>NZ_MOBP01000091.1 GCF_003732665.1 Pseudomonas frederiksbergensis | reverse complement strand
CGGGATCAGGCACACCGGCAACGAAGCAGCGTGGGTCGGGTAATCCACGATCTTCACGTCGAGCACGGTGGTCAGGCCACCCAGGCCCTGGGGGCCGATGCCCAGTTGGTTGACCTTCTCGAACAGCTCCAGGCGGATCTCTTCGATACGGTTGGACGGGCCGCGCTTCTTCAGTTCGTGGATGTCGATGGATTCCATCAACACTTCCTTGGCCATGACGGCGGCTTTCTCGGCGGTGCCGCCGATGCCGATGCCGAGCATGCCCGGTGGGAACCAGCCGGCGCCCAT
>NZ_MOBP01000090.1 GCF_003732665.1 Pseudomonas frederiksbergensis | reverse complement strand
CGCTCCTGCGCAAGTCTTAAGCGAGGTATTGGAACAATCATCGGGATAGGCGTTGTGTCAGCAGGTGTAACATCTGTTCTCAAGACGCCTCGATCTTCATCTGCAAAATGTCATCCGCCCGGGTCTTGCCCAGATTAATCGCAATCAACGGTTTCCCCTGATCCACCACCGCCCGACACAACCTGAACGCCGAATACGCCATCAACGACGACCCCACCACCAGCAACCCCGCCGCTTGCTCAACCGCCGCCATGGCCCTCGCCGCCGTCACCTGTGCGACGTTCTCGCCAAAAAACACTACGTCCGGTTTCATCCGTTCTTCGCCGCAGTGCGGGCAGTGCGGCACCTGGAACCGTGCTTCGAACGCCGGGTCGAGCAGGGTGTCGCCATCCGGCGCCTGCATCGCATCCACGCCGGCCAGGTACGGGTTCTGGGTTTCCATCAGGTGCTGGATCGCGTCCCGTTCG
>NZ_MOBP01000089.1 GCF_003732665.1 Pseudomonas frederiksbergensis | reverse complement strand
CGTGCCATAAAACTTTGCTAAACAACTGATGTTTATCAGTTTTATTCATTCAACTATTGAGTCTTCGATTACTTGCCACGCCACTCAGGCGGAATGTGCAGAAAGTTGTCGGAACAGTCAGGACTCAATCTGGTGCATCGATCTTTTTTTCACACTTGCGCATCAACCATAGTCCATCCTCAAGCCGCTGATTTCACATAGGAAATCTGGTCTTTTTTTCGCTCCTGTCAAGTGCGTCAAATTGGTGAGAGGCCTCACCATTTTGGTGATTTTGATTGTTTATAGTTATTTTGCAACAGCTTAATATCGATATAAGCTTATAAAAAATAATCTTGCTCATTCCATCAGCACCAGCTAGCGTCGATTCCTGACAGCGTTGACAGGAATACACCTGTTTGCGTCG
>NZ_MOBP01000088.1 GCF_003732665.1 Pseudomonas frederiksbergensis | reverse complement strand
GGGGCAAATGGCACCCGGCGAAACGGCATTGGCCCGTATGCGCCGAGGCCCGAATTCCTTGGCCATGTAGCGGGTAAGGACATAGAGTCCGCCCTTGAAGGCCGCATAAGGCGCAACGCCCGCCGTGGCGACGCGGGTGGTGGCGCTGGTCAGGTTGACGATGCTGGCGCCCTCTTCCATCAGCGGCAGCAAGGCCTGGGTCAGGAAAAACGGTCCTTTGGGGTGAACGTTCAGCAAGCCGTCAAACTGCGCCTCGGTGACCGATTCCA
>NZ_MOBP01000087.1 GCF_003732665.1 Pseudomonas frederiksbergensis | reverse complement strand
ACATCCGTCACGTCGCCATCGACGGCGCACTGTTCCAGGCCGAAGTCGCCAAGCGCCAGATCATGGCGGTGCCTAGCGTGTACTTGAACGGCGAAATTTTTGGCCAGGGCCGCATGGGCGTGGAAGAAATCTTCGCCAAGATCGACACCAGTGGTGTCGAACGCAAGGCCGAGAAGATCAGCGCAAAAGAGGCGTTTGATGTGTTGATCGTCGGCGGCGGCCCGGCCGGTGCTGCGGCAGCGATTTACGCTGCCCGTAAAGGTATTCGCACCGGTG
>NZ_MOBP01000086.1 GCF_003732665.1 Pseudomonas frederiksbergensis | reverse complement strand
CCCTGTGGGAGCGGGCTTGCTCGCGAAGGGGCCCGCCCAGGCAATGCAAATCCTTCAGGCCCGCCGCGCCTCCAGCAAATCCGCCGCGCACAGCGCAATCCGCCGACACGCATCCGCCAGTTTCACCTGGTCCACCACCAACCCAATCCGGATATGCCCCGCCGCACTCGGCCCGAAGGCCTCTCCCGCCAGCACCGACATGCCATAACCTTCCAGCAATCGCTCGGCAAACC
>NZ_MOBP01000085.1 GCF_003732665.1 Pseudomonas frederiksbergensis | reverse complement strand
CCATGCCACCGTTTTCACAGTGCTGGGCCAAGTGTTCCTCGAGCTGCGCGACACCCTGCTTGTCCAGGGCGGTGAACGGCTCGTCGAGAATCCACAGCGGCGGGCTGTCCAGATACAGCCGGGCCAGGGCCACGCGGCGTTGCTGGCCGGCGGACAAGGTGTGGCTCGGCACGTCTTCGAAGCCGCGCAGCCCTACCGCCGCCAACGCCTGCCAGATCGCTTCGCGGCCGGCCGGCGTATGCAATGCGCAGAGCCAACTGAGGTTCTCTTCGGGGGTCAGCAAATCCTTGATACCGGCGGCATG
>NZ_MOBP01000084.1 GCF_003732665.1 Pseudomonas frederiksbergensis | reverse complement strand
AAAGTGCGCAGTCACCCCGATGACGGCGAAGGCCGGGTCATCACCGTCGCGACCGGCGTGAAGCTGGATCAGGAGTTTTCCTACCTCCTGCACCTGAGCCCTGGCGGACAACTGGGCATCAGCGCGGCGGACTATCACTGGGATTCGAACATCAGCGCTACATGGCGCGACAAACCGCTGTATTTCAAGGCCGGCGTGTATGTGCAGGACCACGCCGGGTACACCAGCGAAGGCGGGAAAGTGACGTTCAGTAAGCTGGATATTGATCACGACCAGTAGCCATATCCTAAAAGATCGCAGCCTCCGGCAGCTCCTATAGATTTGCGCGATCCTCCGTAGGGGCTGCCGAAGGCTGCGTTCTTTTGATCCTCCCGTCGAAAACCTCGCAAGTAACCACCCATTGTGGCGAGGGGGCT
>NZ_MOBP01000083.1 GCF_003732665.1 Pseudomonas frederiksbergensis | reverse complement strand
CGGCGATGGTTATTACCTGCATGGAAATGGGTGGATTGTGAAAAAAATACTGCAAGTGGCCGAGACGATTAAGGGTGGTGTGGCCACCGTTATCCGCACGATTTCGGCGCCACCTGAGGGCGAGGCCGGCAACTATGAACTGGTGTACCTGATCCCGTTCGATCAGAAAAAAGAGCTGCACGGCATTGATGAAAAACAGATCAAGACGTTCGACCGGACCAAGCGCGATGTGCGCTCGCTGCTGCGCTTCGCCTGGCAGCTGGGCCGTTTGATCCTCAAGGAAAAACCCGATGTG
>NZ_MOBP01000009.1 GCF_003732665.1 Pseudomonas frederiksbergensis | reverse complement strand
TCATCGTCAAGATTAAATTCCGAAACCCCTATCTGCGTATGCAGGTAGGGGTTTTGTTTTGCCCGCAAGTAAAGTGCGCTTCGATAAAAAGCCCCACACAGGAATCCCTGGTGGGGCTTTTTCGTACCTGGTGGCTTTAGGCGGCCAGACTAGCCGCCATTGTCTCCCTCTACTGCGCCGTTTGAAGTAGTCACCTCGATCATGCGACGTTTTCCAATAACCTGATAGCTGCGCTCGGATTCCTCTAGATCAGGCTTACGCATCACCAATTGCGCATACAAACCATCCTTGAGGCTGTACCCCCCAAACCAGTCCATCAATCTTCCGATATAGCATTGCCCAGCGACCATGACCGGCATATCACCCACTATCTCGAAGGTGTAATGCCCTGGGCCATAACTGTAGTAGGCGCCGTCGCCTACCCCGGTTGGAGGAATAGGGCAAAGGGGACTGCTCTGATCGCCGATATCTTTCGCTTCGGTTTTGCTTACTTTGCTCAACGCCTGGGTAAGCGCTTCATGTAGCGCATCGTCCAGAGTGGCACTGGAACCGTCGGCTTCATCTTTTTGGACCTTGGGCACCGACAGTTCGTAACGGTAGTTAACAGTCACAATGGGAACTGTACCCGTTACCTTGAGCGGGTTAAGAAGATAGAGCTTATCAACACCGTAATAGCTGACTCGGTAGGCCGCATAAATACGCCCACGCACATTTATCCAGTCGACGGATTGATTCGCCCCACGATCATTAAGGGATAGAAGCGAACTGCCCGATTCAGCGCCCTGAACATCTGTCCTTCTGACAAACCTATCTGCCGAGCGATGAAACGTTTCTATGTACGAAAATAAGCCAGTGCCACCTGCATAAGTATCGACAACAAGATCCCGCCGCCCATCACCGTCCATATCCATCAAGGTGTAAGAGCTATTACCGTACTCGCCAGCGCCCTCAATTTTAGACGCAGTAAGCGCTTTCCATTCATCCCGGGTAACGCCTTGGGGAGTTGTCGTTGGGAATTGAGTTTCGTCGCGATCGCTATCGTTGTCTTTCACATCTGAAAATTGCGTGGTGCCTGTTTTGATCGTCAGTGAGTCAAGCATTCGCTCTAACGGAAATTCTGCATCGGTAGCGCTCGCTGCTTGTATCCCCAGTCGCAAGTCCTCTGATACCTGTCTGTCAACGTCATCAGGTATATAGGCGACTGCCTTGCTCCATTGCCTTTGCAATCCTTGCAAGCGTTCGCGATAGGTTTTATCGAGGCACTCCACGTTTTCAGCGCATTGATCACGGGTTTTAAGCCAGGCGCGTTGGGCCGTTTTCAACTCGGATTGTTCTTGGAGGCTGGACTTGACCAGGCGCCGGTAAGCGCCTCCCATTAGAGTATCCAGTTCATACAGCGCTTTATTGGCACAGATAGTTTTTTCAACGGTGCTAGCCGCTTTTGCGCAGTCCATTCCAGTCGCCAGTGCTTGCTGTGAAGACAGCAAGGCGCAAGCGGACAAAATCCAACGTCCTTTTAAGTGCACAGTAATAAGGCCTTGAGTTTATAAAGTCAGTTTGTCGTGGTTTTGCGCTGGCCGAGTGTGCCTTAAGGCCAGCATCCACGCACCCAAATGCATGTTTATATGCCCAACGCTTCAAGGGAACGCCACTGCTGGCCGATAACCCGAACGGTCGATGTTCTCTTTGTTTGCGGCGACTCACAGATATCCTGCGGGTTGATGAGAAATCGCTTGATAGCCTTTTGCCGCCAGCTATCATCTGCGCGCCGAAAGCGCCGAAAGCGCCGAAAGCGCCGCAGAGCCGTATGTTCGCCTTTGGGTTGTTCTTCTTAAATTGCCTGGAAATCTTCGATGCTGTCGTATCACCAAAAGAGTTTTCTGATCGTCGATGATTTCTCGGATTTCCGCAGCTCCGTCAGGTCCATGCTGCGGGAACTGGGCATCAAGGATGTCGACACCGCTGATACCGGTGAGCAGGCGCTGCGTATGTGTGCGCAGAAGTCCTACGATTTTATCCTGCAGGATTTTCACCTGGGCGATGGCAAGAAGAACGGTCAGCAGGTGCTCGAAGACCTGATGATCGAGAAGCTGATCAGCCATGAAAGTGTGTTTGTCATGGTCACCGCCGAGACCAGTCAGGCAATGGTGCTCAGCGCTTTGGAGCACGAGCCCGACGCTTACCTGACCAAGCCGTTCAATCGCTCGGGCCTGGCCCAGCGGCTGGAGCGACTGGTCCAGCGCAAGACTTTGCTCAAACCGATTTTGCAGGCGCTCGATCGCGGCAAACCGGTCGAGGTGCTCAACGCTTGTATTGCCCTGTGCAAGCAGGACATCCGCTACTCGCCGCTGTGCCTGCGTTATCGCGCCGATGCCCTGCGTGACCTGAACCAGAACGAAGCGTTGGAGCGTCTCTACGACGGCATCATTGCTGATCGGCCGCTGCCTTGGGCGTTTGCCGGGCTGGGCAAGTTGCTGTTCAAGCGTGGTCAGGTCAGCCAGGCCAAAGGTGTCTACGAAAAAGCGCTGAAGGTGTTTCCGATGATGCCAGCGCTCTATGACGGCATGGCCGATGTGCTGGTGGCAGAAGGCGATACCAAAGGCGCCCAGCGCGTGTTGGAGGAGGCTATTCGCCTGTCGCCACTGGCGGTTCGTCGGCAAGCGTTGCTGGGTAAGCTGGCGATGACCAACGAAGATTTCGAGACCGCCTCCAAAGCCTATCGCCAAGCGGTGGCTCAAGGTGCTCAGTCCCGCTTCAAGGATGCGGAAAGCAACCTGGGCCTGGCCCACGCTTTGATCAGCAAGGGCAGCGAAAAGGGCCTCGACACCCGGACCCGACTGGAAATCAACACGACCCTCAGCGCGGTGGCCAAGGAGAACCCTTCCGACCCGGGTCTGCAGATCCGTGCGCGGTTGATGAAAGCCACCAGCCTGCTGCTCAACGACGCCGAGACCGCCGAGAAGCTCACCGAGCAAGCAATGATGCGCCTCGATGGCATGGAGCAATTCATGAGTGCCGAAGCGGCGCTGCTGGTGGCCAAGCAACTGCAAATGCTCGGGCAGGCCACGGCCGGTGCGTCGATGCTGAAAAATTGCGCGGAAATCTACGGTGACGACCCGACCGTCATGCAGGGCATCGCCAAATTGACCGACGACCCGACTATTCTCAACGCCGGTAACGCCGCCGCCGACCTCAACCGTCAAGGCGTGCGCGTGTACAAGACCGGCAACCTGGTGGAAGCGCGGGATGTGTTCCGCAAAGCCCTGGCGTTGCAACCGAAGAACATCAGTATCGCGCTGAACATGGCGCAATCGCTGCTGCACGGCACCGACACCAGTGTCCCGTCGGCGGAACTCGAGGAGTGTCGTGCTTGCCTGAAAACGGTCGGCATGATGCCCGATACCGATGCGCGTTTTTCCCGTTATCAGAAGCTGCGAAGCAAGGCGTTTGGCGAATGAACGACAGCGAACAGGCACTCGATTTCTCCACGGTGATTGCCTCGACCGTGCACGACATGAAGAACTCCCTGGCAATGCTGATGCAGGCCCACAGCCAATGGCTGGCACGCTTGCCCGATCAGCAGCACTCCAGAGAGCAGGGCGTCATCGACTTTGAATTCGCCCACCTCAACGGCATGCTGGTGCAGTTGCTCGGGCTGTATAAGCTCGGCGTCAATCAGATGCCATTGCAGCCGGCCTATCATGAGCTGGATGATTTTATTGAGGCGCAATTGGCCGCACATCAGGAGGTGTTCGCCAGTCGCGGCATCATGGCCACCTATGAAGTGGACCCACTGAGCCCATTGGGTTTCTTTGATCGCGAGCTGATCGCTTCGGTGCTGGCCAACAGCATCAACAACGCGATTCGCTATGCCAGGGACGCGCTGTTGATTACGGTCAGCGATGACGCCGGTCAACTGGTGATCACCATCAATGACGACGGCGAGGGTTACCCGCCCGAGATGATCGAGCGCCAGGCCGATTACGTGCAGGGTATCAATCAAAGCTCGGGCAGCACCGGCCTCGGTCTGTACTTCGCCGGGCGAATTGCGGCGTTGCATCAGCGCAACGGCGTGGGAGGCTATACCCGCATCAGTAATGGCGGCCCGCTCGGTGGTGGCGTTTTCAGTCTTTACTTGCCCTGACACGATCCCCTCTGCGGTTGGTTTTTTGTTCGGCGGTGCTTGATATTCCGAACGGCCGGAGCCTATTTTGTACGGGTCGCCGTTCGCGGCTCGCACAACAACAAGGATTGCGTCATGACAACCGATGGCCAGCGTTCACTCGCTCAGCGATTGACGGGCATTGATGAGATTGAATGTGTCACGCCGGATTTGAACGGCGTACCACGGGGCAAAGTAATGACCGCCGAGGGTTTCCTCGAAGGGCGACGGTTGCAGATGGCGCGGGGTGTGCTGCTGCAATGCATCATGGGCGGGTATCCGCCAGCGCGTTTCTACGGCAGCGATGATGGTGACCTGGCGCTGATTGCCGACCCTGCGCAGATTCATCGCCTGCCCTGGAGCAAACATCCTCGGGCCTTCGCCATTTGTGATGCGGATGAACTGACCGGGGAGAGCTCTTCGCTGTCGACTCGCGGCCAACTCAAGTCCGTCATCGCCCGTTATGCCGCGCGGGGCTTGGCGCCGGTGGTGGCGACCGAACTGGAATTCTTCGTCTTCGCACCCAACACGGACCCGACGCAGCCCTTCCAGCCGCCGCTGGGTCTGGACGGTCGTCGCGAGGATGGTCATTCGGCGTTCAGTGTCAGTTCCAACAACGGCTTGCGTCCATTCTTCAGCGAAGTCTATGAATGCATGGCGGCCCTGGGCTTGCCCCGCGACACGTTCATGCACGAGATGGGCGTCAGCCAGTTCGAGATCAACTTGCTGCATGGCGATCCGCTGTTGCTGGCCGACCAGACCTTCCTGTTCAAGCACCTGCTCAAGGAAGTCGCGCTCAAGCACGGCTTGACGGTGGTGTGCATGGCCAAGCCGTTGGCCCACACACCGGGCAGTTCGATGCACATTCACCAGAGCGTCGTCGAGATCGGCAGCGGCCGTAATGTGTTCAGCGACAAGGCTGGCGAGCCGACGGCGACCTTCCGTCATTTCATCGGCGGTCAGCAGGCCGGCATGGCAGACTTCACCGCGTTGTTTGCGCCGAACGTGAATTCATACCAGCGCTTGTGCCACCCGTTTGCCTCACCGAATAATGCCTGCTGGTCCCACGACAACCGGGCGGCGGGTTTGCGCATTCCGGCCAGCTCGCCGGTGGCCCGCCGGGTGGAGAATCGCTTGCCCGGCGCCGATGCCAATCCGTACCTGGCGATTGCCGCGAGCCTGGCGGCCGGGCTCTACGGTATCGAAAACGAACTGGAACCGAGCGCGCCGATCCAGGGCGAATTCGTGGTGCCGGATAATCTTTCGTTGCCATGTACCTTGCACGCTGCTCTCGAACGTCTGAAACGTAGCCAATTGGCGATGGAACTGTTCGGCAAGGAGTTCATCGAAGGCTACATCGCTTCGAAGACCATGGAATTGACCAGCTTCTTTGATGAAATTACTCCCTGGGAACGGCGTGTTTTAGCAGCCCAGGCCTGACGATCCGTCGTCCTCGGGCTATCGTTTTGCGCTAGCCCGATCCCACTGCAAGGAGCCGCTCGGAACGCCGATGCGCCAAATCTGGAAATCCTTTCGAGCGCTTTATTTCGCCTCGCTGATGATGTTGATCGGCTCTGGCTTGTTAAGTACGTATCTGGGCCTGCGCCTGGCGGCCGACCATGTCGACAGCCTGTGGGTCGGTGCGCTGATGGCGGCCAACTATTTTGGCCTGGTGCTGGGCGGCAAGATCGGTCACCGATTGATTGCCCGGGTCGGGCATATCCGCGCCTATGCAGCGTGCGCCGGGATTGTCGGTGCGGCGGTGTTGGGCCACGGCTTGATTGACTGGCTGCCCGCGTGGCTGTTCCTGCGGGTCATCGTCGGCCTGGGCATGATGTGCCAATACATGGTCATCGAAAGTTGGCTCAATGAGCAGGCAGAGGCCAAGCAGCGCGGCCTGGTGTTCAGCGGCTACATGATTGCCTCGTACCTGGGGCTGGTGTTGGGCCAATTGATCCTGGTCCTGCACCCGGCCCTTGGCCTGGAACTGCTGATGCTGGTCGCACTGTGCTTCGCCTTGTGCCTGGTGCCGGTGGCCCTGACCCGACGCATTCACCCGGCGGCTCTGCATCCGGCGCCGATGGAGCCACGGTTCTTTATCAAGCGCGTGCCGCAGTCATTGAGCACGGTGTTGGGCGCGGGGTTGATCGTCGGTTCATTCTACGGTCTGGCGCCGCTGTATGCCTCGCAGCAGGGGTTGTCCACGGAGCAGGTCGGTCTGTTCATGGGTAGCTGCATTTTTGCCGGGCTGGTGGTGCAGTGGCCGCTGGGCTGGTTGTCCGATCGGTATGATCGGGCGCTGCTGATCCGCTGTTTTGCCTTTTGTCTGGCGTTGGCCGCGTTGCCGCTGGCGATCATGACTGAGGTGCCGCTGGAGGTGTTGTTCATCGCCGGGTTCCTCTGTTCGCTGGTGCAATTTTGTTTGTATCCGTTGGCCGTGGCGTTCTCCAACGACCACGTCGAGGGGGATCGCCGGGTGTCCCTGACGGCGATGCTGCTGGTGACCTACGGTGTTGGCGCGAGTATCGGGCCGTTGGTGGCCGGGGTGTTGATGAAGCTGTTCGGCAGCCACATGCTGTATGCCTTCTTCAGTTTCTTCGCGCTGGTGCTGGTGTGGCGGATTCGCCCGAAAGCAGTGACCAACCTGCACGTGGTCGACGATGCGCCGCTGCATCACGTGGCCATGCCGGACAGCATGTCGAGTTCACCCCTGGTGGCAGCGCTTGACCCGCGGGTCGATGAGCAGGTGGTACAAGACCAGATGCATAATCCGGTTGAGCCTGAACCCGAACCCGAGCCGACACCTGATCCCGAGCCAACTCCAGACGATCCGGAAGACCCGGACGCGGGTCGCGAACAAAGTTTCACCGAGGCCAGGCCTTAAATCGAGGCATAAAAAAACGGGCAGTCACCGCAAGGGACTGCCCGTTTTTTATTGAAGCGCCGTATTACATGTCGTCTTTGTCGAAGCGTCGAGCTTCGCGTTGCAGCTGATAGACGAAGCGCTCGACCTGCCGTTGCACCAGGCCGCTCATGTTGTGAAAGCGCACGCCGGCGAAGGTGGTGGAGATTCTTTCTTCGAAGTGCAGGTAACGCAGTTCAACCGGGGCGGTCATGCTGCCAAAGGGCAGGGCGGCCATGAAGCGGTCGTAGACCTGACCCAGTTGCAGGCTGGAGGTGATGTCGCCCTCGAAGCGCAGCTTGCAGCCGGTGGCAGAGATGTCCAGCAACTTGCCACTGATCGGCGCCTTGAGCTTTTCACCGCCCAACTCGACATTGACCAGTTGCGCCAACTTCAACGCAGCGCGAAAGGCATTGCGGCGCTGGTGGTAAACCACTTCGGAAGGCAGCGCGCCACGATAGCAACGACCACCGCCGGACTCGTCGATAGTCAGCGGGCCGTTGCTTTCCCAGGCAATGCGCACACCGTCATGAAAGCCTTCGACCTTGAAGGGTTCGCCGGCCAGCAGGAAGCGTTCTCCGTCGCGGGGGATCATCTCGTCCAGGGCAATCATGTTGCTGTCACGATCAAGGTCCACCAGATAGCTCTGGAAGCGCTGGCTGCGCTCATGGAACGTGATGATCAGCGGGTCATGGCTGTCTTGCAGCTGCCGAAGGTTGCCGGAGATTTCCAGAGGTGTGGTAAGCACCTTGGGTGGTTGCGGAGCGTCTTCCGCGCTTGAGGCATTGAACACGGTTCATCAATCTCCAGACAAAATAAGACTACTGGCCGGCATTCTGCCAGCATGTTTCGCGTCTTGATAGGGCGTGCTCATGGGCGGGGGGTCAAGCCTGACTGAGCGGACGTGGCTTTGCCATCTTGGCGGTTGATCCGCGAGCATCATAAAGCGCTGGAGGTTCGCCACCGGTGAGGATTTTCAGCTGATTGGCCGTGGCGGCCTGCTGCATCAGGATCGACTGGCCATTCTTGACGTTGGCCGCCTGGCACTGGGCCAGAAGATCGGTCAGCACATCGCTCTGTTCCAGCAACTGGTCGCCAATGCTTGAATGGCTGGCGAGCTGTTCAAGGCCGCTGCGAGTGATGGGCAGGTTGAGGCTGGCGAGGATTTCGCTGCGCTTGCGGCCATGCTGTTCGAGCAAAATGATCAATGCCTGTTTCTGCGCCAGAATCTCTTCGAGCAGTGGCATGTCACGACCGTGCAAGGCGAGGGACTCGGTTTGCAGTAACTCCAGCAAGCGTTGCGCTGGAGCAAAATCGTCGGTGATCAGTTGCAGTAGATTAGTGTCGTGCATGGCTGGCCTTGGGTTTTAAGCGTCCAAAAGCCTGGCGCAGGCGGTGGGCCTAGCGCTGGGCTTCGAAGTTGAGCAGTTTGCTGGCTACACGGCTGCTGTCGACTTTATAGCTGCCATCGGCAATCGCTGCTTTCAACTCGGCCACACGGGCGTTGTCGACGGCAGGCTGATCGCGCAGCTTGTCAGTGACCTTCTGCAACTGTTGAGCCTCATTGCTGAGATGTACCGATTCCCCGCTTTTGACGGTACTGGCCTGTTCGGCCGGGGTATTCAGCGGCGCGGATTTGCCGGCGTCGGCGGTTTCCTTGGCAACGCTGGTACGTGTACTGCCTGTAAGTGACGAGGAGCTGTTTAAACGGCTGAAATCGATGACCATGATAAAAAAACCTCTGGGTATTTGGACGCTTGCCATGTTTTCGGCACTACCTGCGAAAACTTTAGGCTCATTTGTGCAATGAGCTGCATGCGCCAGCGCTGCATGGGCACAGTTTAGGTAACAGCCTGCCAGAGCGCCATAGCTTCACCTCTACATGGACACTTCCACTTGGCCCGGCGCGGTGACTTGCGCCTTGATGACCCGCATGGAATTGAGGTTTTTGACCCGTATTTGCTCGGCCAGGCCGCCATTGGAGAGGGCTTCGCCCGGCATCCGCACACTGAGCGTACCACTGCGGGCGGTGATCACCACCTGATCGCCTTTGCGCACCACTTCCGCCTGTTCCAGATGAACCAGGGTAATGACCTGGTCGCCGACCGTTGGTCGGGTAAGTTTCTGCCCGATGGCCTGGTCAACCGAGGTGAAATAGCCCTGGTTGATCAGGCTGATGTCGCGCTCACGCAAAGCCACATCGCCGGGTTCGATAATCCCGGCGCGCTTGAGCGGGCGAGTGGTGATCACAACGTCGCGAAACAGGCGCACTTGAGCGGGTACGAACACCGTCCAAGGTGAGCTGCCCTCACAGCGGACCTTGACCGTGACCCGGCCAATCGGGGTGGCCGGGCTCTCCAGGCTGGCTGTCAATTCCTTGTCGCACATGGGCATGCGCAGACGCGGATCGAGCTGCTTGACCTCGATTTCATAGCGGCCTTCCGTTTGACTGGTGGCCAGATAGTCTTCTACGGTGAATTCAAGAAAGCCCTGAGTCACGCCGATAAGCATATCAGGCAAGGTAACCGAATCAGCAACGGCAGGGCTGCCAGGGGCTAACAGGCAAACAGCCGACACCACGCACAGCAATTTGCGGTAGTTTGATGTCAGGCGTCGGAAAAATGTCGTTTGTTCGTTCATACGGGTTAAAAAGCAAGCGCCGTGCCGTTTAGTGATGAATGTGCGTCGCAACACAACTTAGCGTTGTTGGTGTAGGAGTCTGGGCATGGCTGGTGTAATGGATTCGGTAAACCAGCGCACGCAACTGGTAGGGCAGAATCGCCTGGAGCTGTTGTTGTTCCGTCTCGACGGCCAACAGCTTTATGGGATCAACGTATTCAAGGTTCGTGAGGTGCTGCAATGCCCCAAACTGACCTTGATGCCCAAGTCCAGTCCCGTCGTGTGCGGTGTGGCAAATATTCGCGGGGCGACCATCCCGATCCTGGACCTGGCGATGGCCACCGGTTCCGGTCGGCTGCTCGACCAAAGCAGTCCCTTCGTGATCATCACGGAGTACAACACCAAGACCCAGGGCTTTCTGGTCCGGTCGGTAGAGCGCATCGTCAACATGAACTGGGAGGAGATCCATCCGCCGCCCAAGGGCACGGGACGCGATCATTACCTCACGGCTGTGACTCGGGTCGACAATCAGTTAGTCGAAATCATCGACGTGGAGAAGATCCTGGCGGAAGTCGCGCCGACACCGGAAGCGATTTCGGTCGGTGTGGTCGATGTCGAGACCCAGCACAAGGCGTTGTCCTTGCGGGTGTTGACGGTTGATGACTCGTCGGTGGCGCGCAAGCAGGTCTCGCGTTGCCTGCAAACGGTCGGCGTCGAAGTGGTGGCGTTGAACGACGGTCGGCAAGCGCTGGATTACCTGCGCAAGCTGGTTGATGAGGGCAAGAAGCCCGAAGAAGAGTTCCTGATGATGATTTCCGACATCGAGATGCCGGAGATGGACGGGTACACCCTGACGGCGGAGATCCGCAGCGACCCGCGCATGCAAAAGCTTCATATCATCCTGCATACTTCGTTGTCGGGTGTGTTCAATCAGGCGATGGTCAAGAAAGTCGGTGCCGATGACTTCCTGGCCAAATTCCGGCCTGATGACCTGGCATCCCGGGTAGTCGACCGGATCAAAGCAGCAGATATCAGCTAGGGGCCTTTTGCCCCTGGCGGTCAACACGATTTAAGAGGCGGTATCTTTGTCTACAGGTAATTTGGATTTCGAACAGTTCCGGGTCTTCCTGGAGAAAGCCTGTGGCATTTTGCTCGGTGAAAACAAGCAGTACCTGGTCTCGAGCCGTCTCAATAAACTGATGGAACAGCAGGGCATCAAGTCCTTGGGTGAGCTGGTCCAGCGCATCCAGACCCAGCCGCGCAGCGGTTTGCGCGAGATGGTGGTCGATGCCATGACGACCAACGAAACCCTGTGGTTTCGTGACACCTATCCGTTTGAAGTCTTGAAGAACAAGGTGCTGCCCGAAGCGATCAAGGCAGCTCCCGGTCAACGCCTGCGCATCTGGTCGGCGGCTTGTTCGTCGGGCCAGGAACCGTATTCGTTGTCCATGTCGATCGACGAGTTCGAACGGACCAACATGGGCCAGTTGAAGATGGGTGCGCAGATTATTGCCACCGACCTGTCCGGCACCATGCTGACCAACTGCAAGACCGGCGAGTACGACAGCCTGGCGATCGGCCGCGGTCTGTCGCCCGAGCGCCTGCAGCGTTACTTCGACCCGAAAGGGCCGGGACGCTGGGCCATCAAGGCGCCGATCAAGAGCCGCGTGGAATTTCGCTCGTTCAACTTGCTGGACAGCTACGCGGCCCTGGGCAAGTTCGACATCGTGTTCTGCCGCAACGTGCTGATCTACTTCTCCGCCGAGGTGAAGAAAGACATCCTGTTGCGCATCCACAGCACGTTGAAGCCGGGCGGTTATTTGTTCCTTGGTGCTTCCGAAGCGCTGAACGGTTTGCCGGATCATTACCAGATGGTCCAGTGCAGCCCGGGGATCATCTATCAGGCGAAGTGATGCGAAAGCGGCAGCCATAAAAAACGGGAGTCCTCAGGGGCTCCCTTTTTTATGCGTGATGATTTTCCGCAAACACCACTGACCTTAATGTGGGAGCGGGCTTGCTCGCGAAAGCGGTGGGTCAGGCAATGAATCGAGCGACTGACCCACCGCTTTCGCGAGCAAGCCCGCTCCCACAGGGGGGAAGTGTTGCCCGTGGGAAAGCGGCAGAAAAGCGGCAGCCAGCGGAAACCCGTTGCCGCTTTTCTGGCATTGCCGCTTTGCCGATGCCCGCAAAGCCCCGGTTTACGGGCTTTTTTGAATTGGCACGCCGCTTGCTATGTTCATGTTACGAAAAATCAGGTCACCCGAAGGTTTCCCGACATGAGCATCAGCTTCGATAAAGCGCTCGGTATCCACGAACAAGCCCTGGGCTTCCGCGCCCAGCGTGCCGAAGTCCTGGCCAACAACATCGCCAACGCCGACACCCCGAACTACAAGGCTCGGGATCTGGATTTCTCCAAAGTGCTTGCCGCACAGAACGAGAAGACCAAGGGCGGTACTTTCGCCTTGAACATGACCAACAGCCGTCATATCGAAGCTGAAGGACTGGGCAATGGCGACGAGTCGCTGCTGTATCGCACGCCGATGCAACCGTCGATCGACCAGAACACCGTGGACGCCCAGCTTGAGCAGTCGAATTACGCGGAAAACGCGGTCGGCTTCCAGGCCAGCTTCACCCTGCTCAACAGCAAATTCAAAGGGCTGGTTTCAGCCCTGCGTGGAGAGTAAGTCATGTCACTTGCCAGCGTTTTCAACATTGCCGGTAGCGGCATGAGTGCCCAGACCACTCGCCTGAACACCGTCGCCTCGAACATCGCCAACGCCGAAACCGTTTCGTCGAGCATCGACCAGACCTATCGCGCCCGTCACCCGGTGTTCGCCACCATGTTCCAGGGCGGCCAGAGCGGCGGCAGTGATTCGCTGTTCCAGAATCAGGACGCCGCCGGCCAAGGCGTGCAAGTGCTGGGTGTGGTCGAAGACCAGAGCAACCTTGAAGCGCGCTACGAGCCGAATCATCCGGCGGCTGACGCCAAGGGCTACGTCTACTACCCGAACGTCAACGTCGTCGAAGAAATGGCCGACATGATTTCCGCGAGCCGTTCGTTCCAGACCAACGCCGAAATGATGAACACCGCCAAAACCATGATGCAGAAGGTCCTGACCCTCGGTCAGTGATAAGGGGCGACTCAGATGAGTGTTACCGATTCCACCAGCGGCCTCAGCATTAACGACATCCTGGCCAACTCTTCGGTCAAAACCAATACCACCAACGATGGCCTTGGCTCCGTGGCCGGCGCCGCGACCGGTGGCCAGACGTTGGGCAAGGATGCGTTCCTGCAATTGCTGGTTACTCAGCTCAAAAACCAGAACCCGCTGGACCCGCAGGACAACAGTGCGTTCGTCGCCCAGTTGGCCCAGTTCAGTAGCCTGGAAGGGATCACCACGCTCAACAGCACGGTCAGCTCGATCGCCGGCAACTACAGCTCTTCCCAGGCATTGCAGGCTTCGTCCCTGGTCGGCCGTTCCGTGATCGTGCAGACCAACAATATCCAGGTCGACGATCCGACCAAGCCTGTCAACGGCTCGGTGAACCTGACGTCGTCGATTGCCAGCGGCACCGTGACCATTGCCGACAAAGACGGCAAGACGGTTCGTACCATCGACCTCGGCACCCGCGCGGTCGGCAGTTCCAGCTTTACATGGGATGGCAAGGATTCGAGCGGCAACCCCGTTCCGGTCGGCGCTTACACCATCAAGGCCAGTGCACCGGTCAACGGCACGGCGACGGACCTGGCGGTTTACCTGCCGGCCACCGTCAACAGCGTGACCCTCAGCCAGACTGGCGGCGAGCTGATGCTCAACCTCGCCGGCCTGGGCCCGGTTGCCCTGTCCAAAGTTCAAACCATTGGTATATAGAGCCGACTAATCCGGCACAAAGGAGTGGAATATGTCTTTCAATATCGGCCTTAGCGGTCTCTATGCAGCCAACAAACAACTGGACGTGACCGGCAACAACATCGCCAACGTCGCGACCACCGGTTTCAAATCCTCCCGTACCGAATTTGAAGACGTCTACTCGGCGACCAAACTCGGCAGCGGCAGCCAGGTCGTCGGCAGCGGCGTGCGCCTGGCCAACGTGTCCCAGCAGTTCACCCAAGGTGACATCAACAACACCGGTAACGTGCTGGACATGGGCATCAACGGTTCTGGTTTCTTCACCCTGAACAACAACGGTTCCACGTCCTACACCCGTAACGGTACGTTCAAGGTCGACAAGGACGGTTTCATCACCAACACCGATTACACGTCCCGCCTGCAAGGCTACGGCGTGGATGCCAACGGCAAGATCATCAACGGCGTGTTGACCGACCTGAAACTCGACACCTCGAACCTGGCGCCGAAGACCACTTCGACCGTGACGTCGACAATCAACCTGAACTCGACGGCTGCGGTCATCGACGATACCGTCCCGGCCGGCAAGTTCGACCCGACGCTGACGGCGACCTACACCAAGTCGTTCAGCACCCCGATCTATGACAGCCAGGGCAACCAGCACACCATGGATCAATACATGGTGAAAACCGGTTCCAATACCTGGAAGGTCTACACCCTGGTCGACGGCCGCAACCCGGATGCTACCGGCAGCGACCCGAAAGTCACTGCCCCGGTAGCTTCGACCCTGTCGTTCGATACCAACGGTAAGTTGACTCAGGTCAGCACGCCTGATCCGGCGGGCGGTGCTACTCCAATCATCAGCAGCGATCTGACGATGAAAAAATGGATACCAGGCACCGTCACCAATGGTGTCTGGAAAGCCAACGGCGCGGCCGCCAACCCGGCAGGCGTGACCATCTCCATGGCCAATACCACCCAGTACAACGCCGACACCGCGCGTTCGATCCCGACCCAGGATGGCTACGCCACCGGCCAGATCACCAACCTGACCATCGACGGCACCGGCACCCTGTTCGCCAACTTCAGCAACAACCAGAGCAAGGCCATCGGCCAGGTTGCGCTGGCCAGCTTCACTAACGAACAAGGCCTGCAAGCGATTGGCGGCACCAGCTGGAAAGAGACGTTCGCTTCGGGTATCCCGGGCTACGACGCGCCGGAAACCGGCACTCTGGGTTCCATCCAGTCCAACTCCCTGGAAGAGTCCAACGTCAACCTGACCAACGAACTGGTCAACCTGATCAAGGCGCAGAGCAACTACCAGGCGAACGCCAAGACCATCTCCACCCAGAGCACCATCATGCAGACCATCATTCAGATGACCTGATGTTGGAGCGCGCGGCATAAAGAGCCCCTCGCAAGAGGGGTTTTTTTATGTCCGGGGTTTGTTGCCGGGCTGCGATTTGTGTTGGCAGTGATGGCCTCTTCGCGAGCAAGCCTCGCTCCTACAGGTTTGTGATCGACACAAAACCTGTAGGAGCGAGGCTTGCCCGCGAAGGCGTCAGACCAGACAACCCTTTCCCCCAGACAAAAGAAAACCCCCGACCAGCCAGAGGCTCATCGGGGGTTTCAGATAAGCGCCTTTCAGCGCCTACCGGCTCAGCTTATTGGCAAGCTTCGCAATCCGGCTCGTCAATCGCGCAGGCCTTAGGCACTGGCGCCGGACCGGCCGGGGCGGCCAGGACCGAATCTTCACCGTGGTTGCCGCCGCTGGAAACAGCGTTCAGCTTGCCGGTGTTGATGGTCGACTTCTCGGTGCTGGTCGCGGCCAGGGCACGGAGGTAGTAAGTGGTTTTCAGGCCACGATACCAAGCCATGCGGTAGGTCACGTCCAGCTTCTTGCCCGAAGCGCCGGCGATGTACAGGTTCAGGGACTGCGCCTGGTCGATCCACTTCTGACGACGGCTGGCCGCGTCAACGATCCACTTGGTGTCCACTTCGAAAGCAGTCGCGTAGAGCTCTTTGAGTTCTTGCGGGATGCGCTCGATTTGCTGTACCGAACCGTCGTAGTACTTCAGGTCGTTGATCATGACCGAGTCCCACAGACCGCGAGCCTTGAGGTCGCGAACCAGGTACGGGTTGATCACGGTGAATTCGCCCGACAGGTTCGATTTCACGTAGAGGTTCTGGTAGGTCGGTTCGATCGACTGCGACACGCCAGTGATGTTGGCGATGGTGGCGGTCGGTGCGATGGCCATGATGTTGGAGTTACGAATGCCTTTCTGCACACGGGCGCGAACCGGTGCCCAGTCCAGGGATTCGTTCAGGTCAACGTCGATGTACTTCTGGCCACGTTGTTCGATCAGGATCTGTTGCGAGTCCAGCGGCAGGATGCCTTTGGACCACAGCGAACCCTGGAACGTCTCGTAGGCGCCGCGCTCGTCGGCCAGGTCGCAGGAAGCCTGGATCGCGTAGTAGCTGACCGCTTCCATGGACTTGTCGGCGAACTCGACGGCAGCATCGGAACCGTAAGGAATGTGCTGCAGGTACAGCGCATCCTGGAAGCCCATGATGCCCAGGCCGACCGGACGGTGCTTGAAGTTGGAGTTCTTCGCTTGTGGCACCGAGTAGTAGTTGATGTCGATCACGTTATCGAGCATGCGAACGGCGGTGTTCACGGTGCGTTCCAGCTTGGCGGTGTCCAGCTTGCCGTTGGTGATGTGGTTCGGCAGGTTGATCGAGCCCAGGTTGCAAACAGCGATCTCGTCCTTGTTGGTGTTCAAGGTGATCTCGGTGCACAGGTTCGAGCTGTGGACCACGCCCACGTGCTGCTGCGGGCTGCGCAGGTTGCACGGGTCTTTGAAGGTCAGCCAAGGGTGGCCGGTTTCAAACAGCATGGACAGCATTTTGCGCCACAGGTCTTTGGCCTGGATGGTCTTGAACAGCTTGATCTTGCCTGGGTACTGGGACAGGGCTTCGTAGTACTCGTAACGCTCTTCAAAGGCCTTGCCGGTCAGGTCGTGCAGATCCGGTACTTCGGATGGCGAGAACAGGGTCCACGGGCCGTCATCGAAGACGCGCTTCATGAACAGGTCAGGGATCCAGTTGGCGGTGTTCATGTCGTGGGTACGGCGACGATCATCACCGGTGTTCTTGCGGAGTTCGATGAACTCCTCGATGTCCATGTGCCAGGTTTCCAGGTAGGCACACACAGCGCCTTTGCGCTTGCCACCCTGGTTAACGGCGACGGCGGTGTCGTTCACCACTTTCAGGAACGGAACCACGCCCTGGGACTTGCCGTTGGTGCCCTTGATGTACGAACCCAAGGCACGAACCGGCGTCCAGTCGTTGCCCAGGCCGCCCGCGAATTTGGACAACATGGCGTTGTCGTGGATCGCGTGATAGATGCCCGACAGGTCATCCGGCACGGTGGTCAGGTAGCAGCTGGACAGCTGTGGACGCAGGGTGCCGGCGTTGAACAGGGTCGGGGTCGAGGACATGTAGTCGAAGGACGACAACAGGTTGTAGAACTCGATCGCACGGTCTTCCTTGTTCTTCTCTTCGATTGCCAGGCCCATGGCCACGCGCATGAAGAAGATCTGCGGCAGTTCGAAGCGGATACCATCCTTGTGGATGAAGTAACGGTCGTACAGGGTTTGCAGGCCCAGGTAAGTGAACTGCTGATCGCGCTCGTGGTTGATCGCCTTGCCGAGTTTTTCCAGGTCGAAAGTGGCCAGGATCGGGTTCAGCAATTCGAATTCGATACCCTTGGCGATGTAGGCCGGCAGGGCCTTGGCATACAGGTCGACCATTTCGTGGTGAGTCGCGCTTTCAGCGACTTCCAGGAAGCTCAGGCCTTCGGCACGCAGGGTGTCCATCAGCAGGCGGGCGGTAACGAACGAGTAGTTCGGCTCACGCTCAACCAGGGTACGGGCGGTCATCACCAGAGCGGTGTTGACGTCGGTCAGGGCCACGCCGTCGTACAGGTTCTTCAGGGTTTCGCGCTGGATCAGGTCGCCGTCGACCTCTTCCAGGCCTTCGCACGCTTCGGTGACGATGGTGTTCAGGCGGCCCATGTCCAGGGGAGCAAAGGTGCCATCGGCGCGGGTGATACGGATCGACGGGTGAGCGTTGACGGCTTCTTCGGTCGGCGCGTGGGCAGCGCGTTCTTTCGAACGACCGTCACGGTAGATCACGTAGTCGCGGGCCACTTTCTGCTCGCCGGCACGCATCAGGGCCAGTTCGACCTGGTCCTGGATTTCTTCGATGTGGATGGTGCCGCCCGAAGGCATGCGACGCTTGAAGGTCGCGGTGACTTGTTCGGTCAGGCGGGCAACGGTGTCGTGGATTCGCGACGAGGCGGCAGCGGTGCCGCCCTCAACTGCGAGAAACGCTTTGGTGATGGCGACGGTGATCTTGTCATCGGTGTAAGGAACGACAGTGCCGTTACGCTTGATCACGCGCAGTTGGCCAGGCGCGGTGGCGGACAGATCCGAAGTCGAATCAGCGGCCTGCGGCAAGGTGCCCTGCGGGTTCTCGCGAGTTGTGTCGGTTTGCATGGGTGTCTCCACGTTCTCTATGTTTGTTTGGGCACCATCACGGTGCCCACCGTTCCGTCCTGAAGCACTACAACCGGCGAGCGCCGGGCATACAACTTCGGGACAGTTCAGGAAGGGCCTTTTGAGCGCCGCTTCCTTGCCGAAGTCTTTGGTTTCAAGCCGTGGGCTGAAAACCGAATTCCTGTGGGGCGACAGTTGGGGACTGCAACACCCGTACCGTTTTTGCCTTTTTGGGCTCAAAAACAGTAGCCATCCGCTCGTGCGGTTTGGGCTTCTTGAAATACGTTTGGTTCAACCAGACAAAGGCAATAAAAGCGCTTGAAATCGGTGTCTGGTTTGTGTTTGGTTTTTTGGCAAAAACCCTACATGTAGGGTTTTTTCAGCGACGAGGTACAAGATAATGCGTTTTGGGGGGTGATTGCAACGTACTACCTGTGGATAAACCTGTGCGTAAATTGTGTGTGAAACGTAGAAAGAGCGTGTAGGCCGCGACCCTACTGGAGTAGACCGTTTGTCACGGTATTTTCACAACCGAAAACAGTCCGGGCGGTTTTTTAAGGGCGCGAACCCTATCACAAAATCCCCGGTTGTCCGAACGCATTTGCCGACTTGTTTTCTCGTTGAGCGGCGTTTATACAATCGGCCGGTATACACGCATTCTTATCCTCCCCAATCATTACAAAAAGACGGGTGGATCCTTCCTTATTAGTGTTGTTGGCAAGCAGAGGTCACCGTGGAGCAGCAAGAAGCCTGGCAGGTATTGATTGTCGAAGACGACCAGCGTCTGGCCGAACTGACCCGCGATTACCTCGAAGCCAATGGCCTGCGCGTATCGATCGAAGGCAACGGTGCCCTGGCCGCCGCGCGGATCATCAAGGAACAACCGGACCTGGTGATTCTCGACCTGATGCTCCCCGGCGAGGATGGCCTGAGCATCTGCCGCAAGGTGCGCGACAAGTACGACGGCCCGATCCTGATGCTCACCGCCCGCACCGATGACACCGATCAGATCCTTGGCCTGGACCTGGGCGCCGACGACTACGTGTGCAAACCGGTGCGCCCACGCTTGTTGCTGGCGCGCATCCAGGCGTTGTTGCGCCGTAGCGAAGCACCGGAAGTGGCCCCGGAAAAACTCCGCCGTTTGCAATTCGGCCCGTTGGTGGTGGACAACGCGCTGCGCGAAGCCTGGCTCAACGACAACGGCATCGAACTGACCAGCGCCGAGTTCGACCTGCTGTGGCTGCTGGTGGCCAACGCCGGGCGCATCCTGTCCCGGGAAGAAATCTTCACCGCCCTGCGCGGTATCGGCTACGACGGCCAGGACCGCTCCATCGACGTGCGCATCTCGCGCATCCGCCCGAAAATCGGCGACGACCCGGAGCATCCACGCCTGATCAAGACCGTGCGCAGCAAGGGTTATCTGTTCGTACCGGAAGCCTGCACGCTGTGAACTCGATCTTCCTGCGCATCTACGGCGGCATGTGTGCGGCGCTGATCCTCGTGGCGGTGCTCGGCGTGCTGGCGCTGCACCTGCTCAACCAGGTGCGCAGCGAGCAATACCGCGAGCGCCTGGCCCACGGCACCTTCTCGCTGATGGCCGACAACCTGCAGCCGATGAACGAGACCGAACGTCACCGCGCGTTACTGGTGTGGGAACGCCTGTTGGGCATCCCGCTGGCGTTGCAAACCTTCTCCCAGACCGACCTCGACCTGACCCAGCGCACCCGCGTGCTGCGCGGCCAGGCGCTGGTGGAGCAGACCGGGCCTCACGCGGCGAAGGTCTATCGGTTGGTCAGCGACAAGGAACAACTGGTGCTCACCGGCGAAGTGCAGCAAATCAGCGAGCAACTGGCCCGGGCCACCATTTACCTGTTGGCCGACGAACTGGTGCGTTATCCAGTCGCCGAGCAACCTGCGCGTCTGGCGCAATTGAAGGAAGACAAAGGTTTTGGCTTCGATCTGCGATTGGTCAAGGTCGAGCAGGCGGACATGGACGAGGATCAGAGTCGCCGGGTGTCCGAAGGCGACACGGTGATGGCCCTGGGCAAGGGCGGCGATTCGATCCGGGTCTTTGCCGGGATGGTCGGCACGCCGTGGGTCCTGGAAATCGGCCCGTTGTTCCAGATGAACCCGTATCCGCCAGAGTGGCTGGTGCTGATCGCCGCGCTGGGGCTGACCCTGATCGGGTTGATCGTCTACCTGCTGGTGCGGCAACTGGAGCGTCGCTTGCGTGGCCTCGAAGCCGCCGCCACGCGCATCGCCAAGGGCAGCCTGGAAACCCGAGTGCCGGCGCGGGGCGCGGACTCGGTCGGACGGCTGGCGGCGGCGTTCAACGGCATGGCCGAGCACTTGCAACAGTTGTTGGCGATTCAGCGCGAACTGGTACGCGCCGTGTCCCACGAACTGCGCACCCCGGTGGCGCGCCTGCGGTTTGGCCTGGAGATGATCGGCTCGGCCACCACACCCCAGGCCCTGGAAAAATACCGCGAAGGCATGGACCACGACATCGAGGACCTCGACAAACTGGTGGACGAGATGCTCACGTATGCGCGGTTGGAGCAGGGCTCGCCGGCGCTGAATTTCCAGCGGGTCGATCTGGACGCGCTGGTCAATCAGGTGATCGAGGAACTGGCGCCGCTGCGCGCCGAAGTCACAGTGCAGCGCGGGTTGTGCCTGTCCGCCGCCGATTGCGACGATGCCTGGGTCGAAGCCGAGCCGCGCTACCTGCACCGCGCCTTGCAGAACCTGGTGAGCAACGCCATGCGCCATGCGCAGTCGCGGGTGACCGTCAGTTATCAGGTGGGGCAGTTGCGCTGCCGGGTGGACGTCGAAGATGACGGGCCGGGTGTGCCGGAAGTGGCCTGGGAGAAAATCTTCACCCCGTTCTTGCGCCTGGATGACAGCCGGACCCGGGCGTCGGGCGGGCATGGTTTGGGGTTGTCGATTGTGCGGCGCATTGTGCATTGGCATGACGGGCGGGCGCTGATCAGCAAGAGCAAAAGCCTGGGTGGGGCGTGTTTCAGTTTGAGTTGGCCGCGCAATCAGGAGAAGCGTTGAGAGGTGCGCTGATTGATCGGCCGTCTTCGCGAGCAAGCCCGCTCCCACACTGGATCTGCGCCACACCAACGATCCCCTGTAGGAGCGAGGCTTGCCCGCGAAGAGGCCCTCCCAGGCACAGAAAATCTCAGGCCTTGATGCTGACCAGACTCAACAACTGCCCATCCTGCACCCCAAACTGCGCCTCCAGCTCCGTGCCGTTACGCCATTCACTGGACAAATCCATCAGCAACCGCAGCCGCACCTGGCCGTCCACGGTCCATTCCAGCACTTCGGCATGTTCGAAATAAAAGCGCTGCTGGACGATCGGGTACAGCGCCTTGAACAAACTTTCCTTCAACGAAAACGTGAGGGTCACCAGCAGCGCCAGTTGATCTTTCGCACCTGCGGCCATGCGCTGCAATTCTGGCGGTGTGAGGATTTCCCCGGCCAGGCGTTCGGCCCGTTCGTGGTCGAGCAGGTTTTCCAGGTCCATGCCCAAGCCGCGCCAGTGCGCCTTGTTCGCGACAATCGCGGCAGCCCGGCCGGTGCTGTGGGTGATCGAGCCGGTGATGTGCGCTGGCCACACCGGTGCGCGGTCTTCGCCAATCTCCGGGACAAAACTCAGCCCTTCCAACTGCTGCAATGCGGCCCGGGCACAGATCCGCCCGGCCAGGAATTCTGCCTGACGCTTGGCCACCGAACGCTGAATGCTCGCCGGCGGCGCGATGGCGCTGCGCTGGAAGTCATCGATGGCCAGTTTTGAGGTATCGAAGTGCGTGCTCAGCAGCACGGTATCGGGCAGCACAAAGGGCAACGGCCAATGGGCTTCGAGTGGGGTGCAGCAGGCGGGTAGGGCGGGGGTCGAGGTCATGGCGGGCATTTTGCCGGGTTGTCCGGGGGCTGGGTAGTGCAAAGGTTCGGATCGGCGGCGCGGCCATTCGCGAGCAAGCCCGCTCCCACACAGGATCTAGGCCGCACAGGAGATCACTTGTGGGAGCGGGCTTGCTCGCGAAGGCCGCACCGCGGTCTATCTGCGTTAGCCAAAGATTTTCTTGAAGAACGCCTTCATATCCGCCCACGAACTTTCATCCGCCGCCTTGTTGTAGCCAATATCCGGCCCGCCATGATCGCCATGACCCAACCGATCCGCATCCGGATTGGTGAACCCATGCTTGGCATCCGCCAGACTGACGAATTTGTAGTCAGCCCCAGCCTTGTCCATCTCAGCCTTGAACGCCGCCACATTGTCCGCCGTGATCATGCTGTCCTTGGCACCATGCTCGACCAGGATTTTGCCCTTCACGCTGCCCGGTGTCGCCGGGGTATTGGTCGCCAGCGCGCCGTGGAAACTCACCACACCTTTCAACGGCAACCCTTGGCGCGCCGCATTCAGCACCACGCCACCGCCGAAGCAATAACCGATGGCCGCGAGTTTGTCCGGATTGGTCTGCGGCTGTTGTTTCAACAGGTCGAGCCCGGCCTGGAAGCGCGCACTGGCCACCGCGCTGTCCTTCAACGCTTCTTGCATGAAGGCCATGGCGTCCTTCGGATGTTCGGTGTTTTTGCCGCCGCCATACATGTCGATGGCCAATGCGCTGTAACCCAACCCGGCCAAATCCCGTGCCCGGCGCTTGGCGTAATCGTTCAGCCCCCAGAACTCATGCACCACCACCACGCCCGGACGCGGGCCTTTGATCGCGTCGTCATAGGCGTAATAGCCGATCATTTTCGTGCCATCCGTGCTCTGGTACGGGATTTCCTGGGTCTTGATCGCGGCCTGGGTCAGCCCGCTCAAGGCCAGCAAGACGAGTGCGAGGAACATGCGCATGGTTGGTTCTCCTGCAAAGAAAGTCGTCAATTGAGCCTAGTCGATTTGATTCAGCTCAGGTTCAGAGTGCGTTCAGGGGGAGTTCAGGGCCGGGTCAGTAACCTTGCCCCGTACCCAAAAAGCGATAGCGCATAAGGAAACTTCCTATGACTGGATTGAAAAAACTGCTGCTGGCTTTCACCGTTTTGAGCGCCAGCGCCGCGGCCCACGCCACCGACGAAACCTTCGCCGGCCTGACGCTCGGCCAAACCAGCGACAAGGTTAAAAAATCCCACGCCTTGAACGACAACCTCAACAGCCCGAACGCCGACGGCGTGATCGGCAAGGACACCACCTGGGGTGTGCGTCTGGGCCAGCAAAACAGCCAGGGCCGTTACTACGCCACTTACGACAACGTGTCGGGCTCGCACAATGGCATTAAACTGCGCCAGGAAAACCTGCTGGGCAGCTACGATCTGTTCTACCCGGTAGGCGGCAGCACCAAGTTGTTCGGCGGTGCCACGGCGGGGATCACCAAAATGACGCAAGAGTCCCCAGGCTTCAGCCGCGACAGCGACATCGGTTACGCCCTCGGCGGCCAGGTCGGTGTGTTGCAGCAAGTTTCCCAGAACACCTCGGTCGAGCTGGGTTACCGTTACCTGCGCAGCAATGCCAGCACCGAAATGAGCGAGCGCGGTGGCAGCAAACAAGGGTCGCTGGCCTTGAACAGCAGCGCCCAGACGTACCTGTCGGCCAACTACGCTTTCTAATAAGCGGTTGGTGCCTGACCTGCGCCGGGTCACCCAAAACGGGTGATCCGGCGTCGCCATGTTAGCCATCGAGGTACGCGCACGTACCTCTGGAGATGTTGTTTTGCCCGGGAGAGCGTTATGAAACTGCTGGTCGTCGAAGATGAAGCGCTGTTGCGCCATCACTTGCAAACCCGCCTGACGGATAGTGGCCACGTGGTCGAATCCGTGGCCAACGCCGAAGAGGCGCTGTACCAGACCGAGCAGTTCAACCATGACCTGGCGGTGATCGACCTCGGCCTGCCGGGCATGGGCGGCCTCGACCTGATTCGTCAACTGCGCTCCCGGGGCAAGACCTTTCCGATCCTGATCCTCACGGCTCGCGGCAACTGGCAGGACAAGGTCGAAGGCCTGGCCGCCGGGGCTGACGATTACGTGGTCAAGCCGTTCCAGTTCGAAGAGCTGGACGCCCGGCTCAATGCCTTGTTGCGCCGTTCCAGCGGTTTCACCCAGTCGACCATCGTCGCAGGTCCCTTGTTGCTCGACCTCAATCGCAAGCAGGCGTCCCTCGACGAACAGCCGCTGGCGCTGACTGCCTACGAATACCGGATCCTCGAGTACCTGATGCGCCATCACCAGCAAGTGGTGGCCAAGGACCGCTTGATGGAACAGCTCTATCCGGACGACGACGAGCGCGATCCGAACGTGATCGAAGTGCTGGTCGGCCGCTTGCGCCGCAAACTCGAAGGCCCGGCGGGGTTCAAGCCGATCGACACCGTGCGCGGCCTCGGCTACCTGTTTAATGAGCGCTGCACTTGATTCGTTCCCTTCGCGTTCGCCTGATGCTCGCCGCCACGCTGTTGGCGGTGTTGTTCATGCTGGCGTTGCTGCCGGCGATGCAGGGTGCGTTCAGCCTGGCGTTGCAGGATTCCATCGAGCAACGCCTGGCCTCGGACGTCACTACGTTGATCTCCGCCGCACGGGTGGAAAACAACCGCTTGCAGATGCCGTTGCAGTTGCCCGATGAGCGTTTCAATCTCACCGACAGCCGCTTGCTCGGCTACATCTACGATCGCGAAGGGCATCTGGTCTGGCGCTCGAAAGCCACCCAGGAAGAGAACATCAACTACAAGCCGCGCTATGACGGGCGCGGCAATGAATTTGCGCGGATTCGCGAAGCCAATGGCCAGGAATTCTTCGTCTATGACGTCGAGGTCAAGTTGCTCGGCGGCAAAAGCGCGGCGTTCAGCATCGTCGCCCTGCAACCGGTGCGCGAGTACGAAGTCACCGTCGAAGGCCTGCGGGAAAACCTCTATCTGGGCTTCGGCGCGGCGTTACTCGTGCTCTTGGCGTTGCTCTGGATCGGCCTGACCTGGGGCTTGCAGGCCTTGCGCCGCTTGAGCCAGGAACTGGACGAAATCGAAAGCGGCACCCGCCAAAGCCTCAGCGAAGAACACCCCCGGGAACTGCTGCGCCTGACCGGCTCCCTCAACCGCTTGCTGCACAGCGAGCGCGAACAGCGCAGCCGCTATCGCGATTCCCTTGACGATTTGGCCCACAGCCTGAAAACCCCGTTGACCGTGTTGCAAGGCGTCAGCGAAGACATGGCCCAGCGCCCGGCGGATCGCGACCAGGCCTGGGTCCTGCAATCGCAGATCGAACGCATGAGCCAGCAGATCAGCTACCAATTGCAGCGCGCCAGCCTGCGCAAAAGTGGCCTGGTGCGCCATCAGGTGCGCCTGCGCCCGGTGCTGCAGAGCCTGTGCGATACGCTGGACAAGGTCTACCGTGACAAACGCGTGCGGGTAGCCTTCGATTTGCCCGAGCATTGTTATGTGCCGATCGAGCAGGGCGCCTTGCTGGAAATGATGGGCAACCTGCTGGAAAACGCCTATCGCCTGTGCCTGAGCGAAGTGCGCATCAGCGTGCGCGAAACCCTGAGCGGGATTGAGTTATGCGTGGAAGATGACGGGCCGGGCGTGCCGCCGGACCAGCGCGCGCGGATTCTGCAAAGGGGCGAACGGCTAGATCGCCAGCATCCGGGGCAGGGGATCGGGTTGGCGGTGGTCAAGGACATCATCGAGAGCTACAGCGCCAAATTGACCCTGGGGGATTCGGCGTTGGGCGGGGCGGCGTTCCGGATTCATTTTCCGGTGGTTTGATCGGTAGTTTGATGGCGGTCTTTTGGGCCTCTTCGCGAGCAAGCCCGCTCCCACAGGGGATCTGAGGTGAACGCATTATTTGTGGACACCCGGGATTCCTGTGGGAGCGGGCTTGCTCGCGGAGGGGCCGGCACATCCACCACAAAGCCCGAAGATGCCTTCAATTCTCCTGCGCCCGATAAGCCCCCGGCGTCAATCCAGTCCATTTCTTGAACGCCCGATGAAACGCCGACGGCTCGGAAAACCCCAGTTGCTCGGCAATCTGTTGCAACGACAGATCCGCCCGCCCCAGGTGATAAATCGCAATGTCCCGACGCAACTGGTCCTTCAATTCCTGAAAACTACTGCCTTCTTCACGCAAATGCCGGCGCAGGGTTTGTGGGCTGATGTGCAAATGCGTGGCCACGGCTTCCAGGTCGGGCCAACGCGCACTGTCGCGGCTGAGCAGGCGGCGCAACTGGCTGCTCAAACTGTCGCCGTCGTCCGGGCGTGACAACAGGTCGGCGGGGGAGCGTTCGAGGAAATGCTTGAGGGTGCGTTCGTCCTGCAACAGCGGCATGTTCAGGTAGCGGCTGTGAAACACCAGGCTGCTTTGCTGCGTCGAGAACGCCAAATGGCAGGGAAACAGCAGATCGTATTCGGCCCCGTGCTCGGGTTTCGCATAACTGAACGTCGCTTGCTCCAGGCGAATGCGCTGGCCGATCAGCCAACTGCCGAGGCGATGCCAGATGACCAGCAAACTTTCCGTGAGGAAGTGGTCCGGGTCCCAAAGCTGCGAATCGTCGAGGCTCAGGCGGATCATTTCGCCTTCCCGGCTCAGGGTCAGGCGCGGAGCCTCGGGGAATAGGCTATAAAACAATAAGCCGCGATGCAGTGCTTTATCCAGGTTGCGGCAGTGGATGATGGCATGGCACATCATGGCGAAACTGCCCGGTTTGCTCGGGGCCTGCCCGAATCCCAGGTATTCGTCGTCCAGGGCCAGCCACAGGCTCTGGATCAGCCGGGTGAACTGCTCCGGCGCGATGCGTGCCCGGGGCTCGTCGAGCAACTCGGGGCTGATTCCCAGTTGTAACAACAGGCCGCAATAATCATAGCCACGCCGACGCGCACCACCGAGGGCGGCACGGGCGAAATGACTGGCGATGGTGCGTTCGCGCATAAAAGGGCAGGTCCGTCCATTAAGCGGCCGATGGTAGCGGCAGGACTTGGCGAGGAACAAGGCGGATATCCGCCAAATTGTAGGACGAGGTTTGTAGGAACGGCGGAAATCCGCCACATTGCTGTAACCGACCGGTGACAAAGAAAACCCCGCAGCCCTTGATGTCAAAAGGCTTGCAGGGATTTCGGCGAAGGTGGCACGGGCTTTGCGATACAACTGGCAGATGCTTGCCGTTGCGCAGCTCGACAAAACAAATCCCTCCAGTGCAGGAGGGTTCGCAAATGAAGTGTCACGGGCAACAGATGGATGTTGTGATGGGGCACTCTTGAGGAACTTTGCAATGACGACTCGTCAGCCACTGTACAAATCCCTGTATTTTCAGGTGATCGTTGCCATCGCCATCGGCATCCTGGTCGGTCACTTCTACCCGCAGACCGGTGTGGCCCTCAAGCCACTGGGTGACGGGTTCATCAAACTGATCAAAATGATCATCGCCCCAATCATCTTCTGCACCGTCGTCAGCGGTATCGCTGGCATGCAGAGCATGAAATCCGTGGGCAAGACCGGCGGTTACGCGCTGCTCTACTTCGAAATCGTTTCGACCATCGCGTTGCTGGTCGGCCTGGTGGTGGTCAACATCGTCCAGCCGGGTGCCGGCATGCACATCGACGTGACCACTCTGGATGCCTCCAAAGTCGCGCAATACGTCGCTGCCGGTGCTGATCAAAGCGTTATCGGCTTCCTGCTCAACGTAATCCCGAACACCATCTTCGGCGCGTTCGCCACCGGCGACATTCTGCAAGTGCTGATGTTCTCGGTGATCTTCGGTTTCGCCCTGCATCGCCTGGGTGCCTACGGCAAGCCGATCCTGGACTTCATCGATCGCTTCGCCCACGTGATGTTCAACATCATCAACATGATCATGAAGCTCGCGCCACTGGGTGCCCTGGGCGCCATGGCGTTCACCATCGGTGCCTACGGTGTGGGTTCGCTGGTGCAATTGGGCCAGTTGATGGCGTGCTTCTACATCACTTGCCTGCTGTTCGTGCTGGTGGTGCTGGGCGGTATCGCTCGCGCTCACGGCTTCAGCGTGCTGAAAGTGATTCGCTACATCCGTGAAGAACTGTTGATCGTGCTGGGTACTTCTTCTTCGGAATCGGTACTGCCACGCATGCTGATCAAAATGGAGCGTCTGGGCGCGAAGAAATCTGTCGTGGGCCTGGTGATTCCGACCGGTTACTCGTTCAACCTCGACGGTACGGCGATCTACCTGACCATGGCGGCCGTGTTCATCGCTCAGGCGACCGACACCCACATGGACATCACCCACCAGATCACCCTGCTGGTGGTGTTGCTGCTGTCCTCCAAAGGCGCGGCTGGCGTGACCGGTTCGGGCTTCATCGTACTGGCTGCAACCTTGTCGGCTGTAGGCCACTTGCCGGTTGCCGGTCTGGCGCTGATCCTCGGCATCGACCGCTTCATGTCCGAAGCCCGCGCCCTGACCAACCTGGTGGGTAACGCTGTTGCCACCCTGGTGGTGGCCAAGTGGGTCAAGGAGCTGGACACCGACGTGATGCAGGCCGAGCTGGCTTCTGGCGGTCGCGGTATCTCCGACGAGCGCGTAGAAGACGACCTGGGTGTGGCCGAAGGCCCAACCCCAAGCAACGTCAAATAAGACACGCTGCAATGAAAAACCCGCTTCGGCGGGTTTTTTCATGCCTGGGGTTTGAGCGAAACGGCCACTTCTGCTGACCCATCAGGTGATTGCTGCAATGCCTTCGGTTGCCTAGTCTGGAGGCATCGCTCAAGGAGAACACCCATGCTCGGTCCACTGGCATCACTCAAGGTTCTGGATTTCTCCACACTGCTGCCGGGGCCGTTCGCCTCGTTGTTGCTGGCGGACATGGGCGCCGAGGTGCTGCGCATCGAATCGCCGACGCGCCTGGACCTGCTGCGAGTGCTGCCGCCCCACGATCAGGGCGTCTCCGCCAGCCACGCTTATTTGAACCGCAACAAGCGCAGCCTCGCGTTGGACCTCAAGCAGCCCGAAGCACTGGAAGTGATCAAGCAGTTGCTGGCGGATTACGACATCGTGCTGGAGCAGTTCCGTCCCGGTGTGATGGAGCGCCTGGGCCTGGGTTATGACGCATTGAAGGCGATCAATCCGAAGCTGATCTACGTGTCGATCACCGGTTATGGGCAGACCGGCCCCTACAAGGACCGCGCTGGCCACGACATCAACTACCTGGCGCTGGCCGGGCTGGCGAGCTACACCGGTCGCGCCGACAGCGGTCCGTTGCCGCTGGGCATGCAAGTGGCGGATATCGCCGGTGGTTCGCTGCACGGGGTGATCGGCCTGCTGGCGGCGGTGATCGCCCGGCAGCAGACGGGGCAGGGCCAGCATCTGGACGTGAGCATGACCGACTGCGCCTTCAGCCTGAACGCCATGGCCGGTGCCGGTTACCTCGCTTGCGGCGTGGAGCCGGGCTACGAGGACCAGATGCTCAATGGCGGCAGCTTCTATGACTACTACCGCTCCCGGGATGGCCGCTGGCTGTCGGTGGGCAGCCTGGAACCGGCGTTTATGCAGCAACTGTGTACGGCGCTGGGGCGACCGGAACTGGCGGCTCAAGGGCTGTCGCCCAAACCCGAGCAGCAACAGGCGCTGAAGAATGAGTTGAAGGTTGAATTCGAGAAACACGACTTCGCTCAATTGTGTGCGTTGTTTGCCGACGTCGACGCGTGTGTCGAGCCGGTGTTGAGCGTGGCTGAGGCGGTGCGCCATCCGCAGCTACAGGCGCGGGGATTGGTGACTGAAGTGCCTCGGGGGGATGGATCGAGCCAGAAGCAGATGGCGTGCCCGTTGAAGTTTTCCGAGGGATTGCCTGAACCACGGCATATCGGTGCGGCGGTGGGGGCGCATACGGATCAGGTGTTGGGGGAGTTGGGGTTTAGTGCGCAGCGGATCAAGGAATTGCGTGCGGCGAAAGTCGTAAGTTGATCGTTCCCACGCTCCGCGTGGGAATGCATCCCGTGACGCTCCGCGTCACAGAGGACGCGGAGCGTCCATGGCGGCATTCCCACGCAGGAGCGTGGGAACGATCGCTCGGCTACTCGACCCGCATCTCCCCACTGAACACCAACGTACTGCGGCAGCGTCGGCACAAATACCGCCGCCCCTGACGTACCAAACTGTGCCGCTGCGCCGAAAACGGGAAATCGCTGTCGGCGCACGGGCATTTGTAGATGTAGCGGGTCACGCTGCGGCGTTTGACATCGTAGGTGTGGCAACGGTTGGGCGGCAGTTCGTAAACGCCGCGCATGATCAGTTGCCACTCCTCGCCGTGGGGCTGGATGCGGTCGCCGAACAGTTGATGGGCGATCAGGTGCGCGACTTCGTGGGCCACGGTTTGCTTGAGGAAGTCTTCGGTGTTTTCCCGGTACAGCTGCGGATTGAAGCGCAGCAGGTTCTCGTGCAGATGCGCGACCCCGGCTTTTTGCCCGCGCAGCTTGAGGCTCACCACGGGGCGTTTGAAAGGTCGTTTGAAAAAGGATTCGGCTTGTTGGAAACAGTCTTCGACGCGGGTATTGAGTTGCTCGGGCATGCTTGATGGATCTCCAGAGACGTCGAGTATGCCGCAACCCCCGGGACTTGCGAATCAGTGAGGCGCCGAATGGTCATTCCTCACTCATTAGAAGGCCGCCTTGCGGCGGCCTGTATTGGCAGATCTTGTTTTAGGGCAACGCTAGTTCGTATAGACCGGCCCCACGCCGAGTCCCCAGACAATAACGGTAAACGCCATGATGGCCACCAGCACCACCAGGCCTACGGCGAGCACGGAGCTTGAAAACAGGAACCCCTCGTCCGATGGAATGTTCATGAAGGTCGGCAACCCCACGTACAGCAGGTACACCGTGTAGCAGATGGCCGCCGTGCCGACGATCATCCCCAGCCACATGTGTGGATACAGCGCCGCCAACCCGCCGACGAACAACGGTGTCGCGGTGTAGGTGGCAAAGGCGACACAACGGGCCAGGCTCGGGTTGGCATCATAGGTGCGGGCCATCCAGTGGATGAACGCGCCCATGACCGCCACGCCGCCGAGCATCGCCACGTACGACATGATCGTCATCCATAGCGCGCTTTCTGTGGTGAGCATCACCGGTGCCCGACTGCCAATGACCCAGCCGACTTGCGTGGTGCCAATAAACGCCGACACGGCGGGAATCGCCGCCAGAATCAGGGTGTGGGTGAGGTACATGTGGCTGATGCTTTCCTCCTGGTCGCCACGGATTTCTTTCCATTCCTGGTCGGGGTGGGTGAAGAGCCCCACTACGTGATGGATCATGCCAGTCACTCCTCTTGTTTTTACCATCGCCCCCCAGCGGAGCGCCTACGGGCCAAAGGGGCCATGTAAGTAAAGGTCTGGATATGTGTGCGACCTTATGTCGCAGTATAGAAAGGAGTTACCGGCGCAGGTTGCAGGGCGTTAGAGCAAATCGCGCTGTAAACACCTCTGTTAATCGCGAGCGGGTCTGTCACCCCAATCCCTTGTGGGAGCGGGCTTGCTCGCGAAAGCGGTGTATCAGGCAAAACTGTGTCAACTGACACTCCGCCTTCGCGAGCAAGCCCGCTCCCACAGGGGGATAGTGGGCTCTTCGCCGACGGGCAGTTTTTGCGTAAAATGCCGGCCTTTCGTCACACCTCACGGATTCGCGTCATGGGCACTCTCACGGTCAACCAGAACAAACTGCAAAAGCGCCTTCGCCGCCAGGCCGGTGAGGCTGTTGCCGATTTCAACATGATTGAAGACGGCGACAAGGTCATGGTCTGCCTGTCCGGTGGCAAGGACAGTTACACCCTGCTCGATGTGCTGATGCACTTTCAGAAGGTCGCCCCGATCAAGTTCGACATCGTGGCCGTGAACATGGACCAGAAGCAGCCGGGTTTCCCCGAGCACGTACTGCCGGCCTATCTCAAGGCATTGGGCGTCGAATACCACATCGTCGAGAAAGACACCTATTCGGTGGTCAAGGAACTGATTCCGGAAGGCAAGACCACGTGCTCGCTGTGCTCTCGCCTGCGTCGCGGCACGCTGTACACCTTCGCCGATGAAATCGGCGCCACCAAAATGGCCCTCGGTCACCACCGTGACGACATCGTCGAGACGTTCTTCCTCAACATGTTCTTCAACGGTTCGCTCAAAGCCATGCCGCCGAAACTGCGCTCCGACGACGGGCGCAACGTGGTGATCCGCCCGCTGGCCTACTGCAACGAAAAAGACATCCAGGCCTATTCGGATTTCAAGCAATTCCCGATCATCCCGTGCAACCTCTGCGGCTCCCAGGAAAACCTGCAACGCCAGGTGGTCAAGGACATGCTGCAAGACTGGGAGCGCAAGACCCCGGGCCGCACGGAAAGTATTTTCCGCAGTCTGCAGAATGTGCAGCCGTCGCAACTGGCGGACCGCAACCTGTTTGACTTCACCAACCTGCGCATCGATGAAACCGCCGCTTCGCGGTTCGTGAACGTGGTTAACCTCTGAACAAACCCATGTGGGAGCGGGCTTGCTCGCGAAAGCGGTGTGTCAGGCAATAGTGTTTCGACTGACCCACCGCCTTCGCGAGCAAGCCCGCTCCCACAGGTTATGTATTTCAATCCTCAGGAGAGGGCATGCGCGATTACAAGTGGCTACACGAGTACTGTCTGAACCGCTTCGGTTCGGCGGCTGAACTGGAAGCCCATCTGCCGGTTCCCAAGACACCGGCGCAGTTGCGCAAGATCAGCGACGACCGTTACCTCTCGACCATGGCCTTGCGCGTATTCCGCGCCGGGCTCAAGCACAGCCTGGTGGACGCCAAGTGGCCGGCCTTCGAGGAAGTGTTCTTTAAGTTCGACCCGGAAAAAGTCGTGCTGATGAGCGCCGAACACCTGGAGCGCCTGATGCAGGATGCGCGGATCATCCGCCATCTGGGCAAGCTCAAGAGCGTGCCGCGCAATGCGCAGTTCATCCTCGACGTGGCCCATGAGAAGGGCAGTTTTGGCGAATTGATCGCCGAGTGGCCGGTGACCGATATCGTTGGCTTGTGGACCTTCCTGAAAAAGCGCGGTCATCAACTGGGCGGGTTGTCGGCGCCGCGTTTCTTGCGCATGGTCGGCAAGGATACGTTCGTGCCGAGCTATGACGTGGTGGCCGGGTTGAACGCGCAGAAGATCGTCGACAAGGTGCCGACCAGCCAGCGGGATCTGGCGTTGGTGCAGGATGTGTTCAACCAGTGGCATGAACAGAGTGGCGGGCGGGCGATGAGCCAGATATCGATGATGTTGGCTTACACAGTGAATCATTGAGACCGCGTCGATCCCTTCGCGAGCAAGCCCGCTCCCACAGGGGATGTGTGAACGACACAGATCCAATGTGGGAGCGGGCTTGCTCGCGAAGGCGTCCGATCAAGCGACGGAGATCTCGCCCTCGCCAGCAAGCTTGCGATTTAACTGAAACCGCCACCGCACATACAGCAACGCCGAGCAAAACACCGCCAGGCTCGCGCCCATCTCCAGCAACCCGAACCACTGCCGGTTCGGGTCATACGCGGCCAATGCGCCCTTGATGAAATACAAATTCACCACAAAGCACATCCACGAATGCCCACGGGCGCTGCCGACAATCATCCCCGGCGCCAGCAACAGCAGCGGCACCAGCTCGATCAGCAAAATCACCCAGGGCCGTGCGCCATGCAGGTCTGCAACCAGCAGGTAGTAAGCGCAGAGCAACCCCACCAGACTGAAAAAGCACAGCAGGCTGACCACACGCATCGCCCGGACTCGCGGTTCGAGCCATTCGATGGAGGGCAGTATCTTCGGCTTCTTCGCCATGTCAGCTCTCCAGCTTCTGGGCCGTTTTGCCCAGGCGCAGACCCAGGGCGCGGCACAGCGCGACTTCGTGCTCATTCAACCCCTGTTTGCCATCCGCCCCGGCGTGATGGCTGGCGCCGTAGGGCGTGCCGCCACCACGGGTTTCCAGCAGGGCCGATTCGCTGTAGGGCAGGCCGGTGATCAGCATGCCGTGGTGCAGCAACGGCAACATCATCGACAGCAGGGTGGTTTCCTGGCCGCCATGCAGACTCGCGGTGGAAGTGAACACGCCCGCCGGTTTGCCGACGAGGGCGCCGGTCAGCCACAGGTTGCTGGTGCCGTCGAGGAAGTACTTGAGCGGCGCCGCCATGTTGCCGAAGCGAGTCGGGCTGCCGAGGGCCAGGCCCGCGCAGTTCTTCAGGTCATCGAGGCTGGCGTACAGCGCGCCTTCATCCGGGATGTCTGGCGATACCGCTTCACACTCGGTGGAAATCGCCGGCACGGTGCGCAGGCGCGCTTCCATGCCCGACTGCTCGACACCGCGGGCAATCTGCCGCGCCATTTCATTGGTCGAGCCGCTGCGGCTGTAATACAGAACCAGAATGTACGGCGCGCTCACGGCAACAGCTCCAGCACATTTTCCGGCGGACGGCCAATGACCGCTTTGTCGCCGACTTCCAGAATCGGTCGCTCCATGAGTTTCGGGTGCGCTGCGATGGCCGCGATCAATTGCGCCTCGCTCAGGCTGGCGTCGGCCAGGTTGAGGGTCTTGTACTCGTCCTCGCCGGTGCGCAGCAATTGTCGGGCGGTGATGCCGAGTTTTTTCAGCAGGCCCTGGAGTTGCGCGGCGTCCAGCGGGGTTTCGAGGTAGCGCACCACCGTCGGGGCCAGGCCTCGGGCTTCAAGGAGTTCGAGCGCACCGCGGGATTTCGAGCAGCGCGGGTTGTGATAAAGCGTCAGATCGGTCATGTGCGGGTCGCATCTTGCGTAAGGTGGCGGCTATTCTAACTGTGCAGCGCGCAATCCAGAACCTCGGGAGGCGATGGGTCGCAGGCGCATTCAATTTTGAACAAGGATCACGACATGACAAGGCGATTGGCAGCGGCATTGGCGATCATCGGGGCGCTGATGCTGGGGGGCTGCGGCAACGACTACGGCATTGACCAGGACGGTCACAAAGTCGCGGCCGGGCGTCTCGATAAACAGTGGTTCGTGCTTAATTACTGGGCCGAATGGTGTGGCCCGTGCCGGACCGAGATTCCACAGTTGAATGCCTTGGCCGAAGAGCTCAAGGGCAAGAAGATCGGCGTGTTCGGGGTCAACTTCGACAATGTGCAGGGTGAAGAGCTGAAGGGCGCCAGTGAAAAACTGGGGATCAAGTTCACCGTGCTGGCGCAGGACCCAGCTGAGCTGTTTGATTTGCCGCGCAGTGAAGCGTTGCCGGTGACGTACATCATCGATAACAAGGGCAAGGTGCGGGAACAGTTGATGGGCGAGCAGACGGCGGCGGGGGTGATGGCGAAGCTTGAGGAGTTGAAGGCGACGAATTGAGTAGGACTGAAATGGGTGTTGGTCCTTAGATCCAACCCCTCACCCCAGCCCTCTCCCCAAAGGGGAGAGGGGGAAAGGGAGCAGACCGCATGCTTTTCAAATCTTGAGATCGACTCGATTTTTCAGGTCGATGTAGCTCCAAGAACAACTCGGTCAGTCCCCTCTACCCTCTGGGGAGAGGGTTAGGGTGAGGGGTGGATCTGGCTGACCGAACACATTCGAACAGCCAATCAACCCTCTTCAAGCCACCAACGCAGCGGTTTGCCTTCGGCCGGCCAGAAGCGCATCTGGTCGATCGGCGAGATGTCCCAGCGCTGCACATTTTCCAGCGCTTGCAGGAAACGTTTTTCCTGCTCCATCAACGCCGGTGCACAGAGTTTGCGGGTGCTGCCGACTTTGCCGAAGGTCAGCTTGTCGCCGTCCAGGGTGTACGGCGCGAACCAGTGGTTGCAGCCGCCGTTGCCGTAGGCCCGGCCGTCGTCACCGAGGGTGATGGTCAGGTGGCTGTAGTCCATCAGCGGACGCTCGCCGATCCACTCAAGAATGTAGCTGCGGTTCTGTTGCAGTTGGACGGGGTCGGCGGCGCAGCCCATCAGACTGGCGCCGATCATGGCCGCCAGGGCAAGGTGTTTCATCACGCAGGCTCCTGACATGTCGGGCACAGGTGTTTCTCGCCAGCGGTGGTCCAGCCCAGCTCGGCAATTCGCGCAGTGGCGGCAGGCTTTTCGGCCTTGTTGCCCAGCTTGGCGTCGACCGCGAACTCGAAGCTCAGTTCTTTGGCGCAGCTGTCACAGTTGACCTTCCAGGTATGGATCGCCAGTTCGCCGAACACCGGACCACTGGCCACCGCGACCCATTGGCCGGGCGGGTTGATCAGGTGGCGGACGGTTTCGACGGTCAGGCGCATGGACAAGTCCTTGGCACCTTTGAGGGTGACCAGCAGCACGTCATTATTGCGAATCGAGCCGCCGTTGCCGGTGACTTGATAACGCCCCGGCACCAGGGCGCGGCATTCAGTCAGGGTGTGCTGCGGGTTCATCAGGCTGTAGCGGAAATCGTGTTCGACCATGGGTCCTCCAAATATGCGCGGTATGCTAGCACGGGCATCAACGCAGCATGGCGCGGGCATGTGACCTTCGATCAGGTTCAAATCAACTGCCCACTCATGGCACACTGCCGCTTTTGCACCCATAAGGAATGGAAATGGCCTTGATCGAATGTTTTGAATGCAAAAGGAGCATCAGCTCTGAAACACCTTCGTGCATTCACTGCGGCGCGCCAGTCATGGCGGTGCGGGCGACCACATTCAGGGCTTCCCCTCTTTCTTTTGGCAAATTGCCGCAGGATGAGCAGGTAGCCGAGGTCTCTTCTGTCGAGCCTGAGCCCGAGCCCGAGCCGCCGCGCAAAGTCGAGCCCGCGCCCGAGATGCCAGCCGCACCTATTTCTCGACACCGACGCCGGGGCGCGCCAGTGAGCGCGGCGGCGGCCGACGCCTGGGCAGACACGGTCCGCCCGGTGGAGGGTTGGCTGAAGGCCATGGTGTTTTTGCTGCCCATGGCGTTTGTCTGGTTACTGCTGCGTCGCGGGCACTCTTTGCAACAGCGCCTGATCGGTTTCTGCTGGCTGGGCTTGATGATCCTGATCGCGAAGATCTAACCTTCGACCCGATTCTGCGGCGCTCCGGCCGCCCAGGCCGCGATGTTCTGCAAGGTCGTCGCGGCAATCGCGCCCAGGGCTTCGCGGGTCAGGAAGGCCTGGTGCGCGGTGATGATGACGTTGGGAAAGGTCAGCAGCCGCGCCAGCACATCGTCTTGCAGCGGCAAGTCGGAACGGTCCTCGAAAAATAGCTGCGCCTCTTCTTCATAGACATCCAGCCCCAGATAACCCAATTGCCCGTCCTTCAACGCGTCGATCAGCGCCGGGGTGTCCACCAGGCCACCGCGCCCGGTGTTGATCAGCATCGCCCCCGGTTGCATGTGCGCCAGTGATTCACTGTTGATCAGGTGTTTGCTCTGCTGGTTGAGCGGGCAGTGCAGGCTGATGATCTGCGACTCGGCCAGCAGTTGCGGCAACTCCAGATAGCGCGCGCCGAGGGCTTCGACCTGAGGATTGGGGTAAGGGTCGCAGGCCAGCAACTGGCAGCCGAAACCGTGCATGATTTTCGCGAAAGTCGCACCGATCTGCCCGGTGCCGACCACGCCGACGGTCTTGCCCACCAGGTCGAAACCGGTCAGGCCGTGGAGGCTGAAGTCGCCTTCGCGGGTACGGTTGTAGGCGCGGTGCAGGTGCCGGTTGAGCGCCAGGATCAACGCCACCGCGTGCTCGGCGATGGCGTGGGGCGAGTAGGCCGGCACGCGCACGATGGCCAGCCCCAGGCGTTTCGCCGTCGGCAGATCAACATGGTTGTAACCGGCCGAGCGCAAGGCGATCAGGCGCGTTCCGCCGGCGGCCAGGCGTTCGAGCACCGGGGCGCTGAGGTCGTCGTTGATAAAGGCGCAGACCACTTCGTGCTGCTCGGCCAGCGCCACGGTGTCGAGGCTCAGGCGCGCCGACTGGAACTGCAACTCGATGCCGGCGGGCAAGTGCGCCGCAAGAAAACTGTCGCGGTCGTAGGTCTGGCTGCTGAAAAGAATCGTGCGCATTTTTCCTCCTGGAGATTTTGTGTAGCCGCTGGCGCAGCCCCTGTGGGAGCGAGCCTGCTCGCGAAATCGGTGTGCCAGACAACATCTATGTTGAATGGTAGGCCCTCTTCGCGAGCGGGCTCGCTCCCACAGTCGTACCGCGCTGGGTTGGATCAGGCGCCGATGCGCGCTTGCGCCGCCAGGCGATTGATCGAGCGCTCCAGTTCTTCGAGGGCTGCCGCCGCTTTCGGGTCTTGTTGCTTGAGCAGGGTTTCGCTGCGCTGGCAGGCGGCGCGCAATTGCGGGACGCCGCAGTAACGGGTGGCGCCGTGCAGGCGATGGACCCGTTCGATCAAGGCATTCTGGTCATTGGCTTCGCGGGCGACGCGAATCGCCTCGCGATCGGCTTCCAGGGAGGCCAATAGCATCGCCAGCATGTCCGCTGCCAGATCGGCCTTGCCGGCGGCCAAACGCAAACCTTCGTCGTGATCAAGCACCAGCAAGTCAATGCCAACAGGGTTGTCGCTGGAGCGCTCCGGCACCTGATTGCGCAGGGCCAGGCCGGTCCACTTCAGCACCACTTGGGCCAGTTGCCGTTCGCTGATGGGTTTGGTCAGGTAATCGTCCATGCCGCTTTGCAGCAGGGCGCGTTTTTCGTTGGCCATGGCGTGGGCGGTGAGGGCTACGATTGGCAGTGGCGTGCAATGCCGCTCGCTTTCCCACTGACGAATCTCCTCGGTGCTTTGGCGTCCATCCATGCCCGGCATTTGTACGTCCATCAGCACCAGGTCGAAGGTTTCGTTCTGCACCGCTTTGACGGCGGCGTAACCGCTTTCCACGGCGAGGACTTTGGCGCCCATGTCTTCGAGCAGGGTTTGCACCAGCAGCAGATTGGCCGGGTTGTCGTCGACGCAAAGGACCTTCGGCGCCCGGCTCGATACCGGTTCGCCGGGTTCACTGCGCTGCTGGCGCGGGTTGACCAGATCGGACAAGGCCCGGCGCAATTTGCGCGTGCACGCCGGTTTGGCCTGGAGCTGGCTGTGGGGGTTGGGCACCGAGAGGTGGAACAGCGTCTGCTCGGTGGTCGGGCACAGCACCAGGACTTTGCAGCCCAAGTGCTCAAGGTCCCAGATGTGTTGGTTGAGGCGTTCCGGCGGCATGTCGTTGCTGGTGATGCCGAGTACCGCCAAGTCGATGGCCTGCTCGGTCTGATGGGCGCCGGTGACGCCATTGGTCAGGCTTTCCAGCGTGTTGAACGGCGTGACTTCCAGGCCGCAATCTTCCAGTTGATGCTGCAACGCCTGACGGGCCAGTTCGTGGTTTTCCAGCACGGCGACCCGACGCCCGAGCAACGGCGGCCCGGGCAGGTCTTCGGCGTCGTCGCGGGTTTTCGGCAGGCTCAGGCTGATCCAGAATTCCGAGCCTTCCCCCGGCGTGCTGTCGACGCCAATCTCGCCGCCCATCTGCTCGATCAAACGCTTGGAAATCACCAGCCCCAGCCCGGTGCCGCCAGGTTGGCGCGACAGCGAGTTATCCGCCTGGCTGAAGGCCTGGAACAGGGCACGCACGTCCTGGTTCGACAGGCCGATGCCGGTGTCCTGAATGCTGATGCGCAGTTGCACGCTGTCTTCGTGTTCTTCTTCGAGCATTGCCCGGGCGACGATGGTGCCTTCGCGGGTGAACTTGATCGCGTTGCTGACCAGATTGGTGAGGATCTGTTTCAGGCGCAGCGGATCACCCACCAGCGACAGCGGCGTGTCGCGATAGACCAGGCTCACCAGCTCCAGTTGTTTGGCATGAGCTGCGGGGGCGAGGATGGTCAGGGTGTCCTGCAGCAGGTCGCGCAGGTTGAACGGAATGTTGTCGAGTACCAGTTTGCCGGCCTCGATTTTCGAGAAGTCGAGGATCTCATTGATGATCCCCAGCAGGCTGTCGGCGGACTTTTCGATGGTGCCCAGGTAATCGAGCTGGCGCGGGGTCAACTCGCTTTTTTGCAGCAAATGGGTGAAGCCGAGAATGCCGTTGAGCGGCGTGCGGATTTCATGGCTCATGTTGGCCAGGAACTCGGATTTGATCCGGCTCGCTTCCAGGGCTTCCTTGCGCGCCAGGTCCAGTTCGATGTTCTGGATTTCGATGGTTTCCAGGTTCTGGCGCACGTCTTCGGTGGCCTGATCGACGCTGTGTTGCAATTCTTCCTGGGCGTTTTGCAGGGTGCCGGCCATGCGGTTGATGCCGGACGCCAGCTCATCCAGTTCCTGGCTGCCGAGGGGCGGCAGGCGGGTTTCCAGATGACCGTCCTTGAGCTGCGCCACCGCCAGTTTGATCTGGCTGATCGGCCGGTTGATCGTGCGGCCCATGCGCAACGCCAGCAGCGCCGCCCCAGCCAGCCCGGCGCCAATCAGCAGCAGACTGGCGAACAGGCTGCGGTAACCGCGCAGCAACATGCCGTTGTGGGACAGTTCCAGTTCGACCCAGCCCAGCAGTCGGTCGGCTTCATCGGGAATCACGTCGCCGGCCAGGTTGCGATGCTTGCCGAACACCGGCAGCAGATAGCGGGTGGCGTCATTGCCGCTACGGCGCAGCATCTGCGAGCCGTTGCCGATCGGCGCTGCGTTGAGCATGGTCGGGCCGGCGTGGGCCAGGGGCGTGCGGTCGGGAGCGAGGAAGGTCACGGCGCGCACGTCGGTCTGTTCCAGGGACTGGGTGGCGATGCGTTCCAGCAGGTCGGTGTCCTTGTGGCCCATGGCCGGGGCCACCAGCGGCGCCAGTTGCTCGGCGATCATCTCGCCGCGCTGCATGAGTTGGGCTTGCAGGTCCGATTGCTGCATCCAGGTGAAATAGCCGCCCAGCACCAAGGCCATCAGGCTGGTGGGCAGCAAGGTCAGCAACAGCACGCGGCCTTTGATTCCCAGTTTCTTAAGCACGCATTTCTCCTGCATCCCGCTATTTATTGGACCCGCGCGTGCATCCGGCACGCACCACTTGCGCAGTGTAGCGATTTGCTTGCGGGCAATCTTCGTAAAATTGATGTCGTCATTCGTCGGTTGGATCGACGCTTTCGCCTGCCGGGCAAACCTTGGGTTGCCCATGGCGAGGCAATCTTGAATAATCGCCAACTGAGAATTATTTGCAGATAGTCATGAATCCCATCACTGCTGGCCATCCTCGTATCCTGTCTATAGAAGACGACCTCGTGCTCGGTGCTTATGTCCACGAGCACCTGGGGCGCTGCGGTTTTCAGGTGACCTGGTGCCAGAACGGCCAGGAAGGCCTGGCCATCGCCCGCGGCCAGCCGTTTGATGTGGTGCTGATGGATATCCTGCTGCCGGGACTCGACGGCTTGAACGTGTTGACCCAATTGCGCCAGAGTCATGCCACGCCGGTGGTGCTGATGTCGGCACTGGGCGCCGAGGCTGATCGCATCAGCGGTTTTCGCCTGGGTGCCGACGATTACCTGCCCAAGCCGTTCAGCATGGCCGAGCTGCGGGTGCGCATCGAAGCCATCCTGCGCCGGGTGGCCCTCGACCGTCGGCCAGAACCTTTCGCGGTGATCAGCCCCGTTCACAGCTTGCTGTTCGACGAGGACCAGTGTGAGGTTTTCTACCGCGAACAGGCTGCCGGCCTGACCCGCAGCGAGTACCGACTGCTGGAAATCCTCAATCGCAACCACGACGAAGTACTGAGCAAGGCCTTCCTTTATCAGCAAGTGCTGCAACGGGGCTACGCGGCCCATGACCGTAGCCTGGACATGCATATCAGCCAGATCCGTCGCAAGCTCAAGGCTGTCGGCTACGCGGAGCGGGAAGTGCGCACGGTATGGGGCAAGGGTTACGTGATGAGCGCCGTCGATGAAATGGTCTGACCTGCCGGGCCGGCACTCGCTGTTCTGGAAGCTGGCGTGTTTGCTGGTGGCGTTTTGTCTGTTGATGATCTGGTTGAGCTGGTCCTGGGGCCGCTATATGGAGCAGCGCAACCAGTTCCTGTCCGATGACGCCCGCGGCACCTTGACCCGCTACGCCGCCGAAGCCGAACAGGCGTGGCAGCAGCGCCAACGGGCGGGCGTCGATGCCTGGCTGCAAGGCATGAAACAGCGTGAAACAGGCTGGGTTGGCGTGATTGGCGGGGATTTGCAGTCCTTGGGCAGCGCGTCGCTGACGGACAAGGAAATCGAACACCTGACCTTCCTGCGCGGCCTGGACTGGCCCATCCACAAGAAAAACCTGCCGTGGTTGCGTGTGCCGTTTCCCGGCGACCCGTACGCCGGCAACCTGGTGATCGAATTACCGCAACGTTTCATGCCTGGGCAGTACCGGGTGTTCTGGCGTGTAATCACCAACGGGGTGATTCCCGGGCTGTTCACCTTGCTGCTGTGCGTTGGCTTGTATCGATTGCTGGTCGTGCCGTTGAACAGCCTGCGCGAACAGGCCAACGCCTGGCGTGCCGACCAATTGAACGTGCGCCTGTCGAGCCACACCACCAATCGCTCCGATGAACTAGGCGAGCTGGGCCGGGCCTTCGACCACATGTCCGAACGCTTGCAAAGCACCGTCGCCCTGCAACAACAACTGCTGCGCGACCTGTCCCACGAACTGCGCACACCCCTGAGTCGCCTGCGGGTGGCCAGCGAAAGCGAGCAGGGGCTGGTGCAATTGCGCGAGCGCATCGGCCGCGAAGTCGATGGCATGCAGCGCCTGGTGGAAGACACCCTGCAACTGGCCTGGCTCGACACCGAACGCACCCGGTTGCCCGATGAATCGATCCAGATTCAGGCGCTGTGGGACATGCTCACGGAAAACGCCTGCTACGAAAGCGGCTGGCCGGCGAGTCAATTGCGCTGCGAGGTGGATTCATCCTGCTGGGTCCGTGGGCATCTGAATACCTTGGCCCAGGCATTGGAAAACATCGTGCGCAACGCGATCCGACATTCCCCCAACGGTGGCTTGGTCAGCCTTGGCGGGCAGCGTGACGGCGACTTCTGGCATCTGTGGCTGGAGGATCAGGGCGGCGGGGTGGCTGAAAGTGATCTGGAGCGGATCTTCTCGCCCTTTATTCGCCTCGATGGTTCGCGACCGGGGGATGGCGGGTTTGGGCTGGGGTTGAGCATTGCCAGGAACGCGGTGCAGCGTCAGGGGGGGACGCTTTGGGCGCAGAACACTGGGGTGGGGTTGCGGTTGAATATGCGGTTATTGGCGGATGTTTGTGGCGTCAGTGACGACGCCTTCGCGAGCAAGCCCGCTCCCACAGTGGACCTCTGTCGTCCACAAATAGCGTGATCACCACGGATCCCCTGTGGGAGCGGGCTTGCTCGCGAAGAGGCCCTGCCAGCCACCACAATCTCCCAAGCTAAAGAGAAAGTCGCTCCACTGGTGCGACATTTGTCCTGACTGTAACGGATGCTGAAAACTGCACTGTTGGAGTGCGATGTCTCTAAACCGGAAAATGTGTCAGCAGTGCTGACACAATCATCCTGGGGCGCTCATTGCCCAAGCGCCATGGGGTAAAGAAGATGAGTCGCGATCCAGTCCCTTATTCCCATAAGCCATAAGCACCACACTTTGCGTGATATGGCCTGTGAACGTTTGCCGGTATGATAGGCGCCCCCGCAGTCTGGATTGCGAATACGCCATGACCTTGCAGTACCCAACCATCGCCGATTGCGTCGGCAACACTCCGCTGGTCCGTTTGCAGCGCCTGCCTGGCGCCACCAGCAACACCCTTTTGCTCAAGCTCGAAGGGAATAACCCGGCGGGTTCGGTCAAGGATCGGCCGGCGCTGTCGATGATCACCCGCGCCGAGTTGCGTGGGCAGATTCACGCCGGCGATACGCTGATCGAAGCGACGTCGGGTAACACCGGGATTGCGCTGGCCATGGCCGCCGCAATCAAGGGTTACAAGATGATCCTGATCATGCCGGACAATTCCAGCGCTGAACGCAAAGCCGCGATGACGGCCTATGGCGCCGAGCTGATTCTGGTCACCCAGGAAGAAGGCATGGAAGGCGCTCGCGACCTCGCCCAGCGCATGGAAGCCGAAGGCCGTGGCAAGGTGCTGGACCAGTTCGCCAACGGGGATAACCCTGAGGCGCACTACACCACCACCGGCCCGGAAATCTGGCGCCAGACCGAGGGCACCATCACGCATTTCGTCAGTTCGATGGGCACCACCGGCACCATCATGGGCGTGTCGCGCTACTTGAAAGAGCAGAGCGACAGCGTGCAGATCATCGGCCTGCAACCGATGGAAGGCTCGGCGATTCCGGGCATCCGTCGCTGGCCGCAAGAATACCTGCCGAAGATCTACCAGGCCGATCGTGTCGACCGCATCGTCGACATGGCCCAAAGCGAAGCCGAGGACGTGACCCGCCGCCTGGCCCGTGAGGAAGGCATTTTCTGTGGTGTGTCCTCCGGCGGTGCGGTGGCAGCGATGCTGCGCCTGTCCCATGAAGTTGAAAACGCGGTGATCGTTGCGATCATCTGCGACCGTGGCGACCGTTACTTGTCGACCGGCATTTTCGACGCGCCCAACTGATGGCCAAGCAAGAGAGAGGCCTGCGCTTCCAACCCACGGGCGGCAGCAAGGCCCCGCAAGTTCCGACCGGCAAAAAGCAGCGCTTGAGCATCGAGCGCCTGGCCAATGACGGTCGTGGTATCGCGTTTTTTGAAGGTCGCACCTGGTTCGTCATCGGCGCATTGGCCGGTGAAGATGTCGAGGCGCGGGTGCTCAATGCCCACGGCAAAGTGGTCGAGGCCCGCACCGAGCGGGTGTTCCAGGCCAGCGAATTGCGTCGCCCGGCACCGTGCCCCCATGCCGGTCGCTGCGGCGGTTGCAGCGTGCAACACCTGCCCCACAGCGAACAACTTGCCCTGAAACAGCGCATGCTGGCCGAGCAATTATCCAAGGTCGCCGGTGTCGAACCTCAAGAGTGGGCTGCGCCGTTGAGCGGACCGGAATTCGGTTACCGCCGTCGCGCCCGGGTGGCGGTGCGCTGGGACATGAAAGCGAAAAAACTCGAAGTGGGTTTCCGTGCGGCTGGCAGTCAGGACATCGTTGCAATCAACGAGTGCCCGGTGCTGGTACAGCCCTTGCAACCGATCATGAGCCGCTTGCCGGAGATGCTCCGTCGTTTGAGCAAACCCCAGGCACTTGGGCATGTGGAATTGTTCAGCGGTTCATCGCTGGCGGTGTTGCTGCGGCACATGGCGCCGTTGTCCGAGGCCGACCTGACGATCCTCAAGGATTTCTGCGCGTTCCATGAAGCCCAGTTGTGGCTGCATGGCGACGGCGAGCCGCAACCGGTTGAAGCCGGCCAGACGCTGGGTTATCGCCTGGAGCAGTGGGACTTGAATCTGGCGTATCGGCCGGGGGATTTCATCCAGGTCAACGCCGGGGTTAATGAAGCGATGGTCGCGCAGGCGCTGGACTGGCTCAAGCCACAGGCCGATGAGCGCGTTCTGGATCTGTTCTGCGGCCTGGGCAACTTTGCCCTGCCGCTGGCCAAAGCCGTGCGCGAAGTAGTGGCGGTGGAAGGTGTGCAGGCGATGGTCGAGCGCGCCGCTGCGAATGCCGCCAGCAACAATTTGCATAACACCCGGTTTTTTCAGGCCGATTTATCCCAGCCTTTGACCGATGCCGAATGGGCGCGCGAAGGCTTTTGTGCGGTACTCTTGGACCCACCACGGGACGGTGCTTTCGAGGTGGTGCGCAAGCTGGCATCCCTGGGCGCCAAACGGTTGGTATACGTGTCGTGCAATCCGGCAACGCTGGCGCGGGACACGGTTGAATTGATCAAGCAGGGCTACCGGTTAAAACGTGCCGGGATTCTCGATATGTTTCCTCAGACGGCACATGTCGAGGCCATGGCGTTATTTGAAGCGAGCTAGGACGGCTCGTCTGGTCCGACTGGCCGCCCGTGCAGCCGCCGCGCACCAGCCCGGCGCGGGCTCACGGGCAATGAAGGTCAGCGATTTGACGCATTGAATCTGCGTCGTAGGGAAGGTAAAGCAAGATGGTACAGGTGAGAGCACACCAGCCGATCAACACCGACGGCAGTATCAATCTCGAGGCTTGGCTCGATCACGCGGTCACTGTCGATCAGGCACTGGATCGCGAAGCCTTGAAGGAAGCCTGCGAGTTCGCTCGACAGGCCGAACAGCAAGCCAATGCGGCGAAAAACCTCTGGTCCGAAGGGACCTCGAGTTTCCGCACGGGCCTTGAGATCGCCGAGATTCTCGCCGACCTCAAACTCGATCAGGATTCGTTGGTAGCGGCGATCCTGTATCGCGGCGTGCGCGAAGGCCAGATTGAACTGCCGGCGATCAGCCAGCGCTTCGGTCCGGTGGTCGCCAAACTTATCGACGGCGTGTTGCGCATGGCGGCGATCAGCGCCAGCCTGAGCCCCCGTCAATCCCTGGTGCTGGGCACTCAGGGCCAGGTGGAAAACCTGCGCAAAATGTTGGTGGCGATGGTCGACGACGTGCGCGTCGCGCTGATCAAACTCGCCGAACGCACTTGCGCGATCCGTGCGGTCAAAACCGCCGACGACGAAAAACGCAACCGCGTGGCCCGTGAAGTCTTCGACATCTACGCGCCGCTCGCCCATCGCCTGGGTATCGGTCATATCAAGTGGGAGCTGGAGGACTTGTCCTTCCGTTACCTGGAGCCCGACCAGTACAAGCAGATTGCCAAGTTGCTGCACGAGCGGCGACTGGACCGCGAGCGCTTCATCGCCGACGTGATGAGCCAACTCAAGAATGAATTGACCGCCACCGGCGTCGATGCCGACATCAGTGGCCGGGCCAAACACATCTATTCGATCTGGCGCAAAATGCAGCGCAAGGGCCTGGAGTTCAGCCAGATCTATGACGTGCGCGCCGTTCGCGTGCTGGTGCCGGAAATGCGCGACTGCTACACCGCGCTCGGCATCGTCCACACCTTGTGGCGACACATCCCGAAAGAATTCGACGACTACATCGCCAACCCGAAAGAGAACGGCTACCGCTCGTTGCACACCGCCGTGATCGGCCCCGAAGGTAAAGTGCTGGAAGTGCAGATCCGCACCCATGCCATGCACGAAGAAGCCGAGTTGGGCGTTTGCGCGCACTGGCGCTACAAGGGCACCGACGTCAAGGCTGGCTCCAACCAGTACGAAGAGAAAATCTCCTGGCTGCGGCAGGTCCTCGAGTGGCACGAAGAACTCGGTGACATCGGCGGCCTGGCGGATCAGTTGCGGGTCGATATCGAGCCGGACCGGGTCTACATCTTCACCCCGGACGGTCACGCCATCGACTTGCCGAAAGGCTCGACACCGCTGGACTTCGCCTACCGCGTACACACTGAAATCGGTCACAACTGCCGTGGCGCCAAGATCAACGGGCGCATCGTGCCGCTCAACTACAGCCTGCAAACCGGTGAACAGGTCGAGATCATCACCAGCAAGCACGGCACGCCGAGCCGTGACTGGCTGAACTCGAACCTGGGTTACGTCACCACTTCCCGGGCGCGGGCGAAGATCGTTCACTGGTTCAAATTGCAGGCCCGTGATCAGAACGTCGCGGCCGGTAAAACCTTGATCGAGCGCGAACTGACGCGCCTCGGCCTGCCTGCGGTGGATTTCGACAAGTTGGCCGAAAAAGCCAACATGAAAACCGCCGAGGACATGTTCGCCGCCCTCGGCGCCGGCGATTTGCGTTTGGCGCAACTGGTCAACCTGGCCCAGCAACTGGTCGAGCCGGAACGCGGCAACGAACAACTGGAACTGATTCCGCGCAAAGCCACCGGCTACAAACCGGGCAAACGCGGCGATATCCAGATCCAGGGTGTCGGCAACCTGATGACCCAGATGGCCGGTTGCTGCCAGCCGCTGCCGGGGGATGCGATCGTCGGTTACATCACCCAGGGCCGCGGTGTGAGCATTCACCGTCAGGACTGCGCCTCGGTGCTGCAACTGGGCGGGCGCGAGCCAGAGCGGATCATCCAGGTCAGCTGGGGCCCGGTGCCGGTGCTCACCTACCCGGTGGACATCATCATCCGTGCCTACGACCGTTCCGGTCTGCTGCGTGACGTGTCGCAGGTGCTGCTCAACGAGCGGATCAACGTGCTGGCGGTCAACACCCGCTCGAACAAGGAGGACAACACTGCGCTGATGTCCCTGACCATCGAGATTCCGGGGCTGGATGCGTTGGGTCGGTTGCTGGGAAGGATTTCCCAATTGCCGAACATCATCGAAACCCGGCGTAACCGCACCCCGTGAAGCGGTCCCCTGTAGGAGCGAGGCTTGCCCGCGAAGGCGTCGTATCAGCCAACAAAGATGTCGACTGACACGACGCCTTCGCGGGCAAGCCTCGCTCCTACAGGTTTACGGTTACCCGACACACCGCGTTGCAGATGTAGAGATTGATTGATGTATTCACTCGAAGACTTGCTGCACCTGATGAACCGCCTGCGCGACCCGCAGTTCGGCTGCCCGTGGGACATCAAGCAAACCTACGCCACCATCGTCCCGCACACCCTGGAAGAAGCCTACGAAGTGGCCGACGCCATCGAGCGCGGTGACTTCGATCACTTGCAGGGTGAGTTGGGCGACTTGCTGTTTCAGGTGGTTTATTACAGCCAACTGGCCCGGGAAGAAGGGCGCTTCGAATTCGCCGGGGTGGTCGACAGCATCACCCGCAAACTGATCCGTCGTCATCCCCACGTGTTCCCCACCGGTGATCTCTACGCGCCGCTGGACGTTCCGCGTCTGAACGAAGAACAGGTCAAACAGCGCTGGGAAGAGATCAAGGCAGAGGAGCGCGCTGAGAAGTCCACGGCGCCGGAACAGTTGTCCTTGCTCGATGACGTGCCCGCAGCGCTACCGGCACTGTCGCGCTCGGCCAAGTTGCAAAAGCGCGCCGGGCAGGTCGGTTTCGACTGGCCGGATGCGCTGCCGGTGCTGGACAAGGTTCGCGAAGAACTCGATGAAGTGCTCGAAGCCATGGCCGACAACGACTCGGCAGCGATTGCCGACGAGGTCGGTGATCTGCTGTTTTCCGTGGTCAATCTGGCGCGTCATCTGAAGGTCGATCCGGAAACGGCCCTGCGTGGCGCCAACAGCAAATTCGAAAGACGCTTCCGTTTTATCGAACAGGCATTGCGCGACACCCACCGTCCCATAGAAGATTGCACCCTCGAAGAGTTGGACGCCCTATGGGGTGAAGCCAAACGTCAGGAAAAGAATTTGCCCAGCTGCGGTTGAGCAGTTGCCTAAGTGAGAAATAAGCACCATGAGCATTTCCCTTCGCGACCAGTTGCTCAAAGCAGGGCTGGTCAACCAAAAGCAGGCCAAACAGGTCGGCAAAGAGAAGCAGAAGCAGCAACGCCTGGTCCATAAGGGCCAGATCGAACAGGACGACACCCAGCAGCGCCTGGCCAAGGAAGCGCTGGCCGAGAAGGTCAAGCGTGACCAGGAGCTGAATCGCCAGCAGCAGGAAAAGGTCGAGGCCAAGGCTCGTGCCGCGCAGGTCAAGCAATTGATCGAAGTCTCGCGCCTGCCCAAGTTGACCACCGAGGACTACTACAACTTCGTGGACGACAAGAAGGTCAAGCGCATCTCGGTCAACCCGCTGATGCGCAACCAGCTCAGCAATGGCTTCCTGGCGATCGTGCACCACGGCGGCGGTTACGAAGTGATCCCCCGTGAGGCGGCCCTGAAGATCCAGGAGCGCGATCCACAGCGAATCGTGCAGCTGAACGTCAAGAAGGAAGAAGTCGCTGCCGAGGACGATCCGTACGCGGCCTATCAGATTCCTGATGACCTGATGTGGTAAGCCTTTAGGGCCCGCTACAACGACAAACCCCGCTCATGGCGGGGTTTGTCGTTTTCAATGCTGTAGTTGCTTCACACCTGGGCGGAACGCAGTTCGCGCTGTTGCTCCAGTGTTTCCAGTTCAGACTTGTAGTTATGCGCATCGGTCTCGGAATGGAACATGCCGACCAGCATGTCTTGTTGATGTACATCCCAGATACGGATACCGGCGGCGATGCCTTCATGGGATTTATGTGAATCGTCGCGTTCAGTTACTTTTACAGTCATCTGCTAGCTCCCAATCTCAGTTACCTGCACCAAGGCGTGTGCAGGCCTCTGTTATATGTTTTGTTAGCTTCCTAAGTAAACGCTTTCGTTCGGCAACGAATAATTGCGAAAACTGCAAAAGTCCTGCAGCCCGCTAAACACGCGACATTCGGTCGCAGGTGGCTGAGTTAAATGACAAAAGTTTCATGTTCGCCTTGAACAAAACCGCTGCTCTAGACTGACTCCAATCCCCCTTGTGGGAGCGGGCTTGCTCGCGAAAGCGGTGCCTCAGATAGCAATGATGTGACTGACACTGCGCCTTCGCGAGCAAGCCCGCTCCCACAGGTATTGTGCAGTTGCTGGTACTTTTCCCAGGCGCAAAAAAAAAGCCCCGAACCAGTCGGGGCGTTTTTGTGTGCAGCGAACGGGGCGGGGTGTTACTTGCCAGCCCAGCGCTTGAGCACCAGCGTGGCGTTGGTGCCACCGAAGCCGAAGCTGTTGCTCATCACGGTGTTGATGGTGGCGTCTTCGCGCGTCTTGGTCAGGATCGGCATGTCAGCCACTTCCGGGTCCAGTTCGTCGATGTTGGCGGAACCCGCCATGAAGTTGCCTTCCATCATCAGCATGCAGTAGATCGCTTCGTGAACGCCGGCGGCGCCCAGGGAGTGACCCGACAGGCTCTTGGTGGAGCTGATGGCCGGAGCGTTGGCGCCGAACACTTCACGCACACCTTTCATTTCCGCGACGTCGCCGACCGGAGTCGAGGTGCCGTGGGTGTTCAGGTAGTCGATCGGGGTGTCGACGGTGGACATGGCCATCTGCATGCAGCGGATGGCGCCTTCGCCGCTTGGCGCGACCATGTCGTAGCCGTCGGACGTCGCGCCGTAGCCAACGATTTCCGCGTAGATCTTCGCGCCACGGGCCAGAGCGTGTTCCAGCTCCTCGACCACGACCATGCCGCCACCGCCGGCGATGACGAAACCGTCACGCTTGGCGTCGTAGGCACGGGAAGCCTTTTCCGGGGTTTCGTTGTACTGGCTGGACAGTGCGCCCATGGCGTCGAACAGGAACGACTGGCTCCAATGTTCTTCTTCACCGCCGCCGGCGAACACGATGTCCTGCTTGCCCATCTGGATCTGTTCCATAGCCGTACCGATGCAGTGAGCACTGGTAGCGCAGGCAGACGCGATGGAGTAGTTCAGGCCCTTGATCTTGAACGGCGTGGCCAGACAAGCGGAAACGGTGCTGCTCATGGTCCGCGTTACGCGGTATGGGCCGACGCGCTTCACGCCTTTCTCGCGCAGGATGTCCAGCGCTTCCATCTGGTTCAGCGTGGAGGCGCCACCGGAACCGGCGATCAGGCCGGTACGCGGGTTGGAGACTTGCTCATCGGTCAGACCGGAGTCAGTGATGGCGTCTTTCATGGCCAGGTAGGCGTAAGCCGCCGCGTGGCCGACGAAGCGATAGATCTTGCGATCGATCAGCTCTTCGAGGGGAAGGTCAATGGAGCCGGAAACCTGGCTACGCAGACCCATTTCAGCATATTCCGGGTTGAACCGGATGCCAGGGCGGCTTGCACGCAGGTTAGCGGAGACGGTCTCTTTGTCATTGCCCAGGCACGAAACGATGCCCAGACCAGTGATAACGACGCGGCGCATGCGGATAACCCTTAGAAGTTTTCAGTGGAGGTGAACACGCCGACCCGAAGGCCTTCGGCGGTGTAGATTTCGCGGCCGTCGACACTGACCGAACCATCGGCGATAGCGAGGTTCAGCTTGCCTTTGAGGACGCGCTTGATCTGAATGTTATACGTAACTTTCTTGGCGGTCGGCAGGACCTGACCAAAGAACTTCACTTCACCCGAACCCAGTGCGCGACCGCGGCCCGGCAGACCCTGCCAGCCGAGGAAGAAGCCGACCAGTTGCCACATGGCGTCGAGGCCCAGGCAGCCCGGCATCACCGGATCACCTTCGAAGTGACAGGCGAAGAACCACAGGTCCGGAGTGATATCCAGCTCGGCGACCAATTCACCTTTGCCGTACTTGCCACCCTCTTCGCTGATATGGGTGATGCGATCCACCATCAGCATGTTCGGGGCGGGCAGTTGCGCGTTACCTGGGCCGAACAGCTCACCGCGACTGCAGCGCAGCAGGTCTTCCCGAGTAAAGGCGTTTTGTTTGGTCATGCGAGCTCCTCAATAGTCCCGTGCGGCAGGGTGGGGCAAATCTTCCCGGCCGATCGAAGCGTTCATGCCTCGAGTCGACAGCCTACTCATAGACTATTGCGTTGTGGTGAAAGTCACAGCACCAAGGACATGAATGTACACTTGTGCACTGAAATTATTATTCAAGCCCCTTTTCGGGCCTGTTCGGGTGCCTAAGACTGCCGCACTTTCGCCTTTCACGCCAGTCGCAGATAGCCGAAAGGACAGCACTACTGCACCCATCGCTGCAGAATTTGCTGCAGATCAGTGCGTTTGAAGGGCTTGGCCAGGTAATCGTTCATGCCCGCCGACAGGCACGCTTCGCGATCACCCTGCAAGGCATTGGCCGTCAGGGCGATGATCGGCAAGTCCCCGCAACCGGGCAATTGGCGAATCTGGCGGGTGGCTTCATAGCCGTCGATGACCGGCAACCGGCAGTCCATCAGGATCGCCTCGAAAATCAGGCTCTCGGCACTGCGCACTGCCTGCGCGCCATCGCTGGCGACGCTCACAGTAAAGCCCAGGCTGCGCAACATCGCCTCGATAACGGTCTGGTTGACTGGATTGTCTTCCACCAACAGCACATTGCGTCCTTCGCCGTGGCCATTGCCCGTCGGCACCCGTGGCGGCGCCAGTTCCGGTAACGCCTGCTTATAAAGGGCCAGGGGAATTTCCAGGGTGAACACCGAGCCGCGACCTTCCTCGCTCTGGGCCCGCAACGTACCGCCCATGCGTTCGGCCAGGGTGCGGGCAATCGGCAAGCCGAGCCCGGTGCCGCCGTAACGTCTTGAAATGGAACTGTCGGCCTGCTGGAACGCGTTGAACATCAATTCCAGGCTTTCGGGTGAAATTCCGATGCCGCTGTCGCGCACGGTGCAGGTAAACCACAGCAGTTCGTGATCCAGGGATTGCCACTGTGGCTCGATGGTCACGCGGCCCTGTTCGGTGAATTTCAGGGCGTTGCCGATCAGGTTGACCAGAATTTGCCGGATCCGCGTCGGATCGCCCTGGACCTGCAAGGCGCGCAAGTCATCGGGGATCAGCAATTCCAGATCGAGCTTGCGCTGCACCGCGCTGTGCTGGAAGGACTGGGCGCAGCTACTGATCAGGTCCGCTAGGTTGAACGGAATGTGCTCCAGCTCCAGTTCCGAACGCTCGATGCGCGAGAAGTCGAGGATGTCGTTGATCACCTTGAGCAAATGCTCGGTGGACTCCGAAGCCAGCGCCGCGTATTCGACCTGCTCCTCGGTCATGTCGGTGGTTTCGAGCAATTGCAGCATGCCCAGCACGCCGTTCATCGGTGTGCGCAGTTCATGGCTCATCATCGCCAGGAAGTCGGATTTGGCGTTGTTGGCTTTTTCCGCTTCTTCCCGGGTCTGGATCAACTGCGACATCGCTTGCTGTTGTTCGCGGCTGGCCTGTTCCAGGCCCTCGGCGAGGTTGTTGATGTGCTGCGACAGGGCTCCGAGTTCGGTGTCATCGACGATCGGCAGCGGCGTGGTGTAATCGCCTTTCTGGATCGCCTTGACCGCGTTGCCGATGTCGCGGATCGGTTGCGACAGGCTGCCCGCCAGGCGCCGGGCCAGCAGGAAGGTGAACAGCAAGGCAAACAACGCGAGGATCCCGGCCTTGAACAGAATCTCTTGTTGGCGCTGGCTGAAAGCGTCGTTGGACAGGCCGACGACCACCCGCCCCAGGTAATCCTCGCTCGGCGCACTGACCGAGGTCTTGGTGTTCTGGAAGAAGTCATTGTTCAGCGCGATCCGTTGCAGCCGCACCGGTGCCTGGAACACTTCGACCTGCTGCGAGCGGTTGTGGGATTCCGACGGTTGTTCGACGTACACCAGAATCCGGTTGGCGCTGTCCTGCACTTCGAGGAAACGCACATTAGGCGTGGCGAGCGTGGCCTTGAGCAGACTTTCCAGCACGTCGTTGTTGCCGGAAATCACCCCGTATTCGGTGGCCGGCGCCAGTTGGTTGGCGATCAGTTGACCGGTGTGGTTGAGTTCCTGGCGCAGGTCCTGGATCCGCACGAAGGTGAAGAAGCTGATCAGCAGCAACGTCAGCAACAGGGCGGGGCCAAGGCTGATGATCTGGGTGCGAGTGTTGATGTCCCAACGGCGTCGGAAGGTCATGGGCGGCTTTCTCCTTCGGCCAACTGTGTTGCGACAGATGCTTCATTCATCTGTTCAATACCTAATGAACGAGCCACTTGTGGATTGCTTAAGACCTTGAAGTGCTTGGGGTAGAGCGTACGCGGCCAAGTGGCGGGCGGGCGGTCGAGCAGGTCGTCGAGAATCGCCAGCCAGTCGCTCTGGTCGCTGTAGGTGCTGGCCAGGCTGCCGGCCCTGACGAAACCGGCGTTGGGGCCGATCAGCGCCATTTGCCGGGCATAGCTGCTGAGCAGCAGGTTTTTCGCGGTCTTGGGGTTGTACAGGTCGGGATCGTCGAGGCCCAGCAGCACGTCGCTGTTTTTCAAGAGCGCCTGCAACGGGCGACTGTCGTTGGTGTTGTCCCAGCGCTCGGTGACGATCTCCAGGCCCAGGGGCAGGGCGGCCAGGCGCAGTTCTTTCAAGAGGAATTCGCTGTGCCGGTCATAGAGCACGCCGACCCTGCGCACTTGGGGCAGGATCAAGCGGGTCAGGTGCAATTGCCGCTCCAGGGGCGGATCGCTCCACAACAGGCTCAGGTGGGTGGGTTGCACATTGCTCAAGCGTTGCTGAGCTTGCAGGCGACTGATGCGCAGCACCAGTGTCGCCGGGCCCTGGCTGTCTTGCAGGCGCCAGTCGAGGCTAGGCAGGTCGAGCAGGATCAGACGTGTGCCACTGGGCAACTTGCCCGGCGCCGGCAGGCTCGCCAACGGCTGGAAACGCACGCTGTCGGTGGGGCGCAACTCGCTCAGGGCCTGGGTGAAAGATTGCACGCCGGGGCTGTCTTCGGCGCCGGTCAGCAGAATGTCCATGGCACGGGCCGGCAGGCTGCACAGCAGGGCGCCGAGCACCAGGCACAACCCGGCCAGCAGGCGGCCAAGGGTTGGCGTCTTCCGTGACTGAGGTTGCATCTAGAACGCCAGCTCCGCGCTGAAATAGAGCACTCGGCGTTCGTCGTAATTGTTATCGACGAAGGTGGTGGGCTGATTGTCCAGGCGTTGTTGCAGCACGCCGGCCAGTTCCAGGTTGGCCTTGCCCAGGCCGATGCGTTTGGCGATGCGCGTGTCGATCCGTTCGAAACGGTAGCCATTGAGGGCGTCGTCACCATAGTAGAAGAGCGCGCTGTTCCAGCCCTGGCCCCAGTTGCGCAACCAACCGGCGGAACCGCTGTTGCGCGCGGTCTGCTGTTGGTCCAGCGGGTTGCTGGCCTTGGCATCGACGTAGGCATAGGTCAGGCGCAGGCGATCTTTACTGCTGACGTGCCAGTCGAGCTGGGTTTCGGTCCCGCTGAAGCGGGAGTTGTTGGCGTTGCTGGCGATGTATTGGTTGTTGCGCAACGGCTCGCTGATCATCCCGGTGATTTCGTCGTAGAACAGCTTCACATCGACCGCCAGCCCGAGCTCGGCGAAGAAGCCGTTGTAGCCCAGTTCCCGGGAACGCATGCGCTCCTTGTCGAGGTCGCCGGGGCCGCGGGTCTTCACAAAGTAGCGGGCGCTGGTCTGGCCATAGGCGCTGGGCCGCAGATTGGTGACCTGGTAGCTCCAGTTCACGTTGTTTTCGAACATGTCCGGCGAGCGAATGGCTTCGGAATACACCGCACGCAGGCCGTGGCGCGGGTTGATCAGGTAGTTGACCGCTACCCGTGGGGTCAACGAACTGCCGGTCAGTTGCGTGTCTTCGAACATGGCGCCGCCCTGAAGCAACCAGTGTTCGCTGGCGCGCCACTCGAGTTGGCCGAACGTGCGCCAGGTGGTGTCGTCGAGCGTGCCATTGAAGTAGGTCTCGGAGTCTGCCCGGTCGTAACGATAGTTCATGCCGCTGACCAGTCGCAGACTATCGGACAGGCTCAGGGTGTCCTGCAGTTCTAGGTCGTAGCGCGATTCCCGGGCACTTTGGTCGATATCCCCGCAGAGGGTTTGTTTAGCGCCGTTTTTCCACTGCTCCAGCACTTGATTGCCCAGGGCCTGTTCCGCCGCCGTACCTGCCGGTGCGCCGGGCCCGGTGTAGCGCTCCATATTGCGCGCCAGGCGTTCGGCGTAATTCGGGTTGAGTTGCCACAGGTCGGTCAGTTGCGGGCTGAACGACACTTCGGCGTCACAGGCGCGCCAGGTCTGCTGGCGATCCCAGTGCTGCGCCGAGCCCTGGATATAAAGGCTGTGATCAGGGTTGATGTCCAGGTTCCAGCGCAGGGAACCGGCGTAATCCTTGGCGATTACGTCGGAATTGTTCCCGGCGGCGGTAATCCCCGAGAAGACCGGGCGATAGGTGTAGGGCCGCTGATTGCTGCCGTCCTTGGCATTCAGTTGCCAATCGATGCTTTGGCTTTCGTTGAGGGTCTGGCTGACCGCGAGGTTGAAGCGGTCCAGGCGTCGACTGTCACGGTAATCGGCGCCGCTGCGGTCCGAGTCGAAGCCGTCGTCTTGCTGGCCGGAGAGCGACAGGCGCAAATCGCCGCCGTCCCAACCGGTGCCCTGGCTGGCGTAGAAATCATTGATGCCGCGCTGGCCCCGGGTGACTTTCAGGCGTGTGCCGTGACTGTCCGCCGGGTTGCGGGTGATGATGTTGACCACCGCCATCAGCGCGTTGGCGCCATAACTGACGGTGTTCGGCCCGCGAAAGACTTCGATGCGTTCGATGTCTTCCATCGCGACCGGAATATCGCTCCAGTCCACCGTGGCCAGGCCGGCGCGGTACACCGAACGGCCATCGATCAACACCTGCATGCGTCGCGCTTCGCTGGCGTTGGTGCCGTGGTAGTTCACCGCCGCCTGATTACCGTTGATGTTGCCGACCATCATCCCTGGCACCAAACGCAGCAATTCGCTGATGTCCCGGGCGCCGCTGGCGTTGATCAATTCGCTGTCGATCACCGTCATGCTCCCCGGCACGGCGGCCGGCGACTGCTTCAGCCGCGTGGCCGTCAGTACCTGGGGCAGCGGTTCGTTGTCGAGGAACAGGTCGTCGGCCAGCAAAACCGGGCTGAAGAGCAGCGCCAGCAGCAGCGACGAGCGAGGTGAAGAAGGGCCAAAAGACACAACGCAGCCTTGATAGCGATTAAGTGGCGCGCATGTTAACCGAGCTCGGCGACTTTTCCAGTCACGTTACGGGCATTTTCCTCGGTTTTATCGGTCTTCTTCCTACAAGTACCGGTAATTAATGTCGGGGCTGGCCGCCACTGGGCCGCACCGTATAATGCCGGCATCGCCACTGGTATGGATTAACGGATTGCATATGACTGAACAGCGCCCGATTGCGGTCCTGGGAGGCGGTAGTTTTGGGACCGCCGTGGCTAATCTGCTGGCCGAGAACGGTCATCAGGTCCTGCAGTGGATGCGTGACCCCGAACAGGCCGAGGCCATCCGGGTCAATCGCGAGAACCCGCGTTACCTCAAAGGCATCAAGATTCTGCCCAGCGTGGAAGCCGTGACTGACCTGCCCGCCACCCTGGACGCCTGCGACCTGTGTTTCGTCGCGCTGCCGTCCAGTGCGTTGCGCTCGGTGCTGGTGCCTTACGCCGAACGCTTGACCGGCAAGTTGCTGGTCAGCCTGACCAAAGGCATCGAAGCCCACACGTTCAAGCTGATGAGCGAGATTCTTGAAGAGATCGCGCCGCAGGCACGCATCGGCGTGTTGTCCGGGCCGAACCTGGCCCGGGAAATCGCCGAACACGCCCTGACCGCCACGGTGGTCGCCAGCGAAGACGACGAACTGTGCTCCCGGGTCCAGGAAGCGCTGCACGGCCGCACCTTCCGCGTTTACGCCAGCAACGACCGTTTTGGCGTGGAGTTGGGCGGGGCGCTGAAAAACGTCTACGCGATCATCGCCGGCATGGCGGTGGCGCTGGGCATGGGCGAGAACACCAAAAGCATGCTGATCACCCGGGCACTGGCGGAGATGACTCGCTTTGCGGTGAATCAGGGCGCCAACCCGATGACCTTCCTTGGTCTGGCGGGTGTGGGCGACTTGATCGTCACCTGTTCGTCGCCGAAAAGCCGCAACTACCAGGTCGGGTTCGCCCTCGGCCAGGGCTTGAGCCTGGAAGACGCCGTCACGCGCCTGGGTGAAGTCGCCGAAGGCGTGAATACCCTCAAAGTGCTCAAGGCCAAGTCCCAGGAAGCGGGGGTGTACATGCCGCTGGTCGCCGGGTTGCACGCCATCCTGTTCGAAGGTCGCACGCTGGAGCAGGTGATCGGTCTATTGATGCGTGGCGAGCCGAAAACCGACGTCGATTTCATTTCCACCAGTGGTTTCAATTGAGCACGCCAACAACAGGGGCAGGGAGCGACACATGAACGATCCGAAAACAGAAGCCAAGTACGAGTCCATCCTGCTGCGAGTGCTGTGGATGATCGTGTTCTTGCTGGTCTGGCAAGTCGCGCAATTCATCCTCGGCGCGGTGGTGCTGGTGCAGTTGATCTATCGTTTGATCTATGGCGCCCCGAGCGCCAGCCTGATGAACTTCGGCGACAGCCTGAGCCAGTTCCTGGCGCAGATCGGTCGTTTCGGCACGTTCCACAGCGACCAGAAGCCCTGGCCGTTCGCCGACTGGCCGACGCCGCGTACACCGGAAGGTGAAGCGCCGCACGCTGTAGCGCCTGCGCCACATCCGGCGCGAGATGAGGAGCCTAAGCTATGAAACTCTGGGTATTGCGTCATGGTGAAGCCGAGCCACACGGCACGCGTCCAGACTCCGAGCGGGCACTGACCGCCCACGGGCGTGAAGAAGTCCTGCGTAGTGCCGCCGCGTTAATGGGCCATCCAATCACGGCCATTTATGCCAGCCCCTACCTGCGCGCGCAGGAAACGGCGGAAATCGTGCGCACGACCCTGGGGTTCGCTCCCGAGATCCGCACCGTCGAGTGGCTGACCCCGGACAATCGCCCGCAAGCGGTGGCCGAGCAATTGGTTTCGGTGGACCACGCCTTGCTGGTCAGCCATAACCCGCTGGTGGGCAATTTGCTGGGCTACTTGCAGCACGGTCATGTGCAAGACCCGGAAGCGGTGAAAACCGCCGGGTTGGCCGAGCTGGAAGGCGACTTGCCGCTGGCCGGGGGTATGAAGCTCAAGGGCATCAAACACCCGTAGTGGCTGCGCTGCGTTTTGCTTTTGTAGGAGCGAGGCTTGCCCGCGAAGGCGTCGCATCAGTCGACATCGTTGTTGAATGACACGACGCCTTCGCGGGCAAGCCTCGCTCCTACAGGTCCATGTGAAATAGTTAACCAAGCACTTGCTTGGTTGACTACGCTTGCTCCAGACCAAAAACACAGGAGCAAGCCGCATGTCTGCTGCCTTTCGTTTGCCGCTGGACGTGTTCTACGAGCGTGAAGCCCGCCATCCTCGCCAGCGCTTTCTGGTCCAGCCCCTGGGCGGTGGCCAGGTCGAAACCCTGACCTGGGCCGACGTCGGCCATCAGGCCCGTTGTGCCGCCCATTGGTTGCGCGCCCGGGAATTGCCACAGGGCAGCCACATCGCCCTGATCTCGAAAAACTGCGCCCACTGGATCATCGCCGACCTGGCCATCTGGATGGCCGGGCATGTGTCGGTGCCGCTGTACCCCAACCTCACCGCTGAGTCCGTGGCCCAAGTGCTGGAACACTCCGAAGCCGCGCTGGCGTTTATCGGCAAACTGGATGACTGGCCCGGCATGTCCCGTGGCGTCAGCGCCGACCTGCCGACCATCAGCCTGCCACTGCACCCGGCTGGCACCTTCGATTTCAGCTGGGACGATGTGCAAAAGAGTTCGCCGATCCAGGACGACCCGAAACCCGCCGCCGAGCAGTTGGCGACCATCATCTACACCTCCGGCACCACCGGCCTGCCCAAAGGCGTGATGCACAGTTTTGGCAACCTCGGTTTTGCGACCACTCACGGCACGCAGTTGTTTGGCCTTAATGAGTCGGATCGGCTGCTGTCGTATCTGCCGTTGTGTCATGTGGCCGAACGCATGTTCGTTGAGCTGGCGTCGATCTACACCGGGCAAACGGTATTTTTTGCCGAAAGCCTCGACACCTTCCTCACCGATCTGCAGCGCGCCCGGCCCACCGCGATGTTCGGCGTACCGCGCATCTGGACCAAATTCCAGATGGGCGTGTACAGCAAGATCCCGGCAAAACGCCTGGATTTCCTGCTGGGCCTGCCCTTTATCGGCAAACGGGTGGGGCACAAAGTCCTCGCCGGTCTGGGGCTGGACGCGTTGCGCGTGGCCCTGTCCGGCGCTGCGCCGGTGCCGCAGACCTTGTTGCTGTGGTATCGCAAGCTCGGGCTGGACGTGCTGGAGGTGTACGGCATGACTGAAAGCTGCGGCTACTCGCACATCGGCCGGGCGGGGGAGAACAAACCGGGCTGGATCGGCAAGCCTTGTCCGGACGTTGAGGTGCGCATTGCCGAGACGGGGGAGGTGATGGTGCGCAGCGGCGCGACCATGCTCGGCTATTTCAAGGAACCGGAGAAAACCGCCGACACGATCACCGAGGACGGCTTCCTGCGCACCGGTGACAAGGGCGAGCAGGATGCCGAAGGCAACTTGCGCCTGACCGGACGTTTGAAGGAAATCTTCAAGACCAGCAAAGGCAAATACGTGGCCCCGGCGCCTATCGAGAATCGGCTGGCGGTGCATTCGCGGATCGAGCAGGTGTGCGTGGTGGGCGATGGTTTGAGCGCGCCGATGGGATTGTGCGTGCTCTCGGCGGTTGGCCAGCAAGATGCGATTGGCACCGCGCGCGCGGGTTTGCATTCGAGCCTGGAAAAACTCCTGGAGGAGGTCAACGGCGCCCTCGACAAGCATGAACGCCTGCGCCGGCTGGTGGTGGTCAAGGACAGTTGGGCGGTGGAAAATGGCTTTCTGACGCCGACCCTGAAGATCAAGCGCAACGTGATCGAAGCCGCGTACGGTGCCCGCTTCGAAGAATGGAGCGAGCGCAACGAAGCGGTGCTGTGGCAGGATTGAGCGACGAATAATCTCAATAAAGGAAGTCAGCGATGAGTCTGTGGCGTACCGCTCCGAACATTGAACAATTGAATGCCATCCAGAAAAACACCATCGGCGAAGTGCTGGATATCCGCTTCGAAGCCTTCGACGACGAGTCCCTCACCGCGAGCATGGTGGTCGACCATCGCACCCACCAGCCTTACGGCCTGCTGCACGGCGGCGCCTCGGTGGTACTGGCCGAAACCGTTGGTTCGATGGCCAGCTACCTGTGCATCGATGCCAGCAAGTTCTACTGCGTGGGCCTGGAAATCAACGCCAACCACCTGCGCGGCTTGCGCAGCGGACGGGTGACGGCGGTGGCCAAGGCGATTCATATTGGCCGCAGCACCCACGTGTGGGATATCCGCTTGACCAGTGATGAAGGCAAGGCCAGTTGCGTGTCGCGGTTGACCATGGCGGTGGTGCCGTTGGGGGAGAGTCCTCCTTCCCGTTAAACGACGTTTTATCGGCCGACCAATACCTGTGGCGAGGGAGCTTGCTCCCGCTGGACTGCGCAGCAGTCCCATTCTTTTGGGACCGCTTCGCAGCCCAGCGGGAGCAAGCTCCCTCGCCACAGGGGGGCAATGCCGGATTGCCCATAGGCATGGCCGGACTGTCATCATTCCTGTCAGTTACGGTCATTGCTGTAGGCCGCGGTCTTACGGACAATCAACGCACGTTTCTCGCCCATGGATTGACCGGTATGTCGCAGCAGATCTTTTTCGCCCACGCCAATGGTTTTCCTTCGGGGACCTACGGCAAGTTGTTCGCGGCGTTGGCACCTGAATATCAGGTGACGCATCTGGAGCAGCACGCCCACGACCCGCGTTTCCCGGCGGATGACAACTGGCACAACCTGGTGGACGAACTGATCCATCACCTCAAGCAGCAATCGGAACCGGTGTGGGGCGTCGGCCATTCTTTTGGCGGCGTGCTGCACCTGCACGCGGCACTGCGTTGCCCCGAGCTCTATCGCGGGGTGGTGATGCTCGATTCACCGGTGCTGACCCGCGCCGATCAATGGGTGATCCTCGCCGCCAAGCGTTTCGGTTTCATCGATCGCCTGACGCCGGCCGGCCGCACCTTGGGCCGGCGTGAAGAGTTCGCCGATCTGGAGAGCGCCCGCCGCTATTTCGCCGGCAAAACCCTGTTTCGCAGCTTCGACCCGGAATGCTTTGACGCCTACCTGCAACACGGCTTGCACCAGGTCGGCGATAAGCTGCGGCTGCGGTTCGACCCGGCCACGGAAATCAGCATTTATCGCGGCGTGCCCCACACCAGCCCCGGCCGTGCTCGCCAACTGAAAGTGCCGCTGGCGGTGGTGCGCGGAAATAACAGCCGCGTGGTCATGCGCCATCACGCCAGCTCCGTCGGGCGTATGCCACGGGGTGAGTCCCTGACCATGCCCGGCGGCCACATGTTTCCCCTTGAACGCCCCCAGGACACTGCCACGCTGCTGAAGAACCTGTTCAGCCGCTGGGAAGGCCGCCGTCAGCAGGATTGCGCATGAGTCGTGTCGTCGAAGAAGTCCGCCTGAGCCTGCCGCATATCGAACTGGCGGCGCACCTTTCGGGGCCCGAGGACGGCTTGCCGGTCATTGCGCTTCACGGCTGGCTGGACAACGCCAACAGCTTTGCCCGGTTGGCGCCCAAGCTCAAAGGTGTGCGGGTTATTGCCCTGGACATGGCCGGCCACGGTCATTCCGGGCATCGGCCGATCGGCGCGGGCTACGCGATGTGGGATTACGCCCACGACGTGCTGCAAGTCGCCGAACAGTTGGGCTTGAAGCGCTTTGCTCTGTTGGGGCACTCCATGGGCGCGATTGCGTCGATGATCATCGCCGGGTCGATGCCGGAGCGGGTCACCCATTTGGCTTTGATCGACGGAGTGATTCCTCCTACAGACAAAGGCGAAAATGCGGCCGAACGCATGGGCATGGCCCTGCAAGCGCAACTGGATCTGCGAGAGAAGCGCAAACCGGTCTACAACACCCTCGACCGTGCCATCGAAGCGCGGATGAAAGGCCTGGTGGCGGTCAGTCGCGAAGCTGCCGAACTGTTGGCGCAACGGGGCCTGATGCCGGTGCCGGGCGGCTACACCTGGCGCACCGACAGTCGCCTGACGCTGCCATCGCCGCTGCGTCTGACCCAGGAACAGGCGATGGCCTTCGTCCAGCGCATCACTTGTCCTACACAACTGGTGGTGGCGGCTGACGGCATGCTCGCCAAGCACCCCGAGTTACTGGAACGTCTACCCTTTAGCCGTGAACAACTGCCTGGCGGCCACCATTTGCACCTGAATGACGAGCACGGTGCCGACCTTGTCGCAGACTGTTTCAATCGGTTCTTCGCCGTTCCTTGACTTGCGTCGGGCAACTGTCGAGGCTGGGCGGGTTGAAAAGGGAGACAACCATGATAAATCTCTACACCGCTGCGACCCCGAATGGCCTCGCGGTCGCCCAGGCCATGCTTATCCAATGAGCCAGCCTAAGCGTTCACTCAGCCTGTTGGCGTTGTGTTGTTTCAGCCCTTTACTGTTCGCTGCCGATGTTCCGGGCAGCCAGGACCTGCCGATTGTGCCGCGCCTGGCCGATGCGCAGATCGTCGACTATCGCCCGCCGGTGGAGCTTGAGCGGATCTATCCGCTGGGCTCGATCCGCAAGATCAGCGGCCAGTTGCGGTTCGACGGCCAGGTCAGCGCCCGTGGCCAAACCACCTCGGTGACCTACGAGCTGCCGCCGGAACATTCCTCCACCGAAGCCTTTACCGCCGCTCGCGAAGCCTTGCAGAAGCAGGGCGCGGAGTTGCTGTTCTGGTGCCAGGCCCGGGATTGCGGCGAAAGCAGCCTGTGGGCCAATGAAGTGTTCGGCAATTCCAAGCTCTACGGCGCGGACGAGCAACAGGCGTATTTGTTGCTGCGTCTGGCAGCGCCCAAGGACAATTCCCTGGTGGCGCTCTACAGCATCACTCGCGGTAATCGAAAAGCTTACCTGCATGTCGAACAGTTCGAGTCGGCCGCGCCCCTGGGGGATTTGCTGCCGACTTCGGCGACCCTGCTGCGCCAGCTCAAAAGCACCGGCGTGCTGGACTTCCCGAAACTCAGTGGCGATCCCGACGACACCTGGCTGCGTTTGATCTCCCGTGGCTTGAACCTCGACACCACGTTGCGGGTCAGTGTTTCCGGGGCCAAGGCCGAAGCCTGGCGTCAGGCGCTGATCGTCCAGGGCGTTCGGGCGGCGCGCATGGAAACCGGCAGCGTCGAAGGCTCTGGCCTGCACATCGAACTGTTGCGATAAGTTGCATTCGGCGAACGTGTCCCGCACGTTCGCCTACTCTTTGGCTGACTGACTTTTTTCGAGATTTGCATGATCAATAACGACCGGCTGTTGGTGCAGATTCTGCTCCTGGTGCTGTTTGGCGCGAGCTTCTGGGTGATGGCGCCGTTCTGGTCGGCATTGTTCTGGGGCGCGGTGCTGGCGTTTGCCAGTTGGCCGCTGATGCGTTTGCTGACCCGATGGCTCAATGGCCGCGAATCCCTGGCGGCGGCCTTGCTGACCCTGGGCTGGATGTTGCTGGTGGCGGTGCCATTGGTGTGGCTGGGGTTCAACCTGGCGGACCACGTGCGCGACGCCACGGTGTTTATCAAGGATGTGCAGGTCGATGGCCTGCCAGAAGCGCCGGCGTGGCTGGGCACCATTCCCCTGGTTGGCGAGCGGCTGGTGGGCATCTGGAACAGCATCGACGAACAAGGCGCTGCGCTGATGCTGGCGGTCAAGCCTTACCTGGGGCAGGTGGGCAACTGGCTGCTGGCACGCAGCGCGCAGATTGGCGGCGGCATTCTTGAGCTGACCTTGAGCATCGTCTTCGTGTTCTTTTTCTACCGGGACGGGCCGCGTCTGGCGGCGTTTGTCCATAGCTTGCTGTCACGCCTGATCGGTGATCGCGCCGGGTATTACATCGAACTGGTGGCCGGCACCGTGCAACGGGTGGTGAACGGGGTGATCGGCACCGCGGCGGCCCAGGCAGTGCTGGCGTTGATTGGTTTCCTGATCGCCGGGGTTCCCGGAGCCTTGGTGCTCGGGATCGTGACGTTCATGTTGAGCCTGATCCCGATGGGGCCGCCACTGATCTGGATTCCGGCCACGGCCTGGCTGGCGTGGAAGGGCGAATACGGGATGGCGGTGTTCCTCGGGATCTGGGGCACGTTCATCATCAGCGGCGTGGACAATGTGCTGAAGCCGTACCTGATCAGCCGCGGCGGGAATCTGCCGTTGGTGATTGTGCTGCTGGGGGTGTTTGGCGGGCTGATTGCGTTCGGGTTTATCGGGTTGTTCATCGGGCCGACGTTGTTGGCGGTGGCGTATAGCCTGTTGACGGATTGGAGCAAGAGCCAGGCGCGGGTCGAAGATCGACGCTGATCTTGCTCTGTAGGGGCAAAGCTTGCTCGCGATAGCGTCCTGACGGACAACAAAAAACCTACTGAATCCATAGCGCTCAGTGGGTTTTTTTGTGTCTGTGATGGACTCTTCGCGGGCAAGCCTCGCTCCTACAGGTTTTGTGTCGTTCGGAACATTCGCGGACGACATAAAACCTGTAGGAGCGAGGCTTGCCCGCGAAGCTTTTTGGTCAGGTCGAGACGTTCAGGTACTTGCCCGCGCTCGCAACGTTATCAAGCGAATATTGTTTGGTCAGGTTGGCGATCATTTTGTTAATGGCTTCGCTGACGTTCGAATGGACGGTGGCGCTGTCGCTGTTTTGCTCGCGGCCCGCCTGCAGGGCAGCTTTGAGTTCGTCGCTGCTGACGCTGCCGTCCTGGTTTTTGTCCAGGGCCGAGAAGATTTCCTTGCTGTCGGCGCTGCTGCCAGCGGCGGTCAGGCCGTGGCTCAATTCGTCGCTGCTGAGGTTGCCATCGCCGTCGGCGTCCAGGGCACCCAAGAGTGCGTCGGCCAAGTCGGTGTTCGGTGCCTGGTCTTGAGGCGGTGCAGGCGGGGCCATCGCCGCCATTTCCTCGCTGCTCAGGCTGCCGCTGTCATCGCTGTCGAGGTCGGTGAAGTTCTTGCTCAGGTCCGCCAACAGGCGATTGTCGGGTTTATCCGACTGGGCGGTTTTCAGCTCGTCCTGGCTCACCGAACCATCGCCATTGCTGTCGAGCTTGGTGAACAGTTCTTTCTGGAACTGCGCACGGCGGGCGGCGTTGGCCGTCGTGCTGCTGGTGCTCGTGCTGGTATAGCTCGTGTAGTTACTGCTGACGCTACCGATCATTGGGCTCACTCCTTTGGACGGAAAACCGGTGAGTGCACCGGCTTATGCAGCCTCAAGGGGTAAGTTGTCGTGGGTATGTGGCGATTGTACCGGTTGGTACACAGAGTCGGCAGGCCATACCAAGATCCCCTGTGGGAGCGGGCTTGCTCGCGAAGAGGGAGTGTCAGTCGACATTAATGCTGACTGATACACCGCATTCGCGAGCAAGCCCGCTCCCACAGGGGGTCTATATCTGAGAGGGGATTTATGTAGGACTCAGGTGCGAGGCAGGTTGATGACAGCAGTAAGACCACCGCCCGGTGTTTCTTCCAGGCTCAACTGCCCGCCGAGGCGCTCCGCCGCCTCTCGGGCGATGGTCATGCCCAGGCCGACACCACCGGAGTTGCGATTACGCGAACCCTCCAGCCGAAAGAACGGTTCGAACACCGCTTCACGCTTGTCCGGCGCAATCCCCGGTCCGTGATCGATCACCCTGATCAGCAGGCGCCCGCGACTGTCTTCCAGGGTAATCAACGCCTCCCCGGCATAACGCAGGGCATTGTCCATCAGGTTATTGATGCACGAGCGCAGGGCCATCGGCTGCACTTGCAATGGCGCGCAATGCCCGCTGGCCTGGACGTCGGCGCCCTGGTCCTGGGCGTTTTCGCTCAGGGATTCCACGAGTGCCTGCACGTCCATCCACTGCCGGGCCTCGCTGGTGCGTTGTTCGTGCAGGTAGGTGAGGGTGGCGTCGAGCATGCCGATCATGTCGTCCAGATCCTGGCGCATCTGGCCTTGCAGCTTGTCGTCGTCGATCTGTTCCAGGCGCAGCTTGAGGCGCGACAACGGCGTGCGCAGGTCGTGGGACACCGCGCCGAGCATCCGCGAGCGCTGCTGCACTTGTTCGATAATCCGGCGCTGCATCTTGTTGAAGGTGTGGGCCGCTTGCCGCGCTTCCCGTGGGCCGGATTCTTCCAGTGGTGGGCTGTCGAGGTTTTCGCTCAAGCGTTCAGCGGCATCGCTCAGGCGCTGGATCGGCCGGCTCAGCAGTTTGGCGCCGTACCAGGCGGCGATGATCAGTGAGACAAACTGAAACGTCAGCGGCACCAACGGCCCGCCGAACCATGGCCGCGGCGGGCGATTGGCGAAGCGCGGGTCTATCGGCGGACGCCGCCCGTCGAAGTCCTCGGAAAACCCCGGCGGCGGTGGCGGGGGAGGCGGGCCGTAATGGTGAAACCAGAAAAACGCCAGCAGGTGCGCCAGGATGATCGCGATCAGCAGCACGCCAAACAGGCGGCCGAACAGCGTATCGAAGCGCGCCCGCATCAGCCGATGTCTCTGGCGTCGAACAGGTAACCCTCGCCGCGAACGGTCTTGATCAACTGTGGGTTTTTCGGGTCATCCCCGAGTTTCTGGCGCAGGCGCGACACCAACAAATCGATGCTGCGATCAAAGGCTTCGATCGAGCGACCCCGGGCGGCATCGAGCAATTGTTCGCGGCTGAGCACCCGGCGCGGACGTTCGATAAACACCCAGAGCAAGCGGAATTCCGCGTTGGACAACGGCACCACCAGGCCATCGGCGGCGATCAACTGGCGCAGCACGCTGTTCAGGCGCCAGTTATCGAAGCGAATGTTCGCACGTTGTTCGGTGCGATCGTCGCGCACCCGCCGCAGAATCGTCTGAATCCGCGCTACCAATTCCCGTGGCTCGAACGGCTTGGCCATGTAGTCGTCGGCGCCCAGTTCCAGGCCGATGATCCGGTCGGTGGGTTCGCAACGGGCGGTGAGCATCAGGATCGGGATGTCCGATTCGGCGCGCAGCCAGCGGCACAGGGACAAACCGTCTTCGCCGGGCAGCATCAGGTCGAGCACCACCACGTCGAAATGTTCCGCTTGCAGCGCCAGGCGCATGGCCGCGCCATCGGTGACGCCGCTGGCGTGGATATTGAACCGGGCCAGGTAGTCGATCATCAGTTCGCGGATCGGGACGTCATCGTCGACGATCAGGGCGCGAATGCTCCAGCGTTTGTCATCGCCGGGCGCTTTTTGATCGTCGTTCACAGTGGCTTGAGTGCTGTGCATGCGTGGGTTCATCTGCCAAGTAGGCTGCCAACCACAAAGATGGGCTGCGAGGTTGTGGCTTCAGCATAGGCGTCCAGCCCGAAGGCGGGAAGTGCTGTAAGGACGTGTTGCGGCTGCCGAGGGTAGCGACGCCCTTTGTTGGGGGCGTGTCCTGTGTGTATCGGGCTCGACACAATTGGCGCAGCGTCTAGGCTTGCTGGAGGTTGCGGGACGATTTACCGATCATCGGGTCCCGCAGCGGCGCTGGTTCCGCTACAATGCGCGCCGATTTCGTCCTGCCTGAGAGCCCGCACATGTCCGTCTGCCAGACTCCTATCATCGTCGCCCTGGATTTCCCCACCCGTGACGCCGCACTGAAGCTGGCCGACCAGTTGGACCCGAAACTGTGCCGGGTCAAAGTCGGCAAGGAACTGTTCACCAGTTGCGCCGCGGAAATCGTCGGCACCCTGCGTGACAAGGGTTTCGAAGTGTTCCTGGACCTCAAGTTCCACGACATCCCGAACACCACCGCCATGGCCGTGAAAGCCGCGGCGGAAATGGGCGTGTGGATGGTCAACGTGCACTGCTCCGGTGGCCTGCGCATGATGGCGGCGTGCCGTGAAGTGCTCGACCAGCGCACCGGCCCCAAGCCGCTGTTGATCGGCGTGACCGTGCTGACCAGCATGGAACGTGAAGATCTGGCAGGCATCGGCCTGGACATCGAGCCACAGGAGCAAGTGCTGCGCCTGGCGGCACTGGCGGAAAAAGCCGGGATGGACGGTCTGGTGTGCTCGGCCCTGGAAGCCCAGGCCCTGAAAACGGCCCACCCGTCGCTGCAACTGGTGACCCCGGGGATTCGTCCGGCGGGCAGCGCCCAGGACGACCAGCGCCGTATCCTGACCCCGCGTCAGGCACTGGATGCCGGTTCTGATTATCTGGTGATTGGTCGTCCGATCAGCCAGGCGGCGGATCCGGCCAAAGCGTTGGCTGATGTAGTGGCCGAGATCGCTTAACCAGAAACACTGAAGATCCAAATGTGGGAGCGGGCTTGCTCGCGAAGAGGGAGTGTCAGTCGACATCATTGTTGACTGATACACCGCTTTCGCGAGCAAGCCCGCTCCCACAATTGGTTTTGGGGCGTCTTCAGATACCGGGTTAAACCTTCAACACCAACTTCCCGAAATTCTCGCCGCTGAACAGTTTCATCAGCGTCTCGGGGAATGTTTCCAGTCCTTCGACGATATCTTCGCGACTCTGCAACTGCCCTTTGGCCATCCAGCCGGCCATTTCCTGCCCGGCGCTGGCGAATTGCGCGGCGTAGTCCATCACCACAAAGCCTTCCATCCGTGCGCGGTTGACCAGCAGCGACAGGTAGTTGGCCGGGCCTTTGACCGCTTCCTTGTTGTTGTACTGGCTGATGGCGCCGCAAATCACCACCCGAGCTTTCAGGGCCAGGCGACTCAGCACGGCATCGAGGATGTCGCCGCCAACGTTATCGAAATAAACGTCCACGCCTTTCGGGCATTCGCGCTTGAGCCCGGCGAGGACGTCTTCGTTCTTGTAGTCGATGACGCCGTCAAAACCCAGTTCATCGATCAGGAACTTGCACTTGTCCGCACCGCCGGCGATGCCGATCACGCGGCAGCCTTTGATCTTGGCGATCTGCCCGGCAATGCTGCCCACCGCGCCTGCCGCCCCTGAGAGCACAACGGTTTCGCCAGCCTTCGGTGCGCCGACATCCAGCAGGGCGAAGTAGGCGGTCATGCCGGTCATGCCCAGCGCGGATAAGTAGCGCGGCAGTGGCGCCAGTTTCGGGTCGACCTTGTAGAAACCTCGCGGTTCGCCGAGGAAATAATCCTGCACGCCCACGGCACCGTTGACGTAGTCCCCGACCGCAAAGCCCGGATTGTTCGAGGCCACGACTTTTCCTACGCCCAAGGCGCGCATGACTTCACCGAGGCCGACCGGCGGGATGTAGGACTTGCCCTCATTCATCCAGCCACGCATGGCCGGGTCCAGGGACAGGAATTCGTTCTTGACCAGGATCTGACCCGCCGCCGGCTCGCCGACCGGTACTTCTTGATAGGTGAACGTTTCACGGGTTGCCGGCCCCACCGGGCGTTTGGCGAGCAGGAACTGGCGATTGGTCTGGGAAGTCATGACAGGCACTCAAGATGAATGGAAGCTTTGTTGATAGACCTTCGGGGCGAATGCCGCAAGGTTGGCTGATGCGGCGAATGCACGCCGATCCAGTGCAGTGATAGTCAGACCGGCGCCTCTATCACTGCGACGCATGGGCACTCAACTGGCCTTCTGATAGTGCTGCCGCGCGCAATGTCCCGTGGATAGACTGCCAGCACGCGATCCCCCGCGACCTTCTCTTCGAGGACAGAACAATGAGCATGACGTTTTCCGGCCAGGTAGCCGTTGTGACCGGCGCAGCCAATGGTATTGGCCGCGCCACCGCCCAGGCTTTTGCGGCTGAAGGCTTGAAGGTGGTGGTCGCCGATCTGGACACGGCGGGGGGCGAGGGCACCGTGGCGCTGATTCGTACGGCGGGTGGCGAAGCGACCTTCGTGCGTTGCAATGTCACCGTGGAGAGCGAGGTAAAACATCTGATGGACGAGGTGATCAATACCTACGGCCGTCTCGACTATGCCTTCAACAACGCGGGCATCGAAATCGAAAAAGGCAAACTGCCCGACGGCACAATGGATGAGTTCGACGCGATCATGGGCGTCAACGTCAAAGGCGTGTGGCTGTGCATGAAGTATCAATTGCCGTTGCTGCTGGCCCAGGGCGGTGGCGCGATCGTCAACACCGCGTCGGTGGCTGGCCTGGGCGCGGCGCCGAAGATGAGCATTTACGCCGCCTCCAAGCACGCGGTGATCGGCCTGACCAAATCCGCCGCCATCGAATACGCAAAGAAAAAGATCCGCGTCAACGCCGTGTGCCCGGCGGTGATCGACACCGACATGTTCCGTCGCGCCTATGAAGCCGACCCGAAGAAAGCCGAATTCGCCAACGCCATGCACCCGGTCGGGCGCATCGGCAAGGTCGAGGAAATCGCCAGCGCCGTGCTGTACCTGTGCAGCGACGGTGCGGCCTTCACCACTGGCCATTCCCTGGCCGTGGATGGTGGCGTTACCGCGTTCTAAGGGTACAAACATCATCCCCTGTGGGAGCGGGCTTGCTCGCGAAGGCGGTGTATCAGTCAGCATTAATGTCGACTGACACGCCCTCTTCGCGAGCAAGCCCGCTCCCACAGGGGGGGGCGAGCCTCAGGGAATGTGTTTCAAATGGTTAGAACCGCCGTTTTTGACGGCGTTGTCGCACAGCCGAATCTGTTCTCGTGTGATTAACTGCTGCCAGCAAAATGGACAGGAGTTTGCTTGCTCATGGAATTGAGAATTGATCGACAGGCAATGGTGCCGGTCGTACAGCAGATCGTCGACGGACTGGCGAGCTGGATCCGCCAAAGCGAAGTGCCGCCCGCGACTCGCTTGCCCTCCGTGCGACACATCGCGCGACTCAATTTGCTCAGTCAATCCAGCGTCGTCGAAGCCTGCGAGCGCCTGGTCGCCCAAGGTGTCCTGGCGACGCGTCCCGGTTCGGGGTTTTCGGTCGCCGCCTCGGCACCGGTGGTGCCGCAGGCGTGGGATCTGCCCCGGTTCGAAGGTGTAGAAGTGATGCAGACGGGGCTTACCGACAACTTGTCCGGTGAGCTGATGCTGGGCTGTGGCGGCTTGCCCGAGAGCTGGCGCGAGACCGACGACCTCAGTTACGCGATCCGCGAGGTGGCCCGCACTGATATGGCCGGTCTGTTCAGCTATGGCACGCCACTGGGCTTGCTGCCGTTGCGCCAGCAGATTCTCAAGCGCCTGAAACCACTCAATATCGAGGCGGGCGAAAGTCAGGTACTGACCACGGCCGGCGCCAGCCAGGGGCTCGACCTGATTGTGCGCACGCTGCTCCAACCGGGAGACTGCGTGGTAGTGGAAAACCCTGGTTTCTCCCATCTGTTCGACCTGCTCAGGCTGCACGGGGTGCGCATGCTTGAGGTGCCGCGAACCCGCCACGGCCCAGACACGCAGGTGCTCGAACGTGTGTTGATCGAGCATCAACCGCGTGCGCTGTTCATCAATAGCTTTCACCACAACCCCACGGGCAGTTGCGTGACGCCGCTGGTGGCGCAGCGCGTCCTGGAACTGAGCAAAATCCACGGCGTGCAGGTGATTGAAGACGATGTCTATGCGGATTTGCACCATACCCCCGGCACTCGTCTCGCCGCGCTGGATGACGAGGCACGGGTGATCTACGTCGGCAGCTTCTCGAAAACCCTCAGCAGTTCATTGCGGGTCGGGTTTGTGGTGGCCGATGCCGGGCTGATCAGGCGGCTGGCCGAGGTCAAGATGATCAGCAGCATGGGTGGGTCGCGGTTTTGCGAATCGGTGCTGGCCAGCCTGTTGGCCAGCGGTGCCTATCGCAAATTGGTACAGCGCCAGCGCCAGCGCCTGAACATCGACCGGGCGGCGGCCTTGCAGGTGCTGGAAGACGCTGAATGGGAGGTGTTCGGTAAGCCCTGTGGCGGCTTGTTCATCTGGGCACGATCGCCGATGTCCGACTACGCTCAGTTGCGCACCCAGGCGCGGCGTTTCGGCGTCCTGTTGTCTTCCTCGACGGCTTTCAGCCCGAGCGGTGAGGCCAGTGCCTGGCAGCGTATCAATGTGGCCTATGCCTGCGATCCCCGTGCCCGTCGGTTTTTCCAGGCCACCGCTTCGGATCGACCTAAAACGTTCTGAAAACGACGTGGGCGTAGCTTTTTGCCATTATTCCGACGCCAGAGACTTGTGCTTGCACAGGCCCGTTGCGAATCTCCATCTACAGACTATGGCAGGGGACTACGAGCAATGATTTCGGCCGTGCAAGGACGTTTTGCCAACCTCGGTATGGCAAAGAAACTGGGTATCGGGTTTGTCCTGGTGCTGTTGTTGACAGCCTTGGTGGCGGCCATTGGCGTATGGTCCCTGCAAACCATCAGTCACCGCTTCGACGGGCTGAAGCAGATGTCGACGCTCAACAGCGGCTTGCTCAAAGTTCGCTTGCTGGAACAGGAATACGCGCTGCACAGCAATCCGAAGACGGTCGATGCCTTGCATCAAGGGGTTGATGAGCTGATTGCCCTGTCCACCCAGTTGAAAGCGCAGTCGGCGGCCAATGTGCCGGTGATGAACGATGTCGAGCAGTCGCTGGGGGCCTACCGCAAGGCGTTCGACGAATTTGTCTCGATCACCCAGGCCAAGGACCTGGCCCTGGAAATGGCCAGTTGGTCGGTTTCCAGCGTGGCCAACAACCTGGATGTATTGCAGGCCGGTCTCGCCGACGACGGCGCCTATGGCTTGAAGCAATCCGAAGGCAAGGACGGCGCGCAATTCATCGAACAGGCCAATCAGGTCAGCCAGGTCTCGCGGCTGATGTTGCAGGCGATGAACGAAGCGCGGGTGCGCCTCGACCAGAGCCGCAAGGGTGACGATGACAGCGCCGGCAAGGGCAAGATCGAGCAGGCTGACCAGGCGCTGACCCAGGCTGAACAACTCAAAACCACGGTCAAGGATGAGGGCTATCAGACTGTCCTCAACGAAGTGACCGGCCATATCGCCAGTTTCAGCGACAAGCTCACCGAATACACCGGCCTGCTGGCCCAGGAAAAAACCGTCTACGAGCAACTGCACCAGCGCGCCGGCCAGGTGGTGGAGCGGGTGGACCAGGCCTACGTCGCCGAAGACGGGGCGATGCAGGCCGAACTGAAAAAGAATTCGCTGTTGATCATCGGCTCATCGGCCCTGGCGCTGCTGGTGGGGCTGATCGCGGCGTGGGTGATTACCCGGTTGATCGTGGCGCCGCTGCGCAGTGTGATCCGTGTCGCCCAGCAAATTGCCGCCGGGGATTTGAGCGCGACGGTTGAAGTGACCCGCCGCGACGAAATCGGCCAGTTGATGCTGGCGATGCAACAGATGGGCGCCGGGCTCAGCAGCATTGTCAGTGGTTTGCAGGCGGGTATTGAGCAACTGGCCAACTCCGCGCAATCGCTGTCGGCGGTGACTGAGCAGACCAACCTCGAAGTCAGCAGCCAGAAGGAAGAAACCGAGCAAGTCGCTACGGCGATGAACCAGATGACTGCCACTGTGCATGACGTTGCCCGCAATGCCGAAGAGGCTGCTACGGCGGCGCAGACTGCCGACGATAAGGTCGAGAGTGGCCAGCAAGTGGTGCGCCAGAGCATGGCGCGGATCGAGCAACTGGCGGATTCGGCGACTTCGGCCAGTTCCAGCATCGAGAGCCTGAGCGCGGAGATCCAGAACATCGGCACGGTGCTCAGCGTGATTAAAAGCGTGGCCGAACAGACTAACTTGTTGGCGCTCAACGCAGCCATCGAGGCGGCGCGGGCGGGGGAGCAGGGCAGGGGCTTTGCGGTGGTGGCTGATGAGGTGCGGGCTCTGGCCAAGCGTACCCAGCAATCGACTGAAGAGATTGAGCGGCTGGTCAGTGCCTTGCGTTCGGCGGCGCAGTCGTCGGTGCAGCAGATCCAGAACAGTGGTGAGCTGGTGAAGCTGGCGGTGAGTGATGCGTTGCAGACTGAGAGTGCGTTGGGGAGTATTGCGGCGGCGGTGTCGTTGATTCAGCAGATGAATCAGCAGATTGCGGCGGCGGCTGAGGAGCAGAGTTCGGTGGCTGAGGAGATTAATCGCAGTGTGACGAGTATTCGGGCGAGTGCGGATCAGTCTTCGTTGGCCATGCAGGGGAATGCGGCTTCCAGTATTGAGTTGGCGCAGTTGGGGGTTGAGCTTAAGGGGATGGTTGGGCATTTTCGGCTTTGACCTTGGCGACCTTAGGGTCGACCAGGTTCTTGGTGGTCTGTGTACATATCCATTCCTGCGGTAATGGCGGCTGGCGGTTTCGCCCTTACGGCGAGGCACTTTTTTCAAACGCCAAAAAAGTACCCAAAAAGGCTCGCCCCGGCGTCCGGCCCCTCGCTTAGGCTCGGCGTTCCTTCGCTCCGGTGTCCATCTGGGGGCATCGCCTCCGGTCGGCTTCGCTTCGACCTCCTCTCGATGTGTGCGGCTTCGCCGCACGGCGCTGCGCGCCCACCCCCAGATGAACACCTCCACTCAGCCTCCCGAAGGGGCGGGCAGAGCAAGATCAAGATCAAGATTAAGAGCAGGCGAGCTAACGCTCGGCCTAATGAGTGGTGAAGAGCCGGTAGGTGTATGCCGCTCCGCTTCTGCTTTTCGTAGGAGCGAGGCTTGCCCGCGAAGGCGGCCTGACAGCCGACCAACCTCTCCCGAATGTACTCAATCAAAACTGTGGGAGCGGGCTTGCTCGCGAAGGCGGCCTGACAGCCAACCAACCTCTCCCGAATGTACTGTCGATCTAGCCCCAACAATTCCAAAGCAAAAAAAAGCCACCCCCCGGTGGCTTCTTTGCGTGCTCTGATCAGTCGTAAATCGCTTTCTTTTTCCAGTCGGCATCAGCCTCGACGTCTTTCAGCCCTTCGGTCAGTTGGTTGACCTCGCCTTCAGTCGGCGCAATTTTGTCCATCACTTGGGCATTGGCCCGGGCCAGGAGTTTTTCCAGGTATTCCAGTTGTTCAGCGTAAACCTGCGGTTCCTGCTGCTTGCGCAGGTATTGCACGCCACGTTCGAACGCCAGGCGCGCCTGGCCAGGTTGGTTCTGTTGCAGGGAGTGTTGACCGAGGTTGTTGAAGAATTCGATGTGCAGCAACACCAGAATGTGGCGAACTTCGCGGATCCAGCGCTTGGCTTCGTTGGTCGGCAAGAAGCCGTCCTGGGCGGCGCGGGTGATCTGGCCATGCAAGGCTTCGAGCAGGAAGCGCACGTCCTTGGCCTTGGCTTCGGTCTGGATCGGTGCCGGCGGGTTGTTCACCGGGATCGATTCGCCCTGGGCGACGAGTGCGCTCAGTTCTGCGATGCGGGCCTTGACCGAGGAGCTGGTTTTTTCAAGGTTCAGCAGGCGCTGGCAAACGTTCAGTTCCAGACGGGTCAACAGCAGCTTGAGGGCCGGTGTCATCAGTTGACCGGGGAAGGTCTCGGTGATTTCGCCGCAGCGACGCAGGCGGTCGTTGAGTTCAACCTTGGTACGGGCCTTTTCCAGCTTGTTGTTTTCCACCACATGGTTCATGTAGCCAATGGCGATCAATAGTGCGATCCCGGCTACGACTAGCAGGGTGATCATGAGTGGTGTCACCGGTAAGACCTCTTTATAGGGTTCGCGTGCGAGTGTAGTGGCTTGGCCTGGGGGCGCATAGGGCCGCTCGACGAGTTGAATCGGCCACGACTCTACTTATATCGGCCGCGACGCTGCTTATATAAGTAACAGCGTGTGCTGTGCACATTGCCATCACTTGTGGCGTGGGTGGACTATAGCGCCTTGGCGGGTGCCAGAATATAGGCGCCAAACACTGGGCGACGGAAAACCCCGATTCGCTGGCAAAAGCAGGGCGAAGTCATTGATTTAAATAAATTTATATCAGGGGGTTGACGACCCCTCAATCCATCCATAGAATGCGCGCCACTTACAGCGTAAAGCACACAGCGAAACGCGGTAGGGAGTGAATGTTGTACGTGTGTCCCCTTCGTCTAGTGGCCTAGGACACCGCCCTTTCACGGCGGTAACAGGGGTTCGAGTCCCCTAGGGGACGCCATATGCGGGAATAGCTCAGTTGGTAGAGCACGACCTTGCCAAGGTCGGGGTCGCGAGTTCGAGTCTCGTTTCCCGCTCCAATTTTAAACAGCGTTGCTTTCGGGCAGGGCTGAGTGAAACCAGAACCGACATCTTCGGATGCGGATTTGGGCACTGAAATACACACCATGTGTTTCAGTTAGCGTGTCCCCTTCGTCTAGTGGCCTAGGACACCGCCCTTTCACGGCGGTAACAGGGGTTCGAGTCCCCTAGGGGACGCCATTTGCGGGAATAGCTCAGTTGGTAGAGCACGACCTTGCCAAGGTCGGGGTCGCGAGTTCGAGTCTCGTTTCCCGCTCCATATTTAACGAAAACGCCGCTCATTGAGCGGCGTTTTTGTTTGTGCGCGATTTGTATCGGTGACAGAAAAAAGGCCCGCCAGTCTGACTGAGCGGGCCTTTTGTGTGGGCGCAGTTTTACATCGACAGAATCAGGCGCCCGGCAAACAGGATCAGAATCACCCCCATGGTCCGTTCGAACCAATGCCCCATGCGCATAAACAGCAAGCGCACCCGGGCGCTGGAAAAGAACAGCGCGACGATCACAAACCATAGTGCGTTGACGAAGCACATCCACAGGCCATACAGCGCCTGGATCTGCAGTGGCGTCGTGGCGCTGATGATGGTGGTGAAGATCGCCAGGAAAAACAGTGTGGCTTTCGGGTTGGTCGCGTTGGTCAGGAAACCGGTGGTGAAGGCTTTCAACAACGTTTGCTCCACCACCGGCTCGTCAGCAGGCTTGTCGCCTTCCAGCGCGGTCTTGGGCTTGCTGCGCAACAGGCTGACGCCGAGGTACAGAATGTAGGCGCCGCCCACGACCTTGGCCACCGTCAGCAACCACGGCAGGGTGTGCATCAAGGCGCCAACGCCGAGCAAGGTGTAAAGCACGTGCACGGAAATCCCCGCACCGATGCCCAGCGCGGTGCAGATGCCCACGAGTCGACCGAAGCGCACACTTTGGCGGATGGTGACGGCAAAGTCCGGTCCGGGTGCGACCACCGCCAGAAAGTGAATGGTTGCCAGCGCCAGAAACTCGCCCAGGTAATTCGAAAGCATCTCAACTCCAGAAAGTAAGGGGTGAAGCATTGCCGCGATAGCCGACAAAGAACGAAAGGCTCAGTCGCGGATCCGCCACGCCCGGGGTCACCGAGTGCATGCAGCGCGAATTGAACATGATGAAATCCCCTGGATCAGGGCGCACCTCCAGGGTCGGAGGGCCAAGCAGGACCGGGTCGATGCCGTAACTGTCGCCACGCATTTCGTCGAACTGATCGGGAGAAATGTCGGCGTCCCACATCTGCAACGCGCCGCCCTCGGTGGGCATGTTCAGGTAAACGTTGCAGGCGAACTGCGCCTCCAGGCTGCGGGCCTGGAAACTGTCCGGGGCGTCCTTGGCGAAAATGTCGTGGTGGGCGAGGAAGCACACCCCCGGTTTCACCACGCGGGACAGCCCGACATACATCTTGCGACCGTAGAGATTCTCCAGGTGCGCACCCGCCGGCCAGGACTCGTCGAGCATGCAGCGCAGGGTGTCGACCGGAGACGAGTAGGGCGCACAACGGTTGCGCAGTTCCTCAATGTTGCTGGTAGCGCGCTCGAAATAGTCCTCGATCAGCAGCGGCTGGTTTTCCGCCTCGTAGAACGCCATGCCGATGCGACCGATACTCGGCGCGTTGATGTAGCCCTCGAAACCGGGCGCAAGGATCTTGTCGCCGATCTGCACCGCCAGCGGCTGAGGCAAAAAGCCTTTGACGCGGATGGCGAGGACTTCTTCGTTGGCCAGTTTTTTTATGCACGTCTCATCGAGACGCTCGACGTCAAGCATCATGGTTTAGGTCCATCTATCGAGTAGTCAACGGAGCCCGCGAATGCAGGCTCCCCCGGCGTCAGGCGATGACGGTGTCGGCATCGCCGAAAAACTCAATCCACGTGGTAGTGGACGGACAACGTGCCCTTTTTCATTGAAAGGGAGTCGATCGTGACCGTGCCCAGATCCTTCAGGCTACGTACATGGGTGCCGCCACAGCCGTAAGCGGGCAGTTCGCCGAAACCGATTTCCCGGGCGCCTTCGCGCAAAGAGGTCAGGCGCGGCAGGTCTTGGGCGATCCACTGCTCGATACCGTTCTGGACGGTCTGGATATCCACCTCTTGCGCCGATTCCGCCGGTTTGAATTGCACCCGGGCTTCTCCCGGCCAGTGGTGGGCCTTGATCGGCATCCAGCCCATGGCCTGGACAAAGTGGCCGATCAGATGGCCGGCCGAATGCAAGCGGGCATTGAGTTGTCGGCGTGGTTCATCGACGCGGATCTGGGTCATGCCCAGTTTTACCGGTCGATCGACGTAATGGATGATCCGGTCTGGATCCTGCACCACTCGCAGTACCTGGCTTTCACCGATCCAGCCGGTATCGAAGGGCTGGCCGCCGCCCTGAGGGTGGAACAGTGTGGCGCGCAAAACGACCGCGAATTCATTCTCGTGGGGCGTGCAATCCAGGACTTCCACATTGGCCTTGAGGTCATCACTATGGAAAAAGAGGCGAAGCGTCATATTCCATGCCCTTATAAAGATTCTATTTTTATTATATGAAGGGTGGAATTGCGTGATAATCCGTTCAAACCTCAAAGGACTGTTGCGCTGTGAGCATAAATCTACCGCTGCCGTTGTTGGGTGAAATGGCGATTTTCGTCAAGGTCGTCGAAACCGGCAGCTTCTCCGAAGCGGCCCGTCAGTTGGGCTCATCGCCTTCGGCGGTCAGCCGCAGCATCTCGCGTCTGGAAAAGGCCCTGGCTACCCGTTTGTTGCAGCGCACCACGCGCAAGTTGCGTTTGAGCGATGGCGGTGAAGAAGTGTTCAAACGTTGCCAGGAGATGGTCAGCGCAGCCAAGTCAGTGATGGAAATCAGCGGCCAGTTCACCCATGAGGCCGAAGGCCTGGTGCGGGTCAGCGTGCCCAAAGCAGTGGGGCGATTTGTGATTCACCCGCATATGCCGGAATTTCTGCGGCGTTATCCCAAAGTGGATGTGGAGTTGTTGCTGGAAGATCGGCAGGTGGATTTGATCGATGACAATGTTGATCTGGCGATCCGCATTACGGATCGGCCACCCGCAGGCCTGGTCGGACGGCAGTTGCTGACCATCGACCATTTACTCTGCGCGACACCGCAATACCTCGCCGAACACGGCACTCCGACCCATCCCCACGACTTGCTCAATCACAGTTGCATCTACCTGGGCGAAACCCCGAGCGATGCTCGCTGGAAATTCAAGAAAGGCACCAAAGCCGTAACCGTCGGCGTGCGCGGACGTTATGCAGCCAATCACACCGGCGTGCGGTTGGGCGCGGTGTTGCAGCACATCGGTATTGGCAGCCTGCCGTATTTCACCGCCCGGTATGCGCTGGAGCAGGGGCTGATTGTGCAGGTGTTGCCGGACTGGACCTTTCTGGCCTCGTACCATGGCGGGGCGTGGTTGCTGCATTCGCCGACGCGTTATTTGCCGCCCAAGCTTCGGGTGTTTATTGATTATCTGGTGGAGTGCCTGGAGAAGGAGCCGACGCTGAGCAAGCCGGGGAAGCCGAGTGCATTGGGCAAGGTCGCGGCTGAGTATGAGTTGCCGGAGAGTGATGGGTTGCTTTGACGGGCCTCTTCGCGGGCAAGCCTCGCTCCTACAGGTTGTGTCGATCGCACCATTTCCGCATGACCGAACCCCGTAGGAGCGAGGCTTGCCCGCGAAGAGGCCCTCATTAACGCCACAAAAAAAGGCCCGCATGAATCACCATGCGGGCCTTTTGCATTCCTGTTCCGGGATCAGTGCTTGCTGTCGTCCTGGGACATCGCCAGCAGTTGCTTCTCCTGGTTCCAGTCGAACGGTTCGTCGTTCTGTTCAGCTTCGAAACGACGTTCTTCCAGCGCCTGGTACAAGTCGATTTCATTATCGGGCATGTAGTGCAGGCAGTCCCCGGCGAAGTACCACAGCAGGTCGCGCGGCACCAAGTGGGCAATTTGCGGGTAGCGGGTGATGACCTGGCAGAGAATATCCTGGCCCAGATACTGGCTTTCGATCGGATCGACCGGCAGCAACGCACGCAATTCGTCGAAGCGCTCCAGGAACAAGGCATGGCTTTCTTCGGGAACCTGTTCGGCCTCACCTACGGCGACCAGGATGCTGCGCAAGTGGTCCAGCAAGACGAGATGATCGGCAACGACATTGGACACGAGATAAGTCCTCAAGAGCAAAACGGGCGCGGGAGTATAAAGCTCCCACGCCCATTTTTACAGGATCAGCGGACCTTTCCGTCGGCCAGCGCCAGCTCTTCCTTGTCGAAATCATCGACATCAATCACCTTGCGCCGCGCCACTTCGGCGTCGCGCAGGGTCTGCGCCTCGACCGGTTGCAACACCCCGGCTTCCAATGCGGCATCGATGGCGTGTTCGCCGGCGGCCGGTTTGACCTGGCCGCTTTTGAGCGCCACGTGCAGCTTTTTCTGCAAAGGTTGCGCCGCATTCAGCAGGTTGCAGGCATGTTGCAGAGCGCCTACGGCATCATCGGCCGATTGCGGACGGTAGCAACCGCCAAGCAACTCTTCGAGAGTCGGATCGCCCTTGGCCCGGCCAATCACCGCCGCCACTTCGGCACCGAGTTTGTCCGACGGCCCTTTGTGTCGACGACCGAACGGGAACACGATCACCCGCAGCAGGCAACCCAGCACCTTGTTCGGGAAGTTGCTCAACAATTCATCCAGTGCCCGTTCCGACTGGCCCAGGCTTTCTTCCATTGCCCAGATAAACAGCGGCGCCATATGGTCTGGCGAATCGAGGTCGTGGTAACGCTTGAGTGCAGCGGAGGCGAGGTACATGTTGCTGAGCACATCCCCCAGGCGTGCCGACAGGCGTTCGCGACGTTTCAGTTCACCACCGAGCAGCATCATGCTCAGGTCGGCGAGCATGGCGAAGGCCGCGGCCTGACGGTTGAGGGCGCGGAAGTAACCCTGGCTCAGTGAATTGCCCGGTGCCCGTTCGAAATGACCGAAACCGAGGTTCAGCACCAGCGTGCTGGCGGCGTTGCTCACGGCAAACCCGATGTGCTTGAGCAGCAAACCATCGAACTCGGTGAGGGCCTGGTCCTTGTCTTCGCGGCCGGCGAGGGCCATTTCCTTGAGCACGAACGGATGGCATCGAATCGCACCCTGGCCGAAGATCATCAGGTTGCGCGAAAGAATGTTCGCGCCTTCCACGGTGATGAAGATCGGCGCGCCATTCCAACTGCGGCCCAAGTAGTTGTTCGGGCCCATGATGATCGCTTTGCCGCCATGCACGTCCATCGCGTGGCTGATGCATTCGCGGCCGCGTTCGGTCAGGTGATACTTGAGAATCGCCGACAGTACCGACGGTTTCTCGCCGAGGTCCACCGCGTTGGCGGTCAACATGCGCGCGGCGTCCATCATCCAGGCGTTACCGCCGATGCGGGCCATGGCTTCCTGAATCCCTTCGAATGCCGACAGCGGCACGTTGAACTGCTCACGCACTTGAGCGTACTGGCCGGTCACCAGGCTGGTGAACTTCGCCGCGCCCGTGCCCACCGCCGGCAGGGAAATTGAACGGCCTACCGACAGGCAGTTCATCAGCATCATCCAGCCCTTGCCGAGCATTTCCTGGCCGCCGATCAGGAAGTCCAGGGGAATAAACACGTCTTTGCCGGAGTTCGGGCCGTTCATGAACGCGGCGCCGAGGGGCAGGTGACGACGGCCGATTTCAACGCCAGCGGTGTCGGTGGGGATCAGCGCCAGGCTGATGCCCAGGTCTTCCTTGTCGCCCAGCAAGTGATCCGGGTCATAGGCCTTGAAGGCCAGGCCGAGCAGGGTCGCCACCGGACCGAGGGTGATGTAGCGCTTTTCCCAGTTCAGGCGCAGGCCGAGGGTTTCCTGGCCTTCCCATTCACCTTTGCAGATGACGCCGGTGTCCGGCATGGCGCCGGCATCGGAACCGGCCAGTGGCCCGGTCAAGGCAAAGCACGGAATGTCATCGCCGCGAGCCAGCCGTGGCAGGTAATGGTTGCGTTGTTCGTCGGTGCCGTAATGCAGCAACAGCTCGGCGGGGCCGAGGGAGTTGGGCACCATCACCGTGGAGGCGAGGTCACCGCTGCGAGTCGCCAGTTTCATCGCCACCTGGGAGTGGGCGTAGGCGGAGAAGCCCTTGCCACCGAATTCCTTGGTAATGATCAGGGCGAAGAAGCCGTTTTCCTTGATATGGGCCCAGGCTTCGGGCGGCAGGTCCATGTCCTGGCCGATCTGCCAATCGCTGACCATGGCGCAGAGTTCTTCGGTCGGGCCGTCGATAAAGGCCTGTTCCTCTTCGCTCAGTTGCACTTTGGGATAGGACAGCAATTTGTCCCAGTCCGGACGGCCGCTGAACAGCTCGCCGTCCCACCAGACTGTGCCGGCATCGATGGCGTCGCGTTCGGTTTGCGACATCGGCGGCAGGGTTTTCTGGAACCAGTTGAACAGCGGCGCGCTGAAATATTTACGACGCAGGTCAGGCAGCAATAGCGGTGCCGCAACGGCTGCGATCAGCACCCAGAGAATCAGCAGCAGCCAGCCCGGTGCATGGCTGAAGGCGCCCATCGCCACCACATAGACAGCCACGATGCTCAGGGCAGGCAGCGGGGCGATGCGACGGTGGGCCAGATAAGCAATTCCGACGATCAGAACCAGTATCCACAACAACAGCATATTTAATCCTCCGTGAAGCCAGGGCAAAACCAACTTTCAGAGCTTAGACGGCATCCGCAAAATCGGGTGGTCAGAGCCATGGACAGAAATCGTGGGAAACCTTGGATGGGTTTTGTAAGACCTGTGGGCATCAGGCCTGGGAAATCGTTCGCAAGGTGAGCGGCAAAGCGCCCATGTTTGGCCGAATCGTCGTTATCTCTGTGCTGAAGGTGTCGTTAGACTCGAAGCTCCCCCAGGAGATCGCCCTCATGCACGAGTATCTGAGTCCCGGCCGCTTCATCGATAGTGACCACCCGGCGGTGGTGGAGTTCGCTGAAAAACATCGCGGTGCCGGTCGCGATCCGCGGGAGCAGGCAATCAGTCTGTATTACGCCGTGCGCGAGGCGGTGCGCTACAACCCCTACACCTTCAGCCGCGACCCAGACACCTTGCGCGGCAGCTACGCCCTGGCCACCGGCGAAAGTTATTGCGTGCCCAAAGCCACCTTGCTGGCCGGGTGCGCCCGGCATTGCGGGATCCCGGCGCGCATTGGCCTGGCGGACGTGCGCAATCACCTGTCGACCCCGCGCCTGCTTGAACTGCTCAAGAGCGACGTGTTCGCCATGCACGGCTACACCGAGTTGTATCTGGATGGGCGTTGGGTCAAAGCCACACCCGCGTTCAATCAAGGCTTGTGCGAGTTGTTCAATGTCGCGGCGCTGGAGTTCGACGGCATCAACGACAGCATTTTCCATCCCTTCAACCGCGACGGCGCGCCGTTGATGGAATACCTGGTGGACCATGGCCAGTTCCCCGATGTGCCCGAAGCGTTCTTTTTCGAGCATTTGGAAAAGTGCTATCCGCACCTGTTCGGCGAACAACTGCCGGTGCTGCTGGGGGACATGCAGAGTGATTTGAGTCGCGCTTGATCCGGCGTATGCTGCCTGCGCATTCATCCATAAAGAGGCGGTCATGCTGAAGATCTGGGGTCGGAAAAACTCGTCGAATGTCAGGAAACCACTGTGGGCCGCCGAGGAACTTGGCCTGGCCTATGAAGCCATCGATGCCGGTGGCGCCTTCGGTGTGGTGGACACGCCGGAGTACCGGGCGATGAATCCCAATGGCCGGGTGCCGGTGATTCAGGACGACGGCTTCGTACTGTGGGAATCCAATGCCATCGTGCGCTACCTGTTGGCGCGACATGCCAACGAAACAAACTGGTATCCGCAAGATCTGCAGGCCCGGGCATCCGCCGATAAATGGATGGACTGGACCACTTCCAGCTTCGCCGGCCCGTTCCGTACCGTGTTCTGGGGCGTGTTGCGCACCCCGAAAGAGCAGCAGGACTGGTCTGCCATCAATGCCGCGATCAAGGAATGCAACGATTTGCTGACGATGGCCGATCAAACGTTGGCCGCCCAGCCGTACCTGTCCGGCGATGAAATCGGCATGGGCGATATTCCCCTGGGCAGTTTCATTTATGCCTGGTTCGAGATGCCGATCGAGCGCGCGCCGCAGCCGCATCTGGAAGCCTGGTATGCGCGCTTGAAACAGCGCCCGGCGTATCAGAAAGCCGTCATGACCGCGTTGACTTAATACTCACTATCGACACACTTGACTGTACTTGTGTGGCGGCGACAAGCACCATTGCGCTCGTGTGCCGTGGTTGTATTGATCGCCGCCCGCCCTTATTTATTCCTTTCCTCCCTTCTTGGTGCGTAATCCGATATGAGTTCCGCTCTGTCCATCCGGCAGCTAACCAAAACCTACGGCAACGGTTTCCAGGCCTTGAGTGGTATCGATCTGGATGTCGCCGAAGGTGACTTTTTCGCCTTGCTCGGCCCTAACGGCGCCGGCAAATCCACGACCATCGGCATTCTCTCGACCCTGGTGAACAAGACCACAGGCACGGTGAATATCTTTGGCCACGACCTGGACAAGAATCCTGCGCAGCTCAAGCGCTCCATCGGCGTGGTGCCCCAGGAATTCAACTTCAACCAGTTCGAAAAGACGTTCGACATCGTCGTGACCCAGGCCGGTTACTACGGCATTCCGCCGAAAATCGCCAAGGAGCGCGCCGAGCAGTACCTGACGCAACTGGGCCTGTGGGACAAACGCGATGTGCCGTCCCGCTCGCTGTCCGGCGGAATGAAGCGGCGCCTGATGATCGCCCGCGCCCTGGTTCACGAACCGCGCCTGTTGATCCTCGACGAACCGACGGCGGGGGTGGACATCGAATTGCGCCGCTCGATGTGGACTTTCCTCACCGAACTGAACCAGAAAGGCATCACCATCATCCTCACCACCCATTACCTGGAAGAGGCTGAGCAGTTGTGCCGCAACATCGGGATCATCGACCACGGCACCATCGTCGAGAACACCAGCATGAAGCAGTTGCTCAGCCAACTGCATGTTGAAACCTTTCTGCTCGATACCAAGAACACCCTGAACGTGGTGCCGCAATTGCTCGGTTACCCGACCAAACTGCTCGACGGCCACACCCTGGAAGTCCAGGTGGACAAGGCCATGGGCATCACCGCGCTGTTCACCCAGTTGGCGCAGCAGAACATCGAAGTGCTGAGCCTGCGTAACAAAACCAATCGCCTCGAGGAGTTGTTCGTGTCCCTGGTGGAGAAAAATCTGTCGAAGGTGGCGGTATGAGTTCCGAGCTGCAACCCAACCTCGTTGCCCTCAACACCATCGTTTACCGCGAGGTAAAGCGCTTTACCCGCATCTGGCCGCAAACCCTGCTGCCGCCTGCGATCACCATGGTTCTGTACTTCGTGATCTTCGGCAACCTGATCGGCAAGCAAATTGGCGGCATGGGTGGCTTCACTTATATGGAGTACATCGTGCCGGGGCTGATCATGATGTCGGTGATCACCAACTCCTACGGCAACGTGGTGTCGAGTTTCTTCGGCAGCAAGTTCCAGCGTTCCATCGAAGAGTTGATGGTGTCGCCGGTATCGCCGCACACGATCCTGATCGGCTACACCCTGGGCGGCGTGCTGCGCGGGTTGATGGTCGGGATCATCGTGACGATCCTGTCACTGTTCTTCACCGATTTGCAGGTGCATCACCTGGGCGTGACCATCCTCGTGGTGGTGCTGACGGCAACGATCTTCTCGTTGCTGGGCTTTATCAACGCAGTGTTTGCGCGCAACTTCGATGACATCTCGATCATCCCGACCTTCGTCCTGACACCGCTGACGTACCTGGGCGGGGTGTTCTACTCGATCTCGTTGCTGCCGCCGTTCTGGCAGACCGTGTCCCTGGCCAACCCGGTGCTGCACATGGTCAACGCCTTCCGCTACGGCATCCTTGGCGTTTCGGACATCAAGATCAGCGTGGCGATTACCTTCATGCTGGTGGCGACCGTGGCCTTGTACATCGGTTGCGCACGGTTGCTGGTGAGTGGGCGCGGGATGCGCACCTGATTCGGGACCGCGTCGCGGCCTTCGCGGGCAAGCCTCGCTCCTACAGGGTCGCTGCCTTCGCGTTTTGGCAAACGACACAAAACCTGTAGGAGCGAGGCTTGCCCGCGAAGGCGCCCGTCCAGACACCACAAAAAAGAACGGCCTCCAAAAATGGAGGCCGTTTTGCATTTCTACATCCGGTTTTTCTTGCGCCGCGCCCACTGCCGCCCCACCCACCAACGCCAATACATCATCGTCAGGCAATAGGCGAGAGCACCCAGCACCAACCCAACCACTACCGACCCAAGCAAAAATGGCTGCCACAACGTCGAGAGTTGTCCGCTGATCCATTCCCAGGTCAGCTCATCGGGCAGATGCCGAGCAGGCACGTCCATCAGCCAGGCGCCAGTTTGATACGTACAGAAGAACACGGCGGGCATGGTGATCGGATTGGTCAGCCAGACCAGGCTCACCGCAATCGGCATGTTGCCGCGAACCATGATCGCGAGGACGGCTGCCACCAGCATTTGCAGCGGAATCGGCAGAAACGCTGCGAACAAACCGACGGCCATCGCCCGGGCCACCGAATGGCGGTTGAGGTGCCAGAGGTTGGGGTCATGCAGCAGGGTGCCGAGAAAGCGTAAGGATTTGTGTTCCCTGATGCTGGTCGGGTCTGGCATGTAGCGTTTGAATAAGCGCCGGGGCATAAGGCTTCTCGGTCGGTTCAGGCGGCAAGTATGTCTGGATTCTATTAGCCGCCCATTCAGACTTTGTGACAATTGATAACCGTGCCCGTGCGTCAGGTCGGCTATGCCTAATGAGGGAACTCTCAAGGACGGGCTTATGCGCACAGGGATGGTGGCGCTGGCGCTCGGATTGTTGGCGCTGCGTTTTTTGCCGGGTTTACCGCCGGTCGGGTTATGGCTGTTGCTACCGGTCTTGGGTTTGATGCAGTTGCCGTTTCGCACCTACCCGCTGGCGTTTTTCCTGTTCGGCTTCAGTTGGGCGTGCGGGCAGGCGCAGTTGGCGCTGGATGATCGGTTGTCGGCACATCTCGACGGCGAAACCCGCTGGGTGGAAGGTCGAGTCGTCGGCCTGCCGCAGAACAATGAAGCGGTGGTGCGTTTCGAACTGGCGGATGCGCGCTCGCGACACGGCACAATGCCCTCGCTGATGCGCCTGGCCTGGTACGACGGGCCAGCGCTCAACAGCGGCGAGCGCTGGCGCCTGGCGGTGAAGTTGAAGCGGCCGACCGGGTTGCTCAACCCCCATGCCTTCGATTACGACGCCTGGCTGCTGGCCCAGGGCATCGGGGCCACCGGTACGGTCAAGGATGGTCAGCGTTTGGCACCGGCCCGTTGGGCCTGGCGTGACGGTATCCGCCAGCGTTTGCTCAGTGTCGATGCCCAGGGGCGAACAGGCGCGCTGGCGGCGTTGGTGCTGGGGGATGGCGCCGGGTTGAGCCGCGAGGACTGGCAGGTGCTGCAAGACACCGGCACCGTGCATCTGTTGGTGATTTCCGGGCAGCACATCGGTTTGCTCGCGGGATCAGTGTATTTGCTGATCGCCGGGTTGGCCCGTTATGGCCTGTGGCCGGGGCGTTGGCCGTGGTTGCCGTGGGCCTGCGGTCTGGCGTTCGCGGCGGCTCTCGGTTATGGGCTATTGGCCGGTTTTGAGGTGCCGGTGCGTCGGGCCTGCGTGATGATCGGCCTGGTGCTGTTGTGGCGCCTGCGTTTTCGCCATCTCGGTGCCTGGTGGCCGCTATTGCTGGCGCTCAATGGGGTCTTGGTGCTGGATCCGCTGGCGAGTCTGCAACCGGGTTTCTGGTTGTCCTTCGCCGCGGTGGCGGTGCTGATTTTCACCTTCGGCGGTCGCCTTGGCCCCTGGCGCTGGTGGCAAACCTGGACCCGCGCCCAATGGCTGATCGCAATCGGCCTGTGCCCGCTGCTGCTGATGCTGGGATTACCGATCAGTGTCAGCGGGCCGTTGGTCAATCTGCTGGCGGTGCCGTGGATCAGTCTGGTGGTGCTGCCGCCGGCGTTGCTTGGGACCTTGCTGTTGCCAGTGCCGTACGTGGGGGAAGGGCTGCTGTGGTTGGCGGGCGGTCTGATCGATCTGCTGTTCAAGGGCCTGACCGTGATGGCGAATCAACTACCCGCCTGGGTGCCGGTGGCGGTGCCGTTATGGATCGGGGCCATCGGCGCGTTGGGCGCCTTTCTACTATTAATGCCGCGAGGCGTGCCAATGCGTCCGCTGGGTTGGCCGATGTTGCTGCTGCTGGTTTTCCCGCCACGCGACGAGGTGCCTGAAGGCCGGGCCGAGGTCTGGCAACTGGATGTGGGCCAGGGCTTGGCCATTCTGGTGCGCACTCGCGATCACACGTTGTTGTATGACGCCGGTCCGCGCTTCGGTGATTTCGATCTCGGCGAGCGGGTGGTGCTGCCGTCACTGCGCAAACTCGGCGTGAACGGCCTCGACCTGATGCTGCTCAGCCATGCCGACGCCGACCATGCTGGCGGGGCTCGCGCAATCAAGGAAGGGCTGCCGGTCACGCAAGTCATCAGTGGCGATCCACTGGCGCTGCCCGTCGAGTTAAATGCCGAAGATTGCGAAAGCGGCCAGCAATGGACATGGGACGGCGTGACCTTCCAGCTCTGGCAATGGCCGTCGGCCCGTGAAAGCAATCAAAAATCCTGCGTCCTGCAGATTGAAGCCAATGGCGAGCGCCTGCTGCTGACCGGCGATATCGACACCCACGCCGAACGCGCACTGCTGGACAGTCCCTTGGCGGTGCCCACCGATTGGCTGACGGCGCCCCACCACGGCAGCCGCAGTTCTTCGTCAATGGCGCTGCTCACCGCGCTGCAACCCAAGTCCGTGCTGATCTCCCGTGGCCACGGCAATTCCTTCGGCCATCCCCATCCCACGGTCATGGCGCGCTACCGCAGACGGGGCCTGCACATCTACGACAGCGCCGAGCACGGTGCCGTCCGTCTACTGTTGGGTAGCTTTGAGCCGCCCCGGACGATGCGTCAACAACGGCGCTTCTGGCGCGATGCGCCGGTGGTGAACAAATGACCCGCCAGACGGGATGCGACATCCCGGTCTTCGGTGCGCCGACCCCCTATGTTAGAGTGGCGCACTTTTTCGAGGGGACTGTCACTGTGTGGGAATTGGTCAAATCCGGCGGCTGGATGATGCTGCCGATCATTCTGAGTTCCATCGCGGCCATGGCGATCGTTGCCGAACGTCTGTGGACCCTGCGTGCCAGCCGTGTGACCCCGGAGCATTTGCTCGGGCAGGTCTGGGTCTGGATCAAAGACAAACAACTGAATAAAGAAAAGCTCAAGGAACTGCGCGCCAACTCGCCGCTGGGGGAAATCCTCGCCGCGGGCCTGGCCAATTCCAAACATGGTCGCGAGATCATGAAGGAGTGCATTGAAGAGGCGGCTTCCCGGGTCATCCACGAACTGGAGCGTTACATCAGCACCCTGGGCACCATCGCCGCCATGGCCCCGTTGCTCGGGTTGCTGGGGACGGTGCTGGGCATGATCGATATCTTCAGTTCGTTCATGGGCACGGGCATGACCACCAACGCCGCAGTGCTGGCCGGCGGTATTTCCAAAGCCTTGATCACCACGGCATCAGGCCTGATCGTCGGTATCCCCGCGGTCTTCTTCCACCGGTTCCTGCAACGGCGCATCGATGAGCTGGTGGTGGGGATGGAGCAGGAAGCCATCAAGCTGGTTGAAGTGGTGCAGGGCGACCGTGACGTGGACCTGTCCGAGGGCAAAAAAGCGTGAAATTTCGTCGCAAGCAACGGGAGAACATAGACATCAATCTCGTGTCGCTGATCGACGTGGTGTTTGTCCTGCTGCTGTTTTTCGTGGTGACCACCACCTTTACCCGCGAGACCCAGTTGCGCGTCGAACTGCCGGAAGCGGTCAGCGGCTCGCCGGCCGAAGACCAGCAGGTCAAGCAATTGGACATCGCCATCAGCGCCGAGGGCGTGTTTTCGGTCAACAACCAGTTGTTGCCGAAGAATGACCTGAGCAGCCTGATGGACGCGTTGCAGAAAGAATCCAGCGGCGACACCAATCTGCCGCTGTCCATCACCGCCGACGGCAAGACCCAACATCAGTCCGTCATCACCGCCATGGATGCGGCGGGCAAGCTCGGTTTCAGCCACCTGCGCATGACCACTGTCGAGGCGGCGCCAGCGCACTGATGGCCATGTCCGATCGTTTGCTCGCTGCGTGGTATGCCGGTCATCCGGCCCTGAAACTGTTGCAGCCGCTGGAATGGCTGTATCGGCGGGTGGTCACGCGCAAGCGCAAGCGCTTCCTGGCGGGTGAGGGCGAGATCTACCAGCCGCCGGTGCCGTTGATCGTCGTCGGCAATATCACCGTGGGCGGCACCGGCAAGACGCCAATGATTTTGTGGATGATCGAGCATTGTCAGCGCAGCGGTTTGCGGGTCGGCGTGGTCAGCCGGGGTTACGGCGCCAAGCCAGCGCAATTTCCGTGGCGGGTCGAGGCCGATCAAGGCGCCGATATCGCGGGCGATGAACCGTTGCTGATCGTCCAGCGCACGGGTGTGCCATTGATGATCGACCCGGATCGCAGCAGTGCGGTCAAAGCCTTGCTGGCCAGTGAACCCCTGGACCTGATCCTGTCCGACGACGGCATGCAGCATTACCGCTTGGCCCGGGACCTTGAACTGGTGCTGATCGACGCCGCCCGTGGCCTGGGCAACAAACGTTGCCTGCCCGCCGGGCCGTTGCGCGAACCGATCGAGCGTCTGCAAAGCGTCGATGCCGTGCTGTTCAACGGCGCCGCCCATGATCGCGACGACGGTTTTGCCTTTCAACTGCAACCCACTGCGCTGATCAATCTGAAAACCGGCGAACGTCGCCCACTCGACCATTTTCCGCCGGGTCAGGCACTGCACGCCGTGGCCGGGATCGGCAATCCCCGGCGTTTCTTCAATACCCTCGAAACGCTACACTGGCAGCCAATCCCCCACGGGTTTGCCGACCACGCCGAATACAGCGTGCAGGCCTTGAATTTCACACCGTCATTGCCGTTGGTGATGACCGAAAAGGATGCGGTGAAGTGCCGTGCCTTTGCCGCCGCCGATTGGTGGTATCTGGCGGTCGATGCTGCGCCATCGCCGGCCTTCGTGGCCTGGTTCGATACGCAGCTGATGCGCCTGTTGCCGGCTCGTCTTTTGCCTTAAACCGTTTTTATCCAGGGAATGCTCATGGACACCAAATTGCTCGACATCCTCGCTTGCCCGGTCTGCAAAGGCCCACTCAAGCTCAGCGCCGACAAGACCGAGCTGATCAGCAAGGGCGCCGGCCTGGCCTACCCGATTCGCGACGGCATCCCGGTGATGCTCGAAACCGAAGCCCGCACCCTGACCACTGACGAGCGCCTGGATAAATGACCACAGCCTTTACCGTTGTCATTCCCTCGCGTTACGCCTCCACCCGCCTGCCGGGCAAACCGCTGCTGCTGATTGCCGGCAAGCCAATGATCCAGCACGTCTGGGAACAGGCGAAAAAAAGCAGTGCCGAACGCGTGGTGGTCGCCACTGACGATGCGCGCATCGTCGAGGCCTGCAAGAATTTTGGCGCCGACGTGGTGCTGACCCGTGAAGATCACAACTCCGGCACCGATCGTTTGGCTGAAGTGGCGACGAAACTGGGTCTGGCGCCTGATGCCATCGTGGTCAACGTCCAGGGTGACGAACCGCTGATCCCGCCGAGTGTGATCGATCAGGTCGCCGCCAACCTCGCCGCCCACACCGAAGCGCGCATGGCCACGTTGGCCGAGCCGATTGAAGACGTGGAAAGCCTGTTCAACCCCAATGTGGTCAAAGTGGTCAGCGACCTCAATGGCCTGGCACTGACCTTCAGCCGCGCCACCTTGCCGTGGGCCCGTGACGCATTCGCCAAGACCCGCGAGCACATGCCGCAAGGCGTGCCGTATCGCCGCCACATCGGCATTTATGCCTACCGCGCCGGTTTCCTGCATGACTTCGTGAGTTGGGGCCCGTGCTGGCTGGAAAACACCGAATCCCTGGAACAACTGCGAGCCCTGTGGCACGGCGTGCGGATTCACGTTGCCGACGCCCTGATCGCACCGCCCCACGGCGTCGATACCGTCGAAGACCTTGAGCGCGTTCGTCGCCTGCTGGAGGCCTGATGCGGGTTCTGTTCGTCTGCCTGGGCAACATCTGCCGTTCGCCCACGGCTGAAGGTGTGTTGCGGCACAAACTGCGTGAGGCGGGGCTGGCCGATCAGGTCGAAGTGGCTTCCGCCGGCACCGGTGACTGGCACGTCGGCAAGGCCCCGGATAAGCGCAGCCAGGCGGCGGCCAAACTGCGCGGTTACGACCTGTCGGCCCAGCGTGCCCAGCAAGTCAGCCGCGCGGATTTCGCCACTTATGACCTGATCCTGGCGATGGACAACAGCAACCTGCGCAACCTCAAGGCCTTGCAACCGGCCAAGGGCAAGGCTGAGCTGGATCTGTTCCTGCGTCGTTACGAATCGGAAATCGATGAAGTGCCGGACCCGTACTACGACGGCGATCAAGGTTTCGAGCACGTATTGGATTTGATCGAACGCGCCAGTGATTTGCTGGTGGTCGAGCTGAAGGGACGGTTATGAGTTTGCAGGTCCAATCCGGGGTTTCCCTCAAGCCGTTCAACAGTTTTGGCGTGGATGTCCGGGCTCAGCTTTTTGCCGAAGCCCATAACGACGCCGAGGTGCGTGAAGCGCTGGCCTATGCCGCTTCGAACGCGGTGCCGCTGCTGGTGATCGGCGGCGGCAGCAATTTGCTGCTGACCGCCGATATCCAGGCGTTGGTGCTGCGCATGGCCACTCGCGGCATTCGCGTATTGAGCGATGACGGCAGCCAGGTGGTGGTTGAAGCCGAGGCCGGTGAGCCGTGGCACCCGTTCGTGCAGCACACCTTGGCCCAGGGTTTGGCGGGGCTGGAAAACCTCAGCCTGATCCCCGGCACCGTGGGCGCGGCACCGATGCAGAACATCGGGGCTTACGGCGTCGAGATCAAAGACGTGTTCGCCGGCCTCACCGCGCTGGATCGCCAGACCGGCGAGGTGCGGGATTTCAGCCTGGAAGAATGCAACTTCGCCTACCGCGACAGCCTGTTCAAACAGCAGCCGGGGCGCTGGTTGATCCTGCGGGTTCGCTTCACCCTGAACCGCATCGCGCATCTACATCTGGAATACGGCCCGGTACGCCAGCGCCTGACCGAGCAGGGCATCGACCACCCGACACCGACCGACGTCAGCCAGGCGATTTGCAGCATCCGCAGCGAAAAACTCCCGGACCCGGCGGTGCTCGGCAACGCCGGCAGCTTCTTCAAGAACCCGTTGGTGCCAGCGGCGCTGGTGACCCGGCTCAAAGTGGAATACCCGGATCTGGTGGCCTACGCGCAACCGGACGGGCAGATGAAACTGGCGGCGGGCTGGCTGATCGAGAAGGCTGGCTGGAAAGGTTTCCGTGACGCCGATGCCGGTGTGCACAAGTTGCAGGCGCTGGTGTTGGTCAACTATGGCGGCGCCACCGGCCTGCAACTGCTGGCGCTGGCGCAACGGATCCAGAAAGACATTTCGCAACGATTCAGCGTCGAGCTGGAAATGGAGCCGAACCGTTATTAGCGGTAGCGGCAAGCTTCAAGCCGCAAGCCGCAAGCTACAATCCTTATAGAGTGCGCTGCTCTGCTTCTACTTGAAGCTTGCAGCTTAAAACTTGCAGCTAAAAAAGCCCTGTCTCAGCAGGGCTTTTTTGTTAATGCTGGGTTAACTTAGCCCCCTAACGATGCAAGCATTTGCTCCACCAAAGGCCCGACGCAGACGTTGCCGTTTGCGTAAGAGAGCCCCACTAGCCTGAGCCGATCTGCGTGAACCCACCGCCAACCTCCCTGGCGGCAGATTGCTCGACCCCATAACCGAACCACTATGCGGGCGTGCCCATGATTACCCTGAAACTCAATGGCCAAGACCATCAGCTTGATGTAACCGAGGATATGCCGCTGCTCTGGGCGATCCGTGACGTGGCCGGTTACAACGGCACCAAATTCGGCTGCGGCATGGGCCTGTGCGGTGCCTGCACCATTCATATCGACGGTTTGCCGGCGCGAAGTTGCATCACGCCGATTGGCTCGGTGGTTGGCCAGGATGTGCGCACCATCGACAACCTGCACGCCGACCCGGTCGGGCAAGTCGTCCAGCAAGCCTGGCTCGACACCGCCGTGGCCCAGTGCGGTTTCTGCCAGGGCGGGCAGATCATGTCCGCCACCGCGTTGCTCAAGACCAACCCCAATCCGAGCGACGAGCAAATAGAAGAGGCGATGGTCGGCAACATCTGCCGTTGCGGCACCTACAACCGCATCAAGACCGCCATCCGCCAAGCCTCTACTCATCTGAAGGAGGCCAAGGCATGAGCCAGCTCCCGAATGATTTCGCCCTGAGCAACCTCAGTCGTCGTGGCTTCCTCAAAGGCGTCGGCGCCACCAGCGCTTTGGTGCTTGCCGCCAGTTGGGGCTGGCAAGACGATTTCGCCGAAGACAAACCGAAGAAATTCGGCGCCGACGGCATGCCCAACGGCTGGATCGATGATCCGAAGGTCTACGTCAGCATCGCCGCCGATGGCACGGTCACCGTGGTCTGCAACCGTTCGGAAATGGGCCAGGGCGTGCGCACCAGCCTGAGTATGGTGGTGGCCGATGAACTGGACGCCGATTGGGCGCTGGTCAAGGTGCAACAGGCGCCGGGTGATGAAGTGCGCTTCGGCAACCAGGACACCGATGGTTCGCGCAGCATGCGCCATTGGTACGAACCGATGCGCCGTTGCGGTGCCGCCGCCCGGACCATGCTGGAGCAGGCCGCCGCTGAACAGTGGAAAGTCCCGGTCGGCGAATGCCGTGCGCAACTGCACAAGGTCATCCACCAACCCACTAAACGCGAACTTGGATATGGCGAACTGGCCGCCGCGGCGAGTGCGCTGGCGGCGCCGGCCCGTGACAGCCTGCGGCTCAAGCAGCCGTCGGAATTTCGCTACATCGGCAAGGAAGGAGTACGCGCCATCGACGGTGCCGACATCGTCAATGGTCGTGCGGTCTACGGCGCCGATGTGCATTTCGATGGGATGCTCTACGCCACCATTGCGCGGCCGGCGGTGTACGGCGGCAAGGTCAAATCCTTCGATGCCAGTGCGGCGATGAAAGTCCCCGGCGTGATCAAGGTCTTGCAGATCGAAAGCCGTCCGCTGCCGTCCGAATTCCAGCCACTGGGCGGCGTGGCGGTGGTAGCGAAAAATACGTGGGCGGCGATCAAGGGCCGCGAAGCGCTGAGCATCGAGTGGGACGATGGCCCCAACGCCAGTTACGACTCGGTCGCCTATCGCAAGGAACTGGAGGCAGCGTCGCTCAAACCGGGCAAAGTGGTGCGCAATACCGGCGATATCGACAAGGCCTTGGCCAATGCAGGCAGCAGCACCCTCGAAGCGTCCTACTATCTGCCGCACCTGGCACAAGCGCCGATGGAACCGATGGTCGCCATCGCCCGTTTCAAGGATGGCGTGTGCGAAGCCTGGGCGCCGAGTCAGGCGCCACAAGTCACTCGCGAACGGATCGGCGAACGCCTTGGCCTGCCGTTCGATAACGTCACCTTCAACGTCACGTTGCTGGGTGGTGGTTTTGGGCGTAAGTCCAAACCGGATTTCGTCGTTGAAGCGGCCATCCTTGCCAAGGAATTCCCCGGCCAGGCAGTGCGCGTGCAGTGGACCCGCGAAGACGACATCCATTGTTCGTACTTCCACACCGTGTCCGCCGAGTACCTGAAGGCCAGCCTCGATAAGGACGGCATGCCCTCCGGTTGGTTGCACCGCACCGTGGCGCCGAGCATCACCGCACTGTTCGCGCCGGGCATGAACCACGAGGCGGCGTTCGAGTTGGGCATGGGTTTCACCAACATGGCTTATGCGATTCCGAATGTGCGCCTGGAAAACCCGGAAGCGGCGGTTCACACCCGGGTCGGCTGGTATCGCTCGGTGTCGAACATTCCCCATGGCTTCGCGATTCAGACGTTCGTTGATGAATTGGCCCACAAGGCCAAGCAGGATCCGCTCAAATATCAGATCAAATTGCTCGGCCCGGACCGTCAGATCGATCCGCGCACCTTGAGTGAAGAGTGGAACTACGGCGAATCCCCCGAGCGCTATCCGATCGATACCGCGCGGATGCGCACGGTGCTGGAAACCGCCGCCAAGGCTGCCGGTTGGGGGCGCACCCTGCCCAAGGGCCGAGGTTTGGGATTGGCGGTGCATTACAGCTTCGTCACCTATGTGGCGGCGGTGATTGAGGTCGAAGTCAAAGACGACGGCACTCTGATCGTGCACAAGGCTGACATCGCCGTGGATTGCGGCCCGCAGATCAACCCTGAGCGCATTCGCTCGCAGTTCGAAGGCGCCTGCGTCATGGGCCTGGGCAACGCGGTACTTGGCGAAATCAGCTTCAAGGACGGCAAGGTCCAGCAGGACAACTTCCACATGTACGAAGTGGCGCGCATGTCCCTGGCGCCGAAGGAAGTCGCGGTGCATCTGGTTACGCCACCGGGCGAAGTGCCGTTGGGCGGAGTCGGTGAGCCGGGCGTGCCGCCGATTGCACCGGCGCTGTGCAACGCAATCTTCGCCGCCACCGGCAAACGCATCCGCAGCCTGCCGGTTCGTTACCAACTGCAAGGCTGGCAGAAGGCAGACGCCTGATGGACAGCGTCGATCTGAACGTCCTGCGCAGCGTGCTCGAATGGCGGCGCGCCGGTCAGCGCGTGGTGTTGTACAGCGTGGTCCAGACCTGGGGCACCGCGCCCCGGGCCCCTGGGGCGATGCTGGCCTTGCGTGAGGACGGCGTGGTGATCGGCTCGGTGTCGGGCGGTTGTGTCGAGGACGATCTGATTGCGCGGCTGCACGACGGCCGAATTCCGGCCGATGGGCCACCGGTGCAATTGATCACCTACGGCGTCACCCGTGAGGAGGCGGCGCGGTTTGGTTTGCCCTGCGGTGGCACCTTGCGCCTGACCGAGGAGCGGGTCGGTGATCCGGCGTGGGTCGCTGAGTTGCTGAGCCGTTGCGAGGCTCATGAAATCGTCGCTCGGTCCCTGGATCTGGCAACCGGTGAGGTGGTTCTGCAACCGGCCAATAAAACCGATGTGCTGAGTTTTGACGGCAGCACCTTGCGCGCCATCTACGGCCCGCGCTGGCGTCTGTTGTTGATCGGCGCCGGGCAACTGTCGCGCTATGTGGCGGAAATGGCGCGGTTGCTCGACTTCGAGGTGCTGATTTGCGATCCACGCACCGAATTCGTCTACGGCTGGGAAGAGCAACACGGTCGTTTCGTGCCGGGCATGCCCGACGACGCCGTGCTGACGATTCAGACCGACGAACGCACCGCCATTGTTGCCCTGACCCACGATCCACGGCTGGATGACATGGCGCTGCTCACCGCTCTGGATTCCCGGGCGTTTTACGTCGGTGCGCTGGGGTCGCGAGTCAACAGCCTGAAACGCCGGGACAACCTGGCTCAGCTAGGCTTGTCTCAAACGGCCATCGAACGACTGCACGGCCCGATTGGCTTGCACATCGGCAGCCACACCCCCGCGGAAATCGCCTTGTCGCTGTTGGCCGAAATCGTGGCGATCAAGAACGGCATCGAACTCAAGCAGAAGAAGCCGTTGCTGGAGGACGTATGAGCGAACCCATCGGCATCATCGTATTGGCGGCGGGGCAGGGCAGTCGGTTTCGCCAGGTCGCCGGGACTGAAAAGGACAAGTTGCTGGCGGACTGCAACGGTCGAGATGGTGCGGTGCGCTCGGTGATCGAGCAGGTGTTGGTAAATCTGCCGGCATCGATTGAGAAGCGCGTACTGGTCACCACCGAGGATCGCCCCCAGGTGATTCGCATGGCTCAGGCTTACGGTTACGAAATAGTGTTGATTGAGTCCACCGGCATGGGCGATAGCATCGCCGCCGGAGTGGCGGCCTGTGCGCAACTCGGTGGTTGGCTGATTGTGCTGGGGGACATGCCGTTTATCCTGCCGTCGAGTATTGAGCAAGTGGTCGCAGGTATTGCAGACGATTGCATCAGCGTGTCGGTGCACGAGGGCGAATTCGGTCATCCAGTGGGTTTTGGTCGGCGCTTTGGCCCGGGGCTGATGGGGTTGTCCGGTGATCGCGGGGCCAAGCCGTTGTTTGCGCAGGCGAGGGTGGTTGAAGTCGTGGTAGATGATCCCGGTGTGTTGTGGGATGTGGATGTGCCTGAGGCGCTGGTTTTTCAATAACGCAATAATCGACTCTTCTTTTCGCCCATTCGTATTTATCGATGGGTGCCAGATATAAAACTCGTTATTCAGCGGGTTTTATCCGACATACGATCATGTGGCGTGCGGTGTTCACAGTTGGGGTGAATATCCGGTCAGCACTTATTAGAAAAAAAGAGCCTACATGATAAAGCACTATATGGATGCGTCGGTCAGTGTCAGTCCTTTGGAACTGGACAGTGATATTCAGGAGTTGGGAGCATTGGAGCGGGCATTAAGTTCTGCAGATGTTTCTCAACCTGTTCCTCGGTATGTCAAAACACTTCGGCAACTTAGAAAAGCATCGCAAACCATCAGCTGTCATCGCGACGAGATCAAGTTCGGCGTCACGTTTGGTGAGCGCTTGAAAGAACTGGGCGATGACTTTGGTTTGTCTGCGCAGCACTTTTCGGTCAACACCAGTGGTTCGCCGCTGCTCGTCAAGGAGCAGGTCGGGGAGCACTTGATTTCACCCACTCATTTTGAAAACGGCGCGTATTTCAGCCACCCCCACGCCGATCATCAACTCGATCACTCGGCGGACGAACTGCCTTCGATCAAGATTGGCCAGTATGTGCGTTTTGGTCGTAACGCCGCGGTCAACGCTGGTGGCGATGTTGATATTGGCGACGGTGTCTGGCTGTCGCCAGGCAGTCAATTGCTGCGTCAGGACCATGACCCTTATGGCCGACTCTCCATCGGCTCGCGGACCGTCGCGATGACGCGCCTGCCGCCGGTGCGACTGTGTGATTACGCGTGGGTCGGGCGTGAAGCGATTGTGGGCTGGAACGCCGATTACCTGGGCAAGGCCAGCATCGTCGGGATCCGCTCTTTCCTCAATACCTGGGTCGGCGACTATTCCATCGTGGGTGATCAGGGAAAGGTCCTGCAATACCTGCCGTTCAAGGCTCACCTCATGGAAACCTATCAGCCGTCGATCGAGCAGACGCTGCAAGTCAGCGACTGGGCTGCGATCAATTCGGACTGGTTGATGATCTACCGTGACACGCCGAAGCGCGAGACACCGCCATTGCCGGCGCCACTGGCGGAGTATCTCGACACGCCGGGCAAGAAATCCGTGTTGCTGATCGCGCCGAGCGATAACGCGCAGCTTCAAGCATTCGCCCGGCACAGTCTGGATGTCATCTCGTCTTCCCGTCTGCCCTTTGCGCACCATTTGCAGTGGGCTCAGGACTTCGGTCACAAACAGCTCAGGCTGCGCGCCGACCTGGACTTTTCGAGGCTGCCATTCGCCTCGGCGGGCGACTTTCATTATCGCCGCCGATTGGGCTATTCCCTGATTGTCGCCAACAGTTCGCCCGTCGAAGCCGAGCCTTGCCGAGTCTACGTCAACGAACTGGCCCGGGTGCTGGCGACGCAGGCCCTATTGTTGGTGCCCGTCACTGATGTGTTACAGGCGCAGTTGTCCGTGTATCAGGATCTGTTCCATCTGCAAGGGGAAGTCGAGTTTGACGGCGCCTCTTTCATGTTAATGAAGAAGCTCTGACGGAGGCACCAATGCCGTACTTATTACTTTCACTCGCCGCTGTGTTCTGGGGCGGTAACTATGTTGTCGGAAAGTTAATGGTGGTGGATGTTGATCCTGTACTGCTGTCACAACTTCGATGGTTGATTACCAGTGCATTACTGCTACTGATCAACTATAAAGCCGTGATCGCCAGTTTGCCGGCTGCGCGCAAGTCATGGTTAACCCTGGTGATGCTGGCGGTTTGTGGGCAAGTTATCTTTCCGCTGACGTTGTATATCGGTTTGCAATACACCAGTTCGTTGAATGCGGCGATTTATCTGTCGGCCACGCCGTGTCTGGTACTGGCCCTCAATCGTTTCGTTTTCGGTGATTTCATCTCCCGCTCGAACATGCTTGGGGTGGTCATCAGCACGGTGGGTGTGTTCTGGCTGGTGACCATGGGGCATCTGTCCGATTTGAGCTTCCTGGAGGGCTTCAACAAAGGCGATTTCTGGACCATGGCCTCGGCCGCCAGTTGGGCTGTCTATTGCTCCTTCTTGCGCACCAAGCCCAAAACCATCGCCGGCAATGCGTTTGTGACCTATTGCGCGGTCGTGGGAGCGCTGTGCCTGATTCCGTTCAGCCTCGGGGTTTGGGCGTTGCACCCGGACCTGACATTCAACCTGGGGCAGGGGGCGGCACCGTGGTTGGGGCTGGCGTATCTGGTGATCTTCCCATCCTGGCTGTCGTACTTGTTCTGGAGTAAAGGCATCGGCGAAATCGGTGCCACCCGTGGCGAGATCTTCACTCACCTGGTGCCTCTGTCCGGCGGGTTGTTCAGTATCGTGTTCCTGAACGTGCAACTGCATGCCTATCACTTGGTCAGTCTGGTGTTGATCGTGTTTGGGGTGATCCTATGCTCGATTAAACGCCGGGCACCGGTGGCGCTGCGCACGGAGGCCGCTTGATGGACAGAATCATCGATGCGGTCGACCGCCACGGTGTGCGATGGGTGGGCCTTGTGCAGGGCGTGGGAGCGTCGGCTACTGCCTGGCAGGTTGAAGGTGCCGAGAGTTCTCAGGCGTTGGCCGTGCGGTTCATGCGCAGCAAGCAATCCTGGGAACACTTCAAAAGCGGCCTGTCCCTGACAGCGGTACCGGTTGAAGCGCTGGCATCAATGACCTTCAATGTGCCGCTGCGGCCCGCGCTGGATGCGGTGTGCATGGTCAGCGGTTTCGGTTATACGCACCGTTCGGTCAATGGTCTGCCCATGCCCGAGCGGTCGTCGCCGGACTGGTACTACAAAGGTAATGGCAAAGGACTGGTTGGTGCCTCCCGGGCGATCAAATCGCCGTGTCATGCCAGCGGCGCGGCAATCGAGATCGAGTATGCCTGTGTATACCTCATCGACGACTGCCGAAATCCGCGTTATATCGGCTACACCCTGGCGGTGGATTTCTCGGATCCGGTGTTGCGTCACACCCAACCCGGGCTGGCGGGGCTTTCCAAACTGCGCAACACGGCGTTGTGCCACGAACTGGTGATCGCGGAACCACCGCGCCATACGGCGGTGAGGAGTTCGATTGTCCGGCGCGGGGAAATCGTGCGGGACAAACAGTCGCTCTTGGGGCTGGATCAATTGATGTTTACCAAACGCGAACTTGAAGCCCTTCTGTTCCAGCATGAAGAACTTTGCGAGCCCGGGACGGTTCACTATGTGTTGCTCGGCGCTTCATTAAGCACCGACAAGGATGCCTTCGAGTTGCAGCACGGTGATGTCATTCGGGTGAGCAGCCAGGAGGATGGACTGCAATTGTCCAACCTGTTCGAGGATGAGGTGGTGCGACAATCGTGTAACTGCTGACGGGACCCGGCCCGTTACCCCGCTGTTGCCATCAGCGGTGAGCGGGCCGGTTTTTCGAAGTCCAGTACCCATTGCGCCAACGCCCTGGGGGCAGGTTTGCCAGGGTGATCGAAAAACACGAATTCGGTCGTTAACGAAGCATAGGAACCCTTCAGGAAATACGTTTGCACCTGCTCGCTGCGGCAGCACGAATCGACCAGTGACAAGGGCACCAGGGCAACGCCCACGCCGTTGATCACATTTGAAAACAACAGCGGATAGGAGCCGCACTCGATGATCTTTTCCGGGGTGATGTTGCCCATCAGAAACAGTTCGTCGAGATTACGTTGCGAGGCGCTGCGCCGACTGTTGACCAGGAACACTTGGCCGCTGAATGCTTTCAGGTCCTCAATGGCGGGTTGAGTTGCACTGTAGATCAGCGCCAAAGGATCGTTGAAAAGCGTCACCCGACGATAATGCGCAGGCGCAAAGCCAGCGCCGACAATTACCGCGTCGAGTTTGCCGGCCTCAAGGTCCTTGAGTAGTGACTGTGTGTTACCAATGCTGACGTCCACCGCCAGGCCTTCCGGATTGGCCACGATGCTTTGCAGCAGGTTCTGGCGAGTAATGGTGAGGTTTTCGATGACGCCCAGGCGAACCCGTGTTTCGGTTTTTGCCTGGCTCAGGCTGGCTTGGGCGCGAGCCACCAACTCGAGGATTTGTGAGGCGTAGGCATAGAGCTCCTTGCCTTGCGCTGTCATCGTGATGCCACGACCGGAGCGCTCGAACAACTTGGTATCGAGTCGTGATTCAAGTGTCTTGATCCGAAAGGAAATACTGGATTGAGCGCGGTTCAACCTGATCGCTGCTTGCGTGACGCTGCCATAGTCAACAATCGCTTTAAAAGCGTCCAGCTCAGCAATTTCCATAGTCATGCACTCTTACTCCATAACGAGCCGAAAGATTTCGGACCGTGGCCGGGCCTGCCTTGAGCCCTCCAACCGCTCTATTCTGCACGTTGCACGGCTATTTCGTAATACTTTCTTACAGATATTCCGGCGAGATTTAGCGCGGTGCGTGAGCGCTTGGGCAACAAAGTGCTGCCAGGTTTCATCGGAGTGTCGGTTTCAACAGGCAAAAAAAAGCCCCGCCTGGATCACCAGGCGGGGCTTTTTAATGGCCGATGGAATCAGACGAGGGGTTTAGGCTCGTGCTCTTTTTCCAGGGCTTGCTCGTGTTGCTGTACCGCGTCCTGAACGGAGCGTGGAGCTTCGTTGATCACGGATTCAACCGGTTCAGCATTCACTTCAGCAACCGGGGCAGGTGCTGCCTCGACCACTTCAGCCACAACCGGTGCTGGCTCGGCAACAGCCGGTGCAGCAGCGGCAGCCAGTTCGGCTTCTTTCTGCAGACGCTCGGCTTCACGCTTGCGGCGACGCACTTCACGCGGGTCGTTCGGCGCACGGCCATTTTCGGTCAGGGCGCTGACTGGAGCAGCTTCGACCACCGGTGCAGCCGCTTCGGCAACAACCGGGGCTTCAACGACTGGAGCAGGCTCGGCAGCCACAACCACTGGCTCGGAAACCTTCGCTTCAGCGACTGGCGCTTCAACCGGAGCTTCAACGACTGGCGCGGGTGCTTCGACGACTGGCTCAGCAGCTACCGGCTCCGCAACCCAGTTGAACGCGGTTTGCTCTTCACGCACTTCGCGGACAGCTTCGGTCACGGTTTCGGTCGACGTCTCGACAACCGATTCAGCGACAACCACTGGCTCGGCGACGAAAGCAGGCTCGGCGGCAGCTTGAACTTCAGGCTGTGCTTCGCGAACCGGTGCCACTTCAATTTCCGGAGCGGCGGTGGCTTCTACCGGAGTAGTCGCTTCAACGACCGGCGCTTCTACTGGCGCAGTTTCCTGCACGGCAGCAGTGGCGCGTTCGGCTTGCTCGTGGGCCTGGGCTTCAGCCGGAGCGCTGATCACGGTGCTGGCAACGGCTGCGGTTACAGCCAGGCCGGCGGCCAGATCGGCAGCGCTTGGGGCTTCGCGGCCTTCGGCGCCTTCGTTACCTTCGGACTCGGATTCTTCCGAACCTTCGATCACATTGCCGTTGGCATCGCGTTGACGCTCGCGACGGTTGCTGCGACGACGCTGGCCACGGGAGCGGCGGCGTGGACGATCGCCTTCGGCGCCTTCCTGACCGTCTTCCTGCAGTTGCTCTTCGCCAGTCAGCACTTTTTCTTCGGAGGCAGCGGCGGCTTGCTCGGCACGCGGTTGACGCTCTTCACGCGGTGGGCGTGGGGCGCGTTCTTCACGTGGCTGACGAGCTGGACGCTCTTCAGCGGTTACCGCAGCGGCAGCGGCTGGCGCAGCAGCAGCAGGCGCGGCGTCCAGTGGTTCACGCAGTTCACGTACCGGACGCTCTTCGCGATCGCCACGTGGCTTGCGGTCTTCACGTGGAGCGCGCGGTGCACGTTCTTCACGAGGGGCGCGTGGTGCGCGTTCTTCGCGAGCGACTACCGGAGTGGTGGTCTCTTCGCGGGCTTCGCGTGGTTGACGCTCTTCGCGTGGCTCACGTGGTGCGCGCTCTTCACGCGGTGCACGTTCCTCACGAGGCTTGCGTTCTTCATCGCGGCGACCGTTACGGTTGCGGCTCTGTTGACGACCGTTGCGACGCTCTTCGTTACGGGCCGGACGCTCGGAGGTCGCCGGTTTTTCAACCACGACTGGAGCGGCTGGCTCTTCCTTGGTTGCGAACAGGCTGACCAGCGACTTCACCAGGCCTTTGAACAGGCTTGGCTCTGGCGCGGCGGCTGGTGCGGCAACAGGTGCGGCAGCGACGACTTCGGTCGGCACCGGAGCGTTGGCGCGGGCCGGGGCAGTCTTGACCGCGGCTTCCTGGCGAACCAGGGTGCGGGTCGCGGCGGCAGGCTGGACTTCTTCCACTTCGGCAGCGGCAGCAGCGATTTCGTAGCTGGACTGGTTAATGTGGGCTTCCGGGCTGTCATCGCGCAGACGCTGAACTTCGAAGTGCGGCGTTTCGAGGTGATCGTTCGGCAGAATGACGATGCGGGCACGGGTGCGCAGTTCGATCTTGGTGATCGAGTTGCGTTTTTCGTTGAGCAGGAACGCGGCCACCGGGATCGGCACTTGGGCGCGAACTTCGGCGGTGCGGTCTTTCAGGGCTTCTTCTTCGATCAGGCGCAGGATTGCCAGGGACAGCGATTCAACGTCACGGATGATGCCGGTGCCGTTGCAACGCGGGCAGACGATGCCGCTGCTCTCGCCCAGGGACGGACGCAGGCGCTGACGGGACATTTCCAGCAGGCCGAAGCGCGAGATGCGACCGACTTGCACGCGAGCGCGGTCGGCTTCCAGGCATTCGCGGACTTTCTCTTCCACGGCGCGCTGGTTCTTGGCAGGGGTCATGTCGATGAAGTCGATGACGATCAGGCCGCCGATGTCGCGCAAGCGCAACTGACGGGCGATTTCTTCGGCGGCTTCAAGGTTGGTCTGCAGGGCGGTTTCTTCGATGTCGCTGCCTTTGGTGGCGCGGGCCGAGTTGATGTCGATGGACACCAGGGCTTCGGTCGGATCGATCACGATGGAGCCGCCGGAAGGCAGTTCGACGACGCGCTGGAAAGCGGTCTCGATCTGGCTTTCGATCTGGAAACGGTTGAACAGCGGAACGCTGTCTTCGTACAGCTTGATCTTGCTGGCGTACTGCGGCATCACCTGGCGGATGAAGGTCAGGGCTTCGTCCTGGGCTTCAACGCTGTCGATCAGCACTTCGCCGATGTCCTGGCGCAGGTAATCGCGGATGGCGCGGATGATCACGTTGCTTTCCTGGTAGATCAGGAATGGCGCGGAGCGATCCAGCGAGGCTTCTTTGATAGCGGTCCACAGTTGCAGCAGGTAGTCGAGGTCCCACTGCATTTCTTCGCTGCTGCGGCCCAGGCCGGCAGTGCGCACGATCAGACCCATGTCAGCCGGGGCAACCAGGCCATTCAGGGCTTCACGCAGTTCGTTGCGCTCTTCACCTTCGATGCGACGGGAAATACCGCCGGCACGCGGGTTGTTCGGCATCAGAACGAGGTAACGACCGGCCAGGCTGATGAAGGTGGTCAGGGCTGCGCCCTTGTTGCCACGTTCTTCTTTTTCGACCTGAACGATGACTTCCTGGCCTTCGGTCAGGACGTCCTTGATGTTGACGCGGCCTTCGGGGGCTTTCTTGAAGTATTCGCGGGAGATTTCTTTGAGGGGCAGGAAGCCGTGGCGCTCGGAGCCGAAATCGACAAAGGCAGCCTCAAGGCTTGGTTCGATGCGAGTAATCCGGCCTTTATAGATGTTGGCCTTCTTCTGCTCGCGTGCACCGGATTCGATGTCCAGGTCGTAGAGGCGTTGGCCATCTACCAGTGCAACACGCAACTCTTCGGGTTGAGTTGCGTTAATCAGCATTCTTTTCATGTAGTACCGTCGGTTTCCGGGCTGCCGGAAACGGCGTTCGGCACACACGACTTCTCACGGTCGGTGTCAGGTGCGTCAGGAGTGGTTGGACACTCCAGTGTCTAGCGATGGCGGCCAATGTGGGCCGGCGTCGCGACGTACGCGTCCTGCTTGCTGTGGCTACTTAAGCACTCAGTCAGGAGGAGGAATCAACCAGCGGCTGTGGACGAGATGAAGCGTCTTGATAAAGCCTATTGCTACACAGTCCAGCGGTTGTGCATCTCCACCCTACACGTATCCCTGATAATTCGGGTGCTGCCGCGCGCAGAATCCGCAGCGGGTTGGCATTTACCGTGAGCTCCGAAAGGGGAGGTCACGCATCATGGCTAATTTAGGCGTTGTTTCCGAAGCGTTCGCTCGGGGTCATTCGCAGCTGACTGCACTTTGTGAACTGGCCGTGAATATGGCTTGCAAGGCGAGTTAAAACTCTGCTTTGCCGCTTGATTCAGGCCTCATGTCACCTGCGCTCGTTACACCTGCAAACTCCACCGTTACGTAGCGAAAGCCCCGTAGGACGGCCTCGCGTCCTGGTGAATTGCGTTGGTCAGGGCCGGTTTTTGACCGTTAGTCCGCTGTCCAGGCCGTTTTTGGCGGCGTTCGCGACTATAGCAGCAATGATTAAGTGCTTCAATTCCATAAAAAATTGTTATCATCCGCGCCATGACGACTACCGCCCCCTCGACCCCAGCCGTACAACTGCTGGAGGTCTCGCCGGAATATGCCGGCCAACGTATTGATAACTTCCTTCTCGCTCGGCTCAAAGGCGTGCCCAAGACCTTGATTTACCGCATTTTGCGCAAAGGCGAAGTGCGAGTGAACAAAGGCCGGATCAAGCCCGAATACAAGCTGCAGGCGGGCGATATCGTGCGCGTGCCGCCGGTTCGCGTGCCCGAGCGCGACGAACCGGTGCCGCTGGCACAAGGCCTGCTCCAGCGCCTCGAAGCCTCGATTATCTTCGAGGACAAGGCGCTGATCGTGATCAACAAGCCTTGCGGCATTGCGGTTCACGGCGGCAGCGGCTTGACCTACGGCGTGATCGAAGCCTTTCGTCAGTTGCGTCCCGATTGCAAAGAGCTCGAACTGGTTCACCGCCTCGACCGTGACACCTCCGGCCTGCTGATGATCGCCAAGAAGCGCAGCATGCTGCGCCACTTGCACACGGCATTGCGCGGCGATGGCGTCGACAAGCGCTATATGGCGCTGGTCCGCGGCAACTGGGCGGCCTCGATCAAGCAAGTCCGTGCATCGCTGGGCAAGAGCAACTTGCGTTCAGGCGAACGCATGGTTGAGGTCGACGAGGAGGAGGGCAAAGAGTCTGTGACCGTGTTCAAGGTCCTGCGCCGTTTCGGCGATTTTGCCACCCTGATCGAAGCCAAGCCGATTACCGGGCGGACTCACCAGATCCGCGTCCACACCCTGCACGCCGGGCATTGCATTGCCGGTGACACCAAGTACGGCGATGACGATTTCAGTAAAGAGATTCGTGACCTGGGCGGCAAACGCCTGTTCCTCCACGCCTACCTGCTGACCGTGCCGTTGCCTGATGGCGGCGAGTTGAAGTTGCAGGCGCCGGTGGATGAGATGTGGGCCAAGACCGTGGAGCGCCTGAGTGCACCCCTCTGATTACAAACTGCTGATTTTCGATTGGGACGGCACCTTGGCCGATTCCATTGGTCGGATTGTCGAGGCGATGCATGTCGCGTCCGAGCGCTCCGGTTTTCAATTGCGGGATGACTTTGCCGTCAAAGGCATTATCGGCTTGGGCTTGCCCGAGGCGATTCGCACGTTGTATCCGCAGATTGGCGACGACGAGCTGATAGCGTTCCGTCAGCACTACGCGGATCACTACATCGCTGCGGAAGCAGTGCCTTCGCCGTTGTTCGAGGGTGTTGTCGAGTCGATGGCGGCGTTTCGCGATGCCGGTTATCACTTGGCGGTCGCCACCGGCAAGGCGCGGCGCGGGCTGGATCGGGTGCTCAAGGCCCATGGTTGGGAAGACTATTTCGATATCACCCGTGCCGCCGATGAGACCGCCAGCAAGCCGCATCCGTTGATGCTGGAAGAGATTCTGGCGCATTGCGGCGTTGCGCCGCAGCAGGCGTTGATGGTCGGGGATTCGTCCTTCGACTTGCAGATGGCACGCAACGCCGGAATGGATTCGGTTGCGGTCAGTTACGGCGCTCAGTCCATCGAGGCGCTGAAACTTTTTGAGCCGCGACTGGCCATTGATCATTTTTCTGAATTGCACGCGTGGTTGAATCAGCGCACCTAATACATTTTTGCTGGGGTAGATGGAATGACCGACGAATGGAAAGCACCCGATAAGTCGAGCGCTGAAGGTGGTGACGAGAAGAGCTGGAAGCTGTTGGAAAAGACCTTGCTGGCCGGCGTGCAGGAACAGCGCCGCTCCCGTCGCTGGGGGATCTTCTTCAAATTCCTGGCTTTTACGTATCTGTTTGTTGCGATGCTGTTGCTGTCGCCGCTGATCAGCATGGAAAAAAGCGCTACCCGCGGTTCGAATTACACGGCAGTGATCGATGTCACGGGCGTAATAGCTGACAAAGAAACCGCAAGTGCCGACAACATTGTCACCAGCCTGCGTGCCGCCTTCGAAGATGAGAAGGTCAAGGGCATCATCTTGCGGATCAACAGTCCTGGTGGCAGTCCGGTGCAGTCGGGTTATGTCTATGACGAGATTGGTCGCTTGCGTGCCTTGCATCCGAATATCAAGGTGTATGCCGTGATCTCGGACCTGGGCGCCTCGGGTGCTTATTACATTGCCAGCGCGGCGGATCAGATTTACGCCGACAAGGCGAGCCTGGTGGGTTCCATCGGTGTGACCGCCGCCGGTTACGGTTTCGTCGGCACCATGGAGAAGCTGGGTGTTGAGCGCCGCACCTATACCTCTGGCGAGCACAAATCGTTCCTGGACCCGTTCCAGCCGCAAAAGCCTGAAGAAACCCAGTTCTGGCAGGGCGTTCTCGACACCACTCACCAGCAGTTCATCGCGAGTGTGAAGAAGGGGCGTGGCGATCGCCTCAAGGATAAGGAGCATCCGGAGCTGTTCTCCGGTCTGGTCTGGTCGGGTGAGCAGGCACTGCCACTGGGCTTGATCGATGGCCTGGGCAATACCAGTTCGGTGGCGCGTGATGTGGTTGGCGAGAAAGAAATCGTCGATTTCACTGTCCAGGAATCGCCGCTTGATCGCTTCTCGAAGAAGCTCGGCGCCAGCGTGGCTGAGCAGATTGCGATGTGGATGGGTTTTCACGGTCCATCGTTGCGCTGATCCATTGAGCGCATAAAGAAACCGGCCTTCGTGGCCGGTTTTTTGTGTTCAGGGGATTTGCACGCCTTCAGCCAATAGCATGTCGATCAGGCGAATCAGCGGCAGGCCGATCAGGCTGGTGGCGTCAGGGCCTTCGGTGCTTTGAAACAGGCTCACCCCCAAACCTTCGGCCTTGAAGCTGCCGGCGCAGTCGTAGGGCTGTTCTGCGTGCAGGTAGCGTTCGATGCGCGCCTGATCGAGTGTGCGCATGTGTACGGTGAACGGCACGCAGTCGACCTGGCAGTGGCCGGTCTGGCTGTTGAGCAGGGCCAGGCCGGTCAGGAACGTCACGCTGGCGCCGCTGGAGGCCAGAAGCTGTTCCCGGGCCTTTTCGAAGGTGTGGGGTTTGCCGATAATCCGCTCGCCGAGCACCGCGACCTGATCGGAGCCGATGATCAGGTGGGCGGGGTGGCTGGCGGCCAGTGCCCTGGCTTTCTCTTCGGCGAGGCGCTTGACCAGATTAATTGCGGACTCGTCGAGACGATGGCTTTCGTCGATATCCGGCGAGCTGCAGGTAAATTCAAGTTGCAGGCGGCCCAGCAATTCCCGGCGATAAACCGAGCTTGAAGCGAGTAATAAAGGCAGCATGGGCATCTCCAAAAGGCAGGGGCGAATTCTAGCGAGGCTTCCAAGTGACGGACAGGGCTGAATTTCCTTTGACATGGCCGGGTGCATCCCTATAATGCTGCGCCTATGTTGAATGACCCGATTCCACCTCACGTTGACCCGCGCAAATTGGCTGATCGTGGCACCACCCTTCAAGGTGAACTGCTGCTGGCCGATTTGGAGAGACTCTGCGACCCGCTTTCCGACACTGTCGGTACGGTGCAGGCTAAATTCGTTTTTGAACGAGATGAACGTAAGTCTGTGGTAATCCACAGTTTTATCGACACCGAAGTCAAAATGGTTTGCCAGCGATGTCTTGAGCTGGTCACCCTGCCGATCCATAGCGAATGCAGTTATGCTGTGGTGAAGGAGGGTGCGAATACCCAGTCGTTGCCGAAAGGTTATGACGTGCTGGAACTGGGCGAAGATCCATTGGATCTGCAGTCACTGATCGAGGAGGAGCTTTTGCTCGCCTTGCCCATTGTGCCTGCTCATCATCCGGAAGAATGCCAGCAGCCGGCGGGTCTCGATGAGCCCGAACCGAGCGAGGACGAGGTAACGCGGTCCAACCCGTTCAGTGTATTGGCGCAGTTAAAGCGTGACCCAAACGTTTAGGAGTTAATCAATTATGGCTGTTCAGCAGAACAAAAAATCCCGCTCTGCCCGTGACATGCGTCGTTCGCACGACGCCCTGACGGCGAGCACTCTGTCTGTAGAAAAAACCACCGGTGAAATTCACCTGCGTCACCACGTATCGCCAGAAGGCGTATACCGTGGCCGTAAAGTGATCGACAAGGGCGCTGACGAGTAATCACTTGTCTGCTCAAGTCATCGCGATTGACGCAATGGGCGGGGACTTCGGTCCCCGCAGCATTGTTCAGGCCAGCCTTGCTTGCCTGTCTGCTACACCCTCGCTGCACCTGACCCTCGTCGGTCAACCTACCCTTTTAGAAGAACTGCTCTGTGGCCAATCGGCTGTGGATCGCGCGCGCCTGTCGATTACGCCGGCGTCCGAAGTCATCACCATGGACGAAAAGCCTGCCCAGGCCTTGCGCGGCAAGCCTGATTCGTCGATGCGCGTGGCCCTTGAGCTGTTGCGTGATGGCAAGGTCCAGGCCTGTGTCAGTGCCGGCAATACCGGGGCGCTGATGGCTTTGTCGCGGTTTGTGCTCAAAACCTTGCCCGGCATCGATCGGCCTGCGATGGTGGCGGCCATTCCGACCCAGAAGGGCTATTGCCAGTTGCTCGACCTCGGTGCCAATGTCGATTGCAGTGCCGAGCATTTGTTGCAGTTCGCGATCATGGGCTCGGTGGCGGCGGAAACCCTCGGCGTAGTTCGCCCGCGAGTGGCGCTGCTGAACATTGGCACTGAAGACATCAAGGGCAATCAGCAGGTCAAGCTCGCCGCGACCTTGTTGCAGAGCGCCCGAGGCATCAACTACATCGGTTTTGTCGAAGGTGATGGCTTGTACCGGGGCGAGGCGGATGTGGTGGTGTGCGATGGTTTTGTCGGCAATATCCTGCTCAAGTCCAGCGAAGGCCTAGCGACCATGATTGCCGGGCGTATCGAAGCCTTGTTCAAGAAAAACCTCGCCTCGCGCATGGTCGGTGCCCTGGCGCTGCCGCTGATGAAGCGCTTGCAGGCCGATCTGGCCCCGGCGCGCCACAATGGCGCGAGTTTCCTTGGCTTGCAGGGCATTGTCGTGAAAAGCCACGGCTCCGCTGGTGTGCAGGGCTTCCAAAGCGCTATCCAGCGTGCGCTGATCGAGATCCAGGAAAACCTTCCGCAACGGTTGCACGGTCGTCTGGAGGATTTGTTGCCTTAGGCGTTTTCGTCGGACAATGCTTAAATGTGACCGCTCAGTTCAATTGGCCATCCAACTGTCAGTTTCTTGTGTCCCTATAACGGGACGTCAATTCTCCGACGACAAGATCATTAGGGGCTTGTTACATGTCTGCTTCCCTCGCATTCGTCTTTCCAGGACAGGGTTCGCAGTCCCTCGGCATGCTGGCCGAGTTGGGCGCGCAACATCCAGTGGTCCTCGAAACATTCAAAGAAGCTTCCGATGCTCTGGGTTACGACCTGTGGGCACTGACCCAGCAAGGGCCGGAAGAGCAACTCAATCAAACCGATAAAACCCAGCCGGCCATTCTGACCGCCTCGATCGCCCTGTGGCGCCTGTGGCTGGCGCAAGGCGGCGCGCGTCCGGCTTACGTTGCCGGTCACAGCCTGGGCGAATACAGCGCCCTGGTGGCCGCGGGCAGCCTGAGTCTGGGCGACGCGGTGAAACTGGTCGAGCGTCGTGGTCAACTGATGCAAGAAGCCGTTCCGGCCGGGCAGGGCGGCATGGCCGCTATCCTCGGTCTGGAAGATGCCGATGTGCTGGCAGCCTGTGCCGAAGCGGCCCAAGGCGAAGTGGTCAGTGCCGTTAACTTCAACTCCCCTGGCCAGGTCGTAATCGCTGGTGCCAAGGCGGCGGTCGAGCGGGCCATCGAAGGCTGCAAGGCCCGTGGTGCCAAGCGCGCCATGCCGTTGCCGGTCAGCGTGCCGTCCCACTGCGAACTGATGCGTCCGGCGGCCGAGCGTTTTGCCGAGTCCATCGCTGCCATTGACTGGCAGGCGCCACAGATCCCGGTGGTACAGAACGTCAGCGCTGCTGTGCCGGCGGATCTGGACACCCTCAAGCGTGATCTGCTTGAACAGCTCTACAAGCCTGTGCGCTGGGTCGAATCGGTCCAGGCGCTGGCTGCCAAGGGCGCGACCCAACTGGTCGAGTGCGGCCCAGGCAAGGTGCTTGCCGGCCTGAATAAACGCTGCGCCGAAGGCGTGTCGACATCCAACCTTAATACCCCAGACGCTTTCGCTGCCGCTCGCGCAGCGTTGGCCTGAATCAGGAGAAGCTTGCATGAGTCTGCAAGGTAAAGTTGCATTGGTCACCGGTGCGAGCCGCGGTATCGGCCAGGCTATCGCCCTGGAATTGGGTCGTCAGGGCGCCATCGTCATCGGCACCGCGACCACCGCTTCGGGCGCCGAGCGCATCGCTGCAACCCTGAAAGAAAACGCTATCGAAGGCACTGGCCTGGAACTTAATGTCACCAGTGACGAGTCCGTTGCGGCAGTGCTGGCGAACATCACTGCGCAATTCGGTGTCCCGGTAATCCTTGTCAACAATGCTGGCATCACCCGCGATAATCTGATGATGCGCATGAAAGACGACGAATGGAACGACGTCATCGATACCAACTTGAACAGTCTGTTCCGCCTGTCCAAGGGTGTTTTGCGCGGCATGACCAAGGCCCGTTGGGGACGAATTATCAGTATTGGTTCGGTTGTGGGTGCCATGGGCAACGCAGGCCAAGTAAACTACGCTGCCGCCAAGGCCGGTCTGGAAGGTTTCAGCCGCGCACTGGCGCGTGAAGTCGGTTCGCGTTCGATTACGGTAAACTCGGTGGCCCCAGGGTTCATCGACACCGATATGACGCGCGAACTGCCTGAAGCGCAGCGTGAATCCTTGGTGACACAGATTCCGCTGGGCCGTTTGGGGCAAGCTCAAGAGATCGCGTCTGTGGTCGCTTTTCTTGCGTCCGACGGTGCGGCTTACGTTACTGGGGCTACAATCCCGGTGAACGGCGGGATGTACATGAGTTAAATGTGACGGGTTGCTTCAAAAAAATGTCATACGAGCTGTCTAAAATCCGTTATAAAGCTGCAATCTATTTATAGGCAGAGGGCCGCAGGGTTTGAGGAGTGAAGCTTTCAGTTGAAAAACTGAAAAGTCTTTCTATACACTTACCCACTGGCCAGCTGCCTGAATTTGTCCATTAGGAGTGAAAACAAGGTATGAGCACCATCGAAGAGCGCGTCAAGAAAATCGTTGCTGAGCAACTGGGCGTTAAAGAAGAAGAAGTGGTCAACACTGCTTCCTTCGTTGAAGACCTGGGTGCCGACTCCCTTGACACCGTTGAGCTGGTGATGGCTCTGGAAGAGGAATTCGAGACCGAAATCCCTGACGAAGAAGCTGAGAAGATCACTACTGTACAAGCTGCAATCGATTACGTTACTAACCACCAGGCTTAATAGCTTGTAATCGTTGCTAGCTGTCATGGAAAAACCGCACTGCCATCACGGCGTGCGGTTTTTTCTTTAGGCCTGATGCAAAGTCGTCATTTGAAAAAGGAGAGTGCTGTGTCGCGTAGACGCGTCGTAGTCACCGGTATGGGTATGTTGTCGCCACTGGGCACGGATGTGCCGAGCAGTTGGCAGGGCATTCTGGCTGGCCGCAGTGGCATTGGTCTGATCGAACACACCGACCTTTCTGCCTATTCCACCCGTTTTGGCGGCTCGGTAAAGGGCTTCAATGTCGAGGAGTACCTGTCGGTCAAGGAAGCTCGCAAGCTCGACCTGTTCATTCAATACGGTCTGGCCGCAGGTTTTCAGGCTGTGCGTAACGCGGGTCTGGAAGTCACCGACGCCAACCGTGAGCGCATCGGCGTGGCCATGGGTTCGGGTATTGGCGGACTGACCAATATCGAAGAAACCAGCCGCACCCTGCATGATTCTGGCCCTCGTCGAATTTCACCATTCTTCGTGCCCGGCTCGATCATCAATATGATTTCCGGTTTCCTGTCCATCCACCTGGGTGCACAGGGACCTAACTACGCCATCGCCACTGCATGCACCACCGGTACGCACTGCATCGGCATGGCGGCGCGCAACATCATGTACGACGAAGCCGACGTGATGATTGCCGGCGGCGCTGAAATGGCGGCCTGCGGTCTGGGCATGGGCGGCTTCGGTGCCTCCCGCGCACTGTCGACCCGCAACGACGAGCCGACCCGTGCCAGCCGTCCATGGGACAAGGGCCGTGATGGCTTCGTCCTGTCCGATGGCGCCGGTGCATTGGTGCTCGAAGAGCTGGAGCACGCCAAGGCCCGTGGCGCGACCATCTACGCCGAGCTGATCGGCTTCGGCACCAGTGGCGATGCCTACCACATGACGTCGCCTCCCGCCGACGGCGCCGGTGCTGCACGTTGCATCACCAATGCCCTGCGCGACGCCAAGATCAATGGCGACCAGGTCCAGTACATCAACGCCCACGGCACTTCCACTTCGGCCGGTGACCTCGCCGAAGCCTGTGCGATCAAGTCGGTGTTCGGCGATCACGCCTACAAGCTGGCGGTCAGTTCGACCAAGTCCATGACCGGTCACCTGTTGGGTGCGGCGGGCGCGGTCGAGGCGATCTTCAGTGTGCTGGCGATCAACAGCCAGGTGGCGCCGCCGACCATCAACCTCGATGAGCCGGACGAAGGCTGCGACCTCGACTTCGTGCCGCACACCGCGCGCAACATGGATATCGATGTGGTGCTGTCCAACTCCTTCGGGTTTGGTGGCACCAACGGCTCGCTGGTGTTCCGCCGGTTCGCTGACTGATGGACAGCTGGGTCGACGGTCAGCCGGCTGACGCTTTGTCGCTGAAGGATCGCGGCCTGGCTTACGGTGATGGTCTGTTCGAGACCATTGCCGTGCGCGGTGGGCAACCGTTGTTGCTGGAGCGGCATCTGTCGCGCCTGGCACAGGGGTGTTCACGCCTGGCGATCACTGCCGATCATGGGTTGATCCGCAGCGAGCTGCTGGCCTATGCCGCTGCAATGGGCGAGGGCGTGCTCAAGCTCATCGTCACCCGCGGCGACAGCTTGCGCGGTTACGCTCCCGACCCTTCGGCCCAGGCCCGACGCATTCTGCAAGGTAATCCGCTCGCCGCTTATCCCGCCGTGCATGCCGAGCAGGGCGTTCGCTTGTTTCCCTGCGCCACACGCCTGTCCAACCAGCCATTGCTCGCCGGGCTCAAGCATTTGAATCGCCTGGAGCAAGTGATTGCCCGTTCCGAGTGGCAAGACACCGAGCACGCCGAAGGCTTGATGCTTGATCGGGTCGGTCGGGTCATCGAAGGTGTCTTCAGCAATCTGTTCCTGGTGCGCAATGGTGTGCTGATCACCGCCGATCTCAAGCGCTGTGGCGTGGCCGGGGTGATGCGCGCCGAATTATTGTTTCAGGCTGAGTCATTGGGCATTCCCACGCAAATCATCGACATCAGCCTCGATCAGCTGCAATGGGCTGATGAAGTCTTTGTCTGCAACAGCGTGTATGGCGTTTGGCCGGTGCGCGCCTACGCAGCACTGAGCTGGTCGGTTGGCCCGCTCACCCGTAAACTCCAAACCATTGCCCGTGCGCTACTGGATGCTTGATACGTGAGACGTAAATTCTTGCTGCTGCTGGAAACCGGACTGGTTCTGGCGGGGCTGCTAATGGCCGCTTCGGCCTGGAAAATCCATTCGGCGCTGGAACAGCCGCTGAACATTACCCAGGAAGAACTGCTGGAAGTGCCCAAGGGCACGACACCGACCCGCACTTTCTATCGACTCGAAGCCGATGGCGTCATCAAGGACGCCTTCTGGTTGCGCGTCTATTGGCGTTTCAACCTGGCCGGCACCCCGATCCACAGCGGTGAATACCGCATGCTGCCGGGCATGAACGTCAACGGTCTGATCGACTTGTGGAAGCGCGGCGAAGTGGTGCAGTACAGCGTGACCCTGGTCGAAGGCTGGAATTTCCGCCAAGTCCGCGCGGCGCTGGCCAAGGACGACAAGCTCAAGCAAACACTGAACGGCCTGAGCGACACGCAAGTCATGGACAAGATCGGCCATAGCGGGATTTTCCCTGAAGGTCGCTTCTTCCCGGACACTTACAGCTTTGTGCGTGGCATTACCGACGTCGAGTTGCTGAAAAAAGCCTATGAGCGCCTCGACGAAGTACTCGCCAAGGAATGGGACAAACGCGCCGCTGACGCACCGTACACCGAGCCCTATCAGGCGCTGATCATGGCCTCGTTGGTGGAGAAGGAAACCGGCGTGCCCCAGGAGCGCGGGCAGATAGCTGGCGTATTCGTGCGGCGGATGGCGATCGGCATGATGCTGCAGACCGATCCGACGGTGATTTACGGTTTGGGTGATCGCTACACCGGCAAGCTGACCCGCGCCCATCTCAAGGAAGCGACGCCGTACAACACTTACATGATCACCGGCCTGCCGCCGACCCCGATTGCCATGGTCGGCCGCGAAGCGATCCATGCGGCGCTGAACCCAGTGGCCGGCAACAGTTTGTATTTCGTGGCGCGTGGCGATGGCAGCCATGTTTTCTCCGATGACCTGGATGCCCACAACTCGGCGGTGCGCGAGTTCCAGCTCAAGCGCCGTGCCGATTACCGCTCCAGCCCGGCACCGGCCAACGGGGCGGTGACGCCGGAGGCCGAGGCGCCGATTCCCGCAGCGTCCCCGGATACCGCGCCGGAAGCAGTGCCGCAGGTGCCGCCCCAAGAGCCGGCGCCTGCACCCGCATCAGCGCCCGCGCCAGAATCCGTACCACCGATGCCGGCCCAGGAGTCCGCGCCTGCTCCGGCACCCGCGCCGGATGCGCCGGCGTCGCAAAGCCCGCAATGACTCTGATTAAGGACTGCCCGTGACTGGCTTGTTTATTACCCTGGAAGGCCCGGAAGGCGCCGGCAAGAGCACCAACCGCGAATACCTGGCCGAGCGCCTGCGCGCCGCCGGTATCGAAGTGCTGCTGACCCGCGAGCCGGGCGGCACGCCGTTGGCCGAGCGCATTCGCGAAGTGCTGTTGGCTCCGGTGGATGAAGTCATGAACCCTGACACCGAACTGTTGCTGGTGTTCGCCGCCCGGGCCCAGCATCTGGCCGAGGTGATTCGTCCGGCGCTGGCCCGTGGCGCGGTGGTGTTGTGTGATCGCTTTACCGATTCGACCTACGCCTATCAGGGTGGCGGTCGCGGTTTGTCGCTGGAGCGCATCGCCACTCTGGAATCTTTCGTCCAGGGCGACTTGCGCCCGGACCTGACCCTGATTTTCGATCTGCCTGTGGAAGTCGGCCTGGCCCGCGCCAGCGCTCGCGGTCGGCTGGATCGTTTCGAACTCGAAGGCCGCGCCTTTTTCGATGCGGTACGCAGTGCTTTCCTCAAGCGTGCTGAAGCGGATCCTGCGCGTTACGTGCGGGTAGATGCGGCGCAACCGTTGCCGCAAGTCCAGCAGTCGCTGGATGCGTTGCTCCCGCGTTTGCTGGAGCTGACCCGTGGCTGAGGCCTATCCATGGCAGGACGAGCTCTGGCAGCAACTGGCGGGCCGTAAACAGCACGCCCATGCCTATTTGCTCCATGGCCCGGCCGGGATCGGCAAGCGTGCCTTGGCCGAGCGGCTGATGGCGCATCTGCTGTGTCAGCGTCCGACGGCGCTGGATGCCTGCGGTGAGTGCAAATCCTGCCTGCTGCTCAAGGCCGGCAGTCACCCTGACAACTACATCCTGGAGCCGGAAGAGGCGGACAAGGCGATCAAGGTCGATCAAGTGCGTGATCTGGTCAGCTTCGTGGTCCAGACCGCACAGATGGGCGGGCGCAAAGTGGTGCTGATCGAGCCGGTAGAGTCGATGAACGTCAACGCTGCCAACGCCTTGCTCAAGAGTCTTGAAGAACCGTCCGGCGATACCGTGTTGTTGCTGGTCAGCCACCAGACCAGTCGTTTGTTGCCGACGATCAAGAGTCGCTGCCAGCAGCAGGCCTGTCCGTTGCCGAGCGAGGCGATGAGCCTGGCGTGGTTGGCGACGGCGTTGCCGGAGTGCTCGCCGGAAGAACGCGTCGAGTTGCTGACCCTGGCCGCCGGTTCGCCGTTGGCCGCAGTTAAATTGCAGAACCAGGGCGTACGCGAGCAGCGGGTGCTGGTGGTCGAGGGTGTGAAGCAGTTGCTCAAGCAACAGAAATCACCGACCCAGTTGGCCGAAGAATGGAAAAGCATTCCCCAATTACTGTTGTTCGACTGGTTCTGTGACTGGTCGAGCCTGATCCTGCGCTATCAGTTGACCCAGGATGAAGAAGGTCTGGGACTGATGGACATGCGCAAGGTCATTCAGTACCTGGCGCAGAAGTCCGGGCAGGGCAAAGTGCTGAGTATTCAGGACTGGATCCTCGCCCAGCGGCAGAAGGTTATGAGCAAGGCCAACCTCAACCCGGCGCTGCTGCTTGAGGCGCTGCTGGTGCAATGGGTGTCTTTGCCGGGCCAGAAGTGACTAAACTCTGAGCATCAGCCGTGGAGGTCAGCATGAATGAACCGCTCAACACCGGGCCGCGCAACGGCATCTTGTCCCTGACCATCAAGGACAAGTCCGTGCTCTACGCCGCCTACATGCCGTTTATCAAGAATGGCGGCCTGTTCATCCCGACCAACAAAAGCTACAAGTTGGGCGACGAGGTGTTCATGTTGCTGAACCTGATGGACGAGGCGGAAAAGATCCCCGTCGCTGGTAAAGTCACCTGGATCACCCCTAAAGGCGCCCAGGGCAACCGCGCCGCTGGCGTCGGCGTGCAGTTCAATGACGGTGACAACACCGCCCGCAGTCGAATCGAAACCCATCTGGCCGGAGCCCTTAAATCCGACCGTCCCACTCATACGATGTAAGTTGCAGCCCTTTTTATGCTCGTAGATTCCCATTGCCACCTTGATCGCCTCGACCTTGCCGCCCACGACGGTTCCCTGGATGCCGCACTGGATGCGGCCCGGCAGCGCGGGGTCGGGCACTTTCTGTGCATCGGCGTCAGCGTCGACAACGCCGCCGAAGTCAAAGCCCTGGCCGAACGTTATGACGACGTCGATTGCTCGGTCGGCGTGCATCCGCTGGACGTAAAACCCGGCGCCGCACCCGCGCTGGACTGGCTGTTGCGGGAACTCAATCACCCTCGTGTCGTGGCGATTGGTGAAACCGGCCTGGATTACCACTACGAGCCGGAAGCCGCCGAGTTACAGCAGGAGTCCTTCCGCCTGCACCTGCAAGCCGCCCAGCAGACCGGCAAACCGGTGATCATCCACACCCGTGGCGCCCGCGCCGATACCCTGGAGCTGTTGCGCGACGCCGCGTTGCCCCAGGCGGGCGTGCTGCATTGCTTCACCGAAGACTGGGACATGGCCAAGGCTGCGCTGGACATGGGTTATTACATTTCCCTGTCCGGAATTGTCACGTTCCGCAATGCCGATGCGTTGCGTGACGTGGCGAGCAAGGTGCCGGCCGACCGTTTGCTGGTGGAGACTGATTCGCCGTACCTGGCGCCGATCCCTTATCGCGGCAAACCGAACCTGCCGCAATATGTGCGAGAAGTGGCAGAGTTCCTGGCGATGTTGCGTGGGGAGCCGTATGAGCGATTTGCCGAGCAGACCACCGAGAACTTCAAGCGGCTGTTTCCTCTGGCGCATGTGAAATCCGCTTAGGATTCACCACCGCGTTCGCGGGCAAGCCCGCTCCCGCAGGGTTAAATCGCAGGCAAAAAAAACCCGGGTTCTGGGGGGTGAATCCGGGTTAAGACCATTAGGAGTAAAACAAAGGCACGCGGTCCGTTGGTACCTATATCGACGCGGCACTTGGGGGAGATGCCCCGCCGACAGTTCAAGTATTGATCAGTATCGCGCTGAGTCCAGTTTGCCTGCCCCGGTTTTTAAACAATTTTGGAATACGGCCGCTTCGGAAGAGTTCTCATCAACCGGCGAGCTTGCGTGAAATCATCAAGAAACACAGATATGCTCGGATGATCCGTGCATTTTGGCGCAAGTTAGGCATAATACGCGGCTTCGAATTTTGACCCCTACAGACCTTTTCTTATGCATAAAGAACCTCGTAAGGTCCGTGAGTTTCGTCGCCGCGAGCAAGAAATTCTCGATACCGCGCTCAAGCTGTTCCTCGACCAAGGTGAAGACAGTGTCACCGTCGAGATGATTGCTGATGCCGTCGGTATCGGCAAAGGCACGATCTACAAGCACTTCAAATCCAAGGCCGAGATCTATCTGCGCCTGATGCTCGATTACGAGCGCGATTTGAACGAGCTGCTGCATTCGGCGGATGTCGACAAGGACAAGGAAGCCCTGTCCCGGGCCTACTTCGAATTCCGCATGCGCGATCCGCAACGCTACCGCTTGTTCGATCGCCTGGAAGAAAAGGTGGTCAAGGGCAATCAGGTGCCGGAAATGGTCGAGGAGCTGCACAAGATACGTGCCTCGAACTTTGAACGCCTGACTCTGCTGATCAAGGGCCGGATCAGCGAAGGCAAGCTCGAAGACGTGCCGCCGTACTTCCATTACTGCGCATCCTGGGCGCTGGTGCATGGCGCCGTGGCGCTGTATCACTCGCCGTTCTGGAGCAATGTGCTGGAAGATCAGGAAGGTTTCTTCCAGTTCCTGATGGACATCGGCGTGCGCATGGGCAACAAACGCAAGCGCGACACCGACACTCCAAGCAGCTGAACCATTCAGTTGGCTGATTGCGCCATTATTTCGTTACATGGCGCAGTACCGCAGGAATATACTCAGGCTTAGGTATTGCTAAAACTTGATTTGTGAGTCAAGTTTTAGCGGTCCCGAAACTTCTTCTGCCGGAGTGATCCATGATCGTTGACCGTCAAGGCAGGCGTTTTCGCAATTTGCGGATCAGCCTGACTTCAGCCTGCAATTACGCCTGTACCTATTGCGTGCCTAACGGCAAGCGGCTGGTGGCTGCGCAGGATGAACTGTCGGCCGAGGCCATGGCACGGGGCGTGGCGTATTTGATCGAAGCCGCCGGCATCGAGCGTTTACGCATCACCGGCGGCGAGCCGCTGGTCAGCCCCAAGCTCGAAGCCTTCATGACCGCCGTCGGCCAGATGGGCCTTGAGGACATCAGCCTGACCACCAATGGTCAGTTGCTGGCGAAAAAACTGCCGCTGCTGGTGGACGCCGGTATCCGGCGCATCAACGTTTCCCTCGATACCCTCGACGCCGGCGCCTTCCGCAGCATTGCCCGTGGCGGCGACCTGGCCACCGTGCTCGATGGCATGGACCAGGCCTCGGCGGCAGGCCTGAAGATCAAGGTCAACATGGTGCCGTTGCGCGGGCAGAACCTCGATCAGGTGATGCCGCTGCTCGACTACTGTCTGGAGCGTGGCTATGAGCTGCGCTTTATCGAGCTGATGCGCATGGGCCACCTGGCCAGCGACAACAACGCCTTCCTGCAACAGTTCGTCAGCCTTCAGCAATTGCTGAGCCTGATTGGCGACCGCTACGAATACCTGCAAGCCGACGCACCGGTGGATGCCACAGCGGTGCGCTACGAGGTTCCGGGGCAGGGCTACTTTGGCGTGATCGCCAACGAAAGCGTGCCGTTCTGCCGGACTTGCTCGCGGCTGCGGCTGTCGTCTACCGGATGGCTGCATGGTTGCCTGTCATCGAGTAATCGTCACTATGTCGGCGACCTGCTGGATAAGCCGCGTCATCAGGCACTGCCGGCCTTGCAGCGTCTATTGGTAAAAGCCCTCGGCGATAAGCAGGAAGTGGCGTTCTCCGGTGGTGCGACCATCATGAAGATTATCGGCGGCTGACACGGCCTTTGTGGCGAGGGGGCTTGCCCCCGTTGGGTCGCGAAGCGGCCCCAAAACATTCCCCTGCGTTGTGCCAGTAAAAACGGCATTCTCCGATTTCACGACTGCTGCGCAGCCGAACGGGGGCAAGCCCCCTCGCCACAGTCTGTGTTTCCAAACTCGAATTATCGATAGACCCAAGGACTGGCGCGGAAGCTGCATCCAACGCCCATTCGCCGGTTTTCCGTCACCGGCTTCTGGAGGGTAGGATGCGTAGCCTGGTTTTGCTGCTGGCCGTTATGGCGCTTGGTGGCTGCATGAATGTCAGCGACATGGGCGAAGGTGTTCGCTATCACATGAGCGACGCGGGGCTGCTGGACCACAGCAACAGCCAGCGCGTGAACAACTTCCGCATTCAGCCGGACTCCTTCATCTACATCGCCCAAGGTGCCTTCGCGCCGCCTGGCAGTGCCTATCCGCGCCCGAACGTGGTGGCTGAAACCGCCTTCGACGGCTTTATCGAATACTTCCCGATGGTCCGCCGCGCCCGTGCGCCGGAAGGCCTCGACGCCGCCATGGGCGAAGCCCGGGCCGCCGGTGCGCATTACCTGCTCTACACGCGATTTGCCAAGGCTGACGACCGTATCGGCAACTCCGACGAATGGCTTGATCAGGAAGCCGTGGATCGCCTCGGTCTCGACAGCGGCGTGATTCAGATCATGTTGATCGAGACCAGCACCCAGTATTTGATCGATACTGCACGGATCAAGAGTCGTGGCGGTTTACTGACGTTCCACGACACCAAACCAGAAGACTTGCTGGGCCCGCCGCTGGAGCAATACGCTCGTAGCCTGCTGGGGCTCGGCGACCAGTAATTCCAAGGAGATTGCCATGAGTGGCCCGCAAAAAGCCAACGACCTGCTGGGGCAAATCTCCAAGACCAAGGGCTTGCCACCGGTCCACCTGTGGAACCCCGACTTCTGCGGCGATATCGACATGCGCATCGCCCGGGACGGCACCTGGTATTACTTGGGCACGCCGATCGGGCGCAAGCCGATGGTCAAGCTGTTCTCCACCATCATCCGCCGCGACGGCGATGACTACTTCCTGATCACTCCGGTTGAGAAAGTCGGGATCAAGGTCGACGACGCGCCCTTCGTGGCGATTGCCGTGGAAGTGGAAGGCGAGGGTGAAGCCCAGCTTCTGCGCTTCACCACCAACGTCGATGAGACGGCCGAGGCGGGGGCCGAACACCCGATGCGGGTGGTGATTGATCCGGTCACCCAAGAGCCTGCGCCGTACGTGCATGTGCGGACCAATCTGGAAGCGCTGATCCATCGCAATGTGTTCTATCAATTGGTGGAATTGGCGGTGAGCCGTGAGATCGACGGGCAGCGTTGGTTGGGTGTGTGGAGTGGCGGGGAGTTCTTCCCCATCGGCCTCGAACCTTAAGCAAATCAAAAAATGTGGGAGCGGGCTTGCTCGCGAAGAGGGAGTGTCAGTCGACATATCATTGGCTGACACACCGCCTTCGCGAGCAAGCCCGCTCCCACAGTTGTTTTGTGTTGTCCCGAGAAAATCAAATTGACAGCCAATCGTATGATGATTAGCGTGAGCCTCCATAGCGAACGGCTTTGAGGTTTCCATGTCCAGCAGTTTTCATGCGTCGACGGTCGATTGGCTCGGTTGCTGGATTGCTGCCGGCCAGGTGAAGCCCGGCGAAACCATCAAGGTCGAGGCTGACTTGGGCCAGCAGTTGGGGGTGAGTCGCACGGTGATCCGCGAAGCCATCAAGACTCTGGTCGCCAAAGGCCTGCTCGAAGTCGGGCCGAAAGTCGGCACACGGGTGTTGCCGACAAAACGCTGGAACCTGTTTGATCCGCAAGTCGTGGGTTGGTTGTCCCGTAGCGGTCTGCCGGAAAACTTCGTCGATGACTTGCTCGACCTGCGCCGCACCATCGAACCCATGGCCGTGCGCTGGGCCTGCGAGCGTGCCACGGTCGAACAGGTGCAAGCCATCCTCCAGGCCTACAACGCCCTGGAGCGAGCGGTGGACAGCGGCATCGATTACAACCGCGCCGACCAGTTCTTTCACGAGTGCATCCTCGCCGCCAGCCACAATCAATTCATCGAACAAATGGTTCCGGCCCTCGGTGCGCTGCTGGCGGTGTCGTTCGAAGTCTCCGCCGCCGACCCGGATGAACTCCGGCGCACACTGCCGATCCACAAAGACATGGCCGACGCCATCGCCGCCCGGGATGCCGCGCGGGGCGTGTGGGCCTGCATGACCCTGATCGACAATGCCGACCTGGCCATCAAACGCTTCTACCCACAAGTCATGGCCGACAAAAAAGCCAGCTGACCACCCACATCCCCTTGTAGGAGCGAGGCTTGCCCGCGAAAGCTATTTCATGATCAACAGAGGCGTTGAATGTTAAATCGCTTTCGCGGGCAAGCCTCGCTCCTACAGGGCAAGCCCGCTCCCACATAAAAAGCAATAAGAAGGAGGTTTCATGACGTGGACTGCCGTTACCGAACACCGCGCCCAGCTCGGTGAAGGACCCTTCTGGGACGCGCCCACCCAGGCGCTGTACTGGGTCGACATCGCCGGCAAACAAGCCCTGCGGCTGATCGGCGCCAACGTGCAGATCTGGCAGATGCCCGAGCATGTCTCCGCGTTCATCCCCTGCGAAAGCGGCGATGCGCTGGTGGCGATGAGCAGCGGCGTCTATCGCCTGGACCTGGATTCCCCCGGCCTGGAACCGCGCTTGACCCTGCTCTGCGTCGCCGACCCACAACCCGGCAACCGCCCCAACGAAGCCCGCTGCGATGCCCAAGGCCAGCTCTGGCTCGGCACCATGCAGAACAACATCGGCGAGAACGGCGAAGACCTGCCCATCGAGCGCCGCTCCGGTGGCCTTTTCCGCATCGACCGCGATGCCCGGGTCACGCCGTTGCTCCGAGGGCTGGGCATTCCCAATACTTTGCTGTGGAGCGATGACGGTACACGGCTGTACTTCGCCGACAGCCTCGACCGCACGCTCTATCAACATTTCATCCGCACCGACGGCGGCCTCGATCCGGCTCAGGTCTGGTTCGGCCCCCACGAGCGCGGCGGCCCGGACGGTTCGGCGATGGATGCCGAGGGCTATCTGTGGAACGCCCGATGGGATGGCAGTTGCCTGCTCCGATTGAACCCCGAAGGCCAGGTTGACCGGGTGATCGACTTGCCAGTCAGCCGCCCCACCAGTTGCGTGTTCGGTGGCGAAGACCTGCAAACCCTGTACATCACCAGCGCCGCGAGCCCGCTCAACCATCCACTGGACGGCGCGGTGCTGTGGATTCGGGTCGATGTGCCCGGAAAGGTCTGTACGAGATTTGCTGGTTAAATCCCAAAATATGGGATGTAAAATTATATATTGAGATTATTTGGCGGTCGGGTTTATAGTCGGCTCCATCAGTTACACGCACTCACACTTAAAAAAACAAAACAGGTGAAGTGATGCAGGGATTTTCCAAACAGATTTTCAGCCGGACATCGCCAGATGCCCGGTTTTTGTCGTGCCTGGAAAAGGGGGTCCGGCTTCATGGCTGAGCCTCTATCCTTGCCGCCGGTGCCCGAACCGCCGAAGGGTGAGCGCCTGAACAACAAGGTCGTGCTGCTCACCGGCGCCGCTCAAGGCATCGGCGAAGCCATCGTCGCCACCTTCGCGTCCCAGCAAGCGAAGCTGATCATCAGCGACATCCAGGGCGAGAAAGTCGAGAAAGTCGCGGCCCACTGGCGGGACAAGGGCTTCGACGTCCAGGCGATCAAGGCTGACGTCTCCAGCCAGCACGACCTGCACGCCATGGCCCGACTGGCCGTCGAACGCCACGGCCGCATTGACGTGCTGGTCAACTGCGCCGGGGTCAACGTGTTCCGTGATCCGCTGGAAATGACCGAGGAAGACTGGCGCCGCTGCTTCGCCATCGACCTCGACGGCGCCTGGTTTGGTTGCAAAGCCGTGTTGCCGCAGATGATCGAGCAGGGCATTGGCAGCATCATCAATATTGCCTCGACCCATTCCTCCCACATCATCCCCGGCTGCTTCCCGTACCCGGTGGCCAAGCACGGTTTGCTCGGCCTGACCCGCGCCCTGGGCATCGAGTACGCAGCGAAGGGCATTCGGGTCAACGCCATCGCGCCGGGCTATATCGAAACCCAACTGAACGTCGATTACTGGAACGGTTTTGCCGACCCCCAGGCCGAACGTCAGCGCGCCTTTGATCTGCACCCGCCACGGCGCATCGGCCAGCCGATGGAAGTGGCGATGACCGCGGTGTTCCTGGCCAGTGATGAAGCGCCGTTCATCAACGCCTCGTGCATCACCATCGATGGTGGGCGCTCGGTGATGTACCACGACTAGACCGAATGGATTGCAGACGCGGAACTCCGTTTGAAATCCAATCATCATACGATATGACTATTCGCTTCACGGTTTGACCGCTGTATCGGCTTTCAAATAACGCTCAAAAAAAATAACAAGGAGTCAGCTTATGAATCGTCGTCCCGGGATCCGTTCCCTGTGCTGTGCCGCTTTGGCGGTCACGGCGTTCAGCCTGAGCAGTTCGCTGCTGGCGGCCGAGCAAGTGAAAATCGGTTTTCTAGTCAAACAGGCGGAAGAGCCCTGGTTCCAGACCGAATGGAACTTCGCGGAAAAAGCCGCCAAGGACAAAGGCTTCACCTTGATCAAGATCGCCGTGCCTGACGGCGAGAAAACCCTTTCGGCCATCGACAGCCTGGCGGCCAACGGCGCCAAGGGTTTTGTGATCTGCCCGCCGGACGTCGGCCTCGGCCCGGCAATCATGGCCAAAGCCAAGGCCAACGGCTTGAAAGTGATCGCGGTCGATGACCGTTTTGTCGATGCCAAGGGCAAATTCATGGAAGACGTGCCGTACCTCGGCATGGCAGCGTTTGAAGTCGGCGAGAAACAGGGCAACGCCATGGCCACCGAAGCCAAGAAGCGCGGTTGGGACTGGAAAGAAACCTACGCCGTGATCAATACCTACAACGAACTCGACACTGGCAAGAAACGCACCGACGGTTCAGCCAAAGCGCTGACCGATGCGGGCTTCCCGAAAGACCACATCCTCTACACCGCGCAGAAAACCCTCGACGTCCCGGGCAGCATGGACTCCACCAACTCGGCGCTGGTGAAACTGCCCAGCGGCGCGAAAAACCTGATCATCGGCGGCATGAACGACAACACCGTGCTGGGCGGCGTGCGCGCCACCGAAAGCGCCGGGTTCACCGCCGCTAATGTCATCGGCATTGGCATCAACGGCACCGACGCCATCGGCGAACTGAAAAAGCCCAACAGCGGCTTCTTCGGCTCGATGCTGCCGAGCCCGCACATCGAAGGCTACAACACCGCCGCGATGATGTACGAGTGGATCACCACCGGCAAAGAGCCGCCGAAATATACGGCCATGGACGAGGTGACGCTGATCACCCGCGACAACTTCAAGCAGGAACTGGAAAAGATCGGCCTGTGGAACTGAAGGCCGGTTGATTTCATCGGTGGCCCTGGCGACGGGGCCACCTGATCTGTGTGATGAGGTGGTTATGCAAGCGCAAACACAAACACAAGAACACAGCGGCGGCAGCTTGCGCTTCAACGGGATCGGCAAGACCTTTCCCGGGGTGAAGGCGCTGGACGGCATCAGTTTCGTCGCGCATCCGGGGCAGGTGCATGCCTTGATGGGCGAGAACGGCGCCGGCAAATCGACGCTACTGAAAATCCTCGGCGGCGCCTACATCCCGAGCAGCGGCGACCTGCAGATCGGCGAGCAGACGATGGCGTTCAAGTCCACTGCCGACAGCATCGCCAGCCGCGTCGCAGTGATTCACCAAGAGCTGCATCTGGTCCCGGAAATGACCGTCGCGGAAAACCTGTTCCTCGGGCATTTGCCGGCCAGTTTCGGCCTGATCAACCGCAGTACCTTGCGCCAGCAAGCGTTGGCCTGCCTCAAGGGCCTGGCCGATGAAATCGATCCGCAGGAGAAAGTCGGGCGCCTGTCCCTCGGCCAGCGGCAATTGGTGGAAATCGCCAAGGCCTTGTCCCGTGGCGCGCATGTGATTGCGTTCGACGAACCCACCAGCAGCCTTTCAGCGCGGGAGATCGACCGCTTGATGGCGATCATCGGGCGCCTGCGGGACGAAGGCAAAGTGGTGCTCTACGTTTCCCATCGCATGGAAGAAGTGTTCCGCATCTGCAACGCGGTGACGGTGTTCAAGGATGGCCGCTTTGTGCGTACCTTCGAGAACATGAGCGAACTGACCCACGACCAGTTGGTGACGTGCATGGTCGGTCGCGATATCCAGGACATCTACGATTACCGCCCGCGTCAACGGGGGGCGGTGGCGCTGAAGGTCGACGGTCTGCTCGGGCCTGGCCTGCGCGAACCGGTGAGTTTCGAGGTGCACAAAGGCGAGATCCTCGGGTTATTCGGTTTGGTCGGGGCAGGGCGCACCGAGCTGTTCCGCATGCTCAGCGGCTTGACGCGCAACACGGCGGGTCGCCTTGAACTGCGCGGCCATGAACTGAAACTGCGTTCACCCCGGGATGCCATCGCCGCCGGGATTCTGCTGTGCCCCGAAGACCGCAAGAAGGAGGGCATCATGCCGCTCTCCAGCGTCGCCGAGAACATCAACATCAGCGCACGCGGCGCTCATTCCACCTTCGGTTGCCTGTTGCGCGGCCTGTGGGAAAAGGGCAACGCCGAGAAGCAGATCGCCGCGCTGAAAGTGAAGACGCCAAGCGCGTCGCAGAAAATCATGTACCTGTCCGGTGGCAATCAGCAGAAGGCCATTCTCGGTCGCTGGCTGTCGATGCCGATGAAAGTCCTGCTGCTCGACGAACCGACCCGAGGCATCGACATCGGCGCCAAGGCCGAGATCTACCAGATCATCCATAACCTTGCGGCCAGTGGCATTGCGGTGATTGTGGTGTCCAGCGACCTGATGGAAGTCATGGGCATTTCCGACCGCATCCTGGTGCTGTGCGAAGGCGCGATGCGCGGCGAGCTGTCCCGCGACGAAGCGAATGAATCCAACTTGCTGCAACTGGCTTTGCCGCGCCAACGCGCTGACGGCGTGGCGAACTGAGAGGTAACTATGATGACCATGCAAAACAACGCACTGCCCACCCAGCGCAAACCCCTGGACCTGCGGCGTTTTCTCGATGACTGGGTGATGCTGCTGGCGGCCATCGGCATCTTCGTCGCCTGTACGTTGCTGATCGACAACTTCCTCTCGCCGCTGAACATGCGCGGTTTGGGCCTGGCGATTTCCACCACCGGGATTGCCGCGTGCACCATGTTGTATTGCCTGGCGTCCGGGCATTTCGACTTGTCGGTGGGTTCGGTGATTGCCTGCGCCGGCGTGGTTGCGGCGGTGGTGATGCGTGATACCGACAGCGTGTTCCTCGGCGTGGCGGCGGCGCTGTTCATGGGGCTGATTGTCGGCTTGATCAACGGGATTGTGATCGCCAAGTTGCGGGTCAATGCCTTGATCACCACGTTGGCGACTATGCAAATCGTGCGTGGCCTGGCGTACATTTTTGCCAATGGCAAAGCGGTGGGCGTGTCACAGGAACAGTTCTTCGTCTTCGGTAACGGTCAGTTGTTCGGCGTGCCGGTGCCGATTTTGATCACCATTGTTTGCTTCCTGTTTTTCGGCTGGCTGCTGAACTACACCACCTACGGGCGCAACACCATGGCCATCGGTGGCAACCAGGAAGCGGCGCTGTTGGCTGGCGTAAACGTTGACCGGACCAAGATCATCATCTTCGCCGTGCATGGTTTGATAGGTGCATTGGCCGGGGTGATCCTCGCCTCACGCATGACCTCGGGCCAGCCGATGATTGGCCAGGGGTTTGAGCTGACGGTGATCTCCGCGTGTGTGTTGGGCGGGGTGTCGTTGAGCGGCGGGATCGGCATGATCCGCCATGTGATTGCCGGGGTGTTGATTCTGGCGATTATCGAGAATGCGATGAACCTGAAGAACATTGATACGTTTTATCAGTATGTGATTCGCGGTTCGATTCTGCTGTTGGCCGTCGTGATCGACCGCCTGAAACAACGCTAAACCCCTGTGGGAGCGGGCTTGCTCGCGAAGGCGGAGTGTCAGTCGATATCAATTTGACTGATACACCGCCTTCGCGAGCAAGCCCGCTCCCACATTTGATTTGTGTCCACTACAGATCATTACTGCCCATCCTTCTGTCACCTCCCTGAAAAAATGCCTTGCCCGTCCGGCCCTGTTTCAGTTATCACTTTGTACATGATTAGACAGGTTCGATTTGACAAGAAACAACGGGTGGTCGACGAACTCATCCGGCGCATCGAAAGCGGCCTCATGGAGGACGGCTTTCTGTTGCCGGGCGAGCATCAGTTGGCTCAAGAATTCAAGGTCAGCCGCGGCACGCTGCGTGAAGCCCTGGCCGAACTGAAGAGGCGCAATTACATCGCCACGCAAAGCGGCGTCGGTTCCATCGTCACCTTCGACGGTGTGGTGCTCGATCAGCGCAGCGGCTGGGCCCAGGCCCTGGCGGACAGCGGGGCGTTGGTCAACACCGAAGTGCTGCGCCTGGAAGCGGTCAGTCGTCCTGACTTGCTGTCGCGGTTCGGCACCGACAAGTTCATTACCCTCGACCGTCGCCGCCGGGCCAACGACGGCACGTTGGTGTCCCTTGAACGTTCATTGATTCCCGCCACTGGCACCCTGGAAAGTCTGCCGCGAGTGGGCCTGATCGATAACTCGCTGACCATCACCCTGGCCGCCTACGGCTACATCGGCGAGCGGGGCGACCAGTGGATCGGCGCCGAACCGCTGAGCGCTGAAGATGCTGAACTGCTCGGTCGTCCCACCGGCACGGTATTCCTCAAGGCCCTGCGCACCACGTACGACCGTCAGGGCCGGTTCATGGAACAGGTCGCAAGTTTGCTCGACCCCGTCCATTTTCGTCTGCACCTGCAATTTGGAGAGTCAAAGTGACCGCGCTCAATCGTGCCTTGGGCGCGTTCTATGGCTTGGCTTTGGGTGATGCCCTGGGCATGCCGACCCAATCCCTGAGCCGTGCCGAGATCAAGGCGCGCTTCGGCGAAATCACCGATCTGGAAGATGCCGGCCCCGATCAACCGATTGCCGCCAACATGCCCAAAGGTTCGATCACCGACGACACCGAACAGGCGATCCTGGTCGGCCAATTGTTGATCGAAGGCGAAGGCTGGATCGACCCGGCTGTACTCGCCCAACGCCTGATCGAATGGGAAGCCGAGATGCAGGCCAAGGGCTCGCAGGATTTGCTCGGGCCTTCGACCAAACGTGCGATCGAAATGATCCTCGCCGGTCATTCGCCCGAAGAAGCGGGGCGCTACGGCACCACCAACGGCGCGGCGATGCGCATCACCCCGGTGGGAATCGCGGCGGATGTCGCGGATCCGCAACGTTTCATAAAAGCCGTGGTGCAAGCCTGCCAGGTCACCCACAACACCACGCTGGGGATTTCCAGCGCGGCGGCAGTGGCGGCGGTGGTCTCGGCCGGGATCAACGGCATGGACCTGGGCGAAGCGCTGAACCTGGGCATGCAAATCGCCCAGCAAGCGGAAAGCCATGGTCACTGGGTCGCGGGCGGGCGCATTGCCTCGCGGATCAGTTGGGCACGGACCATCGGCATCGACAGCGACAAGGCCTTGCTCGCCGATTTGATGTACGACGTGATCGGCACCTCCGTGGCATCCCAGGAATCGGTGGTCGTGTCGTTCGCCCTGGCCCAGCAAGTGGCCGTCGGTGAACTGAACGCCTTCGAGGCCGTGTGCATGGCCGCGAGCCTGGGCGGCGACACCGACACTATCGCGGCGATTCTCGGCGCAATGCTCGGGGCTTGCCTTGGGCTGGAGAGTTGGCCGGCGGCGATGATCGACAAGATCAAAGCCGTGAATGGTCTGGAGCTGGAACCCCTTGTGAAAGGACTCCTCACCCTGCGCTGAGGTGTACGCAATAAACCTGTAGGAGCTGCCGAAGGCTGCGATCTTTTGATCCTGGCGGTCTTCAGGCAGCTGTAAATCAAGATCAAAAGATCGCAGCCTTCGGCAGCTCCTACATGGGGTTGCGCAGGTCACTTAGAAATCCGTCTGCCCACAACCAAAACAATGGCAACAGGAGCATCCATCATGAGTTCATCGAACGCCGGGCCAAGCGCCGGGCAACTGGAAACCCGGGGCATCGAGCCCGTCCCGGAAAGTGAATGCAACGGTCATCCGCTGCAACTGTTCTGGGTCTGGTTCGCCGCCAACATTTCCATCCTCGGCTTGCCCTTGGGCGCCACACTCGTGGCGTTTCGTGGCCTGGCGATCTGGCAGGCGATCATCGTCGCGATCCTCGGCGCCGCTGGCTCTTTCGCCGTGGTGGGGATCATCTCCATCGCCGGCCGCCGTGGCCGCGCACCGAGCCTGACCCTGTCCCGCGCCATCTTCGGCGTGCGCGGCAACATCGGTCCGACCGTGGTCTCGCTGATGTCGCGCCTGGGTTGGGAAACCGTCAACACCACCACCGCCGCGTTCGTGTTGCTGTCGTTGTGCTCGATCCTGTTCGGCTCGCCGGTGGAAGCCAAAAGTGCACCGGTGTTAACCCTGATCTTCATTGCGATATTCGTGCTGCTGACCCTGTCGGTGTCGGGCCTGGGTCACGCCACGTTGCTGGTGATCCAGAAGTGGGCGACCTACGTGTTCGGTGCGCTGAACCTGCTGGTCGGCGGTTTCCTCTGCGCCACCATCGACTGGAGCGCGGTGTTCAACGCCACGCCGGCACCGCTGAGCGCCATGATCATCGGCGTCGGCACCATGGCCGCCGGCACCGGGATTGGTTGGGCCAACGCCGGCGCGGACATGTCGCGTTACCAGCACAAAAGCGTCAAAGCCGTGCGCCTGGTGGCCTCGGCGGCGTTCGGTGCGGGGATTCCGCTGGTGCTGCTGATCACCCTCGGCGGCTTGCTGTCGGTGGGCAATAACGACCTGGCCCAAGCCACGGACCCGATCATCGCGATCCGCGACATGCTGCCGACCTGGATGGCCGTGCCGTACCTGATCACTGCGTTCGGCGGCTTGCTGCTGTCGAATAACCTGTCGGTGTATTCCGCCGGTTTGACCACCCTGACCCTTGGCCTCAAGGTCCCGCGCGTCTACGCGGTGGTGGTGGACATCGTCGCGATCTTCGCCGGTTCGATTTACTTCATGCTGATCGCCGACAGCTTCTACGGCCCGTTCATCACCTTCATTTCCCTGCTGGCGGTGCCAATTACCGCGTGGGTCGGAATCTTCATCGTTGACCTGATCCACCGTCATTACTACAGCCCCAAAGACCTGTTGGACGTCAGCCCAAGCAGCGCCTATTGGTATCGCGGCGGCATCGAATGGCGTGCCTTCGGTGCCTGGGCAATCGCGATTGTGTTGGGCTTCAGCTTCACCACCATCGGCACCACCGCTGAAAACATCTGGTTCCGTGGCTTCCTTTCCGACTCGTACCTGGGCCATAACGGCCTCGGCTGGATCGTGACCTTCCTGGTGGCCGGCGGGATTTATTTTGTACTCGGCGGGGCCAAGGATCGTCGCGCTGCACTGACTGAGAACGCTCATGCCTAAGTTGTTGCACACCGGCCAGGTCATCATCGACCTGGTCATGGCCGTGGATAAACTGCCCCAGGCCGGCGGTGACGTATTGGCGCAATCCGCCAGTTTCGAAGCCGGTGGCGGCTTCAATGTGATGGCCGCCGCCCAGCGTAATGGCTTGCCGGTGGTTTACCTCGGTCGGCATGGCACCGGTCGTTTCGGCGACCTGGCGCGGGAAGCGATGAAGGTTGAGGGCATCCAGATTGGCATCGCTCACAAAGCCGAGCGCGATACCGGGTTGTGCGTCGCCGTGACGGATGCCTCGGCCGAGCGCAGTTTCATTTCCTACATTGGCGCTGAAGGCGAAGTGTCCACCGAAGACCTGGCGAGCGTGCCGGCGCAGGCGGGGGATTATGTCTACGTCAGCGGCTATAGCTTGCTGCATGTCGGCAAGGCCCGGGCGTTGGTGGATTGGGTGCTGGGATTGCCGACAGGCATCAACGTGATATTCGATCCGGGTCCATTGGTGGAGTCGCCGGATGAGCCGTTGATGAATGCATTGCTGCCGCGCATCGATGTATGGACCAGCAATGGCGTCGAGGCGCTGCGGTTTACCGGGGCGGCGGATATTGATTCGGCGCTGGATCGGTTGGCCGGGCATCTACCGGCGGATGTGTTGATGGTGGTGCGCGATGGACCGCAAGGCTGCTGGATCCGCCAGCGCGGTGACTGCCAGCATGTGCCGGGGTTCAAGGTTGAAGCGGTGGACAGCAACGGCGCCGGGGATGCCCATGCCGGGGTGTTCGTGGCCGGGTTGGCGCGGGGGTTGTCGGCGGTTGAGGCGGCACGCCGGGCGAATGCGGCGGCGGCTTTGGCCGTCACTCGGTGGGGGCCGGCGACTTCGCCGGGGACTGCTGAGGTGGATGCGTTGGTCCGCAAGGATTCGGGCGACTGATCGGTCGCCTTCGCGGGCAAGCCTCGCTCCTACAAGTGATCGGTGGCACAGGCTGATCGGTGTAGGAGCGAGCCTGCTCATTTGCTATCCCGTCTGAAAATTCGCACAATGCGCGCCCCCAGGAAGGGGAAGCGTCTGACAGCCTGTCGGGCCTGTTTCTTACACTCATGGAGCGAGTCCCCCGTTTGCAAAATCTCCTACCGAATCCCCTCCGGCAAGCCATGCATGGCCCGCCGCGTTTTTTTATGGAAGCGTTTTTTATGGAAGAGAAAAAATGAATTACCGGATGATGATGGCCGCGACCGTGCTCGCCGCTTCTGCACTGTTGGCCGGTTGCGGCGACAAGCCAGACGCGACCGCCAACAAGCAGCCAAGCCAAAGCGCCGCGCAACAGCAGCAGATCGAGAAGTACAACCTGTATGTCGATGTGGCCAACAGCCTGACCACGTCGTTCCAGGAGGCCCGGGAAAACTACCTGACGCAACAGATGCCGCTGTTGAAAGGCAAGGCAGCGCCGACTTCGATGCGCATCGAGAACGACATTCTGGTGGATCGCTCGGCGGCGCAACTGGACACCGCCGCAGCCATGGACGCGCCGATTGTCGAAATCGATGCCGCTGCCAAGGACTTCTCGACAGCGTTGAAAACGTTGTCACCGTTGAGCCACGAGCTGAACAACTACGCAAACTCCAAAGGTTACCTGGCCGACAATGGCGACAAGGCTCGCCAGTTGAGCACGGACTACCTGGCAGCACTGACCCTGGTCGCTCAGAAAGAAGCGGCGTTCTACAAAGGCCTGAGTGATCGTGACCAAGCGTTGACCAAGGAAGCGTTCGACAAGGCGCACAAGGACACCGCGGCTTACTATCGCGCCGGGCTGATTTACTACGGCAAGCTGAACAATGCCGATGCCAATGTCTTGTTTGCGGCGCCCAATGATCCGGCGGCGCTGGACGCTTTCGAAAAGTCCCTGGCACAAGTGGCGGATGCTGCGGCAGGCTGGGACAGGAAAGTCACCGAGCAATCGGCCAAGTCCGGCAAGAGCTGTAGCGGCGGCATGCTGGAAATCAATGAGTTTATCGGGCAGTCCCGTTCAATGATCAAAGACATCAAGGACGGTGTGTTCAAGATCGAAGAAACCGGTTTGATGGCAAAAATGCCGGCACGGATGCGCAGTTCCAACATCGTTAACTCGGCGAATCGCTACAACCGTAATTACTCGAATGTGATTAACCGGTTTAATCATCCGATGTGTTGAATGCCGGCCTTCAAATTATTCTGCGTCTGATCAGACGTCTTCGCGGGCAAGCCTCGCTCCTACAGGGGGGATGTGTATACCTGTAGGAGCGAGGCTTGCCCGCGAAGAGGCCATCACATTCAACACAAAACCTTGATGGCTACCCCGGTCTTGCGCAACGTCTTATTACTGGATTTCCAGTTTGCGCGCCGCCTCAACCCCCGCTGCGCTGAGCTTGATCGGCAGGTTCAGCGAGTGTTCGCCGGCTTCATTGCAGGTCACATGGCCGTGCTGGATCAGTCCGCGATCCTGTAAAACAGCGAGGGTGGTGGCCACTACTTTCTCCCCCCGGTAATTGTCCAGGACCTCCTTGCCCAAACCGCTCGGATGGGCGTGCAGCAGACGGGTCAGGACTTCTTTTTCCAGGTTTTTATCGACGTTCATGGTTACCTCTTTCATGGATGTGGATAGGTATTGCGGCGCTCGCGTCGGCGAACTATTTGCCGGCACCTTCGGAGCCCGAACCACCGGTGGTGGTTTTCGAGCCGACGCCGCTGCCGGCGTTATCGGGTGTCTGGTTGTCCGGCGTATTCATCCCGCCCTGGCGGCCGGGGTCGCTGCCCTGGAGGCGCGGATCGGTGCCAGTGGACGGTGGCAGGCTGTTGTCGACGCCCGAACCATCGGTGTTCATACCGGGGGCACTCTGGATGGCGGGGGCCTTGGGTTTTTCCACCGGGTCGGTGGGGCCGGTGCCGGACGCAGTGGTCGCGGCGAAGGCGGTAGAAGACAGCAGGGCAGCGAGGGTGAGAGCGGTCAGCCGGGACATCATCATGGTGTCGTCTCCAATTATTAGAGTCCTTACCTGATGTTGGTCCGCCTTCGAGGGGGTTGGTGCCTGATGAACGACGAACGGTTCAGGCTGGAGCTTCTAACCCGCGCCGATTTCTTCCTTGAACAACTCCATGAAACCCTTGAGCCGCTGATGACGAATCTGCGCCAGGTGTTGGCCGGTGACGGTCTGGAAACCGTCCGCCAGGTGCAGCAGCTTGGTCTGGAAATGGTCGAGGCAAAAGCGCTTGTCATCGTAGTCCCGGGCCTTGGCCTCCGGGTCCTGCGGGTCGTACAACGCACTGCCCATGCGCCCGGCGATGTAAAAGGTTCGCGCCACACCGAGCATGCCGAGGGAATCGAGACGGTCGGCGTCCTGCAGGATTTTCGCTTCGAGGGTGGTCGGGGTGATGTTGGCGGAAAAACTGTGGGCTTCGATGGCGTGGGCGACGGCGGTGATTTTTGCGTCCGGCCAGTCCAGTGTCGTCAGCAGCGTTGCCGCTTTCTTCGCTGCCAATCTTGAGGCTTGGGAGCGCAGCGGCGAGTTCTTCTCCACCGCCACGCAATCATGCAACAGCACGGCTGCCAGCAGCACGTCCAGGTCGCCACCTTCCTGTGCGTGAAGCGTGCGCACGTTGTGCCACACCCGCTGCAAGTGAGACAGGTCGTGGGCGCCGTCTTCCGCGGGTTCCAGCGCGTGGGGCAGGAGTGTTTCGGCGAGGGTTTGCAACGGAGCGAAAGCAGCGGCAGTCATAAACATCCTTTCGGTCATGCACGGTAAAAAATGTGGGAGCGGGCTTGCTCGCGAAAGCGTCGGTTGTTTCAGCATTGATGTGTCAGACAGACCGCTTTCGCGAGCAAGCCCGCTCCCACAAGGGGCCTTTTAGCTGTCAGTAGGGTACTTTTTGCTTTGCCATGTGACGAGCGCCGATTGCCGCCTTAGTATGGCGTTTTCAACTCCAGACAAGGCACGTCCATGACGATCGAGATCCGCCCGGCGACCCCCAGCGATGCTCCGCAAATCCTCGCGTTCATCACTGAGCTGGCCGACTACGAACGTGCCCGCCACGAAGTCATCGCCAGCGTCGCCGACATCGAACGCAGCCTGTTCAGCGAAGGCGCCACCGCCCACGGCCTGATCTGCCTGCGGGACGGTTTGCCGATTGGTTTCGCGGTGTTCTTCTTCAGCTATTCCACCTGGCTGGGCAGCAACTGCCTGTACCTCGAAGACCTCTACATCACCCCCGAACAACGGGGTGGCGGCGCCGGCAAAACCTTGCTGCGCCACCTGGCCAAAATCGCCTGCGCCAACGACTGCGGCCGTTTCGAGTGGAGTGTGCTGGACTGGAACAAACCGGCCATCGAATTCTACAAATCCCTCGGTGCACAGCCGCAGGAAGAGTGGGTGCGGTATCGGATGGATGGGGCGGTGCTTCGCGAATTTGCCGAAGGCCGGTGATCGCGGTGTCCCGTGGATGTTTCAGGGAGTGAGTCCGGGTGCGCAAGGTTCTTCTATGTCTATTTATATTGATGAGTGCCGGATGCTCGTTGAATCACGGAAAACCAGAGGCAACGCTCGACTATTCGAGTGTGGAGGAGCTTCGTAATACTGGGCTCTATCAGATTTATTTCAGCGCTGACGTCGACGTTTTACAGTTGTTCAAGTCCAGGATTGGTCAGGGACTAGTCTGTGCGTTGGAAGATGACCTCGACTTTAGCGAAGCCCATCACATAAAACGTTCCGGTTTTGGTCTGGTAGAACCCGTGGCGGGCGATCTGCCGTTGCGGTATCGCGCGAATGTCATTTTCAGTGAATCGGAAACTGGCAAGGGCGGGGAAAATTATCTGGACGGTGAAACCCTGGTTCCGCTGTTGAAACAACGGGATTTTATTTCATGTGTCTTTAGAGTCCAGACGACAACCTACAAGACCTACTTCTCAAAGGTGATGCGCGTCCCGACGAGTGAGTTGATAAAAACGGCGACGAAACAGTAATCGCGAGCATCTGCCACCAGGAAGCGCTCCGGTCTTGATCTCATCGAGGCCACTCTTCATTACACATAACCCCTGATTGAATGGCGAAATCTGCGCCGCCGGCCCCGATGAGGCAGGTGGCGTCGAGCGCTGCCGGGCATTTTTTACTGTTGTTCGGCATCCCATAATATGGGAGTGATATTTATATATTGAGATTGAAGCGCGTCCGGGTTTATAGTCCAGCTCACTCACTGCCAATAAAACAAAACAGGTGAAGCGATGCTGGCGCAATTGATCGCGCTCGATTGGGGGACAACCTCATTACGTGCTTACAAACTCGCCGCGGGTGGCCAGGTGCTGGAACAGCGTTCGCTGTCGTCCGGGATCATGCAGCTGCCGCGCACGCCGCGAATCATCAACGGCCAGGAATGCACCGACGGTTTTGAACTGGCCTTCGATGAGGCCTGTGGCGACTGGCTCGACGCCCAGCCCGATTTGCCGGTGATTGCCTGTGGCATGGTCGGCAGTGCCCAGGGCTGGCGCGAAGCGTCCTACCAGGACACGCCGGCCAACGTCGCCAATCTCGGAAATTCCCTACAAACCGTACGCAGTCTTCGCGGCGTCGATGTACACATCGTGCCGGGGGTGATTCAGCGTTCGCGGTTGCCGAATGTGATGCGCGGCGAAGAAACCCAAGTCCTTGGTGTGTTGCAGAACCTGCCGGGCGGGGCGGGCAACGATCTGTTGATCGGCTTGCCTGGCAGTCATTCGAAATGGGTGGAAGTGGCTGACGGCTGCATCGTCCATTTCGACACCTTCATGACCGGCGAAGTGTTCGCCGTACTCAGTGAACACAGCATTCTCGGGCGCACCCAGCAACACGGTGCGTCATTCGATGGCCAGGCATTTGATCGCGGCGTGCAAGTGGCGTTGTCGGCGGACGGCGAGATCGGGCCGTTGTCGACGTTGTTTAGCGCTCGCAGTCTCGGGCTCACCGGCGAACTCAGCGCCACCGCGCAGCCGGACTATCTGTCCGGCCTGTTGATCGGCCATGAACTGGCGGCCCTGGCCAATGTTCAGCGACGCCGGCGCAACAGCGTTCATCTGCCTTCGATCATCCTCATTGGCAACACCCAACTCTGCGCCCGCTATAGCCGGGCCCTCGATGCCTGCGGCTTTGCCAATGTGACCCTGGCCGAGCAAGCCACCGAGCGCGGGTTGTGGCAACTGGCGGTCGCCGCCGGACTGGTCTCACACAATCCATCCCGTTAAACCTGACTGGAGGTCTGACATGCTCAAGCAAGCCCTGGCGCAAAACGGCCTGATCGCGATCCTGCGCGGCCTGCGTCCTACAGAGGCGGCGGCCATCGGCGAAGTCCTGTACAGCGCCGGATTTCGCGTCATCGAAGTGCCGCTTAATTCCCCCGAGCCGTACGAAAGTATCCGCATCCTGCGCAGTACCTTGCCCGCCGATTGCCTGATCGGCGCGGGCACGGTGCTGACGCCGGAACAGGTCGAGCAGGTGAAAGCGGCCGGCGGTCAGGTGATCGTCATGCCGCACAGCGATCCCAAGGTCCTGCGCGCAGCGAAGGCGGCGGGGTTGTTCCTGTCGCCGGGTGTGGCGACGCCGACCGAGGCCTTTGCTGCACTGGCTGAAGGCGCGGATGTGCTGAAGATGTTTCCCGCCGAGCAGATGGGGCCAGCGGTTGTGAAAGCCTGGCTCGCGGTGCTGCCGGCCGGGACTATCCTCGCGCCGGTGGGCGGGATTACGCCGGACAATATGCAGGTGTTTATCGACGCGGGCGTCAAAGGTTTCGGCCTCGGTTCCGGGTTGTTCAAACCGGGCATGACCCCGGAGCAAGTGGCGGCCAATGCCAAGGCTTACGTCACTGCCTGGAAAGCCCTGAGCTAAGAATTTTTGGCGCTGTGAGCGCTGCATCTAACAAGAGAGACAATGAGATGAAAATCACTAAACTCACCACCTTCATCGTCCCGCCACGCTGGTGCTTCCTCAAGGTCGAAACCGACGAGGGCGTGACCGGTTGGGGCGAGCCCGTGGTCGAAGGCCGCGCCCACACTGTCGCCGCTGCCGTTGAAGAATTGTCCGACTACCTGATCGGCAAAGACCCACGCAATATCGAAGACATCTGGACCGTGCTCTATCGCGGCGGCTTCTATCGGGGCGGCGCGATCCACATGAGCGCCCTGGCCGGCATCGACCAGGCCTTGTGGGACATCAAGGGTAAAGCGTTGGGTGTCTCGGTCAGTGATTTGCTCGGTGGCCAGGTGCGGGACAAGATCCGCGTGTATTCGTGGATCGGCGGCGACCGCCCGGCGGACACTGCGCGCGCCGCGAAAGAAGCGGTGGAACGTGGTTTCACTGCGGTGAAAATGAACGGCACCGAAGAGCTGCAATTCCTCGATTCCTTCGAGAAAGTCGACCTGGCCCTGGCCAACGTCGCCGCCGTGCGTGACGCGGTCGGGCCGAACGTCGGCATCGGCGTCGACTTCCATGGCCGGGTGCACAAGCCCATGGCCAAGGTGCTGATGAAGGAACTCGACCCTTACAAGTTGATGTTCATCGAAGAACCGGTGCTCAGCGAAAACTACGAAGCGCTGAAGGAACTCGCGCCGCTGACCAGCACGCCGATTGCCCTCGGTGAGCGCTTGTTCTCCCGTTGGGATTTCAAGCGTGTGCTGAGTGAAGGCTACGTCGACATCATCCAGCCTGACGCGTCCCACGCCGGCGGCATCACCGAAACCCGCAAGATCGCGAACATGGCCGAAGCCTACGACGTGGCGCTGGCGCTGCATTGCCCGTTGGGCCCGATTGCCCTGGCGGCATGCCTGCAACTGGACGCGGTTTGCTACAACGCGTTTATCCAGGAACAGAGCCTGGGCATCCACTACAACGAGAGCAACGACCTGCTGGATTACGTCAAGGATCCGCGGGTGTTCGACTACGACAAAGGCTTCGTGAAGATTCCGAATGGCCCGGGGCTGGGGATCGAGATCAACGAGGAATACGTGATCGAACGCGCCGCCGTCGGCCACCGCTGGCGCAACCCGATCTGGCGCCATGCCGATGGCAGTTTTGCCGAGTGGTGAGTTCTTTCTGATCCAACCGAGATCCCCTGTGGGAGCGGGCTTGCTCGCGAAAGCGGTCTGTCTGTTGCCGAAGATGTTGCCTGTGCCGGCGTCTTCGCGAGCAAGCCCGCTCCCACAAGGGATTCGGTGTCAGCCGTTACATCGACCTCAATAAACATAAGAAGAGGCATCCCTCATGCAGCCGCAAACCCTCACCGGGCAGGCGTCGTTGGTGACGCCCAGCCGCAAGCGTTTTTTCATCATGGTGCTGTTGTTTATCACCGTGGTGATCAACTACCTCGACCGCAGCAACCTGTCCATCGCCGCCCCGGCGCTGACCACTGAACTGGGGATCGACCCGATCCACGTCGGGCTGATTTTCTCCGCGTTCGGCTGGACCTACGCCGCCATGCAGATCCCCGGCGGCTGGCTGGTGGATCGCGTGCCGCCACGGATTCTCTACAGCGTCGCGCTGCTGTTGTGGTCCCTGGCCACGGTGATGCTCGGTTTCGCCGCCAGCTTCATCGCGCTGTTCGTGCTGCGCATGGCGGTTGGAGCGCTGGAAGCCCCGGCCTATCCGATCAACAGCCGCGTGGTCACCACCTGGTTCCCCGAGCGCGAACGCGCCACGGCCATCGGTTTCTACACCTCCGGGCAGTTTGTCGGGCTGGCGTTCCTGACGCCGGTTCTGGCCTGGCTGCAGCATGAATTTGGCTGGCACATGGTGTTCGTCAGCACCGGTGTGGTGGGCATTATCTGGGCGGTGATCTGGTACGCGGTGTATCGCGAGCCACGGGATTTCAAGGGCGCCAACGACGCTGAAATCGACTTGATCCGCGAGGGCGGCGGGCTGGTGGATATCCAGGCTGACACGGCGAAAGCCAAGGCGAAATTCAGTTGGACCGACCTCGGGATTGTCCTGAGCAAACGCAAGCTCTGGGGCATTTACCTCGGCCAGTTCTGCCTCAACTCGACGCTGTGGTTTTTCCTGACGTGGTTCCCGACGTACCTGGTGAAATATCGCGGCATGGATTTCATCAAGTCCGGTTTGCTCGCATCGCTACCGTTTCTCGCGGCGTTCGTCGGTGTGTTGTGTTCCGGGTTCTTTTCCGATTTCCTGATCCGTCGCGGCTACACCGTCGGCTTCGCTCGCAAGCTGCCGATCATTGGCGGGCTGCTGATTTCCACGTCGATTATCGGCGCCAACTTCGTCGAGTCGACGCCGCTGGTGATTGCCTTCCTCGCGTTGGCGTTCTTCGGTAACGGGCTGGCCTCGATCACCTGGTCGCTGGTGTCGACGTTGGCCCCGGCACGGTTGCTCGGGTTGACCGGCGGGGTGTTCAATTTCATCGGCAACCTGTCGGCGATTACCACGCCGATCGTCATCGGTTTCCTCGCCACCGGCGATTCGTTTGCCCCGGCGATTACCTACATCGCGGTTCTGGCGCTGATCGGTGCTCTTTCCTACGTGCTGCTGGTGGGCAAGGTCGAGCGTATCGAGTTGTAGTGGCAGCCGTCGGGCGACCATAATGCCGCCCGTTCCCTCGCTCAACGGTAAAGGCTGGATATGCAGGAAGACGCCCCAAAAATCGCCAAGGACGCCGCGCCGACCGGCACCCAGACACTGCTTCGTGGTTTGGGTGTGGTTCAGGCCGTGGCCAGTGGCGCCCGCGATCTCAAGGAAATCGCCCGGCTGATCGGCACCACGCGCAGCACCACCCATCGCCTGGCCAGTTGCCTGGTGGACGAGCGTTACCTGCGCGTGGTCCCGCAAATCGGCTATCTGCTGGGGCCGAAGTTGATCGAGCTGGGTTTTCAGGCGCGGGAAGAGCTGCCGCTGGTGACCCTGGCCGGGCCGTATCTGGACGAGCTGTCGGCGTTGACCGGCGACACCATTCACCTGGCCATCCGCGAGGGCGACGAGGTGCTGTACCTGCACAAGAATCCGGGACGCAATGGCCCGGAAATGCGTTCGCGGGTCGGCCATCGCATGCCGTTGGCGCGGACCGGGATCGGCAAGGCCTTGATGCTGGATGATTCCCAGGAAGACTGGAAACGCTTGTACGAAGTGAGCCTGCCGGCCGGTGGGAAAAATCAGTTCTGGCCGCTGCACCCGGAGCAGTCCTGGGAGCAGTTTCAGCAGCGCATGGTTGAGTATGTGGCGGGGGGTTACGCGTTCGATCTGGAGGACAACGAACCGTCGATCCGTTGTGTGGCGGCGCCGATTCGTGATGCCAGCAAGCGCATCGTCGCTGGCATCAGCATCGCCAGCACCGTGCCGTACATGCCGCTGGAAAAAATGGCCGAGCTGATTCCCCTGATCAAAGGGGTCACGGCCCGGCTCTCGGCTGAGCTTGGTTTGAAAGTCTGAGGCGCTAAAGTCTGATCAGACTTTCAGCGTCGCCATGTCGATCACGAAGCGGTACTTCACGTCACCGGCAATCATGCGGGTGAACGCTTCGTTGATCTGATGGATGTTGAGCATTTCGATGTCGCAGCTGATGTTGTGTTCGGCGCAGAAATCCAGCACTTCCTGGGTTTCGGCAACGCCACCGATCAGCGAACCGGCCAGCACGCGGCGGCTCATCACCAGTTTGCCGGCGTGGACCGGCGGATCAACCGGTTCGATCAAACCCACCAGAATGTGCACGCCGTCGAAACGCAGGGTATCGAGGTAGGGGTTGAGGTCGTGCTGCACCGGAATGGTGTCCAGCAGGAAGTCGAAATGGCCGGCAGCGGCCTTCATCTGTTCGGCATCGGTGGACACGATCACATGGTCCGCGCCCTGGCGCCGCGCTTCTTCAGCCTTGCTCGCCGAGCGGGTGAACAACGTCACTTGCGCGCCCATGGCCTTGGCGAACTTGATGCCCATGTGGCCGAGGCCACCCATGCCGAGGATCCCGACCTTGTCGCCGGCCTTCACGCCGTAGTGCTTGAGCGGCGAGTAGGTGGTAATGCCGGCGCAAAGGATCGGCGCGGCGCTGGCCAGGTCGAGTTTTGCAGGGATGCGCACCACGAAGTGCTCGCTGACCACGATGCTGTCGGAGTAGCCGCCCATGGTGTTGCTGCCGTCGACCCGGTCCGGGGTGGCGTAGGTCATGGTCGGACCTTCGAGGCAATATTGCTCGAGGTTGGCCTGGCAGGCTTCGCAACTGCGGCAAGAATCGACCATGCAGCCGACGCCGACCAGATCGCCGATTTTGTGCTTGGTCACGTTCGCACCGACGGCAGTAACTTTGCCTACGATCTCGTGGCCGGGCATCAGTGGGTAAACGGCAATGCCCCATTCGTTTCGGGCCTGGTGGATGTCGGAATGGCAGACGCCGCAGTACAGAATATCGATCGCCACGTCGTCGGCCCGAGGGCTGCGGCGTTCGAATTTCACGGGGGCGAGGGGAGTGGTGGCGGACTGAGCGGCATATCCGATAGCGGTGTACATAAGGAACCTCGCAAAAGCAGTGACAGGTGAGATGCGCCATTTTGCGGGGGCTCGCCGGGGGCAGCCATGACGATTCCTCCGAGTGTCATGCCTAATCCTCCGGCATGTGCCGTTGACGGGTCGCTTTGCCCGTCAGACCTGCGATGATGTTTTCATCCCTTTTTTCGTCACTTTTGTGTGAAGAGCTGCCTATGTTGTTGACCCGTCATCTCGATGCCAACGCAACCCTGGTGTCACTGCTCCAGCCGCTGACCACCCGCGACGGCTTCGCCCCCACGGCGTTGCCGGGGGTGCAGGTGTTGCGCGCCAGCCGCGATGTGGCCCGGGGGCCGCAGATCTATGAGCCGAGTCTGGTGATCATCGTCCAGGGCAGCAAATTGGCGTACCTGGGGCCGCGCACCCTGGAGTACGGCGCCGGGCACTATCTGATTCAGGCACTGCCGGTGCCTTTCGAGTGCGAAACCTTTGCCGCGCCGGAGGGGCCGATGCTGGGGATTTCCATCGCCATCGACCGCGTGTTGCTCGGGGAACTGGTACTGGCCATGGGGCTGGTGGCGGGGCGCAGCATTGCGGCGCAGACCCTGGAGTCCATGACCTCGGCGGTGCTTGATGACGGCATGCGTGGTTGTGTCGAGCGGTTGTTGCGCTGCCTGCACGATCCGCTGGAATGCCAGATCATGGGGCCGGCGCGTTTGCGGGAATTGTTGTTCGTGGCGCTGCGCGGTCCCCAGGCCGATGTGTTGCGGGCGTTGGTGGAGCAGCAGGGGCAATTCGCACGGATCGCCGCTTCGCTGAATCATCTGCACGGGCATTTCACCGAGCCGTTGAATGTCGAGACGCTGGCCGGTTGCGCGAACATGAGTGCGTCGACGTTCCATGAGCATTTCAAGCGCAGCACGTTGTTGTCGCCGGTTCAGTATTTGAAGCGCTTGCGCTTGCTCAAGGCGCAGCAGTTGTTGCTGGGTGAGGGGTTGGGCGTGGCGCAGGTGGCGCATCGGGTGGGGTATCAGAGTACGTCGCAGTTCAGTCGGGAATATAAGCGCTACTTTGAGCGCAGTCCCGGGGATGAACGCGCCGCTTAAGTTGACAATGATCCCCTGTGGGAGCGGGCTTGCTCGCGAATGCGGTGGGTCAGTCGACTTAAATGGTGGCTGATACACCGGATTCGCGAGCAAGCCCGCTCCCACAATGGTTCTGTGTTGTGGCTTAAATTGCAGGCAACAAAAAGGCCCCCATTCGGGAGCCTTGATGTTCAGGCGTGCGGCTTACATGTTCGGGTAAGTCGGGCCGCCGGAGCCTTCCGGCGCCACCCAGGTGATGTTCTGTGCAGGGTCCTTGATGTCGCAGGTCTTGCAGTGAACGCAGTTCTGGGCGTTGATCTGGAAGCGTTTCTCGCCGTCTTCCTTGGTCACCACTTCGTACACGCCAGCCGGGCAATAACGCTGGGCGGGCTCATCGTACAGCGGCAGGTTCTTGCTGATCGGGATGCTCGGGTCGGTCAGCTTAAGGTGGCACGGTTGTTCTTCTTCGTGGTTAGTACCGGAGATGAACACCGAGCTGAGTTTGTCGAAGCTGAGCTTGCCGTCGGGTTTCGGGTAATCGATCTTCTTGCAGTCCGCCGCGAGCTTGAGGCACGCGTAATCCGGCTTGGTGTCGTGCAGGGTGAACGGCAGTTTGCCGCCGAAGATGTTCTGGTCGAGCCAGTTGAAACCGCCGCCGACAATGGCGCCGAACTTGTGGATCGCCGGGCCGAAGTTGCGGCTGGCGAACAGTTCGTCGTAGAGCCAGCTCTTCTTGAAGGCGTCGACGTAAGTGGTCAGCTCTTCGGTGCCGTCTTTCTCGGCGAACAGCGCCTCGGCCACGGATTCAGCGGCGAGCATGCCGGACTTCATCGCGGTGTGGCTGCCTTTGATCTTGGCGAAGTTCAGGGTGCCGAGGTCGCAACCGATCAGCGCGCCGCCCTTGAACACCATTTTCGGCAGCGAGTTCAGGCCACCCTTGCAGATTGCGCGAGCGCCGTAGCTGATGCGCTTGCCGCCTTCCAGGTACTGCTTGAGCACCGGGTGATGCTTGAGGCGCTGGAACTCGTCGAATGGCGACAGGTAGGTGTTGCTGTAGGAAAGATCGACGATCAGACCGACCACCACCTGGTTGTTTTCCAGGTGATAGAGGAACGATCCACCGGTGTTCTCGGTGCCCATGATGTCCAGCGGCCAGCCGGCGGTGTGCACCACCAGGCCTGGCTGATGCTTGGCCGGGTCGATTTCCCAGATTTCTTTCAGGCCGATGCCGTAGTGCTGGGCGTCGGCGTCGCTGTCGAGGTTGAAGCGCTTGATCAGTTGCTTGCCGATGTGGCCACGGCAACCTTCGGCGAACAGCGTGTACTTGCCACGCAGCTCCATGCCCGGGGTGTAGAGGCCTTCTTTCGGATGGCCTTCGCGATCAACGCCCAGGTCACCGGTGATGATCCCGCGAACCACGCCGTTCTCGTCGAACAGCGCTTCCTGGGCGGCGAAGCCCGGGTAGATTTCCACGCCCAGGTTCTCGGCCTGCTGGGCGAGCCAGCGGCACAGGTTGCCCAGGGAGATAATGTAGTTGCCTTCGTTGTGCATGGTCTTGGGCACAAAGAGGTCGGGGATTTTCTGCGCGCTGTCGGCGTTCTTGAGAACGAAGATGTCATCGCGGGTGACCGGCGTGTTCAGCGGCGCGCCGAGTTCTTTCCAGTCCGGGAACAATTCGTTCAGGGCCCGTGGTTCGAACACGGCACCGGACAAAATGTGAGCACCGACTTCGGAGCCTTTTTCGACCACGCAGACGCTGATTTCCTTACCGGCTTCGGCGGCCTTCTGCTTCAAGCGGCAGGCGGCGGAAAGACCAGCGGGGCCGGCACCGACGATGACCACGTCGAATTCCATGTATTCGCGTTCCACAGGTTATCTCCTACTCAAGGCTCAACAGTTTTTTTTCTAATTGGAGGTTTGGTGTCGCATCCATGAATCCCGGCGCAAGGCCGGAAGAGGACAATCGATGAGCCACCTTTCTCTCTGGGTGGCGCATTATATCTACACCACTCCTAGCGTCCAATACAAACGTTTGTTTGAATTGGCTCGGAGCCAGAGAAATCAAAGTCACGCGGCTTATGACTGGCCATTTTGCCGTATTGACCGGAATAGGTGTTCCGGTCAAGATACGGGCGGTTTTGCGCTCGCCGTAGGCTGACTGTTGGTTTCAAGAGCACCTCTAAAGACAGGGCGATGGCAGTACAAGGTGATGCGCCACGAAGATTCGGCGCGCAGTTTACACGCCGCGGTAATGAATGACTCATCGGTCACCACTGACGAACGGTCATCAGCAACGCGAGCCGTGTCACCCCGTTCAGATGCCAGCGTTTTTAGAGGTGCCCTTGCGCCCACGAGCATCAACCGCCAGGTTCGCCTAGGCGACTTTCTTTTCACCGGAGAGTAACGAGGAATCCATGAAGGTTCTTGTAGCTGTCAAACGCGTTGTGGATTACAACGTCAAGGTTCGCGTCAAGGCGGACAATTCCGGCGTCGACCTCGCTAACGTGAAGATGTCGATGAACCCATTCTGCGAAATCGCCGTGGAAGAAGCCGTACGCCTGAAAGAGAAAGGCGTTGCGACTGAAATCGTCGTCGTCTCCATCGGCCCGTCCACCGCTCAAGAGCAACTGCGCACCGCGCTGGCTCTGGGTGCCGACCGCGCCATCCTCGTCGAATCCGCTGAAGATCTGACATCCCTGGCTGTTGCCAAGCTGTTGAAAGCCGTTGTCGACAAGGAACAGCCTCAGCTGGTGATCCTCGGCAAACAAGCCATCGACAGCGACAACAACCAGACCGGCCAGATGCTCGCTGCATTGAGCGGCTACGGTCAGGGCACATTCGCTTCGAAAGTCGAAGTCACTGGCGACACCGTTGCCGTGACCCGCGAAATCGACGGCGGCGCGCAGACAGTTTCCCTGAAACTGCCGGCCATCGTCACCACCGACCTGCGTTTGAACGAGCCGCGTTACGCGTCCCTGCCAAACATCATGAAAGCCAAGAAGAAGCCTCTCGAAGTGCTGACTCCGGACGCTTTGGGCGTTTCCACCGCCTCCACCAACAAGACCGTAAAAGTCGAAGCGCCGGCTGCACGCAGCGCGGGTATCAAGGTCAAGTCGGTGGCTGAACTGGTCGAGAAACTGAAAAACGAAGCGAAGGTAATCTAAATGACTATCTTGGTTATTGCTGAACACGACAACAAAGTGCTGGCCCCGGCCACGCTGAACACCGTCGCTGCTGCCGCCAAAATCGGCGGTGACATCCACGTTCTGGTCGCCGGTCAAGGCGCTGGCGCCGTGGCTGAAGCCGCTGCGAAAATCGCTGGCGTGGCGAAAGTGCTGGTGGCCGACAACGCCGCCTACGCTCACCAGTTGCCGGAAAACGTCGCGCCTCTGGTTGCAGAGTTGGGCAAGGGCTACAGCCACATCCTGGCTGCCGCGACGTCCAACGGCAAAAACATCCTGCCACGCGTAGCCGCGCAGTTGGACGTTGACCAGATCTCCGAGATCATCTCGGTTGAAAGCGCTGACACCTTCAAGCGCCCGATCTACGCGGGTAACGCCATCGCTACCGTTCAATCGAACGCCGCAGTGAAAGTGATCACCGTACGCGCCACCGGTTTCGACCCGGTGGCTGCTGAAGGTGGTTCGGCTGCTGTTGAAGCGGTTGCGGCTGCCCACGACGCTGGCATTTCCAGCTTCGTTGGCGAAGAACTGGCCAAGTCCGATCGTCCGGAACTGACCGCCGCCAAGATCGTCGTTTCCGGTGGCCGTGGCATGCAGAACGGCGATAACTTCAAACACCTGTACGCCCTGGCCGACAAGCTGGGCGCTGCCGTCGGCGCTTCCCGCGCTGCGGTCGACGCAGGTTTCGTACCCAACGACATGCAGGTCGGTCAGACCGGCAAGATCGTTGCTCCACAGCTGTACATCGCGGTCGGTATCTCCGGCGCGATCCAGCACTTGGCCGGCATGAAAGACTCCAAAGTGATCGTTGCGATCAACAAGGACGAAGAAGCGCCGATCTTCCAGGTGGCCGATTACGGCCTGGTGGCAGACCTGTTCGAAGCCATCCCCGAGTTCGAGAAGCTGGTCTAATCCAGCGGCTTAAACTATAAAGAGCCCGGCCTTTTGGTCGGGCTTTTTTTTGTTTCGGATTTGAGTGGGAGAGCTTTGCCATGGATCTGCGCCGCCTGTATGGCCGGACATTATTGCTGGGCCTGACGCTGTTGCCAGGGCTCGCCAGCGCCGTGGGCAAATGCGAACGCCTGGTGGTCACCGGCAGCCCGGATGCACCGCCGTACCTGTGGCAAGACCCGCAGAACCCCAAGCACCTGATCGGCGCCAGTGCCGATTTGTTGCAGCAAGTGGCGGGGGAGTTGGGCATCAAGATCGAAATGCTCTACGCCGGCAAACGCGCCCAGGCCCTGGACGAAGTGCGCAGCGGGCGCATGGACATGCTGGCGGACGCACCGTTGACGCTCAATGAGCTGGAAAACCTGGATTACATCCATCCGCCGCTGCTGGAAAACGATTATCTGGTCTGGACCCGCAAAGGTTCGACGCTGCCGTACAGCGAAGCGAACGATTTGCGCGGGCACTCGGGCGCCGTGTCGGAAAAGTCTCGAATGACCCGGGAATTCGGCACTTTCGCCGAGCAGCAATTGACCCTCACCCGAACACCAAACCTGACCCAGGCCTTTCAGAAATTGCTTCTGGGCGAAGTCGAATTTGTACTCGCCGGACGCTATTCGGGCATGGCCGCCGCGCAGGCATTGGGCATGGGCAACGACTTACAGACGTACCCGCAACCGGTCGACCGACCCGGCCTGTTCCTCGCGGTTTCCCATAACTCCGCCTGCAACGATCCGTGGTTGCGCGGACAGCTGGCCAAAAAGATGACAGAATTGCCCGCGTCCGGACTGACGGAAGCTGTGCTGCAACGCAATATCGAGCGTTGGAAGTCGCAGCAACAGCAACCCGCCAGTACCCCAAAACAGTAGGGATTTTTAGTGAGTATTCGACCTCTTTTCGCTGCCCTGGCCGTTCTGGCTCTGGCGGGTTGTGCAGCCGATCCGGCGCCGAATGAACAAATTCGCCTGACCGAGCAGGCACTCGAACAAGCCAAGGCCGTGGGTGGCACCGCTGAAGACGTGCCGGAGTTGAAACTGGCCGAAGACAAGTTCTCCCGCGCCCAGGGCGACATGACCGACCAGTCCTACAAGCATGCCCGCATGCGCGCCGAACAGGCTGAACTGGACGCACGCCTGGCCGAAGCCAAGGTCCTGACCCTCAAGAGCCAAGAGCAGTTGAATCTTCTCAATACCCGCATCACTCGCCTGCGCAAGCAACTGGGAGATGCCCAATGAGTCTCAAGTCCAAAGCGCTCGGCGGTTTGATCCTGGTTGGTTGCGTCAGCCTTTACGGCTGCGCCGGCCAGCACAGCGAGTCCGCGTTGCAAGATGCCGGTGCCGACTTCCAGAAGGTCAAGGAAGACTCCAACGTGTTGCGTATCGCGCCGAAAGACGTGATCCGCGCCGGTGAGTCGCTGGCCCGCGCTGATCGTCTGTCCAGCTATTGGGGCAGCGGTTCCGATGTGGTGCATTACGCTTACCTGAGCCAGCGCTACAGCGCCATTGCCCGTGAACACACCAACCAGGTGCTCAACGAAGAGAAGGCGGCGAAGCTCGAACTGGAGCGCCAGCGCCTGCAATTGGCCCTGCGCGAATCCAAGTTGCTCAGCGTGCAGCAACAGGGCAAGTGGCTTGAAGAGCAAATCGTCGCACTGGCCACCACCCAGACCGACCGTGGTTTGGTGATGACCCTGGGCGATGTGCTGTTCGACACCGGCGAAGCAGAATTGAAAAACTCGGCAAACCGCGTCGTGTTGAAGATCGTGCAATTCCTGCAGCTCAATCCCAAGCGCGTGGTGCGGATCGAAGGCTACACCGACAGCACCGGCGGCAAGCAGGACAACCTCAAGCTGTCCCGTGACCGTGCGCAATCGGTGGCCGATGTGCTGATGGACCTGGGCATCGACGACAAACGCATCCAGGTCGAAGGCTATGGCGATGAATACCCGGTGGACGTGAACGCCACCGAACGTGGCCGTGCGCAGAACCGTCGGGTGGAAATTGTGTTCTCCGACGAAAAAGGCCAGCTCGGCGCTGCCCGGTAGGAGCTGGCGAAGCCTGCGATCTTTTGATCTTGCTCTCGATACTCAAGTGGGCCAGAAAAGATCGCAGCCTCGTTTCACTCGACAGCTCCTACAAACCCGGCCTGCCAGACAGCGCCGGGTTTTTTTGTGCCTGCGAATCACTTCACGCTCTTCAAAAAAGCAGTACAGATTTTGCTGACACTGCACTGTACGGTCGACTATTGTGGCAACTGTCCCCGTACACTTCTAAACTGTTCCGGTATTGTTTCACACAAGAATAAAATGCCCGTGAAATCGAGTACTGCGTCATGACCAATCTCTTGCTCTACCAACGTATTGCTCAGCAACTGGCCGAGGACATCCGTCGTGGTGTCTATCAACCGGGGGAGCGCGTGCCATCGGTGCGCAAGATGAGCTCGCAGCTCAATGTCAGCCATGCGACGGTGCTGCAGGCTTACGCCAACCTTGAGGACCAGGGCCTGATTCGTGCCCGGCCGCAATCGGGTTACTACGTACACCAGACCCCGGCGCTGACCGCGCCGACCCCGGACATCGCCCGGGTCGAGCGGCCCGGCCTGGTCACTCGCAGCAGCATCATCCAGCAAGTGTTGGTGGAGTCCCGCCGCGAAGGCGTGTTCCCACTGGGCGCTGCGGTGCCGAGCGTCGACTATTTGCCGGTGCGGGCGCTGCACCAGCAATTGGCCAAGGTCACCCGGTTCCATAGTCCTCGGGCGTTCAGTTACATGTTCAGTCCCGGTTTCGAGCCGTTGCGCCGACAAGTGGCGATCCGCATGCGTGATGCCGGCGTGGTGGTCGATCCGTCCGAAGTGGTGATCACCCACGGTTGTGTCGATGCCTTGCAGATGTCGCTGCGGGTCCTGACCCGGCCGGGGGACCTGATCGCCGCTGAGTCGCCGACTTATTACGGTCTGCTGCAACTGGCCGACTTGCTGGGCCTCAAAGTCATCGAAATTCCCAGCGATCCGGCCACCGGGATGAGCCTCGAAGCCCTGCAACTGGCGGCCAACCAGTGGTCGATCAAGGCGTTGGTGCTCACCACCCGCCTGAGCAATCCACTGGGCGGCACCATGCCCGAAGAGCGCCAGAAGCAACTGCTGCGCCTGGCCTCGGATTTCGATATCCAGATTGTCGAAGACGATATCTACGGCGAATTGATGTTCGAGCAGGGCCGCACCAAATCCCTCAAGGCCTACGACCGGCTCGACCGGGTGATCTATTGCTCGAGTTTCTCCAAGACCCTGTCGCCGGGGGTGCGGATCGGCTGGATGATCGCGGGCAAGTACCAGCAGGAAATCCAGCGTTTGCAGACCTTCAGCACCCATTCGGCGTGCAGCGTCACGCAGATGGGCATCGCGGCGTATCTGGAAAACGGCGGCTACGACCGGCATTTGCGCTTCATCCGCCAGGAGTACCGCAAGAATCTCAGTGCCTTCCAGTTGGCGGTGCAGCAGTACTTCCCCGAAGGCACGCAGATGAGCCGGCCAACCGGTGGCTTCATTTTGTGGGTCAGCCTGCCGGGGCGGGTCAATACCCAGGAATTGCATGTGCGGGCCTTGCAGCAAGGCATCAGCATCGCGCCGGGGCTGATTTTCAGTAATACCGAGCAATTCAATCACTGCATTCGCCTGAACTGCGGCACGCCTTGGAACCGCGAGGCCGAGCGGGCGTTGATGACCCTCGGGCTGCTGGCCACCCAACTGTGTCAGGAAACAGCCAGCGGTTTTTGATTCCACGGGCAGGTCATTGCTGCCCGTGCTTGTCATGGCGCGTTTAACAGGCGAGCATATGGCCCTCTGCCGTTAGCGCCGTTGGGTCCATGAAACCGATTTTTTCTGCTGCCTGGCTGTCAATCTGCCTCGTCATGACTGTGTTACCGGAAGGTGTCATGGCCGCTGCTGCCCAGGAAAAACCGGTCGCCAGCAGTTCCCAGGCCACCGCGAAGAAACCGGTCGCGGCCAAAAAAGCGACGCCGGCCAAGAAGAAAGCCGCCCCCATCAAAAAGCGCCCGCCCATTGCTTCCAAGTCCAAGTCGGCCAGTGAAGTGGTCAAGACCACCCAACTGCCACCCGCTAATCTTGACTTGAGCCTGCCCAAGCAAATGGTCGAAGAGCTCAAGCCCAAGGGGACTGTGCCATTGCCCAAGCACGATGGGGTCTTGCCACAAATGTTTGGCGACAAATCCAGTGACTTCCAGCTCAACGGTCGTCTGCTGAGCAACGAAATGCAGTTGCAACTGCGCAACGAAGAGCGTCGCGAGGTCGAAGGCGCGGCACTGGAATTCGAGTTCAAGCGCTAAATCATTCCCATCGGTGAGCCGCGGGCCAGACGCTTCGTCGGAGACTGGTCGGTCACGTTCGCTTGAGCGTAAAAACTCACCTTCAAGTAATTTTAAACAGTCGTTTTAGCGGGTACTCTGTGCCACGTCCCTTTTACACATTGCCCGTCGCGAGGTGTTTGTCGTCATGAAATGCCGTGAAGGCTGTGGCGCCTGCTGTATTGCCCCTTCCATCAGTTCACCGATTCCCGGCATGCCGCAAGGCAAACCCGCTGGAGAACGTTGCGTGCAACTGTCGGTCGAAAACCTGTGCAACATTTTCGGCCAGGCAGAGCGTCCGGCGGTCTGTTCGGCCTTTCAAGCCGATGCCGAGGTTTGCGGCAACAGCAGTGAAGAAGCCATCCGGCTGATTGGCTGGTGGGAGCAAATGACGGCGGCGTGATGTGTTCAACGAACGGAACTTCAACAATAAGGAATAAAACTATGGGTTCGCTGCATCGTATCGCTGTGCTGTGTGGTTTGACGGTTGTGCTGGCCACTTCGGCCGCCCAGGCTGAAGACTGGAAAGTCGCCAAAAACGAAGACGGCATCAAAGTGTCCCTGAGCGAAGTGGCCGGTTCCGATTACAAGGCCTACCAGGGCGTCACTCTGATGAAGACCACCATCGCCAAATTGCGCGCGCTGCAGGAAGACGTGGCGGGAGCCTGTGCCTGGATTCACGAGTGCAAAGCCCAGAAGTTGCTCAAGCACGAAGGCGATCAGAGCTGGACCTACACCCAGTTCAACACCCCATGGCCCGTCACCCCGCGTGATTCGGTGTTGCACGTCACCACCGTCGAAGGTGCCGACGGCAGCCTGACCCGCAAACTCGAAGGCGTGCCGAAGTACATTCCTGAGGAAAAAGGTTTTGTGCGGGTCGCCAAAGTCGAGGGTTACTGGAAGTTCGTACCCAAGGGTGATCAGGTCGAAGTAACCTATCAGGTGCACACCGAGCCGGGCGGCAGCGTGCCATCGATGATCGCCAACAAGTTCGTAGTCGATGCCCCGTTCAACACCCTCAAAGCCCTTAAAGAGCGCGCCGAGAAGTAATCGCGCCGCGCTTTCGATAACGCCCCGACTGGTTCGGGGCGTTTTTCATTCAGGGCCAGCTTAAACGCAACCCCTGTGGGGGCGGGCTTGCTCGCGAGGCGGTGTGTCAGCCGACATCAATGTTGAATGTTCAATTGCATTCGCGAGCAAGCCCGCTCCCACAGGTTTGGTGCTGTATCAGGTTGGGGCTTTATTGTGTTTCCGGATATGCGTTGCACGAAATTTTCACAAAGCCTCCAAGACAATTCGCCCTCGCCAACATCCCGCAAAGTAATCAATAGCAATGCCGCGATTGATCGTGCAACATTTGCGCACCCGCGCAAGCCCCGGGGTCAGGTACTGGCCAACAGAGGGCAGGGCGCAGCTGTATTTTGAAACTTAAACTTCCAATGGGTCCTAAAACGACATGGCAAACCCGGACGCCCTGAATCAGCAGCGAGCTTCTAGTCGCCTGCTGCAACCGACCGTCAAATCGCATCTGGCCTACACGCTGTTGTGTGCCTTGGTCATGATGGTCATGTTCAGCCTGCTGCGCGTAGCGCTGCTGGTCTACAACCGCGCGATGATCCTCGACACCCCGGCTTCGACCTTCCTCGAAGCATTCGCCAATGGCCTGCGTTTCGACTTGCGCCTGGTGGTCTACCTCATTATCCCGTTGCTGCTGGCATTGTTCAGCGCCCGGGCCATGGCGGCTCGCGGGTTCTTCCGTTTCTGGCTGACCATCGCTTCGAGCATCGCGCTGTTCCTCGGCCTGATGGAGATGGACTTCTACCGTGAGTTCCACCAGCGCCTCAACGGGCTGGTGTTCCAGTATGTGAAAGAAGACCCGAAAACCGTGATGAGCATGCTCTGGTACGGTTTCCCGGTGGTTCGCTACCTGCTGGCCTGGGCCGTGGGCACCTTGCTCCTGACCCTGGCGTTCAAGGGCGCCGACCGCGCCACCCGTCCCCGTGGTCCGTTCAGCGGTGGCAGCATCGGCACGCGTCAGATTGCGCCGTGGTATGCGCGCATCGCGGTGTTCGTGGTCTGCCTGCTGGTTTGTGTGGTCGCCGCCCGCGGCACCCTGCGCCAGGGCCCTCCACTGCGTTGGGGTGACGTCTACACCACCGATTCCAACTTCGCCAACCAGTTGGGCCTCAACGGCACGCTGTCACTGATCGCGGCGGCCAAGAGCCGCATGTCCGAAGATCGCGACAACATCTGGAAAGCCACGCTGCCACAGCCCCAGGCCCAGCAGACCGTGCGCGACATGTTGCTGACCCCGAGCGACAAACTGGTCGATGACGACATCGCCGCAGTACGCCGCAACTACACGCCGGACGCCAACAAGACCCTGCCGATCAAGAACGTTGTCGTGATCCTGATGGAAAGCTTCGCCGGTCACTCGGTGGGCGCCCTGGGTCGTCCCGGCAACATCACGCCAGCCTTCGACAAGTTGTCGAAAGAAGGCCTGCTGTTCGACCGCTTCTTCTCCAACGGCACCCATACCCACCAGGGCATGTTTGCCACCATGGCCTGCTTCCCGAACCTGCCAGGTTTCGAATACCTGATGCAGACGCCGGAAGGCAGCCACAAGTTGTCCGGCCTGCCGCAGTTGCTCAGCGCTCGCGACTATGACGATGTGTATGTCTACAACGGTGATTTCGCCTGGGACAACCAGTCGGGCTTCTTCAGCAACCAGGGCATGACCAACTTCATCGGGCGTAACGATTTCGTGAACCCGGTGTTCTCCGATCCGACGTGGGGCGTGTCCGACCAGGACATGTTCAACCGTGGCCTGGAAGAACTGAAGGCGCGCGATGGCAAGGACAAAAAGCCCTTCTATGCCTTGCTGCAAACCCTGTCCAACCACACGCCGTATGCCTTGCCGACGCCATTGCCGGTCGAGCGCGTGACCGATCGCGGCAGCCTGAACGAACACTTGACCGCCATGCGCTACTCCGACTGGGCGCTGGGTCAGTTCTTTGAGAAGGCGCGTAAAGAGCCTTACTTCAATGAAACCCTGTTCGTGGTTGTCGGCGACCATGGTTTCGGCGACGAGCAGCAAATCACCGAAATGGACCTGGGTCGCTTCAACGTGCCGATGCTGATGATCGCACCGGGCATACAGGAAAAATTCGGCCAGCGTGACCACACCGTGGGCACTCAAATCGACATCGTGCCGACCATCATGGGTCGCGTCGGTGGCGACGTGATTCACCAGTGCTGGGGCCGCGACCTGCTGAACCTGCCGGAAGGCGACAAGGGTTTTGGCGTGATCAAACCTTCGGGCAGCGATCAGACCGTGGCCTTGCTGACCGCCGACCGCGTGCTGGTACTGCCTAAAGAGATGCCGCCAAAGCTGTATCACTACGAACTGGGCGCCAACCCGAAAGGCGAAGTGATTCCAGAGTCGCCTGACGAAGCAGCCCTCAAGCAGAAACTCGAGTCGTTCCTGCAAACCGCGACCAAGAGCCTGCTGGATAACACCGCCGGCGTGGTTAACGGCAAGCCGGACTAAATAGTCGAGGCAATAAAAAAGAGGCCCTTTTTCAAGGGCCTCTTTTTTTTGGGTCGGGTTAAATCTTATATCTTGCCGAGCAAGAGCAGAATCAACAGCACTACCAACACGACGCCGAGGATACCCGATGGACCATAACCCCAACTTCTTGAGTGCGGGAATACTGGCAAACCACCGATCAGCAGCAGGATCAGGATAACGATAAGAATTGTGCCCATGTCTATTTCCTTGTTGGAAGTGTTCTGAATGACCTAGCGTTTTAACTATCAGCCGGAATGCAATAAATCCGAACTGCTTACAAAATCCGACTCACGCGGATGAAAGAAAATTCAAAGTTTTTTAATGTTTTTTAGAAAGAAGGCTTATTTCTTTTTCGCGTCTTGTTAGTTGGTCAGTTGGACCGCGTTATCGTTCTTCGCGGGCAAGCCTCGCTCCTACAGGTTTTGCGTCGATCACGGCATACACGATCAAGGCGCGTTTATGTAGGAGCGAGGCTTGCCCGCGAAGGCCGCGACCCGGTCTCAAGCCGTGCGCCGGTTTGCGCGGACCATTCAGCAATCTGATGGAGCGTGGGTCGGGCTGTTTCCTTCGCTACACTCGGCGCATCTTCCCCAGAACAACAAGGCTGTTTGCTATGCAAAATCGCATGATGATCACTGGCGCAGGCTCGGGCCTGGGTCGCGAAATCGCACTGCGCTGGGCCCGCGAAGGCTGGCAACTGGCGTTGTCGGATGTCAGCGAACCCGGTCTGCAAGAAACCCTGAAGCGGGTGCGCGAGGCCGGTGGCGACGGGTTTATCCAGCGTTGCGATGTACGCGATTACAGCCAACTCACTGCCTTTGCCCAGGCGTGCGAAGAGAAACTCGGTGGCATCGATATCATCGTCAACAACGCCGGAGTGGCTTCGGGCGGGTTCTTTAGCGAGTTGTCCCTGGAAGACTGGGACTGGCAGATCGCGATCAACCTGATGGGTGTGGTCAAGGGCTGCAAGGCCTTCCTGCCGCTGCTGGAAAAAAGCAAAGGCAAGATCATCAACATCGCCTCCATGGCCGCACTGATGCAAGGCCCGGCCATGAGCAACTACAACGTGGCCAAGGCTGGCGTGGTGGCATTGTCCGAAAGCCTGCTGATCGAACTGGCGCACCAGGAAGTGGGCGTGCACGTGGTCTGCCCGTCGTTCTTCCAGACCAACCTGCTGGATTCTTTCCGTGGCCCGACGCCAGCGATGAAAGCCCAGGTCGGCAAGTTGCTGGAAAGCTCACCGATCACCGCCACCGACATTGCCGACTACATCTACACGCAAGTGGCCGCCGGCGAGTTCATGATCCTTCCCCACGAACAAGGCCGCATGGCTTGGGCAATCAAGCAGAAAAATCCACAATTGCTGTACAACGAAATGACCGTCATGGCCGACAAAATGCGCGCCAAGGCCAAACAAACCGCAGGCTGATCTTGCCCGCAGGCAACGTCGTGGTTAGGGTGGCCGCCATCGGTCATCCTCACGAGACGCCAGCATGCTCAATTACCTGTGGTTTTTCCTCGCCGCGCTGTTTGAAATCGCCGGCTGCTTTGCGTTCTGGATGTGGCTGCGCCAGGGCAAAAGTGCTCTGTGGGTGATCCCGGCATTGTTGAGCCTGACCCTGTTCGCCTTGCTGCTGACCCGGGTCGAAGCGACCTACGCGGGCCGCGCCTATGCCGCCTACGGTGGCATCTACATCATTGCGTCGATTGGCTGGCTGGCCGTCGTCGAGCGGATTCGTCCGCTGGGCTCTGACTGGATTGGCGTGGCGCTGTGCGTAATCGGCGCGACCGTCATCCTTTTCGGTCCGCGCTTCTCCGCTTCCTGAAGGATCGGTCTGATTTGCAGGACGTGTCTGTAAGGGGATTCAAGCCGGGTTGTAGGGCATGACTGATTTGCCGTCAGCACATTGAAGGCCCAGTACGCGCGGGGCATCTTTGGGGTCCAGTAACCCTGAAGGACGAATGCCATGCTTGTACTCAGTCGTGTCGTAGGTGAGTTGATTTCCATCGGTGACAACATTTCCGTGCGCATTCTGGCGGTCAACGGCGGCAGCGTGCGCTTTGGCGTCGAAGCCCCCCAAGACGTTAATGTGCACCGGGCCGAAGTCTACGAACGCATCCAGGTCAAACTGGCGAAAAGCAAAGGACGCTAAGCGGCTCAGTCGAACAGGTGCTTGGGCACATCGTGCTTGAGCATCAACTGGCATTGCTCGCTGTCCGGGTCAAAAACGATCAGTGCCTGGCCTTTGGTCAGCGCCTGGCGAACTCGTAATACGCGGGTTTCCAGCGGCGTGTCATCGCCATTGTCCGTGCCGTCGCGGGTCACGAAATCCTCGATCAGGCGGGTGAGGGTGTCGACTTCAAGTTGGTCGTAGGGGATCAGCATAGGCACCTCGGCTAAAACAATGGCGCGATGCTACGGCGAATGCGGTTTTGCGGCTAGCCCGGTTGTGAATGGGTGTCTGATCTGACGCCTTCGCGGGCAAGCCTCGCTCCTACAGGGTATGTGTCGATCCGAATGTTGCGATCGACACAAAACCTGTAGGAGCGAGGCTTGCCCGCGAAGGCGATATTTCAGACACCGCAGGACTTAGCTATCGTTGCGCTGCCCAACAAGACTATCCACCGACGGCACCCGCGTGTCGCTTTCCATCTGCGTGTCATGTTCGATCTGGTGACTGAACCGGTCCAGCGAACCCTTGGCCGGTTGGGCATCGCTGGCAAATACCGGTGGGCTCAGGATGTACGCACCCAGCAAACGACTCAGCGCCGCCAGGCTGTCGATGTGGGTCCGTTCATAGCCGTGAGTCGCATCGCAGCCGAACGCCAGCAGCGCGGTGCGGATGTCGTGCCCGGCGGTGACCGCCGAATGGGCGTCGCTGAAGTAATAGCGGAACAGGTCGCGGCGCACCGGCAAGTCGTTGTCACTGGCCAATCGCAGTAAATGCCGCGACAGGTGATAGTCATACGGCCCGCCGGAATCCTGCATCGCCACGCTCACCGCGTGTTCGCTGGAGTGCTGCCCCGGCGCGACCGGCGCAATGTCGATGCCGACGAATTCACTGACATCCCACGGCAACGCGGCCGCGGCGCCACTGCCGGTTTCCTCGGTAATGGTGAACAGCGGGTGGCAGTCGATCATCAGTTCTTCGCCGCTGTCGACGATGGCTTTCATTGCCGCCAGCAATGCGGCGACCCCGGCCTTATCGTCCAGGTGACGGGCGCTGATATGGCCGCTTTCGGTGAACTCCGGCAACGGGTCAAACGCCACGAAATCGCCGACGCTGATCCCCAGGGAATCGCAATCGGCGCGGGTGGCGCAGTAGGCGTCCAGGCGCAATTCGACGTGATCCCAACTGATCGGCATTTCATCCACGGCGGTATTGAACGCGTGCCCGGAGGCCATCAACGGCAACACGCTGCCACGGATCACGCCATTGTCGGTAAACAGGCTGACCCGGCTGCCCTCGGCAAACCGGCTCGACCAGCAGCCGACCGGGGCCAGGGTCAGGCGCCCGTTATCCTTCACCGCACGCACTGCTGCGCCGATGGTGTCCAGGTGCGCGGAAACCGCACGGTCGGGGCTGTTCTTCTTGCCCTTGAGGGTGGCGCGGATGGTGCCGCGCCGGGTCATTTCAAACGGAATGCCCAGCTCTTCGAGCCGTTCGGCGACGTAACGCACAATGGTGTCGGTGAACCCCGTCGGGCTGGGAATGGCGAGCATTTCCAGCAGGACTTTTTGCAGGTAGTTGAGATCCGGTTCGGGAATTTTGCTGGTCATGGAAACTCCTGATGAGTAACGAACATCGATGGTTTCGATGAGGGGAAAGATCTTTGTCGCCTGTCCGGCCGCCTTCGCGAGCAAGCCCGCTCCCACTTTTTGGAATGCGTTCCCCTGTGGGAGCGAGGCTTGCCCGCGAAGGCGTCAGCTCAGGCGATACACGTCTAAGAGGCTGCCGGCTGACTATGCGGAAACAACAAATCCACAAAGCGTTCCGCCGTCGGTTGCGGTTCGTGGTTGGCCAGGCCGGCGCGTTCGTTGGCTTCGATAAACACATACTCCGGCTGGTCGGCGGCGGGCACCATCAGGTCGAGGCCGACCATTGGAATATCCAGCGCCCGGGCCGCACGCACGGCAGCGTCCACCAGCGTCGGATGCAGGATCGCGGTGACATCCTCCAACACGCCGCCGGTATGAAGATTCGCCGTACGCCGCACGAACAGATGCTCGCCCGCCGGCAGAATGCTGTTGTAGTCGTAACCCGCCGCTTGCAAGGTGCGCTCGGTTTCATGGTCCAGCGGAATCTTGCTCTCACCGCTGGTGGCCGCCTGCCGGCGTCGACTCTGGGCTTCGATCAGCGCACCGATGGAATGTTGGCCGTCACCGACCACTTCCGCCGGCCGCCGAATTGCCGCAGCGACCACTTCAAAACCGATCACCACAATTCGCAAATCCAGCCCTTCGTGGAAGCTTTCCAGCAACACCCGCGAATCGAACTTGCGCGCCGCTTCGATGGCTTGCTGGACCTCTTCAATGGTCTGCAAATCCACCGCAACGCCTTGTCCCTGTTCGCCATCCAGCGGCTTGACCACCACACGTTCGTGCTCGTCGAGAAACGCCAGGTTATCGTCGCCGTTGCCCGCCAGTTGCTGGGAGGGCAGGTTCAGGCCGGCCGCTTTCAACACCTTATGGGTCAGGCTCTTGTCCTGGCACAGGCTCATGCTGATAGCGCTGGTCAGGTCGCTAAGGGATTCGCGGCAACGCACCCGGCGCCCGCCATGGCTGAGGGTGAACATCCCGGCGTCCGCATCATCGACCTGCACATCAATGCCGCGACGATGGGCTTCCTCGACGATGATTCGCGCATAAGGATTGAACTCCGCCTCCGGCCCCGGCCCAAGGAACAACGGCTGATTGATGCCGTTCTTGCGCTTGATGGCGAAGGTCGAGAGGTTACGAAAACCGAGCTTGGCGTAGAGACTTTTCGCCTGGCGGTTGTCGTGCAATACCGACAGGTCCAGGTAACTCAGCCCACGGCTCATGAAGTGCTCGATCAAATGCCGCACCAGCACTTCGCCGACACCGGGCCGCGAGCAATGTGGGTCAACCGCCAGGCACCAAAGACTGCTGCCGTTTTCCGGGTCGTTGTAGGCCTTGTGATGATTGAGGCCCATGACGCTGCCGATGATCGCGCCGCTGTCTTCGTCTTCAGCCAGCCAATACACCGGGCCGCCCATATGACGTGGGGTCAGCAATGACGCATCGATCGGCAACATGCCGCGCGCCTGATACAGCAGGTTGATCGCCTGCCAATCGGCCTCGCTCTGGGCCCGGCGAATACGAAAGCCGCGAAACACCCGGGTTGATTGCCGGTAATCGCTGAACCACAGGCGCAACGTGTCGGACGGATCAAGGAATAACTGCGCCGGTTCCAGCCCCAGCACTTGCTGGGGCGCCGCAACATACAACGCGATATCGCGCTCGCCGGGCTGCTCGTTGAGCAACTCCTGGGCGATGCTCGCCGCATCAGGAAAGGTATGCCCGATCAGCAACCGGCCCCAACCGCAATGCACCGCAATCGGCGCGGCGTTCAATTCGCTGCCATCTTCGGCCAGGCGCGCCTGCAAGCGTTCGTAGGAGGGGGACTGACCGCGCAACAAGCGTTGGCTGTAAGCCGAGGCGTGGGGTTTCATCGATCAGAGTCCTTGTTCACTGAGCCACAGGTTCAGTGCCGCCAATTGCCACAGCTTGGAGCCGCGCAACGGGGTCAACTGGCCTTGCGGGTCGGTCAGCAGGCGGTCGAGCATGGCCGGGTTGAACAGGCCGCGATCCTGGCTTGGATCGAGCAGCAGTTCGCGCACCCAGTTCAGCGTATCGCCCTGCAAATGCTTGAGGCCGGGCACCGGGAAGTAGCCTTTTTTGCGGTCGATCACTTCACTCGGAATGACCAATCGTGCTGCTTCTTTCAGGACTTGCTTACCGCCGTCCGGCAATTTGAATTTGCCCGGCACCCGGGCCGACAGTTCCACCAGGCGATAGTCGAGAAACGGCGTACGTGCTTCCAGGCCCCAGGCCATGGTCATGTTGTCGACGCGTTTGACCGGGTCGTCCACCAGCATGATCGTGCTGTCCAGACGCAGGGCTTTGTCCACTGCGGCATCGGCGCCGGGCTGTGCGAAATGTTCCTTCACGAAGTCGCCGGCGGCGTCATTCGCTGTCAGCCATTTCGGCTGCACGGTGGCGGCGTAGTCTTCGTAGCTGCGGTCGAAAAACGCCTCGCGATAGGCCGCATACGGATCGGCGGCGCCGTCCACTTGCGGATACCAGTGATAACCGGCGAACAACTCGTCCGCGCCCTGGCCGCTCTGCACAACCTTGCAGTGCTTGGCCACTTCACGAGACAGCAAATAAAAGGCAATGCAGTCATGGCTGACCATCGGCTCGCTCATGGCGCGGAACGCCGCGGGCAATTGCTCGATGATCTCGCTTTCCTGGATGCGCAATTGATGGTGCTGCGTGTTGTAGTGCTTGGCGATCAGGTCCGAATACTGGAATTCGTCGCCACGCTCGCCGCCGGCATCCTGGAAACCGATGGAGAAGGTCGACAGATTCTCGACACCGACTTCACGCAACAGGCCTACGAGCATGCTCGAATCGACGCCGCCGGACAGCAACACGCCAACATCGACGGCCGCACGTTGACGGATGGCGACGGCATCGCGGGTGCTGTCGAGCACGCGGTCGCGCCAGTCTTCCAGGGTCAGGTTCAGCTCATCGGCATGGGGGCCGTAGGGCAGGGTCCACCAGGTTTTCTGCTCGGTGGTGCCATCCGCCTCGATGCGCATCCAGGTTGCCGGCGGCAGTTTTTCGATGCCGGCGATCAAGGTGCGCGGGGCCGGGACCACCGCATGGAAATTCAGGTAATGGTTGAGTGCCACCGGGTCGAGCATCGGGCTGATATCGCCGCCCTTGAGCAACGCCGGCAACGCCGATGCAAAGCGCAGGCGCTGGCCGGTGCGCGACAGGTACAGCGGCTTCACGCCGAGACGGTCACGGGCGATGAACAGGCGCTGGGCGTCACGTTCCCAAATCGCGAAAGCAAACATGCCATTGAGCTTGGGCAGCAGTGCCTCGCCCCAGGCGTGATAGCCCTTGAGCAGCACTTCGGTGTCGCCGCCGGAATAGAAGGCATAACCGAGGGCTTCAAGCTCGGCGCGCAGTTCCGGGAAGTTGTAGATCGCGCCGTTGAAGGCCAGGGACAAGCCCAATTGGTTGTCGATCATCGGCTGCGCCGAGCCGTCCGACAGGTCCATGATTTTCAGGCGACGATGGCCCAGGGCAATCGGCCCCTGGCTGTGGAAGCCCCACGCATCCGGACCGCGAGGGGCCAGGTGATGGGTGATTCGTTCAACGGCCGCAAGGTCCGCAGGTTGATGATCAAAGCGTAACTCGCCAGCTAATCCGCACATAAAGTCCTTACCGGTTTTTCCGTTGGGGAGGGTCAATCATTTCCGCGCCAAAACGGCGGGTACTCTGAAACTGACCCGGTGACTTGGCGGGAGTTTTAGATCGATCGGTTATAAGTAGCGGGGCGAGGATATTGCGGGTGACAGGCACAACGTCAGTTGTGCCCGGTGGTAGAGCGTTATACGAAGGCTGAAAGTGAAGGCTCGAAGCCGTGCGGATCAGACTCCGCGAATCAGCCGGCGCAAGGCAAAGCGGTTCGGATGACAAGCCTCGGCCACACTGCGCGGCAGGGGCAGCGGTTCGTTTTCCAGCCAGGCTGCCAGCAACTCGCCGGACAACGGCGCGGTGATCAACCCCCGGGAACCGTGGCCGCTATTGACGTACAAACCGTCGAGCCAGGGGCACTGGACGTCAGGCACTTGCCGGGCGTCCTTGCTCAGGGCGGCGTAGGCCTGGTTGAACGCCTGGCCATCGGCGAGCGGCCCGACGATGGGCAGGTAGTCGGAGCTGGTGCAACGGAACGCCGCGCGACCTTGGAGTTGATCGGCGTCCAGTTGATCGGCGTGCAGGCGGGTGACCAGATCGCTGGAGATCTCTTCCAGCAGTTGCAGGTTGCCCAAGTGTTCGGCAGTGGTCGGCGTCAGGTCGTCGCTGGTGAAATCGAAACTGGCGCCCAGGGTGTGTTCCCCCAGGCGTGCTGGCGCGACATACCCTTCGGCGCAAACCACCGTGGCCAGGCTTTGGCTCTCGTTGGTTTGCGCCAGTCGGGTGATTTGCCCGCGAATGCGTTTGAGCGGCAGGTCGGCGCTTTGCGCGAAACGCTTGATCTCGGCGGCACCGGCCAACACCACCACCGGTGCGCTGGCGAGCAGGGTGTCGCCGTCCCAGGCTTGCCACTGGTCATCGACCTTGCGCAATTCCAGCACATCGCGATGGGTGAGCAATTGAACGTTGGGCCGCGAAGCCTGCCACTGGCACAGCGCCGGCGGATGCACCCAGCCACCCTCGGGATAGAACAAGCCGCCATGGGCCAACGCAATGCCGGCCCGTGTCTCGGCTTGCGCTTGATCCAGTATGTGCAGCAGATCTGCAGGAAACGCCGCCGCCAATTGCGCCTGACGCTCGGCTTCCTTGGCATTGAACGCCAGTTGCAACACACCGCAGCCGTCCCAGTCCACACCGCGATGCAACTGTTCAAGCACCCGCCGGGTATGGCCGAAACCGCTGACAATCAATTGCGACAACGCGGTGCCGTGGGCCGACAGCTTGAGGTACAGCACGCCTTGGGGATTGCCCGAGGCTTCCTGGGCGATATCGGCATGACGCTCCATCAAACTCACCTGCCAACCCCGCGCCGCGAGACTGGCCGCACTGGCGCAACCCGCCAGGCCTGCGCCGATGACCAGGGCGTGGCGCTCGCCGTTATTTGGCGCAGGGCGAGCGAACCACGGCTTGGCCGGCATCGGTGCCGGCGTCTCGGCAGGCCAACCGACGAAGGCACCACGCAGGATTTCCCATTTGTGGCCGATGCCCGGCGTGCGCTTCATTTTGAAGCCCGCCGCGTTGAGCAACCGACGGACCCAACCGGTGCTGGTAAAAGTGCTGATGGTCGAGTCGGGGGCGGCCAGGCGCGCCAGTTCGGCGAACAGCTCGGCGGTCCACATGTCGGGGTTTTTCGCCGGGGCGAAACCGTCGAGAAACCACGCATCGATCTGCGCATCCAGTTGCGGCAACTGCTCCAGCGCATCGCCGATCAGCAAGGTCAGGGTCACTCGGCCGTTATCCATCACCAAGCGTTGAAAGCCCTGATGGATCGCCACGTACTGGGCCAACAATTGATCGGCGAATGGCTTGAGTTCCGGCCACAGCGCCAGCGCCCGTTTCAGGTCCGGGGCGGTCAGCGGGTACTTTTCCACGCTGACAAAATGCAGCCGCGCACCGGCCACGGCTTGCTCTTCGAACAGTTGCCAGGCGCAGAGGAAATTCAATCCGGTGCCAAAACCGGTCTCGCCAATCACCAGGCGCCCGTCGGCGGGCAACGCGGCAAAACGTTCCTTCAGACGGTTTTGTTCGATGAACACGTAGCGAGTTTCGTCCAACCCGGACAGGTCGGAAAAATACACATCATCGAACACCCGCGAATACGGGCGTCCCTGGTCGTCCCAGTCAAGCTGGGCGTTGGGCAATTCAGGGTTCATGGCAGGCTCGGCAACGGCAAGGCGGGCATTCTAGCTGATCGACAGGCCTGTGCTTGATCCATGGCAAGTCCTTGGGCCGGCAGGACGGTGAAGATCAAGATCAAAAGATCGCAGCCTCGTTGCACTCGACAGCTCCTACATGGAATGCGTATCCCTGTAGGAGCTGCCGAAGGCTGCGATCTTTTGATCTTGAACTTCTCCCCCCACAGGAGAGGTCAATCCGCTAGTCTTGCTCAATCTTGGAACGGAGCCGCCCATGTTCGAATCTGCCGAAATCGGTCACGCCATCGACAAAGAAACCTACGACGCCGAAGTACCGATCCTGCGTGAAGCCTTGCTCGAAGCGCAGTTCGAACTTCAGCAGCAGCAACGTTTCCCGGTGATCATTTTGATCAATGGCATCGAAGGCGCCGGCAAGGGCGAGACGGTCAAGTTGCTCAACGAGTGGATGGACCCGCGACTGATCGAGGTGCGCACCTTCGACCAGCAGACCGACGAAGAACTGGCGCGGCCACCGGCCTGGCGCTATTGGCGAATGCTGCCGGCCAAGGGCCGCATGGGGATTTTCTTCGGCAACTGGTACAGCCAGATGCTCCAGGGCCGGGTCCATGGCGACTTCAAAAATGCGGTGCTGGATCAGGCGATCAACCAGTCCGAGCGTTTCGAAAAAATGCTCTGTGACGAAGGCGCGCTGATCTTCAAGTTCTGGTTCCACCTCTCCAAGCAGCAAATGAAGGCGCGCCTCAAGGCACTCGCCGACGACCCGTTGCACAGTTGGCGCATCAGCCCGCTGGACTGGCAGCAGTCGCAAACCTACGACAAATTCGTCAAATACGGCGAGCGGGTATTGCGCCGCACCAGCCGCGACTACGCGCCGTGGCATGTGATCGAAGGCGTCGACCCGCACTACCGCAGCCTGACCGTTGGCAAAATCCTGCTCGAAGGCCTGCAAAGTGCCTTGAAACGGCCCGAGATCCATCCCGACAAGGTCAATGCGGCGCCGCTGCCGATTCATATCGATCAGTTGAACGTGCTCGACAGCCTGGATTTGACCCAGAGCCTGGACAAGGACGACTACGAAGAACAACTGATTACTGAGCAGGCGCGCTTCTCCGGCCTGATGCGCGATAAACGCATGCGTCAGCACGCGTTGGTGGCGGTGTTTGAAGGCAATGATGCGGCGGGCAAGGGTGGGGCGATTCGACGGGTGGCGGCAGCTCTCGACCCACGGCAGTACAGCATCGTGCCGATTGCCGCGCCCACCGAGGAAGAACGGGCGCAACCGTACCTGTGGCGCTTCTGGCGACACCTTCCGGCCAAGGGCAAGTTCACCGTGTTCGACCGCTCCTGGTACGGCCGGGTGCTGGTAGAACGCATCGAAGGTTTCTGCCCGCCGGCGGATTGGCTGCGGGCTTACAGCGAGATCAACGATTTCGAAGAGCAAATCTCCGAGTCCCACGTCATCGTGGTCAAGTTCTGGCTGGCCATCGACAAGCAGACCCAACTGGAGCGCTTCCAGGCTCGGGAGGACATCCCCTTCAAACGCTTCAAGATCACCGAAGACGACTGGCGCAACCGTGACAAGTGGGACGCGTATCGCGCCGCCGTCGGCGACATGGTCGATCGCACCAGCACCGAGATTTCGCCCTGGACCCTGGTGGAAGCCAACGACAAGCGCTGGGCGCGGGTGAAAGTGTTGCGCACCATTAACCGGGCGCTGGAAGAGGCGTTCGAAAAGGCTGACAAGAAGGCCAAGAAGCACAAGAAGTGAAACGATGGCTGCGCATACGCGAGGTGAATGATTGTCGCGGTCGGTAATGGGGTGGACTTATGCTCGGTCCACTCCCAACCGACAACAACAATGAGGTATGCCATGCGTGAAGTGGTGATCGTCGACAGCGTACGGACCGGCCTGGCCAAATCCTTTCGCGGCAAGTTCAATCAGACCCGCCCGGACGACATGGCGGCCCATTGCGTCAATGCGCTGCTTACCCGCAACGACATCGACCCGGCCAGCGTCGAGGATTGCATCGTCGGCGCCGGCTCCAATGAAGGGGCGCAGGGTTACAACATCGGGCGTAACGTCGCAGTGCTGTCGCACCTGGGCATCGGCACCGCCGGCATGACCCTCAACCGTTTCTGCTCCTCGGGCCTGCAAGCCATCGCGATTGCCGCCAACCAGATTGCCTCGGGTTGCAGCGACATCATCGTTGCCGGCGGCGTCGAGTCCATCAGCCTGACCATGAAAAGCGTCAACACTGACAATCTGATCAACCCGCTGCTGAAAGAGCAGGTGCCGGGCATCTACTTCCCCATGGGTCAGACCGCCGAAATCGTCGCCCGCCGCTACAACGTCAGCCGCGAAGAACAGGATCTTTACGCGCTGCAAAGTCAGCACCGCACGGCCCAGGCTCAGGCCGCCGGGTTGTTTGACGATGAAATCGTGCCGATGGCGGTCAAGTACCGGGTCGAAGACAAGGCCACCGGCCAGGTGCAGATCCTCGACGGCATTGTTGATCGCGACGACTGCAACCGCCCGGACACCACCCTGCAAAGCCTCGCCGGTTTGAAACCGGTGTTTGCCGAGGACGGTTCGGTGACGGCGGGTAACTCGTCGCAACTGTCGGACGGGGCGTCCATGACCTTGGTGATGAGCCTGGAGAAAGCTCTGGAATTGGGACTCAAGCCCAAGGCGTTTTTCCGTGGTTTCACCGTCGCCGGTTGCGCGCCGGATGAAATGGGCATCGGCCCGGTGTTCTCGGTGCCCAAGCTGCTCAAGGCCAAGGGTTTGCAGATTGCCGATATCGATTTGTGGGAGCTCAACGAAGCGTTCGCGTCCCAGTGCCTGTATAGCCGTAATCGGCTGGAAATCGATAACGCGAAGTACAACGTCAATGGCGGGTCGATTTCCATTGGGCATCCGTTTGGCATGACCGGATCGCGGCAGGTGGGGCATCTCGTGCGGGAATTGCAGCGGCGCAACCTGCGTTATGGCGTGGTGACCATGTGCGTTGGGGGCGGGATGGGGGCTACGGGGTTGTTTGAGGCGGTGCGTTAAACCGCAAGATTTGTGGCGACGATTAGATTGCTTTCGCGGGCAAGCCTCGCTCCTACAGGAGATCGCATTCCCCTGTAGGAGCGAGGCTTGCCCGCGAATGGGGCCCTGCGGTCTACCGGTTCCTGCTCTGAAGCTGCATCCGCTCGATATAGGCCTGGATCTCCCGCGCCGCGACTTCGGGGTTGTCAAACGGCCCTTCGAGGGTGTTTTCCCGGGTGCTGAAATACAACTCCCCGTTCACACGACACATCCGGTCACTGCGAAAGTGCGTGGCGGGGGCGTGGTCCTGGGCGCGCATGCCGTACATGGCGGTCTCCTGTGGGATGGTCCTGTCTGCGGATCCAATGAGCTTAGATCTGAAGTACTTGCAGCGCCCGGCCACCTGATCGACGGCACTGCGTCAATTTAGCGTTGCGACCTGCACAGTTTCATTCGCGGCCAGCCCGCAACTGTCCCTGTGTGCCAACCGGCGCCGGGCCTAGAATGACGATTCTCGTCACTGGGCTTTGGGGTCGGCATGCATATTTCATCGGGTCGCTGGGTGTATGGACTGTTCCTGGCGCTGCTGACCGCTGTGCTGTGGGGTATCTTGCCGATCAAACTCAAACAGGTGCTGCAAGTGATGGACCCGGTGACAGTCACCTGGTTTCGCCTGCTGGTGTCCGGCGGTTGCCTGTTCCTCTACCTGGGGGCGACCAAGCGCCTGCCGAGCCGCAAAGTACTCGGTCCCAAGGGCGGCTGGCTGGTGCTGATGGCGGTGCTCGGTCTGGTGGGCAACTACGTGTTGTACCTGATGGGCCTGAACCTGCTCAGCCCCGGCACCGCGCAACTGGTGGTGCAGATGGGGCCGATCATGTTGCTGATCGCCAGTCTGTTTGTGTTCAAGGAACGCTTCAGCATCGGGCAGGGCATTGGCCTGCTGGTGCTGCTGATCGGTTTCGGGCTGTTTTTCAACCAGCGGCTCATGGAACTGCTCACCTCCCTCACCGATTACACCGCCGGCGTGTTGATGGTGCTGGCGGCGTCCACGGTCTGGACCTTTTACGCCCTGGGCCAGAAGCAATTGCTGACGGTGTGGAATTCGTTGCAGGTGATGATGGTGATTTACCTGTTCTGCGCGCTGCTGCTGACGCCGTGGGTGCATCCGCTGGAAGCGCTGAACCTGAGCCCTCGGCAAGGCTGGCTGCTGCTGGCGTGCTGCATGAACACACTGATCGCCTATGGCGCCTTTGCCGAAGCGCTGGCGCATTGGGAGGCTTCGCGGGTCAGTGCGACGCTGGCGATTACGCCGTTGGTGACCTTCGTGGCGGTGGCCGGAGCGGCGTGGGCCTGGCCGGAATATGTGCACGCCGAGACCATCAATGGCCTGGGTTATGGCGGGGCGGTGTTGGTAGTGGTCGGGTCGGCGCTGGTGGCGTTGGGGCCTTCGTTGATGGCCGGTCTCAGGGCTCGGCGCTTAAAGATGGCAGCAGGTTAAACCGCGTTATCGTTCTTCGCGAGCAAGCCCGCTCCCACAGGTAATCGCATTTCCCTGTGGGAGCGGGCTTGCTCGTGAAGACGGACTAACAGGCGCTACAAATCTCAGCCCTTGGCGCCTGCTTCCAGCATATTCTCCGGCCGCACCCACGCATCAAACTGCTCGTCATTCAGATAACCCAGTTGCAACGCCGCTTCACGCAAGGTCAGCCCTTCGCCGTAAGCCTTCTTGGCAATCTCTGCCGACTTGTCGTAGCCAATGTGCGGGTTCAGCGCGGTCACCAGCATCAAGCCCCGTTCCAGGTGTTCCGCCATTTTCTCGGCATCCGGTTCCAGCCCGGCGATGCAATGCTGCTGGAAGTTGCTGCAACCGTCGGCCAGCAGACGAATCGATTGCAGCAGGTTGTGGATGATCACCGGTTTGAACACGTTCAACTGCAAATGACCCTGGCTCGCGGCAAAGCCGATCGCCACGTCGTTGCCCAGCACCTGACAGGCGAGCATCGACAGGGCTTCGCACTGGGTCGGGTTGACCTTGCCGGGCATGATCGAACTGCCGGGTTCGTTGGCCGGCAGTTTCACTTCGGCGAAACCGGCGCGTGGCCCGGAACCCAGCAGACGCAGGTCGTTGGCGATTTTCATCAGGGTCACCGCCAGGGTTTTCAGCGCGCCTGACAGTGTGGTCAACGGCTCATGACCGGCGAGGGCGGCGAATTTGTTCGGCGCGGTGACGAACGGCAGCCCGGAGAGCGCGGCCAGCTCGGCGGCAATCGCTTCACCAAAGCCGTGGGGCGAGTTCAGCCCGGTGCCGACAGCGGTGCCGCCCTGGGCCAGTTCACAGACCTGGGGCAGAGCGCTGCGGATCGCCCGTTCGGCGTAATCCAGTTGCGCGATAAATGCGGACAGTTCCTGGCCGAAGGTGATCGGCGTCGCGTCCATCATGTGGGTGCGGCCGGTCTTGACCAGTTTCATATGACGCGCCGACAGCTCGGCCAAGCCGCCGGACAACTCGCTGATCGCCGGCAACAAGTTCTGCTGCACCGCCTGGACGGTGGCGATGTGCATGGCGGTAGGGAAGCAATCGTTGGAACTCTGGGAGCGGTTGACGTGATCGTTGGGGTGCACCGGCGACTTGCCGCCGCGGGCGTTGCCGGCCAGTTCGTTGGCGCGACCGGCGATCACTTCGTTGACGTTCATGTTGCTCTGGGTGCCGCTGCCGGTCTGCCAGACCACCAGCGGGAACTGGTCGTCATGGCTGCCGTCGAGCACTTCGTCGGCCGCTTGTTCGATCAGCCGGGCGATGTCCGCCGGCAGGTCGCCATTGCGGTCATTGACCCGGGCCGCGGCTTTCTTGATCAGCGCCAGGGCGTGCAACACCGCCAGGGGCATGCGTTCCTGACCGATGGCGAAGTTGATCAGCGAGCGTTGGGTCTGAGCGCCCCAGTAGGCCTCATCCGGGACGTCCACTTCACCAAGGCTGTCGGTTTCGATACGGCTCATCGGTCACACTCCTTAATGTCTGATTGCGCAGTTTAGGCCGTGTTCGGCCATTGTGGTTCCATCAGTCTGTTTTTTGACCACTGGGCCTTACAAATCAAGGCCTGCAAGGGTTGGGGGTTGAGCCATGACGTTTTTTAGGCGCAGAATGGTCGCCCTTGGGGTTTTACCTCGCCTGCTAGAAAAGGAAACTCGATGACTCGTCTTCGTGCCATCTGTACCGCGGTTGCACTGGTTTGCGCCAGCGGCCAGGTTTTTGCCGATACCGCCAGCCACAACGCCAGTGCCGAAGCTTTCCTGACCCTGGCGCACGCTGACAAATTGGGCACTCCGGTGTACATGCAAGTGCAGCAAATGTTCGCTCAGCGCTTTGAACAGACCAAAGCCCCTGAATCGAAAAAAGCCCTGCTGGAAACCTACCAGGCCAAGGCCAACGCCGCTCTGGACCAAGCCATTGGCTGGAACAAGCTCAAACCTGACATGGTTAAGCTCTACACCACCAACTTCAGCGAATCCGAGCTCAAGGACCTGGTTGCGTTCTACCAGTCGCCACTGGGTAAGAAAGTCCTGGAAAAAATGCCGCAGTTGACCCAGCAATCGGCCCAGATGACCCAGGCCAAGCTCGAAAGCGCGGTGCCTGTGGTCAACAAGCTGTTGGCTGACATGACCAACGAGCTGGACCCTAAAGCTGGCGCTGCTGCTCCTGCCCCGGCCAAGAAAAAGCCTTAAGCGGAGTCGGGTATGACCATGCAACAACGCATCGAATCGACGCTGGGGCTGTTGCAGCCCGAGCACCTGCAAGTGCTGGATGAAAGCCACATGCACAGCCGTGGGTTGCAGACCCACTTCAAGGCCGTGGTGGTCAGCCAGCAGTTCGAGGGGCTCAATCGCGTCAAGCGCCACCAGAAGGCCTACGGCACGCTCGGCGAGCTGATGGGTGAGTTTCATGCGTTGGCGCTGCATACCTACACGCCTGAAGAATGGGCACAGATGGATGCGGCTCCGGCCTCACCGACCTGTGCTGGCGGCAGCTCGCATTGATGTGGCGCCCCTTGTAGGAGCGAGGCTTGCCCGCGAAGGCGTCCTCAAGATCGCTATCGCGGGCAAGCCTTGCTCCTACAGGGGGCGTTATTTTTGTTAGACTGCCCAACGCGCCGCTCACCCGGCGCGTTTTTTTTCGCATCCGGTTCACCCCTTACGAGGGTAGCCACCTGGAGAATCACCCATGACACAACCGATTGTCGTGGCGGCACTGTATAAGTTCGTCACCCTGGAAAACTACGTCGAGATGCGTGAGCCATTGCTGCAAGCGATGGTCGACAACGGCATCAAAGGCACCCTGTTGATCGCCGAGGAGGGCATCAACGGCACCGTGTCCGGTAGCCGCGAAGGCATCGACGGGCTGATGGCCTGGCTCAAGAACGACCCGCGCATGGACGACATCGACCACAAAGAGTCGTACTGCGACGACCAGCCGTTCTACCGCACCAAGGTCAAGCTCAAGAAAGAAATCGTCACCCTCGGCGTCGAAGGCGTGGACCCGAACAAAACCGTCGGCACCTACGTCGATCCGCAGAACTGGAACGCGCTGATCAGCGACCCGGAAGTGCTGCTGATCGACACCCGCAACGATTACGAAGTGGCGATCGGCACCTTCGAAGGCGCCATCGATCCGAAAACCACCAGTTTTCGCGAATTCCCCGACTACATCAAAGAACACTTCGACCCGGCCGTGCACAAGAAAGTCGCGATGTTCTGCACCGGCGGCATTCGTTGCGAGAAGGCGTCGAGCTTCATGCTCAGCCAGGGCTTCGACGAGGTCTATCACCTCAAGGGCGGGATTCTGAAGTACCTCGAAGAGGTGCCGCAGGAAGAAACCAAGTGGCAGGGCGACTGTTTTGTATTCGACAACCGTGTGACCGTGCGCCACGACTTGAGCGAAGGCGACTACGATCAATGTCATGCCTGTCGTACACCGATCAGCGTCGAAGACCGCGCATCCGAGCACTACGTGGCCGGCATCAGTTGCCCCCATTGCTGGGATAAGCTGAGCGAGAAAACCCGTCGCAGCGCCATCGACCGGCAGAAGCAGATCGAACTGGCCAAGGCGCGCAATTTGCCGCACCCGATCGGTTACAACTACAAGCAAACCCCTTCCGAGGCTTGAATCCATGTCTGCTCGCCGCCTGCTCTATGTGATGGACCCGATGTGTTCCTGGTGCTGGGGCTTCGCGCCGGTGGCTGAAGCGCTGGTCGAGCAGGCACAGGCAGCGGGCGTGGAGTTGCATCTGGTGGTGGGCGGTTTGCGCACCGGCAGTGGCTCGGCCCTGGAGCCGACCACCCGGCGTTACATCCTTGAGCATTGGCAGGCAGTCACCGAGGCCACCGGCCAGCCGTTCAAACGCGAAGGTGCCTTGCCCGACGGCTTTGTCTACGACACCGAGCCTGCCTGTCGGGCGCTGGTGACGGCGCGCAGCCTGGCGCCGGATTGCGCCTGGAAATTGCTCGGGCTGATCCAGCACGCGTTCTATGCCGAGGGGCGCGACGTCACCCACGCCAGCGTGCTGGTGGAACTGGCGGAGCAGGCCGGGTTGCCGCGTATCGAGTTCGCCGCCGCATTCGACCGCGCCGATCAACACGCCGCCACCGCTGCAGATTTCACTTGGGTCCAGGACCTCGGCATCGCCGGGTTCCCGACCTTGCTGGCCGAGCGTGACGGGCAACTGGCGCTGCTGACCAACGGCTATCAACCCCTGAGTGTCCTGTCACCGCTGCTCGGCCGCTGGCTGGAGCGCGCTGCCTGTGCATGATCTGCCTGACGACGCACCCGCAACCCCGCGTGTCGATCGACTGAGCTGGGCGGAAATCCGCCGACTGGCCCTGCATCACAAAAAATCCCTGTGGATCGCCAACGGCGTAGCCGTGCTGGCGACGTTGTGCAGCGTGCCGATCCCGCTGCTGCTGCCATTGCTGGTGGACGAAGTGCTACTGGGCCACGGCGACTCCGCGCTGAAAGTCATGAACCACGCGTTGCCCGATGTCTGGCAGAAAGCCGCCGGCTACATCGGCCTGATGCTGCTGGTGACCTTCGTCCTGCGCTGTGGCGCGTTGCTGTTCAACGTGGTCCAGGCCAAGTTATTCGCGGCGTTGGCCAAGGACATCGTCTACCGGATTCGCGTGAGGCTGATCGAGCGGCTCAAGCGCATCTCCCTCGGCGAATACGAAAGCCTGGGCAGCGGCACGGTGACCACGCATCTGGTCACCGACCTCGATACCCTGGACAAATTCGTCGGCGAAACCCTCAGCCGTTTCCTCGTGGCCATGCTGACCCTGGTCGGCACCGCGAGCATTCTGGTGTGGATGCACTGGAAACTGGCGCTGCTGATCATGCTGTTCAACCCGTTGGTGATCTACGCCACGGTGCAGTTGGGCAAACGGGTCAAGCACCTGAAAAAACTCGAGAACGACAGCACCTCGCGCTTCACCCAGGCGTTGACCGAAACCCTGGATTCGATCCAGGAAGTGCGCGCCGGTAACCGCCAGGGCTTTTTCCTCGGCCGTCTCGGCCAGCGTGCCCGGGAAGTGCGGGATTACGCGGTCAACTCCCAGTGGAAAACCGATGCGTCGAACCGCGCCAGCGGCTTGCTGTTCCAGTTTGGCATCGATATTTTCCGTGCGGCGGCGATGCTCACTGTGCTGTTTTCCGACCTGTCCATCGGCCAGATGCTCGCGGTGTTCAGCTACCTGTGGTTCATGATCGGCCCGGTAGAACAACTGCTGAACCTGCAATACGCCTACTACGCCGCCGGTGGCGCACTGTCGCGAATCAATGAATTGCTGGCCCGGGCCGATGAGCCGCAATACCCGGGCGGTGTCGATCCGTTCCAGGGCCGTGACACCGTAGGGATCGACGTTCAGGGCCTGAGTTTCAGCTACGGCGATGAACTGGTGCTGGACCAGATGAACCTGTCCATCGCGCCCGGTGAAAAAGTCGCGATTGTCGGCGCCAGCGGTGGCGGCAAAAGCACTCTGGTGCAATTGCTGCTGGGCTTGTACACGCCGCTGGCCGGGACGATTCGTTTCGGTGGCGCCACGCAAGAAGAAATCGGCCTGGAAACCGTACGGGAAAATGTCGCGGTGGTGCTGCAACATCCGGCGCTGTTCAACGACACCATCCGCGCCAACCTGACCATGGGCCGCGTTCGCAGCGATGACGCCTGCTGGCAAGCCCTGGAAATCGCCCAGCTCGACGGCACCGTGCGCGCCTTGCCCCAAGGCCTGGACAGCGTGGTCGGCCGCTCCGGCGTGCGCCTGTCCGGCGGCCAGCGCCAACGTCTGGCCATCGCCCGGATGGTGCTGGCCCAGCCCAAAGTGGTCATCCTCGACGAAGCCACCTCGGCGCTGGACGCCGCCACCGAATACAACCTGCATGAAGCGTTGGCGCGATTCCTCAGCGAACGCACCACGCTGATCATTGCTCATCGGCTGTCAGCGGTGAAGCAGGCTGATCGCGTGCTGGTATTCGATGGCGGGCGCATCGCCGAGGATGGCGACCATCAGCAACTGATTGCCGATGGTGGGTTGTACGCCAAGCTTTATGGGCATTTGCAGCAGTTGTAGGTTATTTCCACAGGACCTCCAGTGCATTTTCCCCGCCGTCGTAGGCGAACTGCTTCATCACCACCGAGCAGGAATCGCATGGCGCCATGGTTGTGGCGACATTGACCGACTGGATCGATTCACTGTCCGGGTACTTGGCACGGATCACGCTGATCAACTTGCTTTCGCTGTCCAGTGAGGTCGGTCGGCTGGTCAGCTCCGGACGGTAAGTGCCAATGTCATCGATAGTGCGCGGCACGGCGAGCAGCTTGCCCTCGGCGGTTACGTCCAGAGAGGTGCTGGAAAACGACTGGTTCATGTCGATATTGAAGTAAGTGGTTTCCCCCACGGTGACCTGATCTGCGCCGAAGTTTTGCTTGAATAGCGGAAGCTGTCCGGTGATCCCTTGAGCCCCCGAAACACTGACGTAGACCTCGCGAGTGCCTGACGCGGTCGTGACTTCCGCATAGGCGATGTTCCTGGGATTCCTGGATCGTTTGCCACGAGGGAGCATGCTATGAAGCGTTCTCATCGTCTTATCGATCTTCAAAGCGCTGTTGGGCGTTTGTGTGATCACCTTTTCCATAAACAGTGCATCGAAGATCTCCGCGGTTCTCTGACGAAAGGCCTCCGAGGCAGTCGTACTGCGTGACCAGGACGTTGCACCTTTTGGTTGGGTGGCGACGATCATGCGCGTCGAATGGTCGAACAATACCGCCTCACCGGGGCTGGTATCGACTGTCAACCATTTGAGCGTATCGGGCGGATAGGTGTGACCGCCGATGGGAATGGCGATGTCCTCCATGGTTTTCATGGCGCGCTCGACGGCTTCGATGCCGTAGAAGCGCGCCATGTTGTTGGCTTGGAGAGAGCCGGTGTAGACCACCCGCAATTCTTCCAGAAGCCCTTCTGCGAGGGTTGTGGCTTTCCTGAAGGTCAACAATTGCTGCACGCTTTGGCCTTTCAGGCGTTCGGCAACGTAAAAGTCCCCCGCATCCAACCGTGTGAATACGTAATGCCTTGAGCCGTCCTTCGCTTCGACGATCGTGGCGCCGGAGTTGAAGGTATGGAAAAAATCTCCCTCGGGGACCGGGACGCTGATTTTGACTCGCCCATAAATACCCGTCTGAAACTCCATCGTCCCTTTCAGCGTTGAATGTGCAGCGAGTGCGGAGATACTCAATGGTGCTCTGTTTGGGGCCGGCGTGTAGTGGCTGTCCCCGAACCAGGGGGCCCAACTGTTGGTTTCATCGAATACTCCCTGTTTGGGGGTGGGGGCCGGGGTGAGGCTGTTGACGTACTGTGTCTGGCAGGTAACGGGATCTCCGGCGCGTCGTACGCGGCAAGGCAACTTTTTGTAGGTCTGTTCGATCGTGAAGCTGTCGGCGCGACGCAGCGTATCGTTCTCCAGCCGATACGCCACATCGTCAATAAACACGGTGGTGCGCCCATCGACCTCGAACACCTCCCTGACCTGGCTTTTTTTCGAGAGCTCAACGATCAGATGGCTGTCGGTTTTTTCCAGGAGGCGGTAGTGAGAGCGTCCCGGAGAAAGTTCTCCGGCCTTGGTCGCCAAAGTCGGGCCGAACAGCCTGGACGATAGCGGATCGATCAGGCGGTAGTCCGACTTGCCAGCGTTTGCCAGATTGCGCACCGGCACGTCGTCAATGCCTTTTACCCGGGCTAATTCATCACCGTTCACCAACGGATTCCAATGTCCTGCGTCACGGATCTGGGGGCGACTGTTCACGAAATCGTAGCGGCCCGCTCTGCCCATCAGCTCCAAGACTTTGAATCGACCGGCCCGGACCAGCTTCACCGTGGTAGCGCTCAGTCCGGTCAATAGGGCGAGCGGGCCATCCAGCGGGTTCAGCGCACCCAGCGTCGATACCACCAATTCCATCGTCAGCTGTTTGAATGACGGCAGGGCGGCCCGCAGTGACGGTCGGCCGGCATGGGTGACCAGTCGCAGCGAGCCCGAGGCAAACTTGCCGACCGGTATCAAAAATGAAATGGCATCGGTAAACAAGCCAAACGCACCGTTGATCAAGCGGGGCCTGTCGCCTGAATCCAGGTCTTCGATGTTGCCCCAGAACGGAACGAACGCCTTGGTCAGCGCGACGACTTTGTTATACCAGGCTGTGTCGCGATCAAATTGCGTGATGCCATTGGCGGCGTTGCGCAGTGTCTTTGGGTCAATGAACAGCAGTTGAGTCGCGATAACACGGCTGATCTTCACCGTGCGCTCGGATGAGAGTGTCTGTGCTGCAGGGGTTGAAGGATCTTTCGCATAAACGGCGGCGACGAGCGTGTCCCCCAACTGTTCGAGAATGGCTTGGCAACGTGCTGCGTCTTGCGGCGCGCTGCCGGTTGAATGGGCCTCCCAATCAAATGGTAGATCCTTGTGGCGCATGACATTGACGCGAACGCTTGAGCTGTGTCGCAGGCTCCAGCGCTCAGTCTCGAGTTGACCACCGAACAGCGCCGGGTCCAGTTTTTCGATGCGGCGCATAACGCCTGCCCTGGGCAGTAGTTCGTAATGGGTGATTTGTTTGTCGAGGGTTGCCTGCAAAACCAGGCCATTGCGAGCCCTGAGCGGCAACATTACTTCCGCCGTTTCATGTTGGGCCTCGATGTCTTTCGTTTCCTTTCTCAGGGAGTAAATCTTGACCTCACCGAACTCCAGGGCCATGCGGTCTTTGTAGGGAAGGGATGCCAGCAAGCTTTTGATCAGCGTTTCATAGGCGTCTGTCGTGTTCGTCAAATAGGACTTGAACTCGACGTCGAACAGCGCCTTTACGTCTGGTAACACCAGCTTGGCCTTCGGTGACCAGACTATGCGCGCACCTTCAAATGAGCCGAGGGGAGACTGCAACGGACCGTTGGTTTTTATCGTTCGATGTTCGTCTATCTGGATCCATTGCTGGCTGACCGTACTGCCGTCGGCGCCCGTTATAAACCATTTCTCTTGCCGATCAAATTTGCCAGCCGCCAATACGTCGAGAAACGAGTAGATGTCATAACCCTTGCCTCTGAGGTAGGGAATGTCACGAGAAATGGAAGGCGGCGGATACAGCTTCTGCGCCAGTTGCCTGCCATCGGCGTTAAAGCCTTTTTTGCCGAAAAGCCTTTCCATTTCTCTTTTACCGATGGCCAGGCGCTCGGGAGCTTTTTTGTCGATCTGGACGGAGGCTTTTGTCAGATCGTCGCTGTATTGTTCGAAGGCCGTCAGCGCCTGCTCAACGTCGGTTTCCGAGTACTGCTCATGGGGTAATTGAGCAATGACGCCGTAAGTTTGCGCCCAGTCCAAAATCGGCGACAGCCTCGCCAGGCTGATGAACCTCAGGATTTCTATCTTCGTCTCTTTGGAGAGTACGCTCGGCAGGTTGACCAGTTGCTGGAAAGTCATCCTGTCCAGGGATCGGGCATCGCTCCACTTGATCACATTCACGCCAGTGAGGAAGTTGACCCAGACTAATGAACTTCTGTAGGCGAGATCGGCCGGAATGCCGGTGACTCGAAACTCCGTGGGAAACCTGGAGAGGAACAGTCGCGCGACCACGATGGCTTCTTTGGCCGATGAGACACGTTTTGAGGTGAACAGGTGGCTTTCAAACTCGGCCCGGATGGCTGGATAACTTTTTCCCCAGTGTTCGCGTGCCTGCCAGTCGTATCCGGCGATTCGTTGCGGATCGTTGCCGGGTCCCTCCAGCCATATTTGCAGCGCCTGGGCGATCAGCCGGGTACGAATGCCCGGTGAAGTCTCTTCACCGATTTCTCCGCCGTACCAATCCAGTGCCGACAGCAGGAGCGTTCCGAGATTCTCGGCTTCAGCGCTTTGCAGGATTTTTTGCAGGTAAACGGCGGGGCATGCCCGCAGCTCTTTGAGGGGCGCTTCAGCGAGAATGGCACCGGTCAAGAATGACAGGGACGATGCGCCTCTATCAGCCAGGAATTGGTCGACGGTGTTGATGATTTCGGCGCGGATGATTTGCGCATGGACCTTTTCGGTGTCCACTTGCAGGGGATCGGTTGCGCCGCGCCGGCGGGCCCGGAACGTGGCACGGTCGGTATCGGTGGGGCGTCGTCTCAACGCCAGGATATCGAAATCGTCCTCCAGCTTTAGCTGGTGACTGGCGATTTTTTCTTGCAGGGCCAGTATGGCACCGGGATGTTCCTGTGGATGTCGTGGCTGCCAGGGCAGGAGACCGTAAAACCAGCACATCCTGCCCAGGGTGATCCTGCGATTGGCGTTGATCTGCCCGCCCAATAAAGCTGCCGCCCGTTCGATACGCGGGGTAAGTGCCTGCCATTTTGCGTTTTTCTTCAGATCCAGCGTGATGCGCTCCCCTGTGTCCTTATAACTTTCATACACATAGGTCTGTACTTCGACGGTCACACTCAGTTCGCCATGCTTGATGTGCAGTCTTGAGCACATATCGATGTACTCTCGATCGCGCAACACATCCCATAACGCATTCAACCCGTCCTCGCTTACCCGGTGTAAGGGTGAAAAGGGGCCGATCAGTATCAAATTGCTCAGATTGACGGTTGCCTGCGGCTCGCGCATGGCGGACAACATCAGTTCGTAGTCTTGCAACTGCCCTGTGTGCATTTCGGCTGGGGAAGGATTAGTGGGAGGGTACAGGCCACTCGGCGTCATCGTTTGCATGAAGTATTGATCTCTTGATAGTCGATTAAGCTGCGCGTCGCTGCGGGCGACTGCATCCGGGCTCGATTACAAGCGATCAATCGCCGTGTCGTGCGGTACATAGTTGTTGCGCGGAAGTTTCCCTTGGGATTCCTCTGCTTTTGTCTGAATGGCGTCGAAAAACGGCGATTGGTGCAAACTTGCCCGCGCCGCAACGAACGCGCCCTTGCGAGGACGGGGAACGCCTCCTAGTCTTGCGGGAGCGGTCGGATCTGGATGATGATCGGGCAGTACCTATGCAAGGGACCTCATGAAGCCAAAACGGACTCTCGGAACGCCACGATTGTTGGGCATCGTCTGGCCGTTTATCGCCGTCGTGCTGTTTCAAGCGTTGCTCGGTGGCGTCAGCCTGTACGTGCTGTCGGCGGTTCGCGGCTATGTGGCCGGGGAAAGCCTGTGGTCCAAGGGCCAGAAAGACGCCATCTATTACCTCAACCTCTACGCCGACAGCCGCGACGAGGCGATTTTCCTCAAATACCAGAACGCCATTGCCGTGCCTCAGGGCGGGCATGAGCTGCGGGTGGCACTGGATAAACAGCCTCCGGATCTTGAAGCGGCACGGGTGGGGATTCTCAAGGGGGGTAACCATCCGGACGACGTTTCCAGCGTTATCTGGCTGTACTTGAACTTCCGGCATTTCAGTTATCTGGAAAAAGCCATTGATCTGTGGACCGTGGGCGATTCTTATCTGGTGCGCCTGGATGACGTTGCCCGGGAGATGCACCAGCAAATCGTCGACAATCAGGCTACCGCTACCGACATCAAGCGCTGGAAAGACCAGATTTTTGCGATCAACGACGGCGTAACCCCGGCGGCCAAGGCGTTTAGCGATGCGTTGGGCGAGGGCTCGCGGGTGATTCTGCGGCTGTTGCTGGTGACCAACCTGGCCACGGCGCTGGGGCTGATCGTGCTGGCGTTGCTGCGCACCCACAAACTGCTTAAACAGCGGCATGCCTTCGCCGAAGCCCTGCAACTGGAGAAAGACCGAGCACAGATCACCCTGCAGTCGATTGGCGACGGGGTGATCACCACGGATGTCGAAGGGGCGATTGCCTACATGAACCCGGCCGCCGAAGCCATGACCCATTGGAAGGCCGAGCAGGCCACGGGACTGCCGCTGGCGGCGCTGTTCAATCTGTTGGACGAGAATGCCCAGGCCGACGGTTTTACCCTGATCGAACACATCCTCAGCGGTAAGCTCAGCGGCGGCAGCGAGCATTCCAAATTGATCCAGCGCCTGGATGGCAGCACCGTGTCGGTAACCTTGGTCGGCGCGCCAATCCGCAATGCCGGCAAGGTCAGCGGCACGGTGCTGGTGCTGCATGACATGACCCAGGAACGGCAATACATCGCCAACCTGTCCTGGCAGGCCACCCACGATGCCTTGACCGGATTGGCCAACCGCCGCGAATTCGAATATCGCCTGGAGCAAGCGCTGCATAACCTGACGCGCCAGCCCGGGCGCCACGCCTTGATGTTCCTCGATCTGGACCAGTTCAAACTGGTCAACGACACCTGCGGCCACGCGGCGGGGGATGAGCTGCTGCGGCATATTTGCGCATTGCTGCAATCCGGTCTGCGTGAGGGCGACACCCTGGCCAGGCTGGGCGGCGACGAGTTCGGCATCCTGTTGGAGAACTGTGCGCCGGAACATGCGGAAAAAATTGCCGAGGTGCTGCGCCAGACCGTGCAAAACCTGCACTTTGTATGGAAGGGCCGGCCGTTCCTGACCACCGTGAGCATCGGCCTGGTGCACGTCGCGCAAACCCCGACCACCCTCGAATCCTCGCTGCGCGCCGCCGATATGGCCTGTTACATGGCCAAGGAAAAGGGCCGCAACCGGGTGCAGGTCTACCATGCCGACGACTCGGAACTTTCCCTGCGCTTCGGTGAAATGGCTTGGGTGCAACGCTTGCACATGGCGCTGGAGGAGAACCGCTTCTGCCTGTATGCCCAGGAAATCGCGCCTTTGGGGCATGTCGAGCACGGTGGTGGGCACATCGAAATACTGTTGCGTCTGCATGACGAGGCCGGGCGCATGATCTTGCCCGACAGTTTCATTCCGGCCGCCGAGCGTTATGGCCTGATGACGTCGCTGGATCGCTGGGTCGTGGAGAATGTATTCAAGATCATTGCCCAATGTATTGCTGAACAGCGCAAAGGTCCGTTGGCCATGTGTGCGATTAATCTTTCAGGCATTACTATCGGAGATGAGGCGTTCCTGGACTTCCTGCGTGAACAGTTTGTTACTTACGCTATTCCTCCTGAAATGATTTGTTTTGAAATTACAGAAACCAGCGCTATTTCCAATTTGGGAAGTGCAATCAGATTTATTAATGAACTCAAGGGTTTAGGTTGCCACTTTTCACTTGATGACTTTTGCGCCGGAATGTCCTCGTTCGCTTACTTGAAACATTTACCTGTAGACTTCTTGAAGATCGACGGGAGTTTCGTAAAGGACATGCTGGACGACCCGATTAACCGCGCTATGGTCGAGGTGATTAACCACATCGGTCATGTCATGGGTAAGCGCACCATTGCCGAGTTTGTGGAGACACCCCAGATCGAGCAGGCATTGCTCGAAATCGGTGTGGATTACGCTCAAGGGTATGTCATAGAACGCCCGCAATTGTTTACCTGTGACAGCTTGCAAAGTCGTCCCGCCAGACCGCAGCCTCTGTTATTCAAGGCGCCTGGCACGTTCCGTTGAAATCTCTTGCTGATCCGTACAATCACAAATCAAAAGGAGCCGAACAGTGATCGACACATTCAACCGAACCGGACCACTCATGGAAGCTGCAAGTTATCCCGCCTGGGCACAACAGTTGATCCAGGATTGCAGCGAGAGTAAACGCCGGGTTGTCGAACACGAACTGTATCAGCGCATGCGAGATAACAAACTCAGCGCAAAAACCATGCGCCAGTACCTGATAGGTGGCTGGCCGGTGGTCGAGCAGTTCGCGTTATATATGGCACAGAATCTCACCAAGACCCGCTTTGCCCGCCACCCCGGCGAAGACATGGCGCGGCGCTGGCTGATGCGTAACATTCGTGTCGAACTTAACCACGCCGATTACTGGGTGCACTGGAGCCGGGCTCACGGTGTCAGCCTGGAAGATCTGCAAGCCCAGCAAGTGGCGCCGGAACTGCATGCCTTGAGTCATTGGTGCTGGCACACCAGTTCGGCGGATTCGCTGATTGTGGCTATCGCTGCGACCAACTACGCCATTGAAGGCGCGACCGGGGAGTGGTCGGCGCTGGTCTGTTCCACAGGTGTTTACGCGGCGGCTTTCCCCGAGGAAGAACGCAAGCGGGCCATGAAATGGCTGAAGATGCACGCCCAGTACGACGACGCTCACCCGTGGGAAGCGCTGGAAATCATCTGCACCCTGGCCGGCAACAACCCGAGCAAAGCCCTGCAAGTGGAATTGCGCCAGGCGGTGTGCAAGAGCTACGACTACATGTTCCTGTTCCTGGAGCGCTGCATGCAGCAGGAACACGCGGAACGGGTGCCGGTAGCTCGCGAACGGATGGCATTGGCTGAAAGCTGATCCAACTGCAACTCAAAACCAAATGTGGGAGCGGGCTTGCTCGCGAAGACGGACTGACAGTCACTAATTAAGTCGACTGACAGATCGCATTCGCGAGCAAGCCCGCTCCCACACTGTTTTGTGTTGCCCTTGAAAAATTAGCCCGCCATCGCCAACCGATTACGCCCCTCGCGCTTGGCTACATACAACGCGCTGTCAGCCCGACGCAGCAGACTCTCGGCCGACTCGCCCGGCAGCAACGTCGAGCAACCCAGGCTGACCGTCAATTCGATCGATTGACCATCGGCAATATATTCCTGGGCCTGCGCCGCAGAACGCAGGCGTTCGCCGACCATGGCCGCCGCTTCCCGGGAGGTGTTGGACAGCAGAATCAAAAACTCCTCGCCACCAAACCGAAACACCATGTCCACGTTACGCAACTGACCCTTGATCGAGGCGGCGACGTTCTTCAGCACTTCATCGCCAGCGCTGTGCCCGTGACTGTCATTGACCCGTTTGAAATGATCGATATCCAGCATCAGCAACGACAACGGCTGCAAATGCCGGCGCGACATTTCGATTTCCCGTTCCAGGGTCTGGTCCATGGCGACGCGGTTGCCGGTGCCGGTCAACGGATCGCGCAGGGCGCTTTGGGTCGCGGCGCGGTAGAGCAGGGCGTTGCGCATCGGATACAGCAGCGCCGACAGCAGCGACTCCAGGTTGCCCTGTTCCTGCTCGTTGAAACGCTGATTGCGGCGGAACACCAGCTCACCGAGATGTTCACCTTCATGGCTCAGGCTGTAGCTGACCGAATGATGACCGCGTTGACCGAATTCCAGGCGCAAGTCACTGGTCTTGTGCTGGTAGCTCAAGGCGTCCAGTGGCACGAGGCGCTGAATTTCACGGAAAAAGAGCCCGAGAATGCGTTGCGGCTCAAGACTGGTTTGCAGTTGCAGGCCCAGTTGCTGGCGCAATTGCGCGAGGCTGACCGGCCGCTCCAGGAGAGGAGGCTGCTGACCAAAGCCCAGGCGTTGCAATTTGGCGCTATCGAAGTCAATTGCGTTGGTCTGGGAAGGTGATTTCATATGGCGTGAGCCCCTAAGCAGTAAGGCTGTCTTACAGGCTGGGTGAGAGCGGCTTTGGGCTGCGCGTCATACTGGTCCATCAGTCCCGTAGGACATTTGGTACGAGTTTAGTCCGCTTTGTCGAAGATAAGGAACCTCCCGACTCAGGCGCCGCCGCCAACTGCTTTCACACTGCTGTCTGAACAAAATTAGAGCGAAAGTCGTGCCATTCGGTTCATTCGGATAAAAGCCGTTCAAAATCATTGGATTAGAGCGGTTCTGAGAAAATGCCGTTGGAGGCAGCGGCATTTGTTTGACTGGAAAGGGCGCAAGTTGCAGCGGATATGGCGTGCCGCGGCAAATAAATGCCGCGGCACAAAAGCGACGTGCGGCGTTACTGGGCGTTGAACGCCTGGCCATTGATGCCCGTGCTGTCCGGGCCCATCAGGTACAGGTAAACCGGCATGATCTCTTCGGGCGTCGGGTTGTTCAGCGGGTTTTCACCCGGATAGGCCTGGGCGCGCATGCTGGTGCGGGTGGCGCCGGGGTTGATGCTGTTGGAGCGCACCGGGGCCACGGTGTCGACTTCATCGGCCAAGGTTTGCATCAGCCCTTCGGTGGCAAACTTGGAGACGCCATAAGCGCCCCAATACGCCCGACCCTTGCGCCCGACGCTGCTGGAAGTGAACACCACCGAGGCGTCCTGGGACAGCTTGAGCAGCGGCAGCAACGTGCTGGTGAGCATGAACATGGCGTTGACGTTGACGTGCATGACGCGCATGAAGTTTTCGCCGGACAACTGCTCGATCGGCGTGCGCGGGCCGATGATCGAGGCGTTGTGCAGCAGACCATCGAGATGGCCGAACTCGCTCTCGATCATCGCCGCCAGCTCATCGTATTGATGGGGCAGGGCAGTTTCCAGGTTGAACGGGATCACCGCCGGTTGCGGGTGACCGGCCGCTTCGATTTCGTCGTAGACCTGCGTCAGGTTGGCTTCGGTCTTGCCCAGCAACAGCACGGTAGCGCCGTGGGCGGCGTAGGTTTTCGCGGCAGCGGCGCCGATACCACGGCCCGCGCCAGTGACCAGGATGACCCGGTCCTTGAGCAATTCAGGGCGGGCGGAATAATCAAACATAAAAAAACCTCTACAAATCAGAGTGCAGACCGCGGCGTGGCCATTCGCGAGCAAGCCCGCTCCCACAGGTAAAGCGAAATCCATGTGGGAGCGGGCTTGCTCGCGAAGGCGTCAGCGCCGACAACCCGAGCCCGGGATTGGAAAATCGATTCTTAGCAGCTACACAGCGCGCTATCGAGCACCTTGCGCAACTCCAGCGGATGATCCACCACCACATCCGCCCCCCAATGCCGCGGGTTGTCGTCCGGATGGATATAGCCATAGGTCACGGCGGCGGTCTTGGTGCCGGCATCGCGGCCCGACTCGATATCCCGCAGGTCATCGCCGACAAACAGCACGCTGGCCGGATCGAGGTCGAGCATCTTGCACGCCAGGATCAACGGCTCCGGGTCCGGTTTGCTGTTCTTCACATGGTCCGGACAGATCAGCAGCGCCGAGCGCTCGGCCAATCCCAACTGCTGCATGATCGGTTCGGCAAAACGCAGCGGCTTGTTGGTGACCACGCCCCAGATCAGGTGGGCTTTTTCAATGTCGGCCAGCAGTTCGCCCATGCCGTCGAAGAGTTTGCTGTGTACCGCACAATCCTTGAGGTAACGCTCCAGGAACTCCAGGCGCAATTCCTCGAACCCCGGGGATTCCGGGTCCATGGAGAAGGTCACCGCGACCATCGCCTTGGCGCCGCCGGAGATCTCGTCGCGAATGTGCTTGTCGTTAATCGGCGGCAAACCGCGCTCTGCACGCATCGCCTGGCAGATGGCAATGAAGTCCGGCGCGGTGTCGAGCAGGGTGCCGTCCATGTCGAAAAGGACTGCTCTGATTCGCATCGGCTTACTCCTCGCGCAGGGTCTGGATCATGTAGTTGACGTCCACGTCGGCCGCCAGTTTGTAGTGCTTGGTCAGCGGGTTGTACGTCAGGCCGATGATGTCCTTGACGGTCAGGCCGGCCATGCGGCTCCAGGCCCCCAGCTCGGACGGGCGGATGAATTTCTTGAAGTCGTGAGTGCCACGCGGCAGCAGCTTCATGATGTATTCGGCGCCGATGATTGCGAACAGGTACGCCTTCGGGTTGCGGTTGATCGTGGAGAAGAACACCTGGCCGCCGGGTTTGACCATTTGGAAGCAGGCGCGGATCACCGAGGACGGGTCTGGTACGTGTTCGAGCATTTCCAGGCAGGTGACCACGTCGAACTGCTCGGGCATCTCTTCGGCCAGGGCTTCGGCGGTGATCTGCCGGTACTCGACCGTCACGCCGGATTCCAGTTGATGCAATTGCGCGACCGCCAGTGGTGCTTCGCCCATGTCGATACCCATGACCGTAGCGCCGCGCTGGGCCATGGCTTCGCTGAGGATGCCGCCGCCGCAACCGACGTCGAGGACTTTCTTGCCGGCCAGGTTGACCCGTTCGTCAATCCAGTTGACCCGCAGCGGATTGATGTCGTGCAGGGGTTTGAACTCGCTTTCGCGGTCCCACCAGCGATGGGCCAGGGCTTCGAATTTGGCGATTTCGGCGTAGTCGACGTTGCTCATGGTTTAAGTCCTCTAAAACTTGAAAAATCCTGTTGCCCCGGGTTTGCGCCCGAGGTGCTTACGATTCGGTGTGTCCGCTGATGCGCTGGCCCCAGGCCTTGGCCGTGGCGCACAGTTGTGCTTCATCCAGGCGCGTCAGGCGCTTGTCGTCGAGCAGTTGCTTGCCGGCGACCCAAACGTGTTTCACACAGTCGCGGCCAGTGGCATAGATCAATTGCGAAACCGGGTCGTAGATCGGTTGCTGGGCCAGGCCGGACAGGTCGAACGCGACGATGTCCGCAGCCTTGCCGATTTCCAGCGAGCCGACTTCAGCCTCGATCCCCAGCGCCCGTGCACCGTTGAGGGTGGCCATGCGCAACGCACGGTGGGCATCCAGCGCCGTGGCCGAGCCAGCGACAGCCTTGGCCAGCAACGCAGCGGTGCGGGTTTCGCCGAGCAGGTCCAGGTCATTATTGCTGGCCGCGCCATCGGTGCCGACGGCAACGTTCACCCCGGCCTGCCACAGGCGTTCCACCGGGCAGAAGCCGCTGGCCAGCTTCAGGTTCGATTCCGGGCAGTGAATCACCGTGGTGTTGCTTTCTACCAGCAAGGCCAGGTCTTCATCGCTGATCTGGGTCATGTGAACCGCCTGGAAGCGCGGCCCGAGTAAGCCCAGGCGCCCGAGGCGGGCCAGCGGGCGCTCGCCGCGTTGCTCCACCGATTGCTGGACTTCGAAGGCGGTTTCGTGGACGTGCATGTGAATCGCCGCGTCCAGCTCTTCGGCGATCACCCGGATTTTCTCCAGGTTTTCGTCGCCCACGGTGTAGGGCGCGTGGGGGCCGAATGTAATCTTGATGCGCTCGTGATGCTTCAAATCGCCGAACAGTTCGACGCCCTGACGAATGGCTTCATCTGCCGTGGCCGCACCCGGGATCGGGAAATCGAGGATCGGAATCGCGATTTGCGCGCGAATGCCGCTGTTGTGCACCCGCTCGCTGGCAACCTTCGGGAAGAAATACATGTCAGAGAAGCAGGTGATGCCACCTTTTATTTGTTCGGCAATCGCCAGATCCGTGCCATCGCGCACGAATGCTTCGTCGACCCACTTGGCCTCGGCCGGCCAGATGTGGTTTTCCAGCCAGGTCATCAACGGCAAATCGTCGGCCAGGCCACGGAACAGCGTCATCGCCGCGTGGCCATGGGCGTTGATCAGGCCGGGGGCGAGCAGAACATCCGGCAACTCGCGGACTTCGGTCGCGTTACACTTCAGCGCTTCGGCACGGGGGCCTATAAACACGATACGACCGTCGCGGATGCCCAGGCCGTGCTCTTTGAGGACCACGCCAGCAGGTTCGACGGGGACCAGCCAGGTCGGCAGCAATAATAGGTCGAGCGCAACGGCAGGTTTGGGCATCGAGGGTCGGTTCCAGTGCTTTTGTAAAGGATGGCGAAGTATACCCGAGCGTCTTCGCGGGGGGATCGCTATAATCGGCGGCTTTTGTTCATGAGTGCGGGGTGTGGGATGCGCGATCGACTGTTGGCTGCGGAGAAGGTAAAGGCCATCGATTGGCGTGATGGCGCCCTGTACCTGCTGGATCAGCGGATTCTGCCGTTCGAGGAAACCTGGATCGCCTATACCAGCGCCGCCGGCGTGGCCGAGGCCATTCGCTCGATGGTGGTGCGCGGCGCGCCGGCAATTGGCATCAGCGCCGCCTATGCCATGGTGCTGTCAGCCCGCGCCCGGATTGCCGAGGGCGGTGACTGGCAGGCCGAGTGGGAAGAGGATTACGCGTTGCTCGCCGATTCACGGCCAACGGCGGTGAACCTGTTCTGGGCCCTGGGCCGCATGCGCGATCGCCTGGACCGCCTCAAGGAAGATGCCGACCCTCTGGCAGCACTGGAGGCGGAGGCCATCGCCATTCACGAAAGTGATCGCGAAGCCAACCTGACCATGGCCCAACTGGGTGTGGACTTGATCCGCAAACACCAGGGCAACGCCCAGGCAATCCTGACCCATTGCAACACCGGTGCTTTGGCCACCGGCGGCTTCGGCACGGCGCTGGGGGTGATTCGCGGTGCGTTTATCGAAGGTATGGTCGAGCGCGTCTACGCCGACGAAACCCGTCCATGGCTGCAAGGCTCGCGCTTGACCGCGTGGGAATTGGCCAACGAAGGCATTCCCGTGACCCTCAATGCCGACTCCGCCGCCGCGCACATCATGAAAACCAAAGGCATCACCTGGGTGATCGTCGGTGCTGATCGCATCACCGCCAATGGCGACGTAGCGAACAAGATCGGCACCTATCAACTGGCGGTGAGCGCCATGCACCACGGCGTGCGTTTCATGGTGGTGGCGCCGAGTTCGACCATCGACATGAACCTGGCCAGTGGCGACGACATTCCTATCGAAGAGCGCGACGGCAGCGAGTTGCTGGACGTCGGTGGCAAGCGGATCGGCGCGGATGTCGAGGCGTTCAACCCGGTGTTTGACGTAACGCCGGCGGACCTGATCGATGCGATCGTTACCGAGAAGGGCATCGTTGAACGGCCGGATACCGCAAAAATGGCCCAGTTGATGTGCCGCAAGCGTCTGCATTGACGGAATTTGTTGTCAGTTAAAACGCCTTCGCGAGCAAGCCCGCTACCACAGGTGACCGAGTCCTTTCATGGGAATAAGGTCAAATGTGGGAGCGGGCTTGCTCGCGAATAGGCCCTACAGCCAACAAACAGCCCTGATCCTGCCCCAAAATCTGCATTCACCACGGCTCTAAGCCTCTCTCGTCCCCTTTAAGCCTGTCACCGGTCAACTAACTATGCTCCATGCGCATCAGGGGGATAGGTGCGTGGCGGCTCTTGTGATAACATCCGGCGTTTTCCGAGGCAGCCCCGCGGGGTTGTCTTTACTGCGCAGATCCATGGCATAACTCGTTGATTTGTCGTAAGTCGGTGCATGGCACTCAGCCTGCGTCGGCGAGCTTCGTTCGTCCCATATGGATGTGACGAAGTTTCACCAGAAAAAGGAATCAGGCTTCTCATGGGCGAACTGGCCAAAGAAATCCTCCCGGTCAATATCGAAGACGAGCTGAAGCAGTCCTACCTCGACTACGCGATGAGCGTAATTGTCGGGCGGGCACTGCCGGATGCGCGCGATGGCTTGAAGCCCGTGCACCGGCGTGTGCTGTTCGCGATGAGCGAGCTGGGCAACGACTTCAACAAGCCGTACAAGAAATCTGCCCGTGTTGTCGGTGACGTGATCGGTAAGTATCACCCTCACGGTGATACCGCGGTGTACGACACCATCGTTCGGATGGCGCAGCCATTCTCCTTGCGCTACCTGCTGGTAGACGGTCAGGGCAACTTCGGTTCGGTGGACGGCGACAACGCCGCGGCCATGCGATACACCGAAGTGCGCATGACCAAGCTGGCGCACGAGCTGCTGGCTGACCTGCACAAAGAAACCGTGGACTGGGTGCCGAACTACGACGGCACCGAAATGATCCCGGCGGTCATGCCGACCCGTATTCCCAACCTGCTGGTCAACGGCTCCAGCGGTATCGCCGTGGGCATGGCGACCAACATCCCGCCGCACAACCTCGGTGAAGTCATCGACGGTTGCCTGGCCCTCATCGACAACCCCGAGTTGACCATCGATGAGCTGATGCAATACATCCCAGGTCCGGACTTCCCGACCGCCGCGATCATCAACGGTCGTGCCGGCATCATCGAAGCCTACCGCACCGGTCGCGGCCGCATTTACATGCGCGCCCGCTCGATGATCGAAGACATCGACAAGGTCGGTGGCCGCCAGCAGATCGTCATTACCGAACTCCCTTACCAGTTGAACAAGGCCCGTCTGATCGAGAAGATCGCCGAGCTGGTAAAAGAGAAGAAGCTGGAAGGCATCACCGAACTGCGCGACGAGTCCGACAAGGACGGTATGCGCGTCGTGATCGAACTGCGTCGTGGCGAAGTGCCTGAGGTGATCCTCAACAACCTCTACGCCCAGACCCAGTTGCAAGCGGTGTTCGGCATCAACATCGTTGCGCTGATCGACGGCCGCCCACGGATCCTGAACCTCAAGGACCTGCTGGAAGCCTTCGTTCGTCACCGCCGCGAAGTCGTGACCCGCCGTACCGTGTTCGAGCTGCGTAAAGCCCGCGAACGTGGCCACATCCTGGAAGGTCAAGCGGTTGCCCTGTCGAACATCGACCCGGTCATCGCCCTGATCAAGGCTTCGCCGACGCCATCGGAAGCCAAGGAAGCGCTGATCAAGACCGCGTGGGAATCTTCCGCCGTGGTCGCGATGGTTGAACGCGCCGGTGCCGATTCTTGCCGTCCAGAGACCCTGGACCCGCAATACGGCCTGCGTGAAGGCAAGTACTTCCTGTCGCCAGAACAGGCGCAAGCCATTCTGGAACTGCGTCTGCACCGTTTGACCGGTCTGGAACACGAGAAGCTGCTGGCCGAGTATCAAGAGATCCTCAACCAGATCGGCGAACTGATCCGCATCCTCAGCAGCGCCACGCGCCTGATGGAAGTGATCCGCGAAGAACTGGAAGTGATCCGCGCCGAATACGGCGACGTGCGCCGCACCGAAATCCTCGATGCCCGTCTCGACCTGACCCTGGGTGACATGATCCCGGAAGAAGAGCGCGTCGTGACCATCTCCCACGGTGGCTACGCCAAGACCCAGCCATTGGCTGCGTACCAGGCTCAGCGTCGTGGCGGTAAAGGCAAATCGGCTACCGGCGTCAAGGATGAGGACTACATCGCTCACCTGCTGGTCGCCAACAGCCACACCACGCTGCTGCTGTTCTCCAGCAAAGGCAAGGTGTACTGGCTCAAAACCTACGAAATCCCGGAAGCCTCCCGCGCTGCCCGTGGTCGTCCGCTGGTCAACCTGCTGCCGCTGGACAGTGATGAATACATCACCACCATGCTGCCGGTCGACGAATACACCGAAGGTCACTTCATCTTCATGGCGACCGCCAAAGGCACCGTGAAGAAGACTCCGCTGGAATCCTTCAGCCGCCAACGCAGCGTCGGCCTGATCGCGCTGGAGCTGGATGAAGGCGATGTGCTGATTTCTGCTTCCATTACCGATGGCAGCCGCGAAGTCATGCTGTTCTCCGACGGCGGCAAGGTGACTCGCTTCAAGGAAACCGACGTTCGCGCCATGGGCCGTACTGCTCGCGGTGTTCGCGGTATGCGTCTGCCAGAAGGGCAGAAGCTGATTTCCATGCTGATCCCGGAAGAAGGCAGCCAGATCCTCACGGCTTCGGCCCGTGGTTACGGCAAGCGCACGGCGATCACCGAGTTCCCTGAGTACAAACGTGGCGGTCAGGGCGTTATTGCCATGGTCAGCAACGACCGTAACGGCCGTCTGGTCGGTGCAGTCCAGGTGCTCGATGGCGAAGAGATCATGCTGATCTCCGACCAGGGCACGCTGGTTCGTACCCGCGTCGACGAAGTCTCCAGCCTGGGTCGGAACACCCAGGGCGTGACCCTCATCAAGCTCGCCAGCGACGAAACGCTGGTCGGCCTGGAACGGGTCCAGGAGCCGTCGGAAGTCGAGGGCGAGGAGCTTGAAGGTGAAGGCCTCGAAGGTGAAGCAGGCGAAGCAGGTGCAGTATTCGACGGTGAGGTCGTAATCGACGACGCTGCCGAAGACCAGCAACTCGACGCCGCAGCCGACGAAGAACCGCAGGAATAAGCGGACAAGCAGGGGGCGGATGAGAATTCGCCCCCTTCTTGTTTCTCCTGTTGAATAGGGAATGTAGGAGCTGTCGAGTGAAACGAGGCTGCGATCTTTTGATCTTGCTTTGTAGGATCCAGGAAAAGATCGCAGCCTCGTTTCACTCGACAGCTCCTACAGGATTTCGAATTTGATCAACTGATATGTTTGTACGATCCACCAAATCAGAGCGAGATTGGATGTGAGCAAGAGAGCCTATAACTTCTGTGCCGGTCCTGCGGCGCTGCCTGAAGCTGTCCTGAAGCGCGCTCAGGGTGAACTCCTCGATTGGCACGGCAAGGGCCTGTCGGTCATGGAAATGAGCCATCGCAGCGATGAGTTCGTGTCCATCGCCACCAAGGCCGAGCAGGATCTGCGTGATCTGCTGAATATCCCCTCGAACTATAAAGTGCTGTTCCTGCAGGGCGGCGCCAGCCAGCAATTTGCCCAGATTCCTCTGAATCTGCTGCCTGAAGGCGGCTCGGCCGACTATATCGACACCGGTATCTGGTCGCAGAAAGCCATCGAAGAAGCCTCGCGCTACGGCCACGTCAACGTTGCCGGCACCGCCAAGCCTTACGACTATTTCGCCATTCCCGGCCAGAACGAATGGAAGCTGTCGAAAGACGCGGCCTACGTTCACTACGCGCCGAACGAAACCATCGGCGGTCTGGAATTCCAGTGGATCCCGGAAACCGGTGACGTGCCGCTGGTGGCCGACATGTCCTCGGACATTCTCTCGCGCCCGGTGGATATCTCGCGTTTCGGCATGATCTACGCCGGCGCCCAGAAAAACATCGGCCCGAGCGGCATTGTGGTGAACATCGTTCGCGAAGACCTGCTCGGTCACGCCCGTTCGCTGTGCCCGACCATGCTCAACTACAAGGTCGCGGCCGATAACGGTTCGATGTACAACACGCCGCCAACCCTGGCCTGGTACTTGTCGGGTCTGGTATTCGAGTGGCTGAAAGAGCAGGGTGGTGTTGAAGCCATCGGCAAGCTCAATGAAGTCAAGCAGCGCACGCTCTACGATTTCATCGACGCCAGCGGCCTGTACAGCAACCCGATCAATAAATCGGACCGCTCGTGGATGAACGTGCCGTTCCGCCTGGCCGACGATCGCCTGGACAAGCCATTCCTGGCCGGTGCCGACGAACGTGGCCTGCTGAACCTCAAGGGTCACCGTTCCGTGGGCGGCATGCGCGCCTCCATCTATAACGCCGTCGACATCGTTGCGGTCAACGCACTGATTTCGTACATGGCAGAGTTCGAGAAGGAACACGGCTAATGTCTGAGCAAGAACTCAAGGCACTGCGCGTTCGCATTGATGCCCTGGACACCAAAGTCCTGGAGCTGATCAGCGAACGTGCACGCTGCGCCCAGGAAGTTGCGCGAGTAAAGATGGCCTCGCTGGCCGAAGGCGAAGTGCCGGTGTTCTATCGTCCTGAGCGCGAAGCTCAGGTGCTCAAGCGCGTGATGGAGCGTAACCAGGGGCCGCTGGGCAACGAAGAGATGGCGCGGCTGTTCCGCGAAATCATGTCCTCGTGCCTGGCCCTCGAGCAGCCGCTGAAAGTGGCTTACCTCGGCCCTGAAGGTACGTTTACCCAGGCCGCGGCCATGAAGCATTTCGGCCACGCCGTGATCAGCAAGCCGATGGCGGCGATCGACGAAGTGTTCCGTGAAGTGGCCGCCGGTGCGGTGAATTTTGGCGTGGTCCCGGTGGAAAATTCCACCGAAGGCGCGGTCAACCACACCCTCGACAGCTTCCTCGAACACGACATGGTCATCTGCGGTGAGGTCGAACTGCGGATTCACCATCACCTGTTGGTCGGTGAAAACACCAAGACCGACAGCATCAGCCGCATTTATTCCCACGCCCAGTCCCTGGCCCAGTGCCGCAAGTGGCTGGACGCCCATTACCCGAATGTCGAGCGCGTGGCGGTGTCCAGCAACGCCGAAGCGGCCAAGCGGGTCAAGGGCGAGTGGAACTCGGCAGCGATTGCCGGCGACATGGCTGCAGGCTTGTACGGGCTGACCCGTCTGGCCGAGAAAATCGAGGATCGCCCGGACAACTCCACGCGCTTCCTGATGATCGGCAGCCAGGAAGTGCCGCCGACCGGCGACGACAAGACCTCGATCATCGTCTCCATGAGCAACAAACCTGGCGCGCTGCACGAGTTGCTGGTGCCGTTCCACGACAACGGCATCGATCTGACACGGATCGAGACCCGTCCGTCGCGCAGCGGTAAATGGACCTACGTGTTCTTCATCGACTTTGTAGGCCATCACCGTGATCCATTGATCAAAGGTGTACTGGAAAAGATCAGTCAGGAAGCAGTAGCACTCAAAGTGCTGGGTTCCTACCCGAAAGCAGTTCTCTAAGGGGTAGCAAATGAGTGGTGACTTCCTCGCTCTGGCACAGCCGGGCGTGCAACAACTTTCGCCGTACGTTCCGGGCAAGCCTGTGGACGAACTGGCGCGCGAGCTGGGCATTGATCCGGCCAAAATCATCAAACTGGCCAGTAATGAAAACCCGCTGGGCGCCAGTCCCAAGGCATTGGCCGCGATTCGCGAAGCATTGGCTGAGCTGACCCGTTATCCGGACGGCAACGGTTTTGCACTCAAGACCCTGTTGGCCGAACAGTGCCGCGTCGAACTCAATCAGGTGACGCTGGGCAATGGCTCCAACGACATTCTGGAACTGGTTGCCCGTGCCTACCTGGCGCCGGGCCTGAACGCGGTATTCAGCGAGCACGCGTTCGCGGTCTATCCGATCGTGACTCAGGCCGTGGGTGCTGACGCACGCGTGATCCCTGCCAAAGACTGGGGCCACGATCTGCCAGCCATGCTGGCCGCGATCGATGCCGACACCCGCGTCGTGTTCATCGCCAACCCGAACAACCCGACCGGGACCTGGTTCGGCGCCGAGGCGCTGGACGAATTCCTGCAAGACGTCCCGGCCCATGTGCTGGTGGTGCTGGACGAGGCCTACATCGAATACGCCGAAGGCAGCGACTTGCCCGATGGCCTGGACTTCCTCGCGGCTTATCCGAACCTGCTGGTCTCGCGCACGTTTTCCAAGGCCTATGGCCTGGCGGCGTTGCGGGTCGGTTATGGCTTGTCGACCGCCGTGGTCGCCGACGTGCTGAATCGCGTTCGCCAGCCGTTCAACGTCAACAGCCTGGCCCTGGCCGCTGCGTGCGCTGCACTGCAGGACGCCGAATACCTGGCCGAAAGCCGTCGCCTGAACGAAGCCGGCATGCTGCAACTGCAAGCGGGTTTCGGTGAGTTGGGGCTGAGCTGGATTCCGTCCAAAGGCAACTTCATCTGCGTCGACCTGGGGCAGGTGGCTGCACCGGTCTTCCAGGGCTTGCTGCGCGAAGGCGTGATCGTGCGTCCGGTGGCCAATTACGGCATGCCGAACCACTTGCGCATCACCATCGGTCTGCCGGCTGAAAACAGTCGCTTCCTTGAGGCGCTGACCAAGGTTCTGGCTCGTGGTTGATGTCACTGCACTGCAATCTGCTGAACCTATGATCGGGCGCCTGGTGGTGGTCGGTCTGGGGTTGATCGGTGGTTCGTTTGCCAAGGGTTTGCGTGAAAGTGGCCTGTGCCGCGAAGTGGTGGGGGTCGATCTCGATCCGCAGTCGCGCAAGCTGGCGGTTGAATTGGGTGTGGTGGATCGCTGCGAAGCAGACCTGGCCGTTGCTTGCCAGGGCGCCGACGTGATCCAGTTAGCGGTGCCGATCCTGGCCATGGAAAAAATGCTCGGCCAGTTGGCGGGCATGGACCTGGGGCAAGCGATCCTGACCGACGTCGGCAGCGCCAAAGGCAATGTGGTGCGTGCGGCCACCGCGGCGTTCGGTGGTATGCCGCCGCGTTTCGTCCCGGGGCATCCGATTGCCGGTTCCGAGCAGAGCGGGGTGGAAGCCTCCAATGCCGAGTTGTTCCGTCGCCATAAAGTGATTTTGACGCCGCTGGATCAAACCGATCCGGCAGCTCTGGCTGTGGTCGACCGTTTGTGGCGCGAATTGGGCGCCGATGTCGAGCACATGCAGGTCGAGCGCCACGACGAAGTGTTGGCGGCGACCAGCCATTTGCCGCACCTGTTGGCGTTCGGTTTGGTCGATTCACTGGCCAAGCGCAATGAAAATCTTGAGATCTTCCGTTACGCTGCGGGCGGTTTTCGCGATTTCACAAGAATCGCCGGAAGCGACCCGGTCATGTGGCACGACATCTTCCTCGCCAACCGCGAAGCTGTCCTGCGCACACTCGATACATTTCGCAGCGACCTCGACGCTTTGCGCGACGCGGTCGATGCAGGGGATGGGCATCAATTGCTGGGCGTGTTCACGCGCGCCCGGGTTGCCCGCGAACATTTCAGTAAAATCCTGGCCCGCCGGGCTTATGTGGACGCTATGAACTCCAACGACCTGATTTTCCTGGGACAACCTGGTGGCCGCCTGACTGGGCGGATTCGTGTACCGGGCGACAAGTCCATTTCCCACCGTTCGATCATGCTCGGCTCCCTGGCCGAAGGCACCACCGAAGTGGAAGGTTTCCTTGAGGGCGAAGATGCCCTGGCGACCTTGCAAGCCTTCCGCGACATGGGCGTCGTGATCGAAGGTCCGCACCACGGTCGTGTGACCATTCACGGCGTCGGCCTGCATGGCCTGAAGCCGGCGCCAGGTCCGATCTATCTGGGCAACTCCGGCACTTCGATGCGTCTGCTGTCCGGCCTGTTGGCTGCGCAGAGCTTCGACAGCACCTTGACCGGTGATGCCTCTCTGTCCAAGCGCCCGATGAATCGCGTGGCCAATCCGCTGCGTGAAATGGGCGCCGTGATCGAAACCGCCGCAGAAGGTCGTCCGCCGATGACCATTCGTGGCGGCAACAAGCTCAAAGGCCTGACCTACACCATGCCGATGGCCAGTGCCCAGGTTAAGTCCTGCCTGCTGCTGGCCGGTCTGTACGCTGAAGGCAAGACCACCGTGACCGAGCCGGCGCCGACCCGCGATCACACCGAGCGCATGCTGCGCGGCTTTGGCTACCCGGTCAGCGTCAACGGCGCCACGGCGTCGGTCGAGTCCGGCCACAAACTGACCGCGACCCACATCGAAGTGCCGGGCGACATCTCGTCGTCGGCATTCTTCCTTGTCGCTGCATCGATCGCCGAGGGATCGGAGCTGGTGCTTGAGCACGTCGGCATCAACCCGACCCGTACCGGCGTGATCGACATCCTGCGCCTGATGGGCGCCGACATCACTCTGGAAAACCAGCGTGAAGTCGGTGGTGAGCCGGTGGCTGACCTGCGCGTGCGAGCAGCTAAACTCAAAGGTATCGAGATTCCCGAGGCGCTGGTTCCACTGGCCATCGACGAATTCCCGGTGTTGTTCGTGGCCGCGGCCTGTGCCGAAGGGCGTACCGTGCTGCGTGGCGCTGAAGAGCTGCGAGTCAAGGAGTCGGACCGGATTCAGGTCATGGCCGACGGCTTGCTGGCGTTGGGCGTCAAGTGCGAGCCAACTCCGGACGGCATCATCATCGACGGCGGCCTGATCGGCGGCGGCGAAGTGCACGGCCACGGCGATCACCGTATCGCGATGGCCTTCAGCGTGGCTTCGTTGCGCGCTACGGCACCGATCCGCATCCATGATTGCGCCAACGTCGCGACCTCGTTCCCGAATTTCCTCGCGCTGTGCGCGCAGGTCGGAATCCGTGTTGCACAAGAGGCTCAGTCGTGATTATCAAGCCACCGGTCATCACCATCGACGGCCCCAGCGGTTCGGGCAAGGGCACTATTGCCGGGATTCTGGCCAAGCGTCTGGGCTGGTGCCTGCTGGATTCCGGTGCGCTGTATCGTCTCCTGGCATTCGCGGCACGCAATCATGGCGTCGATCTGACCAATGAAGAGTCGTTGAAGCTGCTGGCTGCTCATCTGGACGTGCAGTTCGTCGGCGCGACGGAAGGTCATCCGCAGCGAATCATCCTCGAAGGTGACGATGTGACCGATGACCTGCGCAATGAGCAGGTCGGCGCCTGGGCCTCCCAGGTCGCTGCGCTGCCGGCGGTGCGCGACGCATTGCTGCAGCGCCAGCGGGCGTTCCAGGAACCGCCGGGCCTGGTGGCCGATGGTCGCGACATGGGCACCGTGGTATTTCCCGATGCGCCGCTGAAGATATTCCTCACTGCCAGTGCCGAGGAGCGTGCGCGCCGTCGATACTTGCAGTTGAAGGGCAAAGTCGATGGTGTTAGTCTGTCGAGTCTGCTAGATGAGATACGTGTCCGCGACGAGCGTGACACCCAGCGAGCGGTAGCCCCGCTCAAACCGGCGGCTGACGCCATACAGCTGGATTCCACGGAATTATCCATCGATCAGGTGCTGGAACGCATCATGAGCGAGATCGCCATTCGCGATATCGCCGGGTGACCAAGAAGCCTCGCAGGGGACCAGTCATAGTCTTGCGGTGCTTCTTCTAATGAACGTAACCCACGTCGTCTGGGATGTGGAGATGGGCGTATCCTTCGCCCTTATTCAACAGGAATTAAAATGAGCGAAAGCTTTGCGGAACTCTTTGAAGAAAGCCTAAAAACCCTGAACCTTCAGGCAGGCTCCATCATCACCGGTGTTATCGTTGATATCGATTACCAAGCTCGCTGGGTAACCGTTCACGCTGGCCTGAAGTCTGAAGCACTCATCCCGCTTGAGCAGTTCTACAACGATGCTGGCGAACTGACTATCAACGTCGGTGACGAAGTTCACGTTGCTCTGGACTCGGTTGAAGACGGCTTTGGCGAAACCAAGCTGTCCCGTGAAAAAGCCAAGCGCGCTGAATGCTGGATTGTTCTGGAAGCAGCCTTCGCAGCCGAAGAAGTGGTCAAGGGCGTTATCAACGGTAAGGTTAAAGGCGGCTTCACTGTCGACGTTAACGGCATCCGTGCGTTCCTGCCAGGTTCTCTGGTTGACGTCCGTCCAGTGCGCGACACCACGCACCTGGAAGGCAAAGAGCTGGAATTCAAGGTCATCAAACTCGACCAGAAACGCAACAACGTTGTCGTTTCCCGTCGTAGCGTCCTCGAAGCCGAGAACTCCGCTGAGCGTGAAGCTCTGCTGGAATCCCTGCAGGAAGGCCAACAAGTCAAAGGTATCGTCAAGAACCTCACCGATTACGGCGCATTCGTCGATCTGGGTGGCGTCGATGGCCTGCTGCACATTACCGACATGGCTTGGAAGCGTATCAAGCATCCTTCCGAAATCGTCAACGTTGGCGACGAGATCGATGTCAAGGTTCTGAAATACGATCGCGAACGCAATCGTGTTTCCCTGGGCCTGAAGCAACTGGGCGAAGATCCATGGGTTGCTATCAAAGCCCGTTACCCAGAAAGCACTCGCGTTACCGCTCGTGTAACCAACCTGACCGACTACGGCTGCTTCGCTGAGCTGGAAGAAGGCGTTGAAGGCCTGGTACACGTTTCCGAAATGGACTGGACCAACAAGAACATCCACCCTTCGAAAGTCGTACAAGTCGGCGACGAAGTGGAAGTTATGGTTCTGGACATCGACGAAGAGCGTCGTCGTATCTCCCTCGGCATCAAGCAGTGCAAATCTAACCCATGGGAAGATTTCTCTGGCCAGTTCAACAAGGGCGATAAAATCTCCGGCACCATCAAGTCGATCACCGATTTCGGTATCTTCATTGGTCTGGACGGCGGCATCGACGGTCTGGTTCACCTGTCCGACATCTCCTGGAACGAAGTGGGCGAAGAAGCCGTTCGCCGCTTCAAGAAGGGCGACGAGCTGGACACCGTTATCCTGTCGGTTGACCCAGAGCGCGAGCGCATCTCCCTGGGTATCAAGCAACTGGAAAGCGATCCGTTCTCCGAGTACGTTCAAGAGAACGACAAAGGCGCAATCGTTAAAGGCATCGTGAAAGAAGTTGACGCTAAAGGCGCCATCATCACTCTGGCCGACGATATCGAAGCGACTCTGAAAGCCTCCGAAATCAGCCGTGACCGCGTTGAAGACGCGCGTAACGTTCTGAAAGAAGGCCAGGAAGTAGAAGCCAAGATCATCAGTGTTGACCGCAAGAGCCGCGTAATCCAGCTCTCCATCAAGTCGAAAGACGATGCTGAAGAGAAAGAAGCAATCCAGAGCCTGCGCGACAAGCCAGCGACTTCGGAACCTGCTGCTGGTCCTACCACTCTGGGCGACCTGTTGCGTGCACAAATGGAAAAACAGAACTAAGTTCTGTCAGACCATAGAAAAAGGGCGACTTCGGTCGCCCTTTTTTGTGCCTGCGATTTAGTGAGCTCCTCAAGCTCTGTTCTAAAACCTGCACCAGTGAAACCAATGCCTTTCACCTGCTGTCTCTTTCTTTAACAGGATCAATCGTTTAATTGCAGCTAGGCTTACGCCGTGTGCGAACGACAGTCGGGCCTGGTGTCCGACATAAGGAAGTGAATGAACAGGCTCATTGTCGCAGTAGTGTTACTGACACTGGCAGGTTGTACCACTAACGCCAAGACTCACGTCGTGCGCGGCGTCAGTGGTATCGAGGTCGATTGTTCTGGTCTGGGCTCCGGTTGGGAGAAGTGCCGCAAGCGAGCCGACCGGGAGTGCAAGGGGAATGGTTACAAGGTAATCGCCCGATCTGACGATGCCAAGGATGAGGGCGAGTTTCCATTCGGCTTCAATCCGGCAGGGTTCGTGACGCGCACCATGCTGGTCATTTGTCGATAAGAGCGTAACGCCATTGTCGTGTTGCTGTGCTCTGTAAATGTGCATCACATGCTTGGTAAATATATGTCAAACCCTGGGCTGTTCAAATTCCTCCGGGCATGCTAAAACCTTTGAAGCGCTGATCTAGCTGCTTGAAAAAGAAGGGAAAAATATGACGAAGTCGGAGTTGATCGAACGAATTGTCACCCATCAAGGGCTGCTCTCATCCAAAGATGTGGAGCTGGCCATCAAGACCATGCTTGAGCAAATGTCCCAATGTCTGGCCACTGGGGATCGTATCGAGATCCGTGGGTTTGGCAGCTTCTCCCTGCACTACCGCGCGCCGCGCGTGGGGCGCAATCCGAAAACCGGTCAGTCCGTCAGCCTCGATGGGAAGTTCGTCCCGCATTTCAAGCCGGGCAAGGAATTGCGTGATCGGGTCAATGAGGAAGAGGAGGAAGGTTTTGATCTCCACAATTAAAGGGTTGACGCATGCGTAACCTCAAACGCGTGCTTCTTGGCGTAGTCATCCTGTTGCTGGTTCTGTCGGTTCTGGCGTTTGTCCTGGAAAATCAGCAATCGGTTTCATTGCTGTTTCTTGGATGGGCGGGTCCACAATTACCGGTATCGGTGGTCATGGTTCTTGCGCTGCTGATTGGCATGCTGGTCGGGCCGATTCTGGGTTGGTTTCTGGGGCGCTCGTCCAGAGGCTCTCGCAAGCGTCTCGTCTGATTGCGACTGGCCCAGTGTGGCGTGTTGAATTTGCATCACAGCTTGTCTATATCCATTAGTAAAACAGTCATTAAGCTGTAAAATGCTGAGCTTGGCCGATAATGGCATATTCCCATGTCGGTCAGAATGACTCTGCCAGAAGCCTCAAATTAGATGAAGGCTTTTGCATTTATGGATTAGACAGCGCTCGGTTGGCGGCCTTGTCAGCAACTCAAAGGGTGTAGTTACGCGTGAAAATTCTAGTAACCGGCGGCGCCGGGTTTATCGGCTCGGCAGTCATTCGTCATATCATCTCCAACACCGCGGACTCTGTCGTTAACGTCGATAAACTGACTTATGCCGGTAACCTTGAATCCTTGGCCGAAGTTAGCCAAAACTCGCGTTATGTGTTTGAACGTGTCGATATCTGCGACCGTGGCCAGATCGAACGTGTTCTGCGTGAGCACCAACCAGATGCCATCATGCACCTGGCCGCAGAGTCCCACGTTGATCGCTCGATCTCTGGTCCATCTGAATTTATCCAGACCAATATCATAGGTACTTACACGCTGCTGGAGTCTGCGCGCCATTATTGGGCTTCATTGGATGACGCTCGCCAGGCAAACTTCCGCTTTCACCATATTTCGACAGACGAAGTTTACGGTGACCTTGAAGGTCCGGAAGATCTTTTTACTGAAACCACCCCGTATCAGCCAAGTTCGCCGTACTCCGCGAGCAAGGCCAGTTCCGATCACTTGGTTCGCGCCTGGAGTCGTACCTATGGCCTGCCGACGTTGGTCACCAACTGCTCGAACAACTACGGCCCATGCCACTTCCCTGAGAAGCTGATCCCTCTAGTTATTCTCAATGCGCTGGAAGGCAAGCCGCTGCCGGTTTACGGCAAGGGCAATCAGGTCCGAGATTGGCTCTACGTCGAAGATCATGCTCGTGCACTGTACAAAGTCGTGACCGAAGGTGTTATCGGCGAGACGTACAACATCGGCGGCCATAACGAGAAGCAAAACATCGAAGTTGTGCATACCCTTTGTACGCTGCTCGACGAATTGCGTCCTGATTCCGCTCATCGTCCACACGCCAGGCTGATCACCTACGTTCAGGATCGCCCGGGCCATGATCAGCGCTACGCAATCGATGCCAGCAAAATCCAGCGTGAGCTGGGTTGGACGCCGGAAGAGACGTTCGAAACCGGTATCCGCAAGACTGTCGAGTGGTATCTCAATAATACCGAGTGGGTTGCTCATGTGAAGAGCGGCAGCTACCAGCAGTGGATCGACCAGAACTACGCGGATCGTTCGAGCAAGGCATGAAAATCCTTCTACTGGGAAAAAATGGCCAGGTAGGCTGGGAGTTGCAACGCTCTCTAGCGCCGCTAGGCGAGTTGATCGCGCTGGACCGTCATACGGTCGATGGCTTGTGCGGTGACCTGTCTGATTTCGATGCCTTGCGAGCTACGATTCGCAAGGTCAAACCTGATTTTATTGTAAATGCCGCTGCCTATACGATGGTCGATAAAGCGGATAGCGAGACCGCGTTGGCGTATCGCTTGAACGCCGAGGCGTGTGGGGTCATGGCTGAAGAAGCCATGTCATTGGGCGCTTGGTTGATTCATTATTCATCCGACTATGTGTTTAACGGTCAAGGTACAAGGCCCTGGGAGGAAGTGGACGCTGTTGCGCCCCTGAATCATTACGGTGCCAGCAAGGTGGCTGGTGAGAGGGCGATTATCGACTCCGGCTGCAAGTACCTGATCTTCCGGACAAGCTGGTGCTATAGCGCCCGCGGCAGCAACTTTGCCAAGACCATGTTGAAACTGGCCAGAGAGCGCGAAACCCTTAACGTAATCGCAGACCAGATTGGTGCCCCGACGGGTGCCGATTTGATCGCCGACGTGACGGCTTTGGCGATTCAGAGCGTCTTGCAGCGCGCCGGGCTGGCGGGTGTGTATCACTTGACGGCGAGCGGCGAAGTGTCTTGGTACAGCTATGCCGAGTATGTGATCGAGTTCGCTCGGGCTAATGGCGAGCAACTCGCTGTAACGGCGATCAACCCCATAAAAACCAGCGCCTATCCAACGCCTGCACTCCGCCCTTTGAATTCGCGTTTGAATACTCAGAAGCTGCGTGACAACTTTTCACTACACTTGCCGGATTGGCAGAGTGGTGTAACCCGAATGCTTAGGGAAGTTCTGAATAAATGATCAAGTCAAACCGTAAGGGCATTATTCTTGCCGGCGGCTCGGGCACGCGTTTGCACCCGGTCACTCTGGGTGTTTCTAAACAACTGCTGCCGATTTACGACAAGCCGATGATCTTCTATCCGCTTTCGGTGCTGATGCTGGCTGGCATGCGTGAAATCCTGATCATTTCCACTCCTGACGACTTGCCGAATTTCCGCAAGCTGTTGGGCGATGGCAGCCTATACGGTATTGAGTTGAGCTACGCCGAACAGCCGAGTCCGGACGGTTTGGCTCAAGCTTTTATCATCGGCGAGGAATTTATTGGTGATGATCCATGCTGTTTGATCCTCGGTGATAACATCTTTTACGGTCAGTATTTTACCGAGAATTTGCGTTCGGCCAGTGCGCAGAAGTCCGGGGCGACAGTGTTCGGCTATCACGTTTCTGATCCAGAGCGTTTTGGGGTGGTCGAGTTCGATGCGACGGGAAATGCGCTCAGTATTGAAGAAAAACCTCTGAAGCCGAAATCCAGCTACGCGGTTACCGGATTGTATTTTTACGACAATCAGGTCGTTGAAATTGCCAAGAATATCAAGCCTTCAGAACGAGGCGAGTTGGAAATTACCGATATTAATCGTGCCTATCTCGAGCAAAAAACGCTCACCGTCGAGATGTTGGGGCGCGGGTTCGCCTGGCTAGACACCGGTACCCATGACTCCTTGCTTGAGGCTGGTCACTTCGTCCATACCATCGAACATCGTCAAGGCCTCAAAGTCGCTTGCCTGGAAGAAATTGCTTATGGCAACGGCTGGATAACCTCAGAGCAGCTCCAGATTCAGGCGACGAGCCTTAAGAAAACCGGCTATGGGCAGTATTTGCAGAAGTTGTTGGATCATCCTACTAAGTAACGACTGTTTGTTACCCGCGATTTGAGCCATATCATGGCAAGAGCGGTCGGTTGTTTTCCTTGGTAGCGTTAGGCAGCGTTGCCGAGTTATTAATTTGCGACATCCCCTGTAGAATGGCTCGCATAATCGAGCCGTTGGACAGATCAACGATTGGGCTTGGCGTCCAGTGGATCGCCGATGCCAAAGGCTCTGCCGCTTGCAAACGGGCAGGTGGGGCAAGGATTTTGCACTCGGAACGGTGCAGGAACGAATAGAAACATAACTGAGCCCGCTTTCCTGATACTCATCCACAGGAAAGGGGATTAAGGATTTAGAGCATGGAACTGATTCCCGTTATTTTGTCCGGCGGAGTGGGCAGCCGGTTGTGGCCTGTTTCTCGCGAAGCCCACCCCAAGCCGTTCATGGATTTGCCAGATGGGCAGAATCTAATCCAGAAGACGTTCCTGCGTGCCTCTCGTCTTGAAGGTGTTGTCGAAGTCCTTACGGTGACCAACCGCGAGCTTTTGTTCAAAACCGAGGATGAGTACGGCGCTGTTAACACCGCCAAGCATTCCCAGGGTTTCATTCTTGAGCCTTTCGGGCGCAACACCGCAGCAGCAGTGGCGGCGGCTGCACTTCAGTTGGAAACTACGCACGGCCCTGATGCCCACATGCTCGTATTAGCTGCAGACCATCTGATCAAGGATGAGAAGGCCTTCGCCGACGCGGTTGCCAATGCAGTAGCGCTGTCCTCTGAAGGCTGGCTTGTGACTTTTGGCATTCAGCCGACCTACCCTGAAACCGGGTTCGGTTATATCGAAGCGCAAAAGGAAGCCCCGCTTAAGGGCGGTTTGAAAGTGGCGCGCTTTGTAGAGAAGCCAAACCTTGAAACTGCTCAGGGTTACGTGACTGCCGGCAATTATTACTGGAACTCCGGCATGTTCTGTTTCCGAGTCGGCACGGTTCTGGAAGAACTCCGTCACCACGCCCCGGACGTTGTTGAGGCCGTTACCAGGACCATCGAAAAGTCCCGCATTACCTCGTCCAATAATTACCGTTGCCTGGCGCTGGACAGCGACGCCTTTGCACAGGTGCCGGATATTTCCATCGACTATGCATTGATGGAACGTTCGAAAAAGGTCGCGACCATCCCTTGTAACATCGGCTGGAGTGATATCGGTTCATGGAACGCCGTGAGCGAACTGACCGAGCCTGACGAGAACGGCAACCGGTTTGAAGGCGAAGTGCTGTCCCATGGTTCACGCAACAACTATGTAAATAGCGAAGGTCGCCTGACTGCGTTGGTCGGTGTGGAAGACTTGCTGGTGATCGATACCCCCGACGCCGTCATGATTGCCCACAAAGACCACGCTCAAGACGTTAAACATATCGTCAACCAGTTGAAAGCCTGCAGTCACACGGTCCACCTGCTTCATCGCACAGTGCACCGCCCGTGGGGCACTTATACAACGCTGGAAAATGGCGAGCGCTTCAAGATCAAGCGCATTGTCGTCAAGCCCAAGGCTTCGCTTTCCTTGCAGATGCATCACCACCGCAGCGAGCACTGGATCGTTGTCAGCGGGATGGCAATAGTCGTAAATGATCAGCAGGAACTGATGCTTAACACGAACGAGTCAACCTTTATCCGTGCGGGCCATCAGCATCGTTTGATGAACCCTGGGGTCATTGATCTGGTGCTCATTGAAGTGCAAAGCGGCGACTATCTGGGTGAAGACGATATCGTCCGATTTGAAGATAACTACGGCCGCGTCGACAAATAATAGCGTGTTGACAGCGATAAGCCTGGTCGGTGAGTGCTCAGCCGATCAGGCTTTTTGCATATGTCGGCTCTCGATGTTAACCACTTTGATGATGCACAAGAGCAGCACCAGTGTGTCGTCTTAAGTTACTCAGGCAAGAAGCAGAATGCATACCCCTATCAAAACCCGGTGCTTCAAGGCTTATGACATTCGCGGCCAAGTGCCGTCCGACCTCAATGAGGATGTTGCTTATCGGATAGGCCGCGCAATGGTTACAGAATTGCAGGGCAGAAGTATTGTATTAGGGCGGGATATGCGGCTCGAGAGCCCGATGCTCGCTGATGCAATGACCCATGGCCTGCGAGAAGCCGGTGCGGATGTCATTGATATCGGCCTGTGTGGCACCGAAGAAGTTTATTTTGCTACCAGTGCATTCGATGCCGATGGCGGCGTGATGATTACTGCCAGCCACAATCCCAAGGGCTACAACGGGATGAAGCTGGTCAAATCCCAGTCGCGTCCGATCAGTGGCGATACCGGACTCAACGCTATCCGTGATCGTGTGGAAAGCGGCGATCTCGGGCCATTGGCTGCCGAGCCGGGCGTTGTCCGTGTTGAACTCGACAAGAGCCGTTACATCGACCACTTGCTCAGTTACGTCGATATTGCCGAACTGAAACCGCTGAAAATACTCGCTGATCCTGGTAATGGTGCCGCGGGCCCGGTCTTGCAGGCGTTGACAGGCAAACTGCCTTTCGAGTGGGTGATTATCAACGCAGCGCCGGACGGCAACTTCCCCAACGGCGTGCCTAACCCGCTGTTGCCGGAGAACCGTGATCTGACCCAGCGGGCGCTGTTGGAACATGGCTGCGATGTGGGTCTGGCATGGGATGGCGACTTCGACCGCTGCTTCTTTTTCGATGAAACAGGCCGGTTTATCGAGGGGTATTACCTTGTAGGGCTGTTGGCAGAGATGCTGCTCAAGCAGCACCCGGGTAGCAAGATCATTCATGACCCGCGACTGACCTGGAATACCATCGATCAAGTCGCACAGGCGGGCGGTGTGCCGGTTCTCTGCAAGACCGGCCACGCCTTCATCAAGGAGCGCATGCGCCTTGAAGATGCAATCTATGGTGGTGAAATGAGCGCGCACCACTATTTTCGTGACTTTGCCTATTGCGACAGCGGGATGATTCCGTGGCTGCTGGTCATGGCCTTGATGTCCTCTAGCGGGAAGACACTGGCGCAGCTGGTTGATGAGCGCATCGCGGCTTACCCGTGCACGGGTGAGATCAATTACCGGGTTGAAGATGTGCCAGCAATGTTGCAAAAGGTCCTGGAACATTATTTGCCGCAGAATCCTGAACTCGATAAAACCGACGGTATCAGCCTTTCTTTTGCTGACTGGCGCTTCAACTTGCGGGGCTCCAATACCGAACCTCTGTTAAGACTCAACGTTGAAGCAAAAGGCGATCAAGCGTTGATGTGGGCACGTTTGAAAGAGATAGAGTCACTGATTGAAGGGGTTTGAGACCTCAGACTCTTTGGTATCCAACGGCACCCGTACTTCGGTGTTCGTAATATTGAAGTGCGGTTGCGGGTTGTGAAATATCAATTCTATAGGTTCATATTTTGAAAACGGTTCTATTGCTAAGTACCTACCCGATTGACAGTCCCCGACACGGTGGCCAGGTCAGGGTAGCCAATATTGCTAAAACCTTCAGCGAGAATGGTTGGAGCGTTACTCACTTAGCGGTCTACGAGCCGGAAGGGTATCCGCCGTCGACTCTGGGCGCGAACGACGTCCCGTTTCCCGCTGGCAGCAGTTTCAGGAAGTACAAGGGTACTTATGTGCCGTTGATCAATGATTTGCTTTCGGGTGAGTTCGCTTCTTCGGAGCAGGGGTTCCCTGACATTCTCAAGAAGTTGCCGTCAGTCATTGACGTAATACATGTCGAGCAGCCATGGCTGTGGCCATTGGTACTGAAAATCAAGCAATTGCCTCAGTACCGTAATGCCTGTCTGATTTATGGCTCGCAAAACATCGAGGCGCCTTTGAAGCAAGAGATCCTCGACAGTTACGGTGTCAAGGATGCCGACTCGGTCATTTCTGATATCGATGCGCTTGAAAGAAAAGCCGCGCTTGAAGCCGATATTTCGGTGGCCGTTACTCAGGCGGATTTTGATGTTCTTGAGGCTTGGGGTGCAAGTAATCCATTGCTTGCATCTAACGGCATTGCGCCGTGGGAAGCCGAGGCTGAGGTACTGGAGACCTGGAAAAAAATTCTTCCTGAGTCACCGTGGATTCTATATGTGGCCAGCGCGCACCCACCTAACTTCAAAGGTTTTAACGAATGCCTGGGTAGTTCGTTGGCGTGTATTCCACCTGACAGCAAGCTGGTAGTGGTCGGCAGTGTGTGTGAACACCTTGAAGCAACACTCCGGGCAAGCCGCTGGGGACAGTTGAATCTGTCCCGTCTGCAACTGCTGTACATGCTGTCAGATGACGATCTCGATGCAGTCAAAACTCTCGCACATGCCTTCCTGCTGCCGATTCCCCATGGCGGCGGTTCGAATATCAAGACGGCAGAAGCCATTTATTCGGGCAAGTATGTGGTTGGCACTGAATCAGCTTTCCGTGGATTTGAGCAGCATTTAAGCCAGCCGGAAATTACTGTTGCACGTACGCCGGGGGAATTCCATGCGGCCATTCGTAACCGTCTGGTTGGGCCGGCAACGATAGGCGCAAACGGGCCGGACAGAGAATCCCGGGAGCCTTTGACATGGGCCCGCAGTCTTGAATCGATACCGCGCGCAGCGGCAGAAATCCTTAAAAAGAAGGCGCTTGAGGCATGACCACTTGGTTTGATGTAACGACCATCCTGGGCTGGCGCCGACCAGCAGTAGGCATTATCCGTACCGAGGCAGAAGCGGCCGCTCACGCGCGGGAGTTGATTGCTGCCGGTGAGGATGTCAAGTTCTGCTTCTACAGCCATTCCACGGGTTACAGCGCCATCGACTCCACCGATGTTGCGGCGACGTTGAAAAGAATCTCCGGCGCACATGTAGTTGCACCCGGTCCGCTTGCCAGCGGTGGTTCGAATAAGAGTTCGATCGAAGCCCGGTTGAAAGAAAAAGCAATAAAAGTGCTGAATCGACTGCCTTCGAAGTTGAGCGGGCGTATCTATCAGTTTTTTCAGCAGCGACGTATATCGATTGTTGAGGCGGTGATCGGTGTCCGGCATCTGCGATCGGCGGCCAAGGCGTTTCTGAAACCGGCGAATCGCAGCTACGTGTTCACACCCTCGTCTCGGAAGGCCCATACCTCGGGTCATCCCTTTACCAAGGGTGATAGTTACATTTCGGTCGGGCTGGACTGGGACAATAAAAATCTGCCGCATCTTTATGAACTCAAGAAGCAGGTGGGCTTGCAGGTCATTCTATTTTGCTACGATGTGATTCCGGTCAGGCTTCCCCACTTGTGTGTCGGTGATGTGGCGGCCAAGTTTGCCAACTACTTCGCTGATGTTGCCTGGTGCGCGGACAAGGTTCTGTGCATCTCGGAATGCACTCGTAAAGACTTGATCTCGCTGTTGGAAGAACTGGGAGCACCCATCCCCGAGACTGCAGTGGTCAAGCTCGGCTGCCAGTTGTCTCATGAGTTGAGTGACAAGATCAGTACTGATGTTGAAGCGTTGCTGAAAGAGCGCTTTGTACTGTTTGTCTCCACTATCGAACGTCGAAAAAATCATGAAGTGCTTTACCGTGCTTATACACGCTTGATTGATGCCGGCGTACAGGGCTTACCCAGATTGGTCTTTGTCGGTATGCCGGGCTGGGGCGTAGGCGATCTACTAATGGATATCGGCCTTGATCCGAGAACGAAAGAATACATTCGTATACTCAACAATGTTTCCGATTCAGATTTGATGCACCTGTATCGGAATTGCACTATGACGGCGTTTCCGTCCCTTTATGAAGGCTGGGGACTACCGGTCGCGGAGAGTTTGGCGGCTGGCAAGTACTGTCTTGCCTCAAGCTCTGCTTCAATACCGGAAGTGGGTGGTGAGCTGCTGGATTATCTGGATCCGTGGGACGTTTCGGTGTGGGTGGCCGAACTGAAGAAGTACGCGTTCGATCCTGTGGCACTTGCCGCCAAGGAAGATGCAATCAAGCGTGGGTATAAGCCTGTCGCCTGGATTGAGACTGCACAATTTATCTTTGGTAGTGTGAAGTAGGGAGGACGCGTCGGACTGCATATTGCGGTGGGCCGGAGGAATGGCCCACCGCAAGTACGCTTTACACGATCGTGTTGGTGTTAAAGATACTCAGCGGTTCCAGTATTTCAGGGGTCCTGAGCAACTCGGGACTTGCCGACCATTTATCGATAATGGTCGCAAAATGATCGACTGCCGAAATGATCACTTTTGCCCGAAGCACGACAGGTATGGCCTGCTCCAGTTTCCGCGCGTAATTTTCAGCGGTAAACGTTTCTCTTGCCCACAGTTGTGCCTGTTTACCGATGTCGGCTGCTGAGGATCTTTTGTTTTGGAGGGAGAGGAAGATTTTCTTCAGATCCTCTACTTCGTTATCAGACGATACTTTCAGCACATACTGGTCAGGTATTTCTTTGTAAAAACCGGTATTCGTAACGATTGTGGCCTTTCCGTAGAGCATTGCTTCAATGGCCGAAGCCGAAGCCGCTTCGAGGCTGGGCCAGCGTAAGCAGCTGATTACGTCGGCGTCCCTGATCGCCTCGGACAGCGTCGCATCATCAACTTCGTTCGAAATAATCAGCTCGACGCCGCTGACAGTTGCCAGTTCAGAAAGCTTCCTTTCCATGCTCGGAAGAATGGCTCCGACAAGGTGATAGCTAATGTTTCTGCGCAGTAGCGAGTTGCTTGAAATCGCTTCAATGCAACTTTCAATACGTTTGTTCGAATTGATGTGCCCGATCGTAAGAACCTTCAGCTTGCGATTACCTTTAGGTTCATTTGCGGTGTCAACTGCGCCAGGGGCATCGTATGCGAGTGGGGTGACGAACAGCGGCCCGGCACAAGCCTGCAGGATACGATCACAACCCCAGGCACTATGAGTTATCACTCCAGTGGCCATGGAGCTGATCCATTCGGTCAGCGGTGCCGACTCTCGTGTTTCCCGGATGAATGTTGTGCTGTCGCAGGCGCTGAAATAATTGGCGGTGATCTTTGTTCCGTACCACTGAGTCAGTATGTGGTTCGCCTCGTCACGTCGTTGCTGTGCCCAGCCACGGAACAAGTGACCTAGAAAGAAGTCATGCAGGCAAACGATCCCTGGAGCTCTGACGAGCCAGACAATGCCACCTTCATGAAACTCGTAGTTGTCGCCAATCTGGTAGACACAGCAGTCAGCGCTCGCAACTTCCTGAGCGACTTCAGCCTCGCTCGTCCAGGGCAGCAGGGTGCAGCCGAAGTCGTGGCTTTCTCTGGCCAGGAGGTGCGGGCTTTCAGTGCGAATCACCACCACTTGATGTTGGTGGGTCAATAATTCCCGAACGACGAGTCGAGTCATTCGGCCTATCGCCGAGGATTTGACGGCCGGTGTAAATATGACAAGTTTCATTTGAGAAGCGCCTCTATGGTTTCGGGCCAATTGATACCCAGACCGTTCCACAGTGCCTGCGCACCCTCGCCATATTGTTTGGTTCGAGTTTTGCTCTCAAAAACGGCATTCATTACTTCTGCCAGGCTCTCAGCGGTAGGCTCAGCTCTCCAGCCGGTTTCCCCTGGCGTCACCAGTCCAAGGATTCCACCGCTGTCTGTCGTCGTGATCAAGGCTTTACGAGCCGTTGCTGCCTCCATGGCCACATAGCCCAACGAGTCTTCGTCGAAGGGGATGTAGGCAACGGCAAGAGCACGATTGACATAATCCACGTAAGTGGCTCGTGGCAAGAAGCGCAAGTCGAGCTTTACACGATCCTGCAGGCTGAACTCTTCGATGATGGCGTTCAATTGCTGTGTGTCGGCAGGCGACTCGGGAGGCCCGGCGATAATCAGTTTGACTCGCTTGTCAGCTTTGGCCAGCGCTTGCAAAAGCAAGTACTGGCGTTTCATGCCGTTTACTCGGCCACCTGCAAAGATATAGTCATCGAATTGGCCTCCCGTAAACGCTTCAGGATCATTGACCGGCGGAAGCAATACTTGGGAGTCAAAACCGTTGTACTTGAGCAGCCGTTTTCTCGTGACTTCGGAGTTGGTGTAAATATGCCGGCTCTCGGCGAAACTCTCGTTGTCAGCATTAATAATGGCTTTGCGAATGTCCGCCCCGGTCTGATCTGCGGGCAGGTTGGTTTGACCTACATCGTACAAGTCATAAGCCTGGCGATACTGGTGAAGCAGCCACAACGATTTTCTATGATGACGTACGAGGTACGCCGGAAACTTCAGGGCAATGACATGATCGGTATTGAAGACTTCCAGAGTGCGCGTCAGCAACATCTGCGAAGGGATACGTGATGCGGGTTCCCATTGAAATGGAATTCGCATTATTTCCGCATCATGCCCGGCGATGATCAGGTTCTTTTGTAGGTTGACAGCCAGTTCTTCTGCGCCGCCCCAAATGAACGGGGCCATGTTGTTCACGATTAAAACTTTCATGCCAAAAGGCGCTCCAGCACATGCGACCAGGAAATTTTCAAATCAACCAACCGCTGTTTGGCGTTCTTGCCCATGGCTTCGGTTGTGCTTCTTTCCCGGTATAGCTTGTCCATGGCCTTAGCCAGGGATTCGGGGGTAGGCTCTGCGATGTAGCCGTTGTAGCCGTCCTGGACCAGTTCAAGCACGCCGCCCGAATCCGTGGTAGTGAGAATCGGTTTTTCAGCGTGACTGGCTTCCAGGCTTGGATAACCGTAGGAGTCCTCATCCACCGGCAGGTAGGCTGCAGCCAGGCAGGTTGAGAGGCACTCCACTTTTTCTTCCTCGGTGATCCAGCGTTCATCCAGGATTACGCGATCAGCTACATTGCACTCCTCGATTTTTTCTCGAAGTGCAATGCCGTAAGCGGGACCTGAGCCAGTTCCCAGCAGTCGGAGGCGCACAGGGGTGGTGGTGCAACTCAGCGCTTCGATCAGCAAGTGCTGACGCTTGTGGTGCTCCATGCGGCATATATAAGCGATTTCGTCGTTGTAGCCGGCGCAGAAAAAACGTTCCGATTCAAATACGGGCGGATACAACACTTCGCTGTCGACGTCGTTATAGGTCTTGAGTCGACCCGATACAACTTTTGAGTTGGTGAAAATTGCCTTTGCCTCACCCAGCGCGCGAGTATCCGCGTCGAATAATGCCTCGCGGATTGCACTGTGCTTTGCGTCGTCTGCGAAGTCCCGATAGGGGCTGTCCCACAGGTCATAGAACACACGAATGTGGTGAATGAACCATAGGATTTTGTGCGGATGCGGAATCAAGTGAGCCTGGGGTCTGAAGCAGATGACCCGGTCGGCGGCTTGAAGATCTACCCAGCGCAGCGCCATCATCTGCTGAAACAGCAAGTCTGGCGCGTCGAGCTCGGGCAGATAGACAACTTCGACCTGATGCCCCGCTTCCGTCAACGTAGACGCAAGCCAGTCGACGATGTTTCTTCCTCCCCCCCTGATGAAGGGTACAAACGTGGAGCAAAGTGCAATTTTCATCAGGCTGCCAGGACCTCACGCAAGCTGGCTGCGATTCTGATGATGTCTTCCTGGGTCAGGTCCTGGTGGGTCGGCAGGTTGATGCCGCGGCCCGACCACAGGTCTGCCACTGGATAGGTGTTGTCTTCCTTATACGGAGGCATGACATGCATTGGGTAGAACACTGGCCGCGTCTCGATGCCCATCGCGTCGAGTTTTTGCATCACAGCGTCGCGCTTATGTTCATCTCCGTCAGCCAGGAAAATGTTGTACATCCAGAACACTTGTTTCGCCCATGAAGCCTGGGTTGGCATGACAATCTTGTCTTTAAGGTCTGCAAGCGCTTCGTTGTACCAGACGGCCAAACGTTCGCGATCGGCCAGTGCTGTAGCGATGCCTTCCATCTGTGCCAGACCAATTGCCGCCTGGATGTTAGTCATGCGGTAGTTGTAACCGACTACCGGGAACCAGTACCGGCGATTCGGATCCATGCCCTGACCGCGGAACAAGCGCAGCTTGGCTGCGAGCTCGTCGTCGTTGGTAGTGATCATGCCGCCTTCGCCGGTGGTAATGATCTTGTTGCCGAAAAAGCTAAAGGTTGCGCAAGTGCCGAGGCCGCCTACCTTGCTGCCGTGAACTTCGGCTCCATGAGCCTCGGCGGCATCCTCGACGACCCAAAGGTTGTGTTTGCGCGCGATCTCGTTGACAACATCCATCTGCGCGGGGTGACCGTATAGGTGTACCGGGATGATGCCCTTGGTCTTCGAGGTGATTTTGCTTTCGATGGTCCGCGGGTCGATGTTCATCGTGTCGGCACAGACATCCACCAATACCGGGGTGGCGCCGCAATAGCGTACTGCGTTTGCCGTTGCAATGTAGGTCACGGTGGGAATGATAACTTCGTCGTCAGGCTGCAGGTTCAGCACGACCAGCGCCAAGTGCAGGGCGGTTGTGCCGTTATTGGTCGCGATCGCGTGTTTGACGCCGCAAAATGCTGCAAAGCTTTCTTCGAAGGCGCCGATGTATTTGCCGTTGGAAGAAATCCAGTTTGTATCCAGGCAATCGAGCACGTATTTGCGTTCGTTACCAGCAAGCTTCGGTTGTGCAATGGAAATACGTTTCATGTTTCTTCCTTCAAATTTTGTATATAACTTTGGCAGGCACGCCCACAACCGTGGTTGCTGACCCGACGTTCGAGATTACGACACTGCCAGCACCAACCATGACCGACTCACCGATGTGAATCTCGGGAATGATTTTGCTGCCTACGCCGACGAAGCTGAGGTTGCCGACATGCACGTTGCCCGCGAGTGCGCACTGTGGGGCGATGTGTACTGCCAGTCCGATGACGCAGTCATGGTCGATGGTGGCGCCGGTGTTCACGATGCAAAGGTCGGAAATCGTCGCCTCTGCGTTGATAACGGCCCCGGCCATGACAGCGATTCCGACGCCCAGACTGGCTGAGGGCGATACCGTTGCCGCGGGGCTGATCGCATTGACCAGTCGAAAGCCCATTTCGGTGACTTTCTTCGCCAGCTTGTTGCGCAATAGATTTGACCCGATGGCGATGAACACCCGCTCATACCCATCCTTGCGAAGTGCTGGAAGGTGGTCGTCGCTTTTCAACACCGGGATATCCAGGCATTTGTCCGGGCTGTCCGGATTGCCAACGCAGTAGGCGACCTTGTTGCCTTGCGCCTGTAGTAGCTCAATGCAAACCTTGGCATGGCCACCGGCACCTACAACTATGACTTCACTCTTCATGCATTCACACCCTTCGCCGGCTGTGAATTGGCCGATGAAAACAGCAAGTTGACGGAAGTTGTCTTACTCAGTTGTTCCACTGACCAGTCTTCAAGATCACCGGTCTGAACGTTGATCACACTGTAAACCAGCCCCAGGGATGTGAAGTGCTCGAGCCATTCTTCGAGATCGAGCGTATTTCTTTTCAGGTGGGACAGGCCGAGTTCAACGATCAGAAGCATTTGCGGATTGGATTTCAGTAACTTTTGCGCGCCTTTGATGATGTCGATTTCTGCGCCTTCTGCATCGATTTTCAGCAGTTTGACCGTCAGGTTCTCCGGTAAGAAATCATCCAGGGCAATGGTAGTGACATCCACTGAAGTCGTGGCGTAGAACGCTGGAGTCTCCAGTTCATAAAGCGAATGATGGCCGCTGGTCACCCCCAGGTGCAGTCTGCGAGTTTCCGCTTTGTCCGAGAGGGCAAGTCGCGAGACTTCACTGATAGCCGAAAAACCGTTGAGCCAAAGGTTCTTCTCAAGAAGCTTGCAGGTCTGTTCAAAAGGCTCGAAGGCGATAATTTTGCCCTGTCCCGACATCGCGCGGGCTGCGGCGATGGAGTGCAAGCCGATATTGGCTCCGACATCAATGAACACATCGCCAGGCTGTATGAATCGCTCAATGACATGGCGAGTACCAGGTTCCAGCTCGCCTGCTTGGAGAAGGCTGGCCAGCAGTGCATAGTCTTTTGCCGCACAAAGCACATATCCAACTGTGGTTTTGACCAGAACCTCATCCGGGCCGGAGTCGATTGCGACACGGTTGGCGTCCACCAAGCTGTAGGTTTCGATCCGGTCCAGTTGATGTTCGATGTCTTCCTGCGATAACTGGCTGGAAAAAATCTTTTGCGACAACCGTGTGTGTAATTTTGTCGCGTTCGACAGGCGTTCAAGCTCCTGCACGATTTGATGATGGTGCTGCTGCTGCATCCAGTTCAGCTTGTTGATCTCTTCCATCATTTCTTGGCGGATATCCGACATGAAATAACTGCGCAGGCGGAAAAGCAACGGGCGCGCAAGTGGTCTGGTTAACCGGAAGACGCCGCGGGCGATCCGACGGATTACCTGCTTGACATGATGGCGCACGCTCGGTTTCATGCCTGAATAGGAGGCAAGAAGGGGGTCCTCGTGTGTGATGGCACCGGGACTTATATTTACGTTAGTGAGTAGCCGCCTGGACGCGACGGAAAAAGCCGTCTCGATATCCACACCATTACGCCGAATGCTGTTCATAGGCCTTAAGCTCCAAAGTAGGCAGCGGTGACCGTCGCCGGATCGCCATCCATCTTTATCTTTCCATGCTCCAGCCAGAGCACTCGATTACAGGTGTGCATGACCATTTCGCGGGAGTGGCTGGCAATGACCAGGATATTGGTCGACTTCACCAGCTCGTTCATACGGATTTCGGCTTTGTGCTTGAAGCCTTCGTCGCCGACCGATAGCCATTCATCCATCAGCAGGATTTGTGGTTTTATCGTGGTTGAAACAGCGAACGCCAATCGCAGGTGCATGCCAGAGGAGTAGGTACGAATCGGCATGTCGACAAAGTCGCCCAATTCTGAAAACTCGATGATTTCGTCAAGCTTCTCTGCAATCTGAGCTTTGGTCATTCCAAGGATGCCGCCGCGCAGGAAAATGTTTTCCCTGCCAGTGGCTTCCGGGTCTGTGCCCAGGGATATATCGATCAGGGAACCGATTTCGCCGTTGATCAGCGCAGTGCCGGAGGAGGGCTCGTAAACGCTGCTCAGCAGGCGCAGCAGGGTGCTTTTGCCGGCGCCGTTATGCCCAAGCAGGCCAACACGGTCGCCGTCGCGCAACGTGAACGTCAGATCTTCCAGCGCCCTGACGATTACGCGACCCTGTTGGTCGGCACCCAATTGCCCACCGGTGGCTACCTGAATCAAACGTTTTTTCAGGGAGCGCCCGTTGGCGTTGTAGATAGGGAAATCTACACAAACATTTTTGAATTCGATCAAGGACATTAGGAGTTCTTCTTAGAGCCAGTAAGCGATGCGGCGCTTGTAACGGCCATAGACCACAAGTGCAACGAGCCAGCCTACGACGGCCATGCCCAGGGAAAACCACCAGTTTGTGGCAGTAGGCAGTTGCCCGATCAGCGGGGAGCGAACCACCGACATAATGTGGTAAGCCGGGTTGAGGTCCAGCAGGTACAGGCCAGTACGTTGTGGCAGCAGGCTTGGCATCCACATGATCGGCGTGAGATAGAACACTACCTGCAACAAGCTGCCGATAATCTGCGGCAAGTCACGGTAGCGCGCGCACAGAACGCCTAGCAGCAATGCAATCCAGGCAAAGTTCAGCAAGGCAAGAACGAAGCCCGGAATACTGAGGAGTGCAATCCAGGTCAATGGCTTGCCAACGGCGAGCAATACCAGCGGGAAAATCAGAATGTTATGGCCCAGGATCAATATGTTTCGCCAGATCATGCGAAGAATATGGGTGAACAAGGGGATCGGAAGCTGTTTAATTATGCCTTCGGCGGCAATGAAGCCGGTGCAGCCTTCGTTGACGACTGTAGACATGAAGCCCCAGAAAATCATGCCGATCGCGAGGAAAGGCAGGAATTCGTTCATCGGGGAGTTGAAGATCTGCCCAAAGACCACGCCTATGGTGCCGATCATTACACCCATGCTGATAGTCAGCCAGAAAGGGCCTAATGCCGATCTCCTATAGCGCTGGCGGACGTCCTGCCAGCCTAGCATCCCTACCAAAGCGTATCGTCGTGTCGCTGCGATGATGTCCGACAGGGCGATACTTACTGAACCGTTGCGCATTAAAAGCACCAGATTGTTGGTGAAAAAAACACACCATTTTAGGCTGGGGTTCAGGGAGTGTCACTCTTTCTAGACTTTTTCTTTCAGGCCCAAAGCCCACAATCTCGGATGTCGGCGTTTTGCCTGCAAGTGCTTGATTTTTTTCGGTGGTAAGAAGCTCTGTTCGGGGGGGGTGGGGTGAGTTTGTCACGCATTTTGGATGTCAAGTCGGGCGCCTGTCAGATGATGCTGGCACAATAGACTTAGATACGTGTTGGGTGCAGCTTAGGTATCGTCGTGCAGGGTTGCATTCTGTATGATCTGCAAGACTTTGCGGCTCTTTCGACGAGAGCTGATAGGCACGAATACACAACAGAGCCTGCTTGGGCGCTCAAATGGAGTTTAGAGGATTCGCATGAAAGCTATCGTTACTGGCATTACTGGTCAAGACGGCGCCTATCTGGCGGAACTGCTGCTGGAGAAGGGTTATACGGTGTACGGCACCTACCGTCGGACCAGTTCTGTCAATTTCTGGCGCCTTGAGGAGCTCGGCGTTAGCCAGCACCCAAATCTGCATCTGGTCGAGTACGATCTGACTGACCTCTCGGCCAGCATTCGCCTGCTGCAAACCACGGAAGCAACTGAGGTTTACAACCTCGCGGCCCAGAGCTTTGTAGGCGTGTCTTTCGATCAACCTCTGACCACGGCTGAAATTACTGGTCTGGGTTGTGTGAATCTTCTGGAAGCCATCCGTATCGTCAACCCGAAGGTTCGCTTTTACCAAGCGTCGACTTCGGAGATGTTCGGTAAGGTTCAGGCCATCCCTCAGATCGAAAGCACACCGTTCTATCCGCGCAGCCCTTATGGCGTCGCCAAGTTGTATGCCCACTGGATGACCATCAACTACCGCGAGTCCTACGGTATCTTCGCCACCAGCGGAATCCTGTTCAACCACGAATCACCACTGCGCGGTCGTGAATTCGTGACTCGCAAAATTACTGATTCGGTCGCCAAAATCAAACTGGGTCTGCTCGACAAGATGGAGTTGGGCAATCTTGACGCCAAGCGCGACTGGGGTTTTGCCAAAGAGTACGTCGAAGGCATGTGGCGCATGCTGCAAGCTAACGAGCCAGATACTTTCGTATTGGCGACAAACCGTACTGAAACCGTGCGCGATTTTGTGACCATGGCGTTTAAAGCTGTCGGGATTGATCTTGCCTGGAGCGGCGTAGCAGAAGACGAGAAGGGGACTGATACGGCCACTGGCAAAGTGCTTGTGACTATCAATCCGAAGTTCTACCGCCCGACCGAAGTCGAGTTGTTAATTGGTGATCCGGCAAAAGCAAAGGCTGTATTGGGCTGGGAACCGAAAACTACGCTGGAAGAGTTGTGCCGCATGATGGTTGAAGCCGACCTTCGTCGAAATGAGCAAGGATTTTCGTTCTGATGAGTATTGCCGGTAAACGAGCGCTGATTACAGGAATTCAAGGTTTCACCGGGCGATACATGGCTGCCGAGCTTCAAGCTAGCGGCTATGAGGTGATGGGGCTCGGCTCTCAACCTTCAGCCGAACCTGGGTATTTCCAGGTCGATCTGGCCGACGGACCTGCTCTGCGCAAGTTGCTGGCAAATATTCAACCTGACGTGGTAATACATCTGGCGGCGCTGGCCTTCGTTGGGCATGGCGCCGCAGATGCCTTTTATCGGGTCAATCTTATTGGCACCCGTCATTTACTCGAGGCGATTGCCGCCTGTGGCAAAGTGCCGGACTGTGTATTGCTTGCCAGCAGTGCCAATGTTTATGGCAATGCTTCTGCCGGTTTGTTGAGTGAAGCCACACCGCCGGCACCTGCCAATGATTATGCGGTCAGCAAGTTGGCCATGGAGTACATGGCCAATCTTTGGCGTGAACGATTGCCGATCTTGATCACTCGACCATTCAATTACACCGGTGTTGGTCAGGCTGACAGCTTTCTGTTACCCAAGATTGTTACGCATTTTCGCCAGCGTGCTGCGAAGATTCAGCTCGGCAATCTGGATGTCTCGCGCGATTTCAGCGATGTCAGGGCTGTGGTCACGGCTTACAGGGGCTTGATCGAAGCCAGGCCTTCGGGGCAGACGGTTAATGTGAGTTCCGGTAAAAGTCATTCGCTTCGCGAGGTGATCGCAATGTGCTCCGCTCTTACCGGTCACCCGCTTGAAGTCGAAGTGAATCCTGCATTTGTCCGAGCCAACGAAGTGAAGATCCTGTGCGGTGACAACACCCGACTTTGCGAACTGGTCAAAGGCTGGCAAACACCAAATTTGGAAGAAACTCTGAGCTGGATGCTTTCGGCGGAATAAATGAAATTAGTTCTATCTGTTGAGCCGATCCGCTTTCCGCTGACTGGCATCGGTCGCTATACCTATGAACTTGCGCTGAGACTTCAGCAAAGTTCCGATATTACAGACCTGCAATTCTTTGCCGGTCGACGCTTTTTGCCTGAATTGCCAACGGCTGCCAACGAATCTGGCAGTGGTTATGGTTTAAAGCGCGCAGTACAGAAAAACTTTCTAGCTGTGGAAGCCTATCGTCTGCTGATGCCAATGCTGCGTAAGGCTGCACTGAAAGGACACGGCGATTTTCTGTATCACAGCCCCAATTACTATTTGCCGCCTTTTGCGGGCCGAAGCGTAGCGACGTTTCATGATCTTTCGCCCTTCACCTGGGCTCATTGCCATGCGCCGCAACTGGTTCGATATCTGCAGAAAGAATTGAAAGCTACGTTGGTCCGGGCTGATGCGCTGATTACTGATTCGGAGTTTACTCGCCAGGAATTGGCGAGCTATTTTTCCTGGCCTCTTGAGCGGATCCATACTGTACCGCTGGCCAGCTCTCCGGAGTTTTACCCAAGGCCACGCGAGGAACTGAGGGCGACATTGGAGCGCCATGGTCTGAAGGTAAATGGTTACTCCCTCTTCGTCGGTACCATTGAGCCACGCAAGAATATCGAAACATTGCTTGCGGCCTATAGCCAACTCCCCATGGCAGTTCGCACGCGCTGGCCGTTGATTCTCACCGGTTATCACGGCTGGCGTAACGATGTGATCCACCAGAAGCTTGAAAGCGCCAGGCGCGAGGGCTGGGCTCACTATTTAGGATTTGTTCCGAGCGAAGACTTACCACTGCTTTTTGCAGGAGCACGCTTGTTTGCTTTTCCGTCGCTGTACGAAGGATTCGGCTTACCGGTGCTCGAAGCCATGAGTTCCGGTGTGCCGGTGGTGTGCTCCAACAGTTCGTCGCTGCCTGAGGTGGCTGGCGAAGCCGCTCTGATGTGCGCGCCGATGGATGTTGATGAGCTGACCCGCCTGCTTGAGCGCGGCCTCACCGACGAAGTATGGCGCGAGACCGCTGTAGTCAAGGGAATGAATCATGCACGAGGCTTTTCTTGGGAGCGATGCGCCCAGGAAACCCTGCAGGTCTATCAAAGGGTGCTCGACGGAAAATGATCAAGGTTCTGCATTTTTTCAAAACCTACTATCCGGAAACGATGGGTGGTATCGAGCAAGTCATTTTTCAGATTGCCCAGGGTGTTGCACAGCACGGCTGTTCCTCTGAGGTGCTTTACCTCAGTGAGCGCGGCGCGGCTCGCAATGAGCGGGTCGGCAATCATGTGACTCACCGTTCGAAGCTGGATCTGCATGTTGCTTCGACAGGATTCTCGCTGTCGGCATTCAGGGATTTTTCGCAATTGGCGAAAGAGGCCGATGTGGTTCATTACCACTTTCCTTGGCCGTACATGGATCTGGTCCATTTTACGACCCGCCACGGCAAGCCATCGGTCGTCAGTTATCACTCCGATATCGTCAAGCAGAAGACCCTCCTCAAACTCTATCAGCCATTGATGAACCGCTTTCTATCCAGCGTGGATTGTATTGTGGCGTCCTCCCCCAATTACGCACAAAGCAGCCCGGTACTCACCCGATTCAAGGACAAAGTCGAGATCATTCCCTACGGGCTGGACAGAGCCACTTATCCCGTCGTATCCGAGGAGAAGCTCGCTTATTGGCGCAGTAAAGTCGGTAACCAGTTTTTTCTGTTTGTAGGCGCGTTGCGTTACTACAAGGGACTCGACTACTTGCTCGATGCGGCAAAAATTACCGGGTTGCCGGTGGTCATTCTTGGGCGAGGGCATCAGGAGGCCGAGCTCAAGGAGAAGGCTTCACGTCTTGGCCTTTCCAACGTGCAATTTCTCGGTGGTCTTGGTGATGACGACAAGGCTGCACTGTTGACGCTGTGTTATGCGTTTGTGTTTCCCTCGCATCTGCGTTCCGAGTCGTTTGGTATCTCCTTGCTTGAAGCTGCCATGTATGGAAAGCCTCTGATCTCTTGTGAAATCGGGTCGGGCACTACCTACATCAACATCGCCAATGATACCGGGCTGGTTATTCCTCCTCAGGATGCGGGGGCGCTTGCCAATGCAATGAGGGCGCTAGCGGAGGACTCTGCGCTTGCCCGGCGGATGGGCGAGCGAGCTCTGTTGCGGTATCAGGATGTATTTTCTGCAGACTCAATGGCTGCTGCATACGCAGCTATTTACCGTAAATTGGTGTCGTAGTAATTAAGCCAGAGTGGCTTTCCTGAAAAACCAATTCGATGTCTCGTACAGCGCCGTTGCATGATCTAAATGCAATTGCGCTGTACTGCCAGTATGCTTCGCAGACTCAGTCTAAAACCTTACTAATACTCAAACCCAGCTTTATGTGCGGATGGGGCGGTGTGTTTGAGTATTATTTGGCTATTCGGGGTGCTTAATGCCGGTGTCAGGGCATTTCGAGAACGGGCTTGGATATAGAGTCTGTTACGGTTATATAGCAGGCCGACACGGCTGCTGCATACAATACGCCTGTAAGTATTAGCACTGTCGCGGGGGTTGACTTAATGCATTCTTTTGAAAGTCCAAAAGCAATTGCGCAATAAGCCAAGACGTGTACGGGGAGAAAAAATCTTGTTTCAATTGCGCTCGGTATAATTGCAAAGACTGGAAGTAATATTGCGGTTAGCCAGATCAGTCGCGAGCCAGTCTGGCTGATGTATGCCGTGTGATTGCGGGGTTGGGATTTTTTTGTTGTCAGAAATGCCAGGCAGACTAACCCAAGCAGAACAATAGAAATGCTTGCGATGGAGCGAAGGTTGTTTTCCTTGGATAGCCCTTTTGTATAGACATCCGGATCTCGAACGTCGATACCGTTTATAAAGTGCTTGGTGTATATCTTCAGGAAGGAAACAGGTTCTGAAAATAACAGATTTACATACCAGCCAAGTGTGGGTGTAGTTTCTTTGTATTTGTAGGTCTCTGCCAATTGCAGGCCGATTGGGTCGGCGTAATATATCGCAAAAGTTGCTCCCGCCTCCGGGTTGTGAACGCCTTCAACTTTCTGGATTGTAATTCCCCATTTTAGTTGGCTAGCAAAGAGGGACGACCCCTTGACGTTGGCGATTACAAGTGGGGTGAGTGAGTTAAGGTGTTGCAGGTTGATTAAAGATTGAGGTGTGGCAGCCAGTGTGGAGCCAAAAATGAAAGATGCCGTTATGATCGCTTTCCATCTGTTTGACTTGCCTGTGAAAGCCAGTGTAGGAATGATTGGCACCAGTGCAATAAAAGTGAACAGGTATATTGTTCGAGTGTTGTACGCGCCGTATGCCAATACGCCTGCTAATAAAACATAAGTTAATGAACGTATCGGTGTGTCTTGTTTTTTTGCCAGTATGATCAAGGCAGTTGATATGATGATCAGGCAGAGCGCTGGCAGGTCGCTGAGCGTGTAAGCAATAAGTGCAGGGAAGAAAAACGCCACCAAAAAAGGCACTACAAGGCGTCTTGTCAAGGTGACATTGCCGCCCACTATATTGCTAAATACATAAGGTAGTGCGATGGTTAACGAAAATGAAAAAAACAAAGCTTGGCTTATATGTGTTGCTATATAACCGCTATTTGGAAGCACATTAAAAATGGCGCGTGATGGCGCAAGCATCAGGGGGTAAAAATAGCCCCGAATGGATTCGGGAAAAGATAAGTCGAGAATGTCTCCGCTGAGAAGCCAGTAGTTGTAGGCATCTCCCAGGAAAAGCGGCGGGTTGATTTGGAATTGTGCGAAAAGCATAAAAAATGTTGCTATGAAAAAGGCCAATAAATTTTCATGGTTTTTTATAAGCTGACTTTTTTTGCTTTCAAGTGTCTGACTTAAACTGAATGCACTTGCGTTCATGTGTTGGCCTGCGTTGGTTGTTCTGTTTGCGCTGGGGTTTCTATATTTAAAGGGATGTATTTAGTGGGGCTTCTTTTTCGTTTAGTAAGCCCCCTCAGAAATTTTTGCGAAGGCTTTTCTATTGTGAGATGTAGCCCAATCGAAAGTGAAACAATGATCAACAGGAACAACGCCTGATGTATCAAGGTGAATGGGAGTGAACTTGTTGCTTGTTTAAGATAGACGCCGCCTATCATTACATGAATCAGATAGAACGCGAACGAAGCTTCGCCGAGAAGAACAATTTTTGGGGTGGATAGAAATTTGCTTATCTTTGATTCTTTAGATATGGCGATGCTCAATATAAGAGTGACATAGGGTAATGCATAGGCAGCATCCCACTTAAATGCATTGGAGTATATTGTAGTGGAGGTCATCACCATGAGTATAAGTGCAATGGAAATGTAAGTAATGCATGACCATTTCTTTATGGTTTTCAGGGATTCAACAAAAAACCTTCTATAATAAATTGCGGCAAAGATCCCTAGTAGAAAATCAAGCGATCGGTTTAGCGGGTCTCTGTATAACCAGCGGTGAGGCGAGCTTGGATCTATGGAGCCAAGAAGCCTTTTGTCGGAGATAGAGAAATACAAGGCTAATGCAATTTGAATTGCAATTACGATGGTGAAGAATATAAAGAGCTTGTTCTTTGATGAGAGAGCGCCAGTGTATTTCAATATTGGTATGGCGAAAGGGAAGATTATATATAGGAAAGCCTCTACGCTGATGCTCCAGGCGGGAGAGTTTAACCCCATGGCTAAACCAATGTTGTCATCCCAGGCTTGAGTGGCAGAAAGATATGGCCATATCGCAATGGCGCCGCCTGAATTCATCCAGGCAAATAAAATGCAGAAGGCATAAAGTGGGTAGATTCGAGAAAATCTAGCGAATAAATAGTTTGGGGTGGATTCGGCTGGGCTGCTTTCGAATCGCTCTAGGTAGTTATATGTAATTATAAAGCCAGACAGTATGAAAAAAAATGTGACGCCGCTAAACCCAGAGTTTTGTAAGAGCATGAGCGTTTGATTTAATCCGGGGATCGGATAGTGCGAAAAGAAAACCATTAGAGCTGCAAAAAATCGCAAGCCAGTCAGGGCAGGTATCTGCCCGAAGGTTCTATTGGTAACCGACATTTTACCCACCTGATAATATTTGGATGCGATTCTATCAGTAAGCTTGGAAAGTTCCATTTTTTTTAGGCGTTTGAGCACTGGCCGGGTTGATCCGGCGCCCTGTCAATATTTGATGGTGGGTGTAGCAGATGCGAATACGGACAATCATTGATTGTCGGAAAAAGGCAGCGGGCTTTGATGTTGAATCTTTGGGGCGTGGCGAAGACTGGCGAGTGATTGTTCTGGGTGCTGTTTCGCAGTACCCAGACAATCTGATCGACATCGGGCAATACCCTGATTTTATCTCTGCTTGGCTATTTTTACCCAGTCCAGTCTGGCAGAAAGCCCGTAATAGTTGTCTGCGACACCTGATACAAACTCAATGACATTTGCTCCGGATTTGAGTATCTCCGGATTCACGCTACCGCTGAAGCCGCCATCCGGGCTCCACTGCACCGGAATCAAGGAGCCATTCACCATGACCTGCATTTCACCGCGAATCTTCTCATTGGCGAATACATTGAACAGACCGCTAATGACATAAGCTCCGGGTGTAGGAGTCAGGTCAAAGTTAAGGGATGCGCGTGGGGCATTTTTCCAGGCCGAAGACGTATGGGACAAACGACTGCTTTCCCATTCGGTGTTACGCCAGCCGGAGCCTGCTATCGGTGCGTCCAGGCTCCACCAGTTGCCAAATCCCCAGAAGTATTCATCACTGTGTTCCTGGTGGCGGAACTTGAAGAAGTCAAGCCATGGCGCTGTTTCGGTGATGCCCTGGATTCGCGCGCTCATTGGGAGAGTGTTTGAGGCGAGATCTCGGCGGTAGGTTTCGAGTTCAGGGCTGGTCGTCGGTGTCTCTCCTTTACCAACGGCGACAGTGATTACGTCGGCTTTCAACAGTTTTTTACTTGGCTGCTGGGTTGTCAGTTCAACCCCTGGGCCGCTGACTGGGGTGGGGTAGTTGAATGTCCAGCCTTCAGCAGTTTCTTCACAGGTACCTTTGCGCATCAGCGAGTCGGCCTGTTGCCACTCATGGCTGGGCATATAGCAAACTTCGAGGGTGTCGGCGGGTTTGCCATACAGGTAGAACAGAGTCGCCGCCAGATTGGGGTTCAGGAACATCCAGTCATGGTTCAGTTCGTTTGAGTAATCGAGAATGACCAAGGTTTTATTGAGTGCATTACCGTCAAAGTTATGCACGATGTCTTTTAGTACCAGTTGCTGTCTTTTCGAAATCTCAACGTAGTGCTGGAACTGATAGAGTTGGGCGGCCAAGCCTGTGAAGATCAGTAAAGCGGCTAGCGCTGTACAGGCCATTTTCGAGTAGCGGTCTAGGATCAAAAACAGCGCCACAAAGAACAGAGTGGCTCCTGGTGCTGCATGCAGGAACGTCCGCTGACTGACCGTCATGTACGCGAGGTTGAAAATGAACGGCAGGTAACCGAGGCAAATCAGGACTAAGCCCACGATGGCCAAGCGTATCGGCATGGCCCATTCTCGATTTTCTGCACGCTGAAGAATGGCGGTTTTTGACTTCCAGGCAACAAAAAAGATCGGTGCAAGCAGCACGGTTGTAGCAATGGCGAGATACCAGTAACTGCTTATTTCGGAACGGGTAATTCCAAACGCATCAATCCACCCTCCCAAAATGCTTCGTGCCACTCCCAAGCTGAAAATCTTGGGGTAAAACATTTTGAGGGAGCCAAGAGCACTGTCGCCGACAACTGCACTTTGATAGGTTTGAACAAGTGGTGCGGTATGGAGCACATAGGCAACGTAAGTAATGACGCCCGCCGCCCAGATCAGATGCCGTCCATAAAACTGTTTGATGTGCGGGATAATGTTCTTGATGCCGATCTGAATGAAGATGACTAATGCTGGAATGGCCGCGAGCATGAGTGACACTTCATACATCGCACATCCGGCCGCCAGTAACAAACTGCTTAATGCGCTAAAGGTGAATGAGCGGGTTTTGTTTTTTTGGTCAAGGGCATACAGAAATATCACACTTGCCAATAAGATGAGGCTCAATGACCAGTTGATGTGAATCGATCTGAATGAAAGCTGCATGGTGTCGGCGGGAAAAATGATCACCAGAATGCTGGCCAGCATTCCCCATTTCAATGCGCCTGTGATGCGAGTGGTTATGACACTCAGTGCCCAGCCTTTGATAACAAGCGCAATAATCAGCAGTACGTGCCAATAATTAAATGTGTTCGAGTCAAGAAAGTAAGCAAGGGCATGAGGGAAAATGGTCAAGGGTCGCAGTGCGTGGGCCGGCATTGCACTGGATACATCCGTCAGAAAAAACACACCAATTCGACTGAATAAGCCGATTACACCCCACTCTTCAAGTAATCCGGTTAATGCGAAGCCAAAGGGCAGCCACATGAACATGACTGTCAGTAGCGCGGGCCCGAGGTGAGCAAGCCAGTTTAATGCTTTTCCATTACGTAGCGGCGACGTCGCGGTAAACGTCTGGTTGGTGGTAGCTGTCATGGGGCGCCTGTTAATCCTTCGAGGGCTTTGTTTTGTGAGTGGCCTTCAGAACGATTTTGTTTAAAAGGTAGCTGGAAGGTAGAAGCAGCAGAATGACGACCAGTGGTGCAATGGCTTTGTGCAAGTGCAGGTGTTCAACCAGGAGCTTGAGTAACAGCGCTCCGAACAAGTACTGCACAAGATACACAGTGGGATAAATGACCATGCCCACCCACGAGTGATCTACTTTGAATACAATTTTCGAGTTAAAGAAATAAGCGAAGACTATTCCCGCCACATAAGCGATGGCATAGGCGGCTTGATAGTCAATCAAATAACTCAAAAGCAGGTAGAGGCAATACGTGAGCCCCGTATTGAGTCCTCCGCCGATAAGGAAACTGATCCAGCGGCGAACCTGGGGGTTATTTTTCAGCGCTATCACAAGGGGGCTTTTTTGCAGGTGAGTTTGATGAATTCGGAATAATCCCTGATGTAGTCGTCAGCCTCGTAGTAATCGGAGGTGAATACCAGCAGCACAGCATCTTCAGAATATTTGTACTGAATACCCCAGGTCAGGGGCGGCAGATAGATCCCCTTGTTCGGTGCATCAAGAAGGACTTCGGCCCGGTTGGTGCCGTCGTCAGCGACCACGGCGCAACTGCCTTTGACACAAATCAAAAACTGGTGGCATTTGTGGTGAGCGTGTTCGCCGCGAGTCTTCTGGCTTGGGACGTTGAATACCAGGAAGTATCTTTTCGGTGCGAATGGGATTTCCTTGTGGAACTCTCCAACTGACAGGTCGCCGCGCATGTCCGCAATATATTTGAAGCGATGGGTGGTTACATCGCCCACGCCGATACGGACGAAAGCGTCGTTCTGCTCTTCAGTTTTTTGCGTCGGACTCTTGGCTGCATCACTGAACGCAGAGTTTTCCACGTAACCGGTAATTCTTGCGGGCGAACCAGTGACGATGGCGTAGGGGGGCACCGACTTGGTGACCACTGCGCCTGCTCCGACCATTGCGCCGGTGCCGATCGTGATACCCGGAAGAATGACCGCACCGCCGCCGATTGAAGCGCCATCCTGGATCACGGTCCGTGCAAACGACCCTGGATAGACTTTCGAGCGCGGGAACTTGTCGTTGGTGAACGTGGCGTTTGGGCCAATGAACACGTCGGAGCCGATCCGCAGGCCGTCCCATACGTAGACCCCAGACTTAATGGTCGTGCGATCGCCGATGATGACGTCGTTTTCGATCAAGGAGTGCGAGCACACGTTTACGTCGTCGCCAATGACAGCATCCGGGAAGACCACTACGTACTGCCAAATGCGAGTGTTTTTTCCAATCCTCTTGCTTTTGACGTCGGCGCTGGCGTGGATAAAGGGATCAGTCAATTGGATTCTCCTTGTTGTCGAGTTTCATGCACACAATAGCCAGCGGCCGTTGCTTACTGTTTTCGAACGCTCGCCAGGCATAGGTGCCTACCAGCCCGAGTCCGAGTAAATTCAATGTTCCGAGCAACAGGACGACGAGCATTGTTGCCGCGTAGCCCGGTACCTCAATGGCACCAGACAGGCGGGCAATGATGACCATCATGCCGATGAACAGCGAAATGATCGTACCGATTGCACCCATCCGCGTCAGCAATCTGATCGGGTAGTCGGTGAAGGCGAAGATGCTGTCCATCATGTACTCGAGCTTCTTTTTGAACGTCCACGCGGATTTGCCTTCCAGGCGGGTCTGACGTTCGTACTCGATGAATTTGCGACGGAAACCCAGCCAAAAGATCAGTGCAATCAGTGAGGAGCGGGATTCGTTCAGTTGCAGCAGTTGCTCGCGAAACGCTTTGTTGCAGCCGAAAATATCCACGCCACCCTTAGGCATGTCATGCACGACCAGGCGGCGATACAAACCCCAGAACATGGACGAGGCCATACGGCTCGACAGCGGATCCTGGCGAGCATTGCGAGTGCCGATAGCAACATCGCACTCGTCGTTGGAAAGGGACTTGAAGAAACTGATCAGCAATTCCGGAGGTTCCTGGAGATCAGCCGCCATTACGCCGAAGTAGTCACCCTTCGCCGCCATCAGGCCGGTACGAATGGCGGGGAACGAGCCGAAGTTTCGAGAGTGGGCCAATAGCTGCGCAGAGAAACTCATCGTGCCCAGCGCGGCTTTGAGCAACGCAAACGACTCATCAGGGCTGCCGTCTACCACGAAAACCACTTCGAGCTGGTTTTCGAGGGTCTCGTTCATGTCCGTCAAGGCCTGGATCAGCCGGGGTATCGAATCAACATTCTTGTAGACCGGGACAATAACGGAATATCTCATGCAGCCCATCCGTTCACAGCTGCAACGACAGTGCTGACTTCGTCGTCGGTCATTTCCGGGTAGCAGGGCAGTGTCAGAATCACCGAGGCCAGGTGCTCGGTATTTTCAAGCGAAAAGCCGGCGAACTGTTGCCCGAATACCGGTTGTTTGTAATCAGGGATCGGGTAGTGAACATCCGAGGCGATTTGGGCGTCGCGCAAATGCACCTGCAGTGCCGCTCTTTTCGATGACTGGATCACATACAGGTGCGCAACCGATGCAGTGCCCTGGTCCTGTGGATGTTGCACGTCGCTGTGGTTGATTTCGCTGCGATAGCGCGCGGCAATCTGGCGACGACGAGCGTTCCCTTCGTCAAGGTGTGGGAGGAACTCCAGCAGGATAGCGGCCTGCATCTCATCCAGGCGGCTGTTTCGAGCGCCGTCCAGTTCAACGCAGTACTTCGAAGACCAGCCATACTGGCGCAATTGGGCTACGCGCTGGGCAATTTCAGCCGAATTGGTCACCACCGCGCCGCCGTCGCCGAGGGCTCCGAGGTTTTTGGTGGGGTAAAAGCTGAAACTGGACGCGTCTCCAAAAGTCCCCACGCGTTTACCGTCGCGCTCTGCACCATGGGCCTGGGCGCAGTCTTCCAGCAGGGCAACGTTCTGCGCTGCGCAGAAGGTCGCTATTTCCTGGATCTCGGGGATGGCCAAACCATACAGGTGGGTGACGACTACTGCCTTGGCGCCCGAGGCAATAGCGTTTTTCACGCTGGCGAGTGTAACGACCTGAGTCTGCGCATCGACGTCCATGAACACAGGGGTCGCACCCACCGCCAAAATCGAGGTGGTGGTGTACATGCCGGCGTTCGCCACCGTTGCCACTTGATCGTCTTTTTGAACACCCAGGGCTTTCAACGCCAACTCGATTGCATCGGTGCCATTGGCAACGGTGACGCAATGTCTGGCATTCAGATATTCGGCGAAAGCAGCTTCGAAACGTTTCACCTCAGGCCCCAGGATCACCCAACCGCTGGCAACGACTCGTTGAATCGAAGCATTTATTTGCGTCTGGAATTTATTGATCTTCGCCGCGAGGTTATTGATTTGCTGCATGGGTGCTCTCCATTTCGAAGCAAAAAGCGTACAAATATTAATTTTTTGACGGCAATCGCCGAAGTTGTATGCGCTTGGGAGAGACATGGCCCGGACAGCCGAACGCTCTATTCCCTTTTTCCGCACGGATTCTATCTCTACCCCGGGCCAGCTCCAACCAGCAGAGCGTAAATAGGGCCTGTGGTGGCGATTTACTAGTCCTCTATCAGGGGCGGTGACGGTTATGGGCGAACCGGCGTTGCGTTCTTGAGCGCTGCGCGGTCTAAAGCTGCATTCAAACGTCTGCCTAGCCGGATCCCGTTTTTCTCGATCAGGACGTAACACGCCGTCGAGCAAGCGAGAGTGACGAGGAGATAGAGGGCGAAAGGTGCCAGGTTGAACTGGCTCGAAAGGGAAAACCTGGCGGTCACCCACTCCAGAAAAAATGGATGAATCAGGTAAAGCGAGTAGCTGATAGAGCCCAGGAATATAAGGACTTTATTTTTCAGTTTAAGTAACGTTGTTGTGGTGATGAAAAACAGTAGCGCGGTGAAGTAGCTGCCGATGTAGGTATAAGCATTTTCACCGAGGCCTTGATCGACGTTGTAGGCAAGCAAGGCAATTAACGGGAAGCAAAGAAGAAACAGGGCGATCCATTGCAGGCAGTAAGCTTTGGCTTTTGGTGTGCGATCAATTACATGGCTTCTCCAAAGCCCCCCAAACAGCATTAATGATAAGGAAGATAAAATGCCGACGGGGGCGGGCAGGGATAAATAGTGGCGCGCCGCAGCACCAGCGAGAGCGGCTAGTAAAAAGGTTATTGCCATCAGTAAGCGAATCTTCAGGTTGCCGAGTAATCCTGCCCAGCTCAATGCGATGCACAGCGCGTAAAACACAAGCTCGACGAATAATGTCCAGTAGACTCCGAAAAGATTGTGATAGCCGGTCAAGGCTTGAAGCATTGTGACATTTGCCAATATCCGTTTTTCGTTCAAGTCCGCGCCGAGGAAGTGAGTAATAGCGAAACAGGCGAGAAGGATTGATAACCAATAGGCCGGATACAGGCGGAACAACCGTGAGACCAGAAAGGTTCTGTTGCTGGTTGCACCTTTCGTGAAACTGAAAGGAATGACGAAGCCGCTGAGTATGAAGAACACCACGACACCGAACTGGCCGGGGCGCAAAAAATCGAAGATGGCCCATTGATGAAGCGGCGTGCGCTCGATGTAGTGTGAGATCACGACCGACAAAGCCGCCACCGCTCTGATGGCGTCCAGATAGATCAGTCGTTCGCGTTGAGGTTTCATGGTGTTGATTCACTTCACAGGCAAATGTGTGGCATTTGAGGTTGCCAGTTGCATGAATGACGGGTAAGTCGCCGATTTCCGGATAATTTTGTAGGCGACTTCCGAGTAAGTGGCAGGCAATTGGAGGGCCGTGAAAAGTCGCGCAAAGGGCGAGCGACGTGTGGCAGGTGAAGTGGCTAACCGTACGGTTATTCAATAAACTGCCAGCCCCATGCCTCCCCCGGTTTCATACTTCATGATCGGTGCGCCTGGGTTGTGGCGAATGCTGTACTTGCGCCACGACTACTGCATCTCCCGCATCGACATCCTCACGAACTACAAAAGGTCGCCAATGAGTTCCAAGACATTCCTGATTACTGGTGGCAGTGGCTTTGTGGGGCGGGCGGTGATCAACCGGTTGGCGTTGGTATCAGGATGTTCCGTGGTCGCACCCGTCAGGAATACATCCACAACCTTTGCGGCAGGAGTTCATGCAATCCCTTTCGCCTGCCTCGATTCGGCGACTGACTGGAGTGATGCGCTGAAGGGGGTGGATGTGGTTATCCATGCCGCCGCGCGGGTTCATGTCATGAACGAGGTTTCTGCTGATCCGTTGACTGCGTTCCGCCAGATCAATGTCGAAGGTTCCTTGAATCTTGCTCGTCAGGCGGTCGCCGCGGGTGTCCGGCGATTTGTCTTCATCAGTTCGATCAAGGTGAACGGCGAGGGCGGACGGCAGGATCAAGCCTATACCGCAGAGGATGTCCCAGCCCCGGTTGACCCCTACGCCATTTCCAAACTTGAGGCGGAGCGGGCGTTGCAGGCGCTGGCGGTTGCTTCTGGCATGGAAGTGGTCGTCATTCGCCCAGTGCTGGTCTACGGGCCGGGCGTCAAGGCCAACTTCCTCAGCATGATGCGTTGGCTCCATCGCGGCGTCCCGCTGCCGTTGGGTGCAGTTCACAACTGTCGCAGCCTCGTTGCGATCGATAATCTGGTGGACCTTATCGTTACTTGTACCGAGCATCCGGCCGCGGCCAACCAGGTGTTCCTGGCCAGTGATGGTGAGGATGTATCGACGACGCAATTGCTTCGCAAGCTGGCCCGCGCCCTTGGAAAACCTGCCGTTTTGCTGCCAATACCGGTCTGGCTCATGCGTGGCGCCGCCGCGTTGCTCGGACGGCAGGCGCTATCGCAGCGGATTTTCGGTTCCCTGCGGGTCGATATAAGCAAAAACCGGCAGCTATTGGGCTGGGTTCCCCCGGTCACTCTCGATAAGGCCTTGAGCCTGACGGCGCAGCATTTTCTGGATTATCGCCAATCATGAATTACGGATGGTTCATTGCCCTCATTGCCCTGGTTTCCTTCACCCTGACTTGGGCGTTGCGTCACTACGCGTTGTCTCGCAGCCTCATGGATATTCCCAACGCCCGCAGTTCTCATTCGGTGCCGACGCCCCGTGGCGGTGGAGTGGCCATCGTCCTGGCCTTTACGTTGGCGCTCTGGCTGTTGCTGTTCGCGGGGCTGATAGCATCTTCGGTTTTTTGTGCAATTGCAGGCGCCGGCGCGCTGATTGCAGTCATCGGGTTTATGGATGACCACGGTCACATTGCTGCCCGGTGGCGCCTGTTGGGGCATTTTGTAGCGTCGGCCTGGTTGCTGGTCTGGCTGGGTGGCCTGCCTTCAGTCCAGTTCGGGGACGTGGTGGTGGATCTGGGGTGGCTGGGGCATGTGCTGGCGGCGTTTTACCTGGTGTGGTTGCTCAACCTTTATAACTTCATGGACGGAATCGATGGCATTGCCAGTGTCGAGGCAATGTGTGTCTGTCTCGGTGCCTGCGTCCTCTATTGGTGTGGTGGTACACCGCAACTTATTTGGGCACCGCTATTGCTTGCGGTGGCCGTGGCCGGTTTTCTGTTTTGGAACTTTCCACCTGCCAGAATCTTCATGGGCGATGCGGGGAGCGGCTTTCTGGGTATTGTTCTGGGGGGCTTGTCACTACAAGCGGCCTCGGTTTCTGCCAACTTGCTGTGGGGCTGGTTAATCCTCCTCGGTGTTTTTATCGTCGATGCCACGTTCACGTTGTTTCGTCGTTTGTTCAGGGGCGACAAGATTTACGAGGCCCACAGAAGTCATGCCTATCAATTTGCCTCTCGTCGGTTTGGCAGCCATTTAGCGGTTACTTTGGCGGTTGGAGCGATCAATTTGCTCTGGTTGTTGCCTATTGCCGTGGGCGTCACGCGCTTTGGCCTGGACGGTAGCCTCGGTCTGATTCTGGCCTATGCTCCCCTGTTGGTGCTGGCAATCAAATTCCGTGCGGGAGAGTTGGAAGGGGCTTCTATAAAGAACTAAGTAACAGTTATGTCATTTAGGTTTAAAGTGGAAGTGATACGCCCGAAAGTTTATCCACGGCGATTCAGCAGTTGAAGAGAGGTGCTGAGGTGTTTGAAGATTTAATGGATAAGGTCCGAGAGCGTCTTTTAGGGCTTCCCAGACGCCGGAAACGACTGATTCAGGTCGGCACAGACATTATTCTGGTCTGGGTTGCACTGTGGTTGGCGTTCATCGTCCGCTTGGGTATCGATGATATGTACAACCCCTTCAAAGTCCATTTCTGGCTTTTTGCCAGCGCTCCCATCGTTGCCATTCCTCTTTTTATCCGTTTTGGCATGTACCGTGCGGTCATGCGTTATTTTGGCAATGATGCGTTGATTGCCATTATCAAGGCCGTCAGTTTGTCTTCGCTGATCCTGGCTGTCGTCGTCTATTGGTACAGCAATCATGAGGTTGTTGTACCTCGCTCGATCATTTTCAATTACTGGTGGTTAAGCCTTGTCATCATCGGCGGGCTGCGGCTTTGCATGCGCCAATATTTCATGGGCGACTGGTTCACCGCCGCCCAACATGTGCCGTTCACCAACCGCGATAACGGTTTGACCAAGGTGGCTATCTATGGCGCCGGTGTCGCGGGCAATCAGCTGGTTGCAGCCTTGCGCATGGGCAAGGTGATGCGCCCGGTCGCCTTTATCGACGACGATGCCAGCATCGCCGATCGCTCAATTTCAGGGCTGCAGGTCTACAAGCCCAAACACATCCAACAAATGATCGACGTCACTGGCGCGAAGGAAATTCTCCTCGCATTACCGTCTTCTACCCGTGCCCGCCGCAGGGAAATCCTCAATCTTCTGGAAGGTTTCCCGCTGCACATTCGAAGCGTTCCCAATTTCACCGACCTGGCCAGTGGCCGGGTCAAGGTCGAAGATATCCAGGAAGTGGATATTGCTGACCTGTTGGGGCGCGATTCGGTGCCGGCGCAACCGGACTTGCTCGAACGGTGTATCAAAGGCAAGACCGTCATGGTGACCGGCGCCGGCGGCTCGATCGGTTCAGAGCTTTGTCGCCAGATATTCGCCCTGGGGCCGACCACGCTGTTGCTGTTCGATCACAGTGAATTCAACCTTTACAGCATTCTGTCGGAACTGGAGCAGCGCAGCTGCAGGGAGTCGGTTTCCGTTCGCTTACTACCGATCCTCGGTTCCGTACGTCATCCGCACAAGCTTCTGGACGTGATGAAAACCTGGCGCGTAGAGACGGTCTACCATGCGGCGGCTTACAAGCATGTGCCGATGGTCGAGCATAATATTGCCGAAGGCGTGCTCAACAATGTCATCGGCACGCTCAATACGGCTCAGGCTGCATTGCAGTCCGGGGTCGCGAACTTTGTCCTGATTTCCACCGATAAGGCCGTGCGCCCGACCAACGTCATGGGCAGCACCAAGCGCCTGGCCGAATTGATCCTGCAAGCCCTCAGCCGCGAAATTGCTCCGGTGCTGTTCGGCGACAAGGCCAACGTCTCGCGCGTCAACAAGACCCGTTTCACCATGGTGCGCTTCGGCAATGTGTTGGGATCGTCGGGCTCGGTGATCCCGCTATTCCACAGCCAGATCAAGTCCGGCGGGCCGCTGACGGTGACGCACCCGAAAATCACCCGATATTTCATGACCATCCCTGAGGCCGCGCAACTGGTGATCCAGGCAGGGTCCATGGGGCAGGGGGGCGATGTGTTCGTGCTGGATATGGGCGAGCCGGTGAAAATTGTCGAATTGGCCGAGAAAATGATTCATCTGTCCGGCCTGGGCATCCGCTCGGATAAAAATCCGCACGGCGACATCTCCATTGAGTTCACAGGGTTGCGGCCGGGCGAAAAGCTTTACGAAGAACTGTTGATTGGCGACAACGTGGCGGCGACACAGCATCCGATGATCATGTGCGCCAACGAAGACCATCTGCCCTGGGACATCCTTAAAGGGCGTTTGACGGAGCTCTTGCTGGCCGTTGAGCAGGACGATTATTCTCGGGTGCGCCAACTGCTACGGGAAACCGTCAGCGGCTACACGCCGGATGGCGAAATCGTCGACTGGATCTACCAGCAACGCCGCCTCGAACCCTGATTGTTTCACATCCTGTAACGTACACACTTTTGACAGCTCCATCACATCGCCTAAGTTTGGAAGGCAGCTTCGGAAAAGCTGCTTTCTCAATTGATGTCATGGAGCTTCATTTATGCGTACTGGCTATTTCTACTCTCTGGTTTTTGCCCTGCTCACCAGCGCCTCTATTGCCGCTTTTGCCGCACCTGCGGCCAAACCTGATGCCGGCGGCGCCCCTCTGGTTCTGGAAGTGGCCCCCAAGGATCAGATCGACAAAGTCGATCTCAATGAAGCTGACGCACCGACGCTGCAGCGCGAACTGGCGGGAATTGGCGAAGCCAAAGCAAAGGCGATTGTTGCGTATCGTGAAACTAATGGTCCGTTTTCTTCCGTAGACGAATTGCTGGAAGTGAAGGGGATTGGTAAGGCCATTCTGGACAAGAATCGCGAGAAGCTTCAGGTGAACTAAACTTGTAACTCAACGCCAAGAGGCCGGTCATTGACCGGCCTTTTTGCATTCTGACGCGGGCATTGGGGGCGGCCTTTGGTCGGCGGATGAAAAATTACGACTATCATATAGTCTTTGGATTATGCCTATAATAAATTCCCGGAGCGCTCTGGCGCTCGCCATCCCTCAAGTATCCCCAGGAGCACAGTCATGACTTCCACCCAGTCCCAAGGTACAGCCCTCGTCACCGGTGCTTCTTCTGGCATCGGCGCCATTTACGCCGAGCGGTTGGCAGCACGTGGTTTTGATTTGTTGTTGGTGGCTCGCGACGAGCAACGGCTGGAGGCCGCGGCGAGCAAGTTACGCACCGAGCACGGTGTTCAGGTGGAAGTGCTCAAGGCTGACCTGACGCAAAAGGATGAAGTATTGAAACTTGAGCAGCGTCTGCGTAGCGATTCAAGTATCAGCCTGCTGCTCAACAACGCCGGTGTCGCGGCCGATGGGTTGTTGGCCAACGCCGACATGGAGCAACTGGAGCGTCTGATCCAGCTCAACGTCACCACCGTCACTCGCTTGGCCTCGGCAGCCGCCGCCAGTTTTGCCAAGGCCGGTCGCGGGACGATCATCAATATCGCTTCAGTCGTCGCTTTGTTCCCTGAGCGGTTCAACGCGACGTACAGCGCCAGCAAGGCGTATGTTCTGAGTCTGACCCAATCGTTGAATGCCGAACTCGATGGCACCGGTGTCCAGGTTCAAGCGGTGTTGCCTGGGGTGACCCGCACTGAGATCTGGGAGCGTTCCGGTATCGATGCCAGTGGCATCCCGGCGGAGATGGTCATGGAAGCAGGGGACATGGTGGACGCGGCATTGTCCGGTCTGGACCAGGGTGAACTGATCACCATTCCTTCGTTGCCGGATGCTGCCGAGTGGGAAGCTTTCGTTGCGGCCCGTCATGTGATGGCGCCGAACTTGTCCCGAGACAAAGCTGCCGCACGCTACAAGTGAGGCGCCATGAATCGGTTTGAGGTGAATGCGGTATGAGTGATCGTCGAGTAGTTGTAACGGGTATGGGCCTGGTATCTCCATTGGGAACGGGCGTCGAGGCGGTCTGGGCGCGCCTGCTGGCTGGGCGCTCGGGGTTACGAGCGCTGCCGGACGAGGTGGTTGCCGATTTGCCGGCCAAGGTGGGTGGTGCTGTTCCGAGTCTGGCCGAAGACGCTGAAGCCGGGTTCGACCCGGACCGGGCCACGCCCCCCAAAGAACAGAAGAAGATGGACCGCTTTATCATGTTCGCCATGGAAGCCGCGCGCCAGGCGCTGGAGCAAGCCGGGTGGCAGGCCCAGGACGCCAATGCCCAGGAACGCACCGCTACCATCATCGGTTCCGGTATAGGCGGTTTCGGCGCAATCGCCGACGCGGTGCGCACCACGGATACACGCGGGCCGCGACGATTGTCGCCGTTTACCATTCCATCGTTCCTGGTCAATCTGGCGGCGGGTCACGTGTCGATCCAGCACAGATTCAAAGGTCCGTTGGGGGCGCCGGTCACCGCGTGTGCGGCCGGGGTTCAGGCGATTGGTGATGCGGCGCGGTTGATTCGCAGTGGCGAAGCCGATATTGCCGTGTGTGGCGGGGCAGAGGCGGCGATCGATCGGGTCAGCCTGGCCGGATTTGCCGCAGCGCGTGCTTTGTCCAGCGGTTTCAACGAGACCCCGGAACGTGCGTCACGGCCGTTCGACAGTGATCGAGATGGCTTCGTGATGGGCGAGGGCTCCGGTTTGTTGGTGATCGAATCCCTTGAACATGCATTGGCCCGGGGGGCTCGGCCGATCGCGGAACTGGTCGGCTACGGCACCAGTGCCGATGCCTATCACCTGACCGCCGGGCCTGAAGATGGCAGCGGTGCGCGACGGGCGATGTCGCTGGCGTTGGCGCAGGCGGGGATTTCTCCGGCCCAGGTCCAGCACCTTAACGCCCACGCCACCTCGACCCCGGTCGGGGATCTAGGGGAGTTGGCGGCGATCAAGTCATTGTTCGGTACGGACAACAAGATTGCCGTGACCTCTACCAAGTCCGCCACCGGGCATTTACTGGGTGCCGCCGGCGGGATCGAGGCGATCTTCACGCTGTTGGCCATCCGCGATCAGATCGTGCCCGCGACCCTCAATTTCGAAAATCCGGATCCGGCTGCCCAAGGCGTGGACATCGTCCATGGCGAGGCGCGGTCGATGCCCATCGAATATGCGCTATCAAACGGCTTCGGCTTTGGTGGGGTGAATGCCAGTGTGCTGTTCAAGCGGTGGCAGGATTAGTCTTTGGACTGTTTGAGATGATCGCGGGTAACGTCGAGGATCCGCTGGGCCAGCTCAGCGTTCTCGACACTGCGCGATAGCAGCAATGCCCCGACCAGCGTCGACATGATGACGATGCTGCGCTCGGCGGCGTTTTCGCCTTCCAGGGTGGCTTGCACCTGTTCCAGTCGCGCGTTAAGCACCGCATCGCTGGTGGCGCTTGCTTGCCCACGCAACCCGAGTTCCGACGACATGGTCGGCAGCGGACAACCCTCATGGGGTGAGGTCTGGTGCCATTCGGACAAATAACTGTCGATAAACGCCTCCAGCGGATGCTCGGAAGCAAACAACTGGGCGCACAACCCATCGAGCTCTTCGCGTGCAGCCACGAGGGCCTTCTCTACCAGTTCATCCTTGGATTTGAAGTGCGAATAAAAGCCGCCATGGGTCAGGCCGAGCGCTTTCATCAATGGTTGTAGGCCGGTGGCACCGATTCCGTCGCGGCGGAAACGTGCTGAAGCTTCCTTGATGATGCGTTGGTGGGTCTGGGCTTTGTGGTCCTGCGAGTAACGCATCTCTGATCTCCGCGACAATGCGCCATCTTAACCAATGAATGTTGGATGGTGACTGTACTTCTACTCCTAAAAAGCATGCAGATGCGTCGAACCACAAAAAATAAACCCCGCCGTAATGGCGGGGTTTTTTGTCAGCGGTCCTGCGCTTCCTTGGCATCCATTTCCGCATTGCGTTCAGCGACGCGTTTACGTTGCTCTTCGGTCATGTCGACCTTGGTGGCGGTGTCGCGCAACATCATCAAACCACCAACGATCGAGCCGATTGCAACGACCAGAATCAACCAGGCATACCAGGGCATAGGGCTCTCCTTGAGGGCAGGCCGGTTGGCGGATTTTGCCAACCGATCGTGCATACCACTTTGAGCGATTCATTTTCGCAGTGGTTCCATTCTATGCCTGATACGACAGCAGCACCTGTGCTGTTTAGAGCCCGGTCAACATCGCATCCGCCGGCGCATCGGCGCGCAATTGCCCGGTCAGCATGAAATACACGAAACCCACCGCCATGAAGCCGAGGAATATCAGCCCGATCAAGGCGTTGAACCAGGCCATCGCCACCAGGCACACCACCGCCAGCACCAGCGCGATCATCGGCACCAGCGGATAGCACGGCGCGCGGAAGGTGCGCTCCAGGTTCGGCTCGGTTTTACGCAGTTTGAACAGGCTGAGCATGCTCATGATGTACATGACGATCGCGCCGAACACCGCCATGGTGATCATCGCCGCCGTCAGGGTCATGCCGCCGAGGTTGATCAAACCGTCGCTATAAATAGCCGCGATGCCGATCAGGCCACCGGCGATGATCGCCCGATGTGGGGTCTGGAAACGCGACAATTTGGCCAGGGATTTGGGCAAGTAACCGGCCCGGGCGAGGGCGAAGAACTGCCGCGAATAGCCAAGGATGATCCCGTGGAAACTCGCCACCAGGCCGAACAGGCCGATCCACACCAGCATGTGCAACCAGCCGGAGCTTTCGCCGACCACGGTTTTCATCGCTTGCGGCAACGGGTCGTTGATGTTCGACAGGGTGCGCCAGTCACCGACGCCGCCGGCAAAGAACATCACGCCCATGGCCAGCAACACCAGGGTCAGGATGCCGCTGATGTAGGCCTTCGGAATCGTGCGTTTCGGGTCCTTGGCTTCTTCAGCGGCCATGGCCGCGCCTTCGATGGCGAGGAAAAACCAGATCGCAAACGGGATCGCCGCGAACATCCCGGCAATCGCCGGCGCGCCGAACACATCGGAACCGGCCCAGCCGTTGAGGGCGAAGTTGCTGAAGCTGAACGCCGGGGCGACCACACCCATGAACACCAGCAGTTCAGCCACCGCCAATACGCAGACGATCAGTTCGAAGGTCGCCGCCAGTTTCACCCCGAGGATGTTCAGGCCCATGAACACGATGTAGGCGCCAACCGCCGCGTGCTTCGGATCAAGCGCCGGAAACTGCACATTCAGGTACGCACCAATCGCCAACGCGATGGCGGGCGGGGCGAAGACGAATTCGATCAGCGTTGCCAGCCCGGCGATCAACCCACCTTTCTCGCCAAAGGCGCGACGGCTGTAGGCGAACGGGCCGCCAGCGTGGGGAATCGCCGTGGTCAGTTCGGTGAAGCTGAAGATAAAGCAGGTGTACATGGTGGCGACCATAAAGGAGGTCACCAGAAAGCCCAGTGTCCCGGCCACGCCCCAGCCATAACTCCAGCCGAAATACTCCCCGGAAATCACCAGCCCGACCGCGATGCCCCACAGGTGCAGCGTGCCCAGCGTGGGTTTGAGTTGTGTGTTCATGCGTTTGCTCCCTGAACGGTTTGGAAAGCTCGGGGGAGGGCGTTGCAGTGGGCGTGCCATTTTGTATTTTTGCGTCGTAAAGCGGTTAAAGCTGTCGTATCGGGGATGATCGCTGCTGGATGCCTGCTTTTTGTGCGCCAGTTGGGAGCAGTGTTGCCAGTTATGCCGCCTTCGCGAGCAAGCCCGCTCCCACAGGAGATCTCTGAACGACGAAAATCCTCTGTGGGAGCGGGCTTGCCCGCGAAGAGGCCCGCCCGCACGCCACAAAACCCGCCTGTAACGCCAGCATAAACCCACTCTTTACGCTTTCTTTATGCCCCGCCACACCCCTCGCTCTCGTTCCTTTACAGCCTCCCTGCGGACAATGACTCCACACGCGGCAATACGCCGTAACACGGAGAACTTCCATGAGCGTTCTGGACGGGGTGTCACTGCTATTGGCAGTGGGGCTGTTCATTTATCTGTTGGTTGCGCTGTTGCGCGCGGATCGGAACTAGGAGCGGCTATGCACAGTTATGACTATTGGCTGATCCTGGCCTTCTTCGCCCTGGTGCTGATTCCGGCACCGTTCCTGGGGCGTTTTTACTACAAAGTGATGGAAGGGCAACGCACTTGGCTGTCGCCGATTTTGGGCCCGGTCGAGCGCGGCTGTTATCGGATTTCCGGCGTGGACCCGCAGGAAGAACAGACTTGGCAGAAGTACACCCTGGCCTTGCTCGCCTTCAACCTCGCGGGTTTCTTGCTGTTGTTCGCGATCCTGTTGTTCCAGGACCACTTGCCGCTCAACCCGCAGAACCTGCCGGGTCAGGAGTGGACGCTGGCGTTCAACACGGCCATCAGTTTCATGACCAACACCAACTGGCAGGCCTACAGCGGTGAAGCGTCCCTGAGCTACCTGAGTCAGATGGCCGGCCTCACTGTGCAGAACTTCGTCAGCGCCGCCACCGGCCTCGCCGTGCTGGTTGCCTTGTGCCGTGGTATCGGTCGCAAGTCGACCAAGACCCTGGGCAACTTCTGGGTCGACATGACCCGCGCCACCCTCTACGGTCTGCTGCCACTGTGCCTGCTGCTGGCGCTGTACCTGGTCTGGCAGGGCGTGCCGCAAACCTTCGCGCACTACGTGAATGCGGTAACCATGCAAGGCGTCGATCAAGTGATCCCGCTCGGCCCGGCGGCCAGCCAGATTGCGATCAAGCAACTGGGCACCAACGGTGGTGGCTTCTTCGGCGTCAACTCGGCGCACCCGTTCGAGAACCCGACCGCGTGGAGCAACCTGTTCGAGATGGGCTCGATCATCCTGATCCCGGTCGCCCTGGTGTTCACTTTCGGCCACTACGTGAAAGACCTGCGTCAGAGCCGCGCGATCATCGCCTGCATGCTGGCGCTGTTCATCATCGGCGGCGCGACGTCGCTGTGGGCTGAATACCAGCCGAACCCGACCCTGGCCAACGCGGCCGTCGAGCAGACCGCACCGCTGGAAGGCAAGGAAGCGCGCTTCGGCACCACCGCCACCGTGCTGTGGTCGGTAACGACGACTGCGGCATCCAACGGTTCGGTCAACGCCATGCACGACAGCCTTAATCCGCTGACCGGCATGGTTGCGCTGGTCAACATGATGGTCGGCGAAGTGATCTTCGGCGGCGTCGGTGCCGGGCTCTACGGCATGTTGCTCAACGTGTTGATCGCAGTATTCCTCGCGGGCCTGATGATCGGCCGCACCCCGGAATACCTCGGCAAGAAGCTGCAAGCCAAGGAAGTGCAACTGTTGGTGGTGACTTTGCTGGTGATGCCGGTCGGCGTGCTGGTGCTGGGCGCGATTGCTGCAAGCCTGCCCGGTCCGGTGGCGGCGGTGAGTAACCCCGGTGCCCACGGTTTCAGCCAGTTGCTTTATGCGTACACCTCGGCCAGTGCCAACAACGGTTCGGCGTTCGGCGGGTTCAGTGCCAACACCCCGTTCCACAACCTGATGCTGGGCCTGGGCATGTTGATCGGTCGCTTCGGTTACATCCTCCCGGTTCTGGCGTTGGCCGGCAGCCTGGCGATGAAGAAAACCGCACCGATCGGCCAGAACAGCTTCCCGACCCATGGCCCGCTGTTCGTGACGCTGCTGACCGTGACCATTTTGCTGGTGGGTGGTTTGACCTTCCTGCCGACATTGGCACTGGGTCCGATTGCTGAACACCTGAGCATGGGCTTCTAAGGAATCCATCATGAATATGCCTGTAAGCAAAACCGTCGTCGCCAAGGCGCCGGAACAACCGAAAACCGCGATCTCGGCCCTGTGGCGTCCGGCGCTGGTGCAAGCCTTCGTCAAGCTCGACCCACGGCAATTGCAGCGTGCGCCGGTGATGCTGGTGGTCGAACTGACCGCCGTGCTGACCACCGTGCTGTGCTTCATTCCCGACAGCAGCGTGCCGACTTTCGTCGCCGCGCAAATCGCCTTGTGGCTGTGGTTCACCGTGCTGTTCGCCAACTTCGCCGAAGCCTTGGCCGAAGGTCGCGGCAAGGCTCGCGCCGACAGCCTCAAGGCTGGCAGCGAAGGTTTGAGCGCTCGTCGCCGCACTTCCAACGGCACCTTCCAGGTGGTGCCCGCCACCAGCCTGCGCAAGGACGATGTGGTGCGCGTCGAAGCCGGGGAAATGATCCCCGGTGACGGCGAGGTGATTGAAGGTATCGCGGCGGTCAACGAAGCGGCGATTACCGGTGAATCGGCGCCAGTGATTCGCGAGTCCGGCGGCGACCGTTCGGCCGTCACCGGCAACACCCGGCTGGTGTCCGACTGGCTGCTGGTGCGCATCACCGCTAATCCGGGCGAGTCGACTCTGGATCGCATGATCGCTCTGGTCGAAGGCGCCAAACGCCAGAAAACCCCGAACGAAGTGGCGCTCGACATCCTGCTGATCGGCCTGACCCTGATCTTCCTGCTGGTGGTCGTGACCCTGCAACCGTTCGCCCACTTCGCCAACGGCAGCCTGCCACTGGTGTTCCTGGTAGCGTTATTGGTCACCCTGATTCCGACCACGATTGGTGGTTTGTTGTCGGCCATCGGTATCGCCGGGATGGATCGCCTGGTGCGCCTGAATGTGATCGCCAAGTCCGGTCGCGCCGTGGAAGCGGCGGGGGACGTGCACGTCCTGCTGCTGGACAAGACCGGCACCATCACCTTCGGTAACCGTCGTTGCACAGCCGTTTATGCGGCACCCGGCGTCAGCGCCAAGGAACTGGCCGAGGGCGCGTTGTTTGCCTCGCTGGCGGATGACACGGCTGAAGGCAAGTCTGTCGTCGAGTACCTGCGTGGTCTGCATCCGCAGCCAGAGCCAAGCACCGAGCTGCTGACCGCCGTGCCGTTCAGCGCCGAGACACGTCTGTCCGGTGTCGACTATCAGGGTCGTGTTTATCGCAAAGGCGCGGTGGATTCGCTGCTGGCCTTCGTCGGCCTGAAACGTGCCGACCTGGCACCGTCTCTGTCCCGGGAAATCGACAAGATCGCCCAGAGCGGCGGCACCCCGTTGCTGGTCTGCGCCGACGGTAAATTGCTCGGCGCGATTCACCTCAAGGACGTGGTCAAGCCAGGTATCCGCGAGCGGTTCGCCGAGCTGCGCAAGCTGGGGATTCGCACCGTCATGGTGACCGGCGACAACCCGCTGACCGCCGCCGCGATTGCTGCTGAAGCGGGCGTCGATGACGTACTGGCCGAAGCCACTCCGGAGAAAAAACTGGCGCGCATTCGCCACGAGCAGAACGACGGTCGCCTGGTCGCCATGTGCGGCGACGGCGCCAACGACGCCCCGGCCCTGGCCCAGGCAGACGTGGGCATGGCGATGAACGACGGTACGCAAGCGGCACGCGAAGCGGCGAACATGGTCGACCTCGACAGCGACCCGACCAAGCTGCTGGACGTGGTGCAGATCGGTAAAGAGTTGCTGGTGACTCGCGGTGCGTTGACGACCTTTTCCATCGCCAACGACGTGGCCAAGTACTTCGCGATCCTGCCGGCGCTGTTCGCCTCGATCTATCCGCAACTCGGTGTGCTGAACGTCATGCACCTGAGCAGCCCGCAGAGCGCGATCCTCTCGGCGATTGTGTTCAACGCCTTGATCATTGTTGTGCTGATCCCCCTGGCGCTGCGCGGCGTGCGAGTGCAAGCGGCGAGTGCGGCGGCGCTGTTGCGACGCAACCTGTTGATCTACGGCCTGGGCGGGATTCTGGTGCCGTTCGTGGGCATCAAGGCGATCGACATGCTGTTGACGGCGTTGCATTTGGTTTGACCCTGCAGGGCGGTGTGTCAGACACATCGCCTTCGCGGGCAAGCCTCGCTCCTACAGGTTGCGCAAAACCGTAGGAGCAAAGCTTGCTCGCGAAGAATGCACCACGGTCCACCTGATGAACGCTGCATTTGTTCCCTGAATTCGAGGATTTTGAAATGTCCACAATGATACGTCCGGCCCTGAGCCTGCTGGTGCTGATGACCCTGATCACCGGTGTCGCCTACCCCCTGGTGGTCACCGGCGTGGCCCAGGTCGCGTTCCCGGACCAGGCCAACGGCAGCCTGGTACACGACGCCGACGGCAAGGTCAGAGGCTCGTCGCTGATTGCCCAGGATTTCGTCGGTGACGCCTGGTTCCATCCACGACCATCGGCCGGTGCCTTTGCCACGGTGTCGAGCGGTGCGAGTAACCTGTCGCCGAGCAACCCGGCTCTTGCTACCCGGGTGTTCGACGATGCCAATAAACTGATCGTCCCAGGCCAGGGCCCGGTGCCATTGGCGATGCTGACCACCTCCGGCAGCGGCCTCGATCCACACTTGCCACCGGCAGCGATTGCCTATCAACTGGCGCGTGTTGCGGCGGCGCGTAATTTGCCGGTGGCTACGCTTGAGCAACTGCTGAACGCGAACATCGAACAGCCGCTGGTGGGGCCGCCGGTGGTGAATGTGCTGGCGTTGAACATCGCACTCGAAAAGTTGTAAATCGGTGGCGCCGCCATTCGCGAGCAAGCCCGCTCCCACATTGGAATGCATTTCAAAGTGTGGGAGCGGGCTTGCTCGCGAAGGCGGCCGCACAATCACCACATCAACACCTGAAAGAAGAGAACTTCAAGCATGAGCGATTCCGGCCGCGCCGACGCGCTGTTAGCAGACCTGCCCCGCGATGGCCGTGGCCGGCTCAAGGTGTTCCTTGGCGCCGCGCCCGGTGTCGGCAAGACCTACGCCATGCTGCAAGCCGCCCACACCCAACTGCGCCAGGGCGTGAAAATCATCGCTGGCGTGGTCGAGACCCATGGCCGCGCTGAAACCGAAGCCCTGCTCGGTGGCCTGCCGCAACAACCGCTGGTGCGCTCGGAATACCGTGGCGTGATGCTCGAAGAAATGGACCTCGACGGCCTGATCAAAGCCAAGCCGAAACTGGTGCTGGTCGACGAACTGGCCCACAGCAATGCCCCCGGCAGCCGTCACGCCAAACGCTGGCAAGACATTCAGGAACTGCTGGCCGCCGGCATCGACGTCTACACCACGGTCAACGTCCAGCACCTGGAAAGTCTCAACGACAAAGTGCGCGGTATCACCGGCGTCCAGGTCCGGGAAACTCTGCCGGACTGGGTCCTGCAAGAAGCCTACGAACTGTTGCTGATCGACCTGCCACCCCGTGAATTGCTGGAGCGTCTGCGCGACGGCAAGGTCTACGTGCCGGAGCAGGCTAGGGCCGCCATCGACGCGTTCTTCACCCAGACCAACCTGACCGCCCTGCGGGAAATGGCGATGCAAACCGCCGCGGCCCAGGTTGATGATGATCTGGCCCAGGGTTATCGCCAACTCGGTCAGGCCGCACCGGCAGTGCGTGGTCGTTTGTTGGTGGGGGTCGACGGCGATGCTCAGGCTGAGCGCCTGGTGCGACATGCCAGCCGTGTCGCCCAGCGTCGGCATCTGCCGTGGAGCCTGGTGCACGTGGACAACGGCAGCGTGCGTGACGAGCAATCGCGCCTGCGCCTGCAAAGCGCCCAGCAATTGGCCGAACGCCTCGGTGGTGAAGTGGTGCTGCTGCGGGCCGGCGAGGTGGCGAAAACCCTGATCCAGCACGCCGCTGAACGTCGCGCCAGCCTCGTGTTGGTCGGCCAATCGCGCCAGCGTTTGCGTCGACGATTATTCGGCGGCGGTCTCGCGTCGCGTTTGTTGCGCGATGCCCGTGGCCTGGAAATCAACGTCCTCGACAGTGATCAGGAAACACACGCCCCCCGTCAGCGTTCGGCCCAGTCACTGGTCTGGTTCGATTATGCGCTGGCCCTGGTGGCAACGATTTTGGCCAGTGCTTTGGCCTGGGCAGTGGCGAGTGTTCTGCCGCTGCCGAATATCTCCCTGGTGTTCCTTGCCGCCGTGTTGCTGGTGGCGGTGCGCAGCAGCCTCGGCCCGGCGCTGGCCTGTGCGGCACTGTCGTTTTTGACCTACGACTTTTTGTTCATCCCGCCGAATTTCTCTTTCAATATCCAGCGCGAAGAAGACGTACTGACCTTGCTGTTCTTCCTGCTGATGGCGGCCCTCACCGGTAACCTCGCGGCCCGTCAGCGTCGGCAATTGCAGGCTCTGCGAGACACCCAGGAAGAAACCAGCGAACTGCTCGACCTGTCGCGCAAACTCACCGCCGCCACTGACCGTCAGGCCGTGGTCAGCGCCGCCGCCCAGCACTTGAACGGCTGGAGTGATCTGCAATTGTGCCTGCTCAACCGTGACGGCCAGGGCGGCTGGAAAGTCGAGACCGGTGGCCCGCTGGAGTTCTCCGAAGCCGAGCGCGCCGCCGCCGATTGGGCCTGGCAACACGATCAACCGGCCGGCGCGGGCACTGGCACCTTGCCGTTCGGGCGTTGGTGGTGGTGGCCGTTGTCGGTCGAGGATGGGCCGTTGGGTTTGCTCGGTGTTTGTGCCAACGAAGGCCAGACCTTGAGCGGCCAGCGCCGTCGCTTGTTGACCGCCCTGAGCCAACCGCTGGCCCAGGCCCTGGCCCGAGCGCAATTGGCCGAAGACCTGGAAGCGGCGCGCCTGCACGGTGAGACCGAGCAACTGCGCAGCGCCTTGCTCGCTTCGGTCTCCCACGATTTGCGCACGCCGCTGACCTCCATGCGCGGCAGCATCGACAGCCTGTTGGCCCTCGGTGAAGCGATCCCGTTGGAGGATCGCCGCGAGCTGCTCGAAGGCACCCGCGATGAAGCCGAACGCCTGGATCGCTATATCCAGAACCTGCTGGACATGACTCGCCTGGGTCACGGCGCGTTGAAACTGGCCCGGGACTGGGTGTCGCCGGCGGATATCGTCGGCAGTTCGCTCAATCGCCTGCGGGCAGTGCTGGCGCCGTTGCAGGTCAGCACCGAAGTGCCGGCCGAACTGCCGCTGCTGTACGTCCACGCCGCACTGATCGAACAGGCGCTGGTCAACGTGATCGAAAACGCCGCGCGGTTTTCACCGGTTCACGGGCGCTTGCAAGTGCACGCCGGGGCCGATGACAACGAGCTGTTTTTCGCGGTGAGCGACGAAGGGCCGGGGATTCCGGAGGACGAGCGGGCGAAAATTTTCGATATGTTCTACACCGCCGCCCGTGGCGATCGCGGCGGGCAGGGCACCGGGCTGGGGCTGGCGATTTGTCAGGGCATGGTCGGTGCTCATGGCGGGCGGATCAGCGTCGGCGATGGCATTGAAGGACGAGGAACCTGCATCACGCTTCATCTGCCATTGCAGGAGCAGCCAGGCTTTGAAAGTGAAGCCTAAGTGCGCTTGCGCTACTCTCTTGCCACTTCTTTGTGTTGATGTGAATTCATGAGCCAGACCACGACCATTTTGGTCATCGACGACGAACCGCAGATTCGCAAGTTCCTGCGCATCAGCCTCGCCTCCCAGGGCTACAAAGTGCTGGAGGCCGGCACCGGCAACGAAGGCCTGGCGCAAGCCGCGCTGAACAAACCCGACCTGCTGGTGCTCGACCTCGGCCTGCCAGACATGGACGGCCAGCAAGTGCTGCGCGAGTTTCGCGAATGGTCGACGGTGCCGGTGCTGGTGCTGTCGGTGCGGGCCAGCGAAGGGCAGAAGGTTGAAGCCCTGGATGGCGGCGCCAATGACTACGTGACCAAACCATTCGGCATTCAGGAATTTCTCGCCCGGGTGCGTGCCTTGTTGCGCCAGGCCCCGTCCGGCGAAGCCCAGCAAGCAGCCCTCACGTTCGGCCCGTTGACCGTGGACCTGGCCTATCGCCGAGTGCTGCTCGACGGCGCCGAAGTCGCGCTGACCCGCAAGGAATACGCGGTGCTGGCGCAACTGGCGCGGCATCCGGGGCGGGTGATTACCCAGCAGCAATTGCTCAAGGACATCTGGGGGCCGACTCATACCGAGGACAGTCACTACTTGCGGATTGTGGTCGGGCACCTGCGGCAGAAACTGGCGGATGATCCGACCCAGCCAAGGTTTATCGTGACCGAGGCGGGGGTGGGGTATCGGTTGTTGAATGAGGGGGGGCTTTGATCGTTCCCACGCTCCGCGTGGGAATGCATCCTGTGACGCTCCGCGTCACGATCTTAAGGGCGGACGCAGAGCGTCCATGGCGGCATTCCCACGCGGAGCGTGGGAACGATCAGGCACCCGAAAACTTTCAGATGCTCAGTTTTGCTCATTCTCATACCGATCCATCGTATCCCGCGCAATCTCCCGCCCCAGGGCGATCAACTCCGGCGCCTTGTAAAACTCGAAAAACCGGCACACACGCTTCGGCACGTTGATCAGGACGTCCGGCGGATACCCGGCAATCTTGTACTGCGCCAGCGAGGTCTGCATCACCTCGAAACTCTGGTTGATCAGGTCCAGTAAAGACGCCGGCCCGACGTTATCAATGATGAACGAACCGGTGGCCGACTTCGGCGCGCCCTCGCCCAGGGGCGCGGCGGCCGGTTGCTGGGCTTCGGGTTCGGCGGATTCGATCCACGGGTTGATTTCCGCCGCTTCTGCTTTCAACGCTTCCTGTTCCAGCAACAACAATTGCTCAGCCTGTTTGCGCCGGAACGGCATCTTCGAACCCAGCGAATTGACCAGGCTGTTGAAGCGTGACTTGAACGCCGGAGGGCGCGGGATCACCGGCAGTTGATAGTGGCGCTGGTTGGTGGAGTTGAGGTTGACTGCGATGATCAAGTCGCAATGGCTCGACACCACGGGCACGATCGGCAACGGGTTCAGCAAACCGCCATCCACCAGCATGCGATTGCCCTGCATCACCGGCGTGAACAAACTGGGGATCGCCGCCGAGGCGCGGATGGCCTGGTGCAGGCAGCCGGCCTGGAACCAAATTTCCTGCTGGTTGGTCAGGTCGGTGGCCACCGCCGTGTAGGGGATGCGCAGGTCTTCGATATTGATCTCGCCGACGATCTTGCGGATCTGGCCGAAGACTTTCTCCCCGCGAATCGCCCCCAGCCGGAAGCTGACATCCACCAGGCGCAACACGTCGAGGTAATCCAGGCTTTCGATCCAATTGCGATATTCGTCGAGTTTGCCGGCGGCATAAATCCCGCCGACCACCGCCCCCATGGAGCAACCGGCGATGCAGGCGATGTCGTAGCCACGACGTTCGATCTCTTCAATGACACCGATATGGGCATAGCCCCGGGCTCCACCTGAGCCCAGCACCAATGCGACACGCTTTTTCATGAATCGCCCTCGTCTGACAAGGTTCAACAATGCACCCATCGAGGGTCGGGCTTCAATCGCTAAGGTCGCTGGGTGGCGCAGGTGCGTCGTTTTTTCGACACTGCATGGCGACAGATGCGTATGCTCGCGAGCGCTATAGTTTGTACGGGCGAGGCAAGGCACTTTTTGCGCGCCGCACCGTCTTACCTGCACGACTGTTTACCTATCTTTGAGGTGTTATCGATGAAAGCCTGGATCTGTGTGCCTTTGATTGCCCTGGCGCTGGCCGGTTGTGCCGGGAAAACTGCGTACCGCGATAGCTGCGGCACGCAGATCGATGCGGCGTGGCACGAACTCGACCTGGCCAAGGCCGAAGGTTTTGCCGGCACCGTCAGCTACTCTAAAGCCTTGTCGCTGTTGACGGGTGCCAAGACCCAGCAACAATTCGAAGCCTACGAAGGTTGCACCAGCAAGGCCGAGAAGGCGCGTTTCTACATTCGCGAGTCCCGTGCCGGTCGTTAAGCGCATGATGTAGCGCAAGGACTGCGCGTTTCGATGCAGGCACGATGGCGTCGAGTGGGATCATCCCTATTTGATTCAAGGAGCAAGTGATGTCTGCCTTGGTTGACCGGTTGGTGGCTCAAGTCTTGAGCATTGAAGTCCGTTTGCTGGCCTGCCAGGCACGCTTGACTGCCCGCACCGACCCGGAGGCGCTGCACGACCTGCGCACCACGGTTCGCCGTTTGCGCAGCCTGTTGCGACCGTTGCGGGGCTTGCCCGGGGTCGAGCAACTGGAAGTGGCGGCGTCCGGGGTCGGGCAATTGACCACGCCGCTGCGCGATCGCGAAGTGCTGGCGGCGTACTTGCTCCAGCACGGCCAGCCCGAGGCGGCGCAGCGGCGCATGGCGCAAATGGATGTGGCGTATCCGACCGTGGCGACCAGCCCGCAGGTCATTCAATTGCTGATGATCCTCGACGCCTTCCCACGTTTCCTGCGGGCGTCCCAGCGCCAAGGGTTGCTCACGGGCCTGCGCAAGCGCATCGAAAAACGCCTGGCCAAGCAATGGGAAAAACTCGATGAAGCCCTGCACGACCCGGCCCATGACCGCCATCGCCTGCGCCTGTTGATCAAGCGCGTGCGCTACGGCATCGAGGCTTATCCCGAACTGGACCGTTTGCCCAAGCAAGCCCTGCCAAGACTCAAATCGGCCCAGGCTGCGTTGGGTGACTGGCATGACTGCTGGCAGTGGTTGCTTCGGGCAGAGCAGGAAGCGGATTTGCACCCCTGCGTCGCCGTGTGGAAAACCACCATGGCCAAGGCTGAAGAGCGTGCGGATCGGGTGCTCGACAAGTTCAGCGCCGCCTGCTTCAAATCCTGAAATCAGCAGTAATCCCCTGTGGGAGCGGGCTTGCTCGCGAAAGCGGTGTGTCAGTCGAAACATGTATTGACTGATGCACNNCCGCTCCCACAGTTGGTTTTGTGTCGGGCATAAGACCTGCGCGGCTTTTCTGTCAGTGCATTTGTCCGGAATAAGCGCTGTATCCCCCTCGCAGGCTGGTTAACATCCCCACATCCTTTTCCGTTTTCCGAGGTTTCCATGCGCTTTTCCGATCTGCTCGACGCTGTGCGCAGCCAGCCGCAGGATCTGTCCATTCCAGCCGAATGGGGCCAGGGCCGGGCCAGTTTCGGTGGCCTGGTCGCCGCGTTGCAGTACGAAGCCATGCGCGCGCAAGTCCCGGCGGATCGTCCGGTGCGCTCCCTGGCGATCACCTTTGTCGGCCCGGTTGAGCCCGATGTGCCGGTGAGTTTTGAAGTCGATGTGTTGCGCGAAGGCAAGGCAGTCAGCCAAGTGCTGGGCCGGGCGATGCAGAAGGGCCAGGTGGTGACCCTGGTCCAGGGCAGTTTCGGTGCCTCGCGACCGTCCGAAGTGGCGGTCGCGGCGCTACCGGCGCCCGAGATGAAACACTGGGATGACTGCCAGGAACTGCCTTTCATCAAAGGTGTGCTCCCGGAATTCATGAAACATGTGGCGATGCGCTGGAGCGTCGGCGGGTTGCCGTTCACCGGCAACAAATCCCGGGACATGGGTGGTTGGGTGCGGTTGCGCGGGGATGTGAAGGAAGAAGCCCTGAGCGAGGCGCATATCCTCGCGTTGGTGGACGCCTGGCCGCCGGCCCTGCTGCCGCACCTGAACAAACCGGCGATGGGCAGCACGCTGACCTGGACCATCGAATTCGTCCAGCCGCTGCTGGCGCTGAGCACACTGGACTGGTGCAAGTACCTGGTGGAAATCGAGCACGCGGCGGACGGCTACGGTCACGCAGCGGCGAAACTGTGGAACGCGGACGGTCAGTTGATTGCCATGAGCCGGCAGACGGTAACGATTTTCGCCTGACTCAGCGGTGGTGGCGCTTACGCCAGGCGCGCCACCAGCCACCGCTGAGGAAGAACCGTGGGAAGGTCAGGAACTGCTCGACCAGCAAGCGAGACATCGCATCTTTGCGATCCTCGAACGGCTCGGAGGCTTGCGCCTCCAGGCTGTGACCGTGGCGCTGCAAGCCCAGGGCCGCAATCACGCCGATGATGCCGATCACCACATTCAGCAGGCTCAGGCTGAACACCCCGGACACAATCAACAGAAAGCCGATGATGAACAGCGGTACGGCGATCAGGTGAATGGCCAGGTTGGTCGGGTGCTGGTGATTATTCGGGTAGGACTTCCACTGCCAGGCCGGAAGGTTGGGATGACGTTTGCCCATGATGAAACTCCTCAAATCCATGTTGAACACATGCCTGAAGGATAGGCGCGGCTGGGGCGGGCGGCGAATCGAGGTTGGCTATCGGAGTGATAGCGGGTCATGGTTGAAATTGATGTTGACCTGGCTGGCGCCTTCGCGGGCAAGCCCGCTCCCACAGGGGATTTGTGAACGGCTCAGATCCAATGTGGGAGCGGGCTTGCTCGCGAAGAGGCCCTTACAGCTTGAGCTGCCCAATCGCCTTGCTCAGTTCCCCAGCCAACGTCGCCAACTCATTACTGGTATTCGCCGAATCCACGGTCTGTTGCACGGTGTTCTCGGTCACATCACGAATGCTCACCACCGAGCGATTCATCTCTTCCGCCACATGACTCTGCTGCTCAGCCGCCACCGCAATCTGCGTGTTGCTTTCACGCATCTGCGCCACGGCGCTGGTGATTTGCGCCAACGCCGCGCCGGCCTCTTGAGCTTGTTGCACGCAGTCGTCAGCCTTGAATGAGCTCTCCTGCATGAAATCCACCGCGTCCCGGGTCCCGGCCTGCAACGCGGAAACCATCAAGGTGATTTCATCGGTCGAGGCTTGCACACGCTTGGCCAGGTTGCGCACTTCATCGGCGACCACTGCGAAGCCTCGGCCCATTTCACCGGCCCGGGCCGCTTCGATGGCAGCGTTGAGCGCCAGCAGATTGGTTTGCTCGGCGATGCTGTGAATCACGCTGACCACGCCATTGATCTTCTGACTGTCCTCGGCCAGGCGCTGGATCATCTCGGCGGTCTGCTGCACGCCACTGGACAAACCGGCAATCGACTTCTGCACCCGGCTGACCACTTCCTGGCCGCTGCCGGCCAGGGTGTCGGCGCTTTGCGACAGGTCGCGGGTGGCGCCGGCATGCTGGGCGATGTGATAGACCGTGGCGGTCATTTCGTTGATCGCCGTGGCGGCCTGGTCGGTTTCGCTTTGCTGGCCGAGCATGCCGTGGCGCACTTCGTTCATGCTCGCCGCCAATCGCGCCGCGCCGACATCCAGTTGCCGGGCGGTGTTGGCGACTGTATTGACCACTCGCTGATAACCGGCCTGCATGGCGTTGAAGGCATTGGCCATCTGCCCGACTTCGTCCTTGCAGGCCAGGGGCACCCGGGCCGACAGGTCGCCGGTTTTCTCCACATGCAGCATCACGTCTTTCAAGGTGTTGAGCTGGCTGAGCAGGAAGCGGATCAGTAACTGCGAAGCACCGAGCATCGCCAGCATCAGGATCGCCACGGCCATCGCATAGTTGAAGAAACGTTCGCCAAACACCTGGCTCAGGCTCGGGCCGTAAGCGATGACTGCGACTTGCTGGCCCTCGGCGCGACCAAAGACTTCGGCGCCCATCAATGGGTTGTCGCCGAACAGCGGCATGCTGTTGATCTCGATCCAGCCGTTGTTGGTATCGGTCAGCTCCAGAACCGGTTGCTCGTTCAGCCGTGGTGCCTGGCCATGGCTGAAAATCAGCACGTTGTCAGCCTTGGGCAACGGCTGCCCGGCGGGCCAGGCGCTGAGCAACCGCGCCTGGGCCTGGGCCGACGCCTGGGACGCGTGACTGCGGGCCTGTTGTTCGAGTTGCACGGCGTACAGCACCAACAACAGGGTGGTGACGAAGGCGACCGCATTGACCGCCCAGAATTTGTATTTCAGCGAGATGTTGCTAAGCCAGGCACCCATAGGAAGGTCTTCTCTGATAGCGGAAACAGCATTGGCAAGGTGCCATTATTGTGCCGCTATGCAGGGATTCGAATTTGACCCAGGTCAATGACCACACCATTCCAATGTGGGAGCGGGCTTGCTCGCGAATGCGGTGTATCAGTGGCATTGATGTCGACTGACACACCGCATTCGCGAGCAAGCCCGCTCCCACAAAGGGAATATTGGGTTATTGGGGGATTGTGGGCAGGCCGAAGAATGCTCGTGCGCAATCGGTGGTATGCGCCGCCAATTCTTCCTCGCTTTCCTCGCGATGCAACGCCACTTCGCGCAGCACTTCAGTCAAATACGCCGGCTCGTTGCGCCCATTCTTTGGCTTCGGCCGCAAGCTGCGCGGCAACAGGTACGGCGCGTCGCTCTCCAGCATCAAGCGGCCGCGCTTGATCTCTTTCACCAACGGATGCAAGTGCGTGCCCCGACGTTCATCGCAAATCCACCCGGTAATACCGATGTGCAGATCCAGATCGAGGTAGCTGAACAGCGCTTTCTTTTCCCCGGTAAAGCAATGCACCACCGCAGCGGGCAGTTGATCGCGGTAATCACGCAGGATTTCCAGCAAGCGCTGGCTGGCGTCGCGCTCATGCAGGAACACCGGCAATTGCAGTTCGACGGCCATGGCCAGATGCTGTTCGAGCACCTTTTCCTGTTGCGGGCGCGGGGAGAAGTCGCGATTGAAATCGAGCCCGCATTCGCCCACGGCGACCATGTTCGGTTCCTTGAGCAAACCGCGCAGGCGCTGCTCGCTGTCGGCGTTCCAGTCGCTGGCGGAGTGGGGGTGGATGCCGGCGGTGGCGAACAGCCGCAGCGCGCTTTCATCCAGTTGCCGGCACAGCTCCAGCGCCTGTTCGCTGCCGTCGACGCTGGTCCCGGTGAGCACCAATTGGCAGACCCCCGCTGCGTAGGCGCGATCGAGTACAGCCTGGTGTTTGTCGTCGAAACTGGGGTTGGTCAGGTTGACGCCGATATCGATGAGTTGCATGGTGCTACCTCGGACCAAAGGCCGGAAAGCATATCAGAGCTGTAGATTTATAAGAAAAACGAAGAACTACAACGAGTTGAAGCTGTCTCTTGATGCCGCGAGACAGGTCGGGTTGGTGAAACTGCCATCACTGTGCCAGTCTTTCGCACTTTGCCAGCGCTCCAAGCGCTCTGTTTCTGATGTTTTTCCCCATGAAAATTGTCGTGGGGTTGACCAGTATTCTTTCCGGAGAGTGGATGACACGTCCCTCGGTTTTGCTACTGCTGTGTTGTTCGTTGCTGCTGCCGATGCCGGCGGTCGCGCGTCTGGCCGGACCGCTGCAAGCCGTGCCGTCCACCAAGGTGCGCGATCTGGCGGAAATCCGCAGCAGCCGCGTGCTGAAAGTCCTGGTCAATCAGAGCCGCAACAGCTCCGGCGAAGTCCAGGGCCAGGCCATTGGCGTCGAATACCATCGCCTGCGCGCCTTCGAGCAATACCTTAACGGTCACGCCCGCGACGGTCAGGAAATCACCCTCAAGATCATCCCCAAGGCCAAGGATCAACTGCTTGGCGCGTTACAGCGCGGGGAGGGTGATCTGGTGGCGCCGGGGGAGTTGCTCGATCCGCAATCCGGCCACGCCGTCAGCACCAGCGAACCGATTGCCAGCAACGTGCCGCTGATCCTGGTCGGGATCAAGGGCGAACGCCGCTACACCAAACTCGAACAACTCTCCGGCAAGACCCTGGCGCTGCCCACCGGCAGTGCCGCCGGAGATGCAGTCAGTCAGATCAACCAAAAACTCGCCTTGCACAAACTGGCGCCGATCAAGGTCGAGTGGGTCGACCCGAGCCTGGCGGTCGAGGATGTGCTGGAGATGGTCCAGGGCGGCATTTTCCACCTGACCATCGTCGAGCAACCGATTGCCGAGCGTTGGGGCAAGATTCTGCCCAAGCTGCGTTTCGATCGGCAGTTGCTGATCAGCGAGCCGGGCGAGGAGTACTGGTTCGTTCGCCGCGATGCCTCGATGCTGCGGGCGAGCATCGATCGCTTCCTGACCACCTACAAAAAACCGTCGGATGAGGACGTGGCGTTCCTGCGGATCTACCGACGCCTGTATCAAGTGCACTATCCGCTGGCCAAGGCTGATCGACAGCGCCTGGAAAAACTGCGTCCGGTGCTGCAAAAGCACGCGGACGCCCAAGGCATGGACTGGCTGAACCTGGCGGCGCTGGCGTTCAAGGAATCGGCGTTGCAACCCGAGACTCGCGGTGGTGGAGGCCCGACGGGCCTGATGCAAATCACCCCGTCGGCGGCGCAGCGGGTCGGGGTCAACAATATCCAGAACCTCGATGCCAATGTGCAGGCCGGGGCCAAGTACCTGGCGATGATCCGCCGCAAATTCTTCTCCAGCCCCAAACTCAACGAGCGTGAGCGCATGGCGTTTGTGCTGGCCGCCTACAACATGGGTCCGGAGCGGGTCCAGGGCATGCGCGCCGAGGCCCGGCGGCGGGGCTTGAATCCTAATCAGTGGTTCTTTCAGGTCGAGCGCATCGCCATGGAGCAGGTGGGCATGAGCGCCGTCAGCTATGTTAATAGCGTGAACAAGTATTACTTGGCGTTCGATCGGGAGCGGGAGTCGTTGGAGCCTCAGGGGCAAAAAGTCGCCTCACGGAAGTGATCGAATAAACCGATTGTTATTGCGGAATATTTACGCTTTTATCATTCGATATAACGATTAATATGGCGGCCAACCAACACACACACAATCAATGGATGACACAGCATGAGCACTCTGATCAACAAGGTACTGTTTACCCGCGCTGGCTACGGCCTGACTGTCCTGCGGATTGTTGTCGGCATCATCTTCGCGGCCCATGGCTCGCAGAAACTCTTCGGCATGTTTGGTGGTTATGGCATCGCTGGCACCGCGCAGTACATGGAAAGCCTTGGCCTGACGCCGGGTCACCTGATGGCGATTCTGGCTGGTGGTACGGAGTTCTTCGCTGGCCTGGCGTTGATCATCGGCTTGCTGGTTCGTCCGGCGGCACTGGGGCTGGCGTTCCTTTCGCTGGTGGCGATCTTCACCGTGCATTTGCCTAACGGTTTGTTCATGGCCAACAACGGATACGAGTTCGCCCTGGCCTTGCTCGGTGGCAGTATCGCGGTACTGATCGAAGGTGCCGGCAAGCTCTCGGCGGACCGCGCCATCGCTGGCTGACCGCTCTGGCTCAACGAAAAGGCCCGCATTGCGCGGGCCTTTTTTGTTTTGCGTCATTCTTGACACTGTCCGGTCAGGTTCTCTAGGATGCTGCTCATGCGCCGATTTAAACAGCTACTTGCGGGGCGCCAGGTGACTCAATCAGTCGCCGACAGAAGCCTGGAACAGGCTTCGAAATACCGCTAAAGCGCTGGTTCGGTGTTGCCTCTCACCTGCCATGCAGACTTTCGAGGCAGAGACACGACCCAATGAATGCACTAAGCCCCGTTGTACGTCCCGCGCCGATCACGGCACATCTCACCCAGCGCAACCCAAAAATCCTGCTTGGCGGCAAACATCAGCCGACGCTCCTGCGTTATCTCGATGGCTGGCCACGTCGCACCGGCGGTCCTGCCGCGTTCCTGATCCAGTTTGTCGAAGACGGCGAGTCTTTGGCTCGATTTGCCAATGACAGTTTTGATCTGGCGGTGATTCAGTCGCCGCGCCTCGAAGACGCGCCCGAAGTGATCAGGCAACTGACCCGCGTCGCTCGCCAAGGGCTGATTACCCGGCGCTGAGGTTCCACGGCACTACAGGTATTCGATCGCCACGATATAAACGCATTGCTCGCCAGTGGGCGTCTGGACCAGAACCTCGGCGTCCAGGGCCTTGCCGATCAAGGCCCGGGCCAATGGTGAGTCAATGCTGATCAGCCCCAGTTTCAGGTCCAGTTCATCCGGCCCGACAATGCGATAGCGCGACTCCTTGCCTTCCTCATCTTCAATCGTCACCCAGGCGCCGAAGTACACCTTGTTCGGATCGCTGGGTTTTTCGCTGACAACTTTCAGGGCCTCCAGGCGTTTGGTGAGAAAGCGCACGCGGCTGTCGATTTCGCGCAGCATTTTCTTGCCGTAGGTGTACTCGGCATTTTCCGAGCGATCACCCTGGGCCGCCGCTTCGCTGACCGATTGCGTCACCTGCGGCCGGCGCACGTGCCAGAGTTCGTGAAACTCGGCGCGCATCCGCGCTTCACCTTCGGGGGTGATCAGCGCGGTGCCAGCGGTGCGGGGAGGGCGATAACGGCTCATGGCGACTTCTTGTGGAAATGAGTCACGAGTCTATCAACCCTCGCGCAAGACTGTCAGGGGGCTGGCGTTCAAGGCGCGACGGGTGCCGAACACACCAGCGCTACCAATCAGTACCGCACCAATCAACGGCAGTACCAGCAGCCACGGATGTGGATGCCAAGGCAGGTCGAAGGCGTAGCGGTAAAGCACCAGACTGACCAACTCCGAACCCAGTGCCGCCAGCAAACCACTGACCGCGCCGAGCAGGCCGAACTCGATGCGCCGGGCCTTGACCAGCAACTGTCGCTCGGCCCCCAGTGCCCGCAACAACGCCCCTTGGCGAATCCGTTCATCCAGAGTCGCCTGCAACCCGGAAAACAGCACCGCCATCCCCGCCGCCAGCACGAACAACAACACGTACTCTACTGCCAGGGTGACCTGGGCGAGAATGCTGCGCAGTTGCTCCAGCAACGCTTCGACTTGCAGGATGGTCACCGCCGGAAATGCCCGGGACAGGTCGACAATCTGCTGATCGTGCCCGGCCGCCAGATAGAAACTGGTGAGGTAGGTCGCTGGCAGATCTTTCAAGGTGCCAGGCTGGAAAATCATGAAGAAGTTCGGCTGGAAGTTGTCCCAGTTGATCTCCCGCAGGCTGGTGACTTTCGCTTCGCGATTGACTCCGCCGACGGTGAACACCAGATGATCGCCGAGCTTGAGTTTCAGGCTCTCGGCGACCTTGCCTTCGACCGACACCCCGGGAATCTCATCCGGTGTCTGTTCCGTCCACCAGTTACCCGAGGTGAGCTTGTTGCCCGCCGGCAGGTCGGCGGCCCAGGTCAGGCTCAGGTCACGCTGGATCGCCCGGTCACCGGCCGAATCCTTGCTGACAATATCCTGCACCGCTTCGCCATTGATGCTGATCAATCTGCCGGGCACCACCGGATACAGCGGTGCCGATTGCGCAGACAGTTCGACCAGGCGATCGGTGAAGGCTTGTTTGTCCGCCGGCAGAATGTTCAGGGCGAAATAATTAGGTGCGTTTTTTGGCAACTGGTTTTGCCAGGTGTCGAGCAATTCGCCACGCAGCAACGCGATCAATGCCATGGACAGTAGAATCAAACCGAAGGCCAAGGACTGACCGGCGGCCGCCAATGGGTGACGCAACAATTGACCCAGACCCAAGCGCCATGGCAACGAGGCCCGGGCCAGCAAACGGCGCAGGCTGTTAAGGAGCAACAACAGCAAGCCGCCAAGCACTACGGCGGCGATCACGCCACCGCCGAGCAGGGCGAAGGTCAGAACCAGGTCCAGGCTCAGGCGCCACATGATCAGCCCGAGCGCACCCAGCGCCGCGCCATAGACCATCCAGGTGCTGGACGGAATCGGCAGCATGTCCCGACGCAATACCCGCAGCGGCGGCACCCGGCCAAGGGCGGCCAGTGGGGGCAGGGCGAAACCGGCCAGTGCTACCAATCCAGTGCCGATACCCGCAACGGCCGGCAACAAGCCGCCCGGTGGAACGTCGGTGGGCAATAGATCATGCAGCAACGCAAACAGCCCGAGCTGGGCCAGCCAACCGAGCAGGGCACCGCTGAGGCTGGCGAGCAGGCCGAGTACCGTCAGTTGCACACTGAACAGCATCATGGTTTCCCGGCGGGACAGACCCAGGCAGCGCAGCAGGGCACTGGCATCGAAGCGGCGGGTGGCGAAGCGTGTCGCCGACAGCGCCACCGCCACACCCGACAGCAACACCGCGACCAGGCTGGCCATGTTCAAGTAGCGCTCAGCCTTGCCTAACGCACCGCCAATCTGCCGGTTGCCGTCCCGGGCATCCTGGATGCGCTGGTTGGCGGCCAGGCCCGGCTTGATCAATTGACGGTAGGTTTCCAGGGCCTGGGCACTGCCGCGCCAGAGTTCGCGGTAGCTGACCCGGCTCCCAGGCTGGACCACGCCGGTGGCCGTGAGGTCGCTGAGGTTGATCATCACCCGGGGCGTCAGGCTGTAGAAATTGCCGGCGCGGTCGGGTTCATAGGTCAGCACCCGAGCCAGCTTCAGGGTTTTCATGCCGACGTCGATGCTGTCGCCGATCTTCAGGTCCAACGCCGTCAGCAGCCGTGCCTCGACCCAGGCTTCGCCGGGTTTCGGCCCGCCACCGATCTCTTCCGGGGCGAAGGGCGCCGGGGCGCTTTTCAGTTCGCCGCGCAGCGGATAGACCTCATCGGCAGCCTTGATGCTGGATAGCTGGATGCCGTTATCGGTGGCGATAACGCTGGAGAACTCCACCACCTGGGCATGTTCCAGTCCCAGCTCGGTGCCGCTTCTGATTTGCTCCGGCCGCGCCGGCGAACTGCCTTCGAGCAACAGGTCGGCGCCCAGGAATTCTGTGGCGCGCAGCATCATGGCGCCGTTGAGGCGGGCACCGAAGTAACCGATGGCGGTACTCGCCGCCACGGCCACCAGCAAGGCGAAGAACAACACCCGCAGCTCACCGGCGCGAGCGTCGCGCAGCAGTTGGCGGATGGCGAGGCTGAACAGGCGCAATAGCGGCAAGCGTGCCATCAAGGCTCCAGAGGGGCGACCAGCAGGCCGGCTTCAAGGCGGATCAGGCGCCGGCAGCGATGTGCCAGGCGTTCGTCGTGGGTCACCAGCACCAGGGTCGTGCCGCGTTCCTTGTTCAGTTCGAACAGCAGGTCGCTGATGCGCTCGCCGGTGTGGCTGTCGAGGTTGCCGGTGGGTTCATCGGCAAACAGCACGTCGGGTTCGGCGGCGAACGCCCGGGCAATCGCCACGCGCTGCTGTTCGCCACCGGAGAGCTGGCGTGGCGAGTGGGTCAGGCGCTGGCCCAGGCCTACCCGTTGCAGCAATTCGGTGGCGCGCTCCCGGGCGTCTTTGCGGCCATCGAGCTCCAGGGGCAGCATGACGTTTTCCAGGGCATTGAGGCTGTCGAGCAGTTGGAACGATTGAAAGACAAACCCCACATGTTCGGCACGGATGCGCGCCCGTTGGTCTTCGTCGAGATTGCTCAGGCCCTGGCCGGCGAGGGTGACTTCGCCACTGCTTGGCAGGTCGAGGCCGGCCAGCAGGCCGAGGAGGGTGGATTTGCCGGAACCGGAGGCGCCGACAATGGCCAAGCTGTCGCCCTTGTTCAGTTCCAGGCTGAGTTCGTGCAGGATAGTCAGTTCACCTTCCGCGCTGGGAACCACTTTGCTGAGGTTCTTCGCGGTGAGAATGCTTGCGCCCATGGAGAATCCGATGCGTGTGTGGTTTTTGAGTGCTGGCCTGGCCTTGACGTGCATGGCCCAGAACGCAGCGGCGGGTACAGTCCTGATCGTTGGCGATAGTATCAGCGCCGGTTTCGGACTGGATACCCGCTTGGGGTGGGTGTCGCTGCTTGAGCAACGGCTCAAGCACGAAGGTTTCGACGATAAAGTAATCAATGCCTCCATCAGTGGCGACACCAGTGCCGGAGGCCAGGCACGCCTGCCGGCGCTGCTTGCAGAGCATAAACCGGAGCTGGTCATCCTCGAGTTGGGAGGCAATGACGGACTGCGAGGGATGCCGCCAACACAATTGCAACAAAACCTTGCGGCGATGATCGACAGCTCCCGCCAAAGCGGCGCCAAGGTGCTACTGCTCGGCATGCAATTGCCGCCCAACTATGGCAAGCGCTACACCGACGCCTTCGCCGAGGTTTACGGCAAACTCGCCGACGAGAAAAAAATCCCCCTGGTCCCGTTTTTTCTCGAAGGAATCGGTGGTCATCCAGACCTGATGCAAGCCGACGGCCTGCACCCGGCTGCGGTGGCTCAGGACAAGTTGCTGGAAAATGTCTGGCCGACACTGAAACCGCTGCTTTGACGCTTTTCTAGTGGCGGTGTTTCGGCTAAGGTGGCGCCCCCGATTTGGAGCCCCCGATGCCGCGTCCTGCCTGGTCCCTTTTTGCCTACCAACTGATCGAGCCTGACGAACAGCTGGATCTGTTCGCCTGCCAGGAAGTGCGGGTGCATCTGGTGACGCGTCAGTTGGAGCTTGGCGGTTCGGCGGACCGGACGTTGTGCGGCAGCCTGCTGCCGGCGCAACCGCGCTGGTCGAGTGTGGATCGGCGGGTGTTTCAGGATCAGCGCTTGTGCTCGTTGTGCCGCGCCATCCTGGAATCGCAAAAGCGTGGCACCTCGCCGATATGGCCGGAATTGCGTTTCGAGCTTTAGGCCAGTGGGAGCGGGCTTGTGTGGCGAGGGGGCTTGCCCCCGTTGCGCTGCGAAGCAGTGCCAAATCCTGCAGCCGGGCTTCAACTGACACACCGCGTGTGATGAATTTACGACTGCTTCGCAGCCGAACGGGGGCAAGCCCCCTCGCCACAAAAGCTTTCCAGCCACACACCCCTGTACATGAAAAAAACGTCATGTATCGCCTGCGATGTGCCCGATCTCCCCGAAATTACGGACGTCGGTGTACAATCGCGTTCTTATACCCTTGTCGACCCTGCGAAGGATTTTCCGGATGTTGCCGCGCTTTCCTGCCGTCACCCGCTGCCTGACCCTTGCCGCCCTCTGTGTGGCCGGTCCAGTTTCAGCACTTGAGCTGCCTCTACCGCCCCCTGGTGAAGACATCATCGGTCAGGTGCAAGTGATCAAGGCCAAGTACGAAGATACCTTCGCCGACCTTGGTACAACCTACGATCTGGGCTATTCGGAAATGGTCGCGGCCAACCCGGGCGTCGACGCCTGGCTGCCAGGCGCCGGCACCGAAATCGTTCTGCCGACCCGTTTCATCCTGCCGCCGGGTCCGCGTGAAGGCATCGTTATCAACCTGGCCGAGTACCGTCTCTACTACTACCCGAAAGGCCGGAACGTGGTGTACACCTTCCCGCTGGGTATCGGTCGTGAGGGCTGGGGTTCGCCGATTGCCCACACCACCATCACCGCGAAAACGCCGAACCCGACCTGGACCCCTCCAGCATCGATCAAGGCCGAGCACTTGGCCGACGGTGATCCGTTGCCGAATGTGGTGCCGGCCGGCCCGGACAACCCGCTGGGGCCGTTCAAGTTCAGCCTTGGCACCCCGGGCTACCTGATTCACGGTTCGAACAAGAAATTTGGCATCGGCATGCGCACCAGCCACGGTTGCTTCCGCATGTTCAACAACAACGTGCTGGAAATGGCGAGCATGGTCCCGGTTGGTACGTCGGTGCGGATCATCAACGACCCGTACAAGTTCGGCATGAGTGGCGGCAAGGTCTATCTTGAGGCGCACACGCCGCTGGATGACAACGGCAATCCGTCGGTGGTCGACAAGCACACCGCCGTGATCAACGCGATGCTCAAGCGTGAAGACATCACCAACAACCTGCGCATGAACTGGGATGTGGTGCGTGACGTGGTAGCGGCCGAAGATGGCCTGCCGGTTGAGATCGCCGTACCGAATACCTCCGCACCGATGGTGTCGAGCGTGCCGGTCGATCTGCAGCAGTAAGCACTAAAAAAGACCCGCCAACGCTGGCTGCGATGGCGGGTCTTTTATGGGCGGTGCTAAACGCCGGCCATAAAAAAAGCCGACCCAAAAATGGATCGGCTTGATAACAATCCCGAAGGACTATTACTTGCGGCTAGCTTTGTCCAGCATGCGCAGAGCACGCTCGTTAGCTTCGTCAGCAGTCTGTTGTGCTTTTTGAGCAGCAGCCAGAGCTTCATCAGCTTTACGGTAAGCTTCGTCTGCACGAGCCTGGGAGCGAGCAGCTGCGTCTTCAGTAGCGGTCAGACGTGCTTCGGTTTCTTTCGATACGCTGCTGCAACCGGTAGCCAGAACTGCGGCCAGAGCCAGAGCAGAGAATTTCAGAACGTTGTTCATCGTGTTCCCCTTCAAGGACTTTCTATTAAGTAGCTGTCTCCTCAGAGTGAGGAAATAGCCGGCGTACATACTACCCATTACTTGTCGTAAGTAAACTGACGTAAAGCAAGAAGCAAAAAAAATTGTAGGCGTTGATTCTTTTTCGAGCAACTTTTAACTGCGCTGTTTAAAAAATACCCAGCTGCAAGGCCCGAGATGAGCGAGCCGCATGGGAAAAGTTCCCTATTCCACAGGCAGTATTTCGGGTATTTGTTAAAGTCTGTCTACATGGGTTCGTCTACACTTTTGTTCGAATTTTGCGCAGTGCCTCTCATATCTTTCTGCATGTAGAGGTGACTTTAACGAAGGGCGCTCGTCTTAAGTCTCAACATCCGGCAATGTTCAGGCTTTCGACCCGGTAAGATCTTCGGTCGAGCCGTCCCTGCGTAACCCCGGAGCAACACCCGCCGCCACCTCAGCATGATGACGAGCGCACCTTGAGCATTTTCGCCAATGGTGCCTAATATTTGATACGTGCCAGGCTGCGCGAGATCGGTGTCGCTCTTCTCGGTGTCCATTCAGGCACAGGGTGGCGTAGATGTTCCTTCGCCGGAAAAACATCGGTAAGGTAGGGGTCAGAATCCAAGACCCGCGAGGAGTAGTGATGAGCGAGGCGTTGTCCATCCACCATGACCAGGCTGGTCATCAGTTCGAGACCAATGTGGACGGTCATCGTGCCTACCTGACCTATATGGATCTGGGTAAACAGACCCTGGATATCTATCGCACCTTCGTGCCCAACGCATTGCGTGGGCGCGGCATTGCGGCGGCATTGACCGAGCAGGCGCTGCAGTACGCTGAAGAAATGGGCTACACGGTGATCCCGTCGTGCTCCTACGTGGAGCGCTACATGGAACGTCATCAGCGCCATGCCGCGAAACTGAGCCAGTAAACGCAACGCATAAAAAACGCCGGGTTAACAACCCGGCGTTTTTTTGTGCCTTAAAAAAGCAGCAATCAGTTGCGATCGCGTTTCGGCAGCACGTCCTTGAGCTTGGCGTGCATGCTGCGCAAGGTGTTTTCAGTGGCGGACCAATCGATGCAAGCATCGGTGATCGACACGCCGTATTGCAGGTCGGCGAGGTCTTTGGGGATCGCCTGGCAGCCCCAGTTCAGGTGACTTTCGACCATCAGGCCGATGATCGACTGGTTGCCTTCGAGAATCTGGTTGGCGACGTTCTCCATCACCAGCGGTTGCAGGGCCGGGTCCTTGTTGGAGTTGGCGTGGCTGCAATCGACCATGATGTTCGGCTTGATCTTGGCCTTGTTCAGCGCTTGCTCGCAGAGCGCGACGCTGACCGAATCGTAGTTCGGCTTGCCGTTGCCGCCGCGCAGCACCACGTGACCGTAGGCGTTGCCCTTGGTGGTGACGATCGACACGCCACCTTCCTGGTTGATCCCCAGGAAACGGTGCGGGCTGGAAACCGACTGCAAGGCGTTGATCGCCACAGTCAGGCCGCCGTCGGTGCCGTTCTTGAAGCCGACGGCCGAGGACAGGCCGGAAGCCATTTCACGGTGAGTCTGGGATTCGGTGGTGCGCGCGCCGATGGCCGACCAGCTGATCAGGTCCTGCAAGTACTGCGGGGAGATCGGGTCGAGGGCTTCGGTAGCGGTCGGCAGGCCCATCTCGGCCAGGTCCAGCAGCAACTTGCGACCGATGTGCAAGCCATCCTGGATCTTGAACGAGTCATCCAGGTACGGATCGTTGATCAGACCTTTCCAGCCAACCGTGGTCCGCGGCTTCTCGAAATACACGCGCATCACCAGATACAGGGTATCCGACACTTCGGCCGCCAGTGCCTTCAGGCGCTCGGCGTATTCGTGGGCAGCCTTGATGTCGTGGATCGAGCACGGCCCGATCACCACGAACAGGCGGTGGTCGGTGCCATCAAGAATGTTGCGAATGACTTCGCGGCCCTTGGTCACGGTGCGCAGGGCAGCGTCGCTCAAAGGGATATCACGCTTGAGCTGATCGGGAGTGATCAGGGTTTCGTTGGAAGCGACGTTTAGGTCGTTGATCGGTAAATCAGCCATCGTTTACTCGTCAGGTCACGGGTGCCATCCGCCAGCGAACCCGCGCGGCGGAGCACAGCAAATTAAGCGCGTCGGGGAGCGGAACCTTAGCGCGTTACACCGTGGCTCGACAATGGGCAGACAGCGCTTTAATCCAGCACAGGCTGCGCGAAAGCCTTGCGAACCGTGTCGTGGGAGAACTCGTCGGCATGCTCCTGGACCCATTCGAGGGCCAGGGCCTGAATATCCTGCAAGTCATCATGTGCCTCATGTAGCCGGCGATAGTGTTCGATCTGGCACACCTGCTCGCCCATCCGCGCACTGAACAGCATCTGCTCATCCACAAACGCGATGCCCACCAGGTAGCCGCGCTTTCGGCGCAGGCACCAAGCTACGTAGCCCAGATAACGCAAGTCGGGGTTCAAGGTTGGCATGCGCACTTCCAGCGCCGTGCCGTGACGCCAGGCGCGGTGGTAATTGCAAGCCATGCCGCCGAGGCTGATAGTGTGCAGCCGTTGCCGTGAAATGCACTCATGTTTGAGCAGCGTAAGTTCCACGGGCACATCGTCAGGATGAGGAAGAAAACGTCCCATGAACACGGACTCCCTGTGTCGCCCATTTGACATTGTTTCCCCCAGTATAGTGGTCGAATCGGAACTGACCGATTTCGACGCCGACCAACGGCTGCTGGCGATGAGCGGCGTTTCCCTGGTGATTTTCACCAGCGTCGGCTGCGCCAGTTGCCGATTCGCCCGAGAGCAACTGCCCAGGCTCGATCTGAGGGTGGATCACCTGTGTTGGATCGACGCCGGGAACAATGGCGGATTGGTGGCGCGTTATGAGGTCTTTCATTTGCCGGCGCTGTTTGTGGTGCGCGACGGTGAGTTCTTTGGGGCGGTACAGTCGCGCCTGACCAGCACCGAACTCAATGAGGCGGTGGGGCGGGCGCTGAATCGAATTGCTGAGGAGTTGCCATGATGGGAGCAGTTGCCAAGCCGACAATCGGCATTATCGGGACCGGCGCGATTGGTGGTTTTTACGGTTTGATGCTGGCGCGGGCCGGTTTCGATGTGCACTTTCTGTTGCGCAGTGAGTTTTCCGCAGTCGCCGAGCGCGGCTTGCAAGTCAACAGCGCGGTGCATGGCGCGCTGACGTTGAATCCGGTCCAGGCCTATTCATCGGCCGAAGACATGCCGCCGTGCGACTGGCTGCTGGTGGCGGCCAAGAGCACCAGCTCGGGCCTGGCTCCGATCATCACTCAGGCTGCCGCCCCCGGCGCCAAAGTCCTTCTGCTGCAAAACGGCCTGGATGTCGAGGACAGCCTGCGTGAGCTGCTGCCCGATTCGCTGCACCTGCTCGGCGGCCTGTGCCTGATTTGCGTCCACCGCGACGGCCCGGGGGTGATCACCCATCAAGCCCTCGGTGCGGTGAATGTCGGCTACCACAGCGGCCCGGCCATCGATGATGCGGCGCGCATGGCGTTGGTCGAGGAAGGCGCCGGGCTGTTCCGCAAGGCCGGTATCGATTCCCAAGCCATGCCCAACCTGCAGCAGGCGCGCTGGCAAAAACTGGTCTGGAATATTCCTTACAACGGTCTGTCGGTGCTGCTCGGGGCGAGCACCACGCCGTTGATGGCCGACGCCGACAGCCGCGCGCTGATCCAGGCGTTGATGGCCGAAGTGGTGCAGGGCGCCCAGGCTTGTGGTCACGAGATACCACCCGGTTACGCCGATTACCTGTTCATGATGACCGAGAAAATGCCCGACTATTGGCCGAGCATGCATCACGATTTGCTGCACAAGCGCCCGCTGGAGCTGGAGGCCATTTACGCCCGGCCCCTGGCGGCAGCGAAGGCGGCAGGCTGTGAATTGCCGCGTATCGAGGCCCTGTATCGGGCGCTTGGTTTTATCGATCGACGTAACGTTTGAGTCGATCCACCAGAGGGGAAGTACATGGCCAAGGACATAGATGACAAGTTGGTGCTGGCGATTTCGTCGCGAGCGTTGTTCGATTTGAGCGAGAGCCACAAGGTGTATTTGTCGAGCGGGGTCGAAGCTTATCGGCAATACCAGATCGAACACGAAGACGAAATCCTCGAGCCCGGCGACGCCTTCCCGCTGGTGGAAAAACTCCTCAATCTCAATACCCGCCTCGGTCGCGCTCGGGTCGAAGTGGTGCTGGTGTCGCGCAACAGTGCCGACACCGGCCTGCGGGTCTTTAATTCGATTCACCATTACGGCCTGGCGATTTCCCGCGCAGCGTTTGTCGGCGGGCGCAGTCCTTATCCGTACCTCAAGGCTTTTGGTTGCGACCTGTTTCTCTCGACCCATGCCGAAGACGTGCGCAGTGCGCTGGAAGCTGGTTTTGCGGCGGCAACCATTCTCTCGGGCGGTGCCAGCCGCGCCGCCAGCGATGAATTGCGCATCGCCTTCGACGGTGACGCGGTGCTGTTTTCCGATGAGTCGGAGCGGGTTTATCAGGCCGGTGGGCTGGAAGCGTTCCAGGCCAGTGAGCGTGAGTCCGCTCGCGAGCCGTTGCGCGGAGGCCCGTTCAAAGGCTTCCTCGCGGCGCTGAATTTATTGCAACGCGAGTTCCCCGACGACGCTTGCCCGATCCGCACCGCGCTGGTCACCGCACGCTCGGCGCCAGCCCACGAACGGGTGATCCGCACGCTGCGCGAGTGGGACATCCGCCTGGATGAATCGCTGTTCCTTGGTGGCCTGACCAAAGCGGCGTTTCTGGAAGCCTTTGCCGCCGACGTGTTTTTCGACGACCAGGCCGGCCATTGCGAACTGGCCCGGGAAGTGGTCGCCACCGGTCACGTGCCCCATGGCATAAGCAACGAGCAAAAAGTTTAAGCCCTTGCTTCAAGGTGTTGCGCGGCCCGTCGTACTCGACAAGGCACTGCTAAGCTGAATCAAATCTCCGCCATGTCGGCACGCAAGGAGGTCATATGATTCGTTCCATGCTGTATGCCACCGACCTCGGCCTGTACGCACCTTTGGTGATGCAGCACGCCCTGGCGCTTGCGCGAACCTTTGATGCCGACCTGTATGTGGTGCACGCCGTGGAACCCATGGGGCTGTTCGCCGAGTCGGTGCTGCAAAGCTATCTCGACGAGCAGGCGTTGAACGAGTTTCACAGCCAGGGCCTGAACACGGTGATCGCCAATATCGAGCAACGGGTACTTGAAAGCTTTCGTGAAGAGCTGGGGGATGAGGGGGATCAGGATCTGGAACGGATCAAAGCGGTGCGGGTGCTTCAGGGCGATCCGTCGCAGGTGATTCTCGACCAGGCGCAGAAACTCTCGGTGGATTTGCTGATCGTAGGTAGTCATAGCCATCGCGCGGGGGCGGAAACGCCTTTGGGGCGCACGGCGGCGCGGGTGTTGCAGTTGGCCAGGGTCCCGGTCTATCTGGTGCCATTGGTAGAGCGTCGCCGCCAGGGTGATCGCTAGAACACGAATAATGGCGTTTTGATAAAAAAGTTCTAGATTTATTCTTCAAACCATTAATATAGTTATATACCGTCGCTGATGCCCGTGGCGTCTACCTGCTTTGAGGGATTCATATGAAGCTTCAACAATTGCGCTACATCTGGGAAGTGGCGCACCACGACCTCAACGTTTCCGCTACCGCCCAAAGTCTCTACACCTCGCAGCCGGGCATCAGTAAACAGATCCGTTTGCTGGAAGACGAATTGGGCGTCGAGGTCTTCGCCCGCAGCGGCAAGCACCTGACCCGCGTCACCCCGGCCGGTGAGCGCATCATCACCACCGCCGGCGAAATCCTGCGCAAGGTCGAAAGCATCAAGCAGATTGCCCAGGAATTCTCCAACGAGAAGAAAGGCACCCTGTCGATCGCCACCACCCACACCCAGGCGCGTTATGCGTTGCCGCCGGTAATCAGCAACTTCATCAAGCAGTACCCGGACGTGGCGTTGCACATGCACCAGGGTTCGCCGATGCAGATTGCCGAAATGGCCGCTGACGGCACCGTGGATTTCGCCATCGCCACCGAAGCCCTGGAGCTGTTCGGTGACCTGGTGATGATGCCGTGCTACCGCTGGAACCGCTGCGTGGTCGTGCCCCAGGGCCACCCGCTGACCAAGCTGCCGAAGCTGACCCTTGAAGCCCTGGCCGAATACCCGATCGTGACCTACGTGTTCGGTTTCACCGGCCGTTCGAAACTCGACGAAGCTTTCAGCCATCGTGGCCTGACACCGAAAGTGGTGTTCACCGCCGCCGACGCCGACGTGATCAAGACTTACGTGCGCCTGGGCCTGGGCGTGGGCATCGTCGCCAAAATGGCGGTCGACGCCAAACTCGACAGCGACCTGGTGATGCTCGATGCCAGCGATCTGTTCGAATCCAGCATCACCAAGATCGGCTTCCGTCGCGGCACCTTCCTGCGTGGTTTCATGTGCGACTTCATCGAGAAGTTTGCCCCGCACCTGACCCGCGAAGTCATGGCCAAGGCCATCCAGTGCCACAACAAGCAGGAACTGGAAGAGCTGTTCGACGGCGTCGAACTGCCGGTCCACTAAGCTGCTTTAAATCACCTCGGTAACAGCAAACTGTTGCCGAGCGCCCGCCACCAGAATCTCCACCTCGTCCCCTTCGAACTTGCCCAGCAGGCTTTTGCCCAGCGGCGAGCGGGGGGTGATGACGGTGATCATCTGCCCCACCAGATCAACCTTCAAACCCGCCGCATCAGGGGCCAGGAACAGCCATTGTTCACGACCCTTTTCGTCTTCCAGGCCGAGCAGGGCACCGACTTCGATACCACGCTGATCGTCATACGGGCGCAACGTCAGGTTCTGGCACAGCGTCAGTGAATGACGGATTTCCTCGACCCGTTTCGCCTGCCCGGCCGCCAGGTACGACGCCTCCAAACCCAGCGTGTCGTATTTGTTTTCGGCGATGTTTTCTTCGTGGGTCGCGGTTTCGTAGGCGGTTTGCGCGGCACGCTCGGCGATGTCGAGGTCGATGCGCAGCTTGTCGAGAATCAGTTGGTGGACGGTCGGCTTGTGCATAGAGAGCTCAGATCAATCGCAGAATTGCTGGACGTTGGCGCGGCTTTTTTCGCTGGGCGCGGTCTGGTCCTGTTGCAGCCAGAACTGGCATTTGGGGTTCGACAGGTTGCGGTTATTGGTGCGGGCCTGATCGAGGAATTGCTGTTGCTCGTTCTTGCGCAGGTTTTCTTTGTATTGTTCGAACAGCGGGCTCTGGGGCGGGATGTCCGGCGCTGGCTGTTGCACCACCGGCGGTTTCGCCAGTTGCTGCACGGCCTGGGCCACTGGCGCCAATTGTTCAGGGAAGACAAAGCGCGAGGCGAACCAACAAGTCAGCGCGATGGCCAGGAACCCGAGCCACAGACCCAAGGCAATGCTGCCGGTCAATTGCACGGCATTGAGGCGGATCGGCAACGGGCGGCGTGGGTTGGGACGGTAGGGCATGGCTGCCTCCTGGCGGGGTGGTCGCGGGCGAGTGGCGATTGTCGCACGAAGATTAATCGTCGTCGGCCCTTCTGCACGGGGTAATTTATGCGGACAATCAGCGCCTTTGCCAACGGGAGCCTTTAATGCCTGAACTGCCTCCAATGAAAAACCGCGGGCGCTGGGATATTTTTTGCACCGTGGTCGACAACTATGGCGACATCGGTGTGACCTGGCGCCTGGCCCGTCAACTGGTGGCCGAACACGCGGTGGACGTGCGCCTGTGGGTCGATGACTTGCGGGCCTTCGAACGGCTGTGCCCGGAGATCGACATCCTCGCGCCCCGGCAGTGGCAGCAGGGTGTCGAAGTGTGCCATTGGCAGGCCGAGTGGCCGAATGCCGATGCCGCCGACGTGGTGATCGCCGCGTTCGCCTGCCAACTGCCCAGCGACTACATGGACGCCATGGCCGAGAGGGAAAAACCGCCGCTGTGGATGAACCTCGACTACCTGAGCGCCGAAGACTGGGTGATCGGTTGCCACGGTTTGCCTTCGGTGAAGTACAAAAGTGTGCAGAAGTACTTTTTCTTCCCGGGGTTCCAGAGGGGCACCGGCGGCTTGCTGCGTGAATGTGGATTGCTGGAGCGGCGTCGGCACTTTCAGCAAAGCCCCGAGCTCCAGCGAGAATTCCTGCAAGGGTTAGGGATTGATCGTGCGCCCGCTGCGCAATTGATTTCGCTGTTTGCCTATGAGAACACCGGGCTGGCGAGTTGGCTCGACGCATTGGCCGCCGATTCGACACCCACCCATTTGCTGGTGCCGGAAGGACGGATTCTCGGCGACGTCGAGCGTTGGCTCGGGGTCAGCGACCTGGTGGCCGGTGCGTTGCATGTGCGCGAGGCCCTGACCGTTCAGGTGCTGCCATTCGTCCGGCAGGATCAATACGATCACTTGCTCTGGTGCTGCGATTTCAATGCGGTGCGCGGTGAAGACTCGTTTGTCCGGGCGCAATGGGCGGGGCGGCCGCTGTTGTGGCACATCTATCAACAGGACGAAGACATTCACCTGGACAAGCTCGAAGCCTTCCTCACGCTCTATACAAAAGGCCTGTCGGTGCCGGCCGCGCAGGCGATCAGCGGTCTTTGGCGGGCGTGGAATGCCGGTGAAGACATGGCCGACCAGTGGCTCGCGACCCGCAAACACTGGGCGGAGCTGGAAAAACATGCAGAGGCGTGGTGTCTGGAACAAGCCTTGCAGGCTGATCTTGCCGCAGCGCTGGTACAGTTTTACCTAAATTGGATATGATACGCGGCCTAGATTTTTGTAAATCCCATCCAAATTCGGATATTCGCAATGAAAACTGGTAAAGAACTGAAACCCGGTATGGTAATCCGTATCGACAACGATCCTTGGCTGGTTCAGAAAGCTGAATTCACCAAGTCGGGTCGTAACAGCGCGATCATGAAGACCAAGCTGAAGAACCTGCTGACCGGTTACAAGACCGAAACTGTTTACAGCGCCGACGACAAACTGGACGACGTAATCCTCGACCGCAAAGAAGCGACCCTGTCCTTCATCAGCGGCGACGCCTACACGTTCATGGACACCACCGACTACACCATGTACGAGCTGAACGCCGAAGACATCGAAGCCGTTCTGCCTTTCGTTGAAGAAGGCATGACCGATGTTTGCGAAGCGATCTTCTTCGAAGAGCGTCTGGTTTCCGTAGAACTGCCGACCACTATCGTGCGTCAGGTTGACTACACCGAAGGTTCCGCTCGCGGCGACACTTCCGGCAAGGTGATGAAGCCTGCCAAACTGAAGAACGGTACTGAACTGTCGGTTGCTGACTTCATCGAAATCGGCGACATGATCGAGATCGATACCCGCGAAGGCGGTTCCTACAAAGGCCGTGCCAAATAAGCACAGCTTCAGGAATGAAAAAGCCCGACCATTGAGTCGGGCTTTTTTGTGCCTGCGAATAACGTGAGAGCGCTGAAACCCCCCTGTGGGAGCGGGCTTGCTCGCGAAAGCGGTGTATCAGGCGACAATGATTCGTCTGACACTCCCTCTTCGCGAGCAAGCCCGCTCCCACATTTTTATTTCAGGTGTTGCTTGAGTTCTTCAGACGCTTGCAGCATCGCCGAACGCACTTCCGGCACCTGACTCACCACGTTCAACAAACCATAGTCGTGAATCATGCCGTTGTAGCGAACCGCCGTGACCGGTACGCCGGCCTCGTCGAGTTTGCGTGCATAGGCTTCGCCCTCATCGCGCAACACATCGGCGCCAGCGGTCTGCACCAGGGCTGGCGGCAGGCCTTTGAGCTGGGCGGTGGTCGCCCGCAGCGGTGACGCGTAGATCTCGCTGCGTTGCTTGGCGTCGGTGGTGTAGTTGTCCCAGAACCACTTCATCATGTTCTTGGTGAGGAAGTGCCCGTCGGCGAACTGGTTGTAGGACGCGGTTTCGAAGCTCGCATCGGTCACCGGCCACAACAACACCTGGAACTTGATCGCCGGCGTGCCCTTGTCCTTGGCCATCAGCGCCACCACGGCGGCCATGTTACCGCCGACACTGTTGCCGGCCACCGCCAGGCGTTTGCCGTCGACGTTGATCTCTTTCCCATGCTCGGCCACCCATTGGGTCGCGGCGTAAGCCTGGTTGATCGCCACCGGGTAATGCGCTTCCGGCGACGGCGTGTAATTGACGAATACCGCCGCTGCACCCGAACCCACCACCAGGTCCCGAACCAGCCGTTCGTGGGTTGGGAAGTCCCCCAGCACCCAGCCACCGCCGTGGAAGAACATGAACACCGGCAATTCACCCTTGACCCCGGCCGGACGGACGATGGTCAGGCTCAGCGGTTGGCCATCGACTTGAATGGTTTTCTGGCTGACATCGGCTTTTGGCAGTGTCAGCTTCACCCCGGCTTGCGCACCCACCAATACGGCGCGGGCGTCTTTGGGAGTGAGTTGCTCCATCGGTTTGCCGGTGCCGGCATTCAGTACATCGAGGAACGCCTGGGTGGTGTGTTCCACTCCGTCGCCCGCGAATGCGCTGTGGATGGAGAGGGCAAGCAGGGTGCCGGTCAAGACTTTGCTGAAAGTGTTCATGGTCATTTCCTGTTCGGGTCTTGGGCTCAGCGGTTAGACGGTAACGTGCAGGCGTACATCAACATTGCCACGGGTGGCGTTTGAGTACGGGCAGACCTGGTGGGCCGCTTCAACCAGGGATTGCGCGTCGGCTTGTTCCAGACCCGGCAGGCTGATGTGCAGGTCGATGTCCAGACCGAAACCGCCAGGGATCTGGCCGATGCCGACATGAGCAGTGATCGAGGCGTCGTTCGGGATCGTACGTTTGGTCTGGCTGGCGACGAATTTCAACGCGCCGATGAAGCAGGCGGAGTAACCGGCTGCGAACAGTTGTTCAGGGTTGGTCGCCGCGCCGCCAGCACCGCCAAGTTCTTTCGGGGTGGCGAGTTTGACGTCGAGGATGTTGTCGCTGGAAACCGCACGACCGTCACGGCCACCGGTGGAAGTTGCGATTGCGGTGTAGAGAGTTTGCATGGTGTGAGCCTCATTCGGGTTTGGGTGTTTTGCGCTAAATGTTTGCGCGCTAAGTAAGTACGAAATGAATGTATCGCACGAATATTTAGCGCGCAAGATAAATTTTTGAAAAAGTTGGGTGGAGAGGGGCGTTCAGAGGGTTGATTCTCGAAAGACAGTTGAGTTAGGGCGGTTTGCTCAGGATTTGGCAAGGCCGAATTTTTTTGAAGGGCACCACAAAAACAAATGTGGGAGCGGGCTTGCTCGCGAATGCGGTGTGTCAGTCAACCCACATGCTGAATGACACACCGCATTCGCGAGCAAGCCCGCTCCCACAAGGGATCTATGGTGTTTGGGGGATTAGAGGCTGTCCTGCAGGTGAGCCCGCAAATCCTGAAGATCATTCTGAAGCTTCTTCAACTGCTCGATCGTCTGCCCGCTGGACCCCAGGATGCACTGCGGAATGCCCCGAGCTTTTT
>NZ_MOBP01000082.1 GCF_003732665.1 Pseudomonas frederiksbergensis | reverse complement strand
GCAACTCTACTTCGGGGACGTAGCGTGAAACTCTATTTAACTCCCGAATTGCTTGCTCATCGTCGTTGTCGCTTTTTGACTAGCCTCTTGGCTATTGAGACATCGTCGGCTGTTGAGTTGCCAGAGTCTGGATTTGTCCTTATGACGGGTCAGCAGCTCCAGGGGTCGAGCGAGCTGCAGACGGCATGCGCGACTTGGGCCCGTCAGCCGGGATGCACATTGCTGCTGCTACCGCCTTACAAAGAAGGCCCACTCCTTTCAGCTCTGGATTGGGTTGTTGAGTTTT
>NZ_MOBP01000081.1 GCF_003732665.1 Pseudomonas frederiksbergensis | reverse complement strand
GCTCAGCAGAGCGGCGGGAAGGGCCAGTGCCAAGGGGCAAAAGGCAAAACGAAAACGCGCGGCGAAGTGGTGCGGCATGGCGGTCCCTTTGTATCGAATCGGTCGGTAGTTGAATGCTTCTGAGGGTTAACCGAACGAAAAACGCAAAGGGGAACTGCCGGGTGCAAAATAATCGGAGGTTTTTTGTGTGAGTCCAGAAATGAAAGGGCAATGAGAAACCTGTGGCGAGTGAGCTCGCCACAGTGGAATTTCTTTAGTTCAGGGACTGTGTTCACTCTTGTTGAGTGTTATTGGCTC
>NZ_MOBP01000080.1 GCF_003732665.1 Pseudomonas frederiksbergensis | reverse complement strand
GGAACTGGCTGGCGCCGATCAGCAACAGACGCGCCGGGGCGTGGCGGTCAAGCAAAGCGGCCAACGCTTGCGGGGGCGTGCGCGAAGAAATACCTGCAATCATCGAAGATCCTCAATCAGAGCTGCCAAGACTAGCCTGCCCCAACGCTCGGGCCTAGGGCCACTGCGTGGCAAAGGTGCCGATTTGCCGTTAACGCGGGGCAAAACGGCAATAGCCTATTGCTGGCGGAGATTAAAACTCCGGTCTTTACTCCCTGAATCGGTTTTACGCCGATCCCTCAGTAGAAAACT
>NZ_MOBP01000079.1 GCF_003732665.1 Pseudomonas frederiksbergensis | reverse complement strand
GTCATTTCATCGGCGGTCAGCAGGCCGGCATGGCAGACTTCACCGCGTTGTTGGCGCCGAACGTGAATTCATACCAGCGCTTGTGCCACCCGTTTGCCTCACCGAATAATGCCTGCTGGTCCCACGACAACCGGGCGGCGGGTTTGCGCATTCCGGCCAGCTCGCCGGTGGCCCGCCGGGTGGAGAATCGCTTGCCCGGCGCCGATGCCAATCCGTACCTGGCGATTGCCGCGGGCCTGGCGGCCGGGCTCTACGGTATC
>NZ_MOBP01000078.1 GCF_003732665.1 Pseudomonas frederiksbergensis | reverse complement strand
GGCCAAACCGCGCTGGACTACATGCTGGTCGGCCGCGTCGTAGACATCGCTGATGTACGCCGCTATCTCGACGGAGTGCGCGGTTGATGGCGCCGGAACTGGCCGATCCGCAGTGGCCGCGGGCCTATCGGATCGTTAACAGCTGCTTCCCGCCGATCTCGTTGTTTGAAGACGTGCTCGATCCGGAAGATTTGCCCACGGCGTACGCCCTTGAAGCGCTGACCAATGATCGATTGATGGAAGAGGCTGGCGTGCTTTCCCGGGTGCGACCCGAAGACCGAAGCTCCGGCCCTGGTTCCACGCCG
>NZ_MOBP01000077.1 GCF_003732665.1 Pseudomonas frederiksbergensis | reverse complement strand
GCCGATCACGTGCAGCCTGAACACTTTGTTCATCCTGGCCGGAGTAAGTGCGTAAACAGTGCGCAATCATTTCTTCATCGGGCCAGTAATAGTCTTTATGGCCTTTACTCAGCCGTGGGGCGTGATTCCTCCGTGCGTCGAAGCGGCCAGCCTCGTATTCGTCAGCCGGTAGCGAGCCCCGTTCGGCGGGGTAACTCTGGAAAATCCAAGAGACTTCGTCGATGTGCTTTTGCGCACCGCGATTCCGGCGCTTATAGAAATCATACTCGCTACAGGCCTGCTCATGACCCTGCTCCATGAGATCGCCGTCGATCCATTGAGACAAATCATTCTGCGTCGCATGGCGCATCAAGCCGTAGAGCCAGCGATCAGAGAAGCGTTGAATAAATCCGGCAACTTCAGCCGTTTTCGCGTCCGCGAAAATCATGCAGT
>NZ_MOBP01000076.1 GCF_003732665.1 Pseudomonas frederiksbergensis | reverse complement strand
CGCCGGGCAAAAAGCGTTGCCATGAGCGGTACGCGTCTGTGAGGTGTGTGGCGTGACCGTCATCGGTCATTCTTTCGAGCATGCCGAACAATTGGGTCCGGTCATCCATGCCCCAGCTGCTTTGCAGGTCGATATATTCCGGGCCGGAATAGAACGCGGGCTCTTCGTATCCGGCACGGGGATTGAGGGTGACCATTTGCGCGGAAAGAGCGCACAGCCAGCGCTGTTGGAGCTCGTCCATGAAAAAAAGCTCCGGGCCGACCAGGCAGAATGGGAGTCGGCAAACTGG
>NZ_MOBP01000075.1 GCF_003732665.1 Pseudomonas frederiksbergensis | reverse complement strand
TTCTGGCGGAGATCCGTTGGCGCCCAAGACCGTCAACAGCGTCAATCTCAAGAAGTACCAAGGGACCTGGTACGAGTTGGCGCGGCGGCCGATGTATTTCCAGCGCAACTGCGCGCAATCCGAAGCCCATTACACCCTCCTGCCGGACGGCAACGTGGCAGTGCTCAACCGCTGCCGGACGCCGCAATGGCAATGGGAAGAAGCCAAGGGCACGGCCTGGCCACAAGTGCCGGGCAAGACCGACAAACGGTGGGTCCAGTTCGATAACTGGTTTTCGCGTTTGATCCCGGGTGT
>NZ_MOBP01000074.1 GCF_003732665.1 Pseudomonas frederiksbergensis | reverse complement strand
GGACCTTTCCATACTGAACGAGCCATTAGTGACTACCTCTCTTACTTCTTACGCTGATGGCGCGAGCGCATGATGAACTTGTCGGTCGACTTGTTCGAACGGGTGCGCTTGCCCTTCGTGGGCTTGCCCCACGGAGTAACCGGGTGGCGACCACCCGACGTGCGACCTTCACCACCACCGTGCGGGTGGTCGACCGGGTTCATGACGACGCCGCGAACGTGCGGACGCTTGCCGCGCCAACGGGAACGACCGGCCTTGCCGTCGTTGATGTTGCCGTGGTCCGAGTTAGAAACAGCGCCGATCGATGCAAGGCACGAGCCGTGTACCAGACGCTGTTCGCCCGAGTTGAGACGCAGGATGGCCATACCGGCATCGCGGCCGACGAGCTGGACATACGTACCGGCGGAGCGGGCAATCTGACCGCCTTTACCAGGCTTCATCTCGACGTTGTGGATGATCGAACCGACCGGAATGTACTGAAGCGGCATGGTGTTGCC
>NZ_MOBP01000008.1 GCF_003732665.1 Pseudomonas frederiksbergensis | reverse complement strand
CTCTTTGAGCAGCAGGCGGCCTAAAGCTCCTACGGAGTGGTCCAAAAAAACTGGACCCCAACAAACCAGTTTCCCGAGTCGTCATGCCATTCATATGCATACCGCACAGCGATGCGATTATCGGTGAACGCCCACAGTTCTTTGATCAGTCGATAATCCAGTTCTTTGTTCCATTTTCGGGTCAAGAACGCTGCGGCCTCTGCGCGATTTGTTGCGAAGTCGACACGGTTTCGCCATTTGGTATCAGGCGTGTACGCGAGAGAAACCTTCTGCGCATCTCGTGTATTCCAGCCATTCGCTTTGGTTGATCCATTCGACCCTGGAGAGCGAGCGTGCCTGGAGGGTTTGTATCAGAACGTATCCCTTCTATTGCCAGCTACCTGCGCTTACAAAACCCCAGCCTGCCCGACACGAGAGAGATACAACATTGATCTGAAATGGGTACACCGCACGAGCGGACCCCATAAACGGCCTCTACCGCGCACTGACCGGAGAAATTCAATGTCTCGTTTCAATACCCTCAAGACTGTCGGCTTCCTGAGTACAGCCTTGGCCGCCGCCTTGTCCCTCTCTGCATTCGTGGGCATGGCCCAGGCTCAGGAGACGCCAGCGGCAAAAAACTGGCAGACAGGGCTCCATCGCACCGATCTGGTAAAACGCGATCTCGGTGTTTCCGACCGAGAGGTGATCCAGGTTCGCGTTGATTTCGAGCCGGGTGTCGCAGCGCCCAAACATTCTCACCCAGGAGTGGAGGTGGCCTACGTCATCAGTGGCACCTTCCAATATGAACTCGAAGGGCAGCCAGCCGTGACGCTCAAGGCGGGGGACTCCTTGTACATCCCGGAAGGCACTGCGCACATCGCGACTAACATCGGTACGACCACCGGCTCGGAATTAGCGACCTATATCGTCAAGAAGGGCGAGCCGCTGGTTAACTTGCAGAAATAGGCTGCACTTGCCGACTGCTTGGAGAACTCGACTTTCAGGCAGACGGCACGGATCAACGCGCTGCTGCTGACCTTTGCTCTTGCGCAGCGTTGAAGCAAAGAACCGCTTAGCCCGAGCCTGTGATGGCGGTCGCGTCGAGCGAAATATTCTTCTTCACTCATCCTCCTCGCAACGGTCACCTAAAACGTGACATGAGCCGGCTTAAACAGGGTCGATTTGCGCCGACGAAGAAAAACCCCATGGGTTAATTGGCCTATGGGGTTTTTCTTTGGGGATCAGGAACAGCGGGCGTGGCTTATCGAACGGTTCGTTGGGTCACCACGGTGCCCTGGACGAACGCCTGAATGACACAGGCGAATTCCGCCCATTCGCCGGTCGCCACATCGAGCTGAAGTTCGCTGCGCAGGAAGTCCGGATTGCCCAGGTCCGTGGCCGGCCGGGCCGCGACCGCTTCAGCTTGCGCGGCCATGGCTTGCCAGGATCTGGTCAGCGTATCCATGGCTTTTGTCATGTTTTCGATGACGGACAGCACCGTGACTTTGGCGGCGGTCAGCTTCAAGTGAGCCAGAGGAGTCTGGGATTCAGCGGCCGAGCATTGCGCCTGACTGTAGGCGTTCATGGACGCGGCGTGTCGGGCCTCGGCGGGTGGGGCCAGCGACTGAAGTGCCAGCGTATGCTCCGACCGTGCCGCCTCCAGGTCACCGTCGATGCTGTGCAGGTGCCGCGCAAACGTACCGGCCTCGCGGCTGATATCACGGGCGCGGGCGATGAGCCCCGCAGGACCGGCCAACACTTCCTTGACCCATGCGCCGCAGTCCGCCGGGGTGGTGCCGGGGGCGGCTTTGAATAAGTCCGGCAGGTGCTGCAGGGTCAGATTGAACGTGCGCGCACCTTGATAGACCCGCAGGGTGACCCAGACAAACCAGGCGTAAAGGTCGGCGGGTGGAGCGGGGCGCAACAGATACCCGGGGTCGATGGCGAGCGCGGCTTGCAACGCTGCCGGACTGCCGATCAGTTGCGCCTGGGGCGAACCGTGGCTATTGGCAAACGCCAGGCGAAACGAAGGGTCCAGGCTCAGTTCCCGCAGGGCGGCCTGCAACTGTGGCCATGGGGTCAGGGCGCCTCGGCAAATGCCGGGCACGGACATTTCTGCAGGCATGCGCAGGCTGAACAGCGGATTGGAGCTGTGGGTCAACGCGGACTCGGTATCGTGGGTCATCGCAGCCTTCCGTCAAAATGAGGTGGGGTGTGGGCGCAGAGCAATTGCGGTCGGTGCAACCACTATCCGGCCTGAAACTGGGTGTTGGCTTCTTGAACGAAGCTTGCCCACTCGTTGGCGGCGATGTTCAGGTGCAGGGTTCTCAGCGCGCTGGCGGGCGGGTAGTTCTGGGCCTGGACAATCTGCCCGCTCACCAGTTGGCTGTCCGATTGCAACACCAGGAACACACCGGTCACGGCATCGCCGGCGGCGAACGCGGTCTGCAACTTGGCGCTGACATCGTTGAAGCCCGGTTGCATGTTGGCGAACTTGGTCGCGATATCCGCAAACATGGCGTTGAAGGTGTTCTGCACATCGCCCGAACCACAGGCGATGTCGCCGATCAGGTTGTTTTTAATGGTGGTCGCGCTTTGCTGGATGTAGCTTTTGCAGCCGTCGACATACGCCGGGAAGTTGCTCGTGGGGCCTTGCTCCCAGGACAGGAACGAGGCGAGGTTCTGCAGCGCCTGATTGGCTTCGTTCAGGTTGCTTTGCAGAACATTGGCCAGGGACGCGAACGCGTTGTTCAACTGAGCGCTTTGCTCCGGGGTTTCGCTGCCTGAGGCGGCGATGGCGGCGTCGATTTGCGTGATGCTCGCCAGGTTGGCGTTTATCTGGGTGGCGTAGTTGGGCAGGTCCGGGTTCAACCATTGCTGGGTCGGTTGAAAAGCCGCGTTGTAAGGGCTGGCGATGTCCATGCCGCCGACCCGTTGCGCGAGGTTGGTGTTGGTCGGTCGGTAATCGGCCCACCAGTTCCAGTCCTGTTCCTTGAAGCCGCAGTCGTAGCTGCAAGATCCGTCGTTGCTGTAGCGGCCGAGCGGGTTCTGGTTAACCACGTTGATGGCATTGGCGCACGAAGTGGAGAGTGCGGACATCGCCGCCAGCGCGTTGGCCTGGGCACCGCCCGCATCGCTGGCGGTGCAGCATGACTGGCGCGTCGACGGCGCGAGCCGTTGGCGGTGGCTGACCGTGTACTGGCCGGAAGATAGCGAAGCAGCAGGCGTGAAGTTCGACATGACGCGTCCTTTCTGGAAGGTGGGCGTGCAACGCCAGGACGACGTTGCACGCAGAGAGGTGCCGGGGTTCAGCGGTCAGGAAAGGTAGGCGATCAGCAATTGCACGCGCAGCCGGGTGGCGGTGCTGGGATCACCACTGCCGGGAGCCAGTGTGATGTTCCACTGCGTGTACGGGGTTGGGGTCATGTACACCGCCGTGTCGATTGACCACGGGCTGTACACGTTCAGGTCCGGCACATGGTAGGCATAGTTGCCACTCAAACCCTTGGTGACAAAGGTCGAGTCCGTGGTGGTGCCGGTGCCGTTCTGATACGTCCCTGATGTCGATACGCTGGCGATGACATTGCCTTTGCTGTTCGCCGTTACGCCGTCGAGAAAGAACGCGGCCTGGGAAATCCAGATTGCGCATTGCCCGTTGTTCGGCAGCACACCGTCCAGTTGCGAAGTGCCCAGCGCAACGTTGAAGGTCAGCGACCAGCCACCGGCCGCCGTTTTGTCGAGCAATGCCGTATCACCCCCCGAGCTTTTCCCGCCCACCGGCAGGATGGCGAAATCCAGTTCGATCCGGGCATTGGTGCTGGGTAGCTGCACATGTTGCCCGTCGGCTGCGTTGCCCTGCGCGGCGGCCACCCAGTCCGCGACACCCACCAGCGCGGCGCCGAGTGCGGCGGCGTCCATGTCCAGATGCAGGGTGTGGGGCGGCGTGCTGAAGTTCAGGTAGAAATACGACGCGGCATAGTAAGTCCATGCCAGGTAAAGCGAGCGTTTGGTCGCTTGCAGGCGTCCCTGGATCAGCGCCTTGAGGGCCACCAGTTTCTGCGCATCGGATGTGGCGTTGAGTTGCGTGGCTTGCCAGCGCGCTTCAACGTCATTCGCGGCTTTGATTTGCGCGATGACGATCGTGGCTTGTACCAGTTGCGCGACATAGGCGACGTATTTGCCGCCGATGGCCTTGCCGTAGCCCGCCAGGATCTTGAGGCTGGCTAGGTAGGTATCGGCGGCGGCTTGCGCATCACTGCCGATCGAGCGTTCCAGGGTGCTGATTTGTGCTTCGGCAGCGGCGATGTAGTTGTCCCAATCCGTCACCGGGTCGATGGTGATCGACGAGAGGCTGCTCGGCAACACGCCGCCGCTTTTCTGGTCGAGTGCCTGCTGCCATAACTGGCGTCCGTTGAGGATGGTTTCCATCAGCGCCGACTGGCTGTTGAGCAACGCGGTGGCCTCGCTCGACAGGTCGTCGGTGCCGGCCTGCTGCCCGGCCTCGATGGTGGCGACCAGGGCGTTGATCGACGCCACACCGTCGGTGATCGCGTCCTTCAGGGCACTGGCATCACCGGAGTACATTTTCACCGCGTCAAAGCCCAGGCTGATCACACCCATGGCCATGTCCATTTCGGCGGACAGTTGTGCCTTGATGCTGTCCAGGGTGATTTCGTCCCCCAGAATCAGGAACGCCGTATGCGCCCGTTGCGTTTGCAACTGGAACTGGCTGCGCAGTTGGAGGATGTCGTTGAACAGTGACTGGCTGTTCAAATTGATGCTGTCCAACTGCACCTGCAACGGCGCGACTTCATCGTTGGCCACGCCTTGCAGGGTCGCGCTGACGGTGGCGATGGCCTGGGCAATATCCTGCTGAGTGTTCAGGGTTTGCAACTGGCCTTCGTAGTCCTGAATGACAGTGAGAATGTCATTCATGTGCTGGGAGTAATACGTCGACGACAGCACCGGCACAAAGGTTGCGCCGGCAGCGACGTTCAAGGTCACCAGCAGCGCTGCGGCCTGGTTGTACAGTTGCCCATAGTTGCTTGGCAGTTGCTGGTTGGTGGCGAGATTGGCGGTGCTGTTGACCACCCAGGACAGTATGGCTTTGGCGGTGGCGTTGGCGGTTGCGTTACCGACATCGTCCATCAACCACGCCGCCGCCGAGAAACTGGCGTACAGGCTGTTCACGTTCCAGGAATAGCCCAGGAGGCCGGCCAGGTTAGCGCCGGAGGCCGGGGGTAAGACGCTGATCGGCTCGTTCGTGGCCGCCAGGTAAGTGCTGGCAGTTAACGTGTCGCTACCGAACGGTGGCGTCACGACCGCCTCCTGTCCCGTGACGCCAAGGCTGAAGGTGCCGCCCTGAACGGCGCCCACCAGAATCTGCGCCGCGAACTCGCCATTGGCGGCCGGGGTCACGCGCAGTGCTTGCCCATTGAGCGCGCCAACCTCAAGGCTGCGCACCACCAGCAGCAACCCTGAGGTGGCGACCGTGGGCAGGTCCAGCACCAGCGTGTCGGCAAAAATCGCGACGCTGTGCACGCCACTGGCCGGCTGGCCCTTGAGTACTTCCGACAGGCTGGTTTTCAAACCGCAGTACGTGACGTCGATCAATCCGCTGACCGGGTCCTGCACGCTGACCAGCGCGGTATACGGTGCCGCTTGTTGCAGCAGTTGGGCCCAGTTCAGCGGGGTGCCCAGTTGTGTAGTCGCCATGCTTGTCTCCTTGAATTAGGTGAACAAAAACCAATGGCCTGGGTTACGACTGGCCGGCTGGCGTGGTGTCGGGCGGCAATGGGCTGCCAAACGGCACGATCTGGTAGGTGACGAGGGAGTTGGCGGTGTATTCGTTGGCCTTGGCGGCAATGGTCTGCCAGTCCTGCGTCGCGCTGTCGAGCAACATGGCATCACGCCAGGCCGGCAGATTTTCGAACTGGGCCGGGGTGAAATTCTTGGCGATGTAGTCGAGGTTCGAACCAATTGCGGTCCATACACCCGAGACCTTTTGCAGGTCCGCCAGGAAGCTCTGGGCCGCGGTGTTGGTCGGCCCCATCTTCGTGTTGAATGCGCTGAGGTCGCTTTGCAGGGTCATCTTTTTCTGTTTGTCGCTGGCGGCAGCGTCCCGCTCGGAGCAGGCCTTGTCATAGGCATCCCGGGCTTTTTTGGCCTGGTCGCCGAGTACCCCGGCCAAAATGGCTGAAGCCGGCCACGCCATGCCACCGGAGAGCACCATCACACCCACCGAGGTGGTGACCGCCGAAATCGTCAGGTCGCGCCACAGCTTGTAGGCCTTGTCGGCTTCATCCTGGAACGTCGCCACATCCGCCGCATCCGTGCCCACCGCCGCCACGACGTCGCTGTAGAACTGCGACGAACTGGCGGTGTAAGTGGTCATCGTGCTGATGGACGGGGAGAGTTGCAGGTTGAACTTCGCCAAATCCTGAATCAGGTCGTTGGCCAGGGTCACCATGGACGCCGCCGACGATTGCAAACCGCCGGGGCCGGTCAGGATGGTTGCCAATGTCGCCTGCAGTTCTGAGGCCGGCACCGAGTTGAGGATGGTGAGCAGTTGCCCCAGCGTCTGGTTGAAGGTGGTGGCGGTCTGATAGAGCTTGGTTGCGAACCAGACGATGTGCACGTAAAGCTGGGTCGGCGCGACGTCGGTTTGCAGGATGGCCGGGTTGTTGGCCAGCTCGGTGACCAGCGCCGTCGGGTCGCCAAACGTGGTGCTCAAGCCTTGAATGGCGGTCATGGCTGACAAGCAGCCCTGGACCTCGGCCTGATCCGCGAACGTGCCGTACTTGCTGGTGAAATCACCGGTGGCGATCGGCAGCGTGGTGGCTTGGGCGATAAAGCCCTGCATCGTGATCCAGTCTTGGGTAAACAGGCAAAACAACGGCGGCGATCCGGCCGTCGGGTTGTCGACCACGAGGCCGGCAGGTGGGGCGAAAGTCGAGGGAGTGCTGATGGGAGTTGCCATGGTTAACCTTCCTTGTTGAGTCGTGGATGGAACACTTGGACTGGCGTTTGCAGCGACTAACGAATAAAACCCGCTTTATTCGTGGTTTTTAAAATCGGTTATTACTGAATAAAAGACACATTGAATCGAGGCGGTTGCCATTAAGCGCAACGCCTTGTTTCTGATTGAATTTTGGAAATAAATAGGGCGAGCTTTTGGTCAAAAGGCTCGCCCTGATTCAGGTGGGATTATTCATATGTGCATTCCTTGGCCGGGGTTGCTGCGCTTGGGTAAAACAAATGATGCGCTTCTATTAATAGATCACCGCTGGATAATAGCAAGGTGCTACCACCCTTATTTTTTGGCGCTTAAATAAAGTTTTTATACTCGTTTAAAAATCACGCATTTATTTCAATAGTTTGTTGTGGGCATTCACTGTTTGTCATGAACAGTGCCATTTTTTAAAGGGCCTCTGCAAAAGAGTTGGTTTTAAACAAGCCCGCCATTGACCCGCAGGATTTGCCCGTTGACCCAGGCCGAATCCGGCCCCACCAGAAAGCTCACGACCCGGGAGATGTCTTCCGGCTGCGCCAGGCGTTCCAGCGGTGGCATCTTGGCGAAGGTCTGGATCTGTTCTTCGCTTTTGCCGTGCAGGAATAGCTCGGTGGCGACCGGGCCAGGAGCCACGGCGTTGACGGTGATGTTGCGACCCCGCATTTCCTTGGCAAACACCTGGGTCAGGGATTCCACCGCCGCTTTGCTGGCAATGTACACGGCATAGCCCGGCAGGTTTAGGCCGACGGTGCTGCTGGAAAAATTGATGATCCGCCCACCGTTGTTCAAGCGCGTGGCGGCTTCACGCAGGGTATTGAAAGTGCCGCGAGCGTGGATGTTGAAGGTTTGATCGAACAACTCGTCGCTGTGTTGCGCCAGGGGCATGACCTTGAGGATGCCGGCGTTGTTCACCAGCACGTCGACCTTGCCCAGTTGCGCTTCGGTCTCGTCGAACAAGCGGCGCACGTCGTCGGCACTGGCCACATCGGCCTTGACCGCTATGGCCTGGTGGCCGGCCTGACGCAGTTCCACCACCAGTTTCGAAGCCTCGATCGCGCTGCTGGCGTAGTTGATGGCCACCGCGAAACCTTCGCGGGCCAGTTGTCTGGCGATAACCGCGCCGATGCCGCGGGAGGCGCCGGTGACGATGGCAACTTTCGACGTGTGAGTGGTCATGGTGATGATTCCTGTGAGGTGGCTTGTTGGGGTGAAGCCAGATTCACATGTTTACTCAAGGCAATAAATGCACGAGAGTTGCCTTGACTGTTCAATAATCGCCAACAATCGAAAGCCAGGAGTGCCCCTTGGATCAAGTCAAAGCGATGAAAGTGTTCGTGCGAATTTATGAGCGCAGCAGCTTCACGTTGGCCGCCGATGACCTGAACCTGCCCCGGGCGACCTTGACCCACACGCTGAATCAATTCGAGGCCTGGCTCGGCACGCGCCTGCTGGAGCGCAGCACGCGCAAGGTGCGCCCGACCCTGGACGGCGAGGCGTATTACCAGCGTTGCGTGCAACTGTTGGCAGAGCTGGAAGAAGCCGAGTTGGCGTTCCGCAGCGTGGCACCGAAAGGGCGGTTGCGCGTGGATTTGCACGGCACCCTGGCCAAGCACTTTGTGATCCCGGCATTGCCGCAATTCATGGCCCGCTACCCGGACATCGAACTGTCGATCAGCGAGGCTGACCGCTTTGTCGACCTGATCGCCGAAGGCGTCGATTGCGTGCTGCGCGCCGGCACCCTCGGCGACTCGGCGCTGATCGGCAAACGCGTGGCCAACCTGCGCCAGATCACCTGCGCCAGCCCGGCGTACCTGCGCAAATACGGCGAACCGCACAGCCTCGCCGACCTCAGCCAGCATCGCGCGGTGAACTACGTCTCCCGCACCACCGCCAAGCTGTTCCCGTTTGAATTCATGGTCGATGGCGAGCTGAAAGAAGTGGCCATCGACGGCACGCTGTCGGTGTTCGGCGCAGAGATCTACGCGGCCTCGGCGATTGCCGGGCTTGGCCTCATCCAGTGCCCGCACTACCGGATGGAAGCGCAAATCGCCCAGGGCCTGGTGAAAGAAATCCTGACCGACCTGCCACCGCCGCCGATGCCAGTTTCCGTGCTCTACCCACACAACCGCCACATGTCGCCACGGGTGCGGGTGTTTGTGGATTGGTTGGGGGAGGTGTTTGCCGGGGCGCGGTGAGGCCCGGGGGGATCCAAGCATATAAGCCGTCATTACCAGTGCCCGGCTATTTTTCGATGAGAGGGCCAATCTGAAGAGGTCGAACTTTTTCATGTCTGGCACATTGATCACTTAGAAATAAACGTTATTTCTAACTCGTCGGATTCAAACAATGTTGGAGATTGGACAGAGTGATGGCCATTAGCTAACGTCCAATTGCTGTTGGAAAACCCGTTAGTCGACTTGCCGCCCAAGCCTGGAACGAATCTTGGAGATAGGGACATGGAAAGTGTCGGGTTGGACTTCGACCTGATCGTTGTCGGTGGTGGCCCGGCTGGCTCGTCGGCGGCAATTCGTGCGGCTGAGCTCGGGTTATCCACCGCGTTGATCGAGGTCTGCGCAGGGCCTCGGTTCCGTCCCGGTGAGTCTTTTGCTCAAAGCACAGCTCAGATCATTGCTCAGTTGCTTGGCGATGACGCGTTTTCACATCTTCCGAAAGCCGCTCATGACGTAATCAACTTTTCTGATGGGAAAACCGTTGGGGTCAAGCCTTACGGTTTCGCACAAAGCGGTGTCCATATGCATCGGGTCGATTTGGACGAGGCATTGTTGACTGCGGTGGCCAAGGCGGGTGTTCGTCTCTTTCGGCCAGCAGCAGCAAGATCTATTGATCTGCGCGAAAAGCGTTTTGTCACGGTTGCCTCAACCTGTGGTCATTTGACATCGCGAGTTGTCATCGACAGCACCGGAACTGCCAATTGGCTCATCAAAAAAACGGATATCCAGGCACTCTATTTGAGTAACCCGCTCGAAGTCGCTTACCGATATAGCAGTTCAATCGATTGGGATATGAACCCGAGTTTTCAGCTTGACTCGCAAGGGTGGCACTGGAAATCCAATATTGGATCGGGTCGACGCGTCGAGTGCGAGATGACCTTTGAAGGGAGACGCAAGACTTTTGCATCGCGTCCGGGCTTCCTAAGAGCCGACTGCACATGGCGTATTGCCGATCAATTGGCCTCACCTCGATTTGTTCTTACGGGGGATGCGGCGTGCAAGCTGGATCCAGCGGCTTCACGGGGGGTACATCGGGCACTTGTATCGGGGAGAGCTGCCGCGAACGCTGTGGGTGCTTATCTTGGGTGTCATACAACCGATGCGCTGGAAGATTACTGCGCAATGATGACAGGGTGGTTCCTGGATGACTGCCAACGACTCAACGCGTTCTATCAGCAGGCCTCGGGGCGAGACGACCCCATCGGTTTTACTTCCAGAGTCGCTGCAACTTTTGGAGTGTTCATATGACGCTTGAACAAGACGTTCGTAACTTACTGGACAAGTTGTTGGCCACTCCTTGGGGCCCGGTTTTCGCCAAACAGGGTGTCAGCGCACAAACCGAGTTTTCAACGGTGCTCACCGTGGATCGCACTGAAATGGGTTTCCATGATTTCAGCATGGATAAAGCATCTCTTATCCAACCGGGTGATCCGGCGGCCAGTCTGCTTTATCACTGCCTGGCCAGCCCGGTAGTTCGACCACCAGATTTGGCCCAAAGCAACTATCCAACCCAGGAAGAATTGGATCTGGTTGAGAACTATATCTACAGCCTGGTTGATGTTTCTGACGAACTACGAAACACATGGGTCGCGGCCGTCTTTGCCTATGAGTATCGGGAAGCCGCCGGAACACCACATCGGATGCATGCCGACCTGGTGTTCAGTCGTACAGGTATTGCCCGTGTAGGTAGCGCGCCGGCAATCTACGACCCGGTCCTGCGCAGTTATCGACTCGATGCCGAAGTGGCGCATGAAGTTCGTGTCATGCCTGCTCGCTATGCGGCCTTCCTTTGCGAGCGTATCGAGGGAAGCGAGCTTGATGGGTGTTACTTGGGGCCGTCGCAATTTGGCGACTCGAGCCGACAGTTTCTTGTCCCTATCGTTAAGATCTTTCCGGGGCTGAGACTTGACAGCTTCACTTATGAGACTGTTGAGCTGTCCTCTTACCACTTCACTGACCGGCTGCGTCGTCTATTCTCCGTTGGGAAGTTACCCAATATTGATAAAGCGGACCTGAATCGACCACCCTATACGCGATCAACTCGCAATAACGGACTCCAGGTCAACGCTCAAGCAATAGGCGCGACCCTTGTTGTTCATCCGCAGCCTCAACCGCTTGTGCGAGAGGTTATCGTAGAGATAAAGAGGGGTAAAGATCAGCCCGGCGCCACCACGGTGCCTGCAAAGGGGCCCGGAATAGAAGCCTACAATGAGAACAGAAGATACTCGACATTGCGTGTTGGTCAGAAGTTGTTCAGTGCGGGTCTCGACTATATTTCTGCGGAAATAATCGGCCTGGTTGATGCAAAGGTGCGACCGTTCCTTTCACCGCGCAACTGCTCTGAATTCATTAACATGCGGCATCGACTGACTCACGTAACAGGTACTGTGGATGATGTGAATATCACTATTTCAGGCTCGCAAGCATTTGAGTCTTTGCTTGATGCAGGAGGTTATGACATCGCCCTGTATCTTGATGATATTTGCGATGGCTATGTAAACGCGACGTATAGCATTAACGGTCATGTGCACAATGTGTCCCCCGCATTTTCGGTGATTACCGCACCAGACTTTTTCCCCTATGTTGGAAATCTTGAGCTCAAGAAATTCTCAAACAATTTTTCCGAAGGTGGTCCGTCAGCACTATGTGAGGGGCGGCTTGGTGCGAACGCCCGGATGACCGATCCTGATACGGGAGCGGCTGTTTTTACGTCGGATGACACCATTGTCAGTGTTGTCAGCAGAGGGCGTCACAGGCTGGGCAAACGGCATTACGATAGGTGGGTTGATGTACCGACCGCATTGTCCGATGGTGCTTCGAACGTCTTTGCTCCAGGGTGGGATGTCACTTATGGTCGGGACAGTGTTTTTTCAGCTCCTTACTATCACACCGCCGGTTTGGGTTCGCCATTTGTTGAAGATGCAAAGTTGTGTGCTGCTGCCAATGGTATGTGGGCAGCCGCATCACCCGATGCATCGCGTACATTTAACCGGGCAAAAACCCCCACTGCTATTCCGCTGACAGATGAAGAACTAGGGCTACATCCTGAAAGCCCAGGTGCGATCAATGGACAAACTGTTTTAGGCTGGGATGGTGAATATGGGCCATTTTTGGTGGAGGCTGAAGGGGCGGTTCTGGTCAACTATTCCGACATTATGCGAGCTGATTATGTCTCCAATGCGCTGTCTAATCGCCTTGTTTTCGATAAGCTGCGTGCTGTTGGCGGAACAGAAATGCAATCCCGACTTCATGCATTCGCTATTATCATTGAAAAGTTAGATGGTCCTGGTGCCAAAGTATCACAGTCAAGTCATTGGCTGGTTGTATTCCGGTCCGTGAAGTCGTGGGCTGATCTTAAGTTTGAAGCGTTCTTGCCCTTATCCATTCTGGATCAATATAAGAGCTCTGAAATCAGGGTGAATAACATGTCTGGCAGTGGTTATCTTTTCGTTTTTGCGGACGGGGCCGCGTCACCGCAACATACAAATGATCCCAAAAGATTGATGGTTGCCGTGTCAGAGATCAAGGTTTTGATTTGGGATCGTGATACCGGTAAAACAGTAAAGGTTGAAGGTGTCCATGAGTATCATCAGTGATAGGGTGGATATATGAATGCAATTCTGCTTGACGTCATAAAGGTCGGGTTTCACGGCGCAGCGATAGTCATGGCGCTTCTAACTGCTCGGCTCCTGCATCAGGCGCTCAATAAGTGGGGGCCTGAGGTAAAGAATAATGCCGGGGGGAATTTAGCCAAGATTCTAAAAGAAGTACGGGTATTTATGATGCTGTGCTTTGCACTATTTGCAATTGGTGTGTCTGCAGAGTTTTATACGCCCTCATCGCATCAAGCCATTGCAAACCTCATGGTGACCCCGTCTCCTTGGCCTGAGGACCTCAAGCCTTACGAAGGTTACGTTACGGTCAGTCGCGACAAGCTTAAAGTCGAAATCATCGATGGTTTTGCGCAAATCGAGGTGGGTGACAAAGAGAATATAAGAATTGGAGTAGAGAGGCTTGTTAATAAGTTGGGGGAGTTAAATGCCGATAATAAAAGGTTGCTGCCGACGCGTACCCCGATGCGAGGGTTCGGAGAATGAAGAATTTAATTGTCATTCTTTACTTGGTATTTATTCCTTTCGTTCAAGCAGGTGATGCGGCCTCGGATCTTCCTGTCGATATCAAGGATACTATCTCGGAGAAGGGTTATCCTGCCGCCAAGGCAGCATTGAAAACATACATCGAAACTAATCCGGAAAGTTATTTTGCGTACTCTGCTCTCGGAAAGGCCACCGCTATTGACGGGGATTATAAACAGTCAATAAATTATCTTGAGCGCGCGAAGACCATCAAGGATGCAAACAAGATTGAGGACGCATCTATTTATAACTCCATAGGTTGGGTTCGCTTTTTGAATGGTGACACGGCGGGTGCAATTGCCGATATAAATACTGCCATTGAGAGTAAGTCTGGTATAGAGCCCAAGGTGAAAGAAGCTGCTTACAATAATCTGGGGCTCATCTATATGACTAATAATGAAACTGAAAAGGCAAAGCAGAGTTTTGATCAGGCGATAACTGAGTTTAACAGCAGTTATGCAAAGGAAAATTTGGTATTAATGGATCAGTTAAAGGTAGGGAGAGAGCAACAAGCGAACCATACTGATCTCAAAAACTTAAAATAATTAGTATTCTTTTGATCGTCTGCGGTAGGTCAGGACCCGTTGATCCGGGATTCTGAACCCTCTCATTCCGGGCAACTCAAACGTTTACAACGTCAGGCATTGCCTGCCCGGAGATGATCAGATGAAACGTACAACTGCTTTGATTTTGGCAATAACAGCCACCCTGCTGCTCAGTGGGTGCTGGCCGTATTGGCATGACCACGGGCATGGACGCGATCACGGTCGTTACTACGGGGGGCAGGAGTACCACCGCTACTAGCGAAAGCCGGAGCCCAATCTGAAAAGGTTGGGCTTTTTCATGGTCTTCAGGAAGCGTCCCAGCCGTCCCGGACCGCCCGTCGAATCCCCTCCAGCAACATCGCAAACGCCGGGTTGTCGTTGTTCTCGCGCCAGATCAGATGCAGCTCGCTCTGCACGCCTTCGCCCAAGTCGATATCGCGAAACAGCACATTCTTGAACACCACACTGGTGGCGCAACGCGGCACCAGGGCCAGGCCCATGCCGGCGTTGACCAGGGCGAGGATGGTCAGGGACGAGCCGAGCCATTGCACGTATTCCGGGGCGACGCGGGCCGAGCGCAGCATACCGGTCAGCAGTTCGTTGAACGGTGGATAGGCGGCGTGGGAGTACATTAGAAATGGTTGGGCATCGAGGTCCTGCACCGACACCGTTTCGGCGCTGGCCAGCCGATGAGTGCTCGGCACCGCCAGGACAAACGGCTCGCGCACCAGGCATTCGGTGGCGTAGCCCGGCTCCAGCAACGGCGCGCGAACGATGCCCAAATCGATGCGTCGGGCGCGCAGGGCTTCGTGTTGCTGGTAGGTGTTCATCTCCGCCAGATCGATCTTGACGTGGGGCTGTTTAAGCCGTGCCTCGGCGATGACCTTGGGCAGGAATTCGTACACTGCGCTGCCGACGAAACTGATGTTGACCGAGCCAATATCGCCCTCGGCAAAACGCCGGGCAGTGACGGCTGCTTGCTGGGCGCGCTCCAGCAGGTTCTGCGCTTCGATGAAGAAGGCGCGACCGGCGGCGGTCAGGGCGACGCTGCGGGTGGTGCGGGTGAACAGCTCGACGCCCAGGTGGTGCTCCAACAGTTGAATCTGTCGGCTGAGGGGCGGTTGCGTCATGTTCAAGCGTTCGGCGGCGCGACGGAAATTGAGTTCGGTGGCAACCGTGGTGAAGCAGCGCAGTTGGGTGAGCTCGAACATTGATCTAATCCAGGTATCAATCGAATGTCAAGTTAGATTAGACGGGATCAATTGCCACGTCCATGATCGGCTCGTCCCCAAAAAAACAAGATCGGGAGTCGCCCCTTGAATACCCTCCAGAGTTCGCCGGAGCCCACGGTGCTGGCCCGCGCCGCCGCCAAAGTGAAACGCCATGTGCTGCCGCTGTTCGTGATCATGTTCATCGTCAACTACATCGACCGGGTCAACATCGGTTTTGTACGCAGCCACATGGAAACCGACCTGGGCATCGGCGCTGCAGCCTATGGCCTGGGTGCCGGTTTGTTTTTTGTCGGTTACGCGCTGTTCGAAGTGCCGTCCAACATGCTGCTGCAACGTTACGGCGCCCGCGTCTGGCTGACGCGGATCATGTTCACCTGGGGGGCTGCCGCCATGGCCATGGCCTTCGTCAAAGGCGAAACCAGTTTCTACGTGCTGCGCTTTATTCTCGGCGCGGCCGAGGCCGGGTTTTTCCCCGGCATCATTTATTACTTCACCCAATGGCTGCCGGCGTCGGAGCGGGGCAAAACCATGGCCGTTTTCCTTAGCGGCTCGGCGATTGCCTCGGTGATTTCCGGCCCGGTGTCCGGAGCGCTGCTGAACATCAACGGCTGGAGCCTGCATGGCTGGCAGTGGATGTTCCTGATCGAGGGTTTCGCCTCCATCGTGCTCTGCGGATTCGTCTGGTTCTGGCTGCAATCCCATCCCCGTGAAGCGAAATGGTTGAGCGACGAGGAGCGCGGCGCCCTGATCAGCGCCATCGCTGAAGAACAGCAGGCCCGGGAAGCGGCGAAAGGTCCCAAACCGTCGATTTTCAAGCTGTTGGCGGACCGGCAGATCGCGTTGTTCTGCTTCATCTACTTCTCCATCGCCCTGACCATTTATGGCGCGACGTTCTGGCTGCCGAGCATGATCAAGAAGATGGGCAACCTGGGCGACTTTCAGGTGGGCCTGTTCAATTCGATACCGTGGATTATTTCTATCGTCGCGATGTACGGCTTTGCCGCAATGGCCAGCAAATGGAAATTCCAGCAGGCCTGGGTCGCGTTGACCCTGGTGATTGCCGCGTTCGGCATGTTCATGTCCACCACTGGCGGCCCGGTCTTCGCCTTTGTCGCGATCTGCTTTGCCGCCATCGGTTTCAAGGCGGCCTCGGCGCTGTTCTGGCCGATTCCGCAAAGTTATCTGGATGCCCGCATCGCCGCAGCGGTGATCGCGTTGGTCAACTCCATCGGCAACCTCGGCGGTTTCGTCGCGCCGACCGCGTTCGGCTTCCTGGAGCAATCCACCGGTTCCATCGAGGGCGGGATGTATGGCCTGGCGGCGACGTCGCTGGTGGCCGCCGTGGTGATCTTCTTTGCCCGCACCACCCCGAAAGCGGACAAGCAAACCCCGCACAACCGCAACGGCAAACCCGCAGACATCGTGGTGCCGAGCCACGCCGCAACACGTTAAGACCTGGATAGAGATCAATCGGAGCCTGACCTTTGAAAATCAAACGCGTGACCGTGACCCCCATCGCCTTTCGCGATCCGCCCTTGCTCAATGCCAGCGGCATTCACGAACCCTTTGCGCTGCGCTCGATCATCGAAATCGAGAGCGACAACGGCTACATCGGCCTCGGCGAGAGCTACGGCGATGCCCCGGCGCTGGCGATCCAGATGCAACTCAAGGATCAACTGATCGGCCTCGACCCGTTCAACCTCAACCAGTTGCGCGCCATCGTCCAGGCCACCGTGGCGGCTAACAAAACCACCAGCGTTGCGGGCGCAGAACTGGCGCCGGGCTCCCACGCGAGCAAGGCTGTGAGCAATGCTTATTCAGCCTTCGAAGTGGCGTTTCTCGACCTGCAAGCCCACTCGCTGAACGTGCCGTTGGTGGACCTGTTGGGCGGGGCGATTCGCGACGAAATTCCGTTCAGCGCCTACCTGTTTTTCAAGTATGCCCAGCACATCGATTCGCCCTACAAGCCGGACAATTGGGGCGAGGCGCTGAACGAAGAACAGATCGTCGCCCAGGCCCGACGCATGATCGAAACCTACGGTTTCAAGAGCATCAAGCTCAAGGCCGGAGCGCTGGAACCGGAACATGAAGTGGCGTGCATCAAGGCCTTGAAGAAGGCGTTTCCCGGCGTCCCGCTGCGCATCGATCCGAACGCCAACTGGTCGCTGGACACCTCGATTCGCATGGCCGAGCTGTTGGGGGACGACCTGCAATACTACGAAGACCCGACGCCGGGTCTGGAAGGCATGTCCGAGCTGCACAAACGCACCGGCCTGCCGCTGGCGACCAATATGGTGGTCACCGATTTCGACGAGTTCCGCCGCAGCGTGGCGTTGAACAGCGTGCAGATCGTACTCGCCGACCACCATTACTGGGGCGGCCTGCGCGACACCCAGGCCCTGGCCAAGATGTGCCAGACCTTTGGCCTGGGCGTGTCCATGCATTCCAATTCGCACCTGGGCATCAGCCTGATGGCCATGGCCCATGTCGCCGCGTCAGTGCCGAATCTGGATTACGCCTGCGACACCCACTACCCGTGGCAGGAGCCGGACGAAGAAGTGATCAAGGGCGGCAAACTGCCGATCGTCGATGGCTGCGTGAAAATCACCCGGGCGCCGGGTTTGGGCTTGGAGCTGGATCACGATCAGTTGGGCAAGCTGCATGATCAGTACCTGACGTGCGGGATTCGCCAGCGCGATGATGTGCGGCAGATGCAGAAGTATCAGCCGGCGTGGAAGACGGTTAAGCCACGGTTTTGATCCCTAAGCGAAACTCTGTGGCTAACACTGAACCTTGTGGCGAGGGAGCTTGCTGTGGCGAGGGGGCTTGCCCCCGTTCGGCTGCGAAGCAGTCGCAAAACCTGCTTGCACGGTTTCACTAACAGCATGCAGGGGCCGCTGCGCGACCCAACGGGGGCAAGCCCCCTCGCCACAAGGTCAGTGTTAGCCACAGCATTTGTGTCGGTCAGTTGATATCCGAATCACACCCATCCGGATCCGGCTCGCGGGCCTTGACGGCACGCTGCAACTTGGCGGCGATCAATGTGTTCTTGAGCAGATAAGCAATCGTCATCGGCCCGACACCACCCGGCACCGGCGTGATCGCACTGGCAACGGTACGCGCACTGGCGTAATCGACATCCCCCACTAAACGATTGCCGGACGCATCGTTAATGCGGTTGATCCCGACATCGATCACCACCGCCCCAGGCTTGAGCCAACTGGCGTCGATCAAGCCAGGACGACCCACCGCCGCCACGACGATATCCGCCAATCGGCACAGCGCCGGCGCATCGACACTGCGCGAATGCACCACGCTGACCGAGCAATGCGCCTGCAACAACAAGGTCGCCATGGGTTTGCCGACAATGTTCGAACGACCAATCACCACCGCGTGCAGACCGCTGATATCGCCGCACGTCTCTTGCAACAGACGCATGCAGCCGCTAGGCGTGCACGGTGTCAGGACTTCCATGCCTTGCACCAGGCCACCGACGTTTTCACGGTGAAAACCGTCCACGTCCTTGATCGGGTCGATGGCATGAATCACCGCCGCTTCGTCGATATGCCCCGGCAACGGCAGCTGCACCAGAATGCCGTTGACCGTGACGTCGGCGTTCAGTTGTGCGATCAATTCCAGCACTTGCGTCTGGCTGGCGTCATCCGGCAGGCGATGTTCAAGGGAGCGAATCCCGACTTCCTTGGCCCGCAGCAGTTTATTGCGCACGTAGACATGGCTCGCCGGGTCGTCCCCGACCAGCACGACGGCGAGGGCGGGGAAAATCTGCTGTGCGGCCAGGTCCAGGAGCTCTTCCCGGACCTCGTCGAGCACCTTGGCCGAGATGGCTTTACCGTCGATATCCCGGGCCAGTGTTGGAGTACTGCTGATCAAATGCGTCACCGTCGTCATTGAAAGAGCAGGGCGCAGGTTACCAGTGCAGGGGCGGGGACTACTACCCGACAGGATGTCGCGGGGAGAATGCATTCTATAAAACACCGCAAAACCCTTGTGGGAGCGGGCTTGCTCGCGAAGAGGCCGTGTCAGTCGGCATCAATGTTGTCTGACCCACTGCTTTCGCGAGCAAGCCCGCTCCCACAGGGATTCAGTGGTGTGGCTGCGATTCAGGAAGCCTGCCGATACCGCCCCGGCGTCATCCCGAACCAGCGAATGCACGCCTTGTGAAAACTGCTCTGGTCGCGAAAGCCCAACAGCGCGCCGATGTACTTCACGCTCCTTGCCGAGTTGCGCAAAAAGTTATGCGCCAGCATCAGCCGCGCTTCATCCTGCAACGCCGAAAAGTGCATGTCTTCATTGCCCAGGCGCCGCTGCAAACTGCGTGCACTGACGCCGACCACCTGGGCAATTTTGTCCAGATCACTCGGCACACCCTGGGCCAGACGCTCAGACAATACCCGCCGAACCCTTGCGGTCATCGAGTTGTTGAGCAACACATTCAAGCGTGCACGGGCGTATTCCACATGCAGCACATCCAGCGCCGGGTCGGCGGTGGGCAAGGCAATCGCACAATCGTCGAGGCTGAACGACAGGCTGTTGTACGCCGCACTGAACAACAGATTGTTGCCCAGCAGTTGTTCCAGTCGAGAGGTGTCAGCGGGTTTGGGATAAGTGAACGTCGCCGCCAGAGGCAAGGGTTTATGCTTGGGCAACAGCCAGTGGATCAAGCCCAGGGTTTGCGCGGCACCGGCGTCGATAAAGGGCCGGGGCGTCAGCGCTGGCTCAAGGCTGATGTCGAAACCGATCATCTTCAACGCCCGGGGCTTGTGGTCCAGGCACCGATAAAAGCCATTGCTGATCAATGAGTGATAGTCCACCAGCCGTTGCAGCGCGGTGCCCAACGTCGCGCATGACATCACCGCGTAACCCAATACCTCCAGATTGGCCGGGTGTGCTCGCGTATACGCCAGCAAACCGATGTCCGGATTGCCGGTGCGCCTGACCGCTTCCGCCATCACTTTGTAGACCAGCTCCAGCCTGACCCCCTTGGGGTTTGCAAAGACCTCCTCGCCGCTGTCGAACTGCTTGAGCAAGGCGTCTACGTTTGCCCCTCCGTCGGTCAGGACATCGGCGAGCACCCGAAAACTGGCGCTGGTCATTGTGTGCATGGTCATACCTTGGGTGGTGGCTAATTGATGTCGCGCAAGCCGGCGCATGATCGCAATAAACAAATGATCGCAGTCGATAAACGGTAGGGGCGCGTTTCCAAGGACAAGCGAAAGGTATCCGGGAACACTTCCTGACGGCTGGGCGAGGGTCGATTATGGCCGGCAGTCAACGCTCAACCGCGGCCGGCCGCCGCTTTGTCTACGGATGTGACATGCACGAAGTCGAAAGTTTTTACCAGGAGTTGGCACGAGGCCGGTTGGTGTTGGCGTTTCAACCCGTGGTGTGGTTGCCCGGCAGCAGTCGGGTGCTGTACCACGAAGGGCTGTTGCGGCACATCGATGCCAGGGGCGAGGGCGTCTATCCCTTCGCCATGCTGGAAAAGCACCCAGTAATGCGCGAACTCGACCGCAGCGTGGTGCACAGCGTGATCGAGCGCTTGCTGCACAACGAACACCTGCGCCTGGGCTGCAACATTTCCGCGCAGAGCACCATTGTCGACGACTACTGGCAGCCGATCCTTTCGCTGTTGCGGGATGCGCCCTCGGTGGCCGCGCGACTGGTGATCGAAATCACCGAAAGCTCCGCACCACCGAGCATTCCGGCCGCCATCGAATTCGTCCTGTGCCTGCGCGAGCTGGGCTGCCGAGTGGCCATCGACGACTTCGGCGCCGGCCTCGGCACCCTGGAATTCATCCGCCAGACCTGCCCGGACATCGTCAAGATCGACCAGGGCTACCTGCAACGCGCTCGCCTGGAAACCAACAACGCCCAAACCCTCGGCCACCTGGTGCAACTGTGCAAAACCCTGGCGCCGTGCGTGATCATCGAAGGCATCGAATCCGAAGCTGACCGGGCGCTGGCCACGGCGTGTGGCGGCGAGTGGGGGCAGGGGTACTTGTTCGGGCGACCGCGGATGGATGCGTTGGGGGAGCGGTGTGTGGTGCGGTCGATGGCGTCAGGTTGCATCAGCGGATGATGGGCGTCGCAAAGCAATTTCGCGGAACGGCGTGTTGACGGTAGCAGGCGGTCGTGGAGTTGCCAGAGGGCTCAAGAATCAACATTAAACCTGTGGGAGCGGGCTTGCTCGCGAAGGCGCAGTGTCAGTCAACATCTTTGTTGGCGATGAAATCGCTTTCCCGAGCAAGCCCGCTCCCACAGGGGTCATCATTCAGTTCACTGATCCTTCTCGCAATTGACCATCCACGCCACGCCAAACCGATCCACCAGCATCCCGAAACGCGCCGCCCAGAAAGTCGCCTCCAGGGGCATCTGCACCGTGCCGTCTTCCGCCAATGCGGCGAAGACGCGCTCGGCTTCGGCCACGCTGTCGACGTTCAGTGAGATCGAGCAACCGCTCATGTCATCGGTCGGGCGGTCGGGGGTGGTGTCCGAGCCCATGATCGCCTGGTCACCCACCGACAGGCGGGTGTGGATGATCAGGTTGTGGTAGTCCGCCTGTACATGATCCTTAGCCGGAGTTTCACCAAAGGTCATCATGGCGTCGATGGTGCCGGGCAGGGCTTTGGCGTAATAAGTGAAGGCGGCTTTGCAGTCGCCGTTGAAGATCAGGTAGGGATTGATTTTCATTGTGTGCTCCCGGTAACCGAGTGGCGCTGGAGGCCAGGACGGCCTTCAGCTTCAATAGGGTTCGACCTCAAGTAGCAAAGCGTTAGAGGCGGGGTTTTGCCGGGTTTATTCAGACGTTTTTTCTATAGCAACGGTGCGGCTTATCGCCCGATCAATCGACGATCACCCGCTCACTGTCATCATCGCCCAGGCATACGGTCAATTGCTGACCCTCCTTGCTGAAGGCGCAATGGGGCATTGTCTGCTGCTTGTAGATAGCCAGGGGCACGCCAATGAAGAACGCGGCGAGCATCAGGGCGACGATGAATTGCACCGGCATGTGCTCGCGATCCAGTGCACGGGTTTTGCGTCTGGCGCGAGCATAAAGACCGCTGCCCAGCAGCATCGCGCCGATCAGCATAAAGGTGCCAATCCCTTGTCGGCTGATGCTGTAGATCACTTCTTCAGCGTTGTCCGGATAGTTCAGTTGCCACCAGGCACCGATGCCCAGCGGCACCAGTCCGGCGCCGATCCAGCCGAACATGGCGCCCGGCAGGCGCAGCAACAGGGCGACGATCATGCCGAGCGTGGCCACGGTCCACCCGATCAGATACAGCTGAATGGCCATGCCGCCGCCCATAAACGTACCGCCGACATCGACAGGCTCCATCAGCAACCAATCGTAGAAGGCGTGGTGCAGAATCAAGACGAGTACAACGAGCCAGCTCATGGCGTAAAAGAGCCATGACCAGAGGGTATTGAGGCGCGAGAACACACGAAATCCTTTTGGTGTTTTGAGGGGGCGCCATTATGCCGTGGATGCCTCGGCTTCAGGCAACTGCGCGTGGAACCGTGGTGCGCAGCAAGCGCTCGACCGCGCCACTTACCAGGTTTTCCAGCAATTCATCCCGCTGCGCATCATCCAGTGGATGCTGCGTCAACCAACCCGGCGCGCTGTTGAGCAAATTGGCGATCGCGTGCCCGGCGGCCAACTGGCCCTGCTCACTGAATCGGGATTTAGCCGCCAGCATCTGCAGCAACCGGCGTTCGTATTGCTCGCGCAAGTGCCGAACCCGTTGCTGCTGATCTTCATTCAGACAACCGCTGTCACGCTCAGCCAGCCGAAAATGCCAGGGCATTTCCCGGTGCAGGTTCAGGTGCGCCTGAATCAGCCTTGGCAGCATGTCGCGCCTGGTCTTTTTCTCGATGCGCCCAAGCGTCGCCAGCAGCTCTTCGTAGAACTCTTCAATCAAGTCCAGCAGCAAATGCTGTTTGCTCGGGTAATGGTGATACAACGAGCCCGGGGCGAGCCCCAGGCAGGTGGCGAGTTCACGCATGCCGACCTGGCCGAAACCCTTGCTGGCGAACAGCTCCAGCACTTTGTCCCGGTATTCGGCGAAGCGCGAACAACGCTCAGGCATAGGCATGGAAGCCACGCCCCGTCTTACGGCCCAGGTAACCGGCGGCGACCATTTCCTTGAGCAGCGGCGCCGGGCGATATTTGCTGTCATTGAAGCCGTCGTAGAACGCTTCGAGAATCGCCAAAACCGTGTCCAGGCCAATCAAATCCGCCAGGGCCAGCGGGCCGATCGGTTGGTTGCAGCCCAGGTGCATGCCGGCGTCGATGTCGTCGGCGCTGGCCAGGCCTTCCTGAAATACCAGGATCGCTTCGTTGATCATCGGCACCAGGATCCGGTTCACCACGAAGCCCGGACGGTTGCCGGCGGTGATCGCGGTTTTGCCCAGCGTCGTGGCCATGTCCAGCGCCAGGGCGTGGGTCGCATCACTGGTTTGCAGGCCGCGAATCACTTCGATCAGGCCCATCACCGGCACCGGGTTGAAGAAGTGCAGGCCGATGAAGCGCTCCGGTTGGCTGACGCTGGCGGCGAGTTGGGTGATCGACAGCGATGAGGTGTTGGAGGCAATCACACACTCGGCGCTGACCTGCGCGGCGATCTGTTGCAGGACGCGCAGTTTCAGGTCGAGGTTTTCGGTGGCGGCTTCGATCACCAGTTGCACGTCTTTCAGGCTGGTGTAGTCGGTGCTGGTGCGGATCTTGTCGAGGGCGGCGCGTTTCTGTTCTTCGCTCAGCGTCGCTTTGGCGACCTGGCGATCCAGGTTCTTGCCGACGGTCGCGACAGCCTTTTGCAGGGCGCTGTCGCTGATGTCGATCAAGGTCACGTTGAAGCCGGCCACTGCGCAGACTTGCGCAATCCCGTTGCCCATGGTGCCCGCGCCGATCACGCCAATGTGTTGCAGGTTCATGCTGGAAGTCCTTCGATCAAAGCGTGCGATACCTTGGCCGCCGTAACGGCCGAAGGCGTACTATGGCGCGAGTCTAGAGCCGGCGGGGCGGTTGTCCTATGCCGCAACTGTTCAACGGCAGTGGTGTTTTTTGCCAGTCAGGCGAAGGGGAGCAAAGCGTTCACATGCGGGAAAAGGATTCAGTGGCGGCCTACTTCGTGCGGGCCATGATCCATCGGCTGGAGCACAATCCCCAGCGTCTGGCGCAAGTGCTGGAACAGGCCAATATCGACCCGGCGCTGCTCGACCAGCCCACCGCCCGCGTGCCGGCCAGCGCCTTTGCCGCGTTGTGGCTGATCCAGATTCGCGAACTCGACGACGAATTTTTCGGCCTCGACAGCCACGGCATGCCGCCGGGCAGCTTCGCCCTGATCTGCCGCGCGCTGATTCAGGAGCCCGACCTGCACAAAGCCCTGCGCCAATGCCTGGCCAACTTCGCCCTGTTCCTCACGGATTTTCGCGGCACCCTGACCGTGCGCGGCAAACGTGCGGTGATCAGCCTGCAAACCTGCTCGAGCGACAGCGACCTCAGCCGCCTCGGCGAAGAAACCTTCCTCGTATTGATGATCAGCCTGTTGTGCTGGCTCGGCGGACGGCGCATCCCCATCGACCGCGCCGACTTTCGCCATGCCCGCGTCTCCCTCAGCGACGACCGTTTGCTCTGGGGCCCCAACCTGACCTTCGGCGCCGAACGCACCGAAATCGAATTCGCCAGCCACTACCTGCGCCTGCCAGTGGTTCAAGACCTGGCTTCCTTGAAAGTGTTTCTACGCACCGCGCCGCAATGGCTGGTCATCCGTTTCCGCAACCAACACGGCCTCGCCTCCCAGGTGCACCAACGCCTGCGCAACAGCCATTACAGCCAATGGCCCACCCTGCAAGCCTTCGCCCTCGAACAACACCTGAGCCCCAGCACCTTCCGGCGCAAACTGGAGCGCGAAGGCTGTTCCTATCAGGAGATCAAAGACGAAGTGCGGCGCGGCGTGGCGTTTGAGCGGTTGCGCGAGAGCGGGGCGAGCATTGGGGATATTGCCGAGCAGTTGGGGTTTCAAGAGCCGAGCGCGTTTCATCGGGCGTTCAAGAAATGGACGGGGGAAAGCCCGGGGCGGTATCGGGCGCGGTTTCAGGGCGAGTCTTCCAGGCCTTCACCGGAGAGCGTTGAATGAATCGCTTCGCCACGCTACTCGACCAGGCTAGACGCGCCTTGCTCCTGGTCTGGGGCACCTCACGCGGGTTGTTCCTCGGTCTGGTGCTGGCCACCCTGATTGCCGGGGTCCTCCCGGCACTGGCTGCCTGGCTCGGCCAACGCATTGTCGATGCGGTGGTGTTCGCCATGCAGTTGCACGCGCAGCAGGGCAGTGCGCCGTTGTGGCCGGTGGTGCGTTATGTGTTGTTCGAGGCGGGTGTGCTGGCGTTGTTGTCCGGGACGCAACGGGCGTTGTCGGTGCAGCAGTCGTTGTTGCGGGTGCAGTTGGGGCAGAAGGTCAACACGATGATTCTGGAGAAGGCCCAGACGTTGTCGCTGGTGCAGTTCGAGAACTCGGAGTTTTACGACAAGTTGGTGCGGGTGCGGCGTGAGGCATCGACCCGGCCGCTGGCGTTGGTGATGAAGTCGTTGGGGTTGATCCAGAACCTGATTGTGCTGATCAGTTTTGGCGTGCTGTTGGTGCATTTTTCACCGTGGGCGCTGGTGTTGCTGGTGGTCGGTGCGTTGCCGGTGTTTTTTGCCGAGGCGCATTTTTCCGGGGATGCGTTTCGGCTGTTCACCCGCCGGGCGCCGGAGAGCCGGCAGCAGAATTACATCGAGACGCTGCTGTCCCACGAGAGCTACATCAAAGAGGTCAAGTTGTTCGGCTTCGCACCGCTGCTGTTGAAGCGTTACCGCGACACGTTCAAGCGACTCTACGCTGAAGACCGACGCTTGACCCTGCGCCGCGATGGCTGGGGTTTTGCCCTTGGGCTGCTGGGCACCGGGGCGTTTTACCTGGCGTATGCGTGGGTGGTGGTCGACACCGTGCATGGCCAGATCAGCCTCGGGCAGATGACCATGTACCTGGTGTTGTTCAAGCAGGGGCAAACGGCGGTCAGCAGTAGCCTTAGCGCGATCAGTGGTTTGTATGAGGATGGTCTTTACCTGTCGGCACTTTACGAATACCTGGCTGAACCGGTGGTGAGCGATACAGGCCACTTGACCGTGGGCGCAGTGCCCGGCGATGGGCTGCGCTTCGAGAATGTCGGTTTCCGTTATCCGGGGTCCAGTCGCGCGGCGCTGGAAAGTATCGACTTACACCTGGTTCCGGGCCGCAGCGTGGCGTTGGTAGGGGAAAACGGTTCGGGCAAGACCACGCTCATAAAACTGCTGACCCGCCTGTATCGCCCGGATCAGGGCCGCATTCTGCTGGACGGCAGCGACCTGCAAGCCTGGGAAGAGGATGCGCTGCGACGGCGCATCGGCGTGATTTTCCAGGACTACATTCGCTACCAGTTCACCGTCGGCGAGAACATCGGCGTCGGCGATACCCTGGCCTTCGACGATGAGCAACGCTGGAAAGCCGCCGCCGCCGAAGGCATGGCCGCGCCCTTTATCGAAGGGCTGGATCGCGGTTACGCCACGCAACTGGGGCGCTGGTTTGCCGGGGGCCAGGAGTTGTCGGGCGGGCAATGGCAGAAGATCGCTTTGTCCCGCGCCTACATGCGCCGCGAGGCCGATATCCTGATCCTCGACGAACCGACCTCAGCCCTCGACCCAGCGGCGGAAGCAGCGGTGTTCGAGCATTTCAGCGAACACACCCAGGGCCGCATGACCTTGCTGATCTCCCACCGGTTTTCCAGCGTGCGCAACGCCGACCACATCATCGTGCTGGATCAAGGGACGATTCTGGAGCGGGGCGACCACGACAGTCTGGTGGTGGCGGGCGGGCGTTATGCGCAGCTGTTCGATTTGCAGGCTAAAGGTTATCGCTAGGCCTCACGTCTGGGGAGCATTGCGATTCACCGCCGCGACTTGTGGCGATTTGGCTTTCATCAGGTTTTCCAGCGCCTGGCGATACTGACTGCCGCCCAGGCTCATGCTGTTGTTGTGCGTGCCGCCAGGGATCAGCAGCAGGCGCTTGGGCTCGTTGGCGGCGTTGAATAACTGCTGGCTGAAGCGCGAGGGCATGAAGGCATCCGCCAGACCGTGGACCACCAGCAGCGGCATGTCGATGTCGGTGATCTTGTCGATGGAATCGAATTTCTGCGACAGCAGCCAGCGCACCGGCAGGGACTTCACTGGCAGGTTTTCGTCGGCCACTTGCGCGACCGCATCCCCCAGGGTGGTGAAGGTGGATTCGATCACCAGGCCGCGCACCGGCACCGCGACGTGGTCCTTTTTCGCCTGTGAGGCCAGGTCGGCCGCAAGGTCGATGGCCACTGCGCCGCCCAACGAATGGCCGTAGATCAGGCGCTTGTTCGGGTCCGGCTGCATCGCGGTGAAGCGTTCCCAGGCGACGTGGGCGTCCTCATAAACGCTGGCTTCCGACGGCAGGTCGCCCTTGCTCTGACCAAACCCACGGTAGTCGATGGCCAGCACTGAATAGCCCATCGCCCGCAATTGCTCGATGCGAAACGCCTGACCGGTGAGGTTCCAGCGCACGCCGTGCAGGTACAGGATCGACGGCGCATCTCGCCGCGCCGCCGGCCACCACCAGGCATGCAGGTTTTGATTGCCCTTGAAACTGGCCGGCTTGATGTCGAACTCCTGAACGTCCTGGGGCAAACCGCGATACCACCCGGCGGTGCCCGGCTCAATGCGGAACAGCAACTCGCGCTCTTTGTACTTGAGCACCCCGCAACTCGCCGGCAGACCGATGATCAGCAGCGCCATGCACAACGATGAGAACCAGCGCCGACGCAAGTGGCTCATGAGGGAAGAAAACATCCAGCAGTCCAGTCGATCAGGGGAAAGCACGGGTTTTAACAGATGCGAGTGGGGGAGGGGAATTATTTCGACAGCCGTGTGTGTTGCACGGTGTGATGCATAACCCCGATCCCCCTGTGGGAGCGGGCTTGCTCGCGAAGAGGCCAGCACACCCAGGGCCGGGCTGTGCGACTGACTACCCGTAAGCAACTGTCCGAGCCGTTGAACCCGCTTGCAGTGACCGGTCAACGGCAGAGACATACAGCTACGCCGACATCGAGAAATGCATCAAGGCGTAAAGGTGAAATGATCGAAATGCGCGACAACGGTATGTCCTGTGTGAATCTCTATCGATTGTATTTTTTGAGGCGCGGTTATCTGGAAGTAACGAGGGGTGGGGGAGCTGGCCACGGCAAGTGGGGTTGTACCCATCAGCACGTTGTTTTCGTTGAACGTCTTGATCTGTATCGGCCTTGATGTGGATACAGAAACGGGTTGCAGATAAAAGGAGAAACTGGAAACCGATGATTTAAACACCAGCCGGATAACTTCAGCGTCGGCTCTGGTGCGCAATACGATGCCGTCCATCTGGCCGGGGGTGGTTCCGCTGGGCGCTTGAGCGAAGGAGGTGCGCAGAGTATTTGTGAGGACAGATACAAACATGGACGGCGTCTCGACCGTGACCCCAGGCACGAGTGGCCCGACAGGCACACTGTCGAAATTTTCACTCAATGGCATCGTCCCCACCACTTGGTCCGCCGCGACATAACTGAAGCTGGCGATCCCGGTTGCGCTGGTGGCGGGTGTCAGGCGAACGATCGGCACCACGATCTGCGGATTGGTCGAGTTGTAAAAATCCCTCTGGTTGTATTGAGCATCGGCCAGGCCGGCGTTCGTCCCTCCAGCCACGAAGAAAAACGCCATCAGCGGCAGGGTGTTGGGTCGTCCACTGGGCCAGGTTTTGAGCACCACCTCGTTATGTTCGGCAAAACCTTGCGCTCCCAGCAGGCTTTTTGCCCGCAGTGATTGATAGAACGCAGGACCTGACTGAGCGCCCCTCTCGCCGCGCACATCGAAGCTGCATTGACGAATGTTTTGGTTGGCTGACGAGCTATCCCAAACCTCTTTCCATTGTTCTGCGGTGGTGACCCCGGTGTTCTGGCAAGCGCCGCCCTGGCTCGGATATGACGCATGTGCACCACACACCGAGGTGCGCGTCCAGGTCCAACCGTCCATGGGATACGAACACATGGAGTCCACGGCAGTCTTGCCCGCCGGGGTTTCAAGTTTGGGATAGAAGATCAGCCCATTGCCGTAGCCCCAGGCCAGGCGGCCGAAATTGGCATCGGCGCGCAGGTAGGAAAATGACACCCCGCCACTGGCGATCGAGGTTGGGCTGGGGTCCCAGACTTTGTATTTATTGGCCGGATCTTTGACGGTGGTGCGCAGCGTGACGCCTGAGCAGAGATACGCCGGTTGCGTGTCAGAGTTATTGCAATTGACCGATCGACGACTGTAAAGCGTATTCAACTGAGCAGCGATTTGCTGCCCCGACAGCGCCGCGTCCGTGGCTTGGGAGGTGACAGTAAGGGGCTCAACGGAGGAGTGGCTGCAACCCGTTACCAGGCCAATCAGGAAGAGAACGATCAGTTTGCGCATGGGTTGCTCCTATCGCGGTCCATCAAGCGATGCGTCGATGGACGTATGGAACAACCAACCCCGCGGTCTGGCTACTGTCAGAAATTACAGGTTTGGTACGTTTTCGGACCGACGGCGAGTGCCGCTCGCTTCTACAGGTTCTGCGCAAAGCCGCTCGTCTTTGCCTCTCCACTCGCTCAATAAAAAGATTGAATAATCACATCAAATGTTATTTAAATAACAAAACAACAACGCCGACATCAGTCCGGCAAGCCGTATCAAGGTGGGATAGCAATGAGCAAGATCGCAGTCATCGGCAGCAATATGGTGGATCTGATCACCTACATCGACCGCATGCCGGCCCAGGGCGAGACGCTGGAAGCGCCGGGGTTTGCCATGGGGTGCGGTGGCAAGGGCGCCAATCAGGCGGTCGCTGCGGCCAAGCTGGGGGCGGATGTGTTGATGCTGACCAAGGTTGGCGATGACATGTTCGCCGACAACACCCTGGCCAATTTCCAGCGCTTCGGCATCGACACCCGTTACGTGCAGCGTGTGCCCGGCGTGTCCAGTGGGGTGGCGCCGATTTTCGTCCAGGGCGATTCCCACAACAGCATCCTCATCGTCAAAGGCGCCAACGCCCATCTGGCCCCAGCGGATATCGACGTCGCCGCGCCAGCCCTTCGCGAGTGTTCGCTGATCGTGCTGCAACTGGAAATCAACGTCGCAACCGTCTATCACGCCATCGAATTCGGCCGTGAACACAACATCCCGGTCTTGCTCAACCCGGCGCCAGCCTTGTCCGGCCTGAGTCGTGAACACCTGGCGCAACTGGATTTTCTGGTGCCCAACGAGTCCGAACTGGCGCTGATCAGCGGCCAGACTGTGGATTCACCTGAGTCAGCGCTCAAAGCCGCGAAATCCCTGGTCGCCAGTGGCATCCGCCATGTGATCGTGACCCTCGGCCAGCAAGGCGCGCTGTACGTCGGCGAGGAGGGCGAGTTCCAGATTCCCGGCCTGCGCGTCAACGCCCGGGACACCACCGGTGCCGGCGATGCCTTCATCGGTTGCTTTATCCAGCACTGGAGCCGCGACCGCGATATCCGCGCTGCCATGACCCAGGCCGTGGCCTATTCCGCCTGCTCAGTCACGGGCCTCGGCACTCAGACTTCCTACCCGGACGCCAGCGCGTTCGCAGCATTCCAGCGCCAATTCGACACCCTTTAAAACCCAACCCGGAGAACAACAATGACAAAGCCTCCGCTCCAACAGACGCCCGATGGTTTCTACCTGAACCGCACGCCCTGGTTCGCCTTCATCCTGCTGTGCAGCATCTTCGCGCTGTGGGCGGCGGCCGCGAGCATGAACGACGTGCTCATCGCGCATTTCAAGAAAGCCTTCCTGCTCAGCGATTTCCAGACCGCGTTCGTGCAGTCGGCGTTTTACCTCGGCTACTTCTTCGTGGCGATCCCGGCGGCGCTGGTGGTTCGGCGTTTCAGCTACAAGACCACCATCCTGATCGGCCTGATGCTCTACATGTTGGGCTGCCTGCTGTTCTTCCCGGCGGCGTCCACCGCCAAGTACGGCATGTTCCTGCTGGCGCTGTTCGTGATCGCGGCGGGGCTGTCGTTCCTCGAAACCGCGTGCAACACCTATTCGACCCTGATGGGCCCCCGTGAAACCGGCACCCGCCGACTGAACATTTCCCAGACTTTCCACCCGTTCGGCGCGATGGCCGGGGTCTACGTCGGCAGCTTCGTGATGTTCAAGGACACTGACGCCACCCGCGAGCAGCTCACGCAAATGAGCGCCTCGGACGCGGCGGTGCAGCAACTGCAAATGATCCAGTCCACCTTGCTGCCGTACAAATGGATGATCGCGGTATTGGTGCTGATGTTCATCCTGATCGCCATCACCCGGTTCCCTGCGTGCAAAGGCGTGCAAACCGCCAGCAAGAAAACCGCCAGCCTCGGCCAGAGTTTGTCGCGGCTGTGGGGCAACAAGCGTTTCACTTTTGGTGTGTTGGCGCAGTTTCTCTACGTCGGCGCGCAAGTCGGCGTGTGGAGTTTCACCATTCGCCTGGCCATGCAATTGGGCGGGATGAATGAGCGCAGCGCCTCGTGGTTTTTGCTGACGACCTTCGCCGCGTACTTCATCGGCAAAATGATCGCCAACGTGCTGATGCGCAAACTGCACCCGGCCAAGGTGCTGGCGGTGTACGGCGTGCTGTGCATTGTGTTGCTGGCCTACACGATTCTGGTGCCGAACATTACGGCGGTGTACGCGGCGGTGGGGGTGAGCGTGTTCCTCGGCCCGTGCTGGCCGACCATTTATGGCCTGACCATCGACGGCCTCGGTGAAGACACTGGCGTCGGCGGTTCGCTGCTGGTGATGAGCATCGTCGGTGGCGGGGTGATTCCGATCTTCCAGGGCCTGCTGTCCGATTACAGCGGCGGCAACATGCAACTGGCCTACACCGTGCCGTTGCTGTGCTTCATCGTGATCGTCGCCTACGCCGTGCGTTGCCTGCGAAATTCCGCCAGCGAACGGGCACCGGTGGGTGCGGCGGTGACTTCATGAGCACGCGGATCAACCTTTATCCGGCGCTGTTTGGCGAGGCGCCGAAGGTACTGTTGAAATCAGAGCATTTCGCTGTCAGCGCCAGCATTTATCCCAGCGGCGTATTGGCGCTGGAAATGACCAACAGTCGCGGCAAACTGGTGGTGCTGCCGTACCAGGGCCAGATGATCTGGGACGCGGTGTTCGACGGCTGCGACCTGACCATGAGCAACCTGTTCAGCCAGCCCAGACCGAGCCCGACAGTCATCGGCACCTACGGCTGTTTCATGTTCCACAGCGGACTGTTGCGTAACGGCTGCCCGACACCCGAAGACGACCATCCGCTGCACGGCGAAATGCCCTGTGCGGCGATGGACCGCGCTTGGCTGGAGATCGGCGACGACAGCGCCGGACCCTTCCTGCGATTGGGCGGCGAATACGAATATGCGCAGGGGTTTGGCGACTGCTACCTCGCCAGCCCGAGTGTGACCTTGCGCGCCGATTCCGGTCTGTTCGACATCGCCATGAGCGTGACCAACCTGGCCGGCAAACCCATGGACCTGATGTACATGGCCCACATGAATTACGCCTATGTCGAGGGCGCACGGTTTATCGAGCCGCTGGGATTTGACAAGGTGCGCTTGCGCAGCAGCGTCCCGGCCCACGTTAAACCAACGCCAGCCTGGAGCCGCTACATGGAACAGTTGGCGTTGGAGCCGGAACAGTTTCAATCCCTGGACCGCCCCGATCTTTACGACCCTGAGATTGTGTTTTTCTTCGACGGCGTAAAGGCCGATGCAAACGGCAATGCGCATTTCCTGCTGAGCCACCCGGACGGCGCTGCGTTTTACACTCGCTATCGCCCGGACCAATTCGACCACGCTGCGCGCTGGATCCTGCACAACGCCGATCAACAAGTGGCGGCGTTCATCTTGCCCGCCACCTGCGAACCGGAAGGCTATCGCGCCGAGTCCGCCAAGGGCCATGTGCGTTCGCTGGCGGCGGGGCAAACGGCGGCGTTTCAGGTCACCACCGGTTATCTGAACAAAGCCGAACAACAGGCCTTGATCAGATAATCAACTGTGCACCGCTGGCCTCGATGGCATCGCGGTAGGCCTTGGGGATTTTCTTGTCGCTGACCACGTACTGGAAATCCTCAAGGGCAGCGAAATGCGCAGTGCGCACGGTGTCGAACTTGCTGTGGTCGGCCAGCAACAGCCGCTGTTGGGCCTGGCGCAGGACCTTCTGCTTGACCTCCACTTCATTGAAATTGAAGCAGGTCACGCCGAAGTCGTGGCTGACCCCGGCGGCGGAGACGAAGGCCCAGGTCAGGCGCACGCTGTCGAGGATGCCGTGTTCGCGCTGGTTCTCGAACACCTGGTTCTTGCGATGGAAGGTGCCGCCGCAGACCACGATGTGGCAATTGGGTTTTTGCGAGAGTTTTAGCAACACGTTCAGGGAGTTGCACACGGCGGTGAATTCGAGCTCGTCGGGGATGAAATCCACCACGAAGGGCGTGGTGGTGCCGCAATCGAAGAACACCGTGTCGCCGGGCTGGATAAAGCGTGCGGCGAGTTTGCCGATGCGACGTTTTTCCTCGACATGCCGGGTGTCCTGTTCGGCCACGCGGTAGTCGCCGGGTTCATTGCCGTCGTGGGTTTTGGTGATGTAGCCGCCGAGCAGGCGCAGGTGGTCGGTGTATTTGCTCAGGTCGCGGCGCAGGGTCATCTCCGACACGTCCAGCAATGCGGCCATTTCGCGCAGGTGAATGGCGCTCTGGTCTTGCAGGGCTTGTTGAATCAGCTTGAGACGCTCGGCTTTTTTACTGTCCACAGGCATTCCGGGGTTGATTGTTGATGTTATTTAAGTAACATTAATTGTGAGTTTTGTAACGTTTTTGCGCAAATGATCCTCGATTGTGGCGCAGGGGCATTTGAATATACAAACAGGAGTTTTTGCGATGGCCCATCTCCCACCCCAGGCACTGGCGCAGTACATCGATCACACCTTGCTGGCGCCGGACGCCAGCCGCGAACAAATCGCCACCCTGTGCCGCGAAGCGGCGGAACATGGCTTCTATTCGGTGTGCGTGAATTCCGGGCAGGTGCCCCTTGCTGCGCAGCAATTGGCGGGGCACAGCGTCAAGGTCTGCGCCGTGGTCGGCTTCCCGTTGGGTGCCGGATTGACTGAGAGCAAAGCGTTTGAAGCCGAGCGGGCGATTGCCGCCGGCGCGGGCGAAATCGACATGGTGTTGAACATCGGTTGGTTGAAGGACGGTTTGTTCGCCGAGGTGCAGGACGACATCGCCCAGGTCAAACAGGCCTGTGGCAGCGTGCCGCTCAAAGTGATCCTGGAAACTTGCCTGCTCACCGATGCGGAAAAAGTGAAGGCCTGCGAAATTTGCCGCGAACTGAACGTCGCGTTCGTCAAGACCTCCACCGGTTTCAGCCGCAGCGGTGCCACCGTCGAAGACGTTGCCCTGATGCGCCGCACCGTGGGCGCGGACATCGGCGTCAAGGCCTCGGGCGGCGTGCGCGATTACCCGACCGCACTGGCGATGATCGAGGCCGGCGCCACCCGTTTGGGCAGCAGCTCCGGCATCGCGATCATCGGTGGCGCGCAGTCGGCGGGCGAGGGTTACTGATCCATTTTCAAGACGATCTTGCCGATGTGATCGCCGGCTTCCATGCGCGCATGGGCTTGTGCGGCGTCTTTGAACGGGTAGACCTTGTCGATCATCGGCAGGCAACGCCCGGCCGACAGCACCGGCCACACGTATTCGTACAGGCCTTGGGCGATGGCGGCTTTTTCTTCTTTAGTGCGCGAGCGCAGCAGTGAGCCGGTGATGATCGCGCGTTTGGCCATGATCGCCAGCAGGTCGACACCATCGGCATGGGCGCCGCCGAGGAAGCCGAGCATCACCAGCCGACCTTCCATGGCCAGGGCGGTCACGTTCTTGTTGAAGTACGAGCCGCCCATGATGTCGAGGATCACATTCACCCCTTTGCCAGAGGTTTTTTCGGCAATGACCTGGGCGAAATCCTGATCGCGGTAGTTGATCGCCTTGGCCCCGAGCTTACGAATCGCGTCGCATTTTTCCTCGCTGCCGGCAGTGGCAAACGCCTCGACGCCGAACTCGCGGCACAACATCAACGCGGTAGTGCCGATGCCGCTGGTGCCGCCGTGGATCAAGGCGCGCTGGCCTTTGCTGGCGCCGCCCATTTCAAACAGGTTGGCCCAGACCGTGAAGAAGGTTTCCGGGATGGCGGCGGCTTGAATCCAGTCCATGTCATCGGGAATCGGCAACGTCTGACTGGCCGGGGCCACGCAATATTGCGCGTAGCCACCGCCGTTGGTCAGGGCACAGACTTTGTCGCCCAGCACAAACTCACTGACCCCTTTGCCGATGGCCACGACTTCACCCGCCACTTCCAGGCCGGGGATCGGGCTCATGCCGGGTTTCATCGGGTACTTGCCGGCGCGCTGGATCACGTCCGGGCGATTGACCCCGGCGGCGTAGACGCGGATCAACACTTCACCGGCGGCCACCGTGGGCATCGGCACGTCCTTCGGTTGCAGGACTTCAGGGCCGCCGGGTTGGGTGATTTCGATGAGGGTCATGGTTTGGGGCAGGGTCATTTTGGGTTCCTGTGGTGAAAAGGGATCTGTAAATGGGATCGCCTGAGCGGACGAATAATTCAGTGTGGGAGAGGGCCTGCTCGCGAAAGCGGCGTGTCATTCAGCATTTATGTGCCTGACATACCGTATTCGCGAGCAGGCCCGCTCCCACAGGGGATTGGTGTTGATTCAATAAGCGCATCGCCAATTCCAGAATCAATGCAACAACAATGGCCCCACACGCAATCACAAACAACAGCGCATGCTTTCCGCCACTGGCATTGAATATTGCCGAATAGGCAAACCCGGTCAGCGCCTGAAACGTAGCGAACGACACGGTGGCACGGCTCCACGCGATTTGTTGTTGATGATGGTTGGGCACCAGTTCATGCACCCGGGCCAGCGCCAGGGGCACGATGCCCGGTGGGAACGAGCCGAGGATCACCGCCAGCAACGCCAGGGCCAGGAATGAGCTGGAAGCTGCCAGCAAAGCTAGGGCTAGCGCCTGCACCACCAGCACAATCCGGATGCTCAAGCGTGCGCCGAGTTTGTCGGCGAGAAAACCATAGCTCACCGGTCCGGCAATCGCCCCCAGGCCATACATGACCCAGATCAGCGCGCCGACGTGTGCCCCGGCGCCGAGGCCGCGAGCGACGAAGTCCACCAAAAACACCATCGCCGGCACCAGGCCCGCCGCCATGAAGGCGTACTGGGCAAACAGCAGGTACAGGCCCGGTGGCGTTGGCGATTTCACACTGTCGCTATGCGCCGGTTCGACGTGTTGCGGCGTCATGGTCGGCCAGCCAAACCAGCTCGCGGCGGTCAACACCAGCGCCAGCAAACCGAGGCCGAACCAAGTGTTCTGCAAACCCAGGCTCAGCAGCGGCGGCACAATCGTCCCCGAACCGGCAATGCCCAGGCCGATGCCCAGAAAAATCGCACCGCTGGCCAGACCCCGACGGGACACCGGCACATGGGGCAACACGGTCGCTGCCACGAGCACCATGATCGCGCCACCGGCCACGCCGGACAGCAAGCGCCAGCCGAAGAACCAGCTCACCGACAATGGGAAGCCACAGGCGAAAAACGACAGCGTCACCGCCAGCATCATCACGCGCAACGCCGTGCTGTTGCCCACCCGTCGGGCCAGGGGATGACCGATCAGCGCGCCAATCAGGTAACCGACGAGGTTGGCCGCGCCGAGGTACACCACGTCATTGGCGGAAAACCATTGGGCCTGGATCAGCGAAGGAATCAGCGGCGTATAGGCAAACCGCGCCAGGCCGATGCTGACCAGGCTGGCGCAGAGGCCGGCGAAAATCGGCAGCCAGATCGCGCTGCGCGGGGGAGTCGATGTGCTGTGCATGGGGGCTGTCCTGTGAGGCTTATCTCTGAGCTACAGCGTATCGAGGTTTTCTGATGCAGTAATGCAGCGAATTCGCGCTACAGTGATGCGAATATGCAGCGGCAGGAGAGCCCTATGAATTGGGATGATGCGCGGGTGTTTCTGGCGGTGTGCCGTGAGTCGACATTGCGCGGCGCGGCGCGAGTACTGGGGGTCGATCAGGCCACGGTCGGGCGGCGGGTCACGGCGCTGGAGAAGGCCTTGAGCGCGACGCTGTTTTTGCGGACCTCCGAAGGCTATGCGCTGACGGCGGTGGGCGAGGCGGCGTTGCTGGCGGTGGAAAAAATGGAAGGGTCGGCGTTGGAATTGCAGCGGCAAATCCAGGGGCTGGATGATCGGTTGACCGGCACCGTGCGGGTCAGCACCACGGATTCGTTTGCGATTGATTTCCTGATCCCGGCGATTGCCCGATTGCACGACAAACACCCGGATGTGCAAGTGCAACTGGATGCGTCCACGCAAATGATCAGTTTGGCCAAGCGCGAGGCCGACATCGCCGTGCGCAATGCCCGGCCGGACAACCCGGACCTGATCGCCCGACGCATTGCCCGTTGGCCGGTGGGGTTGTTCGCCTCCCAGGCGTACGTGGACGCCCACGGCGTACCGGCGCCGGGGTCGGCGTTCGAAGGGCATGATCTCGTGGTGTATCAGCCCTATCTGGCAGGCAACAAGGAGATGACGATGGTTTCGGAACCGCTGACTCGGGGGCGGATTGTGTCGAGCCTGGGCTCGGGGTTGCTGGTACGGCGATCGATTGCGGCGGGGATCGGGGTTGGGGAAATTCCGATTTACATGGGCGAGCGGGATGGACTGGTGCGGTTGTGGCCGGAGCGCACGCGGCCGGTGCCTTATGACGTATGGCTGGTGACCCATGCGGATTTGCGGCATACGGCGCGGGTGAGGGCGGTGATAGATGAAATCGTGGCGGGGTTTTCCGGTACGGGTGAATGAAAATCAAAAGATCGCAGCCTCGGTTCCCTCGACAGCTCCTACAGGGAGAACGCAATCATTGGAGTGCATTGTCCTGTAGGAGCTGTCGAGTGAAACGAGGCTGCGATCTCTTGATCTTGATGTGTTAAGGCATTTCCGGCAATTCCTGCGGCCGCAAGTCAAATACCAGCACCTCGGCATCCACGCCATTGCTCAAGGTCAGCACCTGTTCTTCACGAACCCGCACGCCATCGCCTTCCTGCAACTGCATGCCGTTGAGTTCAACACTGCCGCGAGCCACATGCACATAGGCGTAACGGTTGGCTGCCAGTTCCAGGGTGGCGCTTTCCTTGCCGTCAAACAGCCCGGCATACACCCGCGCATCCTGACGCACCGACAGCGAACCCTTGGCCCCGTCCGGGGAGATGATCAACTGCAGGCGCCCACGTTTTTTCTGGGTGCTGAAGTGCTCTTGCTGGTAACGCGGTTTGGCGCCGCTGACCTCAGGCACGATCCAGATTTGCAGGAAGTGCACGCCACGGGTGGCCGAGTGGTTGTACTCGCTGTGGGCCACGCCGCTGCCGGCGCTCATCAGTTGCACATCGCCGGGGCGGATCACCGAACCGGTGCCCAGGGTGTCCTTGTGTTCCAGGGCGCCTTCGAGCACATAGGAGAAAATCTCCATGTCCCGGTGCGGGTGCTGGCCAAAGCCTTTACCCGCCGCAACGCGGTCATCGTTGATCACCAACAGGTCGGAAAAACCCTGTTCTTTGGGGTTGCGGTAGTTGGCGAAGGAAAAGGTATGGAACGACTTCAACCAACCGTGATTGGCCGCGCCGCGATCCGAAGCTTTGCGAAGGGTCAGCATGATGAAATCTCCTGTCAGGACGTGAATTCGTCCGAGTGAGGAGAAGGTTAATGTTTACCGGCTGATGCAATAAGTAGATGAAAATTGAAATACTGTCTCTCTCAGGTTGACAGTTTTGCGGAGCGAGTCACGTAATCTTATTAACCGCATCCGCCACACTTGGCCATAATGCACACCACACAACCCTGTGGGAGCGGGCTTGCTCGCGAAGGCGGAGTGTCAGTCGACATCTTCTTTGGCTGACCCACCGCCTTCGCGANNTTTGTGTTTAGCAGGCAGACCTTCTTATGACTTCAGTGATGTTGAACCCATGAAAACCGTGGCAATGGTGCTGTTCCCCAACTTCCTCCTGCTCGACATGGCCGGGCCGATGGAGGTGTTTTCCATCGCCAACCGTTATCTGGCCCCGGCCGACCACTACGTGCTGTCGACCATTGGCACCGAGCACGGTCCGTTGCGTGCATCCAATGGCGTCAATGTCCAGGCCGACGTGCATATCGATCAGGCCAGCGAGCACTACGACCTGTTGCTGATTCCCGGCGGCCCCGGCGCCTATAACGACAAACCGCAGCCTTTGCTGGCCTGGCTGCGGGGCGCCGTCACTCGCGCCGGGCGCTACGGCTCGATCTGCACCGGCGCCTTCGTGCTCGGGCATGCCGGGTTGCTCGACGGTTTCCGCGTGACCACCCACTGGCACTACACCGAACGCCTGATCAAGGGCTTTCCGAAGGCGAGGGTGGAGACCGATCAGATCTACGTCGAGGACCGCAATCTCATCACCTCCGGCGGCGTCACCGCCGGCATTGACCTGGCATTGGCGGTGGTTGCCCAGGACCATGGCAAAAAAGTCGCCCAGGACGTGGCCAAGGTGTTGCTGGTGGTGATGAAACGCCAGGGCGGGCAAGCGCAGTTCAGTCCGTTGATGGCCACCGTCGCGCCCCACGAAACGCCGATCACCCGGGTGCAGAACTACGTGCTCGAACACCTCGAGGAATCTTTCAACATCGAACGCATGGCGAGTCTGGCGAACATGAGTTCGCGACACTTCGCCCGGCTGTTTGCCCGGGAAGTGAACATGACGCCCATGGAATTCCTGCAAAGTGCGCGCATCGATCATGCCCGGAAATTGCTGGAAACCTGCGACGCGCCGCTCAAGACCGTGGCCTACAAAAGCGGCTTCGGCAGCGTGCGGCACATGCGCTTTTTGTTCAGTGAAAAACTCGGCCTGACCCCCGCGCAGTACCGCGAACAGTTCAGTTAGAGCCTTTGTGTCCGTTCTGCGCACCGCGATGTCCGTGATGCTCCCCGCGTGGTCGTTGTACGTTCATCGATGCCTGCCAAGATACCGGTGAACTCTTGGCGATGGAGATGCGGGAGCCTGGTTGGACGTGCGCGATGGACCTTCAGTACCTTGAGCCCAACCCGGTCTTCAGCACGTGACGTGCATGAACAGCCTCACAGAATTAAACAGCGATGCGGTGCTGCAGTTCGGCCCCTACGCGTTTCACCCCGGCCAACGGCTGATCCTGGAAGGTGATCGGCCGTTGCGCATGGGCGGCCGGGCGCTGGACATTTTGCAGGTGCTCGTCGAGCGTGCCGGGCAGGTGGTCAGCAAGGACGAACTGATCGCCCGGGTCTGGCCGACATCAGTGGTCGAAGAGATCAACCTGCGGGTGCACATTGCGGCCCTGCGCCGGGCGCTGGGCGATGGCCAGAACGGCCTGCGCTACATCGTCAACATCCCGCAGCGCGGCTACAGCTTTATCGCCCCGGTGCAGCGTGTACCGGAAGGCACGCCGGTGTTCATCGACAGCACCTGCAAACCCCAGCACAACCTCCCGGCGCGGCTGACGCCGGTCACGGGTCGAGATTCGATTGTCGGCAGCGTGGTGCGCCAGTTGCCGGTGCGCCGCTTCATGACCTTGGTTGGTCCGGCGGGTATCGGCAAGACCACCGTGGCCTTGCGCGTCGGTGAGTTGCTGTTGCAGCACTATCGTGACGGCGTTTGGCTGATTGATCTGGCCTGCATCGACGATCCGGCGCAGTTGGTCGATCACCTGACTAACACCCTGGCATTCGATACGAGCCTGACCTCCCGCCATGCCTTGCTGGTGCTCGACAACTGCGATCACTTGCTCGAACGTTGTCGCTCGCTGGTCGAGGACCTGCTGTTCACGGCGCCCCGCCTGTCGATCCTCGTCACCAGCCGCGAACCCCTGCAAGCCCTGGATGAAACCGTGTTGCGCCTGCCACCTTTGGCCGTGCCGCCGGCCTCGGCGTTGTACTGCGTGGCCGAGGTCATGGGTTATTCAGCGGTGCAACTGTTCGTCAGCCGCGCCCGTGCCCGGCAGCAGGGTTTCGCCTTGCGCGAACAAGACCTCAAAGCTGTGCGCGACATCTGTCGGCGCCTCGACGGCTTGCCCCTGGCCATCGAACTGGCCGCCGCCCAGATCGATGCCCTGGCGCTGGTGGGGCTGCAAGCGCAATTGGACAACTGCTTCCAGTTGCTGACCCAGGGCCGGCGCACTGCGGTGCCGCGCCACCAGACCCTCAAGGCTGCGCTGGACTGGAGCTACGAACGCCTGAGTCCGTTGGAGCAAATGGTGTTGCAGCACCTGGCAGTGTTCAAAATGGCCTTCACCCTGGACGCGGCGATTGGCGTGATCAGTTGCGCGGTGCTGCCGCCCATGCACCTGTTGGCCATGGTCGAGCGCCTGGCGCGCAAATCGTTGCTGATGGTCGAGCGGATCAATGGCACGGTCCGCTATCGCTTCCTTAACACCACCCGCGCCTATGCCTTGGAGAAACTTGAACACAGCGGCCACCTGCGGGCGCTGGAACTGAGCCATGCGCAGTACAACAGCCGAGCGCGCTGGATCTCAGGGGTGCAATTGCCCGTCGAGCTCATCGAGTAAACGCCGGACTTTCAGCAGGTCCGGCGTGGCAAACCCTTCCGTGAACCGTGCATAGACCGGCGCCAGCAACTCATAAGCGCGCCGAAAATCTCCCTGTCCCTGCCAAAGCCGCGCCAGCGAAGTCGCACTGCGCAACTCCCACGCCAACGCCCCTTGCTCCCGCGCCACCGCCAGCGCCCTCAACAACACCGCTTCCCCACTGTGGGAGCGAGCCTGCTCGCGAAGGCGCTCGTCCAGACAACCCACTTCCAGCAAGTTCTCCTCGACCAACAACGCTTCCCCCCGAACCCGCAGAATCTCCGCCGCACTCCAACCCGCCGCACCACTCTCGGCCCGCGCCACCAACCCCTCATCCACACGCCCACCGTCCAGCGTCACCATGATTTCCTTGACCAACCCGACCCCCGGTTGCGCAGGCCCTTCGGCCCCATCAATCACCTGCGCGTACTGCCGCGCCCAGTTGTAAAACAGCAACACCGAATGCTTCTGCGCCTGCTCCAGCAACAGGCGCACCAGTTCACGGGCGGTAGCGATGTCGCCGTTGTACTGGGCGATCACGCAACCGGCCAGGGCCAGGGTGTAGCAGATTGAGGTGCCATGGTTGATCTGGATCGCGATCTCCAGCGCCTGACGCGCGGTGCGCCAGGCTTGTTCCGGCTGGCCTTGCAGCCAGAGGATTCGCGCCAGGATGGTCAGGGACGCAACGCTCTGGTCGTACTGCACGCCAAAGCCACGGGTGAAACGGTTCAGGTGCCCGCTGTGGGCCATGCGCTGGATCACCCGCTCGGCGTTCTCCCGCGCCTGTGGCTGATCCCCGGAAAAGTGCAGGGCCAGGACCTGCAAGCGATGGGTACTGAGGGACAGCGACGCGTCGTCGTGCAGCCCCAATTGGTCGAATTGTCGGCTCTGCTCCAAGGCCATTTGATAGTTGCCGCTACACAGGTTCACCGCCATGTGCCCGGACACCGCCCGCAACTGGCCGGGCACATCGGCGCAGTGTTCGGCCAGGGTCCGGGCGCTGACGAAGGCATCGACGGTTTCGGCCGTGCCGCCCTGGGCGTGGTAGCAGGAACTGCCGAGGGCAAGTTTCAACGCGATGGTCAGGTGCGGGCAGGGCTGCGGGGTGGCAGCGAGCAAGGCTAAGGCCCGGCGCACATAGATGCCGTGCTCTTTCAACAGCGACAGCTCCTGCCACAACGGTGTCGAGGTGGCGGTCAAACGGATCGCCAGCGCCTGCGGCCCGGCGGCGTTCAAACCCCATTCGAGGGCGACGCGAATGTCTTCCAGGCCCCGGGCGTAACGCTCGATCCACAGGTGCGTCGGGGTGTGCTCCCAGTCGTTTTGCGCTTGATGCATCAAGGCCAGGCAGCGCTCGGCATGCCGCTGCCGGGTGCTCGACAGTTCGCCCGCCAGATGGAGTTTTTCCAGGGCATAGCCCTGGGTGGTGTCGAGCAGGCGATAGAACACGTCTTCGTCGCCGACTTCCACGTTGAGCAAGGATTTGGCCACCAATTGCGTGATCGAAGCAAACACCACGCTGGGGGCGATGTGTTCGCCGACGATCACCGCCGCCGCAGATTCCAGGGTGAAACTGCCGCGGAATATGCCCAGTCGGCGCAGGCAGGTTTGCTCGCAGGCACTGAGCAGTTCGAAGCTCCAGTCCAGCGTCGCGCGCAGGGTTTGATGGCGGCCCAACGTTGCCTGGTTGCCCTGGGTCAGCAGGCGAAAACTGCCTTGCAATTGTGTGTGCAAGCCGCTGATGCCGAAGTTGACGACTTGCGCCGCCGCCAACTCGATGGCCAGGGGAATACCGTCCAGGCGCTGGCAGATTTCAACTGCCAATGGCAGCTCTTCATCGCTCAGTTCGAAGCTGTCGTGGCTGGCCATCGCCCGTTCGACGAACAGTTGCAGCGCGGAAAAACTCAGGGCCTGGGCGCGGTCGAGCACGGCGATGGGCGGTGGGCAGTCCAGGGACTCCAGGCGCTGCACGAACTCGCCTTCGGCCCGCAGACTCTCGCGGCTGGTGGCCAGGATATGCACGTGGGGCGCGGCGCGCAGGATGCTTTCGCAGAGCAGCGCAATGGCATCGAGCAGGTGTTCGCAATTGTCGATCACCAGCAGCATCTGCCGCTCGCGCAGGAACGCCGCCAGGCCGTGCATCGGCTCGTTATCGTGCAGGGCCAGGTCCAGCAGGGTGGCCAGGTGCGCGGTGATCATCGCCGGGTCATTGATCGGCGCCAGGTCCAGCAGGCGGATGCCGTCGCGGTAGTGGCCGATCAGTTGTTCGGCGACGCGCAGGGCCACTGTGGTCTTGCCGATGCCGCCGGGGCCGAGCAGGGTGATGAAGCGTTGGCGGGCCAGGTGCGTGACCACGCTGTCCACCAGGTGCTGACGGCCGATCATGCGGGTGCGACGCACCGGCAGGTTATGCCGTTGTGGCTCGAGCGCATCGGGATGTTGCGCGATGGACTCCAGGGAAAACGGCGCGACAAAACTGTACCCACGCTGGGCCACGGTGACGATGTAGCGCTGCCCGGCCTGACCGTCCCCCAGCGCCTTGCGCAGCGCCGCCATGTGCACCCGCAAATTGATGTCTTCGACCACGCTTTTTGGCCAGACCCGGGCGATCAATTCCTGCTTGCTGACCACGTTCCCGGCGTGCTCCAGCAGGATCAACAGAATGTCCATGGCGCGCCGCCCCAGGCGCAGGGGCTGGTCGCCCTCCAGGATCAGGCGTTGTCCGGGATAGATCCGGTAAGGGCCGAACTGCACGGCCTGTTCGGGGGAAAGGGTCAACGGGTCACTCCTGCTTGCATCCGTCTAGTACGCGGTTTACGGGCATGTTCCTCAGGATTGTCCGTCAGCGCAATGAGGGTTCTGCTGACTGTCAGGTGTTCGCTGCGACTGTCGCGTTCCCGCTGTCGCTCGTCGCTCAGTATTTATTGGACGTCAGTGTGACAAACAGCGCAGTGGCGTGCTGGCCGTGGTTGTGAAAATTAACAACGTTTAACTCGTCGAGTATCCGGTCTACGCCCAAAACTCTAGCGCTTCAAGTCCAACGAAGATTTTCGTCTTCGCGTTGTAAAAGGAATGGACACTTCTGGAGGATGCCGGAATGAGCGATGTCGTGGTGGTCTATCACAGTGGCTACGGGCACACCCGGGTTATGGCCGAAGCCGTGGCCATGGGCGTGGAACGGCACCTGGGCAGCACCTGCCGGCTGATCTCGGTGGAGGACGTCGACACCCAGTGGGAGCACCTGCACCAGGCCGATGCGATCATCTTCGGCGCCCCGACCTACATGGGCAGCGCCTCGGCCTCCTTCAAGCAATTCATGGAAGCCACGTCGGCGTTTTACCTGGCCCAGCCGTGGCGCGACAAACTCGCCGCCGGGTTCACCAATTCCGGTTGCCTGTGCGGCGACAAGCTCAACACCTTGCTGCAGATGGCGGTGTTCGCCGCCCAGCATTCGATGATCTGGGTCGGCCTGGACCTGTTGCCGGCGCGCAGCAGCATTGGCCTGTTCGACGGCCAACTCAATCGCCTCGGCAGCTCCCTCGGTGCCATGGCCCAGTCGAATGTCGAACAGTCCCCCGACGACGCACCACCGCCGGAAGACCGCTGCACCGCCGCGCACCTGGGCGAACGGGTCGCGCGGCTGGCGGAGCGCATGCATCACTCACCGAATTGATCCAAACCCTCAAAAACGGAGTAGCCACATGAGCACATTCACCACCCGCGACGGCACCGAGATCTACTACAAGGATTGGGGCACCGGTCAGCCCATCGTCTTCAGCCACGGCTGGCCGTTGAATGCCGACAGTTGGGAATCGCAGATGATTTTCCTCGCGTCCAAGGGTTACCGGGTCATCGCCCACGACCGTCGTGGCCACGGGCGTTCGAGCCAGCCGTGGGAAGGCAACGATATGGATCACTACGCTGACGATTTGGCGCAACTGATCGAACTGCTGGATTTGAAAGACGCAGTGCTGTTCGGCTTCTCCACCGGTGGCGGCGAAGTGGCGCGCTACATTGGTCGTCATGGCACTGGCCGCGTTGCGAAAGCCGGGCTGATTTCCTCGGTGCCGCCACTGATGCTCAAGACCGAAGCCAATCCCGGCGGCTTGCCACTGGAAGTGTTTGATGGCATCCGTCAGGCCTCGCTGGTAGACCGTTCGCAGCTGTACAAAGACCTCGCCGCCGGCCCGTTTTTCGGTTTCAACAAACCGGATGCCAAGCCTTCACAGGGCATGATCGACTGGTTCTGGCTGCAGGGCATGAGCTCGGGCCACAAGAACGCCTATGACTGCATCAAGGCGTTCTCGGAGACTGACTTTACGCAAGACCTGAAAAAATTCGACGTACCGACCCTGGTGGTGCATGGCGATGCGGATCAGGTGGTGCCGATTGAAGCGGCGGGGATTGCTTCGGCCCGGTTGGTCAAGGGCTCGACCCTGAAAGTGTATCCGGGCGCGCCCCATGGTTTGACGGATACCCACAAAGACCAACTCAACGAAGATCTGCTGGCGTTCCTCAAAGCCTGATCAAAATCACACAACCAAACTGTGGGAGCGGGCTTGCTCGCGAAGGCGGTGGGTCCGTCAATATTGATGTCGACTGACACACCGCCTTCGCGAGCAAGCCCGCTCCCACAAGGGAACTGCCAAGCCCGCTAGAGCATGCCTCCACAGGAGATTGAGCGCACCACCTTGCACCGCCACGCAAACGGATTGATCCCCTCACTACGGGTGAAGATGTGGCAAAAATGCGCCTGGTCGCAAAACCCGCATTCCAGACTAATCTGGGTCAGCGTCAGGTCCGTATCGCGGATCAACTGCTTGGCTTTGGCAATGCGCTGGCAACGGATCCAGTCTTGCGGCGACAACCCGGTGCTGCACTTGAAGGCACGGGAAAAATGGCTGCGGGACAGGGCGCAGGCGCGGGCCAGTTCGGTGACTTCGAGGGTATCGCTCAGACGGTCGAGAATCAGTTGCTTGACCAGGTTTTCGCGCCAGGGGGCGAGGCCGCCGGTGGTGATTTTTTGCGGCGGCGTGGCGGACGCCCTGACGGCGTAGTGCTGAACGTTGGCCATGACAAATTTCCGTGTCGGTGGGAGTGCGCTGCGCACTGCACGGTGGATCAGCACCTTCCCTTTTGGAGAATCAGGTCTGTGCAGAGGGCTTCATTCTTGGGCTCGGGGCGTTGGCAGGCGAGTTAAACGTTGTTAATTCCGCGCTCGGTTTTGGCGAAGAACCGCGCTAACTCAGCACATCGCTGCAAGCGCGCAGGGCGTGGGGCGATGCAAGATGGGTGACGTATGGCGGGCCTCGGCGGGCCGCTTTCTTTGGCGACATCAAAGGTGAAGGCATGAAGCATTCTCTGATTGGCACACTGGGCCTGGCGGTTGCGCTGGCCTCCGGTCTTTCCCTGGCGGCGGCACCGGCCCAGGTCGGCACCCAGGCGCCGGGTTACTTCCGCCTGGCGGTGGGGGATTACGAAGTCACGGCGTTGTTCGACGGCTACAACGACCTGTCGCCGAAACTGCTCAAGGGCCTGACCCAGAGTCAAATCCGCGCATTGCTGGCCCGTCGTTCGATTGAAACCCCAGGCGTGCAAACCGCGTTCAACGCGTTCCTGATCAACACCGGCAAGCAACTGATTCTGGTGGACACCGGGGCAGGGCAGTGCATCGGCGCCACCGCCGGCATGCTCTCGGACAACATGAAAGCCGCCGGCTATCAGCCGGATCAGGTGGATACCGTCCTGCTGACTCACCTGCACCTGGACCACGTGTGTGGCCTGGTCGACGCCCAGCAAAAACCAGTCTTCGCCAACGCCACGGTCTACGCCGCCAAAGCCGAAGCCGATTACTGGCTCGACCCGCAAGCCATCGCCAAAGCGCCCGAAGGCGCCAAGCCTTACTTCAAAATTGCCCAGGATTCCACCGCGCCTTACGTCGCAGCGGGTCGCTTCAAAACCTTCGCCGCCGGCCAGTCGCCGGTGCCGGGTGTCGAGGCCACCCTGGAAGCCGGGCACACGCCGGGCAGCACCACTTACCGCTTCACCTCCGAAGGGCAGAGCATTCTGTTCATGGGCGACCTGGTGCATAACCTGGCGGTGCAATTCCTCCATCCTGAAGTGTCGATCGGGTTTGACGTCAACAGTCAGCAGGCGATCAAGAGCCGCAACCAGGTCTTCACCGACGCCGCGACCCGCAAGACCTGGGTCACCGCCGCGCACCTGCCGTTCCCTGGCATCGGCCACATCGCCGCCGAGGGCAAGCATTTTGAATGGGTGCCGGTGGAGTACGGCCCGTACAAACGAGCGGCGAAAGTGCCGTTGATCGAGTAAAGTTCGACAGACTGTGCCTGGCTGACAACCCAAATGGATTGCCCTTATGAACCGAAACGATCTGCGCCGCGTGGACATGAACCTGCTGGTGATTTTCGAAGCCCTGATGTTCGAAAAGAACCTGACCCGGGTCGCCGAAAAACTCTTCATGGGCCAACCGGCGGTGAGTGCGGCGCTGGGGCGTTTGCGCGATCTGTTCGACGACCCGTTGCTGCTGCGCAACGGGCGCGGCATGGAACCCACGGCGCGGGCACTGGCGATTCTCAAGGAGCTGCAACCGGCGATGGATGTGATCTCGGGGGCGGTCAGCCGGGCCAAGGAGTTCGAACCGGCCAGTAGCTGCGATGTGTTTCGTATCGGGCTGTCGGACGACGCCGAATTCGGTCTGTTTCCGCCGCTGTTGAGCCAACTGCGGGAAGAGGCGCCGGGGATCATCGTCGTCGTGCGCCGGGCCAATTACCTGCTGATGCCGGCGCTGCTGGCGTCCGGGGAAATTTCCGTGGGCGTGAGCTACACCACCGATCTGCCGGCCAATGCCAAGCGCAAGAAACTGCGGGACATTCCCTGCAAGGTGCTGCGCGGCGACAAGCGTCCCGGCCCGCTGACCCTGGACGAATACTGCGAACGGCCCCATGCGATGGTGTCGTTCTCGGGCGACCTGAGCGGCAACATCGACCTCGACCTGGCCAAGATCGGCCGCAGCCGGCGTGTGGTCCTGGGCGTGCCGCAATTCAGCGGCTTGCGTGCCTTGCTTGCCGGCACCGAAATGATCGCCACCGTCCCGGATTACGCCGCCTGCGCCCTGGTCGAAGGCTGTGCGCTGCGCGCCGAAGACCCACCGTTTGAAATCGAGGCGGCACAGTTATCGATGGCCTGGAGCGGCGTACACGACAACGACCCGGCAGAGAAATGGCTGCGCTCACGCATCAGCCAATTCATGTCCGAACCCCTCAACATCCCGACCCCATAACCCCAGACAAACACAGATCAACCTGTGGGAGCGGGCTTGCTCGCGAAGACGGTGTGTCATTCAGCATTTATGTGACTGACCCACCGCTTTCGCGAGCAAGCCCGCTCCCACAGGGTTTGTGTAGGGCTTGGGATCTTTCTGACACTGAAGATCCCCTGTAGGAGCAAAGCTTGCTCGCGAAGGCGGAGTGTCAGTCGCCATCAATATTGACTGACCCACCGCTTTCGCGAGCAAGCCCGCTCCCACAGGGTTTGTGTAGGGCTTGGGATCTTTCTGACACTGAAGATCCCCTGTAGGAGCAAAGCTTGCTCGCGAAGACGCAGTGTCAGTCGCCATCCATATTGACTGACCCACCGCTTTCGCGAGCAAGCCCGCTCCCACAGGGTTTGTGTAGGGCTTGGGATCTTTCTGACACTGAAGATCCCCTGTAGGAGCAAAGCTTGCTCGCGAAGGCGGAGTGTCAGTCGCCATCAATATTGACTGACCCACCGCTTTCGCGAGCAAGCCCGCTCCCACAGGGTTTGCGTAGGGCTTGGGATCTTTCTGACACTGAAGATCCCCTGTAGGAGCAAAGCTTGCTCGCGAAGGCGGAGTGTCAGTCGGCATTGATGTTGACTGACTCACCGCCTTCGCGAGCAAGCTTCGCTCCTACAGGGGATTGGTGTTTGAGCCTCACAAAAGAGCACGTACATCCAATTTTCCAAAACCTGACCCCGGCACTATCAGACCAAGTGCCGGCGAAGCCATGCCGGTGATTTTTCAAGGGAGCGCACTGGCCATGAACGCATCGGAATGGGATGAACGGACTCGAGACTTCGGGCTGCTGTTTCTGCGGGTCAGCGGCGGGTTGTTTCTGTTGTGGGTGCATGGCTTGCCCAAGCTGCTGCACTTCAGCACCGAAGTGCAGAACATCGAAGACCCGTTCCACCTCGGCGCCAACCTCACACTGAGCCTGGCGATTTTCGCCGAGGTGTTGTGTCCGCTGCTGATCGTCGCCGGGGTGCTGGTGCGTTTGGCGTGTTTGCCTATTCTGTTTCTGCTGCTGGTGGCGTTGGTGGTTGTGCATCCGCAATGGAGCCTGTTCGAAGGGCAGTTCGGCTGGCTGCTGTTGATTGTGTTCACCAGCATCCTTATCGCCGGGCCGGGACGGCTGGCGCTCAATGACCGATTCGCCGGAGTTCTTCGTTATGCCTGACGCCAACCACGCCGCCGCAGCAAAACCGGGTTTCGATGAGATCGTGACCCTGATCATCAAGCACCGGGTCAAGGCCGGTTTCGAGGTGCCCTACGAAGCCTGGTTGCGCAACATTGTCACCATCGCCGGGCAACAGGAAGGGCACCTGGGCGTGGACGTGATGCGCGGCAAAAACGCCGGCCTCGACATGTACACCTGCGTGCTGCGCTTCTGTTCCACCGAGTCGATGCAGCACTGGCTCGATTCACCGCAGCGCCTTGAACTGGTCAACCAAGCCACGCCAATGCTGGCGGACGGCGACCAGACCGAGGTCAACCCGGTCAATGAGTTCTGGTTCTCGCCCACGGTCGACGCCGCGTCGCCGCCGCCCCCGCGCTGGAAGCAAGCCGTCGTCACGTTGCTGGTAATCCTGCCGCACACCTTGCTGGTGCCAATGCTCTGGGGGCCGCTGCTCAAGCTCCACCCGATCCTGTCCAACTACGTGGTCGCCACGTTCCTGATCACCGTGACCATCGTGGTGTCGGTGGTGTACCTGTTCATGCCCCGGGCGACCCGATTGTTCGCGCCCTGGTTGTCCCATTCCACAACGCCTAAGGAAACGTGATGAACGCCGATCTGATTCTATTCAATGGCCAATTCCATACCGTTGACCGCGAAAACCCGCAGGCCAGCGCCGTGGCGATCAAGGACGGTCGCTTTGTCGCGGTCGGCACCGATGCGCAAGCCATGGCCCTGCGCGGGTCCGGCACCCAGGTCATCGACCTCAAGGGCCGCTGCGTCATCCCCGGCCTCAACGACTCGCACTTGCACCTGATCCGTGGCGGCCTGAACTACAACCTCGAACTGCGCTGGGAAGGCGTGCCGTCGTTGGTTGATGCGTTGCGCATGCTCAAGGACCAGGCCGACCGCACACCCACCCCGCAATGGGTGCGGGTGGTGGGTGGCTGGAACGAATTCCAGTTCGCCGAAAAACGCATGCCGACCCTGGAAGAACTCAACCAGGCCGCGCCGGACACCCCGGTGTTCGTCCTGCACTTGTACGACCGGGCCTTGCTCAACCGCGCCGCACTGCGTGTTGCCGGCTACACCCGCGATACGCCGAACCCGCCGGGCGGCGAAATTGTCCGTGATGCCAACGGCAACCCGACCGGCATGCTGGTCGCCCGTCCCAACGCGATGATTCTCTACTCGACCCTGGCCAAGGGACCGAAGTTGCCGCTGGAATATCAGGTCAACTCGACCCGTCAATTCATGCGCGAACTCAATCGCCTGGGCCTGACCAGCGCCATCGATGCCGGCGGTGGTTTCCAGAATTACCCGAATGATTATCAGGTCATCGAGCAACTGGCCAAGGATGAGCAACTGACCATCCGCATTGCCTACAACCTGTTCACCCAGAAGCCGAAAGAAGAACTCAGCGACTTCAAGAACTGGACGTCGAGCGTGACCCTGCACCAGGGCGACGACTACCTGCGGCACAACGGCGCCGGGGAGATGCTGGTGTTCTCGGCGGCTGATTTCGAGGACTTCCTGGAGCCGCGCCCGGACCTGCCGCAAACCATGGAAGCCGAACTGGAACCGGTGGTGCGCCATCTGGTCGAGCAGCGCTGGCCGTTCCGTTTGCATGCGACCTACAACGAATCCATCAGCCGCATGCTCGACGTGTTCGAGAAGGTCAATCGCGACATTCCGTTCAACGGTCTGCCGTGGTTTTTCGACCACGCCGAAACCATCACCCCGCAGAACATCGAGCGGGTGAGGGCGCTGGGCGGTGGCATCGCGATCCAGGACCGCATGGCATTCCAAGGCGAGTATTTCGTCGAGCGCTACGGTGCCAAAGCTGCCGAAGCCACACCGCCGATCAAGCGCATGTTGGCCGAAGGTGTACCGGTCGGCGCCGGCACCGACGCCACGCGGGTGTCCAGCTACAATCCTTGGACCTCGCTGTACTGGATGGTCAGTGGTCGTACCGTGGGCGGTCTGGAATTGCACGCCGAAGGCCTGTCGCGGCTGACCGCGCTGGAACTGTTCACCCATGGCAGCGCCTGGTTCTCGTCCGAACAGGGCAAGAAAGGCCAGATCAAGGTCGGGCAACTGGCGGACGTCGCGGCCCTGAGCGCTGACTTCTTCAGCGTGGATGAGGAAGCGATCAAGTGGATCGAGTCCGTGTTGACCGTGGTCGGCGGCAAAGTGGTGTACGCCGCCGGTGACTTCGAAAAACTCGGGCCGGCCAGCGTGCCGGTGCTGCCGGACTGGTCGCCGGTGGTGAAAGTCCCGGGCCACTGGCGCCCGACGTCGCCGATGCAGGCCCAGGTTCACCATTGCAGCGGGCCGTGTGGCGTGCACGCCCACAGCCACGAAAAGGCGCGTCTGTCGAATGCGCCAGTCAGCGATTTCGCCGGCTTCTGGGGCGCCTTTGGCTGCTCGTGTTTTGCTTTCTAAACGCACATAAAAAAGCGCCGGCCCAACGTGCCGGCGCCCACAGCACCATCCCACTACCGAGGAGTTTCACATGAGCAACGTTCCGTACAAACGCCTGAACAAAGACGACGCCGTTGTACTGTTGGTTGACCACCAGACCGGCCTGATCTCGCTGGTGCAGGATTTCTCGCCCAACGAATTCAAGAACAACGTGCTGGCCCTCGCGGACCTGGCCAAGTTTTTCAAACTGCCGACCATCCTCACCACCAGTTTCGAAAGCGGCCCGAACGGCCCGATGGTGCCGGAGTTGAAAGAACTGTTCCCGGACGCGCCGTACATTCCGCGTCCAGGCCAGATCAACGCCTGGGACAACGAAGACTTCGTCAAAGCCGTCAAAGCCACTGGCCGCAAGCAACTGATCATTGCCGGTGTGGTGACGGATGTCTGCGTGACGTTCCCGACCTTGTCGGCCCTGGCTGAAGGTTTTGAAGTGTTTGTGGTCACCGATGCGTCGGGCACCTTCAACGAAACCGTGCAACAAGCCGCCTGGGCGCGCATGACGGCGGCCGGTGCACAACTGGTCAACTGGTTCTCGGTAGCCTGCGAGCTGCAAGGCGACTGGCGCAACGACATGGAAGGCCTGGCGAACCTGCTGTCGCCGCGCATTCCGAACTATCGCAACTTGATGAACAGCTATTCGGCGTTGACTGCCAAGTAAGTACTATCGCGCAACCTGTGGGAGCGGGCTTGCTCGCGAATGCGGTGGGTCAGGCAACATTAATGCTGACTGGCACACCGCATTCGCGAGCAAGCCCGCTCCCACATTTGATCATTGTGTTTGGCGGTTTTTCAGCCACCCCAGAAAGCCTCCCTTCTTGATCGGAACAGGCATGGCCATCAACGCCAACCGACTGTTCTGCTGGCGCACCGCCTGCAACTTATTCAACGCCCGCCCAACCTCGCCACGCTGCGCCATGCAATCGCGGGTCAAAGACTTGTCGATCCGGTAAATGATGCACGAGGTCAGCGCCGTAAAGCAGGCCTGGGACGGTGTGTCGGTGAGGATGCTCTGTTCGCCCATGACCTCGCTCGGCCCCATGCGCCCGGCTTCGGTCTGCCCGGTGCCATCGGGCACGGTGGCGCTGACCACGCCGGTGGCAATCACAAACAGAGCGTCCGGCACTTCATTCAACTCCAGCACTACCTGACCCGCCGCATACTGCTGCGGCACCATTGCCTGGGCCAGTCGGTCACGTTCGTCCTCGTCCAGGGAACGGAAAATTTTCACTTCATCGAGCAATGCCCGAGCCCGGGTCGAAGGCTCGATCACGCCGTCCAGTTGCCGGGAAATACCCGCCGCTTCCAGATGCCGGTGGGCCAGGTCGAACAGTTGATTACGCACTTCAGCCTTCTTGCTCAAGTCGGCGATAAAACCGCTGGCCACGTACTCGGACATGGTTTCGCCAGCCTCTTTCAACACCGCTTTCGGCGCCGGGTTCAGCAATAACGTGCTGCTGCCCTGAAGCGTGCGATCCAGCGCATCCAGCACCCGACGCGGGCGAATATGGTTGGGCACTTGGATGCTGATCGACACGCCGTGCATGTTGCTCGGGCGGCTGAGGTTGACGATCTTCGCCTTGGCCGCTACCGAGTTCGGCACCACCGCGGTGGTCCCGGCACTGGTGAGCAGATGCGTGGCGCGCCAGTCGATGTCCAGCACCTTGCCTTCCACGCCGTCGATCACCACAAAGTCATCCACCTGATACGGCTTGGTGGTGTTGAGCACGATTCCGGAAAACACATCGCTCAAGGTGCTTTGCAACGCTAGACCGACCACGATCGCCACCACCCCGGACGTCGCCAGCAAGCCTTTGACCGGCAACTCCAGCACATAGCCCGCCGCGGCGACGATGGCTACCAGAAACACCAGTGCGCCAATCACGTCCTGCAACAACCGCCCGCTGTGACCGATGCGCCGCATCAGCACCAGGCCGATCACCTCGGTCAGCACCCGTGCGGCGTACAACCACCAGACAATCCCCAACGCCGTGGCCCCCAGTTGCGCCACGCGATCATCGGCAAACAGCGGCGCCTGCAACGGGCTGACGCCGGCGTTGATGATCACCGCGCTGAAGATCAGGAACAGCCCCAGGCGCAGGCCGATGCGGGTGACGCGGTGCTGCAGTGGCGAGAGGTGCCAGAGCAGGGCGTCGATCACCAGCAGCAGGGCGCTCCAGGACAGGGGATGGTCGTAGATGAGGGACATGGGAGAACTCCGGAGGCGGGTTGATGCTGTTTTCTGCCTAGTGAAAACTGTGGCGAGGGGGCTTGCCCCCGCTGGGCTGCGAAGCGGCCCCAAAATATCCAGCGTTGCTGAAATTCTGCCAGTGCTACGCACTGGAACGGGGGCAAGCCCCCTCGCCACAAATCAATCGGATCAGTTCAGATGCGTCTTCAATTCCAGCGCCGCCTGCCGCACCGCCGCTTTCACTTCAGGAATCTGACTCAGCGGATTCAACAGCCCGAAGTCATGAATCATCCCGTTGTAACGCACCGCCGTCACCGGTACACCCGCCGCATCCAGGTGACGGGCATAGGCCTCGCCTTCATCACGCAATACGTCGAACTCGGCGGTTTGCACCAGCGCAGCCGGCAAGCCTTTGAGCTGTTCGGCGCTGGCCTGCAACGGCGAGGCGTGAATCTGTGCGCGCTCGCTGGCATTGGTGGTGTAGTTGTCCCAGAACCAATTCATCATGCCCTTGGTCAGGAAGTGCCCTTCGGCAAACTGCTGGTACGAGCCGCTATCGAACTGCGCGTTGGTCACCGGCCACATCAGCAACTGGAAGCGCAGCGCCGGGGTTTTCTGTTCCTTGGCCATCAACGCCACCACCGCCGCCATGTTGCCGCCGACGCTGTTGCCGGCCACTGCCAGGCGCTTGCCATCGACGCCGATCTCCTTGCCATGCTCGGCGACCCAACGGGTCGCGGCGTAAGCCTGGTTGATCGCAGTCGGGTACTGCGCTTCCGGCGATGGTGTGTAATCGACATACACCGCGACTGCGCCAGAGCCCACCACCAGGTCATGAATCAAGCGTTGGTGAGTCGGGTAATCCCCCAGGACCCAACCGCCACCGTGGAAGAACATGAACACCGGCAAATCACCCTTGACCTTGGCCGGCCGGACGATTTTCAGGTTGATGGTTTGCTCGCCGACCTTGATCGCACGGTCGCTGACGTCCACACCCGACAAGTCCACTTTCACCGAGTTCTGCGCACCGGTCAGCACCGCACGGGCGTCCTTGGGGCTCAGTTGCTCGAGGGGTTTGCCACCGCCAGCGGCGAGGGCTTCGAGAAAAGCTTGGGTGGTGTGTTCGACGCCGGGGCTGCCAGCAGCGAAAGCGTTGCCCACGGCGAGGGCGAGGAGGGAAGCGGTCAGGGTCTTTTTGACGAGGTTCATGGCGTAAATCCTTTTTAATTGTGTCTGCGGTCCGTAGGAGCTGCCGAAGGCTGCGATCTTTTAAAAGATCAAGATCAAAAGATCGCAGCCTTCGGCAGCTCCTACGGTGAGTAGGTCTGGGCTTCATCAGCACCATGGACACAGATTAATGGGATGTCAGAATCGGAAAAAGCGGCTATAAAGTGTTTGACTGTCAACCAGAGAGTGACAATGAACCCGTTCGAAGATATGCGTATTTTTTGCCAGGTGATGGACTCTGGCAGCTTCACCGCCGCCGCCGATCAACTCGGCCTGTCCAAGCAATTCGTCAGCCGCCGCTTGATGCAATTGGAGGAACGCCTGGGCGTGCGCCTGCTCAATCGCTCGACCCGACGCCTGGACGTCACGCCTCTGGGCCAGAGTTACTACGAATCAGCCCTGCGTCTGCTCAGCGAAGTCGAGCAAGTGGAGCAGGGCATCGCCGGCCAGACCACCGAGCCTCGCGGCACCATTCGCTTGAGCGCGCCGCTGTCCTTCGCATTGGCGCATTTGGGCTGCCTGCTGCCGGTGTTTTTACAGCGTTATCGCGACGTCACGGTGGAAGTCGACCTGAGCGACCGCCCGGTGGACCTGCTCGGCGAAGGCTACGACCTGGCGCTGCGCATCGGCGTGCTGGAAGACTCAACCCTCATCGCCCGACGCATCGCCTCGATCCAGCGCGTGTACTGCGCCAGCCCGGCGTACCTCGCCGAACGCGGCACCCCGGTTAAACCGGAAGACCTGCTGAGCCATGACTGCCTGCCGTATGGCCACGGGCGCCAGGTGCAATGGCGGTTCGAAGGGCAAGGCAAACCGCTGACCGTCAACGTCACCGGGCGGATGCGGGTCAACAACGGGGAGTTGCTCAAGGACGCGGCGATTGCCGGGATGGGCATTACCTACCTGCCGACGTTCATCGTCGGCGCGGCGCTGAAGGATGGACGGCTGGTGCCGGTGCTGGAGGACTTCCGGCCCGAGCCGCTGACGCTGTCAGCGGTATACCCGCAGCATCGCCAAGGGTCGCGGCCCGTACAGGCGTTTATCGAGTTTTTGCGCGAAAGGCTGGACCAGCGAGAGGGCACGTTATAACGCCAAACACCATCCCTTGTGGGAGCGGGCCTGCTCGCGAATGCGGTGGCTCAGCCAACATCCTTGTTGAATGTGAAACCGCCTTCGCGAGCAAGCCCGCTCCCACACTGGCATGGCGTCGTACTCATTATTTGCATCCACCACCAACCCCTTGTGGGAGCGGGCTTGCTCGCGAAAGCGGACTGTCAGCCAGTATCAATGTTGACTGATACGCCGCCATCGCGAGCAAGCTAGCTCCCACACTGGCATGGCGCCGTATTCATTATTTGCATCCACCACCAACCCCTTGTGGGAGCGGGCTTGCTCGCGAAAGCGGACTGTCAGCCGACATCAATGTTGACTGATACGCCGCCTTCGCGAGCAAGCCCGCTCCCACAGGGGATTTGTGTTGTTTGTGGTTAGTTCGCCCGCTTGTCATCCCCGGGTTCGCCGCCGACGTGGACGCCATGGTCATCGGCCACTTGGCCTGCCGCCTGAACGCCACGGTTATCGCCCAACTCCCCGGCGCGATGAACGCCATGGTCATCGCCGAGTTCACCCGCGCGATGAACGCCATGGTCATCGCCGAGTTCACCCGCGTGATGCACTCCATGGTCATCGCCCAGTTCGCCTGAACGATGCACCCCATGATCATCCCCGCGCTCGGCGTGGGTGCCGTTGCGTCCGGAGTTGGAGGCATCGCCGGAATGCCCTGGCCCGTGATCGCTGCCGCTGTGGCCGCTGCTGTTTCCGCCGTTGCCGCTGCTGCCATTGCCACCGTGACTGCCGCCATTGCCGCCGCCGCCACTACCACCCGAACCACCGCCACCGCCATTTCCACCGCCGCCAGAGCCACCACCCCCACCGCCGGAACCGCCGCCGCCACCTCCCGAGCCGCCGCCACCTCCAGAGCCACCACCGCCACCACTCCCACCATCCTTGGCCTGTGCGCTCGATACCCCGGACAGGCTGTCCGGGATCAAAACCGTAGACGCCGACAAAACTGCGCCAATCGCTATTGCCAGTAAAAGTTTGTTGATGTGCATGTCGTTCTCCGTCTTCTTATTCAGATGGAACGTTGATGAACAATGCAACGTGCTGCTTCATTCAGTGGGTGAACACGCCGGCGTCCGGATTTATTCGGTCGAGATGTCAATGAATAAGGCAACGTGCCGCGGGCCCCCATTCCAGAGGGGTCAGTGAATGCTTGAGGCCAGTTCGAAGATCGGCATATACATCAGGATCACGATGACGCCGATCAGCAGGCCGATGAAGGTCATCAGCAGCGGTTCGAACAGGCGCACGAACCACTCGAGCCAGCGGCTGATTTCTTCGTCATAGAAGTCGGCGCTGCGTTCCATCATTTGCCCGAGGTTGCCGGACTGCTCGCCCGCGCGCAGCAGGCGCAGGGATACCGGGGTCACCAGGTGGTTGAGTTCCAGCGCGGTGGACAGCGATTGTCCTTCGCGCACGCGTTCGCAGGCCTGGTCCAGGCGGGTGCGCGAGGCGACGGTAAGCAGGCCGCGGACCATGCTCATGGCGGTGACGAGGGGGATGCCGCCTTGCAGCAAGATCCCCAGGGAGCGGTAGAAACGCGCCAGTTCGTACATGAAGATCCGTTGATGCACCGCCGGCAGTTTTTCGATCAGACGGTCCACGCCCCGACGAAAGGCCGGTTGGCGCTGGAGGAAGGCGAGGGCAACGATGAGCGCGGCCAGGGTGCCGAAAAACTCCAACTGATGGGCGTGGAGGAACATGCCGCTGCTCATCAGGATCTGCGACATCCATGGCAGGTTCGAGCCCAGGCCTTCGAACACCAGGCTGAAGCGCGGCACCACGTAGCCCATCAGGAACAGCACCACGCCACCGCCGACGATCAGCAACAGCAGTGGGTAGATCGAGGCGCTGATGATCTTCTGCCGCACTTCGTCCATGCGTTGGCGATAGCTGACGTAGCGGCCCAGGGCCTCGCCCACGGCGCCGGTCTTTTCGCTGGACTGCACCAGCGCCACGTACAGCGGCGGAAACACCGCCGACAACTGGGCCAACGCCTGGGAGAACGATTTACCTTCGTACAGCAGGCGCACCAGTTCGCTCAAGGTTTTGCGGGCCTGGGGCGCGGTTTCTTTTTCCGCCAGGCTTTCCAGCGCATCGATCAGCGGCAAGCCGGCGTTGAGCAGCGTGGTCAGTTCCTGGCTGAACAGCACCAGGTTGAAGGTCTCGCGCTGGTGCAGGCGCAAGGCCCGCCAGTGCCGCTCGGCGTGCAGGCTGACCACGCGCAAACCCTGGTCTTCGACGATACGCCGGGCCTCGATCTGGCCGGGGGCTTCGACGGTCATCGACACCACGCCGGCCTTGCCGACAGCCTTGAGATGAAAGCGCATGGGCGTCGCTCCGCTTATTGCCAGTTAGTGACTTCAGCGTTTTCGCCTTCGCCGCCGGGTTGCCCGTCCTTGCCCATCGACAGCAAGTCGTACTCGCTGTTTTCGCCGGGGTAGCGGTAGGTGTAGGCGCGACCCCATGGGTCCATCGGCAGTTTTTTCTGCAAATAAGGACCGGTCCAGCGGGTTTCATCGCTGGGCGCGGTGACCAGCGCCTGTAAACCCTGCTCGGTGGACGGGTAGTGGCCGACCTCCAGCCGATACAGATCCAGCGCCTTGCTCAGGCCCTCGATCTGCGCCTTGGCCACCTTCACTTCCGAGCGCCCCAGTTGGGCGAAATACTTCGGCGCGACGATGCCGGCCAACAGCCCCAGCACCACCAGCACCACTAACAATTCGAGCAAGGTGAACCCGCGTTGAGGGCGCGGGGCGGAACACGGACGCAGATTCATGATGACCTCACTCCAGTGGGCAGCAGGGTTGCTACTAACGCTTATGCAATTGCCATGCTCACGATCCGGCATCCGGCTGAACCCCACGTAACTCGGGCCTTTGCGCCGACGGCACAGTGCTTGCGTATGGCTGATTGACTACCGGCCATTGGGGCATAAGCCCCGTTTTTCGGGGCCGGCCAGGGGAGGTATGAAACATGAAAACTCTCACCGCAGGACTGCTCGGCACGCTGCTGCTGAGCGGCATCGCCCAGGCCGATGTCTTCGTTTCCATGGACGCCAGGGGCAGCTACGTTTTGTCCAATGTCCACCGCCCCGGACGGCACTATGAACGGGTGATCCACGAGCCCGAAACCGCGCAGCTGAGCATGGATCAGCAACCGCAAATGATCGCCAACCAGCCCTACGCCGCGCTGGTGTCGGCGGCGGCCACGGCCAATCAATTGCCCGCTGCGTTGCTGCACGCAGTGATCCGGGAAGAGTCGCGCTACGACGCCGCTGCGACGTCGGCCAAAGGCGCCGGCGGGCTGATGCAATTGATGCCCGACACCGCCCGCGAGCTGGGGGTGACCGACGTCTACGACCCCAAGGCCAACATCCAGGGCGGCGCCCGTTATCTGAAGCGTCTTTTGACCCTGTTCGACAACGACATCAGCCTCGCCGTGGCCGCCTACAACGCCGGGCCGCAAGCGGTGCTCAGCCGTGGCGGGGTGATCCCGCCGTTCGCCGAAACCCAGCGTTATGTGCCCAACGTCTTGCGCCAGTACCGGCGCTTGCAGGGTTTGGCCGTGGATGCGCCGTTGTGATTGCGGTTACCCCCAAACATGGGGAAAACCGGGGCCCCCGTAGCAGCTGTCGAGCCCCGGCGAGGCTGCGTTCGGCGGCGAAGCCGTCGCAAACCCTATCCACACGGTTGACCTGACACACCGCGCCGCCTGATCTCACGACGGCTTCGCCGCCGAACGCAGCCTCGCCGGGGCTCGGCAGCTGCTACGGGGGAAATAGTCGCCAAACTTGGTTGGAAAGTGGGGAATGGGGGGTGGGTTATTTCCCCCGATTGATTAACTCGTAACTTTAAGTTGCTGATAAACCAACAAATTATTTATGGCATGCGGATTGCTCAACCGGACTTGTCGAGAATTATTCCTGTGAGCACCCATAGCGAGGCCCGTGATCATGAACGGCATATCCCACGCACATCACCTGGTTAACCTGCTGCTGTTTCTGGCGCCGTTGTTCGGCATCGAACTGGCCGAAGCGGCCGTGCGCTGCGAGCGCAATCTGGTGGCCAACGTTGTGGCGTTCGACCAGCCGCTGATGTTCAACCGCCTCGGCGCGCAAAACGCCAACGGCATGATGTTCGCCCTGCGCCGCGATGTCGTGGATGACCATGACCGCTCCCTGGCTCAGGGTGGTTCGGCGGTGCCGGGCAAGGTGTCGCTGCGTCCCGACAAGCGCCCACGGCCGCTGGTGTTGCGCGTCGCTGCCGGTGACTGCCTGACGGTCAATCTGCAAAACCTGCTGGCTTATCAGGCCAATCCCGGCAGCCACGAAAGCGGGGAAGAAGAGGAAGGTGAAGTCGGCAATAACGACGATTTCAAAGTCGACGAGCAAGTCACCGATCGCCACGTCGGCTTCCAGGTCAACGGCCTGCAAGCGGTCAACAGCATCGACGACATCGCGTCCTATACCGGACGCAACGCCAACACCTTGATCGCCCCCGGCGCCACCCGTTCCTACACCTTGTACGCCGAGCGCGAAGGCGCGTTCGCCGCCAGCAGTCGCGGCGCGACCTTCGGTGGCGAAGGCGATGCGGGCAACGTCGCCAACGGTCTGTTCGGCGAAGTGGTGGTGGTGCCCAAGGGCGGCCGCACCTACCGCAACACCGTCACCGAGGAAGAAATGCGCCTGGCCAGCACCGGTCGAACCCCGGCCGGCCAACCGATTGTCGACTACCAGGCGCGCTACCCGCAGCGCGAACCGTGGATCCGTGAAGGCAAGGCCGGCACGCCGATCATTGGCATGGTCGATGGCAATGAAATCATCTCCAGCGAGAGCGATGCGATCGTGATGGGCAGCAACGCCGACGGCAGCTTCCCGCCCTCGACCTATCCGCTTGAAGCCATTGGCAAACGCAACCCGGCGATCCCCAATCGGCTGGAGCCGTTCCGCGATTTCGCCTCGCAGTTCCAGGATGAAACCGCCGCCACCCAAGCCTTTCCGGCTTATTGGGCGGACCCGGTGATGGCCCACGTGCTGGAACCGACCCGCGACTCGTTCATGATCAACTACGGCTCCGGCGGCATGGGCGCCGAAGTGGTGGCCAACCGTTTGGGCGTCGGGCCGATGCACGATTGCCTGTCCTGCGCCTATGAAGAATTCTTCCTCAGCTCCCACACCGTCGGTGACGTGGCGATGCTGGTGGACGTGCCGGCCAACGCCGGCCTGGAAAACATTCGCCCCGGCGAAACACCCCGGGCCGATCAGGTCGGGGTCAAGGCGACCATGGCGCTGTACCCGTCCGAACCGGCCAACGTCAACCACAGCTACATCGGTGACTTCGTTAAATTCCGCAACACCCACAACGGCCATGAGCAGCACATCTTCCACTTGCACGGGCATCAGTGGCTGTTCAATCCCAACGACGACAACTCCGATTATGTCGACGCCCAGGGCATCGGTCCGGGCGCCGGCTACACCTATGAAATCGCCAACGGCGGCTCGGGCAACCGCAACCGCGTAGCCGGCGATGCGATTTATCACTGCCACTTCTACCCGCACTTTGCCCAGGGCATGTGGAGCATGTGGCGGGTGCACGATGTGTTCGAAGAAGGCACCAAACTCGAAGTGTCCCAACAGGGCGCCGACGGTTATCACAGCGAACCCTACGCCTTGCGCAGCGGCAAACCGGCCGCAGGTGCTCGGGCGTTGCCCGATGGCGAGATTGTCGCCGGGACGCCGATCCCTGCGGTTGTGCCGCTGCCCGGTAAAGCCATGGCTCCGATGCCAGGCAAGGTCGCGGTGGTGCCGAAAATCGGTGAAACCCTGGTGGCCGATGAGGACGGTGAACCTCAGAGCGGTGGCACTCAAGCCATCGGCTCCCTGGCCCTGGTGGATCGCAGCGAAGCCAACCGCAATGCCGACGGCAGCCTGAAAAACCCTGGCTATCCGTTCTGGATCGGTGGCATGGAAAGTTCGGTCGGGCAACGTCCGCCAACACCACCGCTGGACATGCTCGACGCCGCCAAGGCGCAAACCTTGAAAACCAGCGGCAAGGCCTTGTGGGCCAACCTCGACCCGGCGCAATCCGGTGGTTGGGACGGCGGTCTGGGCCGGCATTCCCTGGATGGTTTCTCCTCTGGTGGTCTAGCGCACACCGTGACCACGTCCCTGGATTTTTCCAAGGAAGTGACCCGGGCCAAACCGATCTACATGCCGGAAGAAGGCACCGAAGTCGAACAAGCGGCCATGGCCTTCCACGCGAAAAAGGATCACCCAAGCTTCGCGCTGCTGCCCGGTAATCAAGTCGTGGCGAAGGCGTTCCGCACCAACGGCGCGTTGCCGATTGCCGGTGCGCCGTACTACGAACCGTGCATGGACGACCGGCAAAAACGCCTGACCGCCAGCGCCGGCACCGGTGAATTCAACAGCGGCGAGCGGGTCGATGGCCTGTCCTTCACCGGTTCCTCGACCTTCACCGCTGACCGTCCGCGCATCTATAAAGCGGCGAACATCCAGTTCGACGCGGTTTACAACAAGGTCGGCTACCACTTCCCGCAAGCGCGCATCCTCGCCCTGTGGGAAGACGCCTGGCCGGTGATCACCAAGCAGCGTCCGCCAGAGCCTCTGGTGATGCGCATGAACACCTTCGACTGCGTGCAATACCAGCAAACCAACCTGGTGGCGGCCACCTATGAGATGGACGACTATCAGGTGCGCACGCCAACCGACGTGATCGGCCAGCACATTCACCTGCCGAAGTGGGACCTGACGGCTGCCGACGGTTCGGCCAACGGCTGGAACTACGAAGACGGCGTGCTTTCTCCTGGCGCCGTGCAAGAACGCATCCACGCGATTCGCGAGTTCAACCAGTGCGAAGGCGCCGATCCCCGGGACGGTACGCCGGCCTGCCCGAAAGCCAAGGCCCATCCATTCTTTGGTCAGTACGGCCGGGCGGATTGGTTGGGAGCACGCACGGCAATGCAGCGCTGGTTTGTCGATCCGGTGGTCAACAGCAAAGGCGTGGACCGTGGCCTGGGGACGATTTTTACCCATGACCACCTCGGCCCATCGACGCACCAACAGATTGGCCTGTACGCCACCGTGCTGGCCGAGCCGGCCGGTTCCACCTGGTTCCACGCCGAAACCGGCGAGCCGTTGTACAGCGGTGCGCGGCAGGATGGCGGGCCGACTTCATGGCAAGCGGTGGTGTCCACCGGCGACCTGGACGGCGACGGCAAGAACGACAGCTTCCGCGAGTTCTTCCTTGAATACAGCGACTTCCAGCACGCTTATGAAGCCGGGGTGTACGTCGGCGCCGGCCCTAACGGCGTGCCCAATCCGCAAGCCTTCCCGGCCACCGCGGACAGCTTCCGCTACGCCATTAACCCGCCGGTGCGCAATAACGCCAGCAACCTGCTGGAGGGGATCGTCGAAGTGCAAGGCGGGCAAGTTCCTGGTTGCCCAAGCCGGCCATGCCCGCAAGCGATCTCGGTGGATGACCCCGGCATGTTCGTGGTCAATTACCGCAACGAACCCCTGGCCCTGCGGGTGTACGACCCGAACAAGGTCGGCCCGGACGGCAAGCGCGGCATGCAGGCCGACGGCCTCGGCGGCGACCTGGCGTATGCCATGCAAAGTCGCACCGACCGGGCGATCCCGGCGATGAACCTGGCGCCAAACCTGGTTACTGCGGCCACCGGTCCGACTGGCGGCACCACGCTGTTCCCGCCGCACATCAACAAGGGCGGCGCCGAACCAGGTGACCCGTTCACCCCAATGCTGCGCACCTACACCGGCGACAACGTGCGGTTGCGGGTGCATGCCGGCGGTCATGAAGAAGAGCACAACGTGACCCTGCACGGCGTGAAATGGCTGCAAAGCGGTTCCGGGTTCGGCAACAGCTCCAACTCGGGCTGGCGCTCGTCGCAGATGATCGGGATCTCCGAGCAGATGGGCTTTATCGCGCCAGTCTCGATGCTCTCCAGTTCGGCGGCCACCACCGGGGATTATCTGTACTCGATGGACGCGTCCCTGGAAGGTTACTGGAGCGGAATCTGGGGCGTGATGCGCAACTACACGGCCCAGCGCAACGACCTGTTTGCGCTGCCGAACAACCCGAAACCGGCGGGCATGCGCAACACCGTGGCCTTCGACGGCACTTGCCCACGGATTGGCGCCAACCCCAATGGCATCGGCACCCGGCCCACCGTGCAGCGCAACTATGAAGTGGTCGCGGCGCTGGCCAACGACATCCTCGGCAACCCGCTGAGCCTGTCCATCGGCGACCCGGCGGGGCTCGGCCAACACGTTGGCGGGCCGTTGAATCCGGCGGGTGGCACGCTGGTGTACAACTCCCGGGCGGTGAGCATTCCCCAGGTCACCGTGACCGATCCTGAAGATGGCGAGACGTTCACCATCGGCGGGCAAAGCGGTCCGTTGCATGACCCGACGGCGATCCTCTACGTGCGCAAGTCTGACCTCGACCCGGTCACCGGCAAGCTCAAACCCGGTGTGCCTGTGGAACCGCTGGTACTGCGCGCCGCTGCGGGTGACTGCATCAACATCACCCTGGAAAACCGCCTGCCCAGCGTCATGCCGGATCTGATCCAGACTGCGGTGATGCAAGGCATCGTCAAGCGTGATCGCAACCATGGCGAAGGCTCGACCACCTTCAGCAATAACTTGATGCGGCCGTCCAGCCATGTCGGTTTGCACGCGCAACTGCTGGCCTACGACATCACCAAATCCGACGGCACCAACGTCGGCGCCAACCCGATCCAGACCGTGCCACCAAGGGTCGGCAACACCGGTCCGTACCCGACGCGTACCTATCAGTACTACGCCGGGCACCTGGAGCGCGAAGGCAAGCCGATCTCGCAACTGGGCCGCAGCGTCGACAACATCAACGCTACGGCGGTGGAGTTCGGCGGCTTGAATTTCACCCCGGCGGACGTGATCAAGCAGCCGCAAAAAGGCTTGGGCGGGGCGATGAGCATTCTGCCGATCGGCGCCACTTGGGTCGACGATGCACGCAAGGTGTCGGCCACGGTCACGGCGGCGGGGCAGACCCCCTACCGCGACTTTGCGATGGTCTGGCAAAAGGCGTTGAACATGCGTTGGGCCAACGGTCGGCCGGTGGAAGGCATCGCCTCGGAAGGCAACGGTGTGCCGACCGATCCCCAGGACAACTCGAGCATGGCGATCAACTACAAGACCGAGCCGCTGTGGTATCGCTTCGGCCTGGCCCCGGACGCGCCGTTCGGTCACGCCGACGGCAACGGCTATGGCGACGTGCCCAACGCGCACATGGCCTACAGCAACGCGCTGGTGGGCGGCGATCCGCAGACGCCGGTGCTGTATGTGAAACCGGGACAACCGTTCCGTACGCACATCCTGATGCCGACCGGGGGTAGCCGTGGCTCGACCTTCCAGCTCGACGGGCATGTGTGGTCGGTCAATCCGTTCCAGTCGGAGAAGAGCGATACCGGTGGTTATCCGATGGGGACACCAGGGGTGGGTTCGGTGCGGTTCGGCTACAACCCGATGTCGATGTACATCGGCGCCCACGAAAGCATCCTGCCGGCGGCGCACTTCAGCTTCATGCACCCGAGCGCCGGGGGCAGCAATGCGATACCGGGCGATTACCTGTTCCGCGACTACGCCGCCTACGGCAACACCGCCGGGTTGTGGGGGTTGCTGCGGGTAACCAACGAACCCGAACCGGCCCCGGCACCATAACGGCTGACGCCCTTCCTGTAGGAGCGAGGCTTGCCCGCGAAGGGGACGACTCGGTTTTGATGGTGTGGCAGATGACGCCTTCGCGGGCAAGCCTCGCTCCTACAGGTGATGGGGACGACTCGGTTTTGATGGTGTGGCAGATGACGCCTTCGCGGGCAAGCCTCGCTCCTACAGGTGATGGGGACGACTCGGTTTTGATGGTGTGGCGGATGACGCCTTCGCGGGCAGGCCTCGCTCCTATAGGGGTGTGGTGTGATGGATGGGTAAGGGGAGAGGCGGTATGAACAGAACAATAAGAATCGCCGGGTGTGCGCTGGTTGTCGCCGCTGTGTTGCTCTGGCTGGGCATCTGGCGTACGGCGCCGCCGACGTTGCTCAGTGAGGTCGCTTTGCCGGACACCTGGAGCGGGCAACAACTGGCCCGTGACGGGGTGGTGGTGGATTTCAAGTTGCAGCCCCTGGCCGAGGACGGTGTTTTGCGTGAAGGCGGGTTTGCCGATGTGCAGTTCCGGGTCCGCGACAGCAATTCGGGGCAACCGCTGTCGGGGGTTAACCCCGGTGCCTGGCTCGACCCCGAAACCCTCGCCGCCGACCAGGCCCAGGGCCGTGAGCAGAGCTGCAAATCCCGGGTCGGGGTGTTTCTCAAGTCCAGTATCGGCGCACGCCCGCTGCTGGATCTGAACAGCTATTTCCTGCTGGTGATGAACCGCGATGCCAGCGTCTCGGTGGTCGACCCATCGGTGTCGGTCGGCGGCATCACCAGCACCATGGCCCGTATCGACCTCAAGCAACCACCGATGGATTGGGTCGCGACCAAAGATAACAAACGCGTATTCATTTCGATGCCCACCGCCGGAGAAGTGGCGGTGCTCGACAGCGAGCAATTCAAACTCATCGACTCAATCGCTGCCGGCAACAACCCGGTACGCGTAGCCCTGCAACCGGACGAACGCCTGCTGTGGGTCGCAGAGAAAACCGGCGTCACGGTGATCGACAGCCGCAGCCTCAAGCCTCTTACACACATCGCCACCGGCGCCGGCCACCACGAAATCGCCTTCAGTAAGGACAGCCGCCATGCCTTCGTCACCAACCGCGACGACGGCACTCTGAGCCTGATCGACATCGCCACACTGACCCTCGACAAACAACTGAAGACCGGCACCCAGCCATTGTCGGTGGCGTACTCGCCACTGTCCCAAGCGGTGTACGTCGCCGACGGTCGGGACGGCACGGTGACGGTGGTCGATACCGCCAGCCTGGCGGTGCGGCGGGTGATCAAATTGAGCCAGGGCCTGGGCCCGATGGGTTTCAGCGCCGACGGCCGCTTCGGCGTGGTGCTCAACACCCTGGAGAATCGCGCCGAAGTGATCGACGCCGCCACCGACGCGCTGATCCACCAGATCGACGTCTCCACCGAACCCTACCAAGTGGTGTTCACCAAGGCCTACGCCTACGTGCGCGGGCTGGCCTCAGCCAAGGTGACGATGATCAACCTCGCGTCCCTCGGCGAAGGTCGCACGCCGATCAGCCAGGGTTTCGAGGCCGGGCCACAAGCACCCCGGCTGGCCGGTGATTTGCCGCTGGCCTCAAGCCTGGCGGTGTCCCGCGACGACAACGCGGTGTTCGTGGTCAACCCGGTGGACAACACCACCTATTTCTACGCCGAAGGCATGAACGCGCCGATGTCCGGCTACCCCAATCGCGGGCAGGTGGCGCGGGCGGCGATGGTCATCGACCGCAGCCTGCGAGAAGTCGAACCGGGGCTGTACAGCTCGCGCATCAAGCTACCAGCGGCCGGACGTTTCGACGTGGCGTTCCTGCTCAACCAACCGAACATCATTCACTGCTTCAGCGCCCTGGTGGAGCCAGACCAAAACCTCGCGCAACACCCCGGCGTGCCAAAGGTGGAATTCCTGCTCGACCGCGCCACGGCCACTCTCGGCAGCCCTTACCTCGTGCGGTTTCGCATCGTGCAGGGCAATCAGCCGGTGCAGCGCAAGGACGTGCAACTGCGCTACTTCCGCGCCCCGACGTCCCGGGCGCAACAGGTCGCGGCGCTGGACGTCGGCGACGGCGTGTACGAAGCGCCGATAACCCTCGACCAGAGCGGTGCCTGGTATTTGCACGTGCGCGCAGCATCCCTGGGCGCAAACTTTGATGACAAGACCTTTGCCAGCGTTCGGGTCCTGCCCGGCGAGGCTCACTGAAGAGGAAAGCGACATGAACCGATTCCCCCATCGTGGCCTATTAATGTTTTGCCTGTTGGCCGCTGGCATCGGCCAGGCCCTGGCGCACTCGGCGGATGAGCATGCCGGGCACAACACTGCGCCGGCCAAGACCCAGGAAAGCGCCCAGGTGAAATTCGCCGACGTCGCACTGGTGGACCAGAACGGCAAAGCGGTGCGCCTGGAAAAAGACCTGGTGACCAACAAGATCGTGGTCATGGGCTTCATCTACACCAGTTGCACCACGGTGTGCCCGGTGGTGTCGTCGATCATGGGCAAGGTGCAAAAACAACTGGGCGCCCGGGTCGGCAAGGAAGTGCAACTGGTGTCGATCAGCATCGATCCCCAGCGTGACGACCCCAAACGCCTGAACGACTACGCCCGCAGTTTCCAGAACGGCCCGGGCTGGAGCTGGCTCACCGGCACCCCGCAATCGGTGACCGAAACCCTCAAGGGCCTTGGCACCTTCAGCGGTGACTTCAAGAATCACGCGCCGCTGATCATGGTCGGCGATGGCAACAGCCGCCACTGGACCCGCTATTACGGCTTCACCGACCCGACGGTGCTGACCCGTGAAGTGGAAAAACTCAGCGGCCAGCGCAACGCCCATGCCAAACACACCGCCATCGCCATGGAGAGTCAACCATGAAACTTTTCGACTGGATCGCCCCGGTGGCTTGCTGCTGCCTCTTCAGTTCGATGGCGTTTGCCCACGAAGGGCATGCAGCGCCGCCAGTGGCTGGCGTCGCGCAACCGGCCAGCGGCACCCACGACGCCAAGACCTGGTTCACCGACACGCCGTTGCAGGACCAGAACGGCAACACCCTGCGCTTCTACAGCGATGCCCTGCAAAACCGTGTGGTGCTGCTCAACGTGATTTTCACCAGTTGCAACGATGCCTGCCCGTTGATCACCCGCAAGCTCAAGGAAGTTCGCGAAGTGTTGGGCGACAAGGCCGACGGCATCACCTTCATTTCCCTTACCAGTGATCCGCTGCGGGACACCCCGGCGGTCCTCAAGGCTTACACCTTGAAGCAGGGCGTCGATGGCCCCCACTGGCTTTTTTTAACCGGCGACAAGGCGCAGATGGACCTGGTCCTGGGTCGCATCGGCCAGATCGTGCCGACCCCCGAGCAACATTCCACGCAACTGATCGTCGGCGACGTGGCCAACAAACGCTGGAGCAAGATCCGCCCCGATGCCCCGGCCGCCGCCATTGCCCAGCGCTTGCAGTTGCTGACCATGCCCGTGGTCGGGCGCTGAGTCCCGGCCATGAACATTGTCCTGCTGATCCTTCTCGCCAGCGTTAGCCTGAGCGCCAGCGCGTTGCCCCTGACCCCCAGCGAAAGCGCCGGCAAACGGCTGTACCGCGAGGGGCTGTCGGATAACGGCGCGCCTGTCATGGCGCGGGTCGGCGCGGCGGACATTCTGCTGCCCGCCAGCAGCCTGCCGTGCGCCAATTGCCACGGCGCCGACGGCCAGGGTCGGGCGGAAGGCGGAGTGCGACCGCCGGATTTGAGCTGGTCGCGGCTCAGCAGCACCTATGGTCAGCAGCAGATCAACGGCCGCGATTACCCGGCCTACACCGACGGCAGCCTGGCGCGAGCGATCCAGGAAGGGCGCGACCCCGGCAACAATCGGCTCGACCCGGCCATGCCCCGGTTCGTGCTGTCGATGAACGATCAGCGCAACCTCAGCGCCTACCTCAAGCGCCTGGCCGATGACCGCGATCCGGGCCTGAACGCCGACAGTCTGCACCTGGGCACCTTGTTGCCGAGCAGCGGACCCTTGAGCGAGGAGGGCGCGACGGTGGCGGCGGTGCTCAAGGGCAGCGTGGCACGGATCAATGAGGCGGGCGGAATTCACGGTCGCTCGCTGCGCCTGACGATTCTTGACCCCGGCCCGGACCGCATCAGCGCCGAACAGGCGCTCGAGCAATTGATTGAGCAGGAACAGGTGTTCGCCCTGATCGCGCCGTTGGTCCCGGCGCTGGATTCGGAACTGGCCGCACGCCTTGAACGGGCCGGTGTGCCGCTGATCGGGCCGCTGTCGCTGCAAGGCACGGCCCCGGCCAGTCGGCAGATTTTCGAACCGCTGCCCGGCCTGCGCGAGCAACTGATCGCCCTGGCCGACTACGCCAGCGACAGCCTGCGGGTGCGCCAGGGGCCGACGCTGATCGCCTACCCGGATGATCCCGGCCAACGCCTGGCGGCGCAAAATCTCGAACAATATTTGCAGGATCACGCCTGGCAGCACGTGCGCCTGCAAACCTACAACTCGTCCCAGGACCCCTTACCGCTGGGCTCACGCTCGGTGTTTTACCTGGGCAGTGGCGGCGGCTTCAGTCGCTTGGCCGAGCGCCTGCAGAACGCGGGGCAAGTGCCTTACCTCTTCGCGGCGTCGAACCAGGTGGCGGGGGATTTGCTGCAGATGCCCAGCGGCTTTTCCCGGCGGGTATTCCTCGCTTATCCGTTCGTGCCCAGCGACTGGACGCCGTCCGGGCGCACGGCCCTGACGCTGTTACGCGAACATCAGGGCCTGGGCGGTGAACATGCGGTGCTGCAAGTGGGCGCGTTCAGTTCGATGCTGCTGTTGAGCGAAGGCATGAAGCAGGCCGGGCGCGATGCCAGTCGAGAAAAGCTCATCAACGCCCTCGAAGGCTTGCACGATTTCGCCACCGGATTGACCCCACTGATCAGCTTCGGCCCCGGTCGCCGCCTGGGCCTGAGCGGCGCGCATATCGTCACCGTGGAACTGCCTGACCAACGCTTCTATCTGGTGGCGCCCTACAAACCCATTGCTGTCACCCCCTGAACGGAGGCTTCGATCATGAAGAGGTTACTGTTGCTGCTGATGCTCTGGGTGCCTGTGGCCTTCAGCACGAACGGGCCGGTCGCGGCGCGGGTCAATGGCGAGGAAATTTCCGAGTTTCGCCTGGAGCGCTACTTCGCCGAGTACCTGGAAGACCAGGGCCGGGCGGTGGCCAGCATTCGCAATCCCAAGGCCTACAAGCAACTTCGCCAGGCCGCGCTGGAGGCGTTGATCGACAAGGAACTGCTGTGGCAGGAAGCGCTCAAGCGCGGGGTGGTGATCAGCGACGCCACGGTGCGCAGCCAGGTCGAACTGACCCGCCAGGCCATCGGCGGTGCCGAGGTGTTCGCCCGCAAGCTGCAAGACGCCGGTTTTGACGAAGCCAGTTTCACCGAGTACACCCGCCGCGAGTTGGCCGCCCAGGAAGTCTTTGCCGATCTGACAAAGGGCCCCGGGCCGGACGAACAAACGGTCCGCGCCTTCTTTGAAGAACACCGCGCCGAGATGGGCCGGCCCGAGGAAATCCAGGTGCGGCATATCTTGATAAAAGTGGCCCAGGGCGCCGATGCCGCCACAGTCGAGGCCGCACGACTACGCTTAAAGGAGATACACGCACAAATCCCCCGGGGCGAAGACTTTGCCCGCGTGGCCACGGCGCGCTCCGAAGACGCGTCGGCCAGCCAGGGCGGGGATTTGGGCTATTTCCCCCGTGGGCGCATGATGCCGGAGTTCGAAGCGGCTGCATTCGCTCTGCAACCGGGGCAGATCAGCGAACCGGTGCGAACCCCGGTCGGCTGGCATCTGATTTATTTACAGAACCACCAGGAGGCGAGCGATGTCACACAGGAGCAGGGGCTTGAAACAGTCCGGGTGTACCTTGCCCGACAGCAAAAGGCCCAGGCTCGTCGAGACGTATTGGCGCAACTGCGATCGCGTAATCGCATCGAGCGGATTGACGATGATTGAACCTTCCCCCCCCAATAGTGGGGAAAAGCTTCAATGCCAATCCAAGCGCTTCCCCGCCTTTGGGGGGAGGGGGATCCGGACGATGTGGCATTGTCTTCGAATTCAAGGACATGAAGAAATAAAACTACCGGCGCTCGGCCTGGCATGAAGTGTGCGTTAGCCCTTGTAAGGCACACACTCCACCAGGCTCGGTACTCGGACCTGCGGTTTCAAGGAGTCGACCTTGTTAAACAAAGTACTGGTTGTCGAAGACGAACAACTGCTTGCCGAAAACCTCAAGGATTACCTTCAGGCGCAAGCGCTGGACGTCCGGATAGCTCACGACGGTGCCATGGCAATCGGCGAAGCCGAACGTTTTGCACCCGATGTGATGGTGTTCGATTACCGCTTGCCGGATATGGAAGGCTTTGAGGTGCTCGATGCCGTCCGCCAGGACAGGAATTGTCATTTTGTGCTGATCACCGGGCACCCAACCGCTGAAGTCTGTGAGCGGGCCCGACAGTTAGGTGTCAGCCATATCCTGTTCAAACCCTTTCCATTGGCGGAATTGGCCCGTGCAGTCTGCGACCTTCTGGGGATGGAACGCGAAAGCAAAGCGGGCGCGAGCACTTCCGAAGGTTTCGTCGAACGACGCCAGAGCAGGACCGAGAGTTTCCCGCTGCAGTTGTACGACGGCAGTTGGGTGCTGGCGGATCGCCGACGAACATCGGCCTCGCTGGCGCCGGACGACGAACAATTGCTCACCGGGGAGTAGTGGCGCGACACGACGTTCCGGCTCCCGCCGCAATGGCCTGCCGCGCCGACAGGGCTTTAAGCCCCCGGCGTTGGAGAGCAAGCCATGGAACGTTTATCACTTGCCGTCGAACCGGCACCGTTGGACTGTGTACCTTCACGCTTTTCCAGTGAGCAACTGACCCAGGCGCGGCTGCGGGCCGCCGGTTCCGGCGAACGGGTGCTGGACGCCCTCGGGGTGTTGTGCGAACTGGCCCCCATGCCCTTCATCCAGTGCCTCGGCGCGACCCTGCATTACCCGGTGCTCGACACCGATACGCTGTTCAAGGCCACCCCGGTATTCGACCGGGTCACTCTGGCCCAATGCCTGAAACGTGAATTCATCCTGCTGCGCCACGACGACGCGGTCATCGGCGTGTTTGCCGACCCGTTCGACACCGCGCGCCTGGCCTGGATCGACGACTGCCTGCACGGCGCGCCGCTCTATCTGGTGCACGCCGACGACCTGAAAGCCTACCTGGCCCGCCACGAAGAAAGCTTCCACGCCGTTGAGTCTCTCAATGCCCAGGCCGACGCCAACGTCGAGATCGACAACCTGCAAAGCCTGTCCCTGACCAGCATCAGCGAAGACGCCAGCGTCGTCGTCAAACTGGTCAACTCGACTCTCTACGACGCGTTGAAAATGCACGCCAGCGACATCCATTTGGGCACCACCGGTAGCGGTCTGGTGATCAAGTACCGGATCGATGGCGTGCTCAACAACATCAGCAAGATCCAGGGCAGCGAGTTCGCCGAACAGGTGATTTCCCGGGTCAAGGTCATGGCTGAACTGGACATCGGCGAAAAACGCGTGCCCCAGGACGGGCGCTTCAAAATCGGCATCAGCGGCCGGCAGATCGACTTCCGGGTGTCGATCATGCCGAGCATTTTCGGCGAAGACGCGGTACTGCGGGTGCTGGACAAACAGGACCTGGCGGACAAGGTCAGCGGCGTGCAGTTGCAGGCCTTGGGCTTCGAAGAAGAAACCCTTAAGCAACTGCGCCGCCTCGCCGCCGAACCCTATGGCATGGTGCTGGTCACCGGCCCCACCGGCAGCGGCAAGACCACCACGCTCTACGCGATGATCACCGAGATCAACCATGGCGTGGACAAGATCATCACCATCGAAGACCCGGTGGAATACCAACTGCCGGGCGTGCTGCAAATCCCGGTCAACGAGAAAAAAGGCCTGACCTTTGCCCGAGGCCTGCGCTCGATCCTGCGCCATGACCCGGACAAGATCATGGTCGGTGAAATCCGCGACCCGGACACCGCGCAGATCGCCGTGCAATCGGCCCTCACCGGGCACCTGGTGTTCACCACCATCCACGCCAATAACGTGTTCGACGTGATCGGCCGTTTTACGCAAATGGAAATCGACCCCTACAGCTTGGTCTCGGCGCTCAACGCGGTGCTGGCCCAGCGCCTGATTCGCCTGGTGTGCGCCAGTTGCAGCGCGCCGCACCAGCCGACCGAAGAAGAACTGCAACTGTCCGGGCTCGACCCGCAAAACGTCGCGCATTACCACTTCGTGCATGGCAAGGGCTGCGGCCATTGCCGGGGCACCGGTTATCGCGGGCGCACGGCGATTGCCGAGCTGCTGCACCTCGACGATGAGTTGCGGCAAATGATCGTCGAGCGCCAACCCATTTCGAAAATCAAGGCCCACGCCTGCAAACGTGGCTTGCGGCTGTTGCGCGAGTCGGCGCTGGAACTGGTGCAAGCGGGGCGGACCACGCTCGAGGAGATCAATCGTGTCACTTTTGTCTCGTGATCGTTATGTGGCCGTGCTCGGCGCCAGTGGCGTCGGCCTCGGTCAGCGTCAGGGCAGCGACACCCGCTGGCTGGGCAGCATCGGGTTTATCGACGAAGGCTTCCACGCCTGGACCGTCGCCCTGGAAACCCTCGACCGCTTGCTCGGCGAACACGCCCATGCCGGTGCTGAATTGAGCGTGGTGATCTCCGGGCACTTCAGCCGCTTTTGCCTGGTGCCGTGGAGCGAACAAATCAGCAGCCCCGACGAATTGCTAGGCTTCGCCCAGCTGTGTTTCGAAGACCTCTACGGCGCGCCGACCCAACCCTGGAGCCTGGTGCTGTCAGCGGAACCGGCGGGTTACGACCGCATCGCTTCGGCCTTGCCACAGGACCTGCTGGAACGCCTGCGCGCACTGGTCAGCGGTCGTGGCTTGCGCCTGCGCTCGGTGCAGCCGTACCTGATGGCGGCGTTCAACCACTTCGATAAAAGCTTCGACGCCGGGGACTTCCTGTTCGTGGTCGCCGAACCGGTGCGCAGCGTGTTGCTGCTGGCCCGGGAAGGGCGCTGGACCTCGGTGCGCTCGGTGGGCAGCAGCGACAGCGATGCCGCGCTTACCGCACTGATTGGCCGGGAAAACCAGTTGCAGGCCTCCACCAGCGAACGGCCGTTGAATGTCTACCTGCATGCGCCAGCGCGCATCGAGTCGCAGCCCGATGTCCCGGGCGTGCACCTGAGAACCCTCGAAGAGGACCGGACATCGGTACGGGATTGCCTGTACGTGATGTCCCGGGCGGTGGCCTGACATGCGCGCCCTGACCCTCGACTTCCAGCCGCGCCGCCGCTCCGGTCCCTTGGGCTGGAGCCTGCTGGTGGGTGGCGTGGCGCTGACCCTGGCGTGCTTCGTCGCCCAGCAACACCTCGACGATCAATCCTCGCTGCAACAAGGCCACTTGCAACACGCCCAGCGCGAACTCACCGGCGACAGCGGCGGCAAGGTCGGCCTGACCCCGGCCGAGACCCGCGAACAGGCGCAAAACCTGGCCGAGATGCGCAAGGTATCGCAGCAACTGCGCCGGCCATGGGAACGCCTGTTCGCCATGCTCGAAGCCATGCCTCGCGATGACATTGCCTTGCTGACCCTGACCCCGGACGCGCGCAAAGGTCAGGTGCGGATCAGCGCCGAGGCCCGGGACCTGGAAGCGATGCTCGAATTTCACCAGCGTCTGGAAGCCAGCGACGAGCTGTCGGACGTGTCCCTGCTCAGCCACGAAATCGTCGCTAACGTGCCGGAACACCCGGTCCAATTCAACCTGTCGGCGACCTGGGAGATAGGCGATGCGAATCCCTAGACTGATCGTGCACGAATACCTGCAAGGCCTCGGCATTCCGGGCCTGGCCGGGATGGCGCTGGTGGCGTTGGCGTTGGTCTACGGGCTGGCCGGGTTGCTGCCGGACTGGCAATCGCTGCAAACCCTCAGCCAGCAAACCCGCGAGGCCGGCGAGTACCTGGCCAAGGTCGAGGACGGCAGCGTCGCGCCACCGGTGGTGCCGCAGCGCCAGCTCGATGACTTCCGCAGCAAATTGCCGTCCCAGCCCCAGGCCACCGTGGCCATCGACAAGATCTACGCCTTGGCCGCTTTAGAGCACATCACCCTGGCTCGGGGTGAATATTCCCTGGGCATCGACCCCAAGACCCATTTGGCCCGTTACCAAATCCTGCTGCCGGTGCGGGGCTCCTATCCGCAACTGCGGCGCTTCCTCCATGCCTTGCTCGGCCAGTTACCGGCGGTGGTGGTGGAGGACGTGGAGTTCCAGCGCAAGAAGATCGCCGACACCGACCTCACCGGGCGGATCCGCATGACCCTTTACCTGTTGAGGTCATGATGAACAGCAAACGCGTAATGGGTTGGGTGGCGTTCTTCGGCGTGGCGGCGGCGCTGGCCTGGTTGCCGGATTATCTGCGGCAGCCGGAGGAGGGCGAGACCGCCATGGCGACCGTGGCCAAGCCTGCCAAAAGCAAACCATCGGCGGCGCCAGATAGCGTCAAGGCCGCACCGATCAAGGACCTGAGCCCGTCCGGCGACCTGTTCGCCACCCGCAGTTGGAAGGTCGCGCCGCAACTGGCCAGCGTCACCGAACAACCCGTCAACCTGACCCCGGTGGTGCAGATCCCCAGCGCACCACCGATGCCGTTCCAGTTCGTCGGCAAGCTCGCCGACCGTACCGACCTGCAAGTGTTTTTGCAGAGCGGCGAAAAAATATACGTCGTGCGCAAAGGGGATGTGATCGACGACACCTGGCGGATCGAGGGCATTTCCGATGTGGAATTGAGCCTGGTCTACCTGCCTCTGCATTTGGCCCAGACCTTGTCTGTGGGGAGCACGCAATGAACAGATCCCGTTTGCTGATGAGCCTGTGTTTGAGCACAGCGCTGGCCGCGTGCAGTTCGGCGCAAGTGGCTAACAAAGAAGCGTCCGACCTGATTGAACAAGGTCAGTACGAAGCCGGGTTGGCACGCATCCAGGAAGGCCTGCGGGAAAACCCCCGGGATACCGAATTGCACCTGCTGCTCAACACCGGTCGTGCCACAGCGGTGACCTCACTGTTGACCGCAGGCGATACCGACCGCGCACGCCGGGACTTCCCTTCGGCACGCCTGGCCTACGGGCGGGTGCTGACCATCGAACCGAGCAACCGTCGCGCCCAGGATTCCCTGAAGCAACTCGATTACCTGCGCAGCCAGGACGACAAGCTCGAACTGGCCCGGGGCGACTTGCGCCGGGGCGATATCTACGGCGCCGACCGCCAGGTCAAGCAGATGCTCGATCTCGACTCGAAAAATGAAGGCGCCCTGGAACTGCAAGGCAATATCCGCCTGGTCCAGAGCCGTAACGTGGTGCCGTATCCGCAACTGCGCACACGGCTGGATCGGCCGGTAACCCTGGAGTTTCGCGACGCCAACCTGAAGACCATTTTCGAGGTGCTGTCCCAGGTCGCCGGGCTGAATTTCATCTTCGACAAGGACCTGCGCCCGGATATGAAAGCCACGATCTTCGTGCGTGACGTGCGCATCGAAGACGCCGTGGAGTTGCTGCTGCAACAGAACCAGTTGCACCAGAAAATCGTCAACGAAAACACCTTGCTGATCTACCCGGACTCGCCGCAGAAGCTCAAGGATTACCAGGAATTGGTGATGCGCACCTTCTACCTGACCAGCGTCGATGCCAACACCGCGCTGAACATGATCAAGACCATGCTCAAGACCCGCGATGTGTTCGTCGATGAGCGCCTCAACACCTTGACCATGCGCGACACCGAAGACGCGGTGCGCATGGCCGAGAAGTTGCTGCAATCGCAAGACCAGTCCGACCCCGAAGTGGTACTGGAAGTGGAGGTGATGGAAGTCGCCACCCAACGGATTCTCGACCTGGGCCTGCAATGGCCGAGCACCTTTGGTGTGGTCAACGCCGACGGTTCGGGGGTGACGATTCTCGATCAACTGAAGGGCATCAACTCCGGCCGCATCTCCATCTCACCGTCGCCCCAGGCCAAGATCAACGCCCAGGACAACGACATCAACACCCTGGCCAGCCCGGTGATTCGCGTCAGCAACCGCGAACAGGCGCGGATCCACATCGGGCAGCGTGTGCCGATCATCAGCGCCACATCGGTGCCGTCCACCCAAGGTCCGGTGATTACTGAAAGCGTCACTTACCTCGACGTCGGTCTGAAGCTTGAAGTGCAGCCGATCGTGCACTTGAACAACGAAGTGGCGATCAAGATTGCCCTGGAAGTGAGTAACGCCACGCCGCTGGAACCGACCCGCCAGGGCACGATCCCGGTGCAGGTGGATACCCGCAACGCCCAGACCACTCTGCGCCTGCACGACGGCGAAACCCAGATCCTGGCGGGGCTGGTGCGTAACGACCATGGCGCCACGGGCAACAAGATCCCGGGCCTGGGTGACATCCCCGGACTGGGCCGCTTGTTCGGTAGCAACAAGGACACCGTCGGCAAATCGGAACTGGTGCTGTCGATCACCCCACGGATCGTGCGCAACCTGCCGTACCAGAGCCCCTCGGACATGGAATTCCAGACAGGCACCGAAACCAGCATGCACATCCAGGCGCCTGACCGTGGCATGGAATCGGCGATTCGTACCGACGTCATGACCACACCGGTTGCCTCGTCCGCCCACGTTGTCGTCGAGAAGCCTTGATCATGAACGCCTCCCAGCGCGGTTTTACCCTGATTGAAGTCGTGGTGACGCTGGCCCTGATCGGCCTGTTGGCCGGCATGGCCGCGCCCCTGACCGAAACCGTGGTGCGCCGGGGCAAGGAGCAGGACATGCGCGCGGCGCTGTACCAGATCCGCGACGCCATCGACGCCTACAAACGTGCCTTCGACGCAGGCTATATCGAGAAGTCGCTGAACAGCAGCGGCTACCCGCCGAACCTGCAAGTGCTGGTGGACGGCGTGCGCGATGTGCGCAGCGCCAAGGGCGCCAAGTTCTACTTCCTGCGCCGGGTGCCTCACGACCCGCTGCTGCCAGTCAAGCGTAACGATGAAGGCGGCTGGGGCTTGCGCTCCTACGACAGCACGGCTCAAAACCCACGGGAAGGCGAAGACGTGTTTGACGTCTACTCCAAAGCCCGGGGCAAGGGCCTCAACGGCATTGCCTACCGCGAGTGGTGAACCTATGCGCCGGGAAAAAGGTTTTACCCTGCTGGAACTGATGGTGGTCATGGCAATCATCGCGACCCTGATGACCATCGCCTTGCCACGCTATTTCACCAGCCTGGAAGTCTCGAAGGAGACCACGCTGCGCCAGAGCCTGTCGGCGATGCGCGAGGCGCTGGATCACTACTACGGCGACACCGGGCGCTACCCCGATTCCATCGAACAATTGGTGGAACAGCGTTACTTGCGCAACCCGCCGATGGACCCGATTGCCGAACGCAAAGACCTCTGGGTCCTGGTCGCGCCGCCGGACGGTGTGCCGGGCGCGGTGGCTGATATCAAGAGCGGTGCTACCGGGAGGGCGCGTGATGGCAGCCTTTATTCCGAGTGGTAGGCCTGCGGGTGAAAACCTGTGGCGAGGGGGCTTGCTGTGGCGAGGGAGCTTTTTGTGGCGAGGGAGCTTGCTCCCGCTGGGCTGCGAAGCGGCCCCCGTTCTTGGCCTGAAAAGCTTGGGACTGCTGCGCAGTCCAGCGGGAGCAAGCTCCCTCGCCACAGCAAGCCCCCTCGCCACAGGGAAGCGGCGTTGCGGCAAAGAGGGCGGATTCACCTACCTGGGCGTGCTGTTTCTGATTGTGCTGATGGGCATGGGCCTGGCCAGCGCCGGGGAGTTGTGGTCCACCGCCTCGCGGCGCGATCGCGAACGTCAGTTGCTGTGGGTCGGCACCCAGTACGCCCAGGCGCTGCGCAGTTACTACCGCAGCTCGCCGGGGCTGGCGCAGTACCCCAAAGACCTGGAAGACCTGTTGCAGGATGAGCGTTTCCCATCGCCCAAACATCATCTGCGGCAGTTGTACCCAGACCCGATTGGCGGTGGCGAGTGGACCCTGATGCGCGGCTTCGACGGCCGCATCACCGGCCTCTACAGCCCCTCGACGGATACCCCGATCAAACAGACGGATTTCCCCAGCCAATGGTCGGATTTCGTCGGCATGGCCAGTTACAAGGATTGGCAGTTTGTCGCCGAAAAAGCCTTCCTCGATGGTGCATCTGGGCCCAAACCCCAGTCATTGACCCCCCAGGCGCTGGCGCCATGAACCGCTATTGCCTGGGCCTGCTGCTGATGCTGCTGGCGTCCTGCGCCTCGGCCGGCGAAGAGGACGAAATGATGGGCTTCATCGTCGACGACACGATCTCCCACATCGGCCACGACTTTTACTACTCGTTCAGTGAACGCCTGCGCGCCACCAGCCCGATGGATTTCAACCTGGTGGTGCGCGAACGACCCTCGGCCCGCTGGGGCAGCCTGGTGACCGTGGAATATCAGCAACGCCTGGTTTACCGGCGCTTCCTGCCGCCGAACACCGTGGAGCTCAAGGACGAGGCGTACGACGCCGCCGACTGGGTTCGCCGGCAAATCGTCCAGCGCAAGCTGGAAACGTTATTGCAGGACACCACCGACCTGGAGAAGGACGAATTATGAACAAGAAAACGTTCTCACAGCGCACCGGCATCTGGCTTCTCGGGTTGGGCAGTTGTGGCCTGGTCCACGCCACCGAGCTGGTCTACACGCCGGTCAACCCGTCGTTCGGCGGCAACCCATTGAACGGCACCTGGCTGCTCAACAACGCCCAGGCGCAAAACGACTACGACGACCCCGACCTGAAAAACCGCACGGCGGTGGCAGGCACATCGGCCCTTGAACGCTTCACCAGTCAATTGCAGTCGCGGTTGCTGGGCCAGTTGCTGGACAACATCTCCACGGGCAACACCGGGAGCCTGTCCACCGACAGTTTTATCGTCAACGTCATCGACGACTCCGGCGCACTGAGCATTGAAGTGACCGACCGAGCGACCGGTGAAGTTTCGGAAATCCAGGTGAACGGCCTCAACCCTTGACGGGTATTCAGGCTGCCGGGGAGTGAAGGACATGAAAAAAATAATAGTGCTAGGGCTGATGTTGGCGGCATTACAGGGTTGCAGCTTGCGCGACACCATGCCGGCCGAGCAGGACACCGAATCACCGACCCTCACACCACGGGCGTCGACCTACTACGACTTGCTGAAAATGCCGCGGCCCAAAGGTCGGTTGATGGCCGTGGTGTATGGTTTTCGCGACCAGACCGGGCAATACAAACCGACCCCGGCCAGCTCATTCTCCACCAGCGTGACCCAAGGTGCGGCGAGCATGTTGATGGATGCGCTGCAGGCCAGTGGCTGGTTTGTGGTACTGGAGCGTGAAGGGCTGCAAAACCTGCTGACCGAACGCAAAATCATCCGCGCCTCGCAGAAGAAGCCGAACACGCCGGTGAATATCCAGGGTGAACTGCCACCGTTGCAAGCGGCGAACCTGATGCTCGAAGGCGGGATCATCGCTTACGACACCAACGTGCGCAGTGGCGGGGAAGGGGCGCGGTATCTGGGGATCGACCTCTCCCGGGAATATCGCGTGGACCAGGTCTCGGTCAACCTGCGGGCGGTGGACGTGCGCAGCGGGCAGGTGCTGGCCAATGTGATGACCAGCAAGACCATCTACTCCGTCGGCCGCAGTGCCGGGGTGTTCAAGTTTATCGAGTTCAAGAAATTGCTTGAGGCGGAAGTGGGCTACACCACCAACGAACCGGCGCAGTTGTGTGTGCTGTCGGCGATTGAATCAGCCGTTGGGCATCTGTTGGCCCAAGGCATCGAGCGGCATTTGTGGCAAGTGGCGGGGGACAACTCCACGCCCGTGCAGGACGAGACGCTGGGGCGGTATTTGAGCCAGAACAAGGTTGATCCGGAGAGTGAGTAAGCCTAGGCGGCCTGCGGGCCGACCTGGTTCTTGCTGATTTAGTACATATCCGTTGCTGCGGTAACGGCGGCATATGGTTTCGCTCTTACAGCGAGTCCCTCCACTCAGCCTCCCGAAGGGGCGGGTAGAGCAAGATCAAGATCAAGAGCAGGCGAGCTAACGCTCGGCCTAATGAGTGGTGAAGAGCGGGTGGTGTACGCCGCTTTGCTTTTGATTTTGTAGGAGCGAGGCTTGCCCGCGAAGGCGGCCTGACAGCCGACCTGTCAGTTGGGCCAGGCAGATGCACCGCGTCATCGTTCTTCGCGAGCAAGCCCGCTCCCACATTTGATCTTCATGTGACACACATTCTGTGGCCACCACAAATCCCCTGTGGGAGCGGGCTTGCTCGCGAAGGCTGAGTGTCAAGCAACCCATCTCCAACGAATGTACCCAGCCCCATTGTGGGAGTGAGCCTGCTCGCGAAGGCGGCCTGAGCATGGGAACGATCAGAATGCGGTGCATCAGTGGAAATGCGGTTGCCGGGTTGGGGTCTGCTGCGCAGCCCAGCGGGAGCAAGCTCCCTCGCCACAATAAGCGTTCAGGCAGATGGACCGCGTCATCGTTCTTCGCGAGCAAGCTTTGCTCCTACAGGGTGGGGCGTTGTACATAAAATCTGCGTTCACCACCGATCTTTGTAGGAGCGAGGCTTGCCCGCGAAGGCGGCCTGACAGCCGACCTGTCAGTTGGGCCAGGCAGATAGACCGCGTTATCGTTCTTCGCGAGCAAGCTCGCTCCCACATTTGATCTTCATGTGACACACATTCTGTGACCACCACAAATCCCCTGTGGGAGCGGGCTTGCCCGCGAAGGCGGCCTGACAGCCGACCTGTCAGTTGGGCCAGGCAGATGGACAGCGTTATCGTTCTTCGCGAGCAAGCCCGCTCCCACATTTGATCTTCATGTGACACACATTCTGTGACCACCACAAACCCCCTGTGGGAGCGAGCCTGCTCGCGAAGGCGGCCTGACAACCAACCCCTCTCTCAACCCATAAAAAAACCGCGACCCCACCAAGGGCCGCGGTTTTTTGGGCCTTGGGATTATTGCTGGAGCACGGTCGCCTGGTTGGCTGAACCAAACTGCTGCACGGTCGCCATTTGCGTCACGCCACTCTGATCCACATTGGCAATGTTCCCGGTCCCGCCCTGGGTCACGTACGCGACGTTCATGCTGTCTGCCTGTTTGACGGTGATTTGGTTGTCACTGCCATACAACTGCGCGGTGTACGCCTGGTTCCCGGTGCCGGACTGGTCGAACTCGGTGCTGTTCCCCGAGCCGTTGGAAGAGCCCTGGGCCAGGTTGGTGGTGCCGCGCTGGTCGGCGATGAGGATGTTGTCGCTGCCGTTTTGGTCGAAGTACAGCTCGTTGTAAGAGTCGGCCTGGCTGACGGTAGTTTTGTTGCCGCTGCCGGTCTGGTTCGTGGTCATGATGTGGCCGACGCCGTCCTGGGTGAAGCTCGCCACGTTGTTGGTGCCGTTCTGGGTGATGGTCGCGCGTTGGTTGCTGCCGAACTGGCCGCCCAGTTGCGGGCCTTTCCAATTGCTGGCGTAGACCTTGTTGCCGTTACCCAGCGAGGTGGCGTTGAGCACGTGGCTGTCGCCGCTCTGGTAGGTGAAGTGCACGTTGCCGCTGCCTTGCTGATACAGCGCGAGCGTCGAGCCCATGGACTCGAACTGGTCGGCATAGATCGCGTTGAGGTCGCCGACTTGCAGCACCTGCGCGACGTTGTTTTCGCCGAAGCTCTGGTCCACCACGGTTTCGTTGGTCTGCCCGTATTGGTTGACCGTGGCCTGGCTGGCGGTTTGGGTGTCTTGCCAGACTTCAGTGGCGTTGAGGTCGCCGTACTGGTTGATGTTCAGGTTGCCGCCCAGGCCGTTGCGCTGGTCGCCGTAGGCGTAGTTGCCTTCGCCGGCCTGGTTGATGCCGATCTGGCCGCCCATGTGGTTGATTTGTTCGGCGGTGGCGTAGTTGGTGTTGCCGTACTGGATGATCATCGCGTTGTTGCCGGCACCCAGTTGAATCTGCTCGATGTTGGCCTCGTTGTTGTCACCGAACTGGTAGGTCGTGCCCGAGGTGCCTTCCTGGGAGTCCTGATAGACGAACGAGAAGTTGCCGCTGCCTTGCTGCTGTTGCAACACCTGATTCTCGCCGGTGCCGATGGACTGGCTGGCGTGGCTGGTGTTGAAGCTGCCGGCCTGTTGCTGGGTGATGGTGCTGTTGTCTTCGAACAACTGCTCGGCGTAACCGGCGTTGTAATCACCGACCTGATTCTGGTCGATGCTGCTGGTGGCGGTGTCTTGCACGGCGGCCGCGTCGTTGCCCTGGCCGAGTTGTTGTTGGGTGGCGGTGCTGAACGGCGCCGCGTTCTGTTTCACGTCGGCGATGTTGGCCGTACCGACCTGGTTTTGCGTGGAAACGCTGTCGTCAGCCAAAGCCTGGGCACTGACAATGACCAGGATGGCAGCGGTGAGGGGCGTCAATTTGAACATGATGAAACCTCCAAGGTTATTGCAGTGCTTAGCGATATTGTTTGACCGAAACGCTCATGCCGTTCCCGGACTGGGTCACGGCGCTGGAAAGCCCCGTGCCGGCCTGGTCGATGCTGGCGTCGTTGTTATTGCCGTTCTGGGAAATCTGCGCGCGGTTGTGGCTGCCGGTTTGCGTGATCGAGGCGTCGTTGCCAGAACCTTGCTGGGTGATCTGCGCCATCAGGTCGCTGCCCTGTTGCAGGATGTAGGCTTCCTGATTACTGCCCGACTGGACGATCCGTCCGAGCAACCCCTGACCGTTCTGTTGCAACAACGCGACGTTGGCCTGGCCGAGCTGGTTGATCAGCGCTTGCTGGCCAATCGGCGGCAGTTCACCGAGATCAGCGGTGGGGGCCAGGTCGTCGTTGTCCATCAAATCGTCGGCGCGCACGCCTGCGCCGCTGCAGAGCAGAAGCAGGCAGAGCAGGGCGGCGGTCGGCGTTTTCATGGCGTTGTCCTGTGGGAATGGGCCTGCCCCGCCGCCAGTAACGGTCGGCGGGGCGAAGGCTCAGAGCGTGGTCACCGACACCGAGCGCACGGTGCCTTGGGACGAGCGGATGGTCGCTGTCGGGTTCGCCGACGGAATCACCGTGGTGCTGTTGTTGATCGTCAGCCGCCAGCGTCCGGTCACCGGCACCGTGGTGGTGCCCAGGGTTACCAGCCCGGTCGGGGTGGACACCTGGATGGTGATGGTGTTGCCGGTTGTCACCGATGAAGTGCCGGCGAAGTCCCAGTTGAAGCGGTTGTTGGAGCGGGCCTGGACCGTGGCGGTGGTCACGGTGAAGGTTTCCGCCGCGGGCCTTGGCGAGACTTGCACGGTGACCGTCGCCGGTGCCGTCGACACTGCGCCGAAGCTGTCCTTGGCAAAGTAGGTGAAGGTCGTGGTGAACGCCGTAGTGACCGTGGCCGGTGGCGTGTAAGTGATCACAGTGCCGTCAGTACTGACGGTGCCGCGACCGGCTGCCGGTTGAGTCAGGCTGGCGACGCCGAGCGGCACGTTGCCTTCCGGATCGGTGTCGTTGGCCAACACGCTGATCGGGATTGCCACGCCCAGGGTCGCGACACTGTCGTTGACCGCCACCGGTGGCCGGTTAGGCGCCACAGTAATGGTCACAGTCGCGGCGGTGGTCGAAGCCAGGCCTTTGACGTCCTGCGCCTTGTAGGTGAAGGTCGTGGTCAGCGGTGTGGTGACGACGGCGGGCGGGGTGTAGACCACCGCCGTGGTGCCGCTCAACGCCACGGTGCCTTGGCCGGCGGCCGGTTGGGTCAGGGCGCTGATGCTCAGCGGTACGTTGCCGTCCGGGTCGCTGTCGTTGGTCAGCAGGTTGAGGGTGATCGGCACGCCGAAACTGGTGGCGCCGGTGTCGGCGACCGAGATCGGCGCCTGGTTCTCGCCGGTGTCCGGTGCGGTGCCGACGACCACGACGGCCTCGGTATCGCTGCCGCCTGCGGCGGATTTGACTGTGACGGTGGCCGGTGGCTGGGTCAGGTCGGCCACGGTGAGTTTTTGCAGGGTGCCGGATTTCGACAGGCGTCCGTAGCCTTGGGCAACCATGTCGGGCACGGCCACTTCATCGGTCGAAGTCGCTTCGATCAACAGGCTGTGATTGCTCCAGCTATAACGTGCGGTCTGGATTTTCACCAGGTCCGTGAGTTTGCTTGAGACCGCCGTCGGGCGTGTGGTGCCGGCCGGGTTGGTCGCGGTGACCACCACGGTTTTCGGCAATGTGCTGGTGGCCAGATGTTGACCGAAGAACAAGCCGTTGTTGTCGCCGATCAGGCTGGTCTGGCACGGCGAAGCGGGTGGGCCGACCACCAGGGCCAGGGTTTCCCGGAAGCACAGGGTCGAGCCGTTGTTCGCCTTGGCAAACACTTCCACCCGGCTGCCCGCCGACGTGCGGCGATAGGTGGCGCGGCTGATGTCCACGGCGGTTTGCGCACGGTTGTCGAGCACCTTGCCGGCGACGGTAAACAGGTTGGTCTGAATGGTTCCGGCCGGGCCCTGGATGCGTACGAAGTTGGTGTTGAACGGGCTGCCGGTCACCGCTTCGGTGAGGTTCGGGTCGCCGACGTAGGTTTCAACGGAACCGGTTTCCGGGTTCACCTCGGTGTAGGGACCGTTGAGGCTGCGCAGGAACGGCCCGATCTGACCATTCAACGCGCCGCTGAAATCGCCGGCGACGCCAATGCCGACGTCCTTAGTGATGTTGATCGCCCGCCGGCCGGGGGCGGTGACGTTGACCGTTTCCACGCCGTACGGGTGGGTGATGGTGTAGGTCCCGGCGGTGGGCACGTTCACCCGGATACGAATCCGCGCAAAACTTTGCTGATCGCCATCGACAGGATTACCCGAGGCGAATGCGGCCTCAATCCCTGCCACGTAGGCGTCCATGCCATAGCCGGCCGCGTTGTTGGCGATGGTGGTTTCGGCCAGGAACCAGAAGGACTCGTCCGGCCAGTTATCCGGGAACACCGTGGGCAGGGTGTCATCGAAAATGCCCGGCGCCGGCAGCAGGGTGCACATGTAGGCCGGTGGTGTTGCGGCCGGCACCCGCGAACTCGTGGCCTTGGACTGGCACAGTTCCATCGACAGCAAATTGCTGTCCTGATACCACATCGGGAATTTCCCGGTGGCGAAGGTGTAGGGGCCGGGATCGACTGCCGCCAGTTGGGCGAAAGCACTTCCCGATAGCGATAGAGTCAGTCCCAGGGCGTTGAGCGCCAGGCGTGGCCACTTGTTCATGATGCCTCCTGATACGGATCTGGGCATGAGAGCGTTCATTGCACGATGACCACTTCTTCGGTATCGCTGCCGCCATTGGATGACGTCACCCGAACCTTGGCCGGCGGAATCGGCGAGATGCCGGTGGCCAGGGTTTTCACCGCGCCGTCGCCACTCAGGGCGCCGATGGCGGCACCCGTGCCGGAGGTGGCGGTGAGTACCGGCGGTGAGGTTTCGTCGCTGGTCGAGGCCACCAGGGTCAGTTGCCCGGTGCTCAGGCTGTATTCGGCACGCGAAATCACCACCAGGTCGGTCAGCGGCATCGTCAACGTGGTCGGCGTGCTGGTGGGGATGGCAAGGTGGTTGTCGGCGGTCACTTGCAAGGTGCCGGGCAAGCTCGGGTTGGTCGATGACTGGGCGTACCAGTTGCCGGTGGTGTCGGCCTCGGTCAGGTGCAGCGCCGGGTTGTTGCTGTCCAGCGTCACCGTGGCCGGTGGCGGTGGCGCCATCACGAACACATCCTGTTGGGCCTCCGGTGCGCTGGCGCCGGCATGCCGCGAATAGGTGCCGCGCTGGGTGATCAGCGGCGTCGGCCGGACCACCGTCGACAACTTGCCGGACACCGCGAACACCGTGGTCCGCAGGTCGATACCGTTGGGCCCTTCGATGCGAATGAAGTTGGTATTGAACGGGCTGCCGGTGACGGCTTCCGAAAGGTTCGGGTCGCCGATGAAAGTGTCGGCGGCGCCGGTTACCGGATTGGTTTCGGTGTAAGGCCCGTTGACGCTGCGCAGGAACGGTCCGATATCACCCTTCAGCGCGCCGTCGTAGGTTTTCGGCGTGCCGATGCCGATGTCCCGGGTCATGTTGATCGCTTTGCGACCGGGAGTGTCCACGGTGAAAGCTTCGACGCCGTAAGGGTGGGTGATGATGTAAGTGCCGGCGGTGGGCACATCCACGCGAATGCGGATGCGGGCGAAGCTGATCTGATCGCCTTCGACCGGGTCGCCGCCGCTGAAGGCGGCTTCGAGGCCGCTGACGTAGTTCAGGTTGATGCCCCGCGCCGCATCGACAATCGTGCCGTCGGCAGTGAACCAGAACGCTTCGTCGGGGAAGTTGGTCGGGAAGACCAACGGTTTGGTGTCGTCGAAAATACCTGGAGCCGGAATCAGCGAGCACATGTAGGTCGGCGCACCCGGCGCACTGGGCACCCGTGAGCTGACAGCCTTGGACAGACACAAGTCGAGGGTTCGGCCATGAGTGTCTTGATACCAGGCGGCGAACGAGCCGTTGGCTGGCACGTAAGGGCCCGGGTCGACCGCAAACAGCGCCGCCTGGGCAACGCCTTGAGCCAGAGCGCTAACGACCAGAACGGCCGCGGTTTTGGACAGTAAAGGGTGCATGAGTTAATCCCTCTAGCGGAGTGCCTGTCCCATGGAGACGGGCCAGTTGAGAGGGCTAGCGCAAATTGCATACCAATCGGCGCGGATTGACGGGAGAGGGCCGGGGTTGGGCGTTGCGGGGTGTTGGAGGGGGATTGAGGAAGGGAGGTTGAGGCGGGCGAGTGTCCCCAGGTTTGGGGGTGGATGGGGCAGGTGGGGGAAGGGGCAAACCCGATGCCAGGATCACCAACCTCTGTGGCGAGGGAGCAAGCTCCCTCGCCACAAAGTCGGTGCGTGGCGCACGCTTTCCTTAAATGGCTGGCATTGGGGCGTTTAAACAGGTTTCTGCAGGTGTGTTTAAAGACACCCGGTGTTACGTCATAAACGGCTACAACGCCTTGCGCCGTTGCCTACGCGTACGCCAGAATCCGCCGGCTTGTGCGGCTATGGGGGTGGGCTATATCGTTTCCGGGTCACTGCAAAACAGTGATCGGGTTTGGTAGCCCGCCTCTATGTGAGCCGCATGGTGTCACCTTTAATGGTGGTCATGCGTGGGGCTCCTTTGTGAGCGCCGGGTTTCTCACTTAGACCGGTCTACCAACCCACGTATGGCCGCCACTCTTCGTTTGGTAGCGAGGGTGATGGCTCCTTCAATACTCTAAGTGAAGGTTCCATCCATATTCAAAGTAACGCCCAACCCCCCGAATATCGGTCCAGTACCCTACGACGCCTCTTTCGATCTTGACCCCACAAAAATGAAAGTGGCGGCCGATCGAGCACTCGACTACTACCTCAACCCCGGGGCGACGAAAACGCAGATACCGCCCCGCAGTTCCGGCACCTTCTTCACCATCGACGCAGCGGTGGATGACGAAACGTTGCTGGTCGAGGTCTACGAATCGTTATCAACGGCCCGCAAGATGGTCAACGATCTCGTCGAGCTGACGGACGGCCCGCGACGCCATACGATGCTGGTGTTGCATCGGTCGCTCCTGATGGGTGAGATGGCGGCCAATCGGATGCTGGATAACCACAAGCCCGGGTAATCACCGGCCCTGTAGGAGCGAAGCTTGCTCGCGAAGGCGGTGTGTCAGTCAATACACGTGTCGACTGACACGGCCCCTTCGCGGGCAAGCCTCGCTCCTACAGGGGATGGCGTCGGGTCTGGTGCACCGCGTTATCGTTCTTCGCGGGCAAGCTTTGCTCCTACGGGGCGATTTGCTTAGCTTGCTTGCATTGGGGCAAACCCCAAACAGTGGGCTATACCCCTCTATAGGGGAATTCGCCTGGATCGTCACCGATGAATATGCACGCCAAAACGCTTCGGCCCGAGGAGGGCGACATTCGTTTGAGCACGCGCAAGCAGCCGTTCAATCTGCTGCGCTGGTTTTCGCTGATCAGCATGGCGGTGATTGCCACCGTGGCGGTGGCGCTGGGGGCGGTGTCCACGCAGTTTGTGATTACCGAAAGCGTGCAGCGCGATGCCCTGCTGACTGCGCAGTTCATCCAGGCGATTGCCTCTGCGGAGGTGCGCCATGTGTCGATTCCCAATGTGCGGACCATGGGCGAATTGGTCGACCCACGCAAGGACAAGGATTTCCCCGACGTCGACCCGGCGGCCCGGGCCAATGCCCGTGATGAATTCCTCGACCATATCGCCAACCTGCCGGACGTGATCCTGGCCAACGTCTATGCCCCTGATCGCAGGGTGATCTGGTCCACCAACCCGGCACTCATGGACACCACGATTCACGCCGACGAAGACCTGGATCACGCCTTCGAATTCAAGATCCCGGTCTCGGCCAGTTATCACGATGTTGACGAGGCGCGGATGGAGCAGAAATTCGTCGTGCCGCCGGACTTCATCTTTATTGAAAACTACATTCCGCTGTTCGATGCCGACGGCAAGAACGTCACGGCCATGGTCGAGATCTACAAGGAGCCCAAGGACCTGATCAGCCGCATCGAGCGCGGCCTGGCGCTGATCTGGCTGGTCACCGCCCTGGGTGGCGGGCTGATTTACATCGGTTTGTACTGGATCGTGCGCCGCGCCGCGATCCTGCTGGCGCAACAGCAAAAACAACTGATCACCAACGAAACCTTTGTCGCCCTGGGCGAGATGTCCTCGGCGGTGGCCCACAGCCTGCGCAACCCGTTGGCGACCATCCGTTCCAGCGCCGAGCTGGCCCTGGAGTTCGACAACGGCCCGGCGCACAAGAACATCAACGACATCATTGGCCAGGTCGATCGCATGTCGAAGTGGGTGCGGGAATTGCTGCAGTCCTTGCGCCCGCTCAACGACGATGTCGAACCGGTGAACCTGGTGGCGGCGATTCACGACAGCCTCACGGCCTTCGAGCAGCAAATCGCCAGGGCGCGGGTTGAGGTGGTGTTCAATCCGCGACAGACACCGATGGTGCTGAGCCAACAGGTGCAACTGACGCAGATCCTCAACAGCCTGATGGCCAACGCCCTGGAAGCCATGGACAAGGGCGGCACCCTGACCATCACCCTGGAACCGACCGATGCCCGGGGCGTGTGCGTGGTGCTGAGCGATACGGGCAAAGGCATGAACGAAGAACAGCGCAACATGGCCTTCCGCCCGTTCTTTACCACCAAGCAGGGCGGGCTCGGCGTCGGGCTGGTACTGGTCAAGCGCATCATGGAGCGTTTCGGTGGGGCAGTGACCCTCGGCAGTCGCGAGGGACAGGGCACTTGCGTCCGTCTGTCGTTCAGATTGGCCCCCTGAAAACGGGGATGAACTTTCCCCGTTTGCGGGGGTCATGGCCCAGTCATCGCGCCGGTAGTGGCCTGATGATGTTCATAAGCCATTGTTAACTCGGGTATTAATGCTTTGGTATAAATTGTTTCAAAATGTGGCGAGGTAATTGCAAAACCCCCATCACCCCTTCACGACTTCGAGGCGGCTGGTGATGGACAGAAAAGCGCGGCACCCCTGCAAGTGGATCGGCCTGTTGACCCCACTGAGTATCCTCCTGACGATGACCCTGGGCGTCACGCCCTTGTTGCGCGCCAGCCCGATCGACGATGAGCGCCAGCCTGAGCCGTCCGACCCTTCGGCTTACTACGACGAACCGGCGGATGAACCCGCCGCCCTGAACGCTATTCTGACCATGCCGGAGGCCAACAAGGATTCCTTCGATTTACCCGATGGCGTCGAAGGCACCCGGGACGACACGCGCAAGGAAAACGTCCTGCCGCCGTCGGTACAGACCAGTTTCAACTACCCCACCAACGGCAAGCCGAGCCCGTTATTCGGCGCCCAACCGTTCACCCAGCAACTGGTGCTGTTCGAAGAGTTCGGCCCGGAAAAACTCGACCCCACCACACCGGCGGCACCGTTGGGCTTTCCACCGGCCGCGGTGGGCCCGTTGCCCCAACAAGACCCCACCAACGCCGCCCGCAGTGCGCCACCGAGCGCGGCGCTCGACGCATTCTTGCGCCAACCGGGACTGTCCCCATTTCCCAGCCAGTACTCCAACGTGGTGGACCGCAACCCCTGGCAGTCGCAGATCGAGGTGTTCCTCAATCGCCATATCGGCTCGTCGGCGGAAGGTCGGCCACCAGGAAAAGGCTGGTCACACCAGCGCTGGAACGAGTTCTACCCGCAAGTGGCCTACAAAACCGTGCAAACCGGGGCGCGGCTCAACAGCGGCTGGCGCGACAGCCATCAGATGCACGGCTATGCCATGGGCGAATTCGGCCCTGGTGGCCTGTATCACAACGTCGCCGGCGTGCCGGCCACCGATGGCACTTCCAAAGGCGTCGATCCGCGTTTCCACCCGAACATGCCGGTACAGAACCACAACTCGGTGTGGACCTTCGACGGCACCTTGCCGCCCAAGCTGTTGATGGTGCGTTACGGCCAACCGGTGCTAATGCGGCACTACAACGGTTTGCCGATCGACCCGTCGGCCAACATGGGATTCGGCCTGCACACCATCAGCACCCACGAACACAACGGCCACGCGCCGGCGGAAAGCGACGGCTATGCCAATGCGTTTTTCTTTCCGGGGCAGTATTACGACTATCGCTGGCCGATCCAGTTGGCCGGTTACGACAGCATCAACACCGACGCCCATGACCCCCGCGCCGCATTCCCCTGCGCGCCCGGCGAAACCCTGTGGACCAACGACCTGAGCCCCAGCCGCAAGACCTGCGACCACGGCACGATCAAGATCCGTGGCGACTGGCGCGAAACCATGAGCACCCACTGGTTCCACGACCACATGCTCGATTTCACCGCGCAGAACGTCTACAAGGGCAACGCGGCGATGATGAACTACTACAGCGCCCTGGACCGTGGCAACGAGTCGGTCAACGATGGCGTCAACCTGCGTTTCCCCAGCGGCAGCGCCTTGCCATGGGGTAACCGCGACTACGACGTCAACCTGGTGTTTGCCGACAAGGCCTGGGATCAGAACGGTCAGTTGTGGTTCAACCCGTTCAACACCGACGGCTTCCTCGGTGACCAGGTGCTGGTCAACTGGCAGTGGAAACCGACCCTGGATGTACGTGCACGCAGCTATCGGTTCCGCATGCTCAACGGTTCGGTATCGCGTTACTACAAACTGGCGCTGGTGCGTGAAATCAAGGGCACCAGTGGCGAGTTCCAGGGGCCCAAAGGTTCAGGTGTCTCCTATGCCCGCGTGCCGTTCCACATGATTGCCAACGACGGCAACATCATGGAACACAGCGTGCCCTTCGACGGCACCATGGACCTGGACGCAGATGGCGATAAACAGAATCACAACGCGATCCTGCCCACCCAGGGCATCGCCGAGCGCTTCGACATCATCGTCAACTTTGCGAAAAACGGCATCAAGCCGGGGGACAAGATCTTCTTCGTCAACCTGCTGGCCCACGACGACGGCAAAGGCCCGAAAGAACCCATCGCCCTGGCTGACGTACTGTCCGAGAAGTACCTGGCGGTGATCAAGCAAACCAGCAAAGGACCGCAGTGGGACAAGGGCGACCCGGCAGTGGGCAAAGTCTTGCAGCTCAACGTCAAGGCCTACACCGGTCAGGACCTGGCCATGGACCCCGCAGCCTACGAACCGGCCAAACCGGGCAAAGCCGAAGGCATGGTGATGATCCCGCTGAAAATCCATCGTGACAACGCTGCCGACAAAGTGCTGCTGTCACAGGCCCGTCACCGCACCTTCACCTTCGGCCGTTCCGACGGCACCGATGAAGCCCCGTGGACGGTCAAGACCGATGGAGGCTTCGGCTTCCACATGGACCCTCGGCGCTTGAACACAGCCACCCAGTTGAAAACCGGCCCGACCGACGCTGGCGTTACCGGTTTCGGCACCCTGGAAGTGTGGAACATCAAGGCCGGCGGCAAGGGCTGGAGCCATCCGGTGCATGTGCACTTCGAGGAAGGGATCATCCTCAGTCGTGGCGGCAAGGCGCCACCGGAATGGGAAAAATGGGCGCGCAAGGACGTGTACCGCATCGGTTCGGAAAACGATGGCCTGGACAGCGTCGAGATGGCGATCAACTTCCGCGAATTCGCCGGGACCTACATGGAGCACTGTCACAACACTCAGCATGAGGACAACTCGATGCTGCTGCGCTGGGACATTGAGAAACCCGGGCAATTCCAGTTGATGCCGACCCCGCTGCCGAGCTGGGACGGGGTGCGCTACGTCAACTCCGCCGCGCTGCCAACCTTCCGCACCGGCGATGGCTTTGGTCCACAAGTGGCGGTGAAAAAATGAACCGCCGGGGAGCCGACATGACACTGCATACGCCGCGCTCCCGCGCCCTGGGCATGCACCTGATACTGGTTCTGGTCACATGTTTGCTGGCCAGTCAGGTGCTGCTCGCCCATGAACTGTCACCGCAGGAATCCGCCACCCCGTGGGGTGGCGACTACTTCCCCAACACGTTGCTGACCGATCAGGACGGTCAGCAGGTGCATTTTTTCGATGACCTGATCAAAGGCAAAGTGGTGGTGATCAACTTCATCTTCACGTCGTGCAGTGATTCATGTCCGTTGGAAACCGCGCGTCTGCGCCAAGTACAGAAACTGCTGGGCGACCGGGTCGGTCAGGACATTTTCTTCTACTCCATCAGCATCGATCCGCTGAGCGACACGCCCCAGGTGCTGAAGGCCTATGCGCAACGCTTCAAGGTCGGGCCGGGCTGGAAGTTCCTCACCGGCGAATTTGCCGACGTCACCGATCTGCGCAAAAAACTCGGGCTGTTTATCGAAGGCGTCGACAATGGCCGCAGCAAGGACCACAACCTGAGCCTGATTGTGGGCAATCAGCAAACGGGCCGCTGGATGAAGGCCTCACCGTTCGAAAACCCGTGGATCCTGGCCGATCAACTGGCCAACACCCTGCAGAACTGGAAACAACCGAGCATCGAGGAAAGCTACGCCAACGCCCCGGAAATTCGCCCGCCGAGCAACGGCGAAGAACTGTTCCGCACCCGTTGCGCCTCGTGCCATAGCCTGGGGCCGCAAGACGGGCAGGGCATCGGCATGCGCAGCATCGGCCCGGACCTGATCGGTGTGACCCGCCAGCGTGAGCCGGCCTGGCTCAACCGCTGGATTCGCGAGCCGGACCGCATGCTCGCCGAGAAAGACCCGATTGCAGTGGAGCTGTACCAGCGTTTCGACAAGATTTCGATGCCGAATCTGCGCCTGGACGAGCATTCCGCCCAAGCAATCATTGACTTCTTGCAGGAAGAAACCGACCGCCAACAACCCCTGGCAGAGCAGGTGCCAGAAGTGTCGCAGGTGAACTAGCGGCTAAATAACATCATTGGCCCGTCGACCACGATCAATGCCACCTACACTCTTCGTGACAACGGCTAAAAAAGGCTTCAGGCAAGCAACCAGGACAAACCCATGCAGCTATCAGAACAACAAAAAGTACCTGCGCCGACCCTGCCGGCAGCAGAGCGCAAGAGCTGGGGCGGCCAGTTCAATCTGCTGCGCTGGTTCTCCCTGGCCAGCTTTTTCATCATCGGCGCCGTGGCGCTGGGCCTGGGTTATGTCTCTACGCGGTTTGTGGTCACCGAAAGTATTGAGCGTGACGCCTTGCTGACGGCGCAGTTTATTCAGGCCATCGGCGATGCCGAAATTCGCCATGCCTCGATTAATCCGAACAGAACCATGGGCGAAATGCTCGATCCGCGGATTGACCACGCCTACCCCGACGTGGACCCGGGGTCGCGGGCCGCGGCGCGTATCGAATTCCTCGACCATGTGGAGCACCTGCCGGATATTTTGCTGGCCACGGTGTTTGCCCTCGACCGCACGGTAATCTGGTCGACCAACCCGGCGATGATTGGCATGCGTTTCGAAGACGACGAGGAGTTGGACGAGTCCTTCGAAATGAAGGTGCCGGTGTCCTCCAGCTACCACAAGATCGACGAAGAACGCCCCGAGCAGATGCTGTTGCGCGAGCCGCAGCTGTTGTTTATCGAGAACTACATCCCGATGTTCAACGCCGACAAGAGCAAAGTGATCGCCATGGTGGAGATCTACAAAGAGCCCGCTGATCTGGTGGAGCGCATTGAGCGCGGCTTCAAGTCGATCTGGATCGCGACCCTGCTCGGTGGCGCGGCGATTTACCTGGCGCTGTTCTGGATCGTGCGCCGGGCCTCGACCCTGTTGCAGAGCCAGCAAAAGCAACTGATCAGCAACGAAACCTTCGTTGCCCTGGGGGAAATGTCCTCGGCGGTCGCCCACAGCTTGCGCAACCCGCTGGCCACCATCCGCTCCAGCGCCGAACTGGCCCAGGAAGTGGCGAGCCAGGGCGCGCAAAAGAACATTGGCGACATCATCAATCAGGTCGATCGCATGTCCCGTTGGGTCCGCGAGCTATTGGTATCGCTAAGGCCGATGAACGACGACTCTGAATCCGTAGACCTGGTGCTGGCCATCGACGACGCCCTGAGCGCCTTTGACCCGCTGATCAGACGTTCGAACGTCGAGGTGCGCTTTACCCCGCAAAGTTTTCCGCCGGTGGTCAGTCAGCAAGTGCTGCTCACACAGATTCTCAACAGCCTGTTCGCCAATGCCCTGGAAGCCATGCCCAAGGGCGGCGTGCTGAGCGTCGATATCGAGACGCCCAAGCCTGGGCAGTTGAGCATGATCCTGACCGATACCGGCAAGGGCATGACCAAACAGCAGCAGCAGATGGTCTTCAAGCCGTTTTTCACCACCAAACAGGGTGGGTTGGGCGTCGGCCTGGCCTTGGTCAAACGAATAATGGAACGCTTCCAGGGCTCGGTCGAACTGACCAGTCAGGAGCAGGAAGGAACCCGCGTTTGTCTCAACTTTAAAGTGGCAACGGGAGGGGAATATGGAGCACAGCATACTGCTGGTCGAGGATGATGAACTCCTCGCCGAGAATATTCAGACATACCTGGAGCGCAAGGACTTCGAGGTGACAGTCTGCCACTCGGCCGAAGACGCACTGGAGCAATTGATCACGTTCGTTCCGGACGTGGTGCTCACCGACAACTCGCTGCCGGGCATGAGCGGTCACGACTTGATCCAGAAGCTGCGCATCAGCGCGCCGGATCTGAAAGTGATCATGATGACTGGTTACGGCAACGTCGAAGACGCCGTGGTGGCGATGAAAGAGGGCGCATTCCATTACGTCACCAAACCGGTGGCGCTGCCCGAACTCAAGCTGCTGTTGGACAAGGCCCTGGCCACCGACCGCATGGAACGCACGCTGTCGTTCTATCAGGAACGCGAGGCGCAGAAGTCCGGGGTGCAGGCGCTGATTGGCGAGTCGGCACCGATGCACTACCTGAAAAATACGATCGGCCAATTGCTCGACGCCGAGCGCCGGATGGCCAACACCGATTTGCCTCCGGTGTTGGTGGAGGGCGAAACCGGCACCGGCAAGGAACTGGTGGCCAGGGCCCTGCACTTTGACGGTCCGCGAGCCAAGGGGCCATTTATTGAATTCAACTGCGCATCGATCCCGTCCAACCTGGTGGAATCGGAACTGTTCGGCCACGAGAAAGGCGCCTTCACCGACGCCAAGGATCGCCGGGTCGGGCTGGTGGAGGCGGCAGATGGCGGGACGCTGTTTCTCGATGAAGTGGGTGAGATGGACCTGTTGCTGCAAGCCAAACTGCTGAAGCTGCTGGAAGACCGGACCATTCGCCGGGTCGGTTCGGTGAAGGAACGCAAAGTCGATCTGCGGGTGATCAGCGCCACCAATTGCAACCTCGAACAAATGGTCCAGCAGGGCAAGTTCCGGCGTGATTTGTTCTTCCGCCTGCGGATCATCTCGATCAAGGTGCCGCGCCTGCATGCCCGGGGCAATGACGTGCTGCTGCTGGCTCGGCACTTCCTGGCGATCCACGGCAAACGCTACGGAAAACCGCACTTGTATTTCAGTGACCAGGCCGAGGAGTTGCTGCTCAGCTACACCTGGCCGGGCAACGTGCGCGAGTTGCGCAACATGCTGGAGCAAACCGTGCTGCTGGCCCAGAGCGACACCATTGCCGCGCATCAATTGAACGTGTGCCAGAGCCTGGTGGACGAACCGTTGGTCATGCCGCAAACCCAATACTTCGAACCCCGGCCGAGCAACCCCGTCGAATCGATGAACCTGCCGGAAGTGGAGCGCGACATGGTGCGCAAGATGCTCGACAAGACCGACTGGAACGTCACCAAGTCTGCGCGTTTGCTGGGTTTGAGCCGCGACATGCTGCGTTACCGGATTGAAAAACTCGGCCTCGCAAGACCGGACAAACGGCAGTGGTGAGTACGGCAATTTGATCAGGGACGGTCGTTCATCAGATGACGACGAGAGGCAGGCGGGCCCGGTGGAAAACCCCCGGCCCCTGTGCCTTACTGGTTTTGCCCTTTTCTGGAGTAACCAACGATGCGGCATAGAGGCGCGCAGTACTGGCTCTGGACCAACAGCCAATTACGCGGGCGCAGCCACGATGAAATACTGCCCGACGGTACGCAGATCGACATCCAGGCACGCTTCAGCCGTGAATACGTGACCCAGGTATTTGTCGGCGTGTACACCCGCGATGGCGCGGCGCTGGCGGAAGAATTTTATGACCGTGAGGAACGTCCCACCTTGGCGAAAGCGTTGGCCTGGGGCAACGCACGGGCCCAGGCGATCCTGACCAGCGTCACCGAGTTTCGCGCCCCTCATCGCATTCAACTGACCGTCGGGGTAGTGCTGGACGACCCCTGCGAATTGGCCTTGCGCCATATGGAAATGTCCGACGACGAGGCCCTGCGGCTCAAGCGCCAGGACGCCTGGGACGAATACCTCAAGGCCAAGCAAGCGGTGCTGGCGACGATGCGCGCCGAGAAGGTCGACAGCGACGTTTGGGAAAGCCAGAAGCGCCGACTGCGCGATGCCATCGACCGCCGGGCGGCACTGCGCCATTGCTGGCCGGCGGACTGATATTCACTGGCGGGTCAGGCAGGCCAACAGACAGGTCGGGTCAAGCACCTCGTCGTTGACGTAGATCCCGCGCTCCGGGTCGTAGGAGCGGATAAACACCCGCACGCTGGCATCCGCCACGGTAGGCAATCGGGAATCGTAGAACACATGCTCGCTGGCAATCGGGATGAAGTCCTGAGGCGCGGTCGGGATGTAGGCGCGTGGCGGCACGGTGCTGAGTGTCGGCGGGGCAGGGTGAGCAAAAGGTTGGTCGGGGCCGTAGTAGATCATCTCGGTGCTGGAACTGTCGTCCGCGTGCACAGCACCGGTGGCGGCGATCAGGGCGATGAACAACAGCGTCAGATTGGTTTGTTTCATGGCGACACCTGCGAAATCGTTTTTCCCCAAGGTCATTAACTATAGCTCTCGCACGGCCAGGCGTTCGGCGGCCCGGATTACAAGATCGCAACAAAGCCTCGATGTGGTTTTTTCAGGGGCTGATCTAGACTCGTGCCCGTCAATAAAAACGAGATCTGGAGTGCGCAATGGACATGCCGACCAAACAACAAGCCGTCGCCAGCAATCGCGAGGCCTGGAATGATTCCGCCCGCCATCACAAGGACAGCCCCGAATGGCAGGGCGTGCTCAGCGCCGTGAGCCAGGCTAATTTTTGCTGCCTCGATGACACCCTGCGCGGTGTGCTGGAACAGGTGGGCGTCGAGGGCAAGGACGTGGTGCAACTGGGCTGCAATAACGGCCGGGAAAGTCTGTCGCTGTATGCCCTGGGGGCGCGGCGGGTGGTGGGGGTCGATCAGTCCGCAGCGTTTCTCGAACAGGCCCGGGAACTGACGGCGCGCTCGCCTCATGGGGCTGAGTTCATCGAGGCGGATATCCATCACCTGCCAACGGAGTTGCACCACCGTTTCGATGTAGCGCTGATCACCATCGGTGTCTTGAACTGGATGCCGGACATTGCCGAGTTCTTCCGGCACGTCGCGCAAACCCTCAAACCCGGCGGCGCGGTGGTGATCTACGAAACCCACCCGTTCCTGGAAATGCTCGACCCCGAAGCCGCCGATCCGTATCGCCTGGACAGCTCCTACTTTCGCAGCGAACCGTTCGTGCAGCACCAGCCGATCGTCTACGAAGGCAAAATCGAACAACCGGCGGCCGCGTCCTACTGGTTCGTCCACACCCTGAGCGCCATCTTCACCGGCGCCATCGAAGCGGGATTACAGATCAGCCACTTCAAGGAATACCCGCATTCCAATCGCGAAGAACTGTATGACCGGTATGAAAAACAGGTGGCGCAGTTGCCGTTGTGTTTTACGTGGGTGGCGGTGAGGGTTTGAGCTGAAGAATGTGTTGCTTCGACTGACGCCTTCGAGAGCAAGCCCGCTCCCACAGGGGATCTCCTAGTTACGAAAATCCCCTGTGGGAGCGGGCTTGCTCGCGAAGGCGGCCTGACAGTAAACGACTATGAAGCGGATGTACTCCATCCGACCTACGGTGATTTGTACCTTCGGGTTTTTCAGGCAGAGCACAGGAGACTCTTTCAGAGATTCGAGTGATTGACTGCATGGCCTGGCTGCGCATAGAGATCAATACCGAGGGCATGAATAACCTTTAGCACCGTGTCAAAACGTGGTTTTGCACCCGGCGCGAAAGCTTTGTACAGGCTTTCGCGCCCCATCCCGGAGTCTTTGGCTATTTGTGTCATACCACGGGCTTTTACTACATAGCCGATAGCGCGTAGAAACTCTTCGTTATCGCCCTCCGCCAGTACCTGCGAGAGGTATTCGCTAATGGCCTCGTCACTGTCGAGCAGTGCTGCCATGTCGAAACTAGTCAAAGTTTGGCTCATGGTTAAACCTCCTTTGCCATTTTTTTTGCACGCCGGATGTCAGTGCTTTGCGAGGATTTATCACCGCCGGCCAATAATACGATGACCATACCGTTTCGCATGGTGAAGTAGATTCGATAGCCTGCACCAACGTCCACGCGCATTTCGGAAACACCTTCACCCACTGACTTGATATCGCCTAGATTACCCGCAGAGGCACGATCAATGCGACGAGCGATGGCGAACTTTGCCCGCAAGTCGCGAACTGAGGCGTGCCATGTCGAGAAAATATGGGTTTGTTGAATAAGATAGTTCATTGCTCGACTGTATCCGTGTGGATACGAATTATCAGTCAGGCTCTTCTTGGGTCTCGGGTGTCTTTTTCCCTCAAGGGTGTAGGAAAAACGACCGTCGTGAGCATATCGAGGACGCCTTCGCGGGCGAGCCTTGCTCCTACAAGGGATTCGGTCCAGGCACAGATTTTGTGACCGCCACTAAACCAAATGTGGCGAGGGAGCAAGCTCCCTCGCCACGGGTTCGGTGTTGTGTCAGGCCTCTGCCGTGGCTGGCGCCACCACCGGCCGTTTTGGTTTACGCAGCGGGTCAAGGCGTGAGCCGGTGTAGTGGGTGTCGCGGAAGAAGCGCCAGCGGCCGCCGAACAGGCCATGGACGTGGGTCACGCGGCCCTGTTCGTGATAGCCCATGCGGATGTGCAGTTTCAGGGCTGGAATGTTATGGGTTTCGCAGACATCCACCACTTTGTTGCAGCCTTGGGCGGCCATGGCTTCCCAGAGGGCGACTTGAACATCCACCGACAGGCTGGTGCCGAAGTAGGCGCGGGTCATTTCGCCGCCGAACTCGAAGAACTCCCCCGGCTTCACCGGGAACCAGCAACCGTAATAGTGCCGGTCATGGTAGTTCCGGGTACTGCCCCAGATAAACGCCACGGCGTGGCCTTCGTCGTCCAGGTACATGTGCCCGGTGTGACCCTCGGCGGCGAGTTCGGCCATGGTCCCGACGCGGTCACCGAAATGCTTGGTAAAGGCGATGGCGTTGTCTGCGGTGATGGTCACCTGACGCAAACCGGAATAGGGGCGCAACGCGTGTGGCGGCACCGGGCTGACCAGGTCGCGCTCCATCCACAACAGTTCCCAGTGGAAGTACACGTAGCGCTTCCAGAATGCCTTGAAGAGGTTGCCCAGGCCTTTTTGCCTGATGCGTTCGCGCAGCTTGCCGATGACGTTCATGGAGCCCTCCGTGGCCAAAGCCAGGTGTTGTGGGAGATGCTTTTGATGGGTATAGATCAAGGTTGCAAGTTCATGTCAAAGCGCCAGCTTTGAATGTGTTGCAATTTATGTAACTCATTCGAGCGCCGCCGTACCGGCCTGCAAACGCCTGCTGACCACGGCATAGGACACCCGCTCGATACCGGCCAGGCGCCGCTCTAGCACTTGGGTTAGCGACTCGCCGGGGTTGAGGTAGGCATCGCCGAAATCGGCGCCGAGCTGGTTGGGATGGGCGACGATTTCCAGCAGACCGTCGGTCGGTACAGGCAGGTTGCGCAGGTCCACCGGCGTGCACACATAATCCGCCGTGGCCCCGGCCAATGTTTGCAAACGCCGATTGAGCAAACCTTTGAACACGCGCTTGGGCAGGCTCAGGTTTTGCCCCAGGTTGCGCGCCAGGCGCACGGCTACCCCTTGGCGGGCGGCGAAGCGCGCGACGATCTCGCCGATGGGCCAGATGTTGTGCACGTGTTGGTGGGAATCGATGTGGCTGGGCCGCACGTCGTGATCCACGCAGCGTTGCCATTGCGCCTCGAGTTCATCCATCACCGCTTCCCGGTCCAGGCGATTGAGCCAGAGACTGTGGCGCGGCAGGTTGAGGTCAAACTCGCCCTGGCTGTCGCAGAACGTGCGGCGTTCGAGAATGCCTTGGCTCAACGGCTGGCCATAGGTGAGGTTGAAGTGCAGGCCGATGCGCCCCTTGAGCAACGGATGCTGGGCCATCAGGCACGCGGCTTCGAACGCCGGCATGTTGGCCATGGCCGTGGCGGAACTGATGACACCGGCCTGGAAGGCGCCGAGGATCACCGCGTTTTCGCACGGGCTGAGGCCGAAATCGTCAGCGTTGACTATGACTTGGTGAGGCATGTTCGCCCTCCATGGTTTTATCGGTTGGCGCAGGCGCCTTGGCCACCGGTACGGTGACCACGGCGGCTGCCGCCCGTTTCGCCCGCCATTGCTGCAAGGCTGGTTTGAGCCGTTGCCAGACCCGCAACGCCAGCCCCAACACCAGGCCGCCGGGACGCCAGGAATAGAAACTCCAGCGCCAGTGCTCCAGTTGCCCGGTCATGCGTTCGTGAAGTTGATGACTGGAGTTTTCCAGGCTGACCCGCGAGGCATCGATCCAGCGCCAGTTGTCGTCCAGGCCCCAGCGAATCCACTCTTCCAGCAGCACCCGGCCACTGCCCAGGTCGGCGAATTGCGGCAGGAACGCCAGGTTGTAGTCGTACAGCCGACCCTGCTCCAGCAAGCCGAGGCGATAGCTGATGCAACGGCCGTCCAGTTCCAGCACCACCACCCGTACCAGGCCGCGGGCGGCGAGGGCCGTGAAGGCTCGGTCCATCCATTGTCGGTGGCGTTCGTCGGCGAAGATGCCGACGCCTTCATCGCCTTTCCAGCTCACTGCTTCGACTTCGCTGATGGCTTGCAGCAGCGGGCCCATGGTCGTGGCATCCGGGGTGATGCGCCGCACTTGGGCGCCACATGCGGCGATGCGTTTGCGCGCGCGGCGCAGTTTGTAGCGCGGATCCCCCGAGACTTCCTGGCGATCCGCATCGCTGATCAGGTGCACCGGCACCTTGCAACTGAGGCGCCGTTCACCGGTGGAACTGTGGGCCATCCATACCGTCAGGGCACTTTCTTCGCCCACGGGTTCGCACAGCTCGTTGAGTTGCAGCAACGCGTGGGGCAAGCGGCGGCGGATCACGATAAGCGCCTTGCGGATGCACTCGGCATCGAGGCTGGACAACAGCGCCAGGCGATCGGTCAGCGGGTAGCCGAGGTGATGCAACACCCGAAACGGCATCCCGCCAAAACGTTCGCGTGACGCCACCAGCGGCAGGCACAGCGCCAGTTCATCGCCCAGCCAGCCGAGCAGCACATGCAGGCGCTCGCCGTCCCTGAGTGCCTGTTCCGCAGCCGCCAGCCAGGCCAGGGTGTTGAAGGGCGTGTGGTCCGTCACTCGCACGCGCAATGCTTCATAAGCCACGGCCGGAAAGTCCGGGGCGCACAGCGACGTGCGCCATTCGTATCGCGCCACCATCGGGTCAGGTCGCCTCTGCAGCAATGGGGGCCGGCGTCGGTTTGCGCAAGGCGTCCAGACGCGAGCCGCTGTAACGGGTTTCACGGTAGAGGCGCCAGTGGCCGAACAAATGGTAGACGTTCATGATTCGTCCTTGCTCCTTGTAGCCCATGCGTATGTGCAACTTGAGCGCCGGGATGTTGTGGGATTCGCAAACATCCACCACTTTGTTGCAGCCCTGATCGGCCATGGCTTTCCACAGGTTCAACTGGAAATCCACCGACAGCGTGGTGCCCCAGTAAGCGCGAATCTGCTCACCGCCGAATTCGAAGAACTCGCCGGGTTTGACCGGGAACCAGCAGCCGTAATAGTGACGGTCGTGGTAATTGCCCTTGCTGCCCCAGATGAAGGCCACGGCATCGCCGTCGTCATTGAGGTACATGTGCCCGGTATGCCCTTCGTTCGCCAGTTCGGCCATGGTGCCGACGCGATCGCCGAAGTGTTTGCCAAAGGCCACGGCGTTCTGTGCGGTGATGGTTTCCAGACGCAGCGGGGTGTACGGCCGCAGTTTATGGGGTGGGATCGGGGTGACCAGGTCACGCTCCATCCAGATCAGTTCTTCGTGGGAAAACACGTAGTGCTTCCACACCTTGCCGAGGGTGGCGCGCAGGCCTTTTTGCTTAATGTGTTCGCTGAGTTTCTGAAAAATACTCATGTTCTTGACTCCTGAGCTTCAGCTGGGAGAACACATTTTGTGGCGAGGGGGCTTGCCCCCGTTCGGCTGCGCAGCAGTCGTAAACCGGTTCATTCGATGTACCTGATACATCGCGGTTGCAGGTTTTGGGGCTGCTTCGCAACCCAACGGGGGCAAGCCCCCTCGCCACAAATTCGGTGTTCGCTGTAGCTATCTCTTAACGGGTCGAAATAAGGGTTCATGACGCGATCCAGCTCAGGGCGAACAGGGTTTCCCCTGGCAGATCGAAGCTGACGCGACCGTCCTGACAGTGAAAGGGCGCGTCGCGGCTGCGGTTGTCGGCGCCGAAGTAGCGCAAGGAGCCTTTGCTTAGCGGGCAGTTCGCTCCGTTCAGATCCACCCGTTGCAAACGCGTGCCTTTGTTGACCCCCAGCAGACCGCGTTGCGCGTCGCTGGCCATGGCCAGTACGTCGACCTCGAAGGCGTCGTTCTCCACGCGGATGACGTTGCGTAGCCAATGCTGCTGGATAAATTGCTGGGCCATGCCCACTGGTTTGAGCTCGAAATGATCGTCATCCAGAACCTTGAACATGCCCTTGGGGTAGTTCGGCTCATCGTTTGCCTGGAACCAGTTGAGCATCTCCAGCAAGCCGTCCTGGGCCGAATTAATCGCCACCGAGGCCCACCACAGCGAGGCGAAATGGGTTTCCTGATCGTAGGGGCTCAGGCTTGAGCCGCTGGACATGTTGGTCTGGTCCAGCAGCAATGCCTTGCGCGGCCGCCCATTGGCGTCCAGGCCCACGAGGTCGGCGGCGCGGCGTACGCTGTCGCGGTAGACACGGGTCGCGAGCAAGTCGCGGATCATCCATTCGTGCCACGCCAAAGCGTCGATCTGATCACCGGATTCCGCGAGCAAACGCCTGGCCCAATCGATGCCGCGTTTGTCCGCCGCATTGTCGGCGAACGGGCCGTTGACCAGCCGCGAAGTGGCGGGCATGGCGATGCGCACGCCGGCCTTGGCATTGGCCGGATCGCTGCGCACTTGCCGGGCCATGCTGTTGAAGATGCTTTGGTAGTTGGCGTAGTCCGGGTAGTTGAGGTTGGGCTCGTCGGCAAAACCGATGTAATGGATGCCTTTGCCGCCGAGGGCGCGGGTGGACGCGAGCCAGGCGTCGAGGCCGCCGTTGCTCGTGGTGTCGGCACGCAGGTCGGCCTGGCGTTGGCTGCCGGCCAGCAAGGTGATGTCCTGGGTGATGCCGAAGCGGTCCTGATACACCTGGCGAAACGCGTCTTCGTAGTGCGGCTTTCTCGCCATGATGTCAACGAGGCTGTAGTAACTGGCGGCCCGCGGATTCAACGCATCGAGCACGGCATAACTGGACGGCGGCGGCAGCACATAGGGCAGGGCGATACCGAGGTTCGGGGTCGGACCGAGCACTTCTTTGTGCAGCGTCAGGCGCGTCTGGCCATCGTCCTCTCGCAGCGGTTTGAGTTGCTGCGGATTCTGTGCGAACAGGTTGGCGGTGCCGTCGAGCCAGAACGCCACCTTGCCGCTGCCCCGCAAGCGCAGGCGCCAGGTTTGTTCACTGTTGCTCACAGGCAACGCGACTTGATCGAACTGCCAATAAGCGCGATAGGGTTTGAGGGCCAGCACCACGGGTTGGCCGTCACTCACCCGCTGGGCTTGCAGGGCGCCGACACCGCCGTGGAACTTGCCGGCCAGCACCGCGTGCTCCCCGGGCGCGACCTTGAAAAACAACTCGTCGCCATCACGGGACTCGGCGCTGAAATGCACCTTGGCCGGGGCGAACAGGGCCACGGTGTGTTCGTCGTGCTCGACCTTGTAGCGGCGAAAGCTGTAGCCCGGAATCTCCAGCCGATAACTCGCGGCCCCCGGCGCCAACGGCCAGCTCTGGGTGCCCCGGGATTCACTGGCGGCGATCAGCCGTTCGCCCGACAGCTTGCCTTGGCCGTCGACCAGGTAAATGTGTTCTTCATTGGCATCCGCCTGCCACGCCGGGACCCAGCGCACGGTCACGGTGTCCGGGCGATCCGTTTGCAGGTACAGGCTGCCGTCGCGAATGTCGGACCAACGCATCGACGCCGCTTGCACGTCGAGCGCAAAGCCCAACCCGAACAGCAGCGCCAGGCGTTTCATGCCGATTTCCGTTGCAGCATCAGCAGCATCGGGGCGATGTCGCTGGGCAGGATGATCAGGGTTTGCCACACCGGTACGCCACTCAACCGGCAGTACAACACCAGCAAGGCAAGGGTCACCGCCAGGTAGGCGATGGACGAGGCCGCCGCCGCGCCGACGATGCCGTAGGTCGGGATCAACAGCACGTTCAGCGCCAGGTTGAGCACGGCGCTCAGGCCCATCATCAGCGAAATGGTGCCGGGACGATTCTTGCCCAACAGGTCCAGGCGCAGGATGCTCGCATAGCACAGACCGAACAGCCCCGGCAGCAGGGCGAGCAGAGCGGGATAGGCCGGTTGATAGGCCGCGCCGAACAGTGTGACGATCAGCCATTCGCCGATCACCGCCATGGTCAGGCACGCACCGAGCATCACCGTGGCTGTCAGGCGCAGGGCCAGCGGGGTTACTTTGTCGATGCCTTCTTCCTGTTGCAGCAGGCGTTTCATCAGCGGCGTGGTCACTGCTTCCGGGACGATCAGCAGCAGTTCGGCGGCGGCACTGGCCATGGCGTAATGGCCCAGCGCCGTGCTGCCGAGCAGGGCACCGATAAACAGATAGTCGGAACGCAGGATCACTTGTTGGAACAGCAAATCGGGATGGCTGCGGGCGCTGTAGCGCAGCAGTTCGTTTTGACTGGCGCGGTCCCATTGCAGGGTCAGCGGTTGATTGCGCTTGAGCCAGACCCAACCGGCCAATACCACCAGGCTGATGCCCGCCAGCCAACTGATCAGCGCCGCTTCCAGGGCGGCGGTTTTCCACATCCAGAACAGCGCCAGAAACAGCAGCAGCGGCGCCAGGGATTCCACCAGGCGCAAGGCATTGAACGCCACCACGCCGCCAGAGGCGTTGTGCAACGTCAGCAAGCCACTTTTCAGCACCGTCAGCGGCACCGCCAGCAGCAACAGCCAGGCGAGCAGGCCCAGTTGCGTGGTGATGTCCAGTTCGCTGCCGAATTCCCGGGTCAACGCTACCACCACCAAGGTCAGCAACAGCGCCAGCAGGCAGCCGAACACCAGCACTTGGCTGAGCAGCAAACCCATCGGCCGTTGCTTGGCCGCTTGATAGCCCACCGCCGAATTCAAGCCGCCGCTGGTGGCGGCGCTGATCAGGTCGGGCAGGGTGCTGAGCAGGGCAAACAAGCCACGTTCGCTCGGCCCGAGAATCCGCGCCAGCAACACGTTGCGCAGCAAACGCAGGCCGATCATCGCCAGTTTGGTGCCCATGCTCAGGGCCAGGTGCTTGAGGTAATGGCTGCGGCTCATGGCCGTGCCCCACGGTAGATGCGCCAGGACAGCAACTCCGGATTGCGCGCCGTGCGCTGGCTGACACCGAAGCGAGGCAAGGCCAGGGGCTCGCCACCGCCGCGATAGATGCCGGTGCCGGTGCCGAGGGCGAACGGGAAGTCGTGCTCGGCCACCTGTTGCCGTACCCGCGCATCGTGGTCGCCGTTGGGGTAGCAGTAAACCGGCAATGGCCGGTTGCAGCCGTTCGACAAGGCATCGCGGCTGCGGCTCAGTTCTTCGTTCAGGCGTTGATCGTCGAGGCCGGTGAGGATCGCGTGACTGGCGCCGTGGGGGCCGAAGCGCACCAGACCGGAGGCTTCCAGGGCGCGCACTTGCTGCCAGTCCAAAGCCTGGGGCAACGACTCTTCGGGGCATTCATCGGTGAGGCGGCTCAAATCGTCCGGGGGCAGGGTTTTCAGGCTTTGCAGGTAGTGCAGCAAGGTCAGGCTGCGGCGGTCCACGTCCACATCATCCATCAGCACCGGCAGGGGCCGGCCGACTTGTTGCAGGCACTCGATCAAATGCATCCGCGGTTTTTCGCCATGGCTGCCCCACAGGGTTTCGCCCAGGCTTTCCCACCAGAAGCGCTGGCGACTGCCGATGAAATCCGTGGAGAGGAAAATGCTCGCCGGCACCTGATACTTCTTCAGCAACGGGTACGCATTCACCGCGTTGTCGCGCCAGCCGTCATCGAAGGTCAGGGTCACTTTCGGCCGTTCCGAGCGCTGGGTGCCGGGGTGCAGGATGTCCATCAGCGGCACGCAGTCGAAGTGCTTTTTCAGCCAGACCAGCAAGTGCTCGAAAGCCTTCGGCCCGACGCACAGTTCATTGCGATGGGGCAGGTCGGCGGCGTGGTCGTTGGCCAGCACCCGATGCAACATCAGGATCACCCCGGCGCCATGCAGTTGATTGCGCCCCACCGGGGAGTTGAGGTACAGCCAGCCACTGGTGCGTTTTAATAATTGTTTGATCGCCATGGCATGTTCCTTTCATCGATTTTGCTCGGGGTTCCACTGGCTGTAACGCTGGCCACGCAGGAACTGCCACAGACCGATACTCATCCCGACCAGGGTCACCAGGAGGAACGCGGCGAGGCGAAAGGGTTTGGGCAAACGGTGTTGCGAGTCCAGCAGACCGGCAATCGCCACGGCGTAACCGAGCAGTTGCGCCACCAGGCAAAATTGATAGAACCCGTGGTCATTCCACAGCCATAAATTGCTCAGCAGCAACGGCAACAACAGCACCGGTGCCAGACGCCGGATCAGCTTGTGGCTGATCAGTGCAATCGAATACAGACCGTAACGCAGCGGGTTGAGCAGTTCCCGGCGATGGGCCAGGCTCTGCAAGCCTCCGACGGTGACCCGTTGGCGGCGACGAAATTGCTTGTCCGCTTCATCGACGCCGTGGTCGATCACCTGGGCCTCGGGCACGTAGACGATGCGCTTGAACGCCACCGGCGCGCAGGTGCTGATGAAGAAATCGTCGTTGACCTCCGCCGGCACGTTCTCGAACAACTCTCGGCGCAGGGCGAGCAAGGCGCCGTCGGCGGAGACCATGCAACCGGTGCGGTTCTCCGCCCAGCGCAGCCAGCCTTCGTAGTGGCGATAGAGGCTGTCGCCGACGCTCAGGCCACCACCGGTGACGGGGATCACCATGTGCCCGGCGCAGCCACCGACCTGCGGATCGGACAGCGGCGCCAGCAAGTGGCCGAGGGTGTCCCGGGACCATTGGTTGTCGGCATCGGTGAACACCAGGATGTCGCCGCTGCTCAACGCCACGCCGGCATTCAGGGTCGCGGCCTTGCCCTGGCGGGGCAGGTCGAGCACGCTGATGCGCGGGTCGATGACCTTGTGCGCGCAGGCCACGGTGTCATCGGTGGAGCCGTCGCTGACCAGGATGATTTGCAGCATCGCCGGTTGATAATCCTGGGCCAGCAGCGTGCGCAGCTTGTGTTCGATGTGGCGCGCCTCGTTGTGCGCCGCGATCACGACACTCACCTTCAGCGGCGGTGCAGGTTCGTGGCGCCGTGGCGCGAACATCGGCGCCAGCAGCGTCAGCAGCAGCGGATAGCCAAGGTAGGCGTAGACCGGCAACAACAGGCACAACCAGAAAATAAATTCAGCCACGGGCGGGCCTCCTGGCATTCCAATGACACAGGCTGAGGATGAACGCGGCGCCGGCCAGGTGCAGGCGCACCCAATGCAGGCCCCAGAGTTGCAGCGTGAGACGCATGTCGCGGTGCTTGAAACTCTGGCGCAGGCTGAGGATCAGCGCCGGCACCGACGTGATTAGCACCATGATCGCCGCATGGTGCGGGAAGCCATTGAACAGGGCGGAGATCGCCATGAAGTCCAGCAGCCACACCACCAGCGACAGCAGCGGAAAGCGCAGCAGGCGCAGGCTGAACCCGTGGGTGCGCAGCAATTGCAGATGACTGCCCTGGCGCCACATTTCCTTGCCCATCCACTCGCGCCAACTGCCCTCGTAGCCCCAATGCAGGGCGACGCTTTCATTGACCGCCAGCAAGCGGGCGCCGGCCTGGTGCAGACGCAGGGTGAAATCCTTGTCTTCGCCGGTGCGCAGGGTTTCGTCGAAGCCGCCGACCTGATCGAACCAGGTGTGCAGCAGTAACAGGTTTGCGGTGGGCAACCATGTCACCGGGTGCAGGGTGTGGCTGGTCGGACGCAGGGTCCGGCGTTGCCAGGCGTCGGCATACCACGGGGCTTCGGCCGGGGTGTGCAGGTCCAGGCCGAACACATCGGCCTGGGCGCCGGTTTCGAGTTCGAACAACAGGCTCAGCCAGTTTTCGGGCATCTCGATGTCGGCATCGATGAAGGCCAGCCATTTCCCGGTGGCCACCGCCGCACCGCGATTACGCAGGGCTCCGATCAGCAAACCGGGAAGGACCAGAACCTGCGCCCCGAACTGCCGGGCAATCTGCGGGCCGTGATCGTCGGAGCCGTTGTCGACCACGATCAACTCACAGTCGACGTCCGCCGCATCGGCAGCCTTTTGCGCGGCGAGCAAGGTCCGGCCGATGTGCCGGGCTTCGTTGAACATCGGGATCACAATGCTGATGCGGCTCATGCCGTGGCCTCCTGCAATGGGGCTTCTTCAGCTTTCAGGCGCAGTACGCTGGACAGGGCAAGCATGACCCACACGTACTTCTGGTTCGGCGTACTGAGGAACATCAAAAACAGGTTGAGCGACAGAAAGCTGATGGCCAGGTGGGTCATCAGGTCCGCCTGTTGCCCGTTGTGCCGCAAAAGCCAGGCGTGGCGGGCGCGGATCAGGTTGTACACGCCCAGGGCGAGCATGCCGACGAACAGCAGCCCGGCGGGAATCCCCAGTTCGCTGAAGATCTCCAGATACGTGTTGTGCGCCCGGCGGTACAAGTCGCCGGCCTTGCGATTGGCGGAAAACGCCTTGGCATACCCCGTGGTGGCGTAGTGCAGCGGGAAGGTCCCGGGGCCGCTGCCCAGCAGCGGATTCTCGCGGATCATCTGGCTGCCGACCACGATGTACGAGGCGCGGCGGCCCAGGGATTCGTCCTGGCTCTTGGCCCCGGCGCTCAAAATGCTCAAGGACTGGATGCGCGCAATGTACCCGGCAGGCATCGCATAGATGCCCAGCGGAATCACGATCGCCAGGCCGAGCATGGCAAACCCCAGGTGCCGTGGGCGAATGCGTGGCAACTGCGCACGGTAGTGCCACGCGCCGATGACCAGGCTGAGAAACAACACCACCAGCCCGGAACGGGATTCGGTCTTGGTCATGCCGCCCAACAGCAACAGGCAGCAACCGCCCCAAAACAAGCGGTGCAACAGGTTCGGGCTGCGCATCACCAGCAACAGGCCCATGGGCACGGCGAAGGCAATCAGCATGGCAAAGGCGTTGGCGTCTTCCAGCAGACCGGCGGCGCGGCCCTGGTCCTGATACTTGGCGGAAAACATCGTCAATGCGCAGGTGGTCGCAACGCTGAGGGTCACCAGTTTGGCGAACAGGTCCAGGTTCAACTCGCGCCCGACCAGCAGGGTGATCACAAACAGAATCAAGCCGACACTCAGTTCCCGCAGATGCCCCAAGGAGATTCCCAGGTCATCGGAATTGAGCAGGCTCAGCAGGTACAACACCATGAACCAGAGCAGGAAGCGCCAGATGTTGCTGCGCAGGCGTTCAGACGGAATCTGGTGCAGGGCCAGTTGCAGCATCAGGATCAGCGCCAGGGAAGCGCCGACGAACTTGGTCCCCGACAGCGCGCTGTCCTTGAAGAAACCCTCGAACGGCACCAGCGCGACGATCCCCAGCAAACCCCAACCCGGTTTGCGATAGAGCACCGCCACACCCACCAGGCCCAGTACGGCACCCGGCGCCAGGAACGGATAAGGGCTGGCCAGCAAACCGAGGCAGACCAGGCCGAGCAGACTGATGATCGAGAGCGGAAAGATCACGCGCGTGCCTCCCGTGCAGTACGGATATAAAGCTGCGACCAGCGTTCGGCCAGGGCCTTGAGGTCGTAGCGATCCTGTTGTGTACGTCTTGCGTTGTCGCTCAACTCTCGAGCCAGGGCCGGTTGACTGAGCAAGGTGCCAAGCTGCCGGGCGAGGGCGACGCTGTCGGTCGGCGTAGCGAGCAAGCCGTTGTGCCGCTCTTGCAGCACATCGGGAATCCCGCCGACACCGAACGCCACCACCGGCACCCCGGACTGCATCGCTTCGAGCAAAATCATCGGCGTGCCTTCAGTGCGCGAGCTGATCACCAGCGCATTGAGGCGGCGCCACCACACCGTCATGTCGGTCTGATACCCCGGCAGGGTGATGCGCGATTGCAGACCCGCCTCACTGATCCGCGCCAGCAGCGACTCCCGTTCCGGGCCGTCGCCGAGCATCACGGCGTCCAGTTCGGGGTGTTGCTGACACAACGGAATCAGCGCATCGAGAAACAGGTCCGGGCCTTTTTCACTGCTCAGCCGTCCGACGTAACCGGCCAGCCAGCGCGTACCGCCCACCCGGTGCGGCAACGATTTTTTTGCCGCCGGCAGACCGTTGGGAATCACTTGCAGTTTTTCCGAGCGGACGCTGGCCTGGCGGCACAACGTGGCGATGCTTTCAGCGACACACACCACGCGATTCACCGAGGCGGTGCGGCACAGTTGCAGGCTCAGCCAGGTGTAGAACTTCTGCTTGCGACTGCGCGGCGTGAAACCGTGCTGGGTAATCACCAGCGGCAAACGCAACAGCGTCGCGCCGACCCAGCCAAACAACAGGCCTTTGAAATTGTGCGTATTGATCAGCGGCTGCTGCGCCCGGCGCTGACGCAAATGCGCGAGCAGCGCCCCCAGTCCCGTGCAGCCCTGGCAGTCCACCCCGGCCTCGCGAAACCGTGCGATCAGTTCTGGCGGCGCATCGAGAAACAGCACCTGGTGCTGCCCCGGCGTCGCCAGGCAATGGTCCAGCAGCATCCGCTCAGCCCCGTAGAAGCCACCGCTGCTGAGCAAATGAATGATCGGCAGTTCGCGGGAAGGGGAGAGCGGCGCGTTCAATTGCGCACCCAATGCACGAATCTCGGTACGGTCCAGTTCTTGTGCGGGTTGGCCGGTTCGATGTCCTGCTCGTTGATCACCAACAGCACGGGCAGGCCCAGTTCATGGGTGATTTGCGCCGGATGCTTGAAGCGGTGATCGAAGAACTCACGCACGTAGACCAGGGCAATCGCCAGCAACAGGCCGGTGAACAAACCGAACGGAATGATCAGGAACGGTTTGGGAAACGCCGGGGCGGTCGGCTCGAACGGTGGGCTGAGCACCCGGGCGTTCGACAGGTCGTTGTCCAGCGAGCGCACTGAGCTGCTTTCAGCAAAGCGTTGGGCGTAGGTACCGAACGCCGCGTGCAAGGCGTTGATCTCGGTGTCCATCTGCCGCAGCTTGCTTTGGGTTTCCTGCAACTGGTGGATGCGGTTCTTGAAGTCGGCGATGCGCGCGGTTTTCTGGGCGATCACCGAGCTGACAACGGCCAGGTCGGTGGTGCGTTCCTGAATCCGGTTGCTCACCACTTTCAAGAACTGCTGGCGGGTGCGGGAAATTTGTTCGCGGGTCAGCAGCATCGGTTCACTGCCCGGCTGGAACACCGCCAGGTCGTTCATGTAGCGGCTGACTTGCGTGGTCAGTGCCTCGCCCATCTGCTTGATCTCGCGATCCTCAAAGGCGACGTTGTCCACCGTGGTCGTAAAGGTGAAGGGGAAGGTGTAGTCGTTGAGTCTGGAGTTGCTGCTGGCGGCGGCCAGGGCGGTTTTCAGGTAGTCGAGCCAGCGTTGGCTTTGCAGCAGGCGATCCTGGTACAGGTTGAGCGCTTGCTCCTCGGTGTTGATGGCATTGAGGCGGAAGGTGATTTCTTCCTTGGGATCGGACGAACCGACAGCCTCCAGCAACGCCAGCCGATTGCCTTCCAGGCCATCGAGACGCACCTCGTATTGCTGCTTCTTGGTTTCATAGAAGCTTTGCGGCAGGTCGATGGATTGCAGTTCCTGACGGCTGACCAGGTAGTTTTGCAGCAGCGCGGCGACAAACTGGGTGCCCTGGTGCGGATCGCCAAAGCTGTAGACGATGGAGATCACGTTGGAACCGGGCAGGGTTTCGACCTTGAGTTTGTCGATGGCCTCTTGGGTCAGCCCGTCCAGCACCGTGTCGCGCACCGGATCGGTCTCCATCCCCAGCGCGGCTTTCGCCGGATTGATCACGTACTCACGCAGCGGCGAGGTGACATAGCGTTTGAACGGCTCGGACACCAGTTTGCTGAGCATGCCGGGGGCGGGGTTGTACTGGCCCTTGTCCCGCAGTTCGCTGATGGTCTGACGGATCAGCGCCGGCGAACGCAGGATATTGCTCTCGGTTTCCATGTCCGCCAGTGACGGCGGAATGAAGCTGGCGTTTTCCTGATTCAGGGACGTTGTAGCGTCGCCTTGGGACAGTTTTTTCGACTGGACGATGACTTGCGCGGTGATGTCGAAGCTCTGTTTGAGCACCAGCGGCAAGAGCAGGGCGATGACTGCAAAGACCAGGAACACTCGCTTCACCAGTTGCTTATTGGCGAAGAAGATCCTGAAGAACTCGTGCAGGTAGTTTTCCTTTGGATTCATGTCAGATCACCTGAGAGTTAGTTGCTGTTGTCGTCTTTGTTGTCGAGGCGATAGCCGAAACTCAGGCCCACACCCTGGAACAACACAACGTCCGCCAATTGCCGTGCGAGCTCACCGGCGCTGGCCAGTTTGGTCTTCGGCACATAAAGCATGTCGTCCGGTTGCAGGTAAGCGATCTGCGACGCATCCCCGGACAAGGCTTTTTCCACGTCATACCGCACGGCCTTAACCTGGTTGCCGTTGCGCCGCATGATCACCACCGAATCGAGCCGTGCCTTGACGTTGGCGCCACGGGCAAGGGTCAGGGCTTCAAGCACCGAGACCGGCCGACGGATCGGGTAGGAACCCGGTTGGCCGACTTCACCCAGCACGTAGATCTCGTTGCCCGCCGTGGATTTGAGCAGCACATCCACCGTCATCCGCCCGGGCAGGCTGGCGTAGCGTTTGTTGAGGAACGTTTCCAGTTGGTTGACCGTCATGCCTTGCAGCGGCACGGAACCGATTTCCGGGAAACTCGCATAGCCGTCGGTGCCCACAGTGATCTCCCGGCTCATGCCGGTGCCAGGGTGGTTCAGCGAGCTTTTGAGGTTGGACTCGTTGCTCAGGGGGCTGATGATTTGCACCGTCAACTGATTACGGTTGGGCTGGAACAGTTGTTTGCGCTGGTAGGCACGCTGGATTTCGGTCTTGGCTTCTTCGGCCGTCAGCCCTTCGATTTTCACCGACTGGTTGGCCCCCGGCAGTTCGATGGTGCCGTCAGGCAGCACCAGTTGATTGCCGTTGAGCTGGCTGGCGGCGGTGAAGTTCAGGCCGATGGTGTCACCGGACTGCACGCGATAAGCGTCCGAGCCGCTGGTGCTGATGTGGAAGATCACGTCCAGCACATCCTGGGGCCGCAAGGTCTGTTCGACCTTGGGCATGTCGGTGGCCTGGGCGTTGGCCGGCGTGGCCGTGAGGATCTGCACCGGAATATTGGTTTCCGGTTGGCTGGAGCAACCTGCAAGCGGTAGCAACAGCAGGACAAGCATTTTGGCGTTCATGGCGTCATCCTTTTCTGGTTGCTTACAGGTTTTTGTACAGCCATTTGGGCATGTAGTACTTGCGGCGGTTGAACACGCTGCCGACCAGTTTCGCCCCGGCCTGGGTCAGGCGCTGGACCGCGGCCTGGGCCACTTCCCAACGGGTGTCCTCGGAGCGCACGACCATGATCACGCCGTCCACCTGGGTGCTGATCACCAGGGTGTCGGCGGCCGAATACACCGCGTCGCCGTCGATCACCACGAAGCGATAACGACTGCCGAGCTGGTCGAGCAACGGGCTCAGGCGCTCAGGTGTCAGGTGCTCGGTGCCGCGGACGTGCCGGCCGTTGGGCAGCACATCGAACGGCAGGCTGGAGACCTGCACCACGCAATCCTGCAGCAGTGGCGGCGTGTTGCCGCTGAACAGCAGGTCGCGAAAACCGCGCTCCTTGTGCAAGCTGAGCTGGGCCGTGAGGTTGGTCGCCGACTGGCTGGCATCGACCAGCAGCACGCGGCCACTGCTCATTTGGGCCAATTGGCTGGCCAGCACCAAGGCGCTGGTGGTGGTGCCGGCGCCGGGGTTGGCGGCGGTCAGGAAGAGGATCCGCAGATCTTGATCGAGCACGGTCGAAGTCAGGTTGGACTCGCTCGGGTTGGCGATGCTTAGGGCTTTATTCGATGAACCGTCCATTTAACTCGCTCCGTGGCCGCTGAATACTTTGAAGGGGGTTTTCAACAGGATCTTCAGATCAAGCAACAGGCTCTGCTCGGCGATATAGCTGAGGTCCAACTCAACGCGCTGGTCGAAGTCGATATTGCTGCGTCCGGAGATCTGCCACAGGCCAGTCATGCCGGGGTAGATGCTCAGGCGTGCAAGGTGGTTATCCTTGTAGCGGTAGGCGTTGAACGAGGTTGGCCGCGGGCCCACCAGGCGCATGTCGCCGGTAAAGACGTTGATCAGGTTGGGCAGCTCGTCGAGGCTGCTGCGCCGCAGGAACCCACCGATGCGGGTGATGCGCGGGTCCTTGTCGATCTTGAAATCGATGGCGTCGGCACCGTGTTTGTTGAGGTGGCGCAGGGACTCTTTAAGCTCCTCGGCGTTGGCCACCATGGTGCGAAACTTGTACATGCCGAACACACGGCCGCGATAGCCGGTGCGTTTTTGCACGAACATGATCGGGCCCGGGCTGCTGAACTTGATCGCCAGGGCCAGGCCCAGCAACAGAGGCGAAATCAGGATCAGGATCACCAGGGCACCGAAGCACGCCACTACCCGATTGGTGCGCGACAAGGTCCAGGGCCGGCCACCGTCGCGACCGGTAATCCAACCGCGACCTTGCATATGGATCGCAGTGTCGAGGCGCATTCGGTGCTCGGGGTCCAGGCGCTTGTCACGGCGCATATTTTGGAGTGGCACACCTTTTTCATGTCCAGTCATAGACGCCTCCGCTAGGAGTTCTCAGCCCTGTCGCTCAGCCGCAAGGGGCGCATGGGCTTGCAGTGGATAGTAATCGCGGAACCAGGCGACGAACCGGCGAAGGCCCTCGTCGAGTTCGATGCGCGGGTGGAAACCGGTGTCCCGTTCCAGTTCGTGGACATCGGCACAGGTGTTGAGCACGTCGCCCGGTTGCAGCGGCAGCAGCTCGACATTGGCTTTGCGGCCCAGGTGTTTTTCCATCAGGGCCAGGTATTGCTTGAGTTCCACCGGGTGCTCGCCGCCGATGTTGTAGATGCGCCACGGCGCCATGCTGCTGGCGGCGTCCGGTTGCTCGCGGTCCCACTCCGGCGTGGTGCTCGGTGGCCGTTCGACGAGGCGGGCGATGCTTTCGACGATGTCGTCGATGTAGGTGAAGTCCCGCTGGTGCTGGCCGTAGTTGAACAGCTTCAACGGACTGCCTTCGACGATGGCTTGGGCGAAACGGATCGGCGACATGTCCGGCCGACCCCAAGGCCCGTAGACCGTGAAGAAGCGCAACCCGGTGCTGGGAATGCCGAACAGGTGGCTGTAGCTGTGGGCCATCAGCTCATTGGCTTTCTTGGTGGCCGCGTACAGCGACAGCGGGTGATTGACGCCATCGTGGGTCGAGTAGGGCGTTTGCTGATTGGCGCCATACACCGAACTCGACGAGGCGTAGATCAGGTGCTTCACCGGATGGTGGCGGCAGCTTTCGAGAATGTTCAGGAACCCGCCGAGGTTGCTGTCCAGGTACGCCTTGGGGTTATCCAGCGAGTAGCGCACCCCGGCCTGGGCGGCGAGGTGAATCACCGCGTCCGGTTGCTCACGGGCGAACAAGGCGTCGATGGCCGAAGCGTCGGCCAGGTCAATCCTGGCGAGGGGGAAACTGCCGACTTGATCCTGCACCCAGCGCACGCGATCGTGCTTGAGCTGCGGGTCGTAATAGTCGTTGAAGTTATCCAGCCCGCAGACCCGGTGCCCGTCGCGCAACAGCCGCAACACACAATGGGCACCAATGAATCCCGCCGCTCCCGTCACCAGAATATTCATGGGCGCAGTACCTGCGGGACGATGTGCCGAAGGCCAATGCCGCTGTAGTGCAAACCGGCGGCAGCGACCTGTTCCGGGTTGTAGAGGTTGCGTCCGTCGATGATCACCTTGGAGCGCAACTTGCTCGCCAGCAGGTCGAAATCCACCACCCGGAAATTCTTCCACTCGGTGCAGATCACCAACGCATCGGCGTCTTCCAGGGTGTCGTCACGGGTGGCGCACAGGTGCAGGTCGTTGCGGTAGCCGTAGAGGCGCCGGCATTCGGACATGGCTTCCGGGTCGTAGGCCTGCACGCTCGCGCCTTCGGCCCACAGCGCATCCATCAGATAACGGCTGGGAGCTTCGCGCATGTCATCGGTGTTGGGCTTGAAGGCCAGGCCCCAGATGGCGATGGATTTGCCGGCCAGGCCCTGGGGAAATTGCGCTTTGAGTTTGCTGAACAGGATGTGGCGCTGGGTGTCGTTGACCTCGGTGACACTGCGCAGCAAGCGCAATGGCATGCCGTTGTGTTCGGCAGTGTGCAGCAGGGCACGCAGGTCTTTGGGGAAGCACGAGCCGCCGAAACCGCAGCCGGGGTAGATGAAGTGATAACCGATGCGCGGGTCCGAGCCGATGCCTTTGCGCACCGCTTCAATGTCGGCGCCCAGCAGTTCGGTGAGGTTGGCCAGTTCGTTCATGAAACTGATGCGGGTGGCGAGCATCGCGTTGGCCGCGTACTTGGTCAGCTCGGCACTGCGGTTGTCCATGAACATGATTTTTTCGTGGTTGCGGCAGAAGGGCGCGTAGAGTTCGCTCAACTGGTTGCGCGCTTCGTCATCGTTGGTGCCGACGATGATCCGGTCCGGGCGCATGCAGTCGGCCAGGGCGCTGCCTTCCTTGAGGAACTCGGGGTTGGACACCACCCGAACTGCCAGCGCGTCTTTGCCCCGGCGGTGCAGTTCATCATTGGCGGCTTCGGCGACTTTGTCCGCGGTGCCCACCGGCACTGTGGACTTGATGATCAGGGTGCGATCGGCCTCCATGAAACTCGCGATCTGCCGGGCCACGTTCAGCACATGGCTGAGGTCGGCGGAACCGTCTTCGTCGGCGGGCGTACCGACCGCGATGAAGATCAACTCGGCGTGTTCGACCGCATCGCTGGCCTGGGTAGTGAACAATAAACGGCCGGCCTTGATGTTCTCTTCCAGTGCGCCGGAAAGTCCCGGTTCACTGATTGGTGGAACTGCCTGTTGCAACTGTTTGATCTTGTTCGGATCGATATCAACGCACAGTACGCGATGTCCGACATCGGCGAGTGCGGCTGCTTGAATAAGGCCAACGTAGCCCGTACCAAATACGCTCACGTCCATATCGGCGTGCCTCGTAAGACGGTGGAAAGATCAGGAATTAGACTGTCAAAAGGGGTATAGCCCAGCCGTGGCAAACCGTGTCAGCAAAATGACATGTTGCAATGCTAGAACACCCCCCATTTTTGGGGGCGATTGGCCATCAAGTGCTTGCTGCTGCTGGATTTGCCGCGGTTTTGACGGGTTTTTCACATGTCGAAGAAAACGATAAACGGTCGATAGCCTTTAATTACAAGGGCTGTAGCGCCTTGAGTGTGTCAGATTTGAGTCAACAATTTTTTGACGCTTTGCGGAAAAACCCGGCATTTCTTGCGGTTTGATGGCTCGGTGCTAGTGTCAAAAAATAGCCGACAAAACATTGGCCAGATGCCTTCGATGAGTTGCTTAAATACTATGATTCGATACCTCAAAGAACTGCTGTTAGTTCTCTATTTATTCAAGAATTACGACTATTACCTGGAACGCCTGACGGCCATAGGTTTCAGCTTTCCAGTGCTGCTGTTTGGCGCGATGTTTATCGTGTTGACGGCGGCGTTGTTCATGACCGCGTACATTCGTCAGACACTCATCAGACATCTATTCGCTATAACGCTGTTTGTATCGGCCGTGTTCTTTGACGTTTATACGAAGGTGACCGCCGATTACCTGACTTACAGCAGTTTTGTGTCGTTGGTGTATTCCGGCGGTTTCATCCAGGAAGCGGCGTACCAGTACCGTGATCCGTTGATCAGTGGCCTGGTCAGTGGCTTGCTGCTGCTGTTCGGCATCGGGCTCAAGCCCCGTCGGCGGATGCCGTTGCCGGGGGCTTTGCTGGTGGCGGCACCGCTGTTGGGCGTGTTGTTGCTCAGTGCGGTGCTGTTCGTGCGGGCCGGCGAAGGCGCCCGGGGCTTGCCGATCATGTACACGCCGCTGGCCTACCTGAACCTGTTCACCTATGAAGCCCTGCACAACACCGTCGGCCCACGGGAACCGGTGACACTGGCGCGCAACGATCAACCGGTGGGCCACGACATCGTGTTGATCATCGACGAGAGCATTTCCGGCAACTACCTGGACATCAACACGCCGTTCGGTGTGCACAGCAACCTCAAGGAACCCCGTCCCGGCGTCGACATTTTCAATTATGGCTACGCCGCCTCCATTGCCAATTGCAGCGCCGACACCAACGTCACCCTGCGCTACGGCGGCACCCGCGCCGACTACATGCGCATCAACACCACCCTGCCGTCGATCTGGCAGTACGCGAAAAAGGCTGGGCTGCGCACCGTCTACATCGACGCCCAGCGCACCGGTGGCAACCTGCAGAACCTGATGAACGATGCCGAGAAAAAGGACATCGACGAATTCGTGCAATTCGACCAGACCAGCGTGCGCGACCGCGACATGGCGGCGGCGACCAAACTGATCGAGCTGCTGAATGACGACAAGCCGGACCTGGTGGTGATCAACAAGGTGGGCGCGCATTTCCCGGTGCACGACAAATACCCGGACGCCTTCATGGCCTACCGCCCGACCTTGCCCCGTGGGCAGTTTGTCGAAGTGGCGGACACCGGCAAACGTGACGGCTTCGATGGTCAGCCGGATGACTGGGTGCTGTACCGCAACGCCTACAAGAACACGCTGCTGTGGAATGTCGGGGAGTTTTTCTCACGGGTGTTTGCCCAGGCGGATTTAAGCAAGGCAACGTTGATCTACACCTCGGACCATGGGCAGGACCTGCATGAACGCGGCAACCCCGGGCTCAATACCCACTGCGGTGGCGACCCGGTGGAAGAGGAAGGGCTGGTGCCGTTGGTGGTGATCCAGGGCAGCGGATTGAAGACCTTGGATTGGTCGGCGCAACTGGCCGGGAACAAGGATCGGTCGAGTCACTACAACATCTTCCCGACCCTGTTGCAGTTGATGGGGTACGACCTGGCGGGGGTTGAGGCGGTGTATGGCAAACCGCTGAGCGTGGCGACGGCGGATGAGTTCACCTTCAACTATCGGTTCAATGCGCGGCTGGGGGCCAAGCCGCAGTGGAAGCATATTGATCTGAAGACCATCGTCACGCCGGGGCAGGCGGCGAGCAGTGTGGCGGTGGGGCAGTGAGCCTTTGATGGACTGGGCTGGACTCTTCGCGAGCAAGCCCGCTCCCACATTGGAATGCGATTCCCTGTGGGAGCGGGCTTGCTCGCGAAGAACGATAACGCGGTATCAGTCCAATGCAACGACCCAAACCGCATCCCCTGAAGAATCGCAACTATACAAACGCTTGCCATCGGCACTGAACACCGGCGCCTGCGGATATTCACCCGCCTGAAAACGGCTGACGACCTGCCACGTCCCGGTGTCGATTATCGAGATATTGCGCTCAGCCGCACTGCAACAGCACGCCAGCGTACCGTCCGGGCTGAGGGTGAAGCCGTGGGGCAACGCAGGGACGGGTAGCCAATCCAGCACGTCGTAGCTCGTCAGATCAATCTTCACCACAATCCCCGCCGCGGTGCGATAGGGCACATACCCGAAATTCCCCTCAGGACTGAGGGCCACTTCCTCGAAAGGCTCGGGCAGCGCCAGCACGGTGGAGACCTCGCCGGTGGCCGTATTCATCACCTTCAGTTCATGATGCAAGTAGTCGCAATGAAACAGACGGCCATCCTCGCTGAGGACGGCCGCACTGGTAAACGGACCGGCGTCGATCGTTTCGAGCAACCTGGCAGACAGGGTATCGATGACACCTATCTGGCCGTTTGTGGGGCTGTTGGCGTTGATGTAGATACGCTCACCGTCGGCACTGGCCGCCATGGCATGCGCTTCGCTGCTCGCGATAGTGCCGATGACCTTGCCGGCCGGCACATCAATCACTACCACCAGCGGTTTGCCCAGCCCGGCCACGTAGGCGCGGGTGCCTGTGGGGTCGATGACCACGGCCAGCGGGCGGATCGGCAGGGATATCACGGTGCTCACGCGATAGGCCGTGGTGTCGATCAGCGTCAGCGTGCTGTCCTCGGTGTTGCAGACGCAGGCCACTGATCCCTGGCCGGCCAGTGCCAGGCAGGTGGGTTCACGGCCGACTTTAATGACAGCAATGACAACAGGCGTGCGCAGTCCCTTGCCGACGGTTCCCGCGTCGGGGCTTCGAGAACTCTGTACCGTAGTTTTCATGATCCCGTGCCTATCCTGCGCAACGCCGCGAGGCAATGGGTTCCGTCATCGCTATCAAACACTCCTTGTGTGACGTTATTAGATACCCGCCCCCGTTGGACCGCTACTGTAAGAACTAACAGGTAGTCGATGGGGTACGCCCTCGTCCGCTATCCTTGGCTCACGCTCATCAATCAGGTTCTCTCATGCTTCAGGTCCAGGGCGTCTTCAAAAGCTACGCCACCCCGCAGGGTCCATTGCCGGTGCTGCAAGGCGTCGACCTCACCTTGAAACCCGGCAGCAGCCTGGCGCTGATGGGCGAGTCGGGCAGTGGCAAAAGCACCTTGCTGCACCTGATCGCCGGGCTGGACAAGGTCGACAGCGGCAGCATTCGCAGCGGCGAGCATCAATTGGAACAGATGAGCGAAGGCCAACTGGCGAACTGGCGCCGCACGGAAATCGGCCTGGTGTTCCAGCAGTTCAACCTGATCGGCAGTTTGCGGGTGGAGGACAACCTGGCATTCCAGGCTCGTTTGGCCGGGCGCCATGATGCCCGTTGGCAGGCGCATCTGGTACGGCGTCTGGGCCTGGGGGATTTGCTGCGGCGTTACCCGGAGCAGTTGTCCGGTGGCCAACAGCAGCGGGTTGCACTGGGTCGGGCCCTGGCTTCGCAACCGAAACTGCTGCTGGCGGACGAGCCCACCGGCAGCCTCGACGAAGCCACCAGCGACGAGGTGTTGCAGTTGTTGCTGGAGCTGCTCGACGACACACCCACGACGCTGTTGATGGTCACCCACAGCCCCCGGGTGGCGGCGCGGCTGGCGGAAAAAGTGGTATTGCACCATGGCCGTCTGGCCGACGCGGAGGTGCGCTGAGGTGCGGGTTTTTCGCCAAACCCTGCGAGCACTGCTCAGCCATTGGCGCCAGCACCCGGTGCAGTTTTTCAGTGTGCTGACCGGTTTGTGGCTGGCCACCAGTCTGCTGACCGGCGTGCAGGCCTTGAACAGTCAGGCGCGGGAAAGCTATGCCCGGGCCAGTCAATTGATCGGTGGTGAACCCCAGGCCAGCCTGAGTGCGCCCGGTGGTGGCGTGTTCTCTCAGCAATTGTTTATCGATTTGCGCCGGGCAGGCTGGCCGGTGTCGCCGGTGCTGCAAGGTCGGGTGACGCTCAAGGGCCACGACGATCAGCGCTTGCAACTGATGGGCATTGAACCGGTGTCGTTGCCTCCCGGGGCGGCGGTGGCGGGGCAGGCGCTGGCGATGGAACGGATCGTCGAATTCTTCAGTCCGCCGGGCAGTACCTGGATCGCGCCGCAGACCTTGCAGGCCCTGGGGTTGCGTGAAGGCGACACACCGGTTGCCGAAAACGGGCAGACTTTGCCGCCGCTGCATGCCCAACCCGACATGGCGCCGGGGATGTTGCTGGTGGACATTGGCTTCGCCCAGCAGATCCTTGGTCTGCCGGATCAATTGTCGCGGCTGCTGCTGCCCAAGGATTTCTCCGCGACGTTGCCGGAGCCGTTCAAAGGCCAACTGCAACTCAAGAGCAGCGGCGAAGAAAACAACCTCGCGCGCCTCACCGAAAGCTTCCACTTGAACCTCGATGCCTTGGGTTTCCTGTCGTTCGTGGTCGGCCTGTTTATCGTGCACGCAGCGATAGGCCTGGCGCTGGAGCAACGTCGAGGCTTACTTCGAACCCTGCGCGCCTGCGGGGTCAGTGCGCGGATGTTGATCACTTGTCTGACGGTGGAACTGGGCGCCCTGGCCCTGATCGGCGGCATCGCCGGTGTCGTCAGCGGTTATCTGCTGGCGAGCGTGTTGTTGCCGGACGTCGCCGCCAGTCTGCGCGGCTTGTACGGCGCCGAAGTGGCGGGGAAGTTGAGTTTGAGCCCGCTGTGGTGGCTCAGCGGCGTCGGCCTCAGCCTGCTGGGCGCGCTGCTGGCCGGGGCCAACAGCCTGTTGCGGGCGGCGCGTTTGCCGTTGCTGGCCCTGGCCAACCCGCAAGCCTGGCATCAGGCCCATGCGCGGTGGTTGCGCCGGCAAGGCTGGGTCGCCGCCGTTGCCGCATTGATCGCGCTGCTGGCGCTGATCTGGGGCGACAGCCTGGCCAGCGGTTTTGTGCTGATGGCCGCGCTGTTGCTCGGCGCGGCGCTGGCGTTGCCGGTGCTGCTCAACACCGTGCTCAACCTGGTGCTGCATCGCAGTCGCACGGTGCTCGGTCAGTGGTTTCTCGCCGATTGCCGGCAACAACTGCCGGCCCTGAGCCTGGCGCTGATGGCGTTGCTGTTGGCGCTGGCGGCCAACATCGGTGCCGGCAGCATGACCGCCGGTTTCCGCCAGACCTTCAGTGACTGGCTCGAACAACGCCTGACCGCCGAGCTCTACCTCAACCCGCAAAACCCGGCCCAGGCTCGCGAGTTGCAGGTGTGGCTCAAACAACAACCCCAGGTCACGGCCGTGCTGCCCAATTGGCAGGTGTCGATCCAGCTGCAAGGTTGGCCAGCGGACGTCTACGGCGTGATTGACCATCCGAACTACCGCCAGCACTGGCCATTGCTCGAAGCCTTGGGCGACAACCCGTGGGAGCGCCTGGCCAAGGACGACACGGTGATGCTCAGCGAACAACTGGCGCGGCGCCTGAAAGCGCGACTGGGCGATCATCTGGCGATCCCGACGCCCAACGGCTCGTGGTCACCGCGTATCGTCGGGATCTACGCCGACTACGGCAATCCCAAGGGCCATGTGCTGGTCAACGTCCACCACCTGCTGCGGGGCTGGCCGCAACTGACGCCCAACCGTTTCAACCTGCGCATCGACCCGGCCGCCATCGCGCCATTGCTCACCGCCCTGCAAAACCGTTTCGCGCTGGATGACAGCCGTATCGTCGATCAGGCCCGGCTCAAGCGCTGGTCCACCCAAGTGTTCGAACGCACCTTCGCCGCCACCGCCGCCCTCAACAGCCTGACCCTGGGCGTTGCCGGCGTGGCGCTGTTCATCAGCCTGCTGACCCAGAGCCAGAGCCGCCTCGGCCAACTCGCGCCGCTGTGGGCGCTGGGCGTGACGCGACGGCAACTGATGCTGCTCAACCTTGGGCAAACCTGGTTGCTGGCGGTGCTGACCCTGATACTGGCGCTGCCCCTGGGCATTGCACTGGCGTGGTGCCTGGACACGGTAATCAACGTTCAAGCCTTTGGCTGGCGCCTGCCGTTGCGGGTGTTTCCGCTGCAACTGCTGCAATTGATGGGGCTGGCGCTGCTCGCCACATTGCTGGCGTCGGCGTGGCCGCTGTACACCTTGTACCGCACCCGGCCGGCGGACCTGCTGAGGACCTTTGCTCATGAGGATTAAGGTCATTTTTTTGATTCTGGCGCTTTTGAGCGGCTGCGATGACTCTGCGCCGGTCGAGAAGGGGTTCGCCGGGCTGGGCGGCGCGGCGGCCGCATTCACTCCGGTGGTGCCGGGTCGGGTGTTCAGCTTCCCGGCGGATCACGGGCCCCATGATGGTTTTCGCATCGAGTGGTGGTACGTCACCGCCAATCTCAAGGACGCCCAAGGCAACGAGTTCGGCGTGCAATGGACGCTGTTTCGCAGCGCCTTGAAAGCCACGCCCGAAGTGGCGGGCTGGGGCAATCAGACCCTCTGGCTGGGGCACGCGGCAGTGACCTCCGCCACGGTGCATCACGCCGCCGAACGCTATGCTCGGGGCGGCGTGGGCCAGGCCGGGGTGAGCGGGGCGCCGTTCAATGCGTGGATCGACGATTGGCGCTTCAGCGGTCCTTTGAATGACGTGCAACTCAGCGCCCGGGACAAGGACTTCAGCTATCAACTTAGGCTCCGTTCAACCCGTCCATTGGTGCTGCAAGGGGATCACGGCTTCAGTCAAAAGTCCGAACAAGGCCAGGCGTCGTACTACTATAGCCAGCCGTTTTTCCAGGCCAACGGCTCGCTGGAAATCGACGGCAAAACCTACACCGTCAGCGGCCCGGCATGGCTGGATCGCGAATGGAGCAGCCAACCCCTGACCGCCAATCAAACCGGCTGGGACTGGTTCTCCCTGCACCTGGACAGCGGCGAGCAAGTGATGCTGTACCGCATGCGGCAGAAGGACGGCGCGCCTTATCTCACCGGCACCTGGATCGATGCCCAAGGGCGGACTGAGCTGTTGCACGGCGACGACATCAGCCTCACGCCCGAGGACACCGCCAAAGTCGCCGGGCGATCCATGCCGGTGCGCTGGTCGATCAAAATCCCCGGCAAACACCTCGACCTCACCACCACCGCGTTGAACCCCAACGCCTGGATGGATTTGCGCATCCCGTATTGGGAAGGGCCGGTGCACTTGAGCGGCAGCCACGCCGGGCAGGGCTATCTGGAAATGACCGGTTATTGAGTCGGAACTCTCGGCGCAGCGACGTCCTCCTACGCTATGAAGCCCGTTCACTGGAGCCCGTCATGAGCGACGACCTCAAACCCCCAGACATCGCCACCTGGCAACGCCTGTTCGACGACAAGGCCTACTGGCAACAATCCCCCGACGCCCACTACAGCGAACTGCTGCGGATCGCCGATGATTTGCTGGGGCAGGGCGCCATCGACCTCGAACAGTGGCAAACCCTGAAAGCCAGGGCCGAGCAATCCCACAAGGACTCGCCCGCCGTCAACGTCGCCCGGGAAGTGGACGACCCCGAAGCCTGAGGAGAACCCAATGAAACCGATCACCGAAGCCGAACACCCCGACGAACCCCGGCCACCCGGCGAAACCGAGCGCGACAACGACGCCCTGCGCCCCACCGACCCGAACAAACGCAAGGAAAACAGCCAGGGCACCGACAGCGGCGAATCCACCGCGCAAGAAACTGCCAACACTCCCTGATCAGCATCTATGCTCATCGGCACGCACGGAGCGGACCCTTGATCCAGAGCCGTGCGCTGCCATCAACCACAGGGAATGTACTGTTTATGAAACTCAACACACTGGCCCAAGCCATCACCCTCGCCGCACTCCTGTCCGCCGCCAGCCTCAGCGCTATCGCTGCCGACATTCCACTGTCTGCTGCCGTAGAAGCCGATCAAGTCACCACAAAAGTCCTGTCCGTCGACGCCGCCAAACACCAGGTTGTCCTGGAAGGTGCCGAGGGCCGTCAAGTTCATGTACAACTTAGCGAGAAGGCCAAAGACCTCGGCAACCTCAAAGTCGGCGATCAGGTCAACGTCGAAGTTACCCACTCCGTGGCCGCCTACCTCGACACCGACATCGACAAAGGACTGCCAGGCTCCACCGAACGCACCGGCGACATTCGCACCACCAAAGACAACCCGAATCCCGGCGGCGAAGCCTTCCGCCAAGTGCAAGTGCAGCTGAAAATCACCCACATCGATACGAAGAAAAACCAGGTCACCTTCGAAAACCCGGCCGGCCAATCGAAAATCGTCGACGTCTTGAAACCTGAAGTTCAGCAAAAACTGAAGGATTTGAAAGTCGGGCAAAGTGTCGTCGTGACCTACACCGACATCCTGAAAGTGACCAGTCAACACGAAAGCTGAGTATTGGCTCTATATAGAGTGATTATTCTTGTATGGTTTTTGTATAAGAATAATCGCTTTAATGTTCCAGTTGGTGAGTTCAGTGTTTGTAAGTTGGATATCGATAAATATCCATTACAGTCGCGTGCATAAATTTCATGTTTATGTATACGGACATATTCATCGACTTATATTAAAATGCCCCTCGTTCGCCCAGTGTCAGGGCTCTTTACCGGTGCATGGATTGCCAGGCCATTACACTGGGCGAACACCTTCTTTAACTGCAATAGGCATTGTCCCTGGGCACAACACGACTACCATTTCGTTACCTCAACACCCCTCCAGACTGATCCGCAAACTCGGTAATTCCCGCGTCGCACTGCAACACTACAACGACATCAACCTGAAACTGGCGATGATTACTGTTGGCGGCGTAGTGCCGGGCAGTGGATTAAATAGCAGTTGTCATATCAAGAATGTACCGACGTTCAACAAGCAGATCCTCGGTTGCTCCCCGGCTTAATCATCAGCAAATGGTCCATTTGCCGGTTGCGACATTGCTCGACAAATTTCAGCGCTTTGGATGAATCCTCCAGATATTGATCGAAGGACAGCTTGTCGATTTCATAGTATTCCTCGTAGTCGACCAGGCGGTTACTGACCGGGATGGACAGGTAAAATTTTCCGGAGTCTGTTTCCTGGCCGATGCTGAAATATTCCGTGCGGTTGATGGCGATGTCTTGGAATTTCATTTGGATGCCGGGGTTTTTAGATGCCGGGTAGGGTAGGAGGTTATTTTTCGTCTGTCACGGTGAAGTGGTTGGGGCGGGTCCAACTGATTTTTCTGAAGCCGCCGCTCAGGAGTCCGAGGTCTCGAAGGTGTTGGAATACTTCGGCAGGGCACCATTCTCGGCCGCTGGAAAAGCATATTTTTAAGGTTTGCAGGTGAGTGAAGATGGTTGCTTTGGTGGCGTTGTTTGGGGTTGGGATGGTGTATTCGCTGGCATTTGTTTCAGGGGAAAAGCCAAGGTCAAGAAGCGCGTTTTGCAAGGAAGTATCGAGGACTTTTACGCGGATGTAATTGCCGTCTGCTTGGGTTGTATAGGCCCTGATTGGGTTATTGTCCATTAGTCACCCTGATTTCCTACGAAAATTAACTGTGCTTTTACTATGTCTAATGCTTTTCGTCGAATTTTATAGTTTTTAGTTTGTTTAAGGCGCCGAGCAGTATCCATCTTTCAGTTGTCATTCGGCCACGTAATAGTTGCCTGGTCTGGCCGCTGCAAAGGAAGGCAGACTTTGACGCTAACAAATAAAGGGGCAGACTTATTGCCCTGTATAAAATTGTTCCGGCTGGTTTTATTTTTAAGATAAGTACCAAGTAAGAAACTCAAAAAAGCCGCTCCATTGTAGTTGCTGTTTTCCAGCTAAAAAATCATCTCGGTTAGCAAGGCTAAAATCTAAAACCTCCCCGCTATTTTTGTCATATAGATAGCACCCTTCACTTTGAACACTTGTGAGGCAAATGAAAATTTCTGGAAGCTCCCATACCTCATGAATAAAGTTGGTGCAAACTTCTATCTCATTGCTTGGGGCGGCGATGTCACATAGCTCTTCATCCGATGAGTTACTTCTGAAAAAAGTTATCGTGTAATTTAAAAAAAACTCTGACAGTTCACTATCTAAACTTATATTCAGTGCCGTTAGTGCTTCGGTAACGGAGCGTTTATCTGTCCGGTGAATATCACCAGGTTGCTTTTCAATAAGTTGAATCAGCTCATTTGGGATCATTTCATGGTCTCTTCTGCTCGGTCTTTCCAATATTGTGCAAAAAAGTGAAAAAAGCAAAAAAAGGGGGCAATAAGGCTCTCAAAAAATGGGACAGATTTATTTTCGAGCGTTGAAAAATAAATTTGTCCACTTTCTTTTTCTGTATGAAAAAAAGGGGGGCGGATTTATTTTCGAGTGCAGAAATATATCTATCCCTCATTCTCTATTCTCTGAGAGTTTATTCTTGGTATTCAAAGCTTCCTCGGTATGTAAATAGATTATTTCTGATTTTAGTGTTTTGGGGCGTGCCCGAGAAGGAGTAGTCGTAGATTGCAACTATGGTATCTATAGGCGAATCGGTCAGAGGAGTGTTTTTATTTTTCATGTCAGACGCGATATCAAGGTCATATGAGCATCCGTCAACTGCATTAATTAGAGAATTGGTGGCTCGATTTTGTCTACTTCGACAGTGTCATCGTCAACAAAACCAAGTGAGAAAGCCTTACTGAACTCAGAGCCAAGAAAGTCTCCGTCGTCAGAATACTCTGGGCTCATCACATCTCGAAGCGTAGACGGTTCCCAATCGGTGTTTGCCGTCCAAATAGAAACGATTTTTTTCGAGCCCATTTTTTGTTTCCTCAATTTTTTAGTCCTGAAGGTAGAGCGTCGGCACCGCCTTCCAATCGCCGTCCAGCCCACTCATTTAGGCCTTTTAAAAAAAAGGGGACAGATTTATTTTCGAGTGTAGAAAATAAATCTGTCCCCTTTTTTTCAGTCCTGAAATAGGTGTAAACCTATTTCAAGAAGAATATATCTGTTCCATTTCTTTTAGATTTCAAGCATATAAGATTCGATTTTTTCAATAAATTCGGCTTTATTTTTTGTCTTGAACTCGCCTAAAAAAACTTCAGAGTTTTTTACAGCTTTACCCTTGTTGTCATATTGAATTGTTAAAAACTCAATAATAAACTCTCCGTCGGGATCTCCTTCCGTCTCGACTCTCGAATCAAAGCAATGCCCAGTGCTTCTTCTTACCCCGCCTAGAAGTACGGAACTACTGAACCATGCTGTAGTTGCTTGAGTTAGCTCTACTTCGAACAAATTGTTTATCGTGATTGTCCAGCCACTTGGTACACGAATCGGCTGAATTTTATATTTTAGATTCGAACTCATATTATTTGGTCTCGCTCATATATTTTTGTACCTGTTCCGGAGATGCTGGGAAGCTGTGAGTTACTGCAAAGATGGGACGAATTTATTTTTGCTCTCTTTTTTCTTTTAATCTACTTAGTGGTCCTTGCTGTTCAGGTATACTGATGGGCCGCACAGTAGTGGAAATTTTGTTTTGAATTCAATTAGTGAATTCTTGTTTGATGCGTTTATAGTGAAAAGATTTTCGTTCTTTGTAATTGATATATTTAACTTGCCTTTTGTGGGTATGTTTTTAATCAATAAATTGCTGATGTCTCCGCAATTTAAACCGATGCGACATGTGTTGAATTGAGTTTTTTTCCATTTGGCAGGGGGTGAGTCTGGAAGTTGTTCTATGTCAAATTCCAGTATTATAGTTGGCCTATTGTTGTCGATAGTTATATTGAAAAGTTCAATGGTGCCAATCGATATGGAAGTAGTGAAAATCTGGTTGAAAAAGGTGCTGCCGTCAAAGTCGTTCCAGAATTTCATAGTTACTCCTTAAAGTAGAAGTGATCTTTGCACCAGGGATTTTTCCAGAAAAATAAATCTGTCCCTCTTTTCTTTGCCTCTTTTTGTCTCTCTTTTCTGCTGCTTTGGCTGACTACATCATCTGTTTGACCGGGTTACAAGCACATGAAACAGGTCATGAACAATGCTTTTAAAGCAGTGGCCTTAAACATCGACGGGTGTTATCGCTATGGCGGCCGGGGTTGGAGTATTGGCGTAGCGGACGCGGTTAAAAGTCTCGAAGAACCTTGGAGAGACTTGAGCACGCGTTAAGAAACGAGGTGCATCAAAAAGCCCCAGACGCTGGAGTAGATTTGTGGGGATCTCTCAGAATCTGAGAATCATCTGGCCGGCCTCCCCACCTCACAGAGGTGGCGCAAAATTCAAGGTGCGAA
>NZ_MOBP01000073.1 GCF_003732665.1 Pseudomonas frederiksbergensis | reverse complement strand
TTCAGCTATGCACGGGAGGGAAAACTGCCCGCGCCGGACAAGCAACTGCAACCCGGCCAGGAAATGGCGATCGCATTTGGGCCCGGCACTAATCTGACTCTGGGACAGCGTTTCAGCGGCGCGCCGATGCCATTGGTGAACACGTCGTATTGGCTGTCTGCCGATGAGCTCAAACGCCTGGCCGAAGTCGCCCATCACTGGACCTTTTGCCCGCCGGACCGCTACGCCGTGGTCAATCCGCAGGATGCCGAATGGGTGCAGC
>NZ_MOBP01000072.1 GCF_003732665.1 Pseudomonas frederiksbergensis | reverse complement strand
GCTGGCAAGGGCCTGTTTCTCCACGATCGCTTTGCCTCGGACAGAAGCATAGTCAATCACGGCTTGCTCGCTCAGTTCGTTCAGATTGTAGGTGACCATGGCGCAATCACCCTTTTCCAGAGACTTCAAACCGCCCTCGACGGTTTTGCCGGAAAAACCGAACCCGCGAATCTTGCCTTCGCGCTTCAACTCGGCAAGGGTCGAGTAGACTTCGCAGTCGGTGAGGATCGTAAGGTCGTTGCCGTCGGAGTGCACCAGCACCAGGTCGATAAAATCCGTTGCCAGACGCTGCGGGCTGCGCTCTACCGACAATCGGGTATGGGCGGCGCTTAAGTCGTGGCTCGACTGGCCATTGACGAATTCTT
>NZ_MOBP01000071.1 GCF_003732665.1 Pseudomonas frederiksbergensis | reverse complement strand
CCCGCGGCATGCTGGCCGAGTTGGGCGCGCAACATCCAGTGGTCATCGAAACATTCAAAGAAGCTTCCGATGCTCTGGGTTACGACCTGTGGGCCCTGACCCAGTAAGGGCCGGAAGAGCAACTCAATCAAACCGATAAAACCCAGCCGGCCATTCTGACCGCCTCGATCGCCCTGTGGCGCCTGTGGCTGGCGCAAGGCGGCGCGCGTCCGGCTTACGTTGCCGGTCACAGCCTGGGCGAATACAGCGCCCTGGGGGCCGCGGGCAGCCTGAGTCTGGGCGACGCGGTGAAACTGGT
>NZ_MOBP01000070.1 GCF_003732665.1 Pseudomonas frederiksbergensis | reverse complement strand
TGACGGATGAGTGTCAGCTTGATGAGTTGTCGGGGAATGCGGCGGTGAACGGCGTGCCGGTGACCGTGGCCGCGGCTTGTGCATGTCTGTCGGGGAGACCGAGCATGGCGTTCGGGTTTCCGTTACAATGCGCCACCGTGCCGACCCTTGAGTCGGAAAGTTCAGCCGAGGTGCTCCATGAAGATCATCGAAACGATTAAAGAGCAGATTGCTAACAACACCATTCTGCTTTACATGAAAGGCTCGCCGAATGCCCCGCAGTGTGGCTTCTCCGCGAAGGCTGCGCAGGCCGTGATGGCGTGTGGTGAGAAGTTTGCTTACGTGGACATCCTGCAGAACCCGGAAATCCGCGCCAGCCTGCCAAAGTACGCCAAC
>NZ_MOBP01000069.1 GCF_003732665.1 Pseudomonas frederiksbergensis | reverse complement strand
GGGTTTTTTTTGCCTGTTTTATTGTGAAAACGTTCTAAAAGCGCTTTTTTTGGCATAAAAATGCCGATTCAAGCTATCTTTTTATGGCGCTTCAAGCAACGCTTGAGATGCCTGAAATTCTTTCTCATGGACGCAAATCCTGCACCTAATAGATTAGGCCGCTCAATGCAGCGGAGACTCGTAATGATCGTTTTAAACAGAGAAGTTGGCGAATCGCTAAGACGCGACAAATTTGTCGACGTCCAGGGTGGTGACTTCAATCTCTACGGTCATTTTGCCGACTTCGTTCGCCT
>NZ_MOBP01000068.1 GCF_003732665.1 Pseudomonas frederiksbergensis | reverse complement strand
TGTCGCCGTCCATGGACATCATGGTCTCGTCGAACTTCGAACGCCTGCTGTTCGCCCTGCACGGTCGCAACGGCGCAGCGATTGCCGGTTTGATGTACAACTTCAAGCAGGGCGGTGGTTTCAGTGTCGAACAAGAACGTTGGACCGAAGCCCGCAAGCTGTTCGATTCCCTGTCCGTGGATGACGCACAAACCTTCGAAACCATCGCCGAGGTCTACGAGCAGAGCGGCGAGGTGCTGGACCCGCACACTGCCATCGGCGTCAAGGCTGC
>NZ_MOBP01000067.1 GCF_003732665.1 Pseudomonas frederiksbergensis | reverse complement strand
CCACCAACGCCAATAGCTCATGGTGACGAAGTAGGCGAGGGCACCCAGCACCAGGCCAGTCACCACCGAACCCAACAGAAACTGTTGCCACAAAGTGGCCAGCTGACCGCTGATCCATTCCCAAGTCAGTTCCTCGGGCAACGTGCGGGGCGGCACATCCATCAGCCAGGCGCCGGTCTGATAGGTGCAGAAAAATACCGCCGGCATGGTGATCGGATTGGTCAGCCAGACCAGGCTCACTGCGATCGGTATATTGCCGCGCACCGTGATAGCCAGCGCCG
>NZ_MOBP01000066.1 GCF_003732665.1 Pseudomonas frederiksbergensis | reverse complement strand
GGTGGACAGCGCGATTCCGCGGTTGCCGGCGGCGCGGGACACGCCATCCGTGTCGCGCCTGACCACCAGCGCCACCTCGTGGCTGACCTACGTCATCGATTCCGACAGCCTGGATGAAGAGGCGCTGTCGTGGTTCGTCGACAACGAAGTGAGCAAGAAGCTGCTGTCGGTCCAGGGCGTGGCGCTGATTTCGCGAATGGGCGGGGTGGATCGGGAGATTCAGGTCAACCTGGATCCGGCATTGATGGCCGGGCTGGGTATTCGCGTC
>NZ_MOBP01000065.1 GCF_003732665.1 Pseudomonas frederiksbergensis | reverse complement strand
GCCAATAAACATGGCAGGGGGCATCCCCGGCCAGCCCGATCCCGATACCCCCAACGACCAACCCACCGAGCCCGGTGAGCCCACCCTGCCGGATGAGCCGCCTCCCGCTCCGGTTGCCTGACACCTGCTCTCGCGCCGTATCAACGTGTAGGAGCAAAGCTTGCTCGCGAAGGCGTCGTATCAGCCAACATCATCGTTGGATGGACAGCCGCCTTCGCGAGGAAGCTTTGCTCCTACAGGGTGAACGTCAGTTCACTGGCCATATCTCGTGGTCGCCGATG
>NZ_MOBP01000007.1 GCF_003732665.1 Pseudomonas frederiksbergensis | reverse complement strand
AAAAACGTAAAGGATGTCCCCGGTTTCGTTTGTAAAGGATGTTCCCGTTTCTACATCGCGAAGGCGTCGGGTCAGTCAACATCTCTGTTGAAAGTGAACCCGCATTCGCGAGCAAGCCCGCTCCCACATTGGATCTTCGGCGAACGCAGGATTTGCATTTGACCTCAATCTCCTGTGGGAGCGGGCTTGCTCGCGAAGAGGGTGTGTCAGTCGACCCATCATTGACTGACACGACGCATTCGCGAGCAAGCCCGCTCCCACAGTTGATCCAGGTGTTCAGGATTTGCCGGGCCAGGCGCTAACGAACTCGGCGAGGTCGACTTTCTCGGCAACCCGCGGCTCTTTCTGCGGCGCGCCGAGGTACAGGAAGGCAATCACCTCTTCCCCGTCCGTCAACCCCAACCCTTTGGCCACATGCGCCGAGTACGCCAGTTCACCGGTACGCCACACGGCACCAATGCCTTGGGCATAGGCCGCCAGCAGAATCCCATGGGCCGCGCACCCCGCCGCCAGCAATTGCTCGGACTTCGGATACTTGACGTGATCCTGCAACCGGGCAATCACCACCACCACCAACGGCGCCCGCAGCGGGCCGTTGCGCGCCTTGTCCAGCGCTGCTTCGGAGACTTCGCTGTCCTGCAACTTCGCCGCTTCGGCCAGCAGTTCACCCATTTGCTCGCGGGCCGTGCCTTCGACGGTCAAAAAGCGCCACGGCTGCAAATGGCCGTGGTCCGGCGCACGCAGCGCAGCGCCAAACAGCACTTCCCGCTGCTCGGCGCTCGGGGCCGGTTCGACCAGTCGTGGAACGGAAACACGGTTGAGCAAAGCGTCGAGAGCCTGCATCGGCCACCTCCAGAGAAAAATGTGCAGCTATTCTAGCCCCAAGCGCTCCGGGCTGTCGGTTTACATGGCAGACCCCGCAGGTAGAATGGCGCCCTTCCCACTATCAGCCCGAGCGGACTTCATGGCGTTGCCGACCTTACGGATCATTGGTTTCATCATCGGCATCTTCCTGATCACCCTGGCCATCGCCATGGTCGTGCCCATGGCCACCCTGGTGATTTTCGATCGCACCAGCGACCTGCCCTCGTTCCTCTGGGCCAGCATGATCACCTTCGTCGCCGGCCTCGCCCTGGTGATCCCCGGTCGCCCGGAACACGTGCATCTGCGGCCACGGGACATGTACCTGCTGACCGTCAGCAGTTGGCTGGTGGTGTGTATCTTCGCCGCGTTGCCGTTCCTGCTGACCCAGCACATCAGCTACACCGACTCGTTCTTCGAAAGCATGTCCGGCATCACCGCCACCGGCTCCACCGTGCTCAGCGGTCTGGACAAGATGTCCCCCGGCATCCTGATGTGGCGCTCATTGCTGCACTGGCTCGGCGGCATCGGGTTTATCGGCATGGCGGTGGCGATTCTGCCGCTGTTGCGCATCGGCGGCATGCGCCTGTTCCAGACAGAGTCGTCGGACCGCTCGGAAAAAGTCATGCCCCGCTCGCACATGGTGGCGCGCCTGATCGTGGCGGCCTACGTCGGCATCACCATCGTCGGCAGTCTGGCGTTCTGGTGGGCCGGGATGAGCCTGTTCGATGCGATCAATCACGCGATGTCGGCGATTTCCACCGGCGGTTTCTCCACCTCCGACGAATCCCTGGCCCACTGGAAACAACCGGCGGTGCACTGGGTCGCGGTGGTGATCATGATTCTTGGCAGCCTGCCGTTCACCCTGTACGTGGCGACGTTGCGTGGTAATCGCAAAGCACTGATCAAGGATCAACAGGTTCAAGGCTTACTCGGGATGTTACTGGTGACCTGGCTGGTGCTCGGCACCTGGTACTGGTGGACCACCAACCTGCATTGGCTGGATGCCCTGCGACACGTGGCGTTGAACGTCACCTCCGTGGTGACCACCACAGGATTTGCGTTGGGGGACTACAGCCTGTGGGGCAATTTCTCGCTGATGTTGTTCTTTTATCTGGGCTTTGTTGGCGGCTGTTCGGGCTCGACGGCCGGCGGGATCAAGATTTTCCGCTTCCAGGTCGCCTATATCCTGCTCAAGGCTAACCTTAACCAGTTGATTCACCCTCGGGCGGTGATCAAGCAGAAGTACAACGGCCACCGCCTCGACGAAGAGATCGTGCGCTCGATCCTGACCTTTTCCTTCTTCTTCGCCATCACTATCTGCGTGATCGCGCTGCTGTTGTCGCTGCTGGGCGTGGACTGGATGACCGCGCTGACCGGCGCCGCCAGTACCGTGTCCGGCGTCGGCCCGGGGCTGGGCGAAACCATCGGCCCGGCGGGCAACTTCGCCACCCTGCCGGACGCCGCCAAGTGGATCCTCTCGTTCGGCATGCTGCTGGGCCGACTGGAGATTATTACGGTGTTCGTTCTGTGTATTCCGGCGTTCTGGCGTCACTGACCTGCTTCGGCGCATCCATCAGCCGCGCCCGGTACTCGCCGGGCGTGGCATCGAACCAACGGCGGAAGGCGCGGAAGAAGTTGCTCGGGTCGGCAAACCCCAACAAGTAGGCAATTTCCAACAGGGTCATGGTTGGTTGCGCCAGGTACTGCTCGGCCAATTCGCGGCGGGTGTCATCGAGCAAGGTCTGGAAACTCGTGCCTTCTTCCTGCAAGCGGCGCTGCAAGGTGCGTTGCGACAGGTGCAACGTCTGCGCCACGGTATCGCGCTTCGGCTCGCCCTGGGGCAGCAAGCGGCATAGCACCTGCCGGGCCTTGTGGGTCACGCGGCTTTCCGAGAACCGCGCCAGGTACTCGCCGGCAAAACGGTCATGCAATAGCGCCATGGCTTCGTTGGCAGTCGGTAGCGGCGCTTCCATATCGGCGCGCTCGAAGATCAACGCATCGTAAGGCGCGTTGAACACCAGCGGCGCATGGAAGGCTTGTTTATAGGGTTCAAGGTCGGCGGGTTCATCGCCCTGCACCAGCACTTTGCGCGGTTGCAGGGTGCGGCCGGTCAGCCAGCCGCACAGCGCCAGGGCACAGGCCAACGAGGCTTCGGCGCTTTGCCGGGTCGGAGGCAGGTGATCGCCGTGGACCGTCAGGATCAACGCGTAACCTTCGTCCAGCAATCGGAAGCTCAGGTCGGCACTTTCGGCAATGATCCGCTGGTAACGCACCAGCCGCTGAAAGCCTTCGGCCAGGGTCTGGCTGGACATCAGCGCGTAGCCGGCCACATGAAAGGATGCCGGTCGCACCACTTTGCCCATGTTCAGGCCGATGGCCGGGTTACCGGACAGCTCGACCGCGCGCTGCCAGAGCCGCGTCATGGAGTCTTGCGGGAAGCGCGCATCCGGATCATCCAGTGCCGCGTAGTCGAGCCCTAGCTGCTTGAACAGAACCCGGCAATCCAGGCCGTCCATCTCCAGTGCTTTGACAATCCCCATCGCCCAGCTTGCAGAAGTCGTTCGTTCGCTCATGGCGTGTACTTACATGATGAGCCGCATGCTACGGCCAATTACCGAAGGATACTAAAGTGGCGCCTATTGTCACTGGCTGATGCCAATGATCACTCTAGACTCAAATAAGCTACCCGCCGAACAACTTGCCATCAGAACAATAACCACAGAGATCGCAGTCGTGGAAAACACCAAGCGTTTCAATAGCTTCGCTGAGTTCTACCCGCACTACCTCAGCGAACACAGCAACAGTACATGCCGACGATTGCACTTCATCGGCACCACCCTGGTTATTTTCATCCTGGCCCTGACCATCGGCAGAGGCGCCTGGCTGCTGTTGATCGCCCTGCCCCTGGCCGGTTACAGCTTCGCCTGGGTCGGGCATTTCTTCTTCGAGAAGAATCGTCCCGCGACCTTCCAGCATCCGTTCTACAGCCTGCTTGGCGATTTCGTCATGTACCGCGACATGATTCTGGGCCGCGTGCCGTTCTAGGCTTCCCGGGCCAGCAATGCGTCCTGTGCAGACAGTGTGGTCGTGGATCCAACTTCTACACTCAATCCATCACTTTGCCAAAACAAGAAGATCACCGATGAACGCCAATGCCCGCTTCACCCACATGCAGGACGGCACGCAGGAAGACTGGGCGATCATCGCCGCAGACTTCAGTGCCTACGCTCGACAATTGCCGACACGGATTGTGGCGCACCTGAAGTTGCTGGAGGGTGACTTTGGCGGCTTCCCGGTGGATCGCCTGACCCACTCCCTGCAAACCGCCACCCGTGCCTTTCGTGATGGGCGCGACGAGGAATACGTGGTCTGCGCCCTGCTCCACGACATCGGCGACACCCTGGGCTCCTACAACCACCCGGACATCGCCGCAGCGATCCTCAAGCCCTTCGTCAGCGCCGAGAATCTGTGGATGGTGGAAAAGCACGGGATTTTCCAGGGCTATTACTTCTTCCATCACCTGGGGATGGATCGGCACCTGCGCGAGCAATTCAGCGGACACCCGCAGTACCAGGCGACCATTGAGTTCTGTGCCAAATACGATGCGGCGGCGTTTGATCCGTCGTATGAGACCCTGCCGTTGAGCTTCTTTGAACCTATGATGGAACGGTTGTTTGCCCAGCCGAAGAACTCGATCTACAAAGCAGCGATGGAAGAACACGCACCGGCCTGAACACCCACCGAAACCCAATGTGGGAGCGCGCTTGCTCGCGAAAGCGGTGGGTCAGACAAAACATTCGTTGACTGACCCACCGCTTTCGCGAGCAAGCCCGCTCCCACAGGGGATTTGTGGCAAATCGACGACTACGCCGGCTCCGCGACCTTCACCGCTTTCAACTCCGCTTCCCGCGCCTGGGCATCGGCCAGGCGATACAACTCGATCGAGCCGTCCCAATGCTCGATCAGCGCCGTGCACGACTCCACCCAATCCCCGCAGTTGAGGTAATCCACCCCGCCGACCTTGCGGATTTCGGCATGGTGAATGTGCCCGCACACCACGCCATGCAACTCGCGTTTCACGCATTCGTGGGCAATGGCTTCTTCGAAGTCGCTGATAAAGCTGACCGCGGTTTTCACTTTGTGCTTGAGGTACGCCGACAGCGACCAATAGCCGTAGCCATAACGGGCGCGCCAGTGATTGAGCCAGCGGTTGAGGGTCAGGGTGAATTCGTAGGCCGAGTCGCCGAGGAAGGCCAGCCAACGGTGATAGCGGGTGATGACGTCGAACTGGTCGCCGTGGATCACCAGCAGATGACGGCCATCGGCGGTCACGTGCACCGCTTCGTCCACCAACTGGATGTTGCCCAGGATCAGCTTGGAGTAACGACGCAGGAATTCGTCGTGGTTGCCGGTGACGTAGATCACCTCGGTGCCACGCTTGCTCATGGTCAGCAAACGGCGGATCACGTTGGTGTGAGCCTGGGGCCAATACATGCCGCTGCGCAGTTTCCAGCCGTCGATGATATCGCCGACCAGATAGACTTTGTCAGCGTGGTAGCCCTTGAGAAACTGCGACAGGTGCTCGGCCTGGCAATCCCTCGTGCCCAGATGCACATCGGAAATCCATAGCGTGCGCACACGTTGTTTACGGCTGGGTTTGGCGAGCTCGGCGCTGGTCATGGGCAACCCTCTGCGATGTTTTTACAAGCTTGCGCCGGTCGGGTTAATTGCCCATGACAGTGGCGAGTCATTCCTGTGACACGACTCGGCCGGTGTAGACTGGCCGCATCTTGCCCGGAGACCTGCGATGAGACCGCTCCTCACGCTGCGCCAATACACCGACGACCTGATCATCCACAGCCACGACCACGCGCAACTGGTGTTCGGGCTCTCGGGTGCGCTGGACTTCGAAGTCGACGGGCGCGGCAGCCAGGTGATCCAGCAGAGTTTCGTGGTGGTCCCGTCCGGCATGCACCACGCATGTGGCAGCCCCAATGGCAGTCGCTGCCTGGTGCTGGATGTGCCTGGCGAACAATGGATTGCCCAGTCGCTGGGCGATCACGCCGACGCCAGCCGCCGCTTGCTCGACAACGCCGGGCGCCTGCCGCTGGATGCCGGGCAAAGTCAGTTGGTCAGTTGGCTGGCGAACAGTCCGGTTAGCGATCCGTTGATTGCTCAGCAAGGCGCGGTGCTGTTGCTGGCCAGCCTGAACAATGTCAAACCGGACGTCATGGGCGGGCGACGCCTGCCGTATGCGGCTCTGAATGCGCACATCGACCAGCATGCCGCCTATCCGCTGCAAGTGGCCGACCTGGCGCGAATTGCCGACCTTTCCAGTGCCCGGTTGCACGCACGGTTCGTGGCCGAATGCGGGCAGACGCCGATGGACTACATCCGCAGTCGGCGGTTGCACATGGCGGTGGGCATGTTGCGGGATACGGCATGGCCGATTGGCGAGATTGCCAGCCGCGTGGGTTACAGCTCACAAAGTGCCTTTGCGGCGGCGGTGTTGCGCGAGTTTGGCGCCTCGCCCGGCAAATTGCGCCGCGAGGCGAATGTCGGTACGAGATAGATCAAGCAATGAATAACCTGTGGCGAGGGAGCTTGCTCCCGCTGGACTGCGCAGCAGTCACTTCTTTGAGGCCGCTTCGCAGCCTGACGGGAGCAAGCTCCCTCGCCACAGGTTTAGTGCCAGGCTGAAAATAGGCTGGCGACAAAAGTCGATAGTCTGCCGACAGACAGGCCGAGTCATTACGCGGTTCAATGGCCCGACTCAACTCGCTTATCAAGGACTGCAATGACTCCCCGTACCGCCCTCGGCGCCCTGCATATCGGCGCATTGATGTTTGGCCTGACCGGCGTGTTCGGCAAACTCGCGGCCGCCTCCCCGGCGGTCATTGTTTTCGGCCGTGCGGCGTTCGCGGTGCTAGCGTTGGCGTGTTTTGCGCGGTTCGCCAGCAGCACTCGCTGGCAAAAACTCGAAGCCGTGGACTGGCGTCGTCTGGTGCTCAGCGGCTTGCTGCTGGCCGGGCACTGGGTGAGTTTTTTCATCGCGGTGAAAGTCGCGGGGGTGGCGATTGCGACCCTGGGCTTCGCCAGTTTCCCCGCGTTTACGGTGATCCTCGAAGGGCTGATTTTCCGCGAGCGCATCCGTGCCAATGAAATCCTGCTGGTGGTGCTGGTCAGCGTCGGCCTGGTGCTCGTCACCCCCGCCTTCGACCTGGGCACCGGCGCAACCGTCGGCCTGCTCTGGGCGGTGGGTTCCGGTTTGCTGTTCGCCCTGCTGTCCCTGACCAACCGGGCCAGTTCCGGGCGCATCCCGGCGGTGCAAGCGGCGCTATGCCAGAACGTGGTAGTCGCGCTGTGCCTGCTGCCGGTGGCGGCGCCGCAGTTGAGCGAGGTGCGCGCCCTCGACTGGCTGTGGATCGGCCTGCTCGGGGTGTTCTGCACCGGCGTGGCCCATAGCCTGTTTGTCGCCAGCCTCGCCGTGATCAAGGCGCGGACAGCGGCGGTGGTGTTTGCCCTGGAACCGGTCTACGGCATCACCGTTGCCTGGCTGCTGTTCGATGAAAATCCGACCCTGCGCATGCTGCTTGGCGGCGCGTTGATCATCGTCGCTATCGTGGTCAGCAGCCGGTTATCCGGCAACAGCAAGAACGCCGTGGCCGCCGAAGCCGCCTCTCACTGAGTGCGGTCGTTGTGCCCGAGGTCGCGGTCCGGGTCAATCTGATCCCGGACCCGCTGCTTCAGCACCTTGGCCTCGGGAAAACCACCGTCGGCCTTGCGCTCCCAGATTTGCACCTCGTTACAAAAGATATGAAAGACCCCACCCGTGCCCGGCACCAGGGACACCTTGCCCAGGTCGTCGCCAAAAGTACTGAGCAGTTCCTGGGCCAGCCAGGCGGCGCGCAACAGCCATTGGCATTGCGTGCAGTAAGTGATGACGATTTCCGGTTTTTGCATGGTCATGATCGCTGAAACTCCTGAGCCAGAGGGGCGCCGCTATAATAGCCGCCTTTGTCGCTTGCCCCGAGATTCACGATGCGCCGTTTATTCTGTTGCCTGTTGCTTTGCCTTTTCCCGTTGATCGTCCAAGCCACCGATGCGCCCCGACCGAAAATCGGTCTGGTGCTGTCCGGCGGCGCCGCCCGTGGCTTGGCGCACATTGGCGTGCTCAAGGCGTTGGAGGAACAAGGCATCAAGATCGATGCGATTGCCGGCACCAGCATGGGCGCGGTAGTCGGCGGGCTGTACGCCTCGGGTTACAAAATCGATGAGCTGGAAAAACTGGCGTTGAACATCGACTGGCAACAAGCCCTGTCCGATGCCCCGCCGCGAGAAGACGTGCCGTTCCGGCGCAAGCAGGATGACCGGGACTTCCTGGTCAAACAGAAACTCAGCTTTCGCGACGACGGCAGCCTCGGCCTGCCGCTCGGGGTGATCCAGGGCCAGAACCTCGCCCTGTTGCTGGAAAGCCTGCTGGCCCACGCCAGTGACACCCGGGACTTCGACAAACTGCCGATCCCGTTCCGCGCCGTGGCCACGGACATTTCCACCGGGGAAAAAGTGGTGTTCCGCAAAGGTCACCTGCCCCAGGTGATCCGCGCCAGCATGTCGATCCCGGCGGTGTTCGCCCCGGTCGAACTCGGTGGTCGGCTGCTGGTGGACGGCGGCATGACCGACAACATCCCGCTGGACGTGGCGCGGGAGATGGGCGTCGACATCGCCATCGTGGTCGACATCGGCACCCCGCTGCGCAATCGCAAACAACTGACCACTGTGGTCGATGTACTGAACCAGTCGATCACCCTGATGACCCGGCGCAACTCCGAAGAACAACTCGCCGCCCTGCACAAGGACGACGTGCTGATCCAGCCACCGCTGGCGAGTTTCGGCGTGACCGATTTCGGCCGCGCCCAGGAGATGATCGACGCCGGTTACCGCGCCACCAGGATTCTCGCGCCACGCCTGGCCCAACTCAAACCGGCGCAACCCCTGGACGCCGAGCTGACCGCCGCCCGGGCACCGAGCCAGCGCACGCCGATCATCACCGCGATCAAAGTGGAAAACGACTCGAAAGTCGGCGACGACGTAATTCGCTACTACATTCGCCAACACGTCGGCGAACCGCTGGACATGGGTCGCCTGCAAACCGACATGGGCACCCTGTACGGCCTCGATTATTTCGAGCAGGTGCAATACCGCGTGGTGCACAAGGGCGATGATCACACCCTGGTAATCAGCGCCCGGGGCAAACGCAGCGGCACCGATTACCTGCGGGTCGGCCTGAACCTGTCGGACGATATGCGCGGCGACAGTGCTTTCAACCTCGGCGCCAGTTACCGGGTCAACGGCATCAACCGCCTCGGCGCGGAATGGCTGACCCGGGCGCAGATCGGCGACAAACAGGAACTCTACAGCGAGTTCTATCAGCCGCTGGACGTCGGTTCGCGCTACTTCATCGCGCCCTACGCCGCGTTTGAAGCGCAGAACGTCGACGCCGTGCTGGATAACGATCCGATCGCCCAATACCGCGTCGAACGCTACGGCTTTGGCCTGAATGTCGGGCGGCAGATCGGCAACAGCGGCGAAATCCGCTTCGGCGTCGGCGAGGCCTGGGGCAAGGCGGACGTGCGCATCGGTGATCAGGATCTGCCGAGCGAAAGCTTCAACGAAGGTTTTTACGAGTTGAAGTATTCGTTCGATTCGTTCGACAACGTTTACTTCCCCCACGAAGGCAAGGACATCGCCCTGGCGTTCCGTCAGTTCGAACCGGGGCTGGGCTCGGACAAGCGTTACCGCCAATGGGAATTCAAACTGGACAAGGCCATGAGCAGCGGGCCCGACACCTTCATCCTCGGCGGGCGCTATGGCCGCACGCTGGATGACGCCAACGTCGTTACTTCAAGCTTCCTGCTCGGCGGCGCACGACAGTTGTCGGGCTTTCGCGAAGATGCGATTTCCGGGCAGAACGTCAGCCTGATGCGCGGCGTTTACTACCGCCGCCTCACGCCACGCTCGTACCTGCCGCTGGACTTCCCGCTGTACATCGGCGGCTCGCTGGAACGGGGCCGGGCGTGGAATAACGACAATGAGTTCGACAGCGGCTACATCAACGCCGCCAGTGTGTTCATCGGTTTCGACACGCCGCTGGGGCCACTGAACTTCAGTTATGGCTTCAACGATGCGGATGAACAGGCGGTTTATTTGAATTTGGGGCAAACGTTCTAGCGCGAGCACCACGGGTCAACTGTGGGAGCGGGCTTGCTCGCGAAGGCGGAGCGTCAGCAACGGTGATGTTGACTGATACGACGCCTTCGCGAGCAAGCCCGCTCCCACAATTGGATGGTGGTGGCAGGGTTAGCGGATACCGGCCAGCAGATTTCGGGCGGTTTGCTTCAGGGGCTCGTCGCCCTCTTTGAGCAATTCATTCAGCAACTCAATGGCGCTATCCAGATCACCATCATCGATGCAGTTCTGCGCCTGCTCCAGTTTGCCAACGCTACCCGGCATGGGCTCAAGTTCCAGCGCCGGGCCCGGCTCGTTGAAGGCATCGAGGAAGTTGTCGTCCAACGGTTCCACGTCGGGCACGGCGTCCCATTCCAGCTCGGGTTCGCCCAGCGTCGGCTCATGGGGCATTTCGTAGACATCGGGCATGACGTGCAGATTTGAGGTGAACGCCGGTTCGTCTGGTGGCGGCTGAGTCGACGGTTTGTTCGTTGGCGGCGAATCTGCGAAGGGGCTGACCAGATCCCAATTGGAATCCATCGACAGGTCGTCCAGGTTCAACTGGAATTCGTCGCCGGCTGGCGCTTCGGGCAGCACAACCGCCGCCGCTGCGACGGGTGCAACGACTGCGACCGGTGCGACAGTGGCCAGTTTCGGGTAACGAGCGCGGATGTCCGCCAGTTGCTGCGGGTCAAACCCGGCGTTACGCAAGCTGCTTTCCTGGGCATCATAGGCCGAAGCATCCCCTTGCTTGCCCAGCACTTCCAACAATTGCAGCGCCAGGTCGGTACGCTGTGGCTCCTTGGCCAACGCCTCGCGCAACAGGCCGGCGGCTTCGGAAAAGCGGCCATAAGCCAGGTAGATGCCGACGCCTTCCAGTACATCGCCGGCGGGAGTTTCTTCACGGTGAACGGGGGCCGGCGCAACGCTGATGGGCTGTGGCGACACATCCCGCACGGGTTCATCACGGGCTATCGATAACGGTTCGGTCAGCGTCTGTTGCCGCTGACGGCGAACAAACAGGCCCACTATCACCAGCAGCACCAACGCCAGCAACCCGGCAATCATCAGCCAGTTGCTGTCCTCAGGCGCTTCAACCACAACCGGCGCAGGAGCCACGGCCACCGGCGCGACCACAGGTTTCTGCGCGATTTCGGACATTCGGGTCTGCAAGTCGCTGACCTGCTTTCGCTCATCGGCGATTTGCCCGTCCTGGGTCTTGAGCCGGGCGTTCAATTCATCGATGGTTTTTTGCAGCTGCTGGTTTTGCAGCACGCTGGCGGCCAGTTGTTCGGCAACTTCGTCGTTTACCGGCGCGGCAGGTGGCTGGGCAACAGCGGGGGCAGGCGTTTTCGCCGGGGATTTACCTTGCGGGGCCTGTGCTGGCGCAACCGCTGGCTCTACGCTCGGGAACCCGGAGGTCGGGCTCTTGGCCGAAGGTTCGTCAGTGGCCGGGACAATTCCCGGCGAACCCGGTGGATCGATCAGTACCGTGTATTCGCGCAGCAGTCGTCCGTTGGGTTGATTGAGCTGCACCAGGAAGTTCAGGAACGGTTCATTGACCGGTTTGCTGGAGGTCACTCGGATCAGCGCGCGGTTGCCCCGCAGGATCGGGGTGAATTTCAGATTGTTGAGAAAAAACACCCGCTCGACGCCTGCCCGGCCAAACTCATCGGCCGTCGCCAGGCTCACCGACAGATCGCTTTGCGCCAGCCCCGTGGCATCCACCAGGGTGATGTCGGCGCTGAACGGCTGGTTCAACGCCGAATGCACGGTGATGTCACCTAACCCGAGGGCCGGTGCCAATGCCGAGTAAGTGACCACACCGCCGACCAGAACCAGTCGGGTGCAATACCGCAATACCACGTGCCAACTCTCGAGCATGAGCATCCCTTAGATTAAGCAGAACCAACCTGTACGCGTTCGCACATCCGGTACGAACACGATATTGCCTAGTAGTTCTTTATAGTCTGCCCAACGGGGTATCTCAAAAATCCGGCGCGTGCTTTTACCTCAAGATTTTTCGAGGTTGCCCAGGATATGACCGTGCACACGCATGCAAACCTTCAAATCCGCCTCATCGACGCCTTCAAACAGCTCGTGGCGCAGTTGCGTGGCAATGGTTTCGATTTGTTCGATCAACGGCAGGGCAGGAGCACAGAGGACGATTTTCTTCGCCCGACGGTCTTCCAGCACCGATTGACGCTGCACCAGGCCTTGGGTTTCCAGGCTGTCGAGCAGTCGGGCCAGGGTCGGCCCTTCGACGCCGACGCTCTGCGCCAGTTCGCGCTGGGTTGGCGCATCGTCGAATCGCGCCAGGTGCAGCAGCACCAGCCAGCGCGCCTGGGACAGGCCGAGGCCAGCGAGACGGCGGTCCAGTTCGGCGCGCCAGCCACGAGACATCTGGGCCAATTGCATGCCAAAGCGGTGTTGATCGGTTAACGGCATAAAAAACTCATGGTTAGGCTGAAATAGAGAAAATCTAATTGTTAGTCAGCTAAGCATGACCTTTCGCTATAGGCAAGGCTTGCTCTGTACTGAATCGTTACATCTATGCGGTGGGTCACCTAAATCTCGAATTCAGATTGCAGCGCCGCACGCACGCAGTACAAAACCCCTTCCGGCACGCGACCGGCAAACAACGCGGCAATCTCCGCCACCGGCGGCAACTCGCCTTCGCCGTCGAGGAATGCATCCTGGATCTCGCCCATCAGCTCTTCTGGCAGATCCAGCGCCTGCTCCAGTGACAGTTGCTGCTTGCCGATGGCTTCGGCGAGCATGGTATAGACGTTCTTTTCCGAGCATTGCAACTGACCGGCAATCTGCAGCGGCGTCATGCCGGCCCGGGCCAGGGTGATCAGCTCGTGACGGACGTCAGCCACCACTTTCGGCGCCTCGACCTGGCCGCCGAGCACTTCGAGGAAGGCTTCGCCGTAACGTTCCAGCTTGCGGGCGCCGACGCCGCTGACCGTGGCCATTTCCGCCAACGAAGTCGGCTGGCTGCGCAGCATTTCGAGCAAGGTCGAGTCGGGAAAGATGACGTAAGGCGGCACGCCGTGTTCTTCGGCGAGCTTGCGTCGCAGGGCGCGCAGGGCTTCCCACTGTTCGCGCTCTTCGCCACGCACCAGTTGGCTCGCCTGGCTCTTGCTGCTTTTGGCGGTGGTTTGCGGCTTGAGGTCGCGGCGCAGCTCCAGGGTCACTTCACCCTTGAGCAGCGGCCGGCAGGTGTCGCTCAGGCGCAGGCCGCCGTAGCCTTCCAGATCGATGTCCGCGAGGCCACGGGCAACAAGCTGGCGGAACAGCGAGCGCCATTCGCTCTCCCCCATCGCCTTGCCGACGCCGTAGACCGACAGGTGCTGATGGCCGAAGCTGCGCACCTTTTCGTTGTCCTTGCCCAGCAATACGTCCACCAAATGACCGACGCCATAGCGCTGGCCGGTGCGATAGATTGCCGAAAGCGCCTGACGGGCCGGTTCGGTGGCATCCCAGGTCTGCACGCCGTCGACGCAGTTGTCGCAGTGGCCACAGGGCTCGGGCATGTCTTCATCGAAGTAGGCCAGCAAGGTCTGGCGGCGGCAGCGGGTTTCTTCGCAGAGCGAGAGCATGGCATCGAGCTTGTGCTGCTCCAGGCGCTTGTGGCGTTCGTCGCCTTCGGAGTTTTGCAGCATCTGCTTGAGCATCACCACATCTTGCAGGCCGTAGGCCATCCAGGCATCCGCCGGCAAGCCATCACGGCCGCCACGACCGGTTTCCTGGTAGTACGCCTCAAGGGATTTCGGCAAGTCGAGGTGAGCGACGAAACGCACGTTGGGTTTGTCGATGCCCATGCCGAACGCCACGGTGGCGACCATGATCAGGCCTTCCTCGTTGAGGAAGCGCTTCTGGTGGTGGGCGCGGGTTTCGTTGGGCAGGCCGGCGTGGTACGGCAACGCCGGGAAGCCTTGTTCGCTGAGGAACACCGCCACTTCGTCGACTTTCTTGCGCGACAGGCAGTAAACGATGCCCGCATCGCTGCGCCGTTCGGCTAGGAACGCCAGCAATTGCTTGCGCGGCTGCTCCTTGGGCACGATGCGGTAGAAGATGTTGGGACGGTCGAAACTCGACAGGAAACGCTCGGCATCCTGCAAATGCAGGCGATCGACGATTTCTTCACGGGTGCGCTTGTCGGCGGTGGCGGTCAACGCGATGCGCGGAACGTTGGGGAACAATTCCGCCAATTGGCCCAGTTGCAGGTATTCGCGGCGGAAGTCGTGGCCCCATTGGGATACGCAGTGCGCTTCGTCGATGGCGAACAGGGCAATTTCAAGGCTTTGCAGGAAGGCCAGCATGCGCGGCTGAACCAGGCGCTCAGGCGCCAGGTAGAGCATTTTCACTTCGCCGCGCTTGATCCGGGCGGCCAAGTCGCGCTGCTGTTCGGCGCTCAGGGTCGAGTTCAGTGCGGCGGCGGCCACGCCCAGTTCTTCGAGGGTCGCGACCTGGTCGTCCATCAACGCGATCAGCGGCGACACCACCACCGCCAGGCCTTCGCGCAGCAGCGCCGGGACCTGGAAGCACAGGGACTTGCCGCCACCGGTAGGCATCAATACCAAAGCGTCGCCGCCATTGGCCACGCGCTCAATGATTGCACCCTGGCGGCCACGGAAACTGTCGTAGCCGAAGATGTCCTTGAGGACGCGTTGAGCCTGTTCGAGCATAAAAACTCCAAAAATCACCGAAACATCCCTGCAAGGCTGGTTCAGAACCACGAAGGCTGCACTGACAAATCGTAAGTGCGCATTGCATGACGCTTCACATCTCAGCCGCGACGCCAGCAGGGCATCACAAAACGCGGGAGTATACCCGAGCCCTTCCCGGCAAAGGGTGCCGCTGATAAGACACATCAGGACAAACACCGGCCAACCCTGTGGGAGCGGGCTTGCTCGCGAAAGCGGTGGCTCAGTCAACATTGATGTTGAATGTAATGCCGCCTTCGCGAGCAAGCCCGCTCCCACAGGGAATAAGGCGCAAATATCCCGCGCGGCTGGCCTGAGGGCTCAAGAAGGCCTAGAATTCCCGCATCTGTTTAATTCCCCAAGGTAGCTTTTAATGTCCTTCGCTGAGCAACTAACCCGCCTGCAAGTCTTCCTCGACGCTGATGAACTGCATGACGAGGCGCTGGACTACGTGGCCGCCCACGGCTACCTCACCGCGCTGTCGATCTGTTCCGAAAGCGTTCCAGACCGTGAATGGATCGACGCCCTCTTCGCCGAAGAGCCGCATTACGCCGACGACACCGAGCGTGAAGCGATCGAATCGACCCTGCTGGCCCTCAAGGCTCACATCGCCCGCCAACTGGCGTCCGACGAAGAATTCGAGCTGCCGTGCGACCTGGATCTGGGCGAAGAACCGGATGATTCCGACCTGCGCGGCTGGTGCATCGGTTTCATGGAAGGCGTGTTCCTGCGCGAAGCGGCCTGGTTCGAAACCGCCGAAGACGAAGTCAGCGAAATGCTGCTGCCGATCATGGTCGGTTCCGGTCTGTTCGACGAACAGCCTGAGTTCGAGGACATCGCCAAGGACGCCAACCTGATGGACGACATGATCGTGCAGATCCCGGAAGCCCTGACCGCGCTCTACCTGCTGTGCCAGGCGCCCGACGAAAAACCGGCGATCCTCAAGCCACGTCACCACTAAGGTCTTGCCTATGGACAAACCCATAGGCCACCGCTCCCTGATGTTGCGCTACGTGCTGCTGGCCATCGGCTGGTTGAGCGTAGCGTTGGGGGTGATCGGGATTTTCCTGCCGGTATTGCCCACCACGCCGTTCCTGCTGCTGGCGGCCGCCTGCTTCGCCCGCAGTTCGCCGCGTTTCTATCAGTGGCTGGTCGAGCATCCGCGGCTTGGGCCGTGGATTCGCGACTACCTGGACGGCAACGGCATTCCGCTCAAGGGTAAGGTCTACGCCATCGGCCTGATGTGGGCGAGCATCCTGTTCTCCTGCTACCTGGTGCCATTGCCTTGGGCGCGAGGATTTATGTTGACCAGTGCGGTTCTGGTCACCGTTTACATCCTTCGGCAGAAGACGCTGCGCAAGACTTGAGACTTGAGTGTTTGCGGTAAAGATCGCAGCCTGCGGCAGCTCCTACAGGGTATACACCAAACCCTGTAGGAGCTGCCGGAGGCTGCGATCTTTTGCTTTTTGCGCCAACAATCAACCCTCCCCCACCCAAAACACCACCTAAACTCCAGGCATCTGCACCCGAGCAGCCAGACATGTCTTGCAGTCGGCGTCGTCCAGGATGGCCAGCGCTCCGACTTCGGTTCGGCGGTTGGCTGCTGGCGGCATTTTTGCTGGCCGGGTTGGGCAGTGTCGGCGCCGACTGGGATTTCGGGCAAATCCTGCAAACCGCCGAAAAAAGCTACGGCCCCCTCGGCCCCGCCAAGGGGCGAATCGAGGCCTGGAACCAAATGCTGCAAGGCGAACGCAACCAGCCAGAGCGCGAGCAACTGAACGCGGTCAATCGCTTCTTTAACCAGCAATTGAGTTTTCAGGACGACACCCGCATCTGGCAGCAAATCGACTACTGGGCCACACCAGAGGAATCCCTGATCAAGGGCGCCGGCGATTGCGAGGACTATGCCCTGGCGAAATATTTCAGCCTGCGCCAGCTCGGGGTGCCCAGCGAAAAACTGCGCATCACCTACGTCAAGGCCCTGACCCAGAACCAGGCGCACATGGTGCTGACGTTCTACAGCAATCCCACGGCCGATCCGCTGGTGCTGGATAACCTGATCGGCGACATCCGCCCCGCCTCGCAACGCAAAGACCTGTTGCCGGTATACGCCTTCAACGCCGAAGGCCTGTACCTGCCGGGCGCCAATGGCGGCAAGCGCAGCAGCGATTCGAAAAAGCTGTCGCGCTGGCAAGACGTGTTGAAAAAGATGCAGGCCGAAGGGTTCGCCGTGGGCGACGGCTAGCCGCCAGAGCAAGGAGCGTTTATGTCACTGCGCAAACAGTTGTTTCTCGCCATTTGCCTGTTTCTGCTGGTGGCGTTCAGCGGCAGTTTTTTTGTCAGCCTGGAAAGCTCCCGCGAGCAGATGCTCAGCCAGTTGCGCTCCCACGCCCAAGACGCCGCTACGGCACTGGGGCTGTCGCTGACCGCGCAAATCGACGACCCGGCGATGATTGAGTTGATGGTCAGCTCGATTTTCGACAGCGGCTATTTCAACAGCATCCGCGTGGTCGACATTGCCACTGAACAGGTGCTGGTGGAACGTGACGCCCCGGCGCGGATCGAGGGCGTGCCCGGCTGGTTCGTCCGTCTGGTGAACCTGCATCCCCAAGGCGGCGATGCGTTGATCATGCGCGGCTGGGAGCAGGTGGCCCGGGTCGAGGTGTTGAGCAATCCGCAGTTCGCCCTGGCCAAACTCTGGGACAGCACCCTCGGCAGCCTGGTCTGGTTGCTGTTGTGCGGCGTGTTCAGCGCGATGTTCGGCGGCTGGATGCTGCGCCGGCAATTGCGGCCCCTGGACAAAATGGTCAAGCAGGCCGAAGCCATCAGCAAACGGGAATTCCTCAGCCTGCCAAAACTGCCGCGCACCCCTGAGCTGAAACGGGTGGTGCTGGCCATGAATCAGATGGTGGAGAAGCTCAAGGCGCTGTTCGCCGAAGAGGCGGCGCGCAGTGAAAAGCTGCGCGCCGACTCTTATCAGGACAGTCTCACCGGGCTGGCGAACCGGCGCCTGCTGGACGAGCAACTGGCCGATCACTTGCTGATCAGCGAACAGAGCAGCAACGGCTACTTGCTGATGCTGCGGATCAACGACTTGGCGGGGCTCAATCAACGTCTGGGCGGCCAGCGCACCGATGCCTTGATCGGTGCCGTCGCCGAGCTGCTCAAACGCTTGACCCAAGTTCCGGAGCGGCGCACCTGGCTGGCGGCACGCAATCGCGGCGGTGAGTTCAGCCTGCTGACCCCGGGCCTGGACGACAAGGATGCCGCGCGCCTGTGCGCCGAGATCAGCGCCACCCTGGAAAACCTGCGCCTGACCGGCGCCAGCGACAGCATGCCCGTGGCGCATCTGGGCAGCGTCGCCTACCAACCGGGCGAGCCGGCCAGCGACGTGCTGTTGCGCCTCGATCAAGCCTTGACCCAGGCCCAACATCATCCTGAGCGGCCATGGGTGCATCTCGATCACGCCAGCACCGCGCCGAACCAGACCCAACATGACTGGCGCAACTGGATCGACGATGCCCTGACCCACGGCAAATTGCAGCTGTATTTCCAACCGGTGGTGCAATGCGCCGACACCAGCCAGGTGCTGCACCACAAAGTCCTCGCGCGCCTGCTCGACCCGCAGGGCGAGGCGATCGCCGCCGGGCACTTCCTGCCCTGGATCGAGCGCCTCGGCTGGTCGGCCCGCTTCGACCTGGCCATGCTCGACGCCACCCTCGACTACCTCGCCGCCAACCGCTGGCCCCTGGCACTGAGCCTGTCCGGCACCACCCTGCGCGAAGCTGGTTCGTTGCAACAAATCCTCCAGGCTCTCGACTCCCTGCCGGAACTGGCGCCGCTGCTGGTCCTGGAAATCGACGAACGCCAACTGCCACCGCCCGAGGAACTGCAGCGCCTGAGCCATAGCTTGCTCAGCACGGGGTATCGCATCGGATTGCAGCATTTTGGCGGGCGCTTTAGCCAGATCGGCAACCTGACGCAATTGGGGTTGGCGTACTTGAAGATTGATGGGGGTTACATTCGGGGGATTGATGAGCGGCGGGATAAGCGGCTGTTTATCGAGGCGATCTTCAGAGCGACCAACAGCATTGATTTGCCGTTGATTGCGGAGATGGTTGAAACGCAAGGGGAGTTGGAAGCGATCAAATCGTTGGGGTTGTTTGGCGTCATGGGCCGGTTGATCGGGCCGCCGGAGCCGATGTGATGTCGCCAGTGGCACCGCGTTATCGTTCTTCGCGAACAGGGGGATGGTGTTACGCGTACCCCCTGTGGGAGCGGGCTTGCTCGCGAAAGCGGTGTGTCAGCCACCATCAAGATTGAATGTACTGGCCTGTTCGCGAGCAAGCCCGCTCCCACAGGGGGAGATTGGTGGCGTGCACAGCAGTCGCGTACGACGCAGTTCAATTGTGGGAGCGGGCTTGCTCGCGAAAGCGGTGTGTCAGTCACCATCAAGGTTGAATGTGCTGGCCTCTTCGCGAGCAAGCCCGCTCCCACAGGGGGAATGGTGGCGTGCACAGCAGTCGCGTAAGACGCAGTTCAATTGTGGGAGCGGGCTTGCTCGCGAAAGCGGTGTGTCAGTCACCATCAAGATTGAATGTACTGGCCTCTTCGCGAGCAAGCCCGCTCCCACAGGGGAGATTGGTGGCGTGCACAGCAGTCGCGTACGACGCAGCTCAATTGTGGGAGCGGGCTTGCTCGCGAAAGCGGTGTGTCAGCCACCATCAAGATTGAATGTACTGGCCTCTTCGCGAGCAAGCCCGCTCCCACAGGGGAGATTGGTGGCGTGCACAGCAGTCGCGTAAGACGCAGTTCAATTGTGGGAGCGGGCTTGCTCGCGAAAGCGGTGTGTCAGTCACCATCAAGGTTGAATGTGCTGGCCTCTTCGCGAGCAGGCTCGCTCCCACAGGGGGGAATGGTGGCGTGCACAGCATTTGCTGCTCGACGCAGAACCAATGTGGGAGCGAGCCTGCTCGCGAAAGCGCTCCATCAGCCACCGCATAACTGAATGCCAGACCACAAAAAAACCCGCCATCCCCTTCAACGGGAATGGCGGGTTTCGTCGTTCCAGCCCTAGCGCATCAAACCGTATCCACCTTCAACGAATGGTCGTTGAGCATGCCGGTGATGATGGTTGCCGTGTCGTGGCCGCCCGCGACTACGCCGCCCGCTCCCGGTGTGACGCCGTAGTGGCTGGCCAGGTTGACGCCGGCCAGGTCGATGGTCTGGGTCGGTGTGGCGCCGGCCATGGCGCTGACATCGATGCTGGTGACCAGGGTGGCGCCGCTGCCGGTGACTTTGAAGTGCAGGTAGTCATCCAGCGAGGCGGTGGTGCCGTTTTCACCTTGCAGCAGTTGCGACAGGTCGAGTTTGTCGGTGCCGGGGGTGAAGTCGGTGACCACATCGTGGCCGCTGTTGCCGGCCAGCCACTGGAAGGTGTCGGCCCCCGGACCGCCGGTCAGGGTGTTGTTGCCCAGGCCGCCGATGAGGATGTCGTCGCCGCCGCCGCCATTGAGCGTGTCGTTGCCCAGGCCGCCGTTGATCACGTTGTTGTTATTGTCTCCGGTCAAGGTGTCGTTGAAGTTGGAACCTACCAGGTTCTCGATTCCGGTGAGGGTGTCGGTGCCGGCGCCCAGGGTGTTTTGCGCGGTGAGCAGGCTCAGGTCGACGGTGACGCCAGCCGTGGCGTGGGCGTAGCTGACGGTGTCGATACCGGTGCCGCCATCGAGCAGGTCGTTGCCCGGCCCGCTGTAGAGCAAGTCGTTGCCGGCGCCGCCGTGCATTTCGTTGTTGCCCGAACCGGCGGTGAGCACGTCGTTGCCGTCGCCGCCGTTGAGGATGTTGTTGCCGGTGCCCGCCACCAACACATCATCGCCGGAGGTGCCGGTGAGGGTGTGGCCGTCCTGATAGCTGATGGTCACGTTCGCTGTGTCGCTGCCGCCATGGCTGTCGTTGGCGGTGTAGGTGCCATGGTAGTCCGGGGTGAGGTCGTGGGCCCCGGCGTAGTTGACGGTCATGGTCAATTGGTAGTTCTCGGCCGCCGTCGGGTTGCTGCCGCTGGTGTTGCTGATGTTGGTGACGTGGATCTGGTAGGTGCCATCGGATGTCGCGGTGATGGTCCCGCCATCGGCGATGCTCACGAACGCGCCGCCATTGAGCGAGTACTCCAGGGTGACGTGACCGGCCGCCAGGTTGTGGTCCAGGTTGAGGGTTTCACCCTGTTTCAGTTTGACGGTGATGAGGTCTTCATCGTTGGCGTTGGCGGTAGTGACGGCACCGAGGTAGCCGCTGATGACCAGCACGGCGGTCATCGCTGCGGTGTTGGCGGCGAACGCGTTACGCACGTCGGCCAGGGCCTGGTTGGCGGCGGTGTTGCCGGTGCCGGCGAAACTGATCGCGCCGGTGCCGGTGAAGTCCGCGCCCTTGGCCGCCCAACCGGTGTTGAACGTGGTCGGCGTTGCCGTCATCGGATCGCCATTGGCGTCGGTGTCGTTGGCCAGCAGCAACTCACCTGGCACCACGATGTTGCTCGACAGCACGTTGGTGATGATGTGGTCATCGGTGGCCACCGGCGGTGCGTTCGGGATCACTTTGACGGTCAGCGTGGAGCTGGCCAGGTCGCCGTCGTTGTCGCTGACGGTGAAGCCGATGTTTTCAGTGATCACCACCGCCGTGGTTTTCTGCGAGGTGTAGGTGTATTCGCCGGTATCGAGGTTGATCACCAGGGTGCCGCTGTTGTTGGTGGCGATGCTGATGCTGTTATCGGCCGTGTTGAAAGTGCCGTGGTTGGTGCCGCCGCTGAACGTCAGCGAACCCTGGTTGCTGTTGCCTTTCGGGTCGTAGGTGTAGGTGGTGCCGTCGACCACGATGGTTTTGATAAAACCGCCATCGGCGCCGAACGAGCCGCCCTCCAGCAGCGTGCCGGTCACCGGCGCGCCCTGCACCGTACCCGAGAGCACCGAGTTGAGTTGGTTGAGGTCGGTCACCACCACCGCGTTGGTGTCGGTGTGGGTGCTGCCGTCATAGGCCAATGGGTTGAGGTTGGCATTGCTGACACCACTGCCCAGACCGATCGCGTAGTTTTTGATGCCGTTGGCGTCGAGGAAGGCCTTCCACGCGACCTCATCCGCCGTACCGGTTTCCTGGCCGGAAGTGGGCTTGCCGTCGGAGAAGAAGTACCCGACATTCTGCGCCCCGGTCAGTTGCCCCGGCGTGCCAAACGCCAGTTTCGCCGCCGCGACCGCCGCGTCGTAGTTGGTGCCACCGCCTGCGGTGAGCGAGGCGATGATCGACTTGGCGGTGGCCACATCGACCCAGACTGTGGTCTTGTCGGTGGCGCTGCTGCTGAAGGTGACGATCTGCACTCGCACGTCGCCGAGGTCATCGTACTTATCGAGCAAGGCGCTGATCGCCTGCTTCGCCAAGGCTATCCGCGACAGGCCTGGCACACCGGAGGCATCGGCCATACTGCCGGAGACATCGATCACCAGGAGCAGGTTGGAATCGATTTCCACTGCGGTGACCGAACGGTCCGACGCCACGGCTTTTGGCACGTCATCGACGATGTTGACCACGATGGTGCTGGTGGTGCTGTTGCCCAGGGCATCGGTGGCTTTGTAGGTGAAACTTTCGCTCAGGGTGTTCGCCCCGTCATTGGCATTCGGCGAGGTTTTTGGCGCCGAAGTCAGGGTGTAGGTGTAGCTGCCGTCCGGGTTGATCAGGATTTGCCCGTAGGTCCCGGTGGCGCTGCCGACCACGCTGTAAGTCAACGGACCGGTGCCGCCGGTGACCGAACCGACCAGCGTGCCGGTAGCGGTTTCGCCGGTGTTGGTCGGGTCGCTGCCGGTGACCGTGCCGGGTGCCAGGTCGAGGCCATCCTTGCTCAGGTCGAGGGCTTTTTCGAAGACCGTCACGTCCTGATCGACCACCGCTTTGAGGCCGCTGTCGTTGACGTTGATGGTGATGGTGGTGGTGCTTTCATCGCCATCGGAATCGCGCACGGTGTAGACGAACGTATCGGTCGCCCCCGCCACGCCCACCGAGTTCGGGTTGCTGTGGTACACGGCATTGCCCGCCGCATCCAGGGTCAGGTAGCCGTAGGTGCCGTTGATGTTGGTGCCCAAGCCGCCCACCGCCGAGGTCGCGGTGTTGCTGCCGGCCCGCACGCCAACCACCGCCCCGCCCGCCGCCGCGCCATCGGCACCGAGCACGTCGTTGCCGAGCACGCTGATGTTGACGGTCGCGCCTTCGGCCACGGTGCCGGTATTGGGCGCTGCGGTTGGCAAGTCATCGACGATGTTGACGTTGATCTGCCCCGACGCGGTGCTGCCGTCGGCGTCCGTGGCTACCACGTTGATGTTCTCGGTGATGCTATTGGCGCCGTTGGCGGTCGGATGGGTTTCGTTATCCACCAGGGTGTAGCTGTAGCTGACTACGCCGGTGGTGGCGTTGTAGCCGGTGATGGTGAACGTGCTGCCCAGTGCCGTGGTCACCGATTGCGGGAAGCCTGCGGCCACGCCGCCGGCGACCACATGAATGCCGCCGACATCGAGGGTTTGCAAACCGTCCAGCGCGGTGACGGTGAAGGTGCCGCTCTGGGTCAGGGCTGGCGTGTTAGGGCTGGTGCCGTCGCTGAGGTTTTTCTCGTAGACAGTCAGCTCGCCGCCATTGACGTTGAGGCCGTTGAGGACAACCGGGTCGTCGTTGTTGTGGATTTGCAGCACCAGGTTGGCGGTGCTGGTGTCGCCGTCCGAGTCGGTGATGGTGTAGGCGAATGTTTCGGTGCCATTGCCGCCGCCGTGCAGGTTTTTGAAGTCTGCATCGTTGGGGTTCAAGGTGTAGGTGTAGGTGCCATTGGCATTGAGCACGAGTGTGCCGTAGGTGCCGGTGAAGGTGCCGGGGGTGACCGGTCCGGCGTTCGGCCCGGTGGCGACCTGGTCCGCGCCCTGAATGTCGTTGGTCAGGACGTTGCCGTTAAGGGTCAACGCGGTTTCCGACGCTGCGCTCGCGTTGCTGTCGTTGACGGCTTTTGGCACGTCATCGACGATCTGCACGACGATGGTGCTGGTGCTGATGTTGCCCAGGGAGTCGGTGGCCTGGTAGGTGAAGCTTTCAGTCAGCGTGTTAGCGCCATCATCGGCGTGGGGCGTGGTGCTCGCAGGCGATGTCAGGGTGTAGGTGTACGTGCCGTTGGGGTTGAGCACAATCTGGCCATAGGCGCCATTGGCGCTGCCCACCAGGGTGTAAGTGATCGCGCCGATGGCCCCGGTGACCGAGCCGACCAGAGTGCCGCTGGCGGTTTCGCCGGTGCTGCTTGGGTCGCTGCCGACGACGGTGCCGGCTGCCAGGTCCTGACCATCCTTCGTCAGATCCAGGGCTTTTTCGTAGACGGTGACGTCGGTGTCGCTGACCGCTTTGATGCAGCTATTCGACACGTCGATGGTGATGGTGGTGGTGCTTTCATCGCCATCGGCATCGCGCACGGTGTAGACGAAGGTATCGGTGGCGCCCGGTGCGTTCACCGCATTGGGCGTGCTGTGATAGACCGCATTGCCGTTGGCATCCAGGGTCAGGTAACCGTAGGTGCCGTTGATCTGAGTGCCCAGGCCGCCGATGGCCGAGGTCGAGGTGTCGCCGCCGGCGCGCACACCGACCACTGCGCCCGTGAGCGCCGGGCCGTCGGCACCGCCGATGTCGTTATCCAGCACGTTGCCCGACACCGTCGCGCCCTCGGCCACCGACGCGCTGTCGGCGTGGGCCGTCGGCAAATCGTCGACGATATTAACGTTGATTTGATTGGTGGCCGTGCTGCCGTCGGTGTCCGTCGCCACCACGTTGAAGTTTTCAGTGATGCTGTTCGCACCGTTGGCGGTTGGGTGGGTTTCAGGATCCACCAGGGTGTAGCTGTAACTGACAACGCCCGTGGTCGCGTTATAACCGGTGACGGTCAGCGTACTGCCCAGCGGTGTGACGATCGATTGCGGGAAACCGGCTGCCACGCCACCGACCACCACATGAATGCCGCCCACATCGAGGGTTTGCAAACCGTCCAGCGCGGTAACGGTGAAGGTGCCGCTCTGGGTCAGCGCTGGCGTATTGGGGCTGGTGCCGTCGCTGAGGTTTTTTTCGTAGACCGTCAACTCGCCGCCCACGACATCGAGGCCGTTGAGGGTCACCGGGTCGTCGTTGTTGTGGATTTGCAGCACCAGGGTCGCGGTGCTGGTATCGCCGTCGGCATCGGTGAGGGTGTAGGTGAAGTTTTCAGTGCCGTTGCCATTGCCGTGCAGGTTTTTGAAGTCGGCGTCGCTGGTGTTCAAGGTGTAGGTGTAGGTGCCGTTGGCGTTGAGGACCAGGGTGCCGTATGTGCCGGTGAAGGTGCCGGGGGTTACAGGTCCGGTTGCCACGCGATCCGCGCCTTGCACGTCGTTGGTCAGTACGTTGCCGTTGAGGGTCAACAGGCTTTCCGAGGCGGTGCCGGCGTTGCTGTCGTTCACGGCTTTTGGCAGGTCGTCGATGACGTTGACGTCCAACGTGGCGTTGGCGGTGGTGCCGTTGTCATCGACCACAGTGACGGCGAACTGCTCAGGCAGATTGTTCGCGCCATTGGCGGTTGGGTGCGCGTCGTTGCCGTTGAGGGTGTAGCTGTAGCTGACGACCCCGGTGGTGGCATCGAAACCGGTGATGGTCAGGGTATTGCCCAAACCGGTCGGGATGGATTGTGGGAAACCAGCGGCCACACCGCCGCTGACAACGGTGATGCCGCCGACAGTGAGGGTTTGCACGCCATCGAGGGCGGTAATGGTGAAGGTGCCGCTTTGGGTCAGTTGGGTGCTGTCGGGCGCGCTGCCGAGGCTGAGGTTTTTCTCGTAGACAGTAAGTTCGCCGCCCTCGACGTTCAGGCCGTTGATGATGACCGGGTCATCGTTGTTGTGGATCTGCAATACAAGGTTGGCGGTGCTGGTGTCGCCATCCGAGTCGGTGATGGTGTAGGTGAAATTCTCGGTGCCGTTGCCGCCGCCGTGCAAGGCTTTGAAATCTGCATCAGTGGTATTGAGCGTGTAGGTGTAGGTCCCGTTGGCATTCAACACCAAGGTGCCGTAGGTGCCGGCGAAGGTGCCGGGGGTTACAGGTCCGGTCGCCACACGATCCGCGCCTTGCACGTCGTTGGTCAGCACGTTGCCGTTCAGTGTCAGCAGGGTTTCAGAAGCTGTGCTCGCATTGCTGTCGTCCACCGCTTTTGGCAGATCGTCGATGACGTTGACGTCCAGGGAGCCGTTGGCCGTGGTGCCGTTGTCGTCGACTACGGTCACCGCAAATTGCTCAGGCAGATTGTTTGCGCCGCCCGCAGTCGGATGCGCATCGTTGCCGTTCAACGTGTAGCTGTAACTGACCACGCCGGTGGTGGCATCGAAACCGGTGATGGTCAGGGTATTGCCCAAACCGGTCGGAATTGATTGTGGGAAACCAGCGGCCACACCGCCGCTGACGACGGTGATGCCGCCGACAGTGAGGGTTTGCACGCCATCGAGGGCGGTGATGGTGAACGTGCCGTTTTGGGTCAACGCCGTGGAATCCGGCGCACTGCCCAAGCTCAGGTTTTTCTCGAAGACGGTGAGTTCGCCGCCCTCGACGTTCAAGCCATTGATGATGACCGGGTCATCGTTGTTGTGAATTTGCAATACAAGGTTGGCGGTGCTGGTGTCGCCATCCGAGTCGGTGATGGTGTAGGTGAAGTTTTCGGTGCCGTTGCCACCGCCGTGCAGGGCTTTGAAATCTGCATCAGTGGTATTGAGCGTGTAGGTGTAGGTCCCGTTGGCATTCAACACCAGAGTGCCGTAAGTCCCGGCGAAAGTGCCGGGGGTTACAGGTCCGGTCGCTACGCGATCCGCGCCTTGTACGTCGTTGGTCAGCACGTTGCCGTTCAGCGTCAGCAGGGTTTCAGACGCAGTGCCAGCGTTGCTGTCGTCCACCGCTTTTGGCACGTCGTCGATGACGTTGACGTCCAGCGAACCGTTGGCCGTGGTGCCGTTGTCATCGACCACGGTCACGGCGAATTGCTCAGGCAAATTGTTCGCGCCGCCAGCAGTTGGATGCGCGTCGTTGCCATTGAGCGTGTAGCTGTAACTGACCACGCCTGTCGTTGCATCGAATCCGGTGATGGTCAGGGTATTGCCCAAACCGGTCGCAATCGATTGTGGGAAACCGGCGGCCACGCCACCGCTGACCACAGTGATACCACCGACGCTCAAGGTCTGCACACCATCCAAAGCCGTGATGGTGAAGGTGCCGTTTTGAGTCAGTTGCGTGCTGTCAGGGGCGCTGCCGAGGCTGAGGTTTTTCTCGTAGACCGTCAGCTCGCCGCCTTCAACGTTCAGGCCATTGATGATCACCGGGTCGTCGTTGTTGTGAATCTGCAAGACGAGGTTGGCGGTGCTGGTGTCGCCGTCCGAATCGGTAATGGTGTAAGTGAAATTCTCGGTGCCATTGCCGCCGCCGTGCAGTGCTTTGAAGTCGGCGTCGCTGGTGTTCAGCGTGTAGGTGTAGGTGCCATTCGCGTTCAGAACGAGTGTGCCGTAGGTCCCGGCGAAAGTACCCGGCGTAACCGGGCCAGTCGCTACGCGGTCGGCGCCTTGCACGTCGTTGGTCAGCACGTTGCCGTTCAGCGTCAGAAGGGTTTCCGAGGCCGTACCTGCGTTGCTGTCGTCCACCGCTTTTGGCACGTCGTCGATCACATTGACGTCCAGCGAACCGTTGGCGGTGGTGCCGTTGTCGTCGACCACCGTCACTGCAAATTGCTCAGGCAAATTGTTCGCGCCGCCAGCGGTTGGGTGCGCGTCGTTGCCATTGAGCGTGTAGCTGTAACTGACCACGCCTGTCGTTGCATCGAACCCTGTGATGGTCAGGGTATTGCCCAAACCGGTCGCAATCGATTGTGGGAAACCGGACGCCACGCCACCGCTAACCACGGTGATGCCGCCCACACTCAAAGTTTGCACGCCATCGAGGGCGGTGATGGTGAAGGTGCCGTTTTGAGTCAGCTGCGTGCTGTCAGGGGCGCTGCCGAGGCTGAGGTTTTTCTCGAAGACGCTGAGTTCGCCGCCTTCAACGTTCAACCCGCCAATCGTCACCGGGTCATCGTTGTTGTGGATTTGCAGCACCAGGTTGGCGGTGCTGGAGTCGCCATCAGCGTCGGTGAGGGTGTAGGCGAACGTTTCCGTGCCATTGCCGCCGCCGTGCAGCGCTTTGAAATCCGCATCGCTGGTATTGAGCGTGTAGGTGTAGGTGCCGTTGGCGTTGAGCACCAAGGTGCCGTAAGTTCCCACGAAGGTGCCGGGAGTGATCGGACCGCTGGTTGGGCCAACGGCCACGCGATCCGCGCCTTGCACATCGTTGGTCAGCACGTTGCCGGTCAGCGTCAGCAGGGTTTCCGACGCGGTGCCGTTGTTGTCATCGATAGCCTTGGGCACGTCGTCGGTGATGTTGATGTCCAGTGAACCGGTGGCCGTGTCGCCATTGGTATCACCCGCGACCACGGTGAATTGTTCGCTGAGATTGTTGGCGCCATCGCCGGCCGAATGGGTGTCGTTGCCGTTGAGGGTGTAGCTGTAACTCACCACGCCAGTGGCCGGGTTGTAGCCGGTGATGGTCAGGGTGTTGCCGAGTTGGGTGGTGATCGATTGCGGGAAGCCCGAGGCCGCGCCGCCGCTGATCACGTTGATGCCGCCGATGTTGAGACTCAGCAGGCCATCGGGCGCGGTCACGGTGAAGGTGCCGCTTTGCGTCAGGGCCGCTGGATTGGCCGCCGAGCCGTCGGGCAGATTGGCTTCGTTGAGGGTCAGCTCACCGCCAGCGGTGTCGAGGCCGCCGAGGGTGACGATGTTATTCACCGGTGGCACGACCACGGTGTTGTCGTTCTGCTGCACGTCGGCGTTGTGCCGTTCTTCAGGAATTTCGGGAATGCCGCCGAAACCGGCAGTCGGGAATCCGATGGTCGGATCGACCCGCCCGCCCACTTCTTCCAGCAGCACGAAATTGTGACCGCCACCCAGGGCACCACCAGGGGCACCTGTCGCCTGCGGGCCCGCTGCAGTGGCTTCACCGGTTTGGGTCGGGTCGGCGCCGGCCGCGATGGCTTGCTGGAGTTTTTGTACGTCGGTCAACTGAGCTTCAGTCGGCGTCACCGCTTCAGGCGTGTCCACGTGGGGCGCCTGATGCGCGAGCAGTTGCGAGGTCATTTGCAGGCTACTGCCACGCCCCAGGGTCAGTTCCTGGCCATTTTGCAGATGCACCGCCACCGCGCCTTCTTCCCCGGTGACCAGTTGATCGCCGGCAAACAACCGGTCGCCTTCGACCAACACGCGTCGAGTACCGTCGGCCGCGACCGCGAACACCTGACCAATAACCTTACTGACGATTCCGATGAGCGTAGCCATGTGCATCTCCTCGCTGCCAACCGCTGTCGGCACCTGGTTGTGCGAAGAACATGCTTATGGCGAAAGCGGGCTTGCCTGGCGGATCGTCTACCGGAATGCGTTTTACCGAAGTAAAGCGCATTCCTGGCGACGTTCTCGCCAAGCGTGTCGTTCGCGGGCCATTTGTCCGGCTCGGCATAAAACCCTCTGCAATCAATGGCATCGGGTTCCACTTGAGGAACAACCTCCCTGCGAGCGATGCGTAACGGTTCTGAAGCACCAGAGCGACAAAAAACTGTCGCTCTAAAACCGTCCCACTTCCCTCCCCTCCAGCACTTCTCCGCCCTATGTCGCTAAGTGGATGGAACTTTCCTAAAAACCCTCAGGAGCTCCCTAAGGCTCACAAATCAAGGGCTTTCGGATTGAACAATGTGCTGGATTTTTCAGAGCGCATAAGTTTTTTTTGACATAAGCCTTATGAGAAATAGTTCTTAGGTTTTCCCCAGAATGTTCTTAGCTCTGTTGTTACAAGAGTGAAACGGTTTTACCTATAAATAGCGTCAAACATTTGACGACAAGTAAGCACCATCAGGAACCCAGGGAGAAGTACCCATGCGCCTTTTAACCCCCCTCTGCAGCGCGGTTTTGCTGGCCATGGCCTGCACTTCTCAGGCTCAGGCCATGTCGTTGACCGACGCGATCCAAAGCACCATCGCAACACACCCGGAACTTGCATCGCGCGTGGACGCGCGCCTTTCAGCGGATGAACAGGTGAAAGTCGCCAAAGGGGGCTTCTATCCATCGGTAGATTTGAACGCTGCTTACGGGCGCGGCTACAGCGATAACACCAACACCCGGGCTTTCGGTAATCACCACACCGAAATCCTCAACTACACCCAGTCGGAACTGCGTCTGCGGCAGATGCTGTTCGACGGCTTCAATACCGCGAATGAGGTCGAACGCACCAAAGGCGTGTCCAACTCCCGGGCCTATTACGCCCAGGGCACCGCCCAGGATCTGGCCCTGCGCACCATCGAGGTCTACCTCGAAGTGCTCAAGCGCCGTGAACTGGTGACGCTGGCCAAGAACAACCTGCAAGCGCACATGCGGGTCAACGATCAGATTGGTCTGCGCACCCAGCGCGGTGTCGGCAGCAACGCCGACTCCGATCAGTCCACCGCTCGCCGGGCACTGGCGCAGAACAACCTGGACACCGCCGAAGTGGATCTGGCTGACGCCGAGTCGAACTTCTACAGCGTTGTCGGGCGTATCCCCGATGAACTGGAAACCCCGGCATCGACCCGCGGCGAATTGCCCACCAGCCTACCGGAAGCCCAGCAGAGCATGGTGGAAAACAACCCGTACCTGAAATCCGCCCAGGCCGACGTGCAATCGGCCGAGAGCCAGTACGAAGTCGCCAAGTCGCCGTTCTACCCTCGCTTCGACGCCGAAGCCGCAGTGGGTGCGAACAACAACGTGCAGGGCGATGAAGGCCACGACAACGAATGGCGCGTGGGCGTGATCATGAACTACAACCTGTTCCGCGGCGGCAGCGACAAGGCGCGCCTGGCCTCCGATGCGCATCAGATCAACCAGGCCATGGACATCCGCAACAACGCCCTGCGCCAGCTCAACGAAAACATTCACCTGGCCTGGAACGCCATGGTCAATGCCAAGAAACAAACCCCGACGGCGCGTGAATACGCGGAAACCACCAAACGCGTGCGCGCGGCCTACCAGGATCAGTTCGGCCTCGGCCAACGGACCCTGCTCGACTTGCTCGACAGCGAAAACGAGCTCTACAACGCCAACCGCCGCTACACCGAAGTGCGCTACACCGAGGAATACTCGATGTACCGCGTGCTGGCGAACATGGGTGAGTTGCTGAGCAAACAACGGGTGGTGCTGCCTGCTGACGCGATCGCTTCCTCGGAAGTGAAAAACGAAGCCCGTTTGCCTGAACTGAAATAAACCCCGCGTAGGAGCTGCCGCAGGCTGCGATCTTTTGATTTTGATTTTTTTAAGATCAAAAGATCGCAGCCTTCGGCAGCTCCTACGCAGGGAGGTGTGTTGTTACCTATGCCAACAGGAGCGATCAATTTGACCAGCATGGAACCCGGCAATACTGGGGTCGATCCGCGCCTGAGCTTCGATGACCCGCTTCTGGACGGTCTGCTGATCCTCTGCAAACTCCACGGCGCGGCGGTCAGCCGCGCCAGCCTGAGTGCCGGCCTGCCCCTGAACAAGCAACGCATGAGCCTGGACCTGCTGCCCCGCGCAGCCGCCCGGGCGGGTTTGCAGGCACGTTTGCTGCGTCGGGAGCTGGCGGATATTTCCGCGCTCAACCTGCCGGTCCTGCTGATCCTCAACGACGGCCGCACCGCCGTGCTCCGGCGTTTTGGCGATGACGGTCAGTTACTGATCCTGCCCAGCGAAGCCGAGGGTGGGGAACAATGGGTCAGCCGTGAAGAGCTGACCGCCAATTACAGTGGCCAGGCGCTATTCGCCCGGCCGCGCCATGAACTGGAAGACCTGCGCTCCCCCCTCGTGCCGCGGGTCGAAGCGTGGTTTCGCGACACGCTGAAGCTGTCGAAATGGCTATACAGCGACGCGATCCTCGCCAGTTTCCTGATCAACCTGCTGGGGCTGATGGTGCCCCTGTTCGTGATGCAGACCTACGACCGGGTGGTGCCGAACCAGGCCGTTTCGACCCTGTGGGTATTGGCCATCGGCCTGCTGATCGGCACCGGTTTCGAACTGGTGCTGCGGGTGGTCCGCGCGCATTTGCTCGACACCGCCGGCAAGAAAACCGACGTGATCCTGTCCGCGACCCTGTTCGAACGCATCACCGGCATGGCGATGAAAGCCCGGCCGGCGACCATTGGCGGTTTCGCCCAAAGCATCCACGACTTCCAGGGCCTGCGGGAATTTCTCACCGCCGTGACCCTGACCAGCCTGATCGACCTGCCGTTCGCCGTGTTGATGCTGGTGGTGATCGGTTTGCTCGGCGGCTGGCTGGTGGTGATTCCGCTGCTGGCGTTCCCGATCACGATCATTTTCGCGATGGTGATCCAGGTACGTTTGCGCGACACCGTGCAAAAAAGTCTTAGCCTCGGTGCCGAACGCCAGGCGCTGCTGATCGAAACCCTCGGCGGCCTGGAAACCCTGAAAGCGTGCAGCGCCGAAAGCGAGCGCCAGCACAAATGGGAAAGCACCCACGGCGCCCTCACCCGCCTCGACAGCCATGCGCGCAACCTCTCGGCGCTGGCGACCAACGGCACGCTGTTCATCCAGCAATTCTCCGGCATGGCGACCATTGTTGCCGGGGTCTACAGCATCATCGCCGGCAACCTCAGCGTCGGCGCGCTGGTGGCGACCTACATGCTCGGCAGCCGGGTGCTCGCACCGCTGGGCCAGATCGCCGGTTTGATCACCCGCTACCAACAAGCGCAACTGACCATGCGCAGCACCGATGCGCTGATGTCATTGCCCCAGGAACGTGACCCCAAACAACGGCCGCTGGAACGCACACAACTGCAAGGGGCGATGGACGTCAGCGGCGTGACCTTCCACTACAACGGCCAGAACGCTCCGGCGCTGTCGAACATCAGTTTCAGTGTCAAACCCGGTGAACGCATCGGCATCATCGGCCGCAGCGGTTCGGGCAAAAGTACCCTCGCCCGTTTGGTCATGGGCTTCTACGCCCCGGAAGAAGGCCAGTTGCTGCTCGATGGCCTGGACCTGCGGCAACTGGACGTCGCCGACCTGCGGCAACAGATCGGCTACGTCGCCCATGACTTGCCGCTGCTGGCCGGCAGCCTGCGCGACAACCTGACCCTCGGCGCCCGTTACGTCAGCGACTCACGGATGCTCGAAGTCGCGGAATTGACCGGCGTCACCGATCTTGCGCGCCAACATCCGCAAGGCTTCGACCGCCCCGTGGGTGAACGCGGGCAACTGCTCTCTGGTGGCCAGCGTCAGGCAGTGTTGCTGGCCCGGGCCTTGTTGCTGGACCCGCCGATCATGTTGCTCGACGAACCCACCAGCGCCATGGACAACAGCAGCGAAGACGTCCTGCGGCAAAAACTTCATAGCTGGGTCCAGGGCAAAACCCTGCTGCTGGTCACCCACCGTACCTCGATGCTGAGCCTGGTGGATCGACTGGTGGTGCTGGACAACGGACGGATCGTCGCCGACGGTCCGAAAGAAGCGGTCATCGATGCACTGCGCAAGGGCCGTGTCGGCTCTGCGGCCGTCTAGGAGTTGCCCATGGCTCGCTCATCGTCCGATGTTTCAAAGGATCGCGGCTACTTCGGCAGCTTCAGCAAAAGTGCGGAAAGCGAATACATGCCGGAAACCGCCGGCGCTGCGTTGCAGGATTCTCCGCGCCTGTCGCGAATCACCGTTTGGCTGGCGGCGGGGTTGCTTATTTCGGCGCTGGTCTGGGCCAAGTTCGCGGTGTTGCAGGAAGTCACCATGGGCGAAGGCAAGGCGATTCCGTCGAGCAAGGTCCAGGTGATCCAGAACCTGGAGGGCGGCATCGTCTCCGAGATTTTCGTGCGTGAAGGGCAAATGGTGAACAAGGGCGACACCCTGCTGCGCCTGGACGACACGCGGTTTCTGTCGAACAAGGGTGAGAGCGAGGCGGATCGTTACTCGTTGACCGCGAAGGTCGAGCGTTTGTCCGCCGAGGCCGAGGGGCGGCCGTTCAAGCTCTCGGATGAAGTGATCGCCAAGGCGCCGCAAGTGGCCGAGGACGAACGCTCGCTGTATGAACAACGGCAACGGCGACTGGCCAGTGAACAACGCACGTTGAGTGAACAACTTCGGCAAAAAACCCAGGAACTGGCGGAATTCCGCTCGAAACAGGGGCAATTCAGTTCCAGCCTGGCGTTGCTGCAACAAGAGATGAACATGTCCGCGCCGCTGGTGGGCACCGGGGCGGTGTCGCCGGTGGAAATCCTCCGTTTGAAACGTAGCGCGGTGGAGATTCGTGGTTCGCTGAATGCCACGACCCTGGCCATTCCCCGAGCGGAATCGGCGATCAACGAAATCAAAAGCAAGATTGACGAATCGGAACAATCCTTCCGCTCCGACGCGGCCAAGGAGTTGAATGAAAAACGCACCGACCTGTCGAAAATCACCGCGTCCAGCATCGCCATTGACGACCGCGTGACCCGCACCACGGTGGTGTCGCCGGTGCACGGGATCATCAAGGTGTTGAAGGTCAACACCATCGGCGGCGTGGTCCAGCCGGGCAGCGACATGGTGGAAATCGTGCCGCTGGAAGACAACCTGCTGATCGAAGCCAAAGTCCGGCCACAGGACGTAGCGTTCCTGCACCCCGGCCAGAAAGCCATGGTCAAGTTCAGTGCCTATGACTACACGATCTATGGTGGGCTGAGTGCCAAGCTGGAGTTGATCGGGGCCGACACTATTACTGATGACAAGGGCAACAGCTTTTACCTGATTCAGGTGCGGACCGATAAAAACCACTTGGGCGGGGATGTGAAACCGTTGCTGATCATTCCGGGGATGGTGGCGACGGTGGACATTATTACCGGGGAGAAAAGTGTGCTGGATTACCTGCTCAAACCCGTGCTCAAGGCGCGGACTGAGGCGATGCGCGAACGCTAGTTTTGGCTGAGATTTTTGGTGATTGTTCTACCGCTTTCGCGAGCAAGCCCGCTCCCACACTGGAATGCATTCCCCCTGTGGGAGCGGGCTTGCTCGCGAAGAGGCCCTAACTGGCAACGACTATTTCAGCCCATGATTACGCTGAAAAACCTCCTCCCCCATCGCCGCAATCTGCCCCTCGATCAACGCCTCGAACGGTTTCAACAGCGGTTCGAACGATGTGGGCGCTTCGAGCGTTTGCAACGCCTGCACAATCGCCTCCACCGTTGACAATGCCCCCGGCCCCGGTGCCTTGCGCAACCGATACCGCGACACGCCGCCGTCAGCCAACGTCACCCGAGGCAACGCCGCCAGCAACGGATTGAGGTGCAGCATCTTGCGTGCCTTGCGCCAGGTGCCGTCCGGCACTACCAGCAGCAGCGGCTCATCGGACGCGCTGTAAGCCTGCAACGACTGCGCCTCGTCGGCCGGAAACAACAGTCGCGCCTGATAACCCGGTTGGTTCAACAGCGCCGGCAAATCCTCAAACACCTCGCCCACGATCAACTCGGCATTCTTCAATCCCAACGCGGCCAGCCGCGCCGTGTTCAGCGCATGGTTCACTTCGCTGGGATGCTGCAACAGCAACACTCGGGTGCGGCTGTCGAGGCTCGGGATCAGTGGGCACAGGCAATGGGTTTGCGGGCGCAGGCAGCGGGGGCATTGGATTCTGGACATGTTCTCAGGCCTGGTTGAGCTGTGCTTTGAGCAAATCACGGAAAGTCTGGATCAGCGGTTCACGACTGCGGCCACGACGCACGATCATCGAGAATGGTGCCTGATAACCGAAAGTCGCCGGCAGCAACACCCGCAGATCGCCCTTGTCGGCCCAGGCCTGGGCGTAGTGCTCCGGCAGGTAGCCGATGTAGGCGCCGGACAGCACCAGAATCAGCTGCGCTTCCATACTTTCCACGGTGGCGGCGCTGTGTTTGAAACCGTGACGCGCCAATTCCGCCTGGCTCCAGTAGCCGCGACCGACCATGCGTTGCTGAGTAATGACTTGCTCGGGAATGCGCCGTTCGGTGAACAGCGGATGGCGGCTGCTGCAATACAGCCAGTGCTGTTCGCGGTACAGCGGCATGTACACCAGCCCGCTCATGCGCGTGGAGAACGCGCCGATGGCAAGGTCGAGGCGGTTGTCCTGCACGCCGAGTTGCAGTTCGTAGGGGCTCATCACCGACAAATGCAAATGCACCGCCGGGTGCTCCTGGCTGTAGGCGCCGATGGCTTCGGCGAAGGGCAAGGCTTTGTCGCTGACGGTGGAGTCAATGACCCCGAGGTTCAAGGTGCCGCGCAACTCGCCCTTCAGCGCCGCTGCGTATTGTTCGAACCCTTCCAGTTCAGCCAATAGCCGCAGGGTTTCCTGATGGAACAACTCGCCCTTGCTGGTCAGGCTGAACCCGCCACGACCGCGATGGCACAGCACCAGGCCGAGCGCCGCTTCGAGCTGGCTCATGTAGGTGCTGATCGCCGAGGTCGAGAGGTTGAGCTCTTGCTGGGCGTTGGCGAACCCCTGATGGCGCACCACGCTGACGAAAATGCGCAATAGTTTCAGGTCGGGTAAAGCGTTGGCCATTGGGTTCTCCGATCACAAGGATGCGCGCGGTGCTTCTGTGAAAACACAATCCCTGTGGGAGCGGGCTTGCTCGCGAAAGCGGTGTGTCAGGCAACATTAATATCGACTGATACGACGCTTTCGCGAGCAAGCCCGCTCCCACAGGGATTGCAGATGGCAGGAAGTCTATCGTCGTCCTCGCCATTAGTTTAGAAAAATCTGAACTAAGTATTTGCCCGTAGCGATTCTTCCCCGCCACTACATTTCGCATGATCGGCCCACAGCGGTGCCCGTCTCTCCCGTGAACGGCGCGCCGACATAAATAAAACAACGACGATGAGGCCTTACCCGTGGACAAGATTCTTCACCAACCACTGGGCGGCAACGAAATGCCGCGCTTCGGCGGCATCGCCACCATGATGCGACTCCCCCACTTGACCACCGCTGCCGGCCTGGACGCTGCCTTCATTGGCGTGCCGCTGGACATCGGCACCTCCCTGCGCCCCGGCACCCGCTTCGGACCTCGCGAAATCCGCGCTGAATCGGTAATGATCCGCCCGTACAACATGGCCACCGGCGCTGCACCGTTCGATTCGCTGTCGGTTGCCGACATCGGCGACGTGGCGATCAACACGTTCAACCTGCTCGACGCCGTGCGGATCATCGAAGAGTCGTACCACGACATCCTCGAACACGACGTGATCCCCCTGACCCTGGGCGGCGACCACACCATCACCCTGCCGATCCTGCGTGCCATTCATAAAAAGCACGGCAAGGTCGGCCTGGTGCACATCGACGCCCACGCCGATGTGAACGATCACATGTTTGGCGAGAAAATCGCCCACGGCACCACCTTCCGTCGCGCCGTCGAAGAAGGTCTTCTGGACCCGGACCGCGTCGTGCAGATTGGCCTGCGCGCCCAGGGCTACACCGCCGAAGACTTCAACTGGAGCCGTAAACAAGGCTTCCGTGTGGTCCAGGCCGAAGAGTGCTGGCACAAATCCCTGGCACCGCTGATGGCCGAAGTTCGCGAGAAAGTCGGTGGCGGTCCGGTGTACCTGAGTTTCGACATCGACGGCATCGACCCGGCCTGGGCGCCTGGCACCGGCACCCCGGAAATCGGTGGTCTGACGACCATTCAGGCGATTGAAATCGTGCGAGGCTGCCAAGGCCTCGACCTGGTCGGCTGCGATCTGGTAGAAGTCTCGCCCGCTTATGACACCACCGGTAATACCTCGCTGCTGGCCGCCAACCTGCTGTACGAAATGCTCTGCGTACTGCCGGGCGTGGCGCACCGCTGAGGAGTGGTCATGAACGAACGCGATCAGGTTTTGAAAGCCGCCGCCGATCTGGTGAGCGCTTTTGCCCGTAATGATCGCGAAGCCTACTTCGGCGCCTTCAGCGCCGATGCCAGCTTCGTGTTCTACACCCTCGAACAGCCGCTGCTGTCGCGCGATGCCTATCAGGCGTTGTGGGACACCTGGCGTGCCGAGGATGGCTTCGAAGTGCTGTCGTGCACTTCAAGCAACGCCTTCGTCAGCCTGCAGGGTGACGTGGCGATTTTCATCCATGACGTGGCCACCGAGCTGCGCATGCAAGGGGAGCAACACTTCAGCCAGGAGCGCGAGACCATCGTCTTTCGCAAAGAACAACAAGGCCTATGGCTGGCCTGTCACGAACATTTGTCCGCAATGCCGGAAGGGCTGCCACCCCCTTAGCCAAACAGGTGACGCTCACACACGATGAGCGCGCCTTTATGATCGGAGCTGATCATGAATAACAACAACAAAGACAAAGACCAAAGCCTTACGCAAATTGAAACCTATGGGGTCGAACAGATCCCGGACAGCGAACGTACCGCAGGCCCGACGGACTTGTTCCGGATGATCTTCGGCGGTTCCAATACCTTTGCCACCGCCGTGCTCGGCAGTTTCCCGGTGCTGTTCGGCCTGTCGTTCCAGGCCGGTGTCTGGGCGATTGTGCTGGGGGTGTTGCTGGGTTCGCTGATCCTCGCGCCGATGGGCCTGTTCGGCCCGATCAATGGCACCAACAACGCCGTGTCTTCCGGTGCGCACTTCGGCGTGCACGGGCGGATCGTCGGTTCGTTCCTGTCGCTGCTGACCGCCATCGCCTTCTTCTCGCTCAGTGTGTGGAGTTCGGGGGATGCGTTGATTGGTGGGGCAAAACGCCTGATCGGCCTGCCGGAAACCGACCTGACTTTGGGCCTGGCTTACGGTCTGTTCGCGATCCTGGTGCTGACCGTGTGCATCTACGGTTTCCGCTTCCTGCTGTGGGTCAACAAGATCGCGGTGTGGAGCGCCAGCCTGCTGTTCCTGCTGGGCATCTTCGCTTTCGCCGGGCCTTTCGATGTGAACTACGCGGGCACCGTGAGCATGGGTCAACCAGGCTTCTGGGCCGCGTTCATCGGCGCTGCGCTGGTGGCCATGAGCAACCCGATTTCCTTCGGCGCGTTCCTCGGTGACTGGTCACGCTACATCCCTCGCGAAACGCCAAAAGGCCGGATCATGGCGGCGGTGGTGATCTCGCAGATCGCGACCTTCATCCCGTTCCTGTTCGGCCTGGCCACCGCGACCATCGTGGCGATCAAGGCACCGGACTACATCGCGGCCAACAATTATGTCGGCGGTCTGCTGGCGGTGTCTCCGAGCTGGTTCTTCCTGCCGGTGTGCCTGATTGCGGTGATCGGCGGCATGTCCACCGGCACCACCTCGCTGTATGGCACCGGGCTCGACATGTCCAGCGTGTTCCCTCGGGTGCTGTCGCGGGTCAAGGCGACGTTGCTGATTGGCGTGATGTCGATTGCCTTCATCTTTATCGGGCGCTTTGCGGCGAACCTGGTGCAGAGCGTGTCGACCTTCGCCGTACTGATCATCACCTGCACCACGCCATGGATGGTGATCATGATCATCGGCCTGGTGGTGCGTCGCGGCTTCTACTGCCCGGATGACCTGCAAGTGTTCACCCGTGGCGAAAAAGGTGGCCGCTACTGGTTCACCCACGGCTGGAACTGGCGTGGCCTGGGTGCCTGGATTCCGAGTGCACTGGTGGGTTTGTGCTTTGTGAACCTGCCGGGGCAGTTCGTGGGTGTGCTGGGCAACCTGGCCGGCGGCATCGATATCAGCCTGCCAGTGACCCTGGGCCTGGCCTCGCTGGTGTACTTCGCGCTGCTGAGCCTGTTCCCGGAACCACGGGAAGTGTTTGGGCCGCAGGATGCGCGCAGCCGCGGCGCCAATACCGTCGCAAAGCCTGAACTCCGTCAGCCCGCCTGACACCGATTCAACTGTGGGAGCGGACTTGCTCGCGAAGACGGCGGCACATCCAACATCGATGTGACTGAAAGACCGCATTCGCGAGCAAGCCCGCTCCCACAGAGAGCAGCACCACTGAACACCTTTGTTTCACCATAAAAAAGACAATCGGAGACACGCCATCATGGCATTGGATTTATTCGTCGTACTCATCTACGCCGCCGCGATGCTGATACTCGGCTATTACGGCATGCGCAAAGCCAAGACCAACGAAGACTTTTTGGTCGCCGGTCGTAACCTGGGCCCGAGCCTGTACATGGGCACCATGGCCGCCACCGTGCTGGGCGGCGCATCCACCGTCGGCACCGTGCGCCTGGGCTACGTCCATGGTATTTCCGGTTTCTGGCTGTGCGCCGCACTGGGTTGCGGGATCGTGGCGCTGAACCTGTTCCTCGCCAAACCGCTGCTGAAACTCAAGATTTACACCGTTACCCAGGTCCTGGAGAAACGCTACAACCCGATGGCCCGCTCGGCGAGCGCGGTGATCATGCTGGCGTACGCGCTGATGATCGGCGTGACCTCGATCCTGGCCATCGGCACCGTGCTGCAAGTGCTGTTCGGCCTGCCGTTCTGGATTTCGGTGCTGCTCGGCGGTGGCGTGGTGGTGATCTACTCGGCCATCGGCGGCATGTGGTCGCTGACCCTGACCGACATCGTCCAGTTCGTGATCAAGACCGTGGGCCTGATGTTCATCCTGTTGCCAATCTGCCTGTACCGCGTCGGTGGTTGGGACGAGTTGGTGCTGAAACTGCCGGCGACTGCCTTCAGCTTCACCACCATCGGTTGGGACACGATCATCACCTACTTCATGATCTACTTCTTCGGGATCCTGATCGGCCAGGACATCTGGCAACGTGTGTTCACCGTCAAGTCCGCCAAAGTCGCGCAGTACGCCGGTACGTTTGCCGGTTTCTACTGCATCCTCTACGGCCTGGCCTGCGCCCTGATCGGCATGGCCGCTCACGTGCTGATCCCGGATCTGGACAACGTCAACAACGCCTTCGCCGCCATCGTTAAGCTGTCCCTGCCGGACGGTATCCGTGGCCTGGTGATCGCTGCGGCACTGGCCGCGATGATGTCCACCGCCAGCGCCGGCCTGCTCGCCGCTGCCACCACCCTGACCGAAGACCTGCTGCCGAAACTGCGTGGCGGTAAACAGTCGAGCCTGCGTATCAACCGCCTGTTCACCCTGTTCACCGGCATCGTCGTACTCGGCATCGCCCTGATCGTGAACGACGTGATCAGCGCCCTGACCTTGGCCTACAACCTGTTGGTGGGCGGCATGCTGATCCCGCTGATGGGCGCGATTTTCTGGAAACGCGCAACCACCGCCGGCGCTATCGCCAGCATGGGTATGGGCTTCGCCACGGCGCTGGTGTTCATGTTCAAGGATGGCCTGGATGCCAACACCCCGATCTACTACAGCCTGGGTGTGGGTCTGGTGAGCTTTGTGCTGGTCAGCCTGTTGTCCCGTCGCCCGGCGGTACTCGCCAGCGCGGCCTAAGCTTTCTATAAAGAACTGATGCTTTCTTCGACGGGTGTGGCGTCGGTTGCCACACCCGTTTTTTTTCGTCTGGAGAAAACCTTTGATGAAGATTGTTTCTCGCGATCAGTGGTTTGAGGTCAAAACCCTGGCCGACGGCATTCGCCTGATTCACGAGCCTTACATCCGCCCCTTCTACCGCTGCAACCTCTGGCACATCCAGGGCCGCGACAAGGACTTGCTGCTGGACAGCGGCTCGGGGCTGGTGAGCCTGCGCGAGCAACTGCCGTGGATCACCGAGCGACCGTTGGTGGCGGTGGCGAGTCATTGCCATTTTGACCACATCGCCGGGCATCACGAATTCCCCGAACGACTGGTACATCCGGCCGAAGCGCAGATCCTCGCCTCGCCGGACGGCGAGAACACCTTGAGCACGGCGTTTGTCGGTGACGAGATGTTCGAGGCGCACCCGGACTGCCCGTTGTGCTATGCCGAATACCGGGTCAAAGCCGCGCCGGCCACGGGTCTTATTGAGGAAGGCGATGTGCTGGACCTGGGTGATCGCGTCCTGCAAGTGCTGCACACGCCGGGGCATTCGCCAGGTGGCATCAGCCTGTATGAAGCGGCGACTGAAACCCTGTTCAGCGGCGACATCATCTACGACGGGCCGCTGATCGAAGACGCCTACCACTCCAACCTCGACGACTACGCCCGCAGCTTGCAACGCTTGCACGCGCTACCGATCCGCACCGTGCATGGCGGGCATTTCGGCAGTTTTTCCGGGGAACATTTGCGCACGATGATTGACGAGTGGCAGCGCTGCCACGGCTGAAGCCTGCTGTACTCAGCCCAGGGACAACAACAATAACGCCCTCGAAGAACGACCATGAAAAGAGCCGCCGTTCGTGCTGCCGTGCACCGCTTTATCAGCCGCCTGCTGGAACGTCAGGATGACTTCGACGACAACGCCAGCCTGGCGCAGTTGGGCTTGGATAAAGAAGATATAGAGGAGTTGATCTTCCATCTGGAAGATGAGTTGGGGTTGACGGCGTTTACGGCGGAGGAAGACCGGATGCTCAAGGACGCCAGGACGGCGGAGGATTTGAGTCGGTTTTTGGTGAGGATTGGACGGGATTGAGAATGCCTGCCAAACACACCGATATCTATGGCAGGGAGGCTTTTGTGGCGAGGGGGCTTGCCCCCGTTGGGCTGCGAAGCGGCCCCGAAACCATTCACCCCGGTTGTATCAGACGGACCGCGTCATGTGATTTACGACTGCTGCGCAGTCGAACGGGGGCAAGCCCCCTCGCCACAGGCAAGCCCGTTCGCCATAGGCACTGTCTGCAACTTACCGGCGGCGCGGCTGGCGTCGACGCTGTTCGTCGTCAGTGCGGATTGGCACAGGTTGCAGAGGCGGTTCGATCAAACCGAGTGCGACACCCAGGTCGTGCAGCCAGTTTTGGATTTTCTCTTTCATGGTGCCCCCTTCAGGGTAGTGCCGAGTGGCGCAATTCTGTAGCCACTTCGCACTGATAATAGTCCGAAGTGCCAAGCAATGCTCGCCCAAGATCGCAATGATCTGTTACTGAATTGATCCAAATAACTGACCAATAGTTCAAGCTGTCGCCAGGGCAGGGCTGGACGCCGCTGGGAAAGCCAATTGTTGTTGCTCCAGCCAAGCGTTCAAATTCGCCCCGAGCATGCCTTTGCGCCACATCAGCCAAGTGGTGGCGCTGGCAAACGGCTCGGCCAACGGGTGCACCGCCACGCTTTCGCGGCCCGGCAGGCTGGCGAGCATCGACTCCGACATCAGCGCCACCCCAGAGCCGGCGATGACGCAGGCGAGCATCCCCGGATATGACTCGATCTCCATCGCCCGGCCCATGGCCGCGTGGTAATGGGCGAACCAGGCTTCCAGGCGCATCCGGTAGGAACAACCCTGGCGAAAGGTGAACACCGAGCGCCCTTGCACATCCAGCGCGCTAAGGATCGGCGGGTGATCAGCCTCGCTGATCAGCACCAACCGTTCGTCGCACAGCGGCACGCCGTCGAGTCCCGCCAGTTCCAGCGGACCGTCCACCAGCGCCGCATCGAGTCGCCCGGTAAGCAGACCTTCCAGCAATTCGCCACTGGGGCCGGACTGCACTTGCAGGTTCACTGCCGGATACGTGCGGTGATAGTTCGCCAACAGCCCTGGAAGATGAATGGCGGCCGTGCTGTACATGGTGCCGAGCACGAAGTCCCCCGCCGGTTGCCCACCCTGCACCGCCGCGCTGGCTTCGTCGTGCAGGGCAAACAGCTTGGCGGTGTAGTCCAGCAGGACTTTTCCCGCAGGCGAGAGTTGCAAACGCTGACGCTCGCGCAGGAAAAGTTCGACGCCCAGTTGCTCTTCCAGTTGTTTAAGCCGGGTCGACAGGTTCGACGGCACCCGGTGCAGGCGTTCGGCCGCGCGAGTGATGGAACCCTCTTGCGCAACGGCCTGGAAAATCCGCAATTGGCTGAATTCCACACCTTTCTCCTTATCAGAACAAGTTACTCACTATTATTCATTTTTAAAGAAAGTCAATCAGTCCTAGCCTGACGGTCATTGATCCTCTGTCGGAATTCAGGCCATGTCCCCTCTGATTCGCTTAACCGCCAGCTTTATCGCCTTGATGATGGCCATGGGCATCGGGCGTTTCGCCCTGACGCCGCAACTGCCGCACCTGCTCAGCGAAGGTCAGATCGACCTGACTGCCGCTGGTCTGATTGCGGCGGCCAACTACTTTGGCTACTTCGTCGGCGCGGTGGACGCCATGTTCGCCCGGCGCCACCACCATGTACGCCTGCGCCTGTTGGGTGGGTTGTGGCTCTGCGTGTTGCTGACCCTGGCATCGTTCTGGGCCAACGGCTTCTGGTCCCATTTGCTGCTGCGTTTCGGCACTGGTGTGGCCAGCGCCTGGGTGTTGGTGATGATCACTGCATTGAGCCAGCCATTGGCGGCAGCGGCCGGTCGGCCACGACTGGGGGCGCTGGTCTTTGCCGGACCGGGATTGGGGATTTTTCTGACGGGGATGTTGGCCCTGGTCTCACACCTGTTGGGGCAAAGTTCGGCGACTTTGTGGCTGATCTATGCGGGCGTCGCGCTGGTGATGTTGCTGGGGATTCTGCCGTTCCTGCCACAACCCACGACATCGGTTGCAACGCCGACCGTTAATTCTTCAGGCAACCAGGGCATCGGCCGTTTAGGGCTGATCTATGCCTTGTACGGTTTGGGTTACATCATCCCGGCCACGTTCCTGTCGCAAATGGCCAATGCACAGTTCCATGGGCAATGGATGGCGGACTTGTTCTGGCCGTGCTTCGGCCTCGCAGCCGCTATCGGTGTGCTACTGGTGAGTTTGCGTCGACACACCCCGAATGCCACGCGCCATTGGCTGATCGCGACCTTGTGGCTGCAAGCCGCCGGGGTCTTCGCCTGCTTGCTGGGCAGCGGCCCGGGCCTGGCGCTGGGCGTGATCCTGTGCGGCACGCCATTCCTGGCCTGCATGCAATTGGTGATGCAACGCTCCCGGGAACTGGCGCCCCACGCCACCCAACGCAACGCCGGGCTGCTGACCGCGTGCTTCGCCGTGGGTCAGCTTGCCGGGCCATTGCTGGCGGCATTGAGCAGCCATTTCAGTGGTGGCCTGCAACCCGCGCTGGTATTTGCCGCAAGCGGTTTGCTGATCGCCGGCGGCTTGCTGCTGCGCCCGCTCACGGCTGGCCGAGGGCTTTGCGCAAACGACGGCGCACCCACTGCTCAGCGCTGACAAAGGTGATGCCAAGCAGCACCAGCACCGCGCCGATCACGAAGTTGAGGCTCAGGTCTTCACCCAACAGCACCACGCCGAAGGTGACGCCGAACAGCGGCGTCATGAACGAAAACACCGCCAGATTCGCGGCCAGATAACGGCGCAACAACCAGAACCAGGTCAGGTAACTGAAGAACGACACCACCAAGCCCTGGAACAGCACGCTGGCCACCGCCACGGTGGTCAGGCTGACGTGGGTGACCTGACCGCTGAGCATCGCGATCAGCAACAGGCCGACGAACCCGACGATCAACTGATAGAACAACGTCAGGGTCACCGGCGCTTCCGACAGACGCGAGGCGCGCACCACCACTGTCGTCGCACCCCACGAGGCGCCGGCCAGTACGCCCAACGCATCGCCCATCAACATGCGATGGTCGAGGTTATCCCAGGACACACCGCCGGCAAACGCGATAGCGATCCCGACAAACGCGAGAAAAATCCCCAGCCATTGCACCGGCCTTAAACGCTCACTGGGCAACAGCCAATGCACGCCCAGTGCGGTGAAGATCGGCGCGGTGTAGAGGAACACTGACATGTGCGCTGCGGTGGTCAGTTGCAAACCTTCGGAAATGAAGAAGAACTCCAGGCCAAACAGCGCACCGGCGAGTAGTCCACCGCGCCACGTATGACTGACCTGATCCCAACCACCCTTCCAGCAGATGAGAAGTCCTACAAGCAACGCAGAAATACCCGACCGCCCGGCGGCTTGCATGACCGGCGCAATATCCGGCGCCGCCCACTTGATCATGACTTGCTGAACACCCCAGATCAGGCACAGCCCCAGCATCACTTGCAGGGCAAACCCATCGGCGCTACGCCGGGTGGCGCTCACCGGAACACCTCGACAACACAATCCATGGCAGGGACTCGACAGTAAAAAGCAAAGCCCCGGCTCAAGGCCGGGGCGAAAAATTATGCTGTCGATTATTAACCAGTTGGCCAGAAAATGCCGCCTGCCAGAGATACGCCGGTTAAAGATAAATCCCTGTGGGAGCGGGCTTGCTCGCGAAAGCGGTGCGTCAGTCGATATAGCTGTTGCCTGACACACCGTCTTCGCGAGCAAGCCCGCTCCCACAGTAGGAATGCGATATCAGGCGGTGGCGGCCACTGCCGATTGATGAGCTTGCTCACGCCAGGCCAAAACAAAGTAAATCGCGCCACCAAGGAAACAACCGGTGAACCAGGCGAAATTGGCCATCGGTTGCAGCACCGGGGTGAAGGTGATCGCCACGCCCATCAGCGTTGCAGGAATCAACGCCTTGACCGCCGTCCAGTTGACCCCGCCGCTGTAGTAATACTTCCCGCTCGGCCCGTCATTGAACAGCGCATCCACATCGATCTGCTGCTTTTTGATCAGGTAGTAATCCACCAGCAAAATCCCGAACAACGGACCGATAAACGCCGCGAGTATGTCGAGGGTGTAATGAATCACTTCGGGGTTGTTGAACAGGTTCCACGGGGTGATGAAGATCGACGCCACCGCCGCGATCATACCGCCGGCACGCCAGCTGATTTTGCTGGGGGCGACGTTGGCGAAGTCGAACGCCGGGGACACGAAGTTGGCGACGATGTTGATGCCGATGGTCGCGGTGACAAAGGCGAAGGCACCGAGCAGCACCGCCACGCTGTTGTCGATGCGGGCCACGGTGGCAATCGGGTCGTGGAGCATTTCACCGAACACCGGCAAAGTGCCGGAGACGATCACCACGGTCACCAGGGAGAACGCCAGAAAATTTACCGGCAGGCCCCAGAAGTTTCCGCGACGCACGTCCGCCATGCTCCGGCAGTAGCGACTGAAATCGCCGAAATTCAAGGTCGGCCCGGAAAAGTACGACACCACTAGCGCCGTCGCGACGATCACTTGTCCGAAAGCTTCCCAACCGGACAGCGATTTTTCCGCGAGGGTGAAGCTGATGTTGCTCCAGCCGGCCTGCCAGACGATCCAGCCCGCGAGCATGAACATCACGCCGTAGACCACGGGGCCGGCCCAATCGATAAAGCGGCGGATCGACTCCATGCCCGTCCAGAACACCAGCGCCTGAACGAACCACAGGCTGAGGAAACCGAACCATCCCAAGTAGGACAAACCGGCAAAGTGCGGTTCGGCGTAGGCCGCCACCGTAGGAAAAAACCGCAACACCACGATGATCAGCGCACTCGACGCCAGGTACGTCTGAATTCCGTACCAGGCCACCGCGATAAGGCCGCGAATGACCGCAGGAATATTCGCCCCGAACACCCCGAACGCCAATCGGCAGATCACCGGGTACGGCACCGCCGCTTGCTGGCTCGGTTTGGCGACCAGGTTGGCGATCAACTGCACAATGCAGATCCCACCGAGCAAGGCGATCAACACCTGCCAACTCGCCAGACCGAGGGCGAATAGACTGGCGGCGAACACATAACCGCCGACGCTGTGCACGTCGCTCATCCAGAAAGCGAAGATGTTGTACCAATTCCATTTCTGCGGCAGCGGCCCCAGGTCCTGGTTATACAGGCGGGGGCTGTAGCCGTTGGGCACTTGCTCGGTCATCGCGGGGCTCCTCGTCAGTACCGGCCCCTCACACTGCGTACGGGAGCCGGCATCGTTTGTATACGAGTTGCTACGCAGAATGCGTGCCATGCGGGGAAAAGGTGTGGCAGATCGGACCTTCAGCCGCGAACAGGCCTGAGCGCTGAAGTCATTACGAGAGGGAAATTGCCCACGAACAGGGCATCTGCGCCTGCAAACAGTGCAGGGCTTTCTGTATACAACTGGATTGGGTGACTGCTGCGCAGTCAATTCGCGAGCAAGCCCGCTCCCACAGGAATTTGCGTTTGCCGAAGATCTTCATCCCCCACAAATCCCCTGTGGGAGCGGGCTTGCTCGCGAAGGCGTCATCACAGACAACTCAACTCACCGCACCCTACGCATAACCCAATGCCCAACAGTGCAAGCCACACTGGTCGCAAACATGCCCCACACCATATCCATCACCGCCAACTCCGCCGACCACCCTTTCAACGTCGCCCAGTTGCTCAGGTCATACGTCCCGTAAGCCACCAACCCCAACAACGCCCCCAGCCACGCAGCCCGTCGCCAGCTCAGTGCCGGCAACACCACGAACACCACACAACCGAAGACATAAAGGAGATAGAACACCGCTGCCGGGGCCAGCAGCGGTTGATCGAGCATCAGGGAACCGAGCAGTGCGCGGTAGGTCGGCGCCATCAACACGCCGAGCCACAGGCCGTCGAGCACCAGAAACGCCAGCAAGGTGCCGGCGTAGGCAAACAGAGCTTTTTTCATTGCAGTCCAACCCCATGTCATCGACCTACATGGGGCCGGCGCGTGGTCAGCTTAGTTCAATGCGATCAGCATGAATGACGATCTGACCGTTCTTGTACAACGCGCCGATGGCCTTCTTGAAGTTGCCTTTGCTGACGCCGAACATGCTGCTGATCAGAGTCGGATCGCTCTTGTCGCTGATCGGCAGGGTGCCGTTGTTATCACGCAACTTGGCGAGGATCTTCGAATTCAGGCTGGTGGCGGCTTCTTCACCGACCGGTTGCAGGCTCAGGCTGATCTTGCCGTCGGTACGGACTTCTTTGATAAAGCCCTTCTCTTCTTTACCGGCGCGCATGAACTTGAAGATTTCGTTCTTGTGGATCAAGCCCCAGTGCTTGTTGTTGATGATCGCCTTGAAGCCCATGTCGGTCGCTTCGGCCACCAGCAAATCAACTTCCTGGCCCGGGGTGTAGTTGGACGGGGTTTTGTCCAGGTAACGGTCCAGACGCGCCGTGGCGGTGATGCGGCGGGTGTGCTTGTCGAGGTAGACGTGCACCACCACATACTCGCCGGCGGTCATCTGGCGTTTTTCTTCGGAGTACGGCAGCAACAGATCCTTCGGCAGACCCCAATCCAGGAACACGCCGATGCTGTTGACTTCAACGACTTTCAAACTGGCGAACTCACCGACCTGAACTTTCGGCGTTTCGGTAGTTGCGATGAGTTTGTCATCGCTGTCCAGATAAACAAAAACGTTGAGCCAATCTTCATCTTCGCTGGGAATATCTTTAGGGATATAACGATTCGGCAGAAGGATTTCACCATCCGCGCCACCGTCCAGATATAAACCGAAGTTAGTGTGTTTAACCACTTGCAAACTGTTGTAGCGCCCGACTAAAGCCATTTCCAATACCCTCATTGCGTGGGCGGCATTCTACCCGGTTTTGCGAGCCGCGTTCGCCAGCCAGCCCGGTGGAGCAAGAAAATCCTCCGGCGGCCTTAATTTTCCTGGGCTGGCCGACAGGTTTCTCGCCGCTCGTCTGACCGTTTCGCCAGCCCTGGCCAGCATCCGGCGTCGCAAAACGGACTTTTCACCCACCTATGTTCTTATTTAAAACAGCAGCTTAGCCGGATAATTCGAACAATAACTTGTGAATTATCGAGTAGTGGCCTCGTTTATTTCAGGGGATATTTACCAAGCAATTGTCAAGTATTTCCTGTACGATGCCTGGCCAAGTTAATTTTCTACAGGTTAATGGCCGCCATGCGTGTAAAAGCATCCAACAGCAAAGCAAAGCCAGCTCCAGCCGTTGAAACCAGCGAATCGATCAACAACCAGATTGCTGCGTTCCTCAAGTCCGGTGGCGAGATCCAGCAAATTGCCAAAGGCGTCAGCGGCCAGACATTCGGCCCGTCGAAGCAAATCACGCTCGGCAAAAAGTAATACCCTGCTTTAACTGGTCCTTAAGCGCTTTGAACTTCGAAGCGCTTGGACTGGAACCTCCCCGCCACACCCCGCAAAACCCATCAATATTTCAGAAATCGACGAACGGCCCTCAATGCCGCGCATTCGCCGGTATGCTTGCACACGTCTAGATTAAGCGTTTCAGCAGATTTCGGTTCCTGCTTCCTCGCTGTCATGGAGTGACGCATGCTCAAACCCTCCTATCTATTGCTCGGCGCCCTCCTCCTGTCGTGCTCAAGTGCCAACGCGCAAATCTTCCAGCGCGAATTGGGCGACTTCGACCTCAAACTCGGCACCACCCCCAGCCGCAGCATGGCCCAAGGGCTGGTCAAGCCCGCCAGCACCGGCTCATTCCACGGCGGTCTCGACCTGAGTCACGACAGCGGCTTCTACGTCGGCCAATGGTCACCGAGCGCAGGGCTGAACCCGGGCACCAACCTCGAAATCGATTCCTACATGGGCTTCAAACAACCCTTCGATAAAACCCTCGGCTACGAAGTCGGCATGATCCATTACAGCTACCCGAAAGTGGACACCCTCGACAGCCAGGAGCTGTTCGGTGGCCTGACCTTTCTCGGCAGCCGTTTCGGCGCTGCCTTCAGCAACGACCCGGATAAGCAGAACAGCACGGTGTTCGCCGACCTCGGCGGTAATCAGCCGTTCGGCATTGGGATCAGCATGAAATACACCACCCACCAGCTCAACGCCCCGGTGTCCGTCGACGGTGGCATGGTTGGCAGTTTCACCGACTGGTCGCTGCAACTGTCCCGAGCCTTCATGGGCGTCGACCTGGACCTGATCTACAGCGACTCCAACCTCAGCGGCAGCGACTGCTCCGCCTACTCCGGGCACAACACACAGTGCGATGGGCTGGTGACGCTCAAGGCCGAACGCGCCTTCTATTGATCGGCTTGAACTGCCGGGCTTATCTTGCGTTCACATAGAGACACCTTCAAAGCAGCCACGCATTCGCAAGGACTCGCCCATGTCGCGCTGGTTTAAACGCCTTGCCGTCCTCCTCACCATCACCCTGGCCCTCGGCGCATGCAGTCGCATGGGGCTCGCCTATCGCAACCTCGACGTGATCATTCCCTGGACGCTCAGCGACTACCTGGACATGAACGGCGAGCAAAAAGGCTGGTTCAACGAGCGCCTCAAGGAACACCTGAGCTGGCATTGCACCACCCAATTGCCGGGTTACCTGGACTGGCTCGACCGGCTGCAAGCCATGGTTGAAACCAATCAGGTGACCGACGAAGCGCTCAAGGCCCGCACCCAGGAAGCCAAGCAAGCCATCGCCCAGACCGCCAGGGAAATCACCCCGTCGGCCATCGAATTGTTGCAGGGGCTGAATGACCAGCAAGTGGCGGAGATGAACGATGCCTTCGCCAAGGACCAACGCAAACGCCAGGAGGACTACCTCAAGCCGTCCCTCGATCAGCAAATCAAGGACCGTGCCGAGCGCATGAGCAAACGCCTGAATGACTGGCTCGGACCGCTCAGCCCGACGCAGCAGCAACGCGTCATGGCTTGGTCGAACGCCCTGGGTGACCAGAATCAGCAATGGATCGCCAACCGCGTGCATTGGCAGAAGCAATTCAGCGCGGCCGTGGCGCAGCGCCAAGGTGCAGAATTCCCACAGCGCATCGAGACGCTTCTGGTCAATCGCGAGAGTTTATGGACAGCGGATTACCGCCAGGCCTACGCCAACACCGAAGCCCAGGCCCGGGGGTTGCTGGTGGATTTGATGGCAGAAAGCACGCCGGCTCAGCGGGAGCGGTTGTTGAAGAAGATTGATGGGGTGAGGAAGGATTTCAATGATTTGAAATGCCTTAAAGCAGCGAAGCAGAGTTAGACCCAACGCAAATCCAGTGTGGGAGCGGGCTTGCTCGCGAAGGCGTCGTGTCAGTCGATATTCATGCTGACTGAAACGACGCCTTCGCGAGCAAGCCCGCTCCCACATTGGTTATGGGGTGTTATCAGGCGATCTGCGCCTTCGACGCCACTTCATCAAACGTCACTTCATCCAGCGCATCCTGCTGCTCATCCAGCACCTGGCGCGGGTGGTTGTTACCCGGAATGCTGCTGTCGATCAGGCTCAATAAACTCGAGCCCCGCGGGGTCAAAATGTAGTTTGAGCCAGACCCACCCTGCTCTTCAGGTCGTGGCTTTATATAGCCGCGCGCCAGTAGTAATTTTTCGTACTCGCCGGCCACCGCTTTCAAATGGTCCAGGTTTTCAGTCGGCTCGCCTTCCGTCGCTTTCTCTGCCGCGTACTGCTCGGCATAGGCTCGTGGCGTATAGCTGACGTCACCGTTCTGCACTTCGTGCAGCAAGCGTTCAATCAAATCCCAGTTATAAGTCGTCATCCTTTCAACCTCCAAGCCAGAGTGTGTGATGGCCTTCATAGGTTGTGACCGGCGGCGCGGGCAGCCGTTCAGCCGGGTTTTTGAACGGCGCTGACCGGTGGTATGTCGAAACTCCCACAGGCCGAACGACTAGGCTGTGTAAGCCAACTCCCAGCATCCTGCAGGAGAAAACCCGATGAACATTCAGAATCATCCCGTCGTATCGCGAGAAGAATGGCTCGCCGCCCGCAAGCAACACCTGGCCCACGAAAAAGCCTTCACCAAAGAACGCGACAAACTCAGCGCCGAACGCCGCGCCCTGCCTTGGGTGAAGATCGACAAGGACTACCACTTCCAGGGCCTAAACGGCGAACTGAAACTGGCCGACCTGTTCGGCGACAACAGCCAGTTGATCATCTATCACTTCATGTTCGCCAAAGGCTGGGACGCAGGCTGCACCGGTTGCTCATTCCTGTCCGACCACATCGACGGCGCCAACCTGCACCTGGCCCACCACGACGTGGCGGTGGTGGCGGTTTCCCACGCACCGTTCGCCGAATTCCAGGCCTTTAAGCGGCGCATGGGCTGGAAATTCGATTGGGTGTCGTCAGAAGGTTGCGATTTCAACTACGACTTTGGCGTCTCCGCCCGAGCCGAAGATGTCGCGGCCGGAACGGCTACCTACAACTACGAAAAATCTGACTGGACCGAGGAAGAAATGCCCGGCCTCAGCGTGTTTTATCGCAACGAAGCCGGCGACATCTTCCACACCTACTCCAGCTATGAACGGGGCCTGGACCTGCTGGTCGGCGCCTACAACTACCTCGACCTGACGCCCAAGGGCCGCAACGAAGAGGAAATCATGGAGTGGGTGAAGCACCACGACAAATACGACGACAAAGCATCCTCCAGTTGCTGCCACGGAGGATAAACGCCCCCCCTGTGGGAGCGGGCTTGCTCGCGAAAGCGGACTGACATTCAACATTTTTGTTATCTGACACACTGCTTTCGCGAGCAAGCCCACTCCCACATTCGGGATCAAGAATCTGGTGGCATCGGCTTCTTCACAAAATCCACAAACGCCCGCAGCGCCGGGGCCATTTGCCGCTGACTCGGGTAATAAAGGTAAAAACCGGGAAAGGCCGGTGTCCAGTCTTGCAACAGATGGACCAACCGGCCAGCGCTGATGTGCTCCCGAACCTGATGCTCAAACAGGTACGCAATGCCAGCACCCTCAAGCGCCACACGGGTGAGCATCTCCGGTTCGGTGACCACCAGCGGACCTTTGACCGAAATCGCAAGGCGTTCGCCCGCACGCTCGAACTCCCAGCGATAAAGGCTTCCATCGGTGGGCCAGCGATAAGACAGGCACTGATGCTCGCTCAAATCGTGAGGCGTATGCGGCGTGCCGAACTGCTCGATGTAGGCCGGTGAGGCCACGACCATCATTTCCAGATGCCCGCTCAACTCCACGGCGATCATGTCCTGGTCGAGGCTTTCACCAAGCCGAATACCCACATCAAAACCGCCCGCCACCATGTCCACCAGACGCTCATCGGTCACGATGTCGAGGCTCACGCCGGGATACGTATTGAGGAACGGACCAATCAGCGGCGCCAGGTAGTGAATCGCCGCCACCCGTGGTGCATTGATGCGCAGTCGGCCGCTGGGCGTACCCGGCGTTTGCGTGACCCCGGCCAGAGCCGCGTCCACCTCGTTCAGCGCCGGTTGCAGGCGCAGCAGCAGCCGCGCGCCGGCATCGCTGGGCGACACGCTGCGGGTGGTGCGGTTGAGCAGGCGCACATCCAGACGCTCTTCCAGCTGACGGATGGTCTGGCTCAGCGCTGACGCCGACATGCCCAAATGAGCCGCCGCCCGCACGAAACTGCCATGCTCGACCACCGCGACAAAGGCCCGAAGCTGGGCGTATTCACTGCCTCGCATTATGTATGGGTTCCTTAATAAGTTGGGCCGATACTAACGCATTATCAAAGCAATGCGTCCGTCAATGTTCGTACAGACATCTGACCTCGGGGCTTCGATGCGGGCGGAGTTGTTGGCGTAGTCGGTGTGTTGCTGGCCAGAGACGTTGTTGTCCTGGGAGGTCATGGTGCGTTCGGTGACGATGTCGCTAAAATTCCTACGCTAACCTCGGAAACTGGTGCCTTGCATGGCCCGATCGATGAAGCTTATAGTCCGCCCGTCGCCCATATGGCGATTCAGGTTTGGCGACCTGATTACAGAGAATGCGAAGGCTATCAGCTTAATTGCAGGCGCCAACGCACCCGCAAAGCTGCTATTTTATGGCGGCTGTGCGCGGGAGATCTTCGGATCTGCCGGTTTCTCTGTACCGGTTCGCCAACCTGCGTACAGCTGCCACCCTCTCGTTTGGCGACGACAGAGTGACGGCATTGGCTAATCAAACAGAGATCTTCAAATGAATCGATACATGCCTCTCACCGGAATTGACTTGATCCCGGCCTCCCTGCTTATCGACACCGAAGCACCACTCGACGTGCTGCAAGCCATGGCGGATTACCGTATTCGCACGGTCACGCAGGTGTTGGAAAACATCGCCTATCGCGCCGAGATTGGTTGCGACACGGTGGTTCTGTCGGACTTTTCCAAACTGCTGGTCATACCGTTGCGTGATGGCTGTGATTTGATGGACGTGATTGGTCGGCGGTTGCGGGCGCAGGTTGCGGGGTGAATGAAAACGGGCGGCCCTTTGGGTCGCCCGTTTTATGTCATGAACAATAGAAAAGCCCTTCTACGCGGCAGGTACACTCGTCACGGGAACACGCTGCTCAGGCAGGGTCACGTCGTAAACATGCTGCTCACAGCCCTCCCCCACAAACTGGAACTCCACCAAATAGACCTTGCTTCGTTCTGGCGTAAAGGTGCTCTTCAATGGACCGCAACGATAATTGCCGCCAGCACCCCTGCCATTCGAATACCCCGACACCTCAAAAGGCTTATCGGCATCGGCCTGTACTTCCAACTGCGGGAAGCGTTTAACCGTGGCGCTGTTGGCCACTTCGTTAAGTTTGGCAATCCAGCCGAACACCTTGCCCTGGCCCGAATCCACCACGGTCCCCAGCACTTCCATTCTTTGGTCAGTATCGGCTGCACGGCGGACCGAAAACTCGACTGGAAAGGTGTAGCCCGACGCTTTCATGATGACCTTGGCGTGCTGTGCATCAACAGCTACTGAATTTTGGCGCAGTTGAATGCCGTCTTTCAGCAGGCTGGGAGAGGAGTCCCTGACGTTGGAGTGGCAGGCGGGTAGTGTGAGGATCAGGGCCAGTGCTATTAATGCGGATCTTTTCATGTCTTGATGTCCTTATTAAGTGTACGTCGAGTGTAGAAAACGAGAACGGACAGTTTTCTTTTGGCTATCGCTTAACCCAGCAAATAACTCTGCATCTTTCCTTGCTACTACTCACCAGATCTCTCGCGCCGACTCATACTCCTTAACCACATCAGAAATTATCTCTGCGATTTGTTCTTTATCAACTATCACTTCAGAGACCTTAACCAATTCGAGACCAGCTATCGAATCACCCTCACTACGAAGACAGTTCAGATTAGCCCCTAGTATTCGTATTTTATTTTTATAACCCACAGCAAAAACAAAACACCCAAACTCTTCCAAATTATTTGATGAGGCGTGAAACCTATAATCTTCAACAAAACCTTCATCAACCTCAACGCCCAATCTGGCAGGCAACATACCTTCCAGCATCAACAGGAATGCGTTCTTGGCATCCATATGAAACAATTTCGAGTCATCAACTGGCTTAACCAAGGCGTTATCTGACTTCACACATTTAACATCACCTCCTAACGTAGCAACGCCCGCCACCTCAGGAAAAATTGCTGAATCAATAATAAAGTGAAACATTCCATTTTTGTAACTGCCGTTCTGGTTCCACTGAGGAATGTATTTCATCAAGATGGCAAAATTTATCGGGTCACCAAAAATCATTTAATTATCTCCAACTGCCTTTTATTCCTAACGCATCCTTAACACTTTGCGGAACATCGCCTTATTAAGATGTGCTCTCTCGTCGCCAGTGCTTCCTGCCCAATGCCAAGTGCCATCATTCGCATCGGTAAACTGATGGACGTTTCCATCTTCATCCTTTGCGTATCGTTTTTTTCCACCTGAAACCGATGTACCAAACAAATCTAGGGGAAAAAATGGAAAAAAGGGGACGGATTTATTTTCCGACTGACCTAAGCCAAACAAATAAATCCGTCCCCTTTTCTTTCAGCTCAACAATATCGCCGACATTCATTATCCCTTCCCTATCACAATGGCATTAACGCCTGTTGACATTGCGCCATCTAACCACCCTTGCTGAACACCTCTTGGCCCGACATACGGGTCTCGTGTCATATAGTAATTTATGTCATCAACCGACTGAACACTATCAACAATAATGAAGTGCTTTCCTTCCAAAAAATTGGACAGATTTATTTTTCGACTGGCCTAAGTCAAACAAATAAATCCGTCCCCTTTTCCTCAAATAACCATGATCATAGCTACTTCTTGATCCTCAAAGTCCTCCAAGTCCCCCCCCCCTCCACCGAGGATTACTCCACCAGACTTCTCATAAAACCACTCTTCCGCCTCATCATAAACCAGATCATAGAAAGAAGCGGCCACATCCATTCTCGAACCCAGTCGAGTACCGTCCGCCAAACAGCCTTGATATGAATATGTGAGTTTTTTATCCCCCAACACATCGAAGTAATCAAACATCCAGACAGAAACACTAGATACTTTTTTATCTAAAAATCCAACTACCAATGCTCTTGTCTCAGATGAAACCAGCTTCGACTCGGGAAACTGGCTGTACCATCCAGTAAGGGCAACGTCAGCAACAGTAAACTTAAAATATATTCGATCCTGCTGCTCATTAACTGCAAGCAAAAACAGCGGCGCCTCTGGAAACTTGTAGAGACCACTTACAAAATCAACACAATACACCTTGATCAAAGCCTTAAAATCTTCAAGATCAGAGCCTAACTTGATACCAGCCAACGTCATACCAGGAACTATAGGCGCATTCCAACTAAAGTTACTCATTTCAGCATCCACATATCGTTTTTATAAGTCAGACCTTGGCCTGCCGCATTATAAAACACTGTATTTTTTTCAAGGTTCGCTTCAAATACGCCGGCAGGATTAGCTTTATATTGTACCTTGTAGTTCAGAGGATCAATGACTTTCACTTTGGTACCATCCGCAAAGGTAAATTTATAATACTGACCGCCATGAGTGGACACATCACTTGCAGGACTAAACTGCACTTCTTTAATTAAAGGATGCCCTTCCACCGTAAATACTTGAGCATTTCCTGAGCTACCTGGACTAGGAGGTTTAGGCATAGTTTTCGCACCATCCATCTTGTACATTTGTACAAGATCATCCAGTGACGCCCCCCAAACTTGATCCAAGGATCGCGGAATACCCGCCTCAATTGCAAGTTTAAGCCTAAGAGAAAAAAGGGGACGGATTTATTTTCTGACTGACCTAAGCAAAACAAATAAATCTGTCCCCTTTTCTTTCGTCCCCTTTTCTTTCTTTTCTTTCAAATAAACAAGAGAGTAGCTATCTACCCCCCCAACATTACAACCCCATTCACACAGAATAGCGTTAGATCTTTAAGCCTAGACTTTCTAACATCTTAAAGAGCATCCCCTCAGCCAATCCCGATTCTTCAGGAGAAAGCAAAACATTAAAAATCTGCTCATCCAATACACAATCATAAACATCAGCCCCGACCCATCCCTTGGACCAGAACTCCACTCCTCCTACTTTGTTATCACCTTCAAACTCAACCCTTTCAAGATCACCGAAATCGCCTTCTAAAAACGCTGCATACTTGAAAGAATATCCTTTCATCAAAGGCTTAATACTTTCATCAAAATATTTAATGTTCATAACCAGCCTCACTTACCATCTACAATACGTATATTTTTCACACCGGGAAGCTGCACGCCACCTTGCTTATTAAGCAAAAATTGCTGCGAACTCATGGCATCAGGACCGATCATTTTGAACCACCCCTCTTTACCTCCTTGTAACAAACTATTCGCGGGAACATCGAACTCAACGTAAACAGAACCTTTCGGCGCCGCCCCCTTGAAATCCAAAGAGCCATTGATAGAAATAAAGGTTTGCCCGCCGCTGCCTTGAACTACGTTACCACTATTCTGCATCTGAGATAACTCGTTGGGTGACATCCACCGTCCGACACGAGTAGTTGCAACCCCATCAAACAAATAAATCCGTCCCCTTTTCTCGTCCCCTTTTCTCCTTTTTGCATCTACAAGTAATCTAGCCAGTCACCGGACTTAACATTCTGTCTCTTCTTTAGGAAATCCTCGTACCGAGCTTTATGTTTTTAAACATCACCCTCAATATCTATAGAAATAAAACCACGCCCTCTCTCCTCTACAGATAAAGCTGTTGGCTTAATCTTCATCGGCGAAAGCTCTATCAAGCCCCCTAAAACCTTAGACTTATGAAATATAAAGCTCTTTCCTCCGCCCAAGGGAAGGATTTCATCCATCACAGAAAACATTATTTCAGGGTTAGACATCTCAATTTTTTCACCATCTTCATAACTTTCTGAATAGTTCTCTGGCATGAGGAAAAGCTTATAATCAATAATAACCAGCCAGCCCTCTAGCTCAACAATATCACCGACATTCATTATCCCTCCCCTATCACAACGGCATTAACGCCTGTTGACATTGCGCCATCTAACCACCCTTGCTGAACACCTCTTGGCCCGACATACAGGTCTCGTGTCATATAGTAATTTACGTCATCAACAGACTGAACACTATCAACAATAATGAAGTGCTTTCCTTCCAAAAAATGGGACAGATTTATTTTTCGACTGGCCTAAGTCAAACAAATAAATCCGCCCCCTTTTCCTCTATATAAAACGCCATATAAGCCTTCTCAGTCACCCAATGGACTTTAGCGTCTCAAAAAAAAGGGACCGATTCATTTCCTGACCAGCACATCGACCAAACAAATAAACCCACCCCCTTTTTCACACTAACAGATTACTTTTTTACAGCAATCCAAACCAGATCATAGTTTGAATTAACACCAAATCTAACACCAAATGATTCATACACAGACTGAACGGCATTATCAGGTGAAAACAACAGTACAAAACACAGCTCACTCTCTTCCACAGTAAAATAACCAACCTCGTCTTTATATCTATCAATGGGCCAGCCATCAACATTCAATATCGGAATACCAGCGATGGAAACACCTCCCCAGTATTTAGATTCACTGAAGAGCGATTTTGGTTCTCCATAAGCAATAAGCCCAACCTTTGCCACGGCGCCACTTTTTCGATTGATTCCAACCTCTACCAATGAGCCGACAAAATCCCCAGTTCTCCAATAAAATGGAGCTGGAGGGAGCCTTTCGTTATCAAATTCCACATTAAGCAGCACATACTCACCAAACTCAATCCTCGTCGAGGAGGGCTCTTTGACACTGACGACCTTTAACATTTTCACCTCGACTTGTAGACGGCATGATATAGGGCTGGAAACTGATCAGCAGTTTTAGCAGGAGCAAACATCAGCTCCCATCCGTCAACATTAATCACTTCCCGATACTTCAGCCCAGCATTAGCTGCAGCTTCTACCGCAGCCTTAAGGCTACTAAGCTGTACTTGGCTTGCCAATCGTACAGCCTCAGGCGTGTAATTTTCCGCTTTATAGGCCGCATACTCAGCAATGTGTTTTGTAGCATTACCGTCAACCCATATTTTTTCGCCACTATCAAGACTAAATTCAAAAGATTGAGGAATCACCGAACCAGGGTGTAGCGGCCCCTCCGATTTGATCGAGTCCCAAACCGTACCAGTTTTACCTGTCCCAACTGGGATGTCAGGCACCTTCGTAGGGGGGACGTCCACTTTCGGCGGAACGACCGGCGGTTCAATCACCGGCACATCCGTATCCCGCAGGACGCCTTGGAGCTTGCTGATCTGAGTTTTCACAGCGTTAATATCAACCGATGCACCGATTTTCTTGACGGTGTTGACGGAGACATCGATCCCCATTCGCGAGAGCGTAAGTGCGCTGCTTGCTGAGCTGCTTCCTCCGCCAATCATCAGTTGTACAACCAGCGCCACCGCTTGGCCCATTTGCCTACCGAGATTCTCTGCGTTGTCATCGCCCCCCTCGACTACAGCCGTACCAATCTGATCAATTTGGGACTTGAACGCAGCAGCTACTTTTTCACCCAACAGCGCCTGGGCCTCATCGGAACCCGCAAATTCTTTAACGGCCTCCCAGCTCTGCGCCGGGTCGGTCAAGAGCGTAACGGCGCTATCCAAAGTGCCTAAACCTGCGCCTGCCATGCCGTCAGTGAATCCTTTCAGAACACCCGAGCCCGTCAGCAAATCCTGCCGCAATGAGGTGATCTGCCACTTTCCAGCGATTGCCAGTTTTTTGAGGACATTGGGTTCGGCATCAATCTCTTTTTTCGCCTGAACGTACTGCTGTGTCGCCAACCAGTTGTTATCCACATTCGCCGTGGCCGCATTGTTCGCGGTAGCCGCACCGTTAGGGTTACTCATGGCCGCAATACCGGTCACCAGGCTGGTGATGATGTTGCGTTTGGCTTCACGCTCTACAGCGGTTTCGTTCGGGTCGGAATCTGCAAACAGCCCTGCCAATACACTGGCGGCAGAACCACCCAAAGCACCAGCCGAGCAACTCTGATTACTGGCAGCAGCGCCGGCACAGCCGAGAATCGCATGCAACGCTGCGTGTTCAGGGCTGCCTTCCTTCAAACCCTTTTTCACCAGTTCGCCGATATACGCCGAGCCCTGTTGCTGGACGTAGTTGACCACCATGTTTTGCGCGAACTGGGCGCCGCTGCCGGCCACGTTGCCGCTGATACCTGCAACCAGGGCTGTCGCGATTTGCCGGTAGGTGCCTCCTGCCCCCCAGTTTTCGCCGATTGCCTTGATCTCTTGATTGAGCGCCTGATAATTCTCGAGGTGCTCTATCCGATCTGTTTCAGACAAGGTCGTATCATTCGATGCCGCCTTTTCCGCCTCGGCCTGACCTTTCTTCTGATCAATTTCCCGTGCACGACTATCGATGTACTGGGAAACGTTCTGCACAAACTTGCCAACGATCTCGAAGTCCACACCAATTTCTTGCGCATCGAAGATCGGCTTGAGTTTGTTGCTACCGTCACGATCGCTGGAAACATCAGTATTGATAGACGCAACGGCCTGTTCTGCCGTCTGTCCCGTCAACTCCTGTTGTTTGACTGTATTGGTGATGGTGACCGCTGCACCGCTGATACCGCTGTGGGTGGTGCTGCTGGAGCTGCCTCCGGCGTACAGCACGACCGGAGTGTTAACGCTTACCCCGCCGTTACTCGGTGCCTTGGGTCCATTTGGATTAGCTGTCGCGCTGGCATTGCCTTTGGCATCAAGACCGATGTCACCGCCATAGCCGCCGCTCAAGTTGACGCTGGTGGCGTCGTACTCAGCCTTGTTCTTGATGTCGGAGCTGGTCAGGGTGCCGGTGCTCAGGGTGTTTTTGCCATCAGCAACTGCTTTATCGGTGCTGGCGATGACTGCGCCCTTGAGGTCGGTATTACCGGCGACTTCGACCTGGAAGCCTCCGTTACCAGCCTTGATCCCCGATTGTTCGCTGACACTGGCGTAATCACTCTGCATATGTTGCGAAGCGACGCCGCCACTGATAGTGCTCGCACCGACACAGAACGGTGGAACACAGATACTGACACCGACGTTCGCGCTTTCTTGTTTGGAGGTGTAGGTGCTAGTGTCCTGCAGGCTCTCGATGTTCAGATCGCCGCCTACGTTGACCTTCACCTGGTCAGCGGAGACGACTGCGCCCTTGATGTTGGTGTCGCCACCACTCTCAAGTTTGACGCTGTTGCCACCCTTGATATACGTGTTGGTCTGGGTGACGTCGTCGCCATCAGCCATGCCGCGCCCGGCATTCGCCGCCAAGTCCAGGGTAAAGCCGTTTTGCGAACCGCCGAAGCTGAACCCAATCCCGGCATTCCAACCAGAATTGCCATTGGTGCTTTCCTGATGCGCGGTGTTTTGCGCTGAGAGCAGATTAATCTCACCGTCAGCCTTGAGACTGACATCGCCACCGCCCTCGATGCGACTTCCGACAACGTTGATATCACTGTTAGCGCCATCACCGGTGGCAACGACTTTTACATTACCGCCAGCCACTACATCACTGCCCACCACGTTGCGGCCGCTTTGACTGCTTTCGCTATGACTGCGGCTGTCACTGAGATTGACGCTGATCTTGATCCCGGTTGTCGGATCTTTCATCAATGCCTGACCCGCGTCCAAAGCCTGATTGGCACTCATCGCCGCATTCACCGCAGCCAACGCGACCATCCTGTCGTCACTGGTTTTCTGCGCCGCTTCGCCCATCTGCTGAATGCCACGCAAGGCATCAAGCAGCGGAATGCTCACCGTGCCGCCGATCGCCGTACGACTGGTACTGGCGGTTTTGCTGGACTCCATGGTGTCGAAACCGGCTTCGATATCGACATGCTTGGCGGTGATGTCGATATCACCCTTAGGCGCGACCAATTGACTGGCCGTCTGGGTGTAGTGATCACCCGCCGTCAGGCTGATATTGCCGCCCAACGATGCGATCTGGCTGCCCGACTGGCGGGTGGACGTGTATTCATCGGCTTCTTTGGTTTTGAGAATCCCTGTCGCGCCCTGCCACCAGGAAGTACCTATTTCACCGATTTTCTTGCTGCCGGATTTGGAGCTGGAGGTTTCAGTGTTTTCCGCACTGGTGATCTCCAGGTTACGACCGGCATTGATGCCGATGTCTTTGTCCGCCACCAGTGTGCTGCCTTCAACGGTTGTATCGCGGCCACTCTTGATCTGAATGCTGTTGCCGCTGATATCACTGCCGATGCTTTGGGTGGAGGTGGATTGCCCTTGCTGCGATTTTTGCGTGGAGGACAGCCAGCCCGTGACCGTCACACCGCCCTTGCTGGAGCTTTTCGACTGGGAAGAGGTTTGCGTTTCCTGGTCGGCACCGATCAGCACGTCATTACCGGCAGTGATCTTCACCGCTTCTTCAGCACGCAATGCAGCAGCCGTCAGCGAGATGTCGTTATCGGCTTTCAGTTCGATGTTTTTGGCGACCAGTTCAGTACTGTTCAAACGGGTCTGGGTGATTTCCGAGCTGCTGGACTTGCTGGAGGTCCAACCCTTCTTGGACGAGGCGCTGGCCTGACTGGCGTAGTCTTCGGCGGCATTGAGATTGATGTCGCCACCTGCAGTCGCGAGCAACGTTCCATCACTCGTCAGCTTGGCACCGGTGGCGTTGAAATCCTCGCCAGCGGAGATGACCAGTTTGTTCGTAGCCGACACACTCGAGCTGACGGAGACATCCGATTCGGTCTCGGTCATCGTCGATTTTTTCTTGCCGAATGAGCCCTTCTTGGTTTTCGTGTAATAGGAATAATCGACGTTGTCCGCCGTCTGCATGTTGACGTTATCGCCAGCAAACAGGTAAGCCTCATCCCCAGCACTCACCCTACTCGCGATCAGGTCCAGGTCCTTGCCGGCACTGAGGGTAATGTTGCCCCCCGCATTAACCGTCGTAGACACCTGCTGAACATGATCCTCCTGACTTACAAACTTCTTGTTCGCCCCATAGGCATGCTGTTCATCGGCCGCCGAAGACAACGTCAAATCACCAATCGCACTCATGCTCACATCGCGCTTGGCATCGATCTGACTGGCGATAGCGGTGATGTCACGACCGGCGTTGACGGTCAGGCTCTGGCCCGCATCGACGGTTGAGCCGTACTGGGTGACGGTTTCGTTGTGGTGCAGTCCGCGCTCGCCGTTGATGACCTGTTCGGCGGAAACGAGGTTGACGTCTCGACCGGCATTGATCGTGGTGTCGGCGCCACTTTTCAGCACACCACCGGTGTTGTTGAAGTCTTGTCCGGCCTTGATGGTCAGGTTATTCGCTGCTTCAACGCGGGCGGCGCTGTTGACGAAGTCAGTGCGCTCGCTGATGTTGCCCGTACCACTTTCATGGGTGGTGACGCTGCGTTCGTTGATCACGTCGCCGCGGGTGGCGGTGAGTGTGACGTCACGGCCGGCGATAATGCCGCCGGCCTTGTTGACTAGGTTGTTGCCCGCCAGCAGGTCGAGGCGATTGCCGGCCTCTACCAGACCGCTGTTGACCAGGTCGTTGCTGGCGGTGGCCGACAGGTTGTTGCTGGCGCGCAAGGTGCCGGCGTTGTTCAAGTCCTGGCCGGCGATCAGGGTTACGTCGTTGCCCTGGATCAGCGCGCCGTTGGCAGCCAGGCGATTGTTGGCGCTGGCCAGGTACAGCACCGGCACCAGTACTTGCTCGCCGTTCACCACGGCGTTTTCCATCCAGACAATATCGTGGGTCAGCGCCGCGACTTGTTCGGAGGTCAGGCTGACACCCAGGGACAGGTTGAGCTCCGTCTTGCTCGCGACGGCGTTGTTCATCAGGTACTTGAACAAGGCCTCATCGGAGGTCTGGCCGTCGATGAAACGCTGACCGGTTTTCGCCACGACCGCTTGCTGGATCAGGCGCTGTTCATAGAGGCCATCGCCCAGTCGCTTGGCGCTGTTGTCCGGGTCGTAACCGAGGTTGGACAGCAGATAATCCGAGCTCATGAACTGTTTGAGATCGGTCAGGACCGGGTTGGTTTCGATCAGATATTTTTGCGGATTGGACTGACCGCTGTTGCTCGGCAAACCTTGAACGCGGGTAATGGCCTGGGCTACGGCCGAGGTGATTTGCGTCGGGACGGGCGATGGATTTGCAGTGCCCAACGGTGGTTGAGAGGCCGGCAGTGCGCCAACAACCGCCGGTTGGCCGGCCAGGTTCGATCCGGTTACACCGCCGACAACCGTGGTAGCGGGCGCGCCGGAGGTGTGCCCCGGTACGTTGAAGCTGCCGGTGCTGGAGGGTGCAGTGACGTTGATGGCCGACGCACTAGCGTCGATACCCGCGCCCTGGCGGGCGTCAACGGCCAACTTAAGATCGGTCGCTGAAACCTGAGTGACATTCCCCAACTGAATGGTACGGGCCTGAACATCCGGCACAGCCTGGTCGCGTTGCGTCAGCGCCAGACTGGCGCCACCGAAGGTCCAGTTTTGCGCAGGGGCATTACCCGAAGAAGCCTGAGTACCGCTGCCGCCCTGCCCGCTCAGACGGAACAAGCCGTTTTGGCCGGTAGGCAAGCTGAAGCCGGGAAGCGCCAGCGGGTTGACCTGCTGCTGGGCCAGGTTGGGCGGGAGTTGCGAGTTGATATAGATCGGCGTCGAGTAGCCACTGCCCACGCCGGTGTCAGTTTTGCTATGACCCGCCGCCACGTAGGCGTAGTACGGACGCACCACGCTGTTGTTGATCGTCTGTGCGGCGTTGAGCAGGACGTTGCCACCCGCCTGGATCACGGCGTCGTAGGAACTGCCGGCGCTTTTCACGGTGGTTTTCGGCTGCTGGATGATGCCGCCGCCCAACAGGCTGATGAAATAACTCAGGTCAGCTTCGACGGTGGCCGAAGGAGACGGACTGTTCTTCTGATTGAATGCCGCGGCTGCCGGTATGACGCCAAAGATCTGCGTGACGTAGTTCCAGTAGGTGCGCGTGGTGACGATCTCCTGCTCTTGCAGGCCGGTGTTGTTGATCGTTCCAGCGTTGATCGTCATGTTGCCAGTGGCCGCAATGGTGCTACTGGTGTTGTTCAGGACCTGGGCGTTGATCAGCGTATCGCCGCCACTGGTGAAACTCGAGGCGGCACTGCTCGCGTTGACTTTGAGGCGATCGGTCTCGGCAATTTCCCAGAGCCCGTTACGCCGTCCGCCACTGCGGAAGTCGCACCCGGCAATCGGAATCAAATTGCAGTCGAGTTCCGTGATGACCACGGAGCTTTTCTCTTGCTGGGTGAATTGCAGAATGTCCCGCACGTTGTTCACGGTCAGGGCATTGATGGTCAGGTTTTGAGCGCTGTAGATGTCGCCGGAGCGGTTATCCACCAGGTCGGCTTTGCCGGTGCCTGGGTCACGGCCAATGAGCACGTTGCTCAGGCCGTAGACCTGGCCGTAATAGTTGGTAAAGCTTGACGCCAGCAGGCGCATGTCGCCGCCGCTGGTGATGAGCCCGTTATTGTTGACCAACGCGCCGGTCGTGAGGGTCAGGTCGTTACCCGCGCCAATGGTGCCGTAGTTGTTGATGGTGGCGGTGTTGACCGTCAGATTCCCGGCAGACGTCAACCGACCGATACTGTCCAGCGCGCCGCTGGCGTTGATCGTGGTGTTGCCACCGCCAGCGATGCTGGAAGTCACTTTATCAAGGCTGACTTGCCCGGCACTCAGTCCCAGGTTGCCCTGGCTGCTGATGCGGCCCGGCCCCCAGTAATGGGCGCTCAGACCCACATTCAAGCTGCCATCACTGGCAATCAGGCCTTCGTTGTACCAGTTGACGCCATTGCCGGTGAAGCTGTCGGAAGCCAGTAGTTGGCCGCTGGCGGACTGGCTCAGGTTGTTGACGTTGACGGTCAGGCGCCCGGCCTGGATCACGCCGGTGTTGTTCCAGGTGTCGGTGCTGATGGTCAGGCCGCCACGGGTGACGAGGGTGCCGCCGGCGTTGATGACGTTGGGGGTGGAGATGTCGAAGGTGCCGGTGCCGACGTGCAACAGACTGCCGCCAGCGTTGAGGAAATTGCCGGCGCCGAGGGTCAGGTCCGCGTTGGCGGTTTCCAGGGTGCCGTTGCGGTTGTCGAACAGGCCGCCAATCTGGAAGTTGGTTTTGCCGCTGGTGCTCAGGGCGCGCAGTTGGCCGGTCTGGTTGTCGAGGCTGGCAGCCTTGATCGCCAGGGTGCTGTCACTTTCGATGATGCCCAGGCGGTTGTTCAGCGCGCCGCTCAGGTTGAGGTCGATTTGCTGACCGGCGATCTGGCCATCGTTGTCGCCACTGTTATCAAAGTTGTTGCCGGTGACGTTGATCTTGCCCTTGGCATACAGGCCGCCATTGCGGTTATCGAAGTTAGCGGTGGAGATGATCGCATCGCCGTTTTGCGCCGAGATGCGCCCACCGTAGTTGTCGATGCCGCCCAGTGCAGTCAGGTTCAGGCGTTGGGCCTGGGTGACGCCACCCTGGCGGTTGTTGTTCAGGTCATAGCCGTTTTTCAGCACACCGGTCAGGTGTGCGTTGAACGCCGCTTGCAGGCTGGAGAGCACGCCGCCACGGTTGTCGACGTTGCCAGCGTTGAGGGTCAGGTCGCCGGCCTTGGCGATGATCCAGCCACTCTGGTTATCGACGTCGCCGCCAGTGGTGAGGGTCAGCGCACCTTGGCTTTGCAGGGTGCCCTTGGCGTTGGCGAGGCTGGCGGCCTGGATGTTCAGATCGCCATTCTGGCTGTAGATCAAGCCGTCGGCGCTGTTCTGCACGGCGCCCGGGGTGGTGATGGTCAGCAGATCATTGGCCGCGACGGTGCCGCGATTGCGGTTGTCCAGGCCGCCGGTCAGCAGTGTCATCAAGCCCTGGCTCGCCAGTTGGCCGCCCTGGTTATTGATCTGGGTGACATGCTGCACCCGCAACGGTCCGGCGCTGGCCAGTTTGCCGTTGGTGTTGGTCAGCGCACCGAGCAAGTCGAGGGTCACGGCCCCGTTGCCGACCAGGTTGCCACCGGTGTTGTCCAGGGTGGTGCCGGTGACGCTCAGGTCCTGCTGAGCGCTGAGGGAGCCACCCGCGTTACCCAACGTGATGGCCTGCATCGCCAGGGTTGCGCCGCTGTCGATCAAACCGCCCTGGGCGTTGTTCAGCAGACCGCTGAGGGTCAGGGTTTGAGCGCCACCGGTGGAAAGAACACCACCGTTACTGTTATCCAGGTTTGCGGCGTTGACGCTGAGGTTTTTCAGGCTGACCAGTGCCCCGGCGCCGCTGTTGAGCAGGTCACCGCTCAAGGTCACGCCGAGGTTGCCACTTTTGCTCGAGAGCGTGCCGTTGTTACGGTTATCGAGGCTGCCAGCGTTGACATCCAGGCCCTGCCAGCCGGAGAGCAAACCGTTCTGGTTGAGCAGATTGCCGGCGTTCAGGCTCAGCAAATTGCTGCTGATCAGCTTGCCACCGCTGTTATCGAAGGTGCGCCCGGCCAGGGTAAAGCTCTGGTTGCTGGAGACTTCGCCGACGCGGTTGTTCAGGTCACGCAAGCGACTGATGGTCAGTGGCCCTTGGGTGGTGATCAAGCCGTTGTTGTTGCTCAGATCACCGCCGTTCAAATCAAGCGTGATACCGGCATCGCTCAACAAGCGGCCGCCGTTCTGGGTCAATGCATTCAGCTTCAGGTCGATAGCACCTTTGGCCGATACCTCGCCACCATTGCTCGAATCCAGGCTATTGGCGCTCAGGCTCAAAGCACCCAGGCTGCTCTTGATCAGGCCATTGGCGCTGTTGTCCAGCGCTGTCGTGTTGATCGTCAGCGCTGTGCCGCCGAGTATCTGACCGTTGTGGTTATCGAGATTGGCAGAGTCGATGTTCAACGCCTGTGTCGCATTGATCAGGCCGTCGCTTTTGTTGGTCAACAAACCATTGACGCCCAGCTTGAGGTCGCCACGGCTGTTGAGGGTGCCGCCACTGTTATCCAGCGTGCTGGCGTTGGCGTCGAGGCTGGCGGCGGCGATGACGCCCTTGACGTTATTCAGCGCCTGAGCGATTCGCAGGGTGATGCTCTGATTACTCAGCAGCTTGCCGCTGTTGCTGTTGTCGAGGTTGTTTGCTGCCAGGGTGAAGGCTTGAGCGCTGGAAATTTCGCCGTTCTGGTTGAGGACATCCGTCAGGTTTTTCAGCACCAGAATCGGTGCATTGATCACACCGCCCTGGTTGTTCAACAGGCCACTATTGAGGTCCAGATTGAGGCTGGCATTACTGAACAACCGACCACCCTGCTGATCCAGGCTGCTGACGTTTGCCGTCAAGGCGCCGGTGCTGCCGATCTGGCCCATATCCTGGTTGGTGACGGCGCCTGCTTTCAGGTTCAGGGTGCTGCCGCTGTTCAGTTTGCCGGTATGGCTGTTGTCAAATGCACCGGTGATGACGCTGACAGCGCCCATGCCGCTGATGGTGCCTTGCAGCCGGTTATCGAGGCTGCCGCTCTGCAGGTTGAGGTTGGCATCGGTGACCAGTCGCCCACCCTGGTTGCTGATCGTGCCGACGCTGGTGATGCTTAAATCGCCCCCGCTGGACAAGCTGCCACCGGCGTTGAACAGCAGACCCACGCGAACGTTTTGTGTGCCTTCACTGCTGAACAGACCGAGGCTGTTCTCCAGCGTACCGACCAGGCCAACGTCGATGTTCTGCTCGCTGCGCAAGATGCCGCTGGTGTTATCCAGTGCGGTGCCCGTGACGTTCAGACCGGTCTTGCCCGAGAGCCGACCTTTGGTGCGATTGAGGATTTGATCGACCGTCAGCGCCAGGGTGTTTTGGGCAAGGATTCTGCCGCTGTCACTGTTGTCCAGTTGTTGGCCGACCAGGCTCAAGTCGCCTTGAGTGGAGAGCTCGCCACCCCGGTTGTCGATGCTGCCAACCTTGATGTCCAGTGCGCCCGTCGCGCCGACCAGGCCATTCAAGCGGTTGTCCAGGCTATTGCCGGTCAGGCTCAGATTGCCTTGGGCGACCAGTTGCCCGCCCTGTTGTTGCAAGTTGCCGATGTTGGCCGTGATGTCTTTTTTGCCGGCGATCTGGCCGAGACTGTTGTCCGTCGTCGCGGCGCTGAGGAGCAAATTGCCGTCGGCGATCAACGTACCGTTGTGGTTGCTGAAGGCGTTGTCGACGACCAGATTCAGGCTGTCGCGGCTGCTGAGCATGCCGTCGGTGTTGTCCAGGCTGGCGCTGTGGGCATCCAGCGCGGCGGCGGAAATGATGCCCTTGATGTTGGTCATCGCCTGCGCCAGGCGCAGGGTCAGGGCCTGATTGCTGAGCAGCTTGCCGCCGCTGTTGTCGAGCGTGCGCGCATCGAGGGTGAACGCTTGGGCGCTGGAGATTTCGCCGTTCTGGTTGGCGACGCCGTTGAGGTTTTTCAGCAACAACGCGCCGGGGGAATTGATCAAGCCACCCTGGTTATTCAACTGGCCGTGGTTCAGGTCGAGGCTTACTGACGTGTTGCTGAACAGCTCGCCGCCCTGTTGATCGAGGCCGTTGACCGCAGCGGTCAACGCCATGGCACTGGCAATGCGGCCAGTGTCCTGGTTGGTGACTTGGCCAGCGGTCAGGTCGAGGGTGTTGGCACTGGTCAGGCGCCCGCCGTGACTGTTGTCGAAATCACCGGTGGTGACACGGGTCGCACCTTTGCCGGACAGCAAACCTTTGTTGCGGTTATCGAAGCTGGCGCTGTTAAGGGTCAGCCCGGTATTCGTGGTGATCGAACCGCCCTGGTTATTCAGCGCGCCCGTGGTGACAACGTTAAGCGCGGTCGCGCTGGACAGGCTGCCTTGCGCGTTGTTCAGGCTGGCGGCGTTGACCGTCAGGGTGCCTTCGCTACTGAGCAGGCCGGCACTGTTGTCGAGATCGCCGGTCAGGTTGACGGCGAGGTCATTCTGCCCGGCAATCGTGCCACCGGCATTGTCCAGGCGGGTGCCGTCGAGACGCAGTGTGTTGCCGAACAGCAGGCCTTTGTTTTGATTGATCAGGTGTGCGACAGCCAGGCCCAATGCGGTGCCGGCCAGTACTTTGCCGCCGTCACTGTTGTCCAGTTGCTGGCCGTTGATGCCGATATCGACCTGGCTGGAGATCTCGCCAGCACGGTTGTCGATATTGCCGACATTGAGTTTCAGCGCTTTTGTAGCCGCTACCAAACCGCCGTGGCTGTTATCCAGCGACGTACCGGTGAGGGTCAAAGTACCCTGGGCAACCAGCTCGCCATCTTGCTGGGTGAATGCGTCGATGTTGGCGATCAGGTCGCTCTGGCTGGCGATGCGCCCGGTGTTGTTGAGCACCACGCCGGCTTGCAGTTGCACCAGGCCCACGGCGCTGAGCAAGCCGCCCTGGTTATCCAGGCGCTGGCCGGTAAAACCGATGCCGGCCTTGCTGCTGAGTAACCCTTGCTGGCGGTTGTCCAGCTGATCGACGAAGAGTTGCAGGTCCTTGTCGGCGCGAATGACGCCGCCACGGTTGTCCGCCGTGGTCGTGCGCAGGGTCAGCAGATTCAGACCCGAAAGACGACCACCGCGGTTGTCCAGGCTCTGGCTCTGGATGTTCATCAAGCCTTTGGCCTGCACGCTGCCGCCGCCCTGGTTGTCCAGCAACCCGGCGAGGGAAACGTCGAGGTTGCCGTCAGTCACCAGACTGCCGGCCTGACGGTTATCGAGGCTCCCGGCGTTGAGGCTCAAGCCTTGTCCAGCCCCCAGCGTACCGGCCTGATTATCCACGGCGCCGCTGATGGCCAGGCTCAGGCGCTTGTCGGCCATCACCTGGCCGCCGGCGTTGCCCAGGCTCATGGCGTTGATCGTGCTGTTGCCGGCGCTGGTCAACTCGCCGTTCTGATTAAGCAGTGCGCCACTCACTTGCAGGTTCAGATCGGCATCGCTGCTGAGGCTGGCGTCGGTGTTGTCGAGGCTGGCAGCGCGCAGATCCACGCCGGTGCCGGAGATCAAACCCCGGACGTTGGCCAGCGCCTGATCGATGCGTACCGTCAGCGCTTGACCGCTGACCAGTTTGCCATCGGTGTTGTCGAGGTTTTGCGCGGCCAGCGTGAAAGCATGGGCGCTGGAGATTTCACCGCCCGTGTTGTCGACGGTGTTGAGGTTTTTCAACAGCAACTGGCCCGGGGCGGTGATCAGACCGCCACGGTTATTCAGGTGACCGTGGCTCAGGTCCAGGCTGACATCCGTGTTGCTGAACAATTGACCGCCAGCATGCTGGTCGAGACCGGTAACGGTCGCGGTCAATGCCATGGCGCTGGCGATACGCCCGGCGAGGCTGTTGTCCACTTGACTGGCGGTGAGCTGAAGGGTGCCGGTACTCGTCAGTCGGCCGCCCTGTTGGTTGGCAAAAGCACCTGTCTTGAGCACCACGCCTTTACCGGCGATGCGACCTTGCTGGCTGTTGTCCAGGCTGCCGCTGGTCAGCGTCAGGCCGGCGTCGGTGAGCAACGCACCGCCCTGATTGGCAATGGCGCCGTCACTGTTGACGGTCAAGTTGCCGAGGCTGGAAACATTGCCGCCATTGTTGCCCAGGCTGCCGCTGCGCACGGTGAGGGTGCCGTCGCCGCGCAACGTGCCTTGGGTGTTGTTCAGTTGATTGGCCAGGGTCAGGCCGAGATTGCGCTTGGCGTACACGCTGCCGGCGCCGCTGTTGTCCAGTTGCGTGGCGTTGAGTTGCACGTCGCGCTGCCCGGAGATCACACCCTTGAGCTGATTCTTCAGGGTATCGAGGGTCAGAGTTACGTCGCCGTTCGCCAACAGTCGGCCGTTGCCGCTGTTGTCCGCCTGGCTGCCGTTCAACGTCAGATTGCCCAGGGTGGAGATTTCACCGTTGCGGTTATCCAGCGTTGGCGCGGTCAGGAGCAGGTCGCCGCCCGCATTGAACAGCCCGGCCTGATTGAGCAGTTGCCCGGCAATTTGCGCGGTGAGCGCGCCTGCACTGAGCACTTTGCCTTGCTGACGGTTGTCCAGCGTGCCCGCCACGTTCAGGCCCAATGTGCCCTGGCTGACCACCGAACCTTGCTGGCTGTTATCCAGCGCACCGGCGCTGATCTGCAAATCGCGCTGGGCCAGCACGCGCCCACCCTGGTTGTTCAACAGGCCACTGGCGCTGATGCTCAGGCTCTGCCCGGCACCAATCAAACCCGCTACGTTATCCAGCGACGCGACCCGCAGCGTGCTGACGGCCGAACTGGACAGCTCGCCGCCGCTGTTGATCAGGCTCCCGGCATTGACATCGAGATTGCCGACACTGGTGATCAAGCCACCCTGGGCGTTCAACAACTGATTGGCGGTGACGGCTAGATTGCCCTGGCTCAGCACCCGACCTTTCTGGCGGTTATCCAAGGTTGCGGCGGTAATTTGTGCGCCGCTCTGGCCGTTCAATGTGCCGCCCTGGTTGGTCAGGGTCTGTGTCGTATTGATCGACAGATTACGGCTGGCGATCAGGCTGCCGGTGTTGTTGAGGTTCTGTGCCGTGACACTGATATCGCCCGTGGTGTTGCGGCTGTTATCGGCGTTGACGCCGGCTTCGATCAGCGCCTGATTGCTCATCTGCCCGCCGCTGGAAAGGCTGATGCCATCCCGTGCCGCGAGGTTCTGTTGAACGTTGAGATCACCCGAGGTGGTGACCGCAACGCGGGTGCCGGCATACACCGGCCCGGTGGCGTTGAGGCTGGCGGCATTCACATTGACCGCGCCGCTGGCGGCGGTCTGGGCCATGCTCAGTTGACCGTTGACGTCGAGCTGAATATCGCCACCGCTGGCCGCCATGTTGCCGGCCAGTTTGACCCCGACCCCGGCCTCGGTTCCGACCAGTTTGATCGCCCCGGCGTACATGCCGCCCAAGGCTGAAGAGTCGATCGCCAGTTCCGGTTTGACGCTGCCGTCGTCGGCGCGGGCGGTGGCGCTGAGGTTGTCAGCGTTGACGTCGTTGCGACCGGCGACGATGGTCAGGTTGTTGGCCTGGATCTGGGCGTTGATCTTCGCGCTGCGGGTGATGATTTCGAAGCGGTCGACGTTGTTGGCGTTAAGCCCGGCGCCATCGATGGAGACGCTGCCCTGATCGACCTGAAAGCGCTCCAGCCGACCTGCACCATCCAGCACTGGCTTGCCGGTGGTCAGAGTGACGCGCGGGGTGTTGATGAAGCCGCAACCGTTGCAACTGATGCCATACGGGTTGGCGACGATCACGCGGGCCGACTGCCCCGCCACTTCGGTGTAGCCGCGCAACTGGCTCGGGCTCCCGCCGACCACTTCGTTGAGAATGGTTTGCGCCGCAGCCCGGTTGATCAGGTTGGGGTTACCAACAATGATCCCGCCCAATTGCGTCGTGCCGGTCTGAGCATTGACGTTGTTGAGGATCACACCCTGGGTGCCGACGTTGTAGTCGTGGAACTGGTTATGCGACAGGCCAGTGCCGTTAGGCGTGGCGATGTTGACGATCGGCACACCGTTGCCGGCCTGCCCCAGACCGGTCGCCGGGTTGGCCACCACAATCCCTTCGGCCTGGGCCCACATCGGCTGCCAGAACATGACGTTGGCCAGCAGGAACGCCAACCCGCGCTTGGGCATGCCCCAGAAGTGCTCGCGGGTTTTCACGACCGCAGAAGGCTGGCGCGCGAGGAAGGCGTATTGGCGAACGTCCATGTCGGAGGTCTCGAAAAGGCGTAATTAAAGAAAGAAATCCAGGCGGAAATAGATCGGCGCTTCGCGCTCGCTCAGTGCATCCGGGCGTTCCAGGGAATGGGCAAACGTCACGCTGGCGGCCAGGTGCTGGCCACGGGCGAACAGCTCCACCGAGTTGCTGGACAAACGCCCGTGCTGATCGCCGTTGTAGCGATTGGCGCTGATCACGCCCTGGTCGTAACCGAGGCTGGTGCCGTATTCGGCGAACACCGGGCGCAGCCATTCGAGGCTGACCGGACGGCTCCAGCGCAGCTCATTGCGCCAATAGCCGCCGCTGTCGCCGGACAAGGATTGATCCTTGTAACCACGAATCGACGATTGCCCGCCGAGGCTGGTGCGTTGCGGGCTGAACAGCACATCTTCGCTGTGCTGGCCGGTCATCAGGCTGCTGAAACTGAACGACTCGCCCCACACCTTGAACGGTTGCAGGTAACTCACGGTGGCGGTGTATTTGCGGTAGCGTGCGTCTGGCTCGCCGGGGCCCGGATGCCCGTTGCCCTGGGCGTCCAGCAGGCCGATGCCTTGCTGCATACCCAGGTCAAGGTTGACGAACGCACCACCGATCCGCCGACCGTGGTTGAAACCCAATTGCGCTTCGCTGATGCGATTGCTGCTCAGCGCCAGCTTGCTGTCTTCGATGAAGTTGTTGGTGCGCAGGTGCGACAGACCGGTGCTGAGGGAGGTCTTGCTCACGGCATCGCGATGGATCACCCGCTCGACGCGCAACTGATGGTTTTCGCTGTCGCCGGTCTGCTTGAAATCGAAGCCGTTGGATTGCGCCTGCGAGCGGTATTCGCTCTGGCTGTAGGTGTAGGTGAAGTTCCACCAACCCCAGGGCAGGTTGTAGTTGAGCATCGCGTTGTTCGACGTGTGCTGGTGATCGGTCATCGCATCGTGACCGCCGCGCAGATTCAACTGATCCGCCAAACCCAGTGGGCTATCCCAATCAAACGTGGTGCCCCACTGCTGCTCGCCGGTGCTGCGCTGGCCTTCGTTGCTGCGGGACAAGCCAGCACGCCAGGGCGTTTGCGGGGTGTTCTTGACCAACACTTCACTGCCACCAACGTTCTTGCCCGGGGACAATTCCATCTGCGCCTGATTCGACGGCAAGCGGTTCAACTGATCGACCATTTGCTCGATTTCCCGCAGGTTGACCAACTCCCCAGCCTTACCCGGAAATGCCATGGCCAACTCACGATCCGACAGCTTGCTGCCATCGGCGCCTTTCAACCCTTCCAGCTTGCCCTCGACCACCAACACCTTCAGGTGCCCGGTGGACAAGTCCTGCTGCGGCAAGTAGGCACGGCTGGTGACCAGGCCTTTTTCCAGGTAATGGTCGGTGATGACCTTAAGCAGTTCGTTGAGCTGCGTGACGCCCAGGCACTGGTCGATAAACGGCTTGAGCAGTCGCGCTTTCTCGCCTTCAGAGAGACTGTCCGCGCCGCTGAGTTCGATGTCCTTGATCGCGAAGCAACGGGTATCAACGGGGGTCTGCGGCGGCGTTGGCTTGGCTTCCTTGCCCGGCAAGTCCTTGAGCTCTTCGAGCCGACGGCGTTGCTCGTCGATGAGCCGATCCTGGCGTTCACGGATCAGGTCGGTATCACCAGGAGTGGGGGCAGCGTAAGCAGGATTTAGCGGAGAAAGGCACAGCAAAGCCAGGCACAACCTCGCCACGAGGGCGGGTGGGTACATGTTCATTCCCTTGAATTGGAAGGTGATAGCACAATAGTGGCGCGATACTATATAGCCACTATTCTGACGTCAATTAATGGCTATCTCCGCGATAAAAAGTCGACGAACGGTAGTGTCTACAGCAGTGGCTCAAGAATTTGGCCTTGGTCACACCGGGTGAACTTTCATCCCTACACAGTCTCAACCGATTAACCGCTCGACACGGAAACCGAGGCCTGACTCATGAAAACCCTGCTGAAACTGACCCTCGCCGCCACCCTCGCCTGCGCCCTCCCCGCGTGGGCTTGCACACCTGAAGAAGCCACCTTCAAGCGCGAGCAATTGGCCAAGGAAGTGGCCAAGCTCACCGAGCAGAATCCGAAGAAGGCCAAGGAGATCAACGATGAGTTGCAGAAGATGGATCTGGGCACGGCCAGCGCGGATTTGCCAGACAAGTGCCAGTTGATTGATCAGCGGTTGAAGGAGTTGGACGCGGCGGATAAGAAGGCTGAGGGTTAAGGGCAAGATCAAAGGACCGCAGCCTTCGGCACGCCTGCATCTTTAGAAGCCGCCGAAGGTTGTGACCTTTCGACCTGGAGTTTGCATTAGTGCATTTAATTATTTGCACAAACGCATATCCACACCTAAGGTTACCTCGAGCCCGGATCGAAGCGGCCATCAAACATGGCAAAACGCATACGCCGATCGCTCGGCAACACCGCTACACACCTACTAGCTGGACGCTAGTTTTCACTCATGGAGGATTGAAAAATGTTAACCACTGAAGCAACGCAATTCACCGGCGAAACACTGCCAAGGTGCCTGGCAAGTCATCTGCTTGACCCTCACTTGGTCGAGATCGAAGCCTCGGCACAGGTCAACGCATTGGCCGCCGCCAGCCTCAACTTCACAATGCAGAAACAAACCCAGACCAACTGGTGCTGGGCAGCGGCTTCCGCCTCGGTCGGCAACTATTACGGCACCGGGTCCTGGACCCAATGCGGTGTGGCCACTGCTGCGCTGGACCGCAACTGCTGCAATCAGCCGGGGCCGTGCAACGTGTATGGCTACCTGGATACCGCCCTGCGCATCACCCGCAGTTTCAACGGCATGAATCAGGGTTCGCTGCAGATGTCGGCCATCCAGAACCAGATCAACATGGGCCGACCGGTCTGCCTGCGTTGCGCCTGGTACGGCGGCGGTGCGCACTTCCTGGCGATCTATGGCACCAACGGCAACTACGTGTTGATCGCGGATTCCATCTACGGTTACTCGACCCGCGCGTTGAACTCGTTCCCCGGTTCGTACAACGGCGGCGGCAACTGGACCAACACTTATTTCACCGTGAAAAACTAGGAGGGCGACATCATGCAACTGACTTATCCAAAGGCGCCTTCCAACGGCGTACAGACCTTGCGCCCGGCCCTGCAAGCCGCGCTGCAAACCCAGGGCTTCGGCATTAATCGGCAATTTGCCAACGCCACGGCCAACAAGATCAGCCTCAGCGAAGCCTATCGCGGTTACTCGCTCAGTCTGGAGGACGTGAGCCAGGGCAAAGGCCTGAAGGACGCCAAGCTCGGCGATTGGCATTACCTGGTGTTTTCCGATGGCGTGACGATTGCCGATGCGCAACTGGCCGACGTCCGTGGTCATGTCGAGTTCTCCTCGCTGAACCACGGGGCCATGGCCGCCGCGACGGTCGGGGCGCTGAAACTGGCGGAACAGTCGCCGCAATTGCAGGGTAAAACCGCGGAACTGCGGGTGCTGTTTGTCTCGGCCATTCACCTGGTCGCAATCTGGCTGCATGCCGACGGTGAAGACGTGCTGATCCCGATTGAGCCGACTCCCAAGGAATTGGCGGTGACTCAGGTGTACAGCGAAGCGGCACTACTCGCGTTGCTGAAACCGGCGGCGAATCAGGCCAAGCAACGCTTTGATGCGGACACCAGTGGGCTGTTGGGGAGCTGACAAACCCTGGACATAAAAAAACCCGGACACTGTCCGGGTTTTTTATTGGTCGCTACACGGCTTTATTCAGCAGCCGGCGCTTCCGGCTTGCGGCGCTTGAGCGGCGCCATGCCGTCCTTGCTGACCAGCGACAGGGCGTCGGTCTTCGGGCGGTTGGCGATTTTGCGTTTGGTCGGTGCCTTGGCGCCGGTTTTCTTCTTGTCGCCTTTGGCGTCGACTTTTTTCTTCTTCACGCCAACGGCTTTGCCCGAGGCCTTGACCTTTTTCGGTCCGCCGTAGGTGCCTTTGACTTCCTTGATGGTGCGACGCTCGAAGCTCTGCTTGAGGTAGCGCTCGACGCTCGACATCAGGTTCCAGTCGCCGTGGCAGATCAGCGAGATGGCCAGGCCATCGTTGCCGGCACGCCCGGTACGACCGATACGGTGCACGTATTCGTCGCCGCTGCGTGGCATGTCGAAGTTGATCACCAGGTCCAGGCCTTCCACGTCGAGGCCGCGAGCGGCAACGTCGGTGGCCACGAGGATTTTCACGCCGCCCTGCTTCAGGCGGTCGATCGCCAGTTTGCGGTCCTTCTGGTCCTTGTCACCGTGCAGCACGAACGCTTTGTATTCCTGCGCCACCAGACGGCCGTAGATACGGTCGGCCATGGCCCGGGTGTTGGTGAACACGATGGCCTTCTGGTAGGTCTCGTTGGCCAGCAGCCAGTTCACGATCTGTTCTTTGTGCTGGTTGTGGTCAGCGGTGATGATCTGCTGACGGGTGGTCGCGTTCAGGTCGCTGACGTTGTTGAGCTGCAAGTGCTCGGGGTTGTTCAGGACCTTGGCCACCATGTCGCGCAAGCCCGAACCACCGGTGGTGGCGGAGAACAGCATGGTCTGCTGGCGGTTGGTGCACTCTGCCACCAGACGCTGCACGTCTTCGGCAAAACCCATATCGAGCATGCGGTCGGCTTCGTCGAGCACCAGCACTTCGACTTCTTTCAAGTCGAGGTTGCCGGCGTTCAGTTGCTCGATCATCCGGCCCGGCGTACCGATCAGGATGTCCGGCACCTTGCGCAGCATGGCGGCCTGGACCTTGAAGTCTTCACCGCCAGTGATCAGGCCGGACTTGATGAACGTGTACTGGGCGAAGCGCTCGACTTCCTTGATGGTCTGCTGGGCCAACTCGCGGGTTGGCAGCAGGATCAGGGTCTTGATGCTGACGCGGACTTTGGCCGGGCCGATCAGACGGTTGAGGATCGGCAAAACGAAAGCAGCGGTTTTGCCGCTGCCGGTTTGCGCAGTCACCCGCAGGTCACGCCCTTGGAGCGCCAGCGGAATAGCCGCTGCTTGCACAGGCGTTGGCTCGACAAATTTAAGCTCGGCCACGGCTTTGAGCAGGCGTTCGTGCAGGGCGAATTGGGAAAACACGGGTGCTACCTCGAAGAAATACAAAAAAACAGCTGCATAGGGTAACGGTTTCGAGCGCCGAGGCCGAGTTTCTTTATGCAAACGACAGTAAACAGTGGCTTTTTTGTTGCCTGAAATGTCTCCAAACGTCATCCGCAGCGTCTTAAATGCTCTAATCGCCCCGACGCAACCTACAGAAGAATCGTTTTCGCCCATGGATATCAAACAGCTCTGGCTCAATGCCCAAGACCTTTGGGGCGCCCTCGACCAGCACCCGCTCCTGCATTCCAGCCTGGCGCTGATCCTGCTATTAGTCGTGGCGCTGGTCCTCGGACGAGTGGCGCGCTACCTCATTCTGCACGCGACCAAAATGCTCGGCCGCCAACCGGCGCTGCACTGGGTCAACGACTTGCGGCACAACAAGGTCTTCCATCGGCTGGCGCAAATGACACCGTCGCTGGTGATCCAGTTCGGCCTGTACCTGGTGCCGGAACTGAGCAAAACCAGCCGAATCTTCCTCGGCAACGTCGCGCTGTCATTCACCATTCTGTTCCTTCTATTGGCAGCCAGCGCCCTGCTCAGTGCCCTGCTGGACATCTACGCCCGCACCGAACACGCCCGCACGCGCTCGATCAAAGGCTACGTGCAACTGACGAAAATGGTCTTGTACGTGCTGGGCACGATCATCATCGTCGCCACGTTGATCGACCGCTCGCCGCTGTTGCTGCTGTCGGGTCTTGGTGCCATGTCGGCGGTGATTCTGTTGGTCTACAAGGACACGCTGCTGTCGTTCGTCGCCAGTGTGCAACTCACCAGCAACGACATGCTGCGGGTCGGTGACTGGATCGAAATGCCGCAAGTCGGCGCCGACGGTGACGTGGTGGACATCACCCTGCACACGGTCAAGGTGCAGAATTTCGACAAGACGATCGTGTCGATCCCAACCTGGCGCCTGATGTCCGAGTCGTTCAAGAACTGGCGTGGCATGCAGCAATCCGGTGGACGCCGGATCAAGCGCAGCCTGTTCATCGACGCCAGCGGCGTGCGCTTTGTGCGCGATGACGAAGAGGCGAAACTGGCCCAAGTGCACCTGCTGACCGACTACATCGGCCGCAAGCAGGCCGAACTCAAGGCCTGGAATGAAGCCCAGGGCAACGTCGCGGCGATGTCGGCCAACCGCCGGCGCATGACCAACATCGGCACCTTCCGCGCCTATGCATTGGCCTATCTGAAAAGCCACCCGGAGATCCAGCCGAACATGACCTGCATGGTCCGCCAGATGCAGACCACCGCCCAGGGCATCCCGCTGGAAATCTACTGCTTCACCCGCACCACCGCGTGGGCCGATTACGAGCGGATCCAGGGCGATATTTTCGATTACCTGCTGGCGGTGCTGCCGGAATTTGGCTTGAGCCTGTATCAGCAGCCGAGTGGCGGGGACTTGCGCTCGGGGTTGTTTCCGGCGGTGCTCGGCGCGAGCCACATTCCTGAGCCAGAAAAACACATCATGTAACCCCACAAATCCCCTGTAGGAGCGAGGCTTGCCCGCGAAGGCGGAGTGTCAGTCGACATTAATGTTGAATGACACTCCGCCTTCGCGGGCAAGCCT
>NZ_MOBP01000064.1 GCF_003732665.1 Pseudomonas frederiksbergensis | reverse complement strand
GCGGCCCGCCGGCCAGTGCGCCGGACGCGTCGATCCGCGACTCGGCCCAACCGGCGCCAAAGCGTCGCGACCACTCCTGCAACGGCAGTGCGATTCGATACAGGTTGGTGCCGTCCAGCGACGGTGGCTGGTTGGTGACTTCGTGGGTTTCGGCGAACTGATGCAGGTTCATGACGGGGCTCCTTTGGTCAGCCAGGAATCCAGTTAAGCACCGGCCCTTGGCTGAACAAAGTGTCATACCTGCCTAAAGGTCGGCGCTTTCACCTTGTTTCGGGCTGAGGACTC
>NZ_MOBP01000063.1 GCF_003732665.1 Pseudomonas frederiksbergensis | reverse complement strand
GGGCAATCGCGCGGACCTGGTTCTTCACCAAGCCGCTCAATGGCGCCAGGTCGCAGGCGCCGTCACCGAACTTGGTGAAGAACCGCATCACCGCTTCCGCCGCGTGGTCAGTACCGATTTCCAACCCTTGGGCCGCGCCGGCGATGGTGTACTGGGCAACCATGCGCATCCGCGCCTTGGTGTTGCCGAGCACGAAATCCACCGACACCGCATGCTTGCCTTCGAACGCCGCGACTTCACTGGCCAGGGATTTGTCCGCCGGGCCGATGTTCACGGTGTGACGCTCGTCCGGCGCGATGAAGTCCACCGAAGCCTGGGCGTCGTGTTCATCGGACTGGGTTTCGTACGGCAGGCGGACGG
>NZ_MOBP01000062.1 GCF_003732665.1 Pseudomonas frederiksbergensis | reverse complement strand
CTTCCGGATCCTGTGTAGCCTGAGCGCTGTAAAGCGGCATCAAGACATCGGCAGCTAGCAGCCATTTCGTCATAAAACGACCTTTTCAGGGTAGAGAGCGTTCTGCGTTCTAGTGCGCAATCAAGGTCTTTCGCTCTCGTGAACTTCATCCTACGCTGGACAAAGCGCACACAAAATCTGCGGCATTATATACTGGCGCTACTGAAACGGAAACGACACCGCTTGCCGCGTCCATTCCCGGCGCCGCCCACATCGGAAATCCCAGGCAACTCAAGAACCCC
>NZ_MOBP01000061.1 GCF_003732665.1 Pseudomonas frederiksbergensis | reverse complement strand
CAAAACTTGAGCCAGCACCAGCAGCAACGCCACCGTGACGATCATCACGTCGGTCTGGAAACGCTGGTAGCCGAAACGGATCGCCAGGTCGCCCAGACCACCGGCGCCGACCACACCGGCCATCGCCGTGTAGGAGACCAGTGTAATCGCCGTCACCGTAATCGCCGCGAAGATGCCCGGGCGGGCTTCCGGCAGCAGCGCATTGATGATGATCTGGCGGGTCGTCGCGCCCCTGGCCTGGGTTGCTTCGATGATGCCGCGATCCACTTCACGCAAAGCGGTGTCCACCAGGCGTCCGAAGAACGGCGTGGCGCCGATCACCA
>NZ_MOBP01000060.1 GCF_003732665.1 Pseudomonas frederiksbergensis | reverse complement strand
GATCATGTTCGGCGCATCGAACTGTTCGAAGACCTGCTCGTACTTTACCTGCACATCCTGCCGGGCCTGATCCCAGTCGATCAGCTCCTTCAGCGGCCCTGGCAGTTCCTTATAGGCGTTGATGACGGCGACCAGCTGCCCCACATCGAGGCTGCCCTTCAGGGTCAGATATCCGCCCAGCGCATAAAAGAAGAAGGGGGTCAGCTGGGCAAGGAAGTTGTTGATGAATTTGACCAGAAACTTCCACTGGTAGAGATCGTAGCGAATCTTGAAGATGTCGCCGAGGCGATGCGAAGCATCCGCACGCTCGTAATTGGACGTGTCATAGGCATGAATCGTGCCGATGCCGTCGACCATTTCACCGATACGTCCGGCGAGCTGGCGTGCACTCAGCTGCCGCTGACGGCCGAGTTCGATGAGGCGGCGGCGCATCTTGGGAATGATGCCGACCTGAATTGCCGCCATGAAGGCCGCGATCAGGCCGAGCCAGAAGTTCTGCACGAGAAT
>NZ_MOBP01000059.1 GCF_003732665.1 Pseudomonas frederiksbergensis | reverse complement strand
GCGGTGTGTCAGTCAACGATGATGTTGACTGACACGGCCTCTTCGCGAGCAAGCCCGCTCCCACAAGGGATTTGTGTCGGGACGAAGAGCTTATTTTCAACACGATCAACTGTGGGAGCGGGCTTGCTCGCGAAAGCGGTGTGTCAGTCAACGATGATGTCGACTGACACGGCCCCTTCGCGAGCAAGCCCGCTCCCACAAGGGATTTGTGTGGGGACGAGGATCTCATTCACAACACGATCAACGGTGGGAGCGGGCTTGCTCGCGAAAGCGGTGTGTCAGTCAACGATGAT
>NZ_MOBP01000058.1 GCF_003732665.1 Pseudomonas frederiksbergensis | reverse complement strand
TCGTGAACCCGCGCCAGTTCAAACAGGCTCGGTTCGGTGGACGGATCCAGAGCAAACCCACTGACTTCGGCGCCGAGGCTTTGCAGCCACAGCGTCAACCAACGGCCTTTGAAACCGGTGTGGCCGGTCAGCAGGACTCGCTTGCCGCGCCAGAATTCCGGGGTCAGACCCATTGCTTCCATGGGGCCTCCCCGCTCTGCCACAAGGCTTCGAGGTGGTTCTTGTCACGCAGGGTGTCCAGCGGATGCCAGAAGCCGTCGTGCTGGAAGGCCTGCAATTGCTCTTCGCTGGCCAATGC
>NZ_MOBP01000057.1 GCF_003732665.1 Pseudomonas frederiksbergensis | reverse complement strand
CCGCCGACCATCAACCTCGGTGAGCCGCACGAAGGCTGCGACCTCGACTTCGTGCCAGACGCCGCGCGCAACATAGATATCGATGTGGTGCTGTCCAACTCCTTCGGGTTTTGTGGCACCAACGGCTCTCTGGTGTTCCGCCGGTTCGCTGACTGATGGACAGCTGGGTCGACGGTCAGCCGGCTGACGCTTTGTCGCTGAAGTATCGCGGCGTGGCTTACGGTGATGGTCTGTTCGAGACCATTGCCGTGCGCTGTGGGCAACCGTTGTTGCTGGAGCGGCATCTGTCGCGCCTG
>NZ_MOBP01000006.1 GCF_003732665.1 Pseudomonas frederiksbergensis | reverse complement strand
CTCGCGAAGGCGGTGTGTCAGTCAAAAAAATATTGCCTGACACACCGCCTTCGCGAGCAAGCCCGCTCCCACAGGGGTTTGGTGTACCAAGCGGCAATAAATTGCCGCTCCCGGCAATCCTTGTCGCAGCGCATACATGTCAAAACCGCTACAAACCGGCACATAAACTGCGACTCACCCTGATGGCACTGTTCTTGCGATGTATCAGCATCAATACACTCAAGGCAGTGAACGATGAACGTCACCTCCACCTTCAACAGCCCGGCGATGCTGGCTTATGGCGCCGCCGCCCAGGCCAAGGCCAAGACCGGCGCCACCGAGCAGGCGGCCAAAGACGCCAAGACCGATGACGCGGTCAGCCTTTCGAAAAAATCCACCGACTACAGCGGTTCGATCGGCAACAACGCGCCGTACTTTCCGGTGCGTGCGGGCATGAACGCCGACGCCCTGGTGCTGGGCGTGACCCAGCCTGGCGCAGTGTCCAGTTCCAAGGACAAGTCCTTCGCCGATGTGGCCGTGGATGCGCGCAAACGCATGGACGACAAGTACGCGCAGATGAAGGCCGGCGAGAAGCCTTACACCGGCAGCGTTGAAGACAAGAATGCGTTGATGGGCGACCTCGATCGCCGTTCGCTGAACGCCGTGGCCACCAATGAGGGCGGCAAGTTTTCCAGCGATGAGCAGGAAGCGGCCAAGGCCCTGATGCAACAGCAGGCGCGGCTGGCGTCGGGGCACTACAGCGGCCCGGAAGATCAGAAGAAAAACTGGAAAGACCCGTTCGCCAATGACCCGATCGGTCGCGCCAAGGCTGCACTGAATTTCCTCGACAACATGAGCCCCGAGGAAAAGACCAAGCCGGAATGGTTGACCCAGCACCAGACCTTGCAAGACGCCCTGACCCAGTACGACAAGGGCGATGCCGTCGCCGGGGGCAAGAAGAAAGACGGGCACTTCAATAACCTGGCGGAAATCCTCGCGGGCGTCGATACCAGCGGCTCGGGGAGCAAGGACCCGGCGGGCAACAAGATCACCGATGCACCGAGCTCGATGATGGACAAGCTCAAGGCGATGCTGCCAGCCACCCAGTAACCCGCCATGACAATCAGATCCCTGTGGGAGCGGGCTTGCTCGCGAATGCGGTGGGTCAGTCGATATTGATGTCGGCTGACACGACCCCTTCGCGAGCAAGCCCGCTCCCACAAGGGATAGTGCAGTCCAGGGAGGACCTAGCGCATTTCCTCCCCTCCCCACATGAAACTTTCCTCAGCAAGTCACTCACCGTTTCTTGGCAGAATCGCGGCATCCGGAATGCTTGAAAGGTAACCGACATGTCCCGAATTCTGACCATCGAAGACGATGCCGTGACCGCCCAGGAAATCGTCACCGAGTTGCAGAGCCATGGCTTTGAAGTGGATTGGGTGAGTAATGGCCGCGAAGGGCTGGTGAGTGCAGTCAGTGGCAATTACGACCTGATCACCCTCGATCGCATGCTCCCCGAGCTCGACGGCCTGGCCATTGTCACCACGTTGCGCGCCATTGGCGTGGCGACGCCGATCCTGATGATCAGCGCCCTCTCCGACGTCGATGAACGGGTGCGTGGCCTGCGCGCCGGGGGCGATGATTACCTGGCCAAACCGTTCGCCACCGACGAAATGGCGGCGCGGGTCGAAGTGTTGCTGCGGCGCAAGAGCCCGGCCAAGGCTTTCGAAACCACCCTGCGCATCGCCGACCTCGAACTGGACCTGATCAGCCATGAGGCCAATCGTGCCAACCAGCCCCTGAGCCTGCTGCCCACCGAATACAAACTGCTGGAATTCATGATGCGCAATCCGGGGCAGATCCTGTCACGGATGATGATTTTCGAAGAGGTCTGGGGTTATCACTTCGATCCGGGCACCAACCTGATCGACGTGCACATTGGCCGATTGCGCAAGAAAATCGACCCGCCCGGAATGCCGCCCTTGATCCGCACCATGCGTGGGTCGGGGTATGTGATTGCCGAACCGCTCTAAACCGTCCAATCGCCATGCCCTTGTAGGAGCAAAGCTTGCTCGCGATAGCGGTTTCGACAACACCATCGCCCGTAGGAGCAAAGCTTGCTCGCGATAGCGGTTTCGAGGACGCCATCGCGAGCAAGCTTTGCTCCTACGGTTTGGTGTTTAGCCCGGCATGCACTGGAAATCGCCGGTCTGCGCCACTTGCTTGCCATGGGAATCCTCAAGCCGCGCACTCACCTCCTGCCCCAGGCTCGACTCCACCAACCGATAATGCTCGCCAGCCTTGAACTGCGTGAAATGCACCTTGCCCTCGCAATCCTCCTGATTCGAATCGCCACTCGGCATTTCAAACAACGTCACCGCCAGATCGTGGGCGCCGGGAGCGACTTCAAAGAAGCGACCGTCATCAATGCGCTGGCCATCCACCCGCTCCGCCAGCATGTCATTGGGCGACTCTTCCTGTAGCCCGATCCAGGCCATACCCGGATCAGGTTTTGGCATCGGGCCAGCGCAGGCAGACAACAGGCAAACCACGCTCAGGCCGGGAATCAACAGTAGTTGTTTAAATGTCATTGGAATGAATTCCTTCATACACCGCCGTCCCCTGTGGGAGCGAGCTTGCTCGCGATAGCGGCGGGTCAGTCAATAGAGATGTTGAATGTGGGGGCCTCATCGCGAGCAAGCTCGCTCCCACAGGTTTTGTGCAGGTTTAGGAGCACAGAAAGCCCCTGCTCTGCGCCACCTGCTTGCCCTGGGAATCCACCAGGCTGACACCCGCTTTCAGCCCCTCGCTCGACGCATTGATCTGGTAGTGCTCGCCGGCCTTGAACTCGCTGTAGCTCAGGTGCCCTGTGCAACTGAGGTCCAGCGAATTACCGTCCGCGCCGCTGATCAGCGTCATGTCCAACCGATGCGCGCCCGGCTTGACCTCGAAGTAACGCCCGTCACTGACCTGCTGGCCATCGATCCGCTGCGCGAGCAAATCGGCACTTCCCGGTTGTTCCAGACCAATAAAGGCTTCGCTCGGGTCAGCCTTGGGCATCGGTCCCGCACACGCCGACAACAGACACATCAGGCCTAGACCCGGGATCAGTAAAAGGGGTTTGAATGTCATGGAAAAACACCTCGCAAAATGGACGCCGACGCCGCCGCCAGGTGTGACAACGGGCAGTCGGCTTGAGGTGAAGAGTGGCGGGCTAGAGCGGTTCGGACAAATGAAAGCCCATGAAAGGATTTTCAGGAAAACGTTAAAAATTTCTTCATCCCCGTGAAGGCAAATCTTTAAGTTGCAAGCGCAAGACTGCCCGGCAATTGCATTTCAAGACCTCGGAGGTTTACGGCATGCTCGGGCTGGTAAAGACTGCACTGCTCAAGCCCTACACGTTTATCGTGCTGGCAATTTTCATCTGCATCATCGGGCCGATGGCGGCCCTGCGTACGCCCACCGATGTGTTTCCCGACATCGGCATTCCAGTGATCGCGGTGGTCTGGCAGTACAACGGCCTGGCGCCCCAGGACATGGCCGGGCGGGTGATTTACACCTATGAGCGCTCCCTGAGCACCACGGTCAACGACATCGAGCACATCGAGTCGCAATCCTTGCCGGGCATGGGCATCGTCAAGATTTTCTTCCAGCCCGGCGTGGATATCCGCACCGCCAACGCCCAGGTCACGGCGGTGTCGCAGACTGTGCTCAAACAGATGCCACCGGGCATCACCCCGCCGCTGATCCTCAACTACAGCGCCTCGACCGTGCCAATCCTGCAAATGGCGTTCTCCAGCCCCACGCTGTCGGAAGCGAAAATCCGCGACCTGGTGCAGAACAACATTCGCCTGCCCCTGACGTCGGTGCCGGGCCTGGCGATTCCCACGCCGATGGGCGGCAAACAGCGGCAGATTACCCTCGACCTCGACCCGCAGGCCCTGGCCGCCAAAGGCCTCTCGGCCCAGGACGTCGGCAACGCCCTGGCGGCACAAAACCAGATCATCCCGGTGGGCACCGCCAAGCTCGGCCCCAACGAATACACGGTGCTGCTGAACAACAGCCCGAAAGCCATCGACGAACTCAACGACCTGCCGATCAAAACCGTCGACGGCGCGCTGATCACCATCGGCCAGGTGGCCCACGTGCGTGACGGCTCGCCGCCGCAGACCAACATCGTGCGAGTCGATGGTCGCCGCGCGGTGCTGATGCCGGCGCTTAAGAACGGCAATATTTCCACGCTGTCGATCATCGACGGCATTCGGCAAATGCTGCCGCGCATCAACGAAACCGTGCCGCCGTCGCTCAAGACTTCCCTGCTGGGCGACGCCTCGGTGTTCGTCAAACAGTCGGTGGGCAGCGTGGCCAAGGAAGGCATCATCGCCGCATTGCTGACCAGCGCGATGATCCTGCTGTTCCTCGGCAGTTGGCGTTCGACATTGATCATCGCGGCGTCGATCCCCCTGGCGGTGTTGTCGGCCATCGCCCTGCTCGCCGCCAGCGGCCAGACCCTCAACGTCATGACCCTCGGCGGGCTGGCGTTGGCGGTGGGGATTCTGGTGGACGACGCCACGGTGACCATCGAGAACATCAACTGGCATCTGGAGCAAGGCAAAGCGGTGAAGACCGCGACCCTCGACGGCGCGAAACAGATTGTCGGCCCAGCCTTCGTCTCGCTGCTGTGCATTTGCATCGTGTTCGTGCCGATGTTCCTGTTGCAGGGCATCGCCGGTTACCTGTTCCGGCCGATGGCGCTGGCGGTGATGTTTGCCATGGCCAGTTCCTTCATTCTGTCGCGCACCTTGGTGCCGACCCTGGCGATGTTTTTGCTCAAGCCCCATGTGCCGGAACAAGGTCCGGGGCATCACCCGGAAGATGAATTCATCAACCATCACGAAGGTGAACAACACCGCAAAACCCACCATCCATTGCTGCAACGGCTGCTGAATTTTCAGCAGGGCTTCGAGCGGCATTTCTCCAACCTGCGCGACACTTATTTCGGATTGCTGGAACTGGCGCTGGAATACCGCAAGCGTTTCCTGTTCGGGTTCCTCGCCTGTGTGTTGGCGTCGTTTGCGCTGTTGCCGAGCCTGGGCGAAGACTTCTTCCCCGCCACCGACGCTGGTGCACTGTCGCTGCATGTGCGCTTACCCCTGGGCACGCGCATTGAAGAAAGCGCGGCGGCGTTCGACCGCATCGAATCGCGGATTCGCGAGATCATTCCTGCCGGGGAACTGGACACCATTGTCGACAACATCGGCATTCCGCTGAGCGGCATCGACATGGCCTACAGCAACAGCGGCACCATCGGCCCCCAGGATGGCGACATCCAGGTCAGCCTCAAAACCGACCACAGCCCCACCGCCGATTACGTGAAACGCCTGCGCGAAGCCTTGCCGGAAAGTTTTCCCGGCAGCCACTTTGCGTTCCTGCCGGCAGACATCAGCAGCCAGATCCTCAACTTCGGCGCCCCGGCACCGCTGGACGTGAAAATCTCCGGGCCGAACGATGAAGCCAACCGCGCCTACGCCGTGGAGCTGGAACGACGCCTGCAACATGTGGCCGGGGTCGCGGATTTGCGCATCCAGCAGTCCACCGGTTATCCGTCGTTGCAGGTCAATGTCGATCGACTGCGGGCCAATGGCCTCGGCATTACCGAGCGCGACGTGACCAACAGCATGGTCGCGTCCCTGGCCGGCAGCTCACAGACGGCGCCGACCTTCTGGCTCAACCCGGCCAACGGCGTGTCTTACGGGGTGGTCGCCGCCACCCCGCAATATCGCCTCGACAGCCTGCCGTCGCTGGAAGCCTTGCCGGTGACCGGCAATGACGGGCAATCGCAAATCCTCGGCGGTTTGGCGAGCATTTCCCGGGTGCAGAGCCCGGCGGTGGTCAGTCACTACAACATCATGCCGACCCTGGATTTGTACGCGAATGTGCAGGGCCGTGACCTCGGCGGCGTGTCCAAGGACATTCAAAAAGTGCTGGATGACACCGCGTCCATGCGGCCCAAAGGCGCGGTGATCAGCCTGCACGGGCAGATCGATGCGCTGCACGAAGCGTTCAGCGGTTTGAGCTTCGGCCTGCTCGGCGCGGTGGTGCTGATCTACTTGCTGATCGTGGTCAACTTCCAGTCCTGGGTCGATCCGTTCGTGATCATCACCGCCCTGCCCGCCGCGCTGGCCGGGATTGTGTGGATGCTGTTTCTCAGCGGCACCTCGCTGTCGGTGCCGGCCCTGACCGGGGCGATCCTGTGCATGGGCGTGGCCACGGCCAACTCGATTCTGGTGGTGAGTTTCTGCCGTGAACGCCTGGCCGAACACGGCGACGCGCTCAAGGCTGCGCTCGAAGGCGGCTACACCCGGTTTCGCCCGGTGTGCATGACCGCCCTGGCGATGATCATCGGCATGCTGCCGCTGGCCCTGTCCGAGGAACAGAACGCGCCATTGGGCCGCGCTGTGATCGGCGGCCTGATCCTCGCCACCACCGCCACGCTGCTGTTCGTACCGGTGGTGTTCAGCCTGGTTCACGGACGTCAATCCTCTCGCGCTGTTGCTGAAGAAAACCTTTCTGGGGAAAGCACTCATGTCTGATCAAAAACCCTCGCGCAAACGCCTGATGTGGGTCGGGGTCGGCGGCCTGACCCTGGCCGCGTTGCTGGTGGCCAACGGTCTGGCGGCCCGCACTCGCCACGAGAAAGCCGTGGCCGCGTGGACCGAAACCGCCGCCATGCCGTTGGTCAGCGTGTTCCAGCCACAACAGAACGTGCACGGCGACAGCCTGCGTTTGCCGGCGCATCTGGAGGCATGGAGCAAAGCGCCGATCCATGCGCGGGTCAGCGGTTACCTCAAGGACTGGAAAACCGACATCGGCGCCCATGTGAAGGCCGGGCAGATTCTGGCCGAGATCGACAGCCCGGACCTCGATCAACAAGTGGCACAAACCCACGCACGACTGATCCAGGAACAGGCCAACGCACGCCTGGCCGAAACCACCGCCAGCCGTTGGCAAAACCTGTTGGCGACACATTCTGTGTCGCGTCAGGAAGCCGATGAAAAACGCTCCAACGCAGCCGCCGCCAAGGCCAACGCTGATGCCGCTGCGGCTGATTACGCCCGGCTGTCGGCGCTGGAGGATTACAAAACCATCCGTGCGCCGTTCGCCGGGACCATCACCGCCCGCAACACCGACATCGGCCAGTTGATCAAGGCCGACAATGACAGCGATCCGCAACTGTTCGACATCGCCGACACCCATCAACTGCGCCTCTACGTACCGGTGCCGCAGAACTACGCAAGTGTGATTCGCCCGGGCATGCAGGCTGAATTGATCGTGCCGGAACATCCCGGACAGCATTTCAGTGCGCGGTTGATTGGCGACTCCACAGCGGTGGATCGGCGTTCCGGAACCTTGCTTGCGCAGTTTGTCGCGGACAACCCCGACGGCGCGTTGTTGCCCGGCGACTATGCCGAGGCGACGTTGCAGATTCCGGCGGATACCCATAGTGTGAGCATTCCCGCCAGTTCGTTGATTTTCCGCGCCCAGGGCACGCAGGTGGCAGTGCTCGATCCGGATAACCATGTGCACTTGCGTGACATTCATATCGGTCTGGATCTGGGGGAGCGGCTGGTGATCGATCAGGGCCTGAAACCGGCGGATCGGGTGGTGGATAACCCGCCGGATGCCCTGCGTGAAGGCGATGTCGTGCAACTGGCCGACGCTGGGGGTGTGCATGCGCCCAAGGCTTGAACTAATAGCGATGGCGTTGCTGCTGCAAGGTTGTTCAATGGCGCCGGCGTACAAGGCGCCGACCATCGACTTGCCCGCGCAGTATCGCGAGCAGACCAGCGATGGGCCGTGGCACCTGGCTAAGGTTCAGGAGTCGAGCCCGGACTGGTGGCAGATTTATCAGGATTCGCGCCTGAACGACCTGCAACAGCAATTGCTAAAAGCCAATCCGGACCTGGCGGCGGCCCTCGCGCACTTCGATGCGGCGCAGGCGTATGCCGGTCAGTTGCATGCCGGGTTGTTCCCGCAGATCACCGCCAGCGCCCAGCCGTTACGCCAGCGTCAGTCGGACGGCAAACCGTTGCGCGGCAGTAATCAGCGGTCGGTGTACAACAGCGACACCGCCGGGTTTGCGCTGAATTTCGACCTCGATTTGTGGGGGCGAATTCGCAACCAGGTGGCGGCGGGTGATGCCCAGGCCCAGGCGTCGGCGGACGATTTGGCGGCGGCGCGGTTGAGCCTGCAACAGCAACTGGCGACGCTGTATATCCAGCTCAATGGCCTGGATGCCCAGCAGAAAATTCTCGCCAGTTCCCTGGACGATTACACCCAGGCCCTGCAACTGACCCGCGACCGCTACGAAGGCGCCATCGCCTCGGAACTGGACCTGACCCGGGCGCAAAGCCAACTGGCCGAGGCCCGGGCGCAACTGGACGATGTGCGGGCGCAGCGGGATCTGGCCGAGCATGCGATTGGAGAGTTGGTGGGTGAGCCGGCGAGTGTTTTCCAGCTCAGTGCAAGCGACCAAGGGTTGAATGTGCCCACAGTCCCCGGCGCCCTGCCCAGCACCCTGCTGCAACGCCGCCCGGACATCGCCGCCGCCGAACGCCGGGTGTTTGCCGCCAACGCCAACATCGGCGTCGCCCGCGCCGCGTGGTATCCGGATTTCAGCCTGACCGGGCTGCTCGGCGGGCAAACGGCGGGCGGCGGTAATCTGCTGGCCGCTGGCAATCGCTATTGGGCGTTGGGGCCGTTGGTCAATTTGCCGATCTTCGATGGCGGTCGCCTCGATGCCAATGAACGCCAGGCCAAGGCTGAGTTTGAAGAGGCTGCCGCGCATTACCGCAGTCAGGTGCTGCGGGCGGTGCGCGAGGTCGAAGACAACCTCGGGCAACTGCGCGACCTGCAACGGGAAGCGGAGGACGAGCAAGCGGCCGTTGACGCGGCGCAGCGTACGCAGACCTTGGCGATGAACAGCTATGAAGCGGGGGCGGTGAATTATCTGGATGTGGTGACGGCCCAGACCTCGGCGCTGCAAGCGCAACGGCGGTTGCAGACGTTGCAGACACGGCAGTTGCAGGCGAGTGTCGGGCTGGTCGTGGCGTTGGGTGGGGGGTGGAACAACGACGCAGATTGATGTTGGCTGGGCGGGCCCCTTCGCGAGCAAGCCCGCTCCCACAGGGGTGCTGCGCCGGCCGCCATATTTGTGCTCGCCCCACATTTCCCTGTGGGAGCGGGCTTGCTCGCGAAGGGGCCGTGTCAGTCGCCATCCCTGTTGGATGAACCACCGCTTTCGCGAGCAGGCTCGCTCCCACAGGGGTGCTGCGCCGGGCGCCATATTTGTGCTCGCCCCACATTTCCCTGTGGGAGCGGGCTTGCTCGCGAAGGGGCCGTGTCAGTCGCCATCCCTGTTGGATGAACCACCGCTTTCGCGAGCAAGCTCGCTCCCACAGGGGTGCTGCGCCGGGCGCCATATTTGTGCTCGCCCCACATTTCCCTGTGGGAGCGGGCTTGCTCGCGAAGGGGCCGTGTCAGTCGAAATCTCTGTTGGATGACCCACCGCTTTCGCGAGCAGGCTCGCTCCCACAGGGGTGCTGCGCCGGGCGCCATATTTGTGCTCGCCCCAAATCTCCTGTGGGAGCGGGCTTGCTCGCGAAGGGGCCGTGTCAGTCGCCATCCCTGTTGGATGACCCACCGCTTTCGCGAGCAAGCTCGCTCCCACAGGGGTGCTGCGCCGGGCGACCTATTTCTGCTCGCCCCACATTTCCCTGTGGGAGCGAGCTTGCTCGCGATGGCGGCCGCCCAGGCACCGCCAATCCCGAAACTGCCCGCTCCAGGCCAATCCCCGTATAATCGCCCTCTTTTTCCCGAAGGCACCCCGCTCGTGGCAGACAAACGGTACAGCTGCATTGGTTTGTATAACCCCAAGTCACCGGAGAACGTCGGTTCGGTGATGCGCGCCGCGGGCTGTTATGGCGTGGCGTCAGTGTTTTACACCGGCAAGCGCTATGAGCGCGCCGCCGATTTCGTCACCGACACCAAGCGCGTGCACTACGACATCCCGCTGATCGGCATCGACGATCTGAAAAAGATCCTGCCCCTGGGCTGCGTGCCGGTCGCCGTGGAACTGGTGGAAGGCGCCCGTTCGCTGCCGGAATACACCCATCCGGACCGCGCCCTCTATATCTTCGGCCCGGAAGACGGTTCGCTGGATAAAGAGATCCGCGACTGGTGCGAAGACGTGGTCTACATCCCGACCACTGGTTGCATGAACCTGGCGGCCACGGTCAACGTTGTGCTCTACGACCGCATGGCCAAGGGGCTGAACACCCGCTCGGGGGCGAAATTCCGCTGAATCACCGCACATTGGATGGAACAACCGGCCGCCCCCGGCAGTCAGCTAACTATCATTCCTGAACGCCTGGAGACAGATCATGAACGAACTCAAACGCGTAGAACGCATCGAATCCACCCCGTTCCAGACTCGCCACGAACAGAACGTCGAGGGCTGGGAGCGCATCGGTTCCCTGGCCGGTGGCGTGGTGATGATGGGCAAAGGCCTGCGTCGCGGTGGTGTGTTTGGCTTGATTCAAGTAGCGATTGGCGGCGTGGCCCTGGCCCGTGGCATTACCGGGCACAGTTCGGTGAAAAGCCTGCTGGAGAAAAGCCGTCAGGACATGAACAACGTGCGGGCGAAGATTCAGCGCGCCGGTGAGGAGTTGAATCGGTTGAAGGCCAATGCCGAGGCGGCGACCAAGACCGCCACCGTGACGGGTAATGATTCGTTGAAATCGCCTAAAACCGGAGTTTGATTCGGAGGTTGCGATGAGGCTGATGGCCTCTTCGCGAGCAAGCCCGCTCCCACAGGGGAATGCATTCAACTGTGGGAGCGGGCTTGCTCGCGAAGGCGTTGTTACTGAAGTAACTCGGTATCGAGGACTTTGGAAGACTCGCCAATCACGCTCTCGGCAAGCTGCACGAATTCCTTGGTATCGACGCTCTCCAAATGCATCGCCCCGCGCTGCACATCATCCAGCGACCGTTTGTTGCGGGTCTTGATTCGAATCTCCCGATCCAGTTCCTGTAGCAGCAACACAGCCCTGGCAATCTGCGCCGGGCTGATCTGCGAGCCACGCAGGGTCGTCACCTTCTGGCTGTCCTTGGCCAGTTTCTTCTGCAAACTTTCATAACGCTCATCACTCATGCCACCGGCGCGGCGCACCAGTTCGATGGCGTAGAACTCGGCCAGGCCTTCGCTGATCCAGTCGCTGTGCTGGCGGTCATTGACCCGCCCGAACACTTGAGCCAACTCACGCACCAACGGGCTGGTGCCGCTTTCGCTGACCAGCGGCAAGCGACTGTTGAGGTAGATCGATTCCCGCGCCGCGAGGCTGCCGCGCCACATCGGGTCGTTGGCGCCGACGATCAGCAGTTTGCTCGGGTGACGGGGGAATACGGCCTGGGCCTGGGGCCAGATAAAGGTCAGCAGCGTCAGCACGTCCATGCGGCGCATGCCCTGCCCCAGCGGCGAGGCGACGGTGACTTCGGTTTCCCCCAGGCGCGTGCGGCGGCTGCCGAGGTGGCCGGCGAGCATCCAGCCAGTGGGCCGGTCGAACAGCCGGGAGACGTTGTTGATGCGGAATTTATTCTTGCCGATGCGCGGCCAGGCGGTTTCGACGCTTTTCCAGCCGTTGGGCAATTCGAATTCCAGGCGTGACACCAACTCGATGCCGTCCTGTTGGTCGAGCTTGGCGGGTGGCACCAGGTCGTCGCCCCGCATCAACGCCCAACTCGGGGTCATGCGCGTGTCGAAGCTGCCGTTTTTGCGCCCGTGGCTGATGCGCACGCGGTAGGTCAGGCTGGCCTTGTCGGCGGCGGGATGCCAGACGCCACGGGCGGCTTTGCCCGGTGTGAGCTGCCATTGGCCGTCGGCCTTGAAGTCGCTGTAGTGGCTGCCGTCGCCCAGATCAAAATCGAGGCTGCGCACCGCCGAGCCCTGGGCCAGAGTCAGGCGCACTTCGGCCTGATCGCTTTGCGGCAACAGGCGCACGTGGTAATCCAGATCGACCTTCTTCGCCGCCCACACCGATGAACTCAGGGCCAACGCCCCGACGGCCAACGCCAGCCGCAATCCCACAGCCATACACACTCCTTGTGGCAATAATCACTGCCTATTTTTTTGTGAGTGCTGTGCACTCAAGCGGGACGGTGCGGCGATCCGAAAAGCTCCCTCGCCACAGCAAGCTCCCTAACCACAATTAACCCGCCCGGAAAATCAGGTGATCTTCCCAGTCGTCTTCCGGCACGCTGCCTTCGGCGAACATGCGCCCGGACTGGGAAATACGTTCGTGGTGCACCGCCTCGCGGTCGCCGCACACCAGGTGATGCCACAGCGGCAGATCCTTGCCTTCGCTGACCAGCCGATAGCCGCAGGTTGGCGGCAACCACTGGAACTCTTCAGCCTTGCCCGGGGTGAGCTGGATGCAGTCCGGCACAAACGTGCGACGGTTCGGGTAGTCCGTGCACTGGCAGGTGTTCAGGTCCAGCAGTTTGCAGGCGATGCGCGTGTAGTAGACGCTGTTGTCTTCTTCGTCCTCGAGCTTTTGCAGGCAGCACAGGCCACAGCCGTCGCACAGCGATTCCCATTCCTGGGGATCGAGTTGATCGAGGGTTTTGCGCATCCAGAACGGTTCGACTTTGGCGGCCATGGTTCAAGCATCAGCATCAGGTGGTGAAAAGGCCGCCAGTCTAGTGCCCCAGGCCTTGCGGGCCAAGCGTTGGCGACTGTCGGTAGAACTTCACTTGTCAGTTGCCGCGCCGCGAAGTAGCTTTGCCAGTCGCAACGAGCCAAACCTGAAGGCCATTAACGCGCAACCGCGTTGCATTCCGGTGAATTGCCACGGCTCACGAAAACCTCATCGCTCAGCTCAACTGCGGCCGCTGGTTTTTATTCGACTCCCTGTCCCAAACGTAGCAAAGGAACCTCTGCATGAGTGCCAATCCACGCGTTGCCGATTACGCCATTCACCCACAGTTCACTGATCGCTGGTCGCCACGGGCCTTCACCGGCGAAGCCATCCCGGAAGAAACCCTGCTGAGCTTCTTCGAAGCGGCGCGCTGGGCGCCGTCGGCTTACAACTCGCAGCCTTGGCGGTTTCTGTACGCGCGCCGTGACACGCCGAACTGGGAGCGTTTCCTGGGTCTGCTGAACGAGTTCAATCGCGGCTGGGCGCAACACGCCTCGGCGCTGGTGATCGTGATCTCGAAAACCACCTTCGCCGTACCCGGCGCCACCGAAGAAACCCCGGCGCTGTGGCACACCTTCGACACCGGCTCGGCATGGGGCCACCTGGCGCTGCAAGCGAGCCTCAGCGGCTGGCACACCCACGGCATGGCCGGTTTCGACCAGGAACTGACCCGCAAGGAGCTGAACATTCCCGAAGGCTATGCGCTGCACGCAGCGGTCGCCGTTGGCAAGCTGGGCGACAAGGCAACCCTGGCCGAATACCTGCAAGCCCGCGAAGAACCAAGCCCGCGCCGCCCGTTGAGCGAACTCGCGGCGGAAGGCAACTTCACCCTCTAACCCACACCGCAAAACCAAACGGTGGGAGCGGGCTTGCTCGCGAAGGGGGCGGCACATTCAACATCAATGTTGACTGACAGACCGCTTTCGCGAGCAGGCTCGCTCCCACAGGTGATCTCGGGCGTACACAAATCATGAGTTCACAGCAGATGCCAATGTGGGAGCGAGCCTGCTCGCGAAGGGGCCGGCACATTCAACATCGATGTTGACTGGCAGACCGCTTTCGCGAGCAAGCCCGCTCCCACAGGTGATCTCGGGCGTTCACGAATTCTGAGTGACACCACAAAACCCATGTGGGAGCGGGCTTGCTCGCGAAGGGGCCGGCACATTCAACATCAATGTTGACTGGCAGACCGCTTTCGCGAGCAGGCTCGCTCCCACAGGTGATCTCGGGCGTTCACGAATTCTGAGTGACACCACAAAACCCATGTGGGAGCGGGCTTGCTCGCGAAGGGGCCCGCACATTCAACATCAATGTTGACTGGTAGACCGCTTTCGCGAGCGAGCCCGCTCCCACAGGTGATCTCGGGCGTTCACAAATTCTGAGTGACACCACAAAACCCATGTGGGAGCGGGCTTGCTCGCGAAAGGGCCGGCACATTCAACATCGATGTTGACTGGCAGACCGCTTTCGCGAGCGAGCCCGCTCCCACAGTTGATCTCGGACGTTCACGAATTCTGAGTGACACCATAAACCCCATGTGGGAGCAGGCTTGCTCGCGAAGGGGCCGGCACATTCAACATCAATGTTGACCGGTAGACCGCTTTCGCGAGCGAGCCCGCTCCCACAGGTGATCTCGGGCGTTCACGAATTCTGAGTGACACCACAAAACCCATGTGGGAGCGGGCTTGCTCGCGAAGGGGGCGGCACATTCAACATCAATGTTGACTGACAGACCGCTTTCGCGAGCGAGCCCGCTACCACAGTTGGTTTTGCACATGATTCAAGCGGTGGTGGATTCAGTACCCGCGATTGAAGTCCACTTCCCCGCGCAGCGCTTCGCCCGCTTCGTAGGCCCGCAGGTTTTCGACGAACAGGTTGACCATCATCGTCGGTGAGGTCGGTGCCGAGCTGTGGCCGGTCAGCAGCAGGCCCCAGGCGGTCCAGAACGGGTGGCGTTGCGGCAGGGGTTCCTGACGGCAGACGTCGATCACCGCGCCCGCCAGATGCCCTTCTTTCAAGGCCTCCACCAGGTCCGCATCGACCACCGCCACACCCCGCCCGACGTTGATGAACACGCCGGTCGGCTTGAATTGCTTGAACAGCGCCGCGTCGTAAAGGTCGTGGGTGTTCGGGGTGTTGGGCAGCAGATTGATCACGTAATCCACTTCACCGACCAGACGCGGCAGGTCGGCCAGTGCGGCCACTTCAACAAACGGTGCCTGCTCCCGGGCTTCGCTGGCGATGCCGTACAACTCCACGCCAAACGGCACGAGGAATTTCGCCACGGTCTGGCCGATGTCGCCGGTGCCGACGATCAACACTTTGCGCCCCGCCAGACTCTGGCCCTGACGACTGTCCCACTTGCGCTCGACCTGGCTGACCAACCGCGCCAGCACCTCGCGTTCGTGACCGAGCATATAGGTCAACACGTATTCAGCCATGACCTGGCCGAAAATCCCCACCGCCCGGGTCAGGCGATAGTGGCGTGGCAAACCGTCGGCCAGCAGCGGCGTGATGCCGGCCCAGGTCGATTGCAGCCATTGTGGCTGATGCCCCTGACGCAGCAGGTTCGCCAGCAAGTCCGGCTGGCCGAGCCAGATCGGGCAATCAGCCGCCTGGCGCGCCAGTTCGGCGGAGTCGCCGCTGGTCAGCACTTCCAGCTCGGGCGCTGCCTGACGCAGCAGCTGGGCGTACACAGGGTGGTCGTGTTCAGCAATCAGAACGCGCATGGTTCAAACCTTTCAAAACAGTGCAGACGACCGCGGACGGAGTATCACTCCATCGCCGCGGCCATCATAAAAATCATTCCAGTCTTTCACACAGGTTCTGAACGGAACCTGTCTGCCGATCACATCGGGTCGTTGCGGCGCAGCAGCTCTTCGGGCAAGTGTTCAATGTACTCGTCCTCGGCCGGCGGCATCTGCAAGTGGTAACCCTGTTTCTCAAGGTTTTCCAGGACCACGGTGATGTCCTCGCGGGACAGTTTGCGTTCGGGGGTCAGCACCAGGTCGAAGGCGTGATGGGGCTTGCCGAACGCCGCCATCAGCGATTCCGGGACGCGCTCCAGTGCATCGCTCTTGAGCACATAGAGGTACATCTCGTTTTTCTTCAGGCTGCGGTAAATGGAGCAAATACGTTTCAAGGCTGTTCTCCGGCGGTGGCCAGGCTGTCGAGCAGCGCCTGGCCCATTAATTCGCGGCGCCAGCCACGCAGCGAATCAGGCAATTGGTAAGGACCGTTGGGGTAGCCGCTCTTGAGCAGCGCTTCCAGGGTTTTCTTGCGCAGCATCAATTCTGGCGCGATGTTCAGGCGCTCGGCTTCGGCCTGGCCGATGGCTCGCAGTTGCTTGACCAGCACGGCGGCGTCCACCGGCAATGGCTCCGGCACCGCAGGCGGCCATTGTTCAGGCGACACACTGGCAGAACGCTTGATCAGGTCCAGCAGGAATTCGCCGTCCTGACGCACGGTACGCGGGTGCATGTCTTCGATTTTCGCCAGCGCGCCGAGGTTGTCCGGCTGAGTCCGGGCCAGCGGCCACAGGGAATGTTCACGCACGATGCGGTTGCGCGGCAGATCCCGGGCGCGGGCTTCGTGCTCGCGCCAGGCGCACAGTTCACGCAAGACCGCGAGTTGGGCGCGGGACAGTTTCCAGGCGAGTTTGGCTTCGCGGTAGACCTCGTACGGATCGACCTCGCGGCGCAGGTTGGCCACCAGTTCGGCGCCGTCCTCCAGCACCCAGCTGTATTTGTCTTCAGACAGCTTGGGTTGCAGACGCACGTAGACTTCCGCCAGGTGCAGGGCATCTTCGGCGGCGTAGCTGATCTGGGTCTCGGACAGTGGACGTTGCAGCCAGTCGGAGCGGGTCTCGCCCTTGGGCAGGTCGATGCCGAGCACCTCTTGGACCAGCCGCGAGTAGCCCATGGAGAAACCGAGGTTCAGGTAAGCCGCAGCCAGTTGCGTGTCGAACAGCGGCGCCGGCAGGCTGCCGGTCAGGCGCAGCAGGACTTCGAGGTCTTCGCTGCAGGCATGCACGACTTTGACCACGGCCGGGTTTTCCAGCAGCGCGGCCAGGGGCTGCCAGTTATCGATGGTCAGCGGATCAATCAGGTAAGCGCGTACGCCATCGCCGATCTGCAACAGGCCGGCAATCGGATAAAAGGTGTCGACCCGCATGAATTCGGTGTCGAGGGCAACGAATGGCAGCTGCTGCCACTCGGCGCAAAACTGACCGAGGCTATCGTTGTCGCGAATCCAGTGAATATCGATGGCCACACGGCTCTCCCTTGAAGAATGGCGCGCAGTATATATCGCCCCCGGCGATTTCCGCGCATCCACTGAACAAGAGCTTTAGCGAAAATGCCCACTTAAAGGCAAGAAATGTCTGACGAAGGGAGGTTATCCGGTCTTACGCAGCACGTAGACCCGCAGCCGCGAGCACGCGGGAAAGAAATCCTGATGGCTGACCAGGGCGAAACCCGCCCGCCGGAACTCCGCTTCCACCAGCGCCTTGCTCACCAGTGGTTCGGGCTCAACGCCCCTGGCAGAGCGGGACAGGCGCTTGACGTGGCGCTCAAGGCGCACCGAGACAATCACCGTGTCACGGCTGACCCGATGAAACTCCTGGAGCATCGCCAGCCGATGCTCGGGGCTGGCGATATGCTGAAACAACTGCATGCAAATAATGCAATCCACCGCATTGGCCGACAGACCGATGGTGAACGCCGAGCTCTGAAAGGTCTTGATCCGTTCGAGCAACAGCTGCGGGTGATGGGTGCGGGCGTGGTCGAGCATGTCCTGGGACGGGTCCGACGCCAGGATCACCCGGTTGCCATGCTCGGCCAGCACCGGCCAGAAGCGCCCGGAGCCACAAGCCACGTCCAGGAGCAAACCCGGCTCGCCGGCAATCTTGAGGGCGCTGCGCACCAGATGCTCGGCGCGCCAGAACGCCAGGCGCCCGACCAGGCCACGGGGTTGCGGCTGCAGGCAGACGCGGGCGTGTTCCTGATCGTAGCGCCGGGCAAACTCAAGCTCGATGGCAGATGGAGGCAACGCGGACATGTTCAGGGGCTCTTGTTGGAATATCTACCGGTCGCAGGTTAGCGACCGGCCCGTGAAAAATAAGTCGAAACCTTCATTTTTTAGCCAGCACGCCGTCTATCACAGTGCTGCGGCAGCCGGCAAACATGTCCAGGTCCGGGTTGTAGACCTTACTGTCGACCTCCAGCAAACCGAGCATCGAATGGAACAGGTTGTCCTGGCTCAGGGGTTTTTCACGACTGAGTTGCAGGCAGTGAGTGTCCACCGAGAACGAACGTTGATAGCTGTCGGAAAACCACGCCAGCATGGCCACGTGTTTCTGTTGTTCCGGCGCCATCATGTACGGCGTGCCGTGGAGGAACAGGTTGTACTCGCCCAGGGATTCGCCGTGGTCGGACAGGTAAAGCATCGCGGTATCGACTTTATCCTGGTTGCTGCGCAACACATCGATCAGGGTCGACAGCACATGATCGGTATACACCAGGGTGTTGTCGTAGCCATTGACGATGCTTTCGCGGCTGCAATTATTCAGTGCATTGCTTTCACACACCGGCGTGAAGTGTTCGTACTCTTTGGGATAACGCTTGAAGTATTCCGGGCCGTGGCTGCCCATCTGGTGCAGGACCAGCACGGTGTCTTTATCCAGTGTGTCGATAAAGTGCTGCAAACCTTGCAAGAGGATTTCATCGCGGCATTCGCTGCTGGAGCACAACACCGGGTCTTTCAAATTGCTCACATCATCGATCGTTACTCGATCACACGTGCCTTTGCAGCCTGACTGGTTATCGCGCCAGATCACGTCCAGGCCGGCACGCTGGAGCACGTCCAGCAGGCCTTCTTCGTTCTTCGCCTTGCTGGCGTTGTAATCCTTGCGGCCCATGTTGGAGAACATGCACGGCACCGACACGGCGGTTTCCGTGCCGCAGGAATGCACGTCGGTGAAGGCGATCAGGCCCGCCTCCTGGCTCAGTTTGGGGGTGGTGTCGCGATCATAGCCGAGGATGCCGAAGTTCTCGGCCCGGGCACTTTCGCCCACGACCAGCACGGTCAGGGATTTGCGGCCGTGGGCCTGCCAGGTCAGGTCTTTGCGGGCGTCTTCGCCGATCTTGACGAAGGGTTGTTGCGCCGAGGCTACTTGCTCACGCAGATATCCCACTGACGCGCCGATGTAGTTGCTTGGCACGACCATCAAGTGCAATTCATGGTGATTGCGAAACAGCGACGACAACCCCTGATAATTAACCAAGGCAACGCCACCGATCACCGCCACTGAGGCAATGCTCACCAATGCTTTACTTAATAGATCACGATGCCAGACGCGATAATTGATCGGTGTTTTCCATAACAACCACGACGGCAAAACACCCAGAAGAGCAACATAGCCCAGCAACTTTATCGAGAGTAAGTCGCGCACTTCCGTGGCATTGGTTTCGGCGAAGTTGCGCAACATGCCAGCGTCGATTAATACGCCATATTGGCTCATGAAATAAGCCACGCCGGCGCTGATCAGGAAGATCAACGTCAGCAGCGGTTTGAGCACCGGCCGGAACGCCAGCAAGGTCAGAACGATGTTGAATGCACCGAGCACCATGACGCCAAACGCCACGCGCATGACGATACCCTGGGCATTCGAGGCGGTGATGTCGAAAAGGTGCTGCCACAGAACCAGGTTAAACCCGGCCAATAGGAAGGCGCTGGCAATCAGTGTCACCCACTCGGGGCGCACGGCTTTGAATTTCAACATGCGGGTCGACTGTTCCTGAAAAGAAGTGCCGCCGGCAAAATGTGAAAATTTCATTTTCCGCGACAGCACAAACTTTAAGCAGCGAACCATCAATTTTTCGTGAAAAAGAAGCCAACGATTAGTTGGCTCCCGGTATAAACATGAAACTTTTAAAGTATTTGCGAAACGGTCAGGCCTGGTTCAGATACCAGCGCCAGTCTTGCTCTCCGACCTCGCCCATGAACTGCCGATATTCGGCACGCTTGACCGCCAGGTACACGCCGAGGAATTCACCGCCGAAGGCTTCCCGGGCCCAGGTCGAAGCTTGCAGTGCGCGCAACGTGGTCAGCCAATCGGTGGGCAGCCGTTCGGTGGCCTGGGCGTAGCCGTTGCCTTCTACCGGGGCGCCGGGATCGAGTTGCTCGCGGATGCCGCGATGAATGCCGGCGAGGATCGCCGCTGCGGCCAGATACGGGTTGGCGTCGGCGCCGCAGATGCGGTGCTCGATGTGCCGGGAGAACGCCGGGCCGCCGGGGACGCGCAGGCTCACGGTGCGGTTGTCCACGCCCCAGGTGGGGGCCAGCGGCGCGTAGCTGTTGGTTTGGAAGCGCCGATAGGAGTTGGCGTTCGGGCAGAACAGCAGCAACGAATCGAGCAAGGTGCCGAGCATGCCGCCCACCGCGTGCCGGAGCAGCGGCGTGCCGTCGGCAGCTTCGCTGGCGAACAGGTTGTTGCCGTCCTTGTCCGCCAGGCTGACGTGCATGTGCATGCCGGTGCCGGCCAGGTCATCAAAGGGCTTGGCCATGAAGCACGCGGCCATCCCGTGCTTGTGGGCCACGCCTTTGACCAGGCGTTTGTAACGCACCGCTTCGTCCATCGCCTGCAAGGCGTCGGCGCGGTGCTCCAGGGTGATTTCCACCTGGCCCGGCGCGTATTCGGAAATCGCCGTGCGTGCCGGTATGCCCTGGAGTTTGCAGGCGCTATACAGGTCGGCGAGGAACGGCTCGATCTGCTCCAGTTCGCGCAAGCCATAAACCTGAGTCGCACGTGGCCGCTGTCCGTCAACGTCCCGGGCCGGTTGTGGCCGACCGTTGCTGTCGCGCTGTTGATCCAGCAAATAGAACTCCAGCTCCGCCGCCATCACCGGGTAATAACCGTCGGCCTGCAAACCCACGATCACCTTCGCCAGCAAGTGACGCGGGTCGGCAATGGTCGCCGGCAAACCTTCGGTGGGGTGCATGCTGACCTGCACCGCCGCTGTCGGAATCAGCCGCCAAGGCATGCGCTGCAAACTGCCGCTGACCGGATAGGCGCGGCAATCGATATCGCCGACGTCCCACACCAGGCCGGAGTTTTCCACGTCATCGCCATTGATCGTCAGGCCAAGAATGGTGCTCGGCAAGGGCCGGCCGCTTTCGTATACCGCCAACAGTTCATCGCGATGCAGCAATTTGCCCCGGGGCACGCCGTTGTTGTCGACGATGAACAACTCGAACATCTCGATATCCGGGTTCTGTTCCAGAAAGGTCAGGGCTTCTTGCTGTGTGGCGAAGGAAGTCGTGGCACAACTCATGGGAATTCTCGTTTTTCCGTGTCAGGCAAACGCGCGGGCGCCGCCGGTTTGATCCCGACGCATGGCGTGGGACCTGTAGGAACAATCAACGGGAAACGCAGGAGTCCGGCGGGCGCGCATGACGGCAATGCCACAGCGCCCAGAAGGCCAGTTCGGAGGGAAGTGCGATTGGCCAACCGTCCATAGAAGAAACCGCAGAAAACAGATGAGCAGCAGCGTTACATGGGTGGATGCTCCGTTAAATCGGCAATTGGAGAACTTTGGTTGCAGACTGGCTAAACATTACACGCGCCACAAAACCTGTGGGAGCGGGCTTGCTCGCGAAGGCGCAGTGTCATTCAACAAAGATGTCGACTGACCCGGCGCCTTCGCGAGCAAGCCCGCTCCCACCGGATGGCGGTTTATTTAATTTCTCGATACCGCCCCAGACTTTCTGATTTGCCGCTGCCCTGCCCCTCGCGCCTAATCAAGACCTTGTTCTTGAAGGCTTGCTTATGGAAAACGTTCGCGCAACTACCCGCCCCGCCCTCTGGCTGATCGCCAGCATCATCCTCGTCGCTCTCAACCTGCGCCCGTCCATGGCGGCGGTCGGCCCTTTGCTGTCGGCGATTCGCGGGGACATCCCGCTGAGTTTCAGTACGGCTTCGCTGCTGACCATGTTGCCGGTCATGGCCATGGGTTTGGCGATGTTCCTCGGCATGCGTGTCGCGCAGCGCTTCGGCGAGCACCGCACCATTGTCCTGTCCTTGGTGATCATCGGTGTGGCCACGGTCTCGCGGTTGTACCTGGACACAACCCTTGAGCTGATCCTCAGCGCGGTCCTGGCCGGGGTTGGCATCGCGCTGATTCAGGCGGTGATGCCGGCGCTGATCAAATCGCGCTTCAGCGATAACGTCTCGCTGTTCATGGGGTTGTACGTCACGTCGATCATGGGCGGCGCGGCCATTGCCGCCTCGTTCTCGCCGTTCGTGCTGGCGCAAACCGGCAGTTGGCGCATGGGCCTGGCGATCTGGGCATTGCTGGCGCTGCTGGCCCTGGGTTTCTGGTTTGCCCAGCGCTCGGCCATTCCACAATTGCCGGCCGCGCCGAAGGGTCGCCAGGAATCGTTCGCCGGTAACTCACGGGCCTGGCTGCTGGCGATTTTCTTTGGTTTGGGCACGGCGTCGTACACCTGCGTGCTGGCCTGGCTCGCGCCGTATTACGTGGAAAAAGGCTGGAGCGAACAGAACGCCGGTTTGCTGCTCGGGTTCCTGACCGCGATGGAAGTCATCTCCGGCCTGGTCACCCCGGCGATTGCCAACCGCAGCCAGGACAAACGCCTGGTACTGGCGGTGTTGCTCGCCCTGATCATGGCCGGTTTCTGCGGCCTGATCCTCAGCCCGGAACGCTTCAGCCTGCTGTGGCCGTGCCTGCTGGGCCTGGGCATCGGCGGTCTGTTCCCGATGAGCCTGATCGTGTCCCTTGATCACCTCGACAACCCGCGCCGCGCCGGCGGCCTGACCGCTTTCGTGCAAGGCATCGGCTACTTGATCGCCGGGCTGTCGCCGCTGATTGCCGGGATGATTCGCGACCAGTTGGGCAGCTTCGAATGGGCCTGGTGGTCACTCGCGGCCGTGATGGCAGTGATGCTGGTGATGGTGCTGCGCTTCAATCCGAAACGTTACGCGCAACACATTCAATAACCGTCGCCTGTCCTTTCAAGGCCTGCCTCCTGGCTGTCCGGCCATGTCCTTGAAAGGACCGCTTCGCGCGCTGCAAGTAATTGCGGTCAGGTATTTAAAAACTCGCCCGTGCCCGCAGGCCGGCCTACCTATGATGGCGTCTGGCAGTCAAACGCTCGGGGAGCACACATGAAACAAGTCGGTTTTGCAGCAGCCCATTGGGGCATGTTGATCTGGGCGATGCTGATCGCCGCGTCGTTCTTTGCCGCGGCCGAGGTCAGCCAGGGGATCGATCCGATTCTGCTGACCGGGCTGCGCCTGTTGTTCTCGGCGTTGATGTTTCTGCCGCTGCTGCTGTTGAAAAACCACTCCCCGATCTCGGCCAAAGGCTTGCTCGCCCATGCCGTGCTCGGGTTGTTGCTGGCGACGTACTTTGGCTCGCTGTTCGAAGCGTTGCGCTACACCACGGCGGTCAACACTGCGACGCTGTATACGCTGGTGCCGCTGATGACGCTGTTCTTCGAAGTGTTCCTGCTGCCCAGCCCAAGCCTTAAAACCCGTCTGTTGCCGATGCTGATTGCAGCACTCGGCGCGGTACTGCTGATCCTCAAGGGCTCGGCGCCAGGGGAATTGCCGGCGCTGTATCCGGTGCTGGTTTTCGGTATCGGGTGCCTGGCGATGGCGCTCTATTCGCCCCTGAGCCAGCGGTTCAAGGCCAAGACGTTGAAGGGCCGTGACCCGGTAGCGATGACGTTCTGGAACATGTTGTTTGGCTCGGGTTTCCTGCTGGTGTTCTGCCTGTTCAGCGGCGGCTGGCGCAGCGGCGCGCAACTGGCGGTGAGCGACATGTTGTGGCTGGTGTACCTGGCGCTGTTTGGCACCCTGGCAACCTTCTGGTTGCTGCACCGGGCAATCGGGGTGATATCGCCTTCGACGGTGATTTCCTATGTCTACCTGAACACCTTGTTCGTCACGCTGTTCCACTGGTTCTGGCTGCGCCAGCAACCGGCGTTGATCGAAGTGTGCGGGGCCGTGCTGGTAGGAGTTGGCATGTTGGCGCTGGTGATCAGCAGCCGGAATGTGAAAGCGGTTACAGCTTGAGAGCCGATCAGTGGGGAGCGGGGTTGGATAGTAGATATCGAATTCACCCTGGAACAAATGTGGGAGCGGGCTTGCTCGCGAAGGCGGTGGGTCAGTCGATGTCCATGTGACTGACAGGACGCTTTCGCGAGCAAGCCCGCTCCCACAGGGGATCGGGGTTGGATGGTAGATATCGAATTCACCCTGGAACAAATGTGGGAGCGAGCTTGCTCGCGAAGGCGGTGGGTCAGTCGATATCCATGTGACTGACAGGACGCTTTCGCGAGCAGGCTCGCTCCCACAGAAACCAGAGTTGGATGCAATTATCGAGTTCACCCTGGAACAAATGTGGGAGCGAGCTTGCTCGCGATGGCGCCATGTCGTCGGCATCAATGCTGGATGACAGATTGCTTTCGCGAGCAAGCTCGCTCCCACAGGGGATCTTGGTTGGATGGTAGATATCGAATTCACCCTGGACCAAATGTGGGAGCGGGCTTGCTCGCGAAGGCGGTGGGTCAGTCGGCATCAATGCTGGATGACAGATTGCTTTCGCGAGCAAGCCCGCTCCCACAGGGGATCACTGCATGGCGGGGGTCACCGGACTCCACCGCGTCATTTCCCGTTCGAGGAAGTTGGCCACGGCCAGCAGGCGTTCTTCTTGCCAGTGCGGGCCGATGATCTGGATGCCGATCGGCAATCCCGTGACCGGGTCGTGTCCGGCGCGGATGACCACCGCTGGCGAACCCGAGAGGCTGAACGGGAAGACGAAGGCATAGCGATCACGGTCCAGCAGTGACTCGCCGTGGGCGAACGCCACGTCCGGGAACACCGGGCAGATGAACAGGTCGTGCTGGGTGAAGAACTTCGCCAGTTGATAGCGAAAGGTGTCGATCATGATCCAGTCGCGCTTCATTTCATCGACGGTCAATTCCACCTCTTCGCTCAAGCGGATCAGCTCCGAAGTGGCCGGCGTGTAGCGCTGTTTGTTCATCGAGGCAAACAGCTTTTTCCAGCCACGCCCGGCATCGGCGCCGGTGATGAACACCCGCCACAGCACATCGCTGGCGTCGTCGAGCATTGGCGGCGTGGTCGAGGTCACGTCCGCGACCACACTGCTCAAGCACGCCTCGACCCGTTGCAACACCTGCTTCACCGCCGGGCTGACTTCGGTCCGTGCGGATTCCCAGGACAACGCGACCCGCAGTTCCGCCAACGGCTTGCTCTCGTTGAACGGCACGTCGACGGTGTCCGGATCAAGACCGTCGGCACCGCTGATCAGTTGCCCGAGCAACGCCAGGTCATCGACATAACGCCCCATCACGCCAAACGCCGAGGTCAAGTGGAACAGCCCCGAACGGTCGTTGGGAAACTGCCCGGTCAACGGCACGCGGCCCTGGGTCAGTTTCAACCCGCAAACGCCGTTGAAGTGCGCGGGGATGCGTACACTGCCGCAGGCATCGGAAGCGAGCCCGGCCGGCGAGCAACCGGCCGAAATCGCCGCCGCTTCACCGCCACTGCTGCCGCCGGCGGAGCGTTGCGGGTCGTAGGGGTTGAGCGTGCGGCCATACAACAGGTTGTCGGTTTCAAACGCCATGCACAGCTCGGGCACGTTGGTGATGCCGAGGATGATCGCGCCGGCCTCGCGCAGTCGCGCAACTACCGTGGCGTCTTGCTCGCTGGCGGCGCCGAGCAATTCTTCAAGGCCCCGGGACATGCGGAAGCCACGCACATGGCAGACGTCCTTGATGGTCATCGGGATGCCGTGCAACGGGCCGCGAATATTGCCGATGCGCGCCATCTCATCGGCTTCCCGGGCCTGGCGACGCAATTCGTCGGCGGACTCCAGTTGGATCAGCGCGTTGATCTGCGGGTTACGCTCGGCAATGCGTTGCAGGTAGAACTCCAGCAGGCTGACGCTGGTCAGCACGCCGCGTCGCAGCAGGCCGGCCATTTCGCGCAGGGTCAGGGTGTCCGGATTGAAAATGCTCATCAGCGCTCCGCTTTGCTGCGTAGCAGCTTGTTAGGGATGTGGTACATGTTGCGCACCACCAGGGAGAACGCCTTGACCGCCAGTTTCGGCCGGCGGGCGATGGCTTCCAGGGCTTCTTCGGTCATGGTCAGCACATGCCGCAGGGCTTCGGGGGTGATGTTCAGCGGCGGGTAAAAACGCAGCACCGGGTGCTCGGCTTTTTCATTCATCGAATGCCCGGCGTGCACGCCACGCTTGCCCAATTCCATACTCATCAATGCTTCATAGACCGAGCCGCGCAAACGCAAACCGGTCATCAGGCCGACGCCCGGCACGTCCTCGACAATCTGCGGATAACGCTGGGCCAGTCGTTGCAGACCATGACGCAACAAGCCGCCATTGACGCGCGAGGCCTCGACCAGGTTGTGCTTTTCGATGAAGTCGATGGCGGCCAGTGCCGAGGCGCAACCCACCGGATGACCGCCGTTGGTGCGTTGGTCCGGCTCGATCTCGCGCAACGGGTGCTGCGTGCTCAGGCGCTGGCTGTACATCGCGCAGGCGAACGAGGTGTAGCCGCCGGTCAGGCCTTTGGAGAGGATCATGATGTCCGGCACCACGTCGTCGTATTGCACGGCGAACCATTTGCCGCAGCGGCCGAAACCGGTCTGGATTTCGTCGGCGATCAGCAAGGTATCGGTGGCATCGCACAGGGCACGGATGTTCGCCATGTAGCCCACCGGCGGCACCTGCAAATGCGCGCCGCCGAGGATTGGCTCGACATACACCGCACACACCCCCTCGCCCACCGCTTTGTGCAACGCGGCGAAATCGCCATAAGGCACGTAGGTCACTTCCGACGCGGCGGTGCCGTAACTGCGATGGTGCTGTTGCTGGCCGAGGATGCTCATCGCCGCCAGCGTCTTGCCGTGGTAGGAATCGCTCATGACCACGATCCCGCGCCGGTGCTTCTGCACCTTGAGCACATAACGCATGCTCTGTTCGATGGCTTCGGCACCGGAGACCATGTACTGCACATCGCCCCACTCGCCCGGCACCAATTCGCGCAGGCGTTCGGTCAGTTGCCCTTGTACCGGGTGCACCCGACCTTCTGGGACCCAGGCCATCTGGTGCAACTGGTTCTGCACCGCCTCTCGCACCATCGGGTTGCGATGGCCGACGATAAACACCCCGTAGCTACAGGCGCAGTCGATAAAGCGCTTGCCGGTATGGTCGGTGACGTAGATGCCATCGGCTTCCTGCTCGACGCTGGTCTTGCCCATGCGGTAGAGCTTGGTCGCCGAAGCACTCCAATGCCGCTGGCAATCATCCAGCAGTTGTTCATGCGGCATGGTTAAGGACATGGCTGAAAGTCTCCTTGATGATGGTGGATGCACGCTGGATCTGTTCGGCGCGCGCGGTGACCGGGCAACGCAGGATCAACTCGCGGCCACGGGGCGGGCTGACATAGACGCCACGCTGATAAAGTTCTTCGCAGAGGCGAACCGGGTTGACGCTGGCAGCCAGCGGCAAGCTGACCCAGGCACCGCAGGCCACCGCGCCAAAGGCCACGAGCGCTTGTTCCAGGACCTGGCCGTTGTTGAAGCATTGTTTGGCCGAGCCGTGAGCCTGCACATAATCGAGTGCCGCCATCGCGGCGACGCAGGCCATCGGGTTACCGGCGGTGGTGCTGCCGTGTTTGGCCGGGCTGCTGCGACCGTAAACCTGATAGGCCATCTGCTCGCTGCAGGTGTAAGTGCCGATGGGAATCGCACTGCCGCCCAAGGCGCCGCCGAGCACGGCGATGTCCGGGGTGTTGTGGTAGCGCTGGAAACCGAACAGCGTGCCCAGGCTGCCGAGGCAACTTTGCACATCCACCGCGATGACGGGCGCCGAAGCCTTGGCGGCGGCGGTATAGAGTTGATCGAGCAAACCCTGGTCGATCAGGCGCAGGCGCCCGTCGTCATCGATCACGGTGCTGGTGTGGCACACCGCAAAGCAGTCGTTCCAGTCCACTGTCGCCAGGTCCCGGGCATCACTGACCGCCACCAGGTTGAAGCCCAGAAAGCGCCGGATCTCCTGATAGTCTTGCGCCGCACCCAGGCAACGGCCGTAACTCAGCGAGCCATAGTCACCGCCCTGGATATAGACGATGGTGTTGCCCTTGGGCTTGAGGCCTTTGCACAACTTCAAGGCGCCTTCGAACGCCTCATCGCCGGAACTGCAAATGTAGGAGCTGACCAGCGGCGCCGGCAGCAACTCGGCCAAACGCCGACAAAACGCGATCAGCGGCTCGGACATCAGCACGCGGTTGGACAGGCCCATGCGATCGGCCTGTTGGCTGACCGCCGCGATCACCGACGGCACCTGGAAGCCGAAGCCGCCGGCCAGGTCGATGATCTGGCGGCCGTCGCCGTCGGTGTACGTCTCGTACTGACCCGAAAGAATCTGTTTGTTTGAGGTTTTCATAAAGAGGTCTCAGCGGTAGCTCAAGGCGTTGAAAATGCGTCGACGCTCGTCAACGATGGCTTCACGGCCATGCATCACTCGACGGTTGTCGATCATCACCATGTCGTGGTCGCGCCAGCCCACCGGGTAGGTGTACTGCGCCGACACGGCGGCGATTTCCGCCAGGAACTCAGGAGGAATCGATTGCCCGGACACCGTGTCGATCACCGGCACTTCGTAGTTGAAGGACGGGCCGAGGATGCTGTTGGCAAACGCTGGGCGCTGGCTGAACTCGGAGAGCAGAATCGCCGACGTGCCAAAGGCGTAGTGGATCGAATCGTCGTCAGGGTTGAAGGTGATCACGGTCTGCGGATCGTTGCCGACGATCTGCATCAAATCGTTGATGCTGACTGCCGCCGGGTCCGAGAGCGCTGGCGAGTAGTGGCAAACCAGGCGTCGCCATTTGTCGCCGGCCACGGTGCGGCTGTAGCGAATCGGGTTTTGCTCGAAGAACGTGCGGCAGGCCGGCGACAGTTTCGCCAACACTTTTTCACCGTCGCACAGGGTGGTTTGCGAACCTTTGCGCGGCGCTTCCTGGCAATAGAACCAAGTGATGTCCGGCCAGAATGGCGAGTTGCCGTTCTCGCAGTGCAGACCGATGGCCTGGTGCCCGGCATCCACCAATTGCGCCGCGCCACCGACCATGACCCGCGCCGGGTCGAGGCTCAGCCGCGAACTGTTCTGGCGCACATAGCTGCTGAAATCTTCCGGATTGTGGATGCAGTTGCGCAACAGCACGACACCGTAGTGGCCCAGCAATTCGTACAGCTCGGACTTGCCCAGGCTGGCGAAATGATGCGGCTCGATGATCGAGATGTCAGGATTTTCACAGTGATAGGCAGGCGTGTTCATCAGCGGCATTCCCTTGCAGATCGGCGAAAACAGTGGCGATATCGGCGCGCTTCGGGCGCCCGGTGACGGTATAGAGCTGCTCAAGCAGCGGGTCGTCCTTGGTCAGCAACCAGAGGCGGCTCGGTCGTTCGATGTCGGAAAAGCGTCGGGTCGACCAACGGGCCAACTCGTCGCGATCCGGCGCCGACTCGACACACAGCAACGCCACCAGACCATGGGTTTCATCGAAGAACACCGCGGCATCTCGCACGCCGGGGTATTCGCGGTACTCCAGCTCGACTTGCTCCGGGCTGACGTTGCGGCCGTTGGGCAGGCAAATCACATTCTTCTTGCGCCCGCGAACGTAGAGGTAGCCATCGGCATCCAGTTCACCGAGGTCGCCGGTGTCCATCCAGCCGTCGTCGGACATGGAACAGGCGCTCGGGTCCTTGCCCGAGTAGCCGCTGAACAGCGAAGTGCTCTTGACCTCGATGGTCTGGTCGGCGCCGATGCGTACCTGCACGTGGGGCAACGGTTTGCCCACGCTGCCCAGGCGTTGGTGCTGCAAGGTATTCATGCTGACCACCGAGGCGTTTTCGGACAGGCCATACCCCTGGAACACCGGGATGCCGTCCTCGGCGAGGGCGTTCAAGATATCGATGCTGACCGCCGCGCCGCCGCAGGTAATGTGCACACCCGAATGCAGGTATCGCGACAGCCGCTCGCTCTGCGCATCGCCTTGGGCCAGTTGCTCGTAGAAACGATTGAGCATCACCGGTGGCACGGTCAGGGCGGTCGGTTCGACTCGCAGAATCCACTCGATCAAGCGTTGCGGTGAGGTGCCCGGCTCGCCCAACAGCGGCTCGCCTTCCGGCAAAAAGTGCACGGTGCCACCGGCCAGCAGCGGCAGATAGGCGGCGGTCACTTGCTCCAGCAGCAGGCTCAACGGCACCAGCGACAGGTAACGACGATGGGCATCGGCCGGCATTCCCTCGCGCAGTGACGTCAACACCGCCCCCACCGCCGCTGTACTCAGGCGCACGCCTTTGGGCCGACTGGTGGTGCCCGAGGTGTGAATGATTTTGCAGATCCAGTCGCTGACGCCATCGGGCTCATGCAGCAAGGGTTGTTCAATGGCCGGATCGCTCAGACGCCTTAAGCGGCTCTCGGGGAAATCGAGCATCCAGCGTTCGGCCAGGGTGCGCTCCCCGGCGGCATCCACCAGGAAACCGTCGCAGCGTTCGGCCAAGTGTTCGGCCTGGGACTGGCTGAACGCCAGCGGCAAAGGCAGTGCGGTAATCCCGGCGAACAGGCACGCCAGGTCGGCCACCAGCCAGTCGCTGCTGTTGCGGGTCGCGATCCCCAGCACGACGTGGTCGCCATGGGCCGGGGTGTCGAAACGCCGTTGCAGTTCCGCCGCCAGGTTCAGCGACCGGGACTCCAGTTCGCCAAATGTCATGACCGTGGCGTGTTCCAGCCCAGTCGCGGCACAATCGACAGCACAGACCTTTAGACGATTTACCTGCAATGCCTGGCGCAGGTCCGCAATGAAGCGGCCGCTCATGGCTGCGCCCTGGCTGGCAGATCAGTCGACAATTGGGTGAACAAGGTGCCCAGGGTCATGGCCGCGAAACGGGAACGTTTCGGATCGACGCGGATAAAACCGGTGACCGGCAACTTCGAATAATAAGAGCCCCAGTTCTTCCCGCCATCATTAGCCAACCGCTCTGGATCAGCGGTTAGCAGCGGTTCGAAGTCGATCTGGCAACTTTCCATCATCTCCCGGACCCGAGGGGTAACGGTGCACAACAGATAGTGGCCACCCATGCACCAGGCTAACAACGGGATCATGTTGACCATGATCATGCCCGCTGTCAGGTGATGGGAAATCAAACTACCGATCTCGACGATAGTTGACCGATCGATCGGCTTTTCAAAGCGCTCGGACAGTATCGTTTCTATCGGTTGCGACAGGTATTGTTCGGAGAAGAGTGTGCGGTGGTCGGCAAAAGTTATACCAGCACAAGAAAGAATGCGTTCCTCATTGTCCAGAGTCACCGCAAAATACTGCGGGCTTGGCTCTACGGTGGCCTTATAAGAACTGCGAAACTTTTCTTTCACAACTTCAGTGGCTTGCACCCATAACGGTGTCTGACTTTCAGTGACACGAACCAACACTTCGACCTCCCTGTCCCTATTCAGGACTCCTTTTAAAGTGAGCGAGAATATATTGAGGAAATGTCCGACAGACTATTTAAAAAACCAATTGCTTCCGCTAATATATAAATAAATAACCTTGTCACAAAAATAAAAGATAGTGACGCACATGGATTTTCACCGAGACGGATTTTATGCTTAATAGTAATTTGCTCAGAAAATTGGATATGCAGGATTTGATGGTGTTCGTCGCCGTGTACGAGCAGAGCAGCGTCACCGAGGTCTCCGAAACCCTTTGCGTCAGCCAGTCCACCGTCAGTTACTGCCTCAAGAAGCTGCGCACCAGCTTCGACGATGAGCTGTTCATCAACACCCGTAATGGCATGTGGCCTACCAATAAGGCCACCACGATGTATGGCCATGTGCTCAAGATTCTTAAAAGCATAAACATATGTCATTCCGGCTTACACGCTTTCGACCCCACGCAAAAAGAAATCACGTTTAATATCTGCGCCCCCGAATACTTCGAACTTCTTATATTACCTAATTTACTAAAGCGCTTTATCGGCAGCAGCTTTCCGGTAATCGTTAATATCCAGAAGTTCCACAGGGATATACCAATCGAAGAACTTATTGACGGCCGCTTCGATCTGGTGATTTGTTTTGGCCCGAACTTTCATCGCAGTTCAAAAAGTCTGAAATCACAAATACTGCTGGAAGATGATCTGGTCTGTGTCGTTGACAAGAATTCCGCGCCGGCAGATGGCGAATTCAGCCTGGACAGCTTTGTCGCGCGCCAGCACATCTTCCCGACCCCTTGGACCTCAGACACCAACATGATCGACGGCTGGCTCAGCAAATGGGCTTACAGCCGCCAGATCGTCGCCCGGGCCAACAGTTATGTGGCAGCACTGAACATGATTCCGGGGACCGATTTCGTACTGACTTTGCCTCGGCGTATCCAGATGTTGATCAGCAGCGAAGATAAATTCGCCCATTGCAAACCACCGACCGGTTTACCCAACTTTACCCTGGACATGTTGTGGAACGAAAAACCAGGCCAGGACAGTGCCAATAATTGGTTTCGCGAACAAATTGTCAGCGTTTGTGCACAAGATGGGTTGTTGTAATAAGAATTGTTATCGCGCCCTTTTCAACATTTTCTGAGGGATTAATGCCAAGTGCCTGGAGGCAACTCTGCACTTGGCTCGTCGATCCGCGCTTGACTGGCCGCCGCTGATCGCTTTATGCCAGCAGGTCGTGTTCCCTACATGATGTGTCCCACATCTGACACTGAAGTCTCCTACAAACCATTCTCTTGGCACCATCGTTCCGTTAGGATCGTTCGCACACGTTTGCGCACCGTCAGCGCAAGGAGCAGAGCGAGACAGAACGGATGCTGAACAGTAACTTGCTTAGAAAGCTCGATATGCAGGACCTCATGGTGTTCACCGCCGTGTATGAGCAAAGCAGCGTCACCGGTGTGTCGGAGTCACTCTTCGTCAGTCAATCCACCGTGAGTTACTGCCTGAAAAAATTGCGCACCAGTTTCGAAGACGAGCTGTTTATCAACACCCGCACCGGCATGCGCCCCACCCACAAGGCCTGCACCATGTATGGCCATGTGCTGAAAATCCTGGAAAGCATCAACCTGTGTCACGCCAGCGCCCAGGCGTTCGATCCAACCTCGCAGCCCATCACCTTCAATATTTGCGCACCGGAATACTTCGAGCAGTTGATCCTGCCGCGCCTGTTGCAGACCTTCGATTACGCTGACCTGCCGGTGATGGTCAACCTGCATAAGCTGGAAACCGATATCCCGGCCCAAGAGTTGCGCGACGGCAACCTCGACCTGGTGATCTGTTTTGGCCCGAACGTTCACGCGGGTCAGGCGGACTTGCGATCACGCATGCTGCTGGAAGACGATCTGGTCTGTGTCTTCGACAAACGCGCCACGCCACTGGAGCCGCGCCTGAGTCTGCAAGCCTTCACCGAACGCCAGCATGTGTTTTCGACACCGTGGCCGTCCATCACCGACAGGGTCGATGGCTGGCTGGCGCGCCAGGCGCAGAAGCGCGAGATTATCAAGCGTTCAAACAACTACAGCGCGGCGTTGAAGATGATCACCGGCACTGACTTCATCCTCACCCTGCCCCGGCGCATCCAGCGTCTGCTGGCCAACGAGGCCGTTTTCAATCATTGCGAAGCGCCGAACGGCTTGCCGGGTTTCACCCTCGACATGCAGTGGAGCCAAACGGTTGATCAGGACAGCGCCAACACTTGGCTGCGCGAGCAAGTGGTCAAGGCCTGCGCCGAGCAGCAGGCCGCCTGACACTCAGAAGCCAATGGCGGTCTTGGCGTAGGATTCGCGATGGATGTCGAGGACTTCCACACACAGCTGCACTTCAACCCCCGCCGGCCATTCGCACAAATCCTGAACCACGGCCAACAGGCTTTCGGACAGTTGCTTCTTGATCGAGTCCGAACGCCCGCTCAGCAATGCCAGCTTCACGTGGACGAACGCCCGCTCACCCAGTCCGGTGCCGACCTTGAAGGTTTCGACCTTCACGGCGCGGCTCTTGATGTCGTATTCCGCCGCAAACTGACCGGAGCCCACCAGCGTATTGTTGAGCCGGATCAGCGCCACGTCGGCGTTCAGCTCGGGCAGGTTGGCGGTGTATTCCAGGTGCAGGTGCGGCATGACGATGCTCCAGAGGTTTGGCGGAAAGGGTCTACATATATCACAGCGCAGCCCTATTTTTCGGCGGCTTTCTCCACGCCAGGCTTGTCGGCCAGGCCGTTATCACTCATGAACGCCTCCAGGCGCGAACGCAACCAGCGTTCGGCCGGGTCGGTGTCGACGTGGCTGAGCCAGACCATAGACAGGTCCAGGGTCGGGGTCTTGAACGGAAATGGCTCCTGGAACAAATGACCGGAGGCTGCCATGGCACTGGCGGTGTAGTCCGGCAGACTGGCGATCAGGTCGGTGCCCGCCAGCAAGGCCGGCAACGAACTGTATTGCGGTACGGACAGGACAACGTGGCGCTTGCGACCGATCTCCGCCAGCCATTCATCGGCGTAACCGCTGACGTTGGCGGTATGGGACACCAGCACGTGCGGCCGTGAGCAATATTCATCGAGGGTCAACGGTGTATCTGACGCATCGGCGCGCAGCACGCTGGGCAGGATATGCCGCAGCAGTTTGCGCTTGGCATTGGCCGGCAGGCCGCGGGTCTGGCTGATGCCGACCGTGATGTCGCCGGAAGCCAACAGGTCAGGAATCCGCCAATAATCGACATGTTGCACCACGAACACCACCTTCGGCGCTTCCTGGCGCAAGGCGCGCAGCAGCGGCGGCAACAGGCCGAATTCGACATCGTCCGACAGCCCGATGCGAAAGGTCATAGTGCTGCTTTCAGGGTCGAAATCGTGGGTCAGGCTCAAGGCCACCGACAGCGAATCCAGCGCCGGCGACAGGTGCTGGATGATTTCCTCGGCCCGGGCCGTCGGTTCCATGCGATGGCCGACGCGAATGAACAGCGGGTCGTTGAACATCGTGCGCAAGCGGTTGAGCGCGGCACTGATGGTCGGCTGGCCGAGAAACAGCTTCTCCGCCACCCGGGTCACGTTGCGTTCGAGCATCAATGTCTCGAACACCACCATCAAGTTGATGTCGGCCTTGCGTAGTTCATTGCGATTCATCCACGGCACCCCGATCCCCAAGACTGGAGGCAGTGTAGAAAGGCGCAGCAAGTGCGTCTACGTGTACCAACGATCAATTGACCGTCAGGGCTTTCAGGCCCATCGCCAATTTACGCGGGTCACGGCTGAGGCCGGACTTTGATGGACTGACCGCGTCGGCGAACTGGAACTGCAGACGCAACATCCCTTGGCTGGAGACGCGTTGCTTCATCGCCTCGGTCAGGTTCACGTCGATCACGTTACCATCCGCCTTATCCAGCATGGTCGTCAATGCCGACAGGCCGTTGATGCTGATGACGGCCCCTTGCCTGGCATGGCCTGGAGGTAGAAACGCCGTGGTTTCAAGGCGCAGCGTACGTGCGGAGGGGGGAACTCGAAACACTATTTCTGCGCTGGCCTCTTCGGACCAAGTGCCCCAGAGCTCAGACTCGGACCAGCCATTGGCCAGCAACGCCTTTCCTTCGCCCCCCACATTGAACAGTTTTTTATGCCCGGGCTCGATCGCCGGAAGCAAATCGACGGGTGGAACCTGCGCAATTGTCTGCGGGCAATCCGCGCATTGCTTCCAGCCAGGCGCCAACACCGTGAAACCATCGATTCTGGCGAGGAGATCGGTCTGGGTATTGACCGTCGGGACCGCCTGCAGCAATGCACGATTGTCGAGCAGGTACAACGAGTCCGCCTCATATTGCCCCGTCGCAAACGCCCTGCTCGCCTTCTGGTAGGCCTGGCGCCATTGATTGAGGTCCATGCGCCCCAGGTATACCGCATCGGTCGGCAAACCATGTTTACCCGCGAACGCGGCAACGTTCATCCATTGCGGCGACAGGTTTTGCGGCACGATCCAGCGCACTTTCCGGTAATGGGACGCCGCACTGTTCCAGAACGGGTCGACAAAGGGGCTGGCCCACTCGGACGCCGGGGGCGCCATCAGCCTCTTGCGAATCATCGACCAGCCGCTGTGGGTGTCGAGCACCTGGATCAGTACCGCGATCATCAGCAGACACGTCGCCGCTCGTGGCCGATTGGAACGAATCACCAGGAAAATGATGGCCAGGATAACGGCGTAGTACACCGGCCAGAACATCCGTCCTGAAGCACGGAAAATGTTCGCGATGGAGATGACCGCCGAAGGCAGTGGATAGGCAAACTCCAACGATCCGAAAGCGATGTGGTTTGAAACGGAAAAAATCCCCAGCCCAATCAACGCCAGCAACAAAAAGGGCCGTTTGCGTACGGCCGCGCCAAACCCGGTGTTGCCCTGCAACCCGCCGAGCAAGGCACAGATCGCCAGAAACAGCAGCCCCAGCCCGAGGAAACCATACCCTTCGCCGTCTCCCGGTGCGCCTGGAATGTCCTTCAACAAGTAGGACCAGGTGACAGGGGCGAACAACGACAGCAGGTTGGCGCGATACAGGCCAAAGCCATCGGAAATCGCGCCGTCACCCCCTACGGAGAAATACGCCGCTTGCCAGCAGCAGAAACTGACCAGTGAAAACAGCAATGCAAACTCGATGAGCACCGCTCGCAAGGTCAGTTTTTGCTTGATGTATTTGGCGGCGAGATCGGCGATCCAGATCAGCGCGACCATGGCCAGAAAATACGCATGGATCAACGCCGCCGCTGCCAGCAACGCGCCCCAGGCCAGGCGTCGTCTGTTCAATTGCGGATGCAGGCTCAAGTACAACGCGGCGAGAATCAGGAAATGCCCGCCCAACGACAGATGCACCGGCATGCGCATGATCATTGGCGGTACAAACACAAACAACACGGTACTGGCGGCACGCATGGCGACGCTGGGCGTAATCAGGCCCACCAGTTTCCAGGCGAACCACGCCTGCAACACGAAACAGGCCAGGAACCAGATGCCGAAATACTGGAAAGGCTCAGGCAATAGCGCGGCAAACGGCTTGAACAAAAAAGCCAGCAGCGGATTGGAGTCAGAAAAAATGATGCCATTGCCCAACTCCAGGCCGTAGGCAGGGTTCAGGCCGATCGGAAAGGTCCATGGCGACTGCCTGAAAAATACCCAGCCCAGATAATGCGTGGCAGGGTCACCAGTGCCCAACCAGGCAATGTTCTGTGGGTTGAGGGCACGCGGCCCGATAACCATGAAAAAAGCCAATACCCCAATCAGCAGTGGCAGCAACGTGACAGCCCAGCGCTTTCCCGAATCCTTCATCGATACGTCCAGAAGTTATGCAATACAAAGGTGAAGGCCGGAAGGGTCAACGCCACCGCGCCAATCCCCAGCAAATAATTGAGCCCGGCGGTTTGCGCCGCCCAGGCCACGAACATCGCCAGCAGGAAACCGGCACCCGAGACCATCATGAAACGCAGCAGCGTGCGGCCATGCAGTCGCGCGGAAAAGCTCCAGGTCGTATTGATCAAATAGGACACTACCGTCGCCACGGCAAACGCCACACCATTGGCCAGCGGCGGCATCGGCATCACGAAGTTGATGAACATCACAGCCACGACCGCGTGAAGCGCCGTGACAAACAACCCGGTCACGGCAAATCGCAGTGCGCGTTTGATCAATGCGGATTTTTCAGCTGACGTCACGGCTTCTGCGCCAGCACGAACACCGTCAGGCCGGCGAGGCGATTGGCGCCCATGAACGGCAACTCGATGCTGCATAAGGTCTTCAGAATCGAATTGACCACCGGATGATGCTGCTTGAGCTGCGAACGCGGCGGTGACGGTTGCGTGCCTTTGGGCAACAGCCGCAGGGTCGCCGCAATCGGGAACACCGCGCCGAAATAGTAGGCACCCTGCTTCACCGTCAAACCGGCATCCCGGGCGACTGTTTCGAATTGCGCCAAGGTGTAGCGACGCTTGTGTTCCAAAAAGTCATCGTGGCCGCTCCAGAGAAACTGGAACGCCGGCACCGTCATCAGGAAACGGCTGCCGGACGGGACCTTATCGACGTAAGCCTTGAGCAACCCGACGTCATCGTCGACATGTTCCAACACGTCCATCAGCAACACCAGATCGGCATCCACCGCATCGATGCCACGCCGGTAATGCACCGGTTTGCCTGAGGTGCTGGCATCGGAATCCGTGTCGTAACTGATGTCGACGCACCAGGCTTCGTTCGCGGCCGTGTGAGTCAGCAGGTGATGGGTAAAAAAACCCGACCCGGCGCCGACATCGAGAATCTTCCGGATTGGCGCATCGCCCAGCAGCCGCTGGGTCGCCGCCGCTTTTGACGAGTAATACCAGTGCTGGTCAATGCTTGAACCGAGGATGTCGGTTTCCTTGAGATCCATAGTTCAGTCCTTGGCGTTATAGACACGACGCACCAGATAAACCGGTCGACGTTTTGATTCGATGTAGGTGCGGCCCAGGTATTCGCCGAGCACGCCGATGCCGATCAACTGCAGGCCACCGAGAAAGGTCACGGCCACCATCAGCGAGGCGTAGCCCGGCACATCGACCCCGGTAAACAATGTACGCAGCACAATGAAAATGGCGAAGGCAAAAGACACCACGGACACGCACAGCCCCAGGTACGTCCAGACCTTGAGCGGATCGGTACTGAAACTAGTGATGCCCTCCAGCGCAAAATTCCACAGGCGCCAGCCGTTGAACTTGGTCTCCCCCGCCACACGTTCCGGTCGCTCGTAATCGACATGGGTGGTGCGAAACCCGACCCAGGCGAACAGACCTTTCATGAAGCGCCGGGACTCAGGCAACGTCTGCAAGGCATCGACCACGCAGCGGTCCATCAGCCGGAAATCACCGACATCCTTGGGCAGCGGTTGATCAGAGATTTTGTTGTGCAGGCGATAGAACCAGTTGGCCGAGGTTTTCTTGGCCCAGGAGTCGGTCTTGCGACTCACACGATGGCCCAGCACAACCTCATAGCCTTGTCGCCACAGGGCAATCATTTGCAGGATCACTTCCGGCGGATCCTGCAGATCGGCATCGATCGGCACCACCACCTGACCGGAGGCTGTTTGCAAACCGGCCGTCAACGCCGCCTCCTTGCCGAAGTTACGGCTCAGATCGACGATCCGCACACGGGGGTCGCCTTGCTGGCGCTCCAGAAGCAACTCCAGCGTCGCGTCGGTGCTGCCGTCATTGACAAACACCATTTCCAGCTCCACCAGCGCCTGGTCCTTGAAGACGTCAGTAATCCGCGCGATGAACAAATCAATAGCCGCCGCTTCATTGAATACCGGGATGACGAGCGATAGCGTCACATGCCCAGCCAGTTCCATTCCGTGCTGATGAGTCAATGGATTGCTCTTTTTTATAGTGATTTTCAACGATCTTCGGTCACCGGGGTATTTTCCGGCGCCATGAGCTGACCCGTATTAAGCAGGAGCGAGGAAGGTGATGCAAGGGCGAAACTACGGCGGTTTTGGCCATTCTGTCAGGCCTCACCTAGCTGTAGGAAAAGCCTTCAAATCATTGGAAACAAATGCCCAATGGCCAAAAAAACCAGCTCCGCTAGGCTTGCTGACATGCGGCACACAGGTTGTCGCAAATAACGAATCGCATGGAGCGAGCTGAATGTATTTTGAGATTTACAGGCAATCGAAAGGCACCCCGAGTACAGGCAAAGGGCAATGGCGCTGGCGGTTACGGGCGGGGAATCACGAGACGGTTGCGAGTGGAGAGTCGTATGTGAACAAGTCGGATTGTCTGCATGTGATTGAATTGATCAAGGGGGTGCATGGGGAGACTCCAGTCAAGGAGATTTAGAGGTCTATCAGGAACAGTTGCTCGAGGCTTCTCTCCCCTGAACAAGCGCTGAGCTAACGGCGACAAACGAAAAAGCCCCTAAAATTCATTAGCGATTTCAGGGGCTTTTCATCGAATCCGTATGATGGATGCTCAAGAGACACGGACTCCTCACCAGCTTCCGTTTCGGCCCTGAAAAATGGCCCAAACAAAAAAGCCCCGTAGATTTTCATCTACGGGGCTTTTTCTATGTATGGCGGAGAGATAGGGATTCGAACCCTAGGTACCGGTGAAGGTACAACGGATTTCGAATCCGTCCCATTCGGCCACTCTGGCATCTCTCCAACGGCGCGCATCATAACAACACTTTCGCAGGAAGCGAACCCCCTAAGCGAAATTTTTCCGTGCTATCAGATGCTTGCGTCGATTAAAGCGGTACGCCCAGACGATTGGCGACTTCCTCGTAGGCTTCGATGACGTCACCGAGGCCTTGGCGGAAGCGGTCCTTGTCCATTTTCTTGCCGGTGGCCTTGTCCCACAGGCGGCAGCCGTCCGGGCTGAATTCGTCGCCCAGGACGATGGAGCCGTCGGAGAACACGCCGAATTCGAGTTTGAAGTCGACCAGAAGCAGGCCGGCATCGTCGAACAGTTTGCTCAGGACTTCGTTGACCTTGAGCGACAGTTCTTTCATGCGAACCAGTTGCTCGGCGGTGCCCCAACCGAACGCCACGACGTGGGATTCGTTGATGAACGGGTCGCCCTTGGCGTCGTCCTTGAGGAACAGTTCGAAGGTGTAAGGGTTGAGCTTCATGCCCTCTTCGACGCCCAGGCGCTTGACCAGGCTGCCGGCGGCGTAGTTACGCACGACGCACTCGACCGGGATCATGTCGAGCTTCTTCACCAGGCATTCGTTATCGCCCAGCAGTTTGTCGAATTGGGTCGGCACGCCGGCGGCTTCGAGTTTCTGCATGATGAAGGCGTTGAACTTGTTGTTCACCATGCCTTTACGGTCGAGCTGTTCGATGCGCTTGCCGTCGAACGCCGAGGTATCGTTGCGAAACAGCAGGATCAAGCGGTCAGCGTCGTCGGTCTTGAAAACCGATTTGGCTTTGCCGCGGTAGAGTTCTTCACGTTTTTCCATGATGGGCTCCGCTTGCTAAGTAGGTGGGCTAGGCGATGTGTCGCCAGTCGAGCCCTGAATCTTGATCGGCCAGTTGCAGCCAGTCCGGGTCGCACCCGAGGGTGTCGACAAAACATTGCCGGGCCAGCTGCGGCAGGTTGTTCTTGCTGCTCAGATGGGCCAGGACCAGGTGTTGCAGGCCTTGCCAGCCCAACTCGGACACCAGGAATGCCGCCTGGTGGTTGTTCAAATGTCCCAGTTCACCGCCCACCCGCTGCTTCAGAAAGTACGGGTAGTGACCGCGAGCCAGCATGTCACGGCAATGGTTGGACTCGATCATCAGCGCATCGAGGTCCCGATAGCCGTCCAGCACCTTGTTGCAATACGAGCCCAGGTCGGTCAACAGGCCGAAGCGCCGTTCACCGTCATTGAACACGTATTGCGTCGGCTCTTGCGCATCGTGGGCCACGGCAATGACTTCGATGTTCAGGGCGCCGATTTGCAATTGCTCGCCGCCGGCCAGGAAGCCTGCGGGTTCGATCGGTTTGCGCATCCCGCGCAGGGTGCCGCGACTGAGGTAGACAGGCAGATTGTAGCGCCGAGACAGCAAACCCACGCCATGCACGTGGTCGGCATGTTCGTGGGTCACGAGTATCGCGCTCAGTTGCGCCGGGTTTACCCCGAGGCGCAACAGGCGTTTTTCGGTTTCCCGCAGGGAGAAACCACAATCCACCAGCACGTACGTATCAGCGCTGGCTATCAGCGTGCCGTTCCCTTGGCTACCGCTGCCGAGAACGGCAAAACGCATGAGATCAGCCCAGGTTGTCCTGAATCACGCTCAACACTTTGCGCGCCACATCAGCAGGCGCGACGGTGTTGATGTTCTTCTCGACGGTGACCTGAACGTTCTCGCCAACCTTGCTCAGGCGAACCTGATAACGCTCGGCACGGGCCTCAACTTCTTCCTTGTTCGGCTTGCTGCCGAACAGGCTGCTGAAGAAACCAGGCTTCTCGTCTTTCTTCTCGGCTTTTTCCGCCAGGTTGATGTAGTACAGGCCCAGGCTGCGGTTGATGTCTTCAACGCGCCATTCGCCCTGTTCCAGCGCACGACCGACGCTCGACCAGGCGCGATCCAGGTCCGGACCGACGTTCAGGATCGGGTTGCCGCTGCCGTCTTCGCTCAGGCTGACGCGGTTTGGCTTGTCGGAATCCTGGGAAGCCAGCATGGAGACCGAACCGCCCTTCTCGGAAATACGGCTCATGCTAGCGAGCATGTCGTCCACCAGTGCCGCGTCCAGGCCAGTGTTGACCGAACGGTTAGTGAAATCGACGTTGGCGGTGCTGCCGGCAGGACGCTGGGCACTGACCACGTAGATTTCACTGGTGTTGCGCTGCACGCCTGGCTCGATGCGGACCCGCACGCGGGTTTCGCTGTCGGCACTGATACCGGATGCGCTCAGGCGCTTGGCCATGGCGGCGGACAGTTCATCGGAATGCTGCCAGGTGGTAGTGAATTCACCGGTTTGCGGGCGTTGTTCGTCCAGGCGGAAACCGTTGTCCTGGAAGAACTGCACAGCCACTGGCCAGACTTCGGCGGGTGGATGCTGCCCCATGAGCCAGCTCGAATCACCGCTTTTTTGCAAGGTGTAGTCGCTGGCGTCGGCAATCGCCGACAGCGGCTGCGGACGCGGCACGATGTATTCGCCCTTGGCGGTGTCATCGGCCACGTTACGCGGGATCGGCAACAGCGGATCCAGACGCTTGGCGGTGCTGACATTCGGTGGCAGTTGCATCGGTGCTGTCTGTTGCGCTTCCAGGTAATCGCTACCACGGTCACGGAAGTAACCTTCCGGGCCCCAGATCCATCCACAGCCACTGGTGCTGGAGATAATCAAGGCAAGTGCGGAAAGTCCGGCCATTCGCTTCATGCGTTGTACTTCCTCAATTAAACCAGGACGCCGGACTGGCGCATGGCCTGCCGCAGCGGTTCGTGACAGGCAGCGCTGAGCCAGGTGAGCGGCAGACGGATACCGTCCGGCATCAAGCCCATTTCATGCAGTGCCCATTTCACGGGGATAGGGTTGGATTCGATAAACAGGGTCTTGTTGAGCGGCATCAGTTTTTCGTGCAGGGCCCGGGCGGTCACGGCATCGCCCTTGAGCGCGGCGTTGCACAGGTCGGCCATGTCACGGGGGGCGACGTTGGCGGTCACCGAGATGTTGCCTTTGCCACCCAGCAGGATCAGCTCGACCGCAGTCGCGTCGTCGCCGGAGATCACCAGGAAATCTTCGCTCACAGCGTCGATGATCGCCTTGGCGCGGCTCAGGTCGCCGGTGGCTTCCTTGATGCCGATGATGTTTTTCACGGTCGACAGGCGGATCACGGTGTCGGCCAGCATGTCGCACGCGGTGCGGCCAGGCACGTTGTAAAGGATCTGCGGGATATCGACAGCTTCGGCGATGGCCTTGAAGTGCTGATACAAGCCTTCCTGGGTCGGCTTGTTGTAGTACGGCGTGACCAGCAGGCAGGCGTCGGCGCCGGCGCTCTTGGCGTTGGTGGTCAGCTCGATGGCTTCGCGCGTGGAATTTGCACCCGTGCCGGCGATCACCGGGATGCGCCCTGCCACCTGCTTGACCACGTAACGAATCACTTCGATGTGTTCGTTCACGTCTAGCGTGGCCGATTCACCTGTCGTGCCGACCGCCACGATGGCGTGGGTGCCGTTTTGCAGGTGAAAGTCCACCAGTTTGCTCAGGCTGTCCCAGTCGAGACGACCTTGTGCATCCATGGGTGTGACCAGTGCCACCATACTGCCCGCAATCATGCAACCGCTCCTGCCGGAAAAAGAGAGCCGTAATGGTACTGGCGCCAAGATGCTTGTACAAGCGAAGTACTGCGCTGCTGCCATTCCCCTTGGCGCTGCTTTTCGCTACCCTTCAGACTTTGATCGGTACTGATAAGCTCGTACGCCGGGTTCCAGCCTCCATTTTCGGCATCACAAGCCCCGATCCAGCGTTGCCACCCTTCGTTCCCGCCACTCTGGAACACGTTGCAACCTTCGGACCGGGTTTTCTGAATTCGTCTGCGCAGGGTCGCCCCCGGTCGTAAAAGCCCGTAGAAGTATCGACCGCTCATCGCTTTAGGAATGCTGCATGTCCACCCCCACAGTTCGCGAACAATTCCTTGTCATCAGTGCCCTCGGCGCCAACCCCATGGAGCTGACTAACGTCCTGTGCCGCGCCAGCCATGAAAACCGCTGCGCCGTGGTCACTTCTCGCCTGACCCGTCATGGCGAGTGCAGTGCCCTGATCCTCGAGATCTCCGGCAGCTGGGACGCCCTGGCCCGCCTGGAAGGCAGCCTGCCGATCCTCGCCAAGAAGCACGCCTTCACGGTCAACGTGGTGCGTAGCGCAGCGCTGGAAAACCGCCCACAGGCCCTCCCTTACGTCGCCTATGTCAGCTCGGCCTATCGCTCGGACATCATCAACGAGTTGTGCCAGTTCTTCATGGATCACAATGTCGAGCTGGAAAACCTGACCTGCGACACGTATCAGGCACCGCAAACCGGCGGCACCATGCTCAACGCCACGTTCACCGTGACGCTGCCGGCCGGCGTGCAAATCAGCTGGCTGCGCGATCAGTTCCTGGATTTCGCCGACGCGCTGAACCTGGACGCCCTGATCGAACCGTGGCGCCCACAAAACCCAATGTAAGGAAGCTTTCATGGCCGTTGCTATCGACCAACCGGTTACCGACTTCGAAGCACCCGCCACCAGCGGGCAGACCGTCAGCCTGGCGAGCCTCAAAGGCAAGCAAGTGGTGATTTACTTCTATCCGAAGGACAGCACCCCGGGCTGCACGACCCAGGGTCAGGGCTTTCGCGATCAACTGGACGCCTTTAAAGCGGCCAACACCGAAGTCTTCGGCGTGTCCCGCGACAGCCTCAAGTCCCACGAGAACTTCAAGGCCAAGCAGGCATTCACCTTCGAGCTGATCAGCGACAAGGAAGAAGCGCTCTGCCAGTTGTTCGATGTGATCAAGCTGAAAAAGCTCTACGGCAAGGAATACATGGGCGTTGATCGCAGCACGTTCCTGATCGACAAGAACGGTGTGTTGCGTCAGGAATGGCGCGGCGTGAAGGTGCCGGGGCATGTGGATGCGGTTTTGGCTGCGGCTCAGGCCCTCAATAAAGCCTGATTTTGTTGGCGCCTGTTCCGGCGCCTTCGCGAGCAAGCCCGCTCCCACATTAGACGGCGATCTAATGTGGGAGCGGGCTTGCTCGCGAAGAGGCCCTTAGCCCCGCCACATAAATAGCAGAACCAGCTAGAGCAGCGGCGCCACCACCGGCTCCTTGCGCGGCCACGCATCCAGCACAGCCTTGAACAGCGTCGCCAGGGGAATCGCAAAGAACACCCCCCAGAAGCCCCACAACCCGCCAAACAACAACACTGCGCAGATGATCGCCACCGGGTGCAGGTTGACCGCCTCCGAGAACAGCAGCGGCACCAACACGTTGCCGTCCAGGGTCTGGATGATCCCGTAAACCGCCATCAGGTAGATGAACTGATCACTCCAGCCCCACTGGAACAACGCGATCAGCATCACCGGCACGGTCACCACAACGGCGCCGACGTAAGGCACCACCACCGATACGCCCACCAGCAATGCCAGCAGCGCCGCGTAGTTAAGTCCCAGCACGACGAAACCGATGTACGTCACGCCACCGCAGATGAAAATCTCGATGACCTTGCCGCGAATGTAGTTGGCGATCTGCCGGTTCATTTCATGGGCGACGCGGGTGATCAGCGCCCGCTCACGCGGCAGGTAGCCGCGAACCCAATGCCCGATCATTTCCCGGTCTTTCAGGAAGAAGAACACCAGGATCGGCACCAACACCAGGTAGATCATGATGTTGACCAGCAGCGGCAGGCTCGATAACGAGAAGGTCAGCGCCCACTGACCAAACTTGCCGATCTCGCCCCGGGCCACTTCGATGGCTTGCAGCACCTGCTCGTCGGAAACCAGGTGCGGATAGCGCTCAGGCAGCAGCAACAGCAGCGACTGCCACTTGGCGAGCATGCCGGGCAACTCGTTGAACAACGTGATCAACTGATGCCAAAGCAACGGCACCACAACCACGATGAACACCAGCAACACCCCCATGAACAACGCGAAAACCAGCCCCACGGCCACGCCACCGGGCATGCGTAAACGCTCGAGGGTGACGACCAGCCCCTGCATCAGATACGCCAGCACCATCCCGGCCAATACCGGCGCGAGCATGCCGCCCAGCGTGAGCACGGCGGTGAACCCGAGGATCAGCAGCACCGCCAGCACCACGGCTTCTTCATCGGAGAAGTAGCGCTGAATCCAGTCCCGTAACACTTTGAACATCAATAATCCTTAGTAACGAACGCAGCCGGTTTCAGGCTTTTTTCAACCAATAGCGGTAGACACCCGCCTCGTCTTCTTCGAGCAGCAGCGTATGACCGGCCAACCGGGCAAAGGTGCGGAAGTCGCGCTGGGAACCGGCATCCGTGGCGATCACCTTGAGTACCGCACCGCTGGCCATCCGATTGAGCTCCAACTTGGCCTTGAGCAATGGCAACGGACAATTCAGACCGCTGGCGTCCAGCTCAACGTCGTGGGCTACCGCTTCTGTCATTGCATCACTCCGGGTCAGGTGGTTGAGCGGCCTAGAATATCTGGTCCGAAGCCCACTGTCCGGCTACAGTAAGGTCTTTGTCGACTAAGGCTTTGTGCATGACTTTTTTGCGCCCTACCCTGCTGACGCTCGCTTGCCTGCTCGCCTCACCAGGCTTCGCCGACGACCTGCCGTCACTTGGTGATGCCAGTTCTGCCATTGTCTCGCCGCAACAGGAATACCAGTTGGGTCGCGCGTGGCTGGCGATGTTGCGCAGCCAGGTCCAGCAGCTCAATGATCCACAGCTCAAGGATTACGTCGAATCCAGTGTCTACAAATTGGTCGAGACCAGCCAGGTCAATGACCGACGCCTGGAATTCATCCTGATCAACAGTCCGGAGCTGAACGCCTTTGCTGCGCCTGGCGGGATTATCGGGGTCAACGGCGGCTTGTTCCTCAATGCCCAGACCGAGGGCGAATATGCGTCGGTACTGGCCCACGAATTGGCTCACTTGTCGCAACGCCACTTCGCCCGTGGTGTTGAAGCCTCGCAACGCATGCAAGTGCCGATGATGGCCGCCCTGCTTGCAGGGATTGTGATTGCCGCCGCCGGTGCAGGCGATGCCGGGATCGCCACCATTGCCGGCACCCAGGCCGCCGCGATTCAGGAACAGCGACGCTTCTCGCGTCAGAACGAGCAAGAGGCCGACCGGATCGGCATCATTAACCTGGAAAAGGCTGGTTACGATCCGCGCTCGATGCCGAATATGTTCGAACGCTTGATGCGCCAGTACCGCTTCGACGCCAAACCGCCGGAATTCCTGCTGACTCACCCGGTGACCGAATCCCGGATCGCCGACACCCGCAACCGCGCCGAGCAAGCCAAAATCGGCGGTATCGAAGACAGCGTGCGTTATCAACTGATTCGCGCACGGGTGCAGTTGATCTATGAAGAAACTCCCGGCCTGGGCGCCAAACGCTTCCGCGTCCAGCTCGATGAAAACCCGAAAAACGATGTCGCCCGTTATGGCTTGGCTATCGCCCAGATCAAGGGTGGCCAGTTGAATGAAGCCCGGGAGAATCTCAAGCAACTGCTGGCTACGGCGCCGAACGAGATCATCTACAACCTGGCCCAGGTTGATCTGGACATCACCAACAATCGCCTGCCGGACGCCCAATCCCGGGTTGATCGATTGCTCACCCAGTTCCCGGGCAACTACCCGCTGAACCAAGTGCGGGTCGACTTGCTGCTCAAGCAGAACCGCACCGCCGATGCGGAAAAAGCCCTGGAAAACCTGCTCAAATCCCGTCCGGACGATCCGGACGTCTGGTACATGGTGGCGGAGACTCGTGGTCTGTCGGGCAACATCATTGGCTTGCACCAGGCTCGCGCCGAATATTTCGCACTGGTCGGCGACTACCGCCAGGCCATCCAGCAACTGGACTTCGCCAAGCGCAAGGCCGGCAGCAATTTCCCGCTGTCGTCGCGGATCGATGCACGGCAACGGGAGCTGATGGAACAGGAACGCATGATCAAAGACATGATGGGCTGATCTTCAATTTCAACAAAACGCGGACACAAAAAAACCGCCTCTTTCGAGGCGGTTTTTTATTCAGCCAACAACCGGTTTATTCAGCCAGTTTGAAGGTGATGAAGCTGGCGCGCCCCTGACGCAGGACTCGCATCGACACCGAACGGTTCTTCGGCAGCGCCTTGGCGATCTCGGTGAACTCCTTGGTGGAGCCGATCGCCTGGTTGTTCAGGTGCGTAATGACGTCACCAGGCTGCAAGCCGATCAGCGAAGCAGGACCATCCTGAACGTCCTTGATCACCACACCGCCCTTGAGGTCGTAGGTTTTCTTCTGTTCATCGGTCAGCTCGGTGACAGAAACGCCCAAGCGGTTGCTGCTGCCCTCGACACCGGCTTTCGGCACGGCGTCCAGCTCCTTGCCTTCTTCCGGGATCGCGCCGACGGTCAGCTCGACATTCTTGCGCTTGCCCTCGCGGATCACTTCAAGATTGGCCTTGGAGCCTGCCTTGAGCGCGCCGACCAGATGCGGCAGATCTGCGGACATGACGATCGGTTGACCGTTCATGCTCAAGATCACGTCACCGACCTGCAAGCCACCCTTGGCAGCCGGGCCGTCATCCTGGATCTGAGCCACCAGCGCACCGGCCGGTTTCTCCAGGCCGAACGATTCGGCCAGATCCTTGTTCACTTCCTGGATCACCACACCCAACCAGCCACGGCTGACTTTGCCGCCGCTTTTCAGTTGATTGGACACGTCCATCGCCACATCGATAGGGATCGCGAACGACACCCCCATGAAGCCGCCCGAACGGGTGTAGATCTGCGAGTTGATGCCGACCACTTCGCCGTTCAGGTTAAACAGCGGGCCACCGGAGTTACCCGGGTTGATCGGCACGTCGGTCTGGATGAACGGCACATAGTTTTCGTTCGGCAGACTGCGACCGATGGCGCTGACGATGCCTTGGGTCACCGTATGGTCAAAACCAAAGGGCGAACCGATGGCGACAACCCATTGGCCGGCCTTCAGGTCTTGGGATTTGCCGAGTTTCAGAACGGGCAGGTCTTTGCCTTCGATTTTCAGCAGTGCCACGTCGGAACGCGGGTCGGTGCCGATCAACTTGGCTTTCAACTCGCTGCGGTCAGCCAGGCGAACGAGAATTTCGTCGGCATCGGCGATCACGTGGTTGTTGGTCAGGATGTAGCCGTCAGGCGAGATAATGAAACCCGAGCCCAGGGACGTGGCTTCGCGCTGACGATCGCCACGGGGCGAACGCGGTTGCGGCATGCCCCGTTCGAAAAACTCGCGAAGCGCGGGCGGCAAGCCTTCAAGGTCCGGCATCTGTCCCGACACTTTGCGATCAGGCAGCTTTTGCGTGGTACTGATATTCACCACCGCAGGCGAGGCCTGTTCGACCAGTTGCGTAAAGTCAGGCAATTCGGCCGCTTGAACAGGGACCGCCTGACCGAGCACGAGCACGGTGGCAAAAATGGAAAGGTAGGACTTCAAGCGTGGTATCGACATACGGCTCCCGTTACGACGAGCATGGTTAAGCGATATGGAGCAAGGAACACCGGGAACGATACGCCGGTATTTTTGTTCCGGGAACAACAAACAAGGCCAGAGCCGAGAGGCTCTGACCTATAAAAAAATTCGGGGGGATTTGCAAATTGAAATGCTCACCAAACATTTCGACATCTCAATAGTGGGATGGGCATCGCGGACCTCTCGCACAATCAAATCGCCGATCCATGAGCATCACGATTCAGCTCACTGTTTGGCCGTTGTAGCACTATTGCGCATGGACAGCGCAATTCGTTCGGCGGTGCCAATCGGAATTTCACCGACCACGGTCACCATCATCTCGCCCTGGGGGGTGGTCAAGCGCCGGGAAACGGCGACGGTTGGACCCAGTTGAGTACGCGTATCGGTGACTGTTGCGCCGTTCAATGGCTCAAGGAACACCGAGAAACGAGCCAGGCCATCGTCGAACATCAGGCTGCTGACTTGAGTTTTGGTTTCAGGGTCTTTGCGCGAAGAACTGCTGCTAAGTTCGAAACCTGGCGGCAGCCAGTCCGAATGCCACTCATCTGCGGCCTTGAGGGCAGTGGCTTTATCTGCGTTGGACGTGAGCGCCTTGCAATCAGAACCTGCCTGCAAATCGCTGTCAGACGGCACCTCGGTGGTGTCCAACTGAGTGAACTGGAAACGCTCCAGCAATTGCCCTTTGTCATTTAATAGCAATGACTTGAGGGGCAAACCGGTTTCCTTGTCCAAATGCAACTCGAAACCATAACGATGCTGATCGCGCGGCGTCAGTGAAACAATTACCGCCGCACGCCCAGCCACACGCGACTTGCCGATGACGGCAAGGTCGTACCAATTCTTGAGCTTTTGTGGATCGAGTGCACGAGCGGCAGAGTTGGGAGAGTCCCCCAGCCCTGCGATCAGGGTGCCGCTGACGCATTGAGTATGTCCATCAATGCGCACGACTTCCTGCGCCGAGCCGTCGAGCTGGAGTAAACGCTCGCGGACCTTGCCATCCTGGACGCGGTGCCAGATGTTATGGGTAGAAAAACTACCGTTACGCTCGTAAACAAAAGTACCGTGAAAGCTTTGCTGTTGCTCGGCCTGGCCCAGATGTGTCAACCAGTCCTGGGCTTCATCGGCGTGGGCTGGAACAACAAACCAGCCACCGAGCAGAAGCGTAAGTAAAGGTATGGCGCGCATGATCCTCCTTAGCGGTTTTCCAGGCTTGCTGCACGAGCGTAAGGCAGAGCGCTTTCAGTGCCTTTCAGTGCAGCCTGTTGAGCATGTTGGCGCAAGTAGCTTGGCAGACGCTGATCGTGCCAGCCCGGCTGACCTTGCAATACGCCGTTGGCCATAGGGCCAGTGGCTTCCGAACTCTCACTATAGCCTGCCAATACAGCCGGACCCTTGACTTGTGGAACCGCCAGGGTGGACTGAGTGGATTGCTGCGCCAGTTCTACACCAGCAATTTCGTCCTGGTTGTACAGACGAACACCCGCCAATACAGCAACGGTCACCGAAGCAGCGACGGCCAGACGACCCAGGCTGCGCCATGGACCGCGAGATGCCTTGGCCGGGACGGCTTCGTCTTCCAGCGCAGCAGAGACTGCCGCAGCGATGTCCAGACGTGGAAGCAGCAGATCCTTATGCATGACTGCCCGAGCGATCTGGTAACGAGCCCAGGTATCGCGGGTTTCAACATCGTCAAAGGCATTCAGTACCCGACGCAATTCCAGCTCGTCCGCTTCGTTATCCATCACTGCGGACAGCGATTCCTGCAGGGCTTCACGACTCATGGCGTTCCTCTCTTGGCTGTCGCCGCTGTCTCAGTTTTCCTGCAACAACGGCTGCAGGGCTTTATCGATGGCTTCCCGAGCCCGGAAAATCCGGGAGCGTACGGTCCCCACCGGACATTGCATGACTGCCGCAATGTCCTCGTAACTCAGACCATCGAATTCACGTAAAGTTAAGGCCGTACGCAAATCTTCTGGAAGTTGCTGGATGGTTCGATGGACGGTGCCTTCGATCTCATCCCGCAGTAATGCGCGTTCTGGCGACTCGAGATCCTTGAGGCCATGATCGCCGTCGTAGAACTCTGCGTCTTCGGAACTGACATCACTATCCGGCGGCCGACGGCCGCGTGAAACCAGATAGTTTTTCGCCGTGTTAATGGCGATGCGGTAAAGCCACGTGTAAAACGCGCTGTCTCCGCGGAAATTACCAAGTGCACGGTACGCCTTGATAAAGGCTTCCTGTGCCACATCCTGGGCTTCATGGGTGTCGTGCACGAAACGCACGATCAACCCGAGAATTTTGTGCTGGTATTTCAGCACTAGCAGATCGAAAGCTCGCTTGTCGCCGCGTTGTACGCGCTCAACCAGCTGCTGATCCTCTTCCTGGGTTAGCATGAACACTCCTCGATAAGCTCGAAGGAGGCTTGCATAACTAAACGACCAGACTTGCAAACATAGACTCGGGCTTTTCGCAAAAGTTCTCCCCCTCCAAGCAAGTTTCCTGCGGGCTCTCTGATTTGGCACGCACGAAAAGCGCAGCTCGGGACAACCCGGCCACGCGAATAATCTTGTCATCGGATTCGCCGGCGTGGACCAAAACGCAGGTCCCGCGCTGAAGCCGACACTGTCCCTTGATACAGGCAACCCGCTATTGATCTTGGGCCTCTGGCAAAAGTTCCAATTATTTATAGCGGGGTGCTACCGACATTGTGCAACCGTGAAGCGAAAAAGAGTGTTAAATCCACGATACAGTCGTCTTGTCGCCGAACCGGCGAAAAAAACATCCGACGAAGCGTCCAGTCTTTTCTGTCACTGTAGTTTCACAATGCCATGGTGGCCCGGCTATTGTGCCGCTCCCCCCCTCTATATACTAGTGGGCTGTGTGGCTGCCTGACTCGCCGATCCAGGTGTCTTGCGCCAACCCCGACCCGGGTCGCTTTGAGCGGAATCCTGAAATGAGCCAACAGTATCAACACGATGTCCTGGTGATTGGCAGCGGCGCTGCCGGTTTGAGCCTTGCGCTGACCCTGCCCGGTCATCTGCGCATCGCCGTATTGAGCAAAGGCGATCTCGCCAACGGCTCGACGTTCTGGGCCCAGGGCGGCGTCGCGGCCGTCCTCGATGACACCGACACCGTTGAGTCCCACGTCGATGACACCCTCAATGCCGGCGGCGGCCTGTGCCATGAAGACGCCGTGCGCTTTACCGTCGAGCACAGTAAAGAGGCCATCCAGTGGCTGATCGACCAAGGCGTGCCTTTTACCCGCGATGAACAGTCGGGCACCGAAGACGGTGGTTTCGAGTTTCACCTGACCCGCGAAGGCGGCCACAGCCATCGGCGCATCATCCATGCAGCCGATGCCACGGGCGCAGCAATTTTCAGAACCTTGCTCGACCAGGCGAAAAAACGCCCGAACATCGAACTGCTCGAACAACGGGTCGCGGTCGACCTGATCACCGAAAAACGTCTGGGCCTGGACGGCGACCGCTGCCTCGGCGCCTACGTGCTCAACCGGGCCAGCGGTGAAGTCGACACCTACGGCGCACGGTTCGTGATCCTCGCGTCGGGTGGCGCCGCCAAGGTCTACCTCTATACCAGCAACCCCGACGGCGCTTGCGGCGATGGCATTGCCATGGCCTGGCGCTCGGGCTGCCGGGTGGCGAACCTGGAATTCAACCAGTTTCACCCCACCTGCCTGTATCACCCACAGGCCAAGAGCTTCCTGATCACCGAGGCCCTGCGCGGCGAAGGGGCGCACCTGAAGCTGCCGAACGGCGAACGTTTCATGCAGCGCTTCGACCCCCGGGCCGAACTCGCGCCACGGGACATCGTAGCCCGGGCCATCGACCATGAAATGAAGCGTCTAGGGGTCGATTGCGTCTACCTGGACATCAGCCACATGCCCGAAGCGTTCATCAAGACCCACTTCCCGACGGTCTACGAGCGTTGCCTCGAATTTTCCATCGACATCACCAAGCAACCGATCCCGGTGGTACCGGCGGCGCATTACACCTGCGGCGGCGTGATGGTCGATCAGCAGGGCCGCACCGATGTGCCGGGGCTGTACGCCATTGGCGAGACCAGCTTCACCGGCCTGCACGGCGCCAACCGCATGGCCAGCAACTCGCTGCTGGAATGCTTCGTCTATGCGCGTTCGGCGGCGGCGGACATTCTTGAGCAGTTGCCGCAGATTTCGATCCCCATCGCCCTGCCCGTCTGGGATGCGAGCCAGGTGACCGACTCCGACGAAGACGTGATCATCGCGCACAACTGGGATGAGCTGCGGCGCTTCATGTGGGACTACGTCGGCATCGTGCGCACCAACAAGCGTCTGCAACGAGCCCAGCATCGGGTGCGGTTGTTGCTGGACGAAATCGACGAGTTCTACAGCAACTATAAAGTCAGCCGGGATTTGATCGAGTTGCGTAACCTGGCCCAGGTGGCCGAATTGATGATCCGCTCAGCAATGGAACGCAAGGAAAGTCGCGGCCTGCATTACACCCTCGACTACCCGAACCTGCTGCCGGAGGCGCTGGACACTATTCTGGTGCCGCCCACCTACGCCGACTGAATTTCAGCCGAACCCGCAGGCGTCGGTGCAAATCCGCCGCTTGCGCATCCCGGGGCACGCAGATCGTCCTGACCTGCCGCTCGCCCCGCAGCCGAAACCGCAGCACCACAACCAACGGTAGCGCCAGACTGTCCTGCCGCAGTTGCACCGGCTGCCAGCCCCGGGCCTGATTCCACACCTGCCAGCCATCGGCATCGCGGCGAAAACCGCGAAATGCCTGGGCATGCGTCAATAGAATCTGTCGCGGCAACACCCAAGCGCCATGAACCGCGCACAGCACAACGCCGAGCAGGCTGGCCCAGACGGGTATAGATAGAAGAAGCAGCGAACCCAGCGCGAACAGCTGGGCCAAAACGTAAACCGCCAGCAACTGCCGTGAGGCATGCCAGCGGCATTCGAACGCGTTACTTGGGCTGGACACGGTCCAGGATCATGCGAACCATGCGCTGAAGCTCCGGATCTTCCGATTCGGCACGTTCCATGAACCAGCCGAACATGTCCTGATCTTCGCATTCGAGCAGCTTGCGGTAGCAATCGCGGTCGACATCATTGAGGTGCGGGTAGACCTCTTTCACGAATGGCACCAGCAACACGTCAAGCTCAAGCATGCCGCGGCGGCTGTGCCAGTAGAGGCGATTCAGTTCAACATCTTCGACCATGGAGCGCTCCTCAAATAGGCGGCAAGTATACAGCCCAACGCCTGGGCGAACAGTCGGCTTTGGTCGGCCCTTCTGTCCTTTTGTGAACTACCCATTTCAAGGGCGCCCCCTTATGATGTCCCCCAGACTCTTTACCCTGCGATGACCCATGGCCGATTCTGCTTTTTTCTGCACCCTGTCACACGAAGGCGTTCTGGCGGTCCGCGGCGCGGATGCCGGCAAATTCCTGCAGGGCCAATTGACCTGCAACCTCAATTACCTGAGTGACACCCAGGCCAGCCTCGGTGCCCGCTGCACCCAGAAAGGACGGATGCAGTCGAGTTTCCGCATTCTGCTGCAGGGCGACGGCGTGCTCCTGGCCATGGCCAGCGAATTGCTGGAGCCGCAACTGGCGGACCTGAAAAAATACGCGGTGTTCTCCAAATCCAAACTGACCGACGAAAGCGCCGCCTGGGTGCGCTTCGGCCTCGATCATGGCGATGCAGCCCTGAGCAGCCTGGGGCTTGAGCTGCCGGCCGACACCGACAGCGTGGTGCGCAATGACGGCTTGATCGCCATTCGTGTCTCGCCTCAGCGCGCCGAACTGTGGGTCGCCGCCGATCAGGCCGACACCATCAAGGGCAAGCTTTGCGCCCTGCTGCCCGAAGGCGAGCTCAATCAATGGCTGCTGGGCCAGATCCGCGCAGGGATCGGCCAAGTCATGCCGAGCACCCGCGAGCTGTTCATCCCGCAAATGCTCAACCTGCAAGCCGTTGGCGGCGTGAGCTTCAAGAAAGGCTGCTACACCGGCCAGGAAATCGTCGCGCGGATGCAATACTTGGGCAAACTCAAGCGTCGCTTGTATCGCCTGCAACTCGATGGCAATGAATTGCCCGAGCCCGGCACCCAACTGTTCGCGCCGAGCCACAACAGTTCCATCGGCGAAGTGGTGATCGCTGCACGGGGCGAACAAAACATTGAACTCCTGGCCGTGCTGCAAGCCGAAGCAGCAGAGGGTGGCGACATCCACTTGGCGGCGCTCGAAGGCCCTGCCCTGCACTTGCTGGACCTGCCTTACACACTGGATCGCGATAAAGAAATCCAGCGCTGAGAGCAGTATTTTTTTGCAAGACCCTAGAGAACAGAAATGAGTGAGCTGGCGGATAAGGTCCAACAGGATTTGGTTGAGGCCATCGATAACGATGACCTGGTTCTGCCAACATTACCGGAAGTGGCCCTGCAGATTCGCAAGGCTGCTGAAGATCCGGAAATCAGCGTGAGCACCCTGAGTAAAGTCATCGGCCGCGATACCGCGCTGTCGGCGCGCCTGATCAAAGTGGTCAACAGCCCGTTGCTGCGCGCCACCCAGGAAGTCACCGACCTGCACACCGCCATCACCCGGCTCGGCGTGAACTACAGCAGCAACCTGGCCATCGGCCTGGTGATGGAGCAGATTTTCCACGCCAGCTCCGAGGTGGTTGAGCAGAAAATGCGCGAAGTCTGGCGCAAAAGCCTGGAAATCGCCGGGGTCAGCTACGCGTTGTGCCGCAGTTACACCCAACTCAAACCTGATCAAGCCGCGCTCGGTGGGCTGGTGCATCAGATTGGCGTACTGCCGATCCTGACCTACGCCGAAGATCACTACGAATTGCTCTCGGACCCGGTCAGCCTCAACCATGTGATCGACCGCATTCACCCACTGCTGGGCGACAAATTGCTCAGTGTCTGGGAGTTCCCGGAAATGCTGGTGAAGTTGCCGGGGCAGTACCTGGACTTCAAGCGCGAGTCCAAAAAAATCGATTATGTCGATCTGGTGCAGGTCGCCAGCCTGTATTGCCACAAGGGCACCGACCATCCGCTGGCGCGTATTGATGTGTTCAATGTGCCGGCGTTCAAGAAACTGGGAATCGATCCGGAGAACGAGGCGATGTGCCGGGATCTGGAAGAGTCACGGTCGATGTTTTACTGATAAGACCGAGTCGCCCTCATTCGCGAGCAAGCCCGCTCCCACACTGGATCTCCAGTGATCACCGATTTTGTGCATAACAGAGATCAAATGTGGGAGCGGGCTTGCTCGCGAAGGGGCCAGCACAATCACCCTCACTCCCCCGCAATAAAACTCACCCGAACCTTCAACCCCGCCTTCTCCCCGTCATGCAAACTGATCTGCGCCAGATGCGCACGACAAATTTCCCCCACAATCGCCAGACCTAACCCGGACCCCGCAACCTGCTGGTTGCGCCGGTAAAAGCGCTCGAACACTCGATCGCGCTCCTCCAGTGGAATGCCCGGTCCGTCGTCCTCGACCTCCAGCACCGCTGGCGCCGTCACACGCAAAATTACGTTGCCACCCGGCGGCGTGTGGGCCAGGGCGTTATCCACCAGATTGCTCAGCAATTCGTTCAACAGCGTCGGCTCACCCCGCAGCCACACCGGTTCTTCCGCCTCCAGTGCCAGCGCCACGCCCCGTGCGTGGGCCAACGGCGCCATGGCCATGCCCAGTTCCCGGGCCAACTGGCTAAGGTCCAACAATTGCGCGCCGCCCTCGGCAATCGCCCGTGCGCCGTTTTCGACCCGTGCCAGGGACAGCAACTGGTTAGCCAAATGTGTCAGGCGATCCGTACCCTGGGCAGCGGTTTCCAGGGTGCTGCGCCAGGTTTGTGGTTCGCTGGCGCGCAAGCCCAGTTCGAGTCGCGCCTTGAGCGCCGCCAATGGTGTGCGTAACTCATGAGCCGCATCAGCGATGAACTGCGCCTGACGCTCGAACTGCCCGCGCAGGCGTTCGGTAAAGTGATTGAGCGCCCGCACCAGCGGCCACAACTCCCGCTGCACCTCCACCAATGGCAAGGGCCGCAGGTCATCCGACTGTCGCTCTTCCACCGCCGTGCGCAAACGCTCCAGCGGCCGTAACGCGGCACTGACCGCGAACCACACCAGCAACAATGCGCCAATCGCCAACATGCCCAGGCGCAGCAAGGTGTCCGCCGCCAGGCTGCGGGCCATGCTGACCCGGGCCTCGTCGGTTTCGGCGACACGGATTTCCGCCATGCCGTTCATGTTCGGCTCGCTCACCGGTTTGAGCAGGCTCACCACACGAACGTTCTGCCCGCGATAAACAGCGTTGTAGAACCGCGCCAACGCCGGATAGTCATCGGTGCGTGGCGTGCCGGGCGGTGGTGGCGGCAGGTTTTCGTAACCGGAGATCAGGTTCTGGTGAATGTCGTTGACCAGATAAAAAATCCGCCCGGCGCTGTCGTAGGCAAAGGTGTCGAGGGCCACGTACGGCACGTCGGCGCTGAGGGTGCCGTCGCGCTGGGACACCCCTGCGGCAATCGTCCGCGCCGAGGCCAGCAAGGTGCGGTCGTAAGCCGTGTCGGCGGCTTCGCGACCATTCCAGTAAGCGCTCAAACCACTGGCCAGCATCAACACCACCAGCAACGACGCCAGGTTCCACAGCAACCGCCAACGCAGGCTGCTGGGCTTATGCATCGCGGCTTTCCAGCAAATAGCCGAGGCCACGGAAGGTCACGATGGCCACCGGTTGGCCGTCGAGTTTCTTGCGCAAGCGGTGGACGTAGATTTCGATGGCGTCAGGGCTGGCCTCTTCATCCAGGCCGAACACCTGGGACGCCAGTTGCTCCTTGCTCATCACCCGGCCGGGACGGGCGATCAGCGCTTCGAGCACCGCTTGCTCGCGGGAGGTCAGGGTCAGCAATTCTTCGCCGAGGGTGAAGCGCCGGGTGTCGAGGTCATAGGCCAGCACGCCACAGGTCTGCTGGCGTTCGCCGCCCAACACGCTGCGGCGCAGCAAGGCTTTGACCCGGGCTTCGAGTTCGGTCAGTTCGAACGGTTTGGCCAGGTAATCGTCGGCACCGAGGTTCAAGCCATGAACCCGATCCTTGACGTCGCTGCGCGCGGTCAGCATCAACACCGGCAGGTTCTTGCCCCGTGCCCGCAGGCGCGCCAGCACCTCGAAACCATCCATGCGCGGCAGGCCGACGTCGAGGATTGCCATGGCGTACTCCTCGCTGCTCAGCGCCAGGTCGGCCGCCACGCCGTCGTGCAAAACATCCACGGTCAACCCGGTGCTCTTGAGCGCCTGGGCGACACTTTCGGCGAGCTGCAGGTGATCTTCGACGAGCAGGACACGCATGGAGACTTACCTCATTCAGGGATGGTCGACGCCATTCTTTGGCGCGGAGTTTACAGCCGCATCCGCCGCTGTGAAGCCCGAAAACCGTGAAAGTCGGCTGAAAGGTTAGTGAAAGGTTCGACCGTTAGAGTCAGCCACGGATGGCTTCGACTGCAAGCCATCGATCGTGCGTTGAAATGTAGCTCCCGAAAAACGCCCCGATGCGTTTTCGCCAATAAGAACAATAACGAGGTACTGCACCATGCTGTCCATACAGCTCCAGGTTTGCCCGCCCCAGCCCTATTCCCGATCCCTTTCGTTTACGCTTGCCCGCGCTCTTGCCGGCTGCGCGACGCGAAACCGCCGCACCTGAAACATCCCCAAAAACAACAACTCCCTTGGAGACAATAAATGAATCGATCACTGCGCCGTTTCGCCCTCGCCGCCAGTTGCATGCTGTTCGCCGGCCAACTGATGGCCGAGCCCAAGCGCCCGGAATGCATCGCCCCGGCCTCCCCCGGCGGCGGTTTCGACTTGACCTGCAAACTGGCGCAGAGCGCGCTGTTCAACGAAAAATTGCTGACCAAACCGATGCGCGTGACCTACATGCCCGGCGGTGTCGGCGCGGTGGCGTATAACGCGGTGGTCGCCCAGCGCCCGGCGGATGCCGGCACACTCGTAGCCTGGTCCAGCGGCTCGTTGCTGAATCTGGCCCAAGGCAAATTCGGGCGTTTCGATGAAACCAACGTGCGTTGGTTGGCAGCGGTCGGCACCAGCTACGGCGCTATCGCAGTGAAAAGCGATTCGCCCTACAAGACCCTCGACGATCTCGTTCAGGCGTTGAAGAAAGATCCGAGCAAAGTAGTGATCGGCTCCGGCGGCACCGTCGGCAGCCAGGACTGGATGCAAACCGCGCTGATCGCCAAGGCAGCGGGGATCAACCCCCGGGACCTGCGTTATGTCGCCCTCGAAGGCGGCGGTGAAATCGCCACCGCACTGCTCGGCGGCCACATCCAGGTTGGCAGCACGGATATCTCCGACTCCATGCCGCATATCCAGAGCGGTGACATGCGCCTGCTCGCGGTGTTCTCCGAGAAGCGCCTGGACGAGCCGGAAATGAAAGACATCCCGACCGCCAAGGAGCAAGGCTACGACATCGTCTGGCCAGTGGTTCGCGGTTTCTACCTGGGGCCGAAGGTCAGCGACGAAGACTACGCCTGGTGGAAAGACGCCTTCGACAAACTGCTGGCTTCCGACGACTTCGCCAAGCTGCGCGATCAGCGTGAACTGTTCCCGTTCGCCATGACCGGCCCGGAGCTGGACACCTACGTGAAGAAGCAAGTCGCCGACTACAAAGTGCTGGCCAAAGAGTTCGGCCTGATCCAGTGATCGCCCCTGTCTAGCGGCTGCGGCCCCGTTTGCCCGGGGTCGCGGCCCAGGAGTTTCCCATGCTCGTACAACGCATTTTTGCTTCGGTGCTGCTGGCGGTCTGTGTCGGCCTGGCGCTGATGGCGTGGCCGTATCAAGCGGCTTTTTCCTATGAACCTGTAGGCCCACGGGCCTTTCCGCTGTTGATGTTGGGCCTGATGGGCCTCGGTTTGTTGTACATGCTGTTTCGCCCGACGCCGATCGTGCACAGTGAAGACGATCCGAAACTCGACCGCGAAACCCTGAACAAGATCGGCATCTGCATCGTCCTGCTGCTGATCTTCGCCGGGCTGTTCGAACCCTTGGGCTTCATTCTCAGCAGCATCCTGATCGGCATCCCGATGGCGCGCCTGTACGGCGGGCGCTGGCTGCCCGGCATCGTCGTCACCACGCTGATGAGCGTTGGCCTCTACCTGCTGTTCGACAAGTTGATGGACGTGCCGCTGCCACTCGGGCTGCTCGACGTTCTGGAGAACTGATATGGATACGTTTGGCTATTTGGGCCAGGGTTTCGGCGTCGCGCTGAGCCCGTACAACCTGGTGACCGCGCTGTGCGGCACTTTGATCGGCACCGTGGTTGGCCTGTTGCCGGGCCTGGGCCCGATCAACGGTGTGGCGCTGTTGATCCCGATTGCCTTCGCCCTGGGTCTGCCGCCGGAATCGGCGCTGATCCTGCTGGCGGCGGTGTACCTGGGTTGCGAATACGGCGGACGAATCAGTTCGATCCTGCTGAACATTCCGGGCGAAGCGTCCACCGTGATGACCACCCTCGACGGCTACCCTATGGCCCGCAAAGGCCTGGCCGGCGTGGCGCTGTCGCTGTCGGCGTGGAGTTCGTTCATCGGCGCCTTCATCGCCACTTGCGGCATGGTGCTGTTCGCCCCGCTGCTGGCGAAATGGGCGATTGCTTTCGGCCCGGCGGAATACTTCGTGTTGATGGTGTTCGCGATTGTCTGCCTCGGCGGCATGGCCGGTGATCGTCCGCTAAAGACCTTTATCGCAGCGCTGATCGGCCTGTTTCTGTCGAGCGTCGGCATCGATGCCAACAGCGGCGTGTACCGTTTCACCGGGGACAACATCCATTTGACCGACGGCATTCAGTTCGTCGTGTTGGTGCTGGGCCTGTTCTCCATCAGCGAAATTCTCCTGCTGCTGGAGAAAACCCATCGCGGTCAGGAAGCGGTGAAAGCCACCGGGCGCATGATGTTCAACTTCAAGGAAGCGTCGTCGGTGTTCGTGGTGAACATCCGTTGCGGCTTGCTGGGTTTCATCATGGGCGTGTTGCCGGGTGCGGGCGCGACGCTGGCCAGCGCTGTGGCCTACATGACCGAAAAACGCATCGCCGGCGCCAAAGGCACGTTCGGCCAGGGCGACATGCGCGGCCTCGCTGCCCCGGAAACGGCTATCGGTGCTTCGGCCTGTGGCGCCCTGGTGCCGATGCTGACCCTCGGCGTACCCGGTTCGGGCACCACAGCGGTGATGATCGGCGCGCTGTCGCTGTACAACATCACCCCAGGCCCGCTGTTGTTCCAACAGCAACCGGACATCGTCTGGGGCCTGATCGCTTCGTTGTTCATCGCCAACATCATGCTGGTGATCCTCAACATCCCGATGATCCGCATCTTCACCCGCATCCTCGCCGTGCCGAACTGGGCACTGGTGCCGGTGATCGCGATCATTACCGGGATCGGCGTCTACGCCGTACACGCCACCACCTTCGATCTGTTTCTGATGGTCGGCATCGGGATCTTCGGCTACATCCTGCGCAAACTGGATTTCCCATTGTCGCCGGTGCTGCTGGGCTTCATCCTTGGCGGCTTGATGGAGCAGAACCTGCGGCGCGCCCTGTCGATTTCCAACGGTGCGCTGGAAATCCTCTGGTCGAGCCCGATCACCTTTGGCGTATGGATGCTCACGGCCATCATGCTGCTGATGCCGATCCTGCGGATCTGGCGCAAACGTTCGGTTGCGAGGCGCGTCATTGCAGATGTCTGATCGTCCCTTCAAAACCTGGTGGGGAACACCGCTGGTCGGCCTGCTGGGCGGTTACCTCGCCAGCCAGGTCGGCTGGCCGCTGCCGTGGATGGTCGGCTCGTTGCTGGCGATTATTCTGGTGCGCTGCCTCACCCCGTGGCAATTGGCGGAAATCCCTGGCGGGCGCAAGTGCGGCCAGTGGATCGTCGGCATCGGCATCGGCCTGCACTTCACCCCGGTGGTGATGGAACAGGTGCTCAGTCATTTCGGTTTGATTTTCTTCGGCGCGCTGGTCACCAGCCTGTCCAGTGTGGTCGGGGTCTGGTTGATGCGGCGCACCGGGGAGGACCGCGCCACGGCGTTTTTCTCCAGCATGCCGGGTGGTTCGGGGGAGATGGTCAACCTCGGCGCCCGCAATGGCGCGGTGATCAGCCGCGTCGCGGCGGGGCAAAGCCTGCGGGTGCTGGTGGTGGTGCTGTGTGTCCCGGCGGCGTTCAAGTATTTGCTCGGGGACGGCACGCCGATCGGTCATTCCACACTCGTTGATTGGCGTTGGCTGGCGATTCTGTTCCCGGCGGGCGCCCTGCTCGCCTGGATCTGGCAACGTTTGCGCCAGCCCAACCCATGGCTGTTCGGGCCGTTGCTGGTGAGCGCGGCGGTGAGCATTGGTTGGGACTTGCACATCGGCTTGCCCAACGGCGGCAGCCAGATTGGCCAGTGGCTGATCGGCAGCGGGTTGGGGTGTCACTTCAATCGGCAGTTCTTCCGCCGGGCACCGTCGTTTATGGGGCGCACGTTGATCGGCACGGTGTTGACCATGTTGATCGCCACGGCGGCGGCATTGGGGTTGAGTGCGCTGACCCATCTGGATCTGCGTTCACTGACCCTGGGCATGATGCCCGGCGGGATTGCGGAGATGAGTTTGACGGCGGAGACGCTGCAATTGTCGGTGCCGCTGGTGACGGCGATGCAGGTGATGCGGTTGTTGTTCGTGTTGTTTCTGGCGGAGCCGTTGTTCAAGTATTGGGACAAGATGCCCGAGCGGTAACACGCTTTACTTTTTGACCCCACCCAGGATAACCCTGGGTGGGTTCATTCAAGTCGCTCACATCCTAATACTGAATTTCCCTAAGTAAACTTCTAAACCTGGGGTTCCCGGTGTCCGGAAACGAAAATCTGAAGCGCTGATCGTATTGTTTTCGCGATCAAACTTGAGGTTTATCTTTCCGCTTACCGCGGGTACGGCATGACCGTCGAAATCCCGATCATCCGCGTAAATCGCTGTAACGCTACTTTCGAAGCCAATGTCATGTTCACCATCTTGAATGTTCTTCGGTATGTTGAAAATTACCGTAGTGAACTGCTCAGCTGTTTCAATTCGCCCGCCGACTCGGTATTGATCTTCATAGACCGGGTCCTGCCTGAATATAACTTCCTGAGCGACAAAAGACTCATTTGGCCGGCTCGATACCTCTGCGGAGAATTTTCCAGTCGCGGCAGGCAGGGCTTTGATTTCTTCAATGCTTAACTCTTTCATGACGAACTCCTGTTCTGGAATCGATAGGCCGGCGAAACTTGAACACTTCAAGACTACCGGCCATTGATTGAACAGCCCCCGCAACGCTCCGTCTACTGTCAGAAATAACAGGTACTCCCGGATTTCCAATGGTAATGGACGAACGGCCATCCCATTGCCGGACTAGCAATTACTGTTAGCCAACCGGCGGCAACCGCCACTCAATCGGCGTTTCGCCATTCTGTTCCAGAAACTTGTTGGTGCGGCTGAAGTGCCCACAGCCAAAAAACCCGCGATAAGCGGACAACGGCGATGGATGCACCGAGGTCAGTACCAAGTGCTTGGTCGCGTCGATCAGCTTCTGCTTGCTCTGTGCATGGGCGCCCCACAGCATGAACACCAGATGCGGCTGATGTTCGCTGACCACTTCAATGATCCGATCGGTGAAGTACTGCCAGCCCTTGTCCTTGTGTGCATTGGCGTTGGCGCGTTCGACCGTCATGGTGGTGTTGATCATCAGTACGCCCTGGTCGGCCCAGCTTTGCAGGCAGCCGTGGCTCGGGATGTCGATGTTCAGGTCGCGTTTCAACTCTTTATAGATGTTCACCAGCGACGGTGGCGCCGGCACGCCCGGTTGCACCGAGAAGCACAAACCATGGGCCTGGCCGGGGCCGTGATACGGGTCCTGGCCGAGGATCACGACCTTGACCTTGTCCAGCGGCGTCGAATTGAGCGCATTGAAAATCATCGGTCCTGGCGGGTAGATTTCCTTGCCCGCCGCACGCTCCTGTTGCAGGAATGAGCGCAACTCTGCCATGTAGGGCTGGTCGAATTCAGCACGCAGTGCCTCCTTCCAGCTCGGTTCGAGTTTGATACGGTCGTCAGCAGTCATGGTCATACCCGGCAAAAACAATGGGGCGAACCCTAGGAAAGCTGGGCAGGCTTGTCAATTGATCTGACACAGAACCGGCACTTTCCTGCAATGCGATCATACTGAACGCTCAAATTCCCGATCGAGGTCACGATGAATCTGCACTTCGAAGAACTCACCGGCACCGATGGCGCCCGCATCGGCATCGCCAGCCTGGATGCCGAAAAATCGCTGAACGCGCTGTCCTTGCCGATGATCAACGCCCTGCGCGATCAAATGGACACTTGGGCCAAGGATCCGCAAATCGTCTGCGTCTTGCTACGCGGCAATGGAGCCAAGGCCTTCTGCGCCGGCGGCGAGGTGCGCAGTCTGGTCGAAGCCTGTCGCCAACATCCCGGAGAAGTGCCGCCCCTGGCCGCGCAATTCTTTGCCGCGGAATATCGCCTGGACTTCAAGCTGCACACCTACCCCAAACCACTGATCTGCTGGGGCCACGGCTACGTACTCGGCGGCGGCATGGGCCTGCTGCAAGGGGCGAGCATCCGCATTGTCACGCCGAGCAGCCGCTTGGCGATGCCGGAAATCAGCATTGGTTTATACCCGGACGTTGGCGCCAGTTGGTTCCTGTCGCGACTGCCCGGCAAACTCGGGTTGTTTCTCGGCCTGACCGGCGCGCACATGAATGCGCGGGACGCGATCGACCTGGATCTGGCCGACCGCTTCCTGCTGGAAGAGCAACAGGAAGAACTGGTCGAAGGCCTGCTGCAATTGAACTGGCAGGAACAGACCGCGATGCAGCTCAACAGCCTGCTCAAGGCCTTGCAGCAGGAGGCGGTCGCGCAGATGCCCGAGGCACAATGGCTGCCACGCCGTCAGCAGATCGACGAACTGCTGGACGTCAGCGATGTGCGCTGCGCCTGGAAAGCCATCAGCCATTTGCGCGACTCCACCGACCCACTGCTCAGCCGAGCGGCGAAAACCATGAGCGAAGGCTCGCCGGTGACCGCGCACCTGGTCTGGGAACAAATCGCCCGGGCCCGGCACATGTCACTGGCCCAGGTTTTCCAGATGGAATACACCCTGAGCCTCAACTGCTGCCGTCACCCGGAATTCAGCGAAGGCGTGCGGGCGCGATTGATTGATAAGGACCAGAAGCCTCACTGGCACTGGCCGGACATCAATAACGTGCCGGATGCGGTGGTCGAGGCGCATTTCCATAAAGTCTGGGAAGGACGGCATCCGTTGGCGGATTTGTCGGAGTACTGAAATCCGGGCACAAAAAAAGCGGCGCTCAATGCGCCGCTTTTTTGTAGCTGGCTGTTATGAAGAACTACCGGTGACCACCCCGGCCACCGCGCCCGTCATGATCGCCACGCCCACCACCCCGGTGATCGCGCCCGTCATGACCCCGGCGGTCATTGTCCCAGTTGCCCCGATTGCGGCCATCCCAACCGCCTCGATCATGGCCTTGCCAGCCACGGTTGTAGGACTGGTAGTAGCGCGGTTGCGCCTGGTAATAACGCGGCGCTGGTTGGTAGTAACGCGGCGCCGGTTGGTAATAGCGTGGCGCCGAGTAGTAGCTGCCACCGCCCGAGTAGTAAGCCGGCGCGGGGGACGAGTAAACCTCAGAACTGTAGTAGCTGCCTCCATCTCCGTAGGAATAGGGAACGCATGCACCAAGGGAAAAACTCAACACGACCAGCAGAAGAATTCGGCGATACATGGCGGCCTCCTGGACCGCGAGTAGCCACACCAGCGACGCTGGCAGGCGACAGCCAATTGTTGGCGACTGTCGAAAGATCAGACATCGATTTCGGAATCTGGTGCGTTTATGAAACACATTGAAACAAGTCCCCGATGAAAGGTTTTTCATCTTTCCCATGAAAAACGGCGCCGCCATCCATGGCAGCGCCGCGCTGATCAATGCCGACCGTAGCGGCCGCCACCGTGGTAATAACCCGGCCCGCGACCGCCGTAATACCCGTGGTTGCCGTAGTAATAGTAGCGATAGCGCCCGTAATACCGGGGGTAGGAATAGCCGTAGTAATAAGGCGAGTAGTAATAACCGGGGTAGTAATACGGTGTGGCGTACACATCTGCCGTGCCGGCGTAGTAATAGCAACCGGACAATCCCAGACCCAACACCGCGCCCAGCAGTAATCGACGAAGCAGTTTTTGATACTTCATGGCGGCCTCCTGAAAGACCCGCGACAGCAGTCGGCACAGGCCGACTCACACCTGTTTTGACTGTGAATCCGGCCCCGAGTGCGTGTCGGCAAAAGCCTCCTGATCAGCGGCCCATTGCGGTGCGCCGTCGCACCATGACAAGGCAACCAAACGCCCTCCAACATCAGCCCATTACCGTCATCCCCCGGCCCAGACGCCTCGCACCGACTTGGCACGGCTCTCGCTTTAGTAAAGGCGTGCAGGAGTCATCACAGGTTCGCGGCACCACAATTTGCAATGGCTGACTAGGGTTCCGGCTCGCTTAGGCGAGTGGCTGGTCCGAGAGTTGGCGACCTCCAGTTGAGGTTACACGGCGGGACAAAAGCCCGGGAGACAAGCCACCGTTCGCGGTGCCGCGTTGACTCCTGCCCGCCCTTGATCAACTGGAGAACCATCCCATGACCCGATTCCGTATACCCACCCTGCTCGCCGCCGCATTCGCCGCCCTCGTCAGCGTCTCGTCCCACGCCGCCCAGAAAGACCACTTCAGCGTCTGCTGGACCATCTACGCCGGTTGGATGCCCTGGGAATACGCCGGCAGCCAAGGCATCGTCGACAAATGGGCGAAGAAGTACGGCATCAAGATCGATGTGGTGCAGCTCAACGACTATGTCGAATCGATCAACCAATACACCGCCGGCCAGTTCGATGGCTGCACCATGACCAACATGGACGCGCTGACCATTCCGGCGGCTGGCGGCGTGGACAGCACCGCGCTGATCGTCAGCGATTTCTCCAACGGCAACGACGGCGTCGTGCTCAAGGGCGAAGGCAAGAAAGTCGCCGACCTCAAGGGCATGGACGTCAATCTGGTGGAGCTGTCGGTTTCCCACTACCTGCTGGCCCGGGCCCTGGATTCGGTGGACCTCACCGAGAAAGACCTGAAAGTGGTCAACACCTCCGACGCCGACATCTCGGCGGCTTTCAACACCGAACAGGTCAACGCCGTCACCACCTGGAACCCGATGCTCTCGGACATCAAGGCCAAACCCGGCGTGACCGAAGTCTTCAACTCCAGCCAGATCCCCGGCGAAATCATGGACATGATGGTGGTCAACAGCGCCACCCTCAAAGACAACCCGGCGCTCGGCAAAGCCCTGACTGGCGCCTGGTTCGAAGTGGTGGAGTTGATGAACGCGAAAAACGCCGCGAGCAAAGCCGCCCTCGAACACATGGCCAAAGCCTCGGGCACCGATCTGGCGGGTTTCCAGTCGCAACTCGACACCACCAAATTGTTTGCCACGCCCAAGGAAGCCCTGGCGTTTTCTACCAGCAAGCAATTGCCGGAAACCATGCGCAAGGTCGCCGAATTTTCCTTCCAGCACGGCTTGCTCGGTGAAGGCGCCAAGGACACCAGCGCCGTGGGCATGGCCTTCGCCAACGGCGTGACCAGCGGCGACAAAGGCAACCTCAAGCTGCGCTTCGACCCGAGCTACGTGCAGATGGCCGCTGACGCCAAGTTGTAAGACTGGAGGACCTGGCCATGCGCCTGATCAATCGCCACCCGGATCGCCCGAGTCGCTTGCTGTTGGTGATCCTGCCGTTCGCCCTGGTGCTGCTCGCCTACTTCCTGGGCTCGGCCGAGCGGCTGACGGACAACCCCAACGACAAACTGCTGCCCAGCGCCGTGCAGATGACCGATGCGGTGAAACGCCTGGCCTTCGTCGCCGACAGCCGCACCGGTGACTACCTGCTCTGGCAGGACAGCGCGTCCAGCCTGCGACGGCTGGCGATCGGCCTCGGCATCAGCGCCTTGGCCGGGTTGTGCCTGGGCATGGCAGCCGGGACGTTGCCGCTGTTCGGCGCGCCGTTGTCGCCGTTATTGACGGTGCTGTCGATGGTGCCGCCCCTGGCGATCCTGCCGATTCTGTTCATCGTTTTTGGCTTGGGTGAGTTGTCGAAAGTGATGCTGATCGTGATCGGCATCACCCCGGCGCTGGCCCGGGATCTGGAACAGCGTGCGAGGGAGATCCCCGTCGAGTTGCTGATCAAGGCCCAGACCTTGGGCGCTTCGACCTGGACCTTGATGCTGCGCGTGGTGCTGCCGCAATTGCTGCCACGGCTGTTGATTTCCCTGCGGCTGATGCTCGGTTCGGCGTGGTTGTTTCTGATCGCCGCTGAAGCCATCGCTTCAACGGATGGCCTCGGCTATCGGATTTTCCTGGTGCGGCGTTATCTGGCGATGGACGTGATCCTGCCCTACGTGGTGTGGATCACCCTGCTTGCCTGGCTGATGGATTGGGGTTTGAAGCGCCTGACTCAGCGCGCCTTCCCTTGGTATGAAGGAGCCCGCGCATGAGCTTCATCACGGTGAAAAACGTCTGGCAGCAGTACGCCGATCAGGTGGTGCTCGAAGGTCTGAATCTGAACGTCAACGAAGGTGAGTTCTGCACCTTGGTCGGCGCCTCGGGTTGCGGTAAATCGACCTTCCTGCGCCTGCTGCTGGGCCAGGAAAAGGCCAGTCGCGGCGAGATTCTGCTCGATGGCCAAGCCCTGGCCGGCGAACCGGATTCGAGCCGTGGCGTGGTGTTCCAGCGCTACTCGGTGTTCCCGCATCTGACGGTGCTGGACAACGTTGCCCTCGGCCTCGAACTGCCCCGCTCAGCGCTGCTCGGGCGCTTGTTCGGCAACGCCAAAAAAGACGCCCGCGAACAGGCCTCGGTGCTGTTGCACAAAGTCGGCCTCGGCCACTCGCTGGACAAGTACCCGGCGCAGCTCTCCGGCGGCATGCAACAACGGTTGGCCATCGCCCAGGCGTTGATCATGAAGCCACGAGTGTTGCTGCTCGACGAACCGTTTGGCGCCCTCGATCCGGGGATCCGCAAAGACATGCATGTTCTGCTGCTGGAGCTGTGGCGCGAGACCCGACTGACGGTGTTCATGGTTACCCACGACCTGTCCGAAGGTTTCAGCCTCGGCACCCGTTTGCTGGTGTTCGACAAGGTCCGCCTCGACCCGCACGCCCCCGGCGCCTATGGCGCACGCATCACCTACGACATCCCTTTGAACAGCGACCGCCGCGCCACCCGCGCCGCCGTCGATGCCTTGCCGGCTGAGCTGGCAGGCACGCTTCGTATCGCTTAGAGGAATCTGAAAATGACTGATTCAACCCAACTGTTCCCGCCCTTCGCCGAAGAAATGCTCCCCGGCGGCGGCCATCGTTCCTTCGTATTGAAACGCGGCCAACTGCTGCGCCTGACCGACCTGCGCGGCGGCGCCAATGTCAGCCTGACGCTGCTCAACGCCAACGAAAAAACCGAACGCCTGAACCTGCCCGACAGCCTCAAATGCCAACACACCGCCAAGCTCACTGCCGGCCATTGTTTGTACTCGGACATGGGCCGGGTGCTGGCGGCAATCACTGCCGACACCTGCGGCTGGAGCGACAGCCTCGGTGGTGTGCTCTGCGCTGAAGAAGTAGCGGAAAAATACGGCGCCGGCCGCTATCAGGAACTGCGCAACGGCTTCTTCCGCAACGGCACCGACAACCTGTTGGTGGAGCTGGGCAAGTGGGGGTTGGGCCTGTCGGATTTGCTGATGACCCTCAACCTGTTCAGCCGCGTGAACGTCGATGAGGCCGGACGCTTCCACTTCGTCGAGGGCAACTCCAAGGCCGGCGACTACATCGAGTTGTACGCACCGATGGACACCCTGGTGGTGCTCACCGCGCTGCAACATCCGATGGATCCGTCGCCGGACTACGCGCCAAAACCGCTGAAACTGAGCTGGATGAACGCCGACGCCAGCGTCGCCGAACACTGCCGCACCTCGCGCCCGGAAAACGAGCGCGGCTTTATCAACACCGACCGTTTGTTCGCCTGAGGATTGCTGCCATGTCACTCGCCATCGCTACTTCACACCAGCAGCCTGAGAACGCCGTATACCGCGCCACCATCCCCGCCGGCGAACCCTGGCTGATGGAGGTCAAGGCCGGCCAGACCTTGCGCATCCTCGACCTGGAAGGCAATCAAGCCGTGGACACCTTGTTCTACAGCCTCGCCAACCCAAAGGAACGCTACGACGTGCAACGCACCTTGCGCCGGCAGAACAGCGTCTATCTCAGCACCGGCAGCGTGCTCTATTCCAACCTCGGCAAACCGATGCTGACCATCGTCGCCGACACCTGCGGGCGCCATGACACCCTCGGCGGCGCCTGCGCGCAAGAGAGCAACACCGTGCGTTACGCATTGGAGAAACGCTACATGCACAGCTGCCGCGACAACTACCTGCGAGCCTGCGTCCACGACGGACGACTGGGCAAGGGCGACATCGGGCCGAACATCAACTTCTTCATGAACGTGCCGGTCACGGCCGACGGTGGATTGACGTTTGAAGACGGGATTTCAGCGCCGGGCAAGTACGTGGATCTGCGGGCGGAGATGGATGTGATTGTGTTGATTTCCAACTGCCCGCAATTGAACAACCCGTGCAATGCCTACAACCCTACGCCTGCGGAGTTACTGGTATGGAACTGAAATTGTTGCGATTGCGGCGGTGGTTGTTTGCCCTGTGCCAGGCGCGTTCGGGCCAGTGCCTAAACCCCCAAAAACACCACTGATCCAACTGTGGGAGCGGGCTTGCTCGCGAAAGCGGTGTGTCAGTCGACATCCATGGTGAAGGTGCTGGCCCCTTCGCGAGCAAGCCCGCTCCCACAGTGGATTTTCGGTGTTTTGTAGATTGTTTTTCCGCCCGGGGACGACCTCGGCGCCTATCGAAAAACTGCGGGACGGCCCGCATCCCAGGTCGAGGCTGATGCGTTATCGCCTCCGGGGGTTTTGCCATGTTTGAAAAAGTCCTGATTGCCAACCGTGGCGCCATTGCCTGCCGCATCCTGCGCACCTTGGGTGATTTGCAGGTCAAGGGCGTTGCCGTGTACTCCGAAGCCGATGCCGCAAGCCTGCACATTTTGCAGGCCGATGAAGCCCACAGCCTCGGTGAAGGCGCGGCGGCCGGCACCTATTTGGCGGTGGATAAAATCCTCGCCATCGCCCAAGCCACCGGCGCCACGGCGATTCATCCCGGCTACGGTTTTCTCTCTGAAAACGCCGCATTCGCCGAAGCCTGTGAAGCGGCCAACATCGCCTTCATCGGCCCGACGCCGGAACAATTGCGAGTGTTCGGCCTCAAGCACACCGCCCGTGCGTTGGCCAAGCCACACGGCGTGCCGATGCTCGAAGGCACTGAACTGCTCGACAGCCTCGACGCGGCGATGATTGCCGGCGAACACGTGGGCTACCCGGTGATGCTCAAAAGCACCGCCGGCGGTGGCGGCATCGGCATGCGCGTGTGCCGCAGCGCTGCGGAGCTGAGCGAATCCTTCGAAGCGGTCAAACGCCTGGGCCAGAACAATTTCAGCGACGCCGGGGTGTTCATCGAGAAGTACATCCAGCGCGCCCGGCATCTGGAAGTGCAGGTGTTTGGCGATGGTTTGGGCGAGGTGATTGCCCTCGGCGTGCGCGACTGTTCGGTGCAGCGGCGCAACCAAAAAGTCCTCGAAGAAACCCCGGCGCCGAACCTGCCCGAAGGGATGGCAGACGCGTTGTGTGCGGCGGCGATCAAACTGGCGAAAGCGGTGAATTACCGCAGCGCCGGGACGGTGGAATTTGTCTTCGACAGTGAAGATCAGCAGTTCTACTTTCTGGAAGTGAACACCCGTTTGCAGGTCGAGCACGGCGTTACCGAACAGGTGTGGGGCGTGGATCTGGTGCGCTGGATGGTCGAACTGGCGGCGGGCGATTTACCGCCGCTTCATGAATTAAGCAGAGGTTTGAACGCGCACGGTCATGCGATTCAGGCACGGTTGTATGCGGAAGATCCGGGCCGGGATTTTCAGCCGAGTCCGGGCCTGCTGACGGCGGTGAACTTCCCCGCCACTGACGGCAAACACCTGCGCATCGACACCTGGGTCGAGGCCGGTTGCGAGATCCCGCCGTACTTCGATCCGATGATTGCCAAGGTCATCAGTTGGGCGCCGACTCGGGAGCTGGCGCTTACAGATTTGCATCAGGCCTTGGGCGACAGCCTGCTCTACGGCGTGGAAACCAACCGCGATTACCTGCGGCAGATTTTGCTCGACGCACCGTTCGCCAGCGGCCAGCCGTGGACGCGGTGCCTGGAAGGTCTGGTGTATCACGCCAACACGTTCGAAGTGCTCAGCGCCGGGACGCAAACCAGCGTGCAAGACTATCCCGGTCGCCTCGGCTACTGGGCGGTCGGCGTGCCGCCGTCGGGGCCGATGGACAGTCGGGCGTTGCGTTTGGGCAACCGATTGCTGGGCAATGACGAGGGTTTTGCGGCACTGGAAATCACCATGAGCGGGCCGTTGCTGCGCTTCAACTGTGACGCCGTGGTGGCGGTGACCGGGGCGGTGATTCCGTTGACGTTGAACGGTGAAGCGGTGCCGATGAACACCGCATTGTTGATTCCGGCAGGGGCCACATTGAGCCTCGGCACGATCGCCGGTGCGGGCGCCCGCAGCTACCTGTGCCTGCGCGGTGGGCTGCAAGTGCCGGACTACCTGGGCAGCAAAAGCACCTTCACCCTCGGCCAGTTTGGTGGACATGGCGGGCGGGCGCTGCGGGCCGGTGATGTGCTGCATGTGCCGGCGCTGAATGATCGTAGGGCCGGAGAACAACTGCCTGACATCGCTGATCTGCCAGCCGTGCGGCAAATTCGGGTGATCTACGGCCCCCACGGCGCACCGGAATATTTCACCGAAAACTACATGGGTACTTTCTTTGCCACCCAGTGGGAAGTGCATTTCAACTCCAGTCGCACCGGCGTGCGGCTGATCGGGCCGAAGCCGGAATGGGTGCGGGCCGATGGTGGAGAGGCGGGACTGCATCCGTCGAATATCCATGACAATCCGTATGCGATCGGCGCGGTGGATTTCACCGGGGACATGCCGGTGATCCTCGGGCCGGATGGGCCGAGCCTGGGCGGGTTTGTGTGCCCGGTGACGGTGATCGAGGCGGACCTTTGGCAGTTGGGGCAGCTTAAGGCTGGGGATAAGGTGCAGTTCCAACCGGTCGATCTCAAAACCGCCCGCAATCTCGCCCTGAAATGGGATACCCCCTGTGGGAGCGGGCTTGCTCGCGAAAGCGGTGTATCAGACACATTAATATCGACTGGCACGACGCCTTCGCGAGCAAGCCCGCTCCCACAGGGGGTTGAGTCGCCTGTGGTGTTGGAGTTGGGTCAGGGGGATACGCGGCTGGTAGCGCGACTGTCGGGCGATACTCATCTGCTGCTGGAAATCGGCGCACCAGAGCTCGATCTTGTGTTGCGCTTCCGCGCCCATGCCTTGATGCAAGCCCTGGAAACCAAACACCTCCACGGCGTCATCGACCTCACGCCCGGCATCCGCTCCCTGCAAGTCCACTACCACCCCGAACAACTACCGCTGACCGATCTGCTCGGCATCATCGCCGGTGAATGGGACGCGGTGTGCGCCGCCAAGGACCTGCAAGTCCCATCGCGCATCGTGCATTTGCCGCTGTCCTGGGACGATCCGGCCTGTCAGTTGGCAATCGAAAAATACATGACCACCGTGCGCAAGGACGCGCCGTGGTGCCCGAGCAACCTGGAGTTCATCCGCCGCATCAACGACCTGCCGAACCTCGACGAAGTGCAGCGCACGGTGTTCGATGCCAGCTATCTGGTGATGGGTTTGGGCGACGTTTACCTCGGCGCACCGGTCGCCACCCCGCTCGACCCGCGCCATCGTCTGGTGACCACCAAGTACAACCCGGCGCGCACCTGGACTGCCGAAAATTCGGTGGGCATCGGCGGCGCCTACATGTGCGTGTACGGCATGGAAGGCCCTGGTGGTTATCAGTTTGTCGGGCGCACCTTGCAGATGTGGAATCGCTACCGCGAAGTGGCGGCGTTCGACGGCAAACCGTGGCTGCTAAGGTTCTTTGATCAGATTCGTTTTTACCCGGTGAGCGCCGATGAGCTGCTGCGCATTCGCCGGGATTTCCCCCTCGGGCGCTTCGAGCTGAACATCGAACACAGTCAGTTGAACCTGGCGGATTACCAGGCTTTTTTGACGAAAGAAGCCGAGAGCATCGCGGCGTTTCGCGATCAGCAAAAAGCGGCGTTCAACGCCGAACGGGAACGCTGGATCGCCAGCGGCCAGGCACATTTCGACAGTGAAGAACTGATCCCCGAAGCGACCGAAGACGCGCCGCTGGCCAGCGGTCAACAGAGCGTCGACAGCCACATCGCCGGCAACCTCTGGCAGGTCCAGGTTGAAACCGGCACACGGGTTGAGACCGGGGATGTGCTGGTGATTCTGGAGTCGATGAAGATGGAAATCCCCCTGCTGGCGCCGATGGCCGGGGTGGTGCGCAAGATTCTCGTGCAACCGGGTTCGGCGGTGCGCGCCGGGCAGCGGGTCGTGGTGCTGGACCTCGACTGAACTCATTTTGAAAAGGATCAAGTCATGAATTTCAATCTGCAACTCGACGCCCTGCGCAGCGCCTATCGCGACGGCCACACCACGCCTCGGCAACTGCTGCTGAGCCTGCGGGACAAAGCCGCGGCGCTGAACCCGGATTATCACTTGTTCATTCATTTGCTCAGTGTCGAGGAACTGGAACCGTACCTCGCCGCCCTCGACGGTCGCGACCTCGACAGTCTGCCGCTGTATGGCGTGCCGTTCGCAATCAAGGACAACATCGACCTGGCGGGCATTCCGACCACGGCGGCGTGCCCGGCGTTCGCCTATGTGCCGGAGCGTTCGGCGACCATCGTCGAGCAGTTGCTGGCGCTGGGGGCGATTCCCCTGGGCAAGACCAATCTGGACCAATTCGCCACGGGATTGAATGGCAGTCGCTCGCCGTATGGCGCCTGCCCGAACAGCGTGTTGCCGGAGTATCCGGCGGGCGGTTCCAGTGCCGGGTCGTCGTTGGCGGTGGCGTTGGGCGTGGTGAGTTTTTCGTTGGGTACGGACACGGCGGGCTCCGGCCGAGTGCCGGCGGCGCTGAATAATCTGGTGGGTTTGAAAGCCACCAAAGGGCTGATTTCCACGGGCGGTGTGGTGCCGGCGTGTCGCACGCTTGATTGCGTTACGACCTTCACCGCCACCGCGCGGGAGGCCAGTCAGTTGCTGGCGCTGACAGCGCGCGTCGACCCACGGGACGCCTACAGCCGCAGCAATCCGCTGTGGAATGACGGCTCGGCATTCGGTGCGCCTCGGCTCTTCCGCTTCGGCGTGCCGCGTGCCCAAGACCTGGAGTTCTTCGGCTGCCCTGAAGGCCCGTTGTTGTTCGGCGACGCCATCGATCAACTCAAGGCCCTGGGCGGTGAAGCGGTTGAACTGGACCTGTCACCGTTCCTCGAGGCCGCGCAGTTGCTCTATGAAGGCCCGTGGGTCGCCGAACGCTATAGCGTGGCCGGCGAATTGATGGAGCAAAACCCGCAAGCGGTGTTGCCGGTGATCCGCGCCGTACTGGCCAAGGCCCCGGCGGTGACCGGCGTGCAGACCTTCCGCGCACAATATCGACTGCAAGAACTGAAGGCGCTGTGCGACCGGTTGCTGGACGGCCTCGATTGTGTGCTCACGCCGACCATTGGCCGCCCCGTGACGTTGGCGGAACTGGCCGCCGAACCCGTGCTACGCAATTCGGAACTGGGCTACTACACCAACTTCATGAACCTGCTCGACTACGCCGCCGTCGCCGTGCCCAGCGGTTTCATGGGTAACGGTTTGCCGTGGGGCGTGACGCTGTTTGGCCGGGCGTTTACCGATCAGTACCTGTTGAGCGTGGCGGATGCTTTTCAACGGCAACCAGGCTCGCCTGCGCCAGCGGCCGTTGCCCGCAATGACCGCGCACGGCTGGTGGTGTGTGGCGCGCACCTGGAGGGTCTGGCGTTGAACTGGCAACTCAAGCAGCGTGGGGCTCGTCTGGTCGAGACGACGTTCAGTTCGCCGGATTATCAGTTGTATGCATTGGCCGGTGGCCCGCCGTTTCGTCCGGGAATGGTGCGGGTGAAGGACGGTGGCGTGGCGATTGCGGTGGAGGTTTGGGAATTGCCGAGCAGTGAGTTGGGCTCGTTTTTGACCGGGATTCCGGCGCCATTGGGGTTGGGCAAGGTGCAACTGGCGGATGGGCGATGGGAGAGCGGGTTTATTTGTGAGGCTTACGGGCTTGAGGGCGCGGTGGATATCAGTCATCTCGGCGGGTGGCGGGCTTATCTGACAGATCGGCGTTGATCTCACGATTCGCGAGCAAGCCCGCTCCCACATTGGAATGTATTCCCCTGTGGGAGCGGGCTTGCTCGCGAAGAGGCCCTACCAGACGAAGGAGGTTTTCACGGCGGCCCACCGTGTAAATCCAGCAGTTATTTCCGCTCGAGGCCACTAGAATGCATGCCATCGGGTCACTGCCAACGGAACCACCATGCCGCTTCGCTCGCCGCTGTATTCCCAACGCTCGTTGGTGCTCACGCTGATCGCATTGCTGGGCGCCGGTTTCCTCGCCACTTCGTTTCTCAGTTATTACGCCTCGCGAGCGTCGATCCGCGACAACATCGTCAACACCGAATTGCCGCTGACCTCCGACACGGTCTACTCGGAAATCCAGAAAGACCTCGTCAGGCCGATCCTGATTTCCTCGATGATGTCCCGTGACACCTTCATGCGCGACTGGGTGGTCAACGGCGAGCACAACCCCGACCAGATGACCCGCTACCTCAACGAGGTCATGACCCACTACGGCGCCTACACCGCGTTCTTCATCTCCAACAGCAGCCTCACTTACTACCACGCCAAAGGCGTGCTCAAGCAGGTCTAGATCGACGAGCCACGGGACGCCTGGTATTTCCGCGTTCGCGACATGAAAGAGCCTTACGAGATTAACGTCGACCCGGACCTGGCCAACAGGGACAACCTGACGTTCTTCATCAACTACAAGGTCTACGACTACGACAAACGCTTCATCGGTGCAGCCGGCGTCGGGCTGACGGTGGATGCGGTGATCAAGTTGATCGACAAATATCAGCAGCGCTATCAACGCAACGTGTACTTCGTCGACACCTTCGGCCGACTGGTGCTCACCGGCGCCGAGGGCGGCCCCGACGGTGCGCGGGCCGGCCAGAGCCTGAGCGAGCTCAGCAGCATGAAAGGCCTGGTCAGCCAGTTGCCCAAACCCCACAGCGGCAGCTACGAATATTCCGGCCAGGGTCAGGGACATTTCCTCAACGTGCGCTTCATTCCGGAGCTGAACTGGTACTTGTTTGTCGACAAACGCGAAGACGGCGCCCTCAGTGAAATCCGCCAGTCTCTGTACCTCAACCTGCTGATCTGCCTGCTCGTCACCTCGATTGTGCTGATCCTGCTCAACCGCGTGATCAAACGCTATCAGGACAAAATCCAGGCCCAGGCCACCCTCGACAGCCTGACCGAACTGCCCAACCGCCGCGGCTTTGATTTGTTGGCGGCACAGGCGATGCACGAGGCCGAGCGCGAACCGAAACCGCTGACGGCGTTGTTGCTCGACCTCGATCATTTCAAGGTGCTGAACGACACCTACGGTCACCTCGCCGGCGATCAGGTGCTGATCGGGTTCGCCCGTGACCTGGAAAGCTGCCTGCGTCATGCCGATATCGTCTGCCGTTGGGGCGGCGAGGAATTTATCGTGCTGCTCAAAGACACCGACGGTGAGACCGGTCAGAAAATCGCCGAGAAAATTCGCCAACATGTGGAAAAGCAGCGTTATGCCTACAACGGCAAGGAGCTGCGACTGACCGTCAGCATCGGCCTGACCACCCTGCAACCGGATGAAACCTTGCATACCCTGCTGTCCCGGGCCGATCATGCGATGTACCGGGCCAAGCAAGCCGGCCGCAATCGCACCTGCGTGGAAATGCCTCACTCCGTTTATGAATAACCTTGATGAACAAGCCTGACCTCTGCCCGGCCTGCGGCGCGCCCAACGACTGCAGCCTGGCCGACCCACGAACCGCCGACCGCGCCTGCTGGTGCTACGGCGTCAGCATCGACCCGGCGGTTCTTGAAGCGCTGCCGGCGGAACTGCGTGACCTCTCCTGCCTGTGCCCGCGTTGTGCGCAAGTCGAAGCGCAGCTGCAAGCAGCCGCCCGGCCGATCACGTAAGATGCGCGGCCCTTTTCCGTCCGATTTTTAACCCATGCGTGTAGACCGTTTCCTCAGCAACCTGCCGCGCTTCAACCGTAAGCAGGTTCGTCTGTTGCTGGTGGAAAAACGCGTGCGGATTGACGGAAAAGTCGTCAGCGATCCTCACAGCGAAGTGCTGGAATTCAGCCGCGTCGAGGTCGACGACGAGGTGCTGCAAGTCGGCAAACCCGCACGCTACTTCATGCTCAACAAACCGCCCGGCTGCGTCAGCGCCACCCGCGATCCGCAACACCCGACTGTGCTCGACCTGATCCACGAGCCAGACAAGGACGACCTGCACATCGCCGGGCGCCTGGACTTCAACACCACCGGCCTGATGATCATCACCAACGACGGCAGTTGGTCGCGACGCCTGACCCAACCCCAGACCAAGCTGCCCAAGGTGTATTACGTCGAGACCGAACAGGACATCGGCCCGGAGTATGCAGTCACCTTCAACGAAGGGCTGTACTTCGCTTTCGAAGACCTGACGACTCAGCCCGCCGAGCTGGTGCTGCTTGGGGCGAAGGCGGCGCGGCTGAGCATTGTCGAAGGCCGGTATCACCAGGTGAAGCGCATGTTCGGCCATTTCGACAACAAGGTCCTGCGCCTGCACCGCGAAAGCATGGGCCCGTTGCTGCTCGATAACGCGCTAAAACCGGGCGAGTACCGCCCGTTGCGCACCGAAGAGATTCATTTGATCTAAGCAGGCGACCGCTCAGCAGAAGTTGTCGAACAATTTACCAATGACACTTGCGCGATGCCGCCGCCCCTGCTTGAATCAGGACGTCGGCCAAATTGTGACCGACGAGTCACAACATACTTCTAAGAAACTTTTTGTCGGCCAGGAACCCTCAGGTTCCGCATTCCGCCGACAGACTGCCCGCCAATAACAATACCCGTCGACCTGCCTTACCGGATCGACATGGGCCTCCAAATTCCAGGCGTATGCCTACCTGTCACAAAGCTCGTGCAATCTCATTTGCGCGCATACCCGCTTGCCCAGGAGTCTTATGACATGAGGCCAGAAATCGCTGTGCTGGATATACAGGGTCAGTATCGGGTTTACACGGAGTTCTATCGCGCAGACGCCGCAGAGAAGACCATTATTCTGGTCAACGGCTCGATGGCCACGACTGCGTCGTTTGCTCAGACCGTAAAAAACCTGCACCCGCAGTTCAATGTGGTGTGCTACGACCAGCCCTACGCGGGCAAGTCAAAAGCCCACAACAGGCATGAGAAATTGCTCACAAAGGAAGTCGAAGGCCAGATCCTGCTGGAGCTGATCGACCACTTCGCCGCCGAACACGTGCTGTCGTTTTCCTGGGGTGGCGCCGCGACCCTGGTCGCCCTCGCCCAACGGCCACGACGCATCGAAAAAGCCGTGATCAGCTCGTTCTCCCCGGAGATCAACGAGCACATGCGCGATTACCTGGAACGCGGCGTTGACTACCTCGGCAGCCGGGATGGCGACCGGGTCGGCAACCTGGTCAACAGCACCATCGGCAAACACCTGCCGTCGCTGTTCAAGCGCTTCAACTATCGCCACGTGAGCAACCTGGCCGAGCACGAATACGGGCAGATGCACTTCCACATCAACGACCTGCTGCACAGCGATCGCCAGTGCTTCCTCAAGGCTGCCGAGAAAATCAACGTGCCGGTGCTGTTCATGAACGGCGAATGGGACGAATACACCGCCGCCGACGGCGCCCGGCTATTCGCCAACCACGTGCAACACGCCACCTTCAGCACCCTGCAAGCCACCGGGCACTTTCTCGACATGGAACACAAAGCCGCCTGCCGAGACAGCCAAAACGCACTGCTGGGCTTCCTGAAACCCGAGCAATACGCCAGCCGACCGCGTTACCACTACGTCCAGGACCACCATGCACTGGCAATCTGAAATTGAGTCATCGCGAGCAAGCCCACTCCTGCACTGCTAACGCAAACCTGTAGGGGCGAGGCTTGCCCGCGAATGGCCGAATTGTCGTTTCACCTGTGCTAAATGCAGCGCACATAAAGAAAAACTTCAAATCCGCGCGCACATCTGGTACAAAGTCAGCCGCTCTGAGCGGGTGTCGTATAATGGCATTACTCCAGCTTCCCAAGCTGATAACGAGGGTTCGATTCCCTTCACCCGCTCCACTATTTTCAAGGCCTGTAGCTCGGTTCATCCTTTACTGCATCCCACTGCGGGCCGTATTGGGGGCCGTTTGATGCAAGCTGAGGCAAAGAGCCGTTTAGCCTCACCCCAATCCCCGTATAGGTGCCAATCCTAAAATCTATGGGGGTTTGAAAAAAAAGTAATATCAGTAATATCCCCTCCGAAAATCAGCCACAACCCTTATAGACCAAGGCCTACAGCGGTTTGTAGGAAAGGCGATATTTAAGCGATAGGAAGGCGATAGAATTACTTTTCTATAAAGCTATATTTCCATTCTTTAAACCCCAATGAATCCGGGGGGTTGGCCAAAATATTACTGTTCATATCGCTTCGTATTACCTTCCTTTGTAATACCGAAAGCCCAGTAAATCCGAGGTTTCTAGACCCGCTAGCGATCTGGTATCGCTGATATCGCTCTTTTTGAAAACTCCCCCCGCCTTTAAGAATTGCTCTCATTAAAAACGACGATTTCGGTTCCTGATCCCCCACGCTGTCGCTGCTATGCTGAAGTTCTTCCAAATGGAGCCAGTAACCATGCCAAGCGAAGATTCTTTAGCGGATGCGCTTAACCACTTCATTCCGCACAGTCTCGGCGCAATTGAAGCGCTCAACATTGCTCTCCGTCTGCAGACAGACTGGGGCGATGCCCAACCAATGAAAATACTCATCAATGACGAACTCACCATTGAGGGCAACTCGAATGCCTTCACAAATGCTGCAATTGAGGCCGGCGTCATTCACTGCAGAGCACTTCTGGAATTTCTTGGTCTCACCAGCGCATCCGGCCGATTGCAAAATCTAACTCACGCGCGTAGAGGAGACGATATCGGCATTGAACACTTTGAAAATGCCAGTGGTTCCCTTACCCATGTTTCCCTGGCGCAGGTGCTCTCTCGCTACCCTGGAGATGCGGCCGAAGCAGAGCAAGCTCTTCTCTCCGTCTTCCGCATTGCTAATAAGGGCCTTGCGCACCTGACCTCGTCATTTCTTGCGTCATCCGAAGATACGAGGCTTCTCGAGATCGCGAGCCGCGGAATTCCTGCTTTGGTTGTTAGCTACCTCTACACCCCAATGGATCGACCTGCGCCAGCATCCCAAGTTAGCAGCCGCCCTCGCCACGCCGATTAATCGTTGGTGAGCGACTGAAAAACAACAGGATCCCGGAGATGCCTGCCAGCTAAGGGTTGCAGGCGTCTTAACCATCCCAACGCCGGCCCATAAAAAATCAGAATTGGGAGCAGTTAAAAATCATAAAAGACGCTAAAACCTACGTTTTATAAGTTGTCGCCCAATGAAACCGGGGGGTACAGCGCTATCCCGTCCGTGACCGCCCTGAACACCGCAGTGCAATGCCGCTGCATTTCCCTTCAAAATTTTGCAATCTGTGAAAATCCCGATCGCCTGCAGAGCCCCACGGCCCGCCTGGGCTGCAGGTTCGATTGCACTACATCCGTATTTGCACAAAAAACAGACGTAAAGCCCGTCGGCGGGAGGGGGATAAGTGCTTTTTCACCAGATTTTTTTTTGCAGTTAATTTTGTCGTTCATCCTTCTCAGACTCAGGATGGTAGCGGTGTTGTGACGAGCTTGCGTTTATCAGCCTCCGAGCATCACCTTCATATTCGCAGAAAGTGAGAATGTTTCGCAGCGATGGCAATGCGGCCACGTGTGTGCCTTGAAATAGGATTAATAGTCGAAATATTCCTAAAATCCTGATCTTGTGGAATAGACATGATACTGCTTGACTAGTAGCCAGACCGTAAAACAGCCAATTGAGAGTTCATATGAGCATTTTGTTTAGGGAAGGCGTTATGCTTGCTGTCGCACCGGTTATAGCGTTTGGTGTGGCGTTAATGTTTGAAACCGGTTACGCCGACGCGTTTGGCATATCACATGAATTGATAGACGTTGACCTCAGAGGGATGATCATCTCTGCAATCGTCGTGCTTTTTGCATTTATCCCATTCATTAGCTGTAGCTATTTTCTATTTCATTTAGGCACTAGGAGAGAAAGAGTAATTCGTTGGTGGGCCATACAATTAATAATGGTGTTACCAATGCTGATGTCAATTTATGTAAGTGGCTTCACGTCTTATCTCGCGTACGCTGGCCTAGGACTCGCATTGGCCTTTGGTAGTATTGCTGTTATGAATGTCGCTTGGAGAGCGCGAAAAATAGGATGGAAAGAAGCGTTTGAGAAAGCCGCAGACTCGGAAGGTATAAAAGAGTTTAGCGGACAGCGTCCTGCTTCGAAACCGCCGAGAGTCTGGGACAAACTCCTTGCTTGCATTATTGTACTGTTCCTGTTTACAGTGCTCGCGCTGATGATACAGGGGGTTGGAAAAGGCGTCGCAAAGTTCAAATCGGCTTATCCTACGTTCACTATGGATGGCAAAAACTATGTAATACTATCGGGCTATGGCGATAGATTTGTACTCGGCGGAATTAAAGATAATAGCTTCGATGGGAATATCTCTGTTGTACCAAAAAACTCTGAAAAGCTAATCAATATCAGCGTCAAAAAATACGATAACTTTTACTCAGGCAATGAGTAGCAGACCATAATAAATCGAACGACATTCATGTTCTAAGAGGATTAGACCCGGCATAGCCCGACCTTTTTATTAAATAACTGAGGCCAACAGCATGAAAATTGTTTACTTGGACGCAATCCCCGTTGGTTATTGCATGACGTCCGCTCAAGGGGAAGGCGTTGTACAGATCCAATTTCGTGGAGTCTCGCTTTCCTCAGACGGCAAAGATTTTATAAGAAAGATAGAAGGTTTCCTTGATAAAATCTTACAGCTTGCCCATGAAAACTTCCATGCTTCGGACTTAAGAAGCTTTGTGGCCATCATCCACAAAGATTTAAAGGTTGAAACTTATTTAAATGAACTTGAGATATTTGGCGAAGCTTTGGTTGCGAACGCGGTGAGCGAAGGCGACCCAGTGAGAAAGAGCGACATCTATCATTTCGATAGAATTATATTTAAAGACTTAGAGTTCCCTAAGGACTGTGGGTACATTGTGATTCTTAGCAACGGCTGGGATCGGATTTTTTTATATGATTTTGGCCCGCTCAACTCAGGAGAAAACCTTCATCTGATTGATTATGACGTGGGCCGTTTTTTGGGCGCCGGATTTTCCGCATCAATCTATAATGATATTTTTGATTTGGATAATAGTGAGTGGCAAAAGATAATCTCATCCGGGTGGTTCCCATTCTCCTATCTTGGATATGAACAGCAAAAAGATTTATTTAACCACATAAAATTTGATTGGAAAACCGACGAAATCGAAGCAAAGATCGATGATCAGTTTTGCAATGATTGCGACGCATGGCTAGTTAAAATCTCTAACAATGAAAAATAACGCTACACTTAGATATTATAGGGCGAGCGCTCAAGTATCACATCAATAAGCAATATGATGCATCCATACACATTTTATATCCAAGGATAGAAGCTTTGTTGCGTGAAGATTTCATTCGCGCAAACCCAGCAAAAGAAGGTCGTCGTCAAGATATTCTTTCAAAGCACATTCCAACCTCCGTTACACAGCATACTCACAGTATAACGAGATTATTCCCGGAGCAGTTTGGTGAGTACATACTCAAACACTACTTCAAAGACTTTGACGTTTCAAACGTCGGCGATTTTGTCAGTAGAAATACCATTGGACATGGAGTGACACCCAGCTCTGCATTGAACCGAAAATCGTCATTAGTGGGTTTTCTGATTTTAGATCAGATCAATAGATATACCGACCTAGCAAGTAGATTTGAACTCAAATTACCAACAGCATAACGTCATAGACCTGTGTGACCGGCCAACCTCGCGCTAAATTGAACCGCTCCTGGTTTTATAGACAAATCCGACGGTCAAACGATAGTGCGAAAGGAGATTTCCATCAAGATCCGCTTCTGGCCGAATGTTGCCGTTCGCGACCGGCTGTTTTCGGCCGAGCGGCCGTTTCGAAGTCTGGTTATGTTGACTGAGTAAATGAGTATCGGTGGATGGAAACGAAAGCAGGGGCCTATGGCCCCTGCTGTGCTGCATTACAACTGCTGGAGGATTCTGATCAAGCGGATCGACCAATACGCGGTCTGCAACGCTCGAATCAGCTCTTCAGGAAGGTATCGGCTAATGAATGACTTCATTGGCTAAAGCTCCTAAGGGGAAACAAAACTGAAAAAACTGTGTGTCCACAAGAAGACTCACAGCACTTCCCCACCTAATTTAGCGAGTCACCCTGTAAATTTTGTAAATGCTGTATTTACAAGATTTACTTGCAATCGCATCAATTACGAAAAAGTAACTTACGCAACTTTAGCCATATACGGTCAACCCTTTGGGGTTGACGGGTTCGTCACATAGCCATACGCTTCGAAATGCGAGTAACAAAGAAGTACAGCTTCAGGTCGGTGAGCCGGTCGTAACACAGCGTTTCTGGCAATAACCAACCAGAAGCGGCGCAACCGAGGAACACAACGAAGCCTGCATCCGTGCGGGCTTCGCCGTTTCTGGCTAGCTGCTATCGTAGCGCGACTGCAATCGACTCCCACCGCTCCAGCATTTCCGCGGGCTCCGCCGAAAACTTCTTAGCGAGCGCTAAAAAAACCTGACGGGCTATAGTTCCGTTAAATGGAATAACTGCAAAACAATATTTCAGACAGGCGGTATGCGGCTATTTTTTAATGATAAAAGATATCAAGAGATAGCGACACTAATGAGGCCCTCAAAAGGCCCTACTGAGTCCCTTAAGAGTATTCGGCACTCTATAAATTGAGCAGAGATATCTTTTTATAAAGTAATGAGTCGCAACTTTTCTGCGAGTGTTTCTGCTTTAACTGCCTTTGCCGTAAAAGCTGCGGCATCACTTGGATTCGGAGCTGGGCCACGCACATGGGTATGTGACGCGAGCTGTGTGTTCATCTGCTGCAACAGATCGAGGGTGTCGCACACCACCTGGAACAGATTCACGCCACCGGACCCGATCCAGTTTTTCGGCGCCTGCATCCGCTGACTAATTCCGGATACGCATTGGCGCAAGCCCTCAATCCGTTCCTGCATATCGCCGCCCACCGTGGCGTTGTGCTTCTGCCCCACCACCAGGTTCAAATCCCGCCCAGTTGCCTGGTGAAGATCATCCACCGCCGCCAGGCTCGCGGACCCGCCCGACATCAGCTTGAGCGCGCCCAGCGCCTCGATTGTTTTCACCCCACCCACTGTCTCGGTTGAATGATCGTCAATCGTCTGGGTGTGGTTTTGGAACTGCTCGCGGTTCTCCAGGGCCTCCACTTCGCGTTCTATCGCCTTGTCCTGGATCTTGCCATCGGTCTGGCGCAGCCAGTTGCCGTCGGCATCGACGCGCTGCTGGGCGGCCTCGCTGTGCTGCCACACCTGGTCACCTTTCGGAACCCGGGGCATGCTCAGCCCATGCGGCAGAATCGTTTGAATGTAGGGTTTGTTAGGCAGGCCATAGGCGAAGCACACCACCACTTGGGTGCCCTCCTCCGGAAAGGCATACATGCCCATTTCCTCGCCACCGGTGGGCAGTGGCAGCGGTACGCCGGCGAGCTGCGGCAACTGGGGATCGACTTCACCATCTGGACCAAGCAATTCAATGTCAACGGCATAACGCGGCCGGAAGTCGTCGCAGATACCGGCGCCGGCCGGGGCGTCAGCCACGGCGATAACCCGGGCAAAACGCGGCAGGTGGTAGCCGCCAGTCAGTTCAGGGAATTGGCGCTCTACAGCACGGCGGATTGCGTCTTCCATCGGATGGCCATCTGGTCATTGGCAAGGGCCACACTGGTGATGCGCTCGCCGTGGTTGATCGTTGCGCCTGGTCGTAACCCGGGAAGGGCCGCAATCATCGCGCTTTGGTTGCCCTGGTAGCCGTCGAACAGTTCCGTGGGGATTTGAAGCGGCGACCGGGCGCCGAAAAAACTGTCGGCTCAACTGCCGGCGAATACTTCTCCGTCGCCCAACTGGTGCCAGGTGAAGTCGGGAATGTTGAAAACCCGGGCCAGACTGTCCATCGCCTGATAACCGGCGGCCAGGCTGTAAAAGAACGGTGCCTTGACGCTGGCGTAGGGACGATCGGGGACACGAAAGCGCAGCCCGGTCTGTTCACTGACTTCGGCCAGCACGGCGCGCAGATCGACGTGACGCAGGTTCAGCGGTAACGGGTTGGCCAGCACGGCGGCCAGCTCGCGGCAGATCCGCCTCGAGTCCCTAACGACCATGGCTCAGTTGCTCGGTGACCTCACTGCAACCGAGGCTGCTGTTGTGGCCAAGCTGCTGGCCAAGCCCACTACATTTGGAGCAACCCTATGATTAGCTACACCACGACCAAGCGTTTTTGGACCACCCACGAAGTCGCACTACTTGAACGCCTTTATCCAGATCTCGCCACGGTCGACGTCGCGGCTTGCCTCGGTCGGCCCCTGAGTGCTGTACATGGCAAAGCAAAGGCTCTTGGAGTGAAAAAAAATCAGGTGTTTTGGGCTAGCCCACTCTCCGGCCGATTTGATGGTGTGCAAGGTCAAGCCACGCGGTTTCAGAAGCGAAAGAGGGGTTAAGGTGTGAGTAAGTTGGATCGTTTCATGCGGGAAAGGGATGTCCTCGAGGTCACATCCCTATCCAGAACTACCCTCTGGCGCGTTATCAAACAGGGGAAGTTTCCAAAGGCGGTGGCCATCTCCCCGGGACGAGTCGGTTGGCGTGAATCCTCGATCGCAAACTGGCAACAAGACCCGCAGAAATGGACATCGTCTGACCCAATCGAAGCCGCGTAAGCGGCTTCACTCATACTTGCTTGGAATACCACCTCAAACTCGACATCTACCGCGCAACACGCTCCAATGCAGTGACACTACCCGTCGAGAAGCATCGCCAACCGCAGCAAGGGATGGTGCATCGCTCACATAGAGGAAATGGCCCATGCGGTTAACGCTGTCATGCATGCAGTGCTTGCAAGAAAACGGACGCCCAGGAGGTGCTTCGCAAATCGAAGTTCGGGACGATGGTTGCTACATAGCAACCTGCCTGTCTGGCCATAAGACCGTGACCGTCCTTCAGCAGCACAAATTCGAAGTTCTGTTTGAAATTGGCGCCCACGCGATACTGGATGGATACTATCGAGAGGCGGTTTCGTCTTTTACCTCCAGCCTCGAGCGCTTCTACGAATACACAATCCGAATATTCCTCGAAAAATCTTCGGGTAGTGACGATCTTTTCCAGGCGGCCTGGAAAAATGTCTCGAACATGTCAGAGCGGCAGCTCGGTGCATTCATATTTCTTTGGGCTAACCACTTCAAAGAAACCCCTCTGCTGTTGCCCACAGGTTTGATCACGTTTAGAAACGAGGTAATCCACAAAGGCAAAATCCCATCGCGAGAAGAGGCTTTAAAATACGGGGATGCGGTCCTCGACGTGCTCCGGCCGAAGATAAAAAAGATTAATGAAACGCTCCCGGAGCAAGTACAAAGCTCAAGCTTCCGGCAAATCATGGCTAGCGCAAAAAAAGCCGGTACCTCGCAGGGAGTAGGGACGATGTCCATCAATGCGATCCTAGGTCAAGGCAGCAGTATCGAGGGGCAAGAAAAACGCCTCGAAGATCACCTGGTTTTAGTAGATGACATGCGCATTCGACTTGGTAACCTTCAGGAATACTTCAATCAGATGCAGGCGCCGCAAGGCCCCATAATGTCGCCTGATGAAATTCGTGATTTCCTCGCCCGAAAATTCCCCGAGCTAGTCGCCGTGGAACACAACGACCCGGACGGCTGGGCGTTCTTTCTGGGGCCAGCACAGCAAGAGCCAAGCTCCAACTGCATCGTCCGCGCCGTGCAGCACTCACAGGGGGGCACCCAATTCGAGCTGTCGGTGTCGTCACGACTTGAACGGACAGAAAAGATGGTTATGTTTTGTGGGAATGAGGACGCACTGCGTCAAGTTGTCGATGCACAATTACGGATCTACCGCGACCACCTGTAAGCAAAATAAAGGGCGCTCTCCATAGGCGCCCTTTTCACCTGTCATCTGTGCTGCGCATCGTCGGTCTCTTGGATCTGATACGAGTTTGACCCCGGCGGCTAATTTTGAATGACCCATACGCAGCCTCTGAAATCCCGAGCAAGGTCATCGGTTGCTGAGTATTCGGGCGGGTCAATGAATTCCAGCAGCCTGGGTCAAATTCGTATCAGCGCCAACACCTAGTCCATTGCAGGCATTCCCCATGCCAGAAAACGATGTCCTGGTTCAGGGTATAGTTCGTTAACCTCCAGCTGAGCGCGGTTGCAATCGGAGCAGTTCTGACTCCGGATGGTTCAACCAACACCGGGGGAAAATCCCCACTGAGTGGGATGGCTTTGGGAAGCAAGACCACTCGGGAAAGTTCACAGTAGCCGTTGGTCAAACAGCTTTTCCCCGAGTATTCGGTGTCTGGTGGCAGACCGAGATGACCGCTTATGGCCGTTCTCTGCCGATCATGGATAAAAAGCGTACTGGTCAAATCCTGATGCAATCGGTGGTCAGAACGAATGCAAGTGATTGGTCAGGTCGGAAGTAAACAGTTGGTCAAGTGGAGTGCAATTTCGTATTTACCACATGCCTATGTAGCCACACAGACCATCGCAGCAAGCCTTCCCGCTTCTCTTTGAAGTAGTCGTGACGGTCGTAATGCTTAGACGAGACATCGTTGAATGCATGGCCCTGAATTCGATCGCGCACCTCCTTACTCAATCCAGCAACGCCCATCAGGGTTTTGCAGGTTCGCCGTATGTCACGCAAAGTGAACGGTCCATTGAATTTATCGGTATGGCGGCCGTACAGCTTGGTGACAGCTCGGGATAACGACTGCGTGTGTAGGGCCTTCCCTTCCACCTTGCCTTCGAACGGGTAGATGCTGGTTTCGCAGATCTCGTCCATCACCTTCAAACTACGGCGCATCAGCGTGTTGTACGGCACTGCACGCAGCGACCGCTCACCCTCCCTTCCCTTCTTGTTCCGAATGACCAGGTGGTCTTTGAAGTAGTGCCGACGCTCACTCGCTAGCAGCTGCTCCGGACGCTGTCCTCCTGAAGCAATCAGAAACTTAAGCAACTCCGACGTCACCAGCGTCAGGTGTTCCGGCAGCATTTGCCAGAGCCTGGCCAACTCGTCTGTGGATAGTGCTCGATCACCAGGACGTTCCCAGTCGGCCTGAACAGGCACACTGGCCACCGGGTTGCTGGTGAGGCCGAACTTCAATGCTGTTTTCTGGTAGCTGCGGGGGTTGAACTCTTGCTCCAGCCCCACCTGGAACGCAGCGTGCAGCTGTGATCGGACTCTATTGCAGTACGTGGTGACACCGGCATTGATCATCTTGGCCAGGATGTCGCGGATCTCACCAGGCCCGATCAACGCGGCAGGCCGTGACGCCAAATTGGGAAACGGGTCAGAGACGTAATGCTTCAACGACCACTTCACGTCTGAGGCAGAGGCGGCACCTTCGCCCTCTAGTTTGTTCGTGTACGCATCCAGCAGGTTCTGAAAGGTGCCGGCGGCAATCACCACCTCTTTTTCAACTCGGCATAGATCTCGTGCGCCAGTCAGAGTCATCGCTGGCCATGTACCGAGTTTGGTTTTGATCTTTTTTCCATCCAGTCGACGCTGGAAATAAAACTCCTTGGTGCCGGTTGGTCGTACTCGCAGCATCAAGACGCCTTCGCCTCTCGCACTGCGTCCATCCGAAACCGTGTATTCCCGTTCCTCAGGCTTCATTGCCCTGATCTGTTTGTCCGTGAGCATTTGGGGGCCGTATCTGGGGGCCGTTAGGCCGAAATATGGGGGCAACCGGTGGAACAGTATGAAACTGACCACTTCGCGCAAAGCCTTGATTCTGCTGGCTTAAACGCATACGAGCATACCTTACGTGTCTCCCTGATACTCCACCCGCCATAGCTTCCCAAGCTGATAACGAGGGTTCGATTCCCTTCACCCGCTCCAATTGAATTTTGGTCTCACATTGATTTTTGACGGAGGATGTAGAGATAGAAAAAAACCGGTCCAGGTGGCCGGTTTTTTTGTGTCTGGAGTTTAGGCAGTACGAAAAATCAAATCGCCGGAGATTCATTCCTTGCGGCTTTGATTGCCTCAGCTTTCTGTACGACTTCGCGTTGAGAGGCGTTAGCCTTGCTGATGACGGCCATCAAAATGTCACGCCGGGTCTCAGGGGAGGTTTTAGAGAAAAACTCTGTCAAAGCACTGGTCTTCTCAAGCTTGGCTGTACTCATCAATTCCATACCTCTGTTAACAGCTCAACGAGCTGGGCTTGATCATAGTTCTGGGGGATCAGAGCGTAGGGTCACTCAGCAAACAGAGAAATGCTAGTTCCACCACCCTCTCGGGCAAACGCCTGACATTCAATAGCTAATCCTTTGTCCTCAACCGTTGCGATTTCGCCGCTATCCTCAATTGCCTGCTGACGGCATTGCTTCGAAAACTTAACAACGTCAGCCGCAGATCGCGACGAAACCAGAACGCCAACACGACCGAGCAACTCATAGAACTGCTGATCGGGATTTGGGCCGTCCCACAATACGTACACATTAGGCTTACCGAGCGCGCAATTTACGGACAGCGTGATATTCGGGCCATCTCGATATTCAGTATTTTGTTTATCTACTGCCTGTTTTATTTGCGTTAAGTGACGCTCCTCCTTGAGTGCAGCAAGGATCGTTTCACAGGACTCGGCAAGGACTGCCGTGGAAAACATCAGCAGGGCCACACCAAGGTAGATTTTTGTTCGAAATTCAATCTTCATAGCGTTACTCAATTGAATCCTGAATATGCACCATAGCTGGACCTAGATGGGTGAAGCGTTTGAGAGCTCTCGACGCCAGTGAATAAAATGCTCAGGTCTTTATAAAACGCTGTAATTTTTTACTCACGGTTCACATCCTCCTCCCCCTACTCAGCTCTCTCTTTATCAGTCGATTTTTCAAAAAAGCAACGTCCTACACTACTCTAGGAATTGTCCGTAGACTTGCGGATTGCTGTGTCTTTGTCACGAGGCCTATAGTCGATCCGCGCCCAAATGGCGTATCGAGTTTGGCGACTTGATGACAACGACCCAGAGAGCTTCGAGATTTTGCGGAGTTTTCTGACTGCACTTTGCTGCGCTTTTTTTGGTGGCTGTGCGTGGGAGATCTTCGGGTCTGCCGGTTTTACCGTTGTCCGGTTCGCCAACCCGCGTACAGCTACCACCCTTTTGTTTGGCGACGATTGAGTGGTAGGTCTTTAACCTACAACCGGTAATCACTCATGAACGAATACATGGCTTTAACCAGCAACGCCGACGATCTACCTTCCCTGTTCGTCAATACCACCCAACCGCTGCACTCCCTGCTCAGCACCGCCAGTTACAGAATCCGCGCCGTGACGCAGCTCCTGGAAAACCTCGCGATGCGAGGTGATATCACGTCCGACTCGGTGATCCTCAGCGACTTTGCATTGCTCTGCTGCGTGCCCTTGCGCGACGGTTGCGATGTTCTGGACGTGATCGCTCGACGCATGGATACGGAATAGTTCTGACGGTTAGATTGGGCGCCTTTTGGGGCGCCTTTTTCTTTGGCATTAGCGGACACGGATGACTAATCCCGATCAACCAAAGGTCAAACCTGTGGGAGCGAGCTTGCTCGCGATAGCGGACTGCCTGGCAATACTTCTGTTGAATGTCAAACCGTCATCGCGAGCAAGCTCGCTCCCACAGGGATTTTGGTGTTCACGCCGTAACTGATCGGCGTTAACCGCCGCAGTGCTTACAAATCCCCAACGCACGTACCATTTCCCTTCTCCACTGGCCCCGCTAGCATCTCTTCCATCTACAACCCCCCTCCCCCTGCGCGGCCATCAACGAATACGCGCCACAACTCTTCGAGGGAAACCAATCGGCCGCACCACCGGTGCCGCCCGTGACGAACTCAACAGAGCAATTCGAACATGACGCAAAACATTTACGACGATCCGGAGTTTTTCCAGGGTTACAGCCAGATGGGCCGTTCCATCGGTGGTTTGGACGCCGCGCCTGAATGGCCAGCGCTTCAATCCATGCTGCCACCGATGCAAGGTCTGAAGGTGGTGGACCTGGGCTGCGGTTATGGCTGGTTCAGCCGTTGGGCCAGTGAACAAGGTGCTCACAGCGTGCTGGGTCTGGATGTGTCGGAGAAGATGCTGGAGCAGGCGCGCAAGACGACGGCTGCGGACAACATCCAGTACGCTCGCGCCGATCTGGAACATCTCGACTTGAGCAAAGAAAGTTTCGACCTGGCCTATAGCTCTCTGGCGTTGCACTACATCAAGGATCTACCCGGCCTGTTCGCCAACATTTACGCAGCACTGAAACCCGGTTCGCGTTTTGTGTTTTCCATCGAACACCCGATTTTCATGGCGCCGCGTAATCCGGGTTGGTTGATCGATGGCGAAGGTCACAAGCGTTGGCCGCTGGACAGTTATCAATTGGAAGGTGAGCGGGTGACTAATTGGCTGGCGGAGGGTGTGATCAAACAACACCGCACGGTAGGGACGTTGCTGAATACGCTGATCGCAGCGGGATTCACGATTCGACACGTCAATGAATGGGGGCCGAGCGATGCGCAGGTTGCAGCGCAGCCGGCTCTGGCGGAGGAACGGGAGCGGCCGATGATGATGTTGGTGGCGGTTGAGCGCTGAAATTATGAACTGACTAATAGCGCAAAACCTGTGGGAGCGAGCCTGCTCGCGAAAGCGGACTGACAGACAACACATGTGTTGAATGTGAGATGGCTTTCGCGAGCAAGCCCGCTCCCACAGGTTCTGCATTTCAAGTGACTAGCTCATTTGGCCCTTACCGCGTCGCGACGATGAACAACCGCGGAAACGGCAACAACACCGTCCCATCCTCCAACGCCGGATAAGCCTGTTCAATCTCAGCCAGATACCGCTTCAGATACTCCGCCCGCTCCCCCTCGTCCAACGGATCGAGAAACGGCCGCAACCCGCTCCCCTTGAACCACTCAACCACGCCCGAAGCACCACCCGCCAGCGGATGATGGTAAGTCGTGCGCCACACATCGACACGCTTACAGTGCGGTCGCAGCATCGAGTAGTAAGCGCTGGCGCTGGCCATTTCCGTCCGTTGCCCGGCGGCGTCCGCCAGTTTGCCGGCCCACGGGCCATTGGCGGCGACTTCGCGCATTAAACGGTGGGAAGGCTCGTTGAGGTTATCGGGCATTTGAATAGCGAGGCTGCCACCCTTGGTCAATCTGCCAGCCAACGAAGGCAATAACGCTGCGTGATCGGGCAACCACTGCAACACCGCATTGGCGAAGATCACGTCGAACGGGCCGCTATCGTTCCAGGTTCCGATGTCAACGGTGTCGAACTTCACTTGTGGCAGGCGCTTGCGGGCGGCTTCGATCATGTCGGGCGAGCTGTCCACGCCGCGCACCCATGCATTGTCGAAACGCTCCACCAGCAACTCCGTGGAATTGCCGGGGCCGCAGCCGATGTCGATGGCCGAGCGCGCGTCCACCGGCGGAATCGCTGCGAGCAGATCCCGGGCCGGACGGGTGCGTTCATCTTCAAAAGCGACGTATTGCTTGGCGGACCAACTCATTGCGTTCTCCTGTCGAAGGGGTGCCCTGGCATGGCCGGACAACTGGTTTGCTACCATACCCCTACCCACGCGCCAGCCCTATTCGACTTATGTAACACCGTGGATCTGAAGCAGGATTTTCTTATCGCCAAATGATCACCAACCATAACCAAATCGACCGTTCGTCTTGCGAATCGCCAAGCAATTTTGACAGCCTACATTTCGCATCTATAGTCCTAATCGCGGCCAGTCGGAAGGAACCCGACCTGTTAATTTGCACGCAAGGAGCAAGGCCAACTCGTGCCTCGTGCAAGCAGGGTTCCGCCCGTAGTGTTTCAGCAACGGCCGTAAGGCAAGCAAGCGTTGTCATGCCTGGAAAGTCCGGGCAATCACTATGAACAAGGAGCTTTACTATGTCTCGAGTCACGGATGTGCTGGTCTCTATCGACACCGAAACCATTCTGAAAAACTACCCGAACATCAGCAAAAACCCCGCGTCGCCAACGATGATCGACGTCAATCATGTGTACATGGTGACCAACCGGGACAACGTGATCAATGGCCAGGCCGGTGGTGAGCTCAACCTGAAAGCGCAGGTAGGCGACTTGATTCGCTGGCGTGAAACCAGCCTGTCCCAGAGCTTCGAGACGGCGGTGATTTTCTACAAATTCATCGGCAACGTCGGCAACGAATTGATCTCCACCCCAACGCCGCGCAAGGCTACAGCCTGCGTCGCCGTCCCTAACACCAGCAACCCCTCGGTGCCGAGCTGCCAGAAAGTCGACAACCATTACTGGTCTTCGGAAACGCTGGCGTGCGGTAGCGTGACCTATCACTTCCATTTCCTGATCGTCGATCGCGACTGCAAAATCGTCGGCTGCTGCTCGTGGGATCCGTTCATTACCATCCGCAACTGACGAAGGCTGGCCCCTTGGCAACAAGGGGCCTTCCCCGTTCGTTGCCGTTTCGGCAGGAACAGGATGTCTTGCATGAACCGAAGCGGCTGTCCTCTCGTGCCAACATCATGAAAGGAATCCATGATGACTTCCGAACCGATCAAATCGCCTTCACCCAGTGTCGCGACTGCCAATAATGTGCTGTTGGTGGTTGATGCGGAATCGCTGCTGAACAAGTACCCAGAACCGAGTCTGGAGGCGGACAATCCGACGACTATCGAGGATGGCTTTATCTTTGTCTCCAGCGGAACGGACACCACTAAAACCGTTGAAAATGACAGCAAATTGACATTGACCGCCAGCAACGGAAAAACCTTCCACATTCGCGGCAGAACCGTGAGTTTGATCGCCGAACACAGCGTGGTTTTCTACAACATGGCCGTGGGCGATGCTCAAGTGCTGTCGCAGCCAAAACTGCAGGTTCACAACGACCTCACCGTACCGGCCCCCGACCCCGCAAACCCTACACAACCCGGCAGCCACCAGGCCGATGACCACTATTGGGAATGCTCGCAACTGACCCCGGGCACCGCCGCCTGCGAACTGAGCTTCATGCTGGTTGACCAGCGTTGTGAAGTGGTGGGGTATTTCAGTTGGGAGGTTGAGGTGAAGCTTTCGGCTGGAGAACCCAGCCTTAAAAACTAAGCGCAAACCCTGTGGGAGCGGGCTTGCTCGCGAAGCGGCCCTCCCATCCAATATCCATGTTGGCTGACACACCGCTTTCGCGAGCAAGCCCGCTCCCACAGTTTCTGCGGTGTGCCCGGTTTTCCTTGGATCAATAGAATTTTCAGCAAGCCGTCGCTGTCTGAACTTCAGGCGCATCCCTATAAGGAACACGGCAATGAAATTCGCAAAAGTCTCGCAGAAACTCGCGCTGTGGGCCGGCAGTCCCACGACGTTTTTGATCGCGATCATTCTGATTGCCGTATGGGGGTTAACCGGGCCGATTTTTGGTTACAACGACACCTGGCAACTGATCATCAATACCTCGACCACCATCATCACCTTTCTGATGGTGTTCCTGATCCAGAACACTCAGAACCGCGATACGGATATCTTGCATTTGAAGATCGATGAGTTGCTGCGGGTGACGAAAGAGGCGCAGAACGCGATGCTGGGGCTGGAGTCGCTGGATTTGAAGCAGTTGGAAGAGTTGCGCAAGCAGTATCGCAAGATCGGCGAAGGCGAGACGATTTCCATGAACATCGCCCCCAGCGGCGACAAGCCGAAGTCGAACCTGGATCAGTGCTGAAAACCTCTGCGGGTGACCTTGGTCACCCGCGCTGCATAGAGGCTAGCGGCTGGCTTGCAGGGCCTTGGCCATCTGCAGATGGTTTTGCAGTTTGGGCAAGGTCTCTTCGGCGAACGCCTTGATTTCAGGTACGTCGGTGGTCTGCGCTTCCTGCTGGATCTGGTCGATAGCAGCCTGGGTGTTTTGCACCTGACTGGCCGCGTAGGCCTGGTCGAAAGTCGGGCCATCCTTGACTTCAGGGATCATGGTTTTGGACTTGTCGATCACTTCTTCGCGAGGTGCGACCGGCAGGTCGAGCTTCTTGGCGATTTTCGCCAGATGCTGGTTGGCGGTGGTCAGGTCGTTGATGACCACGACGGTGTAGTCCTTGACCTCCTTGGATTCGGTTTTCTGGTGCGCCAGGCGACTGGCTTCGATGTCGGCCATGCCTTTGGCGGACGCCTCGTTGATGAAGTCGGCAGGCGACTGGGCAAAAGCGCTGCTGGCGCACAGGCCCAATAACGTGGCAAAACTGGCATTGCGTAAACGGGTGGCCATCCGGCTCATGGTCGCGCCCTCCTTTCGAAAAAATTCAAACGGGAGCTTTCGCTCCCGCCTCTCAATCAAAACCACCTTCATCCACTACTTGGATTTCTGACCACCTTTGCGGCCCATATCGGGTTTCGCAGGGTCTTTGTCGACAGTCGTGGTGGTGGTTTTCCCACCTTTGCGACCTGCTTCAGACGCCTTCGTTCGATCATGGGCATGGTTGTCCGAGTTCGAGTTTCTTGAGTTAGGCATGATTCTCTTCCTCTTGGTGATGATCGCGGCGAGCAAAAGCCCGCATAGGATGAGAATTCCGATCCGGCCAAAGGTTTAGAAAAAAACAGGGATATTGCGACGAACGGTGGCGAATGTCAGGCTTCAAGCGGCCGCTGACTCAGACGTTTGGCAGCGTACATGGCCTCGTCGGCATAGCGGAATAACTGCTGTTCTTCCGTGCCATGCTCAGGGTAGAGCGCCACGCCGATGCTCGGTTCGATGTTCAGGCTGTGGCCGTCCAGGCGCAGGGGCTGCAACAGCACCTGTCGGATTTTTCCGGCGACGCTGTCAGCGTCTTCTGCGGCATGAATGCTGTGCAGCAACACCACGAACTCATCGCCGCCGATGCGTGCCACCGTGTCGCTGTCCCGCACGCAGCCCTTGAGCCGATTGGCCACCGCTTGCAGCAGCATGTCGCCGACCGCATGGCCGTGGGTGTCGTTGACCTGTTTGAAACGGTCGAGGTCGACATACAACAACGCCATCCGCCCGCCTTCGGAGCGAGCCAGCGCCAATGAAGCCTTGAGCCGGTCACGCAGTAATTCGCGATTGGGCAATTGGGTCAGTTGATCGTATTGGGCCATGTGTTGCAGCCGTGCGTGCAACTGCTTGCGCTCAATAGCCGTCGCCACCTGGGCGCAGACGTATTGCAGCAATTCTTTGTCTTGCTCGGTGTAGCGTTCGCCACCCGCCTCGCTTTTGACGATCAGCGCGCCGATGGTGCCGTTTTGCGAGTTCAGCGGCACGCCGAGCCAGCACGGGGAATCCTGCCCCGCCACCAGCGCCTTGAAGCCTTCGGGGAGTTCATCCTGTTCTGGGGTCAGCAATATCGACTGGCCGCTGCGAATCACCTCGGCACACAGGCGTCCGGTGACGGTGCCAGGCAGTTCGGGCTGATGCTCGCGGTCATCGACGTGATACGGAAAATTCAGCTGCGCGCAGTGTTCGTCGTACAGCGCGACGGAAAAATTCAGCGCCGGCAGCCATTCGCCGATGATGGTGTGGATGCGTTTGAACAGCGCCAGCAGGTCTTCCGCCGCATGGGCCGCTTCGGAGATCGCGTACAACGCCGCTTGGCGCGACTCGGCCTGCTTGCGTTCGGTGATGTCCCGGGCCACGGCGATGCGCAGTTGATCGACTTCCGACCAGCGCGCCGACCACAGAATGTTCACCACCCGGCCGTCCTTGCGCAGGTAGCGGTTTTCGAAGTTGAGCTTGGGCTCGCCGCCGATGATTTCTCGCGCCGCATCGAGGGTGCGCTGGCGGTCGCCGGGGTGCACCAGGTCGATCATTGGCTGGCCGATCAATTCTTCCGGGGTGTAACCGAAAATACGCTCGCAGGCCGCGCTGACAAATACAAAGCGACCTTGTCTATCCACCGCACAGACGGCGTCCAGCAACAGGTCGATATAGCTCGCCAAAGGCGCGGAATTTCGGGTAGCCATGGTGCAGGGTGCGTGTCCCGGCAATGTAGCGATAAAAAAACCTCCTTGACCGGTGCCGCTGACGCGTCCCTGCGATCAGCCTCAAGCCTTGTTCGTGACCAATCCCGGCAATGCATGCGCCAGGGCGTTGATGGCGAAACCGATGAACATCACCCCGCACAACCGGGTGATCAACAGTTCATGCCGTTGATACACCGTGCGCACCTGCCGCGCACCGACGATGCCAATGAGAATAGCGTACGCCAGCAATCCGCCCACGAAGCTCAGGGCAATCAGCCAGGGCAGCATCGACCAATGGAGCAACTCGGCGCGGCTGGACAGCAACGCGGTGAACGTCGCCACCGCCACCGGGTAAGCTTTCGGATTGGTCAGGCCAAACAGAATGCCGTGCCAGAACGGCTGCCGCGCCGGCCCTTGCGGGGTTTCAGCACTGCTGCGGCGAGCGCGAATCGCCCGCAAACCGAGCCAGAACAGATAGAGCCCGCTAAGCACGCCCAACACATCAAACGCCGTGCTGCCGATTTCCCGGGCACCGACAATCGCGATCAACGCCGTGCTGCACCAGACCACATCCCCGAGCAAATGCCCGCACAGAAACCCCGCCCCCGCCCGTCGACCACGGGCCGCGCCAATCCCGAACACCGCCAGCACGCCCGGACCGGGGGTGATGCCATAGATGAAGCCGGAAGCGAGAACGGCCATTAGCAGCGATGGAGTCATGGGGAAGTCCTGTTTGGGGCGATGGGTCGCAAGTCTATCTCAGGTCCTGGGGTTCAACGGACTGATCGTCGAAGAACTTCATGCCTGCATAGGGCTTTTGCCGACAGGCCTTCAGCCGCGAGGCTAGATCCCCGACATGGACTTCGAGCTTGTGTCCGTCCGGGTCGAGGAAGTAAAACGACGCGCCTTCGCTGCGGTTGTCACGCCATTCCTGCACCTTGGCCGAGCGCAGCTTTTCCACGAACACGGCGAAGTCCGCTGCGCTGACAGTGAAAGCGTAGTGGGTGTAATCGGCCACGGGCTCGGATTGGCGCAATGGATCCAGGGAAAGACACAACCACAGGCCCGGCAACGAGAGATAGGCGCCGGTGTTCCAGGTCGCGTCGAGGCGCAGTTGCAGCAGGTTTTGATAAAACGCCACGCTGCGGTTCAGGTCGGTGACGGCGAGGGTCAGGTGGTTGAGGCCGGTGAGCATGGGTGATTAACCTTTGAGTGCTTCTGGCACGACGTAGTTTTTACCGTCGTAACGAAGGATTGTCTGCACGGGTTTGGCAGTAACGGAGTTGGACTTACAAGCCTCCCCCTTACCCTTGCCAACCGTTTCCATCAATACCGTTTTGACGATCAAGTCCGCGTAGCCATGTGAACTGGTTTTACCGATTTCCAGGGTTCGAGTGATTTCATAACGCTCACCTGCGCAATTGCCATCCCATTCACCACCGTACTTATAGGTGATGAGCCCCTCCATGACCGGACGGAGCGTGTTGCCCTCTTTGACGTAAAGCGAAAGCAATGTTTCGTTCAAAGGATTGACGCTTGACGAGCCTTTGAATGTGGCACGCACGCCAAAGGCTCGCAGCTCGGGTGTGAGCGTGTAACGTGCGGTATCAAGTTGCAGGTCTTCAAAGACAAAGGCATCCGACTCAAAAGCATCAGACTTGTGATAGGTCGCCAACGGCTTCGAATCACCCGCCGAGACAACGGCCAGGTCGAGATCATATTTCCCATCAGGCCCGGAATCGCTCGCCGAATAGCTCGATTCAAACTGCGACAACGCCGTAATCGTCAGCCCCGGATAAGCCGGCCAGTCCTTACAGACCGAGTAGCCGAAATCCCCATAAAACGGCGGTTTCTCACACGCAGCAAATGCCTGCGTCGTCATCACCAGACCGCACAGCGTCGCAAACCCCATCCAGCCAGACTTCAATGTCATTCCCTGTTCCTTGTGAGTTTCAAAAGATCATCCAGATTCAGGCGCGCACTATCCCCTGCTCAATCCGCCCATTCAACCAATTCAACGCCTGATCCCCGCCCCGCCGTTTATGCCAGGCCAACACAAAGGTAAACGACGGAATATGAAACGGCGGCGCCACGACGATCAATGACTGTTCATCAACGTCGCGCAATCCACGCGAGGCCACCGTGAGGATCAAATCGGTGCCGGCGATGAATTCCGGTGCAACGCTCCAGTGCGGCAGGCTGATTGCGACCCGACGGCGTTCGCGCAGGGCAGTCAGCGCCCGTTCGATTTCCGGAGTGCCGCTGCCGCGCATTTCCAGCAGGACGTGGGGCCGGGCCAGGTAGGTCGGTAGATCGAGTGTGCCGTCGGCGGGCAGGCTGTGGCGGTCGACGAGGCAGGCGTAGTGCTCGTCGAACAGCGGCGTGCTGCGCAGTTCGTTGGGCAATTCCGGGAATACGCCGGCCGCAACGTCGATGTCACCGTTCAGCACGCCATCGAGCATGCCTTCGCGGCTGGCATGGATGATTTGCAGGTCGATGCCCGGCGCTTCCCGGCGCAGGGTGCGGATCAGCCCCGGCAGGATGATGGCCGCGCCGTAGTCGGACATCGCCAGGCGAAAGGTGCGCTTGGCGGTGGCCGGATCGAAGGTGTTGGGCGCCAGCAGCGATTGCACCTGGGCCAGGGCTTCGGCCAAGGGTGCGATCAGCTCCAGCGCTCTGGGGGTCGGCACGAGTGTGGCGCCGGCGCGCACCAGCAACGGGTCACCGAGCAGATCGCGCAGCCGCGCCAGGGCATGGCTGACCGCCGGTTGACTCAAGTGCAGGCGTTCGGCGGCGCGGGTCACGTGTTGCTCGCTGAGCAAGGCGTCGAGGATCACCAGCAGGTTGAGGTCGATACGTCGGAGATCATTCATCTGCTGCATGTTCTGGATAGCAAAATGGAATTTAAATTTGCGCGACGAATACCCTAGAGTCCAGCAAAACCTGTTGGAGTCATGAGCATGAGTACATTGCAGTGGGCCGGACTGTTGGGGTTGGCGGTGATTGCCGGGGCGGTGGTGCCGTTTCAGAGTGCGATCAATGCCAACCTGAGCCGAGGCCTGGGGCATCCGTTATGGGCGACGCTGGCCTCGTTGCTGGTGAGTTTGCTGGTGCTGCTGCCGATCATCCTCGCCCTGCGTTTGCCGCTGCCGTCGTTGGCGTTTATCAGCAAGGCGCCGTTGTGGATGTGGGCCGGCGGCGTGTTCGGCGTGTGCTTTGTGGCGCTGGCGGTGATGTTGCTGCCGAAACTCGGTGCGTCGGGCTTTGTGGTGTTGGCGCTGACCGGGCAGGTGATGGCCTCGATGGTGCTCGACCATTTCGGGTTGTTTGGGTTGGTGGAGCGGGAGCTGACGTTGCCTAGGCTGGCGGGCGCGCTGCTGGTCGTGGGTGGGGTGGTGTTGATTCAGATGAGTGCGGTGCCGGGCAAGGTTTTGGTGGCAGCGGGTTGAAGGTAGACCGGTAGAGATTTATCGGCTGTGAGTCAGTCTTCGCGAGCAAGCCCGCTCCCACAGGAGGTTTTTTGTGAACACCCAATTTATGTTCACTGGAGATCAACTGTGGGAGCGGGTTTGCTCGCGAAAGCGGTCTGTCTGAAGCCGTAAATATCAGAACTTATCGAGCGTGCGCAATTTCTGCGGCAACCCCCACATCAGCAACGCAGCCGCAATCAACGCGGCAACGCCGATCACGTAGAGCGCCGGGGTGGTGCTGCCGGTCAGGTCCTTGATCCGCCCCACCATCACCGGGCTGACGATGCCGCCGAATTGTCCCAGGGTGTTGATCACCGCAATCCCGCCCGCCGCACCGGCACCCGCGCCGGCCAGCAGTTTCGGCGGCAGGGTCCAGAAGCTCGGGATGCTGGCGATGATCCCGGCACCGAGCAAGCCCAGCGCAACAATCAGGAACGTCGTGTGGTTGGCGAAGATCCCGGCGCAGAAGAACCCCACCGCACCGGCCACCACCAGCCCGGCGACAAACTTGCGCCGCTCACCGGTCGAGTCCGAGAGGCGCCCGATCACCACCATGCTGATCGCTCCGCAAATGTAGGGGATCGCCGTGAGCAAACCGATCATCACCGGGCTTTCCGTCCCCGCGCTGCGGATCAATTGGGGCGCCCAGAAATTCAAGCCGTAGGACGCGACCTGGATCAGGAAATAGATCAACCCCAAGGTCAGGAACCCCGGAATTTTCAACGCCGCGAGCAGCGAGCCGCCGCCCTTGTGCGGTTCATGGTGAGCGATGCGGCTGGCCAGCAAGGTTTTCTCCGCAGCGGTCAGCCAATGGGCGTCTTCGATGCGGTCCTTGAGCAACTTCAGCACCAGCAAACCGAGAACGATGCAGGGCACGCCGCCGAGCAGGAACAGCCAGTGCCAGCCGCGCATGTCCATAAAGCCGTCGAGGTGTTGCAGCACCAGACCGGAGAACGGCGCGCCGACCAGACCGGCAAACGCCGACGACAAAAACAGCATCGAGGTGATGCGCCCGCGATAGTGCTGCGGGAACCACAGCGTCAGGTAATACAGCACGCCCGGTGCGAAACCGGCCTCCATCGCGCCGATCACAAAGCGCAGCGCGTAGAACTGCCATTCGCTGTTGACGAAGACCATCAGGGCGGTGGCGACGCCCCAGGACATCATGATCCGGGCGATCCAGCGCCGGGCGCCGACCTTGTACAGCATCATGTTGCTCGGCACTTCGAACAGCACGTAACCGACCACGAACAACCCGGCGCCGAGGCCATAGGCTGTGTCGCTCAGGCTCAGGTCGGTTTGCAGCTGGAACTTGGCGAAGCTGATGTTGATGCGGTCGAAAAACGCGAACAGGTAGCAGACCATGATCAGCGGCATCAGGCGCCAGGCGACTTTGCTGACCAGGGCTTTTTCGGCGTCGTGGCTAACGGACGGGCTGGCGTCCGCCTCCAGTACATTAAGGCTCATGTGTTTCCTCCAGGCGGACTTCCCGTGGGTGTCCGATTGTTTTTGTTGTCTGGTTGAGGTGCGTTGATGCGCGCTTTTCTGTAGGAGCGAGGCTTGCCCGCGAAGGCGGTGTGTCAGTCAACGATGATGTTGAATGTGAGGGCCTCTTCGCGGGCAAGCCTCGCTCCTACAGGGAGTATTCGGTGGTGTCAGGAGGGGCTTGGGTGCAAATCGCAATTGCGCCCGGCCTTGGCCAGTTGACCGGGCACTTCGTGGCCCAGCAGCGCCGGCAAGCCTCGGGACAGCTTCAGCAACAGCGGCAAGTCGATGCCGGTGTGAATGCCGATTTCATCGCACAGGTTGACCAGGTCTTCGGTGCAGATATTGCCCGAGGCGCCCGGGGCAAACGGGCAACCGCCGAGGCCGCCGAGGGCCGCGTCGAAGCGTCGGGCACCGGCCTCGTAGGCGGCCAGCACGTTGCACAAACCGAGGCCACGGGTGTTGTGGAAATGCAGGGTCAGGTCCGCTGGCGAAACCCGCTGCAACACCCGCCGCACCAATCGATCCACCTGTCGTGGATTGGCCATGCCGGTGGTGTCGGCCAGGGTGATGCCTTGAATCCCGAGCTCCTGATAAGCCTCGACGATTTGCAGCACGCGATCCTCGTCGATCTTGCCTTCGAACGGGCAGCCAAACGTGGTGGCGATGCTGCCGTTGAGCCGCACCTGCGTACCGCCGACGAATTGCACGATCTCGCCGAATGCGGCCAATGAGTCTTCACAACGCATGCGCATGTTGGCCAGGTTGTGGGTCTGGCTGGCGGACATCACCAGGTTCAGTTCATCCGCCCCTGTCGCCAATGCCCGTTGCGCGCCTTTCAAATTGGGGATCAACGCGACATAGATCACCCCCGGTTGCCGGGTGATGCCCTTGAACACCAACTCGCCGTCGCGCAACGCCGGAATGGCTTTCGGCGAGACGAACGAGCCGGCCTCGATACGGCTGAACCCGGCCAGCGACAGCTGATCGATCAGGGCAATCTTGTCGGCGGTTTCCACCCACGTTGGCTCAATCTGCAAACCGTCCCGGGGCGAGACTTCTTGCACGATCAGGGTCTGGGAAAAGTCAGTGATCATTGCACCACTCCTGCGGCTTTCAGCCGTTCGATGTCGGAACCGGTCAGGCCCAGCCCGGCGAGGATACCGTCGGTGTGCTGACCCAATTGCGGCCCGGACCAGTTCACCCCACCTGGGGTTTCCGAGAGTTTGGGCACGATGCCCGGCATCTTCACCGTGGCGCCGCCGGGCAGGTCGGCGTTGAGCAGCATGTCCCGCGCCTGGTAGTGCGGATCGGCGACGATATCGGCCACCGAATAGATGCGCCCGGCCGGGACTTCGGCGGCTTCGAGCGCGGCCAGCACGTCATCGATGGGCAAGCTGCTGGTCCAGTGGGTGATGGCGGCGTCGAGCACATTGCTTTTCAAGGCGCGGCCGTCGTTGTGGGCGAATTCCGGGGCGTCGGCCAGATCGCTGCGACCAATCAAGTTCATCAAGCGCTTGTAGATCGGATCGCTGTTGCCGGCGATCACCACATAAGCACCATCGGCGGTCAGGTAGGTATTGGACGGTGCGATGCCCGGCAGCGCGCCGCCGCTGCGTTCGCGGATATGGCCCTGCATGTCGTATTCCGGCACCAGGCTTTCCATGACGTTGAACACGCTTTCGGCCAGGGACACGTCCACCACTTGCCCGCCGCCCTGCCCGGTCTTGACCCGCAACAACGACATCAGCGCGCCGATCACCGCGTGCAACGACGCCAGGGAATCGCCGAGGCTGACCCCGACCCGGGCCGGCGGCGAACCGGGGGTGCCGGTGGTGTAGCGAATCCCGCCCATGGCTTCGCCAATGGCGCCGAAGCCTGGGCGGTCGCGGTAGGGGCCGGTCTGGCCGTAGCCGGAAATCCGCACCAGGGTCAGGTTGGGGTTAAGGGCGTGCAACACGTCCCAACCGAGGCCGAGTTTTTCCAGGGCGCCGGGGCGCAGGTTTTCGATCAGCACGTCGGCGCTGGTCGCCAGTTGCTTGACCAGTTCAATGCCTTCAGGGGATTTCAGGTTCAGCGCCAGGGATTTCTTGTTGCGCGATTGCAAGTACCACCACAGCGAGGTGCCCTCGTGCAGCTTTCGCCATTTACGCAGGGGATCGCCCTGGCCCATGGCTTCGATCTTGATCACCTCGGCGCCAAACTCGGCGAGCATGCGCGCAGCGAACGGCGCGGCGATCAGCGTGCCGATCTCGATTACTTTGATTGCACTCAGGGGGGCAGTCATCGCGGGGTCCCTCTTATTCTTGGAATATGCGCCAAGGCTAGAGGACCGGGGGGTGGGGAATCCAACCTTCAGTTGGCAAGGGGCGTTCGTGAAACGCGAATGCTCTGGGAGATTGTCGCGACCTCAGGGCCGCCTTCGCGAGCAAGCCCGCTCCCACAGGGGATTTGCTGTGGATACAAAAACTACATTCACTGAAGATCAACTGTGGGAGCGGGCTTGCTCGCGAAGAGGCCGGCCCATCCAACAAAGATCTATCAGACCTCTCCCCGCAACTGCTCAAACAACATCCGACTCACCGGCGACAATCCCGCTTCATCGCGCACCACCAGTATCAACGCCCGATCCGACCAGTCATCGGTCAACGGCACCGCATGCAACCCCAGCGCCCGGCCAAACAGTTCATAGGCTTTTTGCGGCAGGATGCCGATGCCCATGTTGGCCTGGACCATCCGGCACATCGCATCAAACCCCGGCACATGAATCCGCAATCGCAACACCTTCCCGGCCTTGCGTGCGGCGGCGTGGGTGCGCATGTTGATCGAACTGGCCGCATGCAAGCCGACGTAATCGCTGCCCAGCGTGTCGGCGAAGGCCAGGGTCTGGCGACTGGCCAACGGATGATCCGGCGGCATCAACACCACCAGTTTGTCCTGGCGATAGAGCACGCTGTGCAGGCCTTTGACGTCGCTGTCACTGGAGCAAATGCCGAGGTCCGCCACACCATCCAGCACCCCTTGAATCACGCCGCTGCTGGGCCGCTCTTCGAGGTCGGTCTTCACTTGCGGATGACGCTCGGAAAAATCCCGCAGGTCTTCGGGCAAAAACTGAATGATCGCCGACAGGTTCGCCAGCATCCGCACATAGCCGCGAATTCCATGGCTGTGCTCCCCCAGTTCCAGACCCATTTTCTCGACGTTGAACAGCATTTGCCGGGCATGGTGCAGCAGGGTTTCCCCGGCCGGCGTCAGGGTCATGCCCTTGGCCTGGCGCACGAACAGGCTGATGCCGAACGCTTCCTCCAGCTCCATCAAACGCTTGCTCGCCGCCGACACCGCGATGGCTTCACGGGTGGCGGCACGGGTCAGCGTGCCTTCTTCGTGGACGGCGACGAAGAGCTGGAGGGTGATCAGGTCGAGGCGGCGGATCAGGCTTTTTTGCAGCATGGGGGGCTCGATGCTCGGATTCGGCTGAGTCGGCAGGATAGCCGGTTTTGGCCCACAGCCTCACATGACACCTTCCTACACATAAATCTCTTGTAACACTCAAACATGCAGGAATCGGCCGATTCTAGGCCGGCGCTGCGCTCCGTAAAATCTCGATACACAAGGACAGCAACACCCACCCAAGGAGCAACACGTTTATATGGACCAGACAGCCAACACCTTCACCAACTATCGAAAACTGATCGCCCTGGCCGATTACGACTGGGAAACCGCCGAAGCCGGGAGAGTCGCGGGGCTCAACGTCGACATCCGCAGCGCCAACCGCATGGTTGACCAGTTCGGAAGGGCGTTTCATCACTTCTGCACCACCTCCTACCTGGGCCTGGATCACCACCCCGACTTGCTCAAAGGGGCCATGAGCGCATTGTGGGAAACCGGCACGCTGCGGGTCGCCAACTCGAAAAACCGTTGCAAACTGGCGATTCTGGAACGCTATGAATCGGAACTGTCCGGGTTGTTCGGCGCCCATTGCCTGAGCACCTTGTCGTGCAGCGCGGCGAGTGCCGGGATCCTGCCGTTGCTGGCCAGCGGCGTGTTCACCGAAAACCGCCCGCCGGTGATGGTGTTCGACCGCTTGGCCCACTACTCGATGAACCACCTCAAAGCCGCGTGCGCCGACGAAACCCGGGTGGTGACCAGCCCCCACAACGACATGGATTTTCTGGAAACCCAGTGTCAGCAAAACGGCACGGTCGCCTATGTCGCCGACGGCGCCTACAGCATGGGCGGGGTGGCGGACCTGGACAGTCTGTTGTACCTGAAGGATCGCTATGGGCTGTTTCTCTACCTCGACGATTCCCATGCCCTCTCCGCTGTCGGAACCCACGGTGCCGGTCTGGTGCGGCCCAGGTTGCAAGCCCTGGAGGATGATTGCCTGATCGTCGCGTCACTGGCCAAGTCGTTTGGCGCCAGTGGCGGCGTGGTGATGTTCGGCAATGAACGGCAGCGCAAGCTGATCCAGCGCTATGGCGGCCCTAGCAATTGGTCGCAAAGCCTGAACAGTGCGGCCATCGGCGCCGGCAGGGCTTCGATCAAGCTGCACAGCACCCCGGAATTCGCCGGGTTGCAGGACAAACTTCAGGTTAATATCCAGCTCTTTGACCGTCTGATCCGCACCGAACAGCGCGGCAGCAACATGGCGATCCGCTTGATCCGCTGCGGTGAAGTGGCGCTGGCCAACAGCGTGGCGACCGAATTGGCCAATCTCGGCTTCTTCACCTCGGCGGTGTTTTTCCCGGTGGTCGCCCAAGGTCAGGCGGCCATCCGGATTACCCTGCGGGCCGACATGGACGCCCCGTTGATCCGCCACTTTTGTGAACTCGTCACCGAGCTTTTGCGCACTCACGGCCATGATGTCGGCTGCTGAAACCCAGAGAAGATTCCATGAACAGCCGCACCACCCTCCTTGTCACCTGCAGCACGGTTTTTCTCGCGCAATTGGGCATGAGCATTTACCTGCCCGCGTTGCCGGAGATGGCCCGGCATTTGTCCGCCGATGCGGCGCAAGTGTCCTGGGGTTTGGCGGTGTACCTGATCGGCATGGCGTTGCCGATGTTGTTCTGGGGCAGCCTTGGCCAGCGCATCGGGCGTAAACCGGTGTTGCTGGCGGCGCTTGGCATCTATGGCGTCGGCAACCTTGCCTTGCCCTTGGGCCAGACCCTGGAATCATTCCTGTTTTTTCGCTTGCTTCAGGGTGTTGGTGCCAGCGGGATTTCGGTGATGGCGCGGGTGCTGATCCGCGACAGTTTCCGTGGTGACCTGCTGGCCAAGGCGTTGTCGTGGATTTCGATTTCCTTCGTCGTGGCGCTGGGGATTGGCCAGTACCTGGGGTCGATTATTCAGGTCGCGTTTGGCTGGCCCTCGATCTTTTATATGTTGGGGGCCGTGAGCCTGGTGATGGCCGGGATTGTGGCGCGGGTCGCGTTCCCGGTGCTGACCGACGAGAGCAGTCCAGCCTCCAGTTGGTCGAGCTATGGGCGCATCCTGCGACATCGCGCCTTCCTGCTGCCGGCCCTTGCTGGCGGCCTCGGTTACGGCGTGATCATCGCGTTCAACACGGCGGCGCCGTTGATCCTGCAAGGGCCGTTCAACTGGTCGCCCGTTGAATACGGATTGTTGGGATGGCCAATCAGCGTGGCGTATTTTCTCGGGGCGCTGGGGGTCAATCGATTCGTCGTGCGCACCGGTCAGCATCGGCTGATGACCTTGGGTGTTGGATTGGTTTTAGCTGGCGCCGGGGTGATGTTGCTGGGGAGTGTCGCGGGGACGTCGGTGGCGCTGCTGTTCTGGCTGCCTTACTGCTTTGCGGTGTTCGGCCAATCGCTGAATTACCCCATCAGCCTGTCGCTGGCCAACGAGGGTTCGCCGGTCAGCGGGGCTTATGCGATGGCGTTGAGCGGTTTCATCCATCAACTGATGGCCGCCATGATTGGCGGCATTGCCAGTCTGATCGCCAGTCAGCAGGCCTGGCCGTTATCGCTGCTGTGCACCTTGCTGGCCCTGGGCGCGATGCTCTGCGTGAGGTTCGCGCCGGGCCGCAAAACCGCTTAGAACGCGCTGCGGAAAATCTCCTCGATCTGCCGCTGATCCGCTGCGCGCGGGTTGGTCAAACCGCACGCGTCTTTCAGGGCATTGGTGGCGAGGATCGGGATGTCATTGAGCTTGGCGCCGAGGTCGCGCAAGCCGCCGGGGATTTCCACGTCCTTGGCCAGGCTGCGGATCGCTGCGATGGCCGCTTGTGCGCCCTCTTCCGCGCTGAGCCCGCGAATTTCGGCGCCCATGGCGTGGGCCACATCGGTGAGGCGATCGGCGCACACCAGCGCATTGAAACTTTGCACATGGGGCAACAGCACCGCGTTACACACGCCGTGGGGCAAGTCGTAGAAACCGCCCAACTGGTGGGCCATCGCGTGGACGTAGCCGAGGGACGCGTTGTTGAAGGCCATGCCGGCGAGGAACTGCGCGTAGGCCATGTTTTCCCGGGCGGCCATGTCGCTGCCGTCGCGCACGGCCAGGCGCAGGTTGTTGCTGATCAGGGTGATGGCCTTCAGCGCGCAGGCATCGGTGATCGGGTTGGCGGCGGTGGAAACGTAGGCTTCGATGGCGTGGGTCAACGCGTCCATGCCGGTGGCGGCGGTCAGGCCCTTGGGCATGGCGACCATCAGCGCCGGGTCGTTGACCGACAGCAGCGGCGTGACGTTGCGGTCGACGATGGCCATTTTCACGTGGCGCGATTCGTCGGTGATGATGCAGAAACGGGTCATCTCACTGGCGGTGCCGGCGGTGGTGTTGATGGCGATCAGCGGCAGTTGCGGCTTCTCGGATTGGTCGACGCCTTCATAGTCGCGGATCTGCCCGCCGTTGGTCGCGCACAGGGCGATGCCCTTGGCGCAGTCGTGGGGCGAACCGCCGCCCAGGGACACCACGAAATCACAGCGACTTTCCTTGAGCAGGCCCAGGCCGCTCTCGACATTGGCGATGCTCGGGTTGGGCTTGGCGCCGTCGAAAATCACCGAATCGATGTCCTGCATCGCCAGTTTCCCGGCGATCATCGCCGCCACGCCGGCCTTGGCCAGCCCGGCGTCGGTGACGATCAGCGCCTTGCGAAAACCGTATTTGCGAATGGCGTCCATGGCTTCGTCGAGGCACCCGGTGCCCATGATGTTCACGGCGGGGATGAAAAACGTGCTGCTCATGGCGAATCTCCTGCGAGGGGCCGAATCGACAGCTCCGATTCAGCGGATGAACACAGGATCGACCGATCAGTCACGGCGCATGTTGATCTGGCTCAACCCCCGGTCGTGATAAAGTCGCCGCCCATCAGACCCTTCGCTTTTTGAGACGACCAACGCAATGACCGATTTCCAGGATGTCGACGCCCAACTTGAAGACTGGAACGCCTTGCGCACCAGCGCTTCGTTCAGCGGCCTGCTGCTGGGCAACGGCGCCAGCCGTGCGGTGTGGGATGACTTCGGTTATGACTCGCTGTTCGAAAACGCCCGCACCGTCGAAGAAAAGCCCCTGAGCCAATCGGAGCTGAGTGTGTTCGATGCCCTGCAAACCCGCAGTTTCGAGCAGGTCCTGAGCGCGCTGAAAATCACCAGCCGCGTCAACAAGGCCCTGGCCGTCAGCTCCGCCGCGCCGCGCAATCGCTACTACGCGATCAAGGAAGCGCTGATCAACACCGTGCACGCGGTGCACATCCCGTGGCGGCTGGTGGTGCCCTCGACCCTGGCGACGATCAATCAAGAGATGGGCCGCTATCAAACGGTGTTCACCACCAACTACGATCTGCTCGGCAACTGGGCGATCCAGCACCAGCCGGAGGCCATCACCGACCTGTTCCAAGGCACCGAGCCGAGCTTCGACTTGAGCGCCAGCGCCACCGACAAACCACGTCTGCTGTACCTGCACGGCGGGCTGCATCTGGTGCGCAACCAGGACGGCACGGCACGCAAATTGATGTCCACCGAGGGCACGTTGCTCGGCAGTTTTGCGATCAACAACACGATCAAAACCCTGGACGACGTGCCGCTGTTCGTCAACGAAGGCCCAGCCCAGGACAAGCTCAAGACCATTCGCAGCTCGGACTATTTGTCGTTTTGCTATGACCAGTTACTGGGGCATGGCGAGGGGTTGTGCATTTTCGGGCATGGGTTGGGTGAGCAGGACAGCCACATCATCCATGCGTTGCGCCAGGCGAAACCGAAGGTGGTAGCGGTGTCGATCTATCCGCGCAGCAAGGCGTTTATCCAGCATCAGAAACGGCATTACGCGAAGGTGTTTGAGGGGACGGGGGTTGAGTTGAGGTTTTTTGATTCCAAGACGCATGCGCTGGGTAGCCCGAAGCTGACGGTTCCAGTCGAAGTTTAGTGGCGCGACTTTCGCGAGCAGGCTCGCTCCCACAGTTGGAATGCATTCCCCTGTGGGAGCGGGCTTGCTCGCGAAGACGGCGTGTCAGTCGACAAAGAGGTTGTCTGACACACCGCTTTCGCGAGCAAGCCCGCTCCCACATTAGAATTTCGATGTAGTTAGAGCACCGGCAATGTCTTGTCCTTGATCACGGTCGTCGGTCCGTTGGCCTTCACGCTGGCAATCCCTTTCTCCCGCGCGGCGTCGTTGGAATAGGCCTCGCTGCTGCCGATGATTTCGTGATTCCCGGCCTTGAGGTTGAAGTAAGGATGGCCGTCCTTGGTGTTCTTTTTCTCGTAGCGCTCGTCCAGCGGACTGTTTTTCTGCACCGCGGCGATGCCGGTGTCGGCGGCGTTGCGGCTGGTGTAGGTCTCGCTGGTCAGAATGGTTTCGGCATTGGCTGCTTTCAGCACAAAGCGAAACTGCCCGCTGCTGGTTTTGCTCAACTCGTACCATCCAGACATGGTGCTGCTCCTGTCGATAAAGTTGCCTGACAGTAAAGACGCTCCACCGGGTTTATCCACCGCCGGACGACGGGCATCATTTGTCGAGAGACAAATAGCAATAATTCTCGATATCATTTGCGACTTTCTGCGCCGCGCTTCGTCAAGAAGGATATCCATGTCTCGCCTCACGCCCGACCCGCTGTCGGCTGACTCCTTTCGCCGGTTCTACGGGGACATCCTGCATTACCTGCGTAAACGCACGGATAACCCCAGCGACGCGGCGGACATGACCCAGGACGTGTTCACCCAATGGCTCGATTACGGCGACCGCGCCAAGGTCGAACAGCCCCGGGCGTTTTTGTTCCAGATGGCGCGCAACTTGCTGCGTGATCACTGGCGGCGGCAGAAGGTACGGCACATCGTGCAGCCCCATCACGAGGCAGCCCCGGAGCCCGTCACCGACGACCAGCACGACCCGTTGGCCGGTGCCCAGCGCCTGCAACGCCTGGAGCAACTCAAAAGTGTTCTCGCCGAACTCTCGCCGCGCCGTCGAGAAGCCCTTACGCTGCACCGCTTTGAAGGCCTGAGTCAGGCACAGATTGCCGAACGCATGGGCATTTCCCTGAGCATGGTGGAAAAACACATCGCCTTCGCCCTGCTGTATTGCAAGCAACGCCTGGACCACGACAACGGCATGGAGCAGCCAGAATGACCCGCCAACACGAGATCGACAGCGAGCTGTCGGACGACGGCATCGACACCCAGGCGGCGAGCTGGTTTGTGCGCAATCGCCAGGATCACGGCAGCGTCGACCGCGAGGCTTTCGAGTTGTGGATGTGTGTGCCTGAACACACCAAGGCCTACCGCGCTTTCGAAGAGCTGTGGGCCGATCTGGCCGAACTCAAGCAACAGAACCAACCGGTGCCGATCAGCGTGCGGCGTAAACCGAATGTGTGGCGCCCGGCCCTGGCGATTGCGGCGGCGCTGGTCTGTGCGGTGCTGGCATTCAACCTCGGCACGCCCCATGGGGTTTATCAGCAACAGATCGCGGCCCAGGCCAAAGGCTCGCGCACCTTCAATCTGCCAGATGGCAGCACCTTGTCGGTCAATGCCAATACGCGTTTGCGCATCGATTTCGACGGCCAGCAGCGTCAGGTTTATCTCGATCAGGGCCAGATTTATCTGGAAGTGGCCCCGGACAAGGAGCGCCCACTGTGGGTGCATACCGGCAAATCGACGGTGCGGGTGGTCGGCACCGGTTTTGATGTGCGGCGCACGCCCAAGCAAGTGGTGGTCAGTGTCGCCCACGGCCAAGTTGCATTTGCCCCCGACAGCAAGACCCAAACCCTGCTCGGCGCGCAGCAGCAGGCCTCGCTCGACCTGGCCAGCGGCACCCTGCAACAGCAGACATTGACGGACGCACAAGTGGCGGACTGGCGCAGCGGTCACCTGTCGTTTCGCAATCGCGAACTGGCCAGCCTGGTGGATGAGTTGAACCTGTATCGCGCCCGCCCGGTGCTGTTGGCCGACGCCAAACTGGGGCGCTTCAAGGTCTCCGGCAACCTCGACGTCAACGATCCCGACGCCTTGCTCAACGCGCTGCCGGCGCTGATTCCGGTGAAAACCGTCGCACTCGCCGACGGCCAAATACGCATCGAAGCGCGCTGAAAAAACCTCACATGAGAATATTTTGCATTCGCATGTGAGGTTTTTTTTGCCTGCCGCGTCTTCCTCCGGTCTGCGTTGTGTACGCAGGCCTTTTTGGCCATTTTCGCCGCCCTGGGGGATTCAATGTTTCGCGCGTCTTCGTCTTATCCGCTCGTTTGCCTTCGCCCGACCCTGCTCGCCGCCTGCCTGTCGTTCAGCCTGCAAGCCCACGCCGAGTCCATCAACCTGCACCTGCCGGCGCAGTCGCTGGCCACCTCGCTGAGCCAGATTGCCCGGCAGGCGAACATCCAGTTGTTGTTCGACGAAGCGCAGTTGCGCAACCTCAAGGCCCCGGCCATCGATGGCGATTACAGCGCCGAAGCGGCGATCCGCCAGTTGCTCGATAAAAGCCAGTTCGGCCTGATCAAGGTCAACCAGACTTACGTGGTGCGCCCCGAAGAACCGGTGACCAGCAGCAGCGACGGCATCCAGCTCGACGCCTTGAGCGTGATCGGCAGCGGCACCGAGGTCGACGCCAGCACCGTCGGCCGCTCGACCCTGACCCAGGCCGACATCGACCGCCACCAACCGAGCAACATCCCCAGCCTGCTGGCGACCCTGCCCGGCGTCAGCATGGGCGGCTCGATGAAACCCGGCGGCCAGACCATCAACATCTGGGGCCTGGGCGACGCCGAGGACGTGCCACTGACCGTGGACGGCGCGACCAAAAGCGGTTTCGAGCGCTACCAGCAAGGCACGATTTTCATCGAGCCGGAGCTGATCAAACGCATCGAAGTGGAAAAAGGCCCGCACTCGATGCTCACCGGTAACGGCGGTTTCGGCGGCACCGTGCACATGGAAACCAAGGACGCCCCGGACCTGTTGCAGGAAGGGCGCAACAGCGGCGCGATGGTCAAATACGGCTACGCCAGCAACGACCATCAGCAAACCTACAGCGGTGCTGTGTTCGGTCGTACCGACGACGGTCGCGCCGATGCGTTGGTGTACCTGACCAAACGCGATGGCGACGACATGAAACTCGCCGGCACCCCGCCCGACCCGGACAACAGCTACCCGATCAATCCCCAGCGCCTGCCCAACAGTGCCCAGGATCTGGACGGCCAGTTGCTCAAATTCAACCTGCACCTCAACGATGAGCACAGCGTCGGCCTGTCGTATTCGCGTTCGCAAAGTGAGCGCTGGACACCGTTCTCGTCCGCCAGTTATCCAACGCCACCGACCCAGTCGAACATCAAACAGTACGGTTATGAAAATGCCTTGAAGCGATTCCTGGCCAACCGCGAAACCATCGACACCACCTGGTCGACCAAGTATCAATACCAGCCGCTGGACAATCGGCTGATCGACCTCAAGCTCAGCTACTCGGAGTCCAACACCGACCAGACCGACGAGCGCGACGCCACGGCGTTTTTCCAGACCTCCACTGGCGGGCGCAAAATGGACACTGCCTACAAGGACCGCTTCGTCGAGGCGAGCAACATCAGCCTGTTCGACACCGGCGTATTGGCCCACGCGGTGACCACCGGCGTGCAAATTCGCAAACACAGCCGCGACACCGAAATGTGGATGCCGGGCAAGACCTACGATGTGCCCAAATACAATTACGGCTACTTCCAGCCCAGCTTCATGCCCCAAGGCAAGGTCGACACCAACAGTGCCTACCTGCAAGACGCCATCACCTTGGGCGACTTCACCCTCACGCCGTCGGTGCGCTACGACCACGTACGCAACCGTGGCGAGGCCAACGACGCGCCGTACTACAACAACCCGGACCCAAGCTTCGGTCACGACTACAGCGACCGCACCTACACCGGTTGGTCGCCGCGCCTGTCGGCGTTCTGGCGGGTCACGCCGGATGTCGGCTTCTTTGTCGACTACAGCAAAACCTGGCGTGCGCCGGTGATCGACGAACAGTACGAAGTCCAGGGCCTTGGCAGCCGCACCGCCACCAGCGTCGACCTCGACCCGGAACGCGTCACCGGTTGGCGCGCCGGCAACATCAGCAACTTTGCCAACGTGTTCCAGGACCACGACAACGTGCAAATCCGCACCACGCTGTTCCGCAACAAGTTCGACGATGAGATTTTCAAAGCCACCGGTGTCGGCTGCGAAAACCAGGCAATCAAGGGCGGCACCATCGCCTCGGACTGCAAGGGCTCGGGGCCCATGGGCAACTACCGCAACATTGGTGGGCTGACGATCAAGGGCTTCGAAGTGGAAAGTTTCTACGACTCCACGTACCTGTTCGGCTCGCTGTCCTACTCGTGGATGACCGGCAAGCACGAAGGCGCCTACACCAACCCGTGGGGCCCGGACGTCTGGGCGCGCGACATCCCGTCACCGAAATGGATCGCAGTGCTGGGGGTGAAAATCCCGAGCTGGGATGCCCAGGTCGGTTGGCAGGGTGAGTTTGTGCGCCAGACGGATCGTTTGCCGAGCGACAAGTACGGGTCGAGCAAAAACACGGTGGGCGATGTGTTTTACGACCAGTACGCCAATGATCGTTACAACGTGCAGGGATTGTTTGCGAACTGGAAACCGCAGCAGGCTTATCTGAAGGGGACCGAGGTGAATCTGACGGTGGATAACCTGTTCAATGAGGATTACCGGCCGGCGTTGAGTGGGGATCGGGCGTATAGCCAGGGGCGCAATGCCAAGGTGAGTGTGACGCGGTTCTTCTGATCCGGGATTTGTATTGGCCTATCGGACCCCTTCGCGAGCAAGCCCGCTCCCACAGGTGGAATGCATTCCAATGTGGGAGCGGGCTTGCTCGCGAAGGGGTCAACACGGACCGGACTATTTCACCACTGTACGAACCACCGACAACTCCGGCGCCATCACCCGCCGCTGACTCAAATACCGCATGCAACTCACCCGCAAGAACGAAGCAAAATTCACCACTTCCCCGCGATAGTCCATCACCTCTTCATACAGCTTGGCGATCAACTGGTTGGTGGTCATGCCGTCGACTTCGGCGATTTCGCTGAGGATGTCCCAAAACTGGTTCTCCAGCCGCAGGGTGGTGACCACCCCGCAGATGCGCAGCGAGCGGGAGCGCGATTCGTAGAGGATCGGATCGGCTTTGACGTAGAGCTCGCACATGGAATCGTGCCTCGTTACAGGGTGATTTTGGTGCCCAGCAACCCGAGGAAACCAGCGAGCCAGTTCGGGTGCGCCGGCCACGCTGGAGCAGTGGCCAGATTGCCTTGAACGTGGCCTTCCGTCACCGGGATATCGATGAACGTACCGCCCGCCAAACGCACTTCCGGGGCGCAGGCCGGGTAGGCGCTGCACTCGCGACCTTCAAGAATCCCGGCCGCAGCGAGCAGTTGCGCGCCATGACACACGGCGGCGATCGGCTTGCCGGCCTTGTCGAAATCTCGCACCAGTTCCAGGACTTTTTCATTCAGGCGCAGGTACTCCGGCGCACGACCGCCGGGCACCAGCAGCGCGTCGTAATCGGCGGCTTTCACTTTGGCGAAGTCGAAGTTCAGGGCAAACAGGTGACCGGGTTTTTCGCTGTAGGTCTGGTCGCCTTCAAAGTCGTGGATCGCGGTGCGCACTGTCTGGCCGGCGGTTTTGTCCGGGCACACGGCGTGCACGGTGTGGCCGACCATCAGCAGCGCCTGGAACGGCACCATCGCTTCGTAGTCTTCGACGTAATCGCCGACCAGCATCAGGATTTTCTTGGCAGCCATGGGGAGGACTCCTCTGGGAATACGTGGGCGTGCAGGAGTATTCAAGGTAGTCCTAATCTGCGGGGTCAGGTAATAACCGGTTACTACCTGACGGACCGCGTTATCGTTCTTCGCGGGCAAGCCTCGCTCCTACAGGGTTTTGCGTCGAACGCAAATCAATGATCAACCGAAAACCTGTAGGAGCGAGGCTTGCCCGCGAAGGCGTCCTCAAACTGTACGGATAATTCTGATCCTAGCTGTAACAGGGGCAAACCCAATGTTTATGGCTATATGAACACTCTTCCCGCCACCCTCGACTCTGGTTGCCCTCATGTCCTCCCGCGAAAACACCGGCATGGCCCTCGGCCTGCTTGGCGTCGTCATCTTCAGCCTCACCCTGCCCTTCACCCGCATCGTCGTGCAGGAAATCCACCCGTTGCTCAACGGCCTGGGCCGTGCGTTGTTCGCGGCGGTGCCGGCGGCGATGCTGTTGCTGTGGCGGCGGGAGAAGTGGCCGACCTGGAAACAGGTCAAGGGCCTGACGCTGGTGATCGCCGGGGTGATCCTCGGTTTTCCGGTGTTGTCGGCCTGGGCCATGCAAACCTTGCCGGCGTCCCACGGCGCCCTGGTCAACGGCCTGCAACCGCTGTGCGTGGCGCTGTATGCCGCGTGGTTGTCCCATGAACGCCCTTCAAAAGCCTTCTGGGCCTGCGCCGCGTTGGGCAGTGCGTTGGTGCTCGGTTATGCGCTGATCAGCGGCGCCGGCAGCATTCAGGCCGGGGATTTGCTGATGCTCGGGGCGATTGCCGTGGGCGGCCTGGGTTACGCCGAGGGTGGCCGGTTGGCCAAGGAGATGGGCGGTTGGCAGGTGATCTGCTGGGCGCTGGTGCTGTCGACGCCGTTGCTGATTGGGCCGGTGACGTACCTGGCGTTGCAGCATCAGGGCGAGATCTCGGCCAAGACCTGGTGGGCGTTTGGCTATGTCTCGCTGTTCTCGCAGTTCATCGGTTTCTTTGCCTGGTACGCCGGGTTGGCGATGGGCGGAATTGCACGGGTCAGTCAGATTCAGTTGTTGCAGATCTTCTTCACGATTGCGTTTTCGGCGTTGTTCTTTGGCGAACACATCGAGCCGATTACCTGGCTGTTTGCGGCGGGGGTGATTGTGACAGTGATGCTTGGCCGCAAGACCGCCATAAAACCTCATGTGGGAGCGGGCTTGCTCGCGAAGGCGGACTGACCGTCAACATCGATGTTGACTGACCCAACGCCTTCGCGAGCAAGCCCGCTCCCACAGGGGATTAGAGGAGGCCGTCGGAACGCAGCAGGGTTTCGAGGCAATGCTCGCTGATCTGGTAGAAATCCTTCAGTTCCTGAATCTTCACCAGCAACTGTGCCGGGTCCACCGGTTCGGCACGTTTGACCGCCAGGATCATCTTGTTCTTGTTGGTATGGTCCAGCGAGATGAACTCGAACACCTTGGTCTCGTAGCCGCAGGCCTCAAGGAACAACGCGCGCAGGCTGTCGGTGACCATTTCCGCCTGCTGGCCCAGGTGCAAACCGTATTGCAGCATCGGCTTGAGCAGCGCCGGGCTCTGGATTTGCAGGCGAATCTGTTTGTGGCAGCACGGCGAGCACATGATGATCGAGGCGCCGGAACGAATGCCGGTGTGGATCGCGTAGTCGGTGGCAATGTCGCAGGCATGCAGGGCGATCATCACGTCCAGTTCGCTCGGCGCCACGCTGCGCACGTCGCCACATTTGAACACCAGCCCCGGATGATCGAGCTTCGCCGCCGCGGCGTTGCACAGGTTGACCATTTCTTCGCGCAACTCGACACCGGTGACTTCGCCTTCAGCGTTCAAGGTGTTGCGCAGGTAATCGTGTATTGCAAACGTCAGGTAACCCTTGCCCGACCCGAAATCCGCCACCCGCACCGGTTTGTCCAGCGCCAGCGGCGAGGTGGTCAGGGCATGGCTGAACACTTCGATGAATTTGTTGATCTGCTTCCACTTGCGCGACATCGCCGGGATCAGCTCGTGCTTGCTGTTGGTCACGCCCAAGTCAGCCAGGAACGGCCGGCTCAGGTCGAGGAAGCGGTTTTTCTCGCGGTTATGCTCGGCGGACGGCACTTCGCGCAATTGCTGGGGTTTGCTCTTGAACAGCGAAGACTTGCCCTTTTTGCTGTATTCGAGCTGGGCTTCGTCGGTCAGGGACAGTAAATGCGCATTTTTGAACGACTCCGGCAACAACGCAGCGATGGTCGCCACGCCTTCGGCTAGCGGGAAGTTCTTGGTGATGTCGCGGGTTTTGTAGCGGTAGACGAAGGACAGGCAAGGCTGATCCTTGACCGTGAGTTGCTTGATGATCAGCCGCTGCAAATCCACTTCGCTGCCGACGTACTTGGCCAGCACCAGTTTGATGAAGGCATTGGCGTCGAGGCTGGTTTGCAACAGATCGATGAACTGGGCGTGGTGATCCGGCGCGAGGCTGGCGGGAGTGGCGGTAGCGGACATGGGGAAAACGGCCTCGGGCGGTGCGAATCGGGGAATGGCGGGTATTTTAGGGGGGATGGGGTGCGAGGGCACGGGTAATTTCCCGAACGGTGCGAATCCGGAGTCGAAGTGAGATCCCTGTGGCGAGGGGGCTTGCCCCCGTTCGGCTGCGAAGCAGTCGTAGACCTGCCGACTCGGTATGCCTGAAAGAATGCTGGGAGCGCTTCGCACTCCAACGGGGGCAAGCCCCCTCGCCACAATAATGTGGGTCAACTCCAGGGGGAAATCAGCCCAACACCACCAACCGATTCGGCAATTCATTCCTCACCTGCGTCACCGGCACATGCACCTTGAGCAATTCGCCGCAGGCCTCGATGCAGGTGACGAACCCCTGCAATGTCTGGCCCTGTTTCACCTGTTGGGTGAACGCCGCAACGATCCCTTCCCAGTTTTTGTTATCCAGCCGTTTGGAAATCCCTTCATCCACCAGGATTTCCACATAACGTTCGGCCTCGCAAACAAAGATCAACATCCCGGTGCCGCCCACGGTGTGGTGCAGGTTCTGCTCCAGGAACTGCCGCCGGGCCAGGTTCGAGGCGCGCCAGTGACGAACCCGGCGCGGGATCAAATGCGTGGTGATTTTCGGAATCCGGAACACCAGGCACAGCACGATAAAACTGGCCCATTGCACCAGCAACAGACTGTGCATGGTCAGCACGCCAGTCAGGTAGTGCACGACACCGGGCACCACCAGCGCCAGCAGACTGGCCCACAGCAGCGGGATGTACGCGTAGTCGTCGGCGCGGGCCGCGAGCACGGTGACCAGTTCGGCGTCAGTCTCGCGCTCGACCCGGGCAATCGCCTCGGCGACTTTGCGTTGTTCGTGTTCAGTCAGTAATGCCATGTTTAGGAATGCCTGCTCATTGTTATTGTCATCACCAGCCGCCCGACGAACCGCCGCCCCCGAAACTGCCCCCGCCGCCGCTGAAGCCCCCGCCTCCACCGCCGCCGCCAAACCCTCCACCACCGAAACCGCCTCCCGAACCACCGGAGCCGCCTCGGCCGGTCGGCAGGATACCGAGCATCTGGCAGATGAAAATAGTCAGGATGAACAACATGACCAGAAAGATGAACACACCGGGATGGCGCGAGACGAAATCGCTGTCCTCATCCCCTCGCGGCTCATAGACCGTCGAGGGTTCATCCAGCGGACTGCCGCCCAACACCACCAGCATCGCCGCGACCCCGTCGCTGATGCCCTTGCTGAAATTACCGGTCTTGAACGCCGGGGTGATCACCTGGTTGATGATCACCGAACTCTGGGCATCGGTCAGGCGATCTTCCAGGCCATAACCGACTTCGATCCGCAGCTTGCGCTCATCCCGGGCCACGATCAGCAACGCGCCGTTGTTCTTGTCCTTCTGGCCGATGCCCCAGGCGCGACCCAGTTGATAGCCAAAATCGGCGATGTCAGTGCCCTGCAAGTCCGGCAGCGTCACCACCACCAACTGCTCGCCGGTCGCGGCTTCATGGGCCTGGAGTTGTTGGGTCAACTGCTCGCGCACCGCCGGCTCGATCAACTGCGCGTTGTCCACCACCCGCCCGGTCAGCGGCGGGAACTTCAACTCGGCCTGAGCCGTGACTGCAACCACCCAGAGCAACAGCACCAGACTGGATTTGAAGATTCCCATCAGCACCCCTTCCTTAATCATTCACCCGGCGTACTACCAACTGCCGGAAGCCCCGCCGCCGCCAAAACTGCCACCGCCGCCCGAGAAACGGTCCGAGTCCGAATCGGAACTCGAACTGCTGCTGGAATCGTCAGAGGTACTCGAACTGCTGCTCCAGCTCCAACTCGATTCCTGGTCAGCCTTCGGTTCCCGTCGCGGCGGACTGTCGTCTGCGGCCGGCGTGTATTTGTCAGGCTCGGGCGGGAAGTATTCCTGCTCTCGCCACGAACTGAGAAATCCCACGATCGGAAATCCCAGAAAGACACCAAAGAATCCGAGCTTTACCCACCAGATCCAGTCAATCGAATCGAACCAGCTCCTTGGCACGGAACGACTGACCACCCTGGGTAGTGAGGCGCCCCCAAGCATTCTGACGATCGAGGTGGTGCCGGCAATGATCCCTGATGAGTACAGTTCATCCTTGAAATAGGGAACGATCGAGTCATTGATGATGAAGCCAGCCCACATGTCATTGAGCTGTCCCTCCAGACCGTACCCTACTTCAATCCGTACCTTGCGGTCATCGCGCGCCACCAGCAGCAGGACGCCATTGTTCTTGTCCTTCTGCCCGATGCCCCAATGCCGGCCCAACTGCACGCCGAACTCCTCGATGCTGTAGCCCCCCAGGCTGGGGACCGTGACGACCACCACTTGATCAGTCGTGGCCAGTTCCAGCCGCTCAAGCATCTGCTCAAGGTAAACCACCGCCGAGGGTGTCAATAACTGAGCCGTGTCGACGACTCTTCCGGTCAGTTTGGGAAAAAGACTTTCCAGGGGTGCTGCCGTTGCGGTGGCCGGTGTTGGCTCGACCTGCGAAACGGGTTGCGCTTGACGCAACGCTAACCCGTCCGTGGGTGTTGGAGCCTGTTGCTGCGCCATCACGGCGCAACTGGTTACCAGCCACAGCGACAGCAGCGTGCCTCGCAGCACGCGCTGTACGCCGCCCATCAGAATTTAACTTGCGGCGCTTTGTCGGCGTCCGGGTTGGTGGCTTCGAAGGTTTCGCGGATCGGCAAATCGCTGTACATCACGCTGTGCCACAGGCGACCGGGGAAGGTGCGGATTTCGGTGTTGTATTTCTGCACCGCGAGGATGAAGTCGCGGCGGGCCACGGCGATACGGTTTTCGGTGCCTTCCAGTTGCGATTGCAGGGCCAGGAAGTTCTGGTTGGCCTTGAGGTCCGGGTAGCGCTCGGACACCACCATCAAACGGCTCAAGGCACCGGTCAGTTGATCCTGGGCGGCCTGGAACTGTTTGAGTTTTTCCGGGTTGTCGAGGGTGCTGGCATCGACCTGGATCGACGTCGCCTTGGCCCGGGCTTCGATGACTGCGGTCAGGGTGTCTTCTTCGTGCTTGGCGTAGCCCTTGACGGTTTCCACCAGGTTGGGGATCAGGTCGGCGCGGCGCTGGTACTGGTTCTGCACCTGGCCCCAGGCCGCCTTGGCCTGTTCGTCGAGGGTCGGGATGTTGTTGATGCCACAGCCGGCCAGCAGCGTGGTCAGCAGCATCAGCGCCGCGACTTGCAGGCTCGAGCGATAGTTGAGTCGTACATTCATGTAGTGGGTGCTCCCGTGCACATTCCGTTGAAAAACAACCTGCGACCTTCAAACCCGGCGGATGAGGCATAATCTGCCGCCACCACTGGATTGCATCGAGCCAATGGGCTAAAAGATGCCCAGCGCGAAAAAGAGTTCAGAAGTGTGCTGCATTTTCCTGAACAACGCCCGAACAACAATAGTCGCTCCCTAAATTTTGGCTGACCGGCGCGTATTCACTGCCGTTTAGGCCTTTGAGAAAACTATTCATGAAGAAGCTGTGTTTGCTGGGCCTGTTCGTCAGTCTGGCCAGTCATACCGTACTGGCCGCCACGACCCCCGCACCTCTGGAGAACAAGGACGCCTTCATCAGCAACCTGATGAAGCAAATGACCCTCGATGAAAAAATCGGCCAGTTGCGCCTGATCAGCATCGGCCCGGAAATGCCCCGGGAGCTGATCCGCAAGGAAATCGCGGCCGGCAACATCGGTGGCACGTTCAACTCGATCACCCGCCCGGAAAACCGTCCGATGCAGGACGCGGCCATGCGCAGCCGGTTGAAGATCCCGATGTTTTTCGCCTATGACGTGATCCACGGCCACCGCACGATTTTCCCGATCCCCATCGCCCTGGCATCGAGCTGGGACATGGACGCCATCGGCCGCTCCGGGCGCATCGCTGCCAAGGAAGCCGCTGCCGACAGCCTCGACATCACGTTCGCGCCGATGGTCGATATCTCCCGTGACCCGCGCTGGGGTCGTACCTCCGAAGGGTTCGGCGAAGACACTTACCTGGTCTCGCGGATTGCCGGGGTGATGGTCAAGGCCTTCCAGGGCCAGGGCGCCAACGCGGCCGACAGCATCATGGCCAGCGTCAAGCACTTCGCCTTGTACGGCGCGGTCGAGGGTGGTCGCGACTACAACGTGGTCGATATGAGCCCGGTCAAGATGTACCAGGACTACCTGCCGCCGTACCGCGCCGCCATCGACGCGGGTGCCGGTGGGGTGATGGTTGCGCTGAACTCGATCAACGGCGTGCCGGCCACCGCCAACACCTGGCTGATGAACGACCTGCTGCGCAAGGAATGGGGCTTCAAGGGCCTGGCGGTCAGTGACCACGGGGCGATTTTCGAGCTGATCAAGCACGGTGTCGCGGCGGACGGTCGTGAAGCGGCGAAGCTGGCGATCAAGGCCGGCATCGACATGAGCATGAACGACACCCTCTACGGCAAAGAGCTGCCGGGGCTGTTGAAGGCTGGCGAAATCGACCAGAAAGACATCGATAACGCCGTGCGTGAAGTGCTGGCTGCCAAGTACGACATGGGCCTGTTCAAGGACCCGTACCTGCGCATCGGCAAGGCTGAAGATGACCCGGCCGACACCTACGCCGAAAACCGTCTGCACCGCCCCGAGGCCCGCGACGTTGCGCGCCGCAGCCTGGTGTTGCTGAAAAACCAGAACGACACCCTTCCGCTAAAGAAAACCGCGAAGATCGCTCTGGTCGGTCCGTTGGCCAAGGCACCGATCGACATGATGGGCAGTTGGGCCGCTGCCGGTAAGCCGGCACAGTCGGTCACCCTGTTCGACGGCATGAACGCCGCCGTGGCCGACAAAGCCACCCTGCTCTACGCACGTGGGGCCAACATCACCAGCGACAAGAAAGTCCTCGACTACCTCAACTTCCTGAACTTCGATGCGCCGGAAGTGGTGGATGATCCGCGTTCGGCCCAGGTGCTGATCGACGAAGCGGTGAAAGCGGCCAAGGATGCAGATGTGGTGGTGGCAGCGGTCGGCGAATCCCGTGGCATGTCCCACGAATCGTCGAGCCGCACCGACCTGAACATCCCGGCCAACCAGCGCGAGTTGATCAAGGCGTTGAAAGCGACGGGCAAACCGCTGGTGCTGGTGTTGATGAACGGCCGTCCGCTGTCGATTCTCGAAGAGAAAGATCAGGCTGACGCGATTCTGGAAACCTGGTTCAGCGGCACCGAAGGTGGCAACGCCATCGCCGACGTGCTGTTCGGCGACTACAACCCGTCGGGCAAACTGCCGATCACCTTCCCGCGTTCGGTGGGGCAGATTCCGACCTACTACAACCACCTGAGCATTGGCCGGCCGTTCACGCCGGGCAAACCGGGCAACTACACCTCGCAGTATTTCGATGACACCACCGGGCCGCTGTTCCCGTTCGGTTTCGGCCTGAGCTACACCACGTTCAGCGTGGACGACATGGCGCTGTCTTCGACCACCCTGAACAAAACCGGCAAGCTCGACGCCAGCGTCATGCTGAAAAACACCGGCCAACGTGACGGCGAAACCGTGGTGCAGTTGTACATCCAGGACGTCACCGGCTCGATGATCCGCCCGGTCAAGGAACTGAAGAACTTCCAGAAAATAATGCTCAAGGCCGGCGAACAGAAAGTCGTGCACTTCACCATTACCGAGGACGACCTGAAGTTCTTCAACGCCCAGCTCAAATACGCTGCCGAGCCTGGCAAGTTCAATGTGCAGATTGGTTTGGATTCACAGGAAGTGACGCAGCAGAGCTTCGAACTGCTCTAGTCCAAACACCACAAAAACCTGTGGGAGCGGGCTTGCTCGCGAAAGCGGTCTGACATTCAAAATGTTTATTGAATGTTATGCCGTCTTCGCGAGCAAGCCCGCTCCCACAGTTGTTTCGGGTTGCCATCAGATTTTGTGCCCAACACAAATCCCCTGTAGGAGCGAGGCTTGCTCGCGAAGAGGCCGTCACATTCAACATCGTCGTCGAATGTTAAGCAGCCTTCGCGAGCAAGCCCGCTCCCACAGTTGTTTCGGGTTGCCGTCAGATTTTGTGCCCAACACAAATCCCCTGTAGGAGCGAGGCTTGCCCGCGAAGAGGCCGTCACATTCAACATCGTCGTCGAATGTTAAGCAGCCTTCGCGAGCAAGCCCGCTCCCACAGTTGTTTCGGGTTGCCATCAGATTTTACGCCCAACGCAAATCCCCTGTAGGAGCGAGGCTTGCCCGCGAAGAGGCCGTCACATTCAACATCGTCGTCGAATGTTAAGCAGCCTTCGCGAGCAAGCCCGCTCCCACAGTTGTTTCGGGTTGCCATCAGATTTTGTGCCCAACAAAAATCCCCTGTAGGAGCGAGGCTTGCCCGCGAAGAGGCCGTCACATTCAACATCGTCGTCGAATGTTAAACAGCCTTCGCGAGCAAGCCCGCTCCCACAGTTGTTTCGGGTTGCCGTCAGATTTTGCGCCCAACGCAAATCCCATGTAGGAGCGAGGCTTGCCCGCGAAGAGGCCGTCACATTCAACATCTCTGTTGACTGTTATGCCGCCTTCGCGAGCAAGCCCGCTCCCACAGTTGTTTGGTGTTGCAGCGAGATTTTGTGCTCGACACCAATTCCCATGTGGGAGCGGGCTTGCTCGCGAAGACGGTGTGTCAGTCGACATCAATTTTGAATGACACACCGCATTCGCGGGCAAGCCTCGCTCCTACAGGGGTCGTCGGGTTATCGATTAGCCCCGCCGATCCAGCAGGTTCACCACCAGCCGATCCACCCATCCCCACACCCGCTGCTTGACCCGCCGCCACAATGGCCGGCGTTGCCACTCTTCCAGGCTGACTTCCTGGCTCTGTGCAAAGTCCTTTTCGAAACTCGCCACCACCGCCGCCGTCAATCCGCGGTCCAGCGCCTCGAGGTTGGCTTCCAGGTTGAAGCGCAAATTCCAGTGGTCGAAATTGCAGGAGCCGATGCTCACCCAGTCGTCCACCAGGACCATTTTCAGGTGCAGGAAACACGGTTGGTATTCGAAGATTTTCACCCCGGCCTTGAGCAGTCGCGGGTAGTAGCGATGCCCGGCGTAGCGCACCGAGGGGTGATCGGTGCGTGGACCGGTCAGCAGCAGGCGCACGTCGATACCCCGCGCGGCGGCCTTGCGCAAGGAGCGGCGGACTTTCCAGGTCGGCAGGAAATACGGCGTGGCCAGCCAGATGCGTTTCTGCCCGCTGTTCAAGGCACGGAATAACGATTGCAGAATGTCCCGGTGCTGGCGGGCGTCGGCATAGGCGACGCGGCCCATGCCCTCGCCCATCGGCGGCACGCGGGGCAGTCGTGGCAGGCCGAAGTGCGAGGCGGGTTTCCAGGCGCGACGGTGGCGGTTGGCGATCCATTGGCGGTCGAACAGCAATTGCCAGTCGAGCACCAGCGGCCCGGTGATTTCGACCATCACTTCGTGCCATTCGCTGGTGTCTTCGCCCGGCGTCCAGAACTCATCTGTGACGCCCGTGCCACCGACCACCGCCAGGCTCTGGTCCACCAACAACAGCTTGCGGTGATCGCGATAGAAATTGCCGACCCAACGCCGCCAGCTCAGGCGATTGTAGAAACGCAGTTCCACACCCGCCGCCATCAAGCGTTGGCGCAGGTTCAGCGTAAACGCCAGGCTGCCATAGTCATCGAACAGGCAGCGCACCCGCACACCGCGCTCGGCGGCTTGCACCAACGCCTGGACCATCGCCTCGGCGCAGGCCCCCGCCTCCACCAGATACAGTTCCAGTTCGACCTGTTCTTCAGCCCGGGCAATCGCCACCAACATGCGCGGAAAGAACTGCGGGCCGTCGATCAGCAATTCAAAGTGATTGCCTTCACGCCACGGAAATACGGCACCGGCCATGTCAGCGCGCCGTGAAAATCAGCACCGCACTCACCGGCACCGACAGACTGATGGCCGACAAACCGGCGACCTTGCGCAAACCTTCCAGCCCCGGGGCCAGGTCGAAATCTTCGGCGTTGATTACCATCGGCTCCAGGGTCACCACTTGAAAGCGCCGGTCATCGAGCCGGGTCGCCAGCAGTTCGGCGTTGTATTGGTGTTGCTTGCCGTGAAGGCTGACCGTCAGCGGCAAACGCAATTCCAGCTGCGCGCCGGGGGCCAGGTCGTTGATCGGGCGCAGGTCGATTTGCGCGGTGATCAGGGCGTCGGGGAAGGTCTGGATCTCGAACAGGTCCTTGCGCATCCGCTCGTCCCGCAGCGGGATGCCGCTGTTCACCGAATCCATCTCGACTTCCACCTGCGCCAGCCCCGTGGGATCGACCTTGCCGTGCAGTACGAGAAAGCGCTGCACTTCGGAAATGTTGGCGTTTTTGGTGCTGATGAATGACAGCCGCGACGACTCGCCATCGAGATACCAATCGGCGTGGGCCGACAGCGTGGCGCCGGTCAGCAGCAGGAAGGCGAGGGTTTTGCAGAGGGAGCGGTTGAACATAGACACTCGTGGGGCAGATAAACCTGAGCGAACCTTAACCGGGCGTGGGCCTGTTGCAAACCGAAACCGGTAGGAGCAAGGCTTGCCCGCGATAGCGACCTCAGGGATGCCATCGCGGGCAAGCCTTGCTCCTACAAAAAATACGATCGTCTCAGGGCTGCAGACGACAGCCCTGACGCTCGCCGATCCACTGCGCGCTATTGCTGCGCCCCATGCCACTGACCGTCACACGTTTGGCAGCGTCATCATCGGTAAACCCACTGAACGGCAACCACTGCTTCACGTAACCCCGGCAATACCCGGCGTCATTGTTCATCACGTAGCGGCACGAGCAATATTCCTTGGCGGTGTAGGCGCTGATGATGTCCGGGAACGCCCACAGCGCCACCCGTTCCTGCCAGACCCAGCCGAGCAGCAAAACCAGCATTATTAAAAAGATGCTGAAGAACGGACGGCGACGCACAAAACGGCTCATGGCTGCACCTGCCCGGCAAACGCTTTCAGCGCAAGCTTGAGCAATTCGTTGTGCCGATACGTCCCGTCGCGATCATCGCCATAACGCACGATCACCAGGTTTTCGCTGGGGATCACGTACAGCGCCTGGCCCCAATGCCCCAGCGCAGCGAAGGTATCGGCCGGCGCTGCGGGCCAGGGCTGCTCCGCGCCGTCCACTGCACGATTGAGCCACCACTGGCCGCCGGGGACGGCTTCGTCTTGATGAGCGCGGTAACCGGCAAAAGGTTTGAGGTTGAAGGCGACCCAGTCCTTGGGCAGCAATTGGCGCTCGCCCCAACGGCCGTCGCGAGCCATCAACAGTCCGACCCGCGCCAGGTCCCGGGCGGTGAGGTAGGCATAGGATGAGGCGACGAACGTGCCCGTGGCGTCGGTTTCCCAAACGGCGTGGCGAATCCCCAAAGGCTCGAACAACGCGGTCCACGGGTAATCCGCATAACGGCTCGGGCCGACGATGTTTTTCAGCGCCGCCGCGAGCAAATTGCTGTCGCCGCTGGAATAGCGAAACGCCTGGCCCGGCGCAGCATATTCATCGTGCCCGGCGGTGAACGCGGCCATGTTCGAGTGGCCACGGGTGTAGAGCATGGCCACCACCGAGGATTTCAGCGGTGCGTATTCGTAGTCTTCCTGCCAGTCCAGACCTGACGCCCAGTGCAGCAGGTCGGCCAGGGTGATCGCCGGGTGGTTTTCCAGCGCAGGGTAAAACTTCACCGCCGGGTCTTGCAGGGTAAACAAGCCTTCGCCATAGGCCACGCCGAGCACCGCAGCCATCAGGCTTTTGCTGATGGACCAGGTCAGGTGCGGGGTGTCGGCAGTGGTCGGGCCGGCGTAGCGTTCGTAGATCAGTTGACCGTCGCGGATCACCAGCAAGGCGTCGGTGCGGATGCCGGTTCGGGTGGCGTCATCGCGGGGTGGGAAGGCGTAGGTTTCCAGGGCTTCGAGGGCCGGGCCGGTGATTTTCGGGCCTCGGGACCATTGCTCGGCGGGCCAGTTTTCGGCGTGGGCCGTTTGGCTGAGCAGGAGGATAAAAAGCAGGGACAAGCCTTTGAACATGGTGGGGGCTCGGGGGATGGACAGGCTGAGGTTAGTTGAGGTTGGTTACAGTTTTTGAGGTTGCGGTGTTAATTAGGCCGCCTTCGCGAGCAAGCCCGCTCCCACAGGGGATCTCCTTCTTTACACAAAATTTGTGATCACTGGAGATCCCCCTGTGGGAGCGGGCTTGCTCGCGAAGAGGCCAGTCACTCCAGCGAAGATGCCAAGGCCTTGGCCAACCGCTTCCCCCGCGCCCCCGCCGCCAGGTCCATCACCGCTTGATCGCGCTGCCACATCGCCGCCCACAACGGCGGCCCTTCCGCCAACGCCTGATCCACCTCAGCCTTGAGCCCGTCAAACTGCGCAAACAACCCACCCAACAACACATGCCCGGCCGGACTGTTCGGCGCCTGGCGACTGGCTTCCGCACACCCGGCCAACAGCGCCAGCAACCGCAGTTGCAGGCCTTGCGGCCAATCGCTGTCCTGACCGACGCCATACAACCAAGCAGTCATGGCGCTCAGCACATAGATGTCTTCCAGGGTGCGGAACGGTTTGACGTAGGCGTCCCAGCCATCCCCCGCCAGCAACTCGCAGAAGGCGTTGTCGAGAAACACCCGGCCGTGGCTGATGTCTGGCATCAACGGGATGGCCGGAAGTTTTTCCAGGCGCACGCCCGGTTCGCCGGGATACACCACCGCCAGACTCAGTCGCGGTTTTTCCCCTAGCTCTTCGCTGCGGGCGGCAATCAGCAGCCAGTCGGCGGCATCGCCGGCCGTGACGAAATCCTTGCGTCCATTGAGGCGCAGATCCTGAAGACGGGTCTGCATGTCCGCCACCCGCAGGCTGCGTTGCTCGGTCGCACATAGGGCGCCGAGACTCTGCGGCGCGCTCGGCCACAGCACCCGCAACGCCGCCTGATAGCCCACCAGAAACGCCAGCCCCGGCGTCGCCATCAAGCGTGCGCCGGCCACCGCCAGTTCGAACGGTGTGACCGCGCCCAATTGATGCAACAAGCTCGCGAAGCCTTCGGCCAGGTCCGCGTTGGCGGGCAGGCGTTCGCGGCGGTTCAACAGGGTGTGCCAGGGCATAAGAGGCTCCTTGTGGGCTGTCATATAAGCATCACCAAAGCTTCATGGCGATGACACCGGGGCTACATAGCCTGACTTTGCACAACACGGCTGCATAAAGAAAGTCGATCGGCTGCAACCCACGACGGGTGCACGGCCCGTACGGAGATTCACAATGACTCAGATCGCCCGCATCAGCGACACCGGCAATGAACGCCGCCTGCAAGCCGAACGCCTGATCGGCAGCGAGGCCTTGCAGGAAGCCCAGGCCTTGCGCTTCAACGTGTTCAGCGGCGAATTCAACGCCAAGCTGAAAGGCGCGGAACGCGGTCTGGACATGGATGATTATGATGTTCACTGCGCCCACATCGGCGTGCGTGACTTGAACACCGGTCGTCTGGTGGCCACCACTCGTTTGCTCGACCACGCCGCCGCCAGCAGCCTGGGCAAGTTCTACAGCGAAGAAGAATTCAGCTTGCACGGCCTGGTTTCTCTTAAAGGCCCGATCCTGGAAATCGGCCGCACCTGCGTCGACCCGGCCTACCGCAACGGCGGCACCATCGCCGTGCTCTGGGGTGAACTGGCCGAAGTGTTGAACCAGGGCGGCTACAGCTATTTGATGGGTTGCGCGAGCATCCCGATGCAGGACGGCGGCATCCAGGCCCACGCGATCATGCAGCGCCTGCGCGAACGCTACCTGTGCACCGAACATCTGCGGGCGGAGCCGAAGAAGCCGCTGCCTGTGTTAGACCTGCCTTCCAACGTGATCGCGGAAATGCCGCCACTGCTCAAGGCCTATATGCGCCTGGGCGCGAAGATCTGTGGCGAGCCGTGCTGGGACGAAGACTTCCAGGTCGCCGACGTGTTCATCCTGCTCAAGCGCGACGAACTCTGCCCGCGCTACGCCAAACACTTCAAGGCGGCCATGTAATGAGCCGTCTTCGGGTGTACGCGCGAATTGCGCGAGTGCTGTTTGTGGTGGCGCTGGGCTTGACCATGGCCAGCGTGTTCGGCGTGTTCGAACGCGCAGGGATTGCCCATTCGATGGTCCGGCGTCAACGCTGGTCGCGGTTTTTCATGGCGCGGTTGAGCAACGCCCTGCCCTTTCGCGTGACCGTGCATGGCGAGCTGCCAAAGACGCCGATGCTGTGGGTCAGCAATCATGTGTCATGGACCGACATTCCGCTGCTGGGCATGATCACGCCGCTGTCGTTCCTGTCCAAGGCCGAAGTGCGCACCTGGCCGGTGGCCGGTTGGTTGGCGGCCAAGGCTGGCAGTTTGTTTATCCGTCGCGGCTCGGGTGACAGCCAATTGATCCGTAAACAGATGACTCGCCATTTGGAGCAGCAGCATCCACTGCTGATGTTCCCGGAAGGCACCACCACCGATGGCCGCTCGTTGCGTACTTTCCACGGGCGTTTGCTGTCAGCGGCGATTGATGCGCAAGTGCCGATGCAGCCGGTGGCGATCCGGTATCTGCGCGACGGGGAAATCGACTCGCTGGCGCCGTTTATTGGTGATGATGATTTGTTGTCGCACCTGATGCGTTTGTTTGCCAATGATCGGGGGGACGTGGAGATTCACGTGCTCAAGCCAATTGCCTGCGAAGGTCGCGAGCGTGCGGCGCTGGCGTTCGAGGCGCAGCAGGCGGTGCAGAGGGCGTTGTTTGGGGCGATTCCGGAAAAACAGCAAGTGCCGATGCGCCCCGCTATCGCGGCCTGACGCAAATCCCCTGAAGAACACAATTTCCCTGTGGGAGCGGGCTTGCTCGCGAATGCGGTGGGTCAGTCGCCATCATCATTGACTGACCATCGCATTCGCGAGCAAGCCCGCTCCCACATTGGTTTTATGGTGTTGGGTAGTTTTGGGCGAAATCCTGCAGCTGTGGATAGAACAACCGAAAGTCTTCACTCAACGGCTCATACAACCCCCGCAACTCCTGCATCGCCCCGGCCAGTTCCTCAGGCTTGGTCAACCGCCGGGAAATCCCCCGCAGCACCTGCGCCAGCACCTCGAAATCCTCATAAGAGCCCAACCAGTCATTGGTCACCATGTGCGGCGCGATTTGCGCCAGGCGTTCCGGCAACTGCGGCTCGCTGGACAGCACTCGATAAACGTCCGAGGTGAACTGCGCCAGCGGCTGATCCGAATAGAGCGTCCAATCCCGGGCCAGGCAATGGTCGAAAAACACATCGAGGACGATCCCGGCATAACGCCGGCGGGTGATGGAAAACCGTGACAATGCGATGTCCACCAACGGATGGCGGTCGGTAAATACATCGATGCTGCGATGCAGCTGGATGGCCGCTTCGATCTCCGGGTCGAACTGCCCTTGCAGCCGTCCCTTGACGAAATCGCCATACAGGCTGCCGAGCCATTGACCGGGGCGCTGGCCACCGAGGTGCAGATGTGCGAGATAATTCATGTCGCGCAGCTTAGCACTGCCCATTCGTATCGTTACACCCTACGTATCGTTATAACCCGATATACCGATTTGCACGGTCATCAGACCAAAATCATATTGGTATATCGTGTTATAGCGATTTAAAGTTCGCCCCATCGCGATATAGCGTTTTACTCATCACGAGCCCAAACCATGACCATCGACCTCGACGAAATAATAAAAGCCCTGGCACACCCAGTACGCCGAGACATCCTCATCTGGCTGAAAGACCCCAAGGTCGAGTTCCCGGAACAGATCCACAACCACGAATACGGCATTTGCGCCGGGCAGATCGATCAACGCTGCGGCCTGTCGCAGTCGACGGTGTCCGCGCATTTGGCGACGTTGCAACGTGCGGGTCTGATCAGCAGCCAGAAAGCCGGTCAATGGCACTTCTTCAAACGCAACGAGGACGTGATCCAGGCGGCCCTCGACGCCATCGTCAAAGAGCTCAGCGCTCCGACAAGGAATTAATCAATGCCCCTCTCGCTACTCATTCTGGCCCTGAGCGCCTTCGCCATCGGCACCACCGAGTTCGTCATCATGGGCCTGCTGCCCAATGTGGCGGCCGACCTCGGTGTGTCGATCCCCGGCGCCGGCTGGCTGGTGACCGGTTACGCCCTGGGCGTGGCCATCGGTGCGCCGTTCATGGCACTGGCCACCGCCCGACTCCCGCGCAAGGCCGCTTTGGTAGCGTTGATGGGGATTTTCATTGTCGGCAACCTGCTGTGCGCCCTGGCCAGTGACTACAACGTGTTGATGTTCGCCCGGGTGGTCACCGCCCTGTGCCACGGTGCGTTCTTCGGTATCGGTTCGGTGGTGGCGGCGGGTCTGGTGCCGGCCAACAAACGCGCGTCGGCGGTGGCTTTGATGTTCACCGGTCTGACCCTGGCCAACGTCCTCGGCGTACCGCTGGGCACGGCGCTCGGCCAACAATACGGCTGGCGCTCGACCTTCTGGGCGGTGACCGTGATCGGCGTGATCGCACTGATCGGTCTGATCCGCTTCCTGCCGGCCAAGCGCGATGAGGAAAAACTCGACATGCGCGCCGAACTGCGCGCCCTCAAAGGCGCTGGCATCTGGCTGTCGCTGAGCATGACCGCGTTGTTCGCCGCCTCGGTCTTCACCCTGTTCACCTACGTTGCCCCGCTACTGGGCGAAGTCACCGGTGTCTCGCCACGGGGCGTGACCTGGACCCTGATGCTCATCGGCCTCGGCCTGACCATCGGCAACATCATCGGCGGCAAATTGGCTGACAAAGGCATGGCGGCAACGCTGATCGGCGTGTTCATCACCATGGCGGTGGTGTCCACCGTGCTGACCTGGACCAGCGTGGCCGTGATCCCGACCGAAATCACCCTGTTCCTCTGGGCCACCGCGTGCTTCGCCGCCGTCCCGGCCCTGCAAGTGAACGTGGTGACCTTCGGCAAAGCCGCACCCAACCTGGTCTCGACCCTGAACATCGGCGCCTTCAACGTCGGCAACGCACTCGGAGCCTGGGTCGGCGGCAGCGTCATCGCCCATGGCTTCGGCCTGACCAGCGTGCCCCTCGCGGCCGCCGCATTGGCGGTACTCGCCCTGCTGGTGACCCTGATTACTTTCCGTCAGAGCGGTGATCCCGAACTGGCCCCTGCCACTACTCATTGATCTTCAAAAGAGAGCTATTTCATGACGACTATTTTCGATCCGATCAAACTGGGCGACCTCGAGTTGGCCAACCGCATCATCATGGCGCCGCTGACCCGCTGCCGCGCCGACGAAGGCCGTGTGCCAAACGCGCTGATGGCCGAGTACTACGTCCAACGCGCCTCGGCCGGCCTGATTCTCAGCGAAGCCACCTCGGTCACGCCGATGGGCGTCGGCTACCCGGACACCCCGGGTATCTGGTCCAACGACCAGGTGCGTGGCTGGGCCAACGTAACCAAAGCGATCCACGGCGCGGGCGGCAAGATTTTCCTGCAACTGTGGCACGTCGGCCGGGTGTCCCACGAGCTGTACCTGGACGGTGAAACCCCGGTCGCACCGAGCGCTATTCAGCAAAAAGGCCACGTCAGCCTGGTTCGCCCATTGGCCGACTACCCAACGCCGCGTGCCCTGGAAACCGCTGAAATCGCCGACATCGTCGACGCTTACCGTGTTGGCGCAGAGAACGCCAAGGCCGCTGGTTTTGACGGTGTGGAAATCCACGGCGCCAACGGTTACCTGCTCGACCAGTTCCTGCAAAGCAGCACCAACCAGCGCACCGACAGCTATGGCGGTTCCTTGGAAAACCGGGCTCGCCTGTTGCTGGAAGTCACCGACGCCGCGATCGAAGTCTGGGGCGCTGGCCGCGTGGGTGTACACCTGTCGCCACGCGCCGACCTGCATGACATGGGCGACGACAACCTGTCCGAAACCTTCACCTACGTCGCTCGCGAACTGGGCAAACGTGGCATTGCGTTCATTTGCTCGCGAGAGAAAGAAGACGGCGACAGCCTGGGTCCACAGTTGAAGGCAGCCTTCGGCGGCCCGTACATCGTCAACGAGCGCTTCACCAAGGACAGCGCCAATGCCTGGCTCGCCTCAGGAAAAGCCGATGCGGTCGCGTTTGGTGTGCCGTTCATCGCCAACCCGGATCTTCCGGCGCGCTTGAAAGCCGATGCACCGCTTAACGAAGCGCGTCCAGAACTGTTCTACGCCAAGGGTCCGGTCGGTTATATCGACTACCCAACGCTGTAAGGATGTCCGTTGGTGCAAACCCTGCGCCAGCCGTCATGAAAAAGCCCCGACTCGAAAGAGCCGGGGCTTTTTTTTCACTGTTTGTCACAGGTGTTCACAGTACGGACACAAAATCCCTACAAAATACGTAGCTCGCTACCTATCAACCTGCTACTAGTCCGTATATAAAAGGACTGCACGACAAGAAGTCTTGCTTGAGCCCATGTGCCGAGTTGACACAACCGGCCCCAATTCCGCATTTTGTTTCATTTGCGCAGGCTGGGGCTCAGGCGCAGCATTTCCAGCCCTGTATCGACCCAGCGCTCGGCTTCGATGTGCAGCTCAAAGCTGTCCGGGGCCAGCAGCCACTGGTACAGAATGCCGTCGATGTAGGCATGCAGGCTGATCGCCGCTCGGGCCGTGTCGAGATCGGCCGGCAACTGACCGCGATTCACGGCATTGGTCAGGGCCAGGGCAATTCGCACATTACAGTCCAGACTCACCGCGCGGCGCTGCTGACGCAGGTCACACATTTCATCGGTGAATTCGCACTTATGAAACAGAATCTCATTGATGCGACGGGTTTTCGGATCCAGGGCAACTTGATGAAACAAATGAGTCAGCAGCTTGCGCATGCAGCCCAGCGGATCGAGTTCATGCTCGCTCTCGCTGGCCTTGGCCATTTCATCCAGCGGCTCATGCAGGGTATCGAGCATGGCCTGCACCAAATCCGCCTTGTTGCTGAAATGCCAGTAGATGGCCCCGCGAGTCACGCCGGCCAGGGTCGCGATGTCCGCCAGCGTCGTGCGCGCCACGCCCCTTTCGTAAAAGGCTTTCTCTGCCGCTTCGAGAATCTGGCTACGGGTTTCTTGAGCTTCCTCTTTGGTACGACGGACCATGGCAGTACAACCTCAATCAGGATGCTTCAGCGATGTCTGAACAGGCGCTGAATAAAAGTGGGGCGAACGCTCTTGGGCGTCGTCTCCGGCCTACAATTCAAACCTTTGAACGGCTTTTGTAACGCAGTGGGTACGCAGCCAAGGTATTTACAAACAACCATGAACGTAAGTATATTCCTTAGCAAGCTACTTATCCACTCAGCGCACATTTTTTACCCTTCCACCTTTCTAGTGCGCATTTTGCGCGCCTGACCCGAGGATTTTCATGCAATTCAAGCCAGCTGTTACCGCTCTGGTCACTGCCGTCGCCCTGGCATCACTGCTCAGCGGATGCAAAAAGGAAGAGGCACCTCCTGCCCCTCCCGCCCCTCAGGTCGGCGTCGTCACCCTGCAACCACAAGCCTTTACCCTGACTTCCGAACTGCCAGGCCGTACCAGCGCGTACCGCATCGCCGAAGTTCGCCCGCAGGTCAACGGCATCATTCTCAAGCGCCTGTTCAAGGAAGGCGGCGACGTCAAGGCTGGCCAGCAGCTCTATCAGATCGATCCGTCGGTCTATGAGGCCACCCTGAAAAGCGCCGAAGCCAACCTGCAACAGACCAAATCGATCTCCGATCGCTACAAGCAACTGGTCAACGAGCAAGCCGTGAGCCGTCAGGAATACGACACGGCCACGGCCAATCGCTTGCAGTCGGAAGCGTCCCTGCAATCGGCCCAGATCAACGTTCGCTACACCAAGGTCTACGCGCCGATCACCGGTCGTATCGGCCGCTCTTCGGTGACTGAAGGCGCGCTGGTCACCAGCGGCCAGACCGACGCCATGGCGGTCATTCAGCAACTGGACCCGATCTACGTCGACGTCACCCAGTCTTCGGTCGAGCTGCTTGAGTTGCGCCGCGAACTGGAAAGCGGTCGCCTGCAAAAGGCTGGCGACAACTCGGCCGCGGTCAAGCTGACCCTGGAAGACGGCAGCCAGTACAAACTGGACGGCAAACTGGAGTTCTCCGAAGTCTCGGTTGACCAGACCACCGGTTCCGTGACCCTACGCGCCGTGTTCCCCAACCCTGATCACACCCTGCTGCCGGGCATGTTCGTGCACGCCCAGCTGCAATCCGGTGTGAACAGCGCAGCGATCCTCGCGCCGCAACAAGGTGTGACCCGCGACCTCAAAGGCACCCCGACCGCACTGGTCGTCGGTCCGGACAACAAGGTCGAGCTGCGTCAGTTGAAGGCCAGCCGCACCGTCGGTAGCCAGTGGCTGATCGAAGACGGGCTCAAGGCAGGCGACCGCCTGATCACCGAAGGCCTGCAATTCGTCAAGCCTGGCGTTGAAGTCAAGCCCACCGAAGCCACCAACGTAGGCAAGAACCCGGCCCCCGCTCAGACAGCTGATAAGGCTTACAGCGGCAAAGGGGAGTAAACCATGTCGAAATTTTTTATCGACCGTCCGATTTTCGCCTGGGTAATTGCCCTGGTGATCATGCTGGTCGGGGCTCTATCGATCCTCAAACTGCCGATCAACCAGTACCCGAGCATTGCGCCTCCGGCCATTGCGATCCAGGTGACCTACCCAGGCGCGTCCGCACAAACCGTGCAGGACACCGTGGTTCAGGTCATCGAGCAACAGCTCAACGGTATCGATAACCTGCGTTATGTGTCCTCGGAAAGTAACTCCGACGGCAGCATGACCATTACCGCCACCTTCGAGCAGGGCACCAACTCCGACACCGCGCAGGTTCAGGTCCAGAACAAACTGAACCTGGCCACCCCACTGCTGCCGCAAGAAGTGCAGCAACAGGGGATCCGCGTGACCAAGGCAGTGAAAAACTTCCTGCTGGTGATCGGCGTGGTCTCGCAAGACGGCAGTATGTCCAAGGACGACTTGTCCAACTACATCGTGTCGAACATGCAGGACCCGATCTCCCGGACCGCCGGTGTCGGTGACTTCCAGGTCTTCGGTGCCCAGTACGCGATGCGGATCTGGCTCGACCCGGCCAAGTTGAACAACTACAACCTGACCCCGGCCGATGTGAGTGCCGCGATCTCGGCACAGAACGTTCAAATCTCCTCCGGCCAACTGGGCGGCTTGCCTGCCCTGCCTGGCCAACAGTTGAACGCCACGATCATCGGCAAGACCCGTCTGCAGACCGCCGAGCAGTTCAAGGCGATCCTGCTGAAGGTCAACAAGGACGGTTCGCAAGTACGTATCGGTGATGTCGCCGATGTCGGCCTGGGGGGTGAAAACTCCAGCATCGCGGCGCAGTTCAACGGCAAACCGGCTTCCGGTCTGGCGGTGAAACTGGCCAACGGCGCCAACGCCCTCGACACGGCCAAGGCCCTGCGTAAAACCATCGACGACCTGAAACCGTTCTTCCCGCAAGGGATGGAAGTGGTGTTCCCGTACGACACCACGCCGGTGGTGACCGAGTCGATCAAGGGTGTGGTTGAAACCCTGGTCGAAGCGATCGTGCTGGTGTTCCTGGTGATGTTCCTGTTCCTGCAAAACTTCCGCGCCACCATCATCACCACGATGACCGTGCCCGTGGTATTGCTCGGTACGTTCGGGATCCTCGCGGCGTTCGGTTTCAGCATCAACACCCTGACCATGTTCGGTATGGTGTTGGCCATCGGCTTGCTGGTGGACGATGCCATCGTTGTGGTGGAAAACGTCGAGCGGGTGATGAGCGAGGAAGGCCTGTCGCCCAAGGAGGCCACCAAGAAATCCATGGGGCAGATCCAGGGCGCGCTGGTCGGTATTGCGCTGGTACTGTCGGCGGTACTGCTGCCGATGGCGTTCTTCAGCGGCTCCACCGGTGTGATCTACAAACAGTTCTCGATCACCATCGTCTCGGCCATGGCCCTGTCGGTATTGGTTGCCCTGATCTTCACCCCGGCGCTGTGCGCCACCATGCTCAAGGCGATTCCGAAAGGCGAGCACGGCACACCGAAACGCGGCTTCTTCGGCTGGTTCAACCGCAACTTCGACCGTGGCCTCAGAAGCTACGAGCGCGGTGTCGGGAACATGCTCAAGCACAAGATCCCGTACCTGCTGGCTTACCTGCTGATCATCGTCGGCATGATCTGGCTGTTCACCCGCATTCCGACCGCGTTCCTGCCGGAAGAAGACCAGGGCGTACTGTTCGCCCAGGTGCAAACCCCGGCCGGTTCCAGTGCTGAACGCACGCAAGTGGTGATCGACGAGATGCGTTCCTACCTGCTGGAGAAAGAATCCGGCGCGGTGGCCTCGGTGTTCACCGTGAACGGCTTCAACTTCGCCGGTCGCGGCCAGAGCTCGGGCCTGGCGTTCATCATGCTCAAGCCTTGGGACCAGCGTGACGCGAGCAACAGCGTGTTTGCCCTGGCGGGCCGCGCCCAGCAGCATTTCTTTACCTTCCGCGACGCGATGGTGTTCGCCTTCGCACCGCCGGCGGTACTGGAATTGGGTAACGCCACCGGTTTCGACGTGTTCCTGCAAGACCGTGCCGGTATCGGTCACGACAAGCTGATGGCTGCGCGTAATCAGTTCCTCGGCATGGCGGCACAGAGCAAGGTGCTGTATCAGGTGCGTCCGAACGGCCTGAACGACGAGCCGCAATACCAGTTGGAAATCGACGACGAGAAAGCCAGTGCCTTGGGTCTGACGCTCTCCGACATCAACAGCACGCTGTCGATCTCCTTCGGTAGTAGCTACGTGAACGACTTTATCGACCGTGGTCGGGTGAAGAAGGTTTACGTTCAAGGCCAGCCAGGCTCGCGGATGAGCCCGGAAGACTTGAAGAAGTGGTACGTGCGCAACAGCGCGGGGACCATGGTGCCGTTCTCCGCCTTCGCCAAGGGCGAGTGGGTGTACGGTTCGCCGAAACTGGCCCGTTACAACGGCGTGGAAGCGATGGAAATCCTCGGGGCTCCGGCGCCGGGCTACTCCACCGGTGAAGCCATGGCCGAAGTCGAAGCCATTGCCAAGAAACTGCCGGCAGGTGTGGGTATTTCCTGGACCGGTCTGTCGTATGAGGAACGCTTGTCCGGTTCCCAGGCGCCAGCGCTGTATGCCCTGTCGCTGCTGATGGTGTTCCTGTGTCTGGCGGCCCTGTATGAAAGTTGGTCGATTCCGATCGCGGTTATGCTCGTGGTGCCGCTGGGGATCATCGGTGCATTGATGGCCACCAGCCTGCGGGGTCTGTCCAACGACGTGTACTTCCAGGTGGGCCTGTTGACGACCATCGGTCTGGCATCGAAAAACGCCATTCTGATCGTCGAGTTCGCCAAGGCGCTGCACGAGCAAGGAAAATCCCTGCGCGAGTCAGCCATCGAGGCCTGCCGCATGCGTTTGCGACCGATCATCATGACGTCCCTGGCCTTCGTGCTAGGTGTGGTGCCACTGGCCATTTCCACCGGCGCCGGTTCGGGTAGCCAGCATGCGATTGGCACCGGGGTAATTGGCGGTATGATCACCGCCACGATCCTGGCGATCTTCTGGGTCCCACTGTTCTTCGTCACCGTGTCGTCCATCGGCCAGCGCAATAAAGCTGACGAGGAAGACGCCAATGAAACTCCTAAAGAGGCTGGCCAATGAGCAAGTCGCTACTCTCCCTAGCTGTTGCCGCTTTCGTGCTCGGTGGCTGCTCGCTGATTCCTGACTATCAGCAGCCTGCGGCACCCGTGGCAGGCCAGTTCCCGCAAGGTCCGGCGTATTCGCCGGCCCAGGCGCCGAGCCAGGCCGCCGCCGAACAGGGCTGGAAGCAGTTTTTCCATGACCCGGCGCTGCAACAGATGATCCAGGTGGCCCTGGAAAACAACCGTGACCTGCGTGTCGCGGCCCTGAACATCGACGCCTTCGCAGCTCAGTACCGCATCCAGCGTGCCGATCTGTACCCGGCCGTTTCGGCCACTGGCAGCGGCAGTCGCCAGCGTGTTCCGGCGGACATGTCGCAAACCGGTCAGGCGGGCATTACCAGTTCCTACTCGGCCACGGTTGGTATCAGCGCCTATGAACTCGACCTGTTCGGCCGGGTTCGCAGCCTGAGCGAAGAAGCCCTGCAGAAGTACTTCGCCACCGAAGAAGCACGGCGCAGCACGCAGATCAGCCTGGTGGCCAGTGTGGCCAACGCCTACCTGACCTGGCAGGCCGACAAGGAACTGCTGAAGCTGACCCAGGACACCCTCGGCGCCTTCGAGGAGAGCTACAAGCTCACCTCGCGCAGCAACGAAGTCGGTGTCGCCTCGGCCCTGGACCTGGCGCAGTCGCGTACCTCGGTGGAAAACGCCCGGGCGCAACTGGCCAAGTACACCCGTCAGGTCGCCCAGGATGAAAACAGCCTGGTGCTGCTGCTCGGCACCGGCGTCCCGGCCAACCTGCAAGCGGCCAAGCCATTGTCTGACGACCTGCTGAGCGACGTACCGCCCGGCTTGCCGTCGGACTTGCTGCAACGTCGTCCGGACATCCTTCAGGCCGAATACAACCTGAAAGCTGCCAACGCCAACATCGGCGCGGCCCGGGCTGCGTTCTTCCCGAGCATCAGCCTGACCGCCAATGCCGGCACCCTGAGCCCTGACCTCTCCGGTCTGTTCAAGGGTGGTTCGGGGACCTGGCTGTTCTCGCCGCAGATCAACCTGCCGATCTTCAACGCCGGCAGCCTGCGCGCCAGCCTGGATTACTCGAAAATCCAGAAAGACATCGGCGTGGCGAACTACGAGAAGTCCATTCAAACGGCCTTCCAGGAAGTCGCCGACGGCCTGGCAGCCCGCCAGACCTACACCGAGCAATTGCAGGCCCAGCGCGATTTCGTCGCCGCCAACCAGGACTACTACCGTCTGGCCGAGCGTCGCTATCGCATTGGTGTCGACAGCAACCTGACCTTCCTCGACGCCCAACGTCAGCTGTTCAGTGCCCAACAGACACTGATCACCGACCGTCTGGCGCAGTTGAACAGCGCCGTCAATCTGTACAAAGCGCTGGGTGGTGGCTGGAACGAACAAACGGCGAAGAACGAGCCGTTGAAAGAAGAAGCGCCGAAGTTGAAGTTGTTCTGATAGCGCTTTGAACCACAAGAAGCCCACCGCATTGGTGGGCTTTTTGTTGGCTGCGGGAAAAGGTGCTTTGACTGGTCTGGCCCCTTCGCGAGCAAGCCCGCTCCCACATTCGACCGCGTTCTCTCTGAAGGAATTCGGTCGAATGTGGGAGCGGGCTTGCTCGCGAAGAGGCCAGCCAATACAACACAAATCCCCAGCCAATCTTACGTTCGATAATCGCCCAAAACCCGCTCCGGCCGATTGAATCCCCCCGCCCATCCCCCGCACCATTCGCCCCACAAAACCAATAACAACAGGTTCGACACCATGCCCCCGCGCCCTGCCCTGTCCGGCTGATTCCTCCCGTTCTTCCTTTCGATTCACCCCTTGTGTCTGCACCCCCAGGTTGCGGCAGCGCCCCGTTTCACCCCTAACAATTAGAGAGACCCGAGCCCATGAAGCCTTGCACCGCGCAGTACCTGTTTCCCAGCCTGATCACCGCCGCCCTGGCCGGCAGCGCCCTGCCCGCTGTGGCCGAGGAGCAGGGTTTTGTCGAAGGGGCCAAGGTCAACCTGAACCTGCGCAATTTCTACATCAACCGCAACTTCACCAACCCGACCAAGGCCCAGGGCAAGGCCGAGGAATGGACGCAAAACTTCATCCTCGACGCCAAGTCCGGTTTCACCCAGGGCACGGTCGGTTTCGGCATGGACGTGTTGGGGTTGTACTCGGTAAAACTCGACGGCGGCAAAGGCACCGGGGGTACGCAACTGCTGCCGCTGGACCACGACGGGCGCCCGGCAGACAACTTTGGCCGCACCAACGTGGCGTTCAAGGCCAAGTTGTCCCAGACCGAAGTGAAGGTCGGCGAGTGGATGCCGGTGCTGCCGATCCTGCGTTCGGATGACGGCCGCTCCCTGCCGCAAACCTTCCGGGGTGGGCAGATCACCTCGAAGGAAATCGATGGCCTGACGCTCTACGGCGGCCAGTTCCGCGCCAACAGCCCACGGGACGACAGCAGCATGAGCGACATGTCGATGGTCGGCAAAGCGGCGTTCACCTCGGACCGCTTCAATTTCCAGGGCGGCGAATATGTGTTCAACGACAAACACACCCAGATCGGCCTGTGGAATGCTGAACTCAAGGACATCTACAGCCAACAATTTGTGAACCTGATCCACACGCAGCCTATCGGCGACTGGACCCTCGGCGCCAACCTCGGCTTCTTCTACGGCAAAGATGACGGCAGCGCCCGGGCCGGCGAGTTGGACAACAAGACCTGGTCGGGCATGTTCTCGGCCAAGTACGGCGGCAACACCTTCTACGTCGGCCTGCAAAAGCTCACCGGCGACAGCGCCTGGATGCGCGTCAATGGCACCAGCGGCGGGACCCTGGCCAACGACAGTTACAACAACAGCTACGACAACGCCCAGGAACGCTCCTGGCAGTTGCGCCACGACTACAACTTCGTCGCCCTCGGCATCCCCGGCCTGACCCTGATGAACCGCTACATCAGCGGCGACAACGTACACACCGGCGCCATCACCAACGGCAAGGAATGGGGCCGCGAGAGCGAACTGGTCTACACCGTGCAGAGCGGCACGCTCAAGGATTTGAACTTCAGATGGCGCAACTCGACCATGCGCCGGGATTTCAGCAACAACGAGTTTGATGAGAACCGCTTGATCGTCAGTTACCCGATCAGCCTGCTGTAACACTGTGCAAATGTGGGAGCGGGCTTGCTCGCGAAGGCGTCGTGTCAGGCAATACCTATATCCACTGACACGACGCCTTCGCGAGCAAGCCCGCTCCCACACTGGTTCAGTGCCACCCGTCAGCCCGGGTGGCACTTCGCGGCCCTTCTATTACAGTGAAAAAACCTGACAGGACTCAGGCATTTTCCATACACCCTACTTCCGTTATCTGTTGATGTTGGTCCCCAAGACTCGAGCCAGGCTGTCATCGGAAGACACCGCTGATCACCGGAGGACCACCTCATGATCACCCGACTCAAACCCGGCGATACCGCTTGGGACGCCAAGGCGTACCAGCAGTTTTCCAACCTCAGGCAACGCCCCGTCAACGAACTGCTCGACCGCATCGAGCTTAAACGGCCCAAGCGCATTTATGACCTGGGCTGCGGCACCGGCATTGCCACACAATTGCTGGCCAAGCGCTGGCCCCGTGCCCGGTTGATGGGCGTGGACAGCTCCGAGCAAATGCTCGCCGAGGCCCGCGCCCTGCCCATCAAGGCGCTGTGGAAACACTGCAATTTGCTGGACTGGCAACCGGAGCAACCGGCAGACCTGCTGTTCGCCGCCGCCGTGCTGCACTTTATCGACGATCACGAACGGTTGCTGCCCAGCCTGCTTAACCATCTGAATCCGGGCGGTTGCCTGGCGGTGCACATGCCCGACTGGCGGGATGCTTTGTGGTATCAACTGATGCTCGACACCCTGGACGATGCCGGCCTCGATGGCACGCCACTGGGAACGCCAGCGCTACGCCGTTCGATGGCCGCACGCCCTTTGTTGTCACTGGAAAGTTACTACCGACTGCTCGCGCCGATCACCCGAACCCTGGATATCTGGGAAACCGAACAGTTGCAGGTGGTGGACGGCCAATCGCCGATCTACGACTGGGTCAAGGTCTCGGCCTTGCGCCCCGTGATGATGGGATTGAAGGCTGAGGAACAGGCGCGATTCATTTATCACTACCTGATGCGCGTGCATCAGCACTACCCGCCGGAGCGTGACGGGCGCACGTTGTTTCCGTTCAAGCGGATTTTCATTGTGGCGACGGTGTAAACATCAAAAGATCGCAGCCTTCGGCAGCGCCTACGTGTTTGTGGGCGCTGCCGAAGGCTGCGGTCTTTTCAAGGAATCAAACCAGAATGGCTAACGATGTGTATTTGGCCACCAATGGATCAGCAGTGAGCAGTTTCATGGGCTCAGTCATAGCGGCGGCGACAAGCAGGCGATCGAAAGGATCACGATGATGGTGTTCCAGATCTTTCACTGCAATCGCATGTTCAGCAGTAACCGGTAGCTCGATAAATCCGCTCTCAAGACAAAAGCCGCGGATTTCCTCAAGGTCAACATTCAGCTTTCCAAGTCCGACCTTGATGGACATTTCCCAAAAGGTGGCGGCGCTGATGTAGACCTCGGCAGCATTTTCAATGAGCTTTCTGGCCTTACCTGACAGTTTTGGATCATCACTCAAGGTCCAGAGCAAAATATGGGTATCGAGTAACACCCTCATTCGTGAACACCTTCGAACGCATCCAGCAGGTCGTCAGGCAACGGCGCATCAAAGTCATCAGGCAAAATTAATTTGCCTTTCATTGCGCCAATTCGCCGCCCGGAAGATTTACCCACAGGAACCAGCCGGGCGAGTGCCCGGCCATGTTTGGCAATCGTGATGATCTGCCCGGCGGCGGCATCATCGACTAATTTCGACAAGTTGTTTTTGGCTTCACCCAACGGCACGGTAATCATAAGCACCTCCAATATTCTGGCCAAATATAGCCAGAATATTCAGTACCCGCAAACCCGATGGGACCGATGGTGAGGTCTACTCACCCCCGCGACTCAACCCCCAACTCATCCCACACCGATTCCGCCAGGTGGAACGTGGCATTCGCCGCCGGGATCCCGCAGTAGATCGCGCTCTGCATGATCACTTCCTTGATCTCGCCGCGGGTCACGCCGTTGTTGGCGGCGGCGCGCAGGTGCAGTTTGAGTTCTTCGCTGCGGTTCATGCCGATCAGCATGGCGATGGTGATCAGGCTGCGGGTGTGGCGCGGCAGGCCCGGGCGGGTCCAGATGTCACCCCAGGCGTGGCGGGTGATCATTTCCTGGAACTCCGAGTTGAACTCGGTCAGGGCGTTCAGGCTGCGGTCGACGTGGGCATCGCCGAGTACTGCGCGGCGCACTTCCAGGCCCTCGTCATAACGTTGTTTCTCGTCCACAAATTTCCCCTTAATGCTTCGACAAAAACCCCAGTACCCGTTCGCTGAACGCAGCGCCGGCCTGGACGTTGGACAGGTGCGCGGCGTAGAACTCGGCGTACTCGGCGCCCGGCACGTGTGCCTGGATAAAGTGCCCACCGGACGGCGGTGTCACCGCGTCTTCGGTGCCGGCGATCACCAGCAGTGGCGCCTTGATCGAGGACAACTGATCACGGAAATCGGCATCGCGCACGGCGGCGCAATTGGCCGCATAACCTTCAGGCGAAGTGGCGGCGAGCATGTCGGTGATTTTCTTCGCCGCCGCCGGATTGGCCTCGGCAAAATCCGGGGTAAACCAGCGCGCAATCGAGGCATCTCGCAACGCGACCATCGCCGCCGGGCCGTCCCGCAGCACGGTTTCGATTCGCGGGTTCCATACCGACGGATCGCCGATTTTAGCCGCGGTGTTGCACACGATCAGTTTGTTCAGTCGATGGCCGGCGTTGATCCCCAGCCACTGGCCGATCAACCCGCCCATGGACAGGCCACAGAAATGCGCGCGCTCGATATGCAACGCATCCAGCAGCGCCAGCACGTCGTGGCCCAGTTGCTCGATGCTGTACGGCCCCGGAGTGACCAACGATTGACCATGGCCGCGAGTGTCGAATCGCAGCACCCGGAAATGCTCGGTGAACGCCGGAATCTGCGCGTCCCACATATGCAGGTCAGTGCCCAACGAGTTGGACAACACCAGCACCGGCGCCTCTTCCGGGCCATCGAGTTGCGGCCCTTGAATTTGATAGTGCAGTTCGCCCTCGGCGAGTTGTACGAATGCCACGGCAGCCTCCTTCAGGCAGTCAACGCAAAATGTTCAGCCACGGCGCGCTCGACCCAGGTATGGGCCTGGCCGAGGTAGTGGGCAGGGTCCAGCAGACGATCGAGTTCAGCGACCGAGAGTTGTGCCGTCACTTGCGGTTCATCGCCGAGGACTTCGCGCAGATGACGTTGCTCCGCCACCGCACGCTTGCAGCATTGCTCCAGCAGATGATGGGCGCTATCGCGGCCGACCCGTTGTGCCAGGACGATGCTCACCGCTTCCGCCAGCACCAGGCCTTGAGTCAGATCCAGGTTGCGGGCCATGCGCACCGCGTCCACTTCCAGGCCATCGGCCAGCAGCAGCGCTTGTTGCAGGCTGCCGGACACCAGGCAACAAATCTCCGGCAGGGTTTCCCACTCGGCATGCCACAAGCCCAGGCTGCGCTCGTGTTCTTGCGGCATCGCGCTGAACAGGGTCGAGAGCAACCCCGGCACCCGGGCCGCCGCGCCGATCAACACTGCCGCACCGACGGGGTTGCGCTTATGGGGCATGGTCGAGGAGCCGCCCTTGCCCGGCGCCGCCGGCTCGAACACTTCGGCGGCTTCGGTCTGCATCAGCAGGCTGACGTCGCGGCCGAATTTGCCGAGGCTGCCGGCGATCAGACCGAGCACCGCGCCGAATTCCACCAGGCGATCACGCTGGGTGTGCCAGGGTTGTTCCGGCAACGTCAATTTCAGTTCTTCGGCCAGGGCCTGTGCAATCGGCATGGCCTGATCACCCAGTGCCGCGAGAGTCCCGGAAGCGCCGCCAAATTGCAGCACCAGCAGACGCGGCTTGAGTTCGCGCAGGCGCTGACGACTGCGGGTCACGGCACCGAGCCATCCAGCGATCTTCATACCCAGGGTGACCGGCGTCGCGTGCTGTAACCAAGTCCGCCCGGCCAGCGGTGTGGCGACGTAGCGCCAGGCCTGGGTCGCGAGGATTTCCCCCAGTCGTGCCAGATCGCTTTCGATCAACGCCAGAGCCTGGCGCAATTGCAGCACCAGACCGGAATCCATCACGTCCTGACTGGTGGCGCCCAAATGCACATAACGCTCGGCCTCGGCATCCTTCGCCGCGATCTGTTTGCCCAAGGCCTTGACCAGTGGAATCGCCGAATTGCCCGCCGTGGCAATTGCCTCGCCGAGGGCGAAAAAGTCGTAATGTCCGGCCTGGCACGCGGCTTCGATGGCCGCGACGGCAGTCTGCGGGATCAACCCGACCCGCGCTTCGGCCCGGGCCAGCGCTGCTTCGAAGTCGAGCATGGCCTGGACCCGGCCCTGATCGCAGAACACCTCACGCATATCGCGGGCAGTGAAATAGGCATCGAACAATTGATTGTTCGGTCGCTGGTTCATAAAAAGTCCTTGGAAGCGTGGGCCGAACAGGCCCACGCATATGGATCAAAGGTCGTGGTGCAAATACTTCGCTTGTTTGGGCAGGCGCAGACTGAACAGGAACGCCACCGCCATCATCACCGTGACGTACCAGTAGAACGAGTTTTCCATGCCCACGGCTTTCAGGCTCAGGGCCACGTATTCCGCCGAACCGCCGAAGATCGCATTCGCCACCGCGTACGCCAGGCCGACGCCCAATGCGCGCACTTCCGGCGGGAACATCTCGGCTTTTACCAGGCCACTGATCGAGGTGTAGAAACTGACGATGGCCAGCGCGACGGTAATCAGCACAAAGGCCAGGAATGGACTGCTGACGCTTTTCAGGCTGAGCAGGATCGGCACAGTGAACAGCGTGCCGAGGGCACCGAACCAGAGCATCGAGTTACGCCGGCCGATCTTGTCCGCGAGCATGCCGAACAGCGGCTGCATGCACATATAAAGGAACAGTGCGCCGGTCATGATGTAGCTGGCGGTCTTGGCGTGCATACCGGCGGTGTTCACCAGATATTTCTGCATGTAGGTGGTGAAGGTGTAGAAAATCAGCGAGCCGCCGGCGGTGTAGCCGAGCACGGTGATGAATGCTGCTTTATGGTCGCGGAACAACGCACGAATACTGCCGGCGTCCTTGTTTTCACGCATCTCCTTGCTGGCGGTTTCTTTCAGCGAACGACGCAGGAACAGCGAAATCAACGCCGCCAGCGCACCGACCACAAACGGGATCCGCCAGCCATAGGCGCGCAACTCATCTTCAGAGAGGAACTGCTGCAGGATCACCACCAGCAACACCGCCAACAGTTGCCCGCCAATGAGTGTCACGTACTGGAACGAGGCGAAGAACCCGCGCTGGCCCTTGAGCGCGACTTCGCTCATGTAGGTCGCGGTGGTGCCGTACTCGCCGCCCACCGACAAGCCCTGGAGCAAACGGGCGAACAACAGCAGGAGCGGTGCCCAGACGCCGATGCTGGCGTAGGTCGGCAGGCAGGCGATGAGCAGCGAGCCGAAGCACATCATCAGCACTGAAATCATCATTGACGTCTTGCGGCCCTTCTTGTCCGCTAGTCGACCGAAAATCCAGCCCCCGATGGGCCGCATCAGGAACCCGGCAGCGAACACGCCGGCCGTATTAACCAACTGCACCGTGGGGTTGTCGGACGGGAAAAACGCAGGCGCGAAATAGATGGCGCAAAAGGCGTACACATAAAAGTCGAACCATTCGACCAGGTTGCCGGACGAGGCGCCGACAATGGCGAAGATGCGCTTGCTGCGCTCTTCCCCGGTGTAGTGCTCTGTTGAAACAGTAGTCGTTGTCATTGTTTTTCACTCAATGGGGACAGTGAGAGTCTAGACACACTTCGCAACAGTCCTGTTCCACAGTTACATTAGCTGAACGCAACATAGGCCCTGTGGGAGCGAGCCTGCTCGCGAAAGCGTCGGCACAGGCAACATTGATGGTGACTGATACGACGCCTTCGCGAGCAGGCTCGCTCCCACAGTTGGATAGCGTTACTTAGTAATCGAAGAACACCGTCTCGGCATCGGTGCCCTGCAAAATCACATTCCACTGATAAACACCCGACGCATCCTGCTTCGCCAGCAACGTACTGCGGCGCTCCGCCGGCACGCACTCCAGCAACGGATCCGCCACATTCGCCGGCTCGCCATCAAAGTAAATCCGCGTCAACAGGTGCTTCACCAACCCCCGCGCGAACACCAATACCACCAAGTGCGGCGCCTGGGTCGTGCCGTTCAGGCCTTCGACTGTGCCGGGTTTGATCGTGGTAAAGCGAAACCGCCCATCCCCGTCCACCGGCACCCGGCCAAAGCCTTCGAAGTGCGGGTCCAGGGGTTTGTCCTGGTCGTCTTCCGGGTGGTCGTACTTGCCGGCGGCGTTGGCCTGCCAGACTTCCAGCATGGCGTCGTTCACCACATCGCCATTGCCATCGATGACTTGCCCGGTGATCGCCACGCGCTGGCCCAGGGTTTGTTCGACAGTCAGGTCTTCGCGGTTCAGCCAGGTCAGGCCGATGTGGTAATACGGCCCGACGGTGTGGGACGTGGTCGCGTTCAGCGTCATCTTATTTCTCCATCGGCGTGGCGTCGCGGCCGCGCAAGACGATGTCCCAGCGGTAACCGAGGGCATAGGAAGGGATGGTTTTTTCCAGATCGAACGTGGCGATCAAACGCTCTTTGGCGCTGGTGTCTGGCACGCAGTTGTAGATCGGGTCATAGGCCAGCAGCGGATCACCCGGGAAATACATCTGGGTCACCAGCCGCGTCAGGATGCTCGGCCCGAACAACGAGAAATGGATGTGCGCCGGGCGCCAGGCGTTGTGGTGGTTGCCCCACGGGTAAGCGCCGGGCTTGATGGTCTGGAATTGATACCAGCCATCGGCGTCGGTCACGGTGCGGCCGGTGCCGGTGAAGTTCGGGTCCAGCGGCGCGTCGTGCAGGTCCCGGGCGTGGTTGTAACGGCCGGCGGCGTTGGCCTGCCAGATCTCCACCAGTATTCCCGGCACTGGCAAACCGTCTTCATCGAGCACGCGGCCGTGAATGATGATGCGCTCGCCCAGTGGCTCGCCCTTGTGCTGGGCGGTCAGGTCGTTATCGCGTTCGTTGATGCGCTCGGCACCAATGGTCGGCCCGGTGATTTCCGACAGCGAATGGGGCAAAAACACCAGTGGCTTGGACGGCGAACGCTTGTTGGTGGATTGATAGGTCGGGTGCAGATATTCCGGCTGAGTGCCTTCCTTCGGACGACGGTAACCAGGCTTGTCAGTCATTTCGCTTTTCCTCTGTTCTTATTAGTCGGCGGCGCTCAGACGCGTTCAATCGCCAACGCCAGACCCTGGCCGACGCCGACACACATGGTCGCCAGACCTTTCTTGCCACCGGTCTTTTCCAGTTGATGCAACGCGGTCAGGACCAGCCGCGCGCCGCTCATACCCAACGGATGGCCCAAGGCAATGGCGCCGCCGTTCGGGTTGACCTGAGCCGCGTCGTCCGCCAGCCCCAGTTCACGCAGCACCGCCAAGCCTTGGCTGGCGAAAGCTTCGTTGAGTTCGATCACGTCGAAATCGCTGACGGCCAGGCCCAGGCGCTCGGTGAGTTTGCGTACCGCCGGCACCGGGCCAATGCCCATGATGCGAGGGGCAACCCCGGCGCTGGCCATGCCGAGCACTTTGGCCCGGGCGGTCAGACCATGTTTTTTCACCGCTTCAGCAGACGCCAGGATCATCGCCGCAGCGCCGTCGTTCACGCCCGAGGCATTGCCGGCGGTGACGGTTTTGTCCGGGCCGTTGACTGGCTTGAGTTTGGCCAGTGTTTCCAGGGTGGTATCGGCACGAGGATGCTCGTCCTGGGTGACGACCGCTTCCCCTTTCTTGTGGGCAATCCGCACTTCAACGATTTCTTCGGCGAAAAATCCTGCAGCCTGAGCGGCGGCGGTGCGCTGTTGGCTGCGCAGGGCGAACGCGTCCTGATCCTCCCGGGATACTTCGTAATCGTCGGCCACGTTATCGGCGGTTTGCGGCATCGCATCGACGCCGTATTGGGCTTTCATCAACGGGTTGATAAAGCGCCAACCGATGGTGGTGTCTTCCAGCTTCATGTTGCGCGAGAACGCCGCGTCGGCCTTGCCCATCACGAAGGGTGCGCGGGACATCGACTCGACGCCGCCAGCAATCGCCAGTTCCATCTCGCCGCTGGCAATGGCGCGGAACGCGGTGCCAATGGCGTCCATGCCCGAAGCGCAGAGGCGATTGAGGGTGACGCCGGGAATGCTTTCCGGCAGCCCTGCCAGCAACAGCGCCATGCGCGCCACGTTGCGGTTGTCTTCGCCGGCCTGGTTGGCGCAGCCCAGAAACACCTCGTCCACCGCGCTCCAGTCCACCGAGGGGTTGCGGTCCATCAGCGCCTTGATCGGCACGGCGGCCAGGTCGTCGGCACGAACCGCCGACAAGCCACCGCCGAACCGGCCGATGGGGGTGCGAATCGCATCGCAGATATAAACGTCACGCATCAGGCTTCTCCGGGTGCTTGGCCGTGGGCCGCAGCGGTGCGGGCTTCCAGGTCCCTAAGCGCTTTGAGTTCAGTCTCGGTGGGCTCGGCGGTGTTTTCAACGTGCTCGGCAAATCGAATCGCCCAACCGGTGGCCGCCGTGACTTGTTCCCGGGTCACGCCTGGGTGCAGCGCGGTGACCACGAATTCATGGGTTTCAGCTTCCGGCTCCATGATGCACAGGTCGGTAATGATGCCCACCGGCCCGGCGCCGGGCAGGCCCAGACGCTTGCGCGAATCGCCGCCCTCGCCGTGGCCGACCGAGGTAATGAAGTCGAGTTTGTCGACAAACGAACGCGCCGACTGTTTAAGGATGATCAGCACGCTCTTGGCCGAACCGGCAATTTCCGGCGCGCCACCGGCACCCGGCAGGCGGACTTTCGGCTGGTGATAATCGCCGACGACCGTGGTGTTGATATTGCCGAAGCGGTCAACCTGCGCCGCACCGAGAAAACCGACGTCGATGCGTCCGCCCTGCAACCAATAGCGAAAAATCTCACCGGTCGGCACCACCGTGTCGGCGGTTTCCGCCAGCTCACCGTCGCCGATCGACAATGGCAGTACGCTTGGCTTGGCACCGATCGGACCCGATTCGTAGATAAGGACGACATCCGGCGAGGAAGTCAGCCGCGCCAGGTTGGCCGCTTTCGACGGCAGGCCGATGCCGACGAAGCACACCGAACCGTTCTTCAAACGGCGGGCGGCGGCGACGGTCATCATTTCATTGGTGGTGTAGGTCATTACTTGGCCTCCGAAGCAGCGGCCAGCTTGGCCTGGAACTCGCTGAAGTCAGCGCAGCCGTGGATGTACTCGTTGATCCACGCGGTGAAGGTGTCGCGGTCCCGGGCAATCGGGTCCCAGGCCTGGTAGAAGCGGTTATCGCGCTCGTTGTAACCGTGGGCGTAGGACGGATGCGCGCCGCCAGGGACGTGGCAAACCGCGCTCAAGGCCCAGGTTGGCAGCACGCAGGAATTCATTGGCGCGTTGAGGTCGTCGACGATTTCCTCGACGGTAACGATGCAACGCTTGGCCGCCAGCGCTGCTTCTTTCTGCACCCCGAGGATGCCCCACAGCAGCACGTTGCCTTTGCGGTCGGCTTTCTGCGCGTGAATCACGGTGACGTCCGGCCGCACCGAAGGCACGGCGGCCAGCACTTCGCCGGTGAACGGGCAGGTCACGGTTTTGATCAGCGGGTTGACCTTCGGCAGGTCGGAACCGGCGTAGGCCCGCAACACGGCGAACGGTAGGCCGGAGGCGCCAGCGACGTAGGCATTGGCCAGGTCAGCGTGGCTGTGTTCTTCGATTTCCAGCGGGTGCGGCCACTGCTTCTCGACGGCATCACGCAAACGGTGCAGCGAGCCCACGCCAGGGTTGCCGCCCCAGGAGAAGATCAGCTTGCGGGCACACCCGGCGCCGATCAACTGGTCGTAGATCAGGTCAGGTGTCATCCGTACCAGCGTCAGATCTTTCTTGCCCTGGCGAATGATTTCATGACCCGCCGCCGTCGGAATCAGGTGAGTGAAGCCTTCGAGCGCGACGGTATCGCCGTCGTTGACGAATTGCTTCACCGCATCGTGCAGCGAAAGGATTTCAGCCATGGGGCAGGCTCCGTTTGGTGTGGATCGACAGTGGAAGAAAAAGGCGCGAGGTTCAGCGCCGGAGTCACTGAAGAGTAAGCCGCTCAAAATCGCCAAACAATCCGATAATCGACTGAGTGTTCGTTTATCGAACAGATTGTTGTCTGGCTATCGATCCTTAAAAGCTTCGCGGGCAAGCCTCGCTCCTACAGGGATGTGCATTTCCCTGTAGGAGCGAGGCTTGCCCGCGAAGAGGCCCTAACCGTCAACGCCCCTTTTGGATCCTGCCCTCAGGTCGCATCCGCATGACTGACCATGCCCTTGATCACCACCGCCGTGGTCGCCAATGCCGCCGGGATCACCAGCGCCGTCAGCACCTGTTCGAAATTCCAGCCCAGGCCCAACAACGTTGCACCCATCCACGCCCCGAGGATCGCGCCGAAGCGGCCGATCCCGAGCATCCACGACACCCCGGTCGCCCGGCCCTGGGTCGGGTAAAACCGCGCCGCCAGGGAAGGCATCGCCGATTGCGCGCCGTTGACGCACATCCCGGCCACCAGCACCAACGTCGCCAACACCGTGATATGCCCCAGGCTCTGCCCCACCGCGTAGGCAAACACCCCGGCCAGCAGGTAAAAAGTGCCGATCACCTTGTGCGGATTGAACCGGTCCATCGCCCAGCCCACGCCAACGGCGCTCAGCACCCCGCCGAACTGGAACAACGCGCCAATAAACGCCGCCTGCTCCATGCTCGCGCCGCTGTCGCGCATCAGTGTCGGCAACCAACTGGTCAGCAGGTAAACGATCACCAGGCCCATGAAGTAGGTCAGCCACAGCAGCAAGGTGCCGGTGCTGTAGGTGCCGGAGAAAATCACCGCGAACACATTGCGTGCTTTCACGGTTTTCTGTTCCGGCACACTGAAACTCGAGGCCTGGGCAACCACCACGGGGTCAATCGGCGCCAGGGTCTTGCGCACTTTGTCGGTGCCGCGGTTACGCACGACAAGGTAGCGCGCCGATTCCGGCAGCCAGAACAACAGCACGACGGCAAGGATCAGCGGCAAAATTCCACCGATCAACAACAGGCTGTGCCAGCCGAATGCCGGGATCAACTTGGCCGAGATAAACCCGCCCCCCGCCATGCCGAGGTTGAAGCCGCAGAACATGCTGGTCACCAGCAGGGATTTCTTGCGCTCAGGGGTGTATTCCGACAGCAGCGTGGTGGCGTTGGGCATGCCGGCGCCCAGGCCCAGGCCGGTGAGGAAACGCAGCACCAGCAATTGATCGACATTGCTGCTGTAGGCCGAGGCCAGGCTGAAAATGCCGAACAGAAATACCGCGCCCACCAGTACGATTTTTCGCCCGAAGCGGTCAGCCAATGGTCCGGAACCCAGTGCGCCGAAGACCATGCCGATCAGCGCGGCACTCATCACCGGGCCGAGACTGGCGCGGTCGATGCCCCAGTCCTGGGACAGAGCCGGCGCGATGAAGCCCATGGCCGCGGTGTCGAGGCCATCGAGGAAGACAATCAGGAAACACAGGATCACCACTCGCCACTGGTAGCGCGAGATGGGTTGGGCATTGATAAAGGACTGCACGTCGAGGCAGTTACCAACAGCGGACTGAGGCTGGTTCATTATTTTTATTCCACGCAACGAACGCGTGGCCTCTTCTCATTATTATGGGGGGTCATCGTCCGGCGTGACCGAGGTCGACCGCGCCGGATGACGCTGCCGCGACATTAATGATCCGAGGGAAACAGCGTCAATTCGATAAACGCAACTCTGTGCGTTTATCGAACAGCTTAGGCAAAGAGCTGCGCGCTCAGATCGCGGCTGGCACTCAACAAACCCGGCAAGAACCTTTGCTCCAGCTCGTTGCGGCTGACCCGCCCGGCATGGGTACTGACATTCAGCGCCGCCACCACCTGGCCGGACGCGTCATACACCGGAACCGCAATCGAGCGCAGGCCTTGTTCCAGTTCCTGATCGACGATGCACCAACCTTGCTGACGCACCTCTTGCAGGCATTCGAGCAAGGCCTCGGGGGTGTGCAGGGTGCGGCTGGTCTTGGCTTGAAACTCCGCGTGATCGAGGTATTCGCCCAGGGTCGTGTCGTCCAGGGCCGCGAGCAGAATCCGGCCCATGGACGTGCAATAGGCCGGCAAACGCCCACCGACCGACAAGTCCACGGAAATCAGGCGCTGAGTGGTTGCCGAGCGGGCGATGTACAGAATGTCATCACCTTCCAGGGTCGCCATGTTGCACGCCTCGTGCAGTTGCTCGCTCATGCGGTCCAGATACGGCTGGGCAGAAACCGCCAGCGGCGTCGAAGACACGTAGGCATGGCCCAGGGTCAGGACTTTGGGCAGCAGCGAATAGGTGCGACCGTCCGTGGTGGCGTAGCCGAGTTTGATCAGGGTATGCAGGCAACGTCGCACCGCAGCGCGGGGAATTTCCGTGCGGTGGCTGATCTGGGCGATGGTCAGGTGGCGCTTGCGCTCCTGGAACGCTTGCACCACCGCCAGGCCACGAGCCAGGGACGTCATGAAGTCCGGGTCACCGGTCATGGCCTGGATACGCTTGGCCGGCGAGGCCACGATCGGCGGCGCCACTGAAGCGAAGGAGTTGCGCAGTTGATCGTTCATATCAGGTCCTTTTCCTACACGGATCAATGGCTATTACAAGCGGCTCCCGGTTGATGCACAAGCGGCAGGCAGCAAGATTGGGCGATTATCGAACCGTCGACCGATAATCGCAATCGCCTGCCTGTCGCAGGCGTGCTGTTAAATATTCTTACTCTTGAACCGTTGCAGACTTAAAGGGCTGAAGTAATGAACCGAACTTGCCCGACTTGTTGGCGTCAGAAACAGGTCGCTGAAAAGTCGTACCCTTATTACCGCTAAAAGTTACGAGTAACAAAATCATCACACATCAGGCAGCACTTTTAACTCTCGGGTGATAGTGTTCTTCGAATCGACGGCTATAATGCACCTCAGTGGCCCCCGGTTTCTTACTTGCCGATTACGCCACCCGGAGCGCGATGTCCCATCGCCGCCGCCCGCAGCAAGCGCCTGACGTTCATTTGATATGCACCGCCAACGCGCTGGCTGAAACAGGATACTGAAGCTACGTCAGCTGTATTTATCTGGTGCCGTGGCCGCCTGCAACATGGAACTGTTGATCATTAGGTCGTTAAAAAGCCGATGCCCCTTCAGGTATTGTCCTTTCGACGAACGTGGTCAATTAACTCGATGCAGTGCGATTCACCAGAATTTATCTCAACTCAATCAGGTAGCACTGTGACGAAAGACGAACTGCGCGCGGAACTTGAGCGCCAGGAACAACGTTACAAGGAAGTTTACGGCGGGGAAGTCACCACCTACGCCGCCCAGCCCGAACCGGAACGCAAGCCCTGGCGTAAACGCGCCACCGTTCAGGATCAGGCCTTCACCCAGGAACTGCAGAAGATGGAAAAGGAACTCAAAGCCGAAGAGCCTTGACCGGCCCGGCCTGAACCCTTCAAGGGTCTGCGTCTGCATCCGCTAAAAGCGCGGTGTATCGACCATGCCTTTCGCGCCCGCTACAAGCGGGCAGCGGCCACCTCACCCACCGGATGAGGCAAATGGCGCATGTCCGACCCTCTTCTCAGATATTTCATACAACCTTTTGCGCCCCTCGCGCCTTCGAGCGAAACCCGTGTGGCTGCTAGCTTTTCAAATAAAATCAACGAGTTGCAAAACCCAGTAAAAACCTGGGGCTTAGGGCTTTGCTACAAACTAATTCGTTGAAGAATGTTACCGATGAGCAGCTAGTGCATCGATTTCCAGTCTTTTCTGGCATAATCGCGCCCCCTTACGACCGGGTCAGAAAACCTTCATGATCGATTTATTCAGCGGACTGGATGCTTGGGTGCTTGTGAGCCTCTTGCTCGCCCTGGCCTTTGTCCTCGCCTTCGAGTTCATCAACGGCTTTCATGACACTGCAAACGCGGTGGCCACTGTTATCTACACCAAAGCCATGCCGCCTCACCTGGCGGTGTTCTTTTCCGGTGTGTTCAACTTCCTTGGCGTGCTGCTGGGCGGTGTGGGCGTGGCGTATGCCATCGTCCACTTGCTGCCGGTAGAGCTGCTGATCAATGTGAACACCGGACACGGACTGGCCATGGTGTTCTCGTTGCTCGCCGCCGCCATTACCTGGAACCTGGGCACCTGGTACTTCGGTATCCCCGCCTCCAGCTCCCACACGCTGATCGGTTCGATCCTCGGTGTCGGCCTGGCCAACGCCTTGATCAACGACATTCCGTTGGCCGATGGCGTGAACTGGCAGAAGGCGATCGATATCGGCGCGTCCCTGGTGTTCTCGCCGATGGCAGGCTTTATTGTCGCCGCACTGGTGTTGCTTGGCCTTAAATGGTGGCGCCCGCTGTCGAAGATGCACAAGACGCCGGACCAGCGCCGCAAGCTCGACGACAAGAAGCACCCGCCGTTCTGGAACCGCCTTGTACTGGTGATTTCGGCCATGGCCGTGAGCTTCGTGCACGGTTCCAACGATGGCCAGAAAGGCATCGGCCTGATCATGCTGGTGTTGATCGGTATCGTGCCGGCGCAGTTCGTGCTCGACCTGAGCAGCACCACTTACCAGATCGAACGTACCCGCGATGCGACCTTGCACTTGAGCCAGTTCTACAAGCGCAACGCCGACACCCTGGGTGAGTTCCTGGCCCTGGGCAAAAGCGTGGAAGGCGATCTGCCGGAGAAATTCCGTTGCAACCCGCAACAGACCGAACCGACCATCAGCGCCCTGCTCGATACCCTCAAGGGTGTAGCCGATTACCACTCGCTGACGGCCGAAAGCCGCATCGAAGTGCGTCGCTACCTGCTCTGCCTGGATGACACGGCGAAGAAAGTCAGCAAGTTGCCAACCCTGGCCGCCCGTGAAAAGGCTGACCTGGACAAACTGCGCAAAGACCTGACCACCACCACCGAATACGCGCCGTTCTGGGTGATTCTGGCAGTTGCTCTGGCCCTGGGCCTGGGCACCATGGTCGGCTGGAAACGCGTAGTGCTGACCATCGGCGAGAAGATCGGCAAGCAAGGCATGACCTACGCTCAGGGCATGTCGGCGCAGATCACCACCGCCTGCATGATCGGGCTGGCCAACATCTTCAGCCTGCCGGTGTCCACCACCCACGTCCTGTCCTCGGGCGTGGCCGGCACCATGGTCGCCAACAAAAGCGGCCTGCAAGGTGGCACCGTCAAGACCATCCTGCTGGCCTGGGTCCTGACCCTGCCGGCCACCGTAGGCCTGTCGGCCGGCCTGTTCTGGCTGGCGTCGAAGGCACTGGGTAGCTGATCCGTCGCTGCAACGAAAAAGGCGCGTTCCGTAAGGTTCGCGCCTTTTTCATGCCTCCCACTTTCCCCCAAACACGGCAATTCCCCTGTGGGAGCGGGCTTGCTCGCGAAGGCGGAGTGTCAGGCAACATGGATATCGACTGACACACCGCCTTCGCGAGCAAGCCCGCTCCCACAGGGTTTTGGTGTGCTGTCTTTAAATCGTGGACAAAAAAAAGGGCAACCGAAGTTGCCCAAAATGCCTTGCGTGCTCATTGCTCTGGAAAGACCTACGGTTTGCGCTTATGCGAATCCTTCCAGATGAAATATCCAAACCCTGCAAAAAACAGAACCATGAGGCCGACTGTCAGCACTCCGGCGATCACCACGTTGTCGAAAAACATGACTGGCCTCCTGCACTTGCCCTGTTGCGATGGGGCTAAGTTAACCAATCAGGCAGGAGAGAAAATTGACCGGGATCAATGTCGCCCGAGACTGGGCGTAAAGGAGGGGAAATAACTGACCTGCATCAATCGATGCAGGGGGTATCAACGCTTTTTCGGTTTGTTTTTCGGCTTTTTCTTCGCTTTACCCAACGGCATGGCCTGTTCGAAGGCCTGGCGCACTTCGTTCAGGCGCTTGTCGTTGAGGTCGTGAACCCGCTTGGCGCGTTCGGCATTAAGGTCGATCAGTTTGTCGTCTTGGCTCATGGCGTTCAGTGCATCGCTGGAAAAGGACGTTCAGTCGGGATTGCCGCAATAATGCGGTCTGGCGCCCGCGCTGACCAGCCACCGGCGCAACCAGGCCTTAACAAAATATGTGCTCCAGCGGATTTTCACCGCACAATCGGCGCATCGCGACCACCCCAAAGGACTCCACCGTGGAATTGCATCAGGATCTGCCGCCCTTGATGGCCCTGCGCGCCTTTGAGGCCGTGGCTCGGCATTTGAGTTTTATCAAGGCAGCCGATGAGCTGTCGGTGACCCAAAGTGCGATAAGCCATCAGGTGCAGAAACTTGAGCAGTTCCTCAATCAGCGGCTGTTTATCCGTCGAACTCGGGCCATTGATCTGACCCCCGCAGGCGAAACGTACTACCGCCGAATTCAACCTGCCCTGGAATCCATCGCCTCCGCCACCCGTGAGCTGCGCAGCGATGAGCAACAGGAAACCACCCTGCGCATCGGCCTGCTCGCCTCATTCGCCACGTTATGGCTGGCACCGCGACTGGCCGGTTTCAATGCTCGGCACCCACACATTCATGTGGAACTGCTGCCTTCGGTGCAACTGGCTGACGTCAATGGCGGCGAAGTGGACCTCGCCATCCGTTACGGCAAGGGTGGCTGGCCCAAGGTTGTGGCCCGTCGCTTCATGGGTGAAACCCTCACGCCCGTGTGCAGCCCGGCGTTCAAGGCCCAAGGTGTGGAAAATGGCCCGCTGCTGATGGCCAAGTCCTACCAGCCGTTCGAATGGATCGACTGGAGCACGCACAACGCCGTCGATATCACTCACTATCCCAGCGTCATGCTCCACGATTACAACATCGTGGTCGAAGCCGCCGTGGGAGGCCAGGGCATTGCCATGGGTCGCCAGCACTTGATCGAGCGCCGGCTCAAGGAAGGTGCACTGGTCACCGCCTTCGACACCCCGCCGTTCACCAACGAAATCGGCTATTGGCTGGTCACTCCGAATCGCCCGCCGAGCCACGCCGCCGAATCCTTCGCCCAATGGCTGGAAGAAATCGCCGACGCATGAGTTATTTGAATACATCGGATTAAATCTATCCGTTTGTCGCGCCCACGCCGCGCCAACATGCTGAGCCTTCATTCAGGAGGATTCAACATGACCGACTCTCTCATCCAACGTGTTCAGCAACTGGGACTGGCCCTGCCAACCCCGAGCCAGCCGGCCGCCAACTACGTCAATCATGTGGTCAGCCAGAACCAGTTGTTCATTTCCGGGCAGATCCCGTTGCTCGACGGCAAGCCAGCGTTTATAGGGCGCTTGGGTGAATCGATCAGCGACGAAGAAGGGGCCAGCGCTGCCCAACTTGCCACCCTCGGGCTGTTGTCACAACTCAGCAACGTATTGGGCGACGACCTGAGCAAACTGGTGCGCATCATCCGCCTCGGCGTGTTCATCGCCAGCGCCGGTGATTTCAAGAACCAAAGCGCGGTGGCCAACGGTGCGTCCAACCTGCTGGTCAACGCCCTCGGCGAAAAAGGTAAACACGTCCGCACGGCGGTCGGTGTGTCCAGCCTGCCCGCCGGCGTGGCGGTTGAGGTCGACGCGATCTTCGAGCTAAAACCATGAACCTCGCCGAAGTGGAACGTTTGCGGGGGGCCACCCCGGGTTGCGCCAGCGTGATTCACTTCAACCACGCAGGTGCCTCGTTGCCCAGTCAGGCGACCCTCGACGCCATCCTTGGTCAACTGCAACGCGAAGCCCTCGGCGGTCCGATGGAGGCCGCCGATCAAAACATCCAGGCCCGCGCCCGGGCAGCGGCGGCCGCCCTGCTCAACACCGTGCCCGAGGCCATGGCCTTCGCCAGCAGTGGCTCGGCGGCCTGGGGCATGGCGTTCAATGCGCTGGGACCGTGGCAAAGCGGTGACCGGATTCTGATCGGCCGCCACGAATGGGGCGGCAATCTGGCCTGCATCGCCCGGGCCGTCGGCGCCGGGGCGCAACTGGAGGTGATTCCTTGCGACAAGTCAGGCGCGGTATCTGTGACGGCACTTGAGCAAATGATCGATCCTAGGGTGAAACTGATCGCGCTGACCTGGCTGCCCGCCAACAGTGGCCTGATCAACCCCGCCGAGGCCATTGGCGCGGTGGCGCGACAGCATGGCATTCCCTATTTCATCGACGCCGGCCAGGCCCTGGGGCAATTGCCCTGTGATGTGGAGGCACTGAACTGCGACGTGCTCAAGGGCGCCGGGCGCAAATTCCTGCGCGGGCCGCGTGGGACCGCGCTGCTTTATATACGGCCGGCATTTATGCAGCGGCTTGAGCCTACACAACTGGATGTGCTGTCGGCACCGTGGGACGGCGAAGGTTTTGCACTGCGCAACGATGCCCGGCGTTTTGAAACCAGCGAAGTGTCCGTGGCGTTGCTGGCCGGATTGGCGAATGCACTTGAGGAATGCAATGGGTTGGGCCTGTCAGTCATTCGTAAACGGATCGACTCGCTGAGCCGGTATGTGCGCGAACGGCTCAAAACGATTCCCGGCCTGACACTGCACACCCTCGGCCCGGCAGACCATCAATCCGGGTTGATCGCGTTCACGCTCAGGGGCTGGGGCAGTGTCGAGTTGAAGCTGAGGCTGGCACAAAGCGGCATTAATATCGGCGCCAATGGCGTGGCGTATACGCCGCTGGATATGCAGGCCAGAGGGCTGGAGAGCATTGCGCGGATTGCCGTGAGTTATTTGAATACCGAAGAAGAGATTGAGGTGCTGCTCGGAAGCTTGCGGGAGTTGGCCGGGGACGGCGGCGTCTGAAAAAGATCGCAGCCTTCGGCAGCTCCTACGGTGGATTGCGAGGAATTCAAGACCCGCAGCAGGTGCAAAGCGCCAAGCTAGATCTGGATATCGACCCAAAGTCCCTGGCGCGGCTCGTCTTCAATGAGCGGCGCGACCGGTACGGTGTTGTCGGCATTGAGTTCGTCACCGGGAATCGCCAGGTGTGCCTCCGGATCCTGATCGGCTTCATGGCGGCGGCGATCCTGTTCCTGGCGACGGCGTTGTTCCTCGCGCAGTTGCAGGGCGGCCTCTTCCGGGTCGCGTTTTTGCAGGTCGATCGTGCTTTCACTGGAGCTTTCCTGCACCGGCACGACCGGTGGAATGTCCGGGCGCTGACGGATCGGGTCCTGCTGTGAGGTGATCGGCACGGCACTCAAGGGCAGCATCGGTTGCAGCATAATTTTTGGTCTCCTGTCATCAGGCTGTCGGCTGCTGCTGCGGCGACTTGAGCCATCGGTCGCAAACTTGTGAACCGGTTGGCACTGTAGGAGCTGCCGAAGGCTGCGATCTTTTAATCGGACACCGTAGATCTCAGGTGTTCCCGAAGATCAAAAGATCGCAGGCTTCGCCAGCTCCTACGTGTGTCTACGCGCGTTATTCTTTGGCCTCAGGGTCTCATTCCGTTAAGATAGCCCGCTTTTTCAAGGTGGGAGTCAGGCAGCATGGCGCAGCAGTATCAACCGGGGCAACGCTGGATTAGTGACAGCGAAGCCGAGCTGGGTTTGGGCACCGTTCTGGCACAGGACGGCCGCTTGTTGACCGTGCTCTATCCGGCCACTGGCGACACTCGTCAGTACGCGCTACGGAATGCGCCCCTCACACGTGTCCGGTTCTCGCCGGGCGACTCGATCACCCACTTCGAAGGCTGGAAACTGACCGTACAGGAAGTCGACGATGTCGATGGCCTGCTGGTCTACCACGGCCTCAACGCGCAGAACGAAGTGGTGACCCTGCCGGAAACCCAACTGTCGAACTTCATTCAGTTCCGTCTGGCCAGCGACCGTTTGTTCGCCGGGCAGATCGACCCGCTGGCCTGGTTCTCCCTGCGCTACCACACCCTGGAACACACCAGCCGCCAGTTGCAGTCGTCCCTTTGGGGCCTGGGCGGCGTGCGTGCACAGCCGATCGCGCACCAATTGCACATCGCCCGTGAAGTCGCTGACCGTATCGCGCCGCGGGTATTGCTGGCGGACGAAGTAGGCCTGGGTAAAACCATCGAAGCGGGCCTGGTGATCCATCGTCAACTGCTCTCGGGCCGCGCCAATCGCGTGCTGATCCTGGTGCCAGAGAACCTGCAACACCAGTGGCTGGTAGAGATGCGCCGCCGCTTCAACCTGCAAGTCGCGCTGTTCGACGAAGAACGCTTTATCGAAAGCGATGCCGCCAACCCGTTCGAAGACACCCAACTCGCGCTCGTGGCGCTGGAGTGGCTGGTGGACGACGAGAAGGCCCAGGACGCGCTGTTCGCCGCCGGTTGGGACTTGATGGTGGTCGACGAAGCTCACCACCTGGTCTGGCACGAAGAGAAGGCCAGCGCGGAATATTCGCTGGTCGAGCAACTGGCCGAAGTCATTCCCGGCGTGCTGCTGCTCACCGCCACCCCGGAACAACTGGGCCAGGACAGCCACTTCGCGCGTCTGCGTTTGCTTGACCCGAACCGTTTCCATGACCTGCACGCCTTCCGCGCCGAGAGCGAAAACTATCGCCCGGTGGCCGAAGCCGTTCAGGAGTTGCTGGACAAAGGGCGCCTGTCGCCTGAAGCGCACAAGACCATCCACGGTTTCCTCGGTAACGAAGGCGAAGCCCTGCTCACCGCCGTCAACGATGGCGACGTCGAAGCCAGCGCCCGTCTGGTGCGCGAACTGCTCGACCGCCACGGCACTGGCCGCGTGCTGTTCCGCAACACCCGCGCCGCCGTGCAGGGTTTCCCGGAGCGCAAACTGCACCCGTACCCGCTGCCGTGCCCCGACGAATACCTCGAACTGCCCCTGGGCGATCACGCCGAGCTGTACCCGGAAGTCAGCTTCCAGGCTCAGCCGGACGCCAACGAAGAAGAACGCTGGTGGAAATTCGACCCGCGTGTCGAGTGGCTGATCGACACCCTGAAGATGCTCAAGCGCACCAAAGTGCTGGTGATCTGCGCCCACGCCGAAACCGCCATGGACCTGGAAGACGCCCTGCGCGTGCGTTCCGGCATTCCGGCCACGGTGTTCCACGAGGGCATGAACATCCTCGAACGTGACCGCGCAGCCGCTTACTTCGCCGACGAGGAATTTGGCGCGCAAGTGCTGATCTGCTCGGAAATCGGCAGTGAAGGTCGCAACTTCCAGTTCTCGCACCACCTGGTGCTGTTCGATCTGCCGTCGCACCCGGACCTGCTGGAGCAGCGGATCGGGCGTCTGGACCGGATCGGCCAGAAGCACATCATCGAATTGCACGTGCCGTACCTGGAAACCAGCCCGCAAGAGCGGCTGTTCCAGTGGTATCACGAAGCGCTGAACGCCTTCCTCAACACCTGCCCGACCGGCAACGCCTTGCAGCATCAGTTCGGCTCGCGCCTGCTGCCGCTGCTGGAAAACGCCGATGATGGCGAGTGGCAAGCGCTGATCGACGAGGCCCGCGCCGAGCGTGAGCGTCTGGAAGCCGAGCTGCACACCGGTCGCGACCGTTTGCTGGAACTCAACTCCGGCGGTGCTGGCGAAGGCGATCAATTGGTCGAGGACATCCTTGAGCAAGACGATCAGTTCGCCCTGCCGATCTACATGGAAACCCTGTTCGACGCCTTCGGCATCGACAGCGAAGACCATTCGGAAAACGCGCTGATCCTCAAGCCGAGCGAAAAAATGCTCGACGCCAGCTTCCCCCTGGGCGACGACGAAGGCGTGACCATCACCTACGACCGCAACCAGGCGCTGTCTCGCGAAGACATGCAGTTCATCACCTGGGAGCACCCGATGGTGCAGGGCGGCATGGACCTGGTGTTGTCCGGTTCGATGGGCAACACCGCCGTGGCGCTGATCAAGAACAAGGCTTTGAAGCCTGGCACCGTGTTGCTGGAACTGCTCTACGTCAGCGAAGTGGTTGCCCCGCGCTCGCTGCAACTGGGCCGTTACCTGCCGCCGGCCGCCCTGCGCTGCCTGCTGGATGCCAATGGCAATGACCTGTCGGGCCGGGTGTCGTTCGAAACCCTGAACGATCAACTGGAAAGCGTGCCCCGCGCCAGCGCCAACAAATTTATCCAGGCCCAGCGCGATCAGCTGACGCCACGGATCAACGCCGGCGAAGAGAAAATCGCCCCGCGTCACGCCGAGCGCGTGGCTGAGGCGCAACGTCGCCTGGCGGCTGACACCGACGAAGAACTGGCGCGCCTGACCGCGTTGCAAGCGGTCAACCCAACCGTGCGCGACAGCGAACTGGTGGCCCTGCGCAATCAACGCGAGCAAGGTTTGGCCATGCTCGACAAGGCTGCGCTGCGACTGGAAGCGATTCGGGTGTTGGTGGCGGGTTAAGCCCCCTGCTCCACCGCTGAAACAAAAAAGGCCCGCAGCGATGCGGGCCTTTTTTTATCTGCCGATCGTTCCCACGCTCCGCGTGGGAATGCTTCCCCGGACGCTCTGCGTCCGCTCTTGGGACGCGGAGCGTCCCTGGCTGCATTCCCACGCAGAGCGTGGGAACGATCAGTGGGAGCGGGCTTGCTCGCGAAGGCGGTTATGCAGTCGCCACTGCTCCCTCAGGTTCACTCACCGCCACCAACCCATCCTTCATCCGCTTGGCATCGCGCACAAAACACCGCGATGCCATGAACAGAAACACCATGGTGAAAAATAGCGCCACCGGGATCAGGTACATCGCGTCATGCAGGCCCACAGCCTTGAACGCTTCGGTCATCTGTTCGGCGCCCGCCGCCAGCATCGCCGTGTTGGCGAAGTGATCGGACAAGCCACCCACAACCACCGGCCCCAAGCCACCGCCCAGCAAATACAACCCGGCAAAAAACAGCGCCATCGCCGTGGCCCGCAGGCGCGGTTCGACCACGTCCTGGATCGCCGTATAAACGCAGGTGTAGAAGTTATAGGCAAACAGCCATCCCAGGCTGAACACCGCGACAAACATGCCGATCTCGATGCGCCCGGCGTGCAGCGCCCACGCCGTGCACACCGTCGAGATGATCAAACTGAACGCAGCAAACAACAGTCGCCCATTGGCCACCCGCTGGTGAATTTTGTCGGCGACCCAGCCGCCCAATGTCAGGCCGAATAGCCCGGTCACGCCGACGATCACTCCCGTGGCCACCGCCGCTTCATGCAACGGCATCAGGAAGTAGCGCTGCAACATTGGCACCAGGAACGAGTTGCAGGCATAGGTCGCGAAGTTGAAGCACAGCCCTGCCAGCACCAGCCACAGGAACGTCGGCACCGCGAGCACCCGGCGGATCGGCCGGTCCACGCGCTCTTGGGAAACCTGTACGGTTTCCGCCGCGCCGCGTTTCGGTTCCTTGATGAAGAACATGAAGATCGCCAGGACCAGCCCCGGCACCGCCGCGATAAAGAACGGTGCGCGCCAACTGTCGAAGGTCTTGACCATCCAACCGATGGTGAAGAACGCCAGCAGCAGGCCCAGCGGCAGCCCGAGCATGAAAATCCCCATGGCCCGGGCGCGACGGTGCGCCGGGAACAGGTCGCCGATCAGCGAGTTGGCGGCCGGTGCGTAACTGGCTTCGCCGATGCCGATGCCCATGCGCACCAGCAGGAAACTCCAGAAACTGCCCACCAGCCCATTGACGGCGGTCAGCCCGCTCCACACCGCCAGGCCCCAACCCATCAGTTTGGCCCGGGAACCGGTATCGGCCATGCGCCCCAGTGGCAGGCCGGCAATCGCATAAACGATGGTGAACGCCGTGCCGATGATCCCCAGTTGAAAGTCGCTGAGGTGCCATTCCATGCGAATGGGCTCGATGATGATGGCGGGGATGGTGCGGTCGAAGAAGTTGAACAGGTTGGCCAGGAACAGCAGGAACAGAATGCGCCAGGCATTCGCCGCTTGGGTCGAGTTCTGCATGGGGTCCGTCTCTTTTATTGTTATGAAGGCGTCGCTGCCCCCGGAAACTGCAATCTAGTCAGGCGCGCGCGGTGTGTCTGTCATCATTCGCCAGCCTGATATCAAGCCATGCCAACCGCAATTTCCCATACACCGCATGCCCACTGTGGGAGCGGGCTTGCTCGCGAAGGCGTCGTGTCAGCGACATCATCATTGACTGACCCGCCGCTTTCGCGAGCAAGCCCGCTCCCACAGGGGAATGGTGGTGTTTGGGAAGGCTCGACCAGGCATTGAAAAATACCTGTGCGCCCCCCTTCCCAAGTCCAGGCCGAAGCCTAGAATAGCGACCTGATCCGCCCCACCGTTGCCCCCATCCCTCTTTGACTATCGCCCATGTCCGAAGCCAGTCCGTGTCTGAATTGCGGTGCCTGCTGTTCTCATTTTCGCGTGTCTTTTTTCTGGGGTGAATGCACCTCGGCGGGGGGGACGGTGCCAGACGATCTGGTCGCGCCGATCAGTCCCAGCCGGGTCGCCATGCTCGGCACCGACTGCAAGCCGACCCGTTGCACCGCCCTGGTCGGGGAAGTGGGCAGCACCGTGCAGTGCTCGATTTACGAGCAGCGCTCCAGCACCTGCCGGGAGTTCGATGCCTCGTGGGCCAACGGCGAGGCGAACGTAGATTGCGATGCCGCGCGGGCGGCATTCGGGCTGCCAGCCCTGCAACCGGAGTTTGAAATACCCTATGAACAGAGCGCCTGACGCTTAGCGCCAATCGCTATCAACCTCATACCGAAATCATTGGCGTCACCGTGCCATCACGGCTTGCGCTCTGTACATGACCTCTATACTCCAAAGCATTCGCCGGCGCCCATGGCGCCGACCAGGATGACTCAGAGACGGGGCATGCAATGGAGTGGCTTGGTTTGCAGTTCCTTACCGAGCTGCCAGAAGGCGGGCAAGTCGTACTCAACTGCACCCACAACCCCTTTCTGGTGCTGCTGGCCTATGTGGTCGCGTGTGCGGCGGGCTTCGCCACGCTGGACATGACCGAACGGGTCGGCCATGTGGAAAAGCCAGGCTCCCAGCGGCTCTGGCGCTGGGTCGGTGCCGGCTGTCTGGCGGGCGGTATCTGGGCCATGCATTTCATCAGCATGCTGGCGTTCCAGGCACCGGTGGAAATTCACTACCAACTGCCCGTCACCCTGCTTTCGCTGATATTCGCCCTGACCGCTTCGTGGCTGGCGATGCACACGCTCAGCCATCCTGACCTCGGTTTCTGGCAATACCTGCGCGCCGCGGTGTGGATCGGCCTGGGCATCGCGACCATGCACTACGTGGGCATGACCGCCATGCGTTCGGTGGCGACGGCCTACTACAACCCGCTCCTGTTCGGCCTCTCCATCGTCATTGCCATCGGCGCCAGTCTCGCCGCCCTGTTGATTTCCAGCAGACTGCGCGATGGCACCGGTTTGTATCATCAATTGCTCAAATTCACCGCCAGCCTGGTGCTCGGTGCCGGCATTGTCAGCATGCATTTCACCGGCATGGCAGCACTGACCCTGGTGCTGCCCGCTGGCAGCCTGCCGGCGCTGCCCGGGGACAATAACCATATGCAACTGGGCCTGACGGTGGCGATCATGACCCTGTTGATCATCGGCAGTTGCATCAGCGCGGCCCTGGCCGACAAAAAACTGCAAAACAAGGAACACGACCTGCGCCGGGTCAACACCCTGCTCAGTCAACTGGACCAGGCGCGCATGTCCCTGCAACAGGTGGCGCACTACGACGCCCTGACCAACCTGATCAACCGCCGTGGCTTCAATCAGATCTTTGCCGAAAAACTGATCGAGAAAACCAGTGAAGGCGGCATGTTGGCGGTGATGTTCCTCGACATCGACCATTTCAAACGCATCAACGACAGCCTGGGCCATGACGCCGGCGATGAATTGCTCAAGGTCCTGGCCAGCCACATCAAAGGCTCGGTACGCAGCCATGACGATGTGGTGGCGCGCTTCGGCGGCGACGAGTTCTGCATCCTTATCGGCCTGCACGACCGTGAAGAAGCCCGGCAGATGGCCCAGCGCATCATGCTGAAAATGAAGGAGCCCATCGAGCTGTCCGGCCGGCGCATGGTCATGACCACCAGCATCGGTATCAGCGTGTTTCCCGAAGACGGCAAGACCTGTGAAGAACTGCTGAAAAACGCTGACCTGGCGCTGTACCAGTCCAAGGGCAGCGGGCGCAACAGCCTGCATTTTTTCAGCCCCAACCTGCGCACCCGGGCCACCCTGGAGCTGCAACTGGAAGAAGAACTGCGCCATGCCCTGCGCGAAGACACCGGGCTGAAGCTGTATTACCAGCCTATCTATGAGCTCAAAAGCGGCCAGGTCACCAAGCTTGAAGCGCTGATTCGCTGGCAACATCCGATCCATGGTTTGCTCGCCCCGGACCGTTTCATCGCCATCGCCGAGGCCAACGGGTTGATCGCCGAACTGGACAACTGGGTGCTGCGCAAGGCCTGCGAAGACTTGGGCGAGTTATCCCGCAGTGGCTGCGAAGCCCTGAAAATCGCGGTGAACTGCTCGCCGCTGAACCTGGCGCGGGAAGACCTGGCCGACGAAATCGAAGAAGTCCTGCGCATCACCGGTGTCGCGCCCGAACGCCTGGAACTGGAAGTCACGGAAAACGCGCTGATGGGCAACATCGCCAATACCCTGGTGCTGCTGCGGCAGATTCGCGCCCTCGGGGTGTCGCTGTCGATCGACGACTTCGGCACCGGTTATTCATCCCTGGCCTACCTCAAGCGCCTGCCGCTCAATACGCTGAAGATCGATCGCTCGTTTATCCAGGACATCCCCAAGGCCACCCCGGACATGGAGATCGTCCAGGCGATCATCGTCATGGCCCACACCCTGCATTTGCAGGTGGTGACCGAGGGCGTCGAGACTCAAGAGCAATACGAATTTCTTGAACGCCATGGCTGCGATTTCGTCCAGGGTTACCTGCTCAGCCGCCCGGTGCCGCTGGAAGAACTGCGCCCGGTGCTGAACGAAATCAACCAGCGCAAGCAATCCCACGTACTCAGTCCGTTGACCCTGGCTCGCGGTATAACTGCACTAACGTTGACGGATCCTTTTCCAAAAAGCCCTGGCCCCCATGCAGGCGCATCAATTGTGCGGCCAATCCGCTGATTGGCGTGGCCGAGCCCTGTTCCCGGGAAAACTTCACTGCCGTGTCCAGGTCCTTGAGCAGCGTGCGCACGTGCCATTTCACCGGTTCGAAACGGCTTTCGGCCATTTGCGGGGCGAGGATCTGCAAGGGTTTTGAGTCGGCGAAACCGCCGGCCAACGCTTGGGCGATCAGGCTGGCATCGACCCCGGAACGTTCCGCCAGAGCCACCACTTCGGCAATCACCAGGGCATTGCAGGCGACGATCATCTGATTACAAGCCTTGGTCACCTGACCGGCACCGACGGCGCCCATGTGCGTCACGCGTTGGCCCAGGCTTAGCAAAACCGGCCGCACGCGTTCGAGATCCGTCGCATCGCCGCCGACCATGATCGCCAGGCTCCCCGCCTCCGCGCCGACCACCCCGCCCGACACGGGCGCATCCAGCCAAGCCATGCCGGATTGACTGGCCAGCGCCGTCGCCATTTCCCGGGTGGCGGTGGGTTCCAGGCTGGAAAAATCCACCAGCAACTGTCCACTTTTCCCACCGGCGGCAACGCCATTGGGGCCAAACACCACTTCGCGCACCACCGCTGTGTCAGCCAGGCACAGCATCACCACATCTGCCTGTGCGCACAGCTCAGCAGGCGTCGCCACCTGCCGCGCCCCCGCTTCCACCAGTGGCGCGCACTTGTCGGGATTGCGATTCCACACCGTCAGCGGATAGCCCGCGGCCAGCAAGCGCCGGCACATCGGCAAGCCCATCAGGCCAATCCCGGCGAATCCCAGTGAAGGTAGAGCGGCCATCATTTTGCCTCCTTTTGATTAAAGATCGCCGAATACTGGCCGATCCATCATAAATCAGGAAAGGACTCCCCCGAGCGGCGCACCAGCCAACGCCCTGTCGCTTGGGCAAAATACGCGCGCAAAAAGACGCGAGATCCCATTCCGTGAAGTTCGATGACGCCTTGTCGTCGAGCCAACCAGTCCAGGTACATGGCGCACAATGACCTCTAAAAACAATCCGGCCACTGCGGTATCCGATCTGACCTTGAGCCCGGCGGCCAACAGCCCGTCATCGTCGAAGCCATTAATCCAATCGCGTCCGCTGGCAACCCAGCAGTACCTGTACTTCACCGAAACCAACACCGACCGCATCCTCGATAACCTCGATGGCCTGCGCGACATGGTGTTCCCGCGTCCACCGCACCTGGAAGGCGACAGCGAACAGCACAGCGAACAGGAATTCCCGTCGGTGTGCCTGATCGGCCTCGGCCGCTGCGGTTCGAACATCGCGCTGGACGTCGCCGAACTGGTGTACAACGCGCGCAAGTTCTACCTCAACGAATTCAACAACGAAGATCGCCTGTCGCCGGACAAACGCTACGCCGAAAAAGGCTACAGCCCGGCGCAGTGGATTCGTAACAACCTGCGCCTGGGGCCGAACAAGGCCACCAAACCGGTGTTCCTGGTCGAACCGCTGGTGATGCTCGGCGACCTGGACAAAGACATCGCCGGGCGCATCCGTTTCTCGCGCAAGGGCGAAAAAAGCGGCTTCCTGCGCGACTACAGCAAAATGAAAATCATGGACTTGTCGGAAGTCCACGCCGGTGGCGCCGGTAACGCGCCGATCCTCGGCCAGTACCTGGCCAAGATCATCCTGAACAAGGACACCCAGCGTTTTTCCAGCCCGGACTGGAAGATGATCCACTCGTACCTGATCGACAGCTGCGGGATCAAGGCCAACCAGTCGCGCCTGTATTTCTCGATCTTCAGCGCCGGCGGCGGTACGGGTTCGGGCATGGCCTCGGAATTCGGCTTGGCCCAGCAACACTCCTACATGAACAAGACGTTCGACACCAAGCCGATGGACGAGCACGACAGCAAAAGCGGCCACGCCTTTGTCTTCGAGCCGATCTTCACCAGCGGCATCTGCGTGCTGCCGAACATTTCCGACCACCGCAGCGAAATGTCCGAGGCGCTGCACATCAACGCCGGGCGCCTGCTGTGCAAATACCTGTCGGAGGAATGGGACTTTTCGTACAACTTCGACAATGAAGACAGCAGCGAAGCCAGCGTCATGGGGCGGATCCGCCCCTGGAACGCGATGATGCTGATCTCCAACGACATCATGCGTTACGCCGAAGAAAGCGATGACGGCAACATCCAGAACATTGATGTCAATGCGATGGAAAAGCACGCCAACCAATACATCTCGCAGCAGATCTTCAACATTCTGACGGCGCAAGCGGTCACGACTGACTACGACCAGAACTATTTCCGACGCGCCGGCATCGACATCGGCGAAACCATTCGCCTGGATGCCAACGACCTGTTCATGAGCCTGGCCGGCCCGGTGGCGATTGCCTACGCCGAGTCCGTGGTGCCGGAAACTCCGGCGCCGAGCAGCGACAAGTTCAAGGTGTTCGATAAAGAGCCGCAGCGCCTGAACATCGACGACCTGTTCTTCCGCTCCATCGACCTGCCGCACTTCAACAAGGTCACCCAGGCCATCGAAGGCATCAGCCTGCTGCCGATCGAATCCAAGCGCTATCGCGCCTCGCTGGAGCAGTACAAGAATTCCGGTTATGACGCGGCCGCGTTGCACGACCTGCACTTCTTCAAGAACTGCTCGTCGGTGGTGTCGATCGTGTCGCTGCCCAAGGACTACAAGCTGTCCTACATGGACCTCAACCGCTTGAAGACCCACCTCAACAGTTTGTTCCCGAACACCACGCTCAAGCGTTATGCACTGGTGATCGGCGCCTCGGCCAACCTGTCCCTGACCACGCTGATCGCCAAGAGCCCGTGCCTGTCGGACGACTTCCTGACCCTGATCGTGGCCTTCATCAAGCGCTGCTTCGCGAAGAACCCGTACCGCTTCGACGAAACCCTGGACAACTCGATCCTCGACTTCATCATCCATGAAGACTTCAACGAAGACTTGATTGACGAGTTGCTTAACGAATTCGAAAACCCGGCGAAGATCCTCGATACCAACTGGTACGCGATCAAGCCGATGTACGAGAAGAAGTACCGCGAGCTGATCAGCGACAAGGACAAGTTTGTGTCGATCAACGACATTCGCCTGTCACGGGATTGCGTGAAGAAAGCGATCAAGTACCTGCGTGAGATCTACCGGCACCGGATTGGCAAGACCAAGGTTATTTCCCTCAATAACCACACTGGTAAAACCTTCTAAACCAAGCGCAAGACCGAGTCGCCCCAATCGCGAGCAAGCTCGCTCCCACAAGGAGCGCATTCCTCCAGACGGAACGCGGTCCCTGTGGGAGCGAGCTTGCTCGCGATGGCGGCCTCAACTTCACCGCTAATTTGATCGTTCCCACGCTCTGCGTGGGAATGCATCAATGGACGCTCCGCGTCCGCTTTTGGGACGCGGAGCGTCCCGGGCTGCATTACCACGCGGAGCGTGGGAACGATCACAACGATCACATCCAGAAACAATTAAGCAGCCCTCAGGCTGCTCTCAAAACTGTTCCCGTTACGCTTACGTCACCCTCTTCAAGACCCTTCTGTGGCCTTTCTCTACGGCAACATGCCATCACGCTACTCGCCTACACACTTTTAACCGGCAGAGCAGCGCACTTGTTTGGTGCGCGATGTCAGCTCGTCGCCCTTTCCTGGATCAGAATCCACGGCGAAACCACCACCGCCCACAGCTCGGGATCGCGTTCGAAAAGATCCAGCGCCCGCGTTTCAGAGAGCTTGGCGAGGCTGTCGGCGGCCAGCCAGGCAGCGACTTTCTCGCCTTCATCCGTGGCCACGGCCTCGGCGGCGGCGATCAAATCCAGGCTTGGGTCGACCCACAATAGGGCACCCTTGGCGAAGAACGGTTCCAGTTCCTTCCATGTAATAGATGCGGTCTCACCAAGCAGCTTGGCATAGAGGGTGCTAGGTTCTTGAGTCATGGGTCCTGTCCGGAAAAGAAATCGACGCGAATGATAACGTCGGTGGTCCGGCAGAAAAACCCGGATGCAATTGAGTCACCGAACGAAAAGCGCAGGAAAGCCAAGGAATGCTGATGAATCAAGCGATTAGCCAGCTAACAACCCGCCGCATTTCTGTATATTTCTTTCAAAAAAGCGACACCCTCAGGTTTTGCCCCCCGGCGCTGCCTTCCCAGGCTGACAATCGGCGCTCTACACTGTACCGGTACAGTTGCCGGGGGCATTTTCCGGAGGATATCCAAGATATCTGACCCGGTTCTGCTGCTACGGCGCCAGGACTATAAAAACTACAACAGTAAGAGTGGAGCACTATGACTAAGGCTACTAAGCAGATTTCCAAACTGTTTGCCGCTATGGTTCTGGCCGGGGTTGCCAGCCATTCGTTCGCAGCTGACACCATCAAGATCGGTATCGCCGGCCCTAAAACCGGCCCGGTAGCCCAATACGGCGACATGCAGTTCAGTGGCGCCAAAATGGCCATCGAACAAATCAACGCCAAGGGCGGCGTCGACGGCAAGAAGCTCGAAGCTGTTGAATACGATGATGCCTGCGATCCGAAACAAGCCGTGGCTGTAGCGAACAAAGTCGTCAACGACGGCGTCAAGTTCGTGGTCGGTCACCTGTGCTCCAGCTCCACCCAACCCGCTTCGGACATCTACGAAGACGAAGGCGTGATCATGATCACCCCGGCTGCCACCAGCCCGGACATCACCGCCCGTGGTTACAAAATGATCTTCCGTACTATCGGTCTGGACAGCGCCCAGGGCCCTGCCGCCGGTAACTACATCGCCGATCACGTCAAACCGAAAATCGTTGCCGTGCTGCACGACAAACAGCAATACGGTGAAGGCATCGCCACCGCCGTGAAGAAAACCCTCGAAAGCAAAAACGTAAAAGTTGCCGTATTCGAAGGTATCAACGCTGGCGACAAAGACTTCTCTTCCATCATCTCCAAGCTCAAGCAAGCCAACGTCGACTTCGTCTACTACGGCGGCTACCACCCGGAGCTGGGTCTGATCCTGCGTCAATCCCAGGAAAAAGGCCTGAAAGCCAAGTTCATGGGTCCGGAAGGCGTGGGTAACGACTCCATTTCGCAGATCGCCAAGGACGCTTCCGAAGGCCTGCTGGTGACCCTGCCGAAATCCTTCGACCAGGATCCGGCCAACGTCGCCCTGGCTGACGCGTTCAAAGCCAAGAAAGAAGATCCGAGCGGTCCGTTCGTGTTCCCGGCCTACTCGGCTGTTGAAGTCATCGCCGGTGGTATCACTGCTGCCAAGAGCGAAGACCCTGCCAAAGTGGCTGCTGCCATCCACGCAGGTTCGTTCAAAACCCCGACTGGCGACCTGAGCTTCGACGCCAAGGGCGACCTGAAAGACTTCAAATTCGTGGTTTACGAGTGGCACTTCGGCAAACCTAAAACTGAAGTTTCGCCTCAGTAAGGCGTTGCCTGACTGACTGCCAATAAAGCCCACGGCGTGCCGTGGGCTTTGTTTTACGAACGTATTGGGCCGCGCTGGCGTGATCCGCCAGTCTCCCCACCTGAAAATCTCAAAACCGTCATCAGCGGTTCGCTGGCAAACCTCGAATTCGAAGTGGATGCAGATCCACGGGGCTCGAGCGGGAAAATGACTCCACCAGTGAAATGCGTATCAGGTTTTTAGGAGCGCTGTAATGCCTGACATCTATCACTTCTTCCAGCAGCTGGTTAACGGCCTGACCGTTGGCAGCACGTATGCCTTGATCGCCATCGGCTATACGATGGTTTACGGCATCATTGGAATGATCAACTTCGCCCACGGCGAGGTGTACATGATCGGTTCCTACGTGGCGTTCATCGCCATCGCAGGCCTGGCCATGATGGGACTCGACAGTGTCCCTCTCTTGATGACCGCCGGTTTTATCGCGAGCATCGTCGTCTGCAGTGCCTACGGCTACAGCATCGAACGGATTGCCTACCGCCCCTTGCGTGGCAGCAACCGTCTGATTCCGCTGATCTCGGCCATCGGCATGTCGATTTTCCTGCAGAACACCGTTCTGCTGGCGCAAGACTCCAAGGACAAATCCATCCCCAACCTGATCCCCGGTAATCTTTCCTTCGGGCCAGGTGGCGCACATGAAGTGCTGATTTCCTACATGCAGATCGTGGTGTTCGTGGTGACCCTGATCGCCATGCTCGGCCTGACGCTGTTCATCTCCCGCTCTCGCCTGGGTCGCGCCTGCCGCGCCTGTGCCGAAGACATCAAGATGGCCAACCTGTTGGGGATCAATACCAACAACATCATCGCCCTGACCTTCGTCATCGGTGCTGCGCTGGCGGCCATCGCGGCCGTGCTGCTGAGCATGCAATACGGCGTGATCAACCCGAACGCCGGTTTCCTCGTCGGCCTCAAGGCCTTCACCGCCGCAGTATTGGGTGGTATCGGCAGCATCCCCGGCGCCATGCTCGGCGGGTTGGTGCTGGGGGTGGCGGAAGCCTTTGGTGCCGACATCTTCGGCGACCAGTACAAGGACGTCGTGGCATTCGGCTTGTTGGTTCTGGTGCTGTTATTCCGTCCGACCGGCATTCTGGGCCGTCCGGAGGTTGAGAAAGTATGACTAGGAATCTCAAACAGGCGCTCTTCAGCGCTCTGCTGGTCTGGGCTGTGGCCTACCCGGTACTCGGTCTGAAACTGACCATCGTCGGCATCAATCTTGAAGTGCACGGCACCAGCAACATGACCCTGGCGATCATTGCGATCTGCTCGGTACTGATGTTCCTGCGGGTGATGTTCAACGACCCGATCAGCAAGGCCTGGAAATCCTCGCCCAACATGCCGTTGATTCCGGCCAAGGCCAGTAACTTCCTGACCCTGCCGACTACCCAGCGCTGGATCATCATTGCGTTGATCATCGGTGCCCTGGTGTGGCCATTCTTCGGTTCACGCGGCGCGGTGGACATCGCGACCCTGATCCTGATCTACGTGATGCTCGGCCTGGGCCTGAACATCGTGGTCGGTCTGGCCGGTCTGCTCGACTTGGGTTACGTCGGTTTCTACGCCGTCGGCGCCTACAGCTATGCGCTGTTGTCGCACTACCTGGGCTGGAGTTTCTGGGTCTGCCTGCCGATTGCCGGCCTGATGTCGGCAACGTTCGGCTTCCTGCTCGGCTTCCCGGTACTGCGCTTGCGCGGTGACTATCTGGCGATCGTGACCCTGGGCTTCGGTGAAATCATCCGGTTGTTCCTGCGTAACCTGACCGACATCACCGGCGGCCCGAACGGCATCAGCAACATCGAGAAGCCGACGTTCTTCGGCCTGACCTTCGAGCGTAAAGCGGCAGAAGGCATGCAGACGTTCCACGAGTACTTCGGCCTGGAATACAACTCGATCAACAAGGTGATTTTCCTGTACCTGGTTGCCCTGTTGCTGGCCCTCGGCGCGCTGTTCGTCATCAACCGCCTGCTGCGCATGCCGATCGGTCGTGCATGGGAAGCGCTGCGTGAAGACGAAATCGCCTGCCGTGCGCTGGGTCTCAACCCTACGGTGATCAAGCTGTCGGCTTTCACCCTGGGTGCAAGCTTCGCCGGTTTTGCCGGCAGTTTCTTCGCAGCCCGTCAGGGTCTGGTGACCCCGGAGTCCTTCACCTTCATCGAGTCGGCGATCATTCTCGCCATCGTCGTACTGGGTGGCATGGGCTCGCAGCTCGGCGTGATTCTCGCCGCCGTGGTGATGATCCTGCTGCCGGAAATGATGCGTGAGTTCAGTGAATACCGCATGTTGATGTTCGGCGCCTTGATGGTGCTGATGATGATCTGGCGTCCTCAGGGTCTGCTGCCCATGCAACGTCCTCACATGGAGCTGCGCAAATGAGCCGCGAGATCCTTAAAGTCGAAAATCTGAGCATGCGCTTCGGCGGCTTGCTGGCGGTCAACGGCGTAGCCCTGACCGTGCACGAAAAACAGGTCGTGGCATTGATCGGCCCGAACGGTGCCGGCAAGACCACCGTGTTCAACTGCCTGACCGGTTTCTACAAGCCGAGCGGCGGCAGCATCCTGCTCGACGGGCAGGCCATCGAGGGCCTGCCCGGCCACGAGATCGCCCGCAAAGGCGTGGTGCGGACCTTCCAGAACGTGCGGCTGTTCAAGGACATGACGGCGGTCGAGAACCTGTTGATCGCCCAGCACCGTCACTTGAACACCAACTTCCTGGCCGGCCTGTTCAAGACCCCTGCGTTCCGCAAGAGCGAACGCGAGGCGATGGAGTTCGCCGAGTACTGGCTGGACAAGGTCAACCTCAAGGAATTTGCCAACCGTACCGCCGGAACCCTGGCCTACGGTCAGCAACGTCGCCTGGAAATCGCCCGTTGCATGATGACCCGTCCGCGGATCCTCATGCTCGACGAACCGGCGGCCGGCCTGAACCCGAAGGAAACCGAGGACCTCAAGGCGCTGATCGGCATGCTGCGTGAAGAGCACAATGTCACCGTGCTGCTGATCGAACACGACATGAAGCTGGTCATGAGCATTTCCGACCACATCGTCGTGATCAACCAGGGCACGCCCCTGGCCAACGGCACGCCGGAACAGATCCGCGACAATCCTGAAGTGATCAAAGCCTACCTGGGGGAAGCGTAAATGCTGCAATTCGAAAACGTTTCCACCTTCTACGGCAAGATCCAGGCCCTGCACAACGTCAACGTGGAAATCCGCCAGGGCGAAATCGTCACTTTGATCGGCGCCAACGGCGCGGGCAAATCGACCCTGCTGATGACGCTGTGCGGTTCACCGCAAGCCCACAGCGGCAGCATCAAGTACATGGGTGAAGAACTCGTGGGGCAAAGCTCGGCGCAAATCATGCGCAAGAGCATTGCGGTGGTGCCGGAAGGTCGTCGGGTGTTTGCGCGCCTGACCGTGGAAGAAAACCTCGCCATGGGCGGCTTCTTCACCGACAAGGGCGACTATCAGGAACAGATGGACAAGGTCCTCGGACTTTTCCCACGCCTGAAAGAGCGTTTTGCCCAACGCGGCGGCACCATGTCCGGCGGCGAACAGCAAATGCTCGCCATCGGCCGTGCGCTGATGAGCAAGCCCAAGCTGCTGTTGCTCGACGAACCGTCCCTTGGCCTGGCGCCGATCATCATCCAGCAGATCTTCGACATCATCGAACAACTGCGCAAGGACGGTGTGACGGTGTTCCTGGTGGAGCAAAACGCCAACCAGGCGCTGAAGATTGCTGACCGCGCCTACGTTCTGGAGAACGGCCGGGTGGTGATGCAAGGCACGGGTGAAGCGCTGCTGACTGACCCGAAAGTGCGGGAAGCGTACTTGGGTGGTTGAGGTTTTGCGGTGAACAAAAAAACGGCCTTAGGGCCGTTTTTTTTCGCTGCAACTTGCAGCCGCTACAGGCTCAACTGGTGCTCTATGTAGTCGATTACTTTCTGAACGGTTGTGAGTTTTACAGCCTCTTCATCCGGGATCGTTATCAAGAATTCCTCTTCAAAAGTCATGACAAGTTCAACGGCGTCCAGGGAATCTGCCTTCAAGTCTTCAACAAAACTGGAGGTATTCGTCAGGTCTTTTGGTTCTATACCCAATAACTCACACGTTATTTGTTTTATACGCTCTTCCACGCTTTCCATTTTTTTGACTCCCTGTTCATCCGATGACCCGCCCTCCGACCTGGCGTTTTCGCCTGACATCACTGTATTGCCCGTTGCGGTGGTTTTCTACTGTCAGAAATAACAGGTCTGGATAACCTTTCACGATCAGCAATTTCTGTTTATTCCGAACACTTCCATCAACCTATTTGCAAATCCAAATGTGGGAGCGGGTGAGCTCGCGAAAGCGGTGGGTCAGTCAATGTAGATGTTGCCTGACACGACGCCTTCGCGAGCAAGCCCGCTCCCACAGGGTTATGGGGTGTGTTGGAGTCTGTCCAACGCCTCACCACTGCGCTTGAACCAGCCGATCAAATAGTCCGCCAGCACTTGCGTACGCTTGGGCAACCCACCCTGATACGGATGCACCAGGTACATCGGCATACGACGGGTCTGATAATCGCGCAGGAGCCAGCGCAAACGGCCGTCAGCCAATTCCGCTTGCAGCAGGTACGACGGCAACCGCGCAATGCCGGCGCCGGCCAGCGCGGCTTTCTTCAGCAGGCTGTAATGGTTACTGGCGAACGGTCCGGACACCCGAACCCGAAGCAGTTCGTGTTGCTGGTGATAGAGCCATTCTTCGCGGCCACTGTAGTGACTGTTGAGCACACAACGGTGTTCGGCCAACGCCTGTGGCGTTAGCGGTTCGCCAAATTGCTCGAGGTAGGCCGGGCTGGCGCAGGTCATTTCGTGCCAGGCCAGCAGCGGCCGGGCCACCAGGCGTTCGTCGTTACCCACTTCTGAGCGAACCGCCAGGTCAAATCCGTCCCGGGACAACTCGCGAAAATTGTTGCTCAGGTCCAGCTCGATCTGCACTTCGGGGTATTTGCTGGAGAACTCCAGCAGCAGGCCATCGAAGAAGGTTTCTCCCAACGACACCGGCACCGTCATCCGCACCGGACCGGCCATGTCATCCTTCAGTCGAGCCAAAGCCTGACGCGCCCGCTCCACTTGGACGACAAGCGCCTGGGCTTGGGGCAACAGAGCCGCTCCCGCTGCAGTCAGGCTCAAGCGGCGGGTGGTGCGTTGCAGCAAGACCACGGAAAACCGCGATTCCAGCAGGCTGATCCGCTTGGACAGCTGCCCCTTGCTACACCCCAATTGCTGGGCGGCCAGGGTAAAACTGCCGGCTTCGATCAACATGGCGAACGCCGCCAGGTCATCCATTTCGCTCAAGGATTGTTTCCATTTGAAAACCAAAGGTTGCCCATTAGCGCGCTTATCAATGGAAAAATCCACTCTAGACTGAAACCTCGTTCAACCATTTCGAGGAAACAGCACGATGAAAATTCTTTTGATAGGCGCCGGCGGCACCATCGGTTCGGCGGTCGACAAAGAGTTGTCGCAACGTCACGAAGTCATTCGCATCGGCCGCAACAGTGGTGATTTTCATGTGGATATCAGCGACAGCGCCTCGATCCGCAAGCTGTTCGAACAAACCGGCAAGTTCGATGCACTGGTCTGCGCCGCCGGCAACGTGACGTTCGCCCCGCTGGACGAAATGACCTCGGACAGCTTTGCCCTGGGCCTCAAAGACAAGCTGATGGGCCAGGTCAACCTGCTGCTGATCGGCCGCGAATTCGCCAATGACGGCGCCTCGTTCACCTTCACCACCGGCGTACTCAGCCACGACCCGATCCGCAGCGGCGCTTCGGCGGCCCTGGTCAACGGCGCGCTGGACAGCTTCGTCAGCGCCGCCGCCATCGAATTGCCCCGTGGCCTGCGCGTGAACTCGATCAGCCCGACCGTGCTGCTGGAAGCCATGGGCAGCTACGCCCCGTACTTCCGCGGCTATAAGCCGGTTCCGGCAGCCGATGTGGCTTTGGCCTACGCCAAAAGTGTCGAAGGCCTGCAGACCGGTCAGACTTTTCACGTCGGCTAAGACCACCCCAATCCCTGTAGGAGCGAAGCTTGCTCGCGAAGGCGGTGTGTCAGCCAACATCCATGTTGAATGTTCAGCCGCCTTCGCGAGCAAGCTTCGCTCCTACAGGGGGATCGTCGAAAGGCGGGGTTGTGATGAACGGTCATGCTGCGTAACGTGGCGGCACTTGTCTGGAGAACCAAAGATGCGTGTTGCCCGTTCCCTTGTCCTCGTTGCCCTGCTTCCGTTGTTTGCCGCGTGCCAGTTGTTTGATGGTCCGCGGCAAAGCGTCTCTCACGCGGGGCAGACCCGCATGCAGGGACAGTTGACTGCGGCGGACGGCAAGCTGATGTTCCAGCCGTGCAATGAATCGCGCAGCCTAGTAGTCAACGACACGGGCGGCACCAGCGTGCTGCAAGAGGCCGCGAGCCTGGCGGATGACCAGGGCAAGTTGTTCGCCGACGTGCGTGGCAAGATCAATGGAAGCAGCCTCGACCTTGCGCAGTTGTACCGCGTCGAACGTTCGGGCACGGCGTGCGACGATCCCAATTTCAAACTGTTGATCCTGCGCGCCGCCGGCCATGGCCCTGAGTGGAACGTCAAGGTCAGCGGCAAGGGCATGGCCATCGACCGTGCCGGCGAGCCACCACTGGCGGTGCCCTACGTCGAAGAGCAACTGGGCGATGGGCGTTTCAACCTCAGCAGCGAAGCCAATGGCAAGCACATTGAACTGTGGGTCGCGCCCAATCGTTGCGTCGACAGCAGCACCGGCAGCATCCAGCACATGAGTGCCGAACTGCGGATCGACGGCCAAGTGCAGCGCGGCTGCGGGTATTTCGGCGGCTCGCGTAACGACTGATCGTTTTTGCCTCACGGGACCGGCGTTTGGGGCTTATAATCGCCGCCTTCAAACGCCTTGGCGCAGTTGTGCGCCCCGCGAACCGGGTCCTGTCATGTTACGAATCACCGAACTCAAGTTGCCGATCGACCATCCCGAAGAAGACCTGCGCCCTGCCATCGTGCAGCGCCTGGGCATCGCCAGTGATGACCTGCTCGATTTCACCTTGTTCAAGCGCAGCTACGATGCGCGCAAAAAATCCTCCGAACTGTGCTTCATCTACACCATCGACCTCTCCGCCAAGGATGAGGCGGCGTTGCTGCACAAGTTCGCCGATGACCGTAACGTCAACGTCGCTCCGGATGTCAGCTACAAAGTCGTTGGCCAGGCACCGGCCGATTTGCAGCAACGGCCGATCGTCGTCGGTTTCGGCCCGTGCGGGATTTTCGCCGGTTTGCTGCTGGCGCAAATGGGCTTCAAGCCGATCATCCTCGAACGCGGCACCGAAGTGCGCCAGCGTACCAAGGACACCTGGGGCCTGTGGCGCAAAAGCGTGCTCAACCCTGAATCCAACGTGCAGTTCGGTGAAGGCGGCGCGGGGACGTTCTCCGACGGCAAGCTCTACAGCCAGATCAAGGACCCGAAATTCATCGGCCGCAAGGTCCTGCATGAGTTCGTGAAGGCCGGTGCGCCGGAAGAAATCCTCTACGTCAGCAAACCGCACATCGGTACGTTCCGTCTGACCGGCGTGGTGGAAAACATGCGCGAGCAGATTCGTGCGCTGGGCGGCGAAGTGCGTTTCCAGCAGCGGGTTACCGACGTGTTGATCGAGGACGGGCAACTGGTCGGCGTCGAGCTTAACGGCGGCGAGCAGATCCATTCCAAACACGTGATCCTGGCCCTCGGCCACAGCGCCCGTGACACTTTCCGCATGCTCCACGGCCGTGGCGTGTTCATGGAAGCCAAGCCGTTCTCGGTGGGTTTCCGCATCGAACACCCGCAGTCGCTGATCGACCGCGCACGCCTGGGCAAATACGCTGGCCACCCGAAACTCGGCGCCGCCGACTACAAACTGGTGCACCACGCCAAGAACGGCCGTTCGGTCTACAGCTTCTGCATGTGCCCGGGCGGCACTGTGGTGGCGGCGACGTCCGAGCCGGGCCGCGTGGTCACCAACGGCATGAGCCAGTACTCGCGTAACGAACGCAACGCCAACTCCGGGATCGTCGTCGGCATCACCCCGGAAGTCGATTATCCGGGCGGCCCGCTGGCCGGCATCGAGTTGCAAGAACGCCTGGAATCCCACGCCTTTGTGCTCGGCGGCAGCAACTACGAAGCCCCGGCGCAACTGGTCGGCGACTTTATTGCGGGCAAGCCGTCCACCGAACTGGGCAGCGTTGAACCGTCCTACAAACCGGGTGTGGCCCTGGGGGATCTGGCCCTGGCCTTGCCGGCGTTTGCCATTGAAGCGATTCGCGAAGCCTTGCCGGCGTTCGAGAAGCAGATTCGTGGTTACTCGCTGCATGACGCCGTGTTGACCGGGATCGAAACCCGCACCTCGTCGCCGCTGCGGATTACCCGTAACGAATCGATGCAGAGCTTGAACGTCAAAGGCCTGTTCCCGGCGGGTGAAGGCGCGGGCTACGCCGGCGGGATTCTGTCGGCGGGTGTGGATGGGATTCGGATTGCCGAGGCCGTTGCTCGCGACATTCTCGGTCTCGAAGCCTGATCGGCAATCCCTGAACCACTGCTAAACCCTGTGGGAGCGGGCTTGCTCGCGAAAGCGGTCTTTCATTCAACAGAAATGTTGGCTGATCCACTGCATTCGCGAGCAAGCCCGCTCCCACATTGGTTTTTGATGATCGTTCCCACGCTCTGCGTGGGAATGCAGCCAGGGACGCTCCGCGTCCCAAAAGCGGACGCAGAGCGTCCGGTGAGGCATTCCCACGCAGAGCATGGGAACGATCATCACGTCAGATATTGGCGCGCAGTACGGTGGCCGGTAGCGGTTCGCCGCGTTCGACGCTTGCCGCCACGGCATCGATCAACCCGCTCAATTCATACCCTTGGCCCTTGAGCCAAGCCTGGTCGTAATAGGTGGTGGCGTAACGTTCGCCGCCGTCGCACAAAATCGCCACGATTGACCCCGACTCCCCCGCCGCGACCATTTGCTGGGCGGCGATCAAGGCGCCGATCAGGTTGGTCCCGCTCGACCCGCCCACGCGCCGGCCCAGGCGTTGCGCCAGGTAGTGCATGGCCGCCAGGGACAAGGCATCCGGCACTTTGACCATCGCATCGATCACCTTGGGCAGGAACGACGCTTCCACCCGTGGCCGGCCAATCCCTTCAATCCGCGAACCGCAGTCCAGGCGCAAACTCGCGTCGCCGGTCTGGTAATAATCGAAAAACACCGAACGCTCCGCATCAGCGCACAGCACGCGGGTGCAATGCTGGCGGTAACGTACGTAACGACCGAGGGTTGCGGTGGTGCCGCCGGTGCCGGGGCTGGAGATCAGCCAGCTCGGTTCCGGGTGTTGCTCGAAGCGCATCTGCTGGAAGATCGACTCGGCGATGTTGTTGTTCGCCCGCCAGTCGGTGGCGCGTTCGGCGTAGGTGAACTGGTCGATGAAATGGCCATCGTGTTCCCGGGCCAGGCGCTCGGACTCGGCATAGATCTGGGTGGGATCGTCCACCAAATGGCTCTTGCCACCGTAGAAAGCAATCTGCGCAATCTTCTCTTTGGAAGTGGTCGCCGGCATCACCGCAATAAACGGCAAGCCCAGCAAACGGGCGAAGTAGGCCTCGGAAATCGCCGTCGAACCGCTGGACGCCTCGATCACCGGCGCGCCAGGCTTGAGCCAGCCGTTACACAGCGCGTAGAGGAACAGCGAACGGGCCAGCCGATGTTTCAGACTACCGGTGGGGTGGCTGGACTCATCCTTGAAATACAACTCGATGCCCGGCAAACCCGGCAGCGGCAAGGGAATCAGATGGGTGTCGGCGCTGCGCTGGAAGTCGGCTTCGATGATCCGGATGGCTTCGCGGGCCCACTGTCGGGTGTCGCTCATGGTGGTGATCTCGTTGAATAGTCGGCCTTGTTGCAAGGCTCAGCCCCTAAGCTTAGGAAAAAACCTACATCACGCACAGATACAGCTGAGGTTCAATACGTCCGGCAACTGCTAGGCTCAGTCCTCGTTGCGCTTCGCTACTATTAGCGTCGCAACGGCATATAACAAAAAAGAATATAACTTTTGTTTTAACAACTAACGGTACGGGTTAGGGTGTGCCACCTTTTGAATCCATCGATGGAGAGCGACCTTGCCTCTGCGTAGCACGTTCACGCGTTTCTTTCAGTTGGAAGCTGCCAGCGGTCTGTTACTGATCGCCGCCGCAGCCCTGGCTTTAATCATCAACAACTCCTCGTTGTCGTGGCTCTATAACGGCTTTCTGGACACCCCCGTGGTCGCCCAGATCGGCGCACTGAAAATTGCCAAGCCCTTGCTGCTATGGATCAACGATGGCCTGATGGCCCTGTTCTTCCTGCTGATCGGCCTGGAAGTGAAGCGCGAAGTGCTCGACGGCCAATTGTCGAAACCGTCGCAAATCGTCCTGCCCGGCGCGGCGGCGATTGGCGGCATGGTGGTGCCGGCGTTGATCTACTGGTTCATCAACCGTGACGATCCGGCGGCGCTGGGCGGTTGGGCGATCCCGATGGCCACCGACATCGCCTTCGCCCTCGGCGTGCTGGCCCTGCTGGGCAAACGCGTGCCGGTATCGCTGAAGCTGTTCTTGATGACGCTGGCGATCATCGACGACCTCGGTGCCATCATCGTCATCGCGATTTTCTACTCAGGCACATTGTCGACATTGTCCCTGGCACTGGCCGGCGCCTGCATCGTCGCGCTGATCGCGATGAACCGGCTCGGCGTGGTCAAGCTCGGACCATACATGATCATCGGACTGATCCTGTGGGTGTGCGTGCTCAAGAGCGGTGTCCACGCGACACTGGCCGGCGTGACCCTGGCGTTCTGCATTCCATTGCGCACCAAGAATGCCGAACCGTCGCCACTGATGACCCTCGAACACGCCCTGCACCCATGGGTCGCCTACGGCATCCTGCCGTTGTTCGCCTTCGCCAACGCCGGCCTGTCCCTGAGCGGCGTGACCCCGGAGAGTTTCACTCACCACGTCCCGATGGGCATCGCCACCGGCCTGCTGCTGGGCAAGACCCTGGGCGTGTTCGGCCTCACCTGGCTGGCGGTAAAAACCGGCATCGCCGCCCTGCCCCAGGGCGCCAACTGGGGTCAGGTGCTGGGCGTGGCAATCCTCTGCGGGATTGGTTTCACCATGAGCCTGTTTGTCGGCTCCCTGGCCTTCGTGCCGGGCGCCAGTGACTACGCCGGGATGGACCGCATGGGGATCTTGACCGGGTCGATATTGGCGGCGTTGATTGGGTATGCAGTGACGGCGGCGGCGAGTCGCAAGCGCGTCGCACTGCAATCCTGAGTAACAGAGAACACTCCTAGGACCATCAGAGACTCGTCCTACAGCCACGATCAGCCACATTCGTTAACGTCGTTCAGCCCCTTTCCTGGGGCTGTCGACGAACGAATTTCAAGGACGATCAGTGGCTGGCAACAAGGACATCCCACGGGTTAAAAACCCGCCGTCAGGTGACGGGCATCGCGTCACCCACCGCTTCATGAGCGCCACTGAACTGGCCGAGCGGGACGCCCGGCAGCAAGCCTACGACGACATGCTCGCCAGGCAAGCAGCCTTCGAACGCAATCTTCCGATCACCTCCTCCAAAGACGAAACCGTTCGCGCGGGCTGCGTCTTCGCCAAGTCCTGCAAGCTGCCGGACGCGATCATCGATTACTCCAATCCTTCGGGGATGGTGCCCACCGACAGCCTGAAGGATTACGGGGAAGTCGCCTGGCTGGGTGCTCGCGAAGCGGATGAGGCCGGGCTGCTGAATCTGCAGACGATCAGCAGCAATGCCCTGCCCCTCGGCATCGGACAAGTTGCGTTACGCGCCCCAGCGATACCCGTCGCATCGGCAATAGGCGCGGCAAGTGCCACCGTGTTGGCGGCTTTGGTCGCGGTGTTCTGGACGCCAAGCCTGGGCGATAGCGCGCTCTACACCGAAGATCAATTGCGCGCACTCAAACAGGCTCGCACGCGTGTTCGGTTAAGGGTCGAGCAACAGGCGGACGGCAGTCTCAAGGGTTACGGCTTCTACACCGGCAAAAACCGCGATTGGGAAATGGTCGACGTCGCGCAGTTCGAGTTGCGCGGCAGTCAGCAGGTGGCGGATCTGGGGGATGGCGTTGAGCTGATCTGGACCCCGGCGGTGGATGGTTCCGACATCCTTGGTATTCCTGCTTTGGAAGCCGCGCCGCAAGCGCCGCATATCTGGGTTTATCCGCCGACTGAGGCTGCGAATAACATCATCGTGAACCCGGTTTATCCGCCGGAGTACAAGGATTTCATTCTTGTGTTTCCGGTGGGGTCGGGGGTTAGGCCGGTTTACATCGTCCTGAGCATGCCTCAGCGTACCTACCATCAAAAACCTGATTTTTTAGCAGCTTTTCCAGATGCTAAATGGGCATCCCCAAAAACCTCCATAAAGGGTGGAGGAGGATTGCGGCCACGCTGGAAGGATAGGAGCGGAACAATTTACGAGTGGGACTTCCAGCATGGGGCCGTTGAAAAATACAACAAACGCGGAAAACACTTGGGCGAGTTCGACCATGAAACCGGCACTCAGAATAAACCAGCGGACCCAACAAGAAAGGTAGAGCCATGAAGCATTTAATTATGGGAGTTCCGAAAGGTGAGGACTTTCCTTCATTTGAGAAACAGATTCCTATTACCACCATCGAACTTAAACTGATTATGGGATGGGTGAATGATGAAGAATCATTTCATGACTATCGCCTCACCGAGCTGCAAATAGTCAGAATAGAAAAAGCATGCTCTCTAGAGCTACCAAGGGATTTGGATTTGTTTTTGACCTCATGCGGCTAACGACTGTCGAGGGTAGGCAGAGCCCGCTATCCCGACCCGGAGAGTAGGGAATGAAACACACCGTAGAGGTTTTCGACCGTCAGACCGAAGATCTGCTTCTTAGCGTTGAAGTCCCCGACGGTCGACATGAAGCATTGAAGGTTCTAATGGACTGGCAACACCCCGAGGATGAATTCGACGGTTACAACTTGTCTTCAGAACAAATCCGAGTGCTGGAAGACTGGACAGGGAAATCCCTCACGTGTGCAAATCACATCGTGCAACTGGTGTGCACAGAGTGACTTTGCGCAACTACGTAATCGAGTGATTCTTTTGCTCATACAAACAAAAAACCCCGACCAGTCACCTGATCGGGGTTTTCGTGTACTCGCTCCCGCTTAGTGCGAAACGCGACTAGTCCCGCCAACAGTAGAAATCCGCACCCGCTCGCCAACACGGAACACTTCATTCTCCTGAACCTGCTGCACATAGGCACGCATGCTGCCGTCGTCTTCACGCACGGTAATTTCTACGCCTTGTGCACGCGTCAGGCCTTCTTCGGTGGCCGAACCAATCAAGCCACCCGCGACGGCACCGATCACCGCAGCAACGATACTGCCGCGACCACCACCGATGGCGCTGCCGCCAACACCACCAACCACGGCACCGGCAACACCGCCGACCGGGGTCTTGGTGCCTTCGATTTTCACCGGGCGCAGGGATTCGATGGTGCCCATGCGAATCGTCTGCACGCGACGCGCTTCGTCACGGGAGTAGGAGTCACCGGTCAGGCTGGATTGGCAGCCGGTGAGCAACATCGCCATCGTGGAAAAGGAAGCAACCAGCAAAACAGACTTACGCATAGCATCAACTCCAAAGGACAGGTATTCATTAAACTCCGCAGCTTGACGCCTGTCACGGCATCGCCCGGATAAAATTGGTTTCATTCAGGCCCGGTACAGACACTTCTGAACTCACACCACAGTAGCGGCAAATACCAAAAGCTGCGCCGTTGACCCAAGGATTTTTCATGGATTACTTCATCATTGTCGTCACGACGGCGGTCGGTTTGTACTTCCATGGATGGTTGTACGTACGGATCAAACGCTGGATGGACCGCGATCTGGCGTTAGCCCTGGCCGGGAAGGACGAGCAGAAGAAAGCCTTCATGCTCCAGCAACTGGCAAACGCTCAAGCGCAAAAGATCAAGCGTCGGGACCTGCCGCAGTGGCTTGAGGCCGCTGCGGCAGGCTATCCCGGTCGGTAGACTGCTTAGGGTGCCAGACGTTCAAGAATCCAGTCGGCGCCCTGCAAGCGGTAGTTGAGGCGATCGTGCAGGCGGCTCGGACGGCCTTGCCAGAACTCGATGCGCTCGGGGAGCAAACGGTAACCACCCCAGTGTTCCGGGCAGTGTGGCTGAGTATCGCTGAAGCGTTGCTCGGTGATTTTCAGCAACTCTTCCAGCTCACCGCGATCGGCAATCACCCGGCTCTGGGGCGACGCCCAGGCGCCGAGACGGCTGCCAAGAGGCCGGACCTGAAAGTAGGCGTCGGACTCTTCGGGCGAGACCTTCACCACCCGCCCCTCGATGCGTACCTGGCGCTCGAGGGTTGGCCAGAAGAACGTCATGGCGGCGAACGGGTTCACCGCCAGATGCTGGCCCTTGGCGCTGTCGTAGTTGGTGAAGAAGGTAAAGCCCTGAGCATCCAGGCCCTTGAGCAGCAGAATGCGGCAATGGGGCCGACCGTCAAGATCGACGGTGGCCAGGGTCATTGCGTTGGCCTCGACCGGCACCTGTTCGGTTTTCACCGCATCGGCGAACCACTGATGGAACAGCGCAAACGGCTCGGCCGGGGCTTGCGCCTCGGTCAGGCCATCACGGGTGTAGTCGCGACGCATATCAGCCAGGGCCTGGGTCATGGCACATTCCTTCTGGTTAACGATCAGTTCTTCGCAGCATCCGCGGCGACGGCTTTCTTCGGATCAACCGCAGCTTTGGCCGGCGCAGGCTTTTTCGCCGGGGTCGCGGCTTTGGCTGGCGCTTTCTTGGCTGGAGCCTTGGCGGCGGCTTTTTTGGCCGGGGCTTTTTTAGCGGCGGGCGCTGCGGCTTTCTTGGTCACTGGCGCCGGTGTAACAGGCTTGACCACTGGCTTGACATCTTGAGCCGCGACCATGGTGACCGGCGCCGGGGCTGGCATGTTGTACTTGCTCAGCAACGCCACCATGGTGTTTTGCGGGGTCACCAGCAATTCCACGCGACGGTTCAAGGCACGGCCTTCATTGCTATCGTTGGCAGCACGCGGGGCTTCACCGCCCATGCCACGCAACATCAGGCGATCACGCTGCAAACCGCTGAGGCGGAAGATCGCGGCCACGGCCTGGGCACGTTCCTGGCTCAGCTTGACGTTGGCCGGGGCTGCGCCCGATGTGTCGCCATGACCGAGCACCAAAACAGCGGTCTTCGGATCGACTTCAAGGATTTTCGCGACGCGGCTGAACGGCCCCAGGGTGTTTGGCAGCAGCATGGCCGGGCGATCCGGGTTGAACGAGCTGTCCACTGGCGCGATTACAACCAATACGTTGTCACGGCGCTCGAGTTGCAGGTTGCTGTCCTTGATCGCTTCACGCAGGCGCGGTTCGTAATCGTCGAGCCAGGCCTGGGTGACTTTCGGATCAGGCATCGGCACCGCTTTGGCGGTGCTCTGCTCTTTGCCGCCGAACGGCCACCACCACTTGCCGCCCGCATCGGCGTCAGCCTTGGCGACATCGGCAGGTTTGGCTTCAGGTTTCACCTCGGCCTTGGCCACTGGCTTGTCCGCACCTTCATCGGAACCGAACGGCCAGTACCAATGGCTGCTACTTTCAGCCTTGACCACGGGCGCGGTGATGGCTGCTTTCACGGGTGCAGTGGCCGGGGCCGGCTCTTTGGCGGCGACTTTGTCGGAAGAACCGAACTGCCACCAGTGGCTGCCGCCCTCGGCGTCATTTTGCGGAGTTTGCGCGCAACCGGTGATGGCGAAGCACAGTGCCAAAGCGAGAGTTTTATTGGATGACATTGGATATCCACAAAATGAAGTAATAAACACAGGCCCCAATCGGACCGCATAAACAGACGCTTTGAATCGAAAAAGGTTACGAGGTTCCTGTGTAGGAAATTTCAGCAAAGTTTTACAGACAAGTGGCAAGTACCCTGGCGAGCTGCTGCGCCCGTGGATCCATCAACACATAGGGCCCCAAGGTATTTGTCACAAAACCGAAGGCAACATCATGCTCCGGGTCAGCAAAACCGATGGAACCGCCCGCACCCGGATGGCCGAAAGCCCTGGGGCCGAGGCCGTAGGTGGCGTTCGGCACGTCGGGTTGATCGAGCATGCAGCCCAGGCCGAAACGGGTCCGGGTCAGTAAGGTCTTGTCGTCGCCGAGGCTGTGTTCGCGGGTCAGCTCATCGAGCATTTCGCTTTCCAGCAGGCTGCCGTCCAGCAAACCGGCGTAGAACCCGGCCAGGCTGCGCGCGTTGCCGTGGCCATTGGCGGCGGGTTGTTGCATGCGCCGCCATTCTGGTTTGTTGGTGCTGGTCATGATCGACGGCGGGTTGGTGAACGCCCGGGTGGTCATGGCCGTCGGCTCGCGCATGGTCACTTGCAGCAGACGCTGGGCCGCGGCGTCGCCGACGTTGCCCTTGCCCCGGGCGATGTGCGCCACGCGGTGAAATTCTTCGTCCGCCAGGCCAACGTGGAAATCCAGGCCCAACGGTTTGGCGACCCGAGCGACGATGGATTCGCCGGGGCCTCGGCCATCGGCGCGGCGCAGCAATTCGCCCACCAGCCAGCCATAGGTGATCGCCGCGTAGCCGTGGCCTTCACCCGGCGTCCACCATGGCGTTTCGGCGGCGAGCGCGTCAGTCATGGTTTGCCAGTCATACAAGGCTTCGGGAGCCAACAATTCGCGCAGGGCCGGCAGACCGGCCTGGTGGCAGAGCAATTGGCGCAGGGTCACGGATTCTTTGCCGGCGGCGGCGAATTCCGGCCAGTAGCGGGCCACCGGGGCATCGAGTTGCAGCTTGCCTTCGGCCACCAGTTGCAGCGCGGTGACGGCGGTGAAGGTCTTGGTGCAGGAGAACAGGTTGGCGATGGTGTCGCTGTGCCAGGCTTCAGTGCCGTCCTTGTCAGAGGTGCCGGCCCAGAGGTCGAGGACGGTTTCACCGCCGACCTGGATGCACAACGCAGCGCCACGTTCCTGGGGATCGTCGAACAGTGCGGCGAAGGCCTCGCGCACCGCTTCGAACTTAAGCTCGTAATGACCCTGAATCTGCAAACGCAACTCCCCCGGATAAACGCTCTACAAAGTGGCCCGCATTGTTCCAGCCCTGGAGGGATTTGGGAACAGGGGCGGGCTGGGCGGTGTAGCCGCCCATAGATTTGTTCAGAAAACATGTGTCGATATTTAAGGGCAAACACAGCACCTGTGGCGAGGGGGCTTGCCCCCGTTGTGCTGCGAAGCGGCCCCAAAACCTGCAACCAAGGTGTATCAGATACACCGCATGCATTGGTTTACGACTGCTTCGCAGCCGAACGGGGGCAAGCCCCCTCGCCACAGGGGTCTCAACTATTAATGACCATTGCCCGAATGCCCACCCGCATGCCCGGCGCCCTGCCCCGGGCCTTTACCGGCGTCACCTTTGCGGCCGCCCTCGGCTTCGTGACTGGCCTTATCCGCCTCAGCCCTGGCCTTCTCGGCCTCTTTGCCCAGTTGATCGACGGTCGCCAGGTTGCTTTTTCGCACGCTGTCGACAAAGCCCTGGAAGGGCACATCGGTAATGCCCACCAGACCGAAGTGGCCGTTCTCGCCATCCAGCAGACGACCGGTCACTGGCTGATCGAGGTACTGGAACCAGTGCACGCCGACAATCGACGGTTCGCTCATCGCCTGTTTCAAGAAGTTGGCGTAGGCCGGGCCGCGGTCTTCTTCCTTGGCCAGTTGCGTCACGCCGCCCCAGAACGGGCCGCGATCCGCCGAGCCGAAGTTGAATTCGGTGATCAGCACCGGTTTATCCAGGCTGCGCAACCTGGCGAAGTCGTAACCGTCCTGAGGTTTCAGGGTGTACATGTTGAAGCTCAAGACATCGCAATACTGCGCGCAGGACTCGACCGCTTCCGGGGTGCTGATGGCGAAACGGCCACCGAGCAGCAACTGGTTCGGCGCGTGCCATTTCAGCGAATCGGAAATGGTCTTGAAGTAGGTGTCGGCAAAGACCTTCTGGAAATATTTGAAGTCGGCTTCGATTTCCGGGTGATCGGCGCTGGGCAGCGGCGCTTCGAAGCCCGGGTCTTCCATCAATTCCCACGCCGGCAGGTCAATGCCCCAGGCTTTCGACAGGCCCGCCTGGTTGCGGTACTTGTCGCGCAATTGCTTGAGGAACGCGCGTTTGGCCGGCACGTCGGTGGTCATTTTCAGCGTGCCGTAAGCCAGGGCGTAACGGGACTTCGGATCATCGCCGGGACCGGCCCAGGCCAGTTCGTTGTCGGCGAAGTAGCCGATCAGCCACGGATCGTCGCGGTGATCCCGGGCGGCGATAGCCACGGCACGCTCGGTGGCCATGGCGAAACGCGGGTCGAATGGGTCGGGCATGCCGCCCCACCAATCGGTGCCGGTGCTGATGCTGGCGTAATCGCCGACGATCGACAGCGGCAAGGTGTACGGCACGCGATCCGCGTTGGCCAGCGCCGGGGCGCTCCAGTTGCCGACCGTGTTGAAGCCCCAGGCTTGCAGGCGATCGAGGGTGTGCGTGGTCCAGCGTTGCTCATCCACCACGGCTTTGCAGGGTTCTACCGCTTTGGCGACTGTCGCTTCGGTGGCACCCGACTTGGCTGCTTCGGCGATACCGGACTCAGCCGTCGTCGGCGCGACAGGTTGCTCAGCGGCTTTTTCCGCCGTCTGCGCCACCGCGTCAGCCTTGGCCGCTTCGGCGACACCGGCCTTGGTTTCGCTGGTCACCGCACAGGGCGAACCGTAGAGGCGTTGCAGGTTGGCGCCGTAAAAGTCGAACCAACGACCGTTATTGAAGGCCCGCCCCTGATCGGCGCCGTTGCCGCCACGGTTGTCGCCTTCGCCAAAGTGGCTGGCCAGCGGTTCATCGGGTTTGGGCAGGTTTTCGAACATCCATTCACGACCGGCGACGTAGGTTTGATCAACGTCCGGGGCCACGGTGTTCACCCCCAGGGAATAGAACGGATGCCCTTCCGGCGTCACCAGATACCAGCGACCGTCACGCTTTTCGGTGCGGAAAAAGCCACTGGCCTTGAACGCCGGGCCTTTGTTCCAGCCGCCGAACTTGTCCAGGGACGACTTCTCGCGCTCGGCCAGCCAGGTTTTCAGTTGTTGCTGTTCCTTGGCGGCGGCGGCTTTCAGTTGTTCGTCGTTGCTGACTTTTTCTGGCCACTTGGCCCGGGTCGATTGACCGTAAGCGTCCACCAGAGCGCCATACACGGCTTTGCTCACGTCCTCAGCGTCCTGCACACCGAAGCGCTCCAGCAGGATGCTCTGGGCCACGTTCGGCTGATCCATCGACAAACTCACCGAGACCACTTGGCTGCGATCCAGCTCACCGCTGCTGCTGGCGAGCAACACGCGCTGGCCGTCGACAGTCATCGGCATCGGCGGCCCGGCTTTCATGCCCTGGCTCAACGGCGAACTCGCCACCAGCGGCACCAGCAGGGTTTGCGCCGGGCCGGCGGGCAGATCGACGCGGCTGACGAGGGTCTTGCCATCGTTGCTCTGGATGGTCACGTAAAGGGTCAAGGCCCAGTTCATCGCGCTCTGGACCCGCAGGCTCATGACTCCCGACTGCGACCAGTCCCAGGCGCCGGTTTGCGGGGTCAGGCGCAAGGTGGGCTTGGCTACCGGGTTGAAGGTCACCCGGCGCAGCACTTCGCCTTCGGCCGTTTGCTCGGCGTTGGATTGCGGCAGGCTGGAGTCCTGGGTCGCCACCTGAACCACATCGGCGGGGCGCACAAAGTTGAACAGCGTCTGCTGGCCCGCAGGGGCAGCCAGCAAGGGCGTTGCGAACAACAGGGCAAATACAGCAGGCAACGAACGACGAATCATGAGAACGAAATTCTCCCTAACGACCAACAATGGCCAGTGGAAAAGCGATGACAGAGAGATAGACAACGCGGTGGGCAAAATTGCCCACGCGTGTATCAGGAAATTTCACGTCGGAAGGGTGGCAACGCATTGAGGATCGCTTTGCCATAACGCTGGGTCACCAGGCGTCGATCAAGCAAAGTGATGGTGCCGCGATCCTCTTCGGTGCGCAGCAGGCGACCGCAGGCCTGGACCAGTTTCAGCGAGGCGTCCGGCACGGAGATTTCCATGAACGGATTGCCGCCCCGGGCTTCGATCCACTCGGCCAACGCGGCTTCCACCGGATCGTCGGGCACCGAGAACGGAATCTTGGCGATCACCACGTGTTCGCAATAGGCGCCGGGCAAATCCACGCCTTCGGCGAAACTCGCCAGGCCGAACAGCACGCTCGAATCCCCGCCATCGACCCGCGCCTTGTGCTTGTTCAGGGTTTCCTGTTTCGACAGGTTGCCTTGAATGAACACTTGCTTGCGCCAGTCGCGATCCAGGCCGTCGAACACGTCCTGCATCTGTTTGCGCGAGGAGAACAGCACCAAGGTGCCGCGAGAGCCTTCCACCAGTGACGGCAGATCACGAATGATCGCGGCGGTGTGGGCCGGTGCATCCCGTGGATCAGCCTTGAGGTCCGGGACCCGCAGCACGCCGGCATCGGCGTGGTGGAACGGGCTCGGGACCACGGCGGTCACGGCTTTTTTCGGTAGCCCGGCGCGCATGCGAAAGCGGTCGAAGGTGCCGAGGGCAGTCAGGGTCGCCGAGGTCACCAAGGCGCCGTAAGCCACGTTCCACAGATTACGACGGAGCATTTCTGCCGCGAGGATCGGGCTGGCGTTGACCTCGATGTCGAACAGCGAACCGCTTTCGGCCAGGGTCAGCCAACGGGCCATCGGCGGGTTGTCTTCCGGGTCTTCAGCGGTAAACGCAGTCCACAACTCCCAGTTGCCGGAAGAACGGGACAACAGGCTGCCAAACAGCGGATACCACTCTTCGGCCTGGTTGCTGGCGATGCCGATGTTGACCTCGCCGTCCATGCCTTCCTTGAGCAGCTCGGTGAGACGAGTGAACAGATCAGTCAGGCGGGCGAAGGCTTTCTTCAGCTCGACACCCATCTCGCGCATGTGCTCGGGAATCACCCCGCCGACGAAGCGATGACGGGGCCGCTCACGGCCCTCGACGTCTTCACCGGGTTTGAAATCGGCGACCTGCTCGCACGCAGTGAACATGAACTGCTGCTGAGTCTTGATCTCCCGCGCCAGCTCCGGCACTTGTTCGATCAACTTGCCCAGGTCGCCCGGCAACGGGTGCTGGGCCAGCAGTTTGGTCAGGTTCTTCGCAGTGGTTTCCAGCCAGTCGGCGGTGGAACGCAGGCGCGTGTAGTGGGCGAAGTGACCGATGGCCTTGTCCGGCAAGTGGTGGCCTTCGTCGAACACGTAGATGGTGTCGCGGGGGTCCGGCAGCACGGCGCCGCCGCCCAGGGCCAGGTCGGCCAGGACCATGTCGTGGTTGGTGACGATCACGTCGACCTTGCCCATGCCTTCGCGGGCCTTGTAGAAGGCGCACTGGCCGAAGTTCGGGCAATGACGGTTGGTGCATTGGCTGTGATCGGTGGTCAGGCGCGCCCAGTCGGCGTCCTCCAACGCGGTGGACCAACTGTCGCGGTCGCCGTCCCACTTATTGCCGGCCAGTTTTTCGATCATGCTGGTGAACAGCTTCTGGCTGGCCTCATCGACCTCGATCTTGAAGCCTTCTTCTTCGAACAACTGTGCAGTGGCGGTTTGTGCGTGACCTTCTTGCAGCAACATGTCGAGCTTGGACAGGCACATGTAGCGCCCGCGGCCCTTGGCCAGGGCGAACGTGAAATTCAGCCCGCTGTTGCGCATCAGGTCGGGCAAATCCTTGTAGACGATTTGCTCTTGCAGGGCCACGGTGGCCGTGGCGATCACCAGGCGTTTGCCCGCCGCCTTCGCAGTCGGGATCGCCGCCAGGCTGTAGGCCACGGTTTTCCCCGTACCGGTGCCGGCTTCCACCGCGACAATCGCGGGGTCGCTACTGCGCCGGCCTTCGTCGTCGGTGTCGATGTCACCGAGGACTTTGGCGATTTCGGCGATCATCAGGCGTTGGCCGTAGCGCGGCTTGAGGCTCTTGGCTTCAAGAAAACGCGTGTAGGCGCCCTGGATCGTGGTTTTGAGTTCGGTGCTGATCATGGATTGTCGGGCGCAAAAAACGCTGGATAAATTTTCAGTGGTTTCGGATGGCGGCTATCATACCGCGCTAATTAATCCCGCGCAGAACGGAGTACCTCAATGACCGCTTTTAGCCTCGTTTATACCCTGCATGTCCTGTCCGCCCTGGTGTGGGTGGGCGGTATGTTTTTCGCCTGGATGGTCCTGCGCCCGGCGGCGATGAAGGCCTTGGAAGGCCCCGGCCGGTTGAAGCTGTGGGTAGAAGTGTTTCAAGGTTTTTTCCGCTGGGTCTGGGTGGCCGTGGTGCTTTTGCCGATCAGCGGTGTGGGCATGATTCATCTGCAATACACCGGCTTTGAAGCCGCGCCGCGTTATGTGCAGGTGATGATGGGCTTGTACGTGGTGATGACCGCGCTGTTTATCCGGATTCAAGCGTTGTTGTTGCCTGAGTTGCGCACGGCGGTGCAGGCGCAGGATTGGCCGGCGGGTGCGGCGGCGCTGGGGAAGATTCGCAAATTGGTGGGGATAAATCTGATTGTCGGGTTGGTGTTGGTGGCGATTGCGGCGGCGCGGCCGATGTTTTAAAAGCTTCGCGGGCAAGCCTCGCTCCTACAGGATTTATGTCGTTCGCGGCTACCGCGACGGCGCAAAAACTGTAGGAGCGAGGCTTGCCCGCGAAGACTATCGATCAGCCTACACAGATTTCAGAACCAGCTTACAACCGCTGAACCGTCACCGCCCCCGCCGCTCCGGCAGGTCCCGGCTGGCCATCAGCCCCCGGTTTGCCACTCTTGCCGCCATCAGCCTTGTACACCAGGCAACCTTTGGCCTTGCCGCCCGCGCCCGGTTTGCCACCGGGACCGGCCAGGCCACCGGCACCGCCGGCCACCTGGACTTTGATCTGCTCCGCCGGGTAATCACGCGGCACTTCCAAACGCACCAGCGCACCCGCCGCCCCCGGCTGGCCGTCGCTGCCATTGCTGCCGTCGAACCCGCGACCGGCCTGGCCCCAGGTGCAACCCGGTTCTTCACCGTTGGCACCGTCCAGCCCGACAAACCCCGGCGCACCCGCCCCACCGCGAGCGTCGACGATCAGTTTCGGCGCGTTCAACGCTTTGATCTGCAAATTCAGGTTACGTCCCGAACGGGCGGCCTTGAGGTAAGTCCCCGGCGCACCGCGTGCAGTGATCAGGCTGCCTTCGGACAGGTTGGCGCGGCTGACTTTCAAGTCCAGCGCCTGCTCGCCCGGCACGATGGCGATACGCGCGTCGCGTCCCAGGTGCAGTTCACCAACCGTCACTTCGGTCACGTTCGAAGGAATCAGCAAGGTGCCGTAATCGGCGACTTCGAGTTTTTCCAGCTGCAAAGTGCTGGCGGTGTTGGGCAGGCGCATCAGGGAATTGGTTTCGACACTCACCACCTGGGCGCAGGCCAGTGGGCTGATGAGTGCAGCGAGCAGACAGAGTTTACGCATGGGAAGCCCCTGGTACGGCCGGGGCCGGAATGGTTTGCAGATGGAAAACGCCAAAGAACAGGATTTTCAGACGATCACGCCACGGATGGGCGCGACCTTTGAGGCTGCGGTTGCACAGCAGCACTTCGAGAATATGGATGAACGCCAGCAACGCACCGGCCATGTTGAGCAGCAGGTGCAGCGGATGAATCAACGGGATCAGCAGATTGACCAGCACCACCAACCAGAACAGCAGGGTCAACAGTTTCCCCAGCCCCCAAAACACCTTCATACGCTCCCCCGTTGAGAATTATTCTTTGAGCGCACAGTAACGGCTTCCACAAGGAATGCGCCAGTGGGCGAGAGAAAATTCTTCATCAGGGCCGCCGGATCGACGATTTTTATCGCCCGGCGGCTCTAGATCGAGGCTCTGCGTCATGCATCAACGGTTAATGTGCAGTTCCACGCGACGGTTTTGCGCCCGCCCTTCTTCGGTTTCGTTGTCGGCCACCGGCTCGCTTTCGCCCTTGCCTTCGCTGGTGAGTTTGTTCGGCGACAGGCCCTGGCTCAGCAGATAGGCCGCCACGCTGCTGGCGCGACGTTCCGACAATGCCTGGTTATAGGCATCCGAACCTTTGCTGTCGGTATGGCCCACCACCTTGATGCTGACCACATCGGCGTTCTGCAACTTGGCCATCAGGCCGTCCAGTTGGCTGCGGGCCGCCGGCGTCAGGTCGGACTTGTCGAACGCGAACAGCACGTTGCCGGCATCGCTCAGAGTGATGACTTCGGAGACCGGTGCAGGCTCGACGGGTTTCACGCTGGCCGGGTATTGCGGCAACGGACAGCCGCGATGATCGACCGGGGTATTGGCCGGCGTATCGGGGCAACGATCGCGGCGGTCGAATACACCGTCACCATCTTCATCGCCATCCTGGGCGTAGCAGATCAAGCCACCGGTCAAGATACCGAGCGCCGCGCCACCGCCCGCCCAACCGCCACTTTCGAGGGCCCCCAGGCCGCCGCCGACCAAGCCGCCAATGACGCTGCAAATCGGCCAGGTACGTTGATTCAGGGGGGCAGTGCCATCGCTGTGAGTGGCGCAACCGGTCAACAGGCTGCCAAGCAGCAGAACCGGTAAGACGGTCCGTGTGAAAACGCTCATTTGTGAATGCTCCTGTGTTACCGGCCCATACCGGTTACACAGGAGTAAAGACCCGCATCCGCGACTGCACAAGCCGCGGAGCGGAAGGGGCTTTAACGCTCGATTTTGATTTCGGTGCGACGGTTCATTGCGCGGCCATCAGCGGTTTTGTTATCGGCCACTGGTTGGCTTTCGCCTTTACCGGTTACCGAGACGAAGCTGCTGCGCGGTACGCCGTCGTGGATCAGGTATTCCACCACCGAATGCGCACGTTTATCCGACAGTTTCTGGTTGTAGGCATCGCTGCCCACGCTGTCGGTATGGCCGGTCACGGTCAGGCGCGCGGTCGAGGATTCCTGCTTCAGGCGAGTCGCGACCTTGTCGAGCACCTCTTTGTCGGAAGGGGTCAGGGTGGCTTTGTCGAACTGGAAGTGAACATCGCGGATGACGATGGTTTCTTCCTTGACCACCACGGCCTCTTCAACCACTGGCGCAGGGGCTACAGGTGGAGGGCAACCGTCGGCATCGACCTGCACGCCTTTAGGCGTATGCGGGCATTTGTCGCGGCTGTCCGGCACGCCATCGCCGTCTTCGTCGCCATCACCGTGCACCCAGCAATAAGCGGCTGCGGTGCCGCCGACCAGCAGCGCACCATACCCCGCCCACGCCGAACTTTCGGTAGCACCGAGACCGGCACCGACGACGCCGCCGACTGCCGCACAGGTCGGCCAGTCGGTTTTCTGCAAACCTGCGCAACCAGTCAACACACTGGTTAGCAGAACCAAGGGTAATGCTGTCCGAACTATGCTCATCTAGTTTTCTCCTGAGGGATCGGCTTAAAACCGATTCAGGGAGTAAAGACCGGAGTTTTAATCTCCGCCAGCAATAGGCCATTGCCGTTTTGCCCCGCGTTCACGGCAGATCGGCACTTTTGCCACGCGGTGGCCCTAGGCCCGAGCGTTGGGGCAGGCTAGTCTTGGCAGCTCTGATTGAGGATCTTCGATGATTGCAGGTATTTCTTCGCGCACGCCCCAGCAAGCGTTGGCCGCTTTGCTTGACCGCTACGCCCCGGCGCGTCTGTTGCTGATCGGCGCCAGCCAGTTCCCGGCGCTGGAGGCGTTCAAGCTCGCGCACCCGGACAGTTGCGTCGCCCACGCCGAGCCCGGGCCATTGCCGACAGAGCTGGCGGCGCGGCGTTTTGACCTGGCGCTGGTGGTCGATTGCCTGGAGCACCTGCCCAAGCGTGATGGCCTGAACCTGCTGGGCGGGATCCGTAACCTCAACGCCAGTCGCATCGCGGTGCTGGCGGACTTGCCGGCCAGCGGCTGGCAGGAAACCGATTTTTTCTCCCTGGCCCTGCAAGCCAGCGAACGTTTCAAGCGCGATGAACAGGTGTTGACGCTGTTCACCTATGATCTGCTCGACTATAAACAAGTGCCCGACTGGCTCAACGCACGGTTCTGGGCCAATCCGGAAAACTTCGGGAAATATTGGTGGTAACGCAATGAGTACATCCATTTGCCCTTGCGGCAGCGGCACCCTGCTTGACGCCTGCTGCGGCCATTACCATGCCGGCCATCCGGCCCCCTGCGCCGAGGCCTTGATGCGTTCGCGCTACAGCGCTTATGTGCTGGGGCTTGTCGACTATCTGGTGGCAACCACCCTGCCCGCCCAACAGTCCGGCCTGGATCGCCAGTCCATCAGCGACTGGAGTGCGCAAAGCACCTGGCTGGGCCTTGAGGTGGAAAGCTCCGAGGTGTTCGGCGGCCAACCGGAGCACGCCTTCGTCACCTTCACCGCCCGCTGGCACGATGGCACCGGCGAACACAGCCACCGCGAGCGCTCCTCGTTTGTGCAGAATGCCGACCACTGGTACTTCATTGACCCGACCGTGCAACTCAAGGCCGGGCGCAACGACGCCTGCCCGTGTGCGAGCGGGCAGAAATTCAAGAAGTGTTGTGCGGGGTATTTCGGCGCTTGAGATAGCGGCGCTTTGGATTTTTTGCTTTTGCAGGAGCGAGGCTTGCCGGCGAAGGTGGTGTGTCAGCCAACATAGAAGTTGGATGTTACCGCCTCTTCGCGGGCAAGCCTCGCTCCTACAGGGGCTAGACTGGGGTTCAAGGAGAAACATCACCATGAACCGTCAACGCCATTTCACTCATCTATTTACCCTGCTCCTGTTCCTGGCGCTCGGCGGCTGCGCGTCGTGGTTCAGCGACGACGAACCGGACCCGCAGGTGCATCTGGTCAAGGTCGAGGTGGTGCGGGCCAAATTGCTGGAGCAGAAATTCCTCCTGCACTTTCGCGTCGACAACCCCAACGACAGTGACTTGACCGTGCGCAGCCTGGAATACCGCATTCATTTGGGCGACATGCTGCTGACCGAAGGCGAGCACGAGCACTGGTTCACGGTCGGCCCCAAGCGCAGCGCTTATTTCAAGGTGCCGATCCGCACCAATCTGTGGCCCAAGGTGCGCGACCTGGTGAAAATGCTCAAAAGCCCCAAGCAACCCATCCCCTATCGTCTGGAAGGTGAATTGGAAACCGGTTTATTCATCGCGCACTACGTGCACCTGGCGCGTAATGGCGTGATAATCCCCGCCGATTTAATTCCGGAGTAACCCCGATGACCCAACAACCTCATGTCCATGGCCCTGACTGCAATCACGATCATGATGATCATGCCCATGACCACCATGATCACGACCATGGCCATGTCCACGGCCCGAACTGCGGCCACGCCCACCAGGAACCGGTGCGCAACGCCCTGAAAGACGTCGGCCGCAACGACCCTTGCCCGTGCGGCAACGGCAAGAAATTCAAGAAGTGCCACGGGGCTTGATGCTTCGGGCGAAGATTGGCTTCGCCGGTTGAATCGCCTTCGCGAGCAGGCTCGCTCCCACATGGGTTTTGTGAACGACATAGCCTCCTGTAGGAGCGAGGCTTGCCCGCGAAGAACGATGACGCGGTTTGCCTGATTGACCGAGGCGCCCTCTTCGCGGGCAAGCCTCGCTCCTACGGGAATTTAGCCAGCCGTAAGAACCTGCGTTGTGTTGATAACCGTTGCATATTCGCCATGCAGGTTGCCCAGCGACATGGCGTGAACCTCTTCGGCTGAATGGGGATGGCCAAAAAAGTCAGCCTTGTCGAAGGTAAAACACGCATCCTCCACCACCCACGCGTCAAACCCCAGATTGCCCGCCGTGCGCGCCGTGGATTCCACCGAGTTGTTCGTCGCCACACCAACGATGATCAATTGCTCGATCCCCGCTTCACGCAACCCCACCTCCAGCCCTGTCGCGCAAAACGCATCCGGCACGTGCTTCTGGATCAGTCGTTCACCGGCCAATGGCTGAAACCGTTCTTGAAACTCCACCCCCGATTGCTCCGGCCAGAACACCGAGTCCGGTGAGCGGGACAGGTGCTGCACGTGGATCACCGGCCGTGCGGTCAGCCGCCAATGCGCCAGCAAATCAACGATTCGCTCCTCAGCCCGAGGATTATTTCGACGGCCCAACCGCGGCTGCAGAATACCTTTTTGTTGATCGATGATGATCAGTGCCGCGTTGGTCTTGAGCTCCATACTGACTTTTCTCACGTCGGGTCATTGAATTTCACGCACTTCAGCATCACCTCTTCCTACAGGCAAGTTTGCGGTGCAAACGGGACGACCTGATGCGAGCGGCTGCTGTGCGTACCTAATGACGTCCATTTCTGGAGTACTCCATGATCGACCTGTATTACTGGACCACCCCCAACGGCCACAAAATCTCGATTTTCCTCGAGGAGGCCGGCCTCAAGTACGACGTGCATCCGATCAACATCAGCCAGAACGACCAGTTCAAGCCTGAATTCCTGAAGATTTCCCCGAACAACAAAATCCCGGCCATCGTCGATCACGAACCGGCCGATGGTGGCGAGCCGTTGGCGCTGTTCGAATCCGGGGCGATTCTGCTGTACCTGGCGGAGAAGACCGGGAAGTTCCTGCCCAAGGACCTGCGCGGGCGCCAGCAAGCGCTGCAATGGCTGTTCTGGCAGATGGGCGGCCTGGGGCCGATGGCCGGGCAGAATCACCACTTCAGCCAGTTCGCTCCGGAAAAAATCCCCTACGCGATCAAACGCTACATCGACGAAACCGCCCGCCTCTACGGCGTGCTCGACAAGCAACTGGCGAACAATGAATTCGTCGCCGGCAGCGAATACAGCATTGCCGACATGGCGATTTACCCGTGGATCGTTTCCCACAAGTGGCAGAGCCAGAACCTGGAAGACTTTCCCAACGTCCTGCGCTGGTTCACCCACATCCAGAACCGCCCGGCGACGGTGAAGGCGTATGCGCTGGCGGCGAAGGTCAATCCACCGAAACCTTAAGAACGACGCAATCCCCTGTGGCGAGGGAGCTTGCTCCCGCTGGAGTGCGCAGCACTCCCATCCCAGACACCTCGCTATGTCAGATAAACCGAGGTGCACGAATGACGACTGCTTCGCAGCCGAGCGGGAGCAAGCTCCCTCGCCACAGGGGTCACCAGTGCCTGCGGATTAGCGGTTTATCGGACAAATCCTGAAATAACCCTGCGCCCCGCTTGCGCGCCCACCTCCTGCTCACTAACGTAGCGCCTTTATTGCGTTACTACCCCCGCAGGAGCTTTGCCATGGCCTCGCCAGCCCTCACACATTTTCTTCCCCGGTTCGGCGTTGCCGCAGCAGTGGCCGGTGTTTTGAGCCTGACCGGTTGTCAGACCTGGAACACCCAGGACACCCTCCCGCCCGCCTCCGGCGTGCAGCCGCTCAAGGGCCTGGCGCAGAACGTGTCGGTGCGACGCAATGCCATGGGCATGCCGTTGATCGAAAGCAACAGCTTCCACGACGCGCTGTTCACCCTCGGCTACGTCCACGCCAGCGACCGCCTCACGCAAATGGTCACCATGCGCCTGTTGGCCGAAGGCCGTCTGGCGGAAATGTCCGGCCCGGACCTGCTCGACGCCGACCGCTACATGCGCGCGGTCAACCTGAAGAAAAACGCCGGCGAGCTGTACAAAGCTTCTTCACCACGGCTCAAACGCTTCTTCGAAGTCTATGCCCGGGGCGTCAACGCCTACCTGTTCCGCTACCGCGACAAGCTGCCGGCGGATCTCGCGGCCACTGGCTACAAGCCTGAATACTGGAAGCCGGAAGATTCGGCGCTGATTTTCTGCCTGTTGAATTTCAGCCAGTCGGCCAACCTGCCGGAAGAAATCTCCTCGCTGGTGCTGGCACAAACCGTCACCACCGACAAATTGCCGTGGCTGACGCCATCCGCTCCCGACGAAAAACTGCCGTTGGGCGAAGCCGACAAGCTCCAGGGCATCAAGCTCAACGGCGCGATCCCGGGCCTGTCGGAAATCACCAAGGCCACCGGGCAACTGTCGGATCTGAATCTGCTCGGCGCCACCTCGTCGAACAACTGGGCCATCGGCCCGCAACGCAGCCGCAGCGGTAAAAGCCTGCTGGCCAGCGATAGCCACGGGCCGATGGGCGTGCCGTCGCTGTTCAGCTACGTGCAGATCCGTGCGCCGAAGTATCAGGCGGCGGGCGTGAGCATCGCCGGCCTGCCGATGGTGCTCGGCGGTTTCAACGGCAAAGTGGCGTGGAGCATGACCACGGTCATGGGCGACAACCAGGACCTGTTCCTGGAAAAAATCAAACGCCAGGGCAACGGCCTGACCTATGAAGCCAATGGCAAATGGTTGTCAGTGGTGGTGCGCAACGAAACCTACTTCGCCAAAGGCCAGCGCCCGTTGCGCGAAGCAGTGTACGAAACCCGTCACGGGCCGCTGCTCAATAGTGCCCAGGGCCTGAGCATGGCCAACGGTTTCGGCCTGGCCCTGCAAACCCCGAGCTTCACCGACGACAAAACCCTGGACGCGTTTTTCGACCTGTCCCGGGCGCAAACCGTCGAGAAAGCCTCGGACGCCAGCCGCGAAATCCGCGCCATCGCCCTCAACCTGGTCTTCGCCGACGCCAGCAACATCGGCTGGCAAGTCACCGGTCGTTACCCGAACCGTCGCGAAGGCGAAGGCCTGCTGCCGTCGCCGGGCTGGGAAGGTCGCTACGATTGGGACGGTTACGCCGACCCGATGCTGCACCCCTACGACCAGGACCCGGCCCAGGGCTGGCTCGGCACCGCCAACCAGCGGGTCATCCCCCATGGTTATGGCATGCAGTTGTCCAACTCCTGGTCGGCCCCGGAACGTGGCGAGCGCATGGCTGAACTGGCCGGCGCCGGCAAGCACGACAGCCGCAGCCTGATCGCCATGCAGTACGACCAGACCACCACCTTCGCCGCCAAACTGAAAAAAATGTTTGCCGCGCCGGGAATGGCCCAGCCGCTGAAACAGGCCATCGAAACATTGCCTGAAGCCGATCGCAGCAAGGCCCGCGAAGCGTTGGCGCGCTTGATGGCGTTCGACGGCAAGCTCAGCCCGACCTCCGCTGATGCGGCGATTTATGAGCTGTTCCTGCAAGAAAGCGCCAAGCAGATTTTCCTCGACGAACTCGGCCCGGAAAGCAGCCCGGCGTGGAAAGCCTTTGTCGCCAACGGCAAATTGTCCTACGCGGCCCAGGCCGATCACCTGCTGGGACGCGAAGACAGCCCGTTCTGGGATGACGCGAGGACCCCGCAGAAAGAAGACAAACCGGCGATCCTCGCCCGCAGCCTGGCAGCGGCCATCAGTGCCGGCGACAGTCAGTTGGGTGGCGATCACAAGGCCTGGCAGTGGGGCAAACTGCATCGCTACGAGTGGAAAAATGCCAGTGGCCAGACCGTGCGCGGTCCGCTGGCCGCCGGCGGCGATCACACCACGTTGAACACCGCGGCGTTTGCCTGGGGCCAGGATTTCAACACCACCCTGGCGCCGTCGATGCGCTTCATCGTCGACTTCGGCCAGACCGAACCGTTGATGGGGCAGAACGGTACGGGCCAGTCCGGCAACCCGGCCAGCTCGAATTACCTCGACAGCATCGACCCGTGGCTCAAGGGCCAATACCTGAGCCTGCCGATGCAGCCGCAGAACTTTGACAAGGCGTATGGCAAGGCGCGGTTGACCCTGACACCCGGTAAATAAGCTTCACCGCAACCCCATGTGGGAGCGGGCTCGCTCGCGAAAGCGGTGTGTCAGGCAACGATGATGTTGACTGACACGACGCCTTCGCGAGCAAGCCCGCTCCCACAATGGGGAACGATCACTCGCTAAAACCCGATAGAACTTCTGCGCTCGCACAAACCTCATAGCTAACAAATCACTCCATTTTGGTCACAACATGGATCTTGTTATTGCGCGCCCTGAAGGTTTGTATTGCCCAGCCGGGGATTTCTATATCGACCCGTGGCGTCCGGTAGAGCGCGCGGTGATTACCCATGCCCACGGCGATCACGCCCGCACCGGTAACCAGCATTACCTGGCCGCCGCCCCCGGCGAAGGGATCCTGCGCACACGCCTGGGCCAGGACATCAACCTGCAAACCCTGCCTTACGGCGATCGCTTGCTGCACCACGGCGTCACCCTGAGTTTTCACCCCGCCGGCCACGTCCTCGGTTCGGCCCAGGTGCGCCTGGAATACGGCGGCGAAGTCTGGGTCGCCTCGGGGGATTACAAGATCGAGCCCGACGGCACCTGCGCGCCGTTCGAGCCGGTGCGTTGTCACACCTTCATCACCGAATCGACGTTCGGCTTGCCGATCTACCGCTGGCAGCCCCAGGCCCAGGTGTTTAGCGAGATCAATCAGTGGTGGCAGGCAAATATCGCGGCCGAGAAAGCCAGCGTGCTGTTTTGTTATTCCTTCGGTAAAGCCCAGCGCATTCTCCACGGCATCGACGCGCACATCGGCCCCATTTTGGTGCATGGCGCGGTGGAACCGCTGAACCGGGTGTATCGCGAATCTGGGGTTTACCTGCCGCCCACGATTTACGCCGGCGATGTCAAGAAAAGCGACCCGATCATGCGCCATGCCCTGGTCCTCGCCCCGCCCTCGGCCGGTGGCAGTACCTGGATGCGCCGCTTCGGCGATTACAGCGACGGCTTCGCCAGCGGCTGGATGCGGTTGCGCGGCACTCGGCGGCGGCGTGGCGTGGATCGCGGTTTCGTCTTGTCAGACCACGCAGACTGGCCCGGCCTGCTCTGGGCCATCGAACAGACCGGCGCCGAACGGGTGATGGTCACCCACGGTTCGGTCGGTGTACTGGTGCGGCATCTGCGGGAAAAAGGCCTGGATGCCCAAGGCTTCAGCACCGAATACGGCGACGATGAAGAAGACCATGCCGCCGTCACCCCGGAGCCCGTCGAGGTACAGCCATGAAGGCCTTCGCCGAGCTATACGCGGAACTCGACGCCACCACCTCGAGCAACGCCAAACTCGCGGCGATGCAGGCTTACTTCGCCCAGGCCGCGCCTGAAGACGCCGCTTGGGCGGTGTACTTTTTATCCGGAGGCCGGCCCCGACAACTGGTGCCGGTGCGGGCGCTGCGGGAATTGGCAGTGGAGGTTTCCGGGCTGTCGTTGTGGTTGTTCGAGGAGAGCTATCAAGCGGTAGGGGATCTGGCAGAAACCATTTCCCTGGTGCTACCCGAAACGCCCCACAGTTCTACCGATGGCCTGGCCGTGTGGATCGAAGAAAAACTGCTGCCGCTGCGCGGTGAAACCCCGGAGTTCCTGAGCCGGCGACTGCCTGCCCTGTGGGCGCAACTGGATCGCCCGAGCCTGATGCTGTGCATCAAATTGATCACCGGCAGTTTTCGCGTCGGGGTTTCCAAATTACTGGTTACACGAGCGCTGGCGGCCATGGCCGGGCTCGACAGCAAACGGGTGGCCCAGCGCCTGGTGGGTTACACCGACCTGTCCAACCGCCCGACGGCGGCCCACTACCTCAAACTCATCGCACCGCCCTCCAGCGACGAACATGCCCAACGGGGCGGTCAGCCTTATCCGTTTTTCCTCGCCCACGCTCTGTCACAACCGGTGGACCAGTTCGAGGCGCTGCTCGGCCCGCCCAGCCAATGGCAGGTGGAATGGAAGTGGGACGGCATCCGTGCCCAGGTAGTCAAGCGCGAGGGTCGGCTGTGGATCTGGTCTCGGGGCGAAGAATTGGTCAGCGAACGTTTCCCTGAACTGCAAACGCTGACCCACGCTTTACCGGACGGTACGGTGATCGACGGCGAAATCGTCGTCTGGAAATCCACCCATCCCGTCACCGAGGACGCCTTCGACCCGCAATCAACAACGCCCCCGGCGGTACAACCCTTCGCCCTGCTACAACAACGGATCGGCCGTAAAACCCTGGGCAAGAAAATTCTCGACGACGTGCCGGTGGTGTTACTCGCCTACGACCTGCTCGAATGGCAAGGCGAGGACTGGCGCAACCACACTCAGGCCGAACGGCGCACCCAATTGGAGCAGGTCATTACCAGTTGCAACAGCCCGGTGCTACTGGCCTCGCCCGTGCTGACCGGAGATGACTGGTTCGACCTCGCCCGGCAACGGGAAGCGTCCCGCCGACTCGGCGTCGAAGGCATGATGCTCAAGGCCCGGGAGGCGCTGTACGGCGTGGGCCGGACCAAAGACATGGGCGTGTGGTGGAAGTGGAAAGTCGACCCGTTCAGCGTCGATGCGGTGTTGATCTACGCGCAACGGGGTCATGGCCGCCGGGCGAGTCTCTTCAGCGACTACACGTTCGCGGTGTGGGACGGCCCGCCCGACGCCAGCGAACGGACGCTCGTGCCCTTCGCCAAGGCGTATTCAGGGCTGACCGACGAAGAAATGCGCCAGGTCGACGGCATCGTACGCAAAACCACCGTGGAGAAATTCGGACCGGTGAGCAGTGTGAAGCCGAGCCTGGTGTTCGAACTGGGATTTGAAGGCATCGCCCTGTCGCGGCGGCACAAGAGCGGGATTGCGGTGAGGTTTCCACGGATGTTGCGCTGGCGCCAGGATAAATCCGTGGAAGAGGCCGATAGCCTGGCAACCCTGCAAGACCTCCTGACCTAAACCCAATCAAAACTGTGGGAGCGGGCTTGCTCGCGAAAGCGGTGTATCAGGCAATCATAATTTGACTGACACACCGCTTTCGCGAGCAAGCCCGCTCCCACAGGTTTTTGCGGTGACCTGAACCATCTTGGTGCAAGAAATTCCCATCGCCCATTTTCGTGCACAAATGCGTCACATCCTTTTCTTTAATCACCTTTTAAAACGCTTGTTCGGGACTCTGGTTCGGAAATTGCTACTTTCATTAGGTCTTACGCTTTCCAGTAACAATAATTCTGCGCCACAAGCGCTCATATTGGTTCTTAGGGATTGAATAATGAAAAAAGCATTGCTGACTCTTTCTGCACTGGCGTTGTGCATGGCTGCCGGCTCCGCGCTGGCCAAGGAGTACAAAGAACTGCGTTTTGGCGTTGACCCTTCCTACGCGCCATTCGAGTCGAAAGCGGCTGACGGTAGCCTGGTGGGCTTCGACATCGATCTGGGCAATGCGATTTGCGCCGAGCTGAAGGTCAAGTGCAAATGGGTCGAAAGCGATTTCGACGGCATGATTCCGGGCCTCAAGGCCAATAAATTCGACGGTGTGATCTCTTCGATGACCGTCACCGAAGCCCGCGAAAAAGTCATCGACTTCTCCAGCGAGCTGTTCTCCGGCCCAACCGCTTACGTATCGAAGAAAGGTTCTGGCATTACCACCGACGTGGCTTCGCTCAAGGGCAAAACCGTCGGCTACGAGCAAGGCACCATCCAGGAAGCCTACGCCAAAGCCGTGCTGGACAAGGCTGGCGTGAAAACCCAGGCCTATCAGAACCAGGATCAGGTGTATTCCGACCTGACTTCCGGTCGTCTCGACGCGGGTGTCCAGGACATGCTGCAAGCCGAACTGGGCTTTTTGAAGTCGCCACAAGGTGCCGATTACGAAGTCAGCAAGCCGATTGATGCGCCCCTGCTGCCAGCCAAAACAGCTATCGGTATCTCTAAAGGTAACAAAGACCTCAAGGCACTATTGGATAAAGGTATCAAAGCGTTACACGACGATGGCACCTACGCCACCATTCAGAAGAAACACTTTGGCGATCTGAATCTGTACAGCGGCAAATAATGCCCGGCGCCCATCTCGCGATGGGCGCTTTTTTTACTCGATCAGGTTGCTGATTTATGTTCGAAAACCTATTACAAAGCCTGGGGCTCTCAGCCTTCAGCCTCAAGGGCTTCGGTCCTTTGCTGTTGGAAGGCACCTGGATGACCATCAAATTATCGGCGTTGTCGCTCTTGGTCGCCGTTTTACTCGGCTTGCTGGGCGCCAGTGCCAAACTGTCGAAATCCAAATTGTTGCGCTTGCCGGCCCAGCTCTACACCACGCTGATTCGCGGCGTGCCGGACCTGGTGCTGATGCTGCTGATCTTCTACAGCCTGCAAACCTGGTTGACGACGTTCACCGAATACATGGGATGGGAATACATCGAGATCAACCCATTCAGCGCCGGGGTCATCACCCTGGGCTTCATTTACGGCGCGTACTTCACTGAAACCTTCCGCGGGGCGATCCTTGCCGTGCCGCGGGGTCAGGTCGAAGCCGCCACCGCTTACGGCCTCAAACGCGGCCAGCGCTTCTGGATCGTGGTGTTCCCGCAGATGATGCGTTTCGCCCTGCCGGGCATCGGCAACAACTGGATGGTGATGCTCAAGGCCACCGCCCTGGTGTCGATCATCGGCCTGGCCGACCTGGTCAAGGCTGCCCAGGATGCGGGTAAAAGCACCTATCAACTGTTCTACTTCCTGGTCCTGGCAGCGCTGATTTACCTGCTGATCACCAGCGCTTCCAACTTCGTCCTGCGCAAGCTTGAACGCCGCTACGCCGCCGGCTCCCGGGAGGCCGTACGATGATCGAACTCTTGCAGGAATACTGGAAACCCTTCCTTTATAGCGACGGTTACCACATCACCGGCCTGGCCATGACCATGTGGCTGCTCAGCGCCTCTATTTTCATCGGTTTCCTGGTGTCGATCCCGCTGTCCATCGCCCGGGTGTCGCCGCACTTCTACATTCGCTGGCCGGTGCAGTTTTACACCTACCTGTTCCGTGGCACGCCGCTCTACATCCAGTTGCTGATCTGCTACACCGGGATCTACAGCCTGGCCGCCATCCGGGCGCAACCGGTGCTGGACGCCTTCTTCCGCGATGCGATGAATTGCACCATCCTCGCCTTCGCCCTGAACACCTGCGCCTACACCACGGAGATTTTCGCCGGGGCGATCCGCAGCATGAACCACGGTGAAGTCGAAGCGGCCAAGGCTTATGGTCTTACAGGCTGGAAGCTGTATGCCTACGTGATCATGCCGTCGGCCCTGCGTCGCTCGTTGCCTTATTACAGCAACGAAGTGATCCTGATGCTGCACTCGACCACCGTGGCGTTCACCGCGACCATCCCGGACATCCTGAAAGTTGCGCGGGATGCCAACTCGGCAACGTTCCTGACCTTTCAGTCGTTCGGCATTGCCGCGCTGATCTACCTGACCGTGACCTTTGCCCTGGTCGGCCTGTTCCGCCTTGCCGAACGCCGATGGCTGGCCTTCCTCGGGCCGACTCACTAGGATTTTTCACACAATGCGCCACCAGAAACATGACTTGCTGGCCCCGCTGCCGGGGACCGCACGACAAATCCACAGCTTCCATTTCGGCCCGGCCAATGGCGCGGGCAAGATCTACATCCAGTCGTCCCTGCACGCCGATGAAATGCCCGGCATGCTGGTGGCCTGGCACCTCAAGCAACGCCTGGCGGAGCTGGAAGCCGCTGGCCGCCTGCGCAGCGAAATCGTGCTGGTGCCGGTCGCCAACCCGGTGGGCCTGGAACAGGTGCTGATGGACGTGCCCCTGGGCCGCTATGAGCTGGAGAGCGGGCAGAACTTCAACCGTTGGTTCCTCGATTTGAGCGAAGAGGTGGGCAACGAGATCGAAGGCCAGCTCGGCGACGATCCGCACCACAACCTCGTGCTGATCCGCCGCAGCCTGCGCCACGCCCTCGCCCGCCAGACGGCCGCCACGCAACTGCAATCCCAGCGCCTGACCCTGCAACGGCTGGCCTGCGACGCGGACATGGTGCTGGACCTGCATTGCGATTTCGAAGCGGTCGCCCACCTCTACACCACGCCCGAGGCCTGGCCTCAGGTCGAGCCGCTGGCGCGCTATATCGGCGCCGAGGCGAGTTTGCTGGCCACCGACTCCGGCGGCCAGTCGTTCGATGAATGCTTCACCCTGCTCTGGTGGCAATTGAAGGAGCGCTTCGGCGAGCATTTCGATATTCCGCTGGGCAGTTTCTCGGTCACCGTTGAATTGCGCGGCCAGGGCGATGTGTATCACCCGTTGGCCAGCAAGGATTGCCAGGCGCTGATCGACTACCTGATTCACTTCGGCGCCATCGCTGGCGAAGCCGCGCCTCTGCCCGAACTGCCCTACCCGGCCACTCCGCTGGCCGGGGTGGAACCGGTGGCCACGCCGGTGGGCGGGTTGCTGGTGTTCACCGCAGTGCCGGGCCAATACCTGGAAGCCGGGCAGTTGATTGCCGAAGTCATCGACCCGATCAACGATCAGGTCACCCCTATCCATTGCACCGCCGCCGGGCTGATGTACGCCCGTTCGCTGCGACGCATGGCCACTGCCGGCATGGTGATCGCCCACGTCGCGGGCACCGAAGCCTATCGCAGCGGCTACCTACTTTCGCCTTGAGGATGCATGCCCCATGTATAAATTGACCATCGAAGGCCTGCACAAAAGCTACGGCGACCACCAAGTGCTCAAAGGTGTTTCGCTCAAGGCCAAGACCGGCGACGTCATCAGCCTGATCGGCGCCAGTGGCTCGGGCAAAAGTACCTTTCTGCGCTGCATCAACTTTCTCGAACAGCCCAACGACGGCGCAATGAGCCTGGACGGCCAGAACATCCGCATGATCCAGGATCGCCATGGCATGCACGTGGCCGATGCCGATGAACTGCAGCGCATCCGCACGCGCCTGGCCATGGTGTTCCAGCATTTCAACCTGTGGAGCCACATGACCGTGCTGGAAAACATCACCATGGCCCCGCGCCGGGTGCTGGGTTGCAGTAAACAGGAAGCCGAAGACCGCGCCCGGCGCTACCTCGACAAGGTTGGCCTGGCGGCACGTGTTGCTGATCAGTACCCGGCGTTCCTCTCCGGTGGTCAGCAACAGCGTGTAGCGATTGCCCGCGCGCTGGCGATGGAGCCGGAAGTGATGCTGTTCGACGAGCCGACCTCGGCCCTCGACCCTGAACTGGTGGGTGAAGTACTGCGGGTCATTCAGGGCCTGGCCGAAGAAGGCCGGACCATGATCATGGTGACCCACGAAATGAGCTTCGCCCGTAAGGTGTCGAGTCAGGTGTTGTTTCTGCACCAGGGCCTGGTGGAGGAAGAAGGGGCGCCGGAGGATGTGTTGGGCAGTCCGAAGAGCGAGCGGTTGAAGCAGTTTCTGAGCGGCAATTTGAAATAGGGCTGTTTTGATACTGGACGTATGGGCGGATCGTGGGACCGACCCGCCAATACTCCGACGCTCAGTTGCGCTATTTATCAACCCTGAACTCAGGGCACATTATTTTGTATTGACTGTCACCCAGGGTGCAGGTCCCGTTGAATTCCCCAGCCAAGCCGGTAGCGTCATTCTTGATTACGCGCAGGCCACCAATGACCTTATTAGTTCCGCCTTGGCCCCTGAACATCACGAGAGCGTCCGTCGTTGCATCGTTGATGAGGTATTCCTTGGGTGTCGCATTGATACTGACCCCGATATTCAACCGAAACTGCCTTGTGGGATCACCAGGGCCCACCGGGCGAGAGTCGATAAATTGCAGTCCCACATCATCAACAACGCGGTAGGCCACCGTGTCGTTTTGATCGAATACGAGTGAGAGATCCTTGCTGGAAGCCGTAGCGTCCAGGCGACCCGGCAGGTCCACCGCTACCGTATCGTTCACATCGTTAAAGTCCGTCATACCGATATCCACCTTTGATTGATTAACATCAACCGACGGCGGATACGGCTGGCCGTCAGACAAGCGCAGAAAAACACGCATAAAAATGCCGGGCAACTGTCAACCCTGACAGTTGACACGCAGGCCCGGCTCCTACAGGACCGTGTATTGCCATTAAACCTTTCGCATGCCGCCGCGGTCACTGAAGGAACACGTTCAGAGCGCACACCGCCGGCATGGGAACCTCCCCCGACTACGCAAAACACTGGTTCGCCGCCCGCGGCTGGAAGCCGTTCGCCTTTCAGAAACAAGTGTGGGCGGCAATCAAGCGCGGTGAGTCCGGGTTGCTGCATGCCAGCACCGGTGCCGGTAAAACCTACGCGGTGTGGTTCGGCGCGCTCAATCGCTTTGCCTCGGCTGTCGCGCCCGTTGAAACTTCCCGAAAACGCAAACCGGTCGCGCCACCGCTGACAGTGCTGTGGATAACCCCCATGCGTGCCCTGGCTGCCGACACCGCCCGCGCCCTGGAAACGCCACTGGCCGATTTGCAGATCCCGTGGAGCGTCGGCCTGCGGACCGGCGACACCAGCAGCAGCGAACGCGCCCGTCAGAGCCGGCGCCTGCCGACGACACTGATCACCACCCCCGAAAGCCTGACCCTGCTGCTCGCCCGCGCCGATGCACAAACGGCGCTCTCGACCCTGCGCATGGTAGTGGTCGATGAATGGCACGAATTGCTCGGCAACAAACGCGGCGTGCAACTGCAACTGGCCCTCGCTCGTTTGCGTCGCTGGCATCCGGAACTGATCGTCTGGGGCGTTTCCGCAACGCTGGGTAACCAGTCCCACGCCGAGCAGGTATTGATCCCACAAGGTGGCGGCATCAGCGTCCAGGGCCAGAACGGCAAGGAACTGCGGGTCGATACGCTGCTGCCTCCGACCATCGAGCGTTTCCCCTGGGCGGGACACATCGGCTTGAAAATGTTGCCGCAGGTGGTCGCCGAACTCGATTCCAGCCCCAGCACGCTGGTGTTCACCAACACCCGGGCGCAATCGGAGATCTGGTATCAAGCGTTACTTGAAGCGCGCCCGGATTGGGCCGGGTTGATCGCCTTGCATCACAGTTCGTTGTCGCGAGACACCCGCGATTGGGTCGAGCGCGCCCTCAAGGACGGCCAACTCAAAGCCGTGGTCTGCACGTCCAGCCTGGATCTGGGCGTGGATTTCCTGCCGGTGGAGCGGGTGCTGCAAATCGGCTCGGCCAAAGGTGTGGCGCGGTTGATGCAGCGGGCCGGGCGTTCAGGGCATGCGCCGGGGCGCGTTTCGCGGGTGACGCTGGTGCCGACCCACAGCCTGGAGCTGATCGAAGCCGCCGCCGCGCAGGACGCCGTGGCGCAACGTCGAATAGAACCGCGCGAATCGCCCTACAAACCGCTGGACGTGCTCGTGCAGCACCTGGTCAGCATGGCGCTGGGCGGTGGTTTTTTGCCCGATGAGCTGTACGAAGAAGTCCGCGGCGCCTGGGCTTATCGGGACCTTACGCTGGCGGATTGGGCCTGGGCGCTGGCTTTCGTACGCCACGGCGGACTTTCCCTGACGGCGTATCCGGATTATCGCCGGGTCGAACCCGATGAACAGGGCGTGTGGCGTGTCCCCGATGCGCGACTGGCGCGGCGGCATCGCATGAGCATTGGCACCATCGTCAGCGATGCGAGCATTCAGTTGAAATTCTGGAGCAAGGGTGGTGGCGGCAAGCAATTGGGCAGTGTCGAGGAAGGGTTCATCGCCCGGCTCAAGCCCGGTGACGGGTTTCTGTTCGCGGGGCGTTTGCTGGAACTGGTGCGCGTGGAAAACATGACCGCGTACGTGCGGCGCAGCAACGTGAAAAAAGCCGCGGTGCCGCGCTGGAATGGCGGGCGCATGCCGCTGTCCAGTGAGTTGGCCCAAGCGGTGGTGGCGCGGTTCAGTGCGGCGGCATCGAGTCAGTTTGTCGGCCCGGAAATGATGGCCGTGCGGCCATTGCTGGAGGTGCAGCAACGCTGGTCCGGATTGCCGACCGTTGATTCCCTGCTGGCGGAAGCGCTCAAATCCCGCGAGGGCTGGCACTTGTTCCTCTATCCGTTCGCCGGACGCCAGGTGCATTTGGGGCTGGCGAGCCTGCTGGCCTGGCGGATCAGTCAACGGCAGGCGGTGACGTTTTCGATTGCGGTCAACGACTACGGCCTCGAATTGCTGAGTGCTACCGAAGTCGATTGGTCACGGCACCTGAATCCCCAATTGTTCAGCGCCGAGGCTCTGCTGGCGGATGTGCTCGCGAGCCTGAATGCCGGTGAACTGGCGCTGCGGCGCTTTCGGGAAATCGCACGGATTGCCGGGCTGGTGTTTGCCGGCTACCCCGGCGCGCCGAAAAGTACGCGACAGGTTCAGGCATCGAGTGGGTTGTTCTTTGAAGTGTTCAAGCAATACGACGCCGACAACCTGCTGCTGGCCCAGGCCGGGGAAGAAGTCCTACGGGAAGAATTGGATATTCGGCGACTGGAGCAGACCTTGGCACGCATCAACCGTCTTAAATTCGATCTGCATCAGATCAAACGTCCTACGCCCCTGGGCTTTCCGCTGCTGGTGGAGCGGGTGCGCGAAAGCATGAGCTCCGAGAAACTGGCGGATCGCATCCGGCGAATGGTCGGCGATCTCGAGAAAACCGCCCAGACCGGGAAAGCCTGATGGGCGCGCCTTATCCTGTGCGCCTGGCCGGCGAAGAACTCTGGTTGCTACCCGAGAAAGCGGTCTACTGGCCTGCCCAGCAAGCCCTGCTGATCGCCGATGTGCATTTCGGCAAGGCTGCGGCCTATCGCAGCCTCGGCCAGCCCGTGCCACGGGGCACGACCGCGCAAAACATCACGATACTGGACGGGTTGCTGGCCGCCCTGCCCTGCCGTCAGCTGATTTTCCTCGGCGACTTTCTCCACGGACCCGGTTCGCACGCGGTGGACACCTTGATGGCGCTGGCAGCCTGGCGAGAACGCCATCGCGATCTGCCGATGACACTGATTCGGGGCAATCATGACAAACGGGCGGGGGATCCGCCGGCCTCGCTGAACATCCGCGTGGTGCCCGAGCCTTTACTGCTGGGACCGTTTGCCCTGCAGCATGAACCGGCTCCGCACGCGAGCCGTCATGTTCTGGCGGGGCATGTGCATCCGGTCTATCGGCTGAACGGCAGAGGCCGTCAAAGCTTGCGCCTGGCGTGTTTCAGGCTGGGGATGGAAATCAGTTTATTGCCCGCGTTCGGCGCGTTTACCGGCGGGTATCAGGTCGATATGGACGAGAGTTGTCGGATCTTCGTCATCGGCGACCACGAAATATGGCCAGTGAACTGACGTTCACCCTGTAGGAGCAAAGCTTCCTCGCGAAGGCGGCTGTCCATCCAACGATGATGTTGGCTGATACGACGCCTTCGCGAGCAAGCTTTGCTCCTACACGTTGATACGGCGCGAGAGCAGGTGTCAGGCAACCGGAGCGGGAGGCGGCTCATCCGGCAGGGTGGGCTCACCGGGCTCGGTGGGTTGTTCGTTGGGGGTATCGGGATCGGGCTGGCCGGGGATGCCCCCTGCCATGTTGATTGGCGGATGTGCCAATAAGGACCAGGCCAAAACGCCAATCTGATTGGGCTCAAGCCTTGCCAGTTCGGCACTTATTCGGGGATCGATCTTCATAGAGCACTCCTGAGCGATGGCCCCGTCCGCTGTGCGCGAACCGGGCAGTACACCCAATAGAGTGTCTACCCGCTCAAGAATTCCCGGGAACTGTCAGATGGACGGATCAGGTGCGTGGCAAGGTGACGCCGCGCTGGCCCTGATACTTGCCGCCACGGTCCTTGTAGGAGACTTCGCACTCTTCGTCGGATTCGAAGAACAACATCTGTGCGACGCCTTCATTGGCGTAGATTTTCGCCGGCAGGGTCGTGGTGTTGGAGAACTCCAATGTGACGTGGCCTTCCCACTCCGGCTCGAGCGGCGTCACGTTGACGATAATGCCGCAGCGGGCGTAGGTGCTTTTACCCAGGCAAATGGTCAGCACGTTGCGTGGAATGCGGAAGAATTCCACGGTGCGGGCCAGGGCGAAGGAGTTCGGCGGGATGATGCAGACATCGCTGGTTACGTCGACGAAGCTCTTTTCATCAAAGTTCTTCGGGTCGACGATCGCCGAGTTGATGTTGGTGAACACCTTGAATTCACCGGCGCAACGCACGTCGTAGCCGTAGCTCGACACACCGTAGGAAATCAGCCGCTCGGCACCTTCGCCGCGCATCTGGCGCTCGACGAACGGTTCGATCATGCCGTGCTCTTGCGCCATGCGGCGAATCCACTTGTCCGATTTGATGCTCATGGCGGGTGTCCTGAATAGCGAGGTGGAAAAATTCTGTCCGGCATCTTACTAGGCGCACGCCCAGGGTTCAAAGCGCAGGTATTAATTCTCGCCGATCCCCCCTGATTGCCGGGCCTTGGCGCCAATAAGATGCACCGTCAGTCACGAAAATAGAGAAACCTTCGCAGGAAGCATTGGCACGTTACGGAAAAAGGGTTAAGGTGGCGCCACTGTGCTGCTTGTGTCACTGAGAATCTCTACACGATATGTTGAATTTCGATCCAACCATCTACAAGAATTTTTCCTGCTCTTTGCACTCAGTCTCGGCCAGGGTTCTTCCTGCGTCGCAGTTATCTTTGTTCAAGGAGTTACACCATGTCTAATCGCCAAACTGGTACTGTTAAGTGGTTCAACGATGAAAAAGGCTTCGGCTTCATCACTCCACAATCCGGTGACGATCTGTTCGTTCACTTCAAAGCTATCCAATCCGACGGCTTCAAAAGCCTGAAAGAAGGCCAACAGGTTTCTTTCATCGCTACCCGCGGTCAGAAAGGCATGCAAGCTGAAGAAGTTCAAGTTATCTAACTTGTACTTGCTTTAGTAAAAAGCCCCGCCCTTAAAAGCGGGGCTTTTTTGTGGGCGCTTGTTTTTGCCCGCACAAAAAAAGATCGCAGCCTTGGCTGCGATCTTTTTCGTCCAGCGTATTACCAAGCCACGCCAAACCCTGCGGTATAGCGCGTCTTGTTCAAATCAGCATCGTTGGTGCCGCTGATGACGTCCCGTTCGGCTTTAAGGTTGAGCGACGCCCAGTCGGTGACCTTGTAACGCAGGCCCATTTCCGCATCGAGCGAGTAATCGGCCACGCCGGACAACGGCTTGCCCACCTCGCCGTTAGTGAAGAACTCAACCTTCTTTCCAATCAGATAACGGTTGTAGTCCCACTTCATGGCCACGGAATAGAAGTTGTCCTTGCCACCATCCCGGTACTCGTAATCCGTACGGTTGATCAGAGAGCCGAGGGAGAACGCGCCTAGCTCGTTATCCCAGAACTGATACCCCGGACCCGTACCGACAACGCGCTGACGGGACAGGTCTTCGACCTTGTCGCGCTTGTAGTTCACGCGACCATCCCAGTACCAGTGTTCGGTGAGGAATCGGTCAAGGGAATACTCGGCCCGCCAGTTGTCGGTGGTAACCACGTCATCCTGGAACTCGCGGTTGTACTCACCTTCTGCGGTATGGCGCCAGCGACCATGACGGGCCGTGGTCTTGAAGCCGACATCGTAATCATCGGTATCGCGCTCGGCGCGCTGGTAATCCAGCGCCATGTCGACATTACCCTTCCATACCAGGTCTTCGACGACCGGCTTGGGCTTGAGAATCTGCTGGATACTCGCCAGCTCGACGGTTTTCGGCGCCTCGCCATTGGCCAGGGTGACCTTGCCATCTTCTGCGGCCTTCAACGACTTGGCCTTCTCGCCGTTATAGGCATCCTGCTTGACCAGCAATTCCTGATCGCTCTCCAGGGTCTTGACCTGTTTCCAGTCAATCGGGACCGCACCGGCGTATTCGGTCTGGATCAGCAGCTTGCCGCCATCGAACACGGTGATCTTGCCGCTCAATTTGTCACCGTTTTTCAACCAGACGGTATCGGCGAGCAAAGGTGTGGAAGCACTGAAAACAGCGAGGCACAGCAAGGTTCTGGGGAACATAAGCAAATCGAAGGCTCTGGTTTGCGAAAAAAAGTCGGCATTATCCCAAGGAATAAGGCGCTAGCAAGGACTGACCCGACTATTTCTATTGAGTTCCTTTCTCAATTGTTACTTCAGGACTTAACCTACAGGCAGCAAAACCCATTCCTACAGGAACTGCGGACGTGACAGACGCGACCAGCGAAACCGAAAGCCCGGCGCAAATCCGACGCACGGCGCTCTACCTGACCCTGGCCCAAGTGCCCGAGGGCAAAGTCGTGAGTTACGGACAATTGGCCGAATTGGCGGGGCTGGGCCGTGCGGCGCGCTGGGTCGGTCGCACCCTGAGCCAATTGCCTGGCGACACCAAGTTGCCCTGGCATCGAGTGCTCGGTGCCGGCGGTCGGATCAGCCTGCCGGTGGGCACCGCTTCGGGGGATGAACAAAGGGCACGTTTGCGCAGTGAGGGCATCAGTATCCTGAACAATCGTGTTGATATTCAGCGTCATGGCTGGCGCCCGGTAGAGCACAGCGGTTAGAGTGCGCGCTTTGTTTCCGTAATCTTGAGGCAGACTTCAGCCCATGCCCCGTAAAACCTGGCGCGCCGCGCTCGCCGCCTATGCCAGCCCTTCAACACTTGTGCTGTTGCTGCTTGGTTTCGCCGCCGGCTTGCCCTACATGCTGGTGTTCTCGACGCTGTCGGTCTGGTTGCGCGAGGCCGGTGTGGCCCGCGAGACCATTGGCTATGCAAGTCTCATCGGTTTGGCCTACGCCTTTAAATGGGTGTGGTCCCCGCTGCTCGATCAATGGCGCCTGCCATTATTGGGCAAACTCGGCCGCCGCCGCTCCTGGCTGGTGCTCGCCCAATCCCTGGTGATCCTGGGCCTGATCGGCATGGGCTTCTGCGACCCGCAAAAGCACCTGTCCTGGCTCATCGCCATCGCCGTGATCGTCGCGTTCGCCTCGGCGACCCAAGACATCGCGGTGGACGCCTATCGTCTGGAAATCGCCGAAGACAGCCGCCAGGCCGCGCTGGCCGCCAGCTACATGTCCGGCTATCGGATCGCAGCGTTGCTGGCCACCGCCGGCGCGCTGTTTTTCGCCGAAGGCTTTGGCTCGACAGGCTTCAACTACCAGCACTCGGCCTGGACCGGCACTTATGTGCTGTTCGGCGCCCTGATGATCCCGGCGCTGCTCACCACCCTGTTCATGCGCGAGCCGCCGGTGCCGCTGCGCACCCAGTTGCAGGCCGGACGCTACAGTTTTGTGCATCAATTGGCCTCGGTGTTCGTGTTGATCGTGTTGCTGGTGTCCGTACCGGCCATGTTCACCCAGCTCTACAACACCGATTTCGCCAGTGTGCTGTTCGGCGGCGTCAGCCTGCTCGACCTGCTGCTCGAGGACCGCGCATTCCTGCGGGCCATTCTCTATATCACCCTGACCGCCCTGTGCCTGTCCTCCATGGGCCGCCGCGGGTTGGCACCGGTGTTGACGCCAGTCAACGACTTCATTCTGCGTTATCGCTGGCAAGCGTTCTTGCTGCTCGGGCTGATCGCCACCTATCGAATGTCGGATACGGTCATGGGCGTGATGGCCAACGTGTTCTACATCGACCAAGGCTTCACCAAGGATCAGATTGCCAGCGTCAGTAAGATCTTCGGCCTGATCATGACCCTGGTCGGTGCCGGCATGGGCGGTCTGCTGATCGTGCGTTTTGGCATCCTGCCGATCCTGCTCATCGGCGGCATCGCCTCGGCAGCCACCAACCTGCTGTTCCTGATGCTCGCCGACATGGGCGCCAACCTGAACATGCTGATCGTGACCATTTCCCTGGACAACTTCAGCTCGGGCCTGGCCACGTCAGCGTTCGTCGCCTACCTGTCGAGCCTGACCAACCTCAAGTTCTCCGCCACCCAATACGCCCTGCTCAGTTCGATCATGCTCCTGCTGCCGCGCCTGATCGGTGGCTACTCCGGGGTCATGGTGGAGAAATACGGCTACCACAACTTCTTCCTGATCACCGCCCTTCTTGGCGTGCCGACGCTGCTGCTGATCGCCCTGCACTGGTTCCAGGAGAGCCGCAAGGCCGGCCCGACGCCGACGCCTGAACCGGTGCAGACGCCGGTCGTGGAAGAGTCGTAGGAAACGTCCCGAATGGCGGGAGGATTCCCGCCATCGAGCCACACCGCCGGCCGCACTTCTGTACGTCAGCGGATCTCGCCCGTACAATGCTCCGTCATTTCTCGTCATCAGCAACCGACAACGGCCAACCATGCGCACCAGTCAATTTTTGCTCGCCACACAGAAAGAAACGCCTTCCGACGCGGTCGTGATCAGCCACCAGCTGATGCTGCGCGCCGGCATGATCCGCAAACTCGCCTCGGGCCTGTACACCTGGCTGCCCATGGGTTTGCGAGTGATGCGCAAGGTCGAAGCCGTCGTTCGTGAAGAAATGAACGCCGCCGGCTCGCTTGAAGTGTTGATGCCGAGCACTCAGCCGGCTGAACTGTGGCAGGAATCCGGTCGCTGGGAAGAATACGGCCCTGAATTGCTGCGCTTCAAGGATCGTCACGGTCGCGACTTCTGCGCCGGCCCGACCCATGAAGAAGTGATCACCGACCTGATGCGCAACGAGTTGAGCAGCTACAAACAGCTGCCGATCAACCTGTATCAGATCCAGACCAAATTCCGTGACGAAATCCGTCCACGTTTCGGTTTGATGCGCGGTCGCGAATTCATCATGAAGGACGCCTACTCCTTCCACGCGGACCAGCCTTCGCTGCAGGTCACCTACGACCGCATGCACCAGGCCTACTGCAACGTATTCACGCGCCTGGGCCTGAAATTCCGCCCTGTTGAAGCCGACAACGGCTCCATCGGCGGTGCCGGCTCCCACGAGTTCCACGTACTGGCCGAGTCCGGCGAAGACGATATCGTGTTCAGCAACGGTTCCGACTACGCCGCGAACATCGAGAAAGCCGAAGCCGTGCCGCGTGAAACATCCCGCGCCGCGCCTGCCGAAGAGCTGCGCCTGGTCGACACCCCGAACGCCAAGACCATTGCGCAACTGGTCGAAGGTTTCGGTCTGCCTATCGAAAAAACCATCAAGACCCTCGTGGTCCACGCCGAAGAAGCAGGCAAGCTGATTGCCCTGATCATCCGTGGCGACCACGAACTGAACGAAATCAAGGCCGCCCAGCAACCAGGCGTTGCCAACCCGCTGGTCATGGCTTCGGAAAGCGAATTGCGTGACGCGATTGGCGCCGGTGCCGGCTCCCTCGGCCCGCTGAACCTGCCGCTGCCAATCATCATCGACCGTTCGGTCGAGCTGATGAGCGACTTCGGCATTGGCGCGAACATCGACGACAAGCACTACTTCGGCGTGAACTGGGAACGTGACCTGCCGGTTCCAACCGTGGCCGACCTGCGTAACGTCGTGGCCGGCGATCCAAGCCCGGATGGCAAGGGCACCCTGGAAATCAAGCGCGGCATCGAAGTCGGGCACATCTTCCAGCTGGGCAACAAGTACAGCAAGGCGATGAAGTGCGAAGTGCTGGGCGAGAACGGCAAGCCGGTCACCCTGGAAATGGGTTGCTACGGTATTGGCGTGTCCCGCGTGGTGGCTGCCGCCATCGAGCAGAACAACGACGACAAAGGCATCATCTGGAGCGACGCACTGGCGCCATTCCAGGTTGCCCTGGTGCCGCTGCGCTACGAAACCGAACAGGTTCGCGAAGCCACCGACAAGCTGTACGCCGAATTGACGGCGGCCGGTTTCGAAGTGCTGCTGGACGATCGCGACAAGAAAACCAGCCCGGGCATCAAGTTCGCGGACATGGAGCTGATCGGCATTCCTCACCGGATCGTGGTCAGTGACCGCGGCCTCGCCGAAGGCAATCTGGAATACAAGAGCCGCACCGAGGCCGAGGCGCAAGCCCTGCCGGTCGCTGACGTGCTGTCTTTCCTCCAGGCCCGTATCCGCCGCTGACACCAGATAGAGAAGTCATGTTCAAGCGAAACACCTTAGGCCTCGGTGGTGCCGCCCTGTGCGGCGCCCTGCTGGTCAGCGGCTGTGCCAATCAAATGTCACAACGCAGCGAGCACGAGGAACGGGTCGAGCGCAAATTGCTCGATCACAGCCTGCAGATCGATGTCGGTGAGCCCAAGGTGCTTGAGCTGCCGCAACGCCGGGTGAAAATCCACGAGCAAAAAACCTTCGAAGTCACCGAATTTGAAGTCACGCGCCATTACGATCGCTACACGCCGTACCAACCCTGGCGGGAGGTCTACGAGATCCCGCTGGGCATGGTGGCTATCGTTGCAGGCGTCGGTGCGAACGTGGTCAACGTGTTCGCCCTCGGCAACCTGCCGGACAGCGTGACGAAGGATTGGCTGAGCTACGGTTTTGCCGGGATCAACCCGTTCATGAACGTGCAGTCCCATGGTCGCGCCCAGCAAAACCTGGCGGGCATCGATGAAGTCCAGCGCGATAAGCGCACGGAATATTCGAGCTTGCCCTGGAGCGAGCGTCCGGTGCAGGTAAAGGCCGGCAAGGAAACCTTCGACCTGAATACCGACAAAAACGGCGTGTTACGCCTGAATCTGTTGGACAGTCCGTTCGCTGAACATGACATCAACCATCTGAGCCGACTGCTGATCACGGTCGCCGATGCCCAGGACGACGTGCACACCGACTCGTCCCTGGCGGTCAGCAGCGGCTTGCGCGGCAAGTTGCTCGAAGCCCACGGGTTGATTTACGACGACCTCGAAGACGACGAAGTGAGCCAGTGGGTACACCGGGTCAAACGCCTGTCGGAACTGGGTCTGGAAGAAGAAGCCAGCGAGCTGGAACAGAGCCTGATCGAACTGACGCGTAACGACCCCGAGCTGCAGACCGAATTCCTCAAGTCCTTGAACAAGGATGCGGGGCGGTTGGTGGCGGATCCCAATCCGAATTAAAAGCAAAAGCCTAAAAGCTTCGCGAGCAAGCCCGCTCCCACAGGGGATTTGGAAGTGTTCACAAATAATGTGTCCACAGCAGATCCAATGTGGGAGCGGGCTTGCTCGCGAAGACGGCCTCACATTCACCACGACTTTTACACCCTGCCGCTATCGCTCAAACAACTCCATCTGCTCAAACCCACCCCGCAAATCCTCCAGCCTTACCCCGATTCCCAACAACCGCACCGGTTTGCCGCCGCGATTGAATGCCTGAGTCAGCAACAACTGATAACTCCCCAAGTCCCGCCCTGCCCCGGCCTGCTCCAGCGTGGTTTGGGTGAAGTCATGGAATTTCACTTTGACGAACGGCTTGCCCGGCCGATAGCTGCTGTCGATGCGCGCCATGCGCCCGGCCAGGGTCTCCAGCAGCTCAGGCAACTTATCCAGGCAACTCACCAAATCCGGCAGGTCCACGTCGTAGGTGTTTTCAACGCTGATGGATTGCCGACGGTTGTCGTTGTGCACCAGTCGCTCATCGATGCCACGGGCCAGGCTCCACAATCGCTCACCAAAACTGCCGAATTCGCGAACCAGCGCCAACTTGTTCCACTCACGCAGATGCGCGCAATCAATGATGCCGAGTCTGGCGAGCTTGTCGGCGGTGACCTTGCCCACACCGTGCAGCTTGCTCACCGGCAAACCGCTGACAAAATCTTCCACCTGGTCCGGGGTGATGACGAACAAGCCATTGGGCTTTTTCCAATCGCTGGCGATCTTGGCCAGGAACTTGTTCGGCGCCACCCCCGCAGAGACCGTGATGTGCAACTGATTGGATACGCGACGGCGGATGTCCTGGGCAATCCGCGTGGCGCTGCCGCCAAAATGCGCGCTGTCCGACACGTCCAGGTAGGCCTCATCAAGGGAAAGCGGTTCGATCAGGTCGGTGTAATCGCTGAAGATCGTATGAATTTCCTTTGACGCTTCTCTATAGGCGTCCATGCGCGGCTTGACGATGGTCAGGTCCGGGCACAGCTTCAAGGCGTGCCCGGAGGACATCGCCGAGCGCACGCCATAGGCCCGTGCCTCGTAATTGCAGGTGGCAATCACCCCACGCCGGTCCGCCGACCCACCCACCGCCAGTGGCTTGCCGGCCAGGCGCGGGTCATCACGCATCTCGATGGCGGCGTAGAAACAGTCACAGTCGACGTGGATGATTTTGCGTTGAGTCATATAAAAGCGGTGTTCATGGCAAGGAAATGACGTGATGACTAGCCGGATCGGCAGTATCTCACTGACACCTGTATATAGCACCAGTACTCTGAATCTTCTTTATCTGCTGTAGGAAATGGCCGGATGAATTTATTTTCTCAATCGAATAACACCTGTCGATAGAGCTGCAAGCCTTGCCGCGCCTGACTTCCAGCGCTGCCGCCCTGCCCGTTTTTCAGCTAAGCGATTGAACAGGAACAGGTTTTCTTCACATTGAAGGTTGACACCCCAGCGTTCCTCTGTAGAATGCCGACACACAGACGCGGGATGGAGCAGTCTGGTAGCTCGTCGGGCTCATAACCCGAAGGTCGTCGGTTCAAATCCGGCTCCCGCAACCAAACATCAAGAAAGGCTACTCGAAAGAGTGGCCTTTTTTGTGCGCGTCTGTTTTGTGGAATACACCGCTCATCCGCGCACCGGGCAGAAATAAGAAATCGTTCTGATTCCGAAACTTACCTTTGCCCTGCTACCGTTCGACACTAATTCACGCTTATTTGACCTATCTCGGGATTAACGGTTGACACCCAAGCGTATCTCTATAGAATGCCGCCACACAGACGCGGGATGGAGCAGTCTGGTAGCTCGTCGGGCTCATAACCCGAAGGTCGTCGGTTCAAATCCGGCTCCCGCAACCAAACATCAAAAAAGGCTGCTCGAAAGAGTGGCCTTTTTTGTATCTGTTGAAAAAGTCCTTTCGCAACAATGATCTGTCACCGTGCAGTGAACCGTTCGGGATCACCAAGGCTCTGAGTTCAGACTATGCTCTGTGCCAGGCAGGCCCTCTACGACCGATGACGCGCCATCGCCGCAATGCCGCGAGAAGCGTTAATATTTGTGATTATTTTTTTCTACAGGGATTGGTAACTTGGCTCGATACCTCCATCCTGTCGCGCACAATCCAAGAGGTGATTGATGCGCGCCAACTCGTCTGATCCACAAGACACCGTCACAGCGACACAACCTATCAAGGCCGAGCGTTTGCGCCTGCTTGATCTGGTCAGCAAATACCGCCAGCCGATTGGTCTGGCCGTCACCTTGCTGTTGTTCGCTATCGCGCTGATTGCCTGTCGCCATCTATTAAGCGAACTCGATCTGTATGCGCTTCACGACTCGATCCTGGAAGTCCCGAAACCGGCCTTGATTGGCGCATTGGGCGCGACCGTCGTCGGCTTCATTATTCTGCTGGGCTACGAATGGTCCGCCAGTCGCTACGCCGGTGTGACCCTGGCGCCACGTACCCTGGCCTTGGGCGGCTTCACCGCTTTCGCCATCGGCAATGCCATCGGTCTGTCGATGTTGTCGGGCGGCTCGGTTCGCTACCGTTTATATGCACGTCACGGCCTCGGGGCTGCCGACGTTGCGCACATGACCCTGTTCGCCAGCCTCTCTCTGGGCTGCGCCCTGCCCCCGCTGGCGGCATTGGCGACCCTGAGCAACCTGCCCGCCGCCTCCTCCGCCCTCGGCCTCTCCGAGACCTTGCTCGGGTTGATTGCCGCCGCCGTGTTGCTGCTTACCACCGTGCTGGTCATCGGCATCTATCGCCGTCGCCTGCCGGAGCAACCTTACCCGGACAACCTGCTGGTCAAGGCCGGACGCCGTACCCTGCGCCTGCCGGGCCGCCGCCTGACGTTCCTGCAACTGGTGATCACCGCCCTCGATGTGGCCGCCGCTGCCACCGTGCTTTATCTATTGCTGCCGGAAGCCCCACCCTTCGGCGCGTTCCTGCTGATCTACCTGCTGGCCCTGGCCGCCGGTGTGCTCAGCCATGTGCCCGGCGGTGTCGGGGTGTTCGAAGCCATTCTGCTCGCGGCGTTCGCTGACACCCTTGGCGCCGCACCATTGGCCGCTGCGCTGCTGCTGTATCGCCTGATCTATGTCGTGCTGCCGTTGCTGGTGGCCTGCGTGTTCCTGCTGATCAACGAAGGCCAGCGCCTATTCCAGTCCCGGCAGTCATTGCGGGCGGCTTCGGGTCTGGCGGCGCCGATTCTGGCGTTGCTGGTGTTCCTGTCGGGCGTGGTGCTGCTGTTCTCCGGTGCGACCCCGGAAATCGACACGCGCCTGGAACACATCGGTTTCCTGATTCCTCATCGACTGGTAGACGCCTCGCACTTCGGCGCCAGCCTGATCGGCGTGCTGTGCCTATTGCTGGCCCAGGGCTTGCGCCGCCGTCTCTCCGCCGCGTGGATGCTGACCACCATTCTGTTGCTGGTGGGCGCCGTGCTCTCGCTGCTCAAGGGTTTCGACTGGGAAGAAGCCTGCCTGATGACCCTGACGGCGAGCCTGCTCGGGGTGTTCCGGCGCTCGTTCTACCGCGCCAGTCGCCTGACCGAGTTGCCGTTCTCGCCGCTGTACCTGGTCGCCAGTCTTTGCGTCCTCGGCGCGTCGATCTGGCTGCTGCTGTTTGCCTATCAGGACGTTCCGTACAGCCATCAACTCTGGTGGCAGTTCACCCTCGACGCTGACGCGCCCCGTGGCTTGCGTTCGCTTTTAGGTGCAGCCGTGTTGCTGGTAGTGGTGTCGCTGACCTGGCTGCTGCGCACCGCACGCCCGATCATTCACTTGCCGACCCCGGACGAACTGGACCGCGCCGTAAAGATCCTCATGGCCTCGTCGCAACCCGACGGCGGCCTCGCATTGACCGGTGACAAGGCGTTGCTGTTCCACCCCAACGACGAGGCGTTCCTGATGTACGCCCGCCGTGGCCGCAGCCTGGTGGCGCTGTACGACCCGATCGGCCCGACCCAGCAACGGGCGGAAATGATCTGGCAGTTCCGCGACCTCTGCGACATCCACCACGCACGCCCGGTCTTCTATCAAGTGCGCGCCGAGAACCTGCCGTACTACATGGACATCGGCCTGACCGCGATCAAACTCGGCGAAGAAGCCCGGGTCGATCTGCATCGCTTTGATCTCGAAGCCAAGGGCAAAGAGATGAAAGACCTGCGCTACACCTGGAACCGCGGCACCCGTGACGGTCTGTCGCTGGAGATCCATGAGCCAGGACACGCGCCGATGGATGAGTTGAAGGCAATTTCCGATGCCTGGCTGACCGGCAAGAACGTGCGCGAGAAAGGCTTCTCCCTCGGCCGTTTCAGCGATGACTACCTCAAGCATTTCCGCGTTGCGGTGATTCGTTTTGAGGGGCGCCCGGTGGCGTTCGCCAACCTGCTCGAGACCTACGGCCATGACCTGGCCAGCCTCGACCTGATGCGCGCGCACCCGGACGCCCCGAAGCTGACCATGGAGTTCATGATGGTCGGCCTGATTCAATATTATAAAAATCATGGATACGCCAGGTTCAGCCTGGGCATGGTGCCGCTGTCGGGTCTACAACCCCGTCGCGGCGCGCCACTGACCCAGCGCCTGGGCTCGATGGTCTTCCGCCGTGGCGAGCAGCTCTACAACTTCCAAGGCTTGCGCCGCTTCAAAGACAAATTCCAGCCTGACTGGGAACCCCGTTATATGGCCGTGCCCGCCGGACTCGATCCGCTGGTTGCCCTGGCCGATACTGCTGCCCTGATTGCGGGCGGCTTGACTGGATTGGTGAAACGCTGATGATTCAACGCTCCTTGCGGTACGTACTGGCCACACTGGTAGTGCTGGCCCTGATTGTCGGTGGCGGTTACTGGTACATGAAACGCCCGGCACCAGAACCGACCCTCGAATTGCTGACGCCTGCCGACGGCGCCGCCATGACCCGGGTGATTCCCGGCACCACGCCAAAAGCTCAGGTATTGGTGGCGGTCACTGCTGAACAGAAACTCAGCGATCAACAACTGAAGTCCCTGAGCCGCAGCGCTGCGGCGCAGATCGTCCAGGTGATCCTGCCCAAAGACTGCCTGCTGCAAAGCCGTGCCCTGCAATCGGGTTTGCGTGAACTGAACGGCCCGGCGACCCTGGTCAGCGGTATCGGCCCTGGCGCCGTGCTGGCGTGGCGCTGGTTGTCCGAGCAGAAGAACGACAAGGCCCAGGCCATTTCCGTGGACCTGGCCCTGGAAAAGGGTGGTTGCACTCACCTGCTGCCAAAAAGCGCCGCCCACGGCCACTGGCTGGTGGCCTGGAACGACAACCCGGACGACGCCAGCGCAGGCTTCGTGCGCGATCAACCGAACGCCGAAACCAGCATCAGCGACTACGACATCAACCTGCCGCAAGTGCTGAACAACGAACTGCGCAAGATCCTCGTCGGTGGTGACAAGGCTGCCGGTGGCTTGCAGATTCCTGTCGTCGAAGTCCCGGCCGGCCAGGCCAAGGACACCGTGACCCTGTTCCTGTCCGGTGACGGCGGCTGGCGCGACCTCGACCGCGACGTGGCGGGCGAGATGGCCAAGATCGGCTACCCGGTGGTCGGCATCGACACCCTGCGCTACTACTGGCAGCACAAGAGCCCGGAGCAAAGCGCCCTGGACCTCGCCGAGCTGATGCAGCATTACCGCCAGAAATGGGGCACCAAGCGCTTCATCCTGACCGGCTACTCGTTCGGTGCCGACGTCCTGCCAGCGATCTACAACCGCCTGGCCGAGTCGGAACAGCAACGGGTCGACGCAATCATCCTGCTGGCCTTCGCCCGCACCGGCAGCTTCGAAATCGAAGTCGAAGGCTGGCTCGGCAACGCCGGCAAAGAAGCCGCCACCGGCCCGGAAATGGCCAAGTTGCCTGCCGACAAAGTGGTGTGCATCTACGGCGAAGAAGAAGTCGACGAGAGCGGCTGCACCGACAAGACCGCTGTCGGCGAGGCTATAAAGCTGCCTGGCGGCCACCACTTCGACGAAAACTATCCGGCACTGGCACAGCGTTTGGTGGACATCATCGTCAAGCGTCAGGCCAAGGAAGAGGCGACGGCGCAGGAGTGATCTGAGCCCCCGCCCGATAAAAAGCCCCCGCAGCCGTTTGGTTGCGGGGGCTTTTTTACATGTACTGATTTGAAGCAACTCCAGCTAGCCGGACTTTATGCAGATGATCTGTATTTCCAAGGCTAAAGCTGAACATCTATCCACGTTACGTCGTCTTCAACAGCGATAAAGTCGCTATCCGGTGCTGACAACAACCTGCTTTGCTGCGACTCCGTTAACTCTGCCCAGAAGCCGTCGGTCACGAAAACCAGTCGCTCACCTACGGCCAGATGGTGAAAAACAAAGTCAGGGTGTGGAACACGATTAACCTTCAGGCATCGAGTTACTTGGTTTCGAGCAGGATCTTGCGCCAGCTCACGGTGCGAACGGTCGCGCCTCCAATTGGCCTTGCAGTGGGGCTGTGTGATCCACTCGATCATGCCTGCCGGCGTCACGACACCGCACGAACAGTCACCCTCATACGCAAGCGTGAGCTTCCCATGAGCAGCGAAACCGATCAGGTAACACACGCTGCCCGCCTGGTCCGCAAACAAAGCGGCGTGAAGCTCGGCCAGCACGGAACCAAGTACCTCCTCGACGGCTTCATGCTCAGTGATATCGCCCCTCTGATCCATGTGTTTCGGGCAGGCCGCTAAAACAGCTTTTACAAAACATTCTGCCAGTTGGCCACTGCCGGGCTTCGACGTACCGTCCGTGACGACGAATAGCCCTCTGTCACCGTCGCAAAGAGCCCCAGCAGAGTCATGGTTGGCTTTCCTCGTCCGCCCTATTACTGATCTAGTGGTGTATCTCATGCGCTGGCCAAATCCTTCATGCGCATGTGAATAATTCGCCCTCTTCCCGGATTGGCCTGCACCGAGCCTGAGCTTTCAATCACGTAGTCGATACCATTGAGAACCGTGAGTTCTTGAATTCCAGTGGTGATGAATTCCTTGAGCTCAGGCTCAGCGCTGCGAACTTCTTCTAAAAGCTCTTTACGACCATCAATCAGAATGAGGATATCTTCGACGTCCTTGTGGTAAGGATCGCCCCCACCGCGACCGCTAAAGGCCTCTAGTTTCGTGGCAAGAAAGTAGGTCGGCTTGAATATCTGGATGACGGCCCCGCTGGGCAACGTAAATTTATCGGCCCTCGCCAGTCCCTCCACGAACCAACGATTGGAATATCCCAGAACAGCGGGGTCAGAAGGCATCACGTCTACAACGACGTCGTTGAAGCGGAAGCGACAGTTGACTTCGTCTTCACCAGTGATCTTGAAGTTCTTGGCCGCCAGACGTTCTATGAGGTGTTGCCAAGCGCTAATGCCTGCCAGCTCGATCACCAAGTCAACATCATCAGTGAAACGAATGTCGTCCAGCACAGCCGCATCCGTGACCAGCATGGCTGTTGTGCAACCGCCGACAAAAGCCACCTCAGTCAGAAACGCCTCCCCCAAGCCGTCAGCAACAAATTCTATGAGCTCGTAGTTGTGATCAGCGTTTGATGACATGTTATTTCAGCCCCATCCCTGCCTTCAGAATGTTAATCGCCACACCACACTCTCGCGGGCCACCAAGGCGGATCGCATCAGCCAGCGCAAGATAGTGATAAAGGGTTCTGTCCCGCTTCACCGCTTCCGGCACCGTCTTGTAGAGCGGCTCTATCGCTTGACCTCGCTCAGTTCCAAGGGCATCCGGCCAAACCGGAATCAACCCGCCAGCGCTCTTGATGCTTTTGGACAGCGCTGGTGCGGCGAAGCCTGTTGGAATGCCGCGAACCATTGCGCCCGGCTTCACAGGGAAAAAGTATTTCAGAGCGTGCTCGGTAATTTTCAGCAGCTCTCGCCGATTAACTTTTGCAAGCCCGGTGTCGTAGTCATTGGTGAGCAATCCTGATTCACGACACCTGGCTATTGAGTTTGAAACCTCGCTTTTGCTGAGCCCAAGTGACGCAGACAACGCACGCAACGAGTAGCCTTCACTCCAGCTCGCCAGCGGAGCAGAAGGGACAGGCTCTGACCACCCTTCCCACCCATCTTCGTCGTCCATGGGTGAGTAGTATTCCCGGCGGTGGAATACGGTTTCTTCACCGTCAGTAGGGTAGGTGACTAGCGGCTGCCCCACTCCTCCCCCTGCCGTCATTCGGTTTAACTGCAGGGGCTTCAGTAATCCCTCAACCGTGTTCGAATTCGATTCAGACTCCATCCTCCCAAAGAGATTTTCTTCCTGAGCGTGTAGGCTTGCCATTTTAAATAAAAGCAAAATGTCTTGACTCTTCATGGAGCTAGAAACCTCAAGTGTCCACATTCCATAAAACGTGGACACTTGTCTCATTGCAAATATTGAACAGTCAAGTACTTTCGATTTTTCTCATTCGCCTGCTGCAACGAAAAAAACTTCGACTTGTAAAATCACTTGCCACGCTACTTTCATTTACTGAACGGCATCGCAATATCAGATGACGCCGACAGACCTTGTAGGCAAACTCCGAATCGTGGTTTTTGGGCACTTTGATGCCTTGTTGCGCTTTTCTTCGACGGGATACTCTCCGGACGTCGCTGACCATTCAGCGATCGGGCTTGGAAACCCGTCGAAATTAGTCGCAACAGCGTGCCCTTCACGATCGCAAAGGCTTTTTATTTTGCGCTCTTGAGTTATGGCGGCTGTGCGCGGGACGTCTTCGGACGTGCCGGTTTCCTAATTTCCCGGTTTTCCAACCCGCGCATAGCTGTCACCCATTCGCTTGGAAACGAATGTGACAGCCCTTCAAATTAGGAATTACATATGACTAAAGTTGATTCGACCGCGATTTCAGAACTAAAAACCATCGGCTTCACCCCCGTCATCTACTGCTCGAACCAGGCATTATTCAACGTCCGCGCCGGCCTCCCCATCGTTGACGCATTGTCACAAGCCTCCGACCTGTTATTCCTCGCCAAATCCTTCGCCGAGGATGCCGCTTACGCCAAAGACAATGACCGCCATGCCTGGGCCGCGCATTACCTGACGGCAATGGGCAAGGCCGTGATCGATGATGTGGTGAAGGTGCTGACCCCGCGACCTGCGCGGACAAAGACTGAATCTGAAGAAGAGCTGCCTGAGAGCAAGTAACGCCGCAGACCCCATGTGGGAGCGGCGGTGCGACGATTCGACTTGCTCGCGAAGGGGCCGTCAGTCGACAACTATGTTGAATGACACACCGCCTTCGCGAGCAAGCCCGCTCCCACAGGGGATCTTCATTGCATTGGAGTGATGTGATCGGCCACAAAAAAGCCCCCGCCACCTCAACGGCAACGGGGGCTTTTTGATAACGCCAAATTACATCTCCACCTGCGTCCCCAATTCAATCACCCGGTTCAGCGGCAGATTGAAGAACCTCAGGTTACCGTTGGCGTTCTGCAACATGAACGCAAACAACGCCTCGCGCCAGCGGGCCATGCCTTCGAGTTTGGAGGCGATGACGGTTTCGCGGCTGAGGAAGTAGGTGGTGCGCATCGGGCTGAAGTCCAGGTCATCGAGGTGACACAGTTTCAGCGCTTGCGGCACGTCCGGTTCGTCGACGAAGCCGAAGTGCAGGATCACCCGGAAGAACCCTTCACCGTAGGAATCCACCTCGAAACGCCGGGAGGCGGGCACACGCGGGATGTCTTCGTAGACGACGGTCAGCAGCACCACTTGCTCGTGCAGCACCTGGTTGTGCAGCAGGTTGTGCAACAGCGCGTGGGGCACGGCGTCCGGGCGGGCGGTGAGGAACACGGCCGTGCCCTGGACGCGGTGCGGCGGTTGCACGCGGATACTGCTGATGAAGATCGGCAGCGGCAGTCCGCCTTCGTCCAGACGCTCCACCAGCAGTTGCTTGCCGCGCTTCCAGGTGGTCATCAGCACGAACAGCACGATACCGGCGATCACCGGGAAGGCCCCGCCCTGGACGATTTTCGGCACGTTGGCGGCGAAGTACAGACCGTCGACCAGCAGGAAAGCAATCGACAACGGCACCGCGATGAACGGTGGCCATTTCCACAACAGCAACATCACCGCCGACACCAGCACGGTGGTCATCAGCATGGTGCCCGTCACCGCGACGCCGTAAGCCGAGGCCAGGGCGCCGGAGGATTCGAAGCCGATCACCAGCAGGATCACACCGACCATCAGCGACCAGTTCACCGCGCCAATGTAGATCTGGCCCTGTTCGGCGCTGGAGGTGTGGCGGATGTGCATGCGCGGAATGTAACCGAGCTGGATCGCCTGACGGGTCAGGGAGAACGCGCCGGAAATCACCGCTTGGGAGGCAATCACCGTGGCCATGGTCGACAGGCCGACCAGCGGGATCAAGGCCCAGCTCGGCGCCAGCAAGTAGAACGGGTTGCGCGCAGCTTCCGGATCACCGAGCAGCAAGGCGCCCTGGCCGAAGTAGTTCAGCACCAGCGCTGGCAGCACGAGGATGAACCACGCACGGGCAATCGGCTTGCGGCCGAAGTGGCCCATGTCGGCGTACAGCGCTTCGGCGCCGGTCAGTGCCAGCACCACAGCGCCAAGAATGGTCACGCCCATGCCTGGGTGCGCGATGAAGAAACGCACGCCCCACACCGGGTTCATCGCATGCAGCACTTCCGGCTGTTGCAAGATGCCGTAGACGCCCAGGGCGCCGAGCACCACAAACCAGGTCACCATGATCGGACCAAACAAAATGCCGATGCGTGCGGTGCCGTGGCTCTGGATCAGGAACAGCGCCACCAGTACGACCAACGACAACGGCACCACCCAATGGTCGATACCATCAAATGCCAGCCCCAGGCCTTCAATCGCCGAGAGCACGGAAATCGCCGGGGTGATCATGCTGTCGCCATAGAACAGCGCCGCACCGATCAGCCCGCAGACCACCAGCAAGGAACGCAGCTTCGGATGCCCCGCCGCCGCCCGCCGGGCCAACGCGGTCAACGCCATGATCCCGCCTTCGCCCTGGTTGTCGGCACGCAACACAAACATCATGTACTTGAATGAAACGACCCAGATCAGCGACCAGAAGATCAATGCCAGGATGCCCAACACGCCGTCATGGTTGACCGGTACGCCATAGGCACCGGAGAACACTTCCTTAAGGGTGTACAGCGGGCTTGTGCCGATATCGCCATAAACCACCCCGACTGCCGCGACCAGCATGCCGATCGGTTTTGCCGCCGAATGCTCGGCGCCCGCCGCCTGACTACTTGCCTGCCCCATCCAAAAACTCCTACTACTCAGACCCGGACTTCTTATAAGAAGCACTATGCTTTGCCGTGCAGCATGCGCTGTTTTACTTCAGGTTACAGACGATTTGTTGACTGTAAAAATTCGGTAAAGCGTACCGGCGCGAAGCATAGCGCAGCACTCGTCGTATTTCCCTGCATAAAGCTGGTCAAGTGCGCCTCTCATCGCTAGAATTGCGCACTTTTTGATCAGAGGCACACCAAGTGCCCGTCTGTCGCCTTGCCCACTTCGGCTGGAGGCGTCAACAAATACCGAGGTTAGACATGTCCACCACTCCCGCCACGGCCAATCCAAAGGTTGGCTTCGTATCCCTGGGCTGCCCCAAAGCCCTGGTCGACTCTGAGCGCATCCTTACCCAGCTGCGCATGGAAGGCTATGACGTCGTGTCCACTTACGAGGACGCCGATGTCGTGGTGGTCAACACCTGCGGTTTCATCGATTCGGCCAAGGCTGAGTCGCTGGAAGTGATCGGCGAAGCCATCAAGGAAAACGGCAAGGTCATCGTGACCGGCTGCATGGGCGTCGAAGAAGGCAACATCCGCAAGGTGCACCCGAGCGTGTTGGCCGTGACCGGTCCGCAGCAGTACGAGCAAGTGGTCAACGCCGTGCACGACGCCGTGCCGCCGCGCCAGGATCACAACCCGCTGATCGACCTGGTGCCGCCGCAAGGCATCAAGCTGACCCCGCGTCACTACGCGTACCTGAAGATTTCCGAAGGCTGCAACCACAGCTGCAGCTTCTGCATCATCCCGTCGATGCGCGGCAAACTGGTCAGCCGTCCGGTCGGTGACGTGCTCGACGAGGCCCAGCGCCTGGTCAAGGCCGGCGTCAAAGAGCTGTTGGTGATCTCCCAGGACACCAGCGCCTACGGCGTTGATGTGAAATACCGCACCGGTTTCTGGAACGGCGCGCCGGTGAAAACCCGCATGACCGAACTCTGCGAAGCCTTGAGCAGCCTCGGCGTCTGGGTTCGCTTGCACTACGTTTACCCGTACCCGCACGTCGACGAGCTGATCCCGCTGATGGCCGCCGGCAAGATCCTGCCGTACCTGGACATCCCGTTCCAGCACGCCAGCCCGAAAGTCCTGAAAGCCATGAAACGCCCGGCCTTCGAAGACAAGACCCTGGCGCGGATCAAGAACTGGCGCGTGATCTGCCCGGACCTGATCATCCGTTCGACCTTCATCGTCGGCTTCCCTGGCGAAACCGAAGAAGACTTCCAGTACCTGCTGGACTGGTTGACCGAAGCGCAGCTCGATCGCGTCGGCTGCTTCCAGTACTCGCCGGTCGAGGGCGCACCGGCCAACCTGCTGGACGCGGCCATCGTGCCGGACGACGTCAAGCAAGACCGTTGGGACCGCTTCATGGCGCACCAACAGGCCATCAGCTCGGCACGCCTGCAACTGCGTGTCGGCCGTGAAATCGAAGTGCTGGTGGACGAAGTCGACGAGCAAGGCGCCGTTGGCCGCTGCTTCTTCGATGCCCCGGAAATCGACGGCAACGTGTTTATCGACAACGGCAGCAACCTGAAGCCAGGCGACAAAGTCTGGTGCAAAGTGACCGACGCCGACGAGTACGACCTGTGGGCTGAACAGATCTAAACGCAAAAAATACGAAAAGCCCTGCTCTCTTGACGAGATGCGGGGCTTTTTTACGTCTATCGTTTTGTGGAGAAAGGATTCGCATCATTCACCCCATGAGAGGCAGGCGGGCATGCGCCACCATTCGGTCATCCACACACCGAAACAGAGTGATTACGAAGAACTCACCCGGGTCTGGGAGGCCTCGGTGCGCGCCACCCATGATTTTCTGCCAGACAGCTACATCGAACTGTTGAAGAACCTGGTGCTGACCCGATACCTCGACGCGGTGATGCTGATCTGCACCAAGGACTCGCGCCAGCGCATCACCGGGTTCGCCGGCGTCGCGGCGGGCAAGATCGAAATGCTCTTTATCGACCCGGCCCATCGCGGCCAGGGCCTGGGCAAGCAACTGCTGCGCTATGCCCTGGAACGCCTGAACGCCGATGAGCTGGACGTCAACGAACAGAACCCGCAGGCGCTGGGGTTTTACTTCAAGCAAGGGTTTGAGGTGATCGGCCGCTCGGAGGTTGATGGCATGGGTCAGCCGTATCCGCTGTTGCATATGCGTCTACGCCAAGGGCAACAACTGGCCCGCAACGGTTAACACAAGAACAGTGTGGGAGCGGCTTGCTCGCGAAAGCGGTCTGTCATTCAACCGATGTTTTGACTGATCCACCGCTTTCGCGAGCAAGCCCGCTCCCACATTAAAAGCACATGAGGCAAATGGACCCGCGATTAACCCGCGCCCAGCAGGTACAATGCCCACCCCTTTTTTGTTACGGCCCTGTCATGACTGACCCGATTCGTCTCTCCAAACGCCTCATCGAACTCGTCGGCTGTTCCCGTCGGGAGGCTGAGCTGTTCATTGAGGGCGGCTGGGTCACCGTGGACGGCGAAGTCATCGACGAGCCGCAGTTCAAGGTCGAGAACCAGAAAGTCGAGCTCGACCCGGAGGCCAAGGCCACCGCGCCGGAGCCGGTGACCATTCTGTTCAACGTGCCCGTGGGCATGGACGCGGACACCGCGATGGCGACCATCAGCGCCGAGACCCTGAGCGAAGAACACCGCTTCAGCAAACGTCCGCTCAAGGGTCACTTCCTGCGCCTGACCGCCAGCACCGACCTGCAGGCCAACGCCAGCGGTCTGCTGGTGTTCACCCAGGACTGGAAGATCCTGCGCAAGCTCACCGCCGATTCGGCGAAAATCGAGCAGGAATATGTGGTCGAGGTTGAAGGCGACATGGTGGCTCACGGCCTCAATCGCCTGAACCATGGCCTGACTTACAAGGGTAAGGAACTGCCGGCGGTCAAGGCCAGTTGGCAGAACGAAAACCGTCTGCGCTTTGCGATGAAGAACCCACAACCGGGCGTGATCGCCCTGTTCTGCCAGGCCGTGGGCCTGAAGGTCGTCGCCATCCGTCGCATCCGCATCGGCGGCGTGTCCATCGGCAAAGTGCCGCTGGGGCAATGGCGCTACCTGTCCGGCAAAGAGAAGTTCTAAGACTTTTCACACCGCCCTACATTTCGGCGCCGCTGCTTATGCGGCGCCCACTGCTGAATATCAGGATTGCACACCATGATTCATAACGACGTACTGCGCAGCGTGCGCTACATGCTCGACATCAGCGACAAGAAAGTCATCGAGATCATCAAGATCGGCGGCATGGACGTGTCCATGGAAGACCTGCTGACCTACCTCGACAAGAAAGAGGAAGACGAGGAAGGCTTCGTGCGCTGCCCGGACGAAGTCATGGCGCATTTCCTCGATGGCCTGGTGATCTTCAAGCGCGGCAAGGACGAAAGCCGTCCGCCGCAGCCGATTGAAACCCCGGTGACCAACAACATCATCCTGAAGAAACTGCGCGTGGCCTTCGAACTGAAGGAAGACGACATGCACGCGATCCTCAAGGCTTCCGAGTTCCCGGTGTCCAAGCCTGAGCTGAGCGCGCTGTTCCGCAAATTCGGCCACACCAACTACCGCACCTGTGGTGACCAGTTGCTGCGCAACTTCCTCAAGGGCCTGACCCTGCGCGTTCGTCCGCAGTAACGGCGGCCAACCCTGTAGGAGCAAAGCTTGCTCGCGATGGCGTTTTCGAGATCGCCATCGCGAGCAAGCTTTGCTCCTACAAATAGATCTCCATTCCTCGCAAAAATAGTGGCTCCGCTTCCGGCGGCTGACGACTAGGGTGTATTGACCCTTCAGTTCTCAGGATTCGCCATGCACCCGTACTTTTCCCTGCAAGACCGCACCGCTCTGGTGACCGGCGGCACTCGTGGTATCGGCAAAATGATCGCCAAGGCTTACGTCGAGGCCGGCGCGACCGTGTTCGTCTGCGCCCGGGATGCCGAGGCTTGCCTGCAAACCGCTGAAGAGTTGAGTGCGTTCGGCGCCTGCCACGGCATGGCGGCCAATCTCGCTAACGAAGAAGGCGTGCTGCAACTGGCGACGCGCCTGGGCGAGCAGATCGATCACCTGGATATTCTGGTCAACAACGCCGGCACCACCTGGGGCGCGCCACTGGAAAGCTACCCGATCAAGGGCTGGGAAAAGGTCATGCAGCTCAACGTGACCTCGGTGTTCAATTGCATCCAGCAGTTTTTGCCGTTGCTGCGCAAGGCCGGTTCCGCCGCCAACCCGGCGCGGATCATCAATATCGGCTCGGTGGCCGGGATTTCTTCCTTCGGTGAACAGGCATATGCCTATGGGCCGAGCAAGGCTGCCCTGCATCAACTGTCGCGAATTCTGGCGCGGGAACTGGTGAGTCAGCACATCAACGTCAACGTGATTGCGCCGGGGCGGTTTCCGAGCAAGATGACGGCGCACATCGGCAATGATGAGCAGGCGCTGGCGGAAGATACGGCGTTGATTCCGATGAAGCGCTGGGGTCGGGAGGAAGAAATGGCGGCGCTGGCGATCAGCCTGGCGAGTACGGCGGGGGCGTATATGACCGGGAATATCATTCCGTTGGATGGTGGGTTTAGTCTCTGAGATCGGTGGCGCGGCCTTCGCGAGCAAGCCCGCTCCCACATTGGATCTATGGTGGTCAGAAGATTAGTTCACACCGCAGATCCCCTGTGGGAGCGGGCTTGCTCGCGAAGAGGCCCTACCTGTCACCGCCGATTCCAGGGTTGATCGGGTTATCATGCCCGCCTCTTCCCCGCTTCGATCCCCAAACCATGACCTACAGCGTTTCCCCCATCGGCTTCGTGCGCTCCTGCTTCAAGGAGAAATTCGCCATCCCGCGCCAACCGCAGCTGGCCCCGGCCGCTCGCGGTGTGCTGGAACTGGTGGCGCCGTTCGATCAGGGTGACGCGGTGCAGGGACTGGAGCAGGTCAGTCACGTCTGGTTACTGTTCCTGTTCCATCAGGCCCTGGAAGAAAAGCCACGACTGAAGGTCCGCCCTCCTCGCCTGGGCGGTAACAAGTCCATGGGCGTGTTCGCCACCCGTGCGACCCATCGGCCCAATGGCATCGGCCAATCCGTGGTGAAGCTGGACAGGGTCGAAGCCAATCGGTTGTTTATCTCCGGTATCGACCTGCTGGACGGCACGCCGGTTCTCGACATCAAACCCTACGTGCCTTACGCCGACATCATCGACAGCGCCTCCAACAGCATCGCCAGCGCCTCGCCGCAGTTGATTCCCGTGCGGTGGGCAGAGGCAGCGCTGCAACAAGCTCACGAGCACGCCAAGCGCCTTGGTGAGCCGTTGGTTGCGCTGATTGATCAATGCCTGGCACAAGACCCACGTCCGGCGTACCAGATTCCTACACCTGAACGGGAATACGGCGCGCAGTTCTGGGATCTGGATGTGCGCTGGCACTACCCGGAAGCCGGGGTGATTCGCGTCCTCGAAGTCATCCCCGTCTCCAACTAATGTAGGAGCTGTCGAGTGAAACGAGGCTGCGATCTTTTGATGTTGCTTTTAAAAACAAGATCAAAGGATCGCAGCCTCGTTTCACTCGACAGCTCCTACACAGCTCCTACAGGGATTGTGCCAGGCATAAAAAAGCCCCCATTGCCTGCACAGGCAATGGGGGCTTTTCAGTGAGGCGGTGTTCCTACTTCTCGACGAACGCTCGCTCGATCAGGTAATCACCCGGCTCGCGCATCCGCGGCGAGACTTTCAGGCCGAAGCTGTTCAGCACTTCGCTGGTCTCGTCGAGCATGCTCGGGCTGCCGCACAGCATGGCGCGGTCGTCCTGCGGGTTGATCGGTGGCAGACCGATGTCGCTGAACAGCTTGCCGCTGCGCATCAGGTCGGTCAGGCGGCCTTCGTTCTCGAACGGCTCGCGGGTCACGGTCGGGTAGTAGATCAACTTGTCACGCAGGGCCTCGCCGAAGAACTCGTTCTGCGGCAAGTGCTCGGTGATGAATTCGCGGTAGGCGACTTCGTTGACGTAACGCACGCCGTGGCACAGGATCACTTTTTCGAAACGCTCGTAGGTTTCCGGGTCCTGGATGACGCTCATGAACGGCGCCAGACCGGTGCCGGTGCTGAGCAGGTACAAGTGTTTGCCAGGCTTCAAGTCGTCCAGCACCAGAGTGCCAGTAGGCTTTTTGCTGATGATGATCTCGTCGCCTTCCTTCAGATGCTGCAACTGGGAAGTCAGCGGACCATCAGGCACTTTGATGCTGAAGAACTCGAGATGCTCTTCCCAGTTCGGGCTGGCAATCGAGTAAGCGCGCATAAGCGGGCGGCCGTTGGGCTGTTGCAGGCCGATCATCACGAACTGACCGTTCTCGAAGCGCAGGCCCGGATCGCGGGTGCACTTGAAGCTGAACAGAGTGTCGTTCCAGTGGTGAACACTGAGGACACGCTCGTGGTTCATGTTGCTCATGTACGTGGGACTCCTGGAGATTGGGTCTGCGCTGCTCTACTAAAGAAAGAGAACCAGCCGTGCGCAATTGCATCGCATTCTAATGGCAGCCACAATATCTGTTAACTGGATTATTAAGATAAGGGTTATCGGTTATATAGATATGCGATTTACTCTACGTCAACTTCAAGTCTTCGTCGCCGTCGCTCAGCAGGAAAGCGTATCCCGTGCTGCGGGTCTGCTCAACCTCTCGCAATCGGCGGCCAGCACCTCGATTACCGAGCTAGAGCGCCAGTCCAGCTGCCAGTTGTTCGACCGCGCCGGCAAACGACTGAGCCTCAACGCCCTCGGCAAACAGCTATTGCCCCAAGCGGTAGCGCTGCTCGACCAATCCAAGGAAATCGAAGACCTGCTCAACGGCAAGTCCGGTTTCGGCTCGTTGGCGGTCGGCGCGACCCTGACTATCGGCAATTACCTGGCGACGCTGCTGATCGGCAGCTTCATGCAGCGCCATCCCGAAAGCCAGGTGAAGCTGCATGTACAGAACACCGCCAACATCGTGCAACAAGTCGCCCACTATGAAATTGATCTGGGTCTAATCGAAGGCGACTGCAGCCACCCGGACATCGAAGTGCAGAGCTGGGTCGAGGATGAGCTGGTGGTGTTCTGCGCGCCCCAGCATCCGCTGGCCAAACGTGGCATCGCGACCATGGAAGAATTGAGTCATGAGGCGTGGATCCTGCGCGAGCAAGGCTCTGGCACGCGCCTGACCTTCGACCAGGCCATGCGTCACCATCGCAGCGCGCTGAATATTCGCCTGGAGCTGGAGCACACCGAAGCGATCAAACGCGCGGTGGAGTCAGGCTTGGGAATTGGCTGTATTTCGCGGCTGGCGCTGCGTGATGCGTTCCGCCGCGGCAGCCTGGTGGCAGTGGAGACGCCGGATCTGGACCTGGCGCGGCAGTTCTATTTCATCTGGCACAAACAGAAATTTCAGACGCCGGCGATGCGCGAATTCCTCGACCTGTGCCGCGCTTTCACCGCCGGGGTTCAGCGCAGCGACGAGATCGTGCTGCCTACCATCGCTTAAAGCAGAATCACCGCCCACACCAGGGCAATCATGGTCAACGCCACGAACTGTGCGGCGCTGCCCATGTCCTTGGCGTTCTTGGACAGTGGGTGCAATTCAAGGGAAATGCGGTCGATGGCCGCTTCTACCGCCGAATTGAGCAACTCGACGATCAGCGCCAGCAGGCATACGGCGATCAACAGCGCCTGCTCGACCCGGCTGACGTTCAGGAAGAACGAAATCGGAATCAGGATGACGTTAAGCAACACCAGTTGCCGGAAAGCCGCTTCGCCGGTAAAGGCTGCACGCAGGCCGTCCAGTGAATAGCCGGAGGCGTTGAGGATGCGTTTTAGGCCGGTCTGGCCTTTGAAAGGTGACATAGGGTAGGCAACTGAACCGAAAAGAAGTGGGAAAGCTAGAGTAATAAAAGTCAAAAAAGCGTGAATCGGCCGCACTTAGTGACTCGAAATTGACTCAAGTTGTTGCAAGAGTAGCGCCGCCTGGGTTCGGGTTCGCACATTCAGCTTGCGGAAGATCGCCGTCACATGGGCCTTGATCGTTGCTTCGGACACGCTTAGCTCATAGGCAATCTGCTTGTTCAGCAAACCCTCACAGACCATCGTCAGCACCCGGAACTGCTGGGGCGTCAGGCTGGCCAAGCCTTCGCTGGCGGCTTTGGCCTCGGCGGAAACGCTGACCGCTTCAAACGCCTGGGGTGGCCAGAATACGTCACCATCGAGCACCGCACGCACGGCTTTTTGAATCACGCTCAGGTCACTCGACTTGGGAATAAAGCCACTGGCCCCGAATTCGCGGGACTTGACCATGATCGACGCTTCTTCCTGAGCCGAGACCATGACCACCGGAATCTGCGGATACTGACCGCGCAACAACACCAACCCGGAAAATCCGTAGGCCCCCGGCATGTTCAGGTCCAGCAGCACCAGGTCCCAGTCGGACTTTTCGTCCAGACGGGTTTCCAGCTCGGCAATGCTTGCCACTTCCACCAGACGGACATCCGGGCCCAGGCCCAGGGTTAACGCTTGATGCAGTGCACTACGAAAAAGAGGGTGGTCATCGGCAATCAGGATTTCGTATGTGGCCATTTTTCAAATGATCCTGTTTTTCAAACAACTCAAGGTGCCGCCACGGAGCGGCACCAACAGGGCACGTTCAACGCCAATTACATGGCTAATCACGTAAGAAGTCGGCGTATCAAACTTTGGCCGCGCCCTAATCGGCGCCAAGCATGCCCAGCGAAGCCGGGGTGGTCAAGGTGCGTGGCCGCGACGGTTCTTTGCAGTATGGGCGACAATCAGCCGATGACCGGAACCGTGTTCTGCACAAAAGGCATGAGCTCGGCGTGGGCCGGGGTTTCAACATTCATATCCAACTGATGCTTGGCATCCAGGTAATGCTGGCTGAACACGTCGAAATAAGCGTCCAGTGCCGAGGCCGCGTCGGTATCGCCCGCCAGGTCCAGGCACAGCGCCGCCACTTCGGCGGTGCACAGGTGCTCGCTGCGGGTCGAGCGGCGCAAGCGATATCGGGAAAGTTTTTCCGGGAGCAGGCTGAGAATCGGCAGCCGGTCAAAATAAGGGCTTTTGCGGAAAATCTTCCGGGCTTCGGTCCAGGTCGCGTCGAGCAGAATAAACAGCGGCCGCTTGGTGCTGTCGATGTCGACCGTATTCGTCACGCGCTCGGGCTCGACATATTCGCCCGGAAACACCAGGTACGGCTGCCATTGCGGGTCAGCCAGCAGATCCAACAGTTTTTGATCGGTCTCGGTGCGCGACCAGATGAACGCGTGGTTGTCGCGGACCACATCGGCAATCAGCCAACCGGTGTTGCTCGGCTTGAACACTTCCTTGCTGGTCATGATCAGGCACACGCCGGAGCGGGTCTCGACCTGCGGACGCCAGGCACACAGGCAATGGCTCTCGATCACCCGGCAGGCACGGCAACGGGGCGCTCGCCAGCCACGGGCCTGGATCGGCCTGATGCCTTCCTCTTCGCGCTCATCGCGCAAGCGGGCCACGGCATTCGCCGCAAAGCGTGGGGTTTGAAGGTTCATCGCCGGCAACACCGACAGGCAGGGGAAATCGACACAAAAAACACTCGGCAAGGCAAAAAGTGCCGGCAGTTTATCAGAGCGGCCGGCGCACGCCTGTACCGTCCGGGCCCACTCCCCTATAATCCGCCGCCACTGAACGCACAGTCACGTGACGGGTCGAACCAACCAGTCACTGAACCAGGAGAGTTTCATGCTGCGCCTTATCGTTCCCACCGCTGCCGTTCTATTGGCGTCGTCCTTCAGCGCTCAGGCTGCTTCCTTGAGCGAGCAGAATCTCAACAGAGAGCTGCGAAACGTCGCTGTACAAAGCAGCGTCGGCACACCACGGGCGATCAACGAGGACATTCTTGATCAGGGCTACACCGTTGAAGGCAATACCCTGATCAACCACTTGAGCGTGCAAAGCAGCCACGCCGACAAGATGCGCGCCGATCCGAAAGCCGTGTATTTCCAGCTGGGCGCCTCGGTCTGCAACAACCCGTCGTTCCGCAAACTGATGGCCAAGGGCGCGGTCATGCGTTACGACTTCACTGAAGTGAAGACCAACCGCTCGGTCGGTTCCGCCAGCTATCAGGAATCGGATTGCCCGAAAGCGACCCCGGCCAAGAAGAAATAATCATCGGGAATTGGCGCGCCGCTGTTCATCCTCGGCGCGCAGTTCTGCCAGCAAAGCCAGCAAATAACGGGAACGGCGCTCGCCACCGCCCAGACGCCGGCAGCACTCTTCTTCAAGACTCAAATGATTGGTCTCGGCTGACGACTTCAATAATCGATACAGTTGCGCATCGATCTCCAGAATCAATCTGGCCATGGTTTCCCGCCTCCCTGCCTGCACACTCAAATCCTTGAACCGCTAGAACCTTGCGCGCTGCCTTTGACGCAAAGTTGTCGTGTCACGCCTGTAACTTAGTAAATCAGAGCCACAGCCGCCGGGCTGGCGTTCAGACGAGCGGTGAAACCACCTTGAAAATCGTCAATAAGCGGTTGCCAGGAAAGACTTTGCGGCGCAATGATCAAGGCAGCGCAATTGATCCAGAGGAACTAGATTTAGCGTATTCACATTGACTGTCAGGCCGAAAAGGAGCGGCCCGTTATGCGTTTGTTGTTGCGAAGGTTTTTTTCACTCGTTGGAAAAAACACAGCCTGCATGCAAGGAGAAGTTGAATGCCTTATCAACCGAATAACCTCCTCAGCCGCCATTTTGAAGAAAGCGGCCACGACCTCACCAGCAAGGTCGAAGAGCAACTCAACCTGGTTTCACCCAACAGCCCCAACATCCCGATTTACCGCGACATGATCCTGACCGTGCTGCGCATGGCCCAGGAAGATCACAACCGCTGGAACGCCAAGATCACCCTGCAGGCCCTGCGCGAACTGGAGCACGCATTCCGTGTGCTGGAACAGTTCAAGGGGCGGCGCAAAGTCACTGTGTTCGGCTCGGCCCGAACGCCAATCGAACATCCGCTGTATGGCATGGCCCGGGAACTCGGCGCCGCGCTGGCGCGCTCGGACCTGATGGTCATCACCGGTGCCGGTGGCGGGATCATGGCCGCCGCCCATGAAGGTGCAGGCCTGGAACACAGCCTGGGGTTCAATATCACCCTGCCCTTCGAGCAACATGCCAACCCGACTGTCCAAGGCACCAGTAACCTGCTGTCCTTCCACTTCTTCTTCACCCGCAAGCTGTTCTTCGTCAAGGAAGCCGACGCGCTGGTCCTGTGCCCGGGCGGTTTCGGTACGCTGGACGAAGCGCTGGAAGTGCTGACCCTGATCCAGACCGGTAAAAGCCCACTGGTGCCAGTGGTGCTGCTGGATACGCCGGGGGGTACGTTCTGGCAGGGCGCGCTGGATTTCATCCACCATCAACTGGAGGAAAATCGCTACATCCTGCCGACTGACATGAAGTTGGTGAGCCTGGTCTACAGCGCCGAAGAGGCAGTGGAGCAGATCAACCAGTTCTACAGCAACTTCCACTCCAGCCGCTGGCTCAAGCATCAATTCGTGATTCGCATGAATCACCCGCTCAGCGACGGCGCGCTCGAACACATGCAAACGGCATTCGCCGACCTGTGCCTGAGCGACCATTTCCATCAGCATGTCTATAGCGGCGAGGAGCACGATGAGCCGCAGTTCAGCCATCTGGCGCGGCTGGCCTTCACCTTCAACGCCCGTGATCATGGGCGCCTGCGGGAATTGGTGGACTTCATCAACCTGCCGGAAAACTGGGCACAGCCCAAACCCCAGGCGCACCAGCGCACACGGGAACCGTCCAAGGTGACGTAAATAACAGGCAAAAAAAAACGGCCCGCTATCGAAATAGCGGGCCGTTTTTATTTAATCGTCCATCCCTCGACCGCTGAACAAGCGGTTGATCATCTCCATGGAAAACCCCCGATACGCCAGGAAACGCCCCTGTTTGGATCGCTCCCGCATGTCTATCGGTAGATGCCCGGCAAATTTGCGCCGCCAGGTGTCTTCCAGTTGTTCCTGCCAGTTGATACCACTTTCGCGCAAGGCGAGCTCGATGTCGGGACGTTGCAGGCCACGCTGGCTCAACTCTTCGCGAATGCGCAAAGGGCCATAACCGGAACGGGCACGGTAGGAAACGAAGCTTTCGAGGTAACGGGATTCGGACAGCAATCCCTCTTCCGTCAAGCGGTCGAGCGCTGTGTCGATCATTTCAGGGAGAGCGCCGCGCTGACGCAGTTTACGCGTCAGCTCGACTCGACCGTGCTCGCGTCGTGCGAGCAGGTCCATGGCGGTTCGCCGCACCGCGACGAGTGTATCGAGTACGGCGGTCATCGGATCAATCAGATATCAGCGTCAGCCAGGTCATCAGCCGTCTCTTTGACTGGCGATGCTTTGACGTCCGGCGCCGGAGTCAGCAGCTTATCGCGCAGTTGCTTCTCAAGCTTCGCGGCGATCTCCGGGTTGTCTGCCAGGAACTTGGCCGAGTTGGCCTTGCCCTGACCGATCTTGGTGCCTTCATAGGCATACCAGGCACCGGACTTCTCGACGAAACCGTGCAGAACACCCAGGTCGATCATCTCACCGTTGAGGTAGATGCCCTTGCCGTAAAGAATCTGGAACTCGGCCTGACGGAACGGCGAAGCGACCTTGTTCTTCACAACCTTGACGCGGGTTTCGCTACCGACAACCTCGTCACCTTCTTTCACCGCACCCGTACGACGGATGTCCAGACGAACCGAAGCGTAGAACTTCAACGCATTACCACCGGTGGTGGTTTCCGGGCTGCCGAACATCACGCCGATTTTCATACGGATCTGGTTGATGAAGATAACCAGGCAGTTGGCGTTTTTGATGTTACCGGTGATTTTACGCAGCGCCTGGGACATCAGGCGGGCTTGCAGGCCCACGTGCATGTCGCCCATTTCGCCTTCGATTTCGGCCTTTGGCACCAGGGCGGCTACGGAGTCGACGATGATCACGTCAACCGCGTTGGAACGCACCAGCATGTCGGTGATTTCCAGGGCCTGCTCGCCGGTGTCCGGCTGGGAAACCAGCAGGTCGTCGACGTTGACGCCCAGCTTGCCGGCGTACTCAGGGTCGAGGGCGTGTTCGGCGTCGACGAATGCGCAGGTCGCGCCGGCTTTTTGAGCCTGGGCGATCACGGACAGTGTCAGCGTGGTTTTACCGGAGGATTCAGGACCGTAGATTTCAACGATACGGCCTTTTGGCAGGCCGCCAATGCCGAGCGCGATGTCCAGACCCAGAGAGCCAGTAGAGATAGCCGGGATCGCCTGACGGTCCTGATCGCCCATACGCATTACGGCACCCTTGCCGAATTGACGTTCGATCTGACCCAGGGCCGCAGCCAAGGCTTTCTTCTTGTTGTCGTCCATTAAAGTCCTCACGTAATCAATAAGGCCTGACGGCCAACACCTGTATAAGTAGCCAGTATTATTCCACAGCGATTGAGGATCGCCTACCCCTGATTTGAGATTTCTCCAGCGGCATGGCGCAGCAGCCCCTCTAGCGCGGCCTTCACCGTTTGTCGGCGGACCTCATCGCGGTTGCCGGGGAAGTGCTGGACCTTGCTGAACACCTGTTCGCCGACGCCCCAGGCCAGCCAGACCGTGCCCACCGGCTTGCTCGCAGAGCCACCGTCCGGCCCCGCGACACCGCTGACCGCCACGGCAAAACGCGCATGGCTTTTATCCTGCGCGCCATGGACCATGGCCTCGACCACTTCGCGACTGACCGCCCCCACCGTCGTAAACAGTTCTTCAGGCACATTCAGTTGCAAGGTTTTCTGGCGATTGGAGTACGTCACATAACCGGCCTCGAACCACGCCGAGCTCCCGGGAATGCGGGTGATCGCCTCGGCGATGCCGCCGCCGGTGCAGGACTCGGCAGTGGTGACGTGGGCATTGAGAACCTGCAAGCGCCTGCCAAGTTCAGCGGCCAGTTGGGTGATTTCTTTCACGGTCCTCTCCTGATCGGGCTGAATGGAACCACCGTACACGAGCCAATCGCGCTGGCAAGACGCAGCTTCGATCAAAATGTTAGCGCGCCAAGGCCCTGATATAGGCCTGACAAGCCTGCAAGGCAATCAATCCGCGGTCGCCGGCGTCGGTGATGGCGATAATTCGTTGAGCATGCGCCGGGTCAAGTCGGGCTCTTGGGGCGCCATGATCCACGCCGCTGGTGCCGGCGGCGGTTGGCATTGCACAGGTGGCGGCAACGTCATTGGCATCGAGGAGGACTGACAGGCGCACATCAGCAGTGGCAAGACGATCGCGCAGGCGACCTTGATCACGTTGGGCATCGCTAAGCGCTCGATAATGGGTTTGTTCACTGGCCGACAGCCGTTGTTCCAGGGCCAGACGCTTGTCCTGCTCGGCCTGTTGTTGCGTCGCGCCAGCCTGGGTCAGCTGATTCAATGTCTCGGCGTGCAGCCTGGCCTGCTCGGCCAACTGCCGGCTATAACGCCAATCCTGCACCTGCCAGGCCAACAGCGCCGAAAACCCGGCCAGCACCACAATGCCAATCACCCGCCAGGACATCAGACCGAGGGTTGGCATAGCACCGCCCTCGCCCGCGCCCAGAGTTGCAGGCGATCCTCCAACCCGTTCAGACCACCGTTGATTCGCCGGGTGATGCTGTTGAACTGGTCGCGATCGGCCAATTCATTCAGGCCGTTCTGCTCCCAGAACCACGCGGCGGATTCAGCGGCCCACTGCGGTTGTTCCAGCAGTTCAGGCAGTGACAGCAAACGCTCATCGCCAAACAGACCGAGGCTGCACTCCCGGTAGTTATTAAGCCCGGTGATCTGGATCAGCCCACGGCCGCGGTATTTCTGGCCGTCACCGTCAGCGTCTGGCGTGTTGCCCAAACGCAAGGCCAGGGTCCCGGTGTCGTATTTGCTCAGGTATTGGTTGTTGCCCAATTCACGCACGTACTGCAACTGCCCCGACTCGTGGCCGACTTGCGCGAGGAACGCGGCCATACGTTTCGGGGTGTTGATGTTGCGGTGGGTCATGGCGGAGTTGAGGGCGGAAATGAAAACGCCCGCTTGGGAGCGGGCGTTGGGCATTATGTTTTGGAGTTGCTGTTGCGTAACAGTCATAGCGCCCCCCGGGAAAGCCGTTCAGCGATAAAACGCTTCATTGAAACTGTCCTGCCCTTAAAGAGCGGGATACACCCTTTGGATAATCCATCTAATTGTCTCCAGCTTTTATTCAGCGATACCGAATTGCGCCCACCTGCCCACCGACCAGCGCCAGACGTTAATGACGCTTGGGGACTTTTAAACCAGCAACTAAAAAGAAGTTTTGACGGGGTATCAGAGGCAAGCGCAATCGGTTTCCTACCGACTAAAAATGATCACTCAGGCTGTTTGGGCCAGTCGACCGTATGGGGATAAGTTGCCTGGGTTTCTACCCGTGATAGCAACACTCGGTATTTCCTCCAGAGGTCCAGTTGTGCCTGGGTCGTCGGCAGCGATGCTACTTCCGTCTCAGTGGCCATCTCCAGCGCCACGGAGTCCTGGAGCGTATTGAGTTCACCCTGCAACTTGGCAATCATCGAAGTCGCCAACGCCGAGAGCCCAGAACACTTCATCTGCTGAGCGCGTGTCAGGATTTCTTCAGAGGGCTCGGCAATATCGCCGTACTCCAGGGCAACGGCACGTTCAAACACTTCACGCCCGTGGGGTTCCGGGTCTTTCGGCGAGGCCGTAAAGGGCACCTCCCCCAGCGTGTCCTTGGTTTCCTCAAACGTTACGAACAGGTTCAACGAGGTGTGTTCAACGTCATTCCAGCGTGGCTGACGTGCATTGAGTATTGTCATCATTTCAAGAAACCCTCAGGCATAGAGTGGTGGAGTCGGGGCTTTGGCCGTCCGCATTTCGAATAGCGCCCATCAGTCGCCATGTTCCGGCGGGAGCGCCGCCCCAAGCGGAACCGTCAGTGGCTGTAAACCGGCAATTGACGCCGGCGGCAAGCTCACTTGCCCCCACACCACCGCCACCGCCGACCACCAGCAGCGCATAGGAGCCAACCGCCCCCGCCCCCGTCGTCGATTGCGCGAAGACCGCCTTGGCATTGGCGATACCGTCAGTCCAGATACTGCCCAGATCGGTCGCATCCACTTGCGCCCTGAGCGACGAACCATCAGCCGCCCAACCGATCATTACCGTATTGGTCGACTGGAAGTTCCCTCCTCCCTGCCGGACCGGTGGAAACCCCAGGCGTGGCTGCAAGTAGTACACACCGCCGTCACTGGCTCGCCGAAAGTAAGGCAGCGTTGCGTTGTCACTGGCAAAACCCGCATAGGTAATAGCATCACGCAGAACCCGGGTGTCCAGCAGCGAGTTGACTTGCGCCGTAGTGGGCGCATCCGTGATGCCGTAACCGCCAAGCGTTGTCGCCGTTTTAGCCAGCGTGATGACTTCGTTGGTGTTCCTGTTCCTCATGTAGGGCGTGGCAGAACTGCCCCCGGCAAAACCGGCGACCGAACAGGCATCCGATGCGATTTTTCCATCAAGCAAGCCGTTCACCGCCGTCTTGCTGTAAACGTCCGCCACGTTAGCCTTTGAGTTTGGATCGAAGTTTGCGGCACACCACAAGGCACCAAAACTGGTGGCATCCACCTGGATAAGGATGTTCTTGCCATCCCAGCCAATCGATACCGCATTGCCAAGTTGTCCGGTTCCGCCGCCCTGTTTGACGAAGGCGTTATTGGCCGCCACTTTGGTATAGGCATCGGCAATACCGTAGCCGTCCAGCGTGACCGGATTGGTGCCGGACGTTACCTGACCTCGCGCATTGACCATGACCTTGCGGTATTCGCCAGGCGCCACGCCGGTGTAGCCCGCCAGCATTTCGAAGGTCAGGCCGGTGGCACCCACCTTGATCGGGCCAGGTGTTGTCAGTTGCCAGAGGCGAGACTTGTTCACCACGCCTTCGTCGGTAGCCACAATAAAACTGGTGGTCACTTGATAGTCTTGAGCCGCATCCACCGCTCGCGACCATGAACCGGTCGCCGCCACATAGACACCGTTTTGCGCGGCATTGGCCTGGTCTTTCACCAGGACCCGGTCGGCCACCGCCAGTTGCACGCCGTCGATGTTCTGCAAACCACTGAGTGCAATCGTCCCCGTGGTCGCGGCACGCACCGAGTTCTTGAAATCATGGGCCGCAAAACTCTGGATCGCTTCGAGTAATTGAGTCGACACCTCCTCCTTGGGCACGATGCCAGCCGCCTTGATCACATTCAGGATCTCCTGAGTGACGGCGTTGCCCCACGTTGCCGGAATCAAGGAACCCGGCGTTCCTGCAACCGGGTTTTCATCCACAAACTGTCCATTCACTAGCCCGACACTGGGTGTGTTTTTTGGGTAATCCATACTTCTAACCTCTAGTCATAATTGATGTACACGCGGGTATGAGCCGGCGCGCTTCGATGGATAAGGCATTCCAGGGCACTACCCGGGTTCATGCCGAAATGCTCACCCCAATAACTGGCGCCAAATCGACGACCGATGAACTGCCGGCCCCCGGTATTGAGGGTCCACATGAACTGAGCTTGCCAACTGCCGAAATGCGCACTACCAAAACGCGAGCGGCCCATTCGGGGGGCTTCGAATTCAGTGACAGTCGCGTGGGGATACCCTTGGCTTCGCGCGATGTCGACGAAGTAACCGATGGTCTGACTGCCAACCGCGAGCAGGCGCCGGCGAACGGCTAGGCGACGGTCGTCAAACAGGGGCGCCTCTCCCAGGCACGGATCGGGCAAATTCATTACCCGCTCCCAGTCCGGTACTAACTCACTGACCCCGGCCGGATCCATCTCGTTTTGCAGGTCAACGGCACGCGCATCCAGGCGCGATAGCTCTTGAGAAATACCCTCAAGCACTTTCTCCAGTTCCGGCACGCGCTCCGGATCCCATGCCGGACCACTCGGCAACAGGCTGCGCAATTGGGCCTCGTACTGCGCCGGAGTTCTTATGCCTCCCATACGCAGCCTCCAAAGGCCAGCAGCTGATATTTTTCGGCAGTCACATTGGCTGTCGGCGCCTTCAGCTTGTGGTCGTTTTCGCCGGTTGCACTGCTGATGGCTTCGCGAATGTGGCTCAGCAACAAGGTGTCGCCCAAGCCGGATTCGCGGTTATGCAAGTCACGCAGTTGCGCTTCGACAGCGGCACGCACGGCGCTGGTATCGGGGGTCAGACTCAAGGTGTAAGTGACCGGCACTTGCATGGGTGGCAGCACATGCAGCTCAGCCGTGACCGGTCGCAGCGGCTCGATGTAAGCCTGTACCTGCGCCAATTGCGCGGCATTCGGCACCGGTTGCGGATCGTCATCGCGCATGATGTACAGGCTGACGGTGCCCGGCCCCAGGAGGCCGCCGCGACACCAGGCGCGGGTCACGCCGGGGCATTCGAGCGCCCAGGTTTCGTAGTCTTGCGCCGAGCCGCCGTGGGGGATGATGCGGTAGGAACTGATCACCCGGGAGCGCAGGGATTCCAGGCTTTCCCGGGCAACCCCACCGATCAGCCCCGGGGCCAGCACCGTGAAGCTGTTGCCGACAATGCCCAGGATCGGCTGCACCGGGATCAGCGTCATGCCGGCATCCGCATTGCCCAGGCTGCCGGCGTCGAGCGCGGCGATGGTGGTGCTGTTGAGGCCGTTGCTGGTGGTGCGCGACGCGGTCACTTTGTAGGTGCGACCGTCGCTCGATTGCAGCAGCGTATCGACATCCAGCACGGCACCGGCGCTGGCGGTAAAGCTGACGCTGCCGCTGGCGGCTTGCGCGGCTTTGCGCGGCTGGTTCAGGCGCAGGGCGGCGATGCGTTCCAGGGTCGATTCGTCGGCCTTGTCCGGGAGGATCTGCTCGGCGATCCAGTCGAGGTAGCCATACAGACCATAGGCGGCGCCACCGAGGGTGCGGGCCAGCACTTGCGCATCGGACTGGCGCAGCGAATCGCTGGCCAGGTCGCTTTGGGTGCGCTTGATCAGCACCGGCAGCGAAGGGGTTTCAAACGGCATAGATCACCTGCCAACTGTTATCAGGGTTGATGTCCAGGCGCTCGCCGTCGGCCAGGGTCAGGACCGTGCGCAGGTTCAGGCGCTGGGCGTCGAGGCGTTCGCTGATGATGTCGATGGCGCTGCAATGGCCGTCGTCGATCAGCCATTGCAGGGCTTCGCGGGCATAGAATTCGGCGTCCATCTGGGTTTGCCGGGTCAACTTGACCCGACGCAGCAGCCACAGCCGCGAGCCGATGCGGTCGTCAGCGACGGTCGGGAAAGTGTCGCCCCACCAGCCGAAGCGTTCCTCATCATCGAGGGCATCGTCATCGGCGGCGCGGCGCCAGGTGAACAGACTGATCAGCACCGAACGGGTCAGTGCGGCGTGGAGGTTCTGGCTGATGAACATCACTGACCTCCCGCCGGCACGCCGGTCTGGCCGCTGCCCGCCTGCACGCCGACGTGCACGTGCTTGATCTGGCTGATGCCGCCCGCGACCTGGTCGCCCTGGGAGACGATCTTGCCGGTCTGGGTCAGGGTCGGTGTGTCGATGTTCACGGCGGTGCTGGCGCGGATGTTCAGGGTCGCGGTCTGGATGTCGATGATCCGTCCGCGCTTGAAGTGAATCTTGTCGCCTTCGTCGGTGTAGATCGCCACTTCGCCCTGGGCCAGGGCCTTGAGACGATAGCGGCGGTCAGCGACCACCAGGACGATGGCGTGGGAGCGGTCACCGCCCAGGAACGTGGCGATCCCCTCGGCGCCGGCCAGCGGATTGCTGGTGAAGCCGTAGGGTTCGAAGTGTTCCATGTCGTCGTTGACTTCACCGGCGGTGAGGCGCATTTGCAGCGATTGCAGCTTGGTAGCCGAGTTGGCGAGCACGACAGTGCCGCGCGCCAGGAGGCGTGTCAGTAGGCTCATTGGAGTTCCTTCAAGATCAGGCTGAATGCGGTTCACTGTGGGAGCGGGCTTGCTCGCGAAAGCGGTGGATCAGTCGACATCGTTGGTGAATGTGAGGCCGTCTTCGCGAGCGAGCCCGCTCCCACAATTGATCAGCGTCGTTCACGGTACTTGTGTACACAGGAGATTCCCTGTGGGAGCGAGCCTGCTCGCGAAAGCGGTGGGTCAGTCGACTTCGATGTTGAATGTCAGTCCGCATTCGCGAGCAGGCTCGCTCCCACATTTGGACGGCGTCGTTCACGTTACTTGCGTGCGCAGGAGATCCCCTGTGGGAGCGGGCTTGCTCGCGAAGGCGGTGGATCTGGCGACGTCAGTGTTGAATGCTCAACCGCATTCGCGAGCAAGCCCGCTCCCACAGGTTTTGGGTTCAGGTTTTCTTGGGCTGTGTTGGGTTGGCGTCGAAGGTATGCGGCGGTGCCACTTGCAATGTGGTGATCGAGCCTTGTTCCGACAGCGAATAGGTGACTTTGGAAATCAGCATGTCGCCATCCACTTCCAGCACCGGGTCCTTGACCTTGACCAGCGTGTTATGGCGCCACAAATCGCCATTGGACTGTCGCCAGCCTTGCACTTGGTAGGTGGTGGTCAAGGCCTTGCCGACGCGGGTCGCGGCTTCCCAGTTGGCCCTTTGCAGCGCCAGCTCGGAGGTAATCTGCGCGCCTTCATTGATCACCGTGACCCGCTTGCGCTTGAAGCCCAGGTCGGCGGACACCGCCTCGACCTCGCTGACCGCCGCCCCGCTCTTCTGGTCATTACCCTTCTGCTGGCCGATCACCCGGTATTCGGAGAACACCTGGCTGTAATCCATCGGCGCGTTGGCCGAGAGAATGTTCTTGCCCAGTTCCAGCACATCGCTGGCGCGCCCACCGCTGCCCGGCCGGGCCAGGACCACCCGGCCCTGGGCATCGTCGGTGGAGAACACCCGGAACAACGTGAGCAAGCGGTCGATGGACTGGAACACCGTTTCCCCCGGCACGATGGTGTGACTGCCGAGCCGGGCGGTTTCCGCAATTTCACTGGCCACGTAGATCGAATAGGACGACGCCAGCGCCTCGACGATGCTCAGCAACGATTGCTGGTGCCATTGGTTGGGGCGGTTGGTCGCGGCGCAATCCACCAGGTCCTGGGTTTTCGAACTGCCCTCGATGCTCAGGCTGATGTGCCGCCCGTCATAGCTGATCGGCGCCTTGAACACATAGCCGGTGAGCACCAGATCGTTGCCAATGCGCACCTCGCACGGCGCGCCGGGTTGAATCCGTCGCACCAGGGTCTGCCCCGGCCATTGCCACGTGATGTCGAGTTTGAAGGTGCGGAACTGACGCTCCAGATCCGCCGTGATCTGCACGCTTTTCCAGCCGCCATATTCCAGCCCGTCAACGGTCAGGGTGACTTTGTTGTCCACTTCACTCATGGCTTACTCCCCCGAGAGTTTCAGGTCATTCGGCGGAGAGAACACCGGATGAACAATGCCGTTGCGCTGGATCACTTCCTCGACCCGCGTGGCGTCGCCCAGTTGCTTATAGGCGATGACCAAGGCCGGAAAACTCTCCTGGAACGACTTGCTGACCAGCCGGACACCCGACGACGCAACCGCCGTCAGATGCGCATTGAGCTTGTGCCGCAGATCAGTCATGGCCTGATAGTGCGCCGGATCCGCCTTGTTCGACGCTTGCTGGATCGCCTCATCCAGGGCTTTGCGCAAGGCCAGCACATCGTCGGCCACGGGCACGGCCTGGCGCTGCACCGGTTGTGCGGCTTGTTGCTCCAGGGACGGCGTGGAACCGAGCTTGACCACCTTCGAAGCCACCGGCATCGCGGCGACCCATTGGGCAGCCTGCACCAGCAAGGTGTCCTGCACCAGATTGGCCAAAGCCTGGGCTGCGGCGGTGGTGTCCTTGCCGGTGGTGATCTTCGGCGCATCGGCCTTGCGGATGGCTTCGACCTGTTGGGAGACGTTGGCAATCACGCCACGATAACCGTCACGGGCGAAGTCTTTCAGCTCCTTGATGTCGCCGACCAATCCCTTGAATTCAGCCGCCACTTCCTTGGGCAATTCCTTGACTGCTTTCACCAAATCGCTGATCTGCTTGTATTGGTCGATCAGCGGTTGCAGTTGTTGCTGAACCACGGCGTAGATGTCCTTGATGCTGTTGCGCAGGTCGGCAATGCCAATCCGCGCAGCCTTGATCACGGTCATCGCGTCTTCGAAACGCGCCACCGCCGAACCTAAAAAACTGTCCGCCGAGGCCAACAATACTTGCTGGGTACTGACCGTCGCCGTCGGAAACGGCAGCGGTTCATCCGGGTAAAACTTCAGGGCAAAGGTCACCAGCCCGCCGTCCTGGAGGGTGTGGGTCATGTCGCATTCGCCGACCTTGACCTGCAAGCGTCCCAGCCACGGATGGACTAGTTCACCGCTGCCCTGCTCCAGGGCCTTTAGCAGTTTGTCGCGCTGCTCCAGGCAATCGGGACCGACGATGAAGGCCGTCAGGTCGTGGATCTTTGCCTGCTGGCCAAGGTTCTCGAAAAACGGCAAGTCCCGCTGCGGGTACTCGTGCAACTGGCCTTTTTTGCCGACCGGGGTTTTCGCCTGATCGACCCAGAAACCGACACCTCGAAAGGACGCCGGCAATAAACGGTCACGCCAGCTCATTGGAGCCTCCCAGGGAAAGTGAGCGGTAGCCGATGCGCGAATTGAGCGCCAGCGCCGGTTGATTGGTTTGCGGCTGATCGGTGCGCAGGCCGGCCGGCGCGTTTTCGAAGCGCACGGTCAGGCCGCCTTCGAGTTGCGTGCGGTTGTTGGCGGCGGTTTGCTGGATCAGCGCACTGGAGTTTTGTGTCAGCGAGCCCGTCAGCATCGACGGTTTTTGCGCCAGATTTCCGGGGGCCAGTTCTGTCGTCGACGCCGGCTCGGTGCCGGCGCCAAAAAACGCCGGCGCCAGTTCACCCTTGCCTTCGGCATTGGTTTGCTTCTGGGCCTCGGCCAAACCTTCAACCTTGCCGGTGACTTTGGCGATCACCCCCGCGAAGCCGCCGTCGAACAACTCCCTGATCGGTGCGATGACCTCCTGGAGCTTTTTCCACAGACCGCTGAACCACTCGGTGATCGGTTCCCAGTTCTTGATGATTTGCCCCAGCGGCGACCATTCGAACATCCCGTGCAGGAACTCCAGCGCCGGCGCGGCCAATGCTTGCACCACGCCCCACAACGCCGAAAACACCTCGCTGATCGGTTGCCAGTTGGCCGCAATCTGCGCCATCGGCGACCACTCGAACACACTGGTGAAGAAATCCTTCACTACTTGCGCCGAGGCTTGCAGCGCGGCCCACAGCGGATCAAAGAACGCGCTGATGGCACCCCAGTTGTTGACGATCATCCCCAGCGGCGAATAGTCGAACAGCGTGCCGAAGAAATCCTTGATCGCCTGGGCCGCCGGTTGCAGGGCCGTCCAGATCGAACTGAAGAAGCCGGTAATGCCTCCCCAGTTGTTGATGATCATGCCCAGCGGCGTCCAGTCGAACAGGCCCTTGAGGAAATCGATCACCGGCACCGTCAGGGCCTTGAGCAATTCCCAGATCGCCGAGAACAGACCGGTCAACCCGGCCCAGTTGTCGATGATCATCCCCAGCGGCGTCCAGGAAAAAGCCGTTTCCAGGTAGCCCACCAGCGTTGAGGTGACGGCTTTGATGCCGTCCCAGATCCCGGAAAAGAACCCGGTAATTGGCGCCCAATTGGCGATCACCATGCCCAGCGGCGTCCAGCTGAACACCGTGCTCAACACCGCCACGGCCTGCGTGGCGACGTTTTTTACGCCGTCCCAAAGGCCGGTGAAGAACGCTGAAATCGGCGTCCAGTTGGCAATGATCAAACCGGCCGCCAGCGCGACGCCCATGGCAATCAGCATGATTGGATTGGTCTTGACCACCGCGTTCATCAAGTCAAACACCTGGGTCGCACCGGTCACGGCGGTTTGCATGGCCGAGAACGCCATCGCGCCAATCGCCAGGCTTTCGACCAGTTTCGGATTGTCGTTGAGCAAACTACCGATCCCGGTCAACAAGGGCTCAAGACCGACCACCAGGGTCGCGACCGCCGGTGCCAGCGCGGCGTCAATGGAGGTCGAGACCTTGGCCATCGATGCGCTGAAAATATTCATGCTTTGCGCGGCACTTTCGGGTGCGCCCGGCAGGTCCACAGCCTTGGTCGCTTCACCGACCTCGACCAATTTTCCCTTGAACGCATCGGACGCCTTGATCCCGTCCACGAACGGCGTGATCACGCTACCGCCCTTGAACAAGCCGCTGATATCCAGTTTGCCGAGGCCGGCCTTTTCAAGGTTGTTTTTAAAGCTGTCGACCCTGGCAACCAGGGCGTTGAGCTTGGGTGAAAGTTCATCAATGCCGGTTAACAGCACCGATTTTTTTACCGTTTCTGTGTCTGCCATCACTGCACCTGCTGCATCGCATTGATCCGTTGCGCGTGCTCCAGGGATTCGCGGAGCACATCCAGTGGCCTGGCCATCATCTGTTCGGGGTCAACCTTCCAGAACCAGGCCAGGTCATAGGCGACTGCGATCAGGTCGGTGATGGCTCCGACGCCGCACTCATGAAAAAACTCGCGACGGCCCAGCTCAGCGCGTTGAGGTCAGCCAGGTCCAACTGGTTGACCGACGACGGTGGAATGCCGGCGCAGACCGCGATGTATTTGGCCGCGACGTCCATGTCCAGGCTGACTTCTTCGCTCTTGTCGATCTTGTACGGCAGCGCCTTGATCGCCCGCACTTCCTGCACCGTCGGACGGCGCAGGTTGAGTTCGGTCAGGGGCTCGCCGTGGGCTTCGATCGCAACTTGAAGCTTCACGGCGCCGCTCATTGCCAGGTCCCTTTCACGCCGTTGAAGACCAGCGAGATCGAGGCGTCATCGCCCTTGGATGCAGGCTCATCGACCAGGTAGGCGCCGGCCAGTACGTAGACTTTGCCGTTGCTGAATTCGCAAGTGACGGTCATGTCCACGCCCGCCACCAACTGCTTGAGCGGGAAGTCCGGGGTGTGCAGCGCCGTCACTTTGAACGAGGGCGCGACGTCGGTTTCCTTGTAGAAACCCGGCACGACGGTTTCACGTTTGGTGGACATCAGTGGTGCTTCGCAGCCGCCATTGATGGTCAGTTGAGCGCCGTCCACTTTGACGTAGCAGGTGCCCGCAATCAGTTGACCCATGGTGTTTCTCCCTTCAAATAAAAAGCCCACGCGAGGTGGGCTGAAATCACGCAATCAAACGCAGCGATCAAGCCGCGTCGTCGTACTGCAGGCGGAATTGGTTGAGCAGTGCGAACACCCGCAGGCCATTGATGTAATCCGGCGGGAACAGCACGTTGACCCGGCTCGGGTCCTGCACGTCGCGCTCGACAATCAGGTGCTCGGCAAACAGCTCGGCGTTTTCCACGTGGCCTTCCAGTTCGAGCTTGGCGTACTGCGCAATGAGCTCACCGCGAATGGTGCTCGGGGTGACGATTGGCTGGCCGGCGCCGAAACGGGTGCCGTCGGAGGCCAGTTTGTGGCGCCCGTATTTGCTGGTGATCACGCTTTGCAGACGGCGCACGATGAACGCCGACTGGTGCATGGTTTCGCTGTCCAGGTAGGAGTTGTCAGCCTGGCCGTACGCGTTCTTCTGGTAGGTGGTGATCGAGCGCTGGATGCGCACGTAACCGCCTTCGTAGTACGCGGTGGCGATGCCGTAGTTGAGCAGCGACTGACGCTCGGTCAGGGTGAAGCGCTCGCTGGCCGGTGCCGGATCGAGACCTGGCAGGCTGCCGCTTTGGGTCGGACGGCTGGCGTCGGCGGAGATGAACACCGAGGTGCGTGCGGCCAATGCAGCGGCCTGGACCCAGAACGGCTGTGGCACGCCCGGCTCCAGGGCCTGGATGGTCATGTGCTGATCGTTGCGCGCCTGGCCCGCAGCGACCAAGGTGCCGATGGTGCCGCGCTTGGCACTGTAGACGTGACCGAACAATTGCTTGGCCCAGGACCAGCGACCGGTGCTGTCATCCATGACGGCTTGCCAGGTGTTGAGGGTGCTCAGGTCCGAGAACGGCATGCAGATGAACTCGAACGGCTCATCGCCCAGCGCCGCGACGGCAGCGACTTGATCCGGTACACCGACGCCGCCGGTCATGGCGGTAACAGCAGAGGTCAGGCCAGCCGGGGTTTCTTCGCCGTTGCTCTTGCCCAGGCGATTGAACTGCAGGCTGATGTCGTTGCCGCTGTCGCCGGTCCATTTGGCGCTCAGGGTCACGATGCCGTCGGCCGCAACAGCGGACACCGGCAGGTCGGCAGAGGCGTTGATTTTCAGCGCCAATGCGCTGGCCGCTTGGGCCGCCGTGAAACCGCTGACGATGGCCGCTTGAACGCGAACGCCACCTACGTACAGGTTGAGCACGCCGCTCTGGGTCGCTGCGCCCGTCAGGGTCACCACACCTTTGGCGATGCTGCCGGTGGTGTTGTGCAGCGGCAGGCACCAGATCTCGCCGATCGGGTCGGTCTTGCGCCAGGCTTCATACATCGAGGCCAGCATCGAACCTTGGCCGCCAATGCTTTTGGCCAGTGCAACGCTGGACACCAGCACCAGTTTGCCGACGTCGGCCGGGGCGATGTTGTCGTTGACTTGAGCGACGATCAACCGGCGCATGGCCGACGACGCGCTATTGGCCGCCGAATTGTCCATCTCGGCGTAGAACAGCGGAACACGAATGTCCGCGGGGATGTTGCTGAATCCGATCGCCATTATTTGGCTCCCTGTGGTTTGGCCGCTTTCACGGCTTTGGTAGTGATATCGCCATCGGCCAGACGTCGACGCCACCAGGCGTTGTCCGGCACTTCACGGCCCTCGAGGGGCAACAGATCGCCCGCTTCCGGGTCCGGCACGACACGGCCTGGGGCCGGCAGCACGGTGATGCGTTTGCTCATGGGGTTACATCTCCAGAGAAAGTCATTTCCAGGCGCCCGTCGGGGCCTGGGCGTTTCAGATTGGGGTCCGCCGGGTCGATGGCATCGACCCGCACCGTGACCCCGGTAAAGGACGACAAACCGTCCAGTTCACGCTCGTGCCAACTCTCTGCCGGTTGGTTTGGCAGATTGCGGCCGAGCTGGAATTCGGCGTAAAAGCCCAGTCGATACAACGCACGGGTGCTGTTGATCGAAACCAGTTCACCACCGTCGTATTCGATGGCGTCGTAGTCCGCGCCAGGCTTGAAACCCACCAGTGCACGCCACAGCTCGGCCCGCAGGTCGTGCAACAGATCCAGCGCTTTTGTCGCGTCCGTGGTGTCGAGCACCAGGGTCACTTCGAAGCGGTCGCGGATCGGCTGCAAAGCCAGGTTCTGCGCGAGGCTTTTGCTGGCCACATCGGCGAGAGGCACGATGTAGGCGCAGGGGGTGGTGAGGGGGGTGTTGGCTTGTAGCGTGGCGAGATCGATGCCCGCCGCAATGCGATTGGCCAGGGCTGGGCATTGGGCACGCAGTTGCGTGAGGATCGGAGTGATCTTCATGAGGGCGCTCCAGTGGTATGAAAAGTACGGTCGGAAACTGTGGGAGCGGGCTTGCCCGCGAAAGCGGCGAGTCAGGCGACATCGATGGTGAATGTGATGGCGTCTTCGCGAGCAAGCCCGCTCCCACAGGGATTTCGGTTGTACGCAGTTTTTTGTGCAAAACACTGAACAAATGTGGGAGCGGGCTTGCTCGCGAAAGCGGTGGGTCTGGCGGCATCGGTGCTGGATGGACTGACGCCTTCGCGAGCAGGCTCGCTCCCACAGGGATTTCGGTTGTACGCAGGTTTTTGCGCAAAACACTGAACAAATGTGGGAGCGGGCTTGCTCGCGAAAGCGGTGGGTCTGGCGACATCGGTGTTGGATGGACTGACGCCTTCGCGAGCAGGCTCGCTCCCACAGGGATTTGGGTTGTGTGCAGGTTTCTGTGCAAAACACTGAACAAATGTGGGAGCGGGCTTGCTCGCGAAAGCGGTGGGTCTGACGACATCGATGGTGAATGTGATGGCGTCTTCGCGAGCAAGCCCGCTCCCACAGGGATTTCGGTTGTGTGCAGGTTTTTGTGCAAATCACTGAACAAATGTGGGAGCGGGCTTGCTCGCGAAAGCGGTGGGTCTGGCGGCATCAGTGTTGGATGGACTGACGCCTTCGCGAGCAAGCCCGCTCCCACAGGGATTTCGGTTGTGTGCAGGTTTTTGTGCAAAACACTGAGCAAATGTGGGAGCGGGCTTGCTCGCGAAAGCGGTGGGTCTGGCGGCATCGGTGTTGAATGGACTGACGCCTTCGCGAGCAAGCCCGCTCCCACAGGGATTTCGGTTGTGTGCAGGTTTTTGTGCAAAACACTGAACAAATGTGGGAGCGGGCTTGCTCGCGAAAGCGGTGGGTCTGTCGGCATCGGTGCTGGATGGACTGACGTCTTCGCGAGCAAGCCCGCTCCCACAGGAATCCTGTGTGTTGGCTACAGGCTTGAATCAGTCAAAGGCAACCGCATCCGGGTCGAGGCAAGTTGCTTCGATCATGCAGCGATAACTGCTGGTGCGATCACCGCTGGCCGTGACTTTGTCGATCGACCAGCGCCCACGCATGAAGTCCGGCCAGGTGTCGTCCAGCAGTACCAGGCCTTCAGCCGAGAAGTTGGGATTGCCCGGACAGCTGATTTTCACCTTGAGTTTTTGACGGGCCATGTTGCGCACTTCACCTTCGCCAACGGCCCGTGCTTCGTTTTCACTCTGGCAACCCTGGCGCACGACCTTGAATGGCGCTTTCCCCACTGTGACCTCCCGAAACACACCCGCTGCGGCGTCCCACCAACTGACTTTGCAGCCTTGGCTTTTGTCTCGGGCCGTGTCATCAAGCGTGGCGCTGATAAACCCATGGTCGCCGGGACGATTGTTGCGGGTGACCGACAGCCTGACGTCTGCCAGCACTTTGCCCGACAACGATTTGACCTGGCCTGGCATGGCCAGCACATACAGTTCATCAACCGGTTTGGTGACGGCCCGGTACTTGTTCGCCAAACGCGTAATGAAGCCCATGTCGGACTCATTCGATTGATCCATGTGATCGATCTTTATCAGCGACAGCGCCGGATCCACCCTTGGCGAAAAGCCGTGCCTGGACGTCAGCTCGCGAAACAATGCACCGACGGTCGTCGGGCCATGACTGGCCGAGCGGCGTAACAGAAATCCGGTTTCGTCCGTCGCAGTGAACGGTGCGGCGGTGGCCACCAGCGACACACGAAACGGGAACAGCGTCGGCGTGCGCCTGGCGACCAGGAACTGACCTTTATTCACCAGCCCTGATTCCAGATATCCCACGCGCAAACCGACTTTACCGCCCAGGTTCGGCAACCCTTCAAGGCCTTCCAGATCCAGCACCAGAGTCAGTTGATCGGACTCGATACCGGCAGCATCGATGTGCTCCCAACTGATCAGGCGTTGATTGATCAGGGTCTCATTGGCCCCGTAAATTTCTATCGCTGGCGTGAACCCCAGTGCCATGTAACCTCCTTAATCCCAAGCCGTTACCGGCGTTTTTGCCACAGGTCTGGATTCAAGTTCCGGCAACACCACCCAGACGCCTGCGGGCAATACCGGGCCGAGTTCGGCCAATGTCGGGTTGAGGCGCCACAGCGCTTCTTCGGCCGCATCATCACAACGCTCGATTTCGCGGTAGAGCAACAGATTCACCGAGTCACCGGCAATGGTTCGTACCTTACGCATTGACGTATTCCCCCAACGTAATCGTCCAACTGATCAACATCGCGGTGCCGTCATCAATCACGCAGCTTTGGGTTTCCGTCACATCGTCGATCCGCCACAAACCCCAGTTGCGCCCAATGCCATCAACCAACGGCAACGGTATGCGCAGCGCCTGCAAGGCGCGCAACTCATCGAGCCGGTCCATGGCCACCGCGTACATGGCCTTGCCGTTAATCGTCAGGGTCTGCAGGCCTTGACCGGTCTGGCTGGACTTGGGTTTGCTGCTGAGAATGTCTACCTTCACCCAGCCACCGTCTGATTTGCGCAACAGGCCGTCGTAGGCAAAGTTGCTCGACAAGCCAAAGATGAATGTGCCGAGTGCCATTTGCTGCCTCATCAAGCCACCCCATCGGTCAGGGCCGTGTCACGTCGCACGGCGAGTTGATTGGTCGTTGTCATCATTGCGAATTGGTTGGAAAGGTGTTGCACGACCAGGTTGGCCAATTCAGTGGCATTGGGTGAATCGTGGCCGTTGATGTAGATGTTGGCGTTCACCGTGTTTTGCTGGCTCGTTGCCTGGGTACTGGTCAGGTCGTTGACGGCTTGGCCCGGAGGGGGAAGTTTGTCGGCGGGCGTGGCGAGCTTTTCACCCAGCCAGGCACCTGTTTCCTGGCCGATCCAGCTGCCGGCCAGTCCGCCGACAGCCGCGCCGGCCACCCCGCCAATGGCGGCGCCGAGCGGACCGAGAAAGGCCCCCGCCATGGCGCCCATGGCAGCACCCGCCTCAGCACCTGCCCAGACGCCGCCAGCGATGCCAAGGCCAGCACCCATCGTCCGGGTGTCTCCGTTCATTGCGCCTTCCACCACCATGGGGGCAACACTTAACGCGGTCGCCAACGGTATCAAGCGTTTAACGGGGCTCAAGGAACCGCTCAGCCCTCGCATAGGACCGAGCTCCACATCTGCCATGGCGGCGTTCGCGAGCTTGAGATCCGGTTTGGGCGTGCCACCGGTTTTTCTGAAGTCCTCGGAGATCAGTTCCCCCAAACGGCCAGGTAGCCGAGGTGCCACTTTGCCCAACACCCCCTTGGCCGCCTGGTTGCTCACCTCATCCGTTATGGCTTTGAACAGCGCACTCACCAACGGCTTGATGGCTGCCGTGACAATGACGACAGCCGCCGTGGTTTTCGGATGGGTTTCGGCCAATTCACTCAGCCTGTCAGTCACCGAACCGGCAGCACCCAGCGCACTATTAGCTGTGGGTGCCAGCGCATTCCCGGTGGCCACCGACAGACGATCATTGCGCGCATTCAAGACATTCCACTGACCCTGCTGGGTCTTGGACTCTAAAAGCGCGTCTTGCTTCACCGAGCTCTTGTCACCCAACTGCGACGTGGCGTACTGGCGGTTGTCGGACACCTGCCAGAAGGCTTGGTTGACGTCAGGCAGATTGCGCGACATACGCACCGCAGCTTCGTCCCCGTTGGCAAACAATGTAGTGGCCAGTGTTGAGCGATTCTCGGCTGGTTGTGCGTTTAACGCTGCAAGCACCGACATGACCGCGCCCGGCGCCTTGTCCTCTTGGCGTAAAAGGCCAGCCACCTCCACGGGATCAAGCTTCAACTGCTGCCAGGCTGCTCGCTCGCTTGCGGAAACCTGATCCCCCTTGGCCATGGCGCTGGTGATGTTATTGAGTGCAGTGCCGACATCGGACTTCTGCGTCCCCGTGGTCAACAATGCCGCCGTCAGCGCTGCGGCTTGGGCAGGCATCAACCCTGCTGTGGTAGCGGCTGCACCGTCACGCTGCAAGACCGCACCGATATCCGCCGCTTTCGCACCACCGGGGATTTTGCCCAGATGGTTGGTTGCGTCCGCCAGATCAAAAGCCTGAGGGCCGCTGAGCTTCATCGACGTGCGCCAGGCGGCCATCATCTCGGCGACATCCAGCGCCGGCATTTTGAACGCCGACGCGGTGACGCCAGCGTCACTGGCGAAGCGCAACAGCTCGAACTGTCGGTCCGAAGCATTCGGCAGATCGCTGGCGATCCCGGCCTTGGCCGCCAGGCTTTCAATCTTCACCAGATCAACCGCTTTAGTCCCGCCGGCCGCCACTAGCGGAGCGCTGGCGATGTGCTGGTTTGACTGCGCCATTTGCGCGCTCTGACGCGGGCTCAACTGCGCGGCCTGGTTCAAATCGGCCATGGCCGAATCCATCTCTATCGCGGGTTTGAGCAGGTCCGGCGGTTCGATACGGTTACCGGACTTGCCCGCACTCTTCTCGCTTGCCGGCTCATTCCTGGCACCGGTTCCCATCGATTGGGACAACAAACGTTGCGACGCAATTTTCAAGGTCAGCGACTCAATCGCCATCGTCAACAGACCGAGCTTGAGCCCGACACTTTCCAGCGCCAGGCCGAGGCCAGACCATTGATCCCTGGCGGACGTGCCCATGCCTTGTGCTGACATTTCGCCCGTACCGGCCGAGGCCAGGCGGGTATTACCGAACGCCAACCCACTGCCATCAAGGGTTGCGTATTTGAGCGAATATCTATCGTCCGCCATCCCGCTCTACTCCTGTTTCACGCCAAGGCGAGTGATCGCGATGTCGTAGCGGCGCAATGCCTTGCCGGCGTCCCATTCCAGAATTTCCGCTTCACTTACCGGGTAAATGAGCGGCACCACATCGAGAATTACTTCGATGTCGCGCTCCGAAAGAAGTCCGCCGGTTTGTTTAAAAAATCGTCGATGCGTACCTGAAGCTGTGTCCAGTCGGGCACGGTCAGCAGGTCCAGATCGGGAATCATCAGCCCGGTGCAATGGGCAGTGATGAACTCGGCGCGTTCCTTGGCGGTTTTCAGTTTTTTCATCGCCTTGGTGGCGCGCAGTACCGGCATTTCCAGGGTTAGCGCGGTCATGCTGCGGCCACCGGCATTGAGCGGTTGCAGCAGTTGCACTTGATCGGGGTCTGCCGATGGCTCGCCCTGCCCTTCCTGTTCCAGAAAGTAAGCAGCCGGGCGGGTCGACATTTCGTGCACGTACTGGGCGATGCTCACGTAGTCAGGGCGCTTGAGTTGGTCGAGTTCCTTGACCGACAGCCCGGTGGCCAATTTCGCCAGTTCGAAAAACTGATCGTCCTCATCATCACCGGCACGGGCCAAGGCCTCTTTCTGCGCGGCGTAAAACAAGGGTTTGAGCTGAATCTGCTCGATCTGCACCTGATTGTCGGCGGTGATCGGCGACAGCAAGACGTGAACGGGAGGCGTCCAGAGCATGAAATGAATTCCTTGGTGGATCATGGGGAGGTGTTGCGTAAATGCCGATTGGAGAATGCAGATCAAAGGGATTGCAAAGCCCCTTGTGGGAGCGAGCTTGCTCGCGATGGCGGTGGGTCAGGCAACACAGTGTTGGATCTGCCGGCCTCATCGCGAGCAAGCTCGCTCCCACAGGGATAGTGTTTACGGCATCAACACGGCGCGGCGGGCATCACCGAGAATGTCGACGCCGTTGAGCATGAACTTCTGAGTGCGCACGTCGATGTCGATCACCGGAATGCCGTTTTCGAGGCGGTTGTAGGTACGGCAGGACAGCACGAGCGTGGTGGTGGGCTTGTCACCCATCTTCAACTTGGTCTCTTCGAGGGATTTCAATTTGCCGCCAACGGTGTGGTAGGTGAACCAGGTGTTGCCATCCTGATCCTGGCCGGCTTCACGGACGTTCAGCAGAATGTCGTCGCCCAAGGTCACACCGAGGGCCAGCATGATTTCCGGGCCAGCGCCTTGCAGGGTCAACGTGGCATTGAGCACTTTGCCGCTCTTGGCCATCTCCTCGCCGATAAAGCGCCCGCCGCGCATCTCTTCCATGTCGAATTCAATCTTCGGCGGGGTGAAGTCTTCCACAGTCGCCGACAACGGCAAGCCTTGCAGGGTGGCCGCGATGGCCTGTCTTACACGGTTGGTAAACATTAGAGAACATCCTCCAGGAACTGCTCGATGATTTCATCGCGGGCGTTGAGTTGGTAAACCATGTGTTCGTTCGGCGCGTAGCGGCCGTAGTCGATGACGATGAACCAGGTGCCGTTCTTGTACTTCTCGACGCTGTTCAATTCCGGGTGCAGATACACGCTGCCGCCCGGGATGGTTTCGTCGGCGACCAGGGTTTGCAGCCAGTCGTTGATGCGCTTGACCTCCTGATCCATGAACGACTTGGTCAGGTTCTTGGCCATGGCTTTCTGGCCGGCTTTCACCAACTTGCGGCTGATCGCATCTTCGAGGCCGACGTAGCTGATGAACTTGCCGGTGACGGAGCGGTTACCCAGCAGCGAGAAGCCGCCGAGGACAGTGCGGGCGTAATAGCTGATGCCATAACGGTTGAGCAGATCGCCTTCGGTGGAGGTGTCGAGGATGTTGTATTCCACCACCCGCGACACGTCTTCGGCGTAGGTCACCTGGTTGCCCGGGCTCTCCCATTGCTTGACCTTGGCCAGTGCGGCGATGGCCAGGCTGGAAGGTGCGAGGAATACGTTTTTCTTCGCCGCTTTGGAGTAAACGGCCGGCATGTTGTGCACGACCAGGCAACGGTCGAAACCGAGGTCGGCGCCGCCCAGTTCCTGGCTGTAAGTCACTTGATCAGCGACCGCGGCGTCCTTGCCGTCGAGCACTACGCGGGCCTTGATGCGTTTGCCGAACGAAGCGAATTCACTGGCCACAGCCTTGCTGCCAGTGAAGCCTGGCGCACCGATGATGGTCAGGTCTTCCGGCACACCGCCCAACGCGGCCAGACCCAGTTTGCGACCGGTCACCGGCTCGACGCCGCCGATCACGTTGTTGATGGTGTCCGCCGGGGCGGTGCCCTCTTCGACGATGACCACGTAGACCGGCACCTTCACCACTTTGAGGATCTGGTACACCGCGTGGTACAGCGTGCCCGACTCGGCGCCGGTCGGATCGAGCAGTGCCTGAGTGGTGAAGCTGTTGATGCGGAATGGGGAGTTACGCGGAATCAGCGGATCGGCTTTCGGCGCGGTGCCGACCAGGCCAATGACGTTGTCACCCAGGCTACCCATGGCCTCAGGGGATTCAGTGGCATTGACGGTAATGCCGTTGTGCTCGAAGTTCAAAACCTCAGCCATGTTATTCAGCCTTCTTGGCAGCGGCCTTCAAGGCCTTGGTGGATGTGGATTTCAGCTCCAGGCGACCGGCGCTGAGCAGTGCGTTGGCTTCGACGTCGAGCAGGTCGAGGTCCTGGCCGGCGGTGGACCAGTGACCACGTCCGACGGGGAACGGGACGAGGACGGTGTAGGTTTGGCGTTCTGCCATTTGGGTTTCTCCAGAGACGAAAAAGCCCCATTCGATTGGGGCTTTCGGGTGGTGTTGGGATGTAGCGGATAAGAAAACGCCCCGGCGGTGCGGGGCGTTTATTGAGGCGCGGTGATCGGTGTGGGCAGCGTTGAATCCGGCCACCCTTCAGCGAGCATTTCATCTGTATAGGTTCCCGCTTCGAGGGCGCGGAGCAAATGCAGCTCGCGGTCAAAGCAGGCCTGGACATGGGCACGAACAGCCTTCGCGATGGCGATAATTTGCTTGGAACCAATCTCGAAAAAACCGTCGAGTGTTTTGAAGTTGCAGCGATACGCAGGGTCAAGGATGGCCGAGAGGCCGGTGCTGGCAATCAGTGCCTGGCTGTCTCGGGCTGTCTCAATATTCATCTCATCGACAAAAACACCGGAGGCTTCACGAATGAAACGCTCAGCGGCAATTTTTTGGGCACGTTCCTCTGGTGCAGCAACGATTGTTTTTACGGGCAAAAACTCCCACTCGCCATCGACTTGAGCAGCCTTCCAACTTACAAGTGGCATTGGATAGACCTTATCGACACAGACCCAGACCAGGGACGGTGGGTACATCGATGTCGCCCTCTGTTTCGATCTGCTCTACAACCGTGCCGGCAAAGATATGAACATAAATACTCATCAAGTCCACTCCTCGATAATCACCACACCGTCGGCGCCATCTCCGCCCTTCAGGTTTACCGGGCAGGAGGGTCTAGATAAAGCGCCACCTCCGCCCGATCCAGGGGAGAACGCGTTTTCGCCCTCGGTGGTTTGACCTCGCGGGCTCGCACCCGCCCCAAACACGCTGGCGCCACCTTCACCAGACGTGCAAAAAGTGAGCACAGGGCCGTTAACTCCGCCACCGCCCTTGCCGCTTGCGTTGATCGTCGAGCCACCTGTCGCTCGTTCCGAGTTGGGTGATTGGCCCAAATACAGTGGAGGCGCTACGTTAGCAGCCAGTCCTCCGGCTCCACCTCCCGGGGCCGCCGCGACGCTACCCAAAGAGGTCCGGCCTCCATTGCCACCGATAGCAGCAAGAGCGCCTGCACCTCCTTTGCCGACAGTCACCTGCAGGCCGTCGAATCCTTGGGTAAGCCAACCTTCTGCATAGGCTCCTGAAGCACCGCCACAACCGGCGGAGAGTTGTGCGCTGGTGGTCGAAAATGCGCCGCCTCCGGCACCTCCGCCGCCCACCAGCCTGTACTTGATTTTTCCGGTGCCGGGTCCGGACTGATAGACCTCATTTGCCTTGATAACCCGAGTTCTCAAATAACGGCCCGAAGCTTTTCGAACCTCATCTACCAGTGCAGCAACATCGATAACACCCTGATTGACGGGTGCGTTCCAGGCTTTGATGCACCACATAACGGCAAGGTTACGAGGACGCGTTTCAGTCCCGCCCGTGTTTACGGTGTTGCCAGCATTCACCAATTGCATGGTGGTGCCGCTATCTACACCAGACAGAAAAGCTCCGGCTGAAATACTGGCCGGTGCACCATTAATATTACCGCCCTGCCAGACTCCGGCCGGATCGAACGTCGCAGCGGTATCATCAAAATAGCGATGGTTGTGTGCCTTGAAGGCTTCGCCTTGGAACGTCCCGATGTCTCGGCCAGCGTCTACTCCCCGTCCGTGATCCCAACCGCGTAGAAACTCACCCCGAGACTCAGGTAAACGGAAATTACCGACGCCCTCATCTCCCTTGTTGTATTTGCCCGCTAGATACGCGCTCAGATCGGGATAAACCGCACTGCTCTTGACGCTGTTATCCAGCTCAAGAAACCCCGGCGGTGGCGTATCAACCGGGAACGCGACAATCGCCCCCACCGGCAACGCCGAAGCCTTGGCAATCAGCGCCTCGATTTCAGGCTTGGTATAGGTATCCTTGATACCAAATCCGGCCAGCGTTTCAGGATTCGCCCCACCGGTTGCCCGTCCATACTTATCAACGGTCAAACTCTTGTAGGTGCCAGGCTGAATCCCGGTCCGCCCCGCCAACATCTCAAACGTCAGCGCAGTTGCATCCAGCGTAATAGGCCCGTTGGTGGTCAGGTGCCACAGCGAGTCACCATTCGCCGTTCCTTCTTCAACCATCACCGTAAGGCCCGGCGTTACCTTGGCGCTGGTGTTGGCGTCAGTCGTGCGGACCCAGGCGCCGTTGGCAACTACCCAAAGGCCGTTGTCCTTGGCCAACGTCTGCGTCGTCAGCAACACGCGATCGCCAGCAACAACCGCGACACCATCTATCTGTTGCGCACCGTTCAACACTAGGTTGCCAGTTGCGGCAACGCGAACCGATTGCTTGCCGTCGAGTTTGCCGAGTTCTTCGGCGAGGTAGCTCATGACCCAGGCACGGGTGGCCTTGACTACAGTGTCATCGATCAGAAGCGTCACCAACGACGCATTACTGGTCTCGAAAATCGAGCGAATGTAAAACTCTTTCCCCGATCCCGACGTTGCCAATACCGGTTTAAACGACTCCGGATATTTAACGATGGCGTACAAAACCCCGGTATCGGTCCAGATCCCGGCCTCACGCACATACCAGCCGCCAACCTCCGGCGGGATGGTGACTTCAGCGAGCAACCAGCTCGGGTTTTTCTCATCCTGGAACAGTGCATTGAGCGGCCCGCGCCAGACTTCGCGTTTCAGTGCGGTGGCCGTGGCGGCCGGGTTGTAGACGCTGCCACCACCGTCACCGACGGAAATCTGTGACAACTTGATCGGCAGGCCCGCCGCTTTGCAGGCAGTTTCGTAGGCGATCCCTGCGTTGGTAAGCAGGGTGTAGTAGTCGGCCATTTAGGACCCCTGAGGATAAATAGTGGTGGTTTCGACGGCGTAAAGCCCGGCGGCCATAAAGAACTGGCCCGAGGCTTCGAGCCCTTCGATGACAATCGGATAAACCGTGGTCAGCTCGCCGCACACGGTGGCGGCGCCGATGACGTGATTGCCGAAGGCACTCAGGCCGACGGAGACCTTTAAGGTGTCGCGCTCACTTTTGGCGTCCGCCAGGCGTCGATCAAGACGCGCATCGATTTCTTCGCTGTAGGGCTGCTCGGAAAAAGCCCTGACGGAAAAGCTGTAAGGCGCGCCCGGTGGTGTTTGTTCGTACCAGGCCCGCACATCGGGTTGGAGCCGCAAACCTTTGGCGGCGTTTTCCAACGCCTTTCGAGTACCGGCCTGCCGTGCGGTGGGCCACGCGAGTTCGACCGTCAAGCGCTTCTCAGCTTCAGGCGCTTCGGAACTCCACTCGCTGACACCGCGATCCGCGCCGAGGTACGGCAAGAACGCCAACGGTGTTTCGGCGGGGTTCATCAACTTCGGAAACGGCGGCGTAATGCGCTCAAGCATTTTGCCGAAACCGAGATCCAGCGCCCGTTCCAATGGCGAACTGTTGGCCGGCAACAGGCTCGGACGAGGTGTGTCGTCACTCATAACGTGTCCACCTCAACCTCGACACCCGTGCAATACGGGGCCTGGAACGCCGTCGTTACAATCGGCGCCAACGGTTCAAGGATTTGCAGTTGAACCGCGCCGGCGCTGTGCAGCGTGTAGTCGATCCAGCTCGGGTCCACCCGCCCTTCCAGGCGATGACAGGAGTCGGCATAGGCCTGCAATTGCTGTTGCGCGGCGACCTTGGTCAGCCCCGAATCGGGACCGGCGTTGATCTTCGCCACGACGCGGATTTTGTAGGTCTTGATTTGCGCGCCCTGCACGGTGACCAGGTCGGTTTCGGGGCGTACATCAGGCCGGGCGAAATGCTGGCGAACGCCATCGAGCAGGTCTGCGGACGGCGTGCCATCGCCCTCCCTGGCCAGCACGGTGACCATCACCTCGCCGGGCGCAGTGCGGCGTCCGTTGCCGTCCTTAACCTGTGCGGCATAGCCGTCCGGATCGAAGGTGTAGGTGACGGTCACCACGCCCGCCGCAGCGGTTTCGACCTTCACCGCAGGCCGTTCGCCGAGGGTAAAAACCTCCCGGCGATACTGCATCCGCGAACCCGCCGCCGGGGCATGGGGCGCCAGGTAATAACGCAACCGGGCGTCGTCGTCGCTTTCAAAAACCGGCGGGATCGGCGGGAATGCCGCCGGGTCGCCCGGGTCCAGCAGTTGACGTTCAAGGCCCATGTCCGCCAACCGTGCATCGAGGTTGCTGCCTGTGGCCCACCACGCCAGCATCTGCTTGATCCGGGCGTTGTATTTGCGTTCGTGGGTTTGCAGTCGCACACAAAACGCTTCAAGGGCCAGGGTCAGCAATTCACTTTCGTTTTCCAGGCTGACCACAAGCTTTGTCGCGCTCTCGGGGGAACGAGCGCCGACGTATTCAACGACGAACGTCTTGAACTCGGCGAGCAAGTCCTCAAACGCTTCGACGGTGACGATGGCCGGCTCGGCCAACTGGTTCTGGCCGGGGATCAACATACTCATGTCACCACCTCGAAGGTCTGTTGACGGTTTTTCCAGGTGCCGGCGAAGCGCAGCAACAAACCCGCGCCCTGGCGGCTGGCCACAATGACTTGCGGCTCAAAATCGTCGATGCCGTTCTGCTTGTTGTAGAACGCCTGCGCCGCATGGCTCTGGGCCAGGATCAGCACGTCGTCGCCGAGGTTCTGGCCCAGTAACTGCGGGAGTGTGCTGCCATACAGTGGTCGTTTCTGGCGTGTGCCCAACGGCGTGGTCAGTGCGCGGGTGGCGCGCTGTACAAACTGCAGCCAGTCGTCGACGGTGGCGCCGGTGTTTCTATCGATTCCGATCATGGGAAACCCTTTATTTGGGGCTGATGACACGCCCTTGGTGATCCACCACCGGGCCGCTCAGGTGCACGCCGGCAGCGTCGATCAGCAAACCGACCGCGCCCAGTTGCAAGGTGATCGCCTGGGGCGTCATCGCCAATCGGGCTGGGCCGATGCTCAGCTCAAGGGATTCGCGAGAACCGCTGAAAGCCGCCGGGCCGTTGTTCCAGTGCAGGACATGGCTGGCATCGTCGTAGCCGCTTTCCGTGCCGTCCTGATAGAGGCGACGGGTCAGCGAAGCCAGTGTCGAGGCCGGTGGAAACCGGTCGCCGTTAAGGCCGAACAGTGCAACGGATTGGCTACCGCCCTCGCCGCTGCCATGGTTCAGCAACAGGCATTGTTCGCCGACGGAGGGGATTCGCGACTCGCTTTGAGCACCGGCACTCGGGTTGAAAAAGCGGATGGCCGGGGTCAGCAATTCACCGTGGCGCACCTTGCAGGTGTTGCTGGCCGCATCGACTTCCTGGCACACGCCGATCCGACAAAAGCTGTCGGCGCGCCGATAGAGGTCTTCAAGTTCAGTCTCCATCTGCGCCAGACGCTCGATGATCGGACCCAGTTGCATGCGTAGCAGCGCGTCAAACATGGATCAGCCCTCGAGTGCGGTGTATTGATCCGGGTCGTCGATGTTCGACACTTCCCAGGTGCGGGCGAATTTCGGGATGCCTGTCGGGTCCTCCAGCAGCAATGGCCCGAGGTACAGCGTCTGGGTGAATGAAACGGTCCAGGCGTTGTATTCCCGTGTGCCGCTGAGGGATGTGGTCGGGAGGCCATCGATGTCCTGTGGCAGATCGCATTGATCGGCCGGCAGTTGCCAGCGATTGTCGGTGACAAGGTTTTTCAACTCGCTGACCAAGTCGCACACTTGCGGCCCCGGCGTCGGCAACACAACTTGCAACGAAACCGTCAGGACATGGGCGATGCGTCCGTTATTGGCGCGGTTGCCCGGCGCATCGTGGTCGATCGCGATCAGCACCCAGGTCGAATCGACGGTGCTGTCAAAGTCTTGATGGCTGCCGACCTTCACGCCGGGAAAGGCGATGCGCAATGCCTCGGCGATGGCGGAAACAAGCTGCGACGGTTTTTCGATGACAACGGGCATTAGTAACCTCCTGTGCCGTCGTTTTATGGTTGATCCGGATGAGAATCACGGGGCGGGACGTCGCAGACGCCAATGCGCTTCGCCGCCCATCGCTCATAAAGACCGATGGCCACGTCCGCTCCGGCCATCGCTGTCAGGCAGCCAAATGCGCATGCGGTCCAGATGGAAACGCCAGCGGCGTACAGCAACATGATCGCGGACACCCCGCAGATCACGCAGGCTCCGGAGCGCAGCGCCAGGCGCCGCAACAGTGCCCAACCGCGGGCGCCTTCCTTGTCGGCGCGCCACATTTCGCCAGACACCCCGCCCACCAGGGCGAGGACGATGACAAGCCAGATCGGCATGTCCAGCAACGCTTGTTGCTCGTTTGTCATGTCACGCCTCCGGGGGTGATTGATGAGTGGTCGGGCTGTATGTTTTGCACACAGCCTTGTGTGATGTCAGGCGAAAAGGGTTTAAAGACGCTCAACGATCACGTTGTCGATAAAAGCGAAGTTGTTGTACGGGTTCTGTTCGTTGAAAAAAGCCAACGTCGTTTGCGCCGCGTTCGCTGTGAAGTCATAAGTAATGGTGCTCCACTCGACCGTGACGCCTTTGGCGACCGGGGTATTAAAGGAGGCGGTTTGACCGGCCACTTTCACCTGAATGACACCCTCGCCGGAGCGGCTGGCGTATCGCGAGTTGCCTGCACTAAAGGTCAATCGGTACTTAGCGCCTGGCGTGGTGGCAAAGTTCTGCTGAATGCCTCCGCCGTTGCCGTAGACGTAGTTGGCCAAGTCGACAATCACCACGCCATCAGCCGCTACCGAACCGCCGATCGAGGCCGGCATGTTGAAGTACTCGGCACCGGACAGAAACGTCGTCCAACCGTTGATGAAGTTGGTTTTCGCAGTGGTATCCAGGATGCAACTACCGCTGCAGCCCGGCTGTTCAAAGCTGCCGTTGACCAAAAGGTTGGCGGCAACCGCGTTGCCCCCGCCAAACAGCGCAACAGACAGCAACAACGGGGCCACGTATTTTTTGAAACCGTTCATGGTTCACCTATTTAGTTAAATGAGTTGAGTGCGCGGCGGATGCAGCGCACATGTCGCTCACAGGCGATGACTCGAGGTTCGTGGCCTTCACATGATTCAACGTCCCGCAGCGGGAACATTTGATCTGGAGTTCGGTGTACTCGCCCAACCGGGCGAGCAGTCTTTTGCAATATCCACATCTGCAATCTTTCAACATCTGCAATGCCTTTGGCTTATGCCGGATCCTTCCTTATTGCAGTGACGATCCCTAGATGCGTACTTAAGGCCGCTCAGGCCACACGCTTTTCGCCAATGCGGTCCGGGCTCTAAACCAGCGTTTTTTGCGCCTGTCAGTAAGGAACAACTGGCCAGTCGATAGTCACCGGGTATCCGGATTGTTTATCGATGTCGCTGACCGCGATGCAGTACTGCTTGTGCGCAAGCAACAGCGTTTCATCTTCCGGCGTCGCTACGCCGGTATCCGCCTTGAACTGCAGAGAGTTGAGCAACAACCAACCACTGGCGACGTTCAATAGTTGCCACTTCTGCAACTCGGCCTGTTCGCGCAATTCCTGCTCGGTGGGCGGGGGCGGAACATAGGCGGCAAACGTCCAGACACCATCTGTTTTGGTGGCCACCCAACCCTGTTGTATTTGCGTGTTTCCAGTGATCTCGACCCAGATCAGGCTCGGAGGAAACATCTGCGTTATGTCGCCATCCGTTTCAAAAAACTCCACGACCCGGTCTTGCGAAATGCGTGCATATCGGCGCATGTAAAACTCCTTGTTGATGAATCTTCAATTGTTGTAACTGCATGCCGAATACTTGGTCGCGCATCGAAAAAAAACGGCGACTGCTCCAGATAGGCATTCCAAAAAGCCCGGCGCTTGCCGGGCTTTTCAGTAATGCGGTCCTGCTTTCGTCTGCGGTGCCTTTCTTAAGGACGTTCCGGCCATACGATGGTCAGCGGGAAACCCGGCTGTTTATTGACCTCGCTGAAAGCAACGCAGTACTGCTTGTAAGCCAGCAAATACGCTTGATCGGCCGCAGTGGCGAGCCCCAGATCGACCTTGGCGAGCAACGCAGCGGCGGTAACGCTGTTGATGACTTTGTCGAGCCGCGCTGCTCGCTCACGGCGCAGTTGGTTACCCAGTTCGGACTGCCAGTAAGGGGAGCCGTCGAAACTCCAGACGCCGTTGGTGTTGACGGCTTTAAAGGAATAATCAACCACGGTATCGCCGACCACTTCGACCCAGAACTGGTCAGCCGGAAACTCTTCGGTGATGGGGTTGTTGGTTTCATAGATGTTGTCGACTAGGCCATCAACAATGCGTGCGTACTTTTTCATTTGCATATCCTTACTGGTTGCCGCTAAACGGCATGACGTGATCTGCCTGTGTCAGGTAGGCATTCCAAAAAGCCCGGCACTTGCCGGGCTTTTCAGTAATGCGGTCCTTCGCGTTGATCTTTCGGCGCTACTGGCGCGGTACGGATCCATTCAAATTGTTTTTCCGACCGCGGTCCCTGCCCGCCGGATAACTGCTTCTGGTGCTTTACGCTGCACACCCGGGTCAGTTGCCAACCCTCTGAACCGTTGAGGCCGGTTCATCGCTGCCTTTGTGGTGGAACTAAAGAGCTTCGTTTCGAGCCGCTTTGTTGAGCGGCTTGAGACAAAGAATATGCATGGATGCATATACAGTCAATGCGTAAATGCATTTATTTATGCATTTATTTTGCGCTGACGCATGAAAGCCCCGCCAGCAAAGGCGCTGGTGGTTTTCGGCAGGCGAAAAAAAACCCGCCGGGTGGCGGGTTTTATCGGATAGCGGTGAGGTTAGCGGGCGTACATGCCCCACCAGAAGACGTGTCCAAGGATGACGATCTGCTCTTCCTGGATTTCCTGGAAGGTGTAGTCCTCATCCGGATGCTCATCGCGATTGAAGCTGCGCAGGCGAATGCCGGAGGGCAGGCGATAAAGCTGTTTCACCCGCAACTGGCCGTTATGGTTGATGGCGTACAGGTCGCCGTCAACGATGTCGCCAATCCCGCATTTGCCCGCATTGACCCCGACGGTGGCCCCGTCGCGCAGCACCGGCAACATACTGTTGCCGCGTACCGTCACGCACTTGGCCTGGTCGAACTGCACGCCGTTGTGACGCAGACTGCGCTTGCCGAAGCGCAAGCTGGAGCGCTCGCTTTCTTCGATGACGAATCTTCCTGATCCAGCAGCCAATTCAACCTCGCGAAGAAAGGGGACCGAGACCTCGTCGTCATCGACAGGGGTATCGTCGTCCCACAAGCTTATGTCCTTGAGTTCGGAATGTATGGGCTCGCGCCCCGCACCGCCGGCCGGCGCGACATCGGCGCGCCCGCGCAACTGATCGGTGCTCACGGCGAAGTACTCGGCGATCTTCGAGATGTGCTTATCCGAAGGATCGACGATCTTCCCGCTGAGAATGCGCGAGAGTGTGGATTGAGGCACGCCGGTGCGACGGTGAAGCTCCGTGGGGGAGATCCCGTGCTGATCGAGCAGCGCTCTTAAGACTGAAGAAACATTGCGTTTTTGCATAACGCGAATAGTGCTTGATCTTTTTTCAGAAGACAAATGCATAATTGCATAAAATCCACATAAATCCCGTACACAGGCAAAAAAGGTGCAGCAATACTGTCATGCCGGCGTCGGGCAGACCGAGCCTGATTATTTTTGCCAGTCGCGACACCGCCGGACTGGCTAGGCTCTCGCTGCGCTCCCACCAAAAATTTTGCAGGGGAGGATGCCCAGTCGTTATCGGTTGCACTCATCACTGTTGTCCAGATCGAGTAGGAGGCGGATTCACATCCGCCGTCCTCTCACACCACCGTATATACGGTTCCGTATACGGCGGTTCAGGCTATGCGGTTAAGCCGGTTTATCGTATTCAGTATCGAGACCAGCCCTAGTCGATCCCACGCCTTCCTCGGTAGCGCCTGATTCATATGTGGCGCTGCCGAGTTCCACCATGGGCCTCGGCCATTGACTGCCGATTTCCACGCCCGTGCCTCACCGAGTCCCAAACGTATCAAGTTGCGCGCCCTCGTAGAGGGCCGCTTCCATTGACGCCATACGACACAGCGAAGCTTGTGACGCACCCAACCGTCAATTTCCTCAAGCGGCCGCTTGCTCTGACTTAGTTTGAAGTATCCTGCCCAGCCACGCAGTACAGGGTTTATCCGCTCGATGACAGTCGCCATTTTGCAGCCCCTAGCATGACGTAACAGTATTCTCAATCGGTCGCGCAAGCGACCTAGACTCATCGTCGCCACTCTTAGTCTCGGCTGTTGATGCCAGCTCATCCCATAGCCTAAGTAATCACAGGCCCAAGGCCGTGCCACACGGCTCTTTTCCCGGTTCAACGTCAGTTTCAGGCGCTGGCTCAGGAAACGCTCGACGCCGGCCATCACTCGTTCGCCGGCACGGCGACTGCGCACATAGATGTTCGCGTCATCGGCGTAACGCACGAAGCGATGGCCCCGCCGTTCCAGCTCACGGTCGAGTTCGTTGAGCAGGATGTTCGACAGCAACGGCGAGAGCGGGCTGCCTTGCGGCGTCCCTTCCTGCCGTCGACTGACGAGTCCACCTGACATCGTTCTCGCTTCGAAGTAACGACGGATCAGCGTGAGTACACACCTGTCTTCGATTTGACGCGCCACGTAGGCCATCAGGACATCGTGGTTGACCCGATCAAAGAACCTCTCCAGATCAAGTTCCACGCACCAACGGTGACCCGCCGCCACATGGGCGCGGGCTATTTCGATGGCTTGGTGAGCGCTTCTGCCCGGACGAAAACCGTAGCTGTGGTCCGAGAACAGCGGGTCGAAGATCGGCGTGAGCTGTTGCAGCAGTGCCTGTTGGATCAAGCGGTCCACGACGCCGGGAATGCCAAGTTGCCTTGTGCCACCTTTGGGTTTGGGGATGTCGACGGCGCGCACACCTTGCGGGTGATACTCACCGGCCAGCAACCGAGCCCTAAGGATCGGCCAATACTGTTTCACGTAACCTGACAAATACTCGACCGTCATGCCATCGGCACCCGGCGCGCCCTTGTGGCTGACTACGCGTTGATACGCACGCTTGAGCGTTGGCGGGTGCAAGCACCCGCGCCATCAGAGTGTCCGGCTCCGCTTTCGTCCACATCACAGATGCCGTCGATACCTGTGCGCTGTCAGCCGTCATCCTCGGATTCTGTCCGGGACTCGGAGTAACAGTCTTCTCTGGGAGAAATTTCTGCATTTCGGTATTCAACGAGACTTCGACGCCTACTGGCGGCATAACCTGTTCGGCCCTTGGTGGCGTGGTCATTCGCCACTTACTACGGCTTCAGCTGACTTCTGCACGTTCATCCCGTCGCCTCTCGACGCTCGGTAGCACAATGGCAAACGTGCAGATCTCCCAGGGTAATTCGCGTGACCTTCCTGCTTATGCCTGTCGGATCTACGGCACAGCGTTCCGTGCAAGTATCGGGCTTTGACGGTTTGGGCCGTCTCATCCCGCTGCGCCGCCTCTATCCGCTTCCAGTTCGTCAGGCCAGCATTTTGCCTCGGGCTTCCTTCAGATTCGCAATCACCCGCGACACCCTTGCCTCTGGCTAACACTTCCCCTTGCCGGGCGTGTAGAGGACTTTCACCTCCAAGTCACCAGCGTGGCCACCACAGCCAAGCTGATTGCGCTTGCGCGCAACGCGCCATGCCTGGCGCACCCAATAAAAAACCGCCCGGAGGCGGTTCATTAATCCCAGTGCATCTATACAGTCTGTCGACTTGGTGAAGAACTCCAGAAGGTGATCACTTTTCCAAACTTAATCCCAGGTCGCTCTATGAATCTTTCAGAAAACACAGACAACGGAATCGTGATCGCCGTGGAAATAATCGCCGACCCCAACCCTGCAGCCAGCTTATGATCGATAGTAAATTGAACAAAGTAAGTTTCCATCACACCCCAAACAAGATACAGAATCGGTACATTTATAAGATAGAAGCTATAACTGACCCTTCCCATAAACAGTGACGGCTTGGACACCAAAAATCTGTACACGGCCCCACTTGAGACTATCGAAGCAAAATACACCACAAAGCCGCCGATAAATGTCTGAGCAATCAGACCAGAAACTCCGCTTCTAGGCACAACATGGCGGGCAAAAACAAAGGCGATAATAGCTACCGACAAATGCCAAGGTTTAGCATCAAATCGAATGCTTTTGATTTGAGGTGAGGCAACACCTACTCCGACTGCAAAGGCAAGTAGATAGGGCCAAAGATTACCCAAATATCCAACCAATACAGGATAATCAATCGCAAACATGGAATAGCATGTCGCTAATACAAGGGCGAAAAAGCCGTATTTCCTTCTCAACAAGACAAAGGCAACAACAAACGGTGCCGCCAACACCTCAACAAGAAGGCTCCAGGAAGGCCCATGAATAGTAATATCATAGAGCGTAGAGCTTTTCCAAAACACATCAAATGTGACCGCAGGATAAACAATCCATCCTTTGGACAAAAGAAAGATAGCCCAATATAAAAGCATACATCCAAACATGGCCGGATATATCCTAGCCAATCTTTTAACAAGAAAATCAGCAGAATTTATGAGGGGTCGACCATCTCTATCTAAAGTCCTATCAAGCGATCCACTAAGTACATATCCGCTCAATACAAAAAAAATCATAACAGCGCTATCGCCGTTAAAAACAGCAAGAAGAAACTTACTTAGTAAATCCCTCCCGCCTTGCATCGCAGCGACGGGTGCATAAAGCACACGTTCAATAAGCCCAATATTAAAATGCAGTATTCCATGAAAGAACGTAACTGCCAGTGCCGCCCACCCTCTGATACCATCCAGAGCGGCCACATGCCGAATTGAACTACTACTATCCATAACCGCTCCTTATTTTCGCGGATTGTACATGCTTGGGCTACCGTTTGAAACGAAGCATGCAGTGCTGGCGAGTGGGCTAAGGCAATCGATGTACGGGCGACACTCCGAGTAGGTCAATCCGGGGGGGGCGCTCGTCAGCAGGATCAACGCGTCGTCATGTACGATCCGGAGAACTTACGTTGCGCAGTTTTTCCCTGGCAGGGTCCGGTTCACTACGGCGGGCTCGCGTCCGGCACCTGCGGCCGGCGCGACATCCGCGCGCCCACGCAACTGATCCGTGCTCACGGCGTGGCGTCTTCGCAAAATTCACTCACACCGGGGGCCCGTCAGAATATCGGCGTTCGGCCACCCATCATTAGTACCCACGTGACACTGCCTCGACGGGCGCATTCCGGGATCAAATTGCTGTAGAATCCGGCGCAAATCTAGGAGGACCAGATGCCGACTTCACCGTTACGCCCGGGAATTATCCCTCACCGGACTGCGTTTCTTCGCCGCATTGTTGGTGTTTTTCTCGCATTAACCCATTTCCGGCATTAACGATCGTATCGGCACTTTTCTAACCTCAGGTTATTCCGGTGTTGTTTTCTTCTTTGTGCTTTCCGGATTCATTATCACCTATAACTACTTGGGCAGATTTGAGTCCACCCCTTTAATCAATACACCGCGATATCTATGGGCGAGATTTTGCAGAGTTTATCCCATCTATTTCCTGACGATGGCATTCGTTTGGCTTCATCAAGGGGCTGAAGGTCCGGTGGCAATCTATTTGCTGGCCCTAGTCTTGGCATCCAGATATAAGCGTCATTGGCGGGCTAAACGGGCCCGCTTGGAGCGTTAGCGTTGAAGCGTTCCTCTACCTTATTTTTCCACTTCTTTTACCCTTATTCGATAAATTTAAAATTATTCAGTCCAAAGGCCGCCTGATGCTCGGCAGTCTTGATAGTCGCAATCCAGTTTGGACTGGCAGCGTACCTTTCCATGCCGCCAAGAGACGCTCTCCCTGCCGCAGACCCGAACTCAGCTCATCGCTGGCTTTCCAATTTTCCACTGTCACGCATTCTTGATTTAAGCCTGGGCATACTGGCTGCGATATTCTTTACCCGGCACTTACACTCTGCAACCAATGAGCGAATATGGAGACTGACATCATATGCCAGCCTTGCAGCAGTCATAGCGGTGATGTCATCAAAACAATTGTACTTCTCCGCTTATAGTTGGGATGCCGTCTACGCTGGCGCGTTCGTCTTGATTATTCTATCGTTGGCGATGGATCAAGCCGGGAGCATAAGTAAGTTCCTTTCAAAAAGGAATATTGTTTTCCTAGGGGGGAAGCATCGTTTGCGTTTTACATGACTCATCTCATTACCCTTCCGATATTTACATTAAAAACGCAAAGTTCTCCCCTTATCAACTTGGCTTTTGAGCTGATTTTTCTGGGGTTGATAATAACCATGTCCATCGGACTGCATTTAGTCGTAGAAAAACCTTGCCGTGACTTCCTCAGTGGACTGCTTCCAAAACCCAGAATCACAAAACTGAAACAATAGAAACGGAACGTTATGGCTCTTATGTGGTAGTTCGACACCCCCCAAGCGAACAGGCCGTCACTCGACAGTCTGTGCAACAAGATATTCAACTAGCCGCCCTCTATACGTTTTTTACACATCCTCACATCTGCGAAACCGGGAACACAAAATCGTCCGCGATCCATTAACGCTAGTCATCCGGCCGCAACTCCCCAACCAGACCCGATACCCGACCACCCATGGTAACCTTGCGCCCATCGCGGAAAAGCCGGGCCGATGCCCCTCCTTTGCCCTACACCTTTCAACGAGTTTTCCTGATTTCCGATGAATAAAGCTATCTCCGATCTGTCCTCGCACACGCCGATGATGCAGCAATACTGGCGCCTGAAAAATCAGCACCCCGACCAGCTGATGTTCTACCGCATGGGCGACTTCTACGAGATCTTCTATGAAGACGCGAAGAAGGCCGCCAAGTTGCTGGACATCACCCTGACCGCCCGTGGGCAGTCGGCGGGCCAGGCGATTCCGATGTGTGGGATTCCTTACCATGCCGCCGAAGGTTACCTGGCGAAACTGGTCAAGCTCGGCGAGTCGGTGGTGATCTGTGAGCAGGTCGGCGATCCGGCGACCAGCAAGGGGCCGGTGGATCGTCAGGTGGTGCGGATCATCACGCCGGGGACGGTCAGTGACGAAGCGTTGCTGGATGAGCGTCGGGACAACCTGATCGCGGCGGTGCTGGGTGACGAGCGTCTGTTCGGTCTGGCGGTGCTGGACATCACCAGCGGCAACTTCACCGTGCTGGAAATCAAAGGCTGGGAAAACCTGCTGGCAGAACTGGAGCGGGTCAATCCGGTGGAGCTGATGATCCCGGACGATTGGCCAAAAGACCTGCCAGCGGAAAAACGCCGTGGGGTTCGTCGTCGTGCGCCGTGGGATTTCGAGCGCGATACGGCGCTGAAAAGTCTTTGCCAACAATTCTCGACCCAAGACCTTAAAGGCTTCGGCTGCGAGAACCTGACCCTGGCCATCGGCGCCGCCGGTTGCCTGCTCAGCTACGCCAAGGAAACCCAGCGCACCGCCCTGCCGCACTTGCGCAGCCTGCGTCATGAACGCCTGGACGACACCGTGGTGCTGGACGGCGCGAGCCGTCGCAACCTGGAACTGGACACCAACCTGGCTGGCGGTCGCGAGAACACGTTGCAATCGGTGGTTGATCGCTGCCAGACCGCCATGGGCAGCCGCTTGCTGACCCGTTGGCTGAACCGTCCGCTGCGGGACTTGACCGTGCTGCTGGCGCGTCAGTCCTCTATTACCTGCCTGCTTGATGGCTACCGTTTCGAAAAGCTGCAACCACAGCTCAAGGAAATCGGCGATATCGAGCGGATCCTGGCGCGGATTGGTTTGCGCAATGCTCGTCCTCGCGACCTGGCGCGTCTGCGCGACGCCCTCGGTGCACTGCCCGAGTTGCAAGTGGCGATGGCCGAGCTCGAAGCCCCGCACATCATCCAACTGGCCGCGACCACCAGCACCTACCCGGAACTGGCGGCGCTGCTGGAAAAAGCCATTATTGACAACCCGCCAGCGGTCATCCGTGACGGCGGCGTGTTGAAAACCGGTTACGACGCCGAACTCGACGACCTGCAATCGCTCAGCGAAAACGCCGGGCAGTTCCTGATCGACCTCGAAGCCCGGGAGAAGGCCCGTACCGGCCTGTCGCACCTGAAAGTCGGTTACAACCGCATCCACGGTTATTTCATCGAGCTGCCGAGCAAACAGGCCGAATCGGCGCCAGCGGACTACATCCGTCGCCAGACACTCAAGGGCGCCGAGCGCTTCATCACGCCGGAACTGAAGGCGTTCGAAGACAAGGCCCTGTCGGCCAAGAGCCGTGCCCTGGCCCGCGAGAAGATGCTCTACGAAGCGCTGCTCGAAGACTTGATCGCCCAGTTGCCACCGCTGCAAGACACCGCCGCCGCACTGGCCGAGCTGGACGTGCTGAGCAACCTCGCCGAGCGGGCGCTGAACCTTGATCTGAACTGCCCGCGCTTCGTCAGCGAGCCGTGCATGCGCATCACCCAGGGTCGTCACCCGGTGGTCGAGCAAGTGCTGAGCACGCCGTTCGTGGCCAACGACCTGAGCCTCGACGACAACACGCGCATGCTGGTGATCACCGGTCCGAACATGGGCGGTAAATCCACCTACATGCGCCAGACCGCATTGATCGTGTTGCTGGCACACATCGGCAGCTTCGTGCCGGCGGCCAGTTGCGAATTGTCCCTGGTGGATCGCATCTTTACCCGGATCGGTTCCAGCGATGACTTGGCCGGCGGGCGTTCGACCTTCATGGTCGAGATGAGCGAGACCGCGAACATCCTGCACAACGCCACCGAACGCAGCCTGGTGCTGATGGACGAAGTTGGTCGCGGCACTAGCACCTTCGACGGCCTGTCCCTGGCCTGGGCCGCGGCCGAGCGACTGGCGCACCTGCGCGCCTATACGCTGTTCGCCACCCACTACTTCGAATTGACAGTGTTGCCGGAAGCCCAGCCGCTGGTGGCCAACGTGCATTTGAACGCCACCGAGCACAACGAACGCATCGTGTTCCTGCACCACGTGCTGCCGGGGCCGGCCAGCCAAAGCTACGGCCTGGCCGTTGCGCAGTTGGCCGGTGTGCCAAGCGAAGTGATCGTGCGTGCTCGCGAGCACCTCGGGCGGCTGGAAGCCACCGCCCTGCCCCACGAAGTGCCGAAGCCCGTCAAAGGCAAACCGGCTGCGCCGCTGCAGAGCGACATGTTCGCCAGCCTGCCCCATCCGGTGCTCGATGAGCTGGCCAAACTGGATCTGGACGACATGAGTCCGCGTCGTGCGCTGGAAATGCTCTATACACTAAAGACACGGATCTAACGCACTTGCCTGCAAGCTGTTAGAATCTCGCGCGGTTTGGGATGCTGCCGGCGTTTAGCCCGCCTGCAGACTATCGCTCCCGAACCTGGCGACCCCAACGTGAAGGGGCTCCGCTGCCGCCGCCTGAGGAGAGAATTAGAAATGACCTTCGTCGTCACCGACAACTGCATCAAGTGCAAGTACACCGACTGCGTAGAAGTCTGTCCGGTGGACTGCTTTTACGAAGGCCCGAACTTCCTGGTGATTCACCCGGATGAGTGCATCGACTGCGCCCTGTGCGAACCTGAATGCCCGGCCGTGGCCATCTTCTCCGAAGATGAAGTCCCGGAAGACATGCAGGAGTTCATTCAGTTGAACGTTGATCTGGCCGAAATCTGGCCGAACATCACCGAGAAGAAAGATTCGTTGCCCGGTGCAGAAGAGTGGGATCGCGTGCTCAACAAATCTGTAGGCAGCAAGCTGAAAGAACTCGAACGCTAATTACCCCGCGTTCCCGAAAAGGCCCCTTGCGGGCCTTTTTGCTTTTCTACAGGCAAAAAAAAGGGGCGGTTTGACCCGCCCACATTTTTTCCCTATTCCCTGTATTCCTTTTCATCGTCCTGATGAATCGCGTCCTGCGATGTCCTTCCCCTCTTCCTTGAAGGGCGTGTCTATCCGTCGACACAACCCAGATACTAGAGAATTCCCCGGCATGAGCAACCGCACTCCGGGGCCAAAACTGGCTGTCATATGCACTTCATAAAACAAAATATCTATATAAGTCAGCCAGTTAAAACAATCTCATTGAAAGAATGGACAACTACCAACCTGTAAAAATAACGAACACTTACGAAAGAGTAAGCGAAGTCTTACAACGCGAGACTACGAACCTGAGATTTTCTCCAGGCAACAAAAAGCCCCGAACCAGTCGGGGCTTCTTGTTGCCACTGAATGAGCGCTTATTGAAACAGCGACTCACTCGACAGGCCGTTCTTCTCGAGAATTTCTCGAAGTCGCTTAAGGCCTTCCACCTGGATTTGCCTGACCCGCTCCCGGGTCAAACCGATTTCCAGGCCTACGTCTTCAAGCGTGCTGCTCTCGTGACCGCGCAGGCCGAAGCGGCGTATCACCACCTCGCGTTGCTTGTCGGTCAGCTCCGAGAGCCACTGATCGATGCTCTGGGACAGGTCATCGTCCTGTAGCAGTTCGCATGGATCGGTTGGACGATCGTCGGTAAGGGTGTCCAGCAGGGTTTTATCCGAATCCGGACCCAGCGAGACGTCGACCGAAGAAACCCGCTCGTTCAGGCCGAGCATGCGCTTGACCTCGCCTACCGGTTTTTCCAGCAGGTTGGCGATTTCTTCGGGTGAGGGTTCGTGATCGAGCTTTTGCGTCAGCTCCCGTGCAGCCCGCAGGTACACGTTGAGTTCCTTGACCACATGGATCGGCAACCGGATGGTCCGGGTCTGATTCATGATCGCGCGCTCGATGGTCTGACGAATCCACCAGGTTGCGTAGGTCGAGAAGCGGAAGCCGCGCTCGGGGTCGAACTTTTCCACTGCCCGGATCAGGCCGAGGTTGCCCTCTTCGATCAGGTCCAGCAGCGACAAGCCACGATTGACGTAACGCCGGGCGATTTTCACCACCAGCCGCAGGTTACTTTCGATCATGCGCTTGCGCCCTGCCGGATCGCCACTTTGCGACAACCGCGCAAAATGAACTTCTTCTTCCGGGGAGAGCAGCGGGGAAAAGCCGATTTCATTGAGATACAACTGCGTGGCATCGAGTGCCCGCGTGTAGTCGATGTACTTGTGTTGCTTTAACGAAGCGGAGTGTTTGGATTTGGCACGAACGGAAGGTGGTGCAGCCCCTTCATCATTCGACATCGAATCCGTAGCGATGCCGGTCTCCATAAGGAGAACCTCATCGTCGATGTCAAACTCCGGCACTTCTTTACTGAGAGCCATTGTTATAGTCCTTTGGTGAGTTCGACCTCAAGCCCAAGCGGCGCCTTTATCCTTGGCAACGCTGGAGCCTGTTCCCTCTACGTGACGGAACAGGCTGACAACAAATCAACGACGTGGCAGGAATTGCAGCGGATCTACAGGTTTACCTTGTCGGCGAATCTCAAAATGCAGTTTCACCCGGTCTGTACCCGTTGACCCCATTTCGGCAATTGTCTGTCCGACTTTGACCTGCTGCCCCTCCCGAACCAACAGCCTGCGGTTATGTCCGTAGGCACTGACGTAGGTATCGCTGTGTTTGATGATGACTAATTCGCCGTAGCCCCTTAAGCCACTCCCGGCGTATACCACCGTCCCATCAGACGCAGCTAAAACAGGCTGTCCCAAATCTCCGGCGATATCAATTCCTTTATTCAAACTACCGTTTGAAGAGAATTTTCCAATTAATATGCCATTAGAAGGCCATCCCCAGCCGGTCGGGGCTGGGCCCGCAGGAGGCAGTGGAGCGAGTGTCGGCTTGCTCGCGACGGACGGTGCAACCACCGCAGTACTGGTGGTTGTGCCATTCGGCTGGCGTCGGATTACCGTGGTTTTCAGCGACGAAGAAGGCGTTGAATCCGAGGCGCTGGCAACTGCCGTCGGCGTTGAACCGGTGCGACCATCGAAGCGAATTGTCTGACCCGGATGGATCGTATACGGCGTAGGAATATTGTTCCGGGCGGCGAGGGCTTTGTAGTCCCAACCGTAGCGAAAAGCGATCGAGAACAGGGTGTCTTTAGGTCGGACGACATATTGACCTGTAGTAACTGCCGGACGCTGGGCGACGGAATTGTTGCGGTCCACGACGCCTACAGTGCTCGATTTGGTGCTGGAGCAACCGGCCAGCAACGTGCTCAAGACAAGGCCAGTCACCAGGCGCTGAAAGCTTGTTGTACCCATACGCTGCGCAATGACTGTGAGACTCACCCGCCGCTCCCTTTGTGGTGGCTGAAAATGTGGATTGCCGTGATCCGGCACGAAATGTCGCAAGTATAACGGGCCGAACAGGCTTTACCTTTAATGAAGCGAAATCGCTTCGCGCACACGTTTGCTGCCTGCCGATAAATCCCGTTTAACGAATCGATGCCGCTGTAAGACAGGGGCAATCGCAGAGAATTCAGCGCGGCAAAACAAATGCTCAGGCCAGTGGCCCGTTGAGCAATGGCACGAAGCGTACCGCCCCCAAAACGCGCCGGGAAAAGCCCTGTTCTTCGCGGATGATCAGCATCAATTGCTGGACCTCTCCGGAACCCACCGGAATCACCAGGCGCCCGCCCGGCGCCAACTGATCGAGCAGTGCCTGGGGCACATCCGTGGCGACGGCGGTGACGATAATGCCGTTATACGGGGCCAGTGCCGGCCAGCCTTCCCAGCCATCGCCCCAGCGGAACACCACGTTGCGCAGGTTCAGCTCCACCAGGCGTTCCTTGGCCCGATCTTGCAACACCTTGATGCGCTCCACGGAAAACACCCGCTCCACCAGTTGCGACAACACGGCGGTCTGGTAACCCGAACCGGTGCCGATCTCCATCACCTTGTCCAGCGGACCGGCCTCCAGCAGCAGCTCGCTCATGCGCGCCACCATATAAGGCTGGGAGATGGTCTGGTTGTTGCCGATCGGCAGCGCCGTGTCTTCGTAGGCGCGGTGGGCCAACGCCTCGTCGACGAACAGGTGGCGCGGAGTACGGCGGATGACTTCCAGCACCTTGGCGTTGGAAATCCCCTCTTCATACAGCCGCTGAATCAGGCGTTCGCGGGTGCGTTGAGAGGTCATCCCGATGCCGCGACGCAGCATATCGTCTTGTTCACGAGACATTAACGCAGCCCCTCCAGCCAGCCATCGAGACTTCTGAAGGCATCATTGAAGGTGCGATCCAGTTGTAGTGGAGTGATTGAGACATAGCCCTGCATCACCGCATGGAAATCAGTGCCCGGGCCGCCGTCTTCGGCGTCCCCTGAGGCGGCAATCCAATAGCCGGACTTGCCCCGTGGATCGACGACTTTTATGGGCGCCGCCGCGCGGGCGCGATGCCCGAGGCGGGTCAACTGGATGCCACGGATATGATCCAGCGGCAAGTTGGGAATATTCACGTTCAGCACCGTGCGCGGTGGCAGCCGGAGGTCAGCATGGGCTTCGACCAGTTTGCGCGCAAAGTAGGCGGCTGTGGGAAGGTTCTCTATTTGCCGTGAGACCAACGAAAAGGCAAACGAAGGACGCTCCAGGAAGCGACCTTCAAGGGCCGCCGCCACGGTGCCGGAATACAGCACGTCATCCCCCAGGTTAGCGCCCAGGTTGATACCGGAAACCACCATGTCCGGTTCGCGCTCCAGCAAGCCGTTAAGGCCCAGGTGCACGCAATCGGTGGGTGTGCCATTGAGGCTGATAAAGCCGTTGGCCAGGGTTTGCGGGTGCAACGGACGGTCGAGCGTCAGCGAGCTGCTGGCGCCGCTTTTGTCTTGGTCCGGGGCGATAACCACGCATTCGGTGTAATCCGCCAGCGCAGCATAAAGCGCGGCGAGACCGGGTGCGGTTACCCCATCGTCGTTAGAAATCAGAATACGCATGGGCTGTCCGTCTGCCCCACCGGCACCAGATCGACGAGTTCGCGCACCAATACGGTGGCGAAGCATCCGGCCGGGAGGACGAATTCCAGTTGCAGAATGTCAGGCTCGGGATAATGCCACGTCAACCCACCAATGGGCAGCCGCAGGATGCGACGTTCGTGGCTCATACCGGCGTTAATCAACCAATCGCGCAAGTCTGCTTCGCGGCTGGCGATTGCCTGCTCCAGTTCATGGACAGCGCCCGTGGTCGGCGAGTCACCTTCGCCCCACTGCGGGCCGGTCGGATGCAGGTCAAGAATCGCCAGGCGCGGATCGCTGCATTCGGCTTCACCTGCCGGAAAAAAGCTGCGGCTGTCGGTGAAGGCCAGTAAATCGCCGACCTGGGCACGCTGCCAAGTACCATCCGCTACACGTGCCGCCAGCACTTGATTGAACAGAAAACTGCGGGCAGTGGAGAGCAGGCGCGAACGCACGTTGCGCTGCTCCGGCAACGCCTTGCGCGCCGCCCAGGCCCGGGCATCGACCACGTTGCCGCCGTCGAACCCGAAACGCTGGGCGCCGAAATAATTGGGAATACCTTTTTCGGCGATCAGTTGCAGGCGTTCTTCAATCGCGGCCTTGTCACCGGAAAATTGGGTCAGACGCAAGGTGAAACCGTTGGCCGAGTGAGCACCGCGTTGCAGCTTGCGTTTATGCCGGCCGGTCTTGAGGATCTTCAGCGTATCGTTTTCCGCTGCCGACAGATCAGGATCGGCCTTGCCCGGCAGTTGCACGCTGAACCACTGGCGAGTCAGCGCCTGACGGTCCTTGAGACCCGCGTAACTGACGGTGCGCAATGGCACGCCCGCAGCCTTGGCTATCCGCCGTGCTGCTTCTTCGGTGTTCAGACCGCGCTTTTCCACCCAGATCCACAGGTGTTCGCCATCGCCACTCAAAGGAATATTGAGCACTTCGTCAACCTGGAAATCTTCAGCCGTGGCTTTCAGTACCGCTGTGCCGAGGGCTTCGCCATAGGCACGCGGGCCGAGCAGTTGTGCCTCGTTCATGCGCGCAGCAACAAGGCAACGGAATGCACGGCAATGCCTTCTTCGCGACCGACAAAGCCAAGCTTTTCGGTGGTGGTAGCTTTCACGTTCACTTGATCCAACTCAACTTGAAGATCCGCGGCAATCAGCGCGCGCATCGATTCGATATGCGGGGCCATTTTCGGCGCCTGGGCGACGATGGTGTTATCGACGTTGCCGACTTTCCAGCCCTTGGCATGGATCAGTGCGACGACGTGACGCAACAGCACACGGCTGTCGGCGCCCTTGAATGTCGGGTCGGTGTCCGGGAAGTGCTTGCCGATATCACCCAGCGCAGCGGCGCCGAGCAAGGCATCGCTCAAGGCGTGCAGCAGGACGTCACCGTCGGAGTGAGCGAGCAGCCCGAAGCCGTGTGCGATTCGCACGCCGCCCAGAGTAATGAAATCGCCTTCAGCGAAACGGTGCACATCATAGCCGTGGCCAATACGCATAAAAAAACGCCCCGATTTTTGTCAGGGCGTGATTCTACCTGCATTAAAGGCCTAGGGCGCGTGCGTGATGCTGCAAGTGGTCGTCAATGAAGCTGGCGATGAAGAAATAGCTGTGGTCGTAGCCCGGTTGCAGGCGCAACGTCAGCGGATGACCCGCCAGTTTAGCCGCTTGTTGCAGGGCTTCAGGCTTTAGCTGGGTAGCGAGGAAATCGTCACGATCACCTTGGTCGACCAGCAACGGTAGCTGCTCATCGGCCTCGGCGATCAAGGCGCAGGCATCCCATTCGCGCCATTTCGAACGGTCTTCGCCCAGGTAGCGAGAAAAAGCCTTCTGGCCCCACGGGCAATCCATCGGATTGTTGATCGGCGAAAACGCCGACACCGACTGATAACGCCCCGGATTGCGCAGCGCACAGACCAATGCACCGTGGCCGCCCATGGAGTGGCCGCTGATGCCGCGTTTCTCCGAAGCAGGGAAATGCGCTTCGACCAATGCCGGCAATTCCTGCACCACGTAGTCATGCATCCGATAGTGCCGGGACCACGGTTCCTGCGTGGCATTCAGATAGAACCCGGCGCCGAGCCCGAAGTCCCACGCGCCGTCCGGATCACCCGGCACATCGGCACCACGGGGGCTGGTGTCCGGCGCAACGATAATCAGCCCAAGTTCAGCGGCCATGCGCAGGGCGCCGGCCTTGTGCATGAAGTTCTCGTCGGTGCAGGTCAGGCCGGACAGCCAGTACAGCACCGGCAACTTGCCGCCCTGCTCCGCTTGCGGCGGCAGGTACACGGCGAACACCATGTCGCAGCCGAGCACGTCGGAGCGGTGCCGATAGCGTTTGTGCCAGCCGCCGAAGCTTTTCTGGCAGGAGATGTTTTCCAGACTCATGGGAGTGCTCCCAGCTGTAAGCCACAAGCTTAAAGCTGCAAGTCGAGGCGCGCTCTCTTGCAGCTTATGGCTTGCAGCTAACCGCTGCTTCTTAGAAATGGATGACGGAACGGATGCTCTTGCCTTCATGCATCAGGTCGAACGCCTTGTTGATATCTTCCAGGCCCATGGTGTGGGTGATGAAGGTATCCAGCGGGATCTCGCCGGTTTCGGCCATTTCCACATAGCTTGGCAACTCGGTACGACCGCGCACGCCGCCAAACGCCGAACCGCGCCAGACGCGACCGGTGACCAGCTGGAACGGACGGGTGGAAATCTCCTGGCCGGCACCAGCCACGCCGATGATCACCGACTCGCCCCAGCCTTTGTGGCAGCACTCCAGGGCCGCACGCATCAACTGCACGTTGCCGATGCACTCGAAGGAAAAGTCGACACCGCCATCGGTCATGTCAACGATCACTTCCTGGATCGGACGATCGAAGTCCTTCGGGTTCACGCAATCGGTTGCACCCAGTTGCTTGGCGATTTCGAACTTGGCCGGGTTGATGTCGATGGCGATGATCCGTGCAGCCTTGGCTTTCACCGCGCCGATCACGGCGGACAGACCGATGCCGCCGAGGCCGAAGATGGCCACGGTGTCACCGGGTTTTACCTTGGCGGTATTGAGCACCGCGCCGATGCCGGTGGTGACGCCGCAACCCAGCAGGCAGACTTTTTCCAGGGGTGCTTCTTTTGCAATCTTGGCCACGGAGATTTCCGGCAGCACGGTGTATTCGGAGAAGGTTGAGGTCCCCATGTAGTGGAAAATCGGCTGGCCCTTGTAGGAAAAACGCGACGTGCCATCTGGCATCAGGCCTTTGCCCTGGGTGGCGCGAATGGCCTGGCAGAGGTTGGTTTTGCCTGACAGGCAGAATTTGCACTGGCGGCACTCAGGGGTGTACAGCGGGATCACGTGATCGCCGACAGCGACCGAGGTAACGCCCTCGCCGATGGCTTCGACGATGGCGCCACCTTCATGACCCAGGATCGACGGAAAGATGCCTTCCGGGTCAGCCCCGGACAAAGTGTAGGCATCGGTGTGGCAAACACCGGAAGCGACGACGCGCAACAGGACTTCACCGGCCTTCGGCATGGCGACATCGACTTCAACGATCTCGAGGGGTTTCTTGGCCTCGAAGGCAACGGCGGCGCGCGACTTGATCATGCTGACTCTCCAGTGAATAAAAACGAGACAAGGAGTGTAATACACAGCCGTACGATGAATAATCGGGACAAATGCAAAATATTATTGCCGTACAGGGATAATCCTAAATGTCCGAAAACCGCTGGGAAGGGATCGACGAGTTTGTCGCCGTCGCCGAATGCAGCCAGTTCACCGCTGCTGCCGAACGTCTTGGGGTTTCGTCCTCCCATGTGAGTCGACAAATCGTACGCCTGGAAGAACGCCTTCAGACGCGCCTGCTGTACCGCAGCACCCGCCGGGTCACCCTGACCGAGGCCGGACAAACCTTCCTGCAACATTGCCAGCGTTTGCAGGACGGACGAGAAGAAGCGCTGCGCGCGGTCGGTGACCTGACCAGCGAACCCAAGGGCATGTTGCGCATGACTTGCGCCGTGGCGTATGGCGAACGATTTATCGTGCCGCTGGTGACCCGCTTCATGGGGCTCTATCCGCAATTGCGCATCGACATTGAACTGAGCAACCGCCAACTCGATCTGGTGCACGAAGGCCTGGACTTGGCGATCCGCCTCGGCCGCCTGCAAGACTCACGACTCGTGGCAACACGCCTGGCACCGCGGCGCATGTACCTGTGCGCGTCACCTTCCTACCTGGAACGGTACGGCCGCCCACACAGCTTGTCGGAATTGAGCCGGCACAATTGCCTCATCGGCAGTTCGGACCTGTGGCAACTGGAACAGAACGGGCGGGAATTTTCGCAACGGGTGCAGGGAAACTGGCGCTGCAACAGTGGGCAAGCGGTGTTGGATGCGGCGCTGCAAGGTGTCGGGTTGTGTCAGTTGCCGGATTATTACGTGCTGGAGCACCTGCACAGCGGTGCGTTGATTTCACTGCTGGAAGCGCATCAACCGCCGAACACAGCGGTGTGGGCGCTTTATCCACAGCAACGGCATTTGTCGCCGAAGGTGCGCAAGTTGGTGGATTATTTGAAGGAAGGGTTGGCGGAGCGGCCGGAATACCGAGTGTGAGGATTGAAGATCAAAAGATCGCAGCCTCGTTGCACTCGACAGCTCCTACACTGTTCGCGTTCACCGTACGGCACCTGTAGGAGCTGTCGAGTGCAACGAGGCTGCGATCTTTCAGGGACGGTTAGCCCAACGCTGACGTAGCCATTCGAGGTCTTCAGGCCGGGTGACCTTGATATTGTCGGATCGCCCCTCGATCAAGCGCGGCGCCATCCCCGACCATTCCATCGCAGAAGCTTCATCAGTGATCACCACATCCGCGACCAGACTGTCCGCCAAAGCCCGATGCAACGCCCCCAGGCGAAACATCTGCGGCGTATAAGCCTGCCAGATCACGCTTCGATCCACGGTTTCAACCACACGCCCGTTTTTGTCGACACGCTTGAGGGTGTCCCGGGCAGGCACTGCCAACAAACCACCGACCGGGTCGTCAGCCAGTTCACTCAGCAATTTATCAAGATCGTCCCGGGCCAGGTTCGGCCGGGCGGCGTCGTGGACCAACACCCAATCCTCATCGTCAGCCCCCAACGCGTGCAAATGCAGCAACGCATTGAGCACCGACCCGGAACGCTCCGCGCCACCCTCGACCCGCTGAATGCGAGCGTCGCAAGCACAAGCCAGGTTAGGCCAATAAGGATCATCGATCGCAAGACTGACCACCAACCCCTTCAGGGACGGATGATCAAGGAAACAGCCGAGGCTGTGTTCGAGAATAGTGCGCCCGCCCAGTTGCAAGTATTGCTTGGGACGGTCCGCGGCCATACGGGCACCGACGCCCGCGGCAGGAATCACGGCCCAGAAGGCCGGTAACGTCTGGATCATTGAGCCAACTGGTAAAGGGTTTCACCGTCCTTGACCATGCCCAGCTCATGACGAGCCCGTTCTTCAACGGTCTCCATGCCTTTTTTCAACTCGCTGACTTCGGCGTCCATCACCCGATTGCGTTCCAGCAAGCCTTCATTCTCAGCGTGTTGATCCGCGATCTGCTGAGTCAGCTCGGCGACTTGCGCCAGGCTGCCATTTCCCACCCACAGGCGGTACTGCAGGCCAGCCAGCAGCAGGAGCAAGACGAGGAACAACCAATTGGGACTGCGCATCGAATATCAGGTATCCAGTGAAAAAAGACAGCCATGCCAAAACTATGAAGCTTCTGATAGCACGAAGCCTGGTAGACCCAGGCTTGTGCTCTTAAGGCATCAGATTAGTGGCAAATCCATCGCTGTAGCGATTTTTCCGACACAATCCGGTGTCTTTTTTTACCACGTACCGCTTAGCCGCGGAATTCGCTGCGACCGTTGTACTTGGCTTTGCCGTTCAACTGCTCTTCGATACGCAGCAGTTGGTTGTACTTGGAAACGCGATCGGAACGGCACAGGGAGCCGGTCTTGATCTGGCCAGCCGAGGTGCCCACAGCCAGGTCGGCAATGGTCGAATCTTCGGTTTCGCCGGAGCGGTGCGAGATCACGGCGGTGTAACCAGCGGCCTTGGCCATCTGGATGGCTTCCAGGGTTTCGGTCAGGGTGCCGATCTGGTTGAACTTGATCAGGATCGAGTTGGCGATCTTTTTATCGATGCCTTCTTTCAGGATCTTGGTGTTGGTCACGAACAGGTCATCGCCCACCAGTTGGATTTTCTCGCCGATTTTGTCGGTGAGTACTTTCCAGCCTGCCCAGTCGGACTCGTCCAGGCCATCTTCGATGGAGATGATCGGGTAGCGCTCGGTCAGGCCTTTGAGGTAATCAGCGAAACCTTCGGAGGTGAACACATGGCCTTCGCCGGCCAGGTTGTATTTACCGTCTTCGTAGAATTCGCTGGCCGCGCAGTCCAGGGCCAGGGTCACGTCGGTGCCCAGCTTGTAACCGGCGTTAGCCACGGCTTCGGAGATTACTTTCAACGCGTCTTCGTTGGAAGCCAGGTTTGGTGCGAAACCACCTTCGTCGCCGACGGCAGTGCTCAGGCCGCGAGCCTTCAGCACAGCTTTGAGGTGATGGAAAATCTCGGTGCCCATGCGCAGGCCTTCCGAGAAAGACTTGGCGCCAACCGGTTGAACCATGAATTCCTGAATGTCGACGTTGTTATCGGCGTGCTCGCCACCGTTGATGATGTTCATCATCGGAACCGGCATCGAGTAAACACCCGGCGTGCCGTTCAGGTTGGCGATGTGAGCGTACAGCGGCAGATCCTGGTCCTGTGCTGCGGCCTTGGCTGCGGCCAGGGAAACGGCGAGGATCGCGTTAGCGCCCAGGGAACCTTTGTTTTCAGTACCGTCGAGCTTGATCATCGCGTGATCGAGGGCTTTCTGGTCGCTTGGGTCTTTACCCAACAGCAGGTCGCGAATCGGACCGTTGATGTTGCCTACGGCTTTGAGTACGCCCTTGCCCAGGTAACGGCTCTTGTCGCCATCACGCAGCTCGAGTGCTTCACGCGAGCCAGTGGAAGCACCGGACGGCGCGCAAGCGCTGCCGATGATGCCGTTATCGAGAAGCACGTCCGCTTCGACGGTGGGATTGCCACGGGAGTCGAGAACTTCACGACCTTTGATGTCGACGATTTTTGCCATTGTTGTAAACACTCCAAAGTTGACGAAAACGACGCAGCTGAAGGAAATCTTGTATCGCCGGCAAGTAATGTGCAGCGGGCAGACTTGCGGACGATAAGGCTCAGACCCGAGGGCCTGAGCATTAATTCGTGCGGTACTTTACCGGAGAAATGAGGATTACGCGGTTTCTACCGTCGGAAAACTCTTCACCAGTTCGTCCAAAGCTTTGAGCTGGGCCAGGAATGGCTCCAGTTTGTCCAGACGCAAGGCGCAAGGGCCGTCGCATTTGGCATTGTCCGGATCCGGGTGGGCTTCGAGGAACAGGCCCGCCAGCGACTGGCTGATGCCAGCCTTGGCCAGATCGGTGACCTGGGCACGGCGACCGCCAGCGGAATCGGAGCGACCGCCAGGCATTTGCAGCGAATGGGTCACGTCGAAGAACACCGGGTATTCGAACTGCTTCATGATGCCGAAGCCGAGCATGTCGACGACCAGGTTGTTGTAGCCGAAGCTCGAACCGCGTTCGCAGAGGATCAACTGATCGTTACCCGCTTCCACGCACTTGCTCAAGATGTGTTTCATCTCGTGCGGCGCAAGGAACTGGGCTTTCTTGATGTTGATCACCGCGCCGGTCTTGGCCATCGCGACCACGAGGTCGGTCTGGCGCGACAGGAAGGCCGGCAACTGGATGATGTCGCAGACTTCAGCGACGACCGCGGCCTGCTCAGGCTCGTGGACGTCGGTGATGATCGGCACGCCGAAGGCTTGCTTGATGTCCTGGAAGATCCGCATGCCTTCTTCCAGGCCGGGGCCACGGTAAGAGGTCACGGAGGAACGGTTAGCCTTGTCGAAGCTGGCCTTGAACACGTAAGGGATACCGAGTTTCTCGGTAACCTTCACGTACTCTTCGCAGACCTGCATCGCCATGTCGCGGCTTTCCAGCACGTTCATGCCACCGAAAAGCACCATTGGCTTGTCGTTGGCAATCTCGATATCGCCTACACGGATGATCTTCTGCGCCATCGGATTTATGCCTTCTTCTGGTGTTGAGTCAGCGCTGCTTTGACGAAACCGGTGAACAGCGGGTGGCCGTCGCGCGGGGTCGAGGTGAACTCAGGGTGGAATTGGCAAGCGACGAACCAAGGATGATCCGGGGCTTCAACCACTTCAACCAGCGCGCCATCACCGGAACGACCGGAGATTTTCAGGCCGGCTTCCATGATTTGCGGCAGCAGGTTGTTGTTCACTTCGTAGCGATGACGGTGACGCTCGACGATCACGTCCTTGGCGTAGCAATCGTGAACCAGCGAACCCGGTTCCAGCAGGCAATCCTGTGCGCCGAGGCGCATGGTGCCGCCCAGGTCGGACGCTTCGGTACGGGTTTCAACGGCGCCGGTGGCATCTTCCCACTCGGTGATCAGACCCACGACCGGATGACCGCTGGTGCGATCGAACTCGGTGGAGTTGGCGTCTTTCCAGCCCAGCACGTTACGAGCGAACTCGATCACGGCCACTTGCATGCCCAGGCAGATGCCCAGGTACGGAACCTTGTTTTCGCGAGCGTATTGGACGGCGGTGATCTTGCCTTCCACGCCACGCAGACCGAAGCCACCCGGTACGAGGATCGCGTCGACACCTTCGAGCAGCGCGGTGCCCTGGTTTTCGATGTCTTCGGAATCGATGTAGCGCAGGTTGACCTTGGTGCGGTTGCTGATGCCGGCGTGACTCATCGCTTCGATCAGCGACTTGTAGGCGTCCAGCAGTTCCATGTACTTGCCGACCATGGCGATGGTGACTTCGTGCTCAGGGTTGAGCTTGGCGTCGACCACGGCTTCCCACTCGGACAGATCAGCGCCGCCACATTGCAGGCCGAAACGCTCGACGACAAAATCATCCAGGCCCTGGGAGTGCAGGATGCCCGGGATCTTGTAGATGGTGTCGGCGTCTTCCAGTGCAATCACCGCACGTTCTTCAACGTTGGTGAATTGCGCGATCTTGCGACGGGACGAGATATCAATCGGGTGATCGGAGCGGCAGACCAGCACGTCAGGCTGCAGGCCGATGGAACGCAGTTCCTTGACCGAGTGCTGGGTAGGCTTGGTTTTGGTTTCGCCGGCGGTGGCGATGTACGGCACCAGCGTCAGGTGCATCAGCATCGCGCGCTTGGCGCCGACTTCGAAACGCAATTGACGGATCGCTTCGAGGAACGGTTGCGACTCGATGTCACCCACGGTGCCACCGATCTCGACCATGGCCACGTCGGCATCGCCGGCGCCCTTGATGATCCGGCGCTTGATTTCGTCGGTGATGTGCGGGATCACCTGGATGGTAGCGCCCAGGTAATCACCACGGCGCTCTTTGCGCAGCACGTGTTCGTAGACACGGCCGGTGGTGAAGTTGTTGTTCTGGGTCATGGTCGTGCGGATGAACCGCTCGTAGTGGCCCAGGTCCAGGTCGGTCTCGGCGCCGTCGTGGGTGACGAACACTTCACCGTGCTGGAACGGGCTCATGGTGCCCGGGTCAACGTTGATGTACGGGTCCAGCTTCAGCATGGTGACCTTAAGTCCCCGCGCCTCCAGGATGGCCGCCAATGAAGCCGAGGCAATGCCTTTCCCCAATGAAGAAACAACACCGCCCGTGACGAATATGTAGCGCGTCATGAAAAACCCTAGAAGTCTGCGTTAAAGCGGTCCGAGCCGCCGGGGAAAGCGAAGGAAGGCCGAAGCCCCCGATCACCTGCATTAATCACAGTGCATCTTTCAAAAAAACCGCCGCGTTGGGACAGACCGGGAGATGAAACACCGGTGCGTTGCTCGCTACACATTTTTTGGAATCGCCCAGCAAAGACTGCTTGGTAATCGGCAACTCCTGCAATTCAGGCGAATCCACAGAAGTTGTATCAAGAAGGGAGCGTAGTCTACCGGAAAGCCCCTTTCAGCTCAAACCTTGATCTTCGCCCGGCGGCCACCAATGCAAATTCCAGCCGTCCGGCACACTGCCGTCCAACCCCCGTAACCCCGCCACAGCCAGCAATTGCTCGCCGCGATAGAGCAGCGGCAATCTGCCACGGGCAAACAACGGTACGCCTCTTTCATTAAGCAAACGCTTCAAGTCGCGGTGACCACGCTCAGGCAAAATCATGATTTCACCGCCCTCACGATAGCGGATATGCAGCGGGCCATCGGGGAGCTGGCCGGTCAGCGTGAGCCGGCCGTTATCGAGCAACGACAGCGGCAGCGTGGGATCAGCCCAGCGCCCGACCTCCGGCGGCGTGCGCAACCAGGCACCGGACAGCCACCAGATTCGCCCGCCCGCCCGGTGCAATTCACCGTCCGCCAGTCGCCAGATCGGACGCGCATCGCCCGTGGCATCACGAAGATTTTCCCAACCCGACCAATGGTCGCTGTCGGGCAGGCGGGTTCGCGTTTTCAACCAGTAACTCAGGACATTTCGTTGACGGGCGTCGGACAGCTTTGCCAATGAAGCCAGTTCCAGGGACCGCAAGCCCAGCCAATCGAAATCACTGGGATTGCCCGCATCGGTCAGATCGATCAAAGCCAACTCATCGAGCAACCCCTGGGCCTCGCGCAGATGCGCTGCGCTGCGGGCCATGGTCGAATGCGCTTGCGGCCAGCGCTCGGTCAACACCGGGAACACCTGATGGCGCAGGTAATTACGCGAGAACTGCCGATCCTCGTTCGAAGGATCTTCGATCCAGCTCAATTGATGCTCGGCGGCATAGGCCTCCAGCTCCGCCCGAGTCACGTCCAGCAGCGGGCGAAGCAAATGCCCCTGACCCAAGGCTCGCTCGCACGGCATCCCCGACAACCCCCTCACCCCGGCCCCGCGCAACAGGCGAAACAACAGGGTTTCGGCCTGGTCGTCACGGTGCTGGGCGGTGAGCAGCACGTCATTGACGCGAGTCGCGTCGATGAAGGCGCCATAACGCGCATCACGGGCGGCGCGCTCAAGGCTGGCGCCGGGTTGAACCTGAACGCGGACAACCTGCAGCGGTACACCGAGAGCGTCACAGACGGACTGGCAATGCTGCGGCCATGCATCGGCCACAGTTTGAAGACCGTGATGAACATGGAGGGCGCTGAGCGCTGGCAGCGAATGGATTTTGGCGAGGTGTGCGAGAAGGTGCAGCAGGACGGTGGAGTCGAGGCCGCCGGAGAAGGCGATGCGCCAGGAATTGGCGGTGCGCCAGGGTTCGAGGTTCAACAGGAGCCTGGAAGACAGATCAATCATGGGGCTGACTCATATCGATCACTTCGCACAAATCAAATGTGGGAGCGGGCTTGCTCGCGAAGGCGGCTCAACATTCAACACATTAGTCGACTGTTATACCGCTTTCGCGAGCAAGCCCGCTCCCACATTGAAGCCGAGGTCAGATCAGAGACCGTAGCTCATCAGTCGTTCGTAACGACGCTTGAGCAGCGCTTCGTTATCGAACTTCTTCAACATCGCCAGTTGCGAGCTCAGCTCGGCGCGGATCGAGGCAGCAGCAGCGGCCGGGTCGCGGTGGGCGCCGCCCAGAGGCTCGCCAATCACTTTATCGACGATGCCCAGGCCTTTCAGGCGCTCGGCGGTGATGCCCATGGCTTCAGCGGCATCTGGTGCTTTCTCGGCGGTTTTCCACAGAATCGAAGCGCAACCTTCCGGCGAAATCACCGCGTAGGTCGAGTACTGCAGCATGTTCAACTGATCGCAAACACCAATCGCCAAAGCACCACCGGAACCACCTTCACCGATGACGGTGGCGATGATCGGGGTCTTCAGACGGGCCATGACACGCAGGTTCCAGGCAATCGCTTCGCTCTGGTTGCGCTCTTCGGCGTCGATGCCTGGGTACGCGCCCGGGGTGTCGATGAAGGTCAGGATCGGCATTTTGAAACGTTCGGCCATTTCCATCAGGCGGCAGGCCTTGCGGTAGCCTTCCGGACGCGGCATGCCGAAGTTGCGGCGAACCTTCTCGCGCACTTCACGGCCTTTCTGGTGGCCGATGATCATCACCGGCTCATCGTCCAGACGGGCAATGCCGCCAACGATGGCAGCGTCGTCGGAGAAGTGACGGTCGCCGTGCAGTTCGTCGAACTCGGTGAAGATGTGTTCGATGTAGTCCAGGGTGTATGGACGTTTCGGGTGACGCGCCAGACGTGCGATCTGCCAGCTGGTCAGCTTGCCGAAGATGTCTTCGGTCAGCGTGCTGCTTTTGTCTTGCAGGCGGGAGATCTCATCGCCGATATTCAGCGAATTGTCATTACCGACCAAGCGCAACTCTTCGATCTTGGCTTGCAGGTCGGCGATCGGCTGTTCGAAATCTAGAAAATTCGGGTTCATAGGCGTCCGTCTTGGGTCGACATCCAAGAGAGCTTGGGCCGGCCGGTTGTCTATTCGCGCCCTACCTTAAGGGAGAGGCGCGTTCAGGTCGAGATTAAAAATTCAGGTCGAGATCAGGCCCTTTCAACAGAGCCTGACCGTCAACGGTATTGGAGGAAGACGTTGTCTCGCCCGAACTGGTCACGCAGGGCTTGAATCAAGGCATCCGCCGGGTCGATCCGCCAGGTCTCGCCGAACTGCAGCAAGGCCTTCGCATCAGGACTGGTGTACTCCATGGTGATCGGGCACGCACCGCGGTGACGCTTGAACAGCTCACCCAGCCAGCGTAGCTGATCGCCTTTCAAATCCTGGGTATGCAGCTTCAGGCGCAAGCTTTCGGCCAGGTTGGTGCGCGCATCTTCCATGCTCATCACCCGCTTGACCCGCAGGCGCAAGCCACCGGAGAAGTCATCGTTGCTGACTTCGCCTTCGACCACCACCATCGCGTCGGTCTGCAACAGCGACTGCGCGGAATGGAACGCCTCGGCGAACAACGAAGCTTCGATCCGGCCCGAGCGGTCGTCAAGGGTGATGAACCCCATCTTGTCGCCCTTTTTGTTCTTCATCACGCGCAGGGCGATGATCATCCCCGCGACGGTTTGGGTGTCCCGCGCCGGTTTCAGGTCGATGATGCGCTGGCGGGCGAAACGGCGGATCTCGCCTTCGTATTCGTCGATCGGGTGACCGGTCAGGTACAGGCCCAGGGTGTCTTTCTCCCCTTTCAGGCGTTCCTTGAGGGTCAGTTCCTTGGCCTTGCGGTTATTGGCGTAGACATCGGCGTCTTCTTCGACGAACAGACCGCCAAACAGGTCAACGTGACCGCTGTCTTTGGTACGCAAGGTTTGTTCGGCGGCCTTGATCGCCCCTTCCATGGCGTTCAGCAACACTGCCCGGTTACGGTCGATGTTGGCCTGGTAGGCCTTCTGCTCGTCATGGAAGTAAGGACCGAGACGATCCAGCGCACCGCTGCGGATCAGACCGTCGAGGGTGCGCTTGTTGATGCGCTTGAGGTCGACCCGGGCGCAGAAATCGAACAGATCCTTGAACGGACCGGCCTGACGCGCCTCGGTGATCGCTTCCACCGGACCTTCGCCCACGCCTTTGATCGCGCCGAGGCCGTAGATAATCCGGCCTTCCTCATTCACCGTGAACTTGAATTCCGAAGTATTCACATCCGGCGCGTCGAGACGCAGCTTCATGGTGCGAATTTCTTCGATCAAGGTCACGACCTTGTCGGTGTTGTGCATATCCGCCGACAGTACCGCGGCCATGAACGGCGCCGGGTAGTGGGTTTTCAGCCATGCCGTCTGGTAGGACACCAGACCGTAAGCGGCGGAGTGAGACTTGTTGAAGCCGTAACCGGCGAATTTCTCTACCAGATCGAAAATGTTACCGGCCAGGTCGGCGTCGATGTTGTTGGTGGCGCAACCTTCAATGAAACCGCCGCGCTGCTTGGCCATTTCTTCGGGTTTTTTCTTACCCATGGCCCGTCGCAGCATGTCCGCACCACCGAGGGTGTAACCGGCCATGACCTGGGCAATCTGCATCACCTGTTCCTGATACAGGATGATGCCGTAAGTCGGTGCCAATACCGGCTTGAGGCCTTCGTACTGATAGTCCGAGTGCGGGTACGCCAGTTCGGCGCGACCGTGCTTACGGTTGATAAAGTCGTCAACCATGCCTGACTGCAGCGGGCCCGGACGGAACAGGGCCACCAGTGCGATCAAGTCTTCCAGGCAGTCGGGCTTGAGCTTTTTGATCAGCTCTTTCATGCCGCGGGATTCAAGCTGGAATACGGCGGTGGTTTCAGCTTTTTGCAGCAACTGGTACGTCGGCTTGTCATCCAGCGGGATGAAGGCGATGTCCAGCGGCGGCTGATCAACCTTGGCGCGATCACGGTTGATGGTTTTCAGCGCCCAGTCGATAACCGTCAGAGTCCGCAGACCGAGGAAGTCGAACTTCACCAGACCGGCGGCCTCGACGTCATCCTTGTCGAACTGGGTGACCAGACCGTCACCGGCCTCATCGCAATAGATCGGCGAGAAGTCAGTCAACTTGGTCGGGGCGATAACCACACCACCGGCGTGCTTGCCGACGTTACGCACAACGCCTTCAAGCTTGCGGGCCATTTCCCAGATTTCCGCGGCCTCTTCATCAACCTTGATGAAGTCACGCAGGATTTCCTCCTGTTCGTAGGCTTTTTCCAGGGTCATGCCGACTTCGAACGGGATCATCTTCGACAGACGATCCGCCAAACCGTAGGACTTGCCCTGCACCCGCGCCACGTCGCGGACCACAGCCTTGGCGGCCATGGAACCGAAGGTGATGATCTGGCTGACCGCGTTGCGCCCGTATTTCTCGGCCACGTATTCGATAACCCGGTCACGCCCGTCCATGCAGAAGTCGACGTCGAAGTCGGGCATCGATACCCGTTCCGGGTTAAGGAAACGTTCGAACAGCAGGTCATATTCCAGCGGGTCGAGGTCGGTGATCTTCTGCACATAGGCCACCAGCGACCCGGCACCCGACCCCCGGCCCGGACCTACCGGCACGCCGTTGCTCTTGGCCCACTGGATAAAGTCCATCACGATCAGGAAGTAACCGGGGAAGCCCATCTGGATAATGATATCCAGCTCGAAATTCAACCGATCGACGTAGACCTGACGCTTGGCTTCGTAGTCTTCGGTGGTGTCTTTGGGCAGAAGAACGCTCAAGCGCTCTTCCAGGCCATCGAAGGACACCTTGCGGAAATACTCGTCGATGGTCATGCCATCGGGGATCGGGAAGTTGGGCAGGAAGTGTTTGCCCAGCTTCACTTCGATGTTGCAGCGCTTGGCGATCTCGACGGTGTTTTCCAGCGCTTCGGGAATGTCGCTGAACAGCTCGGCCATTTCCTCGGCGCTTTTGAGGTATTGCTGATCGCTGTAGTTTTTCGAACGCCGCGGATCGTCGAGGGCGCGGCCCTCACCGATACAAACGCGGGTTTCGTGGGCTTCGAAGTCTTCCTGCTTGATGAAGCGCACGTCGTTGGTCGCCACCAGCGGTGCGCCGATTTTCTCGGCCAGGGCCACGGCGCCGTGCAATTGTTCTTCGTCGTTGGGGCGATTGGTGCGCTGGATTTCCAGATAGAAGCGATCAGGGAACACCGCCATCCACTCGCGGGCCAGGGTTTCGGCTTCGGCGGGGTTGCCACCGAGCATGGCCAGGCCGATCTCGCCCTCTTTCGCCGCCGACAGCATGATCAAGCCTTCGCTGGCTTCGGCCACCCACTCGCGCTCGATGATGATCGAGCCATTGCGCTGACCGTCGATGAAGCCACGGGAGATCAGTTCGGTGAGGTTGCGATAACCCACGGCGTTCATCGCCAGCAGGCTGATCCGGCTCAGGGGGTTGTCCGGATCTTTGTTCGACAGCCAAAGGTCGGCGCCGCAGATCGGCTTGATCCCTGCGCCCATGGAAGCCTTATAGAATTTGACCAGGGAACACATGTTGTTCTGGTCAGTGACCGCCACGGCAGGCATGTTCATGCCGACCAGGGTCTTGACCAGCGGTTTGATCCGCACCAGACCGTCGACCAGGGAATATTCAGTGTGCAGGCGTAGGTGAACGAATGAAGCCGGCATAGTGATCCTGCGTTATGTCATGAAAACAACAAGGCCCGGATTGTACCGGGCCTTGGAAAAAACATCAGCCTTGCGACTAACTCTCGATCAGGTTTTCCCGCGCCTCGTACGCCAGGCGTACCGGGGCGAACGAGCGCCGATGGATCGGCGTTGGCCCCAAACGGGCCAGGGCTTCCAGATGAACGGGGGTCGGGTAGCCTTTGTGGCCACCGATGCCGTAACCCGGGTAGATCAATTCGAAAGCGGCCATTTCACGGTCACGGCTGACTTTGGCCAGGATCGACGCGGCAGCGATGGCCGGCACCTTGCCGTCGCCCTGCACCACTGCTTCGGCACGCATGGACAGTTTCGGGCAGCGGTTGCCGTCGATCATCGCCAGTTTCGGCTGAATGTGCAGGCCTTCGATGGCGCGCTGCATCGCCAGCATGGTGGCGTGCAGAATGTTCAGCTCGTCGATTTCTTCGACTTCGGCCCGGGCGATGTGCCAGCTCAGGGCCTTCTCGCAGATTTCGTCGTAGAGCTTTTCGCGGCGGGCTTCGGTGAGCTTCTTCGAGTCGTTCAGGCCGAGGATCGGCCGATTCGGGTCGAGAATCACCGCAGCCGTGACCACGGCGCCGCAGAGCGGACCGCGACCGACTTCGTCGACACCGGCAACCAAATCTTCCACTTCCGCGACCAAGGTGAAATCCAGCCCCATTTGCATGCTTGTCTTACTCATTGTACTTGGCCGATCAGATTCAGCACGGCGTCCGCCGCCTGGTTGGAGGCATCCAGACGCAAGGTGCGGTGGATTTCATCAAAGCCACGGGTCTGTTCTTCTCCGCCATCGATCAGCGGCGACAAGGTCTGGGCCAGGGCTTCGACCGTGGCATCGTCCTGCAACAACTCCGGCACCAGCAGGCGCTGGGCCAGCAGGTTCGGCAACGAGACGTAAGGGCTTTTCACCATGCGCTTGAGGATCCAGAAAGTCAGCGGTGCCAGGCGATAAGCGACCACCATCGGCCGTTTGTACAGCAACGCTTCGAGGGTCGCCGTGCCGGAAGCAATCAGCACCGCGTCGCAGGCCGCCAGAGCCAGGTGGGATTTGCCGTCAAGCAAGGTCAGCGGCAGATCGCGGCCGGCCAACAACTCTTCGAGCTGGGCGCGACGCTCGGGGCTGGCGCACGGCATGACAAAGCGCACATCGGGGCGCAAGGCCCGCAGGCGCTGGGCGGTGTCGAGGAACAACGCCCCCAGGCGCCCCACTTCGCCGCCACGGCTGCCGGGCATTAGCGCCACCAGCGGACCATCGGGCAAGCCCAACTCGGCCCGCGCCGCAGCGCGATCGGCTTGCAACGGAATCGCATCGGCCAGGGAATGCCCGACGAACCGTACCGGCACGCCTTTCTCTTCGTAGAATTTCGCTTCGAACGGGAACAGCGTCAGCATCAGGTCGCAGCCTTCGCGAATCTTCAGCACGCGCTTCTGCCGCCAGGCCCAGACCGACGGGCTGACGTAATGCACGGTCTTGATCCCGGCCTGACGCAGCTTGAGTTCGATATTGAGGGTGAAGTCCGGGGCATCGATACCGATGAACACGTCCGGCTTCTCGGCGATCAGGTCCGCGACCAGCTTCTTGCGTCGGGCCAGCAGCTCGCGCAAGCGACCCAGCACCTCTACCAGGCCCATCACGGAAAGGCGTTCCATCGGGAAGTAGGAAGTCAGGCCTTCAGCCTGCATCAGCGGGCCGCCGACACCGATGAACTCCACCGCCGGATGCCGGGCCTTGAGCGCACGCATCAAACCGGCGCCCAGAATGTCACCGGAAGCCTCACCCGCTACCAGCGCAATACGCAGATTAGCCATGATTAACGAGTGATGCCGCGGGTCGAAGACTGAATGGAATCACGGAACACCGCGACTTCCGGAAACTGCGCCGAAGGTTCGGCCAATTCTGCGAGTGCCTGCTCGACCGTCAGGCCCTGGCGGTAAACCACCTTGTAGGCACGACGCAGGGCGTGGATCGCGTCTTCGCTGAAACCGCGACGGCGCATGCCTTCGAAGTTCATGCTGCGGGCTTCGGCGGGGTTGCCGAATACCGTGACGTACGCCGGAACGTCCTTGCCGATGGCAGTACCCATGCCGGAAAAGCTGTGGGCGCCGATGTGGCAATACTGGTGAACCAGGGTGAAGCCGGACAGGATCGCCCAGTCTTCAACGTGCACATGGCCGGCCAACGCGGTGTTGTTGACCAGGATGCAATGGTTACCGATCACGCTGTCATGGCCGATGTGGGCATAGGCCATGATCAAGTTGTGATCACCCAGAGTGGTTTCCGAGCGGTCCTGCACGGTGCCACGGTGAATCGTCACGCCTTCGCGGATGACGTTGTGGTCACCGATGACCAGGCGGGTTTCTTCGCCTTTGTATTTCAGATCGGGTGTGTCCTCACCTACCGAGGAAAACTGGTAGATGCGGTTGTGCTTACCGATTCGGGTCGGGCCCTTGAGAATCACATGCGGCCCGATCACTGTCCCCTCGCCGATTTCCACACCTGCGCCGACGATCGACCAAGGGCCGACTTCGACACCCTCAGCCAGTACGGCCGTAGGATCGATGATTGCGCGAGGGTCAATCAAACTCATAGTTTGCGTTCCGCGCAGATGATTTCAGCGGAGCAGACTGGCTTGCCGTCGACCGAAGCCTGGCACTCGAACTTCCAGATCTGGCGCTTGCAACTGATGAAGCGGGCTTCGAGGATCAACTGATCGCCTGGGGTGACAGGCTGGCGAAAACGCAACTTGTCGGAGCCGACGAAGTAGTAAAGCGTGCCGTCAGCAGGCTTCACGTCGAGCATTTTGAAACCAAGGATACCGGCAGCCTGAGCCATTGCTTCGATGATCAGTACGCCCGGCATGATTGGATGCGCAGGGAAGTGACCGTTGAAGAAAGGTTCGTTGATGCTGACATTCTTGTAGGCGCGAATGCGCTTGCCTTCCACATCCAGTTCCACGACCCGGTCCACCAGCAGGAACGGGTAACGGTGAGGCAGGTATTCGCGAATCTCGTTGATGTCCATCATTTCGGGGGGAAGCCTATGTAAAGATTGGGAGCGCGCGACGGACGCGCACCCCTCTAGCAAATCAAGGAGGCAGTCTAGCGGCTGTGCACACTTGATATGGAAATGGTATCAGCCATCTGATGAAGCATTACCGCCAGGGGTCACTTCCCCTACTCGCTTTTCCAGTTGTCGCAGACGTCGCGCGATGTCATCGAGCTGACGGATGCGTGCCGCGCTTTTGCGCCACTCGGCAGCCGGTTGCATGGCTGTACCGGAAGAATACGAGCCCGGCTCGGTAATCGAGTGGGTCACCATGGTCATCCCGGTCAGGAAAACGTTGTCGCAAATCTCGATATGCCCCACCAGCCCGACACCGCCGGCCAGCATGCAGTGCTTGCCGATCTTGGTGCTGCCGGAGATGCCCACGCACGCCGCCATGGCGGTGTGATCACCGACCTGGACGTTGTGAGCGATCTGGATCTGATTGTCGAGCTTCACACCATTGCCAAGGATGGTATCGGCCAGGGCGCCACGGTCGATGGCGGTATTCACGCCAATCTCCACATCGTCGCCCACCAGCACACCACCAATCTGGGCGATCTTCTGCCAGACACCTTTTTCGTTGGCAAAACCGAAACCTTCACCACCAAGCACGGCACCGGATTGAATCACCACGCGCTTGCCAATGCGCACGTCGTGGTACAGCGTGACCCGCGGAGCCAGCCAACCGCCCTCGCCAATCTCGCAGCGCGCACCAATGAAGCAATGCGCCCCGACGGTCACACCTGCCGCAATCCGCGCACCGCTTTCGATCACAGCGAAGGCACCGATGCTTGCTGCCGGGTCCACCACCGCGTCCGGAGCTACCACCGCTGTCGGATGAATACCGGCAGGCGCTTTTGGCTTGGGATCGAACAGATGGGAAACCCGGGCGTACGCCAGGTATGGATCAGGCACGACCAACACATTACCGACAAAACCTTCAGCGTCAGCCGTCTTCAACAACAGGGCTGCAGCTTTACTGTCCGGCAGGTATTTACGGTATTGAGGGTTTGCCAGAAAGCTCAACTGAGCTGGGCCAGCCTCTTGCAAAGTGGCTAGCCCAGTAATTTCTTTCTCCGGGTCGCCACGTAGGGTGGCGCCGAGGAACTCGGCCAATTGGCCGAGCTTTATAGTCGCTGTCATGGATTACTTCAGCTGATTCATGCGCTCGATAACCTGGCGAGTGATGTCGTACTGAGGTTTGACATCAATCACTGCGCCACGCTCGAAGACCAGGTCAAAAGCACCTTTCTTGATGACTTCTTCCACAGCGCTGTCCAGTTTCGGCTTGAGCTGCTTCAGCATTTCACGGTCGGCAACGGCTTTGGCTTCGTTCAATTCCTTGGACTGGAACTGGAAGTCACGGGCCTTTTGCTTGAACTCAAGCTCCAGGCGTTCGCGTTCGCCTTGCTGCATCTTGTCGCCACCGGCAACCAGACGATCCTGGATACCCTTGGCACTGCTTTCCAGTGTTTTCAGTTTGGTCAGTTGCGGACCGAACTTCTTCTCGGCATCCACGGCGTACTTCTTGGCCGCGTCGGATTCCAGCAGAGCCATCTGATAGTTCAGAACGGCGATTTTCATGTCGGCAAAAGCCGGGCCTGCTACCAGTACGGTCGCCAGGAGAACCAATTGAGTCAACTTACGCACGATGCACTCCTACAAAATCCATTGTCGTTATCTTGGGTCAGACGCTTAGAACGTCTGGCCGAGGGAGAATTGGAACACTTGAGTTTCAGCGTCATCCGGTTTCTTGATCGGCATGGCCAACGCGAAGCTCAGAGGGCCCAGTGCGGTAACCCAGGTCACGCCGACACCGACGGAACTGGCCATGTTGCTCAGGCTGATGTCGTTACACTTCGTGTTGGACGACGAACCGTTTGCGTTGGTGGTGTCTTTGCACTGCGAGTCAAAAACGTTACCTACGTCCCAGAATACCGAGGTCCGCAGGGACCGCTGGTCTTTGACGAATGGCAGAGGGAACAGAAGCTCTACGCCGCCCTGGATGAGAACGTTACCGCCGAATGGCAGTGGATCCTGATCCGGGTCTTTCGCCGTGCCCGGGTTGTTACCCTGACTTGGCGTACTGCGAGGACCCAGGGTGCTGTCCTTGAAGCCACGAACCGAGTTGAAACCACCAGCATAGTAGTTTTCATAGAATGGCAAGCCGTCGGTCGAACCATAACCATCGCCATAACCCAATTCGGTGTGCAGGCGCATGGTGTAGTTTTCGCTCAGTGGCTGGAACAACTGGCCACGGTAGTCGAGCTTGAAGAACGACAGGTCGCTGCCCGGCGTTGTGGTTTCCAGGGTCAGGCTTTGGGAATGACCGCGGGTAGCGAGCACGCCTTTGTTCAAGGTGGACTCGGACCAACCGGCCGACGCCTTGAAGTTCAGGTAGCTGTCGCCTTCCTTGTTAACGAAGTCGAAAATCTCGTCAACGGTGTACAAGCCAGTCTTGATCTTGTCTTGTTGCGCTGTCAGGCCGAAGGTCAGGCGCGACGTCTCGCTGATCGGGTAACCGACGCTTACACCAGCACCCAGGCTGTCTACCGCATAGCTTGCAACATCGACATCGAGGTCTTTGTAGTCAGTGGTGCGATAGAAAGCGTTGTAACCCAGGCTCACGCCATCAGCAGTCCAGTACGGGTCGACATAACCGAAGTTATAGCGGCTCTGGTATTCGCTTCGGGTCAGGCCGATGCTGACCTTGTTACCCGTACCCAGGAAGTTGTTCTGGGTGATCGACCCACCGAGGATCAGACCGGCGCTCTGGGCAAAACCGACACTGGCGGTAATCGAACCGGAAGCCTGCTCTTCAACGCTGTAGTTCACGTCAACCTGGTCGTCAACACCTGGCACGGCCGGGGTTTCGACGTTGACTTCCTTGAAGAAGCCCAGGCGGTCGAGACGGGTCTTGGATTGGTCGATCAGGTAAGTCGAAGCCCAACCGCCTTCCATCTGGCGCATCTCACGACGCAGCACTTCGTCTTCGGACTTGGTGTTGCCACGGAAGTTGATACGGTTTACGTAGGCACGCTTGCCCGGATCCACTGCGAACGTAATGTCCACGGTGTGATCTTCGTCGTGTGGCAGGGGCACGCCGTTGACGTTGGCGAAGGTGTAGCCCTCGTTACCGAGACGACGGGTGATCAGTTCGGAAGTAGTGGTCATCAGCTTGCGCGAGAACACCTGGCCTTTCTGGACCAGCAGCAGGGACTTGACCTGGTCTTCAGGCACTTTCAGGTCACCGCTGAGCTTCACGTCGCGAACGGTGTACTTCTCGCCTTCGTTGACGTTGACCGTGATGTAGACGTGTTTCTTGTCCGGGGTGATGGACACCTGGGTCGAAGCGATATCCATGTTGATATAGCCGCGGTCCAGGTAGTAGGAGCGCAGACGCTCCAGGTCACCGGAGAGCTTCTCACGAGCATACTTGTCATCGTTCTTGAAGAACGACAGCCAGTTGGTGGTCTTGAGTTCGAACAGGTCGATCAGGTCTTCATCCGGGAAGACCGTGTTACCCACCACGTTGATGTGCTGGATAGCGGCAACGGTGCCTTCGTTGATGTTGACCTTCAGCGCGACGCGGTTACGCGGCTGCGCCACCACTTCGGTGTCGACGGTAGCCGAGTAGCGGCCCTGAGCGACATATTGACGCTGCAGTTCGTTACGTACACCTTCGAGGGTAGCGCGCTGGAAGATCTCGCCTTCGGACAGGCCGGATTGCTTGAGGCCCTTCATCAGGTCTTCAGTCGAGATGGCCTTGTTACCTTCGATCTCGATACTGGCGACCGAAGGCCGCTCGACTACAGTGATAACGAGGACATTGCCTTCGCGACCCAGCTGGATATCTTGAAAGAAACCGGTTTTGAACAACGCACGAGTGGATTCCACCAGGCGACGATCATCCGCCTGTTCACCGACGTTCAACGGCAAGGCACCAAAGACACTACCCGCGGAGACCCGCTGGAGGCCATTGACGCGAATATCAGAGATAGTGAAGGACTCGGCGTGAACTTCGGCGATCATCAATACGGTGAGAACCGCAGTTAGCAGCAGACGTTTCATGAAGTCCTTTCTTATTCCAACTGGCAATAAACAAACTGCCGCAAAATGCGGCAGATTCGCAATTCAGCGAAGCGTTACAGTCGACCCAGATCATTGACCAGAGCAAGCAACATCACCCCGACCACCAAACTGATACCGATCTGTATCCCCCAACCCTGCACCCGATCTGACAAGGGACGACCACGCGCCCACTCGATCAGATAAAACAACAAATGCCCCCCATCCAGTACAGGAATGGGCAACAAATTCAGAACGCCCAAGCTAATACTCAGATAAGCAAGGAAATTCAGGAAATCAGCAACGCCCGACTGGGCAGAAGCGCCCGCCACTTTAGCAATGGTTATCGGTCCACTCAAGTTTTTTACCGAGAGCTCGCCGAACAACATTTTCTTGAGCGAATCGAGGGTCAGTACACTCATGGTCCAGGTGCGTCGAGCACCCTCCCCAATTGCGGCTACCGGACCGTAGCTGACCTCGCGAATCATCTCTGGTGGCCAATCGACTGCTTTCACCCCCGCACCCAGGTAACCCGTCGGCGCTTTGCTTGCACCACGGGCCGCCAGGGTCACCGGGACGTCGATTTGAGCACCATCACGCTCGACACGCAGCATGATTTTGGTATCAGGATGAATACGGACCGTATCGACGACTTGTTGCCAGTCATCAAGCGCCTTGCCATCAAGTGCCAGCAACCGGTCACCGGTCTTCAGGCCCGCGGCTTGCGCCGGCCCTTTGGAATCGAGCTCCGCCAGGATCGGCGGCAGTGCCGGGCGCCATGGACGAATACCCAGCGAGCGAATCGGGTCCGGTTCATCGGCGCCCTTGAGCCAGTGATCCAGCACCAGCTCACGAGGCGACTCGGCGGTAGAACCCTGTTCACGCACCAATAACTGCAAGGTTCCGCTCTCGCCGAGGCGACGGACCAGTTGCAAATTCACCGCAGCCCAACCGGAGGTCGGCTCGCCATCAATGGCGACGATTTCCTGATTCGGGCTCAAGCCGGCCTTGGCGGCGATACTGCCCGACTCGACCGCACCGATAACCGGACGCACCTGCTCGCTGCCGAGCATGGCCAATACCCAGAAAAACACCATCGCCAACAGAAAGTTGGCAATCGGGCCTGCGGCGACGATAGCAATGCGCTGGCGCACGGATTTGCGATTGAAGGATTGATCGATCTGGTCGGCCGGCACTTCGCCTTCACGCTCGTCGAGCATCTTCACGTAGCCGCCCAGTGGAATGGCGGCCAACACGAATTCGGTGCCTTGCTTGTCGTGCCAGCGCAGCAGCGGCATGCCAAAGCCCACGGAGAAGCGCAGCACTTTGACCCCACAGCGACGTGCGACCCAAAAATGGCCGAATTCGTGGAAGGTGACCAGCACGCCCAGGGCTACCAGGGTGCCGACAATCATATAGAGCGCGCTCATCTACTTTCTCCGCAATCCTATCCAGTGCTGCATGGGGCCAACGTACGGCAGCACTTATCGCCCGTGACGACTCAACCACTGTTCGGCCAGCACACGCGCTTTTGCGTCTGCGGTAAACACCGCCTCGAGATCATTCACCGCAACCACAGGCTCAAGATTCAAGACTTCCTCGATGATACTCGCGATTTCAGGGTAACGAACCCGTCCGTCGAGAAAGGCAGCGACCGCCACTTCATTTGCCGCATTGAGCATGGCCGGCGCGCTATTACCCGCCTCGGCTGCTTGCCGCGCCAGGCGCAGGCACGGGAAACGCTCTTCATCGGGGGCCTGGAAGTCCAGGCGCGCAATGGCGAACAGGTCCAGCGGTGGTACGCCCGAATCAATGCGCTCCGGCCACGCCAAAGCGTTGGCAATCGGCGTGCGCATGTCCGGATTGCCTAGCTGGGCCAATACCGAACCATCGATGTAGTCCACCAGGGAATGGATCACGCTCTGGGGGTGAATCACCACTTCGACCTGGGAAGGCTTGGCATCGAACAACCAGCAGGCTTCGATCAGCTCAAGCCCTTTGTTCATCATGCTGGCCGAGTCGACCGAGATCTTGCGCCCCATGGACCAGTTCGGGTGTGCACACGCCTGGTCAGGGGAAACATGCGCCAATTGCGCCAGCGGCGTCTGCCGGAAAGGGCCACCAGAGGCTGTCAGTAAAATCCGACGCACACCGACCGCACCCAGGCCTCGGGCGAAATCGTTGGGCATGCACTGGAAAATCGCGTTGTGCTCGCTGTCGATCGGCAGCAGCACCGAACCGCTTTTGCGCACCGCCTGCATGAACAACGCGCCGGACATCACCAGCGCTTCCTTGTTGGCCAGCAAGATCTTCTTGCCAGCCTCGACCGCCGCCAGGGTCGGGCGCAAGCCCGCCGCACCAACGATGGCCGCCATGACCGCATCGACCTCTGGATCGGAAGCGACCTGACACAGCCCCTCCTCCCCCACCAGCACGCGAGTCGCCAGGCCTGCAGCGCGCAAATCGTCCTGTAAAACCCGGGCAGCCGCTGCTTCCGGCACCACGGCAAAGCGCGGCGTATGCCGCACGCACAGGGCCAACAGCTCACTCAACCGAGTGAAGCCGCTCAACGCGAAAACTTGATAACGCTCGGGATGCCGGGCAATGACATCCAGGGTGCTCAGGCCAATCGAGCCTGTCGCACCCAGAACGGTAATCTGCTGAGGGCGGCTCACGGCGCAGCCATCCACAACAGCACCGCAAAGATCGGGATCGCCGCCGTCAGGCTGTCGATACGGTCGAGCACGCCACCGTGACCCGGCAGCAGGTTGCTGCTGTCCTTGATCCCGGATTGACGTTTGAACATGCTTTCGGTGAGGTCACCCACCACCGAAACAAACACGATCAACGCCGCGCCGATCAGACCTTTAAAAAGCTGCGCCACCGTCCAGTCGCGAACCAGGCCAACCACCAACGTGATCACCAGACTCAGCGCCAGACCGCCGTAGACGCCCTCCCAGCTCTTGCCGGGACTGACTTGCGGTGCCAATTTGCGCTTGCCGAACGCTCGACCGGAAAAGTACGCCCCGATGTCTGCGCCCCAGACCAGCACCATGACCGCCATGATCAGCCAATTGCCCAAAGGCTCTTGTTTGATCTGTACCAGGCCTTGCCAGGCCGGCAGCAGGATCAGCAGGCCGATCACCAACTTGCACGCGGCGCTGGCCCAGTGTTCGCTGGACCGCGGGTAAGTCAGCACCAGGTACGTCGCCACGCCCCACCAGAGCACCGAGGCACCCAGCACCCAAGGCGCGAGCCCCGGCAGGACGTGCATGACAAACAGCATCAGCGCGACCACAGCCGCGTAGGCGACGCGAATCGGCTGAGCGGTGAAACCCGCCAGGCGAGCCCATTCCCACGCACCGAGAGTCACGACCAGCCCGATGAAAAGGGCAAAACCGGAACCTTCGAGCAGGAAAAACCCGCACAAGGCGATCGGCAGCAGGATCAGTGCGGTGATGATTCGTTGTTTAAGCATTAAACCCGGGCTCCAGACTCGATCTGCTCGCTCGTTTTACCGAAGCGGCGCTGACGAGAAGCGAAATCGGCCAGCGCGGTGCGCATGGCGTCGTGTTTGAAGTCCGGCCAGAACAGGTCGGAGAAGTACAGCTCGGTGTAAGCCAACTGCCAGAGCAGGAAATTGCTGATGCGATGCTCACCGCCGGTACGAATGCACAAGTCTGGCAACGGCAGGTCGCCGGTCACCAGACAGGTTTGCAGCAGTTCCGGGGTGATGTCTTCCGGGCGCAAATGCCCGGCCTGGACTTCCCGCGCCAGACGCTGCGCGGCTTGCGCGATATCCCACTGACCGCCGTAGTTGGCGGCGATCTGCAGGATAAAGCGATTGGCCCCGGCGGTAATCGCCTCGGCTTCGCGCATGGCTGCTTGAAGCTCGGGGTGAAAACGCGAACGGTCGCCAATGATGCGCAGGCTGATGTTGTTGTCGTTGAGGCGCTTGGCCTCGCGACGCAACGCCTTGAAGAACAGGTCCATCAACGCGCTGACTTCATCGGCCGGACGCTGCCAGTTCTCACTGGAGAAGGCGAACAGCGTCAGCACCTCGACCTTGGCCTCGGCACACACTTCGATAACCGCACGAACCGCATCCACACCCGCTTTATGCCCGGCGACACCCGGCATAAAGCGTTTTTTCGCCCAGCGATTGTTACCATCCATGATGATCGCGACATGGCGCGGCACCGCGGACGGCGCAGTCTGCTTGGTCTTTTCCATGAAAGATCGACCCTTATACGGCCATCAGGTCTTTTTCTTTCTGCGCCAAATTCGCGTCGATTTCAGCCACGTATTTTTTGGTCAGGTCGTCGATTTCGCCAGTGGCGCGACGCTCTTCGTCTTCACTGATTTCCTTTTCCTTGACCAGATCCTTGAGCTGGCTGTTCGCATCACGACGGATGTTGCGCACGGCAACACGGGCGTCTTCAGCGACATCACGAGCCTGCTTGGTGAAGCCCTTGCGGGTTTCTTCAGTCAGGGCCGGCATGGAGATCAGCAGCAACTCACCCAGGTTGGTCGGGTTGAGGTTCAGACCAGCGCTACCGATAGCCTTGTCGACGGCACCCAGCATGTTGCGCTCGAAGGCAACGACTTGCAGGGTACGGGCGTCCTTGACGGTGATGTTCGCCACTTGCTTGATCGGGGTGTCGGAACCGTAGTACGGCACCATCACGCCTTCGAGGATGCTCGGATGCGCCTGGCCGGTACGAATACGGCCAAAGTTGTGCAAGAGCGACTCGACGGATTTTTTCATGCGCTCTTGAGCGTCTTTCTTGATTTCGTTGATCATTGTTGGCCTTCCTCGATCAGGGTCCCTTCAGCGCCGCCATGCACGATGTTCAGCAGGGCGCCGGGCTTGTTCATGTTAAATACGCGCAACGGCATCTTGTGGTCGCGGCACAGGCAGATAGCAGTCAGATCCATCACGCCCAGCTTGCGATCCAGTACTTCATCGTAAGTCAGATGATCGAACTTCTCGGCATGCGGGTCTTTGAATGGGTCAGCGGTGTAGACGCCATCGACCTTGGTCGCCTTGAGCACGACATCAGCATCGATTTCGATTGCACGCAGGCAGGCTGCCGAATCCGTGGTGAAGAACGGATTGCCCGTACCGGCCGCGAAAATCACGACTTCCTTGGCGTTCAGGTGACGCATGGCCTTTCGGCGATCGTAGTGATCGGTCACGCCAACCATGGAGATGGCCGACATCACGATGGCCGAGATATTGGCACGTTCCAGCGCGTCGCGCATCGCCAGGGCGTTCATCACAGTGGCCAGCATGCCCATGTGGTCACCGGTTACCCGATCCATGCCGGCTGCGCTCAGCGCTGCACCACGGAACAGGTTGCCGCCGCCGATCACCAGACCGACCTGCACACCGATGCCGACCAATTGGCCCACTTCCAGCGCCATGCGATCCAGAACTTTCGGGTCGATCCCGAACTCCTCCGAGCCCATCAGGGCCTCGCCGCTAAGCTTGAGTAGAATGCGTTTATAGCGAGCCTGATAACCACTGCCCTGCTGAGCCATTGCGAATCTCTCCTGCGGCGTATTTTAAAAATTCTTTGCGAGCTGTTTACAGCTGGCGTTCACTCTAGCTTGGCGCTGCTTCAGCGCCATCGGAACACGGCTTTGTAAGCCAGTTCCAAAGGGAAACCAATTAAAAATTGGTGCCCCATCTGAAAAGAGGCTGCGCGCGTAAGCGGGCAGCCTCTTCAGGGCGACAGTTAAAAAAACCGTCTTATTGCTTGGCGGCAGCCAGCTGGGCAGCAACTTCTTCAGCGAAGTTGTCGACCGGCTTCTCGATGCCGTCGCCTACTTTGAAGTAGGTGAAGGAAACGATTTCAGCACCGGCTTTCTTGGCCAGTTCGCCGACCTTGATTTCAGGGTTCTTGACGAACGCCTGCTCAACCAGGGAAGCCTCAGCCAGGAACTTGCTGATACGGCCTTTGACCATGTTTTCAACGATGTTTTCTGGCTTGCCAGCGATCTTGTCAGCGTTGAGGGTCAGGAACACACCCTTCTCACGCTCAACCGCTTCAGCGGAAACTTCCGATGGCAGCAGGAATTCAGGGTTGGTCGCCGCTACGTGCATGGCGATGTCCTTGGCCAGCTCAACAGTGCCGCCTTTCAGGACAACTGCAACACCGATCTTGTTGCCGTGCAGGTAACCACCAACAACGTCACCTTCAACGCGTGCCAGGCGACGGATGTTGACGTTTTCGCCAACCTTGCCGACCAGTACCAGGCGAGCAGCTTCTTGAGCTTCGATCAGCGGAGCAACATCAGTCAGCTTGTCAGCGAATGCTTTTTCAACGCTGGAAGCAACGAATGCCTTGAAGTCATCCTGCAAAGCCAGGAAGTCGGTCTGCGAGTTCACTTCCAGCAGAACGGCGGTTTTACCGTCTTCTTTCAGAGCGATCGCGCCTTCAGCGGCAACGTTGCCAGCTTTCTTGGCAGCCTTGATAGCGCCGGAAGCACGCATGTCATCAATGGCTTTTTCGATGTCGCCGCCGGCCTTGGTCAAGGCCTTTTTGCAATCCATCATGCCTTCGCCAGTACGCTCACGCAGTTCTTTAACCAACGCTGCAGTAATCTCTGCCATTTCAAAATCCTCTTGGATAGGTTTTCAACCATTCCACCCGATCTAACGGGCGTTCAATTCTTCCCGAACCTTCTTGTAGCCGCTGCACGTTACAAAGGCTGTAGCTGCGCTGCCGACAAATGGTTTTCGAGGTGGCAAAAAGGGGGCCAAGCCCCCTTTTTGCTTACTGAGTCAACGCCAAGGCGTCAATTACTCAGCTGCTGCTACCGGAGCTTCTTCAACGAACTGCTCGGTGCCGCCAGCAACGTGGTTGCGACCGCGGATTACAGCGTCAGCCATCGAACCCATGTACAGCTGGATAGCGCGGATTGCGTCATCGTTGCCTGGGATGATGTAGTCAACGCCTTCCGGGCTGCTGTTGGTATCGACTACGCCGATAACCGGGATGCCCAGCTTGTTGGCTTCGGTGATCGCGATGCGCTCGTGATCAACGTCGATAACGAACAGTGCGTCTGGCAGACCGCCCATGTCCTTGATACCACCCAGGGAACGATCGAGCTTCTCAAGATCGCGAGTGCGCATCAGCGCTTCTTTCTTGGTCAGCTTGGCGAAAGTACCGTCTTCGGCTTGCACTTCAAGGTCACGCAGACGCTTGATGGAAGCACGGATGGTTTTGAAGTTGGTCAGCATGCCGCCCAACCAGCGGTGATCGACGTACGGCGAACCGCAACGTGCTGCTTCTTCAGCAACGATCTTGCCAGCGGAACGCTTGGTGCCGACGAACAGAATCTTGTTTTTGCCCTGGGCCAGGCGCTCTACGAAAGTCAGAGCTTCGTTGAACATTGGCAGGGTTTTTTCAAGGTTGATGATGTGGATCTTGTTACGCGCGCCGAAAATGTATTTACCCATTTTCGGGTTCCAATAACGGGTTTGGTGACCGAAGTGCACACCGGCCTTCAGCATATCGCGCATGTTGACTTGGGACATGATAGTTCCTTAATAAGTCGGGTTTGGCCTCCACGTATCCCAATGACCAACCAGCAGCATCAGCTGAAGGCACCCAGGTCATCGTGTCGACACGTGTGTGGATTTAAGCGTTCCAGGGTATCCCCGGAAAGCGGCGCATTTTATATCACAGGGCTGCAAAAAACGGAACCCGGATTCTCAATTCCTGGCGCGCGCCTTTATCCGCGCCCTTGGAATCCCCCAAGAATGCGCCTATCTATAGAGAGAAGCGATGCACAGAGGCTCAGATTTGCGCTGATCGTCTGTTAGAATCGCGTTTTTCAGGGCCGCGAAGATCGATCGCGCAATGCCCATCCCGAATTAGTAAGCGCCGATGAGCGCAGAGAGAGCCTGTATGACCGTCACCCTCAAAACCCCCGAGGACATCGCAAAAATGCGGATCGCCGGCAAACTGGCCGCCGATGTGCTGGAAATGATTGCCGAACATGTCAAACCGGGCGTCACCACCGAAGAGCTGGACCGCATCTGCCACGACTACATCGTCAACGAGCAGCAAGCCATCCCTGCCCCGCTCAACTATAAAGGCTTCCCGAAGTCGATCTGCACCTCGATCAACCACGTGGTTTGCCACGGCATCCCGAACGAGAAGCCGCTCAAGAATGGCGACACCGTGAACATTGACGTCACCGTGATCAAGGACGGCTACCACGGCGACACCAGCCGCATGTTCCACGTCGGCACCGTGCCGGTCTGGGCCGAGCGCCTGTCCCAGGTCACCCAGGAATGCATGTACAAGGCCATCGAAATCGTCAAACCCGGCTGCCGCCTGGGCGACATCGGTGAAGTGATCCAGAAGCACGCGGAAAAGAACGGCTTCTCGGTGGTTCGCGAGTTCTGCGGCCACGGCATCGGCAAGGTGTTCCACGAAGAGCCGCAGATCCTGCACTACGGCCGCGCCGGCACCGGCATGGAGCTGAAAGCGGGCATGACCTTCACCATCGAGCCGATGATCAACCAGGGCAAGGCCGACACCAAGGTCCTGGGCGACGGCTGGACCGCGATCACCAAGGACCGCAAATTGTCCGCCCAGTGGGAACACACCCTGCTGGTGACCGACACCGGCTACGAGATCTTCACCCTGCGCGCCGATGACACCATCCCACGCGTTTCGGCCTGATCGACCCGCACCGTTCCCAGCCTTATAGAAAGGAAAGCCAATCGATGCCGCAGGTGGATCCCGAACTCTTCGACCGTGGCCAGTTCCAGGCGGAACTGGCGCTGAAGGCCAGCCCGATCGCGGCCTTCAAGAAGGCGATTCGCCAGGCCCGCGAGGTGCTCGACGGGCGCTTTCGCAGCGGCCGCGACATTCGCCGGCTGATAGAGGATCGCGCCTGGTTCGTCGATAACATCCTGCAAAAGGCCTGGGAGCAGTTCAACTGGAGCGAAGACGCCGACATCGCGCTGGTGGCGGTCGGCGGCTACGGTCGCGGTGAGTTGCACCCGTATTCCGACATCGATCTGCTGATCCTGCTGGACAGCGCCGACCACGAAGTTTTCCGCGATTCCATCGAGCGTTTTCTCACGTTGTTGTGGGACATTGGCCTGGAGGTCGGTCAGAGCGTTCGCTCAGTGGACGAATGCGCCGTCGAGGCCCGCGCCGACCTGACGGTGGTCACCAACCTGATGGAAAGCCGCACCATCTGCGGCCCCGAGCGCCTGCGCCAGCGCATGCTCGACGTCACCAGCACCGCGCACATGTGGCCGAGCAAGGACTTCTTCCTGGCCAAACGCGCCGAGCAGAAGGCCCGTCACCACAAGTACAACGACACCGAATACAACCTGGAACCCAACGTCAAAGGCTCGCCCGGTGGCCTGCGGGATATCCAGACGATTTTGTGGGTGGCCCGTCGCGAGTACGGCACCCTGAACCTGCGGGCCCTGGCCGGCGAAGGTTTTCTGGTGGAGAGCGAAAACGCCCTGCTGGCTTCGTCCCAGGAATTCCTGTGGAAGGTCCGCTACGCCCTGCACATGCTCGCCGGGCGCTCCGAAGACCGCTTGCTGTTCGACCACCAGCGCTCCATTGCCGGGCTGCTGGGTTTTGAAGGCGATGACGCCAAGCAAGCCATCGAAAACTTCATGCAACAGTATTACCGGGTGGTCATGAGCATCGCCCAGCTCAGCGACCTGATCATCCAGCATTTCGAGGAAGTCATCCTCGCGCCGGAAGATGAAGCGCCGCCGCAGCCGATCAATTCGCGGTTCCAACTGCACGATGGGTACATCGAGGCGCGCAACAACAACGTGTTCCGCCGCACGCCGTTCGCCATGCTCGAAATCTTCGTGCTGATGGCCCAACAGCCGGAAATCAAAGGTGTTCGCGCCGATACCATCCGCCTGCTGCGGGAAAACCGGCACCTGATCGACGACGATTTCCGCAACGATATCCGCAACACCAGCCTGTTTATCGAGCTGTTCAAGTGCAAGATCGGTATACATCGCAACCTGCGGCGGATGAACCGTTACGGCATCCTCGGGCGCTATTTGCCGGAGTTCGGCTTTATTGTCGGGCAAATGCAGCACGACCTGTTCCACATCTATACGGTCGATGCCCACACCCTGAACCTGATCAAGCACCTGCGTAAGTTGCAGTACACCCAGGTGTCAGAAAAATTCCCGCTGGCCAGCAAGCTCATGGCCAAGCTGCCCAAACCTGAATTGATCTACCTGGCCGGCCTGTACCACGACATCGGCAAGGGTCGCCACGGCGATCATTCGGACATCGGTGCCGTCGATGCCGAAGCCTTTTGCCAGCGCCACCAATTGCCGTCGTGGGACAGCCGCCTGATTGTCTGGCTGGTGCAGAACCATCTGGTGATGTCGACCACCGCCCAGCGCAAGGACTTGTCCGACCCGCAGGTGATCCACGATTTCGCGCAGATTGTCGGTGATGAAACCCATCTCGATTATCTGTACGTGCTGACCGTCGCCGACATCAACGCCACCAACCCGACGCTGTGGAATTCCTGGCGCGCCAGCCTGTTGCGCCAGCTCTACACCGAAACCAAGCGCGCCTTGCGCCGCGGCCTGGAAAACCCGGTGGACCGCGAAGAGCAGATCCGCCAGACCCAGAGCGCCGCCCTGGACATCCTGGTGCGCGGCGGCACCGATCCGGATGACGTAGAGCAGTTGTGGTCGCAATTGGGCGACGACTATTTCCTGCGCCACACCGCCGGCGACGTGGCCTGGCACAGCGACGCGATCCTGCAGCAGCCAGCCGATGGCGGGCCGCTGGTGCTGATCAAGGAAACCACCCAGCGCGAATTCGAGGGCGGCACGCAGATCTTCATCTATGCGCCGGATCAGCATGACTTCTTCGCCGTGACCGTGGCGGCGATGGACCAGCTCAACCTGAACATCCACGACGCCCGGGTCATCACCTCCAGCAGCCAGTTCACCCTCGACACCTACATCGTGCTCGACACCGACGGCGACTCGATCGGCGACAACCCGGCGCGGGTCAAGCAGATCCGCGACGGTCTGACCGAAGCCCTGCGCAACCCGGACGACTACCCGACGATCATCCAGCGCCGGGTGCCGCGCCAGCTCAAGCATTTCGCGTTTGCGCCCCAGGTGACGATCCACAACGATGCTCAGCGTCCGGTGACCGTGCTGGAACTCAGCGCGCCGGATCGCCCGGGGCTTTTGGCGCGGATTGGCACGATTTTCCTGGAGTTCGACCTGTCGCTGCAGAACGCCAAAATTGCGACCTTGGGCGAGCGGGTGGAAGACGTGTTCTTCATCACCGACGCCCACAACCAGCCGCTGTCCGACCCACTGCTGTGCAGCCGTTTGCAGGATGCGATCGTTGAACAGCTCAGCGTCAGCCACGAACCCGGAATTGCATTGTCGCGACTGAGTATCTGAACTAACAAACTTTCCCTGTGGGAATGGGCAACCCCAAGAATGCTCAGTTAAGCAAATCCCATGTGGGAGCGAGCTTGCTCGCGATAGCGGCGGATCAGCACACATTGATGTTGAATGTGCCGCCCTCATCGCGAGCAAGCTCGCTCCCACAGGTTTTGTGTCTTGACTGAGATTGGAGCCCCCCACATTATACGAGGCCCCGCATGAACAACGCTCTGAACCAGTTGCAGCCCTACCCGTTCGAGAAGCTCCGCGCCCTGCTCGGCAGCGTAACGCCAAACCCGGACAAGCGCCCGATTGCATTGTCCATCGGCGAGCCGAAGCACCGTTCGCCAAGCTTTGTCGCCGAAGCCCTGGCCAACAATCTGGATCAGATGGCCGTGTACCCGACCACCCTCGGCATCCCGGCCCTGCGTGAGGCCATCGCAGCCTGGTGCGAACGTCGTTTCAACGTGCCGAACGGCTGGCTCGACGCGGCGCGCAATGTGCTGCCAGTCAACGGCACCCGCGAAGCGCTGTTCGCCTTCACCCAGACCGTGGTCAACCGTGGCGACGATGCCCTGGTGGTCAGCCCGAACCCGTTCTACCAGATCTACGAAGGTGCGGCGTTCCTCGCCGGCGCCAAGCCGCACTACCTGCCGTGTCTGGACGAAAACGGCTTCAACCCGGATTTCGACGCCGTTTCGCCAGACATCTGGAAACGCTGCCAGATCCTGTTCCTGTGCTCGCCGGGCAACCCGACCGGCGCACTGATCCCGGTCGACACCCTGAAAAAACTGATCGCCCTGGCCGATGAATACGACTTCGTGATCGCCGCCGACGAGTGCTACAGCGAACTCTATTTCGACGAACAAACCCCGCCGCCGGGCCTGCTCAGCGCCTGCGTGGAACTGGGTCGCCAGGACTTCAAACGCTGCGTGGTTTTTCACAGCCTGTCCAAACGCTCCAACCTGCCGGGCCTGCGTTCGGGTTTTGTCGCCGGTGATGCCGACATTCTCAAAGGCTTCCTGCTGTACCGCACTTACCATGGCTGCGCGATGCCGGTTCAGACGCAACTGGCCAGCGTCGCCGCGTGGAACGACGAAGTGCACGTACGGGCGAACCGTGCGTTGTATCGCGAAAAGTACGATGCAGTACTGGAAATCCTCAGCCCTGTCATGGACGTGCAGCGCCCGGACGGCGGTTTTTACCTGTGGCCGAATATCGACGGTGATGACGAGGCGTTCTGCCGTGATTTGTTCGTCAAAGAACACGTGACGGTAGTGCCGGGTTCTTATTTGTCCCGCGATGTGGATGGCTTCAATCCAGGCGCCGGGCGCATCCGTATGGCCCTGGTTGCACCGCTGGCAGAATGCGTTGAAGCCGCCGAACGAATTCGCGCCTTTATTACCAACAAGTAATCAAATAACAGCCCGCACGGTGCAATGCCGTGCGGTTTTTTAAACATCAAGTAACAGCCTCAGCCAAATTAAACTTAACAAGCCCCCTGATCTCGCTTAGCCTTTCATTGCTCGTTAAATACCAAACATTTCCTGCGAACATGGACGTTAGCAATGAACACTTGCAAAGTTATAAAACCAGCCAACCCCCTAGCCTCTTACGAATCAGCGATAGAGGAAAATCCGCTTAACGGGAATACAGTGTTGCGCGGCGGAAGGCAAAAACGCTCGGTCGGCCAATGGAACAAGTTCTGGGGGAATGGTAGAACGCTCAACATTACTTTTATCAACGAAGTGCCCGAGGACATCAAAAAAATAATCGAAAAAATCATCAGGCAATGGGAACCCTCCACCAACCTGACCTTTACTTTCAACGACGCCGTAAAGGGTGATATCCGCATTCAAGCCGATGCACAAACCAACGAGTCTTATGTCGGCACCGATTCAACATTGGCTCCTGAACACGAGCCTACGCTCAGACTGGCCGTTGACCACGAAGACCCGGATTTTGAATTGACCGTCCTCCATGAGTTCGGTCACGCGCTGGGACTGCAACACGAACACCTGCACCCCAAGGCCAATATCCCCTGGGACAAACCCAAAGTGTATGAATTTTACAAAGATAACTTTCAATGGACCGAGGAAGATGTCGATTACAACTTGTTTTTGCCGCTGAGCACTGATCTCCTGCTTGGACCTTATGATAAAGATTCAATCATGCACTACGTTATCGATAATGAGCTGACGCTCGGTGACTGGGAAGTTCGCCGCAACACGCGAATAAGCAAGCTCGATAGACGAACTATGCGCAAGGCGTATCCAAAGCCAGTCAACTCGCCACCTTGAAATACGCCAAAACCTACACGATAGTCGTTACGCCGCATTACTCCCCAACAAACATGGAAGTTTGAATATGCTTAACGAAGTACCCTGCCTGATTATAAAAGCCAATGACATCAATGCGTCTTACGAAGCTGCCGTCGCCGAAAACCCCGCCAACCGCGTTGCTTCTGCATCGGGTCGGGGTAAACGTGCGGTCGCCAGGCATACCCACTTCTGGGCACCAGGCCGAACTTTGCGCATTGCCTTTCTGGACGGCGATCAAGCCTTCAAGGACGCGACTATCGCTGCCGCCAGCAACTGGTTGCCGCACATCAACCTGAAGTTTGATTTTGTCGAAGGGCATGAAGGCGACATCCGTATCAGTTGCACACCCGGTACTTACTGGTCGCTGGTCGGCACCGATGCGTTGCTGCGCGGAGAGGAGCCAACCATGGGTCTGTCACCGGACTTGCGTGCGCCAGCCTTTTTCGCCGCCAATGTCATGCACGAGTTTGGCCACGTACTGGGCGCCCAACATGAGCACCTGCATCCCGAGACAACTATCCCGTGGGACCGAGGCGCGTTATACGCGGCCCATGGCCTGGATGAACACAGTGACGAGGATCATTACGCACGCTCAGTACTTGACGAACATTATCTGCAGCGCCTCGACGGCAGCGACGTCCGTCATTCCAACTATGATCCGAAGTCGATCATGCACTACGCGATCCGGCAGGAATGGACCGAAGGCGACTTCAAGATTGACCTCAATCTGGTGCTCAGTGAAAAGGACAAGGCGTTCATGGCCGAGGCCTACCCTTACCCGGCCCCACAGAGCACCGGATTCACCATTGAACTGGGCCTTATTTGACCTGACCCAGTTGACCTCGCCTGAATCCAGGTCCCCCATTACGTCATCACCCTTGTGGTGATGACGCCTCACGCCGCCCCCCAGCGTGCAAAAAGCGTTTGCCCAGGCAATCGACAGCATTGAAGTGCCATATTAGCCGCCTAGACTGATAGCCGGCCGTCGCATCAATATCGCATCCCCCCTGAAACGCCACAAATCCGTGTGGGAGCGGGCTTGCTCGCGAAGACGGTGTGTCAGGCAACGTTGATGGCGACTGAGACTCCGCCTTCGCGAGCAAGCCCGGCTCCCACAGGTTTTGCGCTTTAACCGGAAGGCCATGGCATAATCCGTCACCATTTTTTTCCAGCACCTGTAAAGGGGGCAATTCCTTGACCGTTTCAAGTAAAACGTTGCACCTTTTCGGCATCAAAGCCTGCGACACCATGAAAAAGGCGCGCACCTGGCTCGATGAACACGCTGTCACCTATGACTTCCATGATTACAAAACGGCCGGAATCGACCGTGAACACCTGAGCCAATGGTGCGATGAGCACGGCTGGCAGGTGGTATTGAACCGTGCAGGCACGACCTTTCGCAAACTCGACGACGAACGCAAAGCCGATCTCGATCAAGCGAAAGCCATCGAACTGATGCTCGCACAACCCTCGATGATCAAGCGCCCGGTGCTTGATCTCGGTGACCGAACCCTGATTGGCTTCAAGCCAGATATCTACGCGGCCGCACTCAAGTAAGGCAGCCCGTTCCTTTTTGTTAGAGGTATCAACATGTCCAATTCCCTGTTCAGCCTGGCCTTCGGTGTCGGCACTCAAAACCGTCAAGGCGCCTGGCTGGAAGTGTTTTACGCACAGCCACTGCTCAACCCGTCGGCCGAGCTGGTCGCGGCCATCGCGCCAGTCCTGGGTTACACCGAAGGCAACCAGGCCATCGCGTTCAGCACCGCCCAGGCCTCGCAACTGGCTGAAGCGCTGAAAAACGTCGATGCCGGCCAAGCCGCACTGCTGACCCGTCTGGCCGAAAGCCACAAACCGCTGGTCGCCACTATTCTGGCTGAAGACGTACAACTGACTTCTACGCCTGAGGCTTACCTCAAGCTGCACCTGCTGTCCCACCGCTTGGTCAAGCCCCACGGCCTGAACCTGGCTGGCGTGTTCCCGCTGCTGCCGAACGTCGCGTGGACCAGCCAGGGCGCCATCGATCTGGCCGAACTGGCCGAGCATCAACTCGAAGCCCGCCTGCGCGGCGAGCTGCTGGAAGTGTTCTCGGTGGACAAGTTCCCGAAAATGACTGACTACGTGGTCCCGGCCGGCGTGCGTATCGCTGACGCCGCACGGATTCGCCTGGGCGCCTACGTGGGCGAAGGCACCACCGTGATGCACGAAGGTTTCGTCAACTTCAACGCCGGCACCGAAGGCCCGGGCATGATCGAAGGTCGTGTGTCGGCTGGCGTGTTCGTCGGCAAGGGTTCGGACCTGGGCGGCGGTTGCTCGACCATGGGCACCCTGTCGGGCGGCGGCAACATCGTGATCAAGGTCGGCGAAGGCTGCCTGATCGGCGCCAACGCCGGTATCGGTATCCCGTTGGGCGACCGCAACACCGTTGAGTCGGGCCTGTACGTGACCGCTGGCACTAAAGTGGCGCTGCTGGACGAGCACAACAAACTGGTCAAAGTCGTGAAGGCCCGTGAACTGGCCGGTCAACCGGACCTGCTGTTCCGTCGCAATTCGGAGACCGGTGCCGTGGAATGCAAAACCCACAAATCGGCCATCGAACTGAACGAAGCGCTGCACGCTCACAACTAAGCAACACGTCAAACGATCACCTGCTTCCTGCACTTGTGTAGGAGCGAGGCTTGCCCGCGAAGGGGCCCTTGAGGCCGCCAAAGGCTTCGCGAGCAAGCTTCGCTCCTACTGGCTCAGGAGGTCAGGCGTACACTCGCTCATGTTCATTAGGGCCGAATGACATGATGATTGCCTCTCCCTGGCGCGCCGATTTTCCGGCCATCGCCGCTCTGCAACGGCAAGACCAGACCTATCTGGACAACGCCGCCACCACGCAAAAACCTCAAGCCCTGCTGGATGCCTTGGCGCATTACTACGCCAATGGCGCGGCCAACGTGCATCGGGCGCAGCACTTGCCCGGCGCCCACGCCACCCAGGCGTTCGAGGACAGCCGCAGCAAAGTCGCGCAATGGCTCAATACTGGCGATTGCGGGCAGATCATCTTTACCCACGGCGCGACCTCCGCGCTGAACCTCCTGGCCTATGGCCTGGAACACCTCTTCAATCCGGGCGATGAAATTGTCATCAGCGCCCTGGAGCATCACGCCAATCTGTTGCCCTGGCAGCAACTGGCCCTGCGCCGCGACCTGAAACTGGTGATTTTGCCGCTGGATGCTGACGGCGTGATCGACGTTGCCGTCGCCGCACAGTTGATCGGCCCGCGCACCCGGTTGTTGGCGGTCAGTCAGTTGTCCAACGTACTGGGCGTCTGGCAACCGTTGCCCGAATTGCTGGCGCTGGCCAAGGCGCACAACGCGCTGACCGTGGTCGATGGCGCCCAAGGCGTGGTCCACGGCCGGCATGACGTGCAGGCGTTGGGTTGCGACTTCTATGTGTTTTCCAGTCACAAACTCTACGGCCCCGATGGCCTCGGTGTGCTGTTCGGGCGCAATGCAGCCCTTGAACAGTTGCGTCCGTGGCAATTCGGCGGCGAGATGGTGCTGGACGCCAACTACCACGACGCCCGCTTCCGCCCGGCACCGCTGGGTTTCGAGGCTGGTACGCCACCGATTGCCAGCGTGATCGGCCTGGGGGCGACTCTGGATTACCTGACGGGCCTGGATCAGGACGCGGTGTCCGCCCATGAAGAAGCGTTGCATGACTATTTGCTCAAAGGTCTTGAAGCGCGCAATGGCATTCATCTGCTGGGAAAACCACAGTTGGCGCTGGCCAGTTTTGTCGTCGAGGGTGTGCATAACTCCGATCTGGCGCATCTGCTGACCGAACAGGGCATCGCCGTGCGCGCCGGTCATCACTGCGCCATGCCGTTGCTCAAAAGCTTCGAATTGGCCGGGGCGATTCGGGTGTCGCTGGCGCTGTACAACGATTCCGAGGATCTGGAGCGGTTCTTTGAAGCGCTGGATCAGGCGCTGGAGTTGCTGCGATGAGTTTGCCGGCCGATGCCATTCTGGCGCTGGAGACTTTTCAGAAAGCGATGAGCTGGGAACAGCGGGCGCGACTGCTGCTGCAATGGGGCGATCGCATGCCAACGCTGAGTGATGTGGATAAGGTCGACGCCAACCGGGTGCACGGCTGCGAAAGCCGGATGTGGCTGGTGGGCGCACTGGATCAAGGCCAATGGCAGTTTGCCGCAAGCATTGATGCGCGGTTGATTCGCGGGTTGGTCGCGTTGCTGCTGGCGCGGGTCAATGGGTTGTCAGCGGCTGAGTTGCAGCAGGTGGATTTGCCGGAGTGGTTTAATCAGCTTGGATTGAGCCGGCAGTTGTCGCCTTCGCGCAGTAATGGCTTGAATGCCGTGTTACAGCGAATGAATGAGTTGGCCACGCCCCTGTAGGAGCGAGGCTTGCCCGCGAAGGCGGTGTGTCAGGTTCGACGCCTTCGCGGGCAAGCCTCGCTCCTACAGGGGGCTACTTCAAGCTTCGGGTTTGACCCGATCCGCCGGCCGCCGCACGCCCGCCACAATCTTATCCACAGCCTTGGTCGCCGCGACCATGCCGAACGTCGCCGTTACCATCATCACCGCGCCAAACCCGCCGGCGCAGTCCAGCTTCACGCCATCGCCGACAAAACTCTTCTGCAAGCAAATGCTGCCATCCGGTTTCGGGTAGCGCAGTTGCTCCGTGGAGAACACGCACGGCACGCTGTAATGGCGGGTCACGGTGCGGGAGAAGTTGTAGTCGCGGCGCAGCGTGGAGCGCACTTTCGAGGCCAGCGGATCGTTGAAGGTCCGGTTCAGGTCACAGACCTGGATCAGCGTCGGGTCAATCTGCCCGCCCGCGCCGCCGGTGGTGATGATCTGAATCTTGCGCCGCTTGCACCACGCAATCAGCGCAGCCTTGGCGTTCACGCTGTCGATGCAGTCGATTACGCAGTCGATATTCGGCGTGATGTACTCGGCCATGGTCTCGCGGGTGACGAAATCCGCCACCGCGTGCACCGTGCAGTCCGGGTTGATCCCGCGCAGGCGTTCGGCCATCACCTCGACCTTGGGCTTGCCGACGGTGCTGTCCAGCGCATGCAATTGACGGTTGGCGTTGCTGACGCAGACATCGTCCAGGTCAAACAGCGAAATCTCGCCCACGCCGCAGCGGGCCACGGCTTCCGCCGCCCAGGAACCGACACCACCGACGCCGACAATCGCCACATGGGCCGCGCGCAAGCGCTCCAGGCCTTCAATGCCATACAACCGAGCGATGCCGGCAAACCGCGGATCTTCTGTACTCATGACCATTACCCCAAAAACCGGCGCGCATTATAGGGCCACAACGGGAGAACTTTTAACCATCCGGCTATAAGTGTAAGAACTTAAGACAAACTTCAGTGCCAAATGTGAGGCTTTTCCTTGCCTGCTGTACGGTAAGTGAAAGCACGGTGTAGGATGCGCGCCCCTTGGCCAACCGCCGACCCGTTCCTTCGTTCCACAGCCTTTGGAACCTGAAATAGCTATGTCATCGCGTAAATTTGGACTCAACCTGGTTGTGGTGCTCGCCATCGCTGCCTTGTTTACCGGCTTCTGGGCGCTGATCAACCGCCCGGTCACCGCCCCCAACTGGCCTGAACAGATCTCCGGTTTTTCGTACTCGCCGTTCCAACAAGGCCAGTACCCACAGAAAGACCAGTACCCGACCGACGATGAAATGCGTCGCGACCTGGAGATCATGAGCAAGCTGACGGACAACATCCGTACCTACTCGGTCGACGGCACGCTGCAGGACATCCCCAAACTGGCGGAAGAGTTCGGCCTGCGGGTGACCCTGGGGATCTGGATCAGCCCGGACCAGGAACGCAACGAGCGCGAGATCCTGCGCGCCATCGAACTGGCCAACACCTCCCGCAGCGTGGTTCGCGTAGTTGTAGGCAACGAGGCGATCTTCCGTAAGGAAATTACCGCCGCCGAACTCAGCGTCATCCTTGATCGCGTGCGCGCCGCCGTGAAAGTGCCGGTGACCACGTCCGAGCAGTGGCACGTCTGGGAAGAACACCCGGAACTGGCCAAGCACGTCGACCTGATCGCCGCCCACGTTCTGCCGTACTGGGAATTCATCCCGGTGGACAAGGCTGGTCAGTTCGTTCTCGACCGCGCCCGGGACCTGAAAAAGATGTTCCCGAAAAAACCGCTGCTGCTCTCGGAGGTTGGCTGGCCGAGCAACGGCCGCATGCGTGGCGGCACCGATTCGAGCCCGGCGGACCAGGCGATCTACCTGCGCACGTTGGTTAACAAGCTCAATCGCCAAGGCTTCAACTACTTCGTGATCGAAGCGTTTGACCAGCCGTGGAAGGCCACGGACGAAGGTTCGGTGGGCGCTTACTGGGGCGTATTCAACGCGGCGCGCCAGCAGAAATTCAACTTCGAAGGCCCGGTGGTCGCGATACCGCAATGGCGCGTGCTGGCGATCGGCTCGGCCGTACTGGCCTTGCTGTCCCTGACCTTGCTGATGATCGACGGTTCGGCCCTGCGCCAACGGGGCCGCACGTTCCTGACCTTTATCGCGTTTTTGTGCGGTTCGGTTCTGGTGTGGATCGGTTACGACTACAGCCAGCAATACAGCACCTGGTTCAGCCTGACGGTGGGCTTCTTGCTTGCCCTCGGTGCGCTCGGGGTGTTTATCGTGTTGCTGACCGAGGCCCATGAATTGGCTGAAGCGGTCTGGACCCACAAGCGCCGGCGAGAATTCCTGCCGGTCGTGGGGGATTCGGACTACCGACCAAAAGTCTCGATTCACGTACCGTGCTACAACGAACCGCCGGAGATGGTCAAACAGACCCTCAACGCCTTGGCCAACCTCGACTATCCCGACTTCGAAGTCCTGATCATCGACAACAACACCAAAGACCCGGCGGTCTGGGAACCGGTGCGCGATTACTGCGAAACCCTCGGCCCGCGCTTCAAGTTTTTCCACGTCGCCCCGCTGGCTGGCTTCAAGGGTGGCGCGCTGAATTACCTGATCCCGCACACCGCCAAGGATGCCGAAGTGATTGCGGTGATCGACTCGGATTACTGCGTCGACCCGAACTGGCTCAAGCACATGGTGCCGCACTTCGCCGATCCGAAAATCGCTGTGGTGCAGTCGCCGCAGGATTATCGCGACCAGAACGAAAGCACCTTCAAGAAGCTCTGCTACGCGGAATACAAAGGCTTCTTCCACATCGGCATGGTCACCCGTAACGACCGTGACGCGATCATCCAGCACGGCACCATGACCATGACCCGCCGTTCGGTGCTCGAGGAACTGGGCTGGGCCGACTGGTGCATCTGTGAAGACGCCGAACTGGGTCTGCGGGTATTCGAAAAAGGATTGTCGGCGGCGTATTACCACACCAGCTACGGCAAAGGCCTGATGCCGGATACCTTTATCGACTTCAAGAAACAGCGTTTCCGCTGGGCCTATGGCGCGATTCAGATCATCAAGCGTCACACCGCCAGCCTGCTGCGCGGCAAGGACACCGAGCTGACCCGTGGCCAGCGTTACCACTTCCTCGCGGGCTGGTTGCCGTGGGTCGCGGATGGCATGAACATCTTCTTCACCGTCGGCGCCCTGTTGTGGTCGGCGGCGATGATTATCGTGCCGCAACGGGTCGATCCACCGCTGCTGATCTTCGCGATCCCGCCGTTGGCGCTGTTCGTATTCAAAGTGGCCAAGATCATCTTCCTGTACCGCCGTGCGGTCGGGGTCAATCTGAAGGATGCATTCTGCGCCGCACTGGCCGGGCTGGCGTTGTCTCACACCATCGCCAAAGCGGTGCTGTACGGCTTCTTCACCAGCAGCATTCCGTTCTTCCGCACGCCGAAAAACGCCGATAACCACGGCTTCTGGGTGGCGATTTCGGAGGCGCGGGAAGAGGTGTTCATCATGCTGCTGTTGTGGGGCGCGGCACTGGGGATCTTCCTGGTGCAGGGCCTGCCGAGCAACGACATCCGCTTCTGGGTGATCATGCTGCTGGTGCAGTCGCTGCCGTACCTGGCGGCGCTGATCATGGCGTTCCTGTCTTCGCTGCCGAAACCGGCCGCCGAGCCTGAGCCGCTACCAGCCGTCTAAATCAGTCCAGATGCACTAAACGGCGGCCAATGGCCGCCGTTTTGCTTTAAGATAACCGCCATTTTGCAGGGCTTGGCGGAATACGGTTTGCCGATCGAACCCAATCCCTGTGGGAGCGGGCTTGCTCGCGAAGGCGGTGTAACAATCACCATTTATGCTGACTGACACACTGCATTCGCGAGCAAGCCCGCTCCCACATTTAGTCCGCGCCCAAATTCATGTTTTTCGGAGTTTTCCATGACGGCCCACGCCGACCTTTCGCCGACCCTTCAACTCGCCATCGACCTGATCCGCCGTCCGTCCGTGACGCCGGTCGACGCCGATTGCCAGAAGCAGATGATGCAGCGCCTGGGCGATGCCGGTTTCCAACTGGAACCGATGCGCATCGAAGATGTGGATAACTTCTGGGCCACCCACGGCAAACACGACGGCCCGGTGCTGTGCTTCGCCGGCCACACCGACGTGGTTCCGACTGGCCCGGTGACGGCGTGGCAAATCGACCCGTTCAACGCGCTGATCGACGAGCACGGCATGCTCTGCGGCCGTGGCGCGGCAGACATGAAAGGCAGCCTCGCGTCCATGACCGTGGCCGCCGAGCGCTTCGTCGCCGACTACCCGGACCACAAGGGCAAGGTCGCCTTCCTGATCACCAGCGACGAAGAAGGCCCGGCGCACCACGGCACCAAGGCTGTGATCGAACGCCTCGCCGCGCGCAAGGAACGTCTGGACTGGTGCATCGTCGGCGAGCCGTCGAGCACGACCCTGGTCGGTGACGTGGTCAAGAACGGCCGTCGCGGCTCCCTCGGCGCCAAGCTGACCGTACGCGGTATCCAGGGCCACGTGGCCTATCCGCACCTGGCGAAAAACCCGATCCACCTCGCCGCCCCGGCCCTGGCCGAACTGGCCGCCGAGCATTGGGACCACGGCAACGATTTCTTCCCGCCGACCAGCTTCCAGATTTCCAACGTCAACTCCGGCACCGGCGCGACCAACGTGATTCCCGGTGATCTGGTGGCGGTGTTCAACTTCCGCTTCTCCACCGAATCCACCGTGGAAGGCCTGCAAAAACGCGTGGCCGACATCCTCGACAAGCATGGCCTGGACTGGCACGTGGATTGGGCGCTGTCGGGCCTGCCATTCCTCACCGAGCCGGGCGCCCTGCTGGACGCTGTGGCGTCGAGCATCAAGGACATCACCGGTCGCGAAACCAAGGCTTCCACCAGCGGCGGCACGTCCGACGGGCGCTTTATCGCGACCATGGGCACTCAAGTGGTTGAGCTGGGGCCGGTCAACGCGACGATCCATCAGGTCAACGAGCGGGTGCTGGCGGCTGATCTCGACGTGCTGACCGAAATTTACTATCAGACCCTGATCAAGTTGCTCGCCTGATGCTCGCCTGCCCGATCTGCAGCGAACCGCTGAACGCGGTGGACAACGGCGTGGCCTGCCCCGCCGGGCATCGTTTCGACCGCGCGCGCCAGGGTTACCTGAACCTGCTGCCGGTGCAGCACAAGAACAGCCGCGACCCTGGGGATAACCTGGCGATGGTCGAGGCCCGTCGTGATTTCTTGAACGCTGGCCATTACGCGCCAGTGGCCAAGCGCCTGGCAGAGCTCGCGGCGCAGTACGCGCCCCAGCGCTGGCTCGACATCGGTTGTGGCGAGGGTTACTACACCGCGCAAATCGCCGAAGCCTTGCCCAATGCTGACGGCTACGCCCTCGACATCTCCAAGGAAGCGGTCAAACGCGCCTGCAAACGTAACCCCGAGCTGACCTGGTTGATCGCCAGCATGGCGCGAGTGCCGTTGGCGTCCGGCAGTTGCCAGTTTCTGGCCAGCGTTTTCAGTCCATTGGATTGGGAAGAAGCCAAGCGCTTGCTCAGCCCTGGCGGTGGCTTGATGAAAGTCGGGCCGACCAGCGGCCATCTGATGGAATTGCGCGAAAGCCTGTACGACGAAGTGCGTGAATACACCGACGACAAGCACCTGGCCCTGGTGCCGGAAGGCATGGCGCTGGCGCATAGCGAAACCCTGGAGTTCAAACTGATACTGGAAAGTGGTCAGGATCGTGCCAACCTATTGGCCATGACGCCCCACGGCTGGCGCGCCAGTGCCGAACGCCGGGCGGCGGTCATCGAGCAGGTCGAGCCGTTCGAGGTCACCGTGTCGATGCGTTACGATTACTTCGTACTTCAATAATTTTTGGTCTTGAGCAACAGCTTGAGGCCGGCTAAATCCGCGAATGGATTTTTCAAGACCGCAGTGAGGACATCCATGCGCCAACCCGATATCGAGATTTACCTGAAAGACGCCGACGTCGACTACAAAGCCGTCGCTGAGTGGCTGAGCACCGCGTTAGGCCAGTGCAGTGAATGGGTCAAGAAGGGCCAGACCTACAAGTGCAAGGCCGGCAACGTGCCAGTGACCTGGCTGCCGAAAGCCGTGGGCAAATGGAACAGCCTGTACCTGGAAAGCGACCAGACCCCATGGGATGACGACATCGCCTGCGCCCGCGCCGCCTTCGCCGCGCTAAACGTCGAAGTGCGTTGCGCGCCGGGGACGTGGGTCGAGGAAGAAGGTGAAGAAACAGCGGATCGCTGGATGCGTATCAGCGCTGATGGCGAAGAAGAAATCACCTGGAAGACCGCGTAAAACCAGCATCACCACAAACCTGTAGGAGCGAGGCTTGCCCGCGAAGGCGTCATCACTGGCGCTAAAAGCTTCGCGGGCAAGCCTCGCTCCTACAGGTGATTTGTGATCTTGGAATCGGGTTTACAGACCTACAACATCCTCAGCCTGCAGCCCCTTCTCCCCCGTCACCACGGCATATTCAACCTGCTGGCCTTCAGCCAACGAACGGTGGCCTTCGCCGCGGATCGCGCGGTAGTGCACGAACACGTCCACCCCGTCCTCGCGTTGAATAAAGCCGTAGCCTTTGGCGTCGTTGAACCACTTCACACTGCCGGTTTCGCGCGTAGCCATGTATCAGTCCCTCTTCTTTTTATTTTGAGCGGTCGAGTATATGACAGGCGCCAAAACTCTCAACTACAGATTGGATGAGTGCTTTTTTGCCGATTTTCGGCGAATACGGCACACTGTCAGCCCCCCGAGCAACTGCTCGGTTTTATTCACTCACGCAGATGCCGTATGACCCGTTCCCCGTTCCGCCGTCTTGTGTTTGGCACCCTGCGCCGACTGTTGTACCTCTGGGTTCGCTCGGAGACGATCAACCAGTCGTCCTTTACCCTCAACCTCGACCGCAGCCGTCCGGTGTTCTACGTCCTGCAAAACCCTTCACTGACCGACCTGGCCGTGGTCGACACCGAGTGCACCAAGGCCGGCCTGCCGCGCCCGGTGCTGCCAGTGTCGGTGGGTAATCTGCTGGAACCTGCCGCGTTCTTTTACCTGACGCCGGAGCCCGATTGGCTCGGCCGCCAGGACAAGCGCGGTGCGCCACCGACTCTGACCCGTCTGGTCAGCGCTCTGAGCCAGAATGCCGCCGAAGATGCGCAGATCATCCCGGTCAGCGTGTTCTGGGGCCAATCGCCGGACAGCGAGTCGAGCCCATGGAAGCTGTTGTTCGCCGACAGTTGGGCAGTCACCGGGCGTCTGCGCCGTTTGCTCAGCATCATCGTGCTGGGGCGCAAGACCCGGGTGCAGTTCTCGGCGCCGATCCATTTGCGCGAACTGATCGAGCACAACAAGGGCCACGAACGCACCGTGCGCATGGCCCAGCGCATCCTGCGGGTACACTTTCGTAACCTCAAAGCTGCAGTGATCGGCCCGGACATTTCCCACCGCCGCAATCTGGTCAAAGGCTTGCTCAATCAGCCCCTGGTCAAGCAAGCGATCCTCGATGAAGCCGAGCGCGAGAACATTTCGCCGGAAAAAGCCAAGGCCCAGGCCCTGCGCTACGGCAACGAGATCGCCTCGGACTACACCTACACCGCGATCCGTTTTCTGGAAGTGGTGCTGAGCTGGTTCTGGAACAAGATCTACGACGGGATCAAGGTCAACCACATCGAAGGCGTGCAGAAAGTCGCCCAGGGTCACGAAGTGATCTACGTGCCGTGCCATCGCAGCCACATCGATTACCTGCTGCTTTCGTATCTGCTGTTCCGCAACGGCCTGACCCCGCCGCACATTGCCGCCGGGATCAACCTGAACATGCCGGTGATCGGCAGCCTGCTGCGTCGCGGCGGCGCCTTCTTCATGCGCCGTACCTTCAAGGGCAACCCGCTCTACACCTCGGTGTTCAACGAATACCTGCACACCTTGTTCACCAAAGGTTTCCCGGTCGAGTATTTCGTCGAGGGCGGCCGTTCGCGCACCGGGCGCATGCTGCAACCGAAAACCGGGATGCTGGCGATCACCCTGCGCAGCTTCCTGCGTTCGTCGCGCATGCCGATCGTGTTCATCCCGGTGTACATCGGTTATGAACGTGTCCTGGAAGGCCGGACCTACCTCGGCGAACTGCGTGGCGCGAGCAAGAAGAAAGAGTCGATCTTCGACATCTTCAAAGTCATCGGCGCGCTCAAGCAGCGTTTCGGCCAGGTGGCGGTGAACTTCGGTGAGCCGATCAAACTCGCGGAATTCCTCGACAGCGAACAGCCGGACTGGCGCCAACAGGAACTCGGCCCGCAGTTCAAACCGGCCTGGCTCAACGAAACCACCAACCGCCTCGGCGAGAAAGTCGCACAGCATCTGAACGAAGCAGCGGCGATCAACCCGGTGAACCTCGTGGCGCTGGCGCTGCTGTCCACCAGCCGTCTGGCGTTGGATGATCGGGCGATGGCGCGGGTGCTCGATTTGTATCTGGCGCTGCTGCGCAAGGTCCCGTACTCGCCCCACACCACGTTGCCGGAAGGTGACGGCCGGGCGCTGATCGAGCACGTGAAGGACATGGACCTGCTGTCCGAGCAAAGCGATGCGCTGGGCAAGATTCTGTACCTGGACGAGCAGAACGCCGTCCTGATGACCTACTACCGCAACAACGTGTTGCACATCTTCGCGCTGCCGGCGTTGCTCGCGAGCTTCTTCCAGAGCGCGTCGCGCATGAGCCGCGAACAGATCCTGCGCTACACCCGGGCGCTGTATCCATACCTGCAATCGGAGCTGTTCATTCGCTGGTCCATGGATGAGCTGGACGGCGTGGTCGATCAATGGCTCGAAGCCTTCGTCGAGCAAGGCCTGCTGCGTTTCGAAAACGACGTATACCTGCGCCCGGCGCCGAGTTCGCGGCATTTCGTACTGCTGACCCTGCTGTCGAAAAGCATCGCCCAGACCCTGCAACGTTTCTACATGACGGTTTCCCTGCTGCTCAACAGCGGCCAGAACAGCATCAGCGCCGAAGAGCTGGAAGACCTGTGCACGGTCATGGCCCAGCGCTTGTCGATCCTGCATGGCTTGAACGCTCCGGAATTCTTCGACAAGAGCCTGTTCCGTCACTTTATCCAGACCATGCTCGACCTCGACGTACTCAAGCGCGATGAGGCCGGCAAGCTGAGCTACCACGAGTTGCTAGGCGAGTTGGCAGAAGGCGCGGCCAAGCGCGTATTGCCGGCGGAGATTCGCTTGTCGATCCGTCAGGTGGCGTTGCATCGCAGTGAAGATGCGGCGGACGCCAGCCCGTTGTAACTTCCCGACAACTAACAAGGAAACACGGACGTTTCCTTATTAGTTAATTAGCGGATAAATTGAGTTTTTTCATTATCACGATAAGGACATCGCGATGGATAACAACTCGACTATCACCCTGACATTCAAGCTCCCGCCTTTTTATTCCGTGCCGACGGAGGGCGAGCGTGAGACACGCATCAACATTCAAATCATTAATACCCCCCGCCCCATCACCGTCATGAACTGGATTCGTCCCGACATCGCGGACGGACAGTGGAATTTTTCATTCCGCACAACTATGAAGATGTAAGCGTCAAATATCAGGTCAATGTCCAACTAAGCCATAATCGCGCTCCCCTGTTGCTGGACCTGGATTACTTCGTCACAGTCGCCAAGGCACCCCATCACCAGACACTTCACCTGAGTCCGATCGGGCAACTTTATGTCGAGGCGCAACAGCCGAAACCCGTCGAGCGCGATCAAGCGATTACCATCCGCGCCCATGAACATAATGAGCCGGGCGCTGAACTTGTTCGTCTACAGTGCGATGAAGAAACAGCCACGGCGTTTTATCTCAATTACGATCCGGCGCAAGCAGTTCCCGGCAAACGTTACACATTGAAAGGCATGGAAAACAGGTTTGGCCGGGATATCTCTGTTTACCCTGATCTCGCGGTATTAGTGCCTTTTGGATTTAAAGAAGCTTCGTCCCGTTGATCAGCATTTGTCGGCCAGCCGTTTTTTTGAATTTCGACGTGCACCGCAAAATCCGCTAAATTCCCCGGGCGCCAGGTTCCTGCTGGCGCCAACGTCTTAGAGGCCCTCGATGAAAAAACTGATGCTTGTTTGCCTGACCACTCTGCTCGGTGCCTGCCAAACCCTGCACCCTGGCGCCAAAACCAGCCTCGATGGCGAAGTGTTCTACCTGCAACGCATCGCCTTGCCGCCGAGCGCCACCTTGAGCGTCAGCCTGCAGGACGTGTCCCTGGCCGACGCGCCCGCCGTGGTGCTCGATGAGCAGAAAGGCCCGGTCAAAGGCCAGGTCCCGCTGCCGTTTCACCTGAGCTACGACCCGGCGCAGGTCAAACCCGGCCATCGCTATTCGGTCAGCGCGCGCATTGAGGTGAACGGTGAACTGATGTTCATCACCACCGAAAACCATGCCGTGCAACTCGATGGCAATGATCCGCAGCCACTGAAAATCCGCGTCGACGCCGTTCGCTAATTTCCCTTATTCGTACAAGGAAGCCGCCATGTTCCGCCCTACCCTTCGCTTCGCCGGCCTGTGCGCAGGTTTGATGATTTCCGCCAGCGCCCTGGCGTTGTCCCTCAATGACCTGTCGCAAAACGATGCCACCGGCGGCCTCAAGGACGCACTGACCCAAGGCGCGCAACTGGCCGTCAAACAACTCGGTACACCAGGCGGTTTCAGCAATAACCCGGACGTGAAAATCGAACTGCCGGGCAAACTGGGCAAAGTCGCCAGCAAAATGAAAGCCTTCGGCATGGGCGCCCAGGTTGATCAACTGGAAACCAGCATGAACAAAGCGGCAGAAACCGCCGTGACCCAAGCCCAGCCCATCCTCGTCGATGCGGTGAAAAAAATGAGTGTGTCCGACGCCAAGGGCATCCTCAGCGGCGGCAAAGACTCCGCCACCCAGTACCTGGACAAATCCAGCCGCGAACAGATCCGCGCCAAGTTCCTGCCGATCGTCAAGCAAGCCACCGACCAGGTTGGCCTGGCTAAGCAATACAACTCGTTCGCCGGCCAAGCCGCGACCCTGGGCGTGGTGGACGCGAAAAGCGCCAACATCGAAAGCTACGTGACCGAGCAAGCGCTGAACGGTTTGTTCGAGATGATCGGTAAACAGGAAGAAACCATCCGCCAGAACCCGGCAGCAGCGGCGACCAGCCTCGCCAAGAAAGTCTTCGGCACGCTCTAAACCCCAGCGCAAAACCCTGTGGGAGCGGGCTTGCGAAGGCGGTTTAACATTCAACATCTCTGTTGTCTGGCACACCGCTTTCGCGAGCAAGCCCGCTCCCACAAGGGTTCAGTGGCATACGCAAATGTCATATTCACTGGAGATCTACTGTGGGAGCGGGCTTGCTCGCGAAGGCGGTCGTCCAGTCGAACCCCCATCGCCTGACACGACGCCATCGCGAGCAAGCTCGCTCCCACAAGGGATCGCTGGCATACGCAAATGCCGGGGCCACTGGAGATTTACTGTGGGAGCGGGCTTGCTCGCGAAAGCGGTCGCCCAGTCGAACACCCATCGCCTGACACGACGCCATCGCGAGCAAGCCCGCTCCCACAAGGGTTCAGTGGCATACGCAAATGTCATATTCACTGGAGATCTACTGTGGGAGCGGGCTTGCTCGCGAAGGCGGTTGTCCAGTCGAACAGGCATTGCCTGACACGACGCCTTCGCGAGCAGGCTCGCGCCTACAATAAGTCAGGCTTGTGCGGTAGACCTCGGTAAAGCCAGTCACCGCCCGCAACACGACCGAGCACTGGAAATCGATGAAATACGTCAAATCCAGTTCATCCGCCTCGGTGTACAGATACGAGCGTCCGTACTTCACCGGCGCATTGCGCAGCAGCGTGCTGATGGCAATGTAGCGAAAAGCCGAAAAGTCATTCTTGAACATGAACCAGTAAAACAGCGCCCGGGCGACCCGACCGTTGCCATCGCGAAAAGGATGCTCGTAGCCCAAGGCAAAATGCAGTGCGATGGCTTTGATCAATGGATGAACATAGTCCCTGCGCAAGGGGTCGTTATCGGCTTGGTTGATCCACTTCGACAACGCTTGCAAGCGTGACGCAAGCCCCGATGCGGGCGGCGGTGTATGAACGGTGTTGCCCTCACCGTCCTGTACCACGACGTCATCTCTGGTCCTGAACGTACCCGGCGCATATTGCGGGTCATCGATGCCTTCGACACCTACCCGATGAATCGCTGCAATCAGCTCGACGCTCAGGGGTTCACAACGCTTTTCCCAGGCGAAATTCATCATTTTGTAGTTGCCGATGACCATCCGTTCATCCGGCGTGCGCGGCAGGCGCTTGCGCTTGAGCATTTCCTTGGCCACCCGAGTGGTGGTTGCCGCGCCTTCCAGTTGGCTGCTGCTGATGGCTTCGTCTACGATCAGATCATTGAGCAGATAGCTGAACTGCATGTGCTCGCCGATCTGACGGGTCATGTATTCCAGCGCGGCGGTGGTGGCTTGCCGATCGACTGCCGAAATCGCTTTTTGCGAGATGGGCGTCAGCACGAACTTGCCCCAATGTATCGGCTCCCCCAATGGCAATAGGTGGGTGTACTGGGCGGTGCGGGCCTTCTTTACCAACGCCCAACAAAGATGGCTATCCAGCCCCGGTGCCCAGCGATAACGCAATTCATCAAACGGCAGGTAGCGCCCCTGTTCATCCAGAGGTTTTAGCAGTGCCAGGTAATCCGTGAGGCGTTCCTTGTGCGGTGATTGCGCCAGCAAGGCAAACACCGGGTCTGACCTGCCCTTGAGCGCGGGGGGCTTTTTCATTACGACTTTCTCAAAAACTCATCAAAACCGAGTCAGAAGTACAGCATTTGGCCCTCTGCGACTCAATATCAGAGCATTCTGAAAAAGTTGTAGGAACAAGGAAACCCACTGTGGGAGCGGGCTTGCTCGCGAAGGCGTCGTGTCAGTCGACATCAACTTTGCCTGGCACACTGCCTTCGCGAGCAAGCCCGCTCCCACAATTTTGAGCCGTGTTCGGCTGTAAAGAGCTGGCGGCCCGGGGGCCGCTGAGATCACGCGGGGTCTTTCTTGATTCTGAACCACGCCGCATACAGCGCCGGCAGGAACAGCAACGTCAGTGCCGTCGCGACGATCAACCCGCCCATGATCGCCACTGCCATCGGCCCGAAGAACACGCTGCGCGACAGCGGAATCATTGCCAGTACCGCCGCGAGTGCCGTGAGCACGATTGGCCGGAACCGGCGCACCGTCGCTTCAATGATCGCTTGCCAAGGCTTGAGCCCGGCGGCGATGTCTTGTTCGATCTGGTCCACCAGGATCACCGAGTTACGCATGATCATCCCGGACAGGGCGATGGTGCCGAGCATGGCGACGAAGCCGAACGGTTGGCGGAACACCATCAGGAACAAAGTCACGCCGATCAATCCCAGTGGCGCTGTCAGAAACACCATCGCGGTGCGTGAGAAACTGCGCAGTTGCAGCATCAGCAAGGTCAACACGACGACGATGAACAGCGGCACACCGGCCTTCACCGAGTTCTGCCCGCGGGCCGAGTCTTCGACGGTGCCGCCGACTTCCAGCAAGTAGCCATCCGGCAGTTCGGCGCGGATCGGGTCGAGGGTCGGCAAGATCTGCTGCACCAACGTGGCCGGTTGTTCCTTGCCGTAGATGTCGGCGCGGATGGTCACGTTGGGCAGGCGATTGCGGTGCCAAATGATGCCTTCTTCGAAGCCGTATTCCAGGGTCGCGATCTGCGACAGCGCGACGCTTTTGCCGTTGTCGGTGGGCACCGCCAGGCTTGGCAGCAGCGACAGTTCGGTACGCTCATGCACGGTGCCGCGCAGCAGGATTTCGATCAACTCGTTGTCTTCGCGGTACTGGCTGACGCTGGAACCGGTCAGGGAGCTTTGCAAAAACTTCGACAGGTTGGCGGTGCTGACGCCCAGAGCCCGGGCGCGGTCCTGATCGACGTTCAGGTACACGACTTTGCTCGGTTCTTCCCAGTCCAGATGGACGTTGACCACGTGGGGATTCTCGCGAACTTTTTCCGCCACTTTACGCGCCAGGGCACGGACTTCTTCGATGTGCTCGCCGGTGACGCGGAACTGCACCGGGTAGCCAACCGGCGGGCCATTTTCCAGGCGTGTGACCCGGGAGCGCAGGGCCGGGAATTGTTCGTTGAGGGTTTCGATCAGCCAGGTGCGCAGGGTTTCGCGCTCCTCGATGGTCTTGGCCAGGACGACAAACTGGGCGAAGCTCGCCGCAGGAAGTTGCTGATCCAGCGGTAGGTAAAATCGCGGCGAACCGGTGCCGACGTAGGCCACGTAGTTATCGATGCCGGCGTGATCCTTCAGCAGGCCTTCAAGGCGTTTAACCTCTTCGGTGGTGTTGCTCAGAGACGCGCCTTCAGCCAGTTTCAGATCGACCATCAGTTCCAGACGGCCCGAGGCCGGGAAGAACTGCTGGGGCACGAAGCGGAACAGCACGATGGAGGCGATGAACAGGATGACCGTCAGTGTGATCACGGTCTTGCGCCAACGCACGCACCATTCCACCAGGCGCCGAACCCGTTGATAGAACGGCGTGGCGTAAGGGTCGGGCTGACCGTGGCCAGTGCCATGTTTGGCTGCGTGAATTTTCGCCAGGTCCGGCAGGAGTTTTTCCCCCAGGTACGGCACGAACACCACGGCAGCAATCCACGAGGCCAGCAGCGCGATGGTCACCACCTGGAAGATCGAGCGGGTGTATTCGCCGGTGCCCGATTGCGCGGTGGCGATGGGCAGGAACCCGGCCGCCGTGATCAACGTGCCAGTGAGCATCGGGAATGCGGTGCTGGTCCAGGCATAGCTGGCGGCCTTGATGCGGTCGAAGCCCTGCTCCATTTTGATCGCCATCATTTCCACGGCGATGATCGCGTCGTCCACCAGCAAACCCAAGGCCAGCACCAACGCGCCGAGGGAAATCTTGTGCAGGCCGATCCCCAGGTAATACATGCAGGCGAACGTCATCGCCAACACCAGCGGAATGGCCAGGGCCACCACCATCCCGGTGCGCACGCCGAGGGAGAAAAAACTCACCAGCAACACGATCGCCAGGGCTTCGACCAGCACCTGGATGAACTCGCCAACCCCGGTTTTCACCGCAGCAGGCTGGTCCGAGACCTTGCGCAATTGCATACCGGCCGGGAGGTTTTTCTGGATGCGGTCGAACTCGACTTCCAGGGCTTTGCCGAGCACCAGAATGTCGCCACCGTCCTTCATGGCCACGGCCAGACCGATAGCGTCTTCGGCCATGAAACGCATGCGCGGCGCCGGTGGATCGTTGAAACCGCGACGCACGTCCGCGACATCGGCGATGCGGAACGTGCGATCACCGACCCGAATCGGAAAGCTTTTTATCTGTTCGACTGTCTGAAAATTCCCGGTGACCCGTAGCTGCAATCGCTCGCTGCTGGTTTCGAAGAAGCCAGCGGTGGACACCGCATTCTGTTCTTCAAGTGCCTGTTGCACGGCAGCCAGTGGCAAGCCGAGGGTGGCGAGTTTGACGTTGGACAGTTCGATCCAGATCTTCTCGTCCTGCAAGCCGAGCAGATCGACCTTGCCCACATCCTTGACCCGTTGCAGCTGAATCTGGATGCGGTCGGCGTAATCCTTGAGCACCGCGTAGTCAAAACCGTCGCCGGTCAGGGCGTAGATGTTGCCGAACGTCGTGCCGAATTCATCGTTGAAAAACGGGCCTTGAATGCCCGGCGGCAGGGTCTGGCGGATATCGCTGATTTTCTTGCGGACCTGATACCACAGCTCCGGAATCTGCGCCGAGTGCATTGAATCTCGAGCCATGAAGGTCACCTGGGATTCCCCCGGACGGGAGAACGAGACGATGCGTTCGTACTCGCCGGTTTCCATCAGCTTCTTTTCAATGCGCTCGGTGACCTGGCGCGAGACTTCCTGGGCCGTGGCACCCGGCCAATTGGTGCGGATCACCATGGCCTTGAAGGTGAACGGCGGGTCTTCGCTTTGTCCGAGCTTGGTGTAGGAAAGTGCGCCGACGATCGCCAGCAAAAGCATCAGGAACAGTACGATCTGGCGGTTACGCAGCGCCCATTCGGAAAGATTGAAACCCATCGGGGATTACTCCTTGTCCGCCAGATTGACCACGCGGTTGGAGCGATCCACCGGGCGCACTTGCTGCCCGTCGTGAAGCACATGGACGCCGGCAGCGACCACCCAGTCGCTGGCGTTCAACCCTTCCAGCACCGGAACGGTTTTTTCGCCGAAGGCACCGACCCGCACCGGGACTTTCTTCAAGGTGTTGTTGGCGCCGACCACCCACACATAAGTCGCGCCGTTTTCAGCGGTGACCGCAGACAGTGGCACGGCCAATGAGACTACGGCGGCGGTCTGGATAAACACCCGGGCGCTCTGGCCGAGTTCGGCCGGGACCTTCCCAGAGGTGAAGGCAATGCGCGCAGCGAAGGTCCGGGATTTTGGATCAGCGGCGGGCGACAGCTCACGGATGCGCCCGGTGAAACGTTGATCGGGCTGGGTCCAAAGCTCCACCGACACCGGTTGATCGACCTTGAAACGGCCGAAGCTTTGCTCCGGCAGGCTGATCAGCACTTCGCGCTCGCCATCGGTGGCAAGGGTAAACACGGTTTGCCCGGCGGCGACCACCTGGCCGACTTCCACCGCTCGCTTGGCTACCACCCCGTCCTGGGGCGCACGCAGCACGGCGTAGCTCGCCTGATTGGTCGAGACGTTGAATTCGGCTTTGATTTGCTTGAGGCGCGCTTCACCGGATCGGTAAAGGTTTTCGGAATTGTCGTACGCGGATTTGCTGACCATCTGACGGTCCATCAGGGTCTTGTAGCGATCCCGCTCGGCGCGGACCAGGTTCAGATTGGCTTCGGCGGCGGTGACCTGGGCACGGGTGGCTTCCAGTTGCAGGCGCACGTCCTGGGGATCGAGCTCGGCAAGCGGTTGGTCAGCCTTGACCCGCTGGCCTTCTTCGACCAGTCGTCGGCTGACTTTGCCGCCGATACGGAACGCCAGGTCCGGCTCATAACGGGCGCGAACTTCACCGGGATAGCTTTCCATCGCTTGGGCCGAAGGCTCTGGCTGCACCACCATGGCCGGTCGCACGCTGACTTGCGGCGCCTCTTCGTGACCGCACGCCGACAATAAAAAAGCCAGACTGACTGGCAACGCGAGGGGCAAGGCATAGCGGAACATGGTGAACGACCTTTCGCTAATGGTGCTTGGAATAATTATACTGGCCGGTATGTTATTAATAGCAAACTCACCAGTCCAGTATTAAAAGCGAATAATGTCGAACAATCTTTCAGCACCTAACGGTCCGGGCCGTCCCAAGGATCTGGCCAAGCGCCAGGCGATCCTCGATGCGGCGAAAATTCTGTTCCTGAGTAATGGCTATGCCAACACCAGCATGGATGCCGTGGCGGCCGAGGCCGGGGTGTCGAAGCTGACGGTCTACAGCCATTTCAACGACAAAGAGACCCTGTTCTCCGCCGCCGTGGTGGCCAAGTGCGAGGAACAACTGCCACCGCTGTTCTTCGAATTGCCGGACGGCATCGCGGTGGACACGGTGCTGCTGAACATCGCCCGGGGCTTTCATCACCTGATCAACAGCGATGAATCGGTGAACCTGCATCGATTGATGATCAGCCTGGGCAGCCAGGACCCGAAACTGTCACTGATCTTTTTCGAGGCCGGGCCGGAGCGCATGCTGAATGGCATGGAGCGGTTGCTGAGCCGGATCGATCAGACCGGCGCGCTGAGCATCGATAAACCGCGCAATGCTGCTGAGCATTTCTTTTGTTTGCTCAAGGGAGCGGGGAATTTTCGATTGTTGTATGGCTGTGGAGAGCCGTTGATCGGGGACGCGGCGGAGAGCCATGTGCGGGAAGTGGTGGGGTTGTTTATGCGGGCTTACAGGCCTGCATCAGCCGGATAGATTTGGGTTGTCTGGTCTGGCGCCTTCGCGAGCAAGCCCGCTCCCACAGGGGATCTACGGTGTTGCATAGATCCCCTGTGGGAGCGGGCTTGCTCGCGAATGGAGCGACGCGGTCCTAAGGCTTCAACGCCTTCTTCGGATAAATGTCATACCGACTGGATTTCCCATCCAGCGCATGACTGGGCTTGGGCCCCGCAATGCACGGCGCCTTGCGCGGGCGCTTTACCACCACCCGATGGCTGGCCAAGGCCAACGCGGCTTCAAGCAACGCCGGGGCATCCGGGTCATCCCCCACCAGCGGGCGGAACAGGCGCATTTCCTTCTTCACCAGAGCGGTTTTCTCACGGTGCGGGAACATCGGGTCGAGGTAGATCACCTGCGGCGGCTCCCCTTCCCAATTGCGCATCACTTCAATCGAATTGCCCTTGAGCAAACGCATGCGCGCCACGATGGGCGCCACGTCGAAATCTTCCGCGCCGCGGGCCAGGCCATCTTCGAGCAACGCGCCGATCAGCGGCTGACGCTCGATCAGGCTCATTTCGCAACCCAGACTGGCCAGCACGAACGCATCCTTGCCCAGCCCCGCCGTGGCATCCAGCACCCGTGGGCGCACGCCTTGGGCGATGCCGACGGCCTTGGCGATCATCTGCCCGGTGCCGCCGCCGAACAACCGACGATGGGCCGCGCCCCCCTCGACGAAATCCACCCGCACCGGCCCAGGCGCGTCAGGCCCCAACTGCTGCAGTTGCAAACCCTGTTCGCCCACCTGCAAGGCAAACTCGCCATCATCCACCTGCAGGGGCAAGCCCAGGCGCTCGGCCCATTGCTCGGCCTGTGGCTGAAACGCCGGGGCCGAGGCCTCGACATGGATGCGGCAGGCCGCGGGTTGTTCAATCATGGGAAAAGGTGCTCAAAAAATTAATGATCGGCCAAAAACGTCCGATAACAAAACTATCGAGCATTTTGCCAGAGCTGAGCGTCGACCGAGAAAAATGTCAGACATTCAAACCACATCCGTTGGCTACCTATCGCGTCATGGCGATTATGGCCTGCGAAACTCCCAAGCACTGAGCGGCGTCAGTCACCTGTGGCAAGATTTTTTTGCTCAGGCCCTGGCCGAACAGTCGAGCGATGTGGTGCCAGCCTGCGGGACTTTTCCACCGGTGGATCTGGCAAGCCCGGTAGAACCGACCGTCGGCAGCGAGCTCTACGCGCACATCATTTCCCAGCGCGAATGCGATGTGACGGAAACCCAGGTCAAGCCACCTGAGCCGCTGTTCCTGCCGATTGCCGAGTTCGAAATGGACTTGGCCGACAAACCTTTCCCGCCGTTCCCGCCGGAAGAAATCGTCGCCCAGCAACAACAACAGAATTTCGAAAGCGGCTGGGTTCGCCCGATCGTGCTCACCGCTGGTCAACCCGTGCCAGCAGCCGGCCCGGCGCCGCAGCCGCGTCCACTGCACCTGCCGATTGCCGAATTCGAACTGCACTTGCTGGACAAACCGTTCCCGCCGTTCTCGCCCGAAGAACTGGTTGAGCAACAGAAACAACTCGATTTCGACAATGGCTGGGCACGCCCGATCATTCTGCAAAACCTGCGCATCGCCGCCTGACCCCTCAGCGACACACCCACCACGGCCCCACATCCACATGAAAATGATTGCGATGGGCGGCGTTGTAGTCCGGGCTCAACACCACATTGAACATGTCGCAGGCGCCATCACGCACCTGGCGCAGAAACGCTGCGTCGCGGTTATCTTTGGGCCAATCCTTGAGCACGCTGATGGTTCGGCCGTCCGCCAATCGAAAACCGGCAATATCCAACGCATTGGCGCCGGCATGCTGGCTCCGGGCACCATTCTCGCGGTTGTACATGTTGCGGCAGGCGAAACTGCCAAGGTGATCGACCCGCGTCACCGCTTGGCCGTAAACCGCCTGTGACGCCGGCTGCAAGGCGTGGCGCTCGAACAGGGCGAACGCCACTGCCAACGGACAACTGGCGAGGAAACTGCTGCTCAGGGCCACCTCGCCGCCCTGCACGCGCAGGGTGTTGGTCAGCGGACACGTCGCATCGGGACTGTCGGCCTGGCGCGTGACGCGCAGGCCGGAGCTGCTCAGCGCCTGGTCGCACAATTGCGGATCATTGCGCAGGCGCATCAGTTTGTAGCGAGTCAGAAAATTCGGCGCGGCGTTCACGTCCAGTGATGCCCAGGGATTCCACGGCGCGGGCACGGGAATCCAGCCACGCCAGACGCTTATTCCCGCCGCCCCAATTATCAACAGCACCAGCAGCAATCCCTTGGCAAACCGCATCGTCAGTCCTTGAAGAACTGATTGGCCTTGGCGTAGGGCATGGAACGCGAGGTAAAGCTGAAGGTGCCGGACGTCTTGATCTCTTCAGCCGCGCGGAAGAACTCGCCGTACGCCGCCAGGGCCAGCGCCGAACCGACGCTGATGCGTTTGACGCCCATCTCGCTCAACTGCTCGACCGTCAATTTGAGGCCGCCGGACATCAACACATTGACCGGTTTCGGCGCCACGGCGCGAACCACTGCCAACACGTCTTCAGCACTGCGCAGACCCGGTGCATACAACACGTCGGCGCCCGCCTCGGCGAACGCTTGCAAGCGGCGGATGGTGTCATCCAGATCAGGATTGCCGTGCAGGAAATTCTCGGCGCGGGCCGTCAGCATAAAAGGGAAAGGCAGGCTACGAGCCGCTTTCACGGCCGCTTCGACACGGGCCACGGCATGTTCGAAGCAGTAGATCGGCGCCTCTTCACGACCGGTCGCGTCTTCAATCGAGCCGCCGACCGCCCCTGCCTCGGCCGCACGCAAAATGCTCTGGGCGCATTCAGTAGGGTCATCGGCGAAGCCGTTTTCCAGATCGACAGCGACGGGCAGATCAGTCGCCGCGACAATCGCCCGAACGTTCGCCAAGGTATCCTCCAGCGACAACCCGCCATCGGGACGAGCATTGGAAAAGGCATAACCGGCGCTGGTGGTCGCCAGGGCCTCGAAGCCCAGGCTGGCGAGCATCTTCGCCGAGCCAGCATCCCACGGGTTGGGAATCACAAAAGCCCCCGCGCGTTCATGCAGCGCTTTGAACGCCTGGGCTCGAAGGGTTTGCGCATCCATTGGCAGGCTCCTGAGAAAAGGAAGGAAACCGCCTCAGAGCAAGCCAAGTTGCTCGGCGGCGGGCTCTCTGTATAGCTCAGGCAGCGGCGGCAAGCCAGGCAAACGCAGCATCAGTTTTGCGTGAAAACGTTGCGCCAGTTTCGCCGCCAGCAGGTTGTCTGCGGTGTGCAGGAAAATATAGGGCGTGCGGCCTTCTTCGATCCACTGGGCGATTTTCTCGACCCAAGGCACCAGGAACGGGTCGTTGGCCTCCAGTTGCGGATGGCCGATGAATCGCACTTGCGGGAACTGGGTGAACGCCGCCGGGCGCGGAGGCACCTTGGGCTTTTTCGATTGGGCGTGGAGCACCGACGGATCGGTCGAGATGCAACTGAACAGCGCCCGCAGATCGAGGCAGATGCGCTCGACGCCACGATCCAGCAGCAAACGGTTGAGCATGCGCTCAGCGTCACCCTTGGCGAAGAATTCGTCATGCCGCACTTCCACCGCCAGCGGTCGGTCCACGGCATCGATGAAACCGGCCAGTTCGGACAGTCGTTGCGGGGTGAAGCTTTTCGACAATTGCAACCACAGCGGCGACACCCGCTGGCCCAACGGGCTGAGCAATTGCAGGAAGGTATCGACGGCGGTCAGTTGTTCGCGCAGGTCGCCGCCGTGGCTGATGTCACCGGGGAACTTGGCGGTGAAGCGAAAGTGTTCGGGCATGGTTTCGGCCCAGCGCTGCACGGTGGAGGCAGCCGGGCTCGCGTAGAAGGTCGTATTGCCTTCAACGGCGTTGAACACTTGGGAATAGAGATTGAGGAACTCGGCGGGCTTGGCGTCTTGCGGGTAGAGATAGTCGCGCCAGGCGTTTTCACTCCAGGACGGGCAACCGAGGTAGTAAGGCAGCAACATCAGATGTAGAGGTCGAGACCCAGCACATCAGCGTCCCAATCGACAAAACCGGCGGTGCTCAGGTAGCTGGCCAGGGCCATCGCCACGCTTTTGCTCATGGCGCGGTGATAAATCATGTCTTGCTGACGGGCGGGGAGATTGCTCAAGCGTTGCGCGGAAGCCTTGGCGGCACGGGCGGCCAGTTGCTCTTCGGACGGGATTTCCAGTTCGCCATCGATATCATCGACGGATTCATCCAGCGAGACATTGCCTTTGCGAGGCTTTCGCTTGATGGGGTACGACTGAGAGGAAAGGCCGTCTATACGCATAAGTGCATGCTCGGTATCAGTGATGGCAGTTTAGTGGCGCACAAGCCACTTCGCAAACTGTCGAGTGATAACTAGAACACATAAAAGGAAAAAGGTTTAAGCCTGGGGATTAGAAACTGACGATTGGCGGCCTCTGTTAGATCGCTTTCGCGGGCAAGCCTCGCTCCTACAGGAGTTAACACCAACCCTGTGGGAGCGGGCTTGCTCGCGAAAGCGGTGTGCCAGACAACATAAATGTTGAATGTTAAACCGCCTTCGCGAGCAAGCCCGCTCCCACAGGTTTGGTGTGAATCAGCGCGCTTTCGGGGTGGCGACTTTGTCGCGCAAATACACCGGCTGCGCCTCATCCGCGACAATCGCCTCACCGCGCTCCCAGGCAAACCGCGCCAGGGTCAGCAGGTCTTCAGCGTGAGGCAACATCGCCGCATCCTGGCCGCTCAGGCTGACGCCGATGCGCTCGACATAGCCCCAACCGGTGCCCGCACCGAACCATTCGCCGTTGGCATCCGCCGGCAACGCCGCCGCTTCGGGTGCCAACACTGCTTCATTGCCGACCAGCCGCATCTCCCCTGCCGTTTCGCGGTAGCAGCCCCAATACACTTCATCCATCCGCGCATCGATGGCCGCCGCGACCTGGCTCACACCGTGTTCGCGATAAGCGCGCTGGGCCAGCACGGCCAGGTTCGACACCGGCAACACCGGGCGCTCCAGGGCAAAGGCCAAACCTTGAACCACGCCGATGGCGATCCGCACGCCCGTGAACGCGCCCGGCCCACGGCCGAAGGCGATGGCGTCCACCGCTTGCAGGGTGGTGCCGGCGTCGGCCAACAACTGCTGGATCATCGGCAACAATTTCTGCGCATGAAGGCGCGGGATCACCTCGTAATGGCTCGTCACTTTGCCGTCATGCAGCAAGGCAACGGAGCAAGCTTCAGTCGCGGTGTCCAGGGCCAGCAAGGTGCTCATCGATGTTTCCGTAAGAGAGGTCAGTAAAAGTGCGCCAGTATAAACAACTACGGCCCGCAAGCGGGCCGTAGAAGATGAAGCGATTCAGACTTTTCAGTTCAGCGCTTCAAGCACTTTGCCGGTGATCGCTTCAACCGAGCCAACACCTTCGATGTGGCTGTACTTCGGCTTGCCTTGAGCGGCGGACAGCTCCTGGTAGAACTTCACCAGTGGCTCGGTCTGGGCATGGTAGACCGACAGGCGATGACGCACGGTTTCTTCGGTGTCGTCCTTGCGCTGCACCAGCTCTTCACCGGTAATGTCGTCTTTACCGGCAATTTTCGGCGGGTTGTAGACGATGTGGTACACGCGGCCGGAAGCCTCATGCACACGACGACCGGCGATACGCTGGACGATGTCTTCGTCTTTAACGTCGATTTCGACCACGTGGTCCAGCTCGACACCGGCAGTAACCAGCGCCTCTGCCTGCGGAATGGTGCGTGGGAAACCGTCGAACAGGAAACCGTTGGCGCAATCGGCCTGGCTGATACGTTCCTTGACCAGATTGATGATCAGGTCATCGGATACCAGGCCGCCGGCATCCATGATGCCCTTGGCTTGAACGCCCAGTGGAGTGCCGGCCTTGACCGCTGCACGCAGCATGTCGCCAGTGGAGATTTGCGGAATGCCGAATTTCTCGGTGATGAACTTAGCCTGAGTACCTTTACCGGCCCCGGGAGCTCCCAGCAGAATGACGCGCATCGATGTGCTCCTCAATTTTTTATATAGATAACGTCAGATTCGCCTCGTTGGGCCAATCTCAAAAATAGGGTCGTGGCCGCCCAAACGGCCAAAGGCTGATCAAGATACACAGCAGGCCCTGACCACACAAGCCGCCGAAAGTCGGAGAAACCCGCGCCCATCGTGACCCGGGAACGAGGTGTCCCTAGTCGCAACCCCGTCATTAACTGTCGCCTGCCAGACATCTGGCGCTGCTCGCCCACAGGCACCCGGTGCTCGCGCCAGGTGCCTGACCCCACAGCGAAAACCTTAGCCGGTATTTCGCAAACCGGCGGCAATACCCGCCACAGACACTAGCAGCGCCTGTTCTACCGGGCTGCCCTGGGCCACTTCCTGCTGCCGGGAACGGGCCAACAGTTCGGCCTGCAATAGATGCAGCGGGTCGAGGTAGGTGTTGCGCAAGCGAATGAATTCCAGGGTATCTGGGCTATGTGCCAGTAGCTGCGACTGCCCGGTCAGGCCAAGGACCACCGCGCAGGCCTGCGACAATAGGTCGCGTAAATGTGCCCCCAAAGGAAGCAAATCGGGCTCGACCAGCCGCTCATCGTAGGATCGAGCGATATCGGCGTCGGCCTTGGCCAGCACCATTTCCAGCATGTCGATGCGGGTGCGGAAGAACGGCCACTGCTCGCGCATCTGCCCCAGCAGCTCACCTTCGCCACGCTCCAGTGCCTTGCTCAGGGCCGCTTCCCAGCCGAGCCAGGCCGGCAGCATCAGGCGTGTCTGGGTCCAGCCGAAGATCCACGGAATGGCGCGCAGGCTTTCAATCCCACCGGCGCGGCGCTTGGCCGGGCGGCTGCCCAACGGCAAACGTCCGAGCTCCTGTTCCGGGGTCGACTGGCGAAAGTACTCAACGAACTGCGGATTTTCCCGCACCACGGCGCGGTAAGCCTTGACGCCATCGGCGGCCAATTCATCCATCAAATGGCGCCAGGCCGGCTCCGGCGGCGGTGGCGGCAGCAACGTCGCTTCGAGCACGGCGGCCAGGTACAGATTTAGGTTTTGCTCGGCGATGTCCGGCAGGCCGAATTTGAAGCGAATCATTTCCCCTTGCTCGGTGGTGCGGAAACGCCCCGCCACCGACCCCGGCGGCTGGGACAGAATCGCCGCATGCGCCGGACCGCCGCCACGCCCCACGGTGCCACCGCGACCGTGGAACAGCAGCAGTTCCACTTGTTGTTCGCGGCAAATATCCACCAAACGTTCCTGCGCCCGATACTGCGCCCAGGCCGCCGCCGTGGTGCCAGCGTCCTTGGCCGAGTCGGAATAACCGATCATCACTTCCTGCGGCCCTTGCAGGCGCGCGCGATAGCCCGGCAGCAGCAACAGCTTTTCGATCACAGGGCCGGCGTTGTCGAGGTCGGCGAGGGTTTCGAACAGCGGCACCACGCGCATTGGCCGCAATACGCCGGCCTCTTTAAGCAGCAGTTGCACGGCAAGCACGTCGGAAGCGGCGCCGGCCATGGAAATCACATAAGAGCCGAGAGAAGCCCCCGGTGCAGCGGCGATTTCCCGGCAGGTCGCCAGCACTTCGGCGGTGTCAGCAGATGGTTTGAAGTACGCCGGCAGCAATGGGCGGCGGTTGTTCTGTTCGCGCATCAGGAAGGCGATGCGCTCTTCCTCGCTCCAGTCTTCGTAGCGACCGAGGCCCAGGTAATCGGTGATTTCGGTCATGGCCGCGGTGTGTCGGGACGAATCCTGACGCACGTCGAGGCGCACCAGAAACAAGCCGAAGGTCACGGCCCGGCGCAGGCAATCCAGCAGCGGACCGTCAGCGATCACGCCCATGCCGCACTCGTGCAGCGAGTTGAAACACAGCTCCAGCGGATCGAGCAGGTCGCGATTGTTTTGCAGCACATCGGCGGGTGCCGGTGTGCTCTTCGTCAGCGAGGCATGCGCCCAATTGCGGGTCGCCCGCAGCCGTTCACGCAATTGCTTGAGCACCGCACGATACGGCTCGGCGCTGTCGCCAGCCTTGGCTTTCAACGCTTCGCTGGCCTGTTGCATCGACAACTCGGCAGCCAGGTGATCGACATCGCGCAAGTACAAATCAGCCGCCATCCAGCGCGCCAACAACAACACTTCGCGGGTGACCGTCGCGGTGACGTTCGGGTTGCCATCGCGGTCGCCGCCCATCCACGAGGCGAAGCGGATCGGCGCCGCTTCCAGGGGCAAACGCAGGCCAGTGGCGGCGTGCAGGGCTTGATCGGCCTTGCGCAGGTAGTTGGGGATCGCTTGCCACAGGGAATGTTCGATCACCGCGAAGCCCCATTTGGCTTCGTCCACCGGTGTCGGGCGGGTGCGGCGGATTTCTTCGGTGTGCCAGGCTTCGGCGATCAGGCGCTGCAACTTGGCCTGGATCTGCTCGCGCTCGGCGCTGGTCAAGTCGCGGTGATCCTGGGCGGCCAGTTGCGCGGCGATGGCATCGTATTTCTGGATCAGGGTGCGGCGCGCCACTTCGGTCGGGTGCGCGGTCAGCACCAGTTCGATTTCCAGGCGACCGAGTTGCCGGGCCAGAGATTCGGCGCTGTGGCCTTCGGCGCGCAGGCGGGCCAGTATTTCGGGGAGCACGCGAGACTCGAACGGCGCGGGCTGTGACTCTTCCCGGCGGTGAATCAACTGATATTGCTCGGCGATATTGGCCAGGTTGAGAAACTGATTGAACGCCCGCGCCACCGGCAGCAACTCGTCTTCGCTCAACTGGTTGAGGCTGGCGCTGAGTTCGGCGTCCATCGAGCCGCGACGGTCAGCCTTGGCGCCTTTGCGGATCTGCTCGATCTTGTCGAGAAAACCGTCCCCATACTGTTCACGAATGGTGTTGCCCAACAGCTCACCCAACAGGTGAACGTCCTCGCGCAAGCGTGCATCAATATCGGTCATCAGCAGTTCTCCAGCAAAAAATCCGGGCGGCTACGAACTTCAAGAGTGCCGCTCCAGACCGGTTCTTACAAGCCACACGACAAAGGGACTTTAAACCTTGTGGCTTAAAGCTAGTCTCAACTGTAAGCCGCACAACGGCTTACCGGCGGACACCGCCGGACACTCACACCGCCTGCCATGAGCAGGAGCGTCATGAGGTCATTATGAAAATCCGTGAGCTGGCCCAGCATTGGGAAGAAAACGCCAAAGGTCGCCTGACCGACACTGGCTATACGATTCACCTGGACGTGGAAGCCGCCGCCCGGCTGGCAGCGATCACCGAGATGTACCCCAAACGGCATCCCGAAGAGCTGCTGGGCGAACTGATTGGCGCGGCGCTGGAAGAACTCGAAGCGAGCTTCCCGTACGTGAAAGGACAGACTGTGGTGGCCACCGATGAGGAAGGTGATCCGCTGTATGAAGACGTTGGCCCGACCCCGCGCTTTCTCGCGTTGTCCCGGCGGCATTTGCATGATTTGTCGGCGAACGACGACAAGCCGAAACACTGAATTTACCGCTGAACCTGTGGGAGCGGGCTTGCTCGCGAAGGCGTGGTGTCAGTCGATATTGATAGGTCTGACCCACCGCTTTCGCGAGCAAGCCCGCTCCCACATTGGCCTGTATATCGTCTCGAAAATGGCGTGATTTCGAGCCTGCAAAAACTCGTCAATACCTCCCCGCACCGCGAAAGTTCCCGTCCTAGAGCCTTGTCCGCTCGGTCAAAGTTTTTTTCGGCAATAGGCCATCTTCTCTGAACTTTTGAAAAACGCCTCGGGTCGTACCCAGTAACCACGCCTGGTACGGCCGTTTCAAATCACGTTTTGAAAATTCGGTTACGGCTCCTCACACCAGGATGGATTTAGATGTTTTTCAGGAGATATCCAATGGAGTTGAAGACCATGAAGACCAGCACTGCCAAATCCTCGTTCACCCACCTGCGCGGTCTGAAACTGGCTGCACTGGCGATCGGCAGCACCTTCGTCCTCGCCGGTTGCGCTGGCAACCCGCCGACCGAGCAATACGCCGTGACCCAATCCGCCGTGAACAGCGCCGTCAGCGCCGGTGGTACTGAATTCGCAGCCGTGGAAATGAAGTCCGCCCAGGACAAACTGAAACAAGCCGAAATCGCCATGCACGACAAGAAGTATGACGAGGCCCGCACCCTGGCCGAACAAGCCGAGTGGGACGCTCGCGTCGCTGAACGCAAGGCCCAGGCGATGAAGGCCGAACAGGCTGTCAAGGATTCCCAGAAAGGTGTTCAGGAACTGCGTCAGGAAAGTCAGCGCTCTGTGCAGTAAGCGCGCATCCGGACCACACGCCTGAAGCTCTTATCGATAGAAAGGACGAACCATTATGCGTAAACAATTGATGATCCCCGCTCTCCTGGCCGCAAGCGTCGCCCTGGCTGCCTGCTCCACCCCGCCGAACGCGAACCTGGAACAGGCCCGCGTGAACTACTCCGGCCTGCAAGCCAACCCGCAAGCGAGCAAAGTCGCGGCCCTTGAGACCAAAGACGCCAGTGACTACCTGGACAAGGCCGACAAGGCTTACCAGGACAAACAGGACCAGGCCAAGGTTGACCAACTGGCTTACCTGACCAACCAGCGCGTGGAAGTGGCCAAGCAGACCATCGCCCTGCGCACCGCTGAAGCCAATCTGAAAAACGCCGCCGCCCAACGTGCCCAGGCCCGTCTGGACGCTCGCGACCAGCAGATTAAGCAACTGCAAGACAGCCTGAACGCCAAGCAGACCGATCGCGGTACGTTGGTGACTTTCGGTGACGTGCTGTTCGCCACCGACCGTGCTGACCTGAAGTCCAGCGGTCTGGTGAACATCAACAAACTGGCGCAATTCCTTCAGGAAAACCCGGATCGCAAAGTGATTGTCGAAGGCTACACCGACAGCACCGGTAGCGCCGGCCACAACCAGACGCTGTCCGAGCGTCGTGCCGATTCCGTACGCACCGCACTGGTGAAGATGGGTGTTGATCCAGCGCGCATCGTTGCCCAGGGTTATGGCAAGGAATACCCGGTTGCGGAAAACACCAGTGTGTCTGGCCGTGCGATGAATCGTCGGGTGGAAGTGACCATTTCCAACGACAACCAGCCAGTGGTGCCACGTTCGGCGGTTAGCTCGAACTAAGCGTCACGCTGAAACACAAAAGCCCCGCCTGAGTGATCAGGCGGGGCTTTTTGCTGGGCATACACTTCACCCCTGTGGGAGCGGCCTGTGGGAGCGGGCTTGCTCGCGAAAGCGGTATATCAGGCGACGAATATATTGAATGTCAGACCGCCTTCGCGAGCAAGCCCGCTCCCACATTGGATCGTCGTGATCGCAGGATTTAGGTTACTGCTCGAGTTTCTGCGGGGTTTCCTGGCCCATGCAGCGCACGGCTTTTTTCTGGCCGTTGATCAACACGCCAGTCAGGCCTTTTTGCTCGGTGTCGAACAGCACCAGCACGCCATCGATGCACTGGGCGACTTGCGGGGCGGGTTCCAGGGCGACTTTGTAGTCTTCGCCGGGCACGGTCTTGAGCATGGTGAATTCGTTGAGCAGCAACGCATCCTCAGGCTTGGCGAAGTGCAGGTAGCCGTAGTACCACAGCACCCCGACGGTGCCGAGGATGGTGCAGATACCGGTGATGATCAGCGGGATGGCGTTACGTTCTTCACTCATTGCGGACTCTCTGGTGGTTCATCTTTTGAATTCACGGGCACCGGGTAATTGGGGATTTCACCCAGGCGGCGCAGACCATTGAAATGCTGCGGGTCTTCGAGGTAGCGCAGCATCACCTGGCGCCAGACCGGGTCGGCGAAGGTCTGCACGTGACCGCCACGGGTCAGTTGCAGCACCCGCGGCGGCGGCGCAGCTTGATACAGACGAATGCCGTTGGAAAGGGGCACGAGGTTGTCGTCGATGCTGTGATAGATCAGTTTCGGCACGCCTTTGAGCTGCGCCATGGAGTTGATCGCGCTGTCGCCGTCCGGCACCAGCCACGACAGCGGCACCTGGAATGGCCAGGTCAGCCACGAGGTGGTCAGGGCGAATCGACCGACATCGCGGTAGCTGGCGGGCGCACCGTCGAGGACCAATGCTTTGATTTGAGGCTGGCGTTCCGGGTGCTGGACCAGGTAATGCACGGCCATCGAGCCACCGAGGCTCTGGCCGAGAATGACCAACGGCTTGCCCTTGACCTCCGGCGCCTGGTCAAGCCATTTGAACGCGGCGTCGATGTCCTGATAGATCTCTGGCAGGCTCGGTTTGCCCTCGGACAGGCCATAACCGCGATAGTCCACCAGCAACACTTGGTAACCCTCTTTCGGCAACCACCAGCTCCCACCGAGGTGATAAGACAGGTTGCCGCCATTGCCGTGCAGGTGCAGCACTGTACCTTTGACCTCGACGCCTTTGGCCACTGGCAACCACCAACCGTGCAGCTTCAAGCCGTCGGCCGTGGTCAGGGTGAGGTCGCGGAATTCGAGCTTGGCCTTGTCCGGAGTGAACGGCTGGCCGGGTTCGGGGTAGAACAACAGCGAGCTGCAACCGCTCAAGGTCAGAAGAAGGCAGAGGATGCCGAGGATTCTCATCCGTTGAAACCTCGCGAAAAAGTGATGATTGATCGTTCCCACGCTCCGCGTGGGAATGCATCCCGTGACGCTCTGCGTCACAGAGGACGCGGAGCGTCCATGGCGGCATTCCCACGCAGAGCGTGGGAACGATCAGTGTGGTTCTCACAAAATGTTGGAGTAGTCGGCTTCGATCCGGTCCAGACTCAGGTGGTTGAGGAAGTTGGAGAAGCACATCCACGCCGACAATGCGTTCAAGTCGCGGAACTGGTCCGGCAAGTACTTGGGTGGCACCACCAGGCCTTCGTCCACCAGTTGGCGCAAGGTCCGCATGTCCTCAAGCGTGGTCTTGCCGCAAAACAGCAGCGGTATCTGTTCCAGCTTGCCCTTACGCACGGCCAACTGAATGTAGTTGTAAACCATGATAAAGCCCTTGAGGTAGGACAAGTCTTTGGTAAATGGCAGGCCATTAGGTACTGAACCACGGAAAACCCGGCTGGCATTGCCGTAGCTTTCGGCCATTTCGAAGCCTTGCTCGCGGAAGAACTCGAACACCTGCAAGAAGTCGGCGCCCTCCTCCACCATGTGAATGGCGCGGGTGCGGTTAGTCAGTTTGCGCAAGCGGCTCGGGTAAGAGGCGAAGGTGATGATTTCCATCAGGATCGCCAGGCCTTCCTGGGTCACCGTCGACGATGGCGGGCCTTTGGAGAGGAAGGTGCAAATCGGCTGGTTCAGACCATTGAGCGTGGTGCCCACATGCACCAGACCTTCGTGGACTTCCAGGGCGCGCACGTCACGCTCGTTGAACATCGCATCGGTGCGGATCTTGATGTAGTCGGCACCGGCCGCGGCATCGGCGACGATCCCGTCGGACTCGAACACCCGAATGGTTTCCTCCGCCTCGCCAAACACCTTGTTCAGCCGGGTTTGCAGCAAGTGCACGGCGTCCTTGGCGGTGAGGATTTTCGGTTCATCCTTCAGATCGCCACGGCCGTCGATGTTGTTCAGGTAGTCGGACATCATCAGGCCGAGATCGGCCAGGGTCGGGTCGCCGGCGTGGAACGCATCGGACGCGGCGCCGTACAGTTCCTGGGAAATCAGGCCGAAATCCTCGGTGCCGCGCGCCTCGAGCATGCGCACCACCATCCGGTATTCCTTGCACATGCGGCGCATGATCTGGCCGACCGGGTTGAACTGGCCGAGCTGGCGGGTGATATCGCGCTCGATGTTCTGGAATTCCAGTTTCACCTTACTCGAGTCGAAGGACAGCGGCCGGTTCAGGTAATAGTCACGGTCCACGGCGGGCATTTCCTTGCCCTTGGCCTTGAGGAAACCCTTGCGGATGTTGTCGTCCCACTTGACCGCATCGAGGACGCGAATCGGCGTCTGCGCCAGCACTATGCGATCGGACAAAATGCGTATCGTCTGCTGGTAATCGTCCACCCGAAACTCCTGTAGAAAAACCGTGAGGTGCTGGCTTTATTTGACTGTAGCTTTGGCTTTGGCCAGGCGCTGGTAGCGCACCGCTTCGACGAACACGTCGGAATTGGCCGGGTCATCGAGGTAAGCGAAGACCTGATCCATGTTGGTATTGATCAGTACACCGTCGCCGTCGTCGGTCTGGAAGCTTTCGCCGCTAAGGGCTTTTTGCCCCATGGCCTGGTTGATCTGCTCGAGGTCGAGGTTGTAGACCACCAGTTCGTGCTTTTCGTTGACTTCGAACCCGGCGATTGTGAAGTGGCCGCCGAACCTGGCCGGCACCGGCGCTGACAAGTACCAGCGACTGCCGTGGCGCGACACCGTGAAGGGATAGGCCTCGCGCTCGCGGGGCTTGGCTTTGAAATAACTGACGGCCTGATAGCGATTGTTGCCGATGCGCGTCAACTCAAGGTTCATCGGTTCGCCCCAGGCGTTGGTGCTGGTCCATTTGCCGAGCAGCCCTTTGGGCGCGGGTTCGCTCGAAGGCAGCGGGTCCTTGAAGGTCACCAGACAGCCACTGAGCAGCAGGAACGACAAGGCGATCACAACGACGCGCCAGGCTTTCATTCAACACTCCCTATGAACAAACGCAGACCTCATGTGGCCACCAATCCCATGTGGGAGCGGGCTTGCTCGCGAAGGCGGGTTAACATTCAACATTTATATCGACTGTCACACCGCTTTCGCGAGCAAGCCCGCTCCCACAGGTTTACGGGGTTACACCGACGCCAATACCAGATGCATGTAGCGCGTAAGGATCCCGAGCATTTCGGCTTCGGTCGCAGGCTCGGCGTCGTTGAGCAGGCCCTGATATTCCATCCGTCCGATAATGGCCGTCAACACTTTGGCATCCTGTTGTGGCTCGCGGGAACCCAATACTTCGAAAAGCAGGCAGGTGCCCTGCAACAGGATCTGCTGATGGGAGCGCACCAATACCGCCAGGCGCGGGTTGAGCAACGCCTCCTGACGGAACGCCTGTTCGGCCATCAAGTGCTCGCGACGATTGATCAGTTGCCGATGAACATAGTCAGCCATCAGCCGCGCAATATCGTCGGCCAATTGCGAGCGTGACTCCGGAGTCCCGTCGCCGCTGACCACCATTTCGCGCAGCAACCCTTCGTTACTCGCCCACAGCTTGCCCATGTAGGCCGCGCTGCGTTCCACATATTGGGCGAAGGTATCGGTGAGCAGGTCATCGATATCCTTGAAATAGTAAGTGGTGGCCGACAGCGGCACACCGGCCTCTGCCGCCACGGCACGGTGGCGCACCGCCCGCACGCCGTCGCGCACGACAATGCGCATGGCCGCATCGAGAATGTCCTGTCGACGCTGCTCACTGCCCTGTCGGCTGGCCTTGCGGCCCTGGTACTGAACACTTTCAGCGACCGCAGTGGCGACACCCACTGCACCTTCTTGAGCCAATGCACGATTCACGACAGGTATTCCCTCTTACGTCAAAAGTAACCAATTGATACGTTTGTACCAGACAGGCAATAAAAAGCCGCCTGTTTTAGGCGGCTTTTTAACTGAAACGTTTACGCTTGCGGCCGCATGTGCGGGAACAGGATCACGTCTCGAATCGACGGTGAGTTGGTCAGCAACATCACCAGACGGTCGATGCCGATCCCTTCACCGGCGGTTGGCGGCATGCCGTACTCCAGCGCACGAACGAAATCGGCGTCGTAGTGCATGGCTTCGTCGTCACCGGCGTCCTTGTCGGCCACCTGGGCCATGAAGCGCTCGGCCTGGTCTTCCGCGTCGTTCAACTCGGAGTAGGCGTTGGCGATTTCGCGACCACCGATGAACAGCTCGAAACGGTCGGTGACGTTCGGGTTGTCATCGTTGCGACGGGCCAGCGGCGACACTTCGAACGGGTACTGGGTAATGAAGTGCGGCTGTTCCAGCTTGTGCTCGACCAGCTCTTCGAAAATCATCACCTGCAACTTGCCCAGACCTTCGAAGCCCAGCACCTTGGCGCCGGCCTTCTTGGCGATGGCACGGGCCTTGTCGATGTCGGTCAGGTCGTCGGCGGTCAGCTCAGGGTTGTACTTGAGGATCGAGTCGAACACCGACAGACGCACGAACGGTTCGCCGAAGTGGAACACTTTGTCGCCGTAAGGCACGTCGGTGCTGCCCAGAACCAGCTGCGCCAGTTCGCGGAACAGTTCTTCGGTCAGGTCCATGTTGTCTTCGTAGTCGGCGTAGGCCTGGTAGAACTCCAACATGGTGAATTCTGGGTTGTGACGGGTCGAAACGCCTTCGTTACGGAAGTTGCGGTTGATCTCGAACACCTTCTCGAAACCACCGACTACCAGACGCTTGAGGTACAGCTCCGGCGCGATGCGCAGGTACATGCCCATGTCCAGCGCATTGTGGTGGGTTTCGAACGGCTTGGCCGCTGCGCCGCCGGGGATGGTTTGCAGCATCGGCGTCTCGACTTCCAGGAAGTCACGCTTCATCAGGAAGGCGCGGGTGTGGGCAATCACTTGCGAACGCACGCGGAAGGTGTGGCGCACGTCTTCGTTGACGATCAGGTCTACGTAGCGCTGGCGATAGCGTTGTTCGGTGTCGGACAGGCCGTGGTGCTTGTCTGGCAGCGGGCGCAGGGATTTGGTCAGCAGGCGCACGTTGGTCATTTCGACGTACAGGTCGCCCTTGCCGGAACGGGCCAGGGTGCCTTCGGCGGCGATGATGTCGCCCAGGTCCCAGGTTTTCACCGCGGCCAGGGTGTCTTCGGACAGGGTTTTACGGTTGACGTAAACCTGAATGCGCCCGGACATGTCCTGGATCACCATGAACGAGCCACGGTTGAGCATGATGCGACCGGCAACCTTGACCGGGATTGCAGCCTCTGCCAGCTCTTCCTTGGTCTTGTCCGCGTACTGTTTCTGCAAGTCTTCGCAGTAGTTATCGCGGCGGAAGTCGTTGGGGAAGGCATTGCCCTTGGCGCGCTCGGCAGCCAGCTTTTCCTTGCGCAGGGCGATCAGGGAGTTTTCTTCCTGTTGCAGGGCTTGCGGGTCGAGTTCTTGGTCGCTCATGTCTTTAAATATTCCATCAGGTTCGTTGCCCCCGGCATTCGCCGGGGTTCGCGGGCGAGCCTCGCGCCTGCAGGATGATCCTGCAGGGCGTGCCTTATAGCCCTTGTTTCAAGCTTGCTACCAGGTATTCGTCGATATCGCCGTCGAGCACCTTGTCGCAGTCACTGCGTTCGATGTTAGTGCGCAGATCCTTGATCCGCGACGCATCGAGCACGTAAGAGCGAATCTGGTGACCCCAGCCGATGTCCGACTTGGTGTCTTCCAGGGCCTGGGAGGCGGCATTGCGTTTCTGCACTTCTTGCTCGTACAAGCGCGCCCGCAACATTTTCATCGCGGTGTCTTTGTTGGCGTGCTGGGAGCGTTCGTTCTGGCAACTGACCACGGTGTTGGACGGTACGTGGGTGATACGTACGGCCGAGTCGGTGGTGTTTACGTGCTGACCACCGGCACCGGAGGAGCGGTAGGTGTCGATGCGCAGGTCCGACGGGTTGATGTCGATTTCGATGTTGTCATCGATTTCCGGCGACACGAACACGGCCGAGAACGAGGTGTGGCGACGGTTACCGGAGTCGTACGGGCTCTTGCGCACCAGACGGTGCACGCCGATCTCGGTACGCAACCAGCCAAAGGCGTATTCGCCCTTGATGTGGACCGTGGCGCCCTTGATCCCGGCGACTTCACCGGCGGACAGCTCCATGATGGTCGCGTCGAAACCGCGTTTATCGGCCCAGCGCAGGTACATGCGCAGCAGGATGTTGGCCCAGTCCTGGGCCTCGGTGCCGCCGGAGCCGGCCTGGATATCCAGGTAGGCATTGTTGGCGTCCATCTCACCGCTGAACATGCGACGGAATTCGAGTTTTTCCAGGGATTCGCGCAGACGCTCGACCTCGGTCGCGACGTCATCGACGGCGCCCTGGTCTTCTTCTTCGGCGGACATCAGCAGCAGTTCTTTGGCATCGGCCAGGCCGGTGTGCATTTCGTCGAGGGTTTCGACGATCTGCGCCAGCAGCGAACGCTCGCGCCCCAGTTCCTGGGCGTATGACGGGTTGTTCCAGACAGCCGGATCTTCAAGCTCGCGATTGACTTCAGTCAGACGCTCATGCTTTTGATCGTAGTCAAAGATACCCCCGAATAGTTTCGGAGCGCTCGGACAGGTCCTTGATACTGTTAAGGATCGGGTTGATTTCCATGGCGGGCAGCACTCGTTGGCGAACTTTTGAAAGCCGGCGAGTATAACGTAATCAAGCTGTCACGGCAGCCCGCCTGGCGGCTTTAGGGGTGAATGATTTGGGTGCAGCCTGAGTCACTCGCCGCCGAGGTTGTCAAAAAATCCAGCCTGTGGGAGCGGGCTTGCTCGCGAAGAGGCCCTGTCAGTCAGCATGGATGTTGAATGGCACACCGCCTTCGCGAGCAAGCCCGCTCCCACAGTTAGAAGCGAGGCCGGTGGTTACTCAATCCCCACCTGATTGCGCCCATTGTTCTTCGCCAGATACAGCCCCTTATCCGCCGCCGAGATCAACTCCCGGCAATCGCTGCCCGCCTGCGGGGTAATCGTCGACAGGCCGATACTGATCGTCAGATTCGAACCTTCAACCGGGAACACATGGGGAATCTTCAACGCCGCCACGGTCTGGCGCAGTTTTTCCGCCACCAGCCGTGCACCGCCCGGCGAGGTGTTGGGCAGTACCAGTGCAAATTCTTCACCGCCATAGCGGGCCGGCAGGTCCGAAGGTCGGGCGCTGGCGTCGCGGATGGCGGTGGCGACCTTGCGCAGGGCTTCGTCGCCTTCAAGGTGGCCGAAGCTGTCGTTATAGGACTTGAAGTAGTCCACGTCGATCATCAGCAAAGACAGTTGAGTCTGGTCCCTCAGTGAACGTCGCCACTCCAATTCCAGGTATTCGTCGAAGTGACGGCGGTTCGACAGGCCGGTCAGGCCGTCAGAGTTCATCAGCCGCTGCAGGACGAGGTTGGTGTCGAGTAACTGCTGCTGGCTGACCCGCAACGCCCGGTAAGCCGCGTCACGCTGGAGCAGGGTCATGTAGGAGCGTGAGTGATAGCGGATGCGCGCCACCAGCTCGATGTTGTCCGGCAGTTTCACCAGGTAATCGTTGGCCCCGGCCGCGAACGCCGCGCTTTTGATCAGCGGGTCTTCCTTGGTCGAGAGGACGATGATTGGAATGTCCTTGGTGGCCGGATGGTTGCGGTATTCGCGCACCAGGCTCAAACCGTCGAGACCGGGCATCACCAGGTCCTGCAGGATCACCGTCGGCTTGATCCGAATCGCCTGGGCGATGGCCTGGTGCGGGTCGGCACAGAAGTGAAAATCGATGTTCTCTTGATTCGCCAGACCGCGCCGAACCGCCTCGCCGATCATCGCCTGATCGTCCACCAACAACACCATGGCGGCGTTTTCGTCGGTCTTGAAGTCGTCGAGCTGTAAGTCATTCATGTGCGGTCACCTGAGTACTACTTGGGCCAGGATTGCTGAGAAAAGTCGTCATTTGGGAAAAGTCTCCAGCAATCGTGGCGCTATCTTGTCCAGTGGGCGAATTTCAACGGCGGCGTCGATGGCCGCAGCCGCTTTCGGCATGCCGTACACCGCACTGCTGTTCTGGTCCTGAGCGATGGTCAGGTAGCCCTGTTGACGCATGAGCTTGAGCCCCTGCGCGCCGTCGCGACCCATGCCGGTGAGCAAAACGCCCACGGCGTCGCCGTTCCAGTAACTGGCCACACTCTCGAAAAACACATCGATCGAGGGCCGGTAAATCTCGTTGACCGGTTCGGCGGTGTAGGCCAGCGTCCCGTTTTTCAACAAGCGAATATGGTGGTTGGTGCCGGCCAGCAACACCGTGCCGGCCTGGGGCGGTTCGCCTTCCTGGGCCAGACGCACGTTGAGGCCGCTGGCGCTGCTGAGCCATTCGGCCATGCCGGCGGCGAACACTTGGTCCACGTGCTGCACCAGCACGATGGCCGCGGAAAAATCCCGTGGCAGGCCCTTGAGCAAGACTTCCAGTGCCGCCGGCCCGCCTGCGGACGAACCGATGGCCACCAGTTTTTGCCGGGAACCCGAGCTGCGCAGCGGGCTCGGCGCCGAGCGCACCCGGTTGCCTTTGTCGCCGATCAGCCAGCCGATGTTCATGATCTTGCGCAGCAACGGCGCCGCCGCTTCCGCCGGATTGCCGGCACCGATGGCCGGGGTATCGACCACATCCAGCGCGCCGTGGCCCATGGCTTCGAACACCCGGTGCACATTCTGCTGGCGGTCCACTGTGACAATCACGATGGCGCAGGGCGTATCGGCCATGATCCGCCGGGTCGCTTCCACGCCATCCATCACCGGCATGATCAGGTCCATCAGGATCAGGTCCGGGGTTTGTTCGGCACAGCGTTGTACTGCCTCGGCGCCATTGCTGGCAACCCAGATCACCTGGTGCGCCGGTTCGAATGCCAAGGCGCGGCGCAGAGCCTCCACCGCCATGGGCATGTCGTTGACGATAGCGATTTTCATGCCCGCGCTCCTCCGATGAGCTCAACCACTGCATCGAGCAGGGCGTCGTCATGAAAACTGGCTTTGGCTAGATAATAGTCGGCTCCGGCGTCCAGTCCACGACGACGGTCTTCTTCGCGATCTTTATAGGACACCACCATCACCGGCAGCGATTGCAGGCGGTTGTCCCGGCGCAATAAAGACACCAGTTCGATGCCGTCCATGCGCGGCATGTCGATGTCAGTGATCAGCAAATCGAAATCCTCCGAACGCAGGGCGTTCCAGCCATCCATACCGTCCACCGCCACGGCCACGTCGTAGCCGCGATTGAGCAGCAACTTGCGCTGCAACTCGCGCACGGTCAAAGAATCGTCCACCACCAGAATCCGCTTGCGCGCCGCTTCCGGGGCCTGATTACTGTGGCGGGCAATGCGCTCCAGACGCCCGGTGTTGAGCAGTTTGTCCACCGAACGCAACATGTCTTCGACGTCGACAATCAACACCACCGAACCGTCGTCGAGCAAGGCCCCGGCGGAAATGTCCTGAATCTTGCCCAGCCGTTCATCCAGCGGCAATACAACCAAGGTCCGCTCGCCAATAAAGCGTTCAACCGCCACGCCGTAGATCGCATCGCGCTCGCGAATCACCACGACCTTGAGGGTTTGCTGGCTGGTCTGGCTCGCGGGACGTTGCAGCAACTGACTGGCCGCGACCAAACCGACGTGCCGGCCTTCGTACCAGAAGTGCTGGCGGCCTTCGAGCTGGACGATGTCTTCCGGCTCCAAGTCGCACATGCGCTCGATGTGCGCCAGCGGGAAGGCATAGGCCTCGTCGCCGACTTCCACCACCAGACTGCGCACCACCGACAGGGTCAGTGGCACTTCCAGATGGAAACGACTGCCCTCGCCCGCCGTCTGCTCCAGCACCACCGCGCCGCGCAACTGGCGGACCATGTGCTGCACCGCGTCCAGGCCGACACCGCGCCCGGACACTTCAGTCACCTTGTCCCGCAGGCTGAAACCCGGCAGGAACAGGAAGGTCAGCAGCTCTTCTTCGCTCAACTGCGCAGCGGTGTCCGCCGGGGACAATTGGCGCTCGATAATGCTGCGGCGGACCTTTTCCAGGTCGACGCCATTGCCGTCATCGCTCAGTTCCAGCACCAGCAGACCGGCCTGGTGCGACGCGCGCAGACGAATCAAACCTTCGGCTGGCTTGCCGGCCAATAGCCGTTGTTCCGGGGTTTCGATGCCATGGTCCACGGCATTTCGCAGCAGATGGGTCAGCGGTGCTTCGAGTTTTTCCAATACATCGCGGTCGACCTGGGTTTTTTCACCTTCGATTTCCAGCCGCACCTGTTTACCCAAATCACGTCCCAAGTCGCGAACCATCCGCACCTGCCCGGTCAGCACGTCGGCAAACGGGCGCATGCGACAGGCCAGGGCTGTGTCGTACAACACCTGGGCACGCTGACTGGCGTGCCAGGCGAATTCATCCAGTTCGGCGTTCTTTTCCACCAGCAACTGCTGGGATTCGGCCAATAACCGGCGGGCATCGTCCAGCGCTTCCTGGGCTTCCAGGCTCAAGTTCTGATCCTTGAGGTGGACGTTGAGGTTTTCCAGGGCCCGCAGACCGTTGCTTTGTATGCGCTTGAGGCGCTGCATGGTCGCCAGATGCGGCTTGAGCCGCAGGGTTTCCACCAGGGATTTGCTCGACAGGTCGAGCAGGCTGTTCAGGCGTTCGGCGGTGACCCGCAATACACGCTCACCGTTTTCGGTGGTGCGCCGGGTCTTGCGCGGCGGCTCGGAGGGTGCAATCGGCAGCGACTCGACCACCGGGATCGGCACCTCGATCGCCGGCGGCTGCGCCTGTTGCTGGTCCATGAACGGTGCAATCGGTGTGCTGATCGGCGGCGCCAGCGCCATCGGATCGAGCAAGCGCCCCATCAGCGCCACGTAGGCGTCGATTTCCACCGCCGAAGGCGCATTGTGTGGGGTGGCGATGCGCATCAACAGGTCGGTGCCCTGCAGCAACGCATCGATATGCTCGGGCCGCAGATACAGCCGCCCTTCCTGGGCGCTGACCAGGCAATCCTCCATCACATGGGCCACGCTGACCCCGGCATCCACGCCGACAATCCGTGCCGCGCCCTTGAGCGAGTGCGCCGCGCGCATGCACGATTCCAGGTGATCGGCCTGGGTCGGATCGCGTTCGAGGGCCAGCAACCCGGCGCTCAGCACTTGGGTCTGGGCCTCGGCTTCCAGACTGAACAGCTCCAGCAAAGAGGCGTCGCGCATTTGCTCGGGGGTCATGTGAGGCTCCGGGTCACGGCGGACAACAACTGTTCTTCATCCAGCCAACGCAGGCTGCGACCTTTGAATTGCAATACGCCACGGGTGTATTTCGCACTGGCCTGGGCGCCGGACTGGGACGCCGCATCGAGGATGCGCTCGTCGATGGCGTGAATCCCATCCACTTCGTCAACCGGCACCACCACCGGGCCACCCCGGGCGGCGATGATCAACATGCGCGGCATCACTCGCCCACCGGCAGGCGCGTTGTTGGTCGCGTCGAGGCCGAGCAATTCCACCAGGGACAAACACGCGACCAACGCACCGCGCACATTCGCCACGCCGAGCAAGGCCCGGGAGCGCTGGTGCGGCAAGGAATGAATGGTTTGCAGCGGCGCCACTTCCACCAGGCTGCGCGTGGCCAGGCCCAGCCATTCTTCGCCGAGGCGGAACATCAGCAGCGAACGGGTTTTGACGTCGGTTTCGACCGCTGTCGCCACCTGCTCGTGATCTTCTTGCTGCAAGGCGTAGCGGTCGAGCAAGCGCGTAGCGGCGGCGGAGTACACCGCGCAATTGCGGCAATGAATGTGCTCGGTCAGCAACGGGCAGGACTTGTCGCCATGGATACCGATGCGATTCCAGCAGTCGTCGATGGCCTGGGCATCTTCGTGGGTGACGCTCAAGGTGTCGGAGACGATCATCGTTTACGCTCACTGTCGGCGGCGCGCTCACTGCGGGCGGCGCGGTCCTGCAATCGTTTGGCGCCCGCCGTGTCGCCCTGGGATTGCAGCAAAGCCGCCAGGTGCATCAACGCGTCGGGATGTTGCGGTTCGAGGTACAACGCCTTGCGATAAAAACCCTGGGCCTCCAGCGCCCGGCCGGCGACATCGCTGAGCAGCCCCAGCCAATAAAACACCTGGGCCACCGGTTCGTGACTGCGCAGGTAACTTTCGCAGGCGGTGCGGGCTTCGGCACTCTTGCCTTCGTTGGCCAGCGCGGCGATGTTCGCCAGCAGCGAGGCGGCGTCGGGGTTGGCGGTTTTCACCGTCGTCGGCAACGGCACGCCGCTGGCGAAAGGGCGGCTGCGCACTGGTGGCGGGGTCACGCTGCGCACCGGTTGGCGCACCGGCAGCGGGGTCGGCACGAAGGTCGGCAGAGGCTCGGGTTTCGGCGCACTTTGGCGACTGAAGGCAAACGACTGCGGGATGCCGATCGAGCGCATGCCCAGACGCCCGAGCAAACTGCCCTCCGCCGGGCCGATAAACAGCACGCCGTCGACATGGGTCAGGCGCTTGAGCACTTCGAACACCTGTTGCTGGGTCGGCTGATCGAAGTAGATCAGCAGGTTGCGGCAGAACACAAAGTCATAGGGCGGCTCGCTGGCGAGCAAGGCAGGATCCAGCAGATTGCCGACCTGCAAACGCACCTGTTCCAGCACCCGTTCGCTGAGTCGGTAGCCGTCCTCTTCGGCGCTGAAATGCCGCTCGCGAAAAGCGATGTCCTGCCCGCGAAAGGAGTTTTTGGTGTACAGCGCGCGCTTGGCTTTCTCCACCGAAAGCGGGCTCACATCCATGCCTTCGACCTTGAACTGATGGGGCTTGAGCCCGGCATCGAGCAAGGCCATGGCGATGGAGTACGGCTCTTCGCCGGTGGAACACGGCAGGCTGAGAATCCGCAGGGCGCGCATGTTGTTGATGTCGGCCAGGCGCTTGATCGCCAGTTTCGCCAGGGTCGCGAAGGATTCCGGGTAACGGAAAAACCAGGTTTCCGGGACGATCACTGCTTCGATCAGCGCTTGCTGCTCATCCCGCGAGCCTTGCAAGGTGTGCCAATACTCATCGGCGGTCAGCGCCTGGGACGCCGTGGTGCGTTGGCGCACGGCGCGCTCGATGATTGCCGGGCCGACCGACGCGACGTCGAGACCGATGCGGTCCTTGAGGAAATCAAAAAAGCGCTGGTCGCTGCTCATGGCTGCTCCCCTAGCGATGCCAGGTCCAGGGGCGGGGACGGAAACAGCAGCGCCCGCACCTGATCGTCCAGCAGATCGGCAACCCGCACCCATTGCAGCAAACCCTGGGCATCCTTGCGTACCGGGCCGAGGTACGGCGCCTGGGGATTGTCCAGGCCATAGGGCTGAAAATCCGCCGGGTTGCAGCGCACGGTGTCGGTGGCCTGTTCCAGAATCAGCCCGAGCAAATGCGCGGGCGCGTGCTCGTCCGGGCGATAGTGCACCAGCACCAGTCGCGTGCTGGTGCGGGCCTGGGCCGGTTGACCGAACGTCAAGGCGCTGAGGTCGATCACCGGCACCACCGCGCCGCGATAGGCAAACACCCCGGCCACCCAATCCGGCGCCCGGGCAATCGGCTTCAACGGCAGGCGCGGCAGCACTTCCGCCACCTCGATGGCTTGCAGGGCATAACGCTCGTTACCGACGCGAAACACCAGGAACAGCGCCAGTCTGGTCGCTGTCACGGCGTGGCGTTTGGCCGTGAGTTCGCTCATCAGACTTTGAATCGCGAAACGCCGCTGCGCAGCCCGACCGCCACCTGACTCAGTTCATCGATGGCGAAACTGGCCTGGCGCAAGGACTCGACGGTCTGGCTGCTGGCATCGCCCAACTGCACCAGCGCATGGTTGATCTGTTCGGCGCCGGTGGCCTGGGCCTGCATGCCTTCGTTGACCATCAGCACCCGCGGCGCCAGCGCCTGGACCTGATGGATGATCTGCGACAACTGCTCGCCAACCTGCTGCACCTCGGACATGCCGCGACGCACTTCTTCGGAGAATTTGTCCATGCCCATGACCCCGGCGGACACCGCCGACTGAATCTCACGCACCATTTGTTCGATGTCGTAAGTGGCCACGGCGGTCTGATCCGCCAGACGTCGCACTTCGGTGGCGACCACAGCAAAACCGCGACCGTATTCTCCGGCCTTCTCGGCTTCGATGGCGGCGTTGAGCGACAACAAGTTGGTCTGGTCGGCGACCTTGACGATGGTCACCACCACCTGGTTGATGTTGCCGGCCTTCTCGTTGAGGATCGCCAGTTTGGCGTTGACCAGATCCGCCGCGCCCATCACCGAGTGCATGGTGTCTTCCATGCGCGCCAAACCTTGCTGCCCGGAACCAGCCAGCACCGAGGCCTGATCGGCGGCGGTGGAGACTTCGGTCATGGTGCGCACCAGGTCACGGGACGTGGCGGCGATTTCACGGGAGGTCGCACCGATTTCCGTAGTGGTGGCGGCGGTTTCGGTGGCGGTGGCTTGTTGTTGCTTGGAAGTGGCGGCGATTTCCGTCACCGACGTGGTGACCTGCACCGACGAACGCTGGGCCTGGGACACCAGGGCGGTCAGCTCGGTCATCATGTCGTTGAAGCCGGTTTCCACGGCGTTGAATTCGTCCTTGCGCTCCAGGTTCAGGCGACTGCTGAGGTCGCCGGTGCGCATGATTTCCAGGATTTTCACGATGCGGTTCATCGGCGCCATGATCGCGCGCATCAGCAGCAGGCCGCAGAGGCCGGCGGCCAGCACCGCGATCAGCAGGGACACGCCCATGATGATCTTCGCAGTGAGCACGGCGTCATCGATGTTGGCCATGTCCTGATCGGCCACGGCTTTGTTTTCGCGCAGGATATCGTTGAGCTTCATGCGCCCGGCCGTCCAGGTCGGGGTCAGTTGCTCGTTGAACATCTTGATGGCCTCGGCTTCCTCATTGCGTTTATGCAATTCGAGCACCGTGGCAAGGATCTTGTTGTACTGCTCATGGAGCTTTTCGAAAGCGGCGAATTCAACCCGGTCTTCATCCGTGGTGACTGTTTTGCGATAGCTGTCCATCGCATCGACCACGCGTGCTTCGAAGCTTTTGAAGTCGGCGGCGTCTTCGGCACTGATGCCCTGCCCTTCCTTCAAGCCGAGCATTTCCTGGGTCTGGAGAAAACTGTCGACCCAGGCGCCACGGATGGTGGAGCTGTAATACACCCCGGGCACTGCGTCTTCACGCACGCTTTCTTCACTGGCCTCGATCTTCAGCAGCCGGGAATACGAGACGACGACCATCAACAGCATGATGGCAATAATGACCGCAAAGCTCGCCAAGATGCGTTGGCGCAACGTCCAGTTCTTCACAGTATGTCCTCGGGGCCATTTTCAAATGCTGCGGAGTATAGCTGAGGGTGTCTCATTTATAAGACGGCAGACTTGCCACTTCTCAATCTGAAACCCCTACCTTCCAGCGTTGCTGTCACTTGCCGGTGTGTTCAGCGGCGGCACCCGTTGTGTGGCGCCGGTCTGCAGCCTTTTATTGAGGGTTCTTCCCAGGCTGACGCAAGGCTTTTCCAACAAGGCGTAGCTGATGCTCGATAGCGCGAGCGTTGCCAGGATGTACAACAGAAAAACACCCACGTTGAACGCCGCCGGCAGGTTTGTTGTGTACGCCGCCCACTCCAGAAAGAAGGGATGCACGAGATAAACCGAGTAGCTGATGGTGCCCAGATACACCAGGCCTTTTATTGGCCGACGCAAAAACAGGGTCATGGCGATGGCAAACGCCAAGCCTGCGAGGTAACTGACCCAGTAGGAATAGGGATTTTCGTTGTGCCCATAGTTGGCGTTATAGGCGAGAAAACAAATGAAAGGCAGGGCAACGAAGAACAGGGCGAGCCACGCATAGACGTACTTGCGATCCAACTGGCTGTTGGAACCCAGGCTGACGTCTCGCCAGAAGCTGCCAAAGAACATGATCGACAGGCATAAAGGCAAACCCACGGGGATTTTTTTCGCCAGATAGAACCGGGCCGTTGCGAAAACCAGCGCCACCACCAACAGCCCGACCGCCGCGCCAAAACGTACGGAGACACGTCCCAGCAAGCCGACGCTAAATAACGCGGCGCAGGACATGTAAAAAAACATCTCCATGATCAGTGTCCAATAGACACCAAATAAATCGGGCGTCCCCAGGAGCGCCTGAAACATCGTCATATTGATCAGCACGGACTTAGTCGGGACCGGCGTCGATAAAAACCAGTACGAACTGGTGACGGCCAGTGCAATGGAGAACCAGTAAGCCGGGTACAGTCTGAAAAACCTGGAAATACCAAAGGCAACCAGCGCATGTTTCCCTTCTTTGAGGCTATAGGGAATAACCATCCCGCTGAGCAGGAAAAAGATGACGACACCCATTTGCCCAAGGTTCACGTAGGTGAAAAAGAACGTGTCTTTGAGCGGTGTTCGTTCGATGAAGTGAGCCACTACGACCATCAATGCAGCGATGCCTCTCAGGGCATCCAGGTGGGACAGGCGATTCTGCGAGGTCATGCAGTGCATCCTTTGCGATGCCTGCGCTGTGGCGTCGGCAATATCAAGTTTCCGTACCGTTGAAGGCGGCGGTGTAGAGCGCGGACTTTCCGCTATCTCGGGGAAAAAGTGCCAGTGGCGTATCGGCAAAAATGGGCCGTGAAATGGTCATAGAGGGGGGATGTGTCGGGGTTGAGGACGCCTTCGCGGGCAAGCCTCGCCCCTACAGAGGAACGCAATCAACCTGTAGGAGCGAGGCTTGCCCGCGAGGGCGGTTCAAGGGATTACATAGAAGCCTGGCGCACCTGTTTCTCCAGTTCCGCCTTCAACCCCGGCTCAAGCTTCAGTTGCCGCGCCAGTTCATCGAGGTAGCTCTTCTCCATGAAGTTCTCCTCATCCACCAGCATCACGCTGGCGATGTACATCTCCGCAGCCATTTCCGGGGTGGCGGCTGCGCGGGCGACGTCGGTGGGGTCCAGGGGTTTGTTGAGTTCGGCGTGCAGCCAGTGCTGCAGTTCCTGGTCGTTATCGAGTTTGGTGAATTCACCTTCGATCAATGCGCGTTCGCGCTCATCGACATGGCCATCAGCCTTGGCCGCTGCCACCAGAGCCTTGAGGATCGCCTGACTGTGCTGTTCAACCTGCGCCGGCGGGACTCGGTCGACGGTTCGCGGTTCAATCTTCGGTGCTGCGCCCTGCTGGGCCTGCCAATTGCCGTAGGCTTTGTAGGCGATCACGCCCAGCGCCGCGAGGCCGCCATAGGTCAGGACCTTGCCGCCGACACTGCGACCCTTCTTGCTGCCCAGCAAAAGTCCCATCGCCCCTGCCGCCAGGGCCCCGCCGCCCGCGCCCGACAGCAAACCACCGAGGCCACCCGAGCCGCCACCGCTGCCGCCGAGCAAGCCGCCCAGCCCGCCACCGGAGGCCTTGTTCTGATGACCGCCAGACTTGTTCTGCAACATGTCCTGACCGGACTTGAGTAGCTGATCGAGCAATCCACGGGTGTTCATTTGTTGCCTCCACGAATTCGGGGTAACCGGATCATTCAGGCCACCAGCCTAGATCGAAAGTGCCTTGGAACCGGAGACGAGAGTGCTTCGAGATGTTGCTTGTTGGCCGAAGCCTCAACCCTGGCCATCGATTAAAAAGATATACACTCGATCAAATCTATAAAAACCGCCCACCGGGTACTTTTCCCATGATGACCTTGCGTCAGATCCGTCATTTCATCGCCGTGGCCGAGACCGGCTCGATTTCCGCCGCTGCGCAAACCGCATTTATTTCCCAATCCACCCTGACCCTGGCGATCCAGCAACTGGAGCAGGAAATCGGCATCAGCCTGTTCAACCGACACGCCAAAGGCATGACCCTGACACACCAAGGGCATCAATTCCTACGTCAGGCGCACTTGATTCTGGCGACGGTGGACAACGCCAAACGCAGCCTGCAACAAAGCACCGATCAGGTTGCCGGACAGTTGATCATTGGCGTAACCAGTCTCGTCGCCGGTTACTACCTGGCGGACCTGCTCACACGATTCCAGCGCGCCTACCCCAACGTCGAAATCCGCGTGATGGAAGACGAGCGCCCCTACATTGAACATTTGCTGGTCAGCGGCGAGATCGATGTCGGCGTGCTGATCCTTTCCAACCTCGAAGATCGCCACGCCTTGCAGACCGAAGTCCTGACCCACTCGCCCCACCGCTTGTGGTTGCCAGCCCAGCATCCGCTGCTGGAACACGACAGCATCAACCTTGCCGATGTCACGCGAGAGCCGCTGATCCAGCTCAATGTCGATGAAATGGACCGAAACGCCCAGCGCATGTGGTCGGCGGCCTCGTTGCAACCGCGCATCACCTTGCGCACCGCCTCCACGGAAGCCGTGCGAAGCCTGGTTGCCGCTGGCTTGGGCGTATCGATCCAGCCCGACATGACCTATCGCCCCTGGTCCCTGGAGGGCGACATCATCGAAGCCCGCCCCATTGCCGACCTCAGCCAGACCCTTGACGTCGGCCTGGCGTGGCGGCGCGGCACTGCGCGCCCGGCCCTTGTCGATCCATTCCTGACGGTCGCCCGCGAGCAGCCCCACGGCGGGCGCAAGCCATCTATTTAATCGAACGCCACCTTCAGTATTTAGAATTTGTCGACCTCGGGCTCGCGCACTAGTCTTGTTACATCTTTATAAGACGGCCGGGCCCCAGTCACTGGGAGCACCATGGCCACACAAGAAAAGAGAACCCGAAAAATGGCTGGCGCGCAGACCCCGTTGTTCACCGCGTTGTTGATCGATGGCGAATTGGTCCAGGGCCAGGGCTTTGTCGAGCCGATCCTCAACCCCGCCACCGGCGAAGTGCTGACGCACATCGCCGAAGCCAGCACCGAACAAGTCGAAGCCGCGATCCTCGCCGCCCACCACGCCTTCGCCAGTTGGTCACGGACCACACCGCAGCAACGTTCCAATCTGTTGCTGGACATTGCCAACGCCATCGAAAAAAACGCCGACCTGCTCGCCCGTCTCGAATCCCTGAATTGTGGCAAGCCGTTGCACCTGGCCCGCCAGGACGATTTGAGCGCCACGGTGGATGTATTCCGTTTCTTCGCCGGTGCCGTGCGCTGCCAGACCGGCCAGCTCAGCGGCGAATACCTGCCCGGCTACACCAGCATGGTGCGGCGCGATCCGATTGGCGTTGTGGCGTCGATTGCGCCGTGGAACTACCCGATCATGATGGCCGCCTGGAAAATCGCCCCGGCACTGGCCGCCGGCAACACCCTGGTGTTCAAGCCGTCCGAACACACGCCGCTGTCGATCCTTGCGCTGGCCCCGGCGCTGGCCGAGATTCTGCCGCGTGGGGTGATCAACATCATCTGCGGCGGCGGTGAAGGGGTTGGAAGCCACTTGGTCAGCCACCCGAAGGTACGCATGGTCTCGCTGACTGGGGATATCGTCACCGGGCAAAAAATCCTGCAAGCCGCGGCAAAAACCCTCAAGCGCACCCACCTCGAACTCGGCGGCAAAGCCCCGGTAATCGTCTGCAACGACGCGGACATTCAAGCGGTGGTCGAAGGCGTGCGCACCTACGGCTATTACAACGCCGGTCAGGATTGCACGGCGGCGTGCCGGATTTATGCACAGGCCGGGATTCATGATCGCTTGGTGGCGGAATTGGGCGCGGCGGTCAGCAGCCTGCGTTTCGCCGGTAAACGCGACGCCGACAATGAAATCGGCCCGCTGATCAGCACCCGTCAGCGCGACCGCGTGGCCAGTTTTGTCGAACGCGCCCTGGGCCAGCCGCACATCGAACGGGTCACCGGCGCGGCGGTGCATTCCGGCGCAGGCTTCTATTACCAGCCGACCTTGCTCGCCGGTTGCAAGCAGAGCGATGAAATCGTGCAGCGCGAAGTGTTCGGACCGGTGGTCACCGTCACCCGCTTCGACGAACTCGCCCAAGCCGTGGACTGGGCCAACGATTCGGAATACGGCCTCGCCTCGTCAATCTGGACCCAGAACCTCGACAAAGCCATGCAGGTGGCGGCGCGCTTGCAGTACGGCTGCACCTGGATCAACAGCCATTTCATGCTGGTCAGCGAAATGCCCCACGGCGGCCTGAAGCGTTCGGGCTACGGCAAAGACTTATCCAGCGATTCGCTTCAGGACTACAGCGTGGTGCGGCACATCATGGCCCGCCACGGCCAGCATCTCTGACTACGCTAATAACAAGCCGCCAACGGCATGCTTCACCACGTTCACAACTGCCCCGACCATAATTAAAGAAGAGGGAATCCCCATGTTCGTGCACAAGACCGCACTGCTCAGTGCAATCACCACTGCATTGCTCGCCAGTGCCAGTATCCAGGCCGCCGAACCGCTGAAAGCCATCGGCGCCGGCGAAGGTCAGCTGGATATCGTGGCCTGGCCCGGCTACATCGAACGTGGCGAGAGTGACAAAGCCTACGACTGGGTCACCGGTTTCGAGAAGGAAACCGGCTGCAAGGTCAACGTGAAAACCGCCGCCACCTCCGATGAAATGGTCAGCCTGATGGCCAAGGGCGGGTACGACTTGGTCACTGCGTCGGGCGATGCCTCGTTGCGCTTGATCGTCGGCAAGCGGGTGCAGCCGATCAACACTGCGTTGATCCCGAACTGGAAAGGCCTTGACCCGCGTCTCAAGGATGCGCCGTGGTATGTGGTCAACAAACAGACTTTCGGCACCCCGTACCAGTGGGGCCCGAACGTGCTGATGTACAACACCAATGTGTTCAAGACTGCGCCGACCAGTTGGGGCGTGGTGTTCGACGCGCAAAACCTGCCGGACGGCAAAGCCAACAAGGGGCGCGTGCAGGCGTATGACGGCCCGATCTACATCGCCGACGCGGCGCTGTACCTGAAAACCACCAAGCCCGAACTGGGGATCAAAGACCCGTATCAACTCACCGAAACGCAATACAAAGCCGTACTCGATCTGTTGCGCGCCCAGCAACCGCTGATCCACCGCTACTGGCACGACACCACCGTGCAGATGAGTGACTTCAAGAACGAAGGCGTGGTCGCGTCCAGCGCCTGGCCGTATCAGGTCAACGGCCTGATCAACGAGAAACAGCCAATCGCCTCGACCATCCCGAAAGAAGGCGCCACCGGGTGGGCCGACACCACGATGTTGCACGCCGAGGCCAAGCACCCGAACTGCGCTTACAAGTGGATGGACTGGTCGCTGCAACCGAAAGTCCAGGGTGACGTAGCGGCGTGGTTCGGCTCGTTGCCAGCGGTGCCGGCGGCGTGTACCGGCAGTGAATTGCTCGGCGCCGAGGGATGCAAGACCAACGGTTTCGACCAGTTCGAAAAAATCGCCTTCTGGAAAACCCCGCAGGCTGAAGGCGGCAAGTTCGTGCCGTACAGCCGCTGGACCCAGGATTACATCGCGATTATGGGCGGTCGTTAAGGCCCCCTTCGCGAGCAAGCCCGCTCCCACATTTTGATCGCATTCCAATGTGGGAGCGGGCTTGCTCGCGAAGCTTTTAAGGCTTTTCAGTTTTCGGAGCACCGCACCATGACGCTTGCAGTCCAGTTCACCAACGTTTCCCGGCAGTTCGGCGAAGTGAAGGCCGTTGACCGGGTTTCCATCGATATCCAGGACGGCGAGTTCTTTTCCATGCTCGGCCCTTCCGGCTCGGGCAAAACCACGTGCCTGCGCCTGATCGCCGGGTTCGAACAACCGAGCACCGGCTCGATCCGTATTCACGGCGAAGAAGCCGCCGGGCTGCCGCCGTATCAGCGTGACGTCAACACCGTGTTTCAGGATTACGCGCTGTTCCCGCACATGAACGTTCGCGACAACGTCGCCTACGGTTTGAAAGTCAAAGGTGTCGGCAAAACCGAACGCCAGAAGCGCGCCGAAGAAGCCCTCGACATGGTCGCCCTCGGCGGCTACGGCGAGCGCAAACCGGTGCAACTGTCCGGCGGTCAGCGCCAGCGTGTGGCGTTGGCCCGCGCTTTGGTCAATCGTCCCCGCGTCCTGTTACTTGATGAGCCGCTGGGTGCTCTCGATCTCAAGCTGCGCGAACAAATGCAGGGCGAGCTGAAGAAACTGCAACGCCAGCTCGGCATCACTTTTATCTTCGTCACCCACGATCAGACTGAAGCGCTGTCGATGTCCGACCGCGTGGCCGTGTTCAACAAGGGGCGCATCGAACAGGTCGACACACCGCGCAATCTGTACATGAAACCGGCGACCACCTTCGTCGCTGAATTCGTCGGCACATCGAACGTGATTCGCGGCGATTTGGCCAAGCAGTTGAGCGGCAACCCGCAGCCGTTCTCGATTCGCCCGGAACACGTGCGTTTCGCCGAAGGTCCGCTGGCCAGCCATGAAATTGAAGTCAGCGGCTTGCTCCACGACATCCAGTACCAGGGCAGCGCCACCCGCTATGAAGTGAAGCTGGAAAACGGCCAGGTCCTCAGCATCAGCCAGGCCAACGTGCAGTGGCTGGACACCAGCGCCCAGCACCAGACCGGGCAACGCATCAGCGCCCGTTGGGCTCGCGAAGCCATGATTCCGCTGCACGACAATGTTGTGGGTGGGGTGTGAGATGAACACCTTGGCGATTTCTCAAACCCCGGCCAATGGTTCGCCGTTGCGGCGGTTTTCCAACCTGCTGTATCGCCGGCCGAACTTTTACCTGGCGCTGCTGCTGGTGCCGCCGCTGCTGTGGTTTGGCGCGATCTACCTCGGCTCGTTGCTGGTGCTGCTGTGGCAAGGTTTCTACACCTTCGACGACTTCACTATGGCGGTCACCCCGGACCTGACCCTGGCGAACTTCGCTGCACTGTTCCAGCCATCGAACTTCGACATCATCCTGCGAACCCTGAGCATGGCGATTGTGGTGTCGATCGCCAGCGCCATCGTCGCGTTCCCGATCGCCTACTACATGGCGCGCTACACCACCGGCAAGACCAAGGCGTTTTTCTACATCGCGGTGATGTTGCCGATGTGGGCCAGTTACATCGTCAAGGCCTACGCCTGGACCTTGCTGCTGGCCAAGGGCGGCGTGGCGCAGTGGTTTGTTCAGCACCTGGGATTGGAGCCGGTTTTGCAATTCATCCTTGGCATTCCCGGCGTGGGTGGCAGCACCTTGTCGACCTCGCACCTTGGCCGTTTCATGGTGTTCGTCTACATCTGGCTGCCGTTCATGATCCTGCCGATCCAGGCCTCGCTGGAACGCCTGCCACCGTCGCTTTTGCAAGCTTCGGCGGACCTTGGAGCCAAGCCGCGCCAAACCTTTATGCAAGTGATTCTGCCGCTGTCGATTCCGGGTATTGCCGCCGGTTCGATCTTCACGTTTTCCCTGACCTTGGGCGACTTCATCGTGCCGCAATTGGTGGGGCCGCCGGGGTACTTCGTGGGCAGCATGGTCTACGCCCAGCAAGGCGCGATTGGCAACATGCCGATGGCCGCTGCGTTCACTCTGGTGCCGATTGTGTTGATCGCCGTTTACCTGACTATCGTTAAACGACTGGGGGCCTTCGATGCACTCTGAGAAAGCTTCTATAGGTCTGCGCATCGCAGCCTGGGGCGGGTTGGTGTTTTTGCACTTCCCGATCCTGATCATCTTTTTGTACGCCTTCAACACCGAAGAAGCAGCGTTCAGCTTTCCGCCCAAGGGCTTCACCTTGAAGTGGTTCAGCGTGGCGTTCTCGCGGCCGGACGTGCTGGAAGCAATCAAGTTGTCGGCGGAAATCGCCGCCATCGCGACATTGATTGCGATGGTCCTCGGCACCCTCGCGTCGGCGGCGTTGTACCGCCGGGAGTTCTTTGGCAAACAAGGCATCTCGCTGATGCTGATCCTGCCGATCGCACTGCCGGGGATCATCACCGGGATCGCGTTGCTGGCGACCTTCAAGACGCTGGGGATCGAGCCGGGGATGTTCACCATCATCGTCGGCCACGCGACCTTCTGCGTGGTGATCGTCTACAACAACGTCATCGCCCGGTTGCGCCGTACTTCACACAGTTTGATCGAAGCCTCGATGGACCTCGGCGCCGACGGCTGGCAGACCTTCCGCTACATCGTCCTGCCGAACCTTGGCTCGGCGTTGCTGGCCGGCGGCATGCTCGCCTTTGCCCTGTCGTTCGACGAAATCATCGTCACTACCTTCACCGCCGGCCATGAACGCACCCTGCCGCTGTGGCTGCTCAATCAACTCAGCCGCCCACGGGACGTGCCGGTGACCAACGTCGTCGCGATGCTGGTGATGATGGTGACCATGTTGCCGATCCTCGGCGCTTATTACCTGACCCGAGGTGGTGAAAGCGTGGCGGGCAGTGGCGGGAAATAGATCAATCACGGACAACAACTATCCCCTGTGGGAGCGGGCTTGCTCGCGAAGAGGCCAGCACCTTCAACATTGATGGCGCCTGACACACCGCTTTCGCGAGCAAGCCCGCTCCCACAGGGGACCGAATTCCATAGCCGACAAAAACAATAGTTTCGATGAGGACATGTCATGCAAACCAAACTCTTGATCAACGGCCAACTGATTGACGGCGAAGGCCCCGCCCAACCGGTGTTCAACCCGGCCCTCGGCCGCGTACTGGTGGAAATCAACGAAGCCAGCGAAGCTCAGGTCGATGCCGCCGTACGCGCCGCCGACAACGCCTTCGAAGCCTGGTCGCAAACCCCGCCGAAAGAACGCTCGCTGCTGCTGCTCAAACTCGCCGACGCCATCGAAGCCCACGGTGAGGAACTGGCGAAACTGGAGTCGGACAACTGTGGCAAGCCTTACAGCGCCGCGCTGAACGACGAGATCCCGGCGATTGCCGACGTGTTCCGGTTCTTCGCCGGCGCCAGCCGCTGCATGAGCGGTTCTGCCGGTGGAGAATACCTGGCCGGTCACACCTCGATGATCCGCCGTGACCCGGTGGGTGTGATCGCCTCCATCGCGCCGTGGAACTACCCGCTGATGATGGTCGCCTGGAAAATCGCCCCGGCCCTCGCCGCCGGTAATACCGTGGTGCTCAAGCCGTCGGAACAAACGCCACTGACCGCGTTGCGTTTGGTGGAATTGGCGTCGGACATTTTCCCGGCGGGTGTGCTCAATCTGGTGTTCGGCCGTGGTCCTACGGTCGGCAGTCCATTGGTGACCCATCCAAAGGTGCGCATGGTCTCGCTGACCGGTTCCATCGCCACCGGCGCCAACATCATTTCCAGCACCGCCGACAGCGTTAAACGCATGCACATGGAACTGGGCGGCAAAGCCCCGGTGATCATCTTCGACGACGCCGACATCGACGCAGCCGTGGAAGGCATTCGCACCTTCGGTTTTTACAACGCCGGCCAGGATTGCACCGCCGCGTGCCGCATCTATGCGCAAAAAGGTATCTACGACAAATTCGTCGAGAAGCTTGGCGCGGCGGTCAGCAGCATCAAGTACGGTTTGCAGGATGACCCGGCGACGGAGTTGGGTCCGCTGATCACCGCGCAACACCGCGACCGCGTGGCCGGGTTTGTCGAGCGTGCCGTGGCGCAGTCGCATATTCGTCTGGTCACGGGCGGCAAGGCTGTGGAAGGCAATGGGTTCTTCTTCGAACCGACCGTTTTGGCCGACGCGCAACAGGACGACGAAATCGTTCGCCGCGAAGTGTTCGGGCCGGTGGTGTCGGTGACCAAGTTCAACGATGAAGCCCAAGTGCTGGGTTGGGCCAATGATTCGGACTATGGCCTGGCGTCGTCGGTCTGGACCTCGGACGTCGGCCGCGCCCATCGTCTGGCCGCGCGTTTGCAGTACGGCTGCACGTGGGTGAATACCCACTTCATGCTCGTCAGCGAAATGCCCCATGGCGGTCAGAAATTGTCCGGTTACGGGAAGGACATGTCGATGTATGGGCTGGAGGACTACACCGTTGTTCGGCATGTGATGTTCAAGCATTGAAAGCTTAAAAGCTTCGCGAGCAAGCCCGCTCCCACAGGGGAATGCATTCCAAATGTGGGAGCGGGCTTGCTCGCGAAGGCCTCACCGCAATATCAAGGAAGAAACCGGCACCCAGCACCACCAGGCTTCACCTCAAACAAACCAAAACAATAACCACCGACCCGGGCAGCGCCTTCACGGCCCCGCCACGGTTTCGGACATCCGAAATCTGCCGATTTTCCGGAGCTGACAGACCATGAGTGCATCACCCGAACTCTCCCCCGCCGCAGCCGACAGCGATGCCGAGCAACTGCGCAAACTGGGCTACACCTCGAACTTCAATCGCAGCATGAGCCTGTGGGAAAACTTCGCCCTGGGCTTCACTTACCTTTCACCGGTCGTCGGGGTTTATACCCTGTTCGGCCTGTGCCTCGCCGCCGGCGGGCCACCGATGTTCTGGGCCTACTTGCTGGTCGGTTGCGGCCAGTTGCTGGTGTGCCTGATCTTCGGTGAAGTGGTGTCGCAATTCCCGATTTCCGGCGGCGTCTACCCGTGGGCTCGCCGCCTGGTGGGCAAAAAATGGGCGTGGATGGTCGGCTGGATCTACTCCATCGCGCTGTGCGTGACCATCGCCGCCGTGGCCGTCGGTGCCGGCCCTTACCTGGCCGCGATGATGGGTTTTGAACCGAGCAACAACACCAACATCGTCATCGCCTTGTGCCTGACGCTGTTCGCCACCCTGGTCAACCTCAGCGGCACCAAAGTGCTGGCGCGGATCGCCATGTTCGGCTTCCTCTGCGAGTTGATCGGCGCCGTGGTCGTCGGCGTTTACCTGCTGGTCTTCGAGCGCCATCAACCCATCAGCGTGTTGTTCAACACCTTCGACATCCGCATCGACGGCTCCTACCTGCCGGCCTTCCTCACCGCCTCACTGGCCGGGATGTTCCTCTACTACGGCTTCGAAGCCTGCGGCGACGTCGCCGAAGAAACCCCGAACCCGAGCAAGCAAATCCCGATTGCCATGCGCATGACCATCTACATCGGCGGCATCTCGGCGATGTTCGCCTGCCTGGCGCTGATCCTCGCCGTGCCGGACATGCAAGCCGTGATCAACGGCACCGACAAAGACCCGGTCACCACCATCCTCAACAACGCCTTCGGCCCGGTGGGCTCGAAAGTGGTGATGGGCGTGGTGATGATTTCCTTCATCTCCTGCGTCATCAGCCTACAAGCGGCGGCGAGTCGTCTGCTGTATTCCTACGCCCGGGATGAAATGGTCATTGGCAGCAAACTGCTGAAGAAGATTTCTCCTACGACTCAAGTGCCGGTGGCGGCGCTGTTTGTGTCGGGTGTCCTGCCTGCGTTGATCATCGTGCTCGGATTCTTCCTGCAAGATGCGGTGGCAACCATCGTCAGCTTCGCCGCGATCGGGATATATCTGGCGTTCCAAATGATCGTGTTGGCCGCGCTGTACGCACGGATGAAAGGCTGGAAACCGAGCGGCAAATTCACCCTGGGTGCTTGGGGTTTGCCGGTGAACATTGGCGCATTGGTTTACGGCGTCGGCGCGATCATCAACATGGCGTGGCCGCGTACGCCGGATGCGGCTTGGTATATCAACTATGCGATGGTGTTGAGTACGGCGATTGTGATTGGGTTGGGGTTGATCTACATGTGGATTGCCAAGCCGTATGACCACGGGACTGCGCCTGCGGGAGATGCTTGGAAGGTTAGTCGGTAAGGATTTTGCCCCGGGGCTGTTGAAGGCACCGGGGCAATCTTTGCGTTTCGAAATACATCGCCCCTGTTCGGTTTGTATTCTGCCGCTAAAGTTTGCTCAACCAATGCACGCCAAATTGGTTGACGAACACATTGGCACGGCCTAGGGTGTTTACGTCGTTTACAACGTATACACCCTCTCAGGAGAGCCACCATGGCCTCGCCCGTTTTGTCTTTTCGAGTTGAAGAGCTTTTGGCCCAACAGTTGGACCAACTTGCAGCCGCCACCGATCGAGACCGCCAGTATCATCTCAAGCGTGCACTGGTTCGATATGTGGAAGCCGAGTCATGGCATCTACAGGCCATAAGCGAAGGCATTGCTGATGCCGATGCAGGAAAACTTACCGATCTGGAAGCCGTGAAGGCTAAGTGGGCAGAACGTGCCGAGCGTAGTACTGACTGAAAAAGCTGAAAGCGATCTCGACGCGATTTATGAGTACTATCACGGCGTCGTTGGAACTGGCTCAGCCCTTGAGGTGATTTCAACGATTCTGCAGTCTTTCCAACAATTGGAACGATTCCCGGGTTCTGGCAGACCATCGGTTGTCCCGGATGTGCGTGAACTAGTACTTGGCCGTTATCCGTTCATTGCCCCCTATCGACTGATGCATAGTCAAATACAGGTCCTGCGTGTTCTACATCAACGCACGGAAAGAACTCAGGATTGGTAATTAATGAAGTCCAGCCGCGACACGATTGTCACGGCTGAACAGTCCTCCTCCTCAAAACCTCGAAACACTCCTCATCGCATCCACCAGATACCTCATCGCAATCCGATCACTCTCGGACAGCTCCCTATACCGCTCCACCAATTTCATTTCCTCCGAATTGAGCCGACGCCTGCGCCGACCAATGGACAGGCACGGAAAAATCCCCAACAGTTCGGTGATGCCTTGTACTTTCGACATGGACGATGTCCTTCTAATACGTCAAAGAAAACTTCAGAAAACCGCATCGCCCTACCACTCTTTTCAGCCGTCGCTTGGTGCGTGCTGAACCCGCCGGCCTGAAGGGCCGAAACCGGCTATGCCCATAGGATAGGAATTAAATCGGCGCTGAAAAGAGGTTTTTAGAGTAATTAGTCGAAAAAGGCAGAAATGGCCTATAAAACAGAAAGTACTGTGGGAAAGGTTACCGGACATGTCTTGTTTCATTGCCGCAACATCGTTGTGCTATCAATCATTTTTTCTTGATGACCGAACGGTTTAAGCTATTTGGCATCTGTTTAGAGTCCGTTGCGTTTGGCCGAAGGCATGTCCGAACCTCCTTTTTTGATCCCAGCAGTGCCAGGTACGGCGCGGGATTGTTCACGACAGGTTGTACTTATGCACCGCAGGAATTTGCTCAAAGCGTCCATGGCTATCGCTGCCTACACCGGTTTGTCGGCCACCGGGCTGCTGGCCGCCCGTGCCTGGGCCGCGGATGGCGCCGCTGATGGCGACGCCCAGGCGTTCGATTTCGAATCGCTGAAGATCCAGGCCAAGCAGCTCGCCGGCAGCCGCTATCAGGACACCAAGCAGGTGTTGCCGCCGACTCTGGCGACCATGACGCCGCAGAACTTCAACGCAATCCAGTACGACGGCGAGCACTCGCTGTGGAACGACCTGAATGGTCAGCTCGACGTGCAGTTTTTCCACGTCGGCATGGGGTTCAAGCAACCCGTGCGCATGTACAGCGTCGATCCCAAGACGCGTCAGGCCCGGGAAGTGCACTTCCGCCCGTCGCTGTTCAATTATGAAAAAACCACGGTCGACACCAAGCAGCTCACGGGCGACCTGGGCTTCTCCGGGTTCAAGTTGTTCAAGGCTCCGGAGCTGGACAAGCACGACGTACTGTCTTTCCTCGGCGCCAGCTATTTCCGTGCGGTAGATGCTACTGGCCAATATGGCCTGTCGGCGCGCGGCCTGGCGATCGACACTTACGCAAAGAAGCGTGAGGAATTCCCGGACTTCACCAAGTTCTGGTTCGAGACGCCGGACAAGGACAGCACCCGTTTCGTGGTCTACGCCCTGCTTGATTCGCCAAGCGCCACAGGCGCCTACCGCTTCGACATCGACTGCCAGGCCAGCCAGGTGGTGATGGCCATCGATGCCCACATCAATGCGCGTACTGCCATCGAACAACTGGGCATCGCGGCGATGACCAGCATGTTCAGCTGCGGCACCCATGAGCGGCGTATGTGCGACACCATTCACCCGCAAATCCACGACTCTGATCGCCTGGCCATGTGGCGCGGCAACGGCGAGTGGATCTGCCGCCCACTGAACAACCCGGCGACTTTGCAGTTCAACGCCTTCGCCGACACCGACCCAAAAGGCTTCGGCCTGGTGCAGACCGATCACGAGTTCGCCAGCTATCAGGACACCGTGGACTGGTACAGCAAGCGTCCGAGCCTGTGGGTAGAACCGACAACCGCGTGGGGCGAAGGCTCTATCGATTTGCTGGAAATTCCTACGACCGGCGAGACCCTGGATAACATCGTCGCGTTCTGGACGCCGAAAAAACCGGTGGCCGCCGGTGATTCGCTGAACTATGGCTACAAGCTGTACTGGAGCGCATTGCCACCGGTCAGCACGCCGCTGGCACGGGTCAATGCGACCCGTTCGGGCATGGGCGGCTTTATCGAAGGCTGGGCGCCGGGTGAGCATTACCCTGAGGTCTGGGCGCGACGCTTTGCAGTGGACTTCACCGGTGGCGGTCTGGACCGCTTGCCGGCAGGCGCGGCGATCGAACCGGTGGTCACATGCTCGAATGGCGAGGTGAAGGATTTCAACGTGCTGGTGCTCGATGACATCAAGGGTTACCGGATTACCTTTGACTGGTTCCCGACCAATGACAGCGTGGCCCCGGTGGAGCTGCGGTTGTTTATCCGCACCAATGACCGGACGTTGAGTGAAACCTGGTTGTACCAGTACTTCCCGCCGGCGCCGGAGAAGCGTAAGTACACCTGATATCAGGGGGTTGTTTGGGCTGGCCTCTTCGCGAGCAAGCCCGCTCCCACATTTGGAATGCATTCCCCTGTGGGAGCGGGCTTGCCCGCGAAGACGGCCTGACCGACAACAAAAATCCCGCTTCAGAAACGCAAAAGCCTCGACCAACTCAGCCGGGGCTTTTTGTTTTTACGGCAGCAGTCAGTCGCGCAAATCAGACTCATGAATCGGCTGGTCCCGATGGGTCGCCCGCTGATACTGCGCCGGCCACACCGCTTTGCGCCCGCCCAGGTCATCATCGGCGTGCAGCGGCCAGTACGGATCGCGCAGCAGCTCCCGGGCCAGGAAGATGATGTCCGCCTGACAGGTCCGCAGAATGTGCTCAGCCTGCGCCGGCTCGGTAATCATGCCCACGGTGCCGGTGGCGATGCCGGACTCCTTACGCACGCGCTCAGCGAAGCGGGTTTGATAACCCGGTCCTGTAGGAATTTCCGCATTGGCCGCCGTGCCGCCCGACGAGACGTCAATCAAGTCCACGCCCAAGTCCTTGAGGCGTCGCGCCAGTTCCACGGTTTCATCCGGGTTCCAGCCATCCTCCACCCAGTCAGTGGCCGACACACGCACGAACAACGGCAACTCTTCAGGCCAGACCGCACGCACCGCTTCGGTGACTTGCAGCACCAGGCGAATGCGATTTTCGAACGAGCCACCATATTGATCGCGCCGTTGATTGCTCAAGGGCGACAGGAACTGGTGCAGCAAGTAACCGTGGGCCGCATGGATCTCGACCACTTTGAAACCGGCGGTCAGCGCCCGCTGGGCCGCTTCGACAAAGGCCTGGATGACTTCGGCAATCTGCCCCTCGTCGAGCTGCTTGGGCGGAGTGTGCTGAGGGTCGAAAGCAATCGGCGAAGGCCCGACCGGGGTCCAGCCGCCATCGTCAGGTTTGACGCTGCCGTGCTTGCCAATCCACGGGCGATGGGTGCTGGCCTTGCGGCCGGCGTGGGCCAGTTGAATACCAGCCACCGCGCCTTGGGCAGCGATAAACCGGGTGATGCGCTGCAGCGGTTCGATCTGTTCGTCATTCCACAGGCCGAGGTCTTCGGCGGTAATGCGACCATCGGCGGTGACCGCCGTGGCTTCGGTAAAAATCAGACCGGCCCCGCCGACCGCGCGGCTGCCGAGGTGGACCAGGTGCCAGTCATTGGCCAGGCCATCGACGCTGGAGTACTGGCACATCGGTGATACGGCGATGCGGTTGAGCAGGGTCAATTGGCGAAGGGTATAGGGTTCAAGCAGCAGACTCATGGGGCACCTCTCGAATCAGTGGGCAGGCTCCAGGGTTCTGTTTGAAAAGTCGACGAGTGACAGGAAAAGGTGCAACACCCGCCCCCGCGGGTAAAAAATTCGACAAGACGTCACAAGGCCAATCAAGCAGTGCTTAGAGCCTAGTCGACAACGGGGGATGAGGGAGGGTTCCGGGGATATTTGGCGCGTGGGAGATCGCTTTCGCGAGCAAGCCCGCTCCCACAGTGGATCTGAGTCGTGCGCAAAATCAATGTGGGAGCGGGCTTGCTCGCGAAGGGGTCACCGCGGCTCGATGTGAGCAATCATCAACTGCACCGTCTCATTCCCGCGAAACTCGTTGAGGTCGAGTTTGTAGGCCAATTCCACCCACTTGATGGTCGGATTCGGCCAGATATCGCGGTCAATCCCAAAAGCGATGCCATCCAGCTTCACCGAACCACATTCACTTTTCAGCACCACTTTAAGGTGCCGCTCACCGACCACCCGCTGCTCGACCAACTGGAACACGCCGTGGAACAGCGGCTCCGGGAAGTGCTGGCCCCAAGGCCCGGCGTGGCGCAGGGCGCGGGCCAGTTCCAGGTGGAATTCCTCGACCGCCAGGGTGCCGTCCGACAGCAGGCGTCCGGTCAGGTCTTCTTCGCGCAATTGCCTACGCACTTCTGCGTCAAAAGCTTCGGCGAACAGCGGGAAATTCGCTTCCGGCAAGGTCAAACCGGCCGCCATCGCGTGGCCGCCGTATTTGCTGATCAGGTTCGGATGCTGCGCCGCCACCACACTCAAGGCGTCGCGAATATGGAAGCCTTGAACCGAACGCCCCGAGCCCTTGAGCAAGCCATCGCCGGCATCGGCGAAGGCGATGGTCGGGCGGAAATAACGCTCTTTCATCCGCGAAGCGAGGATGCCGATGACACCCTGGTGCCACTCGGGATCGAACAGGCACAAGCCGAACGGCATCGATTCCACCGGCAAGTCCTTGAGCTGGGCCAGCGCTTCACGCTGCATGCCTTGCTCGATGGATTTGCGGTCCTGGTTCATGCCGTCGAGCTGGCCCGCCATTTCCCGGGCGAGGCCGGCGTCTTCGGTGAGCAGGCATTCGATGCCCAGGCTCATGTCGTCCAGACGCCCGGCTGCGTTCAAGCGAGGACCGACGATAAAACCCAGATCGGTGGAGGTGATGCGCGCCGGTTCACGCTTGGCCACTTCGAGGATCGCCTTGATCCCCGGCCGCGCACGCCCGGCGCGAATCCGTTCCAGGCCTTGATGCACGAGGATCCGGTTGTTGGCATCCAGCGGCACCACGTCGGCGACGCTGCCCAGCGCCACCAGGTCCAGCAACTCGCCGATGTTCGGCTGCGGCTTGCTCTCGTACCAGCCGAGACTGCGCAGGCGTGCGCGCAGGGCCATCAACACGTAAAAGATCACGCCGACACCGGCCAGCGCCTTGCTCGGAAACTCGCACCCAGGCTGGTTCGGATTGACGATGGCATCCGCCAGCGGCAGTTCATCGCCAGGCAAGTGGTGATCGGTGACCAAGACCTTGAGCCCGGCCTTCTTCGCCGCCGCCACACCTTCGACGCTGGAAATGCCGTTGTCCACGGTGATCAGCAGTTGCGGGGTGCGGGTCAGCGCCACCTCGACGATTTCCGGGGTCAGGCCGTAGCCGTACTCGAAACGGTTCGGCACCAGATAATCGACATGCGCCGCGCCGAGCAGGCGCAAGCCGAGCACGCCGACGGTGCTGGCGGTCGCGCCATCAGCGTCGAAATCACCGACGATCAGAATCCGCTGACGCTGTTCCAGCGCTGTCACCAACAGGTCAACCGCCGCGTCAATGCCCTTGAGCTGCTCGAATGGAATCAGGCGCTTCAGGCTCTTGTCCAGTTCAGCCTCGCTCTGCACACCCCGCGCCGCGTACAGACGGGTCAGCAACGGCGGCAGATCACCAAGGAATGGCAGGGTGTCGGGCAACAGGCGAGGTTCGATGCGCATGGGGTGACAGGTGCTTCTCTTGAATACGTAGGATAAAACCGGGTGAAACGGGAAAGCGGCGAAAAATCAGCCGCGTTCGCCGCTCAGCCACTGCAATTGGACTTCGTGCTGACCACGGTCGTCGGTAACAAAAATCGTCCCTTCGCTGATCATCACGTCCCACTTGATAACGCGGGGCATGTCTTTGGCCAAGGTTTCCAGGATGTCCTGAGGCACGGCGGCGATGTGTACGTTTTTCAGGTTCTTGATCGCCGGGATCACTTTGGTTTCCCAGACACGCAGGCTGCCGTAGGCCAGCAGGCTGGTGCGCTCGGTGCGGCGTGAGCACCAGGTCAGGCGATCGGCGTCCGGCTGGCCGACTTCGATCCAGTGCAGGACACGGTCATCCAGGCTCTTTTCCCACAGGGCCGGTTCATCCACGTCTGACAGACCTCGACCAAACGACAGTTGCTCGTTGTACCAGAAGGCGTAGGCCAGCAGGCGCACGGTCATGCGTTCTTCGGTTTCCGAAGGGTGACGGGCGATGGTCTGCTTTACGCTCTCGTACACGCTACGGTCGAGGTCGGTGAGGTTCAGTTCAAACTTGTAGGTCGTGGACGGCTGGGCCATGAACGGGCTTCTTGATACGAGGAAAGGCGGCAAGTCTAACCGATGCGGTAGGCAATCAACCAATTGACGGCCATCAACTTTGGGCGACTGACACGCGGCTATGTTAAAACGCACTACTCACACGACTTTGTCCTACAGGATCCCGTATGCCATTCACCGGAAAACCGCTCTCAGGTCTGAAAGTCATCGAATTGGGTACGTTGATTGCCGGGCCGTTTGCCTCGCGCATTTGCGGCGAGTTCGGCGCTGAAGTGATCAAGATCGAATCCCCGGATGGCGGTGATCCGTTGCGCAAATGGCGCAAATTGTATGAAGGCACCTCGCTGTGGTGGTTCGTCCAGGCGCGCAACAAGAAGTCCCTGACTTTGAACCTGAAACACCCGGACGGCCTGGAGATCCTGAAAAAACTGCTCAGCGAAGCGGACATCCTGATCGAGAATTTTCGCCCCGGCGTGTTGGAAAAGCTCGGCTTGGGGTGGGACGTTTTACACGCCCTCAATCCGAAACTGGTGATGGTGCGCCTGTCGGGCTTCGGCCAGACCGGACCGATGAAAGACCAACCGGGGTTTGGCGCGGTCGGTGAATCCATGGGCGGCCTGCGCTACATCACCGGTTTCGAGGACCGGCCGCCCGTGCGTACCGGGATTTCCATCGGCGATTCGATTGCCGCCCTGTGGGGTGTGATCGGCGCATTGATGGCCCTGCGTCATCGCGAGGTGAACGGCGGCCTTGGCCAGGTGGTGGACGTGGCGCTGTATGAGGCGATTTTCGCGATGATGGAAAGCATGGTCCCGGAGTTCGATGTGTTCGGTTTTATCCGCGAACGCACCGGCAACATCATGCCCGGCATCACGCCCTCCTCCATCCACACCAGCGCCGACGGCAAACATGTGCAGATTGGCGCCAACGGCGATGCGATCTTCAAGCGCTTCATGCTGATCATCGGTCGCGAAGATTTGGCCAACGACCCGGTATTGGCCAGCAACGATGGCCGCGACAGCCGTCGCGACGAAATTTATGGGGTGATCGATCGCTGGGTCAATTCGCTGCCACTGGACAGCGTGATCGAGCAGTTGAACCAGGCCGACGTCCCGGCCAGCCGGATCTTCAGCGCCGAAGACATGTTCAGCGACCCGCAGTACCTGGCCCGGGAAATGTTCCTGCAGGCCAAGCTGCCGGACGGCAAAGCCTTCAAGATGCCGGGGATCGTGCCGAAACTCTCTGAGACACCCGGCACGTCCGAATGGGTCGGACCGCAGTTGGGTGAACACAATGCGCAGGTGCTCAACGATCTTGGCTATGACAAGGAACGGATCGCAAAGCTGCGTGAAGACGGGGCCATCTAAACTGAAGCGCCTGCTTTCAGCCTTCATTAAACGTGCCCGCGGGCCGTGTGTACTGACGCTGTTGCTCGGATTGAGTTCAGCCGCCGGAGCCCAACCGAAAGAAACGTTGATCTGGCTGCTGCGGGATTTGCCGCCGGTGACAATCTTCGAGGGTCCGCAAAAAGGCCAGGGAGTCATCGATCAACTGATGCCATTGTTGATCGCCGGTATGCCGCAATACGATCACACGCTGATGCGGGTCAATCGCGCCCGTGGCATGCAGATGCTGCGCGAAGAATCCTTCACCTGTGATCCCTCGCTGATCTGGAGCAAGGAGCGGGAGCAGTGGATCGCGTTTTCCATTCCGGTGTTTCGGGCGGTCACTAATGGCCTTGCGGTGCGGCAGGAAGATCGCCCGCAACTGGAGCCGTTTCTGGTGGACGGGGAAGTTGATCTGGCGGCGCTGCTGGCCGATGGCAGCCAGAAGCTCGGTGCGGTGGCGGAGCGCAGTTACGGGCAGTTCCTCGACGCCGAATTGAAGCAGGCACCTGCCAATACCCTGACCCTGCATTATGGCAACGACGCACTCGGCAGCCTGTTGCAGATGCAGCGCCTGGGGCGGTTGCTGGGGGTGTTGGGCTACTGGCCGGAAATCCGCTACCTGGCCCAGCAAGAAAAAATTGCCGATAACGAGCTGGTGTTCTATCCGATCAAGGGCACGGGCAAGTACATCTCCACTTACATCGGCTGCTCCAATACCGCCCAGGGCAAGCAAGCCATCAGTGAGATCAATCAACTGTTGCGCACCCTGCCCCACGAGCGATTGGCCAACGCGTATGCCGACTGGCTGGATCCGGAACGGCGCGTCGATTACCTGGAAGCGGCCAAGGCGTTTTTCGATCAACAGGCCGGGCAATGACAAAATTCGGGCAAAAAGAAACCCCGAGAAGTGGGGAGACGACTCGGGGTTAAACGTGGCCTACATAAAGACCAGTGGCAGCAAGCTACAAGCACCGGAGCACAATGCTTGATCCTGCTGTTACATGGTCTGACTGACCTTGGAGCAGGAAGGTTCCCACAAAAAACAATTCAATTTCGATTGGCCAGGATCTTGTCCTGGGCCGCGTTGCGCAACGCCGCGATCACACAGGGCTCCAGGCGACCTTCAGCGATCAGCACATCACGATGCAATCCGTCGACGACATCGGTCAGTTGCCACTTGTCGCTCAACTGCGCCTGATTGAATTCACGCTCCACGACAATCGCGCCGACGGCATTCTTCAAGGTCACCAGGCATTCACCATGGGCGCCCGACGGGGTCAACGAAACTTGATACGGGCTCAGAGCCTCACCGAGCAATAGACTGATACTTTCCATCTCGCGATCACCACTCAATAGTCCGAAAACGAAGTGCCTGGGAGGGCGTGTCTACAGTTAATGACCCTTGGCCCGAGAAGAAAGTTCTGAATACCGCATGGCAGCGGTACATGCATCTCTGGGGAAATTGAGCATGCACCGCAAAGATGACAGGGAAAAAACAGCCGTCTTCAGGCCCGGGCTTGAAGCATCGACTCCAGCAGGTAGACGTCCAGCAGCCGGCGCATCAACACCGCCGACACCGGTGTGTGCAGGTGCCCCAGGAGTTTCACCTCGCTGTCCGCCAACATCGCCTGCACGTCCGACATGACACTCGGCACCACGTTGCCAAGCAGGATCAGCGCCCGCGCCTCCCGCTGCTCCGCCAGATGTCGCACCAGCGCCAGCCCATCGCCGCCCTTGAGTTGCGGATCGCAAAACGCGATATCCACCATGCCCCGCCGTCCCAGGGAGCACAGCGCCGCCGACATCGACGGCGCCGTGAGCACGTCATAGACACCGATGGCGTTGAGCATCTGGTGCAACGCAATCATCTGGAATGGATTGGGTTCTAGAATCAGGGTTTTCAGCGTGCGCATAAGCGGCCTCTGGAACGACACACGCGGGCTCTCACCGCAGTTGTCGACCACTCTAGGACAGCATCCTTCAGCCTCCCATCGGAAAAGTAGCCGCATCCTATAGGACAATTCCGAAACTCACTTAGGACACTGGCACTCCCCTTCGCTCTTGCGCCGCCCGATGTCCGTCCATCCGCCCAGCAACCCGCGTACCTGCCCGTCCGCCCCGTAAAACGGCACCGTCCACTGATAGATATCCCTTACCCCGTTATTGAACTTCAACTGACGTTTGGTGAACCGGGGCTTGCGGGTTTCGAGCTGGACGATGAACTCGGCGTGCAACAGCTCCGCCGTCTCCCTGGGCAGGACGTCGACCTCGATCAATCGCCGCCCCTGTACCTGATCGAAACGGATCGACAAGCCCTCCTCATAGCTTTTGTTGCACATGATCAAATGCCCCTGCAGATCACGTACAAACATCGGATCGGGCATGGCGTCGATCAACGCATACTGGAAGGCGAGTTGATCGCTGAGGTCTTTCTCGACGTCCCGGCGCTGCCTGATCAGCGCCGCGAGCCGTCGATTCCAGAGCAAGGACAGCAGACCGAACAGACTGACGATAAACATGCCCCAACAGCCCCACTGGGTGGCCCGCTGCCAGAACGACAGCGTGGGTCTGGGGGCAATGCCATCGAGCCATTTCAGGCGAATGGCCCGCAACTCGGCCGGCGGGAACGCTTCGAGTGCCTTGTTGAGGATGCTCAACAATTGCGGCTGCCCTTTTCGTACTGCCAAATGGTCGGCTTCCCACGACCCCTCTACCGTATGCCCTATCTTCAACTGCCCGGTCGGGTAGAGCTGCGCCCCGGTTTCGTTCTCGATGGTGGCATAGGCTTCGCCGCTTTCGACCAGCGCCCTGGCTTCGGCGTAGGTCTTGACCGTGCGCAAGTCGATGGCCGGGTAATCACGCCGAATGGTTTGCTCCATGGCGTGCCTGGCCGGCAATACCAGAATCCGTCCCGACAGTTGCTCCAGGGAATGTAAAAGCGGAGCCCCGGCCCGCCCGACCAACACCCAGGGAGAACCGCCAAAGGCATGGCTGAAATCCAGGAACAGCTTGCGCTCGTCATTCATCGCCAGGGTCGTGGTCATGTCCGCCGCGCCGCTTTCCAGGCGACCAAGCAAATGCTCGGTGGAAAATGACTCTTCATGGACGAAACTCAGCCCCGTCATTGCGCTGATGCGGCTCAACACATCGATGTTCAAACCGATCCATTGACCGTGCTCGTCCTTGAACTGGTAAAGCGGGTACTGCTTCGATGCCACGATGACTTGCGGGTGAGCGCGCATCCATTGCTGTTCTTCGGCATTCAGTTCAATGGTGCTGACGGTCGCCTCATAAGCCATCAATTGTGCCGCCCACGCGCACTGTCCACAGCCCATCGCGCCGAGCAAAAAAACCCAGCACATGGCTGGTTTCAACCCTCTCAAAAACAACATTGCCACTTCCTTCGTGATCAACTCGCCCGTCCTTCATGGGCGAAAACGCGACAAGTGTGGCACGCAGAAACAAGAAAGCCCGTCAGGAGACGGGCTTCAAAATGTGACAGGTTTTGCGGCTTAGAGCGGCTTGCCGCGGTTGCCATGCTGACTGACAAAGGCCTGCACGGCCTTCAGGTCATTTGGCAACACGGTGCAACGCTCATCTCTCTCAAACAAATCAGAAAGATGTGCAGGTAGTTCGAGAGCTTTTCCTACACCGGCTTTTTCCACAGCGTCCGGGAATTTGACCGGATGGGCCGTGCCGAGGATCACCATCGGGATGTCCAGGCTACGACGGCACTCGCGGGCAGCCTTGACGCCGATGGCAGTGTGCGGGTCCAGCACCTCGCCGGTCTGCTCGTAGACCTCGGCGATGGTTTCGCAGGTTTGTGCGTCATCCACGGCCAGGGAATCGAACAGCTTGCGGGCTTCGGTCCAACGTTCTTGTTCGACGCTGAAACCACCGCCCTGCTTGAAGTTGTCCATCAGGCCGGCAATCGCTGCGCCGTTGCGACCGTGCAGGTCGAACAGCAGGCGTTCGAAGTTCGACGAGACCATGATGTCCATGGACGGCGACAACGTGGCGTGCAGGGTTTCCTTGACGTACTGATTGCCGCTCATGAAGCGGTGCAGGATGTCGTTGCGGTTGGTGGCGACGATCAACTGGTTGATCGGCAGGCCCATGTTGCGCGCCAGGTAACCGGCGAAGATGTCGCCAAAGTTGCCGGTAGGCACCGAGAACGACACCGAACGTGCCGGGCCACCCAATTGCAGCGCTGCGTGGAAGTAGTAAACGATCTGGGCCATGATCCGCGCCCAGTTGATCGAGTTCACCGCCACCAGGCGCGTGCCCTTGAGGAAGCTCTGGTCGGCGAAGCTGTTCTTGACCATTTCCTGGCAGTCATCGAAGTTGCCTTCGATGGCGATGTTGTGGATGTTCTCGCCGAAGATGGTGGTCATCTGCCGACGCTGCACTTCGGACACACGGTTGTGCGGGTGCAGGATGAAGATGTCGACGTTTTCGCAGTGCTTGCAGCCTTCGATGGCGGCCGAACCGGTATCACCGGAGGTGGCGCCGACGATCACCACGCGCTCGCCGCGTTTTTCCAGCGTGTAGTCGAGCAGGCGACCGAGCAGTTGCAGGGCGAAGTCCTTGAATGCCAGGGTCGGGCCGTGGAACAGCTCCAGCACCCATTCGTTGCCGTTCAACTGACGCAACGGCGCCACAGCGCTGTGGGCGAACACGCCGTAGGTTTCTTCGAGGATCTTTTTGAAATCGGCATCGGGGATGCTGCCGGCGACGAACGGGCGCATCACCCGGAAGGCCAGCTCGTGATACGGCAGGCCGGCCCAGGACGCGATTTCTTCCTGGGTGAAACGTGGCAGGCATTCCGGCACATACAAGCCGCCGTCAGTGGCCAGACCGGCCAGCAGGACGTCTTCGAAATTCAGGGCCGGTGCCTGGCCGCGGGTACTGATATAGCGCATAGGGGCAAACCTTTGGTTTGAGCTACAAGTTGCAAGCTACAAGCGGCAAGACAAAAGCAGTTTGGCTTTTTACTTGCAGCTTGCAGCTTAAAGCTTGCAACTGCTGTTAATTCAGATGTTCGACACGGATCCGCACAACCGGCCCAACGACACCCGCCAAGGCTTCCAGGGCGGTGATCGCGTCGTTCATGTGCTGTTCCAGCACACGGTGGGTCAGCAGGATCATCGGCACCAGGCCGTCGTGTTCTTCGACTTCCTTCTGCATGATCGATTCGATGTTGATGCCGCGCTCCGACAGGATGCTCGCCACTTGGGCCAGCACGCCTGGATGGTCCTTGGCCTGAATCCGCAGGTAATAGGCACTTTCGCAGGCTTCGATCGGCAGGATCGGGTGGGCCGACAGCGAATCCGGCTGGAAGGCCAGGTGCGGTACGCGGTTTTCCGGGTCGGAGGTCATGGCGCGAACCACGTCCACCAGGTCGGCGATCACTGACGAAGCGGTTGGCTCCATGCCGGCGCCGGCGCCGTAGAACAGGGTCGAACCGGCCGCATCACCGTTGACCATCACCGCGTTCATCACGCCGTTGACGTTGGCGATCAGGCGATCGGCCGGGATCAGCGTCGGGTGTACGCGCAGCTCGATACCGGCGGCGGTGCTGCGGGCCACGCCCAAGTGCTTGATGCGATAACCCAGGGCTTCGGCGTAGTTCACGTCAGCGGTGGTCAGCTTGGTGATGCCTTCGGTGTAGGCCTTGTCGAATTGCAGCGGGATGCCGAACGCGATAGACGCCAGGATCGTCAGCTTGTGGGCCGCGTCGATGCCTTCAACGTCGAAAGTCGGATCGGCCTCGGCGTAACCCAGGGCTTGCGCCTCGGCGAGGACGTCTTCGAAGGTGCGGCCCTTCTCACGCATTTCGGTGAGGATGAAGTTGCCGGTGCCGTTGATGATGCCGGCGACCCAGTTGATACGGTTGGCGGACAGGCCTTCACGGATCGCCTTGATTACCGGGATACCGCCAGCCACGGCCGCTTCGAACGCAACGATCACGCCCTTCTCGCGCGCCTTGGCGAAAATTTCATTACCGTGAACGGCAATCAGTGCCTTGTTCGCGGTGACCACATGCTTGCCATTCTCGATGGCCTTGAGTACCAGCTCGCGGGCAACGGTGTAGCCGCCCATCAGCTCTATCACGATGTCGATCTCAGGGTTCGTGGCCACTTCGAACACATCGTTGGTAATCGCAATACCGGTCGTCTGGAACTGAGGCTTTGGCGTGCGCATGGCAATTTGTGCCACTTCGATTCCACGCCCGGCACGACGAGCAATTTCCTCGGCGTTGCGCTGAAGTACGTTGAAGGTCCCGCCACCGACGGTCCCTAACCCACAGATGCCTACTTTGACCGGTTTCACTGTGAACTCCCCATAAAACGGCCGACGCAAGGTCGGCCGTGAAAACAGCCGCAAGCTAGCGGCTCTCTATTAATGGTCGGGCGGGTGACCGCCCGGCCATGATCGTCAACGGCTGACCGTGACGATGCGAATTATTTCGCGCCCAGCGCCAGTTTGGCGACTTGTGGCGCAGGCTGGTAGCCCGGAATGACCTGACCGTCGGCCAAAACGATGGCCGGCGTGCCGTTCACACCGATCGACTGACCCAGGGCGAATTGCTTGGAAACCGGGTTATCGCACTTGGCGGCCTTGATTTCCTTGCCATCGACCATCTTGTCCATGGCCGCTTTCTTGTCCTTGGAGCACCAGACCGCTTGCAGTTGTTCGTCACCCGGCGAGCCGAGGCCCTGGCGCGGGAACGCGACGTAACGCACTTCGATACCGCGCTTGTTCAGCTCAGGCACTTCGGCGTGCAGCTTGTGGCAGTACGGGCAGGTGGTGTCGGTGAACACGGTAATGTGCGACTTGGTTTCGCCAATCGCCGGGTAGACCACGGTTTCGGCAACCGGGATGTCGTTGATCAGTTTGGAAACGCCCAGGCGCTCGGTTTTCTCGGTCAGGTTGACCGGTTTGCCGTCCTTGAGCTGGAACATGTAGCCCTGCATCACGTACTGGCCATCGGCGCTGGCGTAGAGCACGCGGCTGCCTTTGAGTTTCACTTCGTACAGGCCGGCCAGCGGGCTCGCGCTGATGCTGTCGATCGGGGTTTCCAGCTGGAGGCTTTCCAGGCTTTTACGAATAGCTTTGTCGGCCGCGTCATCGGCGACGGCAAAGGTGCTGACCAACGCAATGGCTGCGGCGGCGAAAATCTGGGTCAGACGCATGAGAACTCCTGAAGGCGGACAAATGGGACGATCAGAACGCCCGTGCCGAAACACCGGGTCATAATCGCCCATCGTGCAAACCGGCAAAGCCTACCACATAAGGCTGGTGGGGCCGAATGCGGGTGATGCACGACATCAAGGGTGTCCCCCTTTTCAGTGGGAGCGGGCTTGCTCGCGAAGGCGTTGGGTCAGTCGACATCATCTTAAGCTGACACAGCGTATTCGCGAGCAAGCCCGCTCCCACAAGGGGGATACGATCAGCCGCGTGGGTGATGTTTGGCGTGCAGGTCTTGCAAGCGGGCACGGGCGACGTGGGTGTAGATCTGGGTGGTGGATAAGTCGCTGTGGCCGAGCAGCATTTGCACCACCCGCAGGTCGGCGCCGTGGTTGAGCAAATGCGTGGCGAAGGCGTGGCGCAGGGTGTGCGGCGACAGCGACTTGCCGATCCCGGCGACCTTGGCCTGGTGTTTGATGCGGTGCCAGAAGGTCTGGCGGGTCATCTGCTCGCCGCGCTGGCTCGGGAACATCACATCGCTGGGCCGCCCGCCGAGCAACTCGCCACGGCCGTCACGCAGGTAACGCTCGACCCAGACAATCGCCTCCTCACCCATCGGCACCAACCGTTCCTTGCTGCCCTTGCCCATCACCCGGAGCACGCCTTGACGCAGGTTGACCTGCTCCAGGGTCAGGCTGATCAGCTCGGTCACCCGCAAGCCGCAGGCGTAAAGCACTTCGAGCATGGCGCGGTCACGCTGGCCGATGGCTTCGCTCAGGTCCGGTGCATTCAGCAAGGCTTCGACGTCGGCTTCCGACAGTGATTTGGGCAATGGCCTACCGAGCTGGGGCATATCGACGCGCAAGGTCGGATCGACGGCGATCAGCTTTTCCCGCAGCAGATAGCGATAAAAGCCACGCACACCGGAGAGAAATCGGGCGGTGGAACGGGGTTTGTAGTTTTGCTCGAGGCGCCAGGCCAGGTGATCGAGGATCAATTCGCGGCCGGCGTTGATCAGCTCCAGGTTCTTTTCCTGTAGCCAGCCATTGAACAAGGCTAGATCGCTGCGATAGGCATCGCGGGTGTTATCGGAGAGGCCTTTTTCCAGCCATAGGGCGTCGAGGAATTGATCTATCAGTGGGTGGTCGATGGCGGGCATAGAGGCTCAGGTCACGGGAAAACTGAGGGCAAGTCTTTCATAGCCTGTCGTGGCTTTATAGAGCCTGATGCAATTGCGGTGACGGGTAGATCGGTTCGCGGGCAAGCCTCGCTCCTACAGGACCGATTCGCTCTTCGATCTGTAGGAGCGAGGCTTGCCCGCGAATGCCGCGACGCGGTCCCGATCCCGGCACGCATACCCGGCACAACCAATAAATCGCAGGCAACAAAAAAGCAGCCCGCAGGCTGCTTTTTTTTGCATCGGAAGCTGGACTTAAGCCAGTTTTTCCTTGATGCGAGCTGCTTTACCGGACAGGTCACGCAGGTAGTACAGCTTGGCTTTACGTACGTCACCGCGACGTTTAACGGCCATGCTGTCGATTTGCGGGCTGTAGGTCTGGAAAGTACGCTCTACGCCAACACCGTTGGAGATTTTGCGAACGGTGAATGCACTGTTTACGCCGCGGTTACGCTTGGCGATAACAACACCTTCGAACGCTTGCAGACGCGAACGGTCGCCTTCCTTCACTTTCACCTGAACGACAATAGTGTCGCCCGGGGCAAAGGTAGGGATCTCTTTGGTCATCTGCTCTGCTTCGAGTGCAAGAATGATTTTGTTAGTCATGCTGTGCTCCTAAGGTAAATCGTCGGATTTACCATCGATACGTTGTTAACTATCGTCCCGCTCGCGGATGTATTCCTCGAGCAGCTTCTTCTCTTCTCCAGAAAGCGAGCGGCTTTCCAGAAGATCGGCGCGTCGTTCAAAGGTCCTACCAAGGGACTGCTGTAAACGCCAACGCCGGATATGCGCGTGATTGCCACTTAGCAACACGTCGGGAACACGCTGATCCGCATACACCTCCGGTCGGGTGTAATGCGGGCAATCCAGCAAACCATCCGTAAAGGAATCTTCCTCGGCGGAGTCCGCATGCCCTAAAGCTCCAGGCAGCAGTCGTGTAACCGCATCGATCAGGACCATCGCCGGCAGCTCGCCGCCAGACAGTACATAGTCGCCAATCGACCACTCTTCATCGACATGAGCTTCAATAAAACGCTCGTCAATGCCTTCATAGCGGCCGGCAATCAGGATCAATGCATCCAGATTCGCCAACTCGCGTACCGCCGACTGAGTCAGTTGACGGCCTTGGGGGGACAGGTAAATAACCTTCGCCGCCTCCCCGGCTGCTGCCTTGGCCTGAACCAGAGCATCTTCCAGGGGCTTGATCTTCATCACCATGCCCGGGCCACCGCCAAATGGGCGATCGTCCACAGTGTGATGTCGATCCGTCGTGTAGTCTCGCGGATTCCAACAGGTGAGCTGCAACAGCCCCTGTTTCACCGCACGACTGGTGATGCCGTACTCGCTGATGGCGGAGAACATCTCGGGAAACAAACTGATCACTTCTACGCGCAAGTTAGCCACGCTTAGAAGTCCGCATCCCATTCCACCTTCATCTCGCCTGCGGCAAGGTCGACGGCCAGCACGCATTGCTCCGTATAGGGCAACAGGCGTTCGCGATCGTCCAGGCTGCCAGCGCAAGGCTTGACCACCATTACATCATTGGCGCCGGTTTCCAGAAGATGATCGATCTTCCCGAGCAATTGCCCGAGTTGGTCAATGACCTTCAGACCTTCCAGCTGATACCAGTAGTATTCGCCGTCGGTCAGTTCAGGGAACAGGTTGCGTGGCACGCAGATCTCATAACCGGCCAGAAGACGCGCTTCTTCACGATCATCGAGACCCTTGAGCTTCGCGACCAGGAACTTGTCGTTCCCGCGTCCGCTGACCAGCTCAACCTGCTTTACGCTGCCTTCGCGCTTGAGCGTCCAGGTTTTGTATTGCAACAGGTTTTCTGTTGGATCAGTAAAGGAATACACCTTCACTTCGCCGCGAACGCCATGAACAGAATAAATTTTGCCGATAACGATCAAATCATCAGCAACAGCAGGCGTCGCGTTCATATTGCTCAGGCCGCAGCCTTAGCAGCGTCCTTCAACAACTGAGCAACACGCTCAGAAGGTTGTGCACCAACGCTCAGCCAGTAGGCTACGCGCTCTTGGTTCACGGACAGACGAACTTCTTGACCACGAGCAACAGGGTTGAAGAAACCAACCTGTTCCTTGTGCGAACCGTCGCGCGGGTTGCGGCTGTCGGTTACGGTCAAGTGGTAAAACGGGCGCTTTTTGGAGCCGCCAAGGGCAAGACGGATTGTTAGCATGTGAACATCGTTCCTGTAGTCGGTGCTGCAAATCTAAAGGCACAGCGGGCATAGGTGCCCGAAAGGCCGCATATTCTAAGGAATATCCGGACTTTTGCAAATGTCTTTTTCCGGCGGCCTTCCGGTCGCCATCAAGATTTGCTATAGAGCCGTCGTTGAAAACGGCCAGTCAGCTCCCGCCAAGTGCGGGTTTGCTGGAGTTCCCGCATTGCTGCGGGTCTGCGCCGACATGACTGCCGGCGCGGAATCTTTACATCTTGGGCATGCCGCCGCCGGGCAACATACCGCCCATGCCGCGCATCATTTTGGCCATTCCGCCTTTTGCGGAGAATTTCTTCATCATCTTCTGCATCTGCTTGTGCTGCTTGATCAAGCGACCGATGTCCTGCACCTGGGTGCCGGAACCCATGGCGATCCGGCGTTTGCGCGAACCGCTGATCAGCTCAGGGTCACGACGCTCGGCCGGGGTCATGGAATTGATGATGGCTTCCATCTGCTTGAATTGCTTCTCTGCCGCGCCCTGGGCATTGCCCATTTGCGCCAGGTTCACGCCGCCGATGTTCGGCAGTTTGTCCATGAGGCCGCCGAGGCCGCCCATGTTCTTCATCTGTTGCAACTGATCGCGGAAGTCTTCGAGGTCGAAGCCCTTACCCTTTTTCAGCTTCTTGGCCAGTTTGTCGGCCTTGTCCTTGTCGAGGGTCGCTTCGGCCTGTTCGATCAGGCTGAGCACGTCGCCCATGCCGAGGATGCGCGACGCGATACGCTCGGGGTGGAACGGTTCGAGCGCTTCGCTCTTCTCGCCCATACCGATGAACTTGATCGGCTTGCCGGTGATGGCGCGCACCGACAGGGCCGCACCGCCACGGGCGTCGCCGTCGACTTTTGTCAGGATCACACCGGTCAGCGGCAGTGCATCACCGAAGGCCTTGGCCGTGTTGGCGGCGTCCTGGCCGGTCATGGCGTCGACCACGAACAGGGTTTCGACCGGGTTGATCGCGGCGTGCAACGCCTTGATCTCGCCCATCATCTCTTCGTCGATGTGCAGGCGACCGGCGGTATCGACGATCACCACGTCGATGAATTTCAGTTTTGCTTCTTTAATAGCCGCTTGCGCGATCTCGACCGGCTTCTGGCTCAGGTCGGACGGGAAGAAGGTAACGCCCACTTCACCGGCGAGCATTTCCAGCTGCTTGATCGCCGCCGGACGGTAAACGTCCGCGGACACGACCATGACCGTCTTCTTCTTGCGCTCTTTAAGGAAGCGCGCAAGTTTGCCGGCGGTGGTGGTTTTACCCGCGCCCTGCAAACCGGCCATCAGCACGACGGCGGGCGGAACGGCACTCAGGTTCAAGTCTTCGTTGGCCGCGCCCATCAGGCTTTCGAGTTCGGCCTGGACGATCTTCACGAAGGCCTGGCCCGGCGTCAGGCTGCGCGACACCTCGGTGCCGACGGCGCGTTCCTTGACCGAATTGACGAAGTCCTTGACCACCGGCAGGGCGACGTCGGCTTCGAGCAACGCCATGCGCACTTCGCGCAGGGTGTCTTTGATATTGTCTTCGGTCAGCTTGGCCTTGCCGGTGACATGGCGCAGCGTCTGCGAGAGACGGTCGGTTAAGTTTTCAAACATTGCGCGATCCTTTCAGGCCCTGTGTAGACCGGGATAATGGCGGCCCAGACCGGAATAAACATGTGCTCGGCGAGCCTGCGGCGTGGGCAGGTCGCGGATTATAGCGAAGACTGCGTCTGGCGCCCACCTCGCTGTCAGATTGGATGGTCTTTCGTGTCGCGTGGGTTCTATGCCAAACTCAGCGCCTTTCGGGCTTGCCTAACAGGATTTATGCTCCCCTTGTCACCCAGTTTGCTTACCACCCTCGCCGCCGCCTGCTTATATGCCGCTGCGACTATCTATCAGGGCACTCGCCTGGCCAACGGCACCAAGGCGAACAAACGCCTGCTGGTCACGCTCGGCGTGCTGGCCGTGCTGGCTCACAGCGCCAGCCTGTTCACCCATCTGCTGACGCCGATCGGTCTGGGCCTGGACTTCTTCAGCGCCGCCAGCCTGATCGCCGCAGCGGTCATCGCCCTGACCCTGCTCGCCTGTTACCGGATTCCGGTGGAGAACCTGCTGATCCTGCTGTTCCCGCTGGGGCTGGCAACGGTGCTGCTGGCGCAGTTCGCTCCCGCCGGCACCGTGCAGATCATCGACGAAGAACCGGGCATTCTCGCCCACATTCTCTTGTCGATCCTGGCCTACGGCATGTTCACCATCGCGGTGTTCCAGGCCTTGCTGCTGCTGGTGCAGGATCATCAGCTCAAGCACAAGCACCCCTCCGGGCTGATCAAGAACTTCCCGCCGCTGCAAACCATGGAAAGCCTGTTGTTCGGTTTCCTGTGGGCCGGTTGGACCCTGCTGTCGCTGTCGCTGATTTCCGGCTGGCTGTTCGTCGAGAACCTGTTTGCCCAGCATCTGGTGCATAAAACCCTGCTGGCCTGCCTGGCCTGGATCGTGTTCAGCGTGTTGCTGTGGGGCCGTAACCGCCTCGGCTGGCGCGGACACAAGGCGATCCGCTGGACCCTTGCCGGTTTCTGCCTGCTGATGCTGGCCTATTTTGGCAGCAAGCTGGTTCGTGAATACATTCTGCACATCTGACGGGCGGCAATAATGGACGACTTGCCCATAGGGCCGATGCTCGCAGTGATCGCCCTGCTGATTTTGTGGTCGGGGCTGTTTACCGCCATCGAAGTCGCACAACAGCATTTGCTGGCCCAACGCACCGCCTCGCGCTCAAGCGACAAGCCGGTGGCGAAGCTGAGCTTCCCGCTCAACAGCCTGATCCTCTGCAACACCCTGTGCCGTGCCCTGGTCATGGTCATCAGCACCTTGCTGGCGATTTTCACCTGGGCGGAAAACGGGCCATGGGCTGCTTGCATCGGCGCCGGCATCATCTTGCTGGTGTTCGCCGACTACCTGCCGCGCACCCTCGCCGTGCGCTATCCGGATGCCATCCTGAGCCTGGGCAATACCCTGCTCGGCGCTCCACTGAAAATCATCTACCCCGCTGCGTGGCTGCTCAACGGTTTCAGCCAATTGCTGATGCGCCCGTTCGCGCGCAAGGTCAAAGTGGTGCAAAAGAGCGAAGACGAAGCCCCAACCGATCGCCACGACGAACACGACCACGCGCCTGTCCGCCCGCATGCCCTGTCGGGTATCCATGCGTTGGATAACATCACGGTCAACGACATCCTGGTGCCACGCAGTGACGTCGACGGCATCAACCTCGACGATTCCCTCGGCGAGATCATCGAACAACTGCGCGACAACCGACGCACGCGCCTGCCGGTGTTCCACAGCGACATCAACCAGGTCGAAGCAGTGCTCAACACCCGGCAGATCCGTCATCTGCTGGCGGATGCCAGCCTGACCGTAGAAGCCTTGATGACGGCGTGCCACGAACCCTACTTCGTGCCGGAAAGCACCCCGCTGCAGTTGCAACTGCTCAATTTCCACAAGCAACAACGGCGCCTGGGCATGGTGGTGGACGAGTACGGCGAAGTGCTCGGCATCGTCACCCTGGAAGACATCCTCGAAGAAATCGTCGGCGAATTCGAAAGCGAGCACAGCCTGGACAACCCGCACATCCACCCCCAGGCCGACGGCCGATTGGTGATCGATGGTGCGGCATCGATTCGCGACCTGAACAAGAGCCTGGGCTGGCACCTGCCCAGCGATGGCCCGAAAACCCTTAACGGCCTGGTGACCGAAGCGCTGGAAACCATTCCGGAGAGCGCGGTTTGCCTGAAGATCGGGCGCTATCGGCTGGAAATTCTGGAGACCGAGGACAACCGCGTGACGCGGGTGATGGTCTGGCATACCAGTTCGGTTCCGGCGCTCTCCAAAATCTGACACGCACAAAACCTGTGGGAGCGGGCTTGCTCGCGAAGGCGAATTCATATTCGGCAGAGATATTGACTGAGAGTCGGCCTTCGCGAGCAAGCCCGCTCCCACATGGATTTCACCTCGCCACAAAAAACCTCGCCAGCCTCAAGCCCCTTGTTGAATCGTTAGCCGCCTTCCTATAATCGAGCCGCTTACCCAAGCGCCGCCCTACCCCAGTGCTACCCGCACGCTGCTGCAAACCCACATCCCTGGGTGTTCGACCATAATAATTCGCTCCACTGGAGCATGACTGTCAGGGATCACCGCATGACCACCAGCACCGCTTTGAGCGACACCACGCCTGCCCAGCCAACGAATTCCGCCACGCGAGTGGCCACCGCGAGTTTCATCGGCACCGCCATCGAGTTTTACGATTTCTACGTCTATGCCACCGCCGCGGCGCTGGTGATCGGGCCGGTATTTTTCCCGCAGACGTCGGGCACGGCACAGATGCTCTCGGCGTTTCTCACCTTCGGCATCGCTTTCCTGGCGCGGCCGCTGGGATCGGCACTGTTCGGCCACTTCGGCGATCGTATCGGGCGTAAATCGACGTTGGTCGCCTCGCTGCTGCTGATGGGCGTGTGCACCACGTTGATCGGCGTGTTGCCGGGTTACGACAGCATCGGGGCCTGGGCGCCGATCCTGCTGTGCGTGCTGCGTTTCGGCCAAGGACTGGGGTTGGGCGGTGAATGGGGTGGCGCGGCGTTGCTGGCGACGGAGAATGCGCCGAAGGGCAAACGCGCCTGGTTCGGCATGTTCCCGCAACTCGGCCCTTCGATTGGCTTCCTGGCCGCCAACGGTCTGTTCCTGACCCTGGCCATGACCCTGGATGACGCGCAGTTCCGCTCGTGGGGCTGGCGCATTCCGTTCCTGTTGAGCGCGGTGTTGGTGATGGTCGGCCTCTACGTGCGCCTTAAACTCCACGAAACCCCGGTGTTCGCCAATGCCATGGCGCGCCAGGAGCGGGTGAAAATTCCGCTGGTCGAGCTGTTCAGCCAGTACTGGGCGCCGATGTTGCTGGGGGCCGGGTCGATGGTGGTGTGCTACGCGCTGTTCTACATCTCGACCGTATTTTCCCTGAGCTACGGGGTTTCCACCCTCGGCTACACCCGGGAAACCTTCCTCGCCCTGCTGTGTTTCGCCGTGCTGTTCATGGCCGCCGCCACGCCGTTGTCGGCCTGGGCCAGCGACCGTTACGGACGCAAACCGGTGCTGATCATCGGTGGCGTGCTGGCGATCTTGTCCGGGTTCTTGATGGAACCGCTGCTGACCCACGGCACGACCTGGGGCGTGGCGCTGTTCCTGTGCATTGAGCTGTTTCTGATGGGCGTGACATTTGCACCGATGGGCGCATTGCTGCCGGAGCTGTTTCCGACCCACGTGCGGTACACCGGGGCGTCGGCGGCCTACAACCTGGGCGGCATCGTCGGGGCCTCCGCGGCACCGTTCTTCGCGCAGAAACTGGTGGCGATGGGCGGTTTGAGTTATGTCGGGGGGTATGTGTCGGGGGCGGCGGTGCTGAGTTTGATCGCGGTGCTGTGCCTGAAAGAGACGCGGCATAACGATTTGAATCGGGTGGTTTGACAGAAAAAGCTTCGCGGGCAAGCCTCGCTCCTACACTGATCGCGCGTGAACACAGATCCAATGTGGGAGCGGGCTTGCTCGCGAAGGGCGCGCCTCGGTTACAGCTCTACAACAACCGCCTGAGAAGCGCGGGTCGCTTTCGCACGCGCCGCTTCAATCGACTCATCCCGCGCCAACGCCACGCCCATCCGGCGCTGGCCGTTGACTTCAGGCTTGCCGAACAAACGCAATGCAGTATCCGGCTCGCTCAACGCCGCGCCCAGGTTGGCGAAAGCGGTCTGGGTCGACTGCCCTTCTACCAGGATCACCGCCGACGCCGATGGACCGAACTGACGGATCAACGGAATCGGCAGGCCCAGGATCGCCCGGGCGTGCAGCGCGAATTGCGACAGGTCTTGGGAAATCAGGGTCACCAGGCCGGTGTCATGTGGGCGGGGCGAGACTTCGCTGAACCACACTTGATCACCTTTGATGAACAACTCGACACCAAACAGACCCCGACCACCCAAGGCTTCGGTCACCGCTTTGGCGACGCGCTCGGATTCAGCCAGGGCAATCGGGCTCATGGCTTGCGGCTGCCAGGATTCCTGGTAGTCGCCCTTCTCCTGGCGGTGACCGACCGGCGCGCAGAACGTGGTGCCGCCAATGTGGCGCACGGTCAGCAGGGTGATTTCGTAGTCGAAATCGATAAAGCCTTCGACGATCACCCGACCTTTACCGGCGCGCCCGCCTTCCTGGGCGTAATCCCAGGCGGTTTTGACGTCTGCGGTGCTGCGCAGCAGGCTCTGGCCTTTGCCCGAGGAACTCATCACCGGTTTAACGACGCACGGGAAGCCCAGGTCTTCAACGGCTTTGCTGTAGTCCTCGAAGGTGTCGGCGAAGTGGTACGGCGAGGTCGGCAGGTCCAGCTCTTCGGCGGCCAGGCGACGGATGCCTTCGCGGTTCATGGTCAGTTGCGTGGCGCGGGCGGTCGGGATCACGGTGAAGCCTTCGGCTTCCAGTTCCACCAGGGTCGCGGTGGCGATGGCTTCGATTTCCGGCACGATGAAGTGCGGTTTCTCGGCTTCGATCACCGCACGCAGGGCGGCGCCGTCGAGCATGTTGATTACATGGCTGCGATGCGCGACTTGCATGGCCGGCGCGTTGGCGTAGCGATCGACGGCGATCACTTCAACGCCCAGGCGTTGCAGCTCGATCACCACTTCCTTGCCCAACTCGCCACAGCCACACAGCAATACGCGGGTCGCGGTGGGCGACAATGGAGTTCCGATACGGGTCATCTGAAGGTCCTCAAAGAAGCGGATCATCGAGGGTCGCGGCGCCGGGCGCGCTTCCCATGGGGAGAAAGCGCGGCATTTTACATGAACTGCGGGGTTTGGCTTCAGCCGGCGACGGCCTGTTTGCGCAGGCGCCAGGCCATGATCAGCCAGACAACCGTCACGCCAGCGAACTTCGAGCCCATGGCGGTGAGGATCACGGCCGGGGTAAAGGCGTCGATCATGCCGAAGAAGATGAAGGTATCGAGGGGAATGCTCAGGGCCGAACTTATCCACAGGCGATCGTGTAACGGACGCTTGGTGATGCTGAACACCAGCCAGTCGATGCACTCGGACACCGCGAACGCCGTGGCGCTGGCCAGGGCGATGGACGGATCGGAGGTGACGTAGGACAGCACCAGCGCCGCCAGCATCGCCGCGATGGCGCCATGGCCGTAGCGGGTTTGCACCATGTCCCGCAGCACGAATACCAAGCCACCCCAGGCCGACCAGATGATGTCCAGGTGCGGGGCGGTGGAAAAGGCGTAGTTGATCAGCACGACGCTGCTGATGTACGAAATCAGGAAGAGCATGGGGGCTTGGGAATACCTGTCAGTTTGGCGCACAGGGTACTTCAGACAAGTGAAGTGGGCCAAGAGAGGCGGTGAAGGTAATGGCCTCTTCGCGAGCAAGCCCGCTCCCACAGTAGACCGAGTTGTCTTGGCGGACGCGACCCTATGTGGGAGCGGGCTTGCTCGCGAAGGCAGCACCTCAATTATTGGATTTGGACGGCAACATCCAGATCAATCCACTGGACTTCGCCCGCTCATGACACAACCCCAACACCCTGCGCCGCTCTTCGTTGTCCATCCGGCTCCAACGGGTAATCTCTTCCACCGTGCGCTGGCACCCGGTGCAGATGTCGTCGTCATCCAGCGCGCAGATATTTACGCAGGGCGATAGCACCGGTCGTTCGGGGGTGTTCATTCTTCTTGCTCGGCCAGGTCGCGGGCATAGCGCTGCGAGTTGTGCACATAGTGAGCGGCGCTGGCTTCGAGCATCTTTTTCTGTGGCTCGGTGAGCTCGCGCACGACCTTGCCCGGCGAGCCCATGACCAATGAACCGTCGGGAATCTCCTTGTTTTCACCGATCAGCGAATTGGCGCCGATGATGCAGTTCTTGCCGATCTTGGCGCCGTTGAGGATCACCGCGTTGATGCCGATCAGGCTGTAGTCGCCCACGGTGCAGCCGTGGAGCATGGCGTTGTGGCCGATGGTCACGCCAGTGCCGATGGTCAGCGGGTAGCCCATGTCGGTGTGCATCACGGTGCCGTCCTGGACGTTGCTGTTCTTGCCGATCAGGATCAGTTCGTTGTCGCCGCGCAGCACGGCGTTGAACCAGACGTTGGCGCCCTCTTCCAGTTTGACCTTGCCCACCAGCACGGCGTTGGGGGCGACCCAGCTCTGCGGATGGGTTTCGACGCGGGCATCGCCCAGGCGATATTTCATCTTGTTGTCCTCAAGGCTCAGGCAGCCGCGGGTTCGGATTCAGGTATTGATAAAGCTTTTCGGGGGGCGGTGCAGGCTGATGTCGGCGTCGTACAGCAGGTTGATCAGTTCGACGATCATGATCGCCGTCAAACCCCAGATCTTGTACTCGCCATAACGGTAGCTCGGCACGTACCAACTGCGGCCCTGGTAATCAATGCGGTGGGTATGTTCTCGCGGGTCCTCGCGAAAAAACTCCAGGGGCACGCTGAACACCGCCGCGATTTCCGCATCGTTGGCCAGGTATTCGACGTAATCGGGAATGACGCCGACATAAGGCGTGACCTTGATGCCGTGAAGCGAGATCAGCGGACTCAGCGGGCCGATCACTTCCACCAGACCCGGCGGCAGGCCGATTTCTTCTTCGGCTTCGCGCAGGGCGGTGAAAATCAGGTCAGGGTCTTCGGGATCGCGTCGTCCGCCGGGGAAAGCGACTTCGCCGCCATGGGTCGAGAGCCCGCTGGCGCGCAAGGTCAGAACCAGTTCCGGTTCATCACTGCGAGTGATCGGCACCAAAACTGCAGCCTCGGGGAAACGCTTGTCGGTTTCAAGGGTGCGTGGCGTGTGGTTGCTAACCCGGTGCAATAGCTCGTCCAGCATGAGTCTTCTCGATCTGTTGGCTACCTTGCATCATGCACCAAACCTAACGACCGCCCAACCCCATATCCGACCCATGTCGCGAAACGACAACTTGCCGACTGATACCGCCGCACGCCAAGATAGGCGCAGTCTCCAGGAACCCAAGCATGAAATTTTGCAGTCAGTGCGGTAACCCGGTCACCCAGCGCATTCCCGAAGGCGATTCGCGTCTGCGATTTGTCTGTGACAGCTGTCAGACCATTCACTATCAGAACCCCAATATCGTCGCCGGCTGCGTGGCGACCTGGGGCTCGAAGGTGTTGCTGTGCCGCCGCGCCATCGAGCCGCGACTCGGTTACTGGACCCTGCCCGCCGGCTTCATGGAAAACGGCGAGACCATCGAGCAGGCCGCCGTGCGCGAGACCGCCGAAGAAGCCTGCGCCCGGGTGCGCAACCTGAGCATCTATACGCTGATCGACGTGCCGCACATTAGCCAGGTGCATGTGTTCTTCCGCGCCGAACTGGTGGACCTGGATTTTTCCGCCGGCCCCGAGAGCCTGGAAGTCATGCTGTTCGATGAAGCCGACATCCCTTGGTCTGAGCTGGCTTTCCGCACGGTGGGCCGTACCTTAGAATGCTTCTTCGCTGACCGGCAGACGGAGGTCTACCCGGTGCGTTCCGAGTCGATTCCGCCGCTTGCGCAACCAGCCATCATCTAAGCTCTTAATTAGCTGCACCTTATAAATAGTCGCGACACCTCTAGGGATATCGTTTCAATGCGCTGGTTGCTTGCCCTGTTTTGCCTGTCGTTCGTTGTGGTGTCCCAGGCCTCCACCGTGGTCACCCTGGACGGCAAACCCATCGAAAAAGTGCTGGTGCTCAAATCCGCCCATCAATTGCAATTGATCGCCGACGGCAAACCGCTGCGGACCTACCGCATTTCCCTGGGTAAAAACCCCCGGGGCACCAAGCTGATGGAAGGCGACAAGCGCACGCCCGAGGGCTTTTACTGGGTGGACTGGCGCAAGGTCAGTGACCGCTACAACCTGGCGATGCACATTTCCTACCCGAACCGCGACGATGCCGACCGCTCCCGGCGCGAAGGGGTCAATCCCGGCGGCATGATCATGATCCACGGCACGCCTGATACCTACGACTACCCGGAAAACCTGTTCCACACCCTGGACTGGACCGACGGCTGCATCGCCATGCGCAACATGGACATGCGCGAAGTATGGGGATTGGTGCCGGATGGCACGATGATCGAGATTCGGCCGTAATCCCCTTCGCAAATGGCGAGTGAGCTTCTGTGGCGAGGGAGCTTGCTCCCGCTGGGCTGCGAAGCGGCCCCCCAATCTGATCTGGCACCGCATTCGCTGATTTCAGGGCCGCTTCGCGCCCCAGCGGGAGCAAGCTCCCTCGCCACAGAGTCCTGCGCAGACTCAACAATCGTGGTCTGCCCGCTACCTTCCGTCGCCCTTCGAAAAAATAAATCAAAAAATCGCAGCCATCGGCAGCGCCTACAGGGTTGATACCAATTCCCTCCGTAGGAGCTGCCGAAGGCTGCGATCTTTGCCTCAAAAACCCCCACCGCTAATACCACTTAAAACCACCCCCCTCTAAACAAGCCCAACAGGCCCGGTTTTCCTAAGCCTGAAGGAAAGTGGTCTCATTGACATGGTATTTAAGTGGTATTAGCTTCCGTCCTACAACCGGGCGACAACAATCCAATATCCGCATCGGAAAAGACCTACATGAATGACATCCAGGCCCTACGTCCTGATGAGACCCAGCCGACGCCGCTGTACCTGCAACTGGCGCGCAATCTGGAAGCGGCGATCCACGCCGGCCAATGGAAAGCCGAGCAGGCGATGCCGTCGGAGCGCAGCCTCTGCGAATCGTTGGGCATCTCCCGCGTCACCGCACGCAAGGCGCTGGAAGTGCTGTTCGAGCAAGGCCTGATCCGCCGTAACCAGGGTTCCGGCACCTTCATCACCCCACGCCTTGAACAACCGCTGTCGCGTCTCTCCGGGTTCAGCGAAATGCTGCGGCTCAAGGGGTTCGTCCCCGGTTCGCAATGGCTGGAGCGGGAAATCACCCCGCCGACCCACGAAGAACTGATCCGCCTCGGCCTCTCGCCCAACGACAAAGTCGCGCGGCTCAAACGCCTGCGTAAAGCCGACGACACGGTGATGGCGATCGAGATGAGCACCCTGCCCGCTTCGATCATCCCCAAGCCGCAAGCGGTGGGCGATTCCCTCTACGAATACCTCGACGGCATCGGCAAACCGATTGTCCGCGCCTTGCAACACATCCAGGCGATCAACGCCTCGGACGAATTCGCCGCGCTGGTGGGCATCGCGCCGGGCACCGCCATGTTGCTGATGACCCGGGTCGGCTACCTGGAAGACAACACGCCCATCGAAGTCACCGACACCTATTGCCGCAACGACTACTACGACTTTGTCGCAGAGCTTCGCCGCTAAGTACGCTACCGAGAACCGATCATGTCCGAAGACAACATCCTCACCGCCCACGGCTGGGTTCGCGGCCGGCTGATTCACCAACACGGCAAAGTCGTGTCCATCGAAGGCGTGCCCTGCGATCCGGCGGACAACGACTTGCCTTACCTGCTGCCGGGTTTCATCGACCTGCACGTTCACGGCGGCGGCGGCAAAGACATCATGGAAGGCGCCGCGGCCTTCGAAACCATCACCAAAACCCATGTGCGTTTCGGCACCACCTCGCTGCTGGCCACCACCATGACTGCGCCGAGCGAAGAGATTTCCAGCGTGCTCAAAGCCGTCGGCGAGTATTGCGAGCAGCGCCCGACTGGCAGCGCCCGGGTCCTCGGCGTGCACCTTGAAGGCCCGTACATCAACCCCGGCAAACTCGGGGCCCAACCGAATTTCGCCCACACCGCGCTGATGGCCGAAGTCGAAGCGTACCTGGCCTTGGCGCCGATTCGCGTGATCACCATCGCCCCGGAAATCGCCGGCCATGACGCATTGATCCGCGCCCTCAGCGCTCGCGGTGTGCGCATGCAAATCGGCCACACCCTGGGCAGTTACGAGGAAGGCGTGGCGGCGCTGGAGGCCGGCGCCAGCAGTTTCACCCACCTCTATAACGCCATGAGCCCGCTGCATCACCGCGAGCCCGGCATCGTCGGCGCAGCCCTCGCCCACGCCAAATACGCCGAGCTGATTCCGGATTTGCTGCACGTACACCCCGGCGCCATGCGCGTGGCCCTGCGCTCGATCCCGTGCCTGTATTGCGTCACCGATTCGACCGCAGCCGCCGGTATGCCCGACGGTGAATACAAGCTCGGCAGCCACACCGTGACCAAATGCCTGGGCGGCGTGCGCCTGGCCGACGGCACGCTGGCGGGCAGCACCCTGACCATGGATCAAGCGTTGCGCAACCTGGTGAAGATCGGTTTGCCCATCGCCGAAGCCTCGCAACGCCTTTCGCAATTCCCCGCCGACTACCTCGGCATCACCGAACGCGGACGCCTGCAACCCGGCGCCTGGGCCGACTGCGTGCGGCTGGATCGCTCACTCACACTGACCGCCGTCATGGTCGAAGGAGAAGACATTGACTTCAAAAATGCTTGAAGAGGCGCTGTCCTCGTTCGAGGCCGTGCAAGCCCAACTGCAGCAACTCGACCCGCAGATGATCGAAATCGCCGGGCGCCTGCGCCGTCAGCCGCCGCAAGTGGCGATGACCGTGGCCCGTGGCAGCTCCGACCATGCGGCGAGTTACTTCGCCTACCTGACCATGCAGCAACTGGGGATTCCGGTGGCGTCGTTGCCGATGTCGGTGGTGACCATGCAGCAGGCGCCGTTAAAGGTCAGCGGTCAGGTAGCGTTCGCCTTCTCGCAATCGGGGCAAAGTCCGGACCTGGTGAACAGCCTGCGCCTGTTGCGCAAGCGTGGCGCCCTGAGCATTTCCATGGTCAACGCGGCGGACTCGCCACTGGAAGCCGCGTGTGAATTCAGCCTGCCACTGCTGGCCGGCACCGAAAGCAGCGTCGCCGCGACCAAGAGTTTTATCGCCACCCTCAGCGCCAGCGCCCGGTTGATCGCGCACTGGAAAGACGACGTGGAATTGCTCGAAGCCGGCAATGCTCTACCGGAAGGTTTGCGCGAAGCGGCGCAACAGGACTGGAGCCTGGCCATCGACGCCCTGCGCGACTGCCAGCGCCTGATGGTGATCGGCCGTGGCGCCGGTTTTGCCATCGCCCAGGAAGCCGCACTGAAATTCAAGGAAACCTCGGCGATCCAGGCCGAAGCCTTCAGCAGCGCCGAAGTGCGTCACGGCCCGATGGCGTTGATCGGCGAGCAATACCCATTGCTGGTGTTCGCCCCGCGTGGCGCCGAACAGGCCGGTTTGCTCAGCCTGGCCGCCGACATGCGCCAGCGCGGCGCCCGCGTCTTGTTGGCCGCACCCGATGACGTCACTGAACGCGACCTGACCCTGACCCGCGCCGAACACCCGGTCCTCGATCCGATCCTGGCGATCCAGAGCTTCTACGTCATGGCCGCCGGTCTGGCCGTCGCCCGGGGCATGGACCCGGACCAGCCACGGTACTTGAGCAAAGTGACCCGCACCCATTGAGTCGATCGCGTCTTTGATGGCGGATGAATAACCCGTAGGAGCTGCCGAAGGCTGCGATCTTTTGATCTTGCTTTTAAACATCAAAATCAAAAGATCGCAGCCTCGTTTCACTCGACAGCTCCTACGGGGACGCGTTTATCCGAACCGAATTGTTTAATGATGAGTACCGAGCCATGCACAACAATAATAAAGAGCTGACCTTAAGCGCCCCGCTCAGCGGCCCGGTGCTCACGCTCGCCAAAGTCCCGGACCCGGTGTTCGCCAGTGGCGCCATGGGTGACGGGATTGCTATCGATCCATTGAACGACACCCTCCACGCCCCTTGCGCCGGGGTGGTAGTACACGTCGCCCGTACCGGCCACGCGGTGACTTTGCGCGCCGACAACGGTGCCGAGCTGCTGCTGCACCTGGGCCTCGACACCGTCGAGTTGCAGGGAGAAGGCTTTTCGATGTTGGTCAAGGAAGGCGCACGCGTCGCCAACGGCCAGCCGCTGTTGCGCTATGACCTGGACAAGGTCGCGCAGCAGTGCAAAAGCCTGGTCAGCCTGATGATCCTGACCAACAGCCAGGACTTCCAGGCGCGGCCGATCACGTTGAAATCGGTGAAGGTCGGCGATCCGTTACTGCATATCGTGCGGCGACTGGCCAGTGGCGTGCCGGTTGAAGTTGACTTGTCCGGCGCCGAGGTCCACGGCCATATCCGCATCGCCCATCGCGGTGGTTTGCACGCCCGGCCAGCGGCGTTGATTCGGCAGACCGCGCAAGGTTTCAAGAGCAAGTCGCAGCTGCATTTCGCTGGAAAGTCGGCGTCCTGCGACAGCTTGATCGGGATCATGAGCCTGGCCGTCGGCGAGCAGGAAGAAGTCCAGGTCAGCAGCCAGGGGCCGGATGCCGAAGCGGCGTTGCAAGCGTTGTTGACCGCGTTATCCACAGCACTCGCGCAGGACAGTCACACCGCTGCGCCAGCGCCGATTGCCCAGCGCAATCGCCCTGCCGAAGCGGGCGTGTTGCACGGCGTTTGCGCCGCACCCGGTCTGGTCGCCGGGCCGCTGTTTCGCTTGAACGCAATCAGCCTGCCGGTGGACGCCGGCAGCCACGATCCCGCGCAACAACTGCAAGCCCTCGACACGGCATTGAGCGTCGTGCGCAGCGAAATCGACCACACCCTGACCCAGGCCCGCAAGCACAAAAACACCGACGAAGAAGCGATCTTCGCCGCGCACCTCGCTTTGCTCGAAGACCCGGCACTGCTCGACGCAGCGGCGCACTCCATCGACCAAGGCAGCGCCGCGACTCACGCCTGGAGCCAGTCCATCGACGTGCAGTGCGAGGTGCTGCAGCAACTCGGCAGCCCATTGCTGGCCGAGCGCGCCAACGATCTGCGCGACCTCAAGCAACGGGTGCTGCGCGCCCTTCTGGGGGAAACCTGGCACTACGACATTCCGCCCGGCGCCATCGTCGCCGCCCATGAACTGACCCCGTCCGACTTGCTGCAACTCAGTCAGCATGGCGTTGCGGGCCTGTGCATGGCGGCTGGTGGTGCGACCTCTCATGTGGCGATTCTGGCGCGGGGCAAAGGCTTGCCATGCCTAGTGGCATTGGGTTCGACGCTGCTGGATCAGGTGCAAGCCCAAGCGGTGGTGCTGGATGCCGACGGCGGGCGCCTCGAACTGACGCCGAGCACCGAACGTCTGGCCGAGGTGCAGCAGGCGCAACTCGATCACCAACAACGCCGCGCCCAGCAACAAGCCAAGGCCCACACCCCGGCGTTGACCCTCGATGGCTTGCACGTCGAGGTCGCGGCCAACGTCGCTTCCAGCGCGGAAGCGGCAGATGCCTTGGCCAACGGCGCCGATGGCGTCGGCCTGTTGCGCACCGAGTTTCTGTTCGTGGATCGCAACACCGCGCCGGACGAGCAGGAACAACGCCTCGCCTATCAATCCGTACTCGACGCCATGGGCGACAAGTCGGTGATCATCCGCACCATCGACGTCGGCGGCGATAAGCAGCTCGACTATCTTCCCCTGCCCGCCGAAGCGAACCCGGTGCTCGGCCTGCGCGGAATTCGCCTGGCCCAGGTCCGCCCGGAACTGCTCGATCAGCAACTGCGGGCGCTACTGCACGTCAGCCCGTTGTCGCGCTGCCGGATCCTGTTGCCGATGGTCACCGAAGTCGATGAGTTGCTGCATATCCGCCAACGCCTCGATGCCTTGTGCACCGAGCTGGAGCTGACTCAACGCCCGGAGCTTGGCGTGATGATCGAAGTCCCGGCCGCCGCGCTGCTGGCCGAGCAACTGGCCGAGCATGCGGACTTCCTGTCCATCGGCACCAACGATTTGTCCCAATACACCCTGGCCATGGACCGCGACCACGCCGGCCTCGCCTCCCGGGTCGATGCCTTGCACCCGGCGTTGCTGCGATTGATCGCGCAGACCTGCGCCGGCGCGGCGGTGCACAACCGTTGGGTCGGAGTGTGCGGCGCACTCGCCTCCGATCCGCTGGCCACGCCGGTACTGATTGGTCTGGGGGTCAGCGAGTTGTCGGTGAGCCCGGTGCAGATCGGTGAAATCAAGGACCGCGTCCGGCACCTGGACGCCAGCGAATGCCGACGCATCAGCCAAGGCTTGCTCAAGTTGAGCAGCGCCAGCGCGGTGCGTCACGCCTGCCACCAACATTGGCCTCTGAGCTGAACAACTAAAACAAGAATCCAGGGAGAAACGCCATGTACCAATACTTCATTGAAGGCTTGCAGCGCCTCGGTCGCGCGCTGATGCTGCCGATCGCGATCTTGCCCATCGCCGGTCTGTTGCTGCGCCTGGGCGACACCGATCTGCTGAACATCGCGATCATCCACGACGCCGGCCAGGTGATCTTCGCCAACCTGGCGATGATCTTCGCCATCGGCATCGCGGTCGGCTTCGCCAAGGACAACAACGGCACGGCGGGTCTGGCCGGGGTCATTGGTTACCTGGTGATGGTCTCGACCCTCAAGGTGCTCGATGCCAGCATCAACATGGGCATGCTCGCCGGGATCGTCAGCGGCTTGATGGCCGGCGCGCTGTACAACCGCTTCAAGGACATCAAATTGCCGGAGTACCTGGCGTTCTTCGGTGGGCGGCGTTTCGTGCCGATTGTCACCGGGTTTGCCGCCGTCGGCCTGGGCCTGGTCTTCGGCCTGGTCTGGCCACCGATCCAGCAAGGCATCAATAGTTTCGGTGCGCTGATGATGGAAAGCGGCAGTTTCGGCGCGTTCGTTTTCGGCGTGTTCAACCGCTTGCTGATCGTCACCGGCCTGCACCACATCCTTAACAACATGGCGTGGTTCGTGTTCGGCAACTTCACCGACCCGACCACCGGCGCCATCGTCACCGGCGACCTGTCGCGCTACTTTGCTGGCGATCCGAAGGGCGGCCAGTTCATGACCGGCATGTTCCCGATGATGATCTTCGGCCTGCCCGCCGCGTGCCTGGCGATGTACCGCAATGCCTTGCCGGAGCGGCGCAAAGTCATGGGCGGGATCTTCCTGTCGATGGCGCTGACCTCGTTCCTGACCGGTGTGACCGAGCCGATTGAGTTTGCGTTCATGTTCCTTGCGCCGATGCTGTATCTGGTGCACGCCGTGCTGACCGGTTTGTCGATGGCCATCACCAACATGCTGAACATCCACCTCGGGTTTACCTTCTCCGGTGGTTTCATCGATATGGTGCTGGGCTGGGGTAAATCCACCAATGGCTGGTTGGTGATTCCCGTCGGGCTGGCCTATGCGGCGATCTACTACCTGGTGTTCGATTTCTGCATTCGTCGCTTCAACCTGAAGACGCCGGGGCGTGAAGACGTGGCTTCAGCCGAGCGGGTCGTGTTCACGGAAAACGAGCGCGCCGGGGCCTATATCAAGGCGTTGGGTGGTGCTGCGAACTTGATCACCGTCGGCGCCTGCACCACGCGCTTGCGCCTGGACATGGTGGATCGCAACAAGGCCAACGATGCCGAGTTGAAAGCACTGGGTGCGATGGCCGTGGTGCGTCCGGGCAAGGGCGGGAGTTTGCAGGTGGTGGTCGGCCCCATGGCGGACAGCATTGCCGATGAAATTCGACTGGCGATGCCGGCGTTGGGTCGCGCAGTGATCAGCACCCCTGCCGCTATAGTCGAAGAGGCAAAACCTGTCGCCGTGCCGGAAGCGCAGCAATGGCTGAATGCCTTGGGCGGTGGCGACAATGTGCTGCAAATGGATTGCGTCGCCATGACCCGGATTCGCCTGCACCTGGCGGATGGCAAGGCGTTGTCGGAGTGTCAGTTGAAGGAGCTGGGCTGCCAGGGTGTCAGCCAGTTGGAGGGTGGGGTTTGGCATCTGCTGATTGGCGACAAGGCACAGAGTTTGAGTGGGGCGTTGGAGGCGTTGGTCAATCGCAGTGAGGTGAGTGCAAAGGTTTAGATCTTCGGCGCCTGACCCTCCGTCTTCGCGGGCAAGCCTCGCTCCTACAGGTTGATTGCATTCCCCTGTAGGAGCGAGGCTTGCCCGCGAAGGGGCCCTGACCAACACCGAAACCTCCAGGCAGATCAGCTCAAACAGACGACGCATGCTGCTCAGCTTCGTAATGTCGAGTCTGGAAAGGCATCAGCGTCTGAGCCTTCAGCCCCAACCCCTCACTCAGCCCCCAGGAAACCGCCAGTTCATCGCGCCGCCTGCGAAGCGGAACAGCCGCTACCTGCGACCGCACCTCCAGCCTGGGTGTCGAGCTTAAAAAAAGCTTAAGAGCGCCGAAAGTTTCCAATACACGGCTTTCAGAAACACACGCAAAGCGCGTGAACCGCTCAAGCAAGTACCCAGCACGGCGAACTTCGAGCTCATCCCCGTGACGACTGAGGAAGGTTTCGACTTCACTCACCAGATCATCCTTCGAATACCAGACAACCTTAGCTGCACTCACCAGTGCCGCGTCATCGGCTTGATTCAAAGGCTTTTTGACCAGGGTGTCCAAGGCGGATGAAAGGATGTGACCGCTATGGGGCGTTGCCATCTGTGGTCTCCAGGTAGTCTTGCAGGATATTGGTGAGAGTGCTGAGCACTCCCACATTGGAACTGCGTACACCGGACAAATGTGGGAGCGGGCTTGCTCGCGAAGGGGCCGGGTCTATTCACGCGGGTCGATCTGATCCAGCACCCGGTTCGCGGTGATTTCCGCCAGCATCACGCTGTTGGAGATGCCCAGCAGGGCGTTGCGTGAGCTGCCGTCCAGCAGGTCCACCAGGTTGTGGACCATCACGTCGACCGAGGCCAGTGTCTCGACCAGGTAGGTCATCAGGGTTTCGCTGCTGGCGTTTGGATTAACGGCAAACAGGGTGCAGGGTTTGCGCGGTGTGGCTTTGATGTCGGCGAATGAGGGGATGTCGCGTGGTTGTGATTCGGGTTGTTGCGGGGATGTCGGGTCGGTTTCTGGCGGATCGGGGGTCACTTCAGACATAGGTCAGATTCTCTCTGATGCGGTGCCAGCCCTCCTGCTGCTAAACGAGAGGGAGGCAGCTGTACGCAGGTTAGCAGACCGGGGAATCTAACAAAGCCGGCGCGCCCGAAGGCGCCCTGCGCACAGCTACCATTGAGTGCAAGCGTGGGGATGCCTGACTGATGGCGCTTGTGCAACTTGTTAGATAAATCTCCCGGGCTGCTAAACCCGATCACTGATGGGCAGTGACGGGAATAAAGTTACCGAGCAGCCCCGAGGCGCACAAGCCGGCGGATTCTGGCGTAGCCGTAGGCAACGGCGCAAGATTTTGTAGGTCTCGGGAAGTAACTTCGAACACGTTTTAAACAACCGATGTTTAACCGTCTGACATACACATCCCAAGCAGCAAATGGCGGTAACTATGTACCGCCATCGCCCACGCCCCCCACTCCAAGCTGAAGGTAATTCCCACCAGCCTGGAGATTGTGCCGATGAGCACACCCACCGCCGCACCGTCCTTTGAAGAGATCAAGGGCTATCTCAATCAGATCGGTCATCATCTGCTCAAGACCGAAACCCCATTGCTGCCCGACCCGAAACCTTCGGCCGAGCAGGTCTACCTGAATCGCCTGAACGGGCTTTTGAAGAATTACCGCGAGCAGTTTATGCGTCGCAGCCGTACCCACTATCAAGCGCTGGCAGGCAGCGACCTGCAAAGCGCGGCGGGCAAGGCGCTGCTCGCCACCGTCAAGACCTCGCTCAACACGCACTTGGCGAACATGGACCTGCGCGAGCTGATCGATGGCAAGCCCGCCAAGTCATTCATGATTTTTGAGGCCGGGTTCACCGCCATCGAAAACGAAGCCCGGTTGGACGTGCAGGATCGCCTGCTGCATCCCCAGGCCGGCCAGATGCTGGCGAGCCTGACGCTGGCGCCGCCCCTGCGTCCAGGTCTGTACGCCTTGCAGTTCAGTTATCAGGACCACACCGTCGAACTGGCCGGTGCCTTTGTCGCCACGGAAAAAAACAGCCCGGTGGTAAACGACTTGTCCGACGCGCAAAACGTTGGCCATGTCTTGCTGTTCACGCCCTCGCGGGGGATTGAGTCCTTCGATTCCCTGGCCGAGCTGGACCGTCATCTGCAGCAACACATGCTGCACGCCGCCGCCCGGGACGAATTCCTGCAGATGCTGCCTGTACGCTTTCACGCCTTGAGTGCGGCGGGGATCAGGCCGTTGCAGCTGTCACCCATCGACAGCGCGCCGTTGTTTGAACACCTGTACGACGCCAAGATTGCCAAGCGCACTCAGGACATCGAGCGGGCGTTGAGTTTCAACGACAACCTGGAGCAAGACCCGGCCCGGTTAACCAGCGCCCTCGACCGCGCCATCGGTTCGTCCCTGCCGGACCTCACCCTGCGTCTGGAATTGCGTGCGCAAACCCTGCTCGAACGGAGCTTGCGAATGAGCGCACCGGACTGGTATCGCAGCGCCAGTGCAACCCGGCGGGCTGAATTGGCCGTTCACCTCGGGCACTACAATCAGGCGCGCCAGGGTCTATTGGATCTGCTGGGGCCGGCAACCGATCCTCAATCCCTGGCCCGTCACCAATGGCTTGAACGGCTCGGCGATGATCTGGAGATTCATGACCTGGAGCCGCAACACCTGTGGATCAGCACCCGTCGTCACGTCCCCGGTTTCGGCGTTTATGAACATCAGCACAACCTGATCGACCTGGCCCTGCGTGGCCTGCACACCGGCGACGACCTCCCGGGGTCGGACTTCCTGGAAAAAACCACCCTGCGCTACCGCGACGCGTCCTTGCCCGAGTCGTACAAGGACCTGACCCCGGCGTGGCTCGCGCAACAACTGGCGACCCTGCAACCCCGAGTCGACTTTGCCAACGTGCAAACACAACTGCATGCCCGGCCCGAACTCCAGCAAGCCATCGAACATATGCTCGATCAGCGGATCAATGCCCTGGCCTTCACCGCCGTGATGCAAGGTCATTTGCAGGAGGATGACTTCCAGCTGATCCAGCGCCTGCGCGCCGGCAGCGATCCGCAACTGAGCGCCGCCACCCTCGGCGCGGGCACGCTGTCACTGCACGGCGCGCAGCTTCAGGACTTGTGGGTGCTGCGCCAGGTTGACGCCGGCGGGGCGATCACGCGCCTGCTGCTTTGCACGCCGCAGGCGCCACGGGACCAGCAATTCCAGGCTTTCGACACTGAGCTCGCCTGTCAGCAGCATCTGCTCGGCTGGGCCCGGGACGTCGCAGTTGGCGGCATGGGCGACTACTTGATCAGCCGCGCCCCCCTGCGGTTTCGTCACAGCATGCAACAGGTCTTGTCCGGCCTCAGCGACAAGCCGGGGGCGCAGCAGCAAAACGAGGTCACCTTCGCGGTGGCCGCCAGCCAGGGTGATTGCCTGAAGTCGATGGCCGCCCATCTGTTGGCCACGCGGGTCGACGACTACGACTTCAGCACGCCGCTCTGGTATCGCTCGGCCAGCGTCGAAACCCGGCGCAAGCTCGCGACACTGGCCGAGGACGCCGAAGGTACCTTGCGTACCTTCGACGATCATCCGTTGTCGCAAAAGCGCTTTCCGGGCTTCGATGCTTACCTGCATGAGCAGGCCAGGAAAAGCTTGAACGCACTGCTCCAGCGCACCGCCAATGATGTCGATCCAGATACCGTGTGGGCCTTGTCGCCACCCGCGATTGTCGGCAACTGGACACCTGCACCGCTGACGTATACCCAGTTGTACCGCGATGGCTACGCCGACGGCGTGGGTTTTCTCGATGAAAAATTCTCGCGCTCGGCACGATTCAAAGGCCCGCCGGGTGTGGACCTGAGTCTGCTGACTGCCGAAAAAGTTGCGCGTTCGATCACCGGCGTGTGGATCGGCCAGCGCTACATCGACAAGGTCAAGGCTGAACTGCAAAGCCCTGAAAGCCCCGGCTATGACTTGAGACGCAACGTCACCTTGGTCATCACCCAGCACCAGATGCAATGTGCCGCGCTGGAGTGCCAGCAACAAGGACACCTCAGCAGCGCCGACCTGCAATGGCTCGAGCGCAGCATCGCCAGCCTCGGCGAGACCTCGCCGCAAACGCGCCACCGCTACGCAGTCCATCGTTTGATGATCGACGGTGAATGGGTCATCGACACCTGGCTGTTCAGCCATGGCGACAACCCGGTCCTGCTCTACACCCCGCAGGCCCCCGACGGCATCGGCTTCCGCCAAGCCAGGCTGTTCAACTACCTGCTGAAAAAACAGTCCGGCATGCTCGCCTACCTCACCCAACGGGTCGGCGTGCAATCCCAGACCCGGGTTCGCGCCTTTCTGGAGGACGCCAAACAACAACTGCCCGAACAACTGGACAGCACCAGCGTCAGCCCTGCGCGCTACGATTCGACCCGCACGGTGGCCCCGGTGCCCGACCTGCGCAACGCGCTGTACAACATGAAGCTGCAACGCAAGATCGATGACGTTGCCGCGACCACCGCCAACCGCGCCCAGATGATCGGCGGCATCCTCTGGACTTGCGTCGAATGGGTGACCGCGATTGCCACCGCGCCCTTCCCGATCCTGAGCCTGAGCGCCGGCCTGCTGCTGGCGTTCAAGGACGCCATGCTCGCGTTGCATGCGTACAACCAGGGCGATACGTCGGCGGCGCTTGAGCATTTCGCCGGTTACCTGCTCAACAGTGCCGGCGCGTTGTTCACCGACTTGCGTCCCGCCCTGCGCTCACTCAAACCCGTGGCGCGATCGCTGCGCCTGAGTAGCGCCAGTGCCGAGCAAAGCCGCGCGATGCAACTGATCCACCAACTGGAACCCGCCGCGCTGCACCCTACGCAGATACGCCCGGTATTTTTCGAAGGGCGGGCCCTTTGGACGACGAACACCCCGGATGCCATCGGCCGCTACTTGCTGTATCGCCTGGACCCGCACGGTCAATTGGCCTCGACCGGGCGCCTGGTCACGCCGGATGCCGACGGTAATCTGGTGCGCAGCGGTGTGTCCGGCGGCCGACCGAAATATCAACCGGTGCAGGAAACCCCTGGGCCGCACAAAGACTATGGGATACCGACGCAACACCGGGATCAGCTTGAAGGCGTCTTGGACCCGCAGTTCAGGGCCGGCATCCTCAATATGGGCGAATCGATGTTCCCCTCGGCGCAACCGGTACTGGACAGCGCCGTTAAACAGTTGGGCAATGCGCGCATCGCCTACCTGCAACAGGTCGAGCGCCTGAGCACAGACGCCCGGGCGTTTTTCAGGGATTACGTCCCCCTGCCCGCCGTCACCCAGGTTCCACCTGTCCCGACCGACCTGTCCATGGCGCAGTGGCTCGCCAGCGACACCTTTAGCGGCAACAAGAGCCTGATCATCGGCGCCGTACCGGGCTCCATTGCCAGCAAACAGCTGTTGATCGCGCATATGGATGGGCTGATCGAAAAGGGATTCAAGCGTCTGTACGTCGAATACCTGCCGGGTGACGTCTTCCCGGCAAAACTGGAAAAACTCAACTCGGGCAAATCCTGGCAGCACATCGAGAAGCACCTCAAAGCCATGGACAAAGCCCTCGGTTACGCGGCGGACGCGGAGTATTCCTACCTCGCCCTGGTGCGCAAGGCCAGGGACAAGGGCTTGCAAATACGCGCCCTGGACGCCTCGACCTGTTATCAACTGGAGGATGCCCTGCTCATGGGCGAGACCTCGCCCACCACGCCACGGGACAACGGCGTGAGGAATTTCTATTCCCACAAAGTCATTGCCGCCGATGTCGCCGACACCCCGGATGAACGCTGGATCGCCCTGGTTGAACAGTCGCGCCTGCGCACATTCAAACAGACACCTGGCCTGGCGGACCTGCAAGACGCTGTGGCGCTGCGAGTCGAAGACGTTGGGCTGGATCAACCTGCGGGCATTTGGGTCGACACCCCAGGCGCGATACCCGGGGATGCACTGGCCAAAGGTGACTACCGCATGACACTGCCCACTGCGTACAAGGCGCCCGAGCCGAGCACCCCGCCAGCAGCCATCGCACCCGAACCCGGCGTTCAGCATTTCAGCGATTTCGATATCGACCCGCCCTTGCGGGAAGACATTGCTCGCCTATCGAGCAGGCCCCATGGCCTGGACAGCCGTTACGCGCCTTTGAGTCAGAGTGGGCAAGTTCCGTTCGTGGCCTTTCTCGAGCGACGCTCCAGCCTGAAAACCACCGCCGAGCGCTTTTTCGCCGACTACGTGCCGCCCGCCAGGCCGGAACTGCCCGAGGTCACGGCGAATACAACGGTGGAATCGTTTTTGAGACAGGTGGCCGACAGCCCACTGACGGGGCTGGTGATCGGCGAGGGCCATGGCCATGAGTCGAGCAAGGCTCTGCTCAGAAAGCAGATGAAAAACCTGAAAAAGCTGGGATTCAAAACACTTTACGTGGAACACCTGCTGACCGACCTGCACCAGGCCCACCTGGATGCATTTCACCTGACCCAACAAATGCCCAACCGGCTCAAGACCTACCTCAGAAACCAGGACGTGGGCCACATGGGTCCCTTCTACAGCGGCCCCGATACTTATTCGCAAGTGATCCAGGCGGCCGGCAAGTACGGCATCCGCGTCAGGGCCATCGACTGCACCGCCAGCTATCACATCAAAGGCATGGAGGACGGGGATTTTGCCCGCAACCAGATGTTCAGCTACTTCGCCGCCCAGGTCATCCGCGCCGATCAGACGACACAGGGCCAGCACAAATGGATCGCCTTCGTCGGCAGCGCCCACACCAACAGTAACCTTGGGGTCCCGGGGCTGGCGGAAATGCTCGGCGCGGCCAGCCTGCATGTCAGGGATACCACGCTGGCACGGGCCAGGAGCATCCACCGTGGCTTCTGGGAAACCGACCTCAAGTCACTGACGACGAGGGCTTTGCGCAGCGACTACACACTGGAAGTGGGCATTGCCGCCATGCCAAGAGCGGCGGCCATCGTCCCTGTCGACAGGTCAAGACTGATCCACGCCGGGCACTACCTGATCGAACGCCCGTCCACGGCAGAGATCAATTTGCTGCACAAATCCAAATCCGGGGACATCGTTTCGACCCCGATCGAGATCGACGATAACGGGCTGTTTTTTATCAATCGCTGGGGCAAGCAGGCGCGCCGGTTCAAACACCTGCTCGACCTGCTCGACATGCTCGAACAGGAGGTGAACCTGGTCCCCGCACCGTGAAGATCCCTGGCGCCTGATGGTCCGCCTTCGCGAGCAAGCCCGCTCCTACATTGGCGCTATGTACACCGAACCATTGTGGGAGCGGGCTCGCTCGCGAAGAGGCCCTGACAAACACTACAAAATCAAAAGCCCGCTGACCTTCACAGGTTCATACCTGCGGGCAATAAAAAACCCGCTGATCTGCATCAGCGGGTTTCTCATTTCAGCGAGCCGGTAGGATCAGAAATCCTCCAGCCGCCACACTTCATAAGCCGGCGTCTCATACGGATGGCTGAGTTTCAACGCAGCCACTGCGGCCACGATCAACTCATCCGCCACCACCAGCTCAACCTTCCATTCCTCAACCTGCTCGACCTGGCCCGCTTCGCCAATAAACGGCTGACTGCCATCCAGTGGACGAAACTGACCCAGGCCCAACACCTGCCATGCGCAGTGACCATAAGCGCCGATCCGCCCGCCACCGGCGGCGAATACGGCACTTTTCACGTCTTCGACGTGACTGGTTGGAACAAAAAAGCAGAGCTTGTACACAGGCCTAGTTCACCCGCTCTTAATTTACCCAGACCCGAGCATTACGGAACATACGCATCCAAGGTGCGTCTTCGTTCCAGTCTTCCGAACGCCACGAGTTCTGCACGGCGCGGAATACGCGTTCCGGGTGCGGCATCATGATCGTTACGCGACCATCGCGGCTGGTCAGCCCGGTGATCCCACGCGGCGAGCCGTTCGGGTTGGCCGGGTAGTTTTCGGTGACTTTGCCGTGGTTGTCGACGAAACGCATTGCCACGCAACCGGACAGATCGGCTTCCAGCAGGGCTTCTTCGCTTTCGAACTCGGCATGACCTTCACCGTGTGCGATGGCGATTGGCATGCGCGAACCGGCCATGCCTTGCAGGAAGATTGAGTTCGATTCCTGGACCTGAACCATTGCCACGCGGGCTTCGAACTGCTCGGAACGGTTGCGCACGAAGTGCGGCCAGAACTCGCTGCCCGGGATCAGTTCGTGCAGGTTGGACATCATCTGGCAACCGTTGCACACGCCGAGGGTGAAGCTGTCGTTACGTTCGAAGAACCCCTGGAACGCATCGCGAGCACGGCTGTTGAACAGCGCGGACTTGGCCCAGCCTTCGCCGGCACCCAGTACGTCGCCGTAGGAGAAACCGCCGCAAGCGACCATGCCCTTGAAGTCGTTCAGGTCGACACGGCCGGCCAGAATGTCGCTCATGTGCACGTCGATCGCGTTGAAACCGGCGCGGTCGAAGGCTGCGGCCATTTCCACCTGACCGTTGACGCCCTGCTCACGCAGTACGGCAACCTGTGGGCGGATGTTTTTCTTGATGTAAGGCGCGGCGACGTCCTGGTTGACGTCGTAGCTCAGCTTGACGCTCAGGCCCGGGTTGTCTTCTTCCAGCAGCACGTCGAACTCTTGTTCGGCGCAGTCCGCGTTGTCACGCAGACGCTGGATCTGGTAGCTGGTTTCCGCCCAGGTGCGCTGCAGCAGACGACGCTGGCCTTCGAACACGGTTTCACCGTTAAAGGTGATGTTGATCTGACCGTTGTTCATCGGCTGACCGATCACCGACACGCAGTCGCCCAGGCCTGCCGCACTGAATTGCGCGAGGATGTCCGGGGTGGCGTCCTGGCGAACCTGGATCACGGCGCCCAGTTCTTCGTTGAACAGGATCGCGGCGATGTCGGCGGAGGTTTCTGCCAGGCCATCGAGGTTCAGGCTCAAACCGCAGTGACCGGCGAAGGCCATTTCCACGACGCTGGTCAGCAGACCACCGTCGGAACGGTCGTGGTACGCCAGCAGGTGGCCGTCGGCGTTGAGGCCCTGGATCACGGCGAAGAAGGCTTTCAGGTCTTCGGCATCATCGACGTCCGGCGCTTGCGAGCCGAGCTTGCCGTGAACCTGGGCCAGGATCGAGGCGCCCATGCGGTTCTGGCCACGGCCGAGGTCGATCAGGATCAGGTCGGTGGTGCCCTTGTCCATGCGCAGTTCCGGGGTCAGGGTCTGACGGATGTCAGCCACTGGCGCGAAACCGGTCACGATCAGGGACATTGGCGAGGTGACGGTCTTGTCGACACCTTCGTCGGTCCAGCGTGTGGCCATGGACATGGAGTCCTTGCCCACCGGAATGGTAATGCCCAGGTCCGGGCACAGCTCCATGCCGACCGCTTTCACGGTGTCGTACAGACGCGCGTCTTCACCCGGGTGACCGGCCGCCGACATCCAGTTCGCCGACAACTTGATGTCGGAGATCTTGTTGATGCGCGAAGCCGCGATGTTGGTCAGGGTTTCGCCGATGGCCATGCGGCCCGACGCCGGAGCGTCCAGCAGGGCCAGCGGAGTACGCTCGCCCATGGCCATGGCTTCACCGGTGTAGACGTCGAAACTGGTGGCGGTCACGGCAACGTCAGCCACCGGAACCTGCCACGGGCCGACCATTTGGTCACGGGCCACGAGGCCGGTGATGGTGCGGTCGCCGATAGTGATCAGGAAGCTTTTGCTCGCCACGGCCGGGTGATGCAGAACGCGTTCAACGCAGTCTGCAATCTCAAGCGTCGAAGGATCGAAGTCGTCGCCCAGTTCGTTTTCACGAACGGCCGAACGGTGCATGCGCGGGGCTTTGCCCAGCAGCACTTCGAGTGGCATGTCCACCGGGCTGTTGCCGAAGTGGCTGTCGGTGACCGTCAGTTGCGGTTCGGCAGTGGCTTCGCCGACCACGGCAAACGGGCAACGCTCACGTTCGCAGATCGCCTGGAAGCGTTCGAAGTCCGCCGGGCCCACCGCCAGAACGTAGCGTTCCTGGGATTCGTTACTCCAGATTTCGTGCGGGGCCATGCCCGGCTCGTCGTTTGGAATGTTGCGCAGTTCGAAGCGGCCACCACGGTTACCGTCGTTGACCAGTTCCGGGAAGGCGTTGGACAGACCGCCCGCACCCACGTCGTGGATGAAGCTGATCGGGTTCTTGTCACCCAGTTGCCAGCAACGGTCGATGACTTCCTGGCAGCGACGTTCCATCTCAGGGTTTTCGCGCTGCACCGAAGCGAAGTCCAGGTCCGCCGAGCTGGTGCCGGTGGCCATGGAGGAAGCCGCGCCGCCGCCCAGACCGATCAGCATCGCCGGGCCGCCGAGCACGATCAGCTTGGAGCCGACGGTGATTTCGCCTTTCTGGACGTGTTCGGCACGGATGTTACCCATGCCGCCGGCCAGCATGATCGGCTTGTGGTAACCGCGAACTTCGTCACCACGGGGGGTGGTGATCGACTGTTCGAAGGTACGGAAGTAACCGGTCAGGGCTGGACGGCCGAATTCGTTGTTGAACGCGGCGCCACCCAGTGGGCCTTCGATCATGATGTCCAGCGCGGTAACGATGCGCTCAGGCTTGCCGTACGGCACTTCCCACGGCTGTTCGAAGCCCGGGATTTGCAGGTTGGAGACGGTGAAACCGGTCAGGCCAGCCTTGGGCTTGGCGCCGCGACCGGTCGCGCCTTCGTCGCGGATCTCGCCACCGGAACCCGTGGATGCGCCCGGGAACGGGGCAATCGCGGTCGGGTGGTTGTGGGTCTCGACTTTCATCAGGATGTGCACCGGTTCCTGCACCGAGCCGTACTGGCGGGTTTCAGGGTCCGGGAAGAAACGGCCGGCGACGTTGCCGACGATCACCGAAGCGTTGTCCTTATAAGCCGACAGAACGCCTTCGCTGTGCATCACGTAGGTGTTCTTGATCATGCCGAACAGGCTTTTTTCCTGGCTCTGGCCGTCGATGTCCCAACTGGCGTTGAAGATCTTGTGACGGCAGTGCTCGGAGTTCGCCTGGGCGAACATCATCAGTTCGATGTCGTGGGGGTTGCGCTTCAAGCCGACGAAGGCGTTGACCAGGTAGTCGATCTCGTCTTCGGCCAGGGCCAGGCCCAGCTCGGTGTTGGCTTTTTCCAGCGCGGCGCGGCCGCCACCCAACACGTCGATCGCGGTCAGGGGCTTGGGTTCGGCGTGGCTGAACAGACCGGCGGCCTGTTCGAGGTTGCCCAGCACGATTTGCGTCATGCGGTCATGCAGCACGTCAGCAATAAGTTGCGCTTCGGCGTCGCTGAACTGGCCAGCCACATAGAACGCAATGCCGCGCTCCAGGCGCTGGATTTTGCTCAGGCCGCAGTTGCGAGCGATGTCGCTGGCTTTACTGGACCATGGCGAGATGGTGCCGAAACGCGGCAACACCAGGAACAGACGACCGGTCGGTTCTTGCACCGGGACACTTGGGCCGTACTTCAGAAGGCGCGCAAGCACCTGCTGTTCGTCGCCGGTCAGGACGCCGGTAACTTCGGCGAAGTGAGCGAATTCAGCATACAAGCCGCTGACAGCCGAAACTTTCTGGCTCAGTTGCTCAAGGAGTTTGCTGTGGCGAAAGGCAGAAAGGGCAGGAGCGCCGCGCAGGATCAACATCTTCGGGACAGCCTCGGGAAGGGGTGTGCTTTGAGGCCGTGCATTCTAGCCTAAACCGCCCGCGACATCACCCGAAACGGTACGCACGGCCGTACCCGAACGTCGGGCCGTGGATTCGGGCCCAAAACAGGCGCATACCAGGGCTTATTTTTTCTGTCACAAAATGCCGTCCGGCCCCATTCCTGCGGGCTCCGGGGTGGTTTTCGAATCTCTAGCAGACTCGCCCTTCGCTGTCGAGATATGGCGCTCGTGGTCCTTTGCGTATACTGCGCAGATGTTTTCCCCAACGGCTTTGCGTCCGCGGTACGCCAAATGGCTGATCGCAACCGGACTCTTCCTGATGCTCAGTGGCTGTGTTGATAAACCCAACACGCTGGAGCGCGTAAAGGAGGATGGCGTGCTGCGGGTGATCACCCGGAACAGCCCCGCCACCTACTTCCAGGATCGTAACGGCGAAACCGGCTTCGAATACGAGCTGGTGAAGCGCTTTGCCGAAGATCTGGGGGTCAAGCTCGAAATCGAAACCGCCGACAACCTCGACGACCTGTTCAACCAGGTGGGCAAGCCCAAAGGCCCGGTCCTGGCGGCTGCCGGCCTGGTCAGCAGCGAACAACGCAAAAAGCAGGTACGGTTTTCCCACTCCTATCTGGAAGTCACCCCCCAAGTCATCTACCGCAACGGCCAGTCCCGGCCTACCGATGCGGGTGATCTGGTCGGCAAGAAGATCATGGTACTCAAGGGCAGCACCCACGCCGAGCAATTGGCGGAGCTGAAAAAGAAATACCCCGGCATTGAATACGAGGAGTCCGACGCCGTTGAAGTCGTCGACCTGCTGCGGATGGTGGATGAAGGCCAGATCGACCTGACCCTGGTCGACTCCAATGAAGTGGCAATGAACCAGGTCTACTTCCCCAACATCCAGGTTGCCTTCGACCTGGGTGACGCCAGCAACCAGAGCTGGGCCGTGGCCGCTGGCGAAGACAACAGCCTGCTCAACGAAATCAACGCCTACCTCGACAAGGTGCAGAAGAACGGCACCCTGCAACGCCTGAAAGACCGTTATTACGGCCACGTCGATGTCCTCGGCTACATGGGCGCCACCACCTTCGCCCAGCACTTGCAGCAACGTCTGCCCAAATACGAACAGCACTTCAAGAACTACGCCAAGAAAGAGAAAGTCGACTGGCGCCTGCTGGCGGCCATCGGGTATCAGGAATCGCTGTGGCAAGCGGCGGTCACGTCCAAGACCGGCGTGCGTGGCCTGATGATGCTGACCCAGAACACCGCGCAAGCCATGGGCGTCTCGAACCGCCTCGACCCCAAGCAAAGCATCATGGGCGGCGCCAAGTACCTGGCCTACATGAAGGATCAACTGGACGAATCGATCCAGGAACCGGATCGCACCTGGTTTGCCCTGGCGGCCTATAACGTGGGCAGCGGCCATCTGGATGACGCACGCAAACTGGCGGCCAAGGAAGGGCTGAACCCGGACAAATGGCTGGACGTGAAAAAGATCCTGCCGCGCCTGTCCGAGAAGAAGTGGTACAGCAAGACGCGCTATGGCTACGCCCGTGGCGGCGAGCCGGTGCACTTCGTGGCGAACATCCGTCGCTACTACGACATCCTGACCTGGGTGACACAGCCGCAGCTTGAAGGCGATCAAGTGGCCGAAGGCAACCTGCATGTGCCCGGGATCGACAAGTCCAAGCCGAGCCAGGAAACGCCGCCGCTTTAAATCTTTGGTGTATTCAATGACGCTTTCGCGGGCAAGCCTCGCTCCTACAGGAGATCACCTAACCTGTAGGAGCGAGGCTTGCCCGCGAAGGTAGCGCCGCCTATCTCAACCCTTGAGTGCCGCCGCCAGAATCAGCGCTTTCATCTCCGAAACAGCCGACTTGAACCCGACGAACAACGCATGGGCCACCAGCGCATGGCCGATGTTCAGTTCGTTGATGCCCTTGATCGCCGCCACGGCTTCGACGTTGTGATAGTGCAAACCGTGACCGGCATTGACGATCAAGCCCTGGGTCAAACCAAACGCCACGCCATCGGCGACTCGCTTGAGTTCTTCGGCGACCTCGGTCGGCGTCTCGGCATCGGCATAACGGCCGGTGTGCAGCTCGATAGCTGGCGCGCCAACACGCTTGGACGCCGCGATCTGCCGCTCGTCCGCGTCGATGAACAGCGACACTTCGCAGCCGATCTTCGACAGGCGCTCCACCGCCGCCTTGATCCGCGCTTCCTGCCCGGCGACGTCCAGACCACCCTCGGTGGTCAGTTCCTGGCGGGTTTCCGGCACCAGGCAAATGTGCGCCGGGCGGATGCGTTCGGCGAACGCCATCATTTCTTCGGTGACGCCCATTTCGAAATTCATGCGGGTTTGCAGCACGTCCTTGAGCAGCAGCACGTCGCGCTCCTGGATGTGTCGGCGGTCTTCGCGCAGGTGCACGGTGATGCCGTCAGCGCCCGCCTCTTCCGCGTCCAGTGCTGCCTTGACCGGGTCCGGATAGCGAGTGCCCCGGGCCTGACGCAGGGTGGCAACGTGGTCGATGTTCACGCCAAGAAGAATGCGATTGCTGGTGGTCACGGAAGCGCTCCTGAATTGAAAGATTCGGCGCACAGCATACGGGGTGATCAGGGCTTGCGAAACAGTTCGCGACTGACCAAAGGACGACCGCCCAGATGAACGGCCAAGGCCTGGCGCATCAGACGCTTGGCAGCGGACAACGCACCGGGCGCAGTCCAGTCGGCTTCGGCCATGGCCAGCAGTTCGGTGCCGTTGAACAGACCGGGTTGCAGCAGATAAACCCGTTCCAGCCCGGCGTCCACTTGCAAACGGTAGAGACCGTCCGACGCGATGGGATCGCCGTGGATGTCGGTGCTCAGCGCAAAACCGTAGCCGAGATCATCCAGCAGGCGCCATTCGAAGGAGCGCAGCAACGGCTCCAGCGGACGGCCTTCGGCCAGCGCAAGCAGCGTTGCCGCATAGTGATCAAAGACACCGGGGTGCGGGTCTTCCGCCGGCAGCAGGCGAATCAGCAGTTCATTGAGGTAGAGACCGCTGAACAGTGCTTCACCGATCAGCCAGGTCGACGTCCCCGAACTCTCCATGCGCCCGACATTTTTCAGCTCGCCACGCCCACGGAACTCGACTTCCAGCGGCACAAATGGCCGCGCCAGCGTCCCGGCCTTGCCCCGCGCACTGCGCAACACCGCCCGCAACCGACCTTGCGGCGTGAGGAAATCCACCAGCGCACTGGTCTCGCGGTAGGCGCGGCTGTGGAGCACGTAGGCGAGTTGGCCGAGGGGTTGGGACATGGAGATCTCAATGAAGGAATGCAGTTTTTCAGGCAACCCAAAACCAATGTGGGAGCGGGCTTGCTCGCGAAAGCGGTGCAACAGTCAACATCAATGCTGAATGTTACATCGTATTCGCGAGCAAGCCCGCTCCCACAGGGGTACTGCGGTGTTTCAAAACCGAGTGTTACAGGTCGCCATAACCCAGCGAACGCAGTGCGCGCTCGTCATCGGACCAGCCGCCTTTCACTTTCACCCAAAGGTTGAGCATGATCTTGGAGTCAAACAGCAGCTCCATGTCCTTGCGCGCCTCGGTGCCGATACGCTTGATGCGCTCGCCCTTGTCGCCAATGATGATCTTCTTCTGGCCGTCACGTTCGACGAGGATCAAGGCGTGGATGTGCAGGGTTTTGCCCTGCTGCTTGAACTCTTCGATTTCGACGGTGATCTGGTACGGCAGCTCGGCGCCCATCTGGCGCATGATTTTCTCGCGCACCAGTTCGGCGGCGAGGAAACGGCTGCTGCGGTCGGTGATCTGGTCTTCCGGGAAGAAGTGCTCGTTTTCCGGCAGGTAACCGGCAATCACCCGCTCCAGCGCTTCGAGGTTGTGCCCGTGCTGGGCCGAGATCGGCATGATCTGCGCGTTCGGCAGCTGTTCCTGCAACCAGCTCAGGTGCGGCATCAGTTCGGCTTTGTCTTCGATGCGGTCGGTCTTGTTCAGCGCCACGATCAACGGGCCGGTCACGTACTGCACGCGCTCGAGAACCATCTGGTCTTCGTCGGTCCACTTGGTGCGATCAACCACGAAAATCACCACGTCGACGTCTTTCAACGCCGCCGAAGCGGTCTTGTTCATGTAGCGGTTCAGGGCCTTTTCGCCGCCCTTGTGCATGCCCGGGGTGTCGACATAGACGGCCTGGATGGCGCCTTCGGTCTTGATGCCCAGCATGTTGTGACGGGTGGTCTGCGGCTTGCGCGAGGTGATCGCCAGCTTCTGACCCAGGATATGGTTCAGCAGCGTGGACTTGCCCACGTTGGGACGGCCGACGATGGCAACATAGCCACAGCGTGTTGCGGTTGAATCAGTCATTGCCATTCTCCACACCCAGGGCAATCAGTGCTGCTGCGGCCGCTACCTGTTCGGCAATACGACGACTCACACCCTGACCTCGGCTTTTTTCGTTCAGTAAGGTGATTTCGCATTCGACGAAGAAGACTCGACAGTGCGGCTCACCCTGGATATCCACCACTTCGTAACGTGGCAGCTCACAGCCCCGGGATTGCAGGAATTCCTGCAGACGGGTTTTCGGATCCTTGTTGGTGTCGACCAGGGTCAGGCCCTCGAACTCACCCGTCAGCCAGGCCAGCACGCGCTCACGCGCCATGTCCATGCCAGCGTCCAGGTAGATCGCACCAATCAGCGCTTCCAGGGCATCGGCCAGAATCGACTCGCGACGGAAACCGCCGCTCTTCAATTCGCCGGAACCCAGACGCAGGTAATCGCCCAGATCGAAACCGCGGGCCAGTACGGCCAGGGTCTCACCTTTCACCAGGCGTGCGCGCAAACGCGACAACTGGCCTTCGCGGGCCAGCGGGAAGCGATCGAACAGCGCCTCGCCGGCGACGAAGTTGAGGATGGCATCACCGAGGAATTCCAGGCGTTCGTTGTTACGCCCGGCAAAGCTGCGGTGAGTCAGGGCCAGGACCATCAGTTCCTGGTCCTTGAAGGTGTAGCCGAGCTGACGCTCTAGACGACTTAAGGAGGCGCTCACGGTTTACCCACGCTGAGTTCGTGGTTGGATTCCACCGCCATCGCCGTGATGCGGCGCAGGCCTGGGACAATTAACGCTGTGTTCAAAAATTACGTCCTGAATATCATTGGCTTCATGCCTTCGGGGTCGATTGTGGCGACTCCAGAAATGCATTCGGCGCTGTGTTCAACAGCGCCGTGTGTGATTACTTGATCAGGCCAACCCGCGAGAAATTCGGCAGGTGACTGAGTTTGGGTTCCGGCCAGCTCATCCAGACTGCGAAGGCCTTGCCGACGATATTCTTGTCGGGAACCATGCCCAGCAGATCCTTGGGAATGTTCGGATCATCCCAGTAGCGACTGTCGTTGGAGTTGTCGCGGTTGTCGCCCATCATGAAGTAGTGCCCGGCAGGCACGGTCCAGGTATGGTCCGGCGTGGCGCGGTAGCGGCTCATTTCCTTGCGGATCTGGTGTTCCGCTGCACCGAGTTTTTCTTCGTACAGTTCGGCGCTGCCCAACGTGCCCGGCTCGGAGCCGACCAGTTGCTCGGCGATCGACTCACCGTTGACGAACAGGCGCTTGTCGGCGGTGTAGCGAATCTGGTCGCCCGGCAGGCCCACTACACGCTTGATGTAGTTGACGTTCGGATCGCTCGGATAGCGGAACACCATCACATCGCCACGCTGCGGATCACCGACTTCGATGACTTTCTTGTCGATCACCGGCAGGCGGATCCCGTAAGAAAACTTGTTCACCAGAATGAAGTCGCCAACGTCCAGGGTCGGTTTCATCGAACCGGAAGGAATCTGGAACGGTTCCACCAGGAACGAACGCAGCACCAGCACGATGAACAACACCGGAAAGAACGACTTGCCGTATTCGACCAGCAGCGGCTCTTTGTTCAGTTTCTCGACCACCACCACATCGGGCTGGCTGACGCTGCCCTGATAGGAGGTAATGGCGGCACGCCGACGCGGCGCCAGGAAAACCAGATCGAGCAACGCCAACAGGCCGCAGACGAACACGGCGATGACCAGCAACAGCGGGAAATTTAGTGACATAGGACCTAACTATCCAACCTGAGCACTGCAAGGAAGGCTTCTTGTGGAATTTCCACGTTGCCCACTTGCTTCATGCGTTTCTTACCGGCCTTTTGCTTTTCCAGCAGTTTTTTCTTACGGCTAACGTCACCGCCGTAGCATTTGGCCAATACGTTCTTTCTGAGTGCCTTGACGGAGGTCCGCGCAATGATCTGCCCGCCAATGGCGGCCTGGATCGCGACGTCGAACATCTGGCGCGGAATCAGCTCTTTCATCTTCTCGGTCAACTGGCGACCTTTGTAGTGCGCGTTATCCTTGTGCACGATCAACGCCAGGGCGTCGACCTTGTCACCGTTGATCAGCACATCCAGTTTCACCAGATTAGCTGATTGATAACGATCGAAATGGTAATCCAGCGAAGCATAGCCGCGGCTGGTGGATTTCAGACGATCGAAGAAGTCCAGGACCACTTCGTTCATCGGCAAATCATAGGTCACCTGGACCTGAGTTCCGAGGAACAGCATGTCGTGTTGTACGCCACGCTTTTCGATACACAGGGTAATGACGTTGCCCAGGTGCTCTTGCGGCACAAGAATATTGGCCCGCACGATCGGTTCACGCATGTCTTCGATCGAGGACAGGTCCGGAAGCTTGGACGGGTTGTCGACGTAAATCGTTTCGCCGGTTTTCAGCAACAGCTCGAAAATTACCGTCGGCGCCGTGGTGATCAGGTCCAGGTCGTACTCGCGCTCGAGGCGCTCCTGGATGATTTCCATGTGCAGCATGCCGAGGAACCCGCAACGGAAGCCGAAGCCCAGGGCGTCGGAGCTTTCCGGGGTGTATTGCAGGGACGAGTCATTGAGCGTGAGCTTTTGCAGGGCTTCACGGAAATCTTCGAAGTCGTCGGAGCTGACCGGGAACAGACCGGCGTAAACCTGCGGCTGAATGCGTTTGAAGCCGGGCAGCACGTCAACGTCGGGGGTGGAGCTCAAGGTCAGGGTGTCACCCACCGGTGCACCGTGAATGTCCTTGATACCGGCAATGATGAAGCCCACTTCGCCGGCCTTCAGGTCAACGGTGGCGGTGTGTTTCGGGTTGAAGACACCGACGCTGTCCACCAGGTGGATCTTGCCGGTGGACTTGACCAGAATCTTGTCGCCCTTCTTTACACGACCGTGACGCACACGTACCAGGGAGACAACGCCCAGGTAGTTGTCGAACCAGGAGTCGATGATCAACGCTTGCAGCGGATCTTCGTAGTTGCCGGTCGGCGCGGGAATGGTCTTGACCAGGCGCTCGAGCACTTCGTCGACGCCCAGGCCAGTCTTGGCACTGCACTCGACCGCGTCGGTGGCATCGATGCCGATGATTTTTTCGATTTCTTCTTTGACGCGATCCGGATCAGCCTGTGGCAGGTCGATCTTGTTCAGGACCGGCATCACTTCCAGGCCCTGCTCAATCGCCGTATAGCAGTTGGCTACCGATTGCGCTTCGACACCCTGACCGGCATCGACCACCAGCAACGCACCTTCACAGGCCGCCAGCGACCGACTGACTTCATAGGTGAAGTCGACGTGGCCCGGGGTGTCAATGAAGTTCAACTGGTATTTGATGCCGTCTTTGGCGGTGTAATACAAGGTGACGCTGTGGGCCTTGATGGTGATCCCGCGTTCACGTTCCAGGTCCATGGAGTCCAGGACCTGGGCTTCCATTTCGCGCTCGGCAAGGCCGCCGCACATCTGGATGAAGCGATCGGCCAGCGTCGACTTGCCATGGTCAATGTGGGCGATGATGGAGAAATTGCGGATATGACTCAAATCACTCACGGATCAACACTCAAAAAGGCTGCAGGCATAGCCCGCCGAAAAATAGCCGGGAATTGTACCTGATCCACGGCGCAAGCGTCACGTTCGCAGGTCAGACGGCGAATACAAAAACGCCCCGGTCTTGCGACAAGGGCGTTTTTTGCCAACGGCAAGGTCAGGAAAACCCCGGAATCAACCGGCCCGACGCAACAGCCAGACCCCGGCCAGTGCACAGACACTGGCCGGCACCAGCACCGCGAACAGCGGCGAGAAACCGAACACCAGGCTTGAAGGCCCAAGCAAATCCTGGACGATACGGAAGGTGAAGCCCACCAGCACGCCAGTGAAGACCCGCTGACCGAGGGTCACCGAACGCAACGGACCGAAGATGAAAGAAATCGCCATCAGCACCAGCGCGGCAGTGACCAGCGGTTGCAACACCTTGACCCAAAATGCCAGCCAGTAACGACCGTTGGCCAGGCCCTGGTCCGCCAGGTAATGGATGTAGCCCCACAGGCCGCTGATCGACAGCGACTCGGGCGCCATCACCACGGTGCTCAGCAGTTGCGGGCTCAGGGCAATTTCCCAGCGCTCGACTGGCGTGTTAACGACCTCGGTGTTCTTTTCATGAAACAGCGTGGTCGTCACATCGCTCAGCTGCCAGTGGTCCTTGTCGAACTCCGCACGCTTGGCGAAGCTCGCCGAGAGCATGTGCCGCTCTTTGTCGAAGTGATAGCGGGTCACGCCATACAGCAGGCCATTGGGCTGCACGGAGTTGACGTGAATGAACTCGTCACCCTGGCGATGCCACAGACCGTGCTTGGCGCTTTGCGCGTCGCCACTGCCCTGGGCCAGGGAACGGTTGGCCTGAGCGGTCACTTCTGTGGCTGGCGCCACGTACTCGCCAATCAGCACCCCAACCACCATCAAGACCAGCATCGGCTTCATGACCGCCCAGACGATCCGCCCAATCGACACGCCAGCGGCGCGCATGATGGTCAGCTCACTGTTGCTGGCCAGACTGCCGAGGCCGATCAGGCAACCGATCAGCGCGGCCATCGGCAACATGTCGTACAGACGCCGTGGCGCGGTGAGCAGCACGTAGCTCAGGACATCCATCAAGGTGTAGGTGTCGCTGGCGTCACTCATTTCATCGATGAAGGCGAACAGCGTCGCCAGGCCGAGAATGATCCCCAGCACCGCCAGGATCGCCACGAAAACGCTGCTACCAATGTAGCGATCGAGCTTAACCACGAGCCACCTCCAGCGCATCGCGGCGACTCGCCAGTTTCAAGCGCATCGGCTCCCAGTAGAGCAAGACCAGGCCGATGGCCAGGAAGATCCCGTGGACCCACCACAAGCCCAGCGCCGGCGGAATCTTGCCCTTTTCGAGGGCGCCGCGTGCGGCAATCAGGATGGTCAGGTAAGCCATATAAAGAAGAATCGCCGGCAGCAGCTTGAGGAAACGGCCCTGGCGCGGGTTGACGCGCGACAGCGGCACCGCCATCAGGGTCACGATGAAGACCAGCAACGGCAGGGACAGGCGCCATTGAAGTTCGGTGCGCGAGCGAATGTCATCGCTGCCCAGCAAGGAACTGGTGGTCATGGCGTCACGGTCGGTCACTTCGTCGCTGACATCCGGCTTGGGCAGCAAGACGCCGTATTCGTCGTACTTGATCTTGCGGTAGTCGGCCTGCCCCGGGTTGCCGTCGTAGCGGTAGCCGTTGTCGAGAATCAGGTAGCGGTTGCCGTCAGGACGGATTTCCTGGCGGCCCTTCTCGGCCACCAGTACGGAAATCCCGCGGTCCTTCTGATCGGAGGAAATATTCTTTTGCGAAATGAACACGCCGCCCAGGTTGATACGGTCGTCCGTCAGGGTTTCGGTGTAGGTCACCCGCGTACCGTCGCGCAACGCCTGGAAGCGACCCGGCTCAAGGGTATCGAACTCGGTCAGGGCGTCCTGCTTGTTCAGCAGCAACTGGAACTGGTTGGCCCCTTGCGGCGCCAGGCTCAGACTCAGCCACGCCACGACCAGCGCCACCAGGGTCGCCGGAAACAGGGTGATACGAAACAAACGCTGCTGACTCATGCCGGTGGCCGACAGCACGGTCATTTCGCTTTCCAGGTACAACCGGCCATAGGACAACAGGATCCCGAGGAACAGCCCCAATGGCAGGATCAGTTGCAGGAAACCCGGCAGGCGAAAGCCCATGATCAGGAACAGCGAGCTCGGGTCCAGTTGGCCCGAAGCCGCCTGCGCGAGGTATTTAATGAAGCGACCGCTCATGATGATGACCAGCAGCACGGCGCTGACGGCGCTCAAGGTCAACAGGACTTCGCGGGATAGATAACGGAAGACGATCAAACCAGACACTCCAGGGTTGTCAGGCTAAGGCGGCCAAACAAACAAACGTATCGACCGGCCCGCAAGGCAGGGCCGCCGAAAAAGATGGCGCATTATCCTGTGATTGGGTGCGCCTGTCACTGCGCATGCTCAAGCACGTGCCCAAAGCATCGAAGATCGTACAACCGAGGGTTGTCAGGCGCTGGTGGCGAGGTTCAAACTGCGGCCTTTGTCGCGGGCCGTGACCTGCGTCTTTCTATCTGTCTTTTCATCTATAGCAGCAGACGTTTGCGCACACCGTGGAACGCTGCGTGTTGACCTAATTCAGGGACCCGGACATGGAACTGGTTGTAAAAAGCGTTAACCCAGAAACGTTGAAAACCGCCACTCTGGTAGTCGCCGTCGGCGAAGGCCGCAAACTTGGTGCCGTCGCCAAACAGCTCGACGAACTGAGCGGTGGCGCCATCAGCGCCGTACTCAAGCGCGGCGACCTGGCCGGCAAAGTCGGCCAGAGCCTGTTGCTGCACAGCCTGCCGAACCTCAAGGCCGACCGCGTTCTGCTGGTAGGCGTGGGCAAGGACGAAGAGCTGGGCGACCGCCCGTTCCGTAAAATCATCGCCGGCATCCTCAATACCCTTAAAGGCCTGGGTGGCGTTGATGCCGTGCTGGCCCTGGATGAAATCGTGGTCAAGGGCCGCGACAGCTACGGCAAGACCCGCCTGCTGGCCGAAACCCTGGTGGACGGCGAATACACCTTCGACCAGTTCAAGAGCCAGAAAGCCGAACCCCGCGCCCTGAAAAAAGTCACCCTGGTGACCATCAAGGCCGCCCAGGCCGAAGTCGAGCGCGCCGTGGCCCACGCCACCGCCATCGCCAACGGCATGGCCTTCACCCGTAACCTGGGTAACCTGCCGCCGAACATCTGCCACCCGACGTTCCTCGGCGAACAAGCCAAGAACCTGGGCAAGGAATTCAAGAGCCTGAAAGTCGAAGTCCTCGATGAGAAGAAGATCAAGGACCTGGGCATGGGCTCGTTCTACGCCGTCGGCCAGGGCAGCGCCCAGCCACCGCGCCTGATCGTCATGCAATACAACGGCGGCAAGAAATCCGAGAAGCCGTACGCACTGGTCGGCAAAGGCATCACTTTCGACACCGGCGGCATCAGCCTCAAGCCCGGCGCCGGCATGGATGAAATGAAGTACGACATGGGCGGCGCGGCCAGCGTGTTCGGCACCCTGCGTGCCGTGCTCGAACTGAAACTGCCGATCAACCTGGTATGCATCCTGGCCTGCGCCGAGAACATGCCGAGCGGCAATGCTTCGCGCCCTGGCGACATCGTCACCACCATGAGCGGCCAGACCGTGGAAATCCTCAACACCGACGCCGAAGGCCGTCTGGTGCTGTGCGACGCCCTGACCTACTCCGAACGCTTCAAGCCTCAGGCCGTGATCGACATCGCGACCCTGACAGGCGCTTGCGTGGTGGCACTGGGTGCTCACACTTCGGGCCTGCTGGGCAACAACGACGAACTGATCGGCCAACTGCTAAGCGCCGGCCGTTCGGCTGACGATCGCGCCTGGCAACTGCCGCTGTTCGATGAGTACCAGGAGCAACTGGACAGCCCGTTCGCCGACATCGCCAACATCGGCGGCCCGAAAGCCGGCACCATTACCGCTGCCTGCTTCCTGTCGCGCTTCACCAAGAACCTGAACTGGGCGCACCTGGACATCGCCGGCACCGCATGGACCAGCGGCGGCAAGGACAAGGGCGCCACTGGCCGTCCGGTTCCATTGCTGACCCAATACCTGCTGGACCGCGCCAAAGCCTGAAACCGATGACCCTGGGCGGCTTCACTTTCGCGTGAGGCCGCCTCGGCTCAGGAACCGCAATGACCAAAGTCGACTTCTATATCCTGCCCAGCGCCGATCCGTCGGCGCGGCTGGACTTTGCCTGCAAGCTCACCGAAAAAGCCTGGCGCATGGGCCACCGCATCTACCTGCATTGCAGCGATGCCGCCCAGCGTGATGACCTCGATGCGCGCCTGTGGGCGTTCAAAGGTGAAGCCTTCGTGCCCCACGGCCCCGCCGAAAGCGAACCGGACAGTTTGATTGTCCTGGGGTTTGGCGCTGACTGCGGTGCGCATCAGGATTTGCTGGTCAATCTCGACCTGAAAGTCCCGGCCTTCGCCAACAAATTCGCCCGGGTGGCGGAAGTGGTGGTGGAAGATCCGACGATTCGCGCGGCTGCGCGGGAGAGTTTCCGTTTCTACCGCGAACAGGGCTATCCTCTGCAAGATCACCGTTTACAGCGACTCTGAGCATTCCGATGGACACTCCAAAACCGCCACAAAAGTCCGCGCACCTGCTGGATGACCTTGAGTCGATCCGCCAACTGCTCGGCGATGACAACCTGCAACCGCCCTTGCTGACCGATACGGTCAATGAAGACGAGCAGGAACAGATTCCGATGCTGTTCGACAACGCCGGCGACGCATCGCCCGCCGTCGAGCCTGCACCCGCCCCTGCCGCACAACCGACCACCAGCAAAGGCCCCGACGCCCTGCTGCACCTGGACAGCGAACTGCGCGCCGCCGCGCAATTGATCATGCAAGACGTGATCGACGACTTCGCGCCGCACATTGAAACCGAGATCAAGCGTCGGCTGGATGCGCGGATGGAGCGGCTTCTCAGCCAGTACGAATAAACAACGCCAATCCCCTGTGGGAGCGGGCTTGCTCGCGAAGAGGGTGTATCAGTCGACTTAAAGGTGACTGACACACCCTCTTCGCGAGCAAGCCCGCTCCCACATTTGGTCTGCGCCCGGTCCGCCCCTGCTCGCCCTCGGCCCCATGCCCCGCTATACTCGTCGGCTTTTCCTGAATTGATGCCAATAGGGTCCCGCCGCGCATGGATAAGACCTACCAGCCGCACGCCATTGAAACTTCCTGGTACAACACCTGGGAGTCCGAGAATTACTTCGCCCCGCAAGGCGCGGGCGAGTCCTACACGATCATGATCCCGCCGCCGAACGTCACCGGCAGCCTGCACATGGGTCACGGCTTCAACAACGCGATCATGGACGCCCTGATCCGTTTCCGCCGCATGCAGGGTCGCAACACCCTGTGGCAGCCGGGCACCGACCACGCCGGTATCGCCACGCAAATGCTGGTGGAACGCCAACTCGAAGCCCAGGGCCAGAATCGTCACGATCTGGGTCGCGAGAAATTCCTCGAGAAAGTCTGGGAATGGAAGGATCAGTCCGGCGGTAACATCAGCCGTCAAATCCGCCGCCTCGGCTCGTCCGTGGACTGGAGCCGCGAGCGCTTCACCATGGACGACGGCCTGTCGGAGTCCGTTAAAGAAGCCTTCGTGCGCCTGCATGAAGACGGCCTGATCTATCGCGGCAAGCGTCTGGTCAACTGGGACACCAAGTTGCACACGGCGATTTCCGACCTTGAAGTGGAAAACCACGACGAGAAAGGTTTCCTGTGGAACCTGAAATACCCGCTGGCCGATGGCGCCAAGACTGCTGAAGGCAATGATTACCTGATCGTCGCGACCACTCGCCCGGAAACCATGCTCGGCGACGCCGCCGTCGCGGTGAACCCGAACGACGAACGCTACAAAGCCCTGATCGGCAAATTTGTCGAGCTGCCGCTGGTCGGCCGCCGTATCCCGATCATCGCCGACGATTACTGCGATCCTGAATTCGGCACCGGCTGCGTGAAAATCACTCCGGCCCACGATTTCAACGACTACGAAGTCGGCAAGCGCCACAACCTGCCGCTGCTGAACATTTTCGACAAGAACGCCGCCGTCCTGCCGGCCTGTCAGGTGTTCAACCTCGACGGCACGCTGAACGAAAGCATCGACGGCAAGATCCCGGCCGAATACGCCGGTCTCGACCGTTTCGAAGCGCGCAAGCAAATCGTTGCGGCATTTGACGCTGCCGGCCTGCTGGTCAGCGTTGACGATCACGGCCTGAAAGTGCCGAAGGGCGACCGTTCCGGCACCATCATCGAGCCGTGGCTGACCGACCAGTGGTATGTGTCGACCAAGCCATTGGCCGAGCCTGCGATTGCTGCCGTGGAAGACGGCCGTATCCAGTTCGTGCCCAAGCAGTACGAAAACATGTACTTCTCTTGGATGCGCGACATCCAGGATTGGTGCATCAGCCGTCAGCTGTGGTGGGGCCACCGGATTCCGGCCTGGTACGACGAGTCGGGCAAGGTCTACGTCGGTCGCGACGAAGCCGAAGTGCGTGCCAAGCACAACCTCGGCCCGGACGTTACGCTGCAACAGGACAACGACGTTCTGGACACCTGGTTCAGTTCCGGGCTGTGGACCTTCTCCACCCTGGGCTGGCCTGAGCAGACCGAATTCCTGAAGAAATTCCACTCCACCGACGTGCTGGTGACCGGTTTCGACATCATTTTCTTCTGGGTTGCCCGGATGATCATGATGACCATGCACTTGGTGAAAAACGAAGACGGCACGCCGCAGGTGCCGTTCAAGACTGTTTATGTTCACGGTCTGGTGCGTGATGGCCAGGGCCAGAAGATGTCCAAGTCCAAGGGCAATGTCCTGGACCCGCTGGACATCATCGACGGCATCGACCTGGAAACCCTGGTGCAGAAACGCACCTCGGGCCTGATGCAGCCGAAACTGGCGAAGAAGATCGAGAAGCAGACCCGCGACGAATTCGCCGACGGCATCGCCAGCTACGGCACCGACGCCCTGCGCTTCACCTTCTGCTCGCTGGCGTCCACCGGTCGCGACATCAAGTTCGACATGGGTCGCGTCGAAGGCTATCGCAACTTCTGCAACAAGATCTGGAACGCCGCGCGTTATGTTCTGGACAAGGGCGAAGATTGCGGCCAGAACGGCGAAGCCTACGAGCTGTCCCTGGCGGATCGCTGGATCATCTCGCAGTTGCAACGCACCGAAGCCGAAGTGACCCGCCAACTCGACCAGTTCCGCTTCGACCTGGCGGCACAAGCCTTGTACGAATTCATCTGGAACCAGTATTGCGACTGGTATCTGGAACTGTCCAAGCCTGTGCTGTGGGACGAAAACGCTCCGGTTGAGCGCCAGCGCGGCACCCGTCGCACCCTGGTTCGGGTGCTGGAAGTCGCATTGCGTCTGGCGCACCCGTTCATGCCGTTCATCACCGAAGAAATCTGGCAGCGCATCGCGCCGCTGGCCGGTATCGAAGGCAAGACGATCATGCTGCAACCTTGGCCAGTGGCCAATGAAACACGCATCGATCAGGGCGCCGAAGATGACATCGAGTGGCTGAAGACGCTGATGCTCGGCACGCGCAACATTCGCTCCGAGATGAACATCGGGCCGGGCAAGCCGCTGAACCTGTTCCTGAAAAACGTCAGCGCCGAAGACCAGCGTCGTCTCACCGAGAACGAAGCGCTGCTGAAGAAGCTGGCGCGTCTGGAGTCGATCACCGTGTTGGCTGCCGGCGAAGAAGCACCGCTGTCCGCCACCGCACTGGTTGGCGAGATGGAAGTGCTGGTGCCGATGGCCGGTCTGATCGACAAGGACGCCGAACTGGCACGCCTGGACAAAGAAATCCTGCGCTTGCAGGGCGAAGTCCAGCGCGTCGGCGGCAAACTGTCCAACGCCGGTTTCGTTGACAAGGCTCCGGCCGAAGTCATCGACAAGGAACGCGCCAAACTGGCCGAAGCTGAACAGGCTTTGGGCAAGTTGGCGGAGCAGCACGCGCGGATTGCCAGTCTGTAAGGGCACATCGCAATGAAAAAGGGAGGCCAGATGGCCTCCCTTTTTTTGTGCCACTTGTCCCGTATCCCGTCCTGTAGGAGCTGTCGAGTGAAACGAGGCTGCGATCTTTTGATTTTGTTTTTAAAAAGCAAAGTCAAAAGATCGCAGCCTCGTTTCACTCGACAGCTCCTACAGGGGATATGCGTCATCGGGGAGCTAATGTGGGACAATGCCCCCACTTTCAGCCATACCCGAATCGACCACACCCATGAACGCCCCCCGCACACCCCGCCCTGCGCGCAAGAAGCCTGACTCCGCCACCCCGGCCAACGCCGTGGAACCCCGTCCGAAGGCCAGCCTGCACCCGCGCAATCGCCACCAGGGTCGCTACGACTTCCCGGAGCTGATCAAGAGCACGCCAGAACTGGCGAAGTTCGTGATCCTCAACCCGTACGGCAAGGAAAGCATCGACTTCGCCAGCCCGGACGCGGTGCGAGTGTTCAACCGGGCGTTGCTCAAGTCGTTCTACGGCGTGGCCCACTGGGACATCCCGGCTGATTACCTGTGCCCACCGGTGCCGGGGCGTGCCGATTACGTGCACTTCCTGGCCGACCTGCTGGCCAGCGTCAACGACGGCGAGATCCCCCGTGGTGCGCCGGTCAAGGTGCTCGATATCGGCATGGGCGCCAACTGCGTCTATCCGCTGATCGGCTACAGCGACTACCGCTGGCACTTCCTCGGTTCGGAAATCGACCCGACGGCCGTGGCCGCCGCCAAGGCCATCGTGCAGTCCAACGGGCTGAACAAGGCTATCCAGCTGCGTCAGCAAACCAATCCCAAGCACATCCTGCTGGGCCTGCTGGAGCCGGGAGAGCGTTTTGACCTGACCATGTGCAACCCGCCGTTCCACGCCTCGATGGACGAAGCGACCAAGGGCAGCGAGCGCAAATGGCGCGCCCTGGGCCGTGCCGACCCGAAACGCAAACTGCCGGTGTTGAACTTCGGCGGTCAATCGGCGGAATTGTGGTGTGAAGGTGGCGAAGCGCGCTTTGTGACGCAACTGATCGCCGAGAGCGCGAGCTTCCAGCACAAAGTGCTGTGGTTCAGCACCCTGGTGTCGAAAGCCTCGAACCTGCCGGCGATCCAGACCGCGCTGAAAAAGGCTGGCGTGCTGGAAAGCCAGGTGGTGGAAATGTCCCAGGGCCAGAAGCAAAGCCGCTTCGTGGCGTGGACGTTCCAGACCAAGTCCGAGCAGCAGGTTTGGCGCGAGCGTTGGGTGCGCAAGGGTAACTGATCAACGCAGAGCAAAATGTGGGAGCGGGCTTGCTCGCGAATGCGGTGTAACAGTCGACTTTAATGGTGACTGACACACCGCCTTCGCGAGCAAGCCCGCTCCCACAATTGGTTTAGTGGTGTCTGCGGGTCAATTGCTAAATCCCAGACACAAAAAAGCCGTGCCCGGATCGCTCCGGAGCACGGCTTTTTTTACTGCGTCTTACTTGTTAACAGCGTCGGTCAGGCCTTTGGCCACAACCAGCTTGATAACTTTCTTGGCAGCGATTTCGATGGCAGCGCCAGTCGAAGGGTTACGGCCGGTACGGGCAGGACGCTCAGTCACTTTCAGTTTGCCGATACCTGGCAGAGTGATTTCGCCGCCGTTTTCCAGCTGATCGGCAACGATTTGGCCCAGTTGGTCCAGAGCGTTACGCGCGGTGGTTTTTGGCGCGTCGATAGCTTCAGCGATGTCGGCGATCAGTTGGTCTTTAGTAAGAGCCATGTAGTGTTCCTTCCCTATCAAATTCATATGGATTGCAGAGTGCAGTGTCAGCCATCGAGCCCGATCTTCTGGATCTGGCACCCTCGGCCATAACCGCGACGAGTCGGGGTTATAGATGCCGAAATCAGGGTTTGGTTCGACCTGACAAATGCTGAATGCACGCTTAACGCAGTGACTTCGCGTAAGACGGGGCAAAACTAGCACAGAGACGGGGAAATATCCGCCTCTTGCTACCCATTTGGTCAGCTTTATTGCTCTAAACCGGGAAAAAAACGCATAAGGGCCGCCGCGCACCGTCGAATTGCCCTCTCCGCCCCCGTAGGAGCTGCCGAAGGCTGCGATCTTTTGATCTTTTTTTTAAAAAAAGCAAAGTCAAAAGATCGCAGCCTTCGGCAGCTCCTACAAAGGGGCATACAGGCCTAGTTGCGGTACACTTGGCACTTTTTTGGGGGAGCACGCCCTCCTCTCTTCAATCAGCCGAGAAGCCCATGCCGATCCGTCATTGCATCGTCCACCTGATCGACAAAAAACCCGACGGCACCCCCGCAGTTCTTCACGCCCGCGACTCTGAATTGGCGGAGTCTACGGCCATCGAGAACATGCTCGCCGACCTCAACGAGAGCTACAACGCCAAACAGGGCAAGGCCTGGGGTTTCTTCCATGCCGAATCCGGGGCGCATCCGTTCAGCGGCTGGCTGAAGGAGTACCTCGACGGCGGCAAGGATTTCACGGCCTTCAGCCGAGTGGCGGTGGAACATCTGCAAAAGCTGATGGAAGAGTCGAACCTCTCTGTGGGCGGCCACGTGCTGTTCGCGCACTACCAACAGGGCATGACCGATTACCTGGCCATCGCCCTGCTGCACCACAGTGAAGGCGTTGCAGTGACCGAAGAGCTGGACGTGACGGCCTCCCGGCACCTGGACCTGGGCCAATTGCACCTGGCGGCGCGGATCAACGTGTCGGAGTGGCAGAACAACAAGCAGTCCAAGCAGTACATTTCGTTTATCAAAGGCAAGAACGGGAAAAAGGTTTCGGAGTATTTCCGCGACTTCATCGGTTGCCAGGAAGGCGTCGACGGACCTGGCGAAACCCGCACCTTGCTCAAAGCCTTCAGCGACTTCGTTGAAAGCGAAGATTTGCCGGAAGAGTCCGCCCGCGAGAAAACCAAGACCTTGGTCGATTACGCCAGCAGCCAGGCCAAGCTCGGCGAGCCGATGGGCCTGGAAGAACTCTCAGAGCTGATCGACGAAGAACGCCCCAAAGCCTTCTACGATCACATCCGCAACAAGGATTACGGTTTGTCCCCGGAGATTCCGGCGGATAAACGCACCCTGAACCAGTTCCGCCGCTTCACCGGTCGCGCCGAAGGCCTGTCCATCAGCTTCGAAGCGCACCTGCTGGGCTCGAAGATCGAATACGACGAAGAAGCCGGCACGCTGATCATCAAGGGCTTGCCGACCCAGCTGACTGATCAACTGAAGCGACGCAACTGATGCTCAACGGCATCCTGAAGAAATTCCTGCTGATCCTGCTGGTGGTCGTGGTTTACCAGAATTGGGGCAAGATCGAGCGCTTCATCCACCCGGCGCAAGTGGTGTCCGAGCAGACCCAGGCCAAGGCCAACGTTGTGCTCTACGCCACTGACTGGTGTGGCTATTGCAAACTGACCCGGCGCTTTCTCGATCAGAAAGGTATTCCGTACAAGGAATTCGATATCGAGAAGGACGCCGAGGCGCGCAAGGCCTATGAAGCGCTGGGCGGGCGCGGGATTCCGTTGATTGATGTGAACGGGACGTTGATTCGCGGGTATGACCCGGATGAGATTCTTGCCGCGTTGAAATAACCAATGTGGGAGCGGACTTGCTCGCGAAGGCGATGTGTCAGACACCATTTATGTCGACTGATACGCCGCCTTCGCGAGCAAGCCCGCTCCCACAGGGTTGTGCATAAGTTGCAAATTGTCGGTTAACCGTTACTTCGCTTCGATGCGGAATCCGAACCGCGGAAAGTGCACATGCACCACACCCGCCCGCTCGTCTTCACGACGCACAATCAATTCCTCACGCCCCGCAAACACCAGCTCACCCGTCACCGGATCACAACCGTAGTCCGTGGCTGCAATCACCACCTGCTGACCCGCCTCAAAGCCGTTAGGCTCATCGAACGCTTCATCCGGCAACGCAGCCGGCGTGGCATTGCGCGCCACCTCCAGCGCCTCCTCGGCCGTCATCTCGCTGAAGGCGCCATGACCAAAGCCCATCACCCGACCGAACCACGCCAACACCGCCGGATAAGCATCGACCAACGGCGAAGTCACGGGCGTCGCCTTGAGAAACCACAGGCAATGGGCCAGGGAAAAATCGGCGATCGAAGGCTCACCGAACAGGAAGTCGCCCTCCTCGCGCTGAAGCTGCAATTCGAGACGCCCCATAATCGTCGGCCACTGATGCCGCGCTTGTTCCGCCGACAACTTCGTCGCACTGCCACCACTGAATAACCCGGCGCGATCGGCCAGGAACGCCTTGATGGCTTCCGGCGGCAACTTGCCAAAACGCACCGCCACCGACTCAGGCTGGAACACCAGGCTGACCGCGTGCTGAAACACCACCGAGTCCACCCAGGTGGCGAAGGTCGCCGCGATCATTTCCTGGCCTTCCGGGAAGAACGCCGGCAAGGCTTTTTCCTGCTCCAGACGCCGGGCGATCAACGCGGTGTCGCAATAGATATCGGCGCCAATCTGCAACACCGGGGTCTTGCGGTAGCCGCCAGTCAACGCGGTCAAATCAGGTTTGGGCATCACCGGCGAAATCTTCACCGAGCGCCAGGACAGTCCTTTGAAACCCAGCAGCAGACGGGCCTTTTCGGCAAAAGGGGACGTCGGATAATTGTGAAGGATCAGCTCTGACATGCTCGGCTCCGCGGCACGGATAGGGAGCCCGCAGCTTAGCGCGCAATCGGGAAGCGGCCTACAGATCCGCCTGATGGGAACTTATCAGTCAGATTGATAAGTCAGCACCAGGCATTCCTTGGCGCTCTTTTTGAGTTTTTTGATCAGCCGTTCCTGACGCAGGGCTTCGCTTTTGTCCCGGCAGATTTCGGTGTAGACCAGCGCCATGGCCGGGCTGGAAAGGAAAAACCGGGCGCCTTTGCCGCTTTGGTGCTTGGCAAAGCGGCGCACCGGATCGTCGCTGATCCCGCAATACAGCGAACCGTTGGCCGCGCGAACGAGGTAGACGAACCAGGGTTTGCTGGCAGGCACCGGTTCGACGGCAATGACGGAGGATTCGCTGAGGGTGTTCACGTGACGATCAGGGCTTGAAAGGAAACAAGCCGCGATCTTATCAGCGACTGGCCTGGAATGCCTTCAGCCCCTTCAATGCCTGGGCGCGAACGGCGTTGCGCACCAGTGGCGTCCAGCCCAGCAACAGGCCTTTGGTGCCGAGCGCCTGGCGGGACCAGCGCCACAGATCGAAGCTGTCGTGGTGCTCGCAGATCTTGCCGTCGCGAAACACGAAGCGCGCCTGGATGTCGTTGACCACAATGTTGCCGGTCTGGCTGAACAGGTAGGTCGCGACCCAATGGGCGCCGCCGGTGCGCTCGTCGCTGCGCACGTTGTCGAAGGTCAGGGAGAAGTCCTTGGCCCGGGTGGTGAGCATGCGCCACATGTCGCCGGCATCACGGCCGCGCAACTCGCCGAACGCTGGATCGCTGAACACCACGTCGTCGGTGTAGCAGGCCGCCATGGCTTCGGCATCCAGTCGCTGGAAGGCCTGGTAGAAGCGGGTGATCAAGGCGTTGTGGGCGTCACTCATGGGCAGGCTCCGTGCAGTCGAAAAGATTGCCAGCACGATAGTCTGCAAATGCCCACAAGACCACTGGCATTCGTGGGCCGAATGCCAGCAGTACGGGATTCACACTTTTTCGCTGGTCACCTGAACGTACAGCGAACGTCCGGCGCCAAGGCCGGCGATGATCGCGCCGAGGCCAATGATGCCGAAGATCCAGCCCAACGCGTTCCAGCCACCGGTCCAGTCATGGACGATGCCGACCGCGAACGGTCCCATCGACGCCAGGGTGTAACCGAAACCTTGGGCCATGCTCGACAGGTTGGCCGCCACGTGGGAGTCCCGCGAGCGCAGCACGATCAGGGTCAGCGCCAGGCTGAACGTACCGCCCTGCCCCAGGCCCAGCAGGATCGCCCAGCCCCACAGGCCTTCGATTGGCGCGTACAGGCAACCGAACAAACCGCCGAGGGTCAGCAGCATGACGATGACGATGGCCAGGCGCTGGTCCTTGCCCCGCGTTGCCAACCACGGTGCGGCCAGGGAACTGGCCAACTGGACAATCACCGAACCCGACAGCACCAGTCCGGCCTGGGTCGGTGTCAGCCCACGGCCAATCAAGATCGATGGCAACCAGCCGAACACGATGTAGGCCAGGGACGATTGCAGGCCCATGTAAAGCGTCACCTGCCAGGCCAACGGGTCACGCAATAGACCGCGAACCCGATAGGCGACGTTATGCGAACCGTGTTTCTGCCCCACTTGCGGCAGCCAGAAAATCGCCGCGACCAGCGCCGGCACCACCCAGAAGCCCAGGCCCAGTGCCCAGCTCTTGTCGAAATGCTCGCTCAACGGCACGGTCGCCCCCGCCGCCATCGCCGCGCCCAGGCACAAGGCCATGGTGTAGACGCCGGTCATGGTGCCGGCCTGTTTCGGGAAGTCGCGTTTGACGATCCCTGGCAGCAACACACCAATCACGCCGATGCTGGCCCCGGCCAACACACTGCCGGCGAACAGGCCGATTTCACCGAAGGAACTGCGCAGGATGATCCCGCCGGCCAGCATCAGCAAAATCCCCAACACCACCCGTTCAGCGCCGAAACGTCGAGCCAGGAGCGGCGCCAGCGGTGCGAACAGGCCCAGGCACAGCACCGGCAACGTGGTCAGCAAACCGGCCTCGGCCGCGGACAAACCAAGAGTCTTCGACACCTCACTAAGCATCGGCGCCATGCTCGACAACGCCGGGCGCAGGTTCAGCGCCACCAGGATCAGCCCCAGCAGCAACAACCACGGCCGTCGCAGGATCGGGTGGCTTTGCTGGACCTGTTCGTCATCGGCCTCGGCATCGATCAGCAGCTCTTCGAGCTCCGCCGTGCGTTTGGGTTGCGGGATGTTGCTGTGATTGGCAGACATGGATTTCTCGGTTTCAAGGTTCATTGATCAACTGCCTCGACAGGGCTTTGGCCCGTTCCGGGTCGCGTTGCTCGACGGCATCCAGCAGTTCGATATGCAGGTCGAACACCTCTTGGCGTCGCGGGGAAATGTTCAGGGTCTGGCGCAATTGCGCACCGACGATGCTGGAGAAGTAGCGATACAACTCGCTGAGGGTCGGGTTGTGCGCGGCGTCCACCAGACGGCGGTGGAACACCAGGTCACAGGCGATGTAGCTGTCGAGATCGCCGTGGTAATGGCTGCCGCTGGCGCCCAGGGCTTCGCGCAGGGCAATGAGGTCTTCGTCAGTGCGACGCAACGCGGCCAGGCCGATGGCCTCGACTTCCAGGATGTGCCGGGTTTCCCGCGCCTGTTCCTGGGTGCATTGCGACAACGCTTTCATGGTATCCAGTGGATCGATCACCGCCCGCAGATAACTACCGTCGCCCTGACGAATCTCGATCAACCCGGAAAACGCCAACACGCGCATGGCTTCGCGCACGGTGTTGCGGCTGATGCCCAATTCGGCGGACAGCTCGGGTTCGGTGGGTAAACGCTGGCCGACGACCCAGACGCCTTGGGTGATGCGCAGGCGCAACTGGTCCAGGGCCTGATCAACCAGGGATCGTTTAACAAGTGGAGAAATGTCTGACATAGGATTCGCCCTTTCATCCAATCATAGGATGAATTTTCCGACATGTTAGTCAGCCTCGTGTAGGACGGCAACCGCCTACGGTCAGAGGGAGGGAAATGGAGCGGGATTTTCGATTAGTCAAAATTACCCTTAGAGGGTAATTTCAGGGATAGGGTTTACGGTTTCTTATGGAGAAGAACACACCCCATTACAACCTGGCAGTGATCAAACAGGATGTCAGGCGGCTAGGGAAAAACGCATTCACCACCTCCGCGCGGAAAAATGGCAGGGACCTGGGTTTCAGCATCCAGGAAATGCAGGAAGTCATTTTCGAATTACATAGCAAGATGTTGTACAAATCGATGACGACCTATAGCGATCATCGAGTTTGGCAAGACGTGTACCACATCACTTCGCACGATCTGGAGATTTACATCAAGGTCACTTATTGCTCAGGCGGTGAACCTCCGGTGATCTCCTTCAAGGAGAAAAACCCATGAACACCAAACAATGCTTCAGTTGCGGAGCCCCCGAAGGCATGCGGCACTTCGAAGGTCGTGGCGAAACCATGAGCGTGAAAGGAATGGAGCGCCGGATTGACGATTTATCTGGATGGGAGTGCCAGGCATGCGCAGAAGTCATACTCGACCCCGGCTGCGCGGAGCGCTATTCGGATGTGTGCGACGAGTTGGTCCTCGCTGGCAGACTAATGATCGGCAACGAGATGAAGCGCATCCGGCGCAAACTGCACCTGTCGCAAAAAGATGCGGTTCTGCTGCTGTCAGGAGGTGGGCACAATGCTTTTTCTCGTTACGAGCGCGGTGAACTGCTTCCACCCAAAGCATTGATGGTGTTGATGCGCTTGCTCGATCGGTACCCGTATTTGCTTACCGATGCACGAACCTTGGGCGAAGGCGCAGACTTGAGAGGATTCAAGGACACCGTTCACAAAGAACATGAAAGGCTAACTGCGTCCTGAGCAGCGCACATAAAAAACCCGGCGCGAGGCCGGGTTTTTGTTTTACCAGTCAGCCCGGCATCAATGCAAAATCTGACTCAAGAACAACTTGGTCCGATCATTCTGCGGGTTATCGAAGAAGTCATTCGGCGCCGCCTGTTCTACGATCTCGCCCTTGTCCATGAAGATCACGCGATTGGCCACGGTGCGGGCGAAGCCCATTTCGTGGGTCACGCAGAGCATGGTCATGCCGTCTTCGGCCAGGCCGATCATGGTGTCGAGCACCTCTTTCACCATCTCTGGGTCGAGTGCTGAAGTCGGTTCATCGAACAGCATGATTTTCGGTTTCATGCACAGGGCACGGGCAATCGCCACACGCTGTTGCTGGCCGCCGGACAGTTGACCCGGGAATTTGTGCGCCTGCTCTGGAATGCGTACGCGCTCCAGGTAATGCATGGCGATTTCTTCGGCCTTGCGCTTCGGCATCTTGCGCACCCACATCGGGGCCAGGGTGCAGTTCTGCAGGATGGTCAGGTGCGGGAACAGGTTGAAGTGCTGGAACACCATGCCGACTTCACGGCGGATCGCTTCGATCTGCTTGAGGTCGTTGGTCAGTTCCACGCCATCGACCACGATGCGGCCCTGCTGGTGTTCTTCCAGGCGATTAAGGCAACGAATGGTGGTGGATTTGCCGGAACCCGACGGGCCGCACAGGACGATACGCTCGCCCTGCTTGACGTTGAGGTTGATGTCTTTCAACACGTGGAACTGGCCATACCACTTGTTCACGCCCTGCATCTGAATAATGCCTTCAGGGCTCACAGGCTGTTTGATCGCTTCGCTCATCACTTAACTCCTAACGCTTGTGGCCAGTGTCCAGCTTACGTTCCAAATGCATGGAGTAGCGGGACATACCAAAACAGAAAATCCAGAACACCAGGGCCGCGAACACGTAGCCTTCAGTGGCCATGCCCAACCATTTCGGGTCGGCGGCGGCTTGCTTGACGCTGTTGAGCAGGTCGAACAGGCCGATGATGATCACCAGGCTTGTGTCCTTGAACAGCGCAATGAAGGTGTTGACGATGCCAGGAATTACCAGCTTCAGGGCTTGCGGCAGAATCACCAGGCCCATGCTGCGCCAGTAACCGAGGCCCATCGCGGCGGCCGCTTCGTACTGACCTTTAGGGATCGCTTGCAGACCGCCGCGCACCACTTCGGCCACGTAGGCCGACTGGAACAGGATCACGCCGATCAGGGCCCGCAGCAATTTGTCGAAGTTCATGCCTTCAGGCAGGAACAGCGGCAGCATCACCGAGGACATGAACAGCACCGTGATCAACGGTACGCCGCGCCAGAATTCGATGAAGGTCACGCAGACCACTCGAATTGCCGGCATGTTCGAACGTCGACCCAGCGCCAGAATGATCCCCAGCGGCAACGCACCGGCGATACCGACGGTAGCAATCACCAGGGTCAGCATCAGGCCGCCCCATTGGCTGGTCGCGACGTTGGTCATGCCGAAGATGCCGCCATGCAACAGGAAGTAGGCAATGATCGGGTACGCCACCAGGAAGCTCAGCCCGTACACCGCTTTACGGTGAAAACGCGAGATGAACAGCGGTGCCACGCCGATGACCGCCAGCCACACGGTCAGGTCCACGCGCCAGCGCAGGTCCACCGGGTAGTAACCGTACATGAACTGGCCGAAACGCTGCTGGATGAACACCCAGCAGGCGCCTTCCTTGGTGCAGTCGGCGCGGGTGGTGCCGACCCAGTTGGCGTCGAGGATGGCCCAGTGCAGGATCGGCGGGACGATCAGGTAGATCAGATAGAACGCGAACAGGGTCAGCAGGGTGTTGATCCAGCTGGAGAACATGTTGGCGCGCATCCACGCCACCACGCCGATGCTGCTGCTCGGTGGTGGCATGTCAGGCTTGAAAGTATGAGTACTCATGCGCTTTTCCTTACCGCTCGATCAGCGCAATGCGCTTGTTGTACCAGTTCATCAGCAAGGAAATGCTGATACTGATCGCCAGGTACACGCTCATGGTGATGGCAATTACCTCGATCGCCTGCCCGGTCTGGTTCAGCACCGTACCGGCAAACAACGACACCATCTCCGGATAACCGATACCGGCCGCCAGCGAGGAGTTCTTCGCCAGGTTCAGGTATTGGCTGGTCAGTGGCGGGATGATCACGCGCAGGGCTTGCGGGATGATCACCTTGCGCAGGGTCGGACCGTTACGCAGCCCCAGGGAACGCGCCGCCTCGGTCTGGCCGTGGCTGACCGACTTGATGCCCGAACGCACGATTTCGGCGATGAACGCCGCGGTGTATACGGTCAGGGCCAGGGTCAGCGCCAGCAGTTCCGGGATCAATACCCAGCCGCCGACGAAGTTGAAGCCTTGCAGCTTCGGCATTTCCCAGTGCAGCGGAGCACCGAAGACCAGCGCGCACAGGGCCGGGATCACCAGGAACAGCGCCAGGCCGACCCAGAACTTGTGGAACGGAACGCCGGTGGCTTCAAAGCGCTTGTTGGCCCAGCGGCACATCAGCACGATGGCGACGATGGCGATAACGACGCTGACGAAGAACGCCCAGAACCCGTCCGCCATTTGCGCGGCCGGCATGTTCAGGCCACGGCTGCTGACGAAAAAGGTGTCGCCGAAGTTATGGCTGGCCCGCGGGCCCGGCATGGTCAGGAACACCGCGAAGTACCAGAACAGGATTTGCAGCAGCGGCGGAATGTTACGGAAGACTTCCACGTAAACCGTCGCCAGCTTGCTGATGATCCAGTTCGGCGACAGCCGCGCCACGCCGACGATGAAGCCGAGCAGGGTCGCCAGGACCACGCCGATGACCGTCACCAGCAAGGTATTGAGCAGACCGATGACAAACACCCGGGCATACGTGTCCGATTCGGTGTAGTCGATCAGGTGTTGAGCGATGCCGAACCCGGCACTGCGATCCAGAAAACTGAAGCCGGAGGTAATGCCCCGGTGTTGCAGGTTGGTTTGCGTATTGTCGAACAGATACCAGCCCATCGCGACGACCGCGACGATGGTGATGATCTGAAATAGCCACGCACGCACTTTTGGATCGCTGAGGCTGAGCCTCTGCTTTGGTGCGCCGATTGATTTTTGCATGGAGTGCCCCGGAAATAATGGAACAGAACATCACCCGGTGGTTGGCCCACCGGGTGACAGAACCATCAGCGCACTGGTGGTGCGTATTGAATGCCGCCGTTGGTCCACAGGGCGTTCAGGCCACGGTCGATTTCCAGCGGGGTGGTCTTGCCGAGGTTTTTCTCGAAGATTTCGCCGTAGTTGCCGACCTGGGAAACGATCTTGACGACCCAGTCCTTCGGCAGCTTCAGGTCTTTACCGTATTCACCGTCGGCACCCAACATACGGGCAACGTCAGGGTTCTTGGTCGACTTGGCTTGTTCCAGAACGTTTTTCGAAGTGACACCGGCTTCTTCGGTGTTCAGCAGCGCGTAGCCAACCCAGCGCACGATCGCCAGCCACTCGTCATCGCCGTTACGCACGACTGGACCCAGTGGTTCTTTGGAAATGGTTTCCGGCAGAACTACGTAGTCTTTTGGCGAAGCCAGTTTGCTGCGCTGTGCGTACAGTTGCGACTTGTCGGAGGTCAGCACGTCGCAACGACCGGATTCCAGCGACTTGGCGCTTTCATCGGAGGTATCGAAAGTGATCGGGGTGTACTTCAGGTTGTTGGCCCGGAAGTAGTCGGACACGTTCAGCTCGGTGGTAGTACCGGCCTGAATGCAGATGGTTGCGCCATCCAGTTCCTTGGCACTTTTCACGCCCAGCTTGCTGTTGGCCAGGAAGCCAACGCCGTCGTAGTAAGTGATGAAGCCAGGGAATTTCAGGCCCATGCCCGCGTCACGGGAACTGGTCATGGTGGTGTTACGGGAAAGAATGTCGATTTCGCCGGACTGCAACGCGGTGAAGCGCTCCTTGGCGTTCAACTGGCTGAACTTGACCTTGTTGGCGTCGCCGAATACGGCAGCGGCCACAGCACGGCAAACGTCAGCGTCGATCCCGAGGATCTTGCCGGTGGCATCCGGAACCGAGAAACCCGGCAGGCCGTCACTCACACCGCACTGTACGAAACCTTTTTTCTGCACTGCATCCAGGGTTGCACCCGCCTGAGCGAACCCACTGACACCGAGCACTGCGGCTGCAGTCACGATAGCCAGGGTGGATTTCAACATTTTCATTCAAACCTCCAGTTTTGCTCTTGTTGTGTCGGAGCGAGAGTCCCGTCGCACCCTTTTGAGGCGTTGTTGACCCGTGTTGGCTTATTTTGGGGTCAACCGACGCAGGACCTTAGCTATGAGTCTAATAGGAGAAAATCCACATCATGGATCACTCACTTCTCACCATTCGGCCGAACGGGCGGTAGCCCTTTCACGTTCGCTAAGCCCGTAACGGCCTCTGGCGAACATCCATCACCGGATTCTTTGCTATCCCGTCACCAGCAGTACACTGATAGTGTTACCGCCAGAGGCGAGATTGGTTGCACAGGCTTTCCCATAGCAAAGCCCGTACCACACCGCTCGCTCAAGCGATTCAGCGACAGGTCAATGGCAAAACTTGTAGCCTTGCGACATCTTCGTAACTGATCAACCAGACGCGCACTCGGATCACGCACTCAATGAGAGCGCACGCACAACATTGGAGCAGACATGACCCAGCCCTTGATTCTTCAGCCCGTCAAACCCGTAGACGCCTGCGTAATCTGGCTGCACGGCCTGGGCGCCGATCGCTACGACTTTCTCCCGGTGGCCGAAGCGCTGCAGGAAAGCTTGCTGACCACCCGTTTCGTTCTGCCCCAGGCACCGACTCGCGCTGTCACCATTAATGGTGGCTACGAGATGCCGAGCTGGTACGACATATTGGCCATGAACCCGGCGCGCGCGATCAACCGCGAACAGTTGGATGAGTCGGCCGACATGCTCATCGGGCTGATCAAAGAGCAGAAGGCCCTCGGAATAGACGCTTCGCGGATTTTCCTGGCCGGTTTTTCCCAGGGTGGCGCGGTGGTGTTGCACAGTGCTTTCCTGAAATGGCAGGGGCCGCTCGGTGGCGTACTTGCCCTGTCCACTTATGCACCAACCTTCAGTGACGAACTGGAGCTTTCCGCCAGCCAGCAGCGCATTCCTGTGCTATGCCTGCACGGCCAGTACGATGACGTTGTGCAAAACGCCATGGGCCGTAGCGCTTATGAGCATTTAAAGCTGCGTGGTGTCACCGTGACATGGCAGGAATACCCAATGGGCCACGAAGTGTTACCCGAAGAAATTCGCGACATTGGTGTCTGGCTCGCCAAGCACCTGGGTTAAAAGCCTTCCTTTGATCATCCCGCTACGCCGCGCCCGTTTCTTGCATTACACTGGCCGGCGTACATTCCTTAACCAATTGATGAGATGACCGTGCTCAAAGCACTCAAGAAGATGTTCGGTAAAAGCGAGGTTGAGCAGCTCGCCCCAGTCGCCAGCGCTCCGTCTCACACCCCCAGCCACCGCACCGACGGTCGTCAGCCTGGCCGGACCGCAGCGGCAGCGGCACCGAAACACGAGCCAGTGACCACACCGGCCACCCCACCTGTCGAGGTGATCGCCGAGCAGCAGCCGGTTGACGACGCCCCGAAACCTGCAAAACCCCGTCGCGAACCGAAGCCAAAAGCCCCGGTCATTCCCTGGAAACTCGAAGACTTCGCCGTCGAGCCCATGGAAGGCAAAACCCGTTTCCACGATTTCAAGCTCGCCCCTGAACTGATGCACGCCATCCAGGACCTCGGCTTCCCGTACTGCACGCCGATCCAGGCGCAAGTCCTCGGGTTCACCCTGGCCGGCAAAGATGCCATCGGTCGCGCCCAGACCGGCACCGGTAAAACCGCCGCGTTCCTGATTTCGATCATCACCCAGTTGCTGGAAACCCCGCCGCCCAAGGAACGCTACATGGGCGAACCGCGGGCGCTGATCATCGCGCCGACCCGGGAACTGGTGGTGCAGATCGCCAAGGACGCCGCCGACCTGACCAAGTACACCGGCCTCAACGTCATGACGTTTGTCGGCGGCATGGACTTCGACAAGCAACTCAAGCACCTCGAAGCCCGTCATTGCGACATCCTCGTCGCCACTCCGGGCCGCTTGCTCGACTTCAACCAGCGCGGCGACGTGCACCTGGACATGGTCGAAGTCATGGTCCTGGACGAAGCCGACCGCATGCTCGACATGGGTTTCATCCCGCAAGTACGTCAGATCATTCGCCAGACGCCGCCGAAGAACGAGCGCCAGACGCTGCTGTTCTCCGCGACCTTCACCGAAGACGTGATGAACCTGGCCAAGCAATGGACCACCGAGCCGTCGATCGTCGAGATCGAAGCGCAGAACGTGGCCAGCGAAAACGTTGAGCAACACATCTACGCCGTGGCCGGTGCCGACAAATACAAACTGCTCTACAACCTGGTCAACGACAACGGCTGGGAGCGGGTGATGGTGTTCGCCAACCGCAAGGATGAAGTGCGACGCATCGAAGAACGCCTGGTGCGCGATGGCGTCAACGCCGCGCAACTGTCCGGCGACGTGCCGCAGCACAAGCGCATCAAAACCCTGGAAGGTTTCCGCGAAGGCAAGATTCGCGTGCTGGTGGCCACCGATGTCGCCGGTCGCGGCATCCACATCGATGGCATCAGCCACGTGATCAACTTCACCCTGCCGGAAGTACCGGACGATTACGTGCACCGCATCGGCCGGACTGGCCGTGCGGGCGCCGATGGCGTGTCCATCAGCTTCGCCGGTGAAGACGACTCCTATCAGCTACCGTCCATCGAGGCGCTGCTGGGCAAAAAAATCAGCTGTGAAACGCCACCGACGCATCTGCTGCGGGCGGTTGAGCGCAAGCGCCCGTAACACAGGCGCACTGGAAGAAGGCGCAGCCGGCAACGGACTGCGCTTTTTTTTCGCCCGGTTTTTAACAGGAGCTTGCTCGACACAACTAAAAGTCCATAATGGACAAATTAGTTTACAAACAGCTTCCGGAGCCGAGCATGTCCAGTACGCCCTATGTGATCAATCAACTTCAGGCCCGCGAGCTGCTGGCCCGGATCGACGTGCCGCAGATCCTGCGCAAGCTGTTCCGTGACCTGGCTGCCGGGCAAGCCGTGCAACCGGCGCAGCAACTGGTGGAATTTCCCCAGGGTGCCGGCGACTTCATCAATTACCTGGGTGTGTTGGCCGAAGATGGCGTCTACGGGGTCAAGACCTCGCCCTACATCGTGCGCGAGCAAGGTCCGCTGGTGACCGCATGGACGTTGTTGATGTCGATGCAAACCGGCCAACCGCTGCTGCTCTGCGATGCCGGTGAACTGACCACCGCCCGCACCGCCGCGACCACCGCTGTAGCGGTCGACGCCCTCGCCCCGCAGAAGGCCCGGCGTTTGGCGATTATCGGCAGCGGCAAGGTCGCTCAGGCGCACTTGCATTACGTCAAGGACCTGCGGGACTGGCAGAGCATCACCCTGTACTCGCCGGGCTTGAGCGAACTGAACGCCGATGCCCGGGCACAACTGCAAAGCCTCGACTCACGACTGAGCCTCGTCGACAGTCGCGAAGCAGCGATTCACGACGCTGACGTGATCATGCTCTGCACCTCCTCCGCCGGCCCGGTGATCGATCCGGCCACCTTGAGCCGACCTGCGCTGATCACCTCGATCAGCACCAATGCCCCTCGCGCCCACGAAGTGCCGCCCCAGCGCCTCAACGACATGCAGGTGTTCTGCGACTATCGTCAGACCACTCCGGGTTCGGCGGGTGAAATGCTGATTGCCGGCGAACAACATGGCTGGGATAAGAGCGCGATCATCGGTGACCTGCCCGACCTGCTGAGCGGCAAGGTCCAGCGTCCTGGCTACGACCGCCACGTGTTCTTCCGCTCCATTGGCCTGGGCCTGGAAGACATTGCGCTGGCGAATGCTCTCTATCGCCTGCAACCCTGACACCTCAATGCCCATGTGGGACCGGGCTTGCTCGCGAAAGCGGTGTGTCAGCCACATCAATATTGGCTGACCCATCGCTTTCGCGAGCAAGCCCGCTCCCACAAGGGATCTCGACAAGATTGGCAGTTACGCCCCACAGGAGACGTTCATGAGCCAGGCAGATTTCATCATCATCGGCGGCGGGATTGCCGGCGCTTCCACCGGTTACTGGCTGTCGCCGCACGCACGGGTCATTGTGCTGGAGCGCGAAACCCATCCGGCCTATCACTCCACCGGGCGCTCCGCGGCGCTGTACACCGCCGCTTATGGCACACCGCAAGTACGCGCGTTGACCCAGGCCAGCCGCGACTTTTTCGACGCCCCACCCGCCGGTTTCTGCGATCACCCGCTGCTGACCCCGCGTGGCGAGATGACCGTGGACTTCACCGGTGATCCGGCCGAGCTGAACAATCAATACCTGAGCGCCAAGGCCACGGTGCCGCAGATGCAACTGCTCAGCGCCGAAGAAGCCTGCGCCCGCCTGCCGATCCTGCGTCGGGAAAAGGTCCATGGCGCGATCTACGACCCGACTGCTTGCGATATCGACACCGATGCCTTGCATCAAGGTTACCTGCGCGGCATCAAGCGCAATAAAGGTGAAGTCCATACCGACAGTGAAGTGCTGGGCCTGGCCCGCGACGCCGACGGTTTGTGGCACGTAAAAACCAACGGCCAAACCTTCAGCGCGCCGATCATCATCAACGCCGCTGGCGCCTGGGCTGACAAGATCGGCGAACTGGCCGGCGCCGCGCCCGTGGGCCTGCAACCCAAACGCCGGGCGGCGTTTATCTTCGCGGGCCCTGAAGGCGTGGACATCCACCACTGGCCGATGCTGGTGGCCCTCGACGAGTGCTTCTATATGAAGCCCGACGCCGGCATGTTCCTCGGTTCCCCCGCCAACGCCGACCCGGTGGAACCCCACGACGTGCAGGCCGAAGAACTGGACATCGCCATGGGCATTTACCAGATCGAAGAAGCCACCACCCTGACCATCCGCCGCCCGACTCGCACCTGGGCCGGCCTGCGCAGTTTCGTGGCCGACGGTGATTTGCTGGCCGGTTTCGATACGAAGGTGCCGGGGCTGTTCTGGGTGGCGGCGCAGGGTGGCTACGGCATCCAGACGTCGCCGGCCATGGGCCAGGCCAGCGCGGCGCTGGTGCGTGGTGAGCCGCTGCCGGATCAACTGGGCCGTTTCGGCCTGGATGCGGCGATGCTGTCCCCGGCGCGCCTGGGTTGAGCGGCGACTTGGGTGACGTGTCGCCACGATTGCGGCAAACTTCCAGCGCCCTGTTCGACGGGGCGCTGACGTTGCCTGGAGCTCCCCTTATGAATGCACCCGAAAAAGACCCGGTCCTGGACAACTACCGGGCGATCGCCGACGCCATCGCCACGCTGTTCTTCCCCCACGCCGAGGTGGTGCTGCACGACCTGCGAACGCAAAAAGTCGACTACATCGCCAACAACCTGTCGAAACGGGTCATCGGTGATGAATCGGCGCTGGAGGACATGCTCAGTGAGGAAGTCAGCGAACGAAATATCGGGCCGTATGAAAAGCTCAATTGGGACGGCCAGAAGATTCGCAGCCTCAGCAGCGTACTGCGCGACAGCAATGGCCATCCGCTGGCGGTGCTGTGCATCAACCTGAATATCTCGTTGTTCGAAAACGCCAAGGCTGCGCTGGATTTGTTCCTGTCACCGACCAAGCTGATCCCGCAACCGGACGCCCTGTTTCGCGATGACTGGCAGGAGCGGATCAACACCTTCCTGCATGCCTGGCTGCGGGAACGTCAGTTGAGCCTGAATGTGCTGACCCGCGACCACAAACGCGAACTGGTGCTGGCGCTGCATGCCGAAGGCGCGTTCAAGGGGAAAAGTGCTTCGAACTACGTGGCCAATGTGCTGAACATGGGGCGGGCGACGGTGTACAAGCATTTGAAGGAGTTGAAGGGTTAGGCATTTTGAGGTGTGTTGTTTGGTCGGGCCTCTTCACGAGCAAGCCCGCTCCCACATTGGAATGCGTTTCCTCTGTGGGAGCGGGCTTGCTCGCGAAAGCGATCTGTCAGTCGCCGTAAATATCAGATTTGAAATACTTGTCGGAAATCTTCTGATACTCGCCACTCGCCCGAATGCCATCAATCGCTGCGTTCAGCTCGCTGACCAACTCGGTATTGCCCTTGCGCACTGCAATCCCGGCGCCCTCGCCCACGTATTTCGGGTCCTTCAACTCCGGCCCGACAAATGCGTAGCCTTTGCCGCGAGGCATCGACAGGAAGTCATTCAGCGGAATGGTGTCGGCAAAAATCGCATCGAGGCGGCCGGCGGCCAGGTCCATGTAGATTTCTTCGTTGTTGCCGTACCGCTTGACGTTGATGCCCTTCGGTTCAAAGACTTCAGTGGCGTATCGGTCAGTGGTGGTCGCCCGTTGCACGCCAATGGTCTTGCCCTTGAGGCTGGCGTACTGGTCATCCACCGCTGCGCCGTCCTTCATCACCAGGCGCGATGAAGTGAAGTAGTACTTGTGGGTGAAATCCACTGACTTCTTACGGTCTTCGTTGATGGTCATGGACGACAGCGCCATGTCGATTTTCTTCACTTTCAGGGAAGGAATCAGACCGTCGAACTCACCTTCGACCCAGGTGCACTTGACCTTCATCTGCGCGCACAGGGCATTGCCGATGTCGTAGTCGAAACCGACGATCTCGCCCTTGTCGGTCTTGGAGGCGAACGGCGGGTAGGCCGCTTCGATGCCGATGCGCAGGGTTTTCTCGGCGGCGAACACGCTGCTGCACGCCAACAGGCTCAGGGCCAGACCGGTAATGAGGGGGAATTTCTTCATGTTCGATTTCTCGCGGGTTGTTGTTGGTTTGGCAAGATAGAAGAAGCGCTGGAACCATTGAGTGTTTTTTGTACTTATAATTCCATACTGGACTTTTATGTATAAATCGTCAATCGCGCGCGAGAAGATCGTCCGGGCCTCTGGTCGGGTGGTGAATCAGGGGGGATTTTTGGTGTGGCGGATGGCCTCTTCGCGGGCAAGCCCGCTCCCACAGTTGATCGCGTTCCATTGTGGGAGCGGGCTTGCTCGCGAAGGCGGACTGACACCTAGCAAAGAAACAACTGACTGCTTACTTCCTCCAGCGATCCACCGCCGCATGATCACTGTCCCGCCCTTCCACCCAACGCGGTCCATCACTGGTGTTTTCTTTCTTCCAGAATGGCGCGCGGGTTTTCAGGTAGTCCATGACAAACGCACAGGCATCGAACGCAGCCTGACGGTGGGCGCTGGCGGCGCCGACGAAGACGATCGGCTCACCCGGCTCCAGGGCGCCGATGCGGTGCAGCACTTCCAGCTTGAGCAGCGGCCAGCGCTGTTCGGCCTCGGTGGCAATCTTGCCCAGGGCCTTTTCGGTCATGCCCGGATAGTGTTCGAGAAACATCCCCGCCACGTCGAGCCCGTCATTGAAGTCGCGCACGTAGCCGACAAAACTCACCACCGCCCCAACGCCGACATTGGCGGCGTGCATGGCGTTGACTTCAGCGCCTGGATCGAACGCCGTGGACTGCACGCGAATCGCCATGATCAGCCCCCGGTCACGGTCGGAAAGAATGCCACTTCATCGCCGTCGCTCACCGGCTCGTCGAGCTGGCAAAGGTCTTCGTTGCGGGCGCACATCAGGTTTTGCTCGCTCAACACGTCGGCACTATCACGCTGGACCAGAAACGCCCGCACGTCATCCACCGTGGCGAAATCGCCCTCAACCTTGACCGAGTCCACACCCAACGCTTCACGGTAACGGGCGAAATACTTCACTGTGACCTTCATGACGGATCCGCCTGGAAGTGCCCGCTCTTGCCGCCGAGTTTTTCCAGCAGCCGCACGCTTTCGATGGTCATGCCACGGTCCACGGCCTTGCACATGTCATAGATCGTCAGCGCGGCGACGCTGGCAGCGGTCAGGGCTTCCATCTCGACGCCGGTCTGCCCGGACAACTTGCAACGGGCGACGATGCGCACGATGTCGTCGCCTTCGGCACTGAGCTCGACCTTGACGCCGGTGAGCATCAGCGGATGGCACAGGGGAATCAGGTCGCTGGTTTTCTTCGCCGCTTGAATGCCGGCAATGCGCGCCACGGCGAACACATCACCCTTGGGGTGACCGCCGCTGACGATCATTTGCAGGGTTTCGGGCTGCATGCGCACCAGCGCCTGGGCGGTCGCTTCACGGAACGTCACGGCTTTTTCGGTGACGTCGACCATGTTGGCGCGACCTTGGGAATCGAGATGAGTCAGCACAGGGTTACTCCTGATCAGGAGCGTCGATTGTAAACCTGCGGGTCAATTTTCCGCACGTTTGATTATGCGTCCACCGCCAATCCAAATGTGGGAGCGGGCTTGCTCGCGAAAGCGGTGTGTCAGTCGGCACATGTATTGACTGACACACCGCTTTCGCGAGCAAGCCCGCTCCCACAGGAGTTTTGCGATGGGCATGAAAAACCGGGCGGCTTTTGGGGCCGCCCGGTTCGGGTGATGCGGTTACAGATGCGATTCGGCGTATTCGGCCAGAATCGAACGAGGCACCCCTTGCAGGGTGATGTGCACACCATTAGGGAAGTCTTTGAAGCGTTCAGTCAGGTAGGTCAGCCCGGAGCTGGTCGCGGACAGGTAAGGGGTGTCGATTTGCGCCAGGTTGCCCAGGCACACCACTTTGGAACCGGCACCGGCACGGGTGATGATGGTTTTCATCTGGTGCGGCGTGAGGTTCTGGCATTCATCGATCAAAATCAAACTCTGCTGGAAGCTGCGACCCCGGATGTAGTTGAGGGATTTGAACTGCAACGGCACTTTGCTGAGGATGTAGTCGACGCTGCCATGGGTGTTTTCGTCATCCATGTGCAAGGCTTCGAGGTTGTCGGTGATGGCGCCCAGCCAAGGCTCCATTTTTTCCGCTTCGGTGCCCGGCAGGAAGCCGATCTCCTGGTCCAGGCCCTGCACGCTACGCGTCGCGATGATCCGGCGATAGCGTTTGCTGACCATGGTCTGCTCGATGGCAGCGGCCAGGGCCAGGATGGTTTTACCGGAACCGGCGGCGCCGGACAGGTTGACCAAATGAATGTCTGGATCGAGTAAGGCGTACAGCGCCAGGCTCTGATAGATGTCACGCGGTTTCAGGCCCCAGGCTTCCTGGTGCAACAGGGGTTCCTGATGCAGGTCGAGAATCAGCAGGCGGTCTTCTTCGATTTCCTTGATCCAGCCGACAAACCCTTGTTCGTCGATGATGAATTCGTTGATGTGCACTGCCGGCAGGTTGTCGATCAGCTTCACCTGATGCCAGGTGCGGCCGTGGTCCTGACGGGTTTCGACCTTGCTCACGAGGTCCCAGAAGGAGCCGGTCATGTTGTGGTAGCCGTTAGGCAGCAGCGAAACGTCGTCCACCAGTTGGTCGGTGCTGTAGTCCTCGGCCGCGATCCCGCACGCTCGGGCCTTGAGGCGCATGTTGATGTCTTTGGTGACCAGCACCACGGGCAACTTTGGCTCGCGCGCGTGCAGGTCGATCAACTGGTTGATGATGATGTTGTCGTTCAGGTGCTCGGGCAAGATGATGTTTGGCTCGGCGCGTTTGCTCATCAGAATTGACAGCAAACCCTTGGGCCCACTCTTGCCGCGCTGGATCGGCACGCCGAGTTCGACATCTTCGGGGCTGGCATCGCCCAGGGTCTTGTCGATCAGGCGAATCGCCTGACGGCATTCGGCCGCAACGCTGTGATGCCCGCTCTTGAGCTTATCCAGCTCCTCAAGCACGGTCATCGGGATCGCAACGTGGTGTTCTTCGAAGTTAAGCAGGGCGTTTGGATCGTGAATCAATACGTTGGTATCGAGTACATAAAGGATTGGCTGGTTGGAAGAAGAACTACGTCCGTGATCATCCATACTCGGTCACCTTTGTGGGAGCCATTCGACGCAATACCTCGACGGTGCTGCGCCTCGAAGTGACTGCCGAATTCACCTGCGAGGGATCAAGTGAACTGCACACAAACTGGGGTCTTGGGAGACGCCACCTGTGTTGCAGGTTTCGGCGGTCTGTCTTCGTAATACTCCAAAACCCATGACAGAAAAAAGCACTTTGACGTTTTTTTGAAGTTTATTTTTCAGAGTGACGAATAGCCCTTGGCGTGCAGGCATTGTGCCGTTAAAGTCGGAAGTCCGCCTGCATCGAAATTCCTTCCAAAATGACCCCGCCCGCCCCTCTACCCCAATGAATACGGGCTTTTCACGCTTTCAGCGAAACGCTACCTGACAGTCCTGCCAACCGATCCCGCTTTGCGCCGTTTGCCCGATCAACCAGGGCATCGAAGTTTTCACCCCGTCCTGCTTCACATTGAAATTGATCACGCCATGACGCCACAGCAGCATCAGGGTCAACACCCGCTGGGCGCTCTGACTGCCCTTGAGTTTGCCGGCGCCGTCCTGGGCATCGATGTCCCAAAGCGCCACCTGCAAGCCCTGCGCCTCGAAGAAGCCCTGGGCATCAGAGCGGCGTTGGCCGTCCGGCGGGCGGAACAGCGGCACGTAGTTCTCCGGCAGCTTGGTCTTGACCAGATCGGCGCTGCGCCGCACCGAGTCCTGCCAGTCCTGCCAATGGCTGTGGGAACGGAATTCCCAGCCCTGCACGCCAATGCATTGCTGTGAATACGTCGCTTGCAGGCTCGCCACCGAACGCTCGGCCAGACGGGCCTGGATGTCCTTGCCGAGGACGAAGAAGGTGCCATTCATGTTCGACTTGCGCAGGTATTCGGTGACCCACCCGGTGTTGTCCGGAATCGCATTGGCGGCGCTGTCGAAGGTCAGCAAAAACAGCCGGTCATGCATCTCGTCGCCGTTGCGCTCATAGTCGCCAAAATGATCGATTTCACTGCTGGTCTGTGGCGACAGCGCGGCCTTGCGCAACTGCTCGTCCAGGTACTGAGCGTGGAACAGGCGGCTCGGTTCGGCCCACTTGGTATAGAAGCTGTCGTCGCTGACCTGGAACTTGCCCGCTTGCTCGCGCAGGGTCGGCAGGTCCTCGACCAGGAAACAGAACGACGCATCCTGGTCGCAGCTCTGCTGGGCGAAGTTGTAATTGGTCAGCAGCCGCTGCCACAGGCGCTCGCGTAGAGCGTTGACCGACTCCAGATTGATCTTGCGCAGCCCCAGGCGCTGGGCGAGGCTCGTTTCATCCAGGGATTCGCTGGCCAGCAGCACCCGGGCAAACATGAGGATTTCGGCCCGGGACGCGACGTCGAACAGCGTCGGGCTGGTGAACTGTTCCGGCCAGGTGCTGCGATCCAGAGTCGCCACATCGCCGGGCGCCGCCAGGGCGCCGAAGCTCAAGAGCCAGGCCGAGAATAAAAGAACGATACGCAATGGGATGTCTCCATAACAAAACCCGCGCGGCACTATAGCTGATCCCGCACCAGCGCCACGATCTCCTGTGGGAGCGGGCTTGCTCGCGAAAGCGGTGTGTCAGGCGACTTTAATGGTGGATGTGTCGCCGTCTTCGCGAGCAAGCCCGCTCCCACAGGGTTTTGTGCATGGCCACCGATCACCTATGGGCTTGATAGCTGGAGTCATCAAGCGCAACCCCCTAGAATCGCCCCCACGATTAAAGGAGACGACTTCATGCTGATGGTGATTTCCCCCGCCAAGACCCTCGATTACGAAACACCGCCGGCGACCCAACGCTTTACCCAGCCGCAATACCTGGACCATTCCCAGGAGCTGATCATGCAACTGCGCGACCTGACCCCGGCGCAGATCAGCGAATTGATGCACGTCTCCGACAAGATCGGCGGGCTCAACGCCGCGCGTTTCGGCAGCTGGACCCCGGCGTTCACCCCGGAAAACGCCAAGCAGGCATTGCTGGCCTTCAAGGGCGACGTGTACACCGGCCTGAACGCGCAAACCTTCAGCGAAGCCGATTTTGACTACGCCCAGCAGCATTTGCGCATGCTCTCGGGCCTCTACGGACTGCTGCGCCCCCTGGACCTGATGCAGCCTTACCGGCTGGAGATGGGCACCAAACTGGCGAATGCCCGTGGCAAGGACTTGTACGCCTTCTGGGGCACGCGGATCAGCGAATGGCTGAACGAAGCCCTGGCCGACCAGGGTGACGACGTACTGCTAAACCTGGCCTCCAACGAGTACTTCTCGGCGGTCAAACGCAATGCTTTGAACGCGCGCATCATCAATACCGATTTCAAGGACCTGAAGAACGGTCAATACAAGATCATCAGCTTCTACGCGAAAAAAGCCCGGGGGATGATGAGCCGTTTCGTCATCGAAGAGCGGATCAACGACCCGCAAGCCCTCAAGCAATTCGATGTCCAGGGTTATCGCTACAGTGCCGAACAGTCCAAACCAGACAATCTGGTGTTCCTGCGCGATCACGCCCCGGAATAATGCCCTCATTCGGCGCACGAAATTCGTCGTGCGCCGCCGTCTGATCGTCGAACAATTCCCCGCCTGTTTCGCCATTTCACTGACGCCAAAAAACCATCACTGCAATTTCTAACTTTTGTTTCACTCGACAATCGTGATTTTTTTCAGTAGTGGCACTGACATTTTTTAACAATAGTGGCACTTACCCATCTAATTCGACAACTACCCTACATATAAAGGGCCAAACGGTAAGTGCTATCAATTTGAGAGCAGTGCCATCTTTCTCGATATTTCAAGAAATTTCAGAATTCGCGATGGGCGGACAGGAACTATGTCCAAATGCGTCGCTCATACCACCGGTAACGATTCTCCTTGAACGTGTAGGAGATAACTTACGCAGAGACGAGAACCATGTAGCGAAGTTGTCACACTAACTTCTGCTTAATGAATCTCTTATTTGAGCGGCACCTATAGGACAGGAGATACGCACCATTACTATCCCCTACAAGGCCAAGGCAGCGCCCCTATAAACGTGCTCATCCGAGCACCCAACCGCTTGATTTACGGGCCTCACGCCTGGCATTGAGCGCGCAAGATCTTTGCACCACTGCCCTGTCAACAGGGCACAGGATGCATAACAGGGCACATCATAATAATAAGGCCTAGTTGCGCACATCTTGAGTGCACTTATTTAGTCACTCGGAACTTAGTATGCCTGCACGCTGCATTGTGGCGCCTGTACGGCTGCACTTGCGAGTGCACTATGACCGCTGAACACCATTAACTCCGGCCATCTAATGGCTTGATAATTACAGAGGTAAATGCGATGCGCATCAGCATATTTGGTTTGGGTTACGTCGGTGCAGTATGTGCCGGTTGCCTGTCTGCACGTGGCCATGACGTCGTTGGCGTCGATGTTGCCAAAGACAAGATCGATATGATCAACGCCGGCAAATCGCCGATCGTTGAACCGGGTTTGGGCGAGCTTCTGCAGAAGGGCATCGAGACGGGCAAATTGCGCGGCACGACCAACTTCGCCGAAGCGATTCGTGACACCGACCTGTCGATGATCTGCGTCGGTACGCCGAGCAAGAAGAACGGCGACCTGGAACTGAACTACATCGAAGCGGTGTGCCGCGAGATCGGTTTTGTTCTGCGTGACAAGACCACCCGCCACACCATCGTGGTTCGCAGCACCGTACTGCCGGGCACGGTCGCAAACGTTGTCATCCCGATTCTCGAAGATTGCTCGGGCAAGAAAGCCGGCGTCGACTTCGGCGTTGCGGTCAACCCTGAGTTCCTGCGTGAAAGCACCGCGATCGCCGACTACGACTTGCCACCGATGACCGTTATCGGCGAGTTCGACACCGCGAGCGGCGACGTTCTGCAAGCCCTGTACGAAGAACTCGACGCACCGATCATCCGCAAGGACATCGCTGTCGCCGAGATGATCAAGTACACCTGCAACGTGTGGCACGCCACCAAGGTGACCTTCGCCAACGAGATCGGCAACATCGCCAAAGCGGTCGGCGTCGATGGTCGTGAAGTGATGGAAGTGGTCTGCCAGGACAAAACCCTGAACCTGTCGCAGTACTACATGCGTCCAGGCTTCGCGTTCGGCGGCTCCTGCCTGCCCAAAGACGTACGCGCCCTGACCTTCCGTGCCGGTTCCCTGGACGTCGATGCGCCGCTGCTCAACTCGCTGATGCGCAGCAACGTGTCGCAAGTGCAGAACGCTTTCGACATCGTTTCCAGCCACGACAAACGCAAAGTCGCCCTGCTCGGCCTGAGTTTCAAGGCTGGCACCGATGACCTGCGCGAAAGCCCGTTGGTAGATCTGGCGGAAATGCTGATCGGCAAGGGCTACGACCTGAGCATCTACGACAGCAACGTCGAGTACGCCCGTGTCCACGGCGCGAACAAGGAGTACATCGAGTCGAAGATCCCCCACCTCTCGTCCTTGCTCAACTCCGACTTCGACGACGTGATCAACAACTCCGACGTGATCATCCTCGGCAACCGTGACGAGAAATTCCGCGCCCTGGCGGAACAGGCTCCACACGGCAAGCAAGTGATCGACCTGGTCGGCTTCATGTCTCAAGCCACCAGCGTAAGCGGCCGCACCGAAGGCATCTGCTGGTAACACGTCTGTAGGAGCTGCCGAGAGAAACGAGGCTGCGATCTTTCCAGGGCCATTTGAGTCCCGAGCGAACGCTCAAAAGATCGCAGCCTTCGGCAGCTCCTACGGGTTCACCGGCGACATTACAGTTTTTGTAAGCCTGCCTTAACCCCATCGGGCCACCCAACAGGCTCGCCCGAGATAGAGACGGATGCAGATTATGCACAGGCTAAAGCACGGCCTACTTCAGGCCGCCGGTTGGCTGTTTTACCTAAGTTTATTGATGGGCATCGCCATGGCGTTGCCTTCGTCCACGTTCGACTCCGAGTCGAAGGACTTCATTTTCCTGATCGGTTTCATCGGGATCTGGCGTTACTCGATGGGTGCCACGCACTTTCTGCGCGGCATGCTGTTCCTGTACGTGGTCTACCCGCACCTGCGGCGCAAAGTGCGCAAGCTGGGCAAAGCGGCAGACCCGTCACACGTGTACCTGATGGTCACCAGCTTCCGTATCGACGCGCTGACCACCGCACAGGTGTACGCCTCGGTGATTCGCGAAGCGATCGACTGCGGCCTGCCGACCACCATGGTCTGCTCCATCGTGGAAATGTCCGATGAGAAGCTGGTCAAGAGCCTCTGGTCCCGGATGAATCCGCCGGACCGGGTCAAGCTCGACTTCGTGCGCATTCCCGGCACCGGCAAACGCGACGGCCTGGCCTACGGTTTCCGCGCCATCTCCCGCCACTTGCCGGACGACCGCGCCGTGGTTGCAGTGATCGATGGCGACACCGTGCTGGCGCCAGGCGTCGTGCTCAAGACCGTGCCGTGGTTCCAGCTGTTCGGCAATGTCGGCGGCCTGACCACCAACGAGTTCTGCGAAGTACGCGGCGGCTACGTCATGGCCGAGTGGCACAAACTGCGCTTCGCCCAACGCCACATCAACATGTGCTCCATGGCCCTGTCCAAGCGCGTGCTGACCATGACCGGGCGGATGTCAGTGTTCCGCGCCACGGTCGTGACCGACCCGGACTTCATCGCCGACGTCGAAAGCGACTCGCTGCAACACTGGCGCCTGGGCCGCTTCAAGTTCCTCACCGGGGACGACAAGTCGAGCTGGTTCAGCCTGATGCGCCTGGGCTACGACACCTTCTACGTTCCCGACGCGGCGATCCACACCGTGGAACACCCGCCGGAAAAAAGCTTCATCAAGGCCAGCCGCAAACTGATGTTCCGCTGGTACGGCAACAACCTGCGCCAGAACTCCCGTGCCCTGGGCCTGGGGATGAAACGCCTCGGCCTGTTCACCTCGGTGGTGCTGTTCGACCAGCGTGTGTCGATGTGGACGTCCCTGCTCGGCCTGACCGTGGCGATCATCGCCAGCTTCAAGTACGGCGCCGCGTTCATCCTCGCGTACCTGCTGTGGATCGGCCTCACCCGCCTGATCCTGACCTTGCTGCTGTCGTGCTCCGGTCACCGGATCGGCCCGGCCTACCCGATGATTCTCTATTACAACCAGATCGTCGGCGCGCTGGTGAAGATCTACGTGTTCTTCCGCCTCGACCAACAATCCTGGACTCGCCAGGACACCAAATTGACCCGTGATCTCGCCAGCTTTCAACGTTGGTTCAACACCTGGTCGTCTCGGACCATGACCTTCTCCGCCGGCAGCATTTTCGTCGCCGTGCTGTTGATGATGGTCTGACCGCCCCCTTATTGAATTAACCAGGAAATTGCCCCTATGAATACCGCCGTCAACGCCAACGTAGTGCACGAATCCGAAGCCCAGCGCCAACACGCCCGAGTGAAAATCCCGGCCAAGCTGCGGTTCTTCGGCCCTGACCGGACTCCGGTAGACGCCCGGGTCCTCGACCTCTCCGCCGGCGGCCTGGCGTTCAACGCCGGCCAGTTGCCGCTGAAAATCGGTGACGTGCACAAGGCTCGCCTGCAATTCGTCATCGATAACCTGGGCCTGGCCATGGACGTGGAGTTGCAGATCCGCTCCTTCGATCGCCAAACCGGTCGCGCCGGTTGCCAGTTCCAGAACCTGGAATCCCAAGACATCTCGACCCTGCGCCACCTGATCACCTCTCACCTGGCCGGCGACATCGTCAGCATGGGTGAAGTGCTGGCGACCCTGCAGCGCGACAACTTCACCAAGGCGCGCAAGGTCAAGGATGGCGGCCACGGCATGACCCCGTTCGGTCGTCTGCGTGCGGTGACCTTCAGCTTCGCGATCTTCCTGGTTGGCCTCGCGGCGTTCGGTTTCATCTTCAAGTCGGTGTACGGCATGTACTTCGTCAGCCACGCTCAGGCCGGCATCGTCAGCGTGCCGGGCATGAACATCACCATGCCCCGCGACGGCACCGTGCAGAGCCTGGTGAAAACCGATGGCATTGCCGCTAAAGGCGCGCCGCTGGCGACCTTCAGCACCAGCATGCTCGACGTGCTCAAGGGCCATCTGGACGAAGACCAGTTGCAACCGGCCAAGGTTGAAGAACTGTTCGGCAAGCAAATGACCGGCACCCTGACCTCGCCGTGCGATTGCACCGTGGCCCAGCAAATGGTCGCCAACGGTCAGTACGCCAGCAAGGGCGACGTGATCTTCACCCTGGTGCCGCGCAACAGCGAAGCCAACATCGACGCACGCTTCACCTATCGCCAGTTCGCCGATGTGCGCCCAGGTGCTCCAGTGACCTTCGAAATCGCCGGCGAAGACAAGACCCGTACCGGCAAGATCGTCAGCAGCACCAGCCTGAAAAGCGCCGACCTGTCCTCCGACATCCGCGTGCAGATCAAGCCTGACGAGCCGCTGGACACCACCTTCGCCGGTCGCCCGGTGGAAGTGAACAGCGATCGTGGCCCGAACCTGAACTGGCTGATCGACAAAGCCATGGCCGCCGGTATTTAAGTCGAGGACATGCCTGTGACGACTCCACATATCCCTGTTACACCGCAACTCCTGTGGGAGCGGGCTTGCTCGCGAATGCGGTTTAACATTCAGCATCAATGCTCGCTGACACACCGCTTTCGCGAGCAAGCCCGCTCCCACATGGGGTCACTGTGCGCAGTTGCACTGGCGGTGAGCCTCGCCGGCTGCGCCGGCCTGCCCGACCAACGCCTGGCCAACGAAGCCCTGAAGCGCGGCGACACCGCGCTGGCGCAGCAGAACTACAAGCAACTGGCCGACCTGGGTTATAGCGAGGCGCAAGTCGGCCTGGCCGATATCCAGGTCGACAGCCGCGACCCGGCGCAGATGAAACTGGCCGAGGCGACTTACCGCGCCGCCGCCGATGTTTCGCCGCGTGCCCAGGCTCGCCTCGGTCGCCTGCTGGTGGCCAAGCCCGGTTCCACCGAAGCCGAGCAACACGAAGCCGAAGGCCTGCTGAAAAAGGCCGGGGCCAATGGCGAAGGCAATACGCTGATCCCGCTGGCGATGCTGTACCTGCAATACCCGCACAGTTTCCCCAACGTCAACGCCCAGCAGCAGATCAGTAAGTGGCGCGCCGAAGGCAAGCCGGAAGCGGGTCTGGCCCAGGTGCTGCTCTATCGCACCCAAGGCACTTACGACCAGCACCTGGACGAAGTGGAAAGCATCTGCAAAGCCGCGTTGAACACCACCGACATCTGCTACGTCGAGCTGGCCACGGTTTACCAGAAACAAGCCAAGCCTGAGCAACAGGCCGAGCTGATCAAACAGATGCAAGCCGCGCACACTCGCGGCACCGTGTCCGCGCAGCGGGTCGACAGCGTTGCTCGCGTCCTGGGTGATGCAACCCTGGGCAAGACCGACGAGAAAACTGCGCAGTCGCTGCTCGAAGGCATCGCCCCTGGCTACCCCGCGTCCTGGGTCAGCCTGGCGCAATTGCTCTACGACTTCCCGGAACTCGGTGACGTCGACACGATGATGAAGTACCTGGAAAACGGTCGCGCTGCTGATCAACCCCGCGCCGAACTGTTGCTGGGCAAGCTCTACTACGAAGGCAAATGGGTGCCGGCCGACGCCAAGGTCGCCGAAGAACACTTCCAGAAAGCCGTCGGCCGTGAAGTCGCCGCCGATTACTACCTCGGCCAGATTTACCGCCGTGGTTACCTGGGCAAGGTTTACTCGCAGAAAGCCCTGGATCACCTGCTGACCGCTGCACGCAACGGCCAGAACAGCGCCGATTTCGCTATCGCTCAACTGTTTTCCCAAGGCAAGGGCACCAAGCCCAACCCAGTCAACGCTTACGTCTTCAGCCAGTTGGCCAAGGCTCAGGACACCCCGCAAGCCAATGAGCTCGCGACAACACTCGAAGCCCAACTGCCGCCTGCCCAGCTCGCCGAGGCCCAACGCCTGTTGAAACAAGAACAGGCCGTTCGTGGTGCCTCGAGCCAGAACAAGCTGGATTTGCAAGCCCTGCAAGAAGAAGACGGCGAGGAAAAATTATGAAGTTGAATCCCTTTGTGCAGGCCGGTATTGGCCTGACCTTCGCCCTGCTGTGGTCGTGCCCGACCCTGGCCGCGATGACCGATGCGAAGAACTACGGTCTGGAAGTGAAAATCACCGGCCAGTCCGAAGACGACGCCGACCTCGGCACCGCCAAGGGTGGCGACGTCAATGGCCTGGGCCTCGACCTGCGGCCATGGGTCTACGGTGAAAGCGGCGCGTGGAGCGCCTATGCGATGGGTCAGGCGGTGACGTCCACCGACATCATCGAAACCGACACCCTGCAACAGGCTGACGACACCAACCAGGCCACCGACAACGGTGATCGCAAGTCGAAGAAAAACTACCTGGCCATGCGCGAGTTCTGGGTCGGCTACAGCGGTCTCACGCCGTATCCGGGCGAGATGCTCAAGCTCGGTCGCCAACGCCTGCGCAATGACGACGGCCAATGGCGCGACACCAACATCGAAGCCCTGAACTGGACCTTCGACACCACCCTGTTGCGTGCCAACGCCGGTGTTGCCGAACGCTTCAGCGAATACCGCACCGACTTGAAAGAGCTGGCGCCAAAGGACAAGGATCGCCTGCACGCCTACGCCGATGCGGCGTATCAGTGGACTCCGGGCAACTGGGTCGGCATTCGCGGTCATCACACCCACGATGACGGCAAGCTCGACTACCCGGAACCGGGTGTGGCCGGCGATTCGCTGGACAAGAAGCAGAACGGTGACCTCACCTGGCTCGGCCTCACCGCCGACAGCGACGCCTACAACTGGCGCAACACCAACACCCTCAATTACTGGGGCAGCATCACCGGCATGAGCGGCGACACCGATACGGTCAACGCGCTCAACGCCGACGGCACCCGCCCGACCGAAGCCAAGACCGGTGAAGACCTCAACGGCTGGGCCACCGATGTCGGCGTGCGTCTGCGCCTCGATCCGCAATGGCAAGTCGGTGCAGCCTATGCCCGCGCCAGCGCCGATTACGAACAGAACGGCTTGGAAAGCAACCGCTCGAACTACACCGGTACTCGCTCGCGGGTTCACCGTTTCGGCGAAGCCTTCCGTGGCGAAATGAACAACATGCAAACCGCGACCCTGTTCGGTTCGTGGATGCTCAACGACGAATACGACGCCAGCCTGATCTACCACAAGTTCTGGCGCGTGGACGGCAACAAACCTGTCGGCAGTAACGGCATCAACGCCGTCGAGAACAACACCGACGACGTGACCGGCGCGATTCTCTCCAGCACCTCCCTGCCCCTGGAAGATGGCAACAAAGACCTCGGTCAGGAAATGGACCTGGTGGTCACCAAGTACTTCAAGCAAGGGCTGCTGCCTGCCGCTTTGAGTCAGTCGATCGATGAGCCTTCGGCCCTGGTGCGCTTCCGTGGCGGTGTGTTCAAGCCCGGCGATGCCTACGGCAAAGAAGTCGATTCGTACATGCACCGCGCGTTCATCGACGTGATCTGGCGCTTCTGATGCGAGCCGCGAAAGGAGTGCCCGACATGACCTATCCGAAGAGAGGTTCGATCACGCTGCTGGCCGGCGCGATGCTGCTGGCCAGCTCGGTCGCCTTCGCCAATGCGGAGCCGGTTGCGCCTGCACAAAAAGGCCAACCGAGCACCCTGGCCAAAGGACTGCAGCAAGCCAAGACCTACACCGTCAGCAGCGCACCGACCGAGCCGCTGAACCTGGCCAAGCCCAAGCTGCCGGACACTTCCGGCTACACCGCCGAAGCTATCGCCGCGAAAGTGGTGCAGACCAAACCGGGCAAGGTCAGCGTGCGCCGGATGATGCAGGAAGACGCCTTGAAGGACTTCATTGGCGGCGACAACAAGATGGCCGAGTGGGTGGTGCGTCAGCACGGCATCCCGCAGGCGATCTTCGTTGACGACGGCTACATGAACCTAAAGGACCTGGCCAAGAAAGAACCGAAGTACATCAGCGAAACCTCGCCGGGCGTGTACCTGGCGAAGTTGCCGATCGTGGTTGGCCGCAAGGGCATCCTCGAAATCGACCAGCAGACCCAGGAATTGCGCCTGTCCCAAGAGGCCGGCTCGTTCCTGGTCAACGACGGCCAGTTGTTTGTGCGCGACACCAAAATTACTGGGTGGAGCGAGAAGAACAACGGCCCGGCGCTGTTCAAGACGCCGAAGGAGTTCCGGCCGTTCCTGCTGTCCTGGGGCGGCACCGAGACCTACATCGCCAACAGCAAGATCGCCAGTTTCGGTTACGCCAACAGTAAGTCCTACGGCGTGAGTATTTCCCAGTACACGCCGAACATGGCCAAGGTGCTCAAGCGCGCCGAGCCGACCGGCTGGATCGTCGGCTCCGAGTTCTCGGACATGTGGTACGGCTTCTACTGCTACGAAACCCGCGACTTCGTGGTCAAGGGCAACACCTACAAAGACAACATCGTCTACGGCATTGACCCCCATGACCGGTCCCACGGGCTGATCATCGCGGACAACACCGTCTACGGGACCAAGAAGAAGCACGGGATCATCATTTCCCGTGAGGTCAACGACAGCTTCATCTTCAACAACCGCAGCTACGACAACCACCTCTCGGGGCTGGTGATCGACCGTAACAGCGTGAACAACCTGATCGCCTACAACGAGATCTACAAGAACCACACCGACGGCATCACCCTCTACGAGAGTGCCGACAACCTGCTGTGGGCCAACAAAGTGATCGGCAACAAGCGTCACGGCATCCGGATTCGTAACAGCGTGAACATTCGCCTCTACGAAAACCTCGCCATGGCCAACGGCCTGACCGGCGTCTACGGACACATCAAGGACCTGAGCGACACCGACCGGGACATCAAGCTTGACCCGTTCGACGCCCAGGTGTCGCTGATCGTGGTCGGCGGCGAACTGGCCGGCAATGGCAGCGGACCGCTGGCCATCGACTCGCCGCTGAGCGTCGAGTTGTACCGCGTGTCCATGCTCGCGCCGACCAAATCCAGTGGCATCAGCTTCAACGGGATTCTTGGCGAGCGCCAGGATGAAATTCTCGACCTGCTGGTGCGCCAGCAGAAAGCCGTGCTGATCGACCCTGTCGAACGCCAGACCGAAATGCGGGACTGAGGATAATTTTATGCACCCACACTTGATCAAATTACTCAGCCTGTCGGCCCTGACCGCGGGCATTCTCGCGGCCAGCGCTGGCGCCCGTGCCGACGATGCCGCTGCGGTCAAAGCACCGAGCTTCACCGCCGACCCGTGCTGCAACCTGTGCCCGGAAGCCCACGACGCGAAGAACTACACCACCCGTTACCAGCAGAACTTCACCACGCTGGTACAGGCCCAGGGCGACTGGCTGTTCCGTACCCAAGAAGACTTGCGTACCGAGTTCGACACCTCCCCTGCCGGCTACAAACGCATGAAAGAACTGCACGATGCGTTCAAGAGCAAAGGCGTGGAACTGGTGGTCGTCTACCAGCCAACCCGAGGCCTGGTGAACCGCAACAAGCTCAACCCGGAAGACAAGGCCAAGTACGATTTCGACAAGGCCCTGCGCAATTACAAAACCATGCTCGGGCGTTTCGCCGCCATGGGCTACACCGTGCCGGACCTGTCGCCGCTGACCAACGAGTCGCTGCCCGACACCCTGCCGGCCCACGATTTCTACTTCCGCGGTGACCAACACTGGACGCCGTACGGCGCCCAGCGCACGGCGAAAATCGTCGGTGAGCAAATCAAGCAAATGCCGGCCTTCGCCGACGTGCCGAAACGCGAATTCGAGAGCCATAAGTCGGGTCGCATGGGCAAGACCGGAACATTACACAACATGGCCGGTCAACTCTGTGGCACGAGCTACGCGATCCAGTACATGGATCAGTTCACCACGGAGCCAAAAGGCGAAGCGGCCGATGGCGACCTGTTCAGTGACTCCGGCAATCCGGAGATCACCCTGGTCGGCACCAGCCACAGTGGCAAGAACTACAACTTCGCCGGTTTCCTCGAAGAGGCCATCGGCGCCGACATCCTCAACGTAGCGTTCCCTGGCGGTGGCCTGGAAGGTTCGATGCTGCAGTACCTGGGCAGCGAAGAGTTCCAGAAGAAACCGCCGAAGATCCTCATCTGGGAATTCTCTCCGCTCTATCGCCTCGATCAGGAAACCATCTACCGCCAGATGATGGCGCTGCTGGACAACGGTTGCGAAGGCAAGGAAACCCAAATGACCGGTAGCACCACATTGAAACCGGGCAAAAACGAATTAATGGTCAACAGCAAGAACCTGAACCTGCAAAACGGCAGTCACCAGGTCGACATCCAGTTCGCCGATGCGTCGGTGAAAGTCCTGCAAGCCACCCTCTGGTACATGAACGGTCGCCACGAGGACATCAAAATCGAAAAACCGGAAACCTCCGACACTGACGGGCGTTTCGCCTTTGAGTTGCGCACGGACGAAGACTGGGCCACGCAGAATCTGCTGGCCGTCGAAGTCCAGGGCCCTGAAGCAGGTGCCGCGCCACAAAAAGTCGAAGCGAAAATCTGCAAACGCAACGTGTTCCCTGGCAACGAGCAGCGCACCGCTCAAGCCGGACAATGAGGCCCATATGCAAACCCGAACTTTGAAAAGATTACTCGCGCCCTCCCTGCTGACCCTGGCGATGTTCGCCGGCGCCACCCAGGCCGCCGCGCCATTGCGTCCGCCCCAGGGCTACTTCGCGCCGATTGAAAAAGTGAAGACCGGCGACAAGAGCGAAGGCTGTGACGCGATGCCAACGCCCTACACCGGCCCGCTGCAATTTCGCAGCAAATACGAAGGCAGCGACAAGGCCCGTTCGACCCTGAACGTGCAGTCGGAAAAAGCCTTCCGCGACACCACCGCCGACATCACCACACTGGAACGCGGCACCAGCAAGCGCGTGATGCAGTTCATGCGTGACGGTCGCCCGGAACAACTCGAATGCACGCTCAACTGGCTGACCGCCTGGGCCAAGGCCGATGCGTTGATGTCCAAAGACTTCAACCACACCGGCAAATCGATGCGCAAATGGGCGCTGGGCAGCATGGCCTCGTCGTACATTCGCCTGAAGTTCTCCGACTCCCATCCGTTGGCCAATCACCAGCAAGAGTCGCAGTTGATCGAAGCCTGGTTCAGCAAAATGGCCGATCAGGTGGTCAGCGATTGGGACAACCTGCCGCTCGACAAAACCAATAACCACTCGTACTGGTCCGCCTGGTCGGTAATGGCAACGTCCATCGCCACCAACCGCCGCGACCTGTTCGACTGGTCGGTGAAGGAATACAAAGTCGGCGCCAATCAGATTGACGCCGAAGGCTTCCTGCCCAACGAACTCAAGCGCCAGCAACGCGCCCTGTCCTATCACAACTACGCCCTGCCGCCGCTGTCGATGATCGCCAGTTTCGCCTTGGTCAATGGTGTGGATTTGCGTCAGGAAAACAACGGTGCGCTGAAACGCCTGGGTGATCGCGTGCTGTCCGGTGTGAAAGATCCGGAAGAGTTCGAGAAGAAGAACGGCAAGGAACAGGACATGAAAGACCTCAAGGTCGATTCGAAATTTGCCTGGCTCGAACCGTTCTGCTCGCTCTACACCTGCTCGCCGGAAGTGCTGGCGCAGAAGCACAAGATGCAACCGTTCAAGACCTTCCGCCTCGGGGGTGACCTGACCAAGGTCTACGACCCGGCTAACGAAAAAGGCAACAAAGGGAGCTAGCACTGTCCCCCTTGTGGGAGCGGGCTTGCTCGCGAATGCGGTCTGACATTCACCAATGATGTCGGCTGGCATACCGCATTCGCGAGCAAGCCCGCTCCCACAGGGTAAGTGCAAGGCCCAGGTTTTTGTGTGTGATGTGTCCCCCGTTTTCCGGTGGGGGGTTTGGGGGGGCCGTTGGCCCTTGACTGTTGGTTAAACATGGAGAGATCGGGATGGTATTTTCGTCCAATGTGTTCCTGTTTTTGTTCTTGCCGATCTTTCTCGGCATGTATTACTTGAGCGGGATTCGCTATCGCAACCTGCTGCTGCTGATCGCCAGTTATGTGTTCTATGCCTGGTGGCGCGTGGACTTCCTTGCGCTGTTCGCCGCTGTCACGCTGTGGAACTACTGGATCGGCCTCAAAGTCGGTGCGGCGGGCGTTCGGACCAAACCGGCCCAGCGCTGGTTGCTTCTGGGCGTGGCTGTCGACCTGTGCATCCTCGGCTACTTCAAGTACGCCAACTTCGGCGTCGACAGCATCAACGCGATGATGACCTCGGTCGGTCTGTCGCCGTTCATCCTGACCCACGTGCTATTGCCGATCGGGATCTCGTTCTACATCTTCGAGTCCATCAGCTACATCATCGACGTCTATCGCGGTGATACCCCGGCGACCCGCAACCTGATCGACTTCGCTGCATTCGTCGCGATCTTCCCGCACTTGATTGCCGGCCCGGTGTTGCGTTTCCGCGACCTCGCCGACCAGTTCAACAACCGCACCCACACCCTCGACAAGTTCTCCGAAGGTGCCACGCGGTTCATGCAGGGTTTCATCAAGAAAGTGTTCATCGCCGACACCCTCGCGGTGGTGGCCGACCATTGCTTCGCCTTGCAGAACCCGACCACGGGCGACGCCTGGCTCGGCGCCCTGGCCTACACCGCGCAACTGTATTTCGACTTCTCCGGCTACAGCGACATGGCCATCGGCCTGGGCTTGATGATGGGTTTCCGCTTTATGGAAAACTTCAAGCAGCCGTACATCAGCCAGTCGATCACCGAGTTCTGGCGGCGCTGGCACATCAGCCTGTCCACCTGGCTGCGTGACTACCTGTACATCACGCTGGGCGGTAACCGCAAAGGCACGTTGATGACCTATCGCAACCTGTTCCTGACCATGCTGCTCGGTGGTCTGTGGCACGGCGCGAACATCACCTACATCGTCTGGGGTGCGTGGCACGGCATGTGGCTGGCGATCGAAAAGGCCCTGGGCCTGAACACTTCGCCACGCAGCATCAACCCGATCCGCTGGGCCCTGACGTTCCTGCTGGTGGTAATGGGCTGGGTGATCTTCCGCTCGGAAAACCTGCACGTCGCCGGTCGCATGTACGGCGCGATGTTCAGCTTCGGTGAATGGTCGTTGTCGGAACTCAACCAGGCCAGCCTCACCGGCCTGCAAGTGGCGACCCTGGTGGTGGCTTACATGACCCTGGCGTTCTTCGGCATTCGGGATTTCTACACCAACCTGCCGCCAGAAAAGACCAAGCCAGTGGTGAACGTCGAGGCCGATGGCCCGGCCACCGCGACTTCTGGAATGATCAAAGCCGTACCGGGCGACAACCCGGCCAGCATCCACGAACCGGGCTACACCGTTGGCGTTGAAGCCACCGTGCAACCGGCCTACTGGACCGCTGACTGGTCGCGTTACGTGATGCGCACGCTGGTGCTGGTGTTGTTCATCGCCTCGATTTTCAAACTCTCGGCGCAAAGCTTCTCGCCGTTCCTTTACTTCCAGTTCTGAGGGATCTGACCATGACCCGCTCATTACGCATCCTCTACATCGCCCTGTTCCTGGTGACGCTGTTGGTCCTGGGCCTGTGGTCCACGCGCAGCTTCTTCGGGTTCAGCACCAGTGCCGAAACCACGGTGCTCAACGGCCGCTGGACCAAAGCCGTGGAGACGCACTACGACGCCGAGTTCCCGATCAAGCGCCTGGGCACCAACCTCTGGGCCGCGCTGGATTTCAAACTGTTCAACGAAGGTCGTCCGGGCGTGGTGCTCGGTCGCGATCAATGGTTGTACAGCGATGAAGAATTCAACCCGATCGTCAACGAAGAACTGAACCTGCAAGGCAACTACGCGCTGGTCGAAGGCGTGCGCCAACAGTTGAAAGCCAAAGGCGTGAAACTGGTGATGGCGATCGTGCCGGCCAAGGTTCGCCTGTACCCGGAACACCTGGGTGAAGTGAAACCGGCGAGCATCCACGCCAATCTGTATCAGGACTTCCACGCTCGTGTGGCGGCGGACAAGATCCTCGCCCCCGACCTGCTCGGCCCGTTCAATCAGGCCAAGTTGAAAGGTGAGCAAGTGTTCCTGCGCACCGACACCCACTGGACTCCAGAAGGCGCGCAAATCGCCGCCGAAACCCTGGCCAAGACCATTGCCGCGAAAACCCCGCTCAGCGGCGAACCGCAAAACTTCGTCACGACACCGGCGGAAAAAGTCACCCACAAGGGCGATCTGCGACTGTTCCTGCCGCTGGATCCGCTGTTCGAAAACCTGATGCCGGCCACCGAGCCGCTGCAGAAGCGCAACACCGTGGCGGCTGACGATCAGCCTGCCGCTGACGATGCCCTGTTCGCCAACAGCGAAGTGCCGGTGGCCCTGATCGGCACCAGCTACAGCGCCAACCCGAACTGGAATTTCGTCGGTGCGCTGAAGCAAGCGCTGAAAAGCGACGTGGTGAATTACGCCGAGGACGGCCACGGCCCGATTCTGCCGATGCTCAGCTACCTGAAAAGTGATGCTTTCAAGAACAGCCCGCCACAGGTGCTGATCTGGGAGTTTCCTGAACGTTATCTGCCTGTGAACAACGAAATCGGTGACGCCGACCCGCAGTGGGTCGCAGAGCTCAAAGAAGCTGGCGTGCGCCAACAAAACGTAGCCGCAAACACTAAATCCGAGACGCCCGACCGGGCGCAAAACTGAAAGAGAGAGGTACACCCATGACTTTCACTACTACTCCTCGCCGTCTCGCCAAGACCTTCGCACTCGTTGCAGGCATGAGCGTTCTGTCGATGTCCGCCTTCGCTGGCGACGCCGCACTCTACGGCCCGACCGCACCGAAAGGCTCGTCCTTCGTGCGGGTCTACAACGCCAGTAATGCTGAAGTCAGCGCCACCGTCGGCACCACCGCTGTGAACGATGTTGCGCCCCTGGCCAGCAGCGACTTCAGCTTCATGCCGGGCGGCGACTACAGCGCCAAGGTCGGCAGCCAGAGCCTGCCGGTGAAACTCGCCGGCGACCACTATTACACCCTGGTCAACAACGCCAGCGGCGCGCCGCAACTGATCGAAGAGCCGCCGTTCAAGAACAAGCAGAAATCCCTGGTCCGCGTGCAAAACCTGAGCGACAAGGCCCTGACCCTGAAAACCGCCGACGGCAAGACCGAAGTGGTTCCGTCGGTAGCGGCCAAGGGCCGTGGCGAACGTGAAATCAACCCGGTGAAAGTCAGCCTGGCCCTGTACGACGGCGCCACCAAAGTCGGCGAAGTGAAACCGGTTGCCCTGGAACGCGGTGAAGCAGCGGTGCTGTACGTCACCGGCAGCGGCAGCAGCCTGTCGCCAGTGTGGGTGAAGCGCCCGGTTTCGACGCGCTAATCATTTTGCCTGACCGGCTCGGTTCCCCTGTGGGAGCGAGCCTGCTCGCGAAAGCGGTCTGACATTCAACATCGATGTCGACTGATACGCCGCCTTCGCGAGCAGGCTCGCTCCCACACTGGACCGCAGCGCCAGTCAGGCTACGGAATAAGAACAAGAGTGAAACGACAGAACGCAGTAGCTCTAACCAAATCGATTTTAAGGAGTAACAACATGATTCCGGTAATCTTGTCAGGTGGTAGCGGCTCACGTCTTTGGCCGCTTTCGCGTAAACAGTTTCCTAAACAGTTCCTGGCCTTGACCGGCGAGCACACCCTGTTCCAGCAAACCCTGGAACGCCTGGTGTTCGAAGGCATGGACTCCCCGATCGTGGTCTGCAACAAGGACCACCGCTTCATCGTCAACGAGCAGCTGAGCACCCGTAATCTCGAAGTGCAGCGCATCCTGATGGAACCGTTCGGTCGCAACACCGCGCCGGCCGTGGCCCTGACCGCGATGATGCTGGTCAATGAAGGTCGCGACGAGTTGATGCTGGTGCTGCCGGCCGACCACGTGCTGGAAGACCAGAAAGCCCTGCAACGCGCGTTGGCCCTGGCCACCGTCGCGGCGGAAAACGGCGAAATGGTGCTGTTCGGCGTACCGGCGACCAAACCGGAAACCGGTTATGGCTACATCAAATCCACCAACGATTCGCTATTGCCCGAAGGCGTCAGCCGCGTCTCGCATTTTGTCGAGAAACCGGACGTCAAGCGCGCCACCGAATACGTCGAATCCGGCGGTTATTTCTGGAACAGCGGCATGTTCCTGTTCCGCGCCAGCCGCTTCCTCGAAGAGCTGAAAAAGCATGACCCGGACATCTACGACACCTGCCTGCTGACCCTTGAGCGCAGCGAGCAAGACAACGACACCATCACCTTCGACGAAGCCACCTTCGCCTGCTGCCCGGACAACTCCATCGACTACGCCGTGATGGAAAAAACCCAGCGCGCCTGCGTCGTACCGCTGACCGCCGGCTGGAGCGATGTCGGTTGCTGGGCGTCGCTGTGGGAAGTGAACGAAAAAGACGCCAATGGCAACGTGTCCAAAGGCGATGTGGTCATTCAGGACAGCAAGAACTGCATGATCCACGGCAACGGCAAACTGGTGTCGGTGATCGGCCTGGAAAACATCGTGGTCGTCGAAACCAAGGACGCCATGATGATCGCCCACAAGGACTCGGTCCAAGGCGTGAAACAGATGGTCAACACCCTCAACGAACAGGGCCGCAGCGAAACCCAGAACCACTGCGAAGTCTATCGTCCGTGGGGCTCCTATGACTCGGTGGACATGGGCGGTCGTTTCCAGGTCAAGCACATCTCGGTCAAGCCGGGCGCGTGCCTGTCGCTGCAAATGCACCACCACCGCGCCGAACACTGGATCGTGGTCAGCGGCACCGCTGAAGTGACCTGCGACGAGAACGTGTTCCTGCTCTGCGAAAACCAGTCGACCTACATCCCGATCGCCTCGGTCCACCGTCTGCGCAACCCAGGCAAGATTCCACTCGAGATCATCGAAGTGCAATCGGGCAGCTACCTGGGTGAAGACGATATCGAGCGCTTCGAAGATATCTACGGTCGTTCCACCCCGGTTGAACGCGGCGTGTCGGTGAAAACCATCGCGCAGTAAGCGTTTAGCGAAATAAAAAGCCCTCGTCGAGCCCACTGCGTTTTCCCTATCCGCAGTGGGTTCGTCGGGGGCTTTTTTTTGCCTCTACGTCCGCGACATCTTTCGCGCCATTGCAGCCGACCCGCCCTTGAACCGTCGCATGGGTTCGGGCGACGGCACGTTTTGCGACGGGGCAAATGCTGCCGCGAACAGCTCCTGCGCGAAAGCGCTGGGGGCTGGCGTAGTCGGGTCAGACACCTCGGCGAACAGCGACGGCCGCGAGCCCGGCACGACCTGATCATGCAACCGTTCAAACACCACGCCTGGCTCCACCGCCGGTGCCGGTGCCTGGGACGCTCCGGATACAGCGATGTTGCTCAGTATCCGGTGCTGAATGACCGTCTGGGCTTCCGACTGCTTCATCGCGTTGCCCATCGCCACGCTCACGGCACCGACCAATTGCAGGGCCGGATGGCTGGCATGCATGGCCAGTTTGCCGCCCACCACGAACCCCGAGGCCACGGTATCGCGCCGGGCCGCCAGGACCTCCGGCGATTCGACCGGGCTGTTGAAGGCCACCGACAACGGTCCCATGATCCGACTGGTCATGTCTTCGCCGATCACCGTGCTCATCACCGAGGACATGACCTCACCCGAGTGATAGAGCACCGCGCCCGAGGGTGACGCGGTATTGGTACGAGCGGCGGCGATCACATGGGCCTGGTGGGTGTTCATCAGATTAGAGCTGTCCTTGGCCCCCAACTCCTGCAAGGCCCGGGGTATTTCCCGGCGATAGGCTTGAACATTCGGATCCGGGCTGTCCTCAAAAAAATTGCGTATCGGTTGCATGCCCGCCGCTTGCACCTGGGTCACCAGCCCTTGCTGCGCCAGGTGGTGATACATCTGATCGCGAGACTCGGTGGTGGACGTCTGGTTCGGCACTCGGCCATCGGGGTCTGCATAGACCAGTGGATTGTTGCGCATCGCCCGGTAGCGGTTATGGCCGTCGATGCCGCCGGCCGGATCCGGGTTGAGCCAGCGCTGCAACCACGGCACGTAATAACGCAGGCCGTAGTAATAAAGCGCTGTGGCATCCTGTTCTTTGCCCGAATAACGAATGATTTTGTAACTGACTTCATTCACATCATCGGCGGCAAACCAGGCGGTTGCGCCAAACGGGTAATAGACTTCCCGGCTGATAATTCGCGCGTCACTCGCAAGCTCCAGCGTGCAAGAACCCAAGTGATCGACGAGGCTGTAACGGTACTGATCGTTGCGTATGCCGTGGGGTGGATCGGTCTCCCAGTGCAGCACTCGCACGCTGTTGAGACCCGCCCGAGCGGTGACCACCTGCAACCTCTGCGCAGTCCCGTCATCGGTGCGCAGTTCAAGTCCAGGCAAGTAACGCGCATCAGCCACCACCGTCCGGGCATGGGTCTGCAACGTGCGAATTTTGCGCACCCGTTGACCGCCACCGTCGTAAACATACGACTCACTGTCATTGCGTCCGGATTCGCGCTCCACCGGGCTGACCGATTGCAACTGGCTACGCGAATTCCACGTCAACAACCGGCCCTGATCCAGCTCAAGCAAATTACCGCCGGCATCGAACGCGGCGGCGATTTCGTCTTCGCTGGGCGGCACGCCATTGCGATACGGCAGACAGCGATTGCTGTACCGGGCGGCTTTTAGTTCACGCCCCGAGCTCTGCGCGCCGACGTGCGTCAGTTTCAGTAGATTGCCACCCTCGTCATAGCGGTAGACCTGCTGATAGTTACTGACCGCCGCCGGATCGCTCCGCCCCACCGATGCCGGCCCCTGATTGGCGCTGCCCGCCTCCCAGCCAGACGCCTTGATCAATTGATCAAGGCTGTCGTAGCTAAAGACGCTGATGGGATCGACACGCTGATTATTGAAGTAGCGGGGCAACAACGCCTTGTCCTCGATGCTCAGGATGTTTCCCATTCGGTCATAGGCGTAGAGCAGATGTTGCAGTAATCCGACCTGATCGCTGTAGGCCCGACGCTCTGTCAAGCGACCGTCTTCAGGGCAATACGTGAGGATCGTTTGCACATCGTTGCCCGCGGTTTCTTGCTCGATTTTCGCCTCGGCGTTGTAGCGGATATCGCGCACCAGCGATTTCCAGCCGTTCTGGTCCTTTAACTGCAACCGGGTTTCGCGCAACCGACCGTCGAGTGTGAACTCGAAGGCAAGGCGGTTTTCCCTGGCATCGACTTGCTCCAATACCTCGCCCTGCGTGCTGTAACGCCAGCGTGTGGTGAAGTGAGCGTTTGATGCATCACCCTCGAACAGTCGAGTTTGCTCAACACACCGGCCAATGAGGTTGAACGCTGCGAAGTTCAAGCGACCGGCGGGGTCATCGTGACGAATCAACTGCCCGTATTGATTCTGCGTCTGGCTGCCCTGTTCGGGAGTGCCATATTCCATGCGTTCGACACAGTGCCGTGGCTGCGTGGCGGTTTGTTCGAAAACGGCCACAGGGCGAAGCAAGTCGTCGTACTCAATCTCACGGCGCACACCTCGGCTGTCCCAGCCCAGTAACACCTCGTTGCCAAGACCCGGCAAGCTGAGCTGCCAACCGGCGTCGACACTGTCAGTGAACAGCGCGTTACCGGTCATCGAGAACAACGTTGTGAGGTTGACGGGCGTCAGCGGATCTTCTTTTTGCAACGCCCAAAGCCGTGGGTCCCACTGTTCAACCCTACGTGCTGCGGCATCGTGGAACGTGCGGTTGATGCGTGCCTGGGCGGTGACGCCTTCGACCTCGCGCCAATACTCAACCGAACGGACCGTCAGGCCACGCGAATCGACAACGGACAATCCTGGTGTTTTGTGGTGCAGCATCGTTGAGGCCGGCATGCCCGTGTCGTCCCTGTTTACCAGCGGTCATCTAACCGCTGGTGAATATTCCAGGCTACTGTCAGAAATTACAGTGCCGACCAACGGCTACAGACCTTGATCGACGAATGTCCATTCCCTCAGCCCTTCGGTAGGATGGTCGCCATGAGTTCAAGGAGCGTTCACACATGTTCATCGGCGTCCTGCTGGTCATCACCTGGCTGATCCTGTTGCTGCGCTACCCCGCCAAGGCGTTTCCCGTGTCGGTGGCCGCCGCTGTGGGCCTGGGTCTGGTCGCCACCTGGGTGATCTGGCTGGACAACCGCGAGGTCAAGCAACTGGCGCGCCTTGAGCTGCGCATCAGCTACGCTCCCGAACACTGCCCGGCAGACCGCCCGCTGCTGCTGAAAATGAACAACGGCAACGACGTGCCGCTGACCGAACTGCGTTGGCGCATCGCCGCCTACGCGCCCGGCGACACGGTGAACCTGGCCGACAATCAATACGCCGCCCCGCGTTATCGCGGCCCCGGCGAATTGCAGGCCGGCGCCAATTGGGAAGATTGCTTGCCATTGCCACCGCTGCGCCCCGGTTACCGCCCGCAAACCCTGGAGTTTCGCGCCGAGCGTTTACAGGGTAGTTTCTCCGACTGATCCCCTTTCTACTTTTGCACAAGGACCGCGCCATGCCCGTTGCGTTGATTACCGGTTGTTCCAGCGGCATCGGCCGCGCCCTGGCCGATGTGTTCAAAACCGCCGGCTACGAAGTCTGGGCCAGTGCCCGCAAGGCTGAAGACGTGGCCGTACTGGCGGCGGCCGGTTTCACCGCAGTGCAACTGGACGTCAACGATGGCGCGGCACTCGATCAACTGAGCGGGCGCATTAATCAGCAACATGGCGGCCTCGATGTGCTGATCAACAACGCCGGTTATGGCGCCATGGGGCCGCTGCTCGATGGTGGCGTGCCGGCGATGCAGCGCCAGTTCGAAACCAACGTGTTTGCGGTGGTGGGTGTCACCCGTGCGCTGTTTCCAGTGCTGCGTCGGGCCAAGGGTCTGGTCGTGAATATCGGCAGCGTATCCGGCGTTCTGGTCACGCCATTCGCCGGCGCCTACTGCGCTTCGAAAGCCGCCGTGCATGCCCTGAGCGATGCCTTGCGCATGGAACTGGCGCCATTCGGCATCCGCGTGATGGAAGTCCAACCCGGTGCCATCGACACCAGTTTCGCCAAGAATGCCGGCCACGAAGCCGAGCAACTGATCAGCGAACAATCGCCGTGGTGGCCGCTGCGTGAGGGCATTCGCGCACGGGCCAAGGCGTCCCAGGACAAACCAACCCCAGCCGGAGAGTTTGCCGCAGTGTTGCTGAAGGCAGTGCAGCAGGAAAAACCGCCACGGCTGATCCGCATCGGCAATGGCAGCCGGGCTCTGCCACTGCTGGCGACGCTGCTGCCCAAGGGGTTGCTGGAGTCGACCTTGATGAAGCGGTTTGGTTTGAATCGCCAACTCTGAGCGTGGCAAACCGGTCTAATCGCGCCAGATCGTCACAATCATCATCAGACTCAGCAGCGCGCGCTGCTCGATCACACCGCCGGTGCCGCATCCATACAGGTTTGTATGCCCGGGTGCTTTCAGTAGAATGCGCGCACTTGAGAAATTCGACGCGTTTACGCCGACTCAAGCAGCATGGAATCGCTGGCATTAAAACCGAAGCACGGATTGCTTTGCCTTCCCGCTCTTCCCCTGCCCGTGCCATGCGATCTCTATTCAATCGCCGATCAGGGAATATCCATTGAAATGTAAAAACCTGCTGCCGCTGGCATTGGCCACCGCGCTTGTCGGCTGCGGCGCGCCATCGCCAGACGAGACGCTGAACGCCACCTTGCCCAAGCTCAGCCTCAAGGAGCTGTTACCGCAAGCCGTTGCCAACGAGTATTGCAACCTCGACATGGACAGCGATCTGCTCTACGGCATCGGTTACCAGTTGTACAACGACGAAAAGCCTGAGCAAGCCCGCAGCTGCCTGATCATGGCCGCGCCCACCCATGAGCGGGCCTTGTGTTATCTGGCCAGCATCGCGGAAAAGGACACGAGCAAGGACAGCGCCCAACGCGACCGGGAAGCCTTCGGCTATATGGCGTATTCCGCGGTCAGAAATGACTCGTGCGCCGAGTTCGGCATGTTCCAGAGCTTTGCCTATGGCATGTACGGACAGACGCCGGACCTCGACCTCGGTATACGTTGGCTGGAACGCTCGGCACGCCATGGCGATCCGGATTCCCAGCAAACCCTGATTCGTATGCATACAAAAAAAGCCAATCTGCCCCTGGCTTACAGTTGGGCCAGAGTCCTCGACGACACGGCACAGGTCGACTCGCTGAAACAACGAATGAACCCGCAGCAACTCAGCGAAGGCGAAAAAGGTTACGAGCAACTGAGCAAGAACGTGACCAGCAAGGACGAGGTGAGCAAGCAAGCGCGAGAGGAAAACATCGCGGTGTACTCGGCGAACATCCATTTGCAATTCCCCGACACCTTCAAGGGACTCTCGCCGACAGATCGCCATGCCTTTATGGAGAACACACTGGCCACGGTGAGTGCTCGTCCCGAGTTCAGTACCCGTGATCAGTTTTACGCGTATGTGATCATTTCACGACAGGCTCAGCTGCACAGTCCCAATGCCAATGTCCTGCAGAATCCGCAGGTCATGGCGCTGCTCAGTGACAAAGAACTGGACGTAACGGATGCCGTGAAGAAGGCCGAAGTCATCCTAAGCCAGGCGCCACTGTAAGACGCCTTACCAACGAAGAGGCCCGGGGTGTCGTTCGCATGATTGGCGTACGACGCTGACCTGTAGGAGCAAGGCTTGCCCGCGATGGCGTCAGCACAGTCACTAGAAACCTCAACACCACCCCTTCATGAAATCAATAAACGCCCGCACCTTCAGCGGCAGGTGCCGGGTATCCGGGTACAACGCATAAACCCCTTGTTGAGCGAACCGGTGATCAGCCAGCAGATGCACCAGCCGTCCCGCCTCCAAATCCTCCTGAACCAGCCACTGCGGCAAAATCGCCACACCCTGCCCGGTCAACGCAAAGGCCCGCAACGTTGCCGAGTTGTCGGCGACAATCGCGGTTTTCCCCGGTTTTGGCTGGTACACATGCTCCGTCCCGGCCGGGTCGGTCACCGTCATTTCCGGCACTCGCCCATGCCCCAGGGTCGGTAACGATTCCAGCGCGGCCAGCGTATCGACGGCTTCGAAACGTTCGATCAACCCCGGCGCCGCCACGGCAAAAATCTCGAACGTCGACAACTGCACTGCCCGCAGGTTGGAGTCGTGCATGCGGCCCAGCCGAATCGCCACATCGAAACGCTCGGAGATCAGGTCGGCGTGGGTCGAGGACGTGGACAGGTGAATGTTTAACTGCGGATGTTGCTCACGAAATACTTCCAGCGCCGGCACCACTTGGGCCAGGGCGAACTCCACGGTGGTGGTGATGCGCAAAGTGCCCTTGAGCTGTGAATGCTCGGACCGGGCCTCTTCGATCGCCAGGCGGGCTTCGTCGAGGGTGCGCAGGCAACGTTGATAGAAGCGTTCGCCGGCATCGGTCAGGGCCAGTTGCCGGGTGTTGCGCGTGAGCAAGGTGACGCCCAGCTCTTCTTCCAACCGCTTGAGATTGAAGCTCACCACGGCACGGGTCTGCCCCAATGTCTCGGCCGCAGCGGTCAACGATCCGGCCTCGACCACAGCTTTGAAGGTATCGAATCGGTCCAGACTCACCATGTGGGCGGCGCTCCTTGTCAAAATGATTTTGACAAACTAGCAGCCAAACCAGCGTTTTCCTAACCCTGTCGACGCCCTACCCTGCACGTCTTATCACAGGGAGTTCGCCATGGCCTATCGCTCGAAAGTCGCGCTGGTGTATTTGTTGGGCTTTGCCCTCGACCTGCTGAACATGTTTGTGGCGAGCATTGCCTACCCTGACATCGCTCGCGAACTGCACGCCTCGGTCACCGAACTGGCATGGATCAGCAACGCCTACATGCTCGGGCTGACGCTGATCATTCCGATGAGCGTGTGGCTGGCGGCGCGGCTCGGCGAGCGGCGGCTGATCCTCGCCTCGCTGCTGGTGTTCGGGGTCGCCTCGGCACTGGTGGCCCAGGCAGGATCGATTGAAAGCCTGATCGGCTGGCGGCTGTTGCAAGGGCTCGGTGGCGGGCTGTTACTCCCGGTCGGCCAGGCCTTGGCCTATCGCCAGTTTCCACCGGCCCGGCGTGCGCATTTCACCGGCGTGGTGTTGCTGGTGGCGCTGATGGTCCCGGCCTTGTCGCCGATGGCCGGCGGGTTGATTGTGCAAATGTTGTCATGGCGCTGGATTTTCTACTTGAACGTGCCGGTGGCGCTGCTGACCTTCGGGCTCGGCCTGCTCTGGTTGAAAGCCGATCCAGCCGCCACCGAACGCCCGACGCTGGATGCCCGTGGCTTGCTGCTGGCGATCTCGGCCCTGAGTGGGTTGTTGATCGCCGCGAGCCTGTTAAGCGATGTCGACAGCCGCCACCTTGGCGTCGGCGTCCTGATACTCAGCATCATCATCCTGTGCTTGTACCTGCGCGATGGCTGGCGCAAACCCGAAGCCATTCTCGACCTGCCATTGATCAAGAACCCGTCCCTGCGCCTGGCGATGCTGATCTACCTGTTCGTGCCCGGCATTTTTACCGGGACCAACCTGATTGCCGTGTTGTACCTGCACGACCTCGGTGTCGGCGCGGCGCAAACCGGTGCGTTGATGTTGCCGTGGGCAGCAGGTTCGGGCGTGGCAATCGCGCTGGGCAAACGTACCTTCAACCGCATTGGCCCCAAGCCGTTGCTGATCGCCGGCATGATCCTGCAATGCCTGGGCATCCTGTTGCTGATGCGCATCGAACAACCCGCCGCTGCGCGGCTGATCCTCGCCTACGCCGTGATGGGCCTGGGCGGCAGTCTGTGCAGCGTCACCGCGCAGACCTTGGCATTTGTCGGCGTGATGCCGGAAAAAATGGGCCACGCCAGCGCCCTGTGGAACATCAATCGCCAGCTCGGCTTCTGCCTCGGCGCGGCGCTGTTGAGTTCGTTGCTTGGCGCGTTGGGGGCTGGAGGCTTCCACTATTGCTTCCTCGCCGCCGCCCTGCTGACACTGGTGCCGATGACCGCCGTCCTGCGCTTCGACTCGACGAAAATCCTCGCCCTGCTAACCTCTGCCCCCCTTCAGGAAAAATCCGTATGACTGACTACACCGACTACTTTGACGAAGTGATCCAGGCCCATGTGGCCATCGAGCAGTGGTTCGCCCATGAAGAAGACGAAGCCGCGCTAGAACAACTGCTGACCCGTTTCTCGCCGCAGTTTTCCATGGTCTCGCCGCTGGGCCGGGTTCTGGACCTGGAGGCATTAAGCGTGTTGTTTCGGATGGCGGGCGGGCAGAAGACCGGGTTCAGGATCGAGCTTGGCGAGCTGCGTGGGATTGCATTGCATGAGCGCGGTGCCACGGTGAGTTATCGCGAAAAGCAGACCGATGCGACGGGGTTGCATTCGGATCGGCGGTCTACCGTGGTATTCGAAAAACTCGAATCCGGGCGGGTGGTCTGGCGGCATTTGCAGGAGACGTTTTGTCCCACTGACTGAAGACATGATCCGTCCGTCCGAAAGGTGTCGCTACCTGTAAGTTCTGACAGTAGACGCGCTGTGGCGCGCAGCACAGGCTTCTACTGGCACCGGAAGGGATGTTTATCCCCTTCGCAACTCACCTGGCGTGATGATCTACATAGGACAACAGGATGAACACTCGCAATGATCATAAACCTGGATCCCCGGATGATGATTTTGGCGGCGACCCACTGTCTCCGGGAAAGCTCTCGCTGCAACTGCTACCGCATATCAATGGCTCTGACCGTCAAGTCAAAGGTGTTTGCACATTAGACTCAGGGAAAATCATCGTGGGTCTCGCCGTATCCCACGACGAGGATGACGAGGGACCTGGGTACGTAAATTTTTATTACGGACTGGCCCGTATGGATGAGCATGGACGCCTTGATGAAACCTTCGCGATTGATGGCTTTACGTTCGGGCAATACCAACCGTCGTTTAACGGATGAGGCGGCAAGGTCGCCGTTCATGGCGAACGCATTTATATGCTTGGCTTTACGAAATTGGCCTCGGAAACTGAATCTCCTCCGAGCCATTTGACCCTCTCTTGTTTCACCACAGAGGGCGTCCTGGACCCTGATTTTGCAGTAAAGGGTCATCTGATCCTGAGAAACCTGCCGATAGAAGAACTCGAGGACGACTCAACCGAACTTGCGATCCAGCCTGACGGCAAGATTGTCATCAGCGCGACTTATTACGCTCCGGGGAATCAGAGCAGAGTCAGCGGCGTTCTATATCGAGTCACCCCGAAAGGCGAATTGGATCGAAGTTTCAATACGACCGGTCGCGTGAACGTCTTTCTCAATGACGGCGCCGATCCAACCTGGGTCAATGCCTTGCAACTGATGGGCGACAAAATTCTGATCGCCGGCGACGTTACTCACGCTGGTGCAACGAAGGCTTACTTTGCCCGTTACAACCAGGACGGTACTTTGGACAGGACATTCGGTGAGCCAGCCAACCCGGGGGTCTATGTCCTGGACATCGCGGACACCACCCTGCATGCACTGGTGAAAACAGCCGATGACGGTTTTGTAGCCATCGGGAAGTCAGGTATCGACAGAGGCGAGGACGGCCATCAGCTACCCGTGAAAGGCCTGTTGGTAGGAAGGCATGCAGACGGGCAGCCGAACCTGCATTTCAACCGAGGGGAACCGGTCCTGACCCAGCTTGACCAGCACCTGGGTGACAACTGGCACGCAGGCTTCATCGACGCTGACCGTCGGATAACCGTCGTCAGCACCCACAGTTCAGTGCACTTCGGGCGTTTTCTCGACAACGGGCTTGTCGATACCAGCTTCGGCAACAATGGCTACGTAGGCGAGGACACCCTCACCGTCGCCAAACCTGCATTTATGCAACGGCGCCTGGGCAACCGATTTGTCTTTGGAGGAAACCCCCTCGGCCTCGGCGGCGCTTTAGGGGTGTTATGGGCGTACTGGAGTTGAAATAACAAATCTGGCACCAGCCCTCATGCCCCGCGGGCTGGTGAGGTTTAGGCCTATGCGTTGGGAGCCGGGCGTTACAACCCGGCTTTCACCACCACCGTGCACGTAATCCCCGCCGCCAACAGCACCCCTTCCGGCACTTCATCAATGTGAATCCGCACCGGCACCCGCTGAGCCAGCCGCACCCAGTTGAACGTCGGGTTCACGTCGGCTATCAGCTCACGACTCTCCGGGTTATCCCGGTCGTAGATGCCGCGAGAAATACTCTCCACATGCCCCTTGAGCACTTCGCCGCTCATGAGTTGCATATCGGCCTTATCGCCGACCCGCACATGAGGCAGTTTGGTTTCTTCGAAGAAGCCGTAGACCCAGAACGAGTTCATATCGACCACGGCCATTTTTGCTTCGCCGATGCGCGCATAGTCGCCGCGATGGACGTTGAGGTTAGTGACGTAGCCGTCCACCGCCGCCCGCACTTCGGTGCGTTTGAGGTTCAGTTCCGCTGCTTCCAGTTGCGCCTGGGCGTGTTGGTAATCGGCCAGGGCCGAGTCGGCGATGTTGCTCGCGTCGTCGCGGTTTTCCTTGGAGATCACCAGGGCGTCCATGTCGGCGCGGCGATGGGCGTTGACCTTGCGCATCTCCCACGTGGCCTTGCGCGAGGCCACCATCGACTGCGCCTGTTTGACGGCGATGCGGTAGTGCTCGGGGTCGATCTGCATCAGCAAATCGCCTTTCTTCACCAGTTGGTTATCGCGCACCGGCACATCCACCACTTCGCCGGTGACGTCGGCGGCGACGTTGATGATGTCGGCGCGCACCCGGCCGTCGCGGGTCCATGGTGTGTCCATGTAATGCACCCACAACGTCCGGCCGATCCATATGGCGAGGGCCAGCACCAGCAGGGTGGCGAGCAGGCTGAAGAGCTTTTTCATCGGAACGTTCTCAACGGTAGACAGTCAGCGCCAGGGCGCCGAACAGACAGGTAAACAGACTCAGGCGCAGCAGCGCCGGGTGCCAGAAGAAGCGGTACAAGTCGAACCCGGACAGGAAGCGGTCGAGCGCCCAGGCCAGTGCCGCGGCGATGAAAAACATCAGCGTCATGGTCGGCATGTACACGCCGTGGAAGGCGATTTCACGCGGCATGTTCAACTCCTTTGGCCGTAGCTTTTATGTAGCCGGATAGCGGTGATTGCGGGTCCAGTAATGACGTGCGGATGAAGTGAAGGTAACTCTTCACCCGGCGCAACGCCGAGGTATCGAAGTGCGGGGCGAAGGGTTCGTCGGTGGCTTGCACGCGGCTGATCGCGTGATCGACCGCGATCAACCCGCGCTCGAGATTGCTCTGGCTCGGTTGCAGAAACAGTCGCACCAGCGAACGCCCCATCACCCGGATCGCCTGGCGCCATGGCTGGGATTCGGCATAGGCCGGGTGCACCGGCAAAATCGCCTGTTCTTTGCGCAACTCGATGATCGCGTGGCCGACTTCCAGCACCACGAACATCCAGCGCAACAAGTCCCGTTGCACCTGCGGCGAACCGACCGCCAAGCCATAGGCCTGGTGCAGTAAATCCCGGGTGCGGCTTTCAAAACTCGAGCCCAGGCCCTTGAGCTTGCCGCTGATCGCGTACACCACTTGCTCGCGCAAATCCTGCTCCAGCCGCCGCCACAACCAGCGGCTGTTGGGCGGCAGGATGATCGCGCCAGCGGCGGCGCACACCAGCATGCCGAGGACCATGGCGATGTAGTCGTTGATAAAGGTGTAGGGGTTGTAGACCGTGAGGTTGTCCGGCACCGAACCGGTGCTGAAGAAGATCAGTAGCCCGAGGCCAATCCCGGCGTATTGCGGGCGCGAAGTCAGGAACGAACCAAGCACGATCACCGGCGCGAGCATTACGCACAGCAACGGAAAACCATCGATCCACGGGAAGATGAAAAACATTTCGACGAAGCCGATCAGCGCCCCGAGCAAGGTGCCGCAAGCCATCTGGAATGCCATGCGTTTCGGGTTCGGCGTGGCGGCGGACAAGCCCACGGTCGCGGCAGCAATCAACGTCATCGTCGCCCCGCTCGGCCACGCCGTGGCCACCCAATAACTGCCGAGCACCACCAGGATAAATGACGCACGAATCCCCGCCGCCGCCGAGGCCAGCCAGTTGGTTTGCGGGGTGAAGGGTTCGTCCCACTGTTCCCGAGCGTGACTGTGATCGGCCAGTGAGGCGTGGGTCTGGGCATAACTGTGCAGGTCATCGACGAAGCGATAGAGCAACTCGTACGCGGTGTGGAAATCCAGTTGCTCGGCGTCGCTCGGCTCGCTCTCCTGGAAGATCGCACGCAAGCTGCGCACCCGCGCCGGCAAGCCTTCCTTGTACGCGGTCAACGCCGTGACCAGACGCGCGGCATCGGCATCGGTCAACCCCCGGCCGCTGAAGCCGTCGAGCAATTCGGCCAGGTCCTGCAAACCGGGTTTGATCGCCGCCACCACGTGATCCGCCTCGCTGCTGCGCAAGCGTTCGAGCAATTGGTGCAGCGCGTTGAAGCGGGTGGTGATGCTCATGAACTCGCTGTTCAAGCGACTGAGTCGCCCAGTGCGCCGACGCATGTGCGGGTCTTCGAACACCGTCACGCTGCGCAAGCCTTCCAGGCCCACGGCTTCGGCGATGAAGCGCACATTGCTCGCTTCAAAGGCCTCCCGTTGGCTGCGCCCGCGCAAGCCGTCGGTGACGAACAGGGCGAACACGCCGAAGCGCTGATACAAGGCGTTGCGCATCGCGGCGCTGGCACTTTGCGGCAGGATTGCGGCGCTGATCAGGGTCGAGCAAATGATCCCCAGGGAGATTTCCAACACCCGCCAGACCGCCGCCATAAACGCGCCGTCCGGATGCGCCAATGCCGGCAAACCGACCATCGCCGCCGTATAACCGGCCAGCACAAAACCGTAGGCGCGGAAGTTGCGATAACGCGCCGCACCGGCGGTGCACAGGCCGACCCAGATCGCCAGCGAGCCAAGGAACAGTTCGGTGTTCTGCGCGAACAAAGCGATCAGCAATACCATCACCGTCGACCCGGCCAGCGTGCCGAGGAAGCGATAGAAACTCTTGGCCAGCACATGACCGCTTTGTGGCTGCATCACGATGAACACGGTGATCATCGCCGTGCGCGGCTGCGGCAGTTCCAGGCGCATGGCCAGCCACAGGGTCAGGAACGCGGCGAGCAGCACCTTGAAAATGTAGACCCAGGTCACGCCATCGCTGCGCGCCCAGTCGTAGAAGCCCCGACGCCATTCGAGGGAGTAGAGCCAGCGCAGGGGTGTGGGCAAGGAAGTCATCTGATCCTGCTCATTGATATTCAGTCGAGGCTCGAAACCTGCCTGTAGGAGCATGGCTTGCCCGCGATGGCGATCTCATGGGCGCCATCGCGAGCAAGCTTTGCTCCTACAGGGGTTGTGTTCACTGGAGAAGTGCCGGGGTTTTGGGAGCGGCGGTCTGGCTGTCTTTCGGCACATCGCTGCCCGCACCGAGCCCGCCGCCAAGGGCTGTCACCAATTCCGCGTGAGCACTGAGGCGCGCCGCTTGAACCTGCTGCTGCACCTGCTGCTGCTTGAACAACAACGTCTGGGCATTGAGCACATTGAGGTAGTCCGTGAGCCCACGCTGATAAGCGATCATCGCGATGTCGTAGGTTTTCTGCGCCGTGGCCACGGACTCGGCGGCGAAGGCCTGCTGCTTGTCCATGGACTCGCGGCGGATCAACTGATCGGAGATGTTCTTCAGCGCATTGACCAGGGTCTGGTTGTACTTGGCCACGGCGATGTCGTATCCGGCCGAGGCTTCGCCCAGTTCCGAGCGCAAACGGCCGCCGTCGAAAATCGGCAACGAGATCGCCGGGCCGACGCTGTAGTTGAGTTTCTTGCCGGTCAGGAATTCCAGCGCCCCGCCGCCAGTGGCCATGTAGCCGAGGCTGCCGACCAGATCGACGTTGGGGTAGAAACCGGCGTGGGCCACATCGATGCCCCGGGCCTGGGCCGCCACTTGCCAGCGGGCAGCAACCACGTCCGGGCGTTGGCCGAGCAGTTGCGCAGGCAACGGTGACGGCAGTTTGAGTGGCGCGCCCAATGCCAGGGTCGGGCGCTGCAACTGCGCGCCCTCCCCCGGACCTTTGCCCGCGAGCGCCGCGAGTTGGTTACGGCTCAGGGCGATTTCTTCGTCCAGGGCGTCGATCTGCCGATGGGTTTCCGGCAGTGGGGTTTGGGCCTGGCTGACTTCGAAATGGGTGCCGATCCCGCCGTTCAGACGCTTTTGCGCCAGGTCGAGAATCTGCTGTTGCTGCTGCAACGTCGCGGCCACGATGTCCCGTTGTGCGTAATGCAGCGACAGTTCGATGTAGGCGCGCACGATGTTGTTTTGCAATTCGAGCTGGGCCAGGCGCGCTTCGGCCGCCGTCATGTGCGCCATGTCCACGGCGCGCTCGGTGGCATTGCTTTCGCGGCCCCAGAGGTCGAGGGCGTAGCTGAAGCCCAAAGCGGCGTTGTTGTCCCAGGTGGTCGTATTGGCCAACTCACCGGGACCGTAAAACTGGTCGGTCGCCCAGTTGTGGCGCTTGAGGGTCGATTCGCCGTTGATCTGCAACGACTCGGCGGCCTCGGCGATGCCGGCCATGGACTTGGCCTGGCGCACCCGGGCGGTGGCCATGGCCATGGTCGGGCTGCCTTGCACGGCGAGGTCGATCCAGCGGTTCAGTTGCGGGTCGCCATAGGCCTGCCACCATTGCGCGGTGGGCCAGTGAGCGTCCTGCGCAGCGTTCTGGATGGCTTCGTCGGTGGCCAGCGAATCAGCCTCCAGCGCCTTGCCCTGCGGAGCAATACCTCCGGTTCCGATGCAGCCGCTGATTGCCAGGGTTAAAGCCAAAACACTGAGCGTCTTGAGCGCTCTGTTGATGCGACGCGGCACTGCTGCAAATTCCTGAGATAGGGGGGAAGGCAAAAAAATTGTGGGATCGCACACCGTAATCCTTGTGGGAGCGAGCTTGCTCGCGATGGCGCTGGGTCAGGCAGCATCAATGCTGAAGGTGACGGCCCCATCGCGAGCAAGCTCGCTCCCACAGGGTTTGTGCCGTACGCCAGTTCCTGCGGTGGCGCAATTCTAGGGGGCGGCCTGAACCGCGATAAGCTGGGATTCCTGTGAATCTTTGTTACCGTTAACGCGATAATCCCTTGGTCGGGGTCACTGACCCCGTAACTTCGTGTCACAATTTGCCATCGAACCCGAGAGCACCCCATGGACACCTTGCAAAACATGCGCGCCTTCAGTTACGTGGCCGAGGCCGGCAGCTTCACCGCCGCTGCGGTGCAACTGGACACCACCACGGCCAACGTCTCGCGCGCGGTCTCCAACCTGGAAGCCCATCTGCAAACCCGTCTGCTTAACCGCACCACCCGCCGCATCGCCCTGACCGAGGCCGGCAAGCGCTATTTGCTGCGTTGCGAGCAAATCCTGGCCTACGTCGAAGAAGCCGAAGCCGAGGCCAGCGACGCCCATGCCCGCCCCGCCGGGCAGTTGAAAGTGCACACCATGACCGGCATCGGCCAGCACTTTGTGATCGATGCCATCGCCCGCTACCGCAAGACCCACCCGGACGTGACCTTCGACCTGACCATGGCCAACCGCGTGCCGGATTTGCTCGACGAGGGCTACGATGTATCCATCGTGCTCGCCAGCGAACTGGCGGACTCGGGCTTCGTCTCCCAGCGGTTGGGCATCACCTACAGCATCGTTTGCGCCTCCCCGGCTTATGTAAAAGCCAATGGCTGCGCGCAAAAACCCAGCGACTTGCTCAACCACGCCTGCCTGCGCCTGGTGAGCCCGGTGATCCCCCTGGAGAAGTGGACCTTCGACGGCCCCGAAGGCCAGGAAATGGTCACCATCAACAGCTCACCGTTTCTGGTGAACTCCGCCGATGCAATGAAAACCGCGATCACCAGCGGCATGGGCGTGGGTGTGCTGCCGGTGTACGCGGCGATTGAAGGGCTGCGCAATGGCACCCTGGTGCGGATGATGCCGAACTACCGCTCGCAAGAGCTGAACCTGTACGCGATCTACCCTTCGCGCCAGTACCTGGATGCGAAGATCAAGACCTGGGTCGAGTACCTGCGCGGGTCGTTGCCGGAGATTCTGGCGGCGCATCAGGCAGAACTGACGGCCTATGAATTGAGCGGGAGCCTGGCCGGGGCGCGGTTGGCGAATTGACCTACGGACGGTCCTACAAACTGCAGATTTTCGAGGACGTTTCCGACGTGTTTTGACGGTTGTTGTGTGGGAAAGGAAATGGATAGGCTTTGAAGGTCACTGACGCATCAGTGACCGGGTCTGGAAAACCCGGATCGATACCTCACCACAGCACATGGCATACTGCGGCGCTTTTTTCTGCCTGCAATGTTATGGCGGCTGTGCGCGGGAGACCTTCGGGTCTGCCGGGTTTTGGTGAGGTTGACCGGTTTTTCCAGTCCGCGCACGGCTGCCACCCTTCGTCTGGAAAACGAAAGTGGCAGCTCCATTAACCTCGCTATGGAGTATCGCCCTCATGTTCAAGCCAACACCAAATCCCCCTCACACCCCCAGCCACTTGTTCCAGGTTGTCCCCAACGCCACCTCCGAAACCTTATTGGTCTACGCCAGCGAATCCCTCGCCTCGGCCAGCGTCATGGCCAGTGACTTCGCCGGATTTGTGGAAGGCACCCACCGCAACACCCTGCTCGGCATCCAGCAAGTCATCATGCTGGCCGAACTGTCGGTGAACCGAGCGCTGGACAACATCGAACTGCCTGAATCTTCACCACAAAGCTAACCCCTGTGAAGCTTCCCCCTGTGGGAGCGGGCTTGCTCGCGAAAGCAATTTCACATTCAACATTAGTGTCGACTGACACTCCGCTTTCGCGAGCAAGCCCGCTCCCACAGTTTTGATCTGGTGTAGATCGCATCTTTTGGGGGTCGTCAACTGTCAACTCTGACAGTTTACGACGCTCATCATCATGGTTATGTTCTGCGCAATTCAGACGCCAAGGTGGTCACTGTGCACGCTATAAACTTGAATGAAGAAACCAGCACCGCACTGGGTACAGTGATCGCCATTATTCAAGGACATGGTTTCTTCAAAGGCAGCGTCACAGCCTTCACCACGAACAATCTGCTGGTCGGCGTTAACGCCTCACACTTTGACGCCGACACCAGCACCATGAATTTTTTCTATTTGAACTTCCCGATCAATATTCAAAACAAGCGATATGCGTTTGTTGACGGCGGCCCAGTCAATCCGCCTGTTTTTCGCCAACTGAAGAATGGCGCCGAAGTCATCCACACGCCGAAAAGCAATACCGGGCACATCACATTCGATTTTAATCAGGCGGAAGGTACGCTGGGCGCAACGTTCAACTTCACCTTCATCGACAGCATCAGCAGCAAAGAACTCATGTTTACCGGTGAGATAAAGGCTGAAGGCATGGAGTTTCTAAAGCGCTAACAAACCCTGTGGGAGCGGGCTTGCTCGCGAAGGCTATTTCACAGCCAGCAGTAATGGTGACTGACACACCGCTTTCGCGAGCAAGCCCGCTCCCACAATGGAGTGGTGCACACCCGGGACCTCGCACTACACCTGAGAAGAATGTTAGCGTGCTTAGCATTCACCATCGCCCGCCGAGCCGCTTCCCATGAAAAAAACCGTCCTCGCCTTCAGCCGTGTCACCCCGCAAATGATCGAGCGTCTGAAGCAAGACTTCGACGTGATCGTGCCAAACCCGAAAAACGGCGACATCAACGCCCAGTTCAACGAAGCCCTGCCCCACGCCCACGGCTTGATCGGTGTCGGGCGCAAACTCGGCCGTGCGCAGTTGGAAAGCGCCGCCAAACTGGAAGTGGTGTCCAGCGTTTCGGTGGGTTACGACAACTACGACGTCGCCTATTTCAACGAACGCGGGATCATGCTCACCAACACCCCGGACGTGCTCACCGAAAGTACCGCCGACCTGGCCTTCGCCCTGCTGATGAGCAGCGCCCGCCGCGTGGCGGAACTCGACGCGTGGACCAAGGCCGGCCAGTGGCAAGCGACCGTCGGCGCGCCGTTGTTCGGCTGCGATGTGCATGGCAAGACCCTGGGCATCGTCGGCATGGGCAACATCGGCGCCGCCATCGCCCGCCGTGGCCGGTTGGGTTTCAACATGCCGGTTATCTACAGCGGCAACAGCCGCAAGACCGAGCTGGAACAGGAACTCGGCGCGCAGTTTCGCAGCCTCGACCAGTTGCTGGCCGAAGCCGATTTCGTCTGCCTGGTGGTGCCGCTCAGTGACAAGACTCGTCACCTGATCAGCCATCGCGAACTGGCGCTGATGAAGCCGAGCGCGATCCTGGTGAACATCGCACGCGGCCCGGTGGTGGATGAGCCGGCGCTGATCGAGGCGCTGCAAAGCAACCGTATTCGCGGCGCCGGCCTGGATGTCTACGAGAAGGAACCGCTGGCCGAGTCGCCGCTGTTTCAGTTGAAAAACGCCGTGACACTCCCGCACATCGGCTCTGCCACCGATGAAACCCGCGAAGCCATGGCCAACCGCGCCCTGGCTAACTTGCGCAGTGCGTTGCTCGGTGAGCGCCCACAAGACCTGGTGAACCCACAAGTTTGGAAAGTTTGAAAAAAAGCGGGCAAGTGCATTAAACACTTGCCCGTTATTTATTAACTTCGCTACACACCTTGCAATTCAGTCCAACGCCACAAAAGTTACCCACGCTATAGACTCCGCGTCATTCACTCGACTACCGAGTCATGGCGACGGAGAGCCCATCCATTGAATAACCTGAGCACTAACCAACTTATCCGATACAGCAAAATCATACTCATGGCGTACTTCAGTTTTTTCGGATTGCTGGTGATGTACAGCAACCTCATCGACTACAGTTCCAACCATGAATACGTCAGCCATATCCTGAGCATGGACACCACCCGCGAGAACCTCAACATCAACTATCGGGCCATTACTTCGCCGATACTGCATCACCGCATCTACTGGTTCATCATTACCATGGAAGTTATTTATACCGCCTGTTGCCTGATGGGAACCTATCAACTCTTCAAATACCGACATGCCGGCGTTGATGAATTTCACGAGTCCAAAAAATTATCCATTGTCGGCCTGTTGATCGCGATCTTTGTTTATTACGTTTGCATCCAGGTTATCGGTGTTGAATGGTTCGACATGGACGAATCGAAACTGTGGAATGCCAAGGATTGGGCGCGGCATGCGGTCGATTTTATCGTGCCGTTATTGATTTTCCTGACACTGAAGATTGAACGCTGAGTACCTTCGGTTTACGAAATACCAACACGTTACCGAGCATCACCAACACCAGGCCCACCAGCGCCGGCGCGGTCCATTGGTAGCCTTCAGCGAATGCCGAGACATTCAGCGCCACCACCGGGAACAACACCGTGCAATACGCCGCACGCTCCGGGCCCATGCGCCCGACCAGGGTCAGGTAAGCGGTGAAGCCGATCACCGAACCGGGGATGACCAGGTACAGCAGCGAGCCGATGTAGCGGGTACTCCATTCGATATCGAACGGAATGCCCTTGACCAGGCACCACACCGACAGCATTGCCGCGCCGTAGGCCATGCCCCAGGCGTTGGTGGTCAACGGCTTGAGCCCGGCCTTCTGTTGCAGGCTCGACAGCATGTTGCCGGCCGAGAAGCACAGCGTTCCGAGCAGAGCCAAACCCAGACCGAGCAGAGTTTCCGGGCTGGCGGTGTGCCCGGCCAGTTCCGGCCAGAACAGCAAGCCAAGCCCCGACAGACCCAACGCGCCCCCCATCAACACGTTACGGGCAATTTTCTGACCGAAGAACACCCGCGCATTGAGGGCGTTCCACAGCGTGGCCGTGGAAAACACCACCGCCACCAGGCCGCTGGGGATCCATTGGCTGGCGGTCAGGAAGCACATGAAGTTGACGCAGAACAGGCATAAGCCCTGGGCCAGACAGATCAGATGCCCGCGACGGTTCATCACTTGCAGGCGTCGGCTGAGCAGCAGCAACACGAACAGCACCAGGGCGGCGAGGCCGAAGCGATAGACGATCGACACCGGGATGGCCACCACCCCCAGTTGCCATTTCAGGGCGATCCAGGTGGTGCCCCAGATCAGCACGGTCAACAGGTACAAAGACAGGTTCATGGCAAAGACTCCTCAATAGGTGCCCAGTGTCCTGCGCCGGTGACGGGCGCACTTGCATAAACTTGCGCTTTTGTCGGCCCACGGGCTGGCAGGCCGGGGTCTACGGAGTAGGATGCAAAGCGTTGGAGAGAAAACGATCATGCCCGCACTGGAAACGTTGCAAGTCTTTCAAGCCCTCAACCGCTCGCCCAATGCTCGCCTCGAGCACAGCGCCGAGCTCGGTGACGGCATGGCTGCAGCCTTGTGGAGCAACCATCACGACGCCCAGGACTACGAAGCGCCGAGCCATCACACCCTGTCCTGTTACATCGCTGGCGGCACCGGGACCTTTCGCCGCGACCAGCCCGGCACCAAGGGCGGCCCGGACAAACTGTGCATCCTGCCCGCCGAGCATCAATCCGGCTGGGTGATCAACGGCGACATTCGCCTGGCCCACCTGTATTTCAGCCCCGAACAATTCGCCCTCGGCTGCGTCACGTTGCTGGACCGTGAACCGCGCGAATTGCAATTGCGTGAGGGCACCTTCCTCGACGACCCGCAACAGGCGCGGCGCTTTCGGCAGATGCTCACGCTCAATTGGGAAGAACCCGGTGAACGCGTGCTGACCAGCAGCCTGGCCCACGAAATGCTCAGCCACGCGCTGCTCAGCCAGGTCGGCATGCGCGAGGGGTTACGGCTCAAGGGTGGACTGGCGGCGCATCAGCGCCGGCAGTTGGTGGAGTTCATCGACAATCAACTCGCCGACGCCATCAGCCTGGGGCAACTGGCCGGGTTGTGTGCGCTGTCGGAATATCACTTTGCGCGGATGTTCCGCGAGAGTTTCGGCTTGCCGCCGCATCAGTATGTGCTGGCGCGGCGTATGAGCCGGGCGCGGGAGTTGTTGCGCTCGACTTCCCAGCCGTTGGGGGAGATTGCGTTAGCGTGTGGGTTTGCCAGTGCGAGTCATTTCACCAATCGGTTTCGGCAGGTTTTAGGCGGGACGCCCGGTGAATATCGGTTGGCGTTTTTGCGTTAGATCCGCAGATTATCGGCGCCTGTCGGGGCCTCTTCGCGAGCAAGCCCGCTCCCACATTTGATCGCATTCTCATGAAGGAACGCGATCCCCTGTGGGAGCGGGCTTGCCCGCGAAGAACGATGACGCGGTGCCTGATCAGAACTCCAATGTGCTGGACAGCGACACCTGCCGCGAATCCCCCATCGACACAAAGAACCGGCTCGCCGCCGAGGTGTAGTAGGTGCGGTCGAACAGGTTTTTCACGTTGAGCTGAAACTTGACCTTCTGCCCTTCGACCTTGGTGTCGTAGGTAGCGAAGGCGTCAGCCACGGTGTAGCCCGGCAGGTCGAAATCATTCGGTGCATCCCCCGCCCGCTCACCCACGTAACGCGCACCGGCGCCGACCCGCAACTGATCGCCGCCGACGATGGTGCCGAAGTCGTAGACCGCCGACAGCGATCCCGTATTTTTCGCCACGTTCTGCAAGCGCTTGCCTTTGTAATCCGGGTCTTCGGTGACTTCGGCGTCGGTGTAGGCGTAGCTGCCGATCATGCTCCAACGGTCGGTGAGCTGGCCGGTCAGGTCGATTTCCAAACCACGGGAACGCACTTCACCGGCAGCGCTGTAGATCGTGGTCGGGCCTTCGGCGTTGGCGATCAGCACGTTGCGTTTCTTGATGTCGAACAGCGCGATATCACCGGTAATGCGCCCCGGCATGTCGAGCCTGGCGCCGATTTCCCAGGACTTGGCTTCTTCCGGCGCGATGCTGCCGTCGAGCACCACGGTGCTGCCGCTCAACGGCGCGATGGTCGAGTTGGGTTTGAACGATTCGGTGTAGCTGCCGTAGAACGACAGTTCATCGGTGTAGCGATACACCAGGCCGGCGCGGGGCACGAATTTCTGGCCGTTGTTGTCGGTGTTGGCCCGGAACGGCACGCCTTTGCCGGCGTACTGGTCGTACTCCTGGAAGCGTCCGCCCGCGACAAAGATCCACTGGTCGGTGAGGTGAATCGAGTCCTGGGCGAAGATCGAATCGCTGCGCAGTTCATCAGTCTGGGCACTGTCGGGCGCGCTGACGGTGGTGCCGGCGACTTCGCGGCCATACACCGGATTGACGTAGCTGAAGGTGCTCAGGCTTTTCTGGCGGATCAGGTCTTCGCGGTAGATCTTGCGGTACTCGTCATCGACGCCGAACACCAGGTCGTGCTGCATGCCCAACACGTTCACTTTGCCTTCGAGGCTGGCGGTGGTGAAGCGGTCAGTGCTGATCGCGTTTTGCGTGCCGTCCATGCTGCGGGTCAGGGTGCCGTTCTTGGTGTTGATCGCAGTGACGCGAACCTGGCTGGCGTCGTAGGTCTCGCGGTTCCAGCTATAGCCGAAGCGGGCTTTCCAGTTGTCATTGAGGTCGTGATCGGCCTCGAAGTGATACAGGTCCGAGCGCCCTTCCATGTTGTTGAACGGCTCGTCGAGGCGCTCGTTGCGCGAGATATCCAACGGGTGGTTGGTGCGCGGATCAATGATCGTGCCACGGTCGAACGGCGTCAGGAATTCCCGGTGCTCGTAGGAGAACAGCAGCTTGGTGCTCTCGCCGAACCAGGCCAGGGACGGCGCCACCAGGGTTTCGCGGTGGGTGCCGAAATTGCGCCAGTAATCTTCGTCTTCGTGGTCCAGGACCATGCGATAGGCCAGCCCGGAATCGCCGAGCGCGCCGGTGCTGTCGAGGCCGCCGCCGCTGCCATTCTTGCCGTCGCCGTAGGTCGAGCCGCGCAGGGTCAGGGCGTTGTATTGGGTCTGTTCGGGCTTCTTGCTGACCATGTTGACCACGCCGCCCGGGTCTTGGATGCCGTAGAGCAACGAGGCCGGGCCCTTGAGCACTTCGACGCGATCGACGGTGGCGTTCATGCCCCGGCCCTGCACGATCGGCATACCGTCGCGCATGATCGAGCCGTTGCGGTTGTCGCCGAAACCCCGGGTCATCACCGAATCCTGGGTGCTGGCCAGGGTGTTGCCCTGGGTGATGCCGCTGACGTTGGCCAGGGCATCATCGAGATTGCGTGGTGCCTGGTCGCGAATGACCTGGGCCGGGATCACGTTGATGGTTTGCGGGGTTTCCTGGAGCAGCGCCGAGCTGCGCATCACATTGCTGGTCGGCGGTGGCTGGTAGCTTTGGGTTTGGTCCAGCACCGAGGTGATGGTGGTCGCGCCCAGGTTCAGGGTGCCTTCGGTGGGCACGGGCTCCAGCGCCAGGGTGTGGGCGTCAGTGCGACGGAAGGTGAAGCCCGAACCGCTGAGCAATCGCTGCAGCGCCTGTTCCGCGCTCATCTGTCCATTAAGCGCCGGAGCATTGAGGCCGTAGGGCGCTTCGTCGGTGTAGACCACGCTGGTGCCGGTGATGCGGCTGAAGTCGCTCAGGGCTTGGGGCAGCGGTTTGGCGGCCAGGGCAAAGTTGAATGGCGTGCGCTGTTGTGTGTTGGCGGTTTCAGCGGCGATCGCCACGCTCAGCGGCAGCAACGCCAATGCCGAAAAACTCAGCGCCGAGGCGCCGAACCATTGTTTGACCGAACCCGATTTTGCCCTGGACTTCATTGCTCATGACCTGTGTAGAAACGCAGCGGGATGCGAATGACTCGCAGTTTCAGTCACTACACGGATGGGGGTTGGGTTTACCTCACTAAAATTTTGAAATTATTTTTATTTCGAGTGATGGGCTGTCGGGTCTGGCGCCTTCGCGAGCAAGCCCGCTCCCACAGGGGATGCGTGTTTACCCCAAAAATGTGCGTCAACAATGACCCAATGTGGGAGCGGGCTTGCTCGCGAAGAGGCCAGACGCCTCACCGCAAAATAATCAAATGCCCCATAACGCTCTGTTGCTCAAACCCCATCACCCCTTGCAACGAACTCAACACCGCCTGCGGATCCTTGCTCGGAAAACTCCCGCTGACCCGCCGCGCCGCCAGTTCATCGTTGAGCAGCAAGATCCGCCCCGGGAAATAGCGGCGCAAATCCTCCACCACTTCCGCCAGGCTCGCCTTGTAGTAATTGAGCCAACCCTGGCGCCAGGCCAGTTGCGCTTCGCTGTCCACGGCGTGCAGTTTTTCCGCCGTGCCTTTGCCGTACGCGACTTGCTGGCCGGCGGTGAGGATTTGTTGTTCGGCATTGCGATCCGCCGTCACCCCGACCCGCCCGGACAGCACCGTCACTTGCGCGCCATGGGGTTGCAGGCGAACTTCGAATTGCGTGCCCAGCACCCGCGCCTGGCCTTTTTCGGCCTCGACCACAAACGGTTCGCCGGTGTGGGTCACGCTGAAAAACCCCGCGCCGCGACGTAGCTGCACATGCCGTTCGCCGTGGCTGAAATCCACGGCAATCGCGCTGTCGGCATCCAACGTCACTTGTGATTGATCCGCCAGGGTCACCGTACGGATTTGCCCCGGCGCCGACACATAATCCGCGCCCAGATCATCGGCCCAGCGCAACGGCTGCCACCCCGCACCGAGGCCGACCATCAGCAACAGGCACGCGGCTATCGCCAACGCGCCGGACCAGCGCCGCACGCCGGAGCGCTTCGAACGATCCATGGCATTGAGGTAACCCTGCAGCGCAAACGCCTCTTCATCGGCCAATGTCCGCGCCGGCACTTCACTCAATTCCCACACCACTTGCGCCTGGGCGTAGGCCTCGGCATGCGCCGGGTCCGCTTGCAGCCAGTGACTGAAGGTGAGCTGATCGCCACTGCTGGGCTGATCGTGCAACAGGCTCAGCCAGGCGAAAGCGGCCTGTTCCTGGGCGGGCGTCGGGGTGACGCGTTGGGCGTGGTTCACGGTGCTTTCCTTGGCGTGCGCGGTTCGGGTTCCCGCAGGCTGGCCTTGCAGGCGTCGAGGGCGCGCATCATATGTTTTTCCACGGCGCTTTGGGACAAACCTATGGCCTTGGCGATCTCGGCGTACTTGCGGCCATGAATGCGGTTGAGCAGGAAAATCTGCCGCGTGCGCTCGGGCAAGGCGCGTAACGCCGCTTCGACATGGCGCAAATCGTTGCCGGCCTCCAGCGCTGCTTGCGGTTCGCTGCCCTGGCTGTCCGGCGCGTCCGGCATCCAGCCTTCATTGACCCGCACCCGCGTGCCTTCGCTGCGCAAATGGTCGATGGCGATGTTGCCGGCGCAACGCAGCAGATAAGTGCTCAATTCTTCCACCTGAACCAGCGGTCGACGCCAGAAGCGCAGAAACAAATCCTGCACCAGATCCGCCGCCGTCGCCCGGCAACCGACGCGGCGATTCACCAGCGCTTCCATCTGCGAACGCTGGGACAAAAACACCTGGAGAAAATGCGCGCGGGCGCCACGATGTTCGTCATCGTGGGATTCCGGAGGGCTGGCGATCATCAGCTCAGCACCGCGCAAACAGGGCTGGCCAGCAGGCCCAGCGCCGCTAATGACAACGCCAGGCGCGGGCGATACGGCAGCAACAACACCAGCAACAATGCGCTGGACATCAACACCGCGAACCACTCCACCAGGCCCAGGCCCCAACCGGTCGCGGACACCGCTGCCCACAGGGACAGGGCCAGTAGCAGCCAGCCGCCGAGATTCATATTACGTCGGCGCCTGGCCGAGGGTTTACGCCCCAGCAGGTCGGCGTGATGCCGGTCCATCGACAGGCACAACGCGGCGAAACCGCCGTAGCAGAGCAACAGGGCCAGCAGCATTCAGGTCGCCTCGCGCTCAAGGGAAATGGGGCGGCGGGTGACCACTGCAACGTTCTCCACGCCGCGCATTTTCCAGGCAGCCCACGCCAGGAACAGGCCACTGCCCAGGCACGTCAGGTCGAAACCGGCCATGGCCCAATCGCCTTGGCGCAGCGACACGCCCAAGTTGTACGGCGTGGTCAGCCCATTGAGCAGCGGCACCGCGCAGAACAGCAACGCCGCCAGCGCCAATTGCTCGACCCACGCCACACGGCCACGACGAACCATCGCGTGCAGCACGCTCAGGCCCCAGACGATAAAGAAGCTGTTCACTTCCCACTCCGCCCGTTGCGCCATGCCCGCCGGCAACAACCGATTGGCCCAGAAGAACGCCGCCACGGCGATCATCAGCCCCGCCATGCTGACGATATTCAGCACTTCCACCAGCCTCAATTCGAACGGCATCACGCCGCTTTTCGCATGTTTGAGCTGACGCTTGCCGAGCCAGATCACCAATCCGGTGCCGATCATCGCCGTGCCGGCCAAGCCGCAAATGAAGTACAGCCAACGCAGCACCGGACCGGCGAAGTGGCCCATGTGCAAACCATAGAAAGCGCCGGCAATCGCCATCGGCACAGGTTGCTCCGGCGTTGCGCTGAGACGTTGGCCGGTGACGCCGTTGAACGTCACGGCGCGGCCGAAATCGTAGACCACGCTATCAGCGCTATCGCGATCCAGCACCACTGAGGCATTGGCGTCGCCAGGGTTGTTCACCGTCAGGCTGTCGACGTGCCCGCCCGACCACTGTTCGCGAGCCTGCTCCAGCAACGGGGCCAGCGGCGCCAATGGTGCGGGTTGGCCCGAGACGGCGGGCGTGTTGGCGGCCGGGAACACCTCCTCGAAAAACGCCGAGGCATTGCCTTTGTACGCAGCGAGAATGCCGGCGGGCATCACCATCGACATGAAAATCACCAGACTGCTGTAGGTGATCATCAGGTGAAACGGCAACACCAGCACGCCCACCGCGTTATGGCCGTCGAGCCAGGAACGCTGGCCCTTGCGCGGGCGAAAGGTGAAGAAGTCCTTGAAGATTTTCTTGTGGGTGATGATCCCGGTGATCAGCGCGATAAACATCAGCATCGCGGCGCCGGTGGACAGCCAGCGGCCCCAGGGGTAAGGCATTTGCAACTGGAAGTGGAAACGGTAGAAGAAGTCGCCGCCCATGGTTTCCCGGGCCTGCACTTCGGCGCCGGTGAGCGGGTCGAGGCTCTTTTTGCTGAATTGGCCGCGCTTGCCCGGTTCGGCCGGGGCTTGCTGCCAACGCACGGTCAGGCCGGGCTCGCGGGCGGTCGGCAGGTCGATCAGCCAGCGCGAGGCATTGGGAGCGTGCTGCTGTAGATAGTCTTGCGCAAGCGTCAGGCTGGCTTCGGAAGACACCGAACGCGCGGGAATTTCCGGCTGCATCCAGTGGCTGGTCTCGGCCTTGAAATACGCGAGGGTGCCGGTCAGGAAAATCGCGAACAGCAACCAGCCGAAGATCAGGCCAACCCAGGTATGCAGCCAGGCCATGGCCTGACGAAAGCCCTCTTTCATGGCTGGCCCGCCCAGAAAGCCAGACCGGACATCACGCCCAGCACCAGGCTCGGCACGATCATGCCGAGCCACGCCTGCCATGCACTGCGGCAGGCAAAGCACCAGAGCACCGCCACCAGATAAGCCAGAAACGAGGTCATCATCCCGGTGACCACCGCTTCGGCCCGGGCCATGGGCAGCAACAGGCTCAGGCTGACACTGGCCAGCGCCGCGACAACGTAACCGCCCAGCACGGCAGCCAAAACCCGCGAGGTAACCGCCAGTCGGTAGGAAACGGGGAGCGTGCTGCTTTTGCCTTTCATGGTTCGACCTTGAAACCGGGTGAGGCCCCGTGAACGTCGCGGGACCAACAAGCGCGCAATATTAATGATAAATATTCTCATACGCAAAAGAGATCCGATTGCCGGATGCGAGTTTGCACACTTACAATGCGAACAATTCTTGTTCTCCAACGTATCCGTTTGTGTCGGAGTGCTTCTGTTGCAGCCCGCCCATCCCGTCGAAGTCCTGTATCACGACCATCACAACTGGCTCACCGGTTGGTTGCGGCGCAAGCTCGGCTGCCCGGACAGCGCCGCCGACCTGGCCCAGGACACCTTCATCCGGATACTGACCGCGAGAGAAACACCGCAGATTATTGAGCCCCGGGCGTTCCTCACCACCATCGCCAAGCGCGTGTTGTTCAACCATTACCGCCGTCAGGACCTGGAGCGCGCCTACCTCGATGCCCTGGCACAGATGCCGGAATGCGTGGCGCCATCGGAGGAGGAACGGGCGATCATCCTGCAAACCCTGATGGAACTGGACCAGTTGCTCGACGGTTTGCCACGCCTGGTCAAACGCGCCTTTTTGCTGGCCCAGGTCGATGGGCTGACGTATCCACAGATTGCCGCCGAGCTGGGTATTTCCATCGCCACGGTCAAACGGCACCTGAATAAAGCGGCGATGCGCTGCTACTTCGCCCTATGAATACGCCACCGGATTTTTCCTCCCGGGTCGCCGAGCAAGCGGTGCACTGGCTGCTGGAAATGCAGCAAGGGCCGCTGGACCCGCGCCAGCAACTCGCCTGGCAGCAATGGCACGACGGGCACAGCGAGCATCAGCGGGCGTGGGAGCATATCCAGCGGGTCAACCAGCGTTTGCGCGGTGTGTCCTCGCCATTGGCCCACGCGGCGTTGAATGCGCCGAAGTCCGGCAGTCGGCGTCAGGCGTTGAAGCTGTTGCTGCTTCTGGGCGCCGGTTCGGCGGTGACCTGGGGCATGCGCGAGCACAATCCGCTGACGCCATTGCTGGCGGACTACCGCAGCCCGGTGGGTCAGCGGCGCAAGTTGGCGTTGGGGGGAGGCAGTCAGTTGCAGCTCAATACCGCGACGGCGGTGGATGTGCAGGCTGGCGGGCTGATTCGATTACTCGAAGGCGAGATCTTGCTGACCGCCGCCCAGGCCTTTGAGGTGCGCACGGCTCAGGGCCTGTTGAAAACCCAGGGCGCCAAGATGAACGTGCGGCAGTTTGCCGATCGGACCCAGGTGGCGGTGTTTGAAGGGCGGGTCGAATTGACGCCCGATGGCGGATCGTCGCTGCTGCTGCAAAGTGCGCAGCAGATGAGTTTTGGCCCCCGGGGTGTCGGCAGCACCCAGTCATTGGATGCCAATAGCGGCGCCTGGGTCGACGGCATGCTGGTGGCGGCGCATATGCGCCTTGGGGATTTCCTTGATGAACTGGGTCGATACCGTCGCGGGCAGCTTCATTGCGATGCGAAGGTGGCGGATTTGCTGATCTCCGGGACCTATCCGCTGGATGACAGCGAGCGGATTCTCGATCTGTTGGAGATCAGTCTGCCAGTGAAGGTGAGACGGTTTACGCGGTATTGGGTGAGCGTGGAGGCGAAGGCCTAACAGCAAGATCAAGAGATCGCAGCCTTCGGCAGCTCCTACATGGGTTCGGTGTACATCCCGTAGGAGCTGCCGAAGGCTGCGATCTCTTGATCTTAAAAATAAATGAGCCGTTTTTCAGATCTGGCGTGACAGAGAAGGAAAGCCCCCTTGATTCCACCTTCTCAGGATCGTCGTCCATGCAACCCACCCGCCTCACCCCGCTGGCCCGCACCTTGCGCCAACTGCTGCTGGGCGCCAGCCTGAGCTTCGGCGCCGTCGCCCAAGCCGCCGACGCCAAGTCGTACCACATCGCCCCAACCTCCCTGGAAAACGCCCTCAACCAGTTCGGCCGTGAAGCCGGGGTGCTGATTTCTTTTGGCTCGCAGGTGACCAGCGGCGTGAACAGTCGTGGCCTGGAAGGCAACTACACGACCGAACAGGGTTTGAACGCGTTGCTCGAAGGCACCGGTCTGCAAGCCCGGGCCGAGAGCGACAATGCATTCAGCCTGCAACCGGCGGGCAATACCGCGCTGGAATTGGGCACTTCGACGGTGGTCGGCGACTGGCTGGGCGATGCGGCGCAGATCAACGTGTTCGAACACCCCGGCGCCCGGGACGTGATCCGCCGCGAGGAGTTCGAACGTCAGGGCGCGACCCAGGCCAAGGACGTGCTCAACCGAATCCCCGGCGTCAACGCCCCGGACAACAACGGCACCGGCAGCCATGACATGGCCTTGAACTTTGGCATTCGCGGCCTCAACCCGCGCCTGGCCTCGCGCTCAACGGTGTTGATGGACGGCATCCCGGTGCCCTTCGCGCCTTACGGTCAGCCGCAGTTGTCGTTTGCCCCGGTCAGCATGGGCAACATGGACGCGGTGGATGTTGTGCGCGGCGGCGGCGCAGTGCGCTACGGGCCGCAAAACGTCGGCGGCGTGGTCAACTTCGTGACCCGGGCCATTCCTGATCAACCAACGGTCAAGGGCGGTTTCCAGACTGAAACCAGTCCGTCCTCCAGCCACGATGGTTTCAAGACCACCGGCAACCTGCTGGCCGGTGGCACCGCCGATAACGGTCTCGGCGGCGCGTTGTTGTATTCCGGCACCCGCGGTGGCGACTGGCGCGAACACAGCGATACCGAAATCGACGACCTGATCCTCAAGGGCAAATACCAGCTCGACGAGGCCAACAGCTTCAACGCCATGGCCCAGTATTACGAAGGCAAGGCCGACATGCCGGGCGGTCTGAATGTCGCCGATTACGACGCCGACCCGTACCAATCCACGCGTCCGAAAGACCAGTTCTGGGGCCGTCGCACAATGTTCAATGTCGGCTATCGCTATCAGCAAGACCGCCGCGAATTCACCGCCAACACCTTCTTCACCAAAACCCTGCGCAGCGGTTATCTGGATCAGGGCACGTTCCTCTCGCTGTCGCCTCGCGAATATTGGGTCCGCGGCCTGGAAACCCGCTTCGCCCAAGGCTTCGATGTCGGCCCGACCAGCCATGAAGTCGGCGTCGGCTATCGCTACATCAACGAAGCCGGCCACGAGCTGCGCTATCGCGAACCCATCGGCAATAACACCTACCCGACCACCAACAGCCGCAACGACCGCGACACCCGTGGCGGCACCGAAGCCAATGCGTTCTTCGTCGACGACCGGATCGACATCGGCAAGTGGACCCTCACGCCAGGCATTCGCTACGAGATGATCGAGTCCCAGCAGACCAACAACCTGACCAACGTGAAGTACAAGGGCGACTACAACACCGCCCTGCCAGCGCTGAACGTGCTCTATCACCTGACCGACAGCTGGAACCTGTACGCCAACACCGAAGGTTCGTTCGGCAGCGTGCAGTACAGCCAGATGCCAAACCGGGTGACCAGCGGCGAAGTCAAACCGGAGAAGGCGCGGACTTGGGAACTCGGCACTCGCTACGACAACGGTGCACTGCGGGCAGAGATCGGCGCATTCCTGATCAACTTCGACAATCAATACGAAAGTAACCAGACCAACGATTCGGTGATCGCCCGCGGCGAGACCCGCCATCAGGGTATCGAGTCGAGCATCAACTACGCCCTCGATGACTTGAGCCCGGCGCTGGCGGGTTTCGATGTCTACGCCACTTACGCCTATGTGGACGCGACCATCCGCGAAGACGGGCCGAACAAGGGCAATCGTGTGCCGTTTTCCTCGAAACACAAAGGCACGATTGGGGTGGGTTATACCGAAGGCGCATGGAAACTGAATCTGGACAGCAGCTACCAGAGCGACCAGTTCGCCGACAATGCCAACACCTCAAAAGAAAGCGCCGACGGCAGCACCGGCAGAATCCCGGGCTACGTGCTGTTCAGCAGCCGTGCAGCGTATGACTTCGGGCCAAAGTTGTCGGACCTGAACGTGGCGGTGGGAGTAAAGAACATCTTCAACCACCAATACTTCACCCGCTCGTTTGATGACAACAACAAGGGCAAGTACGTGGGGGAACCGCGGACGGTTTATGTGCAGACGTCAGTGGCGTTCTGACCCTGACACGATCGTTCCCACGCTCTGTGTGGGAATGCCTCAACGGACGCTCCGCGTTCGGCTTTTGATGGGACGCGGAGCGTCCCGGGCTGCATTCCTACGCAGAGCGTGGGAACGATCAAAACAACCAGCCCCATTATCTCGGGGGTGGTTCAGTTGAATTGCTCAGACTTCGGTCCAGGGGTGGTTGCCAATGAGGCAGGAACGAGTCGCCCCTTTACCGCATGCTCGTAATCAAACGCATAGGCCTGCAACTGGCCTTCACTCCACAAGCGCCCGATAAAGATCAACGAGAACGGCTGGCCTCCCGGATACGCACCACTGGGTACGACGACGCCCGGCACGCCGGCGATATTGATGGGTGAGGAGCTTGTAGACTCTATGAAACTTTCATACACATCGCCCACTGGCTCGACCATTTGCGGGAAGACCAGTGCATCCAGGTTGTTTTCATCCATGACCTGATTAAACACCCGCAGGTAGTTTTCCCGAAGCTGGGTAAAGTCGGAAAGATCAGGTGCAATGCCTGGTTTTTTGTAGGACTGTTGCAGTATAGGCAGTTGTTCGGCGTAGTAATCGAGGGGACCACCCTTCTCGAAGAGATTGACGCCGATCTTTACCTGCAACTCATCCAGCGAATGAACAACTGCACTTTCCCCCAGGTTTTTGAGATAAAGATCCAGGTCATAGGCGTGCGCATCTGACCCTCGCGGGTCATAGCTGCCGTCGGCCGGCGCCAGACTGACAAAACCTGAGCCTGCGAACGGGTCTACCACGGCAATCGCCCCCAGAGCCTCGATTTGCGCGATGGCCTTGCGATACTGAGCCTTGGTCTGGGGCGGCAATTTTCCCAGGGTTACACTCCAGCCAGGCCCCAACAGCCCGATCCGCTTGCCTTTTAAAGCCCCGACCTGCAAACCCGACGTGTACCCACCCTGCGGGATATTGCCGAATGCAGCGGTGGTCTTGGGGTCCTCCAGGGTGTAACCCGCCAACACGTCGAGGGTCATCGCCGCATCCCGCACAGTGCGGGCAATCGGGCCAACGACATCGCGTGTGGAGCCGGCTTGAGGAATCACTCCAGAGTTCGGAACCAGACCAAAGGTCGGTTTGATGCCCACCAGACTCTGCGCACCGGCCGGGTTCTGAATGGACCCACCGGTCTCTTCCGCCAGCCCCACCACGGCAAAGTTCGCCGCAACAGCCGTCCCCGTCCCCGCAGACGAACCACCCGGAGACCAGGACCGGTTAAGCGCGTTGTAAGTCACGCCGGCCCAACTGTCATTGGCGTTAGCCGGGTTTCCAGAGAACACCGGCACATTGGTTTTCGCCAGAATGATCGCTCCGGCAGCCCTCAAGCGCTGCACGACTGCCGAATCCTTCTCGGGAATCAGATCGAAGCCTCCTGCCCTCGATGAAAGTGGCGCATAACCTGCTGTAGAAGGAAGCCCAGCCATGTCCATGGTGTCCTTCACCACAACCGGAATGCCGGCCAGCGGTCCAAGTTGCTCCCCGGCTTTACGTCGACGATCTATATCGCGGGCCTCATCAAGCGCCTTCGAGTTCATCGCCGTAAAGGCGTTGTAGTACGGGTTGAATTTTTCGATGCGGGCGAGAAATAGTCCGGTCAACTGCTCTGATGTATAGGTTCTATTGTAAAAAGCTCTTTCGATCTCAGGGATCGAAAGTTCCCGGATATCGATCTCGGCATTTGTGACGCACGGAATGCCCACGCCAAAAAATATCGCAGTAGCTACGGACGATAGGATCCGCTTCCGGTTAGTGATATTGCTTTCCATGTGACTCTCCCTGTCATATACCGCTTTTCCCTTACATCAAAAAACGTAACGCGCTCAGCAAAATTTATAGGCAATGCCTATCAGGTTTTTCGAGGGGCGAAAGTACCCACAAACAAAAACGGGCCTGCATAAGCAGACCCGTTTGTCAGTGGTGAAAAGGTAAAAACCGAATCAGTTATCAGCCGTTTTGCGCAGCCTGTTCGTTCTCGAGGAATTCGTCTTCCAGCAGCGCATCGGCTGCAACTCTCTCGAATGGCACGACCGCGGCACGTGGCTTGCCCCGCAGTTTGCCGAACAGATGTTCAAGCGCGTGTTCAAGTTTCTCGGCCGCCCCGTCGATCGCTTGTTCAAGGGTATCGGCTTTATGGGTCACGGAAATAGGCTGGTGACCTTTAGGCCGCGCCTCCAGTTGGCAGCGCATGTCATGCGGTCCGGGCTTGTCGCCGTTTTCGTCCCGCAGGTGAACCTCGACGCGGGTCAGGTCCTCTTCGTAACGTTCGAGCGTGCTCTCAATGGTAGTACGTACCCACTCCTCCAGTCGGATGCTGCTTTGAATATGGTTATCACTGTTGACTTGGATTTGCATAGTTCATCCCTTATTTCAGCTAGCTCGCGAGAGGCCGGTCGGCTGGCCCTTGGGCGTCATCACCGTGACCTCTTACTTACACAATCGGTCTGTGCGCAGAACATTTCAACCCCTAAAAAAAGATAATTTTTCAGACGCAAAAAAAGCCGGACAAGGAGCAAAGGCGCTGTTAAGGTCGGGAGTTGGGTCGATTCACTTCTTTGTCACAAATACTCACATCTGCTGCTCTGCCAGCGGATGCAAACTGCGAAAAACCCCCGCTTCCTCCACCAGCCAATCATGCACCGCACGCACGCCCGGATGGCTCAGCGCTCCCGGCGCATACAGCAACATGTAGCGTTTGTGATTCGGCACCGCCAGGCCAAACGGCACAATCAACGTCCCCCGCTCCAGCTCATCGTTGAGCAAGGTTCGCCGCGCAATCGCCACGCCCATGCCGGCGATCGCCGCCTCGATGGTCAGGTGATTGCGATTGAATGTGTGTCCGCGCCGTACGTCGGCGCCTTCGAAGCCGATGGCATTCAGGTAAAACTCCCACTCCGCGTACTCGTAGCTGCCGCGCCAGGCGGTGATGTCGTGCAGCAACGGAAAATGCATCAGGTCCGCCGGGCCGTGCAGCGGTGGGCGCCCGCGCAACAGGCTGGGAGCGCAGACCGGGAAAATTTGTTCGTCGAGCAAGGCTGTGGATAACAATCCGGGGTAACTGCCGTCATTCAGGTCGATGGCCAGGTCGAAATCGCCCTCGTGCAACGGCACGCTGCTGTCCTCGGCCACCAGTCGCAGTTGAATGTCCGGGAAACGTTGCTGCAAACGCGGCAGGCGCGGGGTTAGCCATTTGCTCAGGAACGATGGAATTGAGCGCAGGCGCAACGTCCCGCTGATCATCCCGGCGTCCAGTCGTCGCAATTCAGCGTCGATGCTGCCGTAAGCCTCGTTCACAGTGATGGCCAGTCGCTGGCCCTCAGCGCTCAATTCCACGCCGCGAGCGCGACGGTGAAACAGGCGAAAGCCCAAGCGCTCTTCCAGCTGTCGGATCTGCTGACTGACCGCACCCGGCGTAATGTGCAGTTCTTCGGCGCAACGGGTGAACGACAAGTGCCGCGCGGCACAGGAAAACACGTGCAGCCAGACGTAGGTCTGGGCATGCAATTGACGACTCATCGTTTAGTCCTGCTAAAGGCTGTAGTAGGAAGTTTCGTTGGTCACGTAGGACCGAGGTAGGCAGTATCGCCGATACTGCGCTTGTCCTACAAAAATGGCAGCGATTCCTCTTCCATTGCTTGTATAGGCTTTAGCATGGCTATCAGTGTTTTCGATCTCTTCAAAGTCGGCATCGGTCCGTCCAGCTCCCACACCGTCGGCCCGATGCGCGCCGCCGCGACCTTCGCCCAGGCCCTGATTGACCAGCATTTGCTGGCCGACGTACGGCGGGTGGAAATCCGTCTCTATGGCTCCCTGTCGGCGACCGGCGTCGGTCACGCCACCGACCGCGCCTGCGTCATGGGCCTGATGGGCGAATGGCCGGACAGCATTGATCCGACGTCTATCGATCCACGCATCCAGCGCCTGCGGGAAACCGGTGAACTGTCCCTTGCGGGCAAAACCACCATTGCCTTCAACTGGCAGCGCGATCTCCTACTGCTGGAAGAAAGCCTGCCCTACCACCCCAATGCGATGTCCCTGACAGCCTTCGGCGAAACCGGCGAGTTGTGGGAACAAACCTACTACTCGGTGGGCGGCGGTTTCATCATCGAAGCAGCCGAAGCCGAGTCCGGCATCGCGCCGACCAGCGACGTGGTGCTGCCGTACGATTTTTCCAGCGCCGCCGAATTGCTCAGGCTGTGCAACCAGCATGGCCTGCGGGTTTCCGAGTTGATGATGGCCAACGAACTGGCCTGGCGCAGTGAGGCTGAAATCCGTCAGGGCTTGCTGCATATCTGGTCGGTGATGCGCGAGTGCGTCGAGCAAGGCCTGCTGCATGAAGGCATCCTGCCTGGCGGTCTGAATGTTCCGCGTCGCGCCGCGAAATTGCACCGCAGCCTGTTGGAAATCGGCAAGCCGAATGTCATCACTTCCACGCTGTCCGCGATGGAATGGGTCAACCTGTTCGCCCTCGCCGTCAACGAAGAAAACGCCGCCGGTGGACGCATGGTCACCGCACCTACCAACGGCGCGGCGGGGATCATTCCGGCGGTGCTGCACTACTACATGAAATTCAACCCGGACGCGTCGGACGATGACGTGGTCGCGTTCTTCCTCGGCGCGGCGGCCGTGGGCATTCTCTGCAAGAAAAACGCCTCGATCTCCGGCGCCGAAGTCGGTTGCCAGGGCGAAGTCGGATCCGCCTGCGCCATGGCCGCCGCCGGTCTGGCAGATGTGCTCGGCGCCACACCGGAGCAACTGGAAAACGCCGCCGAAATCGGCCTGGAACACAACCTCGGCCTGACCTGCGATCCGGTCGGTGGCTTGGTGCAAGTGCCGTGCATCGAACGCAACGCCATCGCGGCGGTGAAGGCGATCAACGCCACACAAATGGCCCTGCGCGGCGACGGCAAACACTTCATTTCCCTGGATCGGGTCATCCGCACCATGCGCGATACCGGCGCCGACATGCAGGACAAATACAAAGAGACTTCACGGGGCGGGTTGGCGGTGAGTTGGGTGGAGTGTTGACGGCTTAGACAACTCGGGCTCGGTGTTACCACCTGTCGGAACTGGTACTTTTAACAGGTAGTCGCTTCACCGCTCGAGTTGTAGAAATGAGTTTCCATCCATGTTGATGAGGAACTGCATCATGTCAAAAGCAAAAGATAAATCCGATAACTCGACCATTCATGCAGACATGCCCGACGGTGGAGGTGATATAAGTCCAGTGATTACCGGACCCGGTGACAGAACTGTCAGTGTTGCTCGCCCAATCATTACTGGCACTTGCCATCCCGGCCGCAATGTCAGGGTGGTTTCCATAGGCCGCGAGGACGCCTTGAGTCCTGAGCAACAACCCAGCAATGGCAATTTCCGGCTGACGTTTCAACAAGATTTGCGTCCTGGACTCAACACCTTTGAAGTTCTTCAATGGCAGAGGATGCAAGCCAGTCATAGACGATCCAATGATTGGCATCTGTATCATTTGCCCGCGCCGGTTATTACCTCCCCCGTCGCAGGTGCGACGGTGGGTAGAACACCTACTATTACCGGTAATGGAGGCTATCCACGCGCAATAATCCAAGTGGTGAAGCACGGCAATCCCAACGTCATTTACGGCCAAGGCACCGTGAACAACGAAGGGATTTGGAGTGTCCCCATTACAGTCGCTTTGCCAGTGGGGGCGTTCAGCTTTACTGCCCGCCAACAACTGGATGGCAAGAACGGCATTTTATGGGCAGCCTTTGTTCCAGTAACGGTTACCGGCTAAGGGCGATGAATATCAACTATTCACTTGCTGACCGCTTCCGTTGCACCCGCAGTACTTTTGCCCTGAATCGGGCAAATCAGAAAAGGCGAACATGACCGTTCGCCTTTTTCATGCCCGTTTTATTGTCCGACAGTTTTCCCGGCATGGCCCTTGCTACGGTCCATGTGCGACACGGATGAAAGCACATGAACATGGAATGCCGATGGTCTGGTATTGCGAACCAACCCGATCATGGCCGGTCAACAACTGCACGTTCAATCAGGCGGTGACGCATTATGGACAACCCTTTTCAGCTCATTACCGATGCCTTTGCACCGGATTATCAGATCAACCTGAGCATTCAGGGTCTGGACGGCAGCATCATGCTGACCCTGTCCAACAGCGGCCACATAGTGGCCAAGCGCATGATCAGCGCCGAACAACGCAATGACCCCAAACGCCTCAAGCGTCTGGTGCAAAGCATTCAGTTCGGCATTGCCATCGAACAGGGCCACAGCGCCGTGGCCATCCTCGAAGCCATGACCGACGGCGACAATCGCAACCTGCCGCCGCCTCAAGTCAAAGGTCACGCACGGCCAGCCATGCGCCTTTAAAGCTCGCCCTTCTCCACTTCGGGATGTTCACCGGAACCCGCGCCGATCTTGCGCTGCGGGTTCTCGATCTTCACCGAAGGAAATTGCGACGAGGCGTAACGCACCACCAGAATCGAAAACGCCAGCAGCAGAATCCCGCCGCACAGGTAGATGATGCCGATGTCCGGCGGGTTGTGGTGCGAGACGTTAGAGATCAGCAGCCGCGTCAACGCGGTGATTGCCACGTAGATCAGGAAGCGCACCGGCATGTGGTTGGTCTTGAAGTAAATCCCGACCATCGCACCCAATTCCAGGTAGATGAACAGCAGCAGGATGTCATCGATCTTGATGTGCCCCGCCTCGATCATCTGCAAGAACTCCATCACCGCTGCCCACGCGGTCACCGCACCGATGGCGAACAGCGCCAGGTAGTGGAAGGTCTCGACGAACAGGTTGCCCAGGGACTCGGCCAGTTGATGCACGTTCTGCCGCAGGTTCTCGGCCCAGTTGATTTTCACGATGATTCTTCCTTAGCTCGGTTCGAGCGGATGATGCCGGTTGGACGTGACGATTGTTCTGCATGCAGAAAAAAGGCCAGAGACTGTGGATTGAGATGATGGCCGCGTGATATGAGACACTTCGGCGGTGATCGGACCGACGCCTTCGCGAGCAAGCCCGCTCCCACAAGGGTCAGCGTTGAACCTGTGGGAGCGGGCTTGCTCGCGAATGGGGCAACACGGTTTACCTGACAAACGCCAATTTAGGTCTACATTGAAAAGCCACTACCCAAAGCGCAGGGATTCGCTTATCCTTTTCGCTGTATATAGATACAGTAGTCGCGAAGACAACTTAATGTGAAGGCATGTGAGGTGGTGAATGGCCGTCGAAGTGGTATACCGCAGCAGCCGAGATCTGGAGCGCTTGTTCATGGATAAAGCCGAAGCTGACCGTCATGACAAAATGCTCGAACTGGCCGAATTGCTGGCTGAAGTGTTGCAAAAAGCCGTGCCGTCCCTGAGCGAACAGCAAGTGGAAGAAGCCGGGATCTACATGGCGAAGAACCGCGATGTGTTCGCCAAGGCGTTCAAGAGCCAGCCGGACGCACTGTCCGAATTGCTGAGCGCGCCTGCTGAAGTGGTTGAACCTGTCGAGGTGGTTGAAGACGCCGAACCGGTGAAACCCGCGAAAGCAGTCAAAGCCGTCAAGTAAGCAATGCCCGAATTGAATAGGCCCTGAGTCATTGGCTCAGGGCCTTTTTCATGCCCGAAAATCAAAAGATCGCAGCCTTCGGCAGCTCCTACGGAGGGTTACCGATATAAAACCTTCTCCGCCAATTCGTCCGCCACTCTCGCCGGTGAACGCTTCTCCGCTTGAGCGTGAGCGAAGACTTCGGTCAGGCGTGAGCTGATTTTCGACAGGTGCGCGGTGATGGTTGCCAGTTCTTCACCCCGGTGTTTGAGCGAGACGTAAATCAGCCCACCGGAATTGATCACATAGTCGGGGGCATACAAAATCCCGCGCCGTTCCAACTGATCAGCAACATCCAGGTGGGTCAGTTGATTGTTCGCCGAGCCGGCCACCGCCGAGCAGCGCAATTGCGTGACGCTGTGGCTGTTGAGCACACCGCCCAGGCCACACGGCGCAAGGATGTCGCACGGCGTGCTGAGTAACGCATCGTTGGCGATCGGATGAGCGCCGAGTTGTTCCATGGCCAGTTGCACCTTGCCGTGATCGATATCGCTGACCAGCAGTTCCGCGCCAGCCGCATGCAGTTGCTCGGCCAGGGCATAACCGACGTTACCCAAGCCCTGGATGGCCACGCGCAAGCCTTCAAGGTTATCGCTGCCGAGCCGCGCCATGGCGGTGGCACGAATGCCGGTGAAAACGCCCATCGCCGCATGGGGCGCCGGGTCCCCCGCCGAGGTGGTGCTGGTGACGTGTTGGGTTTGTTGGGCGATGCAATCCATGTCCGCCACCGAGGTGCCGCTGTCGATGGCGGTGATGTAACGGCCGTCGAGCTGATTGATGCAGCGGCCAAACGCTTCGAACAACGCTCCACGGTTTTCCACATGCACCGGTCGCACAATCACCGCAACGCCGCCGCCCTGGGCCAGGCCGGCCAGGGCTGCCTTGTAGCTCATGCCCTGGGCCAGGCGCACCGCGTCCTCGACGGCGGATTCGTCGCTGGGGTAGGCAAGGTAACGACAACCGCCCAGGGCAGGCCCCAGGCGGCTGTTATGAATGGCAATCACCGCCTTCAACCCGGTGACCGGGTCTACGCTAAGGTGTAGCGATTCAAGGCGAGTGCTTTGCATGAGAGCGAACATCGTAAGGCTCCCGAATCACTTCTTGTAGTCGCCAGTATAGGCTTGCGCCCGAAAATTGCTGAAGCGCACCGGAATAAGCAACGCGCCTTTGAGGGCTTTCGGACATAACCTGCAACCTCATGTGTACGACACTGGACGAAAGCCTGTGGCGGGGCTAAAACGAGGCATTCCCCGGAGATTTTGATGACCCCGCGCCAACGTTTCTTCGACTGCCTGCAACGCTCACCGCCCGCCCTGTTCGAGGCGGCGCTGTGGATTGCGGCCGAGCACGATGCCGAGATGAAACCCGAGGCCGTGCTCGCAAACTTCACGGAGCTGCAACAGCGGGTCAGTTCAGGCCTGCCGATGTTGCCGGTGAGTGAACTGGCCCAACCGTTGTTGCGGCGCATGAATGACCTGGGGTTCGCCCAGGACGATTTCACCCCGCTGCGCCCGCAAGTGGCATTGATCCACAAGGTGCTGGAGCGTCGTCGTGGGCAGCCGCTGGCCCTGGGGTTGATAGCGCTGGAACTGGCCAGAAGGTTGGAAATCCCCATGGTCGGGGTCAACTTCCCCGGGCATTTCCTGCTGCGGGTGCAGGGTGCCGATCATTTGCTCGACCCGTGCGGCGGGCGCCGGTTATACCCCAACGATTGCCGCGACTTACTGCAACGCCAGTACGGCCCGAACATCAAACTCAGCGCCGAGCATTTGCTGACGGCGGACCCGGTGCACATGCTCCAGCGGCTGTCACGCAACCTGCGCCAGTTGCACCTCACCAACGATGACTACATCGGCGCCCTGGTGGACGCCGAACGCGTGCTGGAGCTGGGCAACGGCAGCGCCTCCGACTACCTGGCCCGGGCCAGCCTGTATCAGCGCCTCGACTGCCCGAACGCCGAGCGTTTTGATCTGGAACATGCGCTGCTGCTCAGTGATGACCCGATCCAGCGGATTCGCCTGACGGAACGCCTGGGGCACCTGCCCCCAAATTCCGTCGTCCACTGATCCTCCCTGTGGGAGCGGGCTTGCTCGCGAAAGCGCCCGTTCAGTCGACATCACTATTGGCTGACACGACGCCTTCGCGAGCAAGCCCGCTCCCACATTGGTTTGGCGGTGCTTCTGATGGCGAACGCACCTGAATGATGAACAACGCCGCAATCACCGCCGGTATCGCGCAGAAGAAGAAAATCTGCTGCACCGGAATGTGCATCGCCAGCAGCATGCTGCCAAACAGTGGCCCGAGGATCGAACCGAACCGCCCCACGCCCAGCGCCCAACCGGTGCCGGTGGCGCGCACGTGCGCCGGGTAGAAGTTACTGGCGAAGGCGTTGAGGGTCAGTTGCCCGCCGATAATGCAGAACCCGGCGGCGATCACGCTGGCCACCAGGTAACGCGGGTTGTCGTGATTCAGCCCCAGCAAAATCGTGCACAGCGCTGCCGCTGCCAGCACGCCCGAGAGCAGACGCACTTTGCGTTTTAGACGGTCGGCGAACCAGGCCATGCAGATCGCGCCAATGGTGCCGGCAAACAGGAACATCGAGGTCACCAGATTGGCTTGATTGAGTTTCAAGCCACTTTCCAGCAACAGCGTCGGCAACCAACTGATCATGAAATACAGCAGGATCAGGCTGACGAAAAAGGTCGCCCAGATCAGCAAGGTCGGTCGCGCATAACCGTTGCGAAACAATTCCAGCACCGTCAGTTTGCTGCCCTGCTCCTGCTCGTTTTGCGCGATGGACGCTGCGGGCGGTTGCCAGTCCGGCAACATCCGCGCGGTGACTTTGCGCAGGCGTGCATAAGGGGGAGCATCGCGCAGCAGGCGCGGCAGGGATTCCGGCAGGAACCAGGCCAGGAACGGGAACAACAACAGCGGCGTGACACCACCGGCAAGAAACACCGCTTGCCAACCGAAGCTGTCGATAAAACCCGCCGCGACAAACCCGCCCGCCGCACCGCCGAAGGAAAACCCGCAGGCGGCCAGGGTCACCATCAAAGTGCGCAGGCGTGGCGGCGAATATTCCGACATCAATGCCATGGCGCTGGGCATTGCTCCACCCATGCCGATCCCGCAGATGAATCGGGCAGCCATCAAGGTATTAAGGGAATTTGCGAACACCATCAGCACCGTGAGGGTGGCGTAGATCAGCACGCAGCAGAGCAGAATCCGCCGCACACCGAATCGATCCGCCAACGGTGTGACGGCAAGGGAGCCAAGGGTCAGGCCCAGCAGGTTGGCGCTGAACACCGGGCCGAACGCGGCTTTTTCCAGACCCCAATCCTGGGCCAGGGCTGGCACGACATAACCCAGGACTTGCGCATCGTAACCGTCGGTGACCAGCAACAAGGCCAGCAGCAAAAGGAGTAACCACTGATAGCGGGACACAGGACGGGCGTCGAGTGCCGCCCGGAAGCTGGCAATTTGGTTGTGCATCGCAAGTTACCTGTTTTGTTTTTATGGTGTGCGGACATCACCCGGCCCCTTGTAGGAGCGAGGCTTGCCCGCGAAAGCGGTGTGTCAGTAGGCATTTATGTAGCTGACACTCCGCCTTCGCGGGCAAGCCTCGCTCCTACAGGGGCGGTGTGTGTTTTCAGGGTGTGTCGGGCTGGTTCGCCGGGTGGGCCTTGATGAAGGCCGGGTGGGTCGCGGCCAACGCCGCCACCCGACGAATCCGTGGATACGCCTCCAGCGAAATATTGAAACGTTCCGCCGCATACAACTGCGGAATCAGGTAAACATCCGCCACCCCCGGTTGCTCACCGAAGCAGTAACCGGCATCACCGATCAACTGCTCCACCGTCGCCAGCCCTTGGCTGATCCAGTGCCCGATCCACTCCACCACCTGCGGTTCATCGTGGCCCAACTGGCGCAACTTGTTCAGCACGCTGACGTTGTGCAGCGGATGCACATCGCAGCCGATCACTGCCGCCAAGCCGCGCTCGCGGGCACGGGCGGTGAGGTCCTTGGACAGCAGCGGCACCTGTGGATAACGTTCCTCCAGGTACTCGATGATCGCCGGTGACTGGATCAGCAGATCGCCTGCATCCGTACGCAAGGCCGGCACCCGACCTTGCGGGTTGATCGCCAGGTACGGCGGCTGCCGGTGCTCGCCACCGGGCGGGGCGATCAGGTTGATCGGCAGGGCCTGGTAGTCCAGGCCCTTCAGCGCCAGCGCAATGCGCACGCGGTACGACGAGGTCGAGCGGTAGTAGGTATAGAGTTCCATGACCCGATCCCCTTAGCGCGCTGGCACTACTTTGCCACGGCATTCGCCGAAGCCGATGGAGGCGAAACCGTCGCGGTTGCAACGGGCGCGCAGGATGATTTCGTCGCCGTCCTCCAGGAACTTGCGCACTTCGCCCGACGCCAGTTCGATTGGTTTTTTACCGCCCTCGGTGATTTCCAGCAGGCTGCCGAACTGACCGGCCTCCGGCCCCGACAAGGTGCCCGAGCCGAACAGATCACCGGCCTGCAACTGGCAGCCGTTGACGCTGTGGTGCGCGACCATTTGCGCCACGGTCCAGTACATGTGCTTGGTGTTGCTCAGGGTCAGGCGATGGGCCGGCAGGTTTTGCTCGCGCATGGTTTCGGTGAGCAGCAGCACTTCGAGCTCGATGTCGAAGGCGCCGCTATCCTGATCGCGCTTGTCGGTGAGGTACGGCAGTGGCAGCGGATCACCTTCCGGGCGGGCCGGTTGCGCTCGGCGGAACGGCTCCAGAGCTTCAGCGGTGACGACCCACGGCGAGATGCTGGTGATGAAGCTCTTGGACAGGAACGGCCCCAACGGCTGGTATTCCCAGGCCTGGATATCCCGCGCCGACCAATCGTTTAGCAGGCAGAAACCGGCGATGTGATTCGCCGCATCGCCAATCGCTATCGAGTCGCCCATGTCGTTGCCCTGGCCGATCCAGATGCCCAGTTCCAGCTCGTAGTCCAGGCGTGCGCAGGGGCCGAAGGTCGGTTCGGTCTGGCCGGCCGGCAGGGTCTGGCCCTTCGGACGACGCACGTCAGTGCCGGACGGGCGAATGGTCGAGGCGCGGCCGTGGTAGCCGATCGGCACGTACTTGTAGTTCGGCAGCAACGGGTTGTCCGGGCGGAACAGCTTGCCGACGTTTTGCGCGTGCTCGATGCCGACGTAGAAGTCGGTGTAGTCGTTGATTTTCGCTGGCAGGTGCATCACGCAATCGGAGGCCAGTGGCAAAAGTTTTTTGCCTTGGGCTTCGATCTTGCCGTGCAGGGTGCTGCCTTCGGCGAACAGTTCCAGCAGGCGTTCGCGCAGGGCCACCCGGGCTTCGCGACCCAGTTCAAAAAACGCATTCAGTTGACCGCCACGAGTTGCTTCAACTGCAACACGCGCAACGCCGTCAAACAAACCGGCGTCCAGCGCCTCTTCCAGATCGAAAATATGTTCGCCGATGGCCACGCCGCTGCGCGGTGCCGAACCGTTTACGCTGAACACACCCAACGGCAGGTTTTGCAGCGGGAAATCCGCGTGGCCGTTGGCGGAGGCAACCCAGCTACGAGTGATGGAAGTCTGAGTCATGGGTTATCTCCGGGTCGGGTCGAAAGTGACGGGCAGCGTGGCCCAGCAGGCGTCGTAGTTGGTTTGCAGTTGCGGGCATTCGAGGGCGAACTGGCTCGGGCGCAGCGCCTGGCTGGTCTCGAACATGAAGGCCATGGTGTTGTCGATTTTGGCCGGCGCCAGTTCGGCGTTGATCGCCTTGGTGCAGCTCTCGCCGTCCGGGCCATGGGCGCTCATGCAACTGTGCAAGGACGCGCCGCCCGGTACAAAACCCTCGGCCTTGGCGTCGTATTCGCCCTTGATCAGGCCCATGAATTCGTTCATCAGGTTGCGGTGGAACCACGGTGGACGGAAGGTGTTCTCGGCCACCATCCAGCGCGGCGGGAAGATCACGAAGTCCAGATTCGCCAAGCCATGCACGCTGGTCGGCGAAGTCAGGACGGTGAAGATCGATGGGTCCGGGTGATCGAAACTCACGGTGCCGATGGTGTTGAAACGGCGCAGGTCATATTTGTACGGCACGTTGTTACCGTGCCAGGCCACCACGTTCAGCGGCGAATGATTGAGCTCGCAACCCCACAACTGACCAAGGAATTTCTGCACCAGGGTGGTCGGTTGTTTGAGGTCTTCGTAATGCGCCACCGGGGTCAGGAAGTCCCGTGGATTGGCCAGGCCGTTGCTGCCGATTGGCCCCAGGTCCGGCAGGCGCAGTGGCGCGCCGTGGTTTTCGGCGATGTAGCCCCGGGCTTGTGGGTCGAGCAATTCGACGCGGAATTTCAGACCGCGAGGCAACACGGCGATTTCCAGGGGTTCGAGTTCCAGCACGCCGAGTTCAGTGGCGATGTGTAGGCGACCCTGTTCCGGCACCAGCAGCAGTTCGCCGTCGGCATTGAAGAACACGCGCTCCATGGAACGGTTGGCGCGGTAGCTGTAGATGCTGATACCGGCCGGTTTTTCCGCGCCGGAGTTGGCGGCCATGCTCACCAGGCCGTCGATGAAATCGGTGGGCTCGCTCGGGATGTCCAGCGGGTTCCAGCGCAGGCGATTCGGGGTCACTTCACCCAAAGGACCGCCGGCCAACTGCCGTTCAAGTTTGACGAAGGCCGGGTGATTGGCCGATGGCTGGATGCGGTACATCCAGGTGCGCCGCGCTTCGCTGCGGGCCATGGTGAACGCGGTGCCGGAGAACAGTTCGGTGTAGAGGCCGTACGGGACTTTTTGCGGGGAGTTCTGGCCGACGGGCAAGGCGCCGGGCAACGCTTCGCTGCTGAATTCGTTGCCGAAGCCTGACTGATAAGCCAGTGCTGGCGCGGTTGAATCGGGGTTCATGGAGCCTCCTGAACAGGGAGTTGGCAATGGCCTGTCGCTCTGTTTTAGAGGTCTCGGCACGCCTGGGTTGTTTTTATCGTAATCGAATTACGCACAACGTAATTTGATTGGTATTGACCGTCAAGCTATAAAGACGCCCATTCGTCCCGGGATTCAGACCGCCTCCATGGAAAAGCCGCGCAACAACGATAAACAGAAAGTCCGTTCGGCCGAGGTCGGCACCGACATCCTCAAGGCCCTGGCCGAACTGTCGCCCTCGACCTCGTTATCGCGCCTGGCCGAACACGTGCAGATGCCGGCGAGCAAGGTTCATCGCTATTTACAGGCGCTGATCGCCAGCGGTTTCGCCGAGCAGAACACCGCCACCAACCACTATGGCCTGGGCCGTGAAGCCCTGCGCGTGGGCCTCGCCGCCCTCAACAGTATGGACGTGCTGAAAGTCGCCGCCCTGCCCCTGGCCGAGCTGCGCGATGACTTGAACGAAACCTGCTTTCTGGCGGTGTGGGGCAATCAGGGCGCAACCGTGGTGCACATCGAACCGGCGGTGCGCGCGGTGACGGTGGTGACGCAATTGGGTTCGGTGTTGCCGTTGCTCAGTTCTTCGACGGGACTGGTGTTCAGTGCCTTTCTGCCTGATCGGGAAACCGTGGAGTTGCGTGAGCTGGAGATCCAGGCCAGCGAAGCCCATGCCCTGGCCGATGATCAGGTCTACGGGACCTTGCGCGAACAGATCCGCGAACGCGGCTTGCACCATGTTCACGGCTTGCTGATGCCGGGCGTGGATGCCTTGTCCGCGCCGGTATTCAATGCGGTGGGTAATGTCGCTGCGGTGCTGACCATTGTCGGCCCGACGTCGTTGTTCCACGCCGATGAAGACGGCCCGGCGGCGCAGCGCTTGCTGGCGGCGACCCGGGCCGTGAGTTGGCGGATGGGGTATGAGCCCTTAGATGCTTAAACTATTGCCGAATCACGAATTTCGACATGTTCTTGAGCAATCAAATTTGCATATTGCTTGGAGGTTATTTAAGAACCGTCGAGCTACCTCCTACCGGCGCCAGCTGACGCATCTCGCTCATTAATTCAAGCATTCGTGCCGGTCCCAGCTTTTGTCCTGTCGCAGAGGTGAATAGACCGGACAATGTGTTTACGTCACCAATTAAAGAGAACATCGTCGCTTTCGTTCCCGCAGAGCCGGGTAACGCCCCCACTCCGGCAGTTGCCAACTCAATCAATGCATCTCTGAAAAATGTGAATGCCGCCGCTCGGTCACCATCGTTGTAAGCGTCCGTACCGTCTAGAACACCTTTTGCCACTTGTACCGCCGTCACCGCCATCCCTACTGGTGGAAGAACGATGCTGATGACTGATGCCGCGAGGATTACGGACTCATAAACCAGGCCAGAAATAATTTCACCTAAGCTTTTGGTTTTTTCATCGACATCACTGATGACGCGCTTGATCTTCGCCGCATAGCTTTTAGAGAAATCAGTTACTCGACTATTGAGACGCAGCTTGGGCGTTGCCTGCGTTGAGTTCGACACTTCAAGATTATTGATATACGTGCCGATTACTCGCTGATCCTTGTACATGACTCGATCGTAGAAATACTGGCCTAACCCTTGATGCTTCACCGATGCGACAAACTCCTCCAACGGCCTCAGCCACTTCCCATCCGGCGAGTTGGGGGTATAGAGCAAATCAGTGACCCGACCACTCTCCAGCGAACGAAAAACATAGACTCCTTCCACCAGGCAGTCTTCGAGATGGAAGTGGTATACCCCCTCCCTTGGCGGCGAATCAGGGTAGTCAAAGGCCGGACGGTTAGTGCTGTTCTCATCAACTTTCAACTTTTCAATGGCACTCACCATCTTTAAATAGCTGGCCTTGGACAGTCGGCCCTGAAACAGCTCAGAAAGTGCGGCCTTATGCATTTCATGCAATTGAATTCCGCGATGATGCTCAACCCTCAATGCATAGCTGCTGTTTGACTCATTCAAGTAAGTCTCTTTCAACATATCAATATACTTTTCGCCTGGTCGCAATGTCTTCGACCACGAAATAACCTGGCGAATATCCAACCCTTGCACAGCCGGGGCAGACTTTAAACTGAACCGCGGATAAACAAAATTCCTTCCTCCAAAGTCAATAGCCTTTTCCTGAATAATCAGTTGACTCAGGGTAATATCCCCCCCGCTCTCCAATTCAATCATGATCCTATCAGGATCTACACTGGCGTAATTACCGGTCTGCGCCAGAACACCTTCAACGCGTGACTTGATGAGGTCGTAGGCAAATTTCTCATACGAAATCAGTTTTGCCTCGTTGCAGCCGATGGCATGAAGAGCCTTGAGTTCAGTCGTCAATCTGGAAAAATATTGTTTTTGAGAAGCCTCACTGTTCCGATATCCTGCAGTCGTGGTCACTTCCTCTTCTGCATAAACGAACTCAATATTACTGGCCACAATATTTTCAAGAGCCAACCCGATGCCACCCTTCAACTCGAGCACACTGATGCCACGCCATTCAGTTGGCTTCTTTACGATACGCCCAAGGTATTCCGTCATGAACGCACGATCTTCCGGGCGGCTCTTTCGCATAATATAATCGCGACCTTTTTCTGAACTGGTCCAGCTCGCCAGTTCATCCTCAAACACTTTCCGGTTCGAGCATTCATACCAAGTTCGCCCCCCAGGAGAGTTAGGAGCATAAATGACACAATTACCTTGTAGATCCCCGCGCTGACTATACATAACGATGTCTTTCAGCGGGTGTCTTGCACCTGTCATACCCCACCGCGACAGCGCTATATTTTGATCCCCTTGATGGGCGCGCTCGACGAACTCTTTTGCATGATCCGAAATGTGATGTTGAAGCACCGCACCTAACAAGGTCAGCGCTGTACGACGTCCAGCTATGTCGACCAATACAGACCTTACTTGCGGGTCACTGTATCGCGTGCGCAGTTCCTGATGATAGGCCGAACGTACATCTTGATTACCCAGCCATCTTTCAAGGCTGGCCTGATTTAATCCCGAGGGTAATTGACTGCCCTTTAATACGATCTTGGAACGATGCCCCTGATCATGCAGCCCATAAAGCACAAAGTCAGTCAGCACATAACTGTCTTTTTGGATAACCGTACGCCGCCCAAGTTTGAATTCATGGTGGGTATTGGCAGCGATTTGTGACGGATCGATGAGAGCACCGAAGGCGCTCTTAGCCCAGCTTTTAATTTTCCCATTGGAAAAATCCCGTAGAGAGGAGACTTCACCCAGCATTCCCCGCAAGGCAATTTCATCCTTCTCGATAACTCGCTCCAGATCCGAATACTGTTGCTGTTGCTGAGTAGAAGCTCGAACAAACCATTCCGGTCGCTCAAGTTTCCTCACCCGCTCTTGCAGCAAAAGGTAACGGTTGCGGGTTGTAGCCAGCAATTCGCCCAATTGCTGCGTCCACTCCAGCGACGCCAGAAGTCCTGAGTCATTTGGCAGCTTTAACAACGACGTCAATTCATTTTTTTGTTTTTCCAGAAGAACCGTGAGACCGTTATGGATCACGTTTCCATCAATACGATGAAATCGAATTTGCGGTGGGTCGCGCAACTCAGTTGCCAAACTGATCGGCAAGCCTTTCACCAGCTTTGCATTATCCTCAATACTTCCAACTCTACGCATCAACTCCCGATGCATATCCTCGGAAGAAACAAATCGCTCCAGGCCATACCCCGCCGTATACAACGCGTAGTGGTAATAGTCTTTCCCCAGTTTTATTTCCGCCTCAGTGACGCCACTCAAATTAACAACAAACGCCTGCATCAGTTGTTGAGTGCCGTTTTGAACAGTATCCAGAAACACACCATAAACGGGCACAGGAACACCAGAATTATTGATAACCCCATATAACCTGGCTTCATTTTCCTGGCTAATCTCATTAGTCAGTCGCGCTAACGACACTTCATTCCAAAAATTGACTTCCATGCATGAGCGCAGCACCGAGAATCGCGACGGGCGCGATCTGCCTTGGGCGTCCAGGCCCGCAGATTGTTTCCAATAGTTTTCCAGATACTGTCGAATTTCGATGTTCGCGTTAATTATACTTTCAGACAAAATACGCTGGAGAGCAGAAAGACTAAGCCCCTTTACTTTAAACTCATCAGCATAGACACCGGGGCGATCATAAACCCCGTCGGTACGTTCCTCGTAGTTTGGTTTATACCCCTGAGACATACCGTGTAGAAACACATCAACAACAGACCCGAAGAACTGTTCACTACCACCAGGTTCGAGACCTTGGCGATTAATATAGATCTCATCTACAGTCAAGCCTGGAACAACATCGGAAATGTTCTTCCACAGCAAGCGTTTAACCACGGAAATAAAGGACGGAATTCCCTCTACAACGCTTTCAAGCTCTACAATAGACTGTTTCAACTCTTGTAATTTTTTTTGCAGCGGCGAAATTACTTCTTTGCTCATTGTCTGTCTCCTGGAAGTGATGACCTCATGTCATCTTCTGAACCCTGGAGAAAAACTATAGAAACTTCAGAAAAAATATAACTGACAAACCTTTACTTTATATTTTTCACGGACTCCGCTTAACTCGGCTCACCCCGACAATACACCGATAAACCTCCCTCCATTCACAGCAACATACCCAGCTCCTTGGCTCTGGCAACTGCGTGAGTGCGGCGCTCAACCCCCAACTTTCCATTAATACGCCTTGCATGGGTTTTTACAGTATGCAATGAAATGAAGAGTATTTCGGCTATTTGCTGATTGGATTTGCCGCTGGCAATCAACCTTAATACTTCCAGTTCACGCTGACTGATCGGAGCATCATCCAGGCAGGCAATATCCTGTTTATTTTTTTCTTGCGTAACACCCAGCCCCGCCAACAATCCAGGTTGCCGGAGTTGCACCTCGCGCCATGCTTGCCGGCAGTGAAAAATTTCAATTTTTTGCAGACTTTCCTGCAAGGCATTCTGAGTGAATTCACGACGGCCCTCTATCCAGCCTATTTCCATTGCAACTAATTGCAACTCCACTTCGAGAGCAAACATTCCATTGTTGTTGGCCGACAATCGCATGGTTTCAAGAGTCGACAGTGGATCGCTCGCCAACCGCAAATAAACCTCCGCCAACACCAGCAAATATTCAATTCGCGGAATCAACTCCAACGTCGCGGGCGGCGCCTGTCGCGCATTCGGCCCACGGTAATGGCGCAACACGCGGCTGAGCGCTTCATGGGCCAACTCCGGTCGGCCCTGTTGCAACCAGAATTGACTGCTGACCTGCAACAACACCCCGCGATACACCGTGTCGGGGATTTGCCGTTGCTGCATCAGGCGTTCGGCATCGCGCAGGCGGATAAAGGCCTGGGCGTAGTCACCCTGATTGGCCGCCAGTTGCGCCTGGCCGAGGAAGCCGTACAACACGCGCTTGTCCTGGCTGCGCAAGCATTCGTACAGGCCCGAATCAAAGAACCCGGCGGCCCGTTCATCCTGGCCCTGATTCAAGGCCAGGCGCCCCCGGCGCAGGGCGATTCGACCCAACAGCGGCGTCGCCGGATCGGGCTGTTGACTGAGCAGTTCGTGAATATTGGCCAACAGACTTTCAGCGCGTCCGGCGGCGCCGCGCTGTTCCAGCAACTGCGCGTGATCGAGTTCGAGCAAGCCTTCAAACAGCAGGGAGTTCTGCGCCCGCGCCAGGCACAACGCTTCGCGATTAAGGGCCTGGGCGGTTTCAAGTTCAGCGTTGAGCAGGGCTTGTTGGGTCAACCCGGACAGGCACAACAGGCGCGCGGGCCAGGCATCGGCAGCGAGCGCTTCCAGAGCCTGGAGAAAATGCTCCCGCGCAGGCGTCATCCGCCCTTGCAGATGCAACAACCAACCCATCTGGGCCTGCCAGCGCGCCAACAATTGACGCTGCTGCGTCGCGGTCGGTTGCGGCGCAAATCGCTCCAATTGGGCGATGCAGCTCGCCGCCTGATCGAAGCGTCCGGCGAACAGCAACGCCGCCGTGACCAGCCCGACCAAGTGCGGCGAGCCGAGCATCAACTCATCGCCCTGCTGCTCATGCAGGCGCAGCAGCAACACTACGTTTTGACCGAGGAACACATGTTCGAGACTGAAATGCTGCAACAGGCTGATCGCGACTTCGAACTCTTCGGCCAATAACGCCTGTTCGAACGCCGCTTGCCAATCCTCTTCGGCGCAAAACCACTGACAGGCGCGACGGTGCCAGGAGCGACCGGCCGGCCACGGCTCATCGCGCATCAACTGGCGCAGCGGCGCGAACACCTGCAACCAGTCCGGCGATGCTTGCCAGTCTTCGATAAAACACCCGCGCATTTGCAACTCGTGCATCCAGCACGCGCCCTCCCCGACACCGAACAGGTGTTCGCACAGGCTGGCATTGAACCGGGGCAGATGAGCCAACACTTGCCAGGCTTCAGCCAGTTCGGCGGGCAGGCTGGCGAACAGTTCGTGTTGCAAATAATCAAGCAAGGTCGAACGACCGGAAGAGTGATGTTCCCGCGCCCATTGGCAACTGTCGAGCAAGGCAATACGCACGGCGGCACACCAGCCACCGCTGCGCTGGAAAATTCGCCGTGCGGCTTTGGCCGCCAAGGTCGCCTCGACATGACGCAACAAGTGCTCGATCTCGGCCAGGGTGAATGCCAGCGTCCGCCCTTCTGACTCATGCAACTCGTCATCCAGCAACAGGCGCGGCCAGTTGCAGTGGGGTCGCCGCCGACCGCTCAGCCACCAGGTGATCAGCGGGTTGCTGACAGCCAGCAGTTGATCGAGCAGGCCATCGAGTTCCGGCGCGGGCACACGGCAATAATCGTCGAGAAACAACCAGATGGGCGTCTGTACCCGAGTGAAGTACGCCAGCACGGCGGACTCGTGGGCCGAGGGCAATTCAAGGACTTCAGCCAATCGCTGACAGAAATCACTTCGGCTCATGACCACGCCGGTCAACGCCAGCCACACCACCCGACATTGGGCCGGAGCCTGCAGCAGACATTCGGCCAGCAATGCGCTCTTGCCACTGCCGGCCGGCGCACACAGCAACTTCACCCGCGCCGGCGACGCCAGTAACGGCTCGCTCAACCGCGCCCGGGGCAGGTGATGGGATGACAGGCGAGGAAGGAATCCAGGACGATCCAGACACGGGGTCATGGCGGTCATTGCGGCATGCCTTTTTATAGTTGTGCCGCAACCCTAGCCTTCTCCCACGTGCTTGTTGAGAAACATTCAGAACGCTGATTGCCCTTCATAAAAAACGCGACTCACCAGTCATGCACAATCCCCTGTGGGAGCGGGCTTGCTCGCGAAGGCGTCGTGCCAGCCAACATCTTTGTTGAATGGACGGCCGCTTTCGCGAGCAAGCCCGCTCCCACATGCCGCCGTCCCCCGTAGGAGCGAAGCTTGCTCGCGAAAGCGGTGTGTCAGGCAACAATAAAGTCGACTGATACGCCGCCTTCGCGAGCAAGCCCGCTCCCACAGGGGGATGGTGGTGATTCGTTAGCGAACGCCCTCGGCGCGCAACGCTGATGGTGTGTAGTCCGCAGCCTTGGCTTCGAAGCCGAATTCAAAGCTGTGCTTCTCTTCGTTCTTCATCCCCAGGGCGATGTAGCGGCCGGCGATGATGTCGTAGAGCGCTTCAAGGGTGTAGGCCTGGGCCTGGTGATCGTAGTAGTACTGGGCGTGACCTTCGGCCACGCGCCACAGTTGACCGCGACCGTCGTAGTGGTCCACCAGCGCCACTTGCCAACTGTCTTCGTCGATGTACATGTGGCGCTTGGCGTAGATGTGCCGCTCGCTCGGCTTGACCGTGCCGACCACTTCCCAGACCCGGTGCAGTTCATAGCGAGTCAGGTCCTGGTTGATGTGCCCGGCCTTGATGATGTCGTCGTACTTGAGGCTCGGCGAGTCGAGTTTGTAGCTGTTGTACGGAATGTACATTTCCTTCTTGCCGATCAGTTTCCAGTCGTAGCGATCCGGTGCACCGGAGAACATGTCGAAGTTGTCGGAGGTGCGCAGGCCGTCAGCGGCGGTGCCCGGGCCGTCATAGGCCACTTGCGGCGCACGCCGTACGCGACGCTGGCCGGCGTTGTAGATCCACGCCAGGCGCGGCTCCTTCACCTGATCCAGCGTTTCGTGAACCAGCAGCACGTTACCCGCCAGGCGTGCAGGAGCTGTTACCGATTGCTTAAAGAAGGTCAGCACGTTGGCGGCTTTTTCCGGGTCCAGGTCCTTCATCAGTTGCGGCACGGCGATCTCTTCTTCAAAGCGGATCGGCGTGTAGCTGCCATTCGTTTGCGGGGTCACCTGGGTGATGATGCGCTTGAGGTTGCCGCCGTGATAACGGGTGATGTGATTCCACAGCACCTCCACGCCATTCTTTGGAATCGGGAACGCGTAGTAACGATTGCCGGTGAAGTTGGAAAGGCCGTTACCGTCGTTGATGCTGGTCACGTTCAACGCGCTGCGCTTGGCCGACTCGTAGATTTCCGGCGGCACCGCGACAGTGCGGTGAGTCGGGTAGACCGGAATTTTGTAGGTTTCCGGGTAGCGCTTGAACATCGCCACCTGGCCTTCGGAGAGTTTGTCCTTGTACTTGTCGACGGTGGCCGGGGTGATCACAAACAGCGGTTTTTCGTTGGCGAACGGGTCAGCCAGGAAGCCTTTGCTGTCCACCGCCCCGGCGTTTTTCGGGATGCCGCCGGTCCAGGCCGGGATCGAGCCGTCGGCGTTGCCGGCCTTCTCCGCGCCCAGTGGCGTGAGGGTGGTGCCGAGTTTTTCGGCTTCTTGCGGCGACACCGCTGCCATCACGTTGGCGGCCAACAGGCTCAGGGCCAGGACGCCACATTGCAGAATCATTTTGCGCATCTAAATCATCCTTCTCAGCCAGATCAGAAGTTCACGCCGAAGCTCAGCGCCAGGAAGTCGCGGTCAGTCAGGGTGTTGTAGTCCCCGCCGAAAAAGTCGGTGTAACTCAGGCTCGCGGTGTAGGTGTTGCGGTAGTCGGCATCGACCCCGACGCTGATCGCCTTGGCGCCTTCGTTGAATAGCCCGTTGGGGCCGTAACCGCTGACGTCATGGGACCAGGACAAGTTGGGCTTGAGGTTGATGCCGCCGATCACGTTGGCGTAATCGAGGATCGCCCGGGCGCGATAGCCCCATGAGGTCGAGGTGACGAAGCCGTCGGTGTCGCCGCCGAAACCGTATTGGCCGTAGACCGAGTCGCGGCCATAACGCAGCTTGGTCCGCGACTCCAGGCCACCGACCCGCACCACCGCCGCTTCACCGACCAGGGTCAAGCGCTCGGCGCCCAGCACCTGATCGAAGAAGTGGGTCAGGGTGCTCTGGATCTGGGTCACTTCCTTACGGCGATAGCCTTTGTTGTCGGCGCCCGGCGCGCTGGCGATCGGCGATGCGGTGCCGCCGGCGATCGGGTTGAGCAAGGCCAGGGTCAGGTCATTGGTGTTGACCTGCACCGGGGCGTTGGGCCGGTAGCTGATCTCGCCGGTCCACGCGGTGCCGGTGGGCAAGGTGGTGGAAAAACTCGCACCGTACAGGCGGATGTCTTCCGGGTATTCGAGGTAATACTGGCCGCGACCGAGCATCACGCTTTGCGCCAGGCCCGAACCGCTGCCAGGTGCCAGTTGGTTGGCGATGCCGACCATGCCCGGCAGACTGGCCAGGGTCGACGCGCCGGCCGTGACGGTGCCTACCGTCGGGGTACGGCTGTGGTAGTTCATGAAGTACAGACCGTACTCGGTATCGTCGCCGAGCCAGCGCAACGCCGTGCCCCATTGCCCCGAATCCCGCGCATCGCGGTCGCCGCCACGGGGCACGATCACGCCTTCACGGGTGACCTGGATCGGCTGGCCGAACGCTGCCGCCAGCGGTGCCAATGGGGCAATCGCCGGGCTGCCGACGCTGTAATTGTTGTTGCAACCGTCCGCCGCCACGTCGACACCGAAGTAGGTGCCGCAGTTGTCGAGAACGGTCTGGTCCCATTCCAGTTGATAGAAGCCTTCCACGGTGAGTTGGTCGGTCAGGCCCTGGGAGCCAAACAACATGTTCACCGGGATCAAGCCTTCCTTGATCTCCGCGCCGGGACGACGAAACGCGGACACGTCGATCGGGTTGATGCTGTTGATCGAGTTGCCGATGAAGGTACTTTCACCCCAACTGACCACCTGCTTGCCGGCACGCACGGTGCCCGGCAAATCGGCGATCGAGTAGTTGTGGTAGATGAAGGCGTCGAGAATCTGTGCACCGGAGGACTTCGCGCCCTCCTTGCGACCGCTGTCGCTGATCTGTTTGAACTCGCGGTCCTCGTCCTTGAGTTCGAAGTCGTACCAATACTTGCCGCGCACGAACACACCGGTGTCGCCGTATTTCAGCTCGAGGTCGTGGATGCCTTTGACGATTTTGGAGAAGGTTTCGCCCTTCTTGAAGTTCAGTCGCCCGTCGTCACCGGTGGACGACTGGCCGGTGCCGCCATTCACGGTGCCCACCAAGGATTTGTCCGCATCGCGCATGCCCCAGCTCGCGCCGACGGACAGCGAAGAATCGAACGTGCCCTCGATTTCCCCGATATTGAATGCAACGGCCTGGGCCTGTGCGCAGCAACCCAAAGCCACCGCAGCGGCAAGCGCCTGCGGCGTGAAGATGGCGCGCATTGTTGTTTTTGTCATGCGTCTTCCCCGGTGAGTGACAGAAGGCCCCACCCTACTGCCGCGCACCGGGAGCGATAAGCGCACCAAGGAGGTATTCGCGTTGTACCTCCAAAGGATGAATGCCCGCATGGGGCGGGGTTTTGCGCCAGGCATGGACGGGCTGGATGAAGGGTTATCAGGGGAATGGATAGACGCATTGGCGAGGTGCAGGCGCACTGTTACACGCCCTGTAACAGTGCATGTCTGGATTCGCTATTTTTCCTTTGGGCTCAAACCCTTATTCTTGCCGGGCTTTCACGGGAAACCGCCGCAAAGCACGACGCGATGGCCTGTGTTGAACCCCAGGTCTTTCACGCAAGATTTCAGATGAGTCGAAACGTATTTCGAGTCATCGCCCTGAGTACACTGACGTTGATTTATTGCTCCTTGATCCACGTCTTACTTCGGCCGCTGCGTTTGCAGCGGCCTTTTTTATGCCTGGGATTTAAGTGCGCTGAAAGCAAATCAGAAATGACATACACATTGAAGTAGTTTTTCTGACAAGTTTTTGATCAATATCTCACTCGCGTCACTCTTCCTAATGCCAACAAAGAAACAGCCTACGACACTCTCGGACCCAAGTTTTCAAACACAGCAGTAGAATCCAAACAGATCAACCAAAGTTGACACTGACTGTATCAATTGGAATCGTGATCACTCCAAACATATTAAAGCGAGTTAATACAGAGAACGTTACTCATGGATGACCAACACGGACGTATAAATCTCCCGGCTACTTATGTTGGGGGCCGACCCAAACCAGGAATAGACTCTATCGGTGGAGGCTTCAGCGACAGATCCGGTAGGGGTTTTTCACCGGCAGGCCCCGCCACCATGCAGCCAATTTACGACCATCTCTGGAACCTGACGGTCGAAAAATTGAACATTACGACCCAGGCCGTACAAAACGAATACACCGTAAAACTACAGAACTTGCCTCACACCATCGAAAATGAATTGGCTGCGGTGCGAGTGGAAGGAACAAATCATACACTTCCTCCTGCGGCAGCTATCCAAAGGGAGTTGCAGGTACGCAACACTTTGCTCTTGCGTAAAACGGCTGCACTTAACGTTCAAGTCGCCTTGGCCCATGCGTTCTATGGCTCGGACCCAATCAATAAAAGTACCCGTGACTTCCTGGGCAAGTCGAAATCTTTTGGCAGAGTCACGACGCCGGATGGAATAGCCAGCCAGAAATGGGAAAGCGCGTACAGAGCCGCCCATGATGCAAAGTTGCTGTCGCAATCAATCCAAATACTCAACCAGCAACAAGTCGAAATTAACAAGTGGCTGGCCGCTGTGCAGGCCGATGATCAGGCGCGATTGGCGGCGGAACAGGAAGCCCAGCGGGCTGCTGCCGAATTGGCGCGCATCAACGAGCAAGCCGCAGCCCGTGCCCGAGAGCAGACACGCCTGGCTGCGCTGGCCGAGGCGCAACGAGTGGCGGTCGAACAAGCACGGGTTGCAGCTGAAGCTGCCGCACAGCAAGTCGCTGCCGAACAGGCACGCTTGGTCGCACTGGCCGAAGCGCAACGAGTGGCGGCGGAACAGGCACGAATTGCAGCTGAAGCTGCCGCGCAGCAAGTCGCTGCCGAACAGGCACGCTTGGTCGCATTGGCCGAAGCGCAACGAGTGGCGGCGGAACAGGCACGAATTGCAGCCGAAGCGGCCGCGCAGCAAGTCGCCGACGAACAGGTGCGTCTTGAAGCGCAAGCCGAGATTGAACGGGAAGCTGAAAAGGCCCGCGAAGCGAAGGAAGCGCAAGAGCTCGCAAGAATCATGGCGATGGTTGCGATGTTCAAGGCATGGGAAACCAGTCGGCCATTTCCCGTATCCGGTTCGTCGGCGGCAGCGGGTCCGGTGTTTACCTTGGCAACAGGTCGTCTCGCAACGAGTGCTGCTACGACCCAAGCAGTCAGGACAGCTCTGCAAACCGGGGTAGCCGCCGTGACTACGGCGAGCTCCGCGATCATTGTCGGATTTGCGGCGCTGTTATTTCCCTCGCCGCTGGGTAACGGCGAAAGTCGTGAATTGAATGTCCCACTCTCGGATCTAGTGCCCGACAATCTCCATGCCTGGAGCCTGTCACTCTCGGACTACGAGCCCAGCAGTCTCCAGGCCCTTAGCATCCCGCTCTCGTATTTCACACCCGAGCATCTTGATGACCTGCGTTCCGTTGCCGCGGCCAATGGGCGCGTCAGGCTGCCGGTTGCTATCGGTTCCAGAACGGCGGGGAATACAACCGAGCTCTTTGTCGCAGCTACGAACAGCACCACTGTGCCCGACGGAGTACCCGTCCGACTCGCCACGTTCGATCCAATCCAGAATGTCTATAGGTCCTACAACCCGGACGCCCCCTCTATCGGCATGACCTGGACGCCCATAGTCAGGCCTGACAACGCGTCCACAACCTTACCGGTAATGGAGCCAAACATTGCTGTTTACGACGGTACGACCTTAACGGCTCTTGAAGGAAGGACAGATGCATTCCCGGAGTTCGATCGATATAGCTTTGGTGGTTTTGTCACTGTTTTTCCAGTGGAGTCGGGTATTCCGCCGCTGTATGTGGTGTTTAGCAGTCCTTATGAAGGCGCCACTACTACGGGGAAATACAGCGGACGCGCTTTTAATCCAGATCGGGCAGGCGGACCGATAATTGATTTGAATTGGAGAACAGCAGTGATCACTCGGGGAGGTATTGATGCAGTCAAATTGCACATTGCTCGACTCGACCAATCTGACGCCAACGACATCATGATTGACCGTCTTGAAAAAATCCTTGGAGGCTACTTGGAGATTACAGAGACGGACCAGCGTTACTACACCCATGAATTAAGGGAATTGGAGAGGTTCCGGGCAATGGAACTTGCTGATGACTTCAAGCCCGAAGGAGGTTCGCCGCAATGGAACAACGCTCATACGGCAACACTGGAAGACTATAGACTAGGTAGTAGCGATGCACTGCTGTACTCCGAAGAGGCGCTCGATGCTGCGAACAATCAGATCGACCGCATATACAAAGATCTTCTCAAAGGAGAATTCCAATGACGACCATTGAGCAAATCGTAAAAAACGAAGCCATTACAGACATTCTGACCGCGTTCGGCATCGGCCTCGCCTATCCTTCGCTCGATAGGATGATCGGTCGTTATCGCTTTGAGGTCATCGCAAATGGAGAGCTGTTGAAAACCTATGCACAGCTTTTCGACGAAGGCATTTTGGCTAACGGTGAAGGCCCTGTAGCCATCAAAGGTCCAAACTGGAAAGAACCAAAATTTGTAACTGAAAAAAGATACACCTGAGTTCAGGCGCCAGGCCGCTGCGCCCCAGCGGCTTGATGCGGACAATTCCTTATAGGGAATACTTCTGCAAATTCCCCATCATTTCCTTCAACGCTTCAATATTGTCCTTCGGATGCGCCGCCCCTTCGAAATCACAAATTTGCTGCCAATGCGCTGCCACATCTTCCGGCGAGAACCCCACACGCGGATCAAACCCGGCGCCCAGACTACGCTCCCAACGCACCTTGCCCATCCAGCCGCCACCGACTTCAAACAGCCCTGAAGTTTCCTGGCAGTTCTCGCTGGCCAGGTACACCACCAACGGGCTGACCAGTTCCGGCTTGAGTTGTTCGAACACTTGCGGCGGGATCAGGCCTTCGGTCATGCGGGTGCCGCCGGTGGGGGCGATGGCGTTGACCAGGATGTTGTTCTTGCGACCTTCGATGGCCAGGGTGCGGGTCAGGCCGTAGAGGCCGAGTTTGGCCATGCCGTAGTTGGACTGGCCGAAGTTGCCGTAGATGCCCGAGGTCGAGGCGGTGAAGATCACGCGGCCGTAGTTTTGTTCACGCATATGCGGCCATGCCGCGCGGGTGACTTTGTAGGCGCCTTCGACGTGGACGCGGTAAACCAGGTCCCAGTCGGCGTCGTCCATTTTGTGGAAGGTCTTATCCCGCAGGATGCCCGCATTGTTGACCACCACATCGACACGGCCAAACACGTCGAGGGCGTTTTGTACGAGTTTGTCGCCGTCGGTAACGGAGTCGTGGTTGGCCTCGGCGGTGCCGCCGGCCTCTCGGATCTCGGCGACCACACGATCTGCCGCCGACGCATTGGCACCTTCACCCTGAGCTGTGCCGCCAAGGTCGTTGACCAGCACTTTTGCGCCCTGTTTGGCGAACAGCAACGCATGGGCCCGCCCGAGGCCACCGCCAGCGCCGGTGATGATCACGACTTTATCTTCGAAGCGCACAGACTCATTCATGGGGGGACTCCAGCAGGCCTAAGGGACGATGACCTCGAGTGTCAGGCACGGGGCGGCGGGTCACAATCAAGACGAGGGGGCTGAATGGTGTGCGATAAGGTTGGGGGATGATGAGGTGAATGCTGTGGAACCTGTAGGAGCAAAGCTTGCTCGCGAAAGCGTCGTGTCAGCCAACATCATCGTTGGATGTGCCGCCGTCTTCGCGAGCAAGCTTCGCTCCTACAGGGATTGGGGTCAGGAACACGCCCGCTTGAGCGGCGCCGACACCAGCCGATCACGAAACTCAAGGTAGTGCTTGAGCACCTGCACCGGCGCTTCGGTTTGCGGGTAGTGACCAATGCCGGGCAGCAACACCGTGTCGGGATTAGGAATCAGCTCCCGATAACGCTCGACCATGTGCGCGCCGGAAATCGGATCGACCTCGCCATCGATCACCCGCAACGGCACCTCAGTGCTCTGCATCGCGCTGATCCAACGATCACGCTGCACACGTCGCTCCGGAATATAGCCGATCAATTTATGCATGACCCGGGGCCCGTGGTTGCTATCGATCAGGCTCCAGAAATCATCCATTTCACTTTCGGTAGGCCGGGACTGCGGACCAAAAATCTGCCGGAAGTTTTTCACCAGCGCGTCTCGGGTAAAGGCACGGCCAATCATCCAGCCCAAGGGGCTGAGCAGGAGTTTTTGCGTCAGCAGCGGCCGATGGGTTTCAGGGAACAGGCCACCGTTGAGGAACACGCAACTGGCGATATTCACCTGCGCTTCGTGATGCCGGGCCAGCAATTCCTGGGCGACGCTGTCGCCGTAATCGTGGGCCAGCAGATGCACCGGCTGCTCGACGTTCAGATGCGCCAGCAACGCCTGCTGCAAATCGGCTTGTTCCAGCAGGCTGTATTCGTGGTTCACCGGTTTGGCCGAATCGCCGAAGCCGAGCATGTCGCAGGCAATCACCCGATAGCGCTGCGCGAGCGGCTGCCACAGGTAATGCCAGTCCCAACTGGCGGTCGGAAAGCCGTGGATCAGCAACAGCGGCTCACCCTGCCCGGCCGTCCAGTAACGGATGGCCTGGCCACGGAATACGAAGGTCTGGCCGCGTTTGCGCCAGACACACAGGGGGATCTCGGCGAGTGGCATTAGAGTTTATAACCCGGGTCTTGTTTATCGAGTTTGCGCAGCAACGCCGGCCAAGCCAGCATGCCGCCCATCCCTTGAGCACTTTTGGTGACGCCGGCGATCATCGCCTTGGCGCCCGCCAGAATCTGCGGTTCGATGGCGATCAGCTCGGCGCCACCGTTTTGTGCGAGCACCTGGATATCGCAGGCACGCTGGAAGGTGAACATCATCAAGAAGGTGTCGGCGATGGTGCCGCCGCAGGTCAGCAGGCCGTGGTTGTGCAGCATCAGGAAATTGTTTTCGCCGAGGTCGGCTTGCAGTCGCGCCTTCTCTTCGTGGTTGAGCGCCACGCCTTCGTAGGCGTGATAAGCCAGGCTCGACAGCACGAACAAGGACTGCTGGCTGATCGGCAGGATGCCCTGTTTCTGTGCCGACACTGCAACACCGGCAGCGGTGTGGGTATGCAGCACGCAGACCACGTCGTGACGCACTTCGTGCACGGCGCTGTGGATGGTGTAGCCCGCCGGATTGATCTCGTAGGGGCTGTCCATCAGCTTGTTACCGGCCTGATCGACCTTGACCAGGCTCGACGCCGTAATCTCGTGGAACATCAGCCCGAACGGGTTGATCAGGAAGTCTTCGGTGCCCGGCACCTTGGCCGAGATATGGGTAAAGATCAGGTCATCCCAACCATGCAGTGCGACCAGGCGATAACAGGCGGCGAGATCGACGCGGGTCTGCCATTCGGCGGCACTGACCTGGTCTTTGACACTGGCGGGGGATTGGACGGGGGTGACACTCACGGCAGGAACCTCCTGGTTTTTATTATTTTTGCTCATGTGTCAGCAGTCTAGTCACCCCTCGAAGATCGTGTAGTTGCATTGGCAGCCAGCTTGATGGCCGAGCGAGTCAGCGCGGCACGAAGCTTGGATCCATGTCAAAGGATCGACGCCAACAAGGGTGCTGCAAACAGGTTCAGCAACCCCGTCAGCACCATGACCAACCCCGCCACCGAACCTTCTTCACCGCCTACTTCATGGGCTCGGCTGACCCCGGCGCCATGGGCTCCAACGCCAAACAACGCCCCCCGTGCCAGCGCGCTGCGCAAGGGCAACCACTTGAGCAGGATGCCGCCGAGCATCGCACCGAACACCCCGGTGAACATCACAAACACTGCGGTCAATTCCGGCACGCCGCCGAGGTCGTGGGCCAGTGGCATGGCGAATGGTGTGGTAATCGAACGCGGCACCAATGACATCGTCACCGAGCTGTCCAGCGCCAGCGCCTTGGCCAGCCCGAACGAACTGCCGATGGACGCCGCACTGCCCGCCAGCATCCCGAGCAGCAACGCCGACCAGTGCCGCGCCAACATCTGCCGCTGCTGCCAGATCGGCACCGCGAAGGCGACAGTCACCGGCCCCAGCACCAGCATCAGCCAATGGGTGTTGCTCGAATATTCGGCGTACGCGGTGTGCAGCGGCACGGCAAGGGCCAGCAGCAAGGCCGGGACCAGAATCAGCGGCGACAATAAATAGCGGCCCGTGCGCCGGTAGATCCAGCGGCTGAACAGATAGGCCAGCAGCGTGAAAGCCAGCCAGAACATGGGCATCAGTTCAAGCTTCATGGGGTCTGCGCAACCGCACCACCAGCTCCACGGTAAACGCCGTGACCAGCATCACCATCAACGTGCTGACGCCGATCACCAGCAGAATCCGCCAGCCGTCGTCGCGCAGCAGACCGCCGTAATCGAGCAGGCTCATCAATGCCGGGATAAAGAACAACAGCATCTCGGCCATCAACAACCCGGCGCCCATCTGCAACGCAGCGGGTTTAACCCAACCGAAGGCGAACGCCAGCAACAACAACGCCATGCCAATCACCCCTCCCGGAATCGGCCAGGAAAGCCACACGGCCACTTGGCAGCCGAGCAGGTAGATGGCCAGCAACACGGCCAGCTCGGCGATCAGTCGCGACAGGTATCTAAAGGTGGTTGATTTCATGGTTTCGGTCCTCACAGGCGCTCATTTTACGGAGCGCACTGTTATCCCCGAAGCGAATTGTTAGACTCAACGCCATTCCAGATTGGAATCCTGCACATGGAATTCAAACAGCTACGCAGCTTCATCGAAGTGATGCGCCAGGGCGGTTTTACCCAAGCGGCCAAGACCTTGCACATCAGTCAATCGGCGGTCAGCAAGCAAGTCGCACAGCTTGAGCAAAGCCTCGGCACCCCGCTGCTCGAACGCCTGGGCTCGCAGTTGCGCCTGACCGCCGCCGGCAGCGTGGTGCTGCAACGGGCCGAAACCATGCTGCGTCTGCGCAATGAACTGCTCGTTGAATTGGACGACTTGAGCCAATTGGCCCGAGGGGAGTTGCGCCTCGGTTTGCCCTTACTGGGCAGTGACGCGTTGTTCGCCAGCCTGTTCGCCGAATACCGGCGGCGCTACCCGAACATCAGCATTCAATTGCTCGAAGGCGGCAGCCTGAATATCGAGCAAGCGGTGTTGAGCGGGGAACTGGAACTGGGTGGCAGCCTGCTGCCGAAGGATCCGCAATTCGCCTTTCAGCCGTTCTGCGACGAACCGCTGGATGCGCTGTTGCCGGCTGATCATCCGTTGGCGAAAAAAACGGTGATTGGCCTGGAGGAGTTGGCCGATACGCCGTTCCTGCTGTACCAGCGCAGCTTTGTGCTCAATGACCGTTTGCTTCAAGCCTGCCAGCAGATGGGATTTACGCCCAGGGAAGGTGGGCGCAGCGGCCAGGCGGATTTTCTCGCAGCGCTGGTGGCCGCCGGGCAAGGCGTCGTGCTGTTGCCCAGCGTTGTAGCGCGGGGGCTGGTGCGCCCAGGCGTGGTGCGCCTGACCTTGAACGCGCCGGCCTATTTGCGCTGGGACATTGCCTTTATCTGGCGTCAGGGCGCGTACCTGTCGAAAGCCGCCCAGGCCTGGCTTGCCCTGCTGCGCGAGCGTCCGGTCAGCCCTGCAGCTTCGTGACCAGCTCCGCCAGCCAAGGCTCGGCGTCGGTTTCCGGCGTGACGCTTTCACTGGCATCCAGGCGCAGCATCGGCAGCACTTCACGCAGCCCCAGCTCGGCGAACAATTCGCGCATCTGCTCGCCACCGCCGCAGAAGGTATCGCCATAACTCGCGTCGCCCAGGCCGATCACCGCGCCGGGCAAGCCACGCCAGGCGGCAGGCAATTGGTCACGGATCATCGAGTACAACGGTTGCAGGTTGTCCGGCAATTCGCCCATGCCCGTGGTCGAGGTCACGGCCAGGAAGGCTTCGGGGCCGAACGATTGCACGTCAGCCAGGCTGGCGCGGGGGTTATGCCAGGTCTCGAAACCGGCGGCTTTCAAAATATTCGCGGCGTGCCGGGCGACTTCTTCAGCCGTGCCGTACACCGAGCCGGAAAGGATGGCGACTTTCATCAATCTGATCCTGAAGCTATAAAAGACGGCGATATTAACAGCACCGGCAAAAAACCTGCGATTGACTCTCAATAAGGGCTGACGGCCAGTAGACAGCGTTTATTGTTCTTCTAAAATGCAGCCCTCAATCAACTTGGAAAGGATTCTCTGATGATCAACGCTCAACTGCTGCAGATGGTGATCAACGCTTCCAATGACGGCATCGTGATTGCCGAGAAGGAAGGCGAGCAAGACAACATCCTGATTTACGTCAACCCGGCCTTCGAACGCATGACCGGTTACACCAGCGAAGAAATCCTCTACCAGGACTGCCGCTTCCTGCAATCCGGCGATCGCGATCAAGAGGCGCTGGGGCTGATTCGCCAGGCACTGGACAGCGGTGACTCATGTCGGGAAGTGCTGCGTAACTATCGCAAGGACGGCACTCCGTTCTGGAACGAGCTGTCCCTTTCGACGGTTAAAAACGAAAGCGACGGACAAACCTACATAGTCGGTGTACAAAAAGATGTGACCGTCCAGGTCAAGGCAATGCAGCGGGTCGAGCAGTTAGAAGCGCAGGTGGCGCAATTGCAGGCAGAACTGGCCACGCTCAAAGCGACGAACGGCGCAAACAAATCAGCGAACTAATTGTCATTAACTACAATCACCAATGACTTTGTAACTATTTTTTTCGAGCAAGCCATGCAACGCGACGCACTCCTGACCCAGGATGAGCTGGATTTTATCCAGACCATGCAGCACAACCCGCAGCTTAATGTGCGGGATGCGACGTCGAGCCTGCTCGTCAATGGTGGTTCGCAGATCAGGGACCTTCTCACGCGCCTCGCCGCCCATGAGCAGGTCACCATTCAGGCCAACTTCGAAAACCAGCAAATGACCTTCCCCCTGCATTTGGTGGAAGACGAGTTCCACGCGCTGCATCTGCGCCTGGGCGTGCCGAGCATTTTTGAAGATGGGCCAATGGTCCGGCCCTGGCGTCTGACACTCGAAGAGCCAGTCGCGCTGGAGAATGCCAAGGGCCAGCCCGGCACGATGTGGGTCCACGAAGTGTCGTTTAAAGGCGTGTTGCTGGAAGTTCGCAACAAGACCAAGCCACCGAAACATTTCGCGTTGTGGTTCAGCCCGTCAGGTTATGAACGTATCGCGTTGCGCGGCACGTTCGAGCGGGAAACCGAGCATGGTTTCTTCGCCTACCAACTGAGCCAAAGCGACAAGGACGAAACCGAACGCCTGCGTCAGTTCATCCTGCAGCAACATCGCCTGACCCATCCCGCCTTGCACGTCTGAACCTCAACTATCCAGGTTACCCGCCAGGAATTGTTTCAGACGCTGTCGCATCAACAAACCTTCGTTACCCAGACAACCGATGGATGATGCGGCCAGGCTTTCCTGCGCCAGGTCGGACGCATCACCGGCGAGCATCAACTGACAATCCAGGCTCATGGCCAGGCGATTCAAACGTCGTGGCAGCTCAGGGGCCGGGGCATGGTTGGAAAACAGGATCAGTGCCTGGGGTTTGATCCGTTCGCAGACCAGGGTCAGCTCATCGAAGGGCTGGCCGATGGTCAACACTCGCACCCCGGAATCCGCCCCGCTCAAAAACAACGCGGCGACCAGAAGTTCAAGCTCGCGGCACTCACCGGCCAGGGCGCTGATAACAATTCGCCGCGGTGATGAGTCACGGATCAGCAGCAGGCGCTGCGCCACACGGGATCGCAGGAACGCATCGTAGAACAACCATTCACTGGTCTGGCCGAACATTTCCTGGCGCTGCAATAGTTGCTTCCACAGCGGCATCAGGATGTCCTGGAACACCACGGGAATCGAATAACTGGAAAAAATCTGCCCATAGACCCGCTCCAGTTGCACGTCATCAAACGAACTGACTGCACTCTGGACCTGCTGCTGCCATTGGCCGTAGTCGGCCAGCACCAGCTCATTGGGGATGATGTGCGAGAGCGCTTTGAGCGGTTCGGTCTTGGCCAGGATCTTGCCGACCTTGCTGACCGCCACGCCGCGATCAATCCAGCCGAGGATGGCGCGAACCGTCTCGATATCGGCCATTGAATACAGGCGATGCCCGCTTTCGGTGCGTGTGGGCTGGATCAGGCCATAACGACGCTCCCATGCTCGCAGCGTCACCGGGTTGATGCCGGTGAGGCGTGCCACCTCTCGAATCGGAAAAAGCTCTTCCCGCTCCAGGGAAGCAACTGGCAGCAAGCCAGAGACCACGTCAGTCAGGACAGGCATTGGGTGGAGATCTTCCATGGGTGAATTGGATCCCATTCTAACGCTTATCCCCCGCAATCATTCAAGCTGTTGATGGATGACGAATGCCACTGGTGAAATTTTCATAATCAGGAATAATCCTTGCTTGTCCAAAGTCGCAGCCCATCACCCCGGCGCTGCGTCTGGTGAAACTCCTACCCGGAGCGACGCGCTTGTCATACGGAGATACAAAATGTCTACCTCACCCGTCACCCTGATGGTGGCGCGCCGCGTTGCCGATGGACGTTATCAGGACCTGATCGCCTGGTTGCGTGAAGGCGAACAACTGGCCACCGACTTCCCCGGTTATCTCGGCTCTGGCGTGCTCGCTCCGCCGCCCGATGATGACGAATTCCAGATTATCTTCCGCTTCGCCGACGAGCAGACCCTGCACGCCTGGGAGCATTCCGCCTCGCGCACGGCCTGGCTGGGCCGTGGCAGCGACTTGTTCGCCCACCCGACCGAACACCGGGTCAGCGGCATTGAAGGCTGGTTCGGCGCTGCCGGCAATCGCCCGCCGCGCTGGAAACAGGCGGTGGCGATCTGGCTGGCGTTCTTCCCGGTCTCGCTGTTGTTCAACTTTGTCCTGGGACCGTTGCTCGGCGAAATGAGCCTGCTGCCTCGGGTGCTCGTCAGCACGTTGTGCCTGACGCCATTGATGGTCTATTTCTTTATTCCGCTGTCGACTCGTTTGCTGGCCAACTGGCTGCACAGCACGCCGGCGCGGCCGTTGCCCGTCGCGCCCACCACTCAAAATCCGTAACCCCTGTAGGAGCGAGGCTTGCCCGCGAAGAACGATAACGCGGTCTGACAGATAGACCGAGGCGTCCTCTTCGCGGGCAAGCCTCGCTCCTACAGGACGTAGGTGAACGCTCGCCGTCGCTGGTATAGTTTTGCTCTAACCGCGACGCGAGCCGTTCATGACTTCTTCCGCAGCCCCAATCCTCATCACCGGTGCCGGCCAGCGTGTCGGCCTGCACTGCGCCCGGCGCTTGCTCGAAGACGGTCACCCGGTGATCTTCAGCTACCGCAGCGAACGCCCCGGCGTCCAGGCATTGCGCGACTTGGGCGCGACGGCGCTGTTCGCGGACTTCTCCAGCGAAGCCGGGATTCTCGCGTTCATCAGCGAACTCAAGACCCATACCGACAGCCTGCGGGCGATTGTGCATAACGCGTCCGAATGGCTGGCCGAAACCCCGGACACCGAGGCCCTGGCCTTTACCCGGATGTTCTGCGTGCACATGCTGGCGCCCTACCTGATCAACCTGCACTGCGCCGACTTGCTCGAACGCTCGAGCCCCGCCGACATCGTGCATATCAGCGACGACGTGACCCGCAAGGGCAGCAGTCAACATATCGGCTATTGCGCCAGCAAAGCCGGGCTCGACAGCCTGACCCTGTCCTTCGCCGCGAAATATGCGCCCGCGATCAAGGTCAACGGCATCGCACCAGCCCTGCTATTGTTCAATCCCGACGACGACGCGGCGTACCGCGCCAAGGCCCTGGCCAAGTCCGCGCTGGGCATCGAACCCGGCAGCGAAGTGATCTACCAGAGCCTGCGCTATTTGCTCGACAACCCTTATGTCACCGGCACGACCCTGACCGTCAATGGCGGACGGCACGTCAAATAAGCCGCCCTTGCGAGGATGTACCATGCCGTTATCCCTGCCTCAGAACGCTTTATCCCAGAGCTATCGTGAAATCCTCATCGGCCTCGGTGAAAACCCAGACCGCGAAGGCCTGCAAGACACCCCGATGCGCGCCGCCAAGGCCATGCAGTACCTGTGTCATGGCTACGAGCAAAGCGTCGAGGAAATCGTAAACGGCGCGCTGTTTTCCTCGGACACCGACGAGATGATCATCGTCGCCGACATCGAGCTCTATTCGCTGTGCGAGCACCACCTGCTGCCCTTCATCGGCAAGGCCCATGTAGCTTATATTCCGACGGGCAAAGTGTTGGGCCTGTCGAAGATTGCGCGGCTGGTAGACATGTTCGCCCGACGCCTGCAAATCCAGGAAAACCTCACCCGGCAAATCGCCGACGCGGTGCAGCAAGTGACGGACGCTGCCGGCGTTGCCGTGGTGATCGAAGCCAAGCACATGTGCATGATGATGCGCGGCGTCGAGAAACAGAATTCGACCATGAACACCTCGGTGATGCTCGGCGCCTTCCGCGAGTCGAGCAACACCCGCCAGGAGTTCCTGCAATTGATTGGACGGAGCAAGTAGCAATGCCACAACTTCAACCAGGAATGGCGCGCATCCGGGTCAAGGACCTGTGCCTGCGTACCTTCATCGGCATCAACGAAGACGAAATCCTCAACAAACAGGATGTGTTGATCAACCTGACCATCCTCTACGCCGCGCAAGAAGCGGTGCGCGATAACGACATCGATCACGCGCTGAACTACCGCACCATCACCAAGGCGATCATCGCCCACGTGGAAGGCAATCGCTTTGCCCTGCTCGAACGCCTGACCCAGGAAATCCTCGATCTGGTTATGGTCAATGAGTCGGTGCTGTACGCCGAAGTGGAAGTCGACAAGCCTCATGCGCTGCGTTTTGCAGAGTCGGTGTCTATAACGCTTGCAGCGAGCCGCTAGTTTCAAGCGGCAAGCTTCAAGCGGTAAACTTCCAGCCACCGCAAACCCACTTGCAGCTTGAAGCTTGCCGCTCAAAGCTGTCTCGCAGAGACCCCCATGACCGATCAACAACGCCTGGAACTTGAAGCCGCCGCCTTTCGCCGGCTGGTCGCCCACCTGGACAGCCGCAAGGACGTGCAGAACATCGACCTGATGAACCTCTCGGGTTTCTGCCGCAACTGCCTGTCGAAGTGGTACAAGGCTGCCGCCGATGAACGCCAGATCGAGGTCAGCCTCGACGACGCTCGCGAAGTCGTCTACGGCATGCCGTACGCCGAATGGAAAGCCCAATACCAGCAAGAAGCCAGCGCCGAACAACAAGCGGCGTTCGCCAAAGGAAAACCCAATGAGTGATTTGAACACCCTGCGCGCCAGCCTCAAAAGCGGCGAACATGCTTTCGCCGATACCCTGGCATTCATCGCCGCCGGTTATGACTACCAGCCCCAAGCCTTCAATAACGGCGGCGTGGAAAACGCCGCCGGGCAGAACGAAGGCTCGTGCAAGACCCTGGGCCTGGCGCTGCTGGAAGGCCTGAGCGATGAAGAAGCGCTGCTGGCGTTTGGCGAGCATTACCGTTCGGTAGTGGCGACGCCTGAAGGCAGCGATCACGGCAATATCCGGGCGTTGATTGCGCAGGGCCTGGCCGGCGTGAAGTTCTCGCAGCAACCATTGACCCGCCGCTAAAACCACGCTCCCACGAACACCACCGTCCCGTAGGAGCGAGGCTTGCCCGCGAAGGCGATCTTCTGGACGCCATCGCGGGCAAGCCATGCTCCTACAAAGGGCCCCGGCACACATCCCGACTTTTAAGATTGACCCGGCGACTTTATTTCGTTTGCCCGCCCCCCCTGCTCACAGCTTAGATAAAAAGAAGCAACCCTTCTTCTGAGTCAGGTATCCATGAGCAGCGAAACCATCAGCCAGTCGATCAACGTCGTCCATCCCGTCACGCTCAGCCACGGCAAGAATGCCGAAGTCTGGGACACCGACGGCAAACGTTACATCGATTTCGTCGGCGGCATCGGCGTGCTGAACCTCGGCCACTGCCACCCGCGCATCGTCGAGGCCATTCGCGAACAAGCCACCCGGCTGACCCACTACGCCTTCAACGCCGCACCGCATGTGCCCTACATCGAGCTGATGGAGCGCCTCACCGCGTTTATCCCGGTGGACTACCCGGTCAGCGGCATGCTCACCAACAGCGGCGCAGAAGCGGCGGAAAACGCCCTGAAGATCGTCCGTGGTGCCACCGGCCGAACCGCCGTCATCGCTTTCGACGGCGCCTTCCACGGACGCACCCTCGCCACCCTCAACCTCAACGGCAAAGTCGCCCCCTACAAACAGAAAGTCGGCGTATTACCGGGCCCGGTGTTTCATTTGCCCTTCCCGAGCAAGGACAACGGCGTGACCTGCGCCGAAGCGTTGAAGGCGATGGATCGGTTGTTCAGCGTCGAGATCGACGTCAATGACGTGGCGTGTTTTATCGTCGAACCGGTGCAGGGCGAAGCGGGTTTCCTGGCCATGGACGTGGAATTCGCCCAAGCGTTGCGGCGCTTCTGCGATGAGAAAAACATCCTGCTGATCGCCGATGAAATCCAGTCCGGTTTCGGCCGTACCGGCGAACGTTTTGCCTTCTCGCGACTGGGCATCGAACCGGACCTGATCCTGCTCGCCAAAAGCATTGCCGGCGGCGTGCCATTAGGCGCGGTGGTCGGGCGCAAGTCGCTGCTCGACACCTTGCCCAAGGGCGGACTCGGCGGCACTTATTCAGGCAACCCGATCGCCTGCGCGGCGGCACTGGCGACCCTGGATGAGATGACCGATGCGAATCTGCGCAACTGGGGTTCGCAACAGGAAGAAGCGATTGTCAGCCGCTACGAGGCTTGGCGCGCCAGCAAACTCTCACCGTTTCTGGGGCGTTTGACCGGTGTCGGGGCGATGCGCGGTATCGAATTGAGCAACGCCGATGGCACGCCGGCCTCTGCGCAATTGACTCAGCTGCTGGCCCTGGCTCGGGACGCGGGTTTGCTGCTGATGCCCAGCGGCAAATCGCGAAACATCATTCGTCTGCTGGCACCGCTGACCACCGAAGCGGCGGTGCTGGAGGAAGGCCTGGATATCCTTGAAGCTTGCCTTGCAAAACTGACTTGATCACACATCCCCTGTGGGAGCGGGCTTGCTCGCGAATGCGGCGTGTCAGGCAACATCAATTTCGACTGACCCACCGCATTCGCGAGCAAGCCCGCTCCCACATGAGTACGGTGTTGGCCGTGAAATCATGGGCACAAAAAAACCGGCCGAGGCCGGTTTTTTCATTTCAACGTTCTCAGAACTTGGCGTTCTGCAGATCGTCGAGGTAACGCTCGGCATCCAGTGCCGCCATGCAGCCGGCGCCGGCCGAGGTGATCGCTTGTCGGTAAACGTGGTCAGCCACGTCGCCGGCGGCGAAGATCCCTTCCAGGTTGGTCGCAGTGGCGTTGCCTTCACGGCCGCCGTGCACCACCAAGTAGCCGTCTTTCAACGTCAACTGGCCTTCGAACAACGAGGTGTTCGGGGTGTGGCCGATGGCGATGAACACGCCGTCGACTTTCAGCTCGTCGAAGCTGCCGTCGTTGTTCTTCAGGCGCGCACCGGTCACGCCCATGTTGTCGCCCAGGACTTCGTCCAGGTTCGAGTTCAACTTGAGGATGATCTTGCCTTCGGCAACCCGGGCGTTGAGCTTGTCGATCAGGATCTTCTCGGCGCGGAAGGTTTCGCGACGGTGGATCAGGGTCACGGTGCTGGCGATGTTGGCCAGGTACAGCGCTTCTTCCACAGCAGTGTTACCGCCACCGACCACAGCCACTGGCTTGTTGCGGTAGAAGAAACCGTCGCAGGTCGCGCAGGCCGAAACGCCTTTGCCCATGAACGCTTCTTCCGACGGCAGGCCCAGGTAACGAGCGCTGGCACCGGTGGCGATGATTAGGGCGTCGCAGGTGTAGGTCGCGCTGTCGCCGGTCAGGGTGTAAGGCTTGGCAGCGAAGTCCACGGCATTGATGTGATCGAAGACGATCTCGGTTTCAAAGCGTTCGGCGTGCTCTTTCATCCGTTCCATCAGCGCCGGGCCGGTCAGGCCGTGAACGTCGCCCGGCCAGTTGTCGACTTCGGTGGTGGTGGTCAGTTGACCGCCGGCCTGCATGCCGGTGATCAGCAATGGCTTGAGGTTGGCACGGGCGGCATAGACCGCGGCGCTGTAACCGGCAGGGCCGGAACCGAGAATAATCACTCGCGAATGACGGACTTCAGACATGACCTGCTCCTGTTAACCGGCCCGAAACTGGCGCGGAACGCCGGGTTTGCCGGCGGGAATAAAAAAGGACTGTTGAAAGCACTTGGGGAAGGCTTGAGCTCGACAGTCCTGTAAAAAGAATGGGTGCAGCGTATCGAGGGGGCGAAGATTAAGGAAATACGGTTTAACAATCCAGCTCATAGGCGGTCTCTATCCCGTTACAGTGATTTTATAGACGCCTTTGTTACAGTGAATGTCGATCCCGCCGCCGCGCTTTCACCGGCCGGGCAAAGTCGGTAAGGTCGGCGCGTTTACCCTTGCTCGGAGCACGTTATGCCCGCCCCTGTTCTGTCTGGCCCGCAATACCTGCGCGAAGGCCTCAAGCTGGTCTTGAGCCCGAGCCTGCGATTGTTCGTTTTGCTGCCCTTGGTGATCAACCTGGTGCTGTTCGTCGGATTGATTTACCTGGCTGGCCATCAATTCAGCTTATGGGTCGACACATTGATGCCGTCCCTGCCGGACTGGCTGAGTTTCCTCAGTTACATCCTCTGGCCGATCTTCGTGGTGCTGGTGGCGCTGATGGTGTTCTTCACCTTCACCATGCTCGCCAACGTGATCGCCGCGCCGTTCAACGGCTTCCTTGCGGAAAAAGTCGAAGTGGTGGTGCGTGGCACCGACGACTTCCCGGCCTTCAGTTGGGGTGAGTTGATCGAAATGATCCCCCGCACCCTGTCCCGGGAAATGCGCAAACTCGGCTACTTCCTGCCCCGGGCGCTGGGCCTGTTCATTCTCTCGTTCATCCCGGTGGTGAATATCATCGCGGCGCCGCTGTGGCTGCTGTTCGGGGTGTGGATGATGGCGATCCAGTACATCGACTACCCGGCTGACAACCACAAACTCGGCTGGAACGAGATGCTCGCCTGGCTGCGTGAAAAGCGATGGCAGAGCATGAGTTTTGGCGGGATCGTTTATCTGGTGCTGCTGATTCCGGTGGTGAACATCCTGATGATGCCGGCCGCCGTGGCCGGGGCGACGCTGTTCTGGGTGCGTGAGCGCGGTGCGGAAAATCTGGTGCCCCAACGTTCGGCGTCATAAATCCATCATCGAAACGCCACAATGACGACATGGCCTCAGCCGACACTGAGGTCATGACGACAGCTCTGCATATCACCCTGATCACCGAAACCTTCCCTCCGGAAATCAACGGCGTGGCCAATACCCTTGGCCGCTTGTGCGACGGTTTGCGTGCGCGTGGGCATCAGGTTGAACTGGTGCGACCGCGCCAGGGCTGTGATCGACAACTGGGCAGTGACGATGGGTTGCTGCTGTGTCGCGGCTGGCCGCTGCCGGGTTATCCCGGGTTGCAGTGGGGCCAGTCGTCGATGCACAAGTTACTGCGGCGCTGGAAACGCCATCGCCCCGACGTGCTGTACATCGCCACCGAAGGACCGTTGGGTTTGTCGGCCTTGCGTGCCGCGCGTCGCCTGGGGATTTCGGTGGTCAGTGGCTTTCACACCAATTTCCAGCAGTACTCGAGCCAGTATGGCCTCGGCCTGCTGACGCGCCTGTTGACGCACTATCTGCGCTGGTTTCACAACCGCTCGACCCTCACCTTGGTGCCCAGCGTCAGCCAGCGGCTGGAGCTGGAACGCCGGCAGTTCGAACGCCTGGCGCTGTTGTCCCGGGGCGTCGACAGCCAACTGTTTCACCCGGCCAAACGCCTGGACGCCCTGCGTGAGCAATGGGGCCTGGCGGACGATGACATCGCGGTCATTCACGTCGGACGCCTGGCCCCTGAGAAAAATCTGGGTTTGCTCAAACGCAGTTTCGACACGCTGAAGGCGACTTATCCACAGCGCAACCTGAAGCTGATCGTGGTCGGCGACGGGCCGCTGCGGATGACGCTGGAAAAGGAATTGCCGGAAGCGATTTTCTGCGGCTCACAACGTGGTGAAGCCTTGGCCAGCCACTATGCATCGGGGGATGTTTTTCTGTTTCCGAGCATGACCGAGACCTTCGGCAATGTGGTGCTGGAGGCGCTGGCCTCAGGGCTTGGGGTGGTGGCGTACGATCTGGCGGCGGCGGGCCAACACATTCGTCACGGCTATAACGGTGTTTTGGCGATGCCGGGGGATGAAGAGGCGTTCTGCGATGCGGCGCGCTGGTTGCTGGAGGAACGGGAAACCTTGCGCTGCGTGCGGCTGAATGCGCGCCAGCATGCGAGTCGCCAGGGCTGGGCGGCGATTATCGAGCAGTTTGAGGGGCAGTTGCGCGGGGCTTGTGTCGGGGAGCAGGTGGTGCCGAATGCGTCGATTTTGCCCTGAAGTTTTCGGTGACTGCTAGTCCGTCTTCGCGAGCAAGCCCGCTCCCACATTCGACCGCGTTTCTCTGGTAGAACGCGGTCACCTGTGGGAGCGGGCTTGCTCGCGAAGAGGCCCTTCAGATCGCCGCTTAAACCAGCGTCATCAACGCCTCACGGCTGAACGGCAGGATGTCTTCTTCACGACCATCGCGCACTTTCTGCGCCCAGTCCGGGTCCACCAACAGCGCACGCCCTACCGCCACCAGATCGAACTCTTCGTTATTCAAACGCTCCAGCAGATTTTCCAGGCTGGCAGGCTGCGCGATCTTGTCGGTGTTGACCATGAACTGCAGGAACTCGCCATCCAGGCCCACGCTACCCACGGTGATGGTCGGCTTGCCGGTGAGTTTGCGGGTCCAGCCAGCCAGGTTCAGATCGGAACCGTCGAACTCCGGCTCCCAGAAACGCCGCGTCGAGCAGTGGAAAATATCCACGCCAGCGTCGGACAACGGCTGTAGGAATTCGCCCAACGCTTCCGGGGTTTGCACCAGGCGTGCGGTGTAGTCCTGCTGTTTCCATTGGGAGAAACGGAAAATGATCGGGAAGCCTTCGCCGACTGCGGCCCGCACGGCTTGAATCAATTCGATGGCGAAACGCGAACGGTTGGCCAGGCTGCCGCCGTATTCGTCGGTGCGCTGGTTGGTGCCTTCCCAGAAGAACTGGTCCACCAGATAGCCGTGGGCACCGTGGATTTCCACGCCGTCCATGCCGATGCTCTGGGCATCTTTGGCCGACTGGGCGAATGCAGCGATCACGTCCTGGATGTCCTGTTTGGTCATGCCGTGAACCACGACCTGACCGTCCTTCAATTTTTCCGACGGGCCGTAACCCGGCACGCTCGCGTCCGGCTCGGTGCCGATGCGACGCACGCTGCCCACGTGCCACAGTTGCGGAACGATCTTGCCGCCTTCGGCGTGAACCGCGTCGACCACTTTCTTCCAGCCGGCCAACGCCGCTTCACCGTAGAAGTGCGGCACGTTCGGGTAGCCGTTGGAGGCCTTGTGGCCGACGGTGGTGCCTTCGGTGATGATCAGGCCCACACCGGCAGCGGAGCGGCGGCGGTAGTATTCAATGACTTTGGAATTCGGTACGCCACCCGGCGAGAACGAGCGGGTCATCGGCGCCATGACGACACGGGTCGGCAGTTCGAGGGTGCCGAGGTGGAACGGTTTGAACAGGGCTTTGACGGGCATGGGACGCTCCACGGGGAAATGACTTTATGACGGGGATAATATGGAGAGTCGCGAGGGTTGAACAGCACTATTGATTTGGGTGATTAAGGATCAAAAGATCGGACACCTGTAGGAGCGAGCGGGCGGCGTTCCGACTTGCCCGCGAAGGCGTCAGGTCAGTCGAAATTGATGTTGACTGACTGGACGCCTTCGCGGGCAAGCCTCGCTCCTACAAAGGAGGGTGTTTCAGCTCAGGGCTTTTTCGATGGCGTGGATCACCTTCGGATCATCCGGCGCGGTGCGCGGCGAAAACCGTGCGAGTACCCGCCCGTCTTTGCCCAGCAGGAATTTCTCGAAATTCCAGGTGATGTCACCTGGAAACTCCGCGCCCTCGCCCGCCAGTAAACGGTACAGCTGATGACGATCGTGACCGTTGACTTCCAGCTTGCTGGACAACGGAAAGGTCACCTTATAGTTGAATTCACAGAATTCCTTGATCTCTTGCTCGGTGCCCGGTTCCTGCCCGGCAAACTGGTTGCACGGCAAGCCCAGCACGCTGAAACCTTTATCTTTGTATCGTTGATAAAGGTGTTCAAGCGCCGCGTACTGTGGGGTCAAACCACATTTGGAGGCAACGTTGACCACCAGCACGACGTGCCCCTTGAAGGGCGCCAGAGGTAGATCCTGACCATCCAGGGCTTTCAAATTAAGGTCGTGGAAAGCACTCATGACGAACTCCAAATTCCCGTGTTCTTCTCGAAACAGCCACTCGGCGGCGCCGCCTGGGACAGCCGCGGACTAAAAAGGCGCCCTCGGGCGCCTCTCCAGTTCTCTGAGCTTAGCGCAGAAATCAGTGGTGATGGCCACCTTCGCCATGGACGTGACCATGAGCGATTTCTTCCTGGCTGGCGTCACGGATGTCGATGATCTTGACCTGGAAATTCAGGCGCTGACCGGCCAACGGGTGGTTGCCGTCGACGGTGACATCGTCGCCGTCCAGGTCACGGATGGTGACAATTTGCATCTGGCCGTCCGGCGCGGAAGCGTGAAACTGCATGCCCACTTCCAGTTCATCGACGCCTTCGAACATGCTGCGGCTCAGGGTGCTGACCAGTTCGGCAGCGTATTCGCCGTAGGCGTCTTCAGGTTCAACGGCAACGGTCAGTTCGTCACCGACGGTTTTGCCTTCCAGGGCTTTTTCCAGACCCGGGATGATGTTACCTGCGCCTTGCAGGTAGACCAGCGGCGCGCCGCCGGCGGAGCTGTCGATGACCTCACCAGCGTCGTTGGTCAGGGTATAGTCGATGGAGACAGCCTTATTGGCGGCGATCAGCATGGGGCGAGACCTTTTGCAGAAGAATATAGAAAGAGCGAGTTTAGCGAAGCAATCGCCCGAAAGCGAACACAACCCGGACGGACGGATTGCCATGAAACCCTCAACGGTCACAGGCTTTCATCAGGACGAGGACGGACATTGGGTGGCCGAGCTTTCCTGCGGCCACACCCAACACCTGCGCCATCAGCCGCCCTGGCAATCCCGGGCCTGGGTCGTGGACCCTGCGCAACGTATTGAAAAAATAGGCCAGCCCTTTGATTGCGGTTGGTGCGCACAAGGCTCGGTTAGCGATAACCTTGGCGACTGAATTTCGGTAGATCGTCAGTTATAGATGATCACCACTGCCATGCACCTCCAGAGAATCCGCATGCAAACTTTTTTTATCGCGCCCACCGATTTTGGTGTGGGTCTGACCTCCATCAGCCTCGGGCTGGTGCGCACCCTTGAGCGAGCCGGCCTCAAAGTCGGCTTTTTCAAACCGATTGCCCAGCCGCATCCGGGCGACACCGGCCCAGAGCGCTCCACCGAACTGGTGGCGCGCACCCACGGCCTCAAGCCGCCGCAACCCCTGGGCCTGGCCCATGTCGAGCGCATGCTCGGCGACGGTCAACTGGATGAACTGCTCGAAGAAATCATCACCCTGTATCAGCAGGCGGCCGTCGGCAAAGACGTGCTGGTGGTCGAAGGCATGGTCCCGACCCGCAGCGCCAGCTACGCCGCCCGGGTCAATCTGCACTTGGCGAAAAGCCTGGATGCCGACGTGATCCTGGTCTCGGCACCGGAAAGCGAAGCCCTGACCGAACTCTCCGGTCGGGTGGAGTTGCAGGCGCAATTGTTTGGCGGGCCGAAAGACCCGAAAGTGCTCGGCGTGATCCTCAACAAGGTCAAGACTGACGAAAGCATGGAGGCCTTCGCCTCGCGCCTGAAGGAACATTCGCCGCTGCTGCGCACCGGTGATTTCCGCCTGCTCGGTTGCATCCCGTTCCAGCCGGAACTGAACGCCCCGCGCACCCGCGACGTGGCGGACCTGATGGGCGCGCAGATTCTCAACGCCGGTGACTACGAAACCCGGCGCATGACCAAAATCATCATCTGCGCCCGCACCATGCGCAACACCGTGGAGCTGCTCAAGCCCGGCGTACTGGTGGTGACCCCCGGCGATCGCGACGACATCATTCTCGCCGTCAGCCTCGCCGCCATGAACGGCGTGCCCCTGGCCGGCCTGTTGCTGACCAGCGACACCCTGCCCGATCCACGGATCATGGACCTCTGTCGCGGCGCCTTGCAGGCCGGCCTGCCGGTGTTGTCGGTGAGCACTGGCTCCTACGACACGGCCAACCAGTTGAACGGCTTGAACAAGGAAATCCCGATCGACGACCGCGAGCGTGCGGAGATCATCACCGATTTCGTCGCCAGTCATCTCGATGCCAAATGGCTGCACCAGCGCTGCGGTACGCCACGGGAAATGCGGCTGTCGCCAGCGGTGTTCCGTTATCAATTGATCCAGCGCGCCCAGGCTGCGAACAAGCGCATCGTGTTGCCTGAAGGCAGCGAACCGCTGACCGTGCAGGCCGCCGCGATCTGCCAGGCCCGGGGCATCGCCCGTTGCGTATTGCTGGCCAAACCGGCGGACGTCGAGGCCGTGGCCCGCGCCCAAGGCATCGAGTTGCCACCCGGTTTGGAGATTCTCGATCCGGATTTGATTCGCGGTAACTACATCGAACCGATGGTGGCCCTGCGCAAAAGCAAAAGCCTCAACGCGCCGATGGCCGAGCAGCAACTGGAAGACACTGTAGTGATCGGCACCATGATGCTGGCGCTGGATGAAGTCGATGGCCTGGTGTCCGGGGTCATTCACTCCACCGCCAACACCATCCGCCCGGCCCTGCAACTGATTAAAACGGCGCCGGGCTGCACACTGGTGTCGTCGGTGTTCTTCATGCTCTTCCCCGAGGAAGTGCTGGTCTACGGCGACTGCGTGATGAACCCGCACCCGAGCGCCAGCGAACTGGCGGAGATCGCCCTGCAAAGCGCCGACTCGGCCGCCGCGTTCGGCATCACGCCACGGGTGGCGATGATCAGTTACTCCAGCGGTGAATCCGCCAGCGGCGAAGAAGTCGAGAAGGTTCGTGAAGCGACGTTGCTCGCCCACGAACAACAGCACTCGCTGCTGATCGACGGCCCGTTGCAGTACGACGCCGCCGCCAACGAAACCGTCGCTAAGCAACTGGCGCCGAACAGCCAGGTGGCCGGTCGCGCCACGGTGTTCGTGTTCCCCGACCTGAACACCGGCAACACCACTCACAAAGCCGTGCAACGCAGTGCCGATTGCGTGAGCCTCGGCCCGATGCTGCAAGGCCTGCGCAAACCGGTGAACGACCTGCCCCGTGGCGCGCAAGTCGATGACATCGTGTACACCATCGCGTTGACCGCGATTCAAGCTGCCAACCGACCTATGGATCTTTAAATGCTGGATTTCCTGCCTGCCGCCGTGCGCGGTGTGATTGCATCGTTGTTGCTGGCCCTGAATACCATTCTGCTCTGCTCGATTCTGTTCCTCGTGGCGCTGTTCAAAGTGCTGCCCTTCGCCCTCACCCAGCGCTTCACGCTCTGGCTGATGAACCACATCCACGAAGCCTGGATCAGCAACAACAAGGCCTGGATGAAACTGGTCTGCCGCACCCGCTGGCATCTAAGCGGTCTTGAAGGCCTGGACTATCAGCACTCGTATTTGATCACCAGCAACCACCAGAGCTGGGTCGACATCATGGTCCTGCAATACGTGCTCAACCGCCGTATTCAGCCGCTGAAGTTCTTTCTCAAGCAAGAGCTGATCTGGGTCCCGGTGATTGGCCTGGCCTGGTGGGCGCTCGGGTTTCCGTTTATGAAACGCTACTCCAAGGCTTACCTGGAAAAACACCCGGAGAAGAAAGGCAAGGACCTGGAAACCACCCGCAAGACCTGCGACAAATTCCGCAACAACCCGGTGGGGATTTTCAACTTCGTCGAAGGCACGCGGTTTACCGAGGGCAAGCATGCGCAGCAGAAATCGCCGTTCAAGTACCTGCTCAAACCCAAGGCGGGCGGCATTGCGTTTGTGCTCGATGCCATGGGTGAACAGCTTGAGTCGATCGTTAACGTGACCATTCACTATCCGGGCGGGCGTCCGGGTTACTGGGATCTGCTCTGCGGGAATGTGAAGGATGTAGTGGTGCATTTTCAGGAGCTGAAAATTCCGCCGCAGTTCATTGGCAAGAACTACGACCAGGACGGCGAGTATCGCTTGCAGTTCCAGGGCTGGATCAATCAGCTGTGGGAAGACAAGGATGCGCAGTTGGTGCAGATGCACCGTGAATTCCCAGGCAGTCATTGATCCCCTGTGGGAGCGGGCTTGCTCGCGAAAGCGGTCTGTCAGTAGACATTGATGGTGACTGACACGACGCCTTCGCGAGCAAGCCCGCTCCCACATTGGAATAGTGCAAGACACAAAAAAACCCGCCGATGATCACTCACCGGCGGGTTTTTTATGGGCTGCTAGCGCTTAGATCGCACCGCGGCTACGCAGCAGATCCAACACTTGCTTGACGCTTTCTTCCAGCGACAGCGACTGGGTATCGACCACAAGGTCGGCATCAAGCGGCACGTCGTACGGGAAGGAGTCGCCCGGGATGTTGTCGCCACCGGCCGCGTACAAACCTTGCGGATCACGTTCGGCACACACCGCCGGCGAGGCCTGGACGTAGACCGTCAGCAGACGCTCCTTGCCGATCAGGTCCTTGGCCTGCTCACGCCCTTCAGCACTCGGCGCAACGAACGCCGCCAGGGTCAGCAGGCCGGCCTCGTTGAACTGACGCGCCACATGCGCGGCACGACGCCAGTTCTCGGTACGCCCAGAACGATCCTGCGGCAGACCTTTGTTCAGGTCGTGACGCAGGTTCTGGCCATCGAGCACGAACACCGCACGGCCCATGTCGAACAGCTTGCGTTCAACCGCGTACGCCAACGTGCTTTTGCCGGCACCGGACAAGCCGCTGAACAACACGGTGGCCGGTTGCTGGCCGAAGCGCTGGGCGCGTTCTTCAGTCGCAACGTGGGCCAGTTTCCCGTGGTGCGTGCTGCCACCATGAGCCGATGGATGAGCGATGATCATGCCGGCGGCGACGGTGCCGTTGGTCAAGCGATCGATGACGATGAACGAACCGGTGGTGCGGTTGCTCGCGTATCCATCGAGTGCGATGGCGGCGTCGAGACTGACCTTGACCCGACCGATTTCGTTGAGGTTCAACGAACTGGCCGGCCCTTCTTCCAGGGTGTTCACGTCAACGCGGTTGACGATGCTGGTGATCGAACCCGGCACGTAAGACGTGGCACGTTTGATGTCGTATTTCTTGCCCGGCAGCATCGGCTCTTCAGCCATCCACACCAGCATGGCGTCGAAGGCGTCAGTCACTTGCGGCAGGTTGTCGGCGTGTACCAGCAAGTCGCCGCGAGAGATGTCGATCTCGTCTTCCATGGTCAGCGTAACGGCCTGACCTGGACCTGCGTGTTCCAGCTCACCTTCAAAAGTGACGATGGATTTCACGCGGCTGCTTTTGCCCGACGGCAGGACAACGACTTCGTCGCCCTTGTGCACGATGCCGCTGGCCAGGGTGCCGGCGAAACCACGGAAGTTCAGGTTCGGACGGTTGACGTACTGCACCGGGAAACGCAGGTCGGTGTAGTTGCGATCGTTGGCGATTTCGACGGTCTCGAGAATTTCCATCAGCGACTGGCCGGTGTACCACGGCGAGCGCTCGGACTTGTTCACCACGTTGTCGCCTTTCAGGGCCGACATCGGCACGAACGCCATGGTGGTCGGCTTGAACGCGATGCCGTCGGCGAACTTCAGGTAATCGGCCTTGATCGACTCGAACACGCTTTCGTCGAAGCCATTGAGGTCCATCTTGTTGATGGCAACCACGATGTGCTTGATGCCGAGCAACGAGGCGATAAAGCTGTGGCGACGGGTCTGGGTCTGCACGCCGTAACGGGCATCGACCAGGATGATCGCCAGGTCACAGGTGGACGCACCGGTGGCCATGTTGCGGGTGTACTGCTCATGGCCAGGGGTATCGGCGATGATGAATTTGCGCTTGGCGGTGGAGAAATAACGGTAAGCGACATCAATGGTGATGCCCTGCTCCCGCTCGGCCTGCAGGCCGTCGACCAGCAACGCCAGGTCGATGTCTTCGCCGGTGGTGCCGACTTTTTTCGAGTCGCGGGTAATGGCTTCCAAGTGATCTTCGTAGATCATCTTGGAGTCGTGCAGCAGGCGCCCGATCAGGGTGCTCTTGCCGTCGTCGACGTTGCCACAAGTCAGGAAGCGCAGCATTTCCTTGCGTTCGTGCTGGCCCAGGTAGGCGAGGATGTCCTCGCTGATCAAATCAGATACGTGCGACATGACAACCCCTTAGAAATAACCCTGACGTTTCTTTTCTTCCATCGAGCCTGCGCCATCGTGGTCGATGACCCGGCCCTGGCGTTCGGAAGTTCGCGTCAGGAGCATTTCCTGAATGATGTCGGTCAGGCTGGTGGCCTCGGACTCGACCGCACCCGTCAACGGGTAGTCGCCCAGTGTGCGGAAGCGCACCTTCTTCTTGACGATGCGCGCCTTGTCTTCGTCGCTCAGGTGATTGAGCAGGCGTTCGTCGTCGATCATGATCCAGGTGCCGTTCATCTCGATAACGTCGCGCTCGGCGGCGAAATACAGCGGCACGATCGGTATGCCTTCGAGGTAGATGTACTGCCAGATGTCCAGTTCGGTCCAGTTCGACAACGGGAACACACGAATGGATTCGCCCTTGTTGACGTTGCCGTTGTAGACGTTCCACAGCTCTGGACGCTGGTTTTTCGGGTCCCAGCGGTGCTTGGTGTCGCGGAAGGAATACACGCGCTCTTTGGCACGGGACTTCTCTTCGTCGCGGCGGGCACCACCGAAAGCGGCGTCGAAACCATACTTGTCGAGGGCCTGTTTCAGGCCTTCGGTTTTCATGATGTCGGTGTGCTTGGCACTGCCGTGGGTCAGCGGGTTGATACCCTGCGCGACGCCATCGGGGTTGACGTGGACGATCAGGTCCAGGCCCAGTTCTTCGACCATGCGATCGCGGAACGCGTACATTTCCTTGAACTTCCACCGGGTGTCGACGTGCATCACCGGGAACGGCAGCTTGCCCGGGAAGAATGCCTTGCGTGCAAGGTGCAGCATCACGGCGGAATCTTTACCGACGGAGTACAGCATCACCGGGTTATCGAACTCGGCGGCGACCTCGCGGATGATGTGGATGCTTTCGGCCTCCAGCTGTTTCAGATGCGTCAGTTTGTCGACCATGGCTACTCACGAAAACGATCTTATGGACGGCCAGCGGGCCGTGTTCGAGCGGGGAATCCTAGCACAGCGCCCCCTTCTAATCAGGACGCCAACTAGATCGAAAGGGTATATGAATATACCCCTGCGTTTGGCCACCACAGATCCAATGTGGGAGCGGGCTTGCTCGCGAATGCTGACTCACATCCAACATTGATGGCGACTGACACACCGCTTTCGCGAGCAAGCCCGCTCCCACAATTTTGAGCCGTGGTGGATCTCAGATCGGATTCGGGCAATCGATGAAGATGTGCTCCACGGCAAACCGCCGAGCCAGGTAATCCCCCAGCGCCTGCACGCCATAGCGCTCGGTGGCGTGATGCCCGGCAGCGATGAAGCTGACGTCGTTTTCCCGGGCGCTGTGGAACGTCTGCTCTGACGCTTCGCCGCTGAGGTACAGATCGACCCCGGCCAGTACGGCTTGATCGATATAGCCTTGGCCGCCACCGGTGCACCAGCCAACGCGGCGAATCATCTCGCTGCCTTCAATCAGCAACGGCTCGCGCCCCATGACTTCCTGCACTCGACGGGCAAAGTCGCGAGGGGTCATCGGTTCACTCAGGGAGCCGACCAGGCCGACGATTTTCAGGTTGTCGGGGTCCAGCGGGCCTTCGACGGTGATGTCCAACTGACGCGCCAGTTGCACGTTGTTGCCGACATCCGGGTGCAAATCCAGCGGCAAGTGATACGACAGCAGACTGATGTCGTGCTTGAGCAGGGTTTTCAACCGGCGCTGCTTCATGCCGGTGATGCACGGGTTCTCGCCTTTCCAGAAATAGCCGTGATGCACCAGCACCAGATCGGCCTTGGCCTCGACCGCCGCGTCCAGCAGCGCCTGGCTGGCGGTCACGCCGCTGACGATGCGCATCACTTGCGGACGACCTTCGACCTGCAAGCCATTTGGGCAGTAGTCGGCGATCTTTGAACTGTTAAGGTAACGGTCGGCTTCTTCGACCAGGGTGCTCAGGGCGACGGCCATAAAAGACTCCTAAATATCCCGTTCAGAGGCGCGCTCGCCTCGTATAATGCGCGACATTATGGGCGGTCTCATACCACCTGCAACCTTTCCAGGACTTGCTTAATGCTTAAGGCGCTGCGTTTTTCCGGCTGGCCGCTGTTGGCCGGCGTGCTTATCGCTCTGTTGATAATCCAGCGTTACCCGCAGTGGGTCGGGCTTCCGAGCCTAGACGTCAACCTTCAGCAAGCCCCGCAAACCACCAGCGTGCAACAGGGGCCGGTGTCCTATGCCGATGCCGTGGTCATCGCCGCGCCTGCGGTGGTCAACCTGTACACCACCAAAGTCATAAACAAACCGAATCATCCGTTGTTCGAAGACCCGCAATTCCGCCGCTTCTTCGGCGACAACTCGCCCAAGCAGAAGCGCATGGAATCGAGCCTGGGTTCCGGCGTGATCATGAGCCCGGAAGGCTACATCCTGACCAATAACCACGTGACCACCGGCGCCGACCAGATTGTCGTGGCGCTCAAGGATGGCCGCGAGACGTTGGCCCGAGTGATCGGAAGCGATCCGGAAACCGATCTCGCAGTTCTGAAAATCGACCTCAAGACCCTGCCCGCGATCACCATCGGCCGTTCCGACAACATCCGCATCGGCGACGTCGCGCTGGCCATCGGTAACCCGTTCGGCGTCGGCCAGACCGTGACCATGGGCATCATCAGCGCCACCGGGCGTAACCAGTTGGGCCTGAACAACTACGAAGACTTCATCCAGACCGACGCGGCGATCAACCCCGGCAACTCCGGCGGTGCGCTGGTAGATGCCAATGGCAACCTGACCGGCATCAACACCGCGATCTTCTCCAAGTCCGGCGGCTCCCAAGGCATCGGCTTCGCGATCCCGGTCAAACTGGCGATGGAAGTGATGAAGTCGATCATCGAACACGGCCAGGTGATCCGTGGCTGGCTCGGGATTGAAGTGCAGCCGCTGACCCAGGAACTGGCGGAATCGTTCGGCCTGTCCGGGCGCCCGGGCATCGTGGTCGCGGGGATTTTCCGTGACGGCCCGGCGCAGAAGGCTGGCCTGCAACTGGGTGACGTGATCCTAAGCATCGACGGCGAACCGGCCGGCGATGGCCGCCGCTCGATGAACCAGGTGGCGCGGATCAAACCGACCGACAAGGTGACGATCCAGGTGATGCGCAACGGCAAGGAGCTGAAGCTAACGGCTGAAATTGGCCTGCGTCCGCCGCCGGCGCCGGTTAAAGAAGAAGAATAACCAGACGCCACAAAACCCTGTAGGAGCGAGGCTTGCCCGCGAAGGCGTCAGGTCAGTCAGCGATGATGTCGTTTGATATGACGCCTTCGCGGGCAAGCCTCGCTCCTACAGGTATTAGAACTTGTTCCATTTATTCCAAAACAGCCTTTCCTACTGTTATTTCTGACAGTCGTTATCGCTCGCTAAAACACTTAGGCTGGCCCTACCTATTGGAATTAACTTTTCTACGAGGAGTGAGCCATGACCATCGATAACACTAAATCCGAGTACTACTTAACATACGGCCGTAAGAACGGAGACGTATTCAGCGCAATCGACCCTTCCTTCAGATCCGGCCTCAATGGTTGGATGATTGTGGGCAGTGTCGGTGGTGACAATCGAGCTGGGGTGGCTTTCGGATTTCCCGTGCAGAACGTAGACGGCGTGTACCTCATTCCATACCCCACCGAAGATTGGCGTCAACTGGAATGGCAATTCATAGACCCGGACGGGGAGTTCTTTAAAGTCGAAAGCGGACATTTGATACTAAAACTCGAAAATCGCATGACACTTGGTAGTGGCTCTTTTGAGTTCAAGCTCGAAGATGATTCCGAGGTGGAAGGTACATTCCGCTTGCTACGTAGTTAGAACGATCTTAAATGTAAGCAGCCACCAAAAAACATTGTGGGAGCGAGCTTGCTCGCGATGGGGCCGCAACATCCAACATCATCGTTGACTGTTAAGCCGCCTTCGCGAGCAAGCCTTGCCCCTACAAGGGCAGTGTTGGTTTAGAGATCGCCGAGGCCGTCGATCAGGGCTTGGTTCTGTTCTGGCGTGCCGATGGAGATCCGCAGGAACTGGGCAATCCGCTCTTGCTTGAAGTGCCGAACGATCACCCCCTGCTCACGCAACTTCGCCGCCAGCCCCGCCGCGTCGTGTTGCGGGTGGCGGGCGAAGATGAAGTTGGCCGCTGACGGCAGCACTTCAAAACCCTTCGCTTCCAGCTGAGCGACAACCTTCTCGCGGTTCTCGATGACCAACCGGCAGGTCTTGTCGAAGTACTCGCGATCTTCGAACGCCGCCGCCGCCCCGACATTCGCCAGGCGATCCAGCGGGTAGGAGTTGAAGCTGTTCTTGATCCGCTCCAGGGCCTCGATCAGGTCCGGATGGCCCACCGCCAGACCGACCCGCAGCCCCGCCAACGAGCGGGACTTGGACAGGGTCTGGGTCACCAGCAGGTTCGGGTAACGGTCCACCAGGCTGATCGCGGTTTCGCCGCCGAAGTCGATATAGGCTTCATCGACCACCACCACCGAATCCGGACTGCCCTTGAGGATTTGCTCCACGGCGTCCAGCGCCAACAGGCAACCGGTCGGCGCGTTCGGGTTGGGGAAGATGATCCCGCCGTTGGGCTTGGCGTAGTCCGCCGGGTTGATCTGGAACTGAGCGTCCAGCGGCACTGCGTCGAAGGCAATGCCGTACAACCCGCAGTACACCGGGTAGAAGCTGTAGCTGATATCCGGAAACAGGATCGGATTGTCGTGTTGCAACAAGCCGTGAAAGATGTGCGCCAGGACTTCGTCGGAACCGTTGCCGAGGAACACCTGATTGGCCTTCACGCCGTAATAGCTGGCCACGGCGTTCTTCAGCAGATCGCTGTTCGGGTCCGGATACAGGCGCAGGTTGTCGTTCAGTTCGGTCTGCATCGCGGCCAAGGCTTTTGGCGATGGGCCGTACGGGTTTTCGTTGGTGTTGAGCTTCACCAGTTTCGCCAGCTTCGGCTGCTCGCCCGGCACGTAAGGCACCAGATCCTTGACGAACGGGCTCCAAAATTTACTCATGTTCAGTTCCCCTGCTTGTCGTCAACGATGCGGTATTCGGCGCTGCGGGCGTGGGCAGTCAGCGACTCGCCACGGGCCAGCACGGACGCGGTCTTGCCCAGCTCAGACGCCCCCTGCTCGGAGCAGAAGATGATCGACGAGCGTTTCTGGAAGTCATACACCCCCAGCGGCGACGAGAAACGCGCAGTGCCGGAAGTCGGCAACACGTGGTTCGGACCGGCGCAGTAATCACCCAGGGCTTCGGAAGTGTGGCGACCCATGAAGATTGCACCCGCGTGGCGGATCAGCGGCAACCAGGCTTGTGGATCGGCGACCGACAATTCCAGGTGCTCCGGCGCGATGCGGTTCGCCACTTCGATGGCTTGTTCCATGTCACGCACCTTGATCAGTGCGCCACGGCCATTGATCGAGGTTTCGATGATCTCGGCGCGCTCCATGGTCGGCAGCAATTTGCTGATGCTCGCGGCAACCTTGTCGAGGAACTCGGCGTCCGGGCTGACCAGGATCGCCTGCGCGTCTTCGTCGTGCTCGGCCTGGGAGAACAGGTCCATGGCGATCCAGTCCGGATCGGTGTGGCCGTCGCAGACCACGAGGATCTCGGACGGACCCGCGATCATGTCGATACCGACCTGACCAAATACGTGACGCTTGGCAGTGGCGACATAGATGTTGCCCGGGCCAACCACTTTGTCGACCTTCGGCACGCTTTCAGTACCGTAGGCCAGCGCCGCAACCGCTTGCGCGCCGCCGATGGTGAACACCCGGTCCACGCCGGCGATGCAGGCGGCGGCCAGCACCAGTTCATTGATTTCACCGCGCGGAGTCGGCACGACCATGACCACTTCGGTCACGCCGGCCACCTTCGCCGGAATCGCGTTCATCAGCACCGAGGACGGGTACGACGCCTTGCCGCCCGGCACGTACAGGCCTGCGCGATCCAGCGGTGTGACCTTCTGGCCCAGCACCGTGCCGTCGGCTTCGGTGTAGCTCCAGGAGTCCTGTTTCTGTTTTTCGTGGTAGCTGCGCACCCGGGCCGCGGCTTTTTCCAACGCTTCGCGCTGGGGCACGGTGATGCGGGTCAAGGCCAGTTCCAGGCGTTCGCGGGGCAGGATCAGGTCGGCCATAGAGGCGACCTGCAGGCCATCGAACTTCTGGGTGAATTCCACCAGTGCCGCATCGCCACGCTCGCGTACAGCCTTGATGATGTCCAGCACCCGCTGATTGACCGAGTCGTCAGACACACTTTCCCAGCTCAGCAGATGATCCAGATGATGCGCGAAATCCGGGTCAGCAGCGTTGAGTCGGCGAATTGCAGTCGGTGCGGTCATAGCGAGAGCCTCATAGGAATGGCAAAAACTCAGGCGCCCTAACTTAGCAGTCGTTTCCGCTTGGGCACCTGAGAATTCTGGCTATGAGGCGGATAGACGGGCGCGACTTAACGTCGCGCAGGTGAATCAGCCGCGGTGTCGAGACTCCACTGCCTTGCGCAGGGTGTCGATCAACGCCTGGATACGGGCGTGCTGCATTTTCATCGAAGCTTTGTTGACGATCAGCCGGGAGCTGATGTCAGCGATGAATTCCTGTGGCTCCAGACCATTGGCCCGCAGCGTGTTGCCGGTGTCGACCACGTCGATGATCTTGTCCGCCAGACCGATCAGCGGCGCCAGTTCCATCGAGCCGTAAAGCTTGATGATGTCGACCTGACGGCCCTGCTCGGCGTAGTAACGCTTGGCAACGTTGACGAACTTGGTGGCGACGCGCAGACGACCCTTGGGTTCGATGGCGCCGACCTTGCCGGCGGTCATCAACTTGCACAGGGCAATTCGCAGATCCAGTGGCTCGTAAAGGCCCTGGCCGCCGTATTCCATCAGCACATCTTTACCAGCGACGCCCAGGTCCGCGGCACCATGCTCGACATAGGTCGGCACGTCGGTGGCGCGCACGATCAGCAGACGTACGTCAGGCTGGGTCGTGGGGATGATCAGCTTGCGGCTCTTGTCCGGATTCTCGGTCGGCACGATGCCCGCTTCAGCCAGAAGCGGCAGGGTGTCGTCAAGGATGCGGCCCTTGGACAGTGCGATGGTCAACATGGGAAACGTCAGTCCTTATCAAGGTACTCATGCCCGGTCGCAAACGGCGCCGGACACACATCGAGGCCATTACAGCCTCGATGAAGCAAATCAATTAACAGCAAACTGTGGCGAGGGAGCTTGCTCCCGCTGGGTCGCGAAGCTGCCCCAGCAGCGGGACTGCTGCGCAGTCCAACGGGAGCAAGCTCCCTCGCCACAATTGCAGCCGGAACTAGCCCGGTACGCGGCGGATCTTGGCGCCGAGCATCTGCAGTTTCTCTTCGATGCACTCGTAACCACGGTCGATGTGGTAGATGCGATCGATCAGCGTGTCACCTTCAGCGATCAACGCCGAAATCACCAGGCTGGCCGAAGCACGCAGGTCGGTGGCCATGACTGGCGCGCCTTTGAGCTTCTCGGTGCCGGTAACGATGGCGGTGTTGCCTTCGACCTGGATCTTGGCGCCCATGCGGTGCAGCTCGTAGACGTGCATGAAACGGTTTTCGAAGATCGTCTCGATCACGGCACCGGTGCCTTCGGCAATGGCGTTGAGGGAGATGAACTGCGCCTGCATGTCGGTCGGGAACGCCGGGTACGGAGCGGTCCGCACGTTGACGGCTTTTGGCCGCTTGCCGTGCATGTTCAGCTCGATCCAGTCTTCGCCGCAGGTGATTTCGGCACCCGACTCACGGAGTTTTTCCAGAACGGCTTCGAGGATGGTCGGATCAGTGTCCTTGACCTTCACACGACCGCCGGTTACGGCAGCCGCGACCAGGTAGGTGCCGGTCTCGATACGGTCCGGCATCACTTTATAGGTGGCCGGGTGCAGACGCTCAACGCCATCGATGGTGATGGTGTCGGTGCCGGCGCCGGTGATCTTGGCGCCCATGGCGATCAGGAAGTTCGCCAGGTCGATGACTTCAGGCTCGCGTGCGGCGTTGGCCAGGACGCTACGGCCCTTGGCCAAAGCAGCGGCCATCATGATGTTCTCGGTGCCGGTCACGCTGACGGTGTCGAAGAAGAAGTGCGCACCGCGCAAGCCGCCTTCTGGCGCCTTGGCCTTGATGTAGCCGCCTTCGACGTCAATGATCGCGCCCATGGCTTCGAGGCCACGGATGTGCAGGTCAACCGGACGCGAACCGATGGCGCAACCGCCAGGCAGTGCGACTTCGGCTTCGCCGAAACGGGCAACCATCGGGCCGAGTACCAGGATCGAGGCACGCATGGTTTTCACCAGTTCGTACGGCGCGATCAGGGTCTTGATGGTGCGTGGGTCGATTTCGACGCTGAGCTTCTCGTCGATCACCGGCTCGATGCCCATGCGACCGAACAGCTCGATCATGGTGGTAATGTCGTGCAGGTGCGGCAGGTTGGCCACGGTGACCGGGCCATCGCACAGCAAGGTGGCAGCGAGGATCGGCAGGGCAGAGTTCTTTGCCCCGGAGATGCGGATTTCGCCATCAAGACGAACGCCGCCAGTAATAATCAATTTATCCATAAGAATCTCGACGCCCTTGGGCTCAGGTGCGCTCGGCCCAGGCCGCGCTGCTGAAAAATTTCATAGTGACCGCATGGATGCTGCCATCGGTGATCCATGGGTTCAAATGGGCATAGATCTGCTGCTGACGCTTCACCGGGCTCAACGCCGCCAGTTCATCGCTAATCACATTCAGCTGAAAGTTGCAGCCTTCGCCCTCAACTTCTACCAGCGTTCCGGGCAGCTTTGCTTCAAGGAAGCTCTTCACTTCTACGGCCTGCATGCTCAACCTCAATCGGCGCCCTGTGCGCGCGGGTCGGACATCATACAAAAAAGCCCCGCGCCTGCGAACCCCGCATTCACAGGACTCTGACGGGGGGCTTCTTTATAGATGCCGTTTAGGGGTGCGCCAACAGCTCGGTCAATTCGCTGACCTGAGCGATTTCGCGCATGTCTTCGGGCATTGCACGGATGCTGACGGCTTTACCGGCCGCCTCTGCATCACGCATGAAGCACAGCAGCAGCGACAAGCCGACACTGCTGGACTTCACCACCGCCGAACAATCAACCACCACAGCGGTGGCTTTACTGGCCTTTATCAGCGCCTGACCGTGCTTGCGCAAGTCAGGGCCGGTGCGGTAGTCCAGCGTGCCACTGAGCAGCAACTCGCCGGTTTCGCTCATGCGAACGGCCGACTCACTCATTGGGCTTGCTTCTGGGCAGGTTGTTTCTCAGTGGCTTCCTTGGCTTTAGCAACTTCCCCGGCCCAATTGTTGATGGTCTTGTCCAGGTCGTTGCCATTGCGCTGCATCGCGTCAGCAAACTGATCGCGGAACAGCTTGCCAATGTTGATGCCATTGATGATCACGTTGCGCAGTTTCCACTCGCCGTTGATCTTTTCCAGTGTGTATTGCACCGGATAAACCGCGCCGTTGGTGCCCTTGACGGTCATGCCAACGCTGGTGCGCTCGCCCGACTCATCCTTGGCTGGCTCAACAGTGATGCCCTGATTGTTGTACTCAAGCAAGGCGTTGCCGTAAAACTGGAACAAGCCTTTCTTGAAGTTTTCCTGGAAGGTCTGCATCTGCGCAGGCGTGGCTTTGCGCGAGTACTTGACCGTCATGATGCTTTTGGAAATGCCTTCGGCATCCACCACAGGGCCGACAATGGTGTTCAGCGCCGTGTAGAAGTCCTGTGGATCCGTCTTGTACTTCTCTTTATTGGCCGACAGGTCGGCGAGCATCCGGGTCGTGGTGTCCTGGACCAGATCGTGCGCCGACTGCGCCGCCACGGCGTTAGCCATCAACGGCAGGGCCGCGAGTAATACCAACAGGCCACGTCGCAAGGTAGAGATCATTCAAAAGCTCCTCATTTGGCGTCTTTGCTAACGGTATTGAGCAGGAATTTACCGATCAGGTCCTCGAGCACCAGCGACGACTGGGTGTCATGGATGGTCCCGCCATCCTTGAGCAAGGCTTGTTCCCCGCCCACGCTGATACCGATGTATTTTTCGCCCAACAGGCCCGCCGTCAGGATAGATGCAGTGGAGTCAGTCGGCAGATTATCTACGCGCTTTTCCAGTTGCATGGTCACCCGGCCGGTGAAACTGTCGCGGTCCAGATCGATCGCCGTGACCTTGCCGATGGTTACACCGGCCATGGTCACTTTAGCTCTGACCGTCAAACCGGCGATATTGTCGAAATAAGCATAAAGTTTATAAGTTTCGGTGTTTGCCGTCGGGGACAGGCCACTGACCCGCAATGCAAGCAGTAGCAAAGCCAGGATGCCAGCCAGCAAGAAAAGGCCGACACCGATTTCCAGGGTGCGGTTTTGCATCAGAAATCTCCAAACATCAAGGCAGTCAGAATAAAGTCCAGGCCGAGCACTGCCAAAGAGGCATACACCACGGTCTTGGTTGTGGCACGACTGATCCCCTCGGAAGTGGGCTCGCAGTCATAGCCTTGGAATACGGCAATCCAGGTCACGACGAACCCGAAAACGATACTTTTGATGATGCCGTTGAGCACATCGCCATTGAACGTCACGCTGTTTTGCATGTTCGCCCAGTAGGAGCCGTCATAGACACCCAACCAGTCGACTGCAACCCACGAACCACCCCAGATCCCGACGACGCTGAAAATCATTGCCAGCACCGGCAGGGAAATGAAACCGGCCCACAGACGCGGGGCAACGATGTACTTGAGCGGGTCGACGCCAATCATTTCCAGACTGGACAACTGCTCGGTGGACTTCATGTTGCCGATTTCTGCAGTGAGGGCCGAACCTGCGCGCCCGGCGAACAGCAATGCGGTCACCACCGGCCCCAGTTCACGCAGCAACGTCAGGGCCACCATCTGCCCGACGGCCTGCTCCGAACCGTAGCTGGACAGGATATTGAAGCCTTGCAGCGCCAACACCATGCCGATGAACACCCCGGAGACCACGATGATCACCAGGGACATCACGCCGATCGAATGCAGTTGCTTGATCAGCAGGCCGAAACCGCCGCCAATACCGCCACGACCCAACAACGCGTGGAACAGGAAAATCGCCGCACGCCCGAACACCCCGACGGCATCGATTGCCGCCTGGCCGAACCGGCGCACTCTTTCTATTAGTGAAATCTTGCGCATCAGCGCTTCCCCAGAAGATCTGCGCGGTAATCCGTCGCTGGAAATTGATAGGCGACCGGACCATCAGGCTCGCCTGTCATGAATTGACGGATACGCGGTTCGTCCGAGTTCATCAGCTCTTCAGGCGTGCCCTGCCCCAACACTTGCCCTTCGCCCACCACATAAATGTAATCGGCAATGCTCGCGGTCTCGGCCAGATCGTGGGAAACCACGATGCTGGTGATGCCCAGGGCGTCGTTGAGCAGGCGGATCAGGCGCACCAGCACGCCCATGGCGATCGGGTCCTGCCCCACGAAGGGCTCGTCATACATGAGGATCTGCGGATCAAGGGCAATCGCCCGGGCCAGCGCGACGCGACGCTTCATGCCGCCGGACAGTTCGTCCGGCATCAGGTCGATGGCGCCACGCAAACCGACCGCCTGCAATTTGAGCAGGACGATGTCACGGATCATTTCTTCCGGCAGCTCGGTATGAACGCGCAGCGGAAAGGCGACGTTCTCGAACACATCGAGATCGGTAAACAGCGCGCCGCTCTGGAACAGCACGCCCATGTGCTTGCGCGCATCGAACAGATCGCTGCGTGACAATTTGGGCAGATTCTGGCCGTTGACCCAGACTTCGCCACTGGACGGCCGCAACTGGGCACCCATCAGCCTTAACAGCGTGGTCTTGCCACACCCGGAAGGCCCCATGATGCCGGTGACCTTGCCGCGTGGGATGCGGATATCGATGTTATTGAAAATGCTGCGCGTACCGCGCTTGAAGGTCAGTCCCTTCAGCTCGACCGCGTAGGCGTTATCGGCACTCATCTAAACTCCTTGCGATGCAGCCTCTCACTCGGACGCCTGGCTCTCTGACGAAAGCACATACCTCCCCGGGCAGGCCGAACTGGCGGCGAACTATATCACTGCAACAGCTCAGCGCCCAAGGCCCAAGCCGGGCCATGTTCAGCAACATGACAGGGTAAAAGCTTCCGTTTAGACGGTTTCGGTAACAAGGAATGACAAAGCACGACGAACTAAGGTGAGGCTTTCGATCATTACCGCTATAATCGCCGCCTTTTCATCGGGCTATACGATTCTGACATGAGCCAATCCAGCGACCTGATTCAATCGGCACAACGCACCATCCGCCTCGAACTGGAAGCCGTAAAAGGCTTGTTGCCCCATATCGACGCAGATTTCGTACGCGCTTGCGAGATGATTCTGGCCAGCAAAGGTCGCGTGGTCGTGCTCGGCATGGGCAAATCAGGGCACATCGGCAACAAGATTGCCGCCACCCTGGCCAGCACCGGCACCACGGCTTTTTTTGTTCACCCGGCTGAAGCCAGCCACGGCGACATGGGCATGATCACCCGCGACGACATCATCCTGGCGCTGTCGAACTCCGGCTCCACCAATGAAATCGTCACCCTGCTGCCGCTGATCAAGCGCCAGGGCATCCAGTTGATCAGCATGACCGGCAATCCCGATTCACCGCTGGCCAAGGCGGCCGAGATCAACCTCAACGTTCACGTTGAACACGAAGCGTGCCCACTGAACCTGGCACCGACCTCTTCGACCACCGCCGCACTGGTCATGGGCGACGCCCTGGCCGTGGCGCTGCTTGAGGCTCGCGGCTTCACCGCTGAAGACTTCGCTTTTTCCCACCCCGGTGGCGCGCTGGGCCGACGCCTGCTGCTGAAAGTGGAAACCGTGATGCACGCTGGCGCCGAACTGCCCCAGGTCAAACGCGGCACGCTGCTCAAGGACGCCTTGATGGAAATGACCCGCAAAGGCCTGGGCATGACCGCGATCGTGGAAGCCGACGGCAAACTGGCCGGGATTTTCACCGACGGCGATTTGCGCCGCACCCTCGACCGCACCATCGACATCCACCACACCACCATTGACGAAGTCATGACCGTTCATGGCAAGACCGCCCGGCCCGATATGCTGGCAGCCGAAGCCTTGAAAATCATGGAAGACCATCGAATCAACGCACTGGTAGTTGTCGACAAGGAAGACCGCCCGGTTGGCGCCTTCAACCTGTCTGACCTGCTGCGTGCAGGAGTAATGTGATGAGCAACGACCTGCTGCAGCGTGGCCGGAACGTCAAACTGGCGGTTTTCGACGTCGACGGCGTCCTCACCGACGGGCGCCTGTACTTCCTCGAAGACGGCAGCGAATTCAAGACATTCAGCACGCTCGACGGCCAAGGCATCAAGATGTTGATGGCAGCCGGCGTGCAGACCGCTATCATCAGCGGCCGCAAGACCCCGGTGGTCGAACGTCGAGCGAAGAACCTCGGCATTCCTCACCTGTATCAAGGGCGCGAAGACAAACTGGTGGTGCTTGACGAGCTTCTTGCACAACTCAACCTAAGCTATGAACAGGTCGCCTACCTCGGCGACGACCTGCCCGACCTGCCGGTGATTCGCCGCGTCGGCCTGGGCATGGCGGTGGCCAATGCCGCCAGTTTCGTGCGCGAACACGCCCACGGCGTCACCCAGGCCCGTGGCGGCGAAGGTGCCGCCCGCGAATTCTGCGAACTGATCCTGCGCGCCCAGGGCCGCCTAGATGCGGCCAACGCCGCGTACTTGTGAGCCATTTATGTTTATTCTGAGCAAAAAGTTTCGCAGATTCATGCTGTTCGGTTGCATCGCTGCAATATTCGCGGCGGTCGGCTACTGGAACATCAGCCCGGAACGCTTCCTCGACAAGCCAGTGGCCAAAGTCGACGAAAGCGCGATCGACTATTACGCCATCAACGCCCACAGCGTGCAGTACCTGCCCGATGGCGGCTTGCAGTACGACCTGACCTCCGACAAGGTCGAGCACCTGAAGGCAAGCGACGTATCGTTGCTGACCAATCCGGACCTGAACATGTACCGCGGCACCGAGTTCCCGTGGCACGTCACCAGTTTGCGCGGTGAAGTGAACGCGGACGGCACTCAAGTAGAACTGATCGACTCGGTGCGCATTGCGCGCACCGATGAAAAGAACCGGGATTTGATCGTTACCAGTACCCGGATGACCGTGTTCCCGCAGCAGCAATATGCGCAGACCGATCAACCCGTTAGAATCGACGGCGCTGGTGGTGTGTCGACTGGCAACGGAATGAAAGCGTATTTGAAAGAAAGCAGGATACACCTGCTATCGAACGTAAGAGGACAGTATGAGGCTCGTTAAAACTCTCCCTATTTTGCTCAGTCTGGGCGCAGCACTGGGAAGCGTGAGCGCCTGGGCTCTGCCGAACGATCAAGAGCAGCCTATCCGCATTCAGGCCGACGATGCCCAACTGGACGACAAGAATGGCGTTGCCACCTATAAAGGTGACGTGATCATTACCCAGGGTTCGATGAAGGTCACCGGTAACACCGTGACGATCACCCGCACCCCGACCGGCGACATCGACGTGGTGACCTCGGTGGGCAACCTGGCCTACTTCGAGCAACTGCAGACCGCTGGTGACACCAAGCCTGTCCAGGGTTGGGGCGTGACGATCCAGTACCACGCCGCGCAAAACCGCGTCGTGCTGATCGACAAGGCCAAAGTTGTCGACAAGGACAACAACACCACCCAGGGCGAGAAAATCGTCTATGACACGGTCAAGAAGCTGGCGAGCGCCGGCCGTGCCACGGGCAGCAAGGTCACCGAGGCGCGTCCGCGCATCGACATGGTGATCCAGCCGAAGCCGAAAGCCGCCGCGCCGACGACTCCGAACACCGACCCGAAAAAGGCCAAGTAATGGCAACTCTGAAAGCTCAGCATCTGGCCAAGAGCTACAAGAGCCGCCAGGTCGTGCGTGACGTCAGCCTGTCGATCGACAGCGGTCAGATCGTCGGCCTGCTGGGCCCGAACGGCGCCGGCAAGACCACCTGTTTCTACATGATCGTCGGCCTGGTGCAGGCCGATCAGGGTCGCGTACTGATCGACGACCTGGATGTCAGCCACCAGCCGATGCACGGTCGTGCCAAGGCCGGTATCGGCTATCTTCCGCAAGAAGCGTCGATCTTCCGCAAATTGTCCGTTGCCGACAACATCATGGCCATCCTCGAGACCCGCAAGGAACTCGACAAGGCCGGCCGTCGCAAGGAACTGGAAAGCCTGTTGCAGGAATTCCACATCAGCCACATCCGCGACAACCTCGGCATGAGCCTGTCCGGTGGTGAACGCCGCCGGGTGGAAATTGCCCGCGCATTGGCCACCAACCCGAAATTCATCCTGCTCGACGAACCGTTCGCCGGCGTGGACCCGATTTCGGTCGGCGACATCAAGCAGATCATCCATCACCTCAAGGCCAAGGGCATTGGCGTGCTGATCACTGACCACAACGTCCGTGAAACCCTGGATATCTGCGAAACCGCCTACATCGTCAACGATGGCCAACTGATCGCCGAAGGTGACTCTGCCACCATCCTGGCCAACGAGCTGGTCAAGGAAGTGTATCTGGGTCATGAGTTCCGCCTTTAAGCGCTGATGTGTCTGGCTGGTGGTCCGAGCGCTTGTCTCGATAAAAAATCAATAGGTTTTTATTGTTACAGCGCTCTAGGCAAACGCCGCGGTTTCGGGCATATAATTTGCTTAAGTTTGGCGCTCCGGCGCCCTGTAGTGGATGGCGCATGCGCGCCGGCGAATAAGGTGTTAAGCCCCTGCCATGAAACCATCGCTAGTCTTGAGAATGGGCCAGCAGCTGACGATGACACCTCAGCTGCAACAGGCCATCCGCCTGCTCCAATTGTCGACCCTGGACCTGCAACAGGAAATCCAGGAGGCCCTGGAGTCCAATCCGATGCTCGAACGCCAGGAAGAAGGCGACGACTTCGATAACGCCGACCCCTTGGCCGACAAAGCCGAACAGCAACCCAACGCCGATGTTTCGGAACCCTCCTACCAGGAAACCGCCCCGACGGTGGACAACCTCGAGGAAGGTGACTGGAACGAGCGCATTCCCAACGAACTGCCTGTCGACACCGCGTGGGAAGACGTCTACCAGACCAGCGCCAGCAGCCTGCCGAGCAACGATGACGACGAGTGGGATTTCACCACCCGCACATCCGCCGGCGAAAGCCTGCAAAGCCACCTGCTGTGGCAACTGAACCTGGCGCCGATGTCCGACACCGATCGCCTGATCGCCGTGACCCTGATCGACTGCATCAACAATCAGGGCTACCTGGACGAAACCCTCGAGGAAATCCTCGAAGCCTTCGATCCGGAACTGGACATCGAACTGGACGAAATCGAAGCCGTCCTGCACCGCATCCAGCAATTCGAACCAGCCGGCATCGGTGCCCGCAACCTGGGCGAGTGCCTGTTGCTGCAACTTCGCCAACTGCCCGCCAAGACCCCATGGCTGGCCGAGGCCAAGCGCCTGGTCACCGACTACATCGACCTGCTCGGCAGCCGCGACTACAGCCAGTTAATGCGCCGCATGAAGCTCAAGGAAGATGAACTGCGCCAGGTGATCGAACTGGTCCAGAGCCTGAACCCGCGTCCGGGCTCGCAGATCGAGTCCAGCGAAGCCGAATACGTCGTGCCCGACGTGATCGTGCGCAAGGACAACGAACGCTGGCTGGTGGAGCTGAACCAGGAATCGGTGCCACGGCTGCGGGTCAACGCCCAGTACGCCGGTTTCGTGCGCCGTGCCGACACCAGCGCCGACAACACCTTCATGCGCAACCAGTTGCAGGAAGCGCGCTGGTTCATCAAGAGCCTGCAAAGCCGCAACGAAACCCTGATGAAAGTGGCCACACAGATTGTCGAGCACCAGCGCGGCTTCCTGGAGTACGGCGACGAAGCCATGAAACCGCTGGTCCTGCATGACATCGCCGAAGCGGTGGGCATGCACGAATCGACGATTTCACGGGTCACCACCCAGAAGTTCATGCATACCCCACGGGGCATATATGAGCTGAAATACTTTTTCTCCAGCCATGTCAGCACCTCTGAAGGCGGCGAATGCTCGTCCACAGCGATCCGCGCGATCATCAAAAAACTGGTTGCCGCGGAAAATCAGAAAAAGCCGTTGAGTGACAGCAAGATCGCTGGTTTACTGGAGGCACAAGGCATTCAGGTGGCTCGCCGCACCGTCGCCAAGTACCGCGAATCCCTGGGGATCGCGCCTTCGAGCGAACGCAAGCGGTTGATGTAAGCCACAGCACAGCGTTCCAGTGGTAGATCATCTGATCTACCGCTTTATGCACTGGCAACGAAGGAGAAGCTGTATGCAAGTCAACATCAGTGGACACCAACTGGAAGTGACCGAACCCCTGCGCGCCTACATCGGCGAAAAACTCGAACGATTAGAACGACATTTCGACAAGATCACCAACGTACAGGTGACGATGACGGTCGAGAAGCTGAAGCAGAAAATCGAAGCCACCCTGCATATTCCCGGCAGTGAAGTGGTCGCCAACGCGGAACATACCGATATGTACGCGGCGATCGACTCACTCACCGACAAGCTGGATAAACAACTTAAAAAGCATAAGGAAAAGACCCAGAGCCTCCTCCAGGGCGCGACCGGTCGTTAACACCCCCAACCCATGATCCGACTTGAAACCATCCTGACCCCCGGCCGTTCCCTTGTGAACGTGCCGGGCGGCAGTAAAAAGAAAGCCCTCGAGCAAATTGCCAACCTGATCGCCCGGGAAGTACAGGGTCTGGAGATGCAAGTTGTCTTCGAAGCGCTGATTGCCCGTGAAAAACTCGGTTCCACCGGTTTTGGCAACGGCATCGCTATCCCCCACTGTCGCTTGAAGGGCTGTACCTCGCCCATCAGCGCCCTGATGCACCTTGATGCACCTATCGATTTCGACGCCATCGACGGCGCTCCGGTTGACCTGCTGTTCGTCCTGCTGGTCCCGGAAGCCGCCACCGATGCGCACCTGGAGCTGCTGCGCCAGATCGCCAGCATGCTTGACCGCAAGGAAGTACGCGAAAAACTGCGTCATGCCTCGAGCAACGAAGCTTTGTATCAGGTTGTCGTGGACGAGCAAGGCCACGGCAGCGAAAAACACGGTCACTAATCATGCGCTTGATCATCGTCAGTGGCCGTTCCGGCTCAGGTAAAAGTACGGCGCTCAATGTCCTTGAGGACAACGGCTACTACTGCATCGACAACCTGCCCGCCGGCCTGCTGCCGGAACTGGCCGAACGCGCCCTGATTCATACCGAACTGGCACAGCCACTGGTCGCCGTTTCCATCGACGCCCGCAACCTGCCCAGCCACCTGTCGCGCTTTCCCGAACTGCTTGAAGAAGTGCGCAGCCGGCATATCCAGTGCGATGTGTTGTACCTGGATGCCGATGAAGAAACCCTGCTCAAGCGTTTCTCGGAAACCCGCCGTCGGCACCCGCTGAGCAACGCCAACCGTTCACTGGCCGAGGCAATCGACGACGAGTCCCAACTGCTCGGGCCGATTGCGGACCTCGCCGACCTCAAGATCAATACCACCAACCTGAACCTGTACCAGTTGCGCGATACCATCAAGTTGCGCCTGCTGAACCAGCCAGAGCCCGGCACTGCGTTCCTGGTGGAGTCTTTCGGGTTCAAGCGTGGCATGCCGGTGGATGCCGATGTGGTGTTCGACGTGCGCTGCCTGCCCAATCCTTATTGGAAGCCGGAGCTGCGGGCACAGTCCGGGCTCGATCAGCCGGTGGCCGACTATCTGGCGGCACAGCCCGACGTCGAGGAGATGTTCCAGGACATCTACAACTACCTGTTCAAGTGGCTGCCGCGGTTTGCCGCGAGTAACCGCGCCTATGTCACCATTGCCATTGGCTGCACGGGCGGTCATCACCGCTCTGTCTACCTGACCGAACGTCTGGGTCAGGCCCTGCAACAATCCCTGAAGAACGTCCAGGTCCGCCACCGCGACCTCAGCTAAAGGATTCACAACGCGATGCCTGCTCTGGAAATTGAAATCATCAACAAACTGGGTCTGCATGCCCGCGCTTCTGCGAAATTCGTTGGGGTGGCAGGCCAGTATCCCGATTGCTCGATCAGAGTGGGCCGCACGCCCGAAACCACGGTTGATGGCAAAAGCATCATGTCGATGATGATGCTCGCAGCGGGAAAGGGCACCAAAATCTACCTGAGCACCGAAGGGCACCAGGAGCAAGAAGCGCTGGATGCGCTGGTTGCACTGATCAATAACTACTTCGACGAAGGCGGCTGAGCACTCGCCTAGGCGAGTGCGGTATCCATCACCATCATCAAGCAAAACCCGATCAACAATCCCAGGCTCGCCAGTTTGTCGTGACCATTGCGCCGCGACTCCGGAATGACTTCATGGGTCACCACCAGCAGCATCGCCCCGGCCGCCAGCGCCAGACCCAACGGCAATAGCAACTCCGCCAGGCTGACCAGCCACGCACACAGCAGCGCGAAGACCGGCTCCACCAGCCCTGATGCCGCACCGATCAGGAACGCCTTGACCCGCGACATCCCCGCCCCAGCCAACACCAACGCGATCACCAGCCCCTCGGGTACATCCTGCAAGGCAATGCCCATGGCCAGGCTGTCGGCGTCGGGCATGCCGCCACCGGCCGAAACCCCAACCGCCATGCCTTCCGGAATGTTATGGGCAATGATCGCGAAGACGAACAACCAGATCCGCGGTGGAATCACCGGTCTTTCCAAGGTGCCGACGAGCATTTCCGGACTGGCCCCGGAGACCTTGCGATCCACCAGGAACAGCCCGAACGCGCCGAGCATGATGCCGAAGCTGATCAGGCCGCTGGCCGCCCAAGGCGTCAGCCCCAGGCTTTCGGCCGCAGAGATGCCCGGGACTATCAGCGAAAACGCCGTCGCCGCAAGCATCACGCCGGCACCGAAACCCAGCAGGGTATCGCTGAGCGCCTGGGGCATGCGCCGGATCACCAGCACCGGCACCGCCCCGAGCGCGGTGCCCAAGGCGCAAATCGCCCCGCCTTGCAGGGCACGCAGCAATTTCGGCTCAAGGTCCAGCCACGCCAATCCCTGGGCGACCAACAACGTCATACCCGCCAGCAGTAACAGCGATCCCAACGCGTAACGAAACATTCGTCCGCTACCGATCGCCAGTGTTTCAGTGCCCATAGTCAGCCTTGGATTGTTTTTATAGAGGACTTAAACCAGCGCAGCCTGATAGCGCGCCGCGACTTCGGGCCAATTGATCACGTTGTAAAACGCGTTGATGTATTCCGGACGGCGGTTCTGATAACGCAGGTAATAGGCGTGCTCCCAGACGTCGAGGCCGAGGATCGGTGTGTTGCCGTTCATCAACGGGCTGTCCTGATTGCCACTGCTTTCCACGATCAGGGTCTTGTGCGGCGTGACGCTCAGCCAAGCCCAGCCACTGCCGAAACGGGTCAGTGCGGCTTTGGTGAAGGCATCCTTGAAACTGTCGAGACCGCCCAACTGCTCATCGATGGCCGTGGCCAACGCGCCATCAGGTTTACCGCCGGCGTTGGGCGCCATGACTTCCCAGAACAACGAGTGGTTGGCGTGGCCGCCGCCCTGATTGATCACCGCTGCGCGCAGTTTTTCTGGCAGTTGCTGAACGCTGGCCACCAGTTTTTCCACCGACCAATCGGCAAACTCGGTCCCTTCGACGGCCGCGTTGAGGTTGTTGATGTAGGTCTGGTGGTGTTTGGTGTAGTGGATTTCCATGGTCTGCGCATCGATATGCGGTTCCAGGGCATCGTAGGCGTACGGCAAGGCAGGCAAGGTAAAAGCCATTTCAGTGGACTCCATGTTGAAGAGGGACAGGCTGATGTCGGGGCGACGCAGCATCCATGTGCAACAGCCGATGGGTGCGCGGGTATTCACCGTGTTCACTGATGAAATTCAGCAGTTCGACGTAGGTTTTGCTGCTCTGGCGCAACGCGGCTTCGCGCAGGGCCGGGGCCAGTCGCGGGTCCTGCATGGTCTGCAACAACCGTTGATGGATCGCGCACAGGTACTCGGCGCTCTCCTCCGGCTGGTTCAGACGCAAATGCAAATCCGCCAGGTTGTGGTGGGAAATCACGCAAGCGGCCACCGCTTCGTCGGCATCCGCCCAGCGCTCGAACAACACCTGGGCCAATGCCAGTGCCTGCAAGTAAGCCTCGCGGGCATCGACGAACTCGCCCAGCATGAAATGGCGATTGGCCCTTTCGATCGTGCGTTTCCAGTGCTCCATGGTGAGCCTCCAAAGCGGTAGCAGTGATTACACGCCGCCGGCGGTGAGCTTTTCTGGATTGAGTAGTTCTTCCAGTTGGCTGCGCGTCAGGTCGGTGTGTTCCAGGGCGACATCAATCACCGGACGGCCCTGCTGATACGCCTTCTTGGCGATTTCAGCGGCTTTTTGGTAACCGATGATCGGGTTGAGTGCGGTGACCAGGATCGGATTGCGCGACAGCGCTTCCTTGAGCCGGGCCTCGTTGACCTTGAAGCTGGCGATGGCCTTGTCACCCAGCAGTCGGCTGGAATTGGCCAGCAACTCGATACTGCTTAGCAGGTTCTGGGCGATGATCGGCAGCATCACGTTCAATTCGAAATTGCCCGACTGGCCGGCGATAGTGATTACCGTGTCGTTGCCGATCACTTGGGCGGCGACCATCGCCGTGGCTTCCGGGATCACCGGGTTGACCTTGCCCGGCATGATCGAGGAGCCCGGTTGCAAGGCTTCGAGTTCGATTTCGCCCAGGCCTGCGAGCGGACCGGAGTTCATCCAGCGCAGGTCGTTGGCGATTTTCATCAGCGAAACGGCGGTGGCCTTGAGCTGACCAGAGACCGCGACCGCCGTGTCCTGGGAACCGATCAACGCGAACAGGTCCTTGCCCGGCTGGAATTGCACTTGGGTCAGTTTGCTCAATTGCTGGCTGAACAGCGCCGCGAATTGCGGATGAGCATTGATCCCGGTGCCGACCGCCGTGCCGCCCTGGGCCAGGGATTGCAGGCTCGGCAGCAAGTCTTGCAGGTGGCCGATGTTGGCTTTGAGCTGTTGCGCCCAGCCGTTAAGTACTTGGCTCATGCGTACGGGCATGGCGTCCATCAAGTGCGTGCGCCCGGTTTTGACGTGGTGATGGACCTGCTCGGCCTTGTGCTCGATCACCTGCACCAGATGCAGCAGCGCCGGCAGTAATTGCTCGTGCAACGCCAGCGCGGCACTGACGTGGATGGTGGTCGGGATGATGTCGTTGCTGCTCTGGCCGCAGTTGACGTGATCGTTGGGGTTCACCGGCTCGCCCAGCAGTCGGCTGGCCAGGGTGGCGATCACTTCGTTGGCGTTCATGTTGGAGCTGGTGCCGGAACCGGTCTGGAAGATGTCCACCGGGAAGTGCTGCATGAAATCGCCTTCGAGCAAGCCCTGAGCCGCATCGACAATGGCTTTGCCCTGGGATTCGCTGATCTGCTTGAGCTCCACGTTGGCCCGGGCGGCGGCAGCCTTGGCCAGGATCAACGCACGAATGAACTGCACCGGCATCGGTTTGCCGCTGATGGGGAAGTTATCCACCGCACGTTGGGTTTGTGCGCCGTAGAGGGCGGCTTCCGGGAGCTGAAGCTCGCCCATGCTGTCGCGCTCAATACGAGTCTTGGTCATCACTAAATCCTTGCACCAGTTCTATGAGGGGAATCGAGGGCTGCAACTCGCAGGTCGCCAGTTGCCAGGTGTAGCGCTGCCAGCGTTTGAGCCGGCATTTGCACAGGGAGAGACGTTCCAGCTCACGCAACGGGCGCCAGGCTTGGTCGAGGCAGTAGCTGCGCCAGTGCCACGGCAGCGCGACATCGGCGGCGGTGTCGAGCAATAAACGGAAGGAGGTTTCAGCGATGGTCCAGGGCGAGGTGGCCGTGCAACAGGCCAGATACCGGCCTTCGGCCAAGTAATGTTCAATCAGGCGCGGTTCGTCGGGATCCATCGCGCATCGGATCTGGCGACTCATCCAGCGCCAGCTTTCGAGGTACGGCTGCTCGTGCAAGGCAGAACTCATAATCCGGGCTCATTCGGTAATGAGATTTATTATTAGATGATAATGAGAACCAAAACAACCCCGGAAAAATAGATGAGGTTCATTGTGGGAGCGGGCTTGCTCGCGAATGCGGTGTGTCAGCTAGAAATGAGGTGACTGACATACCGCCTTCGCGAGCAAGCCCGCTCCCACAGGGGGACTTGTGTGAGGCGCATAAAAAAGGCGCGCCATCCGATGGGATGACGCGCCTTTTTATGTAACGGAAAACCGGGATTAGCTACCCGCCACCGTCATCCGCTCAATCAGCACCGAGCCAGTGCGAATGTTGCTGCGCAGTTCCAGGTCATTCCCCACCGCGACAATCTGCTTGAACATGTCGCGCATGTTGCCGGCGATGGTCACTTCCTGGACCGCGAACTGGATTTCGCCGTTCTCGACCCAGAAACCCGCCGCGCCACGGGAGTAATCGCCGGTGACCATATTCAGGCCCTGCCCCATCAGTTCGGTGACCAGCAAGCCACGGCCCATACGACGCAACAGCGCAGCCTGGTCTTCGTCGCCATGGGTGACGAACAGGTTGTGCACGCCGCCAGCGTTGGCGGTGCTCGGCATGCCCAGTTTGCGACCGGAATAGGTGCCGAGGATGTACGACACCAGGACGCCATTTTCGACGAACGGTTTGGCATAGGTCGCCAAACCATCGCCATCGAACGCCGAACTGCCCATGGCGCGCATCAAATGTGGACGCTCATCGAGGGTCAGCCATTCCGGGAACAGTTTCTGCCCCAGGGTGCCTTCGAGGAACGACGATTTGCGATACAGGCTGCCGCCGGACACCGCCGACAGGAAGCTGCCGAACAAGCCACCGGCCAGTTCCGCCGAAAACAGCACCGGCACTTCGCAGGTTGGCACCGGACGCGCGCCCAGACGGCTCGCCGCCCGTTGCGCGGCACGCTGGCCAATGCTCACCGGGTCGGCCAGCAAGCTGCCCTGACGGTTCACGTCGTACCAGTAATCGCGCTGCATCTGGCCTTCGGCCTCGGCGATCATCACGCAGCTCAGGCTGTGGCGAGTCGACGCGTAGCCGCCGATAAAGCCGTGGCTGTTGCCGTAGACGCGGCAGCCCTGATGGGTGCTGAGGGTGGTGCCGTCGGCGTTCTTGATCCGGCTGTCGGTGGCAAACGCCGCCGCTTCACAGCTCAAGGCCATTTCGATGGCTTGCTCGGGAGTGATGTCCCACTCGTGGAACAGGTCGAAATCCTGCAGGTCCTTGGCCATCAGCGCGGCATCCGCCAGGCCCGAGGCTTCGTCTTCAGAGGTGTGCTTGGCAATGGCAAGCGCGGCGGCGACGGTTTCGCGAATCGCTTCCGGGCCACTGGCCGACGTGCTGGCCGAACCTTTGCGCTGGCCGACGTACAACGTGATGCCAAAGCCCTGATCGCGATTGAATTCGACAGTTTCGACTTCTCGCTGACGCACCGACGTGGACAGGCCCTGCTCCAGCGACACCGCGACTTCACAGGCACTGGCGCCCTGGCGCTTGGCTTCAGCAATGATCTGCTCGACTTGCTCTTGCAGTGCCGGCAACGCTTGTGGGCCGACGCTTTCAACTGCACTCATGCTGTTCTCCACTCAAATTCTGCTTTCGGCTGGGGCCTTCGAGCGACCGGGCCGGACAAGCGGCCCCCGACTGGTTATCATGGCGGCGTTTCTTTGCGGACGGCCACCATGGTTGATTCTTACGACGACTCCCTCGATACGGGAGAAAAAAGCAAATCCCAGGTTAAACGCGAGCTGCATGCTCTGGTTGACCTCGGCGAACGCCTTACAACGCTCAAGCCTGACTTGCTGGCAAAACTGCCGTTGACCGACGCCATGCGCCGGGCCCTGGCCGATGCGCCCAAGCACACCGCGAATATCGCGCGTAAACGGCACCTTATGTTCATCGGCAAACTGATGCGCGACCAGGACACTGACGCCATTCTGACCTTGCTCGATCAACTCGATGCCTCCACCCGGCAGTACAACGAACGTTTCCACGGCCTGGAACGCTGGCGCGATCGCTTGATCGCAGGCGACGACGCGGTCCTGGAAAAATTCGTCATCGACTACCCGGAGGCTGATCGTCAACAGTTGCGTTCCCTGATCCGTCAGGCCCAGCACGAACTGGCGACCAACAAGCCACCGGCATCGAGCCGTAAAATCTTCAAGTACATCCGTGAGCTGGACGAGACTCAACGCGGTCTGCGTTAAGTTATCGCGTCCCTTGTAGGAGCTGCCGCAGGCTGCGATCTTTTGATCTTGCTTTTGATGTTGCAAAGATCAAAGTCAAAAGATCGCAGCCTGCGGCAGCTCCTACATTTCTTTATGATCCTGTGCCACCCACAGTGATCGCATCGATTTTCAGCGTTGGCTGGCCGACACCCACCGGCACCGACTGCCCATCCTTCCCGCACGTCCCCACGCCACTGTCCAGCGCCAGGTCGTTACCGACCATCGACACCTTGCTCATGGCTTCCGGCCCGTTACCAATCAACGTCGCGCCTTTGACCGGGGCGGTGATCTTGCCGTCTTCGATCAGGTACGCCTCGCTGGTGGAGAACACGAATTTGCCGCTGGTGATGTCCACCTGACCGCCGCCGAGGTTGGCGCAGTAGATGCCGCGCTTGACCGACTTAATGATTTCTTCCGGGTCGCTTTCGCCGGCCAGCATGTAGGTGTTGGTCATCCGTGGCATCGGCAGGTGCGCGTAGGATTCGCGACGACCATTACCGGTGCGGGCCACACCCATCAAGCGGGCGTTGAGCTTGTCCTGCATGTAGCCCTTGAGCACGCCGTTTTCGATCAGCGTGGTGCACTCGGTCGGGGTGCCTTCGTCATCGACACTCAGCGAACCTCGACGCCCGGCCAACGTGCCGTCATCGACGATGGTGCAGAGCTTGGACGCGACCATCTCGCCCATACGCCCGCTGTAGGCGGAGCTGCCCTTGCGGTTGAAGTCACCTTCCAGACCATGACCGACCGCTTCGTGCAGCAGCACGCCGGACCAGCCCGAACCCAGCACCACTGGCAAAGTACCGGCCGGCGCAGGGATGGCTTCCAGATTCACCAACGCCTGACGCAGCGCTTCACGGGCATAACCCATAGCGCGATCATCGCTGAGGAAATAACGGTAATCAGTGCGACCGCCGCCACCATGACCACCGCGCTCGCGGCGACCGTTCTGCTCGACGATCACGCTGACGTTGAAGCGCACCAGTGGCCGAACATCCGCCGCCAGGCTGCCATCGGTGGACGCCACCAGAATGCGTTCCCAGACCCCGGCCATGCTCACGGTGACTTGCTGGATACGCGGGTCGAGGGCGCGAGTCGCGACGTCAATGCGCTTGAGCAGGTCGACTTTCTCGGCGCGGGTCAGCACTTCCAATGGGTTGTCCGGCCCGTACAACTGGGCGACATCCTGGGTGGTGAACGCCTGCACCGTGCCGTTCTGCCCGGCACGGGAGATCGAACGGGCAGCACGGGCCGCCGCGCCCAACGCTTCGAGGGTGATGGCATTGCTGTAGGCAAAACCGGTTTTCTCACCGGATTGCGCACGCACGCCGACGCCTTGGTCGAGGTTGAAGCTGCCTTCCTTGACGATCCCGTCTTCCAGCGCCCAGGACTCGGAAATCTGGCCCTGGAAATACAGGTCGGCCGCATCGATGCCCGGGCCGGCCAGATCGCCGAGCACACTTTGCAGGCTCTCGATCGTCACGCCGCCGGGCGCTAACAGGTGGTCACTGACTGAGGACAACAACTCGCTCATATGCTTTACGCCTTAAATTCATCGTTCTGAGGCAGGTCGCTGGGCGCCCTGCGAGAAAAAGCGCCGGTGACTGGACACCGGCATCCGCGCCCGGATGGACGCCTGTTCGCTGCTGTCGCGTTCGGCCAGCAGCACGGCCTCGCCTTGATCCTGTTGCGCCAGCACGCGACCCCACGGGTCGACGATGGCGGCATGTCCATAAGTCTCTCGCGGCCCCGGATGGGTGCCACCCTGGGCGGCCGCGAGTACATAACACTGGGTCTCGATGGCCCGTGCGCGAATCAGCACATCCCAGTGGGCCGCGCCGGTCACGGCGGTGAAGGCCGAAGGTGCGGTGATCAGTTCTGCCCCGGCGGCGCGCAATTCGCTGTACAGCTCCGGGAAGCGCAGGTCATAACACACGGTCAGGCCAACCCGACCAACGGGGGTGTCCGCGACCACGACGCCACTGCCATAAGCATAGTCATCGGATTCACGGTAACGCCCGCGATTGTCCGCCACATCGACGTCGAACAGGTGCAACTTGTCATATCGAGCAACGGTTTCGCCCTGGTCATCCACCAGCAGCGAGCAGGCATGCACTTTGGCCATCGGCTGATCCACCGGCGGCAACGGCAACGTGCCGGCGACTATCCATAACTTGAGGGCGCGGGCGGTCTGTTTCAACCATGGCAGGATCGGACCTTCGCCCAACGCCTCGGCGCGACCGATATCGTCGATATCGCGACGGCCCATGGCAGCGAAGTTTTCCGGCAGCACCGCCAGGCGCGCGCCTGCGTTTGCCGCTTGTTCGAGCAGGCGCCGGGCCTGGGCCAGATTAGCCAGCACATCGCTCTGGCTGACCATTTGAATCACCGCTACAGACATGGCCATTCCTTATTCAAAACAACACATGACCCGTAGGAGCGAGGCTTGCCCGCGAAGGGATGCACCGCGGTGTGTCAGAACAGACGCCTTCGCGGGCAAGCCTCGCTCCTACAGGGAATAGCGCCATGCTACTCCATCAACCCAGAGCGTGTTTTTTCAAAACGGCTTGTCCAGGGTGATCTTCGGTTCTTTCCATGGCCCTTTGACGGTGTATTTCACGCTGGCAAAACGCGCCACGCGGTCGCCAATCAGCTTGTCGATCAGGAACAGCGCGCCACCAATGGCCGGCGCGCCGACAATCAGCGCGGCAATCGGCAGGTTGTTGGTCAGTGGCAAGGTCACCAGCAACTTGGCATCGACCTGATCGCCGACCAGGTCCAGGGTGCCATTGAGCTCAAGGTTGCTCGACGGCCCGGTCAACAGGATCGGCTCGCGGGTCACATAAACGCCGTTGCTCGCCACCAGCAGGCCTTTGACCCGGTCGTAACTCAGGCCTTTGCCAAACAGGTCGGAGAAGTCCAACCGCAGACGGCGGCCGATGGAGTTGAAGTTGAGCAGGCCAAACACCCGTAACGCCTGGGCGCTGCCCTCGACTTCGACAAACTGACCTTTATTGAGCGAGGCATCGAGGCTACCGGAGAAACGCTTGGTGGCCAGCCACGCCGGCGAACCGGGCCAGCGACCGTCGACATCCATATGAAACTCTTCACTGGTCACGCTCGGCGCAAAGCCCCAGCCCTTGAGCACATCGGCCAGGTTCTTGCCGCTGATCCGGCCCTTGTACCAACTGTTGGTCGCGCCCGGCGTGCCTTCCCAGCCGCCATTGCCCTGCAACAGGATGCCTTTGAGGCCCATGTCCAGGGTATTGAGGGCGATGCCCTTGGCGGTCGGGCGCACTTTCAGCGACCAGGCACCCACCAGGTCATTGCCCTGGAACAGCTGATTGATGGTGATATCCAGTGCCGGGATCTTGCTCGGGTCCACGGAGGCCAGCGGGTCCGGCGAGTTTTCGTCGGCCAGCACGGTCGGATCCGGCGCCGGCAACCGCACGTATTGCAGATTGATCGCAATCGGCGCGGCTTTCGCATCGGGAATAGTGGCGCTGCCCTTGGCCTGCTGACTGTCGAGTTGCAAGGCCCAGGCCGATGATTTGCGGTTCAACTGCACCGACACCTGATCCAGGGTCGGGCCTATGCCAGTGAGCTTGCCGACCTTGAAGTCCGCGCCGCTGAGCAATTGCTTGGCGCTGCCGCCCGGATCCTGGCCGGCATACTTGTCCACCAGCGCCTTCCACGGCGCGACATCCAGTTCCGACAGCACGCCGCTGACCCGCAGGCCTTTGGCGTCAGGCAGCACGGCATTGCCGGCACCGAGGAACAACTCACCGCGACCGTCGGCAAAGTTGCCCGGTGGCGAGGCAAAAGTGAAGTTCGCCAAGTCGCCATAGGTCACCCAATAACGCCGCTCCGGTCCTTGCAGGGACATGCGGAACACCGTGTCACGCCCCACATCGGCGGCCATACCGAACGGCGCCGGCAAATCGACGGCGACGCCTTGCAGATTGGAACTGACGATCAACTGGCTGTCAGCGCCATTGAGGTTCAGTTGCAGTTGATAAGGCACAGTGCCGGACACGGGCAATGGCTGGGTCACGTTGAGCCAGTCGGTAAGTTTCTTGACCTCGACCTGGCCGGACGCAGCGACCCGGGTATTGAGCTTGCCGGGGCTGCCATCGGCAAAAATCTGCGCGGTCACCGGTTTGTCGAAGGCCCGGGCGCTGATGTTCTGCCCGCTCAAGCCCTTGTTGCTGTCGAAGCGGAAATCGCCCTTGAGCTGAGTCAGCTCCAGGGTCGGCTCGGCCAGTTTCAACCGCGCCTTGGCGGTTTTGAAATCGACCAGGATTTTTGGCTGCTCGCCTTTGGCCAACGGAATATCGAGTTTCAACTTGCCTTGCAGATCGCCGTCACCCTCCCAACCGGCGAAGGTGTCAGCGGTGCCGATCGGCGCTTGCTGCAGGATCTTCAGGCCATCGCCCAAGCCGCCGGAGAATCCGCCGTCGAGGTACAGATGGACGTTTTGCCCGGCCGGCGCGTGGGGGATGTTGACGTAGATGTCGCTGACCTGGGTGTCGAGCAACTGGCCTTTGCTGGCCAGGATGCGCACGCCGCTGTCCTCGATGAACACGTCGCCGCTGACCTTGCTGACGTGCGGCCAGCCGGGCTGGAACGCCAGTTCGGCGTCGTGCACCTTGAAGAACAGGCTGATACTGCGGGCGGTGTCTTCGGCGCCATGATTGAGCGAGCCCTGGTACTGGAAGAACCCCTGGTCGACCGCGCCCTTGAGAATCGCCGTGCGCAGCCATTCGTCCAGCGCCGGGCTGAGCACGGTTGGCAGGTACTTGGCGGTGTATTTGCCGTCGCCGTCCACCAGGCCGACCCGCAGGTCCATGTAGTCTTCCTGGGTGTGGTCGAAATGCAGGCGGATCAGGAAGTCGCCGGCAATCTTGCCCTCCTCGCCCAGCACCTTCAGGTACGGTGCGATCAGGGTGAAGCCTTCCTTATCGAGCTTCCAGGTCAGCCGGGCATTGGCCTGAATGTATTGCCATGGCTTGGCGAAGATCGGGTCCAGGTGCAGGGAAAAATCCTTGCTGTCCATGCGCAGCTCGCCGTGACCGAGGTCGCCGCTGATGCTGCCGCTGACATTCCGCGCCGCCGGGGCGCCGTGATAAGCGTCGAAACCGACCCGCTCGAGGTTGGCGGCAAAGCTGAATTTGCTGTCGTCGGTGGCGTTGGGCCGAAAATCAATTAATACATTGCGCAGAGCACCGGTCACCTTGAGCTTGTCGACGGCCGTGGCCACGCCTTCCGGCAACGGCCCCAGCGCATTGAGCAGCGGCGTGAGCGGGGTCAGGTCCAGACGATCGGCTTGCAGATGCCAGGTTTCATCGGCCTTGTCGGTAGCGACGCTTTGCTTGAGTTGCAGATGAGTTTCCCAACGGGTATCGCCCAGGTTCATCGACAAGGAATCGAGGGTCACCAGCGCGCCTTCGTCACTGCGCTGGAAGTAGCCGTTGAGAGCAAAATTGTTGATCTGGATCGGCTTGCGCTCGGCGTAGGCACCCTTGAGTTGCGGGGCGTTGAGGCGGATCGCCGCGCTTTGCACTGCGCCCTCCCCCCAAGTCAGCCACAGTTCGCCGCCGGCCTTGATCTCGGAGAAATTCCATTGTCGGGTCAGACGCCCCGGCAACCATTTCGACCAATCGCTTTGCGGCAGACTCACATAAGCCTCGGCCTCGCCGTCCTTCCAGGCGCTGGCGCGAATGCGGGTGCGCAGGCTCATGGCCACGGGTTGACCGTCGGGCAGGGTCAGGCGCGCATCGAGGCGCTGACGGGAAGCACCGGTTTTCAGATTCAGGCCGACGTAGGTCAGCGTCAGCGGCGCGTGGTCCAGGGGCTGCAAGGTGATCTGGCTGTCGAGCACCGACAGTTGCTCGACCATTTGCATGCGATTGAGCAACTGTTCCGGGTCCATGGGCTGGTCTTGCTGCACCGGTAAACCTTCCAGTGCCCATTGGCCATTCTCGCCTTCCTTGAGGCTGATCTTCAGGCCATTGAGTTCCAGGTGAGCGATGCGCACTTGCCGGGCCAACAGGCTGGCCCAGAGGTCCGGCACCACCCGCACGTTGTCCAGGCGCAGGGCATTGGTGCCCGCGCCGACCGTGACGTCGTGGGCCAGCAGGATCGGCGCGAAACCGCTCCAGTTGCCTTCCAGCTTGCCGATTTGCAGGGGCATGCCCAAGGCGTCACTGGCTTTGGTCTCGATGTCTGCGCGGTATTCGGCCACCAGCGGCGTCAGTTCCCGACCGAGGCTGACGTACAACGCCATCAGCACCAGAACCAACGCACACAGGCCCAGCCCCCAGCGGGTCAGTGCGGCCAAACTGCGTGTCAGACGGTCCATGTCAGTTGGCTCCCATGGCAAAAATACTGCAAAAAGCTGAGGCCAGCCGTTCTAGTCGCGGTGAAACCTGGAGATTCAGAGCAGCACCACGTCGTATTGTTCCTGGGAATACATGGTTTCGACCTGGAAGCGAATGGTGCGACCGATAAACCCTTCCAGCTCGGCGACGTTGCCCGACTCTTCATCGAGCAAGCGATCCACCACTTTCTGATTCGCCAATACACGATAGCCTTCGGCCTGATAGGCGCGGGCTTCGCGCAGGATTTCGCGGAAAATTTCGTAGCACACCGTTTCCGGCGTCTTCAATTTGCCGCGGCCCTGGCAACTGCTGCACGGTTCGCACAACACCTGTTCGAGACTTTCCCGGGTGCGCTTGCGGGTCATCTGCACCAGGCCCAACTCGGTGATGCCGATGATGTTGGTCTTGGCGTGATCGCGTTCCAGTTGTTTCTCAAGGGTGCGCAACACTTGGCGCTGGTGCTCTTCGTCTTCCATGTCGATGAAGTCGATGATGATGATCCCGCCGAGGTTGCGCAGGCGCAGTTGGCGGGCGATGGCAGTAGCGGCTTCGAGGTTGGTCTTGAAGATGGTTTCTTCGAGATTGCGATGGCCGACGAACGCCCCGGTGTTGACGTCGATGGTGCTCATGGCCTCCGCCGGGTCCACTACCAGATAACCGCCGGACTTGAGCGGCACCTTGCGTTCCAGGGCTTTCTGGATTTCGTCTTCGACGCCGTACAGGTCGAAAATCGGCCGCTCACCCGGATAGTGCTCAAGGCGATCGGCGATTTCCGGCATCAGTTCGGCGACGAATTGCGTAGTTTTCTGAAAGGTTTCCCGGGAGTCGATGCGGATCTTCTCGATCTTCGGACTCACCAGATCACGCAAGGTGCGCAGGGCCAGGCCGAGGTCTTCGTAGATCACGCTCGGCGCGCCGATTGTTTTGATCTGGGCGTTGATCTGGTCCCACAGACGGCGCAGGTAGCGGATGTCCATGAGGATTTCATCGGCCCCGGCCCCTTCGGCGGCGGTGCGCAGAATGAAACCACCGGCCTCCTTGATGCCTTCTTTCGCCACGCAATCGGTGACCACTTGCTTGAGGCGTTCGCGCTCGGCTTCGTCTTCGATCTTCAGGGAAATGCCGACGTGAGCCGTGCGCGGCATGTACACCAGGTAGCGCGACGGAATCGACAATTGCGTGGTCAGGCGTGCGCCTTTGGAGCCGATCGGGTCCTTGGTGACTTGCACCACCAGGCTCTGGCCTTCGTGCACCAGGGTGCTGATGCTCTCAACCGCAGGGCCTTCACGCAGGGAAATTTCCGAAGCGTGGATGAATGCGGCACGGTCCAGGCCGATGTCGACGAACGCTGCCTGCATGCCGGGCAATACCCGAACGACCTTGCCTTTATAGATGTTGCCGACGATTCCGCGTTTTTGCGTGCGTTCGACATGAACCTCTTGCAGAACACCGTTTTCGACCACCGCCACGCGCGATTCCATCGGCGTGATGTTGATCAGAATCTCTTCACTCATGGCAGGGTCTCGTTCAGGCATGTTCACGAAAATGGCCGCATCTAGTCAGTACGACGCTTAGCGCGCGTTTAAGGTTTGCCAACAGGGTATGCCGAAATGGCCCAGCACCTCGAAGGTTTCGCACAGCGGCAGTCCGACCACCGCCGAATAGCTGCCATTGAGGCCGGCGACAAACACCGCACCCAGTCCTTGAATGCCATAGCCGCCGGCCTTGTCCCGGGGTTCGCCGCTGGCCCAGTAGGCCGCCGCTTCTTCGCGGCTGATGTCGCGAAAACGCACCCGGCTGCGCACAACCCGGGATTCGCAACGCTCGCCATCGAGCACGGCAATCGCCGTCAGGACTTCGTGTTCCTGCCCCGACAACAGCATAAGCATGGCGCAAGCATCGGCTTCGTCCACCGGTTTGCCGAGAATTTTCCCGTCCAGTACCACGGCGGTATCGGCGCCCAATACGCAAAATGCCGCGTCGGACACAACCGTGCGCCGCCCGGCCTCGGCCTTGCCGCGCGCCAGGCGCTCGACATAGACCGATGGGGTTTCGTTGGGCAAAGGGGTTTCATCGATGTCCGCGCTGATGGCGGAAAACGGCACGCCGATCTGCGTGAGCAGTTCACGCCGACGGGGCGAGCCTGAAGCGAGGTAAAGCGATTTCATCCAGACATCTCCCTTGTCGAGGTGCGGGCTAATGCCTGACCGAATTCAATTGATCTTGTAACGTCGACGCAGCCCACGCAAACCGAAGCTGATCCACGGCCAGAGCAACGCGCTGACCAGGGCCGGCAGCACCAGCGCCAGGGTCGGCTGACGGTTGCCGGTCAGTGCGCTGAGCCACAACTGGACAAGTTGGGCGAGGCCGAAGATCACCAGGATCACCAGGCACTGCTGCCACATCGGGAACATCCGCAGACGCTGCTGCAACGCCAGCACCAGGTAGGTGATGAGCGTCAGGATCAAGGCGTTCTGGCCCAATAACGTGCCATAGAGCACGTCTTCGGCCAACCCCAGGCAAAACGCGGTGACCATGCCGACTGTCTGCGGCAGGGCCAGCGCCCAGAACGCCAGCAGCAAGGCCAGCCACAAGGGACGCAGGATTTCCATGAACTGCGGCAGCGGTGAAACGCTCAGCAGCAGGCCGATGGCGAAGGTCAGCCAGACGATCCAGCCGTTTCGCGATGAAGTAGCGCCCGCCATTATTCTCGTCCCCCAGTAGTGGCCGGTGCAGAGACTGGCGGTTTGGCAGCGGGTTTCGCGGCAGTCGGCTTGGTCACAGGCTTGGCCGGATGGGTCGTTGCCGCAGGCTTGGCCGGTGTCGTTGCCGCCGGCGTGGTGGCCGCAGGTGCAGTGGCTGGCGCGGCAACGGCTGGCGTCGGCACGACCGCCGGAATCGGTTTGGGCACGGTGGCCGGAATGATCGGGCCGCCGCCGTGCTGGTCCAGCGCTTCCTGGGCCTGGGCGGCTTCATTGGCGCGTTCTTCGGCGGTGCGCCCATCGCTGAACACCAGCAGCAGGTAACGGCTGCGGTTAAGAGCGGCGGTTGGCACGGCGCGGACGATGGCAAACGGCTGGCCGGAATCGTGGATCACTTCCTTGACCGTCGCCACCGGGTAGCCCGCCGGGAAGCGCTGGCCAAGGCCGGAGCTGACCAGCAGGTCGCCTTCTTTAATGTCGGCAGTGTCGGCCACATGACGCAATTCCAGGCGTTCCGGGTTGCCGGTGCCGCTGGCAATCGCCCGCAGGCCGTTGCGGTTCACTTGCACGGGAATGCTGTGGGTCGTGTCCGTCAGCAACAAGACGCGGGAGGTGTACGGCATCAACTCCACCACCTGGCCCATCAGGCCACGGGCATCGAGCACCGGCTGACCGAGGACCACACCGTCGCGCTCACCTTTATTGATGATGATGCGGTGGGTGAAGGGGTTGGGGTCCATGCCGATCAACTCGGCCACTTCGACCTTTTCGTTGACCAGCGCGGAGGAATTTAGCAATTCGCGCAGCCGAACGTTCTGCTCGGTGAGGGCTGCAAGCTTTTGCATGCGGCCCTGCAACAGCAGGTTTTCGGTCTTGAGTTTTTCGTTTTCGGCGACGAGCTCGGTCCGGCTGCCGAATTGGCTGGCCACACCTTGCCATAACCGCTGCGGCAGGTCGGTGATCCAGTAGGACTGCATCAGCACCAGCGACATCTGGCTACGCACTGGCTTGAGCAGTGTGAAGCGGGCATCGACCACCATCAGCGCGACCGAAAGCACGACCAGCACCAATAAGCGCACGCCCAGTGAGGGGCCTTTGGCGAAAAGCGGTTTAATAAGCCGCTCCTCCCAGGCAAATGTTCTCTTTATTCATACGCCATCAAACCGGCCTGGATGCAGACTGACAGAAGATAAACGCAACAGGCAGCACTGCAAAGTGCTGCCTGCGCGCTCACAGCATAGATGCGTCGGGCGATATCACTCGCTCGACAGCAGATCCATGGTGTGTTTATCCATCATTTCCAGGGCACGGCCACCGCCGCGAGCCACACAGGTCAGCGGATCTTCGGCAACGATCACCGGCAGACCGGTTTCCTGGGCCAGCAACTTGTCGAGGTCGCGCAGCAGGGCGCCACCACCGGTCAGTACCAGGCCACGCTCGGCGATATCGGAAGCCAGTTCCGGCGGCGATTGCTCCAGGGCACTTTTCACAGCCTGAACGATGGTCGCCAGGGACTCTTGCAGAGCCTCCAGCACTTCATTGGAGTTCAGGGTGAATGCGCGTGGAACGCCTTCGGCCAGGTTGCGGCCACGAACGTCGACTTCACGAACTTCGCCGCCCGGGTAGGCCGTACCGATTTCCTGCTTGATGCGCTCGGCAGTGGATTCGCCGATCAGGCTGCCGTAGTTGCGACGCACGTAGGTGATGATCGCTTCGTCGAAGCGGTCGCCGCCAACCCGTACGGATTCGGCGTAGACCACACCGTTCAGGGAGATCAGGGCGATTTCAGTAGTACCGCCCCCGATATCGACCACCATCGAACCGCGCGCTTCTTCAACCGGCAGGCCGGCACCGATCGCAGCAGCCATCGGCTCTTCGATCAGGAACACTTCACGGGCACCGGCGCCAAGGGCCGATTCACGGATGGCACGACGCTCCACCTGGGTGGATTTGCATGGAACGCAGATCAGCACTCGAGGGCTAGGCTGCAGGAAGCTGTTTTCGTGAACCTTGTTGATAAAGTACTGCAGCATCTTTTCGCAAACGCTGAAGTCGGCAATCACGCCGTCCTTCATCGGACGAATGGCAGCAATGTTGCCCGGCGTACGGCCGAGCATGCGCTTGGCCTCGGTGCCGACAGCAACGACACTTTTCTGGTTACCGTGTGTCCGAATAGCCACAACGGAGGGCTCATTCAGGACGATTCCGCGCTCGCGCACGTAAATAAGGGTGTTGGCAGTGCCCAGGTCAATGGAAAGATCGCTGGAAAACATGCCACGCAGTTTCTTGAACATGGGAAAGGGACCCTAGGCAACGCGTGGGTAAAAAAGTGCGGCAAACTCTAACAACGACAGGGATTTTGGGCAAGGCGCCAATATGTTAAATTGGCCGCTTTTCTGTGCACCAACCCCCACAATCGCGGCCTTATGACCGTAGAAATGCGGTAGTGTTCCGACAATCTAACACACGGACGCCGTCCGTTCTGTTTTCCACTGGAGAATCGCAATGGCGCTTGAACGCTCCGACGTGGAAAAAATCGCACATCTGGCCTGTCTGGGCCTGAATGATGCCGATCTTCCACACATCACATCGGCCCTGAACAGCATTCTCGGCCTGGTCGACGAAATGCAGGCGGTCAATACCGATGGTATCGAGCCGCTGGCCCACCCGCTGGAAGCCAGCCAGCGCCTGCGTGCGGACGTGGTGACCGAGACCAATCATCGCGAGGCCTATCAGTCCATCGCACCAGCGGTCGAAAACGGCCTGTACCTGGTTCCGAAAGTCATCGACTAAAGGGAAAGAGCCTGCAATGCATCAAATGACTCTGGCCGAGATCGCCCGCGGACTCGCCGATAAAAAGTTTTCCTCCGAAGAGCTGACCAAAGTCCTGCTGGCGCGCATCGCCCAGCTCGATCCACAGCTCAACAGTTTCATCAGCCTCACCGAAGACCTGGCGCTCCAGCAGGCGAAAGCCGCTGACGCACGCCGCGCCAATGGTGAGAGCGGCGCCCTGCTCGGCGCGCCGATCGCCCACAAGGATTTGTTCTGCACCCAGGGCATTCGCACCAGCTGCGGCTCGAAGATGCTCGACAACTTTAAAGCACCGTATGACGCCACCGTGGTCGCCAAACTGGCCGCTGCCGGTGCCGTGACCCTGGGCAAGACCAACATGGACGAATTCGCCATGGGTTCGGCCAACGAGTCGAGCTACTACGGCGCGGTGAAAAACCCGTGGAACCTGGAACACGTGCCGGGTGGTTCGTCCGGTGGTTCGGCGGCGGCCGTTGCCGCTCGCCTGTTGCCCGCCGCGACCGCCACCGACACCGGCGGCTCGATCCGCCAGCCTGCGGCGTTCACCAACCTCACCGGCCTGAAACCGACCTACGGTCGCGTTTCACGCTGGGGCATGATCGCCTACGCCTCCAGCCTCGATCAGGGCGGCCCGTTGGCGCGCACTGCTGAAGACTGCGCGATTTTGTTGCAAGGCATGGCCGGTTTCGATGCCAATGACTCCACCAGCATCGACGAGCCCGTGCCGGATTACAGCGCCAGCCTCAACACCTCCTTGCAAGGCCTGCGCATCGGCGTGCCGAAGGAATACTTCAGCGCCGGTCTCGACCCGCGCATCGCCGAGCTGATCCACAACAGCGTCAAGGAGCTGGAAAAGCTCGGCGCCGTGGTCAAGGAAATCAGCCTGCCGAACATGCAGCACGCGATTCCTGCGTACTACGTGATCGCCCCGGCAGAAGCCTCTTCCAACCTGTCGCGGTTCGACGGCGTGCGTTTCGGCTATCGCTGCGAAGACCCGAAAAACCTGGAAGACCTGTACAAGCGCTCCCGTGGCGAAGGCTTCGGCGCGGAAGTGCAGCGCCGGATCATGGTCGGTGCCTACGCGCTGTCCGCCGGTTACTACGACGCCTACTACCTGAAGGCGCAGAAGATTCGCCGTCTGGTGAAGAACGACTTCATGGCTGCCTTCACCGAGGTCGACATCATCCTCGGTCCAACCACGCCGAACCCGGCCTGGAAGCTCGGCGCCAAGAACAGTGACCCGGTCGCTGCTTATCTGGAAGACGTCTACACCATCACCGCCAACCTCGCGGGTCTGCCGGGCTTGTCCATGCCGGCCGGTTTTGTCGACGGTCTGCCGGTCGGCGTGCAATTGCTCGCCCCGTATTTCCAGGAAGGTCGCCTGTTGAACGTTGCCCACCAGTATCAGCTCAACACTGACTGGCACACCCGCACCCCAACCGGCTTCTGAGGAGAAACACATGCAATGGGAAGTCGTGATCGGGCTGGAGATTCATACCCAGCTCACCACCCGGTCGAAAATCTTTTCCGGTAGTTCCACCACCTTCGGTTCCGAGCCGAACACCCAGGCCAGCCTGGTAGACCTGGGCATGCCCGGCGTACTGCCGGTGCTGAACCAGGAAGCGGTGCGCATGGCGGTGATGTTCGGCCTGGCTATCGATGCCGAAATCGGTCAGCACAACGTGTTCGCCCGTAAAAACTACTTCTACCCGGACCTGCCCAAGGGCTACCAGATCAGCCAGATGGAATTGCCGATCGTCGGCAAGGGCCACCTGGACATCGCCATGGAAGACGGCACGATCAAACGTGTCGGCGTGACCCGTGCGCACCTGGAAGAGGACGCCGGTAAAAGCCTGCACGAAGAGTTCAACGGCGCCACCGGCATCGACCTGAACCGTGCTGGCACACCGCTGCTGGAAATCGTCTCCGAGCCGGACATGCGCAGCGCCAAGGAAGCCGTGGCCTACGTCAAGACCGTCCACGCGCTGGTGCGTTACCTGGGCATCTGCGACGGCAACATGGCCGAAGGTTCGCTGCGTTGCGACTGCAACGTGTCGATCCGTCCGAAGGGCCAGGTTGAGTTCGGCACCCGCTGCGAGATCAAGAACGTCAACTCGTTCCGTTTCATCGAGAAGGCGATCAACAGCGAAGTACAGCGTCAGATCGAGCTGATCGAAGACGGCGGCAAGGTGATCCAGCAGACGCGCCTGTACGATCCGAACAAGGACGAAACCCGTCCGATGCGCAGCAAGGAGGAAGCCAACGACTACCGTTACTTCCCCGATCCGGACCTGTTGCCGGTCATCATCGAGGACTCGTTCCTCAATGACGTGCGCGCCACCCTGCCAGAATTGCCACCGCAGAAACGCGAGCGTTTCCAGGCGCAGTTCGGCCTGTCGGTGTATGACGCCAGCGTCCTGGCCACCAGCCGCGAGCAAGCCGATTACTTCGAGAAAGTCGCAAGCATCGGCGGCGACGCCAAACTGGCGGCCAACTGGGTGATGGTTGAGCTGGGCAGCCTGTTGAACAAACAGGGCCTGGACATCGATCAGTCGCCGGTTTCGGCCGAGCAACTGGGCGGCATGCTGCTGCGCATCACCGACAACACCATCTCCGGCAAAATCGCCAAGGTAGTGTTCGAAGCGATGGCCAACGGCGAAGGCAGCGCGGACGAGATCATCGAAAAACGTGGCCTCAAGCAAGTCACCGACAGCGGCGCGATTTCTGCGGTGCTCGACGAGATGCTCGCGGCCAACGCCGAACAGGTCGAACAATACCGTGCGGCAGACGAAGCCAAACGCGGCAAGATGTTCGGCTTCTTCGTCGGCCAGGCCATGAAAGCCTCCAAGGGCAAGGCCAACCCGCAACAGGTCAACGAGCTGCTGAAAAGCAAGCTCGAAGGCTGATGCGAATGGAGCCAGATCTAAAGCCTGGCTCTAACCCCTGTGGGAGCGGGCTTGCTCGCGAAGGCGCCGTATCAGTCGATATCAATGTCGACTGGCACGACGCCTTCGCGAGCAAGCCCGCTCCCACATTTGTATCGGGAAACATCTGAATGAAGCGTCTGCTCAGTGCCTGCGCCCTGCTCTCCCTGCTGGCCGGTTGCGCCAGCAACGACATCATCGATCCACACGGCTACGACAAGACCGGCACCGCCTCCTATTACGGCGCCAAACACCAAGGTAAACGCACCGCCAGCGGTGAGCGTTTCGACAAGAATTCCCTGACCGCTGCCCATCGCCAGCTACCCTTCGGCACACGGGTGAAGGTCACCAATCTGAATAACGACAAATCCTGCGTGGTCCGTATCAATGATCGTGGGCCGCATACCCGTGGGCGCCTGATCGACGTGTCCCATGCCGCTGCGGTACGGCTCGGCATGATCGGCAGTGGCACCGCAAAGGTTCGCGTGCAGGCCCTGGACGATTGATGGAGCCCCGACCATTTACGGTTTAGAAGACATCCCCCTGCTGAGCGTGATCGAACTGCTCAGCGGTCTATTGTTGCTGATCGCCGGCGCCGAGCTGATGGTGCGCGCCGCCGTGCGCCTGGCCGCGCGTCTGCATGTGCGGCCGCTGATCATCGGCCTGACCATCGTCGCCCTCGGCAGCAGCGCCCCACAAATGGCCGTCAGCCTGCAAGCCATGCTCGCGCAAAACGCCGACATCGCCGTGGGCAGCGTGATCGGCAGCAGTATCTTCAACATCCTCGTCACCCTGGGCCTGTCGGCGCTGATCATTCCGTTGCGGGTATCGCGGCAACTGGTGCGCCTGGATATCCCACTGATGATCGGCGCCAGCCTGCTGGTCTGCGTGCTGGCCTGGAACGAAGAACTGACCCGCACCGACGGCGTGATCCTGCTGGCCGCGCTGGCGGTGTACCTGGGCTTGCTGCTGCGTCAGTCGCGGCACTCGGCCCGGCCGCCATCGAGCCAAGAATCGAAAGCACAAGCACCGTGGATCAGCAGCCTGTTGATGATCGTCGCCGGGCTGGCGATGCTCGTTTACGCCGGACACTTGCTGCTGGGCGCCGCCGTGTCAGTCGCCACCGACCTGGGGCTGTCGGAGCGGATCATCGGCCTGACCATCGTCGCCATCAGCACTTCCCTGCCAGAACTGGCCACCTCGCTGATCGCCGCACTGCGCGGTCAACGGGAGATCGCCGTGGGCAACGTGATCGGCAGCAACCTGTTCAACCTGCTGGGCGTGCTCGGTTTTACCGCGCTGGTGGCGCCGTCGCCGCTGTCGGTGTCGCCCAACGCCCTGGACTTCGACTTGCCGGTGATGCTCGGCGTCGCCGCGCTGTGCCTGCCGGTGTTCTATTCCGGTTACCGCGTGACCCGAGCCGAGGGGCTGCTGTTCCTCGGTTTATACCTGGCGTACGGGTTGCACGTGGTGTCGTTCACCACCGGCATGCCCCTGGCCGGCAAGCTGGAACACCTGATGCTGATTTTCGTCCTGCCGGCGCTGATGGCGTTCTTGCTGTTCACGTCGCTGCGCGCCTGGCGTCGCCAACACCACAAGAGGGATGTGCCATGACCGACAACAAAAAACCCGGCGTTGAAGTCCGCCGCCAAGTGATGGGCGATGCGTTCGTCGACCGCGCACTGGGCAATGCCACCGAGTTCAGTCAGCCGTTGCAGGATTTCGTCAACGAACACGCCTGGGGCAGCGTCTGGAACCGTGAAGGCCTGCCGCTGAAAACCCGCAGCCTGATCACCCTCGCCGCACTGACTGCGTTGAAGTGTCCGCAGGAGTTGAAGGGGCACGTGCGTGGTGCGTTGAACAACGGTTGCACGGTGGAAGAGATTCGCGAGGCGCTGCTGCATTGCGCGGTGTATGCCGGCGTGCCGGCGGCGATTGATGCGTTTCGAGCGGCGCAGGAAGTGATCGACAGTTATCAGAAGCCGGAGTGAGCAGGGCCATCGCCTTCGCGGGCAAGCCTCGCTCCTACGGGTTCGGTGATCCCCCTGTAGGAGCGAGGCTTGCCCGCGAAGAGGCCCTCAAAATCACCACAAATTTTGAAGACTAGATCCACCCACCCCACTGCAACACAAAGATCCCGATATTGGTGGTCACCGCCGCCATCAAGGTGGTGATCACAATAATCGCCGCCGCCAGTTCATGGTTGCCATTGGCCTGGCGCGCCATAACAAAACTCGCCGCCGCCGTCGGGCTGCCGAAGTACAAAAACAGAATCCCCAACTCCGCCCCGCGAAAGCCCCACAGCCACGCGCCAACGGTCACCAGCACCGGCAGGCCGATCATCTTCACCAGACTCGAACTCAGTGCCATGTCGCCACTTTTGCGCAACGCCGCGAGCGACAAGGTGCCGCCAATGCAGATCAGCGCCAATGGCAACGTGGTTTGCGCCAGGTACTGGCCGGAGGTTTCCAGCCATCCCGGCAAACTGAGTTTGAAATAGGCAAACGGTGCCGCCGCGAACACGCTGATGATCAGCGGGTTGGCCATCACGCTTTTGCAGATGCTCCACGGATCGGACTTGATCACCGGGCTGTACACCGCCAGCACGATGGTTGAGAGGGTGTTGTAAAACAGAATGACGAGCGCCGCGAGAATCGCCCCAAGGGAAATTCCGTAGTCGCCGTACATGCTCGCCGCCAGCGCCAGGCCGATCACCCCGTTGTTGCCGCGAAACGCGCCCTGGGTGTAGATGCCCCGGTCTTCCCGTGGGCACTTCCAGATCGCCCAGCCCCAGGCGATGGCGAAACTTGCCAGGGTGGCTAGCGAAAAGTAAATCAGCAACGCCGGTTTCAGCGCCGCGTGCAGGTCGGCATGCAGGATGCCCAGGAACAGCAACGCCGGCATGGTGACGTTGAACACCAGGGCCGAGGCGGTGTGGATGAAGTTGTCGTTGATCCAGTCGATGCGCTTGAGCAGCACACCCAGAAACAGCATGGCAAACACCGGCGCGGTGATGTTCAGGGTTTCGAGGAAGATTGCCAGCATGCCGGGGATTAACCTTGGGTGAGCGTCGGTAGGGGGCTCATGATAAGCCAGCAAGTCCTCTGCCGTCTGTTAGGCCGCCTTCGCGAGCAAGCCCGCTCCCACAGGGATCTCATCAACACTGCAGATCCAATGTGGGAGCGGGCTTGCTCGCGAAGCAGGCGACTCGGTCTTAAGTGATCGGCGCTGGGTTAAACAAGGTGATGTCGTTATGCAGTTTGTGCTGCTCGGCCCAGGTCTGCTTTTTGCCGCTGGCCACGTCCAGGTAGTAGTGGAACAACTCCCAGCCGAGGTCTTCAATCGAAGCGCGCCCGGTAGCAATCCGCCCGGCATCGATGTCGATCAAATCCGGCCAGCGCTGCGCCAATTCAGTCCGGGTCGAGACCTTGACCACCGGCGCCATCGCCAGGCCATACGGCGTGCCGCGCCCGGTGGTGAACACGTGCAGGTTCATCCCTGCCGCCAGTTGCAACGTCCCGCAGACAAAATCACTGGCCGGGGTCGCGCAGAAGATCAGGCCTTTGCGCTTGAAGCGTTCGCCAGGGCCGAGCACCCCGTTGATCGCGCTGCTGCCGGATTTGACGATCGAGCCCAGTGACTTCTCGACAATGTTCGACAACCCGCCCTTCTTGTTCCCCGGCGTGGTATTGGCGCTGCGATCCGCTTCGCCCTTGGCCAGGTAACGGTCGTACCAGTCCATTTCCCGCACCAGTTCCTCGGCGACTTCCTTGGTTTCGGCCCGGGAGGTCAGCAGGTAAATCGCATCGCGCACTTCGGTGACTTCGGAAAACATCACCGTCGCCCCCGCCCGCAGCAACAGGTCCGAGGCATAGCCCAGCGCCGGGTTGGCGGTGATCCCGGAAAACGCATCGCTGCCGCCGCACTGCATGCCGAGGATCAGCTCGGACGCCGGCACGGTTTCCCGGCGACGTTTATCGAGCTTCTTCAAACGCGTTTCGGCCAGGGCCATGATCTGCTCGATCATCTCGGTGAAACCGTGACTGGAATCCTGCAAGCGATACAGCCACGGCTCGCTCAAATCCACCGAGCTGTCGTTGTCGTGCATCACCTGCCCGGCCTGCAATTTCTCGCAACCGAGGCTGATCACCAAGGCTTCGCCGCCCAGGTTCGGGTTGCGCGCCAGGTTGCGAACCGTGCGGATCGGGATGTACGCGTCAGTGGCGGTAATCGCCACGCCACAGCCGTAGCTGTGGGTCAGCGCCACCACGTCATCGACGTGCGGATACAGCGGCAGCAACTCGTCCTTGATCCGCTTGACCGCATGATCGAGCACGCCGGTGACGCACTGCACCGTTGTGGTAATCCCGAGAATATTGCGCGTGCCGACGGTGCCGTCGGCGTTGCGATAACCCTCGAAGGTGAAGCCTTCCAGCGGTGCCTGGCTCGCTGGCACGTCCGTGGACAGCGGCAGGCTGTCCAGCGGTGGCGCGGTGGGCATGCGCAGTTGATCTTCCTTGACCCAACTGCCCCGCGGGATCGGCTGCAAGGCGTAGCCGATGGTCTGGCCGTAGCGAATCACCTGACCGCCCTCGGGAATGTCCTCAAGGGTGACCTTATGGCTCTGGGGCACGAAGTCCACCGTCACCAGACCATCCGGGAATTCAGTGCCGGCGGGCACGCCTTGGTCATTGACCACGATCACTACGTTGTCCCGCTCGTGCAGGCGGATGTAGCGCGGCGAGTCGGAATGTTCAATCAACTGCATGACGCCGCTCCTCAGGAATGCGCTTCAGATAATTTGGTCAGCTCAGGACCGGTGCTTGGCGGCTCTTTGAGCACCACGCGTTTGATCGGGCCGACGATCACCAGGTAACTGAACACCGCCACCAGCGCATTGCAACCGACAAACACCAACGCCCATTTGAACGAACCGGTGGCGCTGATGATGTAGCCGATGACAATCGGCGTGGTAATCGAGGCGATGTTGCCGAACATGTTGAACAGGCCGCCACTCAAACCGGCGATCTGTTTCGGCGAGGTGTCGGACACCACCGCCCAGCCCAGCGCGCCAACGCCTTTACCGAAGAACGCCAGGGCCATGAAGCCGACCACCATCCATTCGATGTCCACGTAGTTGCACGCCACGATGCTGCTGGAAACCAGCAACCCGGCAATGATCGGCGCCTTGCGCGCGAAGGTCAGGGAATGGCCCTTGCGCAGCAGGTAATCGGAAATCACCCCGCCGAGCACACCGCCGATGAAGCCGCAGATGGCCGGCAGCGAAGCGATGAAACCGGCCTTGAGAATCGTCATACCGCGTTCTTGCACCAGGTACACCGGAAACCAGGTCAGGAAGAAGTAGGTGATGCCATTGATGCAGTACTGGCCCAGGTACACGCCGAGCATCATGCGGTTGGTGAGCAACTGGCGGATGTAATCCCACTTCGGACCGTCGACTTTTTTACCTGTGCCTTTGTCCTGGTCCATATCGACCATGCCGCCGTTGTCGGCGATGTGCTTGAACTCGGCGTCGTTGATCATCGGGTGCTGGCGCGGACTGTGGATAACTTTCAGCCAGATCAGCGAGAACACAATGCCGATGCCGCCCATCACCACAAACACATGCTGCCAGCCGAAGGTGTAGACGATCCAGCCCATCAGCGGTGCAAACAACACGGTGGCGAAGTACTGCGCCGAGTTGAAGATCGCAGACGCCGTACCGCGTTCAGCGGTCGGGAACCAGGCCGCGACGATGCGTGCATTACCGGGGAAGGATGGCGCTTCGGCCAGGCCCACCAGGAAGCGCAGCATGAACAGCGCGACGATGGCCGTGGACATGCCGAACTCACCGACATAGCCCTGCAACACGGTGAACAGCGACCAGGTGAAGATGCTCAGCGCATAGATTTTTTTCGAGCCGAAACGGTCGAGCAGCCAGCCACCGGGAATTTGCCCGGCCACGTAGGCCCAACCGAATGCAGAGAAGATGTAGCCGAGGGTGACCGCGTCGATGCCGAGGTCTTTTTGCAGGCTGGAGCCGGCGATGGCGATAGTGGCCCGGTCGGCGTAGTTGATCGTGGTCACCAAAAAAAGCATGAGCAAAATCAAATAGCGGACGTGGGTCGGCTTGGTCGCTTGCATGTAGATGTACTCCCACTGATTATTTTTATGCGCGGGTGAAACTGGGTATTCCCTGTATTCCTTTACTCCCCGTAGGAGCTGCCGAGTGAAACGAGGCTGCGATCTTTTGATCTTCAGCGCCTTCAAGGGCACCAGGATCAAGATCAAAAGATCGCAGCCTTCGGCAGCTCCTACAGGGGTATGCGGCGGCCGATAGAACCGGACACCGCAGTGCAGCGGGTTACGATCCGATGTAGGAAGTTTTCACGACCGTGTAGAACTCTTGCGCGTAGCGACCTTGCTCGCGGGAACCATAGGATGAACCTTTACGGCCGCCGAACGGAACGTGGTAATCCACGCCTGCGGTCGGCAGGTTGACCATTACCATCCCGGCCTGGGAGTGGCGCTTGAAGTGGTTGGCGTACTTCAAAGAGGTGGTGGCAATGCCCGCCGACAAACCGAATTCGGTGTCGTTGGCCATGGCCAGGGCCGCTTCGTAATCCGCCACGCGAACCACGTTGGCCACCGGGCCGAAAATCTCTTCGCGGCTGATACGCATCGCCGCTTCGCTGTCGGCAAACAGCGTCGGGGCGAGGTAGTAGCCTTCGGTATCGCAGGTCACCAGACCGCCGCCGCTGACCAGACGCGCACCTTCGGACTGGCCGATGTCGATGTACTTCAAGTCTTGCTCAAGCTGTGCCTGGGACACCACTGGACCAATGTCGGTGCCGGTTTTCAGGGCGTGGCCGACCTTGATCGACTTCATGCGCTCGGCCACGGCTTCAACGAATTTGTCGTGAATCCCGGCGGTGACGATGAAGCGGCTCGACGCGGTGCAGCGCTGGCCGGTGGAGTAGAACGCACTCTGTACCGACAGCTCGACCGCTTGTTTGAGGTCGGCGTCGTCGAGAATGATCTGCGGGTTCTTGCCACCCATTTCCAGCTGCACTTTCGCTTGGCGCGAGACGCAGCTGACGGCGATCTGACGACCCACGCCCACGGAACCGGTGAAGCTGATGCCGTCGACTTTCGGGCTCTGCACCAGCGCATCGCCAACCACACGACCGCTGCCCATCACCAGGTTGAACACGCCGGCCGGGAAGCCTGCGCGGGAGATGATTTCGGCCAGGGCCCAGGCGCAACCTGGAACCAGATCGGCCGGCTTCAGCACGACGCAGTTGCCGTAGGCCAGGGCCGGGGCGATTTTCCATGCCGGGATCGCAATCGGGAAGTTCCACGGCGTGATCAGACCGACCACGCCCAAGGCTTCGCGGGTGACTTCAACGTTGACGCCCGGACGCACCGACGGCAGATAGTCGCCGGACAGGCGCAGGGTTTCACCGGCGAAAAACTTGAAGATGTTGCCGGCACGGGTCACTTCGCCGATGGCTTCGGGCAGGGTCTTGCCCTCTTCCCGGGCCAGCAGGGTGCCGAGTTCTTCGCGACGGGCGAGGATTTCAGTGCCGACTTTATCCAGGGAATCGTGGCGAGCCTGAATGCCCGAGGTCGACCAGGCCGGGAACGCGGCGCGAGCGGCGTCGATAGCGGCGTGGACCTGGGCCAGATCAGCCTTGGCGTATTCGCCGATGGTGTCAGTCAGTTCGGACGGGTTGATGTTGGCGCAGTATTCACTGCCCGCAACCCACTCACCGTTTATGTAGTTATCAAAGCGTTTTGAATCAGCCACTGGAATTTCTCCTACGCAAAAAGCCGCTGATCACTCAGCGGCCTTGTTTAATCGGGTGTGTTATTGCGCACCTTGCTTGTCGATCAGCGCCGCGAGCATTTCGTACTCTTCGGCCGTCAGATCGGTCAGCGGTGCACGCACAGGACCTGCGTCATAACCGGCAATTTTTGCCCCGGCCTTGACGATGCTCACCGCGTAACCGGCCTTGCGGTTACGGATGTCCAGGTACGGCAGGAAGAAGTCGTCGATGATCTTGCCAACGGTGGCGTGATCTTCACGGGCGATGGCGTGGTAGAAATCCATCGCGGTTTTCGGGATGAAGTTGAACACCGCCGAGGAGTAAACCGGTACGCCCAGCGCCTTATAAGCAGCGGCGTAGACTTCGGCGGTCGGCAAACCACCCAGGTAGCTGAAGCGATCACCGAGGCGGCGACGGATCGACACCATCAACTCGATATCGCCCAGGCCATCCTTGTAGCCGATCAGGTTCGGGCAGCGTTCGGCCAGGCGTTCCAGCAATGGCGCGGTCAGGCGGCAGACGTTGCGGTTGTACACCACCACGCCGATTTTCACCGATTTGCACACGGCTTCAACGTGGGCGGCAACCCCGTCCTGGCTGGCTTCGGTCAGGTAGTGCGGCAGCAGCAACAGACCCTTGGCGCCCAAGCGCTCGGCTTCCTGTGCGTATTCGATGGCTTGACGGGTCGAACCGCCCACGCCGGCCAGAATCGGCACGCTGGTTTCGCAGGTGTCGACGGCAGTCTTGATGATTTCCGAGTATTCGCTGGCCGCCAGAGAGAAGAACTCACCGGTGCCGCCCGCGGCGAACAACGCCGTGGCGCCGTATGGGGCCAGCCATTCGAGACGTTTGATGTAGCCGGCGCGATGGAAATCGCCTTGAGCATTGAAGTCGGTGACCGGGAAGGACAGCAGACCGGAAGAGAGGATGGACTTCAGTTCTTGTGGATTCATTATTCGAACACCCTGGGTAGCGACGTGATGTGTGAGAAAACCGTTCAGCCTGCGCCGAAGTTGTAGGTCATCGTACAACTTAAAAAATAACCGTCAACTGCATTTCATCGCCGTGCTCAATATTTGAGTCAGCCAGGTGGTTTCTTGACGTAGGAAGATTCTCGACTAGGCTCGTTTTAGCTGTATATCCATACAGCACAATCAGAATCTACCTACGACATATCAAGGAGCCAGAAATGTCAGGTTTACACACACAACCGCAGGCATACACGAAACAGGTCATCGCCCGTTTCGATGATCTGTTTACCGAACACGGCATCGCCATTGCCGGGGATAACGATCACCTGGTGCTGCACATCGCCGAGCATCACAGCCATCAACCCTCGACACTTCCCGGCAACGCCTTGAAAGGCAAGCCTGTGCAGCGGTTCGAGGGCGGCGAACACACGGCCATTGGCGATCAAACCCTGCTGCGTTTCGTCGAGAACGCCGAACCGATCCCCGCCCACGACGTGCAACTGCACCTACCCAACGGCCTCGCCCCGACTTACGGCCAGGTGCTGGCATTGGGCGGGGATTTCTATGGCATTCCAGATCGGCCAGTGAGCGACGGCGCGACCCCGGCGGATCGCCTGAATCGCTTTATCGCTGCTTTCGACACCTTGGCGGTGTTGTCCGCCTCAAAAGTCGAAGCCGTGCAAATCCTCGCGGTGATGCAAAAAGAGATCGACGCCGTTAAACAGGCGATCAAGGACGGCAAACAGCCTCACGAAGCCTATGACGCCCTCGGTGATACGTTGTCGGAGGAGTGGAACAAGATCACCGGCGGCGGCAGTTTCGTCTCGGCGCTGTTCCCGCTGGGTCGTTACCTGAAACTGGCGGCGAACAACCCCGATCATTTCGGGGAATGGGCGCAACAGGCCTATATCGCCGGTCACACCGCTGCGCTTCAGCATGCAGCAGCGGCCCACGCCAGCCGTGATGAAAAACAGCTGGAAGTCGCCTATGCGATGAATGCCTTTGCCGATCACTTCCTCACCGACCTGTTCTCCGCCGGCCACTTGCGGGTGCCGCGCAAAGCCGTGGCAGCGGCGGTGACGCCGAGTGACCTGGGCTCGCTGATCACCCGTTTCATGCACGACGAAGACAGCAAGTTCGGCCTCAACGTGCAAAACGGCAACGGCGAGCACTGGCGTGCCTATGGCGACAAGCGTTACTTCGACGCCATCGACAACGCCAATCGTCTGCACGTCAATCAAGCGGTTCAGTTGTCGGCGGATGAAGTATTCGCGGCTTATCTCAGCGGCACGCTGGCGGTGCCCAGTAGTTTTGCGGCGTTGAAACGATTGCCGGACCTGCAAGCGGTGCTGAACCTGGCGAGCAATTTCTCGCCACTGTTTCGGGTTCAGGGCGGCAAGGTCCTGCGACGCAAGGATGTGAACAACCTCAACGACACCGCCACCGTCGACGACTGGTGGGGCTGGAGCACGTACCTGCTGCTCAAGGACTACCACCCGACCGGCAATGTGGCCTGATAAGGAGATCTGAACATGACGATTAAAGTGAAACTGGAATTGGCTTCGGGCCAATCATTGAAAGGTGCGCCGCTGGAACTGTTGTCCAAGGGTGTGTCGATTGCCCGGGCGGTTGTTGATGCTCAAGGGCTGGTGGTTTTTGAGGCCAAGGCTGGGGCTGTTGAATTGGCGGTGCGGGTGGATCGGTCGATTTTGAAGGCGAGCTGAAAGTATTGCATCAAGGCTGCCGGCCTCTTCGCGAGCAAGCCCGCTCCCACAATGGATCGTCGGTGTACACACACTTTGTGAACACCACAGATCAAATGTGGGAGCGGGCTTGCTCGCGAATGCGGTCTGTCAGGCAACAAATCACCCAACAGGAAAAAACCTAGCCCCGCTGCGCCTCTGCCTCTTCATGGGCATGGCGCAACCGCTCGCGGCTGTTGGTCAGATGCAACCGCATCGCCGCCCGCGCCGCATCGGAATCCTGGCGGGCAATGGCGTCGTAAATCTCTTCGTGCTCACGGCTCAGGCGATTCATGTAGTGCTGCTGGTCGTCATGGGCCAGGCGCGCTGAGTTGAGGCGGGTGCGCGGAATGATGCTGGTGCCCAGGTGGGTCATGATGTCGGTGAAGTAGCGGTTGCCGGTGGCCAGGGCGATTTGCAGGTGAAACTGGAAATCCGAGGCCACGGCGTCGCTGGCGTGGGAGGCGCTTTCATTCAACGCGTCCAGTGCCGCACGCATCAGGCCCAATTGCTCGGCGCTGCGACGTTGCGCGGCGAGGCCGGCGGACTCCACTTCCAGGCTGATGCGCAGTTCCAGGATCGCCAGCACGTCACGCAGAGTGACCACGGTGGCAGGGTCGATGCGGAAACCGCTCGGGCTCGGCGTATCCAGCACGAACGTGCCGATGCCGTGGCGGGTTTCCACTTGCCCCGCAGCCTGCAAGCGGGAAATCGCCTCACGCACCACGGTGCGGCTGACGCCATGGGCGTCCATGATCGCCGACTCGGTGGGCAACTTGTCGCCACGTTTGAGTTGACCGTCGCGGATCTGCTCGGACAGCACGGTCACCAGTTCCTGAGCGAGACTGCGGCGCTTGCGAGGGAGGCGAGGTGCGTCGATCGGGTTTTCCATGGTGAACGTCTGTCTCGAGAATTCGGCTGAACGCGCATCATAGCGCAAGCGGGTTGTACGATCACCGTCAGGGTTCAACACCGTTCCCCTTGTGGGAGCGGGCTTGTGTGGCGAGGGGGCTTGCCCCCGTTGGGTCGCGAAGCGGCCCCCCTCCTATTCATCAAAAGAAGGGGACTGCTGCGCAGTCCAACGGGGGCAAGCCCCCTCGCCACAAAAGCCCGCCTCATCAAGGGATTTGTGGTGTTCAGGCGGTTACGGCCTGGTCCACCAGATGGCCGTTGTCGATGCGGATATGTCTTGGATGGAAGCGTTTCAAGCTACTGCGATGGCCAACGCTGACAATGCTCAGCCCCGGCAATTCATCGATCAACGCCTGGTACAGCGACGCTTCATCCTCTTCATCCATCGCCGACGTGGCTTCGTCCATGTACAGCCATTGCGGTGCATAAAGCAGCGCCCGGGCGAAGGCCAGCCGTTGCTGCTCACCCGGCGACAACATGCGCTGCCAGTGATTAGCTTCGTCGAGGCGCGACACCAGATGCGGCAAGCGGCAGGTTTCCAACACTTCGGCGTAACGCTCAGGCGCGTAGGTGTCGCCGGGCTGTGGATAACTCAAGGCTTCACGCAAAGTGCCAATCGGCAGATACGGTTTCTGCGGCAGGAACAGGTAACGCGCCGCCGGCAACCGGATGTTGCCGTGACCCGCCGGCCACAAATGCCCCATCGCCCGCAGCAGCGTGGATTTGCCGCTGCCGGAACGCCCGCTGAGCATGACGCGCTCGCCCTGCTCCACGGTCATGTCGGCGTTGGCCAGCAAGTGACGACCATCGGCCAGGTCCAGGCCCAGGTTGTGGATTTTCAGCTCCGAACCCTGGTTCTGCACGTCGATGGCCGGTGCACGTTCTTCGTTATCGGCCATGGCCTGACGGAAGCTCAGGAGACGATCGCAAGTGGCTTTCCAGACGGCAATCGCAGCGTACGCATCGATAAACCAACTAAAGTTTTCCTGAACATTGGAAAAAGCAGAGTTGATCTGCATCAGTTCGCCCAGTTGAATCTTGCCGGCGAAGTAACGCGGCGCAGCCACCATGAAAGGGAAAATAATTGCGATCTGAGCGTAACCGGAGGTAAAGAACGTCAGGCGCTTTGTGACTCGCATCAGAGACCAGTAGTTGCTCCAGACCTTGCCAAAGCGTGCGCTTAAACGCCGGTTTTCATTAGGCTCGCCATCGTACAGCGCAATACTTTCGGCGTTCTCCCTAATCCGCACCAGAGAGAAACGCATATCGGCTTCAAAACGTTGTTGTTGGTTGTTCAGCGGGATCAGGCTGCTACCGATGATCCGTGTCAGCCAACTACCAATGGCGGCGTAAAGAAAGGCACACCAGAACATGTAGCCGGGAATGTTGATTCCGAATACTTCCAGGCTACCTGACACACCCCAGAGAATGATCGAAAACGACACCAGGCTCACCACCGTGCGGAACAACCCCAAGGTCAGGGTCAGGGTATCGCTGGTGAAGTTATTGATGTCTTCGCTCAGACGTTGGTCCGGGTTATCGGTATTACCGCCAGTTTCCAACTGGTAGTAATTCTTGTGCTCAAGCCAACGTTTGAAATGGGTCTCCGTCAGCCAGCGACGCCAACTGATCGTCAGCATCTGAGTCAAATACAGCCGATACACCGCGCCCAAAATCGCCACGGCAGCGATCCCGCAGAAATACAGGATCAGTCGCCAAAAAGCCGCGCTGTCCTTCTCTTGCAGAGCATTGTAAAAATCTTTGTACCAACTGTTGATCCACACCGAAATCGCGACGCTGAACAGCGACAGTGCGATCACGGCAATCAACAACGTCCAGGCCTTGGCCTTCTCTTCGCTGCGCCAATACGGCGAGGCCATTTCCCAGACCCTGCGGAAAAACTGCCCGCGCACCGCATCATTGACCGCGGAATATTCAGCGTTCTGATTCATGGATAAGGCTCGATAGAGAAAAGAACACACACGAACCGATCATAGATGATCGGTTCGGTTCCCCGCGAGGAGCGGCCTGCATTCATTCAGCGCAGGTTCAGCGACGAACGGGACGCTTCTGCAGTTTGCGCTGCAGGGTGCGGCGGTGCATGCCCAGGGCGCGGGCCGTGGCGGAGATGTTGCCTTCGTGCTCGGTCAACACCCGCTGGATGTGCTCCCATTGCAGGCGGTCCACGGACATCGGGTTTTCCGGCACCAGGGTGTCGAGGTCGGCGTGCTCGGACAGCAGCGCCGCCAGCACATCGTCGGCGTCCGCCGGTTTGCACAGGTAATTGCAGGCGCCGCGCTTGATCGCCTCGACGGCGGTGGCGATGCTCGAATAACCGGTGAGGATCACCACGCGCATTTCCGGGTCGAGTTCGAGCAGTTTGGGCAGCAGCACCAGGCCGGAATCGCCGTCCATTTTCAGGTCGAGCGCGGCGTAGTCCGGCAGGTCGGCCTGGGCGATGGTCAGGCCTTCTTCGGCGGAACCGGCGGTGCTGACGCGAAAACCACGGCGGGCCATGGCACGGGCCATCACGCGGGTGAAGGTGGCGTCATCGTCTACCAACAGCAAATGCGGCAGTTCTTCGCCTTCTACTTGGATCTCGTCACTCATGTTCGTCTCCTCGGGCGACACGGGGCAGGCGCAGCTCGGTAAGCGTGCCACCTTCCTCATGACTGTAGAGTTTCACTGAGCCGCCGGCGCGTGTCACGCTGGCCTTGCTCAAAAACAGGCCCAGGCCGAAACCTTTGCCCTTGGTGGTAAAAAACGGTTTGCCGATTTGCTCGGCGATGGCCAGCGGCACACCGGCGCCGTGGTCGCGGATGCTGATGGTCAAGTCCTCGGGATTCCAGTCCAGGGTCACTTGCAGCCCTTCGGGGCAGGCGTCGGCGGCGTTGTTGAGCAAATTCAGCAGCGCCTGGGTCAGGTCCGGCGGCGGCGCCATGCGCGGCACGGTGCCTTGGCCAAGACGCTGGAAGCGGTAACTGGCCTCCGGGCGCATCAGGTGCCAGCGGTTCAGGGCTTCGTCGAGCCAATCGGTGACGTCCTGCATCTCCACCGCCAAACGGCGATTGGCTTCGGCGGCGCGCACCAGTTGCTGCAAGGTCTCTTTGCAGAGTTTGACCTGATCCTGCAGCACCTTCAGATCATCCTGCAGCATCGGGTCTGGATGATCCTGCTGCATCTCTTTGAGCAGCACGCTCATGGTCGCCAATGGCGTGCCCAACTCATGAGCAGCACCGGCGGCTTGCGTGGCCACGGCCAGCAATTGCTGATCGCGCAGGCCTTCTTCACGGCGAATGGCGCGCAGTTCTTCCTGACGACGGAGTTCTTCTGCCATGCGTGCGGCGAAGAAGGTGATCACGGCGGCAGCGAGGGCGAAACTCAACCACATCCCGTAAACCTGCAGGTTTTCCCGGGCAATCGGGAACGTTTGCAGCGGGTAGAACCGCGCCAACAGCAAGGTGTACATGGCCAGGGCGATGCCGGACAGAATCAGCGAAAAGCGCCACGGCAAGGTCACGGCGGCGATGGTCAGCGGCACCAGATAATAAGAGACGAAGGGGTTGGTCGAACCGCCGGAGAAATACAGCAAGGCACTGTGGATAAACAGGTCACAGGCCAGTTGCACGGCGTATTCGAGTTCAGTGACCGGCCACGAGGTGCGCAGGCGAATGGCGGTGAAGGCACACAGCAGCATCGAACAGCCGAGGGTCATTGCCAGTTGAAACCAGGGCAATGGCAGCAAATCGAACCAGTAGGCCAGCCCCACAGAACCGGCCTGGGCGGCGAGTACCAAAGTGCGGATGAACGTCAGCCGCCAGAGATTCTGGCGAGTCGCGGAAGTGATTTGAACGGGGGCGAGCATGAGCTCTCCTGATGAGCGCTCCAGGCGGATCGCACGGAGTATAACCAAGCACGGGGGCCGGCAGGCAAAAGTGCGGCAAACGGCCACATGCCCCACAAACCGTCTGTGACGAATTACCCTTGTGGCGAGGGGGCTTGCCCCCGTTCGGCTGCGAAGCAGTCGCAGATCGGCTGACGCAGTTTTGATGATGCATCGCGATGGTTGGGTTCAGGCCTGCTTCGCAGTCCAACGGGGGCAAGCTCCCTCGCCACAAGGTCACCTGCCATTCATCTGTATAGAAGTTGTAACTGGGCGAACCGGATCATTAAAGCTAGAGTCTGATGGTTTCACGCAGGCTCGGACCTTAACCCCTGCGCCCCTTCCAAGGAGCTTTTCATGCACACAATGCGCCGCAGCGCCGCCCTCCTCGCCCTCAGCGTTGGCACCGTCGCCAGCCTCCCGGCCCTGGCCGCCGACGAACTTCACTACAACCAGATTGCCCTGCGCGCCGAAGTCAGCCAGGAAGTGGCCCGCGACCTGATGATCGTGACCCTCTACACCGAAGAACAGAACACCGACCCGGCCAAGCTCGCCGCCGACGTCAGCACCACCATGAACAAGGCCCTGGCCCAGGCCAAGCAAGTCAAAGACATCACCCTGCGCCAAGGCAGCCGCAACAGCTACCCGATCTACGACACCAAGGGCCAGAAAATCACCGGCTGGCGTGAACGCGCCGAACTGCGCCTGGAAAGCTCGGACTTCGCCGCCCTGTCGAAACTGACCGGCGAACTGCTCACCGACCTGAAAATGGGCGGCATGGACTTCGCCATCGCCACACCAACGCGCAAGGCCAGCGAAGACGCGTTGCTTAAGGATGCCGTGACCGCGTTCAAGGCCCGTGCGCAACTGGCCACCGATGCGTTGGGCGGCAAGGGCTACAAAATCGTCAACCTGAACCTGAACAGCAACGGTTATCCACAACCCTTCATGCGCGCGCCGATGATGATGAAAGCGGCGGGCATGGACTCGGCACCGGTGACGCCAGAAGTTGAGGCCGGCACCAGCCAGGTCAGCATGACCGCGGATGGCTCGATTGAAGTATTGATGACGCCTTGATTCGATAGCCCGTACATGAAAGCGGCGATCACTTGAGTGATCGCCGTTTTTTTATGGCCCGGATTTAGTGGTGATTGGTCTGACGCCTTCGCGAGCAAGCCCGCTCCCACAAGGGGTTCATGGTCGCTTACATATTCTGTGCCCGGCACAAATCCACTGTGGGAGCGGGCTTGCTCGCGATAGCGGTGGGTCAGGCAACAGGGATTTTGAATGTACCGCCCTCTTCGCGAGCAGGCTCGCTCCCACAGGAGTTCATGGTGTTCACACATTTTGTGCCCGGCACAAATCCAGTGTGGGAGCGGGCTTGCTCGCGAAGGCGATGGGTCAGTCGCAGTGTTATTTAATATTTCACTAGATGTATGCCCGGATAGAGGGGTCCACCTCAAAAAACGATATTTCCGCCCAACCGGTCAACAACGCTACTCTCAGGGGTATACCGCTACCCAAATTCCCCGGGGACTCCATGGAACGAACCACCGTCAAACCGCTTCTGCTCGCCCTCGCCTTAGCCACTGCTGCGCCATTCGCCCAAGCCGCCACGACCCTGGTCTATTGCTCCGAAGCCAGCCCCGCCGGTTTCGACCCCAGTCAGTACACCAGCGGCACTGATTTTGACGCTTCGGCCGAGACGGTTTTCAACCGACTGACCCAGTTCAAGCGCGGTGGCACCGAAGTCGAGCCCGGTCTGGCGACGAGTTGGGAGGTGAGCAAGGACGGCTTGAGCTACACCTTTCACCTGCGCGACGGCGTGAAATTCCATACCACCGACTATTTCACCCCGACCCGGGACTTCAACGCCGACGACGTGCTGTTCACCTTCCAGCGCCTGCTCGACCCGGAGAATGCGTTCCGCAAGGCCTACCCCGCCGAGTCGCCGTACTTCACGGATATGGACCTGAACAAAACGATCAAGAGCGTCGACAAGATCGACGAACACACCGTGCGTTTCAGCCTGAACAACATCGACGCCGCGTTCGTGCAGAACCTGGCCATGAGTTTCGCCTCGGTGCAATCCGCCGAGTACGGCGCGCAGCTTTTAAAGGAAGGCAAAGCCGCGGACATCAATCAGAAGCCGGTCGGCACCGGGCCGTTTGTGTTCAAGCACTACCAGAAGGACTCGCAGATTCGTTACACCGGCAACCCGGCGTACTGGAAACCCGAGGATGTGAAAATCGATAACCTGGTGTTCTCGATCACCCCGGACGCCGCCGTCCGTTTGCAGAAACTCAAGGCTGGCGAATGCCAGGTCAGCGGTTACCCGCGCCCGGCCGATATCGAAGTGATGGAGAAAGACCCGAACCTGACGGTGCTCAAGCAGGCCGGGTTCAACCTGGGTTTTCTCGCCTATAACGTGACCCACCCACCGCTGGACCAGCTCAAGGTCCGTCAGGCCCTGGACATGGCTATCGACAAACCGGCGATCATCAAAGCCGTCTACCAAAGTGCCGGCCAACTGGCGCAAAACGCCTTGCCGCCCGCGCAATGGTCGTATGACCCGAACATCAAGGATGCGCCCTACGACCCGACCAAGGCCAAGGCGCTACTGAAAGAAGCAGGGGTTGCGCCGGGTACGACCATTAATTTGTGGGCCATGACCGTGCAACGCGCCTCCAACCCGAATGCGCGGATGTCGGCGCAGATGATCCAACAGGATTGGGAGAAGGTCGGGATCAAGGCCAACATCGTCAGCTATGAATGGGGCGAGTACATCAAGCGCGCCAAGAACGGCGACCACGACGCCATGATCTACGGCTGGACCGGCGACAACGGCGACCCGGATAACTGGCTTGGTGTGCTGTACAGCTGCGCAGCCGTGAAAGGAAGCAACTACGCTAAGTGGTGCGATCCGGCTTACGACAAACTGGTCCAGCAAGCCAAGGTTTCCACCGACCGTGATGAACGGGTCAAGCTCTACCAGCAGGCGCAGAAAATCCTCAAGCAGCAGGTGCCGATCACCCCGATTGCCAACTCGACGGTGTTCCAGCCTTTGCGCAAGGAAGTCACTGACTTCAAGATCAGTCCGTTTGGCCTCACGCCCTTCTATGGCGTGGGTATAAATAAGTAACACCGCGCTCCAACCGGGTGCGCCATACGCCCCGGTTGCCCCTTCGTGGGGCGCCGTTTGCACCGTAAAAAACGTGCGCAAACGGTCAAATGCGTCAATATTTATACATATGCGACATTAAGGTACGTTCGTGCCACTGTTTAAGACTTGTGGCCGTTCTGGATCTTGCAATGGGTATGGCCCCTGCATAAGTATCCGCAGGCACGACTCACGAGGTCGTCCTCTAATTCCAAAAATGACAACAAATCATGAGGCCACCATGCTTAAACACGCGGTCATTCCGTTTTTAGTCGGCGCCAGCTTATTAGCTGCCGCACCTTTCGCCCAAGCGGCGACTAACCTGGTGTTTTGCTCCGAAGGGAGCCCGGCCGGTTTTGATCCTGGTCAGTACACCACCGGAACCGACTTCGACGCCTCTGCAGAAACCATGTTCAACCGTTTGACCCAGTTCGAACGGGGCGGCACCGCTGTCATTCCTGGTTTGGCGACCAGCTGGGATATTTCCCCGGACGTGAAGGAATACACTTTTCACCTGCGTGAAGGTGTGAAGTTCCATACCACTCCGTATTTCACCCCGACTCGCAATTTCAACGCTGATGACGTGCTGTTCACCTTTAATCGCATGATTAGCAAGGATGATCCGTTCCGCAAAGCGTACCCGACCGAATTCCCGTACTTCACCGACATGGGGATGGACACCAACATCGCCAAGATCGAGAAGATCGACGAGCACACGGTCAAATTTGTCCTGAACACCGTTGACGCCGCATTCATCCAGAACATGGCGATGAGCTTCGCTTCCATCCAGTCCGCCGAGTACGCCGCCAAGCTGCTCAAGGAAGGCAAGCCGGGCGACATTAACCAGAAGCCTATCGGCACTGGTCCGTTCGTGTTCAAGAGCTACCAGAAAGACTCCAACATCCGCTACACCGGGAACAAGGACTACTGGAAACCTGAAGACGTGAAGATCGACAACCTGATCTTCGCTATCACCACCGACCCGTCGGTGCGCATTCAGAAGCTGAAGAAAAACGAATGCCAGGTCACCCTCTTCCCTCGTCCAGCCGACCTCAAGGCACTGGGTGAAGACAAAGAGCTGAAACTGCCGAACCAGGCCGGTTTCAACCTGGGCTACATCGCTTACAACGTCATGCCTGTGCTCAAAGGCCAGACCACTCCAAACCCGTTGGCTGACCTCAAGGTCCGTCAGGCGCTGGACATGGCTGTGAATAAGCCACAGATCATCGACTCGGTTTACCAGGGCGCCGGCCAGCTGGCCGTCAACGCCATGCCACCGACCCAATGGTCCTACGACACCACCATCAAAGATGCCAAGTACGACCCTGAGAAAGCCAAAGAGCTGCTCAAGGAAGCTGGCGTCAAGGAAGGCACCCAGATCACTCTGTGGGCCATGCCGGTTCAGCGTCCGTACAACCCGAACGCCAAACTGATGGCTGAAATGCTGCAGTCCGACTGGAAGAAAATCGGTCTGAACGTCAACATCGTCAGCTACGAATGGGGCGAGTACATCAAGCGTTCCAAAGGTGGCGAGAACCAGGCGATGATCATCGGCTGGAGCGGCGACAATGGGGACCCGGACAACTGGCTCGGCACCCTGTTCGGCTGCGACGCGCTGAACGGCAACAACTTCTCCAAGTGGTGCGACAAGCCTTACGACGCATTGATCAAGCAAGCCAAGGCAACGCCTGACCAAGCCAAACGCGTTGAGCTGTACAAACAGGCGCAACACATCCTCAAAGATGCAGTTCCAATGACACCTATCGCGCACTCGACGGTGTATCAACCCATGCGCAACACCGTGCAGGACTTCAAGATCAGCCCATTCGGCTTGAACTCCTTCTACGGCGTCAGCGTTAGCAAATAAGATTTTGGCAGCGGCGACGTGTTTAACGTCGCCGCTGCTTTTATCTGCCGGAAAAGTAGGAATTTACTGACAGTCAAAGCCGCTGCGTACCACAGCAGAGGTTTCGGACGCGTCGGCTTTTCCTACAAAGGGCTCAGACTTTTCGTATTTACTGCCGGACCCATGGCTCATACCGTCGGGATCTGACCAGTACATACGTGGGCCCACGGTTTGCGAAGCGTCATGGTTTGAGATCAATGAAGCCTCTACGTCCCTGGACGGGACGGCGGCTCATTGTTAAACACTAAAAAAGTAGGGAGCGTTATGCGCCATACCTTGGTTTTATCCGCATTGCTGGGCACCGGCCTGTTGGCCGCCACTTCCATCAGCCAGGCCGCCAACAACAGCCTGGTCTTCTGCTCTGAAGGCAGCCCCGCCGGTTTCGACACGGCGCAGTACACCACTGCGACCGATAACGACGCCGCCGAGCCGCTGTACAACCGACTGGCAGAGTTTGAAAAAGGCGCGACCAATGTCGTACCGGGCCTGGCCACCACGTGGGATATTTCCGAAGACGGCCTCACCTACACCTTTCACCTGCGCGAAGGGGTGAAGTTCCACACCACGCCTTACTTCACGCCAACCCGCGATTTCAACGCCGATGACGTGCTGTTCACGTTCAATCGCATGCTCGATCCACAGCAACCTTTCCGTAAGGCTTATCCGACGGAGTTCCCTTACTTCAACGGGATGAGCCTGAACAAGAACATCGCCAAGGTCGAGAAGACCGGGCCGCTGACCGTGGTCATGACGCTCAATAGCGTGGACGCCGCGTTCATCCAGAACATCGCCATGAGCTTCGCCGCCATCCTGTCCGCCGAATACGCCGACAAACTGCTGGCCGAGGGCAAGCCGAGCGACATCAACCAGAAGCCGATCGGCACCGGGCCGTTCGTGTTCAAGAGCTACCAGAAAGATTCCAACATCCGCTACAGCGGCAACAAGCAGTACTGGGACCCGAGCCGGGTCAAGCTCGACAACCTGATTTTCGCCATCAACACCGACGCTTCGGTGCGGGTGCAGAAACTCAAGGCCAACGAATGCCAGATCACCCTGCATCCGCGCCCGGCTGATGTAACCGCCCTGAAGAACGACCCGAAACTCAAGCTGATCGAGAAGCCGGGGTTCAACCTCGGCTACATCGCCTATAACGTGCGGCACAAGCCGTTCGACCAGCTCGAAGTGCGTCAGGCGCTGGACATGGCCGTCAACAAGCAAAGCATTCTCAACGCCGTGTACCAGGGCGCCGGGCAGTTGGCGGTCAACGCCATGCCGCCGACCCAGTGGTCCTACGACGAAACCATTAAAGACGCCGCCTACAACCCGGAAAAAGCCAAGGAATTGCTCAAGGCTGCCGGCGTGAAGGAAGGCACCGAAATCACCCTCTGGGCCATGCCGGTCCAGCGCCCGTACAACCCCAACGCCAAGTTGATGGCTGAAATGCTCCAGGCGGATTGGGCGAAAATCGGCCTCAAGGTCAAGATCGTCAGCTACGAATGGGGCGAGTACATCAAGCGCACCAAGAATGGCGAGCACGACGTCAGCCTGATCGGCTGGACCGGTGACAACGGGGACCCGGACAACTGGCTGGGCACGCTGTATAGCTGCGACGCCATTGGCGGCAACAACTACTCCATGTGGTGTGATCCGGCTTACGACAAGCTGGTCAAGCAGGCCAAGGTCGTCACCGACCGTGACCAGCGCACCGTGCTTTACAAACAGGCACAACAATTGCTCAAGCAGCAAGTGCCGATCACGCCTATTGCTCACTCGACGGTCAACCAGCCGTTAAGCGCCAAAATCGAAGGGTTCAAGGTGAGCCCTTTTGGCCGCAACGTGTTCTCGGGTGTCAGCATAGAAAAATAACCGAAAAGCCGAACAACGCTGAGGACGGATTCCGTCCTCACGCAAGCGTATTGCCTTAATTCGCCAATCAGGCCTACAGCAAACGTTTGCGATGCGCGCAATGAGTTCAAACCAAATAGCCGGATCACCAAAAAAGACCGGCATTAAAAAAAAGAAAGAAAGGAGCTTCACCCATGAAACTGAGCAGCACCGCGATCTTGGCCTTGGCCATCAGCAGCATCACCGCCACGGCGTACGCGGAATCCCAGAGCCAGGAATACACCCCGGTTACGGTCAATACTTCCAGCGCCCAAGCCGATGCAACCGGCTTCCTCGAAGGCTCGACGATCAAAGGCACCACCCGTAACTGGTACGCCAACGAGCAACTGAAACGCGGCAGTACTTTCACCTACCGCAAAGACGGTGTAGCAACGCCGACTGATCGCCGGATCAACTGGGTTCAGGGCACCATCGTCAACTTCAGCTCCGGTTTCACTCAGGGCACCGTGGGTGTCAGCACTGAATTGGCGGTCTACAACGCCGTCGCACTGGACCGTGATCGCAAGGACCTGGCGTCCAACAATGGTGGCGCACCGGGTTCCCGTCCTGGCGCGGGCAACAACCGTACCCTGACCACCGAAGGCGGCGACGCTCAAGGTCAGTGGAGCAAACTGGGCCTGGCCAACGTCAAGTTCCGTGTGTCCAACACCACCCTGACCGCCGGTCGCCAGAACTTCAGCACCCCGATCGTCGACAACATCGGCAACCGTCCGCTGCCGTCGAGTTTTCAAGGTGTAAGCCTTCACAGCGAAGAGCTGAACAACCTGTCGTTCGACGCCGGCACGTTCGACCGCGTATCCCCGCGTACCGAAGAAAGCCTGTCGAAATTCCGCTCCGAATACACCAACAACGGCGCTGAAACCGACCACGTCAACATCGTCGGCCTGAACTACCAGCCGCTGAAAAGCCTGAAGACCAGCCTCTACGCTTCCCAGGTTGAAGACTTCTGGAACCAGTACTACTTCGGCGCCACCCATGAACTGGGCGACAGCTCGGTCCTGAGCCTGACCACCGGCCTGAACTACTACAAAACCGTCGATGCCGGCAAAAAAGAAATGGGCGAAATCGACAACGACACCTACTCCCTGTCGTTCGGCCTGACGCACCAGGCCCACAGCCTGACCTTCTCGTACCAGGAAGTGAACGGTAACGAGTACTTCGACTACCTGCACGAAACCAACGGCATCTACCTGGCCAACTCCCTGCTGTCCGACTTCAACGGCCCGAACGAAAAATCGTTCCAGATCGCTTACGGTCTGAACATGGCTGAATACGGCGTGCCAGGCCTGAAGTTCAACATCTACCAGGCTCGCGGCTGGGGCATCGACGGTACTCACTACACCGGCACCGCCTACGACGTGCGCAACATGGACGGCGAACACCATTACGAATACGGCATCGGCAGTTCGTACGCCGTGCAGAGCGGTCCGCTGAAAGCGACCACTATCCGCGCGACCTACACCACTCACCGCGCCAGCGAAAACCAGGCGGATGGCAGCATCAACGAGTTCCGTCTCGTGACCACCATCCCGTTCAACATCCTGTAAAAAACACCCGCCGACGGCTGACTCATGATGAGTCGGCCGTTCGGCTTTTATCTGTTCCACCGATTGCAGAGGGTTCTTGATGAAAATGCTTCCCCTACGTGCGGCCATCGCTGCCGCGTTGCTGAGTGTCGCTGTTGGCGTCTCGGCCAAACCCCTGGTGGTCTGCACCGAAGCCAGTCCGGAAGGCTTCGATATGGTCCAGTACACGACTGCAGTCACAGCCGATGCGGTGGCCGAAACCATCTTCAATCGCCTGGCGGACTTCAAGCCCGGCACCACCGAAGTGGTTCCGGCACTGGCCGACTCCTGGGACATCAGCGAAGACGGTCTGACCTATACGTTCCACCTGCGCAAAGGCGTCAAGTTCCACACCACCGAATACTTCAAGCCGACCCGCGACATGAATGCCGACGACGTGGTCTGGAGCTTCCAGCGCCAGCTGGACCCGAATCACCCATGGCACAAACTGTCGAGCGTGGGCTTCCCGTACTTTGAAAGCATGGGCTTCAAGGAACTGCTCAAAAGCGTCGAGAAAGTGGACGACAACACCGTCACTTTCACCCTGACCCGCCGCGAAGCACCGTTCCTGGCCGACATCGCCATGGCCTTCTCCTCGATCTACTCCGCCGAGTACGCCGATCAGTTGCTCAAGGCCAACAAGACTGGCGATTTGAACAACAAGCCAGTCGGCACCGGCCCGTTCATCTTCCAGCGCTACGCCAAGGACGCCCAGGTACGGTTCAAGGCCAACCCGGAATATTTCCGTGGCAAGCCACCGGCCGACGCGTTGATCCTGGCCATCGCCACCGACAACAACGTGCGCCTGCAAAAGCTCAAGGCCAATGAGTGCCAGATCGCGCTGTATCCGAAACCGGATGACATCCCGAGCATCAAGAAAGACCCGAGCCTGAAGGTCGATGAGCTGAACGCGATGACCGTTTCGTATATCGCCATGAACACCACCCACAAGTACATGAGCGACGTGCGGGTGCGTAAAGCGATCGACATCGCTTTCGACAAAGCAGCCTACGTCAACGCGCTGTTCGGCAAAGGCAACGCCACCGTGGCGGTCAACCCGTACCCGGACACCCTGCTGGGCTACAACCACAAGCTGACCAACCCGCCACGTGACCTGGACAAGGCTCGCGCCCTGCTCAAGGAAGCCGGCGTGCCGGAAGGCACCACGTTTACCCTGTTCACCCGTAACGGCGGCGGCCCGACCAACCCTAACCCGATGCTCGGCGCACAAATGATGCAGGCTGACCTGGCCAAGGTCGGGATCAAGATCGACATCCGCGTCATGGAGTGGGGCGAAATGCTCAAACGCGCCAAAAACGGCGAGCACGACATGGTTTCCGCCGGATGGGCGGGCGACAACGGCGACCCGGATAACTTCTTGACGCCTATGCTCAGTTGCGAGGCGGCCAAAAACGGCGAAAACTACGCGCGCTGGTGCAGTGAGAAATTTCAGACGCTGATCGACGAAGCCCGCGCTAAAGTGAACCCCGCTGAACGCGCAGCGCTCTATGAGCAAGCCCAAGAGGTCTTTAACCAGGATCAGCCTTGGATCAGCATGGCCCACACCCGCATGTTTACCGCAATGCGCAACAACGTAGAGGGCTATCACATTAGCCCGCTCACAACCAATAACTTCGCCACCACCCAGGTGAAGTAGATAAGAAAACTCCCGGCGTCCCTGACTCCAGGGACGCCAGGCACGCCTAACCGGCTGATGAGGTACTACACAAGATGTTTAGTTTTATTGCCCGCCGACTGGGGTTACTGATCCCCACGTTTTTCGGCATCACCTTGCTGACTTTCGCGTTGATTCGCATGATTCCGGGCGACCCCGTGGAAGTAATGATGGGCGAACGTCGGGTCGACCCCGAAATGCACGCCCAGGCAATGGAACGCCTGGGGCTGAACAAACCCCTGTATGCCCAGTACCTGGATTACATCGGCAAGTTGGCCCATGGCGACCTTGGCGAATCCCTGCGTACCCGTGAAAGTGTCTGGACCGAGTTCAGCTCTCTATTCCCCGCGACCCTGGAACTGTCCATGGCCGCACTGTTGTTCGCCGGCGTCCTGGGCCTCCTGGCCGGGGTGATCGCGGCACTCAAGCGAGGATCCCTGTTCGACCATGGGGTGATGGGCATCTCCCTGGCGGGATATTCGATGCCGATCTTCTGGTGGGGCCTGATCCTGATCATGTTCTTCTCGGTGAGCCTGGGCTGGACCCCGGTATCCGGGCGGATCGACCTGCTCTATGACATCGAGCCACGCACCGGTTTCATGCTCATCGACACCCTGCTGGCCGATGACGTCGGTGCATTCTTCGACGCCCTGCATCACCTGATCCTGCCGGCCATCGTGCTCGGCACCATCCCGCTGGCCGTTATTGCGCGGATGACCCGTTCTTCGATGCTCGAAGTGCTGCGTGAAGACTACATCCGTACCGCCCGCGCCAAAGGCCTGTCGCCGGCCCGCGTGGTATTCGTGCACGGCCTGCGCAACGCATTGATCCCGGTCCTGACCGTGGTCGGCTTGCAAGTCGGCACGCTGTTGGCCGGTGCGGTCCTGACCGAAACCATCTTCTCCTGGCCCGGCATCGGCAAATGGCTGATCGAAGCCATTGGCGCACGGGATTATCCCGTGGTGCAAAACGGCATCCTGTTAATCGCCTGCCTGGTGATTGTGGTCAACTTCGTAGTGGACATCCTCTACGGCTTTGCCAACCCACGCATTCGTCACCAGCGCTGAGATCATCATGACCATGACCACTCCAATTCCATCGGTAGCAGTCGATCAAAGCCTGCTGTACCCGTCCCCGTACAAAGAATTCTGGCAAGCCTTCTCCAAGAACAAAGGTGCCGTCGCCGGCCTGATGTTCATGCTGCTGGTGATTTTCTGCGCGATCTTCGCGCCGTGGGTTGCCCCGCACAACCCGAGCGAGCAATACCGTGACTTCCTGCTGACCCCGCCGTCCTGGCTGGAAGGCGGGCAAATCCAGTTCCTGCTCGGCACCGATGAACTGGGTCGTGACTTGCTGTCGCGCCTGATCAACGGTTCGCGCCTGTCCCTGCTGATCGGTTTGTCGTCGGTGGTGATGTCGCTGATTCCGGGCATCCTGCTGGGTCTGTTCGCCGGGTTCTTCCCGCGCGTGCTCGGCCCGACCATCATGCGCCTGATGGACATCATGCTGGCCCTGCCGTCCCTGCTGCTGGCCGTGGCGATTGTCGCCATCCTCGGCCCTGGCCTGATCAACACCATCATTGCCATCGCCGTGGTGTCCCTGCCGTCCTATGTTCGTCTGACCCGCGCCGCGGTGATGGGCGAACTGAACCGCGACTACGTGACCGCCGCCCGCCTCGCCGGTGCCGGCCTGCCACGCCTGATGTTCGTCACCGTGCTGCCAAACTGCATGGCGCCACTGATCGTTCAAGCGACCTTGAGCTTCTCCTCGGCGATTCTCGATGCCGCGGCCCTGGGCTTCCTGGGCCTTGGCGTACAACCGCCAACCCCTGAGTGGGGCACCATGCTGGCTTCGGCTCGCGACTACATCGAACGCGCCTGGTGGGTGGTAAGCCTGCCTGGTCTGACCATTTTGCTCAGCGTGCTGGCAATCAACTTGATGGGCGACGGCCTGCGCGATGCGCTGGACCCGAAACTCAAGAACGCCGCCTGAGGAGATTCAAATGTCACTGCTAGAAATCAAGAATCTCAACGTTCGCTTCGGCGACGCCACTGCCGTGCCGGTGGTCGATGGCCTCGACATCTCCGTGGACAAAGGCGAAGTACTGGCCATCGTTGGCGAGTCGGGTTCGGGTAAATCCGTGACCATGATGGCGCTGATGGGCCTGATCGAGCATCCGGGCATCGTCACTGCCGACGCCCTGAATTTCGACGGCAAGAACATGCTCAAGCTCAGCAACCGTCAGCGTCGGCAAATCGTCGGCAAAGACCTGGCCATGGTCTTCCAGGACCCGATGACCGCGCTGAACCCGAGCTACACCGTCGGTTTCCAGATCGAAGAAGTGCTGCGCCTGCACCTGAAAATGTCCGGCAAGCAAGCGCGCAAGCGTGCCATCGAGCTGTTGGAAAAAGTCGAAATCCCGGGCGCCGCCAGCCGTATGGACGCCTACCCGCACCAACTGTCCGGCGGTATGAGCCAGCGTGTTGCGATCGCCATGGCGATTGCCGGCGAACCGAAACTGCTGATCGCCGACGAACCGACTACGGCGTTGGACGTAACGATTCAAGCGCAGATCATGGACCTGCTGTTGGCCCTGCAGAAAGAGCAGAACATGGGTTTGGTGCTGATCACTCACGACCTCGCGGTCGTGGCCGAAACCGCTCAGCGCGTGTGCGTGATGTATGCCGGTCAAGCGGTGGAAGTCGGTCAAGTGCCGCAACTGTTCGACATCCCGGCACACCCGTACAGCGAAGCGCTGCTCAAGGCGATTCCGGAACACAGCCTCGGCGCCACACGCCTGGCTACTTTGCCGGGCATCGTTCCGGGTCGTTATGACCGTCCGCAGGGTTGTCTGCTGTCGCCGCGCTGCCCGTACGTGCAAGACAACTGCCGCACGCAGCGTCCGACCCTCGATCCGAAAAGCAACAGCCTCGCCCGCTGCTTCTACCCGCTGAACCAGGAGGTGGCGTAATGGCCGTCGTACTTACCGCCCGCGACCTGACCCGTCACTACGAAGTGTCCCGTGGCCTGTTCAAGGGCCATGCGACCGTGCGCGCCCTGAACGGTGTGTCGTTTGAACTGGAAGCCGGCAAGACCCTCGCCGTCGTCGGTGAATCGGGTTGCGGCAAATCCACCCTGGCCCGGGCCCTGACGCTGATCGAAGAGCCGTCCTCCGGTTCCTTGAAAATCGCCGGGCAAGAAGTCGCCGGTGCTGACAAGTCTCAGCGCAAGCAACTACGCAAAGACGTGCAGATGGTGTTCCAGAGCCCGTACGCCTCGTTGAACCCACGGCAGAAAGTCGGTGACCAGCTCGGCGAGCCGCTGCTGATCAACACCAATCTGTCCGCCGCCGAACGTCGCGAGAAAGTCCAGGCGATGATGAAGCAGGTGGGCTTGCGTCCTGAGCACTACCAGCGTTATCCGCACATGTTCTCCGGCGGTCAGCGCCAGCGTATCGCCCTCGCCCGCGCCATGATGCTGCAACCGAAAGTGCTGGTGGCGGACGAACCGACCTCAGCGCTCGACGTGTCGATCCAGGCCCAGGTGCTGAACCTGTTCATGGACTTGCAGCAAGAGTTCAACACCGCCTACGTGTTCATCTCCCACAACCTGGCAGTCGTCCAGCACGTGGCCGATGACGTGATGGTGATGTACCTCGGTCGCCCGGTGGAAATGGGCCCGAAGAACGACATCTACGAGCGCCCGCTGCACCCGTACACCCAGGCGTTGCTGTCGGCCACCCCGACCATTCACCCGGACCCGAACAAGCCGAAAATCAAGATCGTCGGCGAGTTGCCTAACCCGCTGAACCCACCGTCCGGCTGCGCTTTCCACAAGCGCTGCCCGTACGCCACCGAGCGCTGCAGTACTGAAGAACCATTGCTGCGGCCGTTGGATAACCGCCAGGTGGCTTGCCACTACGCCGAGCAATTCCTCGACGGCGCGGCGTAAAAATGTGGGAGCGGGCTTGCTCGCGAAAGCGCTGTGTCATTCAACAGTGATGTCGACTGACACGGCCTCTTCGCGAGCAAGCCCGCTCCCACAGGGATTGCGGTGTCTTACCAAGTTGACCAAACCCCTTTTCCTGGATTGCGCATCAGTCCGGTAGAAGGGGTTTTCTTTTGCCTGCGATTTACGACTGGCTGTCGCCTTCGTCGTCATCGTCGGTGTCTGGCTCTTCGGTGGTCGAGTCATCATCATCGGCGCTACCACCCTGCCCTTGATCACCGCCCTCGGATGCGGATTTGGCGATCATCATGCCCGTGTGCGCTACCTGCCCGCTCGAGGCCTGTTCACCATGGGCCGGGCAATCGGCCCACGCCGCCGACATGCCCACGGACAGCATCACCAAAACCTTCAGCAAAAACACAATGCGTTGAAAAATGCTCATAGCCGATTCCATCCTTTCTGAGATGCAGCATGGGTGCCTGACGGCGCATGACCCGAGTGCCGTGGCGCTGAATGAAATCTAGTTCCGATCGGCCGGGTTCTCCAGATAGGACGCTAACGAATGGCGGTAATTGCCGTTGATGGGCAGATTGGTTTGGAATAAGGGATATACCCAAACTCACTAAAAACGCCGATCTCCTGTGGGAGCGGGCTTGCTCGCGAAGAGGGGGTGTCAGTGACATAAATATCGACTGACACGCCCTCTTCGCGAGCAAGCCCGCTCCCACAGGGATTTTGCTGAACTGGCCAAAATCGGGGTAACAAAAAACCCCGCAGCTTTCGCAACGGGGTTTGGGTGCACCTCACAACCCGTAGGAGCAAAGCTTGCTCGCGATAGCGCTCCCAACGCCACCATCGCCGCAAAGCCGCTGCCTACAAATTAATGATGCTCACGGGTCGCACGGAATTTCACGTCCGGCCAGCGCTCTTCCATCAGCGCCAGGTTGACCCGGGTCGGCGCGAGGTAGGTCAGGTGACCGCCGCCGTCGATGGCGAGGTTTTCCACGGCCTTGACCTTGAACTCTTCCATCTTCTTTTTATCGTCGCAATCGATCCAGCGTGCCGAGTACACGGTGATCGGCTCGTAGGAGCACTCGACCTTGTATTCCTCTTTCAAGCGGCTGGCGACCACATCGAACTGCAGCACACCGACGGCGCCGAGGATGATGTCGTTGCTGCGCTCGGGGAAGAACACCTGGGTCGCGCCCTCTTCAGCCAATTGCTGCAGGCCCTGGCGCAGTTGCTTGGATTTGAGCGGGTCACGCAGACGCACGCGACGGAACAGTTCCGGGGCGAAGTGCGGGATGCCGGTGAAGCCCAGGACTTCGCCTTCGGTGAAGGTGTCGCCGATCTGGATGGTGCCGTGGTTGTGCAAACCGATGATGTCGCCGGCGAAGGCTTCTTCCAATTGCTCACGTTCGGAGGAGAAGAACGTCAGCGCATCGCCGATCCGCACGTCCTTGCCGGTGCGCACGTGGCGCATCTTCATGCCTTTTTCGTACTTGCCGGAGCAGATACGCATGAAGGCGATACGGTCGCGGTGTTTGGGGTCCATGTTCGCCTGGATCTTGAACACGAAGCCGGCGAATTTCTCTTCAACCGGTTCCACGGTGCGCTCGTTGGCTACGCGGGCCAGGGGTTTCGGCGCCCAGTTGACCACGGCGTCGAGCACGTGATCGACACCGAAGTTGCCCAAGGCAGTACCGAAGAACACCGGGGTCAGTTGGCCGTCGAGGAATTCCTGTTGATTGAATTCGTGGCAGGCGCCCTGCACCAGTTCCAGTTGATCGACAAAGCGATCGTATTCGTCGCCCAAGTGTGCGCGAGCTTCATCCGAGTCGAGCTTCTCGATGATTTTCACATCGGTGCGCTCGTGGCCGTGACCGGCGGTGTAGACGATGATGTAGTCGTCGGCGAGGTGGTAAACGCCCTTGAAGTCGCGGTAGCAACCGATCGGCCAGGTGATCGGCGCAGCCTTGATCTTCAGGACCGCTTCGATCTCGTCGAGCAGTTCGATCGGGTCACGGATATCACGGTCGAGTTTGTTGATGAAGCTGACAATCGGCGTGTCACGCAGACGGCAGACGTCCATCAGCGCGATGGTCCGAGGCTCAACACCTTTACCGCCGTCGAGGACCATCAAGGCCGAGTCCACTGCCGTCAGGGTGCGATAGGTATCTTCAGAGAAGTCTTCGTGGCCCGGGGTGTCGAGCAGGTTGATCATGTGGTCGCGATACGGGAACTGCATGACCGACGTGGTAATCGAGATACCCCGTTGCTTTTCCATTTCCATCCAGTCGGACGTCGCATGGCGGTCGGATTTACGTGACTTCACCGTGCCCGCAATCGCAATCGCCTTGCCCATCAGCAAGAGCTTCTCGGTGATGGTGGTTTTACCGGCATCGGGGTGGGAAATAATGGCGAAAGTGCGGCGTTTCGCGACTTCGGCGGCCTGTTTGGTCATGGGAAATCGCCTGGCAGGTGATTCAAAAAAGGGCGGCGAGTATAGCGCAAACCGAGCGCTACGGACCACCGCTCGCCCTGTCGTCCATGGCGATTAACGGGACCATTGGGAGATCAAGGGTGGCTAATTGCTGCCAATTATGGAACCTTTTAAAAGGTAGAGACGTCCACTCCCCTGTTACAGCTCTCGTAGCAGGGTTTGAAAAACCTGCAAGTTAGCCTGACGAGGCTGCGCTTATGGCTCGATCTCATGCGGTTTCATCAGCATGAAGAGCTGCTTCTCGCGAATGTTGATTTCCCGGCAGCCAGTGATGGCATTGCCACACGGGACTGCGTTCGCCGACTAAGAAAAAAAGGAGTCCGCCTGTGGCTATTCGCTATGGCAAGGGGCTTATTGGAGGTGCGGTTGTCGTCGCACTCCTGGCCCTGCTGGTCCATTGGATTGGCATCAACACGATCGAACATTACCGCGACGATTTGTTGTTTTACCTGCAAGCTCACTTGATTCTCGTCCTGGTTTCCATGCTGGCCGCCCTCATTGTGGGCATCCCCGCCGGCATCTTCCTCAGCCGCCCCAACATGGTGGGCCGCGCTGAACGCTTCATGCAGATCTTCAACATCGGCAACACCGTGCCGCCTCTCGCCGTACTGGCCATCGCCCTGGGGATTCTGGGCATCGGCAGCGGCCCGGCGATCTTCGCCCTGTTCCTCGCCTCGCTGTTGCCGATCGTTCGCAACACCTATGAAGGCCTGAAAAACGTCCAGGGTTCGCTGAAAGAAGCGGCCGTCGGCATCGGCATGACGCCCACCCAAGTGCTGTGGCGGGTCGAACTGCCGAACGCGGTGCCGATCATCATCGGTGGCGTGCGCGTGGCCCTGGCGATCAACGTCGGCACGGCACCGCTGGCGTTCCTGATTGGCGCGAACAGCCTGGGCAGCCTGATTTTCCCCGGCATCGCCCTGAACAATCAGCCGCAACTGCTGCTCGGCGCGGCCTGCACCGCCCTGCTGGCCTTGCTGCTCGACGGCCTGGTGACACTCGCCAGCCGCCTCTGGCTCGAACGCGGCCTACGCCCGTCTTAAGCCTCGGCAAAGGAATTTTTATGAAGAAATTAAGCTTGATACTAGGCTGCGCCCTGCTGTTCGCAGGATTTGCCCAATCCGCTGAAAAACCCGTGATCCGCATTGGCGCCCGGGTGTTCACCGAACAAACCCTGCTGGCGGAAATCACCTCCCAATACCTGCGCACCAAGGGTTACGACACCCAGGTGACCGGCGGTCTGGGCAGCACCCTGGCCCGCAGCGCCCAAGAAAGTGGCCAGCTGGATTTGATGTGGGAATACACCGGCGTGTCGCTGGTGGCTTACAACCACATCACTGACAAGCTCGACAGCGCTCAGTCCTACGCCAAGGTGAAAGAAGTCGACGCGAAAAAAGGCCTGGTCTGGCTGACGCCGTCGAAATTCAGCAACACCTACGCCCTGGCCCTGCCGGAAAAAACCGCGCAGGCCTATCCGCAGATCAACACCATCAGTGAGCTGAACACGGTGATGCAGGCTGAGGCGAAGACCAATCACCTCGTGGCCCTGGACACCGAGTTCGCCAACCGCTCCGACGGTCTGGAGGGCATGGTCGATCTGTACGGCATGAACCTGACCCGCAAGAACACCCGACAGATGGACGCCGGGCTGGTCTACACCGCCCTGCGTAACAGCCAGGTGTTTGCCGGTCTGGTCTACACCACGGACGGTCGCTTGAACGCCTTCAAGCTGAAACTGCTCGAAGACGACAAGCACTACTTCCCGGACTACACCGCCGCACCGGTAGTGCGTCAGGTCTACCTCGACGCCCATCCGAAACTCGCCGAAGAGCTCAAGCCACTGGCCGAACTGTTCGACGACGCCACCATGCGTGCGCTTAACGCCCGGGTCGATGTCGATCACGAAAGCCCTTCATCGGTTGCCGCAGATTTCCTGCGCCAGCACCCGATCAACTGAGGAGGAGAAGACATGGAATTTTTGAACGCCTTTTCCCATCTCGACTGGCCGCTGGTCCTGCACCTGACCTGGCAGCACATCACCCTGGTCGGCATCGCCGTGACCCTGGCGATTCTCGTCGGCGTGCCCCTGGGCATCCTGATGACGCGCTTCCCGTCCCTCGCCGGCCCCTTGCAGGCCAGCGCCACGGTGCTGCTGACCGTGCCGTCGATTGCGCTGTTCGGCCTGCTGCTGCCGTTCTACTCCAAGTTCGGCCAGGGCCTGGGCCCGATGCCGGCGATCACCGCCGTGTTTCTGTATTCGCTGCTGCCGATCATGCGTAACACCTACCTCGCCCTGACCGGCGTCGAACCGGGCATTCGCGAAGCCGCACGCGGCATCGGCATGACCTTCGGCCAGCGCCTGCGCATGGTTGAACTGCCGATCGCGGTGCCGGTGATCCTCGCCGGTGTGCGCACCGCCGTGGTCATGAACATTGGTGTCATGACCATCGCCGCGACCATCGGCGCCGGTGGCCTCGGTGTACTTATTCTCGCTTCCATCAGCCGCAGCGACATGTCGATGCTGATCGTCGGCGCCGTGCTGGTCAGTCTCCTGGCCATCTTCGCCGACCTGCTTCTGCAATGGCTGCAACGCACGCTGACTCCAAAAGGACTGCTCAAATGATCGAACTTCAAAACCTCAGCAAGACCTTCCAAAGCAACGGCAAAGATGTGAAAGCCGTGGACTCGGTAAGCCTGACCGTCAATGAAGGCGAAATCTGTGTGTTCCTCGGGCCATCGGGCTGCGGCAAAAGCACCACGCTGAAGATGATCAATCGCCTGATCAAGCCGACCTCGGGCAAGATCCTGATCAACGGCGAAGACACCACCGACCTCGACGCAGTGACCCTGCGTCGCAACATCGGTTATGTGATCCAGCAGATCGGTCTGTTCCCGAACATGACCATCGAGGAAAACATCACCATCGTTCCGCGCCTGCTGGGCTGGGACAAACAGAAGTGCCACGACCGCGCCCGCGAGTTGATGAGCATGATCAAGCTCGAACCCAAGCAGTACCTGACGCGTTATCCGCGTGAGTTGTCCGGTGGTCAGCAGCAACGGATCGGTGTGATCCGTGCGCTGGCGGCGGATGCGCCGCTGTTGTTGATGGACGAACCGTTCGGCGCGGTCGATCCGATCAACCGCGAGATGATCCAGAACGAATTCTTCGAGATGCAACGGGCGCTGAACAAGACCGTGATCATGGTCAGCCACGACATCGACGAAGCGATCAAGCTCGGCGACAAGATTGCGATCTTCCGCGCTGGCAAGCTGCTGCAGATCGATCACCCGGACACGCTGTTGGCGCACCCGGCGGATGACTTTGTCAGCAACTTCGTCGGCCAGGACAGCACCCTCAAGCGTCTGTTGCTGGTGAAAGCCGAAGACGCGGCGGACAACGCGCCGTCGGTGAGCCCGGAAACCCCGGTGGCCGAGGCCCTGGAGTTGATGGACGAACTGGACCGTCGTTATGTGGTGGTCACGGATGGTGAGAACAAGGCGCTCGGTTATGTACGACGTCGCGACCTGCACCGTCAGACCGGTACGTGCTCGCAGTACTTGCGCGAGTTCAACGCCACGGCGGCGTTTGACGAGCATTTACGCATCCTGCTGTCGCGCATGTACGAGTTCAACCGCTCGTGGTTGCCGGTGATGGACGCCGAGCGGGTGTTCCTGGGTGAAGTGACCCAGGAATCGATTGCCGAATACCTCAGCTCCGGCAAGTCCCGTGGCGGCAAGACCAGCATTGTTTCGCCGGCCGAGACTGCGGTCGCCTGATCTGACGCCTTCGCGGGCAAGCCTCGCTCCTACAGGTGCGATGTCGTACGCAACATCACGGCATACCGAAAACCTGTAGGAGCGAGGCTTGCCCGCGAATGGGGCACCACAAATCCCCTTGAGACACCTCAAATTGATCGTTCCCACGCTCTGCGTGGGAATGCCGCCCGGGACGCTCTGCGTCCGCCCTTTGAGACGCGGAGCGTCTCCGGATGCATTCCCACGCAGAGCGTGGGAACGATCTTCTGAGGGAACATCACACTGTCATGCAGGTCGGTTACATCAGTAACTGTCCGGGACCGCACGACGGAAGCGTGCAGAAACGCGACATTTTTTGTTGATCTCAAGCCCCTCACGCCCTAAAGTTCGCGCCGAACGTCCATGCTGGAAACGATCCATCCGGCTCAAGTACTGACGACGAGACAGCAAGGCCAAGGGCAGCACCGCCTCCCGTGGCCTTTTTGCTTTCGGCGACATGCCTTGGGAAGTAGGCGAACCAAAGTGGGGATACGGAGGACGTTCATTTGCACCCATTGTTAATTTCAGTTTGCCAGTAGGAGTTCCCAGCATGTCGATCAACGTCGAAGACTATTTCGCGCGCGATACCTTCAACAAAATGAAGGCGTTCGCCGACAAACAAGAAACCCCGTTCGTGGTGATCGACACCGCGATGATCAGCCAGGCCTATGACGACCTGCGCGCCGGTTTCGATTTCGCCAAGGTCTACTACGCGGTCAAGGCCAACCCGGCCGTCGAAATCATCGACCTGCTCAAAGAGAAAGGTTCGAACTTCGACATCGCGTCGATCTACGAGCTCGACAAAGTGATGAACCAGGGCGTCGGCCCGGATCGCATCAGCTACGGCAACACTATCAAGAAATCCAAGGACATCCGCTACTTCTACGAGAAGGGCGTGCGTCTGTATGCCACTGACTCCGAAGCCGACCTGCGCAACATCGCTAAAGCGGCGCCGGGTTCGAAAGTCTACGTGCGCATCCTCACCGAAGGCTCGACCACCGCTGACTGGCCGCTGTCGCGCAAATTCGGCTGCCAGACCGACATGGCCATGGACCTGCTGATCCTCGCCCGCGACCTGGGCCTGGTGCCTTACGGCATCTCGTTCCACGTCGGCTCGCAACAGCGCGACATCAGCGTCTGGGACGCGGCGATCGCCAAGGTCAAAGTGATCTTCGAGCGTTTGAAAGAAGAAGACGGCATCCACCTGAAGCTGATCAACATGGGCGGTGGCTTCCCGGCCAACTACATCACCCGCACCAACAGCCTGGAAACCTACGCTGAAGAAATCATCCGTTTCCTCAAGGAAGACTTCGGTGACGACCTGCCGGAAATCATCCTGGAACCTGGCCGTTCGTTGATCGCCAACGCCGGCATCCTGGTCAGCGAAGTGGTGCTGGTCGCGCGCAAATCCCGTACTGCCGTCGAGCGATGGGTGTACACGGATGTGGGCAAGTTCTCCGGCCTGATCGAAACCATGGACGAAGCCATCAAGTTCCCGATCTGGACCGAGAAGAAAGGCGAGATGGAAGAAGTGGTCATCGCCGGCCCGACGTGCGACAGCGCCGACATCATGTACGAGAACTACAAGTACGGTTTGCCGCTGAACCTGGCCATCGGTGATCGTTTGTACTGGTTGTCCACCGGCGCCTACACCACCAGCTACAGCGCGGTTGAATTCAATGGCTTTCCGCCGCTGAAGTCGTTTTACGTGTAAGCGTAAAATCCAATAAAAAACCCGTGATCATTCACGGGTTTTTTTTATGATTAAAACCTCCAAAAAGGCACTTAATATTACAACACACCAAAGAAAGAACAGGTTACAGACAAAACATACAACAATCAGGCGAATGCCTTTACTCTAAAAACTCAACGCACACTCTAAATGGATTTAGAACAATGCACCTGAGCAGTAACACCTCAACCCCCATCATTACCAAAGACGACATTCGCAAGATCAAACATTATATTGCGACCGCTAAAGCGCTGCCCGTCACCCTCGAAGAAGTCGAACAACAACTGAAAACAAAAACGACCAATATCGTGGGTCTGGAACCGTTTGATGTTGTCAGCCTGTATCACAAGATCATCAATAACGCTAACGCCTGGAAAGACATCGAATTTTCCATGAAACGCGTGGGCGGCAGTCTTTCGACGTTCTCCGAAGATTTGGAAAGTTTCGGTCAGGATATTATCGACGCCATCGTGACCATGCCCGGTTACCAAAGCTACCTCGGCACGATTGGAAACATGACGGAGAACGAAATCAACAGCCTGCCGCCGCTGGAAATCGGCAAGGCCGAGAAGAACCGCTTCGGCTCCATCAGCGAATCCCTGGCGTTCATTGGTCGTTCGATCGATGACAAGAAGCTGAGCAGCGTGGATATCCTGGAACGCCTGAAGTATTTCAAGACAGAACTCAACAATGAAGTCCATATCGGTATCGGCGCAAAACTGAAACTGGCCAGCACCGACGAAATCAATCGGCACATTACCCAGATCAATCAAAAAATCGACGAAAGCCAGAAGCGTATTGATGAAAAAACCCGAGAAACTTCAGCCACGTTCTTTGATCATGTCATGGGGTTTGTCAACCCGCTGGGTTCCAGGCACTACAAGCTTGTCGCTGACTTACAGAAAGTCCACCTCTCACCGTTGATCAGGGAGCGCGAACAACTCACAGAACAAATTAAACAAAAAAGCATTCTCTCAGGAACATTGCTGGAACTTCATAGCGAACTGGACAGCCTGATGACTTACATTGAAGGCGCCATTACCAGTACGGCGCAACTTGAAACCCTGTGGGGGTCCACCTCTGACTATATCAACGCTTCGAAAAACAAGCTGTCGGGCATTCATGACTTCCTGACACTGCGAAGCTTTGTCTCCAGTTTTAAAGTCATCCTGAAAAACTGGAAGAACATTCAAAACAATGCCAACGCCCTTATAACCGCGTTCGACTGATCCATTCATCTATTAATAGGAAAAGGATTTCCTCATGTCTACTCCAGCTTATGTTGCACCTGACTTCGCCTTGATTCGCGACAGCCGTGAAGCCATTCGTTACCAATCGATTGTCGGCTCTGCCAACCTGTACATTAAAGCCCTGAGCGATGAGCTGATCGGGCTTAATGCAGCCGTCAGCAGTACCGACCAACTGTTCGCCAACGCCATTACGTCGGCGATTACCGCGCTGGAAACCCAAGACCTTCACGAAAACCTTGAGGCCCTGGCGGTATTGACTGGCCGTGAAGCCGACGCGGGTGTGAAAAACGCGATCAAGCTGTATTCGACCACCGCCAACCAATTGATGGAACTGTGCACCAGCCAGATTGCCCAGTTACACACGCAGTTGCAGCATGGCTTGTTCAATGTCCAGAGCATCACCATCAGCAACAATCGCTTCAGGCTGGCGGAGCTGGCCGACAAACAGGTTGGCCTGGACGAGGAGTTGAGCGCAGAGCAAGTGCCCCTGGACACCCTGCGTGACGATGAAGACATCTTGAACGAAGCCATCAAAGTCTTCGAAAAGCAGAGCTTTATCGATCGCCTCAAGCCCTTGCTGGAACAACTCATGGCGCTGATCGGCGACAAGCCTGAAACGCCGCAAACCGCAGCCATGAAGGCCGGGCTGATTGTGGCGAACAAATTCCTCGATGAAGCCAACGAATTGACCCAATACAGGGATTTGCTCAAGGCCCGGCAAATCATCCAGACCCGCATCGACCAGCGCCAGGCGCGGGTGACTTCGCTGAACGCGCAACTGCGTGACGTCCACGACAAGACCCGACAGCTAAACGACACTCAGAAAGTCGTGCCGCACCAGCAGGTTTATGTCCGCGAAGCCGACAAACTGGTCGCTGCGTTGTCAGCATTCCTGAAGGCAGTCATGCCCTCCAGCAATGAGGACATGCTGAGCACCGGCAATCGCCTGATCGGGCAAAGCCAAGCGTTGCACGCCTATATGAACGTCCTGCAAGGTCGCTGGATGCGCGGCTGATTGTCAGCCCCTTGCGCATCGGCCCGTCAGACAATGGGCCGGTGCGCAGTCTTTAAATCAGGTGGCTGGCCAGCTCGGCCAGCCGTTGCCGATAGGGCTGGGCCATGGCGCGAATCTGCGGATGCCGTGCGCCCAGCAACGACTCGCTGCTGACCCGCAGAAAATTGATATTCCCACCGGCCAGCGCCTTGTGCAGCCAGCCCAGTGCCGCGTCGATGTTCCCTTCCTCCGCCAGCACTGCCGCATAACTGAACTGCCCGCGAAAATCGCCGCCAAGTGCCGAGCATCGATACCAGTTAACGGCTGCCACTGGATCAACCGGGCAATGGCGCCCCTCCTCCAGATACCGCCCCAGCAGGTTCATCGATTTGGCATGGCCCGATTCAGCCGCACGGCGATAAAGGCTCAGGGCTTGCTTCTGGTCCTCGGACACGCCGCGCCCGGTGGCGAGCAGGTTGGCATAGTTGTACATCGCCCAATCCAGCCCCTGCTCAGCCGCGAGGCGATAATGCACCGCCGCCACCGCAGCATCCGCCGTGCAACCCCAGCCGTGCTCATGACATCGGCCGAGCATGTTGCGCGCCATCAGGTGCCCGCCCCGGGCCGCGATGTCGAACCAGCGCACGGCCAGCGGCTGATCCTGTTCGATGCCCTGCCCGTCCAGCAGGATCTGCCCGAGCAACGCCTGGGCATCGAGTACGCCTTCGCGGGCCGCGATCAGGATCGCCTGGGCCGCCCGTGCGGGACTTTCCTCAAGCATCGCTTTGAGCTGATCACCGTCGAGCACTTCCTCGCGGCGCAGTTGGTAACTCATACCTCGACCCAGCGGCGCAACAGGTTGTGATAGGTGCCGGTGAGGCGGATCAGTGAAGGATGATCGGGCATGTCTTGAGTCAGTTGCTGGATGGCGCCGTCCATCTCAAACAGCAAGGCACGCTGGCTGTCTTCGCGGACCAGGCTTTGGGTCCAGAAGAACGACGCATAACGCGTTCCGCGAGTGACGGCGTTGACCTTGTGCAGACTGCTGCCGGGGTACAGCACCATGTCGCCGGCGGGCAACTTGACCCGTTGGGTGCCGAAGGTGTCCTGGATTTCCAGTTCGCCGCCGTCGTAGTCCTGCGGTTCGCTGAAGAACAGCGTCGCCGACAGGTCGGTGCGCACCCGCTCGATACTGCCTTTGGGCTGGCGTACCGCGTTGTCGATATGGAAGTCGAAGCTTCCACCCGCCGTGTAACAGTTCAGTAACGGTGGGAAGACTTTGTGCGGCAGTGCGGCCGACATGAACTGCGGATTTTTCCACAGCCGTTCAAGCATGGCCGCGCCGATTTCCTTGGCCAGCGGATGACCTTCAGGCAGTTGCAGATTGTGCTTGGCCTTGGCCGACTGGAAGCCGGCGGTGATCTTGCCGTCGGCCCAATCCGCCTGTTCCAGGGCCTCGCGGATGCGCTGCACTTCTTCTTTCGCGAACACGCCGGGAATGTGCAGCAACATGAGGACGACACCTGATTTCAAAGAGGCGCCAATGGTATTGATTCTTATTGACTGTGTAAAACCCCACAGACGAACGAGACAGCAAAAACCGTAAGGTTAAATTGTAAAGAATGTAAATTCGTCGCGAATAGTAACGTTTCGCAATTGATACAAATACTTGTTTACCCTATATTCCGCGGCCTCAAATCCTTGGGGAGGGGAATTCACATGTCACGCCAACAATCACAATTACCGGGCAGTTCACCGCGTTTGCTCGCTTCTGCCATTGGCATGGCGATCACTGCCGGCTCCGCCGGGCACATGGTTTTCGCTGCTGAAAGCACCGAAGAAAAAGCGCCGAACAATGGGATTTCCCTCGATGCCACCAGCGTGGTCGGCGAGCAGCAAGACACCTCCTACAAGACCGATACCTCGGCCTCCAAGAAATACACCGCGCCGCTGCGTGAAACGCCGAAAAGCGTCACCGTGATTCCGCAACAAGTGATCCGCGACACCGGCGCCACCAGCCTGGTCGATGCGTTGCGCACTACGCCGGGCATTACCTTCGGTGCCGGCGAAGGCGGCAACCCGGCCGGCGACCGTCCGATCATTCGCGGCTTCAACGCCGAAAGCGATGTGTTCGTCGATGGCATGCGCGACCCTGCGTCGCAAAGCCGCGAGATCTTCGACGTGGAATCGGTGGAAATCAGCAAAGGCCCGGGCTCGGCCTTCACCGGCGCCGGCTCCACCGGTGGCAGCCTGAACCTGGTGAGCAAGACCGCCAAACTCGGCAACTTCTACAACGGCGGCTTCACCTGGGGTTCGGACCAGACCAAGCGCACCACCCTGGACCTGAACCAGCAGATCAATGACACCTCCGCTTTCCGTCTGAACCTGATGAAGCACGAAGCCAACGTCGCTGGCCGTGATGGCGTGGATGTCAGCCGCTGGGGCGTGGCGCCGACCTTCTCCTTCGGCCTGGGCACCGACACCCGTGTGACCGTCGGTTACTACCACGTCGAAACCGACGACATGCCGGACTACGGCGTGCCGCTGACCCTTAGCCCGAACCGCAGCAAGTACAACGTCGACAAACCGGCCAACGTCAATAAAGACAACTTCTACGGCCTCACCGGTCGCGACTATCGCCAGACCCAAAACGACAGCGGCACGATCAAGATCGAACACGATCTGAATGACGACCTGACCGTTTCCAACAGCTTCCGCATGTCCCGCTCGACCCTGGACTACATCGTCAGCAACCCCGACGACAGCAAGGGCAACGTGGCCAAAGGCAGCGTTTACCGTGGCGCGAAAAGCCGTAACTCGACGTCCAGCGGCTGGGCCAACCAGACCGACCTGAGCGCCAAGTTCAACACCGGCGCGATCGAACACAGCCTGGTCACCGGCCTGGAGTTTTCCTATCAGGACACCCACAACCGTCCGTACATCCTGACCTCGACGGCGGCCGGCACTACGTGCAACCGTGCGCTGTTCAACTCGGGCGACTGCACCAACCTGTACAAGCCGACGCCTGGGGATAACTGGTCGGGCACGATCACGGACAGCAACGCCTTCACCGACACCGATACCAAGACCGCCGCAGCCTACGTATTCGACACGCTGAAGTTCAACGAGCAATGGTCCCTGAACCTGGGCCTGCGTTACGACAACTACCAGACCGAATCCAGCGGCTATGCCAATGCTGGCCGTAGTTCGCCAGCGGGCAGCTTTTCCCGCGAGAACACCAGCGACCTGCTCAACTACCAGATCGGCGTGGTCTACAACCCGTTGCCTAACGGCAGCGTGTATGCGGCCTATTCCACCTCCAGCAACCCTGCCGGCGAAACCAGCGGTAACGGCGGCCTGGAACTGGCAGCGAACAACAGCGACCTGGACCCGGAAAAAAACCGCAACTACGAAATCGGCACCAAGTGGGACTTCTTCGGTGACGACCTGTCGCTGACCGCCGCACTGTTCCGCACCGAGAAAACCAACGCCCGTATCGACGATCCAGATGGCGCCACCACCCAAGTGCTGGACGGCGAACAAACCGTCAACGGTCTGGAACTGACCTACACCGGCAAGCTGACGCGTAACTGGAAAGTCTTCGGCGGTTACACCTACATGGACAGCGAAGTGGTCAAGACCACCCTCGCCGCCGACAAAGGCAACCACATGCCGAGCACGCCACGGAACAACTTCACCCTGTGGTCGACCTATGACCTGATCCCGGAAAAACTGACCGTGGGCGGTGGCGCGACCTTCGTCGATTCGCAGTTCGGCAACGTCGCCAACTCGGTGGAGATCCCGTCCTACTGGCGCTACGACGCCATGGCCAGCTACGCCCTGACCAAGAACGTCGACCTGCAACTCAACGTACAGAACCTGACCGACAAGCGTTATTTCGACCAGGTGTTCCAGACGCACTACGCCCACGTGGCGGCGGGTCGTACCGCCCTGCTGAGCGCTAACTTCCACTTCTGATTGCCCGCCACACCGCAATCCCCCTGTGGGAGCGAAGCTTGCTCGCGAAGGCGTCGTGTCAGTCGACATCGAAACTGCCTGATACACCGCTTTCGCGAGCAAGCTTCGCTCCTACAGGAATTGCGGTGGTTATCAGGGCCAGGCCCCGTTCATTCAATTGAACGGGGCTTTTGTGCGTAATAAAGAATGTTTCTCGACAACCCACGGCATAATGCGCGCCGTGATGAATACTTTCGAACGAACAAGGCGAGTGACGTGTTGAAGAAAACCCTGTTCCAGTTGCACTGGTTCTTTGGCATCAGCGCCGGGCTGGTCCTGGCCCTGATGGGCATTACCGGTGCGGCCTATTCGTTTCAGGACGAAATCCTGCGGGCGCTGAATCCGTCTGTGTTGCAGGTGGAGAAACAGGTCGCCGGTGTGCTGCCGCCCGCCGAACTGGTTGAACACATCGAAGCCGCCTCTGGCAAGAAAGTCTCGATGCTCTGGGTCGAGACCGACAGCGGCAACGCCGCCCGGGTGATCTTCACCCCGCCGCCGGGTGAACGTCGCGGCGAGATGCGTTACTTCGACCCCTACACTGCCGAGTTCCTGGGCGAGGCCACCGGCCAGGACTTCTTTGGCTTCATGTTGCAGTTGCACCGCTTCCTCGCGATGGGTGATACCGGGCGGCAGATCACCGGTGCGTGCACGCTGATCCTGGTGTTCTTCTGCCTGTCCGGCCTCTACCTGCGCTGGCCGCGCCAATGGAATAAATGGCGTGCCTGGCTCACTCTCGACTGGAAGAAAAAAGGCCGCAGCTTTAATTGGGATCTGCACTCGGTGGCCGGCACCTGGTGCATGCTGTTTTATCTGTTGGCCGCGCTGACCGGGTTGTCCTGGTCCTACGAGTGGTACAACAAGGGCCTGACTCAATTGCTCTCCGATGCGCCGCAAAACGAGCGGGTGCGCAACCGTGGCCCGGCGCCAAACGGTCCGGCGCCAACCGCCGATTACGCGGCGATGTGGAGCAGCATCTACAGCGCCGCCGGCCCGAACCTGTCCGCCTACAACATCCGCATGCCACCGCTGTCCGGCCAACCCGCCACGGTCTTTTACCTGTTGAACACCTCGCCCCATGATCGCGCACTCAACGAAATCAGCCTCGATCCGGCGACCGGCATCGTCAAACGCCATGACCGCTACAGCGACAAGAGCCTTAAGGCGCAATTGCTGACCAGTATTTATGCGCTGCACACGGGCAGCTACTTCGGCCTCGTCGGGCGGATCATCCTGACGATCACCGCGCTGACCATGCCGTTGTTTTTCATCACAGGCTGGTTGCTATACCTGGATCGTCGACGCAAGAAACGCCAGATCAAGGATGCGCGCAAAGGCCTGGTGCAACCGGGCCGTGATGTGCCGGCATGGCTGATTGGCTTCGCCAGCCAGAGCGGTTTTGCCGAGCAACTGGCGTGGCAAACCGCCGGGCAATTGCAGGCCGCCGGGTTGCCGGTGAAGGTGCAGCCGCTGGCCAATGTCAGCGAGCAGGATTTGCAGGATTCGGACAACGCGTTGTTCGTCGTCAGCACCTTCGGCGACGGCGAAGCGCCGGACAGCGCCCGGGGTTTCGAACGCAAAGTGCTGGGTCGGGCATTGAGCCTGGGCAGTTTGAATTACGCGGTGCTCGGCCTCGGTGATCGGCAGTACCAACACTTCTGCGGCTTCGCCCGGCGCTTGCACACCTGGCTCGGCGAACACGGCGGCAAGACGCTGTTCGCCCCGGTGGAGGTCGACAGCGGCGACCCTTACGCCTTGCGTCACTGGCAGCAACAACTCGGCCTGCTGACCGGACAGGCCCCCGTGGACACCTGGCAAGCGCCCAACTACGACAACTGGACCCTGGCCCGCCGCGAGCTGATGAACCCGGACAGCAGCGGTGCGCCGGTGTACATGATCGGCCTCACCGCCCCGAGCACCAGCAGTTGGTTGGCTGGGGATCTGGTGGAAGTCATGCCGCGCAATTGCCCATGGGCGATCGAGCATTTCCTCGATGGCCTGGGCATCGATGGGCGGGCCAGCGTTGAACTCGATGGCCTCTCGCAACCGCTGGACCAGGCGCTGGCCAGTCGGCAACTCCCCGAGAACCGCACGCATCTGGTCGGCCTGCATGCCCAGGCGCTGGTGCAGGCGTTGGTGCCGTTAGCGATGCGCGAATACTCCATCGCCTCGATTGCCGCCGATGGCGTACTGGAACTGATCGTACGTCAAGAACTGCACCCCGACGGCAGCCTCGGCATCGGCTCCGGTTGGCTGACCGAACATGCGCCGGTGGGCGGCAGCATCAGCCTGCGGGTGCGGCGCAACAGCGGTTTCCATCTGCCGGTGGAGCCGGTGCCGATGATCCTGCTGGGCAACGGCACCGGCCTCGCCGGGTTGCGCAGTTTGCTCAAGGCGCGGATCGCCGACGGCCAGCAGCGGCACTGGCTGGTGTTTGGCGAACGCAATCGCAAGCATGACTTCCTGTGTCGCGATGAGTTGGAAGGCTGGTTGATCGAGGGGGATCTGGAGCGTCTGGACCTGGCGTTCTCAAGGGACCAGGCCGAGAAAATATACGTCCAGGATCGCCTGCGCGAATCCGCCGTCGAGCTGAAGAAATGGCTGGCCGAAGGTGCCGTGATCTACATCTGCGGCAGCTTGCAGGGCATGGCGTCGGGGGTGGATCACGTACTCAACGAAATACTCGGCATCGAGGAAGTCGACCGCTTGATCGAACAGGGCCGCTACCGTCGCGACGTCTATTAAGGCCACCCCTCACCCCAGCCCTCTCCCCAATGGGGAGAGGGGGAAAGGGAGCCGATCTTCATGTTGTTCAAACCTGAGTTCGACTCGGTTTCTCAGGTCGATGTGTAGCGCAAGACACCTCGGTCGGCTCCCTCTACCCTCTGGGGAGAGGGCTGGGGTGAGGGGTCGATTTCAAGCCAAACCCATAATCCCCGACTACAGTAAAACTCCACCCCCTTCACAAGGACGTGAAGCATGCCGACCCGCCCCACACTCGACCAACGCCAGTTCGCCCGCCATTTACGCACCAATCAAACCGACTGCGAACTCCTGCTCTGGCAGAAACTACGCGCTCGACAAATCGCCAATCTGAAATTCCGCCGACAGTTTCCGTGCCCGCCGTATGTGCTGGATTTCTACTGTGCAGAGTTAAAGCTGGCGATAGAACTTGATGGAGGGCAGCACTATGAAACGGCGGGCAGGATTCATGATCAGCGCCGTACGCTTTACCTCCAGCAGTGTGGGATTGAGGTACTACGGTTTAGCAATTTGGAAGTCATTGAACAGATGAGTGATGTGTTGGAGCAGATCATCAGGATTGCTGCGAATCGGATGCCGTGATTCTGATCTGGAATCCACCCCTCACCCTAACCCTCTCCCCAAAGGGGCGAGGGAACTGACCGAGGTGTCTTGCGCTATACATCGACCTGAAAAACCGAGTCGAACTCAGGTATTGCAAACAACGAAAATCAGCTCAGTGATTTAAAGTCGAACTCAGAATTTGAACAGTATGAAGATCGGCTCCCTTTCCCCCTCTCCCCTTTGGGAAGAGGGCTGGGGTGAGGGGTGGATCTTGAAGCCATCCACATCAAACCGGCTGCAACTTCTGCTCAAACACACTCACCCCATCCAGATCCCGCAACACCACGCTCATTTCCCCTGTCTGCCCCTCAATATTCACTTCGCCAAAAAACTGAAACCCGGCAAACGGCGAGGTGTTCTGCGCCGGCGGTGCCTTCTCGAACACCACCCGCGGCCCGAAGGTTTTATCCAGCGGATTAGGCCCGAAGCTCCCGGCATTCAGCGGCCCGGCGACAAATTCCCAGAACGGTTCAAAATCCTGGAACGCCGCGCGATCCGGGTGATAGTGATGCGCCGCGCAGTAGTGCACATCCGCCGTCAGGAACACGAAATTGCGCACTTGCTGCGCCCGCAGGAAACCCAACAACTCGGCGATTTCCAGTTCACGACCCTGGGCCGGTCCCGGATCGCCATTGGCCACCGCTTCCCAGCGAGCGACGCCCGGGCTGACTTCACCGTCGGGCACGCCGAGGCCGATCGGCATGTCGGCGGCGATGACTTTCCACTGAGCCGTCGAGGCCTTCAACGAAGCCTTCAACCAGTCCAGTTGCTCACGTCCCAGGAACGGTTTTTCCCCGCCGAGGTTGTCGTCATTTGCCCCGCGATAACTGCGCATATCGAGCACGAACACATCAAGCATCGGCCCATAGCTCAGCTTGCGATAAATCCGCCCGCCGTTGTCAGCAGCTTGCAACCGCATCGGTGCGTATTCGAGCCAGGCCTGGCGCGCCCGGCCCACCAGGCTGTGGATATCTTTGCTCTTGTAGCGATCGTCCAGTTGCTTGCCCGGCGACCAGTTGTTCACCACTTCGTGGTCGTCCCACTGCCAGATTTGCGGCACTTGGGCGTTGAAGCGGCGGATGTTTTCGTCCATCAGGTTGTAGCGGTAATTGCCGCGATATTCATCGAGGGTTTCGGCGACTTTGCTCTTGGCTTCGCTGGTGATGTTGCGCCACACCCGACCGCTCTCGGTGGTCAGTTGCGCCGGCACCGGGCCGTCGGCGTAGATGGTGTCGCCGCTGTGGATAAAGAAGTCCGGCAGGCGCAGGCGCATGGCTTCGTAGATGCGCATGCCGCCGATGTCCGGGTTGATGCCAAAGCCCTGGCCGACGGTATCGCCGCTCCACACAAAACGGATGTCACGCCGGGCCGTCGGCACGCTGCGCAGGTGGCCGAACCAGGGCTCGCTGCTGGTGCCGTTCTGGGCGTCTTCGAAGTGCACGCGATAGAAAATCGCCTGGTCGGCAGGCAGGCCAGTGAGTTCGACCCGGGCGGTGAAATCGGTTCGGGCATCAGCCAAAGGTGAGACGAAACGGCGGGGATTGGTGAACAGGCTGCGGGTGTCCCATTCCACCACCATCCGCGCCGGACGGTCGCTGCGGCTCCAGACCATCACCCGGTCGCCCTGCAGGTCGCCGGACTGCACACCGTCGGTGAGTTGCGGCCGATCCTTGACCGAGGCGATCACCGCCGGGGCCAGGCCGGGCAGCAACAAACCGGCGCCGACGGCTTGCATCACACGCCGGCGACCGAGGTTGAATTCGCTCATGGTGTTCTCCCTGGAAAAGGGAAACTAAAGCATGTGCGCATGACGCCCGTGTGAAAACACAGTCCCTTGTAGGAGCGAGGCTTGCCCGCGAAGGCGTCATATCAGTCGACATCATCATTGACTGAACGGACGCTTTCGCGGGCAAGCCTCGCTCCTACAGGGTTGGGTGTCAGAGGGTATGAGGCTGGGTGTCAGGCGTTGACGGGCTCTACCGCCAGCTCCACCACTTCCGGCCGCTTCAACACCGCATACACCACCGCCGTCAGCAAACTCCCCGCGACAATCGCCAGCAAATACAGCAACGCATGGTTGATCGCATTCGGGATCAGCAGCACAAACAACCCACCGTGCGGCGCCATCAGCTTGCAGCCGAAATACATCGACAACGCACCGGTCAGCGCACCACCGGCAATGCTCGCCGGGATCACCCGCAACGGGTCTTTCGCGGCAAACGGAATCGCCCCTTCGGAGATAAAGCACAGCCCCAACACAAACGCCGCTTTACCGGCCTCGCGCTCGGTCTGGGCGAACTTGCGGCGAGCGATAAATGTGGCGATACCCAAGCCAATCGGCGGCACCATGCCGGCGGCCATGGTCGCGGCCATCGGCGCATAACTCTGGGACGCCAGCAGGCCCACGGAGAACGCATAAGCCGCCTTGTTGATCGGCCCGCCGAGGTCGACGCACATCATGCCGCCAAGCAACACACCGAGCAGGATGGCGTTGGTGGTGCCCATGCTGTCGAGGAAATGCGTGAGCGCTTCGAGCATCCCCGCCACTGGTTTGCCGACCACATAAATCATCACCAGCCCGGTGAACAGACTTGCCAGCAACGGGATGATCAGGATCGGTTTCAGCGCCTCAAGACTTTGCGGCAATCGCGCATAACGGTTGATTGCCTGGGCTGCGTAACCGGCGATGAAACCGGCAATGATCCCGCCGATAAAACCGGCGCCCAAGGTACTCGCCAGCAAACCACCAATCATCCCCGGCGCCAGGCCCGGACGGTCGGCGATGGAGTAGGCGATGTAACCCGCCAACAGCGGCACCATCAACTTGAACGCGGTTTCGCCGCCGATCTGCATCAGGGCTGCCGCCAGCGTGCCCGGCTCCTTGAACGCGGTGATGCCGAACACGAACGACAGCGCAATCATCAAACCGCCCGCCACCACCATCGGCAGCATGAACGACACCCCGGTCAGCAGGTGTTTATAGACGCCGGTTTTCTCTTGCTTGGCCGGCCCCTTCGCGCCGGACGCGGCGGTTTCCTGCTTGCCTTCGGCCAGGGCTTTGTTGAGCGTGGCTTCGGCCTGTTTCAAGGCAATGCCAGTGCCGCAACGGTAAATCTTCTTGCCGGCGAAACGCTCGGTGGCGACTTCGATATCGCAGGCCAGCAGCACCACGTCGGCATCGGCAATTGCCGCTGCGCTCAGGGGATTGCGCGCACCGACCGAGCCCTGGGTTTCCACTTGCAGGTCGTAGCCCAGACGCTTGGCCGCTTGCTGCAAGGCTTCGGCGGCCATGAAGGTGTGGGCGACGCCGGTCGGGCATGCGGTGATGGCGACCAGACGCGGTGCGTTTTTAGCGGCTGTTTCGGGTACGGCGATTGCTTCGTCGGCAACGTAAACCTCAGCCTCTTGCGCGCCACGGCGCAGCACCGCTTCAACGTCTTGCAGGGCCTGGGCCGGGGTGCTGCGGAACACTCGTTTGCCGACAAATCGCGACATATCCACAGGCGCGCTGGTCACCAGCAACACCCACTCGGCGGACTCAATGGTGGCCGCCGACAACTGACGTTCCGGGTGCGCCGCATCAACGACTTCGACGCAGGTGCTCCAACCCTGACGCTGGGCGGCTGCATCGAGCAGCCGAGCGCACAGCACACTGGTGACCATGCCGTTCGGGCAGGCCGTAACAATGGCTAACTTCATGACAACCCCTCTTATTGTTCTGTCAGGAGGCGCACGCGCACGCCCTGTTCGAGTTGCGTCAACTGCGCGGCATCATTGATGCCGAAACCGATTTGCGTGACCGCCATCGCGGCAATCGCCGTGGCGGTGCGCAGGGTCTGTTCGGGCGTGTCGGCGCTGAGCAAACCGTGAAGCATCCCCGCCAACAATGAATCGCCCGCACCCACTGTGCTGACCACGCTGACCCTCGGCGGCGTGGCATGCATCGCCGCGCCAACGCTGAACCAGTTCACGCCATCGGCACCGTGGGAAATCACCACGTGCTCGATGCCTTGGGCGTGCAAGCGGCTCGCCGCTTCGGCCTGTGCCGCCACCGACACCACGTCGCAATCGAGTGCATCGGCAAGTTCTTCGGTGTTGGGCTTGATCAGCCACGGACCGGCCGCCAGCCCCGCACGCAAGGCTTCGCCGCTGGTGTCCAGGGCCACGTTCAAGCCGAGGTTTTTCAAGCGCGCGATCAAGGCCTGCAACCACTGCGGACTGACACCGCGGGGCAAACTTCCGGCGACGACGACAGCGTCATGCCCCGGCGCGATCTGATCCAGTCGCTCCAGCAACGCCTGTTGCGCCGCCTCATTGACCTGCGGGCCCGGACCGTTGATGTCGGTGATGCGCCCGTTGCTTTCCGCCAGTTTGATGTTGCTGCGGGTCTCGCCCGGCACGCGAATGAACGCGTCGACAAAACCGCGTTTGGCAAACAAGGTTTCAAAGGCCTGAAGATTGTCTTCGCCGAGAAATCCACTGACGGTCAACTGATGACCGAGATCGGCCAGCACCTGCGCCACGTTCACGCCTTTGCCGGCGGCGTGGGTGTGCATCTCGTCGCTGCGGTTGACCTGACCGGGTGTCAGCACCGGCAATTGGACGGTGAGGTCCAGTGCCGGGTTGAGGGTCAGGGTTAGAATCTTGGCCATTACAGGGCCTCCACTAATGCGCGCACTTCATTGGCGCTGCCCACGGCCAGGGCCTGTTGGGCGAGAATTTTCGTCTGGGCCAGGCTGAGTTCGCGGATGCGCGCCTTGACCTCGGCGATGCTGCGACCGGAGACGCTGAGTTCATCGACACCGAGGCCGACCAGCACCGGCACCGCCAGCGGATCCGCCGCCAGTTCGCCGCACACGCCGACCCATTTGCCATGGGCATGGGCCGCACGCACGGTGATGTCGATCAGTTGCAGCACCGCCGGGTGCAGGCCGTCAGCCTGGGCCGATAGCGTCGGGTGACCACGGTCGATGGCCAGGGTGTATTGGGTCAGGTCGTTGGTGCCGACGCTGAAGAAATCCACTTCCTTGGCCAGCACCGGTGCGAGCAACGCTGCCGACGGCACTTCAATCATGATCCCCAGTTGCAAATCCGCCACCGGAATTTCCAGACGCAGACGTTCGGTCATGTCCCGGGCCTGACGCCATTCATCAACGCTGCCGACCATGGGAAACATGATGCGCAATGGGCGGTTGTCGGCGGCACGCAGCAAGGCGCGCAATTGCGCTTCCATGATCTGCGGACGTTGCAGGGTCAGGCGAATGCCGCGCACGCCGAGGAACGGGTTTTCTTCCTTGGCGATCGGCCAATAGGGCAGCGGTTTGTCGCCGCCAACGTCGAGGGTACGCACCACCAACGGACGACCGGCGAGGCCATCAAGGACCCGACGGTATTCGAATTCCTGGGTGGCTTCGTCCGGGGCTTGGGAGTGGGCCATAAAAATCAGTTCGGTGCGCAGCAGGCCAATGCCTTCGGCGCCCTGTTCTACCGCGCTGGTGACGCCGGAGCTCTCGCCAATATTGGCGAACACTTCCACGGCATGGCCGTCGGTGGTCAGTGCTGGTTGATGGCGTTGTTCGGCGGCGGCTTTGAGGCGCACTTCGCGGGTGTCCCGCTCTTCGGTGGCGCGCTGCAAAGTCGCGGCATCGGCGTCCACATGCAGGCGACCGCGCTGGCCATCGATCAGCAACGGCGTGCCCGGCGCCAGCAGCAACACGGCGGCACCGGCGCCGACCAACGCCGGAATACCCAAAGCGCGGGCAACGATGGCGCTGTGAGCGGTGGCGCCGCCACGGGCGGTGAGAATGCCCGCCACTCGCGCCGGATCAAGGCGCGCCACGTCGGACGGGCCAACTTCGTCCATGACCAGAATGTACGGTTGCTCCGGTTCGCTCGGGGTCTCGACGCCGCACAACTGCGCCAGCACCCGGCGGCCGATATCGCGCAAGTCGGCGGCGCGTTCGGCGAGCAACGCGTCCTGCAAGGATTCCTGTTGTTTGGCCGCCGCCTCAATCACCGCCATCCACGCCGCTTCGGCGCTTTCGCCTTGCTTGAGGCGGGTATCGACTTCATCGGTCAATTCCGGGTCGTCGAGCATTTCCTGGTGGGTGATGAAAATCTCGCGGATCGCCTTGGATTTGCTGCGCTCGATCAAGCCTTCGATGTCGCGACGCACATCGGTCAAGGCTTGCTTGAGGCGTTCGCGCTCGATGGCCGCAGACTCACCGCGCAGCGGGTAATCGATGGCTTGCAGCACTTGAATGTGTGCCGGGCCGATGGCGATGCCGGGCGCGGCGGCGATGGCCTGAACCAGGCTGCCGGATTTTGGTGCGAGCAGCACTTCAGCAATATCCGCCATCACTTCGCGCTGCTGATTCACCGCCGGCAACGGCTCGACTTCTTCACCGAGGCCTTCTTCGATGGCCGCCAGCAAGGCCGGCAAGGCATCGGCGGCGATGCTCGGTTCGGCGATGAATTCCAGCACCTGACCGCGACGGGCGCCAAGGCTCAGCAGTTTGCTCAGGCTTTTGACCGACACCGCGCTGTCCTGGCCGTCGACGATGCGCACGCGAATCTCGCCTTCAAAACTTTTCGCCAATTGCGCGAGGATCTTCGCCGGCCGCGCATGCAAACCGTGGGCATTGGCCAGGGCAATGCGCGCACTCGGCCAGTCAGCCGGCACTTCACCGCCCAGCACTTCGAGGACTTTACGGCTGCTGGTGGCGCGGCCCAATTCGTGGCCACGACCTTCAATCAGCAACGCGCAAAGACGTTCGAGCAAGGCCTGATGCGCCTCGCCGAGGCTGGCCAGGCAGAACAGACCGCTCAATGGCTGACCGAGGTAACGCATCGGTTTGTCCGGCGTGACGAAGGCTAGGCCCGGACGCTTGACGGTTTGCTCGCTGTGCAGCCACCACAGGCCATCGCCCAGGGGCAGCGCTTCAACTTGTTGCAGCACGGCGGAGAAACCATTGCTCACGCAATCGGCCTGGCGCAACAGACGCGCACCGCGCCAGACCAGTTCTTCGAAATCATCAGCGGAGACGCCGAGACCGATCATCTGCGCATCCAGCGCCAGTTCTTGCGGCGCGCCTTGCAGCAGTTTCAACAGCGCTTCGGCGGAACTGGCGCGACGCAGGGCCTGACCCAGATCGGTTTCACCGAGGGCGCGGGTCAGCAGTTGCAGCAAGCGCAGGTGTTCATCGGATTTGGCGGCGATGCCGATGGCCAGGTAGACGATCTGGCCGTCGCCCCAATCCACACCTTCGGGAAATTGCATCAGGCGCACGCCGGTGGAAAACACCTGGTCGCGGGTTTCCGGCGTACCGTGGGGGATGGCAATACCTTGACCGAGAAAGGTCGAGCCCTGGGCTTCCCGCGCCTGCAAACCGGCGAGGTAGCCTTCTGCGACCAGCCCATCGGCAACCAGATGCTGGGCCAGCAGGTGCAACGCGGCTGACTTATCCACAGCCGACTGGCCCATGGATATCTGCTCTATGGTGAGCTCGAGCATGCTTTCTCCTTTTTGGCGTCTTGGGACACCAGGTATTGTTTTGAATGATTCAGCTTAGGCGCTTCGTGATCACATTTGGCGGTTTCGCGGCAGAACCGGCCAATGCGACCTATAACGCAGAAAATACGCTTGCTGAAACGTTTAATCTAGAATGATTGGCACGTTACTCGATAATGTCCCATCCTTGAAGTCCAACTTGTCGGATGCGTTGAGACAATGGTCGCCCGCCCGAATCGGGTAGGATTGGCGAAAATGTCGGGGCAAGCTCGAAAAAACAAGGAAATCCCGAGTTGAAACTCAGTGATATCGCACAGTTGGCCGGTGTGTCCGTTACCACCGCCAGTTATGTCATCAATGGCAAGGCCGCACAGCAACGCATCAGCGCCGCGACTGTGGAGCGTGTTCGCGCCGTGGTCGAGCAGCATGGCTTTACGCCCAATCCCCAGGCCGCCGGGCTGCGCAGTCGGCATACCCGCACCTTGGGCTTCATCCTGCCGGACCTGGAAAACCCCAGTTACGCACGGATCGCCAAGCTTTTGGAGCAAGGCGCCCGGGCGCGGGGCTATCAACTGCTGATCGCCAGTTCCGACGATGCGCCGGACAGCGAACGGCAATTGCTCAAACTATTCCGCGCCCGGCGCTGCGATGCCTTGATTGTCGCCAGTTGCCTGCCGGCCGGTGACGACAGCTATCGGCAGTTGCAGGCCAAAGGCATTCCGATCATCGCCATCGACCGGGTCATGGAGCCCGAGCATTTCTGCTCGGTCATCAGCGACGACCGCGAGGCCAGCCTGCAGTTGACCCGCAGCCTGCTCGAACCACTGCCCAAGCAGATCGCCCTGATCGGCGCCCGCCCGGAGCTGAGCATCAGCCAGGAACGTACCGCAGGTTTCAAAGAAGCGCTGACCGGGTTCAAAGGCGAAATCCTGATTGAACAAGGCGAGTCCTTCAGCCGCGAGTGCGGCAAGCAGTTGATGGAAGAACTACTACAACGCCTGGGGCATTTGCCGGATGCGCTGGTCACAACTTCCTACGTACTGCTGCAAGGGGTGTTCGATGCGTTGCACGACTTCCCGTTGAAAACCCGACCGCTGCGCCTCGGCACCTTCGGCGACACGCAGTTGCTGGACTTCCTGCCGTTGCCGGTCAATGCCATGGCCCAACAGCATCAGTTGATCGCCGACAAAGCCCTGGAACTGGCCCTGGCCGCGATTGAACAGTCGGACTACCAGCCCGGCGTACAGGCCATCGCGCGGACCTTCAAGCAGCGCATTCTGCAGGACTGAAAAGTGGAGCTGATCGACAGCCACACGCACCTGGACTTTCCGGACTTCGACGCCGATCGCCCGGCGTTGCTGGCCGAAAGCCGCGCCCTGGGGGTGCGGCGGATGGTGGTGCTGGGGGTTTATCACGATAACTGGCAGCGGGTCTGGGATTTGGTTTTGAGTGATCCCGACCTGCATGCGGCATTCGGCTTGCACCCGGTGTATCTGGACGACCATCGCCCCGAAGACCTGACGGCACTCGGCGACTGGCTGACGCGGTTGGCCGGCCATCGGCAGTTGTGCGCGGTGGGCGAAATTGGCCTGGATTACTTCATTGAAACCCTTGATCGCGAGCGCCAGCAGGCGTTGTTCGATGCACAGTTGCAACTGGCGGCGGATTTCAATCTACCGGCGTTGATCCATGTGCGCCGCAGCCATGCGGCGGTGATTGCCACGCTCAAGCGCTTTCGCTTGCAACGCGCCGGAATCATCCACGCCTTCGCCGGCAGTAAAGAAGAGGCGCGGGAATACATCAAGCTCGGTTTCAAACTCGGCCTTGGCGGTGCCGCGACCTGGCCTCAAGCCCTGCGTATGCATCGGGTGCTGGCCGAGTTGCCGCTGGATTCAGTGGTACTGGAAACAGACGCCCCGGACATGGCGCCCGCCATGTTCCCCGGCCAACGCAACAGTCCGGCACACTTGCCGGCGATCTGCTCGGCGCTGGCGACCATTATGGCGATCAGCCCCGAACAACTGGCCACCGTCAGCACAGCCAATGCGTGCGAGTTGTTCAACTGGTAATCAGTCGACGTGGGCCTTGGCAGCTTCCAGCGTCAGGGTGATGTGCTGTCGATGCAGGGCAAAACGGACAACGGCGAAGTAGACGAAAATCGCCAGCAGCGAGAAATTCAGCTGTTCCACAACGCTGAGCAACCCGACCCACTCCAGAACCAACGCGACCAGCAGCGCGGTGAAAACCATGACCAGCATGCTCGCCCGCAGCCAGGCCAGGGAGTCGAGGGACTTGAAGCGCTTGATCTGTTTTGGATCGCGCAGTTGGAGGGCTTTCTCACAGTGGGAGCAGGTGAACGACTCGTTTATGGCGATGGCGTTGAGTTGCCAGGGCTCAAGCAGCAGTGTGCGCTGGCAATGGGCGCAACGGCCCAGGATTCCAAGCGTGGCAGCAGACATAACCGGGCTTCCTCAGGGCAGGTTAGAGAAATGGATCTTCCTCTATTGAAGACCAAAAACCAGCGCCCGAAGGAAATCAGGAAAAACCGCACTGACAAAGGAAACAAGTACTACAGATTGTGCGCACTCAAACTGAAATACATTCCCCTGTGGGAGCGGGCTTGCTCGCGAAGGCGGTGTCTCAGATGACATCAATGGCGCCTGACACACCGCCTTCGCGAGCAAGCCCGCTCCCACATTTTGATTCGCGCTCTGCCCTTAGACCCGAAACGCGCTAATCAACTGTTTCAACTCCACCACCTGCGCCGACAACGCCCGGCTGGCATTTTCAGTCTGGTGCGCGCCTTCGGCCGTGCGTTCGCCGGCACGATTGATTTCGACGATGTTCTGGTCGATGTCGTGGGCCACGGCGGTTTGTTGTTCCACGGCGGCGGCGATCTGCTGGTTCTGGTCGACGATCATTCCCACAGCGCCGAGGATATTTTCCAGGGCCTGCTGGACCTTTTCCGACTGCCCCACCGTGCCGTTGGCCATTTGATGGCTGACGCCCATGGCTTTCACTGCCGCGCCTACCCCGCTGTGGAGTTTGGCGATCATCTGCTCGATTTCTTCGGTGGATTGCTGGGTACGCTTGGCCAAGGTGCGAACCTCGTCCGCCACCACCGCAAAACCACGGCCCTGCTCCCCCGCCCGCGCCGCTTCGATGGCCGCATTGAGCGCCAGCAGGTTGGTCTGTTCGGCGATGCTCTTGATCACGTCCAGCACGCGGCTGATGGACTGGCTGTCGCTGGCCAATTGATTGATCACCAGCACCGACTGATCAATTTCCCCCGCCAGTGCGGCGATGCTGCCCTGCTGGGACTCCACCAACCCGCGCCCGCTAAGGGTTTCCTCGTTGACGCTGTGGGCGCTGCTAACCGCCGCGGCGGCACTGCGCGCCACTTCCAGGGAGGTGGCGGACATCTGGTTCATGGCGGTGGCGACCTGTTCGATCTGACTGCGCTGCCCGGCCACGGCCTGGTTGCTCTGGGCAGACACGTTCTCCACTTGCCCGGCCTGGCGCTCGACTTCACCGACGGTCTGGCCGACCCGCTCGATCAAGTCATGGATCTTCTTCACGGTGCCATTGAACACCTCGCCCAATTCACCCAACTCATCGCGGCTGTTGGCGCTGAAGGTCACGGTCATGTCGCCGGCCGCCACTTTATCCATCATCGCGCCCAAGCGCTTGAGGGTGGTGCGGGTCGAGGCGTAGAAGCCGCCGTAGAGGTAGAAAATCAACACAAACACCACCGACAACGCCACGGCTTGCAGAACCATGTGCGTGCGGTTCTGCTCCAGCCGCTGCTGCAACTGGGTGCCGAGAAATGTCAGGGTGGCTTCATTGAGCTGGTAGGTCTGGTCCATCAGGCCGGTGACCTGATCGTAAAAGGCCTGCCACGGCGCATCGAGGGTGTCGGCCATCACCACTTGCTCTTCGAACAGTTCGCTGGCCTTTTTCAGCGAAGCCTTGCTGCTTTCGGCCTGACTGGCCAAGGTTTCGTTCGCGGCTTTGCTGGAGCCCAACGCGTCGTGCAACTTCAAACCGTATTCGGCCTGAAGCTTTTCGATCTGTGCCAGCAACTCGTCGAAGCGCGTACTCGATGCCGAATTGAGAAAGCCCTGCCCCAGGGACAGCGAACCCATGGCCCGGCCTTCGCCGAGAATCTGCGTAACCGGCGGGGTGACGTTGGTGATCAGTTCGCTGAGCTGGCGCATATCGCTTTGGTTGTCGCGACTCAGACCGGCCTGGCTGCTGATGATCTGGCTGAAAATCTGCGCATTGCCGAGTAATTTGCCGATCAGCGCACTTTTGCTTTGCAGGGAATTTTCCGCCTGCTGGGCCTTGAACGCGGCGATCATTTCATCGCGCTTGCCATCGAAAAGCTTGATCTGCTCCGGATCGCTGCTCATCGCCGCCAGCCCTTGCAAGCGGGCCAGGACACTTTGCTCCAGCGCGCTGATCTTCGTCTCGACATTACCCGCCTTGCCGGACTGGCCGAGGGTGACGTTGATCTGCACCAGGTTGTTGAGGGTTTCCAGATCCCGGCGCAGGGTCAGGCTGCTGCCCAGCAGGTCGAGGCTTTGCAATTCGATTCGGGTGCCCTGGAATTCACGATAGGAATCGCGCACCAGGTAGAAGTTGGTCACCAGCATCGGCACCAGGAACAGCACGCTGATCAGGCTGAACTTCATGCCGAAGCTCAGGCGATTCATCAGCGCGACAGCGGGATAGAGCAAGCTCTTCACTGTGAAGTCTCCCTTGGATTTCTTATTTTTATTGGCAGGCGCGCAGAGACAGCAGATAGCCACTATTGGGCGCTATCTCTGTATAGCTCAAATCGGAGGGAGGTTTTGTAACTTAAGGTTAACGGCAGGATGCGCAGTTTCGTAGCCACGCGTTCGACTTTGTAGCAGCTGGCGAAGCCTGCGTTCGGCTGCGCAGCAGTCGTAAATCCTGCGTTTGCGGTGGGACTGACACACCGTGGTGCTTGAATTTGCGACTGCTTCGCAGCCGAACGCAGGCTTCGCCAGCTGCTACAGGGCCGGTGTCAGGGCAGGACAGTCCACAACGCAAACCCGGCATACCAAAGCACCGCCGCCCGCAGCAGCAGTTCCCAGATGCGGTCCAGACTGTTGATGCCATCCGGCCCCACCACTGGCGCCGGAATCTCACCCGCCACCAGCCCGACCTTTTCGATCAACTGCGCGGCCGTGATGTTCCAGTTCAGCAGCTCATGCAGCATCACCCGACCGACCGCGACAAAGTTGCCGACCAGGGCAAAACTCGCCGCCAGCAAGCGCACCGGCACCCAATCGAAAGCGTGGCGCAGTTGTGCCGCGCGCTCGACCACCGCCGGGTTCTGCCCATGCTCTTCGGCCAGTGCGAGCAAGCGATAGCTCAGCGCCGCCACCGGCCCCAGCAGGAAATACCAGAAAATCACCGCGAAGAAGCTCTGGTAGGCCTGCCACAACAGATGGGCCTGCACGCGTTCCAGAAGTTGCTCGCCACTTTCGGCGCAAATGTTCAGATCGCGATTGGCCACGTGGGCAGCAGCTTGCAGGTCTTCCCGGCGCCAGGCATCGCGAAACGGCCCGAGCTCGCCCAACAGATCACCGCGCCCCAGGCTGTAAATCACCACCAACAGGTGCACCGGCAGCGCGAGCAAGCCATAGGCCACGGGTTCCAGCACTACCAGGAGCAAACCAAGCAACGCCACCGGCAACAACACCAAAATCAGCAACACCAGCCACGGCTGGTCTTTCAGGCGAGGGCTGGCTTCAAGCTTGTGCAGCTCGCGCACCCAACCACCATCACGTTGAACCCGATGGCGCAGGGCCGAGAACTTCTCGATCCAGACAGCCAACAGCAACACCAGAAAACTCATTGTTGTTCCTCTTTAGCCAAAGCGGCGCGATAGCGTGCCCAGTCGAACTTCGGCCCCGGATCGGTCTTGCGTCCAGGAGCGATGTCGCTGTGCCCGCAAATGCGCTGTGCGGTAATGCCGGTGAACCTGCTTTGCAGCTGTCGGGTCAGGGCGATCAAGGCCTGATATTGCGCGTCAGTGAACGGCAGATCATCCGTGCCCTCGAGTTCGATGCCCACGGAAAAATCATTGCAGACTTCCCGCCCCTCGAAACTCGAGACGCCGGCATGCCAGGCACGCTCAAGACAGGAGACAAACTGAGTGACGGTGCCGTCACGCTCGATCAGAAAATGCGCAGACACCCGCAGGTCGGCGATCCCTTCAAAGTAGGGATGCTCCGTGACATCCAGGCGATTCTGGAAAAATTCCTGCACCTTGCCGGTGGCGAACTGAGCCGGTGGCAGGCTGATGTTGTGGATCACCAGCAGGGAGATTTCATCTGAGGGGCGCGCATTGAAGTTGGGCGAGGGGCATATATTCACGCCCTGGCACCAACCGCTCGCGGGGTCCAACTGCATACAGGTTCCTTCAACGACGACCGTGTTGGCGACCAGTATGCCGCGATAGACCCTCGGCGCGCGATCACTTGGCGTGATTGAGACGCCGCAAGTTGCCGATCACCGATTCCAGGGCACGATCAAACAGCAACGTATCGTCCAGCGTACGTACCGCGCCCCGGCGGAATTCCAGGGCCAGGCCAGTGCGGCTGCGCTCCAGTACTTTCATGCCGGTACGGTTGACGAAGATGTATTTGCCGGTGGCTTCGATGATCGCCGCCAGCTTGCAGCGCAGGGTGTTTTCTTCATCTTCCTGAAATTCCACCCAGCAACCCAGGGACAGTTGATCGACCTGGAGCAGGCCCACATCATCCGCCGGCAACCGCACCGAGGCCGTCTCCACCGGGCCTTCATCGGCATTGCGCAGGACAATTTCCTCGACCACTTCGACCATCACCGGCGCATCGCTCAAAGGCGCCAGCGCCGGGGTTGGCCGCTCGAATAACTGAACGTGCAAGGCTTCCAGTTCAGCGAAAAACTCGCTGGTGGCGAACGGATCGAACGCGGAGCTGCTCAGGCCATCGCGCAGGGACTTGAGCAACCCCGGCACCAGCGACAGCAGGCGCAGACTCGCATCGGCTTCGTCGTGGCGCTGCACGCTCCAGATCAATTGCGCCATGGTCTGCACGTCGGCATGCCATTCGGCGGACTGATCGCCGTGCTTGAGACATGTCAGCAACAGCACTTTGCTCCAGGCATCCTGGACGAACGCCACCATCCCTTGAGGCAGCAGCTTGCCGAGCAAAGCCTCGTTCAGCGCCTGCTCGACCCGCTGCCGCGCCAGTTCGGTCTTGGCCCGGCCTTCTTCGGCATCCCGGGTGCGCTGCTCCAGCAGGTCGCTACGGCGCCGCTCGTCACTGGTGAACGCGAGAAAGTCTGCCAGCAACTCGGAGAAAATCGCCGGGTCATCGACAAAATCGTTCAACAGCCGCTGCACCACTTGTTCGATGCGCAGGTACAGCGTGTCGCGTGCGTGGTCATCGCACTCGCCCCAGCCCATGGCCGCGGCGGCGATTTCGTTGAGCAGGCGCCGCGCCGGATGGCTGCTGCGGCTGAAGAAGCTCTTGTCGAGCACGGCGATTTTCAGCATCGGAATCTGCAAACGCCCGATCAGCGCCTTGAGGGAATCCGGCAGGTTGCGGTCATCGAGGATGCATTCGAAGAGCATGGCGATCAGGTTGATCACGTCTTCGTCTGCCACGCCAACGACCCGCGACTTGCCGCTCTTGACGCTGACCCGGGTCAGCAGTTGTTCGAGCTGGTTGCGCAGGTCGAAGTCCTCCTGAGTCGCCAGGGCCGGCACGTACTGCTGCAAGTGTGAAAGCAGGCGCAGCAGGTCGCGGGTGGAAATCGGCTGGGTCGGGGTGCTGGCTTCAAGGGTTGGCGCAACGCTGCCACGCACGTGAAACAGCAGTTCCTGCAACGCGGCGAAAACCTCTTGCACGCTGTCATCAATTGGCGTGTTGCCGGGCCGGAGCGTCGTTTCGACGGGTTCGGCATGGGCACTGGCGGCCGCACGATCTGCGGCACGCCGGCTCGGGGCCGGCTTGAGTTCGGGCAGCACGCCAGTGGCGATCAACAGTTGATTGGCTTCGCTGTAGAGCTGATCGGCGCTGCTGAGCACGTAGCGCTCGAACAACTTGAGAATGATCAGCTTGACCTTGATCTCCACGCCCAGGTTGCGCCCGGCCTGAAGGAAATACTCACACAGCATCGCCGGGCCCAGCGGGTTGTGCTGTTCGAACAGTTCCTTGCCTAACAGCACGCTGAGCCGGGTGGTCAGTTGGTCGAGGGCGAAACCTTCGCGGTTCAGCACCTTGCTGACCATGGCCTCCACCGCCACGTTGCGCTCCAGGTCGTCCTGGGGCAGCGCCTGGCTGGTATCAAAGGCAAAGGCCTGGGGTAAGGCGGACTGCGTGACGTCGTACTGGGTGAGGCTGATGAACGCCTCGAAGAATTGCTCAAGAAAGCCGCGCTCAATACTTTTGCGCTTGAGGCGCAGGTCGCGCATGGCTTCGAAAAAGATGTTTTGCTCGACGTCGTTACGGGCGCGGTCGGCCATTTCGAACAGGGTGTCGTCGGCGTTATCGAACAGTTCCTGCAAACCATGGCGCAGCTGTTGCGCGGCTTTGTCGCGAACCTGAAGCAGAATCACAGGCAGGCGGGCGAGCGGCGAGTGGGTCGCCTGGTCGGTAGCCGCCTTGTGCAAAGGCACTACATTCCCGTCGTTGTGCATCCAAGCCTCCTGAAACGGTGATGCTTCGGTTCGGTAAGAAAAATCGACTGCGCCCGCTGCACACTTGTTGTCGTTCAATGATCGGGAAGCCAAAGGGACGTCAAAGCTATGACGTCAAATGCAAGGCGGATTATCTGCAAAACTCGCCGCTTGTGCCAGCAGACTCTGTGCCTTACATGGAAATAGACGTACAGGACAGACCCACGCTTAGCCGCAAATGCTCACGCCAATCGACCAAATGCAGGTTTCAGAGCGATACGGGCGCCTGGCATGCCTTGGGTTGGTCCGCGCCATGGCCCTATAATCGAGGCACTTTGTTTGTGGAGTCCGTTATGCCGAATCTACGTCTCGCCGATTTGACCGCCGAAATCGAAGCCAACGTGCGCCGTGCGTTGCTCGAAGACATCGGCAGCGGCGACATCACCGCGCAGTTGATCCCGGCCGAACGCCTGGCCAAAGCCACTATCATCACCCGCGACGCGGCCGTCATTGCCGGCACCGCGTGGGTCGATGCCGTCTTTCGGCAGCTGGACCCACGGGTGGCGGTGCATTGGCAAGTGCGCGATGGCGAACGGGTGAAACCCAATCAGGCGCTGTTTCATCTGGAAGGCCCGGCACGCTCGCTGCTGAGCGGTGAGCGCTGTGCATTGAATTTCCTGCAACTGCTTTCCGGCGTCGCGACTCGCGCGCAGTTCCTGGCGGATTTCGTCGCCGAGACTCAGGTCAAGCTGCTGGACACCCGCAAGACACTGCCGGGGCTGCGCCTGGCGCAAAAGTACGCCGTGACCTGCGGCGGCTGCCATAACCACCGCATCGGCCTGTATGACGCCTTCCTGATCAAGGAAAACCATATCGCGGCCTGTGGCGGCATCCCCGAAGCGATCAAGGCTGCGCACAAGATTGCCCCGGGCAAGCCGGTGGAAATCGAAGTGGAAAGCCTGGATGAACTGAAGGAAGCCTTGGCGGCCGGCGCCGACATCATCATGCTCGACGAACTGAGCCTGGATGACATGCGCGAAGCCGTGCGCCTGAACGGCGGCAAGGCAAAACTGGAGGCCAGCGGCGGGATCAACGAAAGCACGTTGCTGCCGATTGCCGAAACCGGGGTGGATTACATCTCGATTGGTGCGATGACCAAGGATGTGAAGGCCGTGGACCTGTCGATGCGGCTCAGCCTCTGATTAAACAATGTGGGAGCGGGCTTGCTCGCGAAAGCGGTGTGTCAGTCAACATCAATGTCGACTGACCGATCGCATTCGCGAGCAAGCCCGCTCCCACAGGTGTTTGTGTCAGACCACCAGATTATTCATCTCGCAGTACTCTTCCCACTCGACGCCCAACACTTCGGCCGCCTCCTTGTGCAGAACCAGGCGCGCCGCCTCGAACTCTTCCGGAGTCGATGTGTACTTGAGCGTCAGCTCCCAAGGCTGCAAGCCCTGGGATTCCGCTTCATCCTCGAACGCCCACTGGATCTGGTCTTTCTGATCATCGGCGGGCAGGTCCTTGATCTCGCTGGCTAGCTGGGGCGAATCCAGCAAGTACTTTTTTAGCGCTTCTTCGTGTCTGGCTTCTTGGGTCAATTCTTTAACGGTCATGGGGTTCTCGCTGATCTTAGGAATGGAAGATGGATCTGGATCATCAAGGATCTCTCTGACGCAAAAAACCGTGTAACGCCCGGTTTATCTGGCCTTCAGAACCATTCGGGATCATCTGAAAACTGCTTCGGTGGTGCTCATGCAAGTTCCGAATATAGGACCTTTGGCCGACGATTTATATGCATGTTTACATCAAATCTACAAAAAAACGGCTGCCATCACTGACCACGCTTATTTTGTGCGGCCCTCAGGAACATGTTTCAGAAGCTGAAGTCATAGCGATGTGCCATATAGGCACTTCACAAGGAATTCAGGTGATGCGCAATTTCCCAAAGCTTTCGTCTACCCTGTTTGCAACCGGCATGGCCGCCCTCCTGCTCGGTAACCTGGCACTGGCCAGTACGGCTCAAGCTATCGAGCTCAGCTCCGACAACCCATCGTTTAACGACACGCTCACTGCCACCCACACTTCCTATGGCAAGACCGTACTGGTCAAAACCAATCTGGAAATCAGCGAGCTGGAAAAGTTACAAGGCACGGTTAAAACCAATACGGCTGAAATCGACAAACTGAAGACCACCATCAGCGATCAAGCGCGCCTCATCGAAGAACTCAGACGCAATACCGGCACCAGCTCCGGCTCCAGCAGCAATGAAATATCCAGCCTCAAGCGTATCGTCGAGGAACAGGATAAAGACCTGAAGAAACTCGCCAGCCAGGTGGAAGACCTCAAGCGCAGCGCCGGGTCGAGTTCCAGCTCAAGCTCCAGCGACCTGTCCAACCTGAAGCGGGAAGTCAGCGACCAGGACAATCAACTCGACCAGCTCAAACGCACGGTCGAAGACTTGAGCCGAAAAGTGAAGTAACAGCGGCAATGGTGCCCGAGACAGGAGTCGAACCTGCGACCTTCGCGTTACGAGTGCGCTGCTCTACCAACTGAGCTACACGGGCGGTGAGCTAAACCTAGCACAGCTTTCGCGAGGCGCAACCGCAAGTCCGTTTCGGTCTACAGCAGACAAAAAAGGCCCCGCAGTTTTCACTGTGGGGCCTTTTTTATAACGTTGAAGCAATCAAGCGAGGGTGATTAAACGCCCGACGCCTTGGCTGCTGCTACGTCTTTGATGGACAGCTTGATACGGCCGCGGTTGTCCACGTCCAGTACCAGAACTTCCACTTCCTGGCCTTCTTTCAGGATGTCGGTCACTTTCTCAACGCGAGCGTCGCTCAACATGGAGATGTGAACCAGACCGTCCTTGCCAGGCAGGATGTTGACGAATGCGCCGAAGTCGACGATGCGCTCAACCTTACCGACGTAGATCTTGCCGATTTCAGCTTCTGCGGTGATGCCCAGAACGCGCTGACGTGCTGCTTCAGCCGCTTCCTTGGTTTCGCCGAAGATCTTGATCGAGCCATCGTCTTCGATGTCGATCGAAGCCTTGGTCTCTTCACAGATCGCACGAATGGTCGCGCCGCCTTTACCGATGACATCACGGATTTTGTCGGTGTCGATTTTCATCGCGATCATGGTCGGAGCATTTTCCGACAGCTCGGTGCGGGACTGACCAATGATCTGGTTCATCTGACCGAGGATGTTCAGGCGCGCTTCCAGGGCTTGGCCCAGAGCGATTTCCATGATTTCTTCGGTGATGCCTTTGATCTTGATGTCCATCTGCAGCGCGGTAACACCTTTGGCAGTACCGGCTACTTTGAAGTCCATGTCGCCGAGGTGGTCTTCGTCACCCAGGATGTCGGTCAGGATGGCGAACTTCTCGCCTTCTTTAACCAGACCCATGGCGATACCGGCAACCGGTGCCTTCATCGGAACGCCAGCGTCCATCAGGGCCAGGGAAGCGCCGCAGACCGAAGCCATGGAGCTCGAACCGTTGGACTCGGTGATTTCCGACACAACACGGATGGTGTACGGGAACACGTCGGCAGCCGGCAGCATGGCTGCAATCGAACGACGGGCCAGACGGCCGTGACCGATTTCGCGACGACCAGCGCCACCCATGCGGCCACACTCGCCTACCGAGAACGGAGGGAAGTTGTAGTGCAGCATGAACGGGTCTTTTTTCTCGCCTTCCAGGGTGTCCAGCAGTTGTGCGTCACGGGCGGTGCCCAGTGTTGCAACGACCAGAGCCTGGGTTTCGCCACGGGTGAACAGAGCCGAACCGTGGGTCTTGGGCAGAACACCGACTTCGATGTTCAGAGGGCGTACGGTCTTGGTGTCGCGACCGTCGATACGTGGCTTGCCGTTTACGATGTTTTCGCGAACGGTGCGGTATTCGATTTCGCCGAATGCTGCTTTGACTTCGCTGGAAGAAGGCTGGCCTTCTTCACCGGACAGCTTGGCAACTACCTGGTCTTTCAACTCACCCAGGCGAGCGTAACGGTCGGCCTTGATGGTGATGGTGTAAGCCTGGGAGATCGCGTCGCCGAACTCGGCACGGATAGCGCCCAGCAGAGCGGTGGCTTCTGGCTGTGGAGTCCAGGTCCAGGTTGGCTTGGCAGCTTCAGCGGCCAGTTCTTTAACGGCGTTGATCACAACCTGGAACTCGTCGTGAGCAAACAGTACCGCGCCCAGCATCTGGTCTTCAGTCAGCTCTTTGGCTTCCGATTCAACCATCAACACGGCTTCCGACGTACCGGCAACGACCATGTCCAGGCTCGAAGCTTTCTGTTGTTCGTAAGTCGGGTTCAGCAGGTAGCCGGTGCTTTCGTGGAACGCAACGCGTGCACAGCCGATCGGGCCATCGAAAGGAATGCCGGAGATGGCCAGGGCAGCCGAAGTACCGATCATCGCAGCGATGTCCGGATCGGTTTTCTTGCTGGTGGAAACGACGGTGCAGACAACCTGCACTTCGTTCATGAAGCCTTCTGGGAACAGCGGACGGATCGGACGGTCGATCAGTCGGGAAGTCAGGGTTTCTTTCTCGGAAGGACGGCCTTCACGCTTGAAGAAACCGCCAGGGATCTTACCGGCAGCGTAAGTCTTTTCCTGGTAGTGAACGGACAGAGGGAAGAAGCCCTTGCCTGGATCGGCTTGCTTGGCACCAACGACAGTCACCAATACGCTGACGTCGTCGTCAACAGTGACCAATACTGCGCCGGAGGCCTGACGGGCGATACGGCCAGTCTCGAGGGTAACGGTCGACTGACCGAACTGGAATTTTTTGATTACCGGGTTCACGGTGTCCTACCTTCTTTGTGGCTCTTGGGGAACTTGTCTTCTTGCGAAATTCTTGGGCAATGTCGGGAATCGGCCCAACGCCTGTCCAGGGTAAAACGTGTATCCAGATAAAACTTGAGGCTGGGAGCCTGCCATGTACCGGCGGGAAACCCGCTGGCACACAGCAAACAACCAACCTCTAGCGCAATCGCTTATTAGCGACGCAGACCCAGGCGACCGATCAGAGCCTGGTAACGGCCCAGATCCTTGCCTTTCAGGTAGTCCAGCAGCTTACGACGCTGGTTTACCATGCGGATCAGACCACGACGGGAGTGGTGATCTTTACCGTTGGCCTTGAAGTGACCTTGCAGCTTGTTGATGTTGTGGGTCAGCAGTGCAACTTGCACTTCTGGCGAACCAGTGTCACCAACAGCTTGCTGGTAGTCAGCTACGATTTGAGCTTTTTCTTGAACGTCGAGAGCCATGAGGCAATCCTTTTATCAGGAAACTGTTTCAGAGAAACAGCTTCAACAGGCCAGGGACAAATCCCTGTATCTAAAAATGAGTAGTGACCATGCCTGCTAACAGCCACCCTCGCCAACCTGCTGTTACACAGGCTGGTTTCGGTCATTCCGACCGAATCAATCGACGGGGCGCGATGCGCCCGTCTTCGCTCACTTCACCGATACCGATGAAGCGACCGTTGTGATCCTGTACCCGTACCATGCCGAACTTCGGTGCATCCGGGGCTCGTACCGGTTGGCCGTTGAGCCAGTAGAACGAGCTGTGCTCCGAGAACTGCAACAGCGGCCAATCCAGCAAGCCGCTGTCCGATGGCATCAGGAAGCGATCGACCGCTTCGTTGCCGCCTTCGGCATGTACCGCTTCCAACTCTTCAAGCGTGACCGTCTGTGCCAGCGTGAAAGGCCCGGCCTGGGTACGTCGCAGTTCTGCAACGTAAGCGCCACAACCGAGTTGCTCACCGATATCCTCCACCAGAGTGCGGATATAGGTGCCTTTGCTGCAATCCACCGCAAGCCGCGCAGTATCACCCTCAAAGGCCAGCAATTCCAAGCGCGCAATAGTAACAGAACGCGGTTCGCGCTCCACTACTTCGCCCGCACGGGCCAACTTGTACAGCGGCTGGCCATCACGCTTGAGCGCCGAGTACATCGGCGGTATCTGACTGATTTGCCCGCGAAAACCGGGTAAAACAGCTTCGACATCGGCGCGACCAACGGTCACCGGGCGCTCCTGCAAAACCTCACCCTCGGCATCCGCCGTGGTAGTGGTCTTGCCCAGTTGCGCCAGAGTTTCATAGGCCTTGTCGGAATCGAGCAGGTACTGCGAGAACTTGGTGGCTTCACCGAAGCACAACGGCAATACGCCGGTGGCCAGCGGATCGAGACTGCCGGTGTGCCCGGCCTTCTCGGCGTTCAGCAACCAGCGGACCTTCTGCAACGCCGCGTTGGAGGTGAACCCCAGCGGCTTGTCGAGCAGGATGATGCCGCTGACGTTACGACGGATACGTTTGACCTGAGCCACCGATTACTCCTTGGCGTCTTCGGGTTCAGCCGCGACCGGGTGCTGATTGTCTTCAGCCACCGCACGCTCGATCAGGGCCGACAGGTGCGCGCCACGCACGACGCTTTCGTCGTAGTGGAAGTGCAACTGCGGAACGCTGCGCAACTTCATTTCACGCGCCAACTGCATGCGCAGGAAACCGGCGGCGGAGTTGAGCACCTTGATGCTTTGCGCGATGTCTTCAGCGTTGTCCTGGCCCATCACGGTGATGAAGATCTTGGCGTGACCAACGTCACGGCTGACTTCAACAGCGGTAATGGTGACCAGGCCGACGCGCGGATCTTTGACTTCACGACGGATCAGCTGTGCCAGCTCACGCTGCATCTGATCGCCGATACGTTGGGTACGGCTGTATTCTTTTGCCATGTCTTGTTACCTGTTACTGCCTCACGGTGAAACCCGTGGGGTCTGAAAGCGGCAAACGCCCGGCCTGACAAAAGCCAGACCGGGCGTTGCGTTTAGAGTCCTGACGCCGTGCCGCGCATTTGCATGCGGCGGCTCGCCGTGGCCCTTGAAGTGCGCGAGTTAGAGGCTGCGAGCAACCTGAACCTTCTCGTAAACTTCGATCTTGTCGCCAGGCTTGACGTCGTTGTAGCTCTTGACGCCGATACCGCATTCCATGCCGGCACGTACTTCGGAAGCGTCATCCTTGAAGCGGCGCAGGGATTCCAGCTCGCCTTCGAAGATAACGATGTCTTCACGCAGTACACGGATTGGACGGTTACGGTGAACAACACCTTCGATAACCATGCAACCGGCGATCGCGCCAAACTTCGGCGAACGGAACACGTCACGCACTTCAGCGATACCCAGGATGTTCTCGCGAACATCGCTGCCCAGCATACCGGTCAGGGCTTTCTTGACGTCTTCGATGATGTCGTAGATCACGTTGTAGTAACGCATATCCAGGCCTTCCTGCTCGACGATCTTGCGAGCGCCAGCATCGGCACGCACGTTGAAGCCAAACAGTACAGCGTTGGAGGCCAGTGCCAGGTTAGCGTCGGACTCGGTGATACCACCGACGCCGCCACCCACAACACGCACTTGCACTTCGTCGTTACCCAGGCCGTTCAAGGCACCGTTCAACGCTTCCAGCGAACCACGGACGTCGGATTTGAGGACGATGTTAAGCGTCTTCTTCTCTGCCTGGCCCATGTTTTCGAAGATGTTTTCCAGCTTGCCGGCGTGAGCACGGGCCAGCTTGACTTCGCGGAACTTGCCTTGACGGAACAGAGCCACTTCACGGGCTTTCTTCTCGTCCGACAGCACGCTCATCTCATCGCCAGCGTCCGGAGTACCGTCCAGGCCGAGGATCTCGACAGGGATGGAAGGACCGGCTTCTTTGATTGGCTTGCCGTTCTCGTCGAGCATGGCACGTACACGGCCGTAGTTCGAACCGACCAGGACCATGTCGCCTTGGCGCAAAGTACCGTCTTGAACCAGAACGGTTGCAACCGGGCCACGACCTTTGTCGAGACGCGATTCAACCACGACACCACGACCTGGGGCCGATGGAGTCGCTTTCAGTTCCAGAACTTCGGCTTGCAGCAGAACAGCTTCGAGCAACTCGTCCACGCCAGTACCGACTTTCGCCGAAACCGATACGAACGGGGTGTCGCCGCCCCACTCTTCCGAAGTCACGCCGTGAACCGACAGTTCGCTACGGATGCGATCGAGATCAGCGCCCGGCTTGTCGATTTTGTTCACGGCAACGACCAGAGGAACACCGGCAGCCTTGGCATGCTGGACCGCTTCAATGGTCTGCGGCATTACGCCGTCGTCCGCTGCAACGACCAGGATCACGATGTCAGTCGCCTTGGCACCACGAGCACGCATTGCGGTAAACGCAGCGTGACCCGGGGTATCGAGGAACGTGACCATGCCGCGATCAGTTTCAACGTGGTACGCACCGATGTGCTGGGTGATACCGCCGGCTTCGCCAGCAGCTACCTTGGCACGACGGATGTAGTCGAGCAGCGAGGTTTTACCGTGGTCAACGTGGCCCATTACGGTCACAACCGGTGCACGGGAGAACGTCTCACCTTCAAACTTCAGGGACTCGGCCAGGGAATCTTCCAGGGCGGTGTCGCTGACCAGGGTCACTTTGTGGCCCAGTTCTTCGGCTACCAGCTGAGCAGTTTCCTGATCAAGCACCTGGTTGATGGTCGCTGGAGTACCCAGTTTGAACATGAACTTGATGATTTCAGCAGCCTTGACCGACATCTGATTGGCGAGATCGCCAACAGTGATGGTCTCGCCAATCTGCACATCACGCACGACAGGGCCGGTTGGGCTCTGGAAACCGTGAGCGTTGCGTTTCTTCAGCTTGGCCTTGCCGCGACCACCACGACGGAAGCCATCGCTTTCTTCGTCGGTAGTGCGTGGCGCAACACGTGGAGCAGGCGCTTTCTCTTTGACCGAAGCACGATGCGGAGCGTTTTTGCGCTCGCCATCGCCACCGCCGCTGCGACGATTGTTATCGTCGGCACGTGGCTTGTCCGGACGACGCTGGTCGTTCGGCTTACGGTCGGCAGAAGGAGCCGGTGCAGCAGCCACAACCGGCGCGCTTTCGCGAACTGGCTCGGCAACCGCAGCAGGCGCTGCGACAGCATCGTTAGTAGCGTTTTGCGCAGTAGCAGGCTGGCGACGCGCTTCTTCTTCGGCGCGACGCTTGGCTTCTTCTTCAGCCTTTTGACGAGCAGCATTTTCTACTGCACGACGTTCTTCCAGTTCGCGTTTGCGCTCGGCTTCGATTTCTTCCGGGCTGCGTTGTACGAAAACTTTCTTTTTACGGACTTCAACACTGATGCTTTTGCTGCCAGCAACACGCAGGGTGCTGGTGGTTTTACGCTGCAGTGTAATCTTGCGTGGTTCTTCCACTTTCGCCTTGTGGCTGCTTTTCAAGTGAGTCAGCAAAGATTGCTTCTCACTGTCAGTCACATGTTCTTCGGCGGCGGTGTGCGGCAGACCTGCCTCACGCATCTGCTGCAACAGGCGCTCTACCGGTGTTTTGACCTCATCGGCCAGTTGTTTCACCGTGACTTGCGTCATGCACTTCTCTCCTCAGGCCGCGCCTAATTACTCGAACCAGTGGGCTCGGGCGGCCATGATCAACTTGCCGGCACGATCATCGTCAATGCCGTCGATGTCGAGCAGGTCGTCAATAGACTGCTCGGCCAGGTCTTCGCGGGTAATTACGCCGCGCACCGCCAGTTCCATCGCCAAATCCTTGTCCATACCCTCAAGCGAGAGCAGGTCTTCGGCCGGATGGGCGTCTGCCAGCTTTTCCTCAGTAGCGATGGCTTTGGTCAACAAACGATCCTTGGCGCGAGCGCGAAGCTCGTTGACGGTTTCTTCGTCAAAGCCGTCGATGTTGAGCATTTCTTCCAACGGTACGTAGGCAATCTCTTCCAGGCTGGTGAAGCCTTCATCTACCAGCACCTGTGCGAGGTCTTCGTCGACTTCCAGCTCGTCGATGAAGTTGCGCAGGATGTCGCCGGTTTCTGCTTGCTGCTTAGCCTGGATGTCCGATTCGGTCATCACGTTCAGGGTCCAGCCAGTCAACTGGCTAGCCAGACGTACGTTCTGACCACCGCGACCGATGGCCTGAGCCAGATTGTCTGCGCCAACGGCGATGTCCATTGCATGGGCATCTTCGTCAACGATAATTGCCGCCACTTCAGCCGGCGACATTGCATTGATCACGAACTGAGCCGGGTTATCGTCCCACAGGACGATGTCCACACGCTCGCCGCCCAACTCGCCCGACACTGCCTGGACGCGCGAACCGCGCATACCGATGCAAGCGCCTTGCGGATCAATACGTTTGTCCTTGGAGCGGACCGCGATCTTGGCGCGCGAACCCGGGTCACGGGACGCAGCCATTACTTCGATCAGGCCTTCAGCGATTTCCGGCACTTCGATGCGGAACAACTCGATCAGCATTTCCGGCGCGGTACGCGACAGGATCAGCTGCGGGCCGCGGTTCTCGGTGCGGATTTCCTTAAGCAGCGCACGCAGACGCACGCCGACACGGAAGGTTTCGCGAGAGATGATGTCTTCACGAGCCAGCAACGCTTCAGCGTTGTTGCCCAGGTCGACGATCACGTTGTCGCGGGTTACTTTCTTCACGGTGCCGGAGATGATTTCACCCAGGCGTTCGCGGTAGGCGTCAACGACTTGCGCGCGCTCTGCTTCACGAACTTTCTGCACGATGACCTGCTTGGCAGTCTGTGCAGCAATACGGCCGAACTCGATGGATTCGATCTTTTCTTCGACTACGTCACCGACCTGAGCACCAGGATGCGTTTCTGCAACCTTGCTCGGCCAGGTTTCGATAGCCGGATCGTCCAGATCTGCTTCTTCGACGACCGTCCAGCGACGGAATGTCTCATAAGCACCGGTGTGGCGATTGATTTCCACACGCAGATCGACTTCGTCCTCAAAACGTTTTTTGGTAGCAGTGGCCAGAGCCAGCTCCAGCGCTTCAAAAATTACGTTTGCCGGTACGCCCTTTTCATTGGATACCGACTCAACAACCAGCAGTACTTCTTTGCTCATCGTACGCCTCGCCTTTCGCAAGCCATTGGATCCGCGGGATCCGCGTCTCAGTCAAAACTGGGAATAATGTTGGCCTTGTCGACCATATCGATCGGCAACAGGAACTCATGGTCTTCTACCTGCACCACGACGTCCTGCTCTTCTACACCGCGCAGAAGGCCCTGAAAGTTGCGTCGGCCTTCAAAAGGCGAGCGCAGCTTGATCTTCACTTGTTCACCGGCAAATTTTGCAAACTGCTCAAGAGTGAACAGTGGGCGTTCCATGCCAGGCGAGGAAACTTCAAGGGTGTACTCAACGGCGATCGGATCTTCAACATCCAGGACACCGCTGATCTGGCGGCTGACGATGGCACAATCGTCCACCAGCACGCCGCCTTCTTTATCGATATAAACGCGCAACATTGAGTGGCGACCTTGAGCCGAAAACTCAATACCCCAGCATTCATAGCCTAGGGCCACGACCACCGGGGCCAGCAAGGCCTGCAACTCTTCTAGCTTGCTCGACACCTGAACCCCCTCGTGCATGTATGTGCATGCTATGCAAAATAAAAAAATGGGCGAAACGCCCATCCTTGAAACGCCGTCGAACAGCGGCGTTGAAAGTGTCCAGCTAACAAAAAGCCCCTTAAAAGGGGCTCCTTAAACTGGTTGCGGGGGCCGGATTTGAACCGACGACCTTCGGGTTATGAGCCCGACGAGCTACCAGACTGCTCCACCCCGCGACAAAGCTGGGGCGGAAGTATACGACCGATCCCTGACAGGGTCAATGTAACCTTCCACCTACAAGAAAGCCCGCAACAGCGGGCTCTCCTGATAATTGGTACCGAGAAGGGGACTCGAACCCCTACACCCTATGGGCACAACCACCTCAAGGTTGCGTGTCTACCAATTCCACCACCTCGGCAATACTACGTTTGAAACCCTTCTTACTTTTGCTCTTGAGCTGGAGGCACGTCAGTCGCTGGAGTAGCCGACTTTTGCTCTTGAAGCACCGGTACATCATCAGAAGCCGGTTGTTGCTTTGGAACTTCCAACACTGCTGGGTTTGGCAAACCTACTTGAGTCAGCTGGTGAGCTTTCTCTTTAGCAAAGTAACCTAACCCTAAGCTGGTTATGAAGAAACCTGCGGCAAGTATAGCAGTAAACTTACTAAGAAAGGTAGAGGAACCTTGGCTTCCGAACACAGTATTTGAAGCACCTGCTCCGAAAGACGCGCCAGCATCCGCACCTTTACCCTGCTGCAGCAATACCAGAGCAACTACGCCCAATGCGCCCAGCAGATGAAAAACGACTACGACTGTTTCCAGCATTTTTTCAGTTTCCCGCGGCGCGACAAATCGCACCGAACTCATCTGCATTCAGGGAAGCCCCACCAATGAGCCCCCCATCGATATCCGGCATGCCGAACAGTTCGACCGCATTGGCCGCCTTCACGCTGCCGCCGTATAGAAGCCGCACACCTTGTGCGACCTCAGAATTCTCTGCCGCCAACTGAGCGCGAATGGCTGCGTGCACATCCTGCGCCTGTTGCGGCGAAGCAGTCAGTCCAGTGCCAATGGCCCAGACCGGCTCGTAAGCGATTACTGCGTTTGCAAAAACACCGACACCCAGCTTCTCGATGACGCTGCCCAGCTGATGCCCGACAACCTCAAGCGTTTTACCGGCTTCGCGCTGCTCAAGGGTTTCCCCTATGCACAACACCGGGATCAAGCCACTTGCCTGTGCTGCTGCGAACTTGCGAATGAGTGTTTCGTCATTCTCGCCGATGATCTGGCGACGTTCTGAGTGACCCACGAGTACCAGTGAGCAACCCTCTTCAGCCAGCTGACTCGGCGCAACTTCACCGGTCAACGCACCTTGCTTGGATTCCACCGCAGCGTTCTGCGCGCCGACCTTGATCGACTTGCCTTCCAGACCATCAATCACTTGATTGATATGCAGGAAAGACGGAAATACCGCTACATCAACACCGCTCGGCAAGGCCAGGTTACCCAGGCCCTTGATCAGCTCAGCGACGCTGGCGCGGGTACCGTGCATCTTCCAGTTACCAGCTACCATAGGGCGACGCATGCTGTACCTCGTCGATCAAAGTGGGCGCAGATGTTACCCAACACAATCATGGCTGGCAAGCCGAATTCAGGCAGAAACTTCAGTAACCAGTTTTGCCAGCTCTTCGGCGTAACCCCGAACCTGTGTTTCGTCCTCGCCTTCGACCATAACCCGCACCAGCGGCTCCGTCCCCGACTTGCGCAACAGCACACGACCGCGACCGGCCATGGCCTGGGTAACGCGCTCGCTGGCTTCCTTGACCGACGGATGATCGAGAGGGCTCGCCCCGCCACCGAAACGGACGTTGATCAGCACCTGCGGGCACTTACGCAGCGCCTGGCGGGCCTGAGCCAACCCTTCGGAACGAGTCTTCAGCGCCATCAACACCTGCAACGCGGCGATGATCGCATCACCGGTGGTGGTGTGGTTGAAGCAGACAATATGCCCCGAGTTCTCACCACCTACCAGCCAGTTGCGCTCCAGCAGGTCAGCGATCACATAACGGTCGCCGACATTGGCGCGCACAAAAGGAATCGCCAGGTCAGCCAGGGCTAACTCCAACCCCAGGTTGCTCATCAATGTGCCGACTACGCCGCCCTGCAACTTGTCGCGCTCATGCAGATCGCGAGCAATGATGAACAGCAGCTCGTCACCATCGACGATAGCGCCCGTATGATCGACCATCAGGACCCGATCGCCATCACCGTCGAAGGCAATACCCAGATCCGCATGCTCAGCCAGCACGGCAGCCTGCAACTGGCCCATATGGGTCGACCCGCAATTGTCGTTGATGTTCAGGCCGTTCGGCTGGGCAGAAAGCACAACCACCTCGGCACCCAACTCTCGGAACACGCTAGGCGCCACCTTGTAGGTCGCGCCATGGGCACAGTCGATCACGATTTTCAGGCCGGAGAAGCTGGTGCCCGTCGGAACGCTGCTTTTGCAGAATTCAATATAACGACCAGACGCGTCGTTGATGCGCGACACTTTGCCGATTTTGCTCGACTCAACCACAGTCATCGGGGTATCGAGCAACTCTTCGATCATCAGCTCGACTTCATCCGGGAGCTTGGTGCCCTTTCCGGAGAAAAACTTGATGCCGTTGTCATCGTGAGGATTGTGCGAAGCACTGATCACGATACCGGCTTCGGCATGGAACGTGCGCGTCAGGTAGGCAATGGCCGGAGTCGGCATCGGCCCCAGCAGCATCACGTCAGCACCCGCGGACGTGAGACCGGCTTCCAGCGCCGACTCGAACATGTACCCGGAGATACGCGTATCTTTGCCCACCAGCACCTTACAAGCACCCATTTTGCGGAACGCCATACCCGCAGCCCAACCGAGCTTGAGCATGAAGTCCGGGGTGATCGGATATTCGCCGACCCGACCACGAATGCCGTCGGTCCCAAAATATTTCTTAGTCATAAGCGCTCCGTCATTCTTATTCGGCTGATTCCACTGCGGCGATCATCCGCACCACATCAACTGTTTCGGCCACATCGTGGACGCGCAATATACGCGCCCCTTTGACCGACGCCAGTGCTGCGAGCGCCAGACCGCCAAAAAGGCGCTCTCCAACCGGACGACTCAATGCCTGCCCTATCATGCTCTTTCGCGAAACCCCAACCAACAGGGGCCGCCCCAAGGCATGCAGGGCTTCCATATGTTTGAATAAGCTTAGATTGTGCTGCAGGGTTTTCGCGAATCCGAAACCTGGATCAAGAATTATCCGCTCAGCCGGAATACCCACGGCAGCACATTGCGCCATGCGCTCGGCGAGAAACTCGCCAACCTCTTTCGTTACGTCCTGATACTGCGGATTGGCCTGCATGTCACCCGGCTCGCCGAGCATGTGCATCAGGCACACGGGCAAACCGGTGGCTGCCGCCGCATCCAGGGCGCCATCACGCCGCAAGGAGCGCACATCGTTGATCAACCCAGCCCCGAGGCGCGCCGTTTCACGCATAACTGACGGCGTGGAGGTATCAACCGAGATGATCACATCCAGCTCGCGATTGATGCGCTCGACAATCGGCGCAACACGCTCCAGCTCTTCAAGGGGTGAAACCGCCCTGGCACCAGGCCGGGTCGACTCGCCACCGACATCAATCAGCGTCGCCCCCGCCAACACCATCGCTTCGGCGTGACGCAATGCTGCATCAAGCTGGCTGTATCGGCCGCCATCAGAAAAGGAGTCAGGGGTGACATTGAGAATGCCCATGACATGCGTATGGGCCAAATCAAGAACCCGGTTGCCGCAAGGCAACCGGGTCAGGGACTGAACAGAAGTCATTTCAAACCTTAAACGTCAGCAGCCGGACCGCCAATCGGTGTTTCCGGACGCGGATCCTGCGCCACCGGAGGTGTTCCGGAAGTACCGGCGCCACCGCCCGACCAGTCACGAGGCTCGCGAGGCGTACGACCCGCCATGATGTCGTCGATCTGATCAGCGTCGATCGTTTCGTACTTCATCAAGGCATCTGCCATGGCGTCGAGCTTGTCACGGTTGTCCGTGAGGATCTGCTTGGCCGTGCCGTAGCACTGGTCAATGATGCTGCGTACTTCGGAGTCGATCAGCTTGGCCGTCTCACCAGAGAAGCTTGCACTCTGACCGCCGCCGCCACGACCGAGGAACACTTCGCCCTCTTCTTCAGCGTACATCAACGGACCGAGCTTTTCCGACAGGCCCCACTTGGTCACCATATTCCGTGCAATCTGGCTGGCACGCATGATGTCGTTGGAAGCACCGGTGGTCACACCGTCGAAGCCGAGGGTCATTTCTTCAGCGATACGGCCGCCGTACAGCGAGCAGATCTGACTGATCAGTGCACGCTTGGACAGGCTGTAGCGATCTTCTTCCGGCAGGAACATGGTCACACCCAGCGCACGACCACGCGGAATGATCGACACCTTGTAAACCGGATCATGCTCAGGCACGACGCGACCGACGATAGCGTGGCCAGCCTCGTGGTAAGCGGTGTTCTGCTTCTCTTTCTCGGACATGACCATCGACTTGCGCTCGGCGCCCATCATGATCTTGTCTTTAGCCAGCTCGAATTCTTTCATCTCGACGATGCGCTTGCCGGTACGGGCAGCGAACAACGACGCTTCGTTCACCAGGTTGGCCAGGTCGGCGCCGGAGAAGCCAGGAGTACCACGAGCGATCACGGCCGGGGCGACGTCGTCACCCATTGGCACTTTGCGCATGTGGACTTTGAGAATCTGTTCACGACCACGGATGTCCGGCAAGCCGACCACAACCTGACGGTCGAAACGACCCGGACGCAGCAACGCAGGGTCCAGTACATCCGGACGGTTGGTCGCGGCAATGACGATGATGCCGTCATTCATTTCGAAACCATCCATCTCTACCAGCAACTGGTTGAGAGTCTGCTCGCGCTCGTCGTGACCACCGCCCATGCCGGCGCCACGGTGGCGACCGACGGCGTCGATTTCATCGATGAAGATAATGCATGGCGCGTGCTTCTTGGCCTGCTCGAACATATCGCGAACACGACTGGCACCGACACCGACGAACATTTCGACGAAATCAGAACCGGAAATGGTGAAGAACGGCACCTTGGCTTCGCCGGCAATCGCCTTGGCCAGCAAGGTTTTACCAGTACCCGGAGGACCGACCATCAGTACGCCGCGAGGAATGCGGCCACCCAGGCGCTGGAACTTGCCCGGATCACGCAGGAACTCGACCAGCTCACCGACTTCTTCCTTGGCTTCGTCGCAACCGGCAACGTCACCCAGGGTGGTTTTCACCTGATCTTCGGAGAGCAGGCGTGCCTTACTCTTGCCGAAGCTCATCGGTCCGCCCTTGCCACCAGCACCGCCCTGCATCTGCCGCATGAAGAACATGAAGACGGCGATGATCACCAGGATCGGGAAGCTTGCGACCAGGAGCTGAGTCCAGATGCTTTGCTGTTCAGGCTGCTTGCCTTCGACTACGACGTGGTTATCCACCAGGTCGCCGATCAGGCCATTGTCCTGGATTGCCGGACGAATGGTCTTGAAGCTGTCGCCATCGTTGCGCTTGCCGGTAATCACGTAGCCGTCTACAGCTACGCGCTCGACCTTGCCATCCTTGACCTGCTGGATGAAGTCGGAATAGTTGAGGGTCTGCGGCTCGTTAGGGCTGGAGAAGTTGTTCATCACCGTCACGAGGACAGCCGCGATGATCAACCACAGGATCAGATTCTTTGCCATATCGTTCAATTAACTACCCTCTGAAGCAAGCTCCGCTAATGGCGCGCGCTTCGCATGATATTCACCGGCCTAACTTACTACATTACCTACGACTCTGGCAGGCGCCGTCTGTAACCCTTTGTGAAACACTTTCTACACAATATTCGCTAATGCTCACGGGGCGAAATACGAAAATCCTATCGACCCGCAAAAAAACCTCGATTTACTCACTACGGCTGCGGTAGCCCCAAGCCAGCATGTATTGCTCGCGGGAACTGCCACGGGAAGAGTCCGGCTTGATCATCTGGACCTTGTCGAATTTCTGACGAGCGTCCTTCACGTAAGCATCAAACCCTTCGCCCTGAAACACCTTGATCACGAAATTACCGCCCGGTTTGAGTATCCGGGCCGCCAGATCAAGAGCCAGCTCACATAAAAACATGGCTTTCGGCATATCCACTTCAGGCGTACCACTCATATTGGGGGCCATATCGGAAATCACAAGGTCCACCTGCGAATTACCCACGGCTTCAAGGATCTGAGCGAGCACTTCGTCCTCGGTGAAGTCACCCTGGATGAAAGTCACGTCCGGAATGCTGTCCATTTCCAGGATGTCCGAGGCGATCAGACGCCCCTGACCACCGATCAGCCGACTAGTGACCTGCGACCAGCCGCCGGGCGCCGCTCCCAGGTCGACAACGCTCATACCCGGACGGATCAGTTTGTATTTCTCCTGGACCTCCAGAAGCTTGTAACTCGCACGCGAGCGGTAACCATCCTTCTGCGCCTGCTTCACATAGGGATCATTGACATGTCTTTGCAGCCACTTAAGGCTTGTCTTGGAACGGGCCACTGGCCACCTCGAAAATAAAACGGGTCGTGATTAAGTGGGCGGTCCCGGACTCGCTCGGGTAAACTGGCCGCCGCTTTTTACAAGATCAGACACAGGGGTCAGATTATGCCGCTCAAACCAGAGCAGAAGAAACAATACAAATCCATTGGCCACCATCTGAAACCAGTTTTGACTGTGGCTGACAACGGTTTGACTGAAGGTGTGTTAGCCGAACTTGAACGCGCTTTGGCGGATCACGAGCTGATTAAAATCAAGCTCAACATCCTCGATCGCGAATCCCGCCTGGCGACCATTGCAGAAATTTGCAAGGCCGGCAAAGCGGACCTGGTTCAGGTCATCGGCAAGATGGCATTGATTTACCGCAAGAACTTCAGCGTCAACAAGCAGCTGTCGAACGTTCATCGCTTCGCGTGATGGCAAGGGTCAAGGGTGTGCTTCGCGCACCCTGCCACTCCATCCAGGCACTGGTTGTAACACCAGCACCAGCCCGGAAAAGCCCAGGACAAGATAGCTGAACGTCTCCCAGCGCACCGCTTGCGGCCAGCCGAAGCGCACGACGAAAAACATTGCGCACGCATACAACGCCATCATCAGCAGTTGCCCGCGAATGTCCCGCCATAGACTGGCAAGGCCCTCGGCCTGAACCAGCACCAAAGCCTGAAAAATCACACACGCCGTGGCGAAACCCACCATCAGCGCATTCAGCATGCCTTCTATTTCGTCGATCAGCAGCGGTGCCAGGCCAATCCGGCCCAGCACCGGCAGCAGACCGATGTGCAACAACCACAGGCCGCCAACCCACAACATCTGAGTCAATTGCCAAAGCATGGCGCCCGCACGGAGCGGGCGCCTTCTTTCAGATGTGGCGGACTTCGACAATCTCGTACTCGATAACGCCGCTTGGCGTTTTGACCGCGACCACGTCACCTTCTTCCTTGGCGATCAAGGCGCGAGCCAGTGGCGAACCCACCGAGATCTTGCCCTGTTTGAAGTCAGCCTCGTCCTCACCCACGATGTGGTAAGTGACGGTTTCGTCGGTTTCGACGTTGGCGATTTCAACGGTGGTGCCGAAAATCACTTTACCGGTGTGAGGAATGGTCGTGACGTCGATGATCACCGCATTCTGCATGCGGCCTTCGATGTCACGGATCCGCGCCTCGACCATACCCTGCTGCTCGCGAGCAGCGTGGTATTCGGCGTTTTCCTTCAAATCGCCCAACTCGCGAGCCGTGCCGATGTCCTGGCTGAGCTTCGGACGGACGACCTTGGTCAGGTGAGCGTGTTCTTCTTCCAGGGCTTTGGCGCCCTGGACGGTCATTGGGTATTTGATCATGCCTTCAATCCTGCGTGTAGGTCCTGCAAGCGGCGCACGGTCTTCTCGGGACCGAACTTCAACGCTTCGCAGATAGCTTCGCCAGCAGCAATGGTGGTGGTGCAGTAGATCTTGTGCTGCAGGGCATTACGACGAATGGAGTAGGAATCAGCGATCGACTGACGACCTTCGGTGGTGTTGATGATCAAGGTGACTTCGTCATTCTTGATCATGTCGACCACGTGCGGACGCCCTTCGGTCACCTTGTTCACGCGACGCACTTTCAGACCTGCAGCCTCGATCAGCTTGGCAGTACCGGCAGTGGCGACCACTTCGAAACCCAAGTTGATCAGATCACGGGCCACACCTGCAACCAGTGGCTTATCGTCGTCACGCACGCTGATGAACGCAGTACCGCCGGTCGGCAGCACTTCGCTGGCGCCCATCTGGGCCTTGGCGAACGCTTCGCCGAAGGTGTCACCCACGCCCATCACTTCACCGGTGGACTTCATCTCTGGGCCCAGGATCGGGTCCACGCCAGGGAATTTGGCGAATGGGAACACCGCCTCTTTCACGCTGTAGAAGTTCGGGATGATTTCCTTGGTGAAACCAATTTCCTTCAGGGTTTTACCGGCCATCACGCGAGCCGCGATCATGGCCAGGGAAACACCGATGCACTTGGACACGAACGGTACGGTACGGGAAGCGCGCGGGTTGACTTCGATGACGTAGATGTCTTCGCCTTGCAGCGCCAACTGCACGTTCATCAGGCCGACAACGCCCAGTTCCAGGGCCATTTTCTTGACCTGTTCGCGCATCTCGTCCTGGATGTGGCCAGGCAGCGAGTACGGCGGCAGGGAGCACGCGGAGTCACCGGAGTGAACGCCTGCCTGCTCGATGTGCTGCATGATCGCGCCGATCACCACGTCGGTGCCGTCGCAGACCGCATCCACGTCCATTTCGATGGCGCAGTTGAGGAAGTGGTCGAGCAGCACCGGGCTGTCGTTGGACACTTTCACCGCGTCACGCAGGTAGCGCTTGAGTTCTTCTTCTTCGTAGACGATTTCCATCGCGCGGCCGCCCAGCACGTAGGACGGACGAACCACCAGCGGGTAACCGATCTTGCTTGCAGCACGAATCGCTTCATCTTCGCTGCGCACGGTGGCGTTTGGCGGCTGACGCAGGTTCAGGCGCTCAACCATCTGCTGGAAGCGCTCACGGTCTTCGGCACGGTCGATGGCGTCAGGGCTGGTGCCAATGATCGGCACGCCGGCTTCTTCCAGGGCGCGGGCCAGTTTCAGCGGGGTTTGGCCGCCGTACTGGACGATCACGCCTTTTGGCTTCTCGACGCGGCAGATTTCCAGCACGTCTTCCAGGGTCACTGGTTCGAAGTACAGGCGATCGGAGGTGTCGTAATCAGTCGAAACGGTTTCCGGGTTGCAGTTGACCATGATGGTCTCGTACCCGTCTTCGCGCAGCGCCAGTGCCGCGTGTACGCAGCAGTAGTCGAACTCGATGCCTTGGCCGATACGGTTTGGACCGCCGCCCAGGATCATGATCTTGTCGCGGCCCGACGGCGCGGCTTCGCACTCTTCCTCGTAGGTCGAGTACATGTAGGCGGTGTCGGTGGCGAACTCGGCCGCGCAGGTGTCAACGCGCTTGTAGACCGGGAACACTTCGAGCTTGTGACGATGGCGACGCAGGTTTTTCTCGGTCACACCCAGCAGCTTGGCCAGACGCATGTCGGAGAAGCCCTTGCGCTTGAGCTTGAACATCATGTCGCGGTCGATGCTGGCCAGCCCCAGGGTCTTGACCTTCTCTTCTTCCTTGATCAGATCTTCGATCTGCACCAGGAACCACGGATCGATCATGTTCATGCCGAAGATGTCTTCGACCGACAGGCCGGCGCGGAAGGCGTCAGCCACGTACCAGATACGCTCGGCGCCCGGCACGGTCAGTTCGCGCTTGAGCACGCTCATGCTTTCCGGGTTGCTCAGGTCGAGCTTCTCGTCCAGGCCGCAAACGCCCACTTCCAGACCGCGCAGAGCTTTCTGCAGGGATTCCTGGAAAGTCCGGCCGATGGCCATGACTTCACCGACCGACTTCATTTGAGTGGTCAGGCGTGCGTCGGCTTTCGGGAATTTTTCGAAGGCGAAGCGTGGCAGCTTGGTCACGACGTAGTCGATGGACGGCTCGAAGGACGCAGGCGTAGCGCCGCCGGTGATTTCGTTCTGCAACTCGTCCAGGGTGTAGCCGATCGCCAGCTTGGCAGCGATACGCGCGATCGGGAAACCAGTGGCTTTCGAGGCCAGTGCCGAAGAGCGGGATACACGCGGGTTCATCTCGATCACGACCATACGGCCAGTGTCCGGGCAGATGCCGAACTGGACGTTGGAGCCGCCGGTTTCCACGCCGATCTCACGCAGTACCGCCAGGGAGGCGTTACGCATGATCTGGTATTCCTTGTCCGTCAGTGTCTGTGCTGGCGCAACGGTGATCGAGTCACCGGTGTGCACGCCCATCGGGTCAAAGTTTTCGATGGAGCAGACGATGATGCAGTTGTCCTTCTTATCGCGGACAACCTCCATCTCGTACTCTTTCCAGCCGATCAGGGATTCGTCGATCAGCAGCTCTTTGGTCGGCGACAGGTCCAGACCACGGGCGCAGATTTCCTCGAACTCTTCGCGGTTGTAAGCGATACCACCGCCGGTGCCGCCCATGGTGAAGGACGGACGGATGATGCACGGGAAGCCAAGCTTCTCGAGCACTGCGTTGGCCTCTTCCATGCTGTGAGCGATGCCGGAACGCGGGCAGTCCAGGCCGATGGATTTCATCGCCTTGTCGAAGCGCGAACGGTCTTCAGCCTTGTCGATGGTGTCAGCGTTGGCGCCGATCATCTCTACGCCGAACTTCTCCAGAACGCCTTCGCGCTCCAGATCCAGGGCGCAGTTCAGAGCGGTCTGGCCACCCATGGTTGGCAGCAGCGCGTCCGGACGCTCTTTCTCGATGATCTTGGCAACGGTCTGCCACTTGATCGGCTCGATGTACGTGGCGTCGGCCATGTCCGGGTCGGTCATGATGGTCGCTGGGTTGGAGTTCACCAGGATGACGCGGTAACCCTCCTCGCGCAGGGCTTTACAGGCCTGGGCGCCGGAGTAGTCGAATTCGCAAGCCTGGCCGATCACGATCGGGCCAGCGCCGAGAATCAGGATGCTTTTTATGTCTGTACGTTTTGGCATGGGTTTGTCACTCAAATCCGCAGGTCAGTCGGCAAGCCGTCTTGTTCAATCTGTGAAGCCTTGAGGGGGCCGCCGGTGTCGGGACCACCCTCAAGCTTTGCTGCATCAGTGCCAGCGATTAGCGTCGCTTGGCCATTTCGTTGATGAAGCGATCAAACAGAGGCGCTACGTCGTTCGGGCCAGGGCTGGCTTCAGGGTGACCCTGGAAGCTGAAGGCGCTCTTGTCGGTACGTTCGATCCCTTGCAGGGTGCCGTCGAACAGCGATTTGTGGATCGCCCGGACGTTGGCTGGCAGGGTCGCATCATCTACCGCAAAACCGTGGTTCTGGCTGGTGATCATCACAACGCCGGTGTCCAGGTCCTGGACCGGGTGGTTGGCACCGTGGTGGCCATGACCCATTTTCAGGGTCTTGGCGCCGGAGGCCAGGGCCAGCAGTTGGTGACCGAGGCAGATGCCGAACACCGGGATCTCGGTTTCCAGCACATCCTTGATCGCCTGGATCGCGTAGTCGCAAGGCTCCGGGTCGCCCGGGCCGTTGGACAGGAACACGCCGTCCGGCTTGAGCGCCAACACCTCAGAGGCTGGGGTCTGGGCCGGCACCACGGTCACGCGGCAGCCGCGCTCGACCAGCATGCGCAGGATGTTCAGCTTGACGCCGTAGTCGTAAGCAACGACGTGATACGGCAGCTCGGAGGCGTCGATGGTCGCGTGGCTGTCGGTCTTCAAGTCCCAGACAGTCGAGCGCCACTCGTACTTTTCTTTGGTGCTGACGACTTTCGCCAGATCCATGCCTTTGAGGCCAGGGAAGCCCTGGGCAGCAGCGATGGCGGCTTCTTCGGAGATGTTGTCGCCGGCCATGATGCAGCCGTTCTGCGCGCCCTTTTCACGCAGGATGCGTGTCAGGCGACGGGTGTCGATACCAGCGATTGCCACAACGTTGTTGGCTTTCAGGTAATCGGACAAGGACATCGTGTTACGCCAGTTGCTCGCAACCAGTGGCAGGTCACGGATAACCAGGCCAGCGGACCAGACGCGGTCGGACTCGGCATCTTCCGGCGTGGTGCCGGTGTTGCCGATGTGCGGGTAAGTCAGGGTAACGATCTGTTGGGCGTAGGAAGGATCGGTAAGGATTTCCTGATAGCCGGTCATGGCGGTGTTGAACACCACCTCTCCAACGGTCTGACCGTCGGCTCCAATGGCTTCGCCGCGAAAAATGCTGCCATCAGCAAGGGCGAGTATGGCTGGCTTAGTCAAGAAGACCTCCCGTAAATAAAGCCTGAAAGGGCGATCGCAGGTTGTAAAAAAGCGGAGTGACGTATGGACACGTCACCCCGCTTCTTCACCGAATTATTCTGCGCGCTTTTAGTGGACACACTAAAGCTGTAGCTTACAGAAAAAGGCATTTTTGGTCTACCGCCAATGAGCCTGAAAGGCTATGGAATGCGACAGGACGTCGCTTGGCGGTGTAAAACCGGGCTCAAACGCTAAGTTTGAACCCGATTTCGGGCGCATCTTAGCGCAGGTCGAGCACGTCTTGCATGTCGTAGAGGCCAGGCTCACGCCCATCCAGCCACAATGCCGCACGCACCGCGCCCTTGGCGAAGGTCATGCGGCTTGATGCCTTGTGCGTAATCTCCAGGCGCTCACCCTCGCAGGCGAACAGCACCGTATGATCCCCCACCACATCACCACCGCGAACGGTCGCGAAGCCGATGGTATCGCGCTCGCGGGCACCCGTATGGCCTTCACGACCATACACCGCCACTTTCTGCAGATCACGATCCAACGCACTGGCGATCACTTCGCCCATGCGCAGCGCCGTGCCTGATGGCGCATCGATCTTGTGCCGATGATGCGCTTCGATGATTTCGATGTCCGCCTCATCACCCAGCACACGAGCCGCCATGTCGAGCAGCTTCAGCGACAGGTTTACACCCACGCTGAAATTCGCCGCGAACACGATCGGAATATCCTTGCCCGCCTCGACCAGCAACTGCTTCTGCGCGGCGTCCAGACCCGTAGTGCCGATCACCATGGCTTTGCCTGACTTACGACAGAACGCCAGGTTTTTCAGCATCACTTCCGGGAGCGTAAAGTCGATCAACACATCGAATTCTTCAGCCACCGCTTCCACATGACCAGACAGTGGCACGCCGATTCGCCCGAGCGAAGCCAGCTCACCAGCATCCACGCCAATCAACGTGCTGCCGGGACGCACAATGGCCGCCGTCAGACCGGTCAGCGGCGCGCGCTGCTGCACCGCTTCGACCAGGATCTTGCCCATGCGCCCGGCAGCGCCCATCACCGCAATACGTCGCATGTTCACTCCTTACAAGTCGCCGAAGAAGCGCTTCACGCCTTCGAACCAACCGGTGGTTTTTGGCGAATGGCTGTTGTCGTCCGCCAGGGAACTGCGGAACTCTTCGAGCAATTCGCGCTGACGACGACCCAGGTTGACCGGGGTTTCCACCGCCACGCGACACATCAGGTCGCCAGCACCGCCGCCACGCACCGGCGCAACGCCTTTGCCGCGAACACGAAACTGCTTGCCGGTCTGAGTCCCTTCGGGGATCTTCAGTTTGACCCGACCATCAAGGGTAGGAATCTCCAGCTCGCCGCCCAACGCTGCATCGACAAAACTGATCGGCACTTCACAGAACAGGTGCTTGCCGTCACGCTGGAAGATCGCGTGCTCGCGCACGTTGATCACCACATACAGGTCGCCAGTCGGACCACCCTGGGCGCCCGCCTCGCCTTCGCCGGACAGACGAATGCGGTCACCGGTATCAACACCGGCCGGCACTTTGACGGAAAGGGTTTTGTACTCTTCGACACGACCTTCGCCGTGGCAGGAGTCGCACGGGTCGGAAATGATTTTGCCCTGGCCATGGCAGCGTGGGCAGGTCTGCTGCACCGAGAAGAAGCCTTGCTGCATGCGAACCTGGCCGATACCGCCGCAGGTTGGGCAAGTGACCGGCGAGGAGCCTTTCTTGGCACCCGAACCGTCGCATGGCTTGCAGTTGACCAGTGTCGGAACACGGATATTCACGGTCGTACCGCGCACCGCTTCTTCCAGATTCAGTTCCAGGGTGTAACGCAGGTCGCTGCCGCGCTGGGCGCCGCCACGGGCACCGCCGCGACCGCCACCGAAGAAGTCGCTGAAGACATCACCAAAGATGTCGGAGAAGTTCTGACCGCCAAAACCGGCACCGCCGCCGCCCATGCTCGGGTCGACACCGGCGTGACCGTACTGGTCGTACGCCGCGCGCTTGCTGGAATCGGACAGCACCTCGTAGGCCTCGTTGGCCTCCTTGAACATCTCTTCCGACGCTTTGTCATCGGGATTACGGTCCGGGTGGTGCTTCATCGCCAGGCGACGGTAGGCCTTTTTCAGGTCTGCTTCGCTTGAGCCGCGCTCGACACCCAATACTTCGTAATAGTCACGCTTTGCCATAAGTCTTTGCACTCTTAAGGACGTTCGGCAAACCCCTCCTGAGCTTCGCCAAACTCGTTGAGCCCCAATACAGGCCCGGACCCAACTCACGTCAATTCAACGATCCTGGTCTTTGTTCATTGCGGTACTTTCGGCGCGAAAAGCAGGAGCATTCCCGGCCATACCACCAACATCCGATCGTTGTCGCATGCTGTAAAAATTCGCTGACTCCAGACACGCCAACGCGGGAGCAAGCTCCCGCGCGGCGACATCCTACCAGTCACCGCCTTAAGGCAGTCAACCGGCCGACCAACAACTTACTTGTGGTCTTTGACTTCTTCGAACTCAGCATCGACAACGTCGTCAGCTTTTTCGGCTTTTTCGTCGTGCGGTGCAGCGCCTTCAGCAGGCTGAGCCTGTTCGGCGTACATTTTCTGAGCCACTGGCGCGGAGACTTTCGACAGCTCTTCAACCTTGGCGTCGATTGCAGCCTTGTCGTCGCCTTTAACGGCGGCTTCCAGGGCAACTACGGCAGCTTCGATTGCAGTCTTCTCTTCAGCGCTCACTTTGTCGCCAGCATCAGCGACCATTTTGCGCGTCGAGTGAACCAGTGCATCGCCCTGGTTACGGGCAGCGGCCAGCTCTTCGAACTGGCGATCTGCGTCGACGTTGGCTTCAGCATCGCGAATCATCTGCTGAATTTCTTCCTCGGACAGACCCGAGTTGGCCTTGATCACGATCGACTGAGTCTTGCCAGTAGCCTTGTCTTTGGCGCCTACGTGCAGGATGCCGTTGGCGTCGATGTCGAAGGTCACTTCGATTTGTGGCACGCCACGTGGTGCTGGTGGAATCTCGGCCAGGTCAAACTTGCCCAGGGACTTGTTCTGGGCCGCTTGCTTACGCTCACCTTGCAGCACGTGAATAGTCACAGCGCCCTGGTTGTCATCGGCAGTCGAGAACACTTGGGATTTCTTGGTAGGAATCGTGGTGTTTTTCTCGATCAGCGCAGTCATCACGCCGCCCATGGTTTCGATACCCAGGGTCAGCGGGCTGACGTCCAGCAGCAGAACGTCTTTCACGTCGCCGGCCAATACCGCGCCCTGGATAGCAGCACCCATGGCAACCGCTTCGTCCGGGTTCACGTCTTTACGCGCTTCTTTACCGAAGAACTCGGTGACCAGCTTCTGAACCAGTGGCATACGGGTCTGACCGCCGACCAGGATCACGTCGTTGATCGCGCCAACGTCGATACCGGAGTCTTTCAGAGCGATGCGGCAAGGTTCGATGGTGCGCTGAACCAGGTCTTCTACCAGCGCTTCGAGCTTGGCGCGGGAGATTTTCACGTTCAAGTGCTTAGGACCGGTAGCGTCTGCAGTGATGTACGGCAGGTTCACGTCGGTCGAATTGCTCGAAGACAGTTCGATCTTGGCTTTTTCAGCGGCTTCTTTCAGGCGCTGCATGGCCAGCGGGTCACCTTTAAGGTTCATGCCGCTTTCTTTCTTGAATTCGTCAACGAGGTAGTCGATCAGACGAATGTCAAAGTCTTCACCGCCCAGGAACGTGTCACCGTTGGTGGCCAACACTTCGAACTGGTGCTCGCCATCGACTTCAGCGATTTCGATCACGGAAACGTCGAAAGTACCGCCGCCCAAGTCGTAAACGATCACGGTGTGATCGCCTTTCGCCTTGTCCATACCGTAAGCCAGAGCGGCTGCGGTTGGTTCGTTGATGATACGTTTAACGTCCAGGCCCGCGATGCGGCCGGCGTCTTTAGTCGCTTGACGCTGGCTGTCGTTGAAGTAGGCCGGAACGGTGATCACCGCTTCGGTCACTGGCTCGCCGAGGTAGTCTTCGGCAGTCTTCTTCATTTTCTTCAGGATTTCAGCCGAGATCTGTGGCGGCGACATTTTCTGGCCGTTCACTTCAACCCAAGCGTCGCCGTTGTCAGCCTTGGCGATTTTGTACGGAACCATCTTGATGTCTTTCTGTACGACTTCTTCGTCGAACTTGCGACCGATCAGACGCTTCACCGCGTACAGGGTGTTATGCGGATTGGTCACAGCCTGACGCTTGGCCGACTGACCAACGAGGATCTCGCCGTCGTTGGCATACGCGATGATCGACGGCGTGGTACGCGCGCCTTCAGCGTTTTCAATAACTTTGGCTACGCCGTTTTCCAGCACGGAGACGCAGGAGTTGGTGGTCCCCAGGTCGATACCGATAATTTTGCCCATGTTAACTCTCCCGAAACTTTGGATTTGGTTGCCGCAGCAGTGGTGGCTAACTGCGGTAGCACTTAAACGCTTGACTTCTAAATGGGGGCCTTACGGCTAATTTCAAGCCTGCTCATCAATCGAAGGCGAAACCGGCGAAGGTGCCTTGCTGACCACGACCATGGCCGGGCGCAGCAGGCGACCGTTGAGCTGGTAGCCCTTCTGGAACACCTTGAGCACGCTGTTCGGCTCAACATCGGCGCTTTCTTGCATGGCCATCGCCTGGTGATGAACGGCGTTGAACGGTTCGCCATGGGGATCGATCGCTTCCAACTGATAACGCTTCAGGGTGTCCTGGAACATTTTTAGCGTCAGTTCGATGCCTTCGCGCATTGGGCGGATGCTTTCGTCATCCGGGTTGGACAACTCCAGGCCACGCTCCAGGCTGTCGATGATCGGCAGCAGGTCGCCAGCGAACTTTTCCAGCGCAAACTTGTGAGCCTTTTCGACGTCCTGCTCGGCGCGACGGCGGACGTTCTGCAGATCAGCCGCTACACGCAAAGCCTGATCATGAGCGCCAGCCAATTGCTCTTCGAGCACTTGTACACGCGCCGCCAGTTCATCGCCCGAATCCTGGGCAGCCTGATCGGCGTCGAGATTTTGCGTATCCACTGTCTGTTCGTCAGCCATAGAATTTCTCCTTTCAATATCGTCCGCGAGCTCAACTCACGCTTCTGCCCAGCTATATGGGGCCGCAAAATTCAGCTTCAAGGGGTTTGCGGTGATTAACCCTACAAAAAGAGCTGCATTGTCATTCCTTGATGCGCTAACGATTTCGTCGGATCAAGCAAATCGAGCTAAGGGAGGGCATTGTCAGCCGGAAACAAAACACTGTATAAATAACCAGACCTAAAGCCTGGGAGCGGCCTTTATGCTGGTGCACCTGTCCGTACACAACTACGCCATCGTCGAACATCTCGATCTCGAACTCGATCGCGGGATGAGCGTGATCACAGGGGAAACCGGCGCCGGCAAGTCGATCATGCTCGACGCCCTGGGCCTGACCCTGGGTGATCGCGCCGACAGCGGCGTAGTCCGCCCCGGCGCCGACAAGGCCGACATTCTGGCGACCTTCGACCTGATCGATATCCCCGAAGCCAGTGCCTGGTTGGCCGAGCGCGACCTGGAAAGCGACGGCCCGTGCATCCTGCGCCGGGTGATTACCGCGGAAGGCCGCTCCCGCGGCTATATCAACGGCACGCCCTGCCCCCTTGGCGATCTCAAGGCCTTGGGCGAGTTGCTGATCGACATCCACAGCCAGCACGAACACCAATCCCTGCTCAAGACCGACACCCACCGCCGCTTGCTCGACGAGTACGCTGGCGCCACCGATCTTGCCCGCCAGGTGCAACTGGCGGCCCAACGCTGGCGCCAGACCCGCCAGGAGCTGGATCGCCTGTCCAACTCGGGTGACGAGCAGCGCGCCCGCCATCAGTTACTGAGCTACCAGCTCGAAGAGCTGGAAAACCTCGGCCTCGGCGAAAACGAGCTTGAGCAGTTGGAGCAGGAACACAAGAACCTGACCAACGCCGAAACCCTGCTGGGCATCTGCCGACAAGTGGTTGAGCAATGCAGCGAGAGCGATTCCGGCAATGTGCTGAACGCCCTTACCGCCAGCCTCAACCGCTTGTCGAGCGTGAACAACTCGATCGGCGCCCTGGGCGAGGCCAGCAGCCTGCTGACCAGCGCGCAGATTCAGGTAGAAGAAGCCGTCGGCGAACTGAACCGTTTCCTCGATAACTTCGACGCCGACCCGGCACGCCTGCAATACCTGGAAGAACGCCTTGATGCGATCTACACCCTGGCGCGCAAGCACCGCATTCAGCCGAGTGAAGTGGCTGAGATGCAACAGAAGCTCCTGGATGAAATTGAAACCCTGAATGCCAACGACGAATCCATTGAGCGTCTGAGCGATGAGCTGGCCTCTTATGCCCGTCATTATCAAGAGAAGGCGCGCGACCTGAGTGATCTGCGCCATCAGGCTTCAGGTAGTCTGGCCAGCGCCGTGGAACAAGAGATCCAGCGTTTGGGCATGCCCGGCGGGCGCTTTACCATCGAGTTGCGCCCCAACAGCAGCAACGAACTGCTACCTAACGGACTTGAACAGGTCGAACTGCTGGTCAGCGCCAACCCGGGACAACCGATGAAAGCCCTGGCAAAAGTGGCCTCGGGCGGCGAGCTGTCGCGGATCAGCCTGGCGATCCAGGTCATCACTGCACAGACTTCCCGGGTTCCGACCCTGGTGTTCGACGAAGTGGACGTGGGCATCGGAGGCCCAACCGCTGAAATCGTCGGCCAGTTGCTGCGCCGACTTGGGGAGCGCGGGCAGGTGCTGACGGTCACTCACTTGCCGCAAGTGGCGGCGCAGGGTCACCAGCATTTATTCGTGCACAAGGTCCGCGGTGAGGACGCGACCCACACGGCCGTGTCCAAGCTGAGCAAGACCCATCGCGTCGAAGAAGTCGCACGCATGCTCGGGGGCATCGATCTGACGAAGGAATCCCTGGCTCACGCGAAGAAAATGGTCATCACTGCGAAAATTTAAGATCAGCAGAAAGCACGAAGGCGACCCTTGGGTCGCCTTCGCTCGTTTCGCGAACATCCTGTCCGCGCGACATGCTTACTTTTTCTTGCGTACGTACAGCACGAGATTGTGATCCACCATCTCGAAACCATACTTATCGACGATCGCCTTCTGAAGACGCTCGATTTCTTCGTCGAAGAACTCGATCACTTCACTGGTTTCGACGTTGACCATATGGTCGTGATGCTTGCCGTCGTCCAGCTCGAAGACCGCGTGACCGCCGTCGAAGTTGTGTCGCACCACAAGGCCAGCCGCCTCGAACTGGGTCAGTACACGGTAAACCGTGGCCAGACCGACGTCCTCACCAGCCTCCATCAGTGCCTTGTAGACGTCCTCGGCACTCATGTGGCGTTGCTCGGCGGAATCGAGCATTTGCAGAATTTTGACCCGTGGCAGGGTCACTTTGAGGCCGGCTTTGCGTAGTTCGCTATTTTCAACCATGGTCAGCTTTCTCGCGATGCTGCTTCGCAGCTTCTCTTAATGCGGGTATGATCGGCGTTTACGTTGTCCCAGCCAAGATAGTGGAAGTCGCCCACCGATGCAAAACACCAAGCTCTTGCTAACCAGTTTCACCTTTGTGGGACTGCTCGCACTCGCCGGTTGTTCATTCCCCGGGGTTTACAAAATCGACATCCAGCAGGGCAATGTCGTCACGCAGGACATGATAGACCAGTTACGCCCGGGAATGACCCGTCGGCAAGTACGGTTTATCATGGGTAACCCTCTGCTGACCGACACGTTCCATGCCGATCGCTGGGATTACCTGTATAGCCTGCAACCGGGTGGTGGTGAACGCCAACAGGAACGCATAAGCGTTATCTTCAACCCTAATGACCAGCTTGTCAGCCTGTCGGGCGATTTTATGCCTGGCGTGAGCCGCGACGAAGCCATTCTCGGCAAGGAACCCGGCACTCCTGTGACGGCGCCTGCAGAAAACACCGAGAAGCCAAAACCGGAAAAACCGGTGAAACCAGGTTCGTTGCTGGACCAGATCCAGAAGGATGTAGACGGTGTAGAAACCGTTCCAGTCCCGAGTCCGGAACCGCTGGACACCACGCCGCAATAATTTGCGACGCAATAAAAAACCCGGCATGTCCGGGTTTTTTATTGTCTGGTGATTGATCAGATCACTGATTGCGCGCCTTGGCCTCGGCCGCTTTGGCCGCTCGCAAGCGACGAACCTCTTTAGGATCGGCAAGCAGCGGCCGGTAAATCTCGATGCGATCACCCGCCTGCACCGCATGAGTGGACGGCTCAGCAACCACCTTGCCGAATATCCCGACGGGGCACGCAGCCAGATCCAACTCAGGAAACTCAACACCTACGCCAGATTTGAGCAAAGCATCCCGAACCGTCGCCCCCACCGGCACTGCCACACTCAGCAGTACCTGACGATCAACGGCGGCATACACCACCTCAACCTCGATCACCGACTCAACCATGCATCTGCTTGGCGCGCTGACAGAACGCGTCCACCAGGGTATTGGCGGCCTGATTGAACAGCGGCCCCAGCGTTGCGCGCACGATCGGCCCGGCGTAGTCGAACGACAGGTCCAGGCTGATTTTGCAGGCCTTCTCGCCCAACGGCTTGAACACCCAGACGCCATGCAACTGGTTGAACGGGCCTTCTTCGAGATTCATCTCGATTGAATGCCCGGGCACCAGGGTATTGCGGGTCACGAAATGCTGACTCAAGCCACCCTTGGCCACGCCGACACTGGCACGCATGTGCTCAGGGGAGCTTTCCAGGACTTCCGCGGCCGAGCACCACGGCAGGAACTCCGGATAACGCGCCACGTCGTTGACCAGGTCATAGAGGGCTTGCGCCGGGTACGGCAGCAGGGCCGAGCGTTGAATATGTGTCGTCATGTCAGCGTCACTTCCACAGCTGGGCGGCAAACACTACGAGAATGCCGATGGGCGCCACATAGCGCATCAAGAACAGGGACAGGCTGAACAACCTGGGGCTGCGGATCGACAATTCATCGCGTACCGCTTCACGCCCCATGATCCAGCCTGCAAACACCACGAAACACAAACCACCGAGCGGCAGCATGATCCGCGAGGTGAAAAAGTCGATCACGCCAAAGAAGTCCAGGCCGCCGGCCGCACCCCATTGGTAGAGATGGAACATCCCGCCTTCGTTCACGAAAAATTTGGCTTCCTTCCAGATATTGAAAGAAAAAACGGTGCCCAGACCCACAAACCAGCAGATAAATGCCAGCCAGAATGTGACCCAGGCGCGGCTGATCTTGGTACGTTCAACCAGGTAGGCCACCATGGGTTCGAGCAAGGAAATCGCCGAACTCCAGGCCGCAACCGCCACCAGCACGAAGAACACTACGCCCATCAACTGGCCGAACGCTACGTTACCAAAGGCAAATGGCAGGCTGACGAACATCAGGCCAGGCCCTTCGCTCGGGTTCAGGCCCGCCGCAAAAACAATCGGAAACAATGCCAGGCCGGCCACCAGGGAAACAAAGGTATCAAGCAGCGCCACGCCGACCACAGTGCCGGAAATCGACGAGTTCTTCGGCATATAGGCGCCATAGATCATGATCGAACCGACGCCCACGCTCAGGGAGAAGAACGCGTGGCCCATGGCGGGCAGCAAGCCGTCGAGCACTTTTTCCGGGTGGAAGTCGAACATGAAATGCACGCCTTCCATGAAGTGGCCGGTGGTCATGCTGTAACCCAGCAGCACAATCACCATCACGAACAGCAGCGGCATCATGATCCGCAGGCTGCGCTCAAGCCCGGCGACCACGCCTTTGGCGATCACCACGGCGGACAGCAGCATGAAAATCGTGTGCCAAAGTGTCAGGCGCCATGGATCGGCGATCACATTGCCGAAATAGGCACCGACCTGCTCCGCCGTCACTCCCTGGAAGTCGCCACGACCCATGTCGATGATGTAATCCAGCGACCAGCCGCCAACCACACTATAGAAAGACAGGATCAGCAACGCCGTGATCATCCCGGCAAATGCGCCCCAGGACCATTTCCCGGAATGCCCTGCCTCCACCGCCAACACCTTCAAGGCGTTGGCCGGGCTTTGCCGGGCGCGGCGGCCAATCAGGGTTTCAGCCAGCATGACCGGCACCCCGATCAGGGCGATACAAGCCAAAAACATCAGTACGAAGGCGCCGCCGCCGTAGACGCCGACCATGTACGGGAATTTCCAGATGCTACCCAGCCCCACGGCCGAACCGGTCGCGGCGAGTATGAAGACCCAGCGGCTAGCCCAACTGCCGTGGACAGAAACCTTGTCTGTCGACATCGTTATCACGCCCAAGCGTTCAAAAAAGAGGCCGCATTGTCCGGGATTCAATCAACCTGCTCAAGCACGTAGCGATACCGTAGCCGACTTGCGTGCAACTCCCTATAATGCCGCCCCTATGGCTAAACAGAAGAAACACCCAACAGGGACCATCGCGCAAAATAAAAAGGCGCGACACGATTACTTCATCGAGCATAAGTTCGAGGCTGGTCTGGTCCTGGCCGGCTGGGAAGTAAAAAGTCTGCGGGCAAGCAAGCTGCAACTGGTTGACAGTTATGTCCTGCTCAAGGATGGCGAAGCCTGGCTGCTCGGCAGCCACATTACGCCGCTGATGACGGCGAGTACCCACGTCATCGCCGATCCGACCCGCACCCGTAAATTGCTGCTCAACCGTCGCGAGCTGGAAAAGCTCGCCTCCGCCGTGCAGCAAAAAGGTTACGCCTGCGTATGCCTGTCCTGGTACTGGAGCAAGCACATGGTCAAGTGCGAGATCGCTCTGGGCAAGGGCAAGAAGGAATACGACAAGCGCGATACCGAACGCGAACGCGACGCCGGTCGCGAGTTGCAGCGTGCGGTGCGCAACAAGGGCAAGGAAGATTAATTCTCTTTTTGCCTGAGGCCGCCTTCGCGAGCAAGCCCGCTCCCACATATGTTTTGTGTCGTTCACAAATCCAATGTGGGAGCGGGCTTGCTCGCGAAGGCGATCGTACATTCACCACAAAACTGAATGACTACATCCCCTTGCGCCGCTCCGCCCGAGCCACGCGCTGCACTTCCTGACGCACCTCCTCCAACACTTCCTGCACATACAAAATGTGTCGGCTGGAGACTTCCCGCGCCTGCTCCGCCCGCCCTTCGATAATCGCCAGGTACAACTCACGGTGCTGACTGATCAGCATGTCCCGTGTCTCAGTGCGCTGCTTGTACATCCCACCAATGTTGGTCACCACGTTGCGCTTGAGCAGATCGAACAGCCCGCGAATGGTGTGCAGCAAGACGGCGTTGTGACTGGCTTCGGCAATCGCCAGGTGGAATTTCGCGTCCGCCGCGCCCTCTTCCACCCGACTCACTTCATCGTGACGGGTGTAGCAATCCTGGAGTTCTTCGAACGCCGCGGTCAGTCGCTCGCGATCCACATCAGTGGCGCGCAACGCCGCGTAATAAGCACAGGACGCTTCCAGCGTATGCCGAAACTCCAGCAGGTCGCGCTGGGCCTCGGGGTTGCTTTCCAGCAGATGCAACAGCGGATCGCTGAAGGTCGAGCCCAGGGAATCCACCACATAGTTGCCGCCGCCCTGTCGACTGACCAGCAGGCCTTTGGCCGCCAGTTTCTGAATCGCTTCGCGCAACGAGGGGCGTGATACGCCGAACTGCTCGGCCAACGCGCGTTCGGCCGGCAAGCGCTCGCCGGACTTCAGCGTGCCCTCGAGAATCATCCCTTCGAGCCGCTCGACAATATCGTCAGACAAACGGCGCTGACGAATCTGATCAAACCCCATAACTCATTTCTCCACGATCCCGGCAGCTCGCCGGGCTCTCTATTCTGGCCTATCGGCGCCGCGGCGGCACCTACCAGACGACGTTTGAGCGAGCAGCTCAGATGCATTCCGCACCGCTTATTCGACAAAAGTTTTAGGGCGACAAATTGACACACCGCCTACAAGGCTTTTACCCTAGCCAACAGCGATTGTAAATTGGTATTACCAATTAACCAAGAACGCTGACAGTGCCTGACCAACAACAATTAGGGGCCACCCCATATGCAAACCTGGCAACAGCTCTACAGCCCGCTCGGCAGTCTCGGCGTGTCCGCACTCGCGGCCGTCATCCCCATCGTATTTTTCTTCCTGGCCTTGGCCGTGTTTCGCCTCAAAGGCCATGTGGCCGGCAGCATCACCCTGGCCTTGTCGATTGCCGTGGCGATCTTCGCGTTCCAGATGCCGGTCGACATGGCGTTCGCCGCCGCCGGATACGGCTTCGCCTACGGTCTGTGGCCGATTGCCTGGATCATTGTGGCGGCCGTATTCCTCTACAAACTGACGGTCAAGAGTGGCCAGTTCGAAGTGATCCGCAGCTCGGTGCTGTCGATCACCGACGATCAGCGCCTGCAAGTGCTGCTGATTGGCTTCTGCTTCGGTGCGTTCCTGGAAGGTGCAGCCGGTTTCGGCGCGCCGGTGGCGATTACCGCCGCACTGCTGGTAGGGCTGGGCTTCAACCCGCTGTACGCCGCCGGCCTGTGCCTGATCGCCAACACTGCGCCCGTCGCATTCGGCGCCTTGGGGATTCCGATCATCGTCGCCGGGCAAGTCACCGGCATCGACGCGTTCAAGATCGGCGCCATGACCGGCCGCCAATTGCCGCTGTTGTCGCTGTTTGTGCCGTTCTGGCTGGTGTTCATGATGGACGGCATGCGTGGCGTGCGGGAAACCTGGCCGGCCGCACTGGTAGCGGGCTTGAGCTTTGCCATCACCCAGTACTTCACCTCGAACTTCATCGGCCCGGAACTGCCGGACATCACCTCGGCGCTGGTCAGCCTGGTATCCCTGACGCTGTTCCTGAAAGTCTGGCAGCCGAAACGCGCCGCCGGCCAACACATTGCCGGTGCTGTTTCGGCCTCGGTCGTGACCGCCAGCGTCGGAGGTTTCGGCCAGAAACGCACAACCGTGGCTTCGCCTTACAGCCTGCTGGAAATTTTCAAGGCCTGGTCGCCGTTCCTGATCCTCACCGTGCTGGTCACGATCTGGACCCTGAAACCGTTCAAGGCGATGTTTGCCGCCGGCGGCTCGATGTATAGCTGGGTGTTCAACTTCGCCATCCCGCACCTGGATCAAATGGTGATCAAAGTCGCGCCGATCGTGACCGCTCCAACCGCCATTCCAGCGGTGTTCAAACTTGACCCGATTTCCGCGACCGGCACGGCGATTTTCTTCTCGGCGCTGATCTCGATGCTGGTGCTGAAGATCAATTTCAAAATTGGTCTTACCACTTTGAAAGAGACCTTCTACGAACTGCGCTGGCCAATTCTGTCCATCGGCATGGTGTTGGCGTTTGCCTTCGTCACCAACTACTCGGGCATGTCGTCGACCATGGCGTTGGTATTGGCGGCAACCGGCGCGGCATTCCCGTTCTTCTCGCCATTCCTTGGTTGGCTGGGCGTGTTCCTGACCGGTTCCGATACCTCGTCCAACGCACTGTTCAGTTCGTTGCAAGCCACCACCGCGCACCAGATCGGCGTCAGCGATGTTCTGCTGGTGGCGGCGAACACCAGCGGCGGCGTGACCGGCAAGATGATCTCGCCGCAATCGATCGCCGTGGCCTGCGCCGCGACCGGGCTGGTGGGCAAGGAGTCGGACCTGTTCCGCTTCACCCTCAAGCACAGCCTGTTCTTCGCCACGATCGTGGGCCTGATCACCTACGCCCAGGCCTACTGGTTCACCGGCATGCTGGTGCACTAAGCCTACGAGCAACACGGAAAAAACCGACGCCGGACCACGACTCCGGCGTCAGCTATTCACAACCCGGTCTGTAAGGCTGCTGAAAGCTTGTCGCTTTATATTCAGCAGCCTCAACGGACGGGTAACCGGCCGAGAGACACGCCTGATGAGCGAGCTTTTTTACAACGCGGTGCCGAACGCGACCCGCGTCGCCCCGCCACTGCCCGAGCCTCGGCAATACCCCAGCGAGAAACCCTCACGGGTCTATCTGTTCGGGACTTGCGTGGTGGACCTGTTCTATCCCGAAGCCGGAATGGACGCGATCCACCTGCTGGAACGCGAAGGTATTCGTGTCGAGTACCCGCAAGGGCAAAGCTGCTGCGGGCAACCGGCCTACACCTCGGGTTACACCGAACAGGCGCGGACCGTGGCGCGCTCGCAACTGGCACTGTTTGCCGGGGATTTTCCGGTGGTGGTGCCCTCGGGTTCGTGCGCGGGTATGTTGCGCGAACACTACGCCGACTTGTTCAAGGACGAGCCGGACACGTTGAAGCAGGTTCAGGCGCTCGCAGCCCGGACCTATGAGCTGGCCGAGTTCTTGCTGTTTGTCTGCAAGGTTCAGCTCAAGGACAGCGGCACACCGGTAAAAGTGGCGCTGCACACGTCGTGCTCGGCACGTCGGGAGATGAATACCCACCTGCACGGCCGCGAGTTGTTGGCGCAGTTGGGCAACGTGGAACGGGTCGAACACAGCCACGAAAGTGAATGCTGTGGCTTTGGTGGGACTTTCAGCGTCCGTATGCCAGACATTTCCGGCGCGATGGTGGCTGACAAGACCCGCTCGTTGAAGGAATCCGGCGCGCATCAGGTCCTGAGTGCCGATTGCGGCTGTTTGATGAACATCAACGGCTCGCTGGAGAAACAAAAGGAAGCGTTGCGCGGCCAACACTTGGCCAGTTTCCTTTGGCAGCGCACCGGGGGTGTTCAATGAGCGCCTCCGCGATTATTCCTACGGTTGCTGTAGAAGAAGATTTTCGCGGCCGGGCTCACGAGGCTTTGGCTGACACGCAATTGCGAAATAACTTTCGCAGCGCGATGGATTCACTGATGACCAAACGGGCCGCGTCTTTCAGCGATGCCCATGAAAGAGAACATCTGCGAGTGCTGGGCAATGCTGTCCGCGCCCGTGCGTTATCCAAGTTGCCCGACCTGCTCGAGCAGCTTGAACAGAACCTGACCCGCAACGGTGTGACAGTGCACTGGGCGGAAACGGTGGACGAGGCCAATGGCATCGTCTTATCGATCATCCGCGCTCACGAGGGGCGGCAAGTGATCAAGGGCAAATCGATGGTCAGTGAAGAAATGGAGATGAATCATTTCCTCGCTGATCAAGGCATTGAATGCCTGGAATCGGACATGGGCGAGTACATCGTCCAGCTCGACCACGAGAAGCCTTCACACATCATTATGCCGGCGATCCACAAGAACGCCGGTCAGGTCGCGTCCTTGTTCCACGACAAACTTGGCGTGGAATACACCAAGGACGTTGACCAACTCATTCAGATCGGTCGCAAAGTCTTGCGACAGAAATTCTTCGAAGCGGATATCGGCGTCTCCGGCGTCAACTTCGCCGTGGCCGAAACCGGCACCCTGCTGCTGGTGGAAAACGAAGGCAATGGCCGCATGACCACGACGGTCCCGCCGGTGCACATCGCCGTCACCGGTATCGAAAAAGTCGTTGAAAACCTGCGGGACGTTGTGCCGCTGCTGTCGCTGCTGACCCGTTCGGCCCTCGGCCAACCCATCACCACCTACGTCAACATGATCTCCGGTCCGCGTAAGGAACATGAGCTCGACGGCCCCCAGGAAGTGCACCTGGTATTGCTCGACAACGGTCGCAGCCAGGCGTTTGCCGACAGTGAATTGCGCCAGACCCTGAACTGCATCCGCTGCGGCGCCTGTATGAATCATTGCCCGGTCTACACCCGAATCGGCGGCCACGCCTATGGGGAGGTTTACCCTGGGCCTATCGGAAAAATCATCACGCCGCACATGGTTGGCCTGGCGAAAGTCCCGGATCATCCGAGCGCGTCGTCGTTATGCGGTGCCTGCGGCGAAGTCTGCCCGGTAAAAATTCCGATCCCTGCTTTGTTGCGGCGTCTGCGGGAAGAGAACGTCAAAGCCCCGAACAGCCCGCATCAAGTCATGCGCGGCCAGGGCAGCAAGTATTCGCGCAAGGAACGCTTTATCTGGAACGCCTGGGCCCGGCTCAACAGCTCGCCGACGCTCTATCGTTTGTTCGGCTTCTTCGCCACACGCCTGCGTGCCCTCGCTCCGAGCAATGTCGGCCCTTGGACGCAGAATCACAGCGCGCCAAAACCCGCTGCCCGCTCACTGCACGACATGGCCCGCGAGCACCTGGCCAAACAGGGAGATCGTTAATGAGCGCCAAGCAAAATATCCTCGGCAAATTGCGGAAAAGTCTGACCGGCACGACGCCGGTGCCTGACGAGTTCGATGTCGAACTGCTGACCAAGCCTTACACCTACCCCCCGGAACAACGCATCCCGCAATTGCGCAAACTGATGGAAGCGGTGCACACCGAAATCCATCTGACCTCGGGCAAAGATTGGCCTGAGTTGTTAGCCCAACTGTTGCGAGATCGTCAGTTGCCGAGCCTGTTGATCGCGCCGACGACGCCTCATGGGCAACGTATCACTCAACACTGGTCGAACAATCCCGGCCTGCCGACGCTCAAATCCTACGACCGCCCGGTGGAAGACTGGAAAGCCGAACTGTTTAACGACACCCCGGCCAGCCTCACGACTACACTCGGCGCAATCGCCGCGACGGGCAGTCTGATTCTGTGGCCGACGCGGGAAGAACCGCGCTTGATGAGCCTGGTGCCGCCGGTGCATTTCGCCCTGCTCAAGGCGAGCGAAATCCGCGACAACTTCTATCAGGTGCAGCAGGAGTTCGAGTGGGCCCAAGGCATGCCGACCAACGCCTTGCTGGTGTCCGGCCCGTCGAAGACCGCCGACATCGAGCAAGTGCTGGCCTACGGCGCCCACGGTCCGAAAGACCTGGTGGTGCTGATCCTGGAGGACCAATGACGTTACCCGCGACTTTCCTGCGTGATGCGCAGCAACTGATTCCCCAGGACAGAAGTTTCGATGATCCGCTATCGACCCTGGCTTTCGGGACTGATGCGAGTTTCTATCGGCTGATTCCAAAACTGGTAATCCGTGTCGAGTCCGAAGACGAAGTGGTCGCTCTGTTGAAACTGGCGCAACGGGATCAGGTCCCGGTGACGTTTCGTGCGGCCGGCACCAGCCTGTCCGGGCAGGCCATCAGCGATTCGGTTTTGATCGTGCTGGGGGATAACTGGAACGGTCGCGAGATCCGTGGCCAGGGCACGCAAATCCGCCTGCAACCCGGCGTGATCGGCGCCCAGGCCAATGCGTGGCTGGCGCCGTTCGGGCGCAAGATCGGTCCGGACCCGGCCTCGATCAACGCCTGCAAAATTGGCGGCATTGTCGCCAACAATGCCAGTGGCATGTGCTGCGGCACGGCACAAAACACCTATCACACCCTTGCCGGGATTCGCCTGGTGCTGGCCGATGGCAGCCGTCTCGATACCGAAGATGCCGCCAGTGTCGAGGCGTTTCGCCAGAGCCACTCCGAACTGCTTGAACGCATAGCAAAATTGGGCCGCGAGACCCGTGCCAATGCAGAATTGTCCGCAAGAATCCGCCACAAATACCGTCTGAAAAATACCACCGGCCTGTCGCTCAACGCCCTGGTGGATTTCGATGAGCCTGTGGATATCTTGAGCCACTTGCTGGTCGGCTCCGAAGGCACCCTCGGGTTTATCAGCGCGGTGACTTACGACACGGTCATCGACCACCCGAACAAAGCTTCGGCGTTGATCGTGTTCCCGGATGTGGAAACCTGCTGCAACGCCGTCACCGTGCTGAAAAGCCAACCGGTGTCCGCCGTGGAACTGCTGGACCGCCGCAGCCTGCGCTCGGTGCAGGACAAACCCGGCATGCCCGATTTCGTACAACACCTGTCGAACAATGCCTGCGCCCTGTTGATCGAATCCCGCGCCGCCTCGTCCACATTACTACGCGAACAACTGGCGCAGATCATGGCGTCCTTGGCATCGTTCCCGGTGGAAAAACAAGTCGACTTCACCGAAGAGCCGGTGGAAAACGCCCGGCTCTGGGCGATTCGCAAGGACACCTTCCCCGCGGTCGGCGCGGTGCGCAAAACCGGGACCACGGTGATCATCGAAGACGTGACCTTCCCGGTGGAACAACTGGCCATCGGCGTGAACCGGTTGATCGAACTGTTCGACAAACATCACTACGACGAAGCGATCCTTTTCGGACACGCCCTGGAAGGTAATCTGCACTTCGTCTTCACCCAAGGCTTCAACAATCCGGAAGAAGTCGCACGCTACCAGGGGTTCATGGACGACGTGGCGCAACTGGTGGCCGTCGAGTTCGGTGGCTCGCTGAAGGCCGAACACGGCACCGGGCGCAACATGGCGCCCTTCGTCGAACTGGAATGGGGCAGCGATGCCTATCAGCTGATGTGGCAGCTCAAACGCCTGCTCGACCCCAACGGCATTCTCAATCCGGACGTGGTGCTCAGCGACGATCCACAGATTCACCTCAAGCACCTGAAACCGCTGCCAGCCGCTGACGAGATTGTGGATAAGTGCATCGAATGTGGGTTTTGCGAGCCTGTCTGCCCGTCGAAAGGCCTGACCCTGAGCCCGCGCCAGCGCATCGTGATCTGGCGCGACATCCAGGCGAAGAAACGTGCCGGGGTCGACACCACCGAACTCGAAGCCGCTTACGAATACCAGGGCATCGACACCTGCGCGGCGACGGGTCTTTGCGCACAACGTTGCCCTGTAGGAATCAACACCGGCGACCTGGTGAAAAAGCTTCGCAGCCATCAGGCGACGCATACGAAAACCGCCAATTGGCTTGAAGGAAATTTCGCCACTGCACTGCAAGGTGCGCGTTTTACCCTGCACGTGGCCAATGGCGCGCGGATGCTGTTGGGGGCGCCACGGTTGGCCAAGCTGTCGGCGACATTGACACGGTTGTCCAAAGGCCAAGTCCCGCAATGGACCAACGCCATGCCGCAGCCGGAAAAAGTCATTCGCTTCAGCCCGGCCGTGTCGGACGAACGCCCTCGGGTGGTGTACCTGGCGGCTTGCGTCTCGCGGGCAATGGGCCCGGCGGCGGGTGATAAAGAGCAGATGTCGCTGTACGACAAAACCCGTGGCCTGCTGGAAAAGGCCGGTTACCAAGTGGTCTTCCCGGACAACCTTGACAACCTCTGCTGCGGTCAGCCGTTCGCCTCCAAGGGCTACGCCGAACAGGCTGAACACAAACGCCAGGAACTGATCGGCGCGTTGCTGCACGCCAGCCGCGGTGGGCTCGATCCGATCTACTGCGACACCAGCCCTTGCACGCTGCGGTTGGTTCAGGACCTCGGCGACGTGCGTCTGGACCTGTACGACCCGGTGCGTTTCATCCGCACGCATTTGATGGATCGACTGGACTTCACACCACAGGAAGCGCCAATCGCAGTCCACGTCACTTGCAGCACTCAGCACTTGGGCGAGAGCCAGGCGTTGATCGATCTGGCGCGCAAGTGCAGTAAGAACGTGGTCATTCCTGAAGGCATTCACTGCTGTGGATTTGCGGGCGACAAAGGCTTCACTACCCCGGAGTTGAACGCGCACTCACTGCGCTCGCTCAAGGACGCCGTGCAGCATTGCAGCGAGGGGATTTCCACCAGCCGCACCTGTGAGATTGGTCTGACGCAACACGGTGGGATTGATTACCACGGGTTGGTCTATCTGGTGGATCGGGTAACCCGGGCGAGGGCGCGCTGAAGAAAAATAGAACCCTGACGGACCGCCGTAGTCCACCGATTAAGTCCCGCATATGTGGGACCTATCCCAAAATCGGCAGCCCGTACTGACGGCCAGCGATGCCTGGACCTCAGTTCAAGGAGAAACACATGAAACGTTCTGTACTGTTAGGTCTGTTCGTTACTGCCTCGCTGATGGCGTCCACCTCATTTGCCGCCAAAGACCTCTGTGCGGTGAATTTGACAACGATCGAAAATGCCAAAGCCCAGATCCCTCCGGAGATGACTGAGCAGGTACAGGCCTCCGTCGAAAAAGCCAAGGCTGATCACGCGACGGGCACTAAAAAAGGCACTGATGATTGCATCGCCGAAACGAACCAAACGATTCAGGATATTCAGAAGTCCAGTGACGGCGGCAAGCAATAGCCCCACTCAACGCCAGTCTTAGGATTGGCTTTGTTCGCGCACATCGCACAGGCCTGTTGCTCACGATTCACAGAGCAACAGGCCTGTGGCCGTTCAAAATTCCCGAAAACCGAATTACTGCGCAGCGCCGTGGTCTTTTAAGTAGGCCCCTTTTTCAGGGTGGCCTGTTTTCGACCTCGGCCGCCCGCTTATACGGCAGCACCGAGACCATCAGTACTAGGAGATTTCCATGAAACGTACCGCACTCGCTGGTCTGTTCATGTCTGCTGCAATGTTGGCCTCTCCCGTGTTTGCTGCGGACAACAACCTGTGTACGAGCAAGCTGCAAGAGCTCGAAGCCAAAGTGAACTCGCTGCCAGCGACCTCCCCCAACGCGGCGGAGATCAAAAGACTGCTGGCCAGCGCCAAAGCGTCACAGGCCTCCAAAGATGACAAAAAATGCGCCACCGAGGCCAGCCAGGCATTGTCGATGGCCAATTGAACAACGAGGCCAACCTTGCGGTTGGCCTTCTGAGCTGCATTGGCGTACACTGCACAGGCCTGTCGCTCACCATGACTCACCGAGCAACAGGCACGGGGCCGTTTAGGATTCGACGCCGGTCGCGAAACTTTAGGTGCATGCCGAGTTGGTAACAGAACTCGTAAATCCACTGTTGCAACTTCTTATAGTTGCCAATGACGAAACCTACGGCCAGGAATTCTCTCTCGCTGCGTAAGCAGCTTTAGATCCTGAGCTTCTGGCACCTTCGGGTCCAGCAATCACCAGGGGATGTCTGTAAACCCAAAGTGATTGTCATATAGAACAGAATCGCCGTGCAGTACGTTGTGGACGAAGCGGCTAAAACTTACACAACTCGCCCAAAGCACCCTGCCCTTCGGGTCGCTGAGGGTTAACTTAATAGAAACGGCTACGCATGTAGTACCGACAGCGGAGTACTGGCGGACGGGGGTTCAAATCCCCCCGGCTCCACCATTTGATCATCTAAAGACGTCCACGGACGTCTTTTTTTGTGCCTGAAATCCAGTGAATACGGGGGGTTCAGCTCTTTTGGGGGCTTTGGAGGATTTCTGAGTTCCAGGCGCTTTGGTATCCCAGGTGGTATCCCGGACTATCAAATGCTATTTTCAGGATACCAAAACGGTGCTGGAGGTAGCCCCCATGCCTACTAACGCAACCCGCCTCTCCGATCGCCAGCTCAAGGCAGTCAAGGCAACTGGTAAAGACTTCGTCCTCAGCGACGGCGATGGCTTGCAGCTTCGAGTACGCGCGAGCGGCTCGATGATGTGGAATTTCAATTACCGCGAGCCGTTGACCAGAAGCCGTATCAACATGGCGCTTGGTCCATACCCCGACCTCTCGTTAGCCAACGCCCGGAAGAAAGCCGCAGAGGCGCGTGAGTTGCTTGCTTTGGGCACTGATCCCAAAACCCAGCGTGATGAGGTAAGGCAAGCCAAACTTGCTGAGACTGAACACACGTTCGAGAAGGTGGCCACTGCCTGGTTCGAGCTGAAGAAAGACTCCGTAACCAAAGCCTACGCCGAAGACATTTGGAGATCGCTGACGCTCCATGTTTTCCCAAGCATGAAAACAACGCCTCTCTCTCAAATCACTGCTCCGATGGTTATCAAGATCCTTCGCCCAATCGAGGCCAAAGGAAGTCTCGAAACCGTCAAACGATTGAGCCAACGACTCAACGAGATCATGACCTACGGGGTCAACTCCGGGCTGATATTTGCGAACCCCCTCAATGGAATTCGGGCGGTGTTCAAGAAACCCAAAAAAGAGAACATGGCTGCGCTACCACCTGAGGAGCTTCCCGAGCTCATGATGGAAATCGCGAACGCAAGCATCAAGCGCACGACCCGCTGCCTGATCGAATGGCAGTTGCACACGATGACCCGCCCTGCCGAAGCAGCCACCACACGATGGGCAGATATCGACTTCGACAAGCGCATTTGGACCATTCCGCCAGAGCGCATGAAAAAGCGTCGGCCGCACACAATCCCTCTTACCGATCAGGCAATTTCGTTACTCGAGACGCTCAAGCAACTCAGCGGTAATAGAGAGTACGTGTTCCCCTCAGATAGAAATCCCCGCACCCATGCCAATAGCCAGACCGCCAACATGGCGTTGAAGCGCATGGGCTTTCAGGACCGCCTAGTCAGCCACGGCTTGCGCTCGATGGCGAGCACCATCCTGAATGAGCATGGCTGGGATCCGGAGCTGATCGAGGTCGCGCTGGCGCATGTCGACAAGGACGAAGTTCGTAGCGCCTACAACCGAACGGATTACATCGAACGCCGGCGTCCGATGATGGCTTGGTGGAGTGAACATATCCAGAAGGCGGCCACCGGTAGCCTGTCGGCATCGGCCATCAATCAAACCAGGGACCGCAATGTCGTACCAATTCGCTGAGCATCCAAAAAGTACGCGCCACCGGCTACGATCCGTGTCGTGTAGCAGGGCGAAAGGAGTGACGACAGTTGCCAGATCTCTGGTATGCCTGCGCTTTTCAGCCAAGCCCCTGAGTATGGGAAGGCTCCGCATTCCCATACTCAGGGGCTCACGCTTATAGGTCCATCAGGCAACCACGACTTTTGCCTTTCTACGGCGGATCAACCCCGCTGTTAACTCGTAGTAGTAGATGGTAGCTGGAGCTGAGCATCGCAAATAGTGCTCCAGAAACCATCTCACGTGTTTTTCCCTCCAGGACCAGGGAGTCGCGCAACCCCAGCGTTCAAGAATCACCTCGTGCATCCTTTCTGCTTGCCTGATGTGCCGCTGCTGCGTGGCATGTGCACCTTTGAGCATGGGGCGTAGAAACAACGCTATGTCGAACTCGGCCGTCATCGCCGGCCTCCGATGTAGGCACTCACCACATCGATGCGGTTATGTCCCAACTCGTAGCTGATCTGCTGTCGTGCACGCTGATCAAGCTCTCGATCTTCTCGATGAACACGACCGCCATTGACGGGTGTATTCAAGCCGGTCAGTTGCTCATAACGCTCACAGGCGTAAGCCGCCCGCAGCTCATGAAAGCCTTTCAATCCATGCTCATGCAAGATGTCCCGTGCCGGTCGCACAACTGACTGCATAAACACCTTGTAGCTCTCGTTGGGGGCCAACAGGTTCCGACTGCCACTGGGTGAAGCCTCCCAGGCCCTATCCAAGGCGCCACGAATTTGATCAGTAACCGCGATCCAACGCGGTGCTGACGCGCCTGATCGACCGCCTTTGGTGCCGTCCTGGATGTTGATCTTGTCCAGTTGCCTGGCCTCACGTTGCAGTCGGGGCAGGTCCGCCAAGATCGCTTCACGCAGGCGCATACCAGTATCCCGGGCCAGATGCACAATTGCGGCCACACGTTGCTGACCTCGCTCTGACAGTACGAGTGCGATCAACTCGATCTGAGCACGATCTTGGCCTTGCGGTGCCTCACTACGCACGCTTGAGCGCTGCAAGCCAAGCGCCTTACTCGGACTCGGGATTTTGACGTACTGATCACCGCGCAGCGCGGCCATCGTTCGGTTCACGCTGGACAGTCGGTTTTGCGCGGTGGCAATGCCGACGTTGCCCTGATCAACCTGCTCCCGCACGTGGACGGCGTACCGCATGAGGATCTCGCGGTCTATCTGGCGCGCGTCGTTGACCCTCGGTCCTTCATCGGATCGACACCAATGCACGAACGCCTGCCAGCGATCACTATGGGCTTTGACGGTAGCAAAATGGCCGTCGCCAAACAGGTCTTTCAGTGCTTGCGGTCCAGCATAGCTAAGCTGGCGACCGAAGCCGAAATTGCGCCCCGCTCGCTTACCGACCCGAGCCATTTTTCTGTTCCTGATCGACTGCCGCGAGATCATGCAAAAGGGCTCGCCAGTGCGCACTTACAATCGCGAACTGAGCCCAATCAGTCGGGCGAAAACACAGCGTGTTGTCAGTGACGTAGAGATGCACGCCCTGCTCTTTCAATAACTGAATGATGGCTGTCGTCGAGGTGATAGTTTTACGGGTGGTGGCGACACCGGCGACAGCGGCGACATCCCTTGCCCTGCCTGGCTTTGAGCGTGGCGACAAAGTGGCGACAGTAGCGGCGACAAATCGCGCTTTCGGCTCCTTTTGGCGCTGAGCCAGATGGTTGCGTAGCGCTTCATCAAGATTGAACATGGCGCACCTCGAAGGTATGGCCATCGGTGATCAGCCACTGATGATCAATCAGCTCGACCAGCAGCTTGGCGGCATGACGACTGCTCTTACGGGCGAAGCGAGGACCGTTGCGGTTCAACTCACGAATACTGAAGTGCTTCCAATCCTTGACCTGCAGCCAGCGCAGCAGGCGATCCGCCTCCTCCTTTATCCGGCATACCGGTTCCTGTTCGGTCAGGCGCTGGATCTCGGTGAGGTAGTAGCCGACTAAAGCGGAGGCCCGTTGGATATGATCGACCTCCACCATGCCGCTTTCCTCCACTACTGCCAGGATGCTGGCGATTCGGAGGAGGTTATCGGCGGCCTTTGATCCGCTAGGCCGTACGCTGGCCAGCTCGCCAAACTCACCCAATTGGGCTTCGATGGCATCATGCAGATCAATCCAGCGACGGCGGGATAACTGACTGAGGGTTAGCGGTGATAACTGCAAAGCACCATCAGGAGACAGTGACCAAGGCTGATAAAACAGCGCCGAAAGGCGGCGGTGATAGCACTTTAGGGCGGCATCTTTGGACAAGTCGACAGCCTGATAGCTACGTTGTCCAGCTAGGCTGGTGGGCCAGGTCATCAGGCAGCGACCGAGAATGCCTTGCCCCTGCAGCAACGGGTCAGTGAGTAACTGCATGGCCAAGTACGGTTGCAGCATCAGGTGCAGGCTCAAGCGCCGATCATAGGCTCGCAGGCTTTCACCAACCATGGAGCGCGCGCGATCAATCGGACTGCCGTCCCAGAGTGACGACAAGGTCGTGACCGCTTTCAAACGGTTATCCCGACTCATGGTGCTGCTACCAAGGAATTGTCCGCCCTCGTCACAGAACAGGCCCATGCTCGGTAGGTCATGACAGAGGCCCTTGATCAGGGCCTCGATAGTCGGGTCCGTGGTGATCAGACGTGGGGCCGAAGGCTCCGCTTCGAGCGGTACGCTGTTTGTGCGGTCGGGATCGGCAGGATTTATACGCTGCGCCTGTCGCTGTGCGGCACGGTACCTGGCAAGTTGCTCGCGATAGCGCTGCCACTGCTCACGCTCCCATTGCCGTGCTGGGAGCAATGCAAATCGATCTGCCGCCGTCTTGCGATCCCCTGACGCGGCCACGGTGATCAGGTACAGCGACAGCGGATAATTTCTTCCGTCTAGTTGTAACCCTGCATGACCTTGAGTGGCCAGCGCCGAGGCAGCCAGCACCGATTGCGCAGCAAGCGCCTGGGGCACGCCGATGACCTCGGCCATGCGCTCGACTGCTGGCCCAAGAATCCCACCCAGCGCCTGCACCGGATAAGGCTGGGCCACGGGATTCGACTCAATCAGCGGTCGAGGCGATCGTGGTAGTTCAAGCTTCGGATCTAACTGCTGCATGGGCCCTCTCCTCGTTCATTGCTGGTTGTCCTCACGTAACCCCGCCACGGCTGTTGAGTGTTATCAGGGATCAAGGCCCCTGCGGCCTGTGAGGTGTTCACTGACGCGGAACGAACGGCTCCTTACGACCGGGAGCAAGGGCATGAACCCATGAATCTGGCTTCCTTAAACGCATCCGAAGACGCGGGCGGGCGGAGGCTGTGCCGACTGACGAGTTCGACACCTAGAGATCCTGAGCGGGAGAAGGCAACGACATGAACACCTGGGGCATACCTGACTGTCAGTCATGTGCAGCCTTTCCATAGGCTGCGGCACCGGTGCCTGCGCAGTTGCGGATGGCGACGAATCGGATTTGTCAGGCCGATTGTCACGAGGAGAATTGCGGCAATGCCTTGTACGACGTGGCTTGCAGCAGTGGTATGAGCGCCCGTCTCTTTCCAGGAGAAAGAGACGGGCGCAGTCTGGCGCAGCGAAGTGTGCCGAAAGGTGAGGTTGCTGCAGCGCAGCGAGGTAGGTTCATCGTCTGCCGCAATGGACAGATAAGTCGAGTAGGCATCCATCACTCTCGAGGAGTGACCGTGCGAGCCGCCGGACGCTAATCGCACTTCGGGAGAACCACCACGCAAGTGGCGTAGCCTTAAAGGTTGTGGCTACCTGGGCTGGTGCTGTCAACGACAGCGATCCGTGCGCCAATTTTTATACCCACTCGAAAAGGCGGTCAAGCATCCCGGCCAAAGCGCGCAAAAAGTGGCGACTGTCGCCACTTTTGTCGCCACGCTTAAGAGCTCGTCCGACGCGGGTTGTCGCCGGTGTCGCCGGTGTCGCCACCTCTCTAACCATATCCCCACGACAAGATTCGTTCTGACACTAGAACTGCAGTGCACTGCACTCGAGCACGAGCACGAGCACGAGCACGAGCAATTACTGACGGGTAAACGACGGCGTGGGGCGAATTAAAATGGGAATGGGATGACGGTACGAGGTGCCTCGAAAAAAACGGGTGAACCCTCCGATCGGCGCGATCAAAGATCGCTGGATCGGAGGGTTTGGCGGGAAAAGCAAAGTATCAAACGTCAATTACGGCCCGGACGCTTACCTATGAAAAAAGGCGTCCGCGCCTAAAAAATGAGCAGTCCAGCGCCCCGCTCTTTTTACGGGGCTTAAAAGATCCCGAATACGACGGTGTACAACTGCACGCAATTATCAGCGCGAAACTGTCAAAAACAACTGTATTTCTTTGTACTCTTTTGACATTCTCTGTATTGGGCTGAATTTCCAAGCATGGAAAATTGCTATGAATGATGAAGTTATGACCATCAAGGAAGTGGCTGAGTACCTGAAGGTGAACGAGCGGACGATTTATCGGCTCGCTGCCAGTTCGGGATTACCGGCTTTCAAGGTGGGCAATTCTTGGCGCTTTAAGCGAAGTGAGCTGGAGGCTTGGATCAAATCCCAGCAATGCGGTAACCGTGATGCTGGCTCAGAGGGGGAGCAGGCCAGATGAGTCCGCTCAATCTTGTCGACGCCGTGCAGCACACGCTGGAAAGTGGGCCGTCCACGCTCGAACAACTAGTCGCTGAGCACGCCTCACTATGGCAACAATTGGATTGGCGCGAGGAACAAGTTCGCCTCTGGTTGGCTTGTTTGCCTGGCGTGCGTCGCTGTGATTTACCAACCGGTGAACGTGCCTATGAGCTGGAGGCCATATCAAGCAGGCAGAGTAATAGCCTGGCGGATGAACTGGTGGCTTTGCTGGAAAAAGCCGGACGCCCCATGCCGTTGACGCAATTGATGGGTAAGTTGGCTGCTGGGATGGTGGTCACCGAACCCATGCTGCGCACGGCTGCAATGCAAGATGCACGACTCGAATTTAAAGGCCCGCTGCTGAAGCTGGCTTGAAACGGAACACAGGATAACCATGGCAAACGTACAAACACTGGACCAACGCTACCAAGAAATACGCAATCAGTACCTTGAGTACACCGAGCATACGCCGCTGGCGTCTGAACACGATTTCGTAAAAGCCGGACTAATTTGGGGCGAAGACCAAGGAAATCAGACGCCATCAGTGCTGCTGGTCGCGCTGGAGCCTGGCCATTGGGAATACTCGCGAGAAGACAAGCTTGACCAACTCGCCTATGAATTGCTGTCCAGCGTGAACGGCGACTGGCCAGTATTTGCTCATATGCAAGACAACAAGAATAGCCGTTGCTACAGCTTGTTTGGTGTAGATGGTAGCGACGGTACGCACTCGGTGGATGAGGTGCCGTCCATCGAGCTGATACGCAATTACGAAAAGCTGGAAAAAGACCCGACCTTCCGCTGGTCGATGCGCATCTACACCAGACTGATGCATAGATTTGATGCCTTCCACGAGCAAGTGTTTCAGACCGTAAAAGACCGAGTCAACGACAAGAACGACATCATCGAAGAAGTAGCAAAACTGCTCTTTCTCGAGACCTTCCGCGTGCACCATGGCGAGGAGCTCAACTTTACGGACCATGAGGGAAGAACCCAGGGTTTCCGCGAGGTTTTCGATTACGAGTATGTTGCCAAGCATGGCGCAAAGGCGGTGGAACAGATCAAAGCCGCGTTCGAAGTGTTCAAAGCACACGAAGACTATGTGGTTGTCAGTGACGACGGAAGCCGTAACGCCATCTTCCCTAGCGACTCGCATCTGCGTCTAACCCGGCCGGAAAACTACCGCACCTTGCTAGAAGCTATGCAAAACTTGGGGCCGGTAACCGACAACCAAGGCCGCGCGATCGCGGGCAAAGAAGAGGGCACCTTGGCTGATGTGGCAGGCGATCTGCTGGGCCGCGTGTTCGACGTATTCCTGCGCGCAAACTTTGAATCTAAGGGGGGGCTGGGCGTTTACCTCACGCCTAATCCGGTGAAGCAGGCAATGTTGGAAATCGCCATGCACGATATTCAGCAAGACAACGCCATCATGGAGCGCCTTGTCTCGGGCGCTTTTCGCTTCTGTGACCCCACTTGCGGCTCCTTCGGGTTTGGCTCGGTGGCGCTTAGTCATATCGAAAGCGTGGTCGATCACCTAGGTGGTATGAGCGACGCGCAAAAAGAGAAGCTCAAGCAAACTCTACGCGACACTGCATTTACTGGTGCCGATGCTGCGCCACGTATGGTGATGCTGGCACGCGTAAACATGGCGTTGCAAGGTGCGCCAAAAGCCAAAATTTTTTACACCGACAACTCGCTCACCACCAATGCATTCAAGCCCAACTGCTTTGATCTGATCTGCACCAACCCGCCTTTTGGAACGCCCAAGTTCACCAGCGATAAAAAGGGCAAGGAATCCAAAGAGCGCTACGAAGCTCAAATGGAACAGGTACTCGGTGGTTTCCGTCCCACTGAAAAAGTTGTGGATGAATACGTTGCCTACTATGACCACCTCCAGATGAAGTGGGAGGACACCGGTGACTTGTACCTGAATGAAGACGGCGTGCCCAAGTGGCCGGGCTACCGTACCGATTTGCGTAATATTTCCACCAGCAAAAAGGCACAGTACAAATTATTCCCCTCTACTAGTGGCCTGGCATTGGGTAGCAAGCCAGATGGCAAAGGCAATTGGAAACCGGTTGGGGCTAACATCGACCCCGCGGTGTTATTCATCGACCGCTGCCTCCAATTGCTACGTCCTGGTGGTCGCCTGATGATCGTGTTACCCGATGGCGTGTTGTGTAACTCCGGCGACCGATATGTGCGTGAATACATTATGGGTAAGAAGGATGAGATAACTGGCCAGTTTGTCGGTGGTAAAGCCATCGTCAAAGCCGTTTTGTCGCTGCCATCCGACACCTTCAAACTGTCCGGAACTGGTGCCAAAACCTCTGTGGTTTACTTGCAAAAGCGTAACGCCAGCAAGGAGCACACCGAGCAATTCCTGCCGGAACCGCAAGGCGACGTGTTTATGGCTGTAGCCGAAACGCTGGGCTATGTGGTGAAAAACAATATCGAGGATTACTCAGCGGGGGTGCCCAACGACCTCGATAAAATCGTTGGCGCCTATAAGCGGGGTGAGTGATGGAGTCTATCGTCCGAGTTCCCGCTGCAGACTTTACGCCTGAAAGATTGGATACTGGTTTTTATTCGAAGGAGTTTTATTCAGCGAGAGAGTTAATCGAGAACGCTGGATTTGAGCTGGAGGCGATTGGTTCAGTTTGTGAGCCTTGGCAATTTGGCGCCTACGCACTTTGTAATGATATTGTTTGGGACGGTGCGGAAACAGGTGTTCCTTTTATAAAGGCGGAGGCAATTGAGAGCCCATTAATTGATGAGGCCTCTCTCTCCTATGTGACCAAAAAAACCCATTCCATTTTATCGAAGTCTGCACTTAAAGCAGGGGACATAATTGTTTCTACCTCAGGCACGGTTGGGCGACTAGCTGTACTTCCCGATTCGATACCTGTCGCTAACTCAAATCAAGACACCATTAAGTTCAGCCTGACAGGCACCAATTACAATTCGCACTTCGTTGCAGCTTGGCTTACCACAAAGTACGGTCAAGCATTTATGAGTCGAGAGGCCGGGGGAGCAGTTCAGCAACATATTTATCTTTATAATTTTAAGCGCCTTCCACTACTCAAGCTTCATAATGGCGCTCAAGATTACATTGGCGAAAAAATTCATCAAGCCGAGAGCCTTAAAGCTTGGGCCAGAAAAATTGTCGCTGGTCAAAATGCAATCTACTCAGAACAGTATGCTGCGCTATCAGATTACAAAAAATATAAATCACAGTTTTTTCGGATGAGCTTCAAAGCTGCATTCGATGTCTTAACACCTGAGTCCTACCCTCCCGAAATTGACCAGTATTTTCGTGAAAATGAATTTGTCACCCTAGGTGAAATATCTTCTGAAATTTTTACTGGCAATACTCGAGAAGAGTCCGAAAGCAGCTCTGAGGCTGTTGCGCAGGCAACCTCTAGGAGCTGCACCGGTCTTTTTTTAAAAGGGCCGTTCAACAAGGTTGAACGACCATCGAGAGGTAAATATCTAAAGAAATTTGATATATTGCTTACTTGTGGAGCTCATGACAAAAAATATATTGGTAGAGATGTATCCATTTATCATGCTGATGACGAAAACCTTCCCTCCTCGAAGGTGTTAGTTATAAGAATTAAAGAGGGTTCGCTGCCGGCGTCGTATGTGCACTCTTATTTGACTTCTGATGCTGGTTACATACAGTGGCAGTCAGTCGTGAGAGGAGTTTCCGCTGGAATACATCCAGGCGACGTATCGCGAATTAGAATCCCGCTACCTTTAAAAATAAAGGGCTGGGATTCAATTGCGCACATTGCAGATGACCAGTTTTCATCAGCGGGAAAGGCAGTCGACTTTGCTCAAGAGTTAACTAGGGCGGCTAGATTTTTAGTCGAAGCCGTGATCGAAGGCCGGCTCGATGAAAGTTTACTGAAAGCTGCTCAAGTATTACTTGAAGGCGGTAATGAAAGCGTCGATCGTAGCATTTTGAATCGCCTAAAAACCGATGGCATCGATGGAAGCGGCCAGCAGCTGTTTAGCGACCTAGACGAGCTGTACCGTCTGCTGGCCCAAGCGCAGGAGGATTAGCCCGTGGCCGTTGCCTTGCCCTCTCTGATCCAACGTCTGCGCAAATTGCTTGCCAACGGCTTGGCGACAGATTCCGACGGCGGGCTAGCTGATCTTTTGGGGGGTTTGGTACATCCCATGGCGGAAACTTCTCAGGTCGGCTGGGTAATTAGTCACCGCCTGCTTGCAGTTCGCCCCAGATTGGCAAGCGATGATGAGCTGGTGTGTGCGTTGCTGGCACAGCTAACCGAAGTGCGAAACAGTTGGGTCGCTTTCGCAGCGGCGCGCTGTAAAGAAGCCGGGCAAATGCCAGACGGTGAACCTCTGCGGGGCTTGGTGAGTGCACTCCAGGGGGCTGCGGCATGGGTAGAAGCAGGTATCCCCGACGCGCTACTCACCACCAGCCCCTTTTCTTCGCTTGAACGTGAACTGCTGGATGTTAGTTTTGAGCAACCCGCCGCGACGCCTGCGCTAATGCGCGTGCTGGCTGTGGCTGCGGAGCTGTCTCAACACCTGCAAGATGTGCTGCCCGCTTTACCGCCGATAGATGCTCGGGGCATGGAGGCGCAGCAGAATTGGATCAAAGGCCGCTTGTTGGCTTTGCCAGGGATATCAGAGGTGACGCGCCCCATTGGTGTGAACTACTTACTGCACGGTTCGTTTGACGCGGCTCCCGAAACTGGCGATCAGCCCAGCATGGGCTGGGTGTTGGCAACTCCTTGGTCACTACTGCTGACCATGGTGGTGTACGTCCAGGATGTGTGGAAAGCCGAGGCTCGTGGAGGATTGTTACTGGAGCTTTCCAGTGGGCAGAACGCCTTCAGCCCAGGTGAAATCTCGATTTTGGTACAGGGGCCAGAGGGTGATGAAACCCGTTGTGGCAGCTTGGCCGAGTTGCTACTGAAGAGCCTTAGCCTTTTGGGGATACATTGCTTCCCCTATACACCGACACCTGTCGAGTTGAACGCACAGCTCGCACCACTGGTAGGATTACTATTGAGCCGCCGAGTGTGGCGTTACCAAGATGGATCAAGCGGCCAGAACGGCCAGTACCAAATTCATCCATTGTTTGCCGATGCCTGCTTTAGGCTGCCGGGCAGCAAGGTTTTCAATCGTACCGGCCGCTTATTGTGGCAGGCCGTTAGACTCAGCGCAGAAGCGATGCGCGATGAACGCAGACGTAGCTCGCGTGTTATCGCGAACAATGGAGAAGTGTCGTGAGCAAAATGGATCAGCTGAATACCGAGGTGATCGATAACCTTACCAAACGCCACAATTGGGCGGCAACCGGTGTATCGGACTACCCGCCGCGCGACCCGCTTGTGGGCCAGAGTCGCTTTTTTAAGCGCTACCGTACCTTCATTCAAACCGTGGACCAAGATGCTGATCACTTCGCCCATGTATTCGCCGTAGAGGCGGAGTGGGGTCGAGGCAAGTCACGTTTGGGGCATGAGCTAATTGCGCAGATCAACGACTGTTCAAAAGGCTGGTTTGTGCGTGATCAGAGCGGCACATTGGCTGATCAAAAACTGTTTGATCAGGCTACGCAAGATAAGTACCTAGCGCTGTATATCCGCTACTCGCAAGTTGCATCGGACTACCAGAACTCGGACAACTGGTTTGGCTTCGGCCTGTACAAAGCTCTGTTGCCATTGGCTACACGCAAATTCGATGGCTCGATCCAGAGCAAGATTGCTGAGCAGGCGCTGCATCGCCTAAATCCGGCAGGCTTTGATACCAGTCAACTCGCAAACCTTTTGGAGCTGGATAAACTACACAGCGATGAAGCGCTTTATGAGGAGGACGGCTTGGTGGTGCGGCTGGTGCAGGCGGCTTATGCCTATCTGCAAAAGTTCGGTATTGCCTATTTGCTTGTAGTGCTTGATGAACTGGAAACCGTTGCTGAGGCCGCGACCTTTGGAATGGAGCAGGATGATGCCAAACGTCTGGATGGCCAAGCTATTCGTCTGATTGGTAAGGCTATCAAAGAAGAAGACCCACGTCGTAAATTGCCATGGTTGCGCTACGTGGCCTTGTGTTCGCCACTGCTAGGCCAGCAACTGCGTGAGATTCAGTCAGTAGCGCGCCGCTTCGAGTTGGTGGAGCTGGAGCACAATGCTTTTGCCGATGTCTCAGACTATGTGGGACAACTGAAGGCCGAACGCAAACTGGCGCACGATTACCCCACCGGCTTGGTCGAAGCGGCTTACGCCATGAGCGGTGCCAACTTTGGTTGGTTCAACGTGATCATGGCCAATGTGGATGCCGTGCTGGCCCAGTACGAAGCTGCAGGAAAATCCATCCCCGCTATAGGCGAGTTGTTCGATGCGGTGACTGAAAGCTCGGGGCGTGTTGCAGGGCATGTTCTGGATGCCCACGCCATTGAAGGCATCAAGACCCGTGACCACGGCCTGAGGGCGGTTGCGCAGGAGCTGCTTTATGGGCAACTGCCACTATCCTTAAGTCAATGTCCGCCGCGCGGTATAGAGCTGTTAACTCTTGCTAACGAAGACGGCGAGCCGGTGGCTAGCCTCTACCGGAAAATTCCGTTTGACCAGTTGCAATGTCGCCAAGCATTGGAAGACGCCAAATTCAAACGTGAGAAAGACGAATGGCTTTACCCCGCAGTAGAGCAAGCACTCAGCTTGAGCGTTTTGCTGCAGAATCTGCGAACTTTTGCAATCAACGAGGCAGAACAAGATGTGCTACTGCTGCCACTGTCGCGTGCTGAATTCAAGCATCTGCTGAGTTTGCTGTACGACCATCCGGCTGTGGAATTTGCGGCAGATGCGCTCTGGCAAAAACTGATCGGCAGCGAACAGCAACTTCCAGATGAAGAAGCCACGCACATCGGTCCCAGCGTGGCGATGCTGTTACGGCTGGACCTGCGCTACCGCAACCAGCAGCACAACTCGATGATCTTCCGAGATCCAGCCGATGCCGACGCGCACGAAGTAGCTATGAAAGGTTTACTAAAGGACGGCGGAAAAAATATCGGTCTGCGCTTTCAGGTGCGTCTGACAGGCTTGATGCGCTTACTGGACAAAAACTGGCAGTACTCGAAGACGCCCTATGCCAACAATGAGAGCATCACAGTTCAAACTAGCCTAAACGGTCAAGGCTCTGGACAGCGCGGTGGGTTGTTGTTCTGCGATGCGTTAAAGTTGCACCCGGAAAACCTTGTTTGGTTTGCCTGGGTGAATAACCGTGATGAACTGGACCGTTTGCACCAATTGGCCGCCATGCGCCATTCCGACGAAGGCCGTTTCCCGGTAATGGCGTTTACCACATCAACGCATTTGATGGAGCAATACAACCGGGGTGATGTGAGCGAGAAGTTTAAGGACGACTTGCTGCTCTACTACTTGAACCCCAGTGAAGTGGACCAGCTGGAACGCATTGGATTGCTGCCTGAGCAGTGCAAAGGTTTTGTGCTGGACGATTCGCGGTTAACAAGTAAGTTTAAGAGCAAACTTAATGCGCTACGAGATTTCGCTTATCAAGCCATGCACCAATGGCGGCAGCGGCTTAATGAGCGGGGTCTGATCGCCTGGCCGCTGAAACCTACAGGCAAGATCAATGCGCAAGATCGAGAATTGTTGCTACGCGCCTGGACTCTGTTTGCAGTTAAAGAGCCCAACCTGTTCAGTTTGAATGATCTGGAAACCCGATATGGCATAGACGCCGAAGACGTCGCGTCGCTGATGCAACGCTTGGCATTGCCGAACAAATTTCTAAGTCTTGGATATGGTAAAGAGGAGCACGCTGGGCTGTTCTCCGAGCTGGCCAATCCACAGCAATCACAAGTCCAGTTTCCACACTTTCTGGCACGTATCTCTAACCCAGCCAAGACCCAGGAGTGGACTTTGGCAAAGGCAAAGCGCGACTGGTATTGGGGATATCTGTCGCACGCGAGCTTGACACCGAAGAATGTGTTTGACGACTGGATGTGGTGGTGCGGAGAGTTGCACTTGTTGCAGTTGACTGATGCCACGGCAAGTTACGCGAAATGGCAAACATATCCTCGCGCTAAACTCGATAACTCCATTGTTGAAGCTAAGAACTGGTTTGATGGGGGAACCTCTGATGGCTATAGAGCGACTGTCGCCATGCTGGAGCGTGTATTTGGCTACGACCGAGTTCCAGGCTTGTTTGCACCCTTAGGTAAATCTCCAGCGGGTATAGAGACGGTCGAGGCGAACGACCAGCTTAAGGCGGCACGCAAAGCGTTCGACAAGCTCAAAGTCGATGAAGAGGCTCTGGGCTTGATTGCCACAGATGAGTTGGTCTTGGTTGCAGAAAAACTTCCATCGCTGCTGCAAGGTCGCACAGAAGTAATTACGCGAGTAGCGCGGGTCAAACCAGAGCTGGCTCCCGTCATCACCCTTGGAAACGTCAACACCTTGCGACTGGACGATAAGGCGCAGCCACTCTTCCAACGTGTCGAGCAGGCACGCTTGTTTGCCGAGTACGTGGATAAGGCTGCCCAGCAGATCAAGCAGAGCATGAATAGCCTTATCAGCGATATCAATGCGGATAGCCAAGGCTTGAGTTTATTTCCCCGCAGCTTGTTCACGCTGTCGTTGCAGACGGTATCGAACATTTTGGACGGTGCTTTGCAATATCAGAACGACAGTGGTACGGCGAAAACCGAAGGATCTGCCAGTTCAGAGACCTTATTGCATTACCTGCGCTCACTACAGCTCGACAAGGCAGCGGAGCGGCTACGCCTGCTGTCAGATGAAGCAGGCGTCAATATCGATACAGGCTCACAGCAAAGTTTTGCGGATAACAGCGGCCATATCATGAGCGCCTATCGGGCTGGCAAGGAGAAGTTTGTCAAAGTGACAGGCTATCTGGCCGAGTTGCAAACACGCTGCAAAGTAGCTGCACGCCAGCTAGAGCCAATGCCTGCCGATTATGCAGAGCCCGCTCATCTTAAAGAATTGGCCCAACTGATGCAGAAGCTGGCTCTGATTGGCGATGCGTTTGAGGATTTGGGAGAGTCCGCAAAAAACGAGCGAGAGAAATTTCGAGAGCAAGCCCGAAAGGGGCAGTTCGGTGCAATCCGCGAGGTGCCGGACCGTCTGTTGAACCCAGTGTATGCCCAATTGCATACGGTTGGCGGAGCGATCACGAAAATCGAAAATGCAATTCAGACTCGTCGCGATTATCAAGTGAGGGGGCTGAACGAGCAGTATGTGCCTGTACTTATGCCATTGTTTTTTGCTTGCAAAGAACCTTCTCCTGAGCCCGTGCAATTGGCAAAGGTAGCTCAGCTAAGCCTGCATGATCTGCAGATGACTCTGGATGCGCAGCGCATGCAATGGGAGAAGCGAGCTAGCCAGTTGTTGAACGGTACCGGGCTTGACTATGCCAGCTGGCAGCAGCTGGCGGCCGCCATTGATGCTGGTAACAATCCAATGCTCACTAATACAGTACAAGAGGCACTGGTTGGCAAGGGTATTTTGAAGATGCAACTCTACTTCGGGGACGGAGCGTGAAACTCTATTTAACTCCCGAATTGCTTGCTCATCGGCGTGGTCGCTTTTTGTCTAGCCTCTTGGCTATTGAGACATCGTCGGCTGTTGAGTTGCCAGAGTCTGGATTTGTCCTTATGACGGGTCAGCAGCTCCAGGAGTCGAGCGAGCTGCAGACGGCATGCTCGACTTGGGCACGTCAGCCGGGATGCACATTGCTTCTGCTACCGCCTTACAAAGAAGGCCCACTCCTTTCAGCTCTGGATTGGGTTGTTGAGTTTTCACCTGATCATCCTATTGTCCTTGGGGCGAACTCAGCAGAGAGCATCGTCGCGCAAGAAGTGATGTATCAATTGCAAGGAGTGCAAGGTGGAGATCATCGAGGCCATACGCGTTACTGGAAGTCTCATTCAAGCAGCGGTCTGTTTGCCGCAACAATGCTGCCGCTATGGTCCATCAGTTTACTGAATCATGCTCATTTGGTAACGGAGTTCCTCGAAGACCTTAACCGGCACACGGGCAAAGCATTGGCGCCCGTCGCAAAAGATGATCAGTCAGAGATTATGTTGTATCCACAGGACTTGACCGTGATGGTTTGCTGCTACGGCTTCGAAGTCGCAACGGCCGCAAGCCTAATGGACCGGCTACATGGTTTCGCAGTGCCTCTGCTGAATCTGGCACATTTTGACTTGCCTGAAAGTATTGACCGATTGCAGCAGGGTGGATTACTCAATCAGCAAGGTCTGACTCAGGCGGGCTTGGCTTTTCTGCAGACATCAAAGTACTGGGCGTTTGCAGAAAACCTGAAGGGGGAAACGTAACTCATGAAGACAACAAATCTCGCACAGGCTCTGGCGATTGATAGCCAACTGCGCTTACCCGGTAGCGCAGGCCGTCTTCTTAAGCAGATCCGAGACATCGAACTTATGGCTCCCTTATTCCGGGACACAGGTCTCATTAAGGCCGTTAATAGACCTTCGGTGGTCAATCTGGTGGTGTCCGGTATCGCTAGCCATTCATGTATTCAGCGCGCGCTCGGCGGTTTCATTTATGCGTCTGCTGCAGTAAGGACGGATCTTCTTATACATGAAAACAAGGTCAGCACAATAGGCTCTGACTCTGTGTCGGAGCTGGATGATATTGACTTCGAAGCTCAGAGAAAGCGTCTGGATCTGGTGGAGATGCGCCACTGCTATGCCCTAGTGGAGCGCCTTTTGGCGCAAGGTGGAGCAGCCAATCTGATCCTGATTGATACACCATTCTTTATTGACCGGGACATGGCCCCTTTGAAGCGGAATGCTCGCCACTGGTCCGAGTATGAGAAAACGCAGGTTGCAATTGAACGATTTTGGCAAAAACACCGGCAGGATCTCTTTCCCTGGAATCAGGAAGGTCCAGTACTAGCAAGCATTCTAGCTGAGCGATTTAGCGCCATAGTAAGCATTGCTCGGCAGGATTTGCGAACCGAAGAAGGGCGTAAGCACATCTTGCTTACTGATGGCTTTTCTTCCGATTCGACTGCGAAGCTTGAGGGGTTGGAAGAACGTTTGCTGGGCATCGGTGACACTCGTTTTATAAACGGGATTTTAGGCAGCTTTAACCGGACGATTGCGTTTCGGATGACTGAAAATAGTCCGCGTATGGAACCCGCTAGTGAAGTCGGGCAAGGTCTAATTGGATTTCATTATCGAAGCGCTCGCTCAAGCGAAATCAAAATGGCCCAGTTGGCCGGTGAGGAGTCTGACTGGAGTGCCAATGAGCTGGATACTGTGGCATCGCGCCTAATGATTTTGGATATGCAAAGCCAGAAAAAAGCAATGCCATTGCCGCAGCTCTTGAGCAGGCAGCAACTACAAATTTTGGAAAAATTCACCGCCTACTACCGGCAGGGTTTAAACGAAGCGCTGCGTAATAATGAGGTAGAGAGCACGTGGCTGTCCGGTCTTGACGAAGGGTTCGAGTCATGAAGCATAAGGTACTAGGAAAGCTGGTCGGCAACACCGGTGACGCGTCGCAACTGACGATGGTCGTACAGGACTCTTTCTCTGTGCGCCGAGGTGAGTTCGTGCGCATCATGCATCAGGAGCGAGTAGATGAAGGCGTTGTTCCTGTGCTTGGGCGCGTGACGCGCATAACCCGGACTAACATGCTTTTCAACGCAGGCTTTGGTGACGGAGCGACAGAGCTTGAGTTACTGCCTGGGGCCAGTGTCACAGGTGAAAATCTATTCGCCAACCTTGAGCTCGTCGGCTACCGAGACCCAGAATCGCGCCAGATCAAAATTCCACGTCGCCCACTTGATCCTGGGGCAGCAGTGGAAACAGTGGACTTTCAGTTTCTAAGCGATTTTTATGAATTCAACGAGCACACCAGCCTTCACTTGGGCAATCTCGTTGGTTATGAGCGTGGCGAGAACACGGTACCGGTCTTTCTGGATGTAAACAAACTAGTGACCGAGCACATGGCTGTGCTGGCCATGACGGGCTCGGGCAAGTCATACACCGTTGGCCGCATTATTGAGCGGCTTGTAGCGCTCAATAACGGAACTGTCGTCGTCTTTGATCCGCATGGCGAATACGGCAAAGCATTAGCCAAAGGACAGCTTAATTTTTCAGATGGCCTTTCGGATATTGAAGATGAGCGTGATCGTGAGGCTCTTCCAAAAATTCGGGACACCCTTGAACGACTGCAAAAGGTCGGCGCTGGCGTTGAGGTGTACACGCCTCAAATTGAATCCTTCAAGCATAAATACGCAGGCAAAAATATTCAGCTTGCGCTTCAGTTTGATCACTTCGAAATGGATGATGTGGCTGAGATTTTGCCGGGTTTAAGTGAGCCTCAGCAGCGAGTCCTGGATGTAGCCATTCGCTATTGGAGGACAGCGGATAAAATCGAACCGAGGGATATCAATCGCCTGCGTCATCTTTTAGGTGACGGGCTAGAGGAGCTGCGAGAGTGGGATGACCTGTCAGAGGCAGAATCCAAGGCATTGAATGGCCGAAGCGCCGCCGTAGCATCGATGAAGCTATCGCGGGTGCTCAATGAGGCACAAAGTTTCTACTCAGCAGCAATGGCCGCGCCAACTGATATTTACAGGATGGTGGGTCGCCCCTCGAATCGTCAGGGGCGGCTGGTTGTGGTCGATCTTCAAGGCTTGAGTGACACCGCAAAGCAAGTCATCTGTGCATTGATATCCAGTGAGATTCTAAAAGCTGCCTCGAGTAAGACGGATCCTTTGAGGCCATGTTTTTTGGTCTATGAGGAAGGCCACAACTTTGCTCCCGCGGGTGGTAACGCCGTTAGTCATCGCATCATCAAAAAGATCGCAGGTGAAGGCCGTAAGTTTGGGGTTGGCTTTGCGATTGTCAGTCAGCGTCCATCGAAGCTTGACGCGGACGTAACATCGCAATGCAACACGTTGATCACGATGCGTCTGAAGAATCCAGATGATCAGCGCTTTATTGCCAAAGCGTCGGACATGGTGAGCAAGGCAGATTTGGATGAGCTTTCTAGTCTCTCAACAGGTGAGGCTCTTGTGTGTGGCCGATCAATTCCTGCACCGCTTCTTGTAAAGGTCGGTGGTAAAGCTTTGATTCATGGTGGTGAATCACCTGAAGTTTTACGCGTCTGGGGCTCCTTGGATGACTGATTTGGTTGCCTGCATCAGGGACTCGATGAGCTCACTAGGTTTCATAGATAGCTGTTACCCAATGCTAAGCAGCTGGGGAGTGCGCGACGAAGATGTGCTGGTTCATAGCCTAGGCTGCAGCGCTTGGAATCTATTAGGTCATAAGCTTGGTTTTATGGCAGTCACCGAATGCCCGGCGCCAATGACACATGGTGCGGATATTCGACCAGACTCGACTTGGTTTAGTCTTGAGAATCGAACTCCTGATGTCCTAATCGAGTTTGAGAGATTCGACGGTACTGATCGGGGGCAACGAAAGCTTGATGAAAAGCTTTGCAATTTGCTTGAAACCTCCATGAGATGGGGGGATTCCCCTTCGGTTTTGATTCTCTCCGCGTGGAGCAAAGGGGTCGTCTCAGCACCTAACAAAGATAGGTTTCTGGAACGATGCACGCGAGGTTTTAAATCAGCAGCTGGGGTTCAGGTACCACCAGTTCGAAATACGGTGGTACTGTTCAGTCGATTCATCTTTGAGATTGAAGGCCGCGCAAGCCTGCTACTAACTCAGGTTCGTTGCGAGAGGTTGCTATGAATATCAAATCTGCACACTTTTTACCCGGCACTAACAAGCGTTTGGGTGACAAATACCTTCTTCTTGAATGCTTGGGTGATGGCAGTCACGGCTGGGTGTGGCGTGCAGAGCGACTTATTGATGGTGCGATTGTAGCGGTTAAAATCCCCAAAGATTTGACCAAAGATGATCGAATGCTCGCGGAAGGAAAAGAGCTTCTTAACATTGACACACATAAAAACATTGTTCGCATCTTAGATATGGGAAGAGTACCTCCGGAGAACGAGTGGTTCTTCATTGAGATGGAATACTTTCCCAGTCAGAGCCTAGCACAAAAACTGGAGCAAAGAGCTCAGCACTTTGGTAACACATTTGAGCGCTTGTTCGGAATCTATGCTCAGGTTCTCGACGCTGTTGGTTTTCTGGCAAACTTCCAAACTCCGATTTCCCACGGAGATATCAAGCCACACAACATTCTCGTTGGCGCAGGGGATTTGGTGAAACTGACAGACTTTGGAAGTTCTGCCCTTCCTGAAGAAATTTATGTCAGGACAAGAGAGAATGGCGGTACAGTTCTTTATGCTGCTCCTGAGTACTCCGACAGCGTTTCTCGCAAAGGTTCTTTCGAAGATCTGCTTCGTGGTGACATATACAGCCTTGGCGTATTGCTTTACCAACTACTCACTGGTCAGCTTCCCCATGACACGCCATCTCAGGTTCGTCGCCATGCACCTTTCAGGCGACCAAGTGAAGTTAATGCAAGTATCGCTCCCTCAATTGACGCTTTGATCCTTCGTTGCTTGGAAAGAGTGCCATCGGATAGATATTCTGACATTGACTCTCTGCGCATTGCATTTGATTCAGCCAGACAACATCAATTAAATAGTCCGAGACACCTTGTAGCCAATTCGAGTGAGCTTGCTGGATCAGATTGGTCGACATCGGTCGTTGACGCTCTAGATGAGCGTGATTATTTAAAGGCCGCAATAATTGCCGAAATAGAGTTTGCTCGAACTCACGACTATGGTGCACTGCTACAGCAACTCAATGCGCTTTATCGTGCTGATAGACTTTTCGAATTTAAAGATGTGTTCGAGCGCGAAAGTCAGAACGCTAAACTTCAAGGCGACGACGCTAAGTCGATACATATTCTGGCTATTAAAACCTACTTATCTCTCCGAGAAATTGATCTTGCAAAAGCGATGCTTCTTGACGAAAAGGTGTTAGGTATAGACTCTCTGGAATATGATTTCCTCTTGGCGACTGTATATGGATTGGAAGCAAATTTTCCGGCGGCTCGAAAAGCTCTTGAGACAATTAACCGAAAATCACCATCCAAACCACATGTACTGGTCCGCCTCATTCAAGTGTGCGAGCAAATGCGTGACTATGCCGCTGCAGCGGGGTATTTGAGGCACGTGTTAAAACTAGTGAAAAGCTCACCAGAGCTTGACTTGAAGCAGCAGCGCTACCAAGCACTTGGCCTTTGGTGAAAGTGGTAGAGAAATTAATTTCAGTAGCCGACTATAGCAGTTCGACTGCAATTGGGAGCGCGACTGTATAGGCACTGCTTTCGTCGACATCTCCAAGCGCCTATTTCTGGTCGATTGCTACCTGTTGCTCCGCCAGAGCTGCATGCAGTTGATCACTCATCATGCACACGAAGCACGATAGTCAGCGCGGATGTGAACGGCCTTCATATCGAATGCAAGCGGGCGATAAAGCGGAGTGCAATTTCGCAAGGTATTCCAGTTGGTATTCCAGCTAAAAATCCAAACAGACATTAATTATGAAAAACAATATGATAAAGCCCAGGTTCAGATTACCCCGGCCCACCAAATCCGAAACAAGACAAAACCCGCCAAGTGCGGGTTTTGTTGCATCTGGGGTACAACAAACCATGCCCCGGTGCCGCCGCCAGACCGACACAAATCCCCGGAGAAGCCCATGCACCAAGCCCTCCTCATCATCGACGTTCAACCCAGCTTCGCCCCGCCACGATGGCTCGTCGATGGCATACAGGCCCTCATCGGCACCCTGCCCAGCGTCGCCACGGTCGAACGCCACGACGAAGCCAAAACCCCCTTCCAGAAACAACTCGGCTGGCATCCGGCTCCGGACGACAACAGCCTGATCCAGGCCGATCGCATTTTCATCAAGCACGGTTATGCGCCGACACCGGAAACCATCGAGTATCTGAAAAGCCTGAAAGTGGATCGGGTGTTGGTCTGCGGACTACAGACCGAGACCTGCTGCCTGGCGGCCGGGTTTGCGTTGTTCGATGCGGGGTTGCAGCCGACGTTGATTACGGATTTGACGGTGGGGTCATCGCTGGATCGGACGGGCGAGTTGGGGGTGCGGCTTTGGAAGCATCATTTTGGGCATACGGTGAGGGTGAGTGAGTTGTCATCGACGCCCACCACGTCCTAGGACATTTCCCTCAAGGTCTGTCGAACTCCATGAAGTATCGAGCAGTGGCCCGAGAAGATAACCTCGCCTATGTGTTGCAACCCGGCGAACGGCTTTGACAAGCCTAAAGCGTAGGGACACCCAACCTTCCGGAGTTCTTCCATGAAAAAGCCCAGCCTGACCTTGATCAAAAACCCGAACCCTCCAGCAGTACCGGACACTCTCGACCTGACCCAGATTTCCGAAGAAATCCAACGCCGCGTCAGCGCTCGCCAGAGCAACCCGAATCGATCTGAGCCGCCGCCAAACATTTTCGTCGTCAACCCGGACATCGACACGCCCACCCTCCTCGCTCACGCCTGCCATAACCTGGCTTTGTTGACAGCCATGTCCGCCACTTTGGCAGCCCAACTCGAAAGGCCCAATCGCAGCGTGCTATTTGCGATTCAGCGGCTGACGGTCTTGGCTGAACTGTTGGTCAATCAGGCGCTGAAAAACATCCGCTCGAGCAAGTCCAGGATTGAACCGGTCTGATACTGAGTGGGCGGCCTCAATAAGGTCGCCCTTTTCTATTGCTGCCGCTTCCATGGAAATTGCTGTACCCCAAGCATGGCATCCACTGCTTCGGAGCGTACGTGAACCCTGCCAATGGGCGAACTGCTGCCGGAAAGCGCCAGCAGCAACATCGGATCGACATTTACCGTTTTAGCCAGGCGATTACGCAGCATTTCCAGCACATAACCTTCAGGCAGATTCATCTGAAAAATCGGGTGCAGGTCTCGCCGACGAAACTCGTCAGTCGTACGGGCATCGACAAACTGATTGCCCTGCCAGGGGATGCATCTTCGTGATAACGGAAAATGAAATCCTCACCGTTTGTAAAAATGCTGCCGCTATCGCCCTCAGGGGTACTGACTTTTAGAGATGTCATTTTCATTCGAATAACCCCCCAAGCTCTTCAAGCGTTGGCATAGCGGCTGGAATGACAGCGAGTTCACAATCCAGAGCACCCAATACCCGCGCGTAAGCGATCACGCCTATGGAAGTGCTGCCCTTCTCCACAGCAATGATCTTCTGACGCGTCAGGCCGGCAAGTTGAGCGAGATTGGCCTGTGTCAGACCTCGATTCTTACGTTTTTCGCGTATCTGTTTGGCAAGACGCGAGATCAACACGTAGCAGTCCATGTTCCGTTACCGTGACATTTATAATTCAATGTATCGCAGGCGTAACATTTACGCGCCCCCAAAAACTTCTTTCAAGCCACCGACGCCCTTTACACAATCTCGCCCAAGAACAGTTTTGTCATATCGCACACCACTGAAATACCGACGTCCTTCTACACTCACCTCGCCCAGCCCCCAAAAAACCAACAAACGAGCCCCCATGACCACCCTCAAAGACCGCCTGAAACAAGGCAAGGACGCTCGCAAAACCTGCCCCCGCAATACCCAGTCGTCCCTCGGTCACATCGACCGCGACCCGCTGCCGCTGATCAAGGCGTCCAGCGAGGGCCGTATCAAGTCGCTGGTGGAGTTGCGCTATGGGCGCATGCTGGTTTCGCCGTTCACCTTCTATCGCGGCAACGCCCTGCTCCAGGCCCATGACTTGGCCGGCACCTCCAACATGGGCCTGATTTCGCCGATCTGCGGTGACAGTCACCTGATGAACTTCGGTGGTTTTGCCACGCCTGAGCGCAATCTGTTGTTCAGCGTCAACGACTTCGACGAAGCACACCCCGGGCCGTGGGAATGGGACCTCAAAAGGCTGGTGGCGAGTTTTCTGATTGCGGCGCGGGATCTGCGTCACGGGGAAACGGTAGAGGAAGATGTCTGCCGGCAAGTGGTCGCGGCGTATCAGAAGACCATGGCCGAGTGCGCCGAACAGAGCGCGCTGGAAACCTGGTACGAGTCCATCAGTTACGACGATTTGCTGGAGCAATCGAGCAAAGCCACCCTGGAACACGTGGAGCGGGCCATCGAGAAGGCCGAGCGCCGCACCCACGCCGAGTTGTTGCCGAAAATCTGCGAGCGTGACGCCCAGGGTCGTCTGACGATTCGTGATGACTTGCCGGAAATTTTCCACCTGCACAACGCCACGACGCTGCTGGATGCCGACGATGACTGGCTGCGGCTCTCGGACTGGAAACCGTTGTACGACACCTTCATGGGCGACTATCGGGCGACGTTGCAAGCGGATCGACGTGAACTGTTGTCGCGGTTTCATGCCCACGACATGGCGTTCAAAGTGGTGGGCGTGGGCAGTGTCGGCACCCGCTGCCTGGTGGCGCTGTTGACCGACGAACAGGAGAACCCGCTGTTCCTGCAATTCAAGGAAGCGCGGCGCTCGGTGCTCGCCGGTTACGTCAAGACCAAGTCCCGGGTGCAACACGATGGCCAGCGGGTGGTGAATGGCCAACGGCTGATGCAATCGGCCAGTGACCTGTTCCTCGGCTGGACCACCGGCCCCAATGGTCGACACTTTTATGTGCGCCAATTGCGGGACATGAAGGTCTCGGCGGAAATCGAGACGTTCGACGCAGCCACTTTCGCCGCTTATGGACGCACCTGCGCCCGCGCCTTGGCCCGGGCTCACGCCAAATCCTCAGGGCACGCCGCGCAGATCAGCGGCTACATCGGTAAAAGCGAAGCGCTGGCCGATGCGCTGTTCAAGTACGCCCAGGGCTATACCAAGCAGAACGAGCAGGATTTCGAGCGCTTTCAGCAGGCCTGTCGCAAGGGTCGTTTGCGCGCGCGCTCAGAAGCCGATTTTGCGGCGGATCATTTGCCATAAATCCAACGACAAGCTGAACCAGATGAATTTTTCTTCACCCTATCGACCCGCGCCAACCGGTACATTGCCCTCGCTCATTCAAGAAACTACGGTTTGCCCGCCCTCCCGCGGGCTTTTTTTTGCCTGCGGTTTGACCAAAAAGCATCAAAGCGCCCGGTTTCCGGGCCTCAAATGATCGTTGATGCAAATCATGTTCAACACCCGTATTGGGTGTAAGATCGGCACCTGTCAATCAGATATCAGTTAGCCATGTCCACGCTAAGCGAAGAGAGCCGCCAGATCGTAGCTTCTCTGGCGCACCGTGTTGGTCCCAACGCTGACACTGCAAGAATCGCCCAAGCGATCGTGTCCACCTTGCAGGAAATGAACGCAGCCCTCACGCCCATCATCGGCCAGCAAGGGGTTGTCGCGCTCTACCGCCGCAGCCTTCACCTGTGCGCCTCCACCCATCCGCGTCTGGCCGGCACCTACGACAGTGTGCAGGCCGCGCTGGATCTGATTGCCCTCAACTCCGTACTCGTCGAGCAAAGCGAAGTCGATGCACTGTTTTTCGGTGAAGTGCTGCTGACCACGTTCTATGAATTGCTGACCACGCTGATCGGGCCCTCGCTCACCGCACGTTTGCTTCGTGGCGTGTGGGAACCTTCTTTGAGCGACACCCCTTCGCAGGAAAATTCGCCATGAGCACCAAAGTAACTATCAACCGTCTGGCCACCGGCGTGCCAGGACTGGACGAGGTGCTGGGCGGAGGACTGCCGGAGTTTTCGTTCAACATGATCGCCGGCCCCCCAGGCTGCGGTAAAACCACCCTGGCGCATCAGATGATGTTTGCCCTGGCCACGCCTGAACGCCCGGCGTTGTTCTTCACCGTACTGGGCGAGCCGCCGCTGAAGATGTTGCGCTACCAGCAGCAATTCGACTTTTTCGACAGCGAAGCGATCAACCAGTCGATCCGCTACATCAACCTGGCTGACGATACCCTGGCCGGGAATCTGGACGAGGTGCTGCGGCGCATCGTCAGTGAGGTCGAGGCTCACTCGCCGTCGCTGGTGTTTGTCGACTCGTTCCGCTCCGTGGTGCTGGCCAGCCAGACCCAGGACAATCCCAATAACAACCTGCCGCAGTTCGTCCAGCAACTGGGCATGCTGATGACCACCTGGCAGGCGACGACCTTCCTGATTGGCGAATACTTCACCGAAACCGACACCAACCCGATTTTCACCGTGGCCGACGGCCTGATCTGGCTGCGCCAGAGCGTTCAGCGCAACTCGATGGTGCGCAAGATGGAAATCATGAAGATGCGCGGCCAGCCGACATTGCCGGGGCTGCACACCTTCCGCATCGCCACCTCGGGGATCAAGGTCTTCGCCCCCGCACGGCTCAACCCGGTTGAAGCACCGCTGGAGTTCCCGATCAAACGCCTGAAAATGGGCGTGCCGCAGCTCGACGAAATGCTCGGCGGCGGTTTGCCCCGGGGTTATTCGTTGCTGGTGGCCGGGCCGTCGGGCTCGGGTAAAAGCATCCTGGCGGCAACGTTCCTCGCCGAAGGCGCGCGTAACGGCGAAACCGGTGTGATCGCGGTGTTCGAACAACGGCCTAACCATTCGCAAAACGCCACGTTGGCCGGTTTGATCCAAAGCGGCCAGGTCGGACTGGTCGATAGCCGGGCGCCGGACCTGTCCATCGATGAAATCGTCCAGTTGCTGCTCAGCGAGATCGACCGACTCAAAGCCACCCGCGTGGTGATCGATTCGCTGTCGGGCTTCGAGCTGGCCCTGGCGCCGACCTTTCGCGAGGACTTCCGCGAATCGTTGTCGCGCATGGTCACGGCGCTGACCAGTGCCGGGGTCAGTGTGTTGATGACCTCGGAGCTGGAGGACCGCTACACCGATCTGCGTTTCAGCCCTTACGGCACGGCATTCCTGACCGACGCCATCATCGTCCAGCGTTACATCGAAGTGCAGAGTCGTTTGCTGCGCATCATGGCCGTGGTCAAGGTGCGAGCCAGCGCTCACTCCGATGAGTTGCGCCTGTACAGCATCGACGACAACGGCCTGCAAATCGGCGAAATGCTGCCGGATCAGGAAGGCTTGCTCGGTGGCCGGCCAACCCGTCGGCCCGCCCTCCAGGACAAGGTGTAAACAAGGACCATGACCGAGGCCAATGGCGCGAATGCACAAGCGATGGCTACGGCCGCTCGCGAGTTGTTCCTGCTCGGCCAGAAAACCGTCGAAGCCCGCGCCGTGCTCGCGGCGCTGCAAAAAGAACTGAGCGACACCAACAACCGGTTGGTGGACGCCCAGCAGATCGAACACCTGGTGGAAGCCAATCAGCAATTGGTACTGGCGATTCTGCTGGCGCAGACCGATGCGGAAAAACCCCAGCGTTCGAAAGAAGAACAACGACTGTTCCTGGAGATGCGCGAAGCCAATGCCCAATTGGTGATCGCCGCCCTCAGCGCGCAAAACCTGCAAGCCTCGGCGGAACACACGCTGGCGCAGCAACGCAACATTCTCACCCTTGTCGCCCATGAACTGCGCAACCCGCTGACGCCCATCAGCATGATCGCCGGGCGTCTGGTGCGGGTGTCCTCTGAAGAGCTGCCGCGCATGCAGGCGCTGATCGAAGGTCAGGTCAAACACATGTCGCGGCTGGTGGACGACTTGCTCGACGTGTCCCGCGCCAGCACCGGCAAACTGCGCCTTGATCGCCAAATTGTCGACATGGTTGAGATCATCCAGGGCGCCATCGAAGTGTGTAGCCCGGTGATGAACACCCGTCATTTGCACTTCATTGCCGAACTGCCCGAGTGCGCGCTGTCGGTGGACGGCGACCCGGTACGCCTCACGCAAATCCTCGGCAACCTGCTGGGTAACGCGGCCAAGTACACACCGGCCGGGGGCAATGTCACGCTGTCCGTCACCGCCAAGGATGACGTGCTGGAAATGAGCATTTGCGATGACGGCATCGGTATCTCCGCCCAGGCCCTGCCGTTTATCTTCGAGCCGTTTGTGCAAGACGTACATGCCATCGGCTTCAACGGCGCCGGCCTCGGTATTGGCCTGACGGTGGTACGTGAGTTGGTGGAGGCCCATGGCGGCACCGTCGTCGGCATGAGTGACGGCGATGGCCTGGGCAGTACCTTTATCGTGACGTTGCCGCTGGTGGTTTGAATTTTTCCGTCGGCCACTAATACTTGCGCGACGATCCCCGCGAACCGGAGCGCTGTATGCCGATGTTGTCCCTGCCCTGCAATCGCCTGACCCTGGCGGTGCTCGCCCCTGACCAGGCGTCGCTGGAAAGCGACTTCTACCGACGCAACCAGCGGCACCTCGCTCGCTGGTCACCGATTCGCCCCGCCGATTACCACAGCCCTGAACGCACCCGCCCGCGCCTTGAAGTGCAGGCCAGCGCTTTTGCCGCCGGCCTGGCGGTGCACTTTGCGCTGCTGGACCCGGACAACGGCCAGATGATCGGCGCCTGCAACTTCAGCGGCGTCACTCGTGGTGCGTTCCAGGCCTGTTATCTCGGTTACCACATCGACGAAGCGCATCAGGGCCAGGGCTTGATGCAAGAAGCCCTGGAAGCGGGCATTCGCTACATGTTCGAGGAACAGCAACTGCACCGGATCATGGCCAATTACATCCCTGGCAATGAACGCAGTGCGCGGCTGCTGGAACGCCTGGGTTTTGAGCGTGAGGGCTACGCCAAGGCCTACCTGAGCATCGCCGGACGCTGGCAGGATCATGTGCTGACGGCGTTGATCAATGAGCGCTTTGAAGCCCTGGAACAGCGCTGGTCCCGACCCCTCGCGTAATAGTCATATCCGTTCACAATTTGTTAAGTATTCACCCCGTATGCTCGGGCTTCCCGTTCCCTCGTTCGGTAACAGAAGCCTATGTCACGCGCCGCCCCGTCACTGTTTCTGCTGGCCGCTCTGCTGTTTTTCTTCGCGTTGGGCAATCATCAACTGCAAGGTTCCACCGAAGCCCGGGTCGCCGGGATCGCCATGGAAATGCACGTGGATAACGATTGGGTGACCCCGCGCCTGTTCGGTGAACCCTTTCTGGAAAAACCGCCCCTGAGCCTGTGGCTGGATGCCGGGGCGATTCGCGTTTTTGGCGGCACGCCGTGGGCCGTGCGACTGGCGTCGGCGTTTGCCGGGCTGTTCAGCGTGATGGTGTTGTACGCAATGCTGCGGCGGTTTGGCCGGCCCAAAGCTGTGGCCTGGACGGCGGGGTTCATGCTGGCAACCATGGCCAGTTACTGGAGCAACACCCGTGGGGTCGGGGAGGATGGCTTGCTGACCCTCGGCGTGACCATGGCGTTGCTGGCGTTTTTCCAATGGCAACGGCAATCAACGGTGGGCAATTCGTTGCTGTTTGTCGCCGGGATCAGCATTGCGACCCTGAGCAAAGGCGTATTGGGCCTGGCCATGCCGGGGGTGGTGATCTTTACCTTCCTGCTGGCCGAGAGCCTGATGGACAAACGCCTGAAAGTCGCCGACTGGCTGCGTCCGGGCCTGTTGACGCTGGTGGGTTTGATTCCGTTGCTGATCTGGCTGGCCGTGCTGTATCGGCATGGCGGCGCCCAGGCGCTCACCGAAGTGCTGCTGACCAACAGCGTCGGGCGTTTCAGTGGTTCCTTCGTTGAGGCCGGGCATTACGAGCCGTTCTATTACTACCTGATCAAACTGCCCCAGGCCTTTCTGCCCTGGAACATCCTGGTGTACCTGGGCCTGTGGCATTTCCGCAAAAGCCTGATGGCCAATCGGTATCTGCTGTTTTTCAGCGTGTGGATTCTGGCGCAATTCCTGATGCTGACCTTGGCTTCGAGCAAGCGCACGGTGTATCTGATGTCCCTGGCGCCAGCGGCTGCGGTGATCGCGGCTGAATATGCGCGGGTGCTCTACGAGCGGTTGAAGGCTCGGGAAAGCTCTCCAGGCCTGATCGGTCGCATAGCCCGTCATCAAAAGGGGTTGATCGCCGGTGTGCTCGCCGTGGTGCTGGGTTGCTACCTGATCAGCGCACAATGGCTGCTGCCTCACGCTGATCGCAAATTGTCGTTCGTGCCGCTGGTCGAGCAGATTCAAGCGCTGCAAGCCAAGGGGCAAAACGTCGCGCTGTTCCAGGCTGATGAGCGAGTGGGCGGCGCCAGCGTGTTTTATACCCAGCGGGTGCTCAAGGGATTGGACACAGAAGCGCAACTGCATGAGTTCTTGAAGGCGTCGCCGACGAACGTGGCGGTCATGGCGGGCGAAAGCGAACCGGTGGCGCCGTTGAAGGTGCTGAAGATCATGATGGTTGGAAGACAGCCGTATTACTTCGTTGGCGAGTGAGTCATTCAGGTAGACCGCGTTATCGTTCTTCGCGGGCAAGCCTCGCTCCTACAGGGATCGTGTGAACACCCTAAATCCCCTGTGGGAGCGGGCTTGCTCGCGAAGGCAATCTCCCAGCCACCACAACCTCCAAGCCAGACAACAAAAAAAACCCGCCATCCTCAATCAGAGGCTGGCGGGTTTTGTCGTTTAGGGCAGTGGTCAACTGGAGGTCTGGGCCTGCGCAACCCGCTCAACCCGCTCATGCCGCTGCAACACCGGCACTTCCAACCGCGCCCTTCCATAAAACGCCAACGCCGTCAGCAAACACGCCAGCCACACAAAGATCCCGGCCCAGAACGTGTGGGACATGTAGTGCCAGCCCTGCAAAACCCGCGTGGTGCCATAAATGAAACCCAGCAACAACGAACCCCACATCACGGCCTTCGAGAAGCGCCAGCGATAACGTCGAGCCACGAAGTACAACGCCAGCATGGTGAACCCGCCCGAAGCATGCCCACCCGGCCAGCAACGACCCTCGCCCGCTTCCCTGAATAACTGGAAGTTGCTGTACCACTCCACATGGGCCATTTTTCCGCCGTAGAGGGTGGTTTCAATCGGGCAATACACGCTGGTGTGGGACTTGAGGAAATGGATCACGCCAGTACAAATGGCAAACGCGACCACCACAAACAGAAAGTCCCGCCGATGATCGCGGGCAAAGCGCAGCACCGGTAAGGCTTTAGTGCGCTGCAGGAAACCACCGAGTCGTGGGTGCTTCTGTGGGTTGATCAGCGGCCAGACAAACGACAGGATCGCACCGATCACGGCAACTTCACCGGTCCAGTTCGGAATGATCCGCGCCCACTTGTGGGTGAGCTTTTCAAAGAAGTGAACCTTGTCCAGCGGGAATATCTGGCTGACCGGATCAAACAGCAGGTTGCTGAACGCGATGTCGATGTTGGTCATGTCGAACATCAGGAACACCACCGCCGCACAGGCCAGTGGAATACCGAAGTTCACCCAGTAAAAGCGCGAAGGGGAAGCGATCTGCATCGTAAGTCCTGAGTCAGTGAAATTAGCGGGTCGTCACCGAGCGCCAGTCAGAGGCTTCGATATAACCGAGGATAGAGGGTGCTTGCGGGGTTTCGGTGGAAACGAACAACGAGGCACCGTACCCCAGGGTGTCCGTCGACACGTTCATGCTTTTTTCCAGTTCGGTCATGCACTCGCTGTGGGTCACCAGGATCAGGTTGCGACCCGGTACTTTGTGCGCCAGGGCATCGCGCAGCATGGTGCCCTTGCAACTGATCAACCAGTCTTCTCCGGCGCCCACCGAGTTGAACATGTACCCGGCAGTCTGCGCCGTGCGCACCATCGGGCTGTTATAGATATCAGCCTTGTCCAGGCCCAGGCGTTCGAAATGCGAGCCCACCTCCACCGCGACGCCACGGGAACGGTCGGTGATGCCATCGTTGCCACTCAGGCAGGCAGCCTTGGAGTGATCGCAGCGCTCGACGTGACGCACCAGTACGATCATGTCGCCCTTGGCCCAACCGGACAGCAACGCCTTGGCGCCGGCCACATTGCCATGGGCCAGGTCCGGCACGGCGGCGGGCGCCAGCAGCCAGAGCGTCAGCGGAATGACCAGCAGTGCCGAGGCGAGCACCACCCATGCATTGCGATAACGGGCCAAAAAGCTCAGATCAATCGAGCGTTTTATCCCGAACAGACTCAGTCTCAATTCCACATCAAGCCGCCTCGCCGGCATGTCGCACTGGCCATTAGATGCCGCGAGGGTAGAGAGGCAAGCGTCCCCAACAAGTGAAACCCATGTGAAAAAAAGCTTAAGACCTGCCACACCCCTTGTTACAGGTTCTGTCCGACAAAAACCTTTCAGCTCTCGGGATTGCTGCCGATACAGGTCTGCAACACACCTTGCTGGCACCTAAAAACAACAATCTTCCAGCCAACTGACGATAAAGAAACACTATGTTCCTGGAGGAATTGTGATGAATGGATGGTTCGGCAATATCAGCGTGAACCTGAAACTGGGCCTGGGATTTGGCCTGGTCCTGGCACTGACCTGCGTCCTGGCCCTGACCGGCTGGACGAGCCTGGGCGGGTTGATCGACCGCAGCAACTGGATGAGCGACATCACCCAGCTCAACGCAGGCCTGACCAAACTGCGCGTGGTGCGCCTGCAATATATGCTGACCAACGGCGACGAAACCGCCGCACAAAACGTCCAGACCACCCTCGACAGTTTTGCCAACCAGCAAACCGCGCTGCTGGGTAAATTCAAGAACCCTGAAAACGTCAAAATGCTCAAAGAGCAGGCCGTGATCATCGCCGCCTACCAGACGTCCCTGAACAAAATGCGCAACGCCTACCGCACCGGCAACAGCGCCCGCGACGCCATGGGCGCCAACGCCGAGGCCGCCAGCACGCTGATCAACACCATCAGCACCCGCGTGCAGGACATGCCCCTGAGCGATCAGCGTTTCGAACAGTTCCAGGCCATCACCCAGGCCAAGGAAGCATTCATGCTCGCGCGCTACGAAGTGCGCGGCTACACCGCCAACACCAACCCCGAGACCGAGCAAAAAGCCATCGGCCAACTGGATACGGCCATCGCCAGCCTCAAGCCGCTGAACGTGCATTTCGCCGACACCCAGCAAGACGCCTTGCGTCAACTGGATACCGCGCTGACCAACTACCGCAGCGCCTTGCAGGCTTACAAAAGCGCCAGCAACGATGCGGTGCAGGCGCGCAAGGAAATGACCGACCAGGGCACCGCCATCGTCGAGCTGAGCGACAAGCTCTATCAATTCCAGATCGACCGTCGTGACATCGAAAGCGCCCAGGCCCGTACCCTGCAACTGATCAGCACCTTGCTGGCGCTGCTGGTGGGCGTGATTGCCGCCGTGATCATCACCCGCCAGATCACCGGCCCGCTACGCGAAACCATGACCGTGGTCGACCGCATCGCCAGCGGCGACCTGACCCAGGACGTCAAAGTTACCCGCCGCGACGAACTCGGCGTGTTGCAGCAAGGCATCGGTCGCATGGGCGTGACCCTGCGCGACTTGATCAGCGGCATCCGCGACGGCGTTACCCAGATCGCCAGCGCCGCCGAAGAGTTGTCGGCCGTGACCGAACAGACCAGCGCCGGGGTCAACAGCCAGAAGATCGAGACCGATCAGGTGGCCACCGCGATGCACGAGATGACCGCCACCGTGCAGGAAGTCGCGCGCAACGCCGAAGAAGCCTCCCAGGCAGCCGCCGCCGCTGATGGTGAAGCCCGCGAAGGCGATAAGGTGGTCAACGAAGCCATCGCCCAAATCGAACGCCTGGCCACTGAAGTGGCGCGTTCCACCGAAGCCATGAGCGTGCTGCAGCAGGAAAGCGACAAGATCGGTAGCGTCATGGACGTGATCAAGGCTGTGGCCGAGCAAACCAACCTGCTGGCCCTCAACGCCGCCATCGAAGCGGCCCGTGCCGGTGAAGCCGGTCGTGGGTTTGCCGTGGTGGCCGACGAAGTCCGGGGCCTGGCCCAGCGCACGCAGAAATCCACCGAAGAAATCGAAGGCCTGGTGGCCGGTTTGCAGAACGGCACGCAACAAGTGTCGGCAGTGATGAACAACAGCCGCGCCCTGACCGACAGCAGCGTAGCGCTGACCCGCAAGGCCGGCGTGTCCCTGGAAAACATCACCCGCACGGTGTCCAACATCCAGTCGATGAACCAGCAAATCGCCGCCGCCGCCGAAGAGCAAAGCGCCGTGGCCGAAGAAATCAGCCGCAGCATCATCAACGTGCGCGACGTCTCCGAACAAACCGCCGCCGCCAGCGACGAAACCGCTAAATCCAGCGTTGAACTGGCGCGGTTGGGTGGTCAGTTGCAGCAGATGGTGAGCCACTTCCGAGTCTGACATTTACCTTTGCGGTGAATGAAAGACCCCATCGCGAGCAAGCTCGCTCCCACAGGGATCTGTGCTCTACGCAAAATTTGCGTCTGGCAGTAATCGAATGTGGGAGCGGGCTTGCTCGCGAAGGCGGTGGGTCAGTCAACATCCGTATCGAATGTACCGGCCTCTTCGCGAGCAAGCTCGCTCCCACAGGGATCTGCGCGCTACGCAAAATTTGCGTCTGGCAGTAATCGAATGTGGGAGCGGGCTTGCTCGCGAAGGCGGTGGGTCAGTCAACATCCGTATCGAATGTACCGGCCTCTTCGCGAGCAAGCTCGCTCCCACAGGGGGGTTGTGCTCTACGCAAAATCTGCGTCTGGCAGTAATCGAATGTGGGAGCGGGCTTGCTCGCGAAGGCGGTGGGTCAGTCAACATCTGTATCGAATGAACCGGCCTCTTCGCGAGCAAGCCCGCTCCCACAGGGATCTGCGCTCTACGCAAAATTTGCGCCTGGCAGTAATCGAATGTGGGAGCGGGCTTGCTCGCGACGGCTATCTACAAATCACCGTAGATGTTCAGACTTCCCAGGGATTAATCACTTCAACCCCGGAAAACGCAAAGTCTCGAACATTGCGCGTAGCAATTGGCGCTCCATGGGTTCGACAAATAGCGGCGATTTGAGCGCCGGCCATTGAAGCCGCTCGACCATTTGCTTCACAGCCAGCAACGAGCGTCGCGTACTCAACAGCGGCGTGGGCATCAAAAGGCAATATCCTTCCGGCGAAGTCCTCTTCAAACATTGCCATCGCATGAGCCTCGAGCTTCTGTTTGCGTTTGCCGAAAGGCAGTCGTGCAATGCCATGGAGAATTTCCGCCACAGTCACTGCACTAATTGCCAACTCCATCGCCGGCTGAGCATCGACCCAAGCCAACACTTTTTCATCGGGCTCGACCCGCATGAACTCCGAAAGAACATTGGTATCGAGCACTATCATTCGCAGAAATCCACCGCCGTTGCTTTCTCTTCCCGCGAAGGCAAGTTGAGCTCGATACCGCCACTTGAGCTGAATCTGTTGCGGATCCGGCTTCCAAGCCCCCCGGCGCGATCAACAGTTGCCAGCGCTCTTCCCAGAATGAGACGCGCCTCCTCTTCCATCGAATGCCCATTGTGGGCGGCGGCTATGCGCAGCTGTTCTTTAATTTGGTCGTCTAGGTTTCGAATAGTGATGCTGGCCATGATGCCTCCTGCAATCAATGAAATCATTGATTGAGGCTAGCACATCTTTCACCACAAAAATCTTCCGAGCTGCCAAGCGGTTTTTAAACACTAATCGCATTGGTAAACACCAACCGATTCCCGAACGGGTCGGTTACGGTCATGTCCTGGCTGCCCCATGGCATAGCCTGGATCTGGGGTTTGGCGTAGGTGTAGTCCTTGGCGGTCAGTTGTTGCTGGAAGGCTTCGAGTTCGTCGGTTTCGATGCGCAGGGCCGAGCCCGGGGTGGCGTCGCCGTGGTGTTCGGACAGGTGCAGCACGCATTCGCCCCGGGAGACTTGCAGGTACAGCGGGAAGTTGGCTTCGAAGCGATGCTGCCAATCGATTTTGAAGCCCAGGAAGTCGACGTAGAACGCCACTGCCTTGGCTTCATCGAAAATCCGCAGGATCGGGGTGGTTTTGCCGAAGCTCATGGGTTGCTCCCTGACTTAAAAGGCCCAGTTTAGCTGGGCTGGATGTCAGCACTTCGGCTTGGCGATGGCTTTCTTTAATCTCACAGTGCCATCACTGTGACGCAGCACTCGAAATGGTCACCGGAAGCCGTCGCGCAAATTTCCTTCCCGCGCCAGAAACCGCCCTTCCCGGCACCCGTTCGCCTGGCCATCGGCATAGCTCAGTACACCGTTGATCCAAACCCCGTCAATCCCTTCCGCCGCTCGCTGCGGATCATGGAAGTCCGCCACGTCGCGAACGGTCAGCGGATCAAACAGAACCAGATCCGCCCAATGCCCTTCGCGAATTTCGCCGCGTGCCTTCAAGCCAAAGCGCGCCGCCGACAACCCGGTCATCTTGTGTACGGCGGTGTGCAGCGGGAAGAGTCCGACGTCACGGCTGAAATGCCCGAGCACCCGTGGGAACGCGCCCCACAAGCGTGGATGGGGAAACGGGTCTTCCGGCAAACCGTCGGAGCCAACCATGGACAACGGATGCGCAAGGATGCGCCGCACATCCGCCTCGTCCATCCCGTAATACACCGCCCCCGCCGGTTGCAGGCGCCGGGCGGCGTCGAGCAGGGGCATGCCCCACTCGGCGGCGATCTCGAGCAGATCGCGGCCACTCACTTCAGGGTGCGGCGTGGACCAGGTGATGGTGATGCGATGGGCATCGGTGACTTGCTTGAGGTCCAGGGTCGAAGAACTCGCCGCGTAGGGATAACAATCGCAGCCCACGGGATGGGTTTGCGCCGCGTGCTCAAGGGACGCCAACAACTGCGGACTGCGGCCCCAGTTACCGACGCCGGCACATTTGAGGTGGGACACGATCACCGGGGCTTTGGCATGTCGGCCGATCTGGAACGCCTCGTCCATGGCCTCCAGCACCGGTTCGAATTCGCTGCGCAAATGGGTGGTGTAGACCGCGCCGAACGCGCTCAGCTCTTCGGTCAATTGCATGACTTCATCGGTGGACGCCGAGAACGCACTGGCATAGGCCAGGCCGGTGGATAACCCCAGCGCGCCCGCCTCCAGGCTTGCGCGCAGTTGCTCGCGCATCCCGGCGATTTCATCGGCGCTGGCGGTGCGAAACAGGTCGTCGAGGTGATTGCTGCGCAGCGCGGTGTGGCCGACCAGCGCCGCCACGTTCAGCGTGGTGTTGGCCGCTTCGACGGCGGCGCGGTAATCGCGAAACGTCGGATAAACAAACGCCGCGCGCGTGCCGAGCAGGTTCATCGGGTCCGGCGGATCGCCACGCAAACTGACCGGCGACGCACTGATCCCGCAGTTGCCGACGATGACCGTGGTCACCCCCTGGCTGAGCTTGGGCAGCATCTGCGGCTGGCGGATCACCACCGTGTCGTCGTGGGTGTGCACGTCAATGAAACCCGGTGCCAGTACCCGGCCGGCGGCGTCGATTTCTTCAGTGGCGCGGGCGTCGTGCAGGTCGCCGATGCGCTCGATGCGCCCGTTCAGGAGCGCCACGTCGGCGGGATAACCGGGGCGGTTGCTGCCGTCGATGACCAGGGCATTACGAATCAGCGTGTCGTACAGCATGTCAGTCTCCGGGCCTCAGCTCCTGCCCTTGATCAAATGGTGATCGAACCCTTGCTCCACCAGGTAACGCCAGGCTTGCTGAACCTGGTCGGGAATCACCTGCTCGGCCTGGAAGCCCAGCGAAGGGTAAACCATGATGCGGTGAATATCGCCGACCATCTCGTCGATCAACCCCAGCACCCCGATCAGGTTGCTCACCCCGTCGGGAAAAGTGAATGACGGCGCATCCACAAAAGCCTCAAGCCCCGGCCACTGGATGGGCAAGGTCAGGGCCACGCGGCGGATCGAGTTCGGCTTGGTCAGGAACGTCGCCCGGCGCACTTGCGGGAACAAGTCCCTGGCAAACGCGATGTTCTCGGCGAAGTTGGTGGCGCGGGATTCAAGGGTGAATTGATCCGCCCTCACCCCCAGCGCGAGGGCTCGCTGGGCGAAAATATCGGCTTCGGTTTGTTCCCACAAATGTTTCGTCCAGTTGCCGGTATTGCCGGTAAATAGCAGGTGCGGGGCGACGCCTTGTTTCAGCAGTTCACAGGCGTAGTCACACACCCGCAAATCGTAGGAGCCGCAGACGACAATCAGTTCGCAAGCCTGGTGTTGGCGCCCGGCACCGAGAAAATCCCACAGGACGCTAGCGTGTTGCAGTGTCGGCGTCATGAGCGGGCGAACCTCTGGGCAACGCGCCCACTGATGAACAGCCCGCCGTCCCCCAACATGTGTGGCCCCAAATCCGTCATCGACACCGGCAGCGCGGTGAAGTCCGCATACAGCCGCGTCGCGCCGTGATCGGTCAACGTCTGGTCATCACCGATGCCAACGCACAGCGCGCCGCTGCTGATCGCCGACTGCACGCCGCTGACCGAGTCTTCGAACACCAGGCATTCGTCGCTCTGGCGCTCCAGGTGCGCCGCCGCCAAGCGATAAGCGTCGGGCGCCGGTTTGCCGCTGCGCACGTCGTCGCGGCAGATGATGCTGTCGAACACCGAGGTCAGATTGTGTTGTTGCAAAACGTGCCGCACGCGCTCGCGCCAACTGCTGGTGACCAGGGCCATGGGCACGGCGCAGTCTTTCAATTGGGCGATAAACGTAGCGACACCCGGCACCAGTTCACAGGACGAAACCTGCTCGGCGGCATCGACTTGCTGCTTGATCGCCTGGCGCTGTTCCTCGTCAAACTGACCGAACAACGCATTCAAGGTATGGCCGCCCGGACGGCCGTGAATATGCTCGGTAATAAATGCCTGATCGACGGCCACGCCGTAGCGCCGGGCAACGCTGGTCCAGGCAAATTCAATGACTTCGCGAGACTGGATAAGCACGCCATCCATATCAAAGCAGACGGCTGTAAACGTTTGTTGTGTCATGAGTTGAACTTCGCATCTTCTGATGAGCAATAAACGCCAGCACTGTGCCGATCAAGGCAAACAGCGCCATCACGTAGTAGGACCACTGTGGTTGCGTTTCATACAAATACCCGGCAAACGGCGTCGCCAGGCCCATGGGCAGCGCAACCGCCAGGGAGTAATAGACGCCCTGAGTAAAGACCTGAATGTCTTGCGGCGCATGGTCGCGGATGAATCGCATGATCGCCGAGTGGTACGCGGCAAAGCTCAGGGCGTGTAAACACTGGCCCAACAGGATCACTGACATCGCATCACTGTCGGAAAAAAATGCCCAGCGCAACGCCGCGCAGACACTGGAAAACATCACGATGGATAAGGGCGCACACAACGACAGGACTTTATTCGAGAGCGCGAAATAGGTGATTTCCGCCATCACCGCCACCGCCCAGAACGCGCCGATGGCCGCCGAAGAGTAGCCCTTCACGCCCCAGCCAATCGATGACGTGGAAAAGTACAACGTGTGGCTTAGTTGAATAAAACTGGCCGCCGCAATCGCGATCAACAGACTTTTTTGCGCCAACAGGGCTTTCCAGTCCGGTCGTTTAATCACGCGGTTTATAGGGGCCAGATGGGCCTTGGACACTTGGCGCTTCAAGCGCAAACACGCCAGGGCGGTGAACAACATGCTCGCCGCAATCACGATCGGCACCCAGGACTGGCTGTACTGCGCAAACAACAAACCGCCGAGGGTCGAGGTCAGGATAAACGCCGAAGAACCTACCGCCCGCACCCAGCCATAGTTCTGCAACGCCTGTTTGTCCCGCTTGAGCAAATAGGACTCGGACAAGGGCAAGACCACCATCCACAGCCCGCCAAACAGCACGCTCAGGCACACAAAGATCCACAAGTGCGCCGGCATGAAATAGAACAGCAACGTACAGAACGCCGCCGAGAAACCGAGAAAAGCCGCGAGACGCAATTGGTCCACGCGCCAGTCAGCCACGTAGGTGATAAACACCCCGGTAAACACCTGGGGCCAGTAAGCCGCCGCAATCAGCAGGCCTATCTGGCTGGCGCTGAACCCCAGGGAATCCAGCCACGTCGGCCAGAACGGGTAGATGATTCCTTCTGCCGCAAAGAACCCGAAAAAGATCAAATACATTCGTTAACCATACACCCTATGCGCCAAAAAACAGGGCTCCCAAGGAGCCCTGAAAACCACCCATCCCTTACTCGTAGCGTTGCTGGGTGAAGCTGTTCTTGCCTTTGCGCCAGACGATCAGCGACTCGCTCATCACCACCAGATCGACCATGCCTTCCTTCAACGCATCCAGTGCGTCCTGGGACGAACACACGATCGGTTCTTCATGGCGGTTGAACGAAGTGTTGATCAACGCCGCCTGGCCGGTCTTTTCATGCCAGGCGTTCAACAGGCGATGCATGAACGGGTCGCCCTCGGGGCGGATCACCTGTGGCCGGGCAGTGCCGTCGATGTGCACCACCGCCGGACTGGCCTCGCGGAATTGCGGGTGACAATCGTAGGTCATGGTCATGGTGTCCGCCGCGACCTGATCCTCATCCCAGCCGACGTAGCACGCCGCCGCCTGCTCGATGGCCGTGACCGGGCCGAAAGGCATGAACTCGGTGCGGTGCATGCGCTTGTTCAGCCAGTCATTCACCTCGGCATCCAGGGCGTGATAGACGATGCTGCGGTTGCACAGCGAACGCGGGCCGAACTCCATTTTGCCCTTGAACATGCCCAGCACCTGGTTCTCCAGCAATGCCTCGGTGAGGACTTCAATGATGTTCGACGGGGTGTGGTAGCCGAGTTCAGGGTAGTCGCGATTGATCAGGTTGATGTTCTGCGACACGCTGCGCGATTGCGGCCCAAGGGTCATCGCCGGGTTCTTGAAGCGGGTGCCCTTCTGCAGATACGCCGCCCCGACCGCCGCTGCCAACGCCAGGCCACCATCGCCCATGCACGGCAGCACGTAGACGTTTTTCACCCCGGGAATTTCCCGCAGGCGCTGATTGAGTTTCACGTTGCCGAACACACCACCGGCCAGGCACAGGTTGGCGCTGCCCCGTTTTGCCAGGTGATGGCTGACCGTGGCCACCAGCAGGTCTTCGGTGTGGCGTTGCACGGCGGCGGCGATGTCCTCGGGGGTTTCCCCGGCGAACAGGGTTTCCAGCGGTTCGCTGTAATGGTTGTAAGAGGGCAGGAACAGATCGCCACAGCAGGCCTTGATGCGCCCGTCTTCGAAACGGATCATCTGCTGCATCACCCCCAGCAGTTTTTGCGGATCGCCAAACGCGGCGAGGCCGGTGACTTTGCCTTCATGGCGATTGGGTTTGTAACCCAATAAATGGGTAATCCGGCCGTAGAAATAACCGAGGCTGTCGACGCTGGTTTCGCGCTGCAACACCGTGGTTTCGCTGGGGCTGTACCAGGTCACGGTCAGGGACTGGAAATCGCCGCGACCATCGCAGGTGAGCGTCAGCGCTTCGTCGAAGGGTGAACAGACATAGGCACCTAACGCATGGCACTCATGGTGATCAATGTAATACGCCTTGCCGGTCAAACCATTAGCGGCAATATATTCATCAAACTCGGCGCGTTTCTCTTTATCGTTTGTTACTTCATCAGTTACACGTTGGCGAAACTGTGTGAGGCCTTGGGGATTACTCCGCACTTCTTCAACAATACGATCGAAGTACAACTCCAAGTGTTTATCGGCACTGAAACCGGCGTTCCATCCATACGCCACATAATCGACATCTTCCAGGGACACACCCGCCTGACTCAATACAAATTCAATCGACTTGGCGGGCCAGATCTTATGATCCTTGATGCGGGTAAAACGCTCTTCACTGACTGCCGAAAGAATCTGCCCTTCACGTACCAGGCAGGCACCCGACAAATCATTGTTAGTAATGCCTAAAATGATCATAACGACTCCTTGTTCTTGCCAATTTCAGTGATGACTGTGCCCGCACTCGCCGAGTGCAGTGCTCTAGCCTGGGTTTATGAACGGATTTCAGGCATCAATGGCCGAACGTCATAAAGATTGAAGAGGCGAAGTCAATTGATTCGCCCGGGATATGCCTTTACGAGAAGACATCAAGAATGTGTAGTGCCATCGCAAATTCCTTTTGCAAAAAAAGTCCACGCGCATTTGCCTGTTTCCCCGGCCTAATGCCTGGGCAACAAGTGGATGACGGATACTTCATGATTGCCATCAGGGCTGGCCATGTTTGTCCGTGTGCAAGACTAGTAGGAAATTTCCGAACAGCCTCATACAGCTTCAGCTAAAAATTAAATATTCCTTTAAGTAAAAATTAAATACCGCTTTAACCTCCCCTGTTTATGGGGACTTGCACGCAATAATAAATATTAATTTATCGGGCAAAAAAAAACCCGCCGACGAGCATATTGCTCATCGGCGGGTTATGTGCTGAAACTTGCTACAGAATCAGCGGGCGTCGACCTCAGACCATTTCGTGGAGGATCCACTCAGTCACCGAAGTGCGCTTCGGCGCCCAGCCCAGCAGTTCCCGGGCATGTTTGCCGCGCACCCGACTGTTGGAGCCCAGGCCATAGTTGGCCATCTCGTAACCCCACTCGGCTTCGGCGTCTTTCAGCGGCCAGTCTTGCGGCTCGCCGAGGTTCAAGGCCTTGGCCATGGCGGTGGTCATGTCGATGAACGCGGACTCACCGCTTTCGACAAAGTAGAACGTGCCCGGGACATTTTTGGTCAGCGCCAGCAGGTACAGCGCTACGACGTCTTCGATGTGCACATTGGACCAGATGTTCTGGCCGGTGCCGACGTGGCGCACCACACCGCTTTTGCGTGCCTGTTTCAGCAGGCGCGGCAACTGCACGCTGTCGCGCTTGACGCCCAGGCTGTGACCGTAGATCAGGGTGTTACAGATGACCGCTGAGTTCACCCCGTCCTTCGCCGCCGCGAGGATCAGGTTGTCGATGGCCACGCGGGCGGCCTTGTCGACGGTGGGTGCCGGCAGGTTGTCTTCGTAGTAGATGACGTCGCTGGACTTACCGCCCGACGCATCGCCGACGATGCTCGAACCACTGGTGTGCAGGAACACTTTGTTGGAACCGCGTAGCGCATCGAGCAAGGCTTCTACGGCGGCGCGATGGTCGCTGCTGGCGGCGTTGATCACAGCGTCGGCGGCGCGGGCCTGTTCCGCCAGCAAGGCGCTGTCGTCCAGAGTGCCAATCACCGGGGTGATGCCCAGTGCGGTCAGTTCATTGGCTTGTTCGGCGCTGCGCACCAGGCCGGTGACTTGATGCCCGGCCTGGACCAGGCCCGTGGCGATGGAGCCGCCGATAAAACCGGCGGCGCCGGTAACGAATACGTTCATGGAGAAACTCCCTGCGTTAATAAGTGATGCAACGAGTATCAACGACCGAACCCTGTGGAAAAATCCCCGGTGGCCCAATTCACTCTTGCGCAGGGATCACGAATCAGCCTTGGAAATCCGAATTTGCGTATACCGCCAATTTGCCCTGGATAAAGTCCAGAAAGCACTGGATGCGCAGGGCCAGTTGCGAGTTGCGGTAGTACACCGCGTTGATCGGTTGGCGGTAGCCGCTGTTGAATTCCGACAGCACCTCCTTCAGGCGCCCGGCGCGGATGTCCGCATGGGTCATGAAGTCCGACAGGCACGCGATGCCCTGGCCTTCCAGCGCCAGGTGGCGCACGGTCTCGCCGCTGGAGGCGTTGATCGCGGCATTGATCGGCCAGCGATCGCCGTGCACATGACGCAGCGGCCATTGATTGAGGCCTTCGTTCTGGGTGAAGCCGATCAGCGTGTGATCGTTGAGGTCGGCGACGGCGACGGGTGTGCCGTGCTGCTCCAGATACGCCGGGCTGGCGACGATATGCAGCGGGCTGCACCCCAGGGAACGGGCGTGCAAAGTCGAGTCCGCGAGGGTGCCGATGCGGATGGCGATGTCGGTGCTTTGTTCCAGCAGGTCAATGATCAGGTCGTTGCTGTTGAGTTCGAGCTGAATGTCCGGGTAGAGACGGCGGAACTCATCGATGTACGGCACGATGGCGTGCAGCATGAAGGGCGACGCGGCGTTTATCCGCAGGCGTCCGGACGGAGTTTGCTGGCGGGAATTGAGGCGTTCTTCGAGCTCCTCCATCTGATCGAGGATCAGCTTGGCGTGCTCGAAGAAATACTTGCCCTCCTCGGTCAGGTCCATGCGCCGGGTGGTGCGGTTGATCAGCGTGGTATCGAGCTTGGCTTCCAGGCGCGACAACGTGCGGCTGACTGCCGAAGGCGTTTGCCCGACCTGCTCGGCCGCAGCCGAAATCGACCCGCATTCAATCACGCAGACGAAAATCTGCAATTCATCGGATCTGGCTTTCACGTGGCTCCCTTATCGATTGTCCTGCGCGATTCTCTGTGGCAAAGCAAAACCCTTGTGGGAGCGGACTTGCTCGCGAAAGCGTCGGCACATCCAACATAAATGTGGCAGACAGACCGCATTCGCGAGCAAGCCCGCTCCCACAGGTTCAGGCTTCGATAGTAGCTGAGCGTTACGCTTTGAGACCAAACACCTCAGTCAAATGCTGCTCATACCGCGCCATATCACGCTCGATGTCCGGGCGTTTCATCACGTCCACGCACAGGAAGGTCGGCAAACCGGTCATGCCGAGGAAGGTGTTGGCCTTGTGGAACGGGAAGTACACCGCGTCCACGCCCTTGGCTTCGAAGAAGTCGGTCGGATCGTCGAAGGCTTGCTGCGGGGCGTTCCAGGTCAGGGACAACATGTATTGCTTGCCCTGCAACAAACCGCCGCTGCCGTACTTTTGCGACGCATCGGCACGGGTGCGGCCATCGCTGGCGTAGAGGCTGCCGTGGCCTTCGGTGAAGACTTCGTCGATGTACTTTTTCACGGTCCACGGCGCGCCCATCCACCAGCCCGGCATCTGGTAAATGATCACGTCGGCCCAGACAAACTTGGCCACTTCTTCCGCCAGGTCATAGCCTTCGTCGATGAACGTGGTCTTCACGTCCAGGCCACCGCGATCCAGCACGCTCAGCGCGGTGTCATGCAACGTGGCGTTGTAGCGGCCATCGGAGTGGGCGAACTTTTTGCCGCCATTGAGCAAGAGGACTTTTTTCATGGGGATCTCGGAAGGTTGGAATTCGATGGCGGCAGAGTAGCGACCCGCCTCGCGCGGAATAAGCCACGAATTAACAAAATACATTTGACCAAAACGCACGAATCGACAGGCGATTGTTGCCATAGACTTTCGCCGATTCTTATTTCGAAGGATTTTTCGATGAGTGATGTACAAGGCTTCATCCTGCACGCCAAGACCCGCCCGGAAAAAGCCGAGGCCTTTGAAGCGCTGTTTCGCGCCTATGTCGAGCCGAGCCGCGCCGAACCCGGTTGCATCGAGTACCACATGCTGCGCGATCAGCAGGACCCGACGCTGTTTATCTTCTACGAGATCTGGGCGTCCCAGGCGCACCTGGACGTGCACTCGAACCTGCCGCACATGAAGCAGTTCCGCGAGCAGCGCATGGACTATCTGGAGCAGGATTTCGAGATTCGCGCCATCGACATGCTCAGCCCGTCATCGGCTACCCGCTGATCAGCAAGTGGCCGCCGAGCACGCCGAGGCCGATAAAGAACACTCGCTTGAACAGCGCGGCGCTGATCCGCTGACGCAACCATTGGCCGAGCAACATGCCGAGCACCGCCGGGATCAGCGCCAACAGCGAAGCGCTCAATTCGCCGCCACCGAGGGCACCGCGCCAGAACAGGCCGGCGGCCAGGGCCAGGGTCGAGACGGTGAATGACAACCCCAAGGCCTGCACCAGTTCATCCTTGTTCAGGCCGAGGGCTTGCAGATAAGGCACGGCGGGAATCACGAACACACCCGTGGCTGAGGAAATAACGCCGGTCAGCACGCCGCAGACCGGACCAAGCCAGCGCTCGGTGCGAGTGCCGATGCGCAACGTGGGCAGGAATAATCCGCTCAAGGCGTACAGCAATAACGCCGCCCCCAATCCCCGCACCACCCAATGACCACCGGCCATGTCGATCCACAGCGTACCGGCGCCAGTGCCAAGGAAAATCGCCAGCAGCATTGGCCACAAGCGTTTGATCAATCCTTGCAGATGTCCACCGAAGGCCAGTTGCCAGACGTTGGTCAGGGTCGCGGGGATGATCAACAGCGCGGCAGCCTGCGACGGTGCCATAGCCAGACCGAGCAAGCCCATGGCGATGGTCGGCAGGCCGAGGCCGATCACACCCTTGATCATGCCGGCGAGCAGGAAAGTGGCGATGACCAGCACCGACAGGGCCAGGCCGAGGTTTTGGTAGAACGTGGCGAGCGTATTCATGGGGCTATCCTGCGCCCCGGCGGCCGGGTTGAAAATCTGCCATATACTGAGGGTGCCTCTTGATATGACAGAGGCTGAAGAATTCGGTGCTGCTGCTGACGCCTTCGCGGGCAAGCCTCGCTCCTACAGGGAACGCATTTACAACTGTAGGAGCGAGGCTTGCCCGCGAAGAGGCCCGCCCAGACAACAAACCTCCTAAGGCTGCCACGATGCACTTCGACCTGACCGACCTGCGTCTCTACCTGAACATCCTCGACAGCGGCAACATCACCGCCGGTGCCGGCCGTACGCATCTGTCCCTGGCCGCCGCCAGCGCGCGCATCCGCGCCATGGAAGCCTCGCTGGGGATCGAATTCCTGCAACGTGGCCGTCGCGGCGTCACGCCTACACCCGCCGGCAAGGCCCTGGCGCAACACGCCCGGGTCTTGCTGCAACAGGCCGAACGCCTGCAACAGGACCTCGCCGATTACGCCAAAGGCGTCAAAGGCCAGGTGCGGTTGTTGTGCAACACCACGGCGATCACCGAATACCTGCCGGAGTTGCTCGCCGACTTCCTGCGCGACCATCCCAACCTCGACATCGACCTGCAAGAACTGCCCAGCGCCCGCATCACCCATGCGTTGCGCCAAGGGACGGCGGACCTGGGCATTGTTTCCGACGCGGTGGACACCGATGGCCTACAGACAAAACCCTTCCGCGACGATCCGCTGGTCTTGATCCTGCCCCTCGACCATCCGTTGGCCTACACGGACGGCGTCACTTTCAGCGACACCTTGCACCATGACTACGTAGGACTGAACGCCAACAGTGCGCTGGCGGTGTACCTGGAGGAACAAGCCCTGCATAACGGCTCGCGCATGCAGATTCGTATTCGCGCCGACGGCTTCGATGGCGTGATGCGCATGGTCGCCCGAGGCGCCGGGCTGGCCATCGTGCCACTGGCCGCCGTCGAACGCGGACCGGCACAGCCACCGTTCAAAAGCATCGTCCTCACCGAGCCTTGGGCCCGACGCAAACTGCTGCTGTGCGCCCGGGATTTTGCCGCGCTGCCCGGTTATGCCAGGGCGCTGATGCAGGCATTAATACCGTCAGACATTTGAGCCAATGCGCGTTTCTGGACAGCTCGATGTCGAGCACAGACAACTGACCCCGGGACGGGCGCTATAGGGTGGCGACTTCAGTTCTTCAGCCCATCGCCCGGAGTCCACATGACCGCACCTATTACCGTTCTTCGCGACACCCACCCGCTGCCGGTACTCGACGCCTGCAAATGGGAAAAACTCGAAGGCGACCCGCACACCGTCAACCTCAACGCCTACACCAGCGAAGACGGCAGCAAGATCATGGGCACCTGGATCTGCACGCCGGGCAAGTGGTACGTGGAATACGTGAAGTGGGAATACTGCGACTTCCGCGAGGGCTACTGCATCATCACCCCGGAAGGTAAGGAGCCGATTCACCTGCGTGCCGGGGATATCTTTGTCATCGAGCCGGGGATGAAAGGCACGTGGGAAGTGGTCGAGACCGTGCGTAAGTATTTTGTGTTTGCCTGATGCAAAAAAACCGGGAAATCACCCGACGTGATTCCCGGTAAATATCGAGAGGTTCATGCAATTTCTGTGGGAGCGGGCTTGCTCGCGAACGCGGTGGGTCAGTCAACGCGAATGCTGAATGTACCGGCCCCTTCGCGAGCAAGCCCGCTCCCACAGGGTTTTACTGGGGCTTGCGATAGCTGTTGATGATCGCCGAGAAGTCCTTGCCACCCTCCCCGCGCTGGCTCATCGCCTGATACAACTGCTGGGCCACCGCGCCGAGCACCACCGGCTGGTGTGCCTGACGGGCCGCTTCCGTGGCCAGCCCCAGATCCTTGAGCATCAGTTCCGCACCGAAACCACCGGTATAACCGCGTGAGGCTGGCGCCGTTTCGACGATGCCCGGCCACGGGTTGTACATTTCCGAACTCCAGCAACGCCCGGTCGAGCTGTTGATGATCCCGGCCAGCACACCGGTGTCGATCCCCAACGCATCGCCCAACGCCATGGCTTCACTGACACCGACCATCGAGATCGCCAGCAGCAGGTTGTTGCAGATCTTGGCGATTTGCCCGGTGCCGACTTCGCCGCAATGCACGATGTTGCGACCCATCTGCGCCAACACCGGTTGCAGGGTGGCGAACAGCTCAGGGGTTGCACCGACCATAAAGGTCAGTGTCCCGGCGGCGGCACCGCCCGTGCCACCGGACACCGGCGCATCGGCCATGGCCACGCCTTGTTTGGCGGCGGCCGCAGCGACATCACGCGCAGTCTGCGGATCAATAGTGCTGCAATCCACCGCCGGTACACCCTTGCCGATGCCGGCGAGTACACCGTCCTCACCCAGCCAGACACTGCGCACATGCACAGCGGCGGGCAGCATGGTGATCACCAGCTCTGCACCTTGCGCCGCTTCCCGGGCGGTAGCGCTGATGCTGCCGCCCAGTTGCTCCAGCTCAGCCAGAACAGTCTTGTTCAGATCGACCAGGTTCAGCGCATGGCCAGCCTTGATCAGGTTGCGCGCCATCGGCGCGCCCATGTTGCCGAGACCGATAAAAGCGATTTTCATGCCTGGCTCCTTAACGCAAGTTGATGGTGGTGTTCACACCGTCGTTGACGCTGTCGTCATCGAACCAGCGACTGGTGACCGTCTTGGTCTGAGTGTAGAACTGCACCACTTGCTTGCCATACGGGCCGAGGTCGCCGAGTTTCGAACCACGGGAACCGGTGAAGCTGAAGAACGGGACCGGCACCGGGATCGGGATGTTGATGCCGACCTGGCCGACATCGATTTCGCTCTGGAACTTGCGCGCCGCCGCACCGCTCTGAGTGAACAGGCCCGTGCCGTTGCCGAACGGGTTGGCGTTGACCAGGGCAATCGCCTGATCGAGGGTGTCGACTTCCAACACCACCAGCACCGGCCCGAAGATTTCCTGGGTATAGATCTGCATCTCAGTCGTTACGCCGGAGAACAGGGTCGGGCCGACAAAGTTGCCCTTCTCGAAACCCGGCACGCTGATTTCGCGACCATCGAGTTCCAGTTTGGCGCCTTCCTTGATGCCGCATTCGATCAGATCGAGAATCCGCGCCTTGGCCTTTTTCGAAATCACCGGCCCGACATCGGTGCCCGCCTCGCTGCCCGCGTTCACTTTGAGTTTCTGCGCCAGCGCTTTCAGGTCTGGCAGCCATTGCTTGGCCGCGCCCACCAGCACCACCACGGAAGTGGCCATGCAACGCTGACCGGCCGCACCGAAACCGGCACCGACCAAAGCGTTGAGAGTTTGTTCGCGATTGGCATCCGGCAGCACCACGGCGTGGTTCTTGGCGCCCATCATCGATTGCACACGCTTGCCGTGTTTACCGGCCAGGTCATAGACGTGAGTACCGACGGCGGTCGAACCGACGAAGGAAACCGCCTTGATGTCCTTGTGAGTGCAGAGTGCGTCCACCACATCCTTGCCGCCGTGAACCACGTTCAGCACGCCCGCCGGAACGCCGGCTTCGATTGCCAGTTCCACCAGCAGCATGGTCGACATCGGGTCCTGCTCGGACGGCTTGAGCACGAAGGTGTTGCCGCAGGCGATGGCCATCGGGAACATCCACAGCGGAATCATCGCCGGGAAGTTGAACGGGGTGATGCCGGCGCAGACGCCGATGGGCTGGCGCAGGGTGTAGGTGTCGACGCCGCCCGCGACGTTTTCGGCGAATTCGCCCATTTGCAGGGTGCCGATGGAGCACGCGTGCTCGACCACTTCCAGGCCACGGAAAATATCGCCTTCAGCGTCGGCGATGGTTTTGCCCTGCTCGGCACTCAGGACCACGGCGATGCGTTTGGAGTGTTCGCGAATCAATGCTTGGAGCTTGAGCATGATGCGCATCCGCGCGCCGATCGGCGTCAGCTTCCAGGTCTGGAAGGCGCGATGAGCGGCGCTGATGGCGGCGTCGACTTCCTGCGCGGTAGCGAACGGAACCTTGGCCAGCACTTGCTGGGTCGCCGGGTTGATGATGTCGTGCCACTCGGTGGTCTGGGACTCGACCCACTCGCCGTCGATCAACAGCTTGACGTTTTGGACCGTGGTTTCGTTTGGCGTGAGCGATGCGTTCATGCTGGTCTCCAATACTTATTGTTATGCAGGGAGCCAAGGCGGGTAAGTCGCCTTGAGATGAGGCGTGTGTCGCGAATTGGTTGTCGGACTGTTTTTGGAGTATAGATGTGCAAACTTCTAATAAGAACGCACATAAAAGCCGGTCCAACATGCAAAAAAACATCACATCTTTAGGTTCACTGAACTGGGATGACCTCAAGTTTTTCCTTGAAGTCGCCCGCACCCGCAAGGCCAGCACCGCGGCCAAGCGCCTGTCGGTGGACTACACCACCGTGTCCCGGCGCATCAGTTCGCTGGAAGCGGCATTGGGCACATTGCTCTTCGAAAAGTCCCGGACCAGCGGTTTCGTCCTGACCGCCGAAGGTCAGCGTTTGCTCGGTTACGCCGAGTCGATTGAAAGCACATTGCACATGGCCTGCGAACAGGTTTCCGGCTCCGGCGTGGCGTTGTCCGGGCATGTGCGCATGGGCTGCACCGAAGGCTTCGGCAGCTTCTTCATCACCCCGCAACTGAGCCACTTCGTCGACGCCTACCCGGCGATCTCGGTGGACATCCTGCCGCTGCCGCACTTCATCAGCCTGTCCAAGCGCGAGGCGGACATCGTCATCGCCCTGGAGCGCCCGGAGCATGGCCCGTACGTCTGCTGCAAACTCTGCGACTACAAATTGCAGCTGTACGCGACCCAGGACTATCTCGACAAACACCCTCCGATCCGCCGCCCGGCAGACCTGGGCAAGCATTCATTCATCAGTTATGTCGATGACCTGGCGTTTAGCTCGGAGCTGCTGTACCTGGCGAACGTACTGCCCGGCGCCAGCGCCAACCTGCGCAGCACCAGCGTGATCGCGCAGTTCGTGGCGGCGCAGCAAGGGCGGTCGCTGGCGATTTTGCCGTGCTTTTTGGCGGCGCAGGATCCGCGATTGCTGCCGGTGTTGCCGGCGGAGATCAACATCACCCGACAATTCTGGATGTACTGCCGCGAAGACCTGAGGAAGCTCAAGCGGATCACCCTGTTGTGGGATTACATCCGTGAGGTCACTGAGCAGAATCAGAGTCTGTTGATGGGGGACAGTCGGGAGATGGTGTTCGCCGATTAATCGGCCATCACCACAATCGACACCCGACGATTTTCGGTACGACCCGCTGCTGTGTCGTTGGAGGCCACCGGCTCTTTGCTGCCGAGGCCCTGAAGCTTGATGTTTTCTTCTTTCATACCGACAGCGGTCAGGACCTTGCCGACGCTTTTCGCCCGGCGCAGGGACAGCTGTTGGTTGTAGGTTTCTTTACCCGAACCATCGGTGTGGCCATCGACCCGCACCCGCTCGATCCCGACACCCAGCAGGGCCTTGCCGATGCGCTGGACGATTTCGGTGCTCTGCGGATTCAGGCTTTCGACGTCACTGCCAAACAGCACTTTACCGGACAGGCCAAACGCCCAGCCCTCGTCGGTCAATTCGAAGCCTTGTTGCTTGAGCACGGCGACCTGCGCCGGGGTCAGGCCTTTTTGCGGCGCCGTTTGGCACCCGGTCAATGCCAATAGCGCCATGAACAGGGTGAGGGTGAAAAATCGCAGGGAACGCTGAGGAAGTGAGAACACAGAAATTAACTCTTGGTTTGAACGTGGACGACTGGGTGCTCCGACCCGGCCGTATGCTGTGCGCCTCGAGAAAGGCGCTTGGCTTGATACATCGCCGCGTCGGCGGCGTTGAGCAGGGCTCCCGGTGTGGCGCCATGGTCGGGATATACGGCGATGCCGATGCTGAGTGAGGTCGACACCGTGGTGTTGCCGGGCAAGGTGATCGGCACTTCCATACTGGCAATGATCTTGTCGGCGATAAGCTCGGCGTCTTCGGTCTTGTGCAGCGGCGTCAGCAGCACAGCAAACTCATCGCCGCCCAGGCGCGCCACCAGATCCTCTTCGCGCAATTGCGCACGCACCCGTGTGGCCACCGCCACCAGCACCGCATCGCCGGCGGCGTGGCCGAAGTTGTCGTTGATCTCCTTGAAGCGGTCGCTGTCGAGAAACAACACCGCCACCCGCTCGTTGAGTTTGTTGGCGTTGCGCAGCGCCCGAATCAGCCGACCTTCGAAAAATGCCCGGTTCGGCAACCCGGTGAGGCTGTCGTGACTGGCCTGGTGGGCCAGGGTTTCGTTCTCGCTTTGCAGGTGGGTTTGCCAGGATTCAAGCTCATCGAGCAAGGCATTGAAGTCGTTGCCCAGGTTGTCCAGTTCGGCAATGGCAGCGGGCGGCACGCGCTGGTCGAAGGCCCGTTCGCTGCGAGCGGCGTGCGCCACGAATGCCAGGCTACGCAGCGGACCGGTGATTGAGCGAAGCTGCCGGCGCGCCAGATACAGCGCCACCCAGGCACTGATCGCCGTACACAACACAATCCCCATCAGGCCGCTGAGCAAAAAGCGCATCAGGCTGCCACCCTGACCGGTGAGCTGAATGCTGCCGATTTCCAGGCCCTGATGGACGATGGGCATGCTGATGGGTTCTTCCAGGAAAGCCTTGGCGATCTGCATTTCCAGATCGGAGAGCAATCCGGTTTCCGGTCGCTGCCAGCGGGCGAGCAACGCACCCTGCGCATCATGCACCTGGGCGTCCGCCACTTCTTCGGTGGACGCGATCAAGGCCAGTGCCTCGGTGGCGGCGGCCTTGTCGTTGAACACCACCGCCGCTTCCACGGTGTAGTTGATCGAGCGTGCGATCAGGTGCAGGTTGTGGTCGGCATAGACTCGCAGGGCCAGCACCCCGAGCAAGGTAAGCGACACACTGGCCATGGCCACGCCGACCAGCGCAACGATCAAATGGCCGCGACCGATGACCGAACGCAACGTAGGGCGATTTTTCGATTTGAATAGACTCATGGCGCCGCCGGCTTACGGCGCGACAGTTGCAACACGCTCGGGTGAATGCGCACGCCACTGCGGGCGACGGAATCGAGGTTGACCTCGAAGGACACTTGATCATCGCTGACCCGCAGGCAGAACAGGCTGCCGACGGTGCACTGATCGCTGCTCTCGCTGATGCTCAACACCGGTTGGCCGATCAACGAGGCGAACAAACGGCTGCGTTCATCGGCGGTCAGTTTGCCGATGTAGACCGCATCGCACTCGCTGGCAATCGCCGGGTTGTCGGCCAGCAGACGTTGGACAGTGACAGGGCGACCGGTGGCCTGGGTGGAACCTTTCACCAGATCGTCGGTGTATTCGGTCGGACCGACCACGCACAGACGCAACTGCGCAGGCTCCACGGGCCAGCGGGCATAACTGAGAATCCCGAGCACCACTTGGGTGACCGCTTTGGCCCGTTGATCGGCCATGCTGACGGTGGTTTCAGACTGAGCGAATGCAATTCCGGTCAGCCACCAGAGCAGGCCGACAAGCAATATACGCTTGCAGCCGATGACGCTCTCTGTCGCCCGGACAGCCAACTTCATGCAGGGATTCTCTTCGAATTCAACGGAATAATGCCGCAACGATAGCACAGCACCGAAACACCCGCGAGGCTGTAAAACCGGGCGTTTCAGACAGATTTACGTCGTCAACCGATTGGCATATTAAGAGCTAAACTCAACACCCTCTTCCAACTCCAGCATCAACCCGCTCAAGCGCTTCACTTTGCGTTGCACCGCCTCTTCGAATACCCCGGCACGGGGTTCGATCAGGGTGAACCAGTCCTTGGCCCGGGTGATTCCGGTGTAGATCAACTCCTTGGTCAACACCGGGTTCAGGGCATCCGGCAGGATCAACGCGGTGTGGGCAAATTCCGAGCCCTGGGATTTGTGTACCGTCATCGCGTACACGGTCTCGACATCGTTAAGCCGGCTCGGCAGCACAAATCGCACGCCACCCTGACCGTCGTTGCGAGGGAACGCAACGCGCAAAACAGGCTTGCCGGCCTCAGGTCCGTCGCGCTCCGGGAGCTTCAGCGCGATACCGATGTCGCCGTTCATCAAGCCCAGGCCGTAGTCGTTGCGGGTCATCAGCACCGGCCGGCCTTCGTACCACTGCTGGTCGTTGTCGATCAGACGAGCCTTGAGCAAGGCGTCGGTCACGCGCTGGTTCAAGCCTTCCACGCCCCACGGCCCTTTGCGCACGGCGCACAGCAACTGAAAGGTGTCGAAGGCATTCAGTACTTGCCGGGCCCAATCGGTCCAGCGTGGATCATCGAGACTGCTGCCGACGGGCGGCCGCTGGTTGCGCAGCAGGCTCAGGTAATGCCGATAACCTTGTGGCCCGTCGTTGTGGCCGTCGAGCAGCAGACGCTCCAGAGCTTTGTCCTGCTCACCCTTGAGTGACAGGGAAAACACGTCTTTATAGTTGCGTTCGGCCAACAGTTGGCGAGCCTCTTCCGGGCGCTGCTGATTGACCCAACGGGCCAACTGGCCAATACCGCTGCCTTCGCCGAAGCGACGTGAGTGCCGCAACATCACCACTTGCTGGGCCAAGGGATGAGTGCCCTCGGTGTCCTCGTGCAAGCCGCTGGCCTCAAGACTTTCACCGCTGACGGCCTCCAGCCACTGGCGAGTCCGGGGGCTGTACCAGCCGGCCTCGGCGTCGCGACACAGATCCCCCAACACGGCGCCCGCTTCCACCGAGGCCAATTGGTCCTTGTCGCCGAGCAGCACCAGTCGCGCATGGGCCGGCAAGGCGTCGAGCAAATTGGCCATCATTTCCAGGTCGATCATCGATGCTTCATCGACCACCAACACATCCAGTGGCAAACGGTTGCCGGCATGGTGGCGGAAATGTCGGGTGCCGGGTCGACTGCCGAGCAGACGGTGCACCGTGGTGACATCGGAGGGAATCTTGTCCCGCACCGCTTCGGCAACTTTCAGGCTTTGTACCTGCTGACTGATGGATTCCGTCAGCCGCGCGGCAGCCTTGCCGGTAGGCGCGGCCAGGCGAATACGCAACGGTTTGCCGGCCTCCACGGCAGGTGCCTGGAGCAACGCCAGCAAACGCACCACCGTGGTGGTCTTGCCGGTCCCGGGGCCGCCGGTGACGATACTGAAGGCGCTACGAGTGGCCAGCGCACAAGCGAGTTTTTGCCAGTCGATCACTTCGCCAGGCTTGGCGGGGCCAAACAAACCGGTCAGGCGTTGGCGCAGATCCGCGGGTGCGGCTTCATGTTCCGCCAGGCGCTGGCGCAGGGCATTGTCGATGCGTCGTTCGTAAGCCCAGTAGCGGCGCAGGTACAGACGTTTGCCCGACAGCACCAGCGGTCGATGCTGCGCGGCCTCACGACCATCTACCGCCAGCGCCACCAGACTGCTGGAGGCCAGCACCTTGCACCAGTGGGCGCCGTCCAGCGCCTCAAGCAATTGCGACGGCAGCAACATCACGCCACCTTGCACATCACCTTCCGGCGGCAGCGACAATGCGAAGTCCGGCGCCTTGAGCGTCTCGAACAGATCCAGGCACACGTGACCATGGCCGAGCTGGTGGCTGGTCAACGCCGCCGCCAGCAGCACCAGCGGATCATCGTCGGGGGCAAGTTCGTGGAGAAAGGCCACGAACGCCTTGTCCAGTGCCCGCAGCCAACCACGCTCGACCCAACGGGTGAGCAGCAGCAACAGATCATCAGCACGGGTCAACGGCGCCAGGCCCGCCAGGCTTTCGGCCGCCAGTGGCGTGGGCAACAGATCGGCGAAGGTGCGGCTCATAGCAGTACTCCCTGTTCCCAGGCGGGCTCGGCCTTGGGTTCCGGCTTGCCCTGGAACAAACGGTCCAGACGCTCGATCAATTCCCGTGGCGGCCGGGCGAAATACACGCCTTGACTGGCCGCTCGCGTGCCGCGCAGGAACAGGTACAACGCGCCGCCGACATGCCGGTCGTAATCGTAGTCGGGCAAACGTGCCTTGAGCTGACGATGCAGGGCCAGCAGGTACAACACGTATTGCAGGTCATAGCGGTTATCGAGGATTGATTGCTCCATGGCCTGCTCGGTGTAGGCCGAGTCGTCGACACCGAGCCAGTTGGATTTGTAATCGGCGACGTAATAGCGGCCGTCGTGCTCGAACGTCAGGTCGATAAAGCCCTTGAACATGCCGTTGAGCAGCACCGGTTCAGCGGCCACCCGGGCCACGCCGTTGTGGGTGAATTGGCGCACCAGTTCATCGAGCTTGAGCACATCGACCTTGTGGCTGGCGAACCAGAACTCCATCTCGACCCGGTATTGGGTCAGTTGCTCGAAAACCACCGGTGGCTGCTCGCCGCCAATGTGCAACGGTGACTTAAGCAAATGCTGCAGCCAGTCGCTCAGCGTGATGATCCAGCCTTCCCAACCACGTCGATTGCAGCGACGGGCAACAGCGTCTTCCACAGCTTGGGGGGGCGCGCTGAAGCCTTCGTCACCGGCCCATTCCAGCAAGCCGTGAAGAAAGGTGCCAGGGTTCGGACCACGGGGGAATCGGTGAATATCCGCACCGCCGGTTATCAGTTCCCGTGGTGCCTCTGGATCGAGACGTTCATCGTCGAAGAGCTTTTGCGCTTGCGGACTTTCCGGTGCTTCGTCAGTGCCCACACTCATGCTGTCGCCAATGCGCAAGGCGCTGTAGGAGGCAATCCACCAGTTTTCACTGGCCTTGCGCTTGGGGATCAGCGGCGCGAGCAAGGTCGCTTCGTTGCGCGGGGGATGGTAGTGCTCGGCGGTCGCCTCAGGCATCTCGCTGCAGCTCAGCGCCGGGCAATTCTGTTGCAGGTCTTCGAGCCAGCGCTTCAGACCGGCGGACTCGGCCAATACCGCACCGCCACCCAACAGGTAACCCAATGCCGACAGGTGCAGTACCGAGCTGTTGTTATTGCCGCGCTTGAGATCGGTGACACCGAGCCAACAAGCATGTTGCGCCCGCGTCAACGCCACATAGAGCAAGCGCAAATCCTCGGCCAGCCGCTCGTCATCGGCCAGGGCGATCAACTCGGCGGTTGGTTTCAGCGTCACCTGGGCCTTGCCGGCGGCGTCGTGGTAATGCAACGGCAAACGACTGCCGTCCACCGGTTTTGCCGAGCAGATGAATGGCAGGAACACCAAGGGGTACTCAAGGCCCTTGGACTTGTGGATGGTCACGACCTTGACCAGTTGCTCGTCGCTTTCCAGGCGCAGGATCTGCTCTTCGCCCGCCTGCCCGGACAGCGCCAGGTGCTCGGACAAATGCCGGATCAGGGCTTGCTCGCCGTCGAGTTCGGCGGCTGCCTGTTGCAGCAACTCGGACAGGTGCAGCAGGTTGGTCAATACCCGCTCGCCGTCATTACGGGTGATCAAGGCCTGGGGCAACTTGAAGTCATGCAGCAGGCGTCGCAGCATCGGCAGCACGCCTTGCTTGCGCCAGATCTCGCGATAACGACGGAACTGCATGACCCGCGCTTCCCAGGCCAGTTCGTCCTGGTTCAGTTGCTCAAGTTCAGCCAGCGAGAGGTTCAGCGTGATGCAGGCCAGCGCGGCTCGCAGGGGACGCTCGACATCCGGCTCGGCGCAGGCCTTGAGCCAGGTCAGCAGGTCATGGGCCTCCTGGGCGGCGAACACCGAGTCCTTATCCGACAGATAAACGCTGCGTATACCACGAGCGGACAGTTCACCGCGCACGGCCTGGGCTTCTTTGCCGTCGCGTACCAGAATCGCGATATCGGCTGGTAGCAAGCCCCGGAAGTCTTTGCCGTCCTGTATGAAGCCCGCACGACCTTGTTGCCCGCCATTGAGCAAAGCGGTGATTTCACTGGCACAGGCAGCGGCCAGTTGTTGTCGGTACACCACGCCGGACAGCGGCTGCTCGGCAGGCAGATGCCAGATGTTCAGTGCCGGAACATTCTGGCCATCGATTTGCAAAACCTCTTTGCGCCCCTGGGATTCGACGGGCAAGAACGGTACGGGGTTATCGCCATTTTTTTCGCGGAAGAGGAACGCACCGCGTCCGGTTTCACGCAACTCGGCGCGCTCGAAAACATGGTTCACCGCATCGACCATGCCATGGCTGGAACGGAAGTTGGTGCCCAGCGTATGCAGGCGGCCAGTGGTGGCCTGGCGGGCGCGCAGGTAGGTGTAGATGTCGGCGCCGCGAAACGCGTAGATCGCCTGCTTCGGGTCGCCGATCAGGAACAGGCCGCACTCGGGGTTGTTGTCTTCGATGCGATAGATGCTTTCGAAGATGCGGTATTGCACCGGGTCGGTGTCTTGGAATTCGTCGATCAATGCCACCGGAAACTGTTCGCGAATCAGGGTGGCCAGACGCTCGCCACCATCCGACTGCAAGGCAGCATCGAGGCGCAGCAACATGTCATCGAAGCCCATTTCCGCACGGCGGCGCTTTTCCTCTTCGAAGCGTGCACCGACCCACTGGGCGGCATGTTGCAGGACGGCCGCATCAGGGGTCGGCAAACCATCGAGACTGATCTTGAGGCCAGGCATCGCCTCTAAACCGGGATGACGGGGCGCTTCACCCTTCCAGGCTTCAGCCATGCCATCAGGGGTCAGGCGCGTGAAGCCGGTGCCGATATCCAATTGCTCGAGAGCTTCATCGTCGGCCCAGGCCTTGATCTTTTCGAACCAGGGCTCGAAGTAGCGCGCCTGCATCTTGCGCCCGTCGACGCTTTTGCTCGCCACGCCCTGGTGACAGATCGCAAGCAGCTCGTCCGCCCATTGGCGCCAGGGCATCTTGAGTTCGAGCAATGCCGAGCGTCTTTCGAGCAGGCACTCGGCGATCAGTTCGGCCGGCTCTTTCCCTACTACGCTATCGCGTTCGCTGGCGAACAGCCCACGCACCCTTGGGAGCAATGCGGCGGGGCCACCCCAATTGCCACGAACCCAATTCAGTGCATCGCCTTGCATCGGGTAGCAGAACAGCCGCCAGTAATCGCGCAGGACCTCGCCCAGCAAATCACTGTGATCGGTTTCCAGGGTTTGGGTAAACAGACTGCCACTGTCGAAGGCGTGCTCGCGCAGCATGCGCTGACACCAACTGTGGATAGTCGAGACCGCCGCTTCGTCCATCCATTGAGCTGCGATGTCGAGGCGGTTTGCGCAACCGGACCATTGCCCTGGAAGAAACTCCTCGCGCAACTCGGCGATCAGCCCATCGGGTGCCGCAATCTCGTCGCGAAAAAAACGAGCGGCTTCGGCCAGACGTGTACGAATACGTTCGCGCAGTTCTTTGGTGGCCGCGTCGGTAAAGGTCACGACGAGGATTTGCGGTGGCAACAATTCACGGCCAAAACCGGTCGACTCGCCGCCATGTCCCAGGACCAGACGCAAATACAGTGCGGAGATGGTGAAGGTCTTGCCGGTCCCGGCGCTGGCCTCGATCAGTTGGCTGCCACGCAGGGGGAAGGCCAGGGCCAACGGTGTTTTCGTGGTCATGAACGTGCCCCTTCGCTGGTCAGTGAACGCCAAGGAGCTTCAAGCAGTGGCCGGTATAAAGCGTCGCACCAACCGGAGAAAGTCTCATCGCTGACCAGGCTGTCGTAATCGGCGAATTGCCGGGCGAGTGCCGGGCTTTCGCGGCGCTCGCCATCGGTGGTCTGGCCATCGCCTTCGTACGCTTTTCGCGCGGCGGCTTCGGCTTTGACCGGGTCGGTTTGACCGAGCCAGGCGAAAGCGGTTTTCACTGCGATCGGCAGTGGTTGACGCATGCCTGTTTGCCAGGCCAGCAGCAGATTGCCGAGCGTTTGCAGCGCAGCCTCCGCCGTCAATGGCTCCAGGAGCAGAGTGTCATCGCTGGCCACCAATGCAGTAGTCATCGCCAGGCCGCTGGCACAGGCAACCAGGTGATTGACCCAGGGTCGCGTCAGGCGATGCCACTTGCGGGTCTTGATCGAGCCAATGCTGTTGGGAATCGTGGTGACCGACAGCATGCCGCCGTCCGCGCGCTGATGCAGGCCGCTGAGCCAGCCTTCAAGGCGCAAGTCGTGCAGCTCCAGACTCACCGGCAAAGCGCTGGTCAGCGGCGTTGGCCACAACGCCAGGAGCTGTTGGTAGCGTTGCAGCAGATCAGGCAACGGCTCGATCAACTCTCGTTGCAGGCATTCGCCGAAACCGGCCATGGGTAGCAGGCCACTGTTTTGCAGGCGTATGGCATGCGCCTCCAGCGCCTGATCGGAGTGTTCCAGTTGGCTGAGTGCCGCTTCGAGCAAACTGTCACTGAGGCTATAGCGTTGCAGCGCGTCGAGTACGAAAGGCTCTTCATCGGCCAACGGGACTTCGGCCGCTTCAAAGAAAACTTTCAGGCGCTGACTGAAGAAATGTCTTACGGGGTTGCGCAGGAAATCCTGCAATTGGCCAAGACCCAATGGTTCGTCCTGAACGTAGGGTGCGAGAACCTCGACATCAGTGGCTTGCCCGTTGGCTTGATGGAGCACCTGCCATTCGCTGGCGTAGCTGAACAACGCATCACCTTCGTGGAAGTAGCGGGCACTGAAGGGTTGCAGGGGGTGTTCCTGGGTCATCGCTTCGACCAGGTTTTCTTGCTCTTCATTCAGTCGCCAACCGCTGGCGAGGTGGTCACGTAACTGGCCAATCAGCACCGATGCCGGACGCTCGCTGTTGTCGCGAATGCTGCGACCGACCCAACTGATATAAAGCTGATTGCGCGCCGACAACAGCGCTTCCAGCAGGAGATAGCGATCATCTTCTCGGCGGGAACGATCACCGGGGCGGTAGTCACTGCCCATCAGGTCAAAGTCCAGCGGCGGTTGTGCGCGAGGATAATCCCCGTCATTCATTCCGAGCAGGCACACCAGTTTGAACGGGATCGCTCGCATCGGCATCAGGGTGCAGAAGTTGACGGCGCCTGCCAGAAAACGCTGGGACAAGCGGCCCTGATCGAGACCGGCCAACCACGCCTCTCGGACCACCGTCAGCGGTAACTCATCCTGTAATCCCACGGCCTCGCACGTATCCAGCCAGGTTTCGCGCAGTTCTTCGAGTTGAGCCAACAAGTAGTCGTCGTGCTCATTGCTGGCCTTGAAAAACAGCTGGACCAGGCCTTGCAACCGCACACCCCATTGTTTGGGTGGAGCCGGTTGCATGAGCTCCTGATGCGCGATCTCCAGCGCGTCCAGCAGTGCAACCAGAGGCCCGATGAGCGCGGCGTCCAATCCGCCGATCTCGTCGTAAGGTTCTATCCCTTCGCAGGCATTGGCGCTGCCCACTGCATAACCGAGGAGCATCCGTCGCAGGCCGAAGCGCCAACTGTTTTGCTCCAGTTCTTGTGGCAGGCCGAGGGCGGCTCGTTGCTCGGCATTCATTCCCCAACGAATGCCGGCGCCTTCGATCCAGCGATGCAGGGTTGGCAGGTCGGACTCTTCCACGCCGAACCGGGCCCGTAGTGCGGGTACGTCCAGCAGATCGAGAATCTCGCTGACCGGGAAACGACTTTCTGGCAGCTTTAGCAGGTGCTCTACAGCAATCAACAGCGGGTCACGACCGCGCTGGCCCTGATCCGCCAGGGTGAATGGAATAAAGCGTGGGTCATTGCGCTCCAACTGGCCAAATACCGCGCGGATATGCGGAGCGTAACTGTCGATGTCCGGGACCATCACGATCACGTCGCGGGGTCTTAAGTCTGGATCAGCGCTGAAGCGTTCGAGCAATTGATCGTGAAGGATTTCCACTTCCCGCTGGGCGCTGTGGGCAATGTGAAAACGGATCGATTTATCGCTCTGTAGATCGACGGCGGGCCAATGTTCGCGGGTCTCGTTTAAAGGGCGCAATTCCAGGATGTCGTCCTGCAATTGATTGAGCATGTTCTGCGGTTGGCTGTCACTGAACAGATCGATGCGCCCATCACGAAAGGCCGAGCGATAACTGCCGGGATCGTCGTAGCTGTCGAGTAGGTTGATGTAGTCCCGTCCCTGCTTGCCCCATGCCGCCAATAGAGGATGGGCGTGTTGGTGTAGGGTTTGCGGATCGAGGACCACCGGCATGCCGCTTTTGCGGGCCTGACGTTTGTATTGATGCCGCAGCAGGTCTTTATCGGCGACGATATCGGCCCAATGGTGACGACATGGGTTGTGAACGCAAAGCAGGACCTGACTGAATCGGGCCAGTCCGGCGAGCGCTTCCAGTGCTTGAGCGGGTAGCGAAGAAATCCCGAAAACGATCACCCTGGAAGGAAGTCCAGCGGGTGCCGTGTCTAGATTATTGATGCGTTCGATGAAACGTTGGTGAACACCTGCACGGCTTTGGGCCATGCCTTGCTCCCCCACATCCAGCAGCAACGCACGCCACAGCTCTGCCTGCCAGCAATTGGCCGGAGTCAGTGCCTTGGCTTCGCCTCTGCCATTTCGTAGTTGATGTCGGCCTTCAGCCCAATCCTCAAGCCAATCGGCGCGGTACACCTGGTATTGGTCGAACAGATCCGCCAGACGCTCAGACAATTGATAGCGTTTGCGCAGATCGGTGTCATTGGTAAGGAAGCGTTGCAGGGGTTCGAAATGCGGCTGGTTGATTAACTGCGGCAACAAGCGCATCAGGCGCCAGGTCAACGGTGCTTTATCGAGCAGGGATTTGGCCGGGATTTCATCGCGACCCAGGACCATGCGATAGAGCTGCCACATGAAGCTGCCGGGCAGTTGAACATCAATGGCAGCCGCGATACCGCAGCCACCCATATCGTCGTCTTCCGGATCTTCGGCCAGTGCGAGCTTCAGCCACTGAGCAATGCCGTTACTCTGCACCAGGGCTATTTCATTTTCCAAGGGAGCCAGCGGGTAGTGCCGCATTACGCTGATCACCAGGCTACGCAGTTCATCCAGACTGTTGCTTTGAACCACCATAAAACCGGCATTGAGGGACGCGGCGTCCGACATAAAGGCTTCCTTGGAAAAATAGAAAAGCTAGGGCCAAACCTTAGCACTGTCGAGACACCGTGACAGCCGGGAGCCGTCCGAGAATGTTGTACGAACTTTCTCGCAGGCAAAACAAAACCCCTACCTGCATACGCAGATAGGGGTTTCGGAATTTAAT
>NZ_MOBP01000056.1 GCF_003732665.1 Pseudomonas frederiksbergensis | reverse complement strand
GCGGCACCTTGTCGCCTTCTTTGACCTGGCCAACCAGGTCAATGAGCATGACGTGATAGTTGTGCGGAGCCAGGGCCACCGCTTTGCCGGCAGGCAAGGCAACGAACTCAACCGGTTGCATGCTCATCACGTCGTTCTTCATGGTCGACTGGTGAATCTGCACGGTTTTAGCCACCGGCGACTGCACACTGAGCAGCTTGCTGTCGCTGCTTGCCGTGATTGTCATGAACGCGCCGGTGGCCTGTTGGCCTGCGACGGTTGCGCGAACCCACGCGTCGTCG
>NZ_MOBP01000055.1 GCF_003732665.1 Pseudomonas frederiksbergensis | reverse complement strand
TGCCGGCATTCATGACGTTTCTGTCGGGGACCGAGTTGCCGTGGTACTGGACTGGCACCAGCAGCTTTCTCTGGTCCATGTGTCTGGTGGTGTTGGGACCGGGATTGTTGGCGTTGGTGTTCGGCTTTTTCGCCTTCCGCTCGCGGCTCAAAGGGGTGTATTTCTCGATCATGACCCAGGCCCTGACCTTCGCCGGCATGCTGCTGTTTTTCCGCAACGAAGCCGGGTTTGGCGGTAACAACGGCTTCGCCAATTTCCGCACGATTCTCGGGTTTGGCATTACCGAACCGGGGAC
>NZ_MOBP01000054.1 GCF_003732665.1 Pseudomonas frederiksbergensis | reverse complement strand
AGAATGCCGTTCAGACGCGGATAAGGAATCTTCAGTTCGACGTGGCCCAGCGCGTAAGGCGCAATGGTGGTCACGTCGTACTTGAGGATCACGCCGCCATAGGTCAGCGCCACGTTCGGGGTTTTCACGAACGGCCAGTTCGCCACGAACTCCGGCTCCTGATCGAGCTTGGTGCTGATCAACCAGCTGTTGTGCGCGACCTGCGCCGCTTTCCAGAACGCCTCTTCCTGACCCGGCATCAGCATGTCGGACAGGTTCAGCACTTTGTGCTGCT
>NZ_MOBP01000053.1 GCF_003732665.1 Pseudomonas frederiksbergensis | reverse complement strand
GCGATCACCGTAGCGCGATGGCCTTCAGCGTGGCTTCGTTGCGCGCTACGGCACCGATCCGCATCCATGATTGCGCCAACGTCGCGACCTCGTTCCCGAATTTCCTCGCGCTGTGCGCGCAGGTCGGAATCCGTGTTGCACAAGAGGCTCAGTCGGGATTATCAAGCCACCGGTCATCACCATCGTCGGCCCCAGCGGTTCGGGCAAGGGCACTATTGCCGTGATTCTGGCCAAGCGTCTGGGCTGGTGCCTGCTGGATTCCGGTGCGCTGTATCGTCTCCTGGCATTCGCAGCACGCAATCATGGCGTCGATCTGACCAATGAAGAGTCGTTTAAGCTGCTGGCTGCTCATCTGGACGTGCAGTTCGTCGGCGCGACGGAAGGTCATCCGC
>NZ_MOBP01000052.1 GCF_003732665.1 Pseudomonas frederiksbergensis | reverse complement strand
AAACGGTCCACGGAAACACCGGCCAGACGGCCCGGCATGGCACGCTTGAACGCATCTTTCGTCGAGAAATAAGCCGCGTGCGGGCCACCAAAACCCAGCGGCACGCCAAAGCGTTGTGCGCTGCCGATGGCCACGTCGGCGCCGAATTCGCCCGGCGGGGTCAGCACGGTCAGGGCCAGCAGGTCAGCCGCGACGGCGACCAGGGCGTTGGCGGCGTGGAAGCGTGCGGTCAGTTCGCGATAGTCGAACACATCACAGTTGCTGGCCGGGTATTGCAGCAGGGCGCCGAAGAACGGCGTT
>NZ_MOBP01000051.1 GCF_003732665.1 Pseudomonas frederiksbergensis | reverse complement strand
AATCGCTTCGGCCTGTGCCAGGTCGAGTTTGCCGTTGAGGAAGGCCCGCTCGCTGAACTCACCCGCACGCGCCTGGCGTGCACCCAGCGCGATGCAGCGGGCCACCAATTGCCGTAGCAGCACCGGGCTGCCGTGGCCCTGCAGCTCCACCACCTCTTCGCCGGTGAAGCTGTGCGGCGCGGGGAACCACACCGCGATGCCGTCATCGATCACCTCGCCCTGCGCATCACGAAAGCGCGCGTAACGCGCATGCCGCGATTGC
>NZ_MOBP01000050.1 GCF_003732665.1 Pseudomonas frederiksbergensis | reverse complement strand
GCGGGTTATATAGAGCAAGTGCCGGACCTGCTGGACGCTGCCAATGATGTCGCACGGGAAGCGGGCATCGAGGCACAGATCAAACCGGTGCTGAAAATCGCCGAACAGTTCTTCCTCCAGCCGCCGGCGATCATGACCGGGCATGTCGGCCTGGACGGCTTGCTGGATGAAGCCTATCTGGCGCACCGGTTGGTCGAAGAGGTCAATGACCTGTACATCAAGCATTTTGGCCAGCCACTGAGCCCCTTGGACATGACTGTCGCCAACCTGATTGCCCACCAACTGATCGGCGAAGAA
>NZ_MOBP01000049.1 GCF_003732665.1 Pseudomonas frederiksbergensis | reverse complement strand
CTGGCAGGACGCCTTCGCGAGCAAGCCCGCTCCCACATTGGTTTTGGGTCGGTCCGAATATTCACTAACACCTAAAATTCTTTTGTAGGAGCGAGGCTTGCCCGCGAAGGCGTCATGTCAGTCAGTGCATATTTCGACTGATACGACGCCTTCGCGGGCAAGCCTCGCTCCTACAGGGGGGGGTGACAGGTCGAATATTTCATAACACCGCCGATCCCCTGTGGGAGCGGGCTTGCCCGCGAAAGCGGTGGGTCAGTTGATAGAGATGCTGGCTGGCAGGACGCCTTCGCGAGCAAGCCCGCTCCCACATTGGTTTTGGGTCGGTCCGAATATTC
>NZ_MOBP01000005.1 GCF_003732665.1 Pseudomonas frederiksbergensis | reverse complement strand
CTTTCGTCTCAACCGAGGCGCGCATTCTACAGCAGCACCGGTTACTGTCAAGCGGTTATTTTCAGAAGTTTTCAAAGTTTCCTTTGCAACTTCAACCACTTGCGCTTTCGATCTCTCGTTAGCGGGAGGCGAATTCTACAGCGTTACTCGCTGCTGTCAACACCTCTTTTTCAACCCCTTTCGCGCTTCGATGACCTGAAGCAACTCACTGCCGAAACCTGCGTAACTCTTTGTTTACCAAGGAGTTTTCCGTTTAGACTGCGCCGGAAGTGGGGCGAATTATAGACTTCCAGAATCTGCCGTCAACCCTTAATTACGCCTTTCTTGCAGAAGGTGTCTTTTTAGCCGTTAAACGCGGGATTCGACGCGCTACAGGTGGTATCCGCAGCACTATCAGCAACGCCCCTATAGAAGCATAAACCGCCCACTCCTTCAGATCGGCGCGAACGATCCACAACATATGCAGCAAACCCAGCCCGAGAATCACATAGACCAGTCGATGCAATTTCTTCCAGCGCGCCCCCAAACGGCGCTGACTGTAGCGATTGGACGTCACGGCCAGTGCCAGCAAACACAGAAACCCCAGTGTCCCGACAATAATGTAAGGGCGCTTGCGCAGCTCAACGCCTAGCTGCGACCAGTCGAAGCCAAGAATGAACGCCGTATACCCACTCAAATGCAGGACGACATAGGCAAAGCACCACAACCCCAACTGCCGCCGGACAGCAATCCAACCCGCCCACCCGGTCAGCTTCTGCAAGGGCGTCATGCTTAACGTAACGAGCAGCAGGACAAGCGTGCCCAGCCCCAAGCGATCAACCAGGACTTTGCCCGGATCAGGTCCGAGCACATCCGCCCAGGCTTGATACAGCCAAAGAAGCGGCCAGACCGCGATAGCTACAAAGACAAAAACCCGCCAAACCGCAAAACGCATCAGTAGTTCTTCCGCAAATCGAGCCCTGTATATAGAGAAGCGACTTCATCCGAGTAGCCGTTGAACATTTGCGTGTCGCGCACATTCGGCTTGAACAGACCACTGGGCAAGCGCCGCTCCCGCGCCTGGGTCCAACGCGGATGATCGACCGTCGGGTTCACGTTCGCGTAGAAACCATACTCATCCGAAGCAATGCTCTGCCAAGTCGTCTTCGGCTGCTCGCTGACCAGACTGATGCGCACAATGGATTTAACACTCTTGAAGCCATACTTCCACGGCACCACCAAACGCAGAGGTGCGCCGTTCTGATTCGGCAGTTCACGGCCATACATCCCTACCGCAAGAATCGCCAACGGATTCATCGCTTCGTCCAGGCGCAGCCCTTCTACATAAGGCCAGTCGATCAACGCAAAACCGGATCGTTGCCCGGGCATGCTCTTCGGATCTTCCAGGGTTTCGAAGCGGATGTATTTGGCATTCGACGTTGGCTCGACTTCCTTGAGCAATGCCGAGATGGGAAAACCGATCCAGGGAATCACCATCGACCACGCCTCCACACAGCGAAGACGATAGATCCGCTCCTCCAGTTGGTAAGGTTTCATGAAGTCTTCCAGCGCATACCTGCCCGGCTTGCCCACCTCCCCATCCACCACCACGCTCCATGGCTCAGTCTTCAGTGCGCCAGCATTGGCCGCCGGATCACCTTTATGAGTACCGAACTCATAGAAGTTGTTGTAGTGGGTCGCATCCTTGAACGGGGTGATCGCCTCATCCTTGACGTTCACTGCCCCCCATTTAGTAGAAGGCAGTTTTTCGGCAAACCAGGACGGCGCCTTGCCAGGTTCGACATCGGCATAGCGCGCAGCCTCATCGGCGTTGGCCCAGCGAGGAAGCGTGCTCACGGCCAAGCCGGCCACGGCAGCACCGAGCACATTACGACGAGACAGATAGAAGGATTCAGGCGTAACGTCCGACTCATAGCAGTCGGACGCTTTGGGGACTTTAATCAGCATGGCTACTCCGCAGCATTGGAGGACAGATGCACCAACAGACTGCGGAGTATGAGGGAAATTACATCACTCGGCGTTTTTGTGCCGACGAAGACGCAACAGGTATTGAACCGGACCAGAGGCCGCATACCCGAGGAACACCAGCAGCAGAATGCGCGGCGGGTCACTGAACACAACGGCAAACACCAGCACCACTGCCAGGATCGCCACGAAAGGCACGCGTCCTTTCAAGTCCAGCTCCTTGAAGCTGTTGTACTTGATGTTGCTGACCATCAGCATGCCGGCAGCCGCAACCATCAAGGCCACCAGGAACGACATCTTGGAACCCTGGATGCCGTAATCGCTGAACGCCCAGACAATCCCCGCCACCACGCCGGCGGCAGCCGGACTGGCCAGACCGATAAAGTAGCGCTTGTCCGCAGTACCGACCTGAGTGTTAAACCGGGCCAGACGCAACGCCGCGCCCGCGACATAGATGAAGGCAACCATCCAGCCAACCTTGCCCATGTCACCCAAGGCCCAGCCGAACGCCAGCAACGCCGGCGCAACACCGAAGGCGACCATGTCCGACAGCGAGTCATACTCGGCACCGAAGGCACTCTGGGTATTGGTCATGCGCGCAACCCGGCCATCCAGGCCGTCGAGCACCATGGCGACGAAGATCGCGATGGCGGCGAAGGCGAAATACTTGCTCGCATTCACCGAGTCACCGGCGCTCAACGCAGCCTGGGCACTCATGGAGTTGATGATGGAATAGAACCCTGCGAACAGGTTCGCAGTGGTGAAAAGATTCGGCAGAAGATAGATACCACGATGCCGGACTTTACGACCTTCAGCGTCATGCCCTTCCTCGATGTGCTCATCGATGGGCAACAGACTTTCGGCGTCAGGAGCCTGGTTTGGCTCTTCGGGACGTTCGCTCATGGACATTACCTTGCAACAGGGTGGAAAGTTTCGACAGGTGTCTGGGACGACGGTTCGGCCGCAAACGATGCAGCTTTATACCAGAACCGGCGATCCAAACGAAAAAACGCGGCCTAGGCCGCGTTTTCCGTACAAGCGTGCGACTTAGTTTTTGGCTTTGTCGACGATCTTGTTGGCACCGATCCACGGCATCATGGAGCGCAGTTGCTCGCCGATGATTTCGATACCGTGAGCGGCGTTGTTACGACGCTTGGCGGTCATCGAAGGATAGCCGGTCGCGCCTTCGCTGATGAACATCTTGGCGTATTCGCCGTCCTGAATACGTTTCAGGGCGTTACGCATGGCCTGACGGGATTCGGCGTTGATCACTTCCGGACCGGTCACGTACTCGCCGTATTCAGCGTTGTTGGAGATCGAGTAGTTCATGTTGGCGATACCGCCTTCGTACATGAGGTCAACGATCAGTTTCAATTCGTGCAGGCATTCGAAGTAGGCCATTTCTGGCGCGTAGCCAGCTTCAACCAGGGTTTCGAAACCGGCTTTAACCAGTTCAACAGTACCGCCGCACAGAACGGCCTGTTCGCCGAACAGGTCGGTTTCGGTCTCGTCCTTGAAGGTGGTTTCGATGATGCCGGTACGACCGCCACCAACGCCAGCAGCGTAGGACAGTGCAACGTTTTTGGCGTTGCCCGAAGCATCCTGGTAGATAGCGATCAGGTCAGGGATACCGCCGCCTTTGACGAACTCGGAACGCACGGTGTGGCCCGGTGCTTTCGGCGCGATCATGATCACGTCGAGGTCGGAACGCGGAACAACCTGGTTGTAGTGAATCGCGAAGCCGTGGGAGAAGGCCAAGGTGGCGCCTTTCTTGATGTTCGGCTCGATTTCGTTCTTGTACAAAGCGGACTGGAACTCGTCCGGGGTCAGGATCATGACCAGGTCGGCAGCAGCAACAGCGGAAGCAACGTCAGTCACTTTCAGGCCGTGGGCTTCTGCCTTGGCAACAGTGGCCGAGCCTTTACGCAGGCCGACAGTCACGTCAACGCCGGAATCTTTCAGGTTGCACGCTTGAGCGTGGCCCTGGGAACCGTAACCGATGATGGCAACTTTCTTGCCCTGGATGATCGACAGGTCGCAGTCTTTTTCGTAATAAACTTTCATGAAATTCCCCTATATATCCAGGCCGTTCAGGCCATTCGCTAATTTGGTTTAGATGCTGAGTACTTTGTCGCCGCGAGCAATACCGGTTACGCCGCTACGGACGGTTTCCAGGATCGATGCGGTGCCAATGGACTGAATGAAGCTGTCGAGCTTGTCGCTTGTACCGGTCAGTTGAACGGTATACACGCTGGCGCTGACATCGACGATCTGCCCACGGTAAATATCGGTAGTGCGCTTGATCTCGGCGCGCTGGGCGCCAGTGGCCTTGACCTTGACCAGCATCAGCTCGCGCTCGATGTGAGCACTCTCCGACAGGTCGACCAATTTGACCACTTCGATCAGCTTGTTCAGGTTCTTGGTGATCTGCTCGATGACTTCATCGTGGCCAACCGTGGTCAACGTCAGGCGCGACAGCGTCGGGTCTTCGGTCGGGGCCACAGTCAGGCTTTCGATGTTGTAGTTGCGCTGCGAAAACAGGCCAACTACACGAGACAGAGCGCCGGGTTCGTTTTCCAGAAGCAAGGAAATAATGTGCCGCATGATTAAGTACGCTCCGTCTTGCTCAGCCACATATCGCGCATGGAGCCGTCTTTGATCTGCATCGGATAGACGTGCTCGCTGGTGTCGACCGAAACATCGATGATCACCAGACGATCCTTCATGGCGAACGCCTCTTCCATCTTCGTCTTCAAATCTTTCGATTCGGTGATGCGCACGCCGACGTGACCATAGGCCTCCGCCAACTTGACGAAATCAGGCAACGACTCCATGTAGGAATGCGAGTGGCGGCTGCCGTAGCTCATGTCTTGCCACTGGCGGACCATACCCAGAACACCGTTGTTCAGGATGACGATTTTCACCGGCAAGCCATATTGCAGACAGGTGGACAGTTCCTGGATGTTCATCTGGATGCTGCCCTCGCCCGTCACGCAGACGACGTCGGCATCCGGGAAGCTCAACTTGATGCCCATGGCCGCCGGAAAACCGAAGCCCATGGTGCCCAGGCCGCCGGAGTTGATCCAGCGGTTAGGCTTGTTGAACTTGTAGTACTGCGCGGCGAACATCTGGTGCTGACCCACGTCCGATGCAACATAGGCATCGCCTTTGGTCACTTCGCACAGGGTCTCGATCACGGTCTGCGGCTTGATGACGCTGCCGTCGCCCTTGTCGTAAGGGAACAGGCCGCGATCACCGCGCCACTCATCCACTTGCTTCCACCAACTGGCCACGGACTCCTTGTTCGGGGTCTCGCCGATTTCCTTGAGGATCGCGACCATTTCGGTCAGGACGCTCTCGACCGGACCGACGATAGGTACGTCGGCCTTGATGGTCTTGGAAATCGAAGCCGGGTCGATGTCGATGTGAATGATCTTGGCATTCGGGCAGAACTTCGCCGGGCCGTTGATCACGCGGTCATCGAAACGCGCACCGACTGCAAGGATCACGTCGGCATGGTGCATCGCCAGGTTCGCGGTGTAGCTGCCGTGCATGCCGAGCATGCCGATGAACTGACGGTCGGTGCCAGGGTAGGCACCCAAGCCCATCAGGGTATTGGTCACTGGCAGGTTGAGCATCTTCGCCAATTCGGTCAGCGGCGCGGAGCCACCACCGAGGATCACACCGCCGCCGGCGTACATCACCGGACGCTTGGCCGCCAGGAGCATTTCTGCTGCCTTGCGGATTTGCCCGGAGTGGCCGCGAACGGCCGGGCTGTAGGAACGCAGCTTGGCTTTTTTCGGGAAGATGTATTCGAACTTCTCGGCCGGGTTGGTCATGTCTTTCGGGATATCGACCACGACCGGGCCCGGACGACCGGATTGCGCCAGGTAGAAGGCTTTCTTCATGACTTCCGGGATTTCCGAGGCGTGCTTGATCATGAAGCTGTGCTTCACGATCGGCCGGGAGATACCGATCATGTCGGTTTCCTGGAACGCGTCGGTGCCTACCATGGTGCTAGGCACCTGGCCGGAAATGACCACCATCGGAATGGAGTCCATATAGGCGGTGGCGATACCGGTGATGGCGTTTGTTGCGCCAGGACCGGAAGTCACCAGTACCACGCCGGCTTTACCGGTGGCACGGGCATAGCCGTCAGCCATATGGGTAGCCGCTTGTTCGTGACGAACCAGGATGTGGGTCACTTCCGGTTCTTTGAACAGGGCATCGTAGACATGAAGAAGAGCACCACCCGGGTACCCGTAGATATATTTGACGCCTTCGTCACGCAAAAAGCGGACGAGCATCTCACCGCCAGATAAAAGCTCCACGTTGTTCACCTCTAAAACGCCAGAATACCGCCCACTCACAAGAGGACGGGTCTTAATAGGTTTACTTCTCGGCAGAGCATGAGCGACGGTGGTCGCCGACTACGTCAGCACTGACTGAGCAAGTATTGGGATCGTCCCAAGTGTTGCGGGCCTTTCCCACCCAGCGCGAGGTAACGCGTTGCGGGTGTAACAGGTCGGCGCGGGTATGCGCCTCATGATCTGCCGAGTGGGTCTGCTTCTGGCAGTCCCTCTACAGCGGACTTTGGATTCTTCTGTTTCGTCCTCTGCAAGTCAAGCCGTGTATGTGCTTTATTGTGAGTAAGCACATGAGAACGCAAGAAAAAACCCGTAAACCGCGAGTGTGTTAGCTTCAATTGCGCAACTTATGACAAGGAAATGGCATGCGTACCCTCTTCTTCACCGCCGGTCTGCTGATCGCCCTGAGCCCTTTGTGCATGGCCGCGCAGATTTACAAGTGGGTCGACGCCCAAGGCGTGACACACTTCGATGCCCTGCCGCCCCAAGGCCAGCAAGCGACCACCGTGGTGACGCCCGCCCCGTCCGCCGGCAAACCGCCCGCGCCGGAACGCAGCAATGTGCTGGGTGATCAGCAGGCCATCGATAAGAACGTGAAAAAGCAGGTCGCCGCGCAGCAGGCCCAACTCAAGGCGTTCTGTGAGCAGGCGCGGACCAACCTTGCTCAGCTACAGAACAATCCGCGACTACGGGAAGAAATTGACGGTGAGATGCGCCGCCTGACCGACCAGACACGTCAGGAGCGCATGACCGAAGCACAGAAACAAATCGCCGATAACTGCCAATAACCCCCCCTGTAGGAGCGAAGCTTGCTCGCGAAGGCGGCATCACACTCAACAAATGTGCTGAATGTTATGCCGCCTTCGCGAGCAAGCTTCGCTCCTACAAGGGGTCGGTGTTAGCGGGAGGCGGTGATCAGCAGGTCGAACTCTTTGAGCAAGACTTGCAGTTGCCGATCCTTGCCCTGGACATTACGAGCGGCGAAGACCATCTCGGCCATCTCCTGAATGCCCGACGCATTGGGCAAAGGCAGATCCTGTTCGAGGATCGCCTTCATGCGCGGCAGGAATATCCATTGCAGCCATTGCTCGAAGTCCAGGGTGTCGACCGAAAACGGTTCGACGCTGGACAGCGCTTCAGCACTGGGCGAGACCTCGTCCCACCAGCCCTGAATCCGCAGCTCACGCTCAATCAGCAGCAACTGCTCGGCAATCCTTGGGAAACGTGCATCCATCACAGCGCAACCTTGGCCTTTTGACGGGCCTGGGCAGCGCCAGCGGAATCGCCCTGTTTCTCACGGGCCTGGGCGATCAATTCCCACAGGCTGGCCTGAAGATCCGGACGACCACTGGCGAACGTCAGACCACGACGGGCGAACTGCTCGGCTTGTGGTGCATCGCCCTGGGCCATGCGCACCTGCGCCAGGCGATAAAGCACTTGCGGCTCACGGGGCGCCACGCGCTGGGCACGCTCCAGGCTGGAGGACGCGCCGTTAAGGTCGCCACCGGCCTGTTGCTGTTGCGCGGTCGTCAGCAAAGCGAGGACCGGACCGTCCAGTTGCTCATCCGCCGACAAACCACCACCCGTACTGGCCGAAGGAATCCCGCTCGGCGTCGACGGCATGCTGTAGCTGCCTTGATTGATCGGCGCGGATTGAACCGGCGACGTGTCAATCGGGCCTGGCGTAATCGGCCCCGGGGTGATCGGCGAAGTGCTGATCGGCGCCGAACTCACGGCGCCACCGCCAGGGACCATCACCACCACGCCGGTATCACCTTGCGGGATCGCCTGAACCTGGCCTTGTACAGGACGCTTCACGGTCGTCTGACGGAAACCGCCATTCGCCTGAATCCGCTCGCTGTTGGATACCGCGCTGCCGGAATCCACAACCGGAATCGAACCCCGTTGTACGGTGGAGCAACCGCTGAGCAAAGCCACGGCGGTAACCGCTGGAATCAACCACTTGTTCACGTGAAACCCTCTTTGCTTAATTCATCCAGCCCTTGACCCAATCCATCACCGTTTCGCCGGAAGCGGGAGTTTCCCCACCACAAGCGGCGCCGGGAGGCGGTTCGCTGCCGCGAATATACGGCATCTGCACCGCACCTGGGCAGTTGGCATCAGAGCCTTGCCCGGTGCGCGAATCAACCCAGGCCTGAACGATGTTGTCCGGCTGCGGCATGTCCAGCGGCAGCGGGTCGGCCTTGCGCATGAAACTGGTCCAGACCTGCAACGCACCGGTCGCACCGGTGAACGGCGTCTTGCCGTTATCGTCGCGCCCCAGCCAGACCACCGCCAGCAGATCCTGGCTGAAACCGGCGAACCAACTGTCACGGGAATCGTTACTGGTCCCGGTCTTGCCCGCCAGGGTCAGGGTTTTCGGCAATACGTTATAAACCGAGCTACCCGTACCTTCGCGCATCACCCGCTGCATGGCGCTCTGAATCAGGAAAATCGACGCCGGATCGAACCGTTGCTGAATCTGGAACGGATAACGCTTGAGCGGCTCGCCCTCGGCGGTCAGTACGCTGCGAATCCCGCGCATCGGTGTGTTGAACCCACCGTTGGCCAGGGTCTGGTACATGGTCGCCACTTCCATCGGCGTCATGCCACCGGCGCCCAACAGCATCGACGGGAACGCCGGGAATTCGCGGGTCACGCCCAGGCGGGCCAAGGTCTTGAGGACATTCGGCACGCCCAGCTCCAAGCCCAGACGCGCCGTCGACAAGTTGTAGGAATGCGCCAATCCCTGGTACAGAAACACGGTGCCGTGGGAACGGCGATCATAGTTCTGCGGCTTCCAAACCTGACCGTCCGCGCCCTTCACCGAGAAGGATTCGTCCGACAGCCAACTGGTCAAACTGTACTGGCTCGGCTTTTCAAGTGCGGTCAGGTATACCGCCGGCTTGATCAACGAACCGATCGGCCGTACCGCATCCAGCGCCCGGTTGAAACCGGCAAAACTCGCCTGGCGACTGCCGATCATGGCCTGGACTTCACCGGTTTCCGGGTTGGTCACGACCATGGCCGCTTCGACGTCATCCGAACCTTTGCGCCCGGCCAGGCGTTTGAAGGTGTCGTTGACCGAGGCTTCGGCCTTCATCTGCAGGATCGGGTCGAAACTGGTGAAAATCCGCAGGCCTTCTTCGGTCAAGTCTTCGTCGCGATAGTCTTCGCGCAACTGACGCTTAACCAGATCGATAAAGCCCGGGAAGGAGCTGTCGGCCAGTTTGCCGCGAGTGGTCACGCCCAGTGGCATGGCTTTCGCCGCAGCGACTTGCTCGGCGCTGGCGACGCCCTGTTGCTCAAGCACATCGAGCACCAGGTTGCGTCGCTCCAGCGCTCGCTCAGGATTGCGACGCGGGTTGTAATAGGACGGTCCCTTGACCATGCCCACCAGCAACGCGACTTGATGCAGTTTCAGCTCGGACAATGGCTGGCCGAAGAAGAACTGGCTGGCCAGGCCAAAACCGTGCACAGCGCGCTGGCCATCCTGACCGACGAACACTTCATTGAGGTAAGCCTCAAGAATTTCCCGTTTGTCGTAATGCAACTCCAGCAGCATCGCCATCATGGCTTCGGTGAGTTTGCGGGTCAGGCTGCGTTCGCTGGTCAGGTAGAAGTTCTTGACCAATTGTTGCGTCAGCGTACTGCCGCCCTGGGTCATCTTGCCGCCGGAGGTGTTGACGTAGACGGCCCGGGCAATCGACTTCGGCGACACACCCCAGTGGTGATAGAAATCCCGGTCTTCCACGGCGACCAGGGTTTCCAGCAGGTACGGCGGGACCTGATCGATTTTGATCAGGATCCGATCTTCAAGGTTTTTCGGGTAAATGCCGCCGATCATCAGCGGCTCAAGGCGCACCACCGACAGCTTCGAACCGTTGGTCGCCGAGAGTTCGGCCACGTAGTCGCCGGAGAACCGCACGCGCACGGGCTGCGGTTTCTCCAGGCCTTCATAGAACTGGAAGCCACGGGTGTTCAGGTCGACGGTGTTGCCGTTGACCGCCGCCGCGCCGGGTCCGTTGCTCACGGCTTCGCGTCGGTAGCCCAAGGCGTCGAGTTCGGTGAGGAAATCGTCCTTGCTCAGCTTCTGCCCGGTGAACAGTTCAAGCGGGCGGGCGTACACCTTGGCCGGAATGGTCCAGCGCTTGCCGGAGAATTTTTCCTGGACGATGGCATCCAGGTAAACCGCGAACCCGGCGAGCACGACGAGGCCGACCAGGCTGAGTTTAATGGCCCAGCTCAACCACGGGCTAAGGCCCTTGGAAGGTGGTTTTTTTTTGCTGCGAGGGGATCGAGTACGAGTCATGGCGGCGGATTATACGCACTTTATTCATACTCAACAGGAGCCTGCCGAGGTTTGCGTCCGGCGGACTTGCGGCCATAATGGCGGCCGTGAATTTTCCCCAGACTCTGAAGGATCGCCTGTGAGCCAGTCCCTGATTGCCGCCCTGCAAAACCCGGCCCTCTACCCGCATCCCGTTGAGGGGTTCCAGGTTATCGAGACCCATATCTCCTGGGTCATCCTCACGGGTCCCTTTGCTTATAAAGTGAAGAAACCGGTGAATTTCGGTTTCCTCGACTTCACCAACCTCGATGCTCGCGAACATTTCTGCGGCGAAGAGCTGCGTCTGAACCAACGCCTGACCAACGATTTGTATCTGGAAGTGTTGCCGATCACTGGCAGCGCTGAAGCACCACAACTGGGCGGTGATGGCCCGGTCGTCGATTTCGCCCTGAAAATGCGCCAGTTCCCGCAAAGCCAATTGCTCAGCACCCTGCAAGCCAACGGCGAACTGACCACCGCGCACATCGACGAGATGGCCGCGCAAATCGCGCAATTCCACCTCACCGCACCGAAAGTCCCCGCTGAACACGAAGCCGGCACCCCGGACGCCGTGATGGCACCGGTGCGCCAGAACTTTGAACAGATCCGCCCGTTCCTCAGCGATAAAGCCGACCTGCTGCAACTCGACGCCCTGCAAGCCTGGGCCGAAAGCAGCTTCGAACGTCTGAAGTCGCTGTTTAACCAACGCAAGACCGAAGGTTTCATTCGCGAATGCCACGGTGACATCCACTTGGGCAACGCCACCGTGATCGACGGTAAGGTCGTGATCTTCGACTGCATCGAATTCAACGAGCCGTTCCGCTTCACCGACGTCTACGCCGACACCGGTTTCCTCGCGATGGACCTGGAAGACCGTGGCCTGAAAAGCCTGGCCCGCCGTTTCATCAGCCAGTACCTGGAGCTGACCGGCGATTACCAGGGCCTTGAGCTGCTGAACTTCTATAAAGCCTACCGCGCCCTGGTTCGCGCCAAGATCAGCCTGTTCAGCATGCCGGCCGAGGCCGATCCGGTGCAGCGCGCCACCACCCTGCGCCAGTACCGCAACTACACCAACCTGGCGGAAAGCTACAGCACCATTCCTTCGCGTTTCCTGGCGATTACCCACGGCGTTTCCGCAGTCGGCAAGAGCCGCGTGGCCATGCGTCTGGTCGAAGCCCTGGGCGCCGTTCGCCTGCGTTCCGATGTCGAACGCAAGCGTCTGTTCGGCGAGCAAACGGTTCAGAACGATCCCCATGCCGGCATCTATAGCGCTGACGCCAGCGCCACGACCTACACCCGCCTGCATGACATCGCCGCCATCATCCTGCGCGCCGGTTTCCCGGTGGTGATCGATGCCACTTACCTCAAGCGCGATCAGCGTGACGGCGCGGCAAAAATTGCCGAAGCCACCGGTGCACCGTTCCTGATCCTGGACTGCAACGCGCCGCAAGCCGTGATCGAGACCTGGCTGGCCCTGCGTCAGGCAGACAAAAAGGATCCGTCCGACGCCAACCTAGCCGTTATCGCCGACCAGCAAGCCAGCCGCGAAGCACTGACCCCGGCCGAGATCCTGTGCAGCAAACGGGTTCAGACCAACGAAAGCGGGACCCTGGACACGGTCGTGGCGCAGATTCGCCAACGCATGCCAGGTCTGTAAAAAACTATTTCAGCCGTGGAGCCTTCACCGGCTTCACGGCTGTCAAATAGTGGCACTATACTGGCGTCATAAAACCAACAGGTGATGTGACATGAGCCAGCCGAAACTTCTCGACACCCCGCTTTATGCCTTGCTGCACAAAGACGACATCACAGGTTTCAACAAAGAACGCCCTCTAGACGGCCCGATCAATATGGTCGGCGGCGATTTCCGTGGTCTCGACCTGCGTGAACTGAACGCCGATGGCGTCGACTTTACCGATGCCTACTTCCGTTCCGCCGATTTGCGCGGCATCGACTTTCGTAATGCGTCCCTGGAAGGCGCGAGCCTAGCCCATGCGCAAATCTCCGGCGCTTACTTCCCGCCCGAGCTGAGTGCCGACGAGATTCTGATGTCGATGAACTTCGGGACACGCCTGCGTTATCGCACCCGCTAAAAACCTGACACGACGCAATTTCTGTGGGAGCGGGCTTGCTCGCGAATGCGGTTTAACCTTCAACATTCATTTCGCCTGCCACGCCGCTTTCGCGAGCAAGCCCGCTCCCACAAGGGATTGTGTCGCCCTCCTCTACTGCATTCGCAGCCCTTCGAACGCGCCGCTTAGAAGCTTTTGCGTCGAATCCGACCAAACAATCACGCTTTTCCTACTGATGGCTACACTCCTCAAAGGCTCGCCCACGCACCGTTCGGCCGTCGCAAGGAGGCTTGATGAATGATGAACTGCAACACCTGAAGAATCTTGGCAAGACGTCGGCACAGTGGCTGCATGCCGTGGGCATCCACAGTGCCTCGGACTTGCGTCGCCTGGGGGCGGTGGACGCTTATCGGGCCGTGCGCACGCGCGGGTTCCGGGCGTCCAAGGTGTTGCTGTACGCAATCGAAGGCGCCCTGATGGACGTGCACTGGAACGACATCCCCGCCGAACGCAAGGAAGCGCTGAACAAACAACTGGAAGCGATCTCTTCACGCCACAAGAATTGAACAGGCGCACTTCGCCATGTACTTGCTCGGGGAACAACCGGCCTACGCCGACACACTGATCAATCGCCTGCAAAGTCTTCCGGCCCGATTGCTGGAGGGGTTATCGCCCTGCGGTCCGGCGCTTGAGTTTGCTGCCGCTGACGACCTCGCGCCGTTGCTGCCGGGCGATCAACTGTTTGTGCTCGACAATGGCTTGCTGCAGGGCTCTGTCGCTCAGCGCAGCTTGTTCTATTTGCATGAAGGCGATCTGGTCGGCCTGCGCCAGGATGTCGAGCAGCCCAACTGCCGCTTGCACAGCGACAGTCCGTTTTCGTTGACTCCCTACCGGCGCACCGAAGTGTTCCAGCATATTTATGCCGAACCGCAGCGTGCGGAGTTGTTCCTGCAATACCTGCTCGGCCAGACCGCCCTGCTCTGCGATGCGGTCACGCGCCTGAAGCCGCCCGAGTTTCGCACCACCCATGGCTTTCAACGCGTGGCCAGTGGCGAAGTGCTGATCCGCCAGGGCGATGAGGCGGACCACGTATTTGTCATCATCGAAGGCCACGCCGAGGCCTTTGTCGACGGGCATAAAGTCGGCGATGTGCCCAAGGACGAGATTTTCGGCGCCATGGCGGTGTTCACCGGCGAGAAGCGCAACGCCAGCGTGATCACCCGCGAACCGAGTACGGTGATGCTGATTCCCAAGGATCACTTTCTGAGCCTGACCCAAAGCAATCCGAAAATCGCCCACAGCCTGATCGAGAGCATGGCGCGGCGTATCGACCTGCTGAATAAGCAGGTCACTCAACTGAGTTCGGTTAAATTTCCAGGCTGAAGCCCAATGGTTATGGGGCTTTCAGGCGAATTTAAAATTAATGGGAAAACAGCGGTTGACTTGGTAATGAGAATCGCTATGATTATCACAACTGGTCGCGAGACTGGTCGATATTCTGAAAAGCCCTTGGTTCGGACTCTCAGATTATCTCCTCATCAGGCTAATCACGGTTATTTGACCCGGCTCTTGCCGGGTCTTTTTTTGCCTGTGAAAAAGTGCTTACTGGCGCATCTGCTTGCGCATCTCTGCGCAATAATCCGGCGCCGGCGTGGCAGGCGTGTACCAGACATAATCGGCCATGGCCGGTGTGACCGCGCTACCCTGCTGCGCCAGCATCAACACCGTGGGCGCTTCAGGCGCGCCCAGGTCCAGCACATGCAGCGGCACGCCCACATCCTTGCGCGCATGGTAGGCACCGGCAAAGAACAGTGATGGCGTCGGTGCCGCGATCAATCGCTCGGCCATGCGCCGATCACGTTGTTGCTGCACCGCCAGCATCGCCGGCATTTGCGACTGGGGCAGCAGGCCGCAATGGGAGCCGCTGATTTGCTCCAGCAGTTCTTTCTTGACCGACGGCGCATTGCTGCGTGAACCGCCCACGGGCTTGGGCTGGGTGTAGAAACCACGAACTTCGCTGTTGTCCAGATTGGCCGCCAGTAACGGATAGGGTTGGCCCAGGGCAAACCGCACAATCGGCCCGTACATTCCCCAGTCCCAGCCCGATTGCCAGGCCAATGCGCCGGGCAGATCAACCGGGGGTGTCGAGGCCTGGCGCACGTCATTGACACGCAGTTGTTGATCCGGCGTGAGCATTTCCAGCAGCAGGCTACCTTGCGCCCGCTGCTGACCCAGCGCTCGCAACAACCACAATTGCAGTTGATGGTGATCGCGGTTGTCGTGCTGTTCGCCGACGATCAGCCGTGACGACTTGGCCAATCTTGTAAGCAGTTCTTGCGCCGTCAGCGACTGGCCATTGTGCAAGTCGCGAATCTCGCCGCTGATCGGTGGCGGCGCGGACACATGCTGACAAGCACTCAGTAACAGCACCGCCAGCAGCAAAATCCCTCGCATGTTCTCACCTCGATGAATGACTCAGCGGGCGATGATCAGCGGATGCCCACGCTCCGGGTGCGGTTGCACCAGTACTTCCAGGCCGAACACTGCTTTGAGCGGTTCCGGACGCAACACTTGCTGCGGCGTATCCAATGCCACCGGGCGCCCGCCTTCGAGCAGCAAGATGCGGTCACAATAACGCGCCGCCAGGTTCAGATCATGCAGGATCACCAGCACCGCCGCACCGCGATCGGCAAATTCGCGCACCGCTTGCAGGGTGGTGTGCTGATGCAGCGGATCGAGCATCGAGGTCGGCTCATCCAGCAGCAACGTCTGCCCCGCCTCCCCCGGCCATAGCTGCGCCAGCACCCGGGCCAGATGCACGCGCTGACGTTCGCCACCAGACAGGGCCAGATAACTGCGAGCGCTCAGATGCCCGGCATCGGCGGCGGCCAATGCGGCGGCGACGATTTCGTCATCGCGCACCCGGCCACTCTGCCAGGGCAAGCGCCCCATGCCGACCACTTCTTCGACGCGGAAGGCAAAGTCCAGGGTCGACACTTGCGGTAACACTGCCAGTCGTTGGGCGCGCTGGATACCGGTGCAGTCCCGTAACTCCTGCTGGTCGAGCCAAACATGTCCCTCATCCGGATGCAGCTCCCCGCACAAGGCACCGAGCAACGTACTTTTGCCGGCGCCGTTCGGGCCCAGCACGCCGAGGACTTCCCCCGGGTTGAGTTCGAGCGTGATGCCCGCCAGCACGGTTTTGCTACCGCGACGGATCGACAGGTTTTCCGTGCGCAGCATCAGGCAGGCCTCCTGAGCAGCAGAAATAGAAAGAACGGTGCGCCGATGAAGGCGGTGACGATACCGATCGGCAACTCGGCCGGCGCCAGGGCCAGGCGCGCCACCAGATCGGCAAACAACAACAGACTCGCCCCCGCCAGCACCGAGGCCGGCAACAGCACTTTGTGATCCGGCCCGGCCAACAGCCGCACCAGATGCGGCACCACCAGCCCGACAAAACCAATCATCCCTGCCGCCGCCACCGCCGCGCCAACCCCCAGCGCAGTGCAGAACACCAATTCGCGCTTGAGCCCTTCGACATCGATGCCCAAGTGACCGGCCTCCGACTCACCCAACAGCAATGCATTCAGCGCCTTGGCCCGGCGTGGCAACCACAGCGCCACACCGGCCGTCACCAGCAGCAACGGCCAGAGCCGCGAGTAACTGGCGCCGTTGAGACTGCCCAGGTTCCAGAAGGTCAGCGTGCGCAGGGTCGCGTCGTCCGCCAGGTAAGTGAACAAACCCACCGCCGAACCGGCCAGTGCCGTCAGCGCGATCCCCGCCAACAGCATGGTCGCGACATTGGTCTGCCCATTACGTCGGCCCAGTCGATAGACCAACGCGGTCACGCCGAGCCCACCGAGAAACGCACACAACGACAAAAGATAAGGCCCGAAGGCTTCCGGCAAACCGCCAAACGCGGAGCCGCCGACAATCGCAATCGCCGCGCCCAGCGCCGCACCACTGGAAACCCCGACCAGCCCCGGATCAGCCAAAGGATTGCGAAACAACCCCTGCATCGCCACCCCGGACAACGCCAACACACCACCCACCGCCAGCCCCAGCAATGTTCTTGGCAGGCGAATCTGCCCGAGAATCAGTTCAGCCTGCTCCAACCCGTCCGGAGCAATCGGCACGCCGATCAGCCGCAACGCCGCCCGCAACGTATCGAGCAGCGGCAAGCTCACCGGCCCAAGGGCCAGGGACAACCAGATCGCCAGCAAACACAGCAGGCTCAAGCCAATAAACAGTGCGCGAGGTTTAACCAGGGTGGTCATTGGCCGCTCGCGCCGGGATAAAAACCGTCAGACAGTTTTTTCAGCGCCTCGGGCAAGCGTGGCCCCAACCCGCCCACCAGCAACGTCGGGTCGAGCTCCATCACTCGCCCATTCTTGGCTGCGCGGGTCGAGGACAGGATCGGGTTTTCCTTGAACAACGCCGCCCGGGCCGCGTCACCGGTCAATGCGCGATCGGCAAACACCAGCACTTCGGGGTTCAGGCTGGCCAGGGATTCATTGGAAAAAGGTTTGTAGCCGGTATGGGTCGCCAGATTGTGGCCCCCAGCCTGTTGCAACAGCCAATCGGCGGCAGTGTCCTTGCCGGCGATCATCGGTTTGCCGCCCATATGACCGAGCAACAGCAACACACCCGGCGCTTTCTGCTTGAGCTGCGCCTGGGTGACCCGGGACTTTTGCTGATCCAGTTGTTGTTGATACGCCTGCCACGCTTGCGAAGCCTGATCCTCGGCACCGAGTAGCTTGCCCAGATGCTCAAGGTTGCTGTGCAACGCCGGCAAATCCGCCTGCGCCGAGAACAACTCAACCTGAACCCCGGCGTTGCGAATCTGCGAGAGTATCGGCGGGGGCCCCATTTCCTCGGTGCCGACCAGTATCTGCGGGCGTAAGCTCAAGATGCCTTCCGCCGACAACTGCCGCTGATAACCGATGCTCGGCAGCGTCTTGAGGGATTCGGGATGTTGGCTGGTGGTATCGACGCCCACCAGTTTCGACTCGCCACCCAAGACGCTGACCCATTCCGTCAGGGCGCCGCCGGCACTGACCCAACGTTGCGGCAGTTCGGCCGCAGCCGCCTGATGGCTGACGAGGAGTCCGACACACACGGCAACAACGCGGGGGCTCAGGCGCATAAACAGCTTCCTTGAAAGGTTTTCCCGGGCATCGGGCGGACAGGCCAAGTATCCTCGGCACACCGCACGCGCCCCAGGGCGGGCGTCCATTTGATAATTGTTTGCATTTGCACGTCAAGCCCGGACATCTCTCGTCACGGGCCGAGACGCTTGAGGATAGTCATGAAGTTTCTTTGCCCAGGCTCGGAGTTGGCCGACGCCAGCAGCCGCGGTTTCGACATCGACGGTCAAAAGCTCTTCGCCGTACGCCGGGCGGGTCAGGTTTACGTCTATATCAACCGCTGCCCGCACCGGGGCGTCGGCCTGGAATGGAAGCCCGACCAGTTCCTGGACCCGAGCAACAGCCTGATCCAGTGCGCCACCCATGGCGCACTGTTTCTGATCGAAGACGGCGAATGCGTCGCCGGCCCGTGTGCCGGGCAATCCCTGACCGCAATCCCCAGCCGCGAAGACGCGCAAGGGATCTGGATCAGCCTTTAACCGTTGAGCAGCACGTCAAGACGTCGATCCACCACCATCCCTTCGTGGCTAAGTTGCACGCCATAAGCCAGCACCTCAACGCCACTCGCCACCGCCTCGCGCAACGCGGCGGCGTAGGCCGAATCGATTTCTTCGGCAGGACGCACGGCCTCGATGCCACTGAGATTGACGCAATACAACTGCACCGCACGAATCCCGTCCCGGGCCAGATGCGCCAATTCGCGCAAATGCTTGGCCCCACGCTGTGTCACCGCGTCGGGAAACGCCGCCACCGCTGTCCCGTCATAGCCCAGGGTGACGCTTTTGACTTCCACGTACGCCGGCCCGCTCGGGTAATCGAGGCGGAAATCGATACGGCTGCTTTCCTGACCGTAAGCCACTTCGCGTTTCAGCTCCGTAAAGCCGTTCAGTTCGGTGATCACGCCCGCTCGCAGCGCTTCTTCGATCAAGCCGTTGGCCCGCCCGGTGTTCACGCAGAACAAGCGCCCTTGAGGGGTTTCGCCGATTTCCCAGGTGCCGGGTAACTTGCGCTTGGGGTCGTTGGAGCGACTGAACCAGACCTGCCCGCCCTCGACCTGGCAATTGAGCATCGAGCCGGTGTTGGGGCAGTGAATGGTCAGCAACTCGCCGCTAACGGTTTCGATATCGGCGAGAAAACGCTTGTAGCGGCGGATCAAACGACCTTCTTCGAGGGGAGGATGAAAACGCATCAGCCTTGCCAGCTCTTCAAGCCGCGCGCGATGCGCTCCACCGCTTCCTGCAAACGCGGCAGGCTTTGGGTGTAGGCAAACCGCACGTGATGCCCGGCCTGATAACGCCCGAAGTCCAGGCCCGGAGTGATCGCCACGTGTTCGGTTTCGAGGAAGTGTCGGCAGAACGCGAAGGCATCACCGCCGAACTGGCTGATATCGGCGTACAAGTAGAACGCGCCCTCAGGTTCCACGGCGATGCCGAAACCGAGTTCACGCAGGGCTGGCAGCAGGAAATCGCGACGACGACCGAATTCGGCGCGGCGCTCTTCCAGGATGGCGATGGTGGCGGGTTCGAAGCAGGCCAATGCAGCGTGCTGGGCCATGCTCGGCGCGCTGATATAGAGGTTCTGCGCGAGTTTTTCCAGTTCGCCGACCGCCGCTTCGGGCGCTACCAACCAACCGAGGCGCCAACCGGTCATACCGAAATACTTTGAAAAACTATTCAGGACGAAGGCGCTGTCGTCGACTTCCAACACACTGGCCGCGTCGGTGCCGTAGGTCAGACCGTGGTAGATCTCGTCCACCACCAGATGCCCGTGGCGTTGCTTGATCGCCGTCGACAAACCGGCCAGTTCATCACGGGTGAGGATGGTCCCGGTCGGGTTGGCCGGCGAGGCCACCAGGGCGCCGACGCTGTCGTGATCCCAGTGGCGCGCCACTAGGTCCGGGGTCAGTTGATAACGCACATCCGGACCGACCGGCACCAACTGCGCCGCACCTTCCACCAACCGCAGGAAATGCCGGTTGCACGGGTAGCCCGGGTCCGCCAGCAGCCAGTGTTTACCCGGATCGACCAGCAAGGCGCTGGCCAGCAACAACGCACCAGAGCCCCCCGGCGTCACCAGGATGCGCTGCGGATCGATGTTCAGCCCGTAACGCTGCTGATAAAAGCCGGAAATGGCCTCGCGCAGTTCGGGAATGCCCCGGGCGGCGGTGTAGCGGGTTTTGCCGGCGGTCAGTGCAGCCTGGCCGGCCTGAATGATCGGCTCGGCGGTAGTGAAGTCCGGCTCGCCGATCTCCAAGTGGATCACGTCGTGGCCGGCGGCTTGCAGTTCATTGGCCCGCGCCAGCAGCGCCATGACATGGAACGGTTCGATCGCACGACTGCGCGCACTGTAGGGCTGAGCCATTAGCCTTCCTTCAACGGGGAAAAAGAATCGATTCTACCCATGCACTGGAACGAGCGAGAACCTAAAGCGGTCAGAGCCGTTATAACTCCCGGCCTAAACGACCCGAGCGCTCCCGCCAGGTTTGACTAAAATCAATATTTGATCAGGGCTCCAACACCACCAGTCAAGGTTTTGCAATCATTTGCAAGCACCATGGGCCACTACCGCGACATCCGGGAGTAGCGCGCCCCGTTTTGATCTGGTAAGTTCGCCCGCTTGCAGCCGCAGGGCCGGCAGGTGTCGGTGATGGAGCAATCCTGCGCAATGGATTACAAGAGTAGAGGCGGTCCATTTCATGCCCACCCAAGCAAAGCAGCAAAACCAGTCGATCAGCGGCTTCGAACCCTACAAAGAAGTTAAGGGCGAGGAGTACATGGGCAAACCCATGCGCGCTCACTTCACCAAGATCCTGAATAAGTGGAAACAGGACTTGATGCAGGAAGTCGACCGCACGGTTGATCACATGAAAGACGAAGCGGCCAACTTCCCTGACCCGGCAGATCGTGCCAGCCAGGAAGAAGAATTCAGCCTTGAATTGCGCGCCCGTGACCGTGAGCGCAAGTTGATCAAGAAGATCGACAAGACGCTGCAATTGATCGAAGACGAAGAATATGGCTGGTGCGAGTCCTGCGGCGTCGAGATCGGCGTCAAGCGACTGGAAGCCCGCCCTACCGCCGACATGTGCGTTGACTGCAAGACCCTGGCGGAAATCAAGGAAAAGCAAGTCGGCAAATAATCTCGACTTGAACCAAGAACGGAGCGTGCGAACGCTCCGTTTTTGTTTCTGCAATTCACCCCGGCATAAATCCTGTGGAAATTCTGTGGGAGCGGGCTTGCTCGCGAAAGCGGTGTGTCAGTCAACATAAGTGTTGAAACTGATGGCCCCTTCGCGAGCAAGCCCGCTCCCACAGGTGGCCGGCGCACGACTCGACGACGTAACATCATTCCATGACTGCCACCGCCTCCCCCTACATCGGCCGCTTCGCCCCCACGCCCAGCGGCCATTTGCACTTCGGTTCGCTGGTCGCCGCCCTGGCCTCGTACCTCGACGCCCGCTCCGTGGGCGGTCGCTGGTTGATGCGCATGGAAGACCTCGACCCGCCACGGGAAGAACCCGGCGCCCAGGCGGCGATCCTCAACGCGCTGGAAAGCTACGGTTTCGAATGGGACGGCGAGTTGGTCCGCCAAAGTGATCGCCATGATGCCTACGCTGAAGTGCTCAATCGCCTGTTCAACCATGGCCTGGCCTACGCTTGCACCTGTTCGCGCAAGCAACTGGAGCCGTATCACGGCATTTATCCGGGCCTGTGCCGCAATGCCGGGCATGGCACCGAAGACGCCGCCATCCGCCTGCGCGTGCCGGAGCTGGAATATCACTTCATCGACCGGGTGCAAGGCGAGTTCCGCCAGCACCTGGGCCGGGAGGTCGGGGATTTTGTGATTCGCCGGCGCGATGGACTCTACGCCTATCAACTGGCCGTGGTCCTCGATGATGCCTGGCAGGGCATCACCGATATTGTGCGCGGCGCCGACCTGCTCGACTCCACGCCACGCCAGCTCTACCTGCAAGAACTGCTCGGGCTGCGCCAACCGCGTTACCTGCATGTACCGCTGATCATTCAGCCGGACGGCAACAAACTCGGCAAATCCTACCGTTCGCCGCCATTGGCCAACGATCAGGCGACGCCACTGTTACTGCGGGCTCTGCGGGCGCTGGGGCAAAATCCGGGCAGCGAACTGGCCTACGCCACGCCCCGGGAAGTGCTGGATTGGGGCATCGCCCACTGGGATGCCGCTCGGATCCCGCGCACACTGACCCTGCCCGAAGCGCAACTGCAGTGATGGCACTTGCAGTCGCGCCGCCATCCGTTACCATCGCCGCACGTTTTCGGGCACGCGCATAAAAAAGAGAGGCCGGGATGTACATCTATCGCTTGGTCCTGCTTTTGGTAGTGGGGATTTACCTGTTCTCCCCGGCCATCATGGATTGGTGGATCGACGCCACTGGCGCCTGGTATCGCCCTTATCTGCTCTGGCTGATTCTGATCGTCGTGACCTTCATCCTGCAGAGCCAAAAAGATGCCGATGAGCTTTAGCCTGACCCAGATGATCCTGATCAGCGCCGCGTACCTGGCGGTGCTGTTCGGCGTTGCCTGGATCAGCGAACGGGGCATGATCCCGCGCGCGATCATTCGCCACCCGCTGACCTACACCCTGTCGCTGGGGGTTTACGCCAGTGCGTGGGCGTTCTACGGCACGGTCGGTCTGGCTTATCAGTACGGCTACGGTTTTCTCTCCAGCTATTTAGGCGTCTCCGGCGCGTTTTTGCTGGCGCCGGTGTTGCTGTACCCGATCCTGAAAATCACCCGCACCTATCAACTGTCGTCGCTGGCGGACCTGTTCGCTTTCCGCTTCCGCAGCACCTGGGCCGGCGCGCTGACCACGATTTTCATGCTGATCGGCGTGCTGCCGTTGCTGGCGTTGCAGATTCAAGCGGTGGCCGACTCCATCAGCATCCTCACCCGCGAGCCGGTGCAGCACCGCGTGGCCCTGAGTTTCTGCGCGCTGATTACCCTGTTCACGATTTTCTTCGGCTCGCGGCACATTGCGACGCGGGAGAAACACGAAGGCCTGGTGTTCGCGATTGCCTTTGAATCGGTGATCAAGCTGATCGCCATCGGCGGCGTTGGTTTGTATGCGTTGTACGGCGTGTTCGACGGTCCGCAACAGCTGGAATTGTGGCTGCTGCAAAACCAGACCGCCCTCGCCGCTTTGCACACGCCTTTGCAGGAAGGCCCGTGGCGTACGCTGCTGCTGGTGTTTTTCGCTTCGGCGATCGTGATGCCGCACATGTACCACATGACCTTTACCGAAAACCTCAACCCGCGCTCACTGGTCAGCGCGAGTTGGGGCTTGCCGCTGTTCCTGCTGCTGATGAGCCTGGCAGTGCCGCTGATTCTCTGGGCCGGGCTGAAACTCGGCGCCACGACGAATCCGGAATATTTCACCCTCGGCATCGGCATCGCCGCCAACAACAAGGCGTTGGCGCTATTGGCATATGTCGGTGGTCTGTCGGCGGCCAGCGGTTTGATCATCGTGACCACCCTGGCGTTGTCCGGGATGGCGCTCAACCATTTGGTGCTGCCGCTGTATCAGCCGCCGGCCGAAGGCAATATCTACCGCTGGCTGAAGTGGACCCGCCGGGCGCTGATCGTCGCGATCATCATGGCCGGTTACGGTTTCTACCTGCTGTTGGGCGCGGAACAGGATCTGGCCAACCTCGGCATCGTCGCTTTCGTGGCGACTTTGCAGTTCTTGCCGGGGGTGCTTTCGGTCCTTTATTGGCCGACCGCCAACCGTCGCGGTTTCATCGCCGGTTTGCTCGCAGGGATCCTGGTGTGGATGGTGACCATGTTGATGCCGCTGGTGGGCAATCTGCAGGGTTTCTACATTCCGCTGCTGAACATGATCTACGTGCTGGACGACACCAGTTGGCACATGGCGGCGATTGCCTCGCTGGCGGCCAACGTGCTGATGTTTACCCTGATCTCGCTGTTCACCAACGCCAGCCCGGAAGAGGCCAGCGCCGCCGAAGCTTGTGCGGTGGACAACGTGCGTCGCCCGCAACGTCGGGAACTGCACGCCGCCTCACCCCAGGAATTCGCCACGCAACTGGCCAAGCCCCTGGGCGCCAAGGCTGCGCAGAAAGAAGTCGAACAGGCCCTGCGCGATCTCTACCTGCCCTTCGACGAGCGCCGGCCATACGCCTTGCGCCGTTTGCGTGACCGCATCGAAGCCAACCTCTCTGGCCTGATGGGGCCGAGCGTTGCCCAGGACATGGTGGAAACCTTCCTGCCTTATAAGGCCGGCGGCGAAAACTATGTGACCGAAGACATTCACTTCATCGAAAGCCGTCTCGAGGATTACCACTCGCGCCTCACGGGCCTGGCCGCCGAACTCGACGCCCTGCGCCGCTACCACCGCCAGACCTTGCAGGAACTGCCGATGGGCGTCTGCTCCCTGGCCAAGGATCAAGAGATCCTGATGTGGAACAAAGCCATGGAGGAACTGACCGGGATCGCCGCGCAGCGGGTGGTCGGTTCGCGCTTGAGTACGATTGGCGATCCGTGGAAAGAATTGTTGCAAGGTTTTATCAACCTGCCCGACGAGCACTTGCACAAACAGCACCTGGCCCTCGATGGCCAGACCCGCTGGCTGAACCTGCACAAAGCGGCCATCGATGAACCCCTGGCGCCGGGTAATAGTGGTTTGGTGCTGCTGGTGGAAGACCTGACCGAAACCCAGATGCTCGAAGACAAACTGGTGCATTCCGAACGCTTGGCGAGCATTGGCCGTTTGGCGGCGGGGGTGGCCCATGAAATCGGCAACCCGATCACCGGCATCGCCTGCCTGGCGCAGAACCTGCGCGAAGAACGCGAGGAAGACGCCGAGCTGACGGAAATCAGCGGGCAGATTCTGGAGCAGACCAAACGCGTGTCGCGCATCGTTCAGTCGTTGATGAGCTTCGCCCACGCCGGCAGTCATCAGCACAGCGATGAGCCCGTCTGTCTGGCGGAAGTGGCCCAGGATGCCATCGGCCTGCTGGCCCTGAACCGGCGCAATTTCGAAGTACAGTTCTACAACCTGTGCGACCCCGATCACTGGGTCGAAGGCGATCCCCAGCGGCTGGCCCAGGTGTTGATCAACCTGCTCTCCAACGCTCGCGACGCCTCACCGCCGCACAGTGCGGTGCGGGTCAAAAGCGAAGCCGGCGAACACACGGTCGATCTGATCGTGGAAGACGAAGGCAGCGGAATTCCGAAGAACATCATGGATAGATTGTTCGAACCCTTCTTCACCACCAAGGATCCTGGCGAAGGCACCGGTCTGGGCCTTGCACTGGTCTATTCCATCGTTGAAGAGCATTATGGACAAATCACCATCGACAGCCCGGCTGATGTACAAAGCCAACGCGGCACCCGTATCCGGGTGACCTTACCGCGTCATGTCGAAGCGACGTCCGCTGTGAACTGAGACCGTCGAGAGTATCGAATCAATGCCGCACATTTTGATCGTCGAAGACGAAACAATTATCCGCTCCGCCTTGCGCCGCCTGCTGGAACGTAATCAGTACCAGGTCAGCGAAGCCGGATCCGTGCAGGAAGCACAAGAGCGTTTCAGCATTCCCACGTTTGACCTGATCGTCAGTGACCTGCGCCTGCCTGGCGCCCCGGGCACTGAATTGATCAAGCTTGGCCAGGGCACGCCGGTGCTGATCATGACCAGTTACGCCAGCCTGCGTTCGGCCGTCGATTCGATGAAGATGGGCGCGGTGGATTACATCGCCAAGCCTTTCGACCACGATGAGATGCTTCAGGCCGTCGCACGCATCCTGCGTGATCGCCAGTCATCCCCTGCCGCCGGTGAACCGGTGATCGGCAAAGCCGCCAATGGCGCGGCGAAACCGGGGGTCGATAACAGCAATGGCGAGATCGGCATCATCGGCTCCTGTCCGCCGATGCAAGACCTGTACAGCAAGATCCGCAAAGTCGCGCCCACCGATTCCAATGTCCTGATCCAGGGCGAGTCCGGTACTGGTAAAGAACTGGTGGCTCGCGCCCTGCACAATCTGTCGAAACGCGCCAAGGCGCCGATGATTTCGGTGAACTGCGCGGCCATCCCGGAAAGCCTGATCGAGTCCGAACTGTTCGGCCACGAAAAAGGTGCGTTCACTGGCGCCAGCGCCGGGCGTGCCGGGCTGGTGGAAGCGGCGGACGGCGGCACCTTGTTCCTCGACGAAATCGGCGAACTGCCACTCGAAGCCCAGGCCCGCCTCCTGCGGGTGTTGCAGGAAGGTGAAATTCGCCGAGTCGGTTCGGTGCAGTCGCAGAAAGTCGATGTGCGCCTGATCGCCGCGACCCACCGGGACCTCAAGAGCCTGGCGAAGATCGGCCAGTTCCGTGAAGACCTTTATTACCGTCTGCACGTGATTGCCCTGAAACTGCCGGCCCTGCGCGAGCGCGGTGCTGACGTCAACGAAATCGCAGAGGCTTTCCTGAAGCGGCAGAGCGCGCGGGTCAACCGCACCGATCTGAAGTTTGCTCCGGATGCCGAGCAGGCGATTCGTCACTACACCTGGCCGGGTAACGTGCGCGAGCTGGAAAACGCGGTCGAACGCGCGGTCATCCTGTGCGAGAGCCCGGAAATCTCCGCCGAGCTGCTGGGCATCGACATCGAGCTGAGCGATCTGGACGACGACGATTTCATCGGCCTGCCGCCACAGCAAGGCAACGCCGCCGGTAACAACAGCCATGAGCCGACCGAAGACCTGTCCCTGGAAGACTACTTCCAGCACTTCGTCCTTGAGCATCAGGACCACATGACCGAAACCGAACTGGCCCGCAAACTCGGGGTCAGCCGCAAATGCTTGTGGGAACGTCGCCAACGCCTGGGCATTCCACGGCGCAAAACCGGGGTGGCCAGCGAAAGCTGAACGTCACCTGTCCGGTGTGCGGGTAACAAGTGACTTCGTGAAAAAACTGTTACCCCAGTCTTTTCACGTAACAGAAGCCGGGGCTTACGGTAACGAAGCCCCGGTTTTTTTTGGCCCCGAAAAACCTGGCTACCCGGCCTAACCCCTTGTTTTGCTGGGCCTCGCAAAAGTTGGCACGCACCCTGCTATATGCTTAGTACAAGAACAATAACAAGCAATGCACAAGACAATAAAAATAAGACGAATCGACTCACGCACAATAAAAACAAGACGGCGAGAGGCGCAGCTAACTGATTCTTTTGGAGAGGCGTTGTATTTGGGGCTTGCCCCACGACCAGGCCGAGAACAACAAAAACTGTCCTAAGACAGAGCCTGAACTGGTTGGATCGCAAGATCACTGCAACACAGCGACCAAAGCAATCCGTTTGCTCTTGGCTCCCGATTGGGAGGGTCATGAAGGAAAAACTTCATGGCGAGGGCACTTAACAAAAACAAAAAGCCCGAAACCAATAATAAAAATAGAGCATGCAACTACTTCTTGGGGAGCTTCGGCTCCCCTTGTAGTTTCTGCGATTTGATAAAAAACACCCCTGCGCATCCTTCGCTTGCAGCTTAAAGCTTGCGGCTTACAGCTCATCTTTGCTGTCTCCTACACCATCCCCCGACTAAATGCTAGAATCCCGGCCCATCATGCGGTCATTCTTCGTTATGGCCGAACATTCCTTCAAACAGTGCATCCCATGCTGAAGAAGCTGTTCCAGTCATTCCGTTCTCCCAAGCGTCATACGCAACACATCCGCAGCACGCCTGAAGTGCTCAACAGCGGCCAACATTCGCTGCAGAAGGGGCAATTCAGCCGCTACGCGGTGAATATTGTCGAACGCCTGCAGAACGCCGGTTACCAGGCTTACCTGGTCGGCGGTTGCGTGCGCGACATGATGCTCGGCATCACGCCGAAAGATTTCGACGTCGCCACCAGTGCCACCCCTGAACAGGTACGGGCCGAATTCCGCAATGCGCGGATCATCGGTCGCCGCTTCAAACTGGTGCACATTCACTTCGGCCGCGAAATCATTGAAGTCGCGACGTTCCGCGCCAATCACCCGCAAAACGATGAAGAGGAAGACAGCAACCAGTCTTCCCGCAACGAGAGCGGGCGCATCCTGCGCGACAACGTCTACGGCACCCTGGAAGAAGACGCGCAACGCCGCGACTTCACCATCAACGCCTTGTATTACGATCCGGTCAGCGAGCGCATCCTCGACTACGCCAACGGCGTACACGACATCCGCAATCACCTGATCCGCCTGATCGGCGACCCGAAGCAACGCTACCAGGAAGACCCGGTACGGATGCTGCGGGCCGTGCGTTTCGCCGCCAAGCTGAATTTCGGTATCGAAAAACACAGCGCTGCGCCGATCCGCGACCTGGCGCCGATGCTGCGCGAGATTCCGTCGGCACGTCTGTTCGAAGAAGTACTCAAGCTGTTCCTCTCCGGCCATGCCGCGGACACCTTTGAGATGCTGGTCGACTTGCAGTTGTTCGATCCATTGTTCCCGGCCAGTGCCGAGGCGCTGGAATACAACCCGACGTACACGCACACGCTGATCAGTGAAGCGCTGATCAACACCGACCTGCGAATCAAGCAGAACAAACCGGTGACCCCGGCGTTCCTGTTTGCAGCCTTGTTGTGGCCTGCCCTGCCGGCACGCGTGTTGCGTCTGCAGGAACGCGGCATGCCGCCGATTCCGGCGATGCAGGAAGCGGCTCACGAGCTGATCGCCGAACAATGCCAGCGCATCGCGATTCCGAAACGCTTCACCATGCCGATCCGCGAGATCTGGGACATGCAGGAGCGTCTGCCACGTCGCAGCGGCAAGCGCGCCGACCTGTTGCTGGACAACCCGCGGTTCCGCGCCGGTTACGACTTCCTGCTGTTGCGCGAAAGCGCCGGCGAGCAGACCGATGGCCTGGGCGAATGGTGGACGGATTATCAGGACGCCAATGACAGCGAACGTCGCGACATGATCCGCGACCTCAGCGGCAAGGATGACGGCACCGGTGCACCGCGCAAGCGTCGTCGCAGCGGCGGCGCCAAGCGCAAACGCGCCGCCGGCGCCCCGAGCACCACGGGCGAGTAAGCCATGGAACGCATCTACATCGGCATGGGCAGCAATCTGGCTGACCCCGCCGAACAGTTGCGCAGCGCCGTCGAGGCGCTGGCGCGGTTGCCCCGGACCGAACTGATCGGGGTTTCCGCGTTTTACCAAAGCGACTCGTTACTGCCCGGCCAACCGCGCTACACCAACGCCGTCGCCGCCCTCGACAGTTCCCTCGCACCGCTGGAACTGCTCGATGCGCTGCAAGCCATCGAGAACGAACAAGGCCGCGAACGCCTTGAACGCTGGGGGCCGCGCACGCTCGATCTCGACATCGTGCTGTTTGGTGATCGCTTGATCGACGAGCCTCGGCTCAAGGTGCCGCATTACCACCTGCAGGAACGTGCCTTCGTGCTGTATCCGCTGGCCGAACTGGCGCCGCAGGATCTGCGGTTGGCCGATGGTCGAATCCTCAGCGAATTGATCGCTGCCTGCCCGTTCATAGGGCTGGAACGCTACCCTCAAAACTGACAAAAATCCCCTGTGGGAGCGGGCTTGCTCGCGAATGCGGTGTGTCATTCAGCACCAATGTTGACTGACCCACCGTATTCGCGAGCAAGCCCGCTCCCACATTTGTTATGTGGTGCCACAAAATCTGCTGAATCGCATCAGTTACCCCGGTAACACCCCCACCGTAACAACGCGGTAACACACACAATTGACTTCCCGAGTCCTCCTCACGACTATAGGCGTCCCGCTGCCGCCAACGCGGCGCTAAAGGGCGCAATCCAGGCCTTATAAGCACGACAAAAGACCGTGCGCCTGAGTAAATGAAGAATCACGCGCGTTACTCGCAGTAGTTTCCATAGCGCCTGAACGAGGATTTTTTACATGCCAGCCATCACCCTGACCACGCTCCAGAGCCTCAAGCAGAAAGGTGAAAAAATCACCATGCTGACCTGCTATGACGCGACCTTCGCCCACGCCTGCAACGAGGCCGGTGTCGAAGTGCTGCTGGTGGGCGACTCCCTCGGCATGGTTTTGCAAGGTCACGACAGCACCCTGCCCGTCACCACCGCTGAGATGGCCTACCACGTGGCCGCCGTCAAACGCGGCAATGCCGACGCCCTGATCCTCGCCGACCTGCCCTTCATGGCCTACGCCACCACCGAACAAGCCATGATCAACAGCGCCCTGCTGATGCAGGCCGGTGCGCACATGGTCAAGGTCGAAGGTGCATTGTGGCTGGCGGACTCGATCCGCCTGCTGGCCGAACGTGGCGTGCCGGTGTGCGCGCACATGGGCCTGACCCCGCAATCGGTCAATATCCTGGGCGGTTATAAAGTCCAGGGTCGCAGCGAGAACCAGGCACGACAGATGCGCGCGGACGCCATCGCCCTGGAACAGGCCGGTGCCTCGATGTTGTTGCTGGAGTGCGTGCCGAGCGAACTGGCACTGGAAATCACTCAGGCCGTAGGCATTCCGGTGATCGGCATTGGCGCCGGCAGCGGCACCGACGGCCAGGTCCTGGTGCTGCACGACATGCTGGGCCTGTCCATCACCGGCCGCGTGCCGAAGTTCGTGAAGAATTTCATGAATGGCCAGGTGAGCATTCAAGCCGCGTTGAGCGCTTACGTCGCTGAAGTCAAAGCCGCCACTTTCCCAGGTATCGAACACGGATTCTCTGCATGAACACCGTCAAAACCGTCCGCGAACTGCGGGCTGCCGTCGCCCGTGCCCGGGGTGAAGGCAAGCGCATTGCCTTCGTCCCGACCATGGGCAATCTGCACAGCGGTCATGTCGCACTGATTACCAAAGCCGCGCAACGGGCGGATTTCGTGGTCGCGAGCATCTTCGTCAACCCGCTGCAATTCGGCGCCGGCGAAGACCTCGACAAGTATCCGCGCACCTTGGCCGCCGACCAGGAAAAACTGCTCCAGGCCGGTTGCCACTTGCTGTTCGCCCCCACCGTCGAAGAAATGTACCCCGACGGCATGGCCGGCCAGACCCGCGTCAGCGTCCCGCAACTGTCCGAAGGCCTGTGCGGCGCCAGCCGTCCGGGGCATTTCGAAGGCGTGGCGACCGTGGTCAGCAAGCTGTTCAACATGGTCCAGCCGGACCTGGCGATCTTCGGCCAGAAAGACTTCCAGCAACTGGCGGTGATTCGCGCGTTGGTACATGACCTGAACATGCCGATCCAGATCATCGGCGAACCGACCGTCCGCGCTGCCGATGGCCTGGCCCTGTCGTCGCGCAACGGCTTTCTCAGCGAAGAACAACGTGCGACCGCGCCGGTGGTGTATCGCACGCTGTCGACGATTGCCGAGGCGATTAAACAAGGTGAGCGTGATTATCCGGCGCTGATCGACGGGCAGATTAAACAGCTCGAAGCGGCGGGTTTACGTGCCGATTACCTGGAAATCCGCCACGCCGTGACCTTGCGTCCGGCCACCCCGGAAGATCGGGACCTGGTGATTCTGGTGGCGTCGTTCCTCGGGACGACGCGGTTGATCGACAACCTGCACCTGAACCTCGACGGGCACGCCTAATCACCGCTTTCCCCCTGTGGGAGCGGGCTTGCTCGCGAATGCGGTGTATCAGTCGACATCTCTGTTGAATGACACACCGCATTCGCGAGCAAGCCCGCTCCCACATTGGTTTGTGGTGATATTCGGAGCGTATTGCCGCCCTCAAAGCCTTCGGGCAAACTGCCCGCCGTTCGATTCCGACCAGGGAAAACCCTCATGCACGCCATCATGCTCAAGGCCAAGCTGCACCGCGCCGAAGTCACCCACGCAGTTCTCGATTACGAAGGTTCTTGCGCCATCGACGGCGAATGGCTGGACTTGTCCGGCATCCGTGAATACGAACAGATCCAGATTTATAACGTCGACAACGGCGAGCGCTTCACCACCTACGCGATTCGTGGCGAGGAAGGTTCGCGCATGATCTCGGTCAACGGCGCGGCGGCGCACAAGGCAAAGGTCGGTGACCGGGTGATCATCTGCGCCTACGCTCATTACAGCGAAGCCGAACTGCTCAACTTCAAGCCGCGCATGCTGTACATGGCGCCGGGCAACGAGCTGAGCCACACCAGTAACGCCATCCCGGTTCAGGTTGCCTGATCGCCGCATCTGTCCGTCTGTCGGGGCATTTGCGCTTTGAATGTTAAAAAAGTACAGAAAACCAGTCATACAAAGCGAAGACAGATCCGCATGCGAGGTTTACTGTTACCGCCCTGCGCTATTTAATCGTCTCCAAGCAGATTGCCCGCCATGTCCCACCCAGCGGTCGGGACATTCCGGGATCTTCAGTGTCTTAAAGGCAGTTCAAGTAAAAGGAAAATCGCAGCGATGGCGTACTACCGCACTCCTCACGACGTTACCGCTCTGCCCGCCTGGCAAGCGTTGAAAGACCACCGCCAAGCCATGCAGGATTTCAGCATGCGCGAAGCCTTCAATGCCGACCCGCAGCGCTTTACCCAATTCACCCTCAGCAGCTGCGGTCTGTTTCTCGATTATTCGAAGAACCTGATCAACGCCGAGACCCGCAATCTGCTGGTGGGCCTGGCCAACGAAGTCGACCTCAAGGGCGCGATCAAAGCGCTGTTCGACGGCGAAATCGTCAACTCCTCCGAAGGCCGTCCGGCACTGCACACTGCATTGCGCCGCCCGGTGGGCGACAAGTTGTCGGTCAACGGCGTCAACGTGATGCCGGAAGTGCACAAGGTGCTGAACCAGATCACCGACCTCGTGGGCCGTATCCACGATGGTCTGTGGCGCGGTTACACCGAGAAGCCGATCACTGACGTGGTGAACATCGGCATCGGTGGCTCGTTCCTCGGCCCGGAACTGGTGTCCGAAGCGCTGCTGTCCTACGCCCAGAAAGGTGTGCGCTGCCACTACCTGGCGAACATCGACGGCAGTGAATTCCACGAACTGACCATGAAATTGCGCGCCGAGACCACGCTGTTTATCGTCTCGTCGAAATCCTTCAACACCCTCGAAACCCTGAAAAACGCCCAGGCCGCCCGTGCCTGGTATCTGGCCCAGGGTGGTTCGGAAGCCGAGCTGTATCGCCACTTCATCGCGGTTTCGAGCAACAATGCCGCAGCCGTAGCCTTCGGTATTCGTGAAGAGAACATCTTCCCGATGTGGGACTGGGTCGGCGGGCGTTACTCGCTGTGGTCGGCCATCGGTCTGCCGATTGCCCTGGCCATCGGCATGTCGAACTTCAAGGAACTGCTGTCCGGTGCCTACACCATGGACCAGCATTTCCAGAGCGCTCCATTCGAACAGAACATGCCGGTGCTGCTGGCCTTGCTGGGTGTCTGGTACGGCAACTTCTGGGGCGCGCAAAGCCACGCGATCCTGCCGTACGACCACTACCTGCGCAACATCACCAAGCACTTGCAACAACTGGACATGGAATCCAACGGCAAGAGCGTGCGCCAGGACGGCACGCCGGTGTCCACCGATACCGGCCCGGTGATCTGGGGCGGCGTCGGCTGCAACGGTCAGCACGCTTACCACCAGTTGCTGCACCAGGGCACCCAGTTGATCCCGGCCGATTTCATCGTGCCGATCGTCAGCTTCAACCCGGTGTCCGACCACCACCAGTGGCTGTACGCCAACTGCCTGTCGCAAAGCCAGGCACTGATGCTGGGCAAAACCCTGGCCGAAGCCGAAACCGAGTTGCGCGACAAAGGCTTGAGCGAAGAAGAAGTACAGAAAATCGCACCGCACAAGGTGATCCCGGGCAACCGTCCGAGCAACACCCTGGTGGTCGAGCGCATCAGCCCTCGTCGCCTCGGCGCGCTGGTGGCGATGTACGAACACAAAGTCTTCGTGCAAAGCGTGGTCTGGGGCATCAACGCCTTCGACCAGTGGGGCGTGGAGCTGGGCAAAGAGCTGGGCAAAGGCGTCTACAACCGCCTGGTCGGCAGCGAAGAAACCCCGGCTGACGATGCTTCCACCCAAGGCCTGATCAACTACTTCCGCGGTCGTCACCGCGGCTGATCTGACGCCACACCGCTCTACCCTGTGGGAGCGGGCTTGCTCGCGAATGCGGTGGATCATTCAGCTTAAATGTTGACTGACACACCGCTTTCGCGAGCAAGCCCGCTCCCACACTTGTTTAGCGCATGACTTGAACCCGTTGGGCACTCGGCGCATCTTAATCTTGTCGCAAAACAAGAATAAGGAACCGTCATGTTCGATATCAGCACGTTCCCCAAAGCCGATGCCGTGCGCCGGGCTGCGAATTTGAGTCAAGACGACTACCAGCGCCTCTACCGACAATCCATCGAACACCCCAGCACCTTCTGGGCCGAACAGGCCACGCGTTTTCTCAACTGGAGCGCACCGTGGCAAACCGTCCAGCGCTATAACATCAAGACCGGAGAGGCCAGTTGGTTTGCCGGGGGCAAGCTGAACGTCAGTTACAACTGCATTGACCGTCACCTGGAAAAACGTGGCGATCAGACCGCAATCATCTGGGAAGGCGACGATCCCGTCGAATCCGCCCAGATCACCTACAAAAAACTCCATCACAACGTCTGTCGCCTGGCCAACGTGCTGAAAAGCCGTGGCGTGAAGAAAGGCGATCGGGTGTGCATCTACATGCCGATGATCCCCGAAGCCGCCTACGCCATGCTGGCGTGCGCGCGGATTGGCGCGGTGCATTCGGTGGTGTTTGGCGGTTTCTCCCCGGATTCCGTGCGCGACCGGATTCTCGACGCCGATTGCCGCACCGTGATCACCGCCGACGAAGGCGTGCGCGGCGGCAAGTTCGTACCGCTCAAGGACAAGGTCGACAAAGCGCTGGAGAGTTGCCCGAATGTGAGCACGGTGATCGTGGTCGAGCGCACCCAGGGTGAAGTGAACTGGGTCGAAGGCCGGGACATCTGGTATCACCAGGCCCTGCGCGACGTCAGCGATGATTGCCCGCCAGAACCAATGGACGCCGAAGACCCGCTGTTTATCCTCTACACCTCCGGCAGCACCGGCAAACCCAAAGGCGTGCTGCACACCACCGGCGGCTATTTGCTGCAAGCGGCAATGACCTTCAAGTACGTGCTCGACTACCGCGACGACGAAGTGTTCTGGTGCACCGCCGACGTCGGCTGGGTCACCGGCCACAGCTACATCGTCTACGGCCCGCTGGCCAACGGCGCGACCACGCTGATCTTCGAAGGCGTACCGAGCTACCCCACCAGTTCGCGCTTCTGGCAGGTCATCGACAAACACCACGTCAACATTTTCTACACCGCGCCCACCGCCCTGCGCTCATTGATGCGCGAAGGCGCCGAGCCGTTGAAGGAAACTTCCCGCGCCAGCCTCAGATTACTCGGCAGCGTCGGTGAGCCGATCAACCCGGAAGCGTGGGATTGGTACTTCAACGTCGTGGGCGAGCAGCGTTGCCCGATTGTCGATACCTGGTGGCAGACCGAAACCGGCGGGATCATGCTCAGCCCGTTGGTCAGCGCCCAGCGGATCAAACCGGGCTGCGCCACCCAGCCGATGTTCGGCGTGCAACCGGTGCTGCTCGATGAAACGGGCAAGGAAATCACAGGCGCCGGCAGCGGCGTGCTGGCGATCAAATCGAGCTGGCCGGCGCAGATCCGCAGTGTCTACGGAGACCCGCAGCGCATGGTCGAAACCTACTTCAAGCCCTACCCCGGCTACTATTTCACCGGCGACGGCGCACGGCGCGATGAGGATGGCGACTACTGGATCACCGGGCGCATCGACGACGTGATCAACGTCTCCGGACACCGCATCGGCACCGCCGAAGTGGAAAGCGCCCTGGTGCTGCACGACAGCATTGCCGAGGCCGCGGTGGTCGGTTACCCCCACGACGTCAAGGGCCAGGGCATCTACGCTTTCGTCACGCCCATGAATGGCGCCGAGCCCAACGATGAACTGAAGAAAGAATTGCTGGCCCACGTCAGCAAGGAAATCGGCAGCTTCGCCAAACCCGACCTGATTCAATGGGCGCCGGCCTTGCCGAAAACCCGTTCGGGCAAGATCATGCGGCGGATTCTGCGCAAGATTGCCTGCAACGAACTGGACAGCCTGGGCGACACCTCGACCCTGGCCGATCCGAGCGTGGTCCAGGACCTGGTCGATAAGCGTCTGAATCAATAACACCCTGCGCGGCCCTCATCGGCCGCGCTTTCTTTTAGCCACTGAGTCGACACAAATCCCCTGTGGGAGCGGGCTTGCTCGCGAAGGGAGCACCTCGGTCCTGTGCCAAGCTGTTAAACTCCCGCGCCAAATTCCCTCCTCCTGCAAGGCGCCCAGCATGTCTTCCTTGAATCAGGCGCTGCGCGCCGCCCTCGATCATCGCCAGGACCTGCTTGCCGAACTGCACCAGCAAGGCACCGATTGCTATCGCCTGTTCCATGGCAGCCAGGAGGGCGCCGGTGGCCTGACCATCGACCGCTACGGTCCGCAACTGCTGGTACAGAGTTTCCACCAATCCCTGGAGCGAGAGGCACTGCTGGAACTGCACGGCATCATCAATCAACACCTGGGCTTCGATACCCTGCTGGTCTACAACGACCGCTCCCGGGGCAATTCGCGCATCGACCGCGAAGACACCGTTTACCGCGCCGACGAAGCCGCGCTGCAAGACCTGGTCGGCCACGAATGGGGCCTCAACTACCGGGTTCGCGGCCGTCATGCCGGGCAAGATCCGCTACTGTTCCTCGACCTGCGCAACACCCGGGGCTGGGTCAAGGAGCACAGCCAGAACAAAAGCGTGCTCAACCTGTTCGCCTACACCTGTGGCGTCGGCCTGAGTGCGGCGGCCGGTGGCGCCAGCGAGGTGTGCAACCTGGATTTCGCCGAGGGCAATCTGGCCGTTGGCCGCGAGAACGGCCTGCTCAACCCGCAGTTGCCGAGCATGGAATTCATCCAGTCCGATTACTTCCCGGCGACTCGTCAACTGGCCGGGCTGCCGATCAGTCAGCGGCGCGGGCAAAAACTGCCGAGCTATCAGCGCCTGGAGCAGCGTCAGTACGATCTGGTGCTGCTCGACCCTCCGGCCTGGGCCAAGAGCGCATTCGGCACCGTCGACCTGTTGCGCGACTATCAGAGCCTGCTCAAGCCTGCCTTGCTGACCACCGCCGACAACGGCGTGCTGATCTGCTGCAACAACCTGGCGAAAGTCAGCATGGACGACTGGCGCGAGCAGGTGCTTCGCTGCGCCGAGAAGGCCGGGCGGCCGGTGCGTGAGTGGTCGGTAATGACCCCGGGCGCAGATTTTCCGTCGCGGGATCAACAGCCACCGCTGAAGACCCTGATCCTGCAACTCTGACCACCCAGGAAATTTCCTACGCTTCTTTCCGAACAATCCTGAACCGGGCGAGTACTTCGGAACCGAAATCGCGTGCCATACTCCAAGGCACTCCGACCAGACATATGAAGCCGCACATGCCCAAAGGATTGATTCGCGCTATCGGCGCCCTGTTGACTGCTCTGGCCCTCTACAGCCTGCTGGGATTTCTGATTTTGCCGGGCATCGCCTTGCGGATCGCCAACCAGCAGTTGGCCATTTACGCCACCACGCCCGCCCATATCCAGCGGATCGAACTCAATCCCTTCAGCCTTGAAGTCACCCTGTGGGGCCTGGTCATCGGCGAGCCGGGCAAGGAGCAGGTCGGCTTCGAACGGCTTTACGCCAACCTGCAAATCGACAGCCTGTGGACCAAGGCGCTGCACCTGTCCGATATCGAACTGGACAAGCCCAAGACCGAAATCCTCTTTGCCAAGGACGGTAAGCTCAACCTGCTCGGCCTGTTCAAGATTCCCGCCAGCGAACCGACCCCGGCCGACCCGAATGCCAAACCATTCCCGCTGCGGGTCGAGCGAATCAAACTGGCCGGCGGCTATGTGCACTTCCAGGATGCCCGCCCCAGCGAGCCCATCGAATTCCTTTACGACAAACTCGATTTCGAGCTGAAGAACCTCAGTACCCTGCCCGACGACAACGCCGACATGACCTTGGTCGCGGCCGGCCCGGAAGGCGGGCAGATCGACTGGACCGGCAACTTCAGCCTGATTCCGATTGCCTCCGAAGGTAAGTTGAAAGTCACCGACGGCCAGATGAAAGTCTGGTGGCCGTACGTGCGCGATGCCCTGCCGCTGGCCCTGGAAAACGGCGTGCTGAACCTGAGCACCGACTACAAACTCAACCTGGCCAAGGAAACCGAACTTCTACTGAGCAACGTTGCAGTCAGCGTCGCGCCATTCGCCCTCAATGCACCGGACGGTCGGCCGCTGGTGAAACTCCAACGCCTGGACGTCAGTGACACCACCGTCGATCTGGCCAAGCAGCAAGTGGTGGTTGGCAAGATTCGCAGCAATAAACTCGAAACCTGGGCCGCCCTCGAAGCAGACGGGCAACTGGACTGGCAGAAACTGTTCGCCAGCCAACCTTCCAAAGCCGCCGTGAAAGCCAAAGCCGAACCGGTAACGACCCCGGCAGCAGCCGACTCACCAAAACCTGAGCCCGCGCCCCCCGGCAAACCGTGGCAGGTATTGCTAAAAGACGTGCAACTGCGCGATTACCAAGTGCACCTGGCCGACCGCAAGGCGCAACCACCGGTCGCCCTTGAAGTAGGCCCGCTGAACCTGGACCTGCAAAACTTCGACAGCCTCAATGGCTCGCCTTTCAACCTCAAACTCGACACCGGCATCGGCAAGCAGGGCAAGATCACCGCGGACGGTCAGGTCAATCTGGCACCGGTCAGCGCCAAGCTGAAGGTGCAGACCAAGGACATCGACCTGCGGGTCGCCCAGTCCTACATCACCCCGTTCATTCGCCTGGAACTGCGCAGCGGCATGCTTGGCAGTGATCTGGCGGTGGACCTGAAAAGCACCGATCCATTGGCGTTCAGCGTGACCGGCCGCGCTCAGGTCGATCAACTGCACACCCTCGACACCCTCAAGACCCGCGACTTCCTGAAGTGGCAGCAACTGGTGCTTGAAGGCGTGAACTATCAGCACGGCGATAGCCTGTCGATCGACAAGGTCAACCTGTTCCAGCCTTATGTGCGCTTCATGATCAACGATGACCGCACCACCAACGTCGATGACCTGCTCGTTCCGCAACCACCCGACGCCGGCGCCAAGACTGCCACCAAACCCGCAGCCGGCAAGGACAAACCCCTGGGCATCCACGTTGGCGGCGTTGCGATCAATGACGGTTCGGCCAACTTCGCCGACTTCAGCCTGACCCCGAACTTCGCCACCGCCGTCCAAGAGCTCAACGGTGCAATCGGCACCATCGACAGCCGTCAGGCGAAACCGGCCAGTGTCGACATCAAGGGCAAGGTAGACCGTTACGCGCCAGTGACCATCAAGGGCGCGGTCAACCCGTTCGACCCGATGGCCAGCCTCGATATCGCCACCAGCTTCAAACGGGTCGAGCTGACGACGCTGACGCCCTACTCCGGCAAATTCGCCGGCTATCGCATCCGCAAGGGCCGGCTCAATCTCGACCTGCACTACTTGATCACCAAGGGCCAGCTCAAAGCCGAAAACAAAGTGGTGGTCGAGCAACTGCAACTGGGCGAGAAAGTCGACAGCCCGGACGCCACGAGCCTGCCGCTGAAACTGGCGATCGCTCTGCTCAAGGACGTCGATGGCAAGATTTCCATCGAACTGCCGGTAACCGGCGACCTGAACAACCCGCAATTCAGCGTCATGCCGATTGTCTGGCAGACCCTGCGCAATCTGATCGTCAAGGCTGCCGCCGCACCGTTCAAGATGATTGGCGGCTTGATCAGTGGCGGCGGTTCGGAAGACTTGGGCACAGTATCGTTTGCACCGGGTTCCAGTGACCTGAGCAAGGAAGCCGAAGCGTCGTTGATCAAGCTGTCCGGCGCCCTCAAGGAACGTCCGGCCCTGCGCCTGGAAATCGAAGGCACCGCCGCGCAAAGCAGCGACGGCCCGCTGATCGCCGAGCAACGCCTGGAACGGGAGTACCAGTACAACTACTACAAAATGCTCCAGCGTCGTGGCGACAAGGTTCCGGCCCAGGCGTCGATGCTGCAGGTGCCGGACGGCGAGAAAGGCCCGCTGCTGGAAGGCATTTACCGCACCCGCCTCAAGACCCAGCCGCCCGCCGAATGGAAAGACCTGGGCAAGGAAGAACGCACTGCGAAAATGCGTGCGGACGTGATCAAGTTCTGGAGTTCCAGTGACGTGCTGTTGCGTCAACTGGGCCAGGAGCGCGCCAGCAGCATCAAGGACTTCCTGGTGGACAAGGCACAGATGGCCGATGACCGCGTGTACTTTATCGACGCCAACCTGGGCGAAGCGCAAAGCGACGGTCGGGTGATTACACCGTTGCACCTGGATGCCGAATGATGATCAAACAATTGCTGATCGGCCTGACCCTGGCGATGGCTGCCAGTCAGGCCAGCGCAGCCGATACCTTGCGTTGCGGCAGCCAGTTGATCAGCGTAGGGGACCGGTCCAGCGAGGTGTTGCAGAAGTGCGGAGAACCGGTCAGCCGCGATCTGTTGGGCTACAAACGCAGCGCCAATCGACGGGAAGAATTTCAGGTCGAGGAATGGACCTACGGACCGAATGGCGGGATGTACCAGTACCTGCGGTTTGAAGGTAACCGGTTGAAAGAAATCACCAGCAAGCGCGGTAACTGAACCACCAAATCTACAACTCAAACACCACCCATGTGGGAGCGGGCTTGCTCGCGAAAGCGTCGTCAGTCGATATCAATGTTGCCTGACACACCGCTTTCGCGAGCAAGCCCGCTCCCACAGTGGTTTTGTGTATCCCACAATAGAACAGGCCCCCGACACGAATGTCGGAGGCCTGTAATGGCCACATCCTTATGGCCGTCGCATGAACTCTCCAGAGGCGGCAGACGTATGGCTCGGCTCGTCTGCCACGCCTTCTCCCGGTTCAGGCGGAGAAGTCTTGCCTTACTCGGCTTTCAGGCCATCAGCGGAGACCGCTTTGACGCCTTTGATTTTCTTGGTGATCGCAACAGCGGTGGCTTTCTGAGCGTCGGTAATGGCTACAGTCGACGACAGGGATACAACACCTTTGTTGGTTTCTACTTTGATGTCAGTGCCTGGAATGCCTTTCTCGGTTACCAGGTCGCTTTTGACTTTGGTAGTGATCCAGGTATCGGAAGTGGTTTCCTTGGCCTTGGTCATTTCACCGGCCGCCAGAGTCATCGGGGCTTGGGTGGTAGCGGTGGTCTGTGCAAAAGCTGCACCGGCCATAGTCAGGGTCAGCGCGGTAGCAGTAGCAATAGCGAACTTCTTCATACGAGTAACTCCTGTTTTTCTATAAAGTCTGCTGCATGTCTTGTCAGCAGGGTTACTGGGTATATTGCGAACGCTGTGCCAACTTTGAGACAGACAATAAATCGTTATAAATCAACGAGTTATAAATTATGCAAAATCCCGGAATCATGCAAAATGCATGAGGCGGACGTAATCGACATGCAAGTTGCGGGTTTTGAAGCAGGCCTAAGGCCATGAATTGTCGGGACTTTATATAGCAAGTCGGCATTCCCATTGTTCCAGGCAAAAAAATGCCCCCATCTTCCGACGGAGGCACTTCAAACAGTACGTTTTAACGACGCATCAAGGATGCGTGCAGCCTGCTGGCGCGTAATCGGCAGTAACGCTGGTGGCGCATGACCAGCCATTGGTAGCGTCACGCGTCATTGTCACAGTCGCGCCAGCAATAACCGCTGGAGGGCTTTTCAATGTGCAGACGATGCCTGAAGTAGTACCCGTCAGGGCTGTAATCGTGCAGTTTTGCGAGTTCGCGGCATTCGGAGCAAAACCGGCGACCGTCGGGGCCGCAGTACCCGAGTTGACCAAATCCTCATAATTGACCTTGAGCGCTGAAATCTCGGCAGCCCCCGCCGTCATCTTCGCCCGCGCCTGATATTTCGAATACGCCGGAATCGCAAACGTCGCCAGAATCCCGATGATCGCCACCACGATCAACAGCTCGATCAACGTAAAACCTTTCTGAGTGTTCATAGACAAGCTCCATGCATGAGTCGGAATCTCATGATCTGAATAAGCCCCAGCAGAGTCCGTGCCAAGCCTTGCGTGCCCAGCACACAGGGCGCAAGGTGGCCGCAGCGACCTTTCCTACCCCTTGAAACCGCACTATCTGACACTTTTTGTCACCTCAACACCCCTGGTTTGGTTCCTTGCCTTGACTAGGCTATAAGTCATGAACTGTCTGCGTCCGGTATTCCCATGAATGACATCGCCCTAAGCGGCCTGGCCAAGCAATTGGTGCTGGCCGAACTGCTCACTGACAAAAGCGCGCAACAGGCGTATCAGCAAGCCCAACGCAATCGCATCTCCCTGGTCAGCTACCTGGTGCAAAACAAACTGGTGAAGAGCCGGCTGGTGGCGGAGATAGCCTCGGAACATTTCGGCATGGCCCTGCTGGACCTCAACTGCCTGGACAAGGAAACCCAGCCCAAGGGCCTGGTCAGCGAGAAGCTGATCCGCCAGCACCACGCCCTGCCCCTCTGGCGGCGCGGCAATAAACTGTTCGTGGGGATTTCCGACCCGACCAATCATCAAGCAATCAACGACATTCAGTTCAGCACCGGCCTGAGCACCGAAGCCATCCTGGTAGAAGACGACAAGCTCAGCGACGCCATCGAGAAATTCTTCGACAGCCATACCACCGGCCTGGAAGACATGGCCGATGTCGACCTCAATGGCCTCGACATCGAAGCCATCGACGACAAGCACGAGGACTCCATCGCCGGGCAGGACGCCGATGACGCGCCGGTGGTGCGCTTCGTCCACAAGATGCTGCTCGACGCGATCAAAAGCGGCTCTTCCGACCTGCACTTTGAGCCCTACGAAAAAACCTACCGGGTGCGGATGCGCACCGACGGTATTTTGCGCGAAGTGGCCAAGCCGCCGATTCAACTGGCCAACCGGATCGCCGCCCGCCTCAAAGTCATGGCCAGCCTCGACATCTCCGAACGGCGCCGGCCACAGGACGGGCGGATCAAAATGCGCCTGTCCAAGACCAAGTCCATCGACTTCCGGGTCAACACCCTGCCGACCCTGTGGGGCGAGAAAGTGGTGATCCGGATCCTCGATCCGTCCAGCGCGCAAATGGGCATCGACGCCCTTGGCTACGAGCCCGACCAGAAAGCCCTGTTCATGGCCGCGCTCAAGCAGCCACAAGGGATGATTCTGGTCACCGGCCCCACCGGTTCGGGTAAAACCGTGTCGCTGTACACCGGGCTGAACATTCTCAACACCGTGGACATCAATATTTCCACCGCCGAAGACCCGGTGGAAATCAACATGGAAGGCGTCAATCAGGTCAACGTCAATCCCAAGCAGGGCCTGGATTTCGCCCAGGCCTTGCGCTCGTTCCTGCGTCAGGACCCGGACGTGATCATGGTCGGCGAGATCCGCGACCTCGAGACGGCAGAAATTGCGATCAAGGCCGCGCAGACCGGTCACCTGGTGCTCTCGACCCTGCACACCAACAGCGCCGCCGAAACCCTGACCCGCCTGCACAACATGGGCATCCCCGGGTTCAACATCGCCACCTCGGTCAGCCTGATCATCGCCCAGCGCCTGGCGCGCAAGCTGTGCAGTCATTGCAAGAAACCCATCGAAATCCCGCGAGAAGCACTGATCAAGGAAGGCTTCCCCGAGGAACGCATCGGCTCATTCACGATCTATGAGCCGGTCGGTTGCGAACACTGCAACAACGGTTACAAAGGACGCGTAGGGATCTATGAAGTGGTGAAAAACACCCCGGACCTGCAACGGCTGATCATGGCCGAAGGCAACTCCCTGGAAATCGAGATCCAGATGCGCAAGGACGGCTTCAACGACCTGCGTACGTCAGGCCTGATCAAGGCCATGCAAGGCATCACCAGCCTGGAAGAAATCAACCGGGTCACCAAGGACTGAACATGGCGGTCAAGGCAGCAAAAATCAGCGTGTACGCCTGGGAAGGCACGGACAAGAAAGGCACGAAAATGACCGGCGAGTTGAGCGGTCCGAACCCGGCGCTGATCAAGGCACAGCTGCGCAAACAAGGGATCAACCCGGGCAAGGTGCGCAAGAAATCCGCCTCGATTTTCAACTTCGGCAAACGCATCAAGGCCCAGGACATCTCCCTGTTCACCCGGCAAATGGCGACCATGATGAAGGCCGGCGTGCCGCTGCTGCAGTCGTTCGACATCATCGGCGAAGGCTTCGACAACCCGGCCATGCGCAAACTGGTGGACGAGGTGAAACAGGAGGTCGCGGCGGGCAACAGCTTCGCCGCGTCCCTGCGCAAGAAGCCGCAATATTTCGATGAGCTGTACTGCAACCTGGTGGACGCCGGTGAACAGGCCGGCGCCCTGGATACGCTGCTGGATCGGGTGGCCACTTATAAGGAAAAGAGCGAACAGCTCAAGGCCAAAATCAAGAAAGCCATGACGTACCCGCTGGCCGTTGTGTTCGTCGCGATCATCGTCACCGGCATTCTGCTGGTCAAGGTTGTGCCGCAGTTCAAGACCGTGTTCTCCGGGTTTGGCGCCGAACTGCCGTCCTTCACCCTGATGGTCATCGCCCTGTCGGAGTTTATGCAGGAGTGGTGGTGGGTGATGCTCGGCGCACTGATCGCAGCGATCTTCGGTTTTCGTCGCGCCATGAAAAAGTCCCAGGGTTTTCGAGACCGGATGGATACCTGGCTGTTGAAACTGCCGCTGGTGGGCACGCTGATGTACAAGTCCGCCGTGGCCCGTTACGCCCGAACGCTATCGACCACCTTCGCCGCCGGCGTGCCGCTGGTGGACGCACTGGAATCGGTGGCCGGCGCCACCGGCAATATCGTGTTCAAGCGTGCGGTGCTGCGCATCCGGCAGGACGTGTCGACCGGCATGCAGCTGAATTTCGCCATGCGCACCTCCGGCGTGTTCCCGAATATGGCGATCCAGATGGCCGCGATCGGCGAGGAATCCGGCGCCCTCGACGACATGCTCGACAAGGTCGCCAGCTTCTACGAAGACGAAGTCGACAACATGGTCGACAACCTCACCAGCCTGATGGAACCGTTCATCATGGTGGTGCTGGGCGTCGTTGTCGGCGGTCTGGTGGTTGCCATGTACCTGCCCATTTTTCAACTCGGCTCAGCGATCTGACATGCCCTTGATCGACTACTTGACCCTCTATCCGCTGGCCTTCGTGATCTTCGCCCTGGTGCTCGGCCTGGTGATCGGCAGCTTCCTCAACGTGGTGATCTGGCGCCTGCCGAAAATGCTTGAACGGGAATGGCGCCTGCAAGCCCACGATGTCCTCGGTTTGCCCGGCGAGACACCGGCCCCGACTTACAACCTGATGTTGCCCCATTCCCAATGCCCGCACTGCGCCCACAAGATTCGCGCCTGGGAAAACATTCCGCTGCTCAGTTATCTGCTGCTGCGCGGCCGCTGCTCCAGTTGCGCAGCACCGATCAGCACGCGCTACCCATTGACCGAACTGGCCTGCGGCCTGCTCTCGGCGTTTATCGCCTGGCATTTCGGTTTCGGCTGGCCGGCATGTCTGTTGCTGGTGCTGACCTGGGGCTTGCTGGCGATGAGCCTGATCGATGCCGAGCATCAACTGCTGCCCGATGTGTTGGTGCTGCCGCTGTTGTGGCTGGGGCTGATCGTCAACAGCTTCGAGCTGTTCGTGCCGCTGCACGATGCCTTGTGGGGCGCGGTGGCCGGTTACCTGGCGCTGTGGTCGGTGTTCTGGCTGTTCAAGCTGCTCACCGGCAAGGACGGCATCGGCCATGGCGACTTCAAGTTGCTGGCAATGCTCGGGGCCTGGGGTGGCTGGCAGATTCTGCCGCTGACGATCCTCTTGTCATCGCTGGTAGGGGCGATTCTCGGGGTGATTTTGCTGCGCCTGCGGGACGCGAAAACCTCGACGCCGATCCCCTTCGGTCCTTACCTGGCGATTGCCGGCTGGATTGCATTGCTCTGGGGTGGTCAAATAACCGACTTCTATTGGCAGTTTGTCGGTTTGAAATGAATACCCCTGTGGAAAAACCCTGGATTCTCGGCCTCACCGGCGGCATTGGCAGCGGCAAAAGTGCGGCGGCCCAGCACTTCATCGACCTCGGTGTGCATGTGGTCGATGCTGATCATGCGGCGCGCTGGGTGGTGGAACCGGGTCGACCGGCGCTGGCCAGGATTGCCGAACACTTCGGCCCCGGTGTGCTGCAAGCCGATGGCCAACTGGATCGCGCCGTGTTGCGCAAACTGATCTTCGAAGTCCCGGAGGAACGCCGCTGGCTCGAAGCCTTGCTGCATCCGCTGATCGCCGAGGAAATCGTTACGCACCTGGCCAAGGCACAATCACCCTATGCGATTCTGGTGTCGCCGCTGTTGATCGAGTCCGGGCAGTACGCCATGACCCAACGGGTGCTGGTGATCGATGCCCCGGAACAACTGCAGATCGAACGCACGTTGCAGCGTGACCAGACCAGCGAGCAACAGGTCCAGGCGATCCTCAAGGCCCAGTCCAGCCGCCAGGACCGCGTGAGCCATGCCGACGATGTGGTGGTCAATGACCGCGACCTCGCCTGGCTGCACAGCGAGGTCGAACGCCTGCATCACTTTTACCTTACTTTGCGTGGAGGCCATTCATGAGCCAGACCCCAACCGTCAATTGCCCAACCTGCGGCGCCCCTGTTGAATGGAGCGCCACCAGCACCTTCCGGCCCTTCTGTTCGGACCGTTGCAAACTGATCGACCTCGGTGCCTGGGCCTCGGAAGAACACAAGATCCCGGTCAGCCCGGACGCCGAGGACGATCTGTTCAGCGAAGACTTCGAACCGCGTCACTGATCCCACGTCTTCATCCGAAAAAGTCAGGGCCGCATAAAGCCGTACTCCTGACCGTCATCGAGGTTCTCGGCGAGAAACTGCAACTCATCCGCCAGATCCTCGACACTGCGCACCGCCTTGCTCTGCTGCACCACCGCACTGAGCAGGGCGCGCAGGCTCAATCCCGGATCAAACCCCACTTCCTGCGCCGCATCCAGACTGTGACGCAACTCCTGCCTTGCCCATTCGTAGACGCTCATTTCGGTGCTCCTGAAGGTTTTGCCGAGCATGGGTTCGCGAGCATCAAACTGATTTGATGTGGATCAAGACTTGGGATCGTCGTCTTTCCAGGGCGCCGAAAGGTAACGGGTGCGGTTGAAGGTCTCCAGCCACTCGGGACTGAACACCACCAGCGCGCTGATGATCATGCCGTTGATAAACGCCTCGGGAAAAATCAGCAGCCACAGGTAACCGACAAAATCTTCCAGCCAATACGGCATCGCAAAGCGTTCGTCCCACCACAGCAACGTGAGCGCCAGCAGCAGGCACAACAAGGCCGACAGCGCCGCCGCAAAGAATCCGGAAACGAAGATATACACAAAGGGATTACGCGGTTGAGCACGCTCGACGAGGATCGCGCAGCACTCGGTGATCAGCACCGGCAGCAGAATCAACAAAGAGCCATTGACCCCGACAGCCACCAGGTCCTGACGCCCAAGCCACACCAGCCCCAGTTGCGCAATCAACCCGCCGACAATCGCCAACGGCCAGTCCAGCAGCAACGTCACCGCCGTCATGCCGATAAAGTGATAGGACACGCCTGTATCGAAATCCCGTCGCACCAACCACAGCATAAACAGCGCGAACACCGTGCCGAACAGCAAATGCTGGCGGCGACTGTCGGTGAACAACTCGACCCACGGCACACGGCAAATCGCCCAGATCACCACGGGGGTATAAATCAGCCAGCCAATCGTCAGACTCTCCGACGACAGCAGTTCGGCGCCGATCATGGCCGGGCGTTCTCCAATGCCTCTCGCAATTGTGCAGCGCTCGCGTATTCGTGTTGTTCAACCAGTTGACCGTCCTTGAGCTGCAGCCACAGCACTTTATCCACAGCCCCGGGATACCGCGGCGCTACGCGGCCATCTCGGTCAAGCATGACCCGATAGGCATAGTCGCGCATCTTGGGCACTGCGAACATTTTCGCAATCAGCCGTGGCATGCGCTGGATGTCGGCGAGGAATACCGCGTGTCGCGCCTCCAGATACCCCTTGGGTTGGCCTTGCAACGCGGCATCGACCAGCTTCGCGGCATCCATGCTGCGCGCCACCAGCAACGTTTGCGTCTGGTTGTCGAGGCTGTAGGCCTGATCGAATTGATCCAGCAGGGTCCAGGGCGCCAGGCGCTCGCCCACCTCCAACGCCTGGGCCCACAAGGGCAGAAGACTGAGCAACAACACCGGCCAATATTTCACATTCAACTCCTTGATAGCGGATACGCACGATGGATATCAGTCTACACCGCCGGTTCTGGCCGCCCAGTAACGTCGTTTACCGGTAAAGGCTTTCTGCTTGTCGCATTTGAACGCTAAGCTTGGGCCTATGGATGACTCAGATTATTTACGCCTGCTGACCATCGCGGCCGAGCAAGCCAACGCGTTCCTGTCCAATGCCCGCAAATGGGAGCGTGAGCGTTGGGTCTGCCAGCGCCTGCTGCAAGGCCTGAACATTCCCTACCGCGCCGACGAATTCGCCCCTGCCGGGGAGCCGCCGGACGTGCTGTTTCGTGACGCCAGTTTCGAGGTGTTCTTCGTGCTCGACGAAGGCAGGCGCCTCAACGACGAATGGCGCGACGAACTGCAACGAAGGCGCAGCGCGTTTTCCCTCAGTTCCCTGGTGCGCCGCGAGGCCAAGCCTCGACGCATTCCGGCCAATGAATTCTTGCTGCGACTGGCGCCGACCCTGCGCAAAAAAGCCCACAACTACAAAGAGCGCGGCATGGACCTGGGGGAGCTGGACATCATCGCCTTCGCCAGCCTCAAGCGCGAAGTACTGGACCTCAACAGCCACTTCCCGCCGCCTACCGAATACCTGCGCCAGGGTTGGCGCTCGTTGTCGCTGGTCGGGCCGACCTTCGCCCGGGTGTTGTTCGCCCACCCGGATGCCCCGGACTTTTTGCGCAGCAACCTCGGTCGCAGCATCGTCTTCGACGTCGGGATAAGCCTGTGAGCCCGTTGCAGGAATTGATCGCCGAAGTCCCGCAAGTTGGCCGCGTGCGCTGGATCGGCGTGCGCCCGGCGTCCCATGTGCCGATGATTGAACTGGACGTCGTGGAAGCGCGACTTGAGGCCGGTTTGACCGGGGACAAGGCCCGCCCCGGCGTGCGTAATGCCCGGCAGGTGACGCTGATTCAGTGGGAGCATCTGGCCGTGATCAGCTCACTGATGGGCCGCCCGGAGGATAAACCGGTGCTGCCGGGCGAGTTGCGGCGCAATCTGGTGATCAGCGGGATCAACCTGTTCAGCCTAAAGGGCCGGCGCTTCAAGATCGGCCAGGCGATTTTCGAAACCACGGGCTGGTGCCAACCTTGCGCACGCCTGCAAAACAACCTCGGCCCCGGGACTTTTCAGGCCGTGCGCGGCCATGGCGGAATCACCGCCCGGGTGTTACAAAGTGGAATCATTCGCCTGGACGATACGGTGAGCGTCGAGCCCATTCCCGACAGCGGCTATGCTCCGTTCAACGTTCGTTAAATCAGCCTGTAGCTTCTACACATTCAGCAACGTCTACCCCTGACGAGGCCCAATATGACCAGCCGCCTGAACCCCGACGACCAGAAGCATGTCGAAGAGTACCTGCACTTGTCCCAACACCGAGTCGAGCGCCGGCCATTCCGGCCGTGGATGCTCCTGGTGATGGTGCTGGCAGTGACCATTGGTTTGGGCTTGCTCAGCCGCCTTATCGGTTACCTGACGCTATGAGCTGCCTTGCGCTCGCTCGGGTAATCGCACCGATTTCTTTTAGCCTTGCGAGATATCCCCATGACTCATCGTATTGTCATCGTTGGCGGCGGCGCCGGCGGTCTGGAGTTGGCTACCCGTCTGGGTAAGACTCTGGGCAAACGTGGCACGGCCAGTGTGATGCTGGTCGACGCGAACCTGACCCACATCTGGAAACCGCTGTTGCATGAAGTGGCGGCCGGGTCGCTGAACTCCTCCGAAGACGAACTCAATTATGTTGCCCAGGCCAAATGGAACCACTTCGAGTTCCAGCTGGGGCGCATGAGCGGGCTTGATCGTGCAGCGAAAAAAATCCAGTTGGCCGCCACCTACGACGAAGCCGGCGTGGAACTGGTGCCGGCCCGTGAAGTGGGTTACGACTCGCTGGTGATTGCCGTCGGCAGTACCACCAACGATTTCGGCACCCAGGGCGCGGCGCAGCATTGCCTGTTCCTCGACACCCGCAAGCAGGCCGAGCGCTTCCATCAGCAACTGCTCAACCATTACCTGCGCGCCCATGCCGGGCAAACGGATGTCGTGGAGCAAATCAGCGTGGCTATCGTCGGCGCCGGCGCCACCGGCGTGGAGCTGGCGGCAGAACTGCACAACGCCGCCCATGAACTGGCGGCATATGGTCTGGACCGGATCAAACCGGAAAACATGCACATCACCCTGATCGAAGCCGGGCCACGGGTGCTGCCAGCCCTGCCGGAACGTATCGGCGGGCCTGTGCATAAAACCCTGGAGAAACTCGGGGTCAATGTGATGACCAATGCAGCGGTCAGCGAAGTCACCGCCGAGAGCCTGATCACCGCCGATGGCAAAGTGATCAATGCCAGCCTGAAAGTCTGGGCCGCCGGGATTCGCGCACCGGGTTTCCTCAAGGACATCGACGGCCTGGAAACCAACCGCATCAATCAACTGCAAGTGCTGCCGACCCTGCAAACCACCCGCGACGAGAACATCTTCGCCTTCGGTGACTGCGCCGCCTGCCCGCAACCGGGCACCGACCGCAACGTACCGCCACGGGCCCAGGCTGCGCATCAACAGGCGTCGTTGCTGGCCAAATCCCTGAAACTGCGGATCGAAGGCAAGGCGTTGCCGGAGTACAAATACACCGACTACGGCTCGCTGATCTCGCTGTCGCGTTTTTCGGCTGTGGGTAACTTGATGGGCAACCTCACGGGCAGCGTGATGCTCGAAGGCTGGCTGGCGCGGATGTTTTATGTGTCGCTGTACCGGATGCACCAGATGGCGTTGTATGGCGCGTTTCGCACGGCGATGTTGATGCTCGGGAGCAAGATTGGGCGTGGGACTGAGCCGCGCCTCAAGCTGCATTAAGCTCTTTAGCGCCAGATAGGGCCTCTTCGCGGGCAAGCCTCGCTCCTACAGGTCACCACCAACCTGTGGGAGCGGGCTTGCTCGCGAAGAGGGAGTGTCAGTCGACATCACTGTTGAATGACACACCGCCTTCGCGAGCAAGCCCGCTCCCACATTTGTTCATCGATTTCCTGTAGATCTGTGTCTCACTGTATCCCGCCCCGCGATTTCGCCCCTTCGCTTACAAACTCCCCCTTGCACGACACAGAAGCGATACACCCGCCCCGTTAAATGGCCACACCCGAGCAAGGCACCGCCTGCTTCGGTCAACGCCGCTCTACGCGGCATCCTTTATCGAGCGGTTGTGTCGTGCAACCCAGGAGATTTGAAATGTCCCGCACTACTAAAAACACTATCGGTCTGCTCGGCGCTGTTTTGGCTGGCGGCATGATGTTGACCGGTTCCGTATTCGCTTCCCAGCCACTGACCCAAGGCTACCTGCTGGCCTCGGCCGATCAAGTGGTGAAGACCCCTGAAGGCAAGTGTGGCGAAGGCAAATGCGGCGATGCGTCGATGGCCAAGACCGACACCGATGGCGACGGTAAAGTCTCCCGCGCCGAATTCCAGGCTGTCGCGCCGAAGTCCAACTTCGACAAGATCGACACCAACCATGACGGCTTCATCGACGAGCAAGAGGCTTACAACAACGTGAAAGCCAACTTCGAAGCGAATGGCAAGAAAATGCCAAAAGGTTTGTTCGAACACCTGAAAGACCAAGACGGCGCCTAAGCCTCAGCACAAACCAGCCGCGCATTTCTTTGGAAAGCGCGGCTTTTTTGTGCCTGACTGATTTACACCCGGAAGCGCTGCACCATGCCTTGCAGGGCATTGGCCAGTTTCGACAATTCATGACTGGAGGCGCTGGTCTGATCGGCACCGGCGGCGGAACGCACTGACAGGTCGCGGATGTTCACCAGGTTGCGATCGACTTCCCGGGCCACTTGCGCCTGTTCTTCGGCGGCGCTGGCGATCACCAGGTTGCGCTCGTGAATTTCATGTACCGACGCAGTGATGGTCTGCAATGCCTCGCCGGCGCGCTCGGCCAGGACCAACGTGCTGGCGGCACGGGAAGCGCTGGCCTGCATGGAGTCCAGCGCCAGGGTCGAGCCGCTGCGCATGCCCTGGACCATCTGCTCGATCTCCTGGGTCGATTGCTGGGTGCGATGGGCCAGCGCCCGCACTTCATCGGCCACCACGGCGAATCCGCGACCACTCTCCCCCGCCCGCGCCGCTTCAATCGCCGCGTTGAGCGCCAACAGGTTAGTTTGCTCGGCGATGGCGCGAATCACGTCCAACACCTTGCCGATATCCTGGGATTGATTGGCCAGGGACTGCACCAACTCACCGGTGTGCTGCACGTCGCTGGCGAGGGCGCTGATGGCGCTGGCGGTTTCACTGACTCGTTCCTGGCCCAGATGCGCGGATTCGCTGGACTGGCGCGTGGCGTCGGACGTCGACACCGCGTTGCGTGCGACTTCTTCCACAGCGGTGGTCATCTCATTGACCGCCGTGGCCGCTTGCTCGATCTCGTTGTTCTGCTGTTGCAAACCCTGTGTGCTGTCGAGGGTGACGGCGTTCAGTTCATCGGCGGCGGTGGTCAGTTGCGTGGCCGAGCCGCTGATGCCTTGCAGGGTTTCGCGCAGGTTCTGTTGCATGGTCGCCAGGGCTTTGAGCAAGCGGCTGACTTCATCGCTACCGTGGGTTTCGATGGGGTTGGTGAGATCGCCCCGGGCCACGTTTTCCGCGGCATTCACGGCTTCATTCAGTGGGCGCACGATACTGCGGGTCAGCAGCATCGCCAGGCCGACAGTGGCCAACGCCGCCAGGGCGATGAACAGGCTGACAATCGTGCGTGAAGTTTCGTAGTGCGCGGCGGACTTCTGGCTTTCGGCGGCGACTTGTTTGGCGAACAGATCCGCCAGGTCAGTGAGTTGTTTGCCGGAGCCATCGACCACGGTCTTCATGTCCACCAGCAGCAGCTTGGTCAGTTCGTCACGACGGCCTTGTTCCGCCAGGGTGAAGGACTGGGCAATGCCTGCGCGATAAGCCGCGAAGGTGCTTTTGAACTGGTCATACAACTGCTTGCCTTCCGCGCTGTTGACCAACTTGTCATAGGCGGCAATTTTGTCGCTCAGTTCCTTGTCCCGGGTGTCCATCTGACTGCGGTACTGGGCGATGTTTTTCGGCTCCTGGTCCAGAGCCATGCGCAGGGAGATGGTGCGGATGCGCAGCATGATCTCGCGGATCTCATCGCCGCCACGGATGCTCGGCAGCCATTGGCTTTCGACCGCTACCTCGCTGTCACGAATGCTCGACATCTGCCCCAGTGCGAACACCCCGAGCAACGCCACCAGCACTGCGATCAGGGCAAAACCCAGTGCAGCACGGGGAGCAATATTCAGCTGACGAAGAAACATAACGAGCGCCTTTTCTTTTTATGGCTGGAGATGGACGCGCTGTGCGCGCTCCGTTGGCTCGTTATCGGCAAGTTGTATGATGACTTGAAGCGGAACTGCACTTTTTCGAAGACAAAAAAAATCCCCGTATCTTTCGATACGAGGATTTTTAATATGGTCGGGGTAAGGGGATTCGAACTCCTGACATCCTGCTCCCAAAGCAGGCGCGCTACCGGACTGCGCTATACCCCGGAAAAAAAAGGCGACCTTTACAAGTCGCCTTCTTCGATCAGCGCTTTTGGCCTCTGATCTTAAGATCTGATCCCAGCGTTAACTGGTTTCAAAAATGGTGGGTCGTGTGGGATTCGAACCTACGACCAATTGGTTAAAAGCCAACTGCTCTACCAACTGAGCTAACGACCCAAAAATGGTCGGGGTAAGGGGATTCGAACTCCTGACATCCTGCTCCCAAAGCAGGCGCGCTACCGGACTGCGCTATACCCCGGTTTGAAATTGGCTCCGTGACCAGGACTCGAACCTGGGACCCAATGATTAACAGTCATTTGCTCTACCGACTGAGCTATCACGGAACTACATATTTCAATTTACAACAGTGAAGCTTGCTGCGTCTCTTCGACCCGTTCGCATCGCTGCGTTCGTGTGTCTGAGGCGCGCTATTCTACAATCTTAAGCACCTCTGTCAACCCCCTAAATTGCATTCAAGTTAATGATTTGCAACTTATTTCAGATTTCTGCTTGGGGAGCAGAAACCCTTCCGGGTGACTTACTGCGGGGCGCACTTTACAAGCCTTTTCCTTTCAGTTCAACAGCCTGGCGAAAAAAAGGCCTCGCAATGCGAGGCCTTCTTTATTTCAGCGGCGTTACGGCTCAGTCGAAAACGATTTCGTCGTTTTCCACCTTGCCGACAGCGGTCTCGCCCGGCATGAAACGACCGGACAGAATCAACTGCGCCAACGGGTTCTCGATCCAGCGCTGGATCGCTCGTTTGAGCGGCCGTGCGCCATAGACCGGGTCGTAGCCGACGGCGATCAACTTATCCATCGCCTCGGGGCTGAGCTCCAGTTTCAGCTCGCGCTCGGTCAGGCGACTGCGCAGGCGACCCAACTGGATCTCGGTGATGCCGGCAATCTGATCTCGCGCCAGCGGCTCGAAGATCACCACTTCGTCGACTCGGTTGATGAACTCCGGCCGGAAGTGCGTGGAAATCGCATCCATCACCGCCGCTCGTTGCGCTTCACGATCACCCACCAGTTCCTGGATCTGTACCGAGCCGAGGTTGGAGGTCATGACGATCACGGTGTTCTTGAAATCCACCGTACGGCCATGGCTGTCGGTCAAGCGACCATCTTCCAGCACTTGCAGCAAGATGTTGAACACGTCCGGGTGGGCCTTCTCGACCTCGTCCAGGAGGATCACCGAATAAGGCTTGCGACGCACTGCCTCGGTCAGGTAACCGCCCTCTTCATAGCCCACGTAGCCGGGTGGCGCGCCGATCAACCGGGCCACGGAATGTTTTTCCATGAACTCGGACATATCGATGCGGATCATCGCCTCTTCCGTATCAAAGAGGAATTCGGCCAGCGCCTTGCACAGCTCGGTTTTACCGACGCCGGTCGGGCCGAGGAACATGAACGAACCGCTCGGGCGATTCGGGTCGGACAACCCGGCACGGGAACGCCGCACCGCGTTGGAAACCGCGATCACTGCTTCGTTCTGACCGATCACACGTTGGTGCAACAGGCTTTCCATCTTCATCAGCTTGTCGCGCTCGCCTTCGAGCATTTTCGACACGGGAATGCCGGTCCACTTCGACACGACTTCCGCGATCTCTTCCTCAGTCACCTTGCTGCGCAGCAACTGATTTTCGCTCTTGCCGTGCTGGTCGACCATTTGCAGGCTGCGCTCCAGGTCCGGGATGATCCCGTATTGCAACTCGGCCATGCGGTTCAGGTCGCCTTTGCGACGTGCGGCTTCCAGTTCCTGACGGGACTGTTCGATTTTCTGCTGAATCTGCGCCGAGCCCTGGACTTCGGCTTTCTCCGCGTTCCAGATTTCTTCGAGGTCCGAATACTCACGCTCGTGGCGGACGATTTCTTCCTGGAGTTTTTCCAGGCGTTTCTTCGCCGCGTCGTCGCTTTCTTTTTTCAGTGCCTGGGATTCCACCTTCAATTGGATCAACCGGCGTTCCAGACGATCCAGCACTTCCGGCTTGGAGTCGATCTCCATGCGGATACGGCTGGCGGCCTCGTCGATCAGGTCGATGGCCTTGTCCGGCAGCTGACGGTCGGTGATGTAGCGATGGCTCAACTTGGCCGCCGCGATGATCGCACCGTCGGTGATTGCAACCTTGTGGTGAACCTCGTAACGCTCCTTGAGGCCCCGCAGGATGGCGATGGTGTCTTCTTCGCTCGGCTCTTCCACCAAGACTTTCTGGAAGCGTCGTTCGAGGGCCGCGTCCTTCTCTATATATTGGCGGTACTCGTTGAGCGTGGTCGCGCCGACGCAGTGCAGCTCGCCACGGGCCAGTGCAGGCTTGAGCATGTTGCCCGCATCCATCGAGCCTTCGCCTTTACCGGCGCCGACCATGGTGTGCAGTTCGTCGATGAACAGAATGATCTGCCCCTCCTGCTTCGACAGTTCGTTAAGCAGGGATTTGAGGCGTTCTTCGAACTCGCCGCGATACTTGGCACCGGCAATCAGCGAGCCCATGTCCAGGGACAACAGGCGCTTGCCCTTGAGGCCGTCCGGCACTTCACCGTTGATGATGCGCTGGGCCAGGCCTTCGGCGATGGCAGTTTTACCGACGCCAGGTTCACCGATCAGCACCGGATTGTTTTTGGTACGGCGTTGCAGGACCTGAATGGTCCGGCGAATTTCGTCGTCACGGCCGATCACTGGGTCGAGCTTGCCTTCTTCGGCACGCTTGGTCAGGTCGACGGTGTACTTATCCAGGGCCTGACGCGACTCCTCGTGGTTGGCGTCGTTGACCGCTTCGCCGCCACGCAGGTTGTTGATCGCGTTTTCAAGGGCTTTCTTGCTCACGCCCTGGCCGAGCAGCAATTTGCCGAGTTTGCTGTTGTCGTCCATGGCGGCGAGCAGCACCAGCTCACTGGAGATGAACTGGTCGCCCTTCTGCTGGGCCAGACGATCGGCCTGGTTGAGCAGGCGCGCCAAGTCCTGCGACATGTTCACGTCGCCGGTCGGGTTCTGGATTTTCGGTAGTTGATCGAGCTCTTTGGTCAGCTCTTTGCGCAGGCTGTTGACGTCAAAGCCGACTTGCATCAACAGGGGTTTGATCGAACCACCCTGTTGTTCAAGCATGGCCTGCATCAAGTGCGCCGGTTCAATGCCCGGATGATCGAGACCGACGGCCAGGGATTGGGCGTCGGAGAGGGCTAACTGTAATTTGCTGGTTAAACGGTCTATACGCATGGGTCACCTTCCTTTTGAGCAGGCCGGACCTAAGAAACCATCCTGAGTGAAGAAACCTGCCAGATACCTCACTAGATGCGGTCGATTCTGGGAGTTTCAAGCGTCGTACAGTTGATGTAGATCAGGGAAGTCTAGCGCTCGAGCCAAACCAGGGAGGCAAACCGACCGGTGCGCGGACTGCGGCGGTAAGAAAAGAAGCGTGAATCGGTTACGGTACAGAAACCGCCACCATAAACAGCGGTAACACCGCGTGCCGCCAGGCGTAAACGCGCCAGCTCATAGATGTCGGCCATGAACTTGCCAGCATTGTGGCTCGGCACAAAGGCTTTGGCCGCCTCGGGCAGTTGCTGGACGAAGGTTTCGCGCACTTCCGGGCCGACTTCAAAGGCTTGCGGGCCAATGGCCGGACCGAGCCAGACCAGCACGTCGGCGGGTGATACGGCAAGGCTGTCGAGGGTCGCTTCCAGCACCCCCGCCGCCAACCCGCGCCAACCGGCATGGGCCGCAGCAACCCGAGTGCCCGCACGGTCGCAAAACAACACGGGCAGGCAGTCCGCGGTCATCGCCGCGCAGGCGATCCCGGGGGTTGCCGTCCAACTGGCGTCGGCAGTGGCTACCCGGCCCGGATCTGCTTCGGCCACGACAACGCCGTGAACCTGTTGCAGCCAGGCCGGTTGAATAGAGAAATGATCGGTAAGGCGACGGCGATTTTCGGCCACAGCTTCAGGGCTGTCGTCGACATGATCGCCGAGGTTGAGGCTGTCGAACGGCGCCAGACTGACGCCGCCCGCACGGGTGGTAACGCAGGCTTTCACCCCGGCAGGCGCAGGCCAGTCGGGAATCAGCCAGTCACTCATCCGATGAACGCCTCACGGTCTTGCTTGAGCAGGGTCAGCAACCAGACGAAATCGTCCGGCAGTGGTGATTCCCAGCTCATGCGTTTACCGGTGGTCGGATGGTCCAGCTCCAGGAACCGCGCATGCAGGGCCTGGCGCGGGAACGCCTTCAACGATTCGACCATGGTCACACTGGCTGCCGGCGGGATGCGGAAACGACCGCCGTAGGCAGGGTCTCCGACCAACGGGTAGTTGATGTGGGCCATGTGCACACGAATCTGGTGCGTACGACCGGTTTCAAGCTTCACCCGCACGTGAGTGTGGGAGCGGAAACGCTCGAGCACGCGGTAGTGGGAGACGGCCTGCTTGCCACCTTCCATCACCGCCATGCGCTGGCGTTGCTGGCCGTGACGACCGATTGGCGCATTGATTTTGCCGCCAGCAGTCACCACGCCGATCACGATGCACTCGTAGATCCGGCTGACGCTGCGGCTCTGCAACTGTGTTACCAACTGCGTCTGCGCTTGAATGGTCTTGGCCACCACCATCAGACCGGTGGTGTCCTTGTCCAGGCGATGCACGATACCGGCGCGGGGCACATTGATAATGTCCGGCACGTGGTGCAGCAAGGCGTTGAGCAAGGTGCCGTCAGCGTGACCGGCAGCCGGATGCACCACCAGGCCCGCAGGCTTGTTGATGACCAGGATGTCGTCATCTTCGTAGACGATGTCCAGCTCAATGTCCTGAGCGATCCATTCGCCCTGAGCTTCCTGCTCGGCAGTGAGTTCAAGAATGGCACCACCATGAACAATGTCTCGCGGGCGGATAACCGCCCCATCCACAGTCAGGCGGCCGTCTTTGATCCAGGCGGAAAGGCGCGAGCGCGAGTGCTCAGCGAATAATTGTGCGGCGACTTGATCGAGGCGTTGGCCGCCCAATTCGGACGGCACCTCTGCGCGAAGTTCAATTTTATCGGACATGCTCAGACTAGGCGTCGGCACAGCCTTTGGTTTCGGCTGCGCGCTTGTGGTTAAATACGGCGTCTTTTGCCCCGAGGCTATTCAACGGGGCGCTCATCATAACAGGACGGCCCCGCCCAAGACAGCGGCCGTCATAGGGACGCAAGCCGCCATGCAAGTGAAACACCTGCTGCTGATCGCCATCCTCGCATTGACCGCTGCTTGCTCATCGAAGGAAGTCGTAGACGAAAACCTGAGCGAAGTCGAGCTGTACCAGCAGGCTCAGCACGATCTGGACAACAATAGCTACACCGCCGCCACAGCCAAGCTGAAGGCGCTGGAGTCGCGTTATCCGTTCGGGCGCTACGCTGATCAGGCTCAACTCGAGCTCATCTACGCCAACTACAAGAACGCCGAGCCGGAGGCTGCCAAGTCTGCCGCCGAGCGTTTCATTCGTTTGCACCCGCAGCATCCCAACGTGGATTACGCGTATTACCTCAAAGGCCTGACCTCCTTCGACCAGGACGTCGGCCTGCTGGCGCGCTTCCTGCCGCTGGACATGACCAAGCGTGACCCGGGTGCTGCCCGCGACTCGTACAACGAGTTCGCCCAGCTCACCAGCCGCTACCCGAACAGCCGCTACTCGCCGGATGCCAAGCAGCGCATGATTTACCTGCGCAACCTGCTGGCCTCCTACGAGATTCACGTTGCCGACTACTACCTGACCCGTCAGGCCTATGTCGCCGCCGCGAACCGTGGTCGTTATGTGGTGGAAAACTTCCAGGAAACCCCTTCGGTCGGTGACGGCCTGGCGGTGATGGTCGAATCCTACCAGCGCCTGCACCTGGACGAACTGGCCAACACCAGCCTCGAAACCCTGAAGCTTAACTACCCGAACCACCCAAGCCTGGTGGACGGTCAGTTCAAGCCATCGGTCGACGAAGCGGACAACCGTTCGTGGCTGAGCAAGGCTACCCTGGGCCTGATCGAATCCCGTCCGCCGCTGCCGCCGGGCGAAACCCGCGCCAACCAGGACGTGCAGAAGCAATTCCAGGATGCCAAAGACGCGATTCCAAGCGAGCTCAAGCCTAGAGACAGCAACGGCGACGTGATCGAAGAAGAGCAACACGAAGCGGAAGGCAACAACAGCGACCGTTCGTGGTTCAGTTACATGACCTTTGGCGTGTTCGACTGACACCCAAGGCTGTGCCAAAAGGGAGACCCGCGGGTCTCCCTTTTTTATTCCCGTGATTTATTACGCTGTGCGCCTGACATGTCCTTGGCTAAACTGCCTGATCATCATTCATAAAGCAGCCCGCCATGCTTCGTTTACTGTTCTGGATCGCCCTGATTGCCGCTGCGGTATGGTTTTGGCGCAAGTTCAAAGGGTCGGCTTCCGTCTCCCGGCCCAATGCCGAGCTGGAAGCCGCTCCCATGGTTCGCTGCGCCCACTGCGGCGTGCACCTGCCCCGCGACCGTGCGCTGAGCCTTCAACAACAGTGGTATTGCAGCCAGGCTCACCTTGAGCAAGGCCCGGGCTCCAGTGATCGCTGAGGCTTCCAGCCCCGGCAGCAAACAGGCCCAGCGACTGCTGCGCCTCTATCATCTGTACCGTTTAAGCGTCGGCATCACCCTGGTGCTGCTGATTTCCAGCAACATGGACAACCAGTTGCTGACGTTCGCCAACAACGACCTGCTGCGCAGTGGCAGTTGGTTGTACCTGGTGCTGAACATTCTGCTGGTGGTGTTCCTGGAGAACACCCGACGCCCGGCGCAGCTGTTCAGCCTGACCCTGGTCGACGTATTGCTGTTATCCGGCCTGTTCTACGCCGCCGGAGGTGTGGCCAGTGCCATTGGCAATTTACTGATTGTGTCGGTGGCGATCGGCAACACTTTGCTGCGCGGGCGTATCGGCCTCTTGATTGCGGCGGTCGCGGCCCTTGGCATCGTCGGCTTGAGCTTCCTGCTGAGCTTCAGCCACCCCACCAGCCCCAGCGACTATCTGCAAGCCGGCACCCTTGGCGCACTGTGCTTTGCCGCCGCGTTGCTGGTGCAAGGCTTGATCCGACGCCTGGAAGTCAGCGAACACCTCGCCGAGCAACGGGCCAGCGAAGTGGTTGGCCTGGAAGCGCTCAACGCGCTGATCCTGCAACGCATGCGCACCGGCATCCTGGTGCTCGACGACCAGCGCCGGGTGCAACTGGCCAACCACAGCGCCCTGTCCCTGCTGGGCCAGGAGCGTCTCGAAGGTCAGTTGATCGATGATTACTCGCCGATTCTGGTCGAACGCCTGCAACTGTGGTTCAACAACCCGACCCTGCGCCCCCAAAGCCTGAAAATCGCCCACTCCGGCCTGGAGCTGCAACCGAGCTTCATCGCCCTGGATCAGAGCCCCCATCATCAGACCCTGGTCTTTCTCGAAGACCTGGCCCAGATCGCCCAACAGGCCCAGCAACTGAAACTCGCGGCCCTCGGTCGTCTGACGGCCGGTATCGCCCATGAGATCCGCAACCCGCTTGGCGCCGTCAGTCATGCGGCGCAGTTGCTGCAAGAGTCCGAGGAACTGAACGGCGCGGATCGGCGTCTGACCCAGATTATCCAAGACCACTCTCAGCGAATGAATCGGGTTATCGAAAACGTCCTGCAACTATCCCGCCGCCAGCAAACCGCGCCGCAACGGCTTGATCTCAAGCCGTGGCTTGAGCAGTACGTCGCCGAAACCCGCGAGGCGGCCAGCGCACGCCAGCAGATTCACTTGCGCATTGGTTCTGGCGACTTCACCACGCTGATGGACCCGAACCAACTGACGCAGATTCTCGACAATTTGTTGCGCAATGCCTGGCACCACAGCGGCTTGAACCATGAAATGGCCGAAGTCTGGATTGAGCTGTTTGTCGACGCCGATAGCCAGTTGCCGATCCTCGAAGTGCGGGATAACGGCCCCGGCGTAGCCCCGGACCAGCAGGTGCATCTGTTCGAACCCTTCTTCACCACCAGCACCCAAGGCACAGGCCTGGGGCTTTATCTGTCCCGTGAGCTGTGCGAAAGCAACCAGGCCCGCCTAGACTTCAAACCACGCCAAGGCGGCGGCTGCTTTCGCATCACCTTTGCACACGGACGGAAACAAAGTTGAACATGAGCCCACGGCAAAAAGTCCTGATCGTCGACGACGAACCGGATATCCGCGAACTCCTGGAAATCACCCTGGGACGGATGAAACTCGATACCTTCAGTGCCCGCAACCTCGGCGAAGCCCAGGCCCTGCTGGGCCGGGAAACCTTCGATCTGTGCCTGACCGACATGCGCCTGCCCGATGGCACCGGCCTGGAACTGGTGCAACACATCCAGCAACGTTATCCCCAGGTGCCGGTGGCGATGATTACTGCCTATGGCAGCCTGGAAACGGCAATCAACGCCCTCAAGGCCGGGGCCTTCGACTTCCTGACCAAACCGGTGGACCTCCCCCGATTGCGGGAGCTGGTCACCAGCGCCCTGCGCCTGCCTGCGCCCGGTGGCGCCAGTACCTCCATCGACCGCCGCTTGCTCGGCGATTCACTGCCCATGCGCAACCTGCGCAAACAAATCGACAAACTGGCCCGCAGCCAGGCACCGGTGTACATCAGCGGCGAATCCGGCAGCGGCAAGGAACTGGTCGCCCGCCTTATTCATGAACAAGGTCCCCGCGCCAACCGCCCCTTCGTCCCGGTGAACTGCGGGGCGATCCCGACGGAGTTGATGGAAAGCGAATTCTTTGGCCATCGCAAAGGCAGCTTCAGCGGCGCCATCGAAGACAACCCTGGCCTGTTCCAGGCCGCCCACGGCGGCACCCTGTTCCTCGACGAAGTGGCTGATCTGCCCTTGGCGATGCAGGTCAAGTTACTGCGGGCGATTCAGGAGAAAGCTGTGCGCAGCGTCGGCGGGCAGCAGGAAACCGTGGTTGATGTGCGCATTCTCTGCGCCACCCATAAAGACCTCGACGCCGAAGTCAGCGCCGAGCGTTTTCGCCAGGATTTGTACTATCGGCTCAATGTGATCGAGCTGCGGGTTCCGCCCTTGCGTGAACGCCGGGACGATATCGAGACACTGGCCAGCCATGTGCTCAAGCGTCTGGCGGCAGGCACCGGGCATCCGCCCGCGAAACTGCACCCGTTAGCCCTGGAAGCGCTGAAAAGCTATCGATTCCCGGGGAATGTGCGGGAGCTGGAGAACATGCTCGAACGCGCCCACACCCTGTGCGAGAACCGGCAAATCGAAGCCAGCGACTTGCGCCTGGCCGAAGGCAACTGCACTGCCGAGGCCGGCGTGGCGGACCTGACGCGGATCGACAATCTGGAACACTACCTGGAAAACGTTGAGCGCAAACTCATCCTCCAGGCGTTGGAGGAAACCCGCTGGAACCGAACGGCGGCGGCGCAGCGGTTGAATTTGTCGTTTCGGTCGATGCGCTACAGGCTCAAGAAACTCGGTTTGGATTGAGGGCCTCTTCGCGAGCGAGCCCGCTCCCACAGGGGGCTTGTGTACGCCACAGATCCAATGTGGGAGCGGGCTTGCTCGCGAAAGCGATCAAACAAACGACAAATATCTGAAGGTTAAATCCGCCCCACCGGCGCATACGGCACCGGATCAATAATCGGCGCCCGCCCCAGCATCACATCCACAAACAACTGACACGACGCCGGCGCCAGCACCAGCCCATTGCGGTAATGCCCGCAGTTGAGCCACAGCCCTTCAACCCCAGGCACCCGGCCAATGTAGGGAATCCCCTCCGGCGACCCCGGCCGCAACCCGGCCCAGTGCCCCACCACTTCGGCCTGCGCCAGCGCCGGAATCAATTCCACCGCAGAGGCCTTGAGACTTTCGAGCGCCGATTCGGTCGGGGTCTTATCAAACCCTTCATGCTCCAGCGTACTGCCAATCAGAATGTGTCCGTCACGGCGCGGAATCGCGTAACGGCCCTTGGCCAACACCATGCTCGGCAAGAAGTCCGCCGCACATTTGTAGAGAATCATCTGACCTTTGACCGGTTCGACCGGCAACTCCAGACCCAGGCTTTTAAGTAAGTCACCGCTCCAGGCACCCGCCGTCAGCACCACCTGATCGCCATGAATTGCGCCAGTAGAGGTCTGCACCCCGACCACTGCATCGCCGTCCCGAATAAAGCCGCTGACTTCGCACTGTTCATGGATCGTCACGTTCGGCAGCGCCAGCAATGCTGCTTTCAAGGACTTCACCAACCGCGGATTGCGCACATTGGCGACGTCGGCCATGTAGATCGCCCGGGAGAAACCGCCGCCAAGCACCGGCACCGCGTCATGGGCTGCCGAGATATCCACAGCCCGCAGCGGGCGGTTTTCCCGTTTGGCCCAGGCCAGCGCTTCGGCTTCATCGTCCAGGTCCAGCCAGTACAGGCCGGTGGTGTGCACTTCGGGGTCGACACCGGTGGCGGCAAACAACCGCTCGCCGAGCTGTGGATAAAAATCCTGGGACCAGTGCGCCAGCGCCGTGACCGCCGGGCTGTAGCGCCACGGGTAGAGCGGCGAAACAATGCCGCCACCGGCCCAGGACGATTCCTGGCCGACGTTCGAGCGATCCAGCAGCACCACGCTCTGCACTTCGGACGCGAGATTGAACGCCGTCAGCAGGCCAATCACGCCGCCGCCGACAATCACCACTTGCTGTTGCCTGGTCATGTTCTGATCCAACCGTTCAATAGACAGAGGGCGCAAAAGGCGCCCGCAAAAGTAACTCAGCGGCCCCAGCAATCCTTGGTGGCCAGCCCGGCCGTGGCGTTGACCATGCTCCGGACGCCGGTGTTGGTGATGGTGAAATCCCCGCACTTGTCGGTGGCCATGGTCGACCCGGTCTTGCGCACGGCGGTCAGCAGGAAGGTCTGGTCGGTAATGGTCGGGGTGAGGGTGTAGAAGTCGTTACCCGCGCTCAGGCCGGTGGCGCCGGTGTAGACATTGTTCCGGGAATAGAACCGCTCAAGGATCTGCGCCTGTTCGGACAGCAGCCCGGCGACCTCACTGCGGCGGCCCTTTTTCAGGTATTCGGTGAGGCTCGGGTAGCCAATGGTGATGACGATGCCGATGATCGCAATCACGATCATGATTTCGATCAGGGTAAAACCTCGGTTGGATCTGCGCATTGCCTCAACTCTCACTTACTGTATTTGTCGCCACATGATGCGACGGCTGCCGCCACCGCCGGGTTTTTCCACCAGGGAGGTAATGCCACCGCTGGAGTCGTTCACGATCTTGCGGGACGCATTGTTGACGATCGCGTTCAGGGTCGGAATCCCCCCGGTAAAAATCACCCCGCTGGAAATCGAATCCGTGCTGTCGACCACCCCGTCGCCATTGGTGTCGAGTACCGCGTAGTTGAGCATCTTACCGCTGAATGCATCGAGTTCGACCAGCTTGCCGGTGCCGAAACTGGCGCACGGGTCGGTAGTGTCGACGCTGGCCGTGGTGAACACGATCCGCCCGCTCGTCAGGCTGGCCTGATTGATCACCCGTTCGCCGGTCAACACGTTGTTGTACACCAGCGGCAGATACCAGCCCTTCTCCGCCGGATAAGTCGTTTCGTTCTGGCTGGTGGTGATGAATTGCCCGCCACCCGTGCCGGCGGTTACCCCGGTGACCGACTGGGCCTGCAAACTCGCCACGGTCAATTGGCCGGCTCCGCCATCGGCATCCCACACGGAGTAGAACGCCTGAAGATCCTTGTTGGTCTTGTCGGCCGTCTCGTTGAACTTGCCGGTGCCGAAAAACACCTGCTTGCCGCCCAGGGAGTTGTCCGCCAGCAAGGGTTGCGCGGTAATTGGTTGAGTGGCGCCGCCCGGCGCGGTGAACAATGGCTTGCCGGAAAACGCGACACCCCAGGTATCCGTCGTGGCACCACTGAGGTCGAACTTCCACAGCCGCCCCTTGAGGTCGCCACCATAAGCGGCCTGCACCACGTTCTGCGAGTTGACCCTGAGCTTCACCGAAGACAGGCCGTTGGTGGTTTCCGTGCTGTCGATAACGATTTTCTTGATCAGCGAGCCGTCGCGCACATCCACCACATACAACGCTGCCACCCCCGAATTGCTCCCGTAGCCGTTGGAAATGAACGCCGCCCAACGCCCATCGGCCAAGCGTGCCACTTCCGGACGGGCGTAGGCATAACCCAGGTCATTGAAAACGTTCGCCGTGTTCGCCGTGGCCGGCGCGCTGATTTCCCATAATGCCTTGAAGATATTGCCCGCCGAGGCGTCGAACAACTGCACCGCAAAGAACGTCTTGCCGCCTGCCCCGGTCCCGCCAAGCGCCAGGGTTTTCCAGGCCGTGCCCGATTGGGTATCGAACACGCCGACCTGTCCATCCACCAGAAACTTGTGGCTCACGCCATTGATGTAAGTGGGATCAGCGATATAGCGCAAGGACGGCAGCACGCTGGACGGCATGTAGGCATAACGTCGGGTGCCGTTGGCGGCGTTGATCACATTGAGGAAACCATCGTTGGCGTTGACCACCAGGCTGGTGCTCATGTTGGCAGCTTTGGTCGCCAGGTAGGTGGTGTAGGTCGAGTCACCCACCAGGTCCGAAGCGGTCTGGTCCGTGGGCGAGGCCAATGCGAGGGGCGAGTTGATGATGTCTCCCAGCAACACTGAGCGCACTTTCAACCCGGTCTTGTTGGTGCCCTTGCTCCATTCCACCAGGTCGTTGCCGACGATCCCGGTGGGCAGGCTCTGGCTCAGCGAGGTTTGCTGGGCCGGGGAAAAGTTGCCGTAGGCCAGGGTGATCGCGGCGTTGGTCAGGGTGTTCCAGGATTGGTAGGTCGGTGCGGTGGCACCGGGCACGATGGCGGTGTCGGTGGTCCATAGCACCGCCGCGGTGTTGACCGCGCCGCTGGACGTAAAGCCATAAGCCTTGATCGTGCCGCGCCAGTCCTTCGGATCGTACGTGGTCTGGAAGTAACTCGAACCGCTGGACAGCGTGCTGCTGCTGGTGACCCCGCTACCACCCGAACCGGCCTTGGACGTGATGTTGCCCAGGGCTGAAGACAAGGCTGCGTTAAGCCCGGCGGCATCGTTCGCCTGGTAATACAGGCCCTGACCGTAGGCCGCTGCATCCGACAACATCGGGTTGGCCGCAGTGAAGCCCACGGTGTAAGTGTTCATGTACTGCTTGGGGAAATCCGCGGCGGTCCAGCTTTTGCCCGCAAGGTCGGTGCCGGTCGAACGCATGTCAATGTCGAAGGCAAACTTGGCGATGTCGTCCAGATAGAGGGTATCGCCTTCATCATCGCCAGCGGGATTGTCACCGTCGTTGTTGATCCCGTCCCAATTGGGCAAGCGAGAGCCACCCAGCGGGTCGTTGGTCGGGAAGGTCCGGTCGTAGGTCGGCAGGCCGTCCGTGACGACCACGCCATAGTTCTTCTGGCAGCGGTACTGGATCGGGCTGGTGTAGGTCGTCGGCGTGGTGTTGTAGTACGGCGCCATGCCGCGAAAGTAACGGGTGATTTCGTAGTAGGTTTCCGCCAGCGGCGTGTTGGCCACGGCGCCGAGGCCGTTGATCGCATTGATCAGGGCGTTGTAGTTGGTATCCGCCTGAGCCTGAGTGACGCTGCCCGTGACCACCGCGAGGTCGCTGACGGAGCGCGCAATGTACCCGCCGTTACCGGAGTTGTTGCTGGTAGGCGGATTGAACGTCGCCAGACCGATGCGCAAACCACGGTTGCTGGTCACCAAGGCGCTGGAGACGTTGCGCGCCACGTTGATTCGATAATCGTTGGGAATCGAGCCATTGGTGAAATCCCGGTTACTGCCGTTGGCCAGGCCCACCAGATACGAGAGGTAGTCGTCGGTGTAGCGGGTATTTTCATTGCCGACAGGATCCGGGAGCTTGATGCATTGCGGGGTCAGGCTGTTGTTGTAGAAGGCGTAGGCGCCACCGGAGCAACCGGATGTCGGCAGGCTGGAGAGGAAGATCGAACTGCCGACGATGTCCGAAGAACTCAGGCACAGGCCGATGAACGCATTACATTGCCGGGCCGGCGTGCGATTGACCGTCGGATCGAATCCCGCCGCGAAGATGATGGTGTTCATGCTGCCCGAGTCGTCGATCAGCAGCATCACATTTGGCGGCACTGCGGCGGCGCTCAACAGCGGTGAGTCCGATGGTGTGAAGGCATAGGCCGGCGCCATCAGGTACAGGCTCAGCAACGCGCCGAAAAGCATCTGCGCCCATCGTCGGCGCCAGCCCCCTTGAGCATCAATACTTGGCATAGATGCTCTCCACCACACTGCGAATGTTATTGCCAACGATGCCCACCGCCGTGACCCGATACAGCGTCGCCGAGGTGTTGCTCGGCACATTGACGGCGGTCAGCGTGGTGCCGATGTTCTGCACCCCATAAAAACCGCCGCCAGCGGCAATCCAGGTGACCCCGGACGTGGAGTTGAGCCCAGGGGCGGTCACCGTGGCCGATTCCGCCGGCGGCGCACATTGCGCCGTGGTGCCGCAGACCGCCAGCGTATAAGTCGCCAACTGCACCGCGCTCTCCCCCATGCGCAAGGTCGCCTCGGCGAGTTGGAAGGACTGATTGCGCAGGGTCACGCTGCCGGCCATTTTTTCCTGGAGTGTCGCGTTCTGCATCGAGGAGATTCCGATCAGGGTCAGGAGCAACAAAAACACCAGGCTGATCAGCAAGGCCATGCCCTGTTGGCGGGTTTGCATGTTTGACGGGGTTCTCATCCGGCGCGCCTCCTACTGAAGCCGGTTGCGCAAAGCGGCAACCACGTTGAAGGTTTGATTGCGCACGCGATTGTTCGGATCGGTCAGCGTCAGGGTCAGGCGCACACTGCGTATCAATGCGGGATTGCTCGGGTTGGTGCTGTAGCTGGAAGCGGCCACATCCGTGGTGCTCGTGGCCATGCCGAAGGACACGTTGAAGGCACTGACGTTATTGACCAGCACCGCTTGGGTCGGGGTGCCGCTGCCGACGCCCATCAACAATTGATTGTTACTGAAGCTGTAGATCAGACGCCGGATCGGGAAAGCCATTTGCCCGGAGGCCGCCGCGCGCACGCCGGTGTAGGCCGTCGCACTGTTCCGGCAGTCGGAGAGCACGGTCCAGGTCGGTGTACCACCGCCGCTGCCCACATCGGCCGTAACCAAAGTGAGCTTGAGATTGGCGTTGTCCCAACTGATCGGCGCCAGTTGGCTGGCATTGAAATCACCGGTCGAGCTGGCATCCGTGACGGTCGCCAGGCAACCGAACATGCCGACCATGCGGATTTCCTGAATCATCTTGCTCAACACAAACCGCGCATCTTCCTGCATGCCGGCGGCGGTGTTCTGGCTGACGTAGGTGTTCTTGGCCGAGATGAAAATCTGCGCCACGCCCAGCACCACGATCAGGCTCAGTACCAGGGCGATCATCACTTCGATCAGGCCGAAACCTCGGCTGGAATGCTTCATGGCGTCGACACCGGATCGACCGCGGCGCGGCTGGTCAGGACAAAACTGCGGCGTGAGTTGGCGACGTTGGCGGCGCGTGAGTCGTCCCAAGTGATGGTGATGGTGTACACCCGCTGATTGAGCGCCACGGTGCCAGTAGCCGTCGCCCCGCCAAAATTGACGATGTTGGTGGTGAAGTCGTAGAGGTCCTGGTCCCGGGCGACGCTCAGGTTGGCCGAAGTCGGAGGCGTAACGGTGTAATCGGCGCCGGAGTTGGCGCGGATGCGGTCCATCATGTCGTAGGCGATAAAACTCGCCTGGCTGGTCATGCGCGAGCTGTCGGTGTACTTCAGCGCATTGAGCTGAATCGCCGCCGCCCCCAGCAACCCCACGGTCAGAATCAACAACGCGACCAAGACCTCGATCAGCGTCATGCCCTCCTGTGCTCGCTTGCTCCGTTCCCTCATCCGCAACTTCCACCCAATAGAATCCGTCCGTTCAAGCACACGTTCAGCGTCCTGCTTTGCGCCCCCAGTACATAACTGATCACCACCGCCGTGGACGGTGCCGACAAACCGCCCAGATTGTTGAAATCGATGGCGGTCACTCCAGAGGTTAGCGTCAGAGTGGCGCCGCTGCTCATCGCTGGAACAACCCGTAATATATTGGCCGGCGTACCCGTGCTGTCGTAGACCGTCAATTCACCGGTCCAGACGCTGCCGCCAGCGGTCGGCCGCAGCCGCGTGGTCACGCCACGGTCGATGGCCTCCAGCCGTGCGTAATTGAGCGCCCGTTGCAGGTCGCCGACCTCGGTATCGGCCCGGGTGCCTTGCACCGAACGGGTAAACATCGGTACGGCCAGGGTGATCAGGATCAGGAAAACCGCGAGGGTGACCAGCACCTCGACCAGCGTGAAACCTTTTGTACGATGATCCATCGGTGCCCTCCGTTGCCGTCGGCTATACCTGCTTCTACACGCTAGAACATTCGACCGGCAGATGTACGGTTGTTTTGCCATTACTCGCGCACGGATTGCGCGAACCGCACCGCTCCACGGAGGGAAATGCATGCATCAACGAGGCTTCAGCCTGATCGAACTGCTTATGGGACTGGCAATTGCCGGGATTGTTCTACTGTTGGTCAGTCCGGCGTTTGGAGCGCTGGTGGAATCGAACCATCGTGAAGAGGCTGCGCAGTCGCTGATCAATGGCATTCGCAACGCCAGGACGGCGGCCCTCACCCACAACCAGAACGTGGTGATCCACGGCATCAACGGCGATTGGAGCCAGGGTTGGCGGATTATTCTGGATCTCAGTGGCAGAGGAGCCGAGGACAGCAGCAATCCGCTGCTGATGGAGCACGGGAGTGGCGCCCGGGTGCCGATTGTCGGCAACTGGCATGTCCGGCGTTATGTGCGCTTCAGCCATCTGGGCCAACCGTTGATGCCGGGCAAGGCCTTTCAAGCGGGGACATTGCACTTCTGCGCGGCCCGCGAGCCCGTCAGTCACCAGCGGATAGTGCTGGCCGCGACGGGCCGCGTGCGCCTGGACAGCAGAAAAACCGAACAGGCGCTGTGTGCAGAGGAGAAAAGGCTCAGAGCAAAGAGCGCACGCGCAACTCTTTAGGCATGGAGAACGTGATGTTCTCCTCGCGACCGGACAATTCATCGGCACCGGTAGCGCCCCAGGCCTGCAACTGCTGGATCACGCCACGCACCAGTACTTCAGGTGCGGAAGCGCCTGCGGTGATGCCAATGCGCTCGACACCATCGAACCAGCTCTTTTGCAGGTCTTCGGCGCCGTCGATCAGATAGGCCGGGGTGGCCATGCGCTCGGCCAGTTCCCGCAGACGATTGGAGTTGGAGCTGTTCGGGCTGCCGACCACCAGCACCACGTCGCATTCGTCGGCCAGTTGCTTGACCGCGTCCTGACGGTTTTGCGTGGCGTAGCAGATGTCGTCCTTGCGTGGACCACCAATGGCCGGGAAGCGCGTACGCAGGGCGTCGATCACGCGGCTGGTGTCGTCCATGGACAAGGTGGTCTGGGTCACGAACGCCAGTTTGTCGGGGTTGTGCACTTGCAGCGTGGCGACGTCTTTTTCATCTTCGACCAGGTAAATCGCGCCGCCATTGGTGCCATCGTACTGGCCCATGGTGCCTTCGACTTCCGGGTGACCGGCGTGGCCGATCAGGATGCATTCACGACCGTCACGGCTGTAGCGTGCGACTTCGATGTGCACTTTGGTCACCAGCGGGCAGGTAGCATCGAAGACTTTCAAGCCACGGCCGGCCGCTTCGGTGCGTACGGCCTGGGAAACGCCGTGGGCACTGAAGATCACGATGACGTCGTCCGGCACCTGATCCAGTTCTTCAACGAAGATCGCACCGCGGGAGCGCAGGTCTTCGACGACGAATTTGTTGTGGACCACTTCGTGGCGCACATAGATCGGCGGCCCGAAGACTTCCAGGGCGCGGTTGACGATTTCGATCGCCCGGTCCACGCCGGCGCAGAAGCCACGGGGGTTGGCGAGTTTGATTTGCATGCTGTGCCTCGTGTCTTGCGCGCAAGAAATAGCGAAAACGGTGAAAAACTCACTGTGGGAGCGGGCTTGTTGTGGCGAGGGGGCTTGCCCCCGTTCGATTGCGCAGCAATCGTAAATCAGTCATCGCAAGCTCATTCAAGATTGCGGCGGCTGGTTTTAGGGGCGCTTCGCACCCCAACGGGGGCAAGCCCCTCGCCACACAAGCCCGCTCCCACATTTTGACCGTATTGGGTCAGTTACAGCGATTTGACGTCGATGATCTCGACGTCAAAGGTCAATATCTTGCCCGCCAGCGGATGGTTGAAGTCGATGGTGACCTGGTCGTCATCGAATTCCTTCACGATACCAGGCAACTCAGTATTGGCCGCATCGTTGAAGATCACCAGCAAACCCGGCGACAGGTCCATGTCCTTGAACTGCGAACGCGGGATGATCTGTACGTTTTGCGGGTTGGGCTGGCCAAAAGCGTTTTCCGGCGCAATGGTCAGGGTGCGTTTGTCGCCCGCCTTGAAGCCGAACAGTGCCGCTTCGAAACCTGGCAACAGGTTGCCGTCACCGACCTTGAAGGTCGCCGGGGCTTTGTCGAAGGTGCTGTCGACGGTGTCGCCGTTCTCCAGGCGCAATGCAAAGTGCAAAGTGACTTCCGTGTTCTGGCGGATGCGTTGCTCAGCCAATACCTGTTCAGTCATGAACGGTTTCTCCGGTCTTCTTACTTTTGAACATATCCAGTGCCAGCATCACCGCACCAACGCTGATCGCGCTGTCGGCAAAGTTGAACGCCGGGAAGTACCAGCGGTTCTGCCAGTGCACCAGGATGAAGTCGATCACATGGCCCAGGGCAATGCGGTCATACAGATTGCCCAGCGCGCCACCCAGCACCAGCGCCAAAGCGATGGCCAGCCAGGTTTCGTTGCGGCCCAGGCGCTTGAGCCAGACCACCAGCACCGCACTGACCACCACCGCGATCAGCGCAAACAACCAGCGCTGCCAGCCGGAGCTGTCGGCCAGGAAGCTGAACGCCGCGCCGGTGTTGTAGGCCAGGGTCCAGCTGAACAAATCGGGGATCACCACGATTTGCTGGTACATCTCGAGCTTGCCTTCGAAGTAGAACTTGCTGGCCTGGTCAATGACCAGGACCAGCAGGCTCAACCAAAGCCAGCCCAGCCGTCCGAAACGGCCAGCCGCGTTAGGCATAGTGACGAACCTCGCCCGCGCCGCTGATGTTGTCGACGCAACGACCGCAGATTTCCGGATGCTCCGGGTTCACGCCGACGTCTTCACGGCAGTGCCAGCAACGGGCGCACTTAGGGAAGGCCGACTTGACGATCTTCAGCTTCAGGCCGCTGACTTCAGTAACGACTGCGTCAGCCGGAGCCTGCACGAATGGTGCAACGCTGGCGGTCGAAGTGATCAGGACAAAGCGCAATTCGTTGCTCAGCTTGGCCAGGTCGGCGCTCAGCGCCTCTTCGGCGAACAGCGTCACTTCGGCTTGCAGGTTGCCACCGACGGCCTTCGCCGCACGCTGGATTTCCATTTCCTTGTTGACCGCGACCTTCACCGCCATGATCCGCTCCCAGTAAGCGCGGCCCAGTTCGACGTTTTCCGGCAATTCGGTCAGGCCTTCGTACCAGGTGTTGAGCATCACCGATTCGTTGCGCTCGCCCGGCAGGTATTCCCACAGTTCGTCGGCGGTGAACGCCAGGATCGGCGCGATCCAGCGCACCAGCGCTTCGGAGATGTGGTACAGCGCGGTTTGCGCCGAACGACGGGCCTTGCTGTTGGCGCCAGTGGTGTACTGACGATCCTTGATGATGTCGAGGTAGAAACCGCCCAGCTCCTGCACGCAGAAGTTGTGGATCTTGGAGTAGACGTTCCAGAAGCGGTATTCGCCGTAGTGCTCTTGCAGCTCGCGTTGCAGCAGCAGGGTGCGGTCCACGGCCCAACGGTCCAGGGCGAGCATTTCTTCGGCCGGCAGGATGTCGGTGGCCGGATTGAAACCGGTCAGGTTCGAGAGCAGGAAGCGCGCGGTGTTACGGATACGCCGGTAAGCGTCCGCACTGCGCTGCAGGATCTGCTCGGAAACCGCCATTTCACCCGAGTAGTCGGTGGAAGCGACCCACAGGCGCATGATGTCGGCGCCCAGGGTGTCGTTGACCTTTTGCGGCGCGATCACGTTGCCCAACGATTTGGACATCTTGCGACCGGACTCGTCGACGGTAAAACCGTGAGTCAGCAGTTCGCGATACGGCGCGTGGTTGTCGATGGCGCAACCGGTCAGCAACGACGAGTGGAACCATCCACGGTGTTGGTCCGAACCTTCCAGGTACAGGTCTGCACGCGGACCGGTCTCGTGACCCATCGGATGCGAACCGCGCAGGACGTGCCAGTGCGTGGTGCCCGAATCGAACCAGACGTCGAGGGTGTCGCTGATCTTGTCGTACAGCGGCGCTTCGTCACCGAGCAGTTCGGCGGCGTCCATCTTGAACCAGGCTTCGATGCCTTCGACTTCGACGCGTTTGGCCACTTCTTCCATCAGTTCGGTGGTGCGTGGGTGCAGCTCGCCGCTTTCCTTGTTCAGGAAGAACGGGATCGGCACGCCCCAGTTACGCTGACGGGAGATGCACCAGTCCGGACGGTTGGCGATCATCGAGTGCAGGCGCGCCTGGCCCCAGGCCGGGACGAACTTGGTTTCTTCGATGGCTTTGATTGCGCGCTTGCGCAGGGTTTCACCCGACGTCGGCTCTTTGTCCATGCCGATGAACCACTGCGCGGTGGCGCGATAGATCAGCGGGGTCTTGTGACGCCAGCAGTGCATGTAGCTGTGTTCGATGATCGTGGTGTGCAGCAGCGCACCGACTTCGGTCAGTTTTTCGACGATGGCCGGGTTGGCCTTCCAGATGAACTGGCCGCCGAAGAATTCCAGCGACGGCACGTAAACGCCGTTGCTCTGCACCGGGTTGAGGATGTCGTCGTTGACCATGCCATAGGCTTTGCAGGTCACGAAGTCGTCCACGCCGTAGGCCGGGGCGGAGTGAACCACACCGGTGCCAGCGCCCAGCTCGACGTACTCGGCCAGGTAAACCGGCGACAGGCGATCGTAGAACGGGTGACGGAAGTTGATCAGCTCCAGCTCTTTACCGGTGGTGGTCGCGATGACCGAACCTTCCAGGTTGTAACGGGCCAGGCACGACTCGACCAGCTCTTCAGCCAATACCAGCAGTTTGTCGCCGACATCGACCAGGGCGTAGTTGAATTCCGGGTGAACGTTCAGCGCCTGGTTGGCCGGGATGGTCCACGGGGTGGTGGTCCAGATCACGATCGACGCAGGTTTGGCCAGGGACGCCAGGCCGAAAGCGGCAGCCAGCTTGGCTTCGTCGGCAATCGGGAAGGCTACGTCGATGGTCGAGGATTTTTTGTTCTCGTACTCGACTTCCGCTTCAGCCAGGGCCGAACCGCAGTCAAAGCACCAGTTCACAGGCTTGAGGCCCTTGAACACGAAACCGCCCTTGACGATTTCGGCCAAGGCACGGATTTCACCGGCCTCGTTCTTGAAGTCCATGGTCTTGTACGGGTTGGCGAAGTCGCCCAACACGCCCAGACGGATGAATTCGGATTTCTGGCCTTCGATCTGCTCGGTGGCGTAGGCGCGGCACAGTTCGCGGGTTTTATCCGCGCCCAGGTTCTTGCCATGGGTCACTTCGACTTTGTGCTCGATCGGCAGACCGTGGCAGTCCCAGCCCGGAACATAAGGCGCATCGAAGCCCGACAGGGTCTTCGAGCGGATGATCATGTCCTTGAGAATCTTGTTCAGTGCGTGACCGATGTGAATCGTGCCGTTGGCGTACGGAGGCCCGTCGTGCAGAACGAACTTCGGACGATCCTTGCCAATCTCGCGCAACTTACCGTACAGGCCAATACTGTCCCAGCGCTGCAGAATCTGCGGTTCGCGCTGTGGCAGGCCGGCCTTCATTGGGAAGGCGGTGTCCGGAAGGTTTAGCGTGGCTTTATAGTCGGTCATTTAAGGCTCTTCATTAGCGATTGGCGCTAGGTGCGACAGGGCACGGGCGGCGGCGACATCCGCATTGATCGCCGTCTTAAGCGCCTCCAGAGAGGCGAAACGCTGCTCTTCACGCAGCTTGTGGTGGAAAACCACCGTCAAACGCCGGTCATACAGATCGCCGGCAAAATCTAAAAGATGGACTTCGAGGTGGGCTTTGCCATCCCCTTGGACCGTGGGCCGTACGCCGATATTGGCGACGCCGGGCCAGGTCTTGCCGTCGATGTCGACGTTGACCAGAAAAACCCCGGACAACGGCACGCGACGACGCTTGAGCTGGATGTTGGCGGTCGGCGTTCCGAGCTGGCGTGCCAGCTTCTGGCCATGCAGCACCCGCCCGGTAATCTGGAACGGACGCCCGAGCAGGCGTTCGGCCAAGGCGAAGTCGGCAGCGGCCAGGGCATTTCGCACTTGGGTGCTGCTGACGCGAATACCGTCCAGTTCGACGGTTTGCGCCGCTTCGACGGTAAAGCCTTGCAGGACGCCGGCCTGTTGCAGGAAATCGAAATCCCCTACCCGGTCGCAACCGAAACGGAAGTCGTCACCGACCTCCAGGTGCTGTACGCCCAGGCCGTCAACCAAAATCGTATCGACGAATTCACTGGCGCTGAGCTTGCTCAGGCGGTGGTTGAACGCCAGGCACAGCACCCGGTCGACGCCCTCTTCGGCCAGCAGCTGCAGTTTGTCCCGCAACCGGGCCAGACGGGCCGGCGCCGTGTCGGGGGCAAAGAATTCCCGCGGCTGTGGCTCGAAAATCACCACGCAGCTGGGCACGCCCAACTCGAGCGCACGCTCACGCAGTCGCGCCAGGATGGCCTGGTGACCACGGTGAACACCGTCAAAGTTGCCAATAGTGGCGACACAGCCCCGATGCTGGGGGCGCAGATTGTGGAGGCCTCGAACCAGCTGCATAACGCGCTTCTTGCTCATAAAGTGGTCGATTATAACCACACCCGGCGGCCGACGACAGGCAACACCGTAACCCAAAGTGATCGAGCCGACAAAACTGCCGGCCCGCCCGTGTTTATCGAGGCAAACGCCTCAGCTCAACGCCTTGCGATTGAAGTCGCGCAAACGGAAGCCCATCAACAGCAACATACCGAAATAAGCGACGACACCGGCCACCACCAAGGCGCCCAGACGCAGGAATCGCTCAAGCATATGCCCCTGATCCCAGGCCGGCATGAAATGCATCCCCGCCAGCAACACCGCTGACATCACCATCACGGCAATCACCAGTTTGAGCCCGAACTTCGCCCAGCCCGGTTGCGGCTGGTACATCTGCTGTTTGCGCAGTTGGTAGAACAGCAAACTGGCGTTAATGCAGGCACCAATGCTGATGGCCAGCGCCAGGCCGGCGTGGGCCAGCGGACCGATCAGCACCAGGTTGAACAGCTGGGTAACAATGAGGGTGAAAATCGCGATTTTCACCGGTGTGCGGATGTTTTGTTGCGCATAAAAGCCCGGCGCCAGCACTTTGATCACGATAATCCCTAGCAAACCGACTGAATAAGCGATCAGCGCCCGCTGGGTCATGGACGCGTCAAACGCGCTGAATGCGCCGTACTGGAACAGCGAAACCGTCAGCGGCTCGGCCAGAATCCCCAACGCGAGCGAGCACGGCAACACCAGCACGAAGCACAGGCGCAGGCCCCAATCGAGGATGCGCGAATATTCCTGGCGATCCTTACTGGCATAGGTCTTGGCCAGGGTTGGCAGCAAAATCGTGCCCAGCGCAACGCCCAGCACACCGGACGGCAACTCCATCAAGCGGTCGGCGTAATACATCCAGGACACGGAGCCAGCCACCAGAAACGACGCGAAAATGGTGTTGATGATCAGGGAAATCTGGCTCACCGAAACCCCGAGGATCGCCGGCAGCATCTGTTTCATCACGCGCCAGACCCCGGTGTCTCGCAGGTTCAGGCGCGGCAGCACCAGCATGCCGATCTTCTTCAGGTGCGGCAGTTGATAAAGCAATTGCGCCAACCCGCCAACCAGCACGGCCCAGCCCAACGCCATGACCGGCGGATTGAAATACGGTGTCAGGAACAACGAAAAGATGATCATGCTGACGTTGAGCAGCGTCGGCACGAAGGCCGGCACCGAGAAGCGGTTATAGGTATTGAGGATCGCCCCGGCCAACGAAGAAAGGGAGATCAGCAATATATAAGGGAACGTCACCCGCAACAGGCTGGACGTCAGCTCGAATTTCTCCGGGGTATCGGTGAAGCCCGGCGCGGTGGCCCAGATCACCCAGGGCGCGGCGATCATCCCCAACGCCGTGACCAATGCCAGCACCAGGGTCAGCAGGCCCGAGACGTAGGCAATGAACGTTCGCGTCGCCTCCTCGCCCTTCTGGCTTTTATATTCGGCAAGAATCGGCACGAAGGCCTGGGAAAATGCCCCTTCGGCGAAGATTCGCCGCAGCAGGTTGGGCAGTTTAAAGGCGATAAAGAAGGCGTCGGTCGCCATCCCCGCACCAAATGTACGTGCGATAAGCGTGTCACGAACGAACCCCAAAATGCGGGAAAGCATCGTGATAGAGCTGACGGCGGCCAACGATTTGAGCAGATTCATTGAAAGAGTTTGTGCCTGTCGATAAACAGCAGGCGAACAAAGCGCCTACTTATGCGATACTCCGCGCCGCAGCAGCACAGAGCCAAAGCTCGCGAGTTTACAGGTCAAGCGCCGGAAATAAATATCCCGCCTCTTTATACCTACCACTTAGCGGAACGTCTCAACCGCCCTTGACAAGACATCAACTCATCGGCATGATTCGCGGCCTATTTTGTTTGCTATTTCCTAAAAAGTCTTTCGAGGAGCTCGACGGTGGCCAACACACCTTCCGCCAAAAAACGTGCAAAACAGGCTGAGAAGCGTCGCAGCCACAACGCCAGCCTGCGTTCCATGGTTCGTACCTACATCAAGAATGTAGTTAAAGCCATCGACGCAAAAGACGCTGAAAAAGCTCAAGCTGCTTACGTTCTGGCCGTGCCAGTTATCGACCGTATGGCCGATAAAGGCATCATCCACAAGAACAAGGCTGCTCGTCATAAGAGCCGCCTGAACGGTCACGTCAAGGCTCTGAACCTTGCTGTTGCCGCTTAAGCTACAAGCTTGTTAAAAAACCGACCTCAGGGTCGGTTTTTTATTGCCTGCGATTTGGCAAACATACTGCAAAAAAATGTGGGAGCGGGCTTGCTCGCGAAAGCGGTGTATCAGTCGACATCTGTATTGACTGACACTCGCTCCCACATTTTAGATTTGTGCAGGGCTTATTGAGCGTGAGCCCACGGCAAAATCGGAATCGCTGTCACCGCATTCTGCGGGCTACCCTCGATCAAGCGGTCGCTGTAGACCAGATAAACCAGCGTATTGCGCTTCTTGTCGAGGAACCGCACCACCTGCATGGTCTTGAACACCAGTGACGTGCGCTCCTTGAACACCTCATCACCATCTTTCAACTCGCCCTTGAAGCTGATCGGCCCGACCTGACGGCAGGCGATGGACGCCTCGGCACGATCTTCAGCCAGACCCAAACCGCCCTTCACCCCGCCAGTCTTGGCCCGGGACAGGTAACAAGTCACGCCATCGACCTTCGGATCATCGAACGCCTCGACCACGATCCGATCATTCGGCCCGACGAATTTGAACACCGTCGACACCTGACCAATCTCTTCCGCCGACGCCAGCAGCGGCATCGCCAGCAACAAGCCCAATAATCCCTTTGCTACGCGCATTCAGTTTTCCTTCAGACCAGGATCAGGTTATCGCGGTGAACCAGTTCCGGTTCCGCCATATAACCCAACAGACCGACAATCGCCTCAGACGACTGACCAATGATTTTTTGTGCTTCCAGAGCGCTGTAATTGGCCAGGCCTCGGGCGATTTCCCGACCGTCCGGCGCCACGCACACCACCATTTCGCCGCGACGGAAGCTGCCCTGAACCAATTTGACGCCGACCGGCAGCAAACTTTTATTGCCCTTGGACAACGCCGTCACCGCACCCGCATCCAACACAAGCGTGCCACGGGTTTGCAGATGCCCGGCCAGCCACTGTTTGCGCGCCGCCAGCAGACCGCGCTCAGGCGACAGCAAGGTGCCGATGCGCTCGCCGGCCTTGAGGCGATCCAGCACGCGCTCCAGGCGCCCACCAACGATGATGGTGTGCGCCCCGGAACGCGCCGCCAGCCGCGCCGCGCGCAACTTGGTCTGCATCCCGCCACGCCCCAGCGCACCACCGGTGCCACCCGCCACCGCATCCAGCGCCGGATCATCGGCGCGGGCTTCGTAAATCAGGTTGGCGTCAGGGTTGTTGCGCGGATCAGCGTCGAACATGCCGTCGCGATCGGTCAGGATCACCAGCAAATCAGCTTCGACCAGGTTGGCCACCAGCGCCGCCAGCGTATCGTTGTCGCCGAAACGGATTTCATCGGTGACCACGGTATCGTTCTCATTGATCACCGGGATGACCTTGAGCTCGACCAACGCACGCAAGGTACTGCGGGCATTCAGGTAGCGTTTGCGGTCGGACAGGTCGTCGTGGGTCAGGAGAATCTGCGCGGTATGCCGGCCATGCTCGCCGAAGCTCGACTCCCAGGCCTGCACCAACCCCATCTGACCGATGGCGGCGGCCGCCTGCAATTCGTGCATCGCACTGGGTCGTACGGTCCAGCCCAGACGGCTCATGCCCGCAGCCACTGCCCCGGAGGACACCAGCACCAGCTCAACGCCCGCCTCATGCAAGGCCACCATCTGTTCAACCCAGACACCCATTGCTGCGCGATCCAGGCCCTTGCCGTCCGCCGTCAGCAAAGCGCTGCCGATCTTCACGACCCAACGCTGCGCACCTGTCACCTTGCTCCGCATCATCTTCAACCTTAGCCTGAGGACAGCGCGACCTGGCACTGCCCGTAACGTTATTCGTGGTTATTCATGACCAACTATCGATTTCCAGATACTAAAACGCCGCTCTAGTGAGCGGCGCTTAAGTTTATCGCAACGAATCAGTCACGCACGTAAATGATTTCCGGACCGTCTTCGTCTTCCACATCTTCTTCGTCCCAATCATCGTCGCCGATGTCGTGGACCGACTTCACGCCGCTGCGGCGCAGGGCACGCTGGTCATCCAGGGCCTGCAACTGAGCACGGGCTTCGTCTTCGATGCGCTGATCGAGTTCGGCCAGTTCTTCCTTGTAGGCCGGGTCGGCGGCCAGACGATCGGCACGATCTTCCAGATAACGCATGATGTCGTGGCAAAGACGCTCAGTGCCGAGCTTGGAGATCGCGGAGATCACATAGACCGGACCGGTCCATTCCAGGCGATCAACGATTTCCTTGACGCGCTCATCGTGCTCTTCTTCAAGAATCTGATCGCACTTGTTCAGCACCAACCAACGATCACGCTCGGCCAGGGACGGGCTGAATTTGGTCAGCTCGCTGACGATCACTTCTGCGGCATCCGGGGCACTGGTGTCATCCAGCGGCGCCATGTCCACGAGGTGCAGCAGCAGACGAGTACGGGACAAGTGCTTGAGGAAGCGAATCCCCAGGCCGGCGCCGTCGGAAGCACCTTCGATCAGACCCGGAATGTCCGCGACCACGAAGCTTTTCCAGCGATCAACGCTGACCACGCCCAGGTTTGGCACCAGGGTGGTGAACGGGTAGTCGGCGACTTTCGGCTTGGCGGCCGAAACGGCGCGGATCAGGGTGCTTTTACCGGCGTTCGGCAAGCCGAGCAGACCGACGTCAGCCAATACTTTCATTTCCAGCTTGAGATCACGCGCTTCACCCGGCTTACCTGGAGTGGTCTGGCGCGGAGCCCGGTTGGTACTGGATTTGAAACGGGTGTTACCCAGACCGTGCCAACCGCCATGCGCCACCAGCAAACGCTGGCCGGCCTTGGTCAGGTCGCCGATGATTTCCTGGGTAGCGGAGTCGATCACTGTGGTGCCGACAGGCACGCGCAGCACCAGCTCTTCACCTTTCTTGCCGGTGCAGTCGGTGCTGCCGCCGTTGGAACCGCGCTCAGCATCGAAGTGCCGGGTATAACGGTAGTCCACCAGGGTGTTGAGGTTTTCGTCGGCCACCATGTAGACCGAGCCGCCATCACCGCCATCACCGCCGTTCGGGCCGCCGTTTTCAATAAACTTTTCGCGACGGAAGCTCATGCAACCGTTGCCGCCGTCACCGGCCTTTACTCGAATCGATACTTCATCAACAAACTTCATAACAAAACGCCTCTCGTCATACGGACGAGCCGAAAAAACCTAGACATAAGACTCTTGCAAAAATGAGCGCAGCGACCTCAAGCAACAACCTCAAACCCAGCTGCTTTCGCCCATCACAAACAGCTTTGCAAGAGACTCACCCCACAAACGAAAAAGCCCCGTCGCGAGACAGGGCTTTTCCAGCAACTACGTAATTATGCCGCGACGACTGCAGTCTTCGGAACAATGCTTACGTAACGACGACCGAAGGCGCCTTTTACTTCGAACTTGATCACGCCGTCGATTTTAGCGAACAGAGTGTGATCTTTGCCCATGCCAACGCCGTAGCCAGCGTGGAATTGGGTGCCGCGCTGACGCACGATGATGTTGCCCGGAATGATAACCTGGCCGCCATACATCTTCACGCCAAGGCGTTTGGCTTCTGAGTCGCGACCGTTACGGGTACTACCACCAGCTTTTTTGTGTGCCATGAGTCAATTCTCCTAGTGAGGATTAGGCTGAAATTAAGCCTGAATACCGGTGATTTTGATCTCGGTGTACCACTGGCGGTGGCCCATACGCTTCATGTGGTGCTTACGACGACGGAACTTGATGATGCGGACTTTATCGTGACGACCTTGGGAGATCACTTCAGCCACAACGGTAGCGCCGGCAACAACTGGAGCGCCGATGTTCACGTCATCGCCATTGGCGACCAACAGAACGCGATCAAAAGTAACGGATTCGCCGGTAGCGATTTCCAGTTTCTCGATCTTCAGGTATTCACCTGGGGCGACTTTGTATTGCTTGCCACCAGTAACAATTACTGCGTACGACATGGTATTTCTCCGATAATCCTGCTCACCCAGCTCTTTATAAGAAGAGGTATTGGCTGGCATGGCTGCATCAGGCTGGAAGGCCCGATTGCAATTGCGTAAGGCAGGTGCTGCCCAGGAAGTTCAGGGTGCGCGATTGTACGCAAGCTGCCTGGGCGATGCAAGAGGCCGTCCATCGTACCTTGACAGGCCCGGACGTGGGTCCTAGCATGCCGCGCAACCCTTCTGGAGCAACTGTCGCTGATGCAACCCCAAGCTTTCTACCGCGCGGTGGCGGACGATTTTAGCGCCGTCGACGGCATCATCAAGAAGCAGCTGACTTCCCGAGTGCCGCTGGTATCGAAAATCGGCGACTACATTACCTCGGCCGGCGGTAAACGCCTGCGCCCTCTATTAGTGTTGCTGTGTGGCAAGGCCCTGGGGCGCGAAGGCGATGACCTGCGCCTGCTGGCCGCCACGATCGAGTTCCTGCACACCGCCACCCTGCTGCATGACGACGTGGTCGACATGTCCGGCATGCGCCGTGGCCGCTCGACCGCCAACGCCATGTGGGGCAACGCCCCGAGCGTGCTGGTGGGCGACTTCCTGTATTCGCGCTCTTTCGAAATGATGGTCGAACTGGGCTCCATGCCAGTGATGAAGATCCTTTCGCAGGCCACGCGGATCATTGCCGAAGGCGAAGTGCTGCAACTGTCGAAGATCCGTGACGCCAGCACCACCGAAGAAACCTACATGGAAGTCATCCGCGGCAAGACCGCGATGCTCTTCGAGGCCTCGACCCACAGCGCCGCGGCCCTGTGCGAAGCCTCGCCGGAACAGAGTGAAGCCCTGCGTACCTTCGGCGATCACCTGGGCGTGGCCTTTCAACTGGTCGACGACCTGCTGGACTACAAGGGCGACGCTGAGACCTTGGGCAAGAACGTCGGTGACGACCTGGCCGAAGGCAAGCCGACCCTGCCGCTGATCTACACCATGCGCGAAGGCACGCCTGAACAGGCCGCGCTGGTACGCCAGGCGATCCAGAAGGGTGGCATCGAAGATCTGGAAAGCATCCGCGAGGCCGTTGAAGCATCCGGCTCGCTGGAGTACACCGCGCAACTGGCCCGTGACTACGTGGCCCGCGCCATCAAGTGCCTCGACGCGCTGCCTGCCAGCGAGTATCGCGATGCGCTGGTGGAGTTGAGCGAGTTCGCAGTAGCCCGCACGCACTAAAACGCTACCTGTGTAGGAGCGAGGCTTGCCCGCGAAGACGTCGTGTCAGGCGACATTTATTTCGACTGACACACCGCTTTCGCGGGCAAGCCTCGCTCCTACAAAGTCACGCGCTGCCCTCTCCCGTATAAACCCTATACAATGTGCGACTTTTAGCGATCCTCAATCCAAGGAGCTTTAGTGAGCACGTTGCCACCCTGCCCGAAATGCAATTCCGAATACACCTACGAAGACGGCGCACAGCTGATCTGCCCTGAGTGCGCCCATGAGTGGTCCGCCAGCGGCGAAGCTGAAGCGGCGTCCGATGACACTGTGAAGAAGGATTCGGTAGGCAACGTCCTGCAGGACGGCGACACCATCACCGTGATCAAGGACCTGAAGGTCAAGGGCACTTCCCTGGTGGTCAAGGTCGGCACCAAGGTCAAGAACATCCGTCTGTGCGACGGCGATCACGACATCGACTGCAAGATCGACGGCATCGGCCCGATGAAGCTCAAATCCGAGTTCGTCAGAAAAGTCTGAACCTGCTGTCATCCATCCCGCGCCCGGCGTGGGATGGTGCTTCGCCCTCCCCCGCAATTCCTCGCAGTAGCCAAACGCCAGCCGTTTTGACCTTACGCAACCTTTACCCTGAAAAAATCACAAACTGCCAATAGACCCTTGCTATTTGATGAATAAGAATTATTCTCATTGAAACCAATCAATGGAGATGAGACCCATGACTTATTTGATCGATGCCTGGCTGGACCGCCCACACCCTTACCTCAGGATCCTGCATCGGGAAACCGGGGAAGTCTGTGCGGTGCTTGAAGAAGAAGCCTTGAACGAGCTGCAGGATCAGGGTGACCTGGACGTCAGCGGCTTGAGTTCCAGCGAGCCGGTGGTGCTCAAGGAACTGGTGCGCAATCTGTTTCTGTTCTGCTATGCCCGGGCGTTGCGCCCGCACAGCGATTTGAACCACAAGATCGAACTATGAAAATGCAAGATGTCGGAGCGAGCCCTGTGGGAGCGGGCTTGCTCGCGAAGAGGTCATAACATTCAACATCATCGTTGAATGACACACCGCTTTCGCGAGCAAGCCCGCTCCCACATTTATCGGGCCCGCCCCAACACTCAGGTCTTACAGAACGTCGAGCAGCTCGACGTCGAACACCAGTACGCTGTGCGGCGGAATGCTGCCAACGCCTTGAGCGCCGTAAGCCAGTTCGCTCGGCACGTACAGACGCCATTTGCTGCCAGCATTCATCAGTTGCAGGGCCTCGGTCCAGCCAGCGATCACGCCGCCAACCGGGAATTCCGCAGGCTCGCCGCGCTCGTAGGAGCTGTCGAACACAGTGCCGTCGATCAGGGTGCCGTGGTAGTGGGTGCGCACTTGATCTTCACGGGTCGGCTTGGTGCCTTCGCCTTGAGTCAGTACTTCGAATTGCAGGCCGGAAGCCAGGGTGGTGATGCCGTCACGCTTGGCGTTTTCAGCCAGGAAAGCCAGGCCTTCCCCCGCAGCGGCTTCAGCTTTGGCAGCGGCTTCGGCTTGCATGATCTCGCGGATCACTTTGAAGCTGGCGGACATTTCTTCCTGGCCCACACGGCTTGGCTTGCCGGCGAACGCGTCGGTCAGGCCAGCCAGGATGGCGTCCAGGTTAACGCCTGGTGGCGGGTTGTCGCGCAGTTGGTCGCCCAACTGACGGCCGATACCGTAGCTGACGCGGGTTTCGTCGGTGGACAGATTTACTTCGGACATGACACTGCTCCGCTGTGCGGACAGCCCTGGAACATGCCGTGCAAGCACAGCGCATCCCGGAGCGCCCGGAACCAAAAGGGCCAGCAGACTAGCACAGATGCCACGGCGTTGATCAGGGGGTCAGCTCTGCCAGGCTGAACGGAAGGCAATCGGCACCTTCAGGCTTTCCTCGGCGCTGGCGCCGAGCCCGCACATTTCGTCATGCACCGAGGTGTGCACCAGGTTGAATTGCAGCTTGGGAAACGCATGCAGCACTTCCCGGGCATGTTCGACCGAGCGCAGATGAAACATCTGGCCACGGGTATCGCTCAACGGATACGCCGCACCGTGCATCCGCGCTTCCAGCAGGTAAATCCCGCCTTCCAGGGAAATCAGGTTCAGCTCATCGACCTTCCCGGCGATGGCGTAGGCATTCAGCTCTTGCAGGTTCATGAACGCACCTCAAGCAGTGACGGACCAAGACCTCTACAGGCATATGCCTCGACGCGGCAAAGCACAACCCACAAACCACACCGCCCGTCTGGTTAGACAAAAACCTGTGGGAGCGGGCTTGCTCGCGAAAGCGGTGTGTCAGTCAACATCAACAGTGCCTGACACACCGCATTCGCGAGCAAGCCCGCTCCCACAAGTGGGTTGTGCAATCAGTGCTTGGTGAGCTTATCCAGATACCCCATCGCAAACGCCGAGATCACGAAGGTCATGTGAATGATCACGTACCACTTCAAATGCTCGGGATCGACGTTCTTGGCGTCCATGAAAATCCGCAGCAGGTGGATCGAGGAAATCGCCACGATCGAGGCCGCCACTTTCATCTTCAGCGACGACGAATCCATGGTGCCCAGCCAGTTGAGCTTCTCCTTGCTCTCATCGATGTCCAGTTGCGACACGAAGTTCTCGTAGCCGGAGATCATCACCATCACCAGCAGGCCGCCCACCAGGGCCATGTCGATCAGCGACAGCAGCACCAGGATCAGGTCCGACTCGGCCATCGAGAACACATTGGGGATGACGTGGAAGACTTCCTGGAAAAATTTCAGCGCCAGTGCCAGCAAGCCCAGGGACAAGCCGAAGTAGATCGGCGCCAGCAGCCAGCGGGAGGCGTACATTGCATTTTCGATAAAGCGTTCCATTGAATCTCACACAAGGGCTGGTAAATGGCCGCGAGTATACCAGCCGCTTGTAACACCCAGAAACCGTCCGGAAATCCGCAACCTGCGCGTATGTGACAAAGTTTTTCTGCTAGTGTCCAAATCATTCACAGGTCAGTGACACCGGACAGGAAGACAGGAAATGGATGTGCGATTGCCTTTAACGAGTGCCGGACTTTGCCTCGCGTTGCTGCTCGGCGGTTGTTCACCCAGCGATGAGAAGCGTCAGGTCAGCCTCGAAGACAAGACCGCGCAGTTCGAAAAATCCCTGGATGCCATCCAGGACCCGAAACTCAAGGACGCCGTCGCCGAGCTGGGCGGTTCGCTGCTGTTGCTCGAACGGGCGCAGCTCAAGCTCGACAGTAAACCGGTGCAAACCGAATACAGCGAAGACGCCCTGGCCGTGCTCAAGCACTACCCCACGCCCCAGGCGCTGGTGGACACGTACATCAACGGCCTGTTTGTGCTGCACAAGGATTCCAGCTCCGACTACCTGACCGACCTGCAACCGGTGTTCCCCTTCAACTTCAGTATCCCGGCAGCGTTCCTGTTCCCCCATGGCCTGGAATGGCAATCGGTGACCCTGAGCAACAAGCGCGTGATTCCCTTCCAGCCGGAATGGTCGGAAACCGATCCCGGCATTCAACTGAGCCCGTCCAGCTCGAACCTGACCAACCCCGATGATCTGACCGTGACCTACCCGTTCATCGAAGGCCTGAAAGTGGACAACAAGAACCAGCCACAACCGGTCAGCCTGCAAGGCAAGGTCGAGGTGGTGGCGCCCCGCCGGCTCTACAGCTTTGACCTGACGAAAAAGGACGTTGGCCAGACCCGCACCAACGACAACCTCAGCGTCACCCTGCTCAACCTCACGAACAATTACGCCGAAGTCGAATTCAGCAACAGCCTGCCCCTGGCCGCCGAAGTCAGCGAGACGCCGCTCAACCCGCTGATCGTGCAGGCCAAGGACAGCACCGGGCAGTTCCTGTCCCGTTCGGGCTCGATCAACGAAACCGCCGCGCAAATCGCCTTCTACCAAAAACAACTGGCGCAGATGCAGCAGCAGAAAGCCTGGAGCGAGGCGTTCGAAAAACAACTGGATGAAGACCAGCGAGCATTTGAAAAGCAACAAACCCGGCATTACACCAAAGTGTATTTCAACGGCCCGATCGAGACGCTTGAAGTCAGCGTGCTGGATTTTTCCACGGCCACCGTAACGCGCAAGGACCTGAACCTGCCGGTACGCCGCTTTGATCATGACACCACCGAGAAAACCATCCAGCCGCTGACGTTGCCGGTGGTGGTGTATGACGATCAGGCGCCGACCTGGCTCAAAGGCGCGACGCTGACCGAAGAACAACTGAAAAAAGGCGTCAGCATCACTCAAGCGGTGGACGACCCGAGCGCCGCGCGCATCGAGTTCGATCACCCGCGCAGCTTCAATGATGAACTGCTCGGCACCTCATTCAGCCCCGGCGACAGCCCGGTCACGTTTTTTACTGCGGACAACAGCGGCAAGCGCGATGAACCGATCGAACTGCCGCCCGAGGCATATCAGGTCGATCCGTTGCGCGGGGTCATCACGTACGATTTGAACCTGTTCCCGGAAACCCCGGCCTTCGCCGTAGGCTCGATGCCGCTGTTCCTCGCCACCGTCGAACAGCAAACCCTCGACGCGCACCAACTGCCCAAGGGCCTGGAGCTCAAGGGCAATGCGTTGGTGGTGGATCTGAAACTGTTTCCCGCCCAGGACTGGCGCTTTTTCGCCAAGGACGACAGCGGCAACTACCTGAAAGAGATTCTGGCGGTGACCCATGACGCGAGCGCAGAAGGCCCCGCGCTGTTTAGCGTGCATTACTTCTATGGCGAGCCGACGCGACTGGAAAGCTACCAGCGGACCGACCTCTCTACCGTGCAATATGGTTTCGAGGTCAAACTCGACAAAACCGAGATGCCCAACCCTGATCAATGATCGGGGCGAAACTCGAAGCCACCCAGGCTTCGACAGCGGCCACCGTTGATTTCCCGCAGTTGGGCTTGCAAGTGCAGGCACCAGATTTGCGGATCATCGGCCAACTCGTAGCCATGCAGCGTCAGGCTTTCAACGATGGTATCGAGGATGGATTCAGCCACGAACGGGCCATGGAACGGGCCTTGAGCCTTGATGGCTGAAGGTTGTTCGCCCGCCATTCCGGCGGCGAAGAGCAAGGTCCACATGCCCGTATCTCCCGCCAAGGGGCGGATGGCGCATTCGATACGGGTCACAAGACCCAGGCATTGACGGGTGAGGCAGAGGTTGCGCGACATGGCGGCGACCCTCGGTAAATCCGGTATTCAGCCCCCATGGGAAGGCTGTTTCGATCCAGTGATTACTGTCCCTATCCTTGAGCTGAGAATAGAAGAAAAGTGCGCGCTGCAAGCAAAGCGAAACCAGAAGGCGCCGAGCGGTCATTGTGTGAATATTGACGTCAGAGTGATGGCACTGATCGTTCCCACGCTCTGCGTGGGAACGATCAAGATTTCACCAATGCACAAAAAACTTGTGGGAGCGGGCTTGCTCGCGAAGGCGTCGTGTCAGCCAACATCAATGTCGGCTGACAGATTGCATTCGCGAGCAAGCCCGCTCCCACACAGGGGTTGTGTGGCTTCAGGTTAAGCCGGTTTGGCCTCGACCAACGCTTCCAGTGCCATTTCTTTCTCGGCTTCCTTGAGGTCATCTTCGCTGATCATTTCCGCGATGACCCGCAGGCGTTCCACCACCCGGGCGTTGACGCTGCCTTCCGGGAACTGGCCATCGGCATCCGGCGAACCGGCGGGCTCGCCCACCAACAGGCTCAGAGCCTCGTCGGCCTGGCGCACGGCGTAGACATGGAACTGCCCCGCCCGCACTGCCGACAACACCTTCTCATCGAGCATCAGCGTCGCGACGTTGGCCTGGGGAATGATCGCCCCTTGCTCGCCGGTCAGCCCACGGGCTTCACAGAGCCGGAAGAAGCCTTCGATCTTCTCGTTGACCCCGCCCACCGCCTGCACTTCACCGAACTGGTTGATCGAGCCGGTAATCGCAAAACACTGCTTGAGCGGCGTCTTCGACAAAGCCGAGATCAGCGTGCACGCCTCACCCAGCGACGCACTGTCGCCATCGACGTAACCGTAGGATTGCTCCAGCGCGATGCTCGCGGAAATCGCCAGCGGGAATTCCTGGGCGTAACGGCTGCCCAGATACCCGGTGAGGATCATCACGCCTTTGGAGTGAATCGGCTGGCCGAGGTTAACTTCACGCTCGATGTCGACAATGCCGCTGCCGCCCGGATACACCGTGGCGGAGATCCGCGCCGGCACACCGAACGCCGAGTCGCCGACCTCCAGCACCGTCAGCCCGTTGCACTTGCCGACCGCCGCGCCATCGGTGTCGATCAGGATGATCCCCGCCAGCATGTCGTCGAGAATCCGCGCCGACACACGACCGGTACGGGTGGCCTTGGCCTTGAGCGCACGTTCGATGTGGCCGGCGTCGGTCATTTCGTCACCGGCCAGATGACGGATAAAGTCCGCCTCGCTGACCAGTTGGAACAGATCGCCGATCCGCGCCGACAAACGCCCCTGGTGTTCCGCCAGGCGCGCGCTATAGGTCGCCAGACGCGCCACCGCATCCGCGGTCAGCGGCGCCATGCCTTCTTCCGAGGTACGGGTTTTGAGCAACTGAGCGAACTGCTCCAGGCTCTCGTCGACCATCGGGATGTCTTCGTCGAAGTCCACCAGGACGCGGAACATTTCCTGGAAGTCCGGATCAAGGTCTTGCAGCGTGTAGTAGAGCTGCCGGGCGCCGATGATGATGACTTTGACCTGCAACGGGATGTGTTGCGGGGTCAGGGTCACGGTGGCCAGGCGCCCCAGTTCACCGAGGGGCGATTCCATTTTCAGTTTGCGCGATTGCAGGGCGCGCTTGAGCGCATCCCAAACGAACGGCTCGCTGAGCATTTTCTCCGCTTCAAGGATCAGGAAACCGCCGTTGGCCCGATGCAACGCACCCGGACGCAGTTGACGATAGGTGGTGTAGAGCGCGCCCTGATCGGTGCTGTATTCGATACGGCCAAACAGGTTTTCGTAGGTCGGGTGCGGTTCAAACACCACCGGCGCACCGCCGCTGGCCGAATGACCGACCACCAGGCTCGGCGCGTATTGCTCTTCGAGCATCTTGCGCGCAACGGCGTCGACCTTGCTGTCGTCGACCAATTGCTCGACCACGGTTTTCAGCAGGTACACCTGCATCGCTTGCAGATAGCCGCACACGGCGGCGTTCTCGGCGTATTTCTCCGACAACGGTGACAGCAACGGCTGCAAGGCCAGGGTGATGGTTTCTTCGTTGAGCTGGCGCAGTTGATTGCTCGACTCACGCTTCCACTGCGGCAGGCTGGCGAGCTCTTCGTTCAGACGCTCTTCCAGCCACGAAATATCATCGTGGAAACGTTCGCGATCGGCTTCCGGCAGTTGGGCGAATTCCGCTTCGTCCAGGGCCTTGCCTTCGGCCATCGGGGTGAACGCGATGTTGCTGGCGTCGCGGTACAGCGCGACTTCCTTCTCCAGCGCCAGGCGTTCGATGACGTCCAGGGCCTTGTCGTAGCGCTGGTTGAAGGCGCGGTCGATGGCGCTTTTCTTCTGCTGGTAGGACGGATGTTCGAACACTGCTGGAAACGTCGCCAGCAGGTTGTCGATCAAACCGTTGATGTCACCGATGAACGCACCGGCGGTGCCCGATGGCAATTCCAGGGCACGGGGTTCGCGCGGCTCATCGAAATTATTGACGTAGACCCAATCCGCCGGGGTCTGCAGGCGCTTGCCTTCGGCTTTGAGGTAGCGTTTGACGAACGAGAACCGGCCAGTGCCCGGCTCACCCATGACGAATACGTTGTAACCGGGACGTGGCATCGCCACACCGAATTGCAGGGCTTCAACAGCACGTTCCTGGCCAAGCACACCGCGGAAGGGCTCCAGATCATTGGTGGTAGAGAAGCTGAACTGTTCAGCGGAAAACGGACGGGTCAGCGCTTCGGGCGCTAGACGCAAGCTGGCAGCAACAGGATCAGGCATCGGGCTTCCTTACATCAGGCGGGGCAGATAGCGGCATTCTGGCGCTGCCCATACCCGACTGGCAAGGCGCGCCTCAAGTCAAAGCATAGACAAACCGCTATCCCCACGCGGGGCGGGGCCAAATCAATGTTTTGCAGGGAATGTTTTGCAAAAAATCACGGAACCCTTGGAACGTGCCTAAACTCCAAACTGCGCGGCTGGAACTAATAACCGGCCCACTGGCGTCGAGATGGCGTCAGAACCCTTGTCCATTGGTATGCACATAAAGAGAACAAAGCTATGAAACGGATTCTTCTCGGTACTCTCTTCACCGTCGTATCCCTCAACGCCATGGCTCAGGCGCCAGGCGGCCCGGATTGTGGTTGGGGCAACATGCTGTTCGAAGGGCAGCGTGGCACCCCGGCTCACTTCCTGGCATCCACCACTAACGGCACCTCCGGCAACGCAACATTTGGTATGACTTCCGGCACCAACGGTTGCTCGACCAATGCTGCGCTGACTTATGGCGGTAAATCCTGGATTGCCATGAATGGCATGATGAACGAGCTGTCCGAAGACATGGCCAAAGGTAACGGCGAAGCGCTGACAACCTATGCCGTGGTACTGGGCGTGGCGCCGGAAGACCGTGCGCACTTCGCCGCCGTGACTCACGAGCACTTCCAGCAGATCTTCAGCAAAGCTGACGTGACCGCTGACGACGTGCATACCAACACCCTGGCCGTCCTGAAGAGCGATCCTCGTCTGGCCAAGTACGCCACTCAAGCTTAAGCTCGACCCAACCGCTCCTTTCGGGGAGCGGCTTTTGTTTTTTGGACCTAACCCTCTTTGGGTCTTTGTTTATTCCGACTTAAGTTGCCCACTATGCTCAAACGCCTTGCCTGGCTGGCGCTCTGTGTCTGCGCCCCGCTGTCCGCCGCGCCACACATCGACGATCAACGTTTGCAGCAACTGGCCAACGACCCTTTCTGGATTTCCCTGGGTCACTACGAAACCGCCAAGCTTGGCGGCTGGCGCAGCTATGTCAGCGACAAGAAATTCTTCCTCGCGCCCGATGGCAATGAACATCCCGACCATGAATTGGCGGCGACCGTGCAAGCGTTGTACGCCCCGGCCAGCGCTGGCGAAAAGCATGCGCAATGCGTCTACCCGGCCCGCACCCGCTGGCTCAAGGCGCAACTGAACCTGACTGACCTGCCGAAGCTGGATTGCGCCGAATTCACCCAATGGTTCAAGGATGTCGCGCCCCACAGCGCGGTGATGATCTTCCCGGCGGCGTACCTCAACAGCCCGTCATCGATGTTCGGCCACACCCTGCTGCGCATCGACCAGGCCAATGTGCAAAGCGACCAGACCGCGCTACTCAGCTACGCGATCAACTTCGGCGCCTACATCGAAGGCTCGGACAACAGCATCCTCTATGCCTGGAAAGGCTTGATGGGCGGCTATCCGGGCCTGTTCGCCCTCGTGCCCTATCAGGAAAAACTCTCGGAATACCGCAGCCTGGAAAACCGTGACCTGTGGGAATATCGGTTGAACCTGACCCAGCAAGAAACCGAACGCATGGTCGAGCACGTCTGGGAGCTCAAGCAGATTCAGTTCGACTATTTCTTCTTCGACGAAAACTGCTCCTATCGCCTGCTGGAACTGCTGCAAGTGGCGCGACCGAGCCTGCGCCTGACCGAGCAATTCCCGCTGACGGCAATCCCGACCGACACGGTCAAAGCCGTGAAAGAGGCCGGGTTGGTGGAATCAATCCAGTATCGCCCCTCCCGCGAGCGTGAATTGCTGAGCCGCGCCCAGCCGTTGAATCCTGAAGAACAGCAATGGGTACTGAAAGTCAGCGCCGATCAGAAGCAATTGCAGGCACCTGAATTCAAAGCCCAGCCGCGCGACCGGCAAGCACTGATCGTCGACGCCGCCTACCGCCTGGAACGCTACCGCGCCAACGGCCAGGAGCGCGATCCGGCCCGGGCCCAGCGCAGTTTCGAATTGCTGCGAGCGATCAACCAGAATCCACCGCCGGAGCTGGACATCCCGCGCCCCGGCCTGCCCGAGGACGGCCACGAATCCCGCACCTGGCAGGCCGGCCTCGGCACCCGGGGTGACAAGGCGTTCGGCGAGTACGGCTTGCGCATGGCCTATCACGACCTCAACGACAACGCGGAGAGCTTCCCGTTGGGCGCGCAGATCGAAATCCTGCAAATGAAACTGCGCCAGTACGAAGGCAATCACTGGCAGTTGCAGCAACTGGATTTGGCGACTATTCGCTCGCTGACACCACGCAATGAGCTGTTGCAGCCGCTGTCGTGGCAAGTCACCGGTGGCCTGGAGCGGGTGCCGGGCAAGCATGACGATGAAACCCTGGTCAGCCACGTCAACGGCGGTGCCGGCGGGACTTGGGCGTTGGGCGACGATGTGCTCGGCTTTGCCCTGGGCACCGTGCGCATCGAACATAACAACGACTTCGCCGGGTTCGTCGCCCCGGCCGCCGGCTTCAACAGCGGCGTGCTGTGGAAGAATCCGCTGGGCAACTTCAGCCTGGAAACCAAGGGCGATTTCTTCACCAACGGCGAAGTACGCCGCAGCCTGAGCCTGAATCAGCAATGGGAACTGTCGCGCAACCTGGGCCTGCGCCTGAGCGCGCAGCGCGAATTCAGCCACCTCGCCTCCCCCGAGAATGAAGTGATGCTTGAAGTGAAGTGGTATCACTACTGACCCGACACACCACTTACCCCTGTGGGAGCGGGCTTGCTCGCGAAAGCGGTGTGTCAATCAGCATCATTGTTGACTGGTACACCGCATTCGCGAGCAAGCCCGCTCCCACAGGGGATCATCGTTGACCAACAGATTAATCACAGCCCTTTCACAACCCGCTGACGAATCCACTTCTAGACTTGCTCCATAGGCCGTCGAACGGCCAGGAGTCTGAGATGTGGCGTTGTGCAGGTGTGCTGGGTTTGCTGCTGTTGTGCACGGGTTGCCAGTCAACCCATGAAGATCTGATCGCCAAGGGTTACCCACCGGCCTTCGCCGATGGGTTCGACGACGGTTGCGTCAGTGGTCGCCAGGCGGCCGGGGCGATGACCGGGGAGTTTCGCAAGAACGTGCCACGCTACCTCAAGGACAAGCAATACGCCGATGGCTGGGGCGATGGCTTTCGCCAATGCCAGGCGATGCTGGAAAACCAGGACCGCGAGGACTACCGCAGCCACCATTGGGACGACCGTGAACGTGCCTGGCAGCAACAGAAAGACCAGGACGCCGCCCGGGCTTTTCGCTCGCCATAGGTCGCTGCCAGACATCCATCGAAACTATTCCCCTGCGACCATGGCCCAAACCCTATAACGGGAGAAAACCATGAGCCGTGCCTTCGTCAATGAAGATAACGCCGCCGCGCAAGCTGATCAGCCCGTCGAACGGCAGGTCAGCGCGCAGCCCAACTACGTCACACCCGCCGGGCTCGCCCAGTTGCAGGCCAAACTCGCCGAAGTGCAAAACCTGCTCAACGAACAGAGCGCCAAGGGTGAACTGGCCGACAAACAGCGTCAGGCCGATCTTGAGCGGGACTGGCGGTATTTCAATCAGCGGCTGCAAAGCGCACAGGTTGTCACTCCAGCGTCCTCGACGGACAAAGTGCAGATTGGTGCCTGGGTGACCTTTGCCGATGAACAGGGCAATGAGCAGCGGGTGCAATTGGTGGGTGAGGATCAGGCGGATGCCGCTGGCGGGTTAATTAATTGGGGGTCGCCGCTGGGGCGGGCGTTGCTCGGGGCGCAGGTTGGGGATGAGGTGCTGTGGAAGCGGCCGGCGGGGGATTTGCTGATTGAGGTGTTGGGCATCGATATTCAGTAACCATGCGGACGCCTTCGCGGGCAAGCCTCGCTCCTACAATGTTTTGGTGTGCCTAAATATGGCGTACAACCACGCTCCTGTAGGAGCGAGGCTTGCCCGCGAAGGCCGCGCCTCGGTCCAACTGAATCACACCCAAAAAAAACGGAGCCCCTGAAGGCTCCGTTTTTTATGCAACCAACCCGATATCAGGCCAGTTTCTTGTGCCGTACACGATGCGGCTGGGCCGCTGCTTCGCCGAGGCGCTTTTTACGATCCGCTTCGTACTCGGTGTAGTTACCTTCGAAGAAAATCGCTTGCGAGTCGTCTTCGTACGCCAGGATGTGCGTCGCGACGCGGTCAAGGAACCACCGATCGTGAGAGATCACAATGGCGGCGCCAGGGAAGTCCAGCAGGGCTTCTTCCAGGGAACGCAGGGTTTCAACGTCGAGGTCGTTGGACGGTTCGTCGAGCAGCAGGACGTTGCCACCCTCCTTCAGGGTCAGGGCCAGGTGCAAGCGACCGCGCTCACCACCGGACAGGTCCTTGACGAACTTCTGCTGGTCGCCACCCTTGAAGTTGAAGCGACCGACGTAAGTGCGCGACGGGATCTCGTAGTTGCCGATGCGGATCTGATCCGAACCGTCGGAGATTTGCTGGAACACAGTCTTGCTGCCATCCAGGTCTTCGCGGCTCTGGTCGACGCACGCCAGTTGCACGGTTTCGCCGACTTCGATGCTGCCCGAATCCGGTTGTTCCTTGCCCATCAGCATGCGGAACAGCGTGGATTTACCCGCGCCGTTACCGCCGATCACGCCAACGATGGCGCCTTTAGGCATGGAGAACGACAGGTTGTCGATCAACACGCGATCGCCGTAGCCCTTGGTGACGTTCTTGAATTCGATGACCTTGTCACCCAGGCGCGGACCGGCCGGGATGTAGATCTCGTTGGTTTCGCTGCGCTTCTGGAATTCCTGCGATTGCATTTCTTCGAAGCGTTGCAGACGAGCCTTGGATTTGGACTGACGGGCCTTGGCGCCTTTGCGCACCCACTCCAGTTCTTCCTTCATGGCTTTTTCGTGGGCCGACTGCTGCTTGGATTCGGCGGCCAGACGATCGGACTTGGCTTCAAGCCAACCCGAATAGTTGCCCTCGTAAGGGATACCGGCGCCACGGTCGAGTTCGAGGATCCAGCCAGCCACGTTGTCCAGGAAGTAACGGTCGTGCGTGATCGCAACCACGGTGCCCGGGAAGTCGTGCAGGAAGTGCTCCAGCCACGCGACGGAATCGGCGTCCAAGTGGTTGGTCGGTTCGTCGAGCAGCAGCATGTCAGGCGCGGACAGCAGCAGGCGGCACAGGGCCACACGACGCTTTTCACCGCCGGACAGGAATTCGACCTTGGCGTCCCACGCCGGCAGACGCAGCGCATCGGCGGCGACTTCCAGTTGGCGATCCAGGTTGTGGCCGTCGCTGGCTTGCAGGATGGCTTCGAGCTTGGCCTGTTCAGCGGCCAGTTTGTCGAAGTCGGCATCTTCTTCAGCGTAAGCGGCGTAGACCTCGTCCAGGCGCGCCTGGGCGTTCTTGATCACGCTGACCGCTTCCTCGACCACTTCACGTACGGTCTTGGTCGGATCCAGGATCGGTTCCTGGGGCAGGTAGCCGATGTTCAGCTCCGGCATCGGACGGGCTTCGCCCTCGAATTCGGTGTCGACGCCGGCCATGATCTTCAGCAGCGTGGACTTACCCGAACCGTTGAGGCCGAGTACGCCGATCTTGGCGCCGGGGAAGAACGACAGCGAAATGTTTTTCAGGATTTCCCGCTTCGGCGGAACAACTTTGCCCAGCCGATGCATGGTGAAGACGTATTGAGCCATGGAGAACCTTGGGTCAGTGACAGATGAATGATTGGAGCGCAGGCGAAGCCCGGGCCAGACTGTGCGCGTCTTCCGATTGATAACTATCAATAGGTGCACGCTGAAAAAGTCTGATTCTAGGAGCTGGAACGCCCCCACGTAACCGGCAAAGCTACCTGAATGACCGATGGCAGTCCAGCCGGGAGGGGCTGGCACTTCGCCACAACTCAAGGCATGCTAGCCGCCCTCCGGGCGTCCGGCTTATAGTGCACGTCGCGCCAATCCAGCCAAACCGCAGGATTTCAGTTTGTCTAATGTCACGCCGCCTCTTTCTACCCGTGCACCGGCTGCCGCGCTCGGCTCCCCCCTGCGCGGCACCCTGAAGGGCGCACTGGCGACACTGGTGCTGTTGCTGCTCGCGCTGCTGTTCTGGCAATTGCTTGATCAACTGAGCGAAACCCAGAAAAACCAGCGCCAGTACACCATCGACTACACCGCCGACCTGGCTTCGCAAGTCAGCCTGAACATGGCGCTCAACGCGCAAATCGCCCTTAATCTGCTACCGATCGTCGAGCAACCGCAATCCGCCGACGAACAGCAGGCCTTGCTGCGCAAATTGCAGCAGTCGCTGCCCGACCTGCGCAGCCTGGCGTTGCTCAGCCCGTCCGGCAAAATCCTCAGCGACAGCGCCGCCGACAGCCAGGACGCCGACTACCTGGTCGATCTGGTCCGCCGCAGCCGTGCCCAGGCCCACTATTTCAGCAACGCCGACGATGGTTCGGTGGTGCACTTGCTGCTGCATCAGGCCAGCGGCAGCACACGCGGTTACTGGGCATTGCGCCTGACCCCGACGTTTTTTTCCTCGCTGACCAAACAGGGTGAAACCGGCATTCGCCCACTGTGGCTGGTGGAAAACCGCATCAATCATCAAATCATCAGTCGCGATGAAGCCCTGCCCACCACCCGGCAGGGCACGCTGAGCGAAGATGACCTGGCCAACAGCGTGCTGACCGTGCCCCTGAGCAGCAGCGACTGGCAATTGCGCGGGCTGTTCGATCGGCAACAAGTACTGGAACAATTGCTGCCGGCGTTCATCGGCAAGTGCCTGCTAGGCCTGGCCTTCTCCCTGCTGCCGTTTATCGCCCTGCTGAGCATGCGCCGCCGTCAGCACCAGTTGCATGAAGGTCGACGCCGCTATCAGGACATTTTCGAAGGCACCGGCGTGGCCCTGTGCGTGCTTGACCTGTCCGGGCTGAAAAGCTTTTTCGACAAGGCCCAACTCAACAGCAGCGAACAATTGAAAGCCTGGCTTGAAGTGCCCGAGCAACGCCAGCAACTGCTGCAAGAATTGCGCGTCACCGAAGTCAACCAGGTGGCTCTGCAACTGCTCAACGTCAATTCCTGCGAGCAAGCCTGGAAACTGCTGATCGACGGCAATCCGCTGGAATGCACCGCCATCGGCAACCAAATGCTGGAGGCCATGCTCAACCAGCAGAAACAACTGGAACTGGAAATCAAACTCCAGGACACCAACGGTCGCGACCAGCACTTGTGGCTGGTGTTGCGCCTGCCGGAAGAGCAGCACGACTATAAAGCGGTGATCCTGAGCATCAACGACATCACCAGCCGCAAGCTGATCGAGCTGTCGTTGCTGGAACGCGAAGGTTTCTGGTCGGACGTGGTGCGCACCGTGCCGGATCACCTGTATGTGCAGGACGTGATCAGCCAGCGGATGATTTTCAGCAACCACCATCTGGGGCAGACCCTGGGCTACAACCGCACCGAACTGCATCAGATGGGCGAGTACTTCTGGGAAATCCTGCTGCACCCCGAAGACGCCGACTACTACCACCGTTCGCGCCAGACCCAGCGCCACGCCGGCTACTCGCAACTGCTGCAATGCCAGTTGCGCTTTCGTCATCGCGATGGCGAATGGCGGCGCTTCGAGATTCGTGAACAAGCCCTGGCCCGGGACCGCAATGATCACGTCACGCGGATCATCGGCGTGGCCAAGGACATCACCGAACAGATCGAAGCCAGCGAATCCCTGCGCGACAGTGAGCAGCGCTACCGCATGCTCGCCGAAAGCATCAGCGACGTGATTTTCTCCACCGACAACAAGCTCTCGCTCAATTACGTCAGCCCGTCGGTGCAAGCGGTGCTGGGTTATGACGTCGAGTGGATTTTCCAGAACGGCTGGCAGTCGACCATCGCCAACCCGCAACAATTGACCGGCATCTACGCTTTGATGGACCGGGTCAGCAAGGCCCTGGATAAACCCGATCAACTGGCGTTGTTACGCAGCCAGGTGCAGACCCAGTTGTTCCTGTTCGATTGCCTGCGGGCCGACGGGCGCAAGATTCCGATCGAACTGCGGTTGGTGCTGGTGTGGGACGAGCACGGCGCTTTCGAAGGCGTGCTCGGGGTCGGTCGCGACATCAGCCAGCAACGCCGCGCCGAGAAAGACCTGCGCATGGCGGCCACGGTATTCGAGCACTCGACTTCGGCGATCCTGATCACCGACCCGGCCGGCTACATCGTCCAGGCCAACGAGGCGTTCAGTCGCGTCAGCGGGTATGCGGTGTCCCAGGTCCTCGACCAGTTGCCGAACATGCTCACCGTCGACGAGCAGCAGGAAGCGCATTTGCGTTATGTGCTCAAGCAACTGCACCAGCACAGCACCTGGGAAGGCGAAGTCTGGCTCAAGCGCCGCAACGGCGAGCATTACCCGGCGTGGGTCGGCATCACGGCGGTGCTCGACGACGAAGGCGATCTCGCCAGTTACGTGTGTTTCTTCAGCGACATCAGCGAGCGCAAGGCCAGTGAGCAGCGGATTCACCGCCTCGCTTACTACGACGCCCTGACCCACCTGCCCAACCGCACGCTGTTCCAGGATCGCCTGCACACCGCGCTGCAATCGGCGGAACGGCAGAAGTCGTGGGTGGTGCTGATGTTCCTCGACCTCGACCGTTTCAAGCCGATCAACGACTCCCTGGGCCACGCCGCCGGCGACCGCATGCTCAAGGAAATGGCCACGCGCCTGCTCGGTTGCGTCGACGATGACGACACCGTGGCGCGCATGGGCGGCGATGAGTTCACCTTGCTCCTGCAACCGCGCATCAACCGTGAAGTGGCGCTGAACCGGGCGATTCATGTGGCCGAACAGATTCTTGCCAGCCTGGTGAAACCCTTTGTGCTGGAAGGTCGCGAGTTCTTTGTCACGGCCAGTATCGGCATTGCCCTGAGCCCCCAGGACGGCAACGAACTCAGCCAGTTGATGAAAAACGCCGACACCGCGATGTACCACGCCAAGGAGCGCGGCAAGAACAACTTCCAGTTCTATCAGGCGGACATGAACGCCAGCGCCCTCGAGCGTCTGGAGCTGGAAAGCGACCTGCGCCATGCCCTGGAGCAGGACGAATTCGTGCTGTATTACCAACCGCAATTCAGCGGCGACGGCAAACGCCTGACCGGCGCCGAAGCCCTGCTGCGTTGGCGTCATCCGCGTCGCGGGCTGGTGCCGCCGGGGGATTTTATTCCGGTGCTCGAAGAGCTCGGGCTGGTGGTAGACGTTGGCGACTGGGTGATCAGCGAAGCCTGTCGGCAACTCAAGACCTGGCACCAGGCCAAGGTGCGGGTGCCCAAGGTCTCGGTGAACATCTCGGCGCGGCAGTTTTCCGATGGTCAGCTCGGCACGCGGATCGCCAATATCCTCAAGGACACCGGCCTGCCGCCGGCGTGCCTTGAGCTGGAGCTGACCGAAAGTATCCTGATGCGCGAAGTCAGCGAGGCGATGCAGATTCTCGCCGGGTTGAAAAACCTGGGCCTGAGCATCGCGGTCGATGACTTCGGCACCGGTTATTCATCGCTCAACTACCTCAAGCAGTTCCCGATCGACGTGCTGAAAATCGACCGCACCTTCGTCGATGGCCTGCCGTCGGGTGAGCAGGATGCGCAGATTGCCCGGGCGATCATCGCCATGGCCCACAGCCTGAACCTGGCGGTGATCGCCGAGGGCGTGGAAACCCACGAACAACTCGACTTCCTGCGTGAGCATGGGTGCGATGAGGTTCAGGGGTATTTGTTCGGGCGGCCGATGCCAGCGAGCCGGTTTGAAGCGCAGTTCAGCAATGATGCGCTGTTCGTGTTCGATTGAGATGTGCAGCGCGGCGGATGACGCCTTCGCGGGCAAGCCTCGCTCCTACAGATGATCGTTCCCACGCTCTGCGTGGGAATGCAGCCCGTGACGCTCCGCGTCACATGCCGAAGCGGACGCAGAGCGTCCAATGAGGCATTCCCACGCGGAGCGTGGGAACGATCACTGGTTATCGGCCAGCATGATCACCGCTGATCCCGTCATGAAGCCCACTTGTCTGCGACATGATGTCCTTTCATATGCCATCTAAAACCCATTGGGTTAGAATGCCCCCCTTTTCTGCCCCGATCCTTGAGGACCGCCATGTTCAGCCGTGATTTGACTATTGCCAAGTACGACGCCGATCTCTTTGCCGCCATGGAGCAAGAAGCTCAGCGCCAGGAAGAACACATTGAGCTGATCGCTTCGGAAAACTACACCAGCCCTGCGGTGATGGAAGCTCAAGGCTCGGTCCTGACCAACAAGTACGCCGAAGGCTACCCGGGCAAGCGCTACTACGGTGGTTGCGAGTTCGTCGACGTGGTTGAACAACTGGCCATCGACCGTGCAAAAGAGCTGTTCGGCGCCGATTACGCCAACGTCCAGCCACACGCCGGCTCCCAAGCCAACAGCGCCGTTTACCTGGCCCTGCTGCAAGCCGGTGACACCATCCTTGGCATGAGCCTGGCCCACGGCGGTCACCTGACCCACGGTGCCAGCGTTTCGTCCTCCGGCAAGCTGTACAACGCCGTTCAGTACGGTATCGACGCCAATGGCCTGATCGACTACGACGAAGTCGAGCGTCTGGCCGTTGAGCACAAGCCGAAAATGATCGTGGCCGGTTTCTCTGCCTACTCGCAGATCCTCGACTTCCCGCGTTTCCGTGAAATCGCTGACAAGGTTGGCGCCTACCTGTTCGTCGACATGGCCCACGTGGCCGGTCTGGTCGCCGCTGGCGTCTACCCGAACCCGGTGCCTTTCGCTGACGTCGTGACCACCACCACCCACAAGACCCTGCGCGGTCCACGTGGCGGTTTGATCCTGGCTCGCGCCAACGCCGACATCGAGAAGAAGCTGAACTCCGCCGTTTTCCCGGGCGCCCAGGGTGGCCCGCTGGAGCACGTGATCGCCGCCAAAGCGATCTGCTTCAAGGAAGCGCTGCAGCCTGAGTTCAAGACCTACCAGCAACAAGTGGTGAAGAACGCCCAGGCCATGGCCGAAGTGTTCATCGCGCGCGGCTTCGACGTGGTGTCCGGCGGTACTAAGAACCATCTGTTCCTGCTGTCGCTGATCAAGCAGGACATCTCCGGTAAAGACGCCGACGCCGCTCTGGGCAAAGCGTTCATCACCGTGAACAAGAACTCCGTGCCAAACGACCCACGCTCCCCGTTCGTCACCTCCGGTCTGCGCTTCGGCACCCCGGCTGTGACCACTCGTGGCTTCAAGGAAGCCGAGTGCAAAGAGCTGGCCGGCTGGATCTGCGACATCCTGGCTGACCTGAACAACGAAGCGGTGATCGACGCCGTTCGTGAGAAGGTCAAGGCCATCTGCAAGAAGCTGCCGGTATACGGCGCCTGATAGCAGGTCGTTAAAGTCGAAAAAACCCGGTCTTGACCGGGTTTTTTTTCGTCATCGACAAAGTAACCGCTACTGATAGAACAGGCACTTCCCAACCACAAAACACATCACTTACAACTTCCTGCCTTCAACACCACAACCAAAATCAAATATTGATACATATACTTCCACCGACTCATACAAAAAAGAAATTAATATCCCGTCCGAACATTCAAACAACCAGACAGGAAGTCACCGTTAATACCATGAGTACCTTTATCACTAATTCCTTTATCGCAACACTCGAAATTCCGGGCCAGCATTTAAATCTCCTGAATACCCTGTACGGGGGTCCCGCGATGGCCACCGAGCTCCTTGGCAGCGGGGGTTTCTTCACCGGTCGGCCCCAGCAACGCGATGACTCACACCTGCTCGGCTACCGCTCTAAAGCGGAGGTGAGCGCCATCGAGCCTTTGCAATTATTCTTTTTAGGCAGCCAGGGTGGTTACGCCATTTTTACCCTCGATGGGAGTGGACACCTTCACTCCTGCATCAGTAAAAACAGAGTCAACCTACTCGGGGCCGTGGCTGCTGACAGTGGCGAGCGAACCCTGTTTAACATGACCAATGATCAAGGCCGCATTATTACCTTAGATGACCTTGCTGGAGATAAACACCTGATAACTCTCAAGACCGAGGATGAAAAACACATTGGCGGGCTGACACTAAAAGGATCGAACTATCATTATCTCTCCGAAGTAAGCGACAACTATAAGATGACGTTCGAACTGAAGATTCTCGAACGGTTATAACTTCCGCGATCATGACTTGACCCGTGCAGGAGTGCCCTACGCCGCTCCTGCACGCACCCGCACCACTGGTCAGACCGGTCATGCCAATTTCACTCCTTTCACTTGTCATCGGGGAAAAACCGAGCCTAGACTGCGCCTGCACTGGACATACCGGTAAGACCACAATAATTAAGTCCTGAATCTGATGCGCTTTAGCGCACGGCAGCCAGGACACCGACCAGGATTCCTCCCATGCTCAGATGGTGCTCGCGTTCAATCTTCCTCCAAGTGGTTCTCGGACTGGTGCTCGGCATCGTCTGCGGGCTGACCCTTCCCGAATACTCCGCCCAGCTCAAACCCTTGGGCGACGGCTTTATCAAACTGATCAAGATGCTCATCGGCCTGATCGTGTTCTGCGTGGTGGTCAGCGGCATCAGCGGAGCTGGCGATCTGAAGAAGGTCGGGCGCATCGGCCTCAAGTCGGTCATCTACTTTGAAGTGCTGACCACCATCGCCCTGGTGATCGGCCTGGTGTTCGCCTTCAGCACCGGCATCGGCAGCGGCGCGAACATTCATCTGGATCAACTGGCCAAGGCCGATATGGGCGATCTGGCCCAGCGCGGCCAGCAGATGCACACCACCACGCAGTTCCTGATGGATCTGATTCCTACCTCGGTGATCGGTGCCTTTGCCGAAAACAACATCCTGCAAGTGCTGCTGTTTTCGGTGTTGTTCGGCAGCGCGTTGAACCTGGTGGGCGAAGCGGCCTCGGGCATTTCCCGGCTGATCAACGAACTCAGCCACGTGATTTTCCGCATCATGGGCATGATCGTGCGCCTGGCGCCGATCGGCGTATTCGGCGCCATCGCCTTCACCACCAGTAAATATGGCCTGGATTCCCTGCAACACCTGGGCAGCCTGGTGGGCCTGTTCTACCTGACCTGCGCCGCGTTCGTGTCGCTGATCCTCGGCCTGGTGATGCGCCTGTCCGGCCTGCGCATGTGGCCGCTGCTCAAGTACCTGCGTGAAGAATTGCTGATCGTCATGGGCACCGCCTCTTCCGACGCCGTGCTGCCGCAGATCATGCGCAAACTTGAGCACCTGGGTATCGGCAGCTCCACGGTCGGGCTGGTGATTCCAACCGGTTACTCGTTCAACCTCGACGGCTTCTCGATCTACCTGACCCTGGCCATCGTCTTCATCGCCAACGCCACCGGCACGCCGCTGGCCATGACCGATTTGCTGACGATTCTGCTGGTGTCGCTGATCACCTCCAAAGGTGCCCACGGCATTCCCGGTTCGGCGCTGGTGATTCTGGCGGCAACCCTCACGGCGATCCCGGCGATTCCGGTGGTGGGCCTGGTGCTGGTGTTGGCGGTGGACTGGTTCATGGGCATCGGTCGGGCGCTGACCAACCTGATCGGTAACTGCGTCGCCACGGTGGCCATTGCGCGCTGGGAAAAAGACATTGATGTCCAACGGGCGAACAAGGTGCTTTCCGGTCAGGTGGGGTATACCTTCCAGCCGAGAAAACCGGTGGCCCCGGCCCATCAACAGGATTTTTGAAATCTGCGCGAGCCTGCCACGGGGCAGGCTCCCAGCCTTATTCATGGAGCAAACCGTGATTACCACTTCAACGGTCGTCAATTCAGTCGTAGAAAAACTCCGGGCCGCGCTGGCCCGTGGTCAGTGGCGTTCCGGCGACATGTTGCCGGGCCAGCGTGAACTGGCCGAACAACTGGGCATCAGCCGCCCGAGTCTGCGCGAAGCCGTAATCGTCCTCGAAACCCTGGGCCTGGTGCGTTCGATGCCGGGCAAAGGCGTGGTAGTGCTGGAAGCCAATTTCAGCGACAGCCAACACCACGACAGTGCGGTGGCCGGCGCGAGCCTGGAGGATGTGCTGCAACTGCGCTACACCCTTGAGCCGTTCATCGTCGGGCTGGTGGCGCAATCGATCAGCAGCAAGGAAGTCGGGCAACTGCGTCTGACCCTGATGGACATGCGCGAAGCCCTGGAGGCCAACGACAGCGAGGCCGGGGTCAACGCTTACATCGCGTTCCATGAAGAGCTGTTCACCCTGACTTCGAACCCGATCTTCCAGAGCGTGGTGCAGCAGACCAGCAACGCCCTGAAGCAAAGCGCCGAGGTGCTGCGCAATTCACCAGAGCATTTGGCTGAACGCCTGGAAGAAAACGAAGCCGTGGTGCGGGCGATCCGCAGCAAGAACAGCGCCCAGGCCAGCGCCGAAATGCGGCGGCACATCCTGCGTGAAGGCCAACGGATGGGTATCGAACTGAACATTCCGGACGACAACCTCGGCAGTTGAATCCGCTTGAACTGGAGACAAGCCATGAACAGCTTCGCCTCAGCGCCACCCCTCAGCGCCCTGCCCTTTCCCCGGCAGACGGATGATCTTTACTCGCGGGTTTTCGACGCGATTCTCGAACAGCGCATCGATGCGGCCAGTCGCTTTACCGAAGAAAGCCTGGCGCAGATGTTCAGCGCCCGGCGCAGTGATATTCGCGGTGTGCTGACGCAATTGTCTCATCAGCAAATCATCGTGCTGCGGGCCAACCACCGGCCTCGGGTTGCCACGCTCGACGGCGAGCAAACCCGGCAGATGCTGCATGCACGGCGGCTGACGGAAATCACCTTGGTGCGCCTGGCCTGCCAATCACGCTCACAGGATTTGAAACCGCTGCGGGACTTGATCCAGAGCGAGCGCCACTGCACTGCCCGTGGCCCAGCCATTCGCTTGTCTGGAGAGTTTCATTTGCGGCTGGCGGAAATCGCGGGGAATGCACCGTTGGCGCATTTTCTGGGCAGTCTGGTGCCGCTGACTTCGTTGGCGATTGCGCGGTTTGAGGTGGAATTAGAGGGTTATTGCGTTTGGCAAAAGCATCAGGCGATTCTGGAGGCTGTGGAACGTCGGGATGCGGGGATGGCTGAGCGCTTGCTGGGCCGGCATCTGGATTATTTGGAAGAGACGTTGCTGAATGCTGGACCGACATTCAGCGAGAATCGTGTTGCCGGTTAGATCGCTTTCGCGGGCAAGCCTCGCTCCTACAGGTATATCGCCGTCCTTGTAGGAGCGAGGCTTGCCCGCGAAGGCGTCATCACTGACACACGAAAGGCTTCAATCCGCCGCCACCCGCGCAAACCCCTCGCGAATCTTCTCTTCCGGCAAATCATCGGCAATAAACACGATCACACTCTCCCGCGCCTCGCCCTCGGCCCATTCGGTGTCCCAATCGAAGCCGTATAACTTCAGCACACCCTGGAACACCATGCGTCGCGGCTCGCCGACGATGCTCAACACACCCTTGTAGCGCAGCAGTTGCTTGCCGTGGTCTTCCAGCAGTTCGTTCATGAACTCGCTGAGCTTGTCGAGATCCAGCGGCTTATCGGTGCGCAGCACCAGGCTGGAAATCCGGTCGATGGATGGCGCCTTGCTCACCGGCCGCAAACTCATGCCAGCGCCGAGGTCGGCATTCAGATTGAAACCGCGTACATCGAGCAGTTCAGCCAGGTCGATCTTGCCGTGCTCGACTACGCGAATCGGTGCGCGACGGTTGATGCGGGTCAGGCGTTCGCTCAATGCGTTGAAGGTCGGTTCGTCTACCAGATCACGCTTGCTCACAAGGAGGCGATCGGCAAAACCAATCTGCGCCTGGGCGATGGTCTGGGTCAGGTGGGTGTCGGCATGGGCCGCGTCCACCAGCGTGATGATGCCGTCGAGGATGTAGCGTTCGCGCAGTTCTTCATCGATGAAAAAGGTTTGCGCCACCGGGGCCGGGTCGGCCAGGCCGGTGCATTCGATCACCAGACGGTCGAAGGCGATTTCGCCGCTGTCCAGGCGTTCGAGCAGCAGGTACAAGGCCTTGGTCAGGTCGGTGTGAATGGTGCAGCAGACGCAGCCGTTGGACAGCGTCATCACTTGCACCGGCTCCTCGCCCAACAGTTGGGTGTCGATGCCGGCGTCGCTGAATTCGTTTTCGATCACGGCGATTTTCAGGCCGTGCTCGGCTTTGAGCAGGTAGCGCAGCAACGTGGTTTTACCCGCGCCGAGGAAGCCGCTGAGGATCGTTACCGGGATGGGAGAGGACAACTCAAACCTCCTGTTTCAAACATTTTAGAAAACAACACAAAAACAAATGTGGGAGCGGGCTTGCTCGCGAAGGCGGTGTGTCAGTCAGCCTAAATGTTGAATGACACACCGCTTTCGCGAGCAAGCCCGCTCCCACAGGGGGATTGCATCAACCTGAGGTCAGGTTAACAACACTTCGGCCCACCCTTGCCACCGTAACGCGCCTCCTGACGTTCCCGAAAGAACATCTCATAGCTCATCACCGGTTTGTCCGGGTGTTTGGTTTGCATATGCTCGACGTAGTTGTCGTAGTCGGGCATGCCGACCATCAGGCGCGCAGCCTGACCGAGGTATTTACCGAGGCGACTCAGGTCATTGAACATCTTTGCAATCCTCAGTTACGCGTCCGGCAAAGCCTGGAACGGTGCTTCTTTATCCGTGCGCTCTTTTGTACCCCAAGCCGAGATACCGACCTTGAGCGCATAGAACAGGATGCTGAATACCACAAACAGGAATAGCGCCGTCAGCGTTGCGTTGGTGTAGGCGTTGAAGATCACGTGCTGCATCTGCGTAATGTCCTTGGCCGGAGCGAGGATCTGGCCGTTGGCCAGGGCATCGCTGTATTTTTTCGCCAGAGACAGGAAGCCGATCGCCGGGTTGGCGTCGAACAGCTTGATGAAACCGGCGGTGGTGGTGCAGATCAGCAGCCACGCGGCAGGCATCAGGGTCACCCAGATGTAGCGTTGGCGTTTCATTTTGATCAGCACAACCGTGGCAAGCATCAGCGCGATACCGGCGAGCATCTGGTTGGAGATACCGAACAGCGGCCACAAGGTGTTGATCCCGCCCAACGGGTCGATCACGCCTTGGTACAGCAACCAACCCCACATCGCCACACAACCGGCAGTGGCGATCAGGTTGGCGGTCCAGGATTCCGTGCGTTTGAGCGAGGGCACGAAGGAGCCGAGCAAGTCCTGGAGCATGAAGCGTCCGGCACGCGTACCGGCGTCTACCGCCGTCAGGATGAACAGCGCTTCAAACAGGATCGCGAAGTGATACCAGAACGCCATGGTGTTTTCACCCGGCAGCACGCTGTGCAGGATCTGCGCGATACCGACCGCCAGGGTCGGCGCACCGCCGGCACGGGCGAGGATGGTGGTTTCACCGATGTCATGGGCCACCGCTTGCAGCGCTTCCGGGGTAATTGCAAAGCCCCAGCTGCTGACGGTTTGCGCCACGGCGACTACGTCACCACCGACCACCGCAGCCGGGCTGTTCATGGCGAAGTACACGCCCGGCTCGATCACCGAGGCGGCAACCATGGCCATGATGGCGACGAAGGATTCCATCAACATCGCGCCGTAGCCGATGTAGCGGGAATTGACTTCGTTATCCAGCAGCTTCGGCGTGGTGCCGGAAGAGATCAACGCGTGGAAACCCGAGACCGCGCCGCAGGCAATGGTGATGAACAGGAACGGGAACAAACCGCCCTTCCACACCGGCCCGGTGCCATCGATGAACTGGGTCAATGCCGGCATTTTCAGCTCGGGCATGGTCACCAGAATCCCGATCGCCAGGGCGATGATGGTGCCGATTTTCAGGAAGGTAGAGAGGTAGTCACGGGGCGCCAGAATCAGCCACACCGGCAACGAAGCAGCGACGAAACCGTAGCCGACCAGCATCCACGTAATCTGCACGCCCGTGAAGCTGAACGCCTTGGCCCAGTACGGGTCGGCGGCAATCTGCCCGCCCAGCCAGATCGAACCCAGCAGCAGCAACACGCCGACCACGGAGATTTCACCGATGCGGCCCGGGCGGATGTAGCGCATGTAGATGCCCATGAACATCGCGATCGGGATGGTCGCCATCACCGTGAAAATACCCCATGGGCTCTCGGCCAGGGCTTTGACCACGATCAGCGCCAGCACCGCGAGGATGATGATCATGATCAGGAAGCAGCCAAACAGCGCGATGGTGCCGGGGATGCGGCCCATTTCTTCGCGGACCATATCGCCCAGGGAGCGACCGTTGCGGCGGGTAGACATGAACAGGACCATGAAGTCCTGCACCGCACCGGCCAGTACCACGCCGGCAATCAGCCACAGCGTACCGGGCAGGTAACCCATCTGCGCCGCCAGCACCGGACCGACCAACGGCCCCGCGCCAGCAATGGCCGCGAAGTGGTGACCGAAGAGGATGTGTTTGTTGGTCGGGACGTAGTCCAGGCCATCATTGTTGAGCACGGCGGGGGTGGCCCGGCGCGGGTCGAGCTGCATCACATTGTTGGCGATAAACAGACTGTAGTAACGATAGGCGACCAGATAAATGGCCACGGCCGCGACCACAATCCACAAGGCGTTGATCGCCTCGCCTCGGCGCAATGCCACTACGCCCAGGGCGCACGCTCCTACGATTGCCAGCAGCAGCCAGGGTAGATGGCGTAGCAGGCTATTATTATTTTTCATTTTTTTATTCCAGCCAGGGTGGACAAGAAAGACAGCCACCCCGAGTTTAGCTCTACTGGCGCCAAAGACCATAGTCCGACATTGGTCGAGAGCCATCACTGTGCTGGCAGCGATTGTCGATGCAGGTCTATAGTCAGGCAACCTTCACGAGGATTGCGCCATGAGCGACCACCCTGCCGAGCGCCGCCGCTTCAAACGTTTTGCGTTCGACGCCCGAACCGAGCTGAGCCAGGACGGACTCACCTGGCCGGTGAAGCTGATCGACCTGTCGCTCAAGGGCGCGCTGATCGAAAAACCCGAGCCGTGGCTGGGCAATCCGGATTGGCATTTCCTGCTCGATATTCATCTGAATACAGATGTCGAGATCAAGATGGACGTGACGTTGACCCACGATGATCACGGTCAGCTCGGGTTCGTCTGCAAACACATCAGCCTGGAATCCATCGAGCGTTTGCGGCGGTTGATTGAATTCAACCTGGGCGATCCGCAAGAGTTGGAGCGCGAGTTGGGTGCCTTGATCGAGGTCTGAAGCCACCCGCAATTCCACTGTGGGAGCGAGCCTGCTCGCGAATGCGGTCGTGCATTCAACATTTAAGTCGACTGACAGACCGCTTTCGCGAGCAGGCTCGCTCCCACAAGGTATTTGTGGGTTATTCGAAGAGTGCGTCGAGCGCCTGTTCCAGTCGGGTCACGGCAATAATCTGCAACCCCGGCGGCGCTTCCTTCGGTGCATTGCCCTTGGGCACGATGGCGCGTTTGAAGCCGTGTTTGGCCGCTTCTTTCAGGCGTTCCTGACCACTCGGCACCGGGCGCACTTCGCCGGACAACCCCACCTCGCCAAACACCAACAGATCGTGGGGCAGCGGCTTGTTGCGCAGGCTCGACATCACTGCGGCCATCAGCGCCAGGTCGGAAGCCGTTTCCAGCACTTTCACCCCGCCGACCACGTTGAGAAACACGTCCTGATCGTGGGTCGGAATGCCGCCATGACGGTGCAACACCGCCAGCAGCATGGCCAAACGGTTCTGATCCAGGCCCAGGGTGACCCGACGCGGGTTGGCCAAGTGACTGTCATCCACCAAGGCTTGCACCTCGACCAACATCGGCCGGGTGCCTTCCCACGTCGCCATCACGACACTGCCCGGGACTTCTTCCTGGGCACGGGTCAGAAAAATCGCCGACGGGTTGGAGACTTCTTTCAGCCCCTTGTCAGTCATGCCGAACACGCCCAGTTCGTTCACCGCGCCAAACCGGTTTTTCACCGCCCGCAGCAGGCGCAAACGCCCATCGGATTCGCCTTCGAAATACAGCACGGTGTCAACCATGTGCTCCAGAACACGCGGGCCGGCCAATGCGCCTTCCTTGGTCACATGGCCCACCAGGAAAATCGCCGTGCCGCTCTGCTTGGCATAGCGCACCAGCAACGCCGCGCTTTCGCGAACCTGGGAGACGCCGCCGGGTGCCGATTGCAGTTGCTCGGTGAAAATCGTCTGGATCGAGTCGATCACCATGACCTTGGGCTTTTCCTGCCGGGCCGTGGCAATGATGGTTTCGATGCAGGTTTCGGTCATCACCCGCAGCTTGTCCTGGGGCAAGCCGAGACGACGGGCGCGCATGGCCACTTGTTGCTGGGATTCTTCGCCGGTGACGTACAGCGCCGGCATGCTCTTGGCGAGGTTGCACAAGGTTTGCAACAAAATGGTCGACTTGCCGATGCCGGGATCACCGCCGATCAACACCACCGAGCCGTCCACCAGGCCGCCGCCGAGCACGCGATCAAGTTCGCTGGACGCCGTAGAAAAACGCGGAATCTCTTCGACACTGACTTCGGCCAGGGTCCTGATCTGCGCCTGCTGGCCGGTCCAGCCGGTGCGACCGCTGGGCGCCGCCGCCCCGCCGCTCTCGACCATGGTTTCGGTCAGCGTATTCCAGGCCCCGCACTCGCCGCACTGGCCGGCCCACTTGGGGAAGGTTGAGCCGCACTCGGTGCAGCCGTACATGCGCTTGGCCTTGGCCATCTGAACTCCCGGCAAAAACCGCGATGATAGCGCAGCCGGACCGGATCAGCGCGGCGCGGCGTTGCGGATTTCGCCGCTGGCCAGACGCGCGGCGCTATTGCCCAGCGGATCTTCGGCATTCAGGTCGGCACCCTTGGCCTTGAGCGCGTCCAGCAACTCGACACGGTTGAACAACCCGGCATACATCGCCGCCGTCTGCCCGGCGCCGTTGCGTTGGTCGGGGCTGCAATGGGTGGCCATCAAAGTTCGGGCGATCTGTATTTCGCCTTTGAAAATGGCGCCCATCAGCGCCGTGTTGCCACGCTGATCCTGAGCGCAGGCATCGGCGCCGGCGGCAAGCAAACGGTCCACAGCCGCGCTTTGGCCGTGATAGGCCGCCAGAATCAGCGCGGTGTAGCCCTTTTCGTCACGGGTATCGAGGGAGTAACCGGCCTCGATGAAGGTCTCGAGCATCGGCACGTCGCCACGGCGGGCAGCATCGAAGTAGTAATCCTGCAGTTGCGCTTTGAGCGCGGCGGGGTCTTTCGTGACATTTGCCGCCGATTCGGCGAACACGCCGGGCGACAGGGCTGCCAGCAACAGGAAGAAATAGAAACGCATGGGAAGGCTCCTTGGTCAGACGGGGCCTCGAACGAGGCCCCGCGTTTCAGGCAAACGGGATCAGTCGACCAGTTTGGCCGCCAGTGCCTTGACCCGGGCCAGGTCACCCTTGGCGACTTTGGTCACGCCGGTGCCGTATTCCGGATCGGCCTTATAGAGGAACGACAGCATGATGTGCTTGCTCTCGTCGTCCGTGGTGGCGAGCGAGCCGCCGAAGCTGTCGATCAGGTCCTGGCGTTCCTTCTGGCTGAACGAGCGATACAAGTCGCCGGCCTGCTTGAAGTTCTGCTCATGCTGGATCTTCGCCTGCTGGGTGCTGCCCGAAAGCGCCGACTGGCTGTAGCGTGCGGTTTGCGGCTCCTCACGCGGCAGCAGACGGCTTGGCTGGTAATTCACGCCAGTGCTGCTGGCGCCGCTGTTCATGGCGCCATCCTGGTTACCGTTGTTCACCGCCACCTTGGGCGCATTGATCGGCAGTTGCAGGGCATTAGGCCCCAGGCGATACATCTGAGTATCGGCATAGGAGAACACTCGCCCCTGTAACAACCGATCTTCCGAAGGCTCTATACCGGGAACCAGATTGGCGGGTGCCATGGCGACTTGTTCGGTTTCCTGGAATACATTCGCCGGATTACGGTTCAACACCATTTGTCCAACCTTGCGTTCAGGAATACCCGGCCAAATCTTCGTTGCATCCAAAGGATCGAAATCAAACTTGTACAAGTCTTGAGGATTTACAACTTGCACGTACAAGTCCCACTTCGGGAAGTCGCCCTTGTTTATATGAGTCACCAAATCGTTGGTCATATGACTGTAGTCTTGACCTTGAACTTTGACGACAGCCTTTGGATCGAGATTGTTAATCCCCTGCAAACTTTTCCAGTGAAACTTCACGTAATGCACTTCGCCTTTGGCATTCACCAACTTATAGGCGTGTACACCATTACCATCCATCTCCCGATAACTGGCCGGGGTCCCGGAGTTGGAATACAACTCGGTCAGGGTGCGAGTGGCCTCCGGTACATGGGAGAAGAAATCGAAGCGACGGGAATCGTCGTCGAGGTTGGTGCGCGGGTCCGGCTTGAACGCGTGGACCATGTCCGGGAACTTGATGGCGTCGCGGATGAAGAAGGTCGGGAAATTGTTGCCGACCAGGTCCCAGTTGCCGTCCGCCGTGTAGAACTTGGTGGCGAAACCACGCGGGTCACGCAGGGTTTCCGGGGAATGGTTGCCGTGCACCACCGCCGAGAAACGCACGAACACCGGCGTGCTCTGGCCACCGGCGAACACTTTGGCCTTGGTCAGGTCGCTGAGGTCATCGGTCACGGTGAAGGTGCCATGGGCGCCGGTGCCACGGGCATGCACCACCCGCTCAGGAATGCGTTCGCGGTCGAAACGCTGGAGTTTCTGGATCAGTTGCACGTCTTGCAGCAGCACCGGGCCTGTGGCGCCGGCGGTTTGCGAGTTCTTGTTGTCGCCGACGGCGGCACCGTTATCCCGGGTCAGGGTGGCGGCGCTCACGGAAAAGGACAGCAGGCCGACGCTCAAAACGCCGAGGGCGCGGCGATGGGGAAAAGCCCCGAGGCCAAGGGAAGTAGTCATAGGAGTTTCCTCTGATTTTATAAAGCGCATCCAGGTGCGCTCAGCAGAGGCTAGTGACCGGCCGCCCAAAACCTAAATAGAAATGCCACACCGGGACGATAGGCAAAAGATGCTGGAAGGGCCGGTCTAGAGGGGGTAACCGCGCGCGAATGATGGCCTTTTGTAAACTTTCCGGCGCCGGGCCGGTCGATAACAGGCAAGCCATGTAAGCAGTTGTGTCGAGCGAGATGCGTTTTGCTGATTTACACTGCGTTCACCAACCTCATCTGTAACAAGGAAATAACCTATGGGCGTGCTTAACGAGTTCAAGGCCTTCGCGGTCAAAGGCAATGTGGTCGATATGGCCGTCGGTATCATCATCGGCGCCGCGTTCGGCAAGATCGTTTCGTCGTTTGTCGGCGACGTGGTCATGCCGCCTATCGGCCTGCTGATCGGTGGGGTGGATTTCAGCGACCTGGCCATCACGCTCAAGGCCGCCGACGGCAACATCCCGGCAGTGGTGTTGGCGTACGGCAAGTTTATCCAGAGCATGATCGACTTCGTGATCGTCGCCTTCGCGATCTTCATGGGCGTCAAGGCCATCAACCGCCTCAAGCGCGAAGAGGCCGTGGCACCGACCCTGCCGCCGGTCCCGACCAAGGAAGAAGAGCTGCTGAGCGAAATCCGCGATCTGCTCAAGGCCCAGAACGACCGGCCTTGACGGTTGTGTTGCACTGAAAACGGCGCCTGCGGGGCGCCGTTTTTTTACCAGTAGTTTTCCACCGCCACCTGTCCGGGCCGGCGGCTTAAGCTCAGGTTCATGTCCCGCTCTTTGAGCAATTTGCGCGTGTCATCGATCATCTGCGGGTTGCCACAGATCATCACCCGCGAATGCTCGGGCGTCAGCGCCAGCCTCGCTGCCCGCTCCAGCTCGCCATTTTCAATCAGGGTGGTAATCCGTCCATTGAGCACGCCGGGCGTCTGCTCGCGGGTGACGGTGGGGATGAATTGCAGTTTGTGCGCATGTTCGGCCAGGTAGTCGCGCTGTGCCAGCCCCGCGATCAGGTCCTGATAAGCCAGTTCACGGCCTTCGCGCGCGCTGTAGACCAGGATGATGCGTTCGAATTTTTCCCACACCTCGAAATCCTGCAGGATTGACAGGAACGGCGCCACCCCGGTGCCTGTGGATAACAACCACAAGTCCCGGCCATCGACGAACCGATCCAGGGTCAGATAGCCCGTGGCCTGCCGCTCCACCAGCAGCGTATCGCCGACTTGCAGGCGACTCAGCTCACTGGTGAACTCGCCCCCCGGCACCACGATGGAGAAGAACTCAAGAAACTCGTCATAGGGCGAAGAGACCATGGAATAGGCGCGCCACACCGTACTGCCGTCGGGTTTGGTTACGCCCAGTCGAGCGAATTGCCCCGCACGAAAGCGGAACCCCGAATCCCGGGTAGTGCGCAGGGTGAACAGGCTCGGAGTCAGTGGCTGAACATCGAGCAGGGTCTGGCGTGTGAATTTTTCTGCACTGGCGGTCATGGGGCACTCCATTGGACAGGTGAGGCCAGTGTCCCGCAAAGCCGGCCTGTTAAACACCGGTGGTTTGTAGTGGCTTTAGGCAGTGGTTATTTTTTCAATAGTTATTCTTATTTATGTAACTGACACTAATTTGCCACCAGACAAGAAAAAAACACTATTCACTTGACGAATTTAACAGCGGACGTGGTACGCCAGAGTTACACATTTAAGAACTGATACTGCACTCCAAGGCATTCCAAAGAGCAAAAAAATCGGAGCGTCTGAGTAGGAATAGTCCTACACTCGTTTTCGTGCAGGATCTTGGATCCAATCAGCACCCCAGAGGAACGGTGATGGAGATACAAAATGGAAATATGGAAGGAATCACAGTTAACGCAACTGTCATGCACCAAAGAAATCGACATCGCTTACCCGCTTGCACTTAATTTCGTCAAGAACCTCGGTTTCAAATTTTGCTCTTTTTCAATGACTTCAAAAGCGGTAGGCACACACGATAACGCCCTCAACCGAAACAACTTCCCCCACGACTGGAATATGCAATATGAACAAAATAAATTCGGTGACATCGACCCGATAGTGGCTCACTGCAATCAATCAACGTTGCCGATCCTGTGGTCCGCAGACGTCTTTTCCCAGACACCCTGGCTGTGGCAAGCCTTGCAAGAACAAGGACTGCAACATGGTTGGTCGCAATCGTTCCTTGATGAAGAAAGCGGTCTGTGCAGCATCCTGAGCCTGGCTAGAAGCCATTGCCCGATTACGGCGTATGAGTTGTATGAAAACCTCGGCTTTATGCTGTTCATCGGCCATCACCTGCACGCCCTGGCCGCACAGACCCTGCCGAAAAAAATCCCGAGACCCAGCACGCCGCCGCTCTCCCCCCGGGAAGTCGAGGTCTTGAAACTGTCGGCTGACGGCAAGACCGCCTACGAGATTGCCCGGATCCTCAGCCTGAGCGAGCGCACCGTGAATTTCCATGTTCACCGGGCCATCGAGAAGCTCGGGGTCTGCAACAAGATCGCCGCCGTGATCAAGGCAGCCAGGGTTGGCGTCATCTGAGACCACGGGGCTCAAAGAAAACCTGCGAGTAATCCAATAGAAAAAAACGTACCATTTGCGATCCTGCCTGAGTGATGACGTGTGAAAAATCCACGCCGAAGTCCACTCGGTCGGTTCCGCCCGCTACACCGCCCCAGGGCTGCGGGACACCCGTTGATCATCCAGAGCCCCCCGCCCCATGCCTTTGCTCGAAACACCTTTCGCCCGACTCGACCTGATCCGCCAGCCCGAACAGCAGAACGAACCGCTGCAAGCCTTCGATGCCGCCGACGAATACCTGCTCAATCACCTGGCCGAGCAGCAACCGACGGCGGATATTCGCGTGCTGGTGCTCAACGATAGCTTCGGCGCATTGGCCGCCAGCCTGGCGGGCAAGGTCCAAGTGGTCAGCAGCGGCGACTCGTTCCTGGCCTTCCAGGGCCTGGAAAAGAACCTGATCCGCAATGGCCAGGCGTTCGACGCCGTGCCGAGCGTACCGGCCAATGAAGCCTTCGTCGGGCCGTTTGACCGGGTGCTGATCCGCGTACCGAAAACCCTGGCCTTGCTGGAAGAACAATTGATTCGCCTGCAAGGCCAACTGGCGCCGGGTGCCCAGGTGATTGCAGCAGCGATGGTCAAGCACCTGCCCCGCGCCGCCGGGGATTTGCTGGAGCGCTACATCGGCCCGGTACAAGCCTCGCTGGCAGTCAAGAAAGCGCGGTTGCTGATCGCCACGCCCGAAACCAAAACACCGGCCGTCTCGCCCTACCCGTCCCGCTATCTGCTCGATGAGCCTGCCATCGAACTGCTCAATCACGCCAATGTGTTCTGTCGTGAAGGGCTGGACATTGGCTCCCGGGCGTTCTTGCCGCACCTGCCGAAGAACCTCGGCGCGGCGCGGGTGGCGGATCTGGGTTGCGGTAACGGTGTGCTGGCCATCGCCAGTGCCCTGCAAAACCCGGAAGCTCAGTACACGCTGGTGGACGAGTCGTTCATGGCGGTGCAATCGGCTCGCGAGAACTGGCGTGCGGCGCTGGGTGAGCGGGAAGCGATCGTCCGTGCCGGTGATGGCCTGGCGGGTCAGGAAGCGCAATCCCTGGACGTGGTGCTGTGCAATCCGCCGTTCCACCAACAGCAAGTGGTCGGCGACTTCCTGGCCTGGCGCATGTTCCAGCAAGCACGCGAAGCGCTGGTGGTCGGTGGCGCGTTGTACATCGTCGGCAACCGTCACCTGGGTTATCACAGCAAACTGGCGCGGTTGTTCCGCGGCGTCGAGCAAGTGGCGGCCACGCCGAAATTCGTCATTCTCAAGGCCCGTAAATAACCCGGCCGAAAAAAAACCCTCCACCAGGAGGGTTACGAAGCCGCGCCGCAAGGCACGGGATGGGAATCACGGTGTTTCAGTGGGTGGTCAGGCCCGCGGCATTCATGAACATGCGCATCAGGCTGGCCACGATAAACAGCGCCACGACGCTGCCAGTCCAGATCATCGCCAACCATCCGAGCCGCTGCCACAGCGGCTTTTTTTCGGCCTGTTCGATGTCGTGCAGGGTGGGTTTGGTGGACATGACTCAATCCTCTCTTTAAGAGTGATGGCGCCTGGGCTGGCCGCCATCGCGAGCAAGCTTTGCTCCTACTAGTGGTAACCGTCTTCGTGGGTGACCTTGCCGCGGAACACGTAGTAGCTCCAGAAGGTGTAGCCCAGGATGAACGGGATGATGAACAGCGTGCCCACCAGCATGAAGCCCTGGCTTTGCGGCGGCGCGGCGGCGTCCCAGATCGAGATCGACGGCGGCACGATGTTCGGCCACAGGCTGATGCCCAAGCCACTGTAGCCAAGGAAGATCAACACCAGGGTCAGCAGGAACGGTGTGTAGTTCGCGTTGCGGGCCACGGCACGGATCAGACCGTACATGGTCACCAACACCAGGATCGGCACCGGCAGGAACCAGAACAGATTCGGCAGGGTGAACCAGCGCGCCGCGATCTCGGCGTGGGCCAGCGGGGTCCAGATGCTGACGATGCCAATCACCGCCAACACCACGAACGCCAAGGGCCGCGCCAGGTCGTGCATCTGCTCCTGCAACTTGCCTTCGGTCTTCATGATCAGCCAGGTGCAGCCGAGCAGTGCATAAGCCACCACCAGCGCCAAGCCGCAGAACAGGGTGAACGGCGTCAACCAGTCCAGCGAGCCACCGGCGAACTGGCGATTGACCACCGGTAACCCGTCGATAAACGCCCCCAGCGCCACGCCCTGGAAGAACGTCGCCGCCACCGAGCCACCGATAAACGCCTTGTCCCACCAGTGACGCTTGTCGTCCTTGGCCTTGAAGCGAAACTCGAACGCCACGCCCCGGAAGATCAGGCCGATCAGCATGAAGATCAGCGGCAGGTACAGCGCCGACAACACCACCGAATAGGCCAGCGGGAAGGCGCCGAACAACGCCGCGCCGCCCAGTACCAGCCAGGTTTCGTTGCCGTCCCAGACCGGCGCGACAGTGTTCATCATCACGTCACGGTCGCTCTTGCCCGGGATGAACGGGAAGAGAATCCCGATGCCCAGGTCGAAGCCGTCCATGACCACGTACATCATGATGCCGAAGATGATGATCACGGCCCAGATCAGCGGAAGATCAATACCCATGATTCAAATCTCCTTGGTCGTGGTGTGGTCGGCATCGGCGTGATCGTCGTCGGCCGCGGACAACGGACGGGCCGGCGTGCGTTTCTGCCCGGGACCACCCTCATTGGTTTCCTTGCCCTCGTCGATCTTCGGCCCTTTGCGCACCAGGCGCATCATGTAGCCCAGGCCGGTGCCGAACAGCGCGAAATACACCACCACGAACAGCACCAGCGTAATGCTCATCTGCATGAAGCTATGGTTGGAGGACGCATCCGCCGTGCGCATCAGCCCGTAGACCACCCACGGCTGACGGCCGATTTCCGTGGTGAACCAACCGGCAAGGATCGCGATCAGGCCGGACGGTCCCATCCACAACGCCAGGTACAGGAACGGCCGCGAGGTGTACAGCCTGTCGCGTTTGCGCAACCACAGGCTCCACAAACCGGTGAAGATCATCAGGAAGCCCAGGCCGACCATGATCCGGAACGACCAGAACACAATGGTCGAATTCGGCCGGTCTTCAGGCGGGAAGTCCTTGAGCGCCGGCACCTGTTTGTCCAGGGAGTGCGTGAGGATCAGGCTGCCGAGGTACGGAATCTCGACCGCGAATTTGGTCTTCTCGGCTTTCATGTCCGGCCAGCCGAACAGGATCAACGGGGTCGGTTCGTCGCCGACGTTTTCCCAGTGGCCTTCGATCGCGGCGATTTTCGCCGGTTGATGCTCAAGGGTATTGAGGCCGTGGAAGTCGCCGATCACAGCCTGGATCGGCGCGACGATCAACGCCATCCACATCGCCATCGAGAGCATGGTGCGGATCGCCGGGTTGTCTTTGCCGCGCAGCAAGTGCCAGGCCGCCGAGGAGCCGACGAAGAACGCGGTCGCGACGAACGCCGCCGTGGCCATGTGCATCAGGCGATAGGGGAACGAGGGGTTGAAGATCACCGCCAGCCAGTCGGTCGGAATCACCTGGCCGTTGACGATTTCAAAGCCCTGGGGGGTTTGCATCCAGCTATTGGAGGCGAGAATCCAGAAGGTCGAGATCAGCGTGCCGATGGCGACCATGACGGTGGCGAAGAAGTGCAACTTGCGTCCGACCTTGTTCCAGCCGAACAGCATCACGCCGAGGAAACCGGCTTCGAGGAAGAATGCCGTGAGCACTTCATAGGTCAGCAGCGGCCCGGTGACGGAGCCGGCGAAGTCGGAAAAACGACTCCAGTTGGTGCCGAACTGATAGGCCATGACGAGGCCGGAGACCACGCCCATGCCGAAGTTCACGGCAAAGATCTTCGACCAGAAGTGGTACAGATCGCGGTAAGTGTCGTTGTGGGTTTTGAGCCACAGGCCTTCAAGTACCGCCAGGTAACTCGCCAGGCCAATGGTGATGGCCGGGAACAGGATGTGGAACGAGATGGTGAACGCGAACTGCATCCGGGCGAGATCAAGTGCCTCCAAACCGAACATAAGTCTTCCTCTGTCAGGTAATACCGGCTGAAGGGCTTATGACCCTGCACCCACTCTGCCCCCACGGATATGGAGTGTGGCGAATTCGAATTCGTTCTTTTTTTACCAACATCACAACGTAGGGAGTCTGGCCGTCTGGCCGCCGGATCAATTCCTTGTGGGGTATTGATCTGGATCAAGCAACGTTGAAAGAGTAGTCCCATTTTTGACGATGGACGGTGTGGTCTTTTGCCGCGTGACAGGTTGCCTCACGGGTTTGGTCACGGGCTGCAACACATAACCTGTGGGAGCGGGCTTGCTCGCGAAAGCGGTGGTTCCGGCAAATTGATATCGACTGATACACCGCTTTCGCGAGCAAGCCCGCTCCCACAGGGGGATTCCGGTGTTTTCGAGATCGATGTCTAGCTACCTAAATTTTTTGTCAGCGCAACTTCTTGTTACAGCTTGGTGATAGTCTCAACCCTTCCCTCGCTCAAGACCTGCCTTCAGATGCCCAGCCAAGCGCCCCTGCTGTTACGTCATCACCGTCCTTTCATTGCGTTCTGGCTGGCCCGGGTGTTCACAGCCAGCGGTTTTCAGATGCTCACCGTGGCCATTGGCTGGAACCTGTACCAATTGACCGGCAACGTGCTGGATCTGGGGCTGGTGGGGTTGGTCGAGTTCGCCCCGCGGGTGCTGTTCATGCTGCACACCGGGCATGTCGCCGACCGTTACGACCGACGCAAAGTCGCGGCAATCTGCCAGTCCTTGCAAGCCTTGATCGCCCTGTCCCTGGCCATTGGCAGCGCCACCGATCATGTCACCCGGGAAATGATCTTCATCCTCGCCTTCCTGCTCGGCGCCGCCCGCTCCTTCGAAATGCCGACCACCCAGGCTTTGCTGCCGAGCATCGTGCCCAGTGCCTTGTTTCCCCGGGCGGTGGCCGCCGCACAATCGGCGCAGCAATCGGCCACCATCGTCGCCCCGGCACTCGGCGGTTTGCTCTACGCCTTCGGCAGTGTCTGGGTCTACGGGCCGACGGTGGTGCTGTACATCATCGCCTGCTGCCTGATGCTCAACTTGCCGGCCCGGCAGACGCCGCTGAACAAAGGCAAGGCGACCATGGATTCGCTGCTGGCCGGGATTCGTTTCATCCGCAGCCGCCCGGATATCCTCGGGGCGATTTCCCTGGACCTGTTCGCCGTGCTGCTGGGCGGCGCGACGGCGTTGCTGCCGGTATTTGCCAAGGACATTCTGCTGACCGGCCCCTGGGGCCTGGGCCTGCTACGTTCAGCGCCAGCGGTGGGGGCGCTATTGATGTCGCTGTTCCTGGCGCGGTTTGCCGTGGAACGCAAAGTCGGACGGGTGATGTTCACCGCCGTCGGCGTGTTCGGCGTGGCGACCATCGCCTTCGGCTTGTCCACCTCGTTCTGGTTTTCCCTGGCGGTACTGGTGGTGCTGGGCGCGGCGGACATGATCAGCATGGTGATCCGCGCCTCCTTCGTGCAACTGGAAACCCCGGACGAAATGCGTGGCCGGGTCAGCGCCGTGAATGGCCTGTTCATCGGCGCTTCGAACCAGTTGGGCGAGTTCGAATCCGGCCTCACCGCCCACTGGTTCGGCACCGTGCCGGCGGTGGTCATGGGCGGCATCGGCACCCTGGTGGTGACCGGCACCTGGATCAAACTCTTCCCGACCCTGGCCAACCGCGACCGCATGCATGTGGCCAAGGAAGAAGCCAAGGTCTAGAGCAATTTATCCAGGGTGATCGGGAAGTCCCGCACCCGTTTGCCGGTAGCGTGATAGATCGCATTGGCCACTGCCGCCGCTACCCCGACGATGCCGATCTCGCCCACACCCTTGGACCCGAGGGCGTTGACGATCGGGTCGTGTTCTTCGACGAACAGCACGTCAATGTCGCCGATATCGGCATTTACCGGGATGTGGTACTCCGCCAGGCTGTGGTTCATGTGGCGGCCCAGAGCGTGGTCGGTCTGCGTCTCTTCGTGCAATGCCATGCCGATGCCCCACACCACGCCGCCGAGAATCTGGCTGCGGGCCATTTTCGGATTGATCACCCGGCCGGCGGCGATGGCGCTGACCACTCGATTGACCTTCACCGTACCTAAATCTTCATCGACCAACACTTCGACAAACACCGCCGAATGGGTAGCGGTGGCGTAGGCTTCGCGCTTTTTGTCAGGTTCGGCATCGACCTGAACTTCCAGATTCTCGAAGCCGCTGTCTCTGGCGAGTTCGGCCAGCGAGACCCGTGCCTCGCCGCAGGACAACTGCCCTTCTTCGAACGTCGCCTGTTCCAGGGTGGCGCCGCCGAACGCCGGATGGGTTTGCCGGGCCACCGCGAGCAGTTTTTCCTTTAAGGCTTCACAGGCCTGCTGCACCGCCGTGCCCACGGATGAAACGGTAAACGAGCCACCCTGCAACGGCGCGGTGGGCAATGAAGAGTCGCCGAGGACAAAGGTGACATCCTTCAGCGAAACGCCTGACGCCTGGGCGGCGATTTGCGTCATCACCGTGTAGGTTCCGGTGCCGATGTCGGTGGTCGCGCTGCTGACGGTGAGTTGGCCCTGGTGATTGAGCGATGCCTTGGCGCTGGCCTTCATTTGCATGGCCTCCCAGACACCACCGGCCATGCCCCAACCGACCAGTTGCCGGCCCTGGCGCATGCTGCGCGGCTCCGGATCACGCTGCTCCCAGCCAAAGCGCTTCGCACCCTGGGCGTAGCACTCGCGCAGCTCCTTGCTGGAATAGGGTTTGTCTTCGTTCTGGTTGCGTTCGCAATAGTTGATCAGGCGCAGTTGCACTGGATCAATGGCCAGGGCGCAGGCCAGTTCGTCCATCGCACATTCAAGACCAATCAACCCCAACGCCGCGCCCGGGGCCCGCATGTCCAACGGCGTGAAAACGTCCAGCGGCACCAGTTTGTAGGTCAGTTGCACGTTGTCGCAGTGATAGAGCATGCCGCTCCACTCCACCACGTGTTCGGTGAAATCCTCGAAACGCGAGGTCTGGCCGATGGCGGTGTGTGCCAGCGCGAGCAAACGCCCATTGGCGGCCGCGCCCAACTGCAAACGCTGCAAGGTCCGGGGGCGATAACCGAAGGTGAACATCTGCTGGCGCGTCAACGTCACGCGAACGGAACGCTTGAGGTGCAGCGCCGCCATCACCGCCAGCGGCAGTTGATATTGCGGACGCAGGCCGGAACCGAACGCCCCGCCGACATAAGCGGCAAAAATCCTGACCTGCTCTTTCTGTAATCCAAAGACCTTTTGCACGTAGGACTGACAGTTCTGCGGCCCCTGGGTCTTGTCGTGGATGTGCAGGCTACCGTCGGCCTGATACAGCACGGTACTGGCGTGGGGTTCCATCGGGTTGTGATGCTCGATGGGGGTGCTGTAGTTCAGATCCAGGCTCATGGCCGCGCCGGCAAATTCGGCCTGAAAATTCCCACGGGGTTTGGGGACTTCGGCGGGTGCCGGACGGGCTTCGTCTTGCAGGCTCAGCAGATCGGTCTGATGCGGTTCGGCCTCATATTCAATGGTTATCAATGAGCCGGCATACCGCGCCAGTTCCAGGTTATCCGCCACCACCATGGCCAACGGCTGGCCGCTGTACAACACCCGATCGTTGTACAACGGGCGAAACGGCGAGCCCTCGGCGGAGTCGGCATCTTCGTAGTCTTTGTCGTAACTGGCGATCTTCGGGCGGTTCGTGTGATCAATCACCGCGACCACACCTTGTAATGCAAGGGCCTGGGATGTGTCGATGCTGAGCACCCGCCCGCTGGCAATGCGACTGGACACCACGCTGCCATGCAGCAAGCCATCCTCGGGAAACTCCCCGGCATAACGAGCCTGGCCGGTGACTTTGAGAGGACCATCGACCCGGTCCAGCGGCTGGCCCATCGGTAGGGTGAACGTATTCATCAGGCTTGCACTCCCTGCGCGGCATCGCTCAAGGCGCGGATGATCGCGCGGCGTGCCAGGGTGACTTTGAACGCGTTGTGTTCCAGCGGCTGGGCGTGTTGCAACAAGGCATCGGCGGCGGCAACGAAGGTTTCGCGAGTGGCCGATTTGCCCACCAGCCAATTCTCCACCGCCTCGTCGCGCCAGGGTTTGTGCGCCACGCCACCAAGCACCAACCGTGCTTCGCGAATTACCGGCCCGGTGAATTCCAGCGCAGCGGCCACCGAAACCAGGGCGAAGGCGTAAGACGCCCGATCACGAATTTTCAGGTAGTGACTGTGCTCGGCAAAACCGGCGGCGGGCAATTCGATGGCGGTGATCAGCTCATCGTCGGCCAAGTGGTTATCGCGCTCGGGGCTGTCGCCGGGCAAACGGTGGAAGTCGGCAAACTCGAGGGTTCTTGAGCCATTACGACCTTGCACATGCACCACCGCTTCCAGTGCCGCCAAAGCCACGCACATGTCCGACGGGTGAGTAGCGACGCATTGCGCACTGGCGCCAAAGATCGCGTGAATCCGGTTCAACCCATCCCGCGCCGGGCAGCCACTGCCGGGTTCGCGCTTATTACAGGGCACATTGGCGTCGTAGAAGTAATAGCAGCGCGTGCGTTGCAATAGATTGCCGCCGGTACTGGCCATGTTGCGCAATTGCGGCGAGGCGCCGGCCAGGATGGCTTGGGACAACAGCGGATAACGTTGCTCGATCAGCGGGTGCCAGGCCAGATCAGCGTTGCTGACCAATGCACCGATCAGCAACCCGCCCTTCGCCGTTTCCGTGACCTCACGCAGCGGCAGGCCGGTGATGTCGATCAGGTGTTCGGGGCGGGTGAGGTTTTCCTTCATCAAATCCAGAAGATTCGTACCGCCGGCGATGAAGCGTGATGCGGGACCGGCAAGGTGCACAGCGTCCTCGACCGAATTGGGTCTGCTGTAGTGGAAGGGATTCATTGGCCACCTCCTTGCTGGCACGCAGGCAACGCGTCTTCAATGGCATCGCGGATATTGCTGTAGGCGCCACAACGGCAGAGGTTACCGCTCATCAGTTCCTTGATCTGCTCGCTGGTCTGCGCCCGGCCTTCATTGACCAGCCCCACCGCCGAGCAAATCTGCCCCGGCGTGCAATAGCCGCATTGAAAGGCATCGTGCTTGATAAAAGCTTGCTGCATCGGGTGCAGCGCTTCGCCGTCGGCCAGGCCTTCGATGGTGGTCAACTCGGCCCCGTCGCACATCACCGCCAGGGTCAGGCAGGCATTCACCCGCTTGCCGTTGAGCAGCACCGTACAAGCCCCGCACTGGCCGTGGTCGCAACCCTTCTTGGTGCCCACCAGGTCCAATTGCTCGCGCAGCAGGTCCAGCAGCGTGGTCCACGGCAGCACAACAAGCTCACGGACCTGGCCGTTGAGCCGCAGGCGCAGCGGATGACGGGTGAACACCGACGGCGCAGCGTCGGAAATGATCGCGCTCATAAACACCTCACGGTTGGTCGTACATTCGCGGCGTTTTGGCTAACCGCCGTCATAAGGGGTACGACTTCGAGGGTGGGATGGGCGTTCAAAGGAATTGATCTGTGGCGCAATACCACTCAAAGCACAAATGTGCCGACCAAGTGCGATACATAGATACCGCATCGAGTGTAATGTATCGCCTTACACTTCCCCCATGATCAAATCCTTTCAGCACAAAGGCCTTCGAGGCTTCTATGAAACCGGTTCGACTCGTGGGATTCGCGCAGACCATGCGAAACGTCTGTCCCGAATGCTGCAGTTCATGGACCGCGCAGTGGTGCCCGGCGACCTTGATCTTCCGGGATGGCGCTTACATCCGTTAAAGGGCGAGCTGGCCGAATATTGGTCGCTCAGCGTTTCGGGGAACTGGCGGGTTATTTTTCGTTTTATTGGCTCGGATATCGAACTGGTCGACTATCTGGACTATCACTGACAGGAGGCAGGACCATGCCCATGCACAACCCGCCGCACCCTGGCGAAACATTGTTGCAGGACGTCTTACCCGAGCTTGGCATCAGCGTCACAGAACTGGCCCGCCATCTCGGATTTGCGCGGCCACATCTTTCCAGGGTGCTGCATGGCCACGCGCCAATCAGCCCGGACCTGGCGGTACGTCTGGAACGGGCAGGCATCGGTAAAGCCAGAATGTGGCTAGGTGTTCAAATCGACTACGACCTCTGGCAGGCGGAACATCGTGAGCAACCGGCCATCGATCCCATTGCTGTTCATGCCTGAGCCGTTCTAAACCAACAACTCCCCCGCCACCGCTGCCCGTACGGTTTTACCGCATAGCGCTTCCACCAGCGCCAGCGCAAACGGCAACGCTGCGCCGGAGCCTTGGGCGGTGATGCAGTTGCCATCGACCACCACCGGTTGATCGACGAAGGTGCAGCCGGACAATTGATGGCTGACGGACGGCAGGCAAGTCATGCGCCGTTGACGCAACACACCAAAGGCTTGCAGCGCCACGGCCGGGGCTTCGGCGACGCCGGCGAACAGGCGACCGGCGGCGGCCTGGTCCTTGATCAGTTGTTGCAGGGGTTGATGGGCGGCCAGGTGTTGCGCGCCAACGGCACCGCCGGGCAGGGCGATCAGGTCGAAGGGTTGGGCCAGCAGGTCCACGAGCATGGCGTCGGCGGTCAGGCGAGTGCCGCGAGCGGAGGTGAGCATGCGCCGGCCTTCGATGCTGGCCACCACCACTTCGACTTGGGCGCGGCGCAGCACGTCGATCAGGGTCACGCATTGCAGGTCATCGATGCCCTCGGCGAGGGTAATCAGGGCTCTAAAGGTCATGGGCACGGTCCGCAGGATGATCCTTAAAGCGTAGTCAGCTTTAGTGCTCCTTGTTCGCGCTGGCCGTTACTTGATGTAAAGCTGCGTCGAAACCGCGTCGCCCCCGCCGTTTATCGAGCGGTTACTGAAGGTGAATGTCCCTTCCTGCCTGTCGCCCAGATCAAAGATGTACAGCTTGCCGACAACCCTCGTCTGGGTGCTGGTGCATTGCGTCGGGTTGCCGTTGTCGTAGGCGCAGACATTGGTTTGCGCCCCTTTGAGATTGAAACCGTCGAGCTGGACGGTCGGCGTGCGGCCATAACCCATCTCCAGCACGTACACCTTGATATTCGCCCCGCCGTGATTGCACGTCGTCTGCGCTTGCCCAGGCGAGATGTTTTCAATGCCACACGCCGCCGACTGCACCTTGAGCACCTGAACGTTGCTCAACGGTGGTGCCGATGCCGCCATCACCGCCGGCACACTGGCCAGCAACGCGAAAAACAGACCCGCAGACCGCACGATATTGCCCTTGATGCCCACCATGACCCCTCCCCCAAACAGGCGCGCAGTATGGCTCAGTTCAGCGAACGGCAAAACATCGCCGACGATCGCAGCCATTACCCCACGCTGCTGGTATGATGCGCGGCTTTTTCCGACCCACAGAAAATTCCGGGTGCCCTGGGCAGTCTGTGCTTTGCTGTTGAGGTCGATACATTCACGGCGCACTGCGCGCCACGGGGAGCAGACATGCTGGAAAGGCTGTTTCAACTCAAGGCACACAACACCAATGTGCGCACCGAGATTCTTGCGGGCGTCACGACCTTCCTGGCCATGGCCTACATTCTGTTCGTCAACCCGAGCATCCTCGGCGAGACCGGCATGGACAAGGGCGCGGTGTTTGTCGCCACGTGCCTGGCCGCGGCCTTCGGCTCGACGGTGATGGGCCTGATCGCCAACTACCCGATCGCCCTCGCGCCGGGCATGGGCCTGAACGCCTTTTTCACCTACACCGTGGTCCTGCACATGGGCCATACCTGGCAAGTGGCGCTGGGCGCGGTGTTCATTTCGGCCGTGTGCTTCTTCCTGCTGTCGATCTTCCGCATCCGTGAATGGATCATCAATAGCATCCCGCTGCCCCTGCGCTCGGCGATCGCCGCCGGTATCGGCCTGTTCCTGGCGCTGATCGCCCTGCACAACGCCGGCATCGTGGTCAGCAACCCGGCGACCATGGTCGGCCTCGGTGACCTGAAACAACCGGCACCGATCCTCGCGACCCTCGGTTTTGCCTTGATCGTCGCCCTCGAAGCCCTGAAGGTTCGCGGCGCGGTACTGATCGGCATCCTGGTGGTGACCATTGTTTCCATCGTGATGGGCTTCACCGCGTTCGGCGGCGTGATGTCGATGCCACCGTCCCTGGCCCCGACCTTCCTGCAACTGGACATCAAGGGCGCCCTGGACATCGGTCTGGTCAGCGTGATCTTCGCCTTCCTGTTCGTTGACCTGTTCGACAACTCCGGCACTCTGATCGGCGTCGCCAAGCGCGCCGGCCTGATGGGCAAGGACGGCCACATGCCGAAAATGGGCCGGGCCCTGATCGCCGACAGCACCGCGGCCATGGCCGGTTCGCTGCTGGGCACTTCGACTACGACGAGTTACATCGAATCCGCCGCTGGCGTGAGCGCCGGTGGCCGCACGGGTTTGACCGCCATCGTGGTCGCGATCCTGTTCCTGCTGGCGCTGTTCTTCTCGCCACTGGCCGCCAGCGTTCCGGCGTTTGCCACAGCACCGGCGCTGCTGTTCGTCGCCGTACTGATGACATCCGGCCTGGCGGAAATAGACTGGGACGACATCACCGTCGCCGCACCGGTCGTGGTCACCGCCCTGGCCATGCCGTTCACCTATTCCATCGCCAACGGCATTGCCTTCGGGTTCATTGCCTGGACCGTGATCAAGTTGCTGTCCGGACGTGCCCGTGAGCTGAACCCGGCGCTGGTGATTCTGTCGATTCTGTTTGTGATCAAGTTGGGTTGGTTCAACGCATGACTTTTGATTCCCAGGCCTACGCCGTACAGCTCGAAGAAAAGGTCACGCGCTTGCGTGACCTGCTGGCCCCGTTCGGTGCGCCAGAACCTGAAGTGTTCGACTCGCCGCTGCAAAACTTCCGCCTGCGTGCGGAGTTTCGCCTGTGGCGCGAAGGCGGCGACCGTCACTACGCGATGTTTGCCCAGGATGACAAACGCACGCCGATCCTGATCGAAGAGTTCCCGATCGCCAGCCTGCGCATCAATGAGCTGATGCCCAAGCTCAAGGCAGCGTGGCAAGCGAGCGCGGCCCTGAGCCACAAGCTGTTCCAGGTGGAGTTCCTGACCACCCTGGCCGGCGATGCGATGATCACCCTGTGCTACCACCGTCCCCTGGACGAACACTGGCACACCGCCGCGTCGAAACTGGCGGCAGACCTGAACGTCAGCATCATCGGTCGCTCCAAGGGCAAGCGCGAAGTCATCGGAAAGGACTACGTGGTCGAGCAATTCGACGTCGGCGGCCGCACCTTCAGCTACCGCCAACCGGAAGGCGCATTCACCCAGCCCAACGGCACCGTGAACCAGAAAATGCTGAACTGGGCTTACGACGCCATGGGCGATCGCACCGACGATCTGCTGGAATTGTATTGCGGCAACGGCAACTTCACCCTGCCCCTGGCCACCCGCGCGCGCAAAGCACTGGCCACCGAAATCAGCAAGAGCTCGGTCAATGCAGCGCTGAGCAACCTCAGCGAAAACGCGGTGGATAACGTCACCCTGGTGCGCCTGTCCGCCGAAGAGCTGACCGAAGCCCTGAACGAAGTGCGACCGTTCCGCCGCCTGCACGGCATCGACCTCAAGAGCTACGAGTTCGGCAGCGTGTTCGTCGACCCGCCCCGCGCCGGCATGGACCCGGACACCTGCGAACTGACCCGCCGCTTCGACAACATCCTGTACATCTCCTGCAACCCGGAAACCCTGGCGGCCAACATCGCCCAGTTGCACGACACTCACCGCATTACCCAATGTGCGATGTTTGACCAGTTTCCGTGGACCCATCACATGGAATCCGGGGTGTTGTTGACCCGGCGGTGATTGCGGGTGCCAGATACAAATCAGCCGTCTTGATGACGGCTTTTTTGTGGGTGTTGTTTACGGGATGACTTCGACCTTGCGCGGGCGACCGCCCTTTTTACCGTTAGCCCGGGCAGCTTCAGCCTTCGCGGCGCTGCTTTGCCGGCCATTGCGCGAGGAGATGACCGAAGCGGCCATATTCATCAGGGGCTTGCTGACGGAAATCATCCCGGCGATGGAGACGTGCAGGTCCTTTTCTTCATTGCACAGAGCAGTGCCGGAGAGGCCTACTTTCAGATCGGCATAATCCTTGGCTTCAAAACCATCAAATTCCGGGTAGTGCTTCACGGGCAGTAACACGCCAGTGCCATCTTCGAAGCGGATCGTAAGGCATCCCTCCTGAAACGTCACCGCTGTCGCCTGCACACCACTTTTATGGCGCAGCCGCCCCCGCTCAATCGCCTCGTCCAGCACTGCTTCAGTCACTGGCCGATCGACCAGCAGTTTTGCCTTAACCGTTTTCATAATTCGATCTCCACACCCTCCGGCGCGCCGATCAGGGCCAGTAGGGTCTTGTTCTTATCGGGCTCGTAACACGCTGAACCAATCACGTAGGTTGTGCTTGTGATCCTTTTCATCACCACGACTTCGTTGTCCTGCGAATCCCAAAGCTGATTGTCGAGGCATGCCGTTTGCAATTTGTCCCACCAAATACTGCGCGCACGGCGCAGGTGTGCAGGTTGCCTGAGTCCGTAACGCAAGCCCTCAAGCACGGCGCCAGGTGGCCGGCGTGAATGCGGAACAACATCCCAAAGCTCGACACCGTTGTGTCAAAAGCTGAACTTGAAACGCGCGCTCCATGTCCCGCCGTCCACATGGGTGTGCGGCGGGCAGTGTTCGTCACGCAAGTTGATCAACATCGAAAACCCTTTGTAGCTGAACAATCTCATGCTAACCCATCCGTTAGGTTTAATAAGCCGTAAGGCTCAACATTCCTTGAAATTCCGATAACTGGCACTGACTCTCCGAATCAGCCACCTGAACTGAGCCTAGCTTTCGAGACCATGCGTGCCCTGCCCACGACGCCGAAAAATGGTAAACAAACCTTTCGCAGTAACACGCTGTATTAATGCGCAGGCATTTGATAAATACAGAGCTCCAGCCTTCATCTGATCCCCGGCGTAACCAATCATGCAACGACACTTCGACGATCTTCAGCTCGGTAGCATCGAACTGTTCTGCCTCGCCGCCGAGGCCGGGAGTTTTACCGCCGCCGCGCTGGTGGCCGGGGTCACTCCGGCGGCGGTGAGCCGGTCGGTGTCGCGGATGGAGGAGCGCTTGGCGGTGCGGTTGTTTGCGCGCACCACCCGCAGCGTCAAGTTGACCGACAGTGGTCGCCGTTATTACGAGAAGTGCCGTCAGGCGCTGGCACAGTTGGTCGAGGCTCAGCGCGAGATCATGGGCCAGCAGCAGGAACCGTCCGGCACCTTGCGCATCAGTATTCCCACGACCTATGCCCATCACCGGATCCTGCCGTTGCTGCCGGCGTTTCGTGCGCGGTTTCCGGCGGTGAAGGTCGAGGCGCATATCAGCAATCGCAACATCGATTTCGTCGGCGAAGGCTATGACATGGCGATTCGTGTGCGGGCCATTCCGGATTCCGGTCTGATTGCGCGGCATCTGGAAGACGCGGCACTGGTGATGATCGCCAGCCCCGATTACCTGAAGCGTGCCGGGGTGCCGCAAACCCTGGACGATCTTCAGCAGCACGAATGCATCCAGTACGAACTGCCCAGCAGCGGGCGGCGGATTGCCTGGTTGTTCAATGACAACGGCGTGCCGTTGGAGATTCTCGCCGACGGAAATCTCAGTTGTTCCGACGATGTGCTGGGTGGCGTGACCCTGGCGAAACACGGTGCGGGGTTGTTTCAGACCTATCGCTTCATTGTCGAAAACGAATTGGCCGATGGCTCATTGGTGGAGGTGCTCAAGCCGTATGGCGGGCGCTCCCGGCCTTTCACCTTGCTCTATCCGCAGAGCCGGCATGTGCCGTTGCGGTTGCGGGCGTTCATTGATTTTCTGGTCGAGCATTTGCCGCGCTGAAAAGATCGCAGCCTTCGGCAGCTCCTACAGGTAAACGCGCGCCCTGTAGGAGCTGCCGAAGGCTGCGATCTTTTGATTTTGTCCGATCACCGAACACAAAAACCCGCCCCACCACCTCTTCAATTGACCAAAGTAACCGGCTAGTACAATTTATCTCCACAGGCTGAAACCCTCAGCCAAAGCCAAAAACAATAAGTGGAGAAACCCGATGCCCCCTATCGTTCTGGTGCTCAACGGCCCGAACCTGAACCTGCTTGGCACCCGTGAGCCGGCGACCTACGGCCACGAAACCCTGGCCGACATTTCCGCATTGTGCGGTCGTGCCGCCGAGGAATTCGGCCTGGCGGTGGAGTTTCGCCAGACCAATCACGAAGGCGAATTGCTCGACTGGATTCACGCCGCTCGCGGCCGTTGCGCCGCAATCGTGATCAACCCGGCGGCGTGGACTCACACCTCCGTGGCGATCCGCGATGCGTTGGTGGCCAGCGAGTTGCCGGTGATCGAAGTGCACCTGTCCAACGTCCACGCCCGCGAACCGTTCCGTCACCACTCGTTTGTTTCGGCCATTGCCACGGCGGTGATGGCCGGTTTCGGCAGCCACGGCTATCGTCTGGCGCTGGAGCATTTCAGTCATCGTTTGCAGGGGTGAGCACAATGTCCCAGAACAACGTTGTACTGGCCGGGCTGATCGGCGCCGGCATCCAGGCCTCGCGCACGCCGGCGCTGCACGAGCATGAAGGGGATGCCCAAGGCCTGCGTTATCTCTATCGCCTGATCGACCTCGACCCATTGCAGCTCGACGTCAATGCCCTGCCCGACCTGCTGATGGCCGCCGAGCGCATGAACTTTACCGGGCTGAACATTACCTTCCCGTGCAAGCAGGCGATCATCCCGCTGCTCGACGAACTGTCCCCGCAAGCCCGGGGCATCGGCGCGGTGAACACCGTGGTGCTCAAGGACGGAAAACGCATCGGCCACAACACCGATTGCCTGGGTTTTGCCGAAGGTTTTCGCCGGGGCTTGCAGGACGTTGCCCGCGAACGCGTCGTCCAAATGGGCGCGGGCGGCGCAGGCGCGGCGGTGGCCCACGCGTTGCTCAGCGAAGGCGTACGGCAGTTGAGTATTTTCGACGTGGACGGCAGTCGTGCGCTGGCGCTGGCCAACAACCTCAATCAGCATTTCGGCGCGGGCCGGGCCGTGGTCGGGCATGTTCTGGAGAGCGCCCTGGCAGTGGCCGATGGCCTGGTGAACACCACACCCATGGGCATGAAAAAATTGCCGGGCATGCCAGTGCCGCTGGAGTTGCTGAGGAGTGAATTGTGGGTGGCGGAGATTGTGTATTTTCCGCTGGAAACCGAACTGCTGCGCAACGCCCGGGCCTTGGGTTGCCGGACGCTCGACGGCGGGACCATGGCGGTGTTTCAGGCGGTGAAGGCGTTTGAATTGTTTAGCGGGGTGGTGCCGGATGCGCAGCGGATGTTGGCGCATTTTCAGAGTTTGAATGGGTGATAGACCGGGAGGGGGGCTGCTTCGCAGCCCAACGGGGGCAAGCCCCCTCGCCACAGGTCAGGCCTGCAAATACCGCAAAACCGACTCGCAAATCATCGTCCGATGACGCTGCTTGACGCTTTCATCCGGCAAATCCACCTGGAAAATTTCCCCCAACGTGTGTCGGTTCGACACGCGGTAGAAGCAGAACGAACTGATCAACAAATGTACATCCAGTGGCTCCAGGCCCGCCCGGAACACCCCCTCTTCCACGCCGCGACGCAAGATCTCGCCCAGTGAATCGAGGATGGTGTTGTTCATCGCCCGGATCGCCTCGGAGCGTTTCACGTACTCGGCGTTGTGGATGTTCTCGATGCTGACGATGCGCACGAAATCGACGTTGCGGTCATGGTGATCGAAGGTGAACTCCACCAGCCGCCGAATCGCTTCCATCGGCGCCAGTTCGGCCAGGTGCAGACGGTTTTCCGTGCTGCGAATATCGCCGTAGAGTTTTTCCAGCACTTCGACATACAGCTGCTCCTTACTGCCGAAGTAGTAATAGATCATGCGTTTGGAAGTGTGAATGCGCTCTGCAATCGCATCGACGCGGGCGCCGGAAAGCCCTTGCTGGACGAACTCGACAATCGCCTCTTGCAGGATGTTTTCGCGGGTCTTTTCCGGGTTGTTCTTGCGACTCTTGCGAGGCTCCACAAGCGGTTCGTCGGGGGCTACGGAGAGTTCTGAAGTTATTGTCATTGCGGGCTCACGGCCATCACTGCACAGGCTGGCGATTATGGGCCGCGCCGCACAGTGAAGGAAGCTGCGCGGCCGCCGTTTAACCCCGTGTTTACGATTTTCCTACAACTTTGCCTGACGTACGGCACCACTTCGGGACTTGGCCATGGCCGCCAGACGCACTGCGACGTTGGCCGCGCCGTAACCGGCGTAACCGTGCTTGCGCTGGATAATCTCGAAGAAAAAACGCCCTTCAAACGGTTCGGTATAAACGTGAAACAACTCGCCGCCTTGGGCATCGCGGTCGTACAACACGTTGAAGTACGCCAGCTCGCTGAGGAACTCATCGTCGAAATCAAACCTTGCCGCCAGGTCATCGTAGTAGTTGAGCGGGATATCCAGCAGCGGCACCCCCGCCTCTTTCGCCCGGCTGACTTCGGCGAAGATATCGTCGCAGTCGAAGGCGATGTGATGCACCCCGGAGCCGCGATAACTCGACAGTGCGTGTGAGATCGCGGTATTGCGGTTTTCGGAAATGTTCAGCGGCAAGCGGATCGAACTGTCCCGGCTACGCAGCGCCCGGCTCTTCACCAGACCGTAGGGATCGGGCAGCACCACCTCGTCGTCGGCCTCGAAATCCAGCAGGCTTTTATAGAACAGCACCCAACTGTCGAGGCTGTCCGCCGGCAGCGCCATGGCCATGTGATCGATGCGCTTGAGGCCGCCGCTGGCCGTGGCGGTCGGTTGCAGGTTGAAGTCGGTGCCGTAGACATCGGCGTCCTGGTCCACCAGGTAAATCAGGCTGCCGTCCGGTGCGCGCACGGCGGCGAGTTCCAGTTCGTTGGGGCCGACCAGTCCGCGATAAGGCTGGCCCTTGTAGGCCACGGCGCGGGCCAGGGCACTGGCGCTGTCGTTGACCCGCACGGCAGTGGCGCACAGCGACGGGCCGTGGGCCTCGAAAAAACTGTGGGCGAACGAGTACGGTTCGGAGTTGAGGATCAGGTTGATATCACCCTGGCGCAGCAGGCTGACGCTCTTGGAACGATGCTGCCCGGCCTTGACGAAACCCAGCCGTTCCAGCCAGTGGGACAGCTTGGCGCCGAGGCTTTCATCCACGGCGAACTCCAGAAACTCGATGCCGTTGTACGCGCTGGCCTTGGGCGTCTCGAACAGGATATCGACGTTGGCCACAGGCTTGTCCTCCTGCGCCAGACGTTGGCGGGTCTTCTCTTCCAGGTACAGCAACGAGCGCAAACCGTCGGCGGCATTGGCCCGGGGTGGCGCGGCGCGGAAGCCGTCGTTGAAGATTTCCAGGGACAGCGGCCCGGTGTAGCCACTCTTGATGATCGGCGCGAGGAACCCCGCCAGATCGAATTCGCCCTGGCCAGGGAAGCAGCGAAAATGCCGACTCCACTCCAGCACATCCATGGCCAGGATCGGCGCGTCGGCCATTTGCACAAAGAAGATTTTGTCGCCGGGAATCTCGGCGATGGCGCTGGGGTCGCCCTTGAGCGACAGCGTGTGAAAGCTGTCGAGCAGCACACCGAGGCTCGGGTGATCGCCCTGGCGCACGATGTTCCACACCTGTTGATAAGTGTTCACATGCCGGCCCCAGGCCAGTGCTTCATAGCCGATGCGCAAGCCACGAGCACCGGCCCGTTCGGCCAGCAGGCGCAAGTCATCGATCAGGATTTGTTCATCGCCAATGGAATCGGCGGCCGCGTTGCTGCACACCAGCACCAGGTCGGTGCCCAGTTCCTGCATCAGGTCGAACTTGCGCTCCGCCCGCTCCAGATTGCGCGGCAGGCGATCGCGGCGGCAACCTTCGAAATCGCGAAAGGGTTGAAACAGGGTGATGGCGATTCCGAGGTCAGCGCACATCTGTCTGATTTCACGGGGGCTGCCGTCGTAATAGAGCAGGTCATTCTCGAAAATCTCCACTCCGTCGAACCCGGCGGCGGCGATGGCTTCAAGTTTTTCCGGCAGGGTGCCGCTCAAGGAAACGGTGGCAATGGAACGCTGCATATTTCGACTCCCGGTGGCTGTTCCCTCCGTAGGAGCTGTCGAGTGAAACGAGGCTGCGATCTTTTGATGTTGGTTTTTAAGATCAAAAGATCGCAGCCTCGTTTCACTCGACAGCTCCTACAGGGACCGTGTTTTTCTTGATGAGAATTATTGGCCGCACAGCCCCCAAAGTGTACTAGCCAGTTAGTTTTATGTGCGATTATCGAACACAATGGCCGTTGGCGAATTGACGATTTTTTGTCCACTGCCCAACATCCACTGCACATTGAACCCGGTCATCAACCGCCGAGGCTCGGTGACCAAAGACTTAGAACACCACATAAAAATAATCGGGTGGCCTACATGACTCCGTCTCAAAGCTCTCCCATGGAGCGTTCCTCCATGACCTCTGCCAGCGCCGGCATCGGCGACAAGATCCGTGGCGCCCTCGCGGTCGGCAAAACCCGTTGGGGCATGCTGGCCCTGGTGTTCTTCGCCACGACCCTGAACTACATCGACCGCGCCGCCCTCGGCGTCATGCAGCCGATCCTGGCCAAGGAAATGAGCTGGACGGCGATGGACTACGCCAACATCAACTTCTGGTTCCAGGTCGGCTACGCCATCGGCTTCGTGCTGCAAGGCCGCTTGATCGACCGGGTCGGCGTCAAGCGCGTGTTCTTCTGCGCGGTGCTGCTCTGGAGCCTGGCCACCGGCGCCCATGGCCTGGCCACGTCAGCCGCAGGCTTCATGGTCTGTCGGTTTATTCTCGGTTTGACTGAGGCCGCGAACTACCCGGCCTGTGTGAAAACCACCCGGTTGTGGTTCCCGGCCGGCGAACGCGCCGTGGCCACTGGCATCTTCAACGCCGGGACCAACGTCGGCGCAATGTTCACCCCGATGCTGTTGCCGCTGATCCTGCACGCATGGGGCTGGCAAGCCGCGTTCCTGTGCATGTCGGCACTGGGCGGGATCTGGCTGGTGTGCTGGGGCTTGAAGTACTTCAACCCGGAAGAGCATCCGAGCGTCAAACAATCGGAACTGGACTACATCCAGCAGGAAGTCGAACCGGAACAAACCCGCGTACCGTTCTCAAAAATCCTGCGCATGCGCGGCACCTGGGCCTTCGCCCTCGCCTACTCGATGACCGCGCCGGTGTTCTGGTTCTACCTCTATTGGCTGCCTCCGTTTTTGAATCAGCAATACAACCTGGGCATCAACGTGACCCAGATGGGTATTCCGCTGATCATCATCTACCTGACGGCGGACTTCGGCAGCGTCGGTGGCGGCATCCTCTCCTCGTTCCTGATTGGTCGCGGGATCAACCCGATCAAGGCGCGGCTGATGTCCATGCTGCTGTTCGCCTGCTGCATCATCGGCGTGATCATGGCGGCAGGTTCCAGCAATCTGTGGGTCGCGGTGGCGGCGATTTCCCTGGCCATCGGCGCGCACCAGGCCTGGACCGCGAATATCTGGAGCCTGGTCATGGACTACACGCCCAAGCACATGATGAGCACGGTGTTTGGTTTCGGCGGGATGTGCGCGGCGATTGGCGGGATGTTCATGACGCAATTGGTCGGGCATATCCTGACGGTGACCAACAACAACTACACCGTACTGTTCACCCTGATCCCGGCGATGTACTTCATCGCGCTGATCTGGATGTACTTCATGGCGCCGCGCAAAATCCCTGCCGTCACCGACTAAACCACACCACCCTCCCCTGTGGGTACACCCCTGTGGGAGCGGGCTTGCTCGCGAAAGCGGTGTGTCAGGCAACGATGATGTCGACTGACACGACGCCTTCGCGAGCAAGCCCGCTCCCACAGGTTTTGATCAGTGTTTTCAACGGCGACTCTGCTGCCACGCCGCCGCCAACCCGCTGCAACAGATCACCGCGATCCCCACTATCGTGGTCATCGTCGGCGTATGGGAAAACAGCAACCAGCCCAGCAACCCGGCAAACACAATCTGGCAATACCCAAACGGCGCCAGCAGTGCCGGGGCGGCGTAACGGAAGGCCTGGGTCAGGAACAAATGCGCAGTCATCCCGCAGCTCCCCAGCGCCAACATCAACAAGCCATGGCCCAGCGTCGGCACCTGCCAGAAGAACGGCACCAGCGCGCTCATCACCAACGTATTGCACAACCCGGCGAAGAAGTTGCTGGTCGTCGGGCTGTCAATCTGGCTGAGCTTGCGGGTGAGCAGTTGATAGAAGCAGAAAAACATCGCCGAGCAGAACGGCAGCAACACCGCCGGGGTGAACAGTTCGCCGCCGGGGTGGACGATGATCAGCACGCCGATAAAACCGCAAATCACCGCGATCCATTGGCCACGGGTCACGTGCTCCTTGAGCAGCGGCACCGACAATGCGGTGACCAGCACCGGCGCAAGAAAGTTGACCGCCGTCGCTTCGGCCAGGGGGATGTACAGCAGACCGGTGGTGAAAAACAGGCTGGTGCCCAGCAGGCACAACGCTCGCGCCAACTGCAGCAAGGGTCGCTTGGTGCGTAGGACACGTAACCCGGATTGCGGCAGAAAAATGCCCGCCATCAACAAGGTGTGCACCAGATATCGCGCCCAGACCACCATGACGATCGGGTAGAAACCGGAGAGGTATTTCGATATCGCGTCATGGCTGGAGAACAGGAAAGTCGCGGCGACGATCAGCAGAATCCCTTTGAAGGGTTTGTTTACACCGGAGAGGGGGGTGCTGAGGGTCATGGCAATCCTTTGGAATTTTAATTCCAACAATTTAGAACCTGGTTCCAGATTCTTACACAGGGTAACGAAAAAAGTGTGCGAACAACGCCCCGCTCTTTGTAGGAGCGAGGCTTGTCCGCGAAGGATCGCACGCGGTTTACCAGCCCTTACACATTTGGCCCACACCATTTTTGCCATTGCGGTTATTCATGGCGGTGGCGATACACGCCCAATCAATCCATGGAGGAACCGCACAGATGTTATGGAACAAGGCAAGACCCAGCGACAACGTCAACGACACCCGCGAGGGCAAGGATGCCCGCCAACTCACAGGGAAAACTTTCGCCGCCGGACTGGCCGCCGCCGCATTGGCCGGTGCAGGCGTTTATTCGGTATTGAGTACGACACCTGACGTGGTGCCTGCCGGTTTGGACACATCCGGTCACCACACAGCCGCCCACCCGCCCGCAGACCGGGACCTGTTGTTCGTTCAATCCGTGCTGGGCGATACCGAAGACACCTGGACACAACTTTTTGCGCAGACGGGTCGCCACTATCCGCCCCCCAAGCTGACGCTGTTCAGCGATGGCATCCACTCCCGGTGCGGTTTTGCCAACGGCGGTAGCAGCCCGTTTTATTGCCCGGACGACCAACAGGTCTATCTCGATCTGGCGTTCTTTTCACAGATGGCCCAACGGTTTTCAGTGATCGGCGACTTCGCCCAGGCTTATGTCCTTGCTCACGAAATCGGCCACCACGTGCAGCTTGAACTGGAACTCTCACAACCTTTCGAAACCGCCCTGAGTACGCGCCAACCCGTCACCGGTGACGGTGGCCTGGAAGTTCGCGCTGAGTTGCAGGCCGATTGCCTCGCCGGCGTCTGGGCGCACCATGCGCAACAACGCCTGGACTGGCTGGAGCCCGGTGACATCGACGCGGCCCTGCATGCCGCCGCCGTGTTTGGCGACGATTACCTGCAACGCGCCCAAAACGCCACGATACGACCGGAGACGTTCAGTCATGGCACTTCAGAGCAGCGGGCGAACTGGTTCAAATCCGGGTTCGCCACGGGCCAAATCAACACCTGCGATACCTTCACCCGCGTGGACCTGTAATACCGTCCCGCGAACGAAACCGCTAATGTCAGTACACGGCACAGAACCGCCAGCGCGAAAGGCTGTCTGACGACCGGACTGGCGCCACGCCAACCCACCAGCAACACTCATCACCACGCATCTTCACCGGTAAAGAAAGAGGATTCCCACATGCTATGGAAAAAAGGCCGACGCAGCGACAACGTGGTTGACGCCCGTGGTGATGATGTCGGCGGCGGTGGCGGCGGGATGCGCTTCGGCGGCGGCAAGGGCCTGAGCCTGACGGCGATCCTGTTGATTGTCGGAATCGGCTGGATCACCGGCCAGGACCCGATGCAGATCCTCGGGCAATTGACCGGGCAGATGAGCGAGCAGTCCGCGCCGGCCACCAATCAAACCCGCAAGGCGCCACCGGCCAATGATCAACAGGCCGAGTTCGTGCGCTCGATCCTCGGTGACACCGAAGACACCTGGGGTCAGATTTTCCAGCAGGCTGGCAAGCAATATAAGAACCCGACCCTGGTGCTGTTCAGCAACCGGGTGAACTCGGCGTGCGGCCTGGCCACTTCCGCGACCGGGCCGTTCTACTGCCCGGCCGACCAGAAGGTTTATTTGGACATGGCGTTCTTCCAGGAAATGTCGCAACGCTTTTCCGCCGCAGGCGACTTCGCCCAGGCCTACGTGATCGCCCATGAAGTCGGACACCACGTTCAGACATTGCTCGGCGTTTCAGCGAAAATTCAGACCGCTCGCCAGCAAGGTCGGCAGATGGAAGGCGATGGTGGTTTACTGGTGCGTCAGGAACTTCAGGCCGATTGCCTTGCCGGAGTCTGGGCCAACAACGCGCAAAAGCGTTTGAACTGGCTGGAACCCGGTGACATCGAGGAAGCCTTGAACGCCGCCAACGCCATTGGCGACGACCGTTTGCAGCAACAGGGCCAGGGCCGCGTGGTCCCGGACTCCTTCACCCATGGCACGTCGGCGCAAAGGGTGCGCTGGTTCAAAACCGGTTTCGCCCAGGGCCAGGTCGGCCAGTGCGATACCTTCGCGGCGAAAAATTTGTAAATGCATAAATGGCTGTTGGTTTTGTTGATCGCCTGGGGCAGCGCCCAGGCTGACGAGCACGGGGTCAAAGAGATCAGCCCCGGGCGCCTATTGTTGAAAGAAGGTGAGATGGCGGTGGGCATGGGCCCGGCGCCAGCGAAAATCGAACGGGTGCTGATCATCATCCACGGTCGATTGCGCAATGCCGAAACCTACCGCCGCAGCGCCGAGAAAGCGGCTGAAGCGGCCGGGCAAAGTGCGACGACACTGGTGATCGCCCCGCAATTCCTCAACGAAACCGACATCGTGCGCCACCCCATGCCCGACAGCGTGTTGCGCTGGAAAGGCAATGACTGGATGGCCGGGGGTTTATCCACCGCGCCGTTTGCAGTGAGCTCTTTTGCGGCCCTCGACCAGATCATCGAGCGCATCGCCGACCGTCGACAGTTTCCGGACGTGAAGCAAATCGTCATCGCCGGTCACTCCGGTGGCGGTCAGGTGGTGCAGCGCTACGCCCTGCTGGCCCACGACCAACCGGCACTCGCGGCGGCCGGGGTGAAAATCCGTTATGTGGTGGCCAACCCGTCGTCCTACGCCTACTTCAATGAGCAACGGCCCGTGCCGTTCGATCATGCGCGGTGTAGCGGTTTCAATCGCTGGAAGTATGGCCTGACCGATTTGCCGATCTATGCCAGTGGGCAAACGGCGCCGCAACTTGAAGGCAGTTACATCAAGCGTGACGTGACTTATCTACTGGGCCAGCAGGACACCGACCCGCAACACCCGGCCCTGGACAAGGGCTGTGAAGCGGAGGCCCAAGGGGCTTATCGGTTGGTGCGCGGGCATAACTTTTTTGATTATTTGCTGCGGCGTAATCCACAGGGCGTGAATCAGCGTCTGGTCGAAGTGCCTGGGGTCGGGCATAACGGGGATGGGATGTTTACATCGCCTGAGGGGCAGAAGGTTTTGTTCAGTCAGTGAGATTTGTGTTGTCTGATCGGGCCTCTTCGCGGGCAAGCCTCGCTCCTACAGTTGGAAATGCATTCCCCTGTAGGAGCGAGGCTTGCCCGCGAAGGCAATTAACCAGACACCAAACCTCTCAAGCCGAAAGCATCCGCCGCAACTCAACACAATCGTGCGCGTGCCAATCCGTCAATTCCGGCCACGGATTTTCCGGCAGATTCACCAGCACCGTCCGCGCTCCCGCCGCTCGCCCACAATCCAGGTCAAAGCGGTAATCACCGACCATCACCATCTCGCTCGCCGGCACGTTCCAGGCTTCGGCCAGTTTCAGCAAACCACCGGGATGGGGCTTGGGCGGCGCTTCGTCACGGCCCAGCACATCTTCCACCGCGAAGCAGTCCGCCAGACCGATGGCTTCCAGCGTCACATGGGCCAGTTCCCGCGCATTGCGGGTGAGGATGCCGAGGCGATAACCGCGCCCGGCCAGTTCACGCACCAATTCCACCGCGCCCGGCGCTGGTCTGGAACCCAATGCCAAATCCCGCTCATGCTCCAGCAACCACGCATGTTTGGCGGCGGCTTCGGCGGCTGGCAACGCAGCGAGGTGAGTCAGGATGTCGTCTTCGGCGGGGATCGCCAGCGCCACGCGGATCGCCGCGAAGTCATGCACCGCCACCGTCAGGGTGCCGTCCATGTCGAATACCCAGTGCCGCACCTCGGCCAGGCTCATGCCCAATCCTTGCGATGGCGAATCAGGCCTTCCTGGGTGACCGAGGCCACCAGTTGCCCGGCGCGGTTGAACACGCTGCCACGGGAGAATCCGCGAGAGTTGCCGGCCCACGGGCTGTCCATGGCGTAGAGCAACCAGTCATCGGCGCGCAGGTCCGAGTGGAACCACAACGCGTGATCCAGGCTGGCGACCTGCATGTCTTTCTGCCACACCGATTTGCCGTGGGGCAGCAACGAGGTGGTCAGCAGCCCGAAGTCCGAGGCGTACGCCAGCAGGTATTTATGCAGCGCCGGCGAATCGGCCAAGGCACCGTCGGCGCGAAACCACACGTACTTGATCGGATCGGACGCTTGCGGGTTGTAGGGATCTTTCTCGGTCACCGGGCGGAATTCGATCGGCTTCGGGCACAGCAACTTTTCACGCATGTGTTCCGGGATCAAATGCGCGCGTTGCTGCGCCAGTTCCAGTTCCGACGGCAGGTTTTCCGGGCCGACCACTTGCGGCATCTCGGTCTGGTGCTGGAAACCTTCTTCGTCGTACTGAAAGGAGGCGCTGCAGGTGAAAATCGGGTTGCCCTTCTGGATCGCCGTCACCCGGCGAGTACTGAAACTGCCGCCATCGCGCACCCGATCCACCTGATACACCACCGGCAACTTGGCGTCGCCCGGGCGCAGGAAATAGCCGTGCATCGAGTGCACATGCCGCGTCTCTTCGACCGTCTGACTGGCCGCCGACAGGGACTGGCCGAGCACCTGGCCGCCGAACAACTGACGGAAACCCAGGTCCTGGCTGCGGCCGCGGAACAGGTTTTCTTCAATCGGTTCCAGGGTCAGCAGGTCTACCAGATCTTCCAACACTTGGCTCATTCAGGCTCTCCTCACACAAAGCAATGCCGCGCAGTCGTGGCTGCGGCGGTCGATTCAGTTAATGGCCCAGGCCAACGTGGGGGCCATTGTAAACGTCCGTGCCTGCTTATCCATGCAAGGTTTGCAACCATTGTTCACGGGTGATGCGGTACAGCACATGGTGACGCAGCGGATGATCGGCCGCGAGCTTCGGGTGGTCGAAGTCATCGGCTGAATCATGGTGCATGCCAATCGCCTGCATGACTTTCTCCGACGGCAGATTGGTTTGCGTGGTGAAGGCCACGACCTCTTTCAAGGCCAACCGGTCGAAGCCGCAGCGCAGAGCGGTCCACGCTGCTTCACTGGCATAACCCAGGCCCCAATGTTCGCGGGCCAGGCGCCAGCCGATCTCGGTGGCCGGGACGAAAGGCGCGTCGAAGTTGACCACCGCCAACCCGGTAAACCCGATGAACTGGCCGGTGTCCTTGCGCTCCAGCGCCCAGAAGCCGAAACCATGCTCGGCAAAATGCCCGCGAATCCGCCCGATCAACGAAGCGCATTCCAGCCGGCTCAGCGCTGCCGGGAAATAACGCATCACCTGTGGATCGGCACACATCGCCGCAAATTCCGGCAAATCCTCATCGCTCCACTGCCGCAACAGCAGTCGCGCGCTTTCGAGTTCCAGTATCGGCTCCATCGTGCCCCTCCAGGTCCATCCTTTGAGTCTACATCGCTGGTAGGATCGTTCACTTATTCCTACCGCCGCCGTTGATAATTCTGACAATGCCCCTGCCGCTGATTTACCACGAAGACTACAGCCCCGAATTCCCGGCGGATCACCGCTTCCCGATGGACAAGTTTCGCCTGCTGCGCGATCACCTGGTGGACAGCGGCCTGGTCCGGGACGCCGACTTGCTGCGCCCGGAACTGTGCCCCGCCGAGATTCTCGCCCTCGCACATGACCCTGCGTATATCGAACGCTACATGAGCGGCGAGTTGTCCCGCGAAGACCAGCGACGCCTCGGCCTGCCATGGAACGAAGCCCTGGCCCGGCGCACGGTGCGGGCGGTCGGCGGTTCGATTCTGGCGGCGGAGCAAGCGCTGGAGCATGGACTGGCCTGTCACCTGGCCGGCGGCACCCACCACGCCCACTACGACTACCCGGCCGGGTTCTGTATCTTCAATGACCTGGCGGTGATCAGCCATTACCTGCTGGAAAGTGGTCGGGTGAATCGGGTGCTGATATTCGATTGCGACGTGCACCAGGGCGACGGGACTGCACGAATCCTGCACAACACCCCGGATGCGATCACCGTTTCCCTGCACTGCGAGAAGAATTTTCCTGCACGCAAAGCCGAAAGTGACTGGGACATTCCATTGCCCAAAGGCATGGGCGATACCGATTATTTGAAGGTGGTGGACGACGCGCTCAACTATTTGCTGCCGCTCTACCAACCGGACCTGGTGCTGTACGACGCCGGGGTCGATGTGCACAAGGACGACGCGCTGGGTTACCTGAAACTGACCGACGCAGGCGTCGCAGCCCGGGATGAAAGCGTGATGCGCCACTGCCTGGGCCGGGACATTCCAGTGGTCGGGGTGATCGGCGGCGGCTACAGCAAGGACCGCCACGCCCTGGCCCGCCGCCACGGCATCCTGCATCACAGCGCACAACGGGTCTGGCAGTCATCAGGTTGTCATTGAGGTGTGAATCTTTACCCACAATGCCTGTGGAACTGCCTGTGGATAACCTGAGTGAAAGCCTCTGCAGGCTATGTTGCATATAGCTTGTAGAGCGCTGGTTGTTTTTTGATCACCCTTTTACAAACACCACAAAACCCTGTGGGAGCGGGCTTGCTCGCGAACGCGTCGTGTCAGGCAACAATGATGTCGACTGACACGGCCCCTTCGCGAGCAAGCCCGCTCCCACAGGGAATGTGTGCTGATAGAATGCGCGGCTTATTCCGCCACGCCGCAGCTCTCGCCATGACCCAATCCACCGCCCTCCCCCCTCACGTCGCCATCATCGGCGGTGGCCCCGCCGGTCTGATGGCCGCCGAGGTGCTGAGCCGGGCCGGGATCAAAGTCGATCTGTACGACGGCATGCCCTCCGTGGGGCGAAAATTCCTGCTGGCCGGCGTCGGCGGTATGAACATCACTCACTCCGAAGCCTACCCGGCGTTCCTCTCGCGCTACGCCGAACGGGCGCCGCACATCGCACCGCTGCTGCGCTCCTTCGGTGCCGAGGCGCTGTGCCAGTGGATTCATGACCTGGGCATCGAAACCTTTGTCGGCAGCTCCGGCCGGGTGTTTCCTACCGACATGAAAGCCGCGCCCCTACTGCGCGCCTGGCTCAAACGCCTGCGCGATGCGGGTGTAGTTATCCACACCCGCCATCGCTGGCTCGGTTGGAATGACCACGGCGATTTGCGAATCGCTGGCCCCGACGGCGAAATCACCGTCAAACCCGATGCCACCCTGCTTGCCCTCGGCGGCGGCAGTTGGTCGCGCCTGGGTTCGGACGGCGCCTGGATGCTGCCGCTGGAACAACGCGGCGTAGAACTCGCGCCGTTGCAGCCGAGTAATTGCGGCTTCGAAGTGCAGGCCTGGAGCGAGTTGATGGTCAGCAAATTCGCCGGCGCACCGCTGAAAAACATCGCCATCGGCTTGAATGACGACGTCCCGCGTCTCGGCGAATGCGTGATCACCGCCACCGGGATAGAAGGCAGCTTGATCTACGCGTTATCCGCGCCGATCCGCGAAGCCATCAACCTGCACGGCTCGGCGACCATTCATATCGACCTGTTGCCGGGCCGGCCTGTGGATAAAGTTGAGACTGCGCTGCGCAAACCACGCGGCTCACGTTCCATGTCCAAACACTTGCACAGCCAACTCGGAATCGACGGCGTTAAAGCGGCGTTGCTACGCGAACTGACCGGCGTCGAGTGTTTTGCCGATCCGGCATTGCTGGCCAAAGCGATCAAGGCATTGCCGCTGACGCTGGTGAAAACCCGCCCACTGGACGAAGCCATCAGCAGTGCGGGCGGTGTGAAGTTCGAAGCGATGGATGAACGCTTGATGCTCAAGCAACTGCCGGGTGTGTTCTGCGCGGGGGAAATGCTGGTTAGGATAGCCCCTACACTTCATTAAATGACGCTTGCATCCATGCCATTTTCTACTACCGTCTAGGTCAGGGCACCAGGTAGAAAATGAAAAATGGCCTTCTATATTTTCTGGGCAGAACCCGCCGCACTCACTCAGCGAGGGTTTGGGCTCGTCGCCCACGTCCCTTTCGTTTTTGACGAAAACTGGAAATACCATAGAGAGAGCTCGAACTACCTAGTCGAGCGAGCTATCTGCACTTGGCCGGACGGTGGCAGTCTGTTCGTAAAGCGTTTTCCTACAAAGAAAAGCCTGAAAAGCTACGCTGAATCGCTTACGAATTTTCTTGAATGGGCTGATCTACGTGGAATTGACTGGCGCTTAGCAAGCTACACAGAACATCTTTATGGTGGCTACCAAAAAGAAATGCTAAGTGGGCGCTGGTCGAAAGCTGGCGATCCGTTAGCACCAGCGACCATAAACCGCCGCGTCAATGAAGCCTGCTGCTTTCTGTCTTGGGCAGCCGCCAGGGGACAGAGAAAAGAATTCGAAGTTCTTACAGAAACTATTCACAGATGCGATGATTTTGCAATAAGTAGCCACGGGCACCGCCCCAAAGAAATATCATCCAGGATCGGAAGAGTACGAAAAAACCCTAAACACCTACGATTGCCTACTGATATGGAGATTGGCAAATGGCTGCGCTTTGTCCAGATACAACGCGGACATACAAAAGAACTAATGTGCCGACTGATACTTGATACAGGCATTCGCCGCGAAGAGGCGGCCTGCTGGCGAGTAGACACCCTCCCTGAATACGTTGAAAAATGGGAAGTGCTAGGCGACCAAGTAAAAGTAAGTATCAAGTTTGGTTGCAAGGGGCAAAGCTATGGTGACGACTCAGACGACAAGATAGGACCTGAGCGCAGTATTTGGATGTCGTTATCAATGGCAAACCGACTTCACCAGTATCGACGTGGGCCTCGACTAAAATCCAATGCATTACGAGTCGCCGAAGCAAAAAGCCGATCCGAACAGCGTGCGCTTATTGCGCATCCTCCGCCCCATCTGTTTCTGAGCGAACACAACGGACGGAGAATTTCGGGTGATTCGCTTTATGAGGCGTGGACAGGAATTAGCTACCTTCCATTTTCTGGCTGGTCACCCCATGCTGGTCGACATTGGTGGGCGTGCAAGGTGCTTTTACGTGAGCACCAGAAGAGGAAGGCGCAATTAGGTCCGCTGAATGTTGCAACGATACCTTTGGATTGGATTAGCGGTAACACGACCAGCGATATACAACTTCTAATCAGACCCCAGTTAGGCCATATAGATAAAACCACAACAGAGCTTTACGTACAGTGGGTAGTAAAGATATTAGAAACCGAGGGTATTCAGTTCGCATACCAGGACTTCCTCGACGAAATTGAAGCCAAGGCCGCATGCATAAACATTGAGGTTCTTCATGGCCGAGCCTAACCGTAAAACAAATAAGAGCCACATAATCTCAAGCCCCCCCTCATCCGCGGGGAGCGAATCTATAGCGAGCAACACTATTGATCAAACCCCCCTTATATTCTGGACCCTTCATCCAACAGATCCTTATTTGGTTGACCTAACACAGTTAGCAACTGGCCGAACCGCTGCTGAGGTTACCGCTGGTAAACACTTGTGGAAAGGGGATTTTAGCGGACGCCCTAACCTTATTTCAGAATTGATTCCAGCAATCAAATTTTTATTTTCCTTAAATCGACAGGCCTCATTGCAGCTTTTAAAAGAATATTTACGCACATGGTGGCGAGTATTTGAAGAGGCAGAATCAGCAACGGAGAATAGCCTATACGAAATCCACCCTGTTCACAGCGTTGCTGACTTACAGCTAATCCATCATCACATAGCCGTAAACTTAGGCGTAACACACGGCTGCCATACCACTTTCATCCGAGTAGTTAACCTTGTACGTCGTGAAATGGGTATTCAACCATTACATTGGCCAAGCATCGAAAAAAAGCAAGGTCAATCTGATACTCCCGAGTCGTGGGAGGTAGAACGAATCCGTCGTGAACTTAAAAAAGATTGGTTCGCTGCAACAAGTAGAATTAAAGCAGCAGAACAAATACAAGCAAACCTAATGAATTGGAAGAATACATATTTCAAATCCAGAAAGAAACATGCCAATGAAGTCTACCGAGCTGTAATTGAATTATCTGGCCATCCACTACCTTCTATTGATCACATTCGCGAGTGGACGGGATGTAACCATCCAACCTGGATGCAGCCATTCTCAGACATTATAGCAAATCATTACCCCACGCGAGAGGAAGTACGCGAAGCATTTTTTCTGTGTCTAATATACAGCGGATGGAATGTGAGCACCTTATACAACTTAAACATTGAAGATCGTTTCGTCCAAGATCATCCGACAAATCCTGACTACCACGTTGTATATGGCCTAAAATACCGCGGCGACTCAGAACACCCCTGCATTGGTCGTAATAAAAGATTCGATTCACCCGGCAGCATACTCAGATCGCTAGTCAAACTTACCGCACCATTACGACAATTGGTAAACAATGAACTTGCAGACGTAGAAAACCAACTAAAACAATCAGGACTGACGACCAGTACGTCAAACAATTTACTAAAGAGACGAAAAACACTAATACAGAGAGCTCGATCCCCGTGGATCTATCCTGACCCTCATGGATTCACGGTGAACCATATCACGGAATCGAATCTTAACTTTAGAACCTTCTATAAAAGCAAAGGTACATTTTTAGCAAACTTAATAAAGAGAATAAATCTTAGACAACCACCCGACAAGCAAATAAGAAACACCATTATTCCGAGCGATCTTAGAGATAGCTACATTGGATTTGCGTATGAGTTTAGCAATTATAACATCTTGACAGCACAGATCGCAGCCGGCCATAAATCTGCCAACACAACCAAAATATACTTAGATAATAAGCGTTGGAAAGCTCACTCTGTCAAAAAAATTTACGAGTTCCAGACCATTTTATTTAGCGAGATAGATGAACGTAAAGCGGTGGATGCGACCATACTCAGAGCTAAGTTAGAATGGGGTGCTACGACTACTGAAGAGCTAGCTCGTCTAGCTACGTATCGCAATAACCGGACTCGAATAGGTGTTGGTTGTAAAGACCCAAAGAACCCGCCTTCAGCGATTGCACCCAATCATAAGGGTGGCGGGTGTCGAGTTCAGAGATGCACATTATGTCCTCAAAATGCAATCCTGCTACCAGACAGCTATGAGGGCATCGCCATGCGTGTATGTGAGTTGGAACACCTTCAAAATAACACACCTGTTACAGTGTGGTTTAACTCTTCGTTCCCAGATGAACTTTCAAACGCCTGTGCAGCATTAGAGCTTTATGATCCCCAAAAAGTAGAAGAACAACTCGAACATTGGCGCTCGAAAATCAAAAATGGTCACCATAAGCCCATAATTTGGGAAGGAGCTTGAGTGTGGTGAATAAGGCCGATGAGAAAACGAGAAATACGTGGGAATTCTTACGCGACGCTATCCAACTAAGTACGTCGCCAGAACACGTGAAGAACATGTTACCCGAAGAATTAGCAGCATTACAAGGCAGGCTTGGGTATGGGTACAATTACGGGATTTGGTCAACGCCTCGTGAATGGATGCCTGCGGGGAGCAGAAAGCAATCACTTCTTGAAGTCGACTTTCGGGAGAGATTGAGCTCTTTGGGAGTTCCAAAGGCGCACATCGAAAATGCCGTTCTATATTGTACTCGCTACGCAGTACTGATAGCCCTGCTTCCGACAGGATTAGGGTCACGACTCAGAAATATGCTTATGAAACCGTCCAGCCTACTCGTACCAATTTACCGCGCAGTCCCGTCTCTAATCGCAATTTGTACCAAAAACCATAAAATCATTAATAAAGATTTATATCTCCAAAATTTGAAAGAAGAGGACCTCCAACATCTCTCGAACTCAAAACAACTTGAGATTTCACGCGAGTTAGCTCGAATAAATAAATTCTGCGATCTAAAATTTTGGAATGATCGCCCTGGGATTGACTATTTAAAAAAAGGAATGAATTACATACCAGACGTTATTGGTTCTGACGCGCGCCCCAAACAAGAGGCAAAAACTGATAAGTACATGCCGCTTCCGGACGAGTGGGTAGCGCAGGCCGGTTGGCGAGCTGTTTGGCTAGCTAAGGATCTAGGTCCTTCTCTTCTCGGATTAGGCAAACAAATAGCTAGAATAGTAAAAGACGTACCACACCATGGCTCTGGTGTTACTGAGAGAGCAATACGAAAGAAACGGAGACTGCTAGCCCTAGATAAAATGGCATCACACCGGTGGACAGACCGAAATGGAGCATGTTTCGTGACGCCTCCATTTCCATTGTCTCTCCGCGTCGGAGCGAACACACCGCCACTCTTGCCAGGAACATGGCCGCCGACTCATGTTACACATATTCTAAAACTCCTTGAGCTTCTACAATACGCGCACCTTTTCATTGCGCTATTGGCTGTAGGAAGCAGAATCTCAGAGATGTTGTCTCTAGAATCTGGCGCCGTAATCCGCTCTTCGGAGGGCATTCCATTTGCCAACGGCTTTACCTACAAGCTGACTCAACTTCATGAAGGCAACGAGCGCGATTGGCCATTGCCAGAGATGGCTTTAGAGGCAATTGAACAGCAGGAGATTTTACGGGATATATTAAAACAAATCGGCTTTTACGCAGAAGATTCAAGCGACAACTCCGACCTCTCGAATTCGCTTTGGCTAAGATATGGGCATATCAGTGAGTTCAGCGCTACTGGCATAAACGATAACCTACGCACTTTTGTGAAAAGTATTGGCCTTTCGTCAGACCCAGGAGGCCAAAATCTGAGCTCACATCGATTTAGAAAGACCCTGGCACGCCTTGTAGCTCTGGCTCTAGTGGGTGCCCCGAAAATTCTGATGGATCTTTTCGGTCACAAATCTATTGAAATGACGCTTTATTATATTCTGAGTGACCCGGTCATTGCCGCAGAAGCGAAACTGGTATCTGAGGAAATGGTTATCATGCGTGCGACCACTGCTATTGAAAGCATAGATAAATATGGAGGAAAGGCGGCCGAACGGATTCAACATATGGTAGAGCAAGAACGCTTCCGGCTCGGTACTGACTTAGGAGCAGAAAACATACGGGAACTGGCTGAGATTTTAACTATGAATGGCCAGGCGTGGGAGTTAGTTCGCCCAGGAGTAATTTGCACAAAATTGCCTGGCAGTGTGAGTCCTTGCGCCAAAAAGGTGGGACATCCGGAGGCGTCACGCTGCATGTCCAGTTGTAGTAATCGCCTGGAGGAGGCTTTTTTGCGCAGCGATGTTGAAGGAGCGATTGCTGAGGCGATCCACTGCTATCAAGCTGAAAAGGACGCAGATAACGAACTCATGCAGGACTTTTGGGCTGCACAAATTCTAACCAACTTAGAAAGATTCACTGACATTCAAGAAAAATGGAAAACGGACCCTACGGTTCTACATATTCTACGGTGCAGGGAGCAGATTTCATGAATAAAGCCCCCCCATCAGGACTAATAGAACATGCAAAACAACGCTCACTTATGGTCTTCAACAAGTTGAAAAGCGCGATAAATGAGATCGAAGTCGAGATCGACGCTAATGAAGGTATCTATCCTTATAATGGAGGAAAGATTAGTCAAGCCGAGTTGTGCCGTCGTGCAAAAATCAATCAGGTCACACTTTCAACTGCTGCGCACCGGAACACCACGCGGCCGATGGTAGAGGAATGGCTTACACGTATCCACAACGCGACGATCAGTGGACGAAAGAGCGTACGTAGGGCTGTTACTGATCGTGCAGAAGAATGGAAAAGCCATCACCAAGCCATAGCTGAGAACTACCGTATCGCAGAATTAGAGATGCTAGACATGCGTAAAAATCTTAGACGACTAGAGAATGAGAATACCGCCCTTAGAGACCGCTTGGCAAGTTATGAGAATTCAAAAATCCTTACACCGAATTTCAGCAAAAAATAAATGTACGTATAATTATCTCAAACCAACAAAAAACTTTAGCCACATCTCAATCGCACTCGTTAACGCTGCACAAAACGCCCCAACCAAATTAAATAACTTTCGAGATTCATAGCCTGAAATTTTAACGCCGCAGCCACAGTCCATAACCTCAACGCAGAGGAAGACCGCGCCAACAGACTTTAAAAAATCAGAGTATTAATAAACTTGGCTTATTTATCATTATCGATCTTATGTCACTACACAGAAGTCTTTCAGCAAGAACAAACTTGCTGATATCGCGTCATGGCTACCAACTCTCTTATTATTCTGTAGCAGCCGTATAGCGAATGAGCGCCTTAGATTTGCTGTTACTAATTCGCGCGATAACCGCACATTGCGCACACCAATGACCAGCTCGTATCACCGCCAAAGGCGCTCGCCAGTGATGGCCTCGATGACACAACCACTCCATGTACGCAGCGTTATTCTCATAGGCCATTGAAAGGCACTGTCCTCCGTGCGCGGATGCCGCGTTCTGTGCATCAGCCAGCGTTAATCGTCGCTTATCAATGCTGCATATCGGGCACCACGTGCCTCTGATCACCCGGCGGCCAAGCGTTTCCCATTCATGCCCCACTTTGCAACGAAAAAGCACACGTTGTCGTACACCTAGATATTCCCCATCACTCAAGCAAATCCCGTTATGACTAGCGGCAATAGCTCGAAGACGTTCTAACCCTTCCGGGTGCAATCGTTGTTTAGAAAACTGTTCGATTGCGCAACGCTGGCACCATGAGTCTCGTAAGATCTCATGGCCCATGGCATACCAGGTATGTTCTTGAGAGCAAATAAACTGATGACGCTGGCCCGTTCCTAAATAGGCTTCACTCAGGCACCGACCTCCCTGCTTCGCCGCCGCCTCTTGAAGCCTTTCCAGGCCGTCAGTTAAACGAGTCTTTTGGTAGCGAGTTCGCTTAACGCAGGCAGGACACCCTGGATGGCGCAGAGCATTCCTGCCATTGCGTTGCCATTGATGGCCGCATCCACAGTAAAAATGGTACAGGCTTTTCTCGCCCTGCCACTGCGTAGAAAGGCAAGACACTCCGTGTGACTGGACCGCATTTAGCAAAACTTGCATGGAGCGCTGCGCGCCACACTCTGGGCAGCCTTTGGCGGTCGGACTCAGTAGCGTGACGGGAGTCGTGCTAAAGAGGTGTCCGTACAAGCAAGTGAATTGGTATTTCACATGCCAACCAGACCAAAGGGTTTCATCGCTCGACAAACCTAAACGTTCAGTGGCCTGGCGCAATCGCTTGGAACGGTCTAGGACCACATGTAGCGGTGGTTTTTTTAACATAAAAGCTTCGTTTAGCTGGTTAGACTCAAATGCAGCACAGGCTAAGTGACCATCAAAAATGCCCTCTGCAATTCTCAACTATCGGCGTTGCCGTTGGGATTGCTCGCGATCAGGCTGGCACCGCAGGCGGTTTTCATGCCGTGGAGCGCTACGGGCACACCACCGACATCCAGCGTGGCGCTTCCCTCAGATATGGGAAATGTTCCTTTGCATTTAGGACAGTCGACCTTATGCCCCACGCCAGACATGGGTTTGCCATATAAGTCAGTTTGGCTGAAAGCTTCAATTACGGTTCCGCCATGACTGGTAGAGTCGCCGAGTCGAATGATATCCATATCTCTTCCTTTGAGTGGCACCAACGAAGCTGACCTGTAAACGCTTAGAAGGTTGCTTACTTGACGGGCCCCTGCGGACCTGTGTGACCGCAGGGGAGTTGCTCGCATACCTGTTGCGAACGGGAGACTGCCTGAATTAACTATCAGGATGTCCGCGATTAGTTGACCTACCCATCTCACTACCAAAAACGGATCTCTCCGCCCAGCATGAAAAGAATCAGTGCCAGGCCGGACTGTCCGAACAGCAGCGGGGCGATCGTAATCAAACCTTGAGCCACAACAGCAACTTTATATGGCCCCGACAAACCATAGCGCTGCCAATACAGTGCATGCAGGACCATTGTCAGGCTGTTCGCTACCCAGACCGCGCCAATGGCCATCATGTAATTCTGCTGAGCGATACGCAGCACCATGAACAGCAAGCCGAATATCACGACGAGGACTGAAGCGACAGCAAGTCGAGAGTGATTCGGTTTGATCGAGTCGGTGGTAGGTGGGTGCATTACTTTTCCATCCATGTGTGCGTTCGAAGGTTTGATATGTACCAAGCGCTGATCAGCCCTAAAGCTTATCCATCCAGTCCTGGGAAGGTGATAGCCCGGTCAGGAACTCCTCCAGAGCGTAGTCATTTGTTCCTGGCTTGCTGACCACAGTTGATGTCACTGGGCTAGAAGGACTAATGAGGGGTTTTCCACCTGATGGTGGTGTCAGGGCTCCTGGACGAAAGCGCACACTTTCAATTATGGCGTCCCAGATCTCGAAGAACTCTGCCTCGGTTGGACCTCCAGAAACATCTTCAAAATTAGGAAAATCGCCCAATGTCGATGGCTTTCTAGATGTCAGATAGGTCGTGTCCATACCCAAATTAACACTTGGCAATGGCGTAGGGGTTCCACGTCCGACAAAGTTCCATTCACCGCCAACATTGGTTTTGAATTCTTGTGGGCCTTTGCCTTCTGTTCCACCCATGACGTATTCCTCGCCATCCATCTCTCCAACAACACGCGTTGCCGCTCGATACTCTTTGCGCCCAGCAACGACACCTGGATCCGCTAGCATGCGAGCTATTAATCCAGCACTTTCCCTGTCTGCTTCACGACGCCGCTCAAGCATAGGCTGCTCAGGCTCCCATACCATTCCGTGTCGCACTACCACGCCTAAGTTGCGAGGCAGCGTAAATCCCCAACTCACTTCTTCCTGATCACCACTGGCGAGATCGTAGTACCCATCCACGAATGCGCCGCTCAAGCATAAGCCAGGGCGACTCGGTATTTCGTCCGCTGCTCGCGCATGCAGTCGAGGAAACAGTTTGGCAATGGCATCTTTGCTATTGAGTGATGGTGTGATTTTGAAGAGAGTGCCATCGCGCCATAGATAGCCTTCGGCTTGGTGAAAAAGCTGCTGAACAACAGTCTCGTCATCCTCAGCCAAACCATCCACGTGCTCATACTCATAGACAAAGACGGCACCTCCCTCGGGCGTTGCAATGCGTTCCGAGGGTCGCAGATAAGCTTTTCCATTGTTGTCTGTCTTGATTGCCAGCACCTCTTGCCATCGGTGCTCAACTAGCTCGTCGTATTGCTGCTGGGTGACGCCAGTAGTCACGGAAAGTGCCATGTTGCCTAATTGCGCACCACTCGCTTGGGTGGTCCAAGTGGCTCCTTTTGGCAGGTCGATTAGTAAACGACCGACGCAATAGGTCTGCATATTTTGTGTCAAGTCACTCATGGTATGGCTCTGGTTGGAATGGGGTAAGCGCCACTGGTGCCATCCGTATGTGGAAGCCCCCAGTATTGAGACTACAAGGGCAACAATTAGAAGATGGCGGCGAGCGATCATGCCGAGAGCTTCTTGGCATTGGCACCTATTCTCAGAACCGAATACAGCGTTAGGTTCTGTACGTTGCGGTTCTTGTAGGAGCCCTGATGGTCATAGCCTGTCATGCGGGCAGCGAACACTGCTTGCTCCGCAGCGTCTTCGGCGGCATGTGCAGGCACGGTGCCGTCGCCCGCCTGATCTTGGCCCTGAAGGTCAGCGAAGTAACCATCGCCACGGGTGTTATGGCCAATTCCAACACCGTACTGGTTAATCAACTGGTCTTCGCTGATGTCATCAACCATCCACGCTCGCCCTTCGTGATTTTCACCCCTCAGTCGTAGAGACAAAGCATGTTCGCGTGAGGGCGTGGGAACGGGGGTAGCGGGCATTCCTGGCTTATTGGAAGGGATAACTCCAGTGCCAAGCTTCCATGTGACTCGATGGAACGCCTGATGACTGCTGTCTGCCCCGTAGTGAACGAAGCTGTTGGGGTGGTAATAGTTACCTAGCCCAGCGTGAAAAGATTTTGCCTGGTTGAGCATTTTTTCATAGTTGCTCCAAGCGCTGGTTAGCGTGCCCGGGGATGAGTTCCCAATTGGATTTATCCAAGCGGCATCCATCAATTTCCACCACGCATTCTTCTTTAAGTAAATCTGCGTGTACGGATCTGGCCCAGTAGGCATCTGAAATAATTCTTTTCCATTGCAAGTGATGCTCAACCAACCAGCGCCATAACGTTGATTAGGTAACAACTCCAGCGGACCCGCAGCATTCGCGAAGATAGGCATAATCTTCTTGCCAGTCCCGCCGAGTCCAATGGCCCCGGCCATATCCTCCCATCCCGCTCGAACACGACGATAGGCAGTTGCGGCACCAATAGCCGGTTGGACGCCATGAACCACGCCTTGGATCAGGTTTGGGTTGCGCTTGGCACACATGCGCGCCACTAATCCACCCATGGAGTGAGTGACTAAAATCACCCCATGCTCACACTTAACCCCCAGATCCTTTCTGCATCGTTCGAGAACGGCTTGGATTCGACCTGCAAGATAGTCAGCGGCTTGAGCATTGGAGTTGAGCCAGTTGTAACCCACCGCATACACGGGGTAGCGAAATTCAGCCGCTGCCTTCAGTGCTTCTGTTTTCAGGGGGCTGTAGCCTTTGAGCTCGCCCCAAGCCGAAACATTATTTGGAACCGCCGCCATAACGCCTGGATAGGGTTTGCCCTCCGGGGTCAAAATGAAACGTAGCTGCGCTTCAAGGAAGTTGAGAATGCTCCCATAAGAATCGAGCGACACGGATCCCCAACCACGATTTCTCGCCTCTTGAACCGGTAAGGTGCTGACAAATTTGCTCACAGTTTCGAGATCGGAATCCTGAGGGTCCGACAGCGCGCGGGTTAGTTGCGGATCAAGTAATTGCTTGCGTTCAACTGGGGTCAAACTGTTGTAGCTTTTCCATTTGGTGACTCCCGCCACCCATCCAGCGGCATCGTCAGGAAACCACGCCCATCGATTATCGTTGCCCAGGATGCGAGCGTTAGCTCCTGTTGCCAACAACGGACTGCCCATGATGCCGGGCACAAAAATGATCGGAATGGCGTGGTCCGGAGGTGCGTTGAGTTCAGCGCGGACGTTGTTGGATGTGCGGCTCATGGTCACACGTGCGGTAACGTTCCCATCTGGGCCAATTTGGGTTGGTACCGGCCTTGTTGGCTCACTCATTAGGCTCTCCCTGCCTTGTTTTGACGACTTTCAATGTAGATTCTGGCTTTTCCGATATTAGGGATTTGCATGATGGTCATGTCTCACTTGGACCAAGCAGATGAAACTCATAACCTTCAGTCGTGAGACCCTGCTGCATTGCGGCCCAACCATCACCATCAGTAACGCCTTCCACCCGGGCACCATCACTTCGCGTAAGTGCGTAACGGTAATTCGGTAATGGCGTCCCATTGCGTACCACCCGTACTCGCTCATTGAACGGAGTTTGGGCCCACGTGTTAAAGACGGTGGACGCGTGAGCTGGGGCGATAAAGCTGTGCTTGGCCGACTTGACGATAAAATTGCCGGGCATACCCAGTTCGATGTTGCCTCCCTTAAGGGTTAGGTAGGCACCGCCGCAGGTCAGGGTGATGTGCTCCTTGGCAGAGATCACCACGTGTTGAGTGCTCGCGCTAATCTCCACGCTTTGATCCGCCTCCAAGCTGATGTTGTTCTTTTGAGCCTGTAGGAGCATCGGTCCTTGGTGAGTGATATGTCGCATCTCACCGCTTTGAGCGAATAGACCCAAGTCGGTGCCTGCGTTAACTACGAATTTTTGGCCCGAGGTGAATTGCTGATTCTGTTGCGCAACGCTATCGATATGCTCGCCAGCAGCCAGAGTGACGCTATTGGGAGACACCGCCGCGATACCGGCCTGACCACTCAAGGCAATAGCAGGTTTACCTCCGTTGGTTTTGCCCGATTCGTCATTGGCGCCATTACCCAAATCACGAACTGCCTCACTGAGCGACTTCTGTGGCGCGGTGTCATGCCCAACACCTTGATGATCCGCGGCGTAGTCGCCCAACTCTTTAGCCAGTTGAAGAGCGGCCTCCAATACCTGAACGGCAGTGGCACGGTTGAGATGCCCACCATTGGCATTCAGTTGCTCTTCAGTGCTGAGAAGCAGGCCCTTGGCTGCACGCAGCGCACCATGTTCGTCTGTGCGCAGCTCGAAACCTTCACCGCGTGGCTCTCCGCCACTTGGACGTGGATGAGTCAGATAGCCCAAGTGCAACGCGGTGCTGCCATGATCACTCATCAACGCAGCACTGATTTGCTTTGTAGTGTCGTCGATGCGCAGTTCGTTGGCCCTGGTCCCCTTGTACTCCTTGCTTTTGATAGTGCTCAGAATTTTGTGATTGGGAAGTTGGTACGGCGGGGAGTTGGTCGCACGGTAGGTGCGGCCAGTGATGATCGGTTGGTCACAATCCCCATCGAGGTAGTCGACGATAACTTCCTGTCCGATGCGCGGAATCGCCATGTGCCCCCATTCGGCGCCGGCCCAGTTTTGCGACACTCTGATCCAGCAGGTGCTGAACTCATTGTTCTTGCCTTCCCGATCCCATGGGAATTGGATTTTTACCCGCCCCCATTCGTCGCAGTAGATCTCCTCGCCTTCAGGCCCTACCACGCTGGCGATCTGTGGCCCATCGATACGGGGCTTGGGCATCGGCGCAGGGCGCCACTCTGTTTCTTCGGAAATGATCTCGGCGGTGAAGTCGTAACTAACCCCCATCTCCGCGCCGGCAGATTCTTCTTGCTGGCTGGAGTGCTGCACACCTTTATGTGTGATTCGGACAGAACGCCACCACCGGTTGAAATCTTCTCTGGGGTGACCAGTAAGCTGGAACGACAGGCCGGGAATCAGACGAGGATCATCTCCTTCGACCACTGCAATCTGCGCATCACGGCGATGACCGCGTAGGCGATTCTCAGTAAACGGTTTGCCGACAGCACTGGCCTTGTAGCGTCCAGGGTAATCGTAACGTTCGTAGTCCTGGGCCTGATTATTCAGGTCATCACCGGCAAGATTCTGCTGCTGGTCGAAGGTGGGGCGTTTAAAGGTGTAATCGCGCTGCGTCTGCTCAGCCGTGCGGACGTTTTCGGTGTAACTGAACGCATAGAGCACCGGATGCTCGGCATCCGCTGCTGGCTGAGTCGTGTAGAGCACCGGCCCACCCTTGATACGCTCCTGAACATAGAGCTTGTCGCCATGAACTAGAGTGTGAGTGCTTGCGTCGAATTTGAAATAGTAGAAAAGGCCTTCCTCGGTAGAAAGCCTGTCGAACAGGTAGAGGTCGGTATCGCCGGCCTGAGCGCAGTACTCGCGGGGCAAGTGTTCTACGTTGATGTTTTGTTCATAGTTCATAACGCCATGCTCGGTAAGCACGGACTTAAGTATGTCGGGCACATTTTTTTGCTGGAATATGCGCCAGTTGGAGCTCAGGGCCAACCGGGCAAGTTGAGGTTCAACTACAACTTGGTATCGCGTGCGTCGGAACCCGGTTTTGCCTTGAGTGAAGCTGGACACCAAGCCATGAACGTAACGGACAGCCATGGAGCCTTGCCAGATCGTGAGCAGCGCTGGTTGATCGAGTACCTGCTGAAAGTCGATATTGGAGTTGTCACTGGCAAGCTCGACAGTCAGCCGAAAAGGCTCGCAAAGCGCCTCCTCCAACGTGAACTCTACGACCTCGAACTCGGTCCGCCCGGACAGCACGGAAAAGGTGAATCTCAAGTCCCTTTGGCGCATATAACTGTTCCCTAGTCAAAATGGTGAGCGACACGTGAGGAAAATTGCCTCACGTGACAGTTAAAAGCGGTGCACGCTTACGGCGCTCTTCGAGCGCCCAAAAGGTTGGTTTTTGCGGCACGCCATTGAGGCTCTCATCTCGGCGCGCAATGACGAATTCGACATCGAACACACAAGGCTTGCTAATAGATTCGTTGACGTTGAAAGCGAGGACTTGAAGGACAGAGTGAAGTCATTGACCGTCAAATTGGATTGCATTCGAGGGGAGGCATTGAACATCCATTGTTCCTTTTTTGCAGTGGCGCAGCACGAGGATTCATAGCTGATACAGCTGGCGCCAAAAGCACGATGAGCCTTACCTGGCCTTCATAAGCTTACATTGGCGGGCACGCTAACAAGGCGGCAAAAGAATTGCTGTAGGACGCGTCTTAAACTTCATCCGAGCTTTCAATCTTTAGGAATATTACCTCAGAGCGCAACAAGGGCGGTAAAAATGGCACCACATTCATTTTTCACCGCTGCCTATGTGGGTTTTCCTTGAAACAACTCACCCACAACAAGCCATTTGGCAAACTCAAAATCGCTCTGGATCTGTTGTTACTGAGGGCCGCTCAACGTGTCGCATCATGCGTTCTGCTGAACTCGATATCCGGCGGCGCATTACGACTCAGCAAGCCCAGCGAGCAGCTTCCCCCCATCAAGTTCAATTTTGACCTGCTCAAATATTTCGTCGAGCGTAGCGTCGTCTCTCAAGGCATAGCAAGCCACCAACAGACTGACTGGGTGTACCTGCACAACGGAAGCGATTTCGTCCAGCTTATCAAGGGTTGGGCTGTAAATTCCTCGCTCCAAGGTGCTGATATAGGTGCGACTACTCACAATCGAGAAGTCCTCTTGGGTGTAGCCCCGTAAAATTCTTATCCGGTTCAATACCCTGCCGAAAGCCTTTTTCAGTTCCACTCGCGTAACTCGCAAAGGGAACGATAGAGCCTTTTCGAACAGTATATGGCTACAATGTATACTGTTCACCGAGGAGGGGTTTGCGTGTTCACTACACATCGCATGGCAGAGCGGCATTCGAGCCCGCTACTAGGACGAGACCGGCAGAGCTGGCATTTCGTCGAGCAAGACGTGCATTCGCCTTGGTTGTACGTTTCTCTCGCACGTCGCCTCAACGAGGAATCGACCATTGACATGGTCATGGTCGCTGACATTCCGACGTTTGAGCTTTTCCTTGGCCAAACCAATGGAGATCTATGGATAGAAGGTGTCCAGCTCGTGAGTCCTGGATGGATGAATGGTACGAAGGGATGGCTAATGGAATCTCTTGTAGGGATCGATGAAAAATGCACCGAAAACCATCGGACATACGTCTATACGGTGCAAGAGGGAAAGCAGTATTCCAACCCTCCGATCTCAGCGCCCGACGCAAGCGCTGCAAGCCGTGTCGTTTTTCAGCACACGCTTAACAACGATGGGTGATTGTGTCCGGCAGGTAGCGAACGCCTCCACCTTATGGCGCTGAATGTTTCGTTTTTCGGCGGCTGAAAGTTGTTTTAACGCGCCTTTGACTTCAGCGTCATGAAGGCCCAGGTGATTGTGGGCGCAGCAATGACCTATCAGTACGTTAGAGCCATCGTTGAGCTCAACGACAAAGCCATGCTGATGCATCTTTGAACAGCGCGTACCTTTTTTTTGGTACTGGCAACTGGCTTCAGGCTGGATCAAGCGATAAGGGCGCAGCGGGTGGCTGTACTTCTCCTTGGTCAAGGTTATGTCAGCGCCGATATTGAATAGGGAGTGGAGATCGGCAAGCGATCTGATTTCGATGATGCCATGAGTAGGAGCCATTCAGTCCTCTTGAGCGAACACCAGAGAGAGAGCTGTATATTAACCCAGTAATTGCATATTGGAATCACAGAAAAAAGAAGGCGCCGTTACCATACCAGCAGCGCTACGCTGCCCCGGGAGCCGATACAGATGTGAATGGTGGAGGCGGAGCTGGCACCGAACTGCTTTCAACTGCGGCTCGCTTTTTATCTCGCTCTGTTTTTCTAGCCGCTCGCTCGAGGCTCATCTCAATTTCTTTCAGTGGGTGGTTGATGAAGTGCTGTTCGTAGGTGCGGATCAGTCCTGCATCGTTACTGTCCAAGACTTGCTCGAAAACATGATCTGAGCCTTTGGCAACAATCTCGTACTTTTGGGTTTTAAGATTTCTATCCGAGATCATCAGCAGCGCCTCGGGAGTGAATTTACCACTGCTCCAAATCTCGAATCGCTGCGGAAGGTCTTTCCACTCCGAGTGATGCTTGGCCACTTCACGAATCACCGGAATCCGTTCATCGAGCCATTTGATGACCTCCGCGTCGTCAACATTGCCCATAGGGTTTACCCCCTTGCACTCAATGAACACTACGTCTCGATTTCTTCTGGCAATCAAAACGTCAATTTCAGCTTCTCGTCCAAGGCTATCTTTGACCTTGCGATTTACCTCGGGATCGCCACCTGGGAAGCTGGTCTTGGCAATCAGAGCGACCGCAAATTCAAACAAACTGCCTCGTAACGTGGAGGCGGCACCTTCGATCCGGGAAAGGACGTTGAAAACCTTATCCAGCGTCTCAGGGCTGTCCAATAGCCTCGCCGTATTCTCGAGCAACGAGCATAAGTGCTTGAGGGCTTTGGCCACCTCCAAGCCGAAGATGTTTTCTGTTGTGGCAGGGATGATGCCTTCGCTTTTCAAAAGCGCGAACGCTTCCATTGAAAACTCTTCGGCTACAAACAACTGAAGACAGCGATTAACCTTTTTCAGACTTCGAAGCGTCGCGCATTTTTTTACGAACGCGCTCAGCTCTTTTGCCGTTACGTTGCCATTCAAGGCAATGTCGCACACAAAAAAGCCTCCCTTAACGCCAGTGGCTTCACTGTAGGAACGCATCGGGAAAAGGTAAGACGGCCCAGCCATATCCCACTGAAACGTGCCCACTTGAGGCATCTTTTCAAGTCCGTCGTCTTCGCGCGTTTTGACGGCCTCGTAGCTCACCAGGCCCAAATTTCGGGCCCAGTCTTTAACTGCAAGGAGCGCTACTCGCTCACAAATATTTCGGGCTTTGAGTCGGGGCAGTATGAATCCGTCTCTGAGAGACATCTCCTGATCGCATCTCACGATGCACACATCACCCCCCGGGAGTGTGACCTCCTTGACCAGATCCGCGCTGATCAAGCGTTCAAGGAGACTTTGCGCGGATACATGCTTTAGCTGAGCGACTGGCGCACCACACGCTATGAGAAAGTGTGACCGCATCATTATGTTGGAGCGCATCTTCAAAGCCTGAAGCGCTTGGTAATAGGTGCTGTTGGTCTCCTGAAGAGCATCCATCAGCTTTGTGAAAAATCTCGGCGAACCGTAATCGGAACGCAGATAAACAAACCGTGCACGATGCGGGAAGACCAAATGGCCGAGTTTTCTCATGTCTTCGCAGCCACGCTCGACACGCTTGCGTGCCGCCGGTGGTGCCAGCTTGTAGGTAGCTTCCAAAATCTTCGCAAGCTCACTACTGAGCATAGGGCCACTCTTGGCCAAGATTTCAGCTGTCGCATCCTTTGCCATCGTCGCTCCCAGCTCAATGTCACACTGCGCTATTTATACCCTTGATAACAAGGGTCGTTCCGCTGTCGTCAACGGTTTCTGTATAGACCCGATTTACACGGGTTTAAGGGGTAGTAACCAGCAGATTTTTGGAAAAATGTCACAATAGTCAAACTCGTCTTTAAGGATCTCGTCCTTTTGTCTCCGTTTTAGCCTGGAGAAGCACTAGTCCACATACAATGTAGCGATCGCCAGCACCGACCTGATCTGACGAAGCGCACACTCGCGGTTTTGCAAGGCCAACGCAATACAAAGCCTGCTCTTTCCGCCACTCCAAACACCGACCCAGTACGCTGAAATGGGAGGCCTTGCATCACTGCCTAAGTGCATGGACTTGACCACTGATTCGCATCCATTGGCCAGCAATTGCATCTAGCAAATCTAACCGGTTGCATTAGACACGGATGACCCCAGTGACGCGCGGCAGAAAATGCTATGAGCAACCGATCCGCCACGCCGAGGGACGTTCACCCTTTTGAAATGGTATGTATAAGTCATTGTGGAAGTTCTAGCTGAGCGCTCTAGCACGGCGGTCTGTCGGTTGTGTTGCTCGGATGCGCCGGTCTGACTGCCATCTGGTTGGCCTTTGCTGATACCATGCGCTACATGTCGCAGCCGGATAACTGGGTTGTCACTTTGAATATATAAATGAGCAGATTTTGTTGCTTGGTTTTATGCCCAGGCACAAAAAACCCCGTCCCGCGAGGGACAGGGTATGGCGTTGCTGTAGGGGGCAGACTTGGCGGTACTAGCCCTACAACGACTAAACCGATGCCAAAGGCAAGGGTCGTGAGGGAAGTGTGGGCTATTGGGTATAGTATTACAATACCGTAATAGCTATTGGCAGATAGCTGGCACTCGTCCTCGACTCTTTTTGCTTTGGCGTTTTCTTTAAGGAATCAGCCATGAGAGAGACTAAATGCCGACGCGTTCGGCGTCGCACACCACAGCACCTACGGACTGTCCACGTAAGCGCCTATAGCCGCAATCGCTACGGGCATCGGGAGAGTGTGTGCGAGCATTTTCGTAGCCCACCCTGGACTCAATTGATGTTCGAGTTCTAAATGTGTGGAGGGGTGGGAAACTGCCCCTTTTCCCAGCCTCCCAGCTTGGCGTTCAATTGAGCGTCAGACCTAACTGAAAAAAACGTCGCCTGAGTGTCCGCTGATGGCCCAGAGTGTGTAAAAACGCTTCGCCAAAATTGAAGTGTGCGCGTCTACGTTAAATCTGAAATTTATCGGCACGTCAGCAGATGTGGATTTCGCGTAGAAGCGTGATTTTCAGTCCGGTTTTGAGTACCTGTCGCGCTCAAAAACGTTTTTACACAGCCTCGGCCGATTTCAGCCGATCGCGAGAGGCAGCAGCCGGCCATAAGCAGCCATTCGTGAATGTCCGTTTACGACCCAAAGCTGTCATTCGATCGCCCTCCGATCGGAGCTTATGTCGATTTCGAGCGGTGTAGGAAAAGGTTAGGCTTTCTGGAGGGATATCAAGGCTGGAGGAGAATCGCGATTCAACAAACTGTCACGGCGTCTTTTCCAGGGGGCGGTCAGGCTGAAGTAAGTTTGCTACAGCCATTACAAGATCATTCAGAGACCAGGGCTTCTCTAGGTACGTCGTTGAGGAGAGCACAATTGAGGCGTCCCGCTTACCTGAGGTGAGAATCGCCGCGGTTAAGGGCCATTTAGTTTTTACCAGTTCGATGAATTCCGTACCTTGGAGTCGACCTAGTACCCCCTGGTCCACGATTACCAGCGGACAACCGCCTTGCGTCTGTTGCAGAAAAATCAAAGCAGCATCCGCTGATTCAAAGACCAACGACTGAAGGTCGATCTCCGCCAGAGTTTCCACTACCAACTTACGTAAGGTTGGGTTGCCTTCGACAACGACAGCCCAGCCCGTTAGTGGTGAGAGCTTTCCCCATTTAGCGTCCAAGGATCGGTTCCTTTATAGGCTCCATCACCGGATGCCCAGAGCTACCAGTGTAGGCCCTTAATTCGAGGAAATATGCGCCCAAGCTCAATGAAATCGTTGTTTTATGAGATTGATACTTAAGTGGAATGGTCGTTTAAACAGAGATGAATCCGCTATGCGGGGGGGATGGGTCTGAATGCGTTGGTTTTATTGGGCTCCGACCGCAATCGACCCGAAGATGCCTCTCGAATGTGCCTACGGATGTAGGGGCGACTCAGAAATTGGAAGCTTGACTAGAAAAGTGGTGCCTCCACTCGAGTCAGAGCTGACATCGATTGAACCGTTATGTGATGCCACGATCTCTGACGCGATGAACAGCCCCAAGCCAAGACCCTCTGTCGGCCCGTGATCAATTGCAGATCGCAGAGAGAAACGACCCATAGGGTTAAATATAAACGGGAGAACGTCCTCTGGTATGGGCTCACCCCTGTTATGGACGGTAAAAATAGCGCAGTCTTCTGATATCTCTAACTTCACCTTGATAGAGAATTGATTATCTCCATGCTGTACAGCATTGCTGATTATGTTCGAGAAGACTTGTTCCATTCTGGCACCGTCGAATTGCCCTTGAACTGGAGCCTTCGCGTCGAACAAGACTATGGCCTCTGGATGAAACGCTCGGATTTCTTCGACAACACGTTCGCAAACGTGCAAGAGATCTATATCCGCCTTTTTGACAGGAATGCCTGGGCCCATTTGGCAGCGTGTTAAATCAAGTAGGTCTGCAACAATTTGGCTCGCTCGCAGCACGCTCGTATATATTTGATTGGCAACCTTTGTGGCCCGGGCTCCGGCTCCTTCTGAGCGCCTCAACACGTCGGCACCCAGCAAGATCGCTCCTAGCGGGGTGCGCAGGTCGTGGCCGAGAATGCCTAAAAATACGTTGCGTGACGCCTCCACTGCGCGCGAGTAGCTGGCGATGGATTCGGCGAGAGCCTGATCGATGGCTTCGTGGAATCGGGTCATGTCGTCGACATTAATCGGCGTACCATCCTTCACTTGCCTCATCCACTGACTGACGACACTCGTTCTCAATGCTCGGTATTCCGACACCATTTGATCAATCGTGAAACCTGCCATCAGCCGCGTCATTGCATGAGTTTCAGCTGCGGTTTCTTCATCATCTGAAGGGACTCGGCCTTGAGATTTGACAGCTTGCTCTCGCTTCGTCTGTTTGGTGCGCAGGTCGCTTGCTATTGCCCGCAACATCTCTTCGGCATGATCTCGCAGCGCTTCACTATCGAGGTCCGCGCCCGGCGTCTCAATGGTTCTGGCGAAATCTTCCCAGGCCTGCAGAATCGGCTCAAGGTTCTCGAGAATGAAATTGGACAGGCGCATGTCGATGATCCTAATGGGAAGCGGTGCAAAGGTCGGGAGGAAAACGAAGCTGCGCCGGTGCGGTGTGAGCGAATGCTCAGCAGTGTAGGAGGTTGTTTATAGCTTTTAAAGCTCGGTCCGTATTAGGCCCGCTTTGTCGATAAGCATGATCAAGGCGTCGCCAGTTTTGACACTAACCCTCATCTCTTGCGTCCATTGCCTAGAGCACCCCTCCGAAGTTCGCGCCGAGAGGGTGTGTGATCCGAACGTGAGCCCGAAATGGGCTACTTCTGCGCCGAAAAAGTCAGCGGCCGGCTTTTCGTCTATTGAAATACGGATCGCGCAATCATTTCCTAATGAGGTCGCGGCCAAGATGGCGAGATGGGTATCAGATGTTTTTGTAAAACCAAAAAGCCGCTCTTGGGGAACAGTGGTGATCTCTTCCGGAACGGGTGCCGTTTTGCAGCCTGCTATTAGAGCAAGTGTTAAAAGGAAAGTGACGTACTTCATCCGATTCCTCTACGCAGTTTCTTCTATCCAATTGACGCTACAGCCCCAATGTCAGCGACCTCAACCTTTGCTCCACGATACTGTCATAATGGTCTGCTAACAGTTCACAGCGCTCTGTAGGCAGGCCGTCACAGCATATTATTCCGAGTATGAATCCCTGGGCTTTAGCGCCACTTTTAACCGCGAGAATCATCGAGCCTGCGAGTTCGATCTCGCGGAGAATCCTCTCTGCCTGCCGCTTTATGGGCTCGGGCAAATCGTTTGTAGCTTCTCTCATGGCTTTCTCCACCAGCGATTACGATCGAACAACAAGAGGCACCAGTTCGCTGTAAAAGCATGGACAAAAGGTTGCTCCAAGAGTTTCGCTGGTTTCATATCGTGAGATCTTCACCCGTCGACCAGCCATAGTACGGCTGCTTTCGACAAGTGCTCAGCTGCTGCCGCTCTTGACAGGCAGTCTGGCCCGATTGCTGCCGGTCGCGGAGGCCATCTGTGCTGAGGCGACGGCCTGAAGTGATCTATTCAGACCAAGCAATACCAGTGTGATGGAGTGCTGGAATGCCTTGTGTCTACGTGAGCGACACACCCACGGCGGCGATGAGAAGACACAAAACGCTTATTGAAAAAAGCAGGATAAGAACTATCTCTCTAATCATGTTGAACGCCGTTCCAAACGCTAAGTATAGACGGTCGCCCGTTTACGACTGCCTCGGTCGAAAGCGGGTTGCGGTCGCGATGGTGCTTTCCAATTGAGCCAGCGTGTATGGCTTCTTTAGAAAAATCGTTGAAAGAGGGATCAGCTGCTCGTCCACAAAATAGCCAGAGACGAGTATCGAAGGAATGGAAGGCCACCGTTCGTTCGCCATGCGTATAAATTCGGTGCCTCGCATCCCTCCAGGCAAACCTTGATCCGCGATGATGAAGGCGCAATCGCCTTCAATATGTACAAGGTAGCTCAGCGCCTGAACGGCATTGTCGAAACCCGCAGATGCATATCCACGCTCCGCCAACGATTCCTCTAAAAGCATCCTGACAACCGGTTCGTCCTCGATAACGATTACGCGCCCATGTACAGACTGCCCATCTTTCCGATCAAAGCTCACGCTGGTTTTTCCTTATGCGGGCTACCGCTGACTCTGTAGGTAGAGTGTAAGAGTTTTTTAAGCGTAGTGGCGGTTGAAGGGTGATCTAGGAAGAGCCCGGGGAGAAAGTAGATTTTACCGGCGCTGACGGGCCGCTTCTGGCCGGTCTTTGCCCGTTGAGACCGGCAAAAACTGTCCCGAAGCGGTCGGTTGCATGAGGCGCCTGAGTGCAATGGATGAGGCAGCCTACCCGAAAGCTAGCCATACCAAAATTGAACTCAGCCCCTAGTATGCCGCGTTTGCCTTGCAGCAGAGCTTATTCCGGAAGCAAACCAAACGCATACCATTGAAGTAAAGAGATCTAGAATTTCTTTTGGCTCGGTTGGGTCCTCGAATTCTGGCCCGCAGCACTTCTTCAGGTAGTGAGAGAGCGGAAGCAAGTCCACGCTACCGATCTTGAAGTCGATATTGTGACTGAGCTTATTCCGAAGGCTATTCAGGTGCTTGATTGCGGGAATGGAGTTGTATTTCTCCGGATAATTATCTGTAGCAAGAAGCGAGACTTTTTGCCCAAACGTCTGCCTGGATGCATCCCAATCCAGTTCTGGGTAACGAGTCTTCAGGTACTCATCAAGGTAGTGCTCAATGATGAGGTGGCAGGACAAAAAGTAACCAAGTAGCTCGTAATTCAAGTTATCGAGGCGCTTCCAAGTGACATTGCCATCTCGGATATCACGTACTAGAGGAGGAAGACTCATTTTCTTCATAATAAGGACTCAGTTTTGATTCTGCGACCCGCACGTCTTTGTGCGGGGGCCAGTGGGGGGATTCGGCCTCATGGTAATTCGGAGGCTCCTTACCAATTACTGCACCCAAAAGAGATGATTTCTTCCCTCTGTCGTCCGCTTGTGGCCGATCTCTGCCGGTCACAACAGACTTCTATCGGTCAAAAGCAGGCGGTCATCTTGGAGCGGCTCTCCGGTCGCTGCTTGAAAGCTTTCAATCAACTTTTCTCAGCTTCCTGAGCAGCAATGCGGCACCGCTTTCATCAATGAATCGATCGTAAAGGAAGTCAACGGCGCGGGTTTTGTGCTGCACATATCTGAGAACATTACGAATAGCAGTGAGCATTTCCTCAATCTTCACTCTGCTGATACCGCTCAGATGAACCGCGCCTTTAACTATGTGATAGTCATGATCGTTGTGGGCAATTCGCTTGTTCCGATGCTCTCGAGCGTACTCCGTTTCAGCAAGGGCCAGGTCGCATAAGCTTTGGATTTCACCTCGCATAATTGGATCTAAGACCAACGCGGGCAATGCGCGCAAAGTTATATTTTTCTTCCCCCTCATTGTCGCAGGATCAGTCAAAGCCGCTATTCGAAGCAGAACGCTATCCCACAACTCATCCTGTATCACCCTAAAAAACAAGCTGGCGGTCTGGTTTAGAACATTGATATTTTCAGCACTAGTCCCGTATAGGTGCACGTATTGCTGCCAAACAATACCAAGTTCAATTACTTCGTGATGCACTGCGAAGAAAACCGGCCCCAGCTCACCCCCCATGGAGCCGACATATTCGTCACGCATCGCGCTTATGTTGTCCGTTTCCACTCCTACTCTCCTAGATGTTCGGTACAAGATAGACCTATTGCTAGCGTAGCAATGCTACTGAATAGTCATCCATCGTAGATGCGCCAGCCTGGGGCCTCTTGGATGAACGCAATATCGCGACCAGAGAGTCCGCTTTTGGCCGATTGCTGCCTGTCACTGAAGGTTGAAAACGACCTTAAGCTGACAATAGCCATATCCCCAGAGTGATTCTGACTCGAAACGACACAGGCATTACGGAGGTTAATCCTGAGGGTTCTCAGCGGGGGGGTGTTGTGTACTGAGTTGCTCGGTGATGAGCTTGGACAACAGCTCATGCAGTGGGCTTAGATCAAACGGACCTTGGGTCAGAGACTCGTCTACACGCTGGAGTGCAACAACGTATTCATCCCGGTCGCGACAAATCAGCTCAGGAAGGATCGTAGTCCCTGGTAGCCAGCTACCGGACTTCACACACAGTACAAAATAACAGGCGGCCCTAGCCGTTCGACCATTGCCGTTGATGAACGGGTGAATGTGGTTCAGTCGCCAGAGTACGTATGCCGACAGGGCCACTGGGTCGGATTGCTCCCAGTTTCTGTTCACCATGTTCACAAGGTCATCCATGAGCGCCTCGACACGGTAGTGGTCTGGGGGCGTATGTTTGCCTACGTAGACTTGGCAAGGGCGGTACTCGCCAGCATTCGTATGCAGGCAAGTAATCGCATGAAAGTTCAGTGCCTTGATGATGTGAGTCGATAGGAAAGGGCGCTGCGTAGCCAATGCGGCACCCACTATGGACCTCAAGAAGTCGTACTGCCGATTGCCATTGGAGACTTCCAGTTCTTGGTAGACTGGATCTTGTTCGGTTCCACCACACAGTTCGAAGAGGATCAACGTTTCGCCCCTTGGACTCCTTCCTGCTCAAGGATCAGCTTGCGAACCTGTTCGCGCGTAACGCCGTTCTTTGAGCCCACTGACCCGTAAACGAACGATACACGCTGCTCCAATACTTCCTCGGCCGTCTGTTTATGTTGCGAGGCCCCTTTGAGCGCAAGCAACAGATCTGGACTCGTATTCAAATCCAAGAAATTCTTTGCCATGTTGACCTCCTTTGCGCTGATTGACCTATACCTTCGACACCGGAGCACGCCAGGTGTCCTCTTTATTTATCGATCCCGCTGATGAAGAGCGCAAGAAAATTTACGTTCCCGGCTCCAGGCACCGACGCGTGGGGGCTGAATAGTCGGTGCCCCTGATTGTAGCCTGTTCTCACGCTTTCCCTCTGTGCGTTTAGTACCTACCGTCGAATCTGTACCCCCGATGAGAAACGACAAGGGCCTGCATCGCTCCCTTAGGGAACAGGCCACCGCACAACTCTTTGTAGACATTTAAGGGCAGGCTTTAGCCGGGTCGACGCTACCCATTCGCCCCTCGTCCGTCCACCGTCAGGTATTGGCCGTCTTCTGCAGCTCATAACCAGGGAACATGATGCTCAAATCAGGTCCCTTGGACGGGTCAGGTCGAATGAAAACAGTTGGGCAGATCTGTGCAGTTATCCCACCCAGCCTCAGCTAACGGCGACATGAGCTAGGCTTCCGGCATCATTCCTCTAGGACGACCGTCATGCCAGATAACTCAGACCGCAAGATTGCCACTGCGGACGCTCTGACATTGCTCCTTCACAACCAGCACGCCCTAGGTGCAGCGATAGAAGAAATAACCAAGTGGCTCTCAGAAAATGGGGTAGGCAGTGTCGCCGCTAATGCAATGTCGGCCATGGAAACGCTGGATACAAATGCTCAAGTCATCACAGATTCCATTATGAGGATACGCCAGTCATAGAATGCTCAGTGAGCTGCCCTCTGATTGAATTGCCCTGACTCTGTAGACACAAATGACTGGCAGCTATGGGTCGCTTTCTGCCTCTCGCGACGGGCAGAAAACGGCCAGAAGCGGTCGGTCGACTGATGGGATTAGGAAGGTTACATTTCACGTGCACGGAGATGCTTAGACGACTGCTCCACCAACATGCTGAAGCTGGCTTTGCCACCATCTCGGTCTCGTCATCGGTGACAACGCAGTCATTCGCTTCAGTCAGATACGACGCAGGTATTGCGTCCAGTTAAAGCATTCCATAGGAAAGCCCTGTTCACCGGCCTCGCTCAGATGAGCACAGAATCTTCAGGCGGAGCCTGCCATTATGGCAAGATCGAAAATCGTCGACGCACCACTCAAACAAAAGATCAGAAAGAACGCTCCCTTCGATTTGTCAGCTATTACAGCGGAATACCCGTACTTTTCACAACTGCTTGCTGTCGCTGTCGGTCAGCTCAAGGAGCTGCCGGATTTTTCTGATGACGAAAAAATCGCAGTGATGTCGGACTTCGGTGGTGAGCATCCGGGCGCGCACTTCAACACCTATTCGTTTCTGATCTTGGCTTACAACAAGGTCGGTCCGTTCATGGAGCAGATTGAAGAGCTAAGAAAAAAACATGGCTTGCTCAAACCCTACAGCGAGTTTGCATTCAAAGACTTGGGCTATGGACCAAGGAGCCGGGCCTTGCCGGAGTTTCTTCGTATAGTGGACAACTTCATCCACGGCGCGGTTATTACTATCGCCATCGACAAGCAGATCGACACAGTATTTGGTGTTTCAAAGAAGGAGGCGCATCCGTTCATTGAGAAAGAACTTTCCACCATGGGTTTGGGTAAATGGAAAGGGGCTGCTGGAGAGAAGGTTCTGCGCGTTTGTCACTCGATTGCATTGTTTGCCGCTCTAACTACGAGGGAGAACCAACGCCTGCTTTGGTATTGTGATAACGATGCTATTAACGAAAACGCCAGAGATAGAGGTTTTGCAGACACACAGCAAATATTTCTCCGGACGCTTGGTATGTATTCTAAACATAAATTTGATCTTGTTGGGTTTGGCAAGTCATTCGATGGAAAATCCCACTTAGATGACCTGCTGAGTATTCCAGATTTTGCTGCAGGCGTTGTTCAGGATCTTCTCAAGTCTCACAAAACCGGAGATGACAACATTCCCGGCGGTGAGGAAAAGATAGCGCTATTGAATTGGATGGCAACAAAAAGTAAGTTTTTATCAAAAATCACAATTCAAATCAGTAGACTTGCTAACGGGGAACTTGGCAGCGGGGTGGTCGATATTACACCCGCGAAGCAGAATAGCTGAACGATCAGCTTGGTACTCAGCTAGGACAGTTGGTGTGGACAGCAAGTTTATCTCAACAACTGCCATTGAACCGGCGAAGGATCGAATGTCAGCAACTGGTTGAATTTTACCTTGGACCAACGGTTGATTTGGGTCGACTGCGATGCTTCGTGAACGGCTTGTCCTCCACGCTGAGTGAGTATAAGTGGATCAGTCACGGTGCGTGGCGTTCGTTAACCGCCGTGAAGCAGCCAGCCATGACAACCAGCGACCAACTTGTCGGCGCTGATTGAAAACTGACCCACCCTGCCGATTGAAAATTGACCCAGGGCGGATTGCTGTTTTTTTGTCCCAGCAATTGTGAATAAGCTTAGCAGCAGTGTCCCGGTTGAACGGTCATCAAGCCCCACCGCATAAAGGCATGCGGCAGGGTGTTTATGAAGCAGAACAAAACGGTTCATCGTCCTCGATACCATCTTCGTCCTTGCGCTTTCGTTCACGTGATTTGATCTTTGTCTGCGCGACCAGGCTGCTGTGTTGCAGGCGGTAGGACTCGTTGCCCGTTTCGACTATGTGGCAATGGTGTGTCAACCGATCCAGCAACGCCGTGGTCATCTTGGCGTCACCGAACACACTCGACCATTCCGAGAAGCTGAGGTTGGTGGTGATCACTACGCTGGTGTGTTCGTACAGCTTGGACAGCAGGTGAAATAACAGCGCGCCGCCGCTCTGGCTGAAGGGCAAATACCCCAGCTCATCGAGTATCACCAGGTCTGTCCGTAGCAGCCCTTGAGCGATTCGACCTGCCTTACCCTCGTACTTTTCGCGCTCCAGCAAATTGACCAGATCCACCGTGGAGTAGAAGCGCACGCGTTTGTGATGCGTTGTAATCCCGGACACGGCCAGGGCGGTGGCCAGGTGTGTTTTGCCGGTTCCAGGCCCGCCGATGAACACCACATTCTGCGCGGTATCGGTGAACTCCAGGCTGGACAGATCCCTGACCAGACGGGCGTCTGCGCTAGAAGCGCTGAAGTCGAAGCCTGCCAAATCACGATGCATGGGCAGTTTGGCCATGTTCATCTGGTGGTTCACTGAGCGCACCGCTCGATCCGCATGTTCTTGTTGAAGCAGATACTCAAGCAGCCATTTCGACGAGGTCGTTGAGGCTTCGCCTTGCGAGGCCAGTTCTTCCCAGGCGCTGGCCATGCCATGCAGACGCAGTTCTTTGAGTTCCGCCTTAAGATCACGCATTGCGAGTCTCCTCATCGGTGGTATGGGCATCGAACAGCATCTCGTGGCCTTGGCTGGGATACGCAACCAACCAGAACGCGCGACTGGCGCACAGCTTCATGTGGGAGACCTGGATGCGTCGGAACAGGCCGCCGATCAGCAGTCCTTCTTCGCTCCAGTCGAATTGAAAAGCCTCGCCAAGTGTAAAGGTCAGCGGTACGAAGGCCCGTAAAGACTTGCCTTGCTCGCCGCGCCACGCGCGGATGAAGGCGGTGAGCTGGCTGTAGCCGCCGTCGTAACCCTGGGCTTTGATCTGCTCGAAGAGTGCTTTGGCGCTCCTGCGGTTGTGCTTTGCCCGGAACGAATCGGCCTTAAGCGCCTGCTCCAGCGCCTGGTGAAACGGACTGAGTTTGTTGAAGGCTGCGCACCGCTGGTACGCCGGTTGAGTAGCTTCGGGCGCTCTGACCCATTTTCGGATGGTGTTTCTCGACAGCCCGGTACGCTTGGCTATCTGGTGCAGCGAGAGTTTGTCGCGGAAGTACATCCGCCGGATTTTTCCCAACATTTCCATGCTGATCACCCTGTGTTCTCCTGCTCGAAAAGTGAGCAGAAGCAGTTGAACACCTGGGTCAGTTTTCAGTCGGCAGAACAGCCTTTACTGGGTCAGTTTTCGGTCAGCGGCAACAAGAAAAGATAGAAACACTGAAAAAGCAGATGCAGAAACTCAAGGAAGTCGAGGCACAGCTCCACGAAAGTCCAGACCAGCAGATTTCCCTCACAGACCCAGATGCACGCTCAATGGCCACGAGCGGTCGAGGCACCGGGACGGTTGGCTACAACGTGCAAACCGCTGTCGATGACAAACACCATTTGATCATTGCCCATGAGGTGACCAACATTGGCAATGATCGCGGGCATCTGAGCAATATGGCGAACCAAGCGCGTGAAGAAATTGGAGCTGAATCGCTAACGGTGGTGGCTGATCGAGGCTATTACAAAGGTCTGGAAATCCTTGCTTGCGAGCAAGCAGGCATCACTACCTTCGTACCGAAACCCCTCACATCTGGCAGCAAAGCGGAAGGCAGATTCGGCAAGCAGGATTTCATCTATCTTGCGGCGTCGGACGAGTATCGATGCCCTGCGGGGCAGTTACTAACCAGGCGACATTCGTCGACGGAAGACGGCATGTTATTGCATTGTTATTACTTCTTGGGCTGCCAGTCCTGCTCAATGCAAAAGCAATGCACGACGGGTAAGGAACGTCGGGTTAAGCGCTGGGAACATGAAGCGGTAGTTGATGCGATGCAGGTTCGATTGGAGCATGACCCGGGGAAGATGAAGGTTCGCCGCCAGACTGTTGAGCATCCTTTTGGAACGCTCAAATATTGGATGGGAGCCACCCACTTCCTGACCAAAACACTACCGCGGGTAAGTACTGAGATAAGCCTTCATGTGCTCGCCTACAACCTCAAACGAATGATGAGCATCTTCGGCATCGCAGGACTGCTTGAGGCGATCAGGGCGTGAATCCAGCCGCTTGGCTCGCCCGTTAGTAGGCGTTTGGGCCGCTGACGCGGTCCAAACGGCATTACGAACGTCTATGTAGCTGACTAGGGCAATTCGCGCTTCCGTCTGCTGGTTTCGCAGACAACGCCCGTAGTTCTCAACTTTCGATGTGTTCAGTGCGTTTTCACACAGCCTGGACCCAAAGCTGACGGTCTGGGGCGGCAAATGCCCAATCACCGCCGCTAAGATGTGCCGTTCACTTAAGCCCAATTGATGATTAGGTGGAGCGCACGGGTCCGACTCAGGGTGTAGCTGAGTCGCTCGATTTCGGTGTCAGAACTATCGCGCCGTCGATCACTTCAATCGTCAACATGTCACCGATGCTCAGTCCTAAACTGACGAGTAGCTCAGGCGGCAAATCAATGACGACGTCGCCACTTCCATCCGCAGGATCTTGGCATTTCACTGTCCAGCGTTGGGCTTCGATCATGATGTCACTCACACTTTGGTCTTGGCGGGAACGGTTCATTATGCTCGCTAATGTCTTCGCAAGTTGAAGCGTGAAGCTTGATGCTGACCGCTGAGGACTACTTCTGGTCGATTTTCTGTCTGTCGTGACGGGCAGCCGTCGGCCAATAGCGGCCCTTGGTTGCGCGCGCGCAGTGCGGGACTCGGCCCGACCGAGCCCTTTAGTAGCGATACATTCGAATCCCACCTACCATGGCACTAGAGCTGGGATCTTGATTACCGCTAGATAAGGAGGGTCGAAGTGCATCTTGTGCGTGTTCGCGTCCGGAACTTTAGAGGCATCGCCTACGGAGAGGTCCACCTCAATGGACACACCGCTTTTATCGGTGACAACAATGCTGGTAAGTCCACTTTGCTGGAAGCGGTGGATCTGGTACTTGGCCCAGAGCGCCTGAGTCGCCGTCCTGTAATTGACGAGCACGATTTTTATGCCGGTACATATGTAGACCCAGCCAAGAATGAGGTGGTCCCGATTCAGGTCGAGGTCATCGTCGCTGATCTTTCCGATGAGCAGCAGCGACATTTCCGCGACCACATCGAATGGTGGGACTCGCTGGCTAAGACATTGCTTGTAGGGGCACCTCCAGAGGGAACAGACGCCCCACATGTTAGTGCGGCATTGCGCGTCTTCTTCAACGGCTGGTATGACGTAGAAGAGGATGACTTTGCTGGAGATACTTACTACGCAACTCCCGAGATGCCGGATGGCTCCTACTTGCGCTTCTCTGCGCCCGACAAGCGAAAATGCGGTTTTCTTTATCTGCGTACGCTGCGAACCGGCGCTCGCGCACTCAGCCTGGAGCGAGGCTCTTTGTTGGACGTGATCCTTCGGCTGAAGGAGACACGACTGACAATGTGGGAAGACCTGCTCGACCAGTTGAGGGCACTGCCGGTTGGAGAGACCGAGGACATCGGCGAGTTGCTTCTCGCAGTCCAGGATGCAGTACGGCACTACGTTCCATCCGACTGGGCAGAGCAACCCCACATGCGGGTTTCGGACCTCACCCGCGACATGCTCCGCCGAACCCTGACTGTCTTCATGGGCACTGGAGCGAAGAGGTCGGATGGCACCATCTACTCCGCCCCATATCAGCATCAAGGCACTGGCACGATTAACACGCTGGTATTGGCTCTGCTGTCCATCATTGCCGAACTCAAGCAAAGCGTGATCTTCGCGATGGAAGAGCCAGAGATAGCACTTCCGCCGCACACGCAGAAACGAATCATCAATTCGCTGCGCCAGAAGTCGGCACAGGCCATCTTCACCTCTCACTCACCTTACGTGCTGGAGGAGTTCGAGCCTGCCCAGGTAGTGGTTCTCAAGCGAACGGCCGGTGTTATGACCGGAATCCCTGCTACATACCCACCAGCAGTCAAGCCTAAGGCTTATCGCACCGAATTTAGAACTCGATTCTGCGAAGCCCTACTGGCCCGCTACGTACTTGTGCTTGAGGGGCGTACGGAGTTCGACGCACTACCAGCCGCGGCCCGCCGGCTTGGAGAGCTGGATCCTACACGATTCAAATCGCTCGAAAACCTCGGTGTAGCCATTGTCGACGCTCGCGGCGAGACCAATGTCGCCCCGCTGGGTGAATTCCTCCGATCACTCGGCAAGGTCGTGTTCGCTGTGTTCGACAAGCAGTCTCCGGAGGCACTCGCAGCCATCAAGGCCTGAGTCGATTACCCTTATGAGTCTGCGAGCACAGGCTTCGAAGACCTGGTTCTGCAGGGGGCATCGGAGGCCGCACTCCGAAGCTATGCCGCTGTTGTAGTTGCTGCTGGCGATTGGCCGCAGCATCTCGCGCCATGGACGCCAACAGCCGCAATGACATTAGCGAATCTACAGGTGGCTCTGTCTAGCTATTTCAGTTGGGCTAAGGGTGGTGGGGACGCCGGCGACCTGCTCACCTCCTGCTTAACCGCTAACGACATGCCTGAATACGTGAGAACCACGTTGGCGGCCATCAAGAACATCATTGAACCACCGTCACCACCACCTCTTCCTACGCCGCTGCCAGCACTTCCTCCCCAGGCAATCGGCGTCTTCCTTCTTCCTGAAGTGCCCATAGCTGCAGCCGATCCGGCGCCATTGGTTGCAGCCTATAGGAAGTTTCAACCTTACCCGCCCAAGCCACTGACATGATCGCAGCGTGGAGCGATCAGAAGCGATATTTCCTAGCTTGCACTGGACATGCCCTCGCGCTGGGCGGCCCTGGCGCAGGCAAAACGCACGTCGCGTTGGTAAAAGCTCGTGATGAGATTCGCTCAGGAATACTCAAGCCCGGCCAGAAGATACTCTTCTTGAGCTTCGCCAGGCCTACCGTAGCGCGCATCATCGAAAAGGCCTCTGAGCTAATTTCGCGTGAGGATCTGAAACAGCTGGAGGTCAGCACGTACCACGGCTTCGCATGGAGCATTCTACGGAGCCATGCCTATTTGTTGAATGGTAGGCCGACCTTGCAGCTTCTGCCGCCCCCCGAAGCAGCAGCGCATTTGACTGACATCGATAAAGCCCACCACGAAGCTGAGAAGCGGCGTCTTTTCGTGCAGGAGGGCCGTTTGCATTTCGACCTGTTCGCAAGCTTAGCCAGCGAACTGCTTAGTCGGAGTAATCGGCTGGGCGCTATCTTCTCTGACACTTATCCCATCATCATCTTCGACGAGTTCCAGGACACTAACAGTGATGAGTGGGCGCTAATCAAGCAGCTTGGGAAACGTAGTCGCCTCACTGCGCTGGCCGACCCAGAACAGAGGATCTATGAGTTTCGAGGTGCTGATCCCAGGCGCTTGGGTGATTTTCTGGAAATTTTTGGCGCTGTCCAATTCGATTTCGCTGGTGAGAACCATCGCAGCAGCGGCACCGATATCGCGAACTATGGAAATGACCTTCTCACTGGCGCAAACAAGGGCAAAAACTATCAGCAGGTCAAAATCGTGCGTTACGGCTTTATGTATGGAAAGAGTCTGCACTTTAGCGCTAAGGCCGCTGTGTACTCGGCGCTGGATCGACTCAAGAAAGTACCAGGCAAATCGATCGCGGTCCTGGTGCCATCCAAGCGGCTAATGCTCGAATTTTCCGACTACCTTTCTTCCTCAGCTGACGGTCTGCCAGAGCTTCATCACGATGTTGCAATGGATGCTGAACCGCCGGCTCTAGCCGCTGGCGTTATCGCCACTCTGCTGGAGGGAGGCAAGGCTGGCGATATGGCGAGCCGCATGCTCGCCGCACTTCACACGCACATTCGTGGGCGTCGAGGAGGCAAGCCTACTCCACAGACCGAACTCGACCTGGCGGGCGCTCTTACCGGCTTCCTCTCCTCGGGAAAGATCCGCGGTACCAAGCGCCAGTTGATTGTTAGTGAGGTTCAACGCATCTCAGAGTTGCGGCAAGAGCTGCAACTATCAGGCGACCCTTCGGAGGACTGGTTACAGCTGCGCGGCTGGTTGGAATCGTCCACAGCAGAAGCCTTGAGGCAAGTAGCAACGGATGCCCGCTACCTACGACTTTTTCATCGTGGCTCGGTGCTGCGAACAAACTTGGGTGCCCTGTGGCGTGTCCAGGGTGGGTACACGGGCGCTGAAGAGGCGGTTCGCAGTGCCTTGATGCAGGAGCATTTTGCTGCAGCTCAAAAGGACTGGCGCGGCATCCATCTCATGACGATTCATAAGTCTAAGGGGAAGGAGTTCGACGAGGTCATCATCTACGACGGCCTGTACCAACGCATTGCCAAAGCCTCGCAGGATCCAAAGACCTGTTCTCAAGACCTTTTAGCTCTGCGGGTGGGCGTAACACGGGCGATACGCCGAACCACTGTTTTGACGCCGAAACGTGATCCCTGCCCTTTCCTGTGACTCACGACTTCGCTTGCTTGTTAGGTATCATCAAAGATCTACATAGAAATACCTATAGCAAACATCTTCAATGGACTCAAGAATATTTGCCCTGGTAGCGTCTTTTCTAATAACTGCATCATTGATGTAGTTGATTTGGGGCGGATTCATAAGATACTGGCGAAGGCGCATTTCCGCCTCATCTATCCCACCGTAGAGATAAAGTATTTTTTCAGAAACCACTCCATCTTTAATCGTAGAAGTTATCTGCTGCCTTACAATACCAGCGAGAAACGTCGCTAGTATATTGATATCCACAATTGGTGTATCTCCATATGGTATCCCACAGTGTGCAGGACCATTAAGCAATACCAAAGGCTGTATTTTTAAATTCGAGGGCAACGTAATCCCCTTAGTTTTACACTGCTCGCGAAATGTAGACTCATAGCGGTAAATATTCTTTACTTTCCTCTGCAACTGAGTACACGCCCCAATCACCTTTTCTCTGTGTTTGAAAGTATCAAACGTGTCCGAAGGTTGTAAAAAACATTTGATTTCACCAACTAGCAATATGCCACCAAGCAGGAGGACAAAATCAATTTCTTCATACTTCAGGTCAGCGCCACCAGGCAAATTAAACTTGAAATTTCCGTTACAAAACTTGACGGATGATTTCAAAGGCGAGTTCTCAATTTGCCGTTCTATTAAACTTCTGAGATACTTCTCAAATGAGTAGCCTCTAACATCCAGGTTAACCCCAATTTGTCTTAGCCAAATATTTACATTCCGCTGAGTTGTACCCCATAGAAGAGGTGTATATAGCACAAGCAATTTTTCGTTATCTAGACTCAGTAAAGGCTGAGTCCACAGCTCATTCTTTTCCTGATCACTTTTTTCGTGATCAAATACAAAAAAATCGACAAGATCACCCGCAAATTTTACAGATACATTTAGTGACTCGCTTACAGCCAAAACTAAAGCTATTTTATCAACGACCCGAGCGCAAACACTTACTAGTATCTGGTTGGCGCTTTCAGCATCAGAGTCAGTCATTGGCGATTGCATTAACATCCGTGCCAAGCTGTACAACACGGCCCAGCAACGGATGATATCCAAAATACCTCCACCCATCGATGGCGAACGGAATGACATATATTGTTCATAGTAAGGCTCCAACGCCTCACCGAGAATCATATACATGGCTGCTGAAGCAACATCTACAACACCCTCGGGAGCCAAGGTATAGCGGATGGTAGAATTTTCAACTACCTCGGCCTGGATCGGCCTAGGGATACCGAGCTCCTGATGACTCATCTTTTCATATAAACGATGAAAAGACATAAGCCGATTAACGCTCATTGCATGCGTCAGAACGTTTCTACGGTATTGAGTGACAACCTTCCATCTCGCAAAAAACTCGTCTCCGGGAAAAAAAGTGACACCCTTACTGAAGTCGACTTGGTAGTCATTCCAGAGGCAGTCCTCCCAATGCTCCTCCAATAACTTGTAAAATGAGCCGAGCCTATAATCTTGCGCAATCCGAACTAGATCAATTGCTCGCTCGTCAAGGGAGGTTTTTATGTGACGATCACTCAACACCACTTGTATCGGCAGATGAAGAGCATCGATATCAATTTGAGCAACTTCATCAATCGAGTGAGCGACACCTTGATTGTCAAATAGCTCGGGAGCGATTATTTTTTTGCTCGCGTCTTCGTCAGATAAATTTTCCGTATTGCTGCTCAGCTCTTCAACTGCGCCCTGATACATCATCGCGTTCAAGTTTGCATGCGTCACGAGGCCAAGTAGCTTATCGCTCCTACTGATCGATTTATCAGAGGCAAAACCGAGCTGGCCACGAATTTTGCTGAACGCCTCACTGAACCAAAGTCCTGATAATTTCAGATTTTTCGTGCGTTCGTCTTCTGATGAACCAGGATCTACTATCCATAGTTCTGGGTCAAAGCGCTTTTGATTGGGCCGGGATATCTCATTTTTACGTACACTGTCAAAAAAAATCATATTGGCGAACTCTTAAATAATCTAACACTGATCTAAACCGTCAGCGCGGTATTTTATATGTCATCGATATACGCACCATGCTCGCGTTTCCGTTAGCTGATCAAGGTCACAATGTTTCGGTAACAGTTAGACCGACCCAAAAACCAATGAAGGTACGCATCCCGTCCATCCAAATGTTTCAGGCGATACCGAAGCAGCTCTTAACTGATTGAAAGTGTAAGGCGAAGCAGGTAGCGATCAAAACGATAAGGACGGATAAAGCTAGCCATCCCGTAAGAGGTACCTTATCTCTCCAAAAACTGAAGTTTTTCTGTTTTGCTACCCAGTCAATTTGGTACTGCCAAAAGAATTTATAGTGAGCGTACCAGTCGCTGAAGAGAATTTGTTTACTGATAGAAGCACCATAGTACTGCGATTCAAATGCCGCCAGGCGCGCCCAGTAAAGGGAAAAGTCAGCATTTGGCGCGAGAGCTTCAACCTCTCGGTACAGGTCTCGCAGGCCGTTGAAAATTTTGGTGATCTCCACAGCAGCTTTTTCATAGTCTGATTTTTTTGAATCGTAAACCGAGATATAAATACCGATAACTCCCAACACTGCCAGTGCTGCGGAGACGTTTTTGGCTGACAAAGAATCATAAACCAGAGAAAAAATGCCTATGGCAGTGCCAATGAATCCAATCAACCCAGGAATCTTTTCTACGATGTCATAAGTTGCCCAATGCTTGCGGCCGCCGAAACCAACGTTGTAGCCCGTTTCTGCGATGCTCTTGAGTAAAGACACCTGGCTCATATGCTTTCACTAATAGGTACGGTTATTTCGCTGCGGGCTACGACAACATCATCCTTCAGGATGTAGCATTCAACCAGGTGGTCGCCTTTGAAGCTCGTGGATTCCTGAATTGTCTCATGTCCCGTGTCGCCTTTTATGTAGCCGCGGACGCAATCACGCTTCTCAGCTTCTTGCCCGATATTGAGCACCTTCCATTTGACGGTGTACGGCTTTGGAACGTCGTTTCGAATGATTTTAAATTTGAGCGTCTTGCGCGCTTGGAGGGGCAATCCTAGTGAAATTAGCTCACTCAGCAACCGTTCTCGAAAGCCTTTCTGCTCAACGTCACAGTCGATTACCAAGGGATAGCGAACATCGACAGGTGCGAGATCCTCGATAAACTCTTCGGTGTCCTTGAAGGCATAAAGGGAATTGTCGGCCAGCGCCTCCATACCAGCACGTGCGGCGGCGCGTGTTGTTGGGAAATCGCGACCGAATACCTTCCTCCAACGCTCACCCTCAGTTTCCTTACCCGCAGCTTCAATGGCCTTCAGGGATAGCTCATATGCTCGCTTGGCCGGTTTTTGAAATTTCTGTTTCACCTTGACGTGTTGGCGACTGCCCAGAGCCGCGTAGCGTTCTTGTTGTGGAAGGTTTGACGCGTAGTGAAAGAAGTCCCTGACCATGCAGTCGTAGGAGGCGAAACTTTTGTCAGCGTAATCGTCTGTCTGCGTGAGGAAATTATGCGCCAACGTGTCGAGCAGCAGACCCCCAATCCCGATACCGTGCTTGTTCTTCCACGCCCGTAGCATTTTGCATAGGCGACGCAAGTTTCCATTCTGGTCATCATCGACCTCGCCGGTAGCCTTAATTTCATCTTTGGGTTTGGTGATCTTCCACGATCCGCCGTTGTACGTATCAGGGTATTTGAAGCTACCGTCGTCTTGCTTGAAAACGGGCTGAACCTCAACGTTGAAGTTCAGGAACTTAACGCAAACCACCAAACGGTCAACGGTGATCGCGGTCGTGGAGTACCTTTCTTGGATGGCAACTTTCGTGTCTGAGAGTAGCTTCGACTGCCCGCCTTCCTTGTCGTACTTGTCCCAGGCACTGTTGGGCATGATGTACAACATATCGAGGTCGGAGACGCCTTTGATGGCTGTCCACCGGCCATAGGAGCCTACTTGAAGATTATTGGCGGTCGAGTCCAGCGTCCGAAAATACTTATTGAGCGATCGAGTGACACCGGAGTAACGATCTTCAATCGTCACGTGGTTGGTGATGCGCAGATTGGAGACAAAATCCTTGAAAATAGTAGCAGTTGACATTGGTATCCCTACTCGTCAGTTCCCCAATCACGCTCTGTTGGAGTCTCGGCATAGTAGCCGACGGCTATCATCAAGGTCTATCGCCTGACACTTGGTTGTGCCCAGAACGAGAGCAGCCACAACTGACCAGTCTTTGCGCGCGAACGGCAAAAAAATGGCGAAGCATTCCCCCATCGAGCGGAGAGTGTTGATAGCGGGAGCAAGATAACTTCGATAGGCACCGGGGTGCGCGCATCTATAGGATTTTTCGAGACCTTGCCAGCAGTAGCACAACCATGTCGGCTAGATTCTTGGCGTCATCGATCCCTCGGTGGTACTGGCCGCTCCAATTTAGCCCAAGTGCTTCGACGGCAGCCCACAATCCTATTGACGGACATGCAAATATTTCGCGATAGCTTCGTTCAATATCCAAATGTTGAACTCCACACAGTATCGGCGTGCAATTGGCTCTCAGAGCGTCAGCTGCGAGCTGATCAGCGTCGTAATCTCCCCACGATCCCCACACTGCGTTGGGGTATTTCTGAAGGAATGCAGTGAACTCCGTTGCTACCTTTGGGAATGATTGGGCAGCATCCACATCGGCTTGCCTAATAGATGTCAGATTGATACAGAAGTCAGTCAGTGTAGGGTGGAGGACTGGGCGCACATAGCGCTGAAACATGTCTACGGTTTCCATTCTTCGTAGATCAATCACGGCTACGCCTATCTCGATCGTTTCCATCTCATCTGGGCTGACGACCAGTGCTCGAGGATTTTCGGACTCCATGAGCTCGTCGCATGTCGCCTCAAGGTCGATGCACAGCATAAAATCAAAAGACTTTATTAATGTTTCGAACGCCTCCAATTCTTGAATATCGGGGAGACTTTTCATCTGACCTTCCTGGAACCAGGACGTCGCCACCACGTTGGCGTAGAGAGTGGCTAGCCCGGTCTTGAAGCGCAGGGCTGCTGAATGGCATAGAAACGATGACTCATCGCCTACCGTATTATTGAGTAGACCTATCCGCGAACCATTCGTTTAACCGTATGTGGAGAAAGTGGACATCACTACAACCTACTCTCTCATCACAGAATAATCAGTAAATCGAATTTTCACTGTGTAAACCAAGATGGTTAACACAGTGAAAAAGCGGTAAACACTGGGGATGAATAGCTGAAAGCATGCCTGTTTCATTCAGCTTGTCATGTTGGCCGTTTCGGCTTGGGACGTGCCACGTTGTCCTTATACTCAAGGAAAGCACTCGCTTTCTCCTCATCAATCAGATTCGAAACTGGAGTGCGACGGGGCGATTTGACTGCCTGAGGCGCGTCGATCCCCAGAGTACCCATATCTCTGACTGCTGCTCGTTCTTTCTCGCTCAACGAGGATTGAAAGACCATCGCAATCACACGTTCGTTACGATCTGCACGGGTGAAATCTACGACGTTTGACTTCATCGCATCAGGCAGATCGAAGGGGCATTGCAAGTCCTTGTGCTTCTGCTTTTTGCGATTGCTCTGCGCCTGTAGCTGTAGCTCTTCGACCTCAGAAGCACTTGCTGTGTATGCTGCAGAACAGTACGCACGAGTGATATCGAGCAGATTCACCCACTGCCGGCTCGCTTTGCGGCAACAGTTTAAGAGCCGAAAGGTGAGATCGGCAAGAAAAACACTGTACATGGACACAGCACAAATCAATGCTACGACATCACACTTTTTAAGGAAAAATACGCCGGGACCTTCAGAACACCTGTCTGGGCCGTCATCCTTGAGGCTGCTGACGTCCGCTTCTTAGGGGAACACATTGATAACTCTAGTATGTGATTCTCCCAGCTGCAAAATACCCAGTATTGCTTACAATACGTTCCACTCTCACTTCACTAGGCTTTTTGATGCCCGTTTATCCTCCATCGCGTGTTGCCATTATCGGTGGAGGTCCAGCGGGACTTATAGCCGCCGAAACGCTCAGCCTCGCGGGTGTCCAGGTCGACCTATACGACGCTATGCCATCGCTCGGCCGCAAATTTCTTCTGGCTGGTATAGGTGGTCTGAACATTACTCATAGCGAAGCCTACGACATCTTTTGTGGCCGATACAGCAGCCATCAATCCCAGCTGCAAGCGATGCTTGACCGCCTTCCACCGCAAGCGTTGCGTGATTGGGTTCATGGTTTAGGTATCGATACCTTTGTCGGCAGCTCCGGCCGAGTGTTTCCCACCCAAATGAAAGCTGCTCCGTTGCTCAGGACTTGGGTACATAGGCTTCGCAGTGCCGGAGTGCGCCTACATGTGCGTCATCGCTGGCTGGGGTGGAATGATAATGGCGCATTACGGCTATCCAATTCGGACGGGGAGATTTTGATTGAACCTCAGGCAACTGTATTGGCAATGGGTGGCGCGAGCTGGCCACAACTAGGAGCGGACGGCGCTTGGTTGCCTTGGCTACAGGCGAAAGGAGTAGAGATCACTCCCTTAGAAAGCGCGAATTGCGGCTTCGAAGTGAAATGGAGCACATATCTCCGCGAGAAGTTTGTAGGCTCCCCTCTAAAATCGGTTGCACTGACATTTACCGACAATCAGGGTTTGACCGAAAAGCGGCAAGGCGAATTGGTGATTAGTGCACACGGGGTAGAAGGCAGTCTGATTTACGCATTTTCGCAGCGACTACGTGAATACTTGAATATTCACGGCACCGCCACCTTCACGCTAGATCTGGCACCTGGGTACGACTTAGACAAGGTAACGGAAAAAGTCAGCCATACACGCGGCTCGAGATCCCTCTCTAACCACTTGCAAAGTCGCCTTGGCATCAACGGGGTCAAGTTAGCATTGCTGCATGAAGTTCTCAGCAAGGAGCAGTTTGACGACTCAGCCAAACTGGCTGCGACTATCAAAGCGCTACCAATCACCGTTCAAGCAACCCGCCCCATCGCAGAGGCGATCAGCACCGCCGGCGGAGTAGCCTTCAGCAGCCTAAACAACAACCTCATGCTCAGATCACTCCCGGGTGTTTTCGTAGCCGGCGAGATGATTGACTGGGAAGCTCCAACCGGTGGATATCTTCTCACTGCGTGCTTCGCAACTGGCTTACACGCGGGGCTCGGTGTACTTGACTGGCTGGAGAATGGCCAGTCTTCTTGATAAACACCTCCACACTGCATCTGCAAATCTAATCGTTCTCTTACGATCATCGACAAAATGGCGGTTTGCGAGACAAATCATCAATTGGGTCAGATAGATGACAGCCTGGGTACTTTCATCGAGTTGCCCCCCGTCCCCCTCCACGCTTTAAACTAGGCGCCCGTGCCTGACCCCACGCAGAGACTCGTATTTCTCAAAGCGGAAAACTACCCGAACGGTCACGGTACGTATGGGATTCACCAGCTTTGTAACCCTAATTTTCATTCTGTAAACCACAGTAGTTAACAAGTCAAAAAAGTGGTTTACACGAACGATAGATTTCTTCATTCAACGGGTATTAACACAGTTTCGCCCATTCCCATCACATCGAATTGTCCAACATTTACTAGATATGACGATCGCAAAAGTCTAACCAGTTGGAGTGCGTGCGAGATGACAGCGACGCAATCATTCGTTCAGACGGAACGCTAATTTCGCAGATACCCTCTTAGTCGTTTAATGCGAGGCGAGCTCAATGACAGTGGAGCCCCTGATCCTAAAGAGTCATTTATCGTTCACGCTGACATAAGTCGCTACTGGGAAGCGCCGACGGGCGGCTATTTGCTGACCGGGTGTTTTGCCAGTGGGCGGGCGGCCGGGTTGGGGATGGTGGAGTGGTTACAGTGCAAGGGCTGAAGATTGCGGCGCGCCCTTCGCAAGCAAGCCCGCTCCCACACTGGATCTCGAGTGTTCACAAACAATGTGTTCACAGCAGATCCCATGTGGGAGCGGGCTTGCTCGCGAAGGCGCCTTAACAGACGCCGCGAATCATCAAGGCTTGATCGTTCCCACGCTCCGCGTGGGAATGCAGCCCGGGACGCTCCGCGTCCCTTCCGAAGCGGACGCAGAGCGTCCATTGAGGCATTCCCACGCAGAGCGTGGGAACGATCACTGCGGGATCAAGGCTTTTTCTTACGCGGCCCAGTGTTAAACACCGGCACTTTGCGCACAGGCTTGATCGAAGGCTCCACCGCCGAAGCATCCCCGCTCTCAACCCATTTACCGAGGTTGCGCTTACCGCCACCGGAGGTCTTGGGCTTCTTCGGTTTTTTCGGTTTCTTGACGACCTGACCGCTGGAATCGGTATCCGGCACCCGATGCTCAGGTTCGAAATCCTGCTCGGTCTGGCGAGTCAATGTCTGACGGGTCAACATCTCGATGGCGGACAGCTGATTCACTTCATCCGCGCACACGAGGGAAATCGCCTCACCGGTAGCACCCGCACGCCCGGTACGACCGATACGGTGGATGTAGTCCTCAGCCACGATCGGCAGGTCGAAGTTGACCACCAGCGGCAGGTCTTCGATATCCAGACCACGGGCCGCAACGTCGGTGGCCACCAGAATCTGAATCTCACTGGCCTTGAACCGATCCAGCGCACGCTGGCGAGTCGCCTGGGGTTTGTCGCCGTGGATACCGTCGGCATTGATGCCCAGGCCCTGGAGTTTTTCCACCAGCGCGTCCACGCCGTTACGGGTCTTGGCGAACACCAGCACCTGTTTCCACTTGCCCTTGCGCAGCAAATGAATGAACAGCTCCGGCTTGCGCTTCTTGTCCACCACCACAACCCATTGCTTCACGGTATTGGCAGCGACGTTGCGCGGGCTGACTTCGATGCTCAGCGGATCGTTGAGCATTTGCCCGGCCAGCAAGCGGATCGCGTCGGAGAAGGTCGCGGAGAACAACAGCGTCTGGCGCTGCTTCGGCAACACGCGGTAGATGTTGCCCAGTTCCTCGGAGAAGCCCAGGTCGAGCATGCGATCGGCTTCGTCGAGGATCAGGGTTTGCAGTTGATTGAACTTGAGGGCCTTCTGGCGATACAGGTCAAGCAAGCGACCCGGCGTCGCCACCAGCACATCCACGCCTTTGCGCAGCTTCATCATTTGCGGGTTGATGCTGACGCCGCCATACACCGCGTAGGTGCTCAACGGCAGGTTCTCGGCGTACTGACGCACGGCTTCGTGAACCTGTTCAGCCAATTCGCGGGTCGGCACCAGGATCAGCGCGCGCACCGAGTTGGACGCCACTTTCGGCCCTTCCATGGCCAGCAACTGCAGCAGCGGCAGCGCGAAACCGGCAGTCTTGCCGGTGCCGGTCTGGGCCGCAGCCATCAGGTCGCGACCGGCCAGCACCGCCGGAATGGCTTGCGCCTGGACCGGCGTAGGCGTCTGGTAGCCGAGCGTCTCAAGAGAGCGCAGCAAGGGTTCGATCAGGCCAAGGGAGGCGAAAGTCATGGGATTACCGTAGGAAAAATCAGAGCGGGTGTGCGATGGCGCGCAGTTTACCCTAATTCACACGGGATTCTGTCGGCGCCGCCACCACAGGTCGCGCCGGCCCACGACGCCACTGCGGCAAACCGATCAACACCACGGCGCTGATAATCACCGCCATGGCAATCGCTTCCTCGATTCCGATGCTCTCGCCGACAAACACAATCCCCAGCAACACTGCCACCGCCGGGTTGACGTAGGCATAACTGGTGGCCGCCGCCGGACGCACGTTTTTCAACAGGTACATGTAGGCGTTGAAAGCGATGATCGAGCCGAAGCCGATCAGGTAAGCCAATGCAGCCCAGCCCTCAATCGGCGGCAGACTGTCCAGATGCTCGCCACTGACCGTGCTGCCGATCAGCAACACCACGCCGCCCACCAGCATTTCCACGGCACTGGCCATCGCGCCCTGGGGCAACGGCAAGTGTTTGCTCCACACCGAGCCGAAGGCCCAGGTCGCGGCGGCGAACACCAACAACGCGGCGCCCAACGGGCTCGATTGCAGGTTGGAACCCAGGTTGAGCATGGCAATGCCGATCAGCCCGAGCACAATCCCGGCCCATTCGAGACGGGTATTGCGTGCGCCCCAGAAATAGCCGCACAACAAGGTAAACAACGGCACCGTCGCCACCGCCAGCGCCGCAACACCGGACGCCACGCCCGTGTGCTCGGCCACGCTCACCGCGCCGTTACCGAAACTGAGCAGCAAAATCCCGATGATCCCCGCCGCTTTCCACTGCGCCCAGGTCGGCGCCGGTGCCCCGCGCCAGCGCAGGAAGGCGTACATCAGCGTCCCTGCAATCACGAAGCGAATCCCGCCGAGCATCAACGGTGGCCAGTACTGCACGCCGATGCGAATCACCAGATAGGTCGAGCCCCAAATCACGTACAACGCGAAAAAAGCGGCGATCAACGGTAAGGGAAAGCGACGTAAGCCAGGCATTGGGCAGCTCGTAGGCAGGACAAGGAGACTGGATATTCTAGAAAGGCCAAGGCGCAAAAATAAGTTACAAAACCTGTTTATCGCACCGGTACACTTTTCAAAGCTCGGCTCCTACCGGATTTTGTGGTGTCGTCAGAGTCCGCGTCACAGGAGATCTAATGTGGGAGCGGGCTTGCTCGCGAAAGCGGTTTGTCAGTCACATAGATGTTGGATGTGTCGACGCTTTCGCGAGCAAGCCCGCTCCCACAGGGGGATTTGCGGGGTTGTCAGATTCCGCGTGCGCCGCTATATCCGGCGCCCAATAAACACGGCATGTCTTTCAGACGAACCCAGGGTTCGGTCCGCCAATGCAGCAGGCTCAAGGTTCCACCCGCCCATTCCATCAAGCGCAAACTCGGGGCCTGATTCGAAGCCACCCCGCCACCGTCCCGCAGCATCGGCACGACGTGATGGGTCAACCAACGGCGCAGATTCCGGTTCTCCGGGCAGTAGTGATAGACCAGCATCGCGTACACGCCGGACTCGCTCAGCATCAACATTTCCTGGGGTTAATCGCTGCCAGACAAACACATCATCCGGCGTTGATCGGCGTCGAGCTTGAGTGCGTGTCGGCCGTTGATATCCACGCCCATTAATCGGCCGATATCCCGGGCGCAAAACCAGGCTTCTGCGTGCAGTAAAAGGGCTCGCAATTGGATGTGATGGCGGATGAAGGTTTGGGGGATGAAGGGAACTGGGGGATTAGGAGTAATTTTGACCATGTCGATTTTCCTAACAAGCGTTGGAGCTACCAGCATCACTTGCAGATGATGGGTGGCAGCTGTGTGCAGGTCTGCAAGACCGAGTTGTTAGGACCTCGGCAGACCCAAAGGTCTCCCGCACACAGCTACCATAAATCGATGGTCGCTAGATAAAGCGACGCGATTATAGGTGTGCTTGTATGCACCTAACAAACTCTCGGTGGGCTTGCAGACCCGATCACTGAGTTTTCAGCGACGGTCAAAAGGTTATCGATGCCCCGGATGAGGGGCAAGACAGACATTCCCTAAAATTCGGTAGGACCGATCATCAAACCGGAGGCGGCGTTAAACACAAATCCAACGTCGCAGGGAGATCCAATGTGGGAGCGGGCTTGCTCGCGAAAGCGGTTTGTCAGTCACATAGATGTTGGATGTGCCGACGCTTTCGCGAGCAAGCCCGCTCCCACAGGGGATTTGTGTTGTGTCAGAGGAATAGTGGGGGCAGTCAGAACCCGCGATGGCGCTTCAGATGTTCGTTGATCTTCGCCGCCGGCACTTTCTGCAAGCTGACCAACAAATCATGGGACAACTCGCGCAACCCATGCTGTTGGCGCAGTTGCTCAGCCAGGTGCGTCGTCAGGTTCGCCGCCATTTCCGCATCCGCCATCGCCCGGTGAGCCTTGCCGGTGTTGGGCAGGCTGGCGAAGGTGGTGAGGGTGCCGAGTTTGTGGTTCGGCGCGGCGGGCATCAAGCGTCGGGCCAGCAGCAGCGAACAGGCAAAGTTCTGCAACCGTGTGCGTTTGATCCGCCCCAGTTCAAAGTCCCAGAACTTCTGGTCGAACGCCGCGTTGTGCGCCAGCAACGGTGTAATCCCGACGAATTCGTTGACTTCGTTCATCACTTGCTCGGCCGAGGGCGCGGTGCGCAGCATGGCGTTGCTGATGCCGGTGAGTTGTTCGATGAAGGCCGGCACGCGCACGCCGGCGTTCATCAGGCTTTGGTAACGCTCGACGATGCGCCCCTGTTCAAGGATCACCACGGCAATTTCCGTGGCCCGGCAACTGCTGCTCGGGGAGATCCCGGTGGTTTCAAAGTCGATGACTGCTATGCGTTCCAAACCTGTTTCAACTCCGTATAGATCAATTCTTGAGCAGCAACGCGCCTTCGATCGGCACGTAGCGGCTGGCGGCGCGGATCAGCGAATTCGCGGTCAGGCCCGGCACGCCGTAAGCCACGGCTTGCACGCCGTGTTTGCTGATGATGCGCTCCAGCAGCATGTCGAAATCACCGTCGCCGGAGGCCAGCACCACTTCGTCCACGTGATCGGCGGCGTCCATGATGTCGAGGGTGATGCCCACGTCCCAGTCGCCCTTGGCCGAGCCGTCGCTGCGCTGGATGTAGGGCTTGAGCTTCACCACGAAACCGAGGTTGCGCAGGATCTGCTGAAACTGCTGCTGTTTGCTGTCACCGCGATCGATGGCGTAGGCGTACGCCTCGACGATCTCGCCCTGTTTGCTGATATCAGCCCACAGCGCGGCATAGTTGAAGTGGCAACCATAGGCCTGGCGCACGGTGTAATAGAGGTTTTGGACGTCGGCGAACACTGCGATTTTCTTCATCGCTTCCCTCTTGGCGCACAGGCGCAGGCTTTGAATCCGGCACGAGGCCCGAAAAGTCGCCCAGTATGCCAGCCCGAAGGATTGTTCCGCGAATAATCGGACCGGGGCGCGATTGCGCCCCGGACGAGTGGAGGGTCAGACGAAGGAGTCGTCGTCATCGCCGCCGAAGAATGACGAGCTGTCATCGCTGTAGTCGGCGTCGGTGAAATTGCCCTGGTCGTTGGAATCGTTACCGGCCACGTTCTGGTCGTTGTTCCAGTCATTGCCGCTGTGGTCGTTGACCTGGGCAGGCTCTTCCTTGATGACTTCGACCACTTCCTGGGGCTGCTGATTGCTGTGGAACAGGCTGCTGATGCCTTGTGCCAGCATCACACCACCGGCCACGCCGGCCGCAGTTTTCAGTGCGCCTCCCAGGAAACCGCTACCCACCGGCGCCTGTTGTTGCGGCGCGTAGTTTTGCTGCGGGGCACCGTAGTTCTGTTGCGGTGCGCCGAAGTTTTGTTGGGGCGGCTGCGAATTGAACGCTGGCCGCGCCGGTTCGCGCCAGCCACCGGTCGCGGGTGGAGGACTTTGCGTGGGCTGCGGATCGCGGGAGCCGCCGCCGAAGATGCTCGACAGGAAACCACCACCGCTCGGGGCTGGCGTCGAGGCCTTGGCCTGTTGCAGCTCGGCCTGCAATTGCTGGATTTGCTGGGCCTGTTGCTTGTTCTGTTCGTCGAGGCTTTTGATCGCAGCCTCTTGCACCAGAATCGCCTGGGTCATGAAATAGCCTGCGGCGGGCTGGCGAGTCAGGTGCTCCTTGATCCGCGCCTCGGCCTGGGCGTCACGCGGGGCTGAATCCGTTTCGGCCTGTTGCAGCCGGGAAAACAGTCCATCGATCAGGGTTTGTTCTTCGCTGTTCATGGCGACCTCGTAGATTGCCGGGAATATCGTCGTCCCTCTCCAAAGCGGAGAAGGTGCCTGACAGTAATGGGGCTGATACAGGATGTTTCAATGGCCTTTACCTAACGTTTACGTTTGCGCCCCCCGGCGTCTCATCGGTTAAAGTGTGGCACTGCTTTCAACCTGCGATACCGACTGATGAATCCGTTCGACGTGCTGCGTGACTCCTTGTATTTCTTCAAGCGCAATCTGGGCCAGATCGTGCAGCTGTGCCTGCCGCTGGTGATTGTTGAAGCGTTCCTGCAACAGATTGTCGACAACAACGTCGGCCCGGACGGTTTTCCCGGTTACAGCGTGGTCGTCGGTTTGCTGGTGTATCCGTTGTACACCGCCGCGCTGATCCTGTTTCTCGACGCCCGCAGCCGTGGCGAATCGCCGCGCATCCGCGACTTGCTCGCCACCTCCGCCACGCTGTGGCCGCGCTTCGCCCTGCTCACCGCCCTCAACACCTTGCTGATCCTGATTGGCCTGTCGCTGTATTTCCTGCCAGGCATCTGGCTGATGGTGACCCTGGCGTTCGCCGAATACCTGCTGGTGCTGCGCGGCCTGGCGCCACTGGCGGCGATGAAGGAAAGCCTGCGCCTGACTCGCGGCCATTTCCTGCGCATCCTCGTTTGCATCCTCACAGTGATGGCGCCGTTGTGGCTGCTCAAGGGTGCGAGCTTCGCGATCTACCCCGAACCGCAGAACCCAGTGATCGCCCTGCTGATCGACAGCGCCCACAGCTTCCTGCAATTGTTCACCAGCGTGGTCCTGTTCCGCCTGTTCATGCTGATTGGCGAAGTGCCTGACAACAACGACAGAACGGTCTGACCGCTCTAACCTTGGGCGCGGGCGCCGCTCTCGGGTATGCTCGGGGTCATCTTTGTAACGCTATAAGCCGAGCCAATGACCCGTCTACTGCGCTACACCCTGCTGGGCCTGCTGATTATCCTCGGGCTGCTCGCCGTGCTGATCTACAGCGCGACCTGGCGGCCCGAAACCAAGGAGGTGTTGCCGGTCAGTTGCAACGCCAAGGCGCCGACCCTGGTGCCCGGTCAAGCCTTGAAAGTCATGACCTGGAACGTCCAGTACCTGGCGGGCAAGCGCTACGTGTTCTGGAACGATCTGGCCCAGGGCGACGACGAACAACCCACCCTCGAAGACATGGCCTTCAGCCTCGACGAAGTGGCGCGGGTGATTCGTGACGAGCAACCGGACATCGTCCTGCTGCAAGAACTCGATAACGGCGCCAAGGCCAGCGATTATCAGGATCAGTTCAAATTGCTGCAGGAACGGGTCGCCGACCTGTATCCATGCAGTGCCCACGCCTTCGACTGGAAAGCCGATTTCGTCCCCGAGCCGCACATCTTCGGCAGCGTCGGCCGGCAACTGGCAACCCTGAGCCGCTTTCAGGTCGAACATGCCGAACGCCTGCAACTGCCGGTGGCGCCGGTCAATTTCATCAGCCGCCAGTTCAAACCGAAAAATGCCTTGTTGGTGACGTACCTGCCGGTAAGCGATGGCGGGCAGATTGCCGTGCTCAATACGCATCTGGATCGGGCCACTCAGCCCGACGACACCTTGCAAACCCAGGTGATGGCCGTGGCCAAGGTCCTCGACAAATATGAAGGTCGCGGCACACCGTGGCTGATCGGCGGTGACTTCAATCTGTTGCCCCTGGGCCAGTACCGACGCCTGCCCACCGAGCAACGCACGTCCTACTCCCCCGACAGCGCGCTGCATGTGCTGTGGGACAAATACCCGATGATCCCCACCAACAACGAGGCCAGCGGTGTGGATCGGGCGCAGTGGCTGACTCATTACCCGAACGATCCCGGACTGAACGGCCCGGACCGCACGGTTGATTACCTGTTCTACAGCCCCAGGATCAAACGGGTTGAAGCGACGGTGCGACAGGACGACACGTTGCGCATTTCCGATCATTTGCCGGTGATTGCGCGGTTTCTGTTACCGGCGTCGCCGTAGCACCATCAAGCCAATGGCGATGGCGACGACGATGAGCCCGGCGGCCACGGCGAAGGTCATGTGCATTCCCTGCGCCACCGCTTCGGGCTGCGCTTGCACAATGTTGCTGCTGGCCGCGCCGAAAGCGAACACCGCGCCCATCACCGAGGCGCCCGTGATCAGCCCGAGATTGCGCGACAAGCCAAGCAAACCGGAAATGACGCCCCGCTGTTCTGGCTGGATATCGGTCATGACCGCGGTGTTGTTGGCCGCTTGAAACAGCGCATAGCCTGCGGTGATGACCACCAGCGCAGCGATGTAACCGAATACGCCGACACTCATTGGCATGACGGGCAGGATCAAACAGCCTGCCGCCATGGCAACGAGGCCGATGAGGCTTGAGCGATGCGCGCCCACTTGGTCGACCATCCGCCCGGACGGAACCCCTGCCAACGCGGCAACCAGCGGCCCGGCGGACATCGCGAAGCCGACGCTCGCAGCACTCAGCGCCAGCGCCCCCGAAAGATAAAACGGCCCAACCACCATGGTCGCCATCACGACGGCGGTCACCAGGGTGCTCATGGCGAAACCGGCACTTAGCACGGGATTGCGCAACATCGCCAATTTAATCAACGGCGACGAGGCCGTGTTTTCGATGAACACAAACACACTCACGCCCAATACCGCCGCCAACAACAGCGCTGTATTCAGCGGGCCGAAACTTCCACGCCCCAGGGTCATCGCCAGGGCATAGGCCAGCAGCGTCAGGACCAAAACCAGCGTGCCCGGCACATCGAAACCTGGACGCTTGCCCCGACGATCAAGCGGCAAAAAACGCCAGGCAAGGGCAAGTGCCAGAATCCCCAGCGGCACATTGATCAGAAAGATTCCTTGCCATCCCACGCTGGCGATCAGCACACCGCCGAGGGTTGGCCCGAGGCAGGTGCCCATCGCCGACAACGTGCCAAGCACACCCATCGCGCTGCCAAGTTTTTCCTTGGGCACCGCTTCACCCACCAGCGCCATGGTCAGCGCCATCATGATCGCCGCGCCGCTGCCTTGTAGCGCCCGGGCGGCAATCAGCAGCCCGAGGGTCGGCGCAACGGCACACAGGATCGACGCCAGCGTGAACAGCGCAATCCCGATCAGCAGCAGACGTCGGCGGCCGATCAGGTCACCGAGCCGTCCCACGCTGACGATCAGCGCCGTGATGGCCAGCAAATAGGCCAGGACCACCCACTGCACGTCCTGAAAGGTTGCGTTGAACGACGCCGCCAACGTCGGCAGCCCGACATTGGCAATGCTGGTGCCGAGGGACGACAACAGCATCGACAACGACAGGCTGACCAGCACACCCCGAGCCGAAGGCGCCCCGGTTGTTTCAATCGCCATCGTGGATGTTTTCATTGGCTGCGGACTCCGGAAAATGGGCTTGTCCGCAGCCTAAGCCACTGCCTACTATGGCGGAAGGCGCACCGTTTGCAGGTTATTCATGCACGGGACGCCACCTATCAAAGGACGCCCGCATGTCGCTGCCCGATCTGAATTTGTTGATCACTCTGGATGTCTTGCTGGCGGAAGGCAGCGTGGCCCGCGCCGCCGAGCGCTTGCGCCTGAGCCCATCGGCCATGAGCCGGGCGCTGGCGCGACTGCGGGAAACCACTGGCGATCCGCTGTTGGTCCGGGCCGGGCGCGGACTGGTGCCCACGCCCCGTGCGCTGGAATTGCGTGAACGAGTCGGTTCGCTGGTGCAGGAGGCGCTGACCATGCTGCGCCCCACCGAAACACTCGAACTCAAGCAACTGGTGCGCACTTTCACCCTGCGCACCAGCGATGGCTTCGTCGAGAATTTCGGGCCACGGCTGATCGCTCGCCTACTCAAGGAAGCGCCTCATGCTCGCTTGAATTTCGTACAAAAACTGAACAAGGACAGCACCCTGCTGCGCAACGGCACGGTGGATCTGGAAACCGGCGTGATCGGCGAATCCACCAGCCCGGAGATTCGCACCCGCATGCTGTTCCGCGACCAGTTCATCGGCGTTGTGCGCCAGGGCCACCCGTTGAGCAAGGGTGAGATGACACCCGCACGTTATGCCGCTGAACAACACATCCTCGTTTCCCGCCGGGGCGCCAGCAAAGGCGCCATGGATGAGGCTTTGGCCGAGCTTGGCCTGGAGCGCGACATCATCACCGTCGTCGGCGGCTTTTGCGCCGCGTTGGCGCTGGCGCGGGCTTCAGACTTGGTCGCCACCGTGCCGCAACGCCACGTCGGCAGCCTGTGCGATGGCCTGCATACTTTTGCCCTGCCGTTCCCCACGCCACCGATTACCGTGTCGATGCTTTGGCATCCGCGAATGGAGGCTGATCCTGCCCATCGCTGGCTTCGGGGATGCATCCATGAGGTGTGCAGTCAGTAGGCTTTTCAGGGCTTGCGTGGCTTGATCCGCGCCGTCGCCTCAGCCACCAGCGGATCATCCGGCCAGTAATACCTGGCACCAACTGACCGCTCTATAGATTGACAACGTACAACCCCATAAAAATTTGGCTATGAACCAATCTCTACGCGACATCGATTGACTGTCAATCTAGCGACCTCTGACTGGCGAAAATTACCTGACAGACCAGGCATCATTGACACCCCCAAAATACTCTGACGCACTTCTTCCGCGTGAACATTGACAACCGCTCTAAAGATCACAGACAGCCGGTATATCCGTAGGCGTTTGTAGGAGCGGCGCTACGCATCCTGAGAGTGCGGATGGCATGCGACGTCGCAGCTCATCGCCCAAGCCCCCAGGTAGCGCCCAAGTCACAGACTTAAGTCTCTACTTTCAACAGAACCATCTCGCTATACTTCAAAGAATGGCACAGTGCCTTTATGGCTTTTCAGTCCTTGCTCGGCCCATTTACCACCAAAAAGAAGCCAATCAAGCACAGCCAAGAAAGTATCTGTTAGACCCCAAGGCCGCTGAGTTGGAAGCAGCGGAAGGACTTCAGAGGCTGCGGCCCCTTTGGATATTCGTGTTATGGATGGCGTGAACTTCAAGCAAACCGGTCAGTACGCAATGTGCTGCATTGAGAGTTTCTCCGATGATCTGAAGAAGACCATCAGGGCAAACCTAACCAGAATATGCCATGGCGCTGACCAGGCGAGCCGGAGCATGGTGGTATTCAAATACGCAGCCACGCTTAAGTCATTCTGGGATCGCTACTCCACAAAGGATCAGAATACCCGAACGGGCATGCTGGGGGAGCTGCTAGCGCATGTCGTAATCCTCGAGATGCTTGACGATTTTGATGTGGTTTCGCCTTTCTTCAATATGGAAGAAAAACACATCCGCAAAGGCTTTGACCTCATTCTTTATCAACCATCATCCAACGAGGTTTGGATTACGGAAGTGAAGTCAGGGGCAGCCGGAAAGAAAACTTCATGTGCGGCCAGCAAGTCCATGCTAGCCAAGGCACGTGATGACCTTAAAGGTCGACTCGCGGAATCAGAAATGAATCATTGGCTGAACGCCATGAATGCTGCGCAGAAATCCATTAACGATAAGAAAAGTTACAAAGAATCTGTGCTCGCCATCTTGGGCATGGAGGGTGACAAAGCTTACGGAAATTCCGCCGTACCATCAGACAATAACGTTGTCTTAGTATCTGCTTTGTTTAACGACGTCTCGCATAAGATTATGGAGAGGAGCATTGCGGACTTTACTACTACCCTGACAGCAACCCCTATCTTTAAAACTGTGTTGGTATTATCCCTTCACAAGGGAACACTTGAGAAACTAGAAGACTTTCTCCGGGCAGAGGCAGGATGCTAAATGCAAGAGCTCACTATCAAGGAATTGGCAAAGACCCGATTTAAAGACATCTACATGGAGCTTCTTCGTGGTAACGAGATGTCCGATGGGGATACCGTTAAGCTGCTTGCGATTGCAGTCCTGCTCCTCAACCATAAAGCGCCTGAAATAAAGCGTTTAGGTTATAGGATTACTTTGTTTTATGGCAACTTGACTGGAAAATACGAGCCACTTTATGACGTATCTATCAACAGCGGTCTATTGCCGGTCTCTGCTGTCCTCGGTAAATCTTTTGAACAAGATGAAAGACTCAGCAGGTCATTCATCCAAAATATCGTGAGCAGTTACGTAGACACGTTCCGCGACCAGGGCATGGTGCTCACAGAGCAACAGGACACGCTGAGAACCTTCGTCCAAGACGAATATGAAAACTCGTCAGTAGTCATTGCTCCGACCTCTTACGGAAAGTCTGAGCTCATTATCAAGTCCGTCAAAGACAATCCTTCCAAACACATCCTTATCTTAGTGCCATCGAAAGCTTTGCTCGCCCAGACGAAGAAGCGACTAATTTATTCAGACATTCCAAAACTGGGCAAGGTTGTAACGCACCCTGAGATGTACTCGCCCGAGCGAAACAATCGGACTTTTGTACTTACACAAGAGCGCCTGAATCGACTACTTAACGAATACAGCACCCTGAACTTCGACATGGTTTTTGTGGACGAGGCCCATAACCTCCTTCAGGGCGACAGTCGCAATGAACTCTTGGCGACCATGCTATGTATCCTAGGAGCGAGGAATTCTCAGACTTCATTCAAGTTTTTGACCCCCTTCCTTTGTAACGAGCTCAACGTTCGAGTTCGCTACCTTGATATGACGCCCAAAGGCTTCAGGGTAGATGAGTATATCAAGTCTGAGCGCTTCTATACTCGGGACTTCAGGACTGGCAAGAACGACGGCAAGCTCAAGCTCTACGACCATTTTCTCAACCAATGGTTGGAAATTGACAGAAAGCACAAGAATTGCTTTGACTTGATCAAACGCGAATCGCTAGCCAAAAACATTATTTATGGCAACACCAAAAAGAAAATTGAGCAGTTCGCCATTGAGCTCGCTAACACGTTACCTGATATTGAGTGCCCATTGGTTCAAAAAGCTTGCGATGAGCTCGAGGAAGCATTTGATAAGCGATACAGGCTGATTTCATGTTTGCGCAGGGGTGTGATGTACCACCACGGCTCCATTCCGGACACCATACGACTGTATCTGGAGAACCTGTTCCACCAGTCCAAGGCGATGAAGTATCTGGTGTGCAACTCCACTCTGCTTGAAGGCGTGAATCTTCCTATTGAGCGCCTGTTCATTTTTGACTACTCGAAAGGCCGTGGAAATTTGACCTCATCGCAATTCAAAAATCTGATCGGTCGTGTGAATAGATTTAGTGAGGTATTCGCACCCGAAGCGGGCACCACACTTAAAAAGCTAGAGTCGAGCATCTACCTCTTGGGAGTCGACGGCTTTACACATAAGAAATCTAATCTTCAGACCTTTTATGAAAAATCCGTGAATGTCTCGAAAGTCGACGAAGACAACGTAAGCAACGTTCTCCTTCAAGAGACAGCCATTTTGGATGGCCCGATGGCAGACCGACATCGTGACGCTGTGGCAAGGCTTGAAAATCTCCAACCTGGCATAGTCACTGGGCAAGAGTGTAGGTATGTCAAGACTGGCGTCGGCCAACTACTGATAGCCAACAGTGTAAGCGAGATTGATGTCTTCGCCACTGAGGAGGAGATTGATAACGCCATTAGCATATCGGTTGAGGAAAATGGTTTGATCGATAGCGCCGACCGCCTGCTGCTTGAGATCAAGTCTTGCTTCGTCGACAATTTCGATGACAAGAGGAAGTACAGTGACCTAAAACGACTCCAAAATAAGGCCACTATAGATTTCTACGCCATGTTTTTGGATTGGAAGCTGAAAAAATACAGCCTCAAGCAGGTACTGAGGTACACACTCAAATACTGGCGCGAGCTTCCTGAGAAGAAAGGTACTGACTATGTGTATGTTGCAAACTGGGGTGATACTAAGTTTGGGAATAGTCAGTTTCCTTATTGGGTCAGAATCTCAACTAAAGATGATGTAGAGAGAGTCAACCTTGCAATCGTTCGACTGAAAGAAGAAGATGATTTTTTTGACAACAAGATTTTCAAGTTTGTAGAAGTTCTAAATGGAGTTGGGGCTATTGACCCAGGCTTTTATAAACGTATGAAATATGGCACGACCGACGACTCGAAGATTAAGTTAATCCGTGAGGGATACAGTCGCGGGCTTTCCGAGCTGTTGCTTGATCGATATCCCCAGTACGTTCGTCTTGATAATAATGGCGAGATTCAGGTCAGCTCCAAGGTCATTCGGCTCATGAGAGACAATGAAGAGAGCGACTTGCTCATCTTTGAAGCCCAGATGAATCTGAAAGCCGCTCCCGACCCCGTGGCATAGCGCTGACTGGTATCGTTGAGGTCGCCCTTACCCCTCTTGGTTTATGACCAAGAGGGTTCAATGACATTAGATTTAATCTGTGCCCACCTGAGACGGCCCTCGAGGAGCCAAGGTAGGCCATTACCGCAGCCACTTCTTGTATCTGAACCCGCTTCCACAGGAGCACGAGTCATAGCGCCCATATATTTTCGGGGCAAGTGCTCTTTCCACCGTTTTCATTGCCAGCCTCAGAAACAAGAACGTTTTAACTTCCCTTGTTTATTCATCCATCGCTGACGAATGCTCCCGCCGGAACTCAAGCATAATCCCAAACCGAATTTCACCCAGGAACCCTGACCGAAACTCCGCACCAGTTCGCAGCACGTTGAGCATATTTCCGCTTTACGCAATGCAGATCAAGAAATCTGATAGCTGCCTTGCCAGGGGGCGGGTTCCAATGCAAACAGATACCCGCCACTCTTGAGCAGTACATGATTTATTAGCGTGCTTGATCCGCTCTGGGCTCCTTGGGTGGGCTGGTTTTTTGACTAGCCTTACGGAGTGACTGCATCCAACTTTCAGACTCATCCAAAAAATTCTGAGTAAAGATCAGCATTGCCTCGGCTTCATCATCATGATAGGCAACCATTTCGTGAGCAGCATCGTTGCCACTTTCCCTAATCCTATCCATGTCATAAAACAACCTGTGCTTTATGCTATCAAAATTCAGGAATTCGCTGACTTCTGACCTCGCAATTTTTTTCTTTTCCTTAATACCTTTAACCAGCAGTTCTTCGAGACGCTGAGCGAGATTGCTCGGGTGTTCCTTCCCAGGATGCCTCGTTTGCCACATAAAGATCGACTGAATATCAACGATTTTACGGCACAGAATACCCACCGCCTCCCATGCCTGCAGGCTATAGCATTTGCGCGCTTGCTCGTAAATATCGGAGACACTTATAACTGGTGGGAACGAATAGTGCTGAGGTGGTAGCAAAGCCGGGACATCAAAATCTATCATAAACTCAGCCCCCAACTTGAGTTCATTATTTTCGTTAGAAAAATTCTCAAGCTTTACAGTGGCATTCTTAATTTCATCATGTGCAACAGACACGCTTGCGCTTACATAATTCTTGCATTCAGGACAATAGCAAGCTATCGAGAACAATCCAAAGTCGAATTCGCGCCATTCATCGCAATGAAATTTATTAAGATAAAAGCATTCATTATCTTGGCTGCTGGCAACAACAAAAATTTTTCCGTACTTCCCACAGCGAGGGCACGAAGACTTAAAAAATAGAGGCTTTTCCAAAAGTTATCCCTAACAAAAATATTTCACAAACTAAATGAATCGAATTTTGTAGTGCAGCTCGTGTGAGTTCCCTAGGATGGCTTCAGAATACGCCCCTATCTACATCACCGGCTGAGGGCTCTGAGGCTAAAAATGTCCCCGACTGGCTCGTTTTCAGCTACAAGCCTCACAACCTGATACGTCCTTTTTAAGACACGCTGGCGGCCAAAAGCACTGGCCTAGCAGTTGGCATAATAGCGTACCTGGTGCTTCGGAATCGAGACGTCAGCTCGCTTTGGCCGCCTGGCTACATACACCATCACTTCCAGAGCGGGTAATTCTTCCTGCATGTATCGCATTCCTGCTGGCTCGTAGAGCGCATGGTTCAGAGAGCTCGGGCACTTGTCACGAGCATTGATAGCCCTCGATAATATGAGATCACCTTGCAATGGACTGCCTATGCGCCCGCTCGATGTCGACCCTTTCATCAAGGCGCTGTCCACTCCGCGTCTACGTAATTACAGATCCTACTTCAATGCTGTAGATGACCACGATGTTTATGCGTGCTACCAGTGGAACAACGAGGTGTCCCGGTCGCTTGTTCCGCTGATACATCTTGTCGAAATCGTTATGCGAAATGCCTATCACAAAGAGCTGAGCCGATTTCATTCACAGCGGCTAAACCAACCCATAGTGGATTCGATGAACTGGTACGACCACCTGTCTTTGACTAAGCATAATGATGGGGGCTTGTCGAAAACGCTTAAAAAGCTCAAGAAGAAATCGTCCTTCACCGACCACGACGTGGTGTCCAACCTCACCTTCGGCTTCTGGACAAACATCAGCAAGGAAACCAACACGCAGTGGGGAGTCGTTCTTCCGCTAGTATTTCCAAACACCAACAGAAATTTTTCCCTGGCAAAAAATACGGACTGGCTAGAAGCCCGCGTCGGCCTTGTCAACGATATCCGAAACCGAATCTCCCACTGGGAGCCAATCTGGAAGCGCGGGGACTTGATGGAAGAGCGCGTGATACGTCCGGGATCTGCGCCGCTAAAGGTCGCACACCTTGCACCTACCACTCCCGAGCAAAGCATTCAACGCGTGAATACGGAATATGACCGAACCCTTTCGCTCCTTGCCATGATGGATAAAGACTTGGCAGCAGGTTATACAGACTCTCATAACCACGAGCACTTCAAATGGGTGTGCAGTGAGGAAGGTTTGTCCAGCTACCGAGCCTATAAGCGTCGCGCAACAATCCCTTTCTCAATGGCCAAGCGTAATTTATCAAGCTTAGTGAAGGGCCAAACGATGCTCACTATCACACATGGCGGTGTGAGGTTTCGAATTACGCCTCTCAACGCTTGATGAAAGAGCTGAGTGGCTGCGGCGTAAGCGCCCGGCGAACACACCTTCAGAATCCCAGCATTAAGGGCGATGGTGTCCGCGTATTTTTAAGCGGACGCGATTGCCCTTATCACCAGGATTTCCATGCGCCAACGAAGCTCTTACCCCAAACCATTCAAAGCCCAGGTCGTCCAGGAATGCCTGCAACCCGGAGCGACGATTTCCAGCGTAGCCATCCACCACGGCATCAATGCCAACGTGATCCGCAAGTGGCTACCAACTTACCGGGATCAATCGCTTGCAACCTTGCCTGCTTTCGTTCCGGTAAAAACTGTACCAAGGCGAGCATCAGAAGAGATGGTGATCATCTCGCTGCCTCTGGGTGATAAATCCATCACCGTAAAATGGCCAGCCTCGGATCCGGACGGCTGCGCGTGTTTCATTCATGGCCTGGCCCAATGATTCGCGTCGATGCCATCTGGCTCGCCACCGAGCCTATGGACATGCGGCGATCATGAGTCTGATCCAGTCTGCAAGACTCAATGGGAATGATCCGTACGCCTACTTGAAAGATGTTCTCGTGCGTCTGCCGAGGCAACGAGCAAGTGCAATTTCGGAGCTGCTGCCGCATAAATGGGTGCCCATGTAGTATCGCTGCAAATAGATAGTTTCAGGGGTGCAGCGATACCTAGTTCAATGTGCCAAGATTCGGCCACCAAGGATGAGTACCAATCGAATATGCCTAGTCTTACCTCCGATGCCGGTTTCATGCAGCTTGCTCTTGCCCAAGGGCGCTTAGCCTTACCTGACTGCCTTCCAAACCCGCCAGTAGGTTGCGTGCTGGTAAAAGACAACGTGGTGATCAGTCAAGGCCATACACAGGCACCTGGGCTCTATCACGCGGAAGCGATGGCGTTAAGCCGATTAGCGAATGACTGCTCCGGGGTGACTGCATTTGTCACGCTTGAGCCATGCTCTTTTCATGGCCGAACTCCGTCATGTGCTCGGGCACTGATACACAGCGGGGTTGATAAAGTTTTTGTTGGGTTGCTTGATCCCGATCCGAGAAACTCGGGAGCGGGCATAAGAATGCTACGAGATGCAGGCATTACAGTCGTTGTCGGCTTACTGGCGGAGGAAGCTGCTGAAGACTTAGCTGGTTTTTTGGTAAGCAATACCGGTGAATCGTCGGATCGCGACGATCAGTAAATCGTTAGCACCTCAGCGCAAGGTGGGATGCCCGGACGGTTACGCTGCGGCACTCAGCTCTCTCGATACCCAGACCAAGCATTTAGAAATGCTAAACGACAGACAAAAAAAACCGCCAATAATGGCGGTTTTTTAGAGGTCTTGCTCGGGGTCTCTGGCTCTCTACGACGGGGTTTGGTTTGTCGATAAAGAGTTCTTTTCCTCCTAGAGGACTTGGTGCCAGACACATACCAATTCAGATTACCTATGAGAGCCTTCAGTGTCAACCACCATTTCACCTAACGACGCTTGGCCCAACATTCACTCCCGCAGCTTAGCGAAAAGCTATTCACGCCTTCAGTCCAGAGCCCATCGCAAGAGATAAATTTTCTACTAAAATAACTCTCCCACCGGGACGAACACCGAGCCTGTCTCAGCGGCTGCTCGTACCTTCCGGTCGATGACATCTGCGAAAGGTATCTGTTTCTCCAGCGCTTCGTGGATGTCCTTTCCTGAGATACATATTAGGCTTTTACGGCGCCCAAAAGCTTCGAGTCCAACATTGGTGAAACCGTAATAGCTAATGAACACTCCTCGCGTCCAAGCGGCCTTCTCATTGATCTTGCCCTGAAGGATATGAAGCTCTCCCACCCCAATAGGGTTGGACACCCATTTAGCTTCCACAAGATAAATATCACCGCGACAGAGAAAGCTCCCGTCAATCTGCTCACCCGTATTCCTAAATGGGGCACGAGGCTGGAGACTCGAGGCTTCGAAGAGTTGTTGCAGGAATATTTCGAAAGCGTAGCCACGGGCTTGAGGCGCGAGCTTATGAATCTCCACTAGGGCCCGCTTCAGTTGAGCTGACTGATCGACCCCGACTTGGCGCACGGCAGCGAAGGGATTGCCTATTGCGTCATCACTTATCGAGCCAGCCTCCAAGCCTCGGATCAAGGTTAAGAATCGCCCCTCCGCGTGCACCACAGGCTCACTTTTGCGTTGGCTGGAGAGCGTGGCCTCACGATACTGCCAGAGTGCCTTAAGCGCTCGTACACAGGTCGTCGTATCCGCAAGTGTGAGAAAACAGCGGAGGCGCCTCGCCTTGGAAGTACCGTCCGCAGCAAAAAGCGGGTCATCAATGTCAATCTCCAGCTCTCCAAGGAAGAACTGGGACAAGGTACGATTTGAGAAGTCCAGCACGTAACCCTGCTCCATCTCGAAAAGAAGGTCGAGGAGCTTCATATCCAACGGTTTTATCTTCGGCATGCTACCCGTCCTTGACCAAGCACAACGAAACGAGCATACGACATTGCCAAGGAAGACCCAATGGACTGAAGCTTAGACGAGCTCACTGAAACCTGGAATAGCGGACGAAAATGATGAGTGACGCGAATCGTCTCTGGCAGCGCGAACGAAAACGGCGCTATGCATTGTGGGATTTAGAAAAACTGCAGCCTGGATCTGATAGTGCGATTCAGTACCTTGCGATTCTTGATGAAATTGAGCGCGAAGATCGAGATGACCCCATTGGTGATGCAGTCGCCATGTCGGTTGATGAGCTACGAGAATGTGTTCCAGAAACCGAGATCGTGGGAGTCAGCGGATCCCGCTTTATAGTCGTGCTTGACGAGCACATACCAGAACCTTGGAAAACTCGTTTCGAAGAAGCCAGCACGGGGTCTACCCGCTTACGACAGGGTTGCTATGCGGGAGATTGGCGTCGTTTTTTACGATTATGGACAGCCGAGATGCTGCACCTCGCAGCGCATAGGGAGATGCTTTAGAACTTGATGAGGGTATTCGCAAGTCCCAGGATAGTAGGGGACGCCAGGGTGATGGAGCCATCAAAAAAGTCCACCCGACGGATCTCACACAAGAACGCCGTTCTCCAGCCTTCCGATAAGATCGAAGACAGCTTTCGTCCCCACTCTCGTCCCCAGCATATCCAGTGGACGCTTCGATCCCAGTCCTCGAACCGGCGAACTCATCCATTTCGCTGCTGCGGCCTTATCGTTTTCGAAGAGGTTCAGTGCTTCCTCAAAGACAGCTACCAATGCTACCAGACGGTCGCTTTCTTTGGTGTCGAACCGCCCTGCTTTCGCCCTACGGGCCATCGTAGAGGGAGATACACAAATAGCCTTGGAGATGTCCCCTCGCGGCACCTGCAAGAGGCTTGCTATCCGTTCGAGGTATTCGAAAGGCAGTCCTTCGTGAACGAGTTCATGAAGCTTGGTGCCGCGTGACGGCAGACCTAGGGTAATCCAAATACTTGGTGGGATCTGAGGCCCTGGTTGGTATTCCTTGATCGATGACAGCACTTTCATCTCCATCTGAAAACCTACCACCAAGCCGGGCCAGGTGGCCCGAACCAACGACATCTCCCTTGCCCGCTGCGCAGGATCTGTCATACCCAGGAAGACATGATATCGATAGATAGTGAGTTCATCCTATCCTGTGAGCTTTCGTGACCTCCACGAATTGCTATGCACCGCTTCGCTCGTTTCGAAATCTACACTTGTTGCATGACAAGCGCTTCAAGCATGGATAGTGTCAGCGCCATGAATGTCCCAAACCCGGCCCTCCCCGACTCGATTCCTCCGTCGATACTGGCGAGAGCAGACGCGTTTGTAACGAAAACTGCTTTCCTTGCCGGCCTGCTCGCACCTGAAACTGCAGCATGCGTGAGTAGCCTGCTGATGGACTCTGACGCCGATTACTCAAAGATCATCGACGGGCACCACATTGAGTCGGTGGTTCTAAAGGATGCACTCAACTTAGCGAACAAGCAGTCTACGCTGGGGGCAAGCACTGAGCTCCGTCGACGTATTCTGGTGGCACTAGCCCACCATTATCACCTTCTACAAAACCACCCGATTTCTGACGGCAATGCGGCTGTGGCGAGAATTATCGTTCAAATGCATTTCGCTCAGATTGGGTTGCATCCGCACTTGTGGTCGCTGTCTCGCGGCATAGCTCGTAGACGGGAGGAGTATCACGCCGCCCTGGACATGACTGGTGGTACGCAGGAGTGTCAACTTGCTGGTGGTGCCCAGCAATCAGACAAAACCCTTCTCGGCTTCATCGAGTTCATGCTTGATGTCTGCCATGAAGAGGTGGACTACATGACTGCTGCCCTGAATCGCCGCAAGCTTCGTGAATCTGTTACGAATGCGTTCAACACAAACTCACGCTTAACAGAGGCCGGGATCAGAGCAAAAATTGCTCCAGCTTTCCTGGCACTGCTGATCCAGGGCGCGCTTCCTCGCTCTGAGTTCAATACCTTTACCGGTCTTCAGTCTGAAGCAGCAAGCAATCAAGTCGGCAGGTTGATCAATATCGGCCTAGTGGTGAGCCCGCCATCTGATCTCCTCACACTTGAAGTCGCCTTACCAGACTGGTTTGTAAGGGAGCTCCTTCCGGATTTGCACAAGAGTTGGTAGCTCTGATCGCCAAGATGCAGCCTGGCAGATACGGCGGGTGCTTCAGGCAGAATCGCTTTCCAAGGTTTACGTCGAGCCGGGCATTAGGCCCGAACCAGCGAAATTTAGAAAATGCCTCGACAAGCCACCTACTACTAGGCCGTTCTTTTTCCCGCAAAGACGAGTACGTCGCACTGTCATAAATTGTCTCATCTGAAGCCCGCCCCATTCTTGAAATCGTCTTTTATTGCCAGTATTTGTAGGACACAAATCTCATGCAGGGAACGCAACCATGCAAGCAAGATTCAGAGTGATTGATACCACCACCCTGGACGATGGCAGCAAGCAATACAGGGTCGTTGATCTTGTAGAGGGAGGCTCAGCAAGCAAGCATGGTGTCTTCAAGGTTAGGACAGAGGCAGACGCTGTTTGCTCGACATTGAATGCTGAGCATCCGAGGCAGTTGGCAGTGCGTGCATCGCAGAATTCCTACTGAGCCGATACGGCATCTCACTCGCTACTATGCGGAGCTACTTGCGAAGCCGGTTTCCATTAGGGAAGCGGAGACCTCAGACACCAGGCAACTTGAACGGGAACAACCCCTGCCTGCTACGCTTTCCTCTTTCATGGAGGAATCACAATGTCGAACGCAGACCTGCTCCCTTCCCTACTCTTCAAAATCAATCAGAACCAACTCGCCCTCGAAGCCGCGATCATGGAGCTCACGCTCTGGGTCGAGCAGCGTGGATCAGCAGAGGTCGCCGGCAACGTTCGTGGTGCTTTGGACACAATCAGCAAGAATGAAGAATTCATCAACATGACGCTCGCTGTGTTGATGACACCGGAGTAATTCACCCCACATATTGAAAGAAGCCTGTTGGGTACGAAGGTGCCATTACCAAATCAAAACACCGATTATTTCACTCACGCTTCGTCGAGGAATTTCAAAGGCATATATGGACAGAATTGCATTTTTAAAAACAGGTTGGGCCGTCGACTACCAAGGAGAAGAGGTAGTTGGCAGACATCGCCACATCAATGATTATGCTGAAGCGCACGAACGCTTCAATTTCAGAAAAGCTCCGGACGGACGTTACTACGGCTACATACCTCCGATGGGTGAGCATGAGGCAACGCCGAAGCCCTTACGCCTTAATGGGTGGACAATCATTTTAGTCGCGGCACGAGATGGCGATGGCCCTTTGACCGTAGTCGGGCACTACGAAAATGCGACTTTTGAAACGGGCTATCGCGACCGGCCTGAGTATCGCTACGGTTCATTTCCGAAAGACGCAGACGGACAGAATTTTAGCTACATCGTTAGCGCCGACAAAGCCAATATCATTCCCTTACCTTTGCGTCAGACAGAAATTTCAGGTGCTCACTTTAAAAGGTCGCCTATCGTTTACGTTCGAGGTAACAGACCTGGTCAGGATCAAGAGTGGCGTCAGCACTTTGCCGAGATTGCACAGGAAATAGTCAGCGTCTCCTCTCAAGTCGACGTTGTTGACGTACAAATACCAACGTTTTCTTTTCCTGATGCCGAGCATAGAAAGGCGGTGGAAATGGCGGCTGTGGACTACGCATCTGCAGCCTATGGAAAACGTTATGAAATTCAGGATGTCCAGCTGCTCAACCTTGGCTACGACCTGATTTTTCGCGATCGTAAAACAGGTGAAGAACTACACGTAGAGGTAAAGGGAACCAGCAATGCGATACCCCATTTTTTCATGACTAGGAATGAGTACCGATACCTCGAAAATCCTCGTTGGCGCATGCTCATGGTCACCCAGGCGCTCGACAAACCAAAAGGTCGGGTGCTCACTCTGGATGAACTGGAGGATGCGTTTGACGTTAAGCCATTCGCCTTCGAGGGCGTTGCTAAGAGGTTGCCTTAATGCGGAATCCGCATTGCTGTAAAAGTAGTCATCGGCCACCGGCTTCAATTTGTGGCGCTATACAGGATCAGTTTGTCGCCAATCGGAATACAGCATCCTCTCCACTTCTAGCATCGTGACGGGATAACTTTCTAATAGTTCTCTGAGGCTGTTCTGATCTAGCAGCTCTACCGAATTCAACGCAGCATGTTCATGAGCCTGACGATTAAAGAACTGATTCGTGAAGCAAACCTTCTCAAAAACAACGTTGGGGTGGCGACGCTTATAGAAGGCCTCACCTGTCACCACGTCCTTAACGGCCTCCCAGCTCAACATGGCGCCGTCTGTGCCGCTGGTTTTTGCCTGCACCAACTGGCCCTTCGCTTCCCTTAGGGCCACCATATCCACGCCATTGTCTTTGCTACCTGGAGTTCGGTAGCACGAGTAGCCGCGCTTAGCCCACAGCACACCGGCTAAACATTCGAAATGCTGCCATCCCATACGCAGCGCCATGTCGAGGTCGACACGCTCGTCGATACCCTCTTGATCGGCGTTCGGCACTACATCCGCTAAGTTGAAGTCGCTTGGGCTGACATCACCGGCGCCATTGAGCATGTCCTCTGCCAATCCGCGCTTGTAGGCAAGCAACTGATCGAGTTTGACATCGAAGGTCGTGAAGTCATCCGCCCGAACAACGGGGTAATACACATAGACATCTTTCTTCTGGCCGATTCGATAAGCCCGATCTGTTGCCTGATCTTCCTTTGCGGGATTCCAGGTACGGGTGTAATGCACGACATGGTTCGCGGCCTGGATGTTCACTCCGAAGCCAACCGCCAATGGAGAGAGAATCAGCACACCGAACCCACCTGACTCCTGGAACGCCTTGATGCACTTCTGGCGACTATCTGCGTGCCTCGCCGATGCACTGGTATCGCCATTGATAATGTCAGGTTTGTAGCCAAACTCCGTTTCAATATAGTGCTGAAGTAGTCGCTGAATCTCTCGGAATTCGCAGAATACTATGACCTTCTCGCCTTTGGTCTTGATGTCTAGCAATTGAGTCAGAAGCCAGTCGAGCTTCGGAGCCTTGCGGCGGTACTCGTGAGTGGGCTCCGGTTTGAACACATTCAGACCATGTTGTCGCGGATCCGTACAGATCAGACGGAGGTAGTGCAGCAGGCCCAAGTGATTCTTAAACGGTGAAGGAGATTGAGCATCGGCACGTCCTTTAAAGCTCTCCACCGCCTTGGCATAGAGGTTACGTTGCGTGTCCGAAAGCCGAAGCCTGCGACATTCTTCGACGATGATCTTCCTAGGCAATTCCTTGGCCACATCAACCTTTAGTCGACGCAGTATTTGCGGAGCAATACGGGCCCGCAGTTCATCGACACGCGCATTTTCTTCGTCGGTCTTCGCTTCGATAGGCTTACGATACCGCTGACCAAAGTCATTCAACGCACCGAGCAGACCTGGCTGGACATAGTCGAACAAGCACCATATGTCCGCCAGCGTGTTTTCCACAGGCGTTCCCGTGCAAGCGATCTTGAATCCAACCTGCTGTTTTTTCGCTGCTCGAGTTACCATTGCAGCAGGATTTTTGATGCGTTGGGCCTCGTCACACACCATGAGTGACCATTTCTGCGAGGCAAATGAGAACTCAAGGTCACGAAGCGTCTCATAGGTTGTCAGCACGATCTTGGCGCGACCTATCCAGTTCGGCGTCAGAAACTTAACCAGCCCATCTTCAGACTGCAGTCGCTGATCAACTTGAGAGCGCGGTACGCGTAACGGCTTGAGTGAATCACCATAAGCCATCAAGATAGAAAACGTGCCTGGCTCAAAGAACTTCTCTGCTTCTTCCTCCCAATTCTCCAGCAACGAGACGGGTGCTACCACCAGCATCGGCTCGATACTTGGATCGCGTTCGATGAGATAAGCCATCAAGGCCAAGAGCTGGAAGGTCTTGCCAAGCCCCATATCGTCAGCCAACACCGCGCCGCGCACCTGGTACTCGGCCTGCAAGTCATACAAATGCTGCATCCATGCCAGCCCTGCTCGCTGATGAGCAAGAAGAGGGAAATTGGCACGGATGGCTTTGGGCAACCGGGGTTGCGCAGGGACAGCTTCAAGCGCTTCGCGGCGCAACTCCTCGTAATCGAGCGACTGAATATTTGCCCTCAAGATAAGTTGCTTCTGGGCGACCTGATCAGAACTCCTGGTGGGACGTCGATCTTTTCCTGGGTCGAATGTGCCCCCATCAAGCTCCTTGAAGACCTCCTTGAAGGTATCGGTGATCCGCTCCGCCTCCTCAAGAGGGATTGCTGTAGGCAGCCACGATGGGTGAACAGTTTTCTCACCTGCTGCCCTAGCTTTCTTGACAGCTTCCTCCAATCTTTCGATGGCGTTCCTGTCGATGGGAACCGCTAATGGCTCGGTGGCACCATCTGGCAGATAGACCACAACGGGAATGACGTTTTCTGGGAACCAGCCCTCATCATCTTTTTTCTTGGCGATATAGGGCGAGTAGTACGGCTTCTCAACGCCAATGGATTCGATGCGTGATGAGTAGCCACTGAGGTCGTGAACTTGAGCATAGGAAACAAGGATAGGTGGTGCCCGCCTTTGCTGTAAGGCGATTTTCAGTTCTTCGATATGACGCGGTGTATCCCCCTGTATCTCCAGTTCATAACCATTCCAGCTGATCAGTTGGTAGCCCAGGCTGAATGCACGATCCGCAATGTGTATGAATGAAGACAACGTTTCATCATCCAGCCACAGGCTTTCAGAAGAGGTGGGGCCACTTAGATTGGCTGTTTCGACAAGCAGTCCGGTACGGAGCGGATATCCCGAAGCGTCCCGCTCGAAGGTTGGCACGAACCGCTCGTAATCAAGTCCCGCCGCCTCCCGCGCCTGCTCGAATTGGGACTCAACGATGACATCAACCGCATCGTCACCCAAAGTGGCGTAGGGATTGAGTAAAAAAGCTTGGGCACGTGAGCCTGCGACTCGCCGACCAGGCAGGCGCTTGATCTCCTGGAGGACAGTACGCACTTTAGGGGTCACAAGCACCTGTACGATGCCGTCTGGGGTAACAATGTCGTAGCGATCCCGCACATCGCGGCTGCGGTCGAACGCCTCCAACCAGCCAGGCGGCGCACCAGAAAAACCGGGTTCTATTTCGACCACTCGATCATCGGCCACCACATCAGAATGCCGTAGGCCGATCTCCAGCTTCTCCGGCGCCAGGACAACTGAGCGATATAGGAAATCATCGAGACGGGCATTGGCGGCCAACGCCAAAAACCGAATCCGGCTCCAGGCTTGGCGGTGGGATAGATCGTCCCGCTCATCTTCAGAGCGCCTTGCGAAGCCAATCACTTCCTTGAAGAGTTGCCATTGCTCCGAGCTCATCATTTCGACCAGCTCGTCACGAGACATCAACGGGCCGGTCGTTTCCCATTGAGATGCCCTCCCATCGACGGATTGCCAACCGGCGACCACTACCGAGAAGTGACGATCAGCCAACGACTGATTGCTTCGAAGTAATTGCCTGGCCGCAGTGCGCGGAGGCAGCAAGAGCAGTTCAGACAATGCCGCATACTCAAGTCGACTGGTCGCCATATAAAACGCGTCCCATCCGAGCAGGTAGCCATCCGCCGTATCCAGCACCAAGCCGTCATCGGTAAGCTGACTCAGGAAGCCGTTGAGTAGCGGGCTTTCGATCCGAACACCACCTTGCCCCTCGACACGAGAAAGCACTATCCCAGCGGGTGACCAACGCCTGCTCCAGCCAGCGGCGTTACTGGATTCTTGCGACTTCCTGAAGATCTTGAGCATTCGTTCCCTCCTTACTTCCACCAACCCTTGCCGGCCTTGTAATGGAACCCCCAATGAGTCAGAACGCCAGAGATATGCGTGTCATCCACACCTGCTCTCACCCAGAGACAGCCGCCTTGGAAGCTTTTGTCCTCAATATGAAAGCCGTGCGCGTTTACGAAAATATCCAGCGCTGTGCGGCTGTACCGCTGTACATCACCAATATAGGAATCCGAATTGGAACGACTTGAATGAATAATGGGGCGTGAACCTGAGACAATTGCAGCGTCGGGATTTATGCCGAATTCTTGCTTTAGTGTCGCCTCAAACATTTGCTCCCACTTTTCCCAACCACGTATTCCGTCTTGATGTTGCAACCACAATACTCTGTGGGGCAGCTTGTGCTTCAGGGAATTCGGATCGTTAACGGCCAAGCGAAGAGTCTTTGTCGAATCAAACGGCAATAATTTACTAGAGTCGTAGCCATACAGTGCGTTCCCTATACCGCTGAACTCGACTACGACCAGATCACCCATCGTCATGATGAATGCGTTGTTTGCACCGGACGCGTCCAGATCGCAGATGAGTCCCTTCATCTTGTCCCGCAGCATAACGAAGTCCCTCTCACGAGAATTCCTAGCGGTCGAACCAAGTGCAAACTCGATAGGCTCAATTGCTTTGACGTAGCGCTTCCAGAACTCCATGCGCCGGCGATCCCCAAGTCCATCTTCGGCAAGTTTCGTGAAGAACGTCTCGATGAACTCTAGCTTGAGCCAAACCGCGACCATCGTTCGCGCTTCGGGAACGACAGCGCCCCAACGTGTCTCGCTTGAAGGAAGCCATGGATTGCCCCACCACTGAACCGAAGCATCCCGAAGCCTCTGATTCAGGGGCTTTTCCAGAACATCCACATATCTATTCAGGATCAAGGCGAGACCTCTATCACGTAACACCACGTTGTTGGCCAACAACTCCAGAAGGCGTGGAATGAGCTCCTTAAACTGCTCATCACCAAGCTGGGTCGCGCCACGCACCTGTGCGAGTACAAGCTCTCGGAGAAACCAAGAGGCTTTGCCTATTCCGAGTTGCTCGCACAGGTGGTCTATCCCACCAACATCGCCCCTCAAGAGTGCCTTTACGTAGGGTTCGCAAGGGTTGTCGCCAAATAGCTGTCGATTTCCAATCGCCGTTTCGACCCACTCGGGTTTGATCTGGGCATCGCGAATCAGATCATTTCGGTGACGCAGGTAATCGCGAAGAAGTTCCCAGTTACTGCGTCCGGCTGGTGAAACCGAGTCTGACAGGGCGTCATAGGTGAAGTAGCTCCTGATCAGTCCCTGGTAGAGCCGGCGGTACGCCGGCGGCCGGTCATTCCAGCTATCCAGGCGGTCTAGAACCCGCTGGAGTCGAGGACGATCTTCGAGTACACACGGCCCCATCGGGTGATGTGGCAGACACAACCCCCAAGAGAGCAATAAGGCGTCCCGAAAAGAAGGCACCTCCCGGCTGTCCCAAAAGCGACACACTGCTTCGAGCTGATGATCTTTCGAGATTGATCCAGTAGTTTTCGACTTTGCACGAGAAGCCATCTCCGCTAGGACATCATCAATTCCAGAGAAGGTCTGCATCGGTTTGGCACCCTTTTGGATGCCAACCTGCAATAGTGCTACGAGATAATCGAGACTGCTCATCGCAATGCGCACTCCCCGAAGTTTTCGGAAGTAGCATCCGCACCGGCACGCTGTTCGCCAATACCGAGAAACTCGATTCGCATCTCTACACGGCGGCTCTCTTCGTCACTGTCCCTGCTCGAATTGAATGAATAGCCGCCGACAAGAAACAAACTGCGCACATCCAGCTTCTGCGTATTGCTCAGTAAGTAGGGGCCTGAATTTGTGAACATCGTGCAGAGTACGCGCTGACTACGCTGTAGGCTCAGATTGAGGTTGCTAAGGTATGAGCCCGTTTTATCGGTATAACCTTCCACCACTATTCGCTTGAGCACGCGCTTTCCAAGTTCGTCATTCGAAAGGGTAAGGATCTCGGGAACGAACTGACGCAAGACGTTTTCCTGATCCACAGATAAGTTGGACTTACCGAATGCGAAGCGGGCCCGGTCACCGAAGTCGATTACCCGCCGCTCTTTGTCGATCTTTATTCCGTCAAAATGCTTGGCGGCTTCAGTGAAGCGCTCCAGGATGAGTTCGATATCCTGGCGATGCAATTCTTCCTGTTTCTCGCGCTCGGTAACGTTCTTGGTGACGGCCAGTAATGCCACCCCCATCACGACAAGGAACAAAACCATGAGCGCTGTCATCAGATCGGAAAAAGAAATCCAAAATGGTTTCTCTGCCTCGTCTTTACCCCCGCGCTTAATGACTATCTTGGCTCCGAGCATCGCTTAACTCCCAACGGGTGTCAGAGTGCCAGTTGATGCGAGAGTCAACTCAAACTCTTCTAGCGATGAAGACAATAGGCCCACCGCATCAGTAAGTTTGATGTGGAACGCTAGGTTCGCTTTGTCAAGCGTGCGTTTGACCTCCTCAGCGAATGAGGCATGTGCATCACCGAGAACACGACTAACCCCATTGAGGTATTCATCAGCCTGCTTCTGGGCCATGGCCAGCAGGTTCGCAGACCCTTCGATACGATTGAGAATGTCGGCGGTCAATGTCGCTTCTTTACGAGCGCCCTCTACCGTGGCCCGTAGCTCGGTGAGCATTGACACCACCGCTTCACGCTGCACACGGTAGTCGCGCAGCAGTTCTTGCATCGTTGAAGCACCGGCGTTGAGGGAATTCGAGGTTTCCGATAGCTTCATGGAAACGTCAGCAGCATGTTCCATGACACCGGCGACACGTTCACCCGCTAATGCAAAATCCTTCGAGGCAGCGCCGAGTCTTTCAGCACTGGTTTCCATCTTGCCGATGGAGGTACTTGTAGCCTGGGTCAGAGCCGCCACATTCTGCGCCATATGGGTCGAGGCCACGCTCATCTCCTTGATGGCGACCTCGACCGACTCCGACATCCCATCAACAGCACTTTGAGCACGTTCGGCCATAGATTGCTCACGAGCCCGATTGCCCTCGAACACCTGCGTCTGGCTCTCGCTCAAGGTTGCGAGCATGCCGGCAACTTGTGTGCCTATGGTTTCCAAAGTGGTATGAAGTTTCTGGCTGGTTTCGGACTGAGAGGTAGAGACCAATTGGCGGATCTGCTCGACGAATGCAGCAGACTGTTCATTCATCGCGTCCTGCCGAACCTCCATCTTCTCGATGGCTTGGGCCATTCGATCTGCCATAGAGTCAGTGGATCGGCGACTGGATTCCTCCATGTTTTCAACCAGTGACTTCAGCGTAACGACCGCATCCTGAATGCTTCGAGCCGTTTGCTGGTTTAAGTCGCTGAGTCCGGAGATTTGTCCACCGAACAGGTCGTTCAGGCGCTGGCTGAAGCTCGTCATCACATCCTGTAGCATCCGTGCCGCCGTTGCGCTCTGATCGCCGCTGGCGGACTTCACGGTCTCGGCAATATCCTGCAGCGGGCCTCTCAAACTTTGTTGGATACCCTCTACAATGGTAACGCCCAGCGCCTCGTTGTCCCGCCTTGACTCTTCTGTTAGTCGGTCAACCAGTAGTGTTTGCTGCTCCTTCGACGACGCGATCTGAGCATTGGTAAGCTCTCGCAGTAACTCCCCCAACTCCGTGACCAACGCATCCTTTAGAATTTTGGATTGGCTGGCAGAGTCTTCCGACGCCTTGACCAGCCTGGAAAGGTATTCTTCCCCCGCACCAGAGTCGAAACGGGCATCGATGTCATGCGAGATTTCTTCAGTGCGGCGGTACAGAGACGCAAGGAGGAGCTTCTCAAGCAAGGTCACCAGCATGGCCGCAGTAATTGCTGCGGCAGAGATCAGAAATGCCTCGCCAACAAGATGCATCAGTGTCTCGAGGCTGGAGCGAACCGTTGCTGCGTTCTCGCTCACCTGAAACTGCCGTAACCCTTCGATCAAACCAGAGAATGTTCCAATAATTCCGATACCAGTGAATAACCCTGGCACGTGTTTAAAGAACTCAGATCGCAGGCGGCTATCTACAACGAACTGACTGTTGAAGAAGAGCTCCGCCGGCACCGTAGCTCTCACGGCAGAGACAACAGCCTGACCGTCGCGGTCTTCGTGTTGAAAATGAAGGGAGTCCTGATATTCCTTCCACAAATGGGATAAACGCTTATCCCCCGCGAACACCTTCTTGAATTCGGAAGCGAAGTTCTGAGATGAAAACGTCGCTATACGTCGCTGTATTCTTCGCAATCGAAACCAATGCAGCACTCCGGGAACCAGAAAGAACAGGATGAATGCGACGACAAGAATGACCAGGACAGAGGCCACAATGAGCAAAATTGTTGGCGCGGATCCTATCAGCTCTTGGATGTTCACTTGGACTTCTCTCCCTGATGGCTTTCGGCCCTAGGCCCGGTAGGGGCCTTCCTCCCTTGCTCCTCGCAATACACAAAGAGCAATATTTTCAAGCATGCCTGCAAGGTGGGCCACTCACGGGCCACCGCCTCTTCGAGCAAGTGCCTAATGTGGGGATTCTCTGAAGCTGACAGAGACACCCTTTCCCTCAAACATGGTCGTTTGCCTTGCAAAGGTATAGCTCATTGAACCGCCCCTAGTTTTGTAGAGACATTTGAAGAGCTTCTATTGGCCGATTTCTGCTTTGGGCGATTGAAAGAAAAAGATCTAAACAAAACTGAAGCCGTTGAGGACTGAAGAGTTCGCGCGCCACAATCGCCCCCCACTGGGGCTAGATCACGGAAGCTTGCCCCGCCTACAGGGCCTGTTTGATAGCTGGAGTTTCGCCCTCGTAAACTTGAAATTGCCCGCAGGCTTCGACTTGAGATTGGAGCGTCGGAATCTACGCAGGTATCGGCACTTCAAGAAGGGTGACAAGACCACCGTGATCTACAATCAGCGCATAAATCTACGCGGCATCTATTTTTGAAACACAGACAAGGATTTCAGGATGCAACCCAGTAAAACTACGGTCACCGGCCTGTTCAGTACCCCTCATCAGTATCAGATTCCCATTTTCCAGCGGGGTTACGTCTGGACGCTGGAAAAGCAGGTTGGCCCGCTGTGGACTGACATCCAAGACCGTGCAGATGCCGTGCTGGAGCAACAGTCGCTAGCATCAACGGGCACCACCGCAGCATTGAAACCGTTACAGAAGCACTTTCTGGGTTCAATTGTGATGACTCCTGTGCCCAACAGTTTCGGCAGGGCACCAGCTTTCGAGGTGATCGATGGCCAACAGCGTTCGACGACCTTACACCTCCTGCTACTTGCCTTCCGCCAGGCAGCGCGTGAGCTGATAGACAGCCCCATACCTCAAATGCTCGATGGCTTGGTGCGAAACCCAGGCCCTTACCAGCGCGCGGAAGATCATTACAAAGTTTGGCCTACCCAGGCGGGGCAGGACGAGATGCGCCGCCTAAGCGATACCGCCACTCACGCTCAGGACGTGTACACGACTTATCCGGCACGCGATGCACGTACTCGGATTGAGCGGCCCCTGATGGTGCAGACCTACCTATACCTCTACCACGCCTGCCTTGCCTATATGCGGGGTGTTGACCTCACTGATGTTGTCAATCCTACAGCCGACCCCACGTTCGGGGATACGCTGATCGCGGATATCCGCCGTAATAACGACGTGTCGCCGTTGCAAGGCCATATGGCTCTTGAGTCGAAGCGCGCTCAGGCGCTTTACATGGCATTGGCCGACCACGTGCAGATCATGACCCTGACCTTGGAAGCCGAGGACGACCCTCAAGTCATCTTCGAAACACTCAATGCGCGTGGAGAACCACTGCTGGCGTCTGACCTAGTACGCAATTTCGTGTTCCTTGAAGCCGCTCGTCAGGGACAAGCTGTGCCGCAGCTATATGAACGGTACTGGAGCCCATTTGATCTTGTTAAGACCACCGGCCAGGGCGTTTCGGCAAATGCCTACTGGCGGGAAAAGGAACGCCAGGGGCGCTTGACCTATCCGCGCATTGATCTGTTCTTCTACAACTATACAATCCTGCGCAGCCACGAAATTACCCTAGCCAGTCATGTGTTTCAGTCATTCAAAGCATGGTGGCTAAAGCAGCTACGCGATCTTGAAGTGGAGCTGGCGCAGCTTGTTGCATCCAGCCGGCACTTTCAGGAGCTGGTATCTCCAGAGGGTACCGGATACTTGGCTGAGTTTGCGCGCTTGGTTAAGTCACTTGACGTGGGTACGGTTACACCAGTTTACCTTGCCCTGCGCGAGCGGTTGGCAAGCGACAGCGTGGAGCTGAGACAGGCTCTCGGCGACTTGGCCTCCTATCTGACACGACGTGCTGTCTGCGGTTTGACTACCAAAGGCTACAACCGCTTCTTCATGCGTGTACTGCAAGCTGTGTTGGGCGCACCCGAAGCCCCACACATAGCTTTACGCAATGTGCTTCTAGCAGCGACGGCACTCAGCGAGGTTTGGCCGGATGACGCCCTGTTTAGTGACAAGTGGTGTCATCGTCCGGTTTACAAGGAGCTTCGACCCGTTAAAACATGCGGTGTCCTACGGGCGCTGGAGTATGCCGCTCGTGGCTCTCAGCAAGGGAGCAATCATGTGCCTGCCCAGTCTGATTTGACCATCGAGCATGTGATACCGCAAAGCTGGGAAAAGCTGCCTACATACCAGATAACAGACATGACCGAGGCACAGCGTCAGATCAGAGAGACGGTAGTTCATGGTTTTGGGAACCTGACGCTGCTTACTCAGCCGCTGAACAGCTCGATCAGCAACGGCCCCTTTGCCGACACACAGGGTGTAGGCAGTGAACAGGTTCTGGGTAAACGGTCTCGACTGGGTCAAAGCGCTCTACTATTGAATACCTATTTTCAGCAGACAGCGCTTGGAGTATGGGATGACGATGCCATCGCGAACCGTTCTAAAGCCTTGCTTAAAGCAGCGCTACTCGTGTGGCCGAAGCCTGTAGGCGGCAGCGCCGCACCCGTAGCTGTGGCATCGGCGATCTCAGGGAACTGACCTGCCCTCCTCCCGCTGGGACGTGGAACCAGCCCCTGGGGACTTGAAATGACTCGCTGGCTTCGACTTGAGATTGGAACGAGGGAATCTACGCTGGTATCGGAACGCCAAACCCCGGATAAGTCTATGTACAAGATCGTAACCTTCACTCCCAAGGAGCTGTTCGACAAAGCTTGGGAAACACCTGTACTAAAACTGGCTCAAGAAATCGGTATATCAGACGTTGCGCTTTCCAAAGCATGTCGCAAAGCCGGCCTAGCTCTGCCACCTCGAGGACATTGGGCAAAACCAGTGTCTAAACGCCCTAGCAAGCCTATGCCTCCCACCGAAGAACACCCCATCAGCTTCACGGTATTGGATCGAAGCACACTTCCAGTGCAAAGCGCTGCGCCTATAAAACCGAAAGCAATCCGTTCAACCATCGAAGTACCTCACACCCTTCTTGCGCCTCACCCACTGGTAATCAAGTGGTTGAAATGCGTTAAAGCGGCCAAGATCCATGAAGGCCTTCTCGTGACCACGGGAAAACATGTGCTCGACGCGAGAATTTCCTCTGAACTAATTGATCGCTGCGTGCTGATTTTTGACACCTTGATAAAAGAGAGCGAGGCACTCGGCTATAACTGGAAGGTCACGTCGGACGAAAAAACATTGGTAGAGGTCGACGGCGAGCCCCTCGCAATCAAACTTGTGGAGCGCTTGAATAAACACGCTATCCCACCACCTCCACCACCCCCTCCAAAGCGCAACGCTCGATGGGAGCCTAAATTCTCGGCTCTGCGTTCGCCCCAATTTGAATGGTCTTCCAGCGGCGAATTAAGCCTGCAGATTGACGCACGTACTGATTACGGAAAGCGGAAAAACTGGACAGACACCAAGACCGGAAAAATCGAGAAGAAACTGGCGAGCATTCTCGACGGCTTCGAGGTGATAGCCCAATCGGTGAAAGCTCTGCGTTTGAAGAATGAAGAGGCTCGTCGTGAGCGAATAGCTGAAGAAGCGGTACGACTTGAGCGCGCCAAGCGTGAAGAGACTCATAGGCGTCTACGTCACAAACTCGTGGAGAATACAAAGCGTTGGGAGCAGGCTCAGCGATTGAGAGCATTCATCCAGGCAACCTGCAATGCCAGCGCTACTACTTCAGAGCACAGCCAGCAACAAACTACACTATGGGCGGCTTGGGCATCAGCCCAAGCGAACCAGCTTGATCCTCTTCACCCAGATACCTCATCAGTCACTTCGCTCACCGTCGCCATCGAGAGTTGGTTCAACGGCTACGGAATGATGCGCGTAGAAAAGGACTGGTGGTCTGAATGAAAGAGCGTGCAGAAATTAGCCAGATAGCTACTGTGGGTTAGGATTTACAGGAGGCTCTGCCTGAAAAATCATCCAGGTAAGCTCGCAATAGAATTACCAATCGGGCTCTGGCTCTGTACCTAAATGAATCGACATAACCAGCGCACGCCGGTAGTGCAACGGGGTGGCGTTCAACTCGAGGGACAGAAGTCGGTCAGCTGCACCAACCAGGGTGTCGATCCGCTCGCGAGGCACTGCTATATACGCAACCAGCCGTTTCCCGCTTGCTGCCATAGACCCGATTCCTTTTGGAGGATCTATGTCTTGCATCAATCGAGGATCTGCGTAGAGCTGGCACTCGACCTCTGGGTATTTGAAGCTCTCCGGGTAGAGAACTTCGCCCTTCAGCGTCAGGATCAGATGTTCATGATAATGACCTTCGTTAGTCCTCAAATTGTTGGGCAGGGCTAGGCTGAGTGACCACGTAAGATCCCACCCGGACAGCTTGATTTGATAGAGGGTACGTTGCGTTTCGAGCCGGGGCCGGCCTCGCCGAGTTTTAGATTTTTGCTGGATTGTACGGGTCATAACGACCTCCACCAGACAAACGGCTGCCTTGTGAAAAGGATCAACTAACTCCCCAACTGACCTCAAAAGCATAGCCGTAGTGAACGCTGGAGCGCGATGAGCCGTAAACCGATGAAGGGAAGCTGGCCGAAATTGTTAACCCGAAAGCGCCAAAGCTCTGCACCTGGCGCTCCCGCGACCAATTGTCAGAAGCTTTGCGGAACAACGGCGCGCCGATAAAACTGATGACGCGGCTAAGCAAACGTTACGATTTAGGTATCACCCCGTCACAGGGGGAACATTCACTCGCGCAAATCTATCGATTGGAAATATCCAATTTCAGGCATAACCACGTGCTGCTGTTGCAGCATAATGCCACCCAGTTTTATTAATAATCGTGCTTCGCACCGCGTCAGCAATCGCCAAGCACTGCAGGGAATGTCAAAGAATGTCGCAAGCCTCCAACAACCTCGCCGCCTACATCTGGTCTTTAGCCGATTTACTCCGTGGCGATTTTAGGCAAAGCCAATACGGTCGTATCATTCTGCCGTTCACCTTGTTGCGTCGCCTCGAGTGCGTGTTGGAGGCAAGCAAGGCGGCAGTGCTGGCAGAGCATGCACGCGTCCAGCAACTCAATATCTCCGAAGAAGCCCAGGAAAAATTGCTCCTGCGTGCCAGCGGTGGGTTGTCGTTTTTTAATACCTCGAAAATGGATCTGTCCAAGCTCGGTGAATCCGGCATCAAGGCCAACCTGGACTCCTACCTGCAGGGCTTTTCCAAAGATGCACGGGAGATTTTCGAACACTTCAAATTCACCGAGTTTCTCGGACAACTGAACGATGCCAACCTGCTCTACAAGGTTGTGCAGAAGGTAAGAAAGACGGACTTAAGCCCTGTTGCGGTTTCCAACCACGACATGGGCTTGGTGTTTGAAGAGTTGATTCGCCGATTTGCGGAAGGCTCGAATGACACCGCTGGGGAGCACTTTACCCCGCGCGACATCGTGCGGCTCACCACTTCCCTGGTGTTTATGGAAGACGATGATGCGCTGACCAAACCAGGCATCATCCGCACCATCTACGACCCTACGGCAGGTACGGGCGGCTTTCTCTCATCCGGTATGGAATACGTGCATGAGCTGAATCCACAGGCGGTTATGCGAGCTTATGGACAGGAGCTAAACCCTGAGAGTTATGCAATCTGCAAAGCGGACATGCTGATCAAAGGGCAGGACGTCAGCAACATCAAGCTAGGCAATACCCTCTCGAACGACCAGCTTTACGCCACTGAATTTGACTACATGCTCTCCAATCCGCCCTTTGGCGTAGATTGGAAAAAAATCGAGCAAGAGATCAGTGAAGAGCACACGCAAAAAGGTTTCAGTGGCCGTTTTGGCGCAGGTTTGCCAAGGGTAAGCGATGGCTCTTTGTTGTTCTTAATGCACCTGCTCAGCAAGCTACGCGACGGTTCTCAAGGCGGCGGGCGGATTGGCATCATCCTCAATGGATCGCCTTTGTTTACCGGTGGCGCTGGCTCTGGCGAATCGGAAATCCGCCGCTACATTCTCGAAGCGGATTTGCTCGAAGCCATCGTCGCGCTGCCCACCGACATGTTCTACAACACCGGCATTTCAACCTATGTCTGGGTGCTGTCGAACAAGAAAGTCCAGGAACGTAAGGGCAAGGTACAGCTGATCAATGGCGTGAACCTTTGCGGAAAAATGCGTAAATCCCTCGGCTCCAAGCGCAATGAAATGGACGAGAGCGATATCGCCACGGTGATCCGCGCCTTCGGTAGCTTTGCCGCAGTCGACGCCTACGAATTGGACAAACAAGCCGCACAAAAAAGCAGTCGAGGCCGCCAGGCTGCCAATCCGAAAGTCGAGGCCGCCAAGACCTTCGCCAGTAAGATCTTCAACAGCCATGAGTTCGGCTATCGTCGCATCAGTATTGAGCGACCATTGCGTCTCTCTTACAAGTTCAGTGACGAGCGAGTGGCTACCTGTCGCTTCGCCCCCGGCGCCCTCAATAGGGCCATGCATTGGGTCTATCAAGAGTTCAGCGCAGTAGAGGGCGAAAGCTGGAGCGACGGCGACAACTGCAAGCGTTACGGAGACCTAAGCACCCATGAAGACGCTATTCGACGTTACTGCAAGTTGCACTTCCCCGATCTGAAAGAGAAGCACATCAAGGATCTGCTCAACAGAAAAACCTGGATGGATCAGAAGCGGCTGTTACTCAAAACACAAAGTCTGCAGGCCAGCATTGGCACCGCCCAGCATGACGACTTCAACACCTTTGACGAGGCCGTCAAAGCAGTCTGCAAGCAACAGAGCATAGTCCTAGACGCCAAAGACAAAAAACAAATCATTGATGCCGTGAGCTGGAAGAATCCAGAAGCGGCAAAGGTCATCAAAAAGGCGCACAGAACCAAAGAAAATCCCCTGTACGGATTGTTTGCCGTCAACGGTGAGGTGTTGGAATATCAATCCGATAGCGACCTGCGTGACAACGAAAACGTACCGCTGGATCCGAGCCAAAGCGTCAACACCATTAACGAAGCTTACTTCCTTAAAGAAGTGCAGCCCCACGTGCCCGATGCCTGGATTGATGCCAACAAAAAAGACGCCAAGGATCAACAAGTCGGCATAGTCGGCTATGAAATCGCCTTTAACCGTTATTTCTACCAGTATCAACCGCCAAGGAATTTGCTCGAGATTGATGCTGATCTGGATGCCGTGTCAGCCGAAATCATGAAGCTGCTGCAAGAGGTGCATTCATAATGGCAGGGAAGTATAAGGCTTATCCAGAGTATAAGAACTCTGAGAATTCCTGGCTGGGTGACGTACCCAAGGATTGGAAACTAATACCGCTTAAATACTTATCTCAGTTTAGTGGCGGAGGCACACCAAGCAAAGACAATCCAGAATACTGGAATGGAGACATCCCTTGGGTCTCACCAAAAGATATGAAAACATCCAGAATCGTATCAACTATCGACAGCGTTACAGAAAAAGCGATCAAGCACTCCTCGACCAACCTGTTAAAAAAAGGGGCCTTGCTGTTAGTTGTTCGCTCAGGGATTCTCCAGCATTCAATACCTGTTGCAATAAATGATGTACCTGTCACTTTAAATCAAGACATGAAGGCAGTCCGATTCAGTAGTGAACTGAATGCCAAATACGCAATGTATCTTATAGCTGGCAATCAGGCAGCACTACTGCTTGAATGGAGAAAGCAAGGTGCTACGGTTGAAAGTATTGAGCAGGAATATTTGGCAAATACTACTATCCCCGTACCCTCAATCAAAGAACAAGATGGAATTGTCAATTTTCTAGACAGCGAAATGGCAAAAATAGATTTACTGATTGAAAAGCAAAGGAAGCTTATTCAGCTGCTAAAGGAAAAGCGTCAAGCCGTCATTAGTCATATCGTCACCAAGGGCTTAAAGAAAAACGTCAAGATGCGCGACTCTGGCATTAAATGGCTTGGCACTGTGCCTCAGAGCTGGGATGTTACTCCGCTAAAATATTTATGCACGTTTTCAGGGGGTGGGACACCGAGCAAAGAGAACCTTGACTATTGGACTGATGGTGATATCCCATGGGTGTCGCCAAAGGACATGAAGTCATTTTGGGTGTCTGACACGCAAGATAAAATTACGGAGAGAGCTGTAGCTGAGTCCTCCACAAATCTTATAGAAAGTGGCGCTCTACTAATGGTTGTGCGTTCTGGAATATTGCAAAGAACAATACCGATTGCAATAAACACCGTCCCCGTATCGCTTAATCAGGACATGAAGGCACTGCGATTTAATGGGCGCATGAAAGCAGAATATGCTGCAAATTTTATCCTTGGGCATGAGAGTTCATTATTGCTAGAGTGGTCAAAAGAAGGGGCGACGGTAGAAAGCATTGAGCAGGAATACCTATCAAGTGGATTCATCCCCGCCCCACCACTGGAAGAGCAAATTGGCATTAATAAAGAAATAACAGAGCGAATGAAGCTTTTTAGAAACCTGGAAGACAATGCAACTCGCGGGATAGCTTTGTTACAAGAGCGCCGGGCAGCTCTTATCTCATCCGTTGTCTCCGGAAAAATCGATGTAAGGAATTGGGCAACATCCAAAGATTGCCAAATCAACAAGGAAGTAGCCGCATGACTACATTGGGTGGCGGTAAGGCCAACGAGTTGACGTTCCAGAATGAAATGCTTAAGCATCTCGTTGCCAGAGGCTGGTGGCTAGGCAAAATGGAAAACTACAACCGTGAATTGGCCTTGTACCCCGAAGACCTGCTGGGTTTTGTCAAAGAAACCCAGGATGAACAGTGGCAAAAATTCTGCGCGCTCTACCCGAGCAACCCAGAGCGCCACTTTCTTGAACGTGTTGCCACCCAACTGAATAAAACTGATCCCAATGCCGCCAGCAAAGAAATGCGCACCTTCGGCACGCTGGGCGTGTTGCGCCATGAACTGCGTCACCGGGGCACCCGGTTCAGTCTGTGTCAGTTCAAACCTGAACACGATCTAAACCCCGATACCTTGGCTCGCTACGCTAAGAACCGCTGCCGTGTCGTGCCTGAGGTGGTTTATTCGCCCTGGGCAAGCAAAGAACATCTCGAACAGTCCGGCAGCAAGGCCAAAGCCTGGCGAATTGACTTGGTGCTGTTTGTAAATGGCTTGCCGGTCGCCACACTAGAGCTGAAATCCGAATTCAAGCAGGCTGTGCACAGCGCCATTAAGCAATACAAAACCACACGCTTTGCGACAGATCCTGTCACTAAGAAGCCCGAGCCACTACTGACCTTCAAGCGTGGTGCTCTGGTGCATTTTGCCGTGAGCCAGTACGAGGTTTATATGGCCACGCGGCTGGAAGGCGCGGAGACGTTCTTCCTACCATTCAACAAGGGCACCACTGTCGGCGGTGCCGGTAATGATGTGCCAGCAGACATCAACCAGTACGCCACCGATTATCTGTGGAACGAGGTGCTGCTGCCCGGTAATCTGCTGTCGATTCTCGGGCACTTTGTGCATCTGCAAATCGAAGAGAAAGAAGACTGGGAAGGCCGTAAATACAAAAAAGAAAGCCTGATTTTCCCGCGCTATCACCAGTGGGATGTGGTGAATAAACTGGTCACTGCCGCTCGCACCGAAGGCCCTGGCCATAAGTATCTGATCCAACACAGCGCCGGTTCCGGCAAGTCCAACTCGATTGCCTGGATCGCGCATCAGCTGTCGGCGCTTTATGACGCGGAGGGCTGCAAGCAATTCAACTCCGTGATTGTGGTGACGGATCGCACCGTGCTGGATGATCAGCTTCAAGACACCATCAACCAGTTTGAACATGTCGATGGTGCGGTTGGCCGTATCAATAATCAGGAAGGCGACGGCTCGAAATCAGAGAAGCTGGCAGCCGCGCTTGAGAACTCACAGCCGATTATTATTGTCACAATCCAGACCTTCCCCTACGTGCTGCGCGCCATCGAGAATAGCGTCAGCCTGAAAGAACGCAGCTACGCGATCATTGCCGATGAAGCCCACTCCTCGCAAACCGGCTCTACAGCGCGACAGCTGAAAGAAGTGCTGATGATTGAGGCCAAGGCTGATGTTGAGGACGAACTCAACTCTGAGGACATTCTCGATGCCGCCGTGGCGTCACGCCGGGCGTCAAAAAACCTGAGCTACTTTGCCTTCACCGCCACGCCAAAAACCAAGACGCTGGAGCTGTTTGGCCGTTTGCCCAATCCGGAAGAGCAACCCTCTAAAACCAATAAGCCCGAGGCCTACCATGTGTACAGCATGCGTCAGGCCATTGAAGAGGGCTTTATTCTCGATGTGCTGAAGAACTACACCAACTACAAAGTGGCCTACAACCTGGCGCAAAAAATCGATAAGGCCGATCAGGAAGTCGAAAGCAAAAAAGCCAAGGTCAAGCTCAACCAGTGGGTGCGCCTGCACGAGTACAACATCGCGCAAAAGGTGCAGGTTATCGTTGAGCACTTCCGCAGCAACGTCATGGGCCTGCTGGGTGGGCAAGCCAAAGCCATGGTGGTCACCAGCTCGCGCAAAGAAGCCGTGCGCTACAAGCTGTGTTTTGACAAATACATCGTCGAAAAGGGCTACCAAAAAATCCATGCCATGGTGGCGTTCTCCGGTGAAGTGGAATTCACCGAGAAAGACCCAAACGCCGTCGCGCTACTCGGAAACAAATATACCGAGAGCAGCATGAATCCCAACCTCAAAGGCCGCGACATGCGCAAAGCCTTTGATAGCGATGATTATCAGGTGATGATCGTTGCCAACAAATTTCAGACCGGTTTCGACCAGCCCAAGCTATGCGCCATGTACGTGGACAAAAAGCTCGGCGGCGTGGAGTGCGTACAGACCTTGTCGCGCTTGAATCGTACTTATCCGGGCAAGGCGGAAGTTGGCACCTTTATCCTGGATTTCTTCAACGAGCCGCAGGAAATCCTCGACTCGTTCCAGCCGTATTTTCAGACGGCAGAGCTGGCGGATGTCTCAAATCCAGACTTGATCTTCGATCTGTTTGAGAAGCTCAACGCGGCGGGCATTTATAAGTCGAGCGAGGTTGAGCAGTTCTGCGCAGCCTTTTTCGTCAAAAACAAAAGCAATGCGGCGATTGCCAACATTTGCAAGCCAGCGGTCGAGCGCTGGACGAAAAGCTACAAGCAGGCGGTTGAAGCCTACGCGCACTCGAAAGAAATATTCGAGCGGATTAAAAAAACCCAAGATGCGGTGTTGATCGCCAACGCGGAAAACGACCTGAAAGAATGCAAGCAAGCCAAAGACGCCCTGGACATCTTCAAAAAGGATCTGGGCACCTTCGTGCGCTTCTATGAGTTCATGTCGCAGATCGTCGATTACGATGACAAGCAGTTGGAAAAGCTCAGCCTGTACGCGCGCAATCTGAGCCCTATGCTCCGCGAAACCGCTGTGGCGGAGGATGATATTGACCTCAACAGTATCCTGCTCAGCCATTACCGCGTTTCGAAAATACGCCAGCAAGACCTGAAGCTAATAGAAGACTCGCTCGACCATAAACTGGTGCCTGGTGAGGGGCTTGGCTCAGGAACGGCAAAGGACATCAAGGAAGAGTTGCTTTCACAGATACTAGAACGGCTCAACGAGCTGTTTGTGACTGATCAGCTGACTGACAAAGACATGGTGAATTACGCCTACACCATCCGCGACAAGGTCAGTGAAAACCAATTGGTCATGCAGCAACTGGCCAACAATACCGCTGAGCAAGCACTGCTGGGTAACTTTGCCAACGCAGTAGATGACGCAATTATGGACAGTGGCGATGCTCATCAGAATCAGATGATGCAGTTGCTATCTGATCCGGCTAAAGCCAGTAAATTTGCGAAGGTGGTTTTTGATTTGCTTAATTTGACAGCATAATGACTGACTGAAGCAGCCATAAAATGGCCTGGACGTATACCCCGATCTTAAGGTCTTTTTGAGTATCACCTTATGGGAATACGTTAGGCATCACGCAAAGATTTCGACCGAGCTGACACCGTTTTTGCAAACAGCCTCCAAGTCGCCTTCCGGTAGTAGTCCTCAACGAAAAGGGCCCTCGAAGGGCCCTTTTTGTACTCAAATCAAAAATCACTTGCTCAGCCAGGACTCGACGGTGTCGGAGCCGTGCTCAGCTTTCCACTCTTTCAGAGTCTTGTGGTTGCCGCCTTTCGTCTCTACGACCTCGCCGGTGTGGGGGTTCTTGTAGACCTTCACTTGGCGTGGCTTACGGCTGCCAGACTTGGACTCTACTGCTGGAGCGCGACGACCGGCCTGTGGATCAAGCAAATTGATCACTTTCTGCAAGCTGTAACCGTACTCAGCGAGCAAGGCGCGAAGCTTCGTTTCGAATTCGATTTCTTTCTTGAGGCCAGCATCGCCTTTCAGTGTTTCGAGAGCTTCGAGCTGCTCGGCCAGGTGTTTTTCGAGCTGGCGAAATTCTGCGAGCTTAGACATTGGGGTCTCTTCATGATAAATGGATAACTGCACATTAATAATAGGATGTATCACCAAAAGCAATCAGAAAGCGTCACCTCCGCCTTAACTGTTCATTGCCACATCGTTTGACCTCTTATCCAAATTCAATTTAGCAAATTCACAACATCTAAAGATCGTGCTTCAGGATTGAAATAGCGCCCCACTACTAGATCCGAACTTTCTATAGAAGGATTAATCTCTGAGGTTGCGAAAATAATCTGGTAATCCACCAAGTATTTTTTACTCTCCGACACGATTATTTCTTGCAAGTTATGGCTACGCTCTTTCTCCATACCACCATCATCAATCCCATCAAGCATCATAAATTTAGGCACTCGCATGAATGGCATCTCCATGCTTGCAGTGAAGAGCGCGAGATGAAAAATATGTCTAAGAACGACTGCCGAGCTTTCGGAGAAATTTTTTGAACCGTTCACATAGACAGAGTTATCAACAAAGTCAAAAGAAACAGTATGCGGATTAATAAATTCAGGCTGGAGTGGTAAATCCAATTGCAACAAACGTATCATATGTTTTTCTACAGACTTGGATACTTCTACCTTCCTAGACTCTTGACGAGACTCAAGTGTAGTTATCGTATCCTGCAACCCGTTCAGCTCAATCTGCAATAGATCACGTTGCTTTTGAAGCTCCGATATCACACCAGATAGTTTTTGCTGCTCATAAGCCTGACGAATTTCCTCATCGAGAGCACCAAGCTGTCTGGAATGCCCTTCTAATATGGTCTCAACATCACTAGACCAAGTAGACGACACCGAACGGTACTCTTTCTCCAGTCGTTTAACCTCTTTGGAAGCGATTGGAATATCTTGTTGAAGTTGGAAAACACGCTGCTCTTTTTGTGACAGTAGAAAAGATGATTCTTTAAGTTGTATTTGTATCTCGTTTTTCATTCTTAGGACTTGAGAGTCCCCACCATCGCTCAACTCTGCAGTACATAATCGGCAGTGGTGCTTATCTGACGCCCCAGGTTTTATTTCTGATAGACAGCTCGGGCAAAAATGGAACGATATTTCACTAAATAACGAACGTGTATCCTTTGACTCCTCGAGACTTTGGAGACGGCTATTCAGCTCATTCAAAAATAACTTTGAATCACTGATATCAAACTCTTCCGAAGCCAGCGCATCTTTTAGGACAGACTCGTACTTCCGCGCAGAGTTTAACTGCTTCCTTAATCCATCTGTTTTACCAAGGGCAGCCCCAGACTCTTTTGCGGTAACTGTTCGAGTTTCTTTAAGTGCGATGTACGCCTGTGTTAAAGCATCTCGTTTGGCCTCAAGATCAGGAATTCTGCTGCTCGCCATGTCGAGATCGGGAGTTTGGCCTGATCGTCCAAGAACGCTAAAAATCCCACGCAACTCAGAGATTTTTTTCTCCAACTGCTTATTTACTTCTCTGATTCTGAGCTGCGCAGCATAGAGCTCATCATCATAAACACCGCAAAGATACCCCCCAATCATCTCTCGCGTTAACGAACTGTCGAACGAATCCAGCCTAAAAATTGGACTATGGACAGAAGGCTGGTCGGCGTAGAGCACCCGGAGTAGCTGATGCATCGTCAGGTTCGAAGCGCCATCACCTTGCGCTTGAGGCAACTCTAACGCACCGAATACAGCTTGGGAGAAACTGAATTTCTTTTCCGACCGTTTGAAAGGGTAACGTTCCCACTGACCAGGGCCTGCTTGAAGGGCTGCCTCTAAGGGCCCCCAAAATATACTAATTGGGCGTTGAATCTCCGTAGAAATTTCTCGCTGGAGAGTAGCTACTCCAGCATTGAGTTGTATCTCTACAAAGGTGCTAGAGCATTTCAGCGCTTCTGGTTTCCACCGTATATTCTCCGCACCCAGTGAGTAAGCTATTAAATCCATGATCGTGGTTTTACCAGAACTATTTCGACCACGTACAACGTTTACGCCAGAATGAAATAGGCAATCGAAAGCCCGGTGATTCCCCTGAAGAACAAGAAGCTGATTGATTCTGAGCAGAGGCTTAAGCAACGTCATATCTATACTCCATCAATCCTGTTCTATCCTTTAAGCCATCCAATCCCTTAAGGGGAATCGTTGCCAGCTCAGCGAGGACAAATTCTGAAAGCTCTAAATTTTTTTCTAGGTATGCAGAAATCGCTTCAAGCATGCTATCTGGCAAAGATAATTTAGTTCGAACCACCAGCCCCGCTTCGTAACTTTTAGCTTCCACAAATCCAGAAGCAACCATACACTTTAATGCAGCTTCCTGAATATAACGCAGTTCGCGAAAGGTAGCTGAAGGATTAATAGGATCCCGATATACATTCGCTAGCAACTTCGCAAGTTGACGCCCAGAAGAGTGAGTTTTAGGCAATCGAATTTTAGAAATAGCAGAAGGAAATAGCAGAAGGGAATAACAGATAGAAATCTAATAGCCGAGCCTTATCCAGCTCGATACTCGGCAATATACTTACTATGCAAAGCATTCTGAAAACGCAATGATACGCATCATAAGCCGGATGATAAATCAGCATTTATCCCACCTTATATGACAGTTACCACCTAAAAAATACAAAAGTGACAGAAGATCTTTAACGGTAAACTCAAGAATATTTTCACCTAGCATAGCTTTTGTTTGCTGAAGAACTAGGTTAATCCTTTGATCTACTTCGTCTCGACTAGCGCCAGCCTGGATGACCGGCGTTACAGACAACATAAAGCTGGTATGCAGCTCATCCAGAATAATAGTGTATACGCGCTGCGCAGTACGAGATGTCTGATACCGCATTAACGACTTGGCTGCGCGCTCTTTCAACCCCATTGCGAAGTTCAATAGGTCTTCCCGTCCACTTTCCTCAAGCTTAGCGGCTAATCCTCTCACATCGCCATCTGTTACCGCAGAGAGGTAATGCTCCAATTGCTCGCAAAATGTGCCGTCCGACAAATCACCTGAACCATTTGACTTAAGCTTTGCGTACAACAATGTAAGTTCATCGGGAGATTGAGATCCCGTGATATTGATTGTAGTTTCAGACTTATTCCCACCAATCAAATCACCAGACACCTGATTTTTTGCCTGATTAATGAACAAAATATCTTATCCTTTTGAATTCTTGTTCATGTCACCTCCGACAATGTCTCCCCCTGCGGTGTTGTTCTTCTGAACAACATTTCGCTTTATGGAATTTTTTGTAGTCCTGCTACTTATCACGACTTTTAACGTCCAGCCGGCCCCTAAACCAGCGAGAAATGTGAAAACGTGCGTCAAATATTCCATTACTTTATCTCGCTATAAAGCCTGATCAGAAACGAGGCCTCGTGATGGTCATGCGGTTGAGATTCAAGAATAGCAATATGCCACATCACCATAGAAGCGACCAATCCTTTACTCATCCGATTTCGAACATTCGTTTACACCTAGCAGCCAGCTGCACCTAGCTAAACAAGTCACCAACCGCCTAGCCAGAATGCGCGTCATCGCCTGGCACGTCCATGCGTGAACATAAGACCAAATCATCAGCTCCCCCCTGTGCATCTTCCGCTAATGCAATGGAAGACGTGCAAGCCCAGTACCGTGGCCAGCTGAGGCGACGCGGCGTTACCATTTCTCTGAGCTACGATAAACCTAGCTCCACTCTACAAGCCATTGGATAGCATGCTCGTATAAATAGCTCTGGGAGAATCGGCGACGGGTATCTTGTTTTCCTTCTCGTCGATGAGATAGCTTCGTCACGACGGAAACCGATTATTCATGGATAGAGAAGGAAAAAAGCATGGGCAAAAATCTTAGAGTTCTCGACGAGAATTTCGCTACCCAGAAAGCTGCACACCGCTTTTTTTACGACATTCGTGACAAATATTATGCGTCCAAACTGAAAATCAGCTCATCTAGGGAATTTGACCTTTTAAGTGACCTTTATTCTAGGTACTGCACATATACCAATCACCTAACGCCGGGACAGGCCATAGCTTTCTATGTTCGCGACGTTCACCGAGGATCAGGAAAATACGGCGGCATAACACAAGGCTTTGTGGCGGTTTTTGCGAATGGTGAGGAAATAGAGTTTTCTGCGGAAAAAGCGATAGTCTCCTTAGGCAATCAGGAGGCGCAGTCAAAAAAGCCCAATTAGTTCGACCTTTGAAAATCAGAGGAGACAAACATGGCACTTAAGAAAAGAATTCGGACTATCGGGTCAGTTGCTAGCGAGTTAACCAAAAAGTCAAGAGAAGCAGCTTTAGCCTCAGTTCAAATATTCAATAACCCGGCGTTAATATTTAAGTCTGAAATATTCATTGTTTTGATGATGATATCCTGGACATATTTACTTCACGCTTACTACAGAAAAAAAGGGGTGGAATACCGACACTTTCGAATGGAGGGAGCGAGAAAGAGATTTGATAAAACAGCTAAAGGCGCGATAAAATATTGGGAGCTCGAAAAATGTTTGAACCATCCTGAGTCCCCCGTAGATGTAAGTGCTGCTAACAATCTCCGCTTTCTGATCGGACTTCGGCACGAGATCGAACACCAAATGACGACTCGAATTGACCAGTTTCTCAGTGCTCGGTTTCAAGCTTGCTGCCTCAACTATAACGAGCTGATAAAGAGTTTGTTTGGTCAGGACTTCGGTATCGATAAACACCTATCTTTCAGTCTTCAATTTTCGTCCTTAAATAAAGAGCAGGTCGACAAACTCTCTCAGGCAGACGGCCTGCCTGAAAATATTCGCGCTTACATAACAGCGTTTGATCTAAATCTCACAGAGGAAGAATTTAACGACCCCAAATTCTCTTATCGCGTTTTTTTCGTGCCAAAGACCGCCAATCACAAAGGACAAGCAGACCAAGTAATTGAATTTATTAGACCTGGATCTGAGATGGCTGAAGGGGTGAACACGAAATACATTCAAATTAAAGAAACTGAGCGCCCGAAGCATTTGCCCTCCAAAATCGTGAATTTAGTTCAGGAGGGAGGATACAACCGTTTCACTATGAGGGATCATACTTTACTGTGGCAGAATTGGGACGCGAAACACCCTGCAAAAGGCTTGGGAGTTAAAATTGGAACCACTTGGTATTGGTATGAAACATGGTTGGAAAAGGTTATGAAAGAATGTGAGAGTCAAGATCGGCGGTTTCGTTAATAGAACTTCTTGACACACAAAAATCTTAGAGGCCTCCCCGTTTGATGGAATCCAGTTACTACTATTTACAGTACACAGTCCAAAGCTGATCCACCCTGGTAGTAAAACTTTGACTCATCATCTCCCGGCGCATGCCCAGTCCGGATCGGTTGGCACACTCGCTAGCCGCAAGGTGCCTCTGCCCCATCGTGTGTTGATAGCGTCCAACACACTCATGACGTTCTCAGTGGTCTCTGGCTGAGAGATAGAAAAGAGGTCTCCGGTGTATTCGCCTTTTTTGCAAAGGTTGAGCAGGAGCACCGCAGCTTTACTGTACTTGAAACCTGGCCGGTAGACCCAATCTACCGTTTCCACGGCAACCTTTGTCATCAATCGAACATCGTCGGTGGGGTATACACCTCAAGCCGACTCGCCACAATCGAATCACTTATTGAGGGTAATCTGTTGGTCGCCAGGTCGCGAACAATGTATAAACCTGACACTATAGGGCTCTAAAAACATTTAGATAGCTACTATAAGCAACTATCCCAAACCAGTATCATGTCCGCGCCATATACTTCTAGAATGGGTTTTCATCATCAAATATAAAATCAAAATCTTCATCATCATACAATTGCAATTCATTGATCTCATATAGCGATATTTTTTTTCCTTTACCTATTTCAACCGAGCTTTTTGTCAAGAATTTGATAACACCAGAATCAACTTCTTGACTTAGCTGTAATTCAAATTGATCAAAGCTCGGCCCCGAAGGTATTAGTTTTATCTGTTTACCCAAAAGCTCTGCCAGGCTAAAAGCTTTATCGGGCACATGATTGTGCGCACATGCTTTTAATAATTTTATAAAGTCAACATAATTTTCCGTTACTGTATTAAGGTATCCTGCCTTACGCTCCAGTATGAAAACATTATTAAGTAGATGTTCAATGATATCCAGAGCGACTCGTATATCATGATACTCAGGCTCTTTTATCTCGTGTGCAGCATCATTTCCGAGAAATCGAATCGCGTGTAGTCGCCTTTTTTCGCCATTCGAAACGTGGCCGTTCTTGAATAGAGCGTCAATTCTCTGCTGAAGATTGCGCCCGGATATTTCTAAATGATTGCACACTGATTCAATGCATGCCCTTAATCCAATACTAGCCAGCACATTTGCATTCTGAGTTAGAGACTTTAGAGTTTGTTCATATATAGTTTTAATAAGTATTGGTAGAGAGCCAGTGTGCGTAAGTGTACGATGGTTTTTTATTACACTTGGATAAATATCAGTTCGAACATGATTTAGGTAATAAAAACTATCCTCCTCTGTACTTTCCTCTTTCAAATCCTCGATTATTTCATCCTCAATTCGATCCAACTCGTCAAATCGTCGATGGAATGCATACGTATGGCAACCAAGGCACCGTATGATACTCCAAGTCTCTAACTTGATACGCCAATATTCTGAATCCCTATCTTCAACTTTAGAAATAATTTCGTGCCTTGTATTTCGGCTGCAAGATCGGCAATCACTTTTAATTATGCATTCTTCTTTCATATTTTAATCATCATCGTTTAGTGCAGCGAGTTATGGGCAACTTGCAAGCGGATGGCTCAAGGCTACTATAACGGAGTGATTGCTGTCCATTGCTTGGACGAAGGGCTGAAATGTTTTTACTTGTAAGTGGTTGTAGTACAAAATAACCATATTGAAAGAGAACTCTGCTGCAATCAACAGCTGTCTATTAGTCAGTTCCTACCAGTCCTGACTAACGGCTTTGGGTCGATCTCTGCCGGTCGCTCATCTAGATCCAGCGTCAAAGTCGATGCAAAAAGCTGGTCAGAATGGATTTAAGCTGGCGTGCGATCCTGTGCAATTTCCCGGCAGAAAGGCAATCGCTTCTTCGCGCAAGCGGCTTGCCGTAACGGGGGAATAATCCAATCAGGTAGGTGGTTCACCAATGCCCCAGGTAGTGACAGGCGATTGAGTGTGCGCATGATAGCCTCGGCTCAGACATCACTGTTCTGAGAACCCAACTTGAGCACAGCTAGCCTACCCAACGATTTCCACGCACTGATCAACGCACCAAAATTTTCGGACGACGCGGTTGGATAGCGTCAAATGAAGCGGTGGCAGCTCATCGCTGGCAACATCTACAAAAGCACATCCATTGAGGCATTGCTCGAAGCAAGGGGCCAAAGCTGAGGGCTACATTCACGGCCTTTTGGACGCTGGACACCTGTCGATGAGAGACACTGACCGGGACTATTTGATCCTGTGAATCGTGCAAAGGCGGCGCGAGTTTTTGCAGAAATTGTTGAGCGAGTTCGGCTACTGAGCCCGGTCTCTAGTCTCGCGGCAACAGCCAATAGATGATGAGAATCACAAGATAGAGCCGATCAAATGAAGGGCTCCGAAATACGGTTTCGGAGCTCTTTGACTGAATACTCAGATACGCTCGCCGGTGCGCAAAAACTTAAGAAAACTCACCCGCCCAACACCCCGCAGAAAGCTGCCAATTACGTAATTGCCTTCTCGTGTTTCAAGCAGCCAGAAACGCCCTTCTTTCCGTACGGTGTGAATTTTTCCTGTCCGGAGGATGGCGCCATCTGCTTTAAGGTATCCCTCGTGTTTCTCTACGTGGTCAAAAGACACACCTACGCACGTATCCTCAGCGATGAAAGCATCACTGATGAAAGCACTAATCGGCACGCTGTATTTTCGCAGGCTCGCTCGCACCAAGCGACTCAGCTGAAAGTCACTCACATCCTTACCGTGGATCTCCACTGCAATTTCTTCTAGCATCCGGCCATAGCTCCAAAACGATTCAATATGTGTTTTTCGTAGTCACAGCTCACCCAGCGGACATCGAAAACGCGGCAGCCAAGCTAGCTTTTTTTCTTTGGCCTGCGGCATGAAGCAGGTACACCGTATTTTTAGTTTCAAACATACAGCCTGCGGTGAAGGACACTCCAAAATTGCTGCGTACCCACATGGCTGGTTGAAAACGACCTTTGCTGTCCAGGACTATCTCATGAGCGTAAAGCGTGGCGGGAAGTAGACCGAGCTTTGTAAGTTTTACTTTTTCATCAGGTGTCACTGTGAGGTCGATCAAAATCCACTGCCGCACTACGCAAAATGCTTTCCCTGGGAACGCTTTTACAGCCAATGCAATCAGCTCATCCTGGGTGCCCTGCCAGCCAGCCATCACCTCCCCTGCGCCGTAAAGGAGCTGGGAAATCTCTTCTAACGTAACCATGTAATTTCTCGAATTCGATTCAGGTGCAGCTGACACCGATAGCGGAGCCCGACGCCTACATGCAGCGAAATTCTGACCGCTGAGGGTCATGACTGACCGATTGCATATCAAAGCTCGATCAAAAAATCCGGATCGAAACCAGTCTGTTGATTTGGATATCCTCGAGCATTGGAAACGACTCGGCATCCACGCTTTAAGAAATCCGCTGCAATGTGGGTATGTCCGTAAATCCAAAGATCCGCCTTGCCCAAAAGCTCCGGCCAATCGTTGGCGTAGGCTGCGATCAGGTGTGCGGGAAGATCATCAGCCACGTGATCCAACGCTGGCGCATGGTGTGTAACTACAACAGTTTTGCCATCGAATGGCTTATCCAATTCCTGTGTGAGCCAGGCATAGGCCGCTTTGGATTTAACGATCAAGTCATCTGGACGGAGGCGACGGTAACTCTCATCAGTTCTGATGACGGTGTAGTCGTTCATCCACTCCCAGGCGACGCGTTTCGCGGCAACGACATCTCCGGTCGACGAGTAATCTGTCCATGCTGTAGTGGCCAAAAACCTAGTTTGGTTCAGGATCAAGGCTTCGTTTTCGAGAACGTGGACATGAGGAGCTGCCGCCTCCTTCATTTTGCGGAGCGTGCGCTCGGTGTGGCCGCCGTAGTACTCATGATTTCCGCAGATGTAGATCAACGGGCACTGGAACGCTTCGTTAGCCCATTTCACGCCACGTGATTTCAGATCGATGTCGCCAGCGAGGATGACCACGTCTGCAGCGCTTGGGGTGGGATCGAACCGAGCGAACTCGAGATGCAGATCTGAATAGATTTGAAGCTTCATCGGAGCCACCGTGTAGTTCAGTGCTCCGCACATTCCTGAGCTGATGGATGAGCAATCTGCATATCCTCGTAGATCATGCGAATGTCGATGACTGAACGAGCGTCGAGAATATCTGCAGCACTGCTGTAAACAGCTCCGCTCGCAACTTTGTGAAGCGAAAAGACGCACTCACCGTTTTGGTCGTATCCGACGAACAGGCAAATTAGTTTTTCCATGCGTTCTGAATCACTTCCGTTCAGCCGAGGTGAGGTCACGACCTGAACCTCCTCAACTGAGAATTTTGAATCTTGTGTCGCGAGCACATCGGACAGCATGGACACGTCTGCTGGCATCATCTTCTTGGTACGGTGCTTGCTCCCTTCATAGAAGCGGACGGTCACGTAATAACAAGGATTCACAGATTCAAACTCCACCATTCTCCAAGCAGTACGGTCAGAGCCAAGAGAGTCTGGCTCGCTGTCTAAGTAAGCCTCATGAGTAATAAACATTTCGCGACTTTTTCCTCGTTGTGCGGTGCTGTAGCTCGAAATACGGCGGGCCGGTAACCCATCCGAAGATAGGAGGTCTCACGCTGACTCCGAGTGGCAAGGTGTTGGCGCACGAGCAAGACACAAGACCGTTGTCAGCCCGACCTGCGCAGATTCGGAAGCAACGTACTTCAGCGATTTAGCCTATAAATTGACAAACCGGCGCTACACCGCTGATATCAAAGGGAGCCGTAATCTGCCCCTCAGCTCATGTATGGAGCGGTCGTAGTCATCATACCAATAATTCTCAATCACGCACCATATTGCATGGATAGGAATTGATCAATGTGGCCTTATCCTTCCCTTTGCGGGAAGCACTCATGCCTTCGCGATCAACGCTGGCAGCAATCCTACGCTCGACTAGGACAGCTCGCGGTCTCTCTCAAGAGCAACTAGGCGGCGCAGTGGAAGCCCGGCACTTGCACAATGTTGAGCACGCGAAATCCAACATCACACTGGATATGCTCGAGCGCATCAGCGCACGACTGGATGTCGATCCCATTGCTTTGTTGTCGATGGCATCCAGTTACGAGCGTCGAGAATCTCTCTCTGCGTTCATTACCCATCTGCAGACAGAGATGAAAAAGCTTGAAGCCTTGGGGGTGCTCTCCAGCTTACCGAGCCATTTTGAAGGCGGTAATCTAATAACTGGTAGATCCGGCAAGCGACCGATACCTACCGAGAGAATTCAAGCTGTGCTTGCCTGCAAAGCTGAAGGCATGACGCAAAAGCAGACATCTTTGAAACTCGGGATGGCTGCTTCAACCGTCCATAAAATCTGGCATTCAGACGCTGAGTCCGCCGTTAGTCATTGAGTCTATGTACCTCGCGGCTTAGCCCTAGCGGTGGCTTCTGCGATCAAGGGATCGTCTGGCCAAAAATGCTTAGGATATCTGCCCTTGAGGTCTTTCTTAACCTCGGCATACGTCGACTGCCAGAAGTTAGCTAAGTCCTGGGTGACTTGCACAGGACGCCTCGCTGGCGATAACAAGTGAAGCTTGAGCACCTGACGTCCGTTGGCGATGCGCGGTGTGTCCGCAAGGCCAAACAATTCCTGGAGCTTCACTGCCAGTACGGGAGGCCGTTCGCTGTAGTCGATTCGAATATTCGACCCTGAGGGCACCGCGATTGTTTGGGGGGCCTGCGCATCGAGTTGCTGCGGCAGTGGCCAGGAAAGCAGGTTGCGCAAAATTGATGACAGATCGAGCTGACCAAAGTGGCTGAGCCTGGTTACCTTTTCGATGTATGGGGCAAGCCACTCCCCTAGAGATTCCAGAAGCACCTGGTCACGAAGATCTGGCCAATCACTTGTGCTCCCCTTCTCCAAATCCAGATCACGCAGAAGTGCTACACGCGCTTGCCACTGGCGCAATTCTGGAGTCCAAGGTAAGAGTTCAATTCCCTTGCGCCGGATGTAATTGATCAGCGCCTGGACGCGAGCTCCGTCATCAAGGTTTGCCAGAGGTGCGGAGGAAAGCACTAACTCCCCCACCTTCAACTGCCGCTCTGCTCTAAGCACGCCTTCTCGCTCATCCCAGTCCAGCTCATCCACCTGACGGACTTGCTCCCTAAGAATTGAGTTGAACAGCTCCTCATCGAAGTCCGCCGCCAAATAAATGCGCTCTTCACGTTGGCCTTGGCGACTGCCTAGATCAGCGATCACCAACCACGAATGCTTCATCAGCACATCGCTTTCGGTAAACATGGCTGCACGGCCATTGGCGAGACGGTACTCAGCACCACCAGCACGACGTTGTTGAGCGACACGGTCGGGGTATGCGAGGGCCAATAGAGCTCCCACCCATCGTGGATGCTCAGGATCTGTCACCGGGTTGGCAATCGGGCCACGCAGATAAGAACGGTATTGCTTGGCAAGCTGCTTAGCACGTTGTGCACCGCCTTGCTCGGAACGCTCGGCACGCTGCTCTCCAGAGACGATTGCAAGGCGAGTGTGGATATCTGCACCAGCTCCACGCTGAATATCACGTTCCCCGAGAAGAGCGGCGATATCACATGCAAGATGTCCAAGGCCAAAAGCATGACCTCGGAGAAGCAGGTGGGCTATGCGCGGATGCGCCGGCAATTCCGCCATGTCTTGACCATGCTTTGTGAGCTTCCGCTCCTCACCCAGAGCGCCCAAGCGAAGGAGAAGGTCACAGGCCTGGGAATAGGCAGCTGCAGGCGGGACATCCAACCATTTCAGATCAGTAGGAAGGACACCCCATCTGGACAGTTGCAGAGCTAGCCCAGCAAGGTCAGCCTGCTGTAATTCAGGAGTACCGTAGGATGGCAGTTGATCGTGCTGAGCCTCTGACCAAAGCCGGTAACAAACACCTGGCTCGAGACGACCCGCACGTCCCGCTCGTTGAGTCGCGCTCGCCTTCGATATCCGCTGCGTGTCCAATCTGGTCATTCCGCTGCGCGGGTCGAATCGAGGCACGCGTTCAAGTCCCGAGTCGATAACTACTCTAACACCCTCGATAGTCACGCTGGTCTCAGCAATGTTGGTGGCCAGCACAACCTTTCGCTTTCCTGCAGGAGGTGGGTTAATCGCAGCTCGTTGTGCGCCTAGCTCGAGCTCTCCATGCAAAGGGCAAAGCAGCACGTCTTCTCGATCACCCAAGCGATCTTTCAGAGACTGATGTACTCGTCGTATTTCGGCCTGCCCGGGTAGAAATACCAATAGACTTCCAACTTGGTCTTCCAGAGCATCCAAGCATGTCGAAACCACACGCTGGTCAAGATAATCATTTGCTTGATACGGAGCTCCCCAGATCGTCGTGACCGGGTACATACGGCCTTCACTGGTGACAATGGGGGCATCGTCGAGCAATCGAGAGAGCCGCTCACCTTCTAGCGTTGCGGACATCAGCAATACTTTGAGAGAGACATCGTCTCGTAGCATCTCGCGCCCATTAAGCGTCAGCGCCAAGGCCAAATCTGCATCAAGATTGCGGAGATGGAACTCATCGAAGATGACTAGGCCCACGCCTTCAAGTGAGGGATCCTCCTGCAGCCTGCGGGCAAGAATCCCTTCGGTAACCACCTCAATGCGCGTTTTCGGCCCTACTTTGCTGTCAAGGCGGATGCGGTAGCCGACAGTTTCACCGACCTTCTCACCGAGTTCACTCGCCAACCTTTCAGCCGCAGCCCGAGCTGCTAGCCGACGTGGTTCGAGCATCAGGATTTTCTGGTCGCCCAACCACGGTTCGTTTAGCAGCGCCAAGGGTACTCGAGTGGTTTTGCCCGCACCTGGAGGTGCTTCAAGGATCACTTCGTCGCGCTCTCGGAGGGCTTGGAGCAGAGCTGGCAATACAACATCGATAGGTAACGAATTCATGTTTACTCCTGCAACGAGGTGCGCAGTATACAAAGGCTCGTACACCTCCCTTTACCACCCCAATCTATCGAACTGACCGAGCATGGTCAGGAGGGCTGTCTCTTTGCTCCAGTTTTCAACTGAGTGACGTTGCTAAGGGCCTTCAATTGGCCTTGCAGATCCCGTACTCGCTCAACAAGCTGAACGTTCTGAGCCATCACGTGATAGAGCTGGCTACGGGCAATTTCCAAGTCGGAAACAGCCTGAGTCACCTTGTCATTTGCTCGCTTGACCTGCAGCGCCTTAGAGGAACTCTCGGTGCCAAAGCTTTTACGATAGGCCTCAATGTCGGCGATCAAAGCTCGGTGACTCAGTCGATCCTTCTTGAGGTATCCACGGTCGAAGCCAGCCTCCACGCTGACGATGCCAGCTGTGATCTTTGTTGGATCTAAGCCCACATGCGCGGCAACATGTGGCTTTCCGGCCTTGATTCTCTCAAAGGCCTCTCTGCATTTATCCATCCCGTTAGTGGCCATCGGCTATACCTTCACTACAGCTATGAATTTCTGGTGAAACTTCTTCAAACTATCGAGCTCGGTCTTGACCACTTGATATTCTCCGGAGCCAGGCTCATACAAGGCGAGGTCTGCCTCATTATCTGCAATCGCCCTTTCGAGCTTATCTTTCTCGATAATACCGTCCGCGCAACTCGTGCAAGGGGCTGCATCGCCAAGAAGATAGGACTCACACTTTCCAGCGTAGGTACAGGCGCCTAGCAAGGTAGGCCTGCAGGAAATCTTACCTTCCGCAGCCAGCTTTTCAGTTTCTTTCCTGACATCAACGATGTGGATATCGCCCTGCTCCATTTTCTTGCGCTGATTTGAGATGTAGGTACCAGTACCCCCAAAGATCGGGCTATCGCTGCCGAAAGCATGATCCAATAGATCGTAGGCGATACTCATAGGGACACCAGCCTGGTATTCAAACAGAACATGGTTTTTCGGCAGGATGAAATCATCAAGTTCTGGGTCGTAATAGCCAAAAATTGTCTTAAGCCTCTCAAAATTATTGCCGTAATAACGAATCATTTGAGTGGTAAGATGTTTGAATTGCTTCCGAAGCGTAGGCAGCGAAACAAAACCACTGTTTCGACCATAAAAAGCTAGAGAGCGACGGAACTGATGAGTAGCGAAAGGCCACATCGAGCCAATCTGAAATTTGGACTCAAGAGAAAAATCGCGTCCCGGATCGCTAGCCTGGAGCTCTTGAAAATCAGCTTCCGTGATACTGTGAAACTGCTTTAATCGTTTTGGCTTATTTTTAAAATCTAACTCGGATACACCAATTTTTGTATCGGGATAGTTGATAATTGCAGGAGTTAAGAAAAGAGGCATATCTTCAGGTGACACCTTGAACAGCGCTGATAAGCCGCGACAGATACATCTAGCAACCTCAACCGCACGAACAACTTCATCAGTAGCCAGCCAAGCAGCAGCTTTGCGGTAACCAGTAAATTTAGTAGTAGTGGAGAGGACTTGGACAATCATCGGCTTATCACGTGTGATTCCTTGGTCATCAACAGTTTCGGCGAACACCTCTTCTTCACTGACACAATTGTATGGCAACCGCATGACTTCTTGGTCGCGCATGCCCGTGTAAAGGTGAATCACAGTTGTGAGAATCCACTGAATTTTCAAGATTGCTCCAGACAAATGGTTTCGCTGCCCGCAACTTAGATCATCAGCAAAAATGTTTTCCAAATGGTGAGAAAGCAGTGCCTGTTGAAAATCTAGTTCATACGATGAGAGATCTGAAACAATGGAGTCTTGAGCTTTTTGGCTACGACCATAGAGAGGATTTTCAAATGACTTTAGAAAAGTTTCAAGCGCCTTGCTGTTGTCATATAGCAAATCCAACCAGTCCCCTGAAGAGTTAATTAAACCAAGGTATATGCGCGTTGGTATAATTGGCGTTTGGTTTGAGGTTTTGTCATCGACTCCAAATTTTACGTGAAAGACACCATGCAGCTTGTACCCAAGCCGCTGTTCACCAATGGCAACCATGAGATTCAATATCGATCTGGTGCCCTTTCGAATCGTTTCTCCAAAATCATTCTTGATTATCCATTGACTGTAACCATCAAGGTAAGCTGGATTGGAAAACAACTGCTGAAGACTCAAAGCGCCAATTAGTGGATTCGATTTTTGATCGTAGCAGTACCGTGCAGCGATTCGCAGCACGGTAAAATACTTGATCAGTGTACTCACACTGAGTCTGCCGAGTTTTCCTGTTCGAACATAAAAATATACACAAAACAGGAGATATCGAACCTCTTCAACAAGTGAAGCCCGCTCAGCATCTACTTCATCAAAAATACTGTCGAACGAAATGAGACTTACGACGTTTGCCTTGAGCCTGACTGGATTGAGATCCCATGTTTTGCCACCGTAGACGGCAGTAGGTACGCCGTTAAGGTCTCGACAAATCACGAAGTCTGTTGGAGGCCTCCAAGCCGGATTTACAGGGATGCGAGCCGCTTCAGTGAATTGCTTCTCACTATCAAGGATTTGAAAGAACTTAGACATTAGAAGTAGATACCCATTTTCTCATAACGCTGAAGACGTCGCTCCCAAAAAACTGTAAGGATGCCAAGATCAAAAACCTTTGTTCTCATCATCACGACCAAATCAGCAGTCTCAACAGACCGCTCAGAGATCGCTCCCAAAATAGATTCAATGCGGATGACAACATCTTTGAAAATTTCTTCAGAAAATTCGAAATTAGGCGCATTAGATCTAACAGCCTCAATGACAAAAAGGAAACTTAGGAGCTTATGAATATCCGTCTCGTCTGAATGCACGAGATAATGAACGCAAAACAAGCACCCATATTGAGTCTTGCAGTCTGGCTCAATCGACACAACGGGAATATCCTTCTGCGGATTATCAATGGCCTCGCAGTGTCCAACGGCTATAGATACCCCTGCCGTATTTCCTGCGTTTTTAATCCGCTCGGCAGCTTTTTTAATAGCTGCCCAATAATTCCCAAGCTCTTCCTTTTGATTTGAAAGCGTAGTCCCAGTGTAATAGGCGGCATTCGTACGTTCGGAATGGTTCATTACCGCACTAACTAAAAGTGGTGAGTGCCGTAGTTGATGAAGGGTCAGGCTCTTATGCTTACGCATCAGCCGAGGCGGGATATTGCCTGAACCTTTGGGAAGAAAGATGCCATTCAGAATAGTATAAAATTTAGTGGAAAAACTATCTTCTAGCGGCTTGGGACTGTCCGAGTTTGCCTCGAAATCAATCGCTTGGAAGAATAGGTATTCCGACTCCCGCCCCCGTAATACCCAATCGCGAAATTTCAGGTACTCCCGCAAAATTTCCATACCAGGGCCACGCCCGATTGAATAGTTAACCTCTAAACCTTTGGCCCTAAGTTTGATTGCGGATAGCTCATTCTTCAATGGTGACTTAACAACTTCTACAGCATCATCGTATAAAAACTGAATCAACTCACCGGAATTAGCACCTATCACAGAATTTAGCAGACAAGCAAATGCTCTCATCGCTACAGAAGCTAATCTCATCCTGAAGAGATGATAATTATCCGAATTGGCATCATCCACTGCCCAGATGGCGCTATGTATAGCCTTATTGTAATCTCGAGGACGTTTACCAGGGTGACTTAAGATCAGTTCTTTGAGACTCTTAATACGACCGTCCTTGTAATCGTAAGCCATAAACTCATGTCGCCCCTCAGTGAGAGGAGTGATGTACTTCCCAGTACCAGGAAAAATATGCGTGTGGTAGTCATTGATCTCAAGCTTCAGCGGATATGGAGCACCGTCAATCAGAAACCTCGAAAAGGTAAAAGCAAGCACGAGAGCGGTATCTACATACCTCTGAACAGCGCGCTCGTTTGGGGGATCAAGTCCCTCTTGGTTAGGCACTACAGAGGGCACCGCTGTGAGAATGTACTCCGCCTCCAACGGAAACTGTAATTCAATGGCACGCCTAAGAGACCGTTGATAAAGCTGACCTGTATGCGGGGACATTCGATCTGGGCCGAGAATGAGCTGAAAGAGATGGGTTGAAAACCCGACGTAACCTAGCCGAGCCGACTCGGTGTTGCAAAGCACACCAGAAATGCCATTTTTGTCGCACCAGTCTAATCCCGACTCCAGGCTCTTGAGCTCTGTCTCGATGGTCTTATGGCTCGACCCTTCTACATAGTAGCGATCCAACAACGCGATGAGAGCATTTCTTCTGCTAGGGACTACGGATTTAACATCGACCAAGTACCCGCCTTTGACTTTCTCGCGGGTAGAGTAAACAAGCACTCCTACATCTAAAGGAGAGCGCCGATGATCCAGTTTCAGCGTAATCAGCTCCGGGTAGATGATGTCATCTTGCTGTCCGATAAACGACAAGCTAGCCGTATAAGTTTTGCGCCGAATCAGCTCAATTTGCATCGCGATTCACCAAAATCAGATGCCGATACGAAGACATCTTGAAAAGTGCGTCCTCGTAACTCTCTTGGGCCCTCACCTTTTCCGGGATCATAGTGAAAAGCTTCAGGTAGCCTTCGGTGGTTTCTCGCCGCTCATGATGGAGTCGCTCCTGAATAATCGAAATCTCCTCGCCAGGGAGTAGGCTGCGGTTTTCCAGCCTTGGAACCAAAAGCTGATACAGCTGATAAGCGAAGGTCGCTCGAAGCCAGTGGTAAGTGAAGTCTTTAGGAAAATCTGCCGGAACGGATCGCATCAGTTTTTTCTTGATCGTATCGGCCACAGCCCCCAGAGGACGGGTCTTAACGAAGGGGTACCGTGGGTCAGAGGCGGCCATGTAGTAGCAGTTAGCTCGCTCTGAAAGGAAGACGTATTCCTCCCCTTTCGGAATCGCCTCTAGATCGGGGAAGCCAACTGCATAGCGCTGAAGAAAGCGTTGGCGTCGACTCTTTGCGTAGGCACTTTGCACATAGGTGAGCAAATCCTCTACGAGATCTTTGGGAACGTGTAGCGTCTGGGGTTTGTCGTTCTTGGTATCGATCCCGGTACCGGGCCCAGCCTTCAAGATATATGTGCCCTCGGGTTCAAGCATTCCTTTAATCAAGGCCTCTACATGCTTAACCCTCAATGTCAGGACTGTCTGTTTTCGTGCCCCGGTCATGAGGGCAAACAGAACTATCAACCGTTCCTGTGCATCCCATCCATCCGAGTTCACTATCGAGACAACACTCGCTAATTCAGAATTGCTTAATGGCCTTAGGCATTCACCTTCGTCATCAACAAAACCAGCGGGAACAACTTTGGTTTTATTGTAACGCTGTGTTTGGCTTCGCTGCTCAACGGTGATCTGCCGAGTGAAGCCATGAGCGCCGTCAATGAACATACTAATCTGTTTGACAGTATCCACACGATTAATATCAATGGAGTGCCAATATCGCGAGACAAACTTGTAAAACTGATACACGACCCCGGTGTATTGATTGCACACTGCGGGCCCACGACCTTTCTTCTCCATAAGATGAGCATGATAGCGATATGTTGGTCGTAGAGTGATTCGTTTTCCTGAAAAATCGAGCCAGTTGATATTGTTTTCTTCTGTGAAAATCAAGTAATCCAACAAACGGCTGGCCTTTCGCTTAGCCTCATCAGTAGGCCGATTATGGGCGTGCTTATTCCTAACAAGGTCAATCAGAAATGAGTTTGCCTCTATCCATGGCTCTCCACAGCGATGGAACAAGAAGGGCATATTGAAAATGCTTCGCGTAATGGCATCACCAACAGATTCCTTCACTTGAAATCCGGGGATAGGGCGCTCCAGACCAATGATGTCAACAGGCGTCGATCCCTCCGGCTGTATGCCGAAATAAAGATCACCAAACGCCTCACTCACTTGAGGGATTACAACCAGACGCTTCGAATGGTCAGGATTTACGAAGGCAGCCACCGCACACATCCTATCAGGCAAATCTGTCAAACCTAAACGTTGCGCGATAAAACCTCAAGAAAAATGTCAATCCGTTAACGTTACAGGATCATGCCAATAGCAGAACGTTACGTGATAGCTTCGGATACCGCCCCTTCAAATCCTTCTTCACCTCGGCGTAGGTACTGCGCCAGAAGTTCGCCAGATCCTGGGTCACCTGCACCGGCCGCCGCGCCGGGGACAGCAGGTGCAGCTTGACCACTTGCCGGCCACCGGCAATGCGCGGGGTTTCGGCCAGGCCGAACAGTTCCTGCAAACGCACCGCCAGAATCGGCGGCTGCTCGCTGTAGTCCAGCCGAATCGACGAACCGGACGGCACGCTTAGATGATGCGGTGCCAACTCATCCAGCCGTTGCGGCAACGGCCACGGCAGCAGGTTATGCACGATGCTCGACAGGTCCAGGTTGGCGAAGTGGCTGAGTCGCGAGACTTTGCCCAGGTATGGCATCAGCCAGTGTTCAAGATTTTTCAGCAGTGCGGCGTCGCTGACATCCGGCCATTCACTTTCCCCCTTGGCGCCAAGGTCCAACTGGCGTAACAACGCCACCCGTGCCTGCCACTGCCGCAGTTCCGGGGTCCAGGGCAACAGTTCCAGGCCTTTGCGTCGCACCAGATTGACCAGCGCCTGACTGCGGGCGGTTTCGTCGAGACCGGTCAGGGGTTCACGGCTGAGAATCAACTCGCCGACCTTGCGCTGGCGCTCAGCTCGCAGCACCCCTTCGCGCTCGTCCCAATCCAGTTGATCGACGCAACGCACCTGCTCGGCCAATACCGAGTCGAACAGCGCCGGATCAAAATCCGCCGCCAGATAAATCCGTTCTTCGCGCTGGCCCTGGCGACTGCCGAGATCGGCGATCACCAGCCAGGGTTGCTTCATCAAACTGTCGGCCTCGGCAAACAGCGCCGCCCGGCCATTGGCCAGACGATATTCCGCACCACCGGCGCGCCGCTGTTGCGCGACCCGATCCGGATAGGCCAGCGCCAGCAACGCCCCGAGCCAGCGCGGATGATCGGGATCGCTGACCGGTTCCGAGGCTTTACCGCGCAAATAGCCACGATACTGCCGCGCCAGTTGCCGAGCCCGTTGCACGCCGCCCTGGGCACCGCGAGCGGCGCGCTCTTCACCGGACAACAGCACCAATCGGCTGTGCAGGTCGGCGCCAGCGCCACGCAAAATATCCCGCTCGCCGAGCAGTGCGGCGACATCGCACGCCATGTCCGCCAGCCCCAACGCCTCACCGCGTAACAGCAAATGCGCGATACGCGGATGGGCCGGCAATTGCGCCATGGCCTGGCCGTGACGGGTCAGTGCTTCACCGTCCAACGCACCGAGGCGGTCGAGCAAATCCTGAGCCTGTGCATAAGCGGCGGCGGGCGGCACGTCGAGCCACACCAGTTGCCCCGGCAGAACGCCCCAACGCCCGAGTTGCAACGCCAACCCGGCGAGGTCCGCCGACAGAATCTCCGCACTGGCGTAGGCCGCCAGTTGTTCATGCTGATCCTGGGACCACAGGCGATAACACACTCCCGGCTCCAGGCGCCCGGCCCGGCCGGCACGTTGCGTGGCGCTGGCGCGGGAGATGCGCTGGGTGTCGAGGCGGGTCATGCCACTGCCGGGATCGAAACGCGGCACCCGTGCCAACCCGGCATCGATCACCACGCGCACGCCGTCGATGGTCAGGCTGGTCTCGGCGATGTTGGTTGCCAGCACCACTTTGCGCTTACCGAGCGGCGCCGGATCAATCGCGGCGCGCTGCGCAGCCAGATCGAGTTCACCGTGCAGCGGACAGAGCAATACCTGCGGGCTGTCGCCCAACGCATCGGCCAGCTGCTGATGCACCCGCCGGATTTCCGCCTGCCCCGGCAAAAACACCAAAACGCTGCCGGTTTCATCATTCAAGGCTTCGAGGATCGTTTGCACCAGGCGCGGTTCGATGAATTCACCGGGCTGGAACGGCCGCCCCCAGCGCATGGCTACCGGGTACATGCGCCCTTCGCTGCGCAGGATCGGCGCATCATCGAGCAACCCGGCCAGGCGTTCGCCTTCCAGCGTTGCCGACATCAAGAGGATTTTCAGCGGCTGGTCGTCACGAAACAGCTCGCGGCCATTCAAGCTCAAGGCCAGCGCCAGGTCCGCGTCGAGGCTGCGCTCGTGGAATTCATCGAAGATCAGCAGGCCCACGCCGTCCAGCGCAGGGTCATCCTGCAAACGCCGGGTGAGGATGCCTTCGGTGACCACTTCGATGCGGGTGTTGGGACCGACTTTGCTGTCCAGGCGAATGCGATAACCGACGGTTTCACCAACCTTCTCCCCCAGCTCACTAGCCAAACGCTCCGCCGCCGCCCGCGCCGCCAGCCGACGCGGTTCAAGCATCAGAATGGTCTGCCCGGCCAGCCACGGCTCGTGGAGCAAGGCCAACGGCACGCGGGTGGTTTTACCGGCGCCGGGCGGTGCTTCGAGCACGGCTTCGTGACGTGTCGCCAAGGCTTCACGCAGGGCGGGTAAAACTTCATCGATCGGCAAAGAAATCATGCTGGCTCCCAAACAGAGGGCCGAGTATAACGGCGAACTGCTTGGCGTTAATCACAGTCCTAATTCATACAGACGCCCATTCGTTTTCAAATGACCCAGGAGATTTCCTATGCGTGTTCCCTTTCGCCTGATTGGCGGTGTTCTGGTCGCCACCCTGCTGACCCAGGTGACCGCCTGCGGTTCGATTTTCTACCCTGACCGTCGCGGTCAGATTGACGGCAAGGTTGACCCTGCGATTGCGGTGCTCGATGCCGTGGGCCTGCTGTTCTATATCGTGCCTGGCCTGATCGCTTTTGCGGTCGACTTCGCCACCGGCGCGATTTATTTCGAGCCGGGCAAGACCGCTCAGGTGGCACCGGAGAAACTCAAGGAAGCGATCGGTCCGGATGGTCAGGTCGATAACCGCAAGTTGCAGACTATTCTTGAAACCGAACTGGGCCGCAGCTTTCCGCTGGACGACCCACGCCTGATCCAGCACAAGGGCAGCACCCAGCAACTGGCCATGTTCGGCCTGCAACCTGCCGCATAAGGAAGAGCTTCACCCATGACCACCAGCCTCGAACACGCTCGCCTGCTGCGGTTGGCGACCCGCGCCTCCGTGGCGGTGGCCTGCACGCTGATCATCGCCAAAGCCATCGCCTGGTGGCTGAGCGGTTCGGTGAGCATGCTCGCCGGGTTGACCGACTCGGCCCTCGACGGCATCACCTCGCTGCTCAACCTGCTGGCGGTGCATTACGCCTTGCGCCCGGCCGACGACGATCACCGTTACGGCCACGGCAAGGCTGAGTCGCTGTCGGGCATGGCCCAGGCGTTGTTTATCGGTGGCAGTGCGGTGCTGATTGCCCTTCAGGCGTTTGATCGCTTGAAGCATCCGGAACCGGTAGGCGCGCCGTGGATTAGCATCGGCGTGATTATTTTCTCCCTCGCGCTGACCGTGGCCTTGCTGATGTTGCAGCATCGGGTGATCAAGGCCACCGGCTCCAATGCCGTGCGCGCCGACTCCCTGCATTACCGTTCCGACCTGATGCTCAATGGCAGCATCCTGGTAGCGCTGGTGCTGGCCGGGTTCGGCTGGCATCAACTGGACGCGTGGTTCGGTCTGGGGATTGCCGCGTACATCCTCTGGAGCGCGGTGCAGATCGCCCGGGAAAGTTTTGCGGTGCTGATGGATGAAGAACTGCCGCCGGATGTCAGCCAGCACATGCTGGAATTGGCCTGCGGCGTTCCGGGCGTGTTGGGCGCGCATGATTTGCGCACGCGGATTTCCGGCAATCACTGGTTTGTGCAGTTGCACCTGGAATTGCCGGGGGAGCTGACCTTGTCAGTCGCCCACGGCATCAGCGATCAAGCCGCCGATGCGATTCACGCCGCTTACCCGCGAGCCGAAGTGCTGGTGCACGCCGACCCGCAGGAAGTGGTGTTGGCCGCCAAGGCTCAGAAGGTCACTTGATAACCACGACTGCTCAGGCAATTGCCCTGGGCCTGACGGTAGGCTTGGACGACTGACGGATCAGGCTGGTACGTCGCGGTTTGCGGATTGAAGCCACTTTGCTGCACCGCGTATTGCGAGCACTCGTAACCGTCCTGGGCGACTTGCTCCGGCGACTGACCATTGGCGGGATACGCCGTCACATCAATGCCGTTGCTGGTCGGTTGCGGTTGTGGGGCGCCTGTCGGCGGCTCGACCACCACGTAATCCTGAGTGCTTTCTTCGTAGGCGTAGTACGAGCCCGCCGCGAGGAACAGCAGCGCGCCGCCGATCCACACTTCACGGGCGTAGTCGGGCATGTAATGCACGCGAATCCCGCGTGGCGGCTGAACCACTACGTAGCGCGGACCTTGTGGGCGATACCAGTAGCCGCCGGAGTAGAAGTAATCCTGGCCACGATACGGCACGCGGAAATTGCGGTCCGGGAAGCGATCGACCATCTGGCCGGGACGATACTGCGGGCCGGGGCCCCAACCGTTGCCGTGTCCGTTCGGGCGACCTTCCCAGCGATGGTCATCGGGGCGCGGGCCCTGATTGCCGTTCTGCCAGTGCTGGTTGTTATCGTTGCGGCGCGGGATGTCCTGATAGTTACCGTAGCGCGGTTGCTGGGTCTGGCGCACGGTGTCGGGCCGGCCCTGGATTGGCAAACTGTTGGCAGGTAATTGCGGCGGAGGCGGTGCAGGTCGAACCTGCGTATTGGCATCGCGCGGCTGGCGGTTCTGCCACTGGCCATTTTGATTCTGACCGTTGTGCTCGAACTGGCGACTGTTGTCGCCACGGATGATTTCGTTGTTCTGCTGACGCGGTTGATTCTGCTGCGGGTTGTTCTGCGGCCGCGGCTGATTATTCTGTTGTGGGTTGTTCTGCGGGCGTGGTTGGTTATTGCCACCATGGCCCTGATCATTTCGCTCATGATCCCGCCCGTGCGGTACGTTATCGGGACCACGGTTCTGCGGCTCATCGGCCAACGATTGCGCAGTGACACTTACACACAGCAAACCAACACCGGCCAAACGCCAGATGCGCGACTTCATGCTTTTCCTCACTGCGGGTTAGGGCCTGTACGTAAGACTGGAAAAGCACAGGCCGGTTCTGCAACAGGTTATCAGTCACGCAACTTATTTATTGAGCAATAAAAAAGGGAGACCCGTCGGCCTCCCTTTGAGAACTTCGTCCGTGCTCGACGCTTATGACGTCGGCTCACCTCACGCCGTCTTCTGGACAGTGTGTAGCTCGGGGGCCGGCACATCCCCGGTGGGGGTGGCGGCCGCGACTGGCCTGATTGGGCGAGTCGCTGTGGACTGTTTGTCCGAGCAGTGATTCTGGTAATAAGAATAGGCCTGGGGCGCTGGCAGAGGATTGCGAAGATTGCTCAAATAAACATCACTTGCGCAATTTTTAACCCTGGATAGATAATCCGCCGCAATAGTTACGACAAAGGACTGATTGATGAGCAAACTCGACCGTTACGACCTGAGCATTTTGGCGGAATTGCAGCGTGACGCACGCATCTCCAACCAGGAACTGGCCGAGCGCATCGGCCTGTCACCTTCGCCGTGCTCACGCCGCGTCAAACAACTGGAAGACGACGGCTACATCTCCCGCCAAGTGGCCCTGCTGGACCGCAAGATGCTCGGCCTGAGCCTCACGGCTTACGTGTTGATCGGCATGGATCGGCACACGCCTGAGCGTTTCGAAAACTTCGAAGCAGCGATCCGGACCTTGCCGCAGGTGCTGGAATGCAGCCTGGTGACCGGGATGGATGCGGATTATCAGCTCAAGGTCGTGGTGCCGGACATGGATCACTACCAGAAACTGCTGCTGGGGCATTTGACCCGGATTGAAGGGGTGACCAGCGTTCGCTCGAGTTTTGTGTTGAACCAGGTGTTGAACAGTACTGAACTGCCGTTGACCCATCTGCGCAACTGAGGATCGCCTTTGTAGGAGCTGTCGAGTGAAACGAGGCTGCGATCTTTTGATTTTGATTTCTAAAAACAAGATCAAAAGATCGCAGCCTCGTTTCACTCGACAGCTCCTACGAGAGCGAGCCCAGGCCGGCACAGGCGACGAATAACCGCGACACACTGCCGCAGGTCAATGCCCGCCCCACTCGCCGTGCCGTATACTCGCCCCCGCCCTTTTAGCCGCCTGCGCGCTGGAGATGTTCGATGGATCCTGCAGTATTCGAAGAGTGGATGATGACTGGCCTGGTCAGCATCCTGATCATTTTCATGGGTTTCATCGTCTGGGATTTAGCGAAGAAATCCAAGGCCGGCAAGTTCGGCACCATGATTCTGTTCTTCGTGCTGGGCCTGGGGATCTTCGCGTTCATCATCAAAAGCGTGGTCATCGCGTACATCGAAAACCAGTCATAACCGCGCCGGCACTTCCTTCCACTGGCCCTGATCGAGCCCTTCGATCGTCCAGTCGCCGATCCTGACCCGCACCAGACGCAAGGTCGGCAAGCCAACTGCCGCGGTCATGCGCCGCACCTGACGGTTGCGCCCTTCGCGAATCACCAATTCCAGCCAGGTGGTCGGCACGCTTTTGCGAAAGCGCACCGGCGGATTACGTGGCCACAGCTCCGGTTCTTCAAGTTGTCGTGCCTCGGCGGGCAAGGTCATGCCGTCGTTCAGCTCGACGCCATCGCGCAAGCGCTGCAACTGCTCAGCGCTCGGTTCGCCTTCCACTTGTACCAAATAGGTCTTGGCCAGTTTGTGTTTCGGGTCGGCGATTCGTGCCTGGAGCTGGCCATCGTTGGTCAACAGCAGCAAACCTTCGCTGTCGCGGTCCAATCGCCCCGCCGGATAGATACCGGGAATCTCGATGTAATCCTTGAGCGTCGCCCGCCCTTCACCGTCGCTGAATTGCGTCAGCACATCGAACGGTTTATTGAACAGAATAAGCTTCGGCTCGGCCGGCGGCGCTTTGGCGACACGGCGCGGGGCGGATGGCGAGGTATTCGCGCCAGAGCGGCGGGAAACGGGACGTGGAGGACGCGACATGGGAAAAGGAACATCTAACGGTCAGGGCTGACAATGCTAGTGCCCTGACCGTCAAATGACCATCGCGAATCAGCGGAACGGCGGCTCGTCGAAGCTGCGCAGTTTGCGCGAGTGCAACGAGTTGAGTTCGGTGCGCAACAAATCCACCGCCTCGATACCGATCTTCAAGTGCTGGCTGACCGCGCGTTCATAGAAGGCGTTGGCCGAGCCGGGCAGCTTGATTTCGCTGTGCAGCGGCTTGTCCGAGACGCAGAGCAACGTGCCATACGGCACCCGCAAGCGATAACCCTGGGCGGCGATGGTGCCGCTTTCCATGTCCACGGCCACGGCGCGGGACAGGTTGATCAGCGGTCGCTCCTGGGCCCAGCGCAATTCCCAGTTACGGTCGTCGTAGGTCAGCACGGTGCCGGTGCGCAGGCGTTTTTTCAGTTCGTCGCCCTTCTCGCCGGTGATATTGGCTGCTGCTTGCTGCAACGCCATCTGCACTTCGGCCAGGGCCGGGATCGGAATGTTCGGCGGCACCACCCGGTCGAGAATCCCGTCGCGGCGCATGTAGGCGTGAGCCAGCACGTAGTCGCCAATGGTCTGGGACTGACGCAGGCCGCCGCAGTGGCCGATCATCAACCAGCAATGCGGACGCAGCACAGCCAGGTGGTCGGTGATGTTCTTCGCGTTGGACGGGCCGACGCCGATGTTCACCAACGTCACGCCGTGGCCATCGCTGGCGATCAGGTGATAGGCCGGCATCTGGTAACGGTGCCAGACCACGCCCGCCGCAATCGCCGAGGCTTCACCGTGGTCCATGCTCTTTTCGATGATCACGTTGCCGGGCAAGACCATGCGCACAAAACGCGGGTCGCTGCGTAACTGTTCCAGGCCATGGACGATGAACTGGTCAACGTAGCGATGGTAGTTGGTCAGCAGGATCCACGGCTGCACATGGCGCCAGTCACTGCCGGTGTAATGCACCAAACGGCGCAGGGAGAAATCCACCCGCGCCGCATCGAACAGCGCCAACGGCAGCGGATCGGTGTTTTCCCAGTCGTACAGGCCATCGGCGATGCCGTCGGTGGCGGCGGACAGGTCGGTACTCGGGAACACCCGCGCCAGCGTGGCAGCGGTGACGCCGGAACCGGCCAGCTCATCGCCCTGCTCGACCACGTACGGATACGGAATGTTTTGCTGGCTGACGCCGACTTCCACCGTGACGGTGAAGTCGTGCATCAATGGCACCAGTTGTTCCAGCAGGTATTTACGGAACGCCGCCGGGTGGGTGACGGTGACGCTGTAGGTGCCTGGCAACTGCACCTTGGCGTAGGCGCGGGTGGTCTGCGGGACTTCGCCCTGGCAGAGGTAGGTCAGGCGCAATTCGGGATAACGAAACATCGCACGCTGTTCGGCGGTCGGTTCGATTCGATCCTTGAGGTAACGCTTGAGCGCCTGATTGAGCGCAGAAGTGGCCTGCTCATGCAGGACGGCGAGCCGGTCTACGGCTTGTTCGGCGGTTTGAACAACAATAAACGCTTCGGTCACGATCAGCTTCCTGTGTTCTGACTTGCAGACCTTCATCTTGCCTGCATCGTCGTCTGACGGGAACAGTGGTGTGTTGTTACAAATGCCCTGATCACCACAGATCCCTTGTGGGAGCGGGCTTGCTCGCGAATGCGGTGTGTCAGCCACACTAATGTCGACTGACCCACCGCTTTCGCGAGCAAGCCCGCTCCCACAGGGGATCTGGGTCGTTTATACAAACGGGGTCGAGCGGGCGACTATCGCCTCGACATCCAGTCCTCGCGGCAACGCGCCATACACCCGACCGGCGGAACCGAGGCGGCTGGCAATAAACCCATCACTGACCGCCGCATTCCCCGCTTCCAGCAACAACTTGGCCTGTAAGCCCAGGGCAATATCCTCGGTCAATTGCCGCGCTCGATACTGAATGTCGCTGGTGTCCTTGAACGCCGCCTGCAATTGGCTGATGTGCGCGGCCAGGCGTTTGTCGCCGTGCCCATCGCCCAACTCGCTGAACAGCACATCCAGCACACCCGGTTCTTTCGACAAGGCTCGCAACACGTCCAGGCATTGCACGTTGCCGGAGCCTTCCCACGTCGAGTTCACCGGCGCCTCCCGGTACAGACGCGGCAGGATGCTTTCTTCGACATACCCGGCGCCGCCCATGCATTCGGCGGCTTCGTTGATCATTGCCGGGGCGCGTTTGCAGATCCAGTATTTGCCCACCGCCGTCACCAGCCGGGCGAATTTGGCTTCATGACTGTCATCCAGATGATCCAGCGCCTTGCCCATGCGCAGGCTCAACGCCAGGGCCGCTTCGCTTTCCAGGGCCAGGTCGGCCAATACGTTCTGCATCAACGGTTGTTCGCTGAGCAGCTTGCCGCCAACCGTGCGGTGGGCGCAGTGATGGCTGGCCTGGGTCAGGGCCTGGCGCATCAGCGCGCTGGAACCGACCATGCAATCGAAGCGGGTCATGGCGACCATTTCGATGATGGTCGGCACGCCCCGGCCTTCTTCGCCGATCATCCACGCCAACGCACCACGGAACTCGACTTCGCTGGAGGCGTTGGAGCAATTGCCGAGTTTGTTTTTCAGGCGCTGGATGTAGAACTGATTGCGCGTGTCGTCCGGGCGATGGCGCGGTAGCAGGAAACAGGTCAGGCCTTTGTCGGTCTGGGCCAGGGTCAGGAACGCATCGCACATCGGCGCCGAGCAGAACCACTTGTGCCCCACCAATTCATAGGCCTGGCCCGGACCGCTGGCGCCGACCGGATAAGCCTTGGTGGTGTTGGCCCGCACGTCGGTGCCGCCCTGTTTCTCGGTCATGGCCATGCCGATGGTGACGCCGGCCTTGTGGGCCATGCCGACGTTGCGTGGGTCGTATTCGGTGGCGAGGATTTTCGGTAGCCACTGCTCGGCCAGGTTCGGTTGCAGGCGCATGGCCGGGACGCTGGCGAAGGTCATGGTCAGCGGGCAACCGCTGCCGGCCTCGGCCTGACTGTGCAGGTAACTCATGGAGGCCCGGGCGACATGGGCACCGGACTGCGGATGCGCCCAAGGCAACGAGGTCAGGCCATGTTCCACGGCGGTACGCATCAACTCGTGATAAGCCGGGTGAAATTCCACCAGGTCGATGCGATGACCATAACGGTCGTGACTGACAAATACCGGTTTGTTCTGATTGGCCAGGAACCCGGCTTCCATCAGCGGCCCGCCGGCCAGTGCGCCGTACGCGTCGATCCGCGACTCGGCCCAACCGGCGCCAAAGCGTCGCGACCACTCCTGCAACGGCAGGTCGATGCGATACAGGTTGGTGCCGTCCAGCGACGGTGGCTGGTTGGTGACTTCGTGGGTTTCGGCGAACTGATGCAGGTTCATGACGGGGCTCCTTTGGTCAGCCAGGAATCCAGTTAAGCACCGGCCCTTGGCTGAACAAAGTGTCATACCTGCCTAAATGTCGGCGCTTTCACCTTGTTTCGGGCTGAGGACTCGCCGATACAGCGCCGCCTGCAAATCCTCGAATTTCACCGGTTTGCTCAGGTAATCGATCACGGCGCCGGTCGGGCAGCGTTCCCGATCCACACTCAGGGCGACCATGAACACCGGCACCTCGGCACACCCCGGCAGGCCGCGGATCTGACAGCAGAATGACGCACCGCCCTGGGCTGGAAGCTGACCATCGAGCACAACGGCATCGAAGGTTTCACGCTGCAAATAATCGAGGGCAGTGGCGCTGCTGTCGGCAGTGCGCACCCGAAACCCGAGCTTGAGCAACATGCCGCGCATCACCAGTTGGTTGATGCTGTTGTCGTCCACCAACAGCACCGTGCAGTCCTGAGGCAGTCGTAGCGCGGGTAAATCCCGGGGAAACACCAGCTCCGGCGGACGTTCCACCACCGGCAAATCCACTTCGATGTCCAGTTGGAAGCGGCTGCCACGGCCCGGTTCGGAACGATGGGTCAGGCGCCCGCCAAGCAATTCGACCAGTTGCCGACAGATGGCCAGGCCCACCCCCAACCCGCCGTATTCGCGAGTCATCGAGCCGTCGAGCTGGAAGAAGCGCTGATACATCGTCGCCTCGCCCAGATCGGTAAAGCCGATGCCGGTGTCGATCACTGCGAAGGACAGGGCCAGGCGCCCCTCTTCTATGGTTTTACCGGTGACCCGCAGTGCCACGCCGCCCACTCGGGTGAACTTGATGGCGTTATCCAGCAAGCATTCCAGGCATTGCGTGAGCTTGGTGCGATCGCCAAGCAGGCGATCAGGCAGACCCGGCGTCACCTCGACTTTCAGGTCCAGGGATTTGCCCGCCGCATTGCCCTCGAACTGCACGCGCAAGGCCTCGACCACCCCGCGCAAGCTGAAGGGCTCCGGGTAAGCCTTGAGCTTGCCAGCCTGCAGCTCGGTCAAGGTGAGGATGCCGTTGACCATGCGCATCATGTCCCGTGCCGAACCGGCGGCGGTTTGCTGGTATTGCTCCAGTTCCGGGTCCATTTCGACGGTCTGCATCAACTCCAGCGAACCGATCACCCCGTTCATCGGCGTGCGCAGTTCGTGGGTCAGGGTCGCGAGGAATTCATCCTTGAGCTTGTTACTGCGGGCCAGTTGCTGGTTCAGTACTTCAAGCTTTTGCCCGGCATCGAACAACGTCTGCGCCTGTTGTTCGCGCATGGCGTTGATGCGATCCGCCAAGGCCAGGGACAGCAGCGCCACTTCGATGGCCGAGCCGATCTGGCTGGCGTACATGGTCAGGAACACGTTCGGCAGGTAACCCAGCACCATCAGGGTATTGACGACGCCGCCGAGCAAAAACGCCGACCAGGCAATGATGAAATAGCGCGCCACCCGCAAGCCACGGGCCCAGGCGAAGATCCCGGCGGCGAAAATCACCACGGTGAAGAGCAACGCCAGGGTCGTCGCCAGGCGCAAGGCCAGGGCATAACTGGTCATCAGCGACAAGCCGACCACCACCGCGCCAAACGCGATCAACGCCAATAGAACACGGTCGAGCCAGCGGCTGTGTTGCTTGGTTTGCAGGAAGCTGCGGGCGAACTGGCTGCCGAACAGCCCGGCGCACCCTATAAAGAAAGGCGTCGCCGCGTTGGCCCACCAGGGGTTGTCCGGCCAGAAATACTGCACCGCTGCGCCGTTCACCGACAATTGATACAGGCCGAACGAGGCGATATAGAAGATGTAATAGAGGTAACTGGTGTCGCGCACGCTGAGGAAGATGAACAGGTTGTAGACCACCATCCCCAGCAACACACCGTAGATCAGACCCAGCACATACAGGCGCACCGGCTGTTCTTCGAGGTAGGCGGTGCTCGACCACAACGTCACCGGCGCCTGGATCGAACCTTCGCTTTGCAGGCGCAGGTACACGGTTTGCGCCTGGTCGGGTTTGAAATTCAGGTTGAACAGGTAGTTGTTCTGGCGGATCTCGCGGCTGGCGAACGGCAGCGCATCGCCGGTGCGGCGGATCACCTGATAGTCACCGGCGGCATCGGGCAGATACAGATCAAGGTGATCGAGGGGCGGATAAGCCAGTTCCAGCAACCAGGTGCGTTGCACTTGCGGGTTGAGCGGACGGTAGTGCAGGTCGATTTTCAGCCAGAACACCGAACGCGAATAACCGGCGTTGAGGGTGGCCTTATCGTGGGTCTTGAAGTGGCCGGCGGCGGCTTGCGCACGGACATCGGCGATGGTCGCCTGACCACCCGCGTCTTCGTACACCTGCATGGTTCGACCCAGGGGAAGGCTCTGGGTGGTTTCGTCAAATTCAACGGCGCTCGCCAGGAGGGGCAAGCACAACAGCAACATCAGCAAATAGCGCATTTAAGCCCCAGCGTGGCCTGTCCGGTCGTGTCAGGAAGCCCCCCATTCCTTTTGAGTAGACGTAAAACCGGTATTACCTGTTATTGGTTTGGATCCACTCTAGCATAGCCGTTGATGGCCATTGAGCACCATTGAAATTTTTCCTGTAGAGGCTCTAGAACGGGCGTTTCAGCGCAGCGTATTGAGATAGAGCTGTTGGTCTGGTCAGAATATTTCAAAAAGATCGCAGCCTTCGGCAGCTCCTACGGTTTTGGATCTGCTCACGGTCTCTGTAGGAGCTGGCGAAGCCTGCGATCTTTTGATCTTCCCAAGATCGAAAAAAACCTCTTTGGTGGTAAGCTCGCGCACCATGAATATCTACAGCTCTCGCCCCGTTGTCCTCTGTCTCTCCGGCCACGACCCAAGTGGTGGCGCCGGCTTGCAGGCAGATATCGAAGCCCTGCTCGCCCAGGGTTGTCATGCGGCCCCGGCCGTCACTGCCCTGACCGTGCAAGACACGGTCAACGTCACTGACTTCCGCGTCCTCGACCGTGAGTGGGTGTTGGCCCAGGCCAACGCTGTGCTCAACGACTCCGAAGTAGCGGCCGTGAAACTGGGCATGCTCGGTTCCCTGGAAATGGTCGACACCGTGGTCGAACTGCTCTCGGCGCACCCGCACTTGCCGGTGGTCTGCGACCCGGTGCTGCGCGCCGGTGGCGGCGGACGCCTGGGCAAGGACGAAGTCGGCTACGCCATGCGCGAACGCCTGCTGCCGCTGTCGATCATCGCCACCCCCAACCTTCCCGAAGCCCGCATCCTCGCCGAACTGCCCGACGGCACCGAGGACGAGTGCGCGGAAAAACTCCTGCCGTTCGTCAAACACCTGCTGATCACCGGCGGCCATGGCGATGAACACGAAATCCACAATCGCCTGTACAGCCGCGACGGTCGCCGTGAAACCTTCACGTGCCAGCGCTTGCCCGGCAGTTATCACGGTTCCGGTTGCACCCTGGCCAGCGCGTTGGCCGGTCGTCTGGCCCAGGGCGAAAACCTCGCCAGCGCCGTGCAGACCGCGCTTAACTACACGTGGCGTACCCTGCGTGATGCCGAGCAACTGGGCAAAGGCCAGTTCGTGCCGCGCCGCCTGCCGCTGGATTTCTGTTCCTGACTTTTGATGCGTAACGCGCCGAGGCTTGTCCGATGAAACTACGTGGCCTGTACGCCATTACCGATAGCCAGTTACTGGCCGGTAAATTTCTTTCGTACGTGGAGGCGGCGCTGGAAGGCGGCGTCACTCTGCTGCAATACCGCGACAAGAGCAGCGACGAGGCCCGCCGCCTGCGTGAGGCCGAAGCCCTGCGGGATTTGTGTGATCGCTACAAGACTCAACTGATCATCAATGACGACGCCGAACTGGCCGCACGCCTGAACGTCGGCGTGCACCTGGGCCAGACTGACGGCCCGCTGACCCCGGCCCGCGCGCTGCTCGGTCGCCAGGCGATCATCGGTTCGACCTGCCACGCGCAACTCGAACTCGCCGAGCAAGCGGCCAAGGAAGGCGCCAGTTATGTTGCCTTCGGCCGCTTCTTCAATTCCAACACCAAACCCGGCGCCCCGACGTGCAGCCTCGACTTGCTCGACCAGGCTCGCAGCAAATTGCACCTGCCGATCTGCGCGATTGGCGGCATTACCCTGGACAACGCTGCGCCACTGGTGGCCCATGGGGTCGATCTGCTGGCGGTGGTCCACGGCCTGTTTGGCGCCGAGAGCACGGCTGAAGTCACCCGCCGCGCCCGCGCCTTCAACGAACTGCTTTCTATTAAGTAGCTTAAAATCCGATTTGAGAGCCCGATCATGTCTCGTTCCGAAACCCTGTTTGCCGATGCCCAAAAACACATTCCCGGTGGCGTGAACTCGCCTGTTCGCGCGTTCAAGAGCGTTGGCGGCACGCCGTTGTTCTTCAAGCATGCCGAAGGCGCCTACGTCACCGACGAAGACGACAAGCGTTATGTGGATTACGTCGGTTCCTGGGGCCCGATGATCCTCGGCCACAGCCATCCGGACGTGCTCGACGCCGTGCGTAAACAACTGGAACACGGCTTGTCCTACGGCGCGCCGACTGCGATGGAAACCGAGATGGCCGACCTGGTCTGCTCGATCGTGCCGTCGATGGAAATGGTGCGCATGGTCAGCTCCGGCACCGAAGCGACCATGAGCGCGATTCGCCTGGCCCGTGGTTTCACTGGCCGCGACGCCATCATCAAGTTCGAAGGCTGCTACCACGGTCACTCCGACAGCCTGCTGGTTAAGGCTGGCTCCGGTCTGCTGACCCAGGGCGTACCGAGTTCGGCGGGTGTACCGGCTGATTTCGCCAAACACACCCTGACCCTGCCGTTCAACGACATCGACGCCGTAGAAACCATGCTCGCTGAAGTCGGCCAGACCGTGGCCTGCATCATCGTCGAGCCAGTGGCCGGCAACATGAACTGCGTACCACCGGCGCCGGGTTTCCTCGAAGGCCTGCGGACCCTGTGCGACAAGCACGGCGTGGTGCTGATTTTCGACGAAGTGATGACCGGTTTCCGCGTGGCACTCGGTGGTGCCCAGGCGCACTTCGGCGTCACGCCGGACCTGAGCACTTTCGGCAAGATCATCGGCGGCGGCATGCCGGTTGGCTGCTTCGGCGGCAAGCGGGAAATCATGTCGCACATCGCGCCTCTGGGTCCGGTGTATCAGGCAGGCACCTTGTCGGGTAACCCGCTGGCCATGGCCGCCGGCCTGACCACCCTGCGCCTGATCAGCCGTCCGGGCTTCCACGCCGAACTGAGCGACTACACCAGCCGCCTGCTCGATGGCCTGCAACAGCGCGCTGATGCAGCGGGTATTCCGTTCGTGACCACCCAAGCGGGCGGCATGTTCGGCCTGTACTTCAGCGGCGCCGACGACATCGTGACTTTCGATGACGTGATGTCCAGCGACGCCAACCTGTTCAAGCGTTTCTTCCACTTGATGCTGGAAGGTGGCGTTTACCTGGCACCGAGCGCCTTCGAAGCCGGTTTCACCTCGATTGCCCACGGCGAAACCGAGTTGCAACTGACCCTCGACGCCGCCGAACGCGCATTCGCCGCACTGAAATAACGCTGTGCCGCTGACGTTGGCGATTGCCAGCGTCAGCTTTTACCTACATTCCTGCGTCTTTTCCTACCCTTGTGCCAATAATCTCTCGCAAAGTGGGCGATATATTCCCCGCGCAGCAGAAAAACGAGTAAAGACTTTGTAAGGTTGGCCCTGCTTATTTCATAATGCGCGCTTATTGGATCCCTCGATGGGTCCGCGCGCCCTTCAGAGGTAAGTCGATTCCCATGAACCGCACCGGCCGCACCCTTGCATTGGGCTGCCTGTTGCTCCTTCAGCCCCTGCTCGCGTATGCACAAGCAGGCGGCAACTCGTTGTTGATCCCAGCGATGGGTCGCTGCACCCTCAATACTCAGCCGCAAGACCTGACGCAAGCGCTGGCCGCCTGCCAGAAAGCGTCGGATGAAGGGGATGCGCAAGCGCAATACGAGTTGGGTGAGTTCTACTACGACGGCAAAAATACGCCGCGTGACCTCGATAAAGCACTTAAATTCTTCGAAAAGGCCTCGCTGCAAGGCCACGCCCAGGCGCAATTCAAACTCGGCACCATGTTCTTCCACGGCGAAGGCGTGCCGGCCAATAACGTTCAGGCGTATATCGTGCTGAAAATGGCCGCAGTCAATGGCGCGGAAGATGCGCTGGACACCGCCGACGAAGTTGCCGAGAAAATGCCCCGCGAAGATCTCGAGACCGCGACCCAGGTGCTGGGGCAGATCTTCCGTAAATATCTGATGGAATTGCAGAGCGCGGATGGGCGGACGCCTTTCTCGCCTCTTCCCTGATTTCTGTTTTGTTCTGACTGGCCCCTTCGCGAGCAAGCCCGCTCCCACCTTTAACCGCGTTCCAACTTAAGGACTCGGTCTACTGTGGGAGCGGGCTTGCTCGCGAATGGGGCTACTCGGTCTTGCGTCTTACTTATCAGGCATCGGCATCGGAAACGGCATCACATTGCCGACCGCGCCACGGGCTTCGCTGATTTTCGGCGTCCCCAGGCGTTCGACTTCGTCGATGCGCACGATCGAATGCATCGGCACGAAACTGCGCACCACGCCCTCGAACTGAGCCTTGAGTTTCTCTTCGCTCGGATCGACGACCACTTGCGTGCGCTCGCCAAAGACGAACTCTTCCACTTCCAGGAAGCCCCACAGATCACTTTGATAGATCTGCTTGGCGTACATTTCGTACACCTGGCCCTGGTTGAGGAAAATCACCTTATAGATTGGGGCTTCACGTTTGGTCATGGTCGGCGGGCAACACATCGGGGGATAAAAATGAGGGCGCGAACTATAGCATAGCCACCGGACGCACAGCGGTAGGAACCTTGGGACATGTTCCCTATAATGCGCGGTTCTTTGAATCACGTGATGACTCTGTCCATGGCCAAGAAGCTTTACATCGAAACCCACGGTTGCCAGATGAACGAGTACGACAGCTCGCGCATGGTCGACTTGCTGGGTGAACACCAGGCCCTGGAAGTCACCGCTCGCGCTGAAGATGCCGACGTGATCCTGCTCAACACCTGCTCTATCCGCGAACGGGCGCAGGACCGGGTCTATTCGCAACTGGGCCGCTGGCGCGAACTGAAACTGGCCAACCCGGACATGGTGATCGCCGTCGGCGGTTGCGTGGCCAGCCAGGAAGGCGCCGCCATCCGCGACCGCGCACCGTATGTGGACGTAGTGTTCGGCCCGCAAACCCTGCACCGCCTGCCGGAAATGATCGACGCCGCCCGCGCCACCAAGCTGCCGCAAGTGGACGTCTCGTTCCCGGAAATCGAAAAATTCGACCACTTGCCCGAGCCGCGCATCGATGGCCCGAGCGCTTACGTGTCAGTGATGGAAGGTTGCAGCAAGTACTGCACGTTCTGCGTGGTGCCTTACACCCGAGGTGAAGAAGTCAGCCGCCCGTTCGACGACGTGATTGCCGAGATCATGCACCTGGCCGAAAACGGCGTGCGCGAAGTGACCCTGCTGGGGCAGAACGTCAACGGTTATCGCGGCACCACCCACGATGGTCGCCTGGCGGATCTCGCCGAGCTGATCCGCGTGGTGGCCGCCGTCGATGGCATCGACCGCATCCGCTACACCACTTCGCACCCGCTGGAGTTTTCCGACAGCCTGATCCAGGCCCACGCCGAAGTACCGGAACTGGTGAAACACCTGCACTTGCCGGTGCAATCGGGTTCGGACCGCATCCTGTCGGCGATGAAGCGCAATCACACCGCGCTGGAATACAAATCCAAACTGCGCAAGCTGCGGGCCGCGGTGCCGGGGATCTGCATCAGCTCGGACTTTATCGTCGGCTTCCCAGGCGAGACCGAGAAAGACTTCGAACAAACCATGAAGCTGATCGAAGACGTCGGTTTCGACTTCTCCTACTCCTTCGTTTATAGCCAGCGCCCGGGCACTCCCGCCGCGGATCTGGCTGACGAGACCCCGGAAGAGCTAAAGAAAGAACGCCTGAACGCGCTGCAACATCGCCTCAATCAGCAAGGTTTCGAGATCAGCCGACAAATGGTCGGCTCGGTCCAGCGGATCCTGGTGACCGATTATTCGAAGAAAGACCCCGGCGAGCTGCAAGGCCGGACCGAGAATAATCGTATCGTCAACTTCCGCTGCGACAATCCAACCCTGATTGGCCAGTTCGCCGACGTGCACATCGACGCCGCACAACCGCACTCATTGCGGGGCTCGCTGATCCAATAACACCATGTTCCCCTTGTGGGAGCGGGCTTGCTCGCGAAGAGGCCGTGTCAGTCAACATCAATGTGGCTGACACACCGCCTTCGCGAGCAAGCCCGCTCCCACAAGGGATGGTGTTTTGCCTTGGGTTATTTAAGAGCTTTCGCACCCAGCCCTCTGGCGTTATCCTTGATTTCATCTTAATTGCCCCAGGGCGGCTAAATACGACCTTGAACGCACCCATCGAACCACATCGTTTTATCCTCGAGCCCTTTGAGGCTCGCCGCTTCGCCAATCTGTGCGGGCAATTCGACGAGCATCTGCGCTTGATCGAACAGCGCCTGACCATCGAGATCCGCAATCGCGGAAACCAGTTCGAGCTGATCGGCGAACCCAAGCACACCACTTCCGCGGAAAACCTGATCCGCCGCCTGTACCGGGAAACCAAGGGTACAGAGCTGTCGCCGGATACGGTTCACCTGTTCCTGCAGGAATCGGCCGTCGAAGAGCTGGACAACGTCTCCCCCGGCGAACCCTCCGTCACCCTGCGCACCAAAAAAGGCATGATTCGCCCTCGCGGCTTGAATCAACTGCGCTACGTGAAGGAAATCCTCGGCAACGACATCAATTTCGGCATCGGCCCCGCCGGGACCGGCAAGACCTATCTGGCCGTTGCCTGCGCGGTAGACGCGCTGGAACGCGAGCAGATTCGCCGCATCCTGCTGGTACGCCCGGCGGTCGAAGCGGGCGAAAAGCTCGGCTTCCTGCCCGGCGACCTGTCGCAGAAGATCGACCCGTACCTGCGCCCGCTCTATGACGCACTCTATGAAATGCTCGGCTTCGAACACGTGGCCAAGCTGATCGAGCGCCAGGTTATCGAAGTGGCACCGCTGGCCTACATGCGCGGTCGCACGCTGAACAACAGTTTCATCATCCTCGACGAAAGCCAGAACACCACCGTCGAGCAGATGAAGATGTTCCTGACCCGCATCGGCTTCGGCTCCACCGCGGTCATCACCGGTGACATTACCCAGGTCGACCTGCCGAAAGGCACCAAGTCCGGGCTGCACCATGTGATCGAGGTGCTGAAAGACGTGCCGGGCATCAGCTTCACCCATTTCATGCCCAAGGACGTGGTGCGCCATCCATTGGTGCAACGCATCGTCGAAGCCTACGAGCGCTTCGAGAATCGCGTCGCTGATGAAGCGCCAAAGGATAAACGCCACGATGCTTGAGCTTGATCTGCAACTGGCTACCGAAGCGTCTGCGCCAAGTGAAGCCGAGTTCCGCCTATGGTGCGAACTGGCCCTGCGCCAGCGCACTGCCGACTCCGAAATGACCATTCGTTTGGTCGATGAGGAGGAAGCCCGCGAACTGAACTTCACTTGGCGGCAGAAAGACTACGCCACCAACGTTTTGTCGTTCCCGGCCGATGTTCCCGACGAGTTTCTCGACATTCCCCTGCTGGGCGATCTGGTGATCTGCGTGGCAGTGGTCGAGCGTGAAGCCGCGGAACAAGGCAAGGAACTAAAGGCCCACTGGGCGCATCTGGTCATTCACGGTTGCTTGCATCTGCTTGGTTACGACCATATAGATGATGAGGAAGCCGAGGAAATGGAAGCACTGGAACGAACGTTGCTTGCCGAGTTGGGCTATCCCGACCCTTACGCGGACGACGAAACCGAAACATCCCCTATCGTTACAACAAAGGATTCAGAGTAATCGCTATGAGCGAAGATCGATCGAGCAACGGGCAGAAGTCATGGCTGGGTAAGCTCACCCAGGCTTTTGCCCACGAGCCGAAGAACCGCCAGGAGCTGCTGGAGCTGCTGCGCGACGCACACCAGAACAAACTGTTGGACAGCGAAGCGCTGGCCATCGTCGAAGGCGCCATTCAGGTGGCTGACCTGCAAGTACGGGACATCATGGTCCCGCGCTCGCAAATGGTCAGCATCAAGGCGACCCAGACACCCCGCGAGTTCCTGCCCGCCGTGGTCGACTCGGCCCACTCCCGCTACCCGGTGATCGGCGAAAGCCACGATGACGTGATGGGCGTGCTGCTGGCCAAGGACTTGCTGCCGTTGATCCTCAAGGAGAACGGCGACAGCTTCAACATCAAGGACCTGCTGCGCCCGGCCACGTTCGTGCCGGAGTCCAAGCGCCTGAATGTGCTGCTGCGCGAGTTCCGCGCCAACCACAACCACATGGCCATCGTCATTGACGAATACGGCGGCGTGGCGGGTCTGGTGACCATCGAAGACGTGCTGGAACAAATCGTCGGCGACATCGAAGACGAGCATGACGTCGAAGAAGACAGCTACATCAAGCCACTGCCCAGCGGTGACTTCCTGATCAAGGCGCTGACGCCGATCGAAAACTTCAACGAGTTTTTCGACAGCACCTTCTCCGACGACGAGTTCGACACGGTGGGCGGCCTGGTGATGAGCGCGTTCGGGCACTTGCCAAAACGCAACGAAATCACTGAAATCGGGCCGTATCGCTTCCGTATCTTGAATGCCGACAGCCGTCGGATTCACTTGCTGCGCCTGACTCCAATTGCACGCTAAGGATTGGGGTGTGTCATCAGCTATTTCCTGTATCGCGTTGCGCCTGAAAGCGGGCCAGGCAAGGCGCAGTCCGCAGGGAATGGCACTCCCTTTCCAAGGACTGCAACGCAGCATGGCCCGCTTTCAGGCGCAACCCGAAGGGCCGGGCCTGCTGTTACGCAGGGCTGCGTTACTCGTCGCTCATTTGAAAAACCAAACCACACTCCTCGCGCCTTGCCCTGCGTAACAGCAGGCCCGGCGCGATACAGGAAATAGCTGATGACACACCCCGTGCACCGTCTGACCCGTCCCGGCTGGCCCGGTAATCTGCTGGCCGTGTTGGCCGGTGCAATCACTACCCTGGCGTTGGCGCCGTACGATATCTGGCCACTGGCATTGCTGGCGGTCGGTTTCTTCTATGCCGGTTTACGTGAACTGAGCCCGCGTCAGGCCCTGGGCCGTGGCTGGTGTTTCGGTTTCGGCCTGTTTGGCGCTGGCACCAGTTGGATTTACTACAGCATTCACAACTTCGGCGGCGCTTCGGTGCTGCTGGCCGGTTTCCTGATGCTGATCTTCACCGCGGCGATTGCCTGGTTCTTCGCCCTGCCCGCCTGGATCTGGGCGCGCTGGTTGCGCCGTAACGAAGCGCCGCTGGCGGATGCCTTGGCATTTGCTGCGTTGTGGGTCGGCCAGGAAGCGTTTCGCGGTTGGTTCCTCACCGGTTTCCCGTGGCTCTACTCCGGTTATAGCCAACTCAACGGACCGCTGGCCGGGCTCGCGCCGGTTGGCGGGATGTGGCTGATTTCCTTCACCCTGGCCCTGACGGCCGCGCTGATCTGGAATGCTCCACGACTGGTTCGCACGGGGCGTAAAGGCTTCATCGCCGCTGGCGTGGTGTTGCTGGCCGGGCCCTGGGTGGCGGGCCTCGCGCTCAAGGACCACGCCTGGACCAGCCCGGCCGGGCCAGCCCTGAGTGTTGCGGCCATTCAGGGCAACATCGAACAAAGCATGAAGTGGGACCCGGCGCAGCTCAACGCGCAGTTGGCGTTGTACCGCGACATGAGTTTCAACTCGAAACGCGTCGACTTGCTGATCTGGCCGGAAACGGCGGTGCCGGTGCTCAAGGAGTCTGCGGAAGGCTACCTGAGCATGATGGGAAACTTCGCCGCCGAGCGTAAGACCGCGCTGATTACCGGCGTACCGATTCGCCAGGAAGTCCGCCACGAGCGACGCTTCTTCAACGGCATCACCGTGGTTGGCGAAGGTGATGGCACGTACCTCAAGCAGAAGTTGGTGCCATTCGGTGAATACGTGCCGTTGCAGGATGTGTTGCGCGGGCTGATTGCGTTCTTCGATCTGCCAATGTCGGACTTTGCCCGTGGCCCGGCCGATCAGGCGATGTTGCAAGCCAAGGGTTATCAAATCGCGCCGTTCATTTGCTACGAAGTGGTCTACCCGGAGTTCGCCGCCAGCCTCGCCGCCCGCAGCGATTTGCTGCTGACCATTAGCAACGACACCTGGTTCGGCAAATCCATCGGCCCGTTGCAACACTTGCAGATGGCGCAGATGCGCGCACTGGAGGCAGGCCGCTGGATGATCCGCGCCACCAATAATGGCGTGACCGGCTTGATCAACCCGTTCGGGCAAATTACGGCGCAGATTCCGCAGTTCGAGCGCGGGATCCTGTATGGCGAAGTGGTGCCGATGCACAACCTCACGCCGTACCTGGAATGGCGTTCGTGGCCGCTGATCATTGTGTGCGTGTTGTTGTTTGGTTGGGCTTTGATCGCCAGCCGGATGGCCAAGACTGTCTGAATGATCGTTCCCACGCTCTGCGTGGGAATGTCGCCAGGGACGCTCCGCGTTCCGCTTGCGATGTGACGCGGAGCGTCACGGGATGCATTCCCACGCGGAGCGTGGGAACGATGATCGTCAGCGATAGAACAATGAATACCCGATCTGCCCCACCGCCTCATTCAACAACTGCCCGCTCTGCCAGATCGATTTGAATTCCGGCATCCAGCCCCCGAGCGGCCGGGCATTGTCCACGCCTAAAAACCCCACGGGCGCAGGCACCACTTCAAACCCCGCTTGCTGGAAACTCCAGACCGCCCGCGGCATGTGCCAGGCCTGCGTCACCACCACCACGCGTTTGATCCCTTGCGGCAGCAACACTTCGGCACTGAACTGCGCATTCTCCCAAGTCGTGCGGCTGCGCCCTTCCTGCCAACGAACGGCTACGCCGAAATCGTCGAGCAATGAATCCGCCATCAATTTGGCTTCCGTCGGCGGTGTACCGTAATGCAGCCCACCACTGGTGAGGATCGGCAGGCCAGATGCCTTGGACAATCGTGCGGCATACCGCTGACGTTCCAGGCCAACGCCCGTCGGCTGATCCGCCCCCCAGGCCGGATCACCCCGCTCACGCCCGGACCCCAACACCACGATCGCATCGGCGCGCTGCGCCAGGGTTGCCCATTCATTGAGGGCCAGCGCCGGCTCCCGCTCCAAAGCCTTGGCGCTCCATTGCACCACCACCGGCAAACTCATCAGCCAGAAGCCGCCAAGCCCCAGGGCAAAGCACAATCCGGCCAGGCGCGGCCTTGTGCGGCGCAACCACCAGGCAAGCGCAAGCAACAGCAGAAGAATGCCGGGCGGCAGAAGAAGTTGTTTCACGAAATAACGAAAAGGCATCGAGCATCTCCAGAGATGCCCGAAGCCTAAGTGGGTTGACGCAATGCGACAACTAATGCGGAAGGACTATGCTGAAAAAACCATGCGTCATGGCTTCAAGTGCCCTTACTTGAATTGCAGAGACCGGACCTTTACCGCGTCCCTGCCGGGTGTTTTGTCCTTGAGCCAGATGATCTTGGCCGAACGTGGTGCGTCGAGTTGCTTCACTGCTTCTGACAAGCATCCGTGGGTTTCACGTTCACTGCGATCCAGATACGCCTTGACCAATGCAAACTCTGCGGGGCTAAGACCACGCAATTCCAGCTCCAGGGGACGTTCATCACGCAACCGACCGGCGGTTTTTGCCGCGTCCAGGGCCATCCCCAGACGATCGATCAGTCGCTCATACAGCTCCGGTTTTGTAACTTTGCGTCGTGACTCAACCATCCCTCACCTCATTGAAGATAAGACTCACTCCCCAATTAGGAGCTTAGCTTCCATGAACAAACCGGCTGAGCGCTGCGACCAACGGCCCTCGACGCATGTTTTGAGGGACCTTGGGCATGTAATCAGGGTTTCCCTCGATAGAGTGCGGTCATGTATGCTACGGCGCTTCCTGTAACTCCACTTCCAGCTCGCCTGGGCACCGAAACGCCAATTTGGCGTGATCACCGTCCGGCGTAGCATTGAAGAGGATTAGGCCACCCCTATTCAGTTCAAAAGTAGCCATGCACGAACAATATCAGCCCCGTGAAATCGAAGCCGCCGCCCAGTCGTTCTGGGACGAGCAAAAGTCCTTTGAAGTCAGTGAACAGCCAGGCAAGGAGACGTTCTACTGCCTGTCGATGTTCCCTTACCCCAGCGGCAAGCTACACATGGGGCACGTGCGCAACTACACCATCGGCGACGTGATCTCCCGCTACCAGCGCATGCAAGGCAAGAACGTCCTGCAACCCATGGGTTGGGACGCCTTCGGCATGCCGGCGGAAAACGCCGCAATGAAGAACAACGTAGCGCCCGCCAAGTGGACCTACGAAAACATCGCCTACATGAAAACCCAGCTGCGCAGCCTGGGCCTGGCGGTGGACTGGTCCCGCGAAGTGACCACCTGCAAGCCCGATTACTACCGCTGGGAACAATGGCTGTTCACGCGCCTGTTCGAAAAAGGTGTGATCTACAAAAAGAGCGGCACCGTGAACTGGGACCCGGTCGACCAGACCGTCCTGGCCAACGAACAGGTGATCGACGGTCGCGGCTGGCGTTCCGGCGCGCTGATCGAAAAGCGCGAAATCCCGATGTACTACTTCAAGATCACCGCTTATGCGGATGAGCTGCTGTCGAGCCTCGACGATCTGCCGGGCTGGCCTGAACAGGTCAAGACCATGCAGCGCAACTGGATCGGCAAGTCCCGTGGCATGGAAGTGCAGTTCCCGTACAACGTCGACTCCATCGGCGAAAGCGGCGTACTGAAAGTCTTCACCACCCGTCCGGACACCCTGATGGGCGCCACTTACGTTGCCGTGGCCGCCGAACACCCGCTGGCGACCTTGGCCGCAAAGAACAGTCCCGAGCTGCAAGCGTTCATCGCTGAATGCAAGGGCGGCAGCGTGGCTGAAGCCGACGTCGCCACCCAGGAGAAAAAAGGCCTGCCGACCTCGCTGTTCGTCGAGCACCCACTGACCGGCGAGAAACTCCCGGTGTGGGTCGCCAACTATGTGCTGATGCACTACGGCGATGGCGCGGTAATGGCGGTTCCGGCCCACGACGAACGTGATTTCGAGTTCGCCACCAAATACAACCTGCCAATCAAATCCGTGGTGCGCACCAGCTCCGGCGACACCAACCCGGCGCCATGGCAAGACGCCTACGGCGAACACGGCACGCTGATCAATTCCGGCGAGTTCGACGGCCTCGACTTCGAAGGCGCCTTCGACGCCATGGAAGTCGCGCTGATCAAGAAAAACCTCGGTGCCTCGCGCACCCAGTTCCGCCTGCGCGACTGGGGCATCAGCCGCCAGCGCTACTGGGGCTGCCCGATCCCGATCATCCACTGCGAGACTTGCGGTGATGTGCCGGTCCCGGAAGATCAACTGCCGGTCGTACTGCCGGAAGACGTGGTGCCGGACGGCGCCGGTTCGCCACTGGCGCGCATGCCCGAGTTCTACGAGTGCAGCTGCCCGAAATGCGGCCAGCCTGCCAAGCGTGAAACCGACACCATGGACACCTTCGTCGAGTCCTCGTGGTACTACGCCCGCTACGCCTCGCCGCACTATGAAGGCGGCCTGGTGGAAAAATCCGCGGCCGACCACTGGTTGCCGGTGGATCAGTACATCGGCGGCATCGAACACGCGATCCTTCACCTGCTGTATGCGCGCTTCTTCCACAAGCTGATGCGCGACGAAGGCCTGGTGAGCTCCAACGAGCCGTTCAAGAACCTGCTGACCCAGGGCATGGTGATCGCCGAGACTTACTATCGTCGCGAAGCCAATGGCGCCTACACCTGGTTCAACCCGGCGGACGTGGAACTCGAACGCGACAGCAAGGCCAAGGTCATCAGCGCCAAGCTGATCGCAGACGGCCTGCCGGTGGAAATCGGCGGCACCGAGAAGATGGCCAAGTCCAAGAACAACGGCGTCGACCCACAGTCGATGATTGACCAGTTCGGCGCGGACACCTGCCGGCTGTTCATGATGTTCGCCTCGCCGCCCGACATGAGCGCGGAATGGTCGGACTCCGGCGTCGAAGGTTCGCACCGCTTCCTCAAGCGCGTCTGGCGTCTGGCTCAAGCCCACGTGACCCAAGGCTTGCCGGGGAAACTGGATGTTGCCGGCCTGAACGATGAGCAGAAAGCCATTCGCCGTTCGATCCACCAGGCCATCAAGCAGGCCAGCCATGACGTCGGCCAGAACCACAAATTCAACACCGCCATCGCCCAGGTGATGACGCTGATGAACGTGCTGGAAAAAGCCCCGCAAGGCACCGCACAGGATCGCGCGCTGATTCACGAAGGCCTCGAAACCGTCACCCTGCTGCTGGCGCCGATCACCCCACACATCAGCCACGAACTGTGGAATCGACTGGGTCACGCCGACCCGGTGATCGACGCAGGCTGGCCGGTGCTGGACGAGAACGCGCTGGTGCAGGACAGCCTGCAACTGGTTATTCAGGTCAACGGCAAGCTGCGCGGGCACATTGAAATGCCGGCCAGCGCCACCCGCGAAGAAGTCGAAGCGGCGGCACGGGCCAATGAAAACGTGCTGCGCTTTGTCGACGGCCTGACTATTCGTAAAGTGATCGTAGTGCCCGGGAAACTGGTCAATATCGTCGCCAGCTAATTGGATCAGGCGCCAGGTGAGCCTGGCGCCGAGTTAAACCTTTCGGGCCGCACGGTCGGCCCACATGGTTTCAAGGGGAGCAACAAGATGATCAAACGCAATCTGCTGGTGATGGGCCTCGCAGTCCTGTTGAGCGCCTGCGGTTTCCAGCTGCGCGGCACCGGCACCACTGAACTGGCGATCAAGGAACTCGACGTGAGCGCCCGCAACGCCTACGGCGAAACCGTGACGCAATTGCGTCAGGTGCTGTCGAGCAGCGGCGTCAAGGTTTACACCGGCGCACCGTACAAGCTGATCCTGACGGATGAGCAGGAAAGCCAGCGTATCCTCAGCTACGCCGGTGCCGGTCGTACGGGTGAGTACCAGGTGACCACCGTGTTGAACTACGACATCCGTGGCGAGAACAACCTGGCCCTGATGAGCGACAAGCTTGAAGTAGAGAAAATCTTCATCCACGACGGCAACAACCTGGTGGGTTCCGATCAGGAAGCGGCCACTGCCCGCGTAGAAACCCGTCGCGAACTGGTTCAACGCATGATCCTGCGCCTGCAGCAGATCACGCCGACACAGCTGGATCAGTTGCAACAGACCGCCAACGCCCGTGCCAAGGCTGAAGCCGACGCACTGAACGCGGCGCAGAAGGCTGAAGCGGAAACCCCGCGTCAGTCGCCTGTCGAAATCCCGCAGCAGTAAGACTTACGGGGCGCTCAAGCGCCCCGTTCGCCCTCTCTTATGAAACTCGCCCCCGCCCAACTCGCCAAACACCTGCAAGGTGCCCTCGCGCCGGTCTACATCATCAGTGGCGATGACCCACTGTTGTGTCAGGAAGCCGCCGACGCGATTCGCGCTGCGGCTCGCCAGCAAGGTTTCGATGAACGCCAGGTCTTCGCCGCCGACGCCAGTTTCGACTGGGGTACGCTGCTGCAGGCCGGCGCCAGCATGTCGTTGTTCGCTGAAAAGCGCCTTCTGGAACTGCGTTTGCCCTCCGGCAAGCCCGGTGACAAGGGTGCCGCGGCGTTCATCGAATACTGCTCGCGCCCGGCCGAAGACACGATTTTGCTGATCAGCCTGCCCAAGCTTGATGGCGCGGCGCAGAAGACCAAGTGGGGTAAAGCCCTGGTCGAGGGTGCGCAGACGCAGTTCGTGCAAATCTGGCCGGTGGATGCCAACCAGCTGCCGAGCTGGATTCGTCAGCGCTTGTCCCAGGCCGGGCTGTCTGCCAGTCAGGACGCCGTGGAGCTGATTGCCGCACGGGTCGAGGGCAACCTGTTGGCCGCCGCCCAGGAAATCGAAAAGCTCAAGCTGATGGCTGAAGGTGGCCAGATCACCGTCGAAACCGTGCAAGCGGCTGTGGCCGACAGTGCGCGTTTCGACGTGTTCGGCCTGACCGATGCGATTCTCAACGGCGAAGCCGCCCATGCCCTGCGCATGCTCGAAGGGTTGCGTGGCGAGGGCGTCGAGCCGCCGGTGATTCTCTGGGCCCTGGCCCGTGAGTTGCGCCTGCTCGCCAGCCTTGCACTGCAATACAGCCAGGGTGTGCCGCTGGACAAAGCCTTCAGCTCGGCCCGACCGCCGGTCTGGGACAAACGCAAACCGCTGATGAGCAAAGCCCTGCAACGCTACTCGGCGCAACGCTGGGCGCAGTTGTTGCTCGAAGCGCAGCGCATCGATGCGCAGATCAAGGGCCAGGCGGCGGGTTCGCCGTGGATGAGTTTGAGTCGGTTGTCGTTGTTGATGGCTGGGCAGAGATTGTCGTTGCCTGCCGAGTAAAGTCTTGCGATTGCATAATGGCCATTCGCGAGCAAGCCCGCTCCCACATTAAACCGAGCTCCTCCAGGATAAATGCGGTCGAATGTGGGAGCGGGCTTGCTCGCGAAGGCGTCCGAAAGGTCCTACACAATGTGGGGCTGGACAGAACCCAAACTTCGGCAGATTATTTCCCCCGCAAAAGCCACCTATCTGTGAGATCCGATCATGAGCAAAAAGCCATCTAAAAGTGGCCCCAACAAGGCCAAATCCATCATCGCCCAGCCACTGTTCCGCAGCCGTCAGGAACGAGCCGGCAAGGGCAAAGGTAGCTACCGCCGCGAAGCCTTCCAGTCTAATAGCTGGGAGGCTTCTTACTTTCTGGCCGCTTAAAGCGCAGCCCCCCTTCTCCATGTTAAGGTCTGCACCTGATTCGTATTCCCTGGACCTGTGCATGCCCCTTTGTCTTTCACGTCGTTGGCACCTTCGCCAACTGATTGCTGCCTCCAGCCTCATATTGCTTGTCGCCTGCGCGGAAAAACCGACCGCCGCCGACGCCCAACCGCTTCAGACCGTCCCCGTCGCGACCGCCCCAGCGGTGATTCCGCCCGTGGTGCCGAGCGGTGACAACCTCGATATCCAGCCGACCCAGACCTTTGCCGAATGGCAGGCCGGTTTCCGCAAGGACGCCCTGGCCGCCGGGATTCGTGCCGACCTGTTCGACCGCGCCTTCGCCAATGTCAGCTTCGATGACAGCGTGATCCGTGCCGACCGTAGTCAACCGGAATTCTCCCGCCCGGTGTGGGAATACCTCGACGGCGCGCTGTCGCCGCTGCGGGTGCGCAAGGGTCAGGCGCTGGTCAGCCAGTACGCCGACATCCTGCAAAGCATTGAGCAGCGCTACGGCGTCGACCGCCAGGCACTGGTTGCGGTGTGGGGCATGGAAAGTAACTTCGGGCAGTTCCAGGGCACCAAGTCGGTGATCAATTCCCTGGCGACCCTGGCCTACGAAGGCCGTCGTCCAGGCTTTGCCCATGCGCAACTGATCGCCGCCCTGCAGATCCTGCAACAGGGCGACATCACGCCGGAGAAAATGCTCGGCTCCTGGGCCGGCGCCATGGGCCAGACCCAGTTCATTCCGACCACCTACAACACCCACGCCGTGGACTTCGATGGCGACGGTCGCCGGGATATCTGGGGCAGCCCGGCCGATGCCCTGGCCTCGACCGCGCACTACCTGCAAAGCTCCGGCTGGCAGAAAGGCCAGCCGTGGGGTTTCGAGGCGCAACTGCCTGGCAATTTCAATTACGTCCTGGCCGACGGCACGATTCGCAAAAGCGTCGCCGAATGGCAGCAACTGGGCGTAAGCCTGCCCAATGGCGCGCAGGTCCCGGCAGGCGCCGAACACTTGTCCGCCGCGCTGCTGTTGCCGGCCGGTTATCGTGGCCCGGCGTTCCTGGTCCTCGACAACTTCCGCGCGATCCTCAAGTACAACAACTCGTCGTCCTATGCGTTGGCGGTGAGTCTGTTGTCCGAGCGTTTCACCGGCGGCGGCCTGATCAGTGGCTCGTGGCCCAAGGATGACTTGCCGCTGAGCCGCAGCGAGCGGATCGAGTTGCAAAACCTGCTGAGTGCGCAGAACTACGATGCGGGCACCGCCGACGGCATCATCGGCGCCAATACCCGCAAGGCGATCCGTAGCGCACAGCAGTCGTTTGGCTGGCCGGCGGATGGGTATCCGACGCATAAGTTGCTGGAAGGCCTGCGCGGCCGATAGTCAGCCGTATGGCTGATGGCCCCTTCGCGAGCAAGCCCGCTCCCACATTGGTTCTGTGCTGTACACAAAACCAATGTGGGAGCGGGCTTGCTCGCGAAGGCTGACTGCCAGGCGATAAATCTCTAAGTTTTGACCACCACATCCTGCTCCAACACCACCACCATGTTCCCCGCATCCAGCTTGACCAGCGCGCCCATGGGCAGCGTCAGGTTCGGATCGCAGTGCCCGCTGCGCCACCCGGCCAGTACCGGAATCCGCAACGGTTCGAAGGTCTGCTTGAGCAAGCGCGCCAACGCAGCCGCCTCCACCCCCGCCACATCCCCCACCAGCACCCCGCGTAACTTGCCCAGCGTGCCGGCCAGGCGCAGATGGGTCAGCAGCCGATCGATGCGGTACAGCGGCTCGTTAATGTCCTCAATGAACAGAATCGCGCCCTCGGCCTCGATTTCATACGGCGTGCCCATGATCGCGGCAATCATCGACAGATTGCCCCCCAGCAAACGTCCGTGGGCGATGCCAGGCTCGATGGTGGTCAACGGGTAGGCCGCCGGGTGCGCGAGCACACTGCCGGCCTTCACTTGACCACGCAGCATGTTGAAGAAGGACGACTCAGTGGGTTTCTGCTTGTCGCCCAGCAGATCAGCGTTGAGCAACGGCCCATGAAAGGTCACAAAGCCTGCATAACGACTGATGGCCAGATGCAGCGCCGTGATGTCGCTGTAGCCGATAAAAGGCTTGGCGTTGGCCCGCAACAGGTCGAAGTCGAGGCGATCGAGCAAACGGGGCGTGCCGTAGCCGCCGCGCAGGCAAATGATCGCGTCGACTTCAGGGTCCGCGAACGCCCCATGCAAATCGTTGAGGCGCACCTCATCGCTGCCGGCCAGGTAGCCGTCCTTCTCATAGACGCCGGGAAACACCCGCAGCGCATAGCCCCGGGCGCGCATCCATTGCACGGCTTTGTCGGTATCCAGGGTTGCAGGACCGGCAGGCGCAATCACGCCGATCAGCCCTTCCGGCGGCAATGCCGGCACAGGAGCGTGGGGAAAAAGCGTGTGGGTCGGTCGAACGGTCATCCATGAATCTCCCTGCATGAAAACTTCAGCACACAGTAGTCAGGAACGGGCATAAACAGAAGGGGGTCGATCGCGCCGCGTAGTGCAGGAAAAGACCTCCGTGGGCATAGGCAAGGCAAAAAAACGCCCGCATGGCCGAAGCCGTGCGGGCGTTTTTGTGGTTCAGCCACGCATCACAAGGACGCGATCAGCTCGGCTTTAACCAGCTTCGCCTGCTCGTCGGCGTGGTACGAGGAACGTACCAACGGGCCGGAAGCGACGTTCTTGAAGCCCATTTTGTAGCCTTCCTCGGCAAACCAGGCGAACACGTCCGGGTGCACGAAACGCTGCACCGGCAAGTGGCTGCGGGACGGTTGCAGGTACTGGCCGAGGGTCAGCATGTCGATGTCGTGTTCGCGCATGCGCTTCATGACTTCGATGACTTCTTCGTCGGTTTCGCCCAGGCCCAGCATCAGGCCGGATTTGGTCGGAATGTGCGGCATCATCTGCTTGAAGCGTTGCAGCAGGGTCAGCGACCACTGGTAATCCGAACCCGGACGCGCAGCCTTGTACAGGCGCGGCACGGTTTCCAGGTTGTGGTTGAACACATCCGGCGGCTCGGCGGCGGTGATTTCCAGCGCCACGTCCATGCGGCCACGGTAGTCCGGGACCAGGGTTTCGAGCTGCACGTTCGGCGACAGCTTGCGGATCTCGCGAATGCAGTCGGCAAAGTGCTGGGCACCGCCGTCACGCAGGTCGTCGCGGTCAACCGAAGTGATCACCACGTACTTGAGCTTCAGATCGGCGATGGCGATGGCCAGGCTTTGCGGCTCGTTGGTGTCCAGTGGCTTCGGACGACCGTGGCCAACGTCGCAGAACGGGCAACGACGGGTGCAGATGTCGCCCATGATCATGAACGTTGCGGTGCCGCCGGAGAAGCACTCGCCCAGGTTCGGGCAAGACGCTTCTTCGCAGACGCTGTGCAGCTTGTGTTTGCGCAGCAGGGCCTTGATGCGGTCGACTTCCGGGGAAACCGGGATGCGCACGCGAATCCAGTCAGGTTTCTTCGGCAGTTCGGTGGTCGGAATGATCTTTACCGGAATGCGTGCAACCTTCTCGGCGCCGCGCAGCTTGACGCCGGCTTCTACCTTGGCACGTGGGGCCGGGCGCTCGGTGACATCCAGCGTCGGGATCATGGTTTGCACTGCATCAGTAGTCATATCAGTCGATTCCGCCCGTTAGGGTCGTCTGCTCAGCATAGTCGAGGTGTTTGACGAGCTGCGCGCGCAGCCGGGCACTTACCTCGGCAAATTCAATCGATCCTGCGTGATCGCTCAGCTGGGTCATCGCCAGCCCGGCGTAGCCGCAGGGATTAATCCGTCGAAACGGTTCCAGGTTCATGTCCACGTTCAGGGCCAGGCCATGGAAGGAGCAACCATGGCGAATTCGCAGCCCCAGCGAAGCAATTTTTGCTCCGTCGACGTAGACACCCGGCGCGTCCGGCTTGGCTGCGGCAGTGACGCCGTAGCTGGCCAGCAACTCGATCAGGCAGTGTTCCATGCGGGTGACCAGGTCACGCACGCCGAAACCCAGTTTGCGCACATCCAGCAGCAGGTAGGCCACCAACTGGCCGGGACCATGGTAAGTCACCTGGCCGCCGCGATCGACCTGCACCACCGGAATATCTCCCGGCAGCAACAGGTGCTCGGCCTTGCCGGCCTGGCCCTGGGTGAACACCGGCGGGTGTTCGACCAGCCAGATTTCGTCCGCAGCCTCGGTGCCGCGTTCATTGGTGAAGCGCTGCATGGCATGCCAGACCGGCTCGTAAGCCATCTGGCCAAGCTCGCGAAAGCCCAGCGTGCCAGGCATCACAGCACCATGTGCACGAAACCGGTAGCCCGCAGTTCGCTGTTGATGTCGTACAGCTGGTCTTGACCGGTGGCGAGGATGTGCAACTGGATCGTGGTGTACTTGCCGTTGCTGCTCTGGCGTTCATCCACTTTCTCATCGTTGATCGTCGCGTGTTTCTTGACGATATCGATGATCTTTTGCTTGATGTCGACAATGGTGTCACCGATCACCTTGATCGGATAATCATTGGCAGGGAATTCGATCTTTGGCGCCTTTACTTCGGTATCTGTCATGGCGTAACGGCCTCGTAAGCCGTGGCAACGGACATGGCTCCGTTCCGGGTTGGAACAGAGCCATGCAGGTCCACACTAATTCAGTTGAACAAGCCGTAGAAGAATAGACGGATGCTATCCCACATGCGGCGGAAGATACCACCCTCCTCGACCGCGTCCAGAGCGATCAGGTCGGCGCTGTGCACCACTTTGTCGTCCAGTTTCACTTCGACTTTACCGATTACGTCGCCCTTGGCGATTGGCGCAACCAGTTGCGGGTTCATGGTCATGCTGGCGGCGAGCTTTTTCAGCTGGCCCTTCGGCAGGGTCATGGTCAAGTCTTCAGCCAGGCCGGCCTTGACTTGATTGGTGGTGCCTTTCCAGACAGGGGCCTGAGCCAGCTCGGCGCCTTTCTGATAGAAGGTCTGGGTTTCGAAGAAGCGGAAACCGTAGGTCAGCAGTTTTTGCGTTTCGGAAGCGCGAGCCACTTCGCTGTTGGTGCCGAACACTACGGCGATCAGGCGCATGCCATCACGCACGGCCGAAGACACCATGCAGTAGCCGGCTTCATCGGTGTGACCGGTTTTCAGGCCATCGACAGTCTTGTCGCGCCACAGCAGCAGGTTGCGGTTAGGTTGCTTGATGCCGTTCCAGAAGAACTCTTTCTGCGAGTAGATCGCGTAGTGAGCCGGGTCTTCGTGGATGATTGCGCGAGCCAGCAGCGACATGTCGTGGGCCGACGAGTAGTGCTCAGGGTTCGGCAGACCGGTCGGGTTCATGAAGTGGCTGTTGGTCATGCCCAGGTCGCCGGCCGTCTTGTTCATCATGTCGGCGAACGCGTCTTCGCTGCCGGCGATGTGCTCGGAGAGCGCAACACTGGCGTCGTTACCCGACTGAATGATGATGCCGTGCAGCAGGTCGCTGACAGTCACCTGCGAGCCAACCTTGATGAACATCCGCGAACCGCCGGTACGCCAGGCGTTTTCGCTGACGGTCACCGGGTCGTTTTCACCGATCTGGCCACGACGGATTTCCAGCGTCGCAATGTACGCGGTCATCAGTTTGGTCAGGCTGGCGGGCGGCAGGCGCTGGTCACCGTTGTTCTCGACCAGCACGTTGCCGCTGCTGGCGTCCATGAGCACGTAGGATTTGGCGGCCAGCTGCGGTGGCGACGGCATCATTTCTACCGCAAAAGCGGCAGGCGTGATGAACAGCGGGACTAACAGGCACAGGCGTTTGGCAAAGGTGGTGATGTTCATCCGTCTCTCGAAATCGCTAATGGAAACTGCCCAAAGGCAAAACTAATCAGACAACCTTCTAAAGGGCTGTCGCGTGTTCAGTTGCTCACTCAGAACCCTTGCCGGGCTTTTGTTCTTAACGAGCCAACAACCCGGTCCGCCCCCCAAACCGCAAGCGAACCGTCAATCAAGTACTGCGTGTTACTCGGCGGTGACCAGGCTCGGCGAACCGAGATTGGCCATTCGCACACTGTTCTGCACTTGCTGGATTTCACCCTGCGAACCGATCGGCCCCAGGCGCACCCGATGCAGTGTCTGTTGGTTGCGCACGATCGAGCTGATGAACACCGGAGCGCTCACCATCCCGCTCAACTTCGATCTCAGGAGTTCTGCAGCGTCCGGGTTGGCGAACGCGCCCACCTGCAGATACTGGCCAGAGGCTGGTACAGAAGCGTTTTTTTTTGCGGCAACCTGCACAGGCACGGTGTCCGTGGCGTGCTGTTGCGGCGGTGGTGTCCATTGCTCGACCGTTCCCGCCGAAGCGGTAATGGTCGGCGCGGCATTTTGCGCTACTTGAGGCTCGTTGAGCATCAAAGGCGCCGGACGGCCTTTGGCGGCCCACCACTGTTGCGGGTCGATGCCTTCGACCTTGACCCGCGCCGTGCCGATTTCGGCGTAGCCGAGCTTCTTGGCGGCGGCGTAGGACAAGTCGATGATGCGGTCCGAGTAGAACGGCCCACGGTCGTTGACCCGCAGGACCACGCTCTTGTTGTTGTCCAGGTTGGTCACCCGAACGTAACTTGGCAGCGGTAAGGTCTTGTGGGCAGCACTCATGCCGTACAGGTCATACACCTCACCGTTGGCGGTGTTCTGGCCGTGGAACTTGGTGCCGTACCACGACGCCGTGCCCGAGGCGACGTAAGTCTTGGAGTCTTGCAACGGGAAGTAGGTCTTGCCCAGCACGGTGTACGGGTTGGCTTTATAAGGACCGCTGTGCAGGGTCGGCGTGGCATCCGGAATGCGCGAGACGTCGACGTCCCACCACGGCGCGCCATCTTTGTGGGCGCGGTTGATGTCCAGGCCTGGCGTGGCGCGCACGGCGGTGTTGGACTTCTGGGTCGGCGCACGACTGGTCGAACAACTGGCGACCAGCACCGCCAACGCGGCGAATGCCATCAGCTTCAGGGGTTTATTCATAGGCAATGCCCGCATTACTTGACGCCCCGTGCTTGGACCAGCTGTTCAGACAGTTGATGTACGGCCATGGCGTACATCACGCTGCGGTTATAACGCGTGATCGCGTAAAAATTCTTCAGGCCCATCCAGTATTCGGGGCCATTGTCACCTTCCAGGCGGAAAGCGGTGACCGGCATATCATCGCGCAGCGCATCATGACTCGACCAGCCCAACGCCCGCAACTCCCCGACGGTTTTCGTCGGCTCGATACCAGTGGTCAAACCAGCATCCACCTGATCGCCACGCACATCGGCGCGGCTGACCACAGGCTCGCCGGCGACCCAGCCGTGACGCTTGAAATAGCTGGCGACGCTGCCGATGGCATCGTCCGGGTTGTTCCAGATATTAATGTGGCCATCGCCGTCGAAGTCCACCGCATAGGCGCGAAAACTGCTCGGCATGAACTGCGGCAGCCCCATCGCACCGGCGTAGGAGCCCTTGAGAGTTAGCGGATCGACCTGCTCTTCCCGGGCCAACAACAGGAATTCACGCAATTCCTTGCGGAAGAATTCGGCACGGGGAGGATAGTCGAAACCCAGGGTCGACAACGCGTCGATCACCCGGTAATTGCCGGTATTGCGGCCGAAAAAGGTTTCAACGCCGATGATCGAGACAATCACCTGAGCCGGCACGCCGTATTCCTGCTCGGCACGGGCCAGGACCGCCTCATGCTGGCGCCAGAAGTCCACACCACGGGCGATGCGCGCGTCGGTGATGAACATCGGGCGGTATTCGTTCCACTGCTTGACCCGTTCGGCAGGTTTGGAAATGGCGTCGAGGATGGCCTGTTTGCGCTCGGCTTCGCGGAACACGCCCATCAGCTGTTCGCCGGCAAAGCCGTAGTCGCGGGTCATTTCACCGACGAATTCGGCCACCTGGGGTGAGCCTTCGTAATCGCCGGCCTGCGATTGCGCAGTACCAAGGATGCCTACCAGGCCGACCCACGGCGCGTATCGAGTCGCCCAGCCATGCATTGCTTGCATTGAAATCTTCACCTTATTCAAACCTGTGCGATCCACTTACGATGGGTATGGATCGACATCAAAACCCCAAACGCTGACAGCAGCGTCACCAGCGAAGTTCCTCCGTAGCTAATGAACGGCAACGGCACCCCCACAACCGGCAACAGGCCACTGACCATACCGATGTTGACGAAAACGTAAACAAAAAACGTCATGGTCAGGCTGCCCGCGAGCAATTTGCCGAACAATGTCTGGGCCTGGGCGGTAATCACCAGCCCGCGACCGATCAACAACAGGTAAATCAGCAGCAACGCGCAAATGCCCACCAGGCCGAATTCCTCGCCCAGTACCGCAATAATGAAGTCGGTGTGGCTTTCCGGCAGGAAGTCCAAGTGCGACTGGGTGCCCAGCAGCCAGCCCTTGCCGAACACACCGCCGGAACCGATGGCCGCCTTGGACTGGATGATGTTCCAGCCCGTGCCTAGCGGATCGCTTTCCGGATCGAGGAAGGTCAGGATTCGCTGCTTCTGGTAGTCATGCATGATGAAGAACCACATCGCCACCGCCACCGGCACTGCCGCGGCGATCACGCTGAGGATCCAGCGCCAGCGCAGGCCGCCCATGAACAGCACGAACGCACCGCCGGCGAGGATCAGCAGCGAAGTGCCGAGGTCCGGCTGACGCACTATCAGGATAAACGGCAAGCCGATCAGGAACAGACTGACGCCCACATGCTTGAGCTGCGGCGGCAAGGTGCGTTTGGACAAATACCAGGCGATGGTCGCCGGCATCAGGATCTTCATGAACTCCGAGGGCTGGAAGCGGATCACCCCGGGAATGTTGATCCAGCGCGTGGCGCCCATGGCGTTGTGGCCCATGACATCCACCACCACCAGCAGCAACACGCCGAGCACATAGCCGATCGGCACCCAACGGGCCATGAAACGCGGTTCGAACTGGGCGATGACGATCATCGACACCAGGCCGATGCCGAACGAAGTGGCTTGCTTGGCCAACAGGTCCCAGCTCTTGCCACTGGCCGAATACAGCACGAACAGGCTGCCGGCGGCGAGGGTCAGCAGCAGGATCAGCAATGGACCATCAATGTGTAGACGTTGCAACAGCGTCGCTCGGCGACGCATCACGTCCTCACTGGAGAGGATGCGATCGAAATTACTCTTCACGGGCCGTAGCCTCCGCACTGATAGGGCCGGCGTACTCAGGTTTGAGTCGTCCATCCTGGTCCAGGAGCCAGGCATCCATGACTTGACGTACCACCGGCGCGGCGACGCCGGAACCGGACTCGCCGTTCTCGACCATGACCGACACCACGATTTTCGGGTTATCGGCCGGCGCGAAGCCGACGAACAAGGCGTGGTCGCGGTGGCGTTCCTGCACCTTGGAGCGGTCGTACTTCTCGCCCTGCTTGATCGCCACCACCTGAGCCGTACCACTTTTGCCGGCGATCCGGTATTGCGCACCGATCGCCGCTTTGCGCGCCGTACCGCGAGCGCCGTGCATCACTTGTTGCATGCCGTGGTTGACCTTGGTCCAGTCGGACGGATCGCGCAGAACGATGTCCGGCATCGGGTTTTCATCCTTCGGCCTTTCGCCCTCGACAGTCTTGGCCAAATGCGGACGGTTCCACACGCCTTTGTTGGCCACCAGCGCCGTGGCTTGCGCCAGTTGCAGCGGTGTGGATTGCATGTAGCCCTGGCCGATCCCGAGGATCAGGGTTTCGCCCGGGAACCAGGCCTGACGCCGGGTTGCGCGCTTCCACTCCCGGGACGGCATCAGCCCCGGCGATTCTTCGAACATGTCCAGCGAGACCTTCTGGCCGATGCCGAACTTGCCCAGGTACGAGGACAAGCGGTCGATGCCCAACTTGTGGGCCAGGTCATAGAAGTAGGTGTCGTTGGAACGCATGATCGCCGTGTCCAGGTCCACGTAGCCGTCGCCGGTACGGTTCCAGTTGCGGTATTTGTGATCGTAGTTGGGGAGCATGTAGTAGCCGGGGTCGAACACCCGGGTCGAGGCCGTCACTACGCCCGAGTCCAGGCCAGCAATCGCCACTGCAGGCTTGATGGTCGAGCCCGGCGGATACAAGCCGCGCAGCACGCGGTTGAACAGCGGCCGGTCGATGGAATCCCGCAGCTCGGCATAGGCCTTGAAGCTGATGCCGGTAACGAACAGGTTCGGGTCGAAACTCGGCGCACTGACCATCGCCAGAACTTCACCGGTGTTCGGGTCCAGCGCCACCACCGCGCCACGGCGACCGCCGAGTGCCGCTTCGGCGGCTTCCTGCAATTTGATGTCCAGGCTCAGGACGATGTCCTTGCCGGGAATCGGATCGGTACGCTTGAGCACGCGCAATACGCGGCCCCGAGCGTTGGTCTCGACTTCTTCGTAACCCACCTGGCCGTGCAGCTCGGGCTCGTAGAAACGCTCGATGCCGGTCTTGCCAATTTGATGAGTACCGCTGTAACCGACCGGGTCCAGCGTCTTGAGCTCTTTCTCGTTGATCCGGCCCATGTAGCCCACGGAATGCGCAAAGTGCGCGCCCTGCGGGTAATGCCGCACCAACTGCGCGACCACTTCCACACCCGGCAACCGGAACTGATTCACCGCGATCCGGGCAATTTGCTCTTCGGTCAGCTCGAACAGGATCGGCACCGGCTCGAATGGCCGGCGCCCCTGCTTCATGCGTTTCTCGAAGATTCCCCGGTCCTCGGGGGTCAGCTCCAGCACCTGGACGATTACGTCGAGCACTTGCTGCCAGTCGCCGGAGCGCTCGCGGGTCATGCTCAGGCTGAAGCTGGGCCGGTTGTCGGCCACCACCACGCCATTGCGGTCGAAGATCAACCCGCGGGTCGGCGGAATCGGCTGTACGTGGACGCGGTTGTTTTCCGACAGGGTCGAGTGGTACTCGTACTGAATCACCTGAAGGTAATACAGCCGCGCGATCAGCACGCAAATCAGCGCCACCACCGCAATTGCCCCGAACACGACGCGGCCACGCACCAGACGGGCGTCTTTTTCGTGGTCCTTGATGCGGATCGGCTGGGACATGGGGGCAGAGCTACTTGTGGTAAGGGTGGCCGGACAGGACTGTCCAGGCACGATACAACTGTTCGCCGATCAGAATCCGCACCAGCGGGTGCGGCAACGTCAACGGCGACAACGACCAACGCTGATCAGCCCGGGCACAGACTTCCGGCGCCAGCCCTTCGGGGCCGCCGACCATGAAATTCACCGTGCGCGAGTCCAGCCGCCAGCGATCGAGTTCGACCGCCAGTTGCTCGGTGCTCCAGGGCTTGCCGTGGACTTCGAGGGTGACAACCCGCTCGTTCGGCCCGACCTTGGCCAGCATGGCTTCGCCTTCCTGACGGATGAAGCGCGCCACGTCGGCGTTCTTGCCACGGGTGTTGAGCGGTATTTCCACCAGTTCCAGCGCCAGCTCGGACGGAAGACGCTTGGCATATTCATGCCAGCCTTCTTCCACCCACTTGGGCATGCGTGAACCGACGGCGATCAGTCGCAGTCGCACAGCGGTCCCTTACTGCTGGTCTTTGTTGAGCTTGATGAAATGCTCGTGGGTGTTTTCCGGGCTGTGGTGAGCCGCGTTCAGCGCACGGCTCTGCTCGGCACCGGACCACAGACGCTCGAGGTCGTAAAACTGACGCGCCGAAGCGGTCATCATGTGCACGATCACATCGTCCATATCCAGCAGAACCCAGTCGCTGTCGCCCTTGCCTTCTTCACCCAGTGGCTTGACGCCCAGGGCTTTGACGGCTTCGCGGACCTTGTCCAGCATCGCGCCGATCTGGCGGTTCGAAGTACCGGTTGCGATGATCATGTAGTCCGTGATGCTCTGCTTTTCGCGAACGTCGATGACCTGGATGTCCTGGCCCTTCACGTCTTCCAGGGCGGCTACGGCAATCTTGACCAGCTCATCACCCTTCAGGGGCTCGGTGGTGAGGACCGGCTCAGGCAGCGGGGCGCTCTTGAACGTGCCTTTGCGCTTTACTTTAGTTACGTCTTTGTTCGTCATATAAAACTCGTTTTGCTCATATGTTCGGGCGTTTCAATACACGTCATTGCGTGCCTTGAAACCTGCCCTTTTTTTCAGTTCGACGCACGGTACAGACCGTGCGCATCGATGTAGGCCAGGACCGCGTCGGGCACCAGGAAACGTACCGACTTACCGCTGGCCAGCAGTTGACGGATCTGGGTGGCGGATACCGCGAGCGGCGTCTGCCAGACGAATGCAATCTGTCCGCTCGGCCCTTTGAGGGCCAGCGGGTCGCTCACCGAGCGTGCCGCCAACAGATTGCGCAAGGCATCCGGCGGTTCGCTGTCGGCATCCGGGCGTTGCAGCACCAGGATGTGGCAATGCTGGAGCAACTCTTCCCAGCGATGCCAAGTGGGCAGGCCGCAAAATGCGTCCCAGCCCAAAAGTAGAAAAACCTGGGTATCCGCAGCCATTTCGGCACGCATCAATTCCAGGGTATCGATAGTGTAGGACGGTTTGTCCCGCTGCAATTCGCGGGCGTCCACCACCAACGGCGCCACACCGGCCACCGCGCACTCGACCATCGCCAGGCGATCCTTGGCCGACACCTGCGGCGTATCCCGATGGGGCGGCCTGGCACTGGGTGTCAGGCGCAGCTCATCGAGGCCCAATGATTCAGCGACTTCCAGTGCACCGCGCAAATGGCCGATGTGCACCGGGTCGAAGGTGCCGCCCAGCACGCCAATGCGTCGAGGCCCAGCCTCGCCGGCAGTAACCGGGGCTGACGGGTCGAGGTCGCCCAAGTCAGACCGACTCCTGTCCGCGCAACTGGCCATCACCGACCACGATGTACTTCTCGCAGGTCAGACCTTCGAGGCCCACCGGGCCGCGGGCGTGCAGCTTATCAGTAGAAATGCCAATCTCGGCACCCAATCCGTATTCAAAGCCATCGGCGAAGCAAGTCGGGGTGTTGATCATCACCGAAGACGAGTCGACTTCGGCCACGAAACGCCGGGTGTCGGCGAGGTTTTCGCTGACGATCGAATCGGTGTGATGGGAGCCGTACGTGTTGATGTGTTCGATGGCCTGGTCCAGCCCGTCGACCACGCGGATCGACAGAATCGGTGCCAGGTATTCGGTGGACCAGTCGTCTTCAGTCGCGGCAACAGCGGCGATGATCGCCCGAGTCCGCTCGCAACCACGCAGCTCGACGCCTTTTTCGCGGAACTGGGCCGCCATCGACGGCAGGAAATCTTTGGCAACGCTTTCGTCCACCAGCAGCGTTTCCATCGCGCCGCAGATGCCATAGCGGTAAGTCTTGGCGTTGAAGGCGATGCGCTGGGCTTTCGGCAGATCGGCGTGGGCACTGACGTAGACGTGGCAGATGCCGTCCAGGTGCTTGATCACGGGTACACGGGCGTCGCGGCTGACCCGCTCGATCAGGCCTTTGCCGCCACGCGGCACGATCACGTCAACATATTCGGGCATGGTGATCAGTGCGCCGACGGCGGCACGGTCGGTGGTTTCGACCACTTGCACCACGGCGGCCGGCAGCTCGGCTTCGGCCAAACCGCGCTGGATGCAGGCAGCAATGGCACGGTTGGAATGAATGGCTTCGGAGCCGCCGCGCAGGATGGTCGCGTTACCGGACTTCAGGCACAGGCTGGCGGCGTCGATGGTCACGTTCGGCCGGGATTCGTAGATGATGCCGATCACGCCCAACGGCACGCGCATCTTGCCGACCTGGATGCCGGATGGACGGAAACTCATGTCGCGGATCGCGCCCACCGGATCCGGCAGGGCCGCGACCTGACGCAGGCCGACGATCATGCCGTCGATGCGCGCCGGAGTCAGCGCCAGGCGTTCCAGCAACGCAGCTTCAAGCCCAGTCGCCCGACCGGCGGCCAGGTCCAGTTCATTGGCGGCCGTCAACTCGCCGCGTGCGGCGTCCAGCGCATTGGCGGCAGCCTGCAAGGCGCGGTTTTTCTGCGCAGTGCTGGCACGGCCGATAATGCGCGACGCTTCGCGGGCAGCGCGACCCAGGCGGGTCATGTAGTCGAGGACGGACTCAGTCATGTCTGATGGGGTCTTGGCAAAGATGAAAGCGGCAGATTATAGCTGTCGCGTCCTAGGACTAACAGCGGTGACGGGCGGATGGTCGAAATGGAGGGCAATTTGCCGACGTTCAGCCGTGATTAAGCTGCAAATTGTTATCATCGGCGCTCATTCAGCCCTGATAAACGCCGTTCATCATGTCCAATCTGACTGTTCGTGCCCCTCTTGAGACGCGGCCCAAGGCGCTGCCGGACGCTTTTTTCGATCGCGACGCACAAATTCTGGCCCGAGAGTTACTCGGCAAAGTCATCCGTCACCGGGTCGGCAATCTGTGGCTCAGCGCCCGGATCATCGAAACCGAAGCCTATTACTGCGAAGAGAAAGGCAGCCATGCGTCCCTCGGCTACACAGAAAAGCGTAAGGCTTTGTTTCTGGATGGCGGCCACATCTATATGTATTACGCCCGTGGCGGCGATTCCCTGAATTTCAGCGCCCAAGGGCCGGGCAACGCGGTGCTGATCAAATCCGCCTACCCGTGGGTCGATGAATTGAGCGGACCGGCGAGCCTGGCGCAGATGCTGCTGAACAATCCCGATGCCAATGGCCGGCCGCGACCGTCGCAGAAACTCTGTGCCGGCCAGACGTTATTGTGCAAAGCCCTGGGGTTGAAGGTGCCGGTCTGGGACGCCAAGCGCTTTGATCATGAAGTGCTGCTGGTGGAAGACATCGGCCCGGCCCCCGCCCACATTATTCAAACCACGCGCCTGGGCATTCCCCATGGCCGGGATGAACACCTGATGTACCGCTTCGTCGATGCCGCGTATGCGCCGTATTGCACGCGGAACCCGCTGCGCCGGGGGCAGGTCGAAGGTCGCGATTATTTGATGGTTTGCTGAAGATCCAGTGTGGGAGCGGGCTTGCTCGCGAAAGCGGAGTGTCAGATTCAATGATGTTGGCTGACACTCCCTCTTCGCGAGCAGGCTCGCTCCTACAGGGGATTGGTGGAGTTTTGAAGATGGTTGTCTTTATTTGAGGGAGTTGTAGGTATGGGCCCATGGCTCGATAGCATCACCGGCTGGTTGACCGTCAATCCGCAGTGGCTGGCCGCCGCCGTGTTTATCGTGGCCTGTGTGGAATGCCTGGCGATTGCCGGGTTGATCGTACCGGGCACGGTGTTGCTGTTTGCCGTGGCGGTGTTGGCCGGCAGTGGTGCGCTGTCGCTGGGTGAAACCCTGTTGCTGGGCTTCCTCGGTGGCTTGCTGGGTGACGTGGTGTCCTACTTCCTCGGGCGACATTTCCACCAGAACATCCGGCGCCTGCCCGGCCTGCGTCATCACCCGGAATGGATTGCCGGGGCCGAGTCGTATTTCCAGCGCTATGGGATCGCCAGCCTGTTGGTCGGGCGCTTCATCGGACCGTTAAGGCCAATGCTGCCGATGGTCGCCGGGATGTTCGACATGCCCTTCCCCCGTTTCGCCGCTGTCAGCCTGCTGGCCGCCGCCGGCTGGAGCGTCGCGTACTTGCTGCCCGGTTGGGCCACCGGGGCGGCGATTCGCTTGCCTTTGCCGGAAGGTTTTTGGCCAGAAGCCGGGATTGTCGCCGGTAGCATTGCGGCAATGATCGGCTTGAGCGTCACCAGCAGCCTGCGCCGTCATCGCCACGCGACCGCCTATATTGCCGGCCTCGGCCTGGTGATTCTGATCGGGCTATTTATCGGCTACCCACACCTGACCGCCCTCGACCAGGGCTTGATGACCCTGGTGCAGGAACATCGCAGCCCGATGCTCGATGAAGTAGCGGTCACCTTCACGTTGATCGGTGAGTTCCGCAACATGCTGGTGTTCAGCGCTCTGCTGACGGGTTTGCTGTTGCTCACCCGGCAATGGCGCCAGGCAATTTTCGCCGGCGGCGCGCTGTTGTTCACCGCGTTGGGCAATACCGTGACCAAGCACTTTTTCGGCCGAATGCGCCCGGAAGTGCTGAGCGACCCACTGACCAGTTACAGCATGCCCAGCGGCCACGCCTCTGGCTCCTTTGCGCTGTTCCTGGCCATCGCCGTCCTGGCCGGGCGCGGGCAACCGCCGCGTATGCGCCTGACATGGCTGCTGCTGGGCTGCTTGCCGGCATTGGCGATTGCGTTGTCGCGGGTCTATTTGGGCGCGCATTGGCCGACCGACGTGCTGGCAGGCGCGATGCTGGCGGCGTGTGTCTGTGCGGCGAGCCTGTGGCTGAGTCAACGCCAGACACCGCTCAACCCCATGCCGCCCAAAGTCTGGTGGCTGGTGCTGCCGTCGTTGCTGGCGTTGTTTGCCTTCTTTGCGTTGCGGCATTTGCCGCACATGATGTTGAGATACGCGTATTAGTTGATCGTCAATGGCGCCATCGACGATCACTGTCGATGGCGCGCTTTCACTTTGCGGCGGGCACCAACTTATCGACAATCTTCAGCACAAACGCTACTGGCGCGTTGTTAAATGCGTTGTGGACCGTGGTATTGGGATCTACATCCATGAAATATTTTCTCCCTGCCTCCTCAGCCTTATACAATGCCCGCCCATTGCGCTCACTGACGAGTTGTATATAGGAAGGCCCAGCACCGAGATGTTCCAACCTCGCTCTTGGCGCACCATGCTTGCTGATTGAAAACAAATTGCTGGCCGCGCTATCACTCACTGACAAATGATGGGTATTGGCTTCTATCTTTAAACGCCAGCCGTCATACATTCCCCGCAGGACCGCCGTCACAGCGTACTTGTCGCCCTGCAAGGCAAACTTGAACAACAATGGTTTGTCATCTTCATGATCGGCCAAGGTGACAAAACTGGTGCCATCCCTGTCTGCGAGCGCGACCTCCACATCCAAGCGCTCGCGCCTGGTAATGCGCGGGTCTTGCAGTCGCCGCTTCAGACGCTGTTGATTAAGGACCAACGGCAACCCGTCGACATAAAGATTTGCCATGAATGCATCATTATTATTTTCGAGAGACATACAACCACCTGACTGTTATTAGATTGGACGCTGCTTAATTAAATACCGGAGATGTTCTAGCCGTTCACGACCGCCACGCCTGCACCATCAGACACACTTGTGACAGGCAACTTGGCGCGTTTGCGTTTGCGGCGTTCAAGCACCATCGAATCGGCATAAAAACCAGCGCCCTCAATAACATGATTGACGTTGTGATCAGTTGCCGCATGCTTTAACAAGTACCGAGCAGCAATATCATCCCAAAAAGCCCACTCATCTTCATAAATAATCATTACCACATCCTTGTGTTTGATAAGTTGCCCACTGCACGTGAGCAACTTAAAACTAAAGGACCGATAGCGCGATGACAATGCTGGCAAAACAACCAAGATAATTCAAAGTACAACTAGGCGAACAACTCGCCCTGCAACTCATCCAGCAACGCCTGAATAGCATCCAGCCGTTGCTGTGGATCATCAAGTTGCAGCAAGTCGATCTTATCCACCTCGGCAAACGGCAGCAGGTACGCCAACTGATTGGCCAATGATTGCTGGCCGGTGGCTTCGGTGCCCATGTTCAGCGCTTCGACCATCGGATGTTCGGCCAGGGCCTTGAGCAGGGCGACCAGGTCGGCGTCTTCATCCTGCAGCGGCTGTTCCGGTTCGTCTTCCAGCCACTCGACGTCGGCGATGGTCAGGTGATCGCGCTGCACTTCGGAGCGCAAGACATGGAAACGCCGCCCACCCTGCACCCGAATCCCCAGCAGGCCGTTGTCCTGCTGCTTGAAGTCGGTGATCAAGGCTTCGCAGCCCACCAGCGCATAGCCCGCCGGGGCGATGCCGACTTCCTCGCCGTCGAGGATGCACACCACGCCGAAGCCACTGCCCTGTTTCATGCAGCGGCTGATCATGTCCAGGTAGCGCGCCTCGAAAATCTGCAAGTCGAGGATGCAACCGGGGAACAGCACCGTGTTCAGCGGAAAAAGCGGCAAGCTCATAGACATTTCCTTACACCATCATCGACACGGCCAACGGCAGGAACACCGCTGTCGCCACGCCCATCAGACTCATCGCCAGCGCCGCGAAGGCGCCGCACTCTTCACTTTCCTGCAACGCCACAGAAGTGCCGACCGCATGGGCGGTCATTCCCAGCGCCATGCCCCGGGCCTCAGGACTGTGGACACCGAGCCGGGTCAAAAGGCTCGGGCCGAAGATCGCGCCGATCACGCCGGTAATCAACACGAACACCGCCGCCAGCGCCGCCACACCACCGATCTGCTCGGCCACCAACATGGCAATCGGCGACGTCACGGATTTGGGCGCCATGGTCATCAGGATCATATGTTCGGCCCCGAACCACCAGCCCAGCAGCACGCCCATGCCGGTGGCGACCGCGCCGCCTATCACCAGCGTAGTAAATATCGGCCAGAACAACTGCCGAATCCGTCGCAGATTCAAGTAGAGCGGCACCGCCAGCGCAACGGTAGCCGGCCCCAGCAAGATGCTGAGGATCTCAGTGCTCTTGCGGTACTCGGCGTAAGTCAGACCGCAGCCCACCAACACGCCGATCACCAGCAGCATCGAAACCAGCACCGGTTGCAGGAAGATCCAGCGGGTCTTCTCGAACGCCGCGAGCACCAGTTGATAAGCGCCCAGGGTGATGCCTATGCCGAACAGCGGATGGTGGATCACCGAATCGAGCGCGCCTTGCCAATCGAGGTTCATTGGCCGTCCCCGCGATGGGCATGGCGCTTGATCAGGCGTTGCATCAGCACCCCGGCGAAGGCCATCGACAGCACCAGCGACAACACCAGTGCGCCGGTGATGGCCCAGAAGTCGGCGGCAATGTCCTTGGCATACACCATCACGCCCACCGCCGGCGGCACCAGCAGCAACGGCAGATAACGCAGCAAACTGCCGGCGGCCAGGTTCAGCGGCTCGCCGACCTCACCACGGCAAATCAGGAACACCAGCATCAACAGCAGGCCAATGATCGGCCCCGGCAGTACCGGCAAAATCAGGTGGTTGATGGCTGTGCCCAGCAATTGGAACAGCACCAGCCAGGTCAGGCCACGTAACAACATCCAGCAATCTCCCCACGCGTTGTCCCCGGCAAAAAGGGGCCGGGCATTATAAGCACGCCGACGCTATAGACCGGCATTCGCCAAAAGCATGGTCAGTTGACCGGAGCAATTTGCCATGTTGATCTAAAGTGGTTCGCAGGGAGGTCAAATCCCCCCACTCGAAAAACTATAAATCCGATGAACCCAAGGAGAGTCTCAATGCCCTATGTTCCCGTTGCAGAGCTCAAAGATTATGTCGGCAAGGAACTTGGACGTTCCGAATGGCTCACCATCGATCAGGAGCGCATCAACCTGTTCGCCGAAGCCACCGGGGATTATCAGTTCATTCACGTCGACCCGGTCAAAGCCGCGCAAACGCCATTTGGCAGCACCATTGCCCACGGTTTCCTGTCGCTGTCGCTGATCCCCAAACTGATGGAAGACATCCTGATCCTGCCGCAAGGCTTGAAGATGGTGGTCAATTACGGCCTCGACAGCGTGCGTTTCATCCAGCCGGTCAAGGTCAACTCGAAAGTACGGCTCAAGGTCGACCTGACCGAAGTCACCGAGAAAAAACCCGGCCAGTGGCTGCTCAAAGCCACCGCCACCCTTGAGATAGAAGGCTCGGACAAACCGGCGTACATCGCCGAACCGCTGTCCCTCTGCTTCGTGTAAACCATCCTGGATGCGAAGCAGCGCACGCTGTTTCGCGACCTTCTCTATATATACGACACATAGCTGCGGCATACTCGGTCGCCTAATTGCCCGGATCCCGCTATGCGCTCACTTGCACTCCTCGCTTTGACCCTGATGCTCACCGCTTGTGGCGATGGTGAATCGCTGTTGTCCCCTGACGCCCGCCTGCCGGACGGCGGACGCTATCGCGGGGATCTGGTCGACGGGTTGTTGCAGGGCCAGGGCCGCATCGACTACCCCAATGGCAGTTGGTACGCCGGGCAGTTCGACAAAGGTCAGTGGCATGGCCAGGGCGAATGGCACGGCAGCAACGGCGAGGTCTATCGCGGGCAGTTCCAGCAAGGGCTGTTCGATGGCCAGGGTTCGCTGACCACCAATGGCAGCAGCTACACCGGCGGCTTCAAGCTGGGCCGGCGCGATGGCGAAGGCACCCTCAAAGAAAACGGCATGACTTACCGCGGTGAGTTCAAGGCCGATCAGTATTCGGGGCTCGGTCGTCTCGAACTCGATGACGGCAGCACCTATCAAGGCCAGTTCGCCCACGGCAAGCCCAACGGCGAAGGCCAGCGCGGCGATGCCAGCGGCAATCAGTTCAGCGGGCATTTCGTCGACGGGCAACTGGAAGGCAACGGCACGTTCAACAGCGCCGACGGCGACATCTATGTCGGTGGTTTCAAGGACAACCAGCTCAACGGCAAGGGCCGCTACGAAAACGCCGATGGCGATGTCTGGATCGGCCAGTTCAAGGAAGGCGCGCTCACCGGCAAGGGCGAACTGATCGGCACCGACGGCAGCCACTACATCGGTCAGTTCGTCGATTGGCGCTTCAGCGGGCCGGGGCGCTTGAACCTGGCGGATGGCAGCTTCTACGTCGGCGGTTTCGACAGCGACAGTTATTCCGGGCGCGGCACCCTGGTGCTGACCGATGGCACCGTGCTCAGCGGCACCTGGATCAATGGCCAGCGCGTGCGCGATGCCGACGGCAAGTTACTGCCTGACACGCTGGAACTCGGCTTGCTGGCCCAGGGCCGCTTGCTCGACGAAGTGCTCGCCGCCGTCCCCGCCTCGACCCCGGCGGTGGAGCTGTACACCCTGACCCTCGGTGGCGACGGCAAGCAGAGCGTGTTCCTGCGCGAGTCCGACTATGTGGCCAACATGCTCGCCAGCCGCTTCGGCGCGTTTGGCCAGATTCGCCTGGTCAACCATCGCGAGCACCTCGCCGACCGGCCGATGGCCACCCGGGAGAACCTGCGCCGCGCCGTCCAGACCCTGGCCGAACGCAGTGGCCCGGAAGACTTGCTGTTCATCTACCTGACCAGCCACGGCACCAGCGAACACGAACTGGTGCTCGACCAGCCGCGCATGGAACTGGCCGACCTGCCGGCCGACGAACTGTCAGCCGTCCTGGCGCCATTGAAGAATCGCGACAAGATTATTGTCATCTCTTCCTGCTATTCCGGTGGCTTCATCCCGGCGTTGAAGGACGAACGCACCCTGATCATGACCGCATCGCGGGCGGACCGGGTGTCCTTCGGTTGTTCGGAGGAAGCCAACTTCACCTACTTCGGCGACGCGCTGTTCGCCCAGGCGCTGAACCAGACCGACGACCTGGAGCAGGCCTTCAAACTGGCCAAGGCCACTGTGGCCGAGCGCGAGCTGGCGGATAACTTCGAAGCCTCCGAGCCGCAAATCTGGGCGCCGAAAACCGTGCTCGCCCACTGGCAGTTGTTGCGCAAGCAGCAAGCACGAAAAGCATTACAAAGTGCTGCTATCAGCAGCAAGGATGCCAAGCTCAACTAAGCTGAACAGTATCAAGGGGGAAACACTATGTACTTGACGCCTCAGCATGTACTGCTTGCCGGAGCTACTGGATTAACCGGCGAACATTTGCTTGACCGCCTGCTCAGCGAACCAACGATCACGCGGGTATTGGCCCCCTCTCGCCGGCCACTGGCCGAACATCCTCACTTGGAAAACCCGGTCGGCGACCCGGCGGTGTTCCTGCCGCAATTGAACGGTCGCGTCGACATCGCCTACTGCTGCCTTGGCACCACAATCAAGCAGGCGGGCTCCGAAGCAGCGTTTCGCGCCGTAGACCTGGACATGGTGGTGGCGTTTGCCAAACGGGCGCGGGAAATGGGTGCGCGGCACCTGATCGTCATCAGTGCCCTGGGGGCTGATCGCCGATCCCCGATTTTCTACAACCGGGTCAAAGGCGAAATGGAATACGCATTGCGTGCCCAGGACTGGCCGCAGCTAACCATTTGCCGACCTTCGCTGCTGCTGGGCGAGCGTCTCGAACCGCGCTTGACCGAGCAATTCGCCGGGCCATTGTCGCGCCTGATCCCCGGCAAATACCACGGCATCGAAGCCTGCCAACTGGCCCGCGCCATGTGGCGCCTGGCGCTGGAAGAGCAGGATGGGGTGCGGGTGGTTGAGTCGGATGAGTTGCGTAAGCTCGGTAAATGACCCTTTGGTGTCTGTTCGGACGCCTTCGCGAGCAAGCCCGCTCCCACATTGAATCTGTGTCGTTAACAGATCCAATGTGGGAGCGGGCTTGCTCGCGAAAGGCGCGACACCGATTCAAGCCCGAACGCTACAACCCGCCCGTCGCCTGAAAGCTCACGCCAATCACCGTCAGTAACGACAGCGGCAACAACAGCGTGTCGAGCAACGCACTGCCCGGCAAATCCACCCCGGGATAGCTCGGCGCTTCAGCACCAAAACGATCCTTGGCACAGCACCCGCCATTCATCGCGTACAAATCCAGCCGCGTCCCCGAATACACCACCGGCGCCCCCGGCTTGGCGGCATCGAGCGTGCGCGCAGTGGCGCAGCCGGCCAGTTGCAGCGCCAGCACCACCACCAGCAGCTTATTCATCGCTGCTCAAATGGTGTTCGCCCCAACGCGGCAGCATGTCTTGGGGAATGTTCAGCAGATTGAGAATCCGCGCCACCACAAAGTCGATCAGGTCGTCGATGGTCTGTGGCTGGTGATAAAACCCCGGCGAGGCCGGCAGGATGGTCACGCCCATGTTCGACAACTTGAGCATGTGCTCCAGATGAATGCTCGAGTACGGCGCCTCGCGCGGCACCAGAATCAACTGGCGGCGCTCCTTCAAGGTCACGTCGGCGGCGCGCTCGATCAGGTTGTTGCAGGCACCGGTGGCGATGGCCGACAAGGTCCCGGTGGAACACGGCACCACCACCATCGCCGCTGGCGCGCCGGAGCCCGAGGCCACCGGCGACATCCAGTCTTCCTTGCCATACACCTTGATCTGCCCCGCCGCCGCGCCGGTGTATTCGGTAAGGAAGGCCTGCATGGTTTGCGGCTTGGGCGGCAACGTGACATCAGTCTCAGTGGCCATCACCAGTTGCGCAGCCTTGGAGATCAGGAAATGCACCTCGCGGTCTTCGCGGATCAGGCAATCGAGCAGGCGCAAACCGTACTGGGCGCCGGACGCGCCGGTCATGGCCAGCGTGATGCGTTCCGGGCCGCCGCTCTGAGCAAAAGTGTTCATTGCAGCGCCTCAGCGAGTTTGCCGTGCAGGCCGCCGAAGCCGCCGTTGCTCATGATCACCACATGGGTGCCGGGTTGGGCCTGGCTCTTCACGCGCTCAATGATGCCTTCCAGGGAATCGCTGACGATCGACGGCACGGTGCACGCCGCCGCTGTCCCCGCCAGATCCCAGCCAAGGTTGGCCGGCGCGTACCAGATCACCTGATCGGCATCGACCACGCTTTCCGGCAAACCGTCACGGTGCGCGCCGAGCTTCATGGAATTGGAACGCGGCTCGATGATCGCGATCAACGGCGCGTCACCGATCTTCTTGCGCAAGCCATCGAGGGTGGTGGCGATGGCGGTCGGGTGGTGGGCGAAGTCGTCGTAGATGGTGATGCCGCGCACTTGCGCAACGACCTCCATCCGGCGCTTCACGCTTTTGAACGCGCTCAACGCCGCGATGCCCATCGACGGCACGACACCGACATGCCGCGCCGCTGCCAAAGTGGCCAGGGCGTTGGCCACGTTGTGCTGGCCGGTCATGTCCCACTCGACCACGCCTTGGGCGACGCCTTCGAACATCACTTCAAACTTCGATCCGTCGTCGCTCAGCAACTTGACCTGCCACTGGCCGCCGGCACCGGTGGTTTGCACCGGGGTCCAGCAGCCCATTTCGATCACACGTTGCAGTGCCGGCTCGGTGGTCGGATGGATCACCAGGCCTTCGCTCGGAATGGTCCGCACCAAATGGTGGAACTGACGCTCGATGGCCGGGAGATCGGGGAAGATGTCGGCGTGATCGAACTCAAGATTGTTCAGAATCGCCGTGCGCGGGCCGTAATGGACGAACTTGGAGCGTTTGTCGAAAAACGCGCTGTCATATTCATCGGCTTCGATCACGAAGAACGGCGTGCCGCCCAGACGAGCGGACACCGAGAAATTCTGCGGCACACCGCCGATCAGGAAACCCGGGCTCATGCCCGCATGTTCCAGCACCCAGGCGAGCATGCTGCTGGTGGTGGTCTTGCCGTGAGTGCCAGCAACCGCCAACACCCAGCGGCCGCGCAGTACGTGTTCGGCCAGCCATTGCGGGCCGGAAACGTAAGGCAGGCCTTTGTTCAGGACATACTCGACGGCCGGGTTGCCGCGAGACATGGCATTGCCGATCACCACCAGGTCCGGAGCCGGATCGAGTTGGGCGGGATCGTAGCCTTGGGTCAACTGAATGCCCTGAGCCTCAAGCTGAGTACTCATCGGCGGATAGACGTTGGCATCGGAGCCCGTCACGTGATGGCCCAGCTCTTTGGCCAGAACCGCCATCGAGCCCATGAAAGTGCCGCAGATACCAAGAATATGAATGTGCATAGTCGACCTCGTAAAACATGGCCGCAGGTTAGCGTAGGGTGGGGAAATTCGCACCTTGTGTTTAGGTCTTACGGACGCCTTCGCGAGCAAGCCCGCTCCCCCAGGGGAACGCATTCCAATGTGGGAGCGGGCTTGCTCGCGAATGGCCGCGACGCGATTTAGCGCTCAATCCCGTGCTTACGCAGCTTCCTGTAAAGCGTATTGCGACTGACCCCCAGTTGCTCAGCCGTATGCGTCATGTGCCAGCGCTGCTGCTCCAACGCATTCAACAACGCCAACCGCTCGGCATCTTCCAGCGGATGCTCGGACGGTTCTTCCATCACCTGCGCAACCACCGGCCGAGCCTGGCGAATCATCGCCGGCAAATCCTCAAGCCCGATTCGCCCGCCATCACACAACGCCGCCAAGGTGCGCAGCACATTGCGCAACTGCCGCACATTCCCCGGCCAGGCGAAACCGAGCAAAGCTTCCCGCGCTGGCTGATCAATCAACACCGTTTCCCCGCCCGCCTCTTCCGCCAGCAGGAAATCCAGCAACTGGGATTTATCGCTACGGTCGCGCAAGGCCGGCAAGGCCACTTCCAGGCCATTGAGCCGGTAGTACAAATCCTCGCGGAAACTGCCGTCCTGCACCCGATCCAGCAAATTCCGGTGGGTGGCGCTGATTATTCTGACGTTCACCGACTCCGGTTCCCCGCCAATCGGCACAACCTGGCGATCCTCCAGCACCCTTAATAGACGAGTCTGCAACGCCAGGGGCATGTCGCCGATTTCATCGAGGAACAGCGTGCCGCCATCGGCCTGCTGCAATTTGCCGCGCATGCCTTCCTTGCGCGCGCCGGTGAAACTGCCGCCGCGATAGCCGAACAGTTCGCTTTCGATCAGGCTTTCCGGGATGGCCGCGCAGTTGAGGGCCACGAAGGACTTCTCCGCCCGCAGGCTGGCCTGGTGCACAGCTTTGGCGAAGGCTTCCTTGCCGGAACCGGTTTCGCCATTGATCAGCAGCGGCACGTCCCGCTCGAACACGCGCAGGGACTTGCGGAAATCCTCCTGCAACGCGACATCGCCCAGGCAGATGCCGGACAGACGCGGGCGCTCCGCCACCCTCGGACTTTGCACCACCGGCACCGGAATACTGCGCGGCTGCCCCCGCAACAGAGCAAACAGATTGCGCCCATCGCGGGTGCGCAGCGGCCAACTGGCGCTGGCATTCACACTCGCTCGGCCGAGCAACTCATCCAGCGAGCAATCGAAAAACGCTTCCACAGGTTTACCCAGCAGCCCGCCGCGAATGTGCCCCAGCAGGTTCAGTGCGCTCTGGTTGACCGCACTGATCCGCCCTTCCCCGTCAAACGCCAGCAGCCCTTCGCTGAACAGCCCGACGGACTCGGCCTGCAAGTGAAAACGCAGCAACCATTGATTGTCGAAGTAACGCAGGAAATAACAGCTCTCGATCATCTTCGCCGAGAGGTTGACCAGGGCCATGGTGTGGAACTGGCTCTGGCGCGAGACGTCATGCCGGGCCGAGGACACGTCGAGCACCGCCAGCAGTTCGCCGTGCGGATCAAATACCGGGCTCGCTGAGCAGGTCAGGCCGGTGTGGCGGCCCCGAAAGTGTTCGTCCTGGTGAATGGTCAGCGCCTGCCGTTCCACCAGGCAGGTGCCGATGCCGTTGGTGCCTTCGCAGGCCTCGCTCCAGTCGGCGCCGAGCCAGAGCCCGGCACGTTCGAAAATCTTCCTTTCGGCGGGGGCAGTGACGCAGTTGAGGATCACGCCACGGGCGTCGGTCAGCAGCACCGCATGACCGGCGCCGGAGAGTTGCTGGTGCAGGCTGGTCATTTCGTTGCCGGCGATGTGCAGCACTTGCTGCAAGCGTTCGCGGCTTTCGAGCACGCGACCGTGTTCCAGCACCGTCGGCGCCATGGTCAGGGCCGGGTCGAGGTGATAGTCCTCAAGACAACGCAGCCAGGAACGGGCAATCGACGGATCACTGCCAGGGCCGTGCAGGTGCGACTTGCCCTGGGTAACGGTCAGGACTTGCCGGGCATGGCGACTCAAATGGTTGTCGTGCATTTCTTATTATTCCCCGAAAGGTGTCCACGAACCCTGCAACGCCTACAGAGCGCGTTGAGGTCGAGCATCCTCCACGTCGGCGTGCTTTGCAATGCTGGCAAGACCACCCCGTCACAGGCTGTGCCACAAGCGGTACAAACTGTCACCCAGGCTGTACCGAATCCGTCACAGCCGCCGTCCGCCTGTCCGACACAAACCGCGCAAGGCTTTGATTTGCCTGCCCTGCAAGGCAGTGGCCCAACCTTTGCTCTACGCTTATAGCAAGCGCACATGCGCGTCTCTCTAATAAGTACAAAGCCAAGGAGAACTCACCATGCGTTACGCTCACCCCGGTACTGAAGGCGCTATCGTTTCGTTCAAGAGCAAATACGGTAACTACATCGGCGGCGAGTTCGTCGCGCCTGTCAAAGGTCAGTACTTCACCAATACTTCGCCAGTAAATGGCCAACCGATTGCCGAATTCCCACGCTCCACGGCCGAAGACATCGACAAAGCCCTGGACGCTGCCCACGCCGCTGCCGATGCCTGGGGCGCCACGTCCGCCCAGGCGCGCTCGCTGGTGCTGCTGAAAATCGCCGACCGCATCGAGCAGAACCTGGAACTGCTGGCGATCACCGAATCCTGGGACAACGGCAAAGCCGTTCGCGAAACCCTCAACGCCGACATCCCGCTGGCGGCGGATCACTTCCGCTACTTCGCCGGTTGCATCCGCGCCCAGGAAGGCAGCGCCGCCGAGATCGACGGCAATACCGTGGCTTATCACATCCATGAACCCCTGGGCGTGGTCGGGCAGATCATCCCGTGGAACTTCCCGATCCTGATGGCCGCGTGGAAACTCGCCCCGGCCCTGGCCGCCGGTAACTGCGTGGTGCTCAAGCCTGCCGAGCAAACTCCGCTGGGCATCACCGTGCTGATGGAACTGATCGGCGACCTGCTGCCACCCGGCGTACTGAACGTGGTGCAAGGGTTCGGCAAAGAAGCCGGCGAAGCCCTGGTCACCAGCAAACGCATCGCCAAGATCGCGTTTACAGGTTCGACCCCGGTTGGCTCGCACATCATGCACGCCGCCGCCGAAAACATTATTCCGTCCACCGTGGAGCTGGGTGGCAAGTCGCCGAACATCTTCTTCGCCGACATCATGCAAGCCGAAGAAACCTTCATCGAAAAAGCCGCTGAAGGCTTGGTGCTGGCTTTCTTCAACCAGGGCGAAGTCTGCACCTGCCCGTCCCGCGCATTGGTTCAGGAATCGATCTACGACGACTTCATGAAAGTGGTGATGAAGAAAGTCCTGTCGATCAAACGTGGCGACCCACTGGACACCGACACTATGGTCGGCGCCCAGGCGTCCGAGCAGCAATTCGACAAAATCCTTTCGTACCTGGAAATCGCCAAGGGCGAAGGCGCGGAGCTGCTGACCGGCGGCAAGGTGGAAAAACTCGAGGGCAACCTGGCGACCGGGTATTACATCCAGCCGACCCTGCTCAAGGGCACCAACAAAATGCGTGTGTTCCAGGAAGAAATCTTTGGCCCGGTGGTGAGCATCACCACGTTCAAGGATGAAGCCGAAGCCCTGGCCATCGCCAACGACACCGAGTTCGGCCTGGGCGCCGGCCTCTGGACCCGCGACATCAACCGCGCCTACCGCATGGGCCGCGCCATCAAGGCCGGTCGTGTGTGGACCAACTGCTATCACCTGTACCCGGCGCATGCCGCGTTCGGTGGTTACAAAAAGTCCGGCGTCGGGCGTGAAACCCACAAGATGATGCTCGACCATTATCAGCAGACCAAAAACCTGCTGGTGAGCTACGACATCAATCCGTTGGGCTTCTTCTAACTCGACGCGATACCGCGTAACGGCTTTCGCGGGCAAGCCTCGCTCCTACAGATCGTGCAATACCTGTAGGAGCATGGCTTGCCAGCGAAGGCGTCCTCAATCACACCGCAAAACATCGCCCTGCCCCTCTGGCACGGGCTTTGCGTGCCCGCTGTAACCGCCATACCTGAAAGTCCAACCGATCAAACAATAAAAAATAGAGAGGACTTATGACTTCTACTACACAGCTCAAACCCACACTCGGCACCCTGCACTTATGGGGCATTGCCGTCGGCCTGGTGATTTCCGGCGAGTACTTCGGCTGGAGTTACGGCTGGGGCACCGCAGGCACATTGGGTTTCCTCGTCACCGCCCTGATGGTGGCGACGATGTACACCTGCTTCATCTTCAGTTTCACCGAACTGACCACTGCGATTCCCCACGCGGGCGGGCCGTTTGCCTACAGCCGACGGGCCTTTGGCGAGAAGGGCGGATTGATCGCCGGCATCGCCACCCTGATCGAATTCGTTTTTGCGCCACCGGCAATTGCCATGGCCATCGGCGCGTATCTCAACGTGCAGTACCCGGAACTGGACCCGAAGATTGCGGCGGTCGGCGCGTATTTCGTGTTCATGACCCTCAACATCCTCGGCGTCAGCATCGCCGCGACGTTTGAACTGGTAGTCACCGTGCTCGCGGTCGCCGAATTGTTGGTGTTCATGGGCGTGGTCGCGCCGGGCTTCAGCTTCAGCAACTTCGTGCTCAACGGCTGGTCGGGCTCCAACGAATTCACCATGGCCTCGATCCCCGGGATCTTTGCGGCGATCCCCTTTGCGATCTGGTTTTTCCTGGCCATTGAAGGCGCAGCCATGGCCGCCGAAGAAGCCAAGGACCCGAAACGCACGATTCCCAAGGCTTACGTCAGCGGCATTCTGACCCTCGTCTTCCTCGCTATCGGCGTGATGGTGATGGCCGGCGGCGTCGGCGACTGGCGTCAACTGTCGAACATCAACGACCCGCTGCCCCAGGCGATGAAAGCCGTGGTCGGTAACAATTCGAGCTGGATGCACATGCTGGTCTGGATCGGTCTGTTCGGTCTGGTGGCGAGTTTCCACGGGATCATTTTGGGTTATTCGCGGCAGTTCTTCGCCCTGGCCCGCGCCGGTTATCTGCCTAAAGGCCTGGCCAAACTCTCGCGTTTCCAGACCCCGCACCGGGCGATCCTGGCCGGTGGCGTGATCGGTATCGCCGCAATCTACAGCGATGGCCTGGTCAACCTGCAAGGCATGACCCTGACTGCGGCGATGATCACCATGTCGGTGTTCGGCGCCATCGTGATGTACATCATCAGCATGCTCAGCCTGTTCAAACTGCGCAAAACCGAGCCGAACCTGGAACGCACCTTCCGCGCCCCGGGCTACCCGGTCGTGCCGGGGATTGCGTTGTTCCTGGCGGTGGTGTGTCTGGTGGCGATGGCGTGGTTCAACACGGTGATTGGCCTGGTGTTCCTCGGGTTCATGGCGGCGGGTTATCTGTACTTCCAGTTGACCGCCAAGCAGCGCGCCGACGCGCCGGCAGACGCTATGCTCGAAGGTATCTGAGTTGCACCGGTGCCGGGCGGGTTGCCCGGCGCCTGCCACATCGAAGTGCACCGAGATCCAATGTGGGAGCGGGCTTGCTCGCGAAGACGATCGGACATGCACCATTGATGTCGATTGACACCGCTTTCGCGAGCAAGCCCCCTCCCACAGGGGATTAGGTGGTGTATTGAGTGACTTATTGAATCAGGAGGACCCCGTCCCATGGCCGCATTTGCCCATTCCGTCGGCGCCCAGACCTACCGTTTCGACAGCCTCAAGGACGTCATGGCCAAGGCCAGCCCGGCGCGTTCCGGGGACTTCCTGGCCGGTGTTGCCGCCCTCAACGATGGCGAGCGGGTGGCCGCGCAAATGGCGTTGGCCGACATCCCGCTGAGCCATTTCCTACAGGAAGTACTGATTCCCTACGAGGCCGATGAAGTCACCCGGCTGATCATCGACACTCACGACAAACAAGCCTTCGCCGTGGTCAGCCACCTCACCGTCGGCGGGTTTCGCGACTGGCTGCTCAGCGATGCCGCCGACGAACAGAGCCTGCGCGCCCTCGCCCCCGGCCTGACGCCGGAAATGGCCGCCGCCGTGTCGAAGATCATGCGCGTGCAGGACCTGGTGCTGGTGGCGCAGAAGATCCGCGTGGTCACGCAATTTCGCGGCACCATGGGCCTGCGCGGGCGCTTATCCACACGCCTGCAACCCAACCACCCGACCGACGAACCCGCCGGCATCGCCGCGAGCATTCTCGACGGTCTGCTGTACGGCAACGGCGACGCGATGATCGGCATCAACCCGGCCACCGACAGCATCGCCTCGATCTGCGCCATGCTGGAAATGCTCGACGCGATCATCCAGCGCTACGACATCCCGACCCAGGCCTGCGTGCTGACCCACGTCACCACCTCCATCGAAGCGGTGAACCGGGGCGTGCCTCTGGACCTGGTGTTCCAATCGATCGCCGGCACCGAAGCGGCCAACGCCAGTTTCGGCATCAACCTCAACGTATTGCAGGAAGGCTACGACGCCGGTTTGAGCCTGAATCGCGGCACCCTCGGGCAAAACCTGATGTATTTCGAAACCGGCCAAGGCAGCGCGCTGTCAGCCAACGCCCACCACGGCATTGATCAACAGACCTGCGAGACTCGGGCCTACGCCGTGGCGCGACATTTCAAACCGTTTTTGGTGAACACCGTCGTAGGATTTATCGGCCCGGAATACCTCTACAACGGCAAACAGATCATCCGCGCCGGCCTCGAAGACCACTTCTGCGGCAAGCTGCTGGGCGTACCCATGGGTTGCGACATCTGCTACACCAACCACGCCGAAGCCGACCAGGACGACATGGACACCCTGCTGACCTTGCTGGGCGTGGCCGGGATCAACTTCATCATGGGCATCCCCGGCTCCGACGACATCATGCTCAACTACCAGACCACTTCGTTCCACGACGCCCTCTACGCCCGGCAAACCCTGGGCTTGAAACCGGCGCCGGAGTTCGAACAATGGCTGGCGAACATGGGCATCTTTACCCAGGCCGACGGCAAGGTTCACTTCGGCAACAACCTGCCGCCGGCCTTTCGCCAGGCCCTGGCGCAATTGGGATGAGTGTTGATATGGATAAACCACCCGTCGATCCGCAGAACCCGTGGCTGGAACTGCGGCGCCTGACCCCGGCGCGCATTGCCCTGGGCCGCACCGGCACCAGCATGCCGACCAAGGCGCAACTGGATTTCCAGTTCGCCCACGCCCAGGCCCGGGATGCGGTGCATTTGCCGTTCGACCACGCCGGGCTCAGCGCGCAACTGGCCGAGCGCGGCCGGGAAACCTTGCTGTTGCACAGCGCGGCCACGGATCGGAACAGCTATTTGCAGCGCCCGGATCTGGGACGCAAGTTGAACGATGAATCGGCGCAAACCCTGCGCGACTATGCCTCGGCGCATCCTGGTGGGGTGGATTTGGTGATTGTGGTGGCCGATGGTTTGTCGGCACTGGCCGTGCATCGCCATACCGTGCCTTTTCTTACACGCATGGAGGAACAGGCTGCGGCGGATGGCTGGTCGGTGGCCCCGGTAATTTTGGTAGAACAAGGCCGAGTGGCTGTGGCCGACGAAATCGGCGAGCTGTTGGGCGCAAAAATGGTGGTCATCTTAATAGGTGAACGCCCTGGACTCAGCTCGCCTGATAGTCTGGGTTTATATTTCACCTACAATCCAAAGATTGGTCTCACGGACGCCTATCGCAACTGCATTTCCAACGTCCGGCTCGAAGGCCTCAGTTATGGCATGGCGGCTCACCGCTTGCTGTACCTGATGCGCGAAGCCTGTCGGCGGCAGTTGTCGGGGGTCAATTTGAAGGACGAAGCCCAGGTTCAGACATTGGAGTCGGAAACTGGAGCGGACATGAAAGGAAATTTCCTACTCAGTCCGCCGGATGCCTGAACCGTTTCCGCATTGCGTTTTTGATTCGGTTTCAGGCAGGATCGACGCACGGCCGCCAGGGGTTTCCCATCGCCGTCACGCACGTAAGCCACTTGAAGCGAGACCTACCATGCGGATTATTCAAGCGACCCTCGAACACCTGGACCTGCTGACCCCGTTATTCGTCAAATATCGCGAGTTTTACGGCTCCCTGCCTTACCCGGATTCGTCCCGGGCGTTCCTCGAAAAACGCTTGCGCCGCAAGGAATCGGTGATCTACCTGGCCCTGTCCGATGACGACAACAACAAGTTGATGGGCTTTTGTCAGCTGTACCCGAGCTTTTCGTCGCTGTCGCTTAAACGCGTGTGGATCCTCAACGACATCTACGTCGCCGAAGACGCCCGCCGACAATTGGTGGCCGACAATCTGATCCGTACCGCGAAGAAAATGGCCAAGGAAACCAATGCCGTGCGCATGCGTGTTTCCACCAGCAGTAACAACGAAGTGGCGCAGAAGACCTACGAGTCGATCGGGTTCAAGGAAGACACCGAATTCAAGAACTATGTGTTGCCGATTAGCGACGAATTATAACGGCGCTACGGCGTGGCGAGGGTTTGTGTGGCGAGGGGGCTTGCCCCCGTTCGGCTGCGAAGCAGTCGTAAAACCAGACAACACGGTGTAACTGCCTGAAATGCAGGGGGCCGCTTCGCGCCCCAACGGGGGCAAGCCCCCTCGCCACAAAAGCTCATACCAACAAAGATCGGCGTTAGCCACCGGTCTCACCGCGACATCCCCCGCTACAAACTCCACGCGCTTTTCACTTCTCACCCCGTATAATCCCGAGCTTCCGCGCTTGTAAGAAAAACTACACCCGCTTGTAGGCTTACATGAAGACATCATCCGCACAGGTCTGCTGAGCCGGACCATCACCACAGGTGCCCCCCATGGATTTCAACCCGATCGACCTTGTCCTGCATCTCGATGTGTACCTCGACTTGCTGGTGAACAATTACGGGCCATGGATCTACGCCATCCTGTTTCTGGTGATCTTCTGCGAAACCGGCCTGGTGGTGATGCCGTTCCTGCCGGGCGATTCCCTGCTCTTTATCGCTGGCGCCGTCGCGGCCGGTGGCGGCATGGACCCGGTATTGCTGGGTGGCCTGCTGATGCTGGCGGCGATTCTCGGCGACAGTACCAACTACGTGATCGGACGAACGGCGGGCGAGAAACTCTTCAGCAACCCGAATTCGAAAATCTTCCGCCGCGACTACCTGCAACAAACCCACGACTTCTACGACAAGCACGGCGGCAAAACCGTGACCATGGCGCGCTTCCTGCCTATCATTCGTACCTTTGCCCCGTTCGTCGCCGGCATCGCCCGGATGCCGTACCCGCGTTTCTTCTTCTTTAGTGTGCTCGGCACGATCCTGTGGGTCGGTGGCCTGGTGACCCTCGGTTACTTCTTCGGCAACGTCCCGTTCATCAAGAAGAACCTGTCGCTGCTGGTGGTGGGCATCATCCTGCTGTCGCTGGTGCCGATGATCATCGGGGTCGTACGCAGCCGCTTTGGCGGTTCGAGTTCCAAAGCCGAAACCCGCTAAGCGCCCATGTGGTCCCTGAGCGCCTGGCGTCGCCGGCGCATCCTGGCCAGGCACCCGATTGCCGAGGATATGTGGCAACGGGTGCGCCATCACTTGAGCTTCCTCGACGGCATCAGCGCCGCCGAGGACCAGTGGCTGCGTGAAGCCAGCGTGCTGTTCCTGGAAGACAAACATTTGACCGCCCTGCCCGGCGTCGAACTGCATCAGGAGCAACGCCTGCTGCTCGCCGCCCAGGCACAATTGCCGCTGCTGAACCTCGGCGACTTGAACTGGTATCAGGGCTTCCACGAAATCGTCCTCTATCCCGACGACTTCCTCAGCCCCCAGCGCCATCGCGATGCCAGCGGCGTCGAACACGAATGGGACGGCGAACACAGCGGCGAAGCCTGGCAGCAAGGCCCGATCATCCTCGCCTGGCCCGGCGTGATGGCCAGCGGCGGCTGGGAAGGCTACAACCTGGTGATCCACGAACTGGCGCACAAACTCGACATGCTCAACGGCGACGCCAACGGCCTGCCGCCGCTGCATCCCGATATGCGCGTCAGCGATTGGGCCAAGGTCATGCAAGAAGCCTACGATGATCTCAACCGGCAACTGGACCGCAACCCGGACGCCGAAACCGCCATCGACCCCTACGCCGCCGAGAACCCGGCGGAATTCTTCGCCGTCACCAGCGAATATTTCTTCAGCGCCCCGGATTTGCTGCACGAGGCGTATCCACTGGTCTACGAGCAACTGAAGCGGTTTTACCGCCAGGACCCACTGTCCCGGCTGCGGCAACTTCAAGCCTCAAGCCCTGTCTATCAGGGACACGACTAAGGTCTCTACGACCTCTGGTACATGGCATCGGCGGCGGAATATGCCTATAATCGCCGCCACTTTTTGGTCAATCCGGCCAAGTGTTTTTGGTCAACTAACGGGGGCACCGCCCAATGAGCTACAGCAAGATTCCGGCTGGCAAAGACCTGCCGAACGACATCTACGTCGCGATCGAGATCCCGGCCAACCACGCGCCGATCAAATACGAAATCGACAAAGACAGCGATTGCCTGTTCGTTGACCGTTTCATGGCCACCCCGATGTTCTACCCGGCCAACTACGGTTTCATCCCGAACACCCTGGCTGACGACGGTGATCCCCTCGACGTGCTGGTCGTGACCCCTTACCCGGTTGCCCCAGGTTCCGTGATCCGCGCTCGCCCGATCGGCATCCTGCACATGACCGACGACGGCGGCGGCGATGCCAAAGTCATCGCAGTCCCACACGACAAGCTGTCCCAGCTGTACGTCGACGTGAAAGAATGCAGCGACCTGCCACCACTGCTGATCCAGCAGATCGAGCACTTCTTCGCGAACTACAAAGACCTCGAAAAAGGCAAATGGGTGAAGATCGAAGGTTGGGGCGACTCAGAAGCCGCTCGCACCGAGATCATGAAGTCGGTTGCTGCTTACAAGGGCTAAAGCCAGCTTTGAGCTGTAAGCCGAAAGCGACAAGAAGAACCCCGGTGATCCGGGGTTTTTTGTGGGTGTCGACTGGGGCTTAAACAGAACGTTTAACAATTTTGGCGATTGGTTTTTCTTGTTTAAAAATCCCGAAAAGCGTCTTACATCCGGTCGTAAAATTCCCGCGTAATTTGAACAGTTCGTTTATTCAAAGCCCTGGTCCGAGCCCGTACACTCGCGTTCATGAAAAAGAACACTAGCGGTCCACGATTCAAGGCCCTTCTCAAAGCGGCGAACATCTCGACGACAGGATTCGCCGAATTCCTGAACACGGCGCCGCAAAACGTCCACAACTGGTACACCCGCGGTGTGCCCGCCCACTGCATGGAAGAAGTCGCACGAAAACTCTCCGTCCACCGCGACTGGCTGAAAAATGCCGAAGGCCCGAAAGACCTGTGCCTGTTCGACGAGAGCGGTAACACGTTCAACACCCAGGCCATCCGCGGGGTCTACACCGTCATCGAGCCCACCGACGTCGAACTGCCCTTCTTCAAAGAAATACCCATCGCCCCAGGCTCCAGCAAAACCCACGTCATCGAAGACGCCAGCCACCCCATCCGCCTGCCCCGCAGCCACCTCGACTCCCTGGAGATCAACCACAAGGACGCCATCTGCGCCTACATGGTCGGCAACAGCATGGCCGAGAAGATCGAAGACGGCTCCACCATCGCCATCGATCGTGGCTTGACCCAAATTGTCGACGGCGAGATCTACGCGATCGAACACGACGGCATGCTGCGCATCAAATACCTGCACCGCATGCCGGGGAACGGGTTGAGATTGCGCAGTCACAACAGCGCGCAGTATCCGGACGAGGTTTTCCGGGCTGCGCAAATCGAAGAACAGAATATTCGAGTGCTGGGGTGGGTGTTCTGGTGCTCCACGCTGAACAAGCGAAGGCCGCCGGTGCCGTTTCTGTAGCACCCGCAGCACCCTTCACGAGCAACAGATACTGCGCAATCCTTGTGGGAGCGGGTTTGCTCGCGAATACGGTGGCACATGCACCTAAAAACCCGGACAAGTGACCCACACCCGGGCCACCGATCGCTCTACCCCGCACATCAAGCTGGGAATCCCCACAAAAAATCAGTATGCTGCGCCCCACATTTGCGCATCACCCGCCCCGCGGCCCTGATCGCACCGACAAGGCAGATGATTTTCTCGCCGAGTCCCACAGCCGGACGCAAGATCCGGGTGTACGTTTTGAAGGCTGGCGCGGTTTACCAAAAATGAACCAAGCCAGTCCCCGAGAAGCCGGCCACAAGCCGGCTTTTTAATGCCCGCAACAATCCGCCCTCCCCCTCAATGCCTCAACATCTGCAACGGCCAGCCCCGGCTAATCGACTCCACACGCTCCTTACTCAACCCAAATTCCTCAAACCACTGCTGGCTCATTTTCAGCCACTGAGCAATATCCGGCTGGCTGGTCTGGCCCAGGTCCGAGCTGTAGACCACCTGTGGCAACTCACGCAACACCCGGGAGAAATCGTCCCTGCCCTGGTACTCCAACAAGTAAGTCAGCGCGGTTTGTTCGATGTAGAGAAACGGCAGGTTGCCCAGCGCCAGGAGGTCTTCGGCGTTGAGGCCGGTCAGTGGGTTGGCAGGTTGGTTGAGCATCAGCCGTGGGACTTGCAAGCGATCCGCCGCTTCCACCAGCCGCAGGACCTCTTCGCGGTTGGCGTGGCCCGTGGAGATCACGACCGGGTAGTCCCGGCTCATGCGCAATAGATCAAGGGTGGCCGGGGTCAGTTGGCCGCTGTCGTCGCTGACGGTCAGCGGTTTGATCGGGCGTTCGCTCAGGATCGGGTGGCTCAGTGAGCGGGCCAGGCGGCTGGTGTGCGAGCGGCCGGTGACGGTGGGCAGGTGCACGATAAATCGCAGGTCGGCGGCGCCGTGCTGGCACAGCGAGCGTTCCACCACTCGCCAGTCGATACCGCCGGCGATTTCATTGAGTACGATCGAACCGGACACCGGCAGCCCTTGTTCCCGCGCCTCCCAGGCTTGGGCGGCGGTGCAACCCAGATGGTTCTTGAGCACGACCCAGCCGTTCTGCGCCTGATAGTGGTGACCGGCCTGCACCGCGCTGTGTCGGCGCAGGTAGGCGTCGGGCCCGGCGTGGTAATGGACATCAATGAAGTTGGCTTGGGCGGCGTAAGTCTCGGCGGTCGAAGCACTCATGCATGGGCCTCCAGATCGATCCCCAGATGGGTACGCACACTGGCGCGCACTCGCGCCAGGTCATCGAGCAGCGGTCGCATGCCCGCCCCGGGGACGCTGACGGACTGATGCTGTGGGGACTGTTTGAAGCTGACGTTGGTGGCCCTGACGAGTTGCGAGTCCTCGCCGAAGATGCTCAGCAGACGACCGCTCCAGGCTGCTACCTGGGGTTCCACATTGAGTTTGCTCAATAAGCGGAAACCCTGATCCAGACGTCGTCCTGCCAATGCGTCGACCGTGGCGGCCTGATCGGGCTGGCGCACCGGCGGTTTTACCCGGGCCGGCAACACCCATTGATCGAGCAGCATCAGCGCCGTGTCGACATCGCCAGCGCTGGCGAGCTCGGCCATCGCCCCCAGGCGACGGTCCAGCACACTGTCGGCTTTGGTGGGCGAAGAAATCAGCAAGGCCTGCGCCACTTGCTGGCCCACCGGGGTCGCCAGCAAGCCCTGGACCACCGCGCCGCCCAACGCGGAGCCGGCGATCAGGGCAATCGACCCAAGGGGTTCGAGCACGGCGGCCCAGCGCCGGGTGAAGCTGGCAAAGTCCTCGTCGTCCTCGGCCAGCAGCGACAGGGTGTCAAAAATGATGACCCGATAGCCTTTGTCCACCAGCGACTGGGTCAGCGGTGCGAAAAACTGTCCTTCGTCCCAGGCCGGCATGACCGGCGACATCACCACGACCAACTCCGGGCCCAGACCAAACTGCACATGTACGGGGGCATTGATGTTCATATCGATTCCTTTCCAGAAGAACACTCGCAGATCGAGTCAATCAAACAACTTGCGGGCACCGCGCAGCGCCTGCTGCGCACCGTGCAGGGTCTGCTCGACGATGGTGGCGGCTGGCAGTACGTCGTTAACCAGGTCGGCGATTTCACCTGCCCAAATGGCGCGCACGTCGGTGTTGTCCTCGCGCAATGCTTGCGCGTAGTCCTCGCCGACGCTGGCCGGGGCTTGCAGCAGTTCGTGTTCGAAACCCAGCCAGCGGGCGGTGAAGTCGTTGGCCAGCGCTCGACCGCTGTACTGCTCCGGCCATTCGATACCGCGCACCAGGTCAAAGGCGCGGGTCCGCACGGTGTCGCCGGCGCGGGCCTGGACCAGGCGTTGCTTGAGTTTGCTCGAGGGCAGCGCTTCTTCACTGGCGAGGAAACGCGTGCCCATCATCACCCCGTCGGCCCCCAGCAACAGTGCGGCCGCCAGGCCCCGGCCATCGGCCATGCCACCGGCGGCGATCAGCACAGCGGCGTCGCCCACGGCATCGCGCACCGCAGGGAGCAACGGGAACGATGCCCGGCGCAGGCTATGCCCGCCGGCTTCGGCGCCCTGGACGATCAAGGCATCGGCCCCCGCATCGAGGGCGGCCAGTGCCTGGTCGACGTCATGCACTTGAACAATGGCCAACGCACCGCTGTCCTTGATCGGCGCGATAAACGGCCGGGCATCGCCAAACGACAATGCGACCACATTGGGTTGATAAGACAGGGCCAGGTCCAGCAGTTCGAAACGCTTGGCCACGGTGAACATCACCAGCCCCACGCCCCAGGGCTCTTTGACGTCTTTCATCAGCGCCAGCTCGGTTTTCATCCAGTCCGGATCGCCATAGCTGGCCCCCACCAGACCGAGCCCGCCGGCCCGAGAAACCGCCGCGGCGAGGCGCCCGCCGGAAGCGCCGCCCATGGGCGCCAGCACCACCGGATGGGTGATGTCGAGCAGTCGGGTCAGCGCAGAATCAAATTTACTCACGGTGTCTCTCCTTGATGTACCGATAAAAACTCGCCGATCGACAAACCCGCACACCGGGCGTGTGCGGGCCTGCACCGTCCTTAAGCGAGAGCCGCGACCGCCGGGGTGTAGTCGGCCGGGATGTAGTCGTTGACCTTGTACAGGTGGAACTCCCAGGTGCCGGTCTCTTTCAGGCGGTTGTAACGCGACAGGAATTGCTCATCGGAAAACAGCGAATCGAACTCCTCCTTGCTGCTCCATTGCGCCTGATTGATCACGGTCTTGCCGTCGATGCTTTTGAACAACCGGCTCCACTGGAACGACGGGTAGGCCTGGGCCACGTAAGTCACCGCCGAGCGCAGGACATCAAGGGCTGCGTCCTGCTGACCTTCAAAGACATGCACCACGTTCACCAGAAAAATCGCATTGCTTTCGTCAGGGGCCGGCGCTTCGAATTTCGTCAGGTTGGTCATTGTTGCCTCCAGGCAAACACAGGTTAAAAGGTGCTTTTAGTGAATCAGTTCGCAGGACTGTGCCGGCTTGCCGTCCTGCCACAGCAGGGGTGAAATGCGCTCGGTCACCAGTGACCGCTCGACCCGACCGACGATCACTTCGTGGGTGGCGTAGGTCAGGCGTGCATCGACCCGGCAAAACAGCGTGGCCTGGGCATCCGACAGGTACGGCAGGTCGTCCACCGCGTCCCAGTCACCGTGTTCGAAGCGCGCCGGCCCCTTGAGCTGACCGGCAAAGATGCCGACCAATGAGCTTTGCGCGGCATCGAGCAGGTTGACGCTGAAGCGTTGATTGGCCAGCAGCGGCTGATACAGGCTGGCCGAGCGATTGATGCAAATCAGCAGCGAAGGCGGATCGGTACACAGCGAGCTCACCGCCGTCGCGACCATGCCGCAACGGGAACCGCCAACCCCGGTGGCGATGATCGAGACCGTGCTGGTAAGGCGCCGCATGGCTCGCTTGAAGTCCTCGGCCGGTTCCTGTTGTGGAACCTCGACGGCCAGCGCCAAAGCGCTGCGGGCACTCACGCGACTGCTCCAATAATCAGTCGGCCGCTGTTGTGCGGCTGGCGCAACCCGGCGTCTTCCATGCGTGGCAGGACGTCTTCGAGAAATTCGTCGAGGCCACTTTTGTAGTCGAGCCAAGTCAGGCAGATACCGTCGATACCCAGGTCGCTGTAGCGCTGGAACTGTTCGGTGATCATTTCAGCGGTGCCCACCAGCGGCACGCCGGCGAAACCGGCCTTGAAGTGGAAACGGAAGCGCTCGGCGTCTTCGGTGTTGGCGAACATCCCGCTTTGAATGCCGATTTCCGAGGTGACGTTATCCAGGGCGACTTCATCGCCATGCTGATTGACGTAGTAGTCGAGGTATTTCTCGGCTTCTTCCAGGGTGTCTTTCTGTACGACGTAGGAGTAGACCCAAATTTGGATCTCGCGGCCATATTCCAGGCGCGCCAGGTCGCGGTAGGCCTTGATCTGCGCACGAATGGTGTCGTCGTCATCCTCGTGCTTGAGGATCAGGAACGCGGCGTCGCAATGCTCGGCACAGAACCGCCGCCCGCGCTCGGAACCGCCGGCGTTCATCAGGAACGGCTGGTTGAGCGGCTTGGGCTGGGCAAAGCCTTGGGCGATGTTGAAAAAGTCGCCCTTGAAGTCGAAGTTGGCCGGTTCGTTCCAGGCCAGCCGGGCGATTTTCAGCCACTCGTCGGCATGGTCGTAGCGTCGGTCATGCTCCAACTGCACGCCGCCGTTGAACATGCCCATTTCCTTGCCGTACCAGCCGCAGATCATGTTCAGGCCGAAGCGGCCGCCGCTGATATGGTCGATAGTCGCGGCCTGCTTGGCGGCAAACAACGGATGCACGGTGGACAGGTGCGAGGTGGTGAACAAGGCAATCTGCTCGGTCACCGACGCCAGCCCTGCCGCCCAGGTGTAGGTTTCGAACGACACGCCCATCGGGTCGCTCGCCCCACCCCAGCCACGCCAGCGGCCTACGGGCAGCAGCAATTCGAGGCCCGCCTTGTCGGCCTTTTTCGCGATTTCCAGGTTGCCGCTCCAGTCACTGGCGTTCAAACGCTCCGGGACTGTGGTCAGGGTGCAGCCGCCTTCGATGTTGAGCGCGAACACCCCCAGTTTGATTTTGTTGGTGCTGCTGCGCATCGGATTGGTTTTGGTCGTTACCGAATGGCTCGAAGTCATTTCTTCTCTCCTTGATAAGGGAGCGTGACGCGCCGTCTCGCATCACGCCTTACATCGCACGCAAGTGGCCGCTCAGGCGGCGCTCGGGGTTTTGGCCTCGGCGGCAAGCCACGGCTGGTCATAGCGGTGCAAGCGTCGCGCCTCTGCCAGTGACAGGCCTTGGGCGACAGACTCGATGATGTCGCGCTCGGTCTTTTCCACCGAGATTGCGCGGCTGATGACTTGCTCGGCCTGGTCGATGGGGATCACCAGGCAGCCGCTGGCATCGCCGACGATCAGGTCGCCCGGATTGATCGTCACCCCGCTGATCTGGACCGGCACTTGGGTGGCCTTGAGTTGCACGCGGTTCTTGCCCGATTGCATGAACCGGCCACGGCTGAACAACGGGTAATTGAGCCGGGTCACGGTGTCGATGTCCCGTGCCGCGCCGTCGATGACGGTGCCGCGGATATTCCGGCTCAAGGCCACGTGGGTGAGGATGTCGCCCCACACCGTCGCGTCCAGCCGCCCGGCATTGCTGGACACCACCACCGAACCCGGGGGCACGTCGTCAATGTAGTTGGCGGCATTTTTGAAACCCTCGTTCTGGCTGACCGGCTCATAGAGCACGGTGAAAGCCACGCCGACAAAACGGGTGCCGGGGACTTGCTGGACGATGCCCAGCAGCCCGGCGTCAATGCCGAGGCTGTCGAGGGCGTCACTCAGCGAAGCCGTATCCAGCGCGGCACATTGCTCCAGCAATGAGGCGCGTTGTGGCGCCGACAGCGAAGACTGACTCATGCGTGACTCCTTGCTGGCACAGCCCAGCCGTGATCGGTTTGCGGGATAAGTTGGCGAAGGTTGAACACGCTTCTTTCGATGATCGCCGCAGCGCACTGACGGGTCGTGGCCTTGCCGCCGCTGTCGTAGGTCTGGCAGTCGTGCTTGACCACCTGCGCCACGGCCTGCTCGATGGCCAGAGCCTGAGCCTGGTAGCCCAGGTGTTCGAGCAGCAGCGCCAGGGACAGGAACATCGCGCTGGGGTTGGCCTTGTTTTGGCCGACATGCGCCGGGGCGCTGCCGTGCACCGGTTCGAAATAAGCCCCGGCATCGCCAATGTTCGCGCTGGGGGCGAAGCCGAGCCCGCCCATCACGCCAGCACCGAGATCGGAGAGGATGTCGCCGAACATGTTCTCCGCGACGATCACGCCGAAGCGTTCCGGACGACGGATCATCCACAGCGCCACGGCGTCAACGTTGTCGATGTTGTAGGCAATGTCCGGGTAGTTGGCGGCCACACTTTCGAGAATTTCCCGGGCGAACGCGCCGCTGTAACGCAATACATTGGGCTTGTCCGCCAGGGTCACGCGGTTGTAGTCGTGTTTGCGGGCGTACTCGAAGGCGTAGCGGAACAGCCGGGTCAAACCGGCCCGGGTCTGCAAACGCACGGTCATGGTCGCGTCGCCGGCGGATTCGCGGTGCCAGGGTGCCCCGGCCAGTTCCCGGGCCTTGAGCACCGGTTCGAACTCGGCCGGGATCGAGGCGAAATCGAGCCCGGCGTACAGCCCTTCGGTGTTCTCGCGGATCACCGTGAAGCGAAACCGGCCTTCGCCGAGCACATCGGTGACTGGCCGAACGTTGGCATAAAGGCTCAGGCGCTGACGCAGTTGAATCACCGGCGAGACGTACACCCGCGAGGTGTTGCGCAAAGACTCGGGCAGTTCCGCCTCAGCCTCCTGCAACGCTTTGCTGGTGATCGCGCCCAGCAGCGTCGCGTCGGCGGCGGCGATCTTGGCCCAGGTCCCGGCCGGCACCGGATCACCGCCGGTGCGCCAGCACTCCCAGCCGATCTGGCCGAAGTCCAGGTCGATAGGCAGTTCGAGCGCCTCGAAGATCGGCAAGATGGCCTCGACGACTTCGACCCCGACCCCATCACCCGGCAACACACAAACACGGTGGCACGGCGGCTGACCCGCCGACGCCGATGGATGAAGGACGGTCATCACATTTTTCCTTCGGCGGCGAGATGAGTCGGGAAGCTGGCCCGGGAAATCACCGTCGGCCGAACGGCGTGACGCTGGAACAAGTCCTGCTCGTGCATCGCCCGCAACGCCTGGAAGGTCGAGCTGATTTGCAGGCGGGACATGGTTTCTTCCAGCCGTTGCGACACATCGAACGGCAGGTTATAGGCGCCCAGCATCACATCCATGAGCGGTGCCGGCATGCTGCTCAGCGGCACGCTTTGCGCGGTGTACTCGGACAATTGCAGGGCCTTGACCAGGTCATAGCCATTGGCGCTGCCGATACGTTCCAGGTAGGCGATGAACATGCCCAGGTGCAGGTTGCCCGCGCCTTTGCCCATGCCGCAAATGGAGGTGTCGATGTATTCGGCACCGGCATCGACGGCGGCGATGGAGTTGGTCAGGGCCAGGGAAAGATTGTTATGGGCATGGAATCCCAGTGGCGCATGGACTCTGCGGGAAATCCGGCTGATCAGCCGCTCGACATCATCGGGGATCATGTTGCCGTTGGAGTCGGCGAAAACAATGATATCGGCCCCGGCACCTTCCGCTTGCAATGCAATGTCCGTCACCGCCCCGGGTGTTTGTGTGGTGATGTGCGTGACATTGGCGCTGACTTGAAAGTTGAAGGACTTGGCCAACTTGATAGTTGCCAGGCCTTGTTCAAGTTGATCGGCGCGCAAACAAACACGGATCATTCCGACACCATGTTCGGCCAGCATTTCGAAGTCTTCGTTGCCGACATTGCGCGGGTGCACCATGACGCACAAACCGAGTTGGCCATGGGCGGCGCGGCGTAGCGAGTCTATATATTCCGGGTTGACCGAGCTGCTCAGGCCATGTTCTTTCTTGCGCACGAAAGAGCCATTGCAGTAGCCAATTTCCGCGTAACTTACACCGACATCGCCCAAGTGTCCGACGGCATTGACTGCATAGTCAGTTGTGAACTCAAAGTTATTACGATAACCACCATCACGAAGCGTTACATCAACGATTTTTACTTTGCTCATGATCCAATTCCTTCTGAGGGCTTTCAATAAAACCTTGGACACGCACGCAAGTACGCCCCGGGTTTATCCAGTACTAACGTTGCTGTAATGCTGGGTTATTTCCTGAACTTTTTTTACAAGGCATGGGTCGAGGGCCGCAAAGGCCAAAGGGCAGAAAGTAGCGAAAGTTTTTCAGCGTCAAACGCTCCAGTGGCCATCGAACAGGTTCGATGGACAAATGGAATCGTGGCTGTTTATTTTTATTATGATTTTCAGACCGCACTGGAGAGGCGTGTGCCTTACCCGGTGGGTGGACTCATGAAAACCTTTGTCTGGGTTTCCAATGGTCGGGGGAGTTCAGCCTGTTTCTTGTTCTTGGACAGATACTGGAATCCTGCCGTTTGTTTGTAAACTCCCCGTATTCACCCTGGGGGGGTAAAAAATTCACATTGTATTAATCCCAGACTGAACTACGCCCCCTGCAGAAGTGCGTTTCAGAAATAAGTTTCGCTCGGAAAACAGCTGACCAGGAAGTCCATCAGTGAACGAATCGGGGCTTCCTTGCGCAAATCTTCATGAACCACCAGCCAGATGTCGATCATTAAGTCTGCGGCGTCAAACCTGGCTTTCTCCAGCGCGGGGTCCTTGAGGCCATAAAAGTTGGGCAACAGGGCAATACCGACGCCGGCACGCGCCGCCGAGGCCTGCACTTCAAGACTTCGGGCGCGTAATACCACCGGACGATCGGCGCACACTTCGCGCAGCCAGATTTGTTGCCGGGAATGCTCCATGCTCTCGTCGTAAACGATGTACTCGTATTGCTCGCGGGTGTGCTCTGCCAGGTACGCCATGCTGCCATACAGCCCGAATGAAACCGTGCCGATCTTGCGCGCGACGAGGTCCATCTGGGTCGGTCGACACAGGCGTATCATCAAGTCCGGTTCGGGGTTGCACAGGGTGCCGATATCGTCCTGCATCAGCAGGCTGACATTGATCGAGGGATGTTCACGGCGCAGGCGCCCCAGGTGCGGGGCAATGAATTCCGAGGTCAGCAGCGGCGGCGCGCTGACCGCGAGGTCGGCGACCATCTCCGTCTGCACGGAGAGCGCTACCTTGGAAATCGCCTTGGCGTCTTTTTGCATCCGCCCGGCGATTTCAGCGATGCGGTGGCCAAACGGCGTGATTTCGTAATTGCGCTTTCGCCGGTCGACCAGTTTCAGGTTCAGGGATGATTCAAGCGCCGCGATCCGCCGCGCCACCGTGGCATGTTCCACGCCCAGCTCCCGCGCCGCACTGCTCAGGGACTGCGTGCGGGCGAAGGTGACGTAATGACGCAAGTTCTCCCAATCGAACATGCTCATGTCCCGGGAATCCAGCCCTTTGGGCCAGGCGCAGGAGGTTTTGTCCAACGTTAAGGAGTTCATGCAGCCTCGATCGATTCTCAATGGAATAACAATCCAGGCAGTTCACCCAAAGGCTTCCTTCCTGGAGATCCTTGTTTGGGAAATGACAGTCGATATCGGCCACGCACTGACGAAAATACAACCCCCATCCGTGCGGGCCATCGTGCCTCGTACTACTCAGTCTGCGGCGATTTGCGCACCTCCTTTGCGCGATTCGGCACTGAAAAACACTACTTTGACCACGATGACCAACAACGCCAGCGCGGCAAACAGCAAACCACTGTAGAGAGTGCCCTGCAACCCCATGCGCGCCAGGAACCAGCCGCCGGTGGTCGAGCCAATCGTCACGCCCAGGTTGATGAACGAGATGTAGATCCCCGTGGCGAACTCCGGTGCTTCCGGTGCTTCGGAAGTCAGCCAGATTTGCGTGACGATCAAGCCGCTGGTGTGGGTCGCGCCCCAGACCACCACAATCACCAGCATGGTCAGGAATGACGGACCGGCGAACAGGTACAGCAAGCCATAGGCACCGGCCAGCAGGATCGGGTGCAGGAGGGTGGTCCTGACCATGTTCTGCCCGATCAGCTTGCCGGCGTACAGATTGCCGGCAACGCCACCGATACCGAAAATCACCAGCAAGATGCTGATCAGTTGCGCACTCATGCCCGCTTCCTTGGCCAGGTATTCGGCCGAATAGGCGTACACGGAAAACATGGCGGCAAAAATCAGGGTCGAGGCGGTGATGTTCAGCCACAGCGGGAATTTACGCAGAATGGCCAGTTGCTCGGTATAGGACACACGGGTTTTGTCCGGCGCATCCGGCAGCCTGGCGATGATCCCCAGGCCGGCAATGCAGTTGACCACGGCGCAGAACAAAAACGAGGCTTCGTAGGAGAACTGCGCCGCGATCAGCGTCGTCAATGGCACGCCCAGCACCATGCCCATGCTGGTGCCGACAAACGCCTTGGCGGCAGCGCGGGTCGATTCCTGGGGCGGATACAGCGAGACGGCGGCCACAAAGGCCAGGGAGAAATACACCGGGTGAAACAACGCCGGGATGATCCGCAGCACCATCAGCGATTCAAAGTTCGGCGCATACGCCGACAACACACTGGTGCCGGCGAAAATGAACAGCGCGATCGTCAGCACTTTCTTGCGGTTGAAGCGCGACAGCAGCAACACCATCACCGGCCCGCACACCGCAATGATCAGCGCGAACAGCCCGACCAGCAGCCCGGCCTGGGACGCGCTGATCGAGAAGCGCTCGATAATCACCGGAAGAATCCCCACCACGCCGAACTCGATGGTGTAGACACCGAACAGGCCCAGGGCCAGGAAGTAGATCGGATGCAGCAGTTTCATGATTCGGACTCCAGCGTGACGACGACCTTGCCGAATTGCTCACCCGCTTCCAGATAGCGATGGGCCTCGACGATCTGTTCGAAGGCGAAGGTTTTGGCGATGATCGGGCGCAACGTGCCGTCGCCGAGACCGGCGATGACATAGGCCTTGGCCGCGTCAAGCAACGCCGGCCGGGAGGTGATTTCGTGCAACAGATAACCGCGCAACGCGAGGCTTTTGCCCAACACCTTGAACAGCGGAAATGGCGCAGGCTCGGGGCTCAGCGCTCCATACACCAGGACGATCCCGCCACTGGCGGCGGCGTCGACCAAGTGTTCCAGGAAGGGGCCGCCCACCGGATCGAAGATCACCCGGGCACCCTTGCCGGCAGTAATCGTTTCGATCTGCTGATTGAAATCCGCCGCTTCGCTGGCGACCACATGGGCCGCGCCCGCCGACAGCAGTTGCTCGCGTTTGCCCAGGGTGCGGCTGACGGCAATCGGGATCGCGCCGACCTGATTGGCAATCTGGATCGCGGCCAGCCCGACACTGCTGGAGGCCGCCGTGATCAGCACGAATTCCCCAGGTTGCAGCGCCGCGACATGAATCAGCGCGCCCCAGGCTGTCAGGTATTGCATCCAGACCGCCGAGGCCTCGGCGAACGACAGTGTGGCGGGATGTTTGACCAGCATCGCCGCCGGCACCACCGCCAGTTCGGCATAAGTGCCCCACTGCGCGATGGAAACCGGCGGGATCAGGCTGACGACATCCCCCACGGAAAACTGGCCGGCCCGAGCGCCGACCGATTCGACGATGCCTGCCGCCTCGTAACCCAACCGGGAAGGAAACTGTGCCTCCTCCAGATACTGGCCGGCACGGAACATCGATTCCGCCCGGTTCAGCCCGATTGCCTTGACGGTGATCCGTACTTCATCAGGCCCTGGCTCAGGCACGTCGATGTCATCGATCCTGAGTACTTCAGGGCCGCCATAGTGGTCAAACCGTACGGTGCGCGTCATGTCTTGCCCCTTGAATTCGTTGATTGCCGGTTACTTTAGAGTGAGTGAAACGAGTGAAAAACAGGCTGGCGTTCCATTCTCAGCGGACACTTGTGTCCGCAACTGATGGCACGTATTGGCCCACCACCGGGCGCTGCCCCCGCGTTGCGAGCAACCGCAGCGCGACGTAGAACACCGGGGTGAACAAGAGCCCGAACAGGGTGACCCCGAGCATGCCGAAGAACACCGCAATGCCCATGGCCGAACGCATTTCGGCGCCGGCGCCGGTGGACAGCACCAGCGGCACGACCCCCATGATGAAGGCGATCGAGGTCATCAAAATCGGCCGCAAACGCAACTGGCTGGCCTCGATGGCGGCGCGCACGATGCTGTGGCCCTGGTGTTCGAGTTCACGGGCGAATTCGACGATCAGGATGGCGTTCTTGCTCGCCAGCCCCACCAGCACCATCAAGCCGATCTGGGTAAAGATGTTGTTGTCGCCCTGGGTCAGCCAGACCCCGAGCAGCGCCGACATGATGCCCATGGGCACGATGAGCAGAATGGCCACGGGCAGCAGCAGGCTTTCGTACAGCGCCGCCAGCACCAGATACACCAGCAGCATGCAGATCAGCAGGATCCACAACGTGGCATCGCCGGAAATGATTTGCTGATAGGTCAACTCGGTCCATTCGAACTTGATGCCCTTGGGCAGCGTCTCGGCGGCGATGCGCTCCACGGCGGCCTGGGCCTGGCCGGATGAATAACCGGGGGCCGGGCCGCCATTGAGGTCGGCGGCGGTGTAGCCGTTGTAACGCACGACCATTTCCGGCCCGTACGTGGGGTGCACTTGCACCAGGCTGGCCAGCGGCACCATGTTGCCGTCGGCGTTGCGGGTCTTCAGTTGCCCGATGTCATCGGCGTGCGACCGGAACGGCGCATCCGCCTGTACGCGGACCTGATACACCCGGCCCAACAGGTTGAAGTCGTTGACGTACAGCGAGCCCAGGTAAATCTGCAACGTATCGAAGACATCGGTCATGGCGACCTTCGACTGCTTGGCCTTGATCCTGTCCAGATCGACCTTCAATTGCGGCACATCGATCTGGTAACTGGAAAACCCCGGCCCGAGTTCCGGGGCCAGCGCCGCTTGCTTGAGGAAACCGCGCACCGCTTCATCCAGCTTTTCGAACCCCAGTGCGCCACGGTCTTCGAACTGCAATTTGAATCCGCCGAGGGTCCCCAGCCCCAATACCGGCGGCGGCGGAAAGACGCCGGTGAACGCTTCCTTGATCCCGGCAAATTGTTGGTTCAGCGCCGCCGCGATATTGCCGGCGCTCATCTGCGAACCGTGGCGGTTGGCGAACGGTTCGAGGATCACGAAAATAATGCCGGCACTGGAAGAGTTCATCAGGCCGTTGACCGACATGCCGGGGAATTCCAGGGTATGGGCCACACCGGGTTGTTTGAGGGCGATGTCGTTCATTCGCTGGATGACCTGCTCGGTGCGCTCCAGCGAGGCGCCGTTGGGCAGTTGTGCCAGGCCGACGAGAAACTCCTTGTCCTGGGCCGGTACAAAACCGGTGGGCAATGAATGCCCAAGCCAGGCGGTGAGGCCCAGCAATACGGCGTAAAGCCCAAGGGTCAGGCTTTTGCGCTGGATGACCCGGCCCAGGTTGTTGCCGTAGGACTGCTCGCCCCGCGCCGACAACCGATTGAATCGGCTGAACAGCGGTCCCAAAAACCGGTCGATCACACGGCTCAGACGATCCTTGGGTTCGTGGTGGGATTTGAGCAGCAGCGCACACAGCGCCGGCGACAAGGTGAGGGAGTTGAACGCCGAGAGGATGGTCGAGATGGCGATGGTCAACGCGAACTGCTGATAAAACTGGCCGGTCAGCCCGGGCATGAACGCCAGCGGCACGAACACGCTGGCCAGCGTCAGGGTAATCGCGATGATCGGCTTGCTGACTTCATCCATCGCCTTGTAGGAGGCCGCTTTGGGGCTCAGCCCCCGGGCGATGTTGCGCTCGACGTTTTCCACCACCACGATCGCATCATCGACGACGATACCGATGGCCAGCACCATGCCAAACAGCGACAACGCATTGATCGAAAAACCGCAGGCCAGCATCAATGAGAGCGTGCCGATAATCGACACTGGCATGGCCAGCAGCGGGATGATCGAAGCACGCCAGGTTTGCAGGAACAGGATCACCACCAACACCACCAGCAGCGTCGATTCGAGCAAGGTCTGGATCACCGCCAGGATGCTCGAACGCACGAACTGGGTCGGGTCGAACACAATCGTGTAATCGACCCCCGCCGGCATGTCCTGCTTGGCCTGGCGCATGATCTCCCGGGCCTGATCGGAGATCGCCAGGGCATTGCCGCCGGCCATCTGGAACACACCAAAACCCACCGCCGGTTTGCCGTCGACCAGCGAGCGCAGACCGTAGTCCGACGCCGCCAGTTCGACCCGGGCGACATCGCGCAGAAAGGTCACCGCACCGCCGGCCGAACTCTTGACGATGATGTCGCCGAATTCCTTTTCCGACTTCAGCCGCCCCTGGGTGTTGACCGACAGTTGTTGGGCAACGTCGGTGCGCATAGGCTGGCCGCCGATCACCCCGGCCGCGACCTGGACGTTCTGTTCGCGGATCGCCGCCACCACATCGTTGGCGCTCAACCCGCGCTGGGCCACTTTTTCCGGGTCCAGCCAGATGCGCATCGCATAATCGCCACCGCCCCAGATTCGCACTTCGCCGACGCCGGGGATGCGTTCCAGTTGGTTCTTGATATTGAGGATGCCGTAGTTGCGCAAGTAGGTGGCGTTGTACTGGTCATCCGGCGACACCAGGTGGATCGCCAGCGTCTGGGTCGACGACGACTTCATCGTCACCACGCCCAGGCGCCGGACGTCTTCCGGCAACCGTGGCAGCGCCTGCGACACGCGGTTCTGCACCAGTTGCTGGGCCTTGTCCGGATCGGTCCCGACCTTGAACGTGACACTGAGGGTGAGGTTGCCATCGCTGTTGGCCTGGGACTGCATGTACAGCATGTCCTCGACCCCGTTGATCTGCTCCTCGAGCGGTGCCGCCACGGTTTGCGCCACCACGGCCGGGTTCGCCCCCGGGTATTGCGCATTGACCACAATCAGCGGCGGGACCACATCGGGGTATTCCGAGACCGGCAAGCGGAACAGCGAAATAATCCCGGCCAGCAGAATCAGGGTCGAAAGCGCCCCGGCGAAGATCGGTCGGTCGATGAAGAAACGTGAAAAGCTCATTGGCTTTGCCCCGCATCCGCCCGCTGTGCGAGCAGCGGTTTAACGGTGTCGCCAGGCCGGGCCCGATGCAGGCCGTTGATCACCACACGCTCGCCCGGTTGCAGGCCCGAATCGATGATGCGCAGGTCGCCCACCAGATTGCCGGGGCTGATACGGCGGTATTCCACTTGGTCATTGGTGGTCACGACCAGGACGAATTTCTTGTCCTGATCGGTGCCGATGGCGTTGTCATCGATCAACACGGCCTGACGTGGCGGGCCGCCGCCGAGCTTGACCCGGGCCAGCATGCCGGGCCTGAGCAGGCCATCGGTGTTGTCGAAACTGGCGCGCACCCGCAGCGTGGCCGATTGCAGGTCGAGCTGGTTATCCAGGGACGCCAACTTACCTTCGCGCGAGTAATCGGTTTCATTGGACAACCCGAGCATGACCGGTACTTCGTCGGTCTTGGCACTGCCGTGGTTGAGGTAGCGCAGGAACGTTTGCTCGTCGACATCGAACGCGGCATAGATCGGCGAGAGCGAAACCAAGGTGCTCAGCGGCGCCGCATTTTCGCCGGCGCTGACGATGTTGCCCGCCGTCACCAGGGCACGAGACATGCGACCGCTGACCGGCGCGCTGATGCGGGTGTGGGCCAGGTTCAGCCGGGCGTTGTCGAGGATTGCCTGGGCTTGCCGGACATTGGCCTGGGCTTCGCTGGCGGCGTTTTGCTTCTCGTCCAGGTCGCGCATGGCGATGGCATTGGAGTTGATCAGCCGTTGCGCCCGTCCAAGGTCCGTGGCGGTGTAAAGACTGCGCGACTTCGCGGCCGCCAGGCTGGCCTGAGCCTGATCGACTTCGGCGGCATAGGGCCTGGCGTCGATCTCGAACAGCAAATCGCCTTCCTTGACGATGGCGCCATCCTTGAAATGCACGGCCACGATCGTCCCGGACACCAGCGGCCGGATCACCACTTTTTCGACTGCCTCCAGCCGTCCGGTATAGCTCTGCCAATCCGTCACCGATCTGGACAGCGCCACGGCGACGTCGACTTCGGCGGCTGGCGGTGCAGTAGCAGCCTTGGCGGTGGACGCCGGTCCGCCGCGCAGCACCACGACCAGCGCGACGACGATAGCGCAGGCGAGGCTTGCGCGAAGCATGAGGGCAATGCCCGGACGCTTGGATTGGATCGAGTCCATAAAACAACTTCCTTGTTGTAAGGCGGTCGGTTGAAAGTGATTTAAAGCGCGGTTTCAGGCGTGGCCAGGCTGTTCGGCGCCTTGGCTTTGCCGGTGCGGCCCCAGCGCTGCATGACCGGTCGCTCGATAAAATTGAACAGCAACCAGCCACCGAGGATCGACAGGCCAAAAGTGGCCGCGACAATCAACGTGGCGGTCCAGTTATCGAACAGCCGGCCGCCGAGCAGTTGGGTGGCGTAGGTCATGATCAGCAGATGAATCATGTAGAAACCGAAGGAAATCTCCCCCAGCCAGACCATCCAGCGACGGTTGAGCAGGCTTTTACGGTCCTGCAGATCACTGGCGGCAATCGCGGTGATCAGCGCCGCAATCGGCACCAGCGTCACCAGATTCAGGCTGTACTGGAATGGCACCCACATCGCCGCCAGGTAGCCGCCGACCATCAGCGCGAAGGCCCACGGCACGCTCAATTCGATCCAGCGCCCGGCCATGAGAATCCGCGCCATAAGCATGCCCAGCACGAACTCGAACATCCTTGCCGGCGGGAAGTAGTAGGACCACCACCATTGGCTCAGGGAAATGGGGTACTCCTTGATGAACGGTGTGGCGGGTGCCAAGCCTTTAATCGCCAGTTGCGTCAGGGCCAGGCCCGCGACCATCGCCCAGGCCCAAAGCCACAGGCGTTCCTCGGATATTTTCCAGATCAGCTTGAGCACCAGCGGAAACAGCAGATAGAAAAACATCTCGCAGCACAGCGACCACGAAGGGCCGTTGACACTGAGGAAGGTGTCCATCCGCGGAATCCAGGAATGCACCAGCAACAGATTGGGCAGCCAGATGGCAACGCTGGCGGCCGGTACGGCAAACAGCACCATCGCCAGCGCCCAGGTGGCGATATGGTTGGGGTAGATTTTCAACAGTCGCCGTTTCCAGAAGCCGGTCACGCTGTCGCCCTTGCGTGCGGACCAAGTGATCACGAAACCACTGAGCACGAAAAAGAACGACACGCCGAGCCAGCCGCCACCGCTGAAGATTCGTTGAAATGCTTCAATCACCCCACCGTCGGCATAGGGGTTGAAACCAATGATCCGGGTCAGCGAAGCGTGGAACATGAACACCATTGCCGCAGCGAGAAAACGTATCCCCGTCAGCGAGTCGAGCTTGCTGTGCACATGTGAATGGTAGAACTCTGCTTTTTTCATCATCCGATCCCCAAATAGTCATGGCACGCCCACAAACGCCTGCGCGTCTGGAGCGTGCTCCCTGTAAAAAAACCACGACAATCGTTAATGGCGTTGCTGGCGGTGCAGGCAATGTTGCGAGGGGCTGTCAGCCCAAGGGGTACGGCATGCGACAGAGGATGTTGTGTTTTTTAGGGTGCGGGCGGGCCACGGAAAACAGTGACCCGCCCATCAATCACTGTCCGTAAACGGCGTTGCACAGGTCGACGGTGAACTGCCCGAACATGCCTTCGAAGGCTGTGTTGGTGAACGCCACCACGGTCAGTTGCTCGACCGGATCGACGAACCAGGAATGCCCATAGGCACCGCCCAGGCGCCAAGTGCCAACCGACTCCGCAGTCTGTGCGGCAACCGGATCTTTGAGCACTGTGAAGCCCAGGCCGAAGCCGCGTCCCGGCCAATTGTCCAGCGCCAGGTCCCCGGTCTGGTTGCTGGTCATTTCATCGACCAGCGCTTTGGACAGCAGCGGCGCCCCACCTTTACGCAGGGTTTCGAGCAGTTGCAGGAACTCGCCCGCACTGCCGACCAAGCCTGACCCGCCGGAATTGAACGCCGTCGGATCGAGTGCCCGGGAGGGCTCCAGCTTGATGCCGGCGGTGCCTTCGAAAACCGGCACCACTTCCAGCTCTTTCATGCGCCGCGGTTGCGGCTGATCGTTGAGGTACGCGGGGGTCAGGCGACGGGCGTCGGACACACCGAAGCCCAGATCACGCAAGCCCAGCGGCTGGGCAATCAACGCCTCGATGGCGGCGGACAGCGAGGTGCCGGTGACCGCTGCAATTACGCCACCCAGCACATCGGTGGCAATCGAGTAGCCCCACGAGCTGCCCGGTTTGTACAGCAACGGTGCGTGGCTCAGGCGACGCAGGTTGTCTTCCAGGGTCAGGTTGCTGCGCTCCATGCCGTCGGACACACCGGCATCGCGATAAGGGCCGCCCTGATCGCTTTCCAGAAAACCATAGGTAAAGCCGGCGGTGTGGCTCAGCAACTGACGCACCGTGATGAGCGCCGGCTGACCGTCGCTCAGAGTCGGCTTGAAGTACGGTAACCAACGGGTGATATCGTCATCCAGGTCGAGTTTGCCTTGGGCAATCAGCGCCAGCGCGGCGACCGAAACGATCGGCTTGGATACCGAAGACAGCCGAAACAAGGCATCCTCACGCATCGGCAATTGCGCCTCGCGGTCAGCCAGCCCGGCAGCGCGCTGGTAGATCAGCTTGCCCCGGTGCGACACCAGCACCACGGCGCCCACCAAGCGTTGATCGTGCAGGGTTTGCTCAAGCACGGCGTCAATCCGCGAGCCTAACTGGACGGGCTCGAACGAACGAAGAGTCTGTAGCTGGCGAAGCGGTTCATTAACGGACATGTCTGACCCCAAAAGTTTGATGGCATAACTGGATGGCTCGATGGTAGAGCGGGCCGTTACGGGGAAACAGAGGTTAGAATTCCGAGGTCCACGGACCTTTTTGTCCGCAATCAAAGGAGTGAGAGTTGGATAAGCTCAATGGCATCACGGTGTTCGTGCAGGTCGCCGAAAGCCGCAGTTTTGTAGGGGCCGGGCGTTTGCTCGGGATCTCCGCCTCGGCGGTGGGCAAGAGCATTGCGCGCATGGAAGAAAAACTCGGCGCACGCCTGTTTCATCGCAATACCCGCAGCATCAACCTGACCAGCGACGGCTCGCTGTTTCTCGAACGCTGCCGCCGTGTGCTCAATGAACTGGAAGCCGCCGAGCACGAACTCTCCAGCTCCAGCGAAACACCACGGGGCAAACTGCGCATCAGCCTGCCGCTGCTGGGCAACGTGCTGTTCATGCACCTCTCGCGGTTCATGCAGCACTATCCGGAAATCCAGCTTGAACTGGACTTCACCGACCGGTTGGTGGACGTGGTGGAAGAAGGTTTCGACGCCGTGGTGCGCACCGGCCAGTTGCACGACTCGCGATTAATGGCCAGGAAGCTCGACAGCTTCGGCTTCCACCTCGTCGGCGCCCCCGGCTACTTCGCCAGCAACGGCTACCCGCAAACCGTCGAACAACTTCAGGACCACCACTGCCTGCATTACAAACTGCCCTCCACGGGCAAACTGGAAAAATGGCCGCTGTCGGGACTGGCCGAAGGCACCGAACTGAAAGTCCCAGCCACCATGGTCTGCAACAACCTGGAAATGCTCATCCACATGGCCCGCCAAGGCCTGGGCATCGCCTGCGTCCCCGAATTCGCCGTGCGCGACGCGCTGGACAACGGCGAACTGGAGTCGATCCTGCCCGACCAGGTGCAACGCACGCTGAACATCCAAGTGGTGTGGCCATCGAGCCGCCACCTCACGCCGAAGTTGCGGGCGTTTATTGATTTTGTTTGTGGGGGGAACGTGCGAACGTGACGCCGCTTACCCAAAGGCATAAGGTCGAAATTAGTCAGTAGGGTTGAATTTTATTTATCAGGCGATAGAGCCTGTCAGTAAGAAGCTTCGCTTTCTTTTGAAGGACATGTCCTTGAAAGCCCAGCCCGCTTACGCCCGATAAATGCGCTGAATAATCTTCGCCCTCCGCCGAAAAGCCATAAGGGGAAAAAGCAAGAACAACTCCCCCCGCTAGCCTGAGCATGCCCCCCGAAGGTTATGGCGATTGGCTGGTCGACCTTAAAGTCCGCATCCACGATGCCCGGCAGCGTGCCACGCTGGCGGTGAATCGCGAGCTGCTGAAACCTGACCGGGCTCGGAATTTGTGCAACAAGCTGCTGCACAATTAGCCCTCACGGATAACTAAACCCCTTAACCAACGTCAACTCCCCCACCGCCCGCATCGGCACTAGAAAAGTCTCCATCTTCTCGTTCGGCGTCCCTTCCTCCGTAATCACCGTCACCTGCGCCGTGGTCAGCGCCTGCACCGCATCCTCTTGCCCATCCTCATCACTGCGATACCCGCCCCCGAAGTAGTTCACATAGACCAGGTACTGGCCTTTAATCGGCGCCGGCATGGAGAAGATTTCCGGGCCATACCCTGTGGTCACGTCCACATCTAGCGCCGCACCATTCGGTGCAACCCGGTCGCCGTACCAGATGTGCGCGCCGTCGGGGGTGACGAGGTGCAAATCCAGGTCCGTGTTGTCGCTGTCCCACGACAGCAGCACCCGCAATTTGGCCGGGGTGGCGCCGCCGCTAGTGTGGAGGAATTGGGTGCGATGGCGTTGCTGGCCGTCCGGGCTGCGGACTTCGACGCTGTTGCTGCCGTTGGGGAATGAGTAAGGGCGATCAAAGTGTCCGGCCGCGTCGATTTTCAGCGGCATGCTGATGCCGTTGACGATCAATCGACCCGGCTCCGCCGATTTGGGCGTGGCTTTGATCTGGCCGCTGATGCGTGCGGTGTTGGCCTGGCCGGCCGGGGTGTTTACCGAGGAGGCCGGGTAGTTGACGGTCTGGCGGTAGTTCTCGCCCTCCCCCTCGACGGCACCGGTACGCCAACCGCCCACGGGGGTATCAAGGTCAACCGCAGCGGCATACGTCACCGGCAGTACACAAAAAGTACAGAGGAACAGGAAGACCTGTGGATAACGGAGTTTCATGGCCTATTCCAGCAAGAGGTGGCGGGCGAGCCCTTCGATGTAGGTTTCATCCTGGCCATTCGGATGTGCTTCGAAGGCCAGGTGCAGGTATTCGTGGGTCAGGTCGAGGCGGTCCTGGAGGGACAGCACGCCGCGCACGTAGATGCGCTGGCGTTCGCGGTCGACATAGGGGCGGCCGAAGGCCAGGCGGCAGACGGCGAAGGTGTTGACTTCGTTGTAGCCGACCTCGCTTTCCAATCGCGCACGCCAGCCCCGGCGCTGGGTTTGCAGCCAGTCTTGTGCGGCGGGCAACGCTTCGCAGGAGGCGACGGGGTTGTCCCAGCGGCTGAGGCTGGCGCGTGGGTAGGCGTGCAGCAGGATGGCGTCATAACGCTGGCCGGCGTTGGCTTGTTCGATGGCTTGTTGCCAGGACAGTTTGTCCGGGCCGGGCTGGTCGGAGTGGTAGGTAACGGTGCTGCCGGCCAGGACCAAATCGGTGGTCCACGCGGCGATATTGCGCGATTCGTTGGTGGCCGGACGCGGGGCGACGCGCTGACGGTTGCTGCTGTCGTCGATGCTCAAGCAGTCGCCGTTGCGGGTGGCGTTTTGCAGCAGGTAGGTTCTGATTGCGATGGCCAGGGCTTTGGCGGCCTCAATGGGTTCGGACTTGGCTTCCCGCTGAAGAACCCGGGCGACGTATTCTTCGCGGTCCAGGCGGGCCACAAGCTTTTCACCCACCAAAAACAGCTCACCGTCGCTGTGGATGTCCAGCTGATTGCCATTGGCAAATTCGACGCGATAGTCACCCTGCAACGGACCCGATCCAACCACCCGATCCCCGGCCAACACACGCCCGATCGGATAACGGGAAAACAGCCCCACCTCGACGCAACGCCCCGCATCCACCGGCCAATCCACCGGCAACACCGACGCCAACGCCCCACCGTAATGACGCAGAACCATCTGACTGGTCCCGCGCCCACCGGCCCAGATCGGCGTGCCATCCACGGTCCAACCGGCAAACCCGCCCTGACGCGAAGAAGGATCCTGATCCGCCAACCAGCTCCAGGTTTTCACCCGCAAGCGGCCACCGAGTTCGCCCACGACATTACCGTCAGCGGCGTTCAACACCACATCCAGCAACACTCGCCGGGCCTGATCCTGTGCTGGCATCACGGCCAGCACTTTCAGCAGTTCCGCTACGGAAACTCGTGTCGAAGGCTGCAACGACGGCAAGTTCAGCAACCACTCCGGCGCCTGTCGCGCCTGCCAATACATGCGCCAATCAGCGTCATTAATACCCAATCGTGCAGGTTCAAAGTACAACCCGCACGACTTCACCAACGCCTGATCGCGGCCAATCTTGCCGCCGGCCGTGCAGCAATAAACCTCTTCTTTCGACTGCCCGCGACACTCATACGCAGATTCCCGCGCACCGGTATCCACCAGCCAGCCGTAGACAAACAACTTCCACAAACTCCCTAACGGCGTCTGCACGTCGGGGGGCAACGGCTCGCGGGAGATCACTTGAGTCCGGCTCAACGACAGCAATTCACCCTTGAAGCCCAGTCGCAACGGTTCGTCCTGCGCTGTCGCCAGCGCAGGGAGCAAACACAGCAGCCACCAGACCAGAGGCCGGGTCATGTCAGTTGACCGTGACCTGGCCGAGCGCCGGTTTCTGTTCCTGGGCCTGATGCTGTGGCGCATAGACCTGGGTGAAACGCACCGGCGGCAGATTGAACTGGCCTTTCTGCGAGAAGCGCACCAGATGCCGCACGCGCAATTCACCGCTCAAGGCATCCACCGGAATCGCGTAGGCCAGTTGACCCGGCTCAAAACGCGCCTTCTCCAACGCCGTCGGTTCGGTGCCAGCCTTGCCCATCAGCTTGATGCCCCAGGTGGTGCGCTCGACATCGGCGCCCGGTGGCAGCGGCACTTCGATCATGCCGTAGCGCAGCGGTTTCGCGGCCTTGCTGGTGATGATCACTTCGTCCAGATACAAACTGTCGCTGGACAACGGCTTGGTGCCGACCGCCTCGAGTTTGAATTCGAAGGCTTCGTCACCCGGCACCAGACGCGACAGGCGACGGGTGATGGTCACCGCCATCGGGTCGATTGCCGGTTGTTTGGTCTGATAGCTCAGCGCCGCACGCAGCGGACGTTCCTGGGTCCCGGTCAGCGACAAGGCTGCCGGCACCGGCGTAGCGCCCTGCCACGTCCAGTACATCTCGCCGGTATCACCGTAGTTTTTCTTCCAGCCTTCACCCGGTGCCAGGGCGATGGTCGGCGAAGCCTGTTCGATGCTGTGTTGCAACCAGCTCAGCGCCAGAGCGCGTTCGAGGGTCGATTGCTGTGGCAGCAGGCGTTGCAACAACTGTTGCGCGTGGGCCTGATCGAAGGCTTGCAGCGACAGGTTCAAAGCTTCGGCAAATGGCTGCGAACTCACGGCCAGACGTTGTTGCGCATCCGGCAATTGGCGATTGAATGCATCGGGCAGCGTGACCTTGGATTGCTTGGCCAACGAAGCCGTCAGCGCACGCGCCGCCGCCAACCCGAGCGCCGAATCCGGATCGCTCATGACCAGGCTGTCTTCGCCATCGTCCATCAGGTTCGCCGCGTTGCCGTCGCCAGCCTTCGCCAGGTCATCCATCAAGCCGCTGAGCAAGGTGTTCACCGGCAATTGCATCTGCTTGGCAAACGACAGGATCAGCGCCCGTTGCAACAGCGGCGTGTTCTTCGCCTGCTTGGAATACACCTCCAACACCCGCTGCCAGTGCTCCGGCGGCAGGCTCAGCTCCAGCGCTTTGCTGGCGTACCAGTCGGCGTAGTAGGCGTAAGCGGTGAGGAACGCGTCCGGCTCGCCGTCCATGCCCCACCAGGTGAAGCTCGCCGATGGTCCGGCCATTTGCACCAGGCGCAAGCGGCTGTTTTGCATGATCAGGCGCAAGCGATCGCGGATTTGCGGGTTCGACGACAGCGATGGATAAGCGATGCTCAGCGGCAGCAAACGGCTGGCGGTCTGCTCGACGCCGCCGTACGGATAGCTGAGCAAATCATCGAGGGCCGAACGGAACAGCGCTTGCGGGCTGTCATCCAGTCGCAGGCGAATGTCTGTCGCGTCCGCCGGCAAGGTCAGCGCTGTATCGCCGCTGACCGCGTCCACCACTTGGCTTTGCGTGACCTGCCAGCCTTCGCCGGTCGCGCTCAGGCGCACGGCCAAGGCATCGGCGGTCTTGCCGTCCTGCACCAGTTCGGCGGTCCAGTCGCCACTCGCCAGGGCAAACGCTGGCAGGGCGATGTAGTTGATGCCGCTGTTCAGGGTCACCGGCATGCGCTGTTCGGCGCCGCCGTAATGGATCACCAGCTCAGCCTTGACCGGTTTTTCAGCCTGGCTGAAAGCAAACACGCCGAGGGCCGGTTTGTCGCCATTGCGGAATTTGGTCGGGCCGCTCCACTTCAGGTACAGCGGCTTTTCCGAGCGCACGAACTGCTTCTTCTGCCCTACCTGACCGTCATCGGCGATGGCCCGCGCAGTGATGCGCCAGCGGGTCAACGAGTCCGGCATCTTGAAGGTGAAGCGGGTTTTGCCGTTGGCGTCGGTGATCAATTCCGGCTGCCACGCGGCGGTGTCGACGTCTTCACGACGTGGCCGCTCCAGCACTTTCACGCCCCGCTCGCTGCGGTTGGCTTTGCCCGGCGCGCCTGGGCTGCCGGGCAATGCGACGTCGTAGCTGATGAACGACAGGCTGGCGCTGGTGCGCACGTTGTTGCGGCGCGGGTGGTAGAAGAACTGGTCGATGGTCGGCGCGACTTCCGGTTGCAGCGCGTAGATCATTTCGTCGACGACGCTGACCGTCAGGTGCGCCGGAATCGGCTTGCCGGCGAACTGCGTGGTCAGGTCCACCGACACGGTATCCCCCGGCTGATACGACTCTTTATCGGTAGCAATCGCCACGTCGATTTGCGGCGTAATCACCTTGATGCCGGCGTTCTGGAAGCTGTACTGCCCGCCCTTGGTGTAGAGCACGGAGAAGGTCAGGTTCGGTGCGAAGTTGTCTTTCACCGCAATGCGTGCGCGGTATTGGGTGTCGCTGAGTTTTTCCATCTTCAGCCAGTCGCTGCCCTTGGACAGCAGCGCGGTGGCCTCGACCTTGTCCCGTTCCAGGGACAGCAGCGCATCGCTGACCGGTTCCGGGAAGGTGATCAACGCCATGGCTTCGTCGCCGGCCTTGTACTCGGGTTTGTCGAGGACGATTTCCACGGTGCCCGGCACGGCTTTGACGCCTTCGCCGGTGACCGAATGCCCGGTCGCGCCAACCACGCGGCCATGGTCATCCTTCAACGTCAGGTTGTAGGTGCCCGGCCGCGCGAAAGCCACGCTGAAGCCTTTGTCTTTCGCGGTGAGCTTGCCGTCACCGGTGGTCTGGTCTTCCAGACGCACCCAACTGTAGCTGCTCGGGGTGACCGCTCTGCTCTGCTCACTACCGCCTTCATTCAGATAGCTGAACGCAACCTTGTCACCCACAGCACTGAACCGCTGTGGCGCACGCAGACTGAAACTTGCTGCGCCGCGATCAATGAGGATTTCCTTGGTGGTCTTGACCCGATACGCCGCACCATCGCTGGCGAACACGGTGAGCATGTAGCGGCTCGGTTTGTCAGCCGCCGGCAGGTCGAGGGTCGCGTTGCCCTTGGCGTCGGTGGTCAGTTCGGTGCTGGTCAGCTCAATCGGGAATTGCCCGAGGTATTGCAGCTCGTTATCGACCATCGACAGTTGCTGGGCGCGCAGGCTCAGGGTCAATTTGGCGTCGGCCACTGGTTTGCCGTCCGGGTACAACAGCACCAGGCTGCCCTTCACCGGTTCGCCGGTGCGGTAGTCCTGCTTGGCCAGGTTCAGCGAGATTTCGAAGTGCGGCTTGATGTATTCGGCGACGCGAAAGGCGCTGCTGTAGGCCTGGTCCTTGTAGCTGAAACGCAGTTCATAACCGCCCGCCACCGCGTTGTCCGGCAACTGGAAACGGCCCTGGGTGCCGGACTTCGAATCGAGCTTCAGCGCCAACGATTGCAGCGCCGTGCCCGTGGCATCGAGCACCGTCACGTTGACGTCGGCAGCGCTCGGCGCCACGGAATCCCGGGCGTTCTTGAACTCGCGACCGACGATTTTCAGCGACACCCAATCCCCCGGCCGGTACAACGGCCGGTCGGTGAACGCGTAGAGTTTGGTGTCGTAGATTTCGCTGTCGTAGTAGAAGTTCTCGGAGACAAACACACCGCCCTCTTCGTCTTCGCCGATCACGAACGAACGCTCGGGGCTGACGTGTTTCAGGCGCAGCAAGCCATCGGCGTCAGTGGCGCCGCTGCTCATCACACCCAGGCCATCGGTCCACAGCACATTGACCTTCGGCACCGAACTGCCTTCGTGTTTGCGCGCCGCCCACACCAGCAATTCATCACCGGCAATTTTGCTCACCGCCACAGTGTTGGAGACGAAGACCATGGTGGTCGCCCGGTATTTGCCGATCAGCGCTTCCACCAGGTACAGGCCCGGTTTCAGGTGACCCAACGGAATGTACACATTGCCCGGCGCAACGCTGACGAATTCACTGGACGAACCGGCCAGGTTCACGCCCGCAGGCGGCTGGATCGGTTTGGCTTCCCACAGTGGATAACGGAATTGGCTGACAACCGGCAGGCCCGGAATCAGCGCGAATTGTGGCTGGGCGTCGTAAGGCGTTGGCGCCGCAATCGCGGTGCCCATCTTCAGCTCCGGCACTTCCTCGGTGACTTGTTTGCGCGACTCGTAGGAAAACGCCCGCTGCATCACGCGACGGGATTTGCGATACCAGTTATCCCACAGGTACGCGAGGGTGTTCGACAGGCCTTCGCCCTTGAACTGGCCGTCGCTGACCACGCGGTGCAGGTTCTTCTGGCGCTTGAGGAAATCCAGCGGTTTGTCGATGCGATACACGCGAATGTCGGCGCCGCCATAAGGCTCCATGCGGAACCGGCGATAGTCGCGGCCCGGCGCTTCGAGACGGACCATCGCCTGCTCATCGGCGGCAAAACTGCTGTCGGCCAGCAGAAAGAAACTTTCACCGGCCACCGGCGTATAGCCGCTTGGCTCGACGGTGTCTTCGGCGTTGACCGCCGAAAACGGCAGCACTAAAACCAACAGCAGAGGCAGTAAACGCAGCATGCGGGCACCGATCATTGGGAGAGAAAGTTCAGTCGATAGACGCCGATGAAGTTGGGGTTGGCTGCGTCGGGTATCCATCGGGTGTCCTTCCATGTCATGAGTTGCTGCAGGCTCGCGGATCGCATGCCGTTGTCAGTGGGGGTGGTGGTGCCGGTGTGATAGGCGATGTAGCGGCCCATCCAGATCATCAGGTGCTGGTCGTCGCCCTGATCGAAAAACATCAAATCGCCGGGCCGTGCCTGGGACACGTCGCGGCTGACCAGATGGCTGTTGAACTGAATCAACTTGATCGCGTTGACGTACGGCCCGACCTTGCCGCCGCCCTGCTGCCATTGCTGGGCGAGGCCGCGTTGCGTCTCGCTCAGTTGCAACTCCGGCGGCAGGTAGCGGTTGGACAAGCCATTGCTGCGCAGCCATTTGTCGTCATGGACTTTCAACGCTTCGTTGGCGGCGAAACGCACCAGGCCCGCGCAGTCCTGCTGGAACCAGCGCGGGCTCGGGCCTTGGGTCAGTTGTTCCTGGGCGATGCGCACAAACCAGGCGCGAAACACCTGGGATTGCTGCGCATCCAGCGGCGCGGCTTCAGTGGCAAACACCCGGCTGCCCAGCAACATCGCCAGCAGGCCGAGGCCTCGGATAAGGGCTGTCACAGGGCTTTCCACTCCAGCGGCAGCCATTGCCAGTGGCCGTCGGGCTCGCTGCCTTTAGGCAGGGTCAGCGCGTACTTGCCGTAGCCGCCGAGCTTGCGCAGTTTCGGGATCAGGTAGGTTTGCGCGGCGTTGTAGAACACCGGTTCCATGTCCTGGGGCAGGCTGTCGAGGGTTTCCTGTTGCATCAGTTGCGCCATGGAATCCGGGCCGAAGTAGACCGGCATCAGCAGGTCTTTCGGCACCACATCGGCCATCGGTGGGAAGCGTTTGTCGAGGGTGCCGAGGGCCTTGTCCACGAGTTTATCGTCGAGGGAAAACAGCAGCGTCGAACCGTGACGAGCGAGGCTGACTTTCATGAACGCCTTGCCGGTGATTGCATCCGGGTTCTCGGCATCCTTGGCCGCGTACGGGCCGAAGTTGGAGCTGACCTGACGCTGCCACTGATGGCTTTCGCCTTCCTTCTTCTCCACAACCGGGAACGCGTGTTCTTCGACGTTGCCTTCATAGGCGCCGACCATCGAGCCAAACAGGTTGCCCAAGTCACCGTCGAGCTTGGCGCTGTCGCTGTCATTCAGGCTGGCCACCAGCAGCGGCGTGTACAGACGCGAATCGGCGTACCAGCAAAGACCCGCCGCGCCGGCCATGTGTTCGGTCAGGGCCTGGGCGACTTTTTCTTCGGCGCCGAGTTTGACCAGCAGCGGTTTCTGTTGCTCAGCCGCCAGCGGCAAGGCGACACAGGCACTGGCGCCCATCGGCATGGCTTGCCAGATCGGTTTGAAATCGAAGTCCGGCTGGTTGTCCAGTTCATCCATGGCGAGGAAGCTGTGCCAGCCCTTGTCGTCCATGTCGAAGCGCAGGCCGGCGAAGTTCGGGATAAAGCGCTGGTAACCCATCGCCAATACGCTGGAATTCACCGACAGCCGTTGTTTCACTTCCGGTGCGCGGGGTTGCAGGCCGAAGGCTTCGGGGAACAGTTTGTCGCCATTGAGCAGCGCGGCGATGGACTTGGTGGAAACGCTGCCCGACTCTTCAGCCGCACCCGTTTCCGCATCGTAAAGTTTGGTCGGGTTGGACAGCACCACCAGTTTGTCGCCATGGGAGGCGAACAACAGTGCCTTGGTGGCGTTGTAGGTCAGTTGATAGAGCGCCACGTCATCGGCGCCGACTTTTACGCTGCCGACCTGGGTCAGTTGCGTGTCATCCAGCGCGACTTTGGCCAGCGGCTCCAGCAGTTTGGCCAGGCCACCGCGATCCATCACCAACAGGAAATCTTTGAGGCGACCATCCGCCCCACGCCACAGCGCCACGTCCGCCGGTTGATCGAAGAGCTGCTCGATCAGGCTATCCTGCAGCTTCAGGTCATGTTCGTAAATGATCCGGCGCAAGCTGCCAATCAAGCCGAGACGATCCGCATGGGCTTCGTAATAGAAGACGAAATCTTCGGTCAGGGTTTCCTTGAGGAACGGCACGGCCAGCAAGTCCTTGGGCAATTGGCTCAAGGAGTTGGTTTCCAGCAGACCGTCCGGGCGGCTCATGCCCAGTTTGTCACTGGCCAACTGCGCCAGCGGCACCTTGGGTTTGTGCATGAACCAGCCCAACCCGCCCGCGACGCCGGCCACCAGGCACAGCCCGATCAGCACGGCTGGCCAGCGACGCGGCGTTTTGGCAGCAGGCGTTTCGGCGGCCGGGGTAGCCGCTGGTGAAATCGTGTTATCGCTCATGTTCACGCTCATGTTCCCAAAGCTCAGCAGTTCATCCGTGGAGCGGGATGTTTAATAGTTGAAAGTCTTGACCAGCAACAGGTCACCGATGGCCCGCAGGGGCACGATGAAGGTCTCGCGTTTTTCGTCGACGGTGTTTTCGTTGAGCACCAGGTTGATTTGCGAGGTGATGACCTCGTTCTGGTTGCTGGTCTCATCGAAGTTATAGCCTTCGCTGCCGAAGTTGCCCCAATAGTTCACGTAAACCAGATAGGTGCCATGCATCGGCGCGGTCATGGTGAACATTTCCGGGCCGGGGCCATCGACACCATCCGGGTCGAGGCCGCCGCCGTTGGTTAACGCCGTGTGGGCGAAAAACGCATGCTGGCCGTCCGGGGTAATGATGTGCAGGTCAAGTTCGGCTTTCGGGTCGTCCCAACCCAGCACCACGCGAATCCGCGCCGGGGTGCGCAGGTTATTGGCTTCATAGAATTGAACGCGCTTGAGGGATTTGCCTTCGGCACTGCGCACTTCGACGCTGTTGGAGCCGGCGCCAAAGGCATACGGCCGGGCGAAACGCCCTTCGTCGTCGGTGTACAGGTTCAGTGGATTGCCGTTGACCGCCAAGGTATGTGGCCCGCGCTGGGTGCCAATGGCCTTGAGCTGTCCTTCGATCATCGTGCGATTGCGCTGCACGCCCCGGTCGATGGGAGGTGTGGGATAAGCGACTTGAGGGTTTTCACTGCGGTCGAGCAAGCCGTTATAGCGCCAGCCGCCCACCGGCTCCGACAACTCGGCCGTGGGCTCGGCCCAAGCCGCACAGGCCCAGACCAGCGTGATCAGCAGTGAAAGAAAACAACGCATGTGACGCCTCCTGCCATGCACAACGAAACCTTGCGCCCGATCCTCGGCGCGTTACAGATGCAAAAAACTGCGTTTCGTCAGAAAGACCCGTGACTATTGGGTCGTAGAGGCGCGAAGGTTAGCGATTTGGCGGTTTTTTAACAATCGGATACATGTTTATTTGTGGTGGAAATCACGATGATTATTGCGCGTGAGCCGAATAGATTGGTTATTCGGCTCACGAAATGAGCCGAATACCCTCTATGCCCCCGAAGTGACATCACTTTTAGAGAGAGGGCTTGCACCACCTCCTGTCAGGTAAAGATTCACCTGTGGGAGCGGGCTTGCTCGCGAATGCGGTGTATCAGGCAGTAATAATGGTGACTGACACGCCCTCTTCGCGAGCAAGCCCGCTCCCACAGGGATTGTGGCGATGCCTCTGGGACAGCTCTGAAAGTGGCCGCTCATTTGCCCATAACCCCCATGTCTGCTAGTGTCGCGCCGGTTTAACGTCAACCGGAAATAGCCGCCATGGCCCGCAAAAAAGCTGCACTGGATTTCGAACAATCCCTCGCTGACCTGCAAACGCTGGTAGAGCGACTGGAGAACGGCGAGTTGTCGCTGGAAGATTCGCTGACGGCTTTCGAGCAAGGCATCGGTCTGACCCGCGATTGCCAGGCAGCGCTGGCCCAGGCTGAGCAAAAGGTTCAAGTGCTGCTCGAGCGTGATGGCGAGCTGGCCGAGGAACCCTTCGACGCGGATCAGCCAGAATGATTGCAGCGTATTCGGCGACCAGCCAGGCCCGCGTCAATGCTGCACTGGACACCCTGTTCAACCCGCCAGGCCCCGAGCTCGCTCGCCTTTATGACGCCATGCGCTACAGCGTGATGAATGGCGGCAAGCGCGTGCGTCCGCTTCTGGCCTACGCCGCGTGCGAAGCGCTGGGCGGCAAGGCTGAGCAGGCCAACGGCGCGGCGTGTGCGGTGGAGCTGATCCACGCCTATTCCCTGGTGCACGACGATTTGCCGGCCATGGACGACGACGATTTGCGTCGTGGCCAGCCGACCACCCACAAAAAATTTGATGAAGCTTGCGCGATCCTCGCTGGCGACGGCTTGCAGAGCCTGGCGTTCAGCGCCCTGCTCGACCCGCGCCTGAGCACCTCGGATGCCGAGATCCGTCTGCAAATGGTCAGCGCTTTGGCGTTGGCGGCAGGCCCGGCGGGCATGGTCGGCGGTCAGGCCATCGACCTCGGTTCGGTCGGCTTGAAGCTGGATCAGAAAGCCCTCGAATACATGCATCGGCACAAGACCGGCGCGTTAATCGAGGTCAGCGTCAAGCTCGGTGCCCTGGCCAGCGGTCGGGCCGAGAAGGACGAACTGAAGTCCTTGCAGACCTATGCACAGGCCATCGGCCTCGCGTTTCAGGTGCAGGACGACATTCTCGACGTCGAAAGTGACACCGAAACCCTCGGCAAACGCCAGGGCGCCGATATCGCACGCGACAAGCCGACCTACCCGGCCCTGCTCGGCCTCGACGCGGCCAAGGTCTACGCCCTGGAACTGCGCGATCAGGCCCTGCATGCGCTGCGACCGTTTGACGCGGCCGCCGAGCCTTTACGCGATCTGGCCCGCTATATCGTCGAACGGCGTAGCTGACAGCGTATCCGCCAAAAAAGAGCAACGCGTGGGCAGGGGCCGATGCATCAGGTAAACTGCCGCCTCTTCTATACCTATAACGATTCGCCTGATGCCCACGACGTTTCATGAGATTCCCCGCAAGCGCCCGACCACGCCCCTGCTCGACCGCGCCAACACGCCGGACGGCCTGCGCCGGTTAGGCGAAGCCGAGCTGGAAACCCTGGCCGATGAATTGCGCCTGGAATTGCTCTACACGGTCGGTCAGACCGGCGGGCATTTCGGTGCCGGCCTGGGCGTCATCGAGCTGACCATCGCGTTGCATTACGTGTTCGACACCCCGGACGACCGGTTGGTATGGGACGTGGGTCATCAGGCTTATCCGCACAAAATCCTCACCGGCCGTCGCGAGCGCATGGGCACTCTGCGCCAGAAGGACGGCGTCGCAGCCTTCCCGCGTCGTTCCGAGAGCGAGTACGACACCTTTGGCGTCGGCCACTCCAGCACCTCGATCAGCGCAGCGCTGGGCATGGCCATTGCCGCCCGCCTGCAGAACAGTGATCGCAAGGCCATCGCGGTGATCGGCGACGGCGCATTGACCGCCGGCATGGCTTTCGAGGCGCTGAACCACGCGCCGGAAGTGAACGCCAACATGTTGGTGATCCTGAACGACAACGACATGTCGATCTCGCGCAACGTCGGCGGTTTGTCGAATTACCTGGCAAAAATCCTTTCCAGCCGCACGTATGCAAGCATGCGCGAAGGCAGCAAAAAGGTCCTGTCGCGCCTGCCCGGCGCCTGGGAAATCGCCCGGCGTACCGAAGAATACGCCAAGGGCATGCTGGTCCCGGGCACGCTGTTCGAAGAGCTGGGCTGGAACTACATCGGCCCCATCGACGGCCACGACCTGCCCACCCTGATCGCCACCCTGCGCAACATGCGCGATCTCAAAGGCCCGCAATTCCTGCACGTGGTCACCAAGAAAGGCAAAGGCTTCGCCCCGGCGGAAGTCGACCCGATTGGTTACCACGCCATCACCAAGCTCGAACCGGTGGATGCCCCCGCCGCTGCGCCGAAGAAATCCGGCGGGCCGAAGTACTCCGGTGTGTTCGGTGAATGGCTGTGCGACATGGCCGCCGCCGATCCGCGACTGGTCGGGATTACCCCGGCGATGAAGGAAGGCTCGGATTTGGTGGCGTTCAGCGAACGTTTCCCGCTGCGCTACTTCGACGTAGCGATTGCCGAGCAGCACGCCGTCACCTTCGCCGCGGGCATGGCCTGCGAAGGCGCGAAACCGGTGGTGGCGATCTATTCGACCTTCCTGCAACGGGGCTACGACCAACTGATCCACGACGTCGCGGTGCAAAACCTCGACGTGCTGTTCGCCATCGACCGCGCAGGTTTAGTGGGCGAAGACGGCCCGACCCACGCGGGCAGTTTCGACCTGTCGTTCCTGCGCTGCATCCCCGGCATGCTGGTGATGACCCCGAGCGACGAAAACGAACTGCGCAAAATGCTCACCACCGGCCACCTGTACAACGGCCCGGCGGCGGTGCGTTACCCGCGTGGCAACGGCCCGAACGCGACGATCGAGAAAGACCTGCAACCGATCGAGATCGGCAAGGGCGTGGTTCGCCGCCAGGGCAGCAAAGTCGCCCTGCTGGTGTTCGGCGTGCAACTGGCCGAGGCGCTGAAAGTTGCCGAGACGCTGGATGCGACCGTGGTCGACATGCGCTTCGTCAAACCGCTCGATGAAGAATTGGTTCGCGAAATCGCCGCCAGCCATGAGTTGCTGGTCACCATCGAAGAGAACGCGATCATGGGCGGCGCCGGCGGCGCGGTCAGCGAGTTCCTGGCGCGGGAAAACATCCTCAAGTCGATGCTGCACCTGGGCCTGCCGGACAGCTACGTCGAACACGCCAAGCCTGCGCAAATGCTGGCTGAGTGCGGGTTGGACGAGGCCGGGATTGAAGCGTCGGTGCGTGAGCGCCTGCAACTGCTCAATATCTAAAGCCACACGCAAAACCCTGTGGGAGCGGGCTTGCTCGCGAAGACGGACTGTCAGTCACTTAGATGTTGACTGACCCACCGCTTTCGCGAGCAAGCCCGCTCCCACATTGGTTTGTGCTCCCAAGTGCCAATGGACAGCCCATGAAATTCTCCCGCCTCGCCCTGACGCTGACCTTGCTGCCGACCGGCCACCTCCTGGCCGACACCTTCGAACGCGATCAAGCCCTCAAACTCCCCGACGTGCTGATCAGCGCCAACCGTCAGGTCGAGGCGCGCAACGACAGCAGCGCCGCCAACACCGTGTTCACCCGCGACGACATCGACCGCCTGCAACCGACCAGCGTTACCGACCTTCTGCGGCGTGTGCCGGGCGTGCAAGTTGGGCAAACCGGCGGGCGCGGCAGCTTGCCGGGGATTTACATTCGCGGCACCAAATCGGCCCAGAGCCTGGTGCTGGTGGACGGGCAGCGCATCGGCAGCACTACGTCCGGCGACAGCAACCTGCAACACATCAACATCGAACAGGTCGAGCGCGTGGAAGTGCTGCGCGGCTCCCGGTCGGTGATTTATGGCAGTGATGCGATTGGCGGGGTGATCCAGATTTTCACCCGTCGTGGCGGCGAACAGGGTTTTCAACCACGGCTGCATGTGGGGTTTGGCAGCAACCAGACGTGGGAGCGTAGCCTTGGGCTGTCCGGTGGCGATGAGAAAACCCGTTTCAACCTGGGCGCCAGCCTTGATGAAACGGCCGGTATCAATCGCACCCACGAGTCGTATCCCAGCGATGGCGATCACGACGAGTACCGCAACAAATCGGTGAGTTTGAGCCTGAGTCACGCCCTTACCGATGACATCGAAATCGGTGCAAACGTGTTGGATAACAGGGGCAAAAGCGAGTTCGATAACCCGTTCGGTCGCTTCGACACCAACACCTTTGAATCCGTCCAGCAGCAGCCATACAGCGATTTCGACGTCAGCAGCGTCAGCAGTTACGTCGATGCGCACATCAACGACCTTTGGAAAACTCGCGTCGAATTTGGCCACAGCGAAAACCGCGAGAAGACCCTCGACAAGCTCAGCGACGAGCGCACGGTGTTCAACACCTACCGCGATTCGGTGAACTGGCAAAACGACCTGACGCTCAACGAGCACAACAGCCTGATCGCCGGCGGCGACTGGTACGAAGACCGGATTAACAGCAGCACGCCGTTCGACGAGGACAGCCGCTGGAACCGCGCCGCGTTTATCCAGCATCGCTACCAGGCGGACAGCTTCTCCACGGAGCTGGGCCTGCGCCGCGACCAGAACCAACAGTTCGGCGGCCAGAACAGTTGGAGCGGCACCTTCACCCTGCCGCTGAACCCGGACAACGACCTGCTGCTGACCTACAGCGAAGGCTTTCGCGCCCCTACCTTCAACGATTTGTATTACCCGGATTTCAGCAACCCGGATCTCAAACCGGAAACCTCGAAAAGCTACGAGCTGCAATGGCGCAGTCAGTTGACCGAAAGCAGTCGCCTGGAAGCATCGCTGTACCGCACGGATCTGAAAGACGCGATCATCTTCGGCAGCAACAACCTTCCGCAGAACGTCGCCTCGGCACGCATCAACGGCTTCGAAGCAGCGCTGAAACAGGAACTGTTCGGCTGGCAGAGCAACCTCGGCGTGGCGATCATCGATCCACGGGATCGCAACAGCGGCCACACCCTGGCCCGACGTGCGCGTCGCACATTGAGCCTGGACCTGGATCGGCAGTTTGATCGGTTGGGCGTGGGGGCCAGTTGGCAAGCGGTCAGCAGCAGTTATGACGACGAGAAGAATCTACAGCCGCTGGGTGGCTATGCCTTGCTCGGATTGCGCAGCAGTTGGGCGTTGAATCGGGAAGTGAAGCTGGAATTGAAGGTCGATAACCTTCTGGACAAGGGCTATAGCCGCGCGTTGTACAGCTATGACGGCAGTCAGTATGGGTATCGCGAAGAAGGTCGGGCGTGGATGTTTGGGGTGACCTGGACGCCGGAGCTCTGACCCCAGATTAACGGCGCCTGAGATGGCCTCTTCGCGAGCAAGCCCGCTCCCACATTGGATCTGTGATCGACACAAAACCAATGTGGGAGCGGGCTTGCTCGCGAAGCAGGCACCTCGGTCTTAACGGTCCGGCGCGATAATCTGGCACAACTTGGCCGTCGCCTCGATCATCTGCCCACTCGGCCGTTCCAAGCCCTTATCCGTCACCAACAACAATTGCCCTCGCGCCACCGCCGCCACCTGCGGCCACGCCTTCCAGGCATCGAGCTGCGCCCGGTCACTGGCCAGAATCACCTCGGGATTGCGCTGCAGCACCGCTTCCACGCTGACTTGCGGCGCCGGCAAGGTCAGGTCGGCAAACACATTGCGCGCGCCACACACTTCCAGCGCATCGCTGATGATCTGCCCACCGCCCACGGTGTACAGCGGCCGATCCCAGACTTGATAGAACACCGTTAGCGGCTTATCCCGGCGATAACGCTGGCGCAGGTTATCCAGTTTCTGTCGCAGATCCGCCGCCAACCTGACGCCCCGTTCCGGACGGCCGAGTTGCGTGGCGATGGCTTCAATCTGCGCCGTGAGCTGGCCGAGGTTGTGGGGTTCAGCGACGTAGGTGGGAATGTTCAGGCGCTTGAGCTGTTCACGCTGGGCCGGGCCGACGCTGCCGGGCCAGAGCAATAACAAATCGGGTTTGAGGCTGAGCAATCGCTCCATGTCCAACTGGCCATAGCGGCCAACGGAAGGCAGGTCCTTGAGTTCGGTCGGACGCTCACCGGCATCCAGCACCCCGACTAATAAATCGGCTGAGCCCAGCTCAACAACGATTTCAGAAAGCGACGGCGCGAGGCTGACCACTCGCTCGACCGAAACAGCCGAGCCGCTGACGGCCAACAGCAAAACCGCCAGCCAGACGCGCAGCATCAGCCGAGTTGACGCGGGATACGGTAGAGGTAGAACAGCACGGCGGTGGACAGCGCCAGCAGCACCAGCGGCACCGCTTCGAGACCGACGAATACGGCCAAGGCGCCGATCCAGGCCGGCAGGCTCGCGGCGAGGAAGGCAATACGGCGCTTGGCCGCCAGAGCAATCCACGCTGCGGGCTCTTCAGAGGTATCGAGGGCTTTCTGGGTGGCGATCAGCGCGTGTTTGTAGCCGCCGAAAAACTTCAGGCTGACAAACATCGAGGCCACACCGGCGATAAACAGCGGCATCGCCAACACCGGCAGGATCGCTTCGCTCTGGCCAAACACGCCGTTGATCACGAACAACGGCACCAGGGCCATCGCCAGGTATTGCCACCAGGTGACGGACAGTCGTCGCCGAACCTGACCGCGAGTCACGCCCGGTCTGCCTCGCCTTGATGCTCGTTGCCCATCATGTGGTCGAGCTTGCTCGCCTTGGTGGCCAGGTAGAGTTTGTTGTGCGGGTTATGGCCGGTGTGCAGCGGCACGCGCTCGGCGACCACGATGCCCATGTCGGTCAAGGCTTTGACCTTGCGCGGGTTGTTGGTCATCAGTCGCAGGGATTTCACGCCCAGGTGCTGCAGCATCGGCAGGCACATGGCGTAGTCACGCTGATCGGCGGCAAAGCCCAGACGCTCGTTGGCTTCAACGGTGTCGGCGCCGCCGTCCTGTAACTCGTAGGCGCGGATCTTGTTCAGCAGACCAATGCCCCGGCCTTCCTGACGCAAGTACAGCAACACGCCACGGCCTTCACGGGCGATGGCCTGCAACGCCGCTTCAAGTTGCGAGCCGCAGTCGCAACGCTGGCTGAACAAGGCATCGCCGGTCAGGCATTCGGAGTGCAACCGGCCAAGTACCGGGGCACCGTCGGCGAAGTCGCCCAGGCTCAGCACCACGTGCTCGCGCCCGTTCTCTTCATCGAGAAAGCCGTGCATGGTGAATTGCGCAAAAGGTGTTGGCAGCTTCGAAGCGGCGACAAAAACGACAGGCACCGGTGTGCTCCTGATCAATAAGTACTGGAGATTCGCAGAGGCGGCATTGTAACAGCAGGTTCCGACCGACGCTTAGGCTGAATTATGGGGCATAACGATCAAAAAGTTTGATCAAGCAGACAACTCACCATCCCTGTGGGAGCGGGCTTGCTCGCGAAGGCGGTGGGTCAGGCGGCTCATGTGTTGAATGTGAGGCCGCATTCGCGAGCAGGCTCGCTCCCACAGGGGCTCATCGTCGACGCTCAGTCAGTACCAAATGGATACGGCTGTTTCCACTTGGCAAAAATCGGTTTCAACTGCCCGCTTTTCACCAGCAACCCCATGCGCTGGTCGAACAACGCCATCAGTGCGCGGGCCTTGGGGTTATCGGCAAAGCACAGGTACAGCGGCAATTCGGCGATGTGGGTGCGGCGGAACTGCGAGGGATCTCTGGCCCGGGCGAGCAAATAATCGATTTCGGTCAGGGCATCGATGTAATAGTCGGCGCGGTTGTGGGTCAGCATCGACAGGATTCCGGTGCGCCGCACCACTTCGTTGTAGCGCTGCACGTTGGGCAGGTAATCCTGATACTTGTAGCCGCGCACCCAGGCCAGTCGATAGTTGCCGAGGGTGTCCGGGGTCGGTGGCGGGTTGCTCGCCAGGCCCAGGGCATAGATGTGATCGGTGTCGAAGTTCCAGCGCGGATAGAGCACGTCACTGGTTTCATTGCGATAGGCACCGACGCAGGCATCCACTTCGCCGCGCTGGGCCAGGCCGACGGCGCGGGTGTAGGGTTCGGTGCGGATATCCAGTTTGACCCCGGCGGGCTCGAAGATGGCGCGCAACACGTCCCAGCCCAGGCCATGACCGTCAGCGGCGGTGTAGTCTTCCCAATCTTCGCTGGCCAGATGAATCACGGACGGCGTCGGCGCGGCATCCCCCGCCTGGGCGAGGGAGCAAAACAGTGTAAAAACCACCATCAACCAGCGTCGAGCCATCCCCAGTCCCCTGCTTTACCACTCAGGCGAAAAACCACACCAGGCCCTGCATCCCCAGCCATGCAAAGACCCCGGCCAATACGTCGTCGAGCATGATGCCGACGCCGCCGTGCACATGCCGGTCGATCCAGCGAATCGGCCATGGCTTGAGGATGTCGAAGAAACGGAACATCAGGAACCCCGCCAACAACCAGTACCAGCCTTCCGGTACCAGCCACAGGGTGATCCACATCCCGACCATCTCGTCCCAGACGATGCCTTCGTGGTCGTGCACCCGCAAATCGTCGGCCACTTTGCCGCACAGCCAGAAGCCGAACAGCATGGTGATGCCGAGCATCAGCCAGTAGCCCCAGTCGGGCAACATTTGCCACAACGGGATAAAGGGTAGCGCAACTAACGAACCCCAGGTGCCGGGAGCCTTGGGCAAGGTGCCCGAGCCGAAGCCGAACGCCAGGAAGTGCCATGGATTGCGCCAGACCGATGGCGGAACGAATTCCGCCGGGACCTGTTTGGGATGATCTGTCACGGTGTCTCCCGAAAATGTTGATAGCCCCGGGTTTGCGGGGTGATGTCGTGTCCGGCGGCGTCCAGCAGCACCACGCCCTGCCCCGTCACGACTTGGCCGATCACATGGATCGGCCAGCCGTCCGCCAGCAGTTGTGGCAATTCGACGAACGGCAGAGTGAACGCCAGCACGTAGTCGTCGCCACCGCTCAGCGCTGCGTCTTCGGCACCGGTCTGGCCGAGGAACGCCACCAACGCCGTCGATACCGGCAGCTTACTCCGCTCCACCTGAATGCCGACCTGCGATGCGAGCGCAATATGCCCGCAGTCGGCGAGCAGACCATCGGAGATATCCAGCGCCGCCGTGGCTTTGCCGCGCAACGCCTGACCGAGGGCCAGTTGCGGTTGCGGTGACCAGTAATGACGCAGCAGCGGATCGGCGATGGCCTCATCGGCGCTGCGCTGGCCGAGCACCAGCGGCAACGCGCCGGCGGCATTGCCCAACTCGCCACCGACGCACAGCAAGTCTCCCGGCCGGGCGCCGCTGCGGGTCAACGCCTGGCCGGCCGGCACTCGCCCGAACACGGTCACGGTCAGGCTCAGCGGCCCACGGGTGGTGTCACCACCGACCAGCGCCACGCCACAGCCCTGGGCCATCACGTTCAAACCACGGGCAAACGCATCCAGCCAATCGGCGGTCACCGTCGGCAAGGTCAGGGCAAGGGTAAAGGCAACGGGGGTGGCGCCCATGGCGGCCAGGTCGCTGACCGCGACAGCCAGCGAGCGCTGACCGAGTAGAAAAGGGTCGCAAGGATCTGCGAAATGCACACCGGCAACCAGTGTGTCGGTGGAAACCGCCAACTGCTCCCCCAGAGGAACAGCCAGCAAGGCGCAATCGTCGCCGATCCCAAGGGCAACGCCCTCGCCGCCCTGCGCACAAGGCGCGGCGGCGAAGAAATTGCGGATCAGCTCAAACTCACCCATAGCGATTACAAGCGCCGATTAGCGCTTGAACGCCTTCACTTCAGCTTCACGCAGACGCGGGGCCAGCTTGTCGAGTACACCGTTGACGAACTTGTGGCCATCGGTGGAACCGAAGACTTTCGCCAGCTCGATACCTTCGTTGATCACAACGCGGTACGGCACGTCGACACGCTCGAGCAGTTCCCAGGTGGACAGGCGCAGAACCGCCAGTTCAACCGGGTCGAGCTCTTCGATGGTGATGTCCAGGCAAGGCGCCAGTGCGGCATCGATTTTGTCCTTTTGCGCCGGAACCCCGTGGAGGATTTCGCGGAAATAGGCACCGTCGACATCGCTGAAATCGTTATCGACCCGGAACTGCGCTTCGATCTCGTTCAGCGATTGCTTGGCCATGTGCCATTGGTACAGCGCTTGAGTCGCGAGCTGACGGGCTTCGCGACGCTTGACGCTTTTCGATGGCTTGCCGGCATCCGCAGGCTTTGGATCGCGCGGGTTGAACTGATCGCTGTCGTCGCTAATCACTTGGCCTCCAACTGTGCCAGCAGGCTGACCATTTCCAGGGCGGACAGGGCAGCTTCGGCACCTTTGTTGCCGGCCTTGGTGCCGGAACGTTCGATGGCTTGCTCGATGGAATCAACGGTCAGCACGCCGAAAGCGACCGGTACGCCGAACTCCATGGACACCTGGGCCAGGCCCTTGGTGCATTCGCCCGCCACGTATTCGAAGTGCGGAGTACCGCCACGAATGACCGCGCCCAGGGCGATGATTGCTGCGTACTCGCCTTTCTGGGCGACTTTCTGCGCAACCAGCGGGATTTCGAAGGCGCCAGGGGCACGGATGAGGGTAATGTCGCTTTCGCTCACGCCATGGCGAACCAGGGCATCAACTGCACCGCTGACTAGGCTTTCAACAACGAAGCTGTTGAAACGGCCTACTACCAAAGCGTAGCGGCCTTTAGGGGCGATGAACGTACCTTCGATGGTCTTCAGGGTCATTCGTTAGATCTCTTAAAGAGCCGGGACGCGTTTTCTACGCGTCCCTCAGTGATGTGTTAACCGCGAATCAAGGCCCGGAAACAACCGGTCATTATTCGGAGGGCACGTATTCTACAACTTCCAGATCGAAACCGGATATCGCATTAAATTTCATTGGCGCACTCATCAGGCGCATTTTGCGTACGCCCAGGTCCCGCAGGATCTGCGAACCGGCACCGACGATGCTGTAGGTGGTCGGTTTTTTCGCCGGGACCTGCTCAGCGGTTTCGCGGATATGCGCCAGCAACACGTCACCATCGAGCGGGTGACCGAGCAACAGAACCACGCCGCTGCCGGCCTCGGCAACCGCAGCCATGGCGGCGCGCAGGCTCCAGCGCCCCGGTTGCTTGACCATCAGCAGATCGCGCAACGGGTCCATGTTGTGCACGCGAACCAGGGTCGGTTCTTCGGCGCATACGGTGCCCAGGGTCAGGGCCATGTGCACGTCGCCTTCCACGGAATCACGATAGGTCACCAGGTTGAATTGGCCCAGTTCGCTGTCCAGCGGCTGCTCGGCAATCCGCTGAACGGTACGTTCGTGGATCATCCGGTAGTGAATCAGGTCGGCGATGGTGCCGATCTTGATGTTGTGTTCGGCGGCGAAGGTTTCCAGTTCGGCGCGGCGGGACATGGTGCCGTCGTCGTTCATCACTTCGCAGATCACGCCGCTCGGCTCGAAACCGGCCATGCGCGCCAGGTCGCAGGCGGCTTCGGTGTGACCGGCGCGAGCGAGGGTGCCGCCCGGTTGGGCCATCAGCGGGAAGATATGGCCCGGGCTGACGATGTCTTCAGCCTTGGCATCCTTGGCGGCGGCAGCCTGCACGGTGCGGGCGCGGTCGGCGGCGGAGATGCCGGTGGTCACGCCGGTGGTGGCTTCGATCGACACAGTGAACTTGGTGCCAAAACCGGAACCGTTGCGCGGCGCCATCAGCGGCAGCTTCAGCAGTTCGCAGCGTTCGCGGCTCATCGGCATGCAGATCAGGCCACGGGCGTGCTTGGCCATGAAGTTGATGTGTTCAGGCTGGCAGCACTCGGCGGCCATGATCAGGTCGCCTTCGTTCTCGCGGTCTTCGTCATCCATGAGGATGACCATCTTGCCTTGGCGGATGTCTTCAACCAGTTCTTCGATGCTATTGAGCGCCACAAGGCACCCCCTTGAGTCAGGATTTGAGGTAGCCGTTTTGGGCCAGAAAGCTTTCGGTGATGTTGCTGGGCTCTCTATTTTTGGAGCCGGGCTCTGCGGCCTTATCGCCCAGCAACAGGCGCTCCAGATAACGTGCCAGCAAGTCCACTTCCAGATTCACCCGGCGACCTGGCTGGTAAGACGCCATGATGGTTTCGCTCAGGGTGTGGGGAATGATCGTCAGCAAGAACTCGGCGCCATCGACTGCGTTCACGGTCAGGCTGGTGCCGTCGACGGTGATCGAGCCTTTATGGGCGATGTACTTGGCGAGGTCTTTCGGTGCGCGGATGCGGAATTCCACAGCGCGGGCGTTCTCGGTGCGGGCAACCACTTCGCCCACGCCATCGACATGGCCGCTGACCAGATGACCGCCGAGGCGAGTAGTCGGGGTCAGGGCTTTTTCCAGGTTGACCGGGCTGCCGCTTTTCAGGTCGTTCATGGCGGTGCAGTCGAGGGTTTCACGGCTGACATCCGCCGCAAAGCCATTGCCGGGCAGTTCAACCGCGGTCAGGCACACGCCGTTGACCGCAATGCTGTCGCCCAGTTTGACGTCGCTCAGGTCGAGCTTGCCGGTTTCTACGTAAACCCGCACATCTCCGCCTTTTGGGGTCAATGCACGAATACTGCCGATGGATTCGATGATGCCGGTAAACATGGAGTCCTCCTCGAGAACAAAGCCGTCGCGTGGCGCAGGCCGGGAATTATACGCTCGCTGCCGGCACGGGAATGGCGATGACTCGCCAGTCATCGCCAACTGCGCGGATTTCGGTGATTTTGAGCTCGGGTGCGTCTTTCATTTGCGCCAGCGGCCAGTCCAGCAAAGGTCGTGCAGAAGAGCCGAGGAACTTGCCGGCGATGAAGATCTGGAATTCGTCCACCAGACCTTGCTGGGCAAAAGCCCCTGCCAGACGCGGACCCGCTTCGACCAATACTTCGTTGACCCCACGGTTGGCCAGTTCGACCAGCAACTTGCGCAGGTCCACCAGACCATCGTCGCCGGCCACGATCAGGCATTCCGGGCCATTGGCGTATTGTTCTTCGATGGCCATGCAGGTCGCGACCAACGCCGGGCCAGCCTTGAAGAACGGCGCGTCCAGCGGCACTCGCAAACGGCCGTCGATCAGCACGCGCAGCGGCGGACGGCTCATGGCCAATGCGGTTTGCTCGGCGTCCAGACCCAGTTCAGCGGCGCGCACGGTCAAACGAGCGTTGTCCGCCAGCACCGTGTCAGCGCCGGTCAGCACCACACTGGCCTGGGCGCGCAAGCGCTGCACCGCCGAACGCGCAGCAGGGCCGGTGATCCATTGGCTTTCGCCGCTTTCCATCGCCGTGCGACCGTCGAGACTCATGGCCAACTTGACCCGCACAAACGGCAAGCCATGTTCCATGCGTTTCAGGAAGCCTTCGTTGAGCTTGCGCGCTTCACCTTCCAGCACGCCGCTTTCGATGGCGATACCGGCCTGGGCCAGACGCTGCATGCCGCGACCGGCCACCGACGGGTTCGGGTCCTGCATCGCCGCCACCACGCGGGCGAGGCCGGCATTCACCAGCGCATCGGCACAGGGCGGTGTGTGGCCGTGGTGGCTGCAGGGTTCCAGGGTCACGTAAGCGGTGGCGCCACGGGCCTTGTCGCCCGCAGCGCGCAGGGCGTGGACTTCGGCGTGGGGTTCGCCGGTGCGCACATGCCAGCCTTCGCCGACGATCTGCCCGTCCTTGACGATCACACAGCCAACACGCGGGTTGGGGTGCGTCGTGTAATGACCTTTGCGCGCCAGTTCCAGGGCTCGGGCCATGTAATGGGCGTCGAGGATGGCTTGTTCGGAAGAGGTGGTCATTCTTTCACCGGCTCACGGGCCAGGCGATCGATCTCTTCGCGGAACTCGTTCAAGTCCTGGAAGCGCCGATACACGGAGGCGAAACGAATGTAGGCGACTTCGTCGAGCTTTTGCAGCTCGGCCATCACCAGTTCACCGACCACGAGGGATTTGACCTCTCGTTCGCCGGTGGCACGCAGTTTGTGTTTGATGTGCACCAGCGACGATTCGAGGCGTTCGACACTCACCGGGCGCTTTTCCAGCGCCCGCTGCATGCCGGCACGCAGTTTTTCTTCGTCGAACGGCTGACGGCTGCCGTCGGTTTTGATCAGGCGCGGCAACACCAGTTCGGCGGTCTCGAACGTCGTGAAACGCTCGCCGCAGGCCAGGCATTCACGCCGGCGGCGCACCTGTTCGCCCTCGGCGACCAGACGCGAGTCGATGACCTTGGTGTCGTTGGCACCGCAGAAGGGACAGTGCATGGTGGCAGGCAACAAAAAAAGGGAGGGCCATGGTAGCGCATCCCCGTGGCAAGACAAGCCATAGGGTTTGCGGTATACAGACGAGCAATATGTTTGATTCATGGATTTCACCTTGCTGGAGCCACAAATGTCGCTACGACCGCTCGTCCTGCTCAGTGTTTTAAGCCTGCTGGTGGCCTGCGGCAGCGATGCGCCCAAGCCCCAGCCACCGACCCCGGGCCCGGGCCCGGCGCCACAAGCGGCGCAGAAAAAAGCCAAGGAATCCGCTGACCTCGGCCCGTTGCCGGCCTATCAGCGTGAACTGAGCGGCACCCTGCAAGGCGTGCCGGCCGGTGCCGAAGTGGAACTGGCGCTGCTGGTGATCGACGACAAGTCCCGCCCGCAACAATTACTTGCCAGCTCCAGCCTGATCGGCACCAACCAGGTGCTGCCGTTTCGCCTGCGCTTCAATCCGGAATCCTTTCCGGTCGGCGCCCGCGTGGAACTGCGCGGCCGCGCCACCCAGTCCGGCCAGTTGATCTTGCATCTGCCGTCACAGACCATCACCCAACCGACCACCCAGGCGTTAGGCCAACTGCAATTCGTCAAAGCCCCATGATTGCACCGCTCGACCTGCAACAGGCGTTAGGTGAATTGCTCGGCGATGCGCAACTCGTCGCCTGCCATTTGCCGGACACCGACCTGGAGCTCTGGCTGATCGACGGCGACAACATGGACCGCGCCTTCAGCCCCGAAGAAACCCGGCGGATTCTGCATGAGCCGCCCTACTGGAGTTTCTGCTGGGCCAGTGGTCTGGCGGTGGCGCGGTATCTGGCCGAGTTTCCCGAGTGGGTTAAAGGCAAGCGGGTGCTGGATTTTGGCGCGGGTTCCGGGGTGGCCGGGATTGCGGCGGTCAAGGCCGGGGCGCTGGAAGTGGTGGCTTGCGACCTGGACCCGCTGGCGATTGCCGCGTGTCGGGCGAATGCTCGGCTCAATGATGTAGAACTCAATTATTCGACGGATTTCTTTGCCGAGGCCGATCGCTTTGATCTGATTCTGGTCGCCGACGTGCTGTATGACCGGGCGAATCTGCCGCTGCTCGATGAGTTTTTGAGTCGCGGCAGGGAAGCCTTGGTCGCGGATTCGCGGGTCCGGGATTTTCGTCATCCGCTGTACCGGCGCATTGAAATGCTGGAGGCGATGACCTTGCCCGATCTGGCCGAGCCGGAAGAGTTCCGGCATGTGAGCCTTTACCATGCGCGGCGCGGCTAAAAGCTTCGCGGGCAAGCCCGCTCCCACAGTAGTTTTGTGCTGATCACAAAATCCGGGTTCGCCGCAATTCCCATGTGGGAGCGGGCTTGCTCGCGAAGGCGTCCTGTCAGCCAATACATCTGCAACGGCCACCCCGCTTCCGGCCACACCCCGCCAAGCCGTATAGTTGCCTCATTCACGCTTCCAAGAGATCCCTCATGAGTCAGGAAACGCCGTACATCTTCGACGCTACGACTGCCGATTTCGACCAGTCGGTGATCGAGAACTCTTTTCACAAACCGGTGCTGGTGGATTTCTGGGCCGAGTGGTGTGCGCCGTGCAAGGCGCTGATGCCGATGCTGCAAACCATCGCCGAGAGCTATCAGGGCGAGTTGTTGCTGGCCAAGGTCAATTGCGACGTCGAGCCGGACATCGTCTCGCGCTTCGGCATTCGCAGCCTGCCGACCGTGGTGCTGTTCAAGGACGGTCAGCCGGTGGACGGTTTTGCCGGTGCGCAGCCGGAATCCGCCGTACGCGCCATGCTTGAACCTCACGTGCAAATGCCGCCGCCGGCCGCTGCTGATCCGTTCGAACAGGCCCAGGCGTTGTTCGACGAAGGCCGTTTTGCCGACGCCGAAGCCATCCTCACAGTGCTGCTGGGCGAAGACAACACCAACGCCAAAGCGCTGATCCTGTATGCCCGCTGCCTCACCGAACGCGGCGAGCTGGGCGAAGCGCAAACCGTGCTCGACGCGGTCAAGACCGATGAGCACAAGGCTGCGCTGGCGGGTGCTAAGGCGCAGATCCAGTTTTTGGGTCAGGCCAAGGATTTGCCGGATGCCGCTGACCTGAAAGCGCGCCTGGCCAAAGATCCGCAGGACGATGAAGCGGTGTATCAATTGGCGATCCAGCAACTGGCCCGCCAGCAATACGAACCGGCGCTGGACTCACTGCTGAAGCTGTTCATCCGCAACCGCAGTTACAGCGAAGGCCTGCCGCACAAGACCTTGCTGCAAGTGTTCGAACTGCTGGGTAATGATCACCCGCTGGTGACCACCTATCGGCGCAAGTTGTTCGCCGCGTTGTATTAATCGGATTCGGGTCCTGTGAACCCGGTCCCGTAGGAGCTGCGGCACGCTGCGATTTTTTGATCTTGTTTTTGCGGTGCTGGAACAACCGAAAGATCAAAAGATCGCAGCCTTCGGCAGCTCCTACGCTGGCTCGCGCCAGCTGTAGAGCGGCGTATCCCCGCCGCTCACCACTTTCACATCCGCGCTATGGCGCAGGCGTACCAACAACCGCTTGCCCGACGCCGCGCTGCCCGTCAGCCCTTCCAACTGCTCCAGCAAATCCGGCCCGCTCAATTGTCCGGCCTTGCGCAGCAGGTCTTTGGCGATCTGCCACAGCGCGTCATCCTGATTCAGCGGTTTGGCCGCCGGAACGCTGACGTCCTCGGTTTTGCTGACCTGCAACTGCGCGCCAAGCCGTGCCCAGTCGCCGTCGTCCATCTCCAGGGTCAAATCCACCGGACAGTCGCCGATGCTTCCGCGTATTCGCAACATGAGTCTGCTCCTGCACATTTCTGACCTGCATGCTCCCATGGGTCTTGTGCAACGCCAAGCGGGCGGTCAAACTCTCCGCACTTTCGTTATAAGATTACATAACAAACCTTTCACTTTACTTTCCGGAGACCCGCCATGCGTCGTCTGCTTCTCGCTCTGCCGTTTGCCCTGTTGCCGCTGGCCGTCGCCTATGCGGCCAATGAATCTGAACACGGCAGCCTCGGCGCCCACGAACATGGCGTCGGTCGCTTGAACGCAGCGCTGGACGGCCAGACCCTGGAGCTGGAGCTGGAAAGCCCGGCGATGAACCTGGTGGGCTTCGAGCACGTCGCCACCACCGATGCCGACAAAGCCAAAGTCGCCGCCGCCAAGGCGAAGCTGGAAAACCCGCTGGCGTTGTTCAACCTGCCGAAAGCCGCCGGTTGCAAAGTCGCGACCCAGGAACTGGAAAGTCCGCTGTTCGGTGACAAGCCGGACGCCGACGATGACCACGACGAAGCGGACAAGGACGGTCACGAGCATCACCACGACCACAGCGAAATCCACGCCCATTACCAATTCAGTTGCTCGGCCCCCGGTGCGTTGAAAACGCTGGACCTGACGACGATCTTCAACACCTTCCCGGCGACCCAGAAGATTCAGGTACAACTGATCAGCCCGAGCGGCCAGCAAGGTGTTGAAGTGACGTCCAAGGCAGCAGCCCTGAAATTCTGACCCACCACGATCCTGTAGGAGCGAGGCTTGCCCGCGAAGAGGCCGTCACATTCAACAGAGATGTCGATTGTGAGATCGCTTTCGCGGGCAAGCCTCGCTCCTACAAGGGCTCACCACCTCCCTGACCGGTTTCACATGACCCAAGCACTCATCGAACTGTCCGACCTGGGCTTCAGTTGGCCCGGCCACCCGCCGCTGCTGGACATCCCGGCGTTTCGCCTGGAACCGGGTGAAACCCTGTTCCTCAAAGGCCCCAGCGGCAGTGGCAAAACCACCCTGCTCGGCCTGCTCGGCGGTGTGCAGAAGCCTGATCGGGGCAGTATCCGTTTGCTCGGCCAGGAACTGACCGAACTCGGTGCCGGCGCTCGCGACCGTTTTCGCGTCGATCACACCGGTTACATCTTTCAGCAGTTCAACTTGCTGCCGTTCCTCTCGGTGCGCGAGAACGTCGAGTTGCCCTGCCACTTCTCCAAATTGCGCGCCGAACGGGCGAAGCAGCGTCACGGCAGCGTCGATCAAGCCGCCGCCACCCTGCTCGCGCATTTGGGTTTGAAGGATGAAAGCATCCTCAGCCGCCGCGCCGATTCGCTGTCCATCGGCCAGCAACAACGGGTCGCCGCCGCACGGGCGCTGATCGGCCAACCGGAACTGGTGATCGCCGATGAACCGACCTCGGCCCTGGATTACGACGCCCGGGAGAACTTCATTCGCCTGCTGTTCGCCGAATGCCGCGAAGCCGGCTCGAGCCTGTTGTTCGTCAGCCATGACCAGAGCCTCGCGCCGCTGTTCGACCGCAACCTGTCGCTGGCCGAGCTCAATCGCGCCGCCACCCCGTTCGAGGTCTGAGATGTATTTGTTTCGTCTAGCCCTGGCCAGCCTGGCTAACCGCCGCTTTACCGCGATTCTCACCGCGTTCGCCATTGCCCTGTCGGTCTGCCTGTTGCTGGCCGTGGAACGGGTGCGCACCGAAGCCAAGGCCAGTTTCGCCAGCACCATCAGCGGCACCGACCTGATCGTCGGCGCCCGTTCCGGCTCGGTGAACCTGTTGCTGTACTCGGTGTTCCGCATCGGCAACGCCACCAACAACATCCGTTGGGACAGCTTCGAACACTTCGCCAACAACCCGAAAGTGAAGTGGGCGATCCCGATGTCCCTCGGCGATTCCCATCGCGGTTATCGGGTGATGGGCACCACCGAGGCGTACTTCGAGCACTACCAGTACGGCCATCAACAACACCTGGAAATCGCCGACGGCCGCGCCTTCGCCACCGACCCGTTCGAGGTGGTGCTCGGCGCCGAAGTGGCGGATGCGCTGCACTACAAACTCGGCGACAAACTGGTGCTGGCCCACGGCGTTGCGGTGATCAGCCTGGTCAAGCACGACGACAAACCGTTCACCGTGGTCGGCATTCTCAAGCGCACCGGCACCCCGGTGGACCGCACGTTGCACATCAGCCTCGGCGGCATGGAGGCAATCCACATCGACTGGCACAACGGCGTGCCCGCCCAAGGCCAGGGCCGGATCAGCGCCGATCAGGCACGCAATATGGACCTGACGCCGCAAGCGATCACCGCGTTCATGCTCGGCCTCAACAGCAAGATTTCGACCTTCGCGGTGCAGCGTGAGATCAACGAATTCCGTGGCGAACCGATGCTGGCGATCCTGCCGGGGGTGGCGTTGCAGGAGTTGTGGAGTTTGATGAGCACCGCGGAAAAAGCCTTGTTCGTTGTCTCGCTGTTCGTGGTGCTGACCGGGTTGATCGGCATGCTCACCGCGATTCTCACCAGCCTCAATGAACGGCGGCGCGAGATGGCGATCCTGCGTTCGGTGGGTGCGCGGCCGTGGCACATCGCGACGCTGTTGGTGCTGGAAGCCTTCGCCCTGGCGCTGTCCGGGGTGATTGCCGGCGTGGCGCTCCTGTATGTGTGCATCGCCGCCGCGCAAGGTTATGTGCAGGCGAATTACGGTTTGTACCTGCCGCTGGCCTGGCCGAGCGAATATGAATGGACGCTGCTCGGTGGCATCCTGATCGCCGCGCTGCTGATGGGCAGCGTGCCGGCCTGGCGCGCGTATCGCCAATCATTGGCCGATGGCCTGTCGATCCGTTTATGAGGACGTTAAAGATGCCCCGCGCTCTGCTCGCGCTGTTGATGCTGGTCGCCCTGCCGCTGTGGGCGGCTGAACCTGCGGATTTGACCTGGTCGGAAATGATCCCCCCGGATGCCCCGGCGGAAGTGCCGAACATGACGCCGCTGCACGACCTGTCGCAGATGAGCAGCGCCCTGGAGTCGGCTCCGGCCGCCAAGCAGGACCTGCCGAATGCGCCGGTGGTGAAGAGTCTCGATGGCAAAAACATTCGCTTGCCGGGTTACATCGTGCCGCTGGAAGTGAGTGAAGAAGGTCGCACCACGGAGTTTCTGCTGGTGCCGTATTTCGGCGCCTGCATCCACGTGCCGCCACCGCCATCGAACCAGATCGTGCATGTGAAAAGCGAGGTCGGTGTGAAGCTCGATGAGCTGTATCAGCCGTACTGGATCGAGGGTTCGTTGCAGGTTAAAGCATCCACCAGCGAATTGGCGGATGCCGGGTATCAGATGGAGGCGGACAAGATTTATGTGTATGAATTGCCGGAGTGAATCCGGGGGTTCTGTGTTGTTTGATCGATAGTCTTCGCGAGCAAGCCCGCTCCCACAGGGGATTTGTGTTGATGCACAGATCCAATGTGGGAGCGGGCTTGCTCGCGAAGAGGCCCGCAAAGGTTCCACAAAAAACCACCCCATCACTGTTTCATTGAGCTGAATCAAAAGGCCGTATCAGATGGCTCTTTACCATTGGACATCGAACATTTTTAACGTCCTTTGGAGCCCCCATGAACAAGTCCTTGCTCAGCGCCTCGCTGTTTGCCCTCGCGCTCGCAGCCCCGCTCGCCCACGCCCACGAGGCCGGCGACATCATCGTTCGCGCCGGCGCGATCACCGTCAACCCGAAAGCCGACAGCTCCAGCGTCAAGGTTGACCAGGGTCCTCTGGCCGGTGCCAATCTGGGTGGCAAGGCCACCATGAGCAGCGACACGCAACTGGGTCTGAACTTCGCCTACATGATTGACAGCCACTGGGGCATCGAGCTGCTCGCCGCCTCGCCGTTCGAACATGACGTGAAAATCAAAGGCACCGCCCTGGGCGCGGCCAACGGCAAACTCGGCACCCTGAAACACCTGCCGCCAACCCTCAGCGTCGTCTACTACCCGCTCGATGCGAAGTCCGCGTTCCAACCATATGTCGGCGCCGGCATCAACTACACCTGGATCTACGACGAACACGTCGGCAGCGAAGCCCAGGCCAACGGTTTCAGCAACTTCAAGGCGAAAAACTCCTGGGGCATGGCGTTCCAGGTCGGCGCTGACTACATGATCACCGACAACATCATGCTCAACGCCCAGATGCGCTACATCGACATCGACACCCGCGCCACCGTGGAAAACGACGCCGTGGCCCCGGGCACCCGGGCCAAGGTCAATGTGGACGTGGACCCGTTCATCTACATGGTCGGGCTTGGTTACAAGTTCTAAGAAGGACCTGAATTGCTTTTGTGGCGAGGGAGCTTGCTCCCGCTGGGCTGCGCAGCAGACCCAAAACCTGCGACCGCGATTCATCTGGCACACCGCGTTCACTGGGTTGCGACTGCTGCGCAGCCGAGCGGGAGCAAGCTCCCTCGCCACAGGGATTGAGTCAACCTGAGCTAAAATGCCAGCCACAAAAAAGGCGCCTCGAAAGGCGCCTTTTTCATGGCGGCGAAAAACTCAGCGTCCCAACAACCGCGCCAAACCAACGCTCATCGGCGTCTGCTCAGGATAGGTAAACCGCTCCAGCAACCGTCGGTTGTTCGCCCGCGAGTGGCGGATATCACCGGAACGCGCCGGGCCGTAGGTGATGGGTGGCAACTCACCGACGACTTGCGCCAGCGCTTCAAGCATCTGCTTCAAAGTCGTCGCCTGGTTCCAGCCAACATTCACTGCGCCCACTTCAATCTGTGGCTGCTCAATTGCCTGCACCAACAAATCCACCAGGTCCTCGACGTAGACAAAATCCCGGGTCTGCTCGCCGTCGCCAAACACGGTGATCGGCAACCCTTTCTGTGCGCGTTCGCTGAAGATGCTGATCACCCCGGAGTACGGCGAGGACGGGTCCTGGCGCGGGCCGAAGATGTTGAAGAAGCGGAACACCACGGGCTCCAGGCCATGCTGGCGGCGGTAGAAATCGAGGTAGTACTCGCCGGCCAGTTTGTCAGAAGCGTAAGGCGTCAGCGGTGCCTTGGCGGTTTCTTCGTCAATCGACTCGCCTTCACCGTTGTTGCCGTACACCGCCGCGCTGGAGGCGAACAACACCCGTTTAATGCCGGCCTGGCGCATGGCCTCGCACACATTCAGGGTGCCGATGAAGTTGCTCTGGTGAGTCTTCACCGGATCGTCTACCGACGCCTGCACCGAGGCCACGGCGGCCAGGTGCGCGACGGCGCTGCAACCAATCGTCGAGCGAGCGACCAATGCCGCATCGGCGACGTCGCCGACAATCAGCTCGACCTTGGGATTGTCCAGCGGCAGGTTGCTGCGTTTGCCGGTGGACAGGTCATCGAGAATTCGCACCGAATGACCCTTGGCGAGCAAGGCATCGGTAAGGTGTGAACCGATGAAACCGGCACCGCCGGTGATGAAAACTGGGCCGTCAGCCATGGCGATAGAACCTATCCAGTAAGCCCGGGAGCGCCGCGCGCCAGGCGCGAGGCTTGATCCCGAAGGTGTGCAGAATTTTCTTGCAAGCCAGCACCGCGTGTTGCGGCTCTTCGGCAGCGTCGGGCCGTGCGGCGTGAGCCTGGGCGGTCGGCGCTTCGATGGCCAGTTCGTGCAGGTTGCGTGCTTCGGTGATGATCGCCTGCCCCAATGCCAGCGGCGTGGTCGCCTCATGTCCGGCGTAATGATAGGTGCCCCACAGCGGCGCCGCACAATCGAGTTGCTTGAGCACCGAGATGATCACCCGGGCCGCGTCGTCCACCGGTGTCGGATTGCCCCGGCGGTCATCGGCCATCAGCAACTCTCCCGGGGTTTCGGCCCGGGCCAGGAAGCGCCCGAGGGTGCCGTCGGGGCTGTCGTCGAGCAACCAGCCGAAGCGCAACAACACGTGTTGCGGGCAGGTGGCGCGTACGCTTTGTTCGATTCGCCACAAGGCCTGACCGCGCAGGCCCAGGGGCACCGGCTCGTCTTTTTCGCTGTAGGCCGTGGCCCGGGAGCCGTCGAACACACGGTAGCTCGACGGTTGCAGCAGCACGATGTTGTGGTGCTGGCACAGTTCGGCCAGACGCTCCACCGCCCGCTCTTGCCCGGCCAGACGTTGCTCGCTGACAGTCTCCGCCTGGAACCAGTCGAAGTAATAGGCGAGGTTGATCAGCGCGTCCGGACGGGTGTCGTCGAGCAGTTGCGTCAGGCTCGCGGCATCCCAGCCGTCTTGTGGTGGGCGGGGGGCGAGGAAACCGATGTCTTCCTCCGCACCGAGGCGAATCAGCGCCTGCCCAAGGGCATTTCCGCCGCCCAGTAACATAAGGCGCATTCGCATAGAGTCAGCAGGCCCAGTCTGATTGGAACAATGGCTTAATCGACACCGCCCGCAGGCAATGTCATCGATAGATGCCGGAATCGTTGCATTTTGCGGGTTTAGTGCGCAACCGTCATCCGTAAAGTGTAGTTCCCCGGGTTTTGCGGTGCCTGTTCTGGCCTCTTCGCGGGCAAGCCTCGCTCCTACAGGGGGCGGTGGCGCTTTTGTGGGAGCGGGCTTGCTCGCGAAGAGGCCTTCAGCATCGATACACATCCCCAGCGGTACTTGCATCTTCCCCACCCCGCCCGCATAAATTGCTGCATGAACCTGCCCATCCCCGCCGACAGTGCCCTGGCCGGCTTCCATCCTGCCGTCAGCGCCTGGTTCCGCAACACCTTCGCGACGGTGACCGCCGCCCAGGCCCGGGCGTGGCCGTTGATTCGTCAACGGCGCTCGACGCTGATCGCTGCGCCCACCGGCTCCGGCAAAACCCTCACCGCGTTCCTCGCCGTACTGGATGACCTGTTTCACCAGGGCCTGGAGAACGGAGGTCATCTACCGGACGAAACCCTGGTGGTCTATGTCTCGCCGCTCAAGGCGTTATCCAACGACATCCAGATCAACCTGCAAAACCCGCTGGCCGGGATCACCGAGCAATTGCGCGTGATGGGCCTGCCCGAATTGCGGATCAACACCGCCGTGCGCACCGGCGACACCCCGCAAAAAGACCGCTCGGCGATGCGCAAGCACGCGCCGCACATTCTGGTGACCACCCCGGAATCCCTTTACGTGCTGCTCGGCTCCGACTCCGGACGCAAGATGCTCGGCACCACGCGCACGGTGATCGTCGATGAAATCCATGCCATCGCCGCCAGTAAACGTGGCAGCCACTTGGCGTTGAGTCTCGAACGGTTGCAGGCGCTATGCCCTGAGCCTTTGATGCGTATCGGCCTGTCCGCCACGCAAAAACCCATCGAAGCCGTCTCGCGTTTCCTGGTCGGCCGTGATCGCGAGTGCGACATCATCGACATCGGCCACGCCCGCCCGCGAGATCTCGACATCGAAGTGCCGCCCGTGCCGCTGTCGGCGGTGATGGCCAATGACGTGTGGGAACTGGTCTACGACCGCCTCGCCGTCCTCGCCCGTGAACACCGCACCACGCTGATTTTCGTCAACACCCGGCGCTTGGCCGAACGCCTGAGCCGGCACCTGAGCGAACGCCTGGGCAAAGAAGCCGTGGCCGCGCACCACGGCAGCCTGGCCAAGGAATTTCGCCTCGACGCCGAACAACGGCTCAAGCGCGGCGAGCTGCAAGTGTTGATCGCCACGGCCTCGCTGGAATTGGGCATCGATATCGGTGACGTCGATCTGGTGTGCCAGATTGCCTCACCCCGTTCGATTGCCGGATTCCTGCAACGGGTCGGCCGTTCCGGGCACCAGGTCGGCGGCACGCCCAAGGGCCGATTGTTCGCCACCACCCGCGACGACCTGATCGAATGCACCGCGTTGCTCGACTGCGTGCGCCGGGGTGAACTCGACACTTTGCTGATCCCGGTCGCACCGCTGGACGTCCTCGCACAGCAAATCATCGCCGAGGTCAGTTGTCAGGAATGGCACGAGCAAGCGTTGCTGGAACTGTTCCGCCAGGCCTCGCCCTACGCCAACCTCGATGAAAACCACTATCAAGCGCTGTTGCAGATGCTCGCCGAGGGCTACAACGGTCGCCAGGGCATGCGTAGCGCTTACCTGCATCGCGATGCCGTGAGCCGCACCCTGCGCGGCCGTCGGGGCAGCAAATTGACCGCCGTGACCAGCGGCGGCACCATCCCCGACAACGCCGACTACAGCGTAGTGCTGGAGCCTCAAGGGCTGAACATCGGCAGCGTCAACGAAGACTTCGCCGTGGAAAGCATCGCTGGGGATATCTTCCAGCTCGGCAATACGTCGTACCGCATCTTGCGGGTCGACACCGGCAAGGTCCGGGTCGAAGACGCCCATGGCCAGCCGCCGACCATTCCGTTCTGGCTCGGCGAAGCGCCGGGGCGTAGCGCGGAACTGTCGTTCGCCGTGGCACGCCTGCAAGCGCACATCGATGAACTGCTCGGCGCCACACCCGGCAACCTGCAACCGGCGATTGACTGGCTCACCGACACCCTCGGCCTCAACCTCGCCAGCGCCGAGCAACTGGTGGATTACCTCGCCCGCGCACGCCTGACCCTCGGTGCTTTGCCCTCACAAGACACCTTGCTGATGGAGCGATTTTTCGACGAGTCCGGCGGCACGCAACTGATCATCCACACGCCGTTCGGCAGCCGCATCAACCGCGCCTGGGGCCTGGCCCTGCGCAAGCGCTTCTGCCGCACCTTCAATTTCGAATTGCAGGCCGCCGCCAGCGAAGACGCGATCGTGCTGTCGCTGTCCACCAGCCACAGCTTTGAACTGGATGACGTCTGGCGCTACCTGCACAGCAACAGCGCCGAGCACATCCTGATTCAAGCCGTGCTCGAAGCGCCGCTGTTCGGCGTGCGCTGGCGCTGGAATGCCGGGGTTGCCCTGGCGTTGCCGCGCTACAGCGGCGGGCGCAAAGTCGCGCCGCAGATCCAGCGGATGAAAAGCGAAGACCTGATCGCCAATGTGTTTCCCGATCAGATTGCCTGCGTGGAAAACCTCGCCGGCGAGCGGGAAGTGCCCGCGCATCCGCTGGTGGAACAAACCCTCGACGATTGCCTGCACGAAGCCATGGACACCGAAGGCTGGCTGGCGCTGCTGCGGCGCATGGAAAGCGGCGATGTCCGCCTGATCAGCCGCGACCTGCCGGCGCCCTCGCCCCTGGCGGCAGAAATTCTCAGCGCCCGGCCCTACACCTTTCTCGACGATGCGCCGCTGGAAGAACGCCGCACCCAAGCGGTGCTCAATCGGCGCTGGACCGATCCACAATCCACCGACGACCTCGGCGCGCTGGATGCCGAGGCGATTCAAGCGGTGCGTGATGAAGCCTGGCCCGCGCCCACGAGTGTCGATGAAATGCATGAGGCGTTGATGAGTCTGGCGTGCATCTCCAATGCCGAAGCTCAGGCCAATCCCCATTGGCTGGAATGGCTCAACGCCCTGGCCGAGAGCGGTCGCGCCAGCCGCTTGCTGATCAACCCCGTTCAATCACTGTGGCTGGCGCTGGAACGCCTGACCTGCCTGAAAGCGATTTATCCACAGGCGATTTTGCTGCCGCCACTGGAAGCGTTGCACGGTTTCAATGAGCCCTGGGACACCGATGACGCGGTGCTGGAAGTGATTCGTGCGCGGCTCAGCGGGTTTGGTCCGCTGCCGTTGCAGGCGATTGCCGAACCTCTGGGATTACCGGAGATTCAAGTCACTCAAACCCTGGCGCACCTGGAGCGCGAAGGTTATGTGCTGCGCGGTCAATTTACGCCGGGCATTGATCAAGACGAATGGTGCGAGCGGCATCTGCTGGCGCGGATTCATCGTTACACGGTCAAGCGCCTGCGCCGGGAAATCGAGCCGGTGGCGTTGCAGGATTTCATGCGGTTTCTGTTCGACTGGCAGCATCTGTCCCCTGCAACCCAAGGTCAGGGCAGCGCGGTGTTGCCATCGATTGTCAGCCAGTTTGAAGGCTACCCCGCCGCCGCATCGGCGTGGGACAGCGACCTCCTGCCGGCGCGGCTCAAGGACTATTCACCGAGCTGGCTCGATGACCTGTGCCGCAGCGGCAAACTGGTGTGGACGCGCCTGACCGCGCGCAACACGAGCACGGCGCTGCGTAGTACGCCGATTGTGCTGTTGCCCCGTAGCCAGGTCGGGTTGTGGAGCGGTTTGACCGAGCAGACTCCAGTCAGCGAACTGTCGCCCAAGACGCAAAAAGTGTTCGAAGCCCTGAGCCAACACGGCGCGTTGTTTTTCGATGAGTTGATTCACGAAGCGCATCTGCTGCGCACGGAACTGGAAATCGCCTTGCAGGAACTGGTGGGCGCCGGGCTAGTGAACGCCGACAGCTTCGCCGGGCTGCGGGCGCTGATCACCCCGGCGAGCAAACGCCAGCAACGCAGCAGCCGTCGCGGACGCGGGGCGTTTGTCGGCGGCATGGACGACGCCGGACGCTGGGCCTTGCTGCGACGCGGACCACCGCCGCCGGTTGTGGATAACAAACGCCCGGCGCCGACACCCGCCGACGCCCTGGAACACATCGCCATGACCTTGCTGCGCCGCTATGGCGTGGTGTTCTGGCGTTTGCTGGAACGCGAGGCGGACTGGCTGCCGAGCTGGCGCGAGTTGCTGCGCACCTTTCATCGACTGGAGGCGCGGGGGGAGATTCGCGGTGGGCGGTTTGTCAGTGGTTTGGCCGGGGAACAGTTTGCCTTGCCGGAGGCGATTCCGTTGCTGCGGGAAGTGCGGCGCCGGCCCCATGACGGGAGTCTGGTGGCAGTGTGTGGCGTGGATCCGCTGAACCTGGCCGGGACGTTGCTGCCAGGGGTGAAAGTGCCGGCGCTGGCGAGTAATCGGTTGGTGTATCGGGATGGGTTGCCGGCGGCGGCGGAGATTGCCGGCAAACAGGTGATTTGGGTGGAGTTGGATCAGCAGGCCGGGGCTGAATTACACAATAAGCTGACCAGACACCATTACCTGTAGGAGCGAGGCTTGCCCGCGAAGAGGCCATCACAGCCAATAGAGATGTTGACTGACAGATCGCCTTCGCGGGCAAGCCTCGCTCCTACAGGGGATTGTGTTTGGCCATTCTCATGCGACCCGTAAGAACGATCGTCACTGGGTACGGGGCTGATCCGGCAACAACACCGGCGAATGCTCCGGCACCGGCCCCTCCTCTTCCGCGCCATCCACCACCCGATGCGGCATCAACACCTGCTGTGGATAAGTCTGCGCGAAGTGCACCCACGGGCTGTTATCCACAAGCTTTTTCAAGCGCTGGTTAAACGCCCGGCTCACCGCATATTGCCCGCCCGACACCGTGCGGAACTGCGCCGTCAGCACCACGCCGTTGAGGTCCATTTTGTCGACACCAAACACATCCAGCGGCCCTTGCAGGTTGTACTTGAGAAAGGCGTCGTCGCGGATCGAATCCCCGGCCTCACGGATCAGCTCGATGGCCTTGTCCACATCGGTGTCGTAGGTGAACTGCACCGAGAAGAACGCATACGCAAATTGCCGCGATTGGTTGGTCACAGCCTTGATCTGCCCGAATGGCACCGAATGCACAAAGCCCTTGCCGTCACGCAGACGCAAGGTGCGGATGGTCAGGCCTTCGACCGTGCCGGCGTGGCCAGAGTCGAGCACCACCCAATCACCAATCGACAGGGTGTCTTCGATGATGATGAACAGCCCGGTAATCACGTCCTGCACCAATTGCTGGGAGCCGAAACCGATGGCCAGACCCACCACCCCGGCACCTGCCAGCAGCGGCGCGACGTTGATCCCGAGGTTGGCCATGGTGGTGATCGCGCAGATCACCACCAGGATGATTTTGATCGCGTTGCGCAGCAGCGGCAGGATGGTTTTCACCCGCGTGCTGGGCTGGCGTGCCGAGCGTTTGCTGACTGGCGGTTTCAGCGCTTCCTGAATCGCCGTGTCGAGCACCACCCACAGCAGCCAGGTCACGAGGAAGATCAGGCCGATGCTGCTCAGGGCATTACCAATCGCCCGGCCCACGGAGTTTTGCTCGGCGAACTCGAACAGCGAAACGCCCCAGATACGGCCAAGAATTTCGATGAAGGCCACCGCCATAACGATCCGCAACAAGGCATGCAACAAGCTGAGAAAGCGATCCTTATAAGCACTGCTGCGCTGGAATTTTTCGACCTTCCGGGACTTGAACAGGTGCTGGAAAATCGTGCTGAGGAACACCGTGGCGATCAGCAGGATCGTGGTGAACAACGCACAGCGCAGGGCTTTCTGATTGTCCTCGCCGACGCCGATCAGGTTGATCGTCGACACCATGACCATCAACAGAATCGGCCAGTACCAGAGCCCGGAAAAGATCCGCAGGGATTCTTGCAGCGACGGCCGGTTGAGACGCTGGGCCAACGGTCGATTGCGGATCAGATGCGCCACCGGGCGCCTCAGACGAATAACCAGCAGACCGAAGATGATCGAGGCAAACAACGCGGTGAACACCGCGACGCTGCTGGTGATATTGCCCCCCAGTTGCCGGGCGATCTGCGGGCTGGTCAGGGCATCGCTGAGCGCCGCGAGGAAGCCGATCAGGAACAGCGGCTTGGGGCTGTAGTCGCGGATGATCTGCACCGCCGGGCGTTTATGGCCGGTGTTGAACATGACGATGACGCACAGCAGCATCGAGGTCGAAAAAATGCCGCTGCTGGTGGCGTAGGCAAAACACAGCGCCAGCGCCCGCCCCGCCGAGGCTTGCAGGAAATGGCTGACGTAGAGGGTCAACGGCAGGCAGACCACGGCGGGTAAGGTGTAGGGCAGCAAATAGCCGAGCAAGTCCTGGCTGCGTTGCCGGGTGCGAAGCCAGCGGTTTTGGCTCAAGCGTTTGGCGGCAATGCCGCCGAGCACCGTGAGCAAGGCGAAGGTGCCGAGCCAGACGCCGGACAGCATCAGGAAATCGCCGGTCACGCTCCAGCCCGATCGCGCCGAGGGCTGGTTGACCAGTTTGTCGACTTCATCCGCCGCCCGATCCGCCCGCACGCGCCAGGCGTCTACCAGATTGTCGTTGAGGTCGAGTTTGTCCTGCACGTCGTCGATGCTGGAACTGATCGCCCCCAGCAGCCCGCCCTGGACCAGTGGCTCAGGCTTGGCCGGCGCTTCAGCAGTGGCGGGAACACCCGGCAATCCAGCGGCCTCTAGCTCGCCGCAACCCAGAACCAACAACGCCCCCAGTAGTAACGCAGTCTTGAACTTGAACAAAACGCGGAGCTCCTTGCGAAGGGTCTGTAAGGAACTGATCGGCAAATGGCCGGCAAGTTCGGTTTTGGCCGTCGATAACCGACAACACAGTACCCCTTGTGGGAGCGGGCTTGCTCGCGAATGCGGTCGATCAGCTGAGTTCAGTGGTGACTGACACACCGCATTCGCGAGCAAGCCCGCTCCCACAGGGGTTCTGTAGTGCTCGGTCGATATTTGATCTGCACGCAAATATCAAATGCCCACCCCTGTATTTTTCCGCACAGCCCAAACCCCGACACTGCGCTCCATCAATTAACCCACCGGAGTTGCAGTCATGCCCATTGCCTTGCTCGCGCTGACCCTCAGCGCCTTCGCCATCGGGACGACCGAGTTCGTCATCGTTGGCCTGTTACCCACCATCGGCGCCGACCTCGGGGTCAGCCTGCCGTCCGCCGGCCTGCTGGTCAGCCTTTACGCCCTGGGCGTGGCCATCGGCGCGCCGGTGCTGACCGCCCTTACCGGCAAAGTCCCGCGCAAATTGTTACTGCTGTCGCTGATGGTGCTGTTCACCCTCGGCAACTTGCTGGCCTGGAAAGCGCCGAGTTATGAATCGCTGATCATTGCGCGGATCGTCACCGGTCTGGCCCACGGGGTGTTTTTCTCGATTGGCTCGACCATCGCCACCAGCCTGGTGCCGAAGGAAAAAGCCGCCAGCGCGATTGCGATCATGTTCACCGGCCTCACCGTGGCGCTGGTCACCGGCGTGCCGTTGGGGACGTTTATTGGTCAGCATTTCGGCTGGCGTGAAACCTTCCTCGCCGTGTCGGCGCTGGGTGTGATCGCGTTTATCGGCAGCCTGATTTATGTGCCGAAAAACATCACCCACAGCAAACCCGCGTCCCTGCTGGAACAACTGCAAGTGCTCAAACAACCGCGCCTGCTGCTGGTGTATGCCATGACAGCGGTCGGTTACGGCGGCTCGTTCATCGCTTTCACGTTCCTCGCGCCGATTCTTCAGGACATCTCCGGCTTCAGCGCCAGCACTGTCAGCCTGGTATTGCTGGTCTACGGCATATCGGTAGCGGTGGGTAACATCTGGGGCGGCAAACTGGCGGACAAACGCGGCCCGATCAGTGCCCTGAAAATCATCTTCGCCCTGCTCGCCGCCGTGCTGTTCGTGCTGACCTTCACCGCCGGGAATCCATGGCTGGCCCTGGCCACTGTGCTGGTTTGGGGTGCGGTGGCGTTCGGCAATGTGCCGGGGTTGCAGGTTTATGTGGTGCGTCAGGCCGAGCATCACACCCCGAACGCGGTGGACGTGGCGTCGGGCCTGAACATTGCGGCGTTCAACCTGGGGATTGCCGGGGGTGCGTGGGGCGGTGGTTTGATCGTGGCGAATATGGGGTTGATTCATACCGCGTGGATCGGTGGCCTGGTGGTGTTGGTGGCCCTGGCGTTGACCCTGTGGAGTGGGCGGCTTGATCGCTTGGGCCCGGTGTATGCCGAAAGCTCAACACGCGTCGTCGCCGGTCACTAAAACCCTGTGGGAGCGGGCTTGCTCGCGAATGCGGTATGTCAGCCACATTGATGGTGACTGACACGCCCTCTTCGCGAGCAAGCCCGCTCCCACATTTGGTTTGTGGTGTTTGCTCGAGTGTTTACCGTCCGTAGTTCCATGGAAACTTTCTCGTTTGCCCGACAGTCATCCAAAAATGGCGGGCAAACGACGGGAGGGACACATGGCGGCGATTCATATTGGTATTTCCGGCTGGCGCTACACGCCGTGGCGCGGGGGGTTCTACCCGAAGGGGTTGACCCAAAAGCGCGAATTGCAATTCGCCTCGCGGGCGGTCAACAGCATCGAAATCAATGGATCGTTCTACGCCCTGCAACGGCCCGAACGCTATCTGCAGTGGTACGACGAAACCCCGCCGGGCTTCGTCTTCAGCGTCAAGGCCCCGCGTTTCATCACCCACATCCGGCGCCTGCGGGACATCCACAAACCCCTGGCCAATTTCTTCGCTTCGGGGGTGCTGGAACTCAAGGACAAACTCGGCCCGATCCTCTGGCAATTCCCGCCCAGCTTCAAATTCGACGCCGAACTGTTCGAGCACTTTCTCGACCAATTGCCCCACAACACCGAACAGGCCGCCGCCCTCGCCCGCCAGCACGATTCGCACCTGCACGGCCACGCCAGCCTCAAGGCCCACGGCAGGAAGCCGTTGCGCCACGCCGTGGAGATCCGCCACGACAGCTTCGTCGACCCAGCCTTTACCCGTCTGCTGCGCCGCTACAACACCGCCCTGGTGATCGCCGACACCGCCGGCAAATGGCCGTACCGCGAAGACCTCACCAGTGATTTCGTGTACCTGCGCCTGCACGGTGCCGAAGAACTCTACGCCAGCGGCTACACGCCCCAGGCCCTGAAACGCTGGGGTGACCGTATTGAGGCGTGGAATCACGGCCAGCAACCGACCGACCCGCACCTGATTGCACCGCGCCAGAAACCCAAGGTGCGCAAATCCCGGGAAGTGTTTTGCTACTTCGATAACGACATCAAGGTCCGCGCGCCCTTCGACGCCCGCAGTTTGCTGGAACGCTTCCGTCTCGACGAACATCTCGCCACCCGTCCCGGCGAGCCTGCCGCCGAAGGGGTGTTGCCATGAGCATTTCCGAACCGGTCGGCACCACTGACGAGCAGCAAAACGTGATCACCAGCGTGCGCCGCTTTACCGTGCTGACGGTCAACACCCATAAGGGTTTCACCGCCCTCAACCGGCGCTTCATCCTGCCCGAACTGCGTGAAGCGGTGCGCAGTGTCTCTGCCGACGTGGTGTTTTTGCAGGAAGTCCACGGCACCCACGAGCAGCACCCCCAGCGCTACAGCAACTGGCCGACCATGCCGCAATACGAATTCCTCGCCGACACTCTGTGGCCGCAGTTCGCCTATGGTCGCAACGCGGTGTACCCGGCGGGGGATCACGGCAATGCGCTGCTGTCGAAATTCCAGATCATCCGCCACGACAACCTCGACGTGTCCATCAGCGGCCACGAGAACCGCGGCCTGTTGCATTGCGTGTTGCGCCTGCCCGGCGACGGCCAGGAAGTGCATGCGATTTGCGTGCACCTCGGGCTGCGGGAAAGCCATCGCACGGCGCAACTCAAGTTGCTGGCCGAACGCCTGGAAGACTTGCCGAGTGATGCGCCCGTGATCGTCGCCGGCGACTTCAACGACTGGCGTCAGCGTGCCGATGCCTTGCTCAAGCCCAGCGGTTTGCGCGAAGTGTTCGCCGAGCACCACGGCAAACCGGCCCGCAGTTTTCCGGCGCGCTGGCCGACGCTGCGCCTGGACCGCATTTACGTACGCAACCTCAAGGCCAGCCGCCCGCAAGTATTGGCGGCGCGGCCCTGGTCCCACCTTTCTGACCACGCACCGCTTTCGGTGGAGATCGAGCTATGAACAATCCATCGATGGAAAAAGCCGCCGTGGAGCACATCGCCACGCCGCCACTGGGCGAGCCGGCATTGGCCGACGTCGAATACGGCTGGCACGGCAACAACCGGGTCGAGTTGCTGGAAAACGGCGAAGCGTATTTCCCCCGGGTGTTCGAAGTGTTGCGCGAGGCCAAGAGTGAAATCCTCCTGGAGACCTTCATCCTGTGGGAGGACAAGGTCGGCAACGAGTTGCAGCAGATCCTGATGGAGGCGGCCCGGCGTGGTGTGCGGGTGACCATCAGCCTCGACGGCTTTGGCTGCGGCGAATTGAGCACCGGTTACCTCGCGGCGCTGAACGAGGCTGGCGTGCATATCCAGATGTTTGACCCGGCGCCCAAGCATTTGGGCTTTCGCACCAACTGGTTCCGGCGCTTGCACCGCAAGATCGTGGTGGTCGACGGCACCATCGCGTTTATCGGCGGAATCAATTTTTCCGGCGATCACCTGGCGGACTTCGGCCCCGAGGCCAAGCAGGATTATGCCGTTGAAGTCCAAGGCCCGGCGGTGGCCGACATTCATCACTACGCGCTGCTGCAAAGCGGTCGTCCGGCCCGGGCCAAATACTGGTGGCAACGCCGACGGCAACGACGTTCGGAACTGGCCTTCAGCGACCATGACGGCCAAGTGCGGCTGGTGTACCGCGACAACGGCGACCATCGCACGGACATCGAGGAGGTTTATCGCCTGGCGTTGCGCAGCGCCCAACGCCGGGTGGTGATCGCCAACGCTTACTTCTTTCCCGGTTATCGCCTCTTGCGGGAGATCCGCAACGCCGCGCGCCGGGGCGTGGAGGTGCGACTGATCCTGCAAGGCCAACCGGACATGCTGGTGGCCAAGCTTGCGGCGCGCATGACCTACGACTACCTGCTCAAGGCCGGGGTGCAGATTTACGAATACTGCGACCGGCCGCTGCACGGCAAAGTGGCGTTGGTGGACGAGGACTGGAGCACCGTGGGGTCGAGCAACCTCGACCCGTTGAGCCTGTCGATGAACCTGGAAGCCAATGTGTTGATCCGCGACCGGACCTTCAACCGCGAGTTGTTCGAACGCCTGGAAGACCTGAGCCAGCACCACTGCAAAGCCATGTCGGCGGAAAAATCCCCACGCGGGCGGGTCTGGCACATGACCGTGGGTTTCCTGGTGTTCCACTTCCTGCGCCACTTTCCGGCGTGGGCCGGGTGGCTGCCGGCGCACAAGCCACGGCTGCAACCCTTCATCCATCCGGCCGGGAGCGATCGTCATGAGCCACACTGACGCACAACCGGCCACCCATGCCGACAGTCCAGGCAAGTCCAAATGGAGCCGCTGGAAAAAACCGCTGACGATGCTGTTTTTCCTGGCGCTGATCGTGCTGTTGACGATGCTCGCCCAGCGCCTGGAATGGAACGAGGTGTTCGACACCCTGGCGGATTTCAAGGTGCGCACGCTGATCATTGCCTCGGGCGTGACGCTGCTGAGTTTTCTGGTGTATGCCTGCTTCGACCTGATCGGCCGCACCTACATCCGCCAGAACCTGACCTGGAAACAGATTCTGCCGGTGGGGATCATCAGCTACGCCTTCAACCTCAATTTGAGCGCCTGGGTCGGTGGCATCGCCATGCGCTATCGCCTGTATTCGCGGCTGGGCGTGAGCAAGGGCAACATCGCGAAAATCCTCGGGTTGAGCCTGGCCACCAACTGGATCGGCTACATGCTGATTGCTGGCGTGATCTTCAGCAGCGGCCTGGTCAGCATGCCGCCGGGCTGGAAGCTGAGCAGCGATGCGTTGCAAGTGGTGGGCGTGGTGTTGCTGTTGCTGAGCGCGGGCTATCTGGCGGCGTGCCAGTTTTCCAAGCGGCGGGAATGGGCGATTCGCGGGGTGGAAATCAACTTGCCGTCCCTGCGCATGGCCGTGCTGCAACTGGCGCTTGGGGCATTGAACTGGTCGTTGATGGCGGCGGTGATTTTCACCCTGCTGCCGAGCAAACTCGACTATCCGCTGGTGCTGGGGGTGTTGCTGATCAGTGCGATTGCCGGGGTCATTACCCACATTCCGGCGGGGCTTGGGGTGTTGGAGGCGGTGTTTGTGGCGCTGCTGCAACATGAAACGTCCCGGGGCAGCCTGGTGGCGGGGTTGCTGGCGTATCGGGCGATTTATTTCATCTTGCCGTTGTTGATTGCGTTGGTGATGTACCTGGTGGTGGAGGCCAAGGCCAAGGCGTTGCGCATTAAGAAGAAACCTGCCTGAGTAATGCGGTGAGGCGGATGCCGCCTTCGCGGGCAAGCCCGCTCCCACATTGGAATGCATTCCCCTGTGGGAGCGGGTTTGCTCGCGAATGTCTCAAGAACACCGCAAATTCAACTGGACTGAATAATGCTCAACCGCTCACCCACCACCATTTCCGTGATCCAGTCCACCAGGATCGAGGTGTAGGCCTGCTGGGCAACCGGGTCGGTCAAGGCGTGGTCGGCGCCGTCGATGATGCGGTGGGTCAAGGAGTGCGTCTGCTGACACGCCGCCCGGTAACTCATGATCGTCGCATGGGGAATATGGTCGTCCGTCTCCGATTCCACCAGCAACACATCCCCGGTAAATGCCGCGCAGGCATGCAGTGCCCGGTTGTTGGCGGCATGCACCAGGGTGCTGCGGTAATCGAGCAAATCCACCTTGTCCAGTTCGCGCTTGGGCGTGTGCCACTGTTCGTCGCGGTACAGCGCCGGCACCCGCAGCGCCAGCCAGCGCACCGGGCGCAATGAGGTGAGGATCGCCGCCAGGTAACCGCCATAACTGGTGCCGACCACCGCAATCGCAGAGGTGTCGAGCGCCGGGTGGGCGAGCAAGCGGTCGTAAGCGGCGAGCAAGTCCCGCAGGTTGTCTTCACGGGTTACCTTCGACAGCGCAAGGCCGGTGCCGCCGGTGTGGCCGCGCAGGTCGAAGGTCAGGCAGACACAGCCCAGGCCGGCGATGCCTTTGGCCCGTTCCAGGTCCCGCTCCTGACTGCCGCCCCAGCCATGCACGAACAGCACGCCCGGGACTTTCGATTTGGGGCTGAGGAAATGCCCGGTCATTTGTTCGCCGTCGATGTCGATTTCAATGGTTTCGCTTCTAGCCGTCATAGGATTTGACCGTTACGTACTTGAGAAGAAAATCGCCGTTTTCAGCGGGGCCGCGATAGACCTCGATCGCGTCCGCAGGCAGTGGTTGGTCGATGTAGGTTTCCACCGAAGACACACGGATCGCACGCATCCCCGGATCGTTGACGAAGCTCTGCAACGCCGCGACTTCGGCGCTGCTGGCGCCGCCCATGCGCCAGGATTGTTCGAGCACGCCGCTGCGCTGTTTGCCGCTGCTGTCCAGGCCCTGGGCGATGTCGTAATTGCGCCGCGAAGCATAGAAACCCGGGTAAGCCTCGTCCGCCGCGCTGTCGAACACCTGGGCTTGCTGGATCGCCAGGCGCACGTCTTCGGGCAATTCCAGCTCCAGCAAGTCTTCGTAGTAACCCTGAACCACCAGCAGATTGGACCCGCCATAAACCTGTTCGCCCTGCCCGTCTTCGGTCAAGTATTGATCACCGCAGTAACTCAGCACCTTGTCGCCGATAAACGTCTGGCCGACGCTGTGGGTAATCACTTGTTCGAGGTGCTGCTCCAACACCACGCCTTCGCTGAATAGCTGTTCGACGTCGGGCCGGGCGAGGATGGTGTCGAACTGGTCGAGGCTTTTGATCAGCTCCTGGCCGCGTCCGGCACAGGCATGAATGGGTTTGAGGCGGATAGGGCCGCTGTAGAGCAAGTGCTCCGCCGCTGGCCGCGCATCCGCCAGGGAAAACACGCTGAGGCCATCGAGAACAACATTGCGCACCCGTTCGCAAAACAGCGGCGACCAACCCTCCGGCGCCAGCGCATCGCGATTGAGCAAACCGTGGCTGATGGCTTTGGTGCAGATGAAGTCGTGATCGACATAACCGCCCCACAGATCTTCCGGCCCCTTGACGCCGAACTGAAGCGCGGCGGCGGCACCGACCAGCGTCTGGGTCGGCAACAGGTACAAGTCACGTCCGCTGTGGGATTCGCGATCGAAGCTGCCGCCGAATTTGAGCCCGAGGATTTGCGCCAGCCAACGGGCCAGGGCGCGATTGGTCTCGACTTCGTGCTGCGGGGCTTCGGGCCGCACGGAATGGGCAACGACCAGTTTTTTGCGATTTGTTGGGGTCATGCGTCCCCCTTCAATCTGCGCTGATGGGTGTGGCTTGATGGGTGCAGAGATCAAGCCAAGGCTCGCCGAAAAGAAACGGCTTTCGGATCAGTCGTTTGGGTAAACGGTGATGGCTTTAGGCCCGTTTTAATCTGCACGACTTACTTCAAGCCTAGAGCATTTTGCACGATCGGAAGACTTACACCGTTCCCCTGTGGGAGCGGGCTTGCTCGCGAAGGCGGTGTGTCAGCCAGCATCAATGTCTCTGATACACCGCATTCGCGAGCAAGCCCGCTCCCACAGCTAGGTCGGCGGTGTGGGTGGTTAGCGCGCCACGCTTACGGGCGGTGTCACCCCAAACCGCGCCCGATAATCACTCGGCGCCAACCCGGTGATTTTCTTGAACGTCGCCCGAAACGCGCTCGGGTCTTGATAACCCACGGTCCAGGCGATGTGGTCGATGGTGCCGTTGGTGAACTCCAACATCTCCCGGGCCTTGCCCACCCGCAGATGCTGGCAGTACTCGGTCGGTTTGAGCCCGGTCGCTGCGCGGAAGCGACGCAGGAAGGTGCGCTCTTCCAGCCCGGCCCGCTCGGCCATCGCCGTCAGCGAAACATCGGTGGCGCCGGTGCTTTGCAGCCAATGCTGGACCTTGAGAATCGAGGCGTCGCCGTGGCTGAGGATCGGCGCAAAGTTGCTGCCGCACTGGCTCGCGCTGTCGCTGTGCTCCACCACCAGAAACCGCGCGGTGCCGCTGGCGATGCTCGGCCCGAGCAGGCGATCGACCATGCGCAAGCCCAGCTCGGACCAGGCCATCAGCCCGGCGGTGGTGATCAGGTCACCGTCATCGACGATGGGCGTGTCAGCCAGGAGCCTGATCGACGGATAACGTTCGGCAAAGGTTTTGGCGGAGGTCCAGTGGGTGGTGGCGCTGCGACCGTCGAGCAATCCGCTTTCGGCCAGCAGGATCGAGCCCACGCACACGCCGCCCAGGGTCGCGCCCTGGGCATGTTGCTGGCGAATCCAGCGAATCAATCCCTGGGGCGCCTGGCTTTCGGAGAATCCACCAATCGACGGCGGGATCATCACCGCCACCAAAGCGTTGTCCGGGCCGGGATGGCTGTCGTACACCCGCTCGGGCACCTGATCGCCCTCGCCCCGCCAGTGACTGACCCGCAACAGCGGCAACTGCGCCGCCTGATGCTCGGCCGCAATGCGATTGGCGACCCCGAACAGGTCCGTCAACCCATGCACCGCCGCCATCTGCGCGCCGGGATAGATCAGCACGCCCAGCTCGGCGACTGCCCTTTCTAAGCCCATTGTCAGTTTTCCCCCTTCTATTGTCGGTGCGGCCAATCCTCGAATGGTCGGCCAGCGCCAATACTTCATTCCACACCAACACACACTTCGAGGAAACACCCATGGCCAAGCAAGCGCTCATCGTAGTTGATATCCAGAACGACTACTTCCCCCAAGGCAAATGGCCGTTGGTCGGCGCCGATGCCGCAGCCGACAACGCCGTGCGCCTGATCCAGGCCTTCCGCGACGCCGGTGATCCGGTGGTGCATATCCGCCACGAATTTACCTCCGATGCCGCGCCGTTCTTCACGCCGGGCTCCGACGGCGCAAAGCTGCACCCCAAAGTTCTCAACCGTCCTGACGAGCCGGTGGTGCTCAAGCATTTCGTCAACTCTTTCCGTGAAACCGAACTGGAAGCGATCCTTGACGAGCAAGGCATCGAAAACCTGGTGGTGGTCGGCAGCATGAGCCACATGTGCGTCGATGGCATCACCCGCGCCGCCGCCGACCTGGGCTACGGCGTGACCGTGATCCACGATGCCTGCGCCACCCGCGACCTGGAGTTCAACGGCGTTACGGTGCCGGCCGCCCATGTTCACGCAGCCTTCATGTCAGCGCTGGGGTTTGCGTATGCCAGCGTGGTGTCTGCCGAGGAATTTCTCGCCGGCTGACATCATCGAAACAACTGGTTAAACAAAAAGGCCCGCTGCGCTCCCTCGCTGCGGGCCTTTGTATTTCCGTTCGTAAAAAATCTCACGCGTGAGCTATTGAGGGCCATCTGGAATCACTGTAGTGTTTCTCACGCGTGAGATTTTCACAACGGAGTCACCAGTATGAATAGTCGCTCTCCATCAGGTCCGCCTGCCGAGCCTGTTACCGATACAGCGAGCCGCAAGGGAGAGCGCTCGAAACCGTCCGCGAAAAAACCGTCGAGCTTCTATATGAAGCAGATGCGCGCAGGACTGGGTGCCGCCGGTTATGTGAAACACGAGACTTGGGTGCTTCCCGAAAATCGAAGCCTGCTCAAGCAGATGGAGAAACAGCTACGCCAACCGATCCTGGCTGGCTCATTCATGTCGGAGAATTACATGAGCGCAGGTACTAACTGGAACATCGACCGCCTCTTCAACGCCTTCCAGGCCCTTGATGACGTGGTTTCCAAAGACATCACTCTGTCCCTCGTTCAGGGCTCCGAGTCAAGCATCAAGCTGGAAATGAATGACTTCGGCGGCTTGCCGATCTACATCGCGGTGGTGGGCGAACAGATCATCGTCGACACCGTGCTGGTGGACGTCGAATCGATCAAGGACGTACCGGCCTTCAACGACGCCGTACTGCGTAGCCGCGAGCTGTTCCCGCTGTCCTCGATCGGTATCGAGTCGATGCCCAACGGCCAGGTTGTCTACAACATGTTCGGCGCCTTGAGCTCCGATTCGAGCCTGACCAACGTCGTGACCGAGGTCAAAACCCTCGTCGACAACGTGCAGCGCGCCAGCGAAGCCTTTGAACGTTTCTTCCATTAATTTTTCAGGAATAGGGATTACCCAATGACTCAGTCCATTTGGAGCAAATTGTTCACCGCGCTGCGCGGCGGCGCCAGTGAAGTCGGCGAATCCATCGTCGACCAACAGGCCCTGCGTATCCTCGACCAGGAAATCCGCGACGCTGACGGCGCCTTGGCCAACGCCAAGCGCGAACTGGTCACTATCATGGCCAAGCACAAGCTGTCCGCTGATCGCGTGGCCGAATACAACGCCAAGATCAAGGACCTGGAAACCAAGGCCCTGGCCGCGATCCAGGCCAACCGTGAAGACCTGGCGATGGAAGTGGCCGAAGCCATTTCGACCCTGACCAACGAACTCGATGTCGAGCAGAAGCAAGCCACCGAATTCGGCGGCTATGCGGAAAACATGCGCAAAGACATCACCAAGGCCGAAAACCGCATCAAGAGCCTGCGCCAGCAAGTGGACATGGCCAAGGCCCGTGAAAGCGTGCAGAAAGCCCAAGTCAGCGCATCGATCGCCAGTGGCGGCGCCAACGGCAAGCTGGAAACCGCCGTCGGTACGTTGAACCGTTTGCAGGCCAAGCAGCAGCAACGCGCCGCTGAACTGCAAGCCCAGGATGAACTGGCCGACGCCTCGACCGGCACCGACCTGGAACGCAAACTGCGCGAAGCCGGGATTACCCCGGACACCGGCAGCGCCAATGCGATTCTGGAACGCCTGAAGCAGAAATCGGCTGAGTAATCAGGCCGGACGCATAACCTAACCTGTGGGAGCGGGCTTGCTCGCGAAAGCGGTGTGTCATTGAGCATTAGTGTTGCCTGACACGACGCCTTCGCGAGCAAGCTCGCTCCCACATGGATTGCATGTGTTCAATTTTTTCTCGAGTCGAGGTCAAGGATGGATGCCCTGAAGGGTTTCAAGACAATCGCTGGCCTGGCGATTTTCATGGTCGCGCTGCAAGTGCTCAACGCCGTCACCAGCTACAGCCTTCTCGCATTTGGCCTGGTCCCACGGACACTCTACGGACTGCCCGGCATCCTCACTTCGCCTTTCCTCCACGCGTCTTTCGCGCACTTGAGCGCGAACCTGATTCCCTTTTTGATCCTCGGCACGCTGGTCATCATCGACGGGCTCCAGCGCTTTATCGCCGTCAGCGCAATCATCATCGGCCTGGGTGGCTTGCTGGTGTGGCTGTTCGGTTTTTCCGGCGTGCACATCGGCGCCAGCGGCTGGGTGTTCGGGCTGTGGGCGTACATCCTGTCCCGCGCCTGGTTCCAGCACAGTTGGGGCAATCTGATTACCGCCGTTGTCGTCGCCTTGTTGTATGGCGGCCTGGTGTTTGGCTTCCTGCCGCGCCAGGGCGTTTCCTTCGAAGGCCATCTCGCCGGGGCCTTCGCCGGATTTATTGCAGCCAAGGTACTTCTCTCGGCGCCCGGCAAAAGGTTTAATGCCGCCCGGTGATGCAGATTCGGGCCGCACGCATTGCCTGGAACGAGTATTCCCACGGAGTCAGGGACGCCATGTCGATTTTCCTTCTATTACGCGTGTATGCCGCGACGTTCTTCCACCGCTTCGGCTGGGCAGGACTGGCGATTGCCTTGGGCATCCACCTGAGCACGGCTTACCTCGGCCTGGTGCTTCTGGGCGAACAACACCTCACCGCCCCCGCCACGTTTACCTACTTCTATCTCACCACCACGCTGACGGTCGGCTACGGCGATCTCGCGCCACAAACAGCCGCCGGACGCGTTTTTGTGGCCACCTGGATCATGCTCGGCGGCATTGCGCTGCTGACCGCAGCCATCGGCAAAACCACCAGCAGCGTTATCGATGTATGGAGAAAAGGCATGAAGGGTAAAGGCGATTTCACCGGCAAGTCCGGCCATACAGTGCTGATTGGCTGGGAAGGTTCGTCCAGCGAGCGGGTTATCGACTTGCTGTTGGAGGATGAAACCTCCAACGACAACCTGATCGTCATCTGCGATTGCGACCTTGAAGAAAACCCGATGCCGGGCAAGGCCTCCTTTATCAAAGGCGAAAGCCTGTCCTCCAGCGCGCTGCTGATACGCGCCGGCGTGCCCGGTGCCGAGCGGGTGCTGGTGCGTACCCATTCCGACGATCTGACCCTGGCCACCGTGCTGGCGGTCAATCAACTGAATCCGGTCGGGCACGTGGTCGCGCACTTCAATGAAAGCGAAATCGCCGCCCTTGCCAGTTCCTACGCGCCGAGCCTGGAATGCACGTCGAGCATGGCCATCGAAATGCTGGTGCGCGCATCCCAGGATCCGGGCTCGTCAGTGGTCATCAGTGAGTTACTGTGCGTAGGCCAGGGCGCCACGCAATACCTGATGAAACTGCCACAAGACTATGTGGCAACATTCGGCGAGCTGTATGCGCGCATGAAAGACCGCCACAACGCGACCCTCATCGGCTATCGCGCCAAGGGTGAGCAACAACCTTCGATCAATCCGCCCAACGCCACGCGCATTGAGGGCGGTGAACTCTTCTACATCGCCTCCACTCGCCTCAAGGAGATCTCCAATGGGATGGTTTAAACAGTTAATGGGGCTTGAGGCCCCGGCCCCGACGAACTCGCAGTGGACCGAAAATGACACCGTGCCGGTGACGGGCGCCCTGGGCCTGGCACAGGGCAAGGGGTTGATGTTCGACACCACCCTGCGATTGCTGCTCGACGAAAAAACCACCGTGACCATCCCGGTGCAATCGCAGCAGATCTGGAGCGTCGGCACCGTTGACCTCGGGCAGTCGACCTGGCTCTCGCGCTATTACATGAACGACGAAGACTATTGGCTGCAAGTCCACACCACGGGCGATGTCGCCGGGCAGGTCGAGTCGGTGATCCTGTTCAATTACCTCAGCTACGTGACCATCACCAGCGAAGCGGAATTGCGTCGCCTGGCCGGCCCGCAAAGCCTGATCGGGCTGCCGACCTACACCCACAACGGCGTCGAATACACCCGGGAATGGGGCACCGAAAACGGCCAGACCGAGTTGGTCCCGCTCAGTGAAAAGGTACGTAACCCGGACGAGTCCTACGTCATCGAGCACCGTTCGATGCTGTACGCCCGCGACACCGGCCTGACCGACCGTCGCGAACTGCTGCTGTTTTCCGTGGAAGAAGACTCGGAAGGCACCATCAGCTTGAGCACTTCGCTGGGTATTTCCCTGTACACCACCGACCTGAACGTTCTTTAAAAAGGAAGATTCCCCATGCTAGAAGCGCTCTCCATTTCCCTGAACAAAGCCGCCGTCCTCGGGTTTGTGACCTACATCATTGGCGCCGCCGTGCTGTTCGCGCTGTTCCAGTTCATCTACACCCGCATCACGCCGCACAAGGAGTTCGAACTGATCCGCTCGGGCAACGTTGCGGCGGCGATTGCCCTGGGGGGCGCGATCATCGGTTTCGCCATTCCGGCGAGCAACGTGATTGCCTACTCGATCAGCATCCTCGACTTCGTGGTCTGGGCCGTGATTGCCGCGTTCGTCCAACTGCTGGCGTTCCTGATGACCAGCCTGGTGCTCAAGGGCACCTCCGAGCGCATACGCAATGGTGAAATCGCTGCCGGCATCTACGTCGCAGCCGTGGCCATCAGCGTCGGCATGCTCAACGCCGCGTGCATGACCCCTTCCCAGAACTGATCGCGCCAACGGAGATCGTGATGAAACGAAGCAAGTACGTTCAGCTCTCGCTGGCCGCGTCGGTCGCCATGGCGATCTCAGGCTGCGGGCCGGCGGAAAAAACCTACGAGATACACAAGAAGTACAACTTCCAGTCCGTGCAGCAGTGCGCCGATGAAAAGCTGCCAGTCGACGTCTGTTCCGACGCCTACATGAAGGCCATGGCCGAGCATCGCCGCATCGCGCCGGTGTACGACAACCAGGCCGATTGCGACGCCGATTTCGTTGCAGACTGGTGCCAGCAGGATTCCGCCGGCAAGTTCATCCCCAAGCTCGGCGGTTTCGAACTGAACGCCGATGGCGAGGTGACGCAAGCCGAAGTGGACGCGGCCAAGGCCAAATTGCCCGCCTCGGAAGCGAGCGCCGTCGGTGGTTCGGGCTTCTCCGGCAGCAGCCTGCTGACCGGTCTGCTGATCGGCAACATGCTCAGCGGCAACCGCAGCAGCTACTACTCCGAGCCGGTTTACCGCTACCGCGATGATCGCGGCAGCTACTCGAACTCGACGCTCAGCCAGCGCATCTCCAGCGGTTCGACCTTCAACCGGTCCAACCAGGCGCGCTACGGCAGCAGTAACTACGCCGACACCGTCAGCCGCAGCAAGGCAGCCACTGTTTCCTCGGCCACCTCCCGCGGCGGTTTCGGCAGCCAGGCCAGTGCACGCAGCGGCTGGGGCGGCTCGGGCAAGAGTTCCGGCGGCTCAAGCAGTTAAGGAATAGGGCCATGAAGAAAATTCTCTGCGCAGAGCGTCATGACTGGAAACAGACCGCCGAAAGTCTCGGCTTTATGTTCCACACCATCGACGACGAACCTTACTGGGACGAGAGCGCGTATTACCAGTTCACGCTCAAGCAGATCGAGAACGACCTCGAAGACCCGACCACCGAGCTTCATGAGATGTGCATGGACCTGGTGGCCCGCGTGGTGCACAGCGAGGAATTGCTGGATCGCCTGAGCATTCCCGCGCCGTTCTACGACCTGGTTCGCACTTCATGGCTCGAAGGCCATCCGCACCTGTACGGGCGCATGGATTTCTCCTACAACGGCACGGGTCCGGCCAAGTTGCTGGAACTCAACTACGACACGCCGACCAGTCTGTATGAAGCGTCGGCGTTTCAGTGGGGCTGGCTGGAGCAATGCATCGAACGCGGCCTGCTGCCCAAGCACGCTGACCAGTTCAACAGCATCGACACCAAGCTGCACCAGGCCTTTGCCCAGTTGCAGCTCAAGCAGCCGTTCTATTTCGCCTCGATGAAAGATTCGGTCGAAGACAAAGGCACCACCGACTACCTGCGCCTGATCGCGGAAAAGGTCGGCATCGAATCCCGGCACATCGACCTCGAAGACATCGGCCTGACCAGTGACGGACGTTTCGTCGATCTTGAAGATCGCTGGATTCCACACCTGTTCAAGCTGCATGCCTGGGAATTCATCTTCCACGAACCATTTGGCGCCGCGATCGCCCAGAGCGATACGCAGTTTTTCGAGCCGGCCTGGAAAGCGATCATCTCCAACAAGGGCATCCTGCCGTTGCTGTGGGAGTTCAACCAAGGTCACCCGAACCTGCTCGCGGCGCACCTGGATACCGATCCGAACAAAGCCGTGCCCAAGGGTTGGGTGCGCAAGCCGTTTTTCTCCCGGGAAGGCGCCAACATCGAGCTGCAAACCGCCGATGGTCTGATCGTGAAAGAGGACGGGCCCTACACGGATGCGCCGTTTATCCTTCAAGAGTTTGCGCCGTTGCCGCAGTTTGGCGACAGCTTCACGCTGGTGGGCTCCTGGGTGATTGGCGACCAGGCGGCCGGCATCGGCGTACGAGAAGACAACAGCCTGATCACCAAGGATTCGAGCCGGTTTCTGCCGCACCTGATTCTTGATTGATCCGTCCTTTGCCTGCAAAAAAACCCGGTGCCGTGCATCGGGCTTTCGGGTGAAACAGACTCTGGACCCGACAACGACAAGACATACGTCTGAAAAGCCGGATAATGGCGGCCAATTCGTCCGCCGTTATGCTGGTAATCCCCCATGGAAATCAAGGTCAACTTTCTCGACAACCTTCGACTTGAAGCCAAGTTCGACGACTTCACGGTGGTGGCCGATCAACCTATCCGCTACAAGGGCGATGGCTCGGCACCGGGTCCGTTCGATTACTTTCTGGCTTCGTCGGCGTTGTGTGCGGCGTATTTCGTGAAGTTGTACTGCGACACTCGCAGCATTCCCACCGAAAACATCCGCCTGTCGCAGAACAACATTGTTGATCCGGAAAACCGCTACAACCAGATTTTCAAGATTCAGGTCGAGCTGCCTGCGGACATTTCCGACAAGGACCGCCAAGGCATCCTGCGCTCCATCGACCGCTGCACCGTGAAAAAAGTGGTGCAGGCCGGGCCTGAGTTTGTCATCGAAGAAGTCGATAACCTCGACGCAGACGCCCAGGCATTGCTGATGCCGGCGTACAGTTCCGAGGCGAGCACTTTTATTGCCGGCAAGGACCTGCCGCTGGAGCAGACCATCGCCAATATATCGGCCATCCTGGCGGACCTGGGCATGAAGATTGAAATCGCTTCGTGGCGCAATATCGTGCCCAACGTGTGGTCGCTGCACATCCGCGACGCACACTCGCCGATGTGTTTCACCAACGGCAAGGGCGCGACCAAAGAAGGCGCGCTGGCGTCGGCGCTGGGCGAGTTTATCGAGCGACTCAACTGCAACTTCTTCTACAACGACCAGTTCTGGGGCGAAGACATCGCCAACGCGCCGTTTGTGCATTACCCGGACGAGCGCTGGTTCAAGCCTGGCCGCAAAGATGCACTGCCGGCCGAAATTCTCGACGAGTACTGCCTGAAGATTTACAACCGCGACGGCGAGTTGCGCGGCTCCCATCTGATCGACACCAACTCGGGCAACGAAGAACGCGGCATCTGCTCGCTGCCGTACGTGCGCCAGTCCGACGGCGAAGTGGTGTATTTCCCGTCCAACCTGATCGAAAACCTGTTCCTGAGCAACGGCATGAGTGCCGGCAACACACTGGCCGAAGCCCAGGTGCAGTGCCTGTCGGAGATTTTCGAGCGCGCGGTCAAACGCGAAATCATCGAAGGCGAATTCGCCCTGCCGGACGTACCGGCCGAGGTGCTGGCGAAGTACCCCGGAATCCTGGCCGGTATCCAGGCACTGGAAGAACAAGGCTTCCCGGTGCTGGTGAAGGATGCGTCCCTGGGCGGTGAATTCCCGGTGATGTGCGTCACGTTGATGAACCCGCGCACCGGCGGTGTGTTCGCCTCGTTCGGCGCGCACCCAAGCCTGGAAGTGGCGCTGGAACGCAGCCTCACCGAATTGCTCCAGGGCCGCAGCTTCGAAGGCCTCAACGACCTGCCACAGCCGACCTTTGAAGGCCATGCGGTGACCGAGCCGAATAACTTCGTCGAGCACTTTATCGACTCCAGCGGCGTGGTGTCGTGGCGCTTCTTCAGTTCCAAGTCGGATTACGAATTCGTGGAGTGGGACTTCTCCGGGCAGGGTGAAAACTCGAACGCCGAGGAAGCCGCGACCTTGTTCGGCATTCTTAAAGCCATGGGCAAAGAATCGTACATGGCGGTCTACGAGCACATCGGCGCAACGGCGTGCCGCATCCTGGTGCCGGACTATTCGGAAATCTATCCTGCGGACGATTTGATCTGGGATAACACCAACAAAGCGCTGTTCTTCCGCGCCGACATCCTCAACCTGCATCGCCTGGACGAAGACGAACTGAAAGCGCTGGTCGAGCGTCTGGTGGAAAGCGAGCTGGACGACTACACCGACATCACCTCGTTGATCGGCATCGAATTTGACGACAACACGGCGTGGGGTCAGCTGACGATCCTGGAATTGAAACTGCTGATCTATCTCGCCCTGCAGCAATATGAAGAGGCGAAAGAGGCGGTAGAGATGTTCTTGCAGTACAACGACAACACGGTTGAGCGCGGCTTGTTCTACCAGGCGGTCAATGTGGTGCTGGAGATGAAACTGGACGAAGACCTGGAACTGGAAGACTACGAGGCTAATTTCCGCCGGATGTTTGGCAACGAGCGCACGGATGCCGCGATTGGATCGGTGGACGGCAGCGTACGCTTCCATGGCCTGACGCCGACCAGCATGAAACTGGAGGGGCTCGACCGGCACCTGCGGTTGATCGACAGCTACAAGAAGCTGCACACGGCCCGGGCCAACGTGACCGCTTCAACCCGTTAAACAGCGCCCACAAAAAAGCGAAGCCAGATGGCTTCGCTTTTTTTTGTTTACGGTTCTGAAAAAGCTACGGATCAGAACGGGATATCGTCATCAAAGCTGTCGAAATCCGGAGCCGGTTGCGGCGCTGCCTGCTGTGGCGGCGGAGCCTGGCGCGACTGTTGCGGAGCCGACTGCTGCGGGCGCGGAGCCTGCTGCTGGCGTGGGGCCGGAGCGGACTGCTGGTAGTTGTTGCCCCCACCTTGTTGGTCGCCCTGTTGTGGACGGCCGCCGAGCAGTTGCATGGTGCCTTGCATGTCGACCACGATTTCAGTGGTGTAACGCTTGATACCGTCTTTTTCCCACTCGCGGGTCTGCAGCTTGCCTTCGATGTAGACCTGCGAACCCTTGCGCAGGTATTCGCCGGCGATTTCGGCAACCTTGCCGAACATCGAAACACGGTGCCATTCGGTCTTCTCGACCTTCTGACCGGTTTGCTTGTCGGTCCACTGTTCGCTGGTCGCCAGACTCAGGTTGGTCACGGCGTTACCGTTAGGCAAGTAGCGAACTTCGGGATCCTGGCCGCAAGTGCCGACCAATATGACTTTGTTAACCCCACGGGCCATAACGTTCTCCTAGGCTACGCACGCTGCCTCGGCCGGGTTGTTCACCAGGCGCTCAAGGGTCGTGCGATCCAATAGTTCTGTGTCCAATTTGATGTAAATCGCCGCTTCGTCTGCGACGACCACTGCATCGGTTACCCCTACGACGGCCTTCAGGCGCTCAACCAGACCCGCTTCGCGGATCGCCTCGGGCGACAGCGGCAAGCGCAGACTCGTCACGTAGGGAGGTTCGCGCATGGTAACAGCAAAGGCCAGCCAGAGGGCAGCGAGACCCGCGCATCCAAGGAACACAACCGACAGACCGCCATGCTGAAACATCCAGCCGCCGAGGATACCGCCGAGTGCCGAACCGAGGAACTGGCTGGTGGAATAAACCCCCATCGCCGTACCCTTGCCGCCTGCTGGTGAAACCTTACTGATCAGCGAAGGCAATGAAGCTTCCAGTAGATTGAACGCGGTAAAGAACACCACCGTCCCGATCACCAGAGCCCGCAAGCTGTCGCCGAACTGCCAGAAGAATAGCTCAGTGAGCATCAGCGTCGCGACGGCGCCCAGCAAAACTCGTTTCATTTTGCGTCGCTTCTCGCCGTAGATGATGAACGGGATCATGGCGAAGAAGGAAATCAGCAGCGCGGTCAGGTACACCCACCAGTGCTGCTCCTTGGGCAGCCCGGCTTTTTCCACCAGGGCCAGGGGCAATGCGACGAAGCTCGACATCAACATCGCGTGCAACACAAAAATTCCCAGATCCAACCGTAACAGGTCTGGATGCTTGAGCGTCGGGATCAGCGCCTGGCGGGCAACGCCGGATTCGCGATGCTGCAACGGGCCAGTAGCGCGCGGCACCATGAACATCACGATGACGATGCCGAACAACGCCATGCCGCCAGTGGCGAGGAACAACCCGGACAGGCCGAAGGCACGGGTCAGCAAGGGGCCGACGACCATGGCGACGGCGAACGACAAGCCAATCGTCATGCCGATCATGGCCATCGCCTTGGTCCGGTGCTGCTCCCGGGTCAGGTCCGACAGCAACGCCATGACCGCCGCGGAAATCGCCCCGGCGCCTTGCAGGACGCGACCGGCGATTACGCCCCAGATCGAATCCGCATTGGCCGCCAATACGCTGCCCAGGGCGAAGACGATCAGCCCGAGGTAAATCACTGGACGTCGACCAATGCGGTCGGAGATGAAACCGAACGGAATCTGAAAAATCGCCTGAGTCAGGCCGTAAGCGCCAATCGCCAGCCCGATGAGGGCCGGGGTCGCTCCCGCCAGATCCATGCCATAGGTCGCCAGTACCGGCAACACCATGAACATGCCAAGCATACGGAAGGCGAACACCAGGGCCAGACCGCTGGCTGCGCGGGTCTCACTGCCACTCATGCGTTCGCTGTGGGGATCGTGCATGGAAAAACCTCATGTGAACCGGCGGCGATTCTACCAGTCCCATCGATTGACGGGGTATATCGCGACGCTATGACGCGCATAGATGACGCAGTCTTCATGTAAGCCTGCGCGCCCTGCATTTGATAGTGTGCATCCATCCAGTATTTGGCCGTATACTCCTACGTTTTCGACGCCCGCCGAGCGAGGCCACTTTGGACAAGATCCTGATTCGTGGGGCCCGAACCCACAACCTGAAGAACATCGACCTGACCCTGCCACGGGACAAACTGATCGTCATCACCGGCCTGTCCGGATCCGGCAAGTCGTCCCTGGCTTTCGACACGCTATACGCCGAAGGCCAGCGCCGCTACGTCGAATCGCTGTCGGCCTACGCCCGGCAGTTCCTGTCGATGATGGAAAAGCCTGACGTCGACACCATCGAAGGCCTGTCGCCGGCGATTTCCATCGAACAGAAGTCGACCTCGCACAACCCGCGTTCGACGGTCGGCACCATCACCGAAATCTACGACTACCTGCGCCTGCTGTACGCCCGCGTCGGTATTCCGCGCTGCCCGGACCACGACATTCCACTGGAAGCCCAGACTGTCAGCCAGATGGTTGACCTGGTGATGGCGCAACCGGAAGGCAGCAAACTGATGCTGCTGGCGCCGGTGATTCGCGAGCGCAAAGGCGAGCATCTGTCGGTCTTCGAAGAACTGCGCGCCCAGGGTTTTGTCCGTGCCCGTGTCAACGGCCGGCTCTGCGAGCTGGATGAGTTGCCGAAGCTGGATAAACAGAAGAAGCATTCGATTGATGTGGTGGTCGACCGCTTCAAGGTCCGCGCCGATCTGCAACAGCGCCTGGCCGAATCCTTCGAGACGGCGCTGAAACTGGCGGACGGTATCGCCCTGGTGGCACCGATGGACGACGAGCCCGGCGAAGAGATCATCTTCTCCGCCCGTTTCGCCTGCCCGATCTGCGGCCACGCCATCAGCGAACTCGAACCCAAGCTGTTCTCCTTCAACAACCCCGCCGGTGCCTGCCCGACTTGCGATGGCCTGGGGGTTAAGCAATTCTTCGACATCAAGCGACTGGTGAATGGCGAACTGACCCTGGCCGAAGGCGCGATTCGCGGCTGGGACAGGCGTAACGTCTATTACTTCCAGATGCTCGGGTCGCTGGCGTCCCACTACAAGTTCAGCCTGGAAGTGCCGTTCAACGACCTGCCGGCCGATCAGCAGAAATTCATCCTGCACGGCAGCGGTTCGCAGAACGTCGACTTCAAGTACCTGAACGACCGTGGCGATATCGTCAAACGCTCGCACCCGTTCGAAGGCATCGTGCCGAACCTGGAACGCCGCTACCGCGAAACCGAGTCCGCCTCGGTGCGTGAAGAGCTGGCCAAGTTCCTCAGCACCCAGCCATGCCCGGATTGCCGTGGCACGCGGCTGCGTCGCGAGGCGCGGCACGTTTGGGTCGGCGAGAAGACCTTGCCGGCGGTGACTAACCTGCCAATCGGCGACGCCTGTGAATATTTCGGCGGGCTGAAGCTGACCGGACGCCGTGGCGAAATTGCCGACAAGATCCTTAAGGAAATCCGCGAGCGCCTGCAGTTCCTGGTTAACGTCGGGCTCGACTACTTGTCGCTGGATCGCAGCGCCGACACCTTGTCCGGCGGTGAAGCCCAGCGTATTCGTCTGGCCAGCCAGATTGGCGCAGGTCTGGTCGGGGTTCTGTACATCCTCGATGAACCGTCGATTGGCCTGCACCAGCGGGACAACGATCGTTTGCTCGGCACCCTCAAGCACCTGCGGGACATCGGCAACACGGTGATTGTGGTCGAGCACGACGAAGACGCGATTCGCCTGGCGGACTATGTGGTGGACATTGGCCCGGGGGCCGGCGTGCATGGCGGCCACATTGTTGCTGAAGGCACCCCAGCGGAAGTCATGGCTCACCCGGATTCGCTGACCGGCAAGTACCTGTCAGGCCGGGTGAAGATTGCCGTGCCGGCCAAACGTACGCCGCGTAACAAGAAGATGACCTTGTCGCTCAAGGGCGCTCGCGGCAATAACCTGCGCAATGTCGATCTGGAGATTCCGCTGGGTCTGCTGACCTGCGTGACTGGCGTGTCCGGTTCGGGCAAATCGACGCTGATCAACAACACTCTGTTCCCGCTGAGCGCCACGGCACTCAACGGCGCCACGACCCTTGAAGCTGCCGCTCACGACAGCATCAAGGGCCTGGAGCATTTGGACAAGGTGGTCGATATCGACCAGAGCCCGATTGGCCGCACACCGCGTTCCAACCCGGCGACCTACACCGGGTTGTTCACACCGATTCGCGAGTTGTTCGCCGGCGTACCGGAGTCGCGCTCCCGTGGTTACGGCCCGGGGCGTTTCTCCTTCAACGTCAAGGGCGGGCGCTGCGAAGCGTGTCAGGGCGATGGCCTGATCAAGGTTGAAATGCACTTCCTGCCGGACATCTATGTCCCGTGCGACGTCTGCAAGAGCAAGCGCTACAACCGCGAAACCCTGGAGATCAAGTACAAGGGCAAGAACATCCACGAAACCCTCGAGATGACGATCGAGGAAGCACGGGTGTTCTTCGACGCGGTGCCGGCGCTGGCGCGTAAGCTGCAGACGTTGATGGACGTCGGCCTGTCTTACATCAAGCTCGGGCAGTCGGCGACCACGCTGTCCGGCGGCGAAGCCCAGCGGGTGAAACTGTCCCGCGAGCTGTCCAAGCGCGATACCGGCAAGACCCTGTATATCCTCGATGAGCCGACCACCGGCCTGCACTTCGCGGATATCCAGCAATTGCTCGACGTGCTGCATCGCCTGCGTGACCACGGCAACACAGTGGTGGTGATCGAGCACAACCTGGACGTGATCAAGACTGCCGACTGGTTGGTGGATCTTGGGCCGGAAGGTGGTTCCAAGGGCGGGCAGATTATTGCCGTCGGTACGCCGGAAGAAGTCTCGGAGATGAAGCAGTCTCACACGGGCTTCTACCTCAAGCCGCTGCTGGCTCGCGACAAGGCCTGATCAAGCCCCATGAAAAAGCCCCTGTCACTTTATCGGTGACAGGGGCTTTTTTATGTCTTGCACCTGTAGGAGCAAAGCTTGCTCGCGAAGGCGATTTCTAAAAAGCCATCGCCGGCAAGCCGTGCTCCTGCAAAGCAGAATCAGGTATGCGATTGCAGGTAGTTCTCGAGACCGATCAACTTGATCAGACCCAACTGCTTCTCCAGCCAGTAGGTGTGATCTTCTTCGGTGTCGTTCAGCTGGATGCGCAGGATCTCGCGGCTGACGTAGTCCTTGTGCTGCTCGCAGAGCTCAATGCCCTTGCAGAGTGCGGCACGGACCTTGTATTCCAGTCGCAGATCGGCAGCGAGCATGTCAGGCACTGTGGTGCCGACATCCAGATCATCCGGACGCATACGTGGCGTGCCTTCGAGCATCAGGATACGACGCATCAGAGCATCGGCGTGCCCTGCTTCTTCTTCCATCTCGTGGTTGATTCGTTCGTAGAGCTTGGTGAATCCCCAGTCCTCATACATCCGCGAGTGAACGAAATATTGGTCACGCGCGGCCAGTTCGCCGGTCAGCAACGTGTTGAGGTAATCGATTACGTCTGGGTGGCCTTGCATCGCCCTACATCTCCCTGCTTGAAAGTCTGTAGTTTGAACCAAGGCGACTGTTTGGTCACGCCGATTGCGCGATAAAAGCGAAGATATTCTGAGAAAAGTGGTTTAAATAACGCAAAAACCGCCCAAATGAGGGCGGTTCTGCTTCTCGTTTAGACTTAGTTAAGCTGTACGCCCAACACCTTTGCGATTGCTTCTCCGTACGCCGGATCTGCCTTGTAGAAATGCTGCAACTGGCGATCAACTACATCACCGGAAACCCCGGCCATCGCGCCGGCAATGTTGTTGATCAGCAGAGTTCTCTGCTCATCACTCATCAAGCGGAACAGCGCACCGGCGTGGCTGTAGTAATCGGTGTCTTCGCGGTGATCGTAACGATCAGCCGCACCGCTCAAGGCCAGCGCAGGCTCGGCATAACGAGGGGCTTGTTTCGGCGACTCTACGTAGCTGTTCGGCTCGTAGTTTGGCGCGGCGCCACCGTTACTGCCGAACGCCATGGAACCATCGCGCTGATAGCTGTTGACCTGATTGCGCGGAGCATTCACCGGCAGTTGTTGGTGATTGGTGCCGACACGGTAGCGGTGTGCATCAGCGTAAGCGAACACGCGACCTTGCAGCATGCGATCCGGAGACAGGCCTACGCCTGGGACCATGTTGCTCGGACCGAACGCGGCTTGCTCCACTTCGGCGAAGTAGTTTTGCGGATTGCGGTTGAGTTCCAGTTCACCGACTTCGATCAGCGGGAACTCTTTCTGCGACCAGGTCTTGGTCACGTCGAACGGATTCTCGTAATGCGCCGCTGCCTGGGCCTCGGTCATGATCTGGATGCATACACGCCATTTTGGGAAATCACCGCGTTCGATCGCACCGAACAGATCACGCTGGGCGTAATCCGGATCAATACCGGCCAAACGTGCAGCGTCTGCCGGCGCCAGGTTCTTGATCCCCTGCTGAGTCTTGTAGTGCCATTTCACCCAGTGCCGCTCGCCGACGGCGTTGATCAGGCTGTAGGTATGGCTGCCGAAGCCGTGCATGTGACGGTAACCGTCAGGAATGCCACGATCCGAAAACAGGATGGTGACCTGGTGCAGCGCCTCTGGAGAGTGCGACCAGAAGTCCCACATCATCTGCGCACTTTTCAGGTTGCTTTGCGGCAGACGCTTTTGCGTGTGGATAAAGTCAGGGAATTTCAGAGGATCGCGGATGAAGAACACCGGCGTGTTGTTGCCAACGATGTCCCAGTTACCTTCTTCGGTATAGAACTTCAGGGCGAAGCCCCGTGGGTCGCGCTCGGTATCAGCCGAACCGCGCTCGCCACCCACGGTGGAGAAGCGCAGGAACGTCGGGGTTTGCTTGCCAACGGACTCGAACAGCTTGGCGCTGGTGTACTGAGTGATGTCGCGGGTAACCGTGAACGTACCGTAGGCACCCGAGCCTTTGGCGTGAACGCGGCGCTCCGGGATGTTTTCACGGTTGAAGTGGGCAAGCTTCTCGATCAGATGAAAATCGTCGAGCAGCAGCGGGCCACGAGGGCCGGCGGAACGAGAATTCTGGTTGTCGGCGACAGGAGCGCCACTGGCGGTCGTAAGCGTTTTGTTTTGGCTCATGCGATCTTCTTCCTCTGTCAGTTTTGGAACTGCCGGCTAATCGGCTTGGGACGGAGTATTGACCATTGATCAGGAAGGCTACAAATTCATTAATTTGTTGCGATCAATAGAAAAATACTACCAACGAATCCCGTTCGCATCATGACGGCGTCAACCGCAGGGAAGCTTGTATAAACAGCGCATTTCTTACAGGCACAAAAAACCGGGCACTAGGCCCGGTTCTTCGTTTCAGACTGACGTCTTACTCAGCGGATACAGCTTCACCGCCAACTGGACGATCAACCAACTCGACGTACGCCATAGGCGCGTTATCGCCAGTGCGGAAGCCGCACTTGAGGATGCGCAGGTAGCCACCCTCACGGGTAGCGTAACGCTTGCCCAGGTCGTTGAAGAGCTTACCAACGATAGCTTTCGAACGAGTACGGTCGAAAGCCAGACGGCGGTTAGCCAGGCTGTCTGTCTTGGCCAAAGTGATCAGCGGCTCAGCAACGCGACGCAGTTCTTTAGCTTTCGGCAGTGTAGTTTTGATCAGCTCGTGCTCGAACAGCGACACTGCCATGTTTTGAAACATGGCCTTGCGGTGCGAGCTAGTGCGGCTCAGGTGACGACCACTTTTACGATGACGCATGGTTCATTCCTTACCAAACACAACGTTCGGTGATTACGACGATCAGGCAGTCGCCTTGTCGTCCTTCTTAAGACTTGCAGGCGGCCAGTTGTCGAGGCGCATGCCGAGGGACAGACCGCGGGAGGCCAGAACGTCCTTGATTTCAGTCAAGGATTTCTTGCCAAGGTTCGGAGTCTTCAACAGCTCTACTTCGGTACGCTGAATCAGGTCACCGATGTAGTAGATGTTTTCCGCCTTAAGGCAGTTAGCCGAACGTACAGTCAGTTCCAGATCGTCAACCGGGCGAAGCAGGATCGGATCGATCTCGTCTTCCTGCTCGACAACCACTGGCTCACTGTCACCTTTGAGGTCGACGAACGCAGCCAACTGCTGTTGCAGGATGGTTGCAGCGCGGCGGATAGCCTCTTCAGGATCCAGAGTACCGTTGGTTTCCAGATCAATAACCAGCTTGTCCAGGTTAGTACGCTGCTCGACACGGGCGTTTTCCACCACGTATGCGATACGGCGAACCGGGCTGAACGAAGAGTCAAGCTGCAAGCGACCGATGCTGCGGCTTTCGTCTTCATCGCTCTGACGCGAGTCTGCCGGTTCATAACCACGACCACGAGCTACGGTGAGCTTCATGTTCAGGGCGCCGTTAGACGCCAGGTTAGCGATTACGTGATCGGGGTTAACGATCTCGACATCATGATCCAGCTGAATATCGGCAGCGGTAACCACCCCCGAACCCTTCTTCGACAAGGTCAGCGTAACTTCGTCACGGCCGTGCAGCTTGATAGCCAGACCTTTAAGGTTCAACAGGATTTCAATTACGTCTTCCTGTACACCTTCGATGGCGCTGTACTCGTGGAGCACACCGTCAATCTCGGCCTCGACTACTGCACAGCCGGGCATTGAGGACAACAGGATGCGTCGCAGCGCGTTGCCCAGGGTGTGGCCAAAACCACGCTCGAGAGGCTCGAGAGTGATCTTGGCGCGGGTTGGACTGACAACCTGCACATCAATATGGCGGGGTGTCAGGAACTCATTTACCGAAATCTGCATGGATGCACCTATTTTCTAGCCCTTACTTGGAGTAGAGCTCGACAATCAGGCTTTCGTTGATGTCGGCGGACAGATCACTGCGAGCAGGAACGTTCTTGAAAACGCCCGACTTCTTCTCAGTGTCTACTTCTACCCATTCTACGCGGCCACGTTGGGCACACAGATCGAGAGCTTGGACAATGCGAAGTTGGTTCTTTGCTTTCTCGCGAATCGCGACCACGTCACCAGCACGAACCTGGTACGACGGCACGTTTACGGTCTGACCGTTAACGCTTACGGATTTGTGCGATACCAGCTGACGGGATTCGGCACGAGTAGAGCCAAAACCCATACGGTATACAACGTTGTCCAGACGGCATTCGAGCAGTTGCAACAGGTTTTCGCCAGTTGCACCTTTCTTGCCAGCAGCTTCTTTGTAGTAGCCGCTGAATTGACGCTCGAGAACGCCGTAGATACGACGGACCTTCTGCTTTTCACGCAGTTGGGTGCCGTAATCGGACTGGCGACCGCGGCGTTGGCCGTGGATACCAGGTGCTGCTTCAATGTTGCACTTCGATTCGATCGCGCGCACGCCGCTCTTCAGAAAGAGATCGGTGCCTTCACGACGAGCGAGTTTGCATTTTGGACCAATGTAACGAGCCATTCTTTACAATCTCCTGGATTACACGCGGCGCTTCTTCGGCGGACGGCACCCGTTGTGCGGGATTGGCGTCACGTCGGTGATGCTGGCGATCTTGTAGCCACAGCCGTTCAAAGCGCGGACTGCGGATTCACGACCTGGGCCTGGACCTTTGACGTTAACGTCGAGGTTTTTCAGACCGTATTCCAGCGCAGCTTGACCAGCACGTTCAGCAGCTACTTGAGCAGCAAACGGCGTGGACTTGCGGGAACCGCGGAAACCCGAACCACCGGAGGTAGCCCAGGAAAGAGCGTTGCCTTGACGGTCGGTGATGGTCACGATTGTGTTGTTAAACGACGCGTGGATGTGGGCGATGCCATCAACCACTGTCTTTTTAACTTTTTTACGAGGACGAGCAGCAGGTTTAGCCATGATTAATTTCCTGTCGATTCGCTGGGGCGATTACTTGCGGATCGGCTTACGCGGACCTTTACGGGTACGCGCGTTAGTCTTGGTACGCTGACCGCGCACTGGAAGACCACGACGATGACGCAGACCGCGATAGCAACCGAGGTCCATCAAACGCTTGATTTTCATGTTGATTTCGCGACGCAGGTCACCTTCAGTGGTGAACTTCGCCACTTCGCCACGCAGCTGTTCAATCTGCTCGTCGCTCAGATCTTTGATCTTTGCGGCTGGGTTTACCCCAGTCACTGCACAAATCTTCTGTGCAGTAGTGCGACCAACACCATAGATGTAGGTCAGCGAGATAACAGTATGCTTGTTATCTGGAATGTTAACGCCTGCAATACGGGCCATTCAGTGGGACTCCAATTGACAGCTACCTACGCCCCGGAAGCCAAGAAATAGGGCGCGAGATAATATCGCTGTAATAACAAATAATCAACCCGGCAGCGCACTAGCTGCCGGGCTTGAAGCACAATCACACTCAGCCTTGGCGCTGTTTGTGACGCGGTTCCGCGCTGCAAATTACTCGAACAACACCTTCGCGGCGAATAATCTTGCAGTTACGGCACAGCTTTTTCACCGATGCACGAACTTTCATCACCAACTCCTCGAACCTTATGGGTACTCAGCGCAACATGCCGCTGCCGTAACCCTTCAGGTTGGCTTTCTTCATCAGGGATTCGTACTGGTGCGAAACGAGGTGCGATTGTACTTGGGACATGAAGTCCATCACAACCACGACGACGATCAGCAACGAGGTCCCGCCAAGGTAGAACGGTACGTTTGCTGCAACCACCAGGAACTGGGGCAACAGGCACACGGCCGTCATGTAAAGAGCACCGAACATGGTCAAACGGGTCAGAACGCCATCAATGTAGCGCGCAGACTGCTCGCCTGGACGGATGCCCGGAATAAAGGCACCGGACTTCTTCAGGTTTTCCGCTACGTCTTTCGGATTGAACATCAACGCCGTATAGAAGAAGCAGAAGAAAATAATCCCTGCACTAAACAGCAGAATATTCAACGGCTGACCAGGAGCGATCGACTGCGAGATGTCCTGCAACCAGCCCATACCTTCAGACTGACCGAACCAGGCACCCAACGAAGCCGGGAACAGCAAAATGCTGCTCGCGAAAATGGCCGGAATAACACCGGCCATGTTCACCTTCAACGGCAAGTGGCTAGTCTGCGCAGCAAAGACCTTACGGCCCTGCTGACGCTTGGCGTAGTGAACAGCAATACGACGCTGACCACGCTCAATGAACACCACGAAACCGATAATCGCTACTGCCAGCAAACCGATGGCAACCAGGGCGAAGATGTTGATATCACCCTGACGTGCAGACTCGAAAGACTGCCCGATCGCTCTCGGAAGACCGGCGACGATACCCGAAAAAATCAACATCGAGATACCGTTGCCAACACCACGCTCAGTAATCTGCTCACCCAGCCACATCATGAACATCGCACCAGCCACAAAAGTGGATACCGCGACGAAATGGAAGCCAAAGTCACCAGTGAACGCAACGCCCTGCCCCGCCAGACCAATGGACATGCCAATAGCCTGGACGAGAGCGAGGACGACAGTGCCGTAGCGGGTGTACTGGCTGATCTTGCGACGGCCAGCTTCACCTTCCTTCTTCAACTGTTCCAGCTGCGGGCTGACGGCTGTCATCAGTTGCATGATGATCGATGCCGAAATGTACGGCATGATCCCCAGTGCAAAGATGCTCATCCGCTCCAGCGCGCCGCCGGAAAACATGTTGAACAAGCTAAGAATGGTCCCCTCATTCTGTCGAAACAGGTCCGCGAGTCGGTCCGGGTTGATACCTGGAACCGGGATGTGTGCGCCTATTCGGTAGACGATAATCGCCAGGAACAGAAAACGCAGACGAGCCCAGAGTTCAGACATACCGCCTTTGCCGAGCGCAGAGAGAGCACCTTGCTTAGCCATTTATTCCTCGAACTTGCCGCCAGCTGCTTCGATAGCCGCACGCGCACCTTTGGTGGCGCCGATTCCCTTTCCGATGGTGACAGCGCGAGTAACTTCGCCGGACAGCATGATTTTCACACGCTGTACGTTGACGTTAATCACGTTGGCATCTTTCAGGGACTGCACGGTGACGATGTCGCCTTCCACTTTGGCCAGCTCGGACAGACGCACTTCTGCGCGATCCATGGCTTTCAGGGAAACGAAACCGAATTTCGGCAGGCGACGATGCAGCGGCTGTTGACCGCCTTCAAAGCCTGGAGCAATGGTGCCACCGGAGCGGGAGGACTGACCTTTGTGGCCACGGCCACCGGTCTTGCCCAAACCACTACCGATACCACGGCCCGGACGATGCTTTTCGCGACGGGAACCCGGCGCTGGACTCAGATCATTGAGTTTCATCGATTAACCCTCGACACGCAGCATGTAGTAAGCCTTGTTGATCATCCCGCGATTCTCGGGAGTATCAAGTACTTCTACAGTGTGACCGATGCGACGCAGACCCAGACCCTTAACGCACAGTTTGTGGTTAGGGATGCGGCCGGTCATGCTTTTGATCAGCGTAACTTTAACGGTAGCCATGATCAGAAGATCTCCTTGACGCTTTTGCCACGCTTGGCGGCAATGGATTCAGGAGACTGCATAGCTTTCAAACCTTTGAAAGTGGCGTGAACCACGTTTACCGGGTTAGTCGAGCCGTAGCACTTGGCCAGAACGTTCTGAACGCCAGCAACTTCGAGGACAGCACGCATAGCGCCGCCAGCGATGATACCGGTACCTTCAGAAGCAGGCTGCATGTACACCTTCGAAGCGCCGTGACCGGACTTCATTGCGTACTGCAGCGTGGTGCCGTTCAGATCAACTTGGATCATGTTGCGGCGAGCAGCTTCCATTGCCTTCTGGATCGCGGCAGGCACTTCACGTGACTTGCCACGGCCGAAGCCAACACGCCCTTTACCATCACCAACCACGGTCAACGCGGTGAAAGTGAAGATACGGCCGCCTTTAACGGTTTTGGCTACGCGGTTAACTTGAACCAGCTTCTCAATGTAGCCTTCGTCGCGCTTTTGGTCGTTATTTGACATAACTTAGAACTCCAGCCCAGCTTCACGAGCAGCATCAGCCAGCGCCTTGACGCGGCCGTGGTACTTGAAGCCAGAGCGGTCGAAAGCCACCTGCGAGACGCCAGCGGCTTTAGCACGCGTAGCGACCAGCTGGCCAACCTTAGTGGCCGCGTCGATGTTGCCAGTGGCGCCATCACGCAGTTCTTTATCCAAAGTCGAGGCAGATGCCAGAACTTTGTTGCCGTCGGCCGAAATGACCTGGGCGTAGATGTGCTGCGACGAGCGGAACACGCAGAGACGCACGACTTCGAGTTCGTGCATTTTCAGGCGTGCTTTGCGAGCGCGACGCAGTCGAGTAACTTTTTTGTCGGTCATTTGCTATGCCCTACTTCTTCTTGGCTTCTTTACGACGGACGACTTCGTCCGCGTAGCGCACACCTTTGCCTTTGTACGGCTCTGGTGGACGGAAGTCGCGGATCTCGGCGGCCACTTGACCTACCAGCTGCTTATCGATGCCCTTGATCAGGATATCGGTCTGGCTAGGAGTCTCAGCGGTGATGCCTTCCGGCAGTTCATAATCCACTGGGTGCGAGAAGCCAAGAGCCAGGTTCAGCACTGTGCCTTTTGCTTGCGCTTTGTAACCAACACCGACCAGCTGGAGCTTACGCTCGAAGCCTTGGCTTACGCCTTGGACCATGTTGTTTACCAACGCACGAGTGGTACCAGCCATTGCGCGAGTTTGTTGATCGCCATTGCGAGCAGCGAAACGCAGCTCACCAGCTTCTTCAACGATCTCAACGGACGAATGGATGTTCAGTTCGAGAGTGCCCTTGGCACCCTTCACCGAAAGCTGTTGGCCTGCGAATTTTACTTCGACACCGGCTGGCAGCTTAACGGGGTTCTTAGCGACGCGTGACATGCTTATCCCCCCTTAGAACACAGTGCAAAGAACTTCGCCGCCGACACCGGCAGCGCGCGCAGCACGATCCGTCATCACACCTTTGTTGGTGGAGACGATAGACACACCGAGACCGCCACGAACTTTTGGCAGATCATCGACGGACTTGTACTGACGCAGGCCTGGACGGCTAACGCGCTTCACTTCCTCGATGACCGGACGGCCTTCGAAGTACTTCAGCTCGATGGACAGCAGTGGCTTGATTTCGCTGCTGATCTGATAACCCGCAATGTAACCTTCGTCCTTCAGGACTTTGGCAACAGCTACCTTCAAAGTAGAAGATGGCATGCTTACGACGGACTTTTCAGCCATCTGGGCATTACGGATTCGAGTTAGCATGTCCGCTAACGGGTCCTGCATACTCATGGGCTAGACGCTCCTAATACAAAAAAATTAGCCTTGCGGCTACTACTTGTCGCCGAGCTCATCCATGCGAAAAAAGCACGGGCTCAGGCGAGCCGGGTATTCTAGACACACCCCACAAATGAATCAAGCCCCAAAAGGGGCTTGATTCAAGTTCAAGGTCACCGGTGGTCAGGATCTTGCGATCCCGAGCACCGAGACTTTGATCATGCTTACCAGCTGGCTTTAACCAGACCAGGTACGTCACCACGCATTGCAGCTTCACGCAGTTTGTTACGGCCGAGGCCGAACTTGCGGTAAACGCCGTGTGGACGACCGGTCAGGCGGCAGCGGTTACGCATGCGCGAGGCGCTTGCGTCACGTGGCTGCTTCTGCAGAGCGACTGTAGCTTCCCAACGTGCTTCTGGACTTGCGTTCAGATCAACGATGATCGCTTTCAGTGCTGCACGCTTTTTGGCGTACTTGGCAACCGTGAGCTGACGCTTCAGCTCGCGGTTTTTCATGCTCATCTTGGCCATTTTCCTACTCCAATCAGTTGCGGAACGGGAATTTGAAAGCACGCAACAGGGCGCGACCTTCATCATCGTTCTTGGCAGTGGTGGTCAGGGTAATGTCCAGACCGCGGAGAGCATCGATCTTGTCGTAGTCGATTTCCGGGAAGATGATCTGCTCTTTAACGCCCATGCTGTAGTTACCACGACCATCGAAGGACTTGGCATTCAGGCCGCGGAAGTCGCGAACCCGAGGCAGGGAGATCGACAGCAGACGATCCAGGAACTCGTACATACGCTCACGGCGCAGGGTCACTTTGACGCCGATCGGCCAACCTTCACGGACTTTAAAGCCAGCGATGGATTTCCGAGCGTAAGTCACAACGACTTTCTGACCGGTGATCTTTTCCAGGTCGGCAACAGCGTGCTCGATGACTTTTTTGTCACCGACCGCTTCGCCCAGACCCATGTTCAGGGTGATCTTTGTAACGCGTGGAACTTCCATCACGTTCGAAAGCTTAAGTTCTTCCTTAAGCTTCGGTGCGATTTCCTTCCAGTAAATCTCTTTTAGTCGTGCCATGGTCTTCTACCTAGCAGTGTTCAAGCATCAACCGCTTTTTGGGTCGACTTGAAGACACGAATTTTCTTGCCGTCTTCTACTTTGAAACCAACGCGATCAGCCTTGTTGGTTTCGCCGTTGAAAATGGCGACGTTAGAAGCGTCCAGTGGAGCTTCTTTTTCGACGATACCGCCTTGTACGCCCGACATCGGGTTAGGCTTGGTATGACGCTTAACCAGGTTCAGACCACCAATAACCAGACGGTTATTAGCGAGAACCTTAAGCACCTTACCGCGCTTACCTTTGTCTTTGCCGGCGATCACGATGATCTCGTCGTCACGACGAATCTTTTGCATGTCGGATCTCCTTACAGCACTTCTGGGGCGAGCGAGACGATCTTCATGAACTTCTCAGTACGAAGTTCACGGGTCACTGGCCCAAAGATACGGGTGCCGATCGGCTCTTGCTTGTTGTTCAGAAGAACAGCAGCGTTGCCATCAAAGCGGATAATGGAGCCATCAGCACGGCGTACGCCGTGACGAGTGCGGACTACAACAGCAGTCATCACTTGGCCTTTTTTCACTTTACCGCGAGGAATTGCTTCCTTCACGGTAACTTTGATGATGTCACCGATACCAGCGTAACGACGATGGGAGCCACCCAGCACCTTGATGCACATAACGCGGCGTGCGCCGCTGTTATCGGCCACATCGAGCATGGATTGAGTCTGAATCATATAATTTCTCCGACCCCTAGTCCTTAGACTTCCACAGCGCGTTCGAGAACATCAACCAGCGCCCAAGACTTAGTCTTGGCCAAAGGACGAGTTTCACGAATAGTGACTTTGTCGCCGATGTGGCACTGATTGGTTTCGTCGTGCGCGTGCAGCTTAGTCGAACGCTTAACGTATTTACCGTAGATCGGGTGCTTTACGCGACGCTCGATCAGAACGGTGATGGTCTTGTCCATTTTGTCGCTGACAACACGGCCAGTCAGCGTACGGACGGTTTTTTCGGCTTCAGCCATGATTACTTACCTGCCTGCTGTTTGAGCACAGTCTTCACGCGAGCGATGTCACGCTTAACTTGCCGGAGCAGGTGAGACTGCCCCAACTGGCCAGTTGCTTTCTGCATGCGCAGATTGAACTGGTCGCGCAGCAGGCCGAGCAGTTGCTCGTTAAGCTGCGGCGCGTCTTTTTCACGAAGTTCGTTCGCTTTCATCACATCACCGTCCGTTTAACAAAGGCGGTGGCGAGCGGCAGCTTTGCAGCAGCCAGGGCAAAAGCCTCACGCGCCAGCTCTTCAGAAACACCCTCGATTTCATACAGGACTTTGCCTGGCTGAATCTGGGCAACCCAGTACTCCACACTACCCTTACCTTTACCCATCCGAACTTCGAGGGGCTTTTTGGAAATAGGCTTGTCCGGGAATACACGGATCCAGATCTTGCCACCACGTTTAACGTGACGGGTCAGTGCACGACGCGCTGACTCGATCTGACGAGCGGTGAGACGACCACGAGCTACAGACTTCAGCGCGAACTCGCCGAAGCTGACTTTGCTACCGCGCTGAGCCAGACCACGGTTGTGGCCTGTCATCTGCTTGCGGAACTTCGTACGCTTTGGTTGCAACATTTGGCGTACCCCTTACTTAGCAGCTTTTTTACGAGGCGCTGGTGCTTGTGGTTTCAGTTCTTCTTGGCGACCACCAATTACTTCGCCTTTGAAGATCCAAACCTTTACACCGATCACACCGTAAGTGGTGTGAGCTTCGTAGTTGGCATAGTCGATGTCGGCACGCAGGGTGTGCAGTGGCACACGACCTTCGCGATACCATTCAGTACGTGCGATTTCAGCACCGCCGAGACGACCGCTCACTTGGATTTTGATGCCTTTGGCACCAATGCGCATGGCGTTCTGTACAGCGCGCTTCATAGCGCGACGGAACATTACGCGACGCTCCAGCTGCTGAGCTACGCTCTGCGCAACCAACATACCGTCGAGTTCCGGCTTGCGGATTTCTTCGATATTGATGTGCACAGGCACACCCATTTGTTTGGTCAGGTCCTGACGCAGTTTCTCAACATCTTCACCTTTCTTCCCGATAACGATACCTGGACGAGCGGTGTGGATGGTGATACGTGCAGTTTGGGCCGGACGATGGATATCGATACGGCTTACGGACGCGCTTTTTAGTTTGTCTTGGAGATACTCGCGCACCTTCAGATCAGCGAACAAATAGTCCGCATAAGTCCGACCGTCTGCGTACCAGACGGAGGTGTGCTCCTTGACGATTCCCAGGCGAATGCCAATGGGATGTACTTTCTGACCCATCTCTTCGACTCCGTTACTTGTCAGCAACCTTGACAGTGATATGGCAAGACCGCTTGACGATGCGATCAGCACGGCCTTTGGCACGTGGCATGATTCGCTTCAGCGAACGCCCTTCGTTGACGAAAACGGTGCTGACTTTAAGGTCATCAACGTCTGCGCCTTCGTTATGCTCGGCGTTGGCTACGGCCGACTCCAGCACTTTCTTCATGATCTCGGCGGCTTTCTTACTGCTGAAAGCCAACAGGTTGAGCGCTTCGCCCACCTTCTTCCCGCGGATCTGGTCGGCGACCAAGCGGGCTTTCTGGGCGGAGATTCGAGCGCCCGACAACTTAGCGGCTACTTCCATCGTTCCTTACCCCTTAACGCTTGGCTTTCTTGTCTGCCACGTGCCCACGATATGTGCGGGTACCGGCAAACTCGCCTAGTTTGTGGCCGACCATGTCTTCGTTCACGAGAACTGGAACATGTTGACGACCGTTATGCACAGCAATGGTCAAACCGACCATTTGTGGCAGGATCATGGAACGGCGCGACCAGGTCTTAACTGGTTTGCGATCGTTCTTTTCCGCCGCCACTTCGATCTTCTTCAGTAGGTGAAGATCAATAAAAGGACCTTTTTTCAGAGAACGTGGCACTGTCGTATCCCTCTATTTACTTGCGACGACGGACGATCATTTTGTCGGTACGCTTATTACCACGAGTCTTCGCGCCCTTAGTCGGGAAGCCCCATGGCGATACCGGATGACGACCACCAGAGGTACGACCTTCACCACCACCATGTGGGTGGTCAACCGGGTTCATGGCAACACCACGAACGGTTGGGCGAACGCCACGCCAGCGTTTGGCACCAGCTTTACCCAGCGAACGCAGGCTGTGCTCGGAGTTCGAGACTTCACCCAGGGTCGCGCGGCATTCAGCCAGCACTTTACGCATCTCACCAGAACGCAGACGCAGGGTCACGTAGACACCTTCACGAGCGATCAGCTGAGCCGAAGCACCAGCGGAACGAGCGATTTGCGCGCCTTTACCTGGCTTCAATTCGATGCCGTGTACGGTGCTACCAACTGGAATGTTACGCAGTTGCAGAGCGTTGCCCGGCTTGATCGGTGCCAAAGCACCTGCGATCAGCTGGTCGCCAGCACTCACGCCTTTAGGGGCGATGATGTAGCGACGCTCGCCATCTGCGTACAGCAGCAGAGCGATGTGAGCAGTACGGTTTGGATCGTATTCAATACGCTCGACAGTGGCAGCGATGCCATCTTTGTCGTTACGACGGAAATCGACCAGACGATAATGCTGCTTATGGCCACCACCGATGTGACGAGTGGTAATACGACCATTGTTGTTACGACCACCAGTCTTCGATTTTTTCTCGAGCAGCGGTGCGTGAGGAGCGCCTTTATGCAGCTCCTGGTTGACCACCTTGACCACAAAACGGCGGCCAGGGGAAGTCGGTTTGCATTTAACGATTGCCATGATGCACCCCTTCCTTACTCAGCACTGCTGCTGAAATCGAGATCTTGGCCTGGCTGAAGGGAGATAACTGCCTTCTTCCAGTCATTACGCTTGCCCAGACCGCGAGCAGTGCGCTTGCTCTTACCCAGAACATTCAGGGTAGTAACACGCTCTACTTTCACGCTGAACAGGCTTTCGACGGCCTTCTTGATTTCCAGCTTGGTTGCGTCAGTTGCAACCTTGAAAACGAACTGGCCTTTCTTGTCAGCCAGAACCGTAGCCTTTTCGGAAACGTGCGGGCCAAGCAGAACTTTAAATACGCGTTCCTGGTTCATCCCAGCAGCTCCTCGAATTTCTTCACGGCCGACACGGTGATCAACACCTTGTCGTATGCGATCAGACTAACTGGATCGGAACCTTGAACGTCACGGACATCAACGTGTGGCAGGTTACGAGCAGCCAGGTACAGGTTCTGATCAACTACTTCAGACACGATCAAGACGTCAGTCAGGCCCATGCCAGTCAGTTTGTTCAGCAGATCTTTGGTCTTCGGTGCATCAACAGCGAAGTCCTGAACCACAACCAGACGATCAGTACGCACCAGCTCAGCAAGGATGGAACGCATTGCTGCGCGATACATCTTCTTGTTCAGCTTCTGGGTGTGATCCTGAGGACGAGCTGCGAAAGTAGTACCGCCGCCGCGCCAGATTGGGCTACGGATAGTACCGGCACGAGCACGGCCAGTACCTTTCTGACGCCAAGGGCGCTTACCGCCACCACGAACGTCGGAACGGGTCTTTTGCTGCTTGCTACCTTGACGGCCGCCAGCCATGTAGGCCACGACTGCTTGGTGAACCAGCGTCTCGTTGAATTCGCCGCCAAATGTCAGTTCGGAAACTTCGATCGCTTGAGCGTCATTTACATTTAATTGCATGTCAGCTTCCCCTTAACCGCGAGCCTTGGCTGCTGGACGTACAACCAAGTTGCCGCCAGTAGCGCCAGGAACAGCGCCCTTGACCAACAACAGATTGCGTTCAGCGTCCACGCGCACTACTTCCAGGGACTGCACGGTCACGCGCTCAGCGCCCATATGACCGGACATTTTTTTGCCCTTGAATACACGACCAGGAGTCTGGCACTGGCCGATAGAGCCTGGAACGCGGTGGGACACGGAGTTACCGTGGGTATTATCTTGCCCGCGGAAGTTCCAACGCTTGATCGTACCCTGGAAGCCTTTACCCTTGGACTGACCGGTTACATCAACCAGTTGACCAGCAGCGAAGATTTCAGCGTTGATCAGATCGCCGGCCTGGTACTCGCCTTCTTCAAGGCGGAATTCCATTACGGTACGACCAGCGGCAACGTTCGCTTTAGCGAAGTGGCCAGCTTGAGCAGCTGTAACACGCGAAGCACGACGCTCGCCTACAGTGACTTGCACTGCACGATAGCCATCGGTCTCTTCAGTTTTGAACTGGGTGACGCGATTCGGTTCGATCTCAATGACCGTGACCGGAATGGAGACACCTTCTTCGGTGAAAATACGGGTCATACCGCATTTACGACCGACTACACCAATAGTCATGTTGTAAACCTCATGAGTGTACGGGGCTTTCACCCGCTATGGCCGCCCATTTCAGAGCGTTACACGACTAAGACCGAGTCTTAGCCGAGGCTGATCTGCACTTCCACACCGGCCGCAAGATCGAGCTTCATAAGAGCATCAACGGTTTTATCCGTTGGCTGGACGATGTCCAGAACGCGCTTATGAGTACGGATCTCGTACTGGTCACGCGCGTCTTTGTTGACGTGCGGGGAGACCAGAACGGTGAACCGCTCTTTACGGGTAGGCAGTGGAATTGGACCACGCACTTGAGCACCAGTACGTTTCGCGGTTTCCACGATTTCCTGGGTGGATTGGTCGATCAGGCGATGGTCAAAAGCCTTCAACCTGATACGGATTTGCTGATTTTGCATTGGATTTCAGACTCCGGCTGCTATTCCCACCGAGCGCAATACGCCCGTTAAAAGGAGGCGCAATTCTATAGACGGGCTACTACAGTGTCAACCCAATAAAAAAGCCCCCGCTAAGCGGGGGCTTTTTCAAGTCATCGCTTATTAAGCGATGATTTTGGCTACGACGCCAGCGCCGACGGTACGACCGCCTTCACGAATAGCGAAACGCAGACCATCTTCCATTGCGATGGTTTTGATCAGGGTGACAACCATTTTGATGTTGTCGCCTGGCATTACCATTTCAACGCCTTCCGGCAGTTCGCAGTTACCGGTCACGTCAGTGGTCCGGAAGTAGAACTGTGGACGGTAGCCTTTGAAGAACGGAGTGTGGCGACCGCCTTCTTCTTTGCTCAACACGTACACTTCAGCTTCGAAGGTAGTGTGCGGCTTAACCGAACCTGGCTTGACCAGAACCTGGCCACGCTCAACGTCGTCACGCTTGGTGCCGCGCAGCAGCACGCCGCAGTTCTCGCCAGCACGACCTTCGTCGAGCAGCTTACGGAACATTTCAACACCGGTGCAGGTGGTGACGGTAGTGTCACGCAGACCAACGATTTCCAGTGGATCCTGAACCTTGACGATACCGCGCTCGATACGGCCAGTTACAACAGTACCGCGACCGGAGATCGAGAATACGTCTTCGATTGGCATCAGGAACGGCTTGTCGATAACACGAACTGGATCTGGGATGTAGCTGTCCAGAGTCTCAACCAGTTTACGAACGGCAGTGGTGCCCATTTCGTTGTCGTCTTGGCCGTTCAGAGCCATCAGAGCCGAACCGATGATGATCGGAGTGTCGTCACCTGGGAAGTCGTAAGTGCTCAGCAGATCGCGCACTTCCATCTCAACCAGTTCCAGCAGCTCAGCGTCGTCAACCATGTCAGCCTTGTTCAGGAAGACAACGATGTACGGAACGCCAACCTGACGGGACAACAGGATGTGCTCACGGGTTTGTGGCATCGGACCATCAGCGGCCGAGCAAACCAGAATAGCGCCGTCCATTTGAGCAGCACCGGTGATCATGTTCTTCACATAGTCAGCGTGACCTGGGCAGTCAACGTGAGCGTAGTGACGGATCAGCGAGTTGTATTCAACGTGAGCGGTGTTGATGGTGATACCACGAGCCTTTTCTTCTGGAGCGCTGTCGATTTTATCGAAAGCAACAACAGCCGAACCGAAAACTTCGGAGCAGACGCGAGTCAGAGCAGCGGTCAGCGTGGTTTTACCGTGGTCGACGTGACCGATGGTGCCAACGTTGACGTGCGGGAGGGTACGGTCAAATTTTTCTTTAGCCACGACAATTAACTCCTAGCCTAAAGGGGCTGAATCAGCCTTGTTTTTTGGTAACGGTTTCGACGATGTGCGACGGAGCCGTATTGTATTTTTTGAATTCCATAGAGTAGCTTGCGCGACCTTGGGACATGGAACGGACGTCGGTTGCGTAACCGAACATCTCACCCAGCGGAACCTCGGCGCGAATCACTTTGCCGGAAACCGTGTCTTCCATACCCAGGATCATGCCGCGACGACGGTTAAGGTCGCCCATCACGTCACCCATATAGTCTTCAGGCGTAACAACCTCTACCGCCATGATCGGCTCAAGCAACTCACCACCGCCCTTCTGGGCCAGTTGCTTGGTCGCCATGGAAGCAGCCACCTTAAACGCCATCTCGTTGGAGTCGACGTCGTGGTAGGAACCATCAAACACGGTAGCCTTCAGGCCGATCAGCGGATAACCGGCAACAACGCCGTTCTTCATCTGCTCTTCGATACCCTTCTGGATAGCCGGGATGTATTCCTTAGGAACCACACCACCTACCACTTCGTTCACGAATTGCAGACCTTCCTGACCTTCGTCAGCAGGAGCAAAACGGATCCAGCAGTGGCCGAACTGACCACGACCGCCGGATTGACGAACGAACTTACCTTCGATTTCACAGTTCTTCGTGATGCGCTCACGATAGGAAACCTGAGGCTTACCGATGTTGGCTTCGACGTTGAACTCACGGCGCATCCGGTCAACCAGGATGTCCAGGTGCAACTCGCCCATGCCGGAGATGATCGTTTGACCAGTCTCTTCATCAGTTTTGACGCGGAAAGATGGATCTTCCTGAGCAAGCTTGCCCAGAGCGATACCCATTTTTTCCTGGTCGTCCTTGGTCTTAGGCTCTACGGCAACCGAAATAACCGGCTCCGGGAAGTCCATGCGCACCAGGATGATTGGCTTGTCAGCGTTGCACAAAGTCTCACCAGTGGTGACGTCCTTCATGCCGATCAAGGCCGCGATGTCACCAGCGCGTACTTCCTTGATTTCTTCACGGGCGTTTGCGTGCATTTGCACCATACGACCCACGCGCTCTTTCTTGCCTTTAACCGAGTTGATCACGCCGTCGCCGGAGGCCAACACGCCCGAGTAAACTCGAACGAAGGTCAAAGTACCCACGAATGGGTCGGTAGCGATCTTGAACGCCAGAGCCGAGAACGGCTCGCTGTCGTCTGCGTGACGCTCCATTTCCTTGGTCTCGTCATCCGGGTCAGTACCCTTGATGGCAGGAATGTCGGTTGGAGCAGGCAGGTAGTCGATCACGGCGTCGAGAACCAGGGGAACACCCTTGTTCTTGAAGGAAGAACCGCAAACAGCCAAGACGATCTCACCAGCGATAGTACGCTGACGCAGAGCGGCCTTGATTTCCGCGTTGGTGAGTTCTTCACCTTCGAGGTACTTGTTCATCAGCTCTTCGCTGGCTTCGGCCGCAGCCTCAACCATGTTGCCGCGCCACTCGTCAGCCAGTTCCTGCAATTCAGCAGGGATAGGCTTGCGAACTGGAACCATGCCTTTGTCAGCGTCGTTCCAGTAAACAGCTTCCATAGCCAACAGATCGATCTGACCCTGGAAGTTGTCTTCGGAACCGATTGCCAACTGGATTGGCACCGGGGTGTGGCCCAGACGCTGTTTGATCTGACCGATCACGCGCAGGAAGTTCGCACCAGCACGGTCCATCTTGTTTACGTAAACAAGACGTGGAACGCCGTATTTGTTGGCTTGACGCCATACGGTTTCCGACTGAGGCTCAACACCCGAGGTGCCGCAGAACACAACGACCGCGCCGTCGAGAACACGCAGGGAACGTTCAACTTCAATAGTGAAGTCTACGTGGCCCGGGGTGTCGATGACGTTGAAACGGTATTGGTCCTTGTGCTGCTTCTCGGAACCCTGCCAGAAGGCGGTAATGGCAGCAGAAGTAATGGTAATACCACGCTCCTGCTCCTGAACCATCCAGTCTGTGGTCGCGGCGCCGTCATGCACCTCGCCCATTTTGTGACTTTTGCCAGTGTAAAAAAGGACGCGCTCGGTGGTGGTGGTTTTACCAGCATCCACGTGAGCAACGATACCGATGTTACGGTAGCGGTTAATCGGTGTTGTACGAGCCATAAAGCCCTCGCAAAATTAGTGACGCTAAAATTAGAAGCGGTAGTGCGAGAAAGCCTTGTTGGCTTCAGCCATACGGTGCACGTCTTCACGCTTCTTAACTGCAGCACCTTTACCTTCAGCGGCATCCAACAGTTCGCCAGCCAAACGCAGAGCCATAGACTTCTCGCCGCGCTTGCGGGCGAAGTCTACCAACCAGCGCATTGCCAGGGCGTTACGACGGGACGGGCGAACTTCGACCGGAACCTGGTAAGTAGCACCGCCTACACGGCGCGACTTCACTTCGACCAGCGGAGCGATGGCGTCGAGAGCTTTCTCGAAGATTTCCAGGGGATCGCTGTTCTTGCGTTCTTTAACCTTTTCCAGCGCGCCATAAACGATACGCTCGGCAACGGCTTTCTTGCCGCTTTCCATAACGTGGTTCATGAACTTGGCCAGGATTTGGCTTCCGTATTTTGGATCGTCAAGCACTTCGCGCTTGGCTGCTACGCGTCTTCTTGGCATGGATAAGCCCTCAAACGGTCTTCAGGTTCGCTCGGAATCGGTGCCCTTTCGGGACGCCTCCGACCTTACTCTTATCGACTCAGAAAAATAGAAAATCAGTTTTTACAAAAAGCCGCTACTACTTAGGCTTCTTGGTACCGTACTTCGAACGACCCTGGTTACGACCTTTAACGCCGGAAGTATCCAAAGAACCGCGTACGGTGTGGTAACGAACACCTGGCAAGTCTTTTACACGACCGCCGCGGATCAGTACCACGCTGTGCTCTTGCAGGTTGTGGCCTTCACCGCCGATGTACGAGGAAACCTCGAAACCGTTGGTCAGGCGCACACGGCATACTTTACGCAGTGCCGAGTTAGGTTTTTTCGGCGTGGTGGTATACACACGGGTGCATACGCCACGACGTTGCGGGCAGTTCTGCAGCGCAGGCACGTCGGATTTCTCGACGATACGCTTACGCGGCTGACGTACCAGCTGGTTGATAGTTGCCATCTACTAGCTCCACTGTTGTCTTGCGACGCTATTGTCTTGCAAGAAAAGCAAAATGGCAGGAACGAATTCCCGCCAAATTTAGGGGTACAAGAGTCTAAAGAGGATCTTGTCCCCAGTCAAGGCAAGGCCCCGACCTCCCCGCTCATCCAACCTCGACAAATTGTCTCGATTCGATGAACGGAACGACCGGGGCCCCACACTCATTTACCGCAGAACTCAGTTACCGCTCGAGTTCAGTGCTTCGGTCAGTGCAGCTTCCACTTCACTGGCGCTTACGCGCAACGGTTTGTCAGCATCACGGCGGCGCTTACGCTCGCTGTGATAAGCCAGACCAGTACCCGCCGGGATCAAACGACCCACGACTACGTTTTCTTTCAGGCCGCGCAGGTAATCGCGCTTGCCGGTTACCGCCGCTTCGGTCAGTACGCGGGTGGTTTCCTGGAAGGAAGCCGCCGAGATGAACGATTCGGTGGACAACGACGCCTTGGTGATACCCAACAGCACGCGAGTGAACTTGGAAACGAATTTCTCGTCGCCAGCCAGACGCTCGTTCTCTACCAGAACGTGAGTCAATTCCATCTGGTCGCCCTTGATGAAACTGGAATCGCCGGATTCAGCGATTTCAACTTTACGCAGCATCTGACGCAGGATGGTCTCGATGTGCTTGTCGTTGATCTTCACGCCTTGCAGACGATAAACGTCCTGGATCTCGTTCACGATGTACTTGGCCAGCGCACTCACACCCAGCAGACGCAGGATGTCGTGTGGATCGCTCGGGCCGTCGGAGATAACTTCGCCGCGGTTTACCTGTTCGCCTTCGAAGACGTTCAGGTGACGCCACTTCGGAATCAGCTCTTCGTACGGATCGCTACCGTCGTTCGGGGTAATGACCAGACGGCGCTTGCCTTTGGTCTCTTTACCGAACGCGATGGTGCCGCTGACTTCAGCCAGAATCGAGGCTTCTTTCGGACGACGGGCTTCGAACAAGTCGGCAACACGCGGCAGACCACCGGTGATGTCGCGGGTTTTCGAAGTTTCTTGCGGGATACGAGCGATAACATCACCGATCGCAACCTGCACACCATCCGCTACACCGACCAGGGCGTTAGCCGGCAGGAAGTACTGAGCCGGTACGTCTGTACCTGGCAGCAGCAGATCCTTGCCATCGACACCGACCATCTTAACGGCAGGACGAATGTCCTTACCGGCAGCTGGACGGTCTTTGGCGTCGAGTACTTCAATGTTGGTCATACCGGTCAATTCGTCAGTCTGACGCTTGATCGTGATGCCTTCTTCCATGCCCACGTAGGTCACGGTACCTTTCATTTCGGTAACGATTGGGTGAGTGTGCGGATCCCACTTGGCCACGATTGCGCCAGCGTCGACCTTGTCACCTTCTTTAACCGAAATCACAGCACCGTACGGCAGCTTGTAACGCTCGCGCTCACGACCGAAGTCATCAGCGATTGCCAGCTCACCGGAACGGGACACCGCAACCAGGCAACCATCCACTCGTTCAACGTGCTTCAGGTTGTGCAGACGGACAGTACCGCCATTCTTCACCTGAACGCTGTCGGCTGCGGAGGTCCGGCTTGCCGCACCACCGATGTGGAACGTACGCATGGTCAGCTGAGTACCCGGCTCACCGATGGACTGGGCAGCGATAACGCCGACCGCTTCACCGATGTTCACCTGGTGACCACGAGCCAAGTCACGGCCGTAGCACTTGGCGCAAATGCCGTAGCGGGTTTCGCAGCTGATCGGCGAACGCACGATCACTTCGTCGATGCTGTTCAGCTCGATGAACTCGACCCACTTCTCGTCTACCAGCGTGCCGGCAGGAACGATGATTTCTTCAGTACCTGGCTTGAACACGTCACGGGCGATAACTCGACCCAATACGCGCTCGCCCAATGGCTCAACAACGTCACCGCCTTCAATGTGCGGAGTCATTACCAGGCCATGCTCGGTGCCGCAATCGATCTCGGTCACAACCAGATCCTGCGCCACGTCTACCAGACGACGAGTCAGGTAACCGGAGTTCGCAGTTTTCAACGCGGTATCCGCCAAACCTTTACGAGCACCGTGAGTGGAGATGAAGTACTGAAGTACGCTCAAACCTTCACGGAAGTTCGCAGTAATCGGCGTTTCGATGATGGAACCGTCCGGCTTGGCCATCAGGCCACGCATACCGGCGAGCTGACGGATCTGCGCAGCAGAACCCCGTGCGCCCGAGTCGGCCATCATGTACATCGAGTTGAAGGATTCCTGGTCGACTTCGACGCCATGACGGTCGATGACTTTCTCTTTCGAGAGGTTGGCCATCATCGCCTTGGAAACTTCGTCGTTCGCCTTGGACCAAAGGTCGATCACTTTGTTGTACTTCTCGCCCTGGGTTACCAGGCCGGAGGCGTACTGACTTTCGATCTCTTTCACTTCGTCGGTAGCAGCACCGATGATGCGGGCTTTTTCATCCGGGATAACGAAGTCGTTAACACCGATGGAAACGCCGGAAATGGTCGAATAGGCAAAACCGGTGTACATCAACTGGTCGGCGAAGATCACGGTCTCTTTCAAACCAACCACGCGGTAGCACTGGTTGATCAGCTTGGAGATCGCCTTTTTCTTCATCGGCTGGTTGACGACGTCGTACGACAGGCCAGGTGGAACAACCTGGAACAACAGCGCACGGCCAACGGTGGTGTCGACGATACGGGTGTTCTTGACGCTGCCGCCATCACGATCGTTAACGGTTTCGTTGATCCGCACTTTGACTTTGGCGTGCAGTGCGGCTTCGCCGGCACGGAACACACGGTCAACTTCTTGCAGATCCGCGAACACACGACCTTCGCCCTTGGCGTTGATCGCTTCACGAGTCATGTAGTACAGACCCAATACAACGTCCTGCGACGGAACGATGATTGGCTCACCGTTGGCTGGCGACAGAATGTTGTTGGTCGACATCATCAACGCACGCGCTTCCAACTGGGCTTCCAGTGTCAGCGGTACGTGCACGGCCATTTGGTCGCCGTCGAAGTCGGCGTTGTACGCAGCACAGACCAACGGGTGCAGCTGGATAGCCTTACCTTCGATCAGTACCGGCTCAAACGCCTGGATACCCAGACGGTGAAGGGTCGGTGCACGATTGAGAAGAACCGGGTGTTCGCGGATTACTTCAGCGAGAACGTCCCAAACTTCCGGCAGCTCGCGCTCGACCATCTTCTTGGCAGCTTTGATGGTGGTAGCGAGACCACGCATTTCCAGCTTGCCGAAAATGAACGGCTTGAACAGCTCGAGAGCCATCTTCTTCGGCAGACCGCACTGGTGCAGACGCAGGGTCGGACCTACGGTAATTACCGAACGACCGGAGTAGTCAACACGCTTACCGAGCAAGTTCTGACGGAAACGACCTTGCTTACCCTTGATCATGTCAGCCAGGGATTTCAGAGGACGCTTGTTGGAACCGGTGATAGCGCGGCCACGACGACCGTTGTCGAGCAGTGCATCGACGGCTTCCTGCAACATACGCTTTTCGTTGCGCACGATGATGTCCGGAGCGGACAGATCGAGCAGGCGCTTCAAGCGGTTGTTACGGTTGATCACTCGACGATACAGATCGTTGAGGTCGGAAGTCGCGAAGCGACCGCCATCCAGCGGGACCAGTGGACGCAAATCTGGCGGCAGAACCGGCAGAACGGTCAGCACCATCCATTCTGGAAGGTTGCCGGAACCCTGGAAGGCTTCCATCAACTTCAGACGCTTGGACAGCTTCTTGATTTTGGTTTCGGAGTTGGTTTGCGGAATTTCTTCACGCAGACGGCCAATCTCGTGTTCCAGGTCGATAGCGTGCAGCAGTTCACGAACAGCTTCGGCACCCATGCGGGCATCGAAATCGTCGCCGAACTCTTCCAGCGCTTCGAAGTACTGCTCGTCGTTCAGCAGCTGACCTTTTTCAAGGGTGGTCATGCCCGGGTCGATAACGACGTAGCTCTCGAAGTAGAGAACGCGTTCGATATCACGCAGGGTCATGTCCATCAGCAAACCGATACGCGACGGCAGCGATTTCAGGAACCAGATGTGGGCAACCGGCGAAGCCAGTTCGATGTGCGCCATGCGCTCACGACGAACTTTAGCCAGCGCGACTTCAACGCCGCACTTCTCGCAGATCACGCCGCGATGCTTCAAGCGCTTGTACTTACCGCACAGGCACTCGTAATCCTTTACCGGGCCAAAGATCTTGGCGCAGAACAGGCCGTCACGCTCTGGTTTGAACGTACGGTAGTTGATGGTTTCCGGCTTTTTAACTTCACCGAACGACCACGAACGGATCATCTCAGGCGATGCCAATCCAATACGGATGGCGTCGAACTCTTCGACTTGACCCTGGTTTTTCAGCAAATTCAGTAGGTCTTTCAAGGCCTTTCCTCCTGGCGGAGCAGAGAGCGGGCAATCCTGCCCCGCTCTCGATTCGCGTCACGTGTTATTCGGTTTCCAGATCGATATCGATGCCGAGGGAACGAATTTCCTTGATCAACACGTTGAAAGACTCGGGCATGCCCGGCTCCATACGGTGATCGCCATCCACGATGTTTTTGTACATCTTGGTACGGCCGTTCACATCGTCCGACTTCACTGTGAGCATTTCTTGCAGAGTGTAAGCGGCACCGTATGCTTCCAGTGCCCAGACCTCCATCTCCCCGAAACGCTGACCACCGAACTGTGCCTTACCACCCAGCGGCTGCTGGGTAACCAGGCTGTACGAACCGGTAGAACGAGCGTGCATCTTGTCGTCTACCAAGTGGTTCAGCTTCAGCATGTACATGTAGCCAACAGTAACCGGGCGCTCGAACTTGTTGCCGGTACGGCCGTCGGTCAGCTGCATCTGGCCGCTTTCTGGCAGGTCTGCCAGCTTCAGCATGGCCTTGATTTCGCTTTCCTTGGCGCCGTCGAACACTGGAGTGGCCATTGGAACGCCGCCACGCAGGTTCTTCGCCAGATCCAGGATTTCCTGGTCGGAGAAGCTATCCAGATCTTCGTTACGACCGCCGATCTGGTTGTAGATCTCGTCGAGGAATTTACGAAGCTCAGCGACTTTGCGCTGTTCTTCGATCATCCGGTTGATCTTCTCGCCCAGACCTTTAGCCGCGAGGCCGAGGTGGGTTTCAAGGATCTGACCAACGTTCATACGCGAAGGTACGCCCAACGGGTTGAGGACGACGTCGACCGGGGTGCCATTGGCATCGTGCGGCATGTCTTCAACCGGCATGATCACGGAGACCACACCTTTGTTACCGTGACGACCGGCCATCTTGTCGCCCGGCTGGATGCGGCGACGGATTGCCAGGTAAACCTTGACGATTTTCAGCACGCCTGGAGCCAGGTCATCGCCCTGCTGCAGTTTGCGCTTCTTGTCTTCGAACTTGTCGTCCAGCAGACGGCGACGATCAACGATGTAGGCCTGGGCCTTCTCGAGCTGCTCGTTCAGAGCATCTTCAGTCATGCGCAGTTTGAACCACTGACCATGCTCAAGACCGTCGAGTACTTCGTCGGTGATGTCCTGACCTTTCTTCAGGCCGGCGCCGCCTTCGGCTTTGTGGCCGACCAGAGCGGAACGCAGACGTTCGAAAGTTGCGCCTTCAACGATACGGAACTCTTCGTTCAGGTCCTTGCGGATCTCGTCGAGTTGAGTCTTCTCGATCGACAGTGCACGAGCATCACGCTCAACGCCGTCGCGGGTGAAGACCTGTACGTCGATGACGGTCCCCTTGGTGCCGGTAGGCACACGCAGGGAGGTGTCTTTAACGTCGCTGGCTTTTTCACCGAAGATGGCACGCAACAGCTTCTCTTCCGGAGTCAGTTGGGTCTCGCCTTTCGGAGTGACCTTACCAACCAGGATGTCGCCTGCGCCAACTTCAGCACCTACGTAAACGATACCGGCTTCGTCCAGCTTGTTCAGTGCAGCTTCACCCACGTTCGGGATGTCTGCAGTGATTTCCTCTGGCCCAAGCTTGGTATCACGAGCCACACAGGTCAGTTCCTGGATGTGGATCGTGGTGAAGCGGTCTTCTTGAACAACTCGTTCCGACAGGCAGATGGAGTCTTCGAAGTTGTAACCGTTCCAGGCCATGAACGCGATGCGCATGTTCTGACCCAACGCCAGTTCACCCATATCGGTGGACGGGCCGTCAGCCATGATGTCGCTACGCTGAACCCGATCACCTTTACGCACCAGCGGACGCTGGTTGATGCAGGTGTTCTGGTTGGAGCGGGTGTATTTGGTCAGGTTGTAGATGTCGACACCAGCTTCACCGGTTTCAACTTCATCATCAGCAACACGAACCACGATACGGCTGGCATCAACGGAGTCGATCACGCCGCCACGACGAGCCACGACGCAAACGCCGGAGTCACGGGCTACGTTACGCTCCATGCCAGTACCGACCAGCGGCTTGTCAGCGCGCAGGGTTGGTACAGCTTGACGCTGCATGTTCGAACCCATCAACGCACGGTTGGCGTCATCGTGCTCGAGGAACGGGATCAGCGACGCTGCAACCGAAACTACCTGCTTCGGCGAAACGTCCATCAAGGTGACGTCTTCCGGCGCCTTGACGGTGAACTCGTTCAAGTGACGAACAGCTACCAGCTCGTCGATCAGCATTTTCTTGTCGTTCATCGTGGCCGAAGCCTGAGCGATCACGTGATCAGCTTCTTCGATGGCGGACAGGAACACGATCTCGTCGGTGACCAGAGCGTCTTTCACCACACGGTACGGGCTCTCGAGGAAGCCGTACTGGTTGGTGCGCGCATAGGCAGCCAGGGAGTTGATCAGACCGATGTTCGGACCTTCCGGCGTTTCAATCGGGCATACACGACCATAGTGAGTCGGGTGTACGTCACGAACTTCAAAGCCAGCACGCTCACGAGTCAAACCGCCCGGGCCGAGCGCAGACACACGACGCTTGTGGGTGATCTCGGACAGCGGGTTGTTCTGGTCCATGAACTGGGAAAGCTGGCTGGAACCGAAGAACTCTTTCACCGCCGCAGCCACTGGCTTGGCGTTGATCAGGTCTTGCGGCATCAGGCCTTCGCTTTCTGCCATCGACAGACGCTCTTTGACCGCACGCTCAACACGTACCAGGCCAACGCGGAACTGGTTTTCGGCCATTTCGCCTACGCAGCGAACACGACGGTTACCCAGGTGGTCGATGTCATCGACGATGCCTTTACCGTTACGGATGTCGACCAGAGTCTTCAGAACCGCGACGATGTCTTCTTTGCACAACACGCCCGAACCTTCGATCTCGGTACGACCGATACGACGGTTGAACTTCATCCGGCCGACCGCAGACAGGTCATAGCGCTCAGGGCTGAAGAACAGGTTGTTGAACAGAGTCTCGGCAGCGTCTTTGGTTGGCGGCTCGCCTGGACGCATCATGCGATAGATCTCGACCAGCGCTTCCAATTGGTTGCTGGTGGAGTCGATCTTCAGCGTGTCGGAGACGAACGGACCGCAGTCGATATCGTTGGTGTACAGAGTTTCGATGCGAACAACCTGGGCCTTGGCGATTTTTGCCAGGATCTCGGTGTTCAGCTCGGTGTTGCACTCTGCCAGGATTTCGCCGGTTGCCGGGTGCACGATGACCTTGGCTGTAGTGCGACCCAGGACGTAGTCCAGAGGCACTTGCAGCTCTTTGATCCCTGCTTTTTCCAGCTGGTTGATGTGGCGAGCAGTGATACGACGACCTTGCTCGACAATAACCTTGCCTTTGTCATCCAGGATATCCAGGACAGCAATTTCACCGCGCAGGCGATGAGGCACCAGTTCCAGGCTGAGGTTTTCACCTTGCACGTGGAAGACGTTGGTGGTGTAGAACGCGTCCAGCACTTCTTCAGTGGTATAGCCGAGCGCGCGCAGCAATACCGATGCAGGCAGCTTGCGACGACGGTCGATACGCACGAATACGCAGTCTTTCGGATCGAACTCGAAGTCCAACCACGAACCGCGGTAAGGAATGATGCGCGCGGAGTACAGCAGTTTACCGGAGCTGTGCGTCTTGCCACGGTCGTGGTCGAAGAACACGCCCGGGGAACGGTGCAGCTGGGAAACGATTACACGCTCGGTACCGTTGATTACGAAAGTACCGTTCTCAGTCATCAGGGGGATTTCACCCATGTAGACTTCTTGCTCTTTGATGTCCTTGATCGCTTTGTTCGACGATTCTTTGTCGAAAATGATCAGGCGCACTTTTACCCGCAAAGGTACGGCATAAGTTACACCGCGCAATACGCATTCTTTGACATCAAATGCCGGTTCGCCCAGGCGATAACCGACGTACTCCAGCGCAGCATTGCCGGAGTAGCTGATGATCGGGAAAACGGATTTGAAGGCCGCATGCAGGCCCACGTCGCGGAACTGATCTTTAGTCGCTCCCGCTTGCAAGAATTCACGATACGAATCCAGCTGGATGGCCAGGAGGTACGGCACATCCATGACGTCCGGCAACTTGCTAAAGTCCTTGCGGATACGTTTTTTCTCAGTATATGAGTAAGCCATCAGCGTTCCCCAGCTTGGTCACCTGCTTGTTTGGCCCCTCCCGACGGGAGCAGCCAGAAAATCGTGCAAACCCCATGGTTTGCTCCACCGCATCGGGTGGTTACAGCTCGTTACCAGCACCGACCCAGTCGGCTGCCAATAACGGAAAAAGGCCGGTGGCAAGAGCCACCAGCCATCAGCCTTTCGCTTAACGCTCGGGCTGGAGGTGCAAAGTCGATGCTTACTTCAGCTCGACTTTAGCGCCTGCTTCTTCCAGAGTGGCTTTTGCTTTGTCAGCTGCGTCTTTCGATACAGCTTCCAGAACGATGCCAGGAGCGCCGTCAACTACTGCCTTGGCTTCTTTCAGGCCCAGACCGGTCAGTTCACGTACTGCCTTGATCACGTTAACTTTCTTCTCGCCAGCTTCGGTCAGCATGACGTTGAATTCGGTTTGCTCTTCAACAACGGCGGCAGCAGCAGCTGGACCAGCGGAAGCAGCGGCAGCGGAAACGCCGAATTTTTCTTCGAAAGCTTTGATCAGCTCAACAACCTGCAGAACCGACATTTCAGCTACGGCGTTGAGGATATCTTCTTGGGAGATAGACATTACTGTATTTCCTGAATTGGGGGACGGCCTACGCGGCCATCGAAATAAACAAAAATACGCGAAAGGAGATGCTCAGCCTTAGGCTGCAGCAGCTTCTTTTTGCTCGCGAACTGCAGCCAGAGTACGAGCCAACTTGCTGGTAGCGCCTTGAATCACGCTCATCAGCTGAGAAATAGCTTCGTTACGGGTCGGCAGTGTTGCCAGTACGTCGATTTGGTTAGCTGCGAGGAACTTGCCCTCGAACGCAGCTGCCTTGATCTCGAACTTATCCTGACTCTTGGCGAATTCTTTGAACAAACGGGCAGCAGCGCCTGGATGATCTTTGGAGAACGCGATCAGAGTCGGGCCGGTGAACACGTCGTTGAGGACACTGTATTCAGTGTCAGCAACAGCGCGCTTGAGCAGGGTGTTACGTACAACACGTACGTATACGCCAGCTTCACGAGCCTCTTTACGGAGTCCGGTCATTGCGCCTACTGTCACACCGCGGGCATCAGCCACAACAGCGGACAGGGCAACTTTGGCAGCCTCGTTGACTTCAGCGACGATGGCCTTCTTGTCTTCGAGATTAATTGCCACGGGTTTAACTCCTGCTTGTTACCGTTTCATCTGGCCGAAGCCGGATGTCGTTTTGGTGTCTGATTCGGTAAGGAACCGGGAGCACCATCTGCGTAGGCTTGAGGTTTAAGACTTGCGTCGCCTACGGTCTTGGATAGCCCCCGCCAGGCAGGGACCCCAATTTTTCAATTGGCGCAATCGCTTGCGCCAACCTGTGTCTTACGCGTCGAGCGAGCCTTGGTCGATGACCAGGCCTGGACCCATGGTGGTGCTCAGGGTAACGCGCTTGACGTAAATACCTTTCGAGGAAGCTGGCTTGATACGCTTCAGATCAGCGATCAGGGCTTCAACGTTTTCCTTCAGCTTGACGGCATCGAAGCCGACTTTGCCAACGGAGGTGTGGATGATGCCGTTTTTGTCGGTGCGATAACGAACCTGACCAGCCTTGGCGTTTTTAACCGCGGTAGCTACGTCTGGAGTTACGGTGCCGACTTTAGGGTTAGGCATCAGGCCACGTGGGCCCAGGATCTGACCCAACTGACCAACAACGCGCATTGCATCCGGGGATGCGATAACTACGTCATAGTTCAGGTCGCCGCCTTTCATTTCGGCAGCCAGATCGTCCATACCTACACGGTCAGCGCCGGCAGCCAGAGCGGCCTCAGCAGCTGGACCCTGGGTGAAAACAGCAACGCGAACAGTCTTGCCAGTGCCGTGTGGCAGCACAGTAGCGCTACGAACGACCTGGTCGGATTTACGCGGGTCAACGCCCAGGTTTACAGCAACGTCGAACGACTCGCTGAACTTGACGGTCGACAGCTCAGCCAGCAGAGCAGCAGCATCTACAAAGTTGTAGGACTTGCCTGCTTCGATTTTGCCGGCGATAGCCTTTTGACGCTTGGTCAACTTAGCCATTACACACCCTCCACGTTAAGGCCCATGCTACGAGCAGAACCGGCGATAGTACGCACGGCTGCTTCCATATCAGCTGCAGTCAGATCCGCGTTTTTGGTTTTCGCGATTTCTTCCAGCTGAGCACGGGTCACGGTGCCAACCTTAACGGTGTTCGGACGAGCGGAACCGCTAGTCAGACCAGCAGCTTTCTTCAGCAGAACCGAAGCAGGTGTGGATTTGGTTTCGAAAGTGAAGCTACGGTCGCTGTAGACAGTGATGATCACTGGAGTCGGCAGACCTGCTTCAAGACCCTGAGTACGGGCGTTGAAAGCCTTGCAGAATTCCATGATGTTCACGCCGTGCTGACCCAGAGCAGGACCAACAGGTGGGCTTGGGTTAGCCTGAGCGGCCTTCACTTGCAGCTTGATGTAAGCGGTAATCTTCTTGGCCATGAGGCACTCCAATTACGGGTTCGAACGCCTCGAAAGGCTCCCCGGTTACTTGCGCGTTTATCCCAGTGACGACAAAACCCCACAGCCTAGGGCTGCGGGGTTGGGATGCTTGCCCAGCTAGACCTTTTCGACCTGGCTGAACTCTAGCTCTACCGGAGTAGAGCGACCGAAAATGAGCACCGCCACTTGGATCCGGCTCTTTTCGTAGTTAACTTCTTCAACCGTGCCGGTAAAATCAGCAAACGGCCCGTCGTTGACTCGCACCGACTCGCCTGGCTCGAAGAGTGTCTTCGGCTTCGGCTTGTCGCTACCGTCAGCAACGCGACGCAGAATCGCTTCCGCCTCTTTATCTGTGATCGGTGCAGGCTTGTCGGCAGTACCGCCGATAAAACCCATCACCCGAGGAGTATCCTTGACCAAGTGCCAAGTACCCTCATTCATGTCCATCTGAACCAGCACGTAACCTGGGAAGAACTTGCGTTCGCTTTTGCGTTTCTGGCCATTACGCATTTCAACCACTTCTTCAGTGGGAACCAGAATTTCGCCGAAGCCATCTTCCATGCCAGCCAGCTTTACGCGCTCTACCAACGAGCGCATGACATGCTTCTCGTAACCGGAGTAAGCATGCACAACGTACCAACGCTTAGCCACGGGACACCCTTAGCCGACAATCAAGGAAACAAGCCAGCCGAGCAGGGAATCAAGCCCCCACAACAGCAACGCCATAACCAGAACAACAGCCACAACAATCAACGTGGTCTGCGTGGTTTCTTGGCGAGTTGGCCATACGACTTTACGAATCTCGGTGCGAGCTTCCTTAACCAGTACAAAGAAAGACTTGCCCTTGACTGTCTGCAGGCCTACAAAGGCAGCTACAGCAGCAATGGCGAGCAAAGCTAGTACGCGGTACAGGATCGGCGAAGCAGAGTAATACTGATTGCCAACAACGCCAACAACCACCAAAGCGACTACTACTAGCCACTTGAGCAGATCGAAGCGAGAGCCTTGAGCTTCAGCTTTAGGAGTCATCTATGAAGATCCTGTGAAAAGAAAGCCAGACACACCAAGTGAATCTGGCAGGTCAGGAGGGAATCGAACCCCCAACCTACGGTTTTGGAGACCGTCGCTCTGCCAATTGAGCTACTGACCTAAAACAAAATCAGGCCGACCATTATGCCGGCCTGAAAAAGACATTACAACAACTTACTCGATGACTTTAGCTACGACACCAGCGCCGACGGTACGACCGCCTTCACGGATAGCGAAGCGAAGACCATCTTCCATCGCGATGGTTTTGATCAGGGTAACGGTCATCTGAACGTTATCACCCGGCATCACCATTTCAACGCCTTCTGGCAATTCGCAGTTACCGGTCACATCCGTAGTACGGAAATAGAACTGTGGACGGTAGCCCTTGAAGAACGGCGTATGACGACCACCTTCTTCCTTGCTCAGAACGTAAACCTCTGCAGTGAACTTGGTGTGCGGCTTGACAGTGCCTGGCTTGACCAAAACCTGGCCACGCTCAACATCATCACGCTTAGTACCGCGCAGCAGCACCCCACAGTTCTCGCCAGCACGACCTTCGTCGAGCAGCTTGCGGAACATCTCAACACCAGTGCAAGTAGTTTTGACAGTGTCACGAAGACCAACAATCTCAACTTCTTCCTGAATGCGAACAATGCCACGCTCAACACGACCAGTCACGACAGTACCGCGACCGGAGATCGAGAACACATCCTCGATCGGCATCAAAAACGGCTTATCAATAGCGCGCTCAGGCTGCGGAATGTAGCTATCCAGAGTCTCGACCAACTTCTTGACGGCAGTTGTACCCATCTCGTTGTCGTCTTGACCGTTCAACGCCATCAGCGCCGAACCAATGATGATCGGAGTGTCATCACCTGGGAAATCGTAAGTGCTCAGCAGATCACGCACTTCCATCTCAACCAGCTCCAGCAGCTCAGCATCATCAACCATGTCCGCCTTATTCAGGAAGACAACGATGTACGGAACGCCAACCTGGCGAGAGAGCAAGATGTGCTCACGGGTTTGCGGCATCGGACCATCAGCGGCCGAGCAAACCAGAATCGCGCCATCCATCTGAGCAGCACCGGTAATCATGTTTTTTACGTAGTCAGCGTGACCTGGGCAGTCAACGTGTGCGTAGTGACGCACGGCCGAATCGTATTCAACGTGAGCGGTGTTGATGGTGATACCACGAGCTTTTTCTTCTGGGGCGCTATCGATCTTGTCGAAGTCGACCTTTGCCGAACCGAACACTTCGGAGCAGACGCGGGTCAAGGCTGCGGTCAAAGTAGTCTTGCCATGGTCTACGTGACCAATGGTGCCTACGTTGACGTGCGGCTTATTACGTTCGAACTTTTCCTTAGCCATCGAAATAACTCCCAGCAGAAGAATTGAGCAAGTAACATCGGCCATTAAAACAAAGGCAGATATTTTCATATCTGCCTTGTTATATGGAGCTCTTGAGCGGATTTGAACCGCTGACCTCACCCTTACCAAGGGTGTGCTCTACCAACTGAGCTACAAGAGCGCAACACTTCGCAGGACCTGCAAACTTGGAGCGGGTAGCGGGAATCGAACCCGCATCATCAGCTTGGAAGGCTGAGGTTCTACCACTAAACTATACCCGCGGAGCTTGCAGCTCTCGCTAAAAATGGTGGAGGGGGAAGGATTCGAACCTTCGAAGTCGTAGACGTCAGATTTACAGTCTGATCCCTTTGGCCGCTCGGGAACCCCTCCTAAGCGAGCCGGCATTCTATATCATGCCAGCCTTCTGTCAAGCATTTTCTCATAAAAAACCTGAGGTTAGCTGCGTTGACATCGCACCGCACTGTTTACCGTTAAAGGTCTTCACTGCGAAGCGGGCGCCATTCTATGCAAACTATTCGGCGGGTGCAACCCCCTCGCACGGCATTATTTTATGTTTTAACTCATTGAATTCTTTAGAAAGGTTCTGCAGCTTTGAATCATCCAGCAAACGCCGGCTTTCGGGCGCCACGCGGAGCCAAAAACCGCCAGATTCAGGAGTGTCCTTAGGCAACGGTTGAACCTTGATATCCATACCACTCAATCGGCGCTCGATTGCCTGCGCAGTTTCCTGCCGCGCAATACCTCCCACATAGAGACAATCAGTGTCCGCCTGAAGAGACTTACCCTTATCACGAGCTACGTCAGCCGCCTCACTCAACAGCCGAATATCCTGCTGGGACCCACGATACAAACTCAGAGGCGTCACATCCTTCGCACGAAGCGGCGCCTCTTGTTGATGCCATACGTAATAAAACACATTGAGAACGAGCAACAGCAGAAACAACCAACGCATAAGAACCTCAGGGCAAAGGACACGCCATAGCCAAACCTACAAACACCAGGTCAGGAACCACTCGAGCCTCAGGCACGACCCCGGAGACCAGATCGGCATCTCCACCAGTGAGGAATACGGTGAAGTCCTCCCCCCAATAGCTGCGCGCCAACTCGAGTTGAGTAAGGACAAAGCCGCGCAGCATCAACGAGCATCCTCTCTCAACCGCTTCGACGGTTGTCCGGCCAGGCACAAGACTTTCCAGAGCGCGCTCAGCCGCAAGATCGCCATAACGGATGCGGCGAGTATGGGTACGTAGCTGGTTGCGCATCAAAGGCATCCCCGGACAAATGAATCCGCCAAGATGCGTTCCATCGCCAGCTATAAAGTCTGCAGTGACCGCCGTGCCGAAATCCAACACAAGACATGCGCCGGAGGCGAGATGAAACCCACCTAACATCGCCAGCCAACGATCAAGACCAAGCCTTTCGAAATCGTCATAGCCGTTGCGAACCCCGGACATTTCACGAGCCGGCGCCGCGCACGTCACCGACACGCCAAAAGCCGCCGTCAAAAGGGAGATCAGGGCAGCGGTTTCCTCTCCCGTTCTGACACTGACTAATCGACAGTGCTTCAGCTCCAATCTACCGAGCTGCTTCAGCCCATCCAACAACGCGAGGTCCGAATCAACAACCCCCTCTGCCACCACGAGCCTGATGTCCGCACCAAGCACCCGCCACTTGATAAAGCTGTTACCGCAGTCGAGCTCAAGAATCATCACGCAACCTCAAACTGAGCTCACCACCACTAAAGATTTTTTCCACACCATCCACCTTCAAGCGTAAGGCACCCTGGCTATCGATACCCATTACGACACCATCTATCTGATTGACACCCGCAATCAATGAGACAGCCCGCCCTTGCCACAGATGGTTTTGCTCCCATTCGGCATGGATAGCTGAAAACCCATCGCGCTGATGACGACCCAGGTAAGCCTGAAGCATCAAGTTCAACTCCACTACCAGGAGATTGCGATCAAACACCTTACCGGACTCGAGCCGCATCGATGTCCACTGCTGATCCACCTCGTCGGCCGCTTGCATGTTCACATTGACTCCAACGCCTATGACTACATGACAGACGTCCGCGGGATCACCAACCAGTTCAAGCAGGATGCCAGCGATCTTTTTTTGACCAGCCAGAAGGTCGTTAGGCCATTTTAACCCTACACCCGCAACACCCTGCTTACGCAAGGCATGCATGACAGCAAGCCCGACAACCAGGCTCAAACCTTCCAACTGACGCATCCCACCTTCAATGCGCAACACAAGGCTGTAGTAGAGGTTTTCCGCAAATGGGCTAACCCATTTACGACCTCGCCTTCCCCGACCGGCAGTCTGTCGCTCCGCGAGCACCAGGAACGGCGCAGCCTGGCCTTGCTCGATAGCGCGCAAGGCTTCTGCGTTAGTGGAATCAATAGAATCAAAGACCTGGACAGGCCAACCGCAAATAGACGACTTATCATCTATTTCTGCAGGATCAAGCAGCGTCAATGGCGCGGCCAATTGATAGCCACGACCACGCACCTTATGAATTGATAGCCCCAACTCAGCCTCTAGATGCTGTAGTTGCTTCCATACCGCGCTACGACTGATCCCCAAGGCAACACCCAGAGCTTGACCTGAATGGAATCGGCCATCCTTTAGAAGCTTTAACAACGTCAGCATGCAAGTCTCGCCTCACAATGAGGCCCGAATAATAGCCATGCGTCGAGCCGTTGCATAGAAACCCTGTCGGTCGGATTTTTCTTCGGGCAAAACAAAACCCCTACCTGCATACGCAGATAGGGGTTTCGGAATTTAATCTTGACGATGACCTACTCTCACATGGGGAAACCCCACACTACCATCGGCGATGCATCGTTTCACTGCTGAGTTCGGGATGGGATCAGGTGGTTCCAATGCTCTATGGTCGTCAAGAAATTCGGTAGCCGGCTCGTTTTCCTTACGGATCACGCTCCAGCGAATGGGTATGTGACAGCTTTGTGTGTTTTTTTGCTGCGAACTTTCGGTTCAT
>NZ_MOBP01000048.1 GCF_003732665.1 Pseudomonas frederiksbergensis | reverse complement strand
CGGGCTTGCTCGCGAAAGCGGTGTGTCAGTCAACATTTGCATCGACTGACACGACGCTTTCGCGAGCAAGCCCGCTCCCACATTTTTATGGCGGCGCGATTACCAGGTTGCGGCGGCGGCCCTCGGCAAACCCGGCGTGCGCTTCACCGCATAACCTCACCCCTGTGGGAGCGGGCTTGCTCGCGAAAGCGGTGTTTCAGTCAACATTTGCATCGACTGACACGACGCCTTCGCGAGCAAGCCCGCTCCCACATTTTTATGGCGGCGGGTTTACCAGGTTGCGGCGGCGGCCCTCGGCAAAC
>NZ_MOBP01000047.1 GCF_003732665.1 Pseudomonas frederiksbergensis | reverse complement strand
AATGCCTGGCGCGGTTCGGCAAATTCTGCGCCGGTATTCTCTGGGAGAGCTACGGCGGGGTGTTCGCCGGCGATAGCTACTTCAACCCGGACGCGCCACCACGGCTGAAACGACCGCTGGATGCGCCAACGCCGAGCGTGCATTTCTTCCAGACCGAGGACAACGGCGAACTGCGCCTGACCCGCTATCAGGGCGGAACCAAAGGCCCGGTGATGCTGGTGCACGGCCTGGGCGTGGGCTCGAATATGTTCTCCACCGACACCATCCAGACCAACCTCCTGGAATACCTGTGCAAACACTAGTACGACGTGTGGCTGCTGGATGTGCGGGTGAGCATCCTGCTGCCGGCGAGCAAGAGGGAATGGAACGGCGACCAGATCGCCCAGTACGACTTCAAGGCGGCCATCGCGCAAATCCAGCAAGCGACAAAGGCTGCCGAT
>NZ_MOBP01000046.1 GCF_003732665.1 Pseudomonas frederiksbergensis | reverse complement strand
AGAGCCAGGACGGCCACTACAATCTCATTTCCGCGCTGCATAAATCCGTGCGCGGTTCCGACCCGGATGCGGCACTTTATTATCTCGCCCGCATGTTCGATGCCGGTGAAGACCCGCTTTATCTCGGGCGGCGGCTGGTGCGCATGGCGGTGGAGGATATCGGCCTTGCCGATCCGCAGGCGTTGGCGGTCTGTAATGCCGCCAAGGATGCCTATGATTATCTAGGCTCGCCGGACGGGGAACTCGCACTGGCGCAGGCTTGCGTTTATCTCGCCACCGCGCCGAAATCCAACGCCGTTTATACCGCCTTCAAGGCGGCGATGCGGGCGGCCAAGGAGAACGGCTCGCTGGTGCCGCCGAAACATATTCTCAACGCACCGACCAAGCTCATGAAGGGCGAGGGTTATGGGGATGGTTACCGTTATGACCATGACGAACCCG
>NZ_MOBP01000045.1 GCF_003732665.1 Pseudomonas frederiksbergensis | reverse complement strand
TCGACGACATCAGCTGCTCCATAAGTTCCCACACGAATTGCTTGATTCATTGAAGAAGACGATTAAAAGCAGCTCGAAATTGGGTCTGTAGCTCAGTTGGTTAGAGCGCACCCCTGATAAGGGTGAGGTCGGCAGTTCGAATCTGCCCAGACCCACCAATTTTGCTTGTGTGGGAAACGCCTGTAGAAATACGGGGCCATAGCTCAGCTGGGAGAGCGCCTGCCTTGCACGCAGGAGGTCAACGGTTCGATCCCG
>NZ_MOBP01000044.1 GCF_003732665.1 Pseudomonas frederiksbergensis | reverse complement strand
GTGCTGACGCAGGTACGCATTTCGGTCGAACGCTACAAACTCGCCCTGGTCGATTTCGATCTGGCCGATCAATCAAGCCAGGTCGATCAGCGCATGGCCAAGTTCGCCCGGGCTTCACTGACCTCGCGTACCGACTCCGAGCTGGAAGTGATCCGCACCGAAACCCGCGCCCTGCTCGCCCAGTTCCAGCGTTACTCGGCCTATGCCACCGCGCAAACCGCATTCGGGCGTATCTATAACTCCTTGGGCCT
>NZ_MOBP01000043.1 GCF_003732665.1 Pseudomonas frederiksbergensis | reverse complement strand
GCAGGTCCCGCGGTAGCCAGCAAACACCGCGCAGTCGGTCGTCCCATTGATCCTTGACGGTATTGGTCAACTGCAAACCGGTACTGAAGGAAACGGCCAGCCGATGCAGGTTCTCTCGCTGGGCTAACAGGGTGGGGTCAAAATCAATGAAGAGCTCCGTGAGCAACTTTCCCGCGACGCCGGCGACGCAATAGCAGTAATGATCCAGCTCCTGGTGGGTGCCCAGCCCCTGCAAGGCGGCCTTCTCCTGGAACTGGCTCATTCCCCGGGTCATCGTGCTCAGGCACTGCAGGAT
>NZ_MOBP01000042.1 GCF_003732665.1 Pseudomonas frederiksbergensis | reverse complement strand
AATCTCGAAGGCTGGGTCAAGCTTCTCGATGGCGTGCGTCTGCCCGTTCCGCAGGAGAGTCATGACCGTGTCTACAAAGCCATTCGCAATAACCGCAGTTCGCTGCGCGACATAGCCGAGTTGATGCAGTAAAGCCCGGCCCTGGCCTTGAGCGTGATTCGCGAGGCCAACCGCCACACCCACGGCAGCATGACGGAGCCGGCGGAAAACCTCGATGTGGCGCTCAATCGCCTCGGCCTCAAACGCACCGAGGAACGGCTCGCGCGCCTGCCCGCCGAGCCGCAATCCGAGATCC
>NZ_MOBP01000041.1 GCF_003732665.1 Pseudomonas frederiksbergensis | reverse complement strand
CGCGGGCAAGCCTCGCTCCTACAAGGGCAACGCATTCCCCTGTAGGAGCGAGGCTTTCCCGCGAAGGCGTCGGCACATCCACCGCCCATTTCAAACCATTCAACATCTGTTAACTCCTCCGCGAACTGTTCGATTGAGAAGGCAAATGTGAGTCCTTATCATTTGGCCTCATTTTCCAATCGAGAGACCACTCCCATGTTGTCATCCAAGCGTCTACTGACCGCGCTGGCCCTGACCCTGATCGGCAGCACCGCCGCCCAGGCGGCCGACGAGGTGGTGGTCTACTCCTCGCGTATCGAC
>NZ_MOBP01000040.1 GCF_003732665.1 Pseudomonas frederiksbergensis | reverse complement strand
GGGTGGTTTCCAGGCTGACGTCAAAGGTGTGCAGGTTGCGGTTGTTTACGCCAACCAACGGCGTGTCGAGGGTTTTCAAGGCCCGTTCCAGCTCGTTGCCATCGTGGACTTCAACCAACACATCAAGGCCGACGCTTTTGGCCACGGCCGCCAGCTCAGCCATTTTCACGTCGTCCAACGCGGAGACGATCAACAGCACGCAGTCAGCGCCCAGGGCACGGGCTTCAACGATCTGGTAGGGGTCGATCATGAAGTCCTTGCGGATCACCGGCAGCTTGCACGCCGCACGAGCCTGTT
>NZ_MOBP01000004.1 GCF_003732665.1 Pseudomonas frederiksbergensis | reverse complement strand
TCTCCGGTTTAAAACGTAAAGGATGTCCCCGGTTTCTACCCGAGCAAGCCCGCTCCCACAGGGTTCACGGTGAACCCCTGTGGGAGCGGGCTTGCTCGCGAAGGCGTCAGTCCAGACAACCCACATCTCCCTGATTCCCAGACAAAAAAAAGCCCCGATCAAGCCGTGACAGGATCGGGGCACAAGGTACTGTTGAGGAGCCGTTGCGCGAGGGTGACCAAACCTTCGTGAAGCCAGCTGAACCCAGTGTGCCTACTCCCCTCCCCGGCAAGTTAGCCGAAAACGACCTGTTCATAGGTATTGCGGCCATTGCGACAAATCGTCCTTGCCGCCACTCCCGGCCCCTACCAGAATCGAGCCACGACACCGTTCCCTGAAGAAGGATTGCGTCATGATGCACGCCGATTTGATTGACCAGGAAGACCTGTTGGGCCTGCTGCTGTCGCTGGGTTTCCAAGTGCCGAACGGCTCCACAGCCGAGCAGGCTTGCGAATGCGCTGTGCGAGGTTTGAACAATGAGCGGGCGATGATCCTGCGCACCATGGTCAAGCAGATGTACACCGGCAGCGCGACCATCCTGCCGTCGGTGCGCCAGGCGATCGATAAGCAATTGTTGCCGGCGTTGGCGGAGTATCAGCAGAGCCGTAGCGCCTGACAGGACGCCTTCGCGAGCAAGCCCGCTCCCACAGTGGATCTGCGGCGTTCACAGATCCCATGTGGGAGCGGGCTTGCTCGCGAATGAAGGCCCCTCGGTCTAGAGCCTTACGCTAGCGAAAGTCGACTCATTGCGCGCCTGGCTCAACGCCGACAACGGCCCGGACAGCGGCGACAGCACCAACGCCTGCGGCAGCGGCATCATCGCCACCTGTTGCGTGGTGTTCGAGCCTACGCGCTCGTCACGCGGCGGAATGCCGAAGTACTCGCGGTAGCACTTGGAGAAGTGCGGCGTTGAAACAAACCCGCAGACCGACGCCACTTCGATGATCGACATCGGCGTTTGCTTGAGCAACTGCCGGGCACGGATCAGGCGCAGCTTTAGGTAGTAGCGCGACGGCGAGCAGTGCAGGTATTTCTGGAACAGGCGCTCGAGCTGACGACGGGAAACGGCGACGTACACCGCCAGTTCGTCGAGGTCGATCGGCTCTTCCAGGTTGGCTTCCATCAGCGCAACGATTTCCTGCAACTTCGGCTGGTTGGTGCCGAGCATGTGCTTGAGCGGCACGCGCTGGTGATCCTGTTCGTTGCGGATGCGCTCGTAGACGAACATCTCCGAAATCGCCGCCGACAGTTCACGGCCATGATCGCGGCTGATCAGGTGCAGCATCATGTCCAGCGGCGCGGTGCCGCCGGAGCTGGTGAAACGGTTACGGTCGAGGGTGAACAACCGGGTGCTCATGGCCACACGCGGGAAAGCTTCCTGCATCGAGGCCAGGCATTCCCAGTGCACGCTGCAATCGAAACCGTCCAGCAGGCCGGCGCAGGCCAGGGCCCAACTGCCGGTGCACACCGCGCCGAGGCGCTTGGACTGACGCGCCTGGCTTTGCAGCCACGACACGTGTTCGCGGGTCACAGTGCGCTGGATGCCGATACCGCCGCAGACAATGATGGTGTCCATCGCCGGGGCTTTATGCATGGAGCAATCGGGGGTGATTTGCAGACCGTCACTGGCCCAGACCTGGCCGCCGTCAACGGTGAGGGTGGTCCAGCGATACAGCTCGCGGCCGGACAATTGGTTGGCCATGCGCAGGGGTTCTACTGCGGAGGCCAGAGAAATAAGCGTGAAATTGTCCAGCAGCAAAAAGCCGATGGATTGAGGCGCACGGTTCTGGGGTTGAGCCCCGGAGTTGAACGTCGTCATCGCGGTATCTCCTCACACAAAGCGGGTGATGGCCTCAGGCGGAGGCTCTTGTTATTGCCATCGTTCTCGCGTGGGAGACGGGCTTTGTAATGACAGAGCAATTGCCATGCCTAAAGTTGAATGGTCATTCAATAACTCCTGAAAACGACGTCGCGGCGTGTCTATATAAGCCGTGCGCAGAGTGGGGGTTATAAGTGCCATCGCGGCGGGCAAATGCGCTGCGGCGCGGGGTGTGAGCAAATCGGTAGCACTTGTGGGAACAGGGGCTGCGAGGTGCTGGAGAAGAGTGTCACCACAAGCACAGGTGACAGGCGGTAATGGCCATCCTGGATCCCGGATCTCGGACAGTGCGCTTGTCTGTAAGCGACGCGCTAAAAGGTGGCGCGTTTTTGGTGCGGTGTTCACTTAGCGCGCAGTTTTGACTGGTCTGGCGCCTTCGCGGGCAAGCCCGCTCCCACAGGTTTTGTATTGCCCTTGTAGGAGCGAGGCTTGCCCGCGAATGGCGCGACGCGGTCCTACTGAATCAACACTCCACCGCACTCACCGCCAACCCACCCCGCGATGTCTCTTTGTATTTGTCATGCATATCGGCGCCGGTATCACGCATGGTGCGTATAACCCGATCCAGCGAGATAAAGTGCTGACCATCGCCGCGCAACGCCATCTGCGCGGCATTGATCGCTTTCACCGCGGCAATCGCATTGCGCTCGATGCACGGCACCTGCACCAGGCCGCCCACCGGATCGCAGGTCAGGCCGAGGTTGTGTTCCAGGCCGATCTCCGCCGCATTGCACAGTTGCTCCGGCGTAGCACCGAGAATCTCTGCCAATCCGGCCGCCGCCATCGCGCACGCAGAACCGACTTCGCCCTGGCACCCGACTTCAGCACCGGAGATCGACGCATTCTTTTTGCACAGAATCCCCACCGCTGCGGCACTGAGGAAATAGTCGACCACGTTGGCCTCGGTCACCACCTCGCTGAACTTCATAAAGTAGTGCAACACCGCCGGGATGATACCTGCCGCGCCGTTGGTCGGTGCCGTGACCATGCGCCCACCGGCCGCGTTCTCTTCGTTGACCGCCAGGGCGAACAGGTTGACCCATTCCATCGCACTCAACGTCGAGCCGATCACATTGGGCTTGCCCAGTTCCTGCAGGCTGCGGTGCAATTTGGCCGCACGCCGGCGCACATTCAGGCCGCCGGGCAGGATGCCTTCGTGTTTGAGGCCCTGATCGACGCAATCTTGCATGGCGCGCCAGAGTTTCATCAGGCCCGAACGGATTTCATCTTCGCTGCGCCAGACCTTCTCGTTGGCCAACATCAGCTCGGCCACCCGCAGATTGTGCTTCTGACACAGCTCCAGCAGTTCCACCGCACTGGAGAAGTCATACGGCAACACGGTGCGATCCAGATCCACCACACCACTGGAGGCTTGCGCCTCATCGACGACAAAACCGCCGCCAATCGAATAGTAGGTGTCGCGGTGCAGCTCACCGTGATCGCCTTCTACAATTAATGTCATGGCATTCGGGTGAAATGGCAGGTTCTCGTCGATCAGGCGCATGTCGCGAGCCCAGATGAACGGCACCGACAATCGACCGTCGAGCAACAAGGTGTGGGTTTCGCGCAGGGTTTCGATATGCAGGCCGATTTGCGACGGATCAATCGCGTCCGGCCACTCGCCCATCAGGCCCATGATTACGGCGTTATCGCTGCCGTGACCGATGCCGGTGGCCGATAACGACCCGAAAAGCTGAACTTCGACCCGTCTTACTTGTTCCAAAAGACCCTGCTCACGCAAACCTTGCACGAACAGCGCCGCGGCCCGCATAGGGCCGACCGTGTGCGAACTGGAAGGGCCAATGCCGATTTTGAACAGGTCGAAAACGCTGATAGCCATTACTGCCGAACTCCTGGATGTGCCAACTCCAGACGCAAAAGCGCCCAGTGACGGAGCTGCTACGCTCAAGCTGCAATCCGCCGAGATGGCCGCATCATCAGGCTTTTGTGGTGTCGTTCGACGTCTCACACCGACGCACTCATGTCCAACAACGCCGCGGGTCGTCGACGCTGCGTTTTCGCCGTTTTTTTGCGGTTCAGAGCGGCAAACAGGGCAGAAAAAAGCTGTAAACGACGTCACTGACACTGGATGCGACCATCCCTGTACTGGTTACGACGCACCCTGTAGGCGTCAGATTTTCACTGGTACATGATCGTATCGACTCGATTGCAAGGCGCCGTGGTAGAGCTGTCTCCAAAACGCCATCCAACCGCAACCTATAAGTGCGGTGGTCCAGTCGGAACACTGCCAAAAAAAACACCAAGGAGTCCACCCATGAAAGGTTCCCCGTCGTTGTTGTTGGCCGCCATGCTGAGTCTGCCGTTACTGGCTCAAGCCGCAGAACCCGCTCAGTGCAGCACCGTAAATTTCTCTGATGTCGGCTGGACCGACATCACCGCGACTACCGCGACCACCAGCGTTGTCCTCGACGCCCTGGGCTACAAAACCAAGACCACCATGATTTCCGTGCCCGTGACCTACAAGTCCCTGGCCGACGGCAAGAACATGGACGTGTTCCTCGGTAACTGGATGCCGACCATGGAAAACGACATCAAGGCCTACCGCGATGCGGGCACCGTTGACGTCGTGCGCACCAACCTCACTGGCGCCAAGTACACCCTCGCCGTACCGCAAGCGCTGTACGACAAAGGGCTGCATGACTTCGCCGACATCGCCAAATTCAAGAAAGAACTCGACGGCAAGATCTACGGGATCGAACCGGGCAACGACGGCAACCGCCTGATCCAGAGCATGATCGACAAGGATGCCTTCGGTCTCAAAACCGCCGGCTTCAAAGTCGTCGAGTCCAGCGAAGCCGGGATGCTGTCCCAGGTTGATCGCGCACAGAAGCGTGATACCGCCGTGGTCTTCCTCGGCTGGGCACCGCACCCGATGAACAAGCGCTTCAAGATTCAATACCTGACCGGTGGCGATGACTTCTTCGGCGCGGACTTCGGTGCCGCCACAGTCGCCACCAACACCCGCAAGGGCTACGTCCAGGAATGCAGCAATGTCGGCACTCTGCTGAAAAACCTGGAGTTCACCGTCGACATGGAAAGCGCGCTGATGGGCAACATCCTGGACGACAAGATGAAGCCTGGCGCAGCAGCCAAGGCCTGGCTGAAAAAGAATCCACAGGTGCTCGATACCTGGCTCGCTGGCGTGACCACCATTGACGGTAAACCAGGCCTGGAGGCCGTTAAAGCCAAGCTTGCGCAGCCTTAAATTAAGGAGCATCGCTTACGCCGGGCGAGTTCGCTCGCCCGGGCTGTTTATTTCCTTGCATGCGGACGTTCACTACCATGCTGATTGATCAGAAAATCCCCCTAGGCCAGTACATCGCGGGCTTCGTTGAATGGTTGACGCAACACGGCGCCAGCACCTTCGACGCAATTGCCGTGACACTGGAAACGATGATCCACGGCGTGACGTTTGCGCTGACCTGGTTCAACCCGCTGGCATTGATCGGCCTCATCGCGCTACTGGCACACTTCATTCAACGAAAGTGGGGGCTGACCGTTTTCGTCATCGCCTCCTTTCTGCTGATCCTCAACCTGGGGTACTGGCAGGAAACCATGGAAACCCTTGCCCAGGTGCTCTTCGCGACCCTGGTCTGCGTGGTCATCGGCGTGCCGTTGGGCATCGTCGCCGCGCACAAACCGATGTTCTACACACTGATGCGTCCGGTGCTCGATCTGATGCAGACCGTGCCGACCTTCGTGTACCTCATTCCGACCCTGACCCTCTTCGGGCTGGGTGTGGTCCCGGGCCTGATCTCGACGGTGGTGTTCGCGATTGCCGCGCCAATCCGCCTGACCTACCTGGGTATCCGTGATGTTCCCGCAGAACTGATGGACGCCGGCAAAGCCTTCGGCTGCTCGCGACGTCAACTGCTCGCACGCATCGAACTGCCCTACGCGATGCCAAGCATCGCGGCCGGCATCACCCAGTGCATCATGCTGTCGTTGTCGATGGTGGTGATCGCCGCACTGGTGGGCGCCGATGGCCTGGGCAAACCCGTGGTCAACGCACTGAACACCGCCGATATCGCCCTGGGCTTCGAAGCCGGGTTGGCAATCGTACTGCTGGCGATCATGCTCGACCGTATCTGCAAACAACCCGACGCTAAAGTAGGGGGTGACGCATGAGCATTATTCGCTTCGAAGACGTCGACGTAATCTTCTCCAAAGACCCGCGTGAGGCGCTCAAACTCCTCGACCAAGGCATGACCCGCGACCAGATCCTGAAGAAAACCGGGCAGATCGTCGGCGTTGAAAAAGCCAGCCTGGACGTCGAAAAAGGCGAAATCTGCGTGCTGATGGGCCTGTCCGGTTCCGGCAAGTCCAGCCTGTTGCGTTGCATCAACGGCCTCAACACGGTCAGCCGTGGCAAGTTGTTCGTCGAGCACGAAGGCCGACAGATCGACATTGCGTCCTGTACCCCGGCAGAACTGAAAATGATGCGCACCAAGCGTATCGCCATGGTGTTCCAGAAGTTCGCCCTGATGCCTTGGCTGACCGTTCGCGAGAACATCAGTTTCGGTCTGGAAATGCAGGGTCGGCCTGAGAAAGAACGCCGTAAATTGGTGGACGACAAGCTTGAGCTGGTGGGTCTGACCCAGTGGCGCAACAAGAAGCCCGACGAACTTTCCGGTGGTATGCAGCAACGTGTGGGCCTGGCCCGTGCGCTGGCGATGGACGCCGACATTCTGCTGATGGACGAACCGTTCTCGGCCCTCGACCCGTTGATCCGCCAAGGCCTGCAAGACGAACTGCTGGAACTGCAAAGCAAGCTGAACAAGACCATCGTGTTCGTGAGCCATGACCTGGATGAAGCGCTGAAGCTCGGCAGCCGGATTGCGATCATGAAAGACGGGCGCATCGTGCAGTACAGCGTGCCGGAAGAGATCGTGTTGAACCCGGCGGACGATTACGTGCGCACCTTCGTGGCTCACACCAACCCGCTGAACGTGTTGTGCGGCCGCAGCCTGATGCGCACGCTGGACAACTGCAAACGTATCAACGGTTCGGTGTGCCTGGATCCGGGCGGCGATTCGTGGCTGGACCTGGCCGAGGGCAACACCATCAAGGGCGCCCGCCAGAACGGCGCGAGCCTGGACCTGCAAAACTGGGTGCCGGGGCAATCGGTGGAAGGCCTGGGCCGTCGACCAACCCTGGTGGACTCCAACATCGGCATGCGCGAAGCACTGCAGATTCGTTACCAGACCGGCAACAAACTGGTGCTGCACGACAACAACAAAGTGGTAGGGATCCTCGGCGACAGCGAGCTGTACCACGCGCTGCTCGGCAAGAACCTGGGTTAAGGCAACAGACACAAAAACGCCGCGAGAGGATCGCGGCGTTTTTGTTTATGGGCTTTCGGGTCGTGCAGCTTTGTGGCTGATGGCCCCTTCGCGAGCAAGCCCGCTCCCACAGGGGTATGCATTCCAATGTGGGAGCGGGCTTGCTCGCGAATGAAGGCGACGCGGTGCTTCGAGTGAAACACCGCGCCCAATCAAAACTCAGCTATAGACCCGGCCAAGGAGCTGCCGATGGCTTTCAAACTGATCGAGCACGTCACGGGTGATCTGATCCTGAGTGAAGCCCATCAAGTCGTAGTCCTGGCTGCCGTTGTGCAGGTACACCTCGGCACGGTAGTAGCGCGCACGGGGTTCATCGGCACTTTCGGCCGACACCGTCTCGCTCGCCGCCGCCAGGTAGCCGTCCAGGCTGACTTCGTAAACGAAAGGGTTGCCCTCTTCCATCTCGATCCGCACGCCCATGCAACGCTTCGATTTACCGAGCAACGTCTGCACATCCAGACCCTGAGCGCGCAATTGAACGGCGGCATCTTCCAGCGCCGGGCTCACTTGTTTGTCCATGAAGCGCTGCACGATCGACTGGTTCGGTTGCAGGTCCAGCTGCGTCAAGCGCTCGCTGAAACCGCGACGACCGCGTGCGGCCAGCTCCGCTTGCTCCTGTTCGACCTGCACGTCCTGGCGCATCTGCTTGTGCAAACCGAACATGAAGAACACCAGCACCACCGAGAACGGCAGACCGGCCAGCACCACCATGGTTTGCATGGCTTCGAAGTTACCGGCAAACAACAGGCCGATGGTCACCAGGGTAATCACCGCCGACCAGAAGATCCGCAGCCAGTGCGGCGCATCTTCATCAACGTTGCCGCCCTTGCAGGACAGGTTGGCCATCATCACCGCGCCGGAATCCGCCGGGGTCAGGAACAGCACGAAACCGACGAAGATCGACACGCCAATCACAACCTTCGACGCCGGGTAATGCTCCAGCAACTGGTAGATCGCCATCGACGGCTGTTCCAGCGCCGTCTTCCCGAGCTCCACCGCCCCATGGTTCATCACCAGGTCCAGGGCCGAGTTACCGAAGATCGACAGCCACGCCAGGGTGAAACCCAGCGGGATCAGCAACACGCCAGCCACCAGTTCACGCACCGTGCGACCACGGGAAATACGCGCGATGAACATGCCCACGAATGGCGCCCAGGAAATCCACCAAGCCCAGTAGAACAGGGTCCACAGGCCCAACCAGCGGTCGGACTTGTCACTGTCGCCTTCGTACACGTACAAGTCGAAAGTCTTCAGCACTACGCCGTTCAGGTAGTCGCCGATGTTCTGCACAAAGCCGTTGAGCAGGTGCAGGGTCGGGCCGAACAACAGCACGAAAATCAGCAAACCGCTGAACAACACGATGTTGAGGTTGGACAGACGACGGATGCCGTTTTCCACGCCGGACACGGCGGCGATAGTCGCCACGGTGCTCATCACGATGATCACGATCAGCAGGTTGGTGTTGCTGTGTTCCATGCCGAACAGGTTTTCCAGCCCGGAAGACACTTGCAGCGAACCGATCCCCAGGTTCGTCACCAGCCCCAGCAAGGTCACGAACATGCCGAAGCCGTCCACCGCATGCCCGGCCGCGCCTTTGACCCAACGCTCGCCCACCAGCGGATACAGCGCCGAACGCAGCGCCAGCGGCTGGTTGTGACGGTAGGCAAAGTACGCCACGGCCAAACCGACCAGTGCGTAAATCGCCCAGCCATGCAGGCCCCAATGCAGGAACGTCAACTGAACAGCCTGACGCGCCGCCATGTTGCTCGCGGCCACGCCTTCCGGCGGGTTGAAGTAATGGTCCAGCGGCTCGGACGCGCCGAAGTACAGCAACGAAATGCCGATCCCCGACGAGAACAGCATCCCCGCCCATGCGCCGTAGCTGAAGTCCGGGGTGTCGTCCTTGCTGCCCAGTTTGAGTTTGCCGTAGGACGAAAACGCCAGGCCCACCACAAACACCAGATAGGCGGCGATCACCACCATGTAGTACCAGCCGAAGCTGCGGGATAACCAGGCCTGGGCAATACCGAGCAATCTGCCGGCCTCTTGCGGGGCGATGATCAGAATGGCGGTCAACAACAGGATCAACGCGGTAGAGGTGTAGAACACCCAACCGTTGACCGTCACCTTCTCGGGTGGGGTCTTTATTAGAGAGGCAGAACTCATGGCACAGATGCTCCGGGCAGTGCGGGAGAAGAACACAAGGCAACGCGTTACCCGACCAATCGGTTAGTTGGCAGCCGACCGGCGGGTGATATAAAGACAGCCCGAAAAAAGCCCGAAGCCCTAGGGACGCCAGCGCGTATAGGTTTCGAGCAGATTCGGATGTCGGTTTATCGCCGTTTACACGTAGGAAAAATCTGTAAATCGCGACGAATTGTCGCAGATCTTATTCTTTGTTGATTGAACGTTCAATCAAAACAAAATAGACTGGCCCTCAATCCGATAGACGTTTTTCGTCCGTCGGAAGGCCTAAGGAGATGTGCAAGATGCCCAAGGTCGGTATGCAACCCATCCGTCGCCAGCAATTGATCGAAGCCACATTGCAGGCAGTCGATCAGGTCGGAATGGGGGACGCCAGCATTGCGCTGATCGCCCGTTTGGCCGGTGTCTCGAATGGCATCATCAGTCACTATTTTCAGGACAAGAATGGCCTGATCGCCGCCACGATGCGGTATCTGATGAGCGTCCTCAGCGAGAACGTCACCGCGCGTCGTCAGGCGCTGGCCGATGACAGCCCACGGGCTCATCTGCAGGTGATTATCGAAGGCAACTTCGACGCCAGCCAGGTCAATGGCCCGGCAATGAAAACCTGGCTGGCCTTCTGGGCCACCAGCATGCACCAGCCGTCTTTGCACAGGTTGCAGCGGATCAACGATCACCGCCTGTATTCCAACCTGTGCTGCCAGTTCCGCCGTGCATTGCCGCTCGATGAAGCGCGCAACGCCGCCCGTGGCCTGGCAGCCCTCATTGACGGCTTGTGGTTGCGCGGCGCGCTGTCGGGAGATGCTTTCGACACCGGGCAGGCGCAACAGATCGCTTACGAATACATGGATTTCCAATTGGCCAAGCAGGTGAGCTAGAGCACACATAACCGCTCAGCCCCTGAACCGTCACCGACCGCCAACGCTCCACGGCACCCGGTGACCAACGCCAACCACTTATGCACTTGCGAGGACACTATGGCCCGTTTCGAACTGCAAAAACTCTACATCGATGGCGGCTACTCCGACGCCAGCAGCGACGCCACCTTCGAAGCCATCAACCCGGCTAACGGTGAAGTCCTCGCAAAAGTACAGCGTGCGACATTCGACGACGTCGAGCGTGCTGTGGTCAGCGCTGAGAAGGGTCAGAAAATCTGGGCCGCCATGACCGCCATGGAGCGTTCGCGCATCCTGCGTCGTGCCGTGGACATCCTGCGCGAGCGCAACGATGAACTGGCCGCCCTGGAAACCCTGGACACCGGCAAATCCTTCTCCGAAACCAAATACGTCGACATCGTCACCGGCGCTGATGTGCTGGAATACTACGCAGGCCTGGTGCCGGCCATCGAAGGCGAGCAGATCCCGCTGCGCACCACTTCGTTCGTCTACACCCGTCGCGAGCCACTGGGCGTTGTCGCCGGGATCGGCGCGTGGAACTACCCGATCCAGATCGCCCTGTGGAAATCCGCACCAGCCCTGGCGGCCGGTAACGCGATGATCTTCAAGCCAAGCGAAGTCACTTCCCTGACTACCCTGAAACTGGCCGAGATCTACACCGAAGCAGGCTTGCCAGCGGGCGTGTTCAACGTGCTGACCGGCAGCGGCCGTGAAGTCGGCACCTGGCTGACCGAGCACCCGCGCATCGAAAAAATCTCCTTCACCGGCGGCACCGACACCGGCAAGAAGGTCATGGCCAGCGCTTCGGCTTCGTCGCTCAAAGACGTGACCATGGAATTGGGCGGCAAGTCCCCGCTGATCATTTTCGACGACGCCGACCTCGATCGCGCCGCCGACACCGCGATGATGGCCAACTTCTACAGCTCCGGTCAGGTCTGCACCAACGGCACTCGCGTGTTCATCCCGACACATCTGAAAGCGGCTTTCGAAGCCAAGATCGCTGAGCGCGTTGCGCGTATCCGCATCGGCAACCCGGAAGACGAGAACACCAACTTCGGTCCGCTGGTCAGCTTCGCCCACATGGAAAGCGTGTTGGGCTACATCGCCAAAGGCAAGGAAGAAGGCGCTCGCGTCCTGTGCGGCGGCAATCGCCTGACCGACGGCGAATTCGCCAAAGGCGCGTTCGTGGCACCGACCGTATTCACCGACTGCACCGACGAAATGACCATCGTGCGCGAAGAAATCTTCGGCCCGGTGATGGCGATCCTGACCTACGACACCGAAGAAGAAGTGATCCGTCGTGCCAACGACACCGACTTCGGCCTGGCCGCCGGTATCGTCACCAAGGACCTGAACCGCGCCCACCGCGTGATTCATCAACTGGAAGCCGGTATCTGCTGGATCAACGCCTGGGGCGAGTCCGACGCGAAGATGCCGGTCGGCGGCTACAAGCAGTCGGGTGTTGGCCGTGAGAACGGGATCAGCTCGCTGAACAACTTCACACGCATCAAATCGGTACAGGTCGAACTGGGCGATTACGCCTCGGTTTTCTAAGGCGGCATTTGCTTCGCCCGCGAGGCCGCCTTCGCGAGCAAGCCCGCTCCCACAGGAGTCCCTATTCCAATGTGGGAGCGGGCTTGCTCGCGAACGAGTGCGCAGCACTCGCCTGACCTGACCACTTTCAAAGAGGGTGCATTTAATGTCCCAAGAATACGATTACATCATCATCGGTGCCGGCTCGGCCGGTAACACCCTGGCGACCCGTCTGACTGAAGACGAAGGCGTCACCGTCCTGCTGCTCGAAGCGGGCGGCCCGGATTACCGTTTCGACTTCCGCACGCAAATGCCGGCCGCCCTGGCGTTCCCGCTGCAAGGCCGTCGCTACAACTGGGCCTACGAAACCGATCCAGAGCCACACATGGACGGTCGCCGGATGGAATGCGGTCGCGGCAAAGGCCTCGGCGGTTCCTCGCTGATCAACGGCATGTGCTACATCCGTGGCAACGCGATGGACTACGACAACTGGTCGAAATTGCCAGGTCTGGAAGACTGGACTTACCTCGACTGCCTGCCGTACTTCCGCAAGGCGGAAACCCGCGACATCGGCCCGAACGACTACCACGGTGGCGACGGTCCGGTCAGCGTGACCACGCCGAAGGCCGGCAACAACCCGCTGTTCCACGCGATGGTTGAAGCAGGCGTACAGGCCGGTTACCCGCGCACCGAAGACTTGAACGGCTACCAGCAAGAAGGTTTCGGCCCGATGGACCGTACCGTGACGCCGAACGGCCGTCGCGCCAGCACCGCTCGCGGTTACCTGGACATCGCCAAGAAGCGTTCGACCCTGACCATCGTCACCCACGCCCTGACCGACAAGATCCTGTTCGAAGGCAAGCGTGCGGTCGGCGTGCGTTACCTGATCGGCGCCGCTGAAGAGCGGGTTGAAGCCAAGGCGCGCAAAGAAGTGCTGCTGTGCTCCGGCGCCATCGCCTCGCCGCAAATCCTGCAACGCTCCGGCGTCGGCCCGGCCGAACTGCTGAACAAGCTCGACATCCCGGTGGTCCACGACCTGCCAGGCGTCGGCGAAAACCTGCAGGATCACCTTGAGCTGTACCTGCAATATGCGTGCACCCAACCGGTTTCGCTGTACCCGTCGCTGCTCTGGTACAACCAGCCAGCCATCGGTGCCGAGTGGCTGTTCAACGGCACCGGCATCGGCGCCAGCAACCAGTTCGAAGCCGGCGGTTTCATCCGTACCCGTGAAGAATTCGATTGGCCGAACATCCAGTACCACTTCCTGCCGGTCGCGATTAACTACAACGGCAGCAACGGCGTGAAAGAGCACGGCTTCCAGGCGCACATGGGTTCCATGCGTTCGCCAAGCCGCGGTCGCGTCCAGGCCAAGTCGAAGGATCCGCGCGAGTACCCGAGCATCCTCTTCAACTACATGGCCACCGAGCAGGACTGGCAGGAATTCCGCGACGGCATCCGCCTGACCCGTGAAATCATGCAGCAACCTGCACTGGACGCTTTCCGTGGCCGCGAAATCAGCCCGGGCATCGACGTGCAAACCGATGAACAGCTCGACAAGTTCATCCGCGAACACGCCGAAACCGCGTTCCACCCGTCCTGCTCCTGCAAAATGGGCACCGACGAAATGGCCGTGGTTGATGCTGAAGGTCGCGTGCACGGCATGCAGAGCCTGCGGGTGGTCGATGCCTCGATCATGCCGATCATCACCACCGGCAACCTGAACGCCCCAACGATCATGATCGCCGAGAAAATCGCCGACAAGATCCGTGGCCGCCAGCCATTGCCGCGCAGCACCGCCGCCTACTTCGTGGCCGGTGATGCACCGGTGCGTGGCAAGCCGATGCGGGATGTGAGTCCTACTGCTCAGTAACAGTTGGACCTTGTTTCGAACATAACCGTCATCCTGTAAGGCTGGCGGTTTTTTTCTGTCTGACGCAAATGGATCACATCAAACAAAACTGGTAACACTTGCACTTTCGCGATTTTTAAAATCTCCACTATTATTCGCGCCCGGATTTAATCGCCGCCAATAAATTTTGTGGAGCACAAGGATATGCTTGACACCAGCCCGACGAAAGACGTGGATTTGTTTCGAAAAAAAATAGCTGAAGAAAGAACGACCATTCTGGACTTCAGTTATTTAAACGGTGTCATTGAGTCTTGGTGGAAAAGAAACAACAGCCAAGATATCCACATTTTAAAGACACAATTGATTAATCTATTTCTGACTTACTTGCACACCGAAGATGCTTTCCACTTTGACAAAGTAGGGTTGGCAAATGGAAGCGCTGCTATTTGCATAAAAAATATATTCAGCCTGGACTCACCAAAACTTGCTTTAACAGTACATGAGGCCTTGGCCGACCTTTTTCACCTCACTGATATAAAGTACGAATACGAAGAACATAAAGCTTTGTACCTGAAGCCTTCTGCAGAAAAATATCGGGAATGGGGCAACGGTCACGGTGATATCACGCCGCACTCCGATGATCTGTATGAAAACCTGAATGTAGATTATCTGGCCTTGACGGTTTGCCGCGACACTACAAACACCCCTACTGCCTACTATTTTCCGAGCGACTTGCTTTGCGCATTGAACGATGAAGATCTCGGCGAATTACTGACTACTCAAGCTACATTTATCTCGGGGAAAAACGTCTGCGGTCTAAAAGAGCGGATTCGCCATGTAGTTGAGTTTTCCGATCTCTACGGCTTTCAATTTGCGTTGGACTTTCGCATTGATTCCCACAGGGGTGAACGAATGCGTGCCGTGCATGGAGGTCAACACGTGCTGGATAAAATCCGGGACAGCCTGCGAAACGCAAAAAATCATGTCTCTACGGCTGAGACCGGTACGTTCCTGATCGTGGCCAATCGCAAAATATTGCATGCACGCCCGATGCTGAATATCGATCCCAGCGAGGCTGGCAGACAAGCGAATCACTCGACGCTCAGTACAACGCCCCGGTTACTGTTCCGAAGTAAAGGTCCTAGAAAACATTACTACCCACTGAACGAAACAACCTGCACACGGATAGCCAACTGATGGTTACCTCAAACACGCCCGCCCAAACTTCAACTGCGAACGTCATTATGGAAGGCGTTCGTGACGCAATCACGTTTGGCGTCGCATTTATATTCCTGTACTTATCGATTGGCATCCTGAGCGCGACACAATCATTATCTTTGGGTCAGGCGCTTGCAACAACCTTGTTAATATTCTCCACCCCATTGCAGTTTCTACTGATACAAAACTATAACGATGGCTGGATATTAATCCCCATCATCATCGCACTCAACGCTCGCTTCGTACTGCTATCTGCGACACTTGCGCCCTATATCAGGAACACCTCAACTGCGAAAATCCTGGCGTCCTTGATTCTGATTACACCCTCGATATTTACGGGTTGTGTCACTCGATTCAAGCGGCGAACCGACCACCCCTTCACTTACTTGATTGGTCTTGGACTTCCGATATTTGGTGTATCGATCATCTGCACCTATATTGGTTTCGTCGCTGGTGCAGAGTTGGCTTCGCCGGCTATTTATGCACTCATGACCATTCTGTTGCCGCTTCAATTTACCGCCTTGGCCGGCAAGCACTGGCCTCACTACGCGGAAGTATCGAGTTACTGGCTGGGCTTCGTCGGTGCCCCGCTGCTCGTCTATCTATTCAAGGACTACAGCTTGCTCTGCACGCCTTTTATCATCGGCGGACTGGTCGTGCTGATTGAAAATACCAAAAAACAGGGCAGCGTTGCTTCATGACAATCTGGCTTCTTATTGCATTTTCCGCCCTTACAGCCTTTGCATTTCGAGCGCTGCCTTTTGCCTTCAAAAACAGTGCAGCGCTAACTCAAACCCAAGGTTCTTTTTATCGGTTTATCAGCTACAGCGCACAGGCGATGCTGGGAGTCATTATTTACGACACCGCGTTCAACAAAAGAGATGCGCTAACGCTGATACTGCAATTTCAAACGCTGGACGCGCTGAAGCTCTTGTTGCTTGTGGGAACCTTCATCGCCGTCGCGAAAACAAAAAGCATCCTGCCCAGTTTCTTTGCAAGCTTATGCATTTATCTGGCTGCGTTCGCCTATCTCAACAGTTGAACCCGCTTTTTGCCTGACAGAAGAACAGATCGCGAGCAACCCGCAACAGGCTGCTCGCGAACTTCAACCATCAGCCAAATCATCGTGCGCCTACGCACACCGGTAATCCTTTCCTACACCGCTTCACGCTTGATCCTACCCCCCGCCCAGGCCTAATCTAGCGCCACGCAAACGTTTCACCCCCCTCGCTGTACCGATACGCCGCTTCTCCAGACCAAGGAGGTTTTCGAATGTTCGATTTCCACCCCCAGCTCAAGCAGCGCTTCGCTGCCTTGCGCACGGGCGCTGAATTCTTTTCGCTGCGTTATGTACGTGAGTCCGGCCAGTACCTGTCGGTGCGCAAGAATGTCGCCGAACCGCCAAGCCTGAGCCGTGACGAAGGCGCGATGCTGACCGTGCGGGTCAACGGTGTCGAAGCCTACGCCGCGACCAATGACCTGTCGCAACAAGGCCTGCAAGCCGCGCTGGAGAAGGCCGAGCAACAAGCCCGTCGCCTCAAGCCCCACGCCTTGCTCGACCTGAGCGCGCAGATCGTTTCCAGCGACCGCGCCGACTACCTGTCGCCGAACCTCGACCAGCCCTTCCCTTCCTTGAGCGATTGCTACCAACTGCTCGGCGCGGAATCCGCCGCCGTGCCCAAGGACGAACGCCTGGTGAACTGGCAGGTGAGCATCGGCATCACCAACGTTGAACAGATTTACCTCAGCAGTGCCGGTGCCGAACTGCGCCAGGCCCAGCGATTTGTCTATCCGAGCCTGGAAGTCACCGCCTACGACGGCAACGACAGCCAGATCCGCACCCTGGGCCGCGAGAACTTTGGCCAACAGGGCGGTTTCGATGTGATCAGCCGCTGCGGCCTGGTCGGCGCCGGGCCGAAAATCGCCGATCAGGCCCTGCAATTGCTCCTGGCACCCAACACTCCGCAAGGCCCGCGTGACCTGCTGTTGATGCCGGACCAAATGATGCTGCAAATCCACGAGTCCATCGGTCACCCGCTGGAACTGGACCGCATCCTCGGTGATGAGCGCAATTACGCCGGCACCAGTTTCGTCAAGGCTGAAGACTTCGGCAGCCTGCAATACGGCTCCAAACTGCTCAACGTGACCTTCGACCCGGACATCCCCGAACAGCTCGCCAGCTACGGCCATGACGACGACGGCACCGCCGCGAGCAAACAATTCCTGATCAAGGAAGGTCTGTTGCTGCGGCCATTGGGCGGCGCGCTGTCGCAATTCCGTGCCGGCATGGACGGCGTGGCCAACAGCCGCGCCTGCGGCTGGAACCGCCCACCGATCGACCGCATGGCCAACCTGAACATCGAGCCCGGCGATCAACCGCTGGAGCAGATGATCGGCAATATCGAAAACGGCATTTTGATGCGCACCAACCGTTCCTGGTCCATCGACGATGCGCGCAACAAATTCCAGTTCGGTTGCGAGTGGGGCCAGTTGATCGAAAACGGCGAACTCAAAGGCGTGGTCAAGAACCCGAATTACCGGGCGATTTCCGCGCAATTCTGGAAAAGCCTCAGCGCCGTCGGCGACGCCAATACCTTCAAGGTCCTGGGCACGCCGAACTGCGGCAAGGGCGAGCCGAACCAAGTGATCCGCGTCGGCCATGCGTCGCCCGCGTGCGTGTTCAGCAATGTGGATGTGTTTGGGGGAGATGCCTGATGAGCACTGCAAAAAATCAGGTCGAGTCGTTCAAGGCCCTGGTCACCTGGCTGCGCAGGGCGATTCGCGAGCCGGAACAATTCACCCTCAGCTACGCCGCCGAGTCCTCGGCCTTCGTGCGCTTCAACCATGCCAAGGTGCGTCAGGCCGGGCAGGTGCAGCAGGCGAGCGTCGGTTTCAAACTGATCAACGAAGGACGCCACGCCGACCTGCACATCACCCTGTCCGGTGATGCCGAAACCGATATCCAGCGCCTGGAGGAAGGCCTGCAACAACTGCGCGAGACCTTGCCGCTGCTACCGGCAGATCCGTACTTGCTGCTCAACCACAACGGCTGGCAGAGCAAGAACCTGCAGGACCATCCGCTGCCGGATACCGAGCAGGTCGTGGCCGAAATCACCCAGGCTGCCGAAGGGCTGGACTTGGTGGGGTTCTATGCGGCTGGGCCGATCAGTCGTGGTTTCGCCAGTTCCTCGGGCGCGTTTGGCTGGCATCAGGCCAACAGTTTTAACTTCGACTTCAGCCTGTTCCACGAAAATGGCCAAGCGGTGAAAGCCAGTTATGCGGGGCACGACTGGAGCAGCGAAGGTTTTGCCAAGCGCGTTGCCCTGGCCCGCGAACAACTGGCGTTTCTCGGCCGGCCATTGCGCACCTTGGCACCGGGTCAGTACCGCGCTTACCTGGCGCCAGCGGCCATGGAAGAAATCATGGACATGCTCGGCTGGGGCGGTTTTTCCGCGCAGTCGATTGCCAGCAAGAACAGCCCATTGCAGAAGCTCTACGCGGGGGATCATGCGTTCAGCCCATTGGTGTCGCTGGATGAAAAAGTCAGCGGCTCCCTGAGCCCGGCGTTTTCCGGTGAAGGCTATCCGCGCAGTGACCTGGCCTTGATCGTCGCAGGCAAGGCCGGCGCGCAAATGGTCAGCTCGCGGAGTGCGGCGGAATATGGCCTGGAGGCCAACGGTGCTGGAGGCGGTGAAATGCCCAGTGCGTTGAACATGGCGGCCGGCGCCTTGCCGCAAGCGGAGATTCTCAAGCAACTGGGCACGGGGCTGTACATCAGCAACCTCTGGTACTTGAACTACTCCGACCAACCCGCCGCACGCCTGACCGGCATGACCCGGTTTGCGACGTTCTGGGTCGAGAACGGCGAGATCCAGGCGCCGGTGAGCACCATGCGTTTCGATGACAGCGCCTACAGTTTGCTCGGTTCGCAACTGGAGGCCTTGACCCAGGAGCGCGAGTTGTTGCTGTCGGCGAGTACTTACAGTCAGCGAGCGACGGCATCGGCATTGTTGCCTGGGGCGCTCGTCAGCCGATTGACCTTGACCCTGTAAACACAAAAACCCTGTGGGAGCGGGCTTGCTCGCGAAGAGGCCATCACCTTCAACATCAATGTTGACTGATCCACCGCTTTCGCGAGCAAGCCCGCTCCCACAGGGGCCGCGTCCCACCCTGACATTGCATTAACCCTTTTCCCACAAGAGGTCCCATGCCCAACCGCCCAGCTCTCGACCCCGTCACCGCCCGCTGGCTGCCGTGGGTCGTTGCCATTGCCTTCTTCATGCAGTCCCTCGACGGGACCATCCTCAACACCGCCCTGCCGGCCATGGCCCTGGACCTGGCGGAAAACCCGTTGCGCATGCAAGGCGTGATCATCGCCTACATGCTCACCGTCGCCCTGCTGATCCCCGCCTCGGGCTGGATCGCCGACCGTTTCGGCACCAAGAAGATTTTCTTCGGCGCGATCCTGTTGTTCAGCATCGGCTCGTTGCTTTGCTCGTTATCGAGCACCCTGACCATGCTGATCGGCGCCCGGATCATTCAAGGCTTGGGCGGTGCCTTGATGCTGCCGGTGGGCAGGCTGGTGGTACTGCGGGCCTACCCACGCTCGGAACTGGTGCGGATCATGGGCTTCATCACCATTCCCGGTCTGCTCGGCCCGTTGCTCGGCCCGACCACCGGCGGCTGGATGGTGCAGTACTTGTCGTGGCACTGGATCTTTTTGATCAACCTGCCGGTGGGCGTGATCGGTTGCTACGCCGTGTGGAAATTCATTCCCGACCTGCGCGGTAGTGAACGCACGCGGTTCGATAGCTGGGGCTTTTTATTGTTTGGCGCGGCAATGGTGCTGATTACCATCGCCATGGAGGGCCTCGGCGAATTGCACCTGCCGCACCTGCGGGTGATGTTGCTGCTGTTCGGCGGCCTGGCGTGCCTGGCGGCTTACTGGCTGCGGGCCGGACGCATCGATAATCCGCTGTTCGCGCCGTCGCTGTTCAAGACCCGTACCTTTGCCGTCGGCATCCTCGGCAATCTGTTCGCCCGCCTGGGCAGCGGCGCCCTGCCCTTCCTCGTGCCGTTGCTGCTGCAAGTGGCGCTGGGGTATTCGCCGTCCCAGGCCGGGATGAGCATGCTGCCACTGGCTGCTGCGGCGATGTTCGCCAAGTCCGTGGCGCGACCACTGATCGAACGCTTCGGTTATCGCATCATCCTGACCGGCAACACCCTGGCGCTGGGCATCATGCTGGCGGCCATGGGCCTGGTCAGCGAGCAAACGCCGTACTGGCTGCTGCTGGTGATGCTGGCGATTGCCGGTGCGATCAACTCGTTGCAGTTCACCGCGATGAACACCGTGACCCTGATCGACCTCGACGACGCCAGCGCCAGCAGCGGCAACAGCTTATTGTCGGTGGTGGCGCAATTGTCCCTGAGCCTGGGCGTGGCCTGCGCTGGCGCCCTGCTGGGTGGCTTCACGGCGGAGGTTGGAAACGATGGCGTGGAGACCATTCTGGGTGCGTTCCAACTGACCTTCGTGACCGTCGGCGTCATGGCGATGCTGGCCGCAACGATCTTCTCGCAACTATCACCCAATGATGGCCGACGGGTGGTCAGCCGCGAACACGACATAGAACACTGACCCGTAGCAGCTGCCGAGGCACGAGGCTGCGTTGCGTGTCCGCAGGACCGCCCTCGGGGGCCGCTTCGCAACCCGACGCAGCCTCGTGCCTCGGCAGCTGCTACAACGACGCTACTCGTCCAGAATTTGCAGGTGCCGTGCGCAGGCCTGATACACTGCGCGACATTTTGTTTTGCAGGCCAGTCCCGTGACCACCATCGCCACCGCTTTTAATACTTTGCCGCTGTCCGCCGCCATGCTGGCTAACCTCGACTCTTTGGGTTATGCCGAGATGACGCCGATCCAGGCGCAAAGCTTGCCGGTGATCCTCAAAGGGATGGACCTGATCGCCCAAGCCAAGACCGGCAGCGGCAAGACCGCCGCCTTCGGCATCGGCCTGCTGAACCCGATCAATCCGCGCTTCTTCGGTTGCCAGGCGCTGATCATCTGCCCGACCCGCGAGCTGGCGGACCAGGTGGCCAAGGAAATCCGTCGTCTGGCCCGCGCCGAAGACAACATCAAGGTCCTGACCCTGTGCGGCGGCGTGTCCCTAGGCCCGCAGATCGGCTCCCTGGAGCACGGCGCGCACATCATCGTCGGCACCCCGGGCCGGATCCAGCAGCACCTGCGCAAGGGTTCGCTGATCCTGCATGGCCTGAACACCCTGATCCTCGACGAAGCCGACCGCATGCTCGACATGGGCTTCTACGATTCCATCGAAGAAATCATTGCCCAGACCCCGGAACGCCGCCAGACCCTGCTGTTCTCCGCCACGTACCCGACGGGCATCAAGCAACTGGCCGCGAAGTTCATGCGCAACCCGCAGATCGTCAAGGCCGAAGCCTTCCACGACGACACGCAGATCGAGCAGCGCTTCTACGAAATCTCCCCGGAAGAGCGCATGAGCGCGGTGACCAAGGTCCTCGGCCACTTCCGCCCGGCGTCCACCGTGGCCTTCTGCTTCACCAAGCAGCAGGTGCAGGAAACCGTCGATCACCTGACCTCCAAAGGCATCTCCGCCGTCGGCCTGCACGGCGATCTGGAACAGCGTGACCGCGATCAGGTGTTGGCCATGTTCTCCAACCGCAGTACGTCGGTACTGGTCGCCACCGACGTCGCCGCTCGCGGCCTGGACATCGATGCGCTGGACATGGTGATCAACGTCGAACTGGCCCGCGACTCGGAAATCCACATCCACCGTGTCGGCCGTACCGGTCGTGCCGGTGAGAAAGGCATCGCGATCAGCCTGGTGGCGCCGTCCGAAGCCATCCGCGCCCAAGCCATCGAGAAACTGCAGCAGTCGCCGTTGAACTGGGATCAGATCGACAACCTCACCTCCCAGGGCGGCGCACCGCTGCTGCCGGTGATGAGCACCCTGTGCATCGGCGCTGGCCGTAAAGACAAGGTGCGTCCGGGCGACATCCTCGGCGCACTGACCGGCGACGCCGGCATCCCGGGCGCCCAGGTCGGCAAGATTGCAATCTTCGACTTCCAGGCGTTTGTAGCGGTTGAGCGTGGCATCGCCAAACAAGCCCTGCAGCGCCTGAACGACGGCAAGATCAAGGGCCGCTCGTTGCGCGTGCGCATTTTGTAAGAGATCTTCTGGCTGACAGAGATCAAATGTGGGAGCGGGCTTGCTCGCGAAGAGGGAGTGTCAGTTTGCATTAAGTTGCCTGACACACTGCTTTCGCGAGCAAGCCCGCTCCCACAGTTAGTTTTGTGGTGACACATCAAGAGGACACCGTTTTGCGCTCTACCGAAGTCGTGATCATTGGCGCTGGCGCCGCAGGGTTGATGTGTGCGCTGACCGCCGCCGGGCGCGGGCGCAAGGTGATGTTGCTCGACCATGCGAACAAGGCCGGCAAGAAAATCCTGATGTCGGGCGGTGGCCGCTGCAATTTCACCAACATGTACACCGAACCGGGCAATTTCCTCTCGCAGAACGAACACTTCTGCAAATCCGCACTGGCGCGCTACACCCAGTGGGATTTCATCGGCATGGTCGCCAAGCACGGCGTGCCGTACCACGAGAAGAAACTCGGCCAGTTGTTCTGCGATAACAAATCCAGCGACATCCTCGAAATGCTGCTCAACGAGTGCGATCAGGTCGGCGTCAGCCTGCACCTGGACACCTCGATCCAGACCATCGAGAAGCTCGAAACCGGTTACCTGCTGGACACCACCCTCGGTCAGTTGACCTGCGAATCCCTGGTGATCGCCACCGGCGGCCTGTCGATTCCAACCCTGGGCGCCACCGGTTTCGGTTATCAAGTGGCCAAGCAATTCGGCCACGAGTTGCTGCCGACCCGCGCCGGCCTGGTACCGTTCACCATCACCGATCAGCTCAAAGAACTGTGCACCGAGCTGTCCGGCACCTCGGTGGATTGCCTGGTGAGCTGCAACGAGCAGAGCTTCCGCGAGAACATCCTGTTCACTCACCGTGGCCTCAGCGGCCCGGCGATTTTGCAGATTTCCTCCTTCTGGGAATCCGGCGACACGGTTGAAATCAACCTGATGCCGGACCACGACGTACCGAGCTGGCTGCAACAGCAACAGGCCGAACGCCCGAATAGCGAGTTGAAAACCCTGCTGGGGGAAATCTTCACCAAGAAGATGGCCAACCTGCTGGCGGACAACTGGTTTGTCTCCAAACCGATGAAGCAATACACCCATGCGGAAATCGCCGACATCGCCGAAAAACTGGCGAGCTGGAAAGTCGTGCCCGCCGGCACCGAAGGCTACCGCACCGCCGAAGTGACTTTGGGCGGGGTCGATACCCATGAAGTGTCGTCCAAGACCATGGAATCGCTGAAAAGCCCTGGGTTGTACTTCATCGGTGAAGTGCTGGACGTCACCGGGCACCTGGGGGGGTTCAACTTCCAGTGGGCGTGGGCTTCGGGTTACGCCGCCGCACAATACGCCTGACCTACACAAAACCAAATGTGGGAGCGGGCTTGCTCGCGAAAGCGGCCTGACAGTCGACAAAAATGTTGAATGCACCGGCCCTTTCGCGAGCAAGCCCGCTCCCACAGGGTTTTGGGAGAGCCACAACATTGTGATCGACACAGTTCCAGTGTGGGAGCGGGCTTGCTCGCGAAGGCGGCCTGACAGCCAACACTAATGTTGAATGTACCGGCCTCTTCGCGAGCAAGCCCGCTCCCACATTGGGGATGTGTGGATGTCTAAAGGAACAGATTTTGCTGTCAGATGTGATCGGCGCCATTGCGTCGGCGTCATTACTGGCTCAATTTAGCGTCATCGCCTCGGAAGGCCCTCGCACTTCATGTCATCGACCCCTTTTAGTCAGTCTCTACGCCGCCTCTGGGCGCTGGATAAATTCAGCTACAGCGTGCGGGTGTTCATCGCCCTGACCGGCAGCATGGCCGTTTGTTGGTATCAGGATGAAATGGGGCTGTTGATCCCGTTGTTCCTGGGCATCATCGCCAGCGCCCTGGCCGAGACCGACGACAGTTGGCAGGGCCGCCTCAACGCCCTGGCGGTCACGCTGGTGTGTTTCAGCATCGCCGCGTTCTCCGTCGAATTGCTCTTCCCCTACCCCATCATTTTTATCATCGCCCTGGCCCTTGCCGCGTTCGGCCTGACCATGCTCGGGGCGCTGGGCGAACGCTATGGCGCGATTGCCTCGGCGACGTTGATCCTGTCGGTCTACACCATGATCGGCGTGGACCAGCGCGGCGGCGCGGTGACCGATTTCTGGCACGAACCGGTGCTGCTGGTGGCCGGCGCCGCCTGGTACGGCTTGCTCTCGGTGTTGTGGCAGGCGATGTTTTCCAATCAGCCGGTGCAGCAGAGCCTGGCGCGGTTGTTCCGGGAATTGGGGTTGTACCTGAAACTCAAATCATCGCTGTTCGAGCCGATCCGGCAAATGGACGTGGAAGCGCGACGCCTGGAACTGGCCCAGCAAAACGGTCGGGTGGTCGCCGCCCTGAACGTCGCCAAGGAAATCATCCTGCACCGGGTCGGCAACGGTCGCCCCGGTTCGAAGGTCAGCCGCTACCTCAAGCTGTACTTCCTCGCCCAGGACATCCACGAGCGCGCCAGTTCCTCGCACTACCCTTACAACGCCCTGGCTGACGCCTTCTTCCACAGCGACGTGATGTTCCGCTGCCAACGCCTGCTGCGTCAGCAAGGCAAGGCCTGCCGCGCCCTGGCCGAATCGATCCAGATGCGCCAGCCCTTCGTCTACGACGCCAGCTTCGCCGAGGCCCTGGGCGACCTGCACGCCTCCCTCGAACACCTGCGCGTCCAGAGCAACCCGGCCTGGCGCGGACTGCTGCGTTCATTGCGCGCACTGGCGGCCAACCTCGGCACACTCGACCGTTTGCTCAGCGACGCGAGCAACCCCGACGCCCTCGCCGACGCCACCGACAGCAGCTTGCTCGACCGTTCGCCGCGCAACCTCAAGGATGTGTGGCTGCGCTTGCGCACCCAATTGACGCCGACCTCGCTGCTGTTCCGCCACGCCCTGCGTTTGCCCCTGGCGCTGAGCATCGGCTACGCCACGGTGCATTTGATCCACCCGTCCCAGGGTTACTGGATCATCCTCACCACGCTGTTCGTCTGCCAACCGAACTACGGCGCCACCCGACGCAAACTCGGCCAGCGGATCATCGGCACCGCCATCGGCCTGACCCTGGCCTGGGCGCTGTTCGACCTGTTCCCGAACCCGCTGATCCAGTCGTGCTTCGCCATCGCCGCCGGGGTGGTGTTCTTTATCAACCGTACCACCCGCTACACCCTGGCGACGGCGGCGATCACCCTGATGGTGTTGTTCTGCTTCAACCAGGTTGGCGACGGTTACGGGCTGTTCCTGCCGCGCCTGTTCGATACCTTGCTCGGCAGCCTGATCGCCGGGCTCGCGGTGTTCCTGTTCCTGCCGGACTGGCAGGGCCGACGCTTGAACAAAGTGCTGGCCAACACCCTGACCTGCAACAGCATCTACCTGCGCCAAATCATGCAGCAATACGCCGCCGGCAAAAGCGATGACCTGGCTTATCGCCTGGCCCGACGCAACGCGCACAACGCCGATGCAGCGCTGTCGACCACGTTGGCGAACATGCTGATGGAGCCGGGGCATTTCCGGAAGGAAGCGGACGTCGGTTTCCGCTTCCTGGTGTTGTCCCACACGTTGCTCAGCTACTTGTCAGGGCTCGGCGCGCACCGGGAAAAGCAATTACCGCCAGACGTGCGCGAGCATTTGATCGACGGCGCCGGCGTGAGCCTGGCGGCCAGCATCGACGAAATCGCCCAGGGTCTGGCGAGCAAACTGCCGATTGCGATTCAAAGCGATGCGGAAGAAGAGCTGGCCAATGAGCTGGAACAGATGCCGGATGAGATTGATGAAGGGCAGCGGCTGGTGCAGACGCAGTTGGCGTTGATTTGCCGGCAGTTGGGGCCGTTGCGGACCCTTGCGGCGCATCTGATTAAAGACACCAGCGAGGTCTAGGATTTGCGGCGGCTCGGAGGGCCTCTTCGCGAGCAAGCCCGCTCCCACATTGGATTGATGGTGGGTCTGCAATTCAGGACACACCACATATCCCCTGTGGGAGCGGGCTTGCTCGCGAAGGCGGCATCCGCCACACCACCAAACAACTTGCGGCTCAAAACTTGAAGCTTGCCGCTGCCCCTCTACATCCCATGCTGCTTCATCAACCGCTCATAACTCCCATCCGCCTTCATCGCCGCAATCTCCCGGTCAAAACTCGCCACGATCTGCTCATGCTCCGGGTTCTTCAGGCTGACCAGAATGTGCAGGCTGTTCTCGCTCAAGGGCTTGGGCAGGAACTCCACGGAGTTGCGGACTTTGGATGACTCCCGGGCCAGGTAATAACGGGCGACGAATTCATCTTCCAGGGTCAGCTTGACCCGATCGGCCGCGAGCATGCGCACGGCCATGGCGAAGTTATGCACCGGGATTTTCTGCAGCGCGGCATCCTCATCGAATTCCGGCGAGTAGGCGTACCCACGCACCACCGCAATCGGGTAGGTGTGCAGTTGCTGCAGGTTGTTGTATTCGATGGGCGCGTCTTTGCGCTTGATGAAGCGCACGCGATTGAGCAGGTACTCGGAGGAAAACTGCCCGAGCTTGGTGCGTTCGTCGTTGTACCAGGCGTTGACCAATACGTCGTAGCGACCCTCACCCACGCCCAGCAAGGCGCGTGCCCAAGGCACTTGCTCGAAATCGCTGGCATAACCGGCCCGGGCCAGCGCGGTGCTGACGATGTCCGTGGCCAAGCCACCATTGACCAGCGTGGCGTCGGTAAACGGCGGCCAGGCATCGGCCACCAGACGCAGCTTTTCCGCCGCCGCGTTCTGAGTCAGCAACAGCAATCCAATCAAAGCAAGAGCTCGATGCAATCGCGGCATGCTAGAAAATCCTTAGCGGGCGGGTTGCCCGACGTGTTTTTCAGCCAAAACTCCAAGACTCGAATACCGGCGTAGCGGTACTAAACCTTAGCTCATTGAAGCCACTGCACAGCGCTGACTTGCAGATTACACAAAGAAGACAGCGCCGCGACAAATGAATGATGGCATTTTGGCCTTTGTCACAGATTTCTCAGCCATCGAGACTTCTTTCCTGCGCACGCTTAGTATCGGGAGAACGTTGTTCAAGGAATGTGAAGATGACAATCGAGTGGGTCTGCAAACATCACAGCGATCTGGGTAAAGAGCAGCTGTATGCCATTTTGAAGTTGCGCGCCGAGGTGTTTGTCGTCGAGCAGCGCTGTGCGTATCAGGATGTCGACGGTCAGGACCTGGAGGGTGACACCTGCCATTTGATGGGCTGGAACGGGGATGCGCTGCTGGCGTACCTGCGCTTGCTCGACCCGGAACTGCAAGGTGGCGACGTGGTGATCGGTCGGGTGGTGACCGCGCCTGAAGGCCGGGGCCAGGGTCTGGGGCATGAAATGATGGAACAGGCGCTGAGGCAGACTGAGAAACGCTGGCCTGGCGTGCCGATTTATCTGTCGGCCCAGGCGCATTTGCAGGGGTATTACGGGCGGTATGGGTTTGTCGTGGTTGGGGAGGAATATTTGGAGGATGACATTCCGCATATCGGGATGCGGCGTTCTTGAGGGCCTCTTCGCGAGCAAGCCCGCTCCCACAAGGACAGCGCATATCCTGTAGGAGCGAGGCTTGCCCGCGAAGGCGTCAGCCCAGACGCAGCAAATCTCAGGGATATTCCAACACCGCTTTAATCTGCCGCAAATTGCGCTCGATCCACCCCCGATCAATCGCCCCCCACTCCCGAATCCGATAACGCCCGGCATGGTTGCGCGCACCGTCTTCCTGTTCGAACTCGCAGACAATATCCAGATCCGCCAGCGCCGCAATGGTGTCCTGGGCCGTGCGCCGGGGCATGCCGGTGACTTCGGTCAGGGTCGGGACGCTGCTGGCTAGCCCGCTGTCGATCAAGTACGCCACGTACAACCGGCGGTAGAAGCTGCTTTTGGTCTTGCTGACGTCCATCCGGACACTCCTTATTGCATATCCCGCCACGTCAGATACACCCGCAGATCAAACTCCACCTGGTGATACCCCGGCAACATGTGTTCGCACAGCTTGTAGAACGCCTTGTTGTGATCCGACTCTTTGAAATGCGCCAGCTCATGCACCACGATCATTTTCAGGAACTCCGACGGCGCTTCTTTGAACAGCGACGCCACGCGGATTTCCTTCTTGGACTTGAGCTTGCCGCCCTGCACCCGGGAAATCGTGGTGTGCAGGCCGAGGGCGCGGTGGGTCAGGTCCAGGCGGTTGTCGAACAACACCTTGTCGATGGCCGGGGCGTTGCGCAGGTATTCCTGCTTCAGGTCCAGGGCGTAGGTGTACAACGCCTTGTCGCTTTGCACGACGTGCTTTTGCGGGTAACGCTGATCCAGGTAGTCGCCCAGCCGACCGTCGGCGATCAACTGGCGCACCTGGTCCTGCAACGCAACGGGATAGGCCTGGAGGTATTTCAACGCGGTCATTGGGCGGGCAACACGAATCACGGAAAGGTCGCCAGTGTAGCGAATTCAGCGGGACAGCGCGCTCCAGTCAAAGGGCTGGACAAACTCGGCGGCGTCCTCGGAAGTCATCGGTCGCGCCACCAAAAACCCTTGTACGAACTCGCAGCCATTGGCCTGCAGCCAGTCGAATTGCGCCACGGTTTCCACGCCTTCGGCGATCACCAGCAGACCGTATTGCTTGCACAGGTCGATCACCGTGCGCACCAGCGAAGCATCCCGGGTTGACTCCGGCAATCGCGCAATCAGGTGGCGGTCGAGCTTGAGGGTGTCCAGCTCAAGATCCCGCAGGTGCGCCAGCGAACACGGCCCGGAGCCAAAGTCATCCAGCGCCACCCGCACCCCCAGATTGCGCAGCAAGCGCAGTTGCTTGCGGGTTTCATCGGGGTTAAGGGTCAAGGCTTCCTCGGTGACTTCGACCTCGATCTGCCGTGGCTGCAAGTGATGGCGTTCCAGGGTTTGGCGCAATTCAGTGACCAGGTTAGGCATGCTGAACTGAGTACTGCTCAAACTCACCCCCAGTACAAGATCCTCGGCAAACAAGGTTTCCCAGGCTTTGCGCTGCTTGGCGCTGCGATGGTAAATCCAGCTGCCCAGGCGACTGATCAATCGCGCCTCTTCCAGCAACGGCAAAAACAGCCCCGGCGGCACATCGCCGACACTCGGATGCTGCCAGCGCAGCAACGCCTCGAAACCGCGAATCTGCCCGCCATTGATCGCCACTTGCGGCTGATACACCAGATTGAAATCACGGTTCTCAATGGCCGTGCGCACGCTCTCTTCGAGCATCAACCGCGAGCGCGCCCGGCCGTTCATTTCGTGATCGTAAAAGCGGTATTGCTGACGCCCGGCGCGCTTGGCCTCGTACATCGCGATGTCGGATGCGCGCAGCAAACCGTCAAGGTTGGAACCGCAATCCGGATAGGTGGCGATGCCGATGCTGGCGCCGAGGGCAATGTCCAGGCCTTCGATTTGCTGACAGATCGACACCCGTTCGATCAACTTCTCGGCAATCTTCGCCGCTTGCTCGGGAAATTCCAGGTCCAGCAGCGCCGTGAACTCATCACCGCCCATGCGCGCCAGAATGTCGAAGGGCCGCAGGCAAGCCTTCAACTGCTCGGACACCCAACGCAGCACCCGGTCACCGGCATCGTGGCCGAGGGAATCATTGACCCGCTTGAAGCCATCCAGATCCAGGTAAAGCAACACCCAGGCGCTGTCGGAACGTTCGCCGCGCAGCAGCAGGTTTTCCACGGTCTGGTGGAAACCCCGGCGGTTGAGCAGCCCGGTCAGCGGATCGGTGACCGCCTGAAACTCCAGTTGCTGATGCAGATGGCGCACCACCGACATGTCCAGCACCGTCACCACCATCGCGTGTTGCTCGGAAGGCAACGGCGCGCAGGACAACGCCACCGGCACCTGTTGGCCCGGTGCTGTGCGCAACAGCGCATCGTGCAGGCGCAGGGTCTCGCCGCGTTTGTAGCCGTTATAAAGGTCGGAATCTGCCCAGATCGGAATGTGCGGTTTTTGCAGGAAGTCCAAAAACTCCCGGCCCTGCAAATCCTTGACCGTGGCATTGAGCAGCCGCGACATCGCCGGGTTGGCAAAACGAATCAGACCGTCCTCACCCACCACCAGAATGCCTTCGGCGGCGTTATCCAGCACCGAGGCGTTGAAAGCGCGGGCGACCTCCAGATCGTGGCTCAGGCGCTGCAACGCCCGGCGATTGCGCTGATGCTCCAGCAACGCCTGGACCTTGGGCTTGAGAATCTGCGGGTCGAAGGGTTTGAACAGGTAATCCACCGCGCCACTGGCGTAGCCCTTGATCACGGCGTCCTGGGACTGTTCGTTGGCGGTGAGGAAAATGATCGGGGTCAAACGGGTGCGCTGACTGCCGCGCATCAACCGTGCGACTTCAAAACCATCCATGCCCGGCATCTGCACATCCAGCAGCACCAGGTCGACATCGTGTTCAAGCAGCAAACTGAGGGCCTCGAAGCCCGAGGCGGCGGTCATGACCTGCCAGTCCTGGCGCTGCAACAAGGCGCGCATGCTGATCAGGTTTTCAGGGTAATCATCAACGATTAAAAGGACAGAGCTGCCTTCACTTGGCGTGGGTTGCGCGCATTCCATGCTGCTTCTCTTGTTCGGGGCGACAGGCCGGTTTCTCGTGAAAACCGGACAAATACTACGCCTTCACTCTAGACCCGGATCCGAAAAAGCAGTAGGTGTCATCACGCCATCATGTAACCAAACCGTCCATAACCCGACTAACGGTCGGCGCTACAGCCCCCGGAAACCGGGAAAGATGGCTTTTTGACAGGATGTTGACGTCAATCTTCTGCCCGGCGGGCATTAACAAAGCACGCGACTACGCTTATAAAGGCAACCCTCCAAGGCCCGTGCTAGAGCTTCTGGAACGGGCGTGCAGCATGAATTCGTGGAAGCTTTGTCTATGATCGATCTCGCAACATGGAACCTCAGTGTTCCTGTGGGCAATCCGCCTTACACCGTTGAAACAGCCAAACTGGTGAAGGGTTTCAAGGACCAATACTTCCATTCCGACACCGGCACCCTGTTCTTCTGGTCCCCGGTCACCGGTTCCAAAACCGCAAACGCCAAATACCCCCGCACCGAACTTCGCGAAACCTACAGCAACGGCACCCTGCGCAACTGGCTCTACCCGGACGCCGACAATTCCCTGCGCGCCACCCTCGCGGTGAACCAGGTGCCGAGCTCCGGCAAGATCGTGATCGGCCAGATCCACGCCTATGAAAGCCAGAAACCCCTGATCAAGCTTGAGTACCAGTTCAAGACCAGCACCCAATCCGGCAACATCGTCGCCAAAGTGCGCATGCACCCCGATGACGGCGAAGGCCGGGTCATCACCGTCGCGACCGGCGTGAAGCTGGATCAGGAGTTTTCCTACCTCCTGCACCTGAGCCCTGGCGGACAACTGGGCATCAGCGCGGCGGGCTATCAGTGGGATTCGAACATCAGCGCGACATGGCGCGACAAACCGCTGTATTTCAAGGCCGGCGTGTATGTGCAGGACCACACCGGGTACACCAGCGAAGGCGGGAAAGTGACGTTCAGTAAGCTGGATATTGATCACGACAAGTAGCCATATCCTAAAAGATCGCAGCCTCCGGCAGCTCCTACAGATTTGCGCGATCCTCCGTAGGAGCTGCCGAAGGCTGCGATCTTTTGATCCTCCCGTCGAAAACCTCGCAAGTAACCACCCATTGTGGCGAGGGGGCTTGCCCCCGTTGGGCTGCGCAGCAGCCCCCATCAACCTCAAGCCTTCCGCAAATCCCGTAGGAATAATGCCTTTATGGCGAGGGAGCTTGCTCCCGCCGGGCTGCGAAGCAGCCCCATCCACCTGCCAGCGCATTCCTACAGTCCCACTCCAGCGCCCGGTTTTGCGGCGGCCGCGCCACCGAACGAGGGCAAGCCCCCTCGCCACAAGGGTTATGCGCTGTCCTACGGTGCGGTTGCAGCCATCAAAGTCGCCGCTTATAGTTCGCCCCGTCGCTGACAGCAGTCGGCGATAGGGTTTCGCAGCCCTACAGCGCAATGGCAACCAAGCTCCATAACAAACGATGGTCGTTTTAACGCCCGCAGTTCGTTTTATGGTGGCTGTGTGTGGGAGACCTTCGGGTCTGCCGGGTTCCTTGTGCCTCGGTCTGCGAACCCGCACACAGCTACCACCCATTCGATTCGCAGCGAACGGCAGTAGCTCTTCTTTTTGAACACAAGGAAGATTTACTAATGACAATAAACAACCCGCCGCGCCGCTTCACCCCCATGTCCCAATTCGCCACCGACTACCCCGTCCTGCTCATCGACAGCGACGCCCCGCTCCGCGAATTGCACAACTGCGTCAGCGAACGCCTCAACGCCGTCGTCAAATACCTCAACCTCATGGCCTGCACCAGCCTGCCGGACTACGCCGAAAACGACATCAACACCGTCACCAACATCGCCTTAATCCTGCTCCGGGATGTAGGTGATGTATTTAGAGTGATTGAGCAGCGTGGGTTTGATACGCCTTAACTATCGCAAAAAAAGGGGACGGATTTATTTATCGACTAAATAAATCCGTCCCCTTTTCCTGCACTTTTCCTGCAACTACTCACTTTTCAAGCGACTGACTTGAATTTTCCCTTTGCTTTAAAGACCCCTTCCTCGAAGAGCTCGAATTCCCCCGCGGGATATGGCATACCCGCAGACAAACTAAATGTACCACTGGCATATTTATCACCGTCAACACGATCAATCTCCAAATGTGCTCTAACTGAGTCATCATTTCGTTTTAGCGTGTAGGTCGTTTCAACCTCAAGGCCCGTTCTAAACTTAATTCCCATATAATAACTATGCCCGCCTACCTCTCTATCCTTCGGACTAATATAAAAGAACTCGCTATCCCTAGAGAAAAGGCCCTCCTCCTCAAGCTTCAACTCGTGCTCACCATAGTCTTGATGTGTGAATTTGACTTCCAGACTACCAGCAATTTTTTTATTGACGTTATTTTCAATTTTCATCTTTTTCATCCCGCAAGCAAGTGAGCTCTAAGCACAAGTAGAAAAGGGGACGGATTTATTTATGCATCCTCCTTGCCCTAACCGTAATCAACCTCCCGCAACAAAACACCTGTAAGAAATAACAGTTAGCAATACAATTTCGCGATAACAGAACGTTAGGTTATGACATAAAACCTTACAACAATTCCATCAGGTTATTTTCCTGATCATTCTGCTACGCTTTCCAAAACATACATGGAAGTAGGTGGCCATATGCCTAGAACGGCACGCATCGTATTGCCCAATTACCCGCATCACGTCGTACAACGAGGTCACAACAAGCAAGTGGTCTTCGCCGAAACAACCGATTTCGAACACTACCTGGCTGACTTGCAAGCACTCAAAACGGCCTTCGATGTGAAGGTGTACGCATTCTGCCTAATGACTAATCATGTCCATTTATTACTCGCACCCGGTGACTCTGCGAGTGGTCTCGGACAATTGATGAAAGGCTTGGCAGGTCGTATGACGCGGCGCCGGAACAAACTGGAAGGTCGCTCTGGCACGCTGTGGGAAAGCCGCTACAAATCCAGCGTCGTACAAACCGATAGCTATCTGCTGGCCTGTAGCCGATACATCGAACTCAACCCGGTGCGAGCGAAGATTGTGCAACGTGCACGGGACTACCCTTGGTCCAGCCTGCACTTACGTCTCAATGAATCTTCTGTGGATAACTGGCTGGATGAAAATCCAGGATTCAATGAACTGGGCACCACCCCTACCGAACGCCTCGCGCGCTACGCCTCTTTCATGGAGCAGGAAACCCCTTCATCAGAACTGCAATTGCTTAGAGGCGCACTTCAACGCGGACAACTCACTGGCGATGCAAGATTTACCGATGAGATTGAGGCGATTACCGGATTGCGGATAATACAACGACTGCGAGGCAGACCGGCGAAATAGACTTGATACTTTTGAAGAGGGGATAGATTAAATAAATCTGTCCCCTTTTCTGCCAAATAAATCTGTCCCCTTTTCTGCCATTATTTCCGCGCCCTGTTTTTTTAGTTTTGAGACTCATAACTAAACGTTCTTAAAAACTGTCATATCTTACAGGTGCTAATAAAAGTGACACTATCTACCATTGAACACGCAACAAGCAAAAAATGAAAAGACCTTTTCAGCCCTAGCGATTCTTAATTAACGAGGTGCATCATGAGTGAATTATCATTTACTGGCCGCCTGCAGATAACAGGAGAAGCTCTCCCTTGCAATTTAGGCTTTCAATACATAAAAAATGGAACAGAAAGTCTTAAAACACAATACGGATCGACGACTAAATATACGGTTGGACTTCCGAAGGAAGAGTACTTATGCGCAAATTGCTGCCTAGGAAGCGAATCACCGTTATTGTACTTCCTGTATTCCGGAAGAGATTTCATCTATCACATAGCTAGTCGAGAACCCGGTTCCTACAACGGTTACTGGCTAGGAAGAACATCTACCCGTTACATAGGACTTTATCAATCATCAAATGAGCGCAGCGACTTTGCATTTTTCCAAAATGGCCAATTTATTCATCCAGCTCAACTAGCAGGAAACACTTTTACTAATTTGGAGCTCAATTCCGCGGACGGGAACTTACAGCTCCACAAAAAAGTATACGCTGATTATACTGGCAACAATCAATGGGCAGCATACACCTGTACAATGGGCGGAGATGCAGGATACATCGGCCCTAATGTCACCTTGCAAATTGTCGAGCGCAATGTGTAGCGACAATAGGGAATAAATAGGGACAGATTATTTATCTCTATCCCTTTATTTACGCACAAAAAAACCCGCCTCTCGGCGGGTTTCTTTTCAACACAATTTAACACCCAGGCTTAATTAACCTTAGCGTTCAACTCACCCTTCAAATACCGCTGATACATCGCTTCCAACGAGATCGGTTTGATCTTCGAAGCATTACCCGCAGTACCAAACGCTTCATAACGAGCGATACACACATCACGCATCGCCGTCACGGTCGCGCCGAAGAACTTACGCGGGTCAAACTCGCTAGGGTTGGTAGCCATCAGGCGACGCATCGCACCGGTGGATGCCAGGCGCAGGTCGGTGTCAATGTTGACCTTGCGCACGCCGTGCTTGATGCCTTCGACGATTTCTTCAACCGGCACGCCGTAGGTTTCTTTGATGTCGCCGCCGTACTGGTTGATGATCGCCAGCCAGTCTTGTGGCACGGAGGACGAGCCGTGCATCACCAGGTGGGTGTTGGGGATGCGTTTGTGGATTTCTTTGATGCGGTCGATGGCCAGCACGTCGCCGGTTGGTGGCTTGGTGAACTTGTACGCGCCGTGGCTGGTGCCGATGGCGATGGCCAGGGCGTCGACCTGGGTGCGTTTGACGAAGTCAGCGGCTTCTTCCGGGTCGGTCAGCATTTGGCTGTGATCCAGAACGCCTTCGGCGCCGATGCCGTCTTCTTCACCGGCCATGCCGGTTTCCAGGGAACCCAGGCAGCCCAGCTCGCCTTCTACCGAAACGCCGCAGGCGTGAGCCATGGCCACGGTTTGTTGGGTCACGCGGATGTTGTAGTCGTAGTCGGTCGGGGTCTTGCCGTCTTCGCCCAGGGAACCGTCCATCATCACCGAGCTGAAGCCCAGTTGGATGGAGCGCTGGCAGACGTCAGGGCTGGTGCCGTGGTCCTGGTGCATGCACACCGGGATGTGCGGGAATTCTTCGATTGCCGCGAGGATCAGGTGACGCAGGAACGGGGCGCCTGCGTATTTGCGCGCACCGGCCGAAGCCTGGACGATCACCGGGGAGTCAGTCTTGTCAGCGGCTTCCATGATGGCGCGCATCTGCTCAAGGTTGTTGACGTTGAAGGCTGGAACGCCGTAGCCGAATTCGGCTGCGTGGTCCAACATCTGGCGCATGCTGATAAGTGCCATTGTGTGTGTCTCTCCCGGTTTGGGTCGTTAATCGTGCCAGCCTGCCGTAGCGGCGGCGGCTATTCAAGTTATTGCAGATCGGGGGTTGGTCCGGTCCGCTCATTCGGTATTGCCTAAATCTGTTGTACCTACACAGATCCCTTGTGGGAGCGGGCTTGCTCGCGAATGCGGTTCAACATTCAGCACTGATGCAAGCTGATCCACCGCTTTCGCGAGCAAGCCCGCTCCCACATTTGGATCTGCTGCCACATTGGATCTGTGGTGTGTCAATTACTCGGCTTTACAACCGCGGCCAATCAAATCATTGGTGGCGACCCAGTACACCAGGCCTTCCTCACCTTTTACGTGAAACGCCAGCATGTCGTTGCTGTACAGCGATCCTTCGGCGCCCGGTTCAAGCTTCAGGCGATAGACCTGATCGGCCCCGCCGAGACGCACGTCGACTTCCTTGCGGCTGTCGTCGGTGTAGCGCCAGAGCACTTTCGCCTGGCTGTCGCAGGTCCAGGTGGTCCAGTTGTCCGCGGGCGCCGAGGTGTTGAACAGGTTGAAATTGGAGCAACCTGCCAGCAGTGCCAGCGCCATGACGGCGATAAAACCTTTCATCCATGTTCCTCGACCAACGGCGCACGCCGCCGGCCTTGAGTAAAGAGTCAGACCCATCAAGGGCAGCCATGTTCCTTGCCCGGTGTCTGTGTCTCGTATTTGTCCAGGCCATCGGGCCCGGAACGCTTGTTCAGCACCGGGTTGGTTTCGGCCTGCCAGTCGGCCTGGTAACAGCCCTTATCAGCCGGCGCAGACGGCGCGGGCTCCGGCTTGGCTTTCGGGTTACTCCCGCAAGCCGCCAAGGCACACGCGACGATCAACAGCGCGATGGTCCTGACCATAAAAACACTCCTTTGCCTGGTCATTTTGGGTACCTCAGGCCTTGGCCCGGCTTTCCAGGACTTCAACGGCCGGCAGTACCTTGCCTTCGACGAATTCGAGGAACGCGCCGCCGCCGGTAGAAATGTAGGAGATCTGATCGGCAACGCCATATTTATCGATGGCCGCCAGGGTGTCGCCGCCGCCGGCGATGGAGAACGCCGAGCTTTCCGCGATGGCCTGGGCCAGGACTTTGGTGCCGTTACCGAACTGGTCGAATTCGAACACACCCACCGGGCCGTTCCACAGGATGGTCTTGGACGACTTCAGCAGCTCGGCGAAATTCGCCGCAGTCTGTGGGCCGATGTCCAGAATCATGTCGTCGTCGGCCACGTCAGCGATCAGCTTGACCGTTGCAGTGGCGCTTTCCGCGAATTCCTTGGCGACTACAACGTCCACCGGCAGCGGCACGCTGACCTTGGCGGCGATTTCGCGAGCGGTGTCCAGCAGGTCCGGTTCGTACAGGGATTTGCCAACCGGGTGACCGGCTGCGGCCAGGAAGGTGTTGGCAATGCCGCCACCAACGATCAACTGGTTGCAGATCTGGCTCAGGCTGTTGAGCACGTCGAGTTTGGTCGAGACCTTGGAGCCGGCCACGATGGCGGCCATTGGCTGGGCCGGGGCGCCGAGGGCTTTGCCCAGTGCGTCCAGTTCAGCAGCCAGCAGCGGGCCAGCGGCGGCGACTTTGGCGAACTTGGCGACGCCGTGGGTCGAACCCTCGGCACGGTGAGCGGTGCCGAAGGCGTCCATCACGAACACGTCGCACAGGGCGGCGTATTGCTGGGCCAGTTCGTCAGCGTTCTTTTTCTCGCCTTTGTTGAAGCGCACGTTTTCGAACAGCACGATGTCGCCGGCCTTCACGTCAACGCCGCCCAGGTAATCGGCCACCAGCGGCACTTCGCGGCCCAGGGCCTTGCTCAGGTAGTCAGCGACTGGCTTGAGGCTGTTCTCGGCCGAGAACTCGCCTTCGGTCGGACGCCCAAGGTGCGAGCAGACCATCACGGCCGCGCCTTTTTCCAGGGCCAGCTTGATGGTCGGCAGCGAAGCCAGGATACGCGCATCGCTGGTGACAACACCGTCCTTGACTGGGACGTTGAGGTCTTCGCGGATCAGTACGCGCTTACCTTGCAGATCGAGGTCGGTCATCTTCAACACGGTCATGGGTCGCAATTCCTGAGTTACTGTTTTTTAGTGACAGAAAGTGGAGCGGCTATTTGCAGATAGTGTTCCGCAACGTCCAGCATTCGGTTGGCAAACCCCCATTCGTTGTCGAACCAGGCCAGGATGTTCACCAGCCGTGGGCCGGAAACGCGGGTCTGACTGGCATCGACGATGGCCGAATGTGGGTCGTGATTAAAATCACAGCTTGCATGGGGGAGCTCGGTGTAAGCCAGCAGACCTTTGAGCGGGCCACTGGTGGCGGCTTCGCGCAGGATCCGGTTGACCTCGACGGCGTCAGTGTCGCTGACGGTTTGCATCGTAATGTCGAGGCACGACACGTTCACCGTCGGCACGCGTACGGCTTTGGCCTGAATTCGCCCGGCAAGTTCCGGCAGCAGGCGTTCGATGCCCCGCGCCAGACCAGTGGACACCGGGATCACCGACTGGAACGCCGAACGGGTGCGGCGCAGGTCTTCATGATGATAGGCGTCGATCACTGGCTGGTCGTTCATCGCCGAGTGGATGGTGGTGATCGACACGTATTCCAGACCAATGGCCTGATCCAGCAGGCGCAACAACGGCACGCCGCAGTTGGTGGTGCAGGACGCGTTGGACACCAGCAGCTCGTCGCCGGTCAGGCAATCCTGGTTCACGCCGTAGACGATGGTGGCGTCGACATCCGCCTCGCTGGCCATCGGCTGGGAAAACAGCACCCGTGGCGCGCCGGCGTCGAGGAAACGCTGGCCATCGGCACGGGTGTGGTAAGCGCCGGAGCACTCCAGCACCAGATCGACGCCCAGAGACGCCCAATCGATGCCTTCGGGGGTGGCACTGCGCAGGACCTTCACGCAGTCGCCATTAATATGCAGACAATCGCCCTCTACCCGCACTTCGCCGGGGAAACGCCCGTGAGTGGAGTCGAAGCGTGTCAGGTATTCGATGCTGGCCATGTCCGCCAGATCGTTGATCGCGACAATTTCAAACCCGGCCTTCTCGCCTCGCTCAAACAACGCACGCAAGACGCAACGACCAATCCGGCCGTAGCCGTTGAGTGCAACTTTGTAGGGACGCGGTTGGGGCATGGGGTTCTCGATTACCGTAGCGATTCAGTTACTGCAGCATTGCCTGGACCATCGCTTTCGCGAGCAAGCCCGCTCCCACAGGGAAGTGCATTCCAATGTGGGAGCGGGCTTGCTCGCGAAGGCGGCAGTCCGGACGACGCAACTTCTGGATCAGTCTTCCAGCAGCTCTTCAGCCTGACCCAGGATGTTTTCCAGGGTGAAGCCGAACTCTTCGAACAAGGCTGGCGCAGGCGCCGACTCGCCGTAGGTGGTCATGCCGATGACGCGGCCTTCCAGGCCCACGTACTTGTACCAGTAGTCCGCGTGGGCGGCTTCGATGGCGATACGGGCGCTGACTTGCAACGGCAGGACTTCCTGTTTGTAACCGGCGTCCTGAGCATCGAACACGCTGGTGCACGGCATCGAAACGACGCGAACCTTGCGACCTTGTTCAGTCAGCTTGTCGTACGCCTGAACCGCCAGGCCCACTTCCGAACCGGTGGAGATCAGGATCAGCTCAGGCTCGCCTGCGCAGTCCTTCAACACGTAACCGCCACGGGCGACGTCGGCAATCTGGCCGGCATCACGTTCCTGGTGCTGCAGGTTCTGACGGGAGAAGATCAGCGCCGAAGGGCCGTCCTGGCGCTCGATCGCCAGTTTCCAGCAAACCGCCGACTCAACAGCATCGGCTGGACGCCAGGTGTTGAGGTTCGGCGTGCTGCGCAGGCTGGTCAGTTGCTCGACCGGCTGGTGCGTCGGGCCGTCTTCGCCCAGGCCGATGGAGTCGTGGGTGTAGACAAACACCACGCGTTTCTTCATCAGCGAGGCCATGCGGACCGCGTTGCGCGCGTATTCCATGAACATCAGGAAGGTCGCGCCGTAAGGCACCAGACCGCCGTGCAGGGACACGCCGTTCATGATCGCGCTCATGCCGAACTCGCGAACGCCGTAGTACATGTAGTTGCCGCTGGCGTCTTCAGCCGAGACACCTTTGCAACCTTTCCACAGGGTCAGGTTGGAACCGGCCAGGTCAGCGGAGCCGCCCAGCAGTTCCGGCAGCAGCGGGCCGTAGGCATTCAGGGCGTTCTGGCTGGCTTTACGGCTGGCGATGGTTTCGCCCTTGGCCGCGACTTCAGCGATGTAAGCCGAGGCTTTTTCCGCGAAATCGGCTGGCAGTTCGCCGCTCAGGCGACGGATCAGTTCGTTGGCTTCGGTCGGGAACGCGGCGGAGTAAGCGGCAAAACGCTGGTCCCACTCGGCTTCGGCGGCGCGGCCTTTTTCCTTGGCATCCCACTCGGCGTAGATGTCGGCCGGGATTTCGAACGGGCCGTGGTTCCATTTCAGCGCAGCGCGGGTCAGGGCGATTTCCGCGTCACCCAGCGGGGCGCCGTGGCAGTCTTCCTTGCCTTGCTTGTTCGGCGAACCGAAACCGATGGTGGTCTTGCAGCAGATCAGGGTCGGCAGCTCGCTTTTGCGTGCGGTCTCGATCGCGGTCTTGATTTCTTCAGGGTCGTGACCGTCGACGTTGCGGATCACTTGCCAGTTGTAGGCTTCGAAACGCTTCGGGGTGTCGTCGGTGAACCAGCCTTCGACTTCGCCATCGATGGAGATGCCGTTGTCATCGTAAAAGGCGATCAGTTTGCCCAGGCCCAACGTACCGGCCAGAGAGCCGACTTCGTGGGAAATGCCTTCCATCATGCAGCCATCACCCAGGAACACGTAGGTGTGGTGGTCGACAATGTTGTGGCCAGGACGGTTGAACTGCGCCGCCAGGACTTTTTCTGCCAGGGCAAAACCCACGGCGTTGGCCAGGCCTTGGCCCAGTGGACCGGTGGTGGTTTCCACGCCCGGGGTGTAGCCGAATTCCGGGTGACCCGGGGTGCGGCTGTGCAGTTGGCGGAAGTTTTTCAGGTCTTCGATCGACAGGTCGTAGCCGGTCAGGTGCAGCAGCGAATAGATCAACATCGAGCCGTGGCCATTGGACAGCACGAAGCGGTCACGGTCGGCGAACGATGGATTGCTCGGGTTGTGCTTGAGGTAGTCACGCCAAAGCACTTCGGCGATATCCGCCATACCCATCGGGGCACCCGGATGGCCGCTGTTGGCTTTTTGCACGGCATCCATGCTGAGGGCACGAATGGCGTTGGCACGCTCACGACGGCTTGGCATCGCTGTTCTCCTGAGGGTTCTGAATCGAGAGTGAATAAATCGGAACGGAAAAAAGGCGAGCATTTTCCCTCACCCACCCGCCTCGGGGCAATGACAGATAGTCATCCAGAGGCGTTTTTCCGGTGGATAAAGTCGCATTCGCCCGGTGAAACCTTTCCGCACACGGTTTGTAGAGTGACCCTTTTCTCAAGAAGTGCCATCTATCGAGCAATATCAAAACTTTTTGATATTGCCCTTGCGGGGTTTTCCGACCCTCACTAGACTGCTGGCCTTATGAATTTACGCGTGCCTTCCATTCAACATGACGATTGCGATGAGCTGGCGGCCCTGTGCAAGGCCGGCGGCGATCCTCTGCGCCTGAATGTATTGCGTGCGCTGGCCAACGATTCGTTTGGCGTACTGGAACTGGCGCAGATCTTCGGCATCGGTCAGTCCGGCATGAGTCACCACCTCAAGGTCCTGGCCCAGGCCGACCTGGTGGCGACCCGCCGTGAAGGCAACGCGATTTTCTACCGTCGCGCCCTGCCCCACACCGACCTGCTGGGCGGCAAGCTGCATGCCGCGCTGCTGGAGGAAGTGGACAACCTGACCCTGCCGGCGGATGTGCAGTCGCGCATCGCTCAGGTCCACGGGCAACGGGCGGCGGCCAGCCAGGACTTTTTCTCACGGGTGGCGGAGAAGTTTCGCGCCCAGCAAGACCTGATCGCCGGCCTGCCGCAGTACCGCGAAAGCGTGGTGGCGCTGCTCGACAAGCTGAGTTTCAGCGCAGGCGCCACGGCGATTGAAGTCGGCCCCGGCGACGGCGGTTTCCTGCCGGAACTGGCGCGCCGCTTCACCCAGGTGACGGCGCTGGACAACAGCCCGGCGATGCTCGAACTGGCGCGCCAGGTCTGCGAACGCGAAACGCTGACTAATGTCAGCCTGCAATTGGCCGATGCACTTAACGGTGTGAGCCTGACCGCCGATTGCGTTGTATTGAACATGGTGCTGCACCATTTCGCCGCGCCGGCCGAAGCGCTCAAGCACATGGCCGGTTTGCTGCAACCAGGCGGTAGCCTGTTAGTGACAGAGTTATGTAGCCACAACCAGAGTTGGGCCAGGGAGGCCTGCGGTGATCTTTGGTTGGGGTTTGAACAGGACGATTTGGCCCGTTGGGCCACCGCTGCGGGACTCGTTCCCGGGGAAAGCCTCTATGTAGGCTTACGCAATGGTTTCCAGATCCAGGTTCGCCATTTTCAGCGACCGGCTGGCGACACTCACCATCGGTAAATTCAGGAAAACATCGAGATGAGCGAATACTCCCTCTTCACCTCCGAGTCCGTGTCTGAAGGGCATCCGGACAAAATCGCCGACCAGATTTCCGATGCGGTGCTGGACGCCATCATTGCTGAAGACAAGTTCGCCCGCGTTGCGTGCGAAACCATGGTCAAGACCGGCGTAGCCATCATCGCAGGTGAAGTCACCACCTCGGCCTGGGTCGATCTGGAAGACATCGTCCGTAACGTGATTCTCGATATCGGCTACAACAGCTCCGACGTCGGCTTCGACGGCGCGACCTGCGGCGTGATGAACATCATCGGCAAGCAATCCCCTGACATCAACCAGGGTGTCGACCGTGCCAAGCCTGAAGATCAGGGCGCCGGCGACCAGGGCCTGATGTTCGGCTACGCCAGCAACGAAACCGACGTGCTGATGCCGGCACCGATCACGTTCTCGCACCAACTGGTTCAGCGCCAAGCCGAAGCCCGTAAATCCGGCCTGCTGCCTTGGCTGCGCCCGGACGCCAAGTCGCAAGTGACTTGCCGTTACGAAGGCGGCAAGGTTGTCGGTATCGACGCCGTTGTTCTGTCGACCCAGCACAACCCTGAAGTGTCCTACAAAGACCTGCGCGAAGGCGTGATGGAGTTGATCGTCAAGCACGTGCTGCCTGCCGAATTGCTGTCCAAGGACACCCAGTTCCACATCAACCCGACTGGCCAGTTCATCATCGGTGGCCCGGTGGGTGACTGCGGTTTGACCGGTCGCAAGATCATCGTCGACAGCTACGGCGGCATGGCCCGTCACGGCGGCGGCGCGTTCTCCGGTAAAGATCCATCGAAGGTTGACCGTTCGGCCGCCTACGCCGGTCGTTACGTGGCCAAGAACATCGTCGCGGCCGGTCTGGCCGAGCGTTGCGAGATTCAGGTTTCCTACGCGATCGGTGTTGCTCAACCGACTTCGATCTCGTTGAACACCTTCGGCACCGGCAAAATCAGCGACGACAAAATCGTCAAACTGGTTCGCGAAGTGTTCGACCTGCGTCCATACGCAATCACCACCATGCTCGACCTGCTGCACCCGATGTACCAGGAAACCGCTGCGTACGGCCACTTCGGTCGCACCCCGCAAACCAAGACCGTGGGCGAAGACACCTTCACCACGTTCACCTGGGAAAAAACCGACCGCGCCGACGACCTGCGTCTGGCTGCCGGCCTGTAAGACTTTTCCAGCGGTACTGAAAGCCCCGCACGGTTCGCGCCGTGCGGGGCTTTTTATTGGGCGTTCACTGGGGCCCGAGTCGCGGCATTCGCGAGCAAGCCCGCTCCCACAGGGGATTATCGTCGTACACAAATTTTGTGCTCACCGAAGCCCCCCCTGTGGGAGCGGGCTTGCTCGCGAAGAGGCCAGCCCAGCCACCGCCACATCCTGCAAAACACCCACCCTTCACACCGCCCAATACTGACCTAGCCTTCAAGCATCTCCCCGAGCAAGGACGCTCTCGATGCTCCTCAACCTGCGCCTGTTTTTCGCCCTGCTACTGACATCCCTGACCGTCAACGCCGCCGACTGCCCCGACTGGCCCCACGCCCGCGCCCTGGGCGAAATCGCTGCGGTTCAAAATAAAATCAACGCATGGGACGAAAGCTACCACCGCAATGGCCGCTCCCTGGTCGCTGACGAACTCTACGACCAGTCCCGCGCCCGGCTGAAGCAATGGCGCACCTGCTTCAACCTGGCCCCCTCTCCTGAACCGTTGCGAACAGCGGGCGGCAAGGTGCCTCATCCCATCGTCCACACGGGTTTGGAAAAACTCCATGACGGACCCGCCGTCGAACACTGGCTGCGCGATCGCAAGGACGTGTGGATTCAACCCAAGGTCGATGGCGTGGCGGTGTCGTTGATTTATCGCAAGGGTTTGCTGCAACAGGCGATCAGTCGCGGTGACGGCGTGAGCGGCCAGGACTGGACGAGCGCTGCGCGGCAGATCGCCGCCATCCCCCAACAACTGACACAACCGCTGGACGTGCTGGTGCAAGGTGAACTCTATTGGCGCCTGACCGATCACGTACAAGCCAAGGCCGGCAGCCTCAACGCCCGCGCTACCGTGGCCGGGTTGATGGCGCGCAAATCGATGAGCAGCGAGCAGGCCGCCGGGATCGGCTTGTTTGTCTGGGACTGGCCACAAGGCCCGGGAAGCTGGCCTGCCCGGGTCACCGCTTTGGATAGGCTGGGTTTCCCGGTTACCGGCGCCTACAGCCAATCGATCAGCAGCTTTGCTGATGCAGAACGCTGGCGCGATCACTGGTATCGCTCGCCCCTGCCCTTTGCCAGCGACGGCGTCGTCCTGCGCCAGGATCAACGCCCGACCGCCGAGCGCTGGCAGGCGCGACCACCTTATTGGAGCGTCGCCTGGAAATACCCTTTCGCCCAGGCGCTGGCCGAGGTGCGCAAGGTCAATTTCAAGATCGGCCGTACCGGGCGGATCACGCCGGTACTTGAGCTGTCGCCGGTGAAGCTCGATGACCGGCAGATCAAGCGCGTGAGCGTCAGCTCCCTGCAACGCTGGGAGCAACTGGACATCCGCCCTGGCGATCAGGTCGCCATCAGTCTCGCAGGCCTGACCATTCCCCGGCTGGACGACGTTGTACTGCGCAGCACCGAACGCCCGGCATTGGACGCGCCACGGGCGGCGGACTTTCATCCGTTGAGCTGCTGGCAGCCGACGCCCGGTTGCGAGAGCCAATTCCTGGCGCGGCTGACCTGGCTCAGCGGCAAGCAGGGCTGGCGCTGCCCCACGTCGGCCTTGGCACTTGGGAGAAACTTCTCGCAACAGGTCGTCTTAACAGCCTGCTGGATTGGTTGACCCTCGACGCCCAAGAGCTTGCTAACATTGACGGCTTGGGCGAGCGCAGCAGCGCTCGTCTTTTAAACAGTTTTGAAAGTGCCCGGCAGCGTCCATTTATCCGCTGGCTAAAAGCCCTGGGCTTGCCGCCGACCGGTCAGGCGCAACTCGCCGACTCATGGCAGGCACTGGCGCAACGCACTCACGAACAATGGCAGGCCGAAGCCGGCATCGGTCCGGGACGCGCAGCGCAATTAAGTGCGTTTTTCCGCGACCCGCAGGTCCTGGCCTTGAGTGAAACACTACGCGTTGCCGGGATAGATGGTTTTTAGCGACCAACAATGCCCGTCGGCCCGGGAACCCAATGGTGGCGCGGCGCTCAAACAGCCCATTGCCACATCGATCCGATTGCTTTTCGCATGGAGCTTTTATGAAACTTCTTTCACCCTTCGCCCTGTTGCTCCTTTGCGGCGTAATCGCCACCCCACTGATGGCGGCCGAAGAAATCCCGGAATTGACCGGCTGCGCAGCCAAGAAACAAGGCATCGTCAACCAGATCGAACTGGCCAAGAGCCACGGCAATGCCGACCAGCAGGCCGGTCTTCAGACCGCTCTGGACGAAGTCACCGCCCACTGCACCGACGCTTCCTTGAAGAAGGAACGCGAGAACAAAGTGCTCGACGCCAAGCATGAAGTCAGCAAGCGTCAGGCCGATCTCGACAAGGCCATGAGCAAAGGCGATGCCGAGAAAATCAACAAACGCAAAGACAAACTCGCCGAATCCCGCAAGGAATTGCAGGAAGCGCTGGATGAACTGGATAAGTAGGACCTCGGCGTTGCCAGGGAGCTTTTGTGGCGAGGGAGCTTGCTCCCGCTCGGCTGCGCAGCAGTCGTCAAATCAGCAACTGTGTAAATACTGACGCTGCGCGGTGATTCCATTGGGGCTACTTCGTAGCCCAGCGGGAGCAAGCTCCCTCGCCACAAGAGCCAGAACACTGCAAATCAATGATCCCGAAACTGTTTATGGCAAGCACTGCAGGCATCTTCAACTTTCTGCACCGCCGGCCCAAGATTGCTGGCCTTGTACGGCTGGACCTGGCTGGCAATCACCAATTCACCGGTGGCGCCTTCAAGGTTGCGGGCCATTTCCTGGAAACGTGCCTGCTGCTTCCAAACATCGTCCTTGGCGCTGGTGTGATCTTCTTCACGCACCTGCGGGAAATGTTTCCACGGTTCATGGGACAGCGCATCCAGCTTCACCGCGCCTTCAGCGAATTTCGGGCCATCGAACGGGATACGGCCACGCAACATGCCACCCAGGTCTTCGCCGGTCTTGAGCATCTGCTTGAAGATCGCCTTGCGTTGACCCAGCGGCGAATTGGGGTCGACACCGCCGCAGGCGGACAAGGTCAGGCAGGCCAGCAATACAACAGAAAGTCTTTTAAGAGTCATGGTGGCTTCAGGTCACGGGGAACGGCGGCCAGTATCCTCGCGTCATCGTTAAACACCAATAGCCCTATTATCAATAAGGGTTGCCTGAGCGCATGGAGCACTCAGGCAACCGTCAAAGGAATTACTCCATGAACAGCCGTTTCATGGCCTGGCGTCCCCGCCTGGCCTGGACCCTTCCGATGGTAGCCGTGCTCGCGGGCTGCACCGGTGGCGAAAACAACACCCCGAAAACCCATGCCCTGGCCACCTACACCAGCGCCACTTGGGAAGCGTTGCCGGCGGTATCCGACGCCGATCTGGTGGCCGGTTTCGGTTCCTGGCGCAGCGCCTGCACCCGACTCAAGGCCGACCCGGTCTGGGGCTCGACCTGCGCATCTGCCGCCAACGTTCCCCAGACCGCCGGCGAAATTCGCGGTTTCCTCAAGCAGAACCTCGATGTCTACGGCCTGCGCGCCGCCAATGACAACCCCAACGGCCTGATCACCGGCTACTACGAACCGGTGTACCCCGGCAGCCTGACCCAAACCGAAGTGGCAAATGTCCCGGTGTACGGCGTGCCCGAGGACATGATCATTGTGTCCCTGGACAGCATTTACCCGGAACTCAAGGGCAAGCGTCTGCGCGGTCGCCTTGAAGGTCGCGTGCTCAAACCGTACGACGACGCCGCCACCATCGAGAGCAAAGGGGTCAAGGCGCCAGTGGTGGCCTGGCTGACCGATCCGATGAACCTGCAGTTCCTGCAAATCCAGGGCTCCGGGCGCATCCAGCTAGACAGTGGTCGCCAACTGCGCATCGCTTATGCCGACCAGAACGGCCACCCCTATCGTCCCATCGGCCGCTGGCTGGTGGATCAAGGTGAGCTGAAGAAAGAAGACGTGACCATGGGCGCCATCAGCGCCTGGGCCAAGGCGAATCCGTCGCGCATTCCGCAACTGCTTGGCAGCAACCCCAGCTACGTGTTTTTCACCCAAAACCCGGACAGCAACGAAGGGCCTCGCGGCTCGCTGAACGTGCCGCTGACGGCTGGCTATAGCGCGGCGGTGGATCGCAAGGTGATTCCGTTGGGCAGCCTGTTGTGGTTATCCACCACCAAACCGGATGGCAGCGCACTGGTGCGCCCGGTAGCGGCCCAGGACACTGGCGGCGCGATTGCCGGCGAAGTACGGGCGGACCTGTTCTGGGGCACTGGCGAAGCGGCCGGGCAACTGGCCGGGGATATGAAACAGCAGGGGCAAATCTGGATGTTGTGGCCTAAAGGTGCAGCGTTGCCGCAAGTGCCGCAGGTGGCTGATGCGGTGAAGCCTTAGGATATCTGCTGGCAGTTAGATCGCCATCGCGAGCAAGCTCGCTCCCACATTTGGAATGCATTCCCCTGTGGGAGCGAGCTTGCTCGCGATGAGGCCAGTACAAACACCAAATCTGTCCGTTCAGATCGAGACGAAGAAGAAACTCGCAATCAACCCCATCCCCACAAACCACACCAGCGACCGCAAGATCGCCCAGTCCGCCAGGTAGCAAATGATGTAGAGCAACCGACTGGTGATAAACAGCACCGCCAGCACGTTGACCGTCACCAACTGCGCCGTGCCCACCAGATGTGCCGCGAGCACTGCCACGGCGAACGCCGGCATCACTTCAAAACTGTTCAACTGCGCCGCATGCGCACGCCGGCCCAAGCCATTCAGGGATTCGAGAAAGTCCCGGGGATCATGGTTGTCTTTCAGGTTGTACCTGCCACTGGCCTTGGCGATGGCCGTGCAGACATAGGGCAGGAAAATCGCGATCAACACGCACCATAGAGCAACCGTCATAAAGCAGTCCCTTCTTCAGTTTTCAGAAATTCGGTGGCCGGTCAAAACTTCATCACCAGGATGCCGATCAGCACCAACCCACAGGCTAAGAGCCGTGGCCGGCCGAAAGGTTCTTTCAAGTAGCGCATGCCGAACAGCACCACCAGGATTACGCTGATTTCGCGCAGCGCCGCCGCTTCGGCAATCGAGCCCAGTTGCATGGCCCACAGCACCAAAGCGTAGCTGAACAACACGCAAAACCCGACCGCCAACCCCAGTCGCCATTGTTCACGCCAGAACAGCATGAACGCCGGCCGCTTGCGCACCAGCGCCAGCAACGGGAACGGCCAGGCACTGAGCAACGTGACCCAGACCAGGTAGTCCAGCGGATGAGACCAGCGCCGCAACGCCTGGCCGTCGATAAAGGTGTAGCAGCCGATGCACAGGCCAATCAGCGCCACCACCGGCAGCATCGACCACGGCAAGCGGGCACCGCCACCGCCCTGCCACAGCAGGCAAAGCATGCCGAACGGAATCAGCAAAATGCCGAAGATCTGCTGATGGGTCAGCACTTCCCCGGCGAAGATCAGCGTCAGCGCCAACACCACGAGCGGCGACAGGCCTCGCATCAGCGGATAGACCAAACCCAGGTCGCCGACCCGATAGGCCTGGATCAACAGATAGCGATAGAGCAACTCGAACGCCGCCGACGCCAGAATCCACGGCCAGATTTCAATCGGCGGTACGTTCACGAACGGCAGCATCACGGCGACAAACAGCATCGCCACCGAATCCATGCACGCCACCACCAGCAGCCGCTCGGCGCTGAATTTGATCAGGGTATTCCACGCCGCGTGCAACAGCGCTGCTACCAACACCAGTGCTGTTGCAAGCACGGTTCACTCCTTTTGTTGCCCACCCCCATCCCTGTAGGAGCGAGGCTTGCCCGCGAAGGCGATCTCAAGGACGCCTTCGCGGGCAAGCCTCGCTCCTACGAAACGCGGGCGGAGAATTGATTCGCCATATGTCCGCAGCTGTTTATACTGCAAGCGACCACGCCGCACTCAGTTGCGCACAGACTAATTCCAATAATTTCTGCCCCCGCCCGCTCTCCTCGAGAACGGTCGATGGCCTGCGTATGCCTGATCCGAGCGTCAAGACTACTGACAGAGACCTTGCGCATGCCACTCGCCTTGCTTGCCCTCGCTGTTGCCGCGTTCGGCATCGGCACCACTGAATTCGTCATCATGGGTTTGCTGCCCGATGTCGCCCGCGACCTCGCCGTGAGCATTCCCCACGCTGGCCTGTTGATTACCGGCTACGCCCTGGGCGTCGTGTTCGGCGCGCCGATCCTGGCGATCGGCACCGCCAACATGCCGCGCAAAGCCACGTTGCTGGGCATGACGCTGATGTTCATCCTCGGCAACATCCTCTGCGCCCTGGCGCCGAACTACGCGACGCTGATGGCCGCCCGGGTGGTCACCGCGTTGTGCCACGGCGCGTTCTTCGGCATCGGCTCGGTGGTGGCCGCCGGTCTGGTGGCACCGAACAAACGGGCCCAGGCGATTGCCATGATGTTCACCGGTTTGACCCTGGCCAATGTGCTCGGCGTGCCGTTGGGCACCGCGCTCGGTCAGTACGCGGGATGGCGCTCGACCTTTTGGGCGGTGTCGGTGATTGGCGTGATCGCAGCCATTGCCCAGTGGGTCTGGTTGCCGAAAGACATCGCCATGGACAAGGCCAACCTGGCCAGCGAGTTCAAGGTGCTGGGCAAGGTCAACGTGTTGCTGGCTCTGGGCATGAGCGTGCTGGCGTCCACCAGTCTGTTCAGCGTCTTCACCTATATCGCGCCGATCCTGCAAGACATCACCGGCGTCAGCCCCCACGGCGTGACCATCATGCTGCTGTTGTTCGGCGTCGGCCTGACGGCGGGCAGCATGCTCGGTGGTCGGCTGGCGGACAGTCGTTTGCTGCCCTCACTGGTGGGCATGGCCCTGGCAGTCGTTCTGGTGCTGGCGGCGTTCAGCCAGACAAGTCATTCGGTGATTCCGGCGGCGATTACGCTGGTGCTGTGGGGGATCTTTGCGTTTGCCCTGTGCCCGATCCTGCAACTGCTGATCATCGATCAGGCCCATGAAGCGCCGAACCTGGGTTCGACGCTGAATCAGAGCGCGTTCAACCTCGGCAACGCCGCCGGTGCGTGGATTGGCGGGCTGGTGGTGGCCAGTGGCGCAGACCTGGCGGACTTGCCGTGGACCGGGGCGCTGGTCAGTGGGCTGACGGTGCTGACCGCGCTTTTCTATATTTACCTGCAACGGCGCGGGGCGGCTGCGGTCAATGTGTCCGGCTGAACACCTGCTTCGTCCATGACAATGCCTTCGCGGGCAAGCCTCGCTCCTACAGGGGATCGCGCAAATCCTGTGGGAGCGGGCTTGCTCGCGAAGAAGCTCACACGGTGCAACTGCCTGAACCCAATTCCCCCCCTCCATCCAAGGACCCCGGATGCTTGAACTTGTCGCTGCGTTTATCTGCCTCACCTCCCTCCTCACCTATGTGAATTTCCGCTTCATCGGCCTGCCGCCGACCATCGGCGTGATGGTCACCGCGCTGATGTTTTCCCTGCTGCTGCAAGGCCTGAGCTTCATCGGCTACCCCGGCCTCGAAGAACGCGTGCAACAACTGATCGGCCAGATCGATTTCGGTGATCTGCTGATGAACTGGATGCTGTCGTTCCTGCTGTTCGCCGGTGCCCTGCACGTCAACTTGAACGACCTGCGCAGTTACCGCTGGCCCATCGGCTTGCTGGCGACCTTCGGCGTATTGATCGCCACCGCCGTGATCGGCAGCCTCGCCTGGTACATTTTTGCCCTGTTCGGCTGGCACGTGAGCTTCCTCTATTGCCTGCTGTTCGGCGCACTGATCTCCCCCACCGACCCGATCGCGGTACTCGGTGTGCTGCGGACGGCCAATGCGTCCAAACCGCTGAAAACCACCATCGTCGGCGAGTCGCTGTTCAATGACGGCACGGCGGTGGTGGTGTTCACCGTGTTGCTGGGCATCGCGCAATTGGGCGAAACCCCGACCGTCGGCGCCACGGCCATGCTATTCGCCCATGAAGCCATTGGTGGCGTGGTGTTCGGCGGGCTGATTGGTTACCTCGTCTATTTGATGATCAAGAGCATCGAGCAGCATCAGATCGAAGTGATGCTGACCCTGGCGCTGGTGATCGGCGGTTCGGCCATGGCTTCGGAGCTACACGTTTCCGCACCGATTGCGATGGTGGTGGCCGGGCTGATCATCGGTAACCTGGGGCGCAACCTGGCGATGAACGACATGACGCGAAAGTATCTGGACGGTTTCTGGGAACTGCTCGACGACATGCTCAACGCCCTGCTGTTCGCGCTGATCGGCATGGAGCTGTTGCTGCTGCCGTTCAACTGGCTGCACGTATTGGCCGCGAGTTTGCTCGCGCTAGCTATTCTGCTGTCGCGCCTGCTGACCGTGGCCCCGGCCATTCTGTTGCTGCGGCGCTGGCGCACGGTGCCGCGCGGGACGATCCGCATCCTGACCTGGGGTGGTTTGCGCGGCGGTGTGTCGGTGGCGTTGGCCCTGGCCCTGCCGCTGGGCCCGGAGCGGGATCTGATCTTGAGCATCACCTACATCGTGGTGTTGTCGTCGATCCTGTTGCAGGGCTTGAGCATCGGCAAACTGGTCAAGCACGTCACCAAGGATGAGCCCGCGCCAACGGCACAGGCTGAACATCACTGATCATTTTTTGATCTTCTGCGGGTCAAGCCTCCCGGGCTGATCCGCAGCCTTGTTCGGCGTGCTGCTTTCACTGCGCACCTGGGCATGGCTGATCAGGGCAAAGATGAAACTGCCGCCAATGATGTTGCCCGCCAGCGTCGGCCCGGCGAACACCAGCCAGAAATCCTTCCACGGCAATTCGCCGGCAAACACCAGGTACGACACTTCCGCCGAACCGACGACGATGTGGGTGAAATCCCCCAGCGCCATCAGGTAGGTGATGAGGATGATGATCCACATCTTGGCGCTTTCCATGGACGGAATCATCCAGACCATGGTGGCGATCATCCAGCCGGAAATGATGCCTTTGGCGAACATCTGACTGGCGCTGTTTTCCATGATCTTGCGCCCGATGTCGAGGAAGGCCAGGTCGGTCTTGGTGTCGAAGATCGGCAGGTGCAGCATCACGTACGCCACCAGCAACGTGCCGCACAGGTTGCCGAACAGCACGACGCCCCACAGGCGCAGCAACCGCCCGAAATTGTTCAGCGTGGGTTTGGTCATGATCGGCAGCACGGCCGTCAGGGTGTTTTCGGTGAACAACTGCTGACGTGCCAGGATCACCGCGAGGAAACCGGCGCAGTAGCCGAAACTGGCGATCACCTTGAAGCCTTCGCCGTCCGGCAGCCGCGAGTTGAGCAACCCCATGGCCATCAGCGACAGGCCCATGGTCAGGCCGGCGGCCAGGGCCGACCACCAGAGCGCGGCGACGCTACGCTCCAGCTCCTGATCGCCCTGGGTGCGGATGATTTCGTGCAGCACCGCCGCCCGGGGCGGTTGGTTGCGGTCGGCTTCGTGTTGCTCTTCAGCCGAGAGGTTCGGGGTCTTGCCGTCTTTTTGAGTGTCCATGGAGCTCCGCAACCGGTGGCGTGTCATGTAGGTACGACACGCGGGGTTCGGAGCTGTTCACTGACCCGGTAAATCATCATTGCCGGTCTGGCCGCCTTCGCGAGCAAGCCCGCTCCCACATTGGATCTGTGACGGGCACCAATCCAATGTGGGAGCGGGCTTGCTCGCGAAGGGAGCGCCGCAAATCTCACTCGCTGGCGACGTCATCCTTGAACTGGTCTTTGACGTACAGGATTTCGGTCCGCCCGTGGGGCGCCGGCAAACCATCTTCACCGAGGTTGACGAACACCATCCGCTCAACCGTGAGGATGCTCTTGCGCGTGATCTTGTTACGCACTTCGCAGGTCAGGGTGATGGAGGTGCGGCCGAACTCGGTGGCGGTGATGCCCAGTTCGATGATGTCGCCCTGGCGCGAGGCGCTGACGAAGTTGATTTCGGAAATGTACTTGGTGACCACGCGCTGGTTGCCCAGCTGGACGATCGCATAGATCGCCGCTTCTTCGTCGATCCAGCGCAACAGGCTGCCGCCGAACAGCGTGCCGTTGGGGTTGAGGTCTTCGGGTTTTACCCACTTGCGGGTGTGGAAATTCATGTTCACTCCTGAGCGTCTTGCCGAATGATGGTGGGCATCATGGCAGAGCCCGACCTAGAGCTCTATTACGCATCGACTATGGTCTCGATTACCGTTCGGACATTGACCAACAGAAAGGCTTTGGAAGATAAGAATAGCCCGCTATAATCGCCACCGTTTCAGAACGGTCATCTTCAGTTGATACCGTTTTCCCGCCACCTGTCCGAGGGGCGCTGCAGCAGGTTCGACCTGTCAGGCTCGGATGGGGCGTTGCCTGGTCTCATCGACCGGACACTAAACGCACAACGGCGCCCATTCGCATACATTACGAATGGAGGCTCTTCATGAGCGCTGTTATCACGCCTGCAGATTTTACCGATTACAAAGTCGCCGACATGTCCCTGGCTGCCTGGGGCCGTCGCGAAACCATCATCGCCGAATCCGAAATGCCTGCCCTGATGGGTCTGCGCCGCAAGTACGCCGGTGAGCAGCCGCTCAAGGGCGCCAAGATTCTCGGCTGCATCCACATGACCATCCAGACTGCCGTGCTGATCGAAACCCTGGTTGCCCTGGGTGCCGAAGTGCGTTGGTCGTCCTGCAACATTTTCTCGACTCAAGACCAGGCCGCTGCTGCTATCGCCGCTGCCGGCATCGCGGTTTACGCATGGAAAGGCGAAACCGAAGAAGAGTACGAGTGGTGCCTGGAGCAAACCATCCTGAAGGATGGCGCGCCATGGGATGCCAACATGATCCTCGACGACGGCGGCGACCTGACCGAGCTGCTGCACAAGAAATACCCGGCGATCTTGGACCGCGTCCACGGCGTCACCGAAGAGACCACCACCGGCGTTCACCGTCTGCTGGACATGCTGGCCAAGGGCGAGCTGAAAATCCCGGCCATCAACGTCAACGACTCGGTGACCAAGAGCAAGAACGACAACAAGTACGGCTGCCGTCACAGCCTGAACGACGCCATCAAACGCGGCACCGATCACCTGCTGTCCGGCAAGCAAGCGCTGGTCATCGGCTACGGTGACGTGGGTAAGGGCTCCGCTCAGTCCCTGCGTCAGGAAGGCATGATCGTTAAAGTCTCCGAAGTTGACCCGATCTGCGCCATGCAAGCCTGCATGGACGGCTACGAGCTGGTTTCGCCGTTCATCGACGGCATCAACGACGGCACCGAAGCCTCCATCGACAAAGCGCTGCTGGGCAAGATCGACCTGATCGTGACCACCACCGGCAACGTCAATGTTTGCGACTCGAACATGCTCAAAGCCCTGAAGAAGCGCGCTGTTGTCTGCAACATCGGCCACTTCGACAATGAAATCGACACTGCTTTCATGCGCAAGAACTGGGCATGGGAAGAAGTGAAGCCACAGGTTCACAAGATCCACCGTACCGGCCCTGGCGCATTCGATGCCCAGAACGACGACTACCTGATCCTGCTGGCCGAAGGCCGTCTGGTTAACCTGGGTAACGCCACCGGTCACCCAAGCCGCATCATGGACGGTTCGTTCGCCAACCAGGTTCTGGCGCAGATCTTCCTGTTCGGCCAGAAGTACGCCGACCTGTCGCCAGCCCAGAAAGCCGAGCGCCTGACTGTTGAAGTACTGCCGAAGAAACTCGACGAAGAAGTGGCCCTGGAAATGGTCCGCGGTTTCGGCGGCGTCGTGACTCAACTGACCAAGACCCAGGCCGACTACATCGGCGTGACCGTCGAAGGCCCGTTCAAGCCGCACGCTTACCGCTACTGATTGGTCCTGCTGTCCGCCCCTTTCGCAGGGGCGGACTCATGCAGAAACCACGCAAATCTGTAGGAGCAAAGCTTGCTCGCGATAGCATCACCACGGTTTCCCTTGGATACCGCGGCGCGTTCATCGCGAGCAAGCTTTGCTCCTACAAAAGCAAGGCTTACGCGTTTCCAAGGATATGACCATGTCCCAAGACCGTCGCTACAGCTTCGAGTTCTTCCCTACGAAGACCGATGCTGGGCATGAAAAACTGCTCGCCACTGCCCGTCAGCTGGCAACGTACAACCCCGATTTCTTTTCCTGCACCTATGGCGCTGGCGGTTCGACCCGTGATCGCACCATCAACACCGTGTTGCAGCTCGAAAGCGAAGTCAAAGTCCCGGCCGCACCGCATCTGTCTTGCGTGGGCGACAGCAAGGACGACCTGCGTGGCCTGCTGAAGCAATACAAGGCAGCCGGCATTACTCGCATCGTCGCCCTGCGCGGTGACCTGCCGTCGGGCATGGGCATGGCCAGCGGTGAACTGCGCCACGCTAACGACCTGGTTGAATTCATTCGTGAAGAAACCGGCGATCATTTCCACATCGAAGTCGCCGCTTACCCGGAAATGCATCCGCAGGCGCGCAATTTCGAAGACGATCTGAACAACTTCGTGCGCAAGGCCAACGCTGGCGCCGACAGCGCGATCACCCAGTACTTCTTCAACGCCGACAGCTACTTCTACTTCGTCGAGCGTGTACGGGCACTGGGCGTCAACATCCCGATCGTGCCAGGGATCATGCCGATTACCAACTACAGCAAGCTCGCGCGCTTCTCCGATGCCTGCGGTGCGGAAATCCCGCGCTGGATCCGCAAGCAACTGGAAGCCTACGGCGACGACACCCAGAGCATTCAAGGCTTTGGTGAGCAAGTCATCACCGAAATGTGCGAACGCCTGCTGCAAGGTGGCGCTCCAGGGTTGCACTTCTATACGTTGAACCAGGCTGAGCCGAGTCTGGCGGTGTGGAACAACCTGAAGTTGCCGCGCTGAAGCAGCTACAAGCTTCAAGCTGAAAGCGTCAAGAAAGATCAAAAGATCGCAGCCTTCGGCAGCTCCTACAGGGTGAACGCAATCCCCTGTAGGAGCTGGCGAAGCCTGCGATCTTTTGCTTTCACGCCCTTTTATTGTGCAGCAACACGCTGAGTTAGAGCTTCTGCGGCCAGTTTCTGGCTCTTTACGGTTTCTCGTCGTAATCTCAAGCCATGCCTTTGATCACGCAGCTCCTGACCGTGCTTCTTTTCACTTGCCTGAGCTTTGCCGCTCGGGGCGAGAAATTGCGCATTGTCACGGAACCGTGGGCGCCGTACGTGTATGAGGAAAACGGCAAAGCCCTGGGCCTGGACTATGAAACCACCGCCATCGTCTTCAAGCGATTGGGGATCGAAGTGGAGTGGCAATTCCTGCCCTGGAAGCGCTGCCTGTCGATGCTCGACACCGGCCAGGCCGACGGCGCGCTCGACATCTTTCACAGCGATGAACGGGACGCCACCCTGCTCTACCCCAGCGAACCGCTCTCGGAAGTCGAGTTCGTGATGTTCTACGCCAACGAGCGGCCCCATCCGTTCAGCACGCTCAATGACCTGAAAGGCCTGACCATCGGCACCTCGCCCGGTTACCTCTACAGCGAGGATTTCAGCAGCTCGACTTTGTTTACCCGCGAACCGGCGCCGACCCATGAAGCCAACTTCGGCAAACTGCTGCGCGGACGCATCGACCTGTTGATCACTGACCGCCGGGTCGGCCAGCACTTGCTGGATGAGCTGAAAATCCGCGACCAGATCACCGAAAACCCGACAATCATCAGCCACCAGAGCCAATTCCTGGCGGTTCGGCGCAACGCCGGCATGGATTTGCTGGTGCAGCGCTTTGGCGCCGAGCTCAAGCGATTCAAGCGCGAGCCCGCCTACGCTGAGCTGAGCGCCCGTTATGGCGCAAGTCCCGCTTCCGATGTAAAAGCGACAGGCACCACCGCAGCCCGGGGAAAAACCGTTGAGCAGCAGGAAAGCGGCGCGCAGTGATTGCTCTGTTATACTCCGGCCTTCCCGCCAGGCTCACGCCCGGACGCTCGGAATCGTTCAAGGCATCTCGACCCCGCTACAGCGCAGCTTTTCAGCCCGCGCGAGCGCTCCAGACGAGCCTTCGAAACCCAGCAGGACCGGACGGGATTGCGTTCCTCTTAAACGCCATTCGCGCCAGGCAAGACTCCCATTGGGCCAAGCCCTAACTAAAACAGGATTACTCATGTCCTTTGCTTCCCTCGGTCTCTCCGAGGCTTTAGTCCGCGCCATCGAGGCAGCGGGCTATACCGAGCCTACTCCGGTGCAACAGCGGGCTATCCCCGCCGTGTTGCAAGGTCGCGACCTGATGGTCGCGGCACAGACAGGTACTGGTAAAACCGGCGGCTTCGCCCTTCCGATCCTGGAGCGGTTGTTCCCCAACGGTCACCCGGACAAATCCCAGCGTCACGGCCCGCGCCAACCACGCGTACTGGTCCTGACCCCTACCCGCGAACTCGCGGCTCAAGTACACGAGAGCTTCAAGGTCTATGCCCGTGACCTGAAGTTCGTCAGCGCCTGCATCTTCGGCGGCGTCGGCATGAACCCACAGGTTCAGGCCATGTCCCGTGGCGTTGACGTGCTAGTGGCCTGCCCTGGCCGCCTGCTCGACCTCGCCGGCCAAGGCAGCGTCGATTTGTCCCACGTGGAAATCCTCGTGCTGGACGAAGCCGACCGCATGCTCGACATGGGCTTTGTCCATGACGTGAAAAAGGTCCTCGCCCGTCTGCCGAGCAAACGCCAGAACCTGCTGTTCTCGGCGACCTTCTCCAAAGACATCACCGACCTCGCCGGCAAGCTGCTGCACAACCCGGAACGCATCGAAGTCACGCCGCCGAACACCACGGTCGAGCGTATCGAACAGCGTGTGTTCCGCCTGGCCGCGAGCCACAAGCGTTCGCTGCTGGCGCATTTGATTACCGCCGGCGCCTGGGAACAGGTTCTGGTCTTCACCCGCACCAAGCACGGCGCCAACCGCCTGGCCGAGTACCTGGACAAACACGGCCTGAGCGCCGTCGCGATCCACGGGAACAAGAGCCAGAACGCCCGCACCAAAGCCCTGGCCGACTTCAAGGCCGGTGAAGTGCGCATCCTGGTCGCCACCGACATCGCCGCTCGCGGCCTCGACATCGACCAGTTGCCCCACGTGGTCAACTTCGAACTGCCGAACGTCGACGAAGACTACGTGCACCGCATCGGCCGTACTGGCCGTGCCGGTCGTTCGGGCGAGGCGATCTCGCTGGTTGCCCCGGACGAAGAAAAACTGCTGAAAAGCATTGAGCGCATGACCAAGCAGAAGATTGCCGACGGCAACCTGATGGGCTTCGACTCCAGCGCTGTAGAAGCCGAGAAGCCAGAAGTTCGCGAGCGTCCGGATGTGCGTAACCCGCGCAACCCACGTGGCCCGCGCGGCGACGGTCCGAACGGCACTGGCGGTGGCGGCGGTCGTAAAGACAAGGGCAAGGACAAGGGCGGCAAGGAAAAAGCACCGGCTGCCACTGGCCGTGGTGATCGCCCGGCCCGTGAACACAAGCCACGCGAAGGCACCCCGGCCCGCGAACAGCAACGTCCAGCGCCTCGCGCAGCGGCGGCTGATCGTGCTCCGGACGAGTTCCTCGACGATGATGTGGATAACTTCGGTAACCGCGTTGACTACGTGCCCCAGGCCAAACCGGCCCAGGGCCGTGGTCGTCGTCCGGGTGCTCCGGCACAAGGCGCGGCAACTGGCGCAGGTGCTCCGCGCACCGGCGGCAAGCCACAGGGTCGCCAAAGTGGTCCACGCAGCAGCGACGGCGCCACCACCGGCACCCCGCCGGCCAAGCGCAGCGGCCCACGCAACGGCGCTCCACGTGACGGTCAGGCCCGTCGCGAAGAGTCCCGCAACCGCCGCCCGGCCCGTACCGACGACCAACCTCGTTCGGAACCGGCCGTGCAAAACCCGCGTGGCCCGGCACCGAAGATCATCCATAAAGAGTCGAAAACCGATCGGTTCCCGACGCCTGAGCAACTGGATCAACTGCCAGGCCGCCCACGCGGCGAAAAACCAGCATTGCTGACCCGCAATCGCTGATTTAACGCAGTAACAAAAAATGCCCCGGATCGCGAGATTCGGGGCATTTTTGTATCCCGAGACATTCCTCGCCCCCTGTGGGAGCGGGCTTGCTCGCGAAGGCGGTGGGTCATTCAGCATCGATGTCGGCTGGCATGGCCTCTTCGCGAGCAAGCCCGCTCCCACAGGGGGACTGCGTCGTGCCTGGTATTTGTGTTCACTGAAGATCAAGTGTGGGAGCGGGCTTGCTCGCGATAGCGGTGGCTCAGTCAGCAGAGATGTTGAATGTGATGGCCTCTTCGCGAGCAAGCTCGCTCCCACAGGGGGACTGCGTCGTGCCTGGTATTTGTGTTCACTGAAGATCAAGTGTGGGAGCGAGCTTGCTCGCGAAGGCGGTGGGTCATTCAGCATCGATGCCGGCTGGCATGGCCTCTTCGCGGGCAAGCCCGCTCCCACAGGGGGACTGCGTCGTGCCTGGTATTTGTGTTCACTGAAGATCAAGTGTGGGAGCGGGCTTGCTCGCGAAAGCAGTCTGCCAGTTAACTGAGATGTCGTCTGACACGACGCCTTCGCGAGCAAGCCCGCTCCCACAGGGGATATGCGGTGGTCATGCGGATTTTGACATGCAATAAAAAACGCCCCCGACCGTGAGATCGGGGGCGTTTTTGTTGAAGCGGCGAATGTTACTTCGCTTTCACACCTTCAAAGGTGATGTACAGATCAACCGCGTCGGACTGTGGACCCAGGTCCATCATCTTGCCGAAATCAGAGCGCTTGATGCTGGTGGTGCCTTCGAAGCCGGCACGGTAGCCGCCCCATGGATCTTTGCCTTCACCCAGGAACGTGGCTTTGACCACAACTGGTTTGCTGACACCAGCAATGGTCAGGTTGCCAGCCACGTCGGCAGTGACTTTACCGTCGGCGTTTTTGCCGGTGGTTTTAACGCTGGTGGACACGAACGTGGCTTTAGGGAAATCAGCTACTTTCAGGAAGTCTTTGCTGGAGATGTGCTTGTCGCGTTCAGCGTTGTTGGTGAAAACGCTGGCGGTGTTCACGTTGAACTCGATCTTGCTGTCTTCTGGCTTGGCAGCGTCGAAGCTGAACTTGCCGTCGATGTCCTTGAACGTACCGGTGATGTAGCTGTAGCCCAGGTGGCTGATCTTGAAGTCAACGAAGGCGTGCTGGCCTTCCTTGTCGACGGTGTAATCGGCAGCCATCACGTTAGCGGACAGCAGGGCCGAACCGATTGCCAGAGCGGCGAGAGTCTTTTTCAACATGCTTTATTTCCTTTGAAGTCGAGGTTGAATTTCAGGCTTTGCGACCGAGCATTCGCTTGAGGGTCACATCACGATCGATAAAGTGGTGCTTCAATGCTGCCAACGCATGGAGGCCGGAAAAAATTACCAGCGCCCACGCCAGGTACAGATGAATCGCACCGGCGGTATCTGCCTGATCCGGTAGCCCGGAAACCAGTGCAGGCACTTCAAACCAATCAAACACCGGAATCCCGACACCTTCTGCGGTGGAAATCAGGTAACCGGCAATCATCACAGCGAACAGACAGAGATACAAAAAAGCATGCCCGAACTTGGCACCCAGGCGCGTCATGCGACTGTAGCTGCTCAGGGTCGGTGGCGGTGGGCTGATAAGGCGCCACACCACACGAAACAGCATCAACGCCAGCAGGATCAGGCCAATACTCTTGTGGATATCCGGCCCTGCCTTGCGCCAAGGGTCGTAATAGCCGAGACCGACCATCCACAGACCCAGGGCGAACATACCGAACACCGCCAGCGCTACGCCCCAGTGCATGAAAATGCTGACCCAGCCGTAACGAGCAGTAGAGTTTCGTAGTTGCATTGCCAAGTCCCTGTAAGTGCTGGCCCAAGACTATCGAGTTATCTATCGATTTAAAGCGGAAAATTTCGCTTTGAAATATCGAGAAATACGATCAAGAGTCTCTTAGTGATGCGTTAAGGAAAGATTAAAGACGCCAATCTGCGAAAAACCAGGGAGTCCAAGCCAAGAACACCTGCGCCCCAAGGTTTATTCGACGCTGTGGATGGTTTTCTCCAGGCATAAAAAAAGCGCGGCATCACTGCCGCGCTTTTTTTTCAACTCAAAGCCTTACTGCGCTTTGGTATCGGTTGCCGCCGGGGTCGTTGCAGCAGGCTTGGCCGCTGGTTTCTTCGCCGGTTCAGCTTTCTTTTTGGCTGCCGGTTTGGCAGGCGCTTTTTTCGCGTCGGTTTTGGCGGCCGGTTTCTTGGTCGTCGCCTTTTTCGCTGTCTCGGCTTTAACCGGTGCCACAGGCTTCGGTGCTTCCACTGGCGCAGGCGCCGGGGTTGGCACTGGAGCCGGGGTCGGTACTGGCGGGGTCACTGGCTCTGGGGCCTTGACCGGTTCCGGTTTCTTGTCGTCATCCGAACCGCCAAACAGGTTGGTGAAGAAATTACCTTTCTTCGCCGCCACGGCGCCGGCCGCTGCTGCGGTCGCTGCCGGAACAACCTTCACCGGTTCAAACGACTTGCCCGCCGCCAGGTCTTCAACCTGACTGGCCGCACGCTGTCCGGTGCGCAATGCGCCTTCCAGGGTGCCTGGGTACAAGGTGTCAGTGTGTTCGCCGGCAAAGGCTACGCGTTGCAGAGGACGCTCCCACAGGCGCCAGTACTTGCTGATCTGCCCCGGACCGAAGGCCAGGTACGCGCCGCCCATCGACGGGTCGGTGCTGTAGCGGCGGATTTCATAACCGGTGAACGAACCGCGAGCCTGTGGATAAAACGCGTGCAGGCGAATCAACACCTGATCGACCATCTGCTTGTCGCCGAAGGCCTGCATTACCCGTGCATTGTCGCCGGACAGGTTGATCACCACGTTGGCACCGCCCTTCAGCGCCGGCTCTACCCACAACATGCCCAGACCGGCGTTGCTGTAGATCTCGCCGGACATCCGCGCCTTGCTTTCCCACACTGGCGTCTTGAACTTCAGCATGATCTGGTCGCGCCAACCGTAGTTGGTGCCCTTGATCGCGCCCATGTGCAGGGCATCCAGCGACGGGGTCATTACGATCTTGCTCAGTGCGCGCAATGGCACCGCAACCACCACGTAGTCAGCCTGATAGCCAACACTGCCGACCTTGACGGTCACGCCGTCCTTGTCCTGGGTGATGGCCGATACCGGGGAGCTGGTCTTGATGGTCTTCAGTTGTTTGACGAAGGCCTGGGCCAGCACCGGGCTGCCACCGATCAGGCGCGAAGCGCGCAGGTCACGGTCGGAAACGCCTTGGTACACCCGGCTCTGTTGTGCGAAATACAGCAGCGACAGGCGCGAAGGTTCGTCGTAACGGGTACGAATCTGCTGATTCACCAGCTGACGGGCCGTGGCTGGCAAGGTCAGGCGATCGAGCCAGTTGGCCACGTTGATCTGGTCCAGGGCGAACAGCGTGCTGTTGGCCGCCGGGTTTTGCGGGTCGGTGATCGAGCGCGCCAGGTCGTCGAGGGTCTTTTCGTAGCGTTTGAGCGCTTCGGCGGTCGCCGGTTGCTTGGTCGCCAGGTCGGCGGCGGTGAAGTACTCGCCGTCGATCAGGTAGCCCGGCGTACGCACGAATTCAGGCGCCGGCGTGGTGCCGAGTTTGAAGGTCGAGACGTACTTGTTCAGCACCGGTTGGGCCTTGTCGCTGCCGATCCACTCGCTGGTGGCCATGCCGGAGCGACCGCCCAGGCTTGGCTTGGCTTCCAGCACGGTGACCTGCCAGCCCTTGTTTTGCAGCTCATAAGCCGCGGTCAGGCCCGAAAGCCCGCCGCCGATCACGATCGCCGTTTTATCCTTGGCCAGCGCAGACACGCTGAACAGCCCCAACATCACCAGCGCACAGGCGCGCAGCCAACCAGCAGACATTCAGCGAACTCCGGAAATCAGGTAGGAAAAAGCAGTTTTGCGAGTCAGACGACTCAAAGAACCGCGAAGAATACGTTAGCCATCAAAACGCCGCCAGCGACGTCTATCGCCCCATACAAAGTAGCTCAATCGACACAATGGGTTGTCCCGGCGCGATGCATTGCATAGGCTTGCGCGATTGTTTGCCCGCGCCCGCCGCGGATCGCCTCGAGGAGACTGTAAATGGGCCTGAATAATCAGTGGATGCAACGGGACCTGGCCGTGTTATGGCACCCCTGCACCCAGATGAAAGACCACGAACAGCTGCCGCTGATCCCGATCAAGCGCGGTGAAGGCATCTGGCTGGAAGACTTCGAAGGCAAGCGCTACCTCGACGCCGTCAGCTCCTGGTGGGTCAACGTGTTCGGCCACGCCAACCCGCGGATCAACCAGCGCATCAAGGACCAGGTCGATCAACTGGAACACGTGATCCTCGCCGGTTTCAGCCATCAACCGGTGATCGAGCTGTCCGAACGCCTGGTGAAGATGACCCCGGAAGGCCTGACCCGGTGTTTCTACGCCGATAACGGCTCGTCCTGCATCGAAGTCGCGCTGAAAATGAGCTTTCACTATTGGCTCAACCGCGGCCAGCCGAACAAGAAGCGCTTCGTCACCCTGACCAACGGCTACCACGGCGAAACCATGGCGGCGATGGCGGTGGGCGACGTGCCGCTGTTCACCGAAACCTACAAAGCCCTGCTGATGGACACCATCAAGGTGCCGAGCCCGGATTGCTACCTGCGCCCGGAAGGCATGAGCTGGGAAGAACACTCGCGCAACATGTTCGTCGCCATGGAACAGACCCTGGCCGAGAATCATGACACCGTCGCTGCGGTGATTCTCGAACCGTTGATCCAGGGCGCTGGCGGCATGCGCATGTACCACCCGGTGTACCTGAAACTGCTGCGCGAAGCCTGCGACCGTTATGGCGTGCACCTGATCCACGACGAAATTGCCGTCGGCTTCGGCCGCACCGGGACGATGTTCGCCTGTGAACAGGCCGGCATCCGCCCGGACTTCCTGTGCCTGTCCAAGGCCCTGACCGGCGGCTACCTGCCACTGGCGGCGGTGCTGACCACCGACGACGTCTACAGCGCCTTCTACGACGACTACCCGACCCTGCGCGCCTTCCTGCATTCCCACAGCTACACCGGCAACCCGCTGGCGTGCGCAGCGGCCTTGGCGACGCTGGATATCTTCGAAGAAGACAACGTCATCGAGAACAACAAGGCCCTGGCCCAGCGCATGACCACCTCCACCGCGCATCTGGTGGATCACCCGAACGTCGCGGAAGTGCGCCAGACCGGCATGGTCCTGGCCATCGAGATGGTCAAAGACAAGGCCACCAAAGAGGCCTACCCCTGGCAGGAGCGTCGTGGCTTGAAAGTGTTCAAGCATGCGTTGGAGCGCGGTGCTTTACTTCGTCCGCTGGGCAGCGTGGTGTACTTCCTGCCGCCGTATGTAATTACCCCGGAGCAGATTGATTTCCTGGCGGAAGTGGCCAGTGAAGGGATCGATATTGCGACCCGTAATAGCGTCAGCGTGTCGGTGCCTGAAGACTTTCACCCGGGCTTCCGCGATCCGGGCTGATTGAACCCACTTGGGCTTCTGTGGTGACTGGGCGGCCGCCTTCGCGAGCAAGCCCCCTCCCACAGTTGACCGCGTTCCAATGTGGGAGCGGGCTTGCTCGCGAATGAAGTCGACACCAATCCAAATGATTCACACCCTTTCCAGAGACCCAAGATGAGACTGTCCCGCTTCTTTATCGACGCCCCCCTGAGCACCGGCGAGCACGAGTTGCCCGAGGCCCAGGCCCATTACATCAGCCGCGTGCTGCGCATGGCCGAGGGTGATGCGGTGCAATTGTTCGACGGTTCGGGCCATGAGTTTCGTGGCTCGCTGGTGGAAGTCGGCAAGAAACGCGTGGTGGTGCAGCTCGATGAACGATTTCTCGGCCAGGTCGAGTCGCCGTTGCAAATCCACCTCGGCCAGGGTTTGTCCCGTGGCGAGCGGATGGATTGGGCGATTCAGAAAGCCACCGAACTGGGCGTGACCGAAATCACTCCGATCTTCACCGACCGCTGCGAAGTCCGGCTCAAGGACGAACGCGCCGACAAACGCCTGCTGCACTGGCGCCAGGTGGCGATCAGCGCGTGCGAGCAGTGCGGGCGCTCGACGGTGCCGGTGATTCATCCGCCGCTGGTGTTGGCGGACTGGCTGAAGCAGACCGAGGCTGAATTGAAACTGGTGCTGCATCCGGTGGCGGAGCCGTTGGTGAGTCATGCCAAGCCGGCGACCCTGGCGTTTCTGATCGGCCCTGAAGGCGGGTTGTCGGATGCGGAAGTGGATCAGGCCAAGGCTAACGGTTTTCACGCTGCCCGGCTTGGGCCTCGGGTGTTGCGCACCGAGACCGCGCCGGTGGTGGCGTTGGCGGTGGCCCAGCAGTTGTGGGGTGACTTCTAGGGCCTCTTCGCGAGCAAGCCCGCTCCCACAGTTGACCGAGTCCTATCAGAAGAATGCGGTCGAATGTGGGAGCGGGCTTGCTCGCGAATGGCCACGACTCGGTCTACAAGACATAAAACATAATCGCCACAAAGTGCAGCAAACTCCCCGCAATCACGAACAAATGCCAGATCCCATGGGCATGCCGCAGGCGATGGTCGAGGGCAAAAAAGATAATCCCCACGGTGTACAACACTCCGCCCGACGCCAACCAGGCGAAACCGGTAGAGCCCAGCGCCGCGAGCAGCGGCTTGACCGCCACCAGCACGATCCAGCCCATCACCGCGTAGATCACGATCGACAGAATCCGCGCTTCCGAACGCGGTTTGATTTCTTGCAGGATGCCGATCAGCGCCAGCCCCCAGACAATCCCGAACAACGTCCAGCCCCACGGCCCGCGCAGGGTCACCAGGCAGAACGGCGTGTAGCTGCCGGCGATCAGCAGATAGATCGAAAAGTGATCAACCTTCTGCATGATCTCTTTCTTGCGCCCGCGCACGCTGTGGTACACGGTCGAGGCGCTGTAGAGCACCAGTAAGGTGAAACCATAAATCGCTACGCTGACGATCTTCCACGGACTGCCGTCCAGGCTGGCGATCACCAGCATCCACACCACCCCGACAAACGCCGCCACCGCCCCGACCAGATGCGTCCAGGCGTTCAATCTTTCCCCGTGATACATGAATCGCTTTCCTCAATATTCGTTACAACATGGCGCAAGGCGTAGGAGCTGTCGAGTGAAACGAGGCTGCGATCTTTTGACCTTGATCTGCGGCGCCTTTGAAGACGCCAAGATCAAAAGATCGCAGCCTCGTTTCACTCGACAGCTCCTACATAGCTCCTACAAGAACCCACTTACGTGCACAATCAGGTCATTCCAAAAAGAGTGCGCACGATGCTGATCGACGAAGAGTTGACCCTGAAAAAACTCGAGGTGTTCCTGGCCTTCATGCGCACTGGCAACCTGGCCCGTGCCGCCGCCGAGTTGCAGACCAGCAACGTCAGCGTGCACCGCGCCATCCATTCCCTGGAAAGCGCCCTGCGCTGCCCGTTGTTCAAGCACGAAGGGCGCAACCTGACCCCACTGGAAAGTGCGTATGTGCTGGAAGAACGGGCGCAGAAGTTGATTCAGGACGTGGTCGAAAGCGTGCGCCTGACCCGGGAAGCTGCCGGGTTCTCGGCGGAACGCTTCAAACTCGGCTCGCTGTATTCGCTGACGGTGAAGACCGTGCCGCAACTGATCATGGGCCTGAAAATCCGCCGCAGCGAACTCAACATCGACCTGATCCTCGGCTCCAACATCGACCTGCTCTACAAGCTCAAGAACATGGAAGTCGACGCGATCCTGGTGTCCCTGGACGACAGCGTCAACGACCCGGATTGCGAGCACATCCAGTTGTTCTCCGACGACATCTTCCTCGCCACCCCGGCGGATTCGAAGTTTGCCCAACGGGCGGAAGTCGACCTGGCGGAAGTGCGCGACGAAACCTTCATCACCCTGACCCAGGGCTTCGCCACGCACCAGGACGGGATCCGGGTGTTCAAGCAGGCGGGGTTCGAGCCGAAAGTGGCGATGCAGGTCAACGACATCTTCACCCTGTTGAGCATGGTCAGCTCGGGGGTGGGTTATGCGTTGCTGCCGGGCAGGATTGCGGCGGTGTATGAGAACCGGGTGAAACTGATCCCGTTGCAGGAAAAGTACCGGTTGCAGCAGCACATTGGCGTGGTGTTTTTGAAAGCCAAGGAGCGCGATCCGAATTTGTTGGCGTTACTGGCGGAGTGTCGGATGTATGCCAATCGCCAGGCCTGAGACCGTGTCGCCCCATTCGCGGGCAAGCCTCGCTCCTACAGGATTGGGGTGTGCCATGGATTGGGCCACAACACAAAACCTGTAGGAGCGAGGCTTGCCCGCGAAGGCGTCAGAAAAAGCGATACAAATCCCGACTTAACCCACAATCCCGCGAACAATGAAGTACAACAACGAAGGCCCAAGCAAGCACCCAAGCCCGGTATGGAACGTCGCGGTCAACGCGCCATAAGGCACCAACCGCCGATCCGTCGCCGCCAACCCCGCCGTCACGCCGCTGACCGTACCGGCCAACCCACCAAACACCATCGCCGAACGCGGGTTGTCCAGGCCCATCCATTTCGCCGCCATTGGCGTGCCGACCATCACCAGGATCGCCTTGATCAACCCGGTGGCAATCGACAACGCCACCACATCCGAACTGGCACCAATCGCCGCCCCGGTCACCGGCCCGACGATGTACGTCACCGCGCCCGCGCCGATGGTGGTCATGCTGATTGCATCCCGATAGCCGAACGCCCAGGCAATGCTCGCGCCGACAATGAACGGCAGGATCGTGCCCAGCAGCAACGCAATGGCGCCGATCAACCCGGCCTTCTTCGCTTCGGTGGCTTGCACTTCGAACGCCGTGGCGACGATGGCAAAGTCCCGCAGCATGGCGCCGCCCATCAAACCGATACCCGAAAACAGCGACAGATCCGCCAGGCCTTTTTGCCCGCCGGTCATGGTGCCGCCGACCCAGGCCAGTACCAGGCCGATGACGATGGCAATCGCCGAGCCGTGAATGCGCCCGTAGGTCAGGCGTTTGGACAACACCACCGACACCCACATGATCACGCCGACGAAGGCGAACGCGGTAACGAGGCCGTTATTGGTCAAGCCTTTATCAATGAGTTCCCACATCTCAGCGACCTCCTACTGGGGTGCCGACCGGCGTGACTTCCGCCGGTTCATCGGGCAGGGGCTCGCCTTTGTGGGTCCGGCTGATCAGGGCAATGGTGCAGCCGCAAATCACCACCGAACCGATGGCCGCCAATACCGCCACCGGGCCGCCGTGCAAGGCAGTCACGACGTTCTGTTGCGCGGCCATCGCCACGACGACTGGAATGTACATCGCGCCCCAGAAGCCGACGCCCATCTCGCAATCCTTGGTCATGCCGCCGCGCTTTTGCATGTACAGCCGTGCGCAGATCAACAGAATCATCGCGATCCCGACCCCGCCGACGTTGGACTTCACGCCCAGCAACACGCCCAGGGCATCCCCCAGAATCACCCCTGCCAGCGTACAGATCGCCAGCAGCGCCACACCGTAAATAATCATTGTTGTAGTCCTCAAAGTGCATCGTCGAAGTTGTTGTTTTTGTGCTTCGCAAGCCTGAGTCGGTGTTCTAGGGTTGGCGGCTTCCCTCCTCACGCAACAGCGCTTGCAAGGTGTCCAGGCGAGCACCGTCGAAGGCAATCACGGTGCCTTGCTCGAACACCCGGCGCGCCAGCCCGGTTAACACCGCACCGGGCGGTAGTTCGATGTGTAGACGCACGCCACGCTCGTAGGCGCTTTGCACCGTGCCGCGCCAATCGACGACGCGGCACATATTGAAAGCGAGGTCGTCGCGCAGGGCTTCGATGTTGACGATGGGCCGGGCGCGACTGCCGCTCAGGTAGCCCATCGTTGGGGTTTTCAGGGTCACTTTGGCGAAGGCTTCTGCCAGGGTTTTTGCAGGTGCTTCCAGCAAAGGACAGTGCGACGGAACACTGACTGCCAAGCGTTTAGCCAAACCTGCGCCGTGACCTTTCGCCAACTGCGCCACGGCTTTCATCGCTTCGTCGCTGCCGGCAATCACCACCTGGTTACCGGCGTTGATATTGGCCAGGTACACCGGTGTTTCGTTGCTGTGAACCTGCGCGAGCAACTGTTCGACGGTGGATAAATCCAGACCGATGATCGCGGTCATGCCATAGCCCTGTGGATAAGCCTGTTGCATCAACTCACCGCGCAGGCTGACCAGATGCAGGGCATCGCTGAAGCTCAGGGCGCCGGCGACCACCGCAGCCGGATAAGCACCGATGGACAATCCCGCCACGTAATTCGCCGGCTCCTGCAATTGCCGTGAAGCCGCGACGCCAGCGATCAGCAGGCAAAGCTGCACCGCCCTCGTCGACTTCAAGGCTTCGGCAGAATCCAGCAGCAACGCGTCTTCACCCAGGACGTCACTCGCCTCATCAACCGTTTCCCGAGGCAAACGATGGAGCATGCCCGGCTGCTGCGCGCCTTGACCGGGGAACACCAGCAAACTGCTCACGCCGCTTGCTCCTGTGGGTTCCATGGATCAATGACCAGACAAGCCTGGGTGGCGTTTTTCAGCAGGACTCGCCGCGCAGGCCCGGCCCATTCGCGCAGGGCCACGGCACCGGAAGGCGTCTGCAATTGCATGTCCACCTGGCAGGCGGCGGTGTCGAAAATCTTCACCAACTCTTGGGCCTGGGCACGGCTCAAGGGTTGCGGTGTGCGCAGGATCAGGTCGAGGTCGCTGCGTTCATGCAAGGCCTCGATTCCGCTGGCCAATTCAAACCCGGCGCTGCCACTGATGCCCCAGACGAAACCGCAGGCATCGAGCATCGCCCTGAGCTGAGTCAGCGCGCGCAATGCGGGTAGATCCCGATCAATCGAAACATGACAAAGATCTTCCGGTTTGACCCGACGCTCAATCGCCTCGACGGCCATCACCGTCGCAAACCGCTGCTCACGCAACGGCCCGCGCACGCCCACGGCAATCTGACCCGCCGCGCTCAACGCACGCCGAACCACCACCGGTTGGCCAGCGCCAATGGACTCAATCGCCCACAACGGCGCGTCGGCAGGCAACTGCTCCGGGGTCATGCCCCAGAGCAAGTCGTGGGCCAGAAACGTGTTCACCACTGCGCTCTCAACAGTTCGCGAACCTTGCTCGACGCGGCGCGGTTGCTGGCGCCCAAGCGGCTGCTCAGGTCGCGGCCCGTCGCGGCGACATCGCTGATTGCGAGGTTCAGGCATTCCGTCACGCGAGTCAGGTCCTGCGCCGTCGGTTGCTCAATCTGATCCACCGACAAGGTTTCCCAGAGCAAACCGAGGCTGGCGTAGCTTTCAATGTCATATGCCATCGGCGGCACGCTGGCGGCCAAGGCTTCCAACTCTTCGACGCTGCGCAAGGTCACTCGCGCGGCTGAAGCCTTGCCCATGGCATGCACCATCACGCCCGGATCACGCAGGGCAATCAGGCGATTGGCTTGATAGCCGTGAGCGAGAAATGCCCCGGACATGGCCTTGCCCACCAACAGACCGATCACCGCGTGTCCGGCCAGTCGAGCGCGAGCATAACTGTCCGCCGCCCCCGCCAACGCCTGGTGAATACCGAGGGCTTCTTCGCGGCGGCCGTAGGCTTGGCTCGGCACATCGACGATGGCGATCAAGGCGCGTTTTTGCGGTTTGTCTTTATCCGCAACAATGACTTCATCCACAGCCTTGGCCAGCCCCCAGCCTTCCAGCAAACCGACTTCGCCATTGCGGGCACGGGCGAAGCGGTTTTCGGGATCGGTGACCACCGCGATAAACCGCACCGGTTGATCGCCCAACACACCATCAGCAACCTTCAGCGAAGCAGGCAAACCTTCGACCGGTTTCGCACCGGTACTCAAGGCGTTGAACCAGTTCAAACCTCTCATGAGCGCTCTCCTTGATACAGATCGCGAACCACTGACGGTTCGATTTGCGGTTCAGCGTCCAATCGCGCCAAGCGCTCCAGATACAACCCGGCCTGCTGGCTGCGTTGCTGCTCCGGCAAACCTTGCTTCAGCAATTCACTGACCTGCTGCTGAATCTGCGCCACGTCATCGGCGGCATAACGGTCCACCAAACCACTGGCAAACCGCTGCTCGCCGCCGGTCAGGCTCCAGATGAAAGGACGATCCCGCGAGTCGTATTCCTCAAGCCCCGCTTCCTGCTCAATCACCTGCGGACCGTTGAGGCCAAGCCGTGCTTCCTGGGTCACCAGCAAATAACTGCACAACCCGGCGGCAATCGACATCCCGCCAAAGCAACCGACACTGCCGGCCACAACGCCAACCACTGGCTGGTACTGACGCAAATCGACAATCGCCGCGTGAATATCCGCAATCGCCGCCAGCCCGAGGTTGGCTTCCTGCAAGCGCACGCCACCGGTTTCCAGCAGCAGCACGGCGCGGGTCGGAATGCCTTTGCGGTTGTCTTCCGCCGCCAATTCCAGCGCACCGGCCATCTTCGCGCCGCCGACTTCGCCGAGGCTGCCGCCCTGAAACGAACCTTCAATCGCCGCAATCACCACCGGCAAACCACCGATGCTGCCCTTGGCGATCACCACGCCGTCATCGGCTTGCGGCACCACGCCCTGGCGCGACAGCCACGGCGACATGATTCGTTGAAACGGGTCGAGCAATTCGCGGAAGGTGCCGGCGTCGAGCAAGGCTTTCGCCCGCTGCCGCGCGCCGAGTTCGACGAAGCTGTGTTTGTTAAGGAGATCAGTCATGGCCGATCTCCTCAAAGCCTTGTTCCAGACGCAAGCGCACCACGCCCGGCGTCGCGCCGAAGTCGTGGATATCGATGGCCATGGCGGGCGGTGTCTGGCCGTCGAACATCCGCGCAAACAGATGCTGCCAGCGCTGTTCAGCGCCATTCACCGAGGTCTGCACCTGAATCGTCAACTTGCCGGCCACACCCGGTTCGATCAGCACTTCCAGATCGCCCGAGCCAACGCAGCCCACCAGCGTCCGGCCCCGGGGCGGCTGCCCGGCGGGGAATTCAAAGGATAAGGTTTCCATCAGAAAGCTCCGGATTCGAGGCGGTCGATGAACAGGCACGCGGCGAGCAAATCAGCAGCGCCGCCCGGCGAAGCGTTCAACGCGATTAATTGTTCATCCAATTCATGCAATCGACGGCGACCGCCGAGGCTGGCACTGCCGCCCGCGTCGAGCACCGCTTGGGCACCGAGTTGCATGGTTTGCAGGCCGGTTTCGCCAGCGCGGTAGAGCACGCAGGTGTCGGCCAGTCGGGTCATGATCGCGAGCAAGGCGTCGAGGCGTGCGTTTTGTTCGCCGTGGCCCAGAGCGCGGCTGTGTTTGAGTTGTGGCAGTGCGCGTTGCAGGACGGAAGGGAAGCCGAGTTGCGCTTCTTCGCGAGCACCGCGTGCGCCGTAGCGTTGCGCGACTTGGGCGCCGTGGCTGAGCGGGCGAGGTGCGTAACGGTCGTCGAGCAAGGCCAAACGTGCGGCGCACAGCGTGACGGCGCTGGCGTTGGTGTTTTCAAGGGCGGCGGCAGCGACCAACAGGCCCAAGGCCCAAATCGCCCCACGATGGGTATTCACGCCATTGGTGGTGGCGAGCATCGCTCGCTCCCCTTCCCGACCAATGCGCCCGAGGGCTTCGCGCAGCGGCAAACCGACGTCGCCGAACTCGATGGCCGCGTCCGCCATTTCCTTGAACGCCGGCCACAACGACAACGCCGAAGCGTGCATCAAGCCCAGGTGCAAATCGGTGTGCGCACCATTGCCGCGACGATCCACCAATGCCGGTTTCGGCGAAAGGTCCGCTTCGTCGATCAGCGCGTCCACCGCCAAATCCGCCAGCCGCTCGGCCAGGGTCAGTGTTTTGGGTTGCAGGTTAAGTGCGTGCATTTACCAGCTCCTGAACTTGGCGGGCGGGTTGTAGAGGCCACCGGACCACTCCACCAGATCGGCCACGCTTTTCGCCGCGAGTAATTCGCGGGTGGCGTCGGTGCGGCGGATGCCGAGGTCTTCGGGCAAGGCGATCAGGCCTTCGCGGCGCATGCGTGCGGTGTCTTTCGGGTTGTGACGCATTCCGATCACCGTGACGCCCGCGACCGCCGCGATCATCGCCTGGCGTTCTTCCAGCGAGCGCGCCTTGTACAGATAGGCGATGCCTTCTTCGGTCAGCAGGTGGGTGACGTCGTCGCCGTAGATCATGATCGGCGCCAGCGGCATGCCGCTTTTGCGCGCCACTTCCACCGCGTCGAGGGTTTCGACGAAGGTCGGTTTGCCGCCCTCCTGGAACGTCTCGACCATCTGCACCACGAGTTTTTTGCCGCGTTCGAGCAAGGCTTCCGGCGCATCGTCGTGGCGCATATCGAGCCACGCCGGGGTGCCGTGACGGCGACCGCGCGGGTCGTGGCCCATGTTCGGCGCGCCGCCGAAACCGGCCAAACGGCCACGGGTTACGGTGGAGGAATGGCCGTCGCCATCGACTTGCAGGGTCGCACCGATAAACAGGTCCACCGCGTACTGCCCGGCCAATTGGCAGAACATGCGGTTGGAGCGCAGCGAGCCGTCGCGCCCAGTGAAGAACACGTCAGGCCGGGCGGCGATGTAGTTTTCCATCCCCAGTTCGGTGCCGAAGCAATGCACGCTTTCGACCCAGCCGCTTTCAATCGCCGGGATCAGGGTCGGGTGCGGGTTGAGGGTCCAGTTGCGGCAGATCTTGCCTTTGAGGCCGAGGGATTCGCCGTAGGTCGGCAGGATCAATTCGATGGCGGCGGTGTTGAAACCGATGCCGTGGTTCAGGGATTGGACGTTGTGTTTTTCGTAGATCCCACGGATCGCCATCATCGCCATCAACACATGCACAGGCTTGATGTGGCGTGGGTCGCGGGTGAACAGCGGTTCGATGTAGAACGGCTTGTCCGCCACCACGACGAAATCGACCCAGGATGCGGGGATATCGACGCGGGGCAGGTCTGTCACGTCATCGACCAATTGGTTGACCTGGACGATGACAATGCCATCGCTGAACGCCGCCGGTTCAATCAGTGCCGGGGTGTCTTCGGTGCTGGGGCCGGTGTAGATGTTGCCAGCGCGGTCAGCCATGAAACCGGCGGAGAGCACGACGTTGGGGATCAGGTCCACCACCAGTCGTGCGTAGAGTTCGATGTAGGTGTGAATCGCGCCGATTTCCAGAAGGCCATCTTCCAGCAACTGGCTGATGCGCAGGCTCTGGGTGCCGGCGAAGGAGAAATCGAGCTTGCGGGCGATGCCCCGTTCGAACAGGTCCAGATGCTCGGAACGGCCGACGCTGGGCATGATCATGTGCAGGTCATGCAACTTCGCGGGGTCAGCCTTGGCCAGGGAGCGCGAGAGGAAATCCGCTTGCTTCTGGTTATTGCCCTCCAGCACCACACGGTCGCCGGGCAGAATCAACGCCTCCAGCGCCGCGACGATCTTGTCGGTAGGCAACACCACGCCGTCGGCAAAGCCTTTGACCAACTCAAGACGTCGCTGCTTCTCGCTGCGCCGCCGCGTCCATCGCGCGTCGGGGGATATTGTTGTAGTCATGACCACTCCACGGGTTCGCTGTCGTGGGGTCACCTTAGGAGGGTTGGGGAGTGGGCATCAATCAAGCAGAGCGACGGATCGTTACGGTCAGGGTAATGGTTGGCCGGGCTGACGCCTTCGCGGGCAAGCCTCGCTCCTACAAGGTCGCGTCGTACACAACCCCTGCGAACGACACAAACCTGTAGGAGCGAGGCTTGCCCGCGAAGAGGCCAGACCAATCACCGCAGTTTTCGATCAGTCCGGAAAAAGGACCGATCAGTCCCTTTTTGGGACTCTCCAACCTTGGCTGGCTAAATGGGGATTTGTGTTTAAAAGTTGCGGCACAGGAAGGGTTGGCGGCTACGCGGTCTGACGTCACTGCCTACAGCAATGGGGGAACCCGCTGACTGGTGGGGTTTTGCTTTGATCTTTATCGTTTAGGTGTCGCTGCAAACTCAGTGGCCGGGCTTGGAAACCCGAGGTGTAAACGACACAAAAGCGCTGTTCTTAACGTATGCTTGCGCACCTTTAATGAGTGCGCTCCGTTATGGCGGCTGTGCGCGGGAGACCTTCGGGTCTGCCGGGTTTTGTCCGTTTACCCCGGGTTTCCAGCCCGCGTACAGCTGCCACCCTTTCGCCTGGAAGCCTAATGGAGCAGCTAAAAACTCATTAAATGGATCTTCACTATGTTCAAAGCTACCCCCAACCCCCCGGGATCCGGCACCGATTCCCCAGAAGCGCTCGACGCAATAAAAATGAAAGAAGCCGCCGACCGCGCCTTCGCTCACTACTTCCCCCCGGCTGAAGAAAAACGATCCAAACGCCGCAAATACCAACTCTTCGCCGTCGCCTCGAATCTCGATGACCCCGAGGCCCTGCTGGCCAATGCTTCAGAAGATTTGCTGTCCATCAGCGCGATAGCGGCTGGCTTGGCGGACGATGTGGATGGCACACGCCGTTCGCTGGCCTTGGGCATCAGCCGTTTGACGGACGGTGTGCAGTTGTTGGTGGAGCGGGTGTTGGATCACCATGAGGCGTTGGCCGCGGGCAAGGTTTAGCCGTTGATTTTGTGGTGAATTGAAGGCCGCCTTCGCGGGCAAGCCTCGCTCCTACAGGATTTACGTTGCCCCTTGTAGGAGCGAGGCTTGCCCGCGAAGGGGCCCGTCAGACGAGCCCAGCACTCACCAACAACTCCTCCAGCGCCAACAAATCCGGCACTTTCGCCACCTGCTCCCCGACCTGCACCGCCGCTTGTTCCAGCGGACACAACGGCACATCCACATAGCTCAACTGGCTATCGAGCTTGTACGAGCGCGGAATCCCCTGCACCAGCAGCGCAATAAACTTCAACTCCGGCCGCCCGCCCAGGGCATTGAGGATGACGATCCGCACGCGCTCGCCAATCACCACTTTCTGGCCACATGCAGACTCAAAACTGAGCAACGGAATCTGCCGGTCCCGCCAGGTCACCAGCCCCAGATACCACGGAGGCGTATCCAGATCGAACGCCGCCGGTTGGTAGTCAATCAGTTCAGCGACGGCAACGTTGGGCAGGATCAAATTGCGATCCGCCAAGGGCAGCAAGAGCCCGGTGAGGTTGCTGGTGCGATGCTCAAGCATGGGTTTTGCTCCACAGGGCGATGCTTTCGAGCAGCACCGATTCCTGGTACGGCTTGCCGAGGTAGTCGTTGACGCCAATGGCCATGGCGCGGTCGCGGTGTTTTTGGCCGGTGCGGGAGGTGATCATGATGATCGGCAGGTGTTGCAGGCGTTCGTCGGCGCGGACCTGGGTGGCGACTTCGAAACCGTCCATGCGCGGCATTTCGATGTCCAGCAGCATCAGGTCCGGCAGATGATCTTCGAGCAGCAACATGGCGTCGACGCCGTCCTTGGCGGTGAGCACGTTCATGCCGTGGCGTTCGAGCAAACGGCTGGTGACCTTGCGCACGGTCACCGAGTCGTCCACCACCAGCACCAGCAACGGCTTGTGCGGCTCGGCCTCGACATCCTGGGTCACCGGCCGCTGCGGCACGCGGGTCTGCATGGCACGGATCGGTGCCAGCAAATCGAGAATCAGCACCACCCGGCCATCCCCCAGAATCGTCGCCCCGGACAGCCCCTGCACCGCCGCAAATTGCGGGCCGAGGCTCTTGACCACGATCTCGCGGGTGCCGGCCATGGAATCCACTTGCACGGCGATGTGTCGTTCGTTGCATTGCACCAGCAGCACCGGCAACGGCAGGCTCTGGCCCAGCAGTTTCGGGCGGGTGCTGGTTTTCAGCAGTTCGCCGAGGTAGCACAGTTCATAGTGTTGCCCGGCGTATTTGTAGGTCGGCGGATCGAGGCGGTAATGCCCTTCGAGTTCGTTGGGCAGCACACGGACGATGCCGTCGATGGTGTTCAGCGGGATCGCGTATTGGTCGTCGAAGCACTGCACCATCAGCGCCCGGTTGACCGACACGGTGAACGGCAGGCGAATGCGGAAATGCACGCCCTGCCCCGCCGTCGAGTCGATGCTCATGCTGCCGCCGAGTTGCCGCACCTCTTCGTGCACCACGTCCATGCCCACGCCACGCCCGGAAATCTGGGTGATTTTCTCGGCGGTGGAGAACCCCGGTTGCAGGATGAATTGCAGGACGTCGCGGTCGCTGATGTCGCTGTCCGGCGCGAGCATGCCGCGCTTGATCGCCTTGCGCCGCACCGCGTCCAGCGGCACGCCGGCGCCGTCGTCGCGGATGTCGAAAATGATGTCGCCGCCCTCTCGCGACAGGTCCAGCGTGATCTTGCCCTGTGCCGGTTTCCCCGCCGCAATCCGCACTTCAGCGGATTCCAAACCATGATCCACAGCATTGCGCAGCATGTGCTCCAGCGGCGCGGCCATGCGTTCCAGCACGTTGCGATCCATTTCGCCTTCGGCGTTGCCGACGACGAATTCCACGTCCTTGCCCAACTCGCCGGACACCTGACGCACGATGCGTTTCAGGCGCGGCAGCATCCGTTCGAACGGCACCATGCGCGTGCGCATCAGGCCTTCCTGCAATTCGGTGTTGATGCGGCCCTGCTGTTGCAGCAGGTTTTCCGCGTCCTGATTGGTGCGGTCGAGGGTTTCCTTGAGGTCGAGCAAGTCGGAGGCGGATTCGAACAGCGCCCGGGACAGTTGCTGCAATTGCGAGTGGCGGTCCATTTCCAGCGGATCGAATTCTTCGTAGCCCAGGCGTTCGGCTTCGACTTGCTGACGGCTGAGGATCCGCCCTTGGGTTTCGGTATCGAGGCGGCGCAACTGATCGCGCATGCGCTCGATGGTGGTTTCCATCTCGCTCAGGGCCACGCGGGCATCGTTGACCTGCTGCTCGATACGGCCACGGAAAATCGAGGTTTCCCCGGCCAGGTTGACCAGATCGTCCAGCAGTTCTGCCGAAACCTTGACCATATCGGCGCCGGCATCCGGCGCCGGTGTTTCAACCTTAACCGTAACGGGCGCAACGACCGGGGCTTCGGGCACCACTGGATGACTGAAGTTCTTGATCGCATCGATCAACCGATCCGCTGGTGGGCAAGGTTGTCCGGCGCGGGTGGCGTCGAGCATCTGCGCCAAGCGGTCGTGGCTGCTTTGCAATAGCGTGAACAGCGGCGCCGTCGGTTGCAGCACACCCGCCGACAGACCTTCGTAGAGAAATTCCAGCTCATGGGCGAGGTCGCCAATCGGGGCGATTTCCACCATCCGCGCACCGCCCTTCAGCGTGTGCAAATCCCGCAGCAGGGTTTCCACTTCCTGGCGGTTCGACGGCTCGGCCTGCCAGCGCACCAGCGCCGCGCCGGAGTTTTCGATGATGTCGAAACCTTCTTCGAGGAAGATTTCCAGCAGTTCCGGATCATGCCCCGGCGAATCATGTTCGTGGGCCGGTTCGAGCGGTTCCGGCGTGCCGGCATTGCCCTGGCGGAATTCGCGAATGGCTTCGATCAGCTCGCTCGGATCACCCAAGGCTTTTTGCTGCTGCAACTGTTCCAGCAACACCGCCAAACGGTCGTGACTGGTTTGCAGCAACCGCGCCAGCGCTTCGCTGTAGCTGAAACGTCGGTCCACCAGGCCTTCGTAAAGCGTTTCCAGTTCATGGGCCAGGTCGCCGACAGCTTCAACCTCGGCCATCCGCGCACCGCCCTTAAGGGTGTGCAAATCCCGCTGCAACGACGACAGCGGCGCAGCGTTGTCCGGGTCGTTCAGCCAGCGCTGCAAGGCCTGGCCGGCGCTTTCGAGGATATCCACCGCTTCTTCGAGGAAGATCGAAACGATCTCGTCGTCGTGTTCAATTTGCGTCGCAGTTTGTGACAGCTCAGCGGTGGCAGTGCCCAGTTCGCGAATACTCAACGCCCGGCTGCCGTCGCTGCGGATCAGGCCCATGGCCGACGGATCGAGGCTGGTATCGAGCAACCCGCGCAAGGCCCGGACCCGCTCCGGTTGCGGGCTGACTTCCTGGCCGGCGGCCAGTTCGTCGAGCATGTTGATCAGCGCTTCATGGGCACTTTGCGCTTCATGGAAAAACTCGTCGCTGACCGCCAGGCTGCTTTCTTCCACCGCGCCGTACAGGTCGAGTAACGCCTCGCAGAGTTCATCCACCGGGTGCAGATCCGCCAGGTGCGCGCCCTCGCCGAGGGTGGTCAATTCGTCCAGCAGCGCGCTGAGTTCCTGACGCTCGCCGGGGTGTTGCTGCCAGCGGCGCAGCAGGCTTTCGGCGTCGAGCAGGATGTCCATGCCCTGGGCCAGAAAGTTGTTGATCAGTTGCGGGTCGCGCTTGATCCGCAGGCCCCGGTTCGGCGCGCTGAGGATCGCTTCCAGGCGTTCGTCCAGCAATTCATGGGTGCGCTTGATCAGCGAACGGGCGCCGGGAATCTCGGCCAGCGGATCGGTCTTGAGCTGACGCAAACCGAGGCGGAACAAGCCTTCGGCTTCCAGCAGCAACTCGACTTCATCCAGGTCGAGGGCGATCAGGTGCGCCTTGTACTCACGGGCCAGTTGATCCAGCGGCGCGGCGAGTTCGGCAATCGGCACCACACCGGCCATCGAGGCGCTGCCCTTGAGGGTGTGCAAGGCCCGCTGCAACTCGTCGCTGGCTTGCAGCGGCACGTGCTCGGCGGCTTGATCGAGGTAGCGATTGAGACTGGCGAGGTGGGTTTCGGCTTCGTTGCGGAAGATCTCCAGCAACAACGGGTCGAGGGCGGCGACGTCTTGGGTGTCTTCGTCGGACAGCGTTGCATCGCCCTTGGCCAAGGCATGAGCCCGGGCGGCCAAGCGGTCCACGTCGTCGCGCTGACGCTGGGCGTTGGCGGCGAATTCGTTGATGAGTTCTGGCAGCAGATTCAAAGCGTCGGTCAGCAGTTGTTGCACCGCAGGCCCAGGCTCGACGCTGTGTTCCAGCACGCGGTTAAGCAGGTTCTCCACGGTCCAGGCCAGTTCGCCGAGCACCAGTGCGCGGACCATTCGGCCACTGCCTTTCAAGGTGTGGAAGGCGCGGCGCAATTCGCTCAGCGCAGCGCTGTCGCCCACGTTGGCCGACCAGCGCGGCAGGTATTCGCGCAGCACTTCCAGGACTTCATCGGTTTCTTCGAGGAAAACTTCCCGCAGCTCATCGTCCACCGGCTCTTCGCCCACGGGCGGCGGCAACAGGCTGCCCGGAGTGTTGAGGGCCGGCGGGTTGACGGCGGATACCGGGCTGGCCAACACCGCGGCCAGGGATTGCACGGTTTCAGGATCGTCGAGTTCCTGCAGGTCTTGCATGACCTGGGCTTCGTTGGGGCTCAGTACGTCTTCAAGTACCGGGACGAGTTTTTCGGCGGGGAAAAACCCGAGGGCGGCGAGGCTGTTTTCCGCGACATCGAGCAGGTGTTCGCCCAGTTCTTGCGGATCGTCGTTCAGGCGTTCGAGGTAGTACTCGATGCTGGTGATGACGTCGGCCAGGCTGTCGAGTTGTTGCCAGCCAGGATGATCGGTGTCCACCAGCAGGTGTTCGCGGATAAAGCCGTTGCAGGCTTCGATCAGGCTCGCGGCACGGTTCAGCGGAATCATCGCCAAGGCGCCGCGCACCTGGGTCAGCAGCGCCGGCAAGGGTTGCAGTTGCTGGCGGTCCCAATCGGCGTCGATGTAGTCGACGATCATGTCCTTGGCTTGTTGCAGGCAGATCCGCGCTTCGCGAATCACGATCTGATGAATCTGGGTCAGGTCGGTGGTGGGCAGGCGACTTTCTTCCTGGCTCTCCGGCTCCACGGTGCCGACCATCCCGGCCAGGGTCGCTTCGACGTAGAGCAAGGCCCCGGCCACGTCCATCAGGATCGCGTCGTTGGGTTCCCGTTGGCCTTGCGCAAGGCTCAGCACCACCGCCAGTTGATCGATGATCACCTTGCGCGGCTGGCCGAAACCGAGCACCGCCAGGGTGTCAGCGATTTGCCGCAGGGGCGCCAGCAGGCTTTCGAGGTCGGAGGTGTGCTGGCGGTCGCTGCGCACGAACAGGTCCAGGCGCTCCTTGACCCGCACCAGTTCTTCGCACAGCGCGGCGAGCACCGAGCGCATGGCATCGCGGTCGGGGCCGGCGAGGCGTGCGCGTTCTTCGTCGACCATCGCGCTGTCAGGCAACGCATCGTCCAGTCCGTAGCGATCTTTCATGGTCAGCATCTGCCCGGTGGGATGTTCGGCTTTGGCAATGTAGAACAACAAGCTTTTGAACAGCTCCGGCGGCGGCGCCTGATTGACCCCGGCCATGCCCTGTTCCAGCAAGCGTTTGAGTTCCTTGTCGGCGTCCTTGAACAGGCTGCGCAGGGCCGGGCTGTTGGCAATCGCGCCGTTGCGCAGGCCTTCGACCAGCGCCGACGCGACCTGCCACAACGGGCTCAGCGGCGCGTCACCACACAAGGTTTCAAGCTTGGCGAAAACCTTGGTCAGGTAATCCAGATTGGTTTCGCCATCCTGCTCGCGCAGCAAACCGACCAGCGCCATTTGTAACATTTGCCGCAATTTGCGCAGCACATTGGGTAATTCGGGTGGTTCCAGCAGCGCGAGATCGTCTTGATCCAGCGGCGGTAAGTCCGGCAGTTGCGGGCTGAACAAGCTAGTTTCCGACAGCAGGCTTTCGCCCCGGGCGCTGCGCAGATCGTTGATCAGCGGCAATACCACCAGCGGCAAGTCGCGGCGTGCCCCTTGCACCCGGTCGAGGTAGATCGGCAGTTGCCCCAGGGCCTGTCTTAACAGATGAATGGCTTCATCGCGATGACTGACGCGATTTTGTTGCAGGGCCGCAGTCAGTTGCTCCATTTCTTCGGCGAGCAGGGCCGCGCCATAGAACTCGACCATCTGCAAACTGCCGTGGACCTGATGGATACACGCCAGGCACTCGCCCAGCGCGTAGGTCGCCTGGGGGTCATCGAGCAGTTGCTCCAACGCTTGATGAGCCTGCTTCAGCGTTTCGGCAATCTCGCCTTTGACCCACTCGAGGGCCACATAGTCGTGCCGATCACCCATAACCACTCCGCTCTCAATTCTTACTGCAATGCTCACGCCCGCAGGCGGTTCAAGCGTTGTCCGTGGCCTGTTTGGGCTCGGTCGGCAGGGTGAAACCCGACACCGAGCGCCGCAACTGGCTGGCCATTTTCGCCAGGTTGCCGATGCTTTCGGCGGTCGCCGTGGAGCCGGACGACGTCTGCGTGGTGATCTGCTGGATCACGTTCATCGTCAGGGAAATCTGCCCGGCGGACGACGTCTGTTGCTGCGCGGCGTTGGAAATGCTCTGGATCAGCGCCGCGAGGGTCTTGGACACGCCTTCGATTTCTTCCAGGGCCACCCCGGCATCCTGCGCCAGACGCGCGCCACGCACCACTTCGGTGGTGGTCTGCTCCATGGAAATCACCGCTTCATTGGTATCAGTCTGGATCGCCCGGACCAAGGTTTCAATTTGTCGGGTCGCGGCAGATGAACGCTCGGCCAGCCGTTGCACTTCGTCAGCAACCACGGCAAAACCGCGCCCGGCATCACCGGCCATCGAAGCCTGGATCGCGGCGTTAAGGGCGAGGATGTTGGTCTGGTCGGCAATGTCGTCGATCAGGCTGACGATGTCGCCGATTTCCTGGGAAGACTCACCCAGACGCTTGATGCGTTTGGCGGTGTCCTGGATCTGTTCACGGATGTTGTCCATGCCGTGGATGGTGTTGTGCACCACCTCGTTGCCCTTGTTGGCGATTTCCACCGAGCGTTCGGCCACGGCTGAGGATTCGGCGGCGTTGGCCGAGACCTGATCGATGGACTGAGCCATGTCGTTGATCGCCGTGGAGGCTTCGCTGATCTGCTGCGCCTGATGCTCCGAGGCCTGGGCCAGGTGCATGGCGGTGGCCTGGGTTTCCTGCACGGCGGCGGCGACCTGGCCGGCGGTAAGGTTGATGGTGGCCACCAGATCGCGCAGTTGGTCCACGGAATAGTTGATCGAGTCGGCGATGGTGCCGGTGAAGTCTTCGGTCACCGAAGCGGTCACGGTCAGGTCGCCGTCGGCCAGGTCTTCGATTTCATCGAGCAGGCGCATGATCGCGTTCTGGTTGCGCTCGTTCTTCTCAGCGGTTTCCTGGAGCTGGCGGTTGGTTTCCCGAACCATCACCAGGCCAATAAGGATGATCGACATCAGCGCCAACAGGCCCAGCACGTAGCCGCCGATGGTGTCGGTGTTGCGCCCGCCAGCGAGGTTTTCAAAACCGGTGGCCAGGTGCGAGGCTTCATCGAGCAGGGTTTGCGACAGGGTGAAGATGCTGGTGGCTGATTCGCGGACCTTGAACAGCTCCGGCGAGGTTTCGAGGATTTCATCCACTGAGCCAGAGACGAATTCGAACAGTTCGGAGATTTCGGTCAGGCGCGCCCGGGCGTCCTTGTCTTCGACTTGGCTGACTTTCAACGCCGGGTTGCCCTGGAGCATGCCGTTGAGCACCTGGCCGAAACGTGCGGCATCGCGGCCGAAGGCGTCGGCGGCTTGTTGGGAATTTTCATCGCCGGAGAGTACGGTGTTCACCGCGCCGAGAATCCGTTCCGCCAACAGCGACTGACGCTGGGCCATCGCGACCTGAGCCGCAGGGGCGCCGCGCTGGAGCAGGATTTCGACGACTTTTTCGTACTCGACCTGCAACTGCGGCACGGTTTCGGCCAGGGTCGCGGCGACTTGGTGCAGGGACAGCACGGTTTGTTCGCTGGAGAGAATGGCGTCGGTGTTTTTCAGCAGGCGTTCCCAGTCCAACTGCACGGCGCGCATTTCCGGGCGCACGGTGGACGGTGCGGGCGGCAGGCCGGTGCTCGGGTCGCCCTTCTTCAGGTAACCCCAGCGCTGAGCGAAGTCGTTGCGCGCATCGCTGAGCAACTTGAACGCGGCAGCCTTACCGGCGGCGGCTTCGGTGGCGTTCTTGGCGATACGCTGAGACAGCACGCGCAGCTCACCGGCGTGGCCGATGTACTGTTTGTCGTAGGTGGCCTGGGTGTTGAGGTAAGCGAAGTTGGCGAACAGCAGCATGATGAAGATGATCAGCGCGATAAACAGCACGATGATCTGCGAACGGCTGCGCGACCCTTCCGGGGCACCTGTTTTTGCTTTTGTCATCGGTCCTCGCCTGTACTGCCCAATTCAACCCATCCCCTGTAGGAGCGAGGCTTGCCCGCGAAAGCGGTTATTCATTCAACATTTATGTCGACTGACACGACGCCTTCGCGGGCAAGCCTCGCTCCTACGGGATTGCGGTGCCTACACCGCGACATGCAGGAAATCCTGGGACTGCGCCAACGCAAACGGGCTGAACACTTGCCAGCTCTGTTCACGCTGGAACCGGCCCTGGACGAACGCCCCCATCGCGCCGCTCAGTTCGTTCGGCGGCACCGCTTCCAGGCTGTCCTGGGCGAAGTGCTGCAAACCGTAGACTTCATCGACCATCAACCCGGCAAACACGTCTTTGTATTCCACCACCAGCACCCGCCGTTGCTTGCGCACCGCCGACAACTCATGCCCAAGCTCTTTATCCGAAAAGAAGGCACAGACATCCATGATCGGCAGCAACCGCCCACGCAAGTTGGCCACACCCTTGACCCAAGGCTTGACCCCCGGCAGTTGGGTGCAGCGCGGTTCATGCAGGACTTCGCTGACTTCCCCCATCGGCGCCACATACCAGTGCTCGCCCAGGCGAAAACCGATGCCGCTCCAGTTGTCCTGACGGGTCGGCTGGGACGGCAAGTCCGCCGCCAGCACGCGACAACGCTGGTCAATCTGCAGCAGCAGTTCGAAAGCCGTCAGCGACTCGGTCATGGCCGGAGGATCAACCGGCCAGCACGTTGTTCAGGGTCTTGATCAGGGTTTCTTCGTCGATCGGTTTGGTCAGGTAGTCTTTCGCGCCCTGGCGGGTGCCCCAGACCTTGTCGGTTTCCTGATCCTTGGTGGTGATGATGATCACCGGGATGTGCGCGGTTATCGGATCTTTGGTCAACTGGCGCGTGGCCTGGAAACCGTTGAGGCCGGGCATGACGATATCCATCAGCACGGCGTCGGGTTTTTCCTGGCGGGCCAGGGACACGCCGTCGGCGCCGTTTTCGGCTTTCAACACTTCATGACCGTGCTTTTCCAGCATGCCGGTCAGTTTGTACATTTCGGTCGGCGAATCATCGACGATCAGAATACGTGCCATGGTCTTCCCCATTCTTCTTGTCGACGCCGGGCCCGTTGGCCGAGCGTCACTGTGCGTGTCCTACTGCGGCAAAACGGCGGCGAAGCCCGGAACATGGGCCTGGATCGCGTTCAGCAGTTCTTCCTTGCTGAAAGGCTTGGTCAAAAACTGGTCGGAGCCGACGATGCGCCCCTTGGCCTTGTCGAACAGCCCGTCCTTGGACGACAGCATAATCACTGGCGTGGACTTGAACGCACTGTTGTTCTTGATTAAAGCGCAGGTCTGATAACCATCCAGGCGCGGCATCATGATGTCGACAAAGATAATGCCGGGGTGATTGTCGGCAATCTTGGCCAGCGCATCGAAACCGTCGATGGCGGTGATGACTTCACAACCCACGTTCTTGAGCAGCGTTTCGGCGGTGCGGCGAATCGTCTTCGAATCGTCGATCACCATGACCTTCAAGGCGCTGGAATGCTGTTCCATAAATGCTCTACCGTCGCCTTTGCGAATCAATTTGTCCGTTTGACGGCTTCAAACCCTTGATGCTGAAGGGCCAGCGCGACATGGCGACCTTTTTAGCACAGTCTCCAAATCCAATCTATCGGCCGGCCGGCGCAGTGGTTTTTCCTTGACCGGGAACACACTCAGCGCCACTCTGACGCCACTTTTTCTGGCCTTGTGCCTACCCAAATTCGAGGAAACACCCATGAGCGTTCGCGTCGGGATTGTCATGGACCCAATCGCCAGCATCTCCTATAAAAAGGATAGCTCGCTGGCCATGCTGCTGGCCGCACAGAAGCGCGGCTGGGAACTGTTCTATATGGAACAGAAGGATTTGTACCAGGGCGAAGGTGAAGCACGGGCGCGGATGCGGCCGCTGAAAGTCTTCGCCAACCCGGAAAAATGGTTCGAACTGGAAGCCGAAACCGACGCGCTGCTGAGCGATCTGGACGTGATCCTGATGCGCAAGGATCCGCCGTTCGACATGGAATTCGTCTACTCCACGTACCTGCTGGAGCAAGCCGAGCGCGCGGGTGTGCTGGTGGTCAACAAGCCGCAGAGCCTGCGCGACTGCAATGAAAAGCTGTTCGCCACGCTGTTCCCGCAGTGCACGCCGCCGACCGTGGTCAGCCGCCGCGCCGACGTGTTGCGTGAATTCGCCGCCAGGCACGGCGATGTGATCCTCAAGCCGCTGGACGGCATGGGCGGCACTTCGATTTTCCGTCACCGTGCGGGCGATCCGAACCTGTCGGTGATCCTCGAAACCCTGACCGCGCTGGGCACCCAGCAGATCATGGGCCAGGCCTACCTGCCGGCGATCAAGGACGGCGACAAACGCATCCTGATGATCGACGGCGAACCGGTGGATTATTGCCTGGCGCGCATTCCGGCTGCGGGCGAAACCCGTGGCAACCTCGCTGCCGGTGGCCGTGGCGAAGCTCGTCCGCTGAGCGACAAGGATCGCTGGATCGCCGCTCAGGTCGGCCCGACCCTGCGTGAGAAAGGCCTGTTGTTCGTGGGCCTGGACGTGATCGGCGAAAGCCTGACCGAAATCAACGTCACCAGCCCGACCTGCATTCGCGAGATTGATAATGCGTTTGGCACCGATATCGGCGGCCTCTTGATGGATGCCATCGATCAGAAGCTCAAGGCCCGTTGATATAGAACAGCCGAGAAACGACCAACATTGCGTTATCATCCGCGGCCTGTGAAAAACGCGATGTTGGTTTTCTTGTTATGACGCTCCCGTCCGATCTGCCCGCTGAACTCGCCCATCGTGGCGTGCGCCCGGCCGATCGCCTCGGTTTTACCCTGTTTCTCGCGGCGTTGATTCACCTGGCCTTGCTGTTGGGCGTTGGCTTTACCATGGTCGAACCCAAGCAGATCAGCAAAACCCTGGAAATCACCCTCGCCACCTTCAAAAGCGAAACCAAGCCGAAGAAAGCCGATTTTCTTGCGCAAGAGAATCAGGAAGGCAGCGGCACCCTGGATAAAAAGGCGATCCCCAAGACCACCGAGGTCGCGCCGTTCCAGGACAACAAGGTGCAGAAAGTCACGCCACCGCCGGCGGCCAAGCCTGAAGTTCAGGAAGCCGCGCCCAAGGCGGCGGTGACCACCGTCGCGCCGAAGCCGAAAAAAGCCCCGGCCAAAAACGAAGAACCCAAGACCCCGCCCAAGCCTGCCGTGGCCGCGCCGACGTTCGACAGCTCGCAACTGTCCAGCGACATCGCCAGCCTGGAAGCGGAACTGGCCAACGAACAACAGCTGTACGCCAAGCGCCCGCGCATCCACCGCTTGAGCGCGGCCTCGACCATGAAAGACAAGGGCGCCTGGTACAAGGACGAATGGCGCAAGAAGGTCGAGCGCATCGGCAACCTCAACTACCCCGACGAAGCGCGGCGCAAGCAGATCTACGGCAACTTGCGTTTGATGGTCTCGATCAACCGCGACGGCTCGTTATATGAAGTGCTGGTGTTGGAGTCCTCCGGGCAACCGCTGCTGGACCAGGCTGCCCAGCGGATTGTGCGGCTGGCGGCACCGTTTTCGCCGTTTACCGGGGATTTGTCGGACATCGACCGGCTGGAAATCATCCGCACCTGGAAATTTGCCCGGGGCGACAAGCTCTCCAGCAACTGACCGATGGATTTGTGGTGATCGGGCCGACGCCTTCGCGGGCAAGCCTCGCTCCTACAAACGAAACACCGTACCTGTAGGAGCGAGGCTTGCCCGCGAAGAGGCCCTCAAGCAAACACAGATCAAAAACACACCCGCGTAGGCATTTCCTACACATCCCCAGCTTGTCAGTTCGCCCCTCCAACGCCACACTAGCGCTCATGAAGAACGTCAGCCCCAGCTACCTCAAGCATCACTTCCTGATCGCCATGCCTCACATGGCCGACCCGAACTTTGCGCACACCTTGACCTACATCGTCGAGCACACGGCCAATGGCGCCATGGGGCTGGTGGTCAACCGTCCGCAAGAACTGAATCTGGCCGATATCCTCGAGCAACTGCGCCCTGACATCGAGCCACCCGTGCTCTGTCAGCACGTGCCGATCTTTATCGGCGGGCCGGTGCAGACCGATCGCGGGTTTGTCCTGCATCCGTCGGGGAAAACCTTTCAGGCGACCGTTGATCTGGAAGGCGAGTTGTCCTTGTCCACCTCCCAGGATGTGCTGTTCGCCATCGCCGATGGCGTTGGCCCGGCGAAAAGCGTGATCACCCTCGGCTACGCCGGCTGGGAAGCCGGGCAACTGGAGGCCGAGCTGGCCGACAATGCCTGGCTGACGTGCCCGTACAACGCCGACATCCTCTTCAATACCAGCAGCGAATCGCGCCTCGAAGCCGCCGCCCGGCACTTAGGTGTCAACCTCAGCCTGCTGACCAGCCAGGCGGGCCACGCCTGATGGCTTTGCGACTGATCCTGGGTTTTGACTACGGCACCAAACAGATCGGCGTTGCGGTCGGCCAGGTGATTACCGGCCAGGCCCGCGAGCTGTGCACCTTGAAGGCACAAAACGGTATTCCCGACTGGAATCAGGTCGAAGCCCTGATCAAGGAATGGAAGCCGGACGCCGTGGTGGTCGGCCTGCCGTTGAATATGGACGGCACGCCCAGCGACATGTGCCTGCGGGCCGAGAAGTTCGCCCGCCGCCTCAACGGCCGCTACAACCTGCCCTTCTATACCCACGACGAACGCTTGACCACCTTCGAAGCCAAGGGTGAGCGGCGTGATCGTGGCGGGCAAAAAGGCAGTTATCGCGACAACCCGGTCGATGCCATCGCTGCCGCCCTGCTGCTGCAAGGCTGGCTCGACGAAAACACCGCGCTGTTTGAATCCTGAGCATCGAATCCTGAAGAGCCGCCGCAAGCGACTCTCTATAGCGACAACCCGAGCCAAACCCCGCATGCACCGGCTCGGGCCCAAGAAGGAGCAACCATGAGCCTGCCCAATCCCGCCGAACTGATCAGCCAGATGGCGATCCGTCTCAAGGCACACCTGGAACACCGTGGCATCAGCGAACCACGCTACATCGGGATTCGCACCGGCGGCGTCTGGGTCGCCCAGGCGTTGCTCGATGAATTGGGCAGCGATTCGCCCCTCGGCACCCTGGACGTTTCCTTCTACCGCGACGACTTCAGCCAGAACGGCCTGCACCCGCAAGTGCGCCCCTCGGCCCTGCCGTTCGAGATCGAAGGCCAGCATCTGGTGTTGATCGACGACGTGCTGATGAGCGGCCGCACCATCCGCGCCGCCATGAACGAACTGTTCGACTACGGCCGCCCGGCCAGCGTGACGCTGGTGTGCCTGCTGGACTTGGACGCCGGCGAACTGCCGATCCGTCCGAACGTGGTCGGCGCGACCCTGGCCCTGGCCGCCCACGAACGGGTGAAGCTGTCCGGCCCGTCACCGCTGGTGCTCGAACTGCAAGACCTCGCCCTTTAATTCGCCCTATTGAGAGTCCCCCTCGCGATGACGCCTCTAGAAACCAAGCGCCCGCTGCAGCTCAATGATCAGGGCCAGCTGCGCCACTTCCTCTCGCTCGACGGTTTGCGCCGAGAGCTGCTGACGGAAATCCTCGACACCGCCGACTCGTTCCTCGAAGTCGGCGCCCGGGCGGTGAAAAAAGTCCCGTTGCTGCGCGGCAAGACCGTGTGCAACGTGTTCTTCGAGAACTCGACTCGTACACGCACCACCTTCGAACTGGCGGCCCAGCGCCTGTCGGCGGACGTGATCACGTTGAACGTGTCGACATCGTCGGCAAGCAAGGGCGAAACCCTGCTCGACACCTTGCGCAACCTGGAAGCCATGGCCGCCGACATGTTCGTCGTGCGTCACGGTGACTCCGGCGCGGCGCACTTCATCGCCGAGCATGTGTGCCCGCAAGTGGCGATCATCAACGGCGGCGATGGCCGTCACGCGCACCCGACCCAGGGCATGCTCGACATGTTGACGATTCGTCGGCACAAGGGCGGTTTCGAAAACCTCTCGGTGGCCATCGTCGGCGACATCCTGCACTCGCGGGTGGCGCGCTCCAACATGCTGGCGCTGAAAACCCTCGGTTGCCCGGACATCCGCGTGATCGCGCCGAAAACCCTGTTGCCTATCGGTATCGAGCAATACGGCGTGAAGGTCTACACCGACATGGCTGAAGGCCTGAAAGATGTGGACGTGGTGATCATGTTGCGCCTGCAACGGGAACGCATGACCGGTGGTTTGCTACCGAGCGAAGGCGAGTTCTATCGCCTGTTCGGTCTGACCACCGCGCGTTTGGCCGGGGCCAAGCCCGATTGCATCGTCATGCACCCGGGTCCGATCAACCGTGGGGTGGAGATTGAGTCGGCGGTGGCCGACGGCCCGCACTCGGTGATCCTCAACCAAGTCACCTACGGTATTGCGATTCGTATGGCTGTGCTGTCCATGGCCATGAGCGGGCAGACTGCCCAGCGCCAATTCGAGCAGGAGAACGCCCAGTGAAGCTCAGCATTCTCGGCGCCCGCGTCATCGATCCAACCTCGGGTCTGGATCAAGTTACCGATATCCACGTTGAAGCCTGCAAGATCGTTGCCCTTGGCGCTGCGCCGGCCGGTTTTGTTCCGGTCCAGACCATCGACGCCAAAGGCCTGGTAGCCGCCCCTGGGCTGGTTGACCTGAACGTTGCCCTGCGCGAGCCGGGTTATAGCCGCAAAGGTTCGATTGCCAGCGAAACCCGCGCCGCCGCGGCTGGTGGCGTGACCAGCCTGTGCTGCCCGCCGAAGACCAAACCGGTGCTCGACACCTCGGCTGTCGCCGAATTGATCCTCGACCGCGCCCGCGAGGCCGGCAACACCAAGGTGTTCCCGATTGGCGCCCTGAGCAAAGGCCTGGACGGCGAGCAGCTTGCAGAGCTTGTGGCACTGCGCGATGCCGGCTGCGTGGCCTTCGGCAACGGTCTGGAGAGCTTCCGCAATACCCGCACCCTATGCCGGGCGCTGGAATACGCGGCGACCTTCGACCTGACGGTGATTTTCAACTCTCAGGATCATGACCTGGCCGAAGGTGGCCTGGCGCATGAAGGCCCGACCGCGAGTTTCCTCGGCTTGCCGGGGATCCCGGAAACTGCCGAAACCGTAGCCCTGGCCCGGGATCTGCTGCTGGTCGAACAAAGCGGCGTGCGCGCGCACTTCAGCCAGCTCACCAGCGCGCGCGGCGTGGCCCTGATTGCTCAGGCCCAGGCCCGTGGATTGCCGGTGACCGCCGATGTGGCGTTGTATCAGCTGATCCTGACCGACGAAGCGCTGATCGACTTCAGCAGCCTTTATCACGTCCAGCCGCCACTGCGCACCCGAGCCGACCGTGATGGCCTGCGGGCGGCGGTGAAGTCTGGCGTGGTTTCAGCCATCTCCAGCCATCACCAACCCCACGAGCGGGACGCCAAACTGGCGCCGTTCGGGGCCACCGAGCCGGGGATCAGCAGTGTTGAGCTATTGCTGCCGTTGGCGATGACGCTGGTAGAAGACGGTCTGCTCGATCTACCGACCCTGCTCGCACGCTTGAGTGCCGGCCCTGCCGAGGCATTGCGCCTGCCGGCGGGCAAGTTGGCGGTGGGTGGCGCTGCGGATATCGTACTGTTCGACCCTGCGGCGTCGACCGTGGCCGGCGAAACCTGGCTGTCCAAAGGAGAAAACTGCCCGTTTATTGGCCACAGCTTGCCGGGCGTAGTGCGATATACCCTGGTGGATGGGCGGATTAGCCACCAGGCTTAAGACCGCGTCGTCTGCATTCGCGAGCGAGCCCGCTCCCACAGGGAAATGTATTCCCATGTGGGAGCGGGCTTGCTCGCGAAGGCTGACTGACAGGCACCTCTTTAGCGGGTGGCGGCCCGATTACTGATGGTGTTCACCACGGACACCTGGGTATTGAGCGTCCAGAAGTCAAACAACACGCCCAGAAAGAACACCCCGCCTGTCACCAGGTACAGCAACCCGCTGAGCCATTTCCCCTGATACATCCGGTGTACGCCGAACACCCCGAGAAACGTCAGCAGAATCCACGCCACGCTGTATTCGATCGGCCCGGCGGTAAAGCGCAGGTCGGCTTCACGGTCCATGGCCGGGATCAGGAACAGGTCGATCAGCCAGCCAATCCCCAGCAAACCGAAGGTGAAGAACCAGATCGTCCCGGTCACCGGCTTGCCGTAATAGAAGCGATGAGCCCCGGTAAACCCGAAAATCCACAGCAGGTAACCGATCAGTTTGCTGTGGGTGTCTTGATAGGTTGAGGGGTGTTGATAGGTGTTCATGAAGGTCCTCGAATCACACGATAGATAAATATTGTTGAATTCTTTGTGACTTTTTTACATGCGTCCGACGTATGGCAAATGCTACCTTCACTTCCGTCAAAGCCTTATACCACCTGACTTCTGTCAGACAATCGCGTCAATTTGCCGCTTATTTGGTTCCGTTGACCCCCAGGTCCAATCGACCAACGGCCTCGGAAGGCCCAAAAAAGCTGTTATAAAGTTGCGCGCTAACCCATATGAGCCTTGCCTAATGCGTCCATTTTTCAAGACATGGCTAACCATTTGCCTATTAATGCCACTGGCCGCCCACGCCACCAATCGTGAGCAACGTCTTCCCAACGTTAATGGTTACACCCCTAAACCCCATGTTTCTGCTCCTTCGAGCAAAAACAAGCACAACGCCAAGCACTCCACCACGCTGGCCACCGCCAACAGCAAGCTGGTGCCGCCGATGGCGACCAAGCAAAGCAGCAACGTGTTGAGCCGTGCAGTGAACGTCCTCGGCACTCCTTACCGTTGGGGCGGCAGCAGCCCAAGTAAAGGGTTCGATTGCAGCGGTCTGGTGAAATATGCGTTTAACGACGCTACGTTCGACCTGCCGCGCACCTCGAACGCCATGGCCAGCGGTCATGGGCAGAAAGTCGAACGCGCGGATCTGAAGCCGGGCGATCTGATTTTCTTTAACATCAAAAGCCGCCGGGTCAACCACGTTGCGATCTACCTGGGCAACGACCGCTTCATCCACGCACCACGCCGTGGCAAAGCGGTGTCCATCGATACGTTGAAGAAGCCGTATTGGGAAAGCCACTACGTGGTGGCCAAGCGGGTTCTGCCGAAAGAGCCGGGGCAGATGCGCGTCGTACAGCGCTGATTTGAAGCTTGCGTCGTTCTTGAGGCCCCCTTCGCGGGCAAGCCTCGCTCCTACAGGTCATGCGCCATGTTCACGGCGCATTTCAATCCTGTAGGAGCGAGGCTTGCCCGCGAAGGCGTTTCTGGATCTGTCAAAAGTTATCCGGCGACCGCGCCTTCTCCCGCGCATGTTCGCGGCTGATCAAGCCTTTGGTCACCAAGTCCTTCAAGCACATATCCAGCGTTTGCATCCCCAGGTTGCCCCCGGTCTGGATCGACGAGTACATCTGCGCCACTTTGTCCTCGCGGATCAGGTTACGGATCGCCGACGTTCCCAGCATGATCTCGTGCGCCGCAATCCGCCCGCCGCCGATCTTCTTGACCAGCGTCTGCGACACCACCGCCAGCAACGACTCGGACAGCATCGAGCGCACCATCGACTTTTCGTCACCCGGAAACACGTCCACCACCCGGTCGATGGTTTTCGCCGCCGACGTGGTGTGCAGGGTGCCGAACACCAGGTGACCGGTCTCGGCGGCAGTCAACGCCAGGCGAATGGTCTCCAGATCGCGCATCTCCCCCACCAGAATCACGTCCGGGTCTTCCCTTAGCGCAGAGCGCAGGGCGGTGGCGAAACTACGGGTATCACGGTGAACTTCGCGCTGATTGATCAGGCATTTGCGTGATTCGTGAACAAACTCGATGGGGTCTTCGATGGTGAGGATGTGGTGATGGCGATGGTTGTTCAGGTAATCGATCATCGCCGCCAGGGTGGTGGATTTGCCGGAACCGGTCGGGCCCGTCACCAACACCAGGCCACGGGGGGCTTCGGTAATCTTGCGAAACACTTCTCCCATGCCCAGATCATCCATGCTCAGGACTTTCGAGGGGATGGTCCGGAACACCGCGCCGGCACCGCGATTCTGGTTAAACGCGTTGACCCGAAAGCGCGCCACACCCGGCACTTCAAAGGAGAAGTCGGTTTCCAGGTGTTTTTCGAAGTCCACCCGCTGGGTGTCGTTCATGATGTCGTAGATCAGTTCCTGCACCTGTTTGTGGTCCAGGGCCGGCAGGTTGATGCGCCGCACATCGCCATCGACGCGAATCATCGGTGGCAGGCCGGCAGACAGGTGCAAGTCGGACGCGCCCTGTTTGGCGCTGAATGCCAGCAGCTCAGTGATATCCATAGCGCTCCTCAATTCCAGTAGAATGCCGCGAACCTTCAGACCGGCGGCGCCTCTTGATGTCCACGATAGCAGACAACATTCTTCAGGTTAGTTCGCGTATCCAGGCTGCGACCCAAGCGGCTCACCGCGATGAGCACAGCGTTCAGTTGCTGGCCGTGAGCAAGACCAAGCCCGCCGAGGCCCTGCGCGAAGCCCACGCCGCCGGGCTGCGGGACTTTGGAGAGAACTATCTGCAGGAAGCCTTGGGCAAACAGCTCGAATTGGCCGACCTGCCCTTGATCTGGCACTTCATCGGCCCCATTCAATCGAACAAGACTCGCGCTATCGCCGAGCACTTCGCTTGGGTGCATTCCGTGGATCGTTTGAAAATCGCACAACGCCTGTCCGAACAACGTCCTGCCGATTTGCCGCCGCTGAACATCTGCATCCAGGTCAACGTCAGCGGTGAAGTCAGCAAGTCCGGCTGCACCCCGGCGGACCTGCCGGCCCTGGCGAATGCCATCAGCGAATTGCCGCGCCTGAAGTTGCGCGGGTTGATGGCGATCCCCGAGCCCACCGACGATCGCGCCGCCCAGGACGCCGCTTTTGCTGCGGTGCAAAGCCTGCAAGCCAGCCTCGATCTGCCCCTCGACACTCTTTCCATGGGCATGAGCCACGACCTTGAGTCGGCCATCGCCCAAGGCGCTACGTGGGTCCGTATCGGTACGGCCCTGTTTGGCGCCCGCGACTATGGTCAGTCCTGATCAATGACTGACGCCTCTCTTTATAAGGACCTGACATGAGCAAAACTCGTATTGCCTTTATCGGTGCCGGCAACATGGCCGCCAGCCTGATCGGCGGCCTGCGCGCCAAGGGTCTGGACGCGGCCCACATCCGCGCCAGCGATCCCGGCGCCGAAACCCGCGCCCGCGTGGCCGCTGAACACGGCATCGAAGTATTTGCCGACAACGCCGATGCCATCCAGGACGCCGACGTCGTTGTGCTGGCGGTCAAACCCCAGGCGATGAAAGCCGTGTGCGAAGCCATTCGCCCAAGCCTCAAACCCCATCAACTGGTGGTGTCCATCGCCGCCGGCATCACGTGCGCCAGCATGAACAACTGGCTCGGCGCCCAGCCGATCGTGCGTTGCATGCCCAACACCCCGGCGCTGCTGCGTCAGGGCGTGAGCGGCTTGTTCGCCACCGCCGAAGTGAACGCCGAGCAACGCCAGCAAGCGCAAGAGCTGCTGTCCGCCGTCGGCCTCGCCCTGTGGCTGGACCAGGAGCAGCAACTGGACGCGGTCACCGCTGTTTCCGGTAGCGGCCCGGCGTACTTCTTCCTGCTGATCGAAGCGATGACCGCAGCGGGCGTGAAACTCGGCCTGCCGGCGGACATTGCCGCGCAACTGACCCTGCAAACCGCACTCGGCGCCGCGCACATGGCGGTCGCCAGTGATGTCGACGCGGCGGAACTGCGTCGGCGCGTGACCTCGCCGGCGGGCACCACGGAAGCCGCCATCAAGTCATTCCAGGCCGGGGGCTTCGAAGCCCTGGTCGAAACCGCACTCGGCGCCGCCGCGCACCGCTCCGCCGAAATGGCTGAGCAACTTGGCCGCTAATCAGCTCTTACAAAGGAATCAATGATGCTTGGACTCAATGACGCTGCCATTTTCATCATCAAAACCCTGGGCAGCCTGTACCTGCTGATCGTGCTGTTGCGCTTCATCCTGCAACTGGTCCGGGCGAACTTCTACAACCCGCTCTGCCAGTTCATCGTGAAAGCCACCCAACCGCTGCTCAAGCCGCTGCGCCGGGTCATCCCGAGCATGTTCGGCCTGGACATGTCGTCACTGGTATTGGCGCTGCTCATCCAGATGCTGCTGATCGCGGTGATCCTGCTGCTCAAAGGCTTCATGGTCGACTGGCTGTTCCTGGTGCCGTGGGCACTGATCGCTCTGTTCTCGCTGTTCCTGAACGTCATTTTCTACGCGATGATCATCAGCGTGATCCTGTCCTGGGTCGCCCCGGGCAGCCACAATCCGGGCGCCGAACTGGTCGCTCAAATCACTGAACCGGTACTCGCCCCGTTCCGCCGGATCATTCCGAACCTCGGCGGCCTGGATATCTCGCCGATCTTCGCGTTTATCCTGATCCAGTTGCTGCAGAGCTGGCTGATCCCGCGTTTGGCGTACTACGCGCTGATGCCGAATGGGCTGCTCGGTCTGATCTGACCCCGGCAGACCGTGTCATCGTTCTTCGCGGGCAAGCCTCGCTCCTACAGGATGTGATCGTTCCCACGCTCTGCGTGGGAATGCCGCCCGGGACGCTCCGCGTCCCAAGCGAAGCGGACGCAGAGCGTCCATTGAGGCATTCCCACGCAGAGCGTGGGAACGATCATGGGTAGTCGCTTGCTGCTACGGGCAGCGGTCTTTAGACTTACGCCTCATTTCAACGAGAGCAGGGTCGATGCCAACTGCCTTTCCCGCCGATTCTGTTGGTCTGGTGACGCCGCAAGTGGCGCACTTCAGTGAACCCCTGGCCCTGGCCTGCGGCCGTTCGCTCCCAGCTTATGACCTGATCTACGAAACCTATGGCACGTTGAATGCCACGGCGAGCAACGCCGTGCTGATCTGCCATGCCTTGTCCGGTCACCACCACGCTGCCGGTTTCCACAGCCCCGACGACCGTAAACCCGGTTGGTGGGACAGCTGCATCGGCCCCGGCAAGCCGATCGACACCACAAAATTCTTCGTGGTCAGCCTGAACAACCTCGGCGGCTGCAACGGTTCCACCGGGCCGAGCAGCCTCAACCCGGAGACCGGCAAGCCGTTCGGCGCCGATTTCCCGGTGCTGACCGTGGAAGACTGGGTGCACAGCCAGGCGCGCCTGTCCGACCTGCTCGGCATCCGCCAATGGGCAGCGGTGATCGGCGGCAGCCTCGGCGGCATGCAGGCCTTGCAATGGACCATCACCTATCCCGACCGCGTGCGGCACTGCCTGGCCATCGCCTCGGCACCCAAGCTGTCAGCGCAGAACATCGCGTTCAACGAAGTGGCGCGCCAGGCTATCCTCACCGACCCCGAATTCCACGGAGGTTCGTTCCAGGAAGCGGGCGTGATCCCCAAGCGTGGCTTGATGCTGGCGCGGATGGTCGGGCACATCACCTACCTGTCCGACGATTCCATGGGCGAGAAATTCGGCCGTGGCCTCAAGAGCGAAAAGCTCAACTACGACTTCCACAGCGTCGAGTTCCAGGTCGAGAGCTACCTGCGTTATCAGGGTGAAGAGTTCTCCGGGCGTTTCGACGCCAACACCTACCTGCTGATGACCAAGGCGCTGGACTACTTCGACCCGGCGGCGAACTTCGACGATGACCTGGCGAAAACCTTCGCCGGCGCCACTTCAAAGTTCTGCGTGATGTCGTTTACCACCGACTGGCGCTTCTCCCCTGCCCGCTCGCGGGAACTGGTGGACGCGCTGATGGCGGCCAAGAAAGACGTGTGCTACCTCGAGATCGACGCTCCGCAAGGCCACGACGCCTTCCTGATTCCGATCCCGCGTTACTTGCAGGCGTTCAGCAATTACATGAACCGTATTTCGTTGTGAGTAAGCCATGAGAGCTGATCTGGAAATCATCCAGGAATGGATTCCCGCCGGTAGCCGCGTGCTCGACCTCGGTTGCGGCGACGGTGAACTGCTGACCTGGCTGCGGGACAACAAGCAAGTCACCGGTTATGGCCTGGAAAACGACCCGGATAACATCGCCGAGTGCGTGGCCAAGGGCATCAACGTGATCGAGCAGGACCTGGACAAGGGCCTGGGCAACTTTGCCAGCAACAGCTTCGACATCGTGGTCATGACCCAGGCCCTGCAAGCCGTGCACTACCCGGACAAGATCCTCGACGAAATGCTGCGGGTCGGTCGCCAATGCATCATCACCTTCCCCAACTTCGGTCACTGGCGCTGTCGCTGGTATCTGGCGAGCAAGGGCCGGATGCCGGTTTCCGAGTTCCTGCCGTACACCTGGTACAACACGCCAAACATCCACTTCTGCACTTTCGGCGACTTTGAAGAACTGTGCCGCGAACGTGAAGCGAAGGTCATTGATCGGCTTGCCGTGGATCAACAGCACCGACACGGGTGGGCCAGTAAGCTATGGCCTAACCTGTTAGGTGAGATCGGTATCTACCGCGTCAGCAGCCCAGGGCTGCAAGACCACAAAATCGCGGTCTGAACCACGCCATTCCAAGGAGAACGATCATGGGTCGTCTAGCGCTGTTTGTACTTACTGCCTGCCTGAGCGTCACCGCCATGGCCGCCGACGTCATCAAAGGTGACCGACAGGAAAAATTCGGCGATGTGACGGTGCATTACAACACCTTCAATTCCACCTACCTGACACCGGACATCGCCAAAGCGGCCGGTCTGACCCGAAGCAAGAACCAGGGTGTGATTAATGTCTCCGTGCTCAAGGATGGCAAGCCCCTGACCGCTGAAGTGAACGGCACGGTCAAAGACCTGACCAGCCAAAGCGTCGCGTTGAAATTTAAACAGGTCACGGAACAAGGTGCTGTCTACTACATCGCGCAATACCCGGTCGAGCAGCAGGAAACCCGTACCTTCGAGATCAACGTGAAGAACGGCGATAAAATCAACACCATCAACTTCAACCAAGAGCTTTTCCCCGGCGAATGATGAACTTCACGCAACTCGTACTGGCCAGCCATAACGCCGGCAAACTCAAGGAACTCCAGGCCATGCTCGGCGCCTCGGTGCAACTGCGCTCGATCGGCGAGTTCAGCAACATCGAGCCTGAGGAAACCGGCTTGTCGTTCGTCGAGAACGCGATCCTCAAGGCCCGCAACGCCGCGCGCATCTCCGGTCTGCCGGCGCTGGCCGACGATTCGGGGCTGGCAGTGGATTTCCTTGGTGGTGCGCCGGGGATTTATTCCGCGCGTTACGCTGACGGCCAGGGCGATGCGGCGAACAACGCCAAGCTGCTCGACGCCATGAAAGACGTGCCGGAAGCCGAGCGTGGCGCGCAGTTCGTCTGCGTCCTGGCGCTGGTGCGGCATGCCGATGATCCGTTGCCGATCCTTTGCGAAGGCCTGTGGCATGGGCGCATCCTGCACGCCGCCAGTGGTGAGCACGGTTTTGGCTATGACCCGCTGTTCTGGGTGCCGTCACGGGATTGCTCCAGCGCTGAGCTGAGCCCAAGCGAAAAGAACCTGATCAGCCACCGCGCCCGTGCAATGGATCTGCTGCGCCAGCGTCTAGGCTTGAGATGACCCACGACTCATCCGCGTCGCCGCTGATCTTCGGCGGCGCCGCCCAATCGCCTCGGGCCGCGCTCCCCACGCTGCCGCCCCTGGCGCTGTACATCCACATCCCGTGGTGTGTGCGCAAATGCCCTTATTGCGACTTCAACTCCCACACCGCCAGCCCGGTGCTGCCGGAAGAAGAGTACGTCGACGCGTTGCTGGCCGACCTCGATCAGGATTTGCATGCGGTCTATGGCCGTGAGTTGAGCTCGATTTTCTTCGGTGGCGGCACGCCGAGCCTGTTCAGCGCCGCGGCCCTGGGCCGTTTGCTCAAGGGTGTGGAACAGCGGATTCCGTTTGCCAGCGACATCGAAATCACCCTGGAAGCCAATCCCGGGACCTTCGAACAGGAGAAGTTCCTCGCCTACCGGGCGTTGGGGATCAATCGCCTGTCGATCGGCATCCAGAGCTTCCAGGAAGAGAAACTCAAGGCCTTGGGCCGAATTCACAACGGTGACGAGGCGGTGCGCGCCGCCGGCATGGCCCGACAGGCCGGGTTCGACAACTTCAACCTGGACCTGATGCACGGTTTGCCCGATCAGTCTCTGGACGACGCCCTCAGCGACCTGCGCCAGGCCATCGCCCTGAAGCCGACGCACTTGTCCTGGTATCAGCTGACCCTGGAGCCGAACACAGTGTTCTGGAACCAGCCGCCGACGCTGCCGGAAGACGACACGTTGTGGGACATTCAAGAGGCTGGCCAGGCCTTGCTCGCCGAACATGGTTACGCGCAATACGAAGTCTCGGCCTACGCCCTGCCCGGTCGTCCGGCGCGGCATAACCTCAATTACTGGAGTTTCGGCGACTTCATCGGCATCGGCGCCGGCGCCCACGGCAAGCTGAGTCACCCGGACGGGCGCATCGTGCGCACCTGGAAGACCCGGCTGCCGAAGGATTACCTCAATCCGGCCAAAAGCTTCAAGGCCGGCGAGAAAGCCCTGACCAATGATGAGTTGCCGTTCGATTTCCTGATGAATGCCCTGCGCCTGACCGAGGGCGTGGAATCGCGCCTGTATCCGGAGCGCACTGGCCTGCCCCTGGAAAGCCTCGCCGAAGGTCGCCGGGAAGCCGAACAAAGCGGCTTGTTGCAGGTCGAACCGTCACGTCTGGCGGCCACCGAGCGCGGACAACTGTTTCTCAATGACTTGCTGCAGACATTTCTGAGCTGATTTCAGCCTTAAGGGAAAACCAATGGATCTGATCCTAGACCTGCTCGCCACCGTGTCCCGCTGGAGCCGTAGCAACCTGTCGGAAATCTCCCTGGCTCTGGTGGGCTGTCTGCTGGTGCTGTTCGGCGCCGACATCAAAGGCTGGGTCGAACAACGCCTGGGCGGCATCGCCGGCGCCCTGCGCGTCCCGCTAATGTCCCTGCTGTGCATGGTCGGCAGCGGCGTCGCACTGATCTACGCCACGCCGTGGATCATCAAAGGCCTGAGCCAGTTCAACAACTACAGCCTGGCGCCGGTGTTGCTGGTGGTATTGGTGCTGATTGGCGTAGTCGCCGACCGCCGCTGACCCCAAACACACCACCAAACCCGTAGGAGCGAGGCTTGCCCGCGAAGGCGTCGTGTCAGTCGATGATGATCGTGACTGATACGACGCCTTCGNNATAGTCAGGGAAGATCATGAGTAAAAAGCTGCTGGACGAGACAAGCAAATTTCTCAGCTACGTGCTGCGTCACGAACCGCAGGCCATTGGCCTGGAACTGGATACCGACGGCTGGGCGGATATTGACGCGCTGATCAGCGGCGCGGCACGCGACGGTAGAACCCTGGATCGGCAATTGATCCAGCAAGTCGTCGACAGCAGTGACAAGAAACGCTTTTCGATATCCGAAGACAGCCAGCGAATCCGCGCCGTACAGGGGCATTCGACAAAAACCGTCGACCTGCAATTCGAAGAAAAACGCCCTCCCGCGACGCTGTATCACGGCACCGCGACTCGGTTCATGGCGTCAATCAATGAACAGGGGCTGATTGCGGGCTCACGGCATCACGTGCACCTTTCCCAAGAAGTCGAAACCGCCAGCGCCGTGGGCCAGCGTTATGGGACGGTGGTCATTCTGAAGGTCGCGGCATTGCAGATGCTGGAGCAAGGCTACACGTTCTACCAGGCCGAGAATGGCGTCTGGCTGACGGAACAAGTGCCCGTGAAATTCATCACGACTCTTTAGCCCGCTCCCACATTATTTTGTATTGCGTCACGGCTTGGCAGATTCGTTCGCCCTCTATTGCTTGGAGGAGGCGTTGACTGCGTTGCGCATCATGGCGCCTAGCCCATGGAAGTCATTGCAACCCAGCGCTTCAGCTTCATCGAGATAAACAATATTTTGACGGTCAGGCCGATCATTCGCGTTTACACGCGTCAGCGCCAGAATGTAGTTGGCCTCGGCCCGATATTGCTCCTCTGTCAGGACCAATGCGACAGCGCGGGCCCGTATGGCCGCCATCCTGCCCTGCTGCGGCAAGGGCTCTGCGTCGTCCAGAAAACATAGGGAATGCTTGGCCGCTAACGGGTAAGCATCACTATGGACGTCGGGTTTCCGCAGCATCTGTTCCAGCGACTGCAAGAGCTTCAAGTGATCCGCGTTGTGCAGCTCAAACCTTTCGTATGCCTTGTCGCACAAGTGGTAATAGCCAATTGCAGCCGCCAACAAGCCTTGGTCCATGGCTTTTTGGTAGAGGCCACAGGTCTCTTTGCGCGTGCGCTCAGAGAACATCGGATTGTCTTGCAGGTTAGCCAGAAAGTACGTTGCAAGAGTGTGGCCACCATCCGACGCTCGTTTCAGATTGTCTGCAAGCGCTGCAACATCGCCTTCTGCATTGCGCAGTTGCTCTGGGCTGTACGTGATATCCGGTTCCCCGGCGGCTTCCCGCCGGATCCTTTCATCGGCCTCGCGCTGGATCTTTGCGGCTACTCTCTTGGCGATTGCAAAGTACTCATCGGGAGTGACAACACGCTCACAAGCGGCAGAAAACAACAGACTGAAAAATAGCGTGCAGGCGAAGATGACTTTCAAAACCTGTCTTCCTTTACAGTGGGGACGTAGAGCTTTCGGCGGCTAAACGCTGATCTTGAACGCCATACAAAACAAATGTGAGAGCGGGCTTGCTCGCGAAAGCGGTCTATCAGTCAACATTTATATCGACTGACACGACGCCTTCGCGAGCAAGCCCGCTCCCACAGTTTTTATAGCGTTATGGCTTAGGACTGTTTTTCGAACTTCAGGTCCCACACGCCATGCCCAAGACGTTCGCCGCGGCGCTCGAACTTGGTGATCGGGCGTTCGGTCGGGCGCGGGACGCATTTGCCGTCTTCGGCGAGGTTGCGGTAGCCCGGCGCGACGTTCATCACTTCCAGCATGTACTCGGCGTAGGGTTCCCAGTCGGTGGCCATGTGCAGGATGCCGCCGACCTTCAACTTGCTGCGTACCAGTTCAGCGAACGATGCCTGAACGATACGGCGCTTGTGGTGACGGCTCTTGTGCCATGGGTCCGGGAAAAACAGCATCAGGCGATCGAGGCTGTTGTCGGCGATGCATTGGTTGAGCACTTCGATCGCGTCGCAATCGTAGACCCGCAGGTTGGTCAGGCCCTGGGTCAGCACGCCATTAAGCAGCGCGCCGACACCCGGACGGTGAACTTCCACGCCGATGAAATCCTGTTCCGGCGAAGCCGCAGCCATTTCCAGCAGGGAATGGCCCATGCCGAAGCCGATTTCCAGGGAACGCGGGGCCGAGCGGCCGAACACCTGGTCGAAGTCCACCGGCGCATCCGCCAATGGCAGGACGAACAGCGGCGTGCCCTGCTCCAGGCCCTTTTGCTGGCCTTCGGTCATTCGCCCGGCGCGCATCACGAAACTCTTGATGCGGCGGTGTTGGCGTTCTTCGCCTTCTTCCGTCTGGATAGGCGTGTCGTTCGATTCAGTCATCAATGGCTCTTACTTGATCAGACCATCCAGCGGCGAGGAGGCGCTGGCATAGAGTTTTTTCGGCATGCGGCCGGCGAGGTAGGCCAGGCGACCTGCGACGATGGCGTGTTTCATGGCTTCAGCCATCATGATCGGCTGCTGAGCGTGAGCGATGGCCGAGTTCATCAGCACCGCTTCGCAACCCAGCTCCATGGCAATGGTGGCGTCGGACGCAGTGCCGACACCGGCATCCACCAGCACCGGAATCTTGGCTTCTTCGAGGATGATCTGCAGGTTGTACGGGTTGCAGATCCCCAGACCCGTACCGATCAGACCGGCCAGCGGCATGACCGCGATCACGCCGATTTCCGCCAGTTGACGGGCGATGATCGGGTCATCGCTGGTGTAGACCATCACGTCGAAGCCTTCCTTGACCAGCACTTCGGCGGCCTTGAGGGTTTCGATCACGTTGGGAAACAGGGTTTTCTGGTCGGCCAGCACTTCCAGCTTCACCAGATTGTGGCCACCGAGCAGCTCACGGGCCAGGCGGCAGGTGCGCACGGCCTCGGTCGCGTCGAAGCAACCGGCGGTGTTCGGCAGGAAGGTGTAGCGATCCGGCGACAGGACTTCGAGCAGGTTCGGCTCGCCCGGGTTCTGGCCCAGGTTGGTGCGACGCACGGCGAAAGTGACGATCTCGGCACCCGAGGCTTCGATGGCCAGGCGGGTTTCTTCCATGTCGCGGTACTTGCCGGTGCCTACCAGCAAACGCGACTGGTAAGTACGACCGGCCAGGACGAAGGGCTTGTCGCTACGAACGATGCTCATGGGAAATCCTCTGTAGGGGTGAGGTTCTTGCAGAATTCTGTGCCCTTGCGGGCCGGGCGACTAGCCGCCGCCGATGGCGTGCACGACTTCAACGCTGTCGCCGTCGTTCAGCCTGGTGTCGGCGTGCTGGCTGCGCGGGACGATATCCAGATTGAGTTCCACCGCCACCCGGCGTCCGGTAAGGTCCAGACGGGTCAGCAGGGCCGCAACGGTTTCACCGTCGGGCAGTTCAAGGGATTCGCCGTTCAACTGAATGCGCATGCAAGAAGCCGCCATCATTTTTAGGGGCAGGCATTCTAGCCCGATCATGACCTAAAGGTCAGCACCAAGCGTCAAGCGGTCAGCGGCAAGCGCCATGCGGCGAGGCCGAGGCAGAACCAGCCGACCAGGAACGCCAGGCCACCGAACGGCGTGATGATGCCGAGCTTGCTGATGCCGGTGATGGTCAGCAGGTACAAACTGCCGGAAAACAACAGGATGCCGATGGCAAACGACGCCCCGGCCCAGGTGATCAAGCGCCCCGGAATCTGCGTGGCCAGCAGCGCGACGCCCAGCAACGCCAGGGTATGCACCAGTTGGTAGGTGACGCCGGTGTGGAAAATCGCCAGGTATTCCGGGGTCAGGCGATTTTTCAAGCCATGGGCCGCGAACGCGCCAAGGGCCACGCCGGTGAAGCCGAAGAAAGCGGCCAGCATCAGAAAGCCACGCAGCATGAGAACTCCAGTCAGACTCGATCAACAGGGTCTGTATAATGGCCCGCTCAACGGGTTCGGCCAAGCCATCTCTATGCTGCGTTTATTTTTGCGACGATTCACAAAGGCCCTGCTCTGGTTCGCGGGCGGCAGCGTGGTGCTGGTCTTGATTTTCCGCGTAGTGCCGCCACCGGGCACGGCGCTGATGGTCGAGCGCAAGGTCGAATCCTGGTTCGACGGCGAACCCATCGACCTGCAACGCACCTGGCAACCCTGGGACCAGATTTCCGATGACCTGAAAGTCGCGGTGATTGCCGGCGAAGACCAGAAGTTCTCTGAGCACTGGGGCTTCGATTTCGGCGCGATTCAAGCAGCGTTTGCCCATAACGAACGCGGCGGCTCGATCCGCGGCGCCAGCACGTTGAGCCAACAGGTTTCGAAAAACCTCTTCCTGTGGTCCGGCCGCAGTTGGTTGCGCAAAGGCCTGGAAGCGTGGTTTACCGGGTTGATCGAGGTGTTGTGGCCCAAGCAGCGGATTCTTGAGGTGTACCTGAACAGCGTCGAGTGGGATGACGGGGTGTTTGGCGCGGAAGCGGCGGCGCGGCATCACTTTGGTGTCGGCGCCCGGTCGTTGTCGCGGCAACAGGCGAGCTTGCTGGCGGCGGTGTTGCCTAATCCGAGGGTTTGGAGCGCGAGTCATCCGACTAATTATGTAGCGCGGCGGGCCGGGTGGATTCGGCAGCAGATGAGCCAGCTCGGAGGTGATAGCTACCTTGTTGGCCTCAACGATTCGCGGCGTGCGCCTTGGGCCCAATAACACCGAAGACCCCTTGTGGGAGCGGGCTGGCTCGCGAAGGGGCCGTGTCAGTCGACATCATTGCTGGCTGACACACCGCATTCGCGAGCAAGCCCGCTCCCACAGGGTTATGTACTGAGCATAGAAACAAAAACGCCCCGATCATCGCTGATCGGGGCGTTTTTTATTGCCGGTGCGCCGGTTAGGCGGCGATCGACAACTTGAGCTTGTTCATCGCGCTCTTCTCGAGCTGACGAATACGCTCGGCCGACACGTTGTACTTCTGCGCCAGGTCGTGCAGCGTGGCTTTTTCTTCTGCCAGCCAGCGCTGGTAGAGGATGTCACGGCTGCGGTCGTCCAGCACTTCCAGCGCTTCGTGCAGGTTGTGGTTGGAGTTGTCACTCCAGTCGGCATCTTCCAGTTGACGGGCCGGGTCGTACCGGTGGTCTTCCAGATAGTTGGCCGGCGATTGGAAGGCGCTGTCGTCGTCCGCTTCCGCGGCCGGGTCGAAGGCCATGTCATGGCCGGTCAGGCGACTTTCCATCTCGCGCACTTCCCGCGGCTCTACGCCGAGGCTTTCCGCCACACGGTGGACTTCCTCGTTGTTCAGCCACGCCAGACGTTTCTTCTGGCTGCGCAGGTTGAAGAACAGCTTGCGCTGGGCCTTGGTGGTCGCGACTTTCACAATGCGCCAGTTGCGCAGGATGAACTCGTGGATTTCCGCCTTGATCCAGTGCACAGCGAACGAAACCAGGCGCACACCCATTTCCGGGTTGAAGCGCTTGACGGCCTTCATCAGGCCGACGTTGCCTTCCTGGATCAGGTCAGCCTGGGCCAGGCCGTAGCCGGAATAGCTACGGGCAATGTGTACGACAAAACGCAGGTGGGCGAGCACCATCTGCCGAGCCGCCCCCAAATCCTGCTCATAATAGAGACTCTCGGCCAGTTCACGCTCCTGCTCCGGCGTCAGCAATGGAATGCTGTTCACCGTGTGCACATACGCCTCCAGGTTTGCGCCTGGGACCAGAGCATAAGCAGGTTGCAAAGAAGTGGTCATACGAAAAAACCTCCGACTTACATAACTCGTGCAGTTCAGCACTGCGAAAATTGACCGGAAACCGTTGGACAAGTTCCCATAAAAACCGAAAGGTCAATACGCGCAAAAAGATACTACTTCGGCGCCAACTCCCTGAGATGACGAGCGACTGCAATCCATGCACCGATATAACCCAACAGCACCGCACCAAGCAAGAGCGACAGACCATCGGCAACTGGCACTCCGGCCAGCGCAAAATTACTGCCGTACAAGCCGGCCAAACCAACCACTGCGTCGTTCAGCCAGTTCAGGCCGAACGCCAAAACGCCCCAGGACAGAATCCCCGCACCGAAGCCATATAACGCGCCCATATACAGAAAGGGCCTGCGCACATAGCTGTCCGTGCCGCCGACGAGTTTAATCACTTCTATCTCTGTGCGGCGGTTTTCAATATGAAGACGAATGGTATTGCCTATCACCAAAAGTAATGCAGACACCAAAAGCACGGTCAGACCGAAGACAAACCGGTCACCCAGCTTGAGGATGGCGGCCAGACGCTCGACCCAGACTAGATCAAGTTGTGCCTGCTGTACCTTCGGCAGCTCGGAAAGTTTTTGTCTTAATGCTTCAAGGGTCGGCTTGTCGACTTCCTTCGGCGTCACCAGCACGACGCCCGGCAGCGGGTTTTCCGGCAGCTCCTTGAGCGCCTCGCCCAAACCGGACTGTTGCTGGAATTCTTCCAGCGCCTGATCGCGACCGACATATTCGGCATCAGCAACGCCGGGCATGCCTTTGATCTGTTCACGCAACGACTCACCCTGCTCCGGGCTGGCGTCAAGTTGCAGATAAAGGGAAATCTGCGCCGCACGCTGCCAGGACCCGCCCAGTCGCTCGACGTTATTCAGCAAAAGTGACAGCCCCATCGGCAAACTCAGGGCCACCGCCATCACCATGCAGGTGAAGAAGCTGCCGATCGGTTGCTTGCCCAATCGGCGCAGGCTGTCCAACAGACTGGCGCGATGGCTTTCGATCCAGGCGCGCAGCAGCGTGGCGAAATCCGGGCCGTCGTCGTCATCGCGCTTTTTCTTTTGCGGTTGCGGATCGGCAGCCTTCGGGGCCACGCGCTCGGAAACCTTGGGGCTGCGTGTCGCACTCATACGCCAGCCTCCCCGTCGCCGATCAAGCGGCCGCGTTGCAAGGTCAGCATGCGGTGGCGCATGCGGGCGATCAGCGCCAGGTCGTGACTGGCGATCAGTACGCTGGTGCCCAGACGGTTGATGTCTTCGAACACGCCCATGATTTCGGCCGCCAGGCGCGGGTCAAGGTTACCGGTCGGTTCGTCCGCCAGCAGCAGGGCCGGGCGATGGACGATGGCGCGGGCAATGCCGACGCGCTGTTGCTGACCGGTGGACAGGTCGCCGGGGTACAGATCGGTTTTGTCCGAGAGCGCCACGCGCTCCAGGGCCGAATCCACGCGCTTGGCGATCTCGGGCTTGGACAGGCCGAGGATCTGCAACGGCAACGCAACGTTGTTGAACACCGTGCGATCAAACAGCAACTGGTGATTCTGGAACACCACGCCAATCTGCCGCCGCAGGTACGGAATTTGCGCGTTGCTGATGGTGCCCAGGTCTTGCCCGGCCAGCAGCAGTTTGCCGGTGGTTGGGCGCTCCATGGCCAGCAACAGGCGCAACAAGGTGCTTTTACCGGCGCCGGAATGGCCGGTGACAAACAAGAATTCGCCCCGACGGACTCGAAAGCTCAGCTCATGCAAGCCGACGTGACCGTTCGGGTAGCGCTTACCGACCTGTTCGAAACGAATCATGAACGCTCCCGCTCGGCAAACAATGCCTGGACAAAGGGTTCTGCTTCAAAGGTACGCAAGTCGTCGATGCCTTCACCGACGCCGATGTAGCGAATCGGCAGGCCAAACTGCTTGGCCAGGGCGAAAATCACCCCACCCTTGGCGGTGCCGTCGAGCTTGGTCAACGCCAGGCCCGTCAGTTGCACAGTCTGGTTGAACTGCTTGGCCTGGTTGATGGCGTTCTGGCCGGTGCCGGCGTCGAGCACCAACAGCACTTCGTGGGGCGCGTCGGCGTCGAGCTTGCTGATCACCCGGCGCACCTTCTTCAATTCTTCCATCAGGTTGTCTTTGGTGTGCAGTCGACCGGCGGTGTCAGCGATCAGCACATCGATGCCCCGGGCCTTGGCGGCCTGCACGGCATCGAAGATTACCGAAGCCGAATCGGCGCCGGTGTGCTGGGCGATCACCGGGATCTTGTTGCGCTCACCCCAGACTTGCAATTGCTCCACGGCGGCGGCGCGGAAGGTGTCACCGGCGGCGAGCATGACTTTCTTGCCTTCCAGTTGCAGCTTCTTCGCCAGTTTGCCGATGGTGGTGGTCTTGCCGGCGCCGTTGACGCCGACGACCAGAATCACAAAAGGCTTGTTCTGCGAGGTGATTTTCAGCGGCTGCTCGACGGGTTTGAGCATCGCTGCCAATTCCGCTTGCAGGGATTTGTACAGTGCGTCGGCATCGGCAAGTTCTTTGCGCGCAACTTTCTGGGTCAGGCGCTGAATGATCACCGAAGTCGCCTCGACGCCAACGTCGGCGGTCAGCAGGCGGGTTTCGATGTCTTCGAGCAGTTCGTCATCGATGGTCTTGCGACCCAGAAACAGGCTGGCCATGCCTTCGCCGATACTGGCGCTGGTCTTGGACAGGCCTTGCTTGAGACGGGCGAAGAAACCGGCCTTGGTTTCTTCGGTGCGCGGCGGCTCGGCTGGGGTTTCGACGAGGGCGACAGGGGCTTCGACAACAGGAGCGACAACCGGCGCCGGCGCTTGAACAATCGGTGCAACGGGCGCGATGAAGGCCGGCACTTCTGGCTCTGGCACAATAACCGGCTCAGGCTCGGCCACGAAAACGGGCGCGACCATCGGCTCAACCACCGGCTCAGGCGTAAACGCAATCGGCGCTGGAATCGGCGGCGTAACGTGCGGTGCCTGTTCGTCTTCAACCAACGCCACCGGTTCTTCCGCAACCGGCAAAGTCAGCCACGGCTCAGCGGCTGGCGTCAGCGGCAACTCGGCCACGACTTCAGGTTCAGCCTCAACCACCGATTGCAACACCGGCTCGGCATTCGGCAGGACAATTGGCGCCGGCTCTTCTTCTATTACCGGTGCGGGAATGGGCTCAGGAGTGGGCTGTGGCTGTTCGACGACGGTTTCCTGCGGCTTTTTGCGCAGCCATCCGAACAGGCTTTTCTTCTCGCCAGCCGCAGCTGGGGTCTTCTTGTCGTCGTTGGAACCAAACATGGAGGACGGCTATCTCACGGTAGCGACGCGCCAAAGGGCGCCCCGGCAAATAAATATTCGATGCAGAACAGACTGCGATTGACCCAGCTTGTTCACGCGCAACAATTTGTCGAAGTGCCAACGGCACCTCAAAGGTCGACTAATACGAAGGACTGGACCGGCATCGTCGGCGAAAACGCAGAGTTTAGCTGACAAACTCAAAGCTTCTGCCGAGAACCCATACAACCTGCGGACCGATAAAAGGCTCACAGGCGTGGCCGCCAGTAAAACGGATCAGTATCCTAGCACCCTCTCGCCCGCTGACGCTAAGAACAAGCGGGCCGCTCAACAGGTTTAAAAACGTATGAATGCTCTAGCCCGCCGCGCCGCAGGCCTGCTGCTCAGCACAGTTTGTCTGCCCCTCTCGGCCCTGGCTGCCGATCCACAACCCACCCACGAATTCACCCTCGACAACGGCTTGAAGGTCGTCGTGCGCGAAGACCATCGTGCGCCGGTGGTGGTGTCCCAGGTCTGGTACAAGGTCGGCTCCAGCTACGAGACCCCAGGCCAGACCGGTCTGTCCCACGCCTTGGAACACATGATGTTCAAGGGCAGCGAGAAAGTCGGCCCCGGCGAAGCGTCGTTGATCCTGCGCGACCTCGGCGCCGAAGAGAACGCCTTCACCAGCGACGACTTCACCGCCTATTACCAAGTACTGGCCCGGGATCGCCTGGGTGTGGCCTTCGAACTCGAAGCCGACCGCATGGCCAACCTGAAACTGCCGGCCGACGAGTTCAGCCGCGAGATCGAGGTTATTAAGGAAGAACGTCGCCTGCGTACCGACGACAAGCCGATGTCCAAAGCCTACGAACGCTTCAAGGCCATGGCTTACCCAGCCAGCGGTTATCACACGCCGACCATCGGCTGGATGGCGGACCTCGACCGCATGAAGATCGAGGAACTGCGCAACTGGTACAAATCCTGGTACGTGCCGAACAACGCCACTCTGGTGGTGGTCGGCGACGTGACCCCGGATGAAGTCAAAGCTTTGGCCCAGCGTTACTTCGGCCCGATCGCCAAGCGTGACGTGCCACCGGCGAAAATCCCGCTGGAACTGGCCGAGCCCGGGGAACGGCAGATTACCCTGCACGTTCAGACTCAACTGCCGAGCCTGATGCTGGCCTTCAACGTGCCGAGCATCGCCACCGCCGAAGACAAGCGTTCGGTAAACGCCTTGCGCCTGATCTCGGCCCTGCTTGACGGCGGCTACAGCGGACGTATCCCGACCCAACTGGAGCGCGGCGAAGAGCTGGTGTCCGGTGGTTCGTCGAGCTACGACGCCTACACCCGTGGCGACAGCCTGTTCACCTTGTCGGCCACCCCGAACACCCAGAAAAAGAAAACCATGGCCCAGGCGGAAGCCGGTCTGTGGAAGCTGCTCGAACAACTGAAAACCACCGCGCCATCGGCTGAAGAGCTGGAGCGTGTGCGGGCCCAGGTGATTGCCGGCCTGGTCTACGAGCGTGACTCGATCACCAGCCAGGCCACCGCCATCGGCCAACTGGAAACCGTCGGCCTGTCGTGGAAGCTGATGGACACCGAACTCGCCGACCTGGAAAGCGTCACCCCCGACGACATCCAGAAAGCCGCCAAGCTGTATTTCACCCGCGAACGTCTCAGCGTCGCCCATGTACTGCCACAGGAGACGACTCATGAGTGAGCGTAAAAAACCGCGCCTGGCGCTAATCGGACTGATCCTGGTGGCATTGATCGGCTCGGCCACCGTGTACCTGCTGCGCCCCGACGACTCCAAGGCCAGCGAAGCCCTCGATAAGGCCAAGGACACCCAGAAGTTGCAGTCCCTGGCCGAACTCGACGGCAAGGCCCCGAGCCATCGCAACATGGACGTGCAGACCTGGAACACCGCCGAAGGCGCCAAGGTGATGTTTGTCGAAGCCCATGAACTGCCGATGTTCGACATGCGCCTGATCTTTGCCGCCGGCAGCAGTCAGGACGGCAACGCGCCGGGCCTGGCCCTGCTGACCAACGCCATGCTTAACGAAGGCGTGGCGGGCAAAGATGTCGGCGCCATCGCCCAGGGTTTTGAAGGCCTGGGCGCGGACTTCGGCAACGGTGCCTATAAGGACATGGCCATCGCCTCGCTGCGCAGTTTGAGCGCCGCGGATAAACGCGAACCGGCCTTGAAGCTGTTCTCGGACGTCATCGGGAAACCGACTTTCCCTGCCGATTCGTTCGCACGGATCAAGAACCAGATGCTCGCCGGTTTCGAATACCAGAAGCAGAGCCCCGGCAAACTGGCTGGCATCGAGCTGATGAAGCGTCTGTACGGCGATCATCCTTACGCCAGCTCCAGCGACGGCACGGCGAAAACCGTTCCGGCGATCACCCTCGCCCAATTGCGCGCTTTTCACGAAAAAGCCTACGCCGCCGGCAACGTGGTGATTGCTCTGGTGGGCGATCTGTCCCGCGCCGAAGCCGAGGCGATTGCCGCGCAAGTCTCCAGCGCCCTACCGAAAGGCCCGGCCCTGGCGAAGATCCCGCAACCGGTTGAACCGAAGGCGAGCGTTGGCCACATCGAGTTCCCGTCCAAGCAGACCAACCTGATGCTCGCGCAACTGGGCATCGACCGTGATGATCCGGATTACGCGGCACTGTCCATGGGCAACCAGATCCTTGGCGGCGGTGGCTTCGGCACCCGGCTGATGAGTGAAGTGCGCGAGAAGCGTGGTCTGACTTACGGCATCTATTCGGGCTTCACGCCGATGCAGGCTCGCGGTCCGTTCATGATCAACCTGCAGACCCGCGCCGAAATGAGCGAAGGCACCCTGAAACTGGTGCAGGACGTGCTCGCCGATTACCTTAAAGCCGGCCCGACCCAGAAAGAACTCGACGACGCCAAGCGTGAGCTGGCCGGCAGCTTCCCGCTGTCCACCGCCAGCAACGCCGATATCGTCGGCCAGCTCGGCGCCATGGGTTTCTACAACCTGCCGCTGACCTATCTTGAGGACTTCATGCAGCAGTCCCAGAGCCTGGCGGTCGAGCAGGTGAAAAACGCACTGAACAAACACCTGAGCACGGACAAAATGGTCATCGTCACCGCTGGCCCGACCGTGCCGCAAAAGCCGTTACCGGCCCCATCTGATAAACCCGCCGAGCAGCCGCTCGGGGTTCCGGAGCATTAATGGCCACTCGCCCGAAAAAACCCGTTCACAACGTGCACAACGGCGTGAATCAATTGCGCATCATCGGCGGTGAATGGGGCAGCCGTAAGCTGAGCTTCCCTGACGCGCCGGGCCTGCGCCCGACCCCGGACCGGGTGCGTGAAACCCTGTTCAACTGGCTCGCGCCGTACATCGCCGGGGCCAAGGTGCTGGACCCGTTCGCGGGTAGCGGCGCGCTGTTCCTCGAAGCACTGTCCCGTGGCGCGGCCATGGGTCAGGCGCTAGACGCGAGCAACATCGCGGTGTCCAGCATCAAGGAACATTTGGGCACCCTGCGCTGCACCACCGGCCAGGTCCAGACCGCCGATGCCTTGCGCTACCTGGAAATCCAGCCAGCGACGGCCTACGACGTGGTGTTCCTCGACCCACCGTTCAACCAGAACCTGTTGCCCGGCGTTTGCGCTTTGCTCGAAGAGCGTCAGTGGCTGGCCGATGACGCCTGGGTTTATACCGAAAGCGAAAACGCACCGTCGGTGCTGGGCTTGCCGGGTAACTGGCGCCTGCACCGGGAGCAGAAGTCCGGGCGGGTTTACTACGCGTTGTGGCAGCGCAGCATCTAATAACTCATTGAAACGTACCCGGACAACTAACACTTGTCCGGGCGTCCTTTAAGTTTGTTGCATACAGCAATATTTCAACTGTAGCTCCTCCGCCAACAATTAAGTCACTCTTGCCTCCGCGAACTAACTCGCATGGACGCAAAGGGCCCTTATCGGATGAATACTACAACTAACAACTCTGTAACTACTGAATTCACCCTCGACAATGGCTTGAAAGTCGTTGTACGCCAGGATCATCGCAAGCCGGCGTTTTGCTCCGCCGTCACTTATGGCGTAGGCGCTTTTTATGAAGAACCGCAAGAGCGGGGATTGAGTTCCGTTGTTACACAAGCGCTGCTCAATAACGACGAGCAAGCAGTCGTAAAGGAGCTGGGTGGCGATTTTCTGACCCACTGGGGCGAAGACTCTATGACTCACCAGTTATCGCTGCCCCGGGAACACCTGGATACAGCGTTCAAGCTCCAGGCCGCGATGATGATGAGAGCACCGCAAGATGACGTATTCCAGCAGCATCAAGAGAATGAGCTGGCAATAAGCCGGCGAACTTCAAACTTTGTCTCCGCTGTTACCTTCGGCTCAAAACTGGAAGCGCTTATCGAAATAGGAACCCGGTATTACTCTACCCCGGATGAACTGACTCAGAGTCTCGAACAACTGACACTGGACCAAATCCAACAGTGGCGCAACGACTGGTACGTGCCCGCCAATGCAGTATTGGTTGTCACGGGCGACATTACGCCGGATGAAGTCAAGCCACTCGCCGAAGAACACTTTGGGGTGATCACCCAGGCTGATGTCCCATACCGTGATTTCTCCGTAACACCACCAGCCCCTGGTTATCGCCAACTTACTCAGCAACTGGAAACTCAACATCCCCTGATGTTAGTGGTCTTCAACGTGCCGAGTCTCGCCACCAACACCGACGTGCAATCCGCCAGGGCCTTGCAGGTCATGACATCGCTGCTGACTAACGCAGCGCCGCAACGTCTGGTTACCCCAGGGTTCAATCCTGCGCACACTTTCGCTAACCACCCGCAATTCATGCGCGGCGATTCTCGATTCAGCTTCGCCTTTTACTTCGAAGGCGAAGCTCAGACCGCGGAAGCTGATTTCTGGGCGTGGCTGGATGAGGTGAAAAGCACGTTGTTCACCACCGAGGAGATCGAGCCCGCGATCCAGACCGCCAGCGCCAATGCCGGGCAACGTATCGACCGTCTTGAAGGAGCCTCCAGGACCATCGGCCAACTGATCACCAACGGCTGCCCACGGCAATTGTTGGACGTTGAACTGGAACAATTAGGCAACGTTACCCCGGCCGATATCCAATCGACCGCGCAGATGTGGCTTACCCGTGAGCGGGCCACCGTCGGGCATGTTTTCCCGATGGACAAGTAAAACGGCCAGGTGATTGCGGATGCTCTGGCAGCCTCTCGCAAAAGAACCTTTGAAGTGCGGTACATAGTTACCGCACTTTTCTTTCGTCAAACGTTCATCCTGGTTAACGATTTTTCGTCAAACCACTGAGGACGTTCAAGGATGAACACGCCCCGCAGCGCCATGCTGCTTTTTGGCTGCTTGTTGCTACCGATTCTGGCAATCGCAGATTCCACACCACCCACCCACGAATTCACGCTGAACAATGGCCTCAAGGTCGTGGTTCGCGAGGACCATCGCGCGCCGGTGGTGACCTCGCAACTCTGGTTCAAGGTCGGTTCCAGCGACGAGCCGCCGGGACAATCCGGCCTGTCCCATGCCCTGGAACATATGCTCTACAAGGGCAGCAGCAAGACCTGCGCCGGTGAAGCCTCGGCCATTCTGGACAAACTGGGGGCGACCCATAACGCCTTTACCGACAGGGACGTGACCACCTACTACCAGACCTTGCAACCCCACCAACTGGGGGTCGCTTTCGAGCTGATGGCTGACATGATGTCCACGGCGACGCTACGCGCCGAGGATTTCATTCCGGAACTGGCCGTCATCCAGCAGGAACGCCGACTGCGCACCGACGATGATCCAGATGCGATCGCCCACGAGCGCCTCAAGCGCATCGCCCACCCCGCCAGCAGTTATGGCGCGCCGGTCATTGGCTGGATGCATGACCTGCAACGCCTGAAAGCCGACGACCTGCGCCATTGGTATCAAACCCGCTACGCCCCCGGTAACGCTACGCTGGTGATTGTCGGCGACGTCACCCTGGACAAGGTCAAACCCCTGGCCGAGCGCTACTTCGGGGTGCTGCCGGCCAAGTCGTTTGCCGTCGTGACGCAGCCACTGGAACTGGCCGAGCCCGGCGAACGGAAAATCACCCTGCACCAGGCAATCCCGGCCCCCCGGCTGATCCTGTCGTTCAACGTCCCGAGCCTGGCCTCCGCTGAAGATCGCCGTTCGGTACATGCCTTAAGGTTGCTAAACACCTTGCTGGCCGGCTCCACCAGCGCACGCCTGCCGAAACGCCTGCAATTCACCGACCGGCTGTTTTCTGCCATCGCCTCCGACTACAACGCTGTGTATCGCGGCGACAGCCTTTTCACCCTTACTGCCCAGCTCAATCTCCATCGCCCGGAAACCCTGGATCAAGCCCAGGCGCGCATCTGGGCGTTGCTGGATGAGCTCAAGACCACACCGCCCGAGGCCACCGAGCTGGAGCGCGCCCGCACTCAATTGATCGCCCGGCAGGTTTACGACCGCGACGCCATCGAAACCCAGGCGGATAACCTCGGCGCACTGGAGAGCATCGGGCTTTCCTGGCGCCAGATGGAACAGGACACCCAAGAGCTGAGCCGGGTGACCCCCGCCGATATCCAGAACGCCGCGATCACCTACCTGACCCGCCAACGCCTCAGCATTGCCCATGTCCACGTGGAGAAAAGCCATGAATAAGTTCACCTGCGCGGTGCTGTTGTTATTGATCAGTGGCTTGCAAGGTTGCCTGGTGTTTGCCGGCGCCGAGCCCCCACGCTTGCAATCTCTGGCCGAGCTGGAGGAGCAGCCGGCAGTCGCCCGCGCGTTAAATATCCACGGCTGGAAATCACCGGCCGGCGGCAAAGTGCTGTTTATCCGCACCCCGGAACTGCCGATGTTCGACCTGCATGTCAGCTTCCCCGCCGGCAGCGCGCTGGACGGCAGACATCCTGGGCTGGCGGCGGCGACGTTCAGCCTGCTCAACGAGGGCGTGCCGGGCAAGGACCTGGCGGCGATCACCGAAACCTTTGATGGCCTGGGCGCCAAATACGATATGAACATCGATCAGGATCAGGTTTCGTTTTCCTTGCGCAGCCTGGCCGTCAGTGAAAATAGCGACCCGGCGCTGCAACTGTTTACCCAGATACTCGGCGAACCCCTGCTGACCAACTCCGCGCTGGGCCACGTCAAGAAAGAGCTGGCCGCTATTATCAAGAACCAACAACAAGACCCTGAAGCGCAATCCGCCCACGCCATGAATGATTTGCTGATGCCGGGACATCCCTACGCCCAACCGGTCTTCGGCACAGAAACCAGCGTGGCCGCCATCACTCGCGATCAAGTCCAGGCATTTCATCGGCAAGCCTATACCGCGGCCGATGCGCAAATCACGCTGGTCGGCGACCTGACGATGGAACAAGCCCAGGCCATGAGCGTGCAGGTGTTCGCCGCGCTACCGCCGGGCTCCCGACAGGTGCCGGTGCCTCCTGTGGCGCGCCATCCAGGCGATGCGCCGTCGCGGCATATCGAGCGCTCCTTGAACCAGACGCACATCCTGCTCGGTCAACTCGGCGTGTCGCGCCAACATGCCGATTACGTGGCGCTGACCGTGGGCCACCAGATTTTCGGTGGGCAGAAACTCTCTTCCCGGTTGATGACGCAGTTGAGAGAAAAACGCGGGCTGACCTATACCGTACAACTGAAGACCACGCTCAGGAAGGGCGGCGGTACGGCGATCATTCAACTGAAAACCAGCCCGCAGTTCAGTGACGGTGTAGTGAAGCTCGTGCAGTCGATGTATCGCGACTACTTGCAAACCGGTCCGACCCAAGAGGAACTCGATGATGCCCTGCGCCACCTGCGCAGCACCGCCGCGCTGACCAGCGCCAGCAATGCACAGATTCTGGGGCGACTGGTCAACATCAACCAATTCGACCTGCCGCTGGACCTGGATTTTTCCGTCGAGCAGGCCCAAGGCTTGACCGTTGAGCAAGTCAAAGCAGCCATGAACCGACACTTCGACCCTGAGCAATGGTCGGTGGTGACCGTCGGCCCGACGGTGGAACAGCAGCCGCTACCCCTGCCGATCAGCGACGCGGCTCAGCGCATGTGTCGCGCCGAGCCGGAGATTGTGGCAAGTTAGTTTCATTGGACATAGGTGGCAGGGTCAGGCTTTGCGGCCCCGCCGCCGACGTTTTACCTTTTAGAGAACCACCGTGCTCCAGCCCAGCGAACGCTTCACCCCGGCCTTCGGCCTCGGCAACCCGCACTTGCAAACCTTGTGGGGCCCGCTATGGCGTAAAACCACGCACATCGATCGCACGCGCGAACGGCTCTGGCTCGACGATGGCGACTTCCTCGACCTCGACTGGCACGGCCCGCACACCGCCGATGCGCCGTTGGTGCTGGTGCTGCACGGGCTGACCGGCTCGTCGAATTCGCCCTATGTCGCCGGCCTGCAAAAAGTCCTCAGCGATCAGGGTTGGGCCAGCGTCGCGCTGAACTGGCGCGGTTGCTCGGGGGAACCGAACCTGTTGCCCCGCAGCTACCACTCCGGCGCCAGTGAAGACCTGGCCGAAGCCATCAAACACCTGAAAGCCAAACGCCCCCTCGCGCCGCTGTATGCCGTGGGTTATTCCCTGGGCGGCAACGTGCTGCTCAAGCACTTGGGCGAAACCGGTAGCGCCAGCGGTGTGCTGGGCGCGGTGGCGGTGTCGGTGCCGTTTCGTCTCGATCAGTGCGCCGACCGGATCGGCAAAGGGTTTTCCAAGGTCTATCAGGCGCACTTCATGCGCGAAATGGTGGCCTACATCAAGAACAAACAACGGCAATTCCAGCATGACGGGCGCGAGGATGGCCTGGCGGCATTGGCGGCGTTGGGTTCGCTGGAGAACATGCGCACCTTCTGGGATTTCGATGGCCGGGTCACCGCACCGCTGAATGGTTTTGTCGACGCCGAGGATTACTATCGTCGCGCTTCGAGTCGTTATTTCCTCGGGGAAATTCGCACGCCGACCTTGATCATCCAGGCCGCCGACGACCCCTTCGTCTTTCCTCACAGCCTGCCCGACGCCAGCGAGTTGTCCGCCAGTACCCAATTCGAATTGCAGGCCAAGGGCGGGCATGTCGGTTTCGTCGACGGTTCGTTCCGGCAACCGGGTTATTACCTGGAACGGCGCATTCCCCGATGGCTGGCCGCTGCGGGTCGCAAGTAGGCCATGGACGTCGATCAAGGCGAGTCGATCCGCTTCTGGCAAACGGCACCGCTGGCCGGGGTCGAGTTGTTGTCGGCGCGCTACATCGAACACCGCTTTGCGCCCCATGTGCATGACGGCTACGTGATCGGCATGATCATGGCCGGCGCCCAGCGCTATCGGTATCGCGGCGCCGAACACCTGGCGGGCAGCGGCACCCTGGTGTTGATCAACCCTGATGAACTGCATACCGGACATAAAGGTACGGAGGACGGCTGGTTGTACCGGGCGTTTTATCCCGATAGCGGGCAGATTCTTTCGCTTTTGGCCGAACTGGAATTGCCCACCAATGAATTGCCGGCGTTCGGCGCCACGCTGTATCGCGACGCGGATCTGGTGAAGGGTTTCTGCCAGTTGCACCGTTTGCTGGAGAGCCCGTCCACGGCGTTGCAACAGCAAACGGTGTGGCGGGAAATGATGCTGTCGCTGCTGCAACGTCACGCCGCCATACCGATTGCCGGCAAACCCGGCAAGGAACACCGGGCGGTGACCCTCGCCAAGGACTTGCTGCACTCGCAACTGGCGGCGCCACCGTCACTGGAAGAACTGGCCAGCGCGGTGAACCTGTCGCCCTTCCACTTCGCCCGGGTGTTCCGCCGCGCCACCGGCATGCCGCCGCACACTTGGCTGATGCAACAACGCATCGCCCGGGCGCGGGCCTTGTTACAGGGTGGCTGCTTGCCGCTGGAAGTCGCGACGCAATTGGGGTTTGCCGATCAGAGTCATCTGAGCCGGCAGTTCAAGCAGGTGTATGGGGTTGGGCCGGGGGCGTATCGCAGTGCCCGGTTGTTCTGACACCCAATAACCCTTGTGGGAGCGGGCTTGCTCGCGAATGCGGTGTGTCAGTCAACATCATTGCTGAATGACACACCGCATTCGCGGTCAGTCAACATCATTGCTGAATGACACACCGCATTCGCGAGCAAGCCCGCTCCCACATTGGGTTGTCATTGGATCGTGGTTATTCGCCGGTGGCGATGCCTCGCGCCGGCTCATTAATCCACTCGCTCCACGACCCCGCATACAACGCCGCCAACGGATACCCCGCCAGGCACAGCGCAAACAGGTTGTGGCAAGCCGTCACGCCGGAGCCGCAATACGCCACCAACTCTGTCGGCGAGCGATCACCCAGTTTCGCGGCAAAACGCTGCTTGAGTTGGTCGGCCGGCAGGAAACGTCCGTCACTGCCCAGGTTGTCGGTGAACGCCGCGCACTGGGCGCCGGGGATGTGCCCGGCAATCGGGTCGATGGGTTCCACTTCGCCCTTGAAGCGTGGCAACGCGCGGGCGTCGAGCAGGGTCAGCGCGGGTTGGCCGAGACGTTGCTGCAGTTGTTCGGCGCTGAGCAGCAACGCAGCATCCGGCGTGCCGCTGAACGTGCCACGAATCACCGAAGACGCATCGAGACTCAACGGTAACCCCGCCGCGTGCCACGCCTTGAGCCCGCCATCGAGGATAAACACGCCATCACGCTTGCCCAACCAGGCCAGCAACCACCAGGCCCGCGCCGCGAAGGCACCGGGACCGTCGTCGTACAGAACCACTTCGCTGTCAGGGTTGATGCCCCAGGCTTGCAGGCGCTCGATCAAGACTTCGGGTTCCGGCAACGGATGACGCCCGGTCACACCCTTGACCACGGTCCCGCTGAGATCTCGTTCAAGATCAGCAAAACTTGCCCCGGCGATATGCCCTTCCGAGTAGCTGCGTTGACCGTAGTCCGGGTCTTCGAGGGCGAAACGACAATCCAGAATCACCAGCCCCGGCTGCTCCTTTTTCAGGTCCAACGCTTGCGGGCTGATCAGTTGCGCAATGGGCATAACGGGCTCCTGTGCTTAAGTCGGTGTCTGATCCTACTGCACTTCTTCCAGGGCTTGGGCCAGCGGCACGTAAAACTCTTCGAACAGGGCGTTCACCTCTTCCCGCGCCTGATCGGTGACAAAACCCGCTTCCAGCACCAGCACTTGATACACGCCACGCTTGATCGCCTGTTCGCTCAGGTGATTGGAGTTTTCCCGCGTGGTGCACAGGAAACGCACCCAGGACGTGAGGATGATCCAGGCATTGATGGTCAGGGATTCGATCTGCACGCGATCCATGTTGAGGATGCCGGCCTCGACGAAGCCGACATAGATCGCGGTGCCCTGGATCACGCAGCGCTGGGAAAAGCGTCGGTAACGGGCCGCCAGGTCCGGGTCGCTTTCCAGCAAGTGCTCGAGGTCGCGGTGCAAGAATCGGTAGCGCCACATCGCCGACAGCAGCTCTTTAAGGTAATAGCGCTTGTCTTCAACGGTGGCGGCGCGGCCCTGGGGTGGACGCAGGAAGCTGTCTACCAGGGTTTCGTACTCACTGAACAACACGGCGATGATCGCCTGCTTGTTGGGGAAGTGGTAGTACAGGTTGCCCGGGGAAATTTCCATGTGGGCAGCGATGTGGTTGGTGCTGATGCTGCGTTCACCCTGCTGATTGAACAGCTCCAGGCTGTTCTGCACGATGCGCTCGCTGGTTTTGATCCGTGGGGCCATGGCTTGAGCTTTAATTCAGAGTGCGATGACGGAGCATCTTACGGCCTATCCGGGGGAGGATAAAACAACGCTGTCATTTGACTTTCTAGAGCATAGACTCTAAAAAGCCTTTCATTACAATAAATCCGGAGCCGACCATGACTGCCGACATCGCCTACCTGCAGAACCTACAGCAGCCTTTGGACGAGCTCCAGGCCTTGTTCGAGGCACAACGGGCTGCCTACGCCGCCAACCCGATGCCGCCGGCGGCCCAGCGCCAGCAATGGCTGAAAGCTTTGCGGGACTTGTTGAGCAGTGAACGGCAGGCATTGATCGACGCCATCAGCCAGGATTTCAGCCACCGCAGCGCCGATGAAACCCTGCTCGCCGAGCTGATGCCCAGCCTGCACGGTATTCATTACGCCAGCCAGCACCTCAAGGGCTGGATGAAACCGTCGCGGCGCAAGGTCGGCATCGCCTTTCAACCCGCTTCAGCCAAAGTGGTTTATCAACCCTTGGGCGTGGTCGGTGTGATCGTGCCCTGGAACTACCCGCTGTACCTGGCCATCGGGCCATTGGTGGGGGCGTTGGCGGCGGGTAATCGGGTGATGCTCAAACTCAGCGAATCCACCCCCGCCACCGGGGCGCTGCTCAAGGAACTGCTGGCGCGGATCTTTCCGGCGGACCTGGTCTGCGTGGTGCTGGGCGAAGCCGATGTCGGCGTCGCGTTCTCCCGCCTGCGTTTCGATCACTTGCTGTTCACCGGCGCCACCAGTATCGGCAAACACGTAATGCGCGCAGCGGCGGAGAACCTGACCCCGGTGACCCTGGAACTGGGCGGCAAGTCCCCGGCCATCGTCTCCCGGGACGTACCGCTCAAGGACGCCGCCGAACGCATCGCCTTCGGCAAGACCCTCAACGCCGGTCAAACCTGCGTCGCCCCGGACTACGTGCTGGTGCCGGAAGAGCGTATCGGCGCCTTCGTCGAAGCCTATCGCCACGCGGTTCGCGGGTTTTATCCGACACTGGCCGACAACCCGGACTACACCGCCATCATCAATGACCGACAACTGGCGCGGCTCAACGGCTACCTCAGCGACGCCACCAGCAAGGGCGCGCTGCTGATTCCGCTGTTCGACCAGGGCCAGGGCCGGCGCATGGGCCATAGCCTGCTGTTGAATGTCAGCGACGACATGACGGTGATGCAGGACGAAATCTTCGGCCCGCTGCTGCCGATCGTGCCGTACAACGACCTGGACCAGGCGTTTGCCTACATCAATCAACGACCTCGTCCGCTGGCGCTGTACTACTTCGGCTACGACAAACGCGAGCAAAACCGCGTGCTCCACGAAACCCATTCCGGCGGCGTGTGCCTGAACGACACGCTGCTGCACGTGGCCCAGGACGACATGCCCTTCGGCGGTATCGGCGCCTCGGGCATGGGCCATTACCACGGCCACGAAGGCTTCCTCACGTTCAGTAAAGCCAAGGGTGTGCTGATCAAACAACGTTTCAACGCGGCGAAGTTGATCTATCCACCCTACGGCAAAACGATCCAGAAACTGATCCAGAAGCTGTTTATCCGTTAACGCTGCTCACCGTCGGGTAATAACAATAATGAGCCCAAGCCTGTCCGATACCCCCGCGCTGTCACGGCGCGGCCTGCTCAAGTTCAGCCTCGGCGCCAGCGCCTTTCTCGCCACGGCGGGATTGGGCGCCAGCCTCAGTGGTTGTTCCGCCAGTATTTCCGCTGACGGCTTCGCGATTCTGCGCAGCGGCGACCTGCTGTTTTTGCGGGCGCTGATCCCGGTGATGCTCGACGGCGCCGTGGCTGCCGCAAACATGCCGTCCGCCGTCGATGGCACCCTGAAAACTTTGGATAACGGCCTCAATCACCTGTCCCCGGAAATGCTCAAGCTGACCCGGCAATTGTTCGATGTACTGGGGATGGCCGTGACCCGTGGGCCGCTGACTGGAATCTGGGGCAGTTGGGAAAATACCTCCGCCGACGAGATCCGGCACTTCCTTGATCGTTGGGCAAACAGTTCCTTGAGCTTGCTGCGCATGGGGCATAGCTCATTGCTGCAACTGGTGATGATGGCGTGGTACAGCCGCTCGGAATCCTGGGCGCATTGCGGGTATCCCGGGCCGCCTACGGTTTGAGACCGAGTCGCGCCCTTCGCGGGCAAGCCTCGCTCCTACAAAGGCTGCGCGTTCCCCTGTAGGAGCGAGGCTTGCCCGCGAAGGCGCCAGCCGCCTCACCACCGAATCCAAAATAACAAGAGAACCTGAACATGCCCGTACCCGATCCGTTCCGCGAAGGCCTGGCCCGTGGCTGGAAAACCTACAACGGCGCGCAGTTGACCCAGGACCTGACCCTCGAAACGGACGTCGCCATCATCGGCAGCGGTGCCGGCGGTGGCACCACCGCCGAAATCCTCAGCGCCGCCGGCTACAAGGTGCTGCTGATCGAAGAAGGCCCGCTCAAGACCAGCAGCGACTTCAAGATGCTCGAAGACCAGGCCTACGCCAGCCTCTATCAGGAAGGCATCGGCCGCATGAGCAAGGACGGCGCGATCACCATCCTCCAGGGCCGCGCAGTGGGCGGCACCACGCTGATCAACTGGACCTCGAGCTTTCGCACCCCGGACCCGACCCTGGAACACTGGGCCAAGGAACACAACGTCAAAGGTCACAGCCCGGCCGAGATGGCGCCGTGGTTCGAGAAAATGGAACAACGTCTGGGCGTCGCACCGTGGCTGGTGCCGCCCAATGCCAATAACGACGTGATCCGCAAAGGCTGCGAACAACTCGGTTATAGCTGGCACGTGATCCCGCGTAACGTGCGCGGCTGCTGGAACCTCGGCTACTGCGGCATGGGCTGCCCGACCAACGCCAAGCAATCGATGATGGTCACCACCATTCCGGCGACCCTGGAAAAGGGCGGCGAGTTGCTGTACCTGGCCCGCGCCGAGAAACTCTCGATCAAGGATGGCAAGGTCATCGGCCTGAATTGCGTGGCGATGGACGAGCGTTGCGTCGCGCCCACCGGTCGCAGCATCACGGTCAAGGCGCGGCATTACGTGCTGGCCGGCGGCGGGATCAACAGCCCGGCGCTGTTGCTGCGTTCCGATGCGCCAGACCCGCACAAACGCCTGGGCACCCGCACGTTCCTGCATTTGGTGAACATGTCCGCCGGGCTGTTCGACGAGGTGATCAACCCGTTCTATGGCGCGCCGCAGTCGATCTACTCCGACCATTTCCAATGGCGGGACGGCACCACCGGCAAAATGTCCTACAAGCTCGAAGTCCCGCCGCTGCAACCGGCGTTGGCGGCGACTTTGCTCGGCGGCTTCGGTAAAGAAAACTCGCAACACATGGAAAACCTGCCCCACACCCACGCGATGCTGGCGTTGCTGCGGGACGGTTTCCACCCGGAGAGCCCCGGCGGCAGTGTCGAGTTGCGCGGCGACGGCACGCCGGTGCTCGACTACCAGGTGTCACCCTACGCCTGGGACGGTTTGCGCCGGGCGTTCCACAGCATGGCCGAGATCCAGTTCGCCGGCGGCGCCAAAGCGGTGATGCCGATGCATGCCGATGCGCGTTACGTCAAAACCATCGCCGAGGCCCGCAGTCTGATCGATGGCTTGAGCCTTGAGCTGTATCGCACGCGGCTGGGCAGTGCCCATGTGATGGGCGGTTGCGCAATGGGTGAGGACCCGAAAAACGCCGTGACCGACAGCCTGGGCCGACATCATCAGCTCAGCAATCTGTCGATCCACGATGGCTCGCTGTTCCCCACCAGCATTGGTGCAAACCCGCAGTTGTCGGTGTACGGGCTGACGGCGCAACTGGCGACAGCTTTGGCTGATCGCCTGAAAAACCCATGAAAAACCGCCCAATTCCCATCGTCTATAGTGCTTTCTTACCGAAAAGGCGACTTTCCCGACCGGGAAGGCTGCGATACCATCCGAGTCCCCAACGGACTCCCGCCAGGACGACGCGATGAACCGAGTGTTGTACCCAGGTACATTCGACCCTATTACCAAGGGCCATGGCGATCTGGTCGAACGCGCCGCGCGCCTGTTCGATCACGTGATCATCGCCGTCGCTGCCAGCCCGAAGAAAAACCCGTTGTTTCCCCTGGAACAGCGTGTGGAGCTGGCCCGCGAGGTCACTAAACATCTGCCCAACGTGGAAGTCGTCGGCTTCTCGACGCTGCTGGCGCACTTCGCCAAAGAGAAGAATGCCAACGTGTTCCTGCGTGGTTTGCGCGCGGTGTCGGACTTCGAATACGAATTCCAGCTGGCCAACATGAACCGCCAATTGGCGCCGGATGTGGAAAGTCTGTTTCTTACGCCTTCCGAGCGTTATTCGTTCATTTCCTCGACGCTGGTCCGTGAAATCGCGGCCCTGGGCGGCGATATCACCAAGTTTGTCCACCCAGCGGTGGCGGACGCCCTCACCGAACGCTTCAAGAAGTAACGACCGCTCAAGCGGCGCCCGCGTGCACTGCGGGCGCCAATGCGGCACAATTGCGCGCATTGGTTTATTGCGCCCGGGCCTGCCGCCCCGGCTGGAGTTAGCATGTCCCTGATCATCACCGACGATTGCATCAACTGCGACGTCTGCGAACCCGAGTGCCCGAACGCCGCCATTTCCCAAGGCGAAGAGATCTACGTGATCGACCCGAACCTCTGCACCCAGTGCGTCGGCCACTACGACGAGCCGCAGTGCCAACAGGTCTGCCCGGTGGATTGCATCCCGCTGGACGAGGCGCATCCGGAGACTGAAGAACAGTTGATGGCGAAGTATCGGGTCATTACCGGCAAGGCTTGAGTCAGACATTTTTGCAGTGTTTGTTCGGGCCTCTTCGCGAGCAAGCCCGCTCCCACATTGGATCTGCGTCGATCACAGATCCAATGTGGGAGCGGGCTTGCTCGCGAAGGCGTCATCCGCCCCACCGAAAATCCAACTGATTCACTCCCGCTGCTCAAACCCTTCCCCGACACACCCCAGGCACCGCACAAACGCGGCTTTCGCCGGATCGACCACCAACGCCTGCCCCGCATCGCCCACCCCACCACCCAACGCGGTAAATGGCAGCGACACCACAAACACTCCCGCACCAATCACCGTCGCCGCGACCAGTAAGGGTCGGGCAATCAGCAAGTCGCCGATCATGGCGTAGGCCGGTGGGTTCTGGATGGTGTAGCGCGGGTCGCCGCTGCCGTTTTCAGCCGCCAGCGCCGGCAGGCCGACGCTCAGCAGCAAGATAACGACAAAGGTTCGAAACGAATTCATGGCACGGTCCTTCGGCTAGGCAGTGAGAACACTGACTATAGACCGTTGCGCGTATCAGCTCTGGCAGCGCGGGCAAAAGACGCTGGCGCGCTGGCCCAGCGTCACGCTACGCAACTCCGTGCCGCAGACTTTGCACGGCTCGCTGCCACGGCCGTAGACGAACAGTTCCTGCTGGAAATAACCCGGCTGACCGTCGCCACCGATAAAGTCTCGCAGCGTCGTACCGCCGCGCTCGATGGCATGGGCGAGGATGCGTTTGATCTCGATCGCGAGTTTCAGGTAACGCGCCCGGGAAATGCTCTTGGCTTCCCGGCGCGGGTCGATGCCGGCGGCGAACAAGGCTTCCGTCGCATAGATGTTGCCGACGCCCACCACCACCGCGTTGTCCATGATGAACGGCTTGACCGCCATGGAGCGCCCACGGGACTGCTGGAACAAACGCTCGCCGTCGAACAGGTCGGTCAACGGCTCCGGCCCCAGGCGAATCAGCAATTCGTGATTGAGCGGGTCGAGGCTCCAGAGCATCGCGCCAAATCGCCGTGGGTCGGTGTAGCGCAGGGCCAGGCCGGATTCCAGTTCGATATCCACATGCTCATGCTTGGCCGCCGGCGAACCGACCTCCACCAGCCGCAGGTTGCCCGACATCCCCAAATGGCTGATCAGCGTGCCGACTTCGGCATTGATCAAAAGGTACTTGGCCCGCCGCTCCACCAGCACGATGCGCTGGCCGGACAGGCGTACGTCCAGGTCTTCGGGAATCGGCCAGCGCAGGCGCCGCTCACGCACGATGACCCGGCTGACCCGCTGGCCCTCAAGGTGCGGGGCGATACCCCGGCGGGTGGTTTCGACTTCTGGCAGTTCAGGCATGGTGCTCTCGAATCCAAACGCTGATCAAGGTCTCAGTGATGAGCGCCGAGGTCGCGAATCGTTTGCTTGAGGGTTTCGAAGTCATAGTCCGAGAGGCCGACGTAATCGAGCACCAACGGCCCGACGCTGTTCCATTCGTGGTCTTCGTTCTGGTTGCCCAGCACCCGGTACGACGCGCAGATGTGTTCGGCCATTTTCAGGATCGACAGCAGGTTTTTCAGCTGCGTATTGCGCGAGGACTCATCGGTGAAGATCGCCAGGGCATTGTGATGATTGGCGATGGCGGCCGTGATGTGTTCCGGCAGGCGCCAGGACTTGGCGGTGTAGTACCCGACCACGGCATGGTTGGTGTTGAACACGCGGTTTTCGGTATCGACGACACGGTTTTCGGGACTGGCGTTAGCGTAAGCCTCTTCCAGGGTTTTCATGTAGTCGGGGAAGCGCTTGAGCATCAGCGGCACGCCGCAGTCGTGGAACAGGCCCAGCGCATACGCCTCGTCGCCGGCCTGGGAGCCAATGCGCTTGGCCAGGGTCAGGCAGGTCATCGCCACATCCTGAGCCGTGTCCCAGAACCGGTTCAGGGTGACGATGGTGTCGTCGTTCATCTCGCCCTTGATCGACTGCGCGTTGATCAGGTTGATGATCGAGCGGCTGCCCAACAGGTTCACCGCACGCTGGATCGAGGCGATCTTGTTGGTCAAGCCGTAATACGGCGAGTTGACGATCTTCAGCAACGCCCCGGAGAGGCCCGGGTCCTGGGCGATCAGCTTCGCGATCACTTCCAGGTCCGGATCGGGCATGTACTGCTCCATCTGCAGATCCACCATGATCTGCGGCTGGGGCGGCACGCTGATGCCTTGCAGGGACTGTTGAATCTGTTCGGAACTCAGCTCTTGGGACATAAGTACACACTCTGGGACAGGCGCCGATTCTAACCCTTATAAAGTTGGATCCGACACCTTGGCTGGCCTTTTGGACAAAGTTTCATGTCGGCGTTGCATTCAACATCGCTTTCGCGGGCAAGCCTCGCTCCTACGGGTTTTGTGTTGGTCGCGGAAATTGCGTACGACACAAAACCTGTGGGAGCGCGGCTTGCCCGCGAAGGCGTCATCAGCGTTTCATCGCCCACCCGGCCCGCCCAAAGCCTCAACACGCTATACTCCCGCTCTTTTTTCCGGAGCGACGTCATGTCCCTGCCTAGCCTGCGCCTCAAGCCCAACGCCGACCGTCGCCTGCGAAACGGCCACTTGTGGGTCTACAGCAACGAAATCGACGTGGCCGCCACCCCGTTGCACGGCTTCAAGGCCGGTGACCAGGCCATCCTCGAAGCCGCCGGCGGCAAGCCGCTGGGCATCGTGGCCATGAGCCCGAACAACCTGATCTGCGCCCGCCTGCTGTCGCGTGACATCAAGTTGCCCCTGGACAAGTCGCTGCTGGTGCATCGCCTGAACGTCGCCCTGTCCCTGCGCGATCGCCTGTTCGACAAGCCGTTCTATCGCCTGGTCTACGGTGATTCCGACCTGTTGCCAGGCCTGGTGGTCGACCGTTTCGGCGACATTCTGGTGGTGCAGATCGCTTCGGCGACCATGGAAGCCCATAAAGAAGATGTGATCGCCGCACTGACCCAAGTGCTCAAGCCGAGCGGCATTCTGTTCAAGAACGACTCTGCCGCCCGTGACGCCGAAGGCCTCGACCGCTACGTCGAAACCGTGTTCGGCCTGGTGCCGGAGTGGGTCGCACTGGAAGAGAACGGCGTGAAATTCGAAGCCCCGGTCATCCAGGGCCAGAAAACCGGCTGGTTCTACGACCACCGCATGAACCGCGCACGCCTGGCCCCGTATGCCAAAGGCAAACGCGTTCTGGACCTGTACAGCTACATCGGCGGCTGGGGCGTGCAAGCGGCCGCGTTCGGTGCCAGTGAAGTGTTCTGCGTCGACGCTTCGGCCTTCGCCCTCGACGGCGTCGAGCGCAACGCCGCGCTGAACGGCTTCGCCGAAAAAATGACCTGCATTGAAGGCGACGTCTTCGAAGCCCTGAAAGAGCTGAAAGCCAGCGAAGAACGTTTCGACGTGATCGTCGCCGACCCGCCGGCCTTCATCAAACGCAAGAAAGACATGAAGAACGGCGAAGGCGCCTACCGTCGCCTGAACGAGCAAGCCATGCGCCTGCTCAGCAAGGACGGCATCCTGATCAGCGCTTCGTGCTCGATGCACCTGCCGGAAGACGACCTGCAGAACATCCTGCTGACCAGCGCCCGTCACCTGGACCGCAACATCCAGATGCTGGAACGTGGCGGTCAAGGCCCGGATCACCCGGTGCACCCGGCCATCGCCGAGACCCGCTACATCAAGAGCATCACCTGCCGCCTGCTGCCAAACAGCTGATGACTCGGGTTTGACGGGGAGCCAGCAGGCTCCCCGTTTGCGTTCTACCCCTTCCGAATTTTCCATTTCTTACACTTGACGTCCTACAGACGTGCAGGAAGTTTCCCTGTATTTATTATTCGAAAGAATTGGCTTACAAGTTCTTTCAAGCCCTGAGATCACTCCCACAAAATTACTGGAACTTTCCTACTGAATTAACACTTGATAAGAACTCATTACAAACTATGATTGAGTTGTCACCAAGGAGTGGCAACCACTATCACTTACAAGGAGTTCACAACATGAAAGCAGTTACTCTGGAAACCAACAAAATCGCTAACCTGGCTTTTCTGGTCGCACCTAAAGCCCGTTAACGTCAAGTAAGTGAAACGCTGGGGAGTGCCGGCTTACCCAGCGTTTTCCATGGCACAGCCCAGAGCGAACCGCCCCTCATGCAGATAAACCCGTATCTCTTCATACTACCGCGCACGCCCGGACAAATAGTCTGGGATTACCGGGAGCACAAGCAATTCGAACTGAACCTGGAATACTCGACCCGACTTGCACAACTTATCGACAACCCAAAAGCGTTCGATGAGCGCAATATAATAGACACTCAATTCCTGAACACCGGAATACTGAAAACTTCAACACAAGATACAGTCGACTGGGGCTGGGATGAACTATCAAAGATATTTCATATCGGCACCAAGAACATACCTTGCGAATATACCCCACAGAATATCCATGAATGGTCGAGACACTATCTGGACCATTGCAATGAAGTATTGACCTCCAGCGTACCGGTCTCCGATCACGCATACCGCTGCGCCAGCGCGCTGATTCAGTTGCCCGCACCCTGCAGGTTGCCGGCCGATAGCCTGGCCGATGCGCTGATGCTGCGTAAAACCTGCCGCTCTTTCACCGGTGAAGGCGTGTCCCTGGGCGATGTCAGCACCTTGCTTTATCTGTCCCTTGGCTACCTCAAGGAGCGCGAAAGCGATATCGACGAAACGGTCGCCAAAGGCCTGGCTGCCCGCCGCAGCAGCCCCTCGGGCGGAGGATTGAATGCCTGCGAAGGTTTTCTGCATGTGCAGAACGTCAGCGGCCTGGAGCCGGGACTTTACGCCTACCATCCGGCCGAGCACGCCTTGAGTTTCGTCAATCCGCTGCCCGACGCGCCGCTGGGCCTGTTGCTGTGCGGCCAACATTTCATCAACAACCTGCCCGTGGGCCTGTTCATCAGTGCGCGCTTCGACAAGCTGTGGTGGAAATACCAGCACTCCCGGGCCTACCGCATGGCTTATGTCGAGGCAGGCCATATTTCCCAGACCTTCCAACTGGTGGCGACCGCGCTAGGCTTGGGCACCTGGCTGACGGGGGCACTGACGGACGATCAGGTTGAAATGCTGCTAGGGCTAGAAGACAGCGCGGAGCAGCCGTTGTTTTTTGTCGGCTGCGGTCAGAGCGACGGGCAAGTGATGTGCAAGGAGTTGAAAGCGCTGCTGAACAATCAGGGGCCGCACCAATGACCAGTGCCTCTATCGTCCCGGACTTCTGGGCCAGGCGTTTTACCCTCGGCGACTGGAATGCCCGCGCCTCGGTGCGCGCCAGCGAGCACACCTATCTATTGCCATCGGATCTGGAACAGCAACTGCAAACCCGGCACTGGTTCCCGCCGGCCTTCCTGCCCTACCTCAATCACCCGAGCATCAAGGCTGCCGGCCAATCAGTCCTCCATCGCCTGTCGGCCAACCACCTGGTGTATTTCCTCGACTACACCACCCTGCTCGAACACCGCATCGTCAACCGTTCGGTGGAAACCATCGTCCACGGCGAACTGGACGTCAGCATCCCGCAGCGGATGAAAACCGCCGCGTTGCAGCTTTACACCGACGAAGGTTTTCACGCGCTGTTCTCCAACAGCCTCGCCGAGCAGATTGCCGCGCATTACGGCATCACCCAACGGCCCGTGACGCCGCAGCGGATAACCCGGTTGCACGCCCTGCTCGGCCAAACCCCGGACCGACACAAGGCGCTGGCCTGGTTTTTGGTGGGCTTCGTCTCGGAAACCATCATCGCCAGTGAGCTGCTCGACGTTTGCCGCGACACGTTGGTGTCCAGCGTCCAGGACATGCTCAGGGACCACCTCTCGGATGAGGCTCGTCACAGTCGCTATTTCTCAGAAGTGTTCCATTACCTGTGGCTGACCCTGACCAGCAGCCAGCGCACGTTCGCCGCCAAATACCTGGTGGAGATCATCCTGCTGTTCTTTGAAGTCGATGAGCGATGGCTGAAGGACAGCCTGTACAGCGCAGGCCTTAACAATGCCAGTGTCGCGGACATTCTCGGGGGGTTGACCGGCGCGCCGGCCGTTGTCCTGCGAGCACGCTCGGGCGCCGCTGCGACCCTTCAGGCGCTGCGCAGCGCCGGGTTCTTCGACTTGCGCAGCAACCAGCAACTTTTCGCACAGGCCGGGCTTGTCGATGAATGACGCAGAATCCGCGGTCAGCCTGAAAAAACGCCGCGCCGCGGTGATCCTGTTGATGACCATGGTGCTGCTCGGGGTCTTCCCGCTGGATGTCCTGCTGCCTTCATTTCCGGCGCTGGCCGACCATTTCCGGACCACTCCCGCCAACATCGCGTTGTCGATCAGCCTGTTCGCCGTCGGCATCGCCCTGTCCCAATTGTTGATCGGGCCACTCTCGGATGTGATCGGCCGCAAGCGATTGCTACTGGCAGGGATGGCGGTATCGATGATGGGAGCGACCGGGTGCGTGCTGTCCACAGACTACTCATTCTTTCTGTTCTTTCGTGTCGTCCAGGCGGTCGGTTGCGGCTGTTTCGTCCTGTCGCAGGCGTTGGTGCAGGATCTGTTCAGAGGCGAAGAACGTGATCGCCTGCGGATTCTCATGGTGACCGCAACCGGGGTTTTCATTTCAGTCTCGCCACTGGCCGGAACCTTCCTTCAAGCCACCATGGATTGGCAGGGCAGCTTTATGCTGTTCATCGCGCTGGCTGCGCTGGTATTCGTCAAAACCTGTTTTCTTCTTGAACGCAACCACCCGGGAGCGACGGGCGGCCGACCGAAAATAATCCAATCCTATCGACGGGTGTTCAGCAACTTCGAGTTTCTGGGTTATTGGCTGATATCGGCATTTGCCTTCGCTTGCCATTTTTCGTTCATCGTCATTTCACCCTTGATCTTCATGGAGCAACTTCAGCTCGCCCCCTATGACTTCTCGCTCACCTTACTGGTCTACGGCGTGGCTTACCTGGTCGGGGGCATCGTGGCGACCTGGCTGACCCATCGAATCAGTACCAGCCACCAGATCATTATCGGGCTGAGCCTGATTCTCTTCTCCGGGCTAAGCATGCTTTACCTTTCACTGCACTTTGCGTTGTCTGCAGTCACCGTTCTTACACCCATGCTCATCTGTACCGCCGGCACCACGATCGCGAGGCCGGCCGCCACGTCCAGAGCCATGAGCCTGTTTGCGGACAATGCCGGGACTTCCGCTTCGGCTGGCAGCACGCTGATCTTTATTTGCGGCGGCTTGATCAGTGCATTGATCAGCTTGAGCCCGGCCAATTTGCAAGCCACGCTGGGCTACAGCTTCATCATGCTTGGCAGCCTGGCATTGCTGATTAACAGTCGCATCAACAACCGTGCGAGCAACATCAACCCCAGCCCGAATTGCGAGTAATGGCTACCGGCGGTCATCCCACACGTAGCGTCAGCACTGGATCAGCACTTTCCGCCATTCCCTCCTGACGCCAGCGGTGTAGAATCGCGAGATTCATCGCCATTCATCCCCCGGCGGGTTTATGAGCTCAGGCTGAGGCAAGCGGCGATCCCGCAAAGTCATCGGCAACTTCCGGACACACGGCCATTTCTGAGTGTTCCAGACGTCAATAGAAGCTCACTCCCCTTTGATACCTGATTAGCCGCCCGGAGTGCTCCATGCCTGATTACCGCTCGAAAACATCCACCCACGGCCGCAACATGGCCGGTGCCCGCGCACTGTGGCGCGCCACGGGGATGAAAGATGACGACTTCAAGAAGCCGATCATCGCCATTGCCAACTCCTTCACCCAGTTCGTACCGGGCCACGTCCACCTCAAGGACCTGGGCCAACTGGTCGCCCGTGAAATCGAACGGGCCGGTGGTGTCGCGAAAGAATTCAACACCATCGCCGTGGATGACGGCATCGCCATGGGCCACGACGGCATGCTGTATTCGCTGCCGAGCCGCGAGATCATCGCCGACTCCGTCGAGTACATGGTCAACGCCCACTGCGCCGACGCCATCGTCTGCATCTCCAACTGCGACAAGATCACCCCCGGCATGCTGATGGCTGCTTTGCGCCTGAACATCCCGGTGATCTTCGTTTCCGGCGGCCCGATGGAAGCCGGCAAGACCAAACTGGCCAGCCACGGCCTCGATCTGGTCGATGCCATGGTGATCGCCGCCGACTCCAGCGCTTCTGACGAGAAAGTCGCTGAGTACGAGCGCAGCGCCTGCCCGACCTGCGGTTCGTGCTCCGGCATGTTCACCGCCAACTCGATGAACTGCCTGGTCGAAGCCCTGGGCCTGGCCTTGCCGGGCAACGGTTCGACCCTCGCGACCCACAGCGACCGCGAACAGCTGTTCCTGCAGGCCGGCCGCACCATCGTCGACCTGTGCAAGCGTTACTACGGCGACAACGATGAGTCGGTGTTGCCGCGCAACATCGCCAACTTCAAGGCGTTCGAAAACGCCATGACCCTGGACATCGCCATGGGCGGTTCCACCAACACCATCCTGCACTTGCTGGCCGCCGCCCAGGAAGCCGAGATCGACTTCGACCTGAAGGACATCGACCGCCTCTCCCGCCACGTACCGCAACTGTGCAAAGTCGCGCCGAACATCCAGAAGTACCACATGGAAGATGTGCACCGTGCCGGCGGGATCTTCAGCATCCTCGGTTCCCTGGCCCGTGGTGGCCTGTTGCACACCGAACTGCCGACCGTGCACAGCAAGAGCATGGCCGAAGGCATCGCCAAGTGGGACATCACCCAGACCACCGACGAGGCCGTGCATCACTTCTTCAAGGCCGGTCCTGCGGGCATCCCGACGCAAACCGCGTTCAGCCAGTCGACCCGCTGGGAAACCCTGGACGACGACCGTGAAAACGGCTGCATCCGCAGTGTCGAGCACGCTTATTCGCAAGAAGGTGGCCTGGCCGTTCTGTACGGCAACATCGCCCTCGACGGTTGCGTGGTGAAAACCGCTGGCGTCGACGAGTCGATCCACGTGTTCGAAGGCAACGCGAAGATCTTTGAAAGCCAGGACAGCGCCGTGCGCGGCATCCTCGCTGACGAAGTGAAGGCCGGCGACATCGTGATCATCCGTTACGAAGGCCCGAAAGGCGGCCCGGGCATGCAGGAAATGCTTTACCCGACGTCGTACCTGAAATCCAAAGGCCTGGGCAAAGCCTGTGCCCTGCTCACCGACGGTCGCTTTTCCGGCGGCACTTCGGGTCTGTCCATCGGCCACGCTTCCCCGGAAGCCGCTGCTGGCGGCGCGATTGGCCTGGTGCAGGACGGCGACAAGGTGTTGATCGACATTCCGAACCGCTCGATCAACCTGTTGGTCAGCGACGAAGAACTCGCGGCACGCCGGGTCGAGCAGGATCAGAAAGGCTGGAAACCCGTGGAAAAACGTCCACGCAAGGTAACCACCGCACTGAAAGCCTACGCCCTGCTGGCCACCAGTGCAGACAAGGGTGCCGTGCGTAACAAGGCGATGCTTGACGGGCTGTAAGCCTTAATCACCGCCATAAAAAAGCCCCGCCAAGTGCGGGGCTTTTTTTGCGCGCTCACTGTGGGAGCGGGCTTGCTCGCGAAGGGGCCATCACATTCAACATTATTGTCGACTGACCAGACGCCTTCGCGAGCAAGCCCGCTCCCACAGGGGATTTGTGTCGATCACAACAGTGTGGCCTTACACAAAACCTGTGGGAGCGGGCTTGCTCGCGAAGAGGCCATCACATTCAACATTGATGTGGACTGACACACCGCCTTCGCGAGCAGGCTCGCTCCCACAGGGGTCATGCGTTGTGTTTACTGGATCTCTTCCGGCTTAACGATCACCCAGTTCTTGTCCGCCGTCACCGGCAACCCTTCCTTGGCCTGGGCCGCTGCATGCTTGGCCATCATGCCGTTGAGTTGGGTCATGTATTTGTCTTTGCGGTTGACCCACAAGTGGATGCCGCCCTTGGCCACATCGACGCTGTGGAACAGCATGTAGCCGTCGCTGCTCGGGGTGTCGCCGCCCACCAGCACCGGTTTTTTCCACTCGTCGATGTAGGTCAGGATCGCCGCTTGCTTGCCGGCCATCCAAGTCGCCGGGGTCCACAGGTAAGGCGTCAGTTCCAGACCGAGGTTGGCCTTCTCGTCATACTTGCCGGCGGTGATCTGTTTGCGCGCGGTGGTCAACTCGCCAGTCTTGCGGTCCTTGAGCAGTGTGGTCACGCCGATCACGTTCTGCGGTTTGACGTTGTAGCCGTACTTCGGATCGGCCGCGACCATGCGCACCAGTTCTTCGGAGGCGGCGGTCATCACGTAGACCTCGATGCCGTTCTCCATCAGTTTGTTGTAAAGCTCAGCCTGGCCGGTGAAGACTTTCGGCGGCTGGACGTCGATGGTCTTGACCACATCGCCGTCGTAATAAGTGCTCGGCACCGGTTTGCCGGACGCCATCAGCTCATCGACATTCGCCTTGAGCTCTTGCAGGGTGAAGCCGGAGAACACTTGCGCGACCCATGGGTAGCAAACCATGTCGTCGATTTCGCAGAGGCGGTAGTAGTAGCTGAACAGGCTTTCCTTGTGGTCGGCGGTGTCCTTGAACGGAATCAGTTTCAGGGAAGGATCGAGGGTTTCGCGGGTGATCAGGCCCTTGTTTTCCATGAACGGCAGCAACGACTCTTCGAGGTCGTAGCGGTAACTGGTGTTGTCCATGTCGAACACCGCGAAGTTACCCTTATTGGCGTTGGCCGCGATCATCGCGTCCAGTGCCTTGGCCTGATCCGCTGGCCAGTGCTTCAAATCCGTGGCAAATACCTGGCCGGCGAGACCGAGGCAGAGCGCAGCAACCAGCATTTTCGGTGCGAATTTCATCTGCATGCTTCCTTGTAGAGAGACCCAGATTCAAAGACATCGACGCTAACAAAAAACTGTGACAGTTCCCGCCTGCCCACGACCGCTTGCGTCCTGATTCCGTCAGGCGCATTCCCCACAACGGCACCCGCTTATTCCAAAAACGACAGTCCACCTCTGTTTTTGGTATTAATTCATTGGATATCAAGCTGTTAGGCTTGCCGGTTCGCAGTCACACACGAAGGTGGCTGGCACAAGTCTATGGAGTCTTTATGAATCTGCCGCTGATTCTCAATCTGCTGGTGTTCCTCGCCCTGCTCTTTGGCCTGGCGCAAACCCGTCACACCTCTTGGAGCTTAGCCAAGAAAGTCCTGCTCGCATTGGTGTTGGGCGTGGCGTTCGGTGTGGCGTTGCATGCTGTTTACGGTGCTGGCAACCCGGTGCTGAAAGCCTCGATCGGCTGGTTCGATCTGGTGGGCAACGGTTACGTGCAGTTGCTGCAAATGATCGTGATCCCGCTGGTGTTCGCCTCGATCCTCAGCGCCGTGGCCCGTCTGCACAACGCTTCGTCGTTGGGCAAGATCAGTTTCCTGACCATCGGCACGCTGCTGTTCACCACCGCCATCGCGGCGCTGATCGGTATCGGCCTGACCAACCTGTTCGGCCTGACCGCCGAAGGCCTGGTCGCCGGCACCCAGGAAATGGCGCGTCTGCAAACCATTCAGACCGACTATGCGGGCAAGGTCGCCGACCTGAATGTGCCGCAGTTGCTGCTGTCTTTTATCCCGCAGAACCCGTTCGCCGACCTGGCCCGGGCCAAGCCGACCTCGATCATCAGCGTGGTGATCTTCGCCGCATTCCTCGGAGTCGCCGCGCTGCAACTGCTGAAGGATGACGTCGAAAAAGGTCAGAAAGTGATCAACGCCATCGACACCCTGCAAGCCTGGGTGATGCGTCTGGTGCGTCTGGTGATGAAGCTGACCCCGTATGGCGTATTGGCGCTGATGACCAAAGTGGTCGCCGGTTCCAACCTGCAAGACATCATCAAACTCGGCAGTTTCGTGGTGGTTTCGTACATCGGCCTGGGTCTGATGTTCGTGGTCCATGGCCTGCTGGTGTCGGCGGCCGGGATCAACCCGCTGCGTTTCTTCCGCAAAATCTGGCCGGTGCTGACCTTTGCCTTCACCAGCCGTTCGAGCGCGGCGACGATTCCTCTGAGCATCGAAGCGCAGACCAGCCGTTTGGGCATTCCACAATCCATCGCCAGTTTCGCCGCTTCGTTCGGCGCGACCATTGGCCAGAACGGCTGTGCGGGTTTGTACCCGGCAATGTTGGCAGTGATGGTCGCGCCAACCGTGGGCATCAATCCGCTCGATCCGTTGTGGATCGCGACGCTGGTGGCGATTGTGACCCTGAGTTCGGCCGGTGTGGCCGGCGTAGGTGGCGGCGCGACGTTTGCCGCGTTGATCGTGCTGCCGGCCATGGGTTTGCCGGTGTCACTGGTGGCGTTGCTGATTTCGGTTGAGCCGCTGATCGACATGGGCCGTACGGCGTTGAACGTCAGTGGGTCGATTACGGCCGGGGCGATTACCAGCCAGATGATGCAGCAGACCGATAAAGAGCTGCTGGATGCGGATGAGCATGCGGAGTTGGCGCAGGCTTAAGTTTTTCATCGCCTGAGCGGGCCCCTTCGCGGGCAAGCCTCGCTCCTACAGGTTATGCGCCGTTTATGAAATGGCGCCAATCCTGTAGGAGCGAGGCTTGCCCGCGAAGCTTTTCAGGCCTTCTCCCAAACCTCAAAGCTGTAAGCCGGCTTATCTTCCACCGCCGGATTCTCGATGTTGGAAACCAACGTCCACTCGTTCAAATCAAACTCCGGAAACCACGCATCCCCCACCGGGCTCAACGCCACGCGCGTCAGATACAACCGGTCCGCCTGCGCCAAACCTTGGGCATACAACTGTGCCCCGCCAATCAGCATCAACTCATCAACGCCCTGCTCTTTCGCCCAGGCTTCGGCGCGAACCACGGCGGCCTCCAGCGACGGATAAACCTCCGCGCCTTCCAGCACCAGATCCGCCTGACGGCTGACCACGATGTTCAAGCGCCCCGGCAATGGTCGACCGAGGGAATCCCAGGTCTTGCGACCCATGATGATCGGCTTGCCCAGGGTGGTGGCCTTGAAGTATTTGAAGTCCCCCGGCAAGTGCCAGGGCATGCTGTTGTCGACGCCGATCACGCGGTTTTCACCGAGGGCTGCGATCAGGCTGAGGGGGAGTGATTTAGTCATGCCGGCGAGGATACCAGAGCCTCCCTTTTCCCGATAAGCGCCACAGCGGTTATGCTCACCGTTCATTGAAGCGACGGGATGCCGCGTGACTGAACTGAATAACCTCTGGCTGACGGAAACCATTCGCCTGCGCGAAGAACACGCCGGCCCTCTGGACGATCTGGAAGCCAACCGACTGGCCCGCACCGCCGGCGGCGACCTGCCAAGCCGCATTCAACGCCGCGCCTTGTGGCTGGCCGAACGCGATGGCTTGACCAGCGCCCTCAAGCACTGGCTGCAAGGGACGCGACTGGCGCTGTTGATACTCGCGATATTGGCCGTGGTCAGCGGCGCCGGCCTGGCCTTTGCCGCGCTGGGCGACGGGCAAGTCTCGGTGAACGTGTTCTGGGCCTTGGGCAGCCTGCTCGGGCTGAACCTGATTTTGTTGCTGAGCTGGGCGTTGGGCCTGGTGTTCGCCGGTGAACACGGCGCCACGCTGGGGCGCTTGTGGCTGTGGCTTAGCGAAAAACTCGCTCGCGACGCAAAAGCTGCGCAACTGGCCCCGGCGCTGCTGTTGTTGCTGCAACGGCACAAACTCAATCGTTGGGCCGTCGGCGTATTGGTCAACAGCCTGTGGTTGCTGGCAATGCTCAGTGCCTTGGCAATCCTGCTGACGCTGATGGCGACCCGGCGCTACGGCTTCGTCTGGGAAACCACCCTGCTCAGCGCCGACACTTTCGTTGCGATGACCCAAGCCCTCGGCGCATTGCCTTCGCTGCTCGGCTTCAACGTGCCGACCGTGGAGATGATCCGCGCCAGCGGCGACACCGCGCTCAACATCGAAAGCGCCCGTCAGGCCTGGGCGACATGGCTGGTCGGCGTGTTGGTGGTGTACGGCGTGCTGCCGCGCCTGCTGCTGGCGCTGTTTTGCCTGTGGCGCTGGAAATCCGGTCAGGCCGGATTGCGCCTGGACCTGAACCTGCCCGGTTATGCGCAATTGCGTGAACGGCTGATGCCCACCAGTGAGCGCCTCGGGATCAGCGATGCCGCGCCGGATCAGCTTCACCGGGTCGAAAGCGCTGTCAGCGAATTGCACAGCGACGGCGCGTTGCTGGTAGCCATCGAACTGGACGACCAACGCCCCTGGCCACCGGCACTGCCCAAATCCGTGAGCGACGCCGGCATCCTCGACAGCCGCGAGTCCCGTAACAAACTCTTGGAACAACTGAGCCGTTTCCCCCCGGCACGCCTGGCGATTGCCTGCGATCCACGGCGCTCACCAGATCGCGGCAGCCTGGCGTTGATCGCCGAACTGGCGCGCAATGCCAGCGCCACCCGGGTCTGGCTGCTGCAAGCGCCAACCGGCGAAGCGCTGGATGCCGAGCGCCTCGGCGACTGGCACACGGCGCTGCAACAGCTTGAGCTACCGTTCGCCGATTGTGCGCCCATGAACTGGCTGGAGACGGGCCATGATTAAGCCTTTGAAGCTTGCCGTCGTCGGCCACACCAACGTCGGTAAAACCTCGTTGCTACGCACCCTGACCCGGGATGTCGGTTTCGGTGAAGTGTCCCATCGGCCCAGCACCACCCGGCATGTCGAAGGTGCACGGTTGTCGGTGGACGGCGATCCGCTGCTCGATCTCTACGACACACCGGGACTGGAAGATGCCATTGCTCTGCTCGACTACCTCGAACGTCTGGAACGCCCCGGCGAACGCCTCGACGGCCCGGCGCGGCTGACACGGTTTCTTGAGGGCAGCGAAGCCCGGCAGCGGTTCGAACAGGAAGCCAAGGTGCTGCGCCAATTATTGGCCTCCGACGCCGGTCTCTATGTGATCGACGCCCGGGAACCGGTGCTGGCCAAGTACCGCGACGAACTGGAAGTGCTGGCCAGTTGCGGCAAACCGCTGCTGCCGGTGCTGAATTTCGTCAGCAGCGCCAACCATCGCGAACCGGATTGGCGTGAAGCGCTGGCGCGTCTGGGCTTGCATGCGCTGGTGCGTTTTGACAGCGTCGCCCCGCCCGAGGATGGCGAACGCCGGCTCTATGAAAGCCTCGCGCTGCTGCTGGAAAACGCGCGTCCGCAACTGGAGCGGCTGATCACCGATCAACAGGCCCAGCGCCTCGCCCGCCAGCAAAGTGCGGCGCGGCTGATTGCCGAATTGTTGATCGATTGCGCCGCGTGCCGACGCAGTGTGGTCAGCGAGGCCGAGCAGGAACAACAAGCCATCAGCGAACTGCGCAAAGCCGTTCGCCAACGGGAACAGCGCTGCGTCGAAGCCTTGCTCAAGCTCTACGCCTTCCGCCCGCAGGACGCCGCCGCCAGTGACTTGCCGTTGCTGGATGGCCGTTGGGGCGATGACTTGTTCAACCCGGAAACCCTCAAGCAATTGGGCGTACGGGTCGGCGGCGGGATCGCAGCGGGGGCAGCGGCGGGGGCTGGCGTGGACCTGCTGGTGGGTGGCCTGACCCTCGGCGCCGCCGCACTGGCCGGGGCCATCGCTGGCGGCGCGCTGCAAACCGCCCGCAGCTACGGCAGTCGATTGCTGGGCAAGATCAAGGGCCAGCGAGAGTTGACCGTCGATGACAGCGTGTTGCGGCTGTTGGCCCTGCGTCAGCGGCAACTGGTGCAAGCCTTGAACCAGCGCGGCCATGCGGCGATGGACAGCATCCAGGTGGCCACGCCCCAGGACAAGACCTGGCGCGAAGGCAAGTTGCCCGAAGCGCTGAACAAGGCCCGGGCGCATCCGCAGTGGTCGTCGCTCAATCCGCAGGCGAAGTTGAGCCAGGCTGAGCGGCAGGAGCAGGTTGAAGGGTTGGCGCAGCAGCTTTAGGTCTGCGTCGTCCGGACCGGCCTCTTCGCGAGCAAGCCCGCTCCCACATTGGAATGCATTTCCCTGTGGGAGCGGGCTTGCTCGCGAAGGCCGCGACTCGGTTTCAGGGGTTAAACGCCTACCAATCAACCTTCAAAAACTGCTTCACCAACGCGGTCACCCGACTGCGATCCGTGCGATTCGAACGCCCGTCATTGTCCACATCCGAACTCAGGATCACCTCCAGCCCACCATCGTTATCCAGATCATGAGCCGCAGCCTTGTAGGCAATCACCTCGCCCTCATGAAAATGCAGCCGCACCGATTCCGGCGTGCCATCGGCGGAAGGATTCAACGAGAAAATCCGCAGGTGGCGCTCTTCACCTTGACCGGCGTTGAACCACGCGCATTTCAGATAGGTTTTGCCAAAGACCTTGAGTTGCCGAAGATCAGCCGCCATCGCCTCATGCAGCAACCGGTCATCTTCATAAAACAGGTATCGCAGAGTATCCGCCTCCCCCCGCCCACCTCGATCCTGAGCAATCACTTTCAAGTAACGCATCCATGCGTCCCCTTAAGAAAAAATCAGCATGCTCTTGCGAAACAGGATGATCCATCCAACGTTTCCCAAATCCGTGTGAGACGGTTCAGCACGCCACGCCGGACAAAAGCCCAAGCGCCTTGCGCTTCAGAATGTCGAGATCCAGCACCGGCACCCACATCTCCTTGGCCAGTTCATCCCACTGCCGCATGCGCAAACTCACCGCACACAACGGATCACGCTCGAAGGCCTCGGCTTCGGCCGGCGTCATCACACCGCCCTGATATTCCAGGGTCCGGCGACTGGCTTCGCTCAAGCGCTCGTAGTACCCAGGCTCTTTCAGCGTCAGATATCGCTTGGCCTGCACGTGGTACTCCACCAACCGCGCCATGCGCTCGCTGAAACCGGCGCGGCGCAGGTAATCCGCACCGAGGCGTTCGTGGCTGACCACGCCATAACCGCCCATGTTCTCGGCACTCTCGCTGCAGATGTGCCCGATATCGTGAAAGAACGCCGCCAACACCACTTCGTCGTCGAAGCCTTCGGCCATCGCCAGCTCAGCGGCCTGGGACATGTGCTCGATCTGCGACACCGGTTCGCCGATGTAGTCGCTGTCGCCAAAACGCTCATAGAGCGCAAACACCTCGGCGACCACTTGTTCATTGCCTTTCATCATGGCGCCCCCAACAACTGCGCCACGTTACGTTCGGCCATCGCCGGCCCGACACTCATGCCCACGCCGGTGTGCATCAGCGCCACGCTCACCCCCGGTTGCGGGCGCAGGAACGAAAACGGTCCCGGCCCCTTGGAACCATAGACACCCTGCCAGCGCTCGATCACCTGGATCTTGCAGCCCAAGGTCTGTTCGGCCAGTTCAATCATCCAGTCGTCCACCTGCTCGGCGTTGAACGGTGACGGATCGCTGCCGTAATGGTGGGAATCACCGATGATCAACTCACCATATGGCGTCGGGCTGATCAGCAGGTGAATGCCGTTGTCATGCAGGTGCGGCACGTCGCGCAGGATTTGCGCCTGCACCGCGGCGGCCTCCGGCAGGTCGGCGAATGCGCCGTAGTGCACGCAACTCAATCCGGTGAGCAACGCATGTTGCAGATTCAAATCGATTCGCGGCCGGGCCCGGAGCATTTGCAGGCGGCAGATTTGCGGGTTGAGCGCGGCAATCGGCTCGGCGAGCAAGGTCTGATAATCGTGGCCGGAACAGACGATGATCTGCCCGGCGCTGAAGCTGCCGGCGGTGCTGTGCAAGCGACCGGGTTCGATGTCGCGCACCAGGGTGGAAAAGTGAAACTCGACGCCGAGTTCGCGACGCAGGTAATCGATCAGCGCCGGAATCGCTTCGCGGGAATACAGTTGCTGATCGTCCAGGCCATGCAACGCGACGCGGTGATGGCTGAACTGGCCGCCGTACAAGTCGCGCAATGCGGCACCGCGCAGCAGTTCGACGTTGTAGTTGTGTTCCACGGCGCGGCCGTTGCAAAAGGCTTGCAGCAGGTGCTCTTCGGCTTCGGTGCGGGCGAACAGGTACGAGCCGTTGCGCTTGAGTTGCAGGCCGGCGACGTTGGCCCAATGACCCCAGATGTCGCGACTGGCCTTGGCCAATTCGAGCATTGGGCCGGGTGGCTGGCCGGTGACCAGAGCCTGGCCGAAGTTGCGGACCGAGGCGCCCAAAGGTGTTTCGCTGCGTTCGAAAACGGTGACCTTGAGACCGCGTTTGGCGGCGGCGTAGGCGTGGGACAGGCCGAGGATGCCGGCGCCTACGATCAGCATGTCTTGGTGTTGTGTCATGGGGTTTTGTCCTGAATGACAGACCGCTTTCGCGAGCAAGCCCGCTCCCACAGGGGATTTGTGGTGATTCACAAATCTTCAGCAACTTGCCGATCGAATGTGGGAGCGGGCTTGCTCGCGAAGAGGCCCTGTCAGCCGATGAAGAGCTTACTTGGCAACCACTTTCTCGGACTTGCCGTCATAGCGCTTGCGCCATTCAGTCAGGATTTCGTCACGATTCTTCGACGCCCAGGCAAAGTCGTTCTTGATCAAACGCTGCTCGTAATCCGCCGGCAATTCGGTCTGCGGCTTGGCAATGCCTGGCGAAGCGAGAACCGCGAAGTTCTCTTTATAAAGTTCCATCGCCGCCGGGCTGGCCGAGAAGTCCGCCAGTTTCTTCGCCGCGTCTTCATGGGCGGTGCCCTTGATCACCGCGGTGGCTTCGATCTCCCAGCCCAGGCCTTCTTTCGGCAGGATGATGTCCAGCGGCGCGCCCTGGCGCTTCAGCTGAACCGCCGGGTACTCAAAGGAAATACCAATCGGGAATTCCCCGGAAGCCGCGAGTTTGCAAGGCTTGGAACCGGAGTGAACGTACTGGCCGATGTTCTGGTGCAGGCCATCCATGTAGGCCCAGCCCTGCTTCTCGCCGAAGGTTTGCAGCCAGGCGCTGACATCGAGGAAACCGGTGCCGGACGAGGCCGGGTTAGGCATGACGATCTTGCCTTTGTACTCAGGCTTGGTCAGGTCTTGCCAGCTCACGGGTTTGGTCAGGCCCTGCTTTTCGGCCTCGACAGTGTTGAAGCAAATGGTCGCGGCCCACACGTCCATGCCGACCCAGGCCGGCGGGTTGGCGGCGTCGCGGTAGTTGCCGCCGATCTTGGCCAGATCCTTCGGCGCGTAGCTTTGCAGCATGCCTTGCTGATCGAGGATCGCCAGGCTCGACGCCGCCAGGCCCCAGACCGCATCGGCTTGCGGGCGCTCTTTCTCGGCCAGCAACTTGGCGGTGATGATCCCGGTGGAATCACGCACCCATTTGATCTCGACGTCCGGGTTGGCCTTTTCGAAGGCGTCCTTGTAGGTCTTCAGTTGTTCGGCTTCGAGGGCGGTGTACACCGTCAACTCGGTTTTCGCCGCGAAGGCGTTCAGGCTGAAAGCCGTGAGGACAGCAGCGGCCAGGGCCAAAGGCTTGAACATGATGCGGTTCCTTTTATGGGGACAGATTTATTTATTGAATCAGTTGCCAGGCGCGGTCTGCCGCCAGGCCTGGGAGCGGCGCAGCAAACCGCGCGAAGCCCAGGCCAGCAGCAGGGACACGCCCGCCGAGGTGAACAGAATCAAAGTGGACATCGCCGCCGCGCCGCCAACGTTGCCGGCGTCGTCCATGTTCAACACCGCCACCGCCGCGAGGATGGTGTCGGGGCTGTAGAGGAAGATCGCCGCCGAGACGGTGGTCATGGCCGAGACGAACAGGTAACGCACGATGTCCAGCAGCGCCGGCAGGCAGATCGGCACGGTGACCCGCAGGTAATGCCGATACAGCGGCGCCTTGAGCGACAGCGCGGCGGCTTCGAACTCGGCGTCGAGTTGACGCAGCGCGGTGGTGGCGGTCATTTGCGCGGTGGTCAAATAGTGAGCAATGGTGCAGACCACCAGCAACGTCATGGTCCCGTAGAGCACGTGCAGCGGATTGCCGCTGAGGTTGAAGAAGAAGACGTAACCCAAACCCAGCACCAGCCCCGGCACCGCCATCGGTACGAAACTGAGCATGCGCAAAGTCAGATTAAGTCCGCGCTGGCCCTTGGTTTTCTCCATCAGGTAAGCGCCGGTGAAGATCAGCACGCTGCCGATCAACGCCGTACATAACGCCATCTTCACGCTGTTGCCATAGGCCAGCCAGCCGCCGCCCGCCGTGTCGTTGAACTGGTAATGGTTGAGCGACATCGACAGGTTGTACGGCCAGAATTTCACCAGCGACGAGAACACCGCCATGCCGAACACCAGCAGCAACACCGCGCAGATCAGCAGCACGATGGCCAGGTAGCAGCCGTCCCGCAGTTTCGACGGCGCCGGTTTGAACACTTGCGCCCGGCCACTCATGGAGTCGCCGTGACGCCGACGCAGCCAGGCATCCACTCCGAAGCTAAACAGCGCCGGCAGCAGCAACACCATGCCGATCAACGCGCCGCGACCGAACTGTTGCTGGCCGACCACGGCTTTGTAGGCTTCCAGCGCCAGCACCTGATAGTCGCCACCGACCACCACGGGCACGCCGAAGTCGGTAATGGTCAACGTGAAGACTAAACAGAACGCAGCGAACACGGCCTGACGCGTCGCCGGCCAGGTGATGCTGCGGAAGGCTTTGGCCGGACTGGCGCCCATGCTTGAAGCCGCGTCGAACAATCGCGCATCCGCCAACGAAAGCGCCGACAGAAGAATCATCAAGGCGTGTGGGAAGGTGTAAATCACCTCACCCAGAACAATGCCCCAGAAGCCGTAGATATTGTCCGAAAGCAAACCGCGCAACATGCCCTGGTTGCCGAACAGATAAACCAGCGCGATCCCCGGCAGCATCGACGGCGCCATCAGCGGCAACAACGACATGCCGCGCCAGATCCCTTTGCCCGGAATCAAGGTGCGCTGCAGGGCGTAGGCAAACAGGTAGGCCAGCGGTACGACAATCGCCGCGACGCTGAGGGAAACCTTCAGGCTATTGCCGAGCAACCAGTGGAAATTCTCGCTGGTCACCAACTCACGGGCAGCCACCAGACCGCCGCCCTGTCCGGCTTCAGAACTGAAACCGCGCCAGAAGATCGCCAACAACGGCATCAACACCGCGACACCGAGCAGCACCAGCAAAAGCAATTTGCCGCCGACCACGAACACCCGATCACCGATCTCGGCCCGGGAGGTCTGCCGAACCTGCTTGTGCGGTATCGGCAGCGCGAGGTTCGCGCTCATCAGGCAAACACCTGCAGGCTGCGGGGAGGCAACGCGACCATGATGTGCTGGGCGCCGAGGCGCGGCATGGCTTCCGGGGCGAGTTCCGCCAGCAAGGCGTGGCCCGGCAACTGATCGAGCTCGAAGCTCATGCGGCAGCGGTTACCGAGGAAGGTGATTTCGCGAATCTTGGCCGGGAACAGGTTTTCCTCATGCACCACCGGGTTGACGTTGATCGCCTCCGGACGGCAGAACAAACGGCCCGATGCAGTTTTCGCGCTGCCGTCGGCCAGGCGCATGTTCATGCCACCGACCTGGGCGTGGCTGTCGCTGCTGCGACGAAACGGCAACCAGTTGCCCTGACCGACAAACTCCGCCACGAACGGTGTGGCTGGGCGATCGTAGATTTCCTGCGGCGTGGCGTACTGCTCGACCTTGCCGTTGTTCATCACGGCGATGCGATCGGCCATCAGCATGGCCTCGTCCTGATTGTGGGTGACCATCAGGGTGGTGACGCCGAGGTTGCGCTGCAATTGGCGCAGCTCGGTGCACAGATGCTCGCGGACCCGGGCGTCGAGGGCCGACATCGGTTCGTCGAGCAACAACAACGAAGGCGCCGGCGCCAGGGCACGGGCCAGGGCCACGCGTTGTTGTTGGCCACCGGACAATTGGCCGGGGTACTTTTTCTCACTGCCGAGCAGGCCGACCAGTTCCAGCATCTGGCCGACACGCTTGCGCACTTCATCGCGACCACTGCCGGCGAGGCCGTAGGCAATGTTCGCTTCGACGGTCAGATTGGGGAACAGCGCGTAGGACTGAAACAGGATTCCATAGTCCCGGGCTTGCGGCGCCAGGTGGGAAACGTCGCGATCACCGAGGTACAACTCGCCGCTGTCCTGTTTCTCCAGACCGGCGATGCAGCGCAGCAAGGTGGTTTTGCCACAACCCGACGGGCCCAGCAGACACACCAACTCACCGGCCGCCACGTCGAGGGAAACGTTATCCAGCGCAGTGAACGCGCCGAAGCGCTTCTGCACGCCACGCACCTTCATGGGCGCGCCGGGGTTGGTCAGGGCAGTTGCGATCGAGTGGTTCATGGACAGACCTCATCAAGCAGATGAGGCCCTTCCTAGGTTTGTAATGCGTCCGTCATGTGGCAGTGAGGCAAAAACGGTTGATAGTGGTATTGGGGGATTTGGGTTGGGATATTTGTTGTCTGGTCTGGCGCCTTCGCGGGCAAGCCTCGCTCCTACAGGTTGATCGCATTCCCCTGTAGGAGCGAGGCATGCCCGCGAAGAGGGATTCAAGGTTTGGGAAGGTCCATTTTATAGCCGGCCCCGGGCGCACCTTCGTGCATCGCCGCTTGAATGTCTGCATACAAAGCGTTCGCCTCAGCCGTCGTGATTGATCGCGAGCAGTCTCGCAGCACTACGCGCAGCAGGACATTCTCCTGGCCCGGCAACAGACCGAGACGTTCAATTGCCTGCCCGGGTAAATCGGAGAACCCCCAACGCCCTTTGACCTGCATTTCTTCAATCCAGTCAGAGCAATCACCGGCTGCCTGCAACATCCTTTCGGTTAAGACTTCCTCACTCAACCCCGGCGTTACCGCTAACGAGATGTCACGAGCAATCGACGGCAAACGTGATACCGGAGTCCATGGGTTCAAATCATGCATTTGCGCCTGTACTCGCACATTTTGATCGCGCAACAAGCGGATATCGGGAATGCCTTTGCGCAGCATGGTCAAACGATCCAGCCCCATCCCGAGCGCCAGTCCCCCATGTAGCAACGGATCTATCTTCAAGCGTTCTAACAAAGATTTCGCAATGCGACCGCACTCCAGCACCTCGACCGGCGCGCCGTCATTCAACAAATTCACCTCGATTCCGCCCTCCGTGTAGTGATGCGGACTGTCGCTGTAGACCCACGGTTTATCAGGAACGGCGGATTTCAATATGTCGCTGACCAAACGCAACAGATGCTCATGCGTGGATAGTTGCGGATCACCCAGCACCCAGATATCCATTTGGTGCGGTTCCGCGCAATGCCACCTGTCCCGACTATCGCGACGGAAAGTGATACCTGGCGCGGCCAGCAAGATCATCTCACCCGGTCGCCGCAACTCGGCTGCACGCTGAAGCGCCACCGGAATCTGGCTGGTGGTTTGTGTCCGCAACAAAGAATACTCGTCGACCCATCGAGTGTGCTCACTACCAAGTGTGACTTCCGACGGGTCATAACCCAGCAACCCGTAATTTTCCTCGGCGGACACAATCCGCGGCCCCGTTTGTATTTTCGCTTGGGGCCAGCCTTTTTCAGCGAGTCCTTCAAGGATTTCATTGAGCATCAAACGGACGGCGTGCTCAGGCGCGCCCGGTTCGGTTAGATCGACCAATAAAAGGGCTTGGTGGACAGACGTATCATCCAAATATTTCTTTGATGCGTGCACTCTGCAACCCTCAATCTGTAGTTGGATATTGAGCCAAAAAAAAGCCAAGCCCATAAATAAACCTAACGACGGAAGATCATCGAGCGCAATCATAAAAATCAAAACAGCAAAATTTCAGAACAAGACTACAGGCATAACTTACATAAATAACCCGCTGAACTTACCAAAAATCGCGACAGTAGAATTCATTCTAAAAACCGCCTAACAAACCATTTAACACGTCCAAAAAATCTGTATTAATAACTCCACTCCCAAGTACTTCCGGGAGCAACAAAAATCAAAAAATGAAAAAGGAAGCTCAAATGAAAACTAAAAAGCTCGTCAAATACAATCTTAATCGGATCACTTCCGGGCCGGAAAACTTTGGGTGGGCGCCGCTGGCATGGGCTCATACTGATGAGTAAATAACACCCATGCGCGGTAAACATCTTGCCGCGCATTGGGAATCTGGAGATATTTATGTCATCCGCTAATATGATATCGACGCTCTTCGGCAATGAAAAATTTTCGATCATTGCGGACTCTAAGGAATTCCTCGGAGAATGCGAGCACTTAGGCTTCTATACAGCCCACATTTCAGAATTAAAAAACCTACCCAAAAACAGTATTATTTTTTCTTTTAGCAATGACGCTGCAAAAATAACGTTTGAGCTAGCCAAAAAGACAGAAAACAAGAAAAGCATTTTCTGCGCGACTCAAGTGTTCGAACCCTCTGTAGCGAACGCGCTCTATAGCTTGAAGCTTTTGCTTAGCAGCAATTTCGAACACGCTTTGAGCACGCAGCGTTCGGTGTTAAATATGCTCAACTCAAATGAATCATTTGTTCTTTCAGGAAACGAAGCCAACGCACAGGTCACGCTTTTACCGCATGCGCAACCGTACGCCCTACTTACAGAGGATGTATCAGGCAACTTTATTCAGTCGGTAGCGGAGTTTTTTGAAGTTCATTATGCGCACATGAACTCACAAGAGCCTTGCCCCTTTTCATTTAGCGGCACGCTGAAGATAGAAGGAATACTAACGGTACTGAGAAAGCATCATCCGGGACTACCAGAGGGCCTTAAAATCTCACTTAACTGGTTAAGTGATCGCATATCCCAAGACAATGCAATTTTATCTGTCACCGACAACATCATCACCTCCCTAAAAACAAACAGCGAGGAACATATAAAACTTCTGGATCTTGCGACTGGCGCTCGAGGGCTAAAACTTACAGAGTTTGCGATCGGGGTAAACGACTCTATCGCACCAAATATTGATTACCAAATAAACTCACAAATGAATGAAGGTATAAGCGGAGTACATGTGGCTATCGGCGATGGCTCTTCCGGGTATCACATAGACTTCCTTAGTCCTGCTGTAACCGTACGCCCGATACATTAAAAACATCATTCATAAAATCCAAGGTTAAAGCGTGTGCTCGCCGATCGCTCCCACGCTCTGCTCGGGGCATGCGCCCGGGACGCTCTGGGCTCCAAGAGCCGAACGCGGAGCGTCCGTTGAGGCATTCTCACGTAGAGCGTGGGAATGATCATTAGGCCGGGGCCATTTCCTGCGCCAACCCCAAAAACGCAGCCGGCAACCGCGCGCCTTTGCGTTCCTTGAGGCAATACAAGTACTCGGGAATCTGCGGCGCATTCTCGATGGTCAGCACCCGCAGCTGCGGATCATGGGGCACTTCCTGGCGGGCGATGATGCTGATGCCGATATTGCGCAGCACCGCTTCGCGAATCGACTCGCGGCTGCCAATCTCCAGCAACGGCCCGAAACTCACCCCGGCGCTGGCCAGCAACTCTTCGGTCAGCCGCCGCGTGGTCGAGCCCGATTCGCGCATCAATAAGGTATGCCCGGCCAATGCACTGAGCGGCACATGATCGTGCACCGCCAGCGGATGATTGCGGTGCACCGCCAGCACCAGCGGATCGCTGCCGAGCACCCGGCGGATCAGCCGCGCATCGTCGAGCAACTGCGAGGATGCAGCAACGTCGACCCGGTAATCCTCCAGCGCTTCGAGCACTTGCTGGGAGTTGCCGATTTCCACCGACACTTCCACCTGCGGCAAGCGTTCACGGAAGGTCTTTACCAGGTCGAGGATGTAATACGGCGCCGTGGCGGCGATGCGCAACGTGCCCTGGACCTGGCCGCTGTTACGCAGGAAAAACTCGATGTCGGCCTCCTGCTGCAACAGGGTTTTGACCATCGGCAGCAACCGCGCACCCTCATCGCTGACGCTGAGGCGGCGGCCGCCACGGTAGAACAGTTCAACCGAGTACTGGCTTTCCAGGTTGCGAATCTGCGTGGTCACGGTGGGCTGGCTCAGGCCGAGCTTCTTCGCCGCCAGGGTAATGCTGCCCAGACGGGCCACCATATAAAACGCCTTCAGCTCGGCACTCAGCACACCCTTCCCTCATCGTTTATTTGCGCAGCAGGCGCAAACCGTTGAACACCACCAACAGGCTCACGCCCATGTCAGCGAACACCGCCATCCACATGGTGGCGATCCCGGCGAAGGTTACCCCAAGAAAGATCACCTTGATGACTAACGCGAGGGCGATGTTCTGTTTCAGGATGCTGGAGGTCTGCCGCGACAGGCGAATGAATGTCGGGATCTTGCGCAGATCATCGTCCATCAGGGCGACATCGGCGGTTTCGATGGCGGTATCGGTGCCCGCCGCAGCCATGGCAAAACCGATCTCGGCCCGTGCCAATGCCGGAGCGTCGTTGATGCCGTCGCCGACCATGCCGACGTTATGCCCTTTCGCATAAAGCGCTTCAATGGCTTGCAGCTTGTCGGTCGGCAGCAGGTCGCCCTTGGCTTCGTCGATACCGACCTGAGCGGCAATCGCCTGGGCGGTGTGGACGTTGTCGCCGGTGAGCATCAGGGTTTTGATGCCCAGGTCGTGCAGTTGCTGGATCGCTTCGCGGCTGGACTCTTTCACCGTATCCGCCACGGCGAACAGCGCCAACGGGCCGGATTTGTCGAGCAGCAGCACCACGGATTTGCCTTGTTTCTCCAGGGCGAACAGCTTCTCTTCCAGTTCTGGCGAGCAGAGGTTCAGCTCTTCCACCAGACGATGGTTGCCCAAGTGATAGACCTGACCGTTGACCTCACCGCGCACCCCGCGACCGGCCAGTGCTTCGAAGTTATCCACAACCAGCGGCGCGAATTTTTTATCCACCGCCGCGTTGGCGATGGCCAGGGACACCGGGTGATCGGATCGACCGGCCAGCGCAGCCGCGATGGCCGGGGCTGTTTCATCAGCCGTCGGGTCGAGGGACAGGTAATCAGTCTGCACCGGTTTGCCGTGGGTGATGGTGCCGGTCTTGTCCAGGGCCAGGTAATCGAGCTTGTAACCACCCTCCAGATACACGCCGCCCTTGACCAGAATCCCTTTGCGCGCCGCTGCCGCGAGGCCGCTGACGATGGTTACCGGCGTCGAAATCACCAGCGCACAGGGGCAAGCGACCACCAGCAACACCAGTGCCCGGTAGATCCAGTCGAACCACACCGCGCCCATGAACAGCGGCGGAATCACCGCCACGGCCAAGGCGAGGACAAACACCGCCGGGGTGTAGATTTTCGAGAACTGGTCAACGAAACGCTGGGTCGGCGCCCGTGCGCCTTGGGCCTGTTCCACGGCGTGGATGATGCGCGCCAGGGTCGAGTTGTTGGCCGCAGCGGTCACCGTATACTCCAGCGAGCCTGCCTGATTGATGGTGCCGGCGAAGACTTTATCGCCCACAGTCTTCTCGATCGGCAGGCTTTCACCGGTGATCGGCGCCTGATCGATGGTGGACGTGCCGGAGACGACTTCACCGTCGAGGCCGATGCGCTCACCGGGACGTACCCGTACCCGGGCGCCCAGTTCGATGCTTTTCACATCCTGTTCGACCCAATTGCCGTCAGCCTGCTGCACCGTGGCCTGTTCCGGGGTCATCTGCATCAAACCGCCGATGGCATTGCGCGCGCGGTCCAGGGATTTGGCTTCGATCAACTCCGCCACGGTGAAGAGGAACATCACCATCGCCGCTTCTGGCCACTGACCAATCAGGATTGCGCCGGTTACGGCGATGCTCATCAGCGCGTTGATGTTCAGGTTGAGGTTCTTGAGGGCGATCCAGCCTTTTTTGTAGGTGGTCAGGCCGCCGCTGAGGATCGACACCAGCGCGATGATCGCCACCACCCAATTCGGTGCGGCGTTGGTGAAGTGGATGACTTCAGCCGCCAGGGCACCCACGCCGGACAGCGCCAGGGGCCACCAGTGCTTCTTCTCGGCGGCTGGCGCGGGGGCTTCAACACCTTTTTCCAACGGCTCGGCCACCATGCCCAGCGACTTGATCGCCTCGATGATCGGCGCCGTGCTTGGCAGGTCGTGGGTCACGCCCAATACCCGGTTGATCAGGTTGAATTCCAGCTGCTGCACACCCGACAGCTTGCCCAGTTTGTTCTGGATCAGTGTCTGTTCGGTCGGGCAGTCCATCGCGTCGATGCGGAAGCTGCTCAGCCGCGCGCCGTCGGTCGGCTTGTCGCTCAACTTGATCAACGACGGTGCTGTCACTTTGGAGGAACAGCAGGAATCCCCGTGGCCGCCGTGATCGTGCTTTTGTACAGGCTGCAGCTTGTGGCTGTGATCATGATCGTGATCATCTTCGGGTTTGTGGGTGTGAAGTGAATCGCTCATCGGGTCGCGTCCATGAAGGTGCCTGTTGCCAAGTAAAGACCCTGTAGCCACTATAGGGTCAAGCAACCTTTTGGAGATTGTCGTGATGAAGATCGGAGAACTGGCCAAACTGACCGACTGCGCCGTGGAAACCATCCGCTACTACGAGCGCGAAAGCCTGCTGCCAGAGCCCGCCCGCAGCGACGGCAACTACCGCGTCTACACCCAGGCCCACGCCGAACGCCTGACGTTTATCCGCAATTGCCGCACCCTCGACATGACCCTCGAAGAAATCCGCAGCCTCCTGGCCCTGCGTGATAGCCCGCAGGATCAGTGTGAAAACGTGAATGCGCTGATCGACGAACACATACACCACGTCAAGGCACGGATCGATGGCTTGTTGGCGTTGCAGACACAATTGCTCGACCTGCGCCAACGCTGTGGCGAAGGGCCGAATGTCGATCATTGTGGGATTTTGCAGCGGTTGGAAGTGAGTGGCGGGGTTGTGGCGACGGATGTTGAGCATTCCCATGTGGGCCGTAGCCACGGCCACTAAGACCACCGCAAAACCAAATGTGGGAGCGGGCTTGCTCGCTCCCACATTAGAACTGCGGTCGTTCTTTAGACCGCCATCGGCGCGGTCATCGGCGCGTGGTGCTGATAACCCTCAAGCGAGAAATCGCTCGGTTCGATCAACTCCAGCCACTCCGGCTGGTACACGCCCGTCTCGGCAAATGCCGGCACACGATCACTGATCACCAGTTTCGGCATCGGGAACGGCTCACGGGTGAGTTGTTCATTCAGCATGTCCAGGTGGTTTTCGTAGACGTGGGCATCGCCGATGAAATAGGTGAACCAGCGCGGCGTGTAGCCGGTCAGGCGCCCGATCAGGCTCAGCAGCGCGGCGCCTTCGGTGAGGTTGAACGGCGTGCCCAGGCCCAGGTCGTTGGAGCGGATGTAGAGGGTCAGAGAAATCTCTTTGGTCTCGACATTCGGGTGGAACTGGTAAAGCAGGTGGCACGGCGGCAGGGCCATTTCATCGAGCTGGGCGACGTTCCAGCCATGGAACAGAATCCGGCGGCTGCCCGGGTCCTTGATGATGGTGTCGACGCATTGGCGAATCTGGTCGATTGCCTTGTACAGCACCACGTAGGCCTGGCCGTCCTCTTCGCCTTCGGCAATCTGGCGATAGCCTTGGCTCAACGTCTGCTCGATCGCGGCTCTATTGCTGACAGGGATCTGCTTGTACGCCGGCCATTTACGCCATTGCACGCCGTAGATTTCGCCGAGGTCGTCTTCGCCCTGGCGGAACGGGTTGGCCAGCCATTGCGCGTTTTCGTTGGCGTTCTGGTCCCAGACCTTGCAGCCCAAGGCGCGGAATTCGGCGGCGTTATTCACCCCGCGCAGGAAACCGCACATCTCGCCGATGGCGGATTTGAAGGCCATCTTGCGGGTGGTGATCGCTGGAAAGCCTTCCTTCAGGTCATAACGCAGCATCGCGCCAGGAAAGCTGATGGTGTTCACGCCGGTGCGGTTGGCTTGTTTGGTGCCGTTCTTGATGACGTGGGCCACCAGATCGAGATATTGCTTCATGGGTTACCTGTGTCCTTGAACCCGGGAGCCGTCGCCCCCGGGATTCGAATTTATACGGCCGCCGCTGGCGCCGCCGGGGCGCGGTGATACGCCAGCCAGATCAGGAACAGACCGGCGAGCACCATCGGTACGCACAAGACCTGACCCATGGTCAGCCAGCCCCAGGCCAGATAGCCCAGTTGCGCGTCCGGTACGCGGACGAATTCGACGATGAAACGGAAGATGCCGTAGAACAGCGTGAACATGCCGGACACCGCCATGGTCGGTCGCGGCTTGCGCGAGAAAAACCAGAGAATCACGAACAATGCCACGCCTTCCAGCGCGAACTGGTACAGCTGCGACGGGTGACGCGGCAACTGCGCCGGGTCGCTGAACGGCGGGAAGATCATCGCCCATGGCACGTCGGTCGGCTTGCCCCACAACTCGGCGTTGATGAAGTTACCGATGCGCCCGGCACCCAGGCCAATCGGCACCATCGGAGCAACGAAGTCCATCAACTGGAAGAACGACTTGTTGTTCTTCTTGCCGAACCACAACGCCGCCAGCATCACGCCGATAAACCCGCCGTGGAACGACATGCCGCCCTTCCACACTTCGAAAATCAGCGTCGGGTTGGCCAGGTAGGCGCTCAGATCGTAGAACAGCACGTAGCCCAACCGCCCGCCGACAATGACCCCCATCGACAACCAGAAGATTAGGTCGGAGAGTTTCTCCTTGCTCCAGGTCGGGTCGAAGCGGTTCAGCCGCCGGGACGCCAGCAGCCAGGCGCCGCCGATGCCGATCAGGTACATCAGGCCGTACCAGTGGATTTTCAGCGGACCGATGGCCAGGGCCACCGGGTCGATCTGCGGGTAAGGCAGCATTGCGACTCCTCGTTAGAGTTGAAACCTTCAAAATTCCCGGGGGACGTTGCCACCTCAGGATTAAGCCGGGATTGTCAGAGCAGGAAATTCAGGCCGACGCAGAACAGCAAAGCGGCGAACAGTCTTTTGAGCAAGCGCGGCGACAAATTGTGCGCCAGTCGCGCGCCGAAACGGGCGAAGAACATGCTGGTCAGGGCGATCCCCAGCAGCGCCGGCAAATAAATAAAACCGAGACTATGGGCCGGCAGCAACGGATCGTGCCAGCCCAGAATCATGAAACTTAATGCACTTGCCACCGCAATCGGCAGGCCACAGGCCGACGACGTGGCCACCGCTTGCTGCATCGGCACGCTGCGCCAGGTCAGGAACGGCACGGTCAGCGAGCCGCCGCCAATCCCGAAAATCGCCGAGGCCCAGCCAATCACGCTCCCGGCCACGGTCAGACCGACTTTGCCCGGCACCGTTCGGCTGGCCTTGGGTTTGAAGTCCAAGGCGAGCTGAACGGCGACGATCAGCGCGAATACGCCAATGATCTTCTGCAAATGTGGACCGGAAATCGCTTCGGCGGTCAGTGCGCCGAAACCGGCGCCGATCAGAATGCCGAGGGTCATCCAGGCGAAAATTGGCCAACGCACCGCGCCGCGACGGTGATGCTCACGGACCGCGTTTACCGAGGTAAAAATGATCGTCGCCAGGGACGTACCGACCGCCAGGTGCGTCAGGATCGAGGCGTCGAAGCCCTGCAGGGTGAAACTGAACACCAGCACCGGGACGATAATGATCCCGCCGCCGACCCCGAACAGCCCGGCCAGCACGCCCGCACAGGCGCCCAGCGCCAGATAGAGCAGAAATTCCATGGCCGTAGTCCCATGCGTCGCGAAAATAAGAGCGGCATGGTAACGGATGCATGGCCATAAGCTCCACTGGATGGCGATGGATGCGCGGGCAATGTCTGCGTAGAGTGAGCAAAAACACACAAGGACCACCTTATGTGCCTGATTGTTTTCGCCTGGCGACCGGGCCATGCCCAGCCGCTGATCGTGGCGGCCAACCGCGACGAATTCTATGCCCGGCCTACCCAACCCCTGGGGCAATGGGCGCATGCACCCCATGTCCATGCCGGTCGGGATCTGGAGGCCGGCGGCACCTGGCTCGGCGTGGGCGCCAACGGACGCTTTGCCGCACTGACCAATATCCGCGATCCCGGCCAGCCGGCGTCGCGCAAGTCACGGGGTGAACTGGTCGCGGGATTTCTCAGCGGCGAGATGTCGATTGATGACTATTTGAGCGACGTTGTTGCACGTTCGGCGGAATATGCCGGGTTTAACCTGTTGGTCGGCAATACCCACGAGCTGTGGCACTTCAATGCCCGGGATACCGAGGCGGTGATGCTGGCGCCCGGGGTTTACGGGTTGTCGAACGCGGGGCTGGATACGCCGTGGCCGAAAGTGCTGAAGGCCAAGGCTGCGTTGAGCGAATTGCTGGACGATCCCCGGCCTGAGGCGTTGTTGGCGATTTTGAAGGATTCAGCGACGGCGCCGTTGACGGAGCTGCCGGATACCGGGGTCGGGCTGGCCACCGAAACGTTGTTGTCGAGTGTGTTTATTGCCAGCCCGACTTACGGGACGCGGGCGAGCACGGCGCTGATCGTTTCGGCAGATGGGACGCGGCATATGGTCGAAAGGAGTTTCGGGCCGTATGGCGGGCATCTGGGGGAAGTGGAGATCAGGGTTTAGTTTTGTGTTGTCGGGTCTGACGCCTTCGCGAGCAAGCCCGCTCCCACATTGGAATGCATTTCAAATGTAGGAGCGAGGCTTGCCCGCGAAGGGGCCATCAGCTTTTTAAAGCGTCTTGACCGAAGCCGGATTAATCATCCGCGCCAACCCAAGGTTCTTCAGCGCCAATTGCAGCGAGCTGTGGATAACCTGCGGGTTGTCGATGGTCATCAGTTCCGCCAGCAATTCCTTGGCCTTGCTCAGGTTGATCTGACGCAGCATCCACTTCACCTTCGGCAAGTTGGTGGCGTTCATCGACAGGCTGTCGAAGCCCATCGCCATCAACAGCACCGCCGCTGCCGGGTCACCGGCCATTTCGCCGCAGATACTCACTGGCTTGCCTTCGGCATGGGCGTCACGCACCACGTTTTGCAGGGCTTGCAGCACCGCCGGGTGCAGGTAGTCGTAGAGGTCGGCCACCCGAGGGTTGTTGCGGTCCACGGCCAGCAGGTACTGGGTCAGGTCGTTGGAGCCCACCGACAGGAAGTCCACCATCCGCGCCAGTTCCTTGGTCTGGTACACCGCCGCCGGAATCTCGATCATCACCCCAATCGGCGGCATCGGCACGTCGGTGCCTTCGTCGCGGACTTCGCCCCAGGCCCGGTGAATCAGGTGCAGGGCTTCTTCGAGTTCATGGATGCCGGAGATCATCGGCAGCAGGATCCGCAGGTTGTTCAGGCCTTCGCTGGCCTTGAGCATGGCCCGGGTCTGCACCAGGAAGATTTCCGGGTGGTCGAGGGTGACGCGAATGCCGCGCCAGCCGAGGAACGGGTTGTCTTCCTTGATCGGGAAGTACGACAGCGACTTGTCACCGCCGATGTCCAGGCTGCGCATGGTCACCGGTTGCGGGTGGAACGCGGCGAGCTGCTCGCGGTAGATCGCCAGTTGTTCTTTTTCGCTCGGGAAGCGCTGGTTGATCATGAACGGCACTTCGGTGCGGTACAGACCGACCCCTTCAGCGCCGCGCTTCTGCGCCCGCGCCACGTCCGCCAGCAGGCCGGTGTTGACCCACAGCGGCATGCGATGGCCATCGAGGGTCACGCACGGCAGGTCGCGCAGCGTGTCGAGACCCAGGGCCAGTTGCTTCTCTTCCTCCACCACCTCGGCGAACTGCTTGCGCAATACTTCGCTAGGGTTGGTGTAGACCTCGCCCTTGGTGCCATCGACGATCAGGTCGATGCCATCGACCTTGGCATAGGGCAGGTCGACCAGGCCCATTACCGTCGGAATGCCCATCGCCCGGGCGAGGATCGCGACGTGGGAGTTGCCTGACCCGAGGACCGAGACCAGACCGACCAGCGTGCCTTCCGGCACCTCGCCGAGCATGGCCGGCGTCAGCTCTTCGCTGACCAGAATGGTTTTTTCCGGATAGACCAGATTCTGCTGACGCTCTTCCTGCAAGTAAGCGAGCAGGCGCCGACCCAGGTCCTTGACGTCCGACGCCCGCTCACGCAGGTAAGCATCGTCCATCAATTCGAAACGGTTGACGTGATCGGTGACCACCTGGCGCAGCGCGCCCTGGGCCCACTGGCCGGTCTTGATCACGGTAGTGACTTCGTTGCCCAGCGCAGCATCGTCGAGCATCATCAAATAGACGTCGAACAGCGCACGTTCTTCCGGGCGCAACTGGGTCGCGAGTTTGGCGGACAAGGCGCGCATGTCGGCGCGCACGCCTTCGATGGCGGTCTTGAACAGCCCGAGCTCGGCGTCGATGTCGGTGATGGTCTTGTCCGGCACCACATCCAGATCAGCCGGCGGCAGCATGACCACCGCCGTACCGACCGCCGCGCCCGGCGAACCCGGCACGCCGACGAACTTGGCCTCCTGGATGCCTTTGCCCTGGCGGCCCAGACCACGGATCGAACCGGTGGCCTCGGCGTGGGCGATAACGCCCGCCAGTTGCGCGCTCATGGTCACGAGGAAGGCTTCTTCACCTTCATCGAACTGGCGGCGTTCTTTTTGCTGAATGACCAACACGCCGACGACGCGACGGTGGTGAATGATCGGCGCCCCGAGGAACGAGGCGTAGCGCTCTTCACCGGTCTCGGCGAAGTAGCGGTAGCGCGGGTGATCCGCGGCGTTTTCGAGGTTCAGGGGTTCTTCACGCGTGCCGACCAGGCCAACCAGACCTTCGTTGGGCGCCATGCTGACTTTGCCGATCGAGCGCTTGTTCAAGCCCTCGGTGGCCATCAGCACGAAGCGGTTGGTTTCCGGGTCAAGCAGGTAGACCGAGCAGACCTGGCTGCCCATGGCCTCTTTGACGCGCAACACAATAATCCCCAACGCCGCCTTGAGATCCTTGGCGGAGTTAACTTCCTGGACGATCTTGCGCAGCGTATTGAGCATGGCTCGGGGTCGAACTCCGTCGTCAGTCGCGCGCTAAAAGGCGCGGGGCAAGCTCTTTGAGAGCGCGTCGATACACCTCGCGCTTGAATGTCACCACCTGGCCCAACGGATACCAATAACTGACCCAGCGCCAGCCATCGAATTCCGGTTTACCGGTCAAATCCATCCGCACCCGCTGCTCGTTGGAGATCAGGCGCAGGAGAAACCATTTCTGTTTCTGGCCGATGCACAGCGGTTGGCTGTGGGTACGGACCAGACGTTGCGGCAAACGATAGCGCAACCAGCCCCGGGTGCAGGCGAGAATTTCAACATCTTCGCGCTCCAGGCCGACTTCTTCGTTCAACTCGCGGTACAAGGCGTCTTCCGGCGTCTCCTGGGGGTTGATCCCTCCCTGTGGAAACTGCCAGGCATCTTGATTGATACGGCGAGCCCATAGCACCTGGCCGGCATCATTCGTGAGAATGATCCCGACATTGGGGCGGAAACCATCGGGGTCGATCACGGCAACAACCTCGCAAACGCATGTCGCCGCATTGTTCCACAAAGGTTGTGAGCGCAGCAACGAGCCGGCCTACCTTATGTGCACTCTTGTGAAAAGTACGTATTCTGGACGCCTTTCTACAGACTTTTCAGCGAGTAACTGCAATGCGGCTGGCTTTATTCGACTTGGACAACACGCTTTTGGGCGGCGACAGCGACCACGCCTGGGGCGATTACCTGTGCGAACGCGGCTTTCTCGACGCCGTGACGTACAAGGCACGCAACGATGAGTTCTATCAGGACTACCTGGCCGGCAAGCTCGATAACGCCGAATACCTGAATTTCTGCCTGGAAATCCTCGGCCGCACCGAGATGGCCACCCTGGATCAATGGCATCTGGACTACATGCGCGACTGCATCGAACCGATCGTGCTGCCCAAGGCCCTGGAACTGCTGGCCAAACACCGCGACGCTGGCGACAAACTGGTGATAATCACCGCCACCAACCGTTTCGTCACTGGGCCGATTGCCCAACGCCTGGGCGTCGAGACGCTGATCGCCACCGAATGCGAGGTGATCGATGGGCGCTACAGCGGGCGCAGCACCGACATCCCATGCTTCCGTGAAGGCAAGGTCACGCGGTTGAATCGTTGGCTGGAGGAGACGGGTCACTCGCTGGAAGACAGCTATTTCTACAGCGATTCGATGAATGATTTGCCGTTGCTGGAGCAGGTGACGCATCCGGTGGCGGTTGATCCAGATCCTAATTTGCGGGCCGAGGCTGAGAAGCGTGGTTGGCCGGTGATGTCGTTGCGCGACTGAAGATCAAAAGATCGCAGCCTTCGGCAGCTCCTACGGGTGTACGCATAACCCTGTAGGAGCTGCCGAAGGCTGCGATCTTTTCGGGTCAAACCGGCTTGGCGCCCATCAACCCCGCAATCGCGATCAAGCAGACAAAACTGAACAACGCCAAGGCAAAGGTAAATCTACCCGCGCCACCCGGCGCCGTGCGCAGCTTGTTGAGGCGCACCAGCAGCCAGAACCACGCCAGCGCCGCCACGGTGTAGAGCACGCTCGACGCCAGAATCCAGGTCTGCCCCAGCGGCCAGCCCACCAGATGCACCATCCACCAACCGGTGAACGGCATGCTCAGCAACGCCAGGCCCATCAGCAGCCAGACGAACACCCGTGGCCGCTGCAGCGTGCGGGCCGCAGCAGTTGCGTCGCCACTGCGCCGCGTTTGCCAGACCCATATCCCAAGGCCCAGCGCACAGCCCAACAATATTGCCGTCGCCGCGGTGTGCGCCATTTTCAGGGCAGCTAATGTCTCCATGGTTCGATTTCCTTATGAATTGCCCATCAGCGTAGCCCCTCAGCCAAGAAACAGCTTATAGGCCGGGTTGTCGCTTTCATCCCAGTACGGGTAGCCGATTTCTTCCAGCGCTGCGGGCACCAGATGACGTTCGTCGTGGGGCACTTGCAGGCCGGCGACTACCCGACCATCCGCCGCGCCATGGTTGCGGTAGTGGAACATCGAGATGTTCCAGCGCCCGCCGAGTTTGTTGAGGAAGTTGAACAGCGCTCCCGGACGCTCCGGGAATTCGAAGCGCAGGATCACTTCATCGACGACCTGAGCTGCGCGGCCACCGACCATATGGCGGATGTGCAGCTTGGCCAATTCGTTGTCGGTCAGGTCCAGCACCGGGAAACCCTGCTCGCTGAGGCTGGCGATCAGCGCACTGCGCGGGTCGTTGTCCGGGTGCGTCTGCACGCCGACGAAGATGTGCGCTTCGCTGCCGGTGTTGTAGCGGTAGTTGAATTCGGTGATCTGGCGTTTGCCGACGGCTTCGCAGAACGCCTTGAAGCTGCCCGGCTTCTCGGGGATGGTCACAGCGATGATGGCTTCGCGGCCCTCGCCCAGTTCGGCGCGCTCGGCGACGTGGCGCAGGCGGTCGAAGTTGACGTTGGCGCCGGAGTCGATGGCCACGAAGGTGTGCCCGGTGACGCCACGCTGCTCGACGTACTTCTTGATCCCGGCCACGCCCAGGGCGCCGGCAGGTTCGGTGATCGAGCGGGTATCGTCGTAGATGTCCTTGATCGCCGCGCAGATTTCATCGGTGCTGACGGTGATCACTTCATCGACGTAGTCTTTGCAGATATCGAAGGTGTGCTGGCCGATCTGCGCCACGGCCACGCCGTCGGCAAAGATGCCCACGGTCGGCAGAATCACCCGTTCGCCGGCGGCCATGGCGGCTTGCAGGCAGTTGGAGTCGTCCGGTTCGACGCCGATGATCTTGATTTCCGGGCGCAGGTATTTCACGTAAGCGGCGATGCCGGCGATCAGGCCGCCGCCGCCCACCGGGACGAAAATCGCGTCGAGACGGCCCGGGTGCTGGCGCAGAATCTCCATCGCCACCGTGCCCTGCCCGGCAATGGTGTGGGGATCGTCGTAGGGGTGGATGTAGACGTAGCCTTTTTCGTCGACCAGTTTCAGCGAGTAGGCCAGGGCTTCCGGGAACGAATCGCCGTGCAGCACCACTTTGCCGCCACGGGAACGCACGCCTTCGACTTTGATTTCCGGGGTGGTCTTGGGCATGACGATGGTCGCTTTAACCCCCAACACCTTGGCCGCCAGGGCCAGGCCTTGGGCATGGTTGCCCGCCGATGCCGTGACCACGCCGCGTGCGCGTTCTTCGTCGCTCAACTGAGTCAGCTTGTTGTAAGCGCCACGAATCTTGAACGAGAACACGGGCTGCAAGTCTTCGCGCTTGAGCCAAATACTGTTGCCCAGCCGCTCGGAGAGCTGGCGAGCAGTCTGCAATGGGGTTTCTACGGCAACGTCATAAACGCGCGAGGTGAGGATCTTCTTGACGTACTGTTCGAGCATCGGAAAGCATCACTGAGCGGGTTGGGCAGGGTCAAGGAGTCTAACCCGGCTTTTGCCTGAGCGACCACACTAAACAGGTGGTTTTAGGACTTGTAGGAGCGAGGCTTGCCCGCGAATGCGATCTTACTGCCAACATTTATGCTGCCTGTAACGGCCCCTTCGCGGGCAAGCCTCGCTCCTACAGGTAAGGGTCGCGGTTAGGGTTATGGGTTCCAGGTAACGGTCACTGCCTGCCAATCGGCCAATGACCTTCCCCGCCCCGAAGCCTATAATGCCGGCCTTTCCGTTCTCCCCTCGCCCGCTTCGGAGCCCGCATGACCCAGGATCAACTCAAACAGGCAGTGGCCCAGGCCGCCGTCGACTTCATCCTTCCGAAACTCGACGACAAGAGCGTCGTCGGCGTCGGCACCGGCTCCACCGCCAACTGCTTCATCGATGCACTGGCCAAGCACAAGGGCGCATTCGATGGCGCGGTCGCCAGTTCCGAAGCCACCGCCGCCCGCCTCAAGGGCCACGGGATTCCGGTGTATGAGCTGAACACGGTCAGCGACCTGGAGTTCTACGTCGACGGCGCCGACGAAAGCGACGAGCACCTGAACCTGATCAAGGGCGGCGGCGCGGCCCTGACCCGCGAGAAGATCGTCGCGGCTGTGGCCAAGACCTTCATCTGCATCGCCGACGGCAGCAAACTGGTGCCGGTGCTCGGTGCGTTCCCGCTGCCGGTGGAAGTGATCCCGATGGCCCGCAGCCACGTGGCCCGCGAACTGGTGAAACTCGGCGGCGACCCGGTTTACCGTGAAGGCGTGCTGACCGACAACGGCAACATCATCCTCGACGTGTTCAACATGCAGATCACCAACCCGGTGGAGCTGGAGACGCAAATCAACGCGATCGTCGGCGTGGTCACCAACGGCTTGTTCGCGGCGCGTCCGGCGGATTTGTTGTTGCTGGGCACCAGCGAAGGCGTGAAAACCCTGCGCGCAGAGTAATCCGCAACGCAGATAAACCTGTGGGAGCGGGCTTGCTCGCGAATGCGGTGGATCAGCCAACATCCTCGTTGATTGACACACCGCATTCGCGAGCAAGCCCGCTCCCACAGTTGTTTTTGGGGTGCTGGTTAGTTTTGTGCAGGTTTTTTGAAGGTGTAGAACAGGTTCGGCTCACTGACGAGGTACAACGTACCGTCGTCGTCCATTGCGATTCCCTCTGCTTGCGGCACGGTCTTTTTCAGGCCCTGACGCCCACCGTTCAATGACATCGTGCTCAGCGGTCGTCCATCCACATCCAGCTCGATTATCAATCGCGACTCATCGGACAGCGCCATCAAGTGGCCGCTGCGTTCGTCGTATTGCAGGCTCGACAGGTCGCGCACAAACATCCCGGCATCGCGCTTGGGATTGTTGACCACGTGCACGGCGTAGGATTTTTCCGGGTTGTAGTGGGGGAAACCCTGCACTTCGTAGATCAGCATCGGGTCGCGTTCCTTGGCGACAAACAGGCGCTTGCCCACCGAGTCATACGCCAACCCTTCAAAGCCCTTGTTGCCGCTCATGTGCACGCCCAGGGTCATCTGCTCGGCATCGTCGGCGTCGAGGAACGTGGTGTCCTTTTCCAGATGGATCTTGATCAAACGCTGCTGGCGCTCATCGGTGACCACATAGGTATCAGCGCTGATGAACTCCACCGCCTCCGGATCGCCGAAACCGATCAGCGAAACCCGCCGCAGGATCTTGCCGTCGAGGGACATCTCGACCAGTTCGGCGTTTTTGTTGGTCACGGTGAACAGGCTTTTGCGCACCGGATCGTAAGTCAGCGCCGAAACATCATCGTCCAGCCCATCGATCACTTGCGCCTCGATCACCACCCGATACTGATCCAGGCCGATGGAATGCTCCCGGGTCGGCTGCCATAGGGTGTGCAGATTGAACCAGGCGCGCTCGAACAGGCGCAGGTACTGGCCGACGGCGACGAGCACGATCAGCGCAATCACCGACAGGATCAAAATCAGGGGTTTGGGGCGGGCAAGTCGACGCATTCAGGCAAGCTCGAAATCAGGGCGGGCGGATGAAATACCACGGCTGACTGAATCCAAACTTAATGGCCAGTGGCCGCGGTCCCGCAGGTTTACCTCAACCGGGGGCCGCACACCAGCCTTGTTCTGTAGGCTATTTCTGTTTTTCGAAGCGATAAAACAGATTCGGCTCGCTGACCATGTACAACGTGCCCGCCTCGTCCATGGTCACGCCTTCGGCCCGGGGGATGGTTTTCTTCAGGCCGTTGAAGCCGCCCAGCAGGGTCATGAAGCTGACCTGTTCGCCCTTTTCGTCCAGCTCCAGCAGCAGGTGCGAGTCAGCGGACAGCACCAGGGTGTGACCGGTGCGCGGGTCGATGGCCAGGGCCGAGAGGTTGCGGATGTCCAGTTCGTTACTGGCGAGTTTCTGCTTGTCGCCCTTGAGGGCCTGGCTGCCATCGCTTTTCCAGCTGAACAGCGCCGGCGGACGCTCTTCACCCAGCAAAAGTTGCTGATTGCGCGGGTCCCAGGCAATGGCTTCGAAAGCCTTGTTCTGGTCTTTCGACGGGCCCAGGTCGTATTTCGGGAAGTCTTCGCGGTGCAGTTCGCGGGTATTGGCATCGACCTTGATGATCGACAGCATGTGCTCACGCTCATCGGTGATAGCCAACAGACCATTGCCCATGACCGTCACGCCTTCGGGATTGATCCAGCCCACCATCGGCATTTTGCGCAACACATCGCCCTGTAGGGTCAGCTCGACCAGGAACGGGTTCTTGCCCATGACCGAGAACAGGGTTTTGGTCTGCGGGTCGTAGGACAGGTCCGAGGCCTCGTCCTTTTCCATGCCCGGCAACAATTTGGCATCGATCACCGCATGGTAATCGGGCAGCCAGACACTTTGCTGGCGCTCGGCCGAGGTTTCGAAACTCTCCTTGATCCAATGCACAGCGCGGTCATCCCAATGCAGTGCGAAAGCCACGCCATAGATCACCGCCACAACCAGCAACAGCCAGTAATACCAGCGCATGAGGAATCGTGGACGACGGGAGGTTTGCAAGGTCGGGAGCGGTTGCGTTGCCATCAGGGGATGCGTTCCAGAAATTCAGGCTAAGGGTAATAGCACAAACGGGCCGACTCAGACGCCAGGCACCGCGGAATTATCCAGACAGGATGTGAAAAAAACGGGAAATGGCGGGAAAGCCATCGCAGACTGACGCAGTTTGTCGGCAGGATCACAAAACCAATGTGGGAGCGGGCTTGCTCGCGAAAGCGGTGGATCAGTCAACATCGTCGTTGAATGACACACCGCTTTCGCGAGCAAGCCCGCTCCCACAGGGTTATGCGTGAATCAGCGAACGCTGCTGGTGAAGCTGCTGGCGCCGACCAATTCCAGCACGATGTCGTCACCGACATTCAACGGACCAACACCTACCGGCGTGCCGGTCAGGATCACGTCACCGGCCTGCAGCGAGAAGCAGCCGGCCATGTATTGGATCATCGGCACGATCGGGTTGAGCATGTCCTTGCTGTTGCCATCCTGGCGCACGTCGCCGTTGATGGTCAGGCGGATGCCGATGTCGGTCAGGTCAGCGAAGGTGCCGGCGGACACGAATGGCGCAAGCACCGCCGCGCCATCGAACGACTTGGCGATTTCCCACGGCAGGCCCTTGGATTTCAGCTCGGCCTGTTTGTCGCGCAGGGTCAGGTCCAGGGCCGGGGCGAAGCCGGAGATGGCGTCGAGCACTTCTTCACGGCTCGGCTTGGTCGACAATGGCTTGCCGATCAACACGGCGATTTCCGCTTCGTAGTGCACCGAGCCACGCTCGGTCGGAATGGCAAAACCGCCTTCCAGCGGCACCACGCAACTGCCCGGTTTGATGAACAGCAGTGGCTCGGTCGGGACCGGGTTGTCCAGTTCCTTGGCGTGTTCGGCATAGTTACGGCCGATGCACACCACTTTCCCCAGCGGAAAATGAATACGCGTACCGTCGACATACTGGTGCTGATAGCTCATTACCGACTCCTGTTTCATTGATTCAAACAGCGAAAATTTTGCCCGGGTTCATGATGCCGTTCGGGTCGAACACCGCTTTCACGGCTTTCATGTACTCGATCTCAACCGGCGAGCGGCTGTAGGTCAAGTAGTCACGTTTGGTCATGCCCACGCCGTGTTCGGCGGAAATCGAACCGTTGTACTTCTCGACGGTTTCAAATACCCACTTGTTGACGGTCGCGCATTTGGCAAAGAACTCGTCCTTGCTCAGGTTTTCCGGCTTGAGGATGTTCAAGTGCAGGTTGCCGTCGCCGATGTGGCCGAACCAGACGATTTCGAAGTCTGGGTAGTGTTCGCCGACAATCGCGTCGATTTCCTTCAGGAATGCCGGCACTTTCGACACGGTGACCGAGATGTCGTTCTTGTACGGCGTCCAGTGGGAAATGGTCTCGGAAATGTATTCGCGCAGCTTCCACAGGTTTTGCAGCTGGGTTTCGCTCTGGCTCATCACGCCGTCCAGCACCCAGCCCTGCTCGACGCAGTGCTCGAAGGTTTCCAGGGCGTGGTTAGCCACTTCTTCGGTGGTCGCTTCGAATTCCAGCAGTGCGTAGAACGGGCAATCGGATTCGAACGGCGCCGGGACATCGCCGCGACCCATGACTTTTGCCAAGGCTTTGTCGGAGAAGAATTCGAACGCGGTCAGGTCGAGTTTGCTCTGGAACGCGTGCAATACCGGCATGATCGAATCGAAATCGGCGGTGCCGAGCACCATCGCGGTGAGGTTTTTCGGCGCCCGGTCCAGACGCATGGTGGCTTCGACCACGAAACCGAGGGTGCCTTCTGCGCCGATGAACAATTGACGCAGGTCGTAACCGGTGGCGTTCTTGATCAGGTCGCGGTTCAGCTCCAGCAGATCACCCTTGCCAGTGACGACTTTCATGCCAGCCACCCAGTTGCGGGTCATGCCGTAGCGAATCACCTTGATCCCGCCGGCATTGGTGCCGATATTGCCGCCAATCTGGCTCGACCCCGCCGAAGCGAAGTCCACCGGGTAGTACAGGCCTTTTTCTTCGGCGACGTTCTGCAGATGCTCGGTGACCACGCCTGGCTGACAAACGGCGGTGCGGTCGGTGAGGTTCACTTCGAGGATCTGGTTCATGTAGTCGAACGACACAACCACTTCGCCATTCGCGGCCACGGCTGCAGCGGACAACCCGGTACGACCGCCGGACGGCACCAGCGCCACCTTGCGCTCATTGGCCCAACGCACGATGGCCTGGACCTGTTCGGTGGTCTTGGGAAACACGATGGCCGTGGGGGCCGGGGCGAAATGCTTGGTCCAATCCTTACCGTAAGCATTGAGGGAGTCGGCATCGGTCAGGACCTTGCCAGGCTCAACCAGGGTCTTCAGCTCTTCAATCAGGGCAGGATTGGTCATCGACAGAACTCTCGAACAATTCATGGTCATCCTGAGAACGCTTCACGTCGCAGGAATGAGTGTTTAGCGGGGTGCGTATGCTAGCATACCGACCCCGCAGGGTAGTGCCCAACGGCTATTCTGCGGTAACGGCATTGTTGCCGTTCGGGTCAGCATCTGTTGACCATTTCCTGCCATTTTTCTCCGGGATACAGGTTTACGCAGATGAGCAAGACTTCTCTCGATAAGAGCAAGATCAAGTTCCTTCTTCTCGAAGGCGTCCACCAATCGGCTGTCGACGTTCTCAAGTCGGCGGGCTACACCAGCATCGAGTACCTCACCGGTTCTCTGCCGGAAGCCCAGCTGAAGGAAAAGATCGCTGATGCACACTTCATCGGCATTCGCTCTCGCACGCAACTGACCGAAGAGATCTTCGATCACGCGAAGAAGCTGGTCGCTGTCGGCTGTTTCTGCATCGGCACCAACCAGGTTGACCTGAACGCTGCCCGCGAACGCGGTATCGCGGTGTTCAACGCGCCGTACTCCAACACCCGCTCCGTGGCGGAGCTGGTGCTGGCCGAAGCGATCCTGTTGCTGCGCGGCATCCCTGAGAAAAACGCTTCCTGCCACCGTGGCGGCTGGATCAAGAGCGCGGCCAACTCCTTCGAAATCCGTGGCAAGAAGCTCGGCATCGTCGGTTATGGCTCGATCGGTACGCAACTGTCGGTCCTGGCTGAAGGCCTGGGCATGCAGGTGTTCTTCTACGACACCGTGACCAAGCTGCCATTGGGCAACGCCACTCAGGTTGGCAAGTTGACTGACCTGCTGGCCATGTCCGACATCGTCACCCTGCACGTTCCGGAAACCGCCGCCACCCAGTGGATGATCGGCGAGAAGGAAATCCGCGCCATCAAGAAGGGCGGCATCCTGATCAACGCTGCTCGCGGCACCGTGGTTGAACTGCAAGCTTTGGCAGACGCGATCAAGGACAAGCACCTGATCGGCGCGGCCATCGACGTGTTCCCGGTGGAGCCACGCTCCAACGACGAAGAGTTCGAAAGCCCGCTGCGCGGCCTGGACAACGTGATCCTGACCCCGCACATCGGTGGTTCCACCGCTGAAGCGCAAGCCAACATCGGTCTGGAAGTCGCGGAAAAACTGGTCAAGTACAGCGACAACGGTACGTCCGTATCGTCGGTGAACTTCCCGGAAGTGGCCCTGCCGGCTCACCCTGGCAAGCACCGTTTGCTGCACATCCACGAAAACATTCCGGGTGTGATGAGCGAGATCAACAAGGTCTTCGCCGAAAACGGCATCAACATCTCCGGTCAGTTCCTGCAGACCAACGAGAAAGTCGGCTACGTGGTTATCGACGTAGACGCCGATTACTCGGAAATCGCCCAGGAGAAACTTCAGCACATCAACGGCACCATTCGTTGCCGGGTCTTGTTCTAAGACAGCGGCAAGCGACAAGCTTCAAGCGGCAAGTCGAGTTCGCTTTTGCTTGAGGCTTGCAGCTTGCAGCTATAAAAAAAGGGAGCCCCCAAAAGGGGCTCCCTTTTTTTATTTCACATTGACGGTGATCTTCTTCGACACGATCGGTGGATCGAAGGCCATATGGCTCATGTCGCCCAACTCCAACTGCAAGGTGTGCTTGCCAGGTGTCAGCGTCAGCTCGGTTTCGGTTTGCGCCTTACCAAAATGAACGTGATTGGCATCTGCCGGGATGACTGCCCCTGCAGCCACAACATCCTTGGCATCGATCAGCAAGTGGTGGTGGCCGGTGTTCTTGGTGGTATCGCCCGCAGGCGCCAGCGCAACATTCTCGACAGCGAATTTAACCTTGAAAGTTTGCGGGACAGTCCCACCATCCTCAGGAGAAACGATGGACACTTCCGCCCCTTTAGGGGCCGGCGTAGCGGCGCTGGCCAGCACCGACACACCCATCAACAGGCCAGCCAATGCTGCTCGTGACATAAACGTTTTCATTCTCTTCTCCAGTTTTTGCATAAAATCCGCGCGGCCGTATCTAACTTCACGGCCATTCGTTGTCGAAGGACCTCGACAACCATAGCAAAGCGAGCCTGAACCAGAGCGTCGCGATAATGAATTCAAAGGAGTGACCATGCGTTTTTTGCCTGGCCTGATCTGCCTGCTACCCCTTTTGAGCCCTTTGGCTCATGCCGAATTGATAGACGATGTCTTCGACCGTGGCGAATTGCGTATTGCTCTTGAGGCTAATACACCGCCCTTCAATTTCAAGGACGACGGCAAACTCACCGGGTTCGAAGTCGAGTTGGGTCAGCTGCTGGCCAATGAACTGGATGTGCGGGCCGACTTCGTCGTCATCGAAGACGGCGACCTGCTGCCAGGCGTTGAGTCCGGCAAGTACGACGTCGCCATCAACCACATAGCAGTGACCCCGGATTTGAAGGATCGTTTCGACTTCAGCGAACCTTACAGCCACACCGATGCGCAAGTGATCGCGCACAAAGATCCGCAGCCACAGTCGATGCTACTGGTGCAGACGTTGAAGGAAGAGGCACCGAAAGCCAGCGAGCCGGTGAGCCTGGCAATTCCGTTCCAGAAAGGAAACCCGGCGTTCCACGCCAGCCTGGATAACGCGTTGCAGCGGATCAAGGCCGATGGCCGGTTGGAAGCGTTGACGCAGAAGTGGTTTGGGACGGAAACGAGCGTAGAGCCCAAGCCCTGAGATACCGGAGATCCAATGTGGGAGCGGGCTTGCTCGCGAATGCGGTGTGTCATCCAATGATGATGTTGGCTGATACACCGCATTCGCGAGCAAGCCCGCTCTCACAGGGGTTTTGGGTCAGGCGTTAGTTCAGGGTTGCCAACGCTGCCGCCGCTTCGGGCAATTCGAGCTCACTGAAGACTTGAACCCCATGGCGCTTGAGCAACGCCGCCGTCACCCCTTCGCCACTGACCTTCACCCCACTGAAAGTCCCGTCATACGTCAGCAGATTCCCGCACGAAGGACTGTTGGCCTTGAGCACCGCAATCCGAATCCCGTGCTGTTGCACCAACTCCAACGCCTGATAAGCCCCGGACAGAAACTCCGCACTGACGTCCTCGCCGTCGGTGGTGATCACGGATGCCTGGCCATCCAGCACCTCACCGCCCTGCCCGCCCGGGATTTCTGCCGCAGCCCTCGGTGTCGGCAACCCGCCCGCCACTTCCGGGCACAACGGCACGACCCGTCCCTCGGCGATCCATTGGTCCAACAGATCAAACGGCCCGCTCGCCCCGCCGTCGTAACGTACGCGGTGGCCCAGCAGGCAACGGCTTACCAGAATCTTGTGCATGATCAGAACGGCTCGTTACCGCGACGGCGGAACCAACCGGTCAACGACAGGCGATCCCGGGTCGCGGGCAGGACTTCGTGGGGCACTTCGCCCGACAGGAACACCACCAGGCAACCGCCGGTGGGCACCACATTGTGTTCGACGCCGCCCTCCAGATACATGCGCAGTTCGCCGCCGTGTTCGGGCAGCCAGGCGTCGTTGAGGTAGATCACCGCAGAGACCATGCGCCGGTCGTCATCGCGGAAGCGGTCCACGTGCTTGAGGTAGAACGCGCCGGGCGGGTACAGGGCGAAGTGGCTTTCGAAGTCTTCCAGGCCCAGGAACAAGCCGCGATTCATCGCCTCGCGCAGGCTGTCCATCAAGCCCAGGTAGCGGTCGCAGGCCTCTGTTTCGCCGGGCTCGAGCCACTGGATATGGTCGCCACGGATCCCTTCGCGAATCTCCGACGTCGGCCCGCGCCCCACCGCCGCCGGGGCCAGCTCACCCTCGGCCGCACGTTTACGGCACTCAGCCGCCAACTCTCGGGTCAGATCCAGAGGCAGGAAAATATTCTGCTGCGACCAGCCCCGTTCGGCCAAGTCGTCGACGATACGTAACAGCAGCGGGTGATCAGAGGGTATTTGCATGGCGCGCATAGTATTCCTGTGCCTGCAAATCCGACAGAGCCGCGCAGCGGGCTGATACGAATTCTCGACAAGTTCTTGTACCGCACGGAGAATAGTCGCCTGCTGACAGGAGTCCCTATGCGCCGTTTGCTTTTTTCACTGTTGATGTTCTGTGTTTTGCCCGCGTGGGCAGACGGCCACGACCAGTTGTACAAGGTCGCCGGTTGGCCAGACCAACGTGCGCATTTTAACGACGCCCTCTCCGCCGCCCAGCAGCGCTACCAGAACAGCCTGCCCCCCGCCGTGTTTCAAGCCTTGGTGAACAACAGCAACCAGCGCTTCGCCCCCCAAGCCATGGACCAGCGCGCCGAAACACAACTGCGCAAGACCCTCGCCGATCCGAAACCGGCTCTGGCGTTCTTCCAAACCCCGCTGGGCAAGAAAATCGTCGCCGCCGAATTGCTGGCGACCCGGCGCGATCAACTGGCGAAAAACGCCAAGGGTTTGCCCAAGATTGAAGCCAGTGACACGCGGATGTTGATCATCGGCCACCTGGCCCAGGCCCTGCCCGCCCGGGAGGCGGGTGCCGAAGTCACTTTGGCGATTGCCGGGGTTGCGGCGGACAGTTTGAGCTCGATGATCCCCGGCCTGCTCGGTGGCGGTCAGGCACCGGGGATGTTGAACGGGCAGCGCCAGCGCTTGATGGATCAGATTGGCGCCGACCTGAATAACACGCTGCTCTATGTTTATCGCGACTTGTCGGATAACGAGCTGGAAGAATTCGCCACGTTTGCCGAGTCCGATGAGGGCAAGGCGTATTACCAGGCGGCGTTGGCGGCGATTCGGGCGGGGCTGGCGGTGGGGCAGAATACCTCTAACCCAAGTCAGTAATCTTTAGCGCCTGGAAGATTGCTATCGCGAGCAAGCTCGCTCCCACATTGGATCTGTGGCGTACAAAACCCTGTGGGAGCGAGCTTGCTCGCGATGAGGCCCTAAAGGCCGCTAAAGATTCCGCCCCTTGATCCGCTTGCTCAAAAACCCGAAATACTCCTCCCGCAACGCCTCTGTCTCATTCGCCAAATGATGCCGCGCCTGGGGCAACATCAACACCTGCGGCCGATCAAACTTGGCCTTCAACACCTCAAGGTTGTGTTCCCAATCCACCGTCATGTCCGCCTGCCCCTGCACGATCAGCGGCCGGCGCGGGCTGTTCGCCGCCGCTTCGATGCGCTTGATCCAGCGCCCCAGCGCGCCGACCCACGCGGTGGGCAAACGCAGCGGTTGTAATGGATCGGCTTGCAGGAACGGCAGGAACGCCGGGTCATTGGAGTTCTCGCTGAAGCGCCGGGCGATGCCTTTGACGAAAGGTTTGAGCAGGTAATAACTCAACTGCGACCAACCCCAGGCCCGTGGCCGTACCAGCGGCGACAATAGGATCACCTGGCCCTGGGCCGGACTGTCCGCGCCGTGATTGAGCACATGATCGATCACGATCGCCCCGCCAGTGCTCTGCCCGCACAGGTGCCACGGCTGCGGCAACTCCAGAGACCGGGCCTCGGCAAACAAGCCTTGCAGGATGTCCTGGTACTCGGCGAAATCCTTGATGCTGGCGCGCTCGCCGCTGGACAGGCCATGCCCCGGCAAGTCGCAGGCGATCACCGCAAAACCCTGATCCAGCGCCCACTCAATCACATGCCGATACAAACCGGTGTGATCGTAGAAGCCGTGGAACAGAAACAACGTCGCCTTCGCCCGCTCCGGCCACCAGACCTGACTGACCACTTCATAACCATCGACCTGAAACCGCCCCAGACCACGGCGCAAGGTACGCCCCGGCAAATCCAGGCCATAGAACGCTTGATAGGCCAGGCCCTCGGTCGACAACGGCTGCCACTGGGCCAATGGCCCGAGGCTGGCGCGTAAATGATCGGGGTCGAAAGTGGCAGGCATGGGTTATTCCAGAACGCGAAACAGACTTTATGGGCCTGCGATATTCATCTGTCACGGCAAGCATGGCAAGCTGGGCGACCTTCGAGGATTGAAACCCATGCGTTCGGCCTACCGCACCACACTGCTTGCCAGCCTGCTCGCCCTCGTGTGCGCCGGTGTGTTGTGGGCTGCTTACGACTGGTTTCAGGGCCGCTACCTGCGGGCGTTCAGCGAACACACCGCAGTGTTTTCCGGCGATCCGTTGCGCCTGCCCGACGACCTCGCCGGCCCCGGCGCCATTCGCCTGGTGCATTTCTGGGACCCGGCCTGCCCGTGCAACGTCGGCAATCAACAGCACCTCACCGAACTGGTCGAGCAATATTCACCTCAGGGCGTCGAGTTTTACGCGGTTCAAAAAACCGGCAGCCACGGCCAGTTGCCCAGCACCTTGAGCAGCCTCAAACCCATCACCGTGTTGCCCGGTTCCGAACAGATTCCCGCCAGCCCGGCGGTAGCAATCTGGGATCGCGCCGGCAAGCTCGCCTATTTCGGCCCGTACAGCGAAGGCCTGACCTGCAATTCCAGCAACAGCTTTATCGAACCGATCCTGCAAGCGCTGAACGAAGGCCGTGCGGTGAGCGCCACGCATACGCTGGCGGTGGGTTGCTACTGTCCGTGGGCGGTGCAAGTGCAGTAAGGCATTCCGGACTATTCGAGGACGGTGGTGCCCGGCACAGGAGGTCTGTGCTACATGTTTGCAGCCCACACGGGCAGCAATCCAGAAAGAACAAGGAGTCACCATGAAACGCGTCCTGACCGTACTGGCCTTGCTGATCGTCATCCTCGTCATCGGGGTTGGCGGCTATATCTACAGCAAGCAGCCAACGCGCCAGGGCCAGGTGGAGCTGCAACACCTGCAAGGTTCGGTGACCGTGCGCTACGACGAGCGCGGCGTGCCGCATATCCGTGCCGAAAACGAAACCGACCTGTACCGCGCCCTCGGCTACGTGCACGCCCAGGACCGTTTGTTCCAGATGGAAGCCATGCGCCGCCTGGCCCGAGGTGAACTGGCAGAAGTCCTCGGGCCGAAACTGGTGGACACCGACAAACTGTTCCGCAGCCTGCGCATCCGCGAGCGCGCCGAAAGTTATGTGGCCGCGCTGGATCGTCAGTCACCGGCGTGGAAGGCCCTGCAAGCCTACCTGGACGGGATCAACCAATATCAGGACACCCACGCCGCGCCCGCCGAGTTTGACGTGCTGGGGATCCACAAGCGCCCTTTCACTGCCGAAGACAGCATCAGCGTCGCCGGCTACATGGCCTACAGCTTTGCCGCAGCGTTTCGCACCGAACCGCTGCTGACCTACGTGCGCGATCAACTCGGCCCCGAGTACCTGAACATTTTCGACCTCGACTGGCAGCCCAAAGGCGTGCTGGCCAAGACCCACGCCAAGCCCGGCCCGGCCCTCGCCGCCGGCGACTGGCAAGACCTCAATGCCCTCGCCCGCTTGAGCGAACAAGCCCTGGCAGACAATGGCCTGCCGCAGTTCGAAGGCAGCAACGCCTGGGTTATCTCCGGCAACCACAGCAAAAGCGGCAAGCCGTTGCTGGCCGGCGACCCGCATATTCGCTTCTCGGTGCCGTCGGTGTGGTACGAGGCGCAACTGTCGGCGCCGGGTTTCGAGCTGTACGGGCATCATCAGGCCTTGGTGCCGTTTGCCTTTCTCGGCCACAACCTGGATTTCGGCTGGAGCCTGACCATGTTCCAGAACGACGATCTGGACCTGATCGCCGAGAAGGTCAACCCGGACAACCCGAACCAGGTCTGGTATCGCGGTAAATGGGTGGACATGGTCACCACCGAGCAGCAGATTGCGGTGAAGGGCCAGGCACCGGTGACGTTGACCCTGCGTCAGTCGCCCCACGGCCCGATCATCAATGACGCCCTCGGCACCGCCGCCGGCAAAACCCCGATTGCGATGTGGTGGGCGTTCCTCGAAACGCCGAACCCGATTCTTGAAGGTTTCTACCAACTCAACCGCGCCGACACCCTGGCCAAGGCCCGCGCCGCTGCCGCCAAGGTCCAGGCGCCGGGGCTGAACATCGTCTACGCCAACGCCAAGGGCGATATCGGCTGGTGGGCCTCGGCATTGCTGCCCAAGCGCCCGGCCGGGGTGAAGCCCGGCTTCATCCTCGACGGCAGCAGCAATCAACCGGACAAGGAAGGCTTCTACCCCTTCAGCGCCAACCCCCAGGAAGAAAACCCGACTCGAGGCTATATCGTCTCGGCCAACTTCCAACCCGTCTCGCCCACCGGCATTGAGATTCCCGGTTACTACAACCTGGCGGATCGCGGCCAACAGCTCAATCGCCAGCTCAGCGACAAGAGCGTGAAGTGGGACAACGAGGCCAACCAGAAACTGCAGCTGGGCACGACCACCGCTTACGGCCCGCGCTTGCTGGCGCCGTTGCTGCCGGTATTGCGCGAAGTGGTGAGCGACCCGGCCGAACTGAAACTGGTGGAGCAACTGGCTAAATGGCCGGGCGACTATCCGCTGGATTCCATCAGCGCCACGGTGTTCAACCAGTTCCTGTTCAACCTCACCGACGCGACGATGCACGATGAGCTGGGCAACGACTTTTTTGAAACCCTGCTCTCGACCCGAGTGATCGATGCCGCGTTACCGCGTCTGGCCGCGACTGCTGATTCGCCGTGGTGGGACAACCGCAACACCCCGGCCAAGGAAACCCGCGCCGATACGGTGAAGGTGGCGTGGCAAGCGAGCATCGCGCACCTCAAGACCGTGCTCGGCACTGACTTTGCGCAGTGGCAGTGGGGCAAGGTGCATACGCTGACTCACGGTCATCCGTTGGGCGCACAGAAGCCGCTGGACAGGATTTTCAACGTCGGCCCGTTCGAAGCCCCCGGCACCCACGAAGTGCCGAACAACCTCTCGGCCCGGATCGGCCCGGCGCCATGGCCGGTAACCTACGGCCCCTCCACCCGACGCCTGATCGACTTCGCCGACCCGGCCCACAGCCTGACCATCAACCCGGTGGGCCAGAGCGGCGTGCCGTTTGACAGTCACTATGACGACCAGGCTGAGGCTTATGTGGAAGGGGTTTATATGCAGGCGCATTTCAGTGATGAAGAAGTGACGGCGAATACCCGCAGCACCTTGAAGCTGTTGCCGGCGCGGTAGGTTTTTGGTGGCAGGGCTGACGCCTTCGCGGGCAAGCCTCGCTCCTACGGACGGTGATATCTGTAGGAGCGAGGCTTGCCCGCGAAGAGGCCCTCACTGACACCACACCTCTAAATCCCCCGCCGCACCCGCCCAGGCGCTTCCCCATAAATCTCCTTGAATTTCTTGCTGAACGCCGCTTGGGACTGATACCCCACCTGCAACGCAATATCACTCAACCCCAAATGCGACTGCCCCAACAAACTGAACGCCAATTCCATCCGCACCTGGGTCAGCAACACCCACGGCGACACCCCGGCCACTTTCACGAATGAACGCGTGAACGTGGCCCGGGACATGCTCGCCGTGTCGGCCAGGCTGTCGATGGTCCAGTCATGGGCCGGATCGGCCAGCATCGCCTGCCAGGCGCGGCCCAGGCGTTTGTCGCCGAGTAACGCCAGGGTGCCGCTGGCGGGTCCGAGTGTGGCCAGATGCGCCCGCAGCATCAGGGTGAACAACGCCTGGGACAATGCGTCGAGCAAAAACTTCGCCCCCGCCTGATTGCCTTCCGCCTCACCGCGCAACACCTCGACCAACGCCGGCAACGGCCCGTTCGCCGGCAGCGCACCGCTGGGGATCACCAAATACCCAGGCAGTGAGGCAAACAGCAGCGAGGCGCGGTTGTAGTGAAACGTCCCGCAGAGCATGTCCAGATCGGCGCTGGCGCCCCCGATGCGATGCACCGGCAACGCGCCGCCACGGATGATCTTCTGTGCAGAGGGCGCGACGGTTTTGCCAGGGCTGTGGATCACGTGGGGAGCGCCGCTGGGCAGCAGCAGGATGTCGCCGGCGCGCATGGGCAGGCGCTGGCCGTCGGGGAATTCCACGCGGCACTCGCCCGCCAGCACGATGTGATACGGCGCCATCCCTAACGCTTGTTGCTCGTGGGCCAGCGCCCAGTCGCCCTGGAATTGACAGCGCAAATCCAGACTGCCGCGAACGTTGGCCAGGGTGATGAGTTTATCGATCGGATTCATTTGAGCGCATCGAGGAAATAACTGAGCGGATCGAACAAACCCGAACCGCGCCAAAGGACAAAACTGAGCATGTCGAAACAGTACACCCAACCCGCTCAGGAGTTACCGCTATGTTCAATAACTGGTCCGAACTGCTGCCTACCATCCAGAAAGCCTTTGGCGCACTGGGCAAGAGCAACCCGAAAATGGTCAAGGCCTACATGGCCCTCGGCGAAGCCGCTGCGGAAAATGAGGTGCTGGACGCCAAGACCCGCGAACTGATCTCCATCGCCGTGGCGATCACCACCCGTTGTGATGGCTGTATTGCGGCGCATACCGATGCGGCGATCAAGGCTGGCGCCAGTCGCGAGGAAGTGGCGGCGACACTGGCCACCGCGATTTCGCTGAATGCCGGGGCGGCGTACATCTACTCGCTGCGCACGCTTGAGGCGTATGACTCGCTGAAAAACTGAAACACATTGCCCCTGTGGGAGCGGGCTTGCTCGCGAATGCGGTGTACCCGTCGATAGAGATGTCGGCTGAGAGACCGCTTTCGCGAGCAAGCCCGCTCCCACGGTGGATTGTCAGTGTTCCCACAAGTTGTTCAGACCATCGCGGTGAAGTTCAGCCTGAACTGCTGCGGCGTCACCCCCAGCCGGCGGTTGAACACGCTACGCATGTGCTGGGCATCGCGAAACCCGCATTGATACGCCACCGTCTTCAGTGGCGACTGGGTGCTCTCCAACAACACCCGCGCCGCATCCACCCGTGCCCGCTCGACGAATTCCGCCGGGGTCACTTTCGCTTCCTTGGCAAACACCCGGGAAAAGTTGCGTGCGCTCATGTTGGCGGCATTGGCCAGGTCGGCGAGGGTCAAGTCGCCGGTGAGGTTAGCGAGCACGTAGAGCTGCACCAGTGCCACCGCCGAGGTCGGTTCGGCGTGGGGCGTGAGGAACGGGCTGAACTGCGACTGCCCGCCCGAACGTTGGGTGAACACCACCAGACGCTTGGCGACGCTGAGGGCGACTTCCGGACCGTGATCGCGCGCCAACAGGTACAGCGACAAATCGATCCCCGCCGTGACCCCGGCCGAGGTGTAGAGCTCGCCGTCCTGTACGTACAAACGATCCGCGTCCACTTGAGCGGACGGACACAACGCCGCCAATGCAACCGCATCGCCCCAATGGGTGGTGACGGTCCGGCCTTCGAGCAAACCCGCCCGGGCCAGCATGAACGCGCCATTGCAGATCGAACCAAAGCGTTGCGCCCGCCCGCAAGCCTCCCGCAACCAGGCGTCGAACGTTGCGCCGAAGTTCAGGAACGGCAACTGCGGCCCGCCCGCTACCAACAACAAGTCATAGGCGTCCAGCGCTTCACTGAAATGCCGGTGAGCGTTCAGGGACAAGCCGTTGGAGCACGGCATCATCCCGCGCTCGACGCCGATCACCTCCAGCCGATAGTGATCGTCCGGCGCGAGGAAACGGTTGGCCTCGGCGAACACATCCATGGGCCCGGTGACGTCCAGGGACTGCACGCCGGAAAACACCACGATGGCGACGGTTTTTTGCATGGTTTGCAATGCCCTCAATCAATCAACGCTTGCCTGTGGCAAACACAAAACCTGTGGGAGCGGGCTTGCTCGCGAAGGGGCCGTGTCAGTCGCCAAATATGTTGACTGATACACCGCATTCGCGAGCAAGCCCGCTCCCACAGGGACCGCGTTTAACTTCCAACCCTAGCCAATCCAGGCCCAACAAGCGAGGTTGGCGTGATTTGCATGCTCATTGGCCGGGATCGCAGCCATGGATCGATTGTCCGCTGGCGGGTGCGGGCACAGACTTTACCCATCAGCGCCGCCACGGCGTTCCCCAAGAGGAAAGCACCATGAGCAGCATCATTGCCGGTATCAAAATCCCCGACAGCGCATTGGCCAAGGCCACCACCGAATACATTCGCGACGTCGAATCCGACCTGCTGTTCCACCACTCGCGCCGGGTATTCCTGTTTGGCGCCTTGAGCGGTGAACGCAAGCAACTGGCCTACAACCCGGAGTTGCTTTACGTCGGCGCGATGTTCCATGACCTGGGTCTGGTGGAAGGTCAGCGCAGCGACAATGAGCGTTTTGAAGTGGACAGCGCCAACGCCGCCAAAGCGTTCCTCAAGCCTTACGGGTTGAGCGACGACGATATCGAGCAAGTGTGGCTGTCGATTGCGTTACACACCACGCCGGGCGTGCCGCAACACCTGCGGCCGAATGTGGCGCTGGTCACGGCGGGTGTCGAGATGGATGTGTTGGGCATCGATTACGCCGCGTTCCCGACGGCGCAGCGTGAGGCGGTGGTGCATGCCCACCCCCGTGGCGAAGGCTTCAAGGAATGCATCCTGTGTGCGTTCGCCAATGGCTTCAAACACAAGCCGGACACCACGTTCGGCACGGTGAATGCCGATGTGCTGGTGGACAGCGAGCCAGGGTTCAAGCCGATGAACTTTGTCGAGATCATCCGCAAATCCCCTTGGGCTGCATAAAGCAAATGTGGGAGCGGGCTTGCTCGCGAAAGCGGTGTGTCAGTCGATATCTGAGTCGACTGACACGGCCTCTTCGCGAGCAAGCCCGCTCCCACATGGGATTTGGGTTGGCTGCAGGATTGCGGTCAACCCGGCACTGCTTTTAAGCCGCTTCCGGCGCCTGTTGCGCCCGGCGCACGTCCGGTTGCTTCCAGGAGTCGGCAGCGCTTTCTTCGATCGCTTGCTGAATCGCCTTTTTACGCGATTCTTCGGCACGACGGCTGAAGAACCAGACCAGGAAGGTCACGATCGACACCGCCAGCAGAATCAGACTGGCCACGGCGTTGATCTCCGGCTTCACGCCAAGACGCACCGCCGAGAACACTTCCATCGGCAGGGTCGTCGACCCCGGCCCCGACACGAAGCTCGCCAACACCAGGTCATCCAGGGACAGCGCGAAGGACATCATCCCGCCCGCCGCCAGCGATGGCGCGATCATCGGTATGGTGATCAGGAAGAACACCTTCCACGGCCGCGCACCCAAGTCCATGGCCGCTTCTTCGATGGACAGGTCCAGCTCACGCAAACGCGCCGACACCACCACCGCCACATACGCCGCACAGAACGTGGTGTGGGCGATCCAGATGGTGACGATGCCGCGCTCCTGTGGCCAACCGATCATCTGCGCCATGGCCACGAACAGCAGCAACAGCGACAGACCGGTGATCACTTCCGGCATCACCAACGGCGCCGTCACCAAACCACCGAACAGCGTGCGACCCTTGAAACGGGTAATCCGCGTCAGCACGAACGCCGCCAGAGTACCGAGCGCCACAGCGGCAATCGCGGTGTAGCAGGCGATTTCCAGCGAGCGCACCACCGAGCCCATCAGTTGGGTGTTGTCGAGCAGGCCGACGTACCACTTGATCGACCAGCCGCCCCACACCGTCACCAGTTTCGAGGCGTTGAACGAGTAGATCACCAGGATCAGCATCGGCGCATAGATGAACAGCAGACCCAGTACCAGCATCAGGCTGGAGAAACGGAAGTTCTTCATTCTTTGCCCTCCATTTCCTTGGCCTGACTGCGGTTGAACAGGATGATCGGCACAATCAGGATCGCCAGCATCACCACCGCCAGGGCAGACGCCACCGGCCAGTCGCGGTTGTTGAAGAACTCTTGCCACAGCACTTTACCGATCATCAGGGTTTCCGGACCGCCGAGCAGTTCCGGGATCACGAACTCGCCCACTACCGGAATGAACACCAGCATGCAGCCGGCGACAATGCCGTTCTTCGACAATGGAATGGTGATCTTCCAGAAGCTGTTGAAGGTGCTCGAACCCAAGTCCGACGCGGCTTCCAGCAGGCTGTAGTCGTGCTTCACCAGGTTGGCGTAGAGCGGCAGGATCATGAACGGCAGGTAAGAATAAACGACGCCGATGTACACCGCGAGGTTGGTGTTGAGGATTTGCAGCGGTTCGTTGATCCAGCCCATGGTCATCAGGAAACCGTTGAGCAAGCCGTTGTTGCTGAGGATGCCCATCCACGCGTAAACGCGGATCAGGATCGCGGTCCAGGTCGGCATCATGATCAACAGCACCAGCACCGTTTGCAGCTCTTTACGGGCGCTGGCAATGGCGTAGGCCATCGGGTAACCGATCAGCAGGCACAGCACGGTGCTGATCAGCGCCATCTTCAGCGAGCCGAGGTAGGCGGCGATGTACAACTCGTCGTCGCCCAGCATCGCGTAGTTGCCCAGGTTCAACAGCACCTGGAGTTTCTGGTCGATGAAGCTGTAGATCTCGGTGTACGGCGGGATGGCCACGTCGGCTTCGGCGAAGCTGATCTTCAGGACGATGAAGAACGGCAGCATGAAGAACATGAACAGCCAAATGAACGGAACCCCGATGACCAGTTGGCGGCCACCGGGAATTATTCGGTTGAGGCGGCGTTTGAATTTGCGCATGTTCATGAGCGAAGTACCACGCCGCTGTCGTCTTCCCAGTACACGTAGACCTGATCGCCCCAGGTCGGACGCTGGCCACGGCGCTCGGCGTTGGCGACGAAGGACTGCACCAGTTTGCCGCTCGGCAGTTCGACGTAGAACACCGAATGACCGCCGAGGTAGGCGATGTCATGCACCTTGCCGCTGGACCAGTTGTACTCGCAGGTCGGCATTTCGGCGGTGACCAGCAGTTTCTCCGGACGGATCGCGTAGGTGACCGACTTGTCCTGCACCGAAGTGCTGATGCCGTGGCCGACGTAGATCTGCCGATCCAGGTCTTTGCAGGTGATGGTCGCGTGGCCTTCGGCGTCGTCGATCACTTCGCCTTCGAAGATGTTGACGTTGCCGATGAACTCGCAGACCAAACGACTGGTCGGGGTTTCGTAGATGTCGATCGGGCTGCCGATCTGGGCGATCCAGCCCAGGTGCATGATTGCGATGCGCTCGGCCATGGTCATGGCCTCTTCCTGGTCATGGGTCACCATGACGCAGGTTACGCCGACGCGCTCGATGATCTCGACCAGCTCCAGTTGCATCTGCGAACGCAGCTTTTTATCCAGTGCGCCCATCGGTTCGTCGAGCAGCAACAGCTTCGGCCGCTTGGCCAGCGAACGGGCCAGGGCCACACGCTGACGCTGGCCGCCGGACAACTGATGCGGCTTGCGCTTGGCGTACTGGGTCATCTGAACCAGCTTGAGCATGTCCGCGACACGGGCATCGACTTCAGCGGCGGGGATCTTGTCCTGCTTGAGGCCGAAGGCGATGTTCTGCGCCACGGTCATGTGCGGGAACAAGGCGTAGGACTGGAACATCATGTTGATCGGTCGCTCGTACGGCGGCATCTCGGTGATGTCGACGCCGTCGAGGTAAATGCGCCCCTCCGTGGGCCGTTCAAACCCTGCGAGCATGCGCAGCAAGGTGGATTTGCCCGATCCCGAGCCGCCGAGCAGGGCGAAGATCTCGCCTTTCTTGATTTCCAGGGACACGTCGTCCACGGCAATCGTCTCGTCGAACTTCTTCGTGACCCGGTCGATTTTGACCAACACCTGTTTCGGTGATTGGTCGCCCTCGAGGGCTTTCTTATAGGCGCCGGAGGCAACTGCCATTTACGAAACTCCCAGAAAAAAAGAGTGCAGTTCGCCCGAGGTGGGCCAACCTTGGATAGTTTGAGCCTTGAAGCTATTTACCCGTCTTGACCGTGGTCCAGCTGCGGGTCATCAAACGTTGAATCTTGGGCGGCAGCTCGACCGACACGTAGGTCTTGTCGAGCACGGCCTGCGGTGGATACACCGATTCGTCCGTGCGGATGGATTGCTCCATCAATTTGTCCGAGCCAGGGTTGGGGTTGGCATAGCCGACCGAATCACTGACCTGGGCAATCACTTCAGGTTTGAGCAAATAGTTGATGAAGGCATGGGCCTCTTTGACGTTGGTCGAGTCCTTCGGAATCGCCAGCATGTCGAACCACAGCGCTCCACCCTCTTTCGGAATGGTGTAGGCGACGTTCACGCCTTTGCCGGCTTCGGCGGCCCGGGCCTTGGCCTGGAACATGTCGCCGGAGAAACCGATGGCAATGCAGATGTCGCCGTTGGCCAGGTCGGTGATGTATTTGGACGAGTGGAAGTAGGTCACGTACGGCCGCACTGCGAGCAACTTGGCGGTGGCCTTCTTGTAATCCTCCTCGTTGGTGCTGTTGGCGTTCAGGCCCATGTAGTTGAGGACCGTCGGCATCATTTCATCCGCCGAATCGAGGAACGCCACTCCGCAGCTGTGCAGTTTCTTGATGTTCTCCGGCTCGAACAGCACGCTCCAGGAATCGATCTTGTCGACGCCCAGCACTTGCTTGATCTTGTCGACGTTGTAACCGATGCCGTTGGTACCCCACAGGTACGGCACGGCGTACTGGTTGCCCGGGTCGTTCTGTTCCAGACGCTTGAGCAGCACCGGGTCGAGGTTGGCGTAATTGGTCAGCAACTTGCGATCGAGCTTCTGGAACGCGCCGGCCTTGATCTGCTTGCCGAGGAAGTGGTTGGACGGCACGACCACGTCGTAGCCGGTGCGCCCGGCCAGCAACTTGCCTTCCAGGGTTTCGTTGGAGTCGAACACGTCATACACCGGTTTTATCCCGGTTTCTTTCTGGAAATCCGCCAGGGTGGTCGAGCCGATGTAATCCGACCAGTTATAAACATGCACCGTACCAGCGGCCTGGACACTGACGGCAAGCGTCAGCCCGGCACCGACCAGCAGGGCATTGCGTAACAAAGAAAAAATAGGCACGTGGAGGTCCTCTAAAATTAGTTGGGCCCAAGTTGCCCAGCGTTACATGACAGCCATGGCTGCCTGGCAACAAAACCGGCGCGCAACTTACCCTCGATAAACCTTTCCAGCAAAACTTTTATGCAGATACCTGTAGCAGCTGCCGAAGGCTGCGTTAAGGTCCGGAGGACCTTCCCGCGTTTTCAAGAGCACAACTGCTTCGCAGTTGAACGCAGCCTGCGGCAGCTGCTACAGGGTTTACTACTTACTTACCGGACTTGATCTTGGTCCAGCTGCGGGTCAGGTCACGCTGGGTAGCGGCCGGCAAATCGGCAATCGCATACAACTTGGCCTGCACATCAGCAGTCGGGTAGATGCCCGGGTCCGAGGTGATGTCCTTGCTCACGAACTGGGTCGCTTCAGCGTTACCGTTAGGGAAACGCACGGCGTTGGTGATGTCGGCCATCACTTTCGGCTGCAACAGGTAGTTCATGAACTTGTAGGCACCGTCGACGTTTTCCGCGTCTTTCGGAATGGCGACCATGTCGTAGAAGCTGCCAGCGCCTTCTTTCGGAATGGCGTAGCTGACTTTGACCTTGTCACCGGCTTCGGCAGCACGGGACTTGGCTTGCTGCACGTCACCCGAGTAACCGACGGCTACGCAGATGTTGCCGTTGGCCAGGTCGGAGATGTACTTGGACGAGTGGAAGTAAGTCACAGAAGGACGAATCTTGAGGAACAGCTCTTCAGCTTTCTTGATGTCTTCTTTCTTCTGGCTGTCGGTTGGCAGGCCCAGGTAATGCAACGCGACTGGCAGCATTTCGGTCGGCGAATCGAGGAAGCTCACACCGCAGCCCTTGAGCTTGGCGATGTTTTCAGGCTTGAACAGGGTGTCCCAGGAATCGATGGTGTCGACGCCCAACGCGGCTTTGACTTTCTCCGGGTTGTAACCGATGCCGATCGAGCCCCACATGTAAGGGAAGGCGTGTTTGTTGTCCGGGTCGCTGACGGAAACCGCTTTGAGCAGCGATTTGTTCAGGTTGCCGTAGTTGGACAGCTTGGACTTGTCCAGCTCCTGGTAAACCCCGGCCTTGATCTGCTTGGCGAGGAAGTTGTTCGACGGCACGACGACGTCATAGCCGGACTTGCCTGCCAGCAACTTGGCTTCCAGGGTTTCGTTACTGTCGAAAACGTCGTACACCACCTTGATCCCGGACTCTTTCTCGAAGTTCGCGATGGTGTCCGGTGCAATGTAGTCAGACCAGTTGTAGACGTGCAGCACCTTGTCGTCGGCCTGTACTGCACCCGCCATCACGCCCATCAGGGACATGGCGAGGAGGGTCTTGCCAGCTATCTTCATACCTAAAGCCTTCATGTGGGTAATGCTCCAATTTTTCTTTTTAACCACGCGCTCAGCGGCCTGTTACTGGGCATCCGAACAACCGGTAGTCTGGCAAGTTCCGAGGCAGGCTTTCAAGGAAAGACCCCTCCTTTATTTGCACTGGGCGAAGTGCCGACCGCACACCTCGCCCAGAGCCTAGCACTTAGCCCTGCAACGCACTCAGGGTCAGGTCCAGGCACTTGCGCGCCTTGGTCACCAACTCATCGATTTCCGCCTCGGTAATCACCAATGGCGGGGAGATGATCATGGTGTCGCCCACGGCACGCATGATCAGGCCGTTGTCGAAGCAGAACGTGCGGCAAATCATGCCCACGCCCTTGCCTTCGTAACGTTTGCGAGTGGCCTTGTCCTGGACCAGTTCGATGGCCCCCAACATGCCTACACCGCGCACTTCCCCCACCAATGGGTGATCGTTCAGTTCCCGTAGACGCTTTTGCAAATAGGGTGCCGTTTCGGCGTGGACGCGCTCGATAATTTTTTCTTCGCGCAGGATGCGGATGTTTTCCAACGCTACCGCTGCGGCCACCGGATGCCCGGAGTAGGTGAAACCGTGGTTGAAATCGCCGCCCTCGTTGAGCACCTTGACCACTTCGTCACGCACGATCAGGCCACCCATTGGGATGTAGCCGGAGGTCAGGCCCTTGGCGATGGTCATCATGTCGGGTTTCAGATCGTAGTGATCGCTACCGAACCACTCACCGGTGCGGCCGAAACCACAGATCACTTCGTCCGCCACGAACAGGATGTCGTACTTGGCGAGGATTTCCTTGATGCGCGGCCAGTAGCTGTCGGGCGGCACGATCACGCCACCGGCACCCTGGATCGGCTCGGCAATAAAGGCACCGACGTTGTCCACGCCCAGTTCCAGAATCTTCTCTTCCAGTTGATTGGCGGCCCAGATGCCGAATTCATCCGGGCTCATGTCGCCGCCTTCACCGAACCAGTACGGCTGGGCGATGTGGACGATGCCCGGGATCGGCAAGTCGCCCTGTTCGTGCATATAAGTCATGCCACCCAGGCTCGCGCCGGCCACGGTGGAACCGTGATAACCGTTCTTGCGGCTGATGATGACTTTCTTGTTCGGCTGGCCCTTGATCGCCCAATAGTGGCGGACCATACGCAGCATGGTGTCGTTGCCTTCCGAGCCCGAACCGGTGAAGAACACGTGGTTCATGCCTTCCGGCGCGATGTCGGAAATAGCCTTGGCCAATTCCAATACCGGCGGGTGAGCGGTCTGGAAGAACAAGTTGTAATAAGGCAGTTCGCGCATCTGTTTGGCGGCGGCGTCGGCCAGTTCATCGCGACCGTAACCGATCGCTACGCACCACAGGCCGGCCATGCCGTCGAGGATCTTGTTGCCTTCGCTGTCCCACAGATAAACGCCCTTGGCGCTGGTGATGATGCGCGGGCCTTTCTCTTTGAGCTGTTTGAAATCGCTGAACGGCGCCAAGTGGTGATCGCTGCTCAAGGCTTGCCATTCACGGGTTTGCGGGTTGTTGCTGGTCATGCGAATTCTCCTTGGAATCGGTTAGAGCGCCGCCCAGTGCAGCGGCGCCCGGCGCATCAGACGGCGAAGAGCAGGAATTCCCGCTCCCACGAACTGATTACGCGCTTGAAGTTTTCATGCTCGGCCCGCTTGACCGCGACGTAGCCAGTAATGAATTTCTTGCCCAGGTATTTCTCGATGGTCGCGCTGTGTTCCATGCGTTCCAGCGCGTCTTCGATGGTCAGTGGCAGGCGCAGGTTGCGGCGTTCATAGCCACGCCCCACCACCGGCGCACTCGGGTTCAAGCCTTCGACCATGCCGATGTAGCCGCAGAGCAGGCTCGCGGCAATCGCCAGGTACGGGTTGGCGTCGGCGCCCGGCAGGCGGTTTTCCACCCGACGGTTTTGCGGCCCGGCATCCGGTACGCGCAGGCCCACGGTGCGGTTCTCTTCGCCCCACTCCACGTTCACCGGTGCCGAGGTGTCCGGCAGGAAGCGGCGGAACGAGTTGACGTTCGGCGCGAACAGCGGCAGCAATTCCGGGATGAGTTTTTGCAAACCACCGATGTGGTGCAGGAACAACTGGCTCATGGTCCCGTCTTCATTGGAAAAGACGTTCTTGCCGGTCTCGAGGTCGATGATGCTCTGGTGGATATGCATCGCACTGCCCGGCTCGCCGGTCATGGGCTTGGCCATGAAGGTGGCCGCCACGTCGTGCTTGAGCGCGGCTTCGCGCATGGTGCGCTTGAACACCAGAATCTGGTCGGCCAGGGACAGGGCATCGCCGTGACGGAAGTTGATTTCCATCTGCGCCGTGCCGTCCTCGTGGATCAACGTGTCGAGGTCCAGTTCCTGCAGTTCGCACCAGTCGTAGACGTCTTCGAACAGCGGGTCGAATTCGTTCGCTGCTTCAATGGAGAACGACTGGCGACCGGTTTCCGGGCGACCGGAACGGCCAATTGGCGGTTGCAGCGGGAAGTCGGGGTCTTCGCAGCGCTTGGTCAGGTAGAACTCCATTTCCGGCGCCACGATCGGCTGCCAGCCCTTGTCGGCGTAGAGTTTCAAAACCTTCTTCAATACGTTGCGCGGCGACAGCTCGATCGGGTTGCCCTGCTTGTCGTAGGTGTCGTGGATCACCTGAGCGGTCGGCTCGATGGACCAGGGCACCAGGTACACCGCGTTCTGGTCGGGGCGGCAGATCATGTCGATGTCGGCCGGGTCGAGCAGTTCGTAATAGATGTCGTCTTCGACATAGTCGCCGGTCACGGTCTGCAACAGAACGCTCTCGGGCAGGCGCATGCCTTTTTCGGCAATGAACTTGTTGGTCGGCGAAATCTTGCCCCGGGTGATCCCGGTCAAGTCGGCGATCATGCATTCGACTTCTGTGATCTTGTGGTCTTTCAACCAATCGGTGAGCTGGTCGAGGTTGTTACTCATAAATGCCTCTAGGCTGAGTTTCCTGACTCTTATAAGTCAGGCGTTGTTTGACGCATGGGCGTCGCGTGTTACAGATTGCCACTGCAAGGGCCGCGCACAAACACTCGCCGCGACCCGGGCATGGGCCATGGAGAGCGTAGTCGGGCGTGCAGAATCATGAGCAGGGCCAGGCGCATTGGCCGGGCCGCTGAAGTGAAACGGTTCTATATTGGGAGTACGGGCAGTAAAGAGAATGTCGTGCGGACCGTCCAGAATATCGGACGGGGCCAGCGCGGCCACCGGGGAAGGAAGAGTCGACGGCACGCCATTGGCAACGAAGGCCTTGGTGTGAACGTAACGATCGCCACTGATGTGATAAGCATGCAGACCGATCTGCCCAGAGCAGACGGCGACGCCGATTAACGGCAGGCGAGACATGAAGCACCCCGGTATTATTGCTGTTATGGGTTTGAATCGAGCTTAGCCTTGTTCATTTTTTTACACAACACCCCCGTAAAAAATACAACACGGCCCGCTCAAACGTGCAGTTGCCAAGATGGCCAAAGGCAAAAAAACGCCCCAAAGTGCCTCAAAAAAGCCTCACGAGCGCTTTTTTAGGGCAAAAAAGGCCTCGCTTGACTTCGGCATGCCGTTCGGGTTGACTGAAACCCGAAGAGATCAATGATTGATATTTTTAACAACAAAGGTGTTGCATCATGTCGGTACCCCCGCGTGCCGTTCAGCTTAACGAAGCGAACGCGTTCCTTAAGGAACATCCTGAGGTTCTGTACGTTGACCTTCTGATTGCGGATATGAATGGTGTGGTGCGCGGCAAGCGCATTGAACGCACCAGCCTCCACAAGGTTTACGAGAAAGGCATCAACCTGCCGGCCTCTCTATTTGCTCTGGATATCAATGGCTCGACGGTGGAAAGCACCGGCCTGGGCCTGGACATCGGCGATGCTGACCGAATCTGCTATCCAATCCCCGACACCCTGTGCAATGAGCCTTGGCAAAAGCGCCCTACCGCGCAACTGCTGATGACCATGCACGAAATCGAAGGTGAACCTTTCTTCGCGGATCCCCGTGAAGTTTTGCGCCAGGTTGTGACCAAGTTCGATGACATGGGTCTGACGATCTGTGCCGCGTTCGAACTGGAGTTCTACCTGATCGACCAGGAGAACGTGAACGGCCGACCGCAACCGCCGCGCTCGCCGATCTCCGGCAAACGCCCGCATTCGACTCAGGTCTACCTGATCGACGACCTCGACGAATACGTCGACTGCCTCCAGGACATTCTGGAAGGTGCGAAAGAGCAAGGCATCCCGGCCGACGCCATCGTCAAGGAAAGTGCCCCGGCGCAGTTCGAAGTGAACCTGCACCACGTCGCCGACCCGATCAAGGCTTGCGACTACGCGGTCCTGCTCAAGCGCCTGATCAAGAACATCGCCTACGACCATGAGATGGACACCACCTTCATGGCCAAGCCTTACCCAGGCCAGGCGGGTAACGGGCTACACGTCCACATCTCGATTCTCGACCGTGACGGCAAGAATATTTTTGCCAGCGAGGATCCCGAGCAGAACGCCGCACTGCGTCACGCGATCGGCGGTGTGCTCGAGACCCTGCCGGCACAGATGGCTTTCCTGTGCCCGAACGTCAACTCGTACCGTCGTTTCGGCGCACAGTTCTACGTGCCGAACTCGCCGTGCTGGGGCCTGGACAACCGGACCGTGGCGATTCGCGTACCGACCGGCTCGTCCGATGCGGTGCGGATCGAACACCGCGTTGCCGGCGCCGATGCCAACCCGTACCTGCTGATGGCTTCGGTCCTGGCAGGCGTGCATCACGGCCTGACCAACAAGATCGAGCCAGGCGCGCCCGTGGAAGGCAACTCCTACGAGCAGAACGAGCAAAGCCTGCCGAACAACCTGCGTGATGCATTGCGCGAGCTGGACGACAGCGAAGTCATGGCCAAGTACATCGATCCGAAATACATCGATATCTTCGTGGCCTGCAAGGAAAGTGAGCTGGAGGAGTTTGAACACTCCATCTCCGACCTTGAGTACAACTGGTACCTGCATACCGTTTAAGTGGTTGCAGTCACAAAGAAACGCCGTTGGCTGATGAAGCTGACGGCGTTTTTTTATGGCCGCCTGCGGCGGTTCGCGAGCAAGCCCGCTCCCACAGGAGATTTCCTTCGCACGCAAATTCTGTGTTTCACACCAATCAAATGTGGGAGCGGGCTTGCTCGCGAAGGCGGCCTACAAGACAACAACACAACCCGACTCGTACAATGCCCGCTGCCCCGCAGGAGACGCCAATGACCCGCCCCGCCCCTATCCGCAAACCCCGCGCACGCAGCCAGGCGCGGATCGATTCGATCCTCGATGCCGCCCGCACGCTGCTGGCCGCCGAGGGCGTGGCCAGCCTGTCGATCTACAGCGTCGCCGAGCGGGCGGAGATTCCGCCGTCGTCGGTCTACCACTTCTTCGCCAGCGTCCCGGCCCTGCTCGAAGGGCTGACGGCCGACGTCCACGCCGCGTTCCGCGCCTGCCTGCAAGCGCCGATTGATCACGACGCGCTGCATGACTGGCGCGACCTGTCGCGGCTGGTCGAGCAACGCATGCTCGATATCTACGACGAAGACGCCGCCGCCCGCCAGTTGATTCTCGCGCAACACGGTTTGACCGAAGTCACCCAGGCCGACCGTCAACACGACCTCGAGCTGGGCGATCTGATGCACACGTTGTTCGACCATCACTTCGAACTGCCGAGGCTGCCGATGGACGTTGATGTGTTTGCGTTGGCGATGGAGCTGGGGGATCGAGTGTATGCGCGCTCGGTGCAGCAGCATGGGCAGATCACGCCGCGCATGGCTGAGGAAGGAATGCGGGTGTTCGATGCGTATCTGGGGCTTTACCTGCCGCCGTATCTGCCCAAGCGCGCCCTCTCAGCCTGATTTCTTGGCTGGCTCTACTGGCCTCTTCGCGAGCATGCCCGCTCCCACAGTAGATCTTCAGTGAGCATAGAATTTGTGTTCGACACAAATCCCCTGTGGGAGCGGGCTTGCTCGCGAATGCCGCACCGCCGAATTCACTGATTCACGCACAAAAAAACCCCGAAGGGCTGAAACCCTTCAGGGTTGTCGTTTACGCACCACTTACAACTTGGCGATCGACACTTCAGTGGATTTCACGAAGGCGATCACTTCGCTGCCGACCACCAGTTCCAGCTCTTTCACCGAACGCGTGGTGATCACCGAAGTGACGATGCCGGAAGCGGTCTGAACGTCGATTTCCGACAGCACGTCACCCAATACGATTTCCTTGATCGAGCCTTTGAACTGGTTACGAACGTTGATGGCTTTGATAGTCATGATGTTGATTCCTGTCAGTAGAGATAAGGCGTGGGTTATTGCGCCCAACGCAGTTGCGTAGGCAATGGTGAAACAGGTTCCGGTTCCGGCGGTTCGCCGGGCAGGGACAGCACGCGGTTGAGGACTTCGGTTTCCAGCGCCGCCAGCCGATGGGAGCCGCGCACCCGAGGGCGTGGCAGTTCCACCTGCAGGTCGAGGCCAACTTCGCCGTCTTCGATCAGGATCACCCGATCGGCAATCGCCACCGCTTCACTGACGTCGTGGGTGACCAGCAACACGGTGAAGCCGTGCTTTTGCCAGAGCCGTTCGATCAGTTGCTGCATTTCAATCCGGGTCAGGGCATCCAGGGCGCCCAACGGCTCGTCCAGCAGCAGCAAGCGCGGTTGGTGGATCAGCGCGCGGGCCAGGGCTACGCGTTGCTTCTGCCCACCGGACAGCGCCGCTGGCCACTCATTGGCGCGATCCGCCAGGCCTACCGACTCCAAAGCTTCCAGAGCTTGCGGCCGCCAGTTGCCCTTGAGCCCGAGGCCGACGTTGTCGATGACCTTTTTCCATGGCAGCAGGCGCGCTTCCTGGAACATCAACCGCGTGTCTTCCCGGGCATCGCTCAGTGGCGCCGAACCGGCCAGCAGCTCGCCGCCCGTAGGCTTGTCGAGTCCGGCGAGTAAACGCAGCAAGGTACTTTTGCCACAGCCACTGCGACCAACCACGGCGACGAATTGCCCGGCCGGAATATGCAGGTCGACCTCGCGCAGCACTTGCCGCGAACCAAAGGTCTTTTGCAGCTTGCGCACCGCCAGCGGAATCCCGCGCAGCAGGCGTGGAGGTTGTTGAGCGGTCATGCGGCACCTCCTTTGGCAACCTGATACGCCGGATGCCAGCGCAACCAAACGCGTTCAAGTCCACGGGCCGCGAGGTCGGCCAGTTTGCCGAGCACCGCGTACAACAGAATCGCCAGCACCACCACGTCGGTCTGCAAGAACTCCCGGGCATTCATCGCCAGGTAGCCGATGCCGGAGCTGGCGGAAATGGTTTCGGCCACGATCAGCGTCAGCCACATAAAGCCCAAAGCGAAACGCACACCGACCAGAATCGAAGGCAATGCACCCGGCAGGATCACCTGGCGAAACAGGCTGAAACCGCTCAAGCCATAACTGCGCGCCATCTCCACCAGCGCCGGATCGACGTTGCGGATGCCGTGATAGGTATTGAGGTAGATCGGAAACAACGTGCCCAACGCCACCAGGAAAATCTTCGCCGACTCATCGATGCCGAACCACAGGATCACCAGCGGAATCAGCGCCAGGTGCGGCACGTTGCGGATCATCTGCACCGAACTGTCGAGCAGGCGTTCGCCCCACTTCGACAGCCCGGTGATGAAGCCCAGGGTCAGGCCAATGCCGCCGCCAATGGTGAAACCGAGTGCCGCACGCCAACCGCTAATGGCCAGGTGGGTCCAGATTTCACCGCTGCGCACCAGGCTTACCCCGGCTTCGATCACGGCGATGGGAGCCGGCAGGATCCGCGTCGACAACCAGCCCGCCGACACCGACAACTGCCACACCGCCAGCAACAGCACCGGCAACGCCCAGGGCGCGAGGTTGTGGATAATTCTTTTCATGGCGGCGCCTCAGCTCTGGGACGCGGCTTTGGGAAGAATGTCGTTGGCCACCATCTCACCGAACGGGCTGACGAAGTTGGCACCCTGTGGCTGTTCCGGGCGCTGGACGTCGATGTGCGGGAACAGCAACTCGGCGACGCGGTAAGCCTCTTCCAAGTGTGGATAACCGGAGAAGATGAACGTGTCGATGCCCAGGTCGGCGTATTCCTGCATGCGTGCGGCCACGGTCGGACCGTCGCCCACCAGTGCCGTCCCGGCACCACCGCGTACCAGGCCGACGCCGGCCCACAGATTAGGGCTGACTTCCAGGTTATCGCGGCTGCCGCCATGCAGCGCCGCCATACGTTGCTGGCCGACCGAATCGAAACGCGACAGGGAAGCCTGGGCTCGGGCGATGGTTTCGTCGTCCACATGGGAAATCAGGCGATCTGCCGCGGCCCATGCTTCCTCGTTGGTTTCCCGCACGATCACATGCAAGCGAATGCCGAAGCGCACGGTGCGACCGAGCTTCGCGGCTTTGGCCCGCACTTGTGCAATCTTCTTGGCCACTGCCGCTGGAGGTTCGCCCCAGGTCAGGACCATCTCCACTTGTTCCGCCGCCAAGTCCTGGGCCGCTTCCGACGAGCCGCCGAAGTACAGCGGCGGACGCGGTTGCTGGATCGGCGGATAGAGCAACTTGGCACCCTTCACGCTGATGTGCTGACCGTCGTAATCGACGGTTTCGCCTTCCAGCACCCGGCGCCAGATGCGGGTGAATTCCACCGAGGCTTGATAGCGCTCTTCGTGGCTGAGGAACAAACCGTCGCCGGCCAATTCATCCGGATCACCGCCCGTCACCAGGTTGAACAGCGCACGGCCGCCGGACAAACGATCCAGGGTCGCGGCCTGGCGCGCCGCCACCGTCGGGGAAATGATCCCGGGGCGCAGGGCAACGAGGAATTTCAAACGCTGGGTCACCGGGATCAGCGACGCGGCCACCAGCCACGAGTCTTCGCAGGAGCGGCCGGTAGGGATCAACACCCCGCCGAAACCCAGGCGATCCGCCGCCTGGGCAATCTGTTGCAAATAACCGTGGTCAACGGCGCGAGCGCCTTCGGCGGTGCCAAGGTAATGGCCGTCGCCGTGGGTAGGCAGGAACCAGAAAATATTGAGGCTCATGGAGTGGTCTCCTTAGGAATTCGAATTACTGCGCTTTGGCAACGGCCGCCGGTGGCGTCCAGATCACGTCTTTGATGCTGAGCGGCTTCGGGATCAGCTTGAGCTGGTAGAAGCTGTCGGCGATTTTCTGTTGCGCGGCGACCACTTCCGGGGTCAGGAACAGCGCCCCGTAGCCCTGGCGTTTTACCGAGGTCAGGGTGATCTCCGGCGACAGGCCGAGCAGTGGCGAAACCTGTTTGGTCACGTCTTCCGGGTTGGCCTTGGACCACTCGCCGACGGCGCGCACTTCTTCGACGAGGGTCTTGATCACCTCGGGGTTTTTCTGTGCGTAAGGCTTGGTCGCCAGGTAGAACTGATGGTTGTCGACGATGCCTTGGCCATCACGCAGGGTGCGTGCTTGGAGTTGCTGTTCGGCGGCGGCCTGGTACGGGTCCCAGATTACCCAGGCATCGACGCTGCCACGTTCGAACGCGGCGCGGGCATCGGCGGGTGGCAGGAATACGGTCTGGATATCGGTGTATTTGAGGCCGGCGTCTTCGAGGGCGCGGACCAGCAGGTAATGCACGTTGGAGCCTTTGTTCAGGACGACTTTCTTGCCCTTGAGGTCGGCAACGGATTTGATCGGCGAATCCTTCGGCACCAGGATCGCTTCGCTGTGGGGCGCTGGCGGCTCGTAGGCGACGTAGAGCAGATCGGCGCCGGCGGCTTGGGCGAAGACGGGCGGGGTTTCGCCGGTGACGCCGAAGTCGATGGAGCCGACGTTCAGGCCTTCCAACAGTTGCGGGCCGCCGGGGAATTCAGTCCATTGCACGTCCACGCCTTGGGCGGCGAGGCGTTTTTCCAGCGTGCCCTTGGCCTTGAGCAGCACCAGGGTGCCGTACTTCTGATAACCGATCCGCAGGGTCTCGGCTTGTGCTTGGGAAATAACGCCGAAGGACACAGCCGCCACAAACAGGGCGACCAGACCACGACGCAAAATGACAGTGCGCATAGCGCTCTCCTATTTGCTGTTGGGTTTTGGCTGCACCTGCTTGGCCGTTGGCGGCTGAGTAAGGTGAGTGGATCAAATTCGGGGTAAGGCTCAAATGCTCCAGCGAGCACTCAACAAACGTTCGTTCAGCAGGTTCGGGTCGAGCGGCTTGGGCCGTCGCGCCATGGCGCTGAAAAACAGCTCCAGGGATTCATTCAGTCGTTGTTCCAGCTCCGGCGCCAATTGCGCCTGGGCGCTGCCTTCGCCGTAGGCGATCTGGCTGTCCACGGCGAAAATCCCGTGGAGCATTTCCTGGGCTTTTAACGCCGACAGCACCGGTTTCAGCGCGTAGTCCACCGCCAGCATGTGGGCGATGCTGCCGCCGGTAGCCATTGGCAACACAACCTTGTGCGCCAGGGCGCGCTCGGGCAGCAGGTCCAGCACGGTTTTCAGTGCGCCGGAGAACGACGCCTTGTAGACCGGCGTGGCGATCAGCAGGCCATCGGCGTTTTCAATCTGTTGCAACAGGTCGATCACCTTCGGGCTGTCGAACCGTGCGTGCAGCAAGTCTTCGGCCGGGAAGTCCCGTACCTGATAACTCACCACTTCCACCCCTTGTTCCTGCAACCAGCGTTGCGAACGCTCCAGCAGCACCCCGGAACGAGAGCGTTGGCTGGGGCTGCCACCGAGTGAGACGACCAGCATTCAGGTGATTCCTTGAGCGTTGTTGGCGATTCGCAGTGCGCGATCTCGCGTCGATGAGGTGACCTTAACAGGTGATTTATATATCCATAAATCATATTTATTCATTTGGTTATTCTTTAAAGAACTATGCGATACACCTTTCTCCAGACAAAAAAACAGGCCGTAAAAACGGCCTGAAAAATCCCCTGCTTTGTGAATACACATACCCCCTGTAGGAGCGAGGCTTGCCCGCGAAGAGGCCATCACGGCTTGCATCAATGGTTGCCTCGACGACGCCTTCGCGGGCAAGCCTCGCTCCTACAGGGGTTGTTGATCGTTCCCACGCTCCGCGTGGGAATGCATCCATGGACGCTCCGCGTCCAATGTGACGCGGAGCGTCACGGGCGGCGTTCCCACGCAGAGCGTGGGAACGATCATCGGTTTACCGGTTCGGTTGTGGCGTCAGGCGCAGGTACGGCTTCACTGCGCGATAACCCTTGGGAAAGCGTTTCTTGATTTCGTCTTCGTCCTTGAGCGACGGCACGATCACCACTTCATCACCGTCCTGCCAGTTGGCCGGGGTGGCCACTTTGTAGTTGTCGGTGAGTTGCAGGGAGTCGATCACCCGCAGGATTTCATGGAAGTTGCGACCGGTGCTCGCCGGGTAGGTGATGGTCAGCCGAACCTTTTTGTTCGGGTCGATCACGAACAGCGAGCGCACGGTCAGGGTGTCGTTGGCATTTGGGTGAATCAGGTCGTACAGGTCCGAGACCTTGCGATCGGCGTCGGCCAGGATCGGGAAGTTGACGATCGTGCTCTGGGTTTCGTTGATGTCCTCGATCCATTTGTGGTGCGAGTCCACCGGGTCAACCGACAGGGCAATGGCCTTGACGCCGCGCTGGGCAAATTCATCCTTGAGCTTGGCGGTGAAGCCCAGTTCAGTGGTGCACACCGGGGTGAAGTCCGCCGGATGGGAAAACAGCACGCCCCAGCTATCGCCCAGCCATTCGTGAAAACGGATAGTGCCGGCGCTGGAATCCTGTTCGAAATCGGGGGCGATATCGCCAAGTCTGAGGCTCATGGTGCTGCTCCTGGTGAGTGCTTGTTGAGCTCAACTGTGCCTGCATTCCGATTGAATTAAAAAGAATAAATATCGATTTATTTAGATCATAAGTGAATATTAAACATCTGTTCACTGGACCTGCGCGGCCATCGCGACCAACATCGCCCACAAGGTTCGAGAAGGCCTTGAGTAGCTGCAAAGAGGGAATTTTCAGGGCGGGATTACGGGGGTGACTCCGCTCTGAAAATGCAAAAGCCCCGCCCGGCGAGGTGCCGGGCGGGGCTTTTTTTACTCAGGTGTACTTGAGCGCGCTATTACAGCAGCGGGATCGAGTAGCTGAGGATCAGGCGGTTTTCGTCCTGCGAACGGGTGTTCGGCAGGTCGGTGCGCCACATAGCATTTTTCCACATGAAGCCAACGTTTTTCAGTGGGCCTTCCGGTACAACGTAACCGATGGTCAGGTCGCGTTCCCACTCGGAACGATCCGAAGCGGCCTCGCGGCCGTTGGTGCCAACGGTATCGATCGAGTCACCCTTGAGGTAGACCAGGCCGGCGGTCAGGCCTGGCAGACCGACTTTAGCGAAGTCATACGAGTAGCGTGCTTGCCAGGTTTTCTCGCCGGCACGACCGAACTTCTGGATTTGCATGTCGGTGATGGTGTAGTTCGACGAACCGTCGCCCTGGTTCAACCAAGGGAAGTCGCTGCTGCCGTTGCTGACCTGGTAACCGCCACCGAAGGTGTGACCGGCAACGGAGTACAGGAACAGGCCGCTGTACAGGTTGTTGTCGACTTCACCACGGCCGTTACGCACGCCGGTGTAGTTACCCGTGCTGAAATAAGCCGGATCAGTACCGTTCTTGCCATCATCGGAGCTGTTGAAGTAACGCAGATCGGACTTCAGCACGCCCGGACCGATGGACCAGTTGTGAACAAGGCCCAGGAAGTGTTGCTTGTAGAAATCTTCCAGGTTGCCGTAGTAGTACTGGGCAGTCAGGTCTTTGGTGATTTTGTAGTCACCACCGGCGTAGATGAACTTGTTGCTGTCGCGGAAACCAGCGCCACGGGTGTTGGCGCCGCCGATGCTCAGCTGTTCATTGTTGCTGGAGTTACGACCTTTCACAGCTTCGATCTGGCCGCCGACGAGGGTCAGGTCCTTGATGTCGCCGGAAGTGATCTGGCCGCCCTGCCAGGTTTGTGGCAACAGACGACCGTCGTTGGTCACGATAACCGGGTTTTTAGGCTGCAAAGTACCCAGTTTCAGTTCGGTCTGGGAGATCTTGGCTTTGGCAGTCAGGCCCAGGCTGGAGAAGTCATCAACCGCTTCGCCGTTGGACTTGCTTGGGAACACGGTGCCGCCGTAGGAAGTAGCGGTAGCGCCGTTAGTGCCGCCGCCCGAATCCAGCTTGACGCCCAACAGGCCGATGGCATCGATACCGAAGCCGACGGTGCCTTGGGTATAACCGGAGATGAAACGCAGATCGAAGCCTTGGCCCCATTCTTCGTTCTTGTTCGCGCCGGCGCCGTCGCGGTTATCGGTATTGATGTAGTAGTTACGCAGACCCAAGGTAGCCTTGCTGTCTTCGATGAAACCGGCGGCGCCTGCCTGCTGCGCCAAAACCCCTACGGCCACAGCCAGGGCCAAGGTGGACTTATTCATGTTTCGCTCCTCTCGTTTCTAATTCTTGTGTTCCGGCCCTGGGTCGAATGCCCTGGATCCTGAAATATGCGCTCGCAACCAAACCGTGACTTGCCAGTCAACCGATGCAGATGGGGCACGCATGTTAAACATAAAAAAAATTATTTCATTATTTTTCATGCCGATCTGGAATATCAATGGGCACTACTTCTTAACGTCGGACATAAGGTATCGGCCCATACGGCATGCACTTTAGGCGATTCGATTAAAAGCTAAAAAGAATAAAAAATTCACACAAAAGCTAAATTTGGAATATCAAAAAAACCCCGAAAAAAAGCCTCGCCAGCCAGCGAGGCCTTTTCCCGAGGCTATTACAAGAAGCTGTAGGTGTAGTTGAAGATCAGACGGGTCTGGTCAACATCGGGGTTGTTAGAAACTTCGCTGCCACGGTAGACACCATTACGCACGGTCACGCCGAAACCTTTAAGGGCGCCCTGCTGGATGGTGTAGTCGACCCGCATGTCGCGTTCCCACTCGGACGCATCAGGGCCATTGCCGGTCGTGGCCTTGATATCGTCGCCATGCAGGTAAGCGATCGACGCTCTCAGACCAGGTACACCCAGGCTGGCGAAGTCGTAGCTGTACTGACCGAAGGTGGTGTTTTCACCGGCACGGATAAAGCTGTTAACCATGGAGTCAGTGAACAGATAGAAGCTGGTGCCCCCGTTGCCTTCAGGACGGTTATTGCCATCAACCACGTTGCCCTGGTTCAGCATGACGAAGCCGCCGTCATCGCTGACGCGCTGGTGCCCGACCAGGAAGGCGTTGCCACCCAGGGTGTAGGTGAACATGGCGCTCCAGGTCTTGTTATCGACCTCGCCCGGGTTCTTGGCGTAACCGTTGTTGTTGTTGAAGCGGTAGCCTACGTCGCCGTTCTTGCCGTCGGAGCTGCTGTCGAAATAACGGATGTCGGTTTTGAACGACTGGTTCGGGGCGATCTGGTACAGGTGCACCAGGCCGAGGAAGCTCTGCTTGTAGTAGTCTTCCAGGTTTGCGTAGTAGTACTGCAGCATCAGGTCTTTGGTGACCTTCCAGTCAGCACCGGCGTAACGGAACTGGTTGCTGTCCTGAGTACCGCCCGCCACTGCCAGGCCGGTGGAGTTGGACGATGCACGACCGGCCGAGTGTTCCAGCTGACCTGCGTTGAAGGTCACGTTGTCGATTTCTTTCGAGGTGATGGTGCCACCGTCAAAGGTCTGCGGCAGCAGACGGCTGTCGTTCGACAGCAGGATCGGCAACTGAGGTGCCAGAGCGCCACCTACGTGGGCCTCGGTCTTCGAGAAGCGTGCCTTGACGTTAGCCGATGCTCGGCTCCACTCGTCCACGGCCGAACCGTCACTATCGCTTGGGAAGAACGAGTTGCTGTCCGGGTGATGGCCCTTGCCACCGTCCAGATGGATACCGACAAGCGCCTGGGCATCAATACCGAAGCCGACAACACCTTGGGTGAAACCGGACAGGTAATCGAACTTCAGACCTTCCGCGGTTTCTCGCTGACTGTTGGCAGGAGTATTAGCGCCTTCGCGGAAATCGTTGTTGTAATACATGGTGCGGGAACTGACGGAAGCCTTGCTGTCTTCCAGGAAACCCGCGGCGCCTGCCTGCTGCGCCAAAACCCCTACCGCCACGGCCAAGGCCAAGGTGGACTTGTTCATTGTTAAGCTCCTCTCGTTTCTAATTTTTGTGTTCCTGGCCCTGAGTCAGTAGCCCGGGGTTTCTAGGATTGGCGATTAGCGCCAGACCGTGACCCACAAGTCAATCGTAACTTTATGTGTCTACGACCATGGTCTAATCCCCCCATGATTTGGTCCCTGCAAGGTCATGAATTTTCATAAGCCTAAAAAGAATCAGCAGATCCTTTCTCATACCCTTTAGGAATTTAATTGCACGGCTGGCGCTGAAATGCCGGCTTGCGAGCCAATTCCTAAAAGGTATTTATTCGTATTTTTTAAGATCGATTGGCTTTTAAGGCGCTCACAATCCATCTCATCAATAGCCACGCCATGACGACCAAACGCGAACTATCCGGCTCAATTGTTACAGTTTGTGTATCGATATTAAGATTTTGGAGGCTCAGGCGGCCAACCTTACTCTTGGCTATAAACCGCTATGGAACCGAGCAAAGTGGCTAGGCCGACGGTATTTGTGAGAAGACCATAGGTCATAAAATCGACTGACGCCGTTTTAAAAGCGGTCCGCAAGTGGTCACCGCCATTCGCGTCCGGTGACATTGATGGTGCATATGGCTGGTCGCCAGCGCTGTGGGGGTAATTCGCAGTACTGACAGGCCCCTCACCGTCGCGGTGCAGGTTGGCCAAAAGGAACAAGGAAGGTTGGAGGCGGTGCTGCCGGATTATTCGCCGTATATGAACGCGAAGTTCGTCACCGAATAACACCAATTACCGAAGGAGCGAGGCTTGACCGCGAAGAGGCCATCACGTCCAAAATCAATAGTGGCTGTGACGACACCTTCGCGGGCAAGCCTCGCTCCTACAGGAGGGTGGCGATGCGGTTACAGGGTTTTTTCGAAGATCTTCGAATTACGCTGATAGTTGTACAGCGAGGCCCGCGCCGACGGCAGGCGCTCGACGCTGCTTGGCTCGAAACCACGTTCGCGGAACCAGTGCGCGGTGCGGGTGGTGAGCACGAACAACGTTTTCAGCCCCTGGGCCCGGGCACGGGTTTCGATCCTTTCCAGCAATTCATCGCCGCGACCGCCATGGCGATATTCCGGGTTCACCGCCAGGCAGGCCAGCTCCCCGGCGTCCGAATCGGCGATCTGATACAGCGCCGCGCAGGCGATGATCATGCCTTCGCGCTCGACCACGCTGAATTGCTCGATTTCGCGCTCCAGCACTTCCCGGGAACGACGCACCAGAATCCCCTGCTCTTCCAGCGGGCTGATCAAATCCAACAAACCGCCGACGTCTTCAATCGCCGCTTCGCGCACCAGTTCGAATTGCTCCTGGGCCACCAGCGTACCGCCACCGTCACGGGTGAACAGTTCGGTCAGCAGCGCGCCGTCTTCGGCGTAGCTGACGATATGGCTGCGCGCCACGCCGCCGCGACAGGCTTCAGCCGCCGCATCCAGCAACTCACCCTGATAGTTGTTGCCCAGGCGTTGCAGATGCGCCGGCACCTGCTGCGGACGCAATTCGCGAACCAGACGACCGTTTTCGTCGATCAGGCCCAGGTCGGCGCCGAACAACAGCAATTTATCCGCACCGAGGTCGATGGCCGCACGGGTAGCGACGTCTTCGCAAGCGAGGTTGAAGATTTCACCGGTCGGCGAGTAGCCCAGCGGCGACAGCAACACGATGGAGCGCTCGTCCAGCAAGCGATTGATGCCCTTGCGATCGACCCGACGCACTTCACCGGTGTGGTGATAATCGACGCCTTCGAGCACACCGATCGGCCGCGCCGTCACCAGGTTGCCGCTGGCCACCCGCAGGCGCGAGCCCTGCATTGGCGACGACGCCATGTCCATGGACAGCCGCGCCTCAATGGCGATACGCAATTGGCCAACGGCATCGATCACGCACTCCAGGGTCGCGGCATCGGTGATGCGCATGCCGTGGTGGTAATGCGGGATCAGGCCGCGTGCGGCGAGGCGGGTTTCAATTTGCGGACGGGAACCGTGGACCAGCACCAGTCGCACCCCGAGGCTGTGCAACAGCACCAGGTCGTGGACGATATTGCCGAAGTTCGGATGCTCCACCCCGTCGCCGGGCAGCATGACGACGAACGTGCAATCGCGGTGGGCATTGATGTAAGGAGACGCGTGACGAAGCCAATTAACGTATTCGGGCATGAACCTGGGCCTGTAATAAATAGCAGCCAAAAAATGGGCGAAGCAAAAAACGCACAACGGGCTGGTGGTTATCGTCGGAACAGGCTTGGCGACACGCGAGCTCTCCTCATGAATACGGGTTGGGACATCAACAATTTAACCGCGCCCCGTAGGAGCTGCCGAAGGCTGCGATCTTTTGATTTTGCTTTTTAGAATCAAGATCAAAAGATCGCAGCCTTCGGCAGCTCCTACAAGGGCTCGCGTTCAACCGACGGGCATCGGGGTTTGGGCCGGCGTCAGGCAGTAATGTTCAATCAATTGACGTAATAGATGCACGGTAGGCTGCAAACGTGACATTTCGAGGTATTCCCCCGGTTGGTGAGCGCAGGCGATATCACCCGGGCCGAGCACCAGTGTTTCGCAGCCAAGGCGCTGAAGATAAGGCGCTTCGGTGCCGAACGCTACTGCTTCGGCGCGATGGCCGGTGAGCTTTTCCGCGACCCGGACCAATTCCGCGTCCTCGGCCTGCTCGAACGGGGGCACTTCAGGGAACAGCGGCGCGTAATCGATCTTCACTTGATGGCGTTCGGCAACCGGTTTGAGCCGCGCCAGAATTTCCGCACGCAGGGCTTTGGGGTCCATGCCCGGCAACGGTCGCAGATCGAATTCCAGCGAACACTGGCCGCAGATGCGGTTGGGGTTGTCGCCACCATGAATGCAGCCGAAATTCATCGTCGGGGTCGGCACGCCAAACTGTGGATTGCGGAATTCGCGCTGCCACAACAGGCGCAAGCCGCGCAGTTCGCCGATGGCGTCGTGCATGGCTTCGAGGGCGCTGTGGCCCAGGCGCGGGTCGGAGGAATGGCCGCTCTGACCGAGGATGTCGATGCGCTCCATCATGATGCCTTTGTGCATGCGGATCGGCTTGAGCCCGGTCGGCTCACCGATCACCGCCGCCCGGCCCAGCGGACGCCCGGCTTTGGCCAGGGCACGCGCGCCGGACATCGAGCTTTCTTCATCGCAGGTGGCGAGGATCAGCAACGGCTGTTTGAACGGTTGGTCGAGCAGCGGGATCACCGCTTCGATGGCCAGGGCGAAAAAGCCCTTCATGTCGCAACTGCCCAGGCCGACCCAGCGACCGTCCACTTCGGTCAGTTTCAACGGATCGGTCTGCCACAACGCGCCATCGAACGGCACGGTGTCGCTGTGTCCGGCCAGCACCAGGCCGCCGGGGCCGGAGCCGAAACTGGCGAGCAGGTTGAATTTGCCGGGGCTGACCTGCTGGATATCGCAGGCAAAACCCAGATCGCCGAGCCAGCTCGCTAGCAAATCGATCACCGGCCGATTGGTTTGATCCAGGCTCGGCTGGGTACAACTGACGGACGGCGCGGCGATCAGCGCAGCGAACTGATCTTTCATGGACGGCAAAGGCATCGCTGACTCCAACTCCCGAATTGAAGTCCATCATAGAACCATCCGGCGACAGGAATAAACCGCCGCGGCACGTAGGAACGTTCACTCCTGTACACTGCACGACCTTGGCAGCCACACATTCCCCCGGCTGCGCTCCCGATCCTGGATTTTCCGGCCATGCAGAAAGAAACCGAAATCAAACTCCGCGTCAGCCGCGAAACCCTCGCTGCCCTGCGCGAGCACCCGCTCCTGAAAAAACGCAACAAAAGTGGCTGGGAACGCCGTGAGTTGATGAACCAGTACTTCGACACGCCTGAGCGCGACCTGGCCCGCGCCAAGGTTGCCCTGCGCCTGCGCCGCGATGGCGAAGAAGTGATCCAGACCCTCAAGACCCGTGGCCAGAGCGTCGCCGGTCTGTCCGAGCGTAACGAATACGACTGGAACCTGCCCAAAGCCAAGCTCGACGTGAAGAAACTCGACGGCGAATGCTGGCCTGAAGAACTGGCCGAGTTGGACAAGAAAACCCTGAAAGCCATCTTCACCACCGATTTCGTGCGCGAACGCGCAGAAATTGCCTGGGGCCGTGGCAAGACCAAAGTGGTCATCGAAGCGGCGCTGGACTTCGGCCACGTCGTGGTCGGCAAGCAGAAAGAAGAAATCTGCGAACTGGAACTGGAACTGCGCGAAGGCGAACCTGCCGCGCTGCTGGAACTGGCCGCCGAACTGGCCGCGACCCTGGCCCTGATGCCGTGTGACATCAGCAAGGCCGAGCGCGGCTATCGTTTGTACGACGCCAACAGCTACTCCCTGAGCCTGCCGGCGCCGCAGATCACTGCCGAAATGCCGCTGGACGACGCGTTCGCCGCGCTGAGCTGGCACCTGCTGGGCAGCAGCCAGCGTCTGGCCGAGCAATATCGCTTCAATGGCCACTGGCGCTTGTTGCAGGACTGGGTCGAAAACCTCGGTGAATTGCGTGCGCTGCTGAGCAGCCTTGGTCAAGCCGCACCGCGTCAGTCGACTCACGACCTGCGCCTTGCACTGGACGCCTTGCTGGAAGACTGGCGTCCGCTGGTTCAGGCTGGCCTGGACGACGAAGACGTGCGCAAAGCGGCGCCGGAGCAATTCCTCGAAGAACTCCAAGACCCGCGCTGGGGCCTGTTCTCGCTGAACACGTCGCGCTGGTTGCTGGCTCGCACCTGGACCGCCAACCGCAACGTGCGCGGCAATCGCCAAGGCGCTGCGCAACTGGCCAACTGGCTGCCGCGCCTGCTGGGTGAAGAAGCCACGTCGCTGCAATTGCAACGCTACCAGCAACAGCCGGAAGACCTGGCCGAGCAACTGCCGCGCATCGAACGCATCCAGGCCTGGATGCACCATGCCCGTGGCGTGCTGGACATCCCGGAAATGGATCGCCTGTACGGCGAGCTGAACAAACTGGCGCAACTGGCCAACGAGCCGATCACCGACGAAAGCCTGGATGCGCGTAAGCAACAGGCGATTGCCGTGTATCAGAACCGTGCCTGGAAAATGTTGCTGCGTATGTGATGCCCTGTGGCGAGGGGGCTTGCCCCCGTTCGGCTGCGAAGCAGTCGTAATCAGCCAACGCGTTTTATCTGACTCAACGCGTTGGCTGGTTTTGGGAGTCCTTCGGACTCCAACGGGGGCAAGCCCCCTCGCCACAAAAGCCCTCTGTCACAATGATCAGCGCAACACCGGCAAACTCGTCGTCGACTTGATCTCCGACAACGCCACTATCGAGTTCACTTCCTGAATCCCCGGCACCATCGACAGCTTCTCAAAAAAGAAGCGCTCATACGCCTCGATATCCGCCGTGACAATCCGCAGCAAAAAATCCACCGACCCCATCAGCACATAACACTCCAGCACTTCGGGAAAACCGCGAATCGCCTCGGTGAATTCCGTGAAGTTGGAACGACCGTGGGCGTTGAGTTTGATTTCGGCGAAGATCTGCGTGTTCAGGCCGATTTTCTTGCGATCCAGCAACGTCACCTGTCCGCGAATGATCCCCTCCTCCTTCATCCGCTGAATCCGCCGCCAGCACGGCGACTGCGACAGCCCCACCTGTTCGGCAATCTGCGCACTGGACAGCGAAGCGTCCTCTTGCAGCAACGCGAGAATCTTGCGGTCGTAGCCATCCAGCTCGGCGTGCATAAAAAAACCTTCTAGTGATCACTTGTTGAATCAAACGATTCGATAAACCGGCAATACGCCCGATCATAGCCAAGAAATGCCCGGCACCGAATGTAAAAATTCCTCCAGTGATTTTGGAGCCCGACCCATGCCGCATCTAGAAGCCGTGAACACCCCACCGACCCGCGCCGACGTGTGGAATGTCAGCAATGCCCATTGCCGCGTGCAGTACCAACTGCTGGCCGAGGCCGAACCGGACCTGCTGTGCCGCGCACTCAACCTGTTCGCCTTACAGTTTCTGACGCCGGAGCAGGTCAACGTGCAGCGCATGGACGATTTGCTGTCGATCGACATCGTGATCGACGGGCTGAGTTGGCACCGCGCCGAAGTGATCGCGGAAAAACTTCGTAACCTGATCAGCGTCTGCTCGGTGAACCTGCAGAGTGCCGATGCGGCGTGGGATGAGCAGGCCCAAGCGGCCGGCTGAAAGAACTGGAAACGGCTTCGTCGGGTAGTGGCCCAACGGTTAGCGGGTCCGCGACTATCCTTTGCACACTGCGGTCTAGATCGCTGTTTGCAGGATTGTTCAAAAGGAACCCGCATGTCCGTTCAACTTGCCACGCAGGACCGCTGGCTGGATCTCAATGATTTGCTGCGAGAGCTGGTCGCCCAGGGCTTTATCACCCAGGATTCGGCCGAACTCGCGCTCAATGCCCGCCGCCGGCATGCCGCCAATGGCCAGTTGCACCCGTTGGAGTTTATTGCCAGCCAACACCTGGACGACCTCAGCCGTCCCGGCAAACACCTGGACCTGGAAAGCCTGACCCTGTGGTTGTCGCAACAAGCCGGCCAGCCTTATCTGCGCATCGACCCGTTGAAAATCAACGTCGCGGCCATCACGCCGCTGATGTCCTACGCCTTTGCCCAGCGTCACAAGATCCTCGCCGTTTCCATCGACCGCGACGCCGTGACCGTGGCCAGCGCCCAGCCCTACGTCACGGGCTGGGAAGCCGATCTGACCCACGTCTTGAAGCTGCCGATCAAACGCGTGGTGGCCAACCCGGCGGATATCCAGCGCTTCAGCGTGGAGTTTTTTCGCCTGGCCAAATCGGTCACCGGCGCCACCAATGCCGATCAGCAGACCAGCACTCTCGGTAATTTCGAACAACTGCTCAACCTCGGCGCCAGCGATCAGGAGCCGGACGCCAACGACGCGCACATCGTTAATATCGTCGACTGGCTGTTCCAGTACGCGTTCCAACAGCGGGCCAGTGATATCCACATCGAACCCCGGCGCGAGCAAGGCACGGTGCGGTTTCGCATCGACGGCGTGCTGCACAACGTTTATCAATTCCCGCCCCAGGTGACCATGGCCATCGTCAGTCGTCTGAAAAGCCTGGGCCGAATGAACGTCGCCGAGAAGCGCAAACCCCAGGACGGCCGGGTCAAGACCAAGACCCCGGACGGCGGCGAAGTGGAACTGCGGCTCTCGACCCTGCCCACGGCATTCGGCGAAAAAATGGTCATGCGGATCTTCGACCCGGAAGTGCTGCTCAAGGACTTCGATCAGTTGGGTTTCTCCACCGATGACCTGCGCCGCTGGCAAGACATGACCCGCCAGCCCAACGGCATCATCCTCGTGACCGGACCGACCGGTTCGGGCAAGACCACTACGCTCTATACAACATTGAAGAAACTGGCGACGCCGGAGGTCAACCTCTGCACCATCGAGGATCCGATCGAAATGGTCGAGCCGGCCTTCAACCAGATGCAGGTCCAGCACAACATCGACCTGACCTTCGCCGCCGGCGTGCGCGCACTGATGCGGCAAGACCCGGACATCATCATGATCGGCGAGATCCGCGACCTCGAAACCGCCGAAATGGCGATCCAGGCCGCGCTCACCGGTCACTTGGTACTTTCGACCCTGCACACCAACGACGCACCGAGCGCCATCAGCCGCCTGCTGGAACTCGGCGTGCCGCATTACCTGATCAAAGCCACGGTGCTCGGGGTCATGGCCCAGCGCCTGGTCCGCACCCTGTGCCCACACTGCAAGGCGCCGCTGACCCTCGACGAAGAAGACTGGCAAACCCTGACCCGGCCCTGGCAAGCACCGCTACCGAACAATGCCCACCGCGCCATCGGCTGCCTGGAATGCCGCGACACCGGCTACCGCGGCCGCGCCGGGGTCTACGAAATCATGCAACTGACCGATAGCGTCAAGGCACTGATCACCCCCGATACCGATTTGCTGGCGATTCGACGCCAGGCGTTCAAGGAAGGCATGCGCAGCTTGCGACTGTCAGGGGCGCAGAAGGTCGCGGCGGGGCTGACGACAATTGAGGAGGTGTTGCGGGTGACGCCGCAGAGTGAGCAGAAGTAGTCGGGTTGACTCAGAGCTTGTCCCAGATTGCTGACTTGAACCAGGCTGGGATCTGCTCCGTTCTCAGCTCCAGATCCTCGCCATTTGTGACTTCCGCCAACCAGATACTTTCGTGGCTGGAGTTATCGAAGATGTAGGCGCGATCGCTGTAGCGAATGGCATCAAGAAGAAGATCGAGAGAGCGGGCGTAACGGCTCACAATCTTATCTTCTGGCACTGGATGACCACCAAGACGAACCCTGTTCTGCACTCGAGAAATATTGATGAGGGGGTCATCTGTTGCCACAAAATAGAGATAGGTTCGGAACCCCTTTTCTTGAGCTGTACGCAACAGCGCCACTTTATCGGGGGACGACATGACAGTTTCGAAAGTAAACGACACCCCAATGTCCAAAAGCTTGTGGCGTAAAAAGTCCGATATCACCGAGGCATAGTAGGAGTTGACCAAAATCCCGGAAAAGTCCAAGACATCGTCATTGAGCCGAACCTGTTGAGATTCCGTCACCAAGTCTGCCTTCTTCAGCAATGTCGATCGCCCGAAAAATTCCAGCAGCGCTTGGCCAGTCCCGTTTACACCATATTCTTTAGATCAAGAAAACCGGTATCCCGAATGTCTTTCTCAACCTCATCCGGATTGATATAGATACCCAAAAGTTCTGGACCGATAACCGACTTGATTGTGCTTTACCAGAACCATTTGGACCGGCGAACATGCGCATCCTGGGTACAGCTGTCATTTCAGACGTCGCTTTTCGCCACGCACGACCGTGGTTGGAGCCGCAATGTTCTTCAGTTTTTTCCGTGTGCCGTCTGGAGAAATCTCATAAAGCGCACCATTTTGACTTTCCAGCACCGTATTGCCAGAAGCCAGTGCTTGCCAATATGCCTGGGTAACGGCAGATGCCGCCATTTCAGGTATATGCGACTCCAGATAGCTCAGCGTTTTCTCTTGCATGATCATGCTTCCTCAATCAGGCATTCAAAATAGCCGATACGCTCAACGGTTCGCCAGACATCGTTACATTTTGCGGTAGTTGAATTTAACCAAACACAATCCTACAAGTCTTTTGCCTTACACTTCGGACCATCGCCAACTCATTGATCCACACATCAACAGGGAATCGTTATGCAGATCGGTAGTGTGCTTTTACTCTTCGTCGGCCTGGTCGTCGCCATTCTGTTCATGGGTTTCAAGGTTGTGCCCCAAGGCTACCAGTGGACGGTCGAGCGTTTCGGGCGTTATACCAACACCCTCAAGCCGGGCCTGAACATCATCATTCCAGTGATGGACCGCATTGGTCGCAAGATCAACGTGATGGAAAGCGTGCTGGATATTCCGCCCCAGGAAGTCATCACCGCCGATAACGCCACGGTGCAGATCGATGCGGTGTGTTTCTTCCAGGTAGTCAATACCGCGCAAGCTGCCTACGAAGTGAACAACCTCGAACACGCCGTGCGCAACCTGCTGCAAACCAATATCCGTACGGTGCTCGGCTCCATGGAGCTGGACGCGATGCTCAGCCAGCGCGACAACATCAACGAAAAACTGCTGCGCACGGTCGATGAAGCGACGGCGCCGTGGGGCATCAAGATTACCCGGATCGAGATCAAGGACATCAGCCCGCCAGCGGACCTGATGGCCGCCATGTCCGGGCAGATGAAAGCCGAGCGGATCAAGCGCGCACAGATTCTCGAAGCCGAAGGCCTGCGCGCCGCTGCCATCCTCACCGCCGAAGGCAAAAAGCAGGCACAGATCCTCGAGGCCGAAGGTGGTCGTCAGGCCGCTTTCCTTGAGTCCGAAGCCCGGGAACGTCAGGCCGAAGCCGAAGCCAAGGCGACCCAGGTGGTGTCCGAAGCCATTGCCGGCGGCAACGTGCAGGCGGTGAACTACTTCGTCGCGCAGAAGTACATCGATGCCCTGGGCAAACTGGCTTCGGCCAACAACAGCAAAGTGATCCTGATGCCGCTGGAGGCCAGTTCGATGATCGGCGCGGTGGGCGGCATCGGCGAAATCGTCAAGGCCACGTTCGACAACAAGAAAGCCTGAGGCCGCGCCATGTGGGCATTCCTGCAACATTTGTCGTTCTGGGACTGGTTGGCCTTCGGCACGGTGCTGCTGATTCTGGAAGTGTTCGGTGCCGGCGGTTATTTGCTGTGGATCGGCATGGCGGCGGCAGCGGTGGGCGTGCTGACCTTTGTCCTGCCGGGCCTGTCCTGGGAGATGCAGTTTTTGCTATTCGGCCTGCTCTCGATCGCCACCGCGCTGTACTGGTGGCGGCGCCAGCGCAGTGCCGTGCGGGAGAGTGATCAACCCAACCTCAACCTGCGCGGCCAGGAACTGATCGGCAAAACCTTTGTGGTCCATGAGGCGATTGTCGATGGTCGCGGCAAGATCAAAGTGGCCGATGGCGTGTGGATGGCTCGCGGGCCAGACGCCGCGCTGGGTAGCCGCGTGCGGGTAGTCAGCCAGCAAGGGGCGATTCTGCTGGTGGAACCGACTGACTGAGCGCTCATGGAACTCGATTGGGTAAATGACGATCAAACCCCGTAGTTAACCCCCAGTGGAGTCTCCCGTCATGCGTCTCAAACTTGCTGTCGCTACCCTTGCCTTGCTGTCTCTTCCCGTTGGTTCAGCAATGGCTGACAGCTTTTGGCGTAACGTCATTTCGTCCGGCGCCACCACCGGCTCGACTTACCTGACCTTCAAGGATCACAAACTGATCGTCGCGGCACAGGATGATGCCGGCAGTTTCGTCGCCAGTGATGGCGGCATCCGCGGCCCTTACCTGGAAGCTGCCATGCAGAAAGTCCGCGCTGACAACCCGGGCCTGCAAGCCACGGACATGGAACTGGCGAATGCGATCCTGGCGAAGAACGCCGTCGCTTCGGACTAAGCTTTCGCAGATGCAGAAATGCCGCTCATATGAGCGGCATTTTTTATGGGCCATTTTCCTACAGCAGCGAGTGCCAAATCCCCGCTCCCCTGACGAGAATTCAGCGCATGACTGAGGAATGCTCTGATTTTTGCGGCCGCTGCGGGCCCGCAAACTTTGTCGATTCGAACACCCTTCACAAGCGAATCGATACCCATGAAAAAATCAGGTCTGCCTTTATTGTTGCTCGCCGCAGCGTTCAGCAACGTATCCCATGCCGAGGGCCTGTACGGCTCGGTCAAAATCCAGAGCGTCCAGCAAGACCTGGGAAGCGCGCTGCTGACCAGCCCCAGGGTCAACAATCGTGTGGCCAGCCCGGGCACCCATAAAGATGTTGGCGGCTCCGTGGCACTGGGCTACGGATTCAAGGGCGATTGGCGCCTGGAAGCGGAATACAGCATCAAACAGGATTCGGAATTCAAGAGCCGCTGGGCGCCGTTCAACGCCAACGTCAACAACATGCAAGTCTCGTCCAAGCGCCTGATGCTCAACGGCTACAAGGACTTCCCGCTGAACGACTACCTGTCGCTGTATGCGATGGCCGGCGTGGGGGTGGCGCACGTCAATTCCGAAGGCTATCAAACCAACCCTTCGCGCCGCTTCGCCAACAACGGCCAGAACAACTTCGCCTACGCCCTGGGCGTCGGGGCCGACCTCAAGCTCAACCAGCAAATCACTGTTGGCACCGGTTATCGCTATGTGGACATGGGCGATATTGAAACTGGCTACAACACCTTCGCCAACCGCATCAATGCCCGGGATGAACAGCTCAAGGGCAAGTTGCGCGAACAGAATCTGTACGTTGAGGCGCGGATGGCGTTCTAACGTTTAGCCGCGACGCCATCCCCTGTGGGAGCGGGCTTGCTCGCGAAGGCGGTGTGTCAGTCGGGATAGATGTTGACTGGCACGCCGCCTTCGCGAGCAAGCCCGCTCCCACATTGGATAGGTGTAAATCGGTATATCAGCGGTAATCGTCTACCGGCACACACGCGCAAAACAGGTTGCGGTCGCCGTAAACGTTATCCACCCGGTTCACCGCCGGCCAGTACTTGTGGGCCTTGGTGTGCGCATCCGGCGTCACGGCTTGCTCGATGCTGTAGGGCCGATCCCAAACACCGGTGATGTCGGCCAGTGTGTGCGGCGAGCGTTTCAGCGGATTGTCTTCCGGGTCCCAGTTACCGTTTTGCACTTCGGTGATTTCCGCACGAATACTCAGCATCGCGCCGATAAAACGGTCTAGCTCAGCCTTGGATTCGCTCTCGGTCGGCTCGACCATCAGCGTCCCCGGCACTGGAAAGGACATGGTTGGCGCATGGAAGCCGTAATCCATCAGGCGCTTGGCCACGTCCTCTTCGCTGATACCGGTCAGCGCCTTGAGCGGCCGCAGGTCGAGGATGCATTCGTGGGCCACCCGCTCGTTACGCCCGGTGTAGAGCACCGGGAAGGCGCCGGACAAATGCTGCGCCAGGTAATTCGCCGCGAGGATCGCCACTTCACTGGCATCCGCCAGTTGCGGCCCCATCATGGCGATGTACATCCAACTGATCGGCAAAATGCTCGCACTGCCCCAAGGCGCAGCGCTGACGGCACCGTTCTGCGGCTGCGGGCCGTCGATCGGCACCACCGGATGATTGGCCACGAATGGCGCCAGATGCGCCCGCACGCCAATCGGCCCCATGCCCGGACCGCCGCCACCGTGGGGAATGCAGAAAGTTTTGTGCAGGTTCATGTGGGAAACGTCGGCGCCAATGTCCGCCGGCCGCGCCAGACCCACCTGGGCGTTAAGGTTGGCGCCATCCATGTAAACCTGTCCGCCGTGACTGTGGATAACTTCGCAGATTTCGCTGATGCCTTCCTCATACACGCCGTGGGTTGAAGGATACGTCGCCATCAGGGCGGCGAGTTTATCCCCCGCCGCCGAGGCCTTGTCTTTCAGGTCGTCCAGATCGACGTTACCCGCCTCGTCACACTCGACGATCACCACGCGCATCCCGGCCATTTGCGCCGAGGCCGGGTTGGTGCCGTGGGCCGAGGACGGAATCAGACAGATATCCCGCGCACCTTCGTGGCGACTCTCGTGGTATTTGCGAATCGCCAGCAACCCGGCGTACTCACCCTGGGCGCCGGAGTTGGGCTGCATGCAGATCGCATCGAAACCAGTGATCGCGCAGAGCCAACGCTCCAGTTCCTCGATCATCAGCCCATAACCAACGGCTTGTTCCTTAGGTACGAACGGATGCAGGTTGGCAAATTGCGGCCAGGTGATCGGGATCATCTCGCTGGTGGCGTTGAGTTTCATGGTGCAGGAGCCCAGCGGGATCATCGACTGGTTCAGCGCCAGGTCTTTGTTCTCCAGTTGCTTGAGGTAGCGCAGCATTTCGGTTTCGCTGTGATGGGCGCTGAACACCGGGTGACGCAGATAAGGTGTGCTGCGCAGTAACCCGTCAGGAATGCCGGAAACCAGGGTTTCAGCGTCCAGTTCCTCGACGTTGAGCCCATGATCGGCACCGAGGAACACATCAAACAGTTTCGCCACAGTGCTTTCATCGCAGGTTTCATCCAGGCTCAAGGCCAAGTGCCCGCGCCCGAGAATGCGCAAATTGATCTGCGCGGCGTGGGCGCTTTCGATGATCGCCGTTTGCGCGCCGCCGACTTCCAGGGTCAGGGTGTCGAAGAACTGCTTGTTGAGCCGGGTAATGCCGTGGCGTTCCAGGCCGGTAGCCAGGATGCAGGTCAGCCGATGCACGCGCTGGGCAATCCGTTTCAACCCTTCCGGGCCGTGATAAACCGCGTAGAAACTGGCGATATTCGCCAGCAGCACCTGGGCGGTGCAGATGTTCGAGTTGGCCTTCTCCCGGCGGATATGTTGCTCGCGGGTTTGCAGGGCCATGCGCAGGGCGACGTTGCCACGGGCATCTTTCGACACGCCGATGATCCGTCCGGGAATCGCCCGTTTGTACTCATCGCGACTGGCGAAAAATGCTGCGTGGGGTCCGCCGTAGCCCATCGGTACGCCGAAACGTTGGGATGAACCGAATACCACATCGGCGCCCAACTCCCCCGGCGGCGTCAGCAACAGCAGGCTCAGCAGATCGGTCGCGACACAGGCCAGCGCCTGCTGGGCATGCAAATGATCGATCAATGGCCGCAGATCGCGAATCTCACCGTGGGTGTCGGGGTACTGCAGCAATGCGCCGAACACCTGGTGCTGCTTCAAGTTATCCACAGTGTCGATGATCAACTCGAAACCGAAACCCTCGGCCCGGGTCTGGACCACGGAAATGGTCTGCGGGTGGCAGTTCTCGTCGACGAAAAACAGATTGCTCTTGGATTTGGCGACGCGCTTGGCCAGCGCCATGGCTTCCGCCGCAGCCGTAGCCTCATCCAGCAGCGAAGCGTTGGCCAGTTCCAGACCCGTGAGGTCGATGGTCAGTTGCTGGAAATTGAGCAGCGCTTCGAGCCGGCCCTGGGCAATCTCCGGTTGATACGGCGTGTAGGCGGTGTACCAGCCGGGATTTTCCAGCACGTTGCGCAGGATGACGGTCGGCGTGAGGGTGCCGTGGTAGCCCATGCCGATCAGGCTGGTCCAGACCTGGTTCTGTTCGGCATAGCCGCGCAGTTTGGCCAGCGCGGCCTCTTCGTCGAGGGCCGGCGGCAAGTCCAGTTCACGGTTGAGGCGAATGCCCGGCGGCACGGTCTGCTCGATCAGCTCGACCCGGCTGCCAACACCTAGGCTATCGAGCATCGCCTGCTGCTCGGCAGCGTCTGGCCCCAAGTGGCGGCGCAGGAAGGCATTGGGGTCGCGTAACTGGCTCAAGGACGGCAACTGGGACATGACGGGCTCTCTCTTGACTGGCGCTCGGCGTCGGTGCAACACGGTCAAACCAGCATAGCAGTCGATACCCGAGCGGATGGCGTGGCGCCTTCGGCCAATCCCGATCATCATGTCCGGCGCCTACTTAACGTCCGCTATCGGGTGTCTATCGCTTATGAGCCAACTGCCCTTTCTACCGTTTTCCAAACCCGTCATTGATGAAGCCACCATTGCCGCGGTCGGCGATGTGCTGCGCTCGGGCTGGATCACCAGCGGCCCCAAGGTCCAGGCCTTTGAAGCGCAACTGTCGGAATTTTTTGCTGGTCGCCCGGTGCGCACCTTCAACTCCGGCACCTGCACGATGGAGATTGCGCTGCGCATTGCCGGCGTCGGGCCGGGGGATGAAGTGATCACCACGCCGATTTCCTGGGTCGCCACCGCCAACGTGATTCTGGAAGTTGGCGCCACCCCGGTATTTGCCGACATCGACCCGGTCACCCGCAACATCGACCTCGATCAACTGGAAGCAGCCATCACCCCGCGCACCAAGGCAATCATACCGGTGTACCTCGCCGGGTTACCGGTGGACATGACGCGGCTTTATGCGATCGCCAGGAAACACGGCTTGCGCATTGTTGAAGACGCCGCCCAAGCCTTGGGTTCGAGCTGGAACGGCCAACGCATCGGCGCTACCGGGGATTTCGTGTCGTTCAGTTTCCAGGCGAACAAGAACGTCACTTGCTCGGAGGGCGGTTGCCTGGTGCTGAACACACCTGAAGAGGTGCGACTGGCGGAAAAGTACCGTTTACAGGGCGTCACCCGTACTGGCTTCGATGGCCTGGATGTGGATGTGCTGGGCGGCAAGTTCAACATGACCGATGTCGCGGCGGCCATTGGCTTGGGGCAATTTGCCCATATCGAGGCGATCACGGCGCATCGTCGTGAACTGGCGCGGCATTATTTCGCATGTTTTGGTGAGGATTTCCAAGCGCATTACGGGGCGCAACTGCCGCCGGCAGATTTCGAGAACAGCAACTGGCACTTGTTCCAACTGGTGTTACCGGAGCGCAAGCCACGGGCCGCGTTTATGGAGCAGATGCAGGCACTGGGCGTCGGCATCGGCTATCACTACCCGCCGATCCATCTGCTGAGTCTTTACCGCGAGCGCGGTTTCAAGGACGGGATGTTCCCGGTGGCGGAACGGGTGGGTCGATTGATTGTTTCGTTGCCGATGTTTACCACTATGACCAAGGCGGATGTGGAGCGGTCGGTGGCGGCGGTCAAGTCGGTTCTAAAGCCATAAAAACCTGTGGGAGCGGGCTTGCTCGCGAAGAGGGAGTATCAGTCGATATGAACGTTGACTGACACACTGCTTTCGCGAGCAAGCCCGCTCCCACATGGGTTTCGCAAGGCTTGGGTTATTCGCCGATTACGGCTTTGTAGCCGGCCGCGTCGAGCAGCTTGTCCAGCTCAGCCTTGTTGCTTGGCTTGAGTTTGAAGATCCACGCACCGTACGGGTCAGTGTTAAGCGCTTCAGGCGAACCGCTCAGGTCTTCGTTGATCGCGATCACTTCACCGGAAATCGGGGAGTAGATGTCGGAGGCGGCTTTTACCGACTCGACCACGCCGGATTGATCGCCGGCAGCAAACACTTTGCCGACTTCGGTCAGCTCAACAAACACCACGTCGCCCAAGGCTTCCTGAGCGTGATCGCTGATGCCCACGGTGACGGTGCCATCGGCTTCCAGACGCGCCCATTCGTGACTTTCGGCAAAACGCAGGTCGGCAGGGATATCGCTCATGTTCTGTGTCCTCAAGAAAAATGTCAGCGGTCGTTGCCCGCCAGAAAAGGGTTAGATCAAGGTTTTGCCATGGCGTACGAAGGTCGGTTTGACCACTCGGACCGGATACCACTTGCCACGGATTTCCACTTCTGCGCGGTCGGCTGTCGCCATCGGCACGCGCGCCAGTGCAATCGACTTGCTAAGCGTAGGAGAGAAACTACCACTGGTGATCTCCCCTTCGCCAACATTGGCGATACGGACCACTTGATGAGCACGCAAAACCCCGCGCTCTTCAAGGACCAGACCGACCAGTTTGTGCTGTATGCCGCCGGCCCGCTCGGCTTCCAGGGCAGTGCGACCGATGAACTGGCGAGTGGCCGGTTCCCAGGCAATGCTCCAGGCCATATTGGAGGCCAGCGGTGAGACATCTTGATGAATGTCCTGGCCGTAAAGGTTCATTCCGGCCTCGACCCGCAAGGTGTCCCGGGCGCCAAGGCCGATGGGCGAGATGCCCGCGCCCACCAAATCGTTGAAGAAACCGGGAGCCTGACTGGCCGGCAGCACGATTTCCAACCCGTCTTCGCCGGTGTAGCCGGTGCGGGCGATAAACCAGTCGCCGTCGAACTGGCCTTCGAAAGGTTTGAGCATTTGAATGAGATTGCCGCGGGACTGGGTGACCAGCTCAGCGATCTTGTGCCGGGCCTGAGGGCCTTGAATGGCCAGCATCGCCAATTCGGAACGTTCGTGGAGCCGAACATTGAAGTCGCCGAGGTGCGCCTGCATCCAGGCCAGGTCCTGATCCCGGGTGGAGGCGTTGACCACCAGCCGATAGCCGTCCTCGAGACGGTAGACGAGCATGTCGTCGACGATGCCGCCGTGCTCGTTGAGCATGGTGCTGTAGAGCGCACGGCCGGAGCTGTGCAGGCGTTCGACGTCATTGGCCAGCAAGTGCTGGAGCCAGGCTTTGGCCTGGGGTCCGTCGACATCGATCACGGTCATATGGGACACATCGAAAACCCCGCAATCGCGGCGCACCTGATGGTGTTCCTCGACTTGCGAGCCGTAATGCAGTGGCATATCCCAACCGCCAAAATCGACCATCTTCGCGCCGAGGGCGAGATGAAGGTCATACAGAGGCGTACGCTGTCCCATGGGTTTCTCCTTCCGGGCGTGGCGAAGGTGCGGACAGGTTCAGAGAGCTGAAAGCCTTGAAATAGAAGGCCTACAGCCTATCTCAGCTACCTGGTCTGACAGACGGACCGCACCGAATGCCGCGCATTGTAGCCGCATGGTGTAGGACTGGCACCTAGGCGTTTCGATGCGCCGAGCGTCGAATCAATCCGATGACCGGTAACAGCCCGACCAAAACCAGAGTCAGCGCCGGCAACGAGGCCCTCGCCCACTCGCCTTCGCTGGTCATTTCGAAGATGCGCACTGCCAGCGTGTCCCAGCCAAACGGGCGCATCAGCAGGGTTGCGGGCATTTCCTTGAGCACATCGACGAACACCAGCAACGCCGCGCTCAGGGTGCCCGGCAGCAAAAGCGGCAGATACACTTTGAAAAACAGTCGTGGCCCACTGACGCCAAGGCTACGTGCCGCTTCGGGCAAAGAAGGCCGTATTCGCGCCAGGCTGCTTTCCAGCGGACCGTAAGCCACCGCGATAAAACGCACCAGATAGGCCACGATCAACGCCGACAGGCTGCCCAGCAGTAACGGTTTGCCCCACAGCGGTACGACCAGTTCGCGATCCAGGTAACTGAACGCCAGCATGATCGACACCGCCAGCACCGAACCGGGCAAGGCGTAGCCGAGGTTGGCCAGACTGACGCCGGAGCGGATCACCCGAGTCGGCGCCAGGCGTCGGGCAAACGCCAGCAGCAACGCCACGCTGACCGTGATCAACGCCGCCATGCCGCCCAGGTAAAGGGTGTGGATGATCAGCCCGGCGTAACGCTCATCCAGATCGAAGCGCCCGCGCTGCCAGAACCACACCACCAGTTGCAGCATCGGAATGACGAATGCGCAGGCGAACACCAATCCACACCACCCCGTCGCCGCCAACGCTTTGAAACCGTGCAGGTGATACAGCGCCTTGACCCGTGGCCGCTCGTTGCTCGCCCGATTCGCGCCCCGGGCACGGCGCTCGCCGTACAGCACGACCATCACCACCAGCAGCAACAGACTGGCCAGTTGCGCGGCGGTTGAGAGACTGAAAAAGCCGTACCAGGTCTTGTAGATGGCGGTGGTGAAGGTGTCGAAGTTGAACACCGACACCGCACCGAAATCCGCCAGGGTTTCCATTAATGCCAAGGCCACACCGGCACCAATGGCCGGGCGCGCCATGGGCAGCGCCACGCGCCAGAACGCTTGCCACGGGGATTGTCCGAGGACTCGAGCAGCTTCCATCAGGCCTTTGCCCTGGGCCAGGAACGCCGTGCGCGCCAACAGGTAAACGTAGGGATAGAACACCAGCACCAGCACCAGGATCACCCCGCCGGTGGAGCGCACCCTCGGCAATCGCAGCCCGCTGCCGAACCATTCGCGCATAAGGGTTTGTACGGGGCCGGCGAAGTCCAGCAGGCCGACGAAGACGAACGCCAGCACATAGGCAGGAATCGCGAAGGGCAGCATCAGCGCCCAGTCCAGCCAACGTCGACCGGGGAATTCGCAGAGGCTGGTGAGCCAGGCCAGGCTGACGCCCAGCAGCGTGACGCCAATGCCGACACCGACGACCAGGGTCAGGGTGTTGCCCAGCAGGCGGGGCATCTGGGTGTCCCAGAGGTGGGACCAGATTTGCTGATCGATGGTTTGCCAGGAGAAAAACAACACGCTCAGGGGCAGCAGGACCAGCGCGGCGATGGCGAAGACCAGGGGATACCAGCGGCGTTGGGCGGGGTGGGCCAAGGGCGTTCTCTAGAAGGTGTTGAGCGACGCTAGCTTAACGCCGGTCTCTCTGTGGCGAGGGGGCTTGCCTGTGGCGAGGGAGCTTGCTCCCGCTTCGACTGCGCAGCAGTCGTAAAGCAGTGGATGCGATTTATCTGATGCACCGCGCCGCGTGGCTTTGGGGCCGCTTCGCAGCCCGGCGGGAGCAAGCTCCCTCGCCACAACAGCCGTGACTCAGTTCCAACCCGCCCGATCCATCATGCGAATCGCTTCCGCTTGGCGTTTGCCGGCGATTTCCACCGGCAAGGTATCAGCCACAAACTTGCCCCAACTCGCCACTTCCGCAGAAGGTGCCACCGCCGGGTTGGCCGGAAACTCCTGGTTCACGTCGGCGAAGATCTTCTGTGCTTCCGGCGTGGTCATCCACTCCACCAGGGCCTTGGCCGCTTCCGGGTGCGGCGCATGCTTGGTCAGGCCGATGCCCGACAGGTTGACGTGCACGCCACGGTCACCCTGGTTCGGCCAGAACAGCTTCACCGCCAGGTCCGGCTTCTGCTTGTGCAGGCGACCGTAGTAGTAGGTGTTGACGATGCCGACGTCGCACTGGCCTGCATTGATCGCTTCCAGCACTGCGATGTCGTCGGAGAACACGTCGGTGGACAGGTTGCTCACCCAGCCCTTGAGGATCTGCTCGGTTTTATCGGCGCCGTGGACTTCGATCATGGTGGCGGTCAGCGACTGGTTGTAGACCTTCTTCGCCGTGCGCAGGCACAGGCGACCTTCCCAGTTCTTGTCCGCCAGGCCTTCGTACGTGGTCAGTTCACCCGGCTTAACTCGGTCGGTGGAGTAAGCGATGGTCCGCGCCCGCAGACTCAGGCCGGTCCAGGCGTGGGCCGAGGAGCGATATTGCAGCGGGATGTTGGCGTCGATGGTCTTCGAGGTGAACGGCTGGAGGATGCCCATCTGCTCGGCCTGCCAGAGGTTGCCGGCATCGACGGTCAGCAGCAGGTCGGCGGTGGCGTTTTCGCCCTCGGCCTTGATGCGCTGCATCAGCGGCGCTTCCTTGTCGGTGATGAACTTCACCTGCACACCGGTTTTCGCGGTGTAGGCATCGAAGACGGGTTTGATCAGTTCGTCGATACGCGAGGAGTAGACCACCACCTCGTCGGCGGCCTGGGCGGCGGTGCTGCCGATCAGGGTCAGGGCCAGCGCGGTCAGTAGACGCTTGGATGCCAACATGGGAGTGGTCTCTCGATTGGAAAATGAGGCCAAATGATAAGGACTCACATTTGCCTTCTCAATCGAACAGTTCGCGGAGGAGTTACCAGATGTTGCATGGTTTGAAATGGGCGGTGGATGTGCCGACGCCTTCGCGGGCAAGCCTCGCTCCTACAGGGGAATGCGTTGCCCTTGTAGGAGCGAGGCTTGCCCGCGAAGAGGCCATCAGCCTCAACGAAGATGTCAGGCCTTGGCCAGCGCCGGCAAATCCCCGGTCAACCCCAGCGCCTCGCGCACAAACAACGCTTTGGCCTCGGGCATCTTCTCGACGAGCTTCAACCCGGCATTACGCAACCAGCGCACCGGCAGCGGATCGGCCTGGAACAACCGTTCAAAGCCTTCCATCGCCGCCATCAACGCCAGGTTGTGCGGCATGCGCCGGCGCTCGTAGCGGCTGAGGACTTTCACATCCGCCAGGCGCTCGCCGCGTTCCGCCGCTTGCAACAGCACTTCAGCCAGCACCGCCGCATCGAGGAAGCCCAGATTGACGCCCTGCCCGGCCAGCGGGTGAATGGTGTGCGCCGCATCGCCGATCAACGCCAGGCCTTCCGCCACATAACGCTTGGCATGGCGCTGACGCAGCGGCACGCACAGACGCGGATCGGCGCTGAGCACCGTGCCCAAACGCCCTTCGAAGGCCCGTTCCAGTTCGCGGCAGAACGCTTCGTCATCCAGCGCCATCAGGCGTTCGGCTTCGCTCGGCGTAGTCGACCAGACGATCGAACACCAATCCTGCTGACCATCCCGCTCCAGCGGCAGAAAGGCCAGCGGACCGTTGTCGGTGAAACGCTGCCAAGCGGTCATTTGATGTGGTTTGGAGCTGCGCACGCTGGTGACGATCGCGTGGTGCATATAGTCCCACTCGCGGGTTGCGATACCGGTCAAGCGGCGCACCGCCGAGTTGGCGCCGTCCGCCGCGATCACCAACGGCGCACGCAAGGTGCGGCCATCGGCCAGGGTCAGCAGCCAGTCATCGCCGGAGCGGCGCATCTGCTCCAGGCGCGCATTCGCCAACATCCCGAGGTCGCAGTCGTGCAGGCGGTCGAGCAAAGCATCCTGAACCACGCGGTTCTCAACGATATGCCCCAGCACGTCAGCGTGCACACTGGCCGCCGAAAAGTGGATTTGCCCGGTGCCGCTGCCGTCCCAGACGTGCATGTCGGTGTAGGGGCTGCTGCGCCGATTGGCGATGCCGTCCCAGACGCCGAGGCGTTCAAGAATTCGCTGGCTGGCGGCCGACAAGGCGCTCACTCGCGGCTCGAAAGGCGCGGCACCGTCGAAAGGTTTGACGCTCATCGGGCTGCCGTCCAGCAGCAGAACTTCCAGCCCGCTGTCCTGTAACGCCAGCGCCAGGGCGCTGCCGACCATTCCGGCCCCGACAATCAGCAGATCTGCGCGCATTTCCATGCTTTAAGCCTGTCTCGCTTGCGGCTTGAGCCGCACGTAAAGGGTTTTTTCGACCCGCGCCACCAAGTTGCCGGCGCCGTCGTGGATATCGACCTGCAACTTTGGCAGGTATTTTTCGCCGCTCGCCGTTTGCTGGCGGATCTCGTCGAGCAAGGTCTGGTCGATGTTGAATCGGGCGAACACCGGGCCTTTGCCCGGCGCGATGAAATCGATGTCGGCCGCCTTGTCCCAGACGATGTATTGGCGCCCGAGGTTCTCCATCAGCATCAGCATGTAGAACGGATCGACCATCGAATACAGGCTGCCGCCGAACTGGGTGCCGACGTAGTTGCGGTTGTACCAGCCCAGCCCCATGGACACCTTGATGTCCCGGAAGTCATCGCTGATGTGCCGCACCCGCACCCCGGCACCGAGGTACGGCGGGTAGAAGGTCATGAACCAACGCATCAACCGCGCCTTGCCGAATCTTGCGCTCAACCAGTTAAACATCCGGGCGAGTACCCAAACCCATGGCCTGCCGGGCGAACCAGCGTTTGGCCGGCGGCATCAGGTCCAGCCCCAGCAGGCCGATATTGCGGCCCAGGGACACCAGCGGCTGAGTGCTGCCGAACAAACGGGTGACCTGATCCGAGAAGCCCACGGTCAGGTTCTGGTCCATGCGCTGGCGTTCGCGATAGGCCTGCAAGGTGGCGAAATCGCCGGGGGCGGTTTCGCTGGCCAGCAATGCTTCGGCCAGGGCCTGGGCATCACGCAAGGACAGGTTGAAACCCTGGCCGGCAATCGGGTGCAGGCTGTGGGCGGCGTTGCCGAGAATCGCCAGATGCGGACGCACCTGCTCTTCGGCCTCGATCAGGGTCAGCGGGTACAAATGCCGCGCGCCGACCTGTTTCAAGGTGCCGAGGCGATAACCGAACACGCCCTGCAATTCGCTGAGGAAGCTCTTTTCATCGAGGGCCGCCAGCCGCTGCGCGTCCATGCCCAAACGGGTCCAGACCAAAGCGCAGCGGTTGTCCGGCAACGGCAACAGCGCCATCGGGCCTTCATCGGTGAAACGCTCGAACGCCATGCCGTTATGGGCTTCGCCCGGGGTGATGTTGGCGATCAGCGCGCTCTGGTTGTACGGGCGCTTCTTGATGCCGATCCCCAGTTGCTCACGCAAACCGGAACGGCCGCCATCGGCCAGCACCGCGAGGTCGCATTCCACAGTGGTTTCGTCGTTGAGGGTCAGGCGATAGCCGTCGGTCAGCGGTTCCATGCGGATGACCTCCGCCGGGCAGCGCCAACTGATCACTTCCTTGTCCAGGCCTTGCCAGAGGCATTGGCCGAGCCAGGCGTTTTCCACCACGTAACCGAGGGCCGGAACACCTTCTTCCATCGCCGACAGTCGCGCCGTGGAGAAACGCCCACGGTCGGACACGTGAATCTGCTTGATCGGCTCGGCGCGGCGGGAGATTTCCTGCCACACGCCCAGCCGTTGATAAATCTGCCGAGCGCCGTAGGACAGCGCCGAAGAACGGGCGTCGTAGCTCGGTTGATAGGTGTCACCGGGGGCGAACGGTTCGATGAGCACGATCTTCCAGCCCCGGGCCTTGGCCCCGGCCTGCAAGGCCAACGCCAGACTGGCGCCGACCAGGCCGCCACCGATGATTGCCAGATTGACTCGACTCATGCCGCGTGTGCCCGTGCTTGCGCCATCAGGGCCTCGATTTCCGCGACCGTTTTCGGCACGCCTTTGGTCAGGATTTCACAACCGGTCTTGGTCACTACCACGTCGTCCTCGATGCGCACGCCAATGCCGCGCCATTTCTTCGCCACGTTCTGGTTGTCCGGGGCGATGTAGATCCCCGGTTCCACGGTCAGCGCCATGCCGACCTCCAGCACGCGCCATTCGCCGCCGACCTTGTACTCGCCGACGTCATGCACATCCATGCCCAGCCAGTGGCCGGCGCGGTGCATATAAAAAGCTTTATAGGCTTCGCTGGCGATCAACTCGTCGACGTCGCCCTGCAACAGGCCCAACTTCACCAACCCGGCGGTAATCACCTGGACCGTGGCTTCGTGGGCCTGATTCCAATGCTTGTTCGGCGCGATTTCGGCAAACGCCGCTTCTTGCGAAGCCAACACCAACTCATAGATCGCCTTCTGCTCGGCGGAATACTTGCCGTTGACCGGCCAGGTGCGGGTGATGTCGCTGGCGTAGCAGTCGATCTCACAACCGGCGTCGATCAGCACCAGGTCGCCGTCCTTGAGCACGGCGTCGTTCTGCTGGTAATGCAGGATGCAACTGTTGCGCCCCGCCGCGACGATCGAGCCATAGGCCGGCATCTTCGCCCCGCCCTTGCGGAATTCGTAATCGAGTTCGGCTTCGAGGCTGAACTCATGCAAACCGGCGCGGCTGGCCTGCATCGCACGGATATGCGCCTGGGCGGAAATCCGGGCGGCTTCGCGCATCACCTTCACTTCTGCCGCCGATTTATACAGGCGCATGTCGTGCAGCAGATGATCCAGGGCAACGAATTCGTTCGGCGGCTGGGCGCCGAGGTGCGCTTTAGAGCGGATCACGTTGATCCAGTCCATCAGGTGCCGGTCGAATTCCGGGTTGCTGCCCATGGCCGAATACACCCGGTCGCGCCCTTCGATCAGGCCCGGCAGGATGTCGTCGATGTCGGTGATGGGGAACGCGTCGTCGGCACCGAAGTCGCGGATCGCGCCTTCCTGGCCAGCGCGCAGGCCATCCCACAGTTCTCGCTCGGCGTTGCGCTCGCGGCAAAACAGCAGGTATTCGCCATGCTCGCGGCCGGGCATCAAGACGATGACGGCTTGGGGCTCGGGGAAACCGCTGAGGTACTGGAAGTCACTGTCCTGGCGATAGACATGCTCGACGTCGCGGTTGCGAATGGCCACCGCGGCGGCGGGCAGGATCGCGATGCTGTTGGGTTCCATCTGCGCCATCAGGGCCTTGCGGCGACGGCTGTATTCCGATTTCGGGATATGAATCATGGGCAGATGGCTTTCCCTGGCAGGCGATTAATGCAACGACGGTTTGGCAGCGGCCGGCTCGGCAGGCTTCTTGGTTTCGGTGAACAGCAGCAGCGGCGCGACGCGCAGGTACTCCATGACTTCCATATAGTCGCTTTCGCCGTCGTCAGACTCTTCCAGCGCGTCTTGCACCTGGGCGATGGCGGCGAGGTCTTGCAGCACCTCGGTCGCTTCCGTGCTCAGGGCATTGTCGCGGTACGTCAGGCCGAAACCGGCGAGGAAGCCCTGGCACCATTGGCCCAGCGCAGCGGCGCGGTCAGCCAGCGGGGCGTCGTCGGTGGGCAGCAGCAGAACGACGGTCATGTCGTCGCCGGTCAGCTCACCCTTGACCATCTCTTGCAGGCCGATCAGGGCGTTGCGGACGCTGTCTTGCAGCTCCTCGCCTTCGAGCAGCTCTTTGGCGTCTGCCAGCCAGCTGTCGGCAACGAAGCCGGCACCGGCGCAACTGCGGCCGAGCAACAGCCCGTGCAGTTCGGCGGGCGAGACGTTATAACCGCTGGAAGTCAGCAGCGTGGCGAAGGCTTGGTACGGGGAATTCTGAATGGGCATGGGCAGCTAGGCGCCAGACGGCGCTATGTCTAGAATGAAGGCCTTGTATCCTACATCGACAGACCCGCCAAGACTATTAAAGGCTGTCCGCCAGCTATTACCCCATCAGACAATCTCAGTGGACACAATGGAAGACACCGATCTGCAAGCGCTGATGGCAAGACTCGAGCTGCTAATTAGCCGAGTCGAGCAACTAAAGAGCCAAAATGGACTCCTATTAGCTCAGGAAAAGACCTGGCGCGAGGAACGCGCTCACCTCATTGAAAAAAACGAAATCGCCCGGCGTAAGGTCGAATCGATGATTTCGCGCCTCAAGGCCCTGGAGCAAGACTCATGAGTTCAAGCAATAGCGTTACCGTGCAGATCCTCGACAAAGAATATTCGATCATCTGCCCCCAGGAAGAGCGCAGCAACCTGGTGAGTGCCGCCCGCTACCTGGACGGCAAGATGCGCGAAATCCGCAGCAGCGGCAAAGTCATCGGCGCCGACCGCATCGCCGTGATGGCCGCGCTGAACATCACCCACGACCTGCTGCACAAGGAAGAACGCCCGGACGTACAGGCCAGCGGTTCGACCCGTGAGCAGGTTCGCGACCTGCTCGATCGCGTCGATCTGGTGCTCGCAACTGATCCGGACGTCACCAAGGGCTGAAACGCGAAACCGCTTGGGGTATACTCGCGTCACTCCCTGGGGTGCTTGCCAGTTGACGATGTCCCTGAGCCGATTCGCACTACCCTGGAAGTTGCACGTTGGGCTGGTGTGCATGTCCGCTAGACGGAAAGCCTTAAAGCCTACTGCTTCTTCCACCTTGAACTTTCGGGTTCAAGGGCTAAGTCAGCAGCGGTTCATCCGGGGAGCCTGATTCCAGTCCGATGCCGGTTTAAATACCGGCATCGGCTTTTTTACGGGTACGCTTTGTGTACCCGTCCTGCCGAAGCCTACTTCATGAACGAACCTGCGCTGCTTCCCCGCCCGCAACTTCGACGCATGCTGCGCAAGGCCCGCCGCGCACTGACGCCCAGTCAGCAGCGCCAGGCCGCTCGCGGGCTATATAAGCAGTTGGCCCAGCACCCGCTGTTTCGCCGCGCAAGACACATCTCCCTTTATCTGCCCACCGACGGTGAAATCGATCCGCGCCTGCTGCTGCGTGCCGCGCAACGTCGGGGCAAAGCGACTTATCTGCCGGTGCTCAGCGCCTGGCCGCGAACCAAAATGGTGTTCCAGCGCATTCGCCCCGGCGAAAAGCTCAAGCCCAACCGTTTCCGCATTCTTGAACCCCGGGCCAACCTCGGCCGGCAACGCAAGGTCTGGGCGCTGGACCTGGTGTTGTTGCCATTGGTCGGGTTCGACGATGTCGGTGGGCGCTTGGGAATGGGCGGCGGCTTCTATGATCGCAGCCTGGCTTATCTGGCGCGTCGCAAAACGTGGCGCAAGCCGACGCTGTTGGGGCTGGCCCATGAATGTCAGAAGGTCGAACGATTGGCTCAAGCGAGCTGGGATGTGCCGTTGCAAGGAACGGTGACTGACAAGGCGTGGTATTTCGCAGGTTCTGCACTGTAGGAGCAAAGCTTGCTCGCGATAGCGGTCTTTCAGGCAGATAGATATTCAATGCGACGCCGTCATCGCGAGCAAGCTTTGCTCCCACTATGCGGCGTCAGGAAGACAGAATCAGCGCTTGAAGGCCGACGGCTGTTGTTGCTGCGCGATTTCGATCGGTGCGTCGGTCTTGTTGTTCCACAGGCTTTGGGCATAGCCAGTGGTCACGACGCCGAGGCCGAACAAAATAACCAAAATCCATAGTAAATCCGGTTTGCGTTTCATCGATTGCCCCCCAAAGGCACATCAACACGATGACAGCAGCGGTTTCCGTTGTAGGCCGTGCAGCAGCGTCAAGCTTAGAAGGCCGGCATTTTGCGACAACGTGAACCGACACGCAAACACTGGCGTCAACCGACTGTCGGTTTGTCATAAAATTGCCCGACAACTTGCCCACTCACCTCGCAAGGAGCAAAAACCATGGCCTATTGGCTGATGAAATCCGAGCCCGACGAGCTCTCGATCAAAGATCTGGAGAAGCTTGGCAAAGCGCGCTGGGATGGGGTTCGCAACTATCAGGCGCGTAATTTCCTACGGGCGATGGCCGTCGGCGATGAGTTTTTCTTCTATCACTCCAGCTGCCCGGAGCCCGGGATTGCCGGGATCGGCAAGATTGTCGAAGCCGCGTATCCGGACCCGACGGCGCTGGAGCCTGAGAGCCATTACTTCGATCCGAAGGCCACGGCAGAGAAAAATGCCTGGAGCGCCATCGATGTGGCGCACGTTGAAACCTTCCCTAAAGTCCTGAAACTCGATTACCTGAAACAGCAAACCGCACTGGCCGAAATGCCGCTGGTACAGAAAGGTACGCGCCTGTCGGTGATGCCGGTGACCGCCGAGCAGTGGGCTGCAGTGCTCCAATTGCGCTAAATAAAGCAGAACCGCCCGGTCATCCTCTTTTGCCGACCTAATCGGGTTAGGCTGCGTCTCGATTGACTGGCATCAAGCCGCCCCGGCGCTCGATCAGCCAGACTAGGACGCAACAGCCGCAGGATGCCCGCATGTCTACGCACAGTCGCTCTTCGATTTTGTTCGCCAGTTCTTTGATGGTTCTACTGCTGGGCGCCGGTGGTTTCGGTTACTGGAAATCAATGCATGACCGTCTGCCCGAAGGGCTGTATGTCGGCAACGGTCGCCTGGAAGCCACCGAAGTGCAGATCGCCAGCAAAACACCGGGGCGGCTGGCCGAGGTGCTGGTCGATGAAGGGGACAAGGTCAGCAAGGGCCAACTGCTGGCCCGCATGGACACCCGCACCCTGGAAGCCCAGCGCAACCAGGCTGAAGCCGAGGTGCTGCGCGCCCGGGAAAACCTTTCAGCCGCCCAGGCCAACGTGCAATTGCGCCAGAGCGAACAACGGCTCGCTCAACAGGAACTCAAGCGTTCTCAGGAACTGTTCAAGCACGGTTTCGTCAGCGGCCAGATCATCGATCAACAGCAAGCACGCCTGGACACCGGCAGCGCAGCGGTTGCGGCGTCCCGAGCTCAGGTCTCGGCGGTCGGCGCGGCGATTGGTGCGGCGCAGGCCCAAGTCGCGATGCTGACCAGCGAAATCGACGACAGCAGCCTACGGGCTCCCATCGACGGGGTGATCCAGTTGCGCATGGCCGAACCCGGCGAAGTGCTCGGTGCGGGCGGGCGGGTCTTGCTGCTGATTGATCCTAACGACCAATACATGAACCTCTACCTCCCGGCCTCGGTGACCGGCCGCGTGGCGGTTGGCGATGAAGCGCGCATCCTGCTCGACGCCCTGCCCGATCACTCGCTGCCGGCAAAAATCACTTTCGTCGCCGGTAAATCACAGTTCACCCCCAAAGAAGTCGAGACCCGCGACGAACGGCAGAAACTGGTGTTCCGCGTCAAACTGCGCCTGAACGACCCAAGCGCCCTGCCCCAGGCCAAACCGGGCATGCCCGGCGCCGGTTATGTGCGCACCGCCCCTATTAGCTGGCCGGCCAACCTGCAATGACCGGCCTGGCGCTGCAAGCGACCGGCATCAACCACCGTTACGGCAAACAGCAGGCGCTGGGCGATATCACGTTCAGCCTGCCCGCCGGTACGCGTTGCGGGTTGATCGGCCCGGACGGCGCCGGCAAGTCGAGTTTGCTGGGCCTGATCGCCGGGGTGAAAACCCTGCAACAAGGTCAGCTGGACGTGTTGGGCGGCTCGATCCAGGATCGCCGCCATCGCAACAGCCTCTACCCGCGCATCGCCTTCATGCCCCAGGGCCTGGGCGGCAACCTTTATCCCGAATTGTCGATCAGCGAGAACATTCATTTTTTCGCCACCCTGTTCGGCCTGTCGAAAGCCGAATGCGACCAGCGCATGCACAGCCTGTTGCTGGCCACCGATTTGCTGCGTTTCGCCGATCGACCGGCCGGTAAGCTCTCGGGGGGGATGAAACAGAAACTCGGACTCTGTTGCGCGCTGATTCATGAACCGGACCTGCTGATCCTCGATGAGCCAACCACCGGCGTCGATCCCTTGTCCCGTCGGCGTTTCTGGGAACTGGTGGACGATGTCAGAAACCAGCGCCCGCAACTGACGCTGCTGGTCGCCACCGCGTACATGGAAGAGGCCGAGCAATTCGAACATTGCCTGATGCTCGACGGCGGCAAGCTGATCGCCACCGGCCTGAGCAGCGAATTGGCCGCCGCGACTGCCAGCGGCAAACTCGATGAAGCCTTCACCCACTTTCAGGGTGACAGTGGCCACGACAATCAACCGCTGGTGATTCCACCCCGCACCGGCGCCAACACCGACATCGCCATCGAAGCCCACGACCTGACCTTGCGCTTCGGCGATTTCACCGCTGTCGACAAGGTCAGCTTCGCCATCGGTCGCGGGGAGATCTTCGGCTTTCTCGGCTCCAACGGCTGCGGCAAAACCACCACGATGAAAGTCCTGACCGGCCTGATGCCGGCCAGCGAGGGCAGCGCCACACTGCTGGGCAATCCCGTGAACGCCAAGGACCTGGCCACCCGCAAACGGGTCGGCTTCATGTCCCAGAGTTTCTCGCTGTATGGCGAGTTGAGCGTGCGGCAGAACCTGGACTTGCATGCGCGCCTGTTCGATTTGCCCAAGGCCGACAGCGCCCTGCGTATCGACGAACTGATCCAGCGTTTCAATCTGGTCAACGTCGCCGATCAACAGTCTGGCGCCTTGCCTTTGGGTTTACGCCAACGACTGTCCCTGGCTGTGGCGGTGCTGCATCGCCCGGAAGTGCTGATCCTCGACGAACCGACCTCCGGCGTCGACCCGGCGGCGCGGGATGACTTCTGGCGGCTGCTGATCGAGTTGTCCCGCGAGCAAGGCGTGACGATCTTCCTCTCCACCCACTTCATGAACGAAGCCCAGCGCTGCGACCGCATCTCGCTGATGCACGCCGGTAAGGTACTGGCCTGTGACACCCCGTCAGCGCTGCAACAACAGTTCAAGGGCGAGACGCTGGAAGCGGCGTTTGTCACCTGCCTGGAACAGGCCCAAGGCGCTGGCGAAACGCCGACGCCGCCAGCGCCCGCCGACACGCCCGTCGCACCAACAACGCCAATGAAAGAACGTGGTTTCAGCGTCGGCCGCCTGGTGGCCGTGGCCAGTCGTGAAGGCAAGGAGTTGCTGCGCGATAAAGTGCGGATGGCGTTCGCCCTGCTCGGGGCGATTTTCATGATGGTGATCTTCGGCTACGGCATTTCCCTGGACGTGGAAAAACTCGCCTTCGCCGTATTCGACCAAGACCAGACGCCGCAAAGCCGTACGTATCTGGAAGCGTTCCGCAGTTCTCGCTACTTTGCCGAACAAGCACCGATCCGCGACAGCAAAGAATTGCACCGACGCCTTCAACGCTCGGAAATCAAACTGGCGCTGGAGATCCCGCCGGGCTTTGGCCGCGACCTGTACGCCGGGCGCCAGCCTACCGTGGCGGCGTGGCTGGATGGTGGGATGCCGTTTCGTGCTGAGACCAGTCGCAACTACGTCGAGGCGGTGCACCAGGCGAATATTGAGCAATTGGCTGAACAGAGCAGCCCCGCGCCGAACCATCAGCCGGCAGCAAAACTGGAAACCCGATTCCGCTACAACCAGGACGTGGTCAGCGTTAACGCCATCGGCCCCGGGGTGATGGCGCTGATCCTCGCGTTCATCCCGGCCATGCTCACCGCGCTGGGAATCGTGCGTGAGAAGGAGCTGGGATCGATCACCAACTTCTACGCCACGCCGCTGACCCGACTGGAATTCCTGTTGGGTAAACAGGCGCCGTATCTGGCTGTCAGCCTGATCAACCTGGCGGTGCTGGTGGCCATGAACCGCTGGCTGTTCGGCGTGCCGTTCAAGGGCAGCGGCCTGACCCTGGCCTTCGGCGGCTTGCTCTATGTGCTGGCCACTACCAGCATGGGCCTGCTGATTTCAGCATTCACCCGGACACAGATCGCCGCGATCCTCGGCACCATGATCATCACCAGCCTGCCGACCATCCAGTTCTCCGGGCTGATCGTGCCGCGCTCCTCCCTCGAAGGCGCCGCCTCGGTGATGGGCATGCTGTTTCCGGCCGGGTACTTCCTCGACATTGCCGTCGGCACCTTCACCAAAGCGCTGGACTTGCGACAGTTATGGCCGCAATGCCTGGCGCTGTTCGGGTTCTTTCTCGGGTTCACCGGGCTCAGCCTGGTCATGCTGAAAAAGCAGGAGGCCTGATGCACAAGCTTGCGCATATCTTGCGACTTGGCCTCAAGGAACTGACCAGCCTGCGCCACGACAGCGTGTTGCTGCTATTTCTGTTCTACGCCTTCACCGTGGCGATCTACATGCCGGCCGCCGGCTCGGTGATCGGCGTGCACAACGCCAGCGTGGCCATTGTCGACGAAGATCACAGCCACCTCTCGCGGCAACTGGCCCAGGCCCTGCAACCGCCGGAGTTCCAGCGCCCGGCGTTGCTGCCTTACGGGCAACTCGATCAGGTCATGGACAACGGCCAGTACACGTTCGTGATCAACGTGCCGGCCAATTTCCAGACGGATCTGTTGGCCGGTCGCCAACCGACGGTGCAGGTCAACGTCGATGCCACAGCGATGAGCCAGGCGTTCATGGGCGCGGGTTACATCGGGCGGATTTTCCAGCGCGAACTGCTGACCTACAGCGGCCAGACGGATCCCGCCAGCAAGGCGTCGGCGCTGCTGACCACTCGCTCGCTGTTCAATACCAATCTGGAGGGCGGCTGGTTCCTGGCGGTGATTCAGATCGTCAATAACATCACCATCCTCGCGATCATCCTGACCGGCACGGCGCTGCTGCGCGAGCGCGAACACGGCACCCTCGACCATTTGCTGGTGCTGCCGCTGACGGCGCTGGAGATCATGCTGGCGAAAATCTGGAGCAACATGCTGGTGGTGGTGCTGTGTACCTGGATATCACTGGAAGTGATCGTCAAAGGTGCGCTGGGCGTGCCGCTGGCCGGATCGATGACCCTGTTTTTGCTGGTGACCGCGGTTTATCTATTCGCCAGTACGGCATTGGGGATATTTCTGGCGACCCTGGCCCGCTCGACGCCGCAATTCGGACTGCTGGCGATTCCGGTGATCATCCCGATGTTGCTGCTGTCCGGCGGCAGCACGCCGCTCGACAGCATGCCGCAATGGCTGCAATGGGTGATGCAGGGTTCGCCATCGACGCACTTTGTCAGCTTGAGCGCCGCGATTCTGTTTCGCGACGCCGGGCTGAGCGTGGTCTGGCCGGACTTGCTGGCGCTGACCGCCATCGGGCTGGTGTTCTTTGCGATAGCGCTGATGCGGTTTCGCAGGAGTCTGGCGTCCTGACCTTTGGAATGAGGGGCTTTGTGGCGAGGGGGCTTGCCCCCGTTGGGCTGCGAAGCGGCCCCATCCCAAAGAAGCAGGGGACTGCTGCGCAGTCCGACGGGGGCAAGCCCCCTCGCCACAAAAGCCCGCAGGAAGTCTTATTGAATGATCAGGTTGTTGAACAACAGATCCTCAACCACTGGCTTGCCGGTTTCATCACTCATCACTTGCTGAGTCTGCTTCAGCGCTTCCTGACGCAGCTTTTCCTTTCCTTCGATGCTGTTCATCGCCTCGGTGGTCTGCTGGGTGAACAACGCCACCAGTTGATTGCGAATCAACGGCTCATTGGCCTTGACCGCTTTGGTCGCCTCGTCACCAGTGACCCGCAACGCCACATCAGCCTTGAACACCTTCAACTTCGGCGAGCCGTCCAAGCCATAGTTACCCACGAACGGCGGGCTCAGGGTGACGTAGTTGACCTTTGGGGCCTCACCTTCTTTGGCGGCTTCTTCGGCCACTGCTGCCAAGGGCAGAGACAGGGCCAGCAACAACATGATCCACGCTTTCACAATTCGCTCCTTATCTGGTTTGCGGCCTAGCATAACGACCCGCCGCGCAAGCACAAGCTTATGGCTGACTATCAGGGCCGGGCATGCTCGTTGACCCGTCGACTCACACACCTACACTTATCGGCCATCACTCCCAAAGGAATAGCCCTGATGAAAGCCGTGCTATGCAAAGCCTTCGGCCCCGCCGAATCGCTGGTGCTGGAAGACGTCGCCAGTCCTGCCCCAAAGAAGAACGAAATCCTGCTGGACGTGCACGCCGCCGGGGTCAACTTCCCGGACACGCTGATCATCGAGGGCAAATACCAGTTCAAGCCGCCCTTCCCGTTTTCCCCGGGCGGCGAAGCGGCCGGAGTGGTCAGCGCAGTGGGCGAAAAGGTCAGCCACCTCAAGGTCGGTGACCGGGTCATGGCCCTGACCGGTTGGGGCAGCTTCGCCGAGCAGGTCGCGGTGCCGGGCTACAACGTGTTGCCGATCCCGCCGTCGATGGACTTCAACACCGCCGCCGCTTTCAGCATGACCTACGGCACTTCGATGCACGCCCTCAAGCAACGGGCCAATCTGCAACCGGGTGAAACCCTGCTGGTGCTCGGTGCTTCCGGCGGTGTCGGCCTGGCCGCCGTGGAAATCGGCAAAGCCATGGGCGCCCGGGTGATCGCCGCCGCCAGCAGCGCGGAAAAACTCGCCGTGGCCAAGGCTGCCGGCGCCGATGAACTGATCAACTACAGCGAAACCAGCCTCAAGGATGAAATCAAACGCCTGACCGACGGCCAGGGTGCCGACGTGATCTACGACCCGGTGGGCGGTGACCTGTTTGACCAGGCTGTGCGCGCCATCGCCTGGAACGGCCGCCTGCTGGTGGTAGGTTTCGCCAGCGGACGCATCCCCGAATTCCCGGTCAACCTCGCCCTGCTCAAAGGCGCGGCGGTGGTCGGAGTGTTCTGGGGCTCGTTTGCCCAGCGCCAACCCCAGGACAACGCGGCGAACTTCCAGCAGCTATTTGGCTGGTTTGCCGAGGGCAAGTTGAAGCCGCTGGTGTCCCAGGTGTACCCGCTGAGCAATGCAGCGCAGGCGATCAATGATCTGGGCCAGCGTAAAGCAGTCGGCAAAGTGGTGGTGCAGGTTCGTTGATTCTGATGAGGCGGTCTGGACTTCAATAGACGTTGTCCAGACCGCTTTTTCCTAAAGCAACTTCCGAACATCCGCCGGCAAATACTTCACGTATCTGGAAACCGGCGAACTCCTGCAACCCCAAACGATACCGGGCACGCTTTTATTGAGCTTGGCGATCAGCGCCAGACGCTGGTCTCTCGACAATTGCGCCATCGGAAAAGCATTCGACAGATAGCCGCGGGTAATATTGAACACGCTCGAATCAACCCAAGAGCCCTCAGGAACGTTACGCAGCTCCTCGTTAACCTCACGACAGCGCAACTCTGTCAGCCATTTATTGGCATCCAGCGGCAACCCCTGATTCAGTCGAAAGGCCATCGGCGCCACCACTTCCACTTCGCCGGGTTGCTCATTGCTCGCCGTCCAAGGCCTGAATCGCCACTGACTCACCGCGATCCTCGCAGACTCCGCCAATTCGGGATGATCACTTTCCAACACGCTGACTTTACTGACCGAACCATCCGAATGAGCAGTGAAACCGACCCTCACATCCCCCGTGATCCCTGCCCTCGATAACGCCCTGGGGTAAACCGGCTTGGGACTGTTCTCCGGCACCAGGAATACCTCCCCGGCCCAACTGACACCCGACACCACAAACAACAAAACCAATGCAAACCACCGCATGCACTCATCCCTTAGCGACTGAATTTCCCGACCTGATACAGGTTAAAGCACCCCCGCCATTCGCTGAACGTCACGACTTCCCTTTTAAACGAAGGACGTTTCCCAAAGACCAGTCCTATTTTGGATCGATCCAGCGCAGGAAGACCCTCGGGTAAACCTTTCCCACACCGCCCTACACTTATACCTGAGCGACATGTTCATAAAGGAACACGCGATCTCCAACATTTCCGCTGTTTGGTCAATGCGAACCGGTGCTATTTTCGGTAACGAAACTGTAACATTCGCATCCGCAGTCAAAACAAGAAATTTGGAGCTCTTGAATGTTTGCTTTCTTTCGACCTGCCGCACACCAGGCTGCCTTGCCTGAAGAAAAAATAGACGACACCTATAAACGCCTTCGCTGGCAGATCTTCGCCGGGATTTTCATTGGGTATGCGGGTTACTACTTGCTGCGCAAGAACTTCACGCTGGCATTCCCGGACCTGATCGCCCAGGGCTACACAAAGGGTCAACTGGGTGTGGCCATGTCGGCGATTGCGATCGCTTACGGTCTGTCCAAGTTTTTGATGGGCATTGTGTCCGACCGCTCCAACCCGCGTTACTTCCTGCCTTTCGGGCTGATCGTGTCGGCCGGGGTCATGTTCGTTTTCGGTTTCGCTCCTTGGGCGACGTCGAGCGTGACGATGATGTTCATCCTGTTGTTCATCAACGGCTGGGCACAAGGTATGGGCTGGCCACCGAGCGGCCGGACCATGGTGCACTGGTGGTCGCAGAAAGAACGTGGCCAGGTGGTGTCGGTCTGGAACACCGCGCATAACGTCGGCGGCGGTTTGATTGGTCCACTGGCGATTCTCGGGATGGGCTGGTTCAACGACTGGCACAGCAAGTTCTACGTCCCGGCGGCCGTGGCGCTGCTGGTCGCGGTATTTGCCTTCATTGTGATGCGCGATACCCCGCAATCGACCGGCCTGCCGCCGATCGAGAAGTACAAGAACGATTACCCGGAAGGCTACGACGCCAGCCACGAAGAAGAATTCAGCGCCAAGGACATCTTCGTCAAATACGTGCTGCGCAACAAAATGCTCTGGTTCATCGCCCTGGCCAACGTCTTCGTCTACTTGCTGCGCTACGGCATCCTGGACTGGGCGCCGACTTACCTCAAAGAGGTCAAGCACTTCGACTTCGATAAGACGTCGTGGGCGTATTTCCTTTACGAGTGGGCGGGCATTCCGGGCACGCTGCTGTGCGGCTGGATGTCGGACAAGGTCTTCCGTGGCAACCGTGGCCTGACCGGCATGGTGTTCATGGCGTTGGTGACCGTGGCGACGATCGTTTACTGGCTGAACCCGCCGGGCAACCCGATGATCGACATGATCTCGCTGTTCGCTATCGGTTTCCTGATCTACGGTCCGGTGATGCTGGTGGGTTTGCAAGCGCTGGAACTGGTGCCGAAAAAGGCCGCCGGCACAGCCGCTGGTTTTACCGGATTGTTCGGTTACTTGGGCGGGTCAGTCGCGGCCAGTGCGCTGATGGGCTACACCGTGGACTATTTCGGCTGGGATGGCGGCTTCATCCTGCTGGTAGCCGCCTGTTTGCTGGCGATGGCCTTCCTGGCTCCCACGCTGGGGCACAAACAAAGCGCCAGTCAGACCCGCGAAGAAGCGATCGCCTGATCCGACTTTGATTTGCAGCGCTTGAGCCGCGCCTCCAGATTCCGGTCTGGCATGGCGTGGCTACGCAGGGCGTTGGCGGTCTGCTCGACATAATCGCGAGTGGTGCCGTAACGCCCGCAAGCGTTTTCGAACACTTGGCTCAGCACGTGATCCGGCAAGTTCCCGGCATAGCTGGGCAGGTGCCGCTCCAACACGAATCCCAATGCCTGAACCTGACTTCCGTCTTCTAGACGGCAGTTGAGCCAGTGTGGGCGATAGGAAGGAAACGGCATTTCGCGCTGCCACAAGGCATAGAGCGAGGCTTCAAGTTGTTCTTCGGGAAGGCGATAGGCAAAACCGCTGCAAGAACCGCCGCGATCCAGGCCAAACACCAGGCCCGGCACTTCCGGGGTGCCGCGATGTTCGTGGGACCACAGGTACAAACCGCGATGGTAGCCGTGAACCCGCCCGCGCACTCGCTCCACCGCCGGGCATTCAGGGCGCCAGATCAGTGAGCCATACGCGAACAGCCAGACCGGCCCACCCTTGTGGCGCGCCATCGTTGCCTGCATCGAGCTGAGCAATTGTTCGTGCGTAAGCTGCGGCCCCAAATCGAGGCGCGGAGGGTAAGCCAGGTTCAAAAAAGCAGATTCAATGGCGCTCATGGCGAATAGCGTTCAGCTCCCCGCGGGTAAAGAATTACTTAATAGAACGCACCGCTGTAACAATAAGGCACATATGTTTTAAGGCAATTTAAGTGCCATGGCACAGTTCTTAAATAATTGCCCATATGACATATAACCTACCGGCATTTATATAAATCTATAAATACCGATCGGCTATATAGGGAGTTATAACGATTTAGGACCGAGGGGCATAAGCGAATACGTCGGCACGCATCTGATGAGCATCCATCCCCGCTTCAACCAAGGCATCCAGCGTGCCGTAGACCATCGCCGGAGAACCGCTGGCGTAGACATGCAAGGCTTTCAGATCAGGGAAATCCTCGCACACCGCCTCATGCAACATCCCGCAGCGCCCCTCCCAGCCGCATTGATCGCTGACGACTTTATGCAGGAACAGATTGGGCAGTTTCAGCCATTCGTCCCAATCTTCGATCTCATAAAAGTCTTCAGGACGACGCACGCCCCAATACAGATGCACCGGATGCTTGAACCCGGTGGCGCGGCAATGTTCGATCAGGCTGTGGATCTGGCCCATGCCGGTGCCGGCGGCAATCAGAACCAATGGCCCGTCCGGCAACTCAGCCAGGTGGGTATCGCCGAACGGCATCTCGATGCGCACCATGGCGTTGCGTTGCAACTGGTCAATCAGGCTGAGCGCACTGCTTTCGCGCGCCAGCACATGGATTTCCAGGTCGCGCCCGGCATGGGGTGCCGAGGCCAGGGAGAATGCGGACTTCTCGCCGTTTTCGCGTTCGATCATCAAATACTGACCGGCGTGATAGCGCGGCGGCTTGCCGGCCGGCGCCCGCAGGTGGACCCGAAAGGTATCCCCGCCGACATCCCTGCATTCAATGACCTGACACGACAAGCTGCGCACCGGCAGTTCTCCCAGCGCGAGCACGCCATCCCACAGCACGATGCAGTCTTCCAGCGGCTCGGCTATGCAAGTGTAGAACTCGCCGTGGTCACGCACATTGCCGGCCTGTTCAACCCGGCCTTCTACCAGCAACGCCGCACAGACGTGGCAATTGCCGTTGCGGCAGCTTTGCGGGCATTCATAGCCCAAGCGCCGCGCGCCATCGAGAATCCGCTCGCCGGGCAATATCTCAAGCACTGCTCCGGAGGGCTGCAAGGTTACACGCATCAATCTATTCCTAACTGATTCCAGATGGCATCGATCCGTTTTGTCACGGCTTCATCCTTGACGATCACCCGACCCCACTCGCGAGTGGTCTCTCCCGGCCATTTATGCGTGGCATCGAGCCCCATCTTCGAGCCCAGGCCGGACACCGGCGAGGCGAAGTCGAGGTAGTCGATCGGCGTGTTATCGATCATCACCGTGTCGCGCTTGGGGTCCATGCGCGTGGTGATGGCCCAGACCACGTCGTTCCAGTCTCGCGCGTTGATATCGTCGTCAGTGACGATAACGAACTTGGTGTACATGAACTGTCGCAAAAACGACCAGACACCGAGCATTACCCGCTTGGCATGGCCCGGATACGACTTCTTCATGGTCACGATGGCCATGCGGTACGAGCAGCCTTCGGGCGGCAGGTAGAAGTCGGTGATTTCCGGGAACTGCTTCTGCAGGATCGGCACGAACACTTCGTTCAGCGCCACACCGAGAATCGCCGGCTCATCCGGTGGACGGCCGGTGTAGGTGCTGTGGTAGATCGGTTTGATCCGGTGGGTGATGCGCTCGACGGTGAACACCGGGAAGCTGTCGACTTCGTTGTAATAACCGGTGTGGTCGCCGTACGGGCCTTCGTCGGCCATCTCGCCCGGATGGATCACGCCTTCCAGGATGATTTCGGCAGTGGCCGGCACTTGCAGGTCGTTGCCACGGCACTTCACCAACTCGGTGCGATTGCCACGCAGCAGACCGGCGAAGGCGTATTCGGAGAGGCTGTCCGGCACCGGCGTCACGGCGCCGAGGATGGTCGCCGGGTCGGCGCCCAGGGCCACAGATACGGGGAACGGCTGGCCGGGATGCTTCTCGCACCACTCGCGATAATCCAGCGCGCCGCCACGGTGGCTCAACCAACGCATGATGACCTTGTTGCGGCCAATCACTTGCTGGCGGTAGATGCCGAGGTTCTGCCGGTCCTTGTTCGGACCTTTGGTGACGGTCAGGCCCCAGGTGATCAGCGGGCCGACGTCGCCGGGCCAGCAGGTCTGCACGGGCAGCATCGCCAGGTCGACGTCGTCGCCTTCGATGACCACTTCCTGGCAGACCGCGTCTTTGACGACTTTCGGCGCCATGGCGATGATCTTGCGGAAGATCGGCAGCTTGGACCAGGCATCCTTCAAGCCCTTCGGCGGCTCGGGTTCCTTGAGGAACGCCAGCAACTTGCCGATTTCACGCAGCTCGCTGACCGCCTCGGCGCCCATGCCCATGGCCACCCGCTCGGGGGTGCCGAACAGGTTGCCGAGCACCGGGATGTCATAGCCGGTTGGGTTCTCGAACAGCAGCGCCGGGCCTTTGGCTCGCAACGTGCGATCACAGACTTCGGTCATCTCCAGCACTGGAGAGACGGGGATCTGGATGCGTTTCAACTCTCCGCGCTGCTCAAGCTGCTGCACGAAATCCCGAAGATCCTTGAATTTCATTGATGATGGCACCCGTAAAATAGGCGTACATCCTACCTGCTCTGCCGGCCGCTGGCAGCTTATCGCTGCTTACTTCGCCGCATTCACGTTGCCATTACCCAGTGTTGCCTGGGCTTGCAGGCGCTTGAACAACGGCTCAAGCACCGGCGCCACGAACCGTGCGCCGATCTCCGACAGGTGATTGTCGTCGGTATACAGCGAATGACCGTCCAGCTCGACACGGCAAAGACCCGCGCCATCACACAACAATGGCGCCGGATCCACCACGCTCACCCCCGAATTGGCCGCGGCTATTTGCGCGAACAACTGGCTAATGAACGCCTGGCGCTTGAAGTGTTCGGTCACCGCCAGGCCCACGTTATCCGTCGGCCGGTGCAACATCGCCAGGCGCGTCAGGCGATAAGGCGGGCTGAACGGTTGCAGCGGTGCCTCCTTGACCAGCCAGACGCGATGCCCGTCCGCACGCAGTTGCCGAACGGTCGCTTGCAAGCCATCAGCCAAGCGTTGCTCGGCGGTGGCGCGGTCATATCGGCCATGGGAATCACGCAACGCATGCCCAAGATCGCCTTTCACATCGCCATACAGATACAGGCTCCAACGCGCGACCAACACCACGTCGCCCACCGCTTGCGGCTTCAATGCACCCTCGACCCGACGATTGAAACGGGCACATCGCTGATCGTGTTCAAGCCCTTCAACCGGAATGCAGCCGGGGGAACTGGCGAGAATCACGCTGACACCATGCTTTTGCGCGCCATCATCGAACACCGGAATCAGCGCCGTGGCATGGCTGTCACCCCAGACCAATGCCTTTGAAGCGCTCGGCGCAAGCTTCCCGTAATGACAAAAGAGTTTGTCGTCAGGAGTCTTGTCATCGGCCAGGCAGCGCATCAGTTCGGGCCGCCACTCCTTGCCCTTGGCGTATTGCAAGGCTTGATCAGACAGGCGCGAAGGCAAGCCATCGGTCCAGCGCAGCGCTTGACCGGCCAATCCGAGGACGATCACGCCGCAACCGGCCGCGATCAGGATCTGCCGGCGTCCGGCCAGCAAGCGGCGCTCGCGGAACGGTGTCTCGACGAAGCGCCATGACAGGTAGCCGAGCAGCAGCGTGAGCAGAATCAAGCCGACGGTATCCACCAGTCCCGGCTCCTCGACGCTGGCATAGCTGGCGAAGACAAACACCGGCCAATGCCACAAGTACCAGGAATAGGAAATCAAGCCGAGGCCGACCAGCACACGACTGGCCAGCAGCCCACCGACCAGGGTCTGCCGATGGCCGTTGGCCCAGATCAACGCCACCACGCCGAGGGTCGGCAGCAACGCAGCAGCGCCGGGGAATGGCGTGGTTTTGTCGTAGGCAAATACCGCCAGCAGAATCAGACCGAAGCCGAACAGGCTGACGGCTTGGGCGCCGGTCGCGGTGAGACGCCATTGCCCACGCGGCGCAACCGCCAGCATCGCGCCGGCCAGCAACTCCCAGGCGCGCATCGGCAACAGGAAAAAGGCCTTCTCAGGATGATGCGCCACGGCCCAGACGCTGAGCCCGAACGAAACCAGCAGCACCCCGAACAACGCCAGTCGCCAATGCTTGAGGCGGCTCGACAGCACCGTCAGCAACAGCGGGAAGATGATGTAGAACTGCTCCTCAACCGCCAGCGACCAGGTGTGCAGCAACGGCTTGAGATCGGACGCCACATCAAAATAGCCATCCTGGCGCATGAACAGGATGTTGGAGACGAACATCACCTGGTAGCGCACCGAGCGCCCCAGTTCTTCATAGTCCTTGGGGGCCATCAGGAACCAGCCCACCATCAGCACCGCCAGAATCATCACAAACAGCGCCGGCAGGATCCGCCGGGCACGCCGCGCCCAGAAATCGACAAAGCTGAAACGCCCGACCTTGCGCTGGTTCCAGATGATCGAGGTAATCAGGTAACCGGAAATAACAAAGAAGACGTCGACACCGACAAAGCCGCCGGTAAAGCCAGGAACGCCAAAATGGAACAACACGACCGCGATCACGGCGATTGCCCGCAAGCCGTCGATATCCCTTCGATAAGCAAGTGTGCTCATAAACAGAAAATGCCAGTCAGATTGAAGTTCTGGGTTCGTCGACCCATTTCGTTTCTGTACTGACCAACCCTAGTCGCAATCCTCCCCTTTTTTTTTGCAAAAAAAATGGCGCCCCGAAGGACGCCATTCTTAGCGGTTGGAAAACCGTCTTACTTACGCTTCATCGACAAGAAGAACTCGTCGTTGGTCTTGGTCGTTTTCAGCTTGTCGACCAGGAACTCGATGGCAGCGATTTCGTCCATCGGGTGCAGCAGTTTGCGCAGGATCCACATACGCTGCAACTCGTCGTCGGCGGTCAGCAACTCTTCGCGGCGGGTGCCGGAACGGTTGATGTTGATAGCCGGGAAGACGCGTTTTTCAGCGATGCGGCGATCCAGAGGCAGTTCCATGTTGCCGGTGCCTTTGAATTCCTCGTAGATCACTTCGTCCATTTTCGAGCCGGTTTCAACCAGTGCGGTGGCGATGATGGTCAGCGAGCCGCCTTCTTCGATGTTCCGTGCAGCGCCGAAGAAACGTTTCGGTTTCTCCAGGGCGTGGGCATCGACACCACCGGTCAGTACCTTGCCGGAGCTCGGGATCACGGTGTTGTAGGCGCGAGCCAGACGGGTGATGGAGTCGAGCAGGATCACCACGTCTTTTTTGTGTTCGACCAGGCGCTTGGCCTTCTCGATCACCATTTCGGCAACCTGCACGTGGCGGGTTGGCGGCTCATCGAACGTCGAGGCAACCACTTCGCCGCGCACGGTGCGCTGCATTTCGGTTACTTCTTCCGGACGCTCATCGATCAGCAACACGATCAGGTGAACTTCAGGATTGTTACGTGCGATGTTCGCGGCGATGTTCTGCAGCATGATCGTTTTACCGGCTTTCGGCGGTGCAACGATCAGACCGCGCTGGCCTTTGCCGATCGGGGCGCACAGGTCGATGACACGACCGGTCAAGTCTTCGGTGGAACCGTTGCCGGCTTCCATCTTCATGCGCACGGTCGGGAACAGCGGGGTCAGGTTCTCGAAGAGAATCTTGTTTTTCGCGTTCTCAGGACGATCGTAGTTGATCGTATCGACCTTGAGCAGAGCGAAATAACGCTCGCCTTCCTTTGGAGGGCGGATCTTGCCAACGATGGTGTCACCGGTGCGCAAGTTAAAGCGACGGATCTGGCTCGGCGAGACGTAGATATCGTCTGGGCCGGCGAGATAGGAAGCGTCAGCGGAGCGGAGGAAGCCGAAGCCGTCCTGGAGAATCTCCAGCACGCCATCACCGGAGATTTCCTCGCCGCTTTTCGCGTGCTTTTTGAGCAGGGAGAAAATCACGTCCTGCTTGCGCGAACGGGCCATATTTTCTATGCCCATCTGTTCGGCCAATTCGAGCAGTTCGGTAATCGGCTTTTGCTTGAGTTCAGTCAGATTCATATAGGAATGACGTAATCATTTATGGAGGGGGGGAAATTAAGCTTTTGGCTTAATGAGGCCGCGCCGCAGAGAAGGCGACAGGATCGCGTACTTATTCGAAAAGGAGTGCGTCGGCGACGGCTAGCAGGGGGCAGTGGAGAAACCAGTGCGGGGCCGAATGTACCACCTGAGTTTCGGAGCGTCTAGCCCTGAATATGCAAAAAGCCCCGCAATATGCGGGGCTTTTTTTACAACGTCGCCGACTTAGATGTTGGCGTCGAGGAATGCAGCCAGTTGCGACTTGGACAACGCGCCAACCTTGGTCGCTTCCACGTTGCCGTTCTTGAACAGCATCAGGGTCGGGATACCACGCACGCCGTGCTTGGCCGGGGTTTCCTGGTTTTCGTCGATGTTCAGCTTGGCGATGGTCAGCTTGCCTTTGTAGGTCTCAGCGATTTCGTCCAGAACAGGAGCGATCATTTTGCAAGGGCCGCACCATTCAGCCCAGTAGTCGACCAGTACAGCGCCTTCGGCCTTGAGTACATCGGCCTCGAAGCTAGCGTCGCTAACGTGTTTGATAAGATCGCTGCTCATGGAAGTCTCCAGGTTGTAAGCAAAAAAACGTGGCCCATCATAGCCGCCCTTCCCTCGTTCAGGAAGGTGCAGATGATTGAGTCTCGCTATGGTGGTCCATGAGTTTGGGTATAGCTCAAGTCAAGACGTGGCGGGAGCGACGAAGGCAATTCCAGTGCGCAGCGCGGCATTGCGTACATGTTCCTGCATCGCTTTCTGCGCCGCCCCGGACGCCCGGCGCGCCAGTGCGCGGAGGATTTTGCGGTGTTCCTGCCAGGTTTCCATGGCCCGTTCGGCCCGGATGAACGGTAGCTTCTGGCTCTCCAGAAAGATGTCGGCGCTGGCGGTCAGGATGCTCAACATCGCCTGATTGCCGCTGGCCAGCAGGATGCGCCGGTGAAATTCGAAGTCCAGTCGCGCTGCGGCATCGAAGTCGCCGGCCTTCAATTCGTTGCGCATGGCGGCCACGTTGTCTTCCAGGGCATCGAGCTCGAACGTGCTCAAGGTCACCGCCGCCAGCCCCGCCGCGAAGCCTTCCAAGGCATAGCGCAACTGGAAGATATCCAGTGGCGAGGCCTGGGCCGCGAACGGCCAGCTCGCCGCCGCATCACCTCGGGGCAACTCCACCGGCGACTGCACGAAAACGCCCTTGCCCGGCTGAATGCTGATCACCCCCAGCGCACTCAAGGACGACAACGCCTCACGCAACGACGCCCGGCTGACGCCCAACTGCACCGCCAAATCCCGTTGCGAGGGCAAGGCATCCCCCGGCCCGAAACCCTGCTCGGTAATCAGTTTGCGGATGGCTTGCAGCGCCACTTCGGGTACGGCGCGAGAGATCGAGTTCATGGTTTTCCAGACGAACCAGGCCAATAAGCGGCTAGTTGTAAAGCTATTCGCCGCGCCCGGCAAGTCGTGCCCCACCAGGGTTCGACGATCAACAGCGATGCGCTATCGGGGTGCGAAACCGGAGCTGACTGTTCAGACCAGTAAGACCGACCAACACCAGCAAACCCGCGGCCTGCCACCCCGCAATCACAATGTTGGCATGCGCCGTGCTCTGTCGATTCGCAGAAAACTTCTCGTCGATTCGGAGATTTGCCATGACCCAGCGTTACAGCGCCCTCCTCGCAGCCCTGTTTGCCAGCCTGATGCTGAGCCAGGCACCCGCCCACGCCGACGGTCTGGAGGATGTGGTCAAGCGCGGCACCCTCAAGGTCGCCGTGCCCCAGGACTTCCCGCCGTTCGGTTCGGTCGGCCCGGACATGAAACCCCGGGGCCTGGACATCGACACCGCCAAACTGCTGGCCGACCAGCTCAAGGTCAAACTCGAACTGACCCCGGTCAACAGCACCAACCGCATTCCGTTCCTGACCACCGGCAAGGTCGACCTGGTGATTTCCAGCCTCGGCAAGAACCCTGAGCGGGAGAAAGTCATCGACTTCTCCAGCGCCTACGCACCGTTCTACCTCGCCGTGTTCGGCCCGCCAGACGCGGCGATCAAAACCCTGGACGACCTCAAGGGCAAGACCATCAGCGTCACCCGTGGCGCCATCGAAGACATCGAGCTGACCAAAGTCGCCCCCGAAGGCGTGACCATCAAGCGCTTCGAAGACAACAACTCGACCATCGCCGCCTACCTCGCCGGCCAGGTCGACCTGATCGCCAGCGGCAACGTGGTGATGGTGGCGATCAGCGAGAAGAACCCGAAACGCATTCCAGCGTTGAAAGTGAAGCTCAAGGATTCGCCGGTGTATGTCGGCGTGAACAAGAACGAAGCGGCGCTGCTGGACAAGGTCAACCAGATCCTCGCCACCGCCAAGACCGACGGTTCGCTGGAGAAAAACTCCCAGACCTGGCTCAAAGAGCCGCTGCCGGCTGATCTCTGATCGTCGCGGGGGAGACTGTCCATGGCTTACCAGTTCGATTTTCTACCGGTGGTGCAAAACACCGACCTGTTGCTGCGCGGTGCGCTGTTCACCCTGGAACTGACGGCCATCGGCGCGGTGTTCGGCGTGGGCCTGGGCATCGTCGGGGCGTTGGTGCGGGCGTGGAACATCCGCCCGTTCTCGGCGATCTTCGGCGTCTATGTCGAGTTGATCCGCAACACGCCGTTCCTGGTGCAGTTGTTCTTCATTTTCTTCGGTCTGCCGTCCCTCGGCGTGCAGATTTCCGAATGGCAGGCAGCGGTGCTGGCGATGGTGATCAACCTCGGGGCTTATTCGACCGAGATCATTCGCGCCGGCATCCAGGCGATCCCTCGCGGCCAACTGGAAGCCGCCGCCGCGTTGGCGATGAGCCGCTTCGAGGCCTTTCGCCACGTGGTGTTGCTGCCGGCGCTGGGCAAGGTCTGGCCGGCACTGAGCAGCCAGATCATCATCGTCATGCTCGGCTCGGCAGTCTGTTCGCAGATCGCCACCGAAGAGCTGAGCTTCGCCGCCAACTTCATTCAGTCGCGCAACTTCCGCGCCTTTGAAACCTACGCCCTGACCACGCTGATCTACCTGTGCATGGCGTTGCTGATCCGCCAACTGCTGAACTGGATCGGTCGGCGCTACATTGCAAGGAGCAGCCAATGAGCGATTTCACCTTCTGGGACGTCGTGCGCAACCTGCTCACCGGCCTGCAATGGACCCTGGCGCTGTCGCTGGTGGCGTTTATCGGCGGTGGCGTGATCGGTTTGCTGGTCATGGTCATGCGTATCTCGAAAAAGACCTTCCCCCGCAGCTTCGCCCGCACCTACATCGAACTGTTCCAGGGCACGCCGCTGTTGATGCAGTTGTTCCTGGTGTTCTTCGGCGTGGCATTGGCCGGAGTGGAGATTTCACCGTGGATGGCCGCTGCGGTGGCGCTGACGCTGTTCACCAGCGCTTACCTGGCGGAGATCTGGCGCGGTTGCGTCGATTCGATCCCCAACGGCCAGTGGGAAGCCTCGTCGAGCCTGGCGCTGAATCCGCTGGAGCAATTGCGCTACGTGATCCTGCCCCAGGCCCTGCGCATCGCCGTGGCGCCGACCGTGGGCTTCTCCGTGCAAGTGGTCAAAGGCACCGCTGTCACCTCGATCATCGGCTTCACCGAACTGACCAAGACCGGCGGCATGCTCGCCAACGCCACGTTCGAACCGTTCATGGTCTACGGCCTCGTCGCCCTTGGTTACTTTTTGCTCTGCTACCCCTTGTCCCTCAGTGCGCGCTACCTGGAAAGGAGACTGCATGCCTCTGCTTAGAATTTCGGCCCTGCATAAATATTACGGCGACCACCATGTGCTCAAAGGCATCGACCTGAGCGTCGAGGAAGGCCAGGTGGTGGCGATCATCGGCCGCAGCGGCTCGGGCAAGTCCACCTTGCTCCGTACCTTGAATGGTTTGGAGTCGATCAACGACGGCGTGATCGAAGTCGATGGCGAATACCTGGACGCCGCTCGCGCTGACCTGCGCAGTTTGCGTCAGAAGGTCGGGATGGTGTTCCAGCAGTTCAACCTGTTTCCGCACCTGACCGTGGGCGAGAACGTGATGCTGGCGCCGCAAGTGGTGCAGAAAGTGCCCAAGGCGAAAGCCAGAGAACTGGCAATAGAAATGCTGGAGCGGGTCGGGCTCGGGGAGAAGTTTGATGCGTTCCCCGATCGCTTGTCCGGCGGCCAGCAACAGCGCGTGGCGATTGCCCGAGCCCTGGCGATGTCGCCCAAGGTGTTGCTGTGCGACGAGATCACCTCGGCCCTGGACCCGGAACTGGTCAATGAAGTGCTGAGCGTGGTCCGGCAACTGGCCAAGGAAGGCATGACGCTGATCATGGTCACCCACGAAATGCGTTTTGCCCGGGAGGTGGGGGATAAGTTGGTGTTCATGCACCAGGGCAAGGTGCATGAGGTGGGGGATCCGAAGGTGTTGTTTGCCAATCCGCAGACGGCGGAGTTGGCGAACTTCATTGGCACCGTTGAGGCGGCGGGCTGAAAGATTTGCGGTGTCTTTGAAGACGCCTTCGCGAGCAAGCCCGCTCCCACAGGGGACGAATTCCAATGTGGGAGCGGGCTTGCTCGCGAAGAGGCCAGCCGCCATGGCGCAACTCTCACCGCAGAACGATCAGGGCTCGGGTGCTCTGGATCAAGGCTTTGCGCCGTACGCGTTGGCGTCAGCGTTTGATCGTGGCACGATGTCGAGGTTATCGACCGAGACCCCCTGACCATGCCGCAATCCCAAGCCAAGAATCTGTCCCTGATCGCCGCGATCGACCTGGGCTCCAACAGCTTTCACATGGTCGTGGCCAAGGCCCAGAACGGCGAGATCCGTATTCTTGAGCGCCTCGGCGAGAAGGTACAACTGGCCGCCGGCATCGACGATGAGCGCCAGCTCAACGAAGAATCGATGCAGCGCGGGCTTGATTGCCTCAAGCGTTTTGCCCAACTGATCAACGGTATGCCACCCGGCGCCGTGCGGATCGTTGGCACCAACGCCCTGCGCGAAGCCCGCAACCGTGCCGAATTCATCCGCCGCGCCGAAGAAATCCTCGGCCACCCGGTGGAAGTCATCTCCGGCCGTGAAGAGGCGCGCCTGATCTACCTCGGCGTCTCCCACACCCTCGCCGACACTCCGGGTAAACGCCTGGTGGCCGACATCGGCGGCGGCAGTACCGAATTTATCATCGGCCAGCGCTTCGAGCCGCTGCTGCGCGAAAGCCTGCAAATGGGTTGCGTCAGCTACACCCAGCGTTATTTCAAGGACGGCAAGGTCACCCCGGCCCGCTACGCCCAGGCGTATACGGCGGCTCGGCTGGAGATCATGAGCATCGAGCACGCCCTGCATCGCCTGACCTGGGATGAAGCCATCGGCTCCTCGGGCACCATCCGCGCCATCGGGTTGGCGTTGAAGGCTGGCGGACATGGCACCGGCGAAGTCAACGCCGAAGGCCTGGCCTGGCTCAAGCGCAAGCTGATCAAACTGGGGGATGTAGAGAAAATCGACTTCGAAGGCATCAAGCCTGACCGCCGGGCGATCTTCCCGGCCGGCCTGGCGATTCTCGAAGCAATCTTCGATGCCCTCGAACTGCAACGCATGGACCACTGTGAAGGCGCCCTGCGTGAAGGCGTGCTCTATGACCTGCTGGGCCGTCATCATCACGAAGACGTCCGTGAACGCACCCTCAGCTCGCTGATGGAGCGTTATCACGTCGATCTGGAACAAGCGGCGCGGGTTGAACGCAAGGCGCTGCATGCCTTCGATCAAGTGGCGGCGGATTGGGATCTGGACGATGGCGTCTGGCGTGAACTGCTGGGCTGGGCCGCCAAGGTCCATGAAGTCGGCCTGGACATCGCCCACTATCACTACCACAAGCACGGCGCCTATCTGATCGAGCACTCGGACCTGGCCGGGTTCTCCCGGGAAGACCAGCAAATGCTTGCGCTGTTGGTGCGCGGTCACCGCCGCAATATTCCCCGGGACAAGTTTGCCGAATTCGGCAGTGATGGCAGCAAGTTGATTCGCCTGTGCGTGCTGCTGCGCTTTGCGATCCTGTTCCATCACATACGCGGCACCCAGGAAATGCCCCAGGTCACCCTGCACGCCAACGGCGACAGCCTGGACGTGTTGTTCCCGGCCAACTGGCTGGACGAAAACCAACTGACCCAGGCCGACTTCGCCCTGGAAGCGGAATGGCTGACCCGCGTCGGGTTCACCCTGAACGTGCGCTAACCCCCGCCGAACAAGGCCCCGTAGGAGCAAAGCTTGCTCGCGATGGCGATCTTGCGGGCGCTATCGCGAGCAAGCTTTGCTCCTACAGACTTTCGCTGAAAATGAAAAAGGCCTTCTTCGGAAGGCCTTTTTTTGTGTCCGCGATTCAGCAACCGATACCAATCCCCCTGTGGGAGCGGGCTTGCTCGCGAATGCAGTGTGTCAGTCGACATCATTATTGACTGACATTCCGCTTTCGCGAGCAAGCCCGCTCCCACAGGGTTTTGCGCGTTAACGCACGGCCAGAATCGGACTCCCCAACCGCTCCAGCAACGTCGCCTGGGCACTGCGCGGGTTTTGGTTGCCGGTCGGGGTGTTGCGGATGTACCGACCGTCCGCCTGCAAGCTCCAGCTATGCGTGTTATCGGTCAGATAAAGCTCCAGCTCCTTCTTGACCCGCATGATCAGCTTCTTGCCCTCCACCGGGAAGCACGTCTCGACGCGCTTATCGAGGTTGCGCTCCATCCAGTCGGCGCTGGAGAGGAACATCTGCTCTTCGCCGCCATTAAGGAAGTAGAAGACCCGGGTGTGTTCCAGGAAGCGACCGATGATCGAGCGCACATGGATGTTGTGCGAGACCCCGGCGATGCCCGGACGCAGGCAGCACATGCCGCGCACCACCAGATCGATACGCACCCCGGACTGACTGGCTTTGTACAGCGCGCGGATGATCTTCGGATCGGTCAGCGAGTTGAACTTGGCAATGATGTGCGCCGGTTTGCCATCGAGGGCGAACTGGGTTTCCCGGGCAATCATGTCGAGCATGCCCTTCTTCAACGTGAACGGCGCGTGCAGCAGTTTCTTCATGCGCAGGGTCTTGCCCATGCCGATCAACTGGCTGAACAGTTTGCCGACGTCTTCGCACAAGGCGTCGTCGGAGGTCAGCAAGCTGTAGTCGGTGTACAGACGGGCGTTGGCCGCGTGGTAGTTGCCGGTGCCCAAGTGCGCGTAACGCACGATTTCGCCGGCCTCGCGCCGCAGGATCAGCATCATCTTGGCGTGGGTCTTGAAGCCGACCACGCCGTAGATCACCACCGCACCGGCCGCTTGCAGACGACTGGCCAGTTGCAGGTTGGACTCTTCGTCAAACCGCGCACGCAATTCGATCACCGCGGTGACTTCCTTGCCGTTGCGCGCCGCGTCGACCAGCGCATCAACGATTTCCGAGTTGGCGCCGGAGCGGTACAGGGTCTGACGGACCGCCAATACATGCGGGTCCTTGGCCGCCTGGCGCAGCAAATCGACCACCGGGGTGAAAGACTCGAACGGGTGCAGCAACAGGATGTCCTGCTTGCTGATCACGCTGAAGATGTTCTCGCTGTTTTGCAGCAATTTCGGGATCTGCGGGGTGAACGGCGTGTATTGCAGCGCTCGCTGGCTGTCCAGACCGGTGATGCTGAACAGGCGGGTCAGGTTGACCGGACCATTGACCTGATACAGCTCGGTCTCGTGCAGGTTGAATTGCTTGAGCAAGTAGTCAGACAGGTGTTTCGGACAGGTGTCGGCCACTTCCAGACGCACCGCGTCACCGTAGCGACGGGAGAACAACTCGCCGCGCAGGGCGCGGGCCAGGTCTTCCACGTCTTCGGTGTCGACGGCGAGGTCGGCGTTTCGGGTCAGACGGAACTGGTAGCAGCCCTTGACCTTCATGCCCTGGAACAGGTCATCGGCGTGGGCATGGATCATCGACGACAGGAACACGTAGTTGTCGCCTGCGCCGCCCACCTCTTCCGGCAACTTGATGACGCGCGGCAGCAGACGTGGCGCGGGGATGATCGCCAGGCCGGAGTCGCGACCAAAGGCGTCGATACCTTCGAGCTCGACGATGAAGTTCAGGCTCTTGTTCACCAGCAACGGGAACGGGTGCGTCGGGTCCAGGCCGATCGGGGTGATGATCGGCGCGATCTCGTCGCGGAAATAACGACGGACCCAGGTTTTGATCTTGGTCGTCCAGTGACGACGACGGATGAAGCGGACCTGATGTTTCTCCAGTTCCGGCAACAGAATATCGTTGAGGATCGCGTACTGGCGGTCGACATGACCGTGCACCAGTTCGCTGATACGGGCCAGGGCCTGGTGCGGTTGCAGGCCATCGGCGCCGGCCTGTTCACGGGCGAAGGTGATCTGCTTCTTCAGGCCGGCCACGCGAATCTCGAAGAACTCGTCCAGGTTGCTGGAGAAGATCAGCAGGAATTTCAGCCGCTCCAGCAACGGGTAGGACTCATCCAGCGCCTGTTCCAGCACGCGGATGTTGAACTGCAGTTGCGAGAGCTCGCGATGGATGTACAGGCTGCTGTCATCCAGGCCCGGAACGGCAATCGCCGCCGGCGCCGCGACAGCGGGCTCGGTGACCACGGGGACGGGAGCTGGCTCCACATCCGGCGGGGTTTCGTCGATTTGCTCCACCAGGGGTTGAGCGTCTTTTACAGCAACTTCAGAGAGTCCTTCGGTATTCATCGACTGTTCCTGGGAGGGCTATTTTTGCTCTCGTAACAATTGGGCGGCGCGCACGGCAAAGTAAGTGAGGATGCCATCTGCGCCTGCACGTTTAAAAGCGGTCAGGGATTCGAGAATAACCCCTTCGCTCAACCAGCCATTCTGGATTGCCGCCATGTGCATGGCGTATTCGCCGCTGACTTGGTAAACAAACGTCGGCACTTTGAATTCTTCTTTGACCCGGTAAAGGATGTCCAGGTACGGCATGCCTGGCTTGACCATGACCATGTCCGCGCCTTCTGACAAGTCCGCCGCCACTTCGTGCAGGGCTTCGTTGCTGTTGGCCGGGTCCATCTGATAAGAGGCCTTGTTGGCCTTGCCCAGGTTCAGCGCCGACCCCACCGCATCACGGAACGGGCCGTAATAGGCGCTGGCGTATTTGGCCGAGTAAGCCATGATCCGCACATTGACGTGATCGGCCAGCTCAAGGGCTTCGCGGATCGCCTGGATGCGGCCGTCCATCATGTCCGACGGGGCCACCACCTGAGCGCCGGCTGCGGCGTGGGACAGGGCTTGCTTGACCAGTGCATCGACAGTGATGTCGTTCTGCACGTAGCCTTCTTCGTCGAGGATGCCGTCCTGGCCGTGGGTGGTGAACGGGTCCAGGGCGACGTCGGTGATCACACCCAGTTCCGGGAAGCGATCACGCAGAGCGCGGGTGGCGCGTTGGGCAATGCCGTCCGGGTTCCAGGCTTCGGCGGCATCCAGAGACTTGAGTTCCGGTGGTGTGACCGGAAACAGCGCCAGCGCCGGAATCCCCAGCTCAACCCACTTCGCGGCTTCTTCGAGCAACAGATCGATGGTCAGGCGCTCTACGCCCGGCATCGACGCCACCGCTTCGCGACGGTTTTCACCGTCCAGCACGAACACCGGCAGGATCAGGTCATCGACGCTCAGAACGTTTTCACGGACCAGTCGACGCGAGAATTCATCACGACGGTTGCGACGCAGGCGGGTTGCAGGAAACAAACGATTGGCGGGGGTAAAGCTCACGGCAGACTCCTGAGCCCGCGCTGGCGGGCGAGCGTGACAGTTATAAGCGGCCATTATGACGAAGACATGACAGTTGTGCTTATCCCCGTGAGGACGCTCCTCCCTGTAGCCGCATTCCATTGTCCTTGTAGGAATTGTTCACGTCGAGACACATTTGGACACTTTCCTGAATGTGCCTGAAGGGTTAGGCTGCGCGTTCATTTCGCCAGCACCCAGACAATGCTCCAACAATTTCTGCATGACTTCGGCTACTTTGCCCTTTTTCTCGGCACGTTCTTCGAAGGCGAAACCATCCTGGTGCTCGCGGGCTTCCTCGCGTTTCGCGGATACATGGACATCAATCTGGTCGTCGTCGTGGCGTTCTTCGGCAGTTATGCCGGTGATCAGCTGTGGTACTTCCTGGGGCGCAAGCACGGCCGCAAATTGCTGGCACGCAAACCACGCTGGCAATTGATGGGCGACCGGGCGCTGGAGCATATCCGCAAGCACCCGGACATCTGGGTCCTGAGCTTTCGCTTTGTCTACGGTCTGCGCACAGTGATGCCGGTGGCGATCGGCCTGTCGGGCTATCCGCCGGGACGTTACCTGCTGCTGAACGGGATCGGTGCTGCGATCTGGGCCTCCGCGCTGGCGGCGGCGGCCTATCACTTCGGTGCGGTGCTTGAAGGTTTGCTCGGCAGCGTCAAGAAGTACGAACTATGGGTGCTCGGCGCGCTGCTGGTGCTGGGTCTGATCCTGTGGCTGCGTCGGCGTTTCAAGAATGCCCGCCTGGCGAAGAAGATCTACGCCGACGAGCAAGCCCTGAAAGCTGAACAAGCCAGGATCGACGGGCCTAAGACGCCAGTCGAGTAAAGCGGTTCCGGCAACAGTAAAGACCGATCCCGCTGAGCAGGCTGTAACTGAGCAGGCCGACCCAGCCCACCGCGCTGGCCGGCCACAGCCCCACCAGCGGCGCCAGCCACACCAGCGGCAGGTTCGACGCCAGCCGCAGCAGCTCCAGCTTCCACGCCCACGGGCGATTTTCCAGGGCCACGCCCAAGGTAAACAACCCCAGCGCGATCGCGCCCCAGCCGAGCACTAATGCGGCGGTCGGCAGGCTCGGTTCCAGGTTCATCAAATAGCTGCCCAAGGCGATGTAGACGCAGAACTGCAGCGCCACATACAGCTGCTGACGCCCATCCAGCGGCACTTCGAATTTACGGAACTGGCTCAGGTCTGGCTTGCTCATCGGGTACTGGGCCGCCACATCCGCCGGGCGCCAACCGGTGCGCATGAACCAGATCCGCAGCTTGTCCCACTTGCTCTGCGCCCTTTTCGCGTCATCCCACAACTGCGCATAAAACTGCACGTTGGCCCACAGCGGATTCCAGCTCGCCAGCGGCGTGGTCACGCCGAAAATCACCGGTTCGTTGTCGTCCTCTTCCTGGAACGAGCCAAATAGACGGTCCCAAATAATGAACACCCCGCCGTAGTTGCGATCCATGTAGAGAGCGTTCTGTGCATGGTGAGCCCGATGATTGGATGGCGTGACGAAGAACCACTCGAACCAGCCAAGCTTGGGAATGTGTTTGGTGTGCACCCAGAATTGATAGAGCAGGTTCAGCGCCGCCACGCTGACAAACACCAGCAGCGGCACGCCGAGCACGGCCATGGGCAGGTAGAAGATCCAGCTCAGCAGGAACCCGGTGCTGGTCTGGCGCAGGGCCGTGGAGAGGTTGTAGTCCTCGCTCTGGTGATGCACCGAATGCGCGGCCCAGAGGATGTTGCGTTCATGGCCCATGCGGTGCAGCCAGTAATAGCAGAAGTCATACAGGACGAAGGCGAATACCCAGACCCAGACGCTATCGCCCGCAAGCTTGAACAACGCCAAGTGTTCCAGGGCAAACGCATACGTCAGCAGCCCCACGCCCTTGGTCAACAGGCCCGTGGTGGTGGACAACACGCCGGTGCTGATGCTGTTGATCGCGTCGGCCAGGCGATAGTTGCTGACCCCGCGCCAACGGTCGGCCAGCAGTTCGACGGCAATCAGCACAAAGAAGAACGGCACCGCATACAGAATGAAGTTCATGACGCGCCCTGAACGGAATCGTGATGACAGATCCTAGGTGTAGCCGGGAATTAACCCTATGGCAACGAGTGACAAATTAGTGGACATTTAACGCCATGAATCTGGAGAAAAGCCCATGAGCAAAAAAATTGCAGTGATCCTTTCCGGCTGTGGCGTGTACGACGGCGCCGAGATCCACGAAAGCGTGATCACCCTGCTGCGCCTGGACCAGCGCGGTGCCCAGGTGCAGTGCTTCGCACCGAACATCGCGCAGTTGCATGTGATCAATCACCTGACCGGCGAAGAAATGCCCGAGTCGCGCAACGTGCTGGTGGAATCGGCGCGCATTGCCCGGGGCCAGATCAAGGACATCCGCGAGGCCAGCGTCGAAGACTTCGACGCGCTGATCGTGCCGGGCGGGTTCGGCGCGGCCAAGAACCTCTCCAACTTCGCGGTCGAAGGCGCCGGTTGCACGGTGCAACCGGACGTCCTGGCCCTGACCGAAGCCTTTGCCGAGGCGGGGAAACCGGTGGGCCTGATCTGCATCTCACCCGCGTTAGCGGCGAAGATCTATGGGCCGGGCGTGACCTGCACCATCGGCAACGATGCCGACACGGCGGCGGCCATGAACAAAATGGGCGCCACCCATGCCGATTGCGCGGTGGGCGACATTGTTGAGGACAAGGCCCGCAAGTTGGTGAGTACACCGGCGTATATGCTGGCGCAGACGATTAGCGAGGCGGCCTCCGGTATCAACAAACTGGTCGACCGCGTCCTCGAACTGACCCACGAAAACGACGTGTAACGCGGAACAAAATGTGGGAGCGGGCTTGCTCGCGAAGGCGTCCTTTCAGTTGATATTAATGCCGACTGACAGACCGCTTTCGCGAGCAAGCCCGCTCCCACAGGGGTTCTCAGTGTGGCTCAGGGTTTGCGGGTCAACCGAGTGAGGATCCGGTCCAGCGCATTGGCAAACGCCTGTTTCTCCCGCTCGCCAAACGGCGCCGGGCCGCCGCTCATCTGGCCTTGCTCCCGTAAGTCGGTGAACAGGTTACGTACCGCCAGCCTGTCCCCCATGTTCTGCGCATCGAACTCCTTGCCCCGTGGGTCGAGCGCTGAAACGCCCTTCTTCACCAACCGGTCGGCCAATGGCACATCGCTGCAAATCACCAGCTCACCGGGCACGGCGTGTTCCACCAGGTAATCGTCCGCCGCGTCGGGACCGCTGGGCACCACGATCAACTTCACCAGGGCCAAACCCGGTTTGATCTGCGGCTGGCCGGCCACCATCACCACCTCGAACTGGCGCTTGAGGGCGAACTTCACCACCAGATCCTTGGCCGCCCGGGGACAGGCGTCGGCATCGATCCAGACACGCATTGTGTTTTTCCTCTTTTTAAAAGCTTCGCGGGCAAGCCTCGCTCCTACAGGTTATACGCCACCGCAAATGGTGCGCGAATCCTGTAGGAGCGAGGCTTGCCCGCGAATGGGGACGACGCGGACTTAAGACGTTTGCACCCGCCGCTTCTCCGCCATGCGACTACGGCTATACAGCACGATGATCGCAATGATCGCTAGCGCCTGTGCACTCAGCGAATACAGATCCGCGTGAATCCCGAGCCAGTCGAAATCAAAGAACGGCACCGGCCGGGTGCCGAAGATCCCGGCTTCCTGCAACGCCTTCACGCCATGCCCGGCGAACACCACCGACAACGCGCACAGCAGCCCGGCGTTGATGCCGAAAAACAGCGCCAGCGGCAGTTTCGCCGAGCCGCGCAGGACCACCCAGGCCAGGCCCACCAACAGCACCAGCGCCGTGGCGCCACCCGCCAATACCGCGTTATGCCCGGCAGGACCGGCCTGCAACCACAGGGTTTCGTAGAACAGGATCACTTCGAACAATTCGCGATACACCGAGAAAAACGCCAGGATTGCGAAACCGAAACGCCCGCCACCGCCCACCAGGCTGCTCTTGATGTAATCCTGCCAGGCTGCCGCGTGGCGCCGGTCGTGCATCCACACGCCAAGCCACAGCACCATGACACTGGCGAACAGCGCGGTGCAGCCTTCGAGCAGTTCACGCTGGGCACCGCTGACATCGATCACATACGCCGCCAGCGCCCAAGTCGCCAAACCGGCCAACAACGCCAAACCCCAACCGACGTTGACGCTGCGCACCGCCGATTGCTGGCCGGTGTTGCGCAGGAATGCGAGGATCGCCGCCAGCACCAGAATCGCTTCCAGGCCTTCGCGCAGCAGAATCAACAGGCCGGAGATGTAGCTCAAGGACCAACTCAAGCCATCGCTGCCCAGCAGGCCGGCGGATTCCTTCAACTTCGCCTTGGCTGCGTCCAGACGCTGCTCGACCTGGGCTACTGGCAAACCGTCCTGCAACGACTGACGGTAGGCCATCAGGGATTTTTCGGTGTCTTTGCGCACCTTGGCGTCGACGTTGTCCAGGGAGCTTTCGACCAGTTCAAAGCCTTCCAGGTACGCGGCCACCGACAGGTCGTAGGCCTGATCGTGTTCGCCGGCCCGGTAGGCGGCGATACTTTTGTCCAGGGTCGCGGCGGTGTAATCGAGCAATTGCGCCGGGCCACGCTTGACCTGCGGCGGTTGCGCCCGTTGCGCACGGAAGGTCGCCACGGCTTGCGGGCCTTCGGCAGCCAGTACTTCGGTCGGGGTCTGACGGGCCAGGTCGGCGATGTTGTAGGTCTTTTCGGATTTCGCTGCGGCCGGGTCGGCACTGAAACCCGCGATGTAAGTCGCCAGGTCCCAGCGCTGGCGGTCATCCAGTTGATCGGCGAAGGACGGCATGTCGGTGCCTTCGACACCTTGGCCGAGGGTGTTGTAGATGGCGTAGAGGCTCAGGCGATCCAGTCGCGCAGCATCCCGCAGATTGGCCGGCGGCGGCGTCATGCCCACGCCCGCCGGGCCGTCACCGGCGCCGGCATCACCGTGACACACCGAGCATTGCTGGGCATACAACGGCGCACCGCGAGTCGGGTCTGGCGTAATGACCGGAGCCTGGCTGACTTCATAGGCCACCGCCAGTTTCGCACCGAGTTGGCGGGCCTGACGGACGACATCGGCGCCATCCTTGCGCGCCGCGATAGCCGCGCCCAGGCTGCTGACACCCTGTTCCAGCTCGGCCTGCTCAGGCTTGGCCGGCAATTCAGCGATCAAACCTTTCAGAACGCCGAGGAATTCCTGCTGTTCACGGTATTCAGACTCATCAATAACCTTGCCAGCCTCGACCGTCGCCGGGTAATCGGCGCCAATGTAGTCGAGTAAATGCAGTGCTTTGGGCGCACCTTCGGCTGTCTCGGCCAGCGCATTAAGGCTGCAAAGCGCGATCACCGGCAGCACTAGCCACGCCAGAAAACGAGAGGAGGCAATCATGAATGAATCTCAAAGGGAAATACGAAGTAACACATTGTTCACTTCCAATGAGTTTCACTCAAGCTTTGTTGGTATTTCCTGCATGGCTGCGTATAAATTCAGCGGCGAATCGCCCTCTCTTCGCGATATCCGTTCAGGGAAGAATCACCGTCCATGCGCCCACACCTGTTTTTCTCACTGCTGCTCAGCCTTGTCCTGCAGATGAGTGGATGTGCCGCGTACCGCAATTACGATCAGGAGATGCAACAGACCAATGACCAACTCTTGGTGGGCAACCTTCAGGGGGCGCTGGACCTGGTGGAATTGCACAATCCCTGGGAAGACAAGGATCTGCTCTATTACTTCGAGAAAGGCGCCATCCTGAGTGTCGCCGGCATGCTGCCGCAGAGCCAGAAGGCTTGGCGCAGCGCCGACCAGATGATTTTCCAGCGCGAAGAAGCGGTGCCCTCCGGCGCGATGAAACTGCTCACCCGTTTTGGCAACGAAATGGGCACGATGCTGGTGAACGACAAACTGCGTCGCTACGAAGGTTACGACTACGAAAAAGTCATGTTGACCACGCAAATGGCCCTTAACCAATTGGCGGCGAATGACTTCGATGGTGCTCGCGCCGACATTAAGAAAACCCACGAACGCGAAGCGCTGATTGCCCGCCAACGGGAGAAACAGTACGAAGCACTCGAAGAGCAGGCCAAGGCCCAGGGCATTTCGGTGCACTACAAGGATCTGCAGGGTTATCCGGTGACCACCCTTGATGCGCCCGCCGTCATCGAACTGAAGAACGGCTACCAGAGTGCCTTCAGTCATTACCTGGCGGGCTTTACCTACGAAGCCCTGGGCGAACGGGATCTCGCCGCGCCGGGTTATCGCCAGGCCATCGAACTGCGCCCGAATCTGCCGTTTCTGGAGCAGGCGCTGCGCAATCTCGACAAACCGCCGAAAAAAGCCGATGAGAGCGATGTGTTGATCATCGTCCAAAGCGGTCTGGCGCCGGCACGCAGTTCGGTGCGCGTGCCGATTCCGGTGCAGCTCAACGAAAATCTGGTGATCGTTGCGCCGATTTCTTTCCCGGTAATGATTCCGGACACCATCACGCCCACGTTCGACCACATCATCGTCGATGGTCGCAAACGGCCGCTGACCGCACTCAACAGCGTCACCGACATGGCTTTGCGCACCTTGCGCGATGACATGCCCGCGATCATTTCGCGAGCGATGTTCCGCGCCAACATGGCGGCGATCATCCAAGCCCAGGAAAACGAACGCAACCCGGCCAAGGCCTCGTTGGTGGTGACCGCCGAAGACCCGTTCGAGGAGGCTGACACCCGTGTATGGCGCACTCTGCCGGACAAAACCCTGGTCGCACGTCTACGCCTGAAAAAAGGTGATCACCTGTTCACCGCCCCGAACGCGCCCGGCACTGCGCCGGTAACCCTGCGTATCGACCACGACTTCCAAGTGATCAACCTGCGCACCCTGAATACCGTGGCCTTCGTTGTCGGCAAGACGTCCGTGCAGTCCTGGCCTGCGCCGGTATCAAGCCAGAAATAAGTAATGGCACATTGTGAAAAGATGTAGTTAAAAAGCCATTACATGGCCAGCATCCGAGCTTATAATGCCGCGCCCTCGTGGCATTTAAGCTCCTCAGACCATGAGGAATTGGCAGGACGCCAGTGTCCCTGCCGATAGGTCCCAACAGCCCGACCAGCACGTGCGGCTGCTTCTATTCAGGGAAGAAGTACCCCCTATGGCCTCTCGCGCCCTTACCTCGATCGCACTCAGCGCGGTCACCTTGCTCTCCGGCTGTTCGGCGTTTCGCAACTACGACTCCGAACTGGCACAAACCAACCAGCAACTGGCCGCCGGCAACGTCGATGCCGCGCTGACCCTGCTGGAAAAGAACAACACCGGCCCGGACAAAGACCTGCTCTATTACTTCGAGAAAGGTGAACTGCTGCGGGCCAAGGGCGATCTGTCGGGCAGCCAGAATGCCTGGACCAGCGCCGATCAGGTGGTGGGCAAGTGGGAAGACTCGGTCAAACTTGATACCGACAAGTACCTGGCACAGTTCGGCAGCTTTCTGGTCAACGACAAGGTCCGTCGCTACGAAGGCTACGACTACGAGAAAGTCATGCTGACCACCCAGATGGCCCTCAATCTGCTGGCGGTGAACGACTTCGACGGCGCGCGCATGTCGATCAAAAAGACTCACGAGCGTGAAGCGGTCATCGCCGATCTGCGGGACAAGGAATACCTCAAGAGCGAAGACGAGGCCGAGAAAGAAGGCATCAAGACCCAGTACAAAGACCTGCAGGGTTACCCGGTTGCGAGCCTCGATGCGCCGGACGTGGTCAGCCTGAAAAACAGCTACCAGAGTGCGTTCAGCCATTACCTGGCCGGTTTCGTCTACGAAGCCCTGGGTGAAAAAGACCTCGCCGCGCCGGGTTATCGCAAGGCTGTTGAACTGCGCCCGAACATCCCGCTGCTGGAACAGGCACTGGTCAACCTCGACAAACCGGCCAAGACCGACGACAGCGACATCCTGATCGTGGTGCAAAGCGGCCTGGCGCCGTCCCGGGATTCGATCCGCATTCCGCTGCCATTGCCGATCAGCAACCAACTCGTGATCACCCCGCTGTCGTTCCCGATCATCAAGCCGGACACCTCGACCGCGACCTTCACCCAGATTGGTGTCGATGGTCAGCAACTGAACCTGACCCAACTCAACAGCACCACCGCCATGTCCCGCCGCGCCCTGCGTGACGACATGCCGGGCATCATCCTGCGCACCACTGTGCGGGCCATCACCAAAGGCGTGGCGCAGAAGAAGATCAACGAAACCAACCCGCTGGCAGGCCTGGCGGTAGGTATTTCTTCAGCCGTGCTCGAAGGTGCCGATACCCGTACGTGGCGCACCCTGCCGGACAACACCCAAGTGGTGCGTTTGCGCTTGAAGAAAGGCGAGCACCAAGTCACCCTGCCGAGCGCCGTGGGCGGTTCGGTGGTCAAGGTGACGGTGGATCAGCGTTATCAGGTCATCACCTTGCGCGCCGTGGGTAATCAGGTTTTCGCCAGCGGCCTGGCCGCGCACGTGATCACCAGCGCCAACCCGACCGCCGTGGCCAGCTTCAAACAACCTTAAGAACGGAGTCTTTGCATGCGCTTCAAACTCATCGCTGTCGTCGCCCTGGCCTTGCTGGCCGGGTGCGCCACCCCGCCACCACCGGAGCCGGGCAGCGCCGCCAGTAAAGTCGTGGCCATGGGCAAGCTCAAGAACATCGTGGTCGGCGCCATGCGCGTGGCTCGGGAAAACGGCTTCCAGACGGTCAATGTGCAGTTGAGCAACACCAGCTTCAACAACAAGACCTTCTACTACCGTTTTGCCTGGCTCGGCCCTGAGGGCTTCCCGGTCGCGGAAGAAGAAACCTGGAAAAGCCAGATGATGTATGGCGAACAGACCAGCTTCATCCAGGCCATCGCGCCGACCGCCAAAGCCGTGGATTTCCGTCTCGAAATCAAGACGCCGTAACCCGACCCTATTCGTTCAGTTCTAGAGAGCATTCCCATGTTTGCACGCTTTTCGTTCATCGCCGTCATCGCCCTCCTGGCCAGCGGCTGCGCCAACACTTCGCCGACCCTGGGCAGCAAGAACATCAGCTACGGTGACACCAAGGCTGTGGAAACCGTGACCAACGAGTTCGGTTCCACCGACCTACAGATGATCGCCGAGTCCATGACCCGCTCCCTGGCTCAGTCCGGCATTCTGCAGAATCGCCCGGTGGTTCAGGTCTACGACGTGAAGAACAAGACCAGCGAGTACATCGATACCCGCGAAATCACCACCAGCATCAAGACCCAACTGATGAAGACCGGCACCGCCCGCTTCGCCAGCGACAACACTGCGATGCAGAGCCAGGTTGACCAGCTCAAACTGCAAAACCAGAGCGGCCTGTACAAGAAAGCGACCGTGGCCAAGACCGGCAACATGATCGCCGCCAAGTACCGTCTGGAAGGTTCGATCAGCTCGATCGTCAAGCGCAGCAGCGACTACAAGGACGTCTTCTACAAATTCAGCCTGCAATTGATCGACGTTGAAAGCGGTCTGGCCGAATGGATGGACGAAAAAGAGATCCGCAAAACCACGGAGCGTTAATCGATGCGCACATGGATTGGCATGATGGCCCTGGCTTGCGCGTTCAGCGTGCAAGCGGCCCCGAAAGTTGCCGTCACGGATCTGGCCTATCAGGAACGGGTGGAGCAATACATCCACACCATTTCGGCCCAGAGCAATCACCGCGAGGGCTACTACAGCGCCAGCGGTTCTTCGAGCTACAACGAGTACGAAGCCACGACCAGCTACATCGAGCAGACCGAACTGCGCAAATTCACCGGCGACATCAAGGGTGAAATCCTGCGCACCGGCATGTTCCAACTGGTCCAGGGCACGCCTTATACCGCTGCGTCCAAGGGTGACATCTACGATGTGATCAAGCGGATCAAGGCCGGTAACTTCAAGGGCGCGGACTACGTGCTGTTCGGCACCGTGTCGGACATCGACTTCACCCAGGACATCAACGAGCTGGCCAACACCGACAGTTATTCAGCGGTGCTGGCGTTGACCCTGGTGGCGGATTTCAGCCTGATCAACACCAAGACCTTCGAAATCACCTCGGCCTTCACGGCGATGGGCGAAGGCCAGGACACCAAACTGGTGAACAACCGGGACATCAAAATCTCGCTGAACCGCCCACGGGTGGTGCGCGATGTGTCCAAAGCCTTGGGCGAAGACGTGGCCGGGCAACTGAGCCAACAGCTTGGTGGCCCTAGCTATGAACAGCCTCGCGAGCCGGCTCAACGCAACAATCTGCCACGGGATACGGCGCCGGTTATCCTGCGCTGAACACCCTGTGGCGAGGGAGCTTGCTCCCGCTCGAGTGCGCAGCGCTCGCAAGATATTGGGGCCGCTTCGCAGCCCAGCGGGAGCAAGCTCCCTCGCCACAATGAGTACGAGGCAAATGAAAAAGGCGACCTGAAAAGGTCGCCTTTTTTATGCCTGGCGGTTTTACACCACGGCTTTGCGCAACGTCGCCATGAACGCCGCTGCGCCGATGAACAACCCGGCAAACGTGCGGTTCATGCGTTTTTGCTGTTGGGGCGTGCGCAACATCCGCAACACTTTGGCCGCCAGCCCGGTGTAACCGGCCATGACAATCAGATCGACGCAGACCATGGTGACACCGATGATCAGGTATTGAGCCAGCAGCGGCGCATGGGGATCAATGAACTGCGGCAACACGGCCAGCATGAACACCAATGCCTTGGGGTTGCTGATGTTCACCAGGAAACCCCGGAACATCAGGGCCAGCGGCTTGCCAATCTGCCGCACGGCTGTGTCGTCGCTCATATCGCTGGGCAGCGCCCGCCATTGCTTGACCGCGAGGTAAACCAGATACGCCACGCCGAACCATTTGATCGCATAGAACGCTGTCGCCGATGCCGTGAGAATCGCGCCAACCCCCGCGCCGACAATCGCAATCTGCACCGCCAGGCCCAGTTGCAGACCCAGGGCGTTCCAGTAGCCGCGCCAGAAACCGTATCGCAGACCGCTGGACATCGACGCAATCGCGCCGGCACCGGGCGACAGGCTGATCACCCAGCAGGCGGCAAAAAACGCCAGCCATGTTTGAAGCACCATTGCACACCTCGACTCAGACTCGTGACAGACGTCTAAGCTAATGCGGCTTTGGGCCGATGACTACCGATTTTTTGTAGGACAGGGTGGGTGCCGACCAGTGTTTGCAGCAATAGGCCCCCTTCGCGAGCAAGCCCGCTCCCCCATGGGGACTGCGAACACAGGTCCAATGTGGGAGCGGGCTTGCTCGCGAAAGCGGCCCATCAGGCAACAGAAGACTTACTTTTCAAACCCACTGGAAGGAAACACATCAGTCCCCCGCCACCGCCGAACCGAACGCTGGAAGAACAGGCTGTTCGGCACTTGCACCATGGCACTGCCAGTCCCCGCCTCTTCGGCCTCGATCAACGTGGTAAACAGCAGATTGATCGCCACCACCCGGCCTTTGACGCCAGGCTTGTCGAGGGTGTCCACCAACTCGACCACATCGCCGATGCGGAACGGGCCGACGGTGAAGATCAGGATCGCGCACAGCAGGTTGGAGAGCACGCTCCACATGGCGAAGAACGCCACCGCCGCTACGGCGACGAACCCGGACAACGCAGTCCAGAGCACCGTGGCCGATACGCCGAGGCGTTCCAGCACGAAGATCAACGCGCTGCCCATAATCAGCCAACGCAGACCACCGCGTAGCGGCATCAGCAGTTGCGGCGGAAACGGATAGCGTTCACCCAGGCGCGTCAGGCCTTTGGCGACGAAGCGCTGGGCGAAGTAACCGGCCAGCAGGATCAGCAGGATTTGCACGACGAGCCAGATTGGCTCGACCCACACCGCCGGCAGCGGCCATTTGAAGGCGTCCATCAGGACAGCGCCTCCAACTCCGCCTGCATGCTTTCCAGCAGTTCCAGGGCTTCCATCCAGGACTCTTCCAGTTCGGCTTCACGCACCTTTATCTTGGCCTGTTCGGCCAGCAGATCGCGCAATTCGTTCTTGCGCATCGGTTCGTAGATATCGCTGTCGCCGAGGCTGGCGTCGATCTTCGCCAGCTTCTCGTGCAGCTTGCCCAGCTCGGCTTCGAGCTTGTCGGCTTCACGCTTATGCGGTGCCAGTTGCTGACGCAACGCCGCAGCAGCCTGGCGCTGAGACTTCTTGTCGGTCTTGTCCGGGTTCACCGGGGTGTTGCTGACCGGGGCATTGCGCTGACGGTACTCCACCAGCCAACGGGTGTAGTCCTCCAGATCGCCGTCGAACTCTTCGACCTTGCCGTCCGCCACCAGGTAGAAATTGTCCGTGGTGCTTTTGAGCAAATGCCGATCGTGGGAAACCACCAGGACCGCGCCGCTGAACTCCTGCAAGGCCATGGTCAGCGCCAGGCGCATTTCCAGGTCCAGGTGGTTGGTCGGTTCGTCGAGCAGCAGCAGGTTCGGCCGGCCCCAGGCGATCAATGCCAGCGCCAGACGGGCCTTTTCGCCGCCGGAGAAATTCAGCACCGGCTCATCGATGCGCGCACCACGGAAGTCGAAACCGCCGAGGAAGTCGCGCAGGGTCTGCTCGCGTTCGGTCGGCGCCAGGCGCTGCATGTGCAGCAACGGGCTGGCCTTGGAGTCGAGGGAATCCAGTTGATGCTGGGCGAAGTAGCCGACCACGGTGTTCTCGCCACGGGTCAGGCGACCGGACAACGGCGAGAGTTCACCGGCAAGGTTTTTGATCAGGGTCGATTTACCCGCGCCGTTGGGGCCGAGCAAACCGATACGCGCGCCGGGGGTCAGTTGCAGCTTGACCTTCTCCAGCACGGCGCGCTCGCCATAACCCAGGCGAGCGTCGGAGATATCAATCAACGGGCTGGAGATTTTGTGCGATTCGCGGAACACAAAGTCGAACGGCGAATCGACGTGGGCGGCGGAAAGCTCTTCCATCCGCTCCAGCGCCTTGATCCGGCTCTGGGCCTGACGGGCCTTGGTGGCCTGGGCCTTGAAGCGGGCGATGTAGCTTTCCATGTGCGCACGTTGCGCCTGCTGCTTCTCGTAGGCCTGCTGTTGCTGGGCCAGACGTTCGGCACGGGCACGTTCGAAGGCGCTGTAGCCGCCGCGATACAGGGTGATCTTGCGCTGATCGACGTGAGCGACGTGATCGACCACGGCATCGAGGAAATCCCGGTCGTGGGAAATCAGCATCAAGGTGCCGGGATAGCTCTTGAGCCATTCTTCGAGCCAGATGATGGCGTCGAGGTCCAAGTGGTTGGTCGGCTCATCGAGCAGCAACAGGTCCGAAGGGCACATCAATGCCTGCGCCAGATTCAGACGCATCCGCCAGCCACCGGAGAAATCTCCTACCTGACGATCCATCTGATCGTTGGTGAACCCAAGGCCGGCCAGCAGCTTGCGCGCCCGGGCGTCGGCGGTGTAACCATCGGCGCTGTCGAGTTCGGCATGCAGGCGGGCCTGAGCGGCACCGTCATGCGCCGCTTCGGCCGCGGCGAGGTCACGTTGCACCTCGCGCAGGCGCAGGTCGCCATCGAGCACGTAGTCGACCGCGATGCGATCGAGGGTGTCGATCTCCTGGCGCATGTGGGCGATGCGCCAGTCCGCCGGCAGGAAGCAGTCACCCGAGTCCGGGTGCAGGTCGCCCAGGAGCAAGGCGAACAGGCTCGATTTGCCGGCGCCGTTGGCACCGATGAGGCCGGCTTTGTGGCCGGCGTGCAGGGTCAGCTCGGCGTCTTCTAGCAGACGTTGCGGGCCACGCTGTAAAGTCAGGTTCTGAATTCGGATCATAATGGCGGCGGAGTCTATCAGCTTCGCTCGCAACTGGCGCGAGTAGCACTATGTCTGCTGACCTGTGGAGCTTTTCCCTGAACACGTACGCCCGTCCCGGCGTGGAAGGCCTGTGCCTGCAATGGCAGGCGGCGGGGGCGAATGTGTGCCTGCTGCTGTGCGGACTGTGGCTGGAACATCGAGGCGTGGGCTGTACCGAACAACGGTTGCAGGCGCTGTTTGAGGTGGCCGGGCCTTGGGAGGTGAATGTCGTAAAGCCGCTGCGGGCGTTGCGTATGCAATGGAAAGCCGCTGCCGTGGACGACGTCGAACTCAACGCGTTACGCGAGCAAGTGAAGGCACTGGAGCTGGAAGCCGAACGGCATCTGCTGTTGCAACTGGAGCGTACAGCCCAAGGCTGGCCGCAAGCTGAGGTGACCGAACGATCGGCCTGGCTTGAAGGTGTGGCGGCAGGAACCGCCAACCTGGACCGCGACGCGCTGCATCAGCTGCGCGTCGCGGTAACCGGCACTTAGGAAGCGCTGGTTGGGGTGGTCGCAGTGCTCGATGCGGCGGCTGGCGTTGGCGCAGCAGTCGGGGTCGAGGTGGTAGCGGCAGGAGCAGACGATGCTGCCGGAGCCGCAGTGGCAGGCTTGGCGACTGGCGCGGTAGCCGGTTTTGCGGCCACTGGTTTGGCCGCGACTGGTTTTTTCACCGCTGGTTTTGCAGCAGGTTTAGCGGCTGGCTTGGCTGCCGGTTTTGCGGCCACTGGTTTGGCAGCGGGTTTAGCTGCGGGTTTAGCTGCGGCAGGTTTTGCAGCGCTGGCGGTAGCCGGTTTAGCGGCAGCAGGTTTTGCGGCTGGCTTGGCGACTGGTTTGGCAGCGGCGGTTTTCGCAGCTGGTTTTGCAGCAGGCTTGGCCGCTGGTTTGGCAGCGGTTTTTGCAGCTACTGGCTTAGCGGCTGGCTTGGCGGCCGGCTTCGCTGCTGCGGTTCTGGCCGCTGGTTTTGCTGCCGGCTTGGCAGCTGGTTTTGCGGCTGGTTTTGCAGCAGCCGTTTTCGCTGCAGCGGGTTTGGCAGCTGCGGTTCTTGCAACGGCAGGCTTGGCAGCAGCAGGTTTGGCAGCAGTGGTTTTAGCCGCTGGTTTTACAGCGCTGGCAGCCACTGGTTTTTTCGCTGCAGGTTTTGCTGCGGCTTTTGCCGGCGCTTTAGCGGCCGGTTTGGCAGCAGGCTTGGCGGCTGCTTTTGCAGCAGCCGGTTTGGCAGCGGCTTTCTTGGCGGGTGCCGCAGCAGGCTTGGCCGAACGCAGGGACAACGCCTTGCTGACAGCCTCTTGTACGCGACCGACGCCCTGAGCCAGTTTCAGGCTTTCTTGAGCATCGCGCTTGAGTTGCAGAATGTAGCTGCGAGTCTCGGACTGACGATCCTTGAGGGCATCGAGCAAGTCTTCCAGTTGCTTGACGCCGTCCTTCGCCTTGGCTTGAGCCTTGGCTTTGCCGGCCGCCGCAGCGTCCTGCAATTTGGTGCGGGATTTGTGCAGTTTTTCTTGCGCTTTGCCGCGCTGCTTTTCCAGTTTGGCGAGCAGTTTTTCAGCATCAGCCAAGGCTTGGGAACAAGCGGTTTCCAAATGCTCGAGCAGGCTGCCCGAGAGTTGTTGGAGTAAGTGCAACGGAGTATTTACAGGCTTCTTGGTGGCCGACATGGTTTACCTCCTGGCTGACGTGAATGCGGCTCATACTAGACCTCTGCTGACACCGCCGCTAGGTCATGTTGACAGTATCCAAAGCGTTGCGTTGCAACGAACTGAAAATGTTCTGCACTCAGGCAAAAGCAGTTCTGCGTTTTATCCATTCGCGCTGGCATAATCCACCGCATCTCAGGTCGGAGAGTGCCCATGTCGCGTTACCTTTTTTTATCCCTGCTGCTGTGTTTTTCCGCCGCTCAAGCGGTCGAAAAAACCGCCGCCGATGATGCTCACGATCTTGCGTACAGCCTGGGCGCAAGCCTTGGCGAACGCTTGCGCCAAGAGGTCCCGGACTTGCAACTTCAGGCGCTGGTCGAAGGTTTGCAGCAAGCCTATCAAGGCAAACCGCTGGCGCTGAAAGACGCGCAGATCGAACAGATCCTGGCGGACCACGAAGCTCAGGTCGCCTTGCAAACACCGGCACCGCAAACCGAAGAAGCCCTGGAAAAAGAGCAGCGTTTTCTCACCGAAGAAAAAGCCCGGCCCGGTGTGCGTGAACTGGACGATGGAATCCTGCTGACCGAACTGACTCCAGGCAACGGCGCCAAGGCGGGACCGAACGGCAAGGTTCAGGTGTTGTACATCGGTCGCTTGCCCGACGGCACCGTATTCGACCAGAACAATCAGCCGCAGTGGTTCAGCCTCGACAGTGTGATCACTGGCTGGCGCACCGCGCTGCAAAACATGCCGGTAGGTGCAAAGTGGCGTCTGGTGATTCCATCGGCCCAGGCCTATGGTGCCGACGGTGCCGGCGACTTGATCGCGCCATTCACACCGCTAGTGTTTGAAGTCGAATTGCGTGGCGCCACCAGCTGAATCGCACAAACGAAAAACGGCGCGCATAGCGCACCGTTTCGGTTGTTGCGGGAAGGGGTTCAGGCTTGAACCGAATCCTCTTCCTTGTGAGCGGTGTGCAGCACTTCGATCAGGCAATCTTCCAGTTCGAAGCGTTCATGCAACAGACCACCCAGCTCCTTGAATTTTTCTGCCACGCACTTGCCTTCATCGCACAGGTCGTTGAACGCGAGCAGCTTCTCGGTGATGACGTCGATGCGTGGGTAGATCGTCTCGGCCAGCTCCAGCCCGCGAGTATCACCGAAGGCCTTGGCTTCGCCCGTGAGCTGTTCGTAGATCTCGAAATGCCCCGCCGATACGTAGTCGACCAGCACGCCGCAGAATTCCTGCAACGGCTTTCGGTTCTCGCCGAGAGCCTTAGGCTCTGCGCCGAGAGCATCATAGGCCCGAACCAGTTCGTGACGCTCCTGCAACCAGCGGTCGATCAGCAGATGCACTCCACCCCAGCGTTCCTGAGCATTCTGACAACTTTCGAGCATGGTGATCTCTCTTCCCTTGTGGGTCATGCTGCTCCACACCTGTCGCATTCTTGAAGGTCAGGAATCGGCCAGGCAGAGCGTCATCGAGCAACATAAATCCAATGACACGTGCGGGCCAGATTATGCCCGCACGACTGTGGCTTCAAGGTACGCAGGAGATAAAGTTCATACAAGTGTTTAATCACCCGCCAGCGCCCGGTGCGACGACTCGCCGCTGAGCGGTTGCTGACAAGCGATCCAGACATGGCGCAGCAACTGGTAGAGACCCAGGATCAGCATCGCGACAAAAAACAGCAGGCTCCATTCCGGGATGCTCAGATCAAACAAGGTCCATGATATTTCGGCGCAGTCGCCAGCGGCTTCGAACAATCGTTGGACAGTGCACGCCCAGGGCAACCCCCCGAAAAGCTCCTCCAGATTGGGCGAACAGAGCTGCTGCGGATCACTCTGCAACAATACTTGCCGCCACGCCGTCACCGTCCCGCCAAGGCTGGCGCACACCCCCAACAGCCAATAGACGAAGGAACCGAATCGGCGCGGGCCATGCACCGAAGCCACCACGCAAACAATCATCAGCAGCGCCAGGCACGTGCGCTGCAATAAGCACAAGCCGCAGGGTTTGAGCCCGACCACATATTCCAGGTAATAGGAAACGCCCAAGGCCAGGGCACCCGCGGTAAAAGCCATGAAAAACAAGGAGCGTGAGCAGGCCAAAGACATGGCTAATCCGTAACAGTAGAGACAGGCGGTTACGGTAGAGGAAAGCGCGGCAGCGTTTCAAGGCGGGTCAGCACGGACACTTCACCAGAGGTGTAGGGAATTCCCGACAGAAACGAGAGGATTTGATGTAGCTCCTTGTAGGACTTTGCCGCTGGTGGACTACAAGAGCTAAACGCCAGGGGCAGGGATACGAATTTTGTGGCAAGGGAACTTGTCCTAAAACCAGTCAAATACGGCGCCGAACCTGTGGGAGCGAGCTCGCTCGCGATAGCGGATCAACAGACGACACACATGTTGAATGTAAGATTGCTATCGCGAGCAAGCTCGCTCCCACAAGGTCGCGGTGATCAGGCCCGAGTCGCTACCGGTAACGGCGCCGCCAGCAGGCGCTCGTCCAGCAGGCCCAGGCCTTCCTGGAACAACTGGTTACTGCGCTCGGTATCGCCCAATTGCGCCAGCAACCTGGCCAGCTCGGCACAGGCTTCCGGGTTGCGCTGCAAGCGCAGGCTGCTCTCCAGATAATCCCGGGCCTTGCCCCATAGACTGCTTTGCAGGCACAGCCGGCCCAACGTCAGGAGCAAACTCGGATCCGCCGGGTGATCCTTGAGCCAACCCTCGGCCGTTTGCAACTGCCGCGCCGGATCGCTGCCACGCACCAATCCGTAGAGGCGCGCCAGGTGACTGTCGTACTTGCGCTTGAGGGCCGTGCGCAGGATTTCTTCCGCCTCGACCTGCGCGCCCAACTGACGCAGTTGCTCGGCATAGGCCAGCACCAGTTGCGGTTCCTGGCGCTGGCCGTTACTGAGCTGTTGCCAGGCATGGGTGAGTGATTGCAACCCGACCGTGCCATCTTCTTCGCGATGGGCCGCCAGGCTGAGGTTTTCGCCCCAGGCCCGACGTTCCAGCTCAGCCAGCTCGGCCACAGGCAGGACCTTATCCTTGCGCAACTCCGGCAGCAGGCGAATCACCGCCGACCAGTCGCCCCGCTGTTGATGCAGGCGCTGCAATTGACGCAGGGTTTGCACGTTATGCGGATGACGCTCGTGCATCGCTTCCAGGGTCGCCAGGGCGCCGTCGGTGTCGCCGCGATCGGTCTGCAATTGTGCGTGGCTCAAGGCAATCGCCAATTCGGCCTGGGGCTGGCGTTCGAGGGCGCGCTCCAGCAGGTTGTCGCATTCCTCGTAGTGACCTTGTTCGTTGGCGGCGCGGGCCGCACCGAGGTAGTACAGCAACGGCTGGCGCTCGGCTTCGGCGGCCCGATGCAGATGACGCTGGGCACTGGCCCAGCGGCCCTCGGCCAAATCCAGCTGACCATGCTCGATTGCCACTTGCACCCGGCGACTGCGATTGCGCCGGGACCATGGATTGACCACGCCACCGGAGGTCGTCACCAGTTCGACCAACGCCTTGATGCCCCAGAACACCAGCCACAGCACCGCCACCAAGGCCAGGGTCGCCCACAGGCTCGACTCGTAGCGGAAGCTTTTGTAGGCGATCAGCACGTAACCGGAATGCTCGGCAATCGCCAGCCCCAGTACCCCTGCGGCGGCGATGACCAGGAACAGGATCACATACAGGCGTTTCATGGCGTGGCCTCCTGCGCGGTGTTCGCGGCAGGTTTGGCCAGCGGCTTGATCGAATCTTCGGCGCTGACATTGCGCCGTTCCAGATACGCCTGAACTGCACTCAACGTGCCGGTCAGGTCCGGTGTGACGACGGTGACCGGTTGAGTACTCAGATCAGCAACCTGCTCAAGCATGACTTTGCTCTGCGGGTTGTCCGGGTTGAAGTTACCCTTGAGCACATCCCGCGCCTCGGTCAGCGCCTGGGTATACACCGACGCCTGGCCATTGAGCGCGGCCCACTGCGCCTGCTCCAGCGCCAGGCTCAAGGCCAGGCGCACCTGACTCAGGCTTTGCCCGGCCAGCAACGGTCGAACATTCTTGTCGGCATTGAAGTCGATGCGGATGTAGCGAGAGATCTCATCCCACCATTGCGCCCAACGACTGGCGCCATCGCCATCGGCGGTCAGGCCCAACAGGGATTCGCCACGGTCCTTGTACTCCGGCGCCAGCTCGGTGAGGTTGATCACTTGATCGCGCAAAGCGCCGAGTTTCAGGAACAAGCCGGTGCGGTCCGGCTGCTCGGTGCTGCGCAAGGCCAGCAGGGTCTTGGCCACTTGCTCGCGGGCGGCGAAGGCGCCGGGGTCGTTCTGTTCGCGAAGGATTTCATCGGCACCCTGCACCAGAGCCTGGGCGCTGCTGATGTCTTGCAACGCAGACAGACGCAAGCTGGCCAGACGCAGCAAGTGCTCGGCCTCGGCCAAACGCCAATCCTTGCGGCTGGCACCAAGGACGGTTTCCAGTTTCTGATTCAAGCGTTGCTGGTCGCCCTGCAACTGCGTGACCAGACGACGGCGGTCTTCCAGCTCATCGGCGGCGGGCAATTGTTCGAGGCGTGCGGTCAGGCGTTGATCATTGAGCTTGAGGCTCTGTGCCTGATCGTTCAGGGCCTGGACTTCGCTCAACTGCTGCTGGGTGCTGGCTTGCAGGTGACGTACCTGCCAGACACCCCAGCCGCCGACGGCAACCCCGGCGGCGCCCAGCAACAGGGCGACGATTGCGAGTCCATTGCCTCTGCGCTGCACCGCGGCAGGTGGTGGAGTTTCAACAGGTGCGTCGAGCACCGGCTGCACGTCATCTTTAGGCAAGACTGTTTCGCTCACGTATCCATCCTTTGCATTAGAGAACGGGTACGGGTTGCTCCCGTAACGCCGTCAGCAAAGCCGTGGCACTGGCGCCACGACAATCCACAACTGTTTGAGCCCCGGCGGCACGTGCCAGCTCGGCGACCCTTGGGCTTGGAACAAACAACGGCAACTGCGCCAACCGTGGCCAGGCATCGCCGGCCAACTGGTGCAGGTGCTCGAAACCCTGTCCACTGCTGACCACCAGCCCGTTCAAGCGTTCCGCTTCGATCCGGTCCGGCAGCTCAGCCGTCGCATAATGTGGCAAGCCGCGACGGTATAACTCCAGATACTCGACACTAGCACCAAGCTCGCGCAAACGCTCAGCCAGCAACTCGCGGCCTCCCTCCCCGCGCATGATCAGCACGCGCGGATCGGGCCGGGCGACAGCCTCGCGCAACGCCGGTAGTTCGAGCAAGGCCTCACTGTCATCGCCATCAGCCGGGAAGCTCACATCGAGCCCGGCATCCTCCAGGATTTGCGCGGTCGCGGCGCCGACGCTGAACCACTTCAGGTGCGCTGACTGCGGCCCATATTGGCTGAGCAGATCGACGCCAAGCCGGGCCGCCGGTTTGCTGACCACGATCACCGCGCAAAACCGATCCAGATCCCGGATTACGGTGCGCATTGTGTCAGAGGCGGCAATCGGCTCGATCTCCAAAAGCGGCAGACAACTGCTGAAAATCCCGCTCTCGGCCAACACGCTGCTCAGCGCCGCCGACTCATCCGCCGGGCGCGTCAGCAGCAGTCGCCAGCCAGTCACTCGTGACCTGCCTCGCCGTAAACCGCTTTCAGGATGTCGCCAGCGCCCTGGTTCAGCAGGTCTTCGGCGACCTGCACGCCAAGGGATTGGGCCTCACTGCGCGGCGCTCGGGCTTCGGCGTTGAGTAACAGACCACCGCTCGGATCGCCCACCAAACCACGCAACCAGATCTGCTCGCCTTCAAGCACGGCGTAGCAGGCGATCGGCACTTGGCAGCCGCCATTCAGATGTTTGTTGAGGGCACGTTCGGCGGTGACACGGGTGGCGGTGTCCTGGTGATGCAGCGGTGCGAGCAAGGCGTGGATTTCAGTGTCGGCGCTGCGGCACTCGATACCGACCGCGCCCTGGCCACCGGCCGGCAGGCTGTCGTCGACGCTGATGGCCGAGGTGATGCGGTCTTCGAAGCCCAGGCGAATCAAACCGGCGGCGGCGAGGATGATGGCGTCATATTCCCCAGCGTCGAGCTTGGCCAGGCGGGTGTTGACGTTGCCGCGCAGGAAACGGATTTCTAGGTCCGGGCGGCGAGTCAGCAACTGGGCCTGACGGCGCAGGCTCGACGTGCCGACGATGCTGCCCTGGGGCAACTCATCGAGGCTGGCGTAGGTGTTGGAAACGAAGGCATCGCGCGGGTCTTCGCGCTCGCAGATGCAAAACAGACCGAGGCCTTCAGGGAAGTCCATCGGCACGTCTTTCATCGAGTGCACGGCGATGTCGGCTTCGTTTTCCAGCAGCGCGGTTTCCAGTTCCTTGACGAACAGACCCTTGCCACCAATTTTCGACAGCGGCGAGTCGAGCAGCTTGTCGCCGCGACTGACCATGGGCACCAGCGTTACCAGCAAACCCGGATGGGCTTGCTCAAGGCGAGATTTGACGTATTCGGCCTGCCAGAGGGCCAACGCACTTTTACGGGTGGCGATGCGGATTTCGCGAGAGGACATGGATCAATCCGTACTGAATAGATACGGCGGATAATAACAGCTCAGCCAAATCCACTTTGACTTGTATCAGGAACTGCACGGCCTCCCTGGCCTTCAACGTCCGGCAATTGGGTGTTTGATCCGCCTGGGAACGGCGGATTAAAGCTGTTGCATCATTTTGCGTACGCCCGCCACGTGACGGCGGCTGACAATCAGCGCATCACCATTCAGGCCTTTGAGGAACAATTGGAAATGCCCCAGCGGCGTGCGTTGCAGGCGTTCGATGCGTTCACGGGCGACCAGGGCGTTGCGGTGGATACGTACGAAACGGTCGCCGAATTCGTCTTCAAGGGCCTTGAGCGGTTCATCCAGCAGCACTTCGCCGCCTTCATGGCGCAAGGTCACGTACTTATGGTCGGCAATGAAATAGACCACCTGACCCAACGGGATCAGTTCAATGCCTTTGCGGGTGCGGGCACTGATGTGGCTGCGTGGGCCACTGCCGGTTTCGGCAGCCGGGCGAGTTAGGGCGGCGAGCTGCACGCGATTGGGGCGTTCGGCCTTCTTCAACGCTTCCAGCAACAGCTCGGTACGCACCGGTTTGACCAGATACACCACGCCGCTGTCCTGCAAGGCTTGCGCGGCGAAGTCATCGGGGCCGGTGCAAAACACCACGGCGGGCGGGGTTTCGCGTTCGCACAACCGGGCAGCCACTTGCAGGCCATCAAGGCCCGGCATGCGGATATCGAGCAACACGATATCCGGCTTGTGGCTGTCGATTAGCGCTAACGCCTCTTCGCCGTTCGTGGCGCCAGGCTCCATGACACTGTATCCCTCGAGTTCACCGACCATTCGGCTCAGGCGCTCGCGGGCTAGGGGTTCGTCATCAACGATCAGGACATTCATATTGCGCTGGATTCCTGCGTGAGTCTCGCACAAGGATAGCGTAGACAGGTGAAGTGACATCCGTCACCGCGATCCACGCTAAGACTGGCGCGAGGGCCAAAAAGTGCCGCGAGACCGGCGGCTAAATTTTCATCTGCGGGGCGATTGGCGGCCCGGGCCCGCGTTGGCGAGGCATCGCCGTAGGGTTTGCTGATACACAATATGAACACCCCCTCTTTTTATAGGCAGCGCCAGCGCACAGAAGTGCGCTGTTCCTACTGTCCAACTGTAGACGGTTGCCGGCGCGATATTGCTCAAATGAAAAATATCGTTGCGCAATTCCCTCTGGCGTTGCCCCGAGTATGGGCCTGCACATGAGAAAAAAACGTATCGACCAGTGTCAGCGACAGGATTGGCAACCCTGTTATTATCCGCCCCAGCGTTAAACGCCAACCTTCTTCAAGCCGATACGAGCGAATTCATGAGCACTGACAAGACCAATCAGTCCTGGGGCGGCCGCTTCAGTGAACCCGTCGACGCCTTCGTCGCCCGCTTCACCGCCTCCGTCACTTTCGACCAGCGCCTGTATCGCCACGACATCATGGGCTCGATTGCCCACGCCACCATGCTGGCCAAGGTCGGCGTGCTGACCGATGCCGAGCGCGACAGCATCACCGATGGCCTGAAGACCATCCAGGGTGAAATCGAGGCTGGCCAGTTCGACTGGCGCATCGACCTCGAAGACGTGCACATGAACATCGAGGCGCGCCTGACCGATCGCATCGGCGTGACCGGTAAAAAGCTGCACACCGGCCGCAGCCGTAACGACCAGGTCGCTACCGACATCCGCCTGTGGCTGCGTGACGAGATCGACCTGATCCTCGCCGAAATCACCCGCCTGCAAAAAGGCTTGCTGGAGCAGGCCGAGCGCGAAGCCGGCAGCATCATGCCCGGCTTCACCCACCTGCAAACCGCGCAGCCAGTGACCTTCGGGCACCACATGCTGGCCTGGTTCGAAATGCTCAGCCGCGACTACGAGCGCCTGGTGGACTGCCGCAAGCGCACCAACCGCATGCCATTGGGCAGCGCCGCACTGGCCGGCACCACGTACCCGATCGACCGTGAGTTCACCGCGCAACTGCTGGGCTTCGATGCCGTCGGCGGCAACTCCCTGGACAACGTTTCCGATCGTGACTTCGCGATCGAGTTCTGCTCGGCCGCGAGTATCGCGATGATGCACTTGTCGCGTTTCTCCGAAGAATTGGTGCTGTGGACCAGCGCCCAGTTCCAATTCATCGATCTGCCGGACCGCTTCTGCACCGGCAGCTCAATCATGCCGCAAAAGAAAAACCCGGACGTGCCGGAGCTGGTTCGCGGCAAGACTGGCCGCGTATTCGGTGCACTGATGGGCTTGCTGACCTTGATGAAAGGCCAACCGCTGGCCTACAACAAGGACAACCAGGAAGACAAAGAGCCGCTGTTCGACGCCGCCGATACCCTGCGCGACTCGCTGCGGGCCTTTGCCGACATGATCCCGGCGATCAAGCCCAAGCACGCGATGATGCGCGAAGCGGCGCTGCGCGGTTTCTCCACCGCTACTGACCTGGCGGACTACCTGGTGCGCCGTGGCCTGCCGTTCCGTGATTGCCACGAAATCGTTGGCCATGCGGTGAAGTACGGCGTGGAAAGCGGCAAGGACCTGGCGGAAATGAGCCTGGAAGAACTGCGCAAGTTCAGCGACCAGATCGATCAGGACGTGTTTGCCGTGCTGACCCTGGAAGGCTCGGTGAATGCCCGCGACCACATCGGCGGGACTGCGCCGGCGCAGGTCAAGAAAGCCGTGGTGCGCGGCCAGGAATTACTCGCCAGCCGCTAAATAGCCAAAAGCTTCGCGGGCAAGCCTCGCTCCTACAGGATTTACGTTGTGCCGCATGATTGCGAACGACACAAAACCTGTAGGAGCGAGGCTTGCCCGCGAAGGCATTCTTGAAAACGCTACAAAATCACTTCTTGGACGCGACCATCGCCAAAAACCCTGGCATCGCCGCTTCCTTGTCCGCCGCAATCCGCTGCACATGCGGGTTCTGCTCCAGTCGCTCCAGCAGCGCCTTGGCCGCCGGCATCTCGGCCAGCAAATCAATCCCGAACAGCTTCTGCCCCACCGAACAGGCCAGCGGCACGCTGTAGAGGAAATACAAATCCGCGATGCTCAGGCTGTCGCCCGCCACGTAAGGGGCGAACTTGCCGTGCCGGCCCAGCGACGCAAAGCCCAGCAGCAATTCGGCCTTGGTCTTGTCCTTGATCGCGTCCGGCACCGGCGAGCCGAAAAACGCTTCGCCATAACAGGCGCGGCCCGGTAGCTCGATGTACAGCTCGATTTCCTTGGCCAGCGCCAGGGCTTGCGAGCGCTCGAAAGGATCGCTCGGCAACAGCGGTGTGCCTTTCTGGGTTTGCTCGATGTACTCAAGAATGATCGCGGTTTCGTTGACGTAACCCTGTTCCACACCCAGCACCGGCACCTTGCCGCGTGGGCTGATGGCTAACGCTTCAGGGGTCGGGGCCGGGTAAAACAGCACTTCTTCGAACGGCAGTCCCTTCTCGAGCAGCGCCAGTTTCACCATGTTGTAGTAGTTGCTGACGGAAAATCCATAAAGCTTGAGCATCACAAAGCCTCCAGGCCGTGCGGGGTGGGCAGTGCCTGTTTATAGATCGCCCGGGCGTTTCTTGCCAGCAGCATCACGGTGCTGAATGCGGGTAAACTGCCCGCCTTAACTTGAGGAGCCTGCCATGAGCGAGCCGACTGATATCGATAGCGACGAAGAAGAATTCACCGAAAACACGCTGATCGAAGCGATTGAGAACCAGATCGAAAGCGACAACCCGCCCGCCGCCAAGGCCACCTTCAACAAGCTGACCCTGGTGGGTTACGAGCGCGAAGAAATCCTCAACCTGATGGCCCACGTGCTGGCGGTGGAAATCGACGCGATCCTCGAAGAAGACCGCGCGTTCAACACCGAATGGTACGAAACCGCCCTGCGTGCACTGCCAGAGCTGCCGCCAGAAAAGAAGTAATCACCGCCCCTCTGTAGGAGCGAGGCTTGCCCGCGAAGGCGTCCGCGATAATGCCAAAAGCTTCGCGGGCAAGCCTCGCTCCTACAAATTCCACCGTTCTTCCAGACCCTGTCTACACTCGTACGCACCCTGTTATCGGGGAATGCCTCCCAAGGCGAAAAAACCCTGCTGCCAGCACTGGACATGCCGCACGAGTGGGCTCACCTTAGGGGCGCTGTCGTCCAATTCCTAGAAAGTCTGGAGTCCTTATGTCGCTTACCCCTGAGTTGGTTGCCGAACTGGAAATCCTCGCCCTCTTCAACCTGGACAGTTCCCAGGAAGGTTTGAAAATTCATCAGACCGCTGCCCCGAAAGCCATTGCCGCCGCCCAACGCCTGTACGAAAAAGAACTGATCGACCAGCCTGATGGCGGTTACCTGACCAGCCTGGGTCGTGACGCCGCGCAAAATGTCCAAACCGTCCTGACCATTCTGAGCGTCCAGGAAACAGCCTAAGCCTCATCGCATCGCCCACGGAAACCCCTGCTACGGGATTTCCGCGGGCAGCTTGTCGCCTGGCGATAGAAATTTGGCGCCAAAAAACAAATTCAGCTTAAAAGTCCCGGGGCCGAGGCGCTAAACTGCCCCTCATCCGCAGACCCCACGTCCGAGCTTCGCGAGCCGGTTTGAGCTGACATGACCCGCACCCATGAAATCCGCCCCGATCTGGACGAGGGAATCGACCGCAAGGTTCTCAGTCAGCTGCGCGCCCGTTTTTTGAAGCTCAACGAAGGTCGCATGGCCCGGGCCACGGAAGGGTTGTCGACGCGCCAGCAAGGGGTGCTGACCCTGCTGCCGCTGTTTTTCCACGTCAATCACCCGCTGTTGCCGGGTTACGTGTCGGGCAGCACGCCGGCCGGGCTGTCGAATTACGAGCCCGACAACAACACCCTCGCTGAAGCCCAGCGCCTGACCCGTTCGTTTTCCTACAAGCCACGCCACGGCAGCAATCCGCCGCGGCCGATTCATGGCCTGTTTCTGATGGGCAGCCTCGGCACCCTGGCCCAGGCCGATCAGAGCGACATGGACGTGTGGGTGTGCCACGGCCCGGACTTGAGCGAGAGCGAACTCACCGAGCTGCGCAAAAAATGCCAATTGCTCGAAACCTGGGCCGCCAGCCAGGGCGCCGAGGCGCATTTCTTTCTGATTGACCCGACTCGCTTCATGCACGGCGAGCGCGATACGCAACTGAGCTCGGAAGACTGCGGCACCACTCAGCATTACTTGCTGCTGGACGAGTTCTACCGCACCGCGATCTGGCTGGCCGGACGCACGCCAATCTGGTGGCTGGTGCCGGCGTACGAAGAGACGGGATATCACCAGTACACCCACACGCTGATTTCCAAGCGTTTCATTCGCGCCGATGAAACCCTGGACCTGGGGCACCTGGCGCACATTCCGCCGGGGGAATTCATCGGCGCGGGGCTCTGGCAGTTGTTCAAGGGCATCGAGTCGCCCTACAAATCGGTGCTCAAACTGCTGTTGATCGAGGTCTACGCCAGCGAACACCCCAAGGTCCACTGCCTGAGCCTGCGTTTCAAGCAAGCCGTGTTCGCCAATCGGTTGGACCTCGATGAGCTGGACCCGTACATCGTCGTCTACCGCCGCATCGAGGAATACCTGACCGCCCGTGGCGAGCCCGAGCGCCTGGAACTGGTGCGCCGTGCGCTGTACCTGAAGGTCAATCGCAAGCTCACCGGCAGCAACAGCCGCACCGCGAGTTGGCAGCGCTCGCTGCTGGAACGCCTGGCCAGCGAATGGCACTGGGATCAGCGGCAACTGGCGCTGCTCGACAGCCGCAGCCAGTGGAAAGTCCGCCAGGTCAGCGCCGAGCGCCGGGCCTTGGTCAACGAACTGAATTACAGCTATCGCTTCCTGACCCAATTCGCCCGCACCGAGCAAACCGTCAGCCTGATCAACAAACGCGATCTCAATGTGCTCGGTCGGCGGCTGTACGCGGCGTTCGAGCGCAAGGCCGACAAAGTCGAATTCATCAACCCGGGCATCGCCCCGGACTTGGCCGAAGACACCCTGACCCTGGTGCAGGCGCCGAACAAGAAAGAACCGGGGCAAACCCAATGGGGTTTGTACAACGGCAGCCTGAACGCCCATGAGTGGGAGCATTTCGCGCCGATCAAACGCAGCCGCCAATTGCTCGAACTGTTGACCTGGAGCCACCGCAACGGCGTGATCGACAGCAGCACCCGCCTGGCCTTGCACCCCGGCACCAGCGATTTGAGCGAGTTCGAACTGTTCAACCTGCTCGGCAGCCTGCAACAAAGCGTCGCCCTACCCCTGACCACCGTTGCCGAGGAGCCATTACTGCGCGCTGCCGTACCCAGCGAAGTGCTGATCCTGGTGAACGTCGGGGTCGATCCGCTCAAGCACCATCGCGACCTGAATATCCTGATGACCACCGAGCGCACCGATTCCCTGAGTTACGCCGGGGTTCGGGAAAACCTGGTGCTGACCCTGGATCAGGTCACGCTCAACAGCTGGAACGAAGTGCTGGTCAGCCGCTACGACGGGCCGCATGCGCTGCTCGACTGCTTGCGCGACTACCTCAACAACCTGCCCAAAGGCCTGGATCAGCCGCGCTTGCGGGTCCGTTGCTTCTGCCACAACCGTGCGCAATTCATCGCCCGACGGGTCGAAGAAATCCTCGATACCGCGCAGAACCTGCTGTTGAGCAAGCTCAATCATCGCTATCTGATTCAGGTCCAGCAGCATTACCACGTGTTGGAACTGGTCCCCGGCCAGGTCAACCACATCGCCCTCGCCACCCTGCCGGCGCTGTTCGACTATCTGGGCGAAGAGCAGGCCAGTTACAGCCCGCTGCATCTGGACCCGATGGCCCTCGAAGAGCAAGACCTCGCGTTGCTGTTGCCGATGGGCCAGCCCGAATGCATTCAGGTGTTCTACCGGATCACCGAGCAACACGCCGATCTGTATGTGCTGGATGAGTTCAACGCACTATGGCAGCAGCGCCTGCCCTATCACGACGAGCAAAGTCTGTTGGTGCCGCTGCAACGTTTCCTGCAATCGATCCTGTATCGCCGGGACGCCTTGCTGCCGATGGACGCTGCCCAACCCCTGAGCCTCGACACGTTGTATTACCAGCTATTGCCGTCCGGTCCGGGCCGGGCGCGCCGGGTCGAATCGCGGCCGGCGCCGCAAACGCCGGTCAACAAACCGTTCTACGACGTTCAGGCGATCATCGGCAAAGCCGCGCCAGGTCAGGTGCAAGTCACGTTGTATTGCAATCAGCGGGAGTTTTCGGAGCTGGAGTTTGGCGATCAGCTATTTACCGTGGTCGCCCGGGAAATCGTCGAGCAGCGTCGCGAGACCGAGCGCTACCGCTGCTACATCACCGACCTGGACCTCTCGGGCCTGCTCGGTGATGGGCAGAGTTCCAGCAATTTGTATTTGCGCTACAAGGCCGACCTGGAGCGCGCCTTGAACGAAGCGCTCGAGCAGGTCTAAGAGATTTATTCCGGGAAGTCGCCGCCATTGGCCGGTTGCGATTCCACTTCCAGCAGGGTCAGTTTCAAGGTCTTGCCGCCCGGTGCCGGCCAGTCGATGTGTTGACCGACTTTCAGGCCGAGCAAAGCACTGCCCACTGGCGCGAGGATGGAAATCTTGCCTTCGTCGGCATTGGCATCCTTGGGATAAACCAGCGTCAGGTGATAGTCCTTGCCGCTGATCTCTTCGCGGCAATGCACGCGCGAGTTCATGGTCACGACATCGGCGGGCACTTCATCGTGACCGACCAGTGTATCGGCGCGATCCAGTTCGGTTTGCAGCGCGATAACGCCCGGCAGCGTGTCATCCAGGCTGTCGATCAGGCGCTCCAGACGTTGCACGTCCAGACGGGTAAGGGTGATGGAAGGTACGGTCATGATCCGGGCAGACTCCTTTCTTCTGCACAAAAAAAGCAAAACCCCGCCAGAAAAAGGCGGGGTTTTCACGAGCCTCGATGGGTTGAGGCGTTTCCGGACACTATCACAGCTCAATAAATATACAAGTGAGGCCGCGACGGACCCGATAGGGGGGATTTTGAACGGGCTTATGCAGAAGACCCTGTGGGAGCGGGCTTGCTCGCGAAGGCGGTATGTCAGTCGACATCTACAGTGACTGTCACACCGCATTCGCGAGCAAGCCCGCTCCCACATGGGTTTTGGGTCAGGCAGAGGTTTTGCGTTGAGCGGCCTGGGCACAGATCACCCGACGGCGATTATCGTCCGCCGAGCGCCACTCGCGGATGTCTTCGACATGGCGAAAACACCCCAGGCAGACCTTCTGTTCATCCAGCCGGCACACACCGCTGCACGGCGAAGGCACCGCCGGGCTGATGTTGCTGTAGAGCGGCTTGGGCGGACGAACAGGTGCAGGTTCAGTCACGATCTCACAGGCCTTCGAAATCGAATTCGGCGCCGGCTTGTTGCTTGACGATGCGCTCAAGCATTTCACCCAACTGCTCTTCGCTCTTGTCGCACATCCAGCGCTCGCTCTCTTCGTCATAGTCGAAGTGGAAACCGCCGGACACTGCGGCCAGCCACAGCTGACGCAGCGGTTCCTGGCGGCTGAAGATCAACTGGCTGCCGTTTTCGAACTTGACGGTGAGCACACCGGCCGAGCTCTCCAGATCGATATCCAGGTCACTCTCATCGAAAATGTCTTCCAGCGATTGCTGGGTGGCATCGACCAGGTCGTGGAAACGGGCTTCGGTCAAACTCATTGCAGGAACCTCAAAAAGTGTCTGATCACGCTCAAGCGCCGCAAGATACGGGCGAGCCCCGGTGATTGCAAAGGATAACGACCAAGGGCGATCACGAAACCTGTGGGAGCGGGCTTGCTCGCGAAGAGGCCATCATATTCAACATCAATGTTGACTGACACTACGCCTTCGCGAGCAAGCCCGCTCCCACACTGCATTGCCTATAACTGCCGGCATCGGCACAAGGCCCGCCGGACGGGAGCCGCGTTACATAGGCAAGCTGACGGGTGGCCGGTATACTCCGGCGCAATTAACGCATTTTCAAGGATTTCGCCATGAAGCGCCTGATCTCTTCCCTTGCTGCGCTCGTCGCGGTTGCCTGCCTTGTGTCGGCCTGTGGTCAAAAAGGCCCGCTGTACCTGCCTGACGACAACCAGGACCCTGCCGAGCAGGCCCAGTCCTCGCAAAAGCAGCCGTCCAAAGCACACAAGCACGACGTCTACCAATAATAAGGGAACGCCATGGACGCTTTTAATTACCGTGACGGTGAGCTGTTCGCGGAAGGCGTGGCCCTGTCCGCCATCGCCGAACGCTTCGGCACGCCGACCTACGTCTACTCCCGCGCCCACATCGAAGCCCAGTACCTGGCGTATGCCGATGCTCTGGCCGGTGTTCCGCACCTGGTATGTTTTGCGGTCAAGGCCAACTCCAACCTCGGTGTATTGAATGTCCTGGCCCGTCTCGGCGCCGGTTTCGACATCGTTTCCCGGGGCGAACTGGAACGGGTACTGGCCGCTGGCGGCAGTCCGGACAAGATCGTGTTCTCCGGCGTCGGCAAGACCCGTGAAGACATGCGTCGTGCCCTGGAAGTCGGCGTGCATTGCTTCAACGTCGAGTCCACCGATGAGCTGGAACGCCTGCAAGTAGTCGCCGCCGAGCTGGGCGTTCGCGCACCGATCTCGCTGCGCGTGAACCCGGACGTCGATGCCGGCACCCACCCGTACATTTCCACCGGTCTCAAAGAGAACAAGTTCGGCATTGCCATTGCCGACGCCGAAGACGTGTACATCCGCGCCGCGCAACTGCCGAACCTGGAAGTGCTGGGCGTCGATTGCCACATCGGCTCGCAACTGACCAGCCTGCCTCCCTTCCTCGATGCCCTCGATCGCCTGCTGGGCTTGATCGATCGTCTCGGCGAGTGCGGCATTTACCTGCGTCACATCGACCTCGGTGGCGGCATCGGCGTGCGTTATCGCGATGAAGAGCCGCCGCTGGTGGCCGACTACATCAAAGCCGTGCGCGAGCGCTGCGAAGGTCGCGAGCTGGCGCTGGTGTTCGAACCGGGCCGCTACATCGTCGCTAATGGCGGCGTGCTGCTGACCCAGGTCGAGTACCTCAAGCACACCGAACACAAAGACTTCGCCATCGTCGATGCGGCCATGAACGACCTGATCCGCCCGGCGCTGTACCAGGCCTGGATGGACGTCACCGCCGTGCGCCCGCGTGATACCGCTGCTCGCGCCTACGACATCGTCGGGCCGATCTGCGAAACCGGCGACTTCCTGGCCAAGGAGCGTGAACTGGCCCTGGAAGAAGGCGACTTGCTGGCCGTGCATTCGGCCGGTGCCTACGGGTTTGTCATGAGTTCCAACTACAACACTCGCGGGCGTACCGCTGAAGTGTTGGTGGACGGTGATCAGGCATTTGAAGTGCGTCGCCGTGAGACGGTAGCCGAGTTGTTTGCTGGCGAAAGCCTGCTGCCGGAGTAAAACCATGCTGCTGCGTTTTACCAAGATGCACGGCCTGGGCAATGACTTCATGGTCCTCGACCTGGTCAGCCAGCACGCGCACATTCTGCCCAAGCACGCCAAGCAATGGGGCGATCGGCACACAGGCATCGGTTTCGACCAGTTGCTGATTGTCGAAGCGCCGAGCAACCCGGACGTGGATTTCCGTTACCGGATCTTCAACTCCGACGGTTCGGAAGTGGAGCAGTGCGGCAACGGTGCGCGCTGCTTCGCCCGCTTCGTGCTCGACAAGCGCCTGACCGCCAAGCGGCAGATTCGCGTCGAGACCAAAAGCGGCATCATCGAACTGGATATCCGCAGCGACGGGCAGATCAGCGTCGACATGGGCGCACCGCGTCTGGTGCCGGCGGACATCCCGTTCGAAGCCGAAGGCCAGGCCTTGAGCTATCAGCTCGAAGTCGACGTCACCACGGTGGAACTGGCGGCGGTGTCCATGGGCAACCCCCATGCCGTGCTGCGGGTCAGCGACATCAATAACGCACCGGTGCATGAACTGGGACCGAAAATCGAACACCATCCGCGCTTTCCGGCGCGGGTCAATGTCGGTTTTCTCCAGGTCATTGACCGCAACCGTGCGCAGTTGCGCGTCTGGGAACGCGGGGCCGGGGAAACCCAGGCTTGCGGCACCGGCGCCTGTGCTGCGGCGGTGGCCGCGATCAGCCAGGGGTGGATGGATTCGCCGCTATTGATCGACCTGCCCGGCGGGCGTCTGTCCATTGAATGGGCAGGCCCTGGCGAACCGGTCTTGATGACGGGTCCGGCAGTCCGCGTATATGAAGGACAAGTGCGTCTTTGAGAGAGCCAAATCCATGAAAGATAAGCCCCAGGTTCCCGCCCTACAGCCCGACGAATCCCCTTCCGAAAGCCTTGAGGCGGCGGCGATTGCCGCGTACCTGGAGGCTCATCCGGATTTCTTCGTCGAGCACGAAGAACTGCTCCCGGCCTTGCGCATTCCTCACCAACGCGGCGATACCATCTCGCTGGTGGAACGCCAGATGACCATCCTGCGCGACCGTAACATCGAGTTGCGCCATCGCCTGTCGCACCTGATGGACGTCGCTCGCGACAACGATCGCCTGTTCGAAAAGACCCGGCGACTGATTCTCACGCTGATGGACGCCGCCAGCCTCGAAGACGTGGTGATCAGCGTCGAAGACAGCCTGCGCCAGGATTTCCAGGTGCCCTTCGTCAGCCTGATTCTGCTGGGCGACAACCCGATGCCGGTGGGTCGCTGGGTCACCCATGCTGAAGCGCAAACCGCTATCGGCGGCCTGCTCTCGGAAGACAAAAGCGTCAGCGGCAGCCTGCGTGAGCACGAACTGGACTTCCTGTTTGGCGAAGAACAACGCAAGCAGATCGGCTCCACCGCCGTCGTCGCCATCAGCCATCAAGGCATCCACGGCGTCCTGGCCATCGCCAGCCGCGATCCACAGCACTACAAGAGTTCGGTGGGCACGCTGTTCCTGAGCTACATCGCCGAAGTCATGGGCCGTGTGCTGCCTCGGGTCAACAACTCCCTACGCTCGGTACGCTGATCGTGGAACGACAACTGGACGCTTACTGCGAACACCTGCGCAGTGAGAGACAGGTGTCGCCGCATACGCTGTACGCCTACCGCCGCGACCTCGACAAAGTGCTGGGCTGGTGCGTCAAACAGAACATCGACAGCTGGGCCGGGCTGGATATCCAGCGCCTGCGCAGCCTGATTGCGCGCCTGCATTCACAAGGCCAATCTTCCCGCAGCCTGGCGCGATTGCTGTCGGCGGTACGCGGGCTCTATCACTACCTGAATCGCGAAGGCCTGTGCGACCACGACCCGGCCAACGGCCTGGCGCCACCCAAGGGTGAACGTCGCCTGCCGAAAACCCTCGACACCGACCGCGCGTTGCAACTGCTGGAAGGCGCGGTGGAGGATGACTTTCTGGCGCGGCGGGATCAGGCGATTCTGGAGTTGTTCTACTCCTCGGGTTTGCGGCTTTCGGAGCTGACCGGGTTGAATCTGGATCAGCTTGATCTGGCTGACGGCATGGTCCAGGTGCTCGGCAAGGGCAGCAAGACCCGCCTGCTGCCGGTGGGCAAAAAGGCCCGGGAAGCGCTGGAGCTGTGGCTACCGCTGCGCGCCATGACCAACCCGGCGGACGACGCGGTGTTTGTCAGCCAGCAAGGCCGGCGCCTCGGCCCTCGGGCGATTCAGGTACGGGTCAAGGCTGCCGGCGAACGCGAGCTGGGGCAAAACCTGCACCCGCACATGCTGCGGCACTCCTTCGCCAGCCACCTGCTCGAATCCTCCCAGGACCTGCGCGCGGTGCAGGAACTGCTCGGCCACTCGGACATCAAGACCACCCAGATCTACACCCACCTGGACTTCCAGCACCTGGCAACGGTCTACGACAGCGCCCATCCAAGGGCCAAACGCATCAAAGGCGATGAGTCATGAGAATCCAGTTGATCACCTTCGACCTCGACGACACTTTGTGGGACACCGCCCCGGTGATCGTCAGCGCCGAAGCCATGTTGCGTGAATGGTTGACCGAACATGCGCCGAAACTCGGCGCGGTGCCGGTGGAGCACTTGTGGGCCATTCGTGAGCGGGTCTTGAGCAACGAACCGGGGCTCAAGCACCGCATCAGTGCCCTGCGTCGGCGGGTGCTGTTCCATGCGCTGGAAGACGCGGGTTATGCCCATGACCAGGCTTCGGACTTGGCGGATCAAAGCTTCGAAGTGTTCCTGCATGCCCGGCATCAACTGCAAATCTTCCCGGAAGTGCAGCCGACCCTGGAAACCCTGGCCAACCATTACGCCCTCGGCGTGGTCACCAATGGCAACGCCGATGTCCGTCGCCTGGGGCTGGCGGATTACTTTAAGTTCGCGTTGTGCGCCGAAGACATTGGCATCGCCAAGCCCGATGCGCGACTGTTTCACGAGGCCTTGCAGCGTGGCGGCGCGACGGCCGAAACGGCGGTGCACATTGGCGATCACCCCGGCGACGACATTGCCGGCGCCCAACAGGCAGGTTTGCGTGCAATCTGGTTTAACCCAGCGGGCAAGGCCTGGGAAGCGGATCGTTTGCCGGATGCGGAGATTCGCAGCCTGACCGATTTGCCGGCGTTGCTGGCGCGCTGGAACTCAGCTTCCGCCTGACCACAAACCTGTAGGAGCAAAGCTTGCTCGCGATAGCGGTAGGTCAGCCAGCATCAATGCTGACTGACACGGCCCCTTCGCGGGCAAGCCTCGCTCCTACAGGGTTTGTGGCGTTCATACGATTGGCGTACAACACAAATCCGTAGGAGCGAGGCTTGCCCGCGAAGAGGCCATCACATTCCATGTTGAAGTTGGCCGACCCACCGCTATCGCGAGCAAGCTTTGCTCCTACGCAGGCGTTCCCCGGCTTTTGTTGCGCCCATGAAAAAGCCCGCAGCGACGGCGGGCTTTTTCAGCAAGCCAGTAGCAGGCGCTTAGATAGGCCGGCTGCCGTACTTGTTGTCAGGCTTCTTGGGCGGATCGGCGACCACATTGGCCTCCACTTCCTGCACCTTGCCACCTTTGGCCAGGAACTCTTCCATGGCCTTGGCCAGGGCGTCGCGCTCCTTGTTTTTGGCTTCGACGCTTGGCAGCTCATCGACTGACACAGCAGCCTTGGCCTTGCCTTTGGCGGTCGGAACCGGCGTTTCACCGCCGTCGTCGTCAGCAACGTCTTCCGCTGCTGCTTCCAAGCCTTCTTCGGCCTCGTCTTCGTCGCCTACTTCGAGGTCGTCGTTTTCCAGATCATCGTCGCTCATGTTCTACCTCATGACTTGCGAAAAGCAGATTAGTTATAGCCCAGCTTCGCCATCTGTCGAAGGCCGCTGGAAAAAAATCAACAGCCGCTGGCAACCAGCGGCTTATGCCCCTTCACCGTGCACGGTGGCGAGGACTTTACGGGCACCGCCAAAATCACGGTGCTCGCCCAGATAAACGCCTTGCCAGGTCCCCAACGCCAGTCGGCCTGCCGAGATCGGCAAACTGAGCTGACAGCCAAGCACGCTGGCCTTGAAGTGCGCCGGGAGGTCGTCCAGGCCTTCGTCGTTATGCTCATAGTCGTCTGTTCCTTGTGGGATCAGACGATTGAAAAATCGTTCGAAGTCGCGACGTACCGCCGGATCGGCGTTCTCGTTGATGGTCAACGACGCCGAGGTATGCTGCAGCCACAAATGCAACAGACCGACCCGGCACGCCTTGAGTTCAGGCAGGCCGGCGAGTAACTCGTCCGTTACCAGATGAAACCCCCGAGGCCTTGCCCGCAGGGTAATCAGAGTCTGTTGCCACATACAGTTCTCCGCACGTTCGGGGCGCATTCTAGCGCGCTCTGGGAAAAAACAAAGGCCCTAATATTCCTGCATTGCTGTAAGTTTTTCGCCTCAGAAAAACGTTCGCCGTAAACACGACTTAAGCCGTAGGAAAAAACCTTTCAGCTACCTCTTTAATGACAAATCCCGGACAAAAAAATGCCCGGCAAGCCGGGCAAGTTTTTTTCTGCGCGTCTTACAAGTTGTAGCCGCGTTCGTTGTGTTGCGCCAAATCGAGGCCAACCGCTTCTTCTTCTTCGGTCACACGCAGACCCATAACGGCGTCCAGGACCTTGAGGATGATGAAGGTGACGATCGCGGTGTAGATCACCGTGAAGCCCACGCCTTTGGTTTGAATCCAGACTTGTGCGGCGATGTCGGTGACGGTGCCGAAGCCACCCAGGGACGGTGCAGCGAACACACCGGTCAGAATCGCGCCGAGAATACCGCCGATACCGTGCACGCCGAAGGCGTCCAGGGAGTCGTCATAGCCAAGTTTGCGTTTCAGGGTAGTGGCGCAGAAGAAGCACACCACGCCAGCGGCCAGGCCGATGACCAGCGCGCCCATCGGGCCCACGGTGCCAGCGGCCGGAGTGATTGCCACCAGACCGGCGACCACACCCGAAGCGATACCCAGTGCACTTGGTTTGCCGTGGGTGATCCACTCGGCGAACATCCAGCCCAGTGCAGCGGCAGCAGTTGCGATCTGGGTGACCAGCATCGCCATACCGGCAGTGCCATTGGCCGCCGCAGCGGAACCGGCGTTGAAGCCGAACCAGCCGACCCACAACATGGCGGCGCCCATCAGGGTGTAACCGAGGTTGTGCGGGGCCATCGGGGTGGTCGGGAAGCCTTTGCGTTTGCCCAGTACCAGGCAGCAGATCAGACCGGCCACACCGGCGTTGATGTGCACCACGGTGCCGCCAGCGAAGTCGAGCACGCCCCAGTCCCACAACAGGCCGCCGTTACCGGACCAGACCATGTGCGCAATCGGTGCGTAAACCAGGGTGAACCAGATGCCCATGAAGACCAGCATCGCGGAAAACTTCATCCGCTCGGCGAAGGCACCGACGATCAACGCCGGGGTGATGATGGCGAAGGTCATCTGGAAGGTCACGAACACCGCTTCAGGAAACAGCGCCGCCGGGCCGGTGATGCTGGCTGGCGTGATGCCGGCGAGGAACGCCTTGCCCATGCCGCCGAAGAACGAGTTGAAGTTGACGACGCCCTGCTCCATGCCGGTGGTGTCGAACGCAACGCTGTAGCCATAAATGACCCACAGGATGCTGATCAGACCGGTAATGGCGAAGCACTGCATCATCACGGAAAGAATGTTTTTGGAACGAACCATGCCGCCGTAGAACAGCGCAAGGCCCGGAATGGTCATGAACAGCACGAGGGCTGTCGAGGTCAGCATCCAGGCGGTATCGCCGGAATTGAGGACTGGGGCCGCCACTTCGTCTGCCGCCATAGCCAGGCTGGGCATTACGAGGGACAACAGGGCTCCTAGCCCTGCGAATTTACGCAGAGTCATATTGTTTTCTCCTGGGGCGTTGGGGTTTGTGGCGGCTTAGATTGCGTCGGTATCGGTTTCGCCGGTACGGATGCGAATCGCCTGTTCCAGATTGACCACGAAGATCTTGCCGTCACCGATCTTGCCGGTGTTGGCTGCCTTGGTTATCGCCTCGATAACCCGGTCAAGATCCTTGTCGTCAATGGCGACATCAATCTTCACCTTGGGCAGAAAATCGACCACGTACTCCGCGCCGCGATACAGCTCGGTGTGACCCTTCTGCCGACCGAAGCCTTTGACCTCAGTAACGGTAATGCCCTGCACGCCGATCTCGGACAACGACTCGCGTACATCGTCCAGTTTGAACGGCTTGATGATGGCAGTGACTAGCTTCATGAAAACTCTCTCCCGAATTGGTGGACTTGCCCCAGGAAAACAAACCCGTCTCAAGTCTAAGCGCAGTGCCTGGCTTTGTAACGCATCGTCGGCCCAACCTGCCCGTCCGACGCCAGCTAACCACTCCGTGCGAAACTTCCCCGTTTCACGTGGCGCACTGCATTCGTCACAGCGACTGCATCAGTGCATGGGTCACTAGCGACTAAGCAGAAAGCTTGCCATCTCGCCAAAACCCACTGAATTCAATCCCTTGGTCGCTGCTGCAAGCTGCTTTCCACAAATGCCAATGGCATTACGCACAACAACAGTGCGCTGCCGTCCGTCCGCCTGCGCGAAAAGCGTGCATCCCTGCCTGCGGGATTGACTATAGACACTGCGTGATACACTGCCCGCCATTGTTTCCAGGACCTTTCCCATGCTCGCGCCCAAAGACTTCCTCGACGCCCTGAGCGGCACCGCCTCCCGCCTGTTCAGCGGCGAAACCCCGCTGCCGAAAAGCGAAATCGAAAGCCAGTTCAAAGCCTTGCTGCAGAGCGGCTTCAGCAAGCTGGATCTGGTGAGCCGGGAAGAGTTTGATAGCCAGATGGTTGTGTTGGCGCGCACTCGCGCACGGTTGGAGAGTCTTGAGGCAAAAGTGGCGGAGCTGGAAGCGAAGCTCAACCCGCCAACCGAGTAACCTAGTGAAATTCGATCCCCTGTAGGAGCGAGGCTTGCCCGCGAATGGGGGTCACCACGGTCCCCAGCCCTCCGCACTGGCCAGACCACCCCTGTAGGAGCTGCCGAAGGCTGCGATCTTTTGATCTTCAGCCTCGCAACAATCTCGGCAACGTCCTACAAAGATCACTACCGCCGTCCGATAGCGTCGCAAAGCGCCGGGTCCTAAGCTCATTCTCAGCTGACTTGTTCAGCACTGGGTTTGGCGACCTGGAAGCTTAAGGCGTACGGCGACCATCGACGGCGGATTCATCTCCGCCACATCGAGTCATGGCGGCTGTGCGTGGGAGACCTTCGGGTCTGCCGGGTTCCTTTTGCTCCGGTTCGCCAACCCGCGTACAGCTGCCACCCAATTGTTTGGCGACGATTGACGGCAGCCCCTTCAGCAAAAGGAGCTGTATCAATGAATAGCGATGACGCTTATCTGGTCCCCCACGTCTTCACCCGCCACAAACTTTATCTCCACGCGCTCTTGCTCCAAAACCAACCCTGGTTCAGCGCCCGCGACCTCGGCCGCCTCCTGCGCCTCTACCTCGACGAACGTGCCGTCCGCAAACTCGACCCCGACCAACACCAATCTGTGCTGATGCTGATCCACGGCACCGTCGAAAACACCCTACTCATCAGCGAGTCCGGCATCTACGCACTACTGATCTACCATTACTGCCCCGAATACCGAGGCCTGCGCGAATGGCTGACCCACGACGTAGTGCCCGCCCTACGAGACGCGCAACAACCCACCTCAACCGAACGCCCGATTTTGAGCCTGCTGAACTGGCCAGAGATGTCGTTGAGCTTGCTGCACTGGAATAACCAGCCGTGGATTCGGTTGCAGGATGTCCCGCACATGCTGCCGGAGGGTGAACAGCCGCAGCGCGCAGGGAATGCGCCGTGGTGGAAGCGTGCTTCGCGAATACTCCAGGCATTCTGAACGACAAAGAAAAACCCCACGTTTGCAGCGTGGGGTTCGTTCTTAAATTAGAGAATCAAGCGCAGTGCGGAAGACGCTCAACCTGATCCCGAATCGCAGCCCCTCGTTCAATCTCGGCTTTACGCAAATCGTAAGTCGATTGCAGGTTCAGCCAAAACTCAGGGGTCGTGTCCAGGCAGATAGAGAGCCTGATAGCCATATCAGCACTGACACCACGACGCTGAAGCACGATGTCATTCACCGTAGGCGTCGAAACGCTCAATGCCCTGGCCAAAGCCGCCGCTGTAAGGCTCAGAGGCTCAAGGTATTCCTCTTTGAGGATCTCGCCGGGGTGGACCGGGCGCATACCGTTTTTAGTCATTACTCACCATTGCCTCCGGCACCGACAACGAATATTCAGCGTTGAGCGACGGCGCTCACTCGAAACATCAAGCTCCCAACTTCGTACAGATCGAAAAACCGCCCCAGCCGAAGCCAGGGCGGTTTCCACCGGGTCAATCCTTACTGCGGATCATTCCAGCGGTCCCGCAGAAACTCGTACAGGCGAAAAGCCCATAGCGCGTTCCTGACGAGGCTCCACATATGTTTAAGAAACTTAGACATACTTTGGCCCTCCTTGCGTGAGGCCAAACCTCCAGTGCGCTTCCCGGCGTACGCACACCTTTGGGAATACATGTGAGTGCACTCATTGAGGCGGCCGGGTGTGGGTTCCTCAAAACCTGCACCGGCACGACTCTCACACCGTGTCGAGGAACATGAAAATCTTTACGCTCCCAGCCACACTTCGCGACTCACTCACTCATCGAGCCTCATCGCGGCGAATGCTATCGCAGTTCTTTCAATGCGTACCTTTCAAATCTGTTAACGAGTTGTATCAAATCATGAAGTGGCGAACGCCTTTTCCGGTTCATCGCTGTTGTTAGTTCCTGCTATCACCAGATTGTTATCGACGCTTGCCTGGAGGAAAAAATTTGAATAGGCTTCCCACCGTGAGTGTGTTCATTGAGGAAGTGCAGGCCTCGGCCTCACCGAAGCCTGCAAATAAAAAACCGTCTTCTCAAGGCGGTTTTTTTTCGCCTTCGGTTCGGCTTTCACCGACGTCCTTCATCGATCCAGGCAACGTCCTACAACAACCTCATCCCGCTACTGATTACGCCGGTACGCCTCGCTCGCTTACGCTTCATCACCAGATCACAGAGCATCTGGCCATGAGGTGTCCATGAAAGACAAAAAACGAAGGGCGAAGGCGCTATTGGTCGTCGAATATCATGTTCAGGCACGCCAGTTAGCCGGCCAAGTGTCAGCCAATCAGCGTCGATTTCTGGAAGTCGGCGCAACGCGTGGAAAGGAATGGGAACCTCCCGGTCTACTAGCGGGCGCACGCCTGATTTGCCCTTCAAAAGAAACGGTCAGCCCATAGCTGCAACGGACTCGCAACATCCTGCGAAAATTTGGCACCTGCGCCGCCACACGACCCGGCTACCCTTCAAAAACCGCAGGAAGCGGTTCCCGTAAAAGCTCAAGGAACGACCATGTCCCTCTCCATCGTCCACAGCCGCGCCCAGATTGGTGTCGATGCGCCCGCCGTTACCGTAGAAGTCCATCTGGCCAACGGCTTACCGTCGCTGACGATGGTCGGCTTGCCCGAAGCGGCCGTGAAGGAAAGCAAGGACCGGGTGCGTAGCGCGATCATCAATTCCGGCCTGCAATTTCCGGCGCGACGTATCACGCTGAATCTCGCCCCGGCGGACTTGCCGAAGGACGGTGGGCGGTTTGATCTGGCGATTGCCTTGGGGATTCTGTCGGCCAGCGTGCAGGTGCCGACGTTGACCTTGGATGACGTGGAATGCCTGGGTGAATTAGCACTGTCGGGCGCAGTGCGGGCGGTTCGCGGTGTGTTGCCGGCGGCGTTGGCAGCGCGCAAGGCCGGGCGGACGCTGGTGGTGCCGCGGGCGAACGCCGAAGAGGCGTGCCTGGCTTCGGGGTTGAAGGTGATTGCGGTGGATCATTTGCTTCAGGCAGTGGCGCACTTCAACGGTCATACGCCGGTGGAGCCTTACGTTTCCGATGGCTTGTTGTACGCCAGCAAACCCTATCCCGATTTGAATGAAGTGCAAGGGCAACTGTCGGCCAAGCGTGCGCTGCTGATCGCGGCGGCGGGGGCTCATAACCTGCTGTTCAGTGGGCCGCCGGGCACGGGGAAAACCTTGCTGGCGAGCCGCTTGCCAGGGCTGTTGCCGCCCCTGGCCGAAAACGAAGCGCTGGAAGTCGCGGCGATTCAATCAGTGGTCAGTTGTATGCCGCTGAGTCATTGGCCGCAGCGACCGTTTCGACAACCCCACCACTCCGCATCAGGCCCGGCGCTGGTCGGTGGCGGCTCGAAACCGCAACCCGGCGAAATCACCCTAGCCCATCACGGAGTACTGTTCCTCGACGAACTCCCGGAGTTTGATCGCAAGGTATTGGAGGTTTTAAGAGAACCACTGGAATCCGGCCACATCGTGATCTCCCGCGCCAAGGACCGAGTGCGGTTCCCGGCACGATTCCAACTGGTGGCCGCAATGAACCCCTGCCCCTGTGGATATCTTGGCGAACCCAGCGGCAAATGCAGTTGCACACCGGACATGGTCCAGCGCTACCGCAACAAACTCTCCGGCCCGCTGCTGGATCGCATCGACCTGCACCTGACCGTCGCCCGAGAAGCCACGGCGTTGAATCCTTTACCCAAACCCGGTGATGACACCGCCACCGCCGCAGCACTGGTCGCCGACGCACGCGAACGTCAACACAAACGCCAAGGCTGCGCCAATGCATTCCTCGATCTGCCGGGCTTGCGCAAGCACTGCAAGTTATCCACAGCTGATGAGAACTGGCTGGAATCCGCCTGCGAACGACTGACGTTGTCACTGCGGGCAGCGCACCGACTGCTCAAGGTAGCCCGAACCCTGGCGGACCTTGAGCAAGTCGATGGCATTACCCGCGAGCATCTGGCCGAAGCGCTGCAATATCGGCCCACAGCGAGCTAACCGTGATCACTCCTTCGTCAAATCCACCAACGGCGCCTGCCTCACCTCAGTCGCCCGCCCACCCTGAATTTCATTCACCCGCGTCAACGCCTTATCCACAGCCCCTTTATCCGCCAACAAGCTGTAGCGAATCTGGAACTGTTTCTGCTCCTTCACCCCAATCGTCGGCACCAAACCCAGTGGCCGCTGATACCGGCGGTTGTAGGAAAAACTCGTCCCCGGCTCCAGCCCCGTCACATACCCCTGCCCTTGGGTATCGGTGTTTTTCCACAACGAGAACACCGGCAATTGCTGGGTGTTGAAGCCCACCGAAACTCCGAGGCTGCCGGCCTTGTTATGCAGCACGGTCAACGTGTCGCCCTTGGCATCGCCGTACGGCACGACGTTGTAGACCGTTTCGTCGTAATCCTTGGTCGGTGCGCGGTAGGTCTGCCAGTCCGGCAGATCACCCTTGGCCTTGTCGTTGAACGGCGAAACCTGCTTCACCGGCGCGGCAAAACGGGCGCCCTGTTCCAGGAACGGAGTGCTGAAGTTGCTGTGGTACAGCGCTTGGTATTCCTTTGGATAGTCGCCGTTGTTGGTCAGGGTGTCGTTGAGGGAAAACGCAACGCTGCCGGGCGCGGTGACCAGTTCGGTGAGCACTGAGAAGTCGACTTTCTTGAACGCCTGCTCTTTCAACTCGCCGCGCAGGCTGATGGCGTACGGTGGTTTTTCGTCGATGTGCAGGGTGACTTTGCTGGCGGGGATGTTGGCGGCGCGGCCGTGCAGGGTCAGCAGTTCGCCGTTGTCCAGACCGGGGTGGCCGACCCATTCGTAGCCGCAGCGGGCGACGAGTTCATTGAAGCCTTCCAGCCAGCCCAAACCACCACGGCCATTGAGTTCGATGAAGGATGGATTGACCACGTCCTTGACCGGCGAATCCCAGCCCATGCGCACATTGCCTACAGACGCTTGTAGGACGTTCATCCCGCGAGTCGGCACCACCGAGAGTTTCAACGTGCCGTTATCGATGTCGACGATGCTGACACCCTCCTGTCGACCGCCGTGCAGGGTGCGCAGGGTCACGGAGAAAGGTTTGTCGGTTTTCACGCCGAGTTGTTGGCTGGTGATTTGCCAGTTCTGCGCGGCTTTGTCGGTGTCGAGCAGGACGTAATCCCAGGCCATGGCGTGGGAGGCAGCGGACAGCGCGCTGAGGGCAACGAGAAGTTTGAGCGGGGTCATGGAAGGAGCCTTTCTTGGAGTTGTGCCATTTTTATAGACTTGCTGAAACGATTCATCAAGCTTAAAAAGCACTACACCGAAGGCAAATTGATCGTGATGCGGGTTTTGGGGTTAAAACCGGGGAAATTGAGTCGATACCTTCGCGAGCAAGCCCGCTCCCACATGGGATCTTCAGTGTTCACAAATTCTGTGTTCACCACGGGTCCAATGTGGGAGCGGGCTTGCTCGCGAATGCTATTTCAGCAGCGTCTCAGCGAAACCGGTCAACCTCATGCCGCAAGTCCGCCGCCAGCGATTCCAGCTCTTTGGCGGTAATGGCCAGGTTCGACACCACTTCGCGCTGCTCACTGTTGGCCAGCGCAATGCTCTGCAAATTGCTGCTAAGCAAGGTCGCGGTGCTGCTCTGCTCCTGAGTCGCAGTGGTGATCGCCGCAAATTGCTGACCCGCCGAACGACTTTGCTCATCAATCCGCGCCAGTGCCGAGGCGACATTGGCGTTGCGCGACAGGCCTTCCTGCATCAGTACGTTGCCCTGCTCCATGGTGCTGATGGCGTTGCCGGTTTCCTGCTGGATGCTCTGGATCATCCCGGAGATTTCATCGGTCGCTTCACGGGTGCGCGACGCCAGGTTGCGCACTTCATCGGCCACCACGGCAAAACCCCGACCCTGCTCGCCCGCACGGGCGGCTTCGATGGCGGCGTTCAGTGCCAGCAGGTTGGTTTGATCGGCAATCGCGGTAATCACCCCAACGATGCCGCCGATTTCCTGGGAGCGCTGGCCGAGGGTGTTGATCACCGTTGCGGTGCTGTTCAACGCGCCAGCGATTTGCTCCAGCGAGGAAGAAGCTTCCTGCATCGACGTACGACCGATCTGAGTTTGCTGTGCGTTTTCCTGGGCCATGCGCTGGGTGTTGCTCATGTTGTCGGCGATGTTCAGGGAGGTGGCGCTGAATTCTTCCACGGCGCCAGCCATGCTGGTGATTTCGCCGGACTGCTGCTCCATCCCCTCATAAGCACCACCGGACAAACCGGATAAGGCCTGGGCGCGGCTGTTGACCTCTTCCGACGCCTTGCGGATGTGCTCGACCATGGTCGACAGGGCCTGGCTCATCTGGTTGAAGGCCCGGGCCAGCTGGCCGATTTCGTCGTTGCTCGAGACGTTCAGACGCACGCTCAAATCACCGGCGCCCAGCGCTTCGGCCTGCCGCACCAGATCCCCTAACGGCGCCAGTTTGCTGCGCAGCAACCAGACCGCCGAACCCACCGCGATCAACATCGCCAACAGACTGCCGATGGCCAACTGAATGCCGACGCTCCAGGTCACAGCGCTGATTTCTTCTTGCGGCATGCTCGCCACCACCGACCAGGGGCCGCCATCGAACGGCACGGCGACACTGTAGAAATCTTCCGATTTATCGGTCCAGAAATCGCCCTTGCCCGGCGTTTTCGCCAAGGCAACAACGGCCGATACCGCTTTATCCTGCGCTTGCACACCGGCAATCGGCACCAGCCATTTGCCCTGCTCATCCAGCAAAGCCAAGGAGCCGGTCGTGCCGATGCGGAAGCGTTTCAAGTTCTCGAACTGCGCGTTCTGCGCGTCGGTGTAATCAAATCCTACGAACAGCACGGCAATCACCTTACCGCTGCTGTCACGAACGGGGGTGTACTGGGTCATGTAGGAGCGTTCGAACAACAAGGCGCGACCGACGTAGCCCTGCCCGGCGATCAAGCGTGCGTAGGCCGGGTGGGCGTGATCGAGCAAGGTGCCGATGGCGCGGCTGCCGTCCTGTTTGCTCAGGGAAGTGCTGACCCGCACGAAGTCTTCGCCGCTGCGTACGAACAAGGTCGCGACGCCGGCGGTCATTTGCTTGAACTCGTCGACTTCCTTGAAGTTGTTGTTCAGCACTTCACTGCCCAAATGCAGGCCCGGCGTCTGCACGCCCGCCACGGTCACCGGCTCATCCGGGTGCACACTGAGGCCGGCGCTGAAGCGTTTCTCGAACAAACCGCTCAGGCGCTGGGTGCTTTCCCGCAGCGTGCCGTGAAAGGTGCTGAGCTGATCGGCGAGCAAGCGGGCCTCACTGGCCAGGTGTTCCTCACGGGTGGCGAGGTTAGCGGTGTCCAGCGAGCGCAGGGCGAACACGGTGCTGCCGCTGATGACAATCGCCAGGATCACGGCAAGCGCGAGACCAAGCTGTGAGGCGATCCGAGCACGGGGATGAGACATGACAGCTCCTGGCCGAGCAACCGGATCCTCCTTGATCCGATCACTCAGCAAAATTTCTAATAAGGGGACAAACGCGGAACCTGCACGAAGGTCCCACCTGCAGATTTTCGGCGGCAAACCTGAATACTTGAGTAATTAGCCCGGTTTTGGCGCATGACCTGTGGAATGGGTTTCGCCGGAGATTCAGCTCAGGCGTTCAACGTCCGGCAATTCCATGGCCCGCACTTCGCCCTGTAGGAAATCGCTGAGCCGGCGCATGCGTTCACCGCCGGGGCGGGTTTTCGGCCAGACCAGGTAATATTTCTCACCGCTGGCAACGGCGGTCGGCCACGGCAAACTCAGACGTCCCTGGGCCACGTCCTCGGCCACCATCAGCAAATCCCCCATCGACACGCCGTAACCCCGTGCAGCGGCGATCATGCCCAGCTCCAGGGTGTCGAATACCTGCCCGCCCTTGAGCGACACCTGATCGGCCAGGCCCATGCGTTCCAACCAATTGCGCCAGTCACGGCGGTCCGGAGCCGGGTGCAGCAGTTCGGTGGTAGCCAGTCGGGCGACGTCCCAGGGCTGGTCGTCCAGCAGATTGGGCGCACCGACCGGGATCAGCTCTTCCGGGAACAGCATGGTCGTCTCCCAGTCCGGTGGGAAATTTCCTCGGCTGAGGATCACCGCGCAGTCGAACGGTTCGTGGTTGAAGTCCACGGTGTCGATGTCCATCCAGGCGCTGGTCAGTTGCACTTCGTTGCCCGGTTGCACATGCCGGAAGCGGCTGAGCCGCGCCAGCAACCAGCGCATGGTCAGGGTCGACGGGGCTTTCATGCGCAGGATGTCGTCCTCGGCGCGCAGGGTGTTGCAGGCGCGTTCCAGCGCGGTGAAGCCTTCGCGGATGCCGGGCAAGATCAGCCGCGCCGATTCGGTCAATTGCAGGTTGCGACCGCTGCGGTGAAACAGCCGACAGGCAAAGTGATCTTCGAGCGTACGAATATGCCGACTGACCGCACTTTGGGTAATCGACAGCTCTTCCGCTGCGCGGGTAAAGGAGCTATGCCGCGCTGCCGCTTCGAATGCGCGCAGGGCATACAAGGGAGGAAGCCGACGAGACATGCAGAAAGCTCCTATAGCGGGATGGGGCCAACTTATCAGAAACCCCGCTAGATGAGTTTTAATCATGCCACCCATCCTTTTTATCCCTTTGTGCAAACCCCGCAGAGCGCCGAGAATCGAGCCTTCCCCATTAACACTGCCAATGGAGCGTGATGACCATGCAGCATCCAGCACGTACCGAACTCTGGGCCATCCTGCGGCTGGCGGGGCCGTTGATTGCCTCGCAGTTGGCGCACATGTTGATGGTCCTCACCGACACCTTGATGATGGCGCGCCTGAGCCCCGAGGCGCTGGCCGGCGGTGGCCTGGGCGCGGCGACTTACTCGTTCGTGTCGATTTTCTGCATCGGCGTGATCGCGGCGGTCGGCACTCTGGTGGCGATTCGTAAAGGCGCGGGCGATATCGTCGGCGCGGCACGGCTGACCCAGGCCGGGTTGTGGCTGGCGTGGTTGATGGCGCTGGTGGCCGGTTTGCTGCTGTGGAACCTCAAACCGGTGTTGCTGCTGTTTGGCCAGACCGAAACCAACGTGCACTCCGCCGGGCTGTTCCTGACGTTCCTGCCGTTCGCCCTGCCCGGCTACCTGAGCTTCATGGCCCTGCGCGGTTTCACCAGCGCCATCGGCCGGGCGACGCCAGTGATGGTGATCAGCCTGTGCGGCACCGTGGCCAACTTCGCCCTGAACTACGCGTTCATCACCGGCATGTTCGGCTTGCCGAAAATGGGTCTGGTGGGGATTGGCCTGGTGACCGCGATTGTTGCCAACCTGATGGCTGTAGCCCTGGCGCTGCACATTCGGCGGCATCCGGCTTACGACGCTTACCCGTTGCGCCAGGGCCTATCGCGGCCGAACCGCCAGTACCTTAAAGAACTGTGGCGCCTGGGCCTGCCGATCGGCGGCACCTACGCGGTGGAAGTCGGGTTGTTTGCTTTCGCAGCGTTGTGCATGGGCACCATGGGCAGCACGCAATTGGCGGCGCATCAGATTGCCCTGCAGATTGTCTCCGTGGCGTTCATGGTGCCGGCGGGGCTGTCGTACGCGATCACCATGCGCATCGGCCAGCATTACGGCGCCGGGCAATTGCTCGACGCGCGGCTGTCGGGGCGGGTCGGGATCGCGTTTGGCGGCGCCTCGATGGTCGCTTTCGCCATGGTCTTCTGGCTATTGCCGAATCAGTTGATCGGTTTGTTCCTGGACCACAACGACCCGGCCTTCCGCCCGGTCATCGACCTGGCCGTGAGCCTGTTGGCGGTGGCGGCGTGGTTCGAGCTGTTCGACGGCACGCAAACCATCGCCATGGGCTGCATTCGCGGGCTCAAGGATGCCAAGACCACGTTCCTGGTCGGGCTCGGTTGCTACTGGCTGATTGGCGCGCCGGCGGCGTGGGTGATGGCGTTCAATCTGAACTGGGGGCCGACGGGCGTCTGGTGGGGTCTGGCGCTGGGGCTGGCGTGTGCGGCGGTGAGTCTGACGCTGGCGTTTGAGTGGAAGATGAAGCGGATGATTCGGCGGGAGCCGGCGGTGCAGCAGCGCTTCGAAATCCCCCAGCCGGACTGAGATGCCCCGGTGAAATGCGATCTCCTGTGGGAGCGGGCTTGCTCGCGAATGCGGTGTATCAGTCACATCAAGGCTGAATGACACACTGCATTCGCGAGCAAGCCCGCTCCCACATTGGGGTCGGTGTTAGCTCACGATTTCGAGGGCGGGCTGCTGACTGGAGCCGAAGGTCAGGTATTCAACCAGTTCCGCCAACGGCAACGGCTTGCTGATCAAATACCCCTGCACCTGATCACACCCAAACCCACGCAACAAATCCAGCTGCTCCGGGGTTTCCACGCCTTCGGCCACCACTTCCAGGTTGAGGTTGTGCGCCAGGTTGATCATCGCGTGCACCAGTTTGCGGTTCTCTTCCCGTTCTTCCATGCCGCCGACAAAGCTCTTGTCGACCTTGAGCAAGGTAATCGGCAGGCTGTTGAGGTGCACGAACGAGGAGAATCCGGTGCCGAAGTCGTCGAGGGAGAAACGCACGCCGAGGCGGCCGAGGGCGTCCATGGTCTGCTTGACCAGATCGCTGCGACGCATCACCGCGGTTTCGGTCAGTTCGAATTCCAGCCATTGCGCTTCGACGCCGCGCTCGCTGATCAAGCGGCTAAGCGTCGAGAGCAACTGACTGTCCTGAAACTGGCGGAACGACAGGTTGATCGCCATGTGCAACGCCGGCAGACCCCGTTCGCGCAACGCCTGCATATCGCGCAGGGCCCGGGAAATCACCCAGTAACCCAACGGCACGATCAAACCGCTCTGCTCCGCCAGCGGCACGAACTCGCTCGGCGGCAGCAAGCCCCGTTCGGCATGGCGCCAGCGCACCAGGGCTTCGAGGCCGACGATCTGGCCGTCTTGCAGGTTCAGGCGCGGCTGGTAATGCAGTTCCAACTCATCGCGACGCAAGGCCCGGCGCAGTTCGCTTTCGAGGTCGGCGACGCTGCGGGCATTGCGGTTGATGCGTTCGTTGAAGATGTGAAAGGTGCAGCCCTGGGTGCTTTTAGCCTGCTGCATGGCGATGTGCGCGTGCCACATCAACGGGTCAGCGCCGGCCTGGGCACGGGCATGGGCAATCCCGAGGCTGGAGCCGATCAACAGGCTTTCGCCATCGATCCAGTAAGGCTCGGCCAGGGCTTCGGTAATGCGTTCAGCCATCCACTCCGCGCGTTGCGGCGCGCGGCGGGTGTCGATCAGCAGGGCAAATTCATCGCTGCCGAGGCGCGCCAGTTGATCGCCGGCCTCAAGCTGGCTTTTGAGCCGCGCGACCACTTGCAGGATCAACCGGTCGCCAGCCTGATGGCCAAGGGCATCGTTGGCGTAACGGAAATTATCGAGGTCGAGGTGACCGAGGGCCAGGCCGCGACCGTCGTTTTCCGCCAGACGCGCCGCGAGCAAGGTCTGGAAACCCTGGCGGTTGGCGATGCCGGTCAGCGGGTCTTGCTCGGCCAGGCGTTGCAGGGTGTTTTCCAGCACGCCGCGCTCGCGCACATGGCGCAGGCAGCGGCGCAACATGCCGGGATCGAGCAGATCACGCACCAGCCAGTCGCTCACACCATCGGGCGGCGCTGACGGTTCGTGTTCGAGCAACAACACCGTCGGCAGGCTGCAACGGCCGGGCGCGGGCTGAAGGGCCGGGATCGTCAACAACACCGCGTGGCGGTTGTCCTCGAACAGACTGCTGACCGACTCCCAACTCGGCGCGCTGATCAGCACTGCCGAGCTCCCCATTGGAGCCAGACACTCGCGCAACAACGCTGCCCACGCTGGCTCTTCGGCCAGTAGCAGCAAACGCAAGGGTTCGACAGGCGTAGACAAGCTAGCTCCCTAGACTCTGCAATGATGTAGGCGGCGGGCATTATGCCGCGCCGGTAACCAATGACCAAATGACACCGGTTATCAAACACGGCTTTGTGTCTGGAATACGAACATTAGCCGCAAATTCTCCGCGCATCCTGCGTGAAAGTAACAAAACCGGCAAATAGAGATCGCGTGCTGCGTCACAAGTCGGAGAGAGCAGCACAATTCGCTGAGCCTGTTAAAATGCCGGCCCATTTCACAGATGACTCCCTGATTCCGTATGTCCCGACTCAATCCCCGGCAGCAAGAAGCCGTGAACTACGTCGGCGGCCCTCTATTGGTGCTCGCCGGTGCAGGCTCCGGCAAGACCAGCGTGATCACGCGCAAGATCGCGCACTTGATCCAGAACTGCGGCATCCGTGCTCAGTACATCGTCGCCATGACCTTTACCAACAAGGCTGCGCGGGAGATGAAGGAACGGGTCGGCACCCTGCTCAAGGGCGGCGAAGGCCGTGGCCTGACGGTGTGCACGTTCCACAACCTGGGCCTGAACATCATCCGCAAGGAACACGTGCGGCTGGGCTACAAGCCGGGCTTCTCGATCTTTGACGAGACTGACGTCAAAGCCCTGATGACCGACATCATGCAGAAGGAATACGCGGGCGACGACGGCGTCGACGAAATCAAGAACATGATCGGCTCGTGGAAAAACGACCTGATTCTGCCCGCCGAAGCCCTGGAAAACGCGCGTAACCCGAAAGAGCAGACCGCCGCCATCGTCTACACCCACTATCAGCGCACGCTCAAAGCGTTTAACGCGGTGGACTTCGACGACCTGATCCTGCTGCCGGTAAAACTCTTCCAGGAACACGCCGACATCCTCGAAAAGTGGCAGAACAAGGTTCGCTACCTGCTGGTGGACGAATACCAGGACACCAACGCCAGCCAATATTTGCTGGTGAAACTGCTGATCGGCACGCGCAACCAGTTCACCGTGGTGGGCGACGATGACCAGTCGATCTACGCCTGGCGCGGCGCCCGCCCGGAAAACCTGATGTTGCTCAAGGACGATTACCCGTCCCTGAAAGTGGTGATGCTGGAGCAGAACTACCGCTCCACCAGCCGCATCCTGCGTTGCGCCAACGTGCTGATCTCGAACAACCCCCACGAGTTTGAAAAACAACTGTGGAGCGAGATGGGCCACGGCGACGAAATTCGCGTGATCCGCTGCCGCAACGAAGACGCCGAAGCCGAGCGCGTGGCCGTCGAGTTGCTGACCCTTCACCTGCGCACCGACCGGCCGTACAGCGACTTCGCGATCCTCTATCGCGGTAACTACCAGGCCAAGCTGATCGAGCTGAAGCTGCAACACCATCAGATTCCTTACCGACTCTCCGGCGGCAACAGCTTTTTCGGACGCCAGGAAGTGAAAGACCTGATGGCCTACTTCCGGCTGATCGTGAACCCGGACGACGACAACGCCTTCCTGCGAGTGATCAACGTACCGCGCCGGGAAATCGGCTCGACCACCCTGGAAAAACTCGGCAACTACGCCACCGAGCGCAAAATCTCGATGTACGCCGCCACCGACGAAATCGGCCTGGGCGAGCATCTGGACACGCGCTTCACCGATCGCCTGTCGCGCTTCAAGCGCTTCATGGACAAGGTCCGCGAGCAGTGCGCCGGCGAAGACCCGATCTCGGCCCTGCGCAGCATGGTCATGGACATCGATTACGAGAACTGGCTGCGCACCAACAGCTCCAGCGACAAGGCTGCCGACTACCGCATGGGTAACGTCTGGTTCCTGATCGAGGCGTTGAAAAACACCCTGGAGAAAGACGAAGAAGGCGAGATGACCGTCGAAGACGCCATCGGCAAACTCGTCCTGCGGGACATGCTCGAGCGTCAGCAGGAAGAGGAAGACGGCGCCGAAGGTGTGCAGATGATGACCTTGCACGCCTCCAAGGGCCTGGAATTCCCCTACGTGTTCATCATGGGCATGGAAGAGGAAATCCTCCCGCACCGTTCCAGCATCGAAGCCGACACCATTGAAGAAGAACGCCGACTGGCGTACGTCGGGATTACCCGGGCGCGTCAGACCCTGGCCTTCACCTTCGCCGCCAAGCGTAAGCAGTACGGCGAGATCATCGATTGCGCGCCCAGCCGCTTCCTCGATGAGCTGCCGCCGGACGACCTGGCCTGGGAAGGCAACGACGACACACCCGTTGAAGTCAAAGCCGTTCGCGGCAACACCGCATTGGCGGATATACGCGCGATGTTAAAGCGCTAGAATCGACTACTTTTTAACCAGCCCTGGACGCACAGGCGTCCGTAGAGGAAAGCTTCATGGAAGCACTGCACAAGAAAATTCGCGAAGAAGGCATCGTGCTTTCCGATCAGGTCCTGAAAGTCGACGCCTTTCTGAACCACCAGATCGACCCGGCCCTGATGAAGCTGATCGGCGACGAATTCGCCACGCTGTTCAAGGATTCGGGCATCACCAAGATCGTCACCATTGAAGCCTCGGGCATTGCTCCGGCGATCATGACCGGCCTGAACCTCGGTGTGCCGGTGATCTTCGCCCGCAAGCAACAGTCCCTGACCCTGACTGAAAACCTGCTGTCGGCGACTGTTTACTCGTTCACCAAGAAGACCGAAAGCACCGTGGCCATCTCCCCGCGCCACCTGACCAGCAGCGACCGCGTGCTGATCATCGATGACTTTTTGGCTAACGGTAAGGCGTCCCAGGCGCTGATTTCGATCATCAAGCAGGCTGGTGCGACCGTGGCCGGTTTGGGGATTGTGATTGAGAAGTCGTTCCAGGGTGGACGTGCGGAACTGGATGCGCAGGGTTATCGGGTTGAGTCGTTGGCTCGCGTTCAGTCGTTGGCTGGCGGCGTCGTGACCTTCATCGAATAAACCCATGTGGGAGCGGGCTTGCTCGCGAAAGCGGTGTGTCAGTCGACATCAACAGTGACTGACACTGCGCTTTCGCGAGCAAGCCCGCTCCCACATTTGATTTCTGTTGGGCGTTAAATGGCGGTGGCTTTAAGGCCCGTAAGCAACAACCGCTGAAACAAATCCTCTTTCAACCCGTCCGTGTCAGTCAGTTGCATCCGCTCCAGATGCTCCGGGTATTGCGCTGCCTCCGGCGCATCCAGCGCAGCCTTGCCCAATTCCAGAATCTCGCTCAGCTTGAACTTGCTCTTCAACCAGTTCAGCGCCCGCAACACGTCCCGCTCCACCTCGGTGAAATCGCAGCCCAGCGGATACTCCGGAAACAGGTTCGGGTGTCGCGCCTTGATGTCCTGCAAACGCTGAGGGCTGTTGTCCGCGAAGCGTGGATCGATGCGGAAGTTCTTCGGCAACTTGCCAACGGCTTGAGCCTGTTCGATCAGCCCCGGTTGGAAGCGCGAATCGCTGATGTTCAACAACGCCTCGATCACCGCCGCATCGGTCTTGCCCCGCAGGTCGGCGATGCCGTATTCAGTGACCACGATGTCCCGCAGGTGCCGTGGAATGGTGCAGTGGCCATATTCCCAAACGATGTTCGAACTGACCTCACCGCCAGACTCGCGCCAACTGCGCAGGATCAGCACCGAACGCGCACCTTCCAGGGCATGGCCCTGGGCGACGAAGTTGTACTGCCCGCCGACGCCGCTGAGCACCCGCCCGTCTTCCAACTGATCCGCCACACCGGCCCCCATCAGGGTCATGGTGAACACGGTGTTGATAAACCGCGCATCGAGGCGCTGCAAACGCTTGAGTTCTTCCTGGCCATAGAGCTCGTTGATGTAGCTGATGCGAGTCATGTTGAATTCGAGCAACTTGCTTTGGGGCAACTCGCGCAGGCGCTCGTAGAAACTGCGCGGCCCGAGGAAGAACCCGCCGTGCACCGAGATGCCGTCGGTTTGCGCCGTTTCGTCGAGGGTGCCGGCGTTGGCCTGTTGCTGGGTCGGCACGTCCGGGTAGACCTTGCGCCGTACGATCCCGGCGTCGGCCAGCACCAGCAAACCGTTGACGAACATCTCGCTGCAACCGTAGAGGCCCGTGACGAAGGGTTCGACGCCGCCCTCGCGCTCGATTAACTGCGCCCACTGGCTCAGGTTCAGATCCGCCAGTAACGCCTTGTATCCGGCGTTATCCGCCTGGCGCGCCAGCAATGCCGCCGTCAGCGCATCGCCCATGGAGCCGATGCCAATCTGCAATGTGCCGCCATCGCGCACCAACGTGCTGGCGTGCAGGCCGATAAAGTGATCCTGGAAACCCACCGGCATGTTTGGCGTGGAGAACAGCGTGGTGTTGTCCTTCTCGTCGATCAGCAGGTCGAACGCGTCCATGCCGACTTCGGCATCACCGGGCATGTAGGGCAAATCGTTGTGCACCTGGCCGACGATCAGGACCGTCTCCCCCGCCGCCCGGCGTTTGGCGATCATCGGCAACAGGTCGAGGGTGATGTCCGGGTTGCAGCTCAGGCTGAGGCGATCGGGATGGTCGCCATGGCTGGCTACCAATTGCGCCACCAGGTTCAAACCGGCGGCGTTGATGTCCCGGGCAGCGTGGCTGTAGTTGCTGCTGACGTAATCCTGCTGGGCCTGGGCGCTGTGCAACAGGCTGCCAGGCTGCATGAAAAATTGCTGGACCTGGATGTTGGGCGGCAGGCTGTCTTTTTGCAGCGGCGCGAGGAAATCCAGTTCCGGGTAATCACCGAAGACCCGTTCGATGAACGGTTCGAGGAAGCGCTTTTGCAGGCCATCGCCCAAGGAGGGCCGGCCGAGGCACAGAGCGGTGTAGATCGTCAGCCGCCGCTCGGGAAGTTGCGCGACACGCTGGAACAGCGCGTTGACGAAGTGGTTGGGTTTGCCCAGACCCAGGGGCAGGCCCATGTGAATATGCGCCGGCAACCGCGCCAGTACGTCATCGACCGCCTGTTCGATTGAACACAACTGCACCATCTGATCCTCCCGCACGTTCCGTGAATTGGGGTTGGACCGAGCTTGCCGGGTCTTTGCTGCAAAAAACAGTCACAGATACCAATTCATGCAAACACTGATGACCCCTGTGGGAGCGAGCCTGCTCGCGAAAGCGGTGTGTCAGTCACCCTAAATGTTGACTGATGTGCCGCTTTCGCGAGCAAGCCCGCTCCCACAGTGGTTTTGTGATGGTCTTCAGGGCAAATCGCAGGCACAAAAAAGCCGCTCGCAAGCGGCTTTTTCGCGAAAGATGCTGGCAGGTTACAGGCCGGACATCTCTTTGATGGCGCCCTTCAGCTCGTCATCGGAGCAATCGGCACAGGTGCCTTTTGGCGGCATGGAATTGATACCGGTAATGGCTTTGGCCAGGATGCCGTCGAGGCCGCCCTGGTGATCAGCGCGCTCTTTCCAGGCAGCTTTGTCGCCGATTTTTGGCGCGCCCAGCAGGCCAGTGCCATGGCAAGCGTTGCAATGTTTTGCAATAACGTCTTTAGGCGCCTTTGCACCACCGCCGGCGGTAGCGGCAGCGACTTCCATCCCTTTACACTCTTGACCTGTTACACAGACCTGACCGACAGGCTCAAGGCGCTTGGCGATGTCGTCGGTGGTAGAAGCTTGTGCGCTCACTGCCCATAGGGCCAATACAGTTGCTGGTGCAGCCAGCATTTTCATAATTAGGTTCACGCGTTCACCCTCAATGGTGGCTATTCACGCCCGCGCCACGGTTCGCAGGCGGGCGCAAGTATAACGGCAAGCCCGCCACACTGAAACAACCCCAAAATCAAAGGGGTCTTGTTGCGTGGCGTAAAACGGTTCGGGCGCCTTCACCGTGCTGGCAGGACGCCTCTTTCTTTAGAAATTCGCCGGCGTGGCTGCGCTGATTAGTCGCGCCGGTGCGTCGAACGGATTCCGGAAACGGTGCGGCTTGGTACTTTCAAAGTAGTAGCTGTCGCCGGCTTCGAGCACAAAAGTTTCAGCACCGACCACCAACTCTAGCCGCCCCTCCACCAAAATTCCGGTTTCCTCGCCCTCATGGGTGAGCATCTCGTCACCGGTGTCGGCGCCCGGCGGGTAGATTTCATTGAGGAATGCAATGGCCCGGCTCGGGTGCGCCCGGCCGACCAGCTTCATGGTCACGGCGCCATCGGAAATATCGATCAGCTCGTTGGCCTTGTAGACGATCTGGGTCGGTTTTTCCTGCAGGATTTCTTCGGAAAAGAACTCGACCATGGACATGGGAATCCCGCCCAACACTTTGCGCAGCGAACTGATCGAGGGGCTGACGCTGTTTTTCTCGATCATCGAAATGGTGCTGTTGGTGACGCCCGCGCGTTTGGCGAGTTCACGCTGCGAAAGACCTTTGAGCTTACGGATGGATTGCAGTCGTTCACCGACGTCCAATGCTGGAGCCTCCAGGGATTCAGGTTGTAAGGATATTGAGCGTTATCATGGCGACAGCGTTCAGTATTTACAACACTTTGGCCTGAATCCCGTTCGGTGAGGCGACTTCCGACGCGCGGCGTTTGCGGTCAAGCCCCGGAATAGAGCAGCGGCACCCGGCGCAGGTTGCAGAAGATCTGGTACGGAATCGTGTCGGCGGCCATGGCTACTTCGCTGGCCAGGACGTTTTTGCCCCACAACTCGACGGTCGAACCGAGCCCGGCTTGCGGCACGTCGGTCAGGTCGATGCAAAGCATGTCCATCGACACCCGGCCCAGCAACTGGCTGCGCTGCCCGGCCACCAGCACCGGCGTACCGGTCGGCGCGTGGCGCGGGTAGCCATCGGCGTAGCCCATCGCCACGACGCCAATGCGCATCGGCTTCTGGGTGATGAACTTGGCGCCATAGCCCACGGGCTCGCCAGCCGGCAATTCGCGCACGCAAATCACTTTCGATTCGAGGGTCATCACCGGTTGCAGGCGCGAGGCCACGGCGTTGGCTTCTTCGAAAGGCGTGGCGCCGTAGAGCATGATGCCCGGACGTACCCAATCGCTGTTGATCTGCGGCCAACCCAGCACCGCCGGCGAGTTGCGCAGGCTGATCTCGGCGGACAAGCCCTGGCGCGCCGCTTCGAACACCGCGACTTGCTCGGTACTGGCCTGTTCGTGCAGCTCATCGGCCCGGGCGAAGTGGCTCATCAAGACGATTTTCGCCACTTTGCCGCTGGCCAGGAGCCGTTGATAACCCGACTGGAAATCCTTTGGATGCAAGCCCACCCGGTGCATGCCCGAATCGAGTTTCAGCCAGACCGTGATCGGCTTGCTCAACGCAGCCTTTTCGATCGCTTCGAGCTGCCACAGCGAATGCACCACACACCAGAAGTCATGCTCGACGATCAGCGACAACTCATCGGCTTCGAAAAAACCTTCCAGCAACAGCACCGGCGCCCGAATCCCAGCGGCTCGCAGCTCCAGCGCTTCTTCAATACACGCCACCGCAAAACCGTCCGCCTCGGCTTCCAGCGCCTGGGCGCAACGCACCGCGCCATGGCCGTAGGCATCGGCCTTGATCACCGCGAGGGCCTTGGCCCCGGTGATTTCACGGGCGATTTGATAGTTTTGACGCAGGGCTTGAAGGTCGATCAGGGCACGGGCAGGACGCATGGCGGCAGACTTCTAGGCGGTCATGGGAATAAAAAACCGGCGCTGGCTGACGGCGTGAACCGCCAACAGCACCGGGAGAGGGATCGTTACAACCGATTAAGGCAGTGCGGCAACCACTGACAGCTCAACCAGGATTTCCGGTTCGCACAGCTTCGACTCAACCGTGGCACGGGCCGGGGCAACGCCTTTTGGCAGCCACTTGTCCCACACCGAGTTCATGCCGGCGAAATCCGCGTTGATGTCTTTCAGGTAAATCGTCACCGACAGGATGTGGCTCTTGTCGGTGCCGGCCAGGTCGAGCAAACGCTCGATGTTGGCCAGGGTTTCACGGGTCTGCTGTTCAATCCCGGCGCTCATGTCATCGCCGACCTGCCCCGCCAGGTACACCGTACCGTTGTGGGCGACGATCTGACTCATGCGTTCATTGGTGAGCTGGCGCTGGATTGCCATGTTTTGCGGACTCCTTGATTTTGCTGCCATAACGGGAAATATCGAGGCCTTCGGCGCTGATTTGCGGGGTTCTCTTCGCCATCAGGTCCGCCAGCAAACGACCGGAACCACAGGCCATGGTCCAACCGAGGGTGCCGTGACCGGTGTTGAGGAACAGGTTGCTGAACGGGGTCGCGCCAACGATCGGCGTGCCGTCCGGGGTGGTCGGGCGCAGGCCGGTCCAGAAACTCGCCTGGGCCAGATCGCCGCCCTGAGGATAAAGGTCGTTGACGATCATCTCCAGGGTTTCGCGCCGACGCGGGTTCAGCGACAGGTCAAAACCGGCTATTTCAGCCATGCCGCCAACGCGGATGCGGTTATCGAAACGGGTGATCGCGACCTTGTAGGTCTCGTCGAGAATGGTCGAGGTCGGGGCCATCGCCGGGTTGGTGATCGGCACGGTCAGGGAGTAACCCTTGAGCGGATACACCGGGGCCTTGATGCCCAGCGGCTTGAGCAGTTGCGGCGAGTAGCTGCCGAGGGCGAGGACGTAGCGGTCGGCGGTTTCCAGCTTGCCGTCGATCCACACGCCGTTGATGCGATCACCGGCGTAGTCGAGTTGCTGAATGTCCTGGCCGTAACGGAACTCCACACCCAGCTTCACAGCCATTTCGGCCAGGCGGGTGGTGAAGATCTGGCAGTCGCCGGTCTGGTCGTTCGGCAGGCGCAGGGCACCGGCGAGGATGTCGGTAACGCTGGCCAGGGCCGGTTCGACCCGGGCAATGCCGGCGCGGTCGAGCAGTTCGAACGGCACACCGGACTCTTTCAGCACGGCGATGTCTTTCGCGGCGCCGTCGAGCTGAGCCTGGGTGCGGAACAGTTGGGTCGTACCCAGGCTGCGGCCTTCGTAGGCAATGCCGGTTTCGGCGCGCAATTCGTCGAGGCAGTCACGGCTGTACTCGGACAGGCGGACCATGCGCTCCTTGTTCACCGCGTACCGGTTGGCGGTGCAGTTGCGCAGCATCTGCGCCATCCACAGGTATTGGTCGATGTCGGCGGTGGCCTTGATCGCCAGCGGCGCGTGGCGCTGCAACAGCCACTTGATGGCCTTGAGCGGCACGCCCGGCGCGGCCCACGGCGAGGCATAACCTGGCGAGACCTGCCCGGCGTTGGCGAAACTGGTCTCCATGGCCGCAGCCGGCTGCCGGTCCACGACCACCACTTCAAACCCGGCACGTGCCAGGTAGTAAGCACTGGCCGTACCGATAACGCCGCTACCCAAGACCATGACGCGCATTTTTTTGTCCCTCATCGCGGCGTACCGCTGACGTGTGTTGTTCAGACCGAAGATGCGGGCAGTTTAAAAAAGATTAGCCAGTGCTTTTCACTATATAAGTGCCTATATTTGGCGACAATTCTCGGCAAAAACCCTTTTCACGGAGGCGCATCCCCTATGCGTACCAACACTCAGACCAAACGTGAGCTGGACAAGATCGACCGCAACATCCTGCGGATCCTGCAAGCGGACGGGCGCATCTCCTTCACCGAGCTGGGGGAAAAGGTCGGCCTGTCGACCACGCCCTGCACTGAGCGGGTCCGCCGGCTGGAGCGCGAGGGCATCATCATGAGCTACAACGCCCGGCTCAATCCGCAGCATTTGAAGGGTAGCTTGCTGGTGTTCGTCGAGATCAGCCTCGACTACAAATCCGGCGATACTTTCGAAGAGTTCCGACGCGCGGTGCTGAAACTGCCCCATGTGCTGGAGTGCCATTTGGTATCGGGGGATTTCGACTACCTGGTGAAAGCGCGGATTTCCGAGATGGCCTCGTACCGCAAATTGCTGGGCGATATTTTGCTCAAACTGCCCCATGTGCGGGAGTCCAAGAGCTATATCGTGATGGAAGAAGTGAAAGAGAGCTTGAGCTTGCCGATTCCGGATTGATTTCTGCAGTGCCTGGGCGGACGCCTTCGCGAGCAAGCCCGCTCCCACATTGGAATGCGCTCCCCTGTGGGAGCGGGCTTGCTCGCGAATGCAGACGACTCGGTCTTCCTCTAGACGAGGACCTGCCGGGTAGACGCCATGTACTCATGAATCTGCTTCTCCACCCGAGGATGAATCAACTCCACCGGCCCGCGCCCATTAGGGCATGGCAAGGTCTTGGTGGTGCCGAACAGCCGGCATATCAGCGGCCGCTCGTCATACACGGTGCAGCCGTTGGGGCCCAGGTGTACGCAATTGAGTTCGTCCATTGCCGCATCCTGCTCGGCGCGGGTCTTGCGCGGCAGGCGCGACATTTCTTCTGGCGAGGTGGTGACCGGGCCGCAGCAGTCATGGCAGCCGGGCACGCACTCGAACGAGGGAATCTGCTGGCGCAAGGTGCGAATTTTCTGACTGTTGCAGCTCATCGAAGCGGTGACCAAAAGCGGAATAGAGCGCGATTCTGACGCATCCGGCCAGTTCCATACAGCCGCAACCGACCAGTGTTGCCCGTGTCGGAAGGTCCGGCTTATGCTCCGTCAACTTTTTCAAACACACGCATCAGGAATCCACGCATGAATGCCCCTGCCCGGCACACCGCCTCTTATTACGCCGCCAGCAGCCTGCCGCAACCCGATCATCCGGTGCTGCAAGGCGAGTTGACGGCGGACGTGTGCGTGGTCGGCGGCGGGTTTTCCGGGTTGAACACGGCGCTGGAACTGGCGGAGCGCGGCCTCAGCGTGGTGCTGCTGGAAGCCCATAAGATTGGCTGGGGCGCGAGTGGGCGTAATGGCGGGCAATTGATTCGTGGCGTTGGCCATGGCCTCGATCAGTTCGCCAATGTCATCGGTGCCGACGGCGTACGTCAGATGAAGCTCATGGGCCTGGAAGCGGTGGAAATCGTCCGACAGCGGGTCGAGCGTTTTCAGATCCCCTGCGACCTGACTTGGGGCTACTGCGACCTCGCCAACAAACCCCGGGATCTCGAAGGTTTCGCCGAGGATGCCGAAGAACTGCGCACCCTTGGTTACCGCTACGAAACCCGACTGCTGCAAGCCAACGAAATGCATTCGGTGGTTGGTTCTGACCGCTATGTTGGCGGCCTGATCGACATGGGTTCCGGGCATTTGCATCCGCTGAACCTCGCGCTGGGTGAAGCGGCGGCTGCGCAGCAATTGGGCGCCAGACTGTTCGAACAGTCAGCAGTTATCCGCATCGATTACGGTCCCGAGGTGAAAGTCCACACCGCCCAGGGCTCGGTCCGCGCCAAGACCCTGGTGCTGGGCTGCAACGCTTACCTCAACGACCTCAACCCCGAACTCAGCGGCAAAGTGCTGCCCGCCGGCAGCTACATCATTGCCACCGAGCCGTTGAGCGAAGAACAGGCCCGCGCCCTGTTGCCGCAGAACATGGCGGTGTGCGACCAGCGCGTGGCGCTGGATTACTACCGGCTCTCGGCGGATCGGCGCTTGTTGTTCGGTGGCGCTTGCCACTACTCAGGTCGGGACCCGAAGGACATCGCGGCGTATATGCGGCCGAAAATGCTGGAAGTATTCCCGCAACTGGCCGGGGTGAAGATCGACTATCAATGGGGCGGCATGATCGGCATCGGCGCCAACCGCCTGCCGCAAATTGGCCGGCTCAAGGAACAGCCGAACGTGTATTACGCCCAGGCCTATTCCGGCCACGGCGTGAATGCCACGCACCTGGCGGGCAAGTTGTTGGCTGAAGCCATCAGTGGTCAGCACAGTGGCGGGTTCGATCTGTTTGCCCAGGTGCCACACATCACCTTCCCCGGTGGCCGGCATTTGCGTTCGCCGTTGTTGGCGTTGGGGATGTTGTGGCATCGGCTTAAAGAGTTGGTTTGATAGATTTTTGGTGTCTGTATGGGCGCCTTCGCGGGCAAGCCTCGCTCCTACAGGTTTCGCGTTGATCCAATGAACGACGCGAAACCTGTAGGAGCGAGGCTTGCCCGCGAATGGATCTAAACACCGCCACAATACTCAGATCCTCCAGAAAGGCTTAAGCCCCTCCGCCAACGCCTCTTCCCGACTCAACCCCACATCCCGCAATTGTTCCGCAGTCAGGTTCAGCAACGCCTTGCGCGTGTGCAGACGATGCCAGAACAGACCCCAGCGCCCGAGGCAGGACGGCGCATTGCGCATTTGCGCCCCGCGGGTGCCGTGGTGCTGCCCTGCTGCCAGTTCCTGACTGTGTAACGTCAGCCGCACATCGCTCAAGCCGTTCATGTTGATCGCTCCTGTTTACTTGGGTAGCCAGAGGTTTCATCATGCGCGGACGGCGAAAAGCATTACAGATTCAAAGCAACTGTATTATTTCCATACAGATTGGCTACTTAAAACTCTGAATCACGTATTTTTGCCCCATCTGTACCGGTTAACCGAATCACCTGCACCGAGGCAACGTCATGACCCTTTACGTCAATCTCGCCGAATTGCTCGGCACACGTATCGAACAAGGCTTCTATCGCCCCGGCGACCGGCTGCCGTCGGTGCGGGCGCTGAGTGTCGAACACGGGGTCAGCCTGAGCACGGTGCAACAGGCGTATCGGGTGCTGGAAGACAGCGGGCTGGCAACGCCGAAACCGAAATCCGGGTACTTCGTGCCAATGGGCCGCGAGCTGCCGGAACTGCCCGCCGTGGGCCGCCCGGCGCAACGGCCGGTGGATATTTCCCAGTGGGATCAGGTGCTGGAGCTGATACGCGCCGTACCACGCAAGGACGTGGTGCAACTCGGCCGCGGCATGCCGGACATCACCACGCCGACCATGAAGCCGCTGCTGCGCGGGCTGGCGCAGATCAGTCGGCGCCAGGACATGCCCGGCCTGTATTACGACAACATCCACGGCAACCTCGAACTGCGCGAACAGATCGCCCGGTTGATGCTCGACTCCGGCTGCCAGTTGAGCGCCGCCGACCTGGTGGTGACCACCGGTTGCCACGAAGCGCTGTCCACCAGCATCCGCTCCATCTGCGAGCCCGGAGACATTGTTGCCGTGGACTCACCGAGCTTTCACGGCGCCATGCAGACCCTCAAGGGCCTGGGCATGAAAGCCCTGGAAATCCCCACCGACCCGATCACCGGCATCAGCCTCGATGCGCTGGAACTGGCTCTGGAGCAATGGCCGATCAAGGCCATACAGTTGACGCCCAACTGCAACAACCCTTTGGGCTACATCATGCCGGAGGCACGTAAACGGGCGTTGTTGAACCTGGCACAGCGCTTCGACGTGGCGATCATCGAGGACGATGTGTATGGCGAATTGGCCTACACCTACCCGCGCCCACGCACGATCAAATCCTTCGACGAAGATGGCCGCGTGCTGCTGTGCAGTTCATTTTCCAAGACGTTGGCGCCGGGGCTGCGCATAGGCTGGGTGGCGCCGGGGCGCTATCTGGAACGGGTGCTGCACATGAAATACATCAGCACCGGCTCCACCGCGCCGCAGGCGCAGATCGCCATCGCCGATTTCCTCAAGGGCGGGCACTTCGAACCGCATTTGCGGCGGATGCGTACCCAATACCAGCGCAATCGCGAGATGATGATCGATTGGGTCACGCGCTATTTTCCCGCCGGCACACGGGCCAGCCGCCCACAGGGCAGTTTCATGCTGTGGGTCGAACTGCCGGAAGGCTTCGACACGTTGAAACTGAATCGTGCGCTGCATGATCAAGGCGTACAGATTGCCGTCGGCAGCATTTTTTCGGCCTCGGGCAAGTACCGCAATTGCCTGCGGATGAACTACGCTGCCAAGCCGACAGCCCAGATTGAAGACGCCGTGCGCAAGGTCGGCGCGGCGGCGATCAAGCTGTTGGCGGAAACTGATTGCCTCAGCGACTGACCTTTATCCACAAACCCGCGTCCATATACCGACCATTGCCAATCGGAACGATCCCACGTGAGCCTCAGACAGCCCCTACTCGCTCTTCTGTTACTCGCCTCGTTCCTTGGTGGTTGCGCCAGCCTCGACGTGCCGCGCGAGCCCAGCCAGGCCCTGCCGGCGGCGGATTCAAGCTTTGGCCGTTCGATCCAGGCCCAGGCCGCGCCCTACCACGGCCAATCGGGCTTTCGGCTACTGTCCAACAGCACCGAAGCCTTCATGGCCCGGGCCGAGCTGATCCGCAACGCGCAAACCAGCCTCGACTTGCAGTACTACATCGTCCACGACGGCATCAGTACGCGCATGCTGGTGGAGGAATTGCTCAAGGCCGCGGATCGCGGCGTGCGAGTGCGGATCCTGCTCGATGACACCACCAGCGATGGCCTGGACCAGATCATCGCGACCCTGGCGGCCCATCCGCAAATTCAGATCCGCCTGTTCAACCCGTTGCACCTTGGGCGCAGCACTGGCGTGACGCGGGCCATGGGCCGTTTGTTCGACCTGTCGCTGCAACACCGGCGCATGCACAACAAGCTGTGGCTGGCGGACAACAGCGCGGCCATCGTCGGCGGGCGCAACCTGGGCGATGAGTACTTCGACGCCGAGCCCAACCTGAATTTCACCGACATCGACATGCTCAGCGTCGGACCGGTGGCCGAGCAGCTCGGGCACAGCTTCGACCAGTACTGGAATAGCGCCCTGAGTAAGCCGATCGACGAATTCCTCTCGAGCAAACCGACGGCCAAGGACCTGCAAAACACCCGCACGCGCCTCGAAGAATCCCTGCAGGAAACCCGCAAGCAGAACCACGCGCTGTATCAACAGTTGATGATCTACGACAAGCACCCACGCCTGGACATCTGGCGCCGGGAGTTGATCTGGGCCTGGAACCAGGCGCTGTGGGACGCGCCGAGCAAGGTGCTGGCCAAGGGCGAGCCCGATCCGCAACTGCTGCTGACCACGCAATTGGCGCCGGAACTAAGGGGCGTGAGCAAAGAGCTGATCATGATTTCTGCCTACTTCGTGCCCGGCCAACCGGGGCTGGTGTACCTGACCGGGCGCGCCGATGCCGGGGTCTCGGTGAGCCTGCTGACCAACGCACTGGAAGCCACCGACGTGCCGGCGGTGCACGGTGGTTACGCGCCGTATCGCAAAGCGTTGCTGGAGCACGGCGTGAAGCTGTTCGAATTGCGACGCCAGCCCGGCGCCGGCAGCGGCAGTGGTCCGCACCTGTTCCGCCGCTCGGCGTATCAGGGCTCGGATTCGAGTTTGCACAGCAAAGCGATGATCTTCGATCAGCAGAAATCGTTTATCGGCTCATTCAACTTCGACCCGCGTTCGGTGCTGTGGAACACCGAAGTCGGCGTGCTGGTGGACAGCCCGGAACTCGCCGCACATGTGCGTGAATTGGCGCTGCAAGGCATGGCGCCGCCGCTGAGTTATGAGGCGAAACTGGAAAATGGGCAGATTGTCTGGGTGACCGAGGATAACGGCAAACTGCATACGCTGACCAAGGAACCGGGAAGCATGTGGCGCCGGTTTAACGCGTGGTTCAGCACCACCGTAGGACTTGAACGAATGCTGTAACCCTGTGGGAGCGGGCTTGCTCGCGAAGGCGGTGCGTCATTCAGCATCTGAGTTGGCTGACATGACGCCTTCGCGAGCAAGCCTGCTCCCACAAGGGGGATGTGGCTGACTGGGAAGTTGGGTTTTATGCGGGCTCGGCCACTGCACCAAATGCCCCTTGGCGCATCAGCAGAATCACCAACCCCAACGCCCCTACCGCCATCAGCAATGGCAACGCATGCCCGCTGATCCACTGACTCCCCGCCCCGGCCGCCAATGGCCCGACCAGACACCCAATTCCCCACAGCTGCGCAATATGGGCATTCGCCCGCACCAGTGCATCGTCGCGGTAGCGCTCGCCGATCAAAATCAGCGACAGGGTGAATAAGCCACCAGCACTGGCACCGAACAACACCCACAGCGGCCAGATCAGCAAGGTATCGATCAGCAGCGGAATCGCCAGGCTCGACACCAGCAGGACCACCGCGCAACCGGTGAACAAACTGCGCCGGGACAACCGATCCGCCAGCGCACCGATGGGCAGTTGCAGCAAGGCATCGCCGACCACCACCGTACTGACCATCGCCAGGGCAATTTCTGCGGTGAAGCCCTGGCGCAGGCAGTACACCGGCAACAGGGTCAGGATCATCGCTTCGAACGCGGCGAACAGTGACACTGCCCAGGCAATCGCCGGCAGCCCACGGCAGAAGGTCCACAAATCGCCGAAGGTCACGCTGCTGGCTTCACTGCTCGGTGCGCCGCTTCGGCCCAACAACAGCAACGGCGCCGTCAGCAATAACCCGACACCGACCCAGAAGCCGTAATCGTGTTCCGTACCCAGAGCCCCCAACAGCAGCGGCCCGCCCAGTTGGCTCAACGCATAGCTGCTGCCATACAACGCCACCAAGCGCCCGCGCCACTTTTCGACCACCAGTTGGTTGATCCAGCTTTCACCGAGGATAAAGACCAGGGTCAGAATCACCCCGATCATCAGGCGCAATACCAGCCAGATCGGATAACTCGGCAACAGCGCCAGCAAACCGATGGACACCGCCCCGCCCCACAGGCACAGACGCATCAAATTCGCGGTGCCGAAACGCGCAGCCAGGTGACTGGAAATCTTCGCCCCCAGCAGCACGCCAATGGCCGGCATCGCCGCCATCACGCCGATCGCAAAGGAACCGTAGCCCCAGCTTTCCAGGCGAAACGACACCAGCGGCATGCTGACACCCAGGGCCAGGCCGACACTCAAGACAGACGCCAACACGGCGAAATAAGTCGCCCAACGCATGTTCCACGCTCCTGTGGATATTATTTTCAGACGGCACAAAACAACTGTGGGAGCGGGCTTGCTCGCGAAGAGGCCATCACATCCAACATCATCGTTGGCTGTTACGGCGCCTTCGCGAGCAAGCCCGCTCCCACAGGGGATCTTCGTTGTGTGGTACTTACAACTTGATCCAGGTCGCCTTCAGTTCGGTGTATTTGTCGAACGCGTGCAGCGACTTGTCGCGACCGTTGCCCGACTGTTTGAAACCACCGAACGGTGCGGTCATGTCGCCACCGTCGTACTGGTTGACCCACACGCTACCGGCACGCAGGGCCTTGGCGGTCAGGTGCGCCTTGGAGATGTCCTTGGTCCACACTGCGGCGGCCAGGCCGTAAGGCGTGTCGTTGGCAATCGCAATGGCTTCTTCGGCGGTATCGAAAGCGATGACCGACAACACCGGGCCAAAGATTTCTTCCTGGGCGATTTTCATCGCGTTGTTCACGCCGTCGAAAATCGTCGGCTCAACGTAGGTGCCGCCGGTTTCCTGCAGGATGCGCTTGCCGCCAGCCACCAGTTTGGCGCCGTCGGTGTGACCGGATTCGATGTAGGACAGCACGGTGTTCATCTGTTGGGTATCCACCAGCGCGCCGACGTTGGTCGCCGGGTCCAGCGGGTTGCCCGGCTTCCAGGTTTTCAGCGCTTCGATCACCAGCGGCAGGAAGGTGTCCTTGATCGAACGCTCGACCAGCAGACGCGAACCAGCGGTGCAGACTTCGCCCTGGTTGAAGGCGATGGCGCCGGCCGCCGATTCAGCCGCCGCTTGCAGGTCCGGGGCATCGGCGAACACGATGTTCGGGCTCTTGCCGCCGGCTTCGAGCCAAACGCGCTTCATGTTCGATTCGCCGGAGTAGATCAGCAGTTGCTTGGCGATCTTGGTCGAACCGGTGAACACCAGGGTGTCCACGTCGTTGTGCAGGGCCAGGGCCTTGCCGACGGTGTGGCCGTAGCCTGGCAGCACGTTGAGCACGCCTTTCGGAATGCCGGCTTCAACGGCCAGTGCGGCGATGCGGATGGCGGTCAGCGGGGATTTTTCCGACGGCTTGAGGATCACCGAGTTACCGGTGGACAGCGCCGGGCCGAGTTTCCAGCAGGCCATCATCAACGGGAAGTTCCACGGCACGATGGCGCCGACTACGCCAACCGGCTCGCGGGTGACCAGACCCAGTTGATCGTGCGGGGTAGCAGCGACTTCGTCGTAGATCTTGTCGATGGCTTCGCCGCTCCAGCTCAGGGCTTGCGCCGCGCCGGGAACGTCGATGTACAGGGAATCACTGATCGGCTTGCCCATGTCCAGGGTTTCAAGCAGGGCCAGCTCTTCAGCATTCTGCTTGAGCAGGCCGGCGAAGCGAATCATGGTGGCTTTGCGTTTGGTCGGCGCCAGGCGCGACCACACGCCGGAATTGAACGTGGCGCGGGCGTTTTCCACGGCGCGCTGGGCGTCGGCGGCGTCACAGCTGGCGATCTTGCCCAGCAGACGGCCATCGACCGGGCTGATGCACTCGAAGGTCTCGCTGGAGACGGCATCGGTGTATTCGCCATTGATGTAGGCGCGGCCTTCGATCTTCAGATCGCGAGCCCGTTGTTCCCAGTCGGCACGAGTCAGGGTGGTCATTCGAGTGTCCTCCTCTTATTGAATACGAGAGCCCCGCGTTCTTCGCGGGTGCTGTCAGGAATTCTGCCCGGCCAGCCTGCTATCGGCCCGAGGCACCTGCCACCCTAAACCAGTGGCCGGGGTTGTTTCAATATATTTGACACAAGGTCGGCAAACGGCCTTGCAGTGTTCATTTTAATAAACATAGACTTTGGGTCTTTTCAGCCATTGCGCCGCAATCACGGGGGATTACAACAAAATGAATATCCAGGATGTCGTCGACTTCAGCCAGGCCACCACCCAGCCCGATCGCTATCGGCCGGACCCGGCCAAAGTCCTCAAGGGCGACCCCGAGCAAGCGGTGTACAACCACTACAACAGCCCCTGCGGGCAGATGAGCGCCGGCGTATGGGAAGGCGAAATCGGCCAATGGCTGGTGAACTACACCGAGCATGAATACTGCGAGATTGTTCAGGGCGTGTCGGTGCTGCGAGACAACGATGGCAACAGCAAGACGTTGCGGGTGGGTGATCGCTTTGTGATTCCGGCCGGGTTCCGGGGCACTTGGGAAGTGCTGGAGGCGTGCCGCAAAATTTATGTGGTGTTTGAACAGAAGGCCTGAAGATTTTTGGTGTTTGGGCTGGCCTCTTCGCGAGCAAGCCCGCTCCCACAGGGATTTGTGGCACTCACAAAACCAATGTGGGAGCGGGTTTGCCTGCGAAGGCGTCCTGACAGGCAGCCCATAACCCACAGGCAACAAAAAAGGCCCGTATCTCGCGATACGGGCCTTTTTCGTAAGTCGGAAAAATCAATTACTTGATTTTGCCTTCCTTGTAGATCACGTGCTTGCGAACAACCGGATCAAATTTCTTGATCTCGATTTTGTCCGGGGTAGTACGCTTGTTCTTGTCGGTAGTGTAGAAGTGACCAGTACCGGCGCTCGAAATCAAACGAATCAATTCACGCATGATTAGCTCCCTTAGATCTTGCCGGCTTTGCGGATTTCGGCCAGCACGACAGTGATGCCACGCTTGTCGATGATACGCATGCCTTTGGCAGATACGCGCAGACGCACGAAACGTTTCTCTTCTTCAACCCAGAAGCGGTGATGCTGCAGGTTCGGCAGGAAACGACGACGGGTTTTGTTGTTTGCGTGGGAAATGTTATTCCCAGTCACCGGACCCTTACCGGTAACTTGACATACTCTCGACATGCCTCAGCCCTCTAAAACCACATGCCCAACCCGGCATGGGTTGGCCGCTTAATCTCTCAGTCATTTGGCGCCAGGCGCCGCGTTTCTTTAGAGGTCTTACCGGCTACACCTACAGTGAAGGAACCGGGCCCCTAGAAAAGAGCGCTGCTTTATACCAGAAAGACCTCAGAGCAACAACATTCAGTGTGCGATGAATTCACAAAAAGCCCAATTTCCGGGCTGCGAGTGCCTTGGACAAAGGCTGTCGTCGATGACGACCGCTCGTCGCAGAGCATCGGCCAACACGCCAATTTTCAGGTTTTCAAACCGTCGCACACCCGAAACAGGCGCCTATAGTCGCCGCAAAATGAAAAAGGGGATAGTCATTTGCAAAAGAGCCCACTAGGGTAAGCCTTTTCCAGACTGCACTTGCAGATGGGCCTTCGATCTGTAAAGGAATCCGACCATGCGCCTCGCTGCCCTACCGCTGCTGCTTGCCCCCCTGCTGCTGAGCCCGCTGGCCCACGCCGCCGCCCTGACCGTCTGTACCGAGGCCAGCCCTGAAGGGTTCGATGTGGTGCAGTACAACTCGCTGACCACCACCAATGCCTCGGCCGATGTGCTGATGAATCGCCTGGTGGACTTCGATACCGCCAGCGGCAAAGTGGTCGCCAGCCTCGCGGACAGCTGGGAAGTCACGCCAGACGGCCTGACCTACGTCTTCAAGTTGCACCCGCAAGTGAAGTTCCACAAAACCGAATACTTCAGCCCGACTCGCGATTTGAGCGCCGAAGACGTCAAGTTCAGCTTCGACCGCATGCTCGACCCGGCCCACCCGTGGCACAAAGTCGCCCAGAGTGGCTTCCCCCATGCCCAGTCGATGCAACTGCCGGCGCTGATCAAAAAAATCGACGCTCTCGACCCGCTCACCGTGCGCTTCACCCTCGACCACCCGGATTCGACCTTCCTCGCCACCCTGAGCATGGGTTTCGCCTCGATCTATTCGGCTGAGTACGCTGACAAACTGCTGAAGGCCGGCACCCCGGAGAAGCTCAACAGCCAGCCAATCGGCAGCGGCCCGTTCGTCTTCACCCGGTTCCAGAAGGACGCCTCGATTCGCTACAAGGCCAACCCGGACTATTTCGGCGGCAAGCCTTCAGTGGACCCGCTGATCTTCGCCATTACCCCGGACGCCAACGTGCGGTTGCAGAAATTGCGCCGCAACGAGTGTCAGATCGCCCTGTCGCCTAAACCGCTGGATGTGGTGGCCGCCAAGCAAGAGCCGACGCTGAATGTGGAAAAGACTGACGCGTTCATGACCGCTTTCGTCGGCATCAACAGCCAGCATCCACCGCTGGACAAACCTGAAGTGCGCCAGGCCATCAACCTCGCGTTCGACAAGGCCAACTACCTCAAAGCCGTGTTCGAAGATACCGCCGAAGCCGCCAACGGCCCTTACCCGCCGAACACCTGGAGCTACGCCAAAGGCCTGCCGGGCTATCCCCACGACGTGGCGAAGGCCAAGGCGTTGATGGCCAAGGCTGGGCTCAAGGACGGTTTCCAGACCACCATCTGGACCCGCCCTTCCGGCAGCCTGCTGAACCCAAACCCGAGCCTCGGTGCGCAACTGCTGCAATCGGACTTGGCGGAAATCGGCATTCAGGCCGAAATCCGTGTGATCGAATGGGGCGAGCTGATCCGTCGCGCCAAGGCTGGCGAGCATGACCTGCTGTTCATGGGCTGGGCTGGTGACAACGGCGACCCGGACAACTTCCTCACGCCGCAGTTTTCCTGCGCGGCGGTCAAGTCCGGCACCAACTTCGCCCGTTACTGCAACCAGGACCTGGACAAGCTGATCAGCGCCGGCAAAACCACCAGCGAACAAGGCGTGCGCACCAAACTCTACGAACAGGCCCAGGCGCAGATTCAGCAGCAGGCGCTGTGGCTGCCGCTGGCGCATCCGACTGCGTTCGCGTTGACGCGTAAGGATGTGCAGGGTTACTCGGTCAGTCCTTTCGGCCGGCAGGACTATTCCAAAGTCACCCTCAAATAACCTGCCCTACACAAAACCTGTGGGAGCGGGCTTGCTCGCGAAGAGGCCATGTCAGTCGACATCAATATTGGCTGACACACCGCATTCGCGAGCAAGCCCGCTCCCACAGGGGTTTTGTGTTTGTCGGGCTTCCCGCTACATCCAGCCGTACTCCGCCATGGACAACGGCTCGCCATCCCCGACGATGAAGTGATCGAGTACCCGCACATCAACCAGCTCCAACGCCTCCTGAAGGCGCTTGGTCAGCATTCGGTCCGCCTGGCTGGGGTCGGTGTTGCCCGAGGGGTGGTTGTGGCACAGGATCAGCGCTGCGGCGTTGTGAGCCAGGGCGCGCTTAACCACTTGCCGTGGATACACGCTGGTGCTGTCGATGGAGCCGCGAAACAGCGTTTCAAACGTCAGCACCCGGTGCTTGGAATCCAGAAACAGGCAACCAAACACCTCGTGCTGCTCATGGCGCAGCATCGACTTGAGGTAATCACGAACGGCCTGCGGGTTTTCCAGCGCCGATTTGAGCCGCGAGTGCTCAGCCAAATGCCGTCGGCCCATTTCCTGGACTGCCTGCAATTGCGCAAATTTCGCGGGTCCGAGCCCTAATTGTTTGCTGAATGTTTTTTGATCAGCCTCCAGCAGTGAGCGCAGGCTGCCGAACTGACTCAACAGGTGCCGCGCCAAATCCACCGCGCTTTTGCCGGAGACCCCGGTACGTAAAAAAATCGCCAGCAGCTCGGCATCCGAAAGACTCGCCGAACCCAACTCCAATAACCTCTCCCGCGGCCGCTCCGCCGCCGGCCAATCGCGAATACTCATAACACCTCCATGGTCTGTGGGCGCCGCTGTTCCGTAGCGGTCGCTGTGATATCGTAGCCCATCTTTTTTGCGGACGAATTCATCCCTGGGGAGGGGGTTTCGCCCTGCAGTCATCAACGAAATGAAAGGCAGACCTATGCAGCGGCTGTATCGGAAACGCATCGTTCTGGGCGTCGGCGGCGGCATTGCTGCCTACAAGAGCGCCGACCTGGTTCGCCGCCTGATCGACCAGGGCGCCGAAGTGCGCGTGGTCATGACCCGTGGCGGCAGCGAGTTCATCACCCCGCTGACCATGCAGGCCTTGTCCGGCCACCCGGTCCACCTCGACCTGCTGGACCCTGCGGCCGAAGCCGCCATGGGCCACATCGAGCTGGCCAAATGGGCCGATCTGGTGCTGATCGCCCCTGCCACCGCGGACCTGATCGCCCGTCTGGCCCAAGGCATTGCCAATGACCTGCTGACCACCCTGGTGCTGGCCACCGACGCGGTGGTCGCCGTGGCCCCGGCGATGAACCAGGCCATGTGGCGCGACCCTGCAACCCAGGCCAACCTGCAAATCCTCGAAAGCCGCGGCATCAAATCCTTCGGCCCGGCCTCCGGCAGCCAGGCCTGCGGCGACGTCGGCATGGGCCGCATGCTCGAAGCCACCGACCTCGCCCAGTGCGCGGCGGACTGCTTCCAGCGTCAGGCCCTGACCGGCAAACACGTGCTGATTACCGCTGGCCCGACCCAGGAAAACATCGACCCGGTGCGCTACATCACCAACCACAGCTCCGGGAAAATGGGCTTTGCCCTGGCCGAAGCTGCCGTGGAGGCTGGCGCCCGCGTGACGCTGATCACCGGCCCGGTGCACTTACCGACACCTGATCGCGTCACGCGTATCGATGTGGTCAGCGCCCGGGACATGCTCGCCGCCTGTGAGGCCGCGATCCCCTGCGACCTGTTCATCGCCTCGGCAGCGGTCGCGGACTACCGCCCGGAAGTCGTCGCCCCACAAAAACTCAAGAAAGATCCTACGAACGGCGACGGCTTGTTGCTACAAATGGTGCGTAACCCAGACATCCTGGCCACCATCGCGACCCGTCCCGACCGTCCGTTCAGTGTCGGTTTCGCCGCCGAAACCGAACACCTGCTCGACTACGCTGCGCGCAAGTTGAAAGACAAGAACCTCGATTTGATCGTCGCCAACGACGTCGCCAACCCGAGTATTGGCTTCAACAGCGAAGAAAACGCCTGCAGCGTGATCGACCGGGAGCTGCACGCCACACTTTTCGCCCAGACCAGCAAGAGCAAGATTGCTCGCCAGCTGATCACTTTTATCGCCGACCGTCTGAACCAGGTTTAATTTACATGCACGCTTTGCAAGCCAAGATCCTCGACCCCCGCATCGGCACCGATTTCCCGCTGCCACAGTACGCCACCCCTGGCTCCGCCGGCCTCGACCTGCGCGCCATGCTGGAAAAAGACACCGTGATCAAGCCGGGCGAAACCCTGCTGATTCCTACCGGCCTGTCGGTCTACATCGGTGACCCGGGCCTGGCGGCGCTGATCCTGCCGCGCTCCGGCCTGGGCCATAAGCACGGCATTGTGCTGGGCAACCTGGTTGGGTTGATCGACTCCGATTACCAAGGCCCGCTGATGGTTTCGTGCTGGAACCGCAGCGACAAGGAATTCACCCTGGAAGTGGGCGAGCGTCTGGCTCAGCTGGTTCTCGTGCCGGTGGTTCAAGCGCATTTCGAGATGGTCGAAGAGTTCGTTGAAACCGAACGTGGTGCTGGCGGCTTCGGGCATTCCGGTAGCCACTGATCCGCTGAGGCCCTCCCCCGTAGGAGCTGCCGAAGGCTGCGATCTTTTGATCTTGATCTTAAACAGCAAAATCAAAAGATCGCAGCCTTCGGCAGCTCCTACAGGGGGAAGCGCAAGCCAGCTCATTCAGCACAAATTGCACAGCCGTCATCTGAAAGGTTTACCACTGGAAATCAACGGATTGGCCAGCCAAATGCTCGCTGATGCTGGAGTCATGGCCTTTGCACACCACGAACTCTCTGTGGAAAACGCCGTCATACCCTTCAGTTTGAGCCTGCCCACGAGCACTTCGCAGGTCGGTCCAGTCACTTTCGAAATGGAGCAATCCCACAGATGAGCAGCCCAGCCCAAGTCGCACCCAAGTTCCCCGACAGCATTTTCCGCGCCTATGACATTCGCGGCACCGTCCCGGAATTCTTGAACGGTGAAACCGCTTACTGGCTCGGCCGTGCCATCGGCGCCCAGAGCCTGGCTCAGGACGAACCCAACGTATCCGTAGGCCGCGACGGTCGCCTGTCCGGCCCGGAACTGGTCGAACGCCTGATTCAAGGCCTGGCCGACAGCGGTTGCCACGTCAGCGACGTCGGTCTGGTGCCAACGCCTGCCCTGTACTACGCCGCCAACGTACTGGCCGGCAAATCCGGTGTCATGTTGACCGGCAGCCACAACCCGTCGAACTACAACGGCTTCAAGATCGTCATCGCCGGCGACACCTTGGCCAACGAACAGATCCAGGCCCTGCACGAACGCCTCAAGACCAACAACCTGACCAGCGGCAAGGGCAGCATCACCAAGGTCGAGATCCTCGATCGCTACAACACCGAAATCGTCCAGGACATCAAGCTCGCCCGCCGCCTGAAAGTGGTGGTCGATTGCGGTAACGGCGCGGCTGGCGTAATCGCCCCGCAACTGATCGAAGCGCTGAATTGCGAAGTCATCCCGCTGTTCTGCGACGTCGACGGCAACTTCCCGAACCATCACCCGGATCCGGGCAAGCCTGAAAACCTCGTGGACCTGATCGCCAAGGTCAAGGAAACCAACGCGGATATCGGCCTGGCCTTCGACGGCGACGGCGACCGAGTCGGCGTGGTGACCAACACCGGCAGCATCGTCTACCCGGACCGCCTGCTGATGCTGTTTGCCCGCGACGTACTGGCGCGCAATGCCAACGCGGAAATCATCTTCGACGTCAAATGCACCCGCCGCCTGACGCCGCTGATCAAGGAATACGGTGGTCGTCCGCTAATGTGGAAGACCGGTCACTCGTTGATCAAAAAGAAAATGAAACAAACCGGCGCCCTGTTGGCCGGCGAAATGAGCGGGCACATCTTCTTCAAGGAGCGCTGGTTCGGTTTCGACGACGGCATTTACAGCGCCGCGCGGTTGCTGGAGATCCTCAGCAAGGAAAAATCTACCGCCGAAGAGCTCTTTGCGACCTTCCCGAACGATATTTCTACGCCTGAAATCAATATCCATGTGACCGAAGAGAGCAAATTCAGCATCATTGATGCTCTGCACGACGCGAAGTGGGGCGAAGGCGCCGACCTGACCACCATCGACGGCGTGCGAGTCGACTACGCCAAAGGCTGGGGCCTGGTGCGCGCCTCCAACACCACACCGGTGCTGGTGCTGCGCTTCGAGGCTGATGACGAGGCTGAACTGCAGCGCATCAAGGACGTATTCAAAGTCCAGTTGAAGCGTGTTGCCCCTGATCTCCAACTACCGTTTTGATCTTCTGATTCACCCGGAGCCCTGAATGACCCTCGAACGCGAAGCCGCCGCCAACACCGCCAAGGTCCTGTCCGAAGCGCTGCCTTACATTCGCCGCTATGTCGGCAAGACGCTGGTGATCAAATACGGCGGCAACGCGATGGAAAGCGAGGAGCTGAAAACCGGCTTCGCCCGCGACATCGTGCTGATGAAAGCCGTGGGCATCAACCCGGTGGTGGTTCACGGCGGCGGCCCGCAAATCGGCGACCTGCTCAAGCGTCTGTCGATCGAGAGCCACTTCATCGACGGCATGCGCGTGACAGATGCGCAGACCATGGACGTAGTGGAAATGGTCCTCGGCGGCCAGGTGAACAAGGACATTGTCAACCTGATCAACCGTCATGGCGGCAGCGCCATCGGCCTGACCGGTAAAGACGCCGAGCTGATCCGTGCGAAAAAGCTCACCGTGACCCGCCAGACCCCGGAGATGACCCAGCCGGAAATCATCGACATCGGGCAAGTGGGCGAAGTGGTCGGGATTAACACCGACCTGCTGAACCTGCTGGTCAAAGGCGATTTCATCCCGGTGATCGCGCCAATCGGCGTGGGTGCCAACGGCGAGTCGTACAACATCAACGCCGACCTGGTGGCGGGCAAGGTGGCCGAAGCACTGAAAGCTGAAAAGCTGATGCTGCTGACCAACATCGCCGGGCTGATGGACAAGCAAGGCACGGTTCTCACCGGCCTGACCACCCAGCAAGTCGACGATCTGATCGCCGACGGCACGATCTACGGCGGCATGCTGCCGAAGATCCGTTGCGCGCTGGAAGCGGTACAGGGCGGCGTGGGCAGCTCGCTGATCATCGACGGCCGGGTGCCGAATGCGATTCTGCTTGAGATCTTCACCGATACCGGTGTGGGTACTTTGATCAGCAATCGCAAGCGTCCGTAAGCGACACCTACAAAAAGACCCCGCTCAGCCTGGCTGAGCGGGGTCTTTTTTGCCTGCGATCCTTGTGGGAGCGGGCTTGCTCGCGAAAGCGGTGTATCAGTCAACGAAGATGTTGAATGTAATGGCCTCTTCGCGAGCAAGCCCGCTCCCACAAGGGATTGGTGTTAAACGCCGAACTGTGCGCGGTAGGCTTCTACCGCTGGCAAATGCTGCTTGAGCTGCGGATCATCGGCCAGGAATTGCAGGACCTGGGTCAGCGACACGATGCTGATCACCGGGATCTTGAAGTCACGCTCCACTTCCTGGATCGCCGACAATTCACCGTTGCCACGCTCCTGACGGTTCAGGGCGATCAGCACGCCCGCGGCCTTGGCGCCGTCCTGGGAAGCGATGATCTGCATCACTTCACGGATCGCGGTGCCGGCGGTGATCACGTCGTCGATGATCAGCACATCGCCAGTCAACGGCGCGCCGACCAGGCTGCCGCCTTCGCCGTGGGCCTTGGCTTCCTTGCGATTGAAGCACCATGGCAGGTCGCGACCGTGATGTTCGGCCAACGCCACCGCAGTGGTCGCCGCCAACGGGATGCCTTTGTACGCAGGGCCAAACAGCACGTCGAAGGGAATGCCGCTCTCGACGATGGCTGCCGCGTAGAAACGACCCAGTTGTGCCAGGGCCGAACCGGAGTTGAACAGGCCGGCATTGAAGAAGTAAGGACTGGTGCGCCCGGACTTCAGGGTGAACTCACCGAAGCGCAAAACGCCGCGATCGATGGCAAAACGAATGAAATCGCGCTGATACGCTTGCATGAAAAAAACCCCAAATACCACGGATTTAGCTAATTAGGTTGACGCCGTGTATCATACACGCACGCGATTTTTGGGGCCATTTATGCGGATCATCAGTGTGAACGTCAATGGTATTCAGGCTGCAGTGGAGCGAGGTTTGCTCAGTTGGCTGCAAGCACAGAATGCCGACGTCATCTGCCTGCAGGACACCCGCGCCTCCGCCTTTGAACTGGACGATCCAGCCTTCCAACTGGATGGCTACTTCCTTTATGCCTGCGAAGCCGAAGTTCCCGCCCAGGGTGGCGTGGCTTTGTACTCGCGGTTGCAACCGAAGGCAGTCATCAGCGGTCTCGGCTTCGAGACGGCCGACCGCTACGGGCGCTACCTGCAAGCCGATTTCGATAAGGTCAGCATCGCGACCTTGCTGCTCCCTTCGGGGCAGAATGGCGATGAAGACTTGAACCAGAAGTTCAAGCTAATGGACGATTTCGCCCGTTATCTGGATAAACAGCGACGCAAACGTCGCGAGTACATTTATTGTGGCTCGCTGTACGTGGCGCAACAGAAGCTGGATATCAAGAACTGGCGCGACAGCCAGCAATCCCCGGGCTTCCTGGCACCTGAACGTGCCTGGATGGACGAGATTGTCGGCAACATGGGTTATGTCGATGCCCTGCGCGAGGTCAGCCGTGAAGGCGACCAGTACAGCTGGTGGCCGGACAACGAACAGGCTGAGATGCTCAACCTGGGCTGGCGTTTCGACTACCAGTTGCTGACCCCAGGCCTGCGCCGCTTTGTTCGCAGCGCGCGCCTGCCACGTCAGCCACGGTTCTCGCAGCATGCACCGCTGATCGTGGACTACGACTGGACGCTGACCATCTAAGCGTCGTTTCGCAGTACAAAAAATGCCCGTATCGCAAGATACGGGCATTTTTTATGCGCCAGTCGACATGACCCAAACCTCAGCCAACGGCAAAAAGCGGCAGCGCAAGGTACAACTTGATCACGATGACATTGATGATGTCGATGAAGAAAGCCCCCACCATCGGCACCACCAGGAACGCAATCTGCGAAGGCCCATAGCGCTGCGTCACTGCCTGCATGTTAGCGATGGCCGTTGGCGTGGCCCCCAGGCCAAAACCGCAATGCCCTGCCGCCAGTACCGCCGCATCATAGTTACTGCCCATCATCCTGAACGTCACGAAAATCGCAAACAGCGCCATGACCAACGTTTGCGCCGCCAGGATAATAAAGAACGGCAAAGCCAACGCAGCCAGATCCCACAGCTTGAGCGACATCAGAGCGATCGCGAGAAACAGTGACAAGCTGACATTTCCCAGCACTGAGACTTCACGCTCAAACACCTGATAAAGGCCAAGGGCTGAAAGTCCGTTGCGTAAAACCACACCCACGAACAAGACGCAAACGAACGTCGGCAACTCAAATGCGGTGTCGTGCAACAGGCCATTGAGCAGGGTGCCTGCCAACAAGCTGACGGCGATCAGAGCGAGTGTTTCAATAAACGAAAATGGCGTGATCGAGCGTTCTTTGTTCGGTTGCTCAAAGCCCTTTGGCAGCCGTGGCTTTTCTTGCTCGCAACCAGGTGTATGGACACGCTTGATGAGCAGGCGAGCAACCGGACCACCAATCAAACCGCCCAGGACCAAGCCAAACGTCGCAGAGGCCATCGCAAGTTCAGAGGCGGAAGCCAGACCGAACTTCTCACTGAACGTCGCTCCCCACGCAGCGCCTGTACCGTGCCCGCCCGCCAACGTAATCGAACCTGTCAGCAGGCCCATCAACGGATCGAGCCCCAACGCCGTTGCGAGCCCGATGCCCATGGCATTCTGGACCACCAAAAGTCCGGTGACCGCCAGTACAAAAATCCCCACTACGCGCCCGCCTTTCTTCAGGCTGGCGAAGTCTGCACTCAAGCCAATGGTGGCAAAAAACGCCAACATCAGGGGTGTCTGTAGAGAAGTATCAAAACGGACTTCAATATCAAGGACTCGCAAACCTAAGAGCGCCAGGGCAACTACCAGGCCGCCCGCTACCGGTTCAGGAATATTGTAAGTGCGTAGAAAACCGACATGTGTGACAAGCCCACGCCCCAGCAAAAGCACTAAGGAGGCGGCCACAAGTGTTCCATAGAAATCGAGCTGAAGCATTTGGATATTCTTAGATATACATTCAGAGGCGAACTTTTTACCTGGGCACGCCTATTGAATACGTTGATTGTCTCAACAGTGATTGGATATAGATTCAGAGGCCGTCAATGGCCTGAACGTATCGAAATATTTCTTGATAGATATGACTTGGCGCAACTTTATCAATCACTCAGTCTGATTGCCAAGCATATGGGCGATGTTGGCGCTGTGCAGTTGTGACTAAAAGTGTAATGACGATAACTTTGAATGGGCGTTAACATTCAACTCAACTGTCGATCAAAGTACACAGTTGGAGACATTTATCTAATTGCAAATAAACAAATGCCCCGACAAGTCAGGGCATTTGTTTGAAACCACGATCGCGACCTACTTGATCAACCGCCAAGTAAACGGATACCGATACGGCACCCCTTCATTGGCTTTCACGCCAGCAATGATCGTCAGCACCAACGCACCTATGGCGATCAGACCAAACAGGAAGAACCCGATGATGATGAACATCAAAAAGAAGCTGATGGTGCAAGCAATGGCAACGGTGAGCTGAAAGTTCAGCGCCTCCTTGCCCTGCGCATCGATGAACGGGTCCATCTCGCGCTTCATCTGCCACAGGATCAGCGGGCCGATCAAGGTGCCGAACGGAATCCAGATCCCCAGCAAGGCGGACAAGTGACAAAACATCGCCCACTGACGAACCTCTTGGCTCGGCGTGGGAAGCGGCAGTTGTTCATCACTCATGGCGCCCTCCTGGGTGTGGAACGGTTCGATCAGTCAGCCAATGCAGCCTTTTGCAGTTCGAAAATCTCGTTCATGCCTTTCTTGGCCAGTTCCAGCATGGCGTTCAGCTCTTCCGGCTGGAACGGCGCGCCTTCAGCGGTGCCCTGGACTTCGATGAAGCCGCCAGTGCTGGTCATCACGACGTTCAGGTCGGTCTCGGCAGCCGAGTCTTCCAGGTAGTCGAGGTCAAGCACAGGTTCGCCCTGGTACATGCCGACCGAAACGGCGGCGATCATTTGCTTGAGCGGGTCGCCGCCTTTCAGGCCGCCGCGCTTCTTGATCACTTTCAAGGCATCGACCAGTGCAACCATGGCGCCGGTGATGGACGCGGTACGGGTGCCGCCGTCAGCCTGGATCACGTCGCAATCGACGTACAGGGTGACGTCGCCCAGCTTCGACATGTCCAGCGCAGCGCGCAGGGAGCGGCCGATCAGACGCTGGATTTCCAGGGTACGGCCGCCTTGCTTGCCACGGCTCGCTTCACGCTGGTTACGCTCGCCGGTGGCGCGCGGCAGCATGCCGTATTCAGCGGTCAACCAGCCTTGGCCCTGACCTTTAAGGAAACGTGGCACGCCGTTCTCGACGCTGACGGTGCAGATGACTTTGGTATCACCGAACTCGACCAGCACAGAACCCTCGGCGTGTTTGGTGTAGTTGCGGGTAATGCGGATCGAGCGGAGCTGATCGGCAACGCGACCACTTGGACGTTTCATAGGGAATACCTGTACTGGGGACGGAAAACTGCGGAGCATTATAGAGCCGTGAGCCACGAACGGGCACTTCTAAAAAATCCGGCCGACGGCTGAAGCCCGCGAACAGTGCTTAACCGACGGCGTGCAGCCCTTTGTCACAGGGTGTGTTTGGGCGCATCCGCCCCACTGCGCTACAATCCTGCGCCTTTGCTGCCAGTCGGCTTACATTCATTGATATCGGGTCCGCGAAGCCCAACGGTTTCGCGCCGGCCTGCATTGCGAGGTCCTCCATGGTGCACAGCATGACCGCCTTTGCCCGCGTCGAAAACGCCGGCGTCCAAGGCACCCTGAGCTGGGAACTGCGCTCGGTCAACAGCCGCTACCTGGAGCCGCACCTGCGCCTGCCGGAATCCTTTCGCGACCTCGAAGGCGCGGTCCGCGAAGCGTTGCGCCAGGGCATTTCCCGAGGCAAGCTGGAATGCACTCTGCGCTTTACTGAAGAAAGCACCGGCAAAACCCTGCAAGTGGATCGCGAGCGCGCCGCTCAATTGGTCGCGGCCGCCGAAACGATTGCCGGCCTGATCAAGAACCCGGCAGCGTTGAACCCGCTGGAAGTCCTGGCCTGGCCGGGCGTGCTGGTGGGCGACGCTACTGACCCGCAAGCCCTGAATGCCGAGGCACTGGCGCTATTCAATCAAGGCTTGAAAGAGCTGAAGGCCGGCCGCGAGCGCGAAGGCGCGGAGCTGGCACGCCTGATCAACGAGCGCCTGACCTCCATTGAAGAAGACGTGGTGACCCTGCGCGAACTGGTCCCGCAGATGCTCGCCACCCAGCGCCAGAAAGTCCTCGACCGCTTTGCCGACATGAAAGCCGAGATGGACCCGCAACGCCTGGAGCAGGAAATGGTCATGCTTGCGCAAAAGAGCGACGTCGCCGAAGAACTGGATCGCCTGAGCACCCACATTATTGAAGTTCGCCGGGTACTCAAGTCCGGCGGCGCAGCCGGTCGGCGCCTGGACTTCCTGATGCAGGAACTCAACCGCGAAGCCAACACACTGGGCTCCAAAGCCTTCGACCCGCGCAGCACTCAGGCTGCGGTCAACCTCAAAGTGTTGATCGAGCAGATGCGCGAACAAGTACAGAACATAGAGTAAGGCCACCCCGACATGACCCACAGCACCGGCACCCTTTACATCATTTCCGCCCCTTCGGGCGCGGGCAAGAGCAGCCTGGTCAAGGCCCTGACCGACTCCGACCAGGAGATCCGCGTCTCGGTTTCCCACACCACCCGCGCCATGCGCCCCGGTGAAGTGGACGGAGTGAACTATCACTTCGTCTCCCGCGAAGCATTCGTGAAGATGGGCGAACACGGTGACTTCCTGGAGCGCGCCGAAGTGTTCGGCAATCTCTACGGCACCTCGCAAAGCCATCTGCAGCAGACCCTGGACGCGGGCCACGACCTGATCCTGGAAATCGACTGGCAGGGCGCCGAGCAAGTGCGCAAATTGATGCCGCAAGCCCGCTCGATCTTCATTCTGCCGCCGTCCCTGGAAGCCTTGCACCAGCGCCTGACCAATCGCGGCCAGGACAGCGACGAGATTATTGACGGCCGCATGCGGGAAGCCGTCAGCGAGATGAGCCACTACGTCGACTACGACTACCTGATCATCAACGACAATTTCGCCCATGCCCTGGATGATCTGAAGGCGATTTTCCGCGCCAATCAGCTGCATCAGAAACGCCAGCAGCAACGTAACGGAAAACTTTTGGCTGAATTGCTCGGCTAAACAGCTCTTCCCAAAACCGCTGCAAGGGCTTTACATTGGCACTTGCAGCGCGTTGAAGGGCTTGGTCAAAAAATCAGCGCTTCCCTAATCGCTGGTGATTTTTTAAACTGTCGAGTCCGCTCGCCCAACCGGGCAGCGCGCATATTGCATTCGCTCCGAGGAATACCATGGCCCGCGTAACCGTTGAAGACTGCCTGAACCACGTGGAAAACCGTTTTGAGCTGGTCATGCTGTCCACCAAACGTGCCCGTCAACTGGCCACCGGCGGCAAAGAGCCACTGGTTCAGTGGGAAAACGACAAGCCTACCGTTGTAGCGCTGCGTGAAATCGCTGAAGGCCTGATGAGCTATGAGTTCATCGCCAATGCTGAAATCGTCGAAGACGAACCGCTGTTCGCAGCGTTCGAGGACGAGTCCAACGAGGCCGTCTAAGCCTATGCCTGGTCGACGTAGCACGGCGCGGGGTCACAGCGAACGGCAGGAGTTATCATGCCGAGCATAGACGCCCTCGCCGATCGCTTATCGACCTACCTCGGCAAGGACCAGGTGAACCTGGTCCGCCGAGCGTATTTCTACGCCGAACAAGCCCACGACGGCCAACGCCGCCGTAGCGGCGAGGCGTACGTCACGCATCCTCTTGCCGTGGCGAATATTCTTGCCGACATGCACATGGACCATCAGAGCCTGATGGCAGCCATGCTGCATGACGTGATCGAAGACACCGGGATTGCCAAAGAGGCGCTGCAAGCGCAGTTCGGCGAAACCGTGGCCGAACTGGTCGATGGGGTCAGCAAACTGACCCAGATGAACTTCGAGACCAAGGCCGAGGCCCAGGCCGAAAACTTCCAGAAAATGGCCATGGCCATGGCCCGCGATATTCGCGTGATCCTGGTCAAGCTCGCCGACCGCCTGCACAACATGCGCACGCTGGAAGTGCTGTCCGGCGAAAAACGCCGGCGCATCGCCAAGGAAACCCTGGAAATCTATGCGCCCATCGCCAATCGGCTGGGCATGCACGCCATCCGCATAGAGTTCGAAGACCTCGGCTTCAAGGCCATGCACCCGATGCGTTCCGCGCGGATCAACCAGGCGGTCAAGCGCGCCCGGGGCAACCGCAAGGAAATCGTCAACAAGATCGAAGAGTCCCTGAGCCACTGCCTGGCGATTGATGAAATCCAGGGCGAAGTCAGCGGGCGCCAGAAACACCTCTACGGCATCTACAAGAAAATGCGCGGCAAGCGTCGGGCCTTCAACGAGATCATGGACGTCTACGCGTTCCGGATCATCGTCGACAAGGTCGATACCTGCTACCGCGTGCTGGGTGCTGTGCATAATTTGTACAAACCGTTGCCGGGTCGCTTCAAGGATTACATCGCGATCCCCAAGGCCAACGGCTATCAGTCGCTGCACACCACATTGTTCGGCATGCACGGCGTACCGATCGAGATCCAGATCCGCACCCGCGAAATGGAAGAGATGGCCAACAACGGCATCGCCGCCCATTGGCTGTACAAATCCAGTGGCGACGAGCAGCCTAAAGGCACTCACGCCCGCGCCCGCCAGTGGGTCAAAGGCGTGCTGGAAATGCAGCAACGCGCCGGCAACTCGCTGGAATTCATCGAAAGCGTGAAGATCGACCTGTTCCCGGACGAGGTCTACGTGTTCACGCCAAAAGGCCGGATCATGGAGCTGCCCAAAGGCTCCACGGCGGTGGATTTCGCTTACGCGGTGCACACCGACGTCGGCAATAGCTGCATCGCCTGCCGGATCAATCGCCGCCTCGCACCACTGTCCGAACCGCTGCAAAGTGGCTCCACGGTCGAAATTGTCAGCGCCCCTGGCGCACGGCCGAACCCGGCGTGGCTCAATTTCGTGGTCACCGGCAAGGCGCGGACCCACATCCGCCATGCGCTGAAACTGCAACGCCGCTCCGAATCCATCAGCCTCGGCGAGCGTTTGCTGAACAAGGTGCTCAACGGTTTCGACAGCTCCCTGGACAAAGTCCCGGCCGAGCGCGTCAAGGCGATGCTCACCGAGTACCGCCTCGAACTGATCGAAGACCTGCTCGAAGACATTGGCCTGGGCAACCGCATGGCCTATGTGGTCGCCCGCCGCCTGCTGGGCGAAGGCGAGCAACTGCCGAGCGCGGAAGGTCCGCTGGCGATTCGCGGCACCGAGGGCCTGGTGCTCAGCTACGCCAAGTGCTGCACACCGATCCCGGGCGACCCGATTGTCGGGCACCTGTCCGCCGGCAAAGGCATGGTCGTGCACCTGGACAACTGCCGCAACATCAGCGAAATCCGCCACAACCCGGAGAAATGCATCCAGCTCTCGTGGGCCAAGGATGTCACCGGCGAATTCAACGTCGAGCTGCGCGTCGAACTGGAACATCAGCGCGGCCTGATCGCCCTGCTGGCCAGCAGCGTCAACGCGGCCGACGGCAATATCGAAAAAATCAGCATGGACGAGCGCGATGGTCGCATCAGCGTGGTCCAACTGGTGGTCAGCGTGCACGACCGTGTGCACCTGGCCCGCGTGATCAAGAAACTGCGCGCCTTGACCGGGGTGATTCGCATCACCCGCATGCGTGCGTAGCCCATCCATTACAAGGAGTCATTCATGACCAAGACTGTTATCACCAGCGACAAAGCCCCGGCCGCCATCGGCACTTATTCCCAGGCGATCAAGGCTGGCAATACCGTCTACATGTCGGGTCAGATTCCCCTGGACCCAAAAACCATGGAACTGGTCGAAGGCTTCGAAGCCCAGACCGTCCAGGTGTTCGAGAACCTGAAAGCCGTGGCTGAAGCCGCTGGCGGTTCGTTCAAGGACATCGTCAAACTGAACATCTTCCTCACCGATCTGAGCCACTTCGCCAAGGTCAACGAGATCATGGGCAAATACTTTGACCAACCCTACCCTGCCCGCGCCGCCATCGGCGTTGCTGCCCTGCCAAAGGGTTCGCAGGTAGAAATGGACGCCATTCTGGTCATCGAGTAATACATCCGGCGCAGCCTGCTCAGGCTGCGCCGTTTTCGTTTTGAAAGGATTCCACCATGCGCAAAGCGCTTGCCCTCTCCTTGCTCGCCGTTTTCCTCGGCGGCTGCGCCAGCAATCCTGCCGACCGCGACATCAGCGGCACCTGGATCAACCAGGTGGCCATCGATGCTGCCTCCAAGGGCGGCCCCCTGCGCGAAGCGCTCCAGGCTTACGGTCCGAACCTGGAATGGGACGTCAACACCAAGGCCGGTCAGGCCCGCTACACCAACGGTTTTGAAAACGTCGAAGGCAAGCTGCTGGCGGATGAGTCCGGCGCCTGGAAAGTCGACTTCTATGGCAGCTCCGCCAGCGAACTGCGACGCGACGGCAAGCAACTGAGCCAGGTCGCTAACGATAACGAACCCGCGCAAGTCTTCGACCGTGCCTTGATTCCGGTCCCGGAAGGGGCACCGATTGGCGCCAGCTTCGAACGCGCGTTGTACACGGCTTACATGGGCGGCAGCTGGAAAATCGTCAACGGCCAGGGTGAAGGCAGCACCGTACAATTCCAGGCGGATGGCCAAGTGTCCGGCCTGCCGGGTGCGGACCGTTATGCCCTGTGCCTGGCGGGCGACTGCGCCTCGATGAGCGGCGGCAACGACAATATGTGGCTGCAGCAAAATGGCCAGGGCAACACCTGGATCTTTGCGCGCAAGGGCAAGGAACTGGAGATTTTCCAGGCGGTGAACACGGCGCAGGCGGATGAAATGCCGCAGTTCACGCCGGGTGATCGCAAGTGGTTGCTGGAAAAGCAATAAACCGGATTCAAAGCCTGCACAAAACCATTGTGGGAGCGGGCTTGCTCGCGAAAGCGGCTTAACAGTCAACGAAGATGTTGAATGTTATGGCCCCTTCGCGAGCAAGCCCGCTCCCACATTTGGTTTGTGGTGTTTGGAAGTTAGCGGCTGGATTCGAGAATCGCGGCGTAGCCTTCGCGATAACTCGGATACTTCGGCGCCCAACCCAACGCCTTGGCCCGGGCATTACTGCAACGCTTGCTGCCCGTGCGGCGCACGCTCTCCTCCTCGGCCCATTCGGTTACGCCCAGGTATTCGCGCAACCAACCCACCACTTCCGCCAGCGGCGCGGGCGCGTCATCGACACCGATATAGATGTCATCCAGCGCCACACCCCGCTGATCCGCCTCCAGCAGATACGCCATCAACCCCGCCGCATCGTCCGAGTGAATGCGGTTGCCATATAACGGCGGATCAATCGCCACGCGATAGCCGCGACGCACCTGAGTCAGCAGAAATTCGCGTCCCGGACCGTAAATCCCGGTCAGACGCACGATGCTCGCCGGGATGCCGCTATTGAGCGCAACCTGCTCAGCCTCCAGCATCACCGCCCCGGAATAACCAGCCGCGACGGTCGGCGAAGTCTCGTCGACCCACTCGCCATCCTGCTGGCCATAAACACTGCTGCTGGAAACGAACAGCAACCGATTGGGCACTTGCCCGTAATCGCCCAGCCACTCCAGCACGTGCTGCAAACCCTGAATATAAGCGGCGCGGTAACCCGCCTCATCACGATCGGTGGCCGCCGCGCAATACACCAGGTAATCCACCGCACCGATGGGCCAGGTTTGCGGGCAGTCTTTGTTGAACAGGTCACCGGCAACGCCAATCACCCCTTCGGGCAGACGCGAGATGTCACGCCGCAAGCCGTGCACCTCCCACCCGGCAGCCAGCAACTGCGTGGCCAAACGGCTGCCGACATCACCGCAGCCGGCGATCAAAACAGATGGCGCGGACATCAGAAAACTCCCACAGGAAAGGTACAGACTAGCGCCCGCACAGGACGAGCGGCTAGCAATGGAGGAAAAAAAGAGAAGCCATTACTTTTGTTAACAAGAATTACTTGCAATAATGCCGGCCACTTTTGTTCTCGGCCTTACGAGGCCTGGAAGAACATTTACCCTATTTTTCTCTCAGGTCCGGCCAGCATGACACGCAATCAATTCCCCGCTTCGCCAACCAAACGACCTCGCGCCTGGAGCGCTGTGGCCGCTCTGCTGCTCAGCCTGATGCTGGCACCTGTCGCCGCTTTCGCTGATGCACAAGCCCCAGCCGCTCCTGCCGCCACGGCTGCGGCCCCGGCTGATCATGCCGCTCCCGTCGTAGCACCTGCTGCAACCGATCCGGCTTTGGACGCCAACGCCGAAGACGCGCCAGAAGTCCTCGAACCGGACAATTCCCTGGGCATGGCCCACGACCTGTCGCCATGGGGCATGTACCAGAACGCCGATATTATCGTGAAAATCGTGATGATCGGCCTGGCCATCGCTTCGATCATCACCTGGACCATCTGGATCGCCAAGGGCTTCGAACTGATGGGCGCCAAGCGTCGTCTGCGCGGTGAGATCGTCCACCTGAAGAAAGCCACCACCCTTAAAGAAGCCAGCGCCACCGCGACCAAGCAAGGCACCCTCGCCCATCTGCTGGTCCACGACGCCCTGGAAGAAATGCGCCTGTCGGCCAACAGCCGCGAGAAAGAAGGCATCAAGGAACGTGTTGCCTTCCGCCTCGAGCGTCTGGTTGCCGCCTGCGGTCGCAACATGAGCAGCGGCACCGGCGTGCTCGCCACCATCGGTTCCACCGCGCCGTTCGTAGGTTTGTTCGGCACCGTGTGGGGCATCATGAACAGCTTCATCGGCATTGCCAAAACCCAGACCACCAACCTCGCCGTCGTGGCTCCCGGCATCGCCGAAGCCCTGTTGGCTACTGCGCTGGGTCTGGTTGCCGCGATTCCTGCCGTTGTCATCTACAACGTCTTCGCCCGCTCCATCGCCGGTTACAAGGCGCAGGTGTCGGACGCCTCTGCTGAAGTCCTGTTGCTGGTCAGCCGTGATCTGGATCACCTGCCGACCGCTGAGCGCTCCACGCAACCCCACGTGGTCAAAGTAGGGTAATCAGCCATGGGCTTGCATTTGAAAGAAGGCGCAGACGACGATCTGGCCGAGAACCACGAAATCAACGTCACGCCGTTTATCGACGTGATGCTGGTGCTGTTGATCATCTTCATGGTCGCCGCGCCGTTGGCCACCGTGGACATCAAGGTCGACCTGCCCGCCTCCAGCGCCAAACCGGCGCCACGGCCGGAGAAACCGGTGTTCCTCAGTGTAAAAGCTGACCAGCGCCTGTTCCTCGGTGAAGACGAAGTGAAGGCCGGAGCACTCGGCGCCACCCTCGACGCCCGGACCAAGGGCAAGAAAGACACGACGATCTTCTTCCAGGCCGATAAAGGCGTGGATTACGGCGACCTGATGAGCGTGATGGACAACCTGCGCTCCGCCGGTTACCTGAAGGTGGGTCTGGTCGGGCTTGAGACGGCAGTCAAGAAATGATCACGACGCGCCATAAGCTGACGCGTTACAGCGGGAGCCTGGCCGTGGTGCTGGGCGTCCATGCGCTGGCCATTGCGCTGGCGGTGAACTGGACGGTGCGCCCACCGATCGAATTGCCACCGCAGGCGATGATGGTCGAGTTGGCACCGGTTCCAGCCCCGCCACCACCGGCACCGCCGAAGGTGATCACGCCGCCGCAGCCACCAGCGCCGGTGGAAGAGTTACCGATCCCGAAACTGGCGGAAGTGCCTAAGGCAGAAATTGCCGTGCCGAAACCGGTCAAACCCAAGCCCAAGCCGCAACCGCCCAAGCCTGTAGAGAAAAAGCCGGAGCCGCCGAAGGAAAAGCCGTCCGAGGAAAAACCGAGCGACGCGCAGCCGACCCAGGCCCCGACCGAGAAATCCGCACAGCCAGCGCCAGGTCCATCGCCCGCCCAGCAGGCCGCCAAGGCCAGTTGGCAAGGCACCCTGCTCGCGCACTTGGCCAAGTACAAAAAGTACCCGGCCAGCGCGCAGTCCCGGGGCAAGGAAGGGTTGAACCGTCTGCGTTTCGTGGTCGATGCTGAAGGCAACGTGTTGTCGTTCGAACTGGTGGGCCGCTCCGGCAACGCCGACCTGGACCGGGCGACCTTGGACATGATCAAACGTGCCCAGCCACTGCCCAAGCCACCGGCGGACATGCTGAACAACGGCTCCATCGAAATTGTTGCACCGTTCGTTTACTCGCTGGAACGCCGGCGGTAAGCAACACACAGACCCCATGTGGGAGCCGGCTTGCTCGCGAAAGCGGTGCATCAGCCAACAGAGATGTTGGATGTAATGGCCTCTTCGCGATGTAGAAACGGGAACATCCTTTACAAACGAAACCGGGGACATCCTTTACGTTTT
>NZ_MOBP01000039.1 GCF_003732665.1 Pseudomonas frederiksbergensis | reverse complement strand
CCTGTGGGAGCGGGCTTGCTCGGGTAGAAACCGGGGACATCCTTTACGTTTTAAACCGGAGACATCCTTTACAGGTGTGAAATACGGTCAGGAGGTATCTGACCATGCCCTGGAATCGAGAGTCCCCAATGAATCAGAGAGTCAAACTCATCGGCGACTGGTTGACCGGCGCCTACTCCAAAAGTGAGCTGGCTCGGCACTACGGTGTCAGTCGGCCCACGCTGGACAAGTGGTTGGCACGCTATGCCATGCTCGGTGTGGACGGGCTTAAAGAGCTGTCCAGGCGTCCACATCACAGCCCTTATCAAGTCAGCGACCAGATT
>NZ_MOBP01000038.1 GCF_003732665.1 Pseudomonas frederiksbergensis | reverse complement strand
CGAAAATTCGCAATTACTCACAAATTTTACCTTAGCCTGATCCGTTACCAGTGAAAGTAACGTCCAGTCTATCTTTCTATCACATACCCAAATTTTTAAAGAACGATCTAATCAAAGACTAGAAATCAATATTCATTTCAGAATATTCATTTCTAAACTCTAACGACAACAGCCACCTTGCAGGCTGGCTTCTCGTCTTCTTCAATGAATCAAGCAATTCGTGTGGGAACTTATGGAGCAGCTGATGTCGTCGAT
>NZ_MOBP01000037.1 GCF_003732665.1 Pseudomonas frederiksbergensis | reverse complement strand
CCTGTGGGAGCGGGCTTGCTCGGGTAGAAACCGGGGACATCCTTTACGTTTTAAACCGGAGACATCCTTTACAGGTGTGAAATACGGTCAGGAGGTATCTGACCATGCCCTGGAATCGAGAGTCCCCAATGAATCAGAGAGTCAAACTCATCGGCGACTGGTTGACCGGCGCCTACTCCAAAAGTGAGCTGGCTCGGCACTACGGTGTCAGTCGGCCCACGCTGGACAAGTGGTTGGCACGCTATGCCATGCTCGGTGTAGACGGGCTTAAAGAGCTGTCCAGGCGTCCACATCACAGCCCTTATCAAGTCAGCGACCAGATT
>NZ_MOBP01000036.1 GCF_003732665.1 Pseudomonas frederiksbergensis | reverse complement strand
CCGAAAATTCGCAATTACTCACAAATTTTACCTTAGCCTGATCCGTTACCAGTGAAAGTAACGTTCAGTCTATCTTTCTATCACATACCCAAATTTTTAAAGAACGATCTAATCAAAGACTAGAAATCAACATTCACCATCATCACTATGGAATGCTCATTTCTAAGCTTTCAACAACAGAAGCAGTAGTGGTGGAGCCAAACGGGATCGAACCGTTGACCTCCTGCGTGCAAGGCAGGCGCTCTCCCAGCTGAGCTATGGCCCCGTATTTCTACAGGCGTTTCCCACACAAGCAAAATTGGTGGGTCTGGGCAGATTCGAACTGCCGACCTCACCCTTATCAGGGGTGCGCTCTAACCAACTGAGCTACAGACCCAATTTCGAGCTACTCAGGCCGACTGCACTCTGCTTTTTACCTCAAAGCGTGAGTGCGTTCCAACCAACTCAGCTACAACCTGATACAGGCTGCTTCTTTATCGTCTTCTTCAATGAATCAAGCAATTCGTGTGGGAACTTATGGAGCAGCTGATGTCGTCGA
>NZ_MOBP01000035.1 GCF_003732665.1 Pseudomonas frederiksbergensis | reverse complement strand
GCTCGCGAATGCGGTGTGTCAGTCAACCCACATGCTGAATGACACACCGCATTCGCGAGCAAGCCCGCTCCCACAAGGGATCTATGGTGTTTGGGGGATTAGAGGCTGTCTTGCAGGTGAGCCCGCAAATCCTGAAGATCATTCTGCAGCTTCTTCAACTGCTCGATCGTCTGCCCGCTGGCCCCCAGGATGCACTGCGGAATGCCCCGAGCTTTTTCCCGCAAGGCGCGACCCTGTTCGGTCAGCTCGACAATCACCACCCGCTCATCCTCACGGCTGCGTGTCCGACTCAACAAACCTTCGACTTCCAGGCGCTTGAGCAAGGGTGTCAACGAGCCAGGATCGGTCAGCAGTCGCGTGCTGATTTCACCTACGGTCAAACCATCCCGTTCCCACAAGACCATCATTGCCAGGTACTGCGGATAGGTCAGGCCCAGCGCTTGCAGCAGCGGCTTGTAGACCTTGGTCATCATCAGTGAAGTGGAATGCAGGGCGAAGCAGACCTGGTTGTCCAGCAGCAGGTGGTCGCAGTTGTCCGGGGTGTTGCGTTCGGTGGTCATGTCAAAACCTTGATCAGTGATCGTCATGAATCTAGCGGGCGAATCTTTAATGCGCCAGATAATTATGTCTCAGTAGCCGGCCAGATTACCTTGCAAGGCCAGATCCCAGGGCGCAATCGGGCTGAAGCGAGTCTTCAGGTATTCCAGCAACAAACGACTGCGGGAACTGGCCTGTTGCTCCAGGCGCAAGGCGTAGATGCCGGCGGTTTCCGGTTTCGGCAGGCCGTTTTCGCAGAACAATGGCAGCAGTTCGCCCCGCAGCAGATATTCGCTCGCCAGCCAGGTCGGCAAGTGGGCGATGCCCAGCCCGGCCAGAGCGCCGCAGACCAGCGCTTCGGCGTTGTTGGTGCTCATGCGGATACGCGCCGGGCGGTGCAACTGCATGCGTCCATCCTGCTCGANNGCCGTCGTGTTCAATGAGCTGTGCTGGATCGGTCGGCACGCCCCGGCGCTTCAGATAATCGGGGCTGGCGCAGGCGATGCGCACCATATTCGCCAGCGGCGTGGCAACCAATCGGGTATCGACCATTTGCCCGGCGCGTAGCACCAGGTCGACCTTGCCCAGGTTCAAACCCTGCATGTCGACAAAACTGTCGATCAGGTGCAATTGCACATCCAGGCCGGGATACAGCATCAGAAAATCAGCGATGACCGGCGCCAGATGCCGGCGACCAAAAGCGGCGGGGGCGTCCACCCGAATCAAGCCTTCGGGGGCGCTACTGAGGGACACCGCTTCCGCCCTGGCCAAGCGCAACTCGGCGACGATCCGCCGCGCCCGCTCGGCAAACGCCAAACCCGCCGGCGTCGCCCGTACCGCGTGGGTACTGCGCACAAATAGCTGACTGCCGACCGCACTTTCCAGGCTATCGATTCGCCGGGCCACCGCCGAAGGCGTCAGCGGATGGCGCCGGGACGCGGCGGAAAAGCTCCCGGTTTCCAGCACATCGNNNTGGGGTTCATCTTTTTACCCGCGCTTGTGCGAAATCGGCACAGCCATTGTGCGTTGCTGTGCGTTTCCCCGCCAGCGCCGACTGCGTAGGATGAAAAGCCTGACAAGAGGGAATGGGCCTGTGATTGAGTTTGTGCTGTATCTGATCTTCGGCGCTGCCTTGGGCACCCTGGGTGGTTTGTTCGGTATTGGCGGTGGGCTGATTGCCATCCCGCTGCTCGGCGTGTTGTGCGGCCTCGACCAGCAATTGGCTCAGGGCACGGCGTTGGTGATGGTGGTGCCGAACGTGATGCTGGCGCTGTGGCGCTATCACCAACGCAATCGCATTGACTGGCGCCACGCTTTGCCTTTGGCTTCGATGGGATTTTGCTTTGCCTGGATCGGTTCGATCTGGGCCGTAGGCATCGATGCACAACACTTGCGCGTAGGATTTGTGGTGTTCCTGGTGGCGCTGTCGACCTACAACCTGGTGCGGATGTTTAGCGCCAGTACGCAAACGTCTTCGCACATGCATTACTCGTGGCCGTGGCTGGGTGTGCTGGGCACGGCATCCGGGACCATTGGCGGGTTTTTTGGTGTGGGCGGAGCAGTGGTGGCAACACCGGTGTTGACCAGCCTGTTCGGCACCACCCAGGTAGTGGCCCAAGGCTTGTCGCTGGCCCTGGCATTGCCGAGCACCGGGGTCACCTTGGTGACTTACGCGGTGCACCAAGAGGTGAACTGGATGATCGGTTTGCCTTTGGCGGTCGGCGGCNNGCCCTGTCTGAACGACTGTTGCGCGGGCTGTTCTGTGGCTACCTTGTGTTCTGTGCCGTGATACTCGCCTTTAAAGTTTGAAGCCTTCGACGATGTGCTCGGCCAGGCATTCGGTGATCGGCGACGGGTTGTGCAGGTTGCGCACCAGCATGATGCAGGCCTCGGGCAGCAGCGGCAGGTCTTCGGCCTCACCGAGGATGCGCATGTCCGGGGTGATCAGGCTTTCCAGTTGCGCGGTAACCGCCAGGCCGGCGCTGACCACCGCCATCAACGCCGACAAGCTCGAACTGTTGTAAGCGATGCGATAATCCCGGCCCATCGCATCCAGGGCATTGCACGCCCACAGCCGGCAGAAGCAATCNNTGGCGTCTGCTCGTGGGCGCTGAAACACTGCGCCTCGGCCCAGACGAAACGCTCCTTGCGCAACAACTGGCCGATCTCGGTGCCGGGCTCACGGGTGACAATCGACAGGTCCAGATCCTGACGCTGCAATAGCTGCTTGGTGGATTCGCAATGCACTTCGATCTGGATCAGCGGATAGAACTTGGCAAAGCGCGACAAAATCCCCGGCAAAAACCGCATCACGTAATCATCCGGCGTGCCGATGCGCACCGTGCCGACCATGTGCGGCTCGCGCAGGGTATTGAACACTTCACTGTGGAGTTTGAGGATACGCCGGGCATACCCGAGCAACACCTGGCCTTCGGCGGTCAGCTTGACCTGGCGTCCGTCGCGTTCAAATAGCTGGCGCTGCAACACGTCTTCTTCCAGACGTTTCATCTGCATGCTCACCGCCGACTGAGTGCGGTTGACCATTTCACCGGCGCGGGTGAAACCGCCCAAATCGGCGATGGCGACAAAGGTGCGCAGTACATCGGTATCGATACTAGGGAACGCCGACATTCATCAATCTCCGAGATGTATACCATCAGAAACATTCGTTGGATTGATCTTAGCCCCGGCGCGAGACTTGAGCCATCCCTAAAGGAGGGCGACATGATGAAAGGTCAACACGAGCATGTAACGGCAGAAAAATTCTCAATCCACGCAGTCTCCGATTTGCTGCACAAGTTTAGTCGCTGGTACGAACTTCACCGCGAACGTGAATTGCTGGCGAGTTTGAGCGATGAAGCGCTGAAGGACATCGGTGTCAGCCGTGCGGACGTCGAGCACGAATCGATCCGGCCATTCTGGGACGATCCGATGCATAAATGATGATTCCATCGCTACACAAACCCCTCTCTGGTGAGGTAGGTTGCGAGCAGACAAGGAGATGCTCATGCCCGCAACGCTGTCCTTTTCCATCAAACAGGCTCGACGTCTGGCACTGGCTGCCCAAGGGTTCAACGGGCGCCAGCCGCCAGCGACGATCAAAGCGGTTCAGCTCAACCGACTGATCGAACGCCTGGGCATTTTGCAGATCGATTCAGTCAATGCGTTGGTGCGTTCGCACTACCTTCCCCTGTTTTCCCGTCTTGGTAACTACTCATCCGACTTGCTTGATCAGGCTGCCTGGAGTCAGGGCCGGCGTCGTACGTTGTTCGAATATTGGGGCCACGAAGCGTCGTTATTGCCGTTGTCCATGTATCCGCTGATGCGCTGGCGCATGCAGCGTGCGACCCGTGGCGAAGACATTTATCAGCAATTGGCAAAGTTTGGTCGTGAACAGCAGGACACGATTCGTCGGGTGCTGGCCTCGGTTGAAGAACTGGGCGCGCTGGGTGCTGGCAGTCTGTCGACCCGTCAGGAACGGGCCGGACCCTGGTGGGACTGGAGCGCCGAAAAACACGCGCTGGAATGGCTGTTTGCCGCCGGCGAAGTAACGGTGTCTGGCCGGCGCGGCTTCGAACGGCTCTACGATTTGCCGGAGCGGGTGATTCCCTCGGACGTTCTCCAGCAGCCATTGCTCACGGAGGTCGAAGCCCAGCGCGGCCTGTTGCTGCACGCCGCAACTGCCTTGGGGGTGGCGACGGAAAAGGACCTGCGGGATTATTTTCGTTTGAATCCCGGCGATGCCCGTCCTCGCCTGGCGGAACTGGTGGAGGCGGGGGAACTGCTGAACTGCGAAGTCCAAGGCTGGCGCCAGCCGGCGTATTGCCTGCCCGAGCCCAAGGTGCCGCGCAAGGTCGAGGCCAGTGCCTTGCTGTCACCCTTCGATTCGCTGATCTGGGAACGCAGCCGCACCGAGCGCTTGTTCGATTTTCGTTATCGGCTGGAGATTTACACGCCCCAGGATAAACGGGTCTACGGCTATTACGTGTTGCCGTTTTTGCACAACGAACGGATCGCCGCGCGGGTGGACCTGCGGGCCGAACGGGTGCTTGGGCGCTTGGCGGTGCACGCGGTGCATGAGGAAGAGCCGGGGCTGGATGACGCGGGGATGCTGGCGTTGGCGGTTAATTTGCGAGGGATGGCGGATTGGTTGGGGTTGGAGCGGGTGCAGTTGAATTGTCAGCGGGTGAGTGCGGGGCGGTTGCGGGTGGCATTGGCGCAGATTGGTGGGGATTGAGCTGACGCCTTCGCGATGTAGAAACGGGAACATCCTTTACAAACGAAACCGGGGACATCCTTTACG
>NZ_MOBP01000273.1 GCF_003732665.1 Pseudomonas frederiksbergensis | reverse complement strand
TCCCACATTTGCAGTTTTTGCGTGGACAGCGCATCCCCCGTGACATTGATCAGCCGCACGTCGCGCAACTGTTCCTGGGCCAGCGCCGGGTTGTAGTGCCATTCGGCGGCCAGGGTGTGCCAGTGGGCGGCGGTCAGGTGCAGGAAGGTTGGGCGGATGTCTTCGTTTTGTGAGGTGCCGAAAATGCCGCGGCTCGGGGCCAACGTGGCGCCCGCGATCAGGGCCGGGAAGATTTCCTCTACCGACAAATCGAAGTTCAGGGTGTTTTGTTGCAGCACGGTGTCGGCCGTTTTGAGGCCAAACAGTCTGATGGCATCAAGGGTGTAGTTGACCAAACCACGGTGCTCGATCATCACGCCTTTCGGTGTGCCGGTTGAGCCGGAGGTGTAGATGACGTAGGCCAGATGACGCACGCCC
>NZ_MOBP01000272.1 GCF_003732665.1 Pseudomonas frederiksbergensis | reverse complement strand
CTGATCCTGGTGATCTACTCGTTCAACGCCTCGAAACTGGTGACGGTGTGGGGCGGCTGGTCGGTGAAGTGGTACGTCGGCTTGCTCGACAACACGCAACTGATGGGCTCAGTGGTGCGCTCGCTGGAGATTGCCTGCTACACCGCGATTGCAGCCGTGGCGCTGGGGACCTTGGCGGCGTTTGTGCTGACTCGCGTCACGCGCTTCAAGGGCCGCACGCTGTTCGGTGGTTTGGTGACGGCGCCGTTGGTGATGCC
>NZ_MOBP01000271.1 GCF_003732665.1 Pseudomonas frederiksbergensis | reverse complement strand
CGTATCGGTGTGGAGTCGGTGAGTGACGAGCTCATCGAGCGCATCGAGTCCGAACTGGTCGATGCCCTGGGCACTTCCGAGTCCGATTCCCCGGCCCTCGAAGGAGCAGGGCAGTGAGCGCCGTGAAGGCAGCCAGCCTGCACGAACTGGATGACGACACACCAGTCGAGACGAACGTCAATGGCACCGACGTCGTGCTGGTACGTACCGAGGGCGACGTGTTCGCCATCTCCGCCCTGTGCTCACATGCCGCC
>NZ_MOBP01000034.1 GCF_003732665.1 Pseudomonas frederiksbergensis | reverse complement strand
TGTTGGGGTCCAGTTTTTTTGGACCACTCCGTAGGAGCTTTAGGCCGCCTGCTGCTCAAAGAGCGCAGGCGGCAGGTTATTCGATGCGGTGTGGCAGCGGCGATGGTTGTAGTGCGACACAAAGTCGATCACATCCTTTTCCGCCTCAAGGTGATTCTGATAGCCATTTTCTGGCATCCAGTCGTGCTTCAACGTTCTGAAATAACGCTCTACCACCGCGTTGTCCCAGCAGTTTCCGCGACGACTCACGCTGTGGACGATTCGGCATTGCGCCAGACACGCTGAAAATCGCTCTGCGGTGTACTGACAGCCCTGGTCTGAATGAAACAACAGCTCAGGCATTGGGTGGCGCAGTGCTACTGCCAATTTCAGTGCTTTGATCGACAGGTCCGTGTCGGCGGTTCTTGAACAAGCCCACCCCACAATCCGGCGTGAAAACAAATCCATCACTACGGCCAGATATAACCAGCTATCCCTCACTTTTATGTAAGTGATATCGCCGGCCCAGAGCGTGTCTGGCTGGACCGGATTAAAGCGACGATCAAGTATGTTCGGTGCCGTGATACCTGGTTTGGTGGCGCGACGATAGTGAGCGTAACGCGGCCGGCGCCTGGCTAAATCAAGGGTCTTTATCAAGGAGCGCATGCGGTGACGTCCGATAAAAATGCCTTCCGCTCTCAACTCCTTGGATAAGCCGCGGGCCCCTAAAGCTTCGCGATGCTCTGTATGCAGCGCGCGAATCTTCATCTCCAAGCCACTCTCTAAAACACGAGGCGGTTTGGGTTTACGTTTCGCGTAATAGCTACTGCGGGCCAAGCCTAAGACCAGACACATGCGTCTAATCGACACGGCCCCTCTAGCGCCGTCAATCACTTGGTTCGGCTGAACAGAACCTTCAGATGAGAGGGCAATTGCTTTTTTAATACTTGGTTCTCGGCTTCAACCAGCGCCAATTTTGCCTGTAGCGACTCGATCAGTTCCTGGTCCTGTGGCCGAGAGGGTTGTGAAATCCCCGCATGCTCCCGACGCCAGAGCAGAACCCATCGACGTAGAGCTGTAGGTCCAACTCCCGTTAGCTTGCAGGCTTCAGGTATGGAGCAATTCATCTCCACAACCAAGCGAATGGCTTCCGCTTTTGCCTCGGTATCAACGACCCGATATCCCATGATGCTTCCTTAGGTAGATGCTCCTACATCATGGTCCAAAAACATTGAGCCACAACAG
>NZ_MOBP01000270.1 GCF_003732665.1 Pseudomonas frederiksbergensis | reverse complement strand
GGTGCCGGGCTTAATCGCCGTTCCAATTATTCAGTCACCGATCGTCGGTGACTCAGGACGACGCCTGGAGTTGTTTGACGATCTTGTCCTTGACCTGCAATCGCTGCTCCTTGAGCTTTTTCAGTGTGTCGTCGCTGGGGGCGTCCGATTGGGCGGTTTCAGCCTTCACCACCTCGGCGTCGGCTTGCGAATACTTGTTGATCAGTGAATCCAGTAACGGATCCTTGGTGCGTTTTTGCTGGATAACTTCCTTTGGAATATTCAGATCCAGATAAAGGTTGTGTGGCACCGGCATGGAACACCTCCGTTT
>NZ_MOBP01000269.1 GCF_003732665.1 Pseudomonas frederiksbergensis | reverse complement strand
GATGAATCCTTTACCGCTCACGGTTTGGATTTGAAATTGGCGAGTGGCGAGGCGCAAATCGAGACACTGCAATTGCAACGGGCGGATTTGAGTCGCGGGCGGATTTTGTTGGAGCGATAGAGCCGCAATCTTTTGGGGCATTCATCTTTTCCACACCGCTCGACACTTGCCCACATCTGCTGTGCACCCGGCTGTGGATAACCTGAGTACTTTCGGCTGTAACCCTTCTGTCATGCGGCTTTGCGGGCTTTGTTCATTTCTCGTCCAAAGTGCCACCAAATTTTCTAATTTCACG
>NZ_MOBP01000268.1 GCF_003732665.1 Pseudomonas frederiksbergensis | reverse complement strand
GAGAGGGCCAGCACGGCGGAAAGCATGGCGATGAGTCGTTTCATGGTGAAGAGGCCTTTTCAATGCAGAAGAAAGACGGGCGGCACGGCGCCGCGCATGCCCATCATTGTGCATGCATCGGCCAGGCGCATGACAGGGCCATCGAACGGCACAATACGCGGCTGGGTTGCAACCACCGACACTTCGCCATGCCCCGAACCCCGCTGCGCGCGGCCGCCCTGGCCGGTTCCCCCGACGATCTGGAAGCCGCGTTCTACGACGCCCTGCAAGCCGGCGACGTGGAGCGCGTGATGGCCTGCTGGGC
>NZ_MOBP01000267.1 GCF_003732665.1 Pseudomonas frederiksbergensis | reverse complement strand
GTGGCCGCTGCTGTTGCGCATGTTGTTCAGGTACACCTGCAGGGTCTCATAGCGGGTGCCGACGAGGATGTTGGCGAACACGAACTCGCCGAACAGGAACGAGAAGGACAGCAGCAGCGCCACCATCAAGCCCTTGCGCAGGTTCGGCAGCACCACCAGCACGGCGGCCTGGAAGGTGCTGGCGCCGAGCAGTTGGGCGGCGTCCATCAGGTCGCGCAGGTTGATGGCTTGCAGGTTGTTGGTGATCGCCCGGTACATGAACGGCAGGGCGACGGTGAAGTAGCAGCCGATCAGAATCCACGGCGTGCCCACCAT
>NZ_MOBP01000266.1 GCF_003732665.1 Pseudomonas frederiksbergensis | reverse complement strand
AACTCCTGACGCAAGCGGCATTTCAGCTTGATCCAGTCCGGACTTCGCCGCGATACATAAGGACTGCCCGCGCGTTTGCCAATGACGCCTTCGAGCGACAGCGCACAAGCACTCTCGATGATGTCTTGATGTTTAGCCGTAAAGGCCTCGGAGAAGCGCACGATCTGGCGGGACTTGCGTCCCAGTGCTTTTTTCAACGCGGCGCGCCGGTCTTCCACGGGCATTTCACGCTGATCGACGCCTTGCAGGAACGGCGCATCGAACAGG
>NZ_MOBP01000265.1 GCF_003732665.1 Pseudomonas frederiksbergensis | reverse complement strand
GCCACCAGTTGACCAGCAAGCCGAGGACATTGCCCCAGGTCGCCACCGCCAGCAGCGACCACAGCCAATACCGGTCGCTGAGCAACAACCCCGCCAGCACCGCTTCGGACTGCAACGGCAACAGCGTCGCGGCACCGAACGCCGCCAGAAACAGCCCAACGTACGCGCCGGACATCAATGGGCGGGGTAATCCGCCACCACCGTGTCAGTTCCGTCCTTCTTCAGACCGATCACTTGATAGACATCACTCATGCCGTCCATTTCCATCCCCGGTGAACCCATCGGCATGCCCGGCGC
>NZ_MOBP01000264.1 GCF_003732665.1 Pseudomonas frederiksbergensis | reverse complement strand
TGTAGATGTACCAGCTGTAACTGGCACCACGGGGGCAGCCACGGGGCTCATGGTTCGGCAGATCGTTGCGGGTACGCGGGTAGTCGGTCTGCTGGGTTTCCCAGGTGATCAGGCCGTTCTTGACGTAGATTTTCCACGAGCAGGAGCCGGTGCAGTTCACCCCATGGGTAGAACGCACGATCTTGTCGTACTGCCAGCGCGAACGGTAGACGTTCTCCCAGTCGCGAGACTCTTTGCGGGTCTCTCCATGACCGTCGGAAAACTCGTTTTGCTTAC
>NZ_MOBP01000033.1 GCF_003732665.1 Pseudomonas frederiksbergensis | reverse complement strand
CCACTTGATCGTTGCGCACGAGGTGACCAACGTCGGCTCTGACCGCGACCAACTCAGCTCGATGGCCAAGCAGGCCCGAGAGGCGATGGCGTCAGATACGTTGTCGGTGGTGGCTGACCGAGGTTACTTCAAAAGCGAACAAATCCTGGCCTGTCACGATGCAGGCATCACCGCCTATGTGCCCAAGCCGATGACCTCGGGAGCCAAGGCTGACGGGCGTTTCAATAACGATGCCTTCATCTATGACGCGGCAAAAAACGAATACATTTGCCCGGCTGGA
>NZ_MOBP01000263.1 GCF_003732665.1 Pseudomonas frederiksbergensis | reverse complement strand
TCTTGATGACAGATTCCCTGCTATGTTCAAGGGGATTTTTGCATTTGAAAGTGACTTGAGCAAAAGCGCACTTTGCGAGCAGATAAAGGTCCGCTATTTAAACGATGATTTTGACGTTGAGGAAGATCAGGAAATCCCTCGAATTATCTGCAGACCTTTCGAACATCTGACATGTGCGTGCGTGATAGACAAAAATTTTGTATTCACAATGTACAATAAGACAGAAGAAGGAAAGTACATCCCTTCTCTCTTCAGTTCAGAAAGCAATACTGGGCTTTCCAGCCAGGTTACGCTTT
>NZ_MOBP01000262.1 GCF_003732665.1 Pseudomonas frederiksbergensis | reverse complement strand
GATCAGCAATGACCGATACAACAGCGAAGTGCATGGCCGAATGTCCAGCAACTCTCTGGAACTCTTCGCCCGTGGCAAGTACCTCGCCACTCGCCTGACGTTCGCCCACTCGCTGGAACGCCCCACCGTGCTCACCGAGCGCGAGGCGCCGATCTTCTTCCAGGTCGACCTGTTTCTTTAATTCATTTGTTATCGCGTCGAGATTCTGAATATGGACGTTCACCAGCTTGCCTTTCTGTCCCGCCAGCCTTCGGCTGCCGTGGCCCCTCGCACGCACTTCCTGGGCATGCCCAAACGCTTGCTGGCATTGCTGCTG
>NZ_MOBP01000261.1 GCF_003732665.1 Pseudomonas frederiksbergensis | reverse complement strand
GTGCTTGGGTAATGTCGGGTTGCGGCTCGTCGGCGAACGGCAGCAGGCGCGCTTCGGCGAACTCCGGCGTGCGCTTGCGGTTGAACACCCAGATCGTCAGGCCGACGAAGGCGACGAACACCACGACGGTGCCGAGGCCGCGAATCAGCCCTGAGTTCATTTCAATGACCATCGTGCTTACCTCTTGCTGTTGATCGCAGTGCCAAGCACTTGCAGGTAGGAGACGAGGGCGTCCATTTCGGTCTTGCCCTTGAGGCTGGCGACCGCGCCGCTGATGTCATCGTCGGTGTACGGCACGCCGAGGGTGCGCATGGTCTTG
>NZ_MOBP01000260.1 GCF_003732665.1 Pseudomonas frederiksbergensis | reverse complement strand
GAAGGCGTTGAAGAAACGCCAGTAAGTGGTCGCTTCCTTGCCATCGAGCAAGCCCGCCTCGGCGAGCCAGAACACTCCGGTGGCTTCACCGCAGAGCACCGCGCCGCGTGCGTGTTGCTCGCGCAGCCACGGCAGCACCTGTGGATAACGTTTGCAGAGCGTATCGAAATCGTCCCAGAACGCCGGGAGGATGATGATGTCGGCGTTTTCCAGGCCGCCGTCCACCGGCATGATCACATCGCTGAAACTGTTGACCGGTTTGCCGTCGGGGCTGACCAGGCGGGTTTCGAACGCCGGGGTCAGGCCATGGCCC
>NZ_MOBP01000032.1 GCF_003732665.1 Pseudomonas frederiksbergensis | reverse complement strand
ATCACCTCGGTCAAGGGCTCGCCGAGCGGGGTGGAAATTGCCAATGGCGGCATCACGGTTGAAACCGCTGTGGTCCTGACCGGCGCTGCTGCCAAAGGACAGAAGGTGCAGATCTTCGATGGCACCGTGTCCAAGGGTGAAGCTACTGCCGATGCGACTACGGGCATCTGGACCTTGACCGTGTCCGGGCTGACCGTCGCCGCACACATTTTCACCGCCAAGGCACTGTACGGCTCCGGCGCCACCTCGGCAGCGCGCACGTTGACCGTAACTGCCGCCACCGCTCCAACCATCACCTCGGTCAAGGGCTCGCCGAGCGGGGTCGAGATCCCCAACGGCGGCATCACGGTTGAAACCGCTGTGGTCCTGACCGGCGCTGCTGCC
>NZ_MOBP01000259.1 GCF_003732665.1 Pseudomonas frederiksbergensis | reverse complement strand
GCCCTTGATGGCGAAGGAGTCGAAGGTGGCCAGGAACTTGTCCTTGTCTACACCTTGGGTCGCCAGGAAGTCTGCCATGTCGTCTTTGTCGGTCAGTTTCTTGTGTTCTTTCTGAATCGCTTCGAAAACTGCCGCGTGAACCTTGCTTTCGACGCCCATGGCTTCAAGGGTCAGGAACATCTGGCCGTGTGCGTCCCAAGGGCCGCCAAACATGGCCGGAATGCGCACGAAGTTCACGTCGGAAGGCAGTTTTTCAACCCATGGGTTAATGACGGGTTCGAAG
>NZ_MOBP01000258.1 GCF_003732665.1 Pseudomonas frederiksbergensis | reverse complement strand
ACTGCGCCGTTCTCGTCCTGCGCCTGAATCAGGTCGCCATAGGCGTCGTACTGGTAGGCACAGCGTTGTCGCAGTGGGGCACCGTCAACGATTTGCCAGAGGCCGATCAGCCGGCCGTGATCGTCGATCATCGTACCGAGGTGCAGGTGGACTTTGCTGATGTCGTTTTCTTGATAGGTGATCAGGTCCGAGAGCACCGACTGTTCGCCGTGGCGATGCTCGTAATGCAGCATGATTCCGGCGCCGTTGCGCAGAGAAATATTGGTCAGCACAAAGCGCTGGCCATGGAGGACGTAGGTTTCCTTACGTTCGAAGCCACGGCACAACAGCAACTGGTCTTCGCCACTGCGAACCAGTGTAATGCTTTCGATGGCGTCGTAGTGAAACAGACCGAGTTTGGGCAGCGGAAAGCTGTGGTCGCGGCCATCGGAGCCGTAGAACGTCAAGCCATCGTCCACGCAGTCAAACCGCGTGGTGAA
>NZ_MOBP01000257.1 GCF_003732665.1 Pseudomonas frederiksbergensis | reverse complement strand
TCACGCAACCAGGCGGTCAGGTCCTTATAACGTCCATCGGCAACGCGGCGCGCCACCATCAGGGTGACGGGTGAGGTAGACATTTTGTATCTCCGTATGGCAAGCGCGTCGCTCCGGGTAGGAGTTTCACCAGACGAAGCGCCGGGGTGATGGGCTGCGACTTTGAACAAGCAAGGATTATTCCTGATTATGAAAATTTCACCAGTGGCATTCGTCATCCAGCAACAGCTTGAATGATTGCGGGGGATAAGCGTTAGAATGGGATCCAATTAACCCATGGAAGATCTCCACCCAATGCC
>NZ_MOBP01000256.1 GCF_003732665.1 Pseudomonas frederiksbergensis | reverse complement strand
ATCGAGGGTCGCAAGAAAAATATCCACACGATCGATTAAAAATCGGCCTAATGCCGCCGCCGATACGAACGGTTGTGTGGTGGCGGTAATCAACGAGGATCCAGCACAACCGGCGTCAGCACCGGCCGGCCGGCGAAGAATGCAACCAGGTTTTTACCCACCAGTTCCACGGTGCCTTGGGTCGCTTCCGGGGACAGGCCGGCGACGTGGGGCGTCAGGATCACGTTGGGCAAAGTCTTGAGGGCGTCAGGCACTTTGGGTTCGTGGTCGAACACAGCCAGCGCCGCGCCGCCGATCCG
>NZ_MOBP01000255.1 GCF_003732665.1 Pseudomonas frederiksbergensis | reverse complement strand
ATATAATAATATACGTTCTGGCGTTGGCAGCAGCGGTGGTGGCAACGACGATGGTGGCGGCGGCGGCGGGTCGATAGTTAATGCGTCTCCCCCTCGTCGTCGCAGGTCCCTTATATTATTTTGGACGTGTTTCCTATCGGTCGGGTACAAATATTTGTGCTACGCCGGTTAGGCATGTGTTGACCTCGTCGATAACCAGTGTGTAGGATCATGGTGATAGTGCGTGTGTTTATAATATATATATAATATA
>NZ_MOBP01000254.1 GCF_003732665.1 Pseudomonas frederiksbergensis | reverse complement strand
AGCTTCAAGGAGCTGGACTTGAAAGGGCGCGTTCCCTTTGTCGCGATTCTCGCGGTGGTATTGGTATTCGCCGTTGTGTTCAGTGATCCGCCGCGTATCCTGCTGCTGGTCTTCCTTGCCTATGCGGCTTCCGGGCCGGTGCAGTACCTGTTGCGTCTTCGTCGCCACAAAAAAGCCGAGTGATGTAATTTCCCTCATACTCCGCAGTCTATGGGTGCATCTGTCCTCCAAAGCTGCGGAGTTGTCATGCTGATCAAAGTCCCCAAAGCGTCTGACTGTCATGAGTCG
>NZ_MOBP01000253.1 GCF_003732665.1 Pseudomonas frederiksbergensis | reverse complement strand
CGCTGATCCACCTTGATCCGCGACACAAACTGACCCAGCAGTTTGTCGAGCTGCACAACCTGCTGGAAAACGCCTGATTCCCGCAGGCAACACCGAACCCCTGTGGGAGCGGGCTTGCTCGCGAAAGCGGTGTATCAGTCAATGTTGATGTCGACTGACACTGCGCTTTCGCGAGCGAGCACGCTCCCACATTTTTGATTCGGGGTGGCTTCAGATTCCCTGGCTACGCAACCAACTCATCAACTGCGGCAACGGGAACGCCCCGCTCTGGCGCGCCACTTCCCGGCCGTTCTTGAACAGAATCAGACTCGGAATCGAACGAATCCCCAACTGCGCCGACAACTGCTGATTCGCCTCACTATCGAGCTTGGCCAGCCGACACTTGCCCGCCAACTGCACCGCCGACTGTTCGAACACCGGCGCAAACGACTTGC
>NZ_MOBP01000031.1 GCF_003732665.1 Pseudomonas frederiksbergensis | reverse complement strand
CCCATTAGCCGGTCTCCAGTCAAGGCTAAAAGCCAACTCTCCCTGCAGTTTTTAACTGCAGGGTTGCCTCTCTAGCAACCTGCCCGGTTGAACCCGTCGTACCCGTTTTCTCGTCAATGGCTACGACCGAGTCGTGCCTGACACCCATGTGGATCAAGCGGTAACGATGTTGCATGCACCGCCCTGGCAGTGAACTGCCCCAGAGAAACGTTGGTGCCGCCAATGTGTCCAAAACGTGTCACAGAACTGTGGCTCGTGCGCTGTGCACGTCCAGTCCCGGTGGGCTCACTTGGCAGACGACCCGGTTACAACACACTCAGGCGGTAATGGCCGGACGCCACTCAGATTCATGGTTCACGCCCAGTCCCCTTTCGGTTGCCCGACCATCACCAAACTCGCCCTTCAGGCGAAACAGCGTTTGGCATCGAAAGGCTGCTTCTCCTTCAAGATGTGGTAACTCGCCCGCGCCAGTTTGTGCGCCAGCGCTTTGGTAGCGACCACACCATTGGTCTTGGCTTTCTTCTTCTCGAAAAATCGTTTGGCCTCCTCACTGAATCGCCGTGCAAAATTGGCGGCTTCGATGAACGCCCAAATCAAGTAAGCATTGCCGTTCCTGGTGTTGCCTTCGCCCTTTTTCTTGCCGTTGGAGTAGTGCGCACTTTTTACGCATCGAGCATAGGACGCGAAATTGCCGACATCCGCAAAACGGTTGATATCGCCGGTTTCCAACATGATTACCGTCGCCAGTATTTCACCTATCCCCGGCATGGTTTTGAGCAAGGAAAACTCCGGCCGTAACTTGACCTGATGCAGCAACCGACTTTCCAGCCCCGCGATTTGGGCTTCCACTGCCTGGACCACGGCCACATTGGCCTTCATCGCCAAAGCCACGTCCGTTGGCAGGCCGAGCCTGTCAACGGAGGTGGCTGACAAGCTTTTGATTTCATTGCAGCTCAGGCTATGCCCCAACTGGCGTGCGGCGATGTTTTCGACGGCCAGGATGTGCTGGGTTCTCGTGCGCACCAATTGAATCCGTTTGCGCGCCAGGTCGCGTAACGCGCGCTCTTCAGGTGGATGAATGTAGCCAGTGGGCAAGATCCCCAGTCGCAGCAAATGCGCCAAAAACGCAGCATCATCCTTGTCATCGGAATGCTTTAAACCGTCGTAGCGCTGCATCGCGACGGGGTTGGCCAATTTCACCTCGAAGCCAGCAGCCTTGAGGCCGTCGACCAGCCAGTACCAGTTGTAGGTCGACTCGACCACCACACCCATCAGTTCGTCACGGTGCGGCTCCAGCAGCGAGAGAATGACCGGCAACTCGTTGGGACAGCGCCGGCTGACCAGGACCCGGTCCGTTTCGTCGGTAACCACCACAACACTGTTGTTCGAATGCAGGTCTATGCCACAGAATTTCATCACGGCCTCCTCAGCAAAAGTCTAAGTTCGCACCTTGAATTTTGCGCCACCTCTGTGAGGTGGGGAGGCCGGCCAGATGATTCTCAGAT
>NZ_MOBP01000252.1 GCF_003732665.1 Pseudomonas frederiksbergensis | reverse complement strand
GATCGCAGTATCGATCTGGCGATTACCGCCGGCGGGTTTGCCGAGCGGTTGCTCAGCCGTCAGGTGTTGGGCGAAGGGGGGTATTTGTGCCTGGTGGATCAGGCCAGTCTGGCTGAGGGACAGCAGACCATCAGCCTGGAGGAGTTCGTCGCGCGGGAGCACATTCTGGTGTCGTCCGGCGGTTTTATCGGGATCACCGATGAGGGGTTGGCGGCGCTGGGGCTGAGTCGACGGGTGTGCGCCTCGACCACGCATTTTGCCGCGTTGCCGTATTTGCTCAAGGGCAGTCAGGCGGTGGCGACCATTCCGGCCCACGCCGCGCAAAGCAT
>NZ_MOBP01000251.1 GCF_003732665.1 Pseudomonas frederiksbergensis | reverse complement strand
ACAGCGAGCGTCATGTTGATGAATTCTTCATGCTTGCTGATTGTGTCCAAAGCACCACGAACGTTGCCTGCGACCTCTGCTGATCCACGCTGCTCGACCCAGAGCGTTAGCTCCATGATCGCGGCTTAGATGGCGAGTTAGTTCTGATTGATTTTGAAGAGTAGGGAAGGCGGCAGGTCTGCGTTCGACATTGTGATTCCTCCATGAAAGAGGAAAGCGTAGCAGGCAGGGGTTGTTCCCGTTCAAGTTGCCTGGTGTCTGAGGTCTCCGCTTCGCAGATGGAGACCGGCTTCGC
>NZ_MOBP01000250.1 GCF_003732665.1 Pseudomonas frederiksbergensis | reverse complement strand
GCGGCAGCAAATAATTGAGCGCGTCGTCCACCACCTTCAAATAGTCGGTATCGCCCATGCCTTTGGGCAATGGAATGTCCCAGTCACTTTCGGCTTTGCGGGCAGGAAAATTCTTCTCGCAGGGCAGGGAAACGGTGATCGCATCCGGGGTGTTGTGCAGGATGCGTGCAGTCCCGTCGCCCTGGTGCACAGCGCAATCGAATATCAGCACCCGATTCACCCTACCACTTTCCAGCAGGTAATGGCTGATCACCGCCAGGTCATTGAAG
>NZ_MOBP01000249.1 GCF_003732665.1 Pseudomonas frederiksbergensis | reverse complement strand
CCCAAGCCGGTCTCTCGGCCAGCCAGGACGCAGTGGAGCTGATTGCCGCCCGCGTCGAAGGCAACCTGCTGGCCGCCGCCCAGGAAATCGAAAAGCTCAAGCTGATGGCCGAAGGCGGACAGATCACCGTGGAAACGGTGCAGGCTGCCGTGGCCGACAGTGCGCGCTTCGATGTCTTCGGGTTGACCGATGCGATCCTCAACGGTGAAGCCGCCCATGCCCTGCGCATGCTCGAAGGCCTGCGGGGCGAAGGTGTCGA
>NZ_MOBP01000248.1 GCF_003732665.1 Pseudomonas frederiksbergensis | reverse complement strand
GGCGGAACGTGCGGCCCGGCAGGCCGGCCTCGGCCTGTGGCGGTAATCGCCTGTACTGAAAGCGGAGCAGATCAAGACCTCCGGTTTTGCCGTGCTCAGCGGTCGTGTCAGCAAGGTCCAGCGCAATCGCGGCGGGGTTTGGATCGAGTTGCATGGCGCGGTTGTATTGCGTGTTGCACCCAATTTGCTGGATCGGTTTGATGTCGCCACGCTGGAGCGACTCAAGTGCAGGCGAATCGAGGCGCGAGGCTGGGTACTGGATCGTTCGCGCCGTGGTGGA
>NZ_MOBP01000247.1 GCF_003732665.1 Pseudomonas frederiksbergensis | reverse complement strand
GTGCAAGAAAAACAGCCATGAGCACGGCGCGGCGTTTTGCTCGCGATGTGGCAACGCGCTGTTTAAGAAACTGGAATAAGCAAAGTGCTTTTTAATCTTTAAAGGACTATGCGAGCCCGGCTATAGTCGTGGCAAATTGCCTCACTTTTAATAAAAACACCTATTTAGAACAAGGAATGCGCAGTGAAAAAACTCTTTGGCGCCTCACTTCTGGCCGCTGGCCTGGCACTGACCAGCGTGGCTCAAGCCGCACCGACCCTGCTTAACGTTTCC
>NZ_MOBP01000246.1 GCF_003732665.1 Pseudomonas frederiksbergensis | reverse complement strand
GTTCAGCTTCGAGACGTACTTCTCGCTGTCCTGCCAGAACTGCCCGGACGTGGTCCAGGCACTGAACCTGATGGCCGTACTCAACCCGAATATCCGCCACGTCGCCATCGACGGCGCGCTGTTCCAGGCTGAAGTCGACAAACGCCAGATCATGGCCGTGCCGAGTGTTTACCTGAACGGCGAGATCTTTGGCCAGGGCCGCATGGGCGTGGAAGAAATCCTCGCCAAGATCGACACCAGTGGTGCCGAGCTTCAGGCCGAAAAGATCAGCGCCAAAGAAGCCTTTGACGTGTTGATCGTTGGCGGCGGCCCGGCCGGTGCATCGGC
>NZ_MOBP01000030.1 GCF_003732665.1 Pseudomonas frederiksbergensis | reverse complement strand
TACACACCGCCCGTCACACCATGGGAGTGGGTTGCACCAGAAGTAGCTAGTCTAACCTTCGGGGGGACGGTTACCACGGTGTGATTCATGACTGGGGTGAAGTCGTAACAAGGTAGCCGTAGGGGAACCTGCGGCTGGATCACCTCCTTAATCGACGACATCAGCTGCTCCATAAGTTCCCACACGAATTGCTTGATTCATTGAAGAAGACGATTAAAAGCAGCTCGAAATTGGGTCTGTAGCTCAGTTGGTTAGAGCGCACCCCTGATAAGGGTGAGGTCGGCAGTTCGAATCTGCCCAGACCCACCAATTTTGCTTGTGTGGGAAACGCCTGTAGAAATATGGGGCCATAGCTCAGCTGGGAGAGCGCCTGCCTTGCACGCAGGAGGTCAACGGTTCGATCCCG
>NZ_MOBP01000003.1 GCF_003732665.1 Pseudomonas frederiksbergensis | reverse complement strand
CCCATGATGCTTCCTTAGGTAGATGCTCCTACATCATGGTCCAAAAACATTGAGCCACAACAGTTCCGCTCCTACGGTAACGAAAACTGGGAGTTCGCTGAAAACGGTCTGATGGCGCACCGTTTTGCCTGCATCAACGATATGCCCATCAAAGAGACAGAGCGAAAATTCCGTTGGCCACTCGGCCGTCGTCCTGACGATCATCCTGGCCTTTCTGATTTGGGTCTATAACTTGCACTTTCTCGACACCTCCAGTGCCCGTGGAGGTAAAGACACTGGCGACCGTGCCGACCGTGCGAGGTTGTTTCCCAATGCCGCCCATTTGAGTTCTACCAGTTTCGCGACTGTCTCTGGCAATTCGGCGAACCACTCCTGGAGCGGACGCACGATGGGCGTTTGAGGTTCTTCTCTCACAGCATCATTAGTCCACACCACACCATAGCGAGAAAGGATTTCAACCATCTCGCTACGCAGAATTGTGTTGTGTTTAGCCGCCTCAGCCAGCTCGCGAAAAGCCGACTCAACCACTCCAGGCCACAACACAATTCCTACCGTGCTTGGGCACGCTCCCTGCTGATGGATTCGGTGCGCGGTGCAGGGATCAAGCTTTACCGCCTCCCCTTCTTTGAGCAACGCAATTCGTTGTCGCCCCGAACGGATCTCCAATTCGCCACTGAGCGCCACCACCAGTTTCGTCTCATGGCGATGCATCAACGGCAAATTGTGGGCATTGACCGGCAATACAAAGCGCATCGCCGTGCCCGCACCTCCCGTGGTCGCCTGCGGCACGTCGATCCACACGGGATAACCATTGGGTACTAGCAACAACATCTCAGACGTTTTCACGCTCATGTCCTCCGTAGCCACAATGCATAGGTACTGCTTATGCGCTGCATTGGATATCGGTCTTGGACGCTATCGGTTAATCGGCAGAAGATTGCTTCACACCCAAGCGATATCAACCAGCAACACCAACTCAGGGAAACCCCACAGGAGATCCACCATGCAACAGTCTCACGTTTACAACGACACTAGCCTGCAACTGACCACCGAAATTCTGGACGCAAAAGCTAATAAAGGTCTGTCCTTTGCCGACCTGGCTGAAGGCACTGGCCTGGGCCTGGCTTATGTAACCGCAGCTCTGCTCGGCCAACACCCACTGCCAGAAAGCGCAGCCAAAGTGATTGGCCAAAAATTGGAACTGGACGCCGACTCGGTAGCCCGCCTGCAAGTCATCCCGCTGCGCGGCAGCCTGTCGGGCGTCCCAACTGATCCGACCATCTACCGCTTTTACGAAATGATCCAGATCTACGGCACCACCCTGAAGTCCCTGGTTCATGAGCAGTTCGGCGACGGCATCATCAGCGCGATCAACTTCAAGCTCGACATGAAGAAAGTCGAAGACCCAGAAGGCGGCCACCGCGCAGTGATCACCCTCGACGGCAAGTTCCTGCCACTGCGTCCTTTCTAAGGATGCATATGAAACTGTAATTCGGCCCGCAGTCACTGCGGGCCTGCTTCAACTAACTTACTGAACCAACTTTATTGAACACCAACTTTGACTGGAGGATTCGTCATGAAAAAAATTCTGTTTCTCGCCTTGTCCCTGACGGCCTCGCTGTCAGCTTATGCACAGGACGCTGTGGTCACGCCGGACGCCGTTCCATACGCCTACGGCACGCACTTGGATATCGCCAAGGTAGTCAACATCACCCCTGCGGCGGATGTATGCGGTCCAACCCCAGTGCAAATGACTTACAAAGATTCGCACGGTGATACCCATATTCTGGAATACAGCGTAATCGGTAGCGGTTGCACTAACTAATCGTCATTCGATCACTTAACAATCAATCAGAGGCTCACAGTATGAAAGCGCTCATCGACGGTTTTTTGAAGTTCCAAAAGGACGCATTTCCACAACGCACTGATCTGTTCAAACACCTGGCCACTACCCAGCATCCAGGCACGTTGTTCATCACTTGCTCCGATAGCCGCGTTGTACCTGAACTGCTGACCCAGCAAGAACCTGGCGAACTGTTCGTGATCCGTAACGCCGGAAACATCGTGCCGTCCTACAGCCCGCATCCTGGTGGCGTGTCGGCAACAGTCGAATACGCAGTTGCTGTGCTCGGCGTCACCGACATCGTGATCTGCGGCCACTCCGATTGCGGGGCCATGACCGCTGTTGCCAAGTGCACATGCATGGATCACCTGCCCGCTGTCGCTGGCTGGTTGCAACATTCCGAGTCAGCGAAAGTCATCAACGAATCGCGCCCTCATGCAAATGAAGCTGCCAAGGTCAGTTCGATGGTCCGGGAAAACGTCATCGCCCAACTGGCCAATATTCAGACCCACCCGAGCGTGCGCCTGGCTCAGGAAAAAGGTCTGCTGAATCTTCATGGTTGGGTTTACGACATCGGAACCGGTTCAGTCGATGCTCTGGATACCGACAACAAAACGTTCAAGTCACTGGCCAAGCACCCGACCACCGTTGCTGTGCATGCCCGTCCTGCAAAAGCCGTTGCTTAATCACCAAAACTATTACGGAGTACCCACGATGCTTGAAGTCACTATGTACACCACCAGCACTTGCCCATACTGCCGTGCTGCCAAGAAGCTGCTGAATGCCAAAGGCATTCGCTATACCGAAATCGACGTACAGTCCGCACCGGTGCGGAATGAAATGGTTAGCCGAAGTGGGCGCCGCACTGTCCCACAGATCTTTTTCGGTAATCACCACGTAGGCGGGTTCGACGACCTGGCTCAACTTGAAAGCGAAGGCGGCATCGACGAAGCGCTCAGCCCACGCTTGGCGGGATGAGCGATCGATGGCACCCACATTACAAATCCAGCACAAGGGGGGCGTCGCCCTCCTTGGCTTGTGCAGGTACAGCGCAGCAAATCAGCACTTCCCCTTCGGCCGGCATCTCAGCGGGCAAATTCAAATAGTGCACTTGCCCACTGATGAGTTTGGTACGGCAAGTTCCGCACGATCCACCGCGACAACTAAAGTCCGGGTTCAGACCACGGCTTTCAGCCAACTCCAGTAAGCTTCCGCCACCTGGCTCCCAACGTGCTTCTTTAGATGATCCTGCAAACAACACTTTGACCGGGCTGCTTGCTGCTGGCACTTGCTCGACTGCTGGAGTCAATTGATCCCGCTGACGGACCAACGTCGAAGGGCCAAAAGTTTCCGCGTGTATACGATCATCGCCAATGCGCAATTCGCGTAATCCGTCGTACAGCGCTTGGGTAAATGGCCCAGGTCCACACAGGTAAAAATCATAATCGTCCAAGGGCAACAACGCCTTGAGCAACTCGACGTCGATGCGTCCAGCCATTTCATAGTGTTCGCCGACGCGAGCATGAGGCTCTGGTTGACTGAGTACTCGTAACGCGCGGATTTTGTCTTTGGCGCGGACTGCCAATTCATACAATTCGTCGCGAAACCCAAGTTCAGACAAAGTGCGTGCACTTTGAATAAACCAGGTGGGACGTGTGCGCCGGATACGCTCCCCTTGATAGATCACCTCACGGAGCATCGAGAGCATGGGGGTAATTCCAACCCCTGCCGCCAACAGAACCAGCGGCCGATACTCATCTGCCTGAACGGTGAAACGCCCCTGGGGTGCACGGGCTTCAATCAGATCGCCAACCTGAACGCGGTCATGCAAATGCGACGAAACCCTCCCGTCACGCTTGACGCTGATGCGGAAAAAACTGTCGGAGGGTGCGCCCGACAGGCTGTAAGTTCTGACTAAAGGTGCCTCTCCTTCGGTCACGCAAATACGCACCGGCAAGTGCTGGCCAGCCTCAAAGCGCGGCAATCCTGCACCATCATCAGGTTCAAAGTAGAAGGATCGAATAGAGCTGCTTTCATCAACAATTCGGGTTACCCGTAGTTGCCGCCATTTGTCGCGTAAGGCATCAGCCTGCAAACGTCCCGCGGTTTGCTCCCAACTACCTGTCATCAGACTGTTGGGAGAAAAACCCTCAAACTGCCAACGCAGTGCCAAAACCGCGTGACGTCGAACCACCTGTTCAACGGTCAGCGTCCACAGCCGCTCTGCTCCTTGGAATGCCGCAATCTCCGGGCTGACGAGAATGATTTCGGTGCGTCCGGCAACTTGCAATACATCGCCGGTTTCAAAATCGATGAACACCAGCCCGGCGCGTGGATTGAGTAAAAAATTGCCCAAGGTATTGAAGTGCAGGTTGCCAGCAAAATCGGGAATCGTCAGAACGTTGCCTTCGATCCTGACGAAACCTGGATTGCCCCCCCGGTGGGAAACATCCACTGAACGCTTGCCGTTTTGGTCCAGGTAGCTCGCAACAAAAAACGTATCGGCTTTGTTGATCGTCCCCTTTGCGGCCTCATCAAGTTCATTGAGATGCTCGGCGACGGTATTGGAGGACGCGTGCCCCAGACTGACGGGCTCGACACTGCGTAGTTGGATGTACTGCGGGCAATTACCGAAACTGTGAACGACAGAAATGGCAAAACCGCCAGGAGAGGCGGTGCTGATGTTGCCATTCATACGATTTCGCCTTCGAGTCTTCAGGTCGATACCCAATAACCCGACAGCATCACCCTTTTTCAATCCCGACTTAACCGGGTCACCGTCAGCAGGCAGGCAGTCGATTTGAAGCACTCGCGGATCGGGAGAATGGGCAAAGCCTGGAGAGCCTTCAACAAGGGTTGCCCAAGGAGTGCCGTTCTCATCGACAGCACCCAAAATCAAATACGGGAGTTGGCTGTAGAACAGTCGATGTTGGTCTGGCATATAGTCGCGTACGACCCTGCGCCCATTTGCCTCCATCACCTGCGCGACGCCAACGCTTTCTTGCAAGTGCCGTTCGCCTTCATGCCAGGGTGATTCCCCCAGCCCGTCTGTCTGACTCATGATCACCTCTACGTATTCACATTCGTAAACAGGTGCATTTCACTCGCTGTTCAGCGAGGAAAGATATTTCCCGGCGGCGGGTCAAACTCGCACTTACCGGTGATCATCAACTCAGCGTTTTGCAGGCCGACGGTCTGCAAAAATTCAGCGGACTCGAAGGTTTGAAATGACCGTCGAGCCAACACAGTGACTAACAACCACGATTGAACTAAGGAAGCTCATAGAGCTTTTTCCTGTCCTGCTCGGTTTGTACCGAGGGGCGAATCAATTCCCCTTTAGCGTAGGCACGTATCACGGCTGGACGCTCACTGATTCTGGCTAACCACGCCGCTATGTGCGGGTATCCATCGAGCGTTATTCCTTGTTTGTTGTACTGAAGCACCCAAGGATAAATCGCCATGTCGGCTATCGAATACTCGCCAGCGATGTACGGTTGCTCAGTCAGTTGTTTCTCCAACACCCCGTAAAGGCGCTCCGTTTCCTTACTGAATCTCGCCACCGCGAGCGGGACATGTTCGGAGGCAAAATTCAGGAAGAACACAGTCTGCCCCAGGATTGGGCCCAAACTCGCCGCCTGCCAGAACAGCCACTGCAGGACTTCAATCGCTTGCTGGTTATCAGCAGGGATAAATTGCCTGTGCCGTTGTGCCAGGTACAACAAAATGGCACCTGACTCAAAAACTGACACACCAGCCTCGCTATCGACGATAGCCGGGATCCGCTGGTTCGGCGAAAGACGGGTGTACTCGGCAGAAAATTGTTCACCCTTGCTGATGTTGATTGGGTGCGAGGTGTAAGGCAGTCCCGACTCTTCAAGAAAGATGGCGACTTTCTGCCCGTTGGGCGTTGGCCAGTAGTAATAATCCACAGCGCTGGAGAGATTGGACATTTTTTTAACCTCTGGGCAAAACAGCGAAAAAACTAGGCCAGATACTCATCTGCGCTTAGCACCCTGGCGTAACCAAATTGCAGGGCCGCCATGAAAGCCGCATGCACCAGAGGCGCAGGAACCTTGACGTGATTGAACTCCAAGTCGTGAGTCGTACAGGCATCGTGAATAACCGTCGTCTCGAAACCGAAGTCGTCAGACGCGCGAGTGACAGCATCAATACACATGTGGCTCATGTTTCCGACCACCGTGACCCGTTTGATCTCGTTGTTTTCAAGCACGTGAAGCAGTTCAGTTTCGCGGTACGGGTTCATGAAGTGTTTAACGATAACCAACTCGTCCGCGAGGTTGCGTACCTTCTCGTGCAACTGCGCACCTTCGGTTCCCGGGACAAAAAACGGCGCATCAGGGGCTAAGGTTTCGTGACGGATATGGACGACTAAATCCCCCCGTTCACGTGCCGCGCCGATCACACGAGCAGCCTTGTCAGCGGCCGCGTCGGTGGCATTGAGTTCCCATTTACCGCCAGAAAAATAGTCATTCTGGATGTCAACGACGATGAGTGCAGTGCCAGTCATACAGTTACCTAGATAGATTATGGGTACAGAAAGAAGGGGTTGAATCAGGGTACTTGGGGGGTCTCGAACCATTCTTGAGACGGGGTCGCAAAGCGCATTTTTTTGCGCACATGCGCAGAGTTTTCAGCGCTGGTCAGTTTCTCCAGCAGCGCAAACACGACTTCGGTAGCAGTGCCTGGCCCGCTTGAGGTGATGATGTTGTTATCGACAATCAACGGCCGGTCTACGAAATGGGCACCGGTCTCAAGCAGCTGACTTTTTCGTTTGCCTCCTTCCTGGTGGTAGGTCGTGGCGCTTCTGCCCCGCAGCACTCCGGCGACGCCCAGGCAAACCGAAGACACACAGACACTGGCCACTGGTTTACCGGCCTCGACAAAGTGGCGGATGGTGTCCAGAAAGGGTTCGCTTAGTGCTTCCTCGTAAAAACCAGCGGGTTCAAAACCACCGGGTAATGCCAAGGCATCAAAGCTGCTCAAATCCAGTTCATTCAGTAAGAAGCCGGGATTTAGAGTGAGCCCGAACGTCGTAACGATTTTTCTACGAAGGCCGGCGTTGACCAATTCAATAGAGTCATCACCGATTAAATCGGCCCAGCCAAGCACATCGGTAAAGGCCGCCATTTCGAGAGGCTCAACGCCGTTGGCTAACAACATAAGCACGCGTTTCATCAGGAAATAGCCTCCATCGGCGGGTGTGAATATCTGTATGAGTGTGTGGGTGCATGCTCCGCTTTAACCGCTATGTGGAGAACGGCCAAAAAATACAATCCACTGTTTCGCTCACTGAAATGCTCATAAACAGTTTTGTATCTGTCTGTAGTCAGCACGGCATCTGACACAATTCCATGCGCAGCACGGGGCGGTTGGACACATACGGGACACAGCGCGGGGTTCAAATGGGGCTCGTCAATTGGCTCCTCCTCCCCCCGTAAAGGAACACCCGATGAACAAGTTATTCAAAGGTCTGGCCTTGGCCACAGCAATGTTCAGTGCAACCGCCGCGTTAGCCGCCCCAGTCAAACCAACCGTCGTGCTGGTGCACGGCGCATTCGCCGACTCCAGTAGCTGGAACGGCGTGGTCAAGATTCTGGAAAAAGATGGTTACCCGGTGATCGCGGCTTCCAATCCGCTTCGCACTCTGAAGGGCGATGCACAGTCGGTAGCTGATGTGCTGAAAAGTGTAAAAACACCTGTCGTCCTGGTCGGACACTCTTACGGTGGCCCGGTAATCAGCGAAGCCGCCTACGGTAATGCCAACGTTAAGGCACTGGTTTACGTCGCCGCAATTGCACCTGAAGCAGGTGAGTCCACCGCAGATTTGGCTGGGCGCTTCCCAGGCAACACCTTGGGTCCAACCCTCGCGCCACCGGTTGAACTGGCAGACGGCGGAAAAGATCTCTACATCCAGCAGGACAAGTTCCACGATCAGTTCGCAGCCGACGTATCGAATGCAGATGCCAGGTTAATGGCCGCTACCCAACGTCCCGTGACTGTCGCAGCGCTCAATGAGGCGTCGAGTGAGCCAGCCTGGAAAACCGTGCCGTCCTATTTTGTTTACGGTGACAAAGACAAGAACATTCCTACACAGGCGCAGGTATTTATGGCTGAGCGGGCGCACTCTAAAAAGACCGTTGTGGTCAAAGGCGCGTCCCATGTTGTGATGGTGTCCAATCCGAAAGCCGTTGCCAGCCTGATTGAAACGGCAGCTACCGCAAAGTAACCGGAGGAAGTGTCGCGAATACCGTGAACGCTGAATTAACTCAGGGAGCATCCGCCCGCATGGCCGGATGCTCTCGGAGACCGTCGACGATGAAATCGACAAAACTGCGCACCCGCATCGATGCTTTGCGCCCCTCGCGGTAGACCACATGCACGGGCAACGCGGGTAACTCATAGGCTTGTAAAACTCGACGCAATTGCCCGCTTTTCAGATAGTCGTACAAGGGATAGCTGAGGCAGCGCATTAGGCCTGCACCGTGGGCTGTCGCATCGATGGCTGCCTGCACGGTGGCACAACTCAACCGCGTATGAGCCTTGATCGGATTTAGCTCTCCTTCCTGTTGAAAGTCCCACTGAACCTTGTCTCGATAAGCGTGCGTGGCAACCAATCGATGATGCCTGAGGTCCTCAGGCACTTGTGGTTCGCCCTGTCTTGCAAGGTAAACAGGGCTGGCACATACGATTGAACGCACATAACCCACAGGCCGCGCAATCAACGACGAATTTGGCAAGTTGCCAACCAGCACCGCGACGTCCAGCCCATCCTCATTCATGTTCGGAAACCGATCATGGTATTGGGCAAATACCCTGACCGCCGGATACATGCTCATATAATTTGCCAACATCGATGTCATGACATACCGACTGAAAAGCAATGGCAGCATCACCTTCAGATTGCCTTGAGCTTCGACATGCAGCCCCTTGGCAGAAGCTTCAGCCTCCTCAATCTCCTTGAGAATGCGTGAGCAATCCACCATGAAAGCTGCGCCGGCCTCGGTCAACGCCACCCCTCGCGTGCTACGCACCAACAACGCTACACCCAGCCGCGCTTCCAGCCGAGCAATGGCACGAACGACCGTAGGACCGGATACATCAAGGCGACGTGCTGCCGAGGCGAGGCTGGGATGTTCGGACAATGCTTCAAACATCTGCATCTCATGATAGCGATCCATCAATCTGCACTCTTCACAACGGGCTTGAGGGCGGCATCCTGGCCAAGTCGGGACGCGAGAAAATCAACAAACGTACGAACCTTCGCCGGCACTCGATTGTTTTTTTGGTAAACCACCTGAATCGGTAGCGCTGGTGGCTCAAACTCCTGAAGCACCACTTCCAGCCCGCCATTAGCAACATGACCGGCTACCTGGTAGGACAAGACACGAGTGAGCCCCCAGCCCAAACGAGCAATATTAATTGCCGCCTGATTCGCAGTTACCACCAACCGTGGTTCAAAACGAAAGCTCAGTGCATTGCCATCATTCTCAAATTGCCAATCGCTCAAAAGGTGGCTGGCCGATGACATGACAATGTTGGCTGTACTCAACTCTCCAGGGTGGCGCGGCCTACCGTACTGCTCAAAATAAGCAGGTGCGGCACATATTACTTGTCGCACTTCCCCGACTTTAATGGCGTGCTGATTGTTCTCATGCAAATGCCCGATGCGTATTGCCACGTCAACGCCTTCGTCGGCCATGCTCACTACGCGGTCGACCAGCAAAGCATTGAGATTCACAGAGGGAAACTGGTCCAGGTACTCCGCCAACAGTGGCGCTATGTACAACTCACCAAACATAACCGGAGCGGTCACTGTTAAGTGCCCGCGCGGTATCGAGTAGCTGTCGGCCGCAGCCTCCTCAGCTTCATCGACTTCGTTCAGTATCCGTCGACAATCTTCCAGATAGCGTTGCCCTGCTTCAGTCAGGTGCAAGCTGCGGGTCGTTCGGGAAAGGAGTTGGGTGCCAATTCGCTCTTCCATCGCGGCGATTGCACGGGTCACGCTGGGAGGTGAGATATTCAACCGACGCGCCGCCGCGGCAAAACCTTCCTCCTCGGCTACCGCCATAAAAATCTGCATCTCATGAAAGCGATCCATGGGCGACCCTCTCTTGATCAAAGAACGGCGAGGCATGTGATTGCGAACGCGAACAGCTCAATCTGGCAGTATTGTTGGCGATCGCGTCTTTCGCACGTTATGTGCCGGAGTTTTTTGCAAAAAACTGCGATTGGCAGGGAAAAACCGCGAAAAGAATAAAAAAGGGGCTTGCCGGAAGTGATTTCGGCAAGCCCCTTCGTTTTGAATCAAGCTTCTTGCAAGCCCGTTGCGGTGCGTTGCATGCCAACAAAATTCGGCAGAGTTTCGATACTGCTCAGCCAGGCACGGACATTCGGGTAGTCAGTGAGCGCGACATTACCTTCCGGTGCATGGGACACATAGGTGTAAGCGGCAACATCAGCGATGGTTGGCTTATCGCCAGCCAAAAACGTGCTCCGCCCCAGCTCTTCTTCCATGACGTTGAGCAAGCCATGAGAACGCTTGATAGCCTCTTCTGCGTCATAGCCTGCTCCGAAAACGGTGATCAACCGGGCAGTGGCTGGGCCGGAGTTGATCTGACCAGCGGCCACTGACAACCAGCGTTGAACCTTGGCTTGATCTACTGGATCGCTTGGCAACCATTGCCCGTTTCCGTATTTGGCGGCGAGATACACCAGAATTGCGTTGGAGTCCGCCAGGATGGTGCCGTTGTCATCGATCACCGGCACTTGCCCAAAACTGTTGCGAGCCAAAAACTCTGGGGTTTTGTGCGCGCCTTTCATCAGGTCTACAAAAACAAGTTCAGTCGGTAAGCCAAGCAGGGACAACATTAATTCGACACGATGAGAGTGACCGGACAAAGGGTGACGATAAAGTTTGATCGCTTGCTGGGACATGACGTACTCCGAATGTTGTTTGAGTTCGACCCGGTTATCGCGTCGAGGGAGGTATCTTCTCCTCCCCTCTCAAACACAGGAATGACCAGCTTTTACAATCCAGCATTCCGCAGGCTGAAATGATGAACACCAGCTTTTACGAGTCCACGTCCTTTCCCAGCATCAAGCTCATAAAAGCGACCGACGCGGCACTGTGATAATTGTTTTTGCGCCGCAGCAACGCGGCCCCGCGATGCGGCCCCTTTCCTACCAGCGCTATTTTTCGAAGGGCACGGTCCTGGGTGGCGATAGCTTCCGGAAGAATCGTGGCAACCGGCGTATGCCGAATGACTTCCAGCAATGTATTAACCGAGTTGACCTCAATCACCACCTTCGGCGTGATGTTGGTTTTTGCGAAGTATTCATCGATACAGACCCGCGTGACAAAGTTGGGTGTCAGGAGCGCGAACTCCAGCTGCGCAACCTGCTCCGAAGTCAACGCACTCTTGCATTCGTATAGCGGGTGATCTCGCCCAACCATCAGCCCCAGGGATTCGATAAATGCGGGGATCGATTCGATGTCGGCATTTCTGACTTGATCAAATGCAATGGCGATATCCAGCGAATCGTCCGCCAACCCGGTTTCGATATCGCCCATCGACAACTCAAAAATCTCTAGATGGATGTTGGGATAGAGAGCCGTGTAGTCCCGCACTAGCGGACCCACGAGATACGCCATAAAAGTCGGAGTCATCGCCAGGCGCAGGGTGCCGCGAGACAAATCCTTTACATCGTGAAGTGCTCGCTTCCCAGCCTCCAACTCCACCAACACGCGACGTGCGCATTCGATATAGGCCTGCCCCGCATCGGTCGCCTTTACCGTCCGCGAGGTTCGGTCGAACAGAACAACGCCGAGGGTTTCTTCCAACTGCCGGATTTGTTGCGACAACGTGGGCTGGGAAACATGCAGCGCTTCTGCGGCACGGGTGAAACCGCCGTTATCCGCGACCGCCAACAGATACCGTAAATGTCTTAGCAGCATGGCAACTCCCCTCTATAGGCACTGCTTATGCGCGGCATTGTATAGCGGTCTTGGACGCTATCGGTCAATCGGCAGAGGATTGCTGCACACCCAAGCACTACCAACCCCGATGCCGGCCCGCCCCCTTAGTGCGGGCCATCACTCAATACTGACTGGAGAAAAGACCATGAAAACCATGAGCGGCCGTAGGCGCGTCAACGAGTAAAGAGATGTAAAGCGGTGTTATGAAGTGCACAGCACCCAACCATTCCTTCGCCACAAAAAATCGTTTTTACACACCCTCAATTGAGGATGTGTAAAAACGTCAAAAGAGGTTTCAAACGTCGGATTCAAGCCTGTCCGTATGCCCGGGTATCGCGTCGCAGCCTAAGAGAAAACGTCTTGGCGAACTGAGCACGATCTGCAACGAAACTATTGCGGCGGGGTGGATTTGAAGCTGGGCAATGCCTGGATACGGGACCACCAATCAGCAAAACCGTTGATTGCAAACACTTGTTCTGCGTCCGGAGTCATCGCCATGTAAGCGCATGCCGGTGCCAGGTATAAATCGCCAATGCTCAGCGCCGGGCCAGCAAGAAATGGATCGCTGCCTTTGATCTTCATCAACTCGGTGAGCACTAGTTTCGACTTTTCGATGCCTTGCAGGCGAGAAGCATCATTCTGCCCTCCGATAAAGTCAGGGAACAGGTAGTAACCGAAGACTGGAACCATCGAGCCATAGCAGTAGGAGTCGTAAATGGACTGAGCCATATGACTTCTGGCTCGATCTCGTGCAGTTTTTGGGGTGAGCGAAGGCCCAGGCAACACCTCAACCTGTAAGTCGAGTGAAAAAGTACGCTCCCAGGCGCTTAAGCGAAGGCTCGTGGCTGACGCTGTTTGACCTTCTGCGCAAGCTTGCCAGCAGACGAATGGCAATGGCCAAGTTGAGTCTACGGACACGTCACGCATGGCATGACTGGGTGGGGTTGCGCTCTCAGCTTCAGTCGACGTTCTGCCCCCATTGTTTCATCCAGCACAATTAAGTCATGACATCCTTGCCCATTCTCTAATCACCCCTTGATGGCGAGACTGGTGCCAGAAGCAACTAACCGTTTCCGGTCATTGCAGCGTTCTTCATCTTGGGAGTCTTCACATGATTGATTTCAATCACTCCAGCATAAGCAACTCAAGACCGGACGATTCGGTCATGGCACATGAGCACGAAAGCGGCTTTCTGCTCCCCCAACTGATGGGCGCGCTTGCCCGCGATTCCGGTTTTCCATCTCTGAGAGATTGCTCTCAACAATCTGCCAGAAGTGTTTTTTTCCTGAAGTTGCGCACCTCACTGAAGCGCGCGCTGACGCTTCGAGACCTTCCCCATTAATGACTTTGGACAGCCAAGAGCCGTTCACGCCTTGTAGAGAAATGAAATGACCTACGACTTTGATCTGTTTGTAATTGGTGCGGGCTCCGGTGGTGTAAGAGCAGCACGTTTTGCCGCGGGGTTTGGCGCCAAAGTGGCGGTTGCCGAAAGCCGCTACCTCGGTGGTACGTGCGTCAACGTCGGTTGTGTGCCGAAAAAATTGCTGGTCTACGGTTCGCATTTCGCCGATGACTTCGAACAGGCCGAGGGCTTTGGCTGGACTGCCGGTAAAGCACAATTTGACTGGGCAAAATTGATTACCAACAAGAACCGCGAGATCGAGCGACTCAACGGCATCTACCGCAAGCTGCTGATTAACAGTGGCGTGACGTTGCTTGAAGGTCACGCACGCCTGACCGATCCGAACCACGTCGAAGTCAATGGGCAGATCTTCAGTGCCGAACGCATTTTGATTGCTACCGGCGGCTGGCCACAAATTCCGGATATCCCCGGTCGTGAGCATGCCATCACCTCTAATGAGGCCTTCTTTCTCCCGCAACTGCCCAAGCGTGTGCTGGTGGTCGGTGGCGGCTACATAGCGGTCGAGTTTGCCGGAATCTTCAACGGCCTGGGTGCCGACACGAGCCTTCTCTATCGCGGTGATCTGTTCCTGCGCGGGTTTGATAAATCAGTTCGCACCCACCTGGTGGAAGAACTGACCAAACGCGGACTACAACTGAAATTCAATACGGATATCGTCCGGATCGACAAACAGTCGGACGGTAGTCTACTGGCTACGCTCAATGACGGTAGCCAACTGGAAACCGACAGCATTTTCTACGCTACCGGGCGGCGGCCAATGCTCGATAATTTGGGCCTGGAAAATACCCGTGTCGAACTCAACGAGAAAGGTTACATAGACGTCAACGACAACTTTGAAACCCGTGAACCTTCGATTCTGGCGTTGGGTGATGTGATTGGCCGAGTGCAATTGACCCCGGTAGCTACGGCAGAAGGTATGGCAGTTGCGCGCCGCCTGTTCAAGCCCGAGCAATATCGTCCCGTAGATTACAGGCATATTCCTACCGCGGTATTTAGTCAGCCAAACATTGGCACCGTTGGACTCACTGAGGAGCAAGCGCTGGAGAATGGCCACAAAGTGACAGTCTTCGAGAGCCGCTTCAAGCCGATGAAATTGACCCTCACGGAGTCATCCGAGCAGACGCTGATGAAGCTGGTAGTGGATGTACGCACTGATCGAGTATTGGGCGCGCATATGGTCGGTCCGGACGCAGGGGACATCATTCAAGGGCTGGCAATCGCTCTGAAGGCCGGTGCGACCAAGCGCTTGTTCGATGACACCATCGGTGTGCATCCCACTTCGGCAGAAGAGTTTGTAACCTTGCGGACACCTGTCGCCGGCAGGTGACGATGGGGTGACCGCCGGTGTATTGCGCCCGGGCACGTCGACAACCTGGACCGGGCGATTGCCTTGTTCAACCGCTACCGCCCGCAATTCAAGGTTTCGTTGATCAGGTTGGCTGGTATCCCTGACTAAACGCGACGTTCGCGCAGTAATTGTCGGGCGGAGTCGGCCATCACAGGAAGAGAGCCGGCAAGCATCAACACGTCCTTGAGTACCAGGCGACCGGCACCGGATAGATAGGGAAAACCATGCTGGCCATCACCAAGAGCGCCAACCCAGGCTTCAGGTGTGGTGATCAGAAAGGTCAACGTCACCAGTGGCGTACCGAAGGCCATCGCACCGCCGAGCAAACCCGTACGGCGTGAGATCGGGTTGGACAGCACCAACAATCCGATCAGGATTTCGACAACTCCCAGCCCAGTAGAAAAGCCATAAGTGTTGTTGGCTGTCTGCCAGGCACGCTTGTCGGCATTCAGCTCACCTTCATGGGTGAGGTGCGCTTTATATTCCTGCGGGTGCTCATAGAAGAACGACATGAACGGGCTGTTGGCAACAAACGGCGTGATGCTATCTGCCTCGTAAGGGATAAATTTGAGGAAACCAATCCAAAGGAAAACCACAGCGATTGCCAGTCGCATGAGTGATGTACCGAACGTGTCAACTTTGCTAATAAACCGTAGTGAGGTCGTGAATGAGGTGAGCATGAGACTTCTCCGACTAATTGAATGTGGAGCTAGTCTGGGGCGTTTTTCCCCCGGCACTTTTGTGCGTCATGCTCAAGTTATTGCTTGATCGTCTCAAGGTGCACTTGCGGTTTTAAAGGCATAAAAAAGCCCCGGAACTTCACAGTGCCGAGGTATCAATCTCAGGCGGCATTCAGCAAGAAATTCAAAGAGATTTACGCAGAGGCGCCAGGGAGAGTGCGACGTGGAATTGAGTGTCTCCGACATTTTCATCTGCCGGAGAAAAGCACAGTCATCCACCCTCGTAGAAGCGCTTTCACGCCTAAACTGCCGATTCTTGTTGCCGGACCATTAGGGTGACACGCTGCGTACAGCCTCTAGAGTCGTACCCGTTAAGCCAAGGCTGGTACGAGCAAAGCTGAATTGCGTCGTGTCGCGGAGATGTTGCTGACCCAATTGCCATAGGCGTCAATCGGCACGGAAACGCTGGCTGAGCGGTCCTTGAAAATGCTCCAGCAGAAAATCCACGAACACCCGTGTTTTAGCCGGCAACGCTTTTCGGGACGAGAAGTACACCGAGACGACACCGAGATCCACATACCAATCGGGTAACAATCGAACCAGATCACCGCGTTGCAACCAGGGCCACGCGCGCTCCATTGGTACTAGCCCGACACCCAGCCCCATCAATGCACAGCTACACAATGCTTCTGGATCGTTCATGATGGCCGTCGGTTTTAGGTTGAGGTCAAACCGCCCTTCTCCTGCATCCCGAAGTGTCCAGTTGAGCAAACGCCCTGAGCTGGTCGAACGCATTACGATGCCATCCACCCCCTGCAAATCGCCAGGAACAATGGGCATTGTCCGCCCCTCCAGCCACTGCGGCGCTGCAACAGCGACAAGATGAAGTTTGGCCAACTCCCGCGCTACGATGCCCGAAGATAATTCAATACCGCCACCGATGGCCACATCGAAACCTTCACCAATCAAATCGACGCGACGGATTTCCAAGTGCCAGTCCGGAACTACTTCCGGGTAACGCTGTTTGAAGCTTTTGAGTAGTGGCAGGACATAATCGTAAGCGAAAGATGGAGACAAATTGACCCGCAATCGCCCTGCCGGGACTTCCCGGGCATCGCCTAATTGCGCGATAGCCCCCTGGATGGTTTCGAGGCCGCCCGAGACTTGCTGATAGAACAACTCTCCTGCCTCAGTGAGGGTCAAGCTTCTTGTGCTGCGCTGGAAGAGTCTGGTGCCTAAATTGGCTTCGAGCCGTGCCACATTCTTACTGACGGCAGCAGCGGAAATCCCCATACGCCTGGCGGCTTCGGAAAAGCTGCTGGCCTCTGCGGCTCGAACGAACGATTCCAGATTGCCAAGGGTTTCCATGGTCATCTCCAACTTTTGGTTGAAGGTGATTCTACCTATTGGAGACTAATTTATCCCTGATGCTTTGGTCATGATTGTGCCTACCGGATCATCACGATTGGAAAGCAAAGACTCATGGCAAAAATTCTAGTTACTGGCGCGACAGGCAGATTGGGCAATGCGGTCTTGCGCTCACTGGTACAAAAAATCCCGGCATCAAATGTTGTGGCAATGGCACGTGATACTGAAAAGGCTGAGCCTCTGGCTGCATTAGGTATTGAAGTGCGCTACGGGGATTACACCGATTACGATTCGTTGGTGGCGGCATTCGAAGGAGTAGAAAAAATCTACCTGGTATCAGCCGTAGCGTTCAGTGATCGTGTTGCCCACCATAAAAACGTGATCGTTGCTGCCGGCCGGGCGGGCGTTCGCCATGTGGTTTACACCAGTATTCAGCGGATCAACGATGAGCTGTCACCGATTGAAGGGGTGACGGAAAGCGATATAGCGACCGAGCGACTGCTTGAAAAGTCGGGCCTTACGTACACGATTATTCAACATCCGTTATACGCCGACGACTTGCCCTTCTTCATCGGTGCCAATGCGGCAAAAGAAGGTTTCAGCGTCCCGGCAGGTCAAGGTCGCATCGGGCCAGCCACCTACGCCGAGCTGGCTGAAGCAGGGGCCACACTGCTCACCCAGACTGGGTATGAGAACCGCACCTACTGGCTGAACGCAGGGCAGACGTGGTCATTCAAGGACATCGCCGACGAGTTCTCTCGATTAACGGGCATGCCGATTAAGTACCAGCCAATTTCCGCAGAAGCATTCATTGCCGCTCGGGAAAGTGAAGGCTGGCCAACCGCGGTCGCGAAATTCATCAGCGGTTGGGGCGCCGCTATCGATAAAGGCGCTTTCGACCAGAGCAGTCGTACGCTTGAAAAACTGTTGGGCCGTAAGCCGAAAAACTTGGAGGATATTCTTCGGGAAGCATTCAATCTTTAAATATCGTAGTCCCTACAGGCTTTCGACGAGAAAGTCCCTGCATCCAGGCGCCCTGACGCTTCGCGGCGCCCTGGACACCATCGACAAGAATGAAGAATTCATAAAGATGACGCAGGGGTGATGATGACACCGGACTGATGAGTCCTACAGCTCGTCGCCAAGCTTATCCACGCGGCTCTACATAACTCCACCCGGTGATCGCACCAAATTGCCTGACACCTGGCAGCAGGTTGATCGTTTCTCGCCAGACGCCCTTGATCGCATTGGACCTGGCAAGCTGAGTCTCTGTAGACTCGCCCACAAAAATGGGGCAACGATGAACGACTTTTTGCAGTACATCATCCAGGTGTTCCAAGGCAACGCTAAGGAAGTGATCTTCGCAGTCATGATGACGGGTGGCGTTTGGTTATTTGAGTGGTGGAGGCCCGCAGTAGCCGACTCCGGTTTAGGCGGTAGGTGGCACAACATCAAAGTTTTCATTTTATTGCTAATCGGCTTAGCTTTTGCGGCCCCGGTATTAAATCGATGCGCGCAACTCTTGCCGAGCATTCCACTGATTGAGCGCATGGTGCCGGATTGGCAATCAAAAGGCATAGTCGGCGGCATCCTTGCCACTCTCATCTATGCATTCATTTGGGACTTTTTCCAATACTGGACCCATCGACTTGAGCACAAAAATGCTGCCCTGTGGGCATTCCATAGGGTGCATCACAGCGATGCGCACATGAATGCCTCAACCGCTCTACGCCAGAGCGTAGGGGGTGCATTAATCGGCCATTTTCTTGGGCACATACCTACCGTAATAATTTGCGGGGGAAACATGGTTCCCTATCTAGGCTCATTGCTATTGTTCAGTGGCTGGGGCTACTTCAATCATGCGAATGTCCGTTTCTCATTGGGGCCCCTCACCCGGGTAATCTCAGGCCCACAATGGCACAGACTGCATCACGGAAAAGACGCTCAATATCACAACTCAAACTATGCAGCGTTCTTTCCGGTTTTAGACCTTATGTTTGGCACGCTACGACTACCAAAAAAGAAAGAATGGGTGGAAACGGGCGTTCGAGATGATGTCTCCCCTCAAAATCCGCTCAAGCAAGTCTTTTTGTCATGGCGAAATGAAAGTGCTACCGCAAGCACACTTCTCGCACATACGCCTGAAGCGCCTTCAGGGCTGCTTGATCGGCAATGATCCCGGCTCGAATGTCGAGAACAGTCCGTCCAGAAGCTGGAGAGAGCTCGACGGAGGCTGCAGGCTTGGCGCTCGGCCAGTCTGTTGACTCCGCCGTTATTGCGCTGGGTGATGCCAACGAAGTCGCCAGCATCAGCCAATGCATTCAGGTTGCGCGAATTCCAGAACCACGCAAACTCGGGCGTACGTAGCGGTACGGTGACGGCCAGAAATATCGCGGGCGTGGCCCGTTTTTCGAGCTGCCGGATCACCTGCTGAGGATGGCCCTCTACAAGGTGAACAGCGGTTGCCGGGAACAGGAAGTGTGCAAGTTGCGGTGGGATTGGGAGATGCGCGTGCCCGAACTGAACACCAGCGTGTTTCTAATACCTGCCGGATTCGGCGGGCGGAGTGAAAAAGCAGGGGTGAAGAACGGCGATGAGCGCCTGGTGATCCTGAACAAGGTGACCATGAATATCATCGACAAGCAACGCGGCCCACACAGAACTGGTCTTCCCCTACGGATAACCAGATCAGTTTGGGGCCACGGCCATGCACCGGATGAACGATTCGGCTTGGAGAAAGGCCAGGAAGCGCGCGGCGAACAAAGTGTCAGCTACCGATTCGCGAGGACCGGCCCTGACCATACTGAGGAGGAAAACGGGATGCCCCCCCGCATAAGTCCCTACGCGTAAAAAAGCCGAACTGGTTAGAGTTCGGCTAAGTTACTGAATTATATGGTCGGGACGGAGTGATTCGAACACTCGACCCCTAGCACCCCATGCTAGTGCGCTACCGGACTGCGCTACGCCCCGACTAGGCGTGAAACTCGTTCCTCATCTCGAGGAACGCTCAAGAATATATCGCAAGCTTTTGAAAACTGGAAGTATTCAAACGCAGGAAATTATTTCTTGAGTACAACCAACACGTCTTCCAATTCAGCAATCATCTGCCGAATCATTTGTTTGTATTGAGTGGTGTCATCTTTGGCTTCATCGCCGGACAAACGCAGGCGCGCGCCGCCGATGGTGAACCCTTGATCATAAAGGAGCGCGCGGATCTGCCGGATCATCAGCACGTCTTGGCGCTGATAATACCGGCGGTTTCCGCGGCGTTTGACGGGGTTGAGTTGAGGAAACTCCTGCTCCCAATAGCGCAGCACGTGTGGTTTTACCGCACACAGCTCGCTGACTTCACCAATGGTGAAGTAGCGTTTGCCTGGGATGACGGGTAGCTCGTCGTTATGACTTGGTTCCAGCATAAGCCTCAACTCGGGCCTTCAACTTCTGCCCTGGACGAAAGGTGACCACACGGCGAGCCGTGATCGGGATTTCTTCACCCGTTTTCGGATTGCGGCCAGGCCGCTGGCGTTTGTCCCGAAGGTCGAAATTGCCGAAACCGGACAATTTGACCTGTTCGTTGTCTTCAAGAGCGTGCCTGATTTCTTCAAAAAACAGCTCGACCAATTCCTTGGCCTCCCGTTTATTCAGGCCCAGCTCTTCATACAGACGTTCCGCCATCTCAGCTTTCGTCAGAGCCCCCATACGTCACTTCCTTAACGTGGCGTTCAACCTTTGTTCGAGCGAGGTGAGGATATTTTGCGTCGTGTTATTCACCTCATCGTCATTAAGAGTGCGCGATGGATGCTGCCAGGTCAAGCCAACTGCGAGGCTTTTTCTATCAGGATCAATGCCTTTACCCTGATACACGTCAAATAGCCTGAGGTCCGTCAGCCATTCCCCTGCATTTTCACGGATTACGTCCAGTACGGCGCTGGCGGCGACGTCTTTTTCGGCGATCAGCGCAAGGTCACGACGCACTTCAGGAAAGCGCGACAACTCCTGGAATTTAGGCATTTTCCCCAACGCCACTTCGGCCAGAACCAGCTCGAAAACGAAAACCGGACGATCGAGACCGAGCGTTTTCGACAATTCAGGATGAATCGCACCCACGTAACCCACCAGACGACCTTCACGCTCGATGCGCGCGGTCTGGCCCGGATGCAGCGCCGGGTGTTTGCCCGGTACGAACGTGAACGAATCCAGCGCGCCGGCGAAGCCCAATACCGCTTCCACGTCAGCCTTGACGTCGAAGAAGTCCACGACATCGCGACCTTGCGCCCAGCCTTCCGGCAACCGGCTACCGCACACAACACCGGCCAGCATCGGCTCTTGCTTCAGACCATCCAGCTGACCGACGAAACGCAGTCCGCTTTCGAACAGGCGGACGCGATCCTGCTGACGATTCAGGTTGTGCTGAAGCGCCTTGACCAAGCCTGGCCATAGGGACGAACGCATGGCAGCCATGTCATTGGAAATCGGGTTGGCCAACAGCAGCGGTTCTACCCCGGGATTAAACAACTCGAACTGTTTCGGATCGATGAAGCTGTAAGTGATCGCTTCCTGATAACCACGGGCCACCAGCAGACGGCGCAGCTCAGGCAGATCGCTACGGGCTTCGGCCTTGGCTTGCGGTGCCAGGCGCGCTTGCGGGTAGCGAACCGGCAGACGGTTGTAACCGTACAGACGGGCCAATTCTTCGATCAGGTCAACTTCCAGGCTGATATCGAAGCGATGGCTTGGCACTTCTACGCGCCACTGCCCTGCCCCATCGGCGGAAACGGTCAGGCCCAAGCCGTTGAGCAGACGCTCGACTTCGACCGGATCCATTTCCATGCCCAACATTTGGGAGATGCGCTGCGCACGCAGGGTCACCGGGGCGATTTTCGGCAGGTGCTGCTCGCTCACTGTTTCGGTGATCGGGCCGGCTTCGCCGCCAGTGATTTCCAGCAGCAGGCCAGTGGCACGCTCCATGGCTTCACGGGCCAGTTGCCAGTCAACGCCACGCTCGTAGCGGTGCGAAGCGTCGGTGTGCAGGCCGTAGGAACGGGCCTTGCCTGCGACAGCAATCTGGTCGAAGAACGCGCTTTCGAGGAACACGTCGCGAGTGGTCGCGGTGTTGACGCCACTGTGCTCGCCACCCATCACGCCGGCAATGGCCAGGGCGCGGGTATGGTCAGCAATCACCAACGTATCGCTACGCAGGCTGACTTCCTGACCGTCGAGCAGTACCAGTTTCTCGCCTTCTTCGGCCATGCGTACGCGGATGCCGCCGTTGATTTCGGCAAGGTCGAACGCGTGCAGCGGTTGACCCAGTTCCAGCATCACGTAGTTGGTGATGTCCACGGCAGCGTCGATGCTGCGCACGTCGCCACGACGCAATCGCTCGACCATCCACAGCGGTGTCGGCTTGGACAGGTCGACGTTACGGATCACTCGGCCCAGGTAACGCGGGCAAGCCGCCGGCGCCAGGACTTCGATCGAACGCACTTCATCGTGCACGGCTGGCACGGCAGCCACAACCGGACGGGTGACTTCGGCGTTGTACAACGCGCCGACTTCACGGGCCAGACCGGCCAGGGACAAGCAGTCGCCGCGATTCGGGGTCAGGTCGACCTCAATGCTGGCGTCGTCCAGGCCGAGGTATTCACGGATGTCCTGACCGACCGGTGCATCGACCGGCAATTCCATCAGGCCATCGTTGCCTTCGCCGACTTGCAGCTCGGCCTGGGAGCACAGCATGCCGTTGGACTCAACGCCACGCAGCTTGGCTTTCTTGATCTTGAAGTCGCCCGGCAGTTCAGCACCAATCATGGCGAACGGAATCTTCAGGCCCGGGCGCACGTTAGGCGCTCCGCAAACGACCTGGAAAGTCTCCGAGCCATTGCTGACCTGGCAAATCCGCAACTTGTCGGCGTCCGGGTGCTGCTCGGTGCTCAACACCTCGCCCACCACCACACCGGTGAATTCGCCGGCGGCCGGCGTAACGCTATCGACCTCAAGACCGGCCATCGACAGACGAGCAACCAGCTCGTCACGACTTACCTGCGGGCTAACCCAGCCACGCAGCCATTGTTCACTGAATTTCATCCTGCTCTCCTAAGAATTCATTACGACTAGCGAAATTGCGCGAGGAACCGCAAGTCGTTGTCGAAGAACAGACGCAAGTCGTTCACGCCGTAACGCAGCATGGCCAGACGCTCAACGCCCATGCCGAAGGCAAAGCCCGAGAACTCTTCCGGGTCGATCCCGGACATGCGCAGCACGTTCGGGTGAACCATGCCGCAGCCCATGACTTCCAGCCAGCCTGTCTGTTTGCAGACGCGACAGCCTTTACCGCTGCACATCACGCATTCCATGTCGACTTCAGCGGATGGCTCGGTGAACGGGAAGTACGAAGGACGGAAACGCACGGCCAGTTCTTTCTCGAAGAACACCCGCAGGAATTCCTCGATGGTGCCTTTCAGATCGGCGAAGTTGATATCGCGGTCGACCAGCAGGCCTTCGACCTGGTGGAACATCGGCGAGTGGGTGATATCGGAGTCGCTGCGATACACACGGCCTGGGCAGACGATGCGGATCGGCGGTTGTTTCGATTCCATGGTGCGGACCTGTACCGGCGAGGTATGGGTGCGCAGCAACATGTTGGCATTGAAATAGAAGGTGTCATGCATCGACCGGGCCGGGTGATGGCCTGGGATGTTGAGCGCTTCAAAGTTGTGGTAGTCGTCTTCGACCTCAGGGCCTTCGGCGATGCCGTAGCCAATGTGGGTAAAGAACTGTTCGATGCGTTCCAGAGTCCGGGTAACCGGATGCAAACCACCGGAGGTCTGGCCGCGGCCAGGCAGGGTCACGTCAATCGACTCGGCGGACAGTTTGGCGGCTAGATCAGCCTCGTCAAACAGTGCCTTGCGCGCATTGAGAACCTCTGTGACACGCTCCTTGGCAACGTTGATCAGGGCGCCGACTTGCGGACGCTCTTCTGCCGGCAAATTCCCCAGGGTCTTCATCACCTGAGTCAATTCGCCCTTCTTGCCAAGGTAGTGAACCCGGATTTGCTCCAGGGCATTGATATCTTCAGCGCTTTGCACAGCCTCTAGAGCTTGAGCGACCAGCGCGTCCAGGTTTTCCATGTACAGACTCCAGATACAAAATAGGGGAAGAGCTTGAAGGCTCTTCCCCTATTTATGACGTTTAACACCTGGCCCCACAGAGGTGAGGCCGGGTGACTGTCGGGGGTACTTAAGCCAAGGTGGCTTTAGCTTTCTCGACAATCGCAGCAAACGCCGCTTTTTCGTTCACTGCCAGATCAGCCAGAACCTTACGGTCGATCTCGATGGACGCTTTTTTCAGGCCGGCGATGAAACGGCTGTAGGACAGACCGTTGATACGTGCACCAGCGTTGATACGAGCGATCCACAGAGCGCGGAACTGACGTTTTTTCTGACGACGGTCACGGTAGGCGTATTGGCCTGCCTTGATTACCGCTTGCTTGGCAACACGGAATACGCGCGAGCGAGCGCCGTAGTAGCCTTTAGCAAGTTTCAGAATTTTTTTGTGACGTTTACGGGCAATGACGCCACGCTTTACACGAGCCATGAGTTACTTCCTCTATTCTTGACTAAATTAACGAAGGCGCAGCATGCGCTCGACTTTTGCCACGTCACACGGTGCCAGCAAGCTGCTACCGCGCAGTTGACGCTTACGCTTGGTCGACATTTTAGTCAGGATGTGGCTCTTGAAAGCGTGCTTGTGCTTGATACCGTTAGCAGTTTTCAGAAACCGCTTAGCAGCACCACTTTTAGTTTTCATTTTTGGCATGTTCGGATACTCCGCATTCAGTTGATAAACATAATCAGAAGGCCTGCCGTGCCCTATTGATTACTTCTTCTTTTTCGGGGCGATGACCATGATCAGCTGGCGTCCTTCCATCTTAGGATGCTGTTCGACCGAACCGTACTCGAGCAAGTCACCTTCAACTCGCTTGAGGAGTTCCATCCCCAGCTCCTGGTGGGCCATCTCACGGCCGCGGAATCGCAAGGATACCTTGGCCCTGTCCCCATCACTCAGGAAACGTACCAGGTTGCGCAGTTTTACCTGGTAATCCCCTTCCTCCGTCCCTGGACGAAACTTGATTTCTTTAACCTGGATCTGCTTCTGGTTTTTCTTGGCTGCGGCAATCTGCTTCTTCTTTTCGAAGATCGATTTGCCGTAGTCCATCAGTTTGCAAACAGGGGGTACTGCATCGGCGGAAATTTCCACCAAATCCAGTTTGGCCTCTTCAGCCTTAAGAAGCGCGTCTTCAATTGACACAATCCCAAGCTGCTCACCCTCAGCCCCAATTAACCGAACCTCGCGTGCCGAGATATTCTCGTTGATCGGGGCTTTCGGTGCAGCTCGTTTATCTTGTCTCATTTCACGCTTAATAGTAATTACTCCGAATCTGGGCGACCACGCCGGGAAACCGCTTGAGCGAGGAACTCAGCGAATTGGGCGACGGGCATCGAGCCCAGGTCAGCACCTTCACGAGTACGCACAGCGACAGTCTGCATCTCGACTTCCCGATCTCCGATAACCAAGAGATAAGGAACCTTGAGCAAAGTATGCTCGCGGATTTTAAAGCCGATCTTTTCATTTCTCAAGTCAGACTTGGCACGAAATCCGCTTTCGTTGAGAGTTTTTTCAACCTCAGCGGCGAAATCAGCCTGTTTATCAGTGATGTTCATGATCACTGCCTGGGTCGGAGCCAGCCACGCAGGGAACGCGCCCTCGTAGTGCTCGATCAGGATTCCGACAAAACGTTCGAAGGAGCCCAGGATCGCCCGGTGCAACATAACCGGGTGCTTGCGACTGTTGTCTTCGGAGACGTATTCGGCTCCCAGACGGACAGGCAGGTTAAAATCGAGCTGCAGAGTACCACACTGCCAGACGCGGCCGAGGCAATCTTTCAGTGAGAATTCGATCTTCGGACCGTAGAACGCCCCTTCGCCCGGCTGCAAATCGTACGGCAGGCCAGCGCTGTCAAGGGCTGCAGCCAAGGCAGCTTCTGCGCGATCCCACAATTCGTCGGAGCCGACGCGTTTTTCCGGACGAGTGGACAGCTTCATCTCGACTTCTTTAAAGCCGAAGTCGGCATAAACGTCCATGGTCAGCTTGATAAACGCAGCGGATTCGGCCTGCATCTGCTCTTCGGTGCAGAAGATGTGGGCGTCGTCCTGAGTGAATGCACGCACACGCATGATGCCGTGCAGGGCACCGGATGGCTCGTTACGGTGGCAGGCACCGAATTCGGCCAGGCGCATCGGCAACTCGCGGTAGCTCTTCAGGCCTTGATTGAACACCTGCACGTGGCACGGGCAGTTCATCGGCTTGATGGCGTAGTCGCGGTTTTCCGACTGCGTGGTAAACATATTGTCGGCGTAGTTGGCCCAGTGCCCGGATTTCTCCCACAGGCTGCGGTCAACGACTTGCGGAGTCTTGATCTCCAGGTAGCCGTTGTCGCGCTGCACCTTGCGCATGTACTGCTCGAGCACCTGGTACAGGGTCCAGCCGTTCGGGTGCCAAAACACCATGCCCGGCGACTCTTCCTGGGTGTGGAACAGGCCCAGGCGCTTGCCGATCTTGCGGTGATCGCGCTTTTCCGCTTCTTCGATGCGCTGGATGTAAGCCGCCAACTGCTTCTTGTCAGCCCAGGCGGTGCCGTAGACGCGCTGCAATTGCTCGTTCTTGGCATCGCCACGCCAGTAGGCGCCGGACAACTTGGTCAGTTTGAAGGATTTCAGGAAGCGAGTGTTCGGCACGTGCGGGCCGCGGCACATGTCGACGTATTCTTCGTGATAATACAGGCCCATGGCCTGCTCGTTCGGCATGTCCTCGACCAGGCGCAACTTGTAGTCTTCGCCACGGGCCTTGAACACTTCGATCACTTCGGCGCGCGGAGTGACTTTCTTGATCACGTCGTAATCTTTCTCGATCAGCTGCTGCATGCGCTGTTCGATCGCGGCCAGGTCGTCCGGAGTGAAAGGACGCTCGAAGGCGATGTCGTAATAGAAGCCTTCGTCGATGACCGGGCCGATGACCATCTTGGCCGTCGGGTACAGCTGCTTGACCGCATGGCCAACCAGGTGGGCGCAAGAGTGGCGAATGATCTCCAGCCCCTCTTCATCCTTTGGCGTAATGATTTGCAGCGTGGAATCGCTGTCGATGATGTCGCTGGCGTCAACCAGCTTGCCATTGACCTTGCCGGCCACGGTGGCTTTGGCCAGGCCAGCACCAATGGATGCGGCGACCTCGGCTACGGAAACCGGGTGATCGAATGAACGTTGACTGCCGTCGGGAAGAGTAATAGTTGGCATGGCGCCTCCTCTCCTAGTGGTGACCCCTACCAAAGGTCACGTGGGTTGGGATGAGCCAGTACAAGATCCGATCCAGGCCATTCAATGACGAACGCCTGCCTTACAGCGGCAGGAGCCTTGCGGCCAACCGGAAAACCGAACCAGAGTGACTGGGATTCAAATCAGGGTTATTCGTGCCTCTGCCGCTACCGGGACTGAAAGTCGTCCGATGCCCGCAAAAGCCCGAGCGAGGCATGCTAGCACAGATGAACGGTCGTCGCGGTAGCGAGGTTTTCTGCTGCGGCAAATCGGCCGTTTTTATGCCAGAGTGCTGAACTTGAACCCCGCTTCCCCCCTCTGATATCAAGACATTGACCCACAAGGAGCATCTGAGCATGCGTCTGAATACCTTATTCGCGGTAGTCGCACCCTTCGTCCTGTTGCTGCCGCTGAGCGCCCATGCCGATTGGCCAAAGGGTGAGCGCGAGAAATACATGGCGCAGTGCACCCAGGCTGCGACACCTCAGATTGGTGCCGCCGCGGCAAAAGCTCACTGCGCGTGTGGCGCCGACGCGATCAAGTCGTACCCGGCCAAAGACCTTCAGGCCCTGATGGACAACAAAGCCGATGAAGCGCTGCAACGCAAAGCACTGACCCAAATCTCCACCTGCAAAGCCGATCCCAAGACGAAAAAATAAGCCCAAAAAGACGCTTTGAAGGCCCCAGCGGCCCGTGAAAAGCCTCCGAAATGCCCTTTTTCGTACAATTTATGCAGGTTTTACAGCTTTTTTTATCGTCTTTACTTTCGGCTGAAAGCCTTTTAAATCGGGGCTTTCAGCCTGATCGGACGGCAAAGAAAGCCCGGTTGAAGGGCAAACAGTCCCTGTGGGGGGCTCCCAAACCGTACATTTCGACTATGATAGTCCCGTGTGCCCAGTTGGCCTGAGCAGCACAGTACTACTGAAAATATATGTTTCTTGGAGATACACCATGTCTAATCGCCAAACCGGCACCGTTAAATGGTTCAACGATGAAAAAGGCTTCGGCTTCATCACTCCTCAAGGTGGCGGTGACGACCTGTTCGTACACTTCAAAGCTATCGAAAGCGACGGTTTCAAAAGCCTGAAAGAAGGCCAGACCGTTTCCTTCGTGGCTGAGAAAGGCCAAAAGGGTATGCAAGCTGCACAAGTTCGCCCAGAGTAAGTTTCTGGCGCACTAAAAAAACCCCGTCCATGTGACGGGGTTTTTTATGGGCGAAACAAAAGCGGTACAGCGATCAGCCGCAGTTGACGCGCGTGATCACCAGGTTGTCATCGGTGTTCAGGTTCAGGCGATCGGAACGGTATTCCATGGTCACCATATCGTCGGGCTTGAGGATCCGGGCATTCTGCGCGCCTGCGCGAGTACGTGCCTGTTCCAGCAGTTCTGGCGAGGCCTTTTTACCGATGGTGAATTGCGCCGCCTCTGAATCACAACGGCTATGGCCGGTGTCGGTCACCACAGGGTCCTTTGTTGCCGACTCGGTGGAGGGAGTGCTGCAACCGGCCAGCATGGCAACGGCCAGCAAAGTACCCAATGACGCGAGCTTCCAAGGCATGAAGCCTCCTTTATTCAATAGTTAAGCTGAGTTCGTGCGACCGCTATTCCGGCGTTTGGTTTCACAGGTAGCGCTAGCGCCCTGCCCTCGATCCGGACAATCCGCGAGTTTGCCTGAGCATGGCCGTATCGTTCATCCCTGAATAGTGACTGGATATGAACAGCACTCAATAGATATCGATGTAGTCGAACGGCGGGGTCGGCCAGTTCTCTTTCAGCGCATTGAAGATCTGCATGACCCAGACCTCATCACTGGCCGCGACATTTCCCACATACCCCGAGCCCTTTGCCCACGTCTCCAGACGAAACAACAGCCCACCGATGTCGGTGCCGCCCACCACGCCCGACGAAATGTAGGCGATGCCGGCCTTGGTCACGCGCAACTGGGTGTGTTCGTCATCGCTGGCAGAAGCCAGTAACTGGCGCACGGCCTCAAGGGTCAAACCGTCAGGGGTGTTCAAATCGATCTGCACAGCGCGGTCCTTGAAAATCCATCAAAGACCAAGTGTCGCATAGCCCTCCCCTCATGCCTAAGTCGGAGTGCCAAATGCCGCGCAAAATGGTTAACTCGGCGTTCAGACTTTTCCGACTTCACGAGCGCCATCATGACCACCGTAACTATCGACGCCGACATCAAAGCCAAGTGGGCACAGGCCCACAGCTCTTACAGCCCCGGAAACCCGGAGGAGCTGGCAATCATAGGGATCGATCTGTTGGTCAAGGAACTGGGAACGCAAGCCGCGCAATCATTCATCGCCCAGGTATTCGAGAAATACCCGGCTGACTATCTCGGCGTGGTTGACTCAGGCAGGGAATAAAAACCCGCAGGCTGGCACCTGCGGGTGTAGCGCTTACTTCAGGCGAGCCAGACGCTGGGTCAGCAGGTCGAAGAAGCCCTGGGCGTCGCCGTTCTCGACCCAGAATGCATTCTTCGGAGCTTTCAGGCCGTCATACCAGTCGACGACGGTCTGGCCAAACGTGATGCCTTCGCGGCTGTCGATCGCCACGTTGACCGAACGACCGGTGAACAGCTCCGGTTTAAGCAGGTAGGCGATAACAGTGGCGTCATGCACCGGGCCACCCGGGATGCCGTAGTGCTCCATGTCGCCCTTGACGTACTCATTGAGAATATCGCCCACGATCTTGCCGGCATGATTGTTGAGCGCGGCAATCTGCTTCAGGCGTGCGTCGCTGGTGAGGATCTTGTGGGTCACGTCCAGCGGCAGGTAGGTCAGCTTCACGCCGCTCTTGAGCACCACTTCAGCAGCCTGTGGGTCAGCGAACAGGTTGAACTCGGCCACCGGGGTGATGTTGCCGCCATTAAAGTGCGCACCGCCCATGATCACCACTTCCTTGATGCCCTGGACGATTTCAGGTTCCTGAATCAGCGCCAGGGCCAGGTTGGTCTGTGGACCGAGCATGGCGATGGTGATGCTGTGGGGCTTGGCTTTTTTCAAGGTATCGATCAAGTAATTGACCGCATTGCCTTCGGCAAGGCCTTTCTTCGGCTCGTGCACGGTGACACCCGACAGGCCTTCCTTGCCATGGATGTTCTCGGCGTAGATCGGCGTGCGCATCAGCGGCTTCGGCGCACCCGCGTAGACCGGCACCTCTTCGCGCCCTGCCCACTCGCGGGCCAGGCGCGCATTACGCGAGGTCTTGTCCAGGCGCACGTTGCCGGCGACGGTGGTCAGTGCGCGAATGTTCAGTTCTTCCGGCGAGGCCAGGGCAAACAGCAAGGCAACCACGTCGTCGGCACCCGGGTCGGTGTCGATGATCAAGTCGATCTTTTCCGCCGCCTGGGCGCTTGTTGCGGTTATCAGGGACAAAAGCAGCAGACTCCGGAGCAGATGATGCAGTTTCTGAGCATAGCGGTGCATAGCGCACTCCTTGTGCGTGGGACAGCAGAAAGGGATACAGCGAGTTAGAACGTCACCCCGGACACCAGCACGATGTTGCAGTACGGCGAACATTCACCTGTACGCACAATCGCCCGCGCCTGGCGGCTGAGGATTTTGAATTGGTCATGGCTGAGCAGCTCGCGCTTGCCCAGCGCACCTTCGGTATTCAGTTGATTCAGGGACGCCAGGGCCGCCGGTTGCTTGTCGAGGATTTCCTGGGCCAGCACATGACTTTCGACCTGCATTTCGCTGAGCACCACTTTCAAAGTGCTGACGAAATCCGGAATCCCGTGGGTCAGGGCCAGGTCGATCAGTTCTACACCCGGCGGCACCGGCAGACCGGCATCGCCAATCACCACCATGTCGCCATGGCCCAGGGACGCGATCAGCCGCGACAGCGCGACGTTGAGCAAAGGTGTCTTTTTCATGGTGTTTTAAAGGCCTGTACTTCGGACAAGTTGGGAATCGAAGGTTGCGCACCGGCTCGGGTGACTGACAGCGCCGCGGCAACCTGGCCGAAACGAATGGCCTCGGCCTCGGTTTTGCCGGACGCCAACGCTGCGGCGAAACCGCCGACAAAAGTGTCACCGGCCGCCGTCGTATCAACGGCCTTAACAGTCGGTGCCGGGAAATGTTCGAAGCCTGTGCCGTTGGCAAACAGCGAGCCTTGGGCACCGAGGGTGATGATCACCTTGCCAGCGCCCATGCCGATCAATCGGGTGGCGGCCGTTTCGGCAGTTTCCAGGGAATCCACCGACAACCCGCTCAGGGCCGACGCTTCGCTCTCGTTGGGGATCAGGTAGTCGATGGCCGCATACCAATCCGCGGGCAACGGACGACTGGCCGGCGCCGGATTGAGAATCACAGTCTTGCCCAGCGCACGGCCGCGCTTGAGCGCATGACCGACCGTGGCGTCCGGCACTTCCAACTGGCAGATGATCACGTCCGCCGCTTGCAGCACCGCGTCGAAACGGTCGATCACCTCGGCGGTCAACGCCCCGTTGGCGCCCGCCACGATCACGATCGCGTTCTGGCTGTTGTCATCGACCACAATCAGGGCCACGCCGCTGGCGCCGTCGACGATGCTGACGGCCTGGCAATCGATCTGCTCGGCCAATAACGCGCCGCGCAACTCTTGACCATAGGCATCGGTGCCGACGCAGCCGACCATCGACACCTCGGCGCCCAGTCGCGCAGCAGCCACGGCCTGGTTCGCTCCCTTGCCACCAGAAACGGTGGTGAACGACTGACCGATCAGCGTTTCACCGCCGCGTGGCAGCCGGGGTGCCCGGGTCACCAGGTCCATGTTCAGGCTGCCTATTACCACTACTTTTGCTGGCATACGTCACTACTCATTAATTCGGTTTTCAGCGCTATTTCAACGAAACTCGGCAAACACACCGGCCAACGGCGCCGTCGACTCGCGCAAGACAATACTGGGGGTCACGATCCGTTGATCGGTGGCCAGGGCCGGCGTGGCAATCCTGCGCAACAGCACTTCGGCGGCCATTTCCCCCAGTTGCAGGATCGACTGGCCCACGGTGGTGAGCGCCGGGTAAACATAACGACTCATTTGAATGTCATCGAAGCCGATCACCGACAATTCGCTGGGTACACGAATATTGCGCTCGGCCGCCGCTCGCAGCACACCGATACCGATCATGTCGTTACCGGCAAAAATCGCGCTGGGCGGGTTCTTTTCCAGCAGGATCGCCGCCGCGTTGTAACCGCCGGTGCTGGTGAAGTCGCTTTCCAGCATGCGCTCACGAGGTACTTCGACGCCCGCCTCTTTCAACGCCCGGCAGTAACCGGCCAGACGCATCTGCGCCACGCTGGTATCGGCCGGCCCGCCAATGGTGGCGATGTCCCGATGGCCCAGTTCCAGCAGATGCCGGGTCGCCAGGTAAGCGCCATATTCGTGGTCGATGCGCACCAGATCGGCATTCACGCCGTCCAGCCCACGGTCGACAATCACCATCGGCGTGCGCACGGCCGCCAGGCCTTCGGCGAGCCCGGCATCGCCACCGGCCGAGGCCACGATCAAGCCGTCGATGCGTTTTTCCAGCAGCACCCGCAGATAACTGCGCTGCTTGTCCGGATTGTCGTCGGAGTTGCAGAGGATCACGCAGTAGCCGTTACGCTCGCAATAATCCTCGATGCCCCGGGCCAGTTCGGCGAAGTACGGGTTGAGGCTGTTGGGCACCAGCAAACCGATGGTCGCCGTGGTTTTCGCTTTCAACGACCGGGCGACGGCGCTGGGTACATAGTCGAGGCTTTTGATTGCCGCCTCGACTTTCACCCGCACTTCCTCGCTGACCGGCCGCGTCTTGTTCACCACATGGGACACCGTGGTGTAGGAAATCCCGGCAAGCGCCGCCACATCCTTGATCGTTGCCATGAATCAGGTCCGCCGGCTTGCGCGCTGACTGCGATAAGTATCCAGTACCACCGCCACCACGATAACCGCGCCGGTGATGATGCGTTTGGTCGGCTCGGTCGCCCCGATTTGCGCCAGGCCAGCGGCCAATACCGAGATGATCAAAACACCAAAGAACGTACTGATGACCGAACCACGGCCGCCCATCAGGCTGGTGCCGCCGATCACCACGGCAGCGATCACTTGCAGCTCCAGGCCAGAACCGGCATTCGGGTCAGCGGCTTCCAGACGGGAAATCTGGAACAACGCGGCGATACCCGCCAGCAAGCCCATCAGGCTGAACACCAGGATCTTGTAGGGTTTTGGATTGATCCCGGCCAGACGCACCGCTTCTTCGTTGGTGCCGATGCCGATCAGGTAGCGGCCGAACACAGTGCGGGTCAGCACGGCCTGGGCGACGATGATGATCAAGAAGGCAATGATGAACGACGGCGAAATGCCGAAGGCAATCGGGTTGGACAGCCACGCAAAGGCGTCACCGATGTAAGCCGTGCGCGAGCCGGTCATCTGGTACGCCAGGCCACGGGCCATTTCCAGCACGCCGAGGGACACGATGAACGACGGGATCCGCCACGCAACGGTGATCGAGCCGGTGATGGTCCCGGCCAATGCCGCCACCGCCATGCCGAGCAAAGCCGCCGGCAACACGCTCCAGCCCCATCCCAGAATCGCCACGCTGACCGCCGAAGCCGCGAGCGCCAATACCGAACCCACCGACAGGTCGATGCCGCCGATGATCAGCACGAAGGTCATGCCCACCGCCAATACCATCAAATCCGGGATCTGGTTGGCCAGGGTACTGAAGGTGTCGTACGACAGAAAATGGCTGCTCAGCACCGAGAACAGCGCGACCATCGCCAGCAAGGCACCGGCCAGGCCCAGGTAGGTGCCGAGGCCGTAAAAATTGCCACTACGTTTACCGGCAGACGTTGCAGTTTTCATGGAAGATCCCTAGGCGCTGCTTCGTTGAGCAACGCATCACGTTTTTGGTAGCCGGCAAAAGCGGCGGCAAGCAAATCATCCTGGGTCCAGCTGTCGCGCTCGAACGTGTCGATCAGACGCCCCGCCGACAACACGCCGATCCGGTCGCAGATCAGCATCAGTTCCCGCAGGTCACTGGACACCACCACCAGCGCTTTGCCCTGGCGCGTCAATTCGCCGAGCAAGGCATAGATGTCGAACTTGGCGCCGACGTCGATGCCACGGGTCGGCTCATCGAACAACATCACCGAACAATCACGCTCCAGCCAACGGCCGATCACGACCTTCTGTTGGTTGCCGCCGGACAGCTCGGACACCAATTGCGTCGGGCTGGAACTGCGGATGCGCATGGCGCTGATCTGACGCTGGGCCAGCGCCATCTCGTCACCGTTATTGACGACGCCCGCACTGGAAATCACCGGCATGTTGCCCAAGGCAATGTTGGCACTGATCGATTGAGTCAGCAGCAGACCTTCGCCCTTGCGATCCTCGGTGATCAGCGCAATGCCATGGGCGACCGCGTCAGCCGGGGAACGAATGTTGACGACTTGAGCTGGCGAACCCAGGGCGACGGTGCCGCTGTCGGCCGTATCGGCGCCGAAGATCAGGCGCAGCAACTCGGTGCGCCCTGCCCCGATCAGCCCGGAAATGCCGTAGATCTCACCGGCACGCACTTCAAAAGAGACATCACGAACCTTGTCGGAGCGGGTCAACCCCGTGACCGTCAAGGCTGGCGCGCCGATCTTGCGCACGCCCATGTCCATGTGTTCGCCAAGCTCGCGGCCCACCATCAGGGTGACCAGTTGCTCGCTGTTGTAGTTGGCCATCGGCTCGACGCAGACCAGGTTGCCGTCGCGCAGCACGGCAATGCGCTGGGCGACTCGCGCCAGTTCTTCGAGGCGGTGGGAAATGTAGATGATCGACACGCCACGGGCTTGCAGGCGCGTGATCTGCTCGAACAGCATCTCGACTTCACGGGCCGTGAGCATCGCGGTCGGTTCGTCGAGGATCAGCACATGGCAATCGCCGATCAGGTTGCGGGCGATCTCGACCATTTGCTGGTGACCGATGCCCAACTCGCCGACCAGGGTGTCCGGGTCAATCGCGTCGAGGCCGACCTGGGCCATGGCTTCGATCGCGGCTTTACGCAGTTGCTTGCGACTGATCCAGCCACCGTTGCTTGGCAAGTTGTCGAGAAACAGGTTCTCCGCCACCGACAGGGTCGGCAACAGATTGAGTTCTTGCATGACCATGCGGATGCCCAGGTCTTCAGCCTGGGTGCGGCTGCCGGGGCGGTATTCCTGACCCTGGAATTGCATCTGGCCGGTGGTCGGCGTGACCAGCCCGCCGATGATCTTCGACAGGGTGCTTTTGCCGGCGCCGTTCTCACCGGTCAGCGCCAGTACTTCTCCGCGCATCAGCGTCAGGTCGATGCCGGTCAGAACCGGTTGGGCATAGGTCTTACCGATACCGCTGACCGAGAGGACAGCGTTCGGGGCGGAAACTGACATAAAAACTCTCCATGCGCTCGCCCGGACGGGCGAGCACCGTTGTGTCGCCAGAAGGACTACTTGGTGACCAGCTCAACCGGAGTTTCAATCACACCGTTGGTGCCGCTGTCGACTTTCTCGCCCTTGATGATTTTCAGCGCAGTCTCGATACCGAACACGGCTTGCTTGGCGGCAAACTGGTCAGCGGTAGCCAGGACACGACCATCCTTGAGCATCGGCTTGATGGCGTTGATGTTGTCGTAGCCGACCACTTGCACCTTGCCTGCCTTGCCCGCAGCACGAACAGCGGACACAGCGCCGACGGCCATGCTGTCGTTACCGGCCAGCAGGGCTTTGACTTCCGGGTATTCGCTGAGAATAGAGGCGGCAACCTTGTTGCCTTTGTCGATTTCCCAATCACCGGACTGCAAGGACACAACCTTGATATTCGCGGCTTCCATCGCGTCTTTGAAACCAGCGGTACGCTGTTGGGCGTTGGTGGTGGTGGACACGCCTTCGATGATGCCGACTTCGTCACCGGCCTTCAGTTGCTTGGCCAGGTATTCGCCCACCAGACGCGCGCCTTTGCGGTTGTCCGGGCCTACGAAGGGAACGGTGATGTTCTTGCTCTTGACCACGGCCGGGTCGAGCTGGTTGTCGATGTTGATCACGGTGATACCGGCATCGACGGCTTTCTTGATCACCGGCACCATGGCCTTGGAGTCAGCCGGCGCAATGACCAGCGCATTGACCTTGGCCAGGATCATTTGCTCGACGATGCGGGTCTGGCCGGCGGTGTCCGTTTCGTCCTTGATGCCGTTGGAGATCAGGTCGAAATCGGCGGAATGGTCTTTCTGGTAGGCCTTGGCGCCGTCTTCCATGGTCAGGAAGAATTCGTTGGCCAGGGATTTCATGACCAGGGCGACTTTAGGTTTTTCAGTATCGGCGAAAGCCGAAGAGAGGGGCAAAGCGGCGGATGCGGCAGCCAGCATAGCGACAGCGAGAAGACGTCCAGCGAATGGCAGCTTCATGGGTTCACTCCGATCTTATGATTATTGTGAGCAACGCTTGCGCTGGCGCAGGCTTCGTGGCGTTCGTCGATGGATCAGGCCATCGTGAATGCCGCGCAAACGTTTGCGTAGACCGAACTATGCGAACCCTGCCGGGATTTGTCAACGAGCAGAATCGACCATTTTGTGCCCGAGCTGGCAAAAGCCTCAGGCTGTGGTGTTGACCACCGATCCGGTTTTGGCACCCTTGGCCAGTTCCTGGACAAGGGAGGCTGCCACTTCCAGCAAGGCGCCGTTAGTCTCGGCGATCTGTCCTTGAATCGCCATCAGCGCGGCAGCCTTGACTTCCGGTGTCGGATAAGACGCCGCTTGAGCTGCGGCTAATTGCTGTTGTTGCTCGCGCAGTTGCTGTTGCAGCTCCTGCATACGCTTGAGCAGCATTTTCACTGCCACGCTCTGGTTGCTGGGTGCGGCTTGGGTTTCGGTGCTTTTATCCAACCCCACCGGGCCGGTCTTGACCACCTTGCCGTCGTCTTCTTTAGTGCCGAGCGCTTTGTCTGCCTCGGCCTGCGTGGCATCGTTAAGCGCACGGATCGTCGCAGCGGATTTGCCGCCAATGGTGACGCCCGCCGCGTTGGGAAGACCGACTGATAACGACATGTGAACTCCTGAAAAATAGATCCCTTTAGAGAACCATCGACCGGCGCCCGACTTTCTTTAGCATCGATTCGAAATCCGGCAAGGCGATTTATCAACATCAACCGTAGGCTCTTTCGGAGAACCGAACACAAATACTCAACGTATTCGGAAACCCGGACAACAGATTGTTTAACCTTGTTACACCCTTTATAAATACTGATATAAATCATCAACTTAAAGTTTTCCCTCATTCAAAGTATGGCTGGTACAGATCCTGCTCCTCTCGTACACCCCCGGCGTTCAGATCAGCCAGGGGCGTATCTAGATGAACCTGCATCAGCACCGTCACTACTAGAGAGAAAATAATGAAATCTGCATTCAACACCTTTATTCCGGGCGCTTTAGCCCTCCTGCTGCTCCTGCCCACCGCCCTTCAGGCGAAAGAAGCCGAAACCCAACAGAAACTGGCGAACGTGGTGATCCTGGCCACCGGCGGCACCATTGCCGGCGCTGGCGCCAGTGCAGCCAACAGCGCCACTTATCAGGCCGCGAAAGTCGGCATTGAGCAACTGATCGCCGGCGTGCCGGAACTCAGCCAATTGGCGAACGTGCGTGGCGAACAAGTCATGCAGATCGCCTCCGAAAGCATCACCAACGACAACCTGTTGCAACTGGGCCGCCGTGTAGCGGAATTGGCTGACAACAAAGATGTCGATGGCATCGTCATCACCCACGGCACCGACACCCTGGAAGAAACCGCCTACTTCCTGAACCTGGTGGAAAAAACCGACAAGCCGATCATCGTGGTCGGCTCCATGCGTCCGGGCACCGCGATGTCTGCTGATGGCATGCTCAACCTGTACAACGCCGTGGCCGTGGCCAGCAGCAAAGAAGCCCGGGGCAAAGGCGTACTGGTGACCATGAACGATGAAATCCAGTCCGGTCGCGATGTCAGCAAAATGATCAACATCAAGACTGAGGCCTTCAAAAGTGCCTGGGGTCCGCTGGGCATGGTGGTCGAAGGCAAATCCTACTGGTTCCGCCTGCCGGCCAAGCGCCACACCATGGATTCGGAGTTCGACATCAAGACCATCAAGAGCCTGCCTGACGTCGAAATCGCCTATTCCTACGGCAACGTCAGCGACACGGCATACAAAGCCCTGGCGCAATCCGGCGCCAAAGCGATCATCCACGCTGGCACTGGCAACGGCTCGGTGTCTTCCCGCGTCGTGCCGACCCTGCAAGCCCTGCGCAAGGACGGCGTGCAAATCATTCGCTCGTCCCACGTTAACGCCGGCGGTTTTGTCCTGCGCAATGCCGAACAGCCTGACGATAAGTACGACTGGGTCGTGGCCCATGATCTGAACCCACAAAAGGCGCGCATCCTGGCCATGGTCGCGCTGACCAAGACCAACGACAGCAAAGAGCTGCAACGGATGTTCTGGGAATACTGATCTGCCCTCGCCCGACCGTTTGCGGTCGGGCAACTCTCCTACAAAAAAATGCCAACCGCCCTACAGCAAACGGAAAAAACCACTGTCAGAGGATTTTCTTGAATTTTAAGCAGTTGCGAAAATGCTTACAGTTAAATACTGTATGCCCGTACAGCTTAATAAGGATAATTCCGTGGCCTCCACTTCCGCCTCTCCTGACTCCTTTGAACGCATGGGTTTGCGCGTTCAAAAAATCATCAATTCGCCAACCGCGCAAAAATCCAAAGCGGCACTGATTTTCCGTTTACCGGACGAACCGGTGGACGAATGGGAGCGCCTGCTCGAAGAAATCGACGAGAACGACAACGTCACCCTCGCCTATCGCGACGATGGCGGCGTGCAGATTTTCTGGGTTGTGCCGAAGGAAGATTGAGTCAATGAGTGTCCGCTGTTTTGCTTTGCTGTTGCTGTTCTTCACCCTGGGCGCCCAGGCTGCCGCGCCCCGTACGTTCAACGAAGCCAAGAAAGTCGCCTGGAAGCTCTACGCCCCGCAATCCACCGAGTTTTATTGCGGCTGCAAATACACCGGCAACAAGGTCGACCTCGCAGCCTGCGGGTATGTACCGCGCAAAAGCGCCAAGCGTGCCGCCCGTATCGAGTGGGAGCACATTGTCCCGGCCTGGCAGATTGGTCATCAGCGCCAGTGCTGGCAGTCGGGTGGACGCAAGAACTGCACGCGCTATGACCCGGTTTATCAAAAAGCCGAGGCCGATTTGCATAACCTGGTGCCCAGCATCGGTGAGGTGAACGGTGATCGCAGCAACTTCAGCTTTGGCTGGCTGCCGGTGCAATCGGGCCAATACGGTTCGTGCCTGACTCAAGTCGACTTCAAGGCCAAGAAGGTCATGCCCCGGCCGTCGATTCGCGGGATGATCGCCCGGACCTATTTCTACATGAGTAAACAGTACGGTTTGAGGCTGTCGAAACAGGATCGCCAACTGTACGAGGCCTGGAACAAAACCTACCCGGTGCAAACCTGGGAGCGCCAGCGCAATCAAAGCGTGGCGTGCGTGATGGGGCGCGGCAACGAGTTTGTCGGCCCGGTGGACATGAAAGCCTGCGGCTGAGCAAACGCCGAAAACACAAAGGCCTCGGGTATCAAAACCCGAGGCCTTTGTTCGTTTCTAACCGCCGACTTTGTTGTAGCGCCAGTAGCCCATCAGGTTGAGCGACTCCCGGGGAATGCCGTGTTCCTTGATCAGGTATTTGCGTAAGCTCATCACCGCGACCGTCTCGCCGGCGATCCAGCCGTAGAAACCATCGTGGGCCGACTCGGAAGTTTCCCAGAGGATTTCCTCGTCGACATTAACTTCCTCCAGCACCACCGACTCAGGTTTATTGGAAGACGATGACGGCAGGCTGGCCCGTTTTACAGCCTCGACCATCAACGATCCTGCGCCAGTGTGATCGCGAATCAGCCACTCCACCGAAAGCCCCGGCCAGTCCGGGACCGGCAGTGCATCGTCCAGGCTATCGACTTCGAAATAAGCCTGGGTTACCGGCGGTTCGGCCAAGGCAGCCAACTCATCGAGAATCCCGAGCGCCGCTGGCAACGCAGTGCCATCGGCGACCAGCAATAATTGCTTGAGCGCTTGCGGCGGCTTCCATTCGAAACCGCCAGCGTCCTGCGCGGAAAATCGCCGATCCGGCGCGGTGATCTGGATCGACTCCCCCGGCACCGCACGAATGGCCCAACGGGAAGCAGGACCGGTTTCACCGTGCAGTACAAAGTCGATGTCCACTTCGCCCTGTTCGGCGCGCAAATGACGAATGGTGTAAGTGCGCATCGCCGGACGCTGGGCTGCCGGCATGGAGCGATAACGGGCGTACCAGCCATCGTCATGGGCAAGCCTGGCGGGCGATCCGTCCTCGGCGGGGAAGAACAGTTTCACCCGTTGATCCGGTGCCCAGGTGGCCATCTCGGTGACCATCGGGCCGGCCAGGGTGACGCGCATCATGTGCGGGCTCAGGGTCTGCTTGCGTCGCAGGACGGCGTCGAACATTTTGTAAGGATTGGCGGAGGCCATGGGGAGCTCCTTCTGGAAATCGACAGTGACTACGTTTAATACGAGTCACTGCCCATGCCCTTTAGGATTCCCCGCTGAACGGCGCCTGAACAAATACGCGATTACTGAGCCACCGGACGCTCGATGATCAGTGATTCGATGTTCATCTTTTTCGCCCGGGTCAGGGCCGCGTTCAAGTCAGCCTGCCGGGCTTCGGCCTCGGCTTTCGAGGCGAATGGCCCAAGCAGGATGCGGTCCTTGCCGTTTTCCCGGACCACGTTGGAAACGAAGCTATGCTCGATCAACCAGCCGCTCAGGTCGCTGACTGCCTGGGTCGTTTCACCGCGCACTTCCAGATCCCACTGCGGACCCGTTGCCGGTGCAGGCGCTTTTACCGGTGCGGAAACAGTCGCGGATGGCGTTTTTTGAGCGCTCGCATCCTTGCCTTCACCACATCCCGCCAACGCCAATACTGCGATTACCAAGGCCATTTTGCGCACAACGTTTCCCTCTGAATGCCGAAAGCGCGGATTTTAGCATTCATGAATACTTCTCGAGGGCCGCAAAATGGGCATAAAACAACGAGAATCATGGTTGCGGCCTCTGTATAGTTACGCCTTGGGAATTAATGCAGCATCTGCGCGTCAGAAAGAGGCACCCAAACCGTGAGACTTCGCACTAATCTATAACTACACCGACCTCTGCACTGTCTGAATCAGGTGCCCTACAAAGCAATCAAGGAGAAGACCATGCTGATACTCACCCGCAAAGTCGGTGAAAGCATAAACATCGGTGATGACATCACTATCACCATTCTGGGCGTTAGCGGCCAGCAAGTCAGGATCGGCATCAACGCTCCGAAAGACGTTGCCGTGCATCGCGAAGAAATCTATCAGCGCATTCAGGCTGGGCTGACCGCTCCAGACAAGCCACAACCCTGAATCCTGCTGCAGTCAGTAGCCAGCCCGTTCGCTTCAGCGCAATGGCTGGCTAAAGATTCATGCACATCGTTTCGCCCATCCTGCCCCACCGCTCATCCCCCTCGTGACGTGAAGCCGATACTAACGGCTTCGGCGACGCCTTGGCTGTCAGACCATTCGCTTTAATGCCGAGGAATCGGGACATCGTTAACCGAAGGTCACGCCCCGCGCCATGCCAGTGGCGGCAATCACCATCAGCATCAGCAGCAGCGCTTCAAGATGGCTGATCCGCGCGAACAGTTTCGCCCGCCCCATATCAATCGAAGCGCCGCGTCCCAGTGCGATCCGCCATTTGATCAAGGTAATCATCGGTGCCAACTCCAGCAGCAAGATGATTACGAACAGCGTCATCTTCAGATGGAACAGTGGCTGGTGAAGGTAATAGTCGGTGCCTTTTTCGTAGCCGCCAAAAGCTCGCAGCAAACCCGTGACCAGCAAAATCCCAGCGCAAATCCCCCACACGTTATCCGCGACCAGCACGCTACGAACCTGCGCCGTGCCGGCGGCTAAACGGCTTAACGCCGCGCCGCGAGTCAGCACACCCCAGAGGCCCATGGCAAATGCCAAGAGATGGATCGCCGCAAGAAACCAGTGAGACAACATAGGAAAGCTCCTGACAGGGAAAAGGAAAAAGGCCTGTCAGTAGTAGTCCAAAACCAGGAAACCTGCCTGCCATCAAACCCCTGCCGCGCCGTAACGCATTACAACTTTGTCATTGAGTTGTCAGCGTAGGTCGCGCCCTCGATTCATACAGTGTCGTCGTCAGCCACCCAACCGGGCGGCTCGCCTCCCACCGATGAAGAGAAGGGTCGACACCATGAAACCAATGAACAAACTTTGCCTGATCGCCGCCAGCCTGCTGATGCTTGGCACCGGTTCCGCCATGGCCGCCAACGTGGCAACCGTGAAGGCCAATAACGTCGTGCTGGTGCACGGTTCCTGGGCTGATGGTTCGAGCTGGTCCGAGGTGATCACGCGGTTGCAGGCTGCCGGACTGCACGTCACCGCCGTACAGAATCCGCTGACCTCCGTGGCCAATGACGTCGCCGCCACCCAACGCGTACTCGATCAACAGGACGGTCCTACAGTGCTGGTCGGCCATTCCTACGCCGGCACCGTGGTCAGTGAAGCCGGTGTCGATCCGAAAGTCAGCGCCCTGGTCTACGTCGCCGCCCGCGCCCCGGACGCCGGCGAAGATTTCGTCGCCCTCTCTGGCAAATACCCAACCATGCCCGTGCGCGCTGGCACCGAGGAGCACGACGGCTACGTCAGCTTGAAACAGGACGCCTTCCTTAAGTACTTCGCCAGCGATGTTCCCCACGACAAGGCCATGGCCCTGTTCGCCGTGCAACAACCGATCGCCAAAACCCTGTTTGGCGAGCGAACCACCGCTGCCGCCTGGCACAGCAAACCGTCGTGGTACGCAGTCTCCAGCCTGGATCAGACCATCAACCCGGATCTTGAGCGCTTCCTCGCCAAACGCATGGGCGCAACCACCATCGAGCTGCCGTCGAGCCATTTGTCGCTGGTGTCCCACTCGAAAGAAATCGCCGACCTGATCCTCGAAGCCTCCGGCCGCCAGCCGTAATCCCGGGGCGAATTGCATTACAACTTTGTCATTCAACTGTTGGTCGGCTGTTCGGATCACCTCGTTAACCTGAGCTCACTGCCCAGGCACTCAACCGGCAGCCACCGTCATCCAGATTAGAGAGAGACACATCATGAAAATGTTAATCCTTGGTTTCGCCGCCCTCCTCGCCACCGGTTCGGCCTTTGCCGATACCCAGCCACAGACCGCAGTGATTCACGACAAGACCGGTTTCTTTGTACACATGGACGTCGCCAAAGTCCTGTCCACTACCGACATCTCACAACAGTGCGGCATTATTCCTGCGCGCCTGGACTACCTGGACCACAACGGCCAGGAGCACGTGCTCGATTACCAGGTCGAAGGCTCCGGCTGCACCAATGACAATTGAGAGTGCGCGCCAACGATGTGTGGCCCGCGTCATACGCAGATGATCGGGCTACACTGGCTCACGCCCACCACGGCGCCATGACTTCTTACGGAAACCGACCATGAACATCCTAGTCGTTGAAGACGAGCCCAAGGCAGGCAACTACCTGCTCAACGGTTTGCAGGAACTCGGTTACTCGGTCAGCCTGGCCCGCGATGGCGTGGATGGCCTGCACCTGGCCCTGGAAACCTCGTTCGACGTCATCGTGCTCGATGTGATGATGCCGAAAATGGACGGCTGGGAAGTGCTGCGGCGCTTGCGCAAAGAAGCCGATACCCCGGTGCTGTTCCTCAGCGCCCGCGACGACATCGCCGACCGCATCAAAGGCCTCGAATTGGGCGCCGACGATTACCTGATCAAACCGTTCTCCTTCGCCGAACTGGTGGCGCGCCTGCGCACCCTGACCCGCCGCGGCCCATCCCGGGAAGAAGAGCAGCTACAAGTGGCCGATCTGCAAATCGACGTGCTCAAACGCCGCGTCACCCGCGACGGCGTGCGGATCACCCTGACCAATAAAGAATTCGCCCTGCTGCACTTGTTCGCAACTCATCAGGGCCAAGTGCTGTCGCGCTCGCTGATTGCCTCGCGGGTGTGGGACATGAACTTCGACAGCGACACCAATGTGGTGGACGTCGCGGTTCGGCGCTTACGCCTGAAAGTCGACGACCCGTTCCAGCTCAAGTTGATCCACAGCGTCCGTGGCATCGGCTACCGCTTTGATACGCAGCCATGAACGGTCGACCGCATTCCCTGACCCTGCGCCTGGCACTGTTGTTTGCCTTGCTGGCGTTTGTCTCGGTCATCACCCTGGGCGTGTGTTTGTATCGCGAACTGGAACGCGAGTTGATCCGCCGGGACGATGCCGCGCTGATAACACGGGTCGATCAACTGCGCACTTTTCTGAATGACAGCAACACCCTCGACCTGATCAAAAGCAAACCCGCGTTGTTCCAGAACATGCTCGGCAACCGCGAATCGGTGCTGGTGATCGGTGCGGCCGGCAAAAAACCGTTACTGGTGGTCAATCCCGGCAACCTCGACCTGCCGAACCTGTCGCCCGTGACGATGGACCACCCACTGGTCCTGGCCGACGTGCAGCACTTTTCCGGCGTGGACGGCGTGCCCTTCGCGGCACTGGCGGCGACCATCGACTCGGGCGACCTGGGCAGCCTGCAAGTCGTCGCCGGGCGGTTGATGACCGAGCGCACCAGCGTGCTCGCCAACTACCGACTGCGCGTTTACCTCTTGGCCGGCGTCGCGGCCCTGTTACTCGCACTCTGCGGCTACCTGCTGCTTTATCGCGGGCTGCTGCCCCTGCGGCACCTGGCCAAACACGCCCATGGCATCGGCGTCGGCAACCTCACCGAACGCCTCGACAACCACGGCGCGCCACTGGAAGTGCTGCCGATGATCGACGCCTTCAACGGCGTACTCGACCGCCTCGCCAAAGGCTTCGTCCAACTCGGCCAAGTCTCTACCGACATGGCCCACGAACTGCGCACCCCTATCAACAACCTGCTCGGCGAAACCCAAGTCGCCCTCCAGCAAAACCGCAGCGTCGAAGCCTACCAACAACTGCTCGCCTCCAACGTCGAAGAACTCGAACGCCTGGCGCGCATGCTCGACAACATGCTGTTCCTCGCCCGAACCGACCCCGCCAGCGCCCTGCGTCAACGCCAGGAATTGGATGCTGCAGAAGAAATGGAACGCATGGCCGACTACTTCGAAGGACTGGCGGCGGACGTCGGCATCAGCATCAAGGCCCACGGCAGTGGCGTGATCTGGGCCGAGCCCATGTTACTGCGCCGGGCATTGGCGAACCTGTGCGCCAATGCCGTCAAATACGGTGCGCCGGATTCGGAACTTGAAGTAAGCGCAACGCCCTCCCCCGACGGCATCAGCCTGCGGGTGCGCAACCACGGCGCGACCATTGATGCGGCGCATCTACCGAAACTGTTTGATCGGTTTTACCGGGTGGATGAGTCGCGGGAACGGTCGGCGCAATCGAACGGATTGGGGTTGTCGATTGTGGCGACGATCATGCAGTTGCATAACGGACGATATGGCGTCACCAGTGAGGATGGGGTGACGTGTTTTGAGTTGTTCTTTCCGGGGCGGGTGTTGGAAGGATGATTAGACTTATGGGTCTATTTGAGTAACAGGCCGTGACATAACTGGCGAACAGCCACCTATCTCCCTATCATGCCGCCCACTGACCCTTGCGTGAGGGGTCAGAGGACAATCATTTAAAAGGGAATAGACGTGAAAGAGTTCGTAATTGGCGTAAACAACGTAGTTCTGTATGTCGCGCTGGCCGTCATCTGGATCGCCGCCATAGTCATGTTCTCTATTCAGGGTTTCTGGTCCGGTGTAGGCGTTTTCATCACCGGCACCCTGACCTGGTGCATCGTCTCCGGCTTCTGGTTCGTACAATCGGCGACCTATGAAGAACTGAAAAAGTTGAACGCCAAACAAGGCTGACACTCGTTGGCCGGACCTGCCACGCAGGTCCGATGTTGCTTCATGCAACAAGTGTAACGAGGGGGCAATCCCCTCGTTACAGTGCCTGGCGACTACCCAGGCTTGTGGTTATCCAGTACCCGATTCACCGCCAACTCACCCAACCTGATCACCTGCTGCAGCATCAGCATCTTCCTGCGCTGTGGGCCGTCCATCGTGCTGGCGATCTCACTCGCCATTTCGGTAGCAGACGCCAACGATTCGCAAGACTGGACGAGCAACGTTTCGTCATTCACCGCTGGGTTGATGATGAAGGTGTCGCTGCTGGAGTTGCGGGGCGGTATCGGCTCTTTCAGTGCCCCGGGGTTGAGGTAAAAGTTGAGTGCGCGGTCGGCTGCCTCTTTCATTTTCTTGGGGTCAAGATCTAGAGAGGAGTCGTAGGGGACTGGATTGGTGTGTGGGGGATTCGGCGTTACCTTGAACATGAACTAGGTCCTCAAATGAGGCCGCAACTCTTTAGCTACTAAACAGAAGGGTGGCGGCTGTTTGCAGGTTAGTAGACCGGGGACCTAGCAATCCGGCGCGCCCGAGAGCGCCCTGCGCACAGCCACCATCAAGTGCAGGCAAATAAACGCCTGATTGATAGGTGCGTATGCACCCGCTAGGAAACCGAGCTACTAAACCCGACCACTGATGAGCAGTGGCAGGTCAACGATAGATCCCGGGCCCAAGGCGCACAAGCCGGCGGATTCTGGCGTACGTGTAGGTAATGGCGCAAGGGTTTGTAGCCTCTTATGACGTAACACTGAGTGTCCTTAAACATGCGGCTCGAAATAATTAAACACGCCTAAACTTGGCAGTCGTTGGAACTCAAGATACCCCCACTGAATGCCTTTGCCTTACGATTCGTATCCGCCTTTCAGGTCGGCTCCAGCAGTGCGTAAGCGTTCAGCCAAGTCACTTTGCGTGATTTCACCAGATATCAACTGATATGCGAGCAGATTGTTCGGTATCGTTTGCCCCTCGACTCCCCTTGTCATCGCCAGACTAGAGCAGCATGATTAAGCTTTAAGGACTGGTAATTCGGCGGGATCTGGCCTTTGAGTGAACTATTAGGTGTACTGGCTGACTTTGTTTTCCAGGCGATTTGCTTCCCTATCGGCTGGCCTTTGATGAAGGCCTTCACCCTGGGAAAGTACCCCGCTAAAGGCTCCTGGTTTTCGGAAAGCCCTTCAGCCCAATGGACGTCTGCGATTGGGCTAGCCGTTTTGGTCATCGCGATGATGGCAGCGATGAAGCAGTTCGTACTTGCTTAGCCAACAAAAAGGTGACGGACCTATTTAAGAGGTTAACCTTTAAATAGGTCCGTCACCTTTTTGGTCACTTCTCCAAAAGACATTGTGGTTTCAGCTAAGCAACAGAAAAGACGGGCGGAGAACGCCGAGTATTTGAAGAATAAGAACGTGAAGGCTTTTTTGGATACCCTTGCGCAAATTGAAGGCGGCGATTACCACGCAAAATTTGGTTTTGGATGGGCACCAGGCTTTAAGACTGGAAAGTGGACATTTAGTGATGAGTCTACCCACCCCGGTGCGGGTCATGGCGGCTTAACTACGGCATCAGGTAGGTATCAAATTACGAAAGCCGCATGGTCGGAGTCTTCCATTGACGCCATGGGACTCTCTGACTTCAGCCCCGGAACACAGGATTTAATTGCGGTTGAACTTCTGCGCACAGTGAGTGCAATCGAGCCACTGATAAGCGGAGACTTGAAAACCACAATAGGAAAAGCCTGCAGGAAATGGGAGGCTTTACCGATGGGGCCAGGAATGGCAAATCGGCCTTTAAAAGGCAAACCATCAGGACAGCCGTACACTGAATACGACGAAGTTATTAATATCTATAAGGGCTATGGCGGTACTGTGAAATGAAACCACTTAAAATACTTATCTGTTTATTATTCAGCGTTAGCTTTTTTGCAAACGCAACAGATGTGCCAATAAGAGAAGGCATGTCGTTCTTAAAAGCTAGAAAAGCTTTAATTAAAGACGGCTGGAAACCAAACCCAACCTACTCAGGAGAACCTGGTGTTGAGAAAATCTATATGAGAAAAGGCTTCATTGAATTTGAGTCTTGCACCGTGGGCATTCAATACTGCGACTTAAATTACAAAAAAAATGAAATCTGCCTCGGCGTAGCAACTATAGGCGAAGAAGTAAAAGATATGAAAATCTACTCGTGGAATTTTGAGTGTCCCGAGCCGGAGCAAGAGCATCAGGACAGCGAATAAACTAGCGACGGCTGATACTGACTGAACGTCAGAAGGTAACGAATTTATTTGAGGGTGGATTTATGAAAAATAGATATGCCCACCTTCTGGCCTGGGGTGATGTCCGGGTCAGCATTATGAGTGAGGCGCCAGATTCAAAAATAAATCTATCCCCTTTTTTCCGTCCATTTTTTCAAATACACAAAGCAGCTTTTACTCGCAGAAAAGGTGACAGATTTATTTTTTGGCTCCTATGAAAAATAGATCCGCCACCGCGCCATCGAAAATAAATCTGTCCCCTTTCTTCCCCCCAGTAGAAACGCCACCGAAGGTTCGGCAGGGTTAACAGCTTGCATAGATACATCCCTGAAATATTGCAGTGGGCCGCAAACGTAGCGAACGGTGCTGTCGGTGTGCTACCGAAAATGAACTGGTTCATTGCTGCCATTATTGCGATCACCAGGACGGCAAGCCCTACCGCGGAAGTCCATTCGGACTCCGGTGTATTGGCAAACCAAGAGCCATTCGAAGGATATTTACCTAGAGTGATAAGCCTCATTATGGGCCAACCAATAGGAAAGCAAATTGCGCGAAAAATTACTTCGATCAATATCTCAAGCACACTTGTACTTCCCTGCGCTGGGCGATAGAAACGATTGTAGCATCTGACCATTCCATTGGAGGTTACGCGATGGCACCCGACTGTGCGGCAACAGTTCAACAGTCTTGTTTACCGCTCGTTGGCAGGCGTGTGCAATGAAAATAAATCTGTCCCGTTTTTTTCTGTCCCGTTTTTTTCCAGGTGCATAGAGTTGTTTACTCGCCTTTAAAACCCGGTAAGCCCTGGTCAGCACGCCACGCCTTCACAATCTGCGTCACGCCCTCGGGGGAGTTATCTGCTCCGGGTTCCGGATAGTAGATCAAATCTGACCCCGCTGGATGCTGGCTGATCTTTTTGAAATGCAGAAGAAGTAGGTCTGCACGATCATCGTTCTCGGCTTCCTCGTCTTCCTTCGCGAGTTCTTCTAGCAGCCCGATGAACTCCGCTTCGGTGTACTCAGAGAAGCTGTTTTTTAGCAATGTGTCTGTCATATGTTGGCCTATTCGTTCCGATGGAGATCAATGTGGTTTCTTGGCGTGTTAACCCGCAGGTTATCAACGTCGTAGACGCCACCACCCTCTGATACTTTTTCGAGATGGTGTAGCTCATAGGACAGTCTTCCTCCCACGCTGTCGGCTTCTCTTACCCTTGGGGCTCTGCCTGTGCGCATACGGCTGACGTTCTGCTTGATGAACTGATCAGCCGCAGCCGATTCTGAAACTGCTTCCCAAAGTGCGGATCTGAATTTATCGAAGCTTTTGAAATCTCGCCCTCTCAGTGCATCCGCCACTTCTTTAGGGATTGGAACACCTACTCCCGAACTCGCCCCGATAAGCCAGATACCGATAACATCTTCACCCTGACCTGTAACAGTGCCGGGGGTCTTGCGAACATTCATCACGATGTACAGCGGCGGCACACCAGAGCCAGCCGGGAACACAAGGATGAAGTCCTTATACTCTGGTGGATAGATCGGGTTGACAATGATGTTATCCGCTTGTTCGGTGGGCGGATAAATCCAAATCTGTGGAGCTTGTGGCGCACCTTCTAGCGGTGGAATCCCAGACGTGCTGGATGGGTCAACGGCTGGCGTCCAAATCAATGTCACGCCATCGCCTAAGTCCGCCACTTGCTTGGCGTCCTGAACTACGAACCCCACTACGGGAATCATTTCCCATTCGCCGCGCTTCTGGGTGTTGTACCCGTATCCCTTTAGGGTGCCATCGGCCTGTTGTTCAATGTGCAGACGGACACGCGTTCGAGCTTGCTTGAGTGAGCGAAGTTGATCCTCTGTATATAAGGAGCTATCGCCCAAGCTCGATGACCACAACATCGCAACCATTCCTCCCAAGAACCCGGCAACTACGCCAGCAGTCACAACACCAGTTCCGGCCCCGGCTCCTGTTACAGCAGCAGTCTCGGTTGCAACACCAGCAGCGCCAGCAGTGCAGAGGCCACCACAGGACGTACTGGCCGCAACGGCAGCTCCGCCCAACACGAGTGTTCCAATTGCAGTGGGTAGCGCACTACCGCTGATTTTCTTGAGGGGGATGTTCCCGTCTGCATCCGTTTCACGACCACCAAGAATGGCAATTTCGCCATAGTTGGCCACCTTCTCGACAGGGATAAACCCGGCTGGTTTCTTGTGGTCGATCACACCGTCAGGAAGGTCGCAGCTCTTTGCGAACACACAGCCAACGGCGTTGGGTTTGGTGTCTTCTTTCGGTGTGAGGTCGTTGTATTCCGCCCAACGTTGGGCATGGATATCAGCAGGTTCTACACCGCTGTTGCGGTAGCCCTTCGGCGGGTTTGGTACGTATCCGCTCACATGAGCTTCCTTGTTCGTCCTTGGGGAATTCCAGCCGGAGGCTGGGGCAGAATGACGTTTCCGGAAAGTTCAAGCGCCGGCTGCAGGACAAATCCCAAAAGCCGTACTGATAATTCCCTGTGTTCCGTGTCATTTGCTGGGTGCGGAGGATATCGGGTTGGAGCCGGGCATTGAATAATGGCAAATGGCCGCGCACTTCAACACTATAGAAATCGAATTCTGCTTGATAGCATCACCGAAACGCGAACGTCGCTCCGGGTTAATGATCAACGCATGAAAAATGTGAACAACAAAAAAGGGCCCACCTTTCGGTGAGCCCTTCTAGACCGCCCAGCAGAGCGGATTTTGTTTGGTAGGCGCGATTGGACTCGAACCAACGACCCCCACCATGTCAAGGTGGTGCTCTAACCAACTGAGCTACGTGCCTGCTGTGAGGCGGCATTCTACGGAATTCCGAAGGGGTGTCAACACCTTTTTTCGAGCTAACCCTATGAATATGCAAAATATTTAATTTCGCGGCTGCGACGGAGATTTTCCGGTGGCTGGCGGCGGTTTTTTAACTCGGGTAGGATCGGCAGACTCGTAAAATATATTAAACAGAGGCTGCAGGATGGCGAACACCCCCTACCCAGAGTCCTATTACGCTGCATCGGCGAATGCGGTTCCGCCGCGTCCGGTTTTGCAGGGTGACGTTGAGGCTGATGTCTGTGTGATTGGCGCCGGTTACACCGGTCTGTCCTCTGCCCTGTTTTTGCTGGAGAACGGTTTTAAGGTCACGGTGCTGGAGGCGGCCAAGGTGGGGTTTGGGGCGTCGGGGCGTAATGGCGGGCAGATCGTTAACAGTTATAGCCGTGACATTGATGTGATCGAGCGCAGTGTCGGGCCCAAGCAAGCTCAGTTGCTCGGGCACATGGCGTTTGAGGGTGGGCGGATTATTCGTGAGCGGGTCGCCAAATATAATATCCAGTGCGATTTGAAGGACGGTGGTGTGTTCGCGGCCATCACCGCCAAGCAGATGGGGCATCTGGAATCGCAGAAGCGGTTGTGGGAGCGCTTTGGTCATACGCAGCTTGAGTTGCTGGATCAGCAGCGCATTCGTGATGTGGTGGCGTGCGATCAGTATGTCGGCGGCATGCTCGACATGAGTGGCGGGCATATTCATCCGTTGAACCTGGCGCTGGGTGAAGCGGCGGCCGTGGAGTCGTTGGGCGGCACTATTTATGAGCAGTCGCCGGCGGTGCGCATTGAGCGCGGGGCGAATCCGGTGGTGCATACGCCACAGGGTAAGGTTCGGGCAAAGTTCATCATCGTGGCGGGCAATGCTTATCTCGGTAATCTGGTGCCGGAGCTGGCGGCGAAGTCGATGCCGTGCGGGACTCAGGTGATTACCACTGAACCGTTGGGCGATGCGTTGGCCAAGAGTCTGTTGCCGCAGGATTACTGCGTCGAGGACTGCAATTACTTGCTCGATTACTACCGGCTGACCGGGGATAAGCGTTTGGTCTTCGGCGGTGGTGTGGTGTATGGCGCGCGAGACCCGGCGAATATCGAGGCGATTATTCGGCCGAAGATGCTCAAGGCGTTTCCGCAGTTGAAGGACGTGAAGATTGATTACGCCTGGACCGGAAATTTCCTGCTGACGTTGTCGCGTCTTCCGCAGGTCGGGCGGCTGGGGGATAACATTTATTACTCCCAGGGCTGCAGCGGGCATGGTGTGACGTACACGCATTTGGCGGGCAAGGTGTTGGCCGAAGCGTTGCGCGGGCAGGCTGAGCGGTTTGATGCGTTTGCGGATTTGCCGCATTACCCGTTTCCGGGCGGGCAATTGTTGCGCACGCCGTTTGCGGCGTTGGGGGCTTGGTATTACGGGTTGCGGGATAAATTCGGGTACTAAGCCACACCGCGACACCTGTAGGAGCTGAGCTTGCTCGCGAAGGCGGTGTGTCAGGCGACATTGATGTTGCCTGATACGCCGTTTTCGCGAGCAAGCTTTGCTCCTACAGGGGGTGTGTCAATCGATATTGATGTTGGCTGATACACCGTCTTCGCGAGCAGGCTCGCTCCCACAGGTAGAACACCGGTGTCAGCTTGGGAAGTCTGCGCCTTCGCTGACGTCCGCCCAGCCTTCGAAGTCTTTGCGCAGGGCTTCGATTTTGCCGCGGCCACCGGCCAGGGCCGCTTTGCCCAGCAGCAGCCGCAATGGCGGGTTCTCGGCTTCGACTGCATTGACGATGGCCACCGCCGCACGTACCGGATCACCGGGCTGTTTGCCGTTGTAGCCCCGGATCATGTCCATGCGTTTGCCCGCCGTTTCGTCGTAATCACTGATGGTCCGGCTCGCCTCGTTGGCCGAGCGCCCGGCCCAATCGGTGCGGAATCCGCTAGGTTCGACGATCAGCACTTTGATGCCCAGAGGCCCGACTTCCTGGGACAGGGATTCGGAAATACCTTCCACGGCAAACTTGGTGGCGTGGTAGAAACTCACTGCCGGGAACGCGACGATCCCGCCGACGGACGAGATGTTCACCACCGAGCCGCTACGCTGCTGGCGCATGCCTGGCAACACGGCCCGGGTCATCTGCACGAGGCCCCAGACGTTGATTTCCATCATGTTGCGCGCTTGCTCAAGATCGCTTTCTTCGAACGAGCCGAAGTAGCCAATCCCCGCGTTGTTCACCAACACGTCGATACGGCCGAAGCGCGCTTGAGCGGCTTCCACGGCCGCATCGATCTGCGCCGGGTCGGTCACGTCCAGTTTCAACACCAGTGCGATGTCTTCGTGACCTTTGACGATGTCTTCGACCTGTGCCGGGTTACGTGCCGTGACCACGGTCGGGTAGCCGAGGCTTAGGGTGTGCAAGGCCAGTTGACGGCCGAAACCTGTTGAGCAACCGGTGATGAACCAGACCGGTTTTGTAGTCGATGCAGTCATGCGGATCTTCCTCAGGTAGCTGCCCGCCAGTGCGAGCCATGGACCTGAGTATGGACACGCTCGGCTTTGCGAAAAATAGCCATAATCTGCAAGACCTTTTCGGAAAAACCACACAATGAAAGAGCCGGATTTCCAGCAACTGCGGCTGTTTATGCAGGTTGCCCATGCCAAGAGTTTCACCAGCGCCGCCGATGCCACGGGATTGTCGGTGTCCACGGTCAGCCATGCCGTACGCGAGCTGGAGAAACAGTTGGGCCTGAGGCTGCTGAACCGGACTACTCGCAGCGTCAACGTGACCGAAGCGGGTGAACAGTTGATCAGCAAGATCGCGCCGTTGATGGAGGATCTGGGGTTGGCACTGCGCAGTGCGTCGGCGGCCGGTGATGAGGTGGCGGGAACCCTGCGTTTGAGCGTGCCTTCCAGCGCCAGTCGGCTGATCCTGCAACCGTTGCTGCGGAGATTTTTGTTGGCGCATCCGGGGATCAATCTCGAAGTCGCGGTGGACAACAGCCTGATCGATATCGTCGTCCAGGGTTTCGACGCCGGCATTCGTTATGACGATGTGCTGGCCCAGGACATGGTGGTGGTGCCGATTCTGACGGACATACGCTTCGTGGTGGTGGCATCGCCGGAGTATTTGGAATGCCGGACGATTCCGCAGCAGCCGCAGGATTTGTTGCAGCATGAATGCCTGAATTATCGCAGCGCCGCGTCAGGCGCCCTGCCCCGTTGGGATTTCGAGAAGGACGGCAAGCACACACGAGTGGCAGTCAAAGGACGACTGGCGACCAATGACAGTGATCTGCTGTTGCGCGCAGCGCTGGATGGGTTTGGGTTTGCATACTTGTCCCATGCACCGATTGCACAGCATATCGATAACGGGGAGCTGGTGTCGGTGCTGGAGGATTGGGTGCCGACCAGTACGCTTTACCTGTATTACTTTGAGCGCAATAACACACCGAAGAAGTTGCGGGCGTTTATTGATTTTTTGAAGGGTGAGGCAGCGAACAATTAACCAACAACACATATCCCCTGTGGGAGCGGGCTTGCTCGCGAAAGCGTCAGAACCTTCAACATGTATGTTGAATGACACACCGCTTTCGCGAGCAAGCCCGCTCCCACAGGGGGAATGGGGTTAGAGCTGATCCCGTGCGATGCCGCTACGGATTCGCAGGATGTCAGCGAGGACCGCCAAGGCAATTTCCGCCGGGGTCTTACTGCCGAGGTTCAGGCCAATCGGCGCATGAATCCGCGCCAACTCCACCTCCCCCAACCCACCAATCCTGCGCAACCGTTCGAAACGCTTCTGTGACGTCTGCATCGACCCCATCACGCCGATATAAAACGCCTCGGTGCGCACCGCTTCCATCATCGCCAGATCATCAATCCGCGGATCGTGGGTCAACGCCACCACCGCTGTATCGCTGTGACAGCCGCCGTCCGCGATAAACATCGACGGCAATTGCCGACGAATCTCGACGCCTTCCAGCACCACACCGTCCAGCACTTCATCCCGTGGATCGCACAGAATCACCTCGAACCCCAGGCCCACGGCAAATTCCGCACAGGCCTGGGCAACGCTGGAATACCCCGCCAGCAACAACCGCTGAGCCGCGCCGATCCGCACGCGCACCCGGTCGATTTCACGATCAATGCGCGCACCTTGCTCGCTGTCGGCGAACACACTGCGCGCACCGCTGGCCAGATCGACCTCGCGGATCAACCGACGCTGCCCGAGCAACGCCGATTCCAGTTCCCGCAGATGCGCCTGAACCGCGCAATCCGATTCAAGCGTCTCCACCAGCACATCGAGCACGCCGCCGCAGGGCAGACTCACCCGAGAACGCGGGTCATCGCCTTCGCCGTAACGCACGACACTGACGGCTTGATCAAACAAACCTTCGGCGACACGTTCAAGGAAATCTTCCTCAACACAGCCACCGGACAGCGAGCCAATCCACTGTCCGTCCACATTCACGGCCAGCAACGACCCCGGCGCACGGGGCGCCGAGCCGTAAGTCGCGAGCACCGTGCACAGCCAAACCCGCTGACCCGCGACAGACCATTCCAGCGCCCGGCGTACCACTTGCAGATCGAGATGCTGCATGTCAGTGCGCCTTGTGCTCGGCCGGTGGCGCATCGGCTTGCAGCTTCTGCACATCACTCACCGCCAACTCAGCAGATTGACCGCCCCAACCCTGACGCAGGTAATTCAGCAGATCGGTCAATTGCTCGTGATTGAGTTTGTCGGCAAACCCCGGCATCGGTTGCATGCGTTCGAACCCGGCGAATTTCTGCTCGCCGATGCCGTCCTCGATCACCCGCAGCAGGTTGCGCGGGTCTTCCAGGCGCAACGTGGTGTTGCCGCGCATGGCCACGGCGATGTGCGGTTTGCCCTCGCCGTTCGGTGCGTGGCAACCGGCGCAAACGTTCAGATAATCCTGGCGACCGCGTTGGGCACTCGGGCTCATCTTGTCCAACGGCACTTCAGTCAGCACTTTCGCCGCTGGGGCTGGGTCGCCTAGCAGATACGTCGCCATCGCCGCCAGGTCCGGGTCGTTGAGGTCTTGGGTGCTGTTGTGGAACACCGGGAACATCTCGTTGAACATCGTGCCTTGGGCGCTCATCCCGTGTTTAAGGAACGTGCTCAAGTCCTGGTGATTCCAGCCGCGTGCGGCCAGATCAGTGGCCAGCAGGCTTGGCGCCAGGTAGCCGTTGAGCAGGCCGCCGGTCAGGCGTTTGTCCTGCTGCATCGCTCCGGGCAAACCCCGTGGCGTGTGGCATTCGCCGCAGTGGCCGAGCACTTCGACCATATACTCGCCGCGCTTGAATTCCTCGCTTTTGCCCTCGGTCGGCGCCAGTTTCACGTCCTTGCCGTAGAGAATGTTCCAGCCGATCAAACCCAGTCGTACGTTGAACGGAAAGCTCAGGCTGGTGACCGGTGCTGCGCGCTCAATCGGCTCGACGGTTTTCAAGTAGGCGTGAATCGCGTCCGAGTCTTCTCGCGGCATCAAGTGATACGAGGTGTAGGGCATCGCCGGGTACAGGTTCGCGCCATCCCGGCGCTTGCCTTCGGTGAGCGCGGCGAAGAATTCGTCATCGTTGTACAGGCCGATGCCGTGTTCTTTGCTCGGGGTGATGTTGGTGCCGTAGATGGTGCCGAACGGCGAAACAATCGGCAGGCCGCCCGCATACGGCGCGCCGCCCGGGGCGGTGTGGCAGGCCATGCAATCGGCGGCGCGGGCGAGGTATTCGCCGCGCTTCACTTGATCATCCGCATGGGCCAGCAACACAGGCGCAGCCAGGCCAACCGCCAATGCCAGGCGGGAAAGTAAACGGTTCATGGCTTAACCCTCCTTGACCAGGCCGAGATCGGTCAGCACGTTGCGGGTCGCGCTGTAGTAACGCACGTAGCCGGTGCAGCGGCAGATGTGGTGACCGAGGCTGTCCTCGATGACTTTTTCCAACTGACTTTTGACGATGGGCTGACGCTGCAGCTTCTCGACCAGCACGGTCGCGGCATTCACGAAACCCGGCGCGCAATAGCTGCACTGGAAGGCGAATTCATCGACGAAGCGCTGCTGGATCGGGTTCAGTTCGGTGACCTTGCCCTGCTCATCGCGGGTCGCATGGCCTTCGATGGTCCGCACTTTCTTGCCTTCGAAGTAATGCGCGCCGGTGATGCAGGTGCGCACTTCTTCGCTGGTGCCGTCCGGGTTGTCGACGATCACCACGCAGGCGTGGCAGATGCCCTGGCCGCAGCCGAGGCGCGAGCCGGTGAGGTTTTTGTATTCGTGCAGGTAATCGATCATCGGCAGGTCATCAGGGATGTCCACCGGGCCGACGGATTGACCGTTGAGGGTCAGTTGAAACGGACGGTTAGCCATTGAGGGCCTCCTTGATGCGTGCAGAAGTGATAGGCAGGTCGCGGACCCGTTTGCCGATGGCGTGGGCCACGGCGTTACCGATGGCACCGACCACCGGGATCATCACCACTTCGGCAATGCCCTTCGATGGATCGCTTGGCGACAGCGGCGGCAGGATCTCGGCGGTCTGGTTCCACACCGCGACATGGCGCGCCATCGGCAAGCGGTAACGGTTGAAGTTCCAGTCACCCTCCCCCGGCCCGCCTTCGTACAGCGGCATCTCTTCGAGCAGCGCATGGCCGATGCCCATGGCGATCCCGCCTTCGAGCTGGCCCCTGACCAGTTCTTCCACCAGCACCCGACCGCACTCGACCCACGAGTGGTGGTTGAGCACTTGCACTTCGGCCGACCCCTTGTTCACTTTCAATTCCACCAGCGTCGCGACTGGGCTGTAGTAAGTCACCGCCGCATTGTTCAACTGCACGTCCGGGTAGTGCACGTTTTGCCGGTCCAGCAAGTGGAAACCGGCGCTGGTCATCTGCGCCAGTTTCGCCTTCGGTGCGCCGTCGCCGTACTTCACGGCCAGGCCGTCGAGGGGCAGACGCTCGCGCACGCCGTCGATGCTGAACTCGGCCTCGGCCCAGCTCCAGCGGTTGAAACCGTGCACGGTGGCGCCAGTCACCAGGCCTTTTTCGTGGGCGTGTTTTGCCAGTTGCTCGAAGCTCAGCGGTTGCATGCCGTTGGCGGTGAGCTTGCCGTCAACCCAATGCGCGTCTTCGCGGCGCACCACGTAGGGGTTGGCCTGGCCGCCGTAAGGACCCTGGCCCCAGATCTGCAACGCCGCCGGCCACAAGCCGTGGTTGAACAGTACCCGGGACGCTTCGCGGGTAGCGTGGCTGAAGTAGTAGGCGGAGTTGGTCGCCGACGAGGCCGAGGCGAGTTTGCCGACCCAGCGCGGGTTGCGCAGGAAACCGTCCTGTTCGGCCTGGCTCATGATGTACGGGTTGCCGCCGGTGATCAGTTGCAACTCTTTCCATTCGGTTTCGCCGGTCTTCACTTCCGTGGCCGGGATGCCGATGAAATCCGCCACCACCAAGGCTTGGGAAGTGGACATGCCGGTGCCGATTTCGATGCCGATATGACGCAAGGTCACGTGGCCCTCGGCGGTAAATTCGATGCTGGCCATCGGCGCTTCGGAACCGGTGCCGAAGTCTTTCTGGCAGATGGCGAAACCGACGCCGTACCAGTGATCCGGGTCGGCGGCTTCGCGCTGAAGCTTGATCAGGTCACGGTTTTTCCAGACTTCGTGGACCGCGGCTTTGTCGAGAATTTCGTGCAGGCGCAAAGCACCGGCCGGGACCGCGCCCTGGGTGTTTTTCATGCCCGAGAGCATGGCGTTTTTCTTGCGCAGGTCGATGGCGTCGATGCCGAGGCGACCGGCGATTTCATCGACCATCATCTCGGTGGACGCCATGCTTTGCAGGGTGCCGTAGCCGCGCATCGAACCCGCTTCAACGGCGCGGGAATGGTAGGCCGTGACCTGCAAATCGTTCTGCGGCATGTAGTAGATCGACTGCGCCGCCGTGGCGCCAACCGCCGCCACCGACGGGCTGTAGTTGATCCGTCCGCCGCCGTCGACGCTCATCTCGGCGCGAAAAATCTGGAAGCTGTGATCGGTCTTGTCCACGGCCAGTTGGTAGCGGATGTCGAACGGGTGACGCTTGATCCCGCTCTGGAATTGTTCGTAGCGGTCGTTGGCCAGACGCACCGGCACACCGGCGCCGTACAACGCGGCCAGGGCTGCGTAGTAGACGAAAATGTTGTGGTCCTTGGAGCCGTAACCGACGGTGTAGCCCGGGTGCATGTTCAGGTTGGCCAGGCCGAAACGCGACGGTGCGATCATCTTCGCGGTTTCGGTGGCGGCTTCCAGTGGGCACTGGGTCGCGACGACGAAGTGCAAGGTCTTGGTCGCCGGGTCGTACCAGCCGTTGCCGTTGTCCGGTTCCATCGCGGCGGGTTCAATCGACGGGGTTTTGTAGCGTTCGTCGAACACCAGCCAGTTGTCCGGCGGGCTGTCGATTTGCTGCTTCATGCGGTCGGCGTAAAACAGTCCGCGCTCGGTCAGGTTGCCGTGCAGGTCAGGCTGGGAATTCCACACCGGGCGACGGTTTTTCAGCATCGGGAACAGGATCGAATCCTTGAGGCTGGCGAATTCGTCTTCGTCCGCCGAGGTCGCGCCGCCGACCCGCACATAGCGGAAGCTGCCGTAGGGATCGCCTTCGTAGAACGGCGTTTTTTCGCCATAGCGGATGGCTTTGTCATTGAATTTGAGCTTGGCCTTGGCCTGGCGGAAACGCTCGAAATCGTTCCAGATCAGGATCGCCACCGGGTGGCCGATGAACATCGGCACTTTGCCTTCGGGCAGCAGCGGATCGGGGGCGTGCTCTTCCGGGAAGACGATGCCGTCCTTGTCCAGGTCGGCGGCAGTGACGATGCGGTCGGGCTGCAAATCGGCGCCGAGCCACGCCAGGTCATAGCCTGCGTAGATGCGATCGGCCTTGGTGATTTTCAGCAACATGGCGTGGCCCTGCTGTTGGGGCCAGCCCGGCATGTCCTTGGCGCGGATGTCGCGGGCAAAGACCTTGCTGCCGCAGACCTTGGACAAGGCGTCGTTACGTTGGCGCGCCTTGCCGTTGTTGCCGAGCCATTGCTCGGACGGCACGGTCACGCTGTTTTCCATCAAGGCCGCCAGCGCCTGGGAGCTGAGCGGTGTAAGCGTCACGCTCACACCCGCCACCAGCCCGCCCTGAAGGAACGAGCGCCGGGAGATATCACGGTTGGACATGGATCATCCTCTGGGCGGTTATGGGTCCGCCCTTCTGGTTATGTTCTGGGGATCTCGAGTCTTGCAGGAGCGCTTTTGGACGAAGCAAAAGGCTGTGTTGACAGTGCAAAGCTGACCGAAAGGTTAACTTTATAGGTTTCTGCGCTTGCGGCAAACAACCTGTTACAAAAAAACTGACCGAAGAATCAAAGTATTGCTGCGTTGCGCGGCAATAGCTCGATGAAAAACGCTGATCTCTATCGATGAAACACACGGATCCCTGTAGGAGCGAGGCTTGCCCGCGAAGCTTTTAGCGCCAGTGAGGACGCCTTCGCGGGCAAGCCTCGCTCCTACAGGTTCTGGGTACGTCGGGTTGCGAGTCTTTGGAGGAATTCTGCGCGGCGGCGTTGATCGGTTTCTTCTTTGGCCAATAATCCCGGCAGTAGATCGGCCGTACGCCCGGCGTCGAGGATATACACGCCGTCATCGTCACCGATGGCCAAATCCCCCGGTTGCACCCGAATTTCGCCAACCTGGATCGGCTGATTCACCTCCCCTCGGACGCCAATGCCCCGGGTGGTGAACGCGCTCACGTCGCGACAAAACACCGGCAATCCATGTTGGCGTAGCGCGCTGACATCGGTCACCGCGCCGGACACCACCACCCCAGCCAACCCCTTGATCAACCCGGCCAGGGTCCGCAATTCGCCCCAACAACCGCACTCTTGATCGCCCACACATTCGATCACCAGCACATCCCCCGGCTCACTCAGCAACAACGCTTCACGCAAAACGCTGCCATCCGGCGGGAAGACTTTGACCGTGACCACGTTGCCAACCATTCGGATGTCGTTGAACACCGGTTTGATTCCGCGCAGGAAGCCGTGGTCGGAAAAATGGCCGATGGTGGACGATGGGATCGCCCGGTATTTATCGATCAACTCCGGGCTGACCCGTTGCTGGCGAGGGTTGATCAGGTAACTCATCGGCACTTTTTCCCCGGACGCAGCAATGGGCAAGTCGAGCAGTATTCCGCAGGCTCAGTAGCCAAATAATAGAAGCAACAGGTGCGGCGAAAACGAATGCTGCGCTGCCCTTCGTCCACCAATGTCGGCGGCCGGCGGAAATGGCTCAGCGGGTTGTAATCGAGGCCAAACAGCGCCGGCTCGGCTTGGGTGAGCAGCCACTGAAAATCCGCTTCATAACGCTCGCGGGTCACTGGATCGTCGATTTTCGCCATGCGTTTTTCATACAGCGAATACACCCGCACCGCCGTGTTTTCCCAGAGGATGCGCCGGGACACACCCGTGACTTTGTTGAAGGTCTGCCACAACGGTTTCAGCAATCCGGCGAACAGCGCCTGCACCAGGGCCTCGCGCCAGGCTTCGCGCTCGTTGACGCCATAGGTCAGCGGCTGACCGTGAAGCAGCGGGAACGACGAGGTCCACAAGCCATCATCGTGGCCGAATTCGACCACCGTGTTGTCGAGGGACAACAGCAACCCTTTGTCGTACACCGACATCGCATACAAACACGCTCCAGTCGCCAGGAACGACAAACGCTTGCCCAACAGCGAGGCAGTAATCGCCCGGGTTGGCGAGCCAATGATCGGTCCCAACGTGTCCAGCAATTGCTCGCACACCTCTTCTTGCAACAAGTCCCTGGCCATCAGCGCTCGCAGCGGATCGCGCTCGGCGCTGTCCTTGAGCCGCAACCCGCCGGACAGCACCGCCCACTCTGCCTCAGTGAAATGCCCCGCCAGATTCATTGCGGCAGTTCCCGGCCAAACGGAATGCACAACGGCGTCCCGAAGAACGGATCGGGGATGATCCGGCAATTGAGGTCGAACACGGTTTTGACCAGCGCCTCGGTCAACACCTCATCGGGCCGGCCCTGGGCGAACGCGGTCTGGTTGTGCACGGCCACCATGTGGTCGGCGTAACGGCAGGACAGGTTGAGGTCGTGCAGCACCATGATGATGGTTTTGTTTTCCAGCCGATTGAGGTCGCGCAGCAGGTCCAGCACTTCGATCTGGTGCGCCAGGTCGAGGAACGTGGTCGGCTCGTCGAGCAGCACGATGCCGGTGTCCTGGGCCAGGGTCATGGCGATCCACGCACGCTGGCGTTGCCCGCCGGACAACGCGTCCACCGGCCGATCCGCCAGGGCCAACAGGCTGGTTTGCGCCAGGGCGCGGTTGACCATGGCTTCATCTTCCGCCGACCACTGCTGCATCCAGCTCTGATACGGATAACGCCCCAACGCCACCAATTGCCGGACAGTAATCCCCTCCGGCGCGCTCGGCGTCTGGGGCAAAATCGCCAATTCCCGAGCCACCGCCGCCGTGGATTTCTGCTGGATATCCACCCCGTTGAGAATCACCGAACCCTGCTGCGGTTTCAGCAATCGGGCGAAGGATTTGAGCAAGGTGCTTTTGCCGCAGCCGTTGCTGCCGATCAATACCGAAATCTTGCCTTGGGGCAGTTGCATGTCCAGCGCGTCGATAATCACCTGGCGCTGATAACTCAGGGTCAGGCCGCGACTTGCAATCGACGTCATACGTTGCATTCCTTAATGACGTTGTTTAACCAACAGATAGAGAAAAAAGGGTGTGCCCAGTACGGCGACAAAAATCCCGGCGGGCAAATCCAGCGGCAAAAACAGCGTGCGCCCGGCGAGGTCGGCCAGCACCACAAGGTTGGCGCCGACCAGCGCGGCCATCACCGCTTGACCACCGAAACCCGGCGCCACCAGACGCTTGGCAATGTGCGGCGCAATCAGCCCGACAAACGCAATCGCCCCGCCCCAGGCAATCGCCGCACCGGCCAACGCCACGCTGACCAGCAACAAACCCGCTCGCAGCCACTGCACGCGCACGCCGATGCCCTGGGCGAGGCTGTCATCCAGTTGTTGCACCATTACCTGCCGAGCGAGAAAAACCAGCAGCGGGCAAATGCCCAGCAACCATTTACCCAACGCCAGCGGTTCCGGCCAACTGGCACCGTACACGCTGCCGGTCAGCCAGACATAAGCCGACAGGGTCGTGGTCAGCGGACTGAACACCAGAATGAACGTGGTGGCGGCGGTCAACATCGCGGAGATGCCGACGCCGATCAACACCAGCCGCAGCGGTGAAGTCCCCTGCTTCCACGCCAGCAAATAGATCGCCAATGCCGCCAGGCCCGCGCCGAGCATCGCCGCCAGTGGCAGATACTGCTGACCCAACGCCACCGAGAAAAACGACAGATACAACACCGCCGCCGCACTCGCACCGCTGGTGATGCCGAGCAAATCCGGCGAGGCCAATGGGTTGCGGATGATGCTTTGCAGGATCAGCCCGGACACCGATAGCGCAGCACCCACCAACGCCGCCAGCAGCAGGCGCGGAAATCGCAGTTGCTCAACGATAAACGTCAGGCTCGCGTCCTGGTTCGACAACAGGATCCGCAGCACTTCCAGAGGCGACAACATGACTTTGCCCAGGGACAGCGAGCCAAGCATGATCAGCGCGGTCACCATCACGGCAACCAACAGCCGCCACAACGTTGCGACATTGATCCGCCGGGAAAACCCGCTGCGACGCCAGGTCAGGACCTTATCCATAACGACCTCCACGCCGCGCCAACAGAATGAAAAACGGCGCGCCGAACAGTGCGGTCATCACGCCCACCGGCACTTCTTGCGGCAGGATCAGCACCCGCGACAAGGTATCCGCCAGCAACAGAACAATCGCGCCCAACAGCGCAGACCCCGGCAGCAACCAGCGATGGTCGATGGACAAGCCCTTGCGCACCATGTGCGGCACCAGCAAACCGATAAACCCGATGCTGCCCGCCAACGCCACGGCACTGCCCGCCAGACACACCACCAGCACGGCCATCATCAAGCGGATCAAACCCGTGCGCTGTCCCAGGCCAGTGGCAATCTCTTCACCCGCGTTCAGCACGTTGACCTGCCCCGCCAGCAACATCGCGCCGAACAATCCAAGCACACCGCACAGCAGCAACGGCGCCGCGACGGACAGGCTGCGCTCGGTCAATGAACCGGCCAGCCAGAACAACACCGTGTCCAGCCCATCCTGATTCACCACCAGCAACGCCTGGCTGAACGCCGAAAACAGCGCCGCCATGGCCGCGCCCGCGAGCACGATGCGCAACGGACTGAGACTGCCCTGCCCCATATTGCCGATCAACCACACCAGACTCCCCGCCACCGCCGCGCCGATAAACGCGCACCACAGCCAGGCATCCGGGGACGCCAGGGAGAACAGCGAGGAACCGAGGATGATAAAAAACGTCGCCCCGGCGTTGATTCCGAACAGACCGGGAGACGCCAGGGGATTACGGGTCAGGGCCTGCATCAACGCGCCAGCCACCGCGAGGCTCGCGCCGACGGCGATCGCCATCAAGGTCCGCGACAGGCGCGTGGTGGTCACCAATACATGGCTGACGCTCAAGGGATCGGGATGCACAAACGCGGCGAAAACCTGCGACAACGGAATCCACGTTGCGCCGACCGCCAAACTCAATACGCAACTCAACAGCAACACAACGCCCGCGCTCCACAGCTTCAACCCGTTGCTCATGAAGCAGTCACCAGACGCGCAACGTCATCGAGCATCAGATTCGCCCCGAGCATGCCGCCCGACAGGCTCCAGGCCACGCCGTCGACCCGCCACACCTGCCCCTGCTGGGGCGCACGCATTTGCTGCCACAGCGGGTGCTGCACCAGGCTTTCGTAGTTTCGCTGCACTGCCGCTTTCTCCGCGCGCAAGAAGATGAAGAAAATATCGGCATTCACCACCGCCAGGCTTTCCTTGCTGGTGAGTTTGATCGACACCCCGCTCGCCGCCCTGCTTGCTTCACTCCAGTCAAAACCCAACTCACTGATGACCGAGCCCGGAAAACTCGCCGGCAAGTAGCTGCGGATGTGGTCTTCACGCACATCCAGAATCGACACCGTGGGCGGCCAGCGCCCGGCGAACTTCTGCTGCAATTGCAGGCGCAGTTGCGCCACACGCTGTTGCCATTGGCCCAGCAACTCATCGGCTTGCTGCTTGCGGTACAGGGCGATGCCCATCAGCGCCAAGGTCTTCTTGAACTCAAAGACCTCATCCAGCATCACCACCGGGGCGATCTGCTTGAGCAACGGGGCGATGCGTTCATGGCGAAAGCGCGAGGCGATGATCACGTCCGGTTTCAGCAGCGCGATGTCCTCCAGGCTGGGCTGGGTTTCCAGCCCGACATGGGGTACCTGCTGCAACGCCCAACGCAAATAGTGATACGTGGGTTTTTCGCTCCAGGAATCAACGATGCCGCACGGGGTAACGCCCAACGCCACGGCGCTGTCGGTGGCCCCTTGAAACAGGGTGATCACCCGCAACGGCGCGGCGTCGGATTGCGCCCACGCCGGTATCGAATACCTCAGTGCGAGCATCCCCAAAGACAGGCGCAACAGCGTGCGCCTGGAGGGGTGAGGTTGAAGATCAGTCTTCACGATGCAACCGGTGGAAAGGGTTCACCACCTGGCCTTTGCCAAACGGCATGCTGCCGGGACCGCCCGCACGCTCGATCATTGGGGTGAGCAGCAACTTCTGCGGCCAGTGGGGTGCTTCGAACAATTGCTGTTTAATCATCGCCCGAGCTTCGGTGTCGAAGTCGATGGTGTCAATCAACTCGTTCAACACTTCGCCCATTGCCGTCCACAAACCACGTTCCGGCAGCGCGTAAACCAGCGCCAGGGTTTCGATGATCGAGCGGAAGTTGACCTGAATCCCCAGGGTCTGCAGCCAGAACAACAGGTCTTCCGGGCGCTCGTGATACAGCGTGTTGGCGTGGCCCTTCTTCAGTCGGTACGCCGGATCGGCCAAACCGTTGCGTTCCAGCCACGGCACAAAGATGCGCAGCGAATCGTGATCGCGCAGCAGCAAGCCCTCGGCATGACCGGCCTTCCACACCAGTACGGCGTTCTGCCCGTGGATCTCGCCGAGCATGCCGATACGGAACATCCGCAGGTTGATGTCGAAGAAGCTGTGAGCCAGCTCGCGGAACAGGGTCGTCACCGACGCGGCGTTGGCCGGCAGTTGACGGTAGGCCATCCAGTCATCGAAGAAGTGCTGATTGCTGCCGGGCAGCGGCGTGCCGAGGGCGGCCATGGGGATCAGTCGGGTGTCTTTATCTTCCAGTAGCGCCGGTGGATAGCCACGGACCATGGCCGCCAGGTGACGCGGCGCTTCGTCGAACAGCGTGGCGTCCGGCGGCATGAACGCCCACCACTTGGTTTCATCGCACAGGTGCAGTTTCTGTTGCAGGGTTTCGTCTTTGTCCAAGCCTTGACGCAGCAGCTTTTCACTCAAGCCGCCGTTGATCATTTTTACTGCCGGCAGGTAACGCGAAGCGCCGAGGGAATAGATCGCCATCGGCAACTTCAGGTAGTCGGCGCTGTTGAAGCACGGAGTCATCGAACGCAACGACGAGGTGGCGTAGAAATCACCGTCGGTGAAGTCCAGGCGCTGACAATCGCCCTTGGCGAAAGCATCACCGAGTTGCGCTTGCAGCACGTGGTCGAACTGCCACGGGTGCACCGGCAGTGCGATATGGCTTTCGTAAATGCCCCGCTGCTGCATCTCGTGTTGCAGGCCGGCGTGCAGCGCGAATGGCAACAAGTAATCGGCGGGACGCTGCTGCGCCAGGTCGGTCACGCCGTCACCGCATTGCAGCAACGTGCGGTCGATGGCGACCCAGTTCAGCGCCACCGGGCGGGCGAATTCAGCCTGATAGTGCTGATATTCCGCGTCGTTCAACCCCTGCTTGGCTTTGGCCAGCGGATGGTAAGGACGATCACGCAGCGACGCCCATTGCTCCATGGTCAGGAAAAAATCGGCGTTGCTCTTTTCCAGCAAGCGCTCGCTGTTGACCCGATGGGCCAGGGACAATTCGGTCTGGCGCACGCTGGTGCGCAGCACGTCGAGGAACAGCGCAAAACCCTTTTCATTGTCCTGATAGCGGTCGGTCATCCCGGCCAGCACTTGGGTCATGAAGGCTTCCGGGGACAGCTCCGTCAGTTGCTGATCCTGGCGAACCAACACTGGCGTGCCCGGTACTTTCTCCCATTGCTGGGTGATGCCGGGGCGCAGGGCGACGAAGATTGACCCCTGCCATTCCCAGACGCGCTGCTCGGCGCTCAACCCGGTAAACGGCTGATCGGCAGCGGCCGCCGTCAGGTTCAGCGGCTCGGTCCCGAAAAAATGTTCGGCCAGCAAACAATCGACCAGATCCTGCATCACCCTGTCGGCGGCCATTGTGGTGAAGTTCATCGGATTATTTTCCTTCTGCTGAAGTGGCGGCCAACTTGGCCTGGAGGGCACGAAAAGCGATGCCACGCTCGTCACCCAAAACAAAACTTTTAACGCCGCGAGCCAACCAGCGTTCGTGGTCGCCCGGCTGGCGTGGAATCGCGCAGTACGGCACGCCCGCCGCGTTGGCGGCTTGCCAACTGCTGAGCAGCGCGGCTTGCACTTCGGGCCGGTCGATCTGCCACGGCAAGCCCATCGATTGCGACAAATCCGCAGCGCCTTCGAGGATCATGTCCAGCCCCGGCACGGCGGCAATCTCTGCTGCGCGGCGCACGCCTTCGGCGCTCTCGATCATCGCCACGACCATGATTTGTTCGTTGGCCAGGCCGATGTATTCCGCGAGGCTGTGTTTACCGAACGCACCGGGGCGCCCGGCATTCAGGCTGCGACCGCCATGGGGGTGGTATTTGCAGGCGCGGATGCTTTCGGCCAAAGGCTCGGGGCCTTCGATCATCGGCAACACGATGCCCTGGGCGCCGCCATCGAGCAGGCGCAGCATGGTTTTCGGATTGAGGTCCGCGACCCGCACCAGTGGCGTGATGGCATAGCTCTCGGCGGTGCGGATCATGTTCTCCACGGTTTGCGGATTGATTAGCACGTGTTCCGTGTCGATGATCACGAAATCGAACCCGGCCTCGGCAATCAACTCGATGGCTGCTGGCGATGGAATCGAACTGATCAGACCGTAGGCCGGCTCACCCTTGTGGAGTTTCTGCTTCAGCAGATTGGTCCTCAGCATGATTGCGGCCGGAAAGCGTGCAGCGGGTTCGGCACCTTTTTGAACCGACGTTCGCCATCACCGAGCAGGCGACGTTTGGTCAGTTCTTCGACTTCATAGAACGGCGCGAACACATCAAACGCTTCATAACGCGCACGGTGTTGCGGATGTGCGTCCTGGTAACCGGTGACGACCTCGGCAGTCATCTGCCAGAACTCGCTTTCCGCCAGTTGATAGTGCTGATGCAGGAAAATCGCCATCTCGGCCAGGGCGATGAAGAAGAACGAATCACAGGAGAAGTCGCGCACTGCATCGACGTCGTCAGTGAGGATGAACGAGTTGCGGTTGAGCTTGGCGTGGCTGGCGGGCAGCGGCACCAGGCTCGGGGCGAGTTCGGGGCGGCCGAGGTGTTGCGGGGAATAGCGCACGCCGTCATGGAAGTCTTTCAGGGCAATGCGTTGCGGCCAGCCTTGCTTGACGATGAGGACGATGTTCTGGCCGTGGGATTCCATGCCGATGCCTTCGGCGTAGAGCATGTGAATGATCGGCGATGCCGCGACCTGCACCAGTTGACGGGTCCAGGCGTGCAGGCCGTATTGCTGGATCCAGGCGTCGATAAACGGCGTCTGCTCGCCGTCGCCGTAGCGATTGTCCACCGAGCTCAGGCCATTGAACGGCACGGCTTGCTCATCGGCTTCCAGGTATTGGTGAATGCTTTCGCGCCACAAGGTACCCATGGTGCCGTAGGCCTGGGACATGCGCGTCGCCGGCAAATGGTCGTAGTCGAAACTGACGCCGACCACTTCGCCGAGAATCACAAAACCGAGGTCACGGGCGGTGCTGTCGCTGCGGATCAACTGGTGCAGCCAGTCGGTGATGATCGGGCCGTTCATCACCGTGTGCCGGGCCAGGATGCGGGTGCTGGAGGTGTTGGTCATGCTCAGTGCGAGCTTGACGTAGGGCCGCTGTTTGTCCGTGACGTTGGCCAGGGTGCGGATCGATTGCTGTGCTTTGTAGCGATCATCCGTGGTGCCCAAATGGATGATTTCGCCGCTGACCAGTTCCGGGTAGAACACCGGGACGACGACGTTTTCCCACTGCCACGGATGCACCGGCATCAGCCAATAGTCGCCCATGGACTTGCCTTGGTCGGTGAGGCTTTCAGCCAGTTCCTGCCAGCGTTGACGGCCGAATTCCCGCTGAATGAAATCGTCGTAATTCAGGTGTTGGGATATGTTCATCGCCCCGCAGGTTTTCGCCACGGCGAGCCAGACGATGGCTACCGGCGTGGCGAATTCCGGCCCGTAATTAGCGTTGTCCTTCAGCGAGAAGCCGATGCGCGACTTGTAGCAAGGGTGGTAGCTGTGGGCGTCCATGAAGTGCTGTTCCAGCGCATCGACGTCCAGTTGATGGCTTGGGAGGGCCGCTTGAAAACCCTGGCTGCGCGATTGCAGGTCCTTGAGCAGGGTCTGTTCCAGTTCATGGGTGAAACGTGGCAGGTGCGGGCTGTCTTGAAGTTCGCCGAGCAGTTCGGCCAGGGCTTGGTGCAGATGCGGCTGGCTGTGCTTGCCATTGGCATCGACGCGCTCAAGGCTGGCGTAATCCAGGCGGATCAGTTCGAAACTGGCGCTGAGCAAACCGGTGCAGTGGTATTCCACTGGCTGTTGCTGCGCATCGACGCCGCTGACGACAAAACGGTATTGGCTGCCACTCAGCGGTGAGTGACGGTAAGGCAGCACGTTTTCATACAGCAGGGTTTGCAGCAGTTGCCCGACCACCCGCTGTTCCACTTGTTGGTAGCGTTGGGTGTCGGCGGTCGCCAGCCAGACGCCTGGCGCGCAATCTTGAGGTGTTGCCTGAGAAGAGGTCGCCATTGTCATACCTATCGATTAAAGAATTAACGGTGTTCGAGGGCCGAGGGCAGTGCCTCGTCCGGCTCGTCGGATGCGTGAACGGGAAAACGCCAGGCGCAGGGCAACGCCAGCAAAACCAGGATGCCGGTGGCCATGAACACTTCGCTGATCGCCCCAGACGTGGCGGCGGAATCAAGCCCCTCCCCCAGGCGAAACTCGAGCCAAAGCGAAGCGATGACGATGGCCAGTGAGGAGACGAGGCGCCTGGAGATGTTGTTCATCGCGGCGCCCTGGGTAACCATCGGTTCGGGCAAGGCATTGAGCCCGGCGGTGGTGATCGGGATGTACGACAGACCGAGCCCGGCGCCGCGCACCATCATCAGGAAAAACACCACAGCGATGGAGGAGCCGGCACCGAGCATGCCCAGGCCGAGCGTCGCGGCGCCGGTCATCAGCAAGCCCCAGAGCACCACGCCCCGAGGCCCATAGCGATCCAGCCAGCGACCGCCGAGGTTGCCGAACAGGCTGGCAAACGCCGCCGTGCACAACAGCGACAGACCGGTCCAGATCGCGCTGTAACCCATCACCACTTGCACCAGCAACGGCAGCAACACCAGACACTCGAACATGCCGACCGACTGCACCACGGCGATGATCACGCTCAGGCGATAACCGCGCAGGGCGAAGATGCGCAGGTTGAGCAGCGGCGAAGTGCGGTTCAGTTCCAGCTTCACGAAAGCGACCAGACAGACGATGGCCGCCAGCAACATACCGAGGTTGAGCGGATCGGTCAGAGCATCAGCGTGGCGCAGACGACCCACCGCGACCATCAACAGGCCAATGCCCGCCGCGATCAACAGGTAACCCGCCAGATCAAACGGTTTGCGCTCGGACGCTTCCGACGCTGGCAGCACCGCCACACCGAGGATCAGCGCGACGATGCCAATCGGGACGTTCATCAGGAACAACGAGCGCCAACTGAACCACTCCAACATCAGGCTGCCGCACAACGGCCCCAACGCTGGCGCCAGCATCACCGCCGCGCCCCACAGACCGGTCACCCGGCCGCGCTCACCTTTGGCGTACACGGAAAAAATGATCGCCAGCGACAGCGGAATCATCAGCCCGCTGGCAACGCCTTGCACCACCCGAGCGGTAATCACCAGCGCGATGGAGTTGGCGAAAGCGCCCATCAGCGAGCCGCAGACAAACAACGCCACGCCCCACAGGTACAGGCGCTTGCGCCCTACCCGCTGGCTGAGAAAACTGGTGAGCGGCATGGTCATGCCCATGCTCACCATGAACGCGGCGACGATCCACGTCGCCAGCACCGGGCCGATGTCGAAAGCGGTCATGAACGCCGGCAACGCCGGGTTGAGCGAGCTGTTGTTGAGGCTGACGGTCAAGGTGCCCAACAGCACATTGACCACCACCAGCCAGCGCGGAGCGGCCACGGTCAAACCCAAGATGCGCCTCCTGCAAACAGCTGCGGCGGTCGCGGATGGCAGAGGAAATCGGCGTGGGAGATGTTGTAGCCATAGGCTCCGGCCAGCGGCAGCACCAGCATGTCGCCGACCTCGACGCCCGTCAGTGGGCAGTCGCGACTCAACACGTCCTTGGGCGTGCAGAGTTGCCCGACCACGGTCCACTTGCGCTCCACTGCGCCCGGAGTTGCAGGGTTTCGGGGCAGATGAATGACCGGGTGATCGTGCCCCTGAGCCACCGGCAAACGGAAGTGATGGGTGCCGCCGCGACAGACCAGGAAGTGCTTGCCGTGACTGGTTTTGCTGTCCAGCACTTCGATGGCGTAGTAACCGCAATAAGCGCTGATGAAGCGACCGGGCTCGAAACGCACAATCGGCGCATCGGCACACGCCGCCAGGGACTCGCCCAGGTGCGCACACAACCGCTGCCAATCAAACTGCTCAGCGCCGAGGTAGTTCACGCCGATGCCGCCACCGACATTGAGGTGGGTGATCGTCGCCGGACTGGCCGACAACGCCTTCCATTGCGGCCAGCGCTCCAGGTAAAGGTCCAGCAGTTGTTCGTGACGCTCCACCAGCGACTGATGGGACATCGCATGCACATGGAAACCCTTGAGCCGCAGATGACTGGCGTTATCCACCCAGCTCACCGCTTGCGCCAGTTCTGACTCGTCAATCCCGAACGGCGTGGCGGTGCCGGCCATTGCCAATTTGCTCGACAGCGGCGACGGCAGTTCCGGGTTGATCCGCAGCAACACGTCCTGCACCCGCCCCGCTTCCAGCGCCAGCCGTTGCAAGCGGACGATTTCATTCAGGCTTTCGATGTGAATCGCTTCGGCGCCGTGTTGCAGCGCTGAGCGCAGATCGGAATCCAGTTTGCCCGGGCCGGAGAAGATGAAGGGCTTGAGTGTCGGGCAGGCTTGGACGCGATCAATCTCGCCGCCGGAGGAAATCTCAAGCCCGTGCACCAACGGCGCGACGGTGGCGAGGATCTGCGGTTCGCTGTTGGCCTTGATCGCGTAGTAAAGCTCCACGCCTTTGGGCAGCACGGCCATCACTTGGGTGACGTGCTGTTTCAGCGCATCCAGGTCATAGATGAACAGCGCCAGCGGATCTTCCTGTTGCGTGCGGGCTTCGTCGATGGCGGCCAATACCGTGGCGGGCAGCTTATCCATGCTGAGTCTCCTTGCCCCACGGGGACACTAAAGTGACGTAGCCGGCCTGGCGATCAGCCTTGGCTGCCAGACGCACTTTGAGGTTGGTTTTGCAGGCAATCGGCTGGCCGGCGATCAGTGCATCCAGCTCCGGTGCCGCGCGGGTCACTTCGGCGCGGATGCTGATCAGTTGCTGCTCGACCCGTTGCCACATCAGCGGCGCCAGGTGCGGACGCTCCCAGCTCAGGGCCAGCACGGCCTCGGACAAGTTATTGACGAACAGGCAGTAGACGATGCGATTCCAGCCCTGCTGGCGGGTATACAGCAGCGACTCGCGGACTCGTGGATGCACGTCAGCGTCGATCTTCGACGCCCCCAGTTCTTCGGTCAGTTTCACCCCTTCGAAATCCCGCAGCAGCAAGCGTTGCGGGCGACCGTTGTCGTGTACCAACACGCTGTTCTGCAAGTGCGGCTCCATGACGATGCCGTGGTTGAAGAACAGTGCCAGCACCGGCCGCAGCAGCAGCGCCTGATAGTCGTCGAACCAGCTCAACAACTGTTGATCGTCGATGTCATTGCCATTGAAGCGGGTCAGGAATTCAAGCACCAGCGGCCGCAGATGCAGGCCCCGGGCGAACAGCGTGCCGGCCATGATGCTGCAGTCGGTGCCGGTGTCGAGGCAGAAATTCTCCCTCAGGATCGCCCCGGTCTGCTCGCGGAACCAATGGCTGTCGGCTTCGCTGGAGCTTTGCGGCGCCCAGCTCAACAGGCCCGGCTCGGCCACTACCGACAGCCCGCCGAGGGTCTCGGGTTGGGTCAGTTGCAGGTTGCGGAAAATGCGGTCGATCATCAGCGCGCTTTCCAATTCGTACCAGGCGTTTTTCCTGACGCAATTGGTGATGCGCACGTTCAGCGAACCCTTGATGAAGAACGCGTGACCCTCGATGTACCAAGTGCGGATCGACGCCGTGGGATTGGCCATAAACCCCGTGGCACCCAGGTCGACGATGTCTTTGGATTTCAGCAGGTGCTGTACTCGGCCGTCCTGCATGAACAACTGCGCCTGCACCGGGTGCATGCAGATCACCGCGTGCCCAGGCCTTGCCTGGGACTGATCGGCGAAACCGGCCAGTACCTGGGCTTTGCTCAGGCCGTTGGCGCCGACGCTCAGCCCTTCCAATGACACTTCGAACAAATGCATCGCCGTACGCGCCTGGAATTCGGGAGCGTAGGTTTCCTGAGCCAGATGCGCCGGCCACAGCCGCGCCTTGGGTGCCGGGTGGTTCGGGTGACCAAACCACAGGCCCTGCTCGCTGGCCAGGTAACCGCTGAGCGGGTCCGCGTCCATCGGCGTGTTGTGGCCGACGATGGCGGCGGTCAGCAACTGGCTTTGCAGGACTTGATCCAGCAACTCGTCGTTACTGGCACGGGTCATGTGTTCGCACGCCGCGAGCATCTGCTCGACGAACTCGGCGAAGCCCAGGCACGACCAGTCGCCCTCACCGCGCCGGGCATAGACGTCCGACAGGTAACGGTGACTGCCCAGACCGTCACGGCGGTCCACCATCACGAAGAACTGCTGCTGGTTGGGCAGCTTAATGGTCAGGGGAATACCCTTCCATTCCAGGCCTTCGAGGTAACTGCCCGGCGCGATACCTTGCATCTGCGTCGGCCAACTGTAGCTGAGGCAGTTTTCCGGCAGGGCGAACTCTTTGATCAAACAATTAAGCAGCGCACAGGTCGTTGCCAACTCACTGACCATATTCGGTAATACATTGCGATTCGGATGATTCATGGGTGCTCCACAGTAGCCCGTGAGGTCACTGGACACGTTATATCGCGGAAAAAATTAGTTGCTGAGCAACCGTTTAAACGGCCGACAGAACTCCACATAACGACATCACTTTGTTTAACCTTTTAAACAATCGGACGACTATCGAAGTTGCTGTCTGCCGCAGGTATTGCGAGGCAACTTCGATTGATTCATTCAAGGGCGCAATTGCAACAAAGCGGCCGCCACGGCGTTATCAAAACGCTGGATCACTTGCTGGCATTGTTCTTCGTCGATAATCAACGGCGGCAACAGGCGAATCACATTGCCTTTGCGTCCGCCGCGCTCGAGTAACAGGCCTTGTTTGAAACACTGCTGCTGGATGGCCACGGCCAGCGCCGGGTCCATCGGGAAATGCCCGTGGCGATCCGCCGGTTGGCGTTCATCGACGATCTCGATGCCCAGCATCAAGCCGCGACCGCGCACCTGGCCGAGGGCCGGGTAATGGGCCTGCAACTCGACCAATCGGTCCTTTAGCCACTGACCACGGCGTTCGGCCTGGGCGGCTAGGTTCTGTTGTTGCAGCACCTGCAACGTCGCCAGCCCGGCGGCCATGGCCATCTGGTTGCCGCGAAAGGTGCCGGCGTGGTTACCCGGCTCCCAGGCGTCGAACTCACGGCGGATGCCCAGCACCGCCATCGGCAAACCGCCACCGACGGCTTTGGACATGACGATCAGGTCGGGTTCGATTTCAGCGTGTTCGAAGGCAAACATCTTGCCGGTGCGACCGAAACCGGTCTGCACTTCGTCAAGTATCAGCAGGATGCCGTGCTTGCGCGTCACCTCGCGGATCGCCCGCAGCCAGCTCGCCGGGGCACTGTTGACTCCACCCTCGCCCTGCACGGCCTCAAGAATGACCGCCGCCGGAAGCGAAACGCCACTTTCGACGTCTTCAATGAACTGGGTGAAATAGTGGGTCAGCGCCTCGACCCCAGCCTCGCCGCCAATCCCCAGCGGGCAACGGTATTCATGGGGGAACGGCATGAACTGCACGCCCGGCATCAGGCTGGCGATGGCATTTTTCGGCGCGGTATTGCCGGTCAGGGCCAGGGCGCCGTGGGTCATGCCATGGTAGGCCCCGGAGAAACTGATGATGTTGCTGCGCCCGGTAAAAGTTTTGGCGAGCTTCAGCGCCGCCTCCACCGCATCCGCTCCGGACGGTCCGCAAAATTGCAGGCAGTAATCGCGGCCCTGGTTCGGCAACAGACTGAGCAGGGTTTCGCTGAAGGCGTCCTTGACCGGGGTGGTCAGGTCCAGGGTGTGCATCGGCAGGCCCGAGGTGAGGAAACTGTCGAGGCTGGCCATGATCGCCGGATGGTTGTGCCCCAGGGCCAGGGTGCCGGCGCCGGCCAGGCAGTCGAGGTAGGTATTGCCCTCGACGTCGGTTACCCAGACGCCATGCGCCTTGGCAATCGCCAGTGGCAACTTGCGTGGATAACTGCGTACATTGGATTCGAACTTGCTTTGTCGAGCCAGATAGTCGGCATTGGTTTTTTGCAAAGTGTTAGAGTGCAATAAGCCATCATTCAACATCGGTTTATCCTCGATAAGTTTCGATATGCAAACTATTCCCATTAAGAATTGGACGCAACTGCTGGCTCACACTTTTTTGGAATATTTACATAACTCGATATTCGGCTATTAAAACTGTTCGCGCACGCACCATCACAAGTTATAAAAACTTGAAATACGATCATCAGTGCCATTATCCGGCCATGTTCTTGTTATAAATCTGACAACTTTGTTATTACCTTTAAACAGGTAACAACTGAAATAAAAGTGTCGCGTTAGATCATGTTAGCGTGGACATGGGCTCTTCCTCTGCCAGAATCAGTTCATCAACAACACGGCGGCGCCCTTCCCTGTGGCGCACGACGGGTTCGATTCAGAAGTCGACGGTTGCCGAAAGGAGATAGGTGCGCGGGGTCGAGAGGGTCAAGCCAGGCTCACTGTCATCCGAAGCCCCGGCCGAACTCCAGTAGCGCTTATTCGCCACGTTCTCGATATTGCCGCGCAAGGTGACGTTCTTCTCGTCGACCTTGAACGCGTAGCGAGCGCCGACGTCCATGCGGGTCCACGCGTCGATTTCCTCGACGTTGGACTGGTCCAGGTACTGCGAGCTGGAATAGATGGCGCGGCTGGTCAGGGTCAGGCCCTGTACGCTGCGCACGTCATATTCGGCGCCGAGGTTGACGTTGTATTTCGGCGTGGCTGGGGCGCGGTTTCCGTCGTAGAGGCCGTCGGTGGTCTTTTTCAATTCGCTGTCGATATACATGACGCCGCCGAGCAGGCGGAAGCCATCGAGCGGTTCACCGAACATGCTCACTTCCACACCGGTGTTCTGACGCTTGCCGTTCGGGCCGAAGATCTGTGTCTTGTCGTTAGTCTCGTAGGCCGGCTGCTTGATCCGGAACACCGCAGCGGTGACGGCGAACGCACCGGCGTCATACTTGGCGCCGACCTCGACCGAACGGCTGATGAACGGAGGGAAAATCTCATCGTCGTTGACCGAGGCTGTCGGCGCAATCTTGCCCTGGCTCAAGCCTTCCATGTAGTTGGCGTACAGCGACAGTTTGTCGGTGGCCTTGAACAGGATGCCACCCGACGGCGAAACTTTTTCTTCGTCATAGGCGGTGTCGCCTTTGACGTCATTGTTCCAATCGTCAACCTTCACGCGCTGCCAGCGAGCGCCGAAGGTTAGCAGCACACGGTCATCGAAGAAGCCGAGAGTGTCCGACAACGCCAGGCCGGTGGAGAGGTTCTCTGTGTAGACCTTCGGATCCTGTCGCGTAGGTCTGTTCGGTGTCGGCGTTTCTACCGGGTTGTAGAGATTGCTGGGGGCCGAGGCATAGCGAGCGCCGCCATTTTCGAAGTCCATATAGAAATAACTGGCCGCCAGATTGATTTCATGGCTCACCGGACCGGTATGAAACCAGTTGCGTACGCCAAAATTGCCCGTGCGGACATTTTCGTCACGGGTGAAGTCACGGGGCTGAACGCTGAAATCGCCGGCATTATTGGTGACTGCCACGGCATGCCGCAGGAAGTCGTGATTGCTTTTACGCGCGCCCACGCCGCCGTACAGCATGACGGAATCGCTGACGTCGTATTCGCCGTTAACAATCCCGAAGGTGTCCTTGGTTCGCGCCTTGCTCCAAGGCTGCGCATAGTTGTGGCGAACATCGTTCGGATTCGGGACTTTCGTATTGAGGCCGAGGACCTGCACACGCTCCTGCGGCGCATCGGTATCACGCTCGGTGTGCCCGACGTCGGTCGAGAGGCGCAGGCGTTCGCCGCGAAAATCCAGGCCCAGTACGGCCATGTCGCGGTCGACACTCTGGTGATCCCATTCGGTGTCGCCGGACTGCTTCACGCCGTTGAAACGAATCCCGAACTTGTCATCCTCACCAAAGCGACGGGCGATATCCACGGCGCCGCCAATCTGGTTGTTGGACGCGTAGTTAGCGGTGAACGAGGTGATTGGCGCATCGGTGGCACGCTTGGGCACCACGTTGATCCCGCCACCGACGCTGCCCCGCGGCGAGATGCCGTTGATGAGCTGGCTCGGGCCTTTGATGATGTCGACGCGGTCAGCCATCTCCATGTCAATCGTATAGGTCGGCAGCACGCCGTAGAGGCCGTTGTAGGAAACATCGCTGTTGAACAGGCTGAGCCCGCGAATGGTGAACTGTTCATAGCGCCCACCCGCAGGGTTGGTAGCGCGAACCGACGGATCGCTGGCCACCAGGTCGCCCAGGGTACGGGCCTGCTGGTTCTTCACCGCCTCGGCGGTGTAGGTGGTCATGCTGAACGGCGTTTCCATGAAGTCTTTGGAGCCGAGCATGCCTTGCGAACCTTTGCGTGCGACCTGGCCGCCGGTATACACCTCGGCGTCCGACCCGCCCGTGGCACCGAGAATCGAAGTCGGCGCCAATTGCAGGCTGCCGCCTTCTGGCGCGGGGGTCAGGATGTACGCTTGCTCGCCCACCGGTTGCAATTGCAGACCAGAACCCTGCAACAGCCGGGCAAAGCCCTCCTCGACCGCGAAGTCACCGGAGAGCCCGGGGCTGTTACGACCACTCACCAGCGCCGGGTCAACCGACAGGTTCACCCCGGCCAGCCCGGCGAAACGGGTCAGCGCAGCGCTGAGGCTGCCGGCGGGAACTTGGTAGCTGCGTTTGGACGCATCTGCGGCCCAACCGGCAGTGATGAACAACGGACAGGCACTCAGGCTCAACAACAGACTCAAGTGCAACAACGGGCGCAGCCTGGAGGGAGTCAGACGCGTACTGCAAGGCATCACTGCGGGCATTGAGAATCTCTCTGATTTCGTTTCACTTGCTTTGAATGACAAGCGACGCGAAAAAAGGGGACACGCCTTAAACAATATTTTTGCGCGGCAGCAGCGTTACCCAATAACGCGTACGCGAATGCACCTCCAGCGGCAGGCTGGCCGCCAGCAACGCAAGGATGCGATCAGTGTCTTCCAGACGAAAACTGCCAGTGACACGCAGGGCTTCCAGTTCCGGCTCCCAGCGCAGTACACCGGGGCGATAGGTGCTGAGTTCGCGCAGAAAATCCCCCAGGGGCTGGTTTTGCGCCATCAACACGCCGTCGCGCCAGCCTGGGGCGAATACGTCGAATGGCTCCACGTTACCGGCACCCATCGCCTGAAGGCTGACTTGCTGGCCGCCGCGCAAGGAAAAGACCGGTCCACGCAGAGGCTGCAACTGCACCGTGCCTTTGAGCACGGACACCTTGCAGCCCGTCTGTTCCTGACGCACGCAGACTTCGCTCTGACTGACGACCACTTGGCCGAAGCGCGTCTGGATCGTCAGCGGCGAAGCTCCAGGCACATTCAGCGCTATTTCGCCTTCCACGAGTTTCAGCAGGCGATTCTTCAGGTCGATATCGACGGCGCTCGCGGTGTTCAATTGCAGCGTGCTGCCATCGGCCAACTGGACTTTCTTGCCCTCCCCGGTCGCGGTTCGCAGATCGGCGCTCCAGACGTCCAGGGGCAACTGCCGACTGATCAGCCAGGCGGTCGGCACCAGCGCCACCGCACCTACGGCACGTTTGAGCACCGTGCGCCGACTGGCTTGTGGTCGATCCAGACTGGCCATGGCCAGTGCCGGCGGCAAGTCGGCAAAGCGCTGGCGCAGCATTTGTGCCTTCTGCCAGGCCTGCTCATGACTGGCGTGACTATCGCGCCAACTCTGCAACTCGGCACGCTCGCGCTCACTGGCGGAACCGGATTCCATCAACGCCAGCCACTGCGCGGCGGCTCGCACAACCTGGCGAGCTTCAGCCGAAGGCGCCGAACCGATCACAGCTCCACCAATAGGCAATGTTCATAGGCCTGGGCCATGTAGCGCTTGATCGTGCGCTCCGAAACCTGCAGGCGTTCGGCGATTTCTTGATAACCCAAACCTTCCAGCTGACTCCAGAGAAACGCCCGTCGCACCGGGCTCGGCAAGCCATCAAGCAATTCGTCCAGGGCTTGCAGGGTTTCCAACAGGATCCAGCGCTGCTCGGGGGACGGCACGCAGTCCTCCGGCAGCAGCGCCAACGCATTGAGATAGGCTTGTTCGAGGCTTCGGCGCTTGTAGAAGTTGGTCAGCAGCCGCTTGCCGACTGTGGCGAGGTAAGCGCGGGGTTCTTGCAGGTCGGCAATACGCTGGGAACTGGCGAGCAAGCGTACGAACGTATCCTGACTGAGGTCCGCCGCATCACAGCCATTGCCCATGCGTCGTCTCAACCAGCTTTCGAGCCAGCCCCGGTGGTCGCGGTACAGGTCGTGGAAGGTTTGCCCCGTCGGCATCGCTGCATCACTCATCTAATGGAACCCTGCGCGAAGAAATATTTTAAATGCGACTCATTCTAATTAGTGATGGGACTTCAAATAAAGCGCTTTGTGCGGTTTGCACCTAGTAACTACTTGAATAAATGTATGACAGACAAGGATGACAGCCGCGAAAGCACCGGTTAATCAGGGCTGCGGGGAATTGAGGGGAATTATCACGAAACGTCAGAATTCATTGCAGATCTGCGCTTGGTCGGCGGATGCGAATCCATGAGGGACGGGGAAAGGAGAGAAAAGCCAAATCGCAGACACAAAAAACCCCGGTCTCTCGACCAGGGTCTTTGCTATCGACTCGAAGTCAGCCAGCGGCTTTTCTTCGTAGCTCCAAGGCGTTCAGTGGGCCTTGAGGCAGATATGGCGCAGCGGACGGGACTCGAACCCGCGACCCCCGGCGTGACAGGCCGGTATTCTAACCGACTGAACTACCGCTGCGTATCGCTTTGGACTTGCGTCCAAGTAACTCGTCTGACTGAAAGCTTCGAGGCTTTTCAATCTCGAAGAAGGTAAACCTGCTTCGGAAATATGGCGCAGCGGACGGGACTCGAACCCGCGACCCCCGGCGTGACAGGCCGGTATTCTAACCGACTGAACTACCGCTGCGCGTCGGTGGAGGCTTTTAAAAGCTTCCATCTTGCTTTCGCAAGACTCTCGGAAGTGGTGGGTGATGACGGGATCGAACCGCCGACATTCTGCTTGTAAGGCAGACGCTCTCCCAGCTGAGCTAATCACCCGTTTGCATCTCCGAGGCCGCGAAATTTACGCAGGTAGCGAACCTAAGTCAATAGCAGGATTGAAGTTTTTCTGAAAAAGACAAAATCGTGTCATTCGGCGAGATGTGGGTAGTCGTCATCATCACGCTTATGCCGTCAGACCGCTTTCGCGAGCAAGCCCGCTCCCACAGTGGTTTTGTGTCGTACACAGAATCTGTGTACGCCGACAATCAACTGTGGGAGCGGGCTTGCTCGCGAAGACGGCGGCACATCCAACATAAACGCTAGCCGGGTCGCCGCTGAATTACTCGCTGTAAATCATCTTCTTGGTCATGCCGCCATCGACCACGAACTCCTGGCCCGTGACGAAACCGGCGTTCCTCGATAACAACCACGCCACCATCGCCGCCACGTCCTCGACCGTCCCTACCCTGCCCGCCGGATGCTGGGCATGATCGGCATCGGTCAGGGGTTCGGCACGCCGTGCAGCCGGGTCCCGCGCATCGATCCAGCCCGGGCTGACCGCATTGACGCGGATCTCCGGCCCCAGACTGATCGCCAACGCGTGAGTCAGGGCCAACAGGCCGCCCTTGCTCGCCGCGTAAGCCTCGGTGTCGGGTTCCGACTGTCCGGCGCGGGTCGAGGCCAGGTTGACGATCGCACCGTTGTGAGCACGCAGATACGGCGCACAGTGCTTGGCCAACAACATCGGCCCACTGAGGTTTACCGCCAACACACGGTTCCAGTAGGCCAGATCAAGACTTTCCAGGGTGATGTTGTGCGGATCGGCCACCGCCGCATTGCACACCAGCGCATCCAGACGCCCAAATTGCCCCAGCACCTCGGCAACGCCCAACGCCACCTGCCCTTCGTTCGACACGTCCATGGCGATGAACCAGGCGTTGTCGCCCAGCACCTTCGCCACTTTCGAACCGCGCACGCGATCCAGATCCGTCAGCACCACCTGCCAGCCTTCGCTGATCAGCCAGGCCGCGATCCCCAGGCCGATGCCACGGGCGGCACCGGTGACCAGCGCAACGCGGCCATGGGTGCCCGTACTCGGCGTCGACAACTCGATCACAAGGCAGCCAAACCGCGCGCCAGATCGGCTTGCAGGTCGGCCACGTCTTCCAGGCCGACCGCAATGCGGATCAGGCTGTCACGGATCCCCGCCGCTTCACGCTCTTGCGGCGCCAGGCGGCCGTGGGAGGTGGTGCTCGGGTGGGTGATGGTGGTCTTGGTGTCACCGAGGTTGGCGGTGATGGAAATCAAACGAGTCGCATCGATAAAGCGCCACGCGCCTTCTTTGCCGCCCTTGACTTCAAAACTCACTACCGCGCCGAAGCCTTTCTGCTGACGCAAGGCCAGTTCGTGCTGCGGATGGCTCTTGAGACCAGCGTAATGAACCTTCTCGATACCGTCCTGCTGCTCCAGCCACTCGGCCAGTTGCTGGGCGTTGGCGCAGTGCGCCTTCATCCGCAGATTCAGGGTTTCGAGGCCCTTGAGGAAGATCCAGGCGTTGAACGGGCTGAGGGTCGGCCCGGCGGTGCGCAGGAAACCGACGATTTCTTTCATCTGCTCGCTGCGACCGGCTACAACGCCGCCCATGCAACGGCCCTGGCCGTCGATGAACTTGGTCGCCGAGTGCACGACAATGTCCGCGCCCAGCTTCAGCGGTTGCTGCAACGCCGGGGTGCAGAAGCAGTTGTCGACCACCAGCATCGCGCCTTTGGCGTGAGCGATTTTCGACAGTTCGGCGATGTCCACCAACTCGGCCAGCGGGTTGGATGGCGATTCGACGAACAGCAATTTGGTGTTGGCCTTGATCGCCGCATCCCAGCCGGACAGGTCTGCCAGCGGAACGTAATCGACTTCGATGCCAAAGCGCTTGAAGTACTTCTCGAACAGGCTGATGGTCGAACCGAACACACTGCGCGAAACCAGCACATGGTCACCGGCGCTGCACAGGCTCATCACCACCGCCATGATCGCGGCCATGCCAGTGGCGGTGGCCACCGCTTGCTCGGCGCTTTCCAGCGCGGCGATACGCTCTTCGAACGCGCGTACGGTCGGGTTGGTGTAGCGCGAGTAAACGTTGCCCGGCACTTCACCGGAAAAACGCGCTGCTGCGTCGGCAGCGGTACGGAATACGTAGCTGGAAGTGAAGAACATCGGATCACCGTGTTCGCCTTCCGGCGTACGGTGCTGACCGGCGCGTACGGCCAGGGTATCGAACGCTACGCCATCGAGGTCGCTGTCCAGCCGACCGGCATCCCAATCCTGACTCATGCTGTCACTCCTTGCCTTGCTCGGTAGTAGATACAAAACCGGCCTGGAGGGGGACACCCGTCAATGTAGGAGCGAGGCTTGCCCGCGAAGGGGTCGTCACATTCAACATCACTGTTGCCTGTGACACCACCTTCGCGGGCAAGCCTCGCTCCTACAGATGCAGGCCGGTAGTTGTTACTCAGTTGTTATACAGATCAATGATCGCGCTGACTGCCTGGGTCTTGACCTTGGAGGCATCGTTGCGGGCCTGCTCGATCTTGTTCAGGTAAGCCTCGTCGACGTCGCCAGTGACGTACTTGCCGTCGAACACCGCGCAATCGAAGTTCTCAATCTTGATCTTGCCGCCACCCACCGCTTCGATCAAGTCAGGCAAGTCCTGATAGATCAGCCAGTCGGCGCCGATCAGGTCGGCCACGTCCTGGGTCGAACGGTTGTGGGCGATCAGTTCGTGGGCGCTCGGCATGTCGATGCCGTAGACGTTCGGGTAGCGCACCGCTGGGGCTGCGGAGCAGAAGTAGACGTTTTTCGCGCCGGCTTCACGGGCCATCTGGATGATCTGCTTGCACGTGGTACCGCGAACGATCGAGTCGTCCACCAGCATCACGTTCTTGCCGCGGAATTCCAGTTCGATGGCGTTGAGCTTCTGGCGTACGGATTTTTTCCGTGCAGCCTGGCCCGGCATGATGAAGGTCCGGCCGATGTAGCGGTTCTTCACGAAGCCTTCGCGGAACTTGACGCCCAGGTGGTTCGCCAGTTCCAGGGCCGCGGTGCGGCTGGTGTCCGGGATCGGGATGACCACATCGATGTCGTGCTCTGGACGCTCGCGCAGGATCTTGTCGGCGAGTTTCTCGCCCATGCGCAGGCGAGCCTTGTAGACCGAGACGCCGTCGATGATCGAGTCCGGACGCGCCAGGTAGACGTGTTCGAAGATGCACGGGGTCAGGGACGGGTTGGTCGCGCACTGACGGGTGTGCAGCTTGCCGTCTTCAGTGATGTAGACCGCTTCGCCCGGTGCCAGGTCGCGAATCAGGGTGAAACCGAGCACGTCCAGGGACACGCTTTCGGAGGCGATCATGTACTCGACGCCTTCGTCGGTGTGACGCTGGCCGAAGACGATCGGGCGGATGCCGTGCGGATCGCGGAAACCGACGATGCCGTAGCCGGTCACCATCGCCACGACGGCGTAGCCACCGACGCAACGGTTGTGCACGTCAGTCACGGCGGCGAACACGTCTTCTTCGGTAGGCTGCAACTTGCCGCGCTGGGCCAGTTCGTGTGCAAACACGTTGAGCAGCACTTCCGAATCGGAGTTGGTGTTGACGTGGCGCAGGTCAGATTCGTAAATCTCCTTGGCCAGTTGTTCAACGTTGGTCAGGTTACCGTTATGCGCCAGGGTGATGCCGTAAGGCGAGTTGACGTAAAACGGTTGGGCTTCGGCCGAAGTCGAACTGCCCGCGGTCGGGTAACGCACATGGCCAATGCCCATGTGGCCGACCAGGCGCTGCATGTGACGCTGATGGAACACGTCACGCACAAGACCATTGTCCTTGCGCAGGAATAACCGGCCATCATGGCTGGTCACGATACCGGCAGCGTCCTGGCCGCGGTGCTGGAGCACGGTTAGCGCGTCATACAGCGCCTGATTGACGTTCGACTTACCGACGATACCGACGATGCCACACATGCGACGCAACCCCTACTTAATGGATCTGAACTGAACACAACTCACTGAGGCGTTTTGGCCGTCGGCAAGAGGTGCTCCTTGAACGGTAACTCAGCGGGTACGCTGATACCGCTGGCAAGCCACTGACTGCTCCACCCGAGAATCAGGTTTTTGGACCAGTCTGCGACCAATAAAAATTTTGGCACTAGCTGTGATTCTTTCCACCAGCTGTCCTGCTGTACCGGCCCCAGGCTCAACAGCCCGACTGCCACGACCACCAGCAACACGCCACGTGCGGCGCCGAAGGCCATGCCGAGGAATCGATCGGTCCCGGACAACCCGGTGACGCGAACCAATTCGCCGATAAGATAATTGATCATTGCACCGACGATTAACGTGGCGACAAACATGATGGCGCAGCCCGTGATCACACGGGCCGATGGCGTTTCGATGTATCCGGCGAGGTACTCGGACAATGAACCACCGAACATCCAGGCGACGACTCCTGCGATGATCCAGGTCACCAGCGATAGTGCTTCTTTGACGAAGCCGCGGCTCAGACTGATCAATGCGGAGATGGCGACGATTGCAACGATCGCCCAGTCAACCCAGGTAAATGGCACAGTGCAGCCTACAGACGGATAAGGCGGCGCATTTTAGCAGAGCCCATGCTTATCGGTAAGCTGCGATTGTCAGTGCATTTCAAATCGGGGCGATAGTTTTAGCCGCGCTCAGGCTGGAAACGCACGACAAAACCTTTCAGGTTCTGCTGGCGACCCAACAAATCACGCAGACGATCGGCTTCTGCGCGCTCGATCAGCGGCCCGACGAACACCCGATTCTTGCCATCGGCAGTGCGAATGTAGGCGTTGTAGCCCTGGCTGCGCAGGGATTTTTGCAGGCTTTCTGCGCTGGCGCGACTCGACAGACTGGCCAGTTGCACCGACCAACTGACCGACAGGCCATTGGCATCGACGCGGCTCTGGGTGGTGTCTGGCTTGGCCGGTGCAGCAGTGATCGGCTGGGCCGGTGCTGGTTTGGCGACAGGCGCAGGCGGCGGAGTCACCGGTTTAGCGGCAGGAGTCGCAGGCGTCGCAGGCGTCGCAGGCGCAGCCGGTGCAATCGGCATCGCCGGTGCTTGCTGATCGGCAATCTCGTCATCGCTTGGCACCGGCTCTTGAGGCAGGGCTTGCGGCTCAGGCACTACCACCGGTTCGACCTGCAACTGCGGCACCGAAGGGGCCTGTGGTGCAGACGGTGCCTGCACCGTGACCTGACGCTGTTCGTCCTGACGGGAGAACAGCATCGGCAGAAAAATCACCGCCAGCGCAATCAGCACCAGGGCACCGACCATGCGCTGTTTGTACGCCTTATCCAGCAAAGCCATTTGCCGCTTCCTCCGTGGAGCGCCGGGCCAACCATTCCAGGGCCTCGGCAACACAATAAAATGATCCGAACAACAGAATCTCGTCGTCGCTCGTCGCGAGTGCGCACTGCCCTTCCAGAGCGGCGGCCACACTGCCATAGGACGTTACCGACGCGCCAAGGTTCTGCAAGGCCACGTGTAATTCCTCGACCGGACGCGCCCGCGGCGAATCCAGCGGCGCAACCGCCCATGACTGGACACTAGCATTCAATTCGCCAACGACACCATCCAGATCCTTGTCCGCCAGCAAGCCGAACACCGCCAGGCGTTTGCCCACTGGTGGACGACTGGCCAGGCGCCGAGCCAGATACTCCGCTGCGTGGGGATTGTGCCCCACATCCAGTAACAAATTCAGGCGCTTGCCCTGCCAGTCGAACTGCCGGCGATCAAGCCGACCAACGATGCGCGTGGCTTTCAGCGCTTCAACAATCTGCGCATCGACCCACGGCAAACCGGTCAACAAATAAGCCTGCAACGCCAACGCCGCGTTTTCCATCGGCAGATCGAGCAACGGCAGGTCATGCAGTTCAACCACACGCCCTTGAGCATCGAGGCCGCGCAATTGCCAGTTGTGATCGGTAATGCCCAGATCGAAATCGCGCCCACGCAGGAAAAACGGACAAGCCAGCTCGCGCACCTTGTCCAGCAGGGGTTGGGGAGGATCCAGGTCGCCACAGAGCGCAGGCGCGCCCTGGCGGAAGATGCCGGCCTTCTCGAAAGCCACGGATTCGCGGGTATTGCCCAGGTAATCGGCGTGATCAACGCCAATGCTGGTGACCAGCGCGATATCCGCATCGACTACGTTGACCGTGTCCAGACGCCCGCCCAGGCCGACTTCCAGCACCACGGCATCGAGACTGGCCTGTTGAAACAGCCAGAACGCCGCCAGGGTGCCCATTTCGAAGTACGTCAGGGAAGTCTCGCCACGCCCGGCCTCGACCGCAGCAAAGGCTTCGCACAACTCGGCGTCAGAGGCTTCGACGCCATTGACCTGCACCCGCTCGTTGTAACGCAGCAGGTGCGGAGAATTGTAGACACCCACTTTCAGGCCCTGGGCCCGCAGCAATGAAGCCACGAATGCGCAGGTGGACCCCTTGCCGTTGGTGCCGGTGACCGTGATCACCCGAGGCGCCGGCTTGCCCAGTCCCATGCGGGACGCTACCTGTTGCGAGCGCTCCAGGCCCATGTCGATGGCCGAAGGGTGCAACTGCTCAAGGTAGGCGAGCCATTCGCCAAGGGTACGTTCGGTCATAGGTTGGCAGGTATCGGTGGAACCACGATCGGCTCGATAGGTGCGGCGACGAATTTCGGCGTCGGCAGGCCCATCATCTGTGCCAGCAGGTTGCCCAGGCGCGGACGCAGTTCCTGACGGTGAATGATCATGTCGATAGCGCCGTGTTCCAGCAGGAACTCGCTGCGCTGGAAGCCTTCCGGCAGTTTTTCGCGCACGGTTTGCTCGATTACACGCGGACCGGCGAAACCGATCAGGGCTTTCGGCTCGCCGACGATCACGTCGCCGAGCATCGCCAGGCTGGCGGAAACGCCGCCGTAGACCGGGTCGGTCAGCACCGAGATGAACGGAATGCCTTCTTCACGCAGACGCGCCAGCACCGCAGAGGTCTTGGCCATTTGCATCAGGGAGATCAGGGCTTCCTGCATCCGCGCACCACCGGAGGCGGCGAAGCAGATCATCGGGCACTTGTTTTCCAGGGCGTAGTTGGCGGCGCGCACGAAGCGCTCACCGACGATGGCGCCCATCGAGCCGCCCATGAAGGAGAACTCAAACGCGGAAACCACCACTGGCATGCCCAGCAGGGTGCCGCTCATGGAGATCAGGGCGTCTTTTTCGCCGGTGGCTTTTTGCGCGGCGGTCAGGCGGTCCTTGTACTTCTTGCCGTCGCGGAATTTCAGACGGTCAACCGGCTCCAGGTCCGCCCCCAGTTCGGCACGGCCTTCGGCGTCGAGGAAAATGTCGATACGGGCGCGGGCGCCGATACGCATGTGGTGGTTGCACTTGGGGCAAACGTCCAGGGTTTTTTCCAGCTCCGGACGATACAGCACAGCCTCGCAAGACGGGCATTTGTGCCACAGACCTTCAGGCACCGAGCTCTTCTTGACCTCGGAACGCATGATCGAAGGGATCAGTTTGTCTACTAACCAGTTGCTCATGCTTTCTTTCTCCAGTACCGGCGGCCCGAACGCTTTGGTTCGCAGCCCCGCGTATGCCCTTGAGCTAAATTCATGTGTGTGGCGATGATGCCGGATGGCCGGGTCAGAAAAACTGACCTGCGTACAACCCGAAAACCCTCAGCCTCTTTTCTACAGAGCTGTGGACGGCGGCAGTTAGCCAGCCGTCACATCACGTACCGCTTTGATGAATGCCTGGATCTTTGCGTGATCCTTGATGCCTTTACTCGCCTCTACCCCGCCACTGACGTCCACGGCATACGGCCGGGTCCGGGTGATCGCTTCGGCGACGTTGTCCGGGGTCAAACCACCGGCAAGGATGATCGGTTTACTCAAGCCTTGCGGTATCAATGACCAGTCGAACGCTTCGCCGGTTCCGCCCGGCACGCCTTCGACGTAGGCATCGAGCAGGATACCGCTGGCACTTGGAAAGGCATCGCAAGCAGCGGCAATGTCATCCCCGGCCTTGACCCGCAGGGCCTTGATGTACGGGCGATTCCAGCTTTCGCAGTCGTCAGCGGTTTCGTCGCCATGGAACTGCAACAGGTCCAGCGGCACGGCGTCGAGAATTTCGCCCAACTCGCAACGGCTGGCATTGACGAACAAACCCACGGTGGTCACGAACGGCGGCAAGGCCTTGATGATCGCCCTCGCCTGCTGGAACGTCACCGCCCGCGGGCTCTTGGCATAAAACACAAACCCGATGGCATCGGCCCCGGCCTCGACTGCCGCCAACGCATCTTCTATGCGGGTAATCCCACAAATCTTGCTGCGAACGGCTGACATGTCGATAGAACCCCAAGGCAAATCCGAGAAAGTCCCGGATGGTAACAAATGCGTTCGAGGGCGTCAGCCGTCAAGTTCGGTGAAGCCGGTCAAGAAGTGCGGCCCGATGTAACGCTCGGGCAACTGGAACTCATCGTGGTACTCCACCTGCACCAGATACAGGCCGTACGGGTGCGCCGTCACCCCGCCGGAACGCCGAATGCGGCTCTCCAGCACTTCCTTCATCCACTCCACCGGGCGCTCGCCGGCACCGATGGTCATCAGCACCCCGGCGATGTTACGGACCATGTGATGCAGGAAGGAGCCAGCACGAATATCGAGGACGATCATTTTGCCGTGGCGGCTGACTCGCAGGTGGTGCAGCTCCTTGATCGGCGACTTGGCCTGGCATTGCCCGGCGCGGAAGGCGCTGAAGTCATGGGTGCCGACCAGATACTGGGCGGCCTCGGCCATGCGCTCGACGTCCAGAGGGCGGTGGTTCCAGGTGATTTCTTCGTTCAGGTGCGCCGGGCGGATCTGATCGTTGTAGATCACGTAGCGATAGCGCCGGGCGATGGCCTTGAACCGCGCATGAAAGTGCGCCGGCATGACCTGAGCCCAACTGACGCTGACGTCGTGGGGCAAATTGATGTTGGCACCCATGACCCAAGCCTTGAGCGAGCGCTCGACCTGGGTATCGAAATGCACCACCTGGCCGCAGGCATGCACGCCCGCATCGGTGCGCCCGGCGCAATGCAGCGACACCGGCGAATCGGCGACTTTGGACAGGGCGTTTTCCAGGGTTTCCTGCACGGTCAGCACGCCAGAGGCCTGGCGTTGCCAGCCGCGATAGCGCGAGCCTTTGTATTCCACGCCCAACGCGATCCGAAAAAAGCCCTCGGCCACCATTTCGGCGGCCGGATTATCTATATTTGCCAAGGGGTGACAGCCTGCTGATCGACGCAAAGGCGGGCATTATAAGGCCGCAAGTCCGGGATGCCAGAGCCGTGTGGCATTGCATCGCTGACACAGAGTTCGCTATATAGATAAATACACAACGAAAACACAAAAAACCGAGACCTGATGATGACCGCCACATTGAACAAGGAAGCCGTCGGCCTGGCCTATAGCCTTGAAGGCATGCTCCACGCCAAACGCAAGACCTGGGAAGCCATCGCCGAAATGGCCCGCCGCGTCAAACCCGGCATGCTCGAATCCGAAGCCCAGGCGATGAGCCTGCAGGTGCTGACGGAACTGGGCATGGACCGCATCTGGCACCCGTCGAAAATCCGTTTCGGCGCAAACACGCTGAAAACCTTCAAGCAGCCCTCCGACGGCGATCCGGCGCTGGCGCAAAACGATATTTTTTTTATCGACCTCGGCGTGGTCTGGGATCGCCATGAAGGTGATTCAGGCGCGACCTTCACCGTCGGCGACGATCCGGAGATGAAGGCGTGTGCCGTGGCGGCGAAAACCCTGTTCGACCAGGTTCACGACTACTGGCGCACCCAACAGGTTGCCGGTCCTGAGCTGTACCGCTATGCCGATGAGCAAGCGGGCGCAATGGGCTGGAAGTTGAACCTGGAAATCAAGGGACACCGGGTCAGCGATTTTCCCCATGCGATCTATCGTGCAGGGGATTTGGGGAATTTCGAGGACTGCCCGAATGTCGGGTTGTGGATTCTGGAGATCCAGATTGCCCACCCTACCCGACCGTTTGGGGCGTTTTATGAGGATTTGCTCGCCTGATTAGCAAAGCAGATTCCCATTGTGGGAGGGGGCTTGCTCGCGAATGCGGTGGTTCATTGAGCATTGATGCTGACTGACACACCGCATGCGCGAGCAAGCCCGCTCCCACAGGGGATGTGCGGCGATGCAGAAATGAAAACGGCAGCCTCAGTGGGCTGCCGTTTTTTTCAACTGACTGACCATCAAGCCAGGCGCGAAAGCATTTCCTTCGCTTCGCTCTTCTGCCCCGCATCACCCTCGGTCACCACTTCATTGAGGATGTCCCGGGCGCCGTCGTTGTCGCCCATGTCGATGTAGGCCTGGGCCAGGTCGAGTTTGGTGGCGACTTCGTCGGTCCCGGAGAGGAAATCGAACTCCGGTTCGTCATCTACCGCGGCGGCTGCATCTTCGGCGGTGAAGGTCGGCTCGCCAATGCTCTGGGACAAGCGATCCAGCTCGGCGTTGACGTCATCCAGTTCCGTCGTGAATGCGTTCGGCGCCTCTGGAGCGTCCATTTCGTCCGCCAGGGACAGGTCGAAATCCGCTGGCAGTTCCAGGTCGTCCAGCGCTGCTTCGTTCGTGGCGGGTGCATCGACCGGCGGCAGATCCTTCACGCCTTCGTCCAGGTCGAGCAGGAAATCGTCTTCGGCCAGGGTCGCTGGCGAGGCATCGCCACCGAGGTCCAGGTCCAGATCGAAGTCCGACAGGTCGTCGAGGTTTTCCTTGATGTCGGTCTGCTGTTGCAGCACCGATTCAAAGCTCAAGTCGTCGTCCAGCGGGAATTCATCAAGATCGGCCAAAGGCTCCGCTGCGGGTGCCGGGGCAACCACGGCTGGAGAAGCGTTTTCCAGGTCATCCAGGCTCAAGTCAAAGGCGCTGTCGAGATCATCTTCTGCGACCGGGGCCGGCGCTTCAGGCTCATCCAACAGCAGATCCTTGACGTACTGCGCGTCCAACTCGGCTGCAACAGCAGCGGCGGCGATGCCACCCGCTGCGACCAGGGCCATGGCCGGGAAACGGCTTTTCAACTGTTCGACCTGGGCGAAGTTATCGCCATTGGCCACCAGTTGACGTTCCTGGGCAACGAATGCATCGCGATCACCCTGCTGACCGTAGACTTCCATCAGCTTCAGGCGCAGGTCGCTGCGTTGCGGTTCTTGCTTGATGCCGTCTTCGAGCAAGGCTGCGGCCTGATTCAGACGACCGCCGTTGATGTGCGACTGAGCCTGGCCCAGTACGTCGTCATTGCGCTCGGCAGCCGGGGAAACCAGCGGCGCGGCAATCACTGGGGCGACCACGACGGGTGCAATCACCGGAGCCGGGGCTGGCGGCGGCGTTGGAGCTGCCGCGAGTTTTACCGCTGGCGGTGGCACTTCCAGGCCTTCGAAGCTGCTTTCCGGCAGGTCCTGCTCAGGGGAAAACTCTTGTTCTTCCGCCAGGGCACGGGCCATGCGCAGGTGCTTTTCAGCTTCTTGCTGGGCTTTGCGGCGACGGGCCAGCAGCAACAGCAACAGCAGCAGGACGATGGCGCCGCCACCCACCAGACCCAGCAGGATCGGGTTGGTCAGCAGGTCATTGAATTTCTGGTCGTCGGCCACCGCAGGCGTTGGCTCGACTGAAGTTTCTGCCGGGGCCGGGGCCGGAGTGGCTTCGGGCGCCGTCACCACCGGTGCAGGCGTGGCCGGGGCCGCTTCAGTCGGGGTTGCCGCTGGTACTGGCGCAGGTGCCGGCGTCAGTTCTGCCGAAATCACTGGCGCAGCAGCAGTCGCCGCCGGAGCCGCCGGAGTACCCGCAGCGCCTTCCGCCTGCAACTTGGCCAGTTGATTGTTTTTCAGTTCGATCAGGCGTTGCAGCTTGTCCAGCTGACTTTGCAGATCGGTCATGCGGCTTTTCAGTTCGGCATTGTCACGACGGGTCGTGTCGAGGCTTTCCTGGGTCACCGCCAGTTTGTTGCTCAAATTCTTCGCGTCGCCAGCGGCGCCCTTGCGCCCCTTGCCGGACTCGGCAGACACCAGGCTCAGCTTGTCTTTCGCAGCCTGGGCCGAAGCAGGATCGGCAGTACCACGCTTGGTGGCATCGAGTTGCTGCTGACCGGTGCCAGGCTTGGCCACGTAGCGGCGACCCTGACGCCATGCGGTGTTCTGCGCGGCGACTTCAGCGATGGCCTTGGGTTGCGGCAAACTGGTGCTTTGCACCTGGTCCGGCATGCGCAGGACCTGACCGGTTTTCAGCAGGTTGATGTTGCCGTTGATGAAGGCTTCCGGGTTCAACGCCTGGATGGCCAGCATGGTTTGCTGCACCGAACCGCCGTTACGCGCCTTGGCCGCGATTTCCCACAGGGTATCGCGTGGCGTGGTGGTGTAGGTGGTTGGCTTGGTCGCGCCGGTGGTCGGCGCCGAAACCGCTTGGGCCGGCGCAGGTTGCGCGGCGGCATCGGCGGTTTGCGGGGAGAATTTGGACGGATCGAGCAGCACGCTGTAGTCGCGCAACAGGCGACCGTTAGGCCACATCACCTGGACGAGGAATTTCACCATCGGCTCGGAGAGCGGTTTGCTGGAGGTGACGCGCAGGATGCTTTTGCCGCTGGCGTTGAGCACCGGGGTGAAGGTCAGGTCGTTGAGAAACGCCTGGCGATCGACACCGGCCTTGGCGAAATCGTCCGGCGAGGCCAGGCTCGGCACCACTTCGGCAGCAGTGAGGTCCTTGACGTCGAGCAGCTCGATTTCCGCCACCAGGGGCTGGTTCAGCGTCGACTTCAGGGTCAGTTCCCCGAGCCCAAGGGCATGCGCCATACCGGAGGACAGCGCCGAGGCGGCCGCTATTGCTAACACCAGTTTGCGAACTTGAACCATAGCCTCATCCTTTGTTTGAACATTCCTCGGCCAGCGAGAAGGTGTTGAAAGTCGCTGCCGTAAGGCATTGCACGCGACGGCGAAGGGTCGTCGCGCGCGATCATTTCTTTGATGCCCCGGAAAGTCCCGTAGGGTCACTTGCCGTCAAGCACTCCGGCCAAGCATAGCGCTCGGCTAGAATCATTCGACAAATTGTTGCCAAGTATCTTTTACAGCAGGTCTTTTATCAACAATTCAGCCACCTGCACAGCATTGAGCGCGGCGCCTTTGCGTACGTTATCTGACGTCAGCCACAAATTAAGTTCCGACAGGTCGTCGATACCGTGGCGAACCCGCCCCACGTAGACCACATCCTGCCCCACCGCGTCACCCACCGCGGTCGGATAATCGCCGGCTTCCACCAACTCGATGCCCGGTGCGTCTTCCAGAGCGGCGTTCACTTTGGCCAGGTCCACGACGGCCCCTGACTGCAAGGTCACACTAAAGCTATCGCCAAAAAACACCGGGGCTTGAATGCAAGTCGCGGAAATCTTTAATAAAGGTAGCGACATGACCTGGCGCAGCTCACGCACCAGGCGTTTTTCCAGCAGCGTATGCCCCTGATCGTCGGGCTTGCCGACCTGGGCCAACAGGTTGAAGGCCATCTGCCGATCGAAGAAGGTCGGCTCCAGCGGACGCACATTGAGCAGTTCGGCGGTTTGCCGGGCCAGTTCGGTCACCGCTTCTCGGCCCTGAGCGGACACGGCCAGGCTGGCGGTGACGTGGAGGCGTTGCAGGTCGATCACCTGGAGCAACGGTGCAAGGACCACGGCCAATGTGGTGGCCGACGGGCTCGGGCTGCTGACCTGGAACGGTTTTTTCAAACCGGCCAGCACCTGGGCGTTGGCTTCCGGCACCACTTGCGGCGCCTGATCGGCCGGCAAGGCGCCGGACAGGTCGATCAGCGAACAACCGGCAGCCGTGGCGCGGGAGGCGAAGCTCAGGGTGACAGCTGGGCCGGCGGCGAAGAACACCAGTTGCACCTTGCTGAAATCGAACTCATCGACTTCCCGCACCCGCACGTTCTTGCCGCGAAACGGCACCGAATGCCCGGCCGATTCGCTGCTGGCCAGCAGGTGCAGGTTGCCGACCGGAAAGTCGCGCTCTTCGAGAATCTGCACCAGCGTTTCGCCGACAGTACCGGTGGCGCCGATCACGGCAATATCGAAGGACTGGCTCATGGTTCTACCTCTGGCGAAACGGGGGGAGCGGCACTTTACCGGGTGGGTGGCGTGCAGGCAATTTCTGCCGGGATTTGTAGTGACTGTGCCGGCCTCTTCGCGAGCAAGCCCGCTCCCACATGGGATTGCGTTCACCCTGTGGGAGCGGGCTTGCTCGCGAAGGGGCCGGCACAGTCACCCAATAAACAAAAAACCCGCACCTCTTTCAAGGCACGGGTTGTTTCATTGCATCAATCGATCAACGCTCAAGCAGGATCCGCAACATGCGACGCAGCGGTTCGGCCGCGCCCCACAGCAGTTGGTCGCCGACGGTGAAGGCGCCGACGTACTGGGTGCCCATGTTCAGCTTGCGCAGACGACCTACCGGGACGTTCAGGGTGCCGGTGACTTTCGTCGGGCTCAGTTCCTGGATGCTGGCTTCGCGGTTGTTCGGCACCAGTTTGACCCAAGGGTTGTGCTGGCTGATCAGCCCTTCGATGTCGGCGATCGGCACGTCTTTGTTCAGCTTGATGGTCAGCGCCTGGCTGTGGCAGCGCATGGCGCCGATGCGCACACAGATGCCATCCACCGGGATCGGGCTCTTGAAGCGACCGAGGATCTTGTTGGTCTCGGCCTGGGCCTTCCACTCTTCACGGCTCTGGCCGTTCGGCAGTTCCTTGTCGATCCACGGGATCAGGCTGCCGGCCAGCGGCACACCGAAGTTCTCGGTCGGGTACGCGTCGCTGCGCATGGCTTCGGCGACACGACGGTCGATGTCGAGGATGGCGCTGGCCGGGTCGGCCAGTTGATCGGCGACAGCGGCGTGGGTCGCGCCCATTTGCTTGATCAATTCACGCATGTTCTGCGCACCGGCACCGGAGGCCGCCTGATAAGTCATGGCGCTCATCCACTCCACCAGACCGGCTTCGAAAAGACCGCCCAGGCCCATCAGCATCAGGCTGACGGTGCAGTTGCCACCGATGTAGTTCTTGGTGCCCGCGTCGAGCTGCTGGTCGATGACCTTGCGGTTCACCGGGTCCAGCACGATCACCGCGTCATCCTGCATGCGCAGGCTCGAAGCGGCGTCGATCCAGTAACCCTGCCAGCCGGCTTCACGCAGTTTCGGGAACACTTCGCTGGTGTAGTCGCCACCCTGGCAGGTCAGGATCACGTCGAGGCTTTTCAGCTCTTCAATGCTGTAAGCGTCCTTGAGCGGAGCAATGTCCTTGCCCACGGACGGGCCTTGGCCACCGACATTGGAAGTGGTGAAAAACACCGGCTCGATAAGATCGAAATCCTGCTCTTCCAGCATCCGCTGCATGAGCACGGAACCGACCATACCGCGCCAACCGATCAGACCTACACGTTTCATCGCAACTACACCTTCTTGAAAAAGTGGGCCGCTGCTTTCATGGGTGAAAGTGGCAGCGGGCCCGAGAGATTACAGATTCCGCAGCGCGGCGACTACTGCGTCGCCCATTTCCTGCGTACCGACTTTGGTGCAACCGGTCGACCAGATGTCGCCGGTGCGCAAGCCTTGATCCAATACCAGGCTCACGGCCTTCTCGATGGCATTGGCCGCATCCTGCTGGTTGAAGCTGTAACGCAGCATCATCGACACCGACAGGATAGTCGCCAACGGGTTGGCAATGCCCTTGCCCGCGATATCCGGTGCAGAACCGTGGCACGGCTCGTACATGCCTTTGTTGTTGGTGTCCAATGACGCCGAAGGCAGCATGCCGATGGAGCCGGTGAGCATCGACGCCTGATCGGAGAGGATGTCGCCGAACAGGTTGTCGGTGACGATCACGTCGAACTGCTTCGGTGCGCGCACCAGTTGCATCGCGGCGTTATCGACGTACATGTGGCTCAGTTCAACTTCCGGGTAATCCTTGGCCACTTGCTCGACGATTTCACGCCACAGTTGGCTGGACGCTAGCACGTTGGCCTTGTCCACCGAGCAGAGCTTTTTGTTGCGAACCATGGCCATGTCGAAACCGACCCGGGCAATACGGCGGATTTCGCTTTCGCTGTACGGCAGGGTGTCGTAGGCCTGGCGCTCGCCGTTTTCCAGGGTGCGGGTGCCACGTGGCGCGCCGAAGTAGATACCACCGGTCAGTTCACGGACGATCAGGATGTCCAGGCCGGCAACGATTTCCGGCTTCAGGCTGGAGGCCTCGGCCAGTTGCGGGTAGAGGATCGCCGGGCGCAGGTTACCGAACAGGCCCAGTTGCGCACGGATCTTCAGCAGGCCGCGCTCAGGGCGGATGTCACGCTCGATGGTGTCCCATTTCGGGCCGCCCACGGCGCCCAGCAGTACGGCGTCAGCAGCGCGGGCGCGGTCCAGGGTTTCGTCGGCCAGGGGCACGCCGTGCTTGTCGATGGCGGCGCCGCCAATTACATCGTGGCTCAGTTCGAAACCCAGGCTGTACTTTGTGTTGGCCAGTTCCAGCACTTTGACCGCTTCGGCCATGATTTCCGGGCCAATACCGTCGCCAGGGAGAATCAGAATCTGCTTGCTCATGCTTTCCTCATGTCATCAGTCGGTGCGCCCGTGAGCGCCCCCGGAAAAATTCATTCAGCCTTATCGTTCTGCCATCAGCACCAGTACATCTGTACTGAACGAACCATCGGCCTCAATCTCAAAATATTCGCGTACTTCATTGCCCATCGACTGCTGCAACTCGCGGATCGCCCCGCGCATCACTTGCGGCGTGCGCATGCGCTCGACCCAGGAGCTGTACTCAAGACGCAGCCGCTGACGGGTGGTGCTGCGGGTATGCAACCCCGCTTCGCTGACTTGGCGCAACCACTCGCCGGCCGAATAATCGCGCACATGGCTGGTGTCGCGCAGCACTTCGACGCTTTGCAGGTAGGTGTCGAACAACGGGCTGCCCGGGGACAACACGTCGACGAACGCCGCCACCCCGCCCGGCTTCAGCACCCGACGCACTTCCCGCAGGGCCAAACCGAGATCGCTCCAATGGTGCGCCGAATAACGGCTGAACACGAAGTCGAACTCGCCATCGGCGAACGGCAGGCGCTCGGCGGCACCGTTGACCGTGGTGATGTTGCTGAAACCACGATCAATCGCTGCTGCAGCCACCACGTCGAGCATTTGTTGGGACAGGTCGTAAGCCACCACTTCCTTGACCAGCGACGCCACGTGAAAACTCACGTGACCGGCGCCGCAACCCAGGTCCAGCACGCGAGCGCTGTCCTGCCCGGCCAGCTCAGCCTGTAGCAGTGCGAATTCGGTGCCTTGAGCGTGAACGGCGCTGCTCAGGTAGGCCGAGGCCTGTTCACCGAATTGCTTTTGTACGACTTGGCTGTGCTGGGTCATGGGGACTTCCTTTTGGGGGTGAGTCTTGGGGTGTCTGGGCTGCCGTCTTCGCGAGCAAGCCCGCTCCCACAGGGGTACGCATTTCAATGTGGGAGCGGGCTTGCTCGCGAAGAGGCCAGCCCTGTCTACATCAATCCCGGATCAATCAAACATCGCGAAACAACCAAGGCTGACTCGCCCGGTGCTTGCTTTCAAACGACGCAATCGCCTCGTGATCCATCAATGTCAGGCCGATATCGTCCAGGCCGTTCACCAGGCAATGCTTGCGGAACTCGTCCAGTTCAAAGCTATAGGTCTTGCCATCCGGCCGGGTCACGGTCTGGGCTTGCAGGTCGACCGTCAACTGGTAGCCCGGATTGGCTTCAACCTGCTGGAACAGCTCATCAACCTCAGCGTCGCTCAAGATGATCGGCAGCAAGCCGTTCTTGAAGCTGTTGTTGTAGAAGATGTCGGCGTAGCTCGGCGCGATGATGCTGCGGAAACCGTACTCTTCCAGGGCCCATGGCGCGTGCTCACGGCTGGAGCCGCAACCGAAGTTTTCCCGGGCCAGCAACACGCTGGCGCCTTGGTAACGTTCGGCGTTGAGCACGAAATCCTTGTTCAACGGGCGCTTGGAGTTGTCCTGGTAGGCGTAGCCCACGTCCAGGTAGCGCCACTCGTCAAACAGGTTCGGGCCAAAACCGGTGCGCTTGATCGACTTCAGAAACTGCTTCGGAATGATCTGGTCGGTGTCGACGTTGGCCCGGTCCAATGGCGCGACCAAACCGGTGTGTTGGGTAAAAGCTCTCATGTGCGGTTCCTCAGATCAGTTCGCGAACGTCGATGAAACGACCGTTGACGGCAGCGGCAGCGGCCATCGCCGGGCTGACCAGGTGCGTACGGCCACCGGCGCCCTGACGCCCTTCGAAGTTGCGGTTGGAGGTCGAGGCGCAATGCTCGCCCGACTCCAAACGGTCCGGGTTCATCGCCAGGCACATCGAGCAACCCGGTTCACGCCACTCGAAACCGGCTTCGAGGAAAATCTTGTCCAGGCCTTCAGCCTCGGCTTGCGCCTTCACCAGGCCCGAGCCCGGCACCACGATGGCTTGCTTGATGGTCGAGGCGACTTTGCGGCCCTTGGCGATCACCGCCGCAGCGCGCAAGTCTTCGATCCGCGAGTTGGTGCAAGAGCCAATGAACACGCGATCCAGCTGAATATCGGTGATCGCCTGATTGGCGCTCAAACCCATGTACTTCAAGGCGCGCTCGATGGAACCGCGTTTAACCAGGTCCATTTCCTTCGCCGGGTCCGGCACGTTCTGATCAACCGCCAACACCATCTCAGGGGAAGTGCCCCAGCTGACTTGTGGCTTGATTTGAGCTGCGTCGAGCTCAACCGCGGTGTCGAACACGGCATCGGTGTCGGAAACCAGGTCTTTCCAGGCTTCGACCGCCATGTCCCATTCCGCGCCTTTCGGGGCAAATGGACGGCCCTTGACGTATTCCACGGTTTTTTCGTCGGCGGCGACCAGACCCACACGGGCGCCGGCTTCGATGGACATGTTGCAAATGGTCATGCGGCCTTCGATGGACAAGTCACGAATCGCGCTGCCGGCGAACTCGATGGCGTGGCCGTTACCGCCGGCGGTGCCGATCTTGCCGATCACCGCGAGTACGATGTCCTTGGCGGTCACGCCGAACGGCAATTTGCCTTCGACCGAGACCAGCATGTTTTTCATTTTCTTGGCGACCAGGCACTGGGTGGCGAACACGTGCTCGACCTCAGAAGTGCCGATGCCGTGGGCCAAGGCGCCGAAGGCACCGTGGGTCGAGGTGTGCGAGTCGCCGCAGACCACGGTCATGCCCGGCAAGGTCGCGCCCTGCTCCGGGCCGATCACATGAACGATGCCCTGGCGAACGTCGTTCATTTTGAACTCGGTGATGCCGTATTCGTCGCAGTAGTCATCGAGGGTCTGAACCTGCAAGCGCGAGACCTGATCGGTGATCGCTTCGATGCCGCCCTTGCGATCCGGGGTGGTCGGCACGTTGTGGTCCGGGGTGGCGATGATCGAATCGACACGCCAAGGCTTGCGCCCGGCCAGGCGCAGGCCTTCGAAAGCTTGGGGCGAGGTCACTTCATGGATGATGTGGCGGTCGATATAGATCAGCGACGACCCATCGTCGCGCCGTTTCACTTCATGGGAATCCCAGAGCTTGTCGTAAAGCGTTTTGCCGGCCATCAGACGGTCCTCATCAGCGTGCTTCTATTTTCTATGCCTTGGGTTGTACTCGGTTCAATAACCCCTTGGCTTGTGAGGTCGATCCTAGGGGGTTACATTAAATAACTCAAATTCATATTTTTCATGCTTTGGATAACCAACTGGAATACAACAATGGACCTGGCCAACCTCAACGCTTTTATCGCGATTGCCGAGACCGGCAGCTTCTCCGGCGCTGGCGAACGGCTGCACCTGACTCAACCGGCCATCAGCAAGCGCATTGCCGGGCTGGAGCAGCAACTGAAGGTGCGCCTGTTCGATCGCCTGGGCCGTGAAGTCGGGCTGACCGAGGCCGGGCGCGCCCTGCTGCCCCGGGCCTATCAGATTCTCAACGTGCTGGACGACACCCGCCGCGCCCTGACCAACCTGACCGGCGAAGTCAGCGGGCGCCTGACCCTGGCCACCAGTCACCACATCGGCCTGCACCGCTTGCCGCCCCTATTAAGGGAGTTCACCCGACGCTACCCACAGGTGGCGCTGGATATTCAGTTCCTCGATTCGGAAGTGGCCTACGAAGAAATTCTGCATGGCCGCGCCGAACTGGCGGTCATCACCCTGGCACCGGAGCCCCATGCGCTGGTCAAGGCCACGCCGGTGTGGGACGACCCGCTGGATTTCGTGGTGGCCCCGGAGCATTCCCTGATCAGCCACGGTCCGGTCAGCCTGGCGGACATCGCCCTGCACCCGGCGGTGTTCCCCGGCGGCAACACGTTTACCCACCACATCGTCCAGCGTCTGTTCGAGGCCCAGGGCTTGACGCCGAACATCGCCATGAGCACGAATTATCTGGAAACGATCAAGATGATGGTCTCGATTGGCCTGGCCTGGAGCGTTCTGCCCCGCACCATGCTCGATGAACAGGTGGCGCGGATACCTTTGCCGGGCATACAACTCACTCGCGAGCTAGGCTATATCTTGCACACGGAAAGGACGCTTTCGAATGCGGCACGCGCCTTTATGGCCCTGCTGGATGCACAAATTGATCTGCCAGGGACCCACGGCTAACTTGTGCTACTCCTATAGAGCTGCGAAACCCCGTGCCTAACGCCCCATTCAGCCCAAGGCCTGCTGCCAATGCCCAAATCTGTTGACCGTATTCCGCCGATGCCACGTATTCAGGCCATTGACCCGCAGCGGTCCGAGCAGAGCTGGGAAAGCGCGCCGCAGTTGCTGGCCGCACTCAACGGCGCACGTCTGGGCGCCTGGTATTGGGACATCGAACGCGGGCAGATCAGTTGGTCCCGGGGTACTCAAGCGTTGTTCGGCTTCGATCCCAAGCAACCCTTGCCGGCGGATCTGGAATACCTTGACCTGCTGCCCCCGGAAGACCGGGCGAAAACCATCCGTGCGTTCCATCAGGTAATCGCCGGGGCGCCGCTGGAACAGGCGATGCATCACCGCATCCGCTGGCCCGACGGCAGCCTGCACTGGCTGGAGATCAACGGCAGCCTGTTGCCGGACAAGCACGGCCGGCCACGGATGATCGGGGTGATCCGGGAAATCACTCATCAGCGGCAACGGGAACAAGCCCTGAGCAGCTCGGAAAAGCGTTTCGCCACGCTGTTCCACCTGTGCCCGAACATGGTCCTGCTGACCCGCCAGGAAGACGGCCTGATCAGTGAGGCCAACCAGTATTTCGAAAGCCTGTTCGGCTGGCCGGTGCAAAGTGTGATTGGCCGCACGACGCTGGAACTGGGCCTGTGGGTCCATCCCGAACAACGGGCGGTGCTGGTCAAGGCGACCAAGGCCAAGGGCGAACTGATCAGCATGGAAGTGCAGTTTCGCGCCAGCAATGGCCAAGTCCACGATGGCATTCTCAGCGCGCAAAAAGTCGAGCTCGAAGGCCAGCCTTATCTGCTGAGCACCTTCCTCGACACCACCGAACGCAAAGCCGCCGAGCATGCGCTCAAGGACAGCCAGGAACGTCTCGACCTGGCCCTGGATTCGGCGCAACTCGGGACTTGGGACTGGCACATTCCCAGCGGCATGCTCTACGGCTCGGCGCGGGCGGCGCAGTTGCACGGCATGGAGCCCAAGCCGTTTCACGAAGCCTTCGATGAGTTTTTCGAAGGCGTGCCCGGCGAAGAGCGGGACAGCATGCGCAACGCCTACCGCAGCCTGCGCGAAGGCCCGGCCGGTAATTATCAACTGACGTATCGCGTGCAGTTGCCCGACGGCAGTTCGCGCTTCCTGGAAAGCCGCGCCCGGCTCTATCGCGATGAAAACGGTGTGCCGCTGCGGATGGCCGGCACCCTGCTGGATATCACCGATCAGGTCGAGCGCGAGCAGTTGCTGGTGGCCTCGGAAGAGAAATTCGCCACGCTGTTCCAGGTCAGCCCGGACCCGATCTGTGTTACGCGCCAGGAAAGCGGCCAGTTCATCGAGATCAACTCCAGCTTCACGCAGATTTTCGGCTGGACCGCCGCCGACGTGATTGGCCGCAGTGCTGATGAAATCGGCCTGTGGGACGCCTCGGCAAAGAGCCTGCAACGCATTGAACAGGTGATCCGCGAACAAGGCCTGAGCAATGTGGCGATCCTCGTCCAGCACAAGGACGGGCGAGCCCTCACCTGCGTGATTTCCAGCCGACAGATCAGCGTCGGCGAGCAGCCCTGCATCGTCACCACCCTGCGCGACATCACCCAGCAACAGCGTTCGGAAGCGGCGCTCAAGGCCAGCGAGGAGAAATTCGCCAAGGCGTTCCACTCCAGCCCCGACGCCATCACCATCACCGAGCGCGACACCGGGCGCTATCTGGAGGTCAACGACGGTTTCTGCCGCCTGACCGGTTACCGCGCCGATGAAGTGGTGGGCAAAACCGTGTATCAGGTCGGCATCTGGGCTGAAGAGAAACAGCGCTCATCGCTGCTGGCCGAGTTGCAGATCAAGGGTCGCGTGCATCACCAGGAGATGCTCGGGCGCAACAAGCGCGGCGACCTGCTCACCGTCGAAGTCTCGGTCGAACCGATCACCCTCAACGAAACCGCGTGCCTCCTGCTGACCGCCCGGGACGTCAGCCTGCTGAAAAACGCCGAAGCGCAGATCCGTCACCTCGCCTACCACGATCCGCTGACCAACCTGCCCAACCGCGCACTGCTGATGGATCGCCTGAGCCAGCAGATTGCCCTGCTCAAACGCCACAACCTGCGTGGCGCCTTGATGTTCCTCGACCTCGACCACTTCAAGCACATCAACGATTCCCTCGGTCACCCGGTCGGCGACACGGTGCTGAAGATCATCACGGCACGGCTCGAAGCCAGTGTGCGTATGGAAGACACCGTGGCGCGGCTCGGCGGTGATGAATTCGTGGTGTTGCTCAGTGGACTTGAAGGTTCGCGCAGCGAGGTCAGCGAACAGGTTCGGCACTTGGCGGACACCCTGCGCGAATTGCTCTCGGAACCGATGTTCCTCGACGGCCAGCGCCTGCAGGTCACGCCGAGCATCGGGATTGCACTGATCCCCGACCACGGCTCGACCCCGACCGACTTGCTCAAGCGCGCCGACATCGCCTTGTACCGGGCCAAGGATTCGGGGCGCAACACCACGCAGATGTACCACAACACCATGCAGAAGGCCGCCAGCGAACGGTTGCGCATGGAAACCGACCTGCGCCTGGCCCTGTCCCGGGGCGAATTCAGCGTGCATTACCAGCCGCAAGTCGATGCCCAGGACAATCGCATCATCGGCGCCGAAGCCCTGGTGCGCTGGAACCACCCGGAACTGGGCGCGCAATCCCCCACCGAGTTCATCAAGGTGCTGGAAGACAGCGGGTTGATCCTGGAAGTCGGCACCTGGATCCTCGACGAAGCCTGCGAGGCCTTCAAACACTTGATCGCAAAAGGCCTGGTCGACCCGCTGAATTTCAGCCTGTGCGTCAACATCAGCCCGAGGCAATTCCGGCAGAACGACTTTGTCGAACGCATCGAACGCAGCCTGAGCAGCCATGGTCTGCCCTGCTCGCTGCTGAAGCTGGAAATCACCGAAGGCATCGTCATCCAGAACCTGGAAGACACCATCAGCAAAATGCGTCGCCTGAAAAAACTCGGCGTGAGCTTTGCCATGGACGACTTCGGCACCGGCTATTCCTCACTGACCTACCTCAAGCGTCTGCCGGTGGACACGCTGAAAATCGACCAGTCCTTCATCCGCGACGCCACCACCGACCCGAACGACGCCGAAATCATCCGCGCCATCGTCGCCATGGCCTTCAGCCTGGAACTGGAAGTGATTGCCGAAGGGGTGGAAACCCGAGAGCAACTGGCATTTTTGCAGGGGCTGGGTTGCCATTTGTATCAGGGTTATCTGCACAGTCGGCCGTTGCCGGTGGAGGCGTTTCAGACGTTGCTCAAATAAATCACCGCCCCTTCCGTAGCAGCTGTCGAGCCCCAGCGAGGCTGCGTTCGGCGACGAAGTCGTCGTGAAATCAGACGACGCGGTGGATCAGGCAAACCGCAAATGCTGGGTTGACGACGGCTTCGCCGCCGAACGCAGCCTCGCTGGGGCTCGGCAGCTGCTACAGGTTTGCGGGAATTGCCAGTTTTTCTCTCAGCCTGTAGGGTCGCGTTTTTTGCGCCGCCTCAAAGAGATCAACCATGCAGGATGCAACCCTCCCCCGCCCGGCCTTGCTGGGTATCGACCTTGGGACCACCAACAGCCTGATCGCCGCCTGGCAGGACGGTCGGGCGCAGTTGATTCCCAACGCCCTCGGCGATGTCCTCACCCCGTCCGTGGTCAGCCTCGATGAAGACGACAGCATTCTGGTGGGCAAGGCTGCCCGCGCGCGCCTGACCACCCACCCGGAACGTACGGTGGCGGCGTTCAAGCGTTTCATGGGCAGCGACAAGCAATTTGAACTGGGCGGGCGCCCGTTCAGCCCGGAAGAACTCTCGGCACTGGTGATCGGTTCGCTCAAGCAGGACGCCGAAGCCTGGCTCGGCCACCCGGTGCACGAGGCGGTGATTTCGGTACCGGCGTATTTCAGCGACGAACAACGCAAGCGCACGCTGTTTGCCGCCGAATTGGCCGGCCTGACGGTGTCGCGGCTGATCAACGAACCGACTGCCGCCGCCATGGCGTACGGGCTGCATGAGCAGAAGTTCGAGCGCACGCTGATATTCGATCTGGGCGGCGGCACCTTCGACGTCACGGTGCTGGAATACGCCCTGCCGCTGATCGAGGTGCATGCCTCCACCGGCGACAACTTCCTCGGTGGCGAAGACTTCACCGCCGCGCTGCTGCAAGCCTGCCTGAAAGACTGGCAACTCACCCCGCCCATGCTCGATGGCCAAGGCCTGGCCAGCCTCGGCGATGCCCTGGAACAACTCAAATGCAAGCTCAGCGAAGGCATCCAGCACCTGAGCTGGAACGGCGCTGGCGCATTGCGCGAATGGTCGCTGGATGAAGCCGGGGCGTTGAAAATCTGGGAGCCACTGCTGGCCCGGTTACGCGCGCCCATCGAGCAAGCGCTACGCGATGCGCGGCTCAAGCCCCGGGACCTCGACAGCCTGGTGATGGTCGGCGGCGCCACGCGGATGCCGGCCGTGCAGCAAATGGTCGCCACGCTGTTCGGGCGCCTGCCCTATCGTCATCTCGACCCGGACACGATTGTCGCGCTGGGCGCCGCCACCCAGGCCGCGTGCAAGGCTCGCGACAGCGCCATCGAAGAACTGATCCTGACCGACGTCTGCCCCTACACCCTGGGCATCTCGACCAATCGCGGTGAAGACGTCAGCGGCGCTTTCTCGCCGATCATCGAGCGCAATACGGTGATCCCGACGTCCAGGGTCAAGCGTTTCTACACGACTCATCCCCAGCAAACCCAGATCCGCATTGAGGTCTATCAGGGCGAGCGGCCGTGGGTGCGGGACAATATTTACATTGATGCCTTCGACGTCGCGCTGACACCCAGCGAGCAGACCCAGGCCCTGGATGTGCGCTTCAGCTACGACATCAACGGCTTGCTCGAAGTCGACGTCACGCTGCTGGCCAGCGGCGAACGTCACAGCCACAGCATCGACCGCAGCCCCACCGGACTCGACCCGCAGTCGCGGCAAAACAGCCATGAACGACTCAGCGCCCTGAAAATCCACCCGCGCGACGCCCTGCCCAACCGCACCTTGCTGGCACGCCTGGAGCGGGCCTGGGCGCAAAGCCTGGGGGACGAGCGCGAGCAAATTGCCGATTGGCTGGATACCTTTACCGCCGTGCTCGGTGGCCAGCAATCGGTGCAGATTGCCAGCCATCGTTCACAGCTCAATAAAGCCCTGGATGAACTGCGCCTTTAGCTGTTAAGTCGCCGCAAAGCCATCTGCAAACCGCCGGACAAGGTGTCTTCAACGCCGCTGTCCGGCGGCACGCCGTAGCGGTTGGGCAGTTTGTCGCCGGGAAAGCCGAACAACAGCAACGGCATAAACGGCAGCACCGGCGACAGGCAGCCAAAAATCAGCAGTGTGGGAATCCCGCGACCCATGTCATGCAGTCGACGCAGGATCGCGCCGAGCAACAACGCGGCACCCAGCAGCAACACGCCAAAACCAGAGAGCGCCGTGCCGCTCATCAACGCCAGGTATGGGGTGATCAGCACACACCCCAGCACTTGCCAGATAAACGCCTTGCGGCCCAGTCGGGAACCGAGGCGCCAGAACGCCGTGGCCGGCACGGGGCGAGTGTCGCTGTGGGCCAGCAGCAGGCGTTCAGTCCAGGACAACAGGGCCGTGAGCGCCAGGCGCAGGCCCACGCTGTTCTCGGTGTTGTCCTTGCCGTACTGCAGGATTGTCAGCACCTTGGTCCGCGGCACGCCCGCCGCGCCATAACGGACCAGGCTTTTCAGCGTATCGAGGAGTGAATAAACCACCAGTTTCTCGACACCGAAATCCTCCAACACTTTCTCAGGCGGCCACACCGGCTCGCCCTTGATCAAGCCATTGCGGAACCCTTCGAACCAGTCATCTTCGCAACTGACGGCAGCGATGGATTGCAACAGCGCGCGGTGCTGCTCGGCATTCAGAGTCGGGTCGTGATACAGCACACCCCAGAGCAGCATCAGCCCCAATACATCTTCGCCGCAGGCATCAGGATCACTTTCGATGCAGGTGTAGAGTTGCGCATTACCCGGCAGCGTCGCGCTGTCGAGGGCCTGTTGCACATTGAACAGCTTCTGCACGAGCAAGCCATGCACCGGATCGCTGGCTTGCAACCAGCCCAGCAAACCGCTGCAACTGCCTTGCTCACGTTGCAAACGCCGCAATAGCGGTTGGAGCCGACTCAGAGGATGCGCCGGGTTGACGTCGAGCCGCTCCAGGCAGGTTGAATCGATCAACGCCAACCAGCGTTCCGGCTGATCGAGCAACGCCAGCAGGAACATGGTTTGCGAGTGCCATTGCCACACCGCCTCGCCTTGGCCAATCGGCGGCAATAGCATTTCGCGCTGCTGCAACTGGGCCAGCAGGCTCACACCGTGCAGGTCCACGTCCGCTTGCGCGTCTTGCAGATCAAATGCCTGATCGATCCGCACCAGAGCGGACGTATCGTAAGGCCGCAGCCTGCGCAGCCAGAGGCGGCAAATGTCGTGCGGTTCGTCCTTTTTCAATTCTTCGGCCAATTGCGGCTGAACCGAACGGCTGCCGAGGAAGGCCTTCATCGCCAACGGGATGGGCGCCTGATTCAGCCAGCACAGTTGCTGTTCGGCCTGATACTTGAACCCGCTCAACACCAGGTTTTCGAGGGCATCGAGCGGCTGCGGTTCATCGAGTATCTGTTGCAGCAACCCCACATCACCACGGTGCAACGCCCAGGCATGCCGGTACAGCTGTTGCAGACGGGAATCCGCAGCATCGCCCAGCAGCAAGGCCAGCAGCGGCAGTTCATCCCCGGTCATCCGCCAATCGACAAAAGCGGCCGTAAAGCCTTGCAGGTCGAGTTGCCCGACCCCAAGCCAGCGCGCCAGCGTCTCGGGACGTTGTGAAGGGCTGCCATAAGTTTGGCTGACATCGGCGAGGTCAGCAGGCCAGTCGCGGAAATGCTCCAGACGGTCAAAAGCCTGGATCAGCAGTGCCACAAAGTCCGGCTGACGCTTGGCGCACAGCTCCAGCAAACGGCTTTCGGCCTTGGGGTGGCGATGTTCCTGCCAGAGCCGGATCCAGCCAGGCAACGCCTGATCTTCCAGGCCCGCCAAGCTGTTCTGGCACGCCAATAAATACAGCCAGTCGGCATCGTCCGGGCTTTGTGCCTGACGTTCGACGCACCATTGCCGCAGACCGGGACCGCCGATACCCGCCTGAGTGAACTGCACCAGCAGGCGCTGGATAAATGCGTCATCGGCCGGCAGCGGCAAACAGGTGTGGTGGCTGGCAAAGTCCACGAACTCACGCAGAGGACGATGCTGGAAGATGTAGTCGAGGCTGCGGGTATACCAGAGGGTTTCCAGCTGCGCAGGCTCGGGCCAATCGTCCATCAGCGTCGTGTCGAACGGGTCCGGGCCCTTGATGCGTTGCAGGAACGCTTCGACTTCTTTCGCCTGGTCGAACTCCAGTTCCATCAACTGCTGTTCCCAGGCCAGCCGTTGTGCCAACAAATTCGCGCAGCGGTAGGACAGCGGACCGGCGTTGGCCAATGGGTGGAACAGACCCCAACTGAGGTCATCGAGGGCGTCCAGCGGCAATTGATCCAAAGCTTTGACGAAGGCTTGCCAGGCCTGCGGATTGAAACGCCGCGCCGGGTCTTCGAGCAGCGCGTAGAAATCCACGATGGTCTGCGGCATCTCGGGGATGCCAGCCACCTCTTCCGTTTCGTCCTCTTCCTGCCGGGCGAAACGGTTGGCGCTTTCATAGGCTTCACGCAATGCCTGGAAGCCTTCGGGGTCACTTTCCGGGTGATGCTGCGGCAGACGCGCGCGGTAGGCATCCCGGATCAGTGCCTGGTCTTTGGTGGGCTCGATGCCCAAGCGTATCCAGCAAGTCATGACCAGTCGAACTCCCCTAAGGATGCCGGGCGCTGCGGCGGATCAAGGTCCAGATGCCAAGGCAAGTCGGCAAGGAAAGCTGGCATGTTTCGGCCCAGGCCGCGAGCGATACGCAGACTGCTCGAAAACTCTCCTTGTCGGTCCAGTTCGTAAGCCAGGGTATCGTCGCTGCTGCTCAGGCAGCCCCAGAAGGCGCGACCGGTGAGAAATCCGTTGAAATAGGAATACCAGTCGTCGTAGTGATATTGCGCCCTGACGGCCAGGCGCCAATGCAGCCAGAGACTTTCGGCGAGATCGATCCACTGGTTGCGCACGCCACATCGCAACAGAAACCCCATGCGCCCCAGATCCCACGCCTGGATCCCCCCCGAGCCGCAGCCCTCGAAGGTACGGCTGGCAAACTCATGCAGGATGCGCTCGCGGGGCGCCAGTGTCTGGAGCAACGCCTGCCACTCGCCGGGCAAACAGCGTTGCCATGAGCGGTACGCGTCTATGAGGTGTGTGGCGTGACCGTCATCGGTCATTCTTTCGAGCATGCCGAACAATTGCGGCCGGTCATCAATGCCCCAGCTGCATTGCAGGTCGATATATTCCGGGCCGGAATAGAACGCGGGCTCGTCGTATCCGGCACGCGGATTGAGGGCGACCATTGGCGCAGAAAGACCGCACAGCCAGCGCTGTTGTAGCTCGTCCATGAAAAAAAGCTCCGGGCCGACCAGGCAGAATGGGAGTCGGCAAACTGGCGCGGATTGTAGAGAAACCGTCGCAAGGCGGCAAAGCCTACAGGGCTGTTTTTTTCCCGGATACAAAAAGGCCCCGACAAGTCGGGGCCTTCATTCAGCGGGTTACAGCCTGTTCAGACGAATGTGTGTCTTCGAATGACTCAGTGCTGCAGCGCTGGTTTTTGCGTCCCGTTGATCGGGATGCGTTTGGCTTTCGCCTCTTCAGGAATGACCCGCAACAGGTCGATACTCAACAAACCGTTGCTCAGGCCGGCAGCCTTGATTTCGATATGGTCCGCCAGACGGAACGACAGTTTGAAGGCACGCTGTGCGATGCCTTGGTACAAGTAGGTGACGTCTTCGGTCGCGTCACGTTTGCCGCCACTGATGGTCAGCACACCTTTTTCCACTTGCAGCTCCAGGTCTTCTTCCTGGAAGCCGGCGGCCGCTACAACAATGCGATATTGGTCATCGCCGTGTTTTTCCACGTTGTAAGGTGGGTAGGTGCTGCCTGGCTCGTTGCGCAAGGCGGTTTCGAACAGATCGTTGAAACGGTCGAAACCTACCGAGGAACGGAACAGTGGTGCCATGGAAAATGCAGTCGTCATGATTCAAATCTCCTGAAAACATATCAGCAAGTTTTTTTGTCTCCGCGACCCGAATTCGGCATCGCGTAACCCCTAGATAGGGACCGCTGATTGCATTTCAAGAGATTATTTTCAGATTTTTTTTCACGCCGCTTCGGCGACCCGCAGACCCAATAAACGCGAGACCTGATCCAACTCAGTTTCACGCCGAAGGACGGTAAACAGCTCGACCGCTTCGGGATAATTGCGAGTCAGCATTGCCAGCCATTGCTTCAGGCGACCCGGTGATTGGCGCGGTGTCATTTGCGCCTTGGCTTGCAGCCAGAAGTCCTGGATCAGCGGCAGCAGCTCGGCCCAGGTCATCTCCACCACTTCCTCACCGGCACGTGCTGCGGCGATTTGCCGGGCCAGGTCCGGGCGCGATACCAGGCCGCGACCGAGCATGATGTCCTCCACGCCACTGATTTCCCGGCAACGGCGCCAGTCTTCGACGCTCCAGATGTCGCCGTTGGCGAACACCGGGACCTTAACCACATCCTGCACCCGTGGAATCCATTCCCAGTGGGCGGGCGGTTTGTAGCCGTCGGTCTTGGTCCGCGCATGCACCACGATGTGCGCGGCGCCGCCTTCGGCCAGGGCCGTGGCGCAGACCAGCGCGCCGTCCGGGCTATCGAAACCGAGGCGCATCTTGGCGGTCACCGGAATGTGCGCAGGCACCGCACGGCGCACGGTTTCGACGATTTCATTCAGCAGTTCAGGCTCCTTGAGCAGGACCGCACCGCCACGGGACTTGTTGACGGTCTTGGCCGGGCAGCCGAAGTTCAGGTCGATGACTTCAGAACCCAGCTCGCAGGCCAGCGCCGCGTTTTCCGCCAGGCATACCGGGTCGGAACCCAGCAATTGCACGCGCAACGGCACGCCGGACGCGGTGCGGGCGCCATTCAGCAGTTCAGGGCCGAACTTGTGGTAATAGGCAGGCGTGAGCAGTTGATCGTTGATCCGAATGAATTCGGTCACGCACCAATCGATACCGCCGACGCGGGTCAGCACGTCCCGCAGGATGTTGTCGACCAACCCCTCCATGGGCGCCAAAGCAATTTGCATGGAAAACACACTCAACGAAAAACGTGCGGCAGTTTACTGGATTCCGAGATGGAATGATCACCTGTGGGAGCGGGCTTGCTCGCGAAAGCGGTGCGTGCGTCACATTCATGTTGAATGTGCGGCCGTCTTCGCGAGCAAGCCCGCTCCCACAGTTAGAGTTTGGTTGTATCCAGGATTTGCAACGCCGGGCCATAACCCTCGATGAATTCCGCCGGCATGCGCTTGGGCTTGCCGCTGGACAGTTCGATGCAGACGAAGGTGGTCTGGGCGCGCAGCAATGTGGTGTTGTCGCTGGGGCGCTTGAGCTGGAAGTGCCGGGTCATTTTCAGGCGTTGGTCCCAATCGACGATCCAGGTCGCCAATTGCAACTCATCGCCTTCATAGGCGGCGGCGAGGTAATCGATCTCGTGCCGCACCACCGCCATCGCCCGATCCAGGCGCCGGTACTCAACCAAATCCAGGCCCAGCCGCTGCGAGTGGCGCCAGGCACAACGTTCGAGCCAGGTCACGTACACCGCGTTGTTCGCGTGGCCCAGCCCGTCGATGTCTTCGGCGCCGACTTGCAGATCAATGATAAATGGCGTTGCCCGATCCCAGCCCATGCCCCACTCCCGGTCAGATAAATTCGACCGGGGCAGTGTAACGGATGCTCAGGCCGATTGCCGCGCTTGCAGGCTGCGCCCGGCCAGCAGTGATAACACCCCATCAATCACCCGAGGGTCTGCCATCACGCGGTGATGACCACCCTCTTCCAGGCGCAGCAAGCGGCTGTCGAACCAGGCTTCGTGAATCAATTGGGATTCCTTGGCGGATACATAGCGATCGTCTTCGGCGTGAACGATCAGCCCCGGCATATCGAGTTGATAGTGCGCGACATCCAGGGTCGCGGCGCGCATCCCGACGTCTTGTTCGACCTGACGGATAAACGCCGAGCGGGCCTTGGGCGGCAGCTTGACCATGCGGGCAAAACCGCGCAGCACCCCGAGAATTCGTGCCGGAGCGCCAATTGTGACCAGGGTTTCGGTGCGCAGCCCCAGTTGCACCGCCAGCATGGCGCTGGCGCCGCCCATGGAGTGGCCGATCACCGCTTGCAGGGGCGGCAACTCAGCAGCCGCTTCAAGCATGGCCCGGGCGAACAATACGACATTGGCCTCACGCCCCGGCGAGCGACCATGGGCGGGACCATCCAGCGCGACGACGGTATAACCGGCATCCACCAACGCGGTGATCAGGTTGGCGAACTGAGTCGGCCGGCCTTCCCAACCGTGCATCAGCAAGACCGTCGGCCCCTGCCCCCAGCGCAACGCCGAGAGGCCGAAGCGCAACGTGATGCGCTCGGATTTCCCCAGCAGCGGCAATTCCCAGTCACTGGGTGCGAACGTGCGCGGCGTCATGAATGCCAGGCGCATTTTGCTCGCGACCAGTTGTGGTGCGACCCAACCCAAGGTGCCATTAACGCCACGAACCCACTTTAACGTGCTCATCGCTCCACTCCTCAGGCCATTTTGCCTTCAGGTCATAGCACCGCTGATTTGGCGGCGCGCAGCAATCGATCGGACAACTCGCCTGGGCCCAACGCCCGGGCCAGAGCCAAGCCACCGACCATCAAGGCCATGTCGGCCAAGGCTTTGTCGGTGTCTTCAGGGCTGGCCGCCAATTGCGCGACCATGATTTCCAAGTGCTCATTCAACGCCACGCGAAATTCCTCGGGCAGACGACCCAGTTCGCCGACCGAAGCCGGGATCGGGCACGCTGAATCAGAGGAATCACGGTGTTTGCGCGACAGGTAGAACGCAGCGACCAGGGCGCGGCGTTCTTCACCGGTCAACTCGGCGTCCATGTCGGCAATCAGCTCGCGACGGTGGCCGAGCAGTTGCTTGAACGCCTCCAGCATCATCGCGTCCTTGCTTTCGAAGTGCGCATAGAAGCCGCCGACCGTCAGACCGGCCGCGCCCATCACTTCACCCACACTTGGCTCGGCCGGGCCGCGCTGGATCAGCGCTGCGCTGGCGGCCTTGAGGATGCGTTCGCGGGTTTGAGCTTTTTTATCGTTCATCGTTGCCTCCGAATATTACGACTAGAATATTATTCGCATAATAAATTTGCGCAAGTCATGGCTGTGACCGCTGGTCTGAAGAACAGTTTTGAAGAAAAAGGAGAGTTGGCCAAACGCCAGACAAACAAAAGGGCCATTCAATAATTGAATGACCCTTATAAATCCCGCAGAGCGGGTAATCGTGGCGTCCCCTAGGGGACTCGAACCCCTGTTACCGCCGTGAAAGGGCGGTGTCCTAGGCCACTAGACGAAGGGGACACAAACCCTTCTATACAACTGATCAACGCTGAGTGTTGATCGCCTCAAGGCCGGTGTGGCCAGACCTTGAGTTGTAAAATTGGTGGAGCTAAACGGGATCGAACCGTTGACCTCTTGCATGCCATGCAAGCGCTCTCCCAGCTGAGCTATAGCCCCGATTTATCGCCTGGCGGCGGAGCAGCATCTTGCGACACTGCTTCTGTAAAACTGGCGTCCCCTAGGGGACTCGAACCCCTGTTACCGCCGTGAAAGGGCGGTGTCCTAGGCCACTAGACGAAGGGGACGCAAACCCTTCTATACAACTGATCAACGCTGAGTGTTGATCGCTTCAAGGCCGGTGTGGCCAGACCTTGAAGTGTAAATTGGTGGAGCTAGACGGGATCGAACCGTCGACCTCTTGCATGCCATGCAAGCGCTCTCCCAGCTGAGCTATAGCCCCTCATCGCTGAGGACGGGGCGAATCTTAATGGCGCATCGGAAGGCTGTCAAACTTATTTTTAAAATATTTCAAAGTTTTTTGCCGACATAACAATCACTTACCGCCCTCCCCCCGTAAATTCGGGGGTGCGCCGAAGAGCAGGATCAAAAGATCGCAGCCTTCGGCAGCTCCTACAGGGAGTCAAACGCCGTTCAGGCGATATTACCCAACAGTTTTTCCCACTCTTTGTTTTCCTTTTTCGACACGCCGCCGAGCAAGTCGAGGGCCTGGCGCAGACGGAAACGGGTCAGGTCCGGGCCGAGGATTTCCATCGCATCGAGCACCGACACCGAACTGGCCTGGCCGGTGATCGCGGCAAACATCAGCGGCATGGCGTCACGCAGCTTCAGTTCCAGGGATTCGACTACCGCTTGAATCGTCGCGGTGATGCTGTCCTTTTCCCACTGACGCAGGCTTTCGAGCTTCCACAGGATCAACTGCATCAACTGCCGGACCTGATCGCCCGAGAGCTTCTTGGATTCAAACAGCTTGGCATCCGGGCTCACGCCACCGGCAAAGAAAAACCCCGCCAGCGGTGCGACCTGGCTGAAGGTTTCAACTCGGCCCTGCACGTGCGGGGCGATTTTCATCATGTACTCAGGGTTCAGCGCCCAGGTCTGCAAGCGCGAAGCGAACTCTTCCACCGGCAAATCACGCAGCCACTGGCCGTTGAGCCACGACAGCTTCTCAATGTCGAAAATCGGCCCACCGAGGGAGACGCGGCTCAGGTCGAAGTTGTCGACCATTTCCTGCAACGAGAACTTCTCGCGCTCGTCCGGCATCGACCAGCCCATGCGGCCCAGGTAGTTGAGCATCGCTTCCGGCATGAAGCCCATGCGCTCGTAGAACGTCACCGAAGTCGGGTTCTTGCGCTTGGACAGCTTGCTCTTGTCCGGGTTACGCAGCAGCGGCATGTAGCACAGTTGCGGTTGTTCCCAGCCGAAATATTCGTACAGCAGGATCAGTTTCGGCGCCGATGGCAGCCATTCTTCACCGCGCAGTACGTGGGTGATGCCCATCAAATGGTCGTCGACCACGTTGGCCAGGAAGTACGTCGGCAGGCCGTCGGTCTTCATCAGCACTTGCATGTCCATGCGATCCCACGGGATCTCGACGTCGCCACGCAGCATGTCCGGCACCACGCACACGCCTTCGCTCGGCACTTTCATGCGGATCACGTGGGGTTCGCCAGCGGCCAGGCGGCGCGCAACTTCTTCCTTGGACAGCAGCAGCGCACGGCCGTCGTAACGCGGGGTTTCACCCCGAGCCATTTGCTCGGCACGCATCTGGTCCAGCTCTTCGGCGGTGCAGAAGCACGGGAAGGCGTGGCCCATTTCAACCAGTTGCTGGCAGTACTTCTGATAGATATCGCCGCGCTCGCTCTGGCGGTAAGGACCGTGCGGGCCGCCGACGTCCGGGCCTTCGCTCCAGTCGATGCCCAACCAGCGCAGGGCGTCGAAAATCTGCTGTTCGGACTCGCGGGTCGAACGCAATTGATCGGTGTCTTCGATCCGCAGGATGAACTCACCACCATGCTGCTTGGCAAAGCAGTAGTTGAACAATGCGATGTAAGCAGTACCTACGTGGGGGTCCCCGGTAGGCGATGGCGCGATGCGCGTGCGGACGGTGGTCATGGCAAGTCTCAACAAAGAATTGAAAGCGAAGATCAAAGCGAACTTCAAACAAGAGCCGAATGGTAACAGGCGATGCCCGCCACGCTCCAGTCAGCAGGGCATTTAAGCCAAGGTTGCGTCTACAACGCCCGGATGCCGGGGTGAATGGCCAAATATCAGCGGATGGCATTTACCGTTTATCGGCTGTATGCCAGATTCGCCTGCTGATAACTTTCCTTACAATTCTCGACTACAGTCTGCCCCATGCCTGCCCAACTCAAGCGTCGCCTGTCCATTTTTTTGCTGATCGTCCTGCTGATTGCCGGGGGCTTCTTTGCCCATTGGTTTTTCAAGGGACGCTTTTATGAAAGCACCGACAACGCGTATGTCCAGGGCGAGATCACCCGTGTCTCCAGCCAATTGGGCGCGCGTATTGATGAGGTTTTGGTACAGGACAACCAGCACGTCGAAAAAGGCCAATTGCTGGTCAAGCTCGAAGGCGATGACTTTCACCTGGCCGTGGACCGCGCCAACGCCGCCCTCGCCACCCGCGAAGCCGAGCGCCTGCAAGCCCAGAGCAAACTGACCCAGCAAGCCAGCCTGATTGCCGCCAGCGATGCGCAAGTGGTGTCCAGCCAGGCCAGCCTCGGCCGCTCGCAAATCGACCTGTCCCGGGCCGAAGCCCTGCGCAAACCCGGCTACGTCTCGGAAGAACGGGTGACCACCCTCTCCGCCGACAACCACATCGCCCGCTCGCAGGTGACCAAGGCCCAGGCCGATGCGCAAAGTCAGCGCCAGCAAGTCAACGCGTTGAGCGCCGAGATCAAGCGCCTCGACGCGATGATCGCCAATGCCAGGACCGACCTGGCCCAGGCGCAATTGAACCTGACCCGCAGCGAAATCCACGCGCCCATCAGCGGCCTGATCGGCCAACGCGCCGCGCGCAACGGCCAGTACGTGCAGGCCGGCGCCTATCTGCTGTCGATCGTCCCGGACCAGGACATCTGGATTCAGGCCAACTTCAAGGAAACCCAGATTGGCCACATGCAGCCGGGCCAGAAAGCCGAACTGACCTTCGACGCCTACGGCGATACGCCAATTGAAGCCCGGGTCGACAGCCTGTTCGCCGCCTCCGGGGCGCAATTCAGCTTATTGCCGCCGGACAATGCCACGGGCAACTTCACCAAAGTCGTACAACGGATTCCGGTAAAGCTGACGTTCGCGTCCGACAATCCGCTGCACGGCAAGATCCGCCCGGGGATGACGGTCACCGTCAAAGTGAACATCAAAGACGCCCCTGACGATGGCCGGTGATCAACTGATCCGCCCCGCCGGTGAACCGACCCGGCGGGACTGGATCGCGGTGATGAGCGTGATGCTCGGCGCCTTTATGGCGGTGCTCGACATCCAGATCACCAACTCATCGCTCAAGGACATTCAGGGTGCGCTGTCGGCGACCCTGGAAGAAGGCTCGTGGATTTCCACCTCGTACCTGGTGGCGGAAATCATCATGATCCCGCTGACAGCATGGTTGGTGCAGTTGCTCTCGGCGCGACGCCTGGCGGTGTGGGTGTCCCTCGGGTTTCTCGGCGCATCGCTGCTGTGCTCGATGGCCTGGAGCCTGGAAAGCATGATCGTCTTTCGCGCCTTGCAAGGCTTCACCGGCGGCGCGCTGATCCCGCTGGCGTTCACCCTGACGCTGATCAAACTCCCGGAACACCACCGCGCCAAAGGCATGGCCATGTTTGCCATGACCGCGACGTTCGCGCCCTCCATCGGCCCGACCATTGGCGGCTGGCTCACGGAAAACTGGGGCTGGGAATACATTTTCTACATCAACATCCCGCCCGGCCTGATCATGATCGCCGGCCTGATGTATGGCCTGGAGAAAAAAGAAGCCCATTGGGAATTGCTCAAAAGCACCGACTACACCGGCATTCTCGCGCTGGGCATCGGCCTCGGTTGTTTGCAGGTGTTTCTCGAAGAAGGCCATCGCAAGGACTGGCTTGAATCAAACCTGATCGTGAGCCTGGGCAGCATTGCGCTGTTGAGCCTGATCACCTTTGTGATCGTGCAGTTTTCCAAGCCCAACCCGCTGATCAACCTGCGCATCCTCGGCAATCGCAACTTTGGTTTATCGAGTATTTCCAGTCTGGGCATGGGCGTCGGGTTGTATGGCTCGATTTATCTGTTGCCGCTGTACCTGGCGCAGATCCAGAACTACAACGCCTTGCAGATCGGCGAAGTGATCATGTGGATGGGCGTGCCGCAGTTGTTCCTGATTCCGTTGGTGCCGAAGCTGATGAAATTCATCCCGCCGAAATGGCTGTGCACCATTGGCTTCGGGCTGTTCGGGCTGGCGAGTTTTTCCTCGGGCGTGCTGAACCCGGACTTCGCCGGGCCGCAGTTCAATCAGATCCAGATCATCCGTGCGCTAGGCCAGCCGCTGATCATGGTGACCATCTCGCTGATCGCGACGGCGTATATCCTGCCCCAGGACGCGGGGTCGGCGTCGAGCCTGTTCAACATCCTGCGTAACCTCGGCGGCGCGATTGGCATCGCCCTCCTCGCCACGTTACTGGATGCGCGGACCAAGACTTATTTTGATTATTTGCGCGAGTCGATTGTGCCGACCAACCCGCAGGTCGCCGAGCGCATGGCGTCGATGGCGGACCGGTTTGGCAGTGATACGGCGGCGCTGGGCAAGATGAGTGAAATCGTGCATCAGCAGGCGTCGATCATGGCCTACAACGATGCGTTTCACTTTGTCGGGATTGCGCTGGGGATCAGCATGATTGCGGTATTGCTGACCAAGGCGTTGCCGGCGGGGTTGAAGGCTGGGGAGGCGCATTAGCCAGCTATTGCGGTGTTCTTTCGGGCGCCTTCGCGAGCAAGCCCGCTCCCACAGGGATCATATGAAACCTGTGGGAGCGGGCTTGCTCGCGAAGAGGCCATAACGGGCACCGCAAAACTCAAACAGTGATCAACCGATCCCGCAACTTGCCAATCTCATCGCGCATCTGCGCCGCGGCTTCAAACTCCAGGTCGCGAGCCAACGCATACATCTTCTCTTCCAGCGCTTTGATGCGTTTGGCGATTTCACCCGGCGAGCGCAATTCGGCTTCGTACTTGGCGCTTTCCTCGGCGGCCTTGGCCATGCCTTTGCGCTTCTTGCTGCGCGAGCCCGGCACGGTGGCACCTTCCATGATGTCGGCGACGTCCTTGAACACACCTTTGGGCGTGATGCCATTGGCCAGGTTGAAGGCGATTTGCTTGTCGCGACGGCGTTCGGTCTCGCCGATCGCCCGTTCCATGGAACCGGTAATGCGGTCGGCATACAGAATCGCCCGGCCATTGAGGTTACGTGCCGCCCGGCCGATGGTCTGGATCAACGAGCGCTCGGAACGCAGGAAGCCTTCCTTGTCCGCGTCGAGAATCGCTACCAGCGACACTTCCGGCATGTCCAGGCCTTCACGCAGCAGGTTGATCCCCACCAGCACATCGAAGGTGCCGAGGCGCAAGTCGCGGATGATTTCGACCCGCTCCACGGTGTCGATGTCCGAGTGCAAATAGCGCACGCGCACGCCGTGGTCGGCCAGGTAATCGGTCAAGTCTTCGGACATGCGCTTGGTCAGCGTGGTCACCAGCACCCGCTCCTCCAGAGCCACGCGCTTGCCGATTTCCGAGAGCAGATCGTCGACCTGGGTCAGCGCCGGACGGATCTCGATTTGCGGGTCCACCAGGCCGGTCGGGCGCACCAGTTGCTCGACCACGCGACCGGCGTGTTCCGCTTCGTAATTGCCAGGCGTGGCCGAGACAAAAATCGTCTGCGGGCTGATGTTTTCGAATTCGTCGAAACGCATCGGCCGGTTATCCAGCGCCGACGGAAGACGGAAACCGTATTCCACCAGGGTCTCTTTACGCGAACGGTCGCCCTTATACATCGCGCCGACCTGCGGCACGCTGACGTGGGATTCGTCGATCACCAGCAAGGCGTCGGCCGGCAGGTAGTCGAACAAGGTGGGCGGCGCCTGGCCGGATTCACGGCCCGACAGGTAGCGCGAGTAGTTTTCGATGCCGTTGCAGTAACCCAGTTCGAGAATCATCTCCAGGTCGAAACGGGTGCGCTGCTCCAGACGCTGGGCTTCCACCAGTTTGTTGTTGGTGCGCAGGTAATCGAGGCGCTCCTGAAGCTCGACCTTGATCCCTTCGATGGCGCCGAGCAGGGTTTCCCGTGGCGTGACGTAGTGGCTTTTCGGGTAGAAGGTGAAGCGCGGCAATTGCCGGGTGACTTCGCCGGTCAGCGGGTCGAAGGCGGAAATCTTCTCCACTTCATCGTCGAACAGCTCGATACGGATTGCTTCGAAATCGGATTCCGCCGGGTGGATATCGATCACATCGCCGCGCACCCGGAAGGTGGCACGGGCGAAATCCATGTCATTGCGGGTGTATTGCAGGTCCGCCAGTCGGCGCAGCAAGGCGCGTTGATCGAGCTTGTCGCCGCGATCCACGTGCAAGACCATTTTCAGATAGGTTTCCGGGCTGCCCAAACCGTAGATGCAGGACACCGTGGTGACGATGATGGCGTCCTTGCGCTCCAGCAGCGCTTTGGTCGCCGAGAGTCGCATCTGCTCGATGTGGTCGTTGATCGAGGCATCCTTCTCGATGAAGGTGTCCGACGACGGCACATAGGCTTCGGGCTGGTAGTAGTCGTAGTAGGAAACGAAGTATTCGACGGCGTTGTTCGGGAAAAACGCCTTGAACTCGCCATACAACTGCGCGGCCAAGGTCTTGTTCGGCGCCAGCACCAGGGTCGGGCGCTGCACTTGGGCGATGACGTTGGCGATGCTGAAGGTCTTGCCCGAGCCGGTCACACCGAGCAACGTCTGGTGCGCCAGCCCGGCTTCGATGCCCTCGACCATCAGGCGGATGGCTTCCGGCTGATCGCCGGCGGGCTCGAAGCGGGTGACTAGCTGGAATTCCGACATACGAAACCTCTGGATTCGCGCCTTGCACGGTCAAACCGGACAGGAACGAGAAAGACCGCAAACGACCGACGTCGCCCGAGGAAAAAACTGGATTGTGCTCAATGTGGAGCCGATTGCCTGCGCTTTCAAGGTAAACGTCCTACATCCCTCGAAGTCTTTGACGATGCCAATCGACTAACGGTCGAAAAATAATCGGAAAAACTTACGGTAAAAGCCGAATCGTCTGTCGCCAGCCATCGCAGATGGCCTCTATACTAGCTCCCCGTTTGTGCACCGCTCTAGTGCATTCGGCTGGAGCGCGACACGTCCCTCCACACTCCATTCAGAGCCGCCGCAAAAATGAGCCTGTTCTCCGCTGTCGAAATGGCACCACGCGATCCAATCCTGGGCCTCAACGAAGCATTCAACGCCGATACCCGTACCAATAAGGTCAACCTGGGGGTCGGTGTTTACTGCAACGAGGAGGGGCGAATTCCACTCCTGCGCGCCGTTGTCGAAGCCGAGACGATTCGCGTCGCTCAACACGCTTCCCGTGGCTACTTGCCCATCGACGGTATTGCCGCCTACGACCAGGCCGTGCAAAAACTGCTGTTCGGCAATGACTCGCCGCTGATCGCTTCCGGCCGCGTGCTCACCACTCAAGCCGTTGGCGGAACCGGCGCACTGAAAATCGGTGCCGACTTCCTCAAGCAACTGCTGCCGAACGCCGTCGTGGCGATCAGCGATCCGAGCTGGGAAAACCACCGGGCACTGTTCGAAACCGCCGGTTTCCCGGTGCAGAACTATCGCTACTACGACGCCGCGACCCACGACGTTAACCGCGCCGGCCTGCTGGAAGACCTGAACGCCCTGCCGAACGGCTCGATCGTTGTGTTGCACGCCTGCTGCCACAACCCGACCGGCGTCGACCTGAGCCCGGCGGACTGGAACAACGTGCTGGAAGTCGTGAAAGCCAAAGGTCACGTGCCGTTCCTCGACATGGCCTACCAGGGCTTTGGCGATGGCATCGACGAAGACGCCGCAGCCGTGCGCCTGTTCGCCGAATCGGGCCTGACCTTCTTCGTCTCCAGCTCGTTCTCCAAATCGTTCTCGCTGTACGGCGAGCGCGTGGGCGCCCTGTCGATCGTCAGCGAATCGAAAGAAGAAAGCGCGCGCGTGCTGTCGCAAGTCAAACGCGTGATCCGTACCAACTACTCCAACCCGCCGACCCACGGTGCCAGCATCGTCGCTGCCGTGCTGAACAGCCCGGAACTGCGCGCCCAGTGGGAAGAAGAACTGGCCGAAATGCGCCTGCGGATTCGCGGCATGCGCATCCAGATGGTTGAGGCGCTGGCGAAACAGGCACCGCAGCGCGACTTCAGCTTTGTCGGTCGTCAGCGCGGCATGTTCTCCTACTCCGGCCTGACGGTTGAGCAAGTGACCCGTCTGCGCAGCGAGTTCGGCATCTACGCCCTGGACACCGGCCGCATCTGCGTGGCTGCGCTGAACCAGAGCAACATTGATGCGGTGACCAAGGCCATCGTTCAAGTGATCTGAGTCTCGCGCAGTACGAAAAACGGGAAGCCGATGGGCTTCCCGTTTTTTATTTGTCGCAGATAAGTGTCAAAGCGCTATCCGTGCCCTCTAAACTCCACACAGATCAACTGTGGGAGCGGGCTTGCTCGCGAAGGGGGCATCTCAGGCAACAACGATGTCGACTGATATGCCCTCTTCGCGAGCAAGCCCGCTCCCACAGGGTTTTGTGTACACCTGAATCTACGAGAACCCACATGAAAAACGATGACCTACGCGCTGACCGGGACGAACTGGACCATTTCGCGCCCCGCACCACCCCGACCAAACGCGGCAACAACCTGGTGCTGCAAGTGGCGGCCGGTGTGTTTCTCGGCGGCCTGGCCCTGTGGCTGGTACAGCTTGGCGCCACAATGCTGTATGCCAAGCTGATGCTCGGCACCTTCACCTTCGGCGGTTAAGCCAGTTCGGTTGCGCGCTGACTGGCGGCATCGTCAAAAGCCACGTAAAGCGATTCGGCCACCTGGCTTTTGATGGCCTTGGCGCTTTCCAGGCCAAGAACGAAGCCTTCAGCCTTGCCACCGGCGCGGTTCAATTCGTCGGCGGTGCTGGCCTGAGTGATGGCGTCGAACAGTTTCTCGGCGTGAGGGCCGACACCCTTGGGCAGGCTGATCTGGGCGATGCTCATGCGAACACCCCGTTGTTATGCGATGTAAATGCTGGATGATTCATGGCGCGTACCTTTTCGGCGAATGGCCGGCAGCGCGTGTCACCACTTCCGGGCGGCTATGGTAGACCTCTGCTACGGTTCTGGTAACCGCCAATGAGCGTTAAAACACTCTTAGCGCCAGAGAATCAGCCAAGATGCTAATCGACGCTTGACTTCTCTTTTTGAATCAGTAACATACACGCCATTCCGCGATAGCTCAGTTGGTAGAGCAAGTGACTGTTAATCACTGGGTCCCTGGTTCGAGTCCAGGTCGTGGAGCCAGACAGAAGTACCGAAAAGCCCCTGAATCGAAAGGTTCAGGGGCTTTTTTGTGGGCGCATTAAAAGCCAAAAGATCGCAGCCTTCGGCAGCTCCTACACAGGATTCGCATTCACCTGTGGGCGCCGCCGAAGGCTGCGATCTTTTGATCTACAGCCCTTTTAGCGAACGACTAACGTCAAACATGCTCCCCACTTTTCGCATGCGCTGCCCGCGGCTCGGCATGTCCATGTTCCGCCTCGATCACCGGGATTTCCTTGCCGTCGCAGTCATGCAGTTTGCCTTCGCTGAAGTAATCCCCTTCGCGCAATGCCGCCAGGTCCTGGTAGCGCAGGACGCGTTCGGTGCCGGCGGCGAACACGGACTGCTGGTCCGAGTTGCCGGTGGTGAAGTGGTTGAAGGTCAGGTTCAGGACGATGGCCATGATCGCCGAGGAGCTGATGCCCGAATGGAAGATGGTGGCGAACCAGCTCGGGAAGTGGTCGTAGAAGTTCGGTGCGGCGATGGGGATCATGCCGAAGCCGATGGAGGTGGCAACGATGATCAGGTTGACGTTGTTGCGGTAGTCGACCTTGGACAGCGTACGAATGCCGCTGGCGGCCACGGTGCCGAACAGCACGATGCCGGCGCCGCCGAGCACCGATGTCGGCACCGCCGCGATGACCCGGCCCATGAAGGGCAGCAGGCCGAGGATCACCAGGAACACACCGCCGGTGGCGACCACGAAGCGGCTTTTTATCCCGGTCACCGCCACCAGCCCGACGTTCTGGGCGAAAGCACTTTGGGTGAAGGAACCGAAGATCGGCGCGATCATGCTCGACAGCATGTCAGCCCGCAGGCCATTGCCCAGACGCTTGGAATCGACTTTGGTGCCGATGATCTCGCCCACCGCCAGGATGTCGGCCGAGGTTTCCACCAGGGTCACCATGATCACGATGCACATCGACAGGATCGCCGCAAAGTGAAAGGTCGGCATGCCAAAGTGGAACGGGGTCGGGAAGCCGAACATCGGGCCTTGGGTGACGGACGAGAAGTCCGCCATGCCGAGGAACACCGCGATCACCGTGCCGATGACCATGGCCAGCAGGATCGACAAACGGGAGATGGTTGCGCTGCCAATCTTGCTCAACAGCAGCACCAGCACCAGGGTCACGGCTGCCAGGCCGATATTGGCCATGCTGCCGAAGTCCGGGGCATGGCTGTTGCCGCCCATGGCCCAGCGTGCCGCGACCGGCATTAGCGTCAGGCCGATGGTGGTAATCACGATGCCCGTGACCAGCGGCGGGAAGAATTTGGTTATTCGCGAAAACACCGGAGTGATCAGCAAGCCGATCAGTGACGCGGCGATCACCGCGCCCAGGATCGACTGGAAGCCGCCCTCCCCGCCACTGCTGACAATCGCCACCATGGTCGCGACGCCAGAGAACGACACGCCCTGCACCAGCGGCAACTGACAACCGAAAAACGGTAGACCGAGGGTTTGCAGCAGCGTCGCCAGCCCCCCCGCAAACAATGAAGCAGCAATCAACAAACCGATGTCCGCCGGCGAGAGCCCGGCCGCCTGGCCGATGATCAAGGGCACCGCGACGATGCCGCCGTACATGGTCAGAACGTGTTGCAGGCCGTAAGCCATATTCGCGCCGATCCCGAGATTTTCGTCCTCGGGCCGTTGGTGTGAAACATGGGGCGTTTTCATGGTTGGGGGGTTCCCTGGTTTTTGTTATGCGCACACTGTATGCAAGACTCAGGACAAATGTCCATAGAGTTGTATACAACTAACTAGTCAGATTATGGACATCTGTTCATCCTGACCGTCGCACCGCGGGTCCAATCGCTCTAAAACCTTGAAATACATCCATCCCGGCCTACCTCCCTTCTCCCGCTAATCTTTTTTCTTCATGGCGACCGCCGGCACGGATGCCCTCTTTTTTATACATATAAAGTATGCATAATGAAGCCATTCGAAATTCAGTACGACAAAGCAAAAAACGCAGCCAACAAACTCAAGCATCAAGGTGTCAGCCTTGCAGAAACCGAGCCAGTGTTCGATGACGAGCGAGCCCTGACCTTGCAGGACGGCGATCACGAGGAACAGCGCTGGATCACCATGGGGCAAGACGCTAAAGGAAGAGTGCTGGTGGTGGCCTACACCTGGCGCGATCCGAATTTCGTTCGAATCATTTCCGCACGCGCCGCTACAAAAAACGAACGGCGCCAGTGCAGGGAGGCATGACCATGAAAGACGAGTACGACTTCACCCACGCCAAACGCGGGGCGGTTGCCTCTGGCAAAGGCAAGACGCGGATTACCATCATGCTCGATGATGCCGTGATCGAGGCGGCTCGCGGGGTTGCGCAGAACGAGGGGTTTGGTTATCAGACGGTGATCAACAACACCTTGCGACAAGGCCTGCTCCACGATAGAGGGCACCCTGCGAAGGCAGACCAACAAAGTGCAACGGCTCATCTCAAAAAAGGGGTGACGGCGACCGATCTGAAAATCCTTGAGAAAAAACTCGCGGACGCGCTCAGCGAACTGCATCGGGTGATGGAGCCGGATGTTCGGCCCTAGTCAGCGGCACTGCTCACCGGGCAAAAAAAGGGCAGATTGATCAAATCTGCCCTTTTTTCAAGCGCCTGCCAGCGAGCTAGGCAACGACGATCAAGCGTTGGAGAGTGTGCGTCAGACCTTCGTGCGCTGGCACGCGGATATCGAATTCGCTTTCCAGCAAGCCGATCAATTCATGCACATCCGTCACTTGGCGCCGTTCACTTTCCTCGCCGATCCGGTGAATGGCAAAACTGCCGTTATTGAGGGTCCGCCGCCACCCTTGCCCCGTACGCGCCACCATCAGTTGTTTGACGAAAGACGATTCCGGGTGGGTCGAGACATACCAGTTGCCCAAAGTGAAATCGATGTCTTCCTGGCGCTGTAAATCGAAGATGTACATTGCGCGCCATTCATCGCCGACCTTGGCTCGCAGGGTGTAGCCATCGGCATGGTGCTCAATGCGATAAGGTTCGTGAGGCGTCGATTGTTCGTCGCTCGTGTCGAGCAGCAACGGCGCGGTCGGCACCATACCGCCGAAGCCGACATCGGTGATGTAGCGCACGCCGTCCAGCATCACCAGACTCAAGCGATGGGTGCGGGCCGTCCACGCGCCTTCCGGCTGGCCCATCACGACGCGACCGCTGATGCCGCGAGCGACAAAACCCAGGTCTTGCAGCAAGGCCAGGAACAGGTTGTTCAGTTCATAGCAGTAACCCCCCCGGCCCTGATGCAGGACTTTGTGCTCCACGGACGCCAGATCGATGAGCACCGGCTCGCCCGACAACGTGGTGAGATTTTCGAACGCGAAGGCGCCGGTGTGGCGCAGTTGAAGTTGTTGCAAGGTTTCCAGCGTCGGTGCAGGGGGAGCGCTGAAACCCAGGCGCTGCAAATACAGATTCAGATTCTTGAGGCGTGGCTCGCTCATTGCTCAGTCCTTATGCGCGGGGCCGCGGATCGCTCCGCTGATGGCCGCCATATATAAGGGATAAAGCAGTTTGACCGACAATTGATTTCGCCAATCGGCGCCACGGAAAAATCAGCGGCGCTTGCGCGATCCCAAGCGGATCCAGGTTGGCGCATGGTCGCTGGCATGGGGCTCGTTACGCACCCAGGCATCGACGCCGGCCTCTTGCAGATACGGACTCAGCGCCGGGTTCAGCAAAAGATGATCAATGCGCAATCCGGAATTTTTCTGCCAGTGCTGGCGGAAATAATCCCAGAACGTATAGAGACGATCTTGCGGATAGAGATGCCGCAGGGAATCGGTCCAGCCCTGGTCCAGCAGGCGTTGATAACACTCGCGGCTCTGCGGTTGCAGCAGCGCGTCCTTGAGCCAGGAGCGCGGGTTGTAGATGTCGAGGTCGGTGGGCACCACGTTGTAGTCGCCCGCCAGCACTACCGGGTGATCGCTGGCCTGGAGGGCTTGCGCGTAACCGATCAGGCGTTCGAACCATGCCAGTTTGTAGTCGAACTTCGGCCCCGGCTGCGGGTTGCCGTTGGGCAGATAAAGGCAGCCGACCAGCACCCCGTGAACCGCCGCTTCCAGATAGCGGCTCTGGGTGTCGCTGTCGTCTCCGGGCAAGCCGCGACGACTCTCCAGCGGTTGCGCATCCCGAGCCAGGATCGCCACGCCGTTCCATGAGGACTGGCCCTGCCAGATTGCGCCGTAACCGGCGGCTTCCAGTTCGGCGGCGGGGAACGCGCTGTCGAGGGATTTGAGTTCCTGCAGACACACGATGTCGGGTTGTTCTCGCGCCAGCCAGGCCAGCAGATTCGGCAGTCGCGCCCGCAGGCCGTTGACGTTGAACGTCGCGATTCGCAAGTTTTTCATCGACCCATGCCCTTGGCTGCGAGGTGTTTAGTGTGTGACCTCGACCCGTTCCGGTGGTTGCGTCGGCGACGCAATGTACGGCGTAATACTGCGACCCAACGCCCTGCCCGATCTGCCGAGAATAGCCACGCCATGGAAACCACCCTCGAAGGCAACAGAATCATCCTGCGCCCCCTGCAATACACCGATGCCGACGCCCTGGTCCAGGCTGCCGAAGACGGTGAACTGTGGAACCTGACCGTCACCGTCGTGCCCTCCTCGTCCACCGTCGACAGCTACTTGAAAAGAGCCCTCGACGGCCGCGATGCCGGCACCGTCCTGCCGTTCGTCATCGTGCTCAAGGACACCGGCGAGGTCATTGGCTCGACACGGTTCTGGAAAGTCGACCGACTCAACCGCAAGCTTGAAATCGGCAGCAGCTGGATCAGCGCCCGCTGGCAGAAAACCTTCGTCAACACCGAAGCCAAATACCTGATGCTGCGCCACGCCTTCGAAGCGCTCGACTGCGTGCGGGTGCAATTCACCACCGACGAAAACAACCAGAAATCCCGCAACGCGATCCTCAGGCTGGGCGCGCAGCAAGAAGGCATCGTGCGCCACGAACGGATCATGCCCGACGGGCGCAAGCGCAACTCGGTGCGCTTCAGCATCATTGATGATGAGTGGCCGCAAGTCCGGCAGAACCTGGAAAACCAACTCTCCCGCTAACACCCCAAAATAGTGTGGGAGCGGGCTTGCTCGCGAAAGCAGTGTGTCATTCAACATTTAAGTCGGCTGATACGCCGCATTCGCGAGCAAGCCCGCTCCCACATTAGATCTTCACCAACGAAAAGGACGTCGTACCCATGCCCCTCCACTACCGCCTCGGCCAACCTGCAGATGCCCTGTGCATTAGCGGCCTCGCCACTCAAGTGTTCCTCGATACCTACGCAACCGATGGCATGCGTGCTGACCTCGCACAAGAAGCCCTCAGCGTTTATGCGCCCGACCGGTTTGAATCGCGCTTGAGCAACCCGGCCACCCTATTCGTGCTGGCCGAACGCGATGGCCATCTACAGGGTTTCGCCGAGATTGTCGCCAACGCCGAAGGGCCGATTCCCTGGTTATCCGCCGGAACCGAACTGGTTCGTCTGTACGTACAGCGCCATGCCCATCGGCAAGGGATCGGGCAAGCGTTGCTCCAGCAAGCCGAAGCGCTGACGCGGGAGAGCGGGAAACCTTTCCTATGGTTGTCAGCCTGGGTCGAAAATCATCGTGCCAGGGCGTTTTACCAGGCGCTGGGCTATGAAGAGGTGGGCGTGACTCAATACGAGTTCGGCGGTAACGCGTACGAGAACCGGTTGTTCCAGAAGCCACTCGGCTGAAACAACCATTCGTCATCCAATCGGCACCTACCGCGCCAGTTTCCAGACCAATATCAGGTAACGACTCAATTCTGGAGACGTACCATGATCACGCGCAAAATCACCTCGCTGCTGCTGGCAGGCTTGCTGTGCACCGCGTCCTTCGCCAGCTATGCCGCCAACGACGGTCCTGACGCCACCGGCACCAAATCGGGCGGCGTCAGCGGTTCGACCCTGCCACCCAACAGCACGCCCGGCGCGCCGTCAGGCGGAAAAGAAGGCAATAACGGCACGAACTCATCGGGCTCCGGCTCGGGGGTGAATGGCAGTAATGGCGGCACCAGTGGTTCTGGCGCAGGTGGCGGCACCGGTGCGGCCGGTGGCGGGACGGGCGGCGCGGGTGGTGGCACGGGCAGCTGAACGCGCAAAGGCAGCTTCTGATTTGCCGATTGAATCAGGCCTGCCTGTTCACCCTATCAACGATCCGAACGCATCAGTGCCTCGACACCACCCTCCATCGACAGCACCGCCGAACGGTTTCGGCCTGAATGTTTAGCCTGATACAAGGCCGCGTCCGCGCGCTGGATAAACACTTCGATGCTGTCCCGGCCAGTGGGCACAAATGCATAGCAACCCAGGCTGACCGTCACGTAGCCCGTGGGCGAGCCGCTGTGGGTGATGTTTTTGTCCATGACACTGCGGCGAATCTGCTCGGCAATCACCAACGCGCCGTGAATGTCGGTGTCCGGCAGCAGCACGGCGAACTCTTCGCCGCCGTAACGCACCGCCAGATCAGCCTTGCGGTGGCAGCAACTTTTCAGTGCCCGCGCCACTTCTGCCAGGCAATGATCCCCCGCCACATGGCCGTAGGTGTCGTTGTAACGCTTGAAGAAATCGATATCGAGCATCACCAGGCTCAACGGGCTTGCTTGCCGTGCGCCTCGACCGAACTCGACGTCCAGCGCCCGTTCGAACAAGCGCCGATTGGCCAGGCCGGTCAGGCTGTCGTGGGTCGCGATCAGCTCCAGGGCTTCCTGGGCGGCGCGCAGGTCCGCTTCGATTCGCCCACCGTCGCGCACCTGATGAATGAACACCCAACCGAACAGCCCCACACCAAGCACCACCAGCGCGACGATGACGCTGGACTGAAAAGCCGTGGCGTACCAATCCTTGAGAATCGCGTCCTTCGAGGAGGCCGCCGACACCACCAGCGGGTAGCTCTCCAACTGTCGGTAACCGTATAAACGAACCGTGCCGTCAACCACCGAGCCGATCATCGCATTGCCGGAATTGGCGTTGGGCAAGTGCTTCTGGAAAATCGTGCCCTGGGCCACGGACGTACCAATCTGCGATTCCACAAATGGCCGCCGCGCCAGCAACGTGCCGTTGGTGAGCGCCAAAAACATCGCCCCATGTTCATCAATGCTGAAGCTTTTGAAGAACTGATCGAAGTACGCCATTTTGATCCCGGCCAGCAACACGCCCTGGAAATTGCCGTCCTTGTCGTTGACGCGTTTGGTCACCGGAATGATCCATTCGCCGTTCTCGCGGCTGCGAATCGCCGGGCCGATGTGCGCCAGGGACGAGACGTTTTGCTGGTGGAACTTAAAGTACTCACGGTCCATCACCCCCGAGCCCCGGGGCAAATCCTGGAACGAGGTCACGACCCACTGGCCCTGTTTGTCGAAGAGGAAAATCCCGTGCAACTGATGCAGGGCCTGCACCCGCCGGACGAAGGTGTTGTGCAAACGTGGCAACTGCGCCGCCTCGTAACCGTCGACCTGAATCCAGTCCGCCAGGCTGGTGAGCACCAGATCGGCCTTCATGAAGGCATCTTCGGCCTGCTGCGCCATGGCCCGGGTCAGGTTCGATGACGCCACTTCGGCCAGGGCCAGGTCATGACGGCGCGATTGCTCCAGTTGCAAATACAGCAAACCGCACAGACACAGGCACACCGCCCCAATAAAAAACGCCGCGGCCTTGAGCAGCGGCAAGCGTTTAAGCGCGCCAGGGGCGTGGTGCGAGTCGTGAATGGGGATAGGCAAAGGTGTTTCCTGGAGGGCACGGCGAGGGCAAAGGCCCAAAGCCCTTATATTTTGTGAGCTTAGTCTACGGGGTGGTGCGGGGCCAATGGGAAAACCTTCTCTGCTAGGATCAAAGGCCTCAGGACCTGTCCCGCAGGTTTACCCATGGAGGAAAACATGAGTGCTCAGTCTCACCCGGTGGCCATCAATACCGCCGTTTTCGATCTCGGCAATGTACTTATCCGCTGGAACCCCAGAAACCTTTACAAAAAATTGTTCGGTGACGACGTCGAGGCGATGGAAACCTTCCTGACGGAGGTCTGCCACACCGCCTGGAACGAACAACAGGATCGGGGCCGGAGCTGGCAGGAAGCGATCGAGGAAGCCATCGCCCGGCATCCGGATCAGGAAGCATTGATCCGCGCCTACCGCGAACGCTGGGAAGAAACGCTCGACGGCGCCATTGAAGACACGGTGGCCATCCTCGATGAACTGCACGCCAATGGCATCCGGCTACTGGCGCTGACCAACTGGTCCGCCGAAACCTTCCCGATAGCCCTTGAGCGTTTTGAGTTCTTGCAGCGTTTCGAAGGGATTCTGGTGTCGGGAGCCGAAGGCGTGATCAAGCCTTCGCCGGAGATTTTCCAGCTGCTGGCGTCACGTTATGACGTTGATATGAGTCGGGCGGTGTTCATTGATGATCACCTGCCGAATATTGAAGGGGCGCAGCGGGTGGGACTTCACGGAATTCAGTTCTTCAATGCGGCGCAATTGCGCGGGGATTTGGTGGCGCTGGGGTTGCCGGTTCAAGCAGGCTGAGATTGGGGATACCGCATTCGCGAGCAAGCCCGCTCCCACAGGGGGCCTGTGGCGTTCACAAATTCCCTGTGGGAGCGGGCTTGCTCGCGAAGAAGCCCTCCCAGTCGCTGAAAATCTGAAAATCTAAAGCGCCAACCGCCGCATCGCACTGCGCAAATGCGCCCGGGCACTCTCCGCATCCCCGAGGCGCATCTGCTCATAAGCCCGCTGGGCAATGTCATGGGGCACAGGCTTGAGTTCACGCTGGGTCGCCATCGCCAGCAACTGCACCTGCGCCGCACGCTCCAGGTAATACAAATCGTCCCAGGTCTCGGCGATGGTCGGCCCGCACACCATCACGCCGTGATTCTTCAGAAACAGAATGTCGGCATCCCCTAACACGCTGGCAATCCGGTCGCCTTCCGACTCACCGAGGGCCAAACCGTTGTAATCCTCATCCACCGCCGTGCGCCCGTAAAACTTCAACGCCGTTTGCCCCAGCCACAACAATGGCGGGCCTTGCAGCAGGCACAGCGCGGTGGCGTTGGGCATGTGGGTGTGGAACGCCACCCGCACCCTTGGCATTTGCTTATGCAGCCGGGCATGGATGTAGAACGCCGTTGCTTCCGGTTGCCCTTCACCGTCCACGACATTGCCTTGAAAGTCGCAGACCAGCAGATGCTCGGCGCTGATCTCGGCAAACGCATAGCCATAAGGATTTACAAAAAACAGGTCATCGCGCCCCGGCACCATGGCCGAGAAGTGGTTGCAGATGCCCTCCTCCAGACCGTGCAGCGCCGCCAGTTGAAAACACGCCGCCAGTTCCGCGCGGGCGATGACGGCGTCTTCCGCATCCAGATTCAGATCGGCATAACGCGCCGGACGGGAACTGCCTGCAAGGGTGTGTGCCATAGCGATGACTCCGTGAGTTACCAGCCAAGGGATGTGAACAGCGGCACCACTTGATCCAGGGTGCTGAGGATCGCATCGGGTCGATAGTCCGGCAGCAATTGCCGACCGGTGCCGCGATCGATCCAGACGCAACGAAACTGCATGTCCCGGGCGGCGGTGTGGTCGAGCATCGGGCTCGCGCAAATATGCACCACTTGCTCACGCCCCACGCCCAGTTGCGCATGAGCGTAGTCAAACAGCCGTGGATTGGGCTTGTAGGCGCCGGCCTGTTGCGCGGTGATCACCCGGTCGATGTGCCCGCCGAGTTGCGCGACGTTGCCGGCAATGATGTCGTCATCGGTGTTAGACACGATGCACAACTTGAAGCCCATGGCTTTCAGCCGCGCAAGGGTCTCAATCACCTCCGGAAACGGTGGCATCCGTGGAATCGCCCCGGCCAGGCGCTGACTGTCTTCAGGAAGACTCCTCAGGCCCAGCTCTTCCAGGGCGAGTTGCAATCCGAGGGTGCTCAATTGGCGAAACGAGCGGTGCGGCGGGGTCTGCTCCAGTTGATGTTCGTGGCGGTCGTACACCGCGATGAGCTGATCGACATTGATCAAGTGATCGCCCTTGTCCTGCAAAATCTCGGCGGCCACGGCTTTCAGGCCCTCATCCCATTGGATCAAGGTGCCGTAGCAATCGAAGGTCAGCCATTCGGGGCGCGGGGTGTGCTGGAGTGTCATGAGCCTGTCCTCTGAGATGAGAGCTTCAGCTTATGAGTGCTTGGTGATAGTGTGAAATTAAATCCATGCCGCTATCTCAGTTGAAAATCGAATATCAAGGAGACTGCCATGCTCGACCTCGAACTGCTCAAGAGCTTCGTCTGCGTGGTCGACGAAGGTAGTTTCACCCGCGCCGCCGAGCGCGTGCACCGTACTCAGTCCACTGTCAGCCAACAACTGCGCAAACTGGAAGAGCTGATCGGCCACCCGCTGTTGATTCGCGACCGCACCGGGCAAAACGTCTGCGTCACCGAACACGGCGAACGGCTGATCGGTTATGCCCGACGTTTGCTGGCGCTGTCCTCGGAAGCGGTGCAGGCCCTGGCCAGCGACGTCGATCTGGAGATCCTGCGCCTCGGCGTCCCGGAAGACTTCGACGCCCGACGCATGGCCGTGCTCCTCGCCGGCTTCAACCAGGCTAAACCCCAGGCGCGCCTGGAAACCATCAGCGGCATGAGCCTCGACCTCAAGCAGAAACTCGATGCCGGCGACATCGACATCGCCCTGATCAAACGCGAACCCGACAGCGGACCGTGCTGGGCGTCCTGGCCGGAAGTACTGGTGTGGGTGAAAGGTGCCGGGGTGGATTCGGCCAATGGTGTGTTGCCGTTGGCGCTGTTTCCCCAGGGCTGCATCTATCGCCAGCGAGCCACCCGATTGCTGGATGTGGCCCAACGGCCCTGGCGTGTGGCGTTCGGCAGCCATAGCCTGACCGGGATTCAAGCAGCGGTGGCTTCGGGGTTGGGGATATCGGTGCTGCCGGAGTCGGCGGTGTTGCCGGAGCATACCGTGTGTACGGATTTGCCTGAACTGCCGGCGTCGGAATTGGCGCTGGTGAGTCGTGAAGGCACGTTGACCGGGATGCAGCGGGCGTTGGTGGAGTTTTTGAAGGGGGCGTTAAGTGAGGAGGCGCGGGGGTGAAGATCGCGCCTCCGGGTTTTGTCAGTTGGATTTCGGTTTGTTGATTTCGCGTAGGAGGTCGGTAGTGGGGATGTACAGGGTGTTTGAGTAGTAAGGCTTATAGCCGTAGGCGGTGATGAGAACTTTGCAGGGGATGCTTGCCTTGTCACCCAAGATCACCTTTAACTCATTGGAAGTCAGGTCTCTACGCAGTCCGCCATCGCTGCTGTACTCACTCAACAAGGTGCTGGTTACGTATCTAAACGTCCCATCTGTTTTTGTATGTCCGCCACCTCTGATCGAGCCATAGGCTGCAAGTCGGATATTGTGCTTTATCGAAAATTCTTGATCATCTCCCAATGCACACACCAACATTGCCGCCGCATAACCTACGCCTTCCCCGCGATCAAATAAATCAAGAAGATCAATGTCCGAGTCATAACTAATATCATAAATAGAAAGATCGTTTCTATCGACCGACAAGTACCTCAAGTCGGCCGGCGGCTTGACAGGGTCCTTTGCGCAGCCAGAACAAATAAGAATGAGCAACAAAACAAACGACTTCTTCATATCAGGAAAACTCTTTCATTATCGACTCAAACAACAAATCGCTGGCTGACTTCCCGGCTGAAATTTTGCTAGTAAACAAGCGCGGAGCATTCGCATGGTTAGCATCAACATTGGCATTAATAGAAGGCCCACACGTAATCAGCCATTTTTCTCCAAAGTCAGCGACTCCATCGCTCGCCGGTTGTCGCGTTCACCAGTTTCAGTTTGTCGGTGAAGTTGACCGGCATCCGCAACAGCCCGGTGAATGGAGCAGTGGCTAAAGCTCCTTGCAGGCTTTTCTGGCAATCCTTTGAAGCGCGCAAGGATGAGGGATATGGCGGATTTGATCAAATGCCGGGTTCACGGGCCGACCGCCACAATCCTGTGGGAGCGGGCTTGCTCGCGAATGCAGTAGCACATCCAACAAAGCTGTTGCCTGACACACCGCCTTCGCGAGCAAGCCCGCTCCCACAGTTTTAGTGCTTTATCCGAGCAATTTAGCGCGACGACGGAACCCGGATATCCCCGTCACGACACGACGTCTTCACGCCTTTGCCGCACGCGCCGAACCCCAAGTCCTTGCCCATGCAAACCCGCACTTCCGATAATTCGGGACCACTACAGACCACCGCGATACCGTCCGCCGCAATCCCGGGGTTGTTCTCGCGAAACAGTTCGGCGATTTTCTTCGCCGGGAAGTAGTGCGTGCCGCTCAAGGGTTGCAGTTGCTCCGGGATTTTCACCGCGCCGACCGCTTTGTCCGCCGCATCCAGATACCCCTTCGCGCCGAGACCGCTGCAGGTGCCGTGCTTGGCCCATTCGTGCTCAAGCAACTTCGGGGTCGGGAACAACGTCAGCCCTTGGGTGCGTTCGGCAGGCGAAAGCGCCACCATCGGCGGACACGACTCCGGCCAGCCGCCCTTGGCGTATTGCGGCCAAAGACCATGCAGGACAAAGCCATAGCCTTTGCCGGAACATTGCGCGTCATCTTTGTGAGTCAGGCAAAAGGTTGGCGACCAGGACAGCGTCAACAGGTAGTAATCGAATACCCCCGCCACCGATTCGACCGGGGCCTTGCCTTGCTGGGATTGCCGGGCGCTGCTCAGGCCGATGTGGCCGAAGGTGATCGCGAGAATTGCGATGGCTGTGTAAAGCTTTTTCATATACCCACTCCTTGGGGATAGTGCCTGGCCGGATATCGGCCAGGGGATGTTTTTGTCACGCTTGTGTTGCAAGCGCATGACGCAGGGCAAAACGTGCATTACCTTGAAAGAGCTACGATCACACTTACATCAGGACAGGGAATCGACATGAGTAAGGCAGACGAGCTCGCCGCAAAACTGCGAGAAACCCGGCACACCGACGTCGACGCGAACACCGCCAGCGATCAGGCGATCGACAGTTGGCCGGGCCAAGTGTACGGGATGTATCACCAGATCGAAGCCTGGCTCAAGCCGCTGCTCGAAGCGGGCCTGAGCATCCGACGCAACCCCACCCATGTGTTCGAGCGCCACCCGAACGGCGCGACCTACGCATACGCCATCGACCAATTGGTGATCGAAGGCAACCACCACAGCATCACCTTCGTACCCATCGTGCGCTTCACCGCCGATGGCGAAGGCCGGGTCGAGATTCAGCTCAAGGGCAAGGAGATTCCGTTGCTGCGCACCGTAAGCGAACACGGCGAAACGCAGTGGTGGCTGCAGTCCATCGAACAATCCGGGCAACAGCCGGATGCGGTGGCGCTGACCGAGGTGAATTGGCTGTCGGTGGTGCAGGAAGGGCTGGATCTCTAAACCCAACACTTTCCCATTGTGGGAGCGGGCTTGCTCGCGAATGCGGCGTTACATTCAACACATTTGTTGACTGGCACCCCGCATTCGCGAGCAAGCCCGCTCCCACATTGGATCAGGGGCGCTCCCGCTTATTGGCTCACCACAATCTTCCCGATCATCTGCGGATGCAGCGCGCAGAAATACTCGAACTCCCCCGGCGTGTTGAACACGTAGGAAAAAGTGTCATTGGTATCCAGTGCCCCCGAGCGAAACACCTTGTGGGTTTCCGCCACGGTGTGCGGGATCTGGTCATCGTTGACCCACGTCACTTTGGTGCCCACGGCCACGGTCATGTCCTTGGGACCGAACATGAATTCCTTGATATCGATTTTCACCTCCTGCGCCCACACCGGCATCGACAGCATCAGGCACAGCACAGCCAACAATCGCGTTTTCATCAAAGCCCCCTCCCCTAAACCAATGTCGAATCGATCAGCGCCAACGGATGATCGCCCTGGGTCGCTCGCACATCGGTGAGCCCCAGGTAATTGCGCAGTTGATCCGCCGCCACCGTCATCGGCCCCGGCGATGGCGCCGCACCCGGCGCGGGTTGTGGATAAGCCGTGCCACGGGCGGTGTGGAAGGTGATGTTGCCCTCGACCTTCTGGATCACCTGATGGATATGCCCGTTCAACACCGTCACCGAGCCGTACTTGCGCAACATGGCAATCGCCTGGTCACCATCCTCGGTGCCCCAGCCCCAGGGCTGATAAATCGTCCACAACGGAATATGGGTGAACACCACAATCGGCGTGCTGGTGCTCACGGCGCGCAAGTCGTCCGCCAGCCAGGCCAGTTGATCGGCGCCGAGATTAGCTTCCCGGCCGGCCTGGAAATTGAAGACATTCACCAGCGCAATGAAATGCACGCCGTGGTCATCGAAGCTGTACCAGCCGTTGCCTTTGGTGCCCTTGCCGTAGCGCTCCAGGTAGAGCTTGCCGCCGCCCTCGTCGAGGGTGTCGTGCTCGCCGGGCACGTAATGAATCGTCGACGGCAAGCCCTTGAGCAATTGCGCGGCGGTGTCGAACTCTTCGGCTTTGGAAAGGTGGGTGATGTCGCCGGTGTGCAGGATCAGCGATGGCCGTTTTGGCAGGGCGATAACCTTGTCGATGGCCACCTGTAAGGTCTTCACCGGCTCCGGGTTGGCCTCCTTGTTGAAGCCGATGTGCGAGTCGCTGATCTGCACAAAATGGAAGGTGCTGGCCAAGGCCTTGGGGTCGCTGACGTTGCCGGAACTGTCCAGCGCGAACGCCCGGGGAATGCCGCCGCTCAGAGCCCAGAGCACGCCGGCCCCGGCCCATGCCGAACACTTGAGCAGCGTTCGGCGGTCGACGCTCAGTGAACCGTCGGTGCGGCGTTGATGTTTTGCTTGAATGTCCATCGGTATGCCCTCGCTGGCGGACTACAGTGATGTAGCTGACAGGAGATACAACCGGGTAGGACGAATCTTTATTCCGCGTCGAAAAATATATTTTTTCCCGGGAATAAAACACCGCGCATCACAGTTATAGGGGTGGGACGGTGCGGGAAACACTATGAAGCGATTTGAGGAACTGTTTGCGCCCCACATGGACGCGGGCTACAACCTCGCGCGCTGGCTCACCGGCAACGACAGCGCCGCGCGCGATGTCGTGCAGGAAAGTGCGCTGCGGGCCTTTCGGTTTTTGCATCGTTTCGCCGACGGCAACCCCAAGGCCTGGTTCCTGACCATCGTGCGTAACGAAAGCTACACCTGGCTCAAGGCTGCGGCCGGGCATCGTTGGGTCGCTATCGGCGACGAACTCCCCGACGACGACCCGGTGCTGAGCCACAGCCAAACCCCGGAACTGCTGGCCATTCACACCGAAAACGGATTGCTGATGCAGCAAGCCCTGAGCGCCCTGCCGCCAGCGTTTCGCGAGGTCATTATTCTGAAGGAGCTCGAAGACATGCCCTACAAGGACATCGCCCTGGTGGTCGACATTCCTATCGGCACCGTCATGTCGAGACTGGCCCGCGCCCGGACGCTGCTCAAACTCGAACTGTTGAAGTTGCACAGCCATGAATGACCTCGACTGCACGGCTTGCCAGACGCTGATTCATGGCTACCTGGACAAGGAACTCGACCCAGCGATGACGGCGACTGTGACCGGGCATCTGGCCGGGTGTGGGGAGTGCTCGCGGTTGCTGGATGAAGCGCGGTTGCTGGCGGTCAGCGTGAAGCGGCATGCACCGTATTACGCGGCGCCGGCGTCATTGATGGCCAGCGTATTTCCCCCTGTTGCGCCCAGAGTCAGTGTGGTCGAACGCTGGAGAAAATGGTTCGCCCCGGCCTTTTCAGCGGCTGCGCTGGCCTTGGCGGTGGTGCTTTTCGTGGCGACGCCGGGCAGTGAACAACCGTTGATCGACGAAGCGGTTTCAAGCCATGTCCGATCGTTGATGGGCGAACATTTGAACGATGTGGTGTCGTCTGACCGCCACACGGTCAAGCCCTGGTTTACCGGCAAACTGGACTTCTCGCCACCGGTGTTCGATTACGCGGCGCAGGGGTTTCCGCTATTGGGTGGGCGGTTGGATTATCTGCAGCATCAGACCACGGCGGCGCTGACGTATGGGCGGGCGAAACACGTCATCAACGTGTTTATCCTGCCGACAAGCGACGCGGATAAACCGCCGCAAACGCGGTCGATACGAGGTTTTAATGTGGTGTCGTGGGAAGAGAATCACATGCGGTTTGTGATGGTTTCGGATGTGGAGAAAGGTGAGTTGGAGATGCTTGGGCAGTTACTCAGGAATGGCGCCTGAAGCAATCAAACATGCCCCTGTAGGAGCTGCCGAAGGCTGCGATCTTTTGATCTTGCTTTTAATCTTCATGGGTATTGAAAAGATCAAGATCAAAAGATCGCAGCCTTCGGCAGCTCCTACAAGGGAGTCAGAGCCTGCCCTGCCCCACCGCCGCCTGCAAATCCAGCGCCGGCAACTTCGTCGGCAGATTCAGTGCCTTCAAAACCGGATCATCGTAACCATACACATCCGGTTTAAACGCCACCCGCCCATTACTGCCCATGTCCACCGTCCAATACGCCAGTAGCACCGGCACTTTCACCGGCAGGCGAATGTTTTCGGTTTTGCCATTGGCCAGTTGCTTCTGAATCCCGGCGCTGTTCCAGCGCACCGGGTCGTTAAACAGCAACTCCACCAACTGCAACGGATTCTCCACTCGGATACAGCCCGAACTGGTGGCGCGGACGTTCTTCGCGAACAGGTCACGGTGCGGGGTGTCGTGCAGGTAAATCGCATAGTCATTCGGGAAGCGGATGACCACCTGGCCCAGGGAGTTTTCCGGCCCGGCGTCCTGACGCAAGGTGATACCTCGCGGGTTGCTCCAGTCGATGGTCGATGGATCCAGCAAATTGCCTTCCCGATCCAGCGGACGGATGCGGTTGGCGCTGAGGTAATTCGGGTTGCTCAGGATTTTCGGCAACACATCTTCTTTCAGAATCGTCGGCGGCACGGTCCAGGTCGGGTTGAACGTGACGTAGGTAATCTCGGCCTGAAAGATCGGCGTACTGCGAAACGGTTTACCCACCTGCACCCGCGAGCGCCAGACCGGCAGGCCATCGCGATACAGCGCCACTTTGTAACCGGCGATATCGACAATGACGAACGTGCCCTGCAGTTTATAAAGCAGCCAACGGGCCCGCTCCATGTTGACCCGCACCTGATCGATGCGCGCCTGCACGGGTACGTTCAATGCCGCAAGGGTTGTCGCCCCGGCCACACCGTCCGCACCCAGGTATTGCTCGGTTTGATACTTCTTCACAGCAGCGATTACAGCATCGTCGTAATCATTGTTCTTGCTGTGCTTCGAATCCAGATAACCACCCGCCGCCAAACGCGCACGCAACTGCGCCACAGCAGGGCCATCCATCCCCGGTTTGAGCGACTCCCCGGCAGCCACTTTCGGCCAACCGCCCCGGTCGCGAATGGCGCGCAACTGCGCCAAGGCTTGACGCAAACCGACATACACCGCCTCTTGCGGTGGCGCCTGGGCAAAGGCGCGGGCGACGTCATGGGTGTCCAGCGCGGTGAAGAAGTTCTCCACGTCATCCCGGGGATCGGCGCCGGTAATGTCGAAATTCCAGTGCATGTCCAACCGCGCCGGATCGACCTTGCCCCGACGCAATTGCAGCAATGCCGTCAGGTATGTGCGGGTAGCCGCAAGATCGAAGGCGGCTTGCTGGGCGGGGGTCGGCGATGAGTTCTGCATCGACGCCTGGGCCATGGCCAGAGCATCACCACGAAAATCCGTCGGTTCCAGACCATCGATTTGCGTGTCGTTGAGGCTTTTCAACAACTGGGTGACATCATCCGGATTGGTCCAGGCCGCGCGGAACTGGCGATGGGTATAGAAATCCAGGACCACGCGATTAACGTCGATACGCTGATGGCGCGGGCGAGTTTGCAGCGGTGGGAACGCCGAGATCATCGGTTCCAGCACCGAATGAATTTCCTGAGCGACGTTATCGTCGGGTATTGCTTCAATCATGCTGATCGACGGAGTTTCCTCCGCAATCGGCGAAGTTTCAGCGAAGGCGGTGCCGCTGATCAGAAAGCCCATAAAAAAGACATGGCTTATGACGAATAACCTTGATAGTTGCCTCATGGATAATCCTTAATCTCGTGCGTTCAGCACTTGTCGTTTGCCCTGCTAAACTCGAAATAACTTAATGAGACATCTCTATGGCGCTAAACCGCTTTGGCTTTTTATGCTCGGCCCTGCTGCTGACGGTAACCTCATTACCCGTAGCCTACGCCGATTCGCTCGCCGCCGCCCTCGCCAAAGCGGCCCCCGGTGCTAACGCCAAAGTCATTGGCCTGGCCGTACGCGCCACGCAATGCAGCATCGCCCAAGGCACGGCCCCTGTGCAAAGGCTCGCCGTCATCGATTACTCCCTGCCTTCGACCGAACAACGCCTGTGGGTGTTCGATTTGAAGAAACGCAAACTGCTATTCCACGAACTCGTCGCCCACGGCCGCAACAGCGGCGAAAACATGGCCGTCAACTTCTCCAACCAAAACGAAAGCTTCGCCACCAGCCTTGGCTTATACCGCACCCAGTCCAGTTATGTCGGGCAAAACGGATACTCGTTGCGCATGGAAGGGTTGGAACCTGGGTTTAATGACAACGCGTTTGACCGGGCGATCGTGATTCACGGCGCACCGTATGTCAGCCCCAAATTGGCGAAGATCAATGGAAGAATCGGTCGTAGCTTGGGATGCCCGGCGGTAAGGCCGGCAATTGCGCATCGGTTGATTGATTCGATGAAGGATGGGCAGTTGTTGTTTTCTTATTACCCGGATCAGCGCTGGTTGAAGACGTCTTCGTTTGTTAATTGTGGGAGTGGGACGATGGCGGATGTGGGTGGGGTGAAGGCTACGCGTTGAGTGGGTGGGCCAGAAGTGTACCGAACGATCGGACGGTGGGCAGAATCAAGTAAAAGAACGATACTCCGCGCTGCTGCACAACCTACTAACTAAGGCAGTAAGCGGAGAAATTCTGATGTTGCGCGTGTTGTTGCTCAGTTTCCTGATGGGAACCTTGGCCTTGCTGCAAGGCTGTTCAAGTGGGCCTTCGCTGGAAAACCAGCCCTATTACAAGGGGCCCATGGAAGCCAGATCCGATAGCGCTACGGTCTATGTATTCCGCCCAACGGACAACGGCAACCGTTTTATAAACCTGTCGATAAAGCTCGATGAGCAACCGGTAGCAGAGCTGCCTTCTGGCGGTTATATCAAACTCCAAATGCCCGAAGGCACTCATCTTTTTGAAGCGGTCACACCACCGCTGGGCGGAGACTTTCTAGGCGATCGCTTCAACATCAGTGTCAAAAAAGGCAACGTCTACTTCATCGCGGCAGAAGTCGGAAACACCGCCCCTACTGACAACCGTACCCTTGGCGTGGTCAAGGATGGACGCTTTAGCGGGGAGCATTTGTTCTTTCGCTGGGCACTAGTGCCCCAACTGGATGCCGAGCTTAGAATGCGGTTTTGCCAACTTGTACCCGCGACACAGTCCTAAGAGTTGTAGAAAGCGCTGAAGAACCAGGACATATTTATCTACGCCCACGCATGGAGGCATTTATGAAATATATAACGATCCTTTTGACCACCGCGTTGCTCGGTGGCTGCTCCTCATACAGTGAACGCGGCACCGGCGAAGGCGGAAGGGAAATCAACAACAAGGGCTACACCGTCCGTTGCGATGCCACACCGGCCAACCAGCCAGGCTGCTACACCCCGCCGCCGTCGTGGTCTTGGTGGCCGTCCGACAACATCAAGTTTAAATTGGGCGCGAACTAAAACCGCACGTGACGGACATAACGTGTTCGATGGGCTTGTGATCACCGGCAAGCGCTCTATTTCAATTAGCCGGGCCCGGTAATCTAAATTGTGCTCGACACGATATGGCGGTGATCGCTTTCAGAATATCCAGTGACTCTCGATGAAGTTGTAGGCAAAATCCGAGAGTTGCGTAAGAGGGTACGTTTACCGTGCTTTCGGGCTAGCAAGCTTCTTGTTGGCCATATCTTCGACGGATACTCTCCCGACGTCGCTGCACATCAGCGACCGGGCTTGGAAACCCGTCGAGTCACGCAACAGCGCTCTCTTCACAATTCATGGCGGCTTTACGCCTACGAGTTTGTGTTATGGCAGCTGTGCGCGGGACGCCTTCGGGCGTGCCGGTCTCCTTGACTCCCGGTTTTCCAACCTGCGCATAGCTGCCACCCATTCGCTTGGAAACGAAAGTGGCAGCTCCTTATGTCAAGGAGTTCGACAATGCACAGCGCAAATCCGTATCAACTCAGCCTTACCCTTCAACGTAATTCCGTGTCGCGTGATGCCCCTTCGCTAGACCTCTCCTGCTGCCTCGCCCGCACCGGAGGAGACATATGACCGATCCCACAGAAATTAAAACCCTCGGCTTTACCCCCTGCATTTACTGCCCAGATTCAGAACGGGCAATGTTCCACGTCAGTGCGGATGTACCGGTCAGCGAAGCATTGTTAAAAGCGTCAGACTTGCTGTCCTTGGCCAAGGCGCTTGCGCAGGACGCCGCGTTCGAGAGAGACACCGACCGTCACGCGTGGGCCGCGCACTATCTGACGGCGATGGGTAAGGCAATCATTGATGATGTGATGAAAGCCGTTTCACCGCGACCTAATCTTTCGATAAAGAAAACAGCTAAATAGCGAAGAACCATTCTTATATTCGCCCCGAGTAATCGGGGCGTTCGATGCTATTCGTGCAATGCAAACTGCTTATGCCAGAAGCTACGATCCACCGGACTCTTGAAAACAACGTGAAAAAAGATACTCCTCCTTTTCCTGTTCTCGTTTCTAAAATTTTCTTCCGATTCATGTGGAGCAGATAGAATAGATTCCACGGTGAACTGCTATCCTCTTAACATACGAAAGCGTGAGTTTAAGGAAAGGTATCAATGGAGTATTTGAAGAAATCATTTGATGTTTTTTTTAAGGCCGATCCAGGTGTAGTCGTCATTAGAGGTGACTGGGGTGTCGGAAAAACATTTTTTTGGGATCAATATATTAACGAGCGTATTTCTCAAAAAAATCTAGAGCAAATAGCTTATAGCTACGTTTCTTTATTCGGGAAAAATTCGCTATTAGAGATCAAGTCAAGTGTTTTTCAGAACGCGAAGGCCATCGCAACCGATGATACAATAGTAAGTTCTTTCGAGGAGGAATTAAGGAAGGCAGGAACCTTGTATTCTAAGTTCCCTCGCGTAAAAGGCATTTGGAGTTTTGCTCGAACAAAATCTACTTGGCTGGGAAAACTAACCGATACTGCTAAGCGGATGCCCGTACTCGACAAGTTCTCAAGCCTTCTTTCTAGCATTGAATACAGCCTAGTAAATAATTATATTATCTGTTTTGATGATATAGAAAGAAAAGGTAGCAGCTTAAGCATTAAAGAGCTAATGGGGTTAGCAGATGAGCTGGCACAGAGAAAATATTGCAAAGTAGTATTGATTTTTAATGACAAATCTTTTGACAAGGATGGCAAGGATCTTGAACACTTTAACTCTTACAGGGAGAAGGTTGTAGATGTTGAGTTACTCTATAATCCATCATGTGAAACAAATTTCTCACATGTCTTCGCTTCAAACATGGACGGGTATGATTTTCTAAAGTCGGTAATATTGAAGATTAATGTAAAGAACGTCAGAGTCTTGAGAAAATTAAAAAACCTCTTAAATGTGCACTCTGTGTTTTTTAAAGGAAAGAACAAAGCATTGTCAGAAGAGTTTTTATTGCACTCCGCAGTATTATGCGCATCTTATTACACAGGCGATAGCTTTATAAAATATGATGCTCTGAGAACCAGTTTGGCGGGAGGGACCTGGGCAAAATATTTGTCAACAAGTGCAGAAGACCTGACACCAGATGAGAAGAGCTTCAAAAATATCAATGCCACTTTACAAATGTCAGAATCAAAATTTGATGTTCATATTGGCGACTATCTAGAATGTGGATATGTGGATGAAAACCCTTTAAAACTTACTATTGGTACGCTCGAGGAACGTTATCGTGTTAGCTCGGTAGATGCTAAACTTAAGAAGGCTTGGAAGATTTATCACGACTCTTTCGAGGACGATAGCGAAGAGTTCAAATCAAGTCTAAAGCATATTCTTGACAACGAACTTGACGCCTTGGCATTATCCGACTTTTCTTCTGCAATTGAAATACTCAAGCAACTGGGCGAACCGGTTGACCTATATACTGATGCATATATAACAGCAAACTATCAAAATCTTAAAGATGAAGCCATCTCATCGTCTTTAAGCCTTGATCGCGTAACAGACAAACACCTTCGAGAAAAAGTAATTGAAGCAAGCAAGGACGGAAGAAGCTTCACAATAGATGGGATAGCCTCGAAAATTGGGAAAAGTCGCACATGGAATCAGGAGGATATTATATATCTTTCAAATTTAACAGTGAGCGACTTTGTCGAGTGGATTCATTCCAAGCCAGACGAATTGACAGTGAAGCTTAGATCAGGCCTGCTCACCTTCAAAAATATTGCCACCTCAAATCCTGAGGACTCAAGAAATTATTCTGCGATCAGCAATACTGTTGAGGAAGCGCTAAAGATAATTGCCGCTGAGAATGAGTTAAATTCTATTCGAGTTAAAAACATGTATGGCATTAGTTTGTAATAGCCACTTCGACTGAGGGCCTCCAAGGCCTTCAGTCATTATCACCCCAGTTCGAACGCACCGATAATTTTTTGTGCATTTATACTTCCGATGCTATTAGACAATTAAAAATCGGGACAGCAGTTGCTGTCGCAAAAATAAATGAGCATACGCGCCAAAAATTGGTGCCTAACATACGCAGGCGCTGAAGCATTTTCGGTGCTAACTCAGAGCCCTCCCGCCTTCTAACTTCGAATACTTGCCACGAATAATCGTCAACCGTAATGGAACAGCTAATTTTCGAAAAAAAAGAAACCAGGGCTCTTCTTTTTGGCGACCTAAATCACATTCATCGCAAACCAATTAGAAAAAGTAAAACTATTTCAACATGCTGGTGGATGACTTTATTCATGACATTACACATGTCGCGCAATGTTGCCCGACATATAACCCACAAAAAATCTGAGAGCAAACTAGATTATTAGAATCACTCCAAAAAATTTGCCCTCAACCTACTCCTAGGATTTAACCCTCAATAAGAAGTTTGCTAAATTCTGGTAACCCTCATCAAGCATACCAGCGTCTTCATACTCCTCAGAAACTCTAGAAATAACCTGCTTTGCTTCAGCAAGTGGAAGCTTCGCGAGCAAACCGATCAAACGAGGTATGGCGTCCTTTCTCGACTTACCCGTTTGAAAAGTTTTATCTATAGAAACCCCCACCCTCCTTATACTATCCAACTTCGACAGTAACTTTCCGCTCCTGAGAAAAACCTCAAACTGAGAAAGCGCCTCAAACTTATCATGATCTACAGTCTCCAGATCAGCCAAAATTCTTGCAGACCCATTTTTTATATTCGATGGTGCATTGCCAACTGGTTTCGAAGCTAAACTTTCACCATTCTTCTTTTTCTCTAGTGCAGACGTATTAAACATAGTGTCAAGACCAAATGCCTTGATAAAATTTAAAGCCTCAGCAAGCTCTGCTGCGGTAAATTCAGTCTGGAGAGAGAGGATTCTCGTTACGGCCAGCTTGACTTTTGGCTTCACTTTAAACCTACCTTTGTTAAAAATTCAGTAGCGACACGATCAAATTCATTTACCACGTAATCTCGCGCATATGAAGTATGAAATATAGGAGTACCATCTCTCGACCCCGCAGGATATGAATCGGAATGATGAGCTGGATTTTCCAGGACCGGCCAGCCTTGCGTAGCCGCAACCTTTTTTACATCTGCCATTGAGCGTACTTGTTCAGGGGGAGTATTACTCCTGCGCAGCCCATTAAACACAATACCACCCATTTCGATTTCCTGGTTTTGATGCTGCAGCTTAAACTCCTGCAGAGAGCGGGCAAGCAACGGGAGCCCGATGGTAGCCAAAAACTCGGGTCTTACTGGGACAAAAACATACCTACTAGATCGATAGGCAGCCACTGTAAGGATAGACTCGGTAGGGGCACAGTCAATTAAAATCAAATCATACTTATCTTGAACCTTCGAAAGAAACTGAGGCAACAGTTGAGCTTTCTCTGTGGGGTTTTTCAAAGTCCACGAAAGTTCCAGTCGAGACGGCACCAAATGCAATACACTTCCATCATCCCATTGGTGCAGATCATGAATAACCTCATGGGGCTCTACCAATGTCGGAGCTCCTCTAATTGCACTTGGCGCTGAAAACTGTTCAAAAACATCAACAATGGTTTTCGAACCATTATTCAGCAGCTCCAAGTATTTTTGTGCACCGAGAAAATACTGACTTAAGTTTGCCTGAGGATCCAAGTCAACAGCCAAGACACGCAACTTCTCCCTCCAAGCAGATCGCCAAGCTAGGTTAAACGTCAGCGTAGATTTGCCGACCCCACCTTTCATGTTAATCATCGATACGACTATAGCCATAACCACTTCCTTATTTTGCGCCCATCATTAAGAAAAACTCTTTACTTCAAAATTCTCTAGATGCCATCAATTCCATCTAAACGCGCGACAGTCTAAACCGTGAAAGCTGTATTTTTATTAGGTAGCGCACATAGAGTAGCAACGTTACCCATTCCTACAATCAGTGTCCACCGCGCTCACGCACCGCAAATACGCTTTCAGTGCTGTTGAGACTTTTACCTACCGCCTTTTGTGTCCATCAATCCTAGCCCATCCCTGATAAACTCTCGCTTTTCCGAACTACTCTGAACTACAAATGCCCCCAATCACCGCCACACCCGCCCCGCTCTCCCGCCGCTTCTCCGTCGCCCCGATGATGGATTGGACTGACCGTCACTGCCGTTTTTTCCTACGCCTACTCTCCAAACACGCCCTCCTCTACACCGAGATGGTCACTACCGGCGCGCTGCTCAACGGCGACCACGACCGTTTCCTGCGCCACAACGAAGCCGAACACCCCCTCGCCCTGCAACTCGGCGGCAGTGTCCCGCTAGATTTGGCAGCCTGCGCCCGCATGGCTCAGGACCACGGTTACGACGAGGTGAATTTGAACGTCGGCTGCCCAAGCGACCGTGTTCAGAACAATATGATCGGCGCAGTGTTGATGGGGCATCCGCAGTTGGTGGCGGATTGTGTGAAGGCGATGCGCGATGCGGTGTCGATTCCGGTGACGGTGAAGCATCGGATCGGGATTAATGGGCGGGACAGTTACGCGCAGTTGTGTGATTTCGTCGGGACGGTGCGGGATGCGGGGTGTACGAGTTTTACGGTGCATGCGCGGATTGCGATTCTGGAGGGGTTGTCGCCGAAGGAGAATCGGGACATTCCGCCGTTGCGCTATGACGTGGCGGCGCAGTTGAAGCAGGATTTTCCGGAGTTGGAGATTGTTCTCAACGGCGGGATCAAGACGCTTGAGGCGTGTCACGAGCATTTGCAGACGTTTGACGGCGTGATGCTGGGTCGCGAGGCGTATCACAATCCTTATGTGATGGCTGAGGTGGATCAGCAACTGTTCGGCAGCACGGCGCCGGTGATTACTCGCGCTGAGGCGTTGGCGCAGTTGCGGCCTTATATAGCGGCGCACATTGATGCCGGCGGTTCGATGCACCATATCACCCGGCATGTGCTGGGGCTGGGCACCGGGTTTCCGGGGGCGCGCAAGTTTCGGCAGTTGTTGTCGGTGGATATTCACAAGGCGAAAGAGCCTTTGGTGTTGCTGGATCAGGCGGCGCAGTTGTTGGAGGGGCGCTAGTCCCCTCCTTTCACTTGTGGACGGTCAGGCCGCCGCGGCCGCCGTCCAGTTCACCCAACCGAATAGCCAAGTCGCCAAGATCAATAAGCCGAAGACGATTCGATACCAGGCGAAGGCCGCGTAGCTGTGGCTGGCGATGAACTTTAGCAAGCCGCGCACAGCGATCATCGCAAAGATGAACGCGGTGACGAAACCCAGGGCAAATACCGGCAAGTCGTTGGCCTGGAACAGGTCGCGGTATTTGTAGCCGGAATACACGGCAGCGCCGACCATTGTTGGCATCGCCAGGAAAAACGAGTATTCGGTCGCCGCCTTGCGCGACAGGCCAAACAGCAAGCCGCCGATGATGGTCGATCCGGAGCGGGATGTGCCCGGGATCATCGCCAGGCACTGTGCAAAACCTACCTTCAACGCATCGGGCCAGCGCATGTCATCAACGTGCTCGACATGCACCACATGCTGCCGCTGCTCGGCCCACAACATGATGATCCCGCCGACCACCAGCGCGACCGCTACGGTAATCGGATTAAACAGATACTCATGAATCTTATCGGCGAATAACACACCCAGGACAACGGCCGGAAGAAAACCGATCAGCAAGTTCAATGTAAAACGCTGTGCGTTACGTTGAGTTGGCAGGCCTTTGACGATTTCGACTATTTTAGGACGAAACTCCCAGACCACAGCCAATATGGCGCCCAGTTGAATAATGATATTAAACGCCATGGCGCGTTCACCACCGAAGCCCAACAAGTCCGCAACAATAATCTGGTGACCGGTACTGGAGATTGGCAAAAACTCTGTCAACCCTTCTACTGCGCCTAACACCAATACTTGTACAAGGGTCCAAAACTCCATCAATCCTCCGTCGAGCCGTTCTTATTGAACGCCCAATTATCTTGTTAAACAATTAAACAACAAACAGACACTCAACGCTTTCTTAAACACTTGCTCGTTCATGATCATTTAGCGGAGGGCACAGGCGGATAATAGGACTGATCAAACCACACACTCAATACTTGTTATTAATCGTCCGGCTAACCAATGACAGAAAACACCGGTGCAGCCAGTACAGATGGCGCTACGGCAAAATGTGACGCGGCGCACATACTAAGGAACAATACCCCGGAATCGCCGCTCATGAACGTGATGGCGTTTTGAGTGCAAAAACGAATCGCCACCGACTAAAAATAGTGGCACCATTGCACATGGCCATCATCTAAGAGGGCCATTTCATTAGTTCAGATGGCCGCGAGAAGCAACTAAAGGGTCGAAAACCTTTGTTTATGTTAGAAAACTCCGGTTGTCGGGCCTGAAATGCGTTTTGAATGTTACCAATTGTCAGTCACAGATGAGAACCGGTGCTTTAACATCCTGATGTCAGCACCCATTCGAGTCAAAAAGCATGATGCTTACAGGGACATTAGCGACTAGAAGCCAGCGCCCGACAAATGAGGAACCCGGTGTTCTCACCCTGGGCCGAACCCGCAGCGTGGCCGAAAATTTTAGAGCATTAGTCGCAAGGCATGTGCACTCTGATATAGCGCTCGATGCTAGCGCTTACACTAATTTACATAAGAAGAATGAACACGCGGATTTGTACCGTGCCATCTTCATCATTATCGACAGCCCTCACGCATTTGATGAGAGCCTGGCGCTGGTGGAAAAACTTCGCTCCACCAACTTGAACCCCATCATATGTGCGGTTATCACGGGCCGCGGCGCGTACAACAAGATGAAATATTATCTTGCCGGCGCCGACTGCTGCATCAAGATCAATACATTGTCCGACGATAGCACTGAGTTCCTGTCCGAGTTTTTCAACAGCGAAGAGTGGCAACGGGAAGTCAACCTGGTGTTGGACCCCACGCGTATTTGCCTGATGGGCACTCGCAAGAAGCTGGAGATCTCGTTTGCAGAAATGAAAATCCTCGAGGCATTTGCGCAAACCAGTAACCATATCCTGAGTCACGATGAAATCGCCAGAATCATGGGGCTGAACACCAACTTCTATGACCCCAGGGCGTTGGAGAAATCGATCAGTCGACTTCGCGGAAAGATCAAAGGCATGTATGGCACTAATGCCATTCAAAGTATTCGTGGGTATGGATACCGTCTGATGAGGGGTCTGATCTCGACCGCCTGATTCACCTATGGAAAGGAGTTGTTGCATGAATGCGATTGGAGGCACCTCACCCGCACAGGCCCCGCATCGCTATCTCACCCGGCAACTGATCCTGTCACGTGATGACCGTCCGTTTGCCAGCGAGATAAGCACTACCACCGAAGCAGATCGCCCTCTTCCCGCGCTGTCGTCCTGGACGACCCAAGCGGGTCAATCCCGTGAGCGCGGCAGCGACACATTGACGCACATGCATCGGGGCCGCTCGCCCACCCCCAAAAAATACCTGAACCGAACCGTCGTCCGCCTGTCTGAACTGAGCCTTGCCAGTTTTGCACTGGCCGAAGAGCTGATCCAGTCTGGCAACAACTTGCGCGATCTTGGCCACACACTGGTCGTGTCACTCAAGGAACGACCATTCTGGGAAGTAGATTCCAAATATAAAAAAAACATTATTTATCATATGTATCGCTTGAAAGATCATGGTATAGAAATCGCACTGGATGACTACAACCTCCAGCGGGAAGCACTAACATGCTTCACTACTCTGAATCTGTTTAACTACATCAAGGTATCCATTGCATCCCTGGACCAGTGTTTTAAACTCAATAGTAACCCTGAGTTTTTCAATCGACTCCATGACCGTATGGTGGCACTGATCCACAACAACAAGATTTCTTTTATTGCCGATCGAGTAGAGCATATCGAAGGCCATTCATTGGCCCGGGCGCTGCCCTTTGATTACTTTCAAGGGAGTTATTACTCCCCTGCCGATCATCTTTAACCGACTTTGGTGACTACTTTAGGAGAGCGACGTGGAAATCAGTACAACCCTCCCCAGAAAATATTTTGTTGTCGTGACTCACAGCACAACTTGCCAGCGTGAGCTCGAGACCATACTGTCCAGCGAGCGTTTCAACTCGTTTGGTACTTCCCAGGCACAAATGTTTATCGAAGGTGTTGCCCCCCCCTCTTGCGCGCCCGTGCTGATGGAATTCACCTACCCCAGTGGGACAAGGAAAAATGTCGCCCACACAATCGAACATGAAACACAAAACATACTGGCCACCCTGGAAGCGGAATGGTTGGCGGCGCAATCCGGGACTCGCCCCGTCGCCTTGCCCAATCAAACTGAACTCAGTGAAATACCTCATGAAAACGGGGACAACGAGCCTTACAGCGAAGCGTGGCAACTCGATAATAATCAAAGTGTACTGATCAAAGAGAATGTCGAGATCAACCTCACCGGACTGGAAGCCGCCCTCGTCAAAAAGATGCTCCACCATGAAGATCGAGTCGTCAGCCGCGATGATCTGATTCTAAGCATCGGCCGCGAACCGGAGCAGTATCGCGGCCTGGAAATGTGCCTGAGTCGATTGCAAGACAAGTTCAAAAGTGCCAGCAAAGGCGAGCGACTGTTTCGTGCGGTGAGAAATCGCGGCTATTGCCTTATCCAGGAAGTTGTATCAGAGCCCCATCACGCCTGACCTCCTCAGAACAAACATATGACAGTGCTATTACAATAATAAAAAGTGCACTTTGTTTGTTATTCCCGCCCCGCCTCCCGCTATAACCAAGACATCGACCTTTTCTAACATCCCACACTTCCCCACACGCAAGTTGGCACTTTGCCATCTTGTTAGAACTCGTCAGACAGCCCTCCCCGACAATAACTTAATCTATTGACTGACGACAGTTCGACCCTCTCGACGTTGTTAGTCCCAGGGCATTAGTTAAAACAATAACAATCCTGCTTAAACAACTCGCGGTTCGACTGTCGATACCTGAATGGACGTCTTTTGGGGATATCGCATGGATCTTACTCTTCGTATCAATCGAAATACCGGCCTCAAGGGACTTACCTTTTGGGGCCAATGGGCGCTGGCGCAGGGCTTTGTCGTTGCGCTGTTGTTTATTCTCGCCGAGCAGCACACCGGAGCGGTCGAGTTCTATTACCGAGTCTGCGCGGCATTGACCGTACTGGCCTCAGTGCCGGCCTACACGTTCAGCGGTGTCTACCGAAAGAGAGACAGCTATCTGACGGGGTTGGGACGCTTGTTCATGGGTTGGTCCATGACCATGGCGGCGCTGGCTTGCGTGGCATTTATCTGCAAGGCCGACGAGCTGTTTTCCCGGCAGGTGATTCTCAGTTGGGCGGTGTACGGCTTCCTCGGCCAGGCGTTGCTGTACGCGCCGTTGCACGGGTTCTCCAAGTACTATCAGCGGTCACGAAAGAGCGAGCATCGAACCCTGATCGTCGGCACGGGTGAACTGGCGCTTGGCCTGGCCAAGAAGCTGAGCAGCGTCGAAAACCTGCCGCTGGTTGGCCTGGTCAGCACTGGCGCCGTCACTGCGCTGGAGTCGGATGCGCCCCGTATCGTCGGAGTCCAGGAAGATCTGTTGGAGCTGATCAGCCTCCACGACATTCGTCGTTTGTACATCACCCTGCCGCTGAGCGAAGCGGCGAAAATCGAAGCCATGTACGTCGATTTGCTGGGTGCCAACGTCGATGTGGTGTGGGTGCCGGATTTGAACTGCCTGACGCTGCTCAATCACTCGGTGCGGGTCGTGGACGGTCTGCCGGCGATCTATCTGAATGAAAGCCCGTTGACCAGCCAACCCACCGCCGCCCTGAGCAAAAGCCTGGTGGAAAAAAGCGTGGCGCTGCTGGCCATCGTCCTGTTGAGCCCGGTGCTGGCGGTGATTGCGCTGGCGGTGAAGCTCAGTTCACCCGGCCCGGTTTTCTTCAAACAGGATCGCCATGGGTGGAATGGCAAGGTGATCCAGGTCTGGAAGTTTCGCTCGATGCGTGTCCATGACGACCACGAAGTTAAACAGGCCAGCCGCAACGACTCGCGCATCACCGCCGTCGGCCGCTTTATCCGCCGCACGTCGCTGGATGAACTGCCGCAATTGTTCAACGTGCTGCAAGGGCACATGGCGCTGGTCGGCCCACGGCCGCACGCGGTTGCCCACAACCACTACTATTCGGGGAAGATTCTGGCCTACATGGCGCGCCACCGAATCAAGCCGGGGATCACCGGGCTCGCACAAATCAATGGCTGCCGGGGCGAGACGGACACCATCGACAAGATGCAGAAGCGTGTGGAGATCGATCTCAAATACATCAACAACTGGTCGTTGTGGCTGGACCTGAAGATCCTGGTGAAGACGCCCTTTACCTTGCTCTCGAAGGACATCTATTGATGGTGTGACGGCTGAAACAGCATCACCACAAGGGGACGAAAGTCCCCTTTTTCGTGGCTGTGATTAATCGGTGAAAGTTATTCATCATCCATGTCCATCCACAAATCCCTTGTGGGGTGGACATAAGCTGATGAGCAACTCCGAACTCTTGTGGGAGCGAGCCTGCTCGCGAAGGCGGTGCGTCAGTCGCTTATATGTCGACTGACACGGCCTCTTCGCGAGCAAGCCCGCTCCCACAGGGATTCGCGGGGTGGGCATAAGTTGATGAACAACGCCGAACTCTTGTGGGAGCGGGCTTGCTCGCGAAAGCGGTGCGTCAGTCACTTATATGTCGACTGACACGGCCTCTTCGCGAGCAAGCCCGCTTCCACAGGGATTCGTGGGGTGGGCATAAGTTGATGAACAACGCCGAACTCTTGTGGGAGCGGGCTTGCTCGCGAAGGCGGTGTGTCAGTCACTTATATGTCGACTGACACGGCCTCTTCGCGAGCAAGCCCGCTCCCACAGGGATTCGTGGGGTGGACACAAGTTGATGAACAACGCCGAACTCTTGTGGGAGCGGGCTTGCTCGCGAAGGCGGTGTGTCAGTCACCTATATGTCGACTGACACGGCCTCTTCGCGAGCAAGCCCGCTCCCACAGGGATTCGTGGGGTGGGCATAAGTTGATGAACAACGCCGAACTCTTGTGGGAGCGGGCTTGCTCGCGAAGGCGGTGTGTCAGTCACTTATATGTCGACTGACACGGCCTCTTCGCGAGCAAGCTCGCTCCCACAGGGTCCCGGTCGTTACTCGGTGATCTTCTCGAAGTTGCGGTAGAACATGTCGTTGTCGCGGCTGTCGGTCATTGAGTGCAATTGGAAGCTGCGGTTGAGCCGTGCGCCGCCGTCCCGGGTCAGTGGTGACCAGACGAGGTTGGCGCGGCGCATGGTCGACATGCTCATCAGTTCATCGAACGGAATGGACAGGTACAGGCCTTTGTCGAAGCTACCTTCGCCATATTGCGCGCCGGTGGCGGTGGTGATGGTGGCCCAGGCACCGAAGCGCACGCCGTTGGAGAACTCCCGGGACAGATCGACCGTGGTGCCCCAATCCCCGGCCAGGTAACGTCCGACGCTGACCGCCGCCAGGGTGTCGTAGGGCAAATCGGTATAACCGGTGATATGCCCGGTGACGACCGAGTAGTCCCGCAGGCCGAAGCCCTGGTCGAATTCGCGCTGACGCACGTAGTTCAAATCCGCGCCGACCGACCAGCGCTGGCCCGTCGGGCGAAACAGCACCTCGCCACCCACACCGGCAAACATCGATTCCAGATAACCGCCGTAGACCATGCCATACAGGTCCTTGTCCAACTGTTCGGCGTGGCTGACCTGGAACAGCGGCATGGTGACTTCGGAGGTGGTCAGGTACTGACGCAAATCCGTACGAACCCGGGGCAAGCCGCTGGGCGCGTCGTATTTGAAGCCGTCGAAGTTGTTCAGCAGATTAGCGCTGAGCAGGCCGCTCCACCAGGTGTTGCGGTTGAAACGATACTCGGCGTCGGCATCGGCGCTGAACTGATAGAAAAAGCCGTCAGGGCCGCCAACGTTCTGTTTGAAGCCGAGCCCGGCGCCGTAGCTGAACGGGTCGCGGGCTTCGGTGTAGAGAGTCTTTTCGTTGTGCGGCATCGCCGGGTTGATCTCGGTGGTGCGGTGCAGCGCTTGCAGCGGTTCCTCATTGTTCAGCACTTCACGAAAGGTCTTGCGCGGCACGCTGGTTTCTTCCAGCGGCAGGTCGTAACGCTTGTTCACCAGGGTGAACCAGTCGATATCGGCGTTGACGCTGTTGTCCAGAATCCGGCTGGCCCGACCGACCGCTTTGGCCGAATGAAAATAGCGGCCCTGCTCGCCGTAGACGATCAGCTCGGACCCGCGCTGGCTGATGCGCTCGACCTTGTAGCCGGCATTTTGCTGCAGGCGCCGGGACACGTCCGGCCAGTTGACCTGATCCATCGCGACCGCCGGCGCCTTGGCCGGCAACGGTTCCGCCGGCGGATCGAAGGTCTTGGCCGGCGCCTTGCGGCTGACGAAGTTGGTGTGGAAAGTCAGGCCAAACATCGCCGTATTGCCGCGCTCCCAGCCTGCGCTGAGGTCCAGGGAATCGGTGACTTTGAACACCGCGCCAAGGTTGATCGGTGAGTCCTGCTGGATCACGTTGTCCTTGGGCTCATGTTTGTAGTCGTTGCCTTCGTACTCGAGTTTCAGGCTGAGCCTGTCCCACGGTGTCTGATAGGTCACGCCGCCGAACAGCGAAGGCTTGCCGCGAAAGTAGGCGCCGGCGTTGACGTCGCCGGTGCCTTCCATGTTCGGCCGGGTCTTGAAGCGATCATCGAGCCAGCCCGCCGGGTTATCGAAATCGCCGCGATTGCCCAGGTAACCCCAGGCAATCCCGGCACTGAAATCAAAATCGTCATAGCGCTTGCTGGCCACCAGGAACTCACTGGAGAACAGACCCGTACCGCCAATGTCTCGGAAGCCCAGCGCCACGTCGGGCGCCCAATGGGTTTCCTGCCACAGCCGGACTTTGAGATCGACCGCCTTATCCTTATAGCTCTGGTTGCCGCTCAGCGACTCCGGGCCATAAGGACGGTTGGTGATGGCGGTGTAGCGGAACGCGCCTTCCAGCCAGTCGAACGGCTGCAGTGCCACGCTATAGCGACTGTAGGGCTCGGTGCGGTTGGCGCTTACGCTCAACTCGCCGGCCGGGGACATGCGCGCAGTCGGCGTCTGCAACAAGCCGACACCGCCGAAATCATTCTGGGTCAGACGCGGCTCGGCATGCGCCAGTCCACAGGGCAATAACAACACGGCTGCAAAACGTAAATTCAATGAACCACCTCAGCCAATTGCGTGGCAAGAAATTCGGCCAACTGCTGATTCAGTTCAGGGATAGGCGGATCGAGATCATCATTTTTCACCGGGACCAGGAGCTTGCTGCCAGCGGCAGGGACCTGCCCGTGTTCGCGATTCCACGGCGCGATGCCGACCCGGCGAGTGGCGCCGTTGGGTTGGATCAGCCACAGGTAATCGGCCTCCGCATCGCTCAGGCTCGGGCAGTCGTTCAAGTAATCCCGGGCTTCTTGCTGGACGACATAAGGCAACCGACACGGCTGCGCGACGGCGCCCAGCACTTCCACTTCATCGACGCGCAACGGATAGATCAGGCGATCGCCGTCGCCCAGCAGGACGTTTGGGGCGAACCCGACTTCGATGGCCACCGGGTCCAGCACCGTGACCTGACGCCCGGTGACCGGCATGCGGCTGACTTGTTCGTGCAGACGCAGCGCCAGGTCGGCGCGCTCGGGTCGGTCGAACAGCAACGCCGTGCGGCGCAACACTTCGAGGTCAAACAGCACCCCGGTCTTGAGCCGGCCCTGCTCCTCCAGCAACGACTGGCGCAGCAACCCGGCGGCCAGCCAGTAACTTTCTGCATTGGGCACCGCGACGCTGATCACATCCGTCAACCGCCCACCTGGCGGCAACTCCACTGGCCCCGGGACTTGCACATCGCCAGTCACGGTGACCGCTGCTTGGCTGACGCTGGTGATCAACAGCAGGCACGCCGACAGAAACGGCAGCCGCTTCAACGGGCAAACCTGCGTTCAGGGGTCAGTTGCACGATCTTGACCCGCAGGCGTGTGGTCAGTTGCTGCTCGCTCTGCACAATGAAACCGTCAACGGGATCGACCCAATAACGATTGGTCGCCCGCAGGCCAATGGCCGGGGCGTCAATCTGCTCATCGACACGTAGCACGGCGTATTCCTTGTTGAGGATCTGGAGGGTTTCCATGGATTTGCGCGAGAAGCGGCTGTTCAGGGTCACGCCGGTTTCGCTGCCTTGATAAAGATCGATCCAGCGCTGGCTGGTGTAACCATCCGGCAGGGTTTGCAGGCCTTGCTTGAAGGGCGAAGACGCCGCCAGTCGCGTGCCGTCCAGATCGCCCTCGAGGCCCAGGCCGATGCTGCGCACCGCGAGTCCATCGCGCAGCAGCAACACCTGTTTGCCCGACGCGACCCAGAATTGCAGGTCACCGCGCTCACGCACCATCGCCAACACCCCGGAGCCGGACGGCGTGGTCAAGGTGAGCTGGGGAAACTCGACCCGGGCCACTTGCTCAGGCGTGACGTGCACCTCATCGGGGCCGATCACCGCGGCCTTGAAGTTGCCCAGGGACGCGGTCATCAGCGGGTTACAGCCACACAACAACACGGCCGCTATCACGCAGACGCCAACATTCAACGTTTTCACAGACCTGACCTTATTTGCCGTTGTCCCGGACTTCACTCAGGTTCTTCGCCGAGGAAGCCCCCACACCGAGAATGGCGGCCGAAGGCACCAATTGACTGATGAAGCGGTTCCAGCGCGTCACGTTGGCGGGGCCGACGTAGACGATGTCCTGGGGGCGTACGCTGAAGTGCGTGGCCAAGGCCATGGCGGTCGGCGACTCGGCTTGCAACTGGTAGATTTTCGCCGGTTCCACATCGAGGTTTTCCACACCGCGAATCACGTACACCGCGTTGCCGTTGGAGGTGGTCTGGCTCAAGCCGCCGACCGAGCCGAGCACATCAGACAGGTTCATGGTGCCGGTCTTGAACGTCAGGGCCCGGGGCTGATTGACTTCGCCCATGACGTAAATGCGCTTGTTGTCGTTGTACGGCAGGTACAACTGATCGCCGCCCTTGAGGTAGACGTTCTGCAACTCGGAATCCTGTTGATTGAGCGCATCGAGGTTCAGCGGATAGACCCGCCCGTTGCGCGTCAGCAGCAGGCCGGACAAGTCCGCGTTCTGCGGATCGATACCGGCCGTACCGAGGGCTTCGACCACGTTCAACGGGTTGGTGGAAATCGGCTGCGGACCGGCCTTCACCACGGCCCCCGACACCACGACTTTCTGACTGGCGAAGCGCAATACCGCGACGTCCACTTGCGGGTCGGCAATGAAGGCCGACAGGCGTTCGGAGATGTCCTCGCGCAGTTGCTGGATGGTCCGGCCAGCAGCCTGGACTTCCTTGATATAGGGGTAATACAACGTGCCATCGGAGCGCACCAGGCGACCGTTGGCATCGATCTGCTGTTGCGCGCCGGAGGGGGCGGTCAGCTCCGGATGATCCCAGACCGTGATGTACAACACATCGTTGTTGCCGATGCGGTATTCGGCCGGGGTCGTCAACAATTCCGCCGGCAACGACAGGTGTTTCTGCGTGGCCCGGTCCATGGCAATCAGCTTGGGCGTGATCGGGATCAGCTCCACGCGACTGCTTTCACTGGCGCCCTGGCGCGTGATATCGCTGGTGCTCAGGTATTGCCCCGGAGAAAACATACAACCTTGCAAAGCGATACCGGCCAACATCAACAAAGGAAAACTACGATTCATAATGGCACTACGCTATTCAAGGGCAAATCCAGACAAGGTCACCCGACTTTCATCGGGCGACCTTGTGTTACACCTACAGGGTTTTTCAGTTACTGGTGCCGGTAGTACCGGTTGTACCTGTAGTCCCGGTAGTTCCGCCGTTGGCGTTGCCGCCACTGTTGGAAGCGGCCACTGCACCTGCAACCATTGCCGTACTGGCCGCAGGCGCTTGGGAAGCGGCTACGTTACCGGCGACATTAGTTGCCTGTGTCAGCGGTGCTTCCGCTGCGGATGCCCAGTTGCCAAACATCGACAACAGGGCAATTGCCATCACTTTTTTCATATCAACTCCTTTCTAACGTCTACCCTGTCAGAAACACGGTGGGCAGTTAGAGGTGGAAAGATCAAGCCGCAAAAAGTGCGAACAAGATCCGTTGTTCATTCACAGTCAAACGCAACTGATAAATGTCGAACGGCAGGGCTTATATCTACGGATTTGCCGGATCTAACTCCAGCCTAATTTCCCGACGTTACTTAACATGGCTGTCGTTTTATAACATTCGACACAATCGATACTTAGCCGAGATAACCCTTCGGATGATTGGATTGCCAGCGCCAGGTGTCGGTCATCATTTGTTGCAAACCGCGGGTGGCCTTCCAACCCAGTTCACGGGCGGCCTTGGACGGGTCGGCCAGGCTCTCGGCAACATCCCCGGCGCGGCGCGGCAAGATCCGATAAGGCACGGGCCGCCCCGATGCCTGTTCAAACGCGTGCAACACCTGCATCACGCTGTAGCCATCGCCCGTGCCAAGGTTCCAGATGTTGATGCCGGTGGTTTGGGAAATCGTCTGCAACGCCTTCAGGTGCCCCTCCGCCAGGTCCACGACATGGATGTAGTCACGCACCCCGGTGCCATCCGCCGTGGGGTAATCGTCGCCGAAGATCGACAACTCTTTCAGGCTGCCCACCGCGACCTGGCTGATGTAGGGCACCAGGTTATTCGGGATGCCATTAGGGTCTTCGCCCAAGTGGCCGCTGTGATGGGCGCCGATCGGATTGAAGTAACGCAACAGCGCGATGCTCCAGCGCGGCTCGGCGGCACACAGGTCGCGCAGCAGGTTCTCGACGATCAACTTGGACTGGCCGTAGGGATTGGTCGGGCTGCCCGTGGGCACATCCTCGCTGATCGGCATCTGCTCCGGCGCGCCGTAGACCGTGGCCGATGAACTGAACACCAGGCGAAACACCCCGGCGGCAGCCATCGCCCGACACAGGGTGATGCTGCCACCGACATTGGCTTCATAGTATTCAAGCGGCTTGCGCACGCTTTCGCCGACAGCCTTGAGCCCGGCGAAGTGCAGCACCGCATCAATCGCGTGTTGCTGGAAAATCCGGTCCAGCAACGCCCTGTCGCAGACGTCGCCATGAATCATCAGCGCGCGCTTGCCGCAAATGGCTTCAACGGCGTGCAGCGCAGCGTCGGAGCTGTTGCAAAGATTGTCCAGCACCACCACTTCAAAGCCCGCTTCAAGCAGCGCAAGTGTGGTGTGCGAACCGATATACCCGGTGCCACCCGTTACCAGAATCTTCATAGAGCGGTCCCTAGTGGGTCGTAAAGTGCGCAATAACCAGTACTGATCAAAACAGTGACTTGGACCAGACCGTCATACCGGGTACTTATTTAGCACTCTGAACCGCTCACCACTATCAACAGATACCGACGAAAACTAACTAACAGACCACCGACCGACAACTCCTAACATTGCGTTGTTATGCACCTGACAATAATTGCCATCTCAGGTATTAAAGTAGTCGCTTATTTAAAAATTTACAGCCACTCGCTATATCCGTAGTTGGTTGCGATCAATGACTTCCAGGATACTTTTATGATTCGTAAATGTTTGTTCCCTGCCGCGGGTTATGGCACGCGTTTCCTGCCGGCCACCAAAGCCATGCCCAAGGAGATGCTGCCGATCGTCAACAAGCCACTGATCCAGTACGCGGTGGAGGAAGCACGAGACGCCGGCCTGCAACACATGGCGCTTGTCACCGGCCGGGGCAAGCGAGCCCTGGAAGATCACTTCGACATCAGCTATGAACTGGAACATCAGATTCGCGGCACCGAGAAAGAGAAATTCCTGGCCGGCACCCGCGAGCTGATCGAAACCTGCACCTTCTCCTACACCCGCCAGGTGGAAATGAAAGGCCTGGGCCACGCGATTCTCAGCGGCCGTCCATTGATCGGTGATGAACCTTTCGCCGTGTCGCTGGCGGACGACCTGTGCCTGAACCTGCAAGGCGACGGCGTTCTGGCGCAGATGATCCAGCTCTACAAGAAATACCGCTGCTCGATCGTCGCCATTCAGGAAGTGCCCCATGACCAGACCCACAAGTACGGCGTGATTGCCGGCGAGCTGATCGCTGATAACGTCTATCGGGTCAGCAGCATGGTGGAAAAACCGGCTCCGGCCGACGCACCGTCGAACCTGGCGATCATCGGCCGCTACATCCTGACCCCGGATATCTTCGACCTGATCGCCGACACCCAACCCGGCAAAGGTGGGGAGATCCAGATCACCGATGCCCTGATGAAGCAGGCGCAAAACGGTTGCGTGCTGGCTTACAAATTCAAGGGCCTGCGCTTCGATTGCGGCGGTGCCGAGGGTTATCTCGACGCGACCAATTTCTGCTACGAGCACCTGTACCTCAAGGGCCTCTGACCCGGCATTCAACCGTCATCCACTCTTCATCCAGGCAGGCAACCATGAACATTGCAAAACACTCGGCAGACATTGAACAGGGCAACGTCGGGGTAATGGCCTGGTTGTCATTGAACCCGTCGCTGCCCTCCCCGGCCGATTCCTGGCTGGGCGCCACACTGTTGGTGGAGCGCATCGGCGTGTTTCCTTCGTCCGGGGAAATCCGTCGACCGATTCCCGATCCCGACGCCCTCCTCGCCCACCTCAAAGCGCTGTATGCGCAACAGGCGCTCGATGTTGATGAGCGTAATGGGCTGAAGGTGATTTTCAGCGACTGGCGCTTTCGGGCGCGGGTTGTCGGCAGCGAACCGGCTATCGTGATTACCGTGGAAACACGGTGTGATGCGCAGTTGATGCCGCTCAAGACGGCGGAGTTGTTGAGTCAGTTGGAGCACTTCGAGAAAGGCATGCGCTGAGGTCGAACCTGTGGGAGCGGGCTTGCTCGCGAAAGCGGTGTGTCAGGCGACTTGATGTTGACTGACATGACGCTTTCGCGGGCAAGCCTCGCTCCTACAGGTTTTGTGTTTCAGCTCACTGGCAGGTGTTCTGCGGCGCGACGATCAGGCTATAGAGGTAATCCGCAATCACCCGCCCGCCCGACCCGGGAATGGGGTGAATCTTGTCCGGCCCGATCATCGGGGCCGCCCCGCCCAGCGCATACCGTTTGACGTCGGCACCAAACGCGCACTGCATATTCGCGTAGCCCAAATGTTCACTGCGCGCCCAGGGCGCCAGCACTTGGGCATAAGCCGACATCGGATAAGCACTCGACCGCGTGGTGTCCTGACGCAGGATCAGGTTGATGCTCGCCTTGGGGTGAACCTCGCGCACCATCCGCACCAGGCCTTGAATGTTCTGCAGATAGGCTTGCGGTTTCACCCCAAAACCCTGGTCGTTGCCGCCCAGCATGATCAGGTAAATATCCGCTGGAATCTTCGCCACCACCGCTTTCCACTGCGCCTGCCACTGAGCATCGCTGTGATAGAAATCCGCGGATGACGCCCCGGAAGCCGCGAGCTTGGACACCCTGACGCCGCCCTGCTGATTGCTCATCCACAAGCCAAACAGGGTTGGCGCGCCTTTGACCACTTCCAGGCGAAACGCCCACTCAGGCTGCCGAGAAAACCCGGGCAACTGGACTTCCTGAGCACCTGAGCCGTCGAGTTTCAATGAATGCCAAGTGTCTGATGCCGTCCAGCGATAGCGCACCTCGCTGGATTTGCCGTCCCCCAGGTAGAGCAATTTCGCCTGAGCAATGGACGTGTCCACGGCTGGCGTCGGGTGGGCATCGATTTCCAGATAAGCGCCGGGCCGGCCCGTGATAGTGCGACTGTCCGGGCTGGCCTGGCCAAGCCCGGACACGGCCCAATCACCGCCAAAATACTTTTCACTGCTGCGGGTGTATTTGTAGTGGGTGCCACCAAGCGCCGCGCCGTGGTTGAAGCCGACGTAGCCCGGCCCGGCAAAACCCGCTTTGTGGGTGAGCCGCTGAACAAGCTTGTTCAAGTAAAAATCCTGCCCGGCGCTATAGCTGTCGCCGATCACCGAGATGGCCAACACCTTCCCCGCCTTGCCTTCGCGCCATTGCGCAAAGCGCTCGCGAGCGTCACCGACTTCGATCACCGACGCCGCTACGGGACGCACATCATCAACTGCAACCACGCGATATGTCCTTTATCAAATCAATCATCAGGATTGCGCCCCTACAGATCGCATTCGGCTTAGCTGACTGGAATGGCGGAAACCGGCGGCTTTTTACGCGTGGCCCGCTCGCCCAGAAACAGCACGGAGGTGATGCTGAAGCGGCTGAAAATACTCGACAACAGTACCGGCCCCAACAAACCACAGGTCACGCCGCTGAGCACCAGAACGCTCTCATCGTTGATCCCTAAACGCCCCAGCACGGCTCGAGAAGTGGCGGCAAACAGCACATGAAACAGGAAGATTGCGTAGGAATAACCGCCGAGCCAAATCAGCCAACGCGCCTGCAGGTTACTCGACAGCAGCGCCAGGCAAGACACACACCCTACCAGCAACCCGACCAGGCTGCGGCGATCGACGATCAATCCACGATCCACCGTCGCCACATACAACAGCACTGCCGATATCAACACGAACACCAACGGCCCGATCACCCTGAATGTTTGCCGGATCTCGCTGACCTTTTCGTGGCCAATCATCCCCAGCACAAAAAACGGCAACAGATACACCGCGCCGTTGATACCGAACGCATCCACCGCAAACGGCGGCAACAAAAACACCGCCGCCGCAAACGCCAGCAACAGGTACTGGCGCGTCATGGTCTGCAACAGGCCGCGCCATTCCAGCAGCCCGACAAACATGAAAATGATGAACACCGCCTGCAAAAACCAGAAGTGGTTGACCGGGATATAGAACGACAACAGCGCATCGATCACACCAACGTCCTTGTTCACCCCGGGCCCGACCGCTTGCAGCACCGAGAACGGCACCCCCACGCAAAACAACGGCACGATCAGCCGCCGGACCTTGCCGCTCACGTAGGCCTGGAAGTCATTGCCGCGAATTTTGTACAGGGAATAGATATAGCCCGAGATAAAGGTGAACAGCGGCATGCGCACGTACACCATCGAGTCGGCGATCACCCGGAACGGCGAACCCACGTCTATTTTCAAGCCGCCACCCAGCGGCCCGATCACGTGATAAAGCACCAGCAACAGGCAGGCCAGGCCGCGCAGGGTTTCGATCTCCAGCGACTTCTTCTTGCTCGACATAAAGCACAAACCTCAGCTCAGGATTCTTGATTCAACCAGCACAGGTTTCTTTGCGCGCAACTGCAAACCCAGGCCCATGAACAGCACCGGCACCACCATGGAAAAATGCCGGGCGAAGGACCCGAAGTCCGGTTCGAACAAGCCCTGCACCAGCAGAAAGGACAGGGGAATGGCGATCAGTTCCTTGACCTTGGTGTCGATGCGCACGCCCTTGTAATCACTTGAGGTGATCATTCGAAACATCAGCAAAGACGTCATCATCATCAACACCACGAAGATGATCTGGCCCAGGCCCGAGAGCAGGATCAGCTCCACCGGAAACGACAGCCGGAAGAAGATGCTCATCGAGTCCAGCGCTTGGGACACGAAGTCACCGCCACTGATCCAGGACACGATCAGCGACTTCGAGCCCTCCTCGCCCGCCGTGCGCAGCTCGTTGTTGCTGGCGCGAATCGACGACACCGAATAACCGACCACCAATTGAATGGCGGTGGCGATGGCCAGGTAGAACAGGAACAGCATCAGGAAGAAGGTCATCCGCGACACGTACTTCTTCATCACGCACACGCCGAACCAGGCCAGGGAAAACAGGATCCAGTAGGGCCGGATCAACACGCCGTAAATCACCGCCGAACAGAAAAATCCGCCGCGATAACGCCGGGAAAACGAGAACAGCAAAATCGAAATCATCGCCACCGAAACGATGATTTCCTTGGTCAGGTTTTCCAGGAAAAACGAGCGCACCACGCCCCACAAACACAGGGTAAAAAAGATCGTCAACGGCATGCGCCGAAACATCAACACCGGCACGGCGGTGAGGAACAGGTTGCACGCCATGCCGTAGGCCCAGGCATTGGTCAGGTTGATGCCGGTGGGTCGCAGCAGGTACGCCGAGCACTCGTAGGACGAGCGGTCCGGCGAGAACGGGTTCCAGAAATTGCAGTTGTCGGCGCGGGCGTAGGACGACCACAACGTCATGGCATCGGGGCCGGGATCGCGGTGCATCAGCAACGGCATGGCCACCGACAGGAACAGGCCGGTGAACAGAATCAGGAACGAGATATACGAGTCGAGTTTTCTGCCGCGAAACTCGATGGAGGGCAGTTTCAGCGCCATTACGCGGTCACCTTCACCCGGGCGAACCGAGTCAGCAAGGCAATGACGCCCAGTTGCACAGTGATCGAAAAGACGTTGCCCCAGGCCGCGCCATAAATCGAGTACTGCTTGATCAGCAGGTAGCTGACCGGCAGGGAAACCATCAGGCAAACCGCTGCGCTAGCCAATGACACCCGGCTGTTTTTCGAGGCGATCAACCCGCCCCAAACGATGTCGCCAACAGCGCGCAAGGCGAAGGAAAAAATCAGCACGGCGAGGAGGTCGTTATCCGGACGCGGCACCGAAGTCGCGACGTAATCGAGCACAACATTGAAGAACAGAAAAATCATCAGCGCCACGCCGGCGGACACCACGAGTGCGCGCATCACCCACTTATTCACGAACAACTGCCGCCACGTCAGCGGCTGCTGATCACTCTGATAACGCTTGGCGAGCACCGGAATGCCCACCACCGCCACCACCGCGTAGGACAACGCTTGCAAGGTGTTGGCCGCCGACCAGGCGTAAACGTATTTACCCAGGCTGGCGTAGGGCTCGAGGTCGATAATCAGGAAGCGCTCGGCGTACTGACTCAACGCGATCAGGCCCGTGCCCAAATAAAACGGCAACCCGGCCTTCCACACCGAAGCCGTGGTCAGCGCACCGGTCACCCGCCCGTGATGCACATTCACCACAATCAGGTAACCGGCCACCATCACCAACACGTTCGCCGCCACCCACAACCACAGCACACTGGCGATGTCGGACACCCAGCCGAGCATCATCCCGCCCAGCGCCAGCAGCGCCCAGAGCCCGGTCTTGATAAAGAACAGCAACGCGCCCCAGGTGGCTTTCTGCGAGGAGAACACGAAGGAATTGATTTCGAACGATAGGTGCTCGGTGAGCAGCAACAACGCCACACACAGGATCAGCGTGGCACTCGCTTCGATGCCCTGGAACAGCGAATACACCGTGACGGTCGCCACCGACAACACCACGCCCACGGCCAGGTACAACAGCAAAACCCTGTCGATCACCAACCGTGAGCTGCGGCCCACGCTGATTAGCCGATTGATCTCGGAACTGAACCCGACGCTGTAGAACTTCGACGCAATCAACGAGGCCGCCACCACCACGCCGTAGAACCCCAAGGCGTCATAGCCCAGGTAATGGGTGATGGCCAACACCAGCAGGAACTTCGCGCCTAACGCCCCGCCCCGCAGCAGTAGCCGGAATATCATCGAACAATGCCCTTGATGATCCCGTCCATGACCAGGGTCTTGGCTTCGATTTCCCGGCAGGTGTCTGTCAATCGCTGGCCAAATCGGGACAAGGCATTCGGTGCGTAAACGGTATCGATGATGGTGTCGACATTGATGTCGCCGCCGTTGATCACCCAGTCTTCCACGCCCATGTCCTGATAGGCGCCGAAGCCCTTGCGCTCGTAGCTGATATGGAACGCCGGAACGCCTGCCAGCAGCGATTCGATGGCGCCGTGCAGGCGCACGGAAATCACCAGGTCCGGTTGATATTTGGCCAGGGTCGCCTTCAACGGCAGCAAATCCTCGGTGATGCCCAGCTCGCGATAGAACGCGCCGTCATCGTTGCCGCGCACCGCGCTCTGCACCGCGCACACCACTTTGCTTTTGTTCTTCAAGCGCTGCAGCAGCCGTTTCAGGTTGGCCACGTAGGCGACTTTCTTTTCCTTGCTCCACGCCGGCGGTTTGCGCAGCACCACGCAGACCGTCGCCGGCGTCGACGCGCAACGGGTGAACTTGGGTTGCTGGAGAATCTTGCTGGCCAGGGCCTGCACCGCCAGATCCGGGGCGCGGTAGACATTTTCGTGGGTGCCGAAAATCTCCGAGGAGCGGTTGTCCCGCACAAACACCGCATCGGCCTGGGCGTAATGCTCGACGATCCTGCTGCCCTCACCGTGGAACGGACCGATGCTCTGCGGCAGGTACACCGACGGCACTTTGCTCTGGATCGCCGTTTCCAGTTGCTTGGCGTGCCCCAGCTTCAACTTGATGTGTTCGAAGGCACTTTTGGAGCGCATGTAACCGCCGCCGACCCCGACGATCAAGTCACTCGAACTCAACAGGTCCGCAAGCCCGGCGTAGGACTGATTGAGGAACAGCGCTTGCCTGACCCGGCCCAGGCCCTTGGCCGCCATCACCGGCGCGTCATAGCGCTTGTACGGCAAGTAACTGAAGGATTTGGGGTCCGAGGCCACGACGTTGATCGAGGTGTCGGCGCCAAAGTTGCGCAGCACCAGGGCGATGGCCAGGTCCACGAGCAGGCCATCACCGGAGTTGGAGGCGCTGTAGCCATGCAAAATAGTTACGTTCATAAGCGGATATCTACTTAATAAGAGGGAGCGGAATACACGTCGTAGGTTTGCTGGATCATCAACGTGGCACTGAACCGCTCGCGGACCTTCTGCCGCCCCTGGGCGCCGAGCAGTTGCAAGCGTGGCTTATCGATGTTCACGAGTACGTTGGTCAGGGCCTGGTGATCGCCGGAGGGAAAGACGAAACCGGTCACGCCGTGGGTGACCAATTCGGGCAAGGACGTGCAGTCACTGGCAATCACCGGCAGCCCCAGGGCCATGCCTTCCAGCGGCACCATGGCAAAGCCTTCCCAACGACTGGGAACAATCAGCGCATCCGCCGCCTGATACAGCGCATGCACCTCCGCCGGCGTCACCCAGGGGACGTACTCGACCCCGTCCATCACCGGGCACTCGACCGTTTCCTCGTTGACCGCACTGCCCACCACCGTCAGTTTCAGGTCGGTACGCTGGACGCCAGCAAAGCCCTTGAGCAAGACGTCAAAGCCTTTCTGATAGTCGAGCCGCCCCACAAACAGCAAATGGATCGGCGCTTGATCGGCGGTTTTCGGCTCATCGCTTTTGTAAGGGATGCCGTTGTAGATCAAGGTCATGCGTCGGCGGTCGATGCCGAACTGCGCGGCTTTATCCAGTTCGAACTGACTGACGCAAATGATCCGGTCGGTGACCTTCTGCAGCAGCCGCTCGATCAGCGAATAGACTTTCTGCTTGGCCGGCGAACTCTCCATCAGAAATGAAAAGGCATGGGGGCAGTAGACGATTTTCGGCGAGCGCCATGGCCGCAGCAGCACGCAGACCACGCGGCCAATGACCCCGGAAAAGGTGCTGTGCAAATGCACCACATCGGGTTTTTCCTTGAGGATCAAACGGCCCAGTTGCCAGGCGAAGCGCAGCAGCGAGCGCACATCGCGCTTGGTCCGGTCGAACGTCTTGATCTGTTTTTCATCAATGCCGTGCAGCTCTTTTTTCTGATCGAACGGGATCAGGTACACCAGTTCATAGTTGCCGGCCTCGCCCTCAGGTGGCGCCGAAATCGTGCGGATAACGGTGGCCACACCACCCTTAATCGTCTCGGCCACATGCAGTATTTTTTTCACAATCCACCCATTTCCATGCAGGTAATAACCATCGCCGAATCAAGCCTTGTCGGACGCATACTCGTAGTTGTAGTTGCCGTACCCGCCATTGCCGTAGTAGCTCGCGGCACGCTTCTCGACGCCGTTGAACACCGCGCCTTTCAACTGGATTCCGTTCTGGGCGAATCGCCGGATCGTCAGTTCAATCTCCTTGGCGGGGTTCACACCGAAGCGGGTGACGATCAGGCTGATCGCTGCTTCCCGACCGACGATTGCGGCGTCGGTCACTGCCAGTAATGGCGGCGTGTCGATGATCACCACGTCATACAACTCGCTGAGTTGCGCCAGCAGGTCGCGGAAGTTGGCGTGCATCAACAGTTCTGACGGGTTGGGCGGGACTTGGCCACGGCTGATGAAATGCAGGTTCTCGACCTCGGTTTCATGGATGCCCTGCTCGATGCTGCAACGCTTGACCAACAGGTCGGACAAGCCATTGGTGATCGGCGTATTAAGCGTCTTGTGCAGATGCCCTTTGCGCATGTCGGCATCGATCAACACCACCCGCTGCCCGCTCTGGGCCATGACCGCCGCGAGGTTGGACGAGACGAAGGTCTTGCCGACCTGCGGGCTCGGGCCGGAAATCATGATGCGATTGTTGGTCGAGTCCAGCCCGGCGAAGTGCAGGCAGGTGCGCAGACTGCGGATCGATTCGATCGACAGGTCGGTAGGGTTGCGCAGGGCCAACAGGAACGCCTGGCGCCGCGACTCGTCGCTAAGGCGCAGCTTTTTACTGTCCTCTTCCTGTTGCAACACGCTGTAGGGAATCGACGCGTAGACCGGCAAGCCGAGTTGCTCAATGGCTTCCGGCCCTTCCAAACCGCGACTCAGGGATTTGCGCACCAGCACCAGGGCGACGCCGACAAACCCGCCGAGGAAGGTCGCAATCAGCACGATCAACGCCTTGCGCGGTTTGACAGGAGTGGTCTTGTCCACGTCGGCGGCATCGATCAGCCGCGCATTGCCCACCGCCCCGGCCCGGACGATATCCAGCTCCTGGGACTTGTTCAGCAGTTGCGTGTAGATCTGCGACGCCACTTCCACATCGCGGGTCAGGTTCAGCAATTCCTGTTGCGTGGCGGGCAGGTCCTGGACCTTGCTCTCCAGGCTCCGCTGCTGCTGGGTCAATTCGCCGATCTGCGCCATCAGGGCGCGATAGACCGGATGCTGCTTGGTGAACTTGCGATCCAGTTCCGCCTGTTGCAGCTTCAACTCGGAAATACGCGTGGCGAGGGTGACAATCTGTTCCAGCACCGATTGGGTTTCGAGGGAAATATTGACCGTCTTGCCGCGAGTTTGATAACGGTTGAGCGCCTCGCTGGCCTTGATCAGATCCTTCTTGACCTGGGGCAGTTGGCCTTGCAGGAAATCCAGGCTTTGCGCCGCTTCCGCCGAGGTGCGCTCGACGTTTTGCTGCACATACAACGAGGCAACCTTATTGAGGATTTTCACAGCCTGGGCGTGGTCAGGGCTGGCCAGGGCCAGGCGAATGATGCCTGACTCCTTGCCTTGCTCGGACACATCCAGGTCATCCTGATAATCGAGGATGGTGACGATTCTCGGGCTGCGCACCACTTCGAAACGGGTGCCGGGGTTGGCCTTCAATTCGGCGATCCGCCCCTCGACGCCGTTTTGCGCAAAGCCTTCGCCCGCGACGCCTTCCACCAGCAGATTGTCGTTGTCGTCGAACAGTTGGAAGCGCTGCTGCTCGGCGGCCACCAAGGTCAATTTCTTGCCCAATAGCTCTTCCGGCAGGTTGAGCCGGGCGATCTCCAGACGTTCACCGCCCCAGGCGTAGCTGTTCAGGCCCAAACGCGGCGGTGCCACGGCGTCGCCCTTGTAGCGTCGGGCCAGGAAGCCGCCAATGAACGGGAAGGTGTTGGGCGTGACGTCGATGTCCAGGTGCAGGTCGTCGACGGTTTTACCGATCACCGCCCGCGACTTGATGATGCCGATCTCGGTCACCGACGGTGATTGTCCGTTGAGCATGCTATTGAGATCGGAGAAACCGAGCATGTCGTTCTTTTTCGGTTCGACCTGGACCACGGCGTTCGCCAGGTACACCGGCGTCGCTAAAATCGCATAAGCCACGCCGGTCAGCATAAATGCCCCGGTGAGCGTGCCGATCAACCATTTCTGATCAATTAAACTGCCGAATATACCGAGAAGATCAATATCATCTCGCTCGTTGTCCCGGGTGCCGACTACTGACGGTAACTGCATAAGTGGGTTCTTACCCTTTACTGATCTGAAAATTATTCATCAATGCCCCAGGCGCTGCGCCCATGAGCAAACAGCATCTTCAATCAATGCATGGGCATGAATAAAAGCTGCTTTTCCTTGACGATACGGGTCCTGTATTTCTCGCTCACCCTGCCACTTGCCGAGAAGAAACACTTTGCCCCTGGCGTGGGATGCCATCTTCAGCACTTGTTTTACATGCTCTTTTTCCATGACCAGAATCAGGTCTGAGTCATTGACGATATCCGGGGTTATTTGTTGTGCTTTAAACCCTTGGGCGCTATGCCCACGCTCTTCCAGCACTTGGCGCGCCGCCGGCTCCATGGCTTCGCCAACGCGAGCGCTCAGGCCCGCCGAGGTCACAGCGATGGAGGAAGAGGCCAATGCATTTCGCAGCAACAGTTCTGCGGTAGGGCTTCGGCAGATATTGCCCACGCAGACGACAAGGATCTTTCTGAACAAGGCAACGCTTCCCGTGTAATGTCGAATCAACCAATGCGTCGTGGGGATTAGCGTGAACCCACGGGTTCATCCCGCACTCAGAAACGGATCAGCCTTGCAAATACAAGCGTATTAAGTACCACGACAGTCAAAAGCCACCCAACCACAATAGCCGGACCAAAAATAACGAACGTTTTCTAACATGGGCTTTCCGACAAAACATAACAGTCGTGCACTTAGCAACTTAATGGTTATCGAACTAATAGCCGTAAAAAACCAATAATCAATGTTATTTCCAACTCAACGAGAGGGAATTCGCCATGCAGTGCAAACGCCTTGCCGCCTCCACGCTACTGATGCTCTGTAGCGCCAGTCAGGTTCACGCCAGCCAACTGTTCCCCGCCCTGACCGACAAAACCTTCGGGGTCCAGGTCAAGATCCAGAACTTCACCCCCGCCGATGCCAGGCAAATCAAAACGGCAGGGTTCGGCTTCGTGCGTTTTGGCGTATGGACAGAAAACCTGGATGTTTCGGCCTATCAAAAGCAGATCAGCGACGCGTTCGCCGTCGCCAAGGCCGCCGGATTACCCGTGTTGATGACCGTTCGCGCCACCGAGCCGCTCGGCAAGGCCAGCGAGCTGGCGGCGCAAGGCGCACTGTTCGCCAAGTCGGTGCTCGCCCTGGAACAGTCCTACCGCACACAGTTGGTGGCGATTGAAATCTGGAATGAGCCGGACCTGGACAAGTACTGGCCGACCGGCAACTTCGAGACCACCTTCGTGCCGTTCATGAGCGCCATGTGCCATTCCTTGGGATCGAAGGCGCAAACCACGCCATTGATCGGCTTCGGCTTCGCAAAAGCGCCGAGTGCGGGCTCCGAGTCCACGGTGGCCCTGAACCGGATTGTCAGTGAATACCCCAAATGCCTCAGCGCGATTTCCTATCATCCCTATGGCTTGTCCGCGGCCCAGATCACCACGGCCCAGGCGTTCATCCAGCAGAACTTTCATTTGCCGGGGGTGATCAGCGAGTGGGGGGTGTCGGCGCTCGGGTCCAACGGTGGGGTCGACGGGCAGGCCAGCAAAGTCGGCGCGTTCATTTCCGACGTCGAGAAACTGAATATCGCGCTGACGTCGCTTTATGAATGGAAGAACAGCGATTCGGGCGGCAACGATCGGGAGAAGAATTTCGGCCTGCTGACCGCTGATGGTCAACCGAAGCCGGCGGAAACGGCGGTCAGGACGCTGCTCAATGCGAAGTAGACCGTCAACGGTCAGTTGCTTTGAACCTGTGCCCGATTCAGGCATCGTATTTACCGATACCACGCCCCGCCATTCAAACACCTGTTTTCAGGATGTTGCCATTGGGGCCATCGATACGCACACCCGCCCTTGAGTGGCTGTCAGCGCTCGGGTAATGTCATCAGACCCATAGGACAGAGCACGCCCATGACTTCCAAGCTGGAACAACTCAAACAAATCACTACCGTCGTTGCCGATACCGGCGACTTCGAAGCAATCGCTCGCGTTAAACCCGTGGACGCTACCACCAACCCTTCCCTGCTGCTCAAAGCGGCGGCCATTCCCGGCTACGCCGAGCTGCTGAACGCTTGCGTTCATGACTGCAAGGGCGATGTGGGCCTGGCCAGCGACCGTTTTGGCGTCGCGGTGGGTCAAGAAATTCTCAAAGTGGTCCCTGGCCGTATTTCCACCGAAGTGGATGCACGTCTTTCGTTCGACACTGACGCCGTATTGAAGCGCGCGCACCGTCTGATCGAGCTGTACGACAAGGCTGGCATTGGCCGCGACCGCGTACTGATCAAGATCGCCTCCACCTGGGAAGGCATCCGCGCCGCCGAGATCCTTGAAAAGGAAGGCATCCAGACCAACCTGACCCTGCTGTTCTCCTTCGCTCAAGCCGCTGCTTGCGCTGATGCTGGCGTATTCCTGATTTCGCCGTTCGTGGGCCGCATCTACGACTGGTACAAGAAGGCTAACGGCAACGACTACACCGGCGCGGATGATCCGGGCGTGCAGTCGGTGACCCGCATCTACAACTACTACAAGGCCAACGACTACAAAACCGTGGTAATGGGCGCGAGCTTCCGTAACCTGAATCAGATCGAGCAACTGGCTGGTTGCGATCGCCTGACCATCAGCCCGGACCTGCTGGAGAAACTGGCGGCGGACAACGGCAAGCTGGAGCGCAAACTGGCGCCAGGGCACGCCGGCGAAGCACGTCTGAGCCTGAACGAAGCGCAGTTCCGTTGGTTGTCCAACGAAGACGCGATGGCGACCGAGAAACTGGCGGAAGGTATTCGTCAGTTTGCTCGCGATCAGGAAAAGCTCGAGGCGTTGCTGCAAGCCAAGCTGTGATTTAGTTCGGCGCAATGCAAAAAGGGCGAACCCGGTGGGTTCGCCCTTTTTTGTGCGTTGAATTCGCCGCTTGACCAATGTGGGAGCGGGCTTGCTCGCGAAAGCGGTGGGTCAGTCAACATCTATGCTGGCTGATACACCGCTTTCGCGAGCAAGCCCGCTCCCACAAGGGAATTGCTCGGGATCAGTGCCGCTCCAGCGCATTCACCAGGTCATGGAATGCTTCACGATTGGAGTCGTTCAGCCCCATGAGGATCTTGTGCGCTTCAAGGACTTTGATCCGCACGATTTCCTCGGACTGATCCTGGTCTGGCAGGTCGGTCAGGCACTCAGGGCATGGGATCGGGCGGTCAACGATGTTGAACACTTGCTCGAAGCCCATGGACTGCAGCAGACGGGTGATGTCTTCGTGGGTGGTGACCACGGTCGGCAGCAAGCCGACCTTCTGCCGCGACAGGATCGACAGTTTGGCCAGCAGGCCCAACGTAGTGCTGTCGATGCTGCGGGTTTCGGTCAGGTCGATCACGATCGCGTTGAAGTTCAACGCCGTGAAGATCCGCTCAATAGTCGCATCCAACGCCGAACACAGGGTCAGGCGAACTTCACCGACGAACTTCAGGACGAAGGTGCCGTCCTGCTCGGCGAACTGGATTCTACCGGTACTCATTAAAGATTCCTGCTCAACACCAACAGGGCGATATCATCCGGCATCTCCCCAAGCGTGGCCAATCCAAAAACCTGCCGCAGCCCATCCAGGGTGCCGCCCGCAGCCTTGACCCGTTGGGGCAACGCCGCTTCTTTCTCTTTGAGTGTAGGTTCTGGCAAGAGGTCCAGAATGCCGTCGGACATCAGCGTCAGGCTGAAGGTCGGCGGCAACTCCATCACGTGGTCTTCGTAGGTGGCTTCATTGAAGAGGCCCACCGGCAGGCCACGGCCTTCCAGATAACGAACACTGTCGGGCGTGTACAACACAGGCAACGGCAAATGACCGCCGATGCTATAGGTCAACAAACCTGTCTCCTCGTCGATGACACCACCGACCATTGTGACGTGTTTACCCAGCTTACAACTGATCAGGCCTCGGTTGATATGACCAAGCACCTCAGAAGGCTTGAATTCCGGCAATGTGCCGTTGCGCTTGGATTCGAACAGCAAGCGCGTGGTCATGAACTTCAGCAGCACGGTGACGAAGGCTGAAGAGGCGCCATGCCCGGAAACATCCGCCAGGTAAAAGGCTACCCGACGCTCGTCGACCCTAAAGTAGTCAACGAAATCACCCGACAGGTACAGCGACGGGATGATCTGGTGAGCAAACTGGAACTCGTCGATCGTCCAGGGACTGACCGGCAGCATGTTCATCTGCACCTGGCGACCGGCGTTCTGGTCTTCCTGGAGCAGGTTCAGGCTGGCTTCGAGTTCGCGGTTGGCCTTTTCAAGCTTGTCGCGGTAACGCTGGTTTTCCAGCAGCAGCCGCGCGCGATCCAGGGCCCGGCGCACGGAGTGCTCGAGCACGGCCAGATCTTCGAGGGGCTTGATCAGGTAGTCCGCCGCGCCCAGGCGCAGGGCCTCGACCGCATCGTTCATCACGCCGGCACCCGACACCACGATGACCGGGGTTTGCGGCGACAGCTCGGTGACCTGACGAATGAGTTCGAGCCCGCCCATCTGCGGCATGCGCAGATCGCAGATGACCAACTCGGGCTTGTCTTGCTCGAATACCTGAAGACCCTGCTGGCCATTGCTGGCTTGCAGGACACTGAAACCACTGTCTTCCAAATAGGCGGCGAGGCTCGCGCGCACTACTTCGTCATCATCGATTATCAGCAGCGTGGCACTGGTTTTTGGCATGTGGGCAAACGGCGCCAGAATTAGGTTGGCGTAGCAGGCACGGGTTTTATCCCGGCTCACACTACTGGATTCGCTTTCTAGCCTCTCTGTTGCACTGTTTTCGAGCGTTTGCCCGACACACAGGTCCACCAGAGGTGCCCTTCTAAGGCGCAGACGGTACTCCCATCCGCGAGGCGTTTCAAGCTCACGCCGATGGTCGCTTGACGTCTTTACTTCTCAAATCACCGGGAGTTATAAGAACAGGCAAAACCGTAACCCAATGGAAGGATCGAGCCCATGAGTCAAACCGATCGAGACTACAGCGAAAAGCGCGATTTCATCCGCATGCGGGTCGATGCCGATGTCTCGCTGATTCACGAGGGCGATGAGGTTGCAGCCGTCTGCATCGACCTTTCCAGCAGTGGCATGCAGGTTGAGGCACCGCGTTTGTTCAAGGTTGGAGACCGGCTCAGCGTGCGGATCGATTCCGATCACACGGCGCTCAAAGGGCTTGAGGCCGACACCGAAGTGGTCTGGGTGAAGGAACAGGACGGTGGCAGCCAGAAACTCGGGCTTACAATCTTGAAGATGAAATAAACCAGATTCAGACGCAAAGAAGGCGGCCCGAGGGCCGCCTTCTTCGTTTTACCGCGCTGAATCAGAAATCGTCTTCGACGTGGCCGTCCTTGACCTTGAATTCGCGGTTTTGCAGGTAGGCATTGCGGATGAAGATGTACTTGTCACCGTTGATCAACTTCTCGGCCGACAACAGGCTGGCGCGGGTATCGACGATGTTCAGGCCGAAGATCGAGTTACGCACCGGCACGTCGTTGATGTAACGGTACGGGCCGGTGTAGCTGTCGACGAACTTGGACGGCGCATCACGCAGGGTGCTGGGGCCGAGCAATGGCAGCATCACGTACGGACCGCTGCCGACACCCCAGTAACCGAGGGTCTGGCCGAAGTCTTCGTCGCTGCGTTGCAGGCCCATCTTGGTGCCCACATCGAAGAAGCCCAGCAAGCCGAAGGTGGTGTTGAAGATCAGGCGCGCGGTGTCGACACCAGCCGCCGCCGGTTTGGCCTGCAACACGTTGTTGGCAAGGTTGGTGACATCACCGACGTTGCGGAACATGTTGTGGATACCATCTTCCAGGAACTGCGGCGTCACGAACTCATAACCCTGGGCAATGGGCTTGAGCGCGTAGGTATCAACGAAGTCGTTAAACTGGTAGATCGGGCGGTTGACGCTTTCCCAAGGATCATCTTCCGATGCTGCCTGGGCAGCAAACGGAACCAGCAATACGCTGGCACACACACATAGCTGAGCGAGTTGATTGCTCCAGCGCATAGAAAACTCCTTGGATTGTACTGGCGCGGGCGCTTGGCCCAGGCGTTAAGTCGGCTAGTATAAGACGGAAAAGCCGGTTTAGGCAGCTCCCTAACAGTCGGCCTGTCGATGTTGCGAGACGACTGCGAGCGATTCACATCAATGTCACTCAACTGTCACGGTTGAACCCTAGCCTTGTCGCTATTTCAGGGACGTTGATATGCCGCATGCCGAGACCTTGCCCATCGCCGCGCCAAGCCTGACCGCCGTACTGTTCGGCCTCAGCGGTTGCCTGGTGGATTTCGGCGCCCGCACACATCAATCCGGCGCACCCAGCGCCGACCACGCCGAAGTCACTCCCGGCGCTCTCGATAGCCTGCGCAGCTTGCAACAACAGCAAATACCCTGCGCCTGGCTCGATGAACTCCCCCCTGCCCTCAGCCAAACCCTGGCCGCTGGCTTGCCGGCGTGGATCAAACCTTCGCAACATCCCGCAACAATCAATCCATGGCCAGCGCCAAACGCCTGCTGGCAGGCCTTGATGGCGCTGAATGTCGAGCGCCTGGACGGCTGCGTACTGGTCAGCGGCGAACCGCGATTGCTGCAAGCCGGGCTCAATGCCGGACTGTGGACCATTGGCCTGGCGTCCTGCGGTTCGCTGTGCGGGCTGGCGCCGGATGAATGGCAGGCCTTGAGTCAAAAGGACCGTGAACGCTTGCGCGGCAAGGCGACAGTGCAACTGTTTGGCTTGGGGGTGCATTCGGTGATCGATCACCTCGGTGAGCTCGACACCTGCCTGGCCGACATCAGCCTGCGCCGACTCAAGGGCGAAAAGCCCTGATCCTGATAGAGATCATGCAGCCTGCCCGCGAGTGGATTAATCTAAAGGTCAGCCATAGACCTTTGGCGTGTCGTCGCGGTCTATGCCAGTGCCTATCGATAAAAGGAAGAACGCCATGCCTGCCCGCGAACTGCAAGAACAGCTCAATACCCTGCGCGAGCAATTGGAACAGAATCCGCCGCTGTCCGAAGCCGAGCGCGAAGACCTGCACGCACTGATGCAGCAGATCGAACTCGAACTTGAGCTGGAAACCAAAACCAAAGACTCCAACCTCGCCGATGGCGTGAACCTGGCTGTCGAACGCTTCGAACTCGAACACCCCGCCATTGCCGGTACTTTGCGCAACATCGTGCAAACACTGGGCAATATCGGGATCTGAACCCGCCAGATGCAAAAAAGCCCTGCTAGCGATAGCGGGGCTTTTTAATTTCTGCGACTTGAAATGCAGTCCCCTGTGGGAGCGGGCTTGCTCGCGAAAGCGGTGGGTCAGTCGATAGAGATGCTGACTGCTACACCGCTTTCNNACGGACCAGGCGGTGGTTCGGCAATTGGACCGATTCAGTGCTGCGATACGGGTTGATGTCCAACCCGCCCCGGCGCACATACCGCGCATACACGGTCAATTTCTCCGGTTTCAACAACCGTTGCAGATCGAGGAAGATCCGCTCCACGCACTGTTCGTGGAAGTCCGAGTGCTGACGGAAGCTGACGATGTATTCCAGCAAACTCTTGTGATCCAGCGCCGCACCACGGTACTCCACCGCCACACTGCCCCAGTCCGGCTGGCTGGTGACCGGGCAATTGGATTTGAGCAAATGGCTGTGCACGGCCTCTTCAACAATCCGCGAATCATCGCAACGCAGCAGTTCCGGGCGCGGGTGCTCGTAGTTGCTGACGCTGATATCGAGGTCATCGATGCACACGCCCGGCAACGCCACGACGCCTTCCGCTTCAACATCGCGCAGGCTGCGAATGCGCACGCCAACCGACTTACCGGCGGCGGCCGAAAGGTCTTTCACCAGCGTCGCTTCGAGGCTCGCGGTGTCGGCGAACGGCGTCTGGTTCAAGGAGTTGAGGTACAGCTTGAAAGACTTGGATTCGATGATGTTCGGCGAATCCGCCGGGATGCTGAATTCACCGATCGCCACCACGGGTTTGCCCGACGGCAGCAGCCACGACAGCTCGAAGCAGTTCCAGAAATCCACGCCTTTATACGGCAGGGTGTCCGCCGTCAGGCCCAACTCAGCCCATTTCGCAGTGCGCGGGATCGGGAACAGCAGGGACGGCGTGTAGGTGGCGATGTATTCGCTGGATTTGCCCAGCGGCGAATGTTCGGCTGCGGGATGCATGGCGGAAACCTGACTGAAGAATCAGCGGATTCTATCAGCCTTTGCCCGCGCCTTTGAGTGCTTACTGACTGACTGTCAGTTTGCCGACCATGCCTGCCTGATAGTGGCCGGGAATATTGCAGGCAAATTCCAGGCTGGTGGCCTTGGTGAAGGTCCAGGTCAGCTCGGCGGTTTTGCCCGGCGGCACCAGCACGCTGTTGGGGTCGTCATGTTTCATTTCATGCTTCATGCCGGGCATGGCGCCGTGGTCCATTTCCTTCATGGCTGTAGGCGTCAGCATGCCGTTTTGCTGCATGTTCAACATTTCCTGCTGGTGCGCGGCATGCATCGCCGCGTCCCCCAGGTTGAATTCGTGCAGCAACTGACCCTTATTCACCAGCACAAAGCGAATCGTCTCACCGGCCTTGATCTCAATGGCCTTCGGATCGAACGACATATCGCCCATCACCACCTCAACGCTGCGGCTGGCCTTGGCCGCCGGCGCAGGTTGCCCGAAATCGTAGCTCTGCGCGGGCGAGGCCCACACCGGCGAACTCAGCGTCAGTAAACACGCGGCCAGCACCAGGGGATTGCGCAAAAACATAGTCGTACTCCAACAAGATAAGGTTCAGCCTGTGGAAAACTCTAAACTGACACGCCTGCCCGCAACCTGACAGGCAGATTACAACTTTGTCAGGTTGGCCTGCATCACTGCCACCCACGGTATAAAGCGCTCGTTCCACTTAAACAGAGCTATCCATGAAACTGCTGATCGTCGAAGACCAGGCCAAAACCGGCCACTATTTGCGCCAGGGCCTGACCGAGGCCGGCTTCACTACTGAACTGGTAGCCGACGGCAACACCGGCCAGCAATTGGCGCTGAGCGGCGAATACGCCTTGCTGATCCTCGACGTGATGCTCCCCGGCCGCGATGGCTGGCAGATTCTGCAAGCGGTGCGCGGCGCCGGCCTCGACACGCCGGTACTGTTTCTGACCGCCCGAGATGCTGTGGAGGACCGGGTTCACGGCCTGGAACTGGGCGCCGACGACTACCTGGTCAAGCCTTTTGCGTTTTCCGAACTGCTGGCGCGGGTGCGCAGCCTGTTGCGCCGAGGCAGCGCCGCCCCTCAAGAAACCACCCTGCAACTGGCTGATTTACGCCTGGACCTGATTCGTCGCCGGGTCGAACGCAACGGTCAGCGCATCGACCTGACCGCCAAGGAATTCGCCCTGCTGGAAATGCTCCTGCGTCGACAAGGTGAAGTGTTGCCCAAGTCGCTGATCGCCTCTCAGGTGTGGGACATGAATTTCGACAGCGACACCAATGTCATCGAAGTGGCGATCCGGCGTTTGCGCCTGAAAATCGATGACGAGTTCCCCAACAAACTGATCCACACCGTGCGCGGCATGGGCTACGTCCTCGAAGAGCGCGACGCCTGATGCGCCGACTGTCCTTGAGCAATCGCCTGGCCCTGCTGTTTGCCGCCTGCACGGCGGTGGTGTCGTTGTTTGCCGGGGTGTTGTTCAGTCGCGCCAGCGAAGCGCATTTTATTGAGCTCGACCAACAATTGCTGGACGGCAAGTTGATTGGTTTGCGCCGGGCGTTGCAGGACATTCAGTCCAGCGAAAGCGAAGTCAAACTGCAGGATGAGCTCAGCCGACAGGCTGATTTGTCGCTGCGCATCACCGGCAGTGATGGCCAGCGCTGGTATGACAGCTCCATTCGCGTGCCCAAGGAGTTGCCGAAAGCACCGGGATTAACGACGTTGAGCAGCGACGGGACCGACTATCGCGTGCTGAATGCGCCACTGTATCCCGGCAAACCTGACTCGCCGCAATTGACGCTGCTGCTGGACATCACCCATCACCAGCACTTTCTGCAACGCATGCAGCACCTGATCTGGCTGACCGTCGGCCTCTCGGCCCTGGCCACGGCCCTGCTCGGGGCCTGGGCGGCGCGCAGCGGTTTGCGTCCGTTGCGCCGCATGAGCGCGGTGGCCAGTGGTGTTTCGGCGAACTCGCTCAACGCACGGCTGCCGGAGGAAAACATGCCGCCGGAGCTTGCGGAAATGGCCCACAACTTCAACGCCATGCTCGGTCGCCTCGACGACTCTTTTCAACGGCTCTCGGCCTTCTCCGCCGACATCGCCCATGAACTGCGCACGCCGCTGTCGAATCTGCTGACCCACACCCAAGTCACCCTCACCCGCCCGCGCCCCCTCGAGGATTACCGCGAAGCGCTGCACAGCAACCTCGAAGAACTGCAATGGATGGCGCAACTGGTCAATGACATGTTGTACCTGGCCAAGGCCGACCACGGCTTGCTGACGCCCAAGCGCGAACCGCTGGAACTGGCGGAAGAAGCGGATGTGTTGCTGGAGTTCTTTGCGCCGCTGGCCGAGGACGCTCGGGTGACGTTGAGTCGCGACGGAATGGCGCGGATGGAGGGGGATCGCAGCATGTTGCGACGGGCGCTTTCCAATTTGCTGGATAACGCGTTGAGGTTTACGCCGGTTGGCGGTGAAGTTCGGGTGCGGATTGTTGATCAGCCCAAAGGCTTGAGTTTGACGGTTGAGAACAGTGGGGACGGAATTGCTGAGGTGTTGCTGCCGCGGTTGTTCGACCGGTTCTATCGAGCTGATCCGGCGCGTCAGGAAGGGAGTAGTGAGCATGCGGGGTTGGGTTTGGCGATCACCCAGTCGATCATTCGTGCCCATGGCGGGCAGATTCGTTGCGAATCAGAGAATGGGGGGACGCGGTTTGTGATTGAGTTGCCGAAGGGGGATTGAGGCCAGCAGGGCCGGCCCCTTCGCGAGCAAGCCCGCTCCCACATGGGATCTGAGTTGGCCATAAATCTTGGCTCAACTCGATCAAATGTGGGAGCGGGCTTGCTCGCGAAAGCGGTGTAACGGCTTACGAATACCGCAACGCGTGAGCCGGCTCAATCTTCGCCGCCCGCCAGGCAGGGTAAACGGTGGCGAGGAAGCTCAGGATGAACCCCGCCGAGCAAATCAACAGCACATCCCCACCCTGTAATTCCGACGGCAAGTTACTGACGAAGTACACGTCCGAACTGAAGATGTGTTGCCCGGTGACCCGCTCCACCCAACCCACCAGTTCACTGACGTTCAACGCCGCAATTACCCCCAGCACGCCGCCGATCAACGTGCCGACAATGCCGATCACCGTGCCCTGGACCATGAAGATCGCCATGATCTGGCGTGGCGTGGCGCCGATGGTGCGCAGGATCGCAATGTCCGCGCCCTTGTCGTTCACCACCATGATCAGGGTCGCGATGATATTGAACGCCGCCACGGCGACGATCATCAGCAACAGCAGGCCGATCATGGTTTTTTCCATTTTCATCGCGCTGAACAGGCTGCCCTGGGTGTGGGTCCAGTCGTCAGCCTTGTAAGCGGTGCCGAGGCCATTGGCGATGTCGTTCGACACCTTCGGAGCCGCGTACAGATCCTTCACCGCCACGCGCACGCTCTGCACCTGGTTCGGCTGCCAATGCTGCATCTGCGCGGCGTCGGCCATGTGGATCAGCGCCATCGAACCGTCCAGTTCAGCGCCGACCTTGAACACACCCACCACATTCAGCCGCTGCATGCGCGGGGTGATGCCACCCGGGGCGCTGCTGACTTCCGGCACGATCAGGGTGATCTTGTCGCCGACATTCAAGCGGAAACGCCGGGCGGTGATTTCACCCACTACCACGCCGAACTCGCCAGGCTTCAAGTCTTCGAGACGACCCTGGACGATGTGCTGGGCAACGATGGAGACCTTGCCTTCCTGCGCCGGGTCGATGCCGCTGACCTGGATCGGCTGCATCGAGCCTTTATAAGAGAGCATGCCTTCCATTTCGGTGAACGGCACAGCGGCGGTCACTTCGGGATTTTTCATCGCGGCGGCAGCGACGGGCTGCCAATCGTTGATCGGGTTCACGCCAACGATGGTCGCGTGGGGCACCATGCCGAGGATGCGCGAGCTCATTTCGCGCTGAAAGCCGTTCATCACCGAGAGCACCACAATCATCGCCAGCACGCCCAGGGCGAGGCCGATCATCGAGGTCATCGAGATGAAGGAAACAAAGCGATTGCGGCGCTTGGCGCGGGTATAGCGCGCGCCGATAAAGATCGATAACGGTCTGAACATTCGCTTGGGCACCGTATAAAAATAAAAGACCCGACGGACTTTTCAGCCACGCCGGGTTTTGGTCAATCAGATGGGCGTCAGGCAACCTTCCTGCAAATGCAGGACGCGATCCATCTGGCGAGCCAGGTTCATATCGTGAGTCACCACCAGGAACGCCGTGCGCATCGAGGTGCTGAGCTCCAGCATCAAATCCTGAATGCCCTGGGCAGTGTGGGAGTCGAGGTTGCCGGTCGGCTCATCGAGCATCACCAGGCCTGGGTTATTCACCAGGGCACGGGCGATGGCAACACGCTGACGTTCGCCACCGGACAGCTCCGAAGGCTTGTGCTCCAGACGATGGCCCAGCCCTACCCGTTCCAACAACGCGGTGGCGCGTTTACGTGCTTCCGGGATCGCGGTCTTGCCGATCAGCAGCGGCATGCACACGTTTTCCAGCGCGGTGAATTCCGGCAGCAAGTGGTGGAACTGGTACACGAACCCGAGGGAACGGTTACGCAGCAGGCCACGCTTCTTCTCGCTCAGTGCCGAGAGTTCTTCGCCATCGAGCCAGACGCTGCCTTTGGTTGGCGTATCGAGACCGCCCAGCAGGTTGAGCAAGGTACTTTTGCCCGAACCCGAGGTGCCGACAATCGCCACGCGCTCACCCGGATGCAACTCCAGTTGCAGACCGGCCAACACTTCTACCGACTCCGGACCTTCCTCGTAGGATTTGCCCAGGTTGCGGCAGCTCAAGATTGCTTTTTCACTCATGCCCGACTCACTCATAACGTAGCGCCTCCGCAGGCTGGGTGCGCGCGGCACGCCAGGCTGGATACAGGGTGGCGAGGAAACTCAGTACCAACGCAGCGGCGCAGACCATCAATACGTCCTGGCTCTGCACTTGCGATGGCAGGTAATCAATGAAATACACGTCGGCATTAAGGAATTTATGCCCGATCAGGCCTTCCAGCGCCGAGATCGCGGCGCTGACGTTCAGCGCGGCGAAGATCCCGACCACGGCGCCGATCAGCGTTCCGATCACACCAATGACCGTGCCCTGGACCATGAAGATCGCCATGATCTGCCCCGGCGTGGAGCCCAGGGTGCGCAGGATCGCGATATCGCCCTTCTTGTCATTCACCACCATCACCAGTGTGGAGATGATGTTGAAAGCCGCGACGGCAACGATCAGCAGCAACAGCAGACCGATCATGGCTTTTTCCATGCGGATCGCCTGATACAGGTTGCCGTGGGTGCGGGTCCAGTCGCGGGCGTAGTAATGGTCTTCGCCGAGTTGCTGGGCCAGGGTCCACGCCACGCGTGGCGCCTGGAACAGGTCATCGAACTTCAGGCGGATGCCCTGGACCTGATCCGGCTTCCAGCGATGCAGCCTGGCCAGATCCTGCAGGTTGGTCACGCCCAGGTAGCCATCCAGCTCACCGGCGCCGACATGGAAGATGCCGACCACGGTAAAGCGTTTCATGCGCGGGAACATCCCGGCCGGGGTCACGGTGACTTCCGGTGCGACGAAGGTCAGCTTGTCGCCGATGGCCGCGCCGAGCTTGGCCGCCGCCCTGTCGCCGATGACGATGCCGAAGCTGCCGGGGGCCAGGTCGTCGAGCTTGCCCTGCTGCATGAAGTTATCAATGATCGAGACCTGACGCTCCAGCGCCGGGTCAATGCCATTGAGCAGCACCTTGGAGACCTTGCCGTTGTTGGTCAGCAGACCCTGCATCTGGGTGAACGGCGCAACGGCCGTCACCTGCGGGTTGCGCTTGACCTTGGCGGCCAGGCTTTGCCAGTCGCTGATGGGTTCACCGGACTCGATGGTCGCGTGGGGCACCATGCCCAGCACGCGGGTGCGCATCTCATGATCGAAGCCGTTCATGACCGACAGCACGACGATCATCACGACCACGCCAAGGGCGAGCCCGATCATCGAAGTCAGGGAAATGAACGACACAAAATGATTGCGACGCTTTGCACGGGTATAACGCGTGCCAATAAATACGAAGAGAGGTCTGAACATGTCGGGGCTTGTTCGGAGGGAAAAGGAACGTCCTTGTGGCGGGGGTCGATAACCAGCTTTACACTCAGACCACCGCCGCTACCATGGGTTCGCCATGTCGACATTAGATGAAGAAGATCGCCGCGAATACTACCGTATCGAAGACGCGATCGCACTGGAAATTCGGCTCCTGTCCGCTCCCGAAGCCGCAGGCCAGGAAGTGTTGCAGGATGCTTCCCCACTCTTCAACTTGCTCAGCGAACTGCACCTGAGCGAATTCGAGTCGCAGCACCTGTTGCGCCAGATCAGTGAGCGCGACCGGGCGATTGCGGCATTCTTGAAATCCCAGAACAAACGCATCGACCTGCTCAGCCAGGTGGTCGCCCTGACCGTGCTGGGGCAGATCGGCGAGCCGCAACCGGTGATCATCTCCGAAGGCGGCATCGACTTTCAGCACCCGACCCCGATTGCCGTCGGCGCGCACCTGTCGGTCAAACTGGTGCTGATGCCGCAGGCGCTGGGCCTGTTGTTGCGGGCCAAAGTCACCCACTGCGACCGCAAGGGCGATGGCTATGACGTCGGCACCGAGTTCGAGTACCCCACCGACGCCCAACGGCAATTGCTCGCCCGCTACATCTTGCAAAAGCAGGCCCAGGAACGACGCCTGGCCCGCGAACAAAACGAATCAGGCATTTAATTAAGGAAGAACCGTGACCCTCATCTACGGCCATCGCGGCGCCAAGGGCGAAGCACCGGAAAATACCCTGACCAGTTTTCAGGAATGTCTCAAGCACGGCGTGCGCCGTTGCGAACTGGATTTGCACCTGTCCATGGACGGTGAGTTGATGGTCATCCACGACCCGACGCTCAAGCGCACCACCGACCGTCGCGGCAAAGTAGTCGAGCATACGGCCAAGGACCTGGTGACCTACGACGCCCGCAAGGGCGGCCCGGGCTGGATCAAGCCGTGCCCGATTCCGACCCTGGAAGAACTGTTCGAGAAATGCGATTTCGAGCACTGGCAACTGGAAGTCAAAAGCGCTTCACGCACCCGCGCCGCGACCACCGTGCTGGCCATCCGTGAAATGGCGGTTCGCCACGGCCTGCTGGACAAGGTGACCATCACCTCGAGCTCCCGCGAAGTACTGAAAGCCGCGCTGGACCTGGTGCCGGATGTGTCACGCGGATTGGTGGCCGAGTACGCCTGGCTCGACCCGTTGAAGGTCGCGCAAAGCTATGGCTGTGAGATTCTGGCGCTGAACTGGACCCTATGTACGCCGGAACGCCTGCAGAAGGCGCAGCGTCAGGGGCTGCATGTGTCGGTATGGACAGTCAACGAGCCCGCGCTGATGCGCAGACTCGCCGACTTCGGCGTTGACAGCCTGATTACAGACTTTCCCGGTTTGGCCACTGCCACCCTCGAGAATTGCTGAAATCGGTCTCCCCGGCCGGCTCAGGCCACCGGCCGGAGCCGCTTAAAAAAGCCGGTTGAGGCCATCGTACGCCGCTACCCGATAGGCTTCGGCCATGGTCGGGTAGTTGAACGTGGTGTTGACGAAGTACTTGAGGGTGTTCAGTTCGCCCGGCTGGCTCATGATCGCCTGGCCGATGTGAACAATCTCCGACGCCTGATAGCCGAAGCAGTGAACGCCCAGCACTTCCAGGGTTTCGCGGTGGAACAGGATCTTCAGCATGCCCTGGGGCTCGCCGGCGATCTGTGCACGCGCCATGCTCTTGAAGAACGCCTTGCCCACCTCGTACGGCACTTTGGCCTGGGTCAGCTCTTGCTCGTTCTTGCCGATCGAGCTGATCTCCGGAATGGTGTAGATGCCGGTCGGCACGTCATTCACGAAGCGCCAGCTATTGTTATCGACGATGCTGCCAGCGGCCGAGCGACCCTGGTCGTGGGCGGCACTGGCCAGGCTCGGCCAACCGATCACGTCACCGGCACCGTAAATGTTCGGCACGCAGGTGCGATAGGCTTCGTCGACTTCGATCTGGCCACGGCTGTTGACCTTCACGCCGATGTTTTCCAGGCCCAACTGGTCGGTGTTGCCGGTACGACCGTTGCACCAGAGCAAGGCATCGGCCTTGATCTTCTTGCCGGACTTGAGGTGCAGGATCACCCCGTTGTCCACGCCTTCGACGCGGTCGTAGTCTTCGTTGTGGCGAACCGTGATGTTGTTGTTGCTGAAGTGATAGCTCAAGGCCTGGGAAATTTCCGAGTCCAGGAAGCTCAGCAACTGACCACGGTTGTCCACCAGCTCAACCAGCACACCCAGACCACTGAAGATCGAAGCGTACTCGCAACCGATCACGCCAGCGCCGTAAACAATCAGTTTGCGCGGGGTGTGGCCGAGGCTGAGGATGGTGTCGCTATCGTAGATACGCGGGTGATGGAAATCGATGTCCGCCGGGCGATAGGGACGCGAACCGGTGGCGATGATGATGTGCTTGGCCACCAGTTTTTCGACAACGCCGTTGGCGCAGACCACTTCGATGGTTTGCTCGTCGGCGAAGCTGCCGGTGCCGAAGAACACGTCGACGCGGTTACGGGCGTAGTAGCCGGTGCGCGAAGCGACTTGTTTGGAAATGACTTTTTCAGCGCTTTTCAGCACGTCCGGGAACGAGAACCAACGCGGCTCACCAATGGCCCGGAACATCGGGTTGGTGTTGAACTGCATGATCTGCCGGACCGAGTGACGCAATGCCTTGGACGGGATGGTGCCCAGGTGGGTGCAGTTGCCGCCGACCTGGCGACGGCTGTCGACCATCGCCACCTTGCGTCCTGCTTTGGCGGCGTTCATTGCCGCGCCTTCTCCTGCCGGGCCGGAACCCAGCACCACCACGTCGTAGTTGTAGACAGCCATGCGTACTCCTCAGAACAGGCCGCGGCGCCATCGGCACCTGCGGCTAAATCACGCCAATCTGCGGCGTGAAGGAACAATTTGGGGCCAGTGCAGAACCCGGACACAGTCTATAGAAGCGTCAACGCCGCGCACATTAACCCTTGGTCGCGTCGTAGGCTACTTTTGCCTGCGCTACAACGCCAGTCTTCAATGTTTGAATCGCCGTAATCATTCGGTTTTGCCGCCACCGAGCCGCTCAAAGGCCTGATTGGTCCGTGTGACGAAACCTGTATCGGCACGAATCACAAAGAATGCACCGATGTTGTGTTTTTGTGCGTAGTCCCATCCACGTTCGGGACCGAGAATCAGCAACAGCGTCGATAAGCCATCGGCCATCAGGGTTGAAGGATTAATTACCGTCACCGAGGCCAGGCTGTGGGTAATCGGCGCACCGGTGCGGGCGTCGAAGGTGTGGGAATAACGCTGGCCGTTTTGCTCGAAATAATTGCGATAGTCGCCGGAAGTGGAGACGCCGTAGCCATCAACGTTGATGATGCGCTCGGCCACTTGCTGGTCGTCCCGGGGTTCTTCCAGGGCAATCTTCCACGGCGAGCCGTCGAGTTTTTTGCCGGCAGCCTTGAGTTCGCCGGTGGCTTCGGCGAGGTAGTTGTGGATGCCCATCGCTTCGAGTCTGGCGGCGATGGTGTCCACGGTGTAACCGGCGGCGATGCTGTTGAAGTCGACCTCCACGGCAGCGTCCTTGCACAGTTGATCGCCGTCGATGCGCAGGTGAGCGTGACCGATGCGCTGCATGGCAGCGGCCAGCGCTTCGGAAGTCGGGACTTTTTCTTCCCTGGCCTGTGGGCCGAATCCCCAGAGGTTCATCAGCGGTTCCACAGTCAGGTCGTAGGAACCTTCGCTTTGTTGCGACAGTTGCTCGCCGACGCGGACCAATTCGAGAACAGGCGCGGGCATGGTCTGACAGCGGTCGGCAGGCAGATCGTTGAAACGTTCGATGTCCGAGTCGCTGCGGTAGGTGGACATTTGCCGGTCGACGTCGGCGAGGATTTTTTCGACTTCGACTTGTACGTCTTTCGGTGCGGGCAGGCCTTGGGTACGCACGTACTTGATGGAATAGGTGCTGCCCATGGTCGGGCCACCGAAGCTTTCCATGGAATCGCCGCTGCCGCAGCCGGAAAGGGCAACGAACAGCACCACGACAAAACCCTTCCGTCTCAACAATCTCACTCCCCCTGACTCCCCTGGCACAACACCGAGGGTGGCCATTATGCACTCTCCCTGTAGGAGCGAGGCTTGCCCGCGAAGGCGGTGTGTCAGGTTTATCGCCTTCGCGGGCAAGCCTCGCTCCTACAAAGGCTAATTCGCTCCATCTCTAATTTCATGCCGCGTAATGGCTATAACGTTTAAGCAGCAGCCTAACTAGTGGTTGCCTATCCATCTTCATACACATATCGTTACAAAACTGTTCGGCGCATGCCTGCGTGTTTGGGGCCGACAGGAGGGAAGCGTCAAGACCAGGGATTTCCAATAAGACAGCCAAAGTGAGTGCGTTCACATGTCCTCGAATACGGGCAAAGGCAAAGCGATCTTTCGCGTTGTCAGCGGTAATTTTCTTGAGATGTTCGACTTTATGGTCTATGGCTTTTACGCCACAGCCATTGCCAAGACCTTCTTCCCGACCGACAGCGCCTTCGCGTCCCTGATGCTGTCCCTGGCGACATTCGGCGCCGGGTTCCTGATGCGTCCCTTGGGTGCGATTTTCCTCGGCGCTTACATCGACCGTCATGGCCGTCGCAAAGGGCTGATCATCACCCTCGCCCTGATGGCCGCCGGTACGGTGCTGATTGCCTGCGTGCCGGGTTACGCCACCCTGGGCGTGGCCGCGCCGTTGATCGTGCTGTTCGGGCGACTGTTGCAAGGTTTCTCGGCGGGCGTGGAGCTGGGCGGTGTGTCGGTGTACCTGGCAGAAATTGCCACCCCGGGCCGCAAGGGCTTCTTCGTCAGTTGGCAATCCGCCAGCCAACAAGCCGCCGTGGTGTTCGCCGGTTTGCTGGGTGTGGGCCTCAACCATTGGCTCAGCCCGGAACAAATGGGTGACTGGGGCTGGCGCGTACCGTTCCTGATCGGCTGCATGATCGTGCCGGTGATCTTCGTGATTCGTCGTTCCCTGGAAGAAACCCCTGAGTTCCAGGCGCGTAAACACCGTCCTTCCCTGCAGGAAATCGTCCGTTCGATCGGTCAGAACTTCGGCATCGTCATCGCTGGCATGGCACTGGTGGTCATGACCACCGTGTCCTTCTACCTGATCACCGCCTACACCCCAACCTTCGGTAAAGCCGAACTGCACTTGTCCGACCTGGATGCGTTACTGGTGACGGTGTGCATCGGCCTGTCGAACTTTTTCTGGTTGCCGGTGATGGGTGCGCTTTCCGACAAGATCGGGCGTAAACCCCTACTGCTGGCGGCGACGATTCTGGCGATCCTGACCGCCTACCCTGCCCTGTCCTGGCTGGTGGCCAACCCGAGCTTCAGCCATCTGCTGATCGTCGAGTTGTGGCTGTCGTTCCTGTATGGCTCGTACAACGGCGCCATGGTGGTGGCCCTGACCGAAATCATGCCGGTGGAAGTGCGTACAACCGGTTTCTCCCTGGCCTACAGCCTGGCGACCGCGACCTTCGGTGGCTTCACCCCGGCGGCCTGTACTTACCTGATTCATGTGCTGGACAACAAAGCTGCGCCGGGGATCTGGCTCAGTGGTGCAGCGATACTGGGGTTGATCGCGACGCTGGTGCTGTTCCGTGGCAATCGGCATGAACTGCGGACTGCGCAGGCCGCTGTAGTAGGCGGCACTCGATAGATCGCCTTCGCGAGCAAGCCCGCTCCCACATTGGATCTGTGTACGACACTAATCCAATGTGGGAGCGGGCTTGCTCGCGAAGAGGCCCGCCCAGGCAACACACCTGCAACAGACAAACGCCACAAACAAAAACGCCCCGACAAGTCGGGGCGTTTTCATTTGAAGCTAACGCTTAGCGCGGGAATGCTGGCGGGTTGACCCCGGCCATGTCTTCCATCACGCGAACCACCTGGCAGCTGTAACCGAATTCGTTGTCGTACCAAACGTACAGAACAACGCGGTTGTCTTGGGTGATGGTCGCTTCAGCATCCACAACGCCGGCGTGGCGCGAGCCAACGAAGTCAGTGGACACCACTTCCTGCGAATTGACGTAGTCGATTTGCTTGTGCAGATCGGAGTGCAACGCCATGTAACGCAGGTAATCGTTCATCTCTTCACGGGTGGCGGCTTTCTCAAGGTTCAGGTTGAGAATGGCCATCGACACGTTCGGCGTCGGAACGCGGATCGCGTTACCGGTCAGCTTGCCGGCCAGCTCAGGCAAGGCCTTGGCAGCAGCGGTGGCAGCACCGGTCTCGGTGATCACCATGTTCAGCGCGGCGCTACGGCCACGGCGATCGCCTTTGTGGAAGTTGTCGATCAGGTTCTGGTCGTTGGTGTACGAGTGAACCGTTTCAACGTGACCGTTGACGATGCCGAACTTGTCGTTGACTGCCTTCAGCACCGGCACGATAGCGTTGGTGGTGCAGGAAGCCGCGGAAACGATCTTGTCATCAGCGGTGATTTCACCGTGGTTGATGCCGTGAACGATGTTCTTCAGCTTGCCTTTGCCAGGCGCGGTCAGCACAACGCGGTCGATACCCGGGCAAGCCAGGTGTTGACCAAGGCCCTCGGCGTCACGCCATACACCGGTGTTGTCCACCAGCAGCGCGTCTTTGATGCCGTACTGGGTGTAATCCACTTCAGTCGGGTTTTTCGCGTAGATAACCTGGATCAGGTTGCCGTTGGCGGTGATGGTGTTGTTGGCTTCATCAATAGTGATGGTGCCATCGAACGGACCATGAACCGAGTCGCGACGCAGCAGGCTGGCGCGTTTGACCAGGTCGTTCTCGGCGCCCTTGCGGACCACGATGGCGCGCAGACGCAGGCCGTCGCCACCACCGGTTTTCTCGATCAGGATGCGCGCCAGCAGGCGGCCGATACGACCGAAGCCGTAGAGGACAACGTCGGTGCCTTTGCGCGCGGCAACGTTTTGCTGGCCAACCACATCGGCCAGTTCTTCACGGACGAATTGCTCGGCGGTGCGGCCATTGCCTTCGGCCTTGAATTTGACCGCCAGCTTGCCCAGGTCAACCGAAGCGGCACCGAGCTTGAGCTCGCTCATGGCTTTGAGCAGCGGGAATGTTTCGTGGACGGACAGTTCGCTGTCATCGGACTGGCGATGGCGAGCGAAGCGGTGAGCTTTGAGAATCGCAATGACTGAACGATTGATCAGGCTGCGGCCATAGATCGAGCTCACCACGTTGTTATTGCGGTAGAGCTGACCGATAAGCGGAATCATCGCTTCTGCGAGTGCTTCACGGTCGATCCATTCACCAAGACACTGGTCGGGCTTCTGAGTCACGGGAACCTTCCACATATGTAGGGGCAGAAAAAAGGGGCTACATTATGCCGCCGAGTGCCTCTCGTAGCAATGCGCGCCTGTCGTGCGAGCCGTAACAAATTTCCGTTCAAAAAAATTACGCCGCGCTGGAGCCCAGTAAATACGGGCCTTGCAGCGCAGTCAATTTTTTGGAGGTAGCGCTGCCTTGTCCGTAACCATCCGTAACACCGGTTGTTTTTGCCACTACATAATTGGCTTTTTTCAGCAAAAAACGGGCATATATTGTCTTTACCACTACATTTCGCCCAACCCGCGTAATAGACATATCTGCAACTGACAGCCGGCACCTGAGGCCGCTACAATTACCGACTTTGTCGCAACGCTTGGAGCTCAACCTTCCGTGCCCGTTCTGCGTCTACCGCTTCTCCCTGCCGCGGCAGGTAAACAGCACTGGGGCAACCTGCCCGGTGCCGCCCTGAGCCTGGCCATCGCCGAGGCCGCCAGCGCTGCCAAGCGCTTTACCTTGCTGCTGACCGCCGACAGCCAAAGTGCCGAACGGCTGGAACAGGAGCTGGGTTTCTTCGCCCCGGATTTGCCCGTGCTGCATTTTCCCGACTGGGAAACCCTGCCCTACGACCTGTTCTCGCCGCACCAGGACATCATCTCCCAGCGCATTGCCAGCTTATATAGGCTGCCGGAGCTGACTCATGGCGTGCTGGTGGTGCCAATCACCACGGCCCTGCACCGCCTGGCGCCGACCAAATTCCTGCTCGGCAGCAGCCTGGTGCTGGATGTCGGCCAGAAGCTTGATGTCGAGCAAATGCGCACCCGGTTAGAAGCCAGCGGCTATCGCTACGTCGACACGGTGTACGAGCACGGCGAATTCACCGTGCGCGGCTCGCTGATCGATCTGTTCCCGATGGGCAGCAAACTGCCGTTCCGGATCGACTTGTTCGACGACGAAATCGAGACCCTGCGCACCTTCGATCCCGACAACCAGCGCTCCATCGATAAAGTCGACACGGTTCGCCTGCTGCCGGCCCGGGAATTCCCGCTGCAAAAGGATGCGGTCACCCGCTTCAAGGCGCGGTTCCGTGAGCGTTTCGACGTGGACTTCCGCCGCTGCCCGATCTTCCAGGACCTCAGCAGCGGGATTACCCCGGCCGGTATCGAGTACTACCTGCCGCTGTTCTTCGATGAAACCTCGACCCTGTTCGATTACCTGCCGCAAGACACCCAAGTGTTTTCCCTGCCGGGCATCGAACAAGCCGCGGAGAACTTCTGGAACGACGTGCGCAATCGTTATGAAGAACGCCGCGTCGATCCTTCCCGTCCTTTATTGCCGCCAGCCGAGTTGTTTCTGCCGGTGGAAGACTGCTTCGCACGCCTGAAAAACTGGCCGCGCGTGGTCGCCAGTCAACAAGACGTGGAAACCGGCGTCGGCCGCGAACGCTTCCCGGCGCAGTTGTTGCCCAACCTGGCCATCGAGGCCAAGGCCACCCAGCCACTCGCTGCTTTGGCCGGTTTCCTCGACGAGTTCCCGGGCCGCGTGCTGTTTACCGCCGAGTCTGCGGGCCGTCGTGAAGTGCTGCTGGAATTGCTCGAACGCCTGAAATTGCGGCCGAAAACCGTCGATAGCTGGCCAGACTTTGTCGCGAGCAAGGATCGCCTGGCGATCACCATCGCGCCGCTGGATGAAGGCTTGCTGCTGGACGATCCGGCATTGGCGCTGATCGCCGAAAGCCCATTGTTCGGTCAGCGGGTGATGCAGCGTCGGCGTCGGGAAAAACGCGCCGACGGCAACAATGATGCGGTGATCAAGAACCTCACCGAACTGCGCGAAGGCGCGCCGGTGGTGCACATCGATCACGGCGTCGGCCGTTACCTCGGTCTGGCGACCCTGGAAATCGACGACCAGGCCGCCGAGTTCCTGACCCTGCAATACGCCGAAGGCGCCAAGCTCTACGTGCCAGTGGCCAACCTGCATCTGATCGCCCGCTATACCGGCAGCGACGATGCCCTCGCCCCGCTGCACCGTCTCGGCTCCGAGACCTGGCAGAAAGCCAAGCGCAAAGCCGCCGAACAAGTGCGCGATGTCGCCGCCGAACTGCTCGACATCTATGCTCGCCGCGCCGCCCGCGAGGGTTACGCCTTCGCCGACCCGAAAGCCGATTACGCGACGTTCAGCGCCGGTTTCCCGTTCGAAGAAACCCCGGACCAGCAGACCACCATCGACGCCGTGCGCGCCGACATGCTCGCCCCCAAGCCAATGGATCGCCTGGTCTGCGGCGACGTGGGTTTCGGCAAGACCGAAGTGGCGATGCGCGCCGCGTTCATCGCGGTGCACGGCGGTCGCCAAGTGGCGATCCTGGTGCCGACCACCCTGCTCGCCCAGCAGCACTACAACAGCTTCCGCGACCGTTTCGCCGACTGGCCAGTGAGCGTGGAAGTGATGAGCCGCTTCAAGTCGACCAAGGAAGTGAATGCCGCCATCGCTGAGCTGGCCGAAGGCAAGATCGACATTGTCATCGGCACTCACAAGTTGCTGTCCGACGATGTGAAAATCAAAAACCTCGGGCTGGTGATCATCGACGAAGAACACCGTTTCGGTGTGCGCCAGAAAGAACAGCTCAAGGCCCTGCGCAGTGAAGTGGACATCCTCACCCTGACCGCCACGCCGATTCCGCGCACGCTGAACATGGCGGTGTCGGGCATGCGGGACCTGTCGATCATCGCCACGCCGCCGGCCCGTCGCCTGTCGGTGCGGACCTTCGTCATGGAGCAGAACAAAAGCACGGTCAAGGAAGCGCTGCTGCGTGAGTTGCTGCGCGGCGGTCAGGTCTACTACCTGCACAACGACGTGAAAACCATCGAGAAATGCGCCGCCGACCTCGCCGAACTGGTGCCGGAAGCCCGGATCGGCATCGGCCACGGGCAGATGCGCGAGCGCGAACTCGAACAGGTGATGAGCGACTTCTACCACAAGCGCTTCAACGTGCTGATCGCCTCGACCATCATCGAGACCGGCATCGACGTGCCGAGCGCCAACACCATCATCATCGAGCGTGCCGACAAGTTCGGCCTGGCGCAGTTGCACCAATTGCGCGGCCGGGTCGGTCGCAGTCACCACCAGGCCTACGCGTACCTGCTGACGCCACCGCGCCAGCAAATCACCGGCGATGCCGAGAAGCGTCTGGAAGCGATCGCCAACACCCAGGACCTCGGCGCGGGCTTCGTGCTCGCCACCAACGATCTGGAAATCCGTGGCGCCGGCGAACTGCTGGGCGACGGCCAGAGCGGGCAGATTCAGGCGGTGGGCTTCACGCTGTACATGGAAATGCTCGAGCGCGCGGTGAAGTCGATCCGCAAGGGCGAACAACCAAACCTCGACCAGCCGCTGGGCGGTGGCCCGGAAGTCAACTTGCGCGTACCGGCGTTGATTCCCGAGGACTACCTGCCAGACGTTCACGCTCGATTGATTCTCTACAAGCGCATTGCCTCGGCCACCGACGAGGAAGGTCTGAAGGACCTGCAAGTGGAGATGATCGACCGTTTCGGCCTGTTGCCGGAGCCGACCAAGAACCTGGTGCGCATCACGCTGCTGAAATTGCAGGCTGAGCAACTGGGCATCAAGAAAGTCGATGGCGGCCCGCAAGGTGGGCGTATCGAATTCGCCGCCCAGACCCCGGTCGACCCGTTGACGCTGATCAAGCTGATCCAGAGCCAACCCAAACGCTACAAATTCGAAGGCGCCACGATGTTCAAATTCATGGTGCCAATGGAGCGCCCGGAAGAGCGCTTTAATACTGTAGAGGCGCTGTTTGAGCGCCTCCTCCCGAAAACTGCTTGAAGGACGCCGCATGCGCCTGTTTCGCTCACTGACCTTGTTGATGACGCTGGTTGCTCCCTCGGCGTTTGCCGATGATTTGTATCAGGTCGAAATGATTCTGGTCCGGCAAAACGCCGTGCCGGCCATCGTCAGTCGTGCCGCACCCGAAGACTGGGCCGCCGGCGCCCAGCGCCTCAGCCCCGACAGCCAGCGCACGCCGAGCCTGAATGGCGAAGTGGAGAAACTCACTGCCAGCAACGATTACACCGTGTTGCTGCATAAGGCCTGGCAACAGACCCTCGGTGAAGCCGAAAGCAAAGTCGCGATCAGCGACGGCACGGAGCAGTTCGGCCAATTCCCGATCGAGGGCACGCTCAACCTGAAACTGGGGCGCTTCACCGACGTTGACGCCGACTTTTGGGTCAACCAGATCGACGGCAACGGCATGGTGACCGCCAGCGAACGCCTGAAGCAGGAAAGCCACACCAAGAACGGCCAGCTGAACTTCCTCGACAACGGCCACTTGGGCCTGTTGATCAAGATCACCTCGCTCACCGCCCCGGCGCCCCGGCCAGCCCCCGAAGAAATTCCGGACTGATCGAGTCCTTATGTCGACCCTGAGCAAACCTCTCGCACCTTCCTGGGTCAGCCGATTCAAGGAACAGAGCCTGGAGCGTGGCCGCCGCTACGCCTTGGAGAACCGCGTCAGGATCGTCGAGGCCGGTGACGCCACGATCATCGCCGCGTGTGAAGGCTCGGGCGGTAACGTTTATCGTCAGACCATTCGCCTGCGTGAGTCGGCCAAAGGCACGTTGCTGATGATCGACGCCAACTGCACCTGCCCGGTCCACAGCAATTGCAAACATTGCGCGGCGGTGCTGCTCAAAGTCCAGGAAACCCTGGCTTACCCGGCTGCTGCGCAAGACGCGGAACTGCTGGAAAAACTCCAGGCCGTACTGGAAAACCGTGGCCCCAAGGCGCTGCCGCAAGTGCCGGTGGATAACGTGCAACCGCTGCCGCGCCTGTGGCTGGCGAGCATCGAGTTCAGCGCCTTCGAACCGCGTAACGGCAAGATGCAGCGCTATATCCAGCATCGCGCGGCGTTGTCCTTCAGTTATCTGGATGAATACGTGTCCGGGCAGAAGAATGCCGACATCCTGATTCGTCAGGAGACACAGACGTTACGGATAAAACGTCACCCGGAAGTCGAACAGGCCTACAGGGAACAGTTACGAATCCTCGGTTTCAAGATCGCTACCCGGCAAAGCAAGGCCTTGCCGGAAAGCGCCGGCGAGCTGTTTGAGATGGTCAACGACAGCGCCTGGCTGACCTTCACCCTCAATGAACTGCCAAAGCTGCGCACCCAGGGTTGGGAGCTGCAGATCGACGAGGATTTCGGTTTCGACCTGACTGCCGTGGACGACTGGTACGCCACCGTCGAACAGGCGCCGGAGCGCGACTGGTTTGACCTGGAACTGGGGATCATCGTCAATGGCGAGCGCCTGAGTCTGCTGCCGATCCTGCTGAACCTGATGCGTTCGCACACCGAAATCCTCAACCCGGAACGCCTGGCCCGACGTCGCGATGACGAGTTGATCCTGGTGAACATTCCGAACCGCCCGAACTCCGAATACGGCCCGCTGCAGGTCGCCCTGCCCTTCGGCCGTTTGAAACCGGTGCTGGCGACCCTGGGCGAGTTCTACCTGCAAGAGCCTGGCGAAACCACGCTGCGCCTGAGCAAGGCCGACGCCACACGACTGAATCCGCTGGAAGGCATGCCGCTGCTGTGGGAAGGCGGTGAGCAGATCCGCACCTTTGCCCAGCGTTTGCGGGACATCAAGGACTTCACCACCGTTGCACCAGAGGGCTTGAACGCGACGTTGCGACCTTATCAGCTCGAAGGTTTGAGCTGGATGCAGTCGCTGCGGCAACTGGAAGTCGGCGGGATTCTCGCGGACGACATGGGCCTGGGAAAAACCCTACAGACCTTGGCGCATATTCTCAGCGAGAAAATCGCCGGACGCCTCGATCGCCCGTGCATGGTGGTGATGCCCACCAGCCTGATCCCCAACTGGCTCGACGAAGCGGCGCACTTCACACCACAGCTCAACGTACTGGCGCTGTACGGCGCCAGCCGCAAAAAGCATTTCGACAACCTGACCGATTACGACCTGATCCTGACCACCTACGCGCTGTTGCCCAAGGACGTTGAAACCCTGGCGGCGGTGCCGCTGCACGTGTTGGTGCTGGATGAAGCGCAATACATCAAGAACCCCAACAGCAAGGCCGCCCAGGCAGCCCGCGAGTTGAATGCGCGGCAGCGCCTGTGCTTGAGTGGCACGCCGCTGGAAAACCACTTGGGCGAGCTGTGGTCGCTGTTCCACTTCCTGTTGCCCGGGTGGCTCGGCGATGTGAAAAGCTTCAACCGGGACTACCGGGTGCCGATTGAAAAACGCGGCAGCGAAGTCCGGCTTCAGCACCTCAACGGTAGGATAAAGCCGTTTCTGCTGCGCAGGACCAAGGAACAGGTGGCGACCGAATTGCCGCCGAAAACCGAAATCATCCACTGGGTCGAACTCAACGAAGCCCAGCGCGACGTGTACGAAACCATGCGCCTGGCCATGGACAAGAAAGTCCGCGACGAAATCACCCGCAAAGGCGTGGCCCGCAGCCAGATCATCATCCTCGAAGCGCTGCTCAAACTGCGCCAGGTCTGCTGCGACTTGCGCCTGGTCAACGACGCCGCCCTGCCCACTCGCGGCAGCACGTCCGGCAAGCTCGACAGCTTGATGGAAATGCTGGATGAGCTGTTCGAAGAAGGCCGGCGGATTCTGCTGTTCTCGCAGTTCACGTCGATGTTGGCACTGATCGAGGATGAACTGAAAAAACGCGGCGTTGAATACGCGATATTGACCGGACAGACCCGCGACCGCCGCGCACCGGTGAAGGACTTCCAGAGCGGCAAGCGTCAGATTTTTCTGATCAGTTTGAAGGCTGGCGGCGTGGGCCTGAACCTGACTGAAGCCGACACGGTGATTCACTACGACCCGTGGTGGAACCCGGCAACGGAAAACCAGGCCACCGACCGTGCGTATCGCATCGGCCAGGAAAAACCGGTGTTCGTCTACAAGCTGATTGCCCGGGGCACGGTGGAAGAGAAGATTCAGCATCTGCAAAAGGAAAAGTCCGACCTCGCGTCGGGCGTACTGGATGGACGCTCGGCTGGGGACTGGAAATTGCAAAGTGATGACATTGAAGCGCTGTTCGCGCCGTTGCCGGATAAGTTGGAGAAGCGTTGAGATTCGCGGTGTTTGGTAGATCGCCTTCGCGAGCAAGCCCGCTCCCACATTGGATCTGAGTTAGCCCACCATCGTGGAGATAACATAAAAACAGTGTGGGAGCGGGCTTGCTCGCGAAGGGGCCAACACTGACGAACCCCCTTATCAGGCCTTGAGATTGGGCAGCGGCGCAAACAGCGCCTCAATATCACTCTGCTCAAGCTTCAACCCACCCGTCGCCCCACCCTCAAGCACCGCTTCGGCCAGAACCGCTTTCTCCTGCTGCAATGCCTGTATCTTTTCTTCCACCGTGCCCCGGGCAATCAGCTTGTAGACAAACACAGGCTTGTTTTGCCCGATGCGATAAGCACGGTCGGTCGCCTGGTTTTCCACCGCAGGGTTCCACCACGGATCGAAATGGATCACCGTGTCCGCCGCCGTCAGATTCAGCCCGGTGCCGCCGGCCTTCAAACTGATCAGGAACAACGGCACGTTACCGCTCTGGAAGTTCTTGACCGGCGTGCGCCGGTCCGTCGTTTCCCCGGTCAGTATCGAGTAGCTGAGGTTACGCTGCTGCAGCTCTTCTTCAATCAGGGCGAGCATTGACGTGAACTGCGAAAACAGCAAAATCTTGCGGCCTTCGCTGAGCAGTTCTTCCAGCATCTCCATCAAGCTGACCAGTTTGCCACTGCCCGAACGCAGAGCCTTGGCGGTGAGTGGCGTCTTGATCAACCGCAAATCACAGCAGACCTGACGCAACTTGAGCAACGCATCGAGAATGATGATCTGACTGCGCCCAACGCCACTACGGGCGATTTCGTCGCGGACTTTCTTGTCCATCGCCACGCGCACGGTTTCATACACATCCCGCTGCCCGTCACTGAGATCAACCCAATGCACAATCTCGGTTTTCGGCGGCAACTCAGTCGCCACCTGGTCTTTCTTGCGACGTAGCAAGAAGGGTTTTATCCGAGCGGTCAGGTGTTGCATCCGTTCGGTGTTGCCATGCTTTTCGATCGGCGTACGGTAATCGCGGTTGAAGGTTTTGCTGTCGCCCAGCCAGCCGGGCAACAGAAAGTGAAATTGCGACCACAACTCGCCGAGGTGGTTTTCCAGTGGCGTGCCAGACAGACACAACCGCTGGCGGGCCTGAAGATCGCGGGCGGCTTGAGCGGCTTTGCTGACCGGGTTTTTGATGTTCTGCGCTTCGTCGAGAATCAGCACGCTCCAGACCTGCGGCTGCAAAATCTCCAGGTCCCGAGGCAGCAACGCGTAAGTGGTCAATACCAAATCGTATTCAGAAAGGCGGGCAAAGTCTTTTTGCCGGGCGGCGCCATGCAGCGCCAACACCTTGAGTTGCGGGGTAAAGCGCTGGGACTCGTCGAGCCAGTTGGGGATCAGGCTGGTGGGCATCACGGCCAGGGCTGGACGATCAAGTCGCCCGGCCAGTTTTTCCGTCAGCAGGTGAGCCAGGGTCTGCAGGGTTTTACCCAGGCCCATGTCGTCGCCGAGGATGCCGCCCACTTCCAGCTCGCAAAGGGTTTGCATCCAGTTCAGGCCTTCAAGCTGATACGGGCGCAGCGTCGCCTTCAGGCCCTCGGGCGCCGCGACCTGAACGTGCGTCCATTCACGCAAGCGTTTGGCAAAACTGCGCAGTCGCTCGCCGCCCTGCCAGACCAGCGGCACGCCTTCCAGCGCACTGAGGCGTGCGGCGTCCGGCGCAGTCAAACGCAACGAGTCGCCCTCATGGGCACCCAGGTACAACTCGCCAAGGGTGGCCATTAGCGGTTTGATGCGACCATAGGGCAGTGCAACTTTCACATGCGCCTTGGAACCGCCAAGCTCGATCAACAGTTGTTCGTCATCGTTGCGTTTAGCCAGGCTGGCGGGATCGAGCAATTGTGGCTGGCTGCGCAGCAAATGCAGCAAGATCGGCAACAGGCTGTGGCGCTCGCCGTTGACCACGATGCCCAGTTGCAGATCAAACCACTGGTGCGCCGACTCTTCCTCAACATCGGCATACCACTGCTCTACCGGCTGCACATTGAAGTGAAAGGCATGACTGATATCGACGTGCCAATTTGCCTTACGCAGCAGCGGGATTCCTTCTTGCACAAAGGCAAGCCAGGCTGAATCATCCGGCAACCCGAACATCTCGCCCGGGCGGTCCACACTGCTTTTAATCGTAGCCTTTTTAAAACCGTGTTTTTGCAGGGCTTGGCGCAAGGCTTTTTCGGCGGCGGGTTTGCGCTGGATACGCTGGGTTTCGGTGCCAGAAAGGATCAACACTTCGGGGTTTCGGTCCGTGGCCGGGTGCCCGTCGTAGGTGAACGCCAGCGCGGCACGGTGCTCCGCCTCATACTTCCAGTTCTTGTAGCGTTTACCGCTGTTGAGCGTCAGGTGCGCCTTGGGAAAAATGTCATCGACCACCCGTTCCGTCAGCTGGTGCGGCGGGGCCACTTGCGTCGCGGAACTCATCCGATGGCTGAACTGCATCGCCTGGCGCGCCGGGATATCCGGCGCCAAGGTCAAGTGACACGCCAGTTTTTCATCCTGCTCGGTGCACAAGGTTCCGACGTGCAGTCGCTCGCGGTCAAGGTAGTACAAGGGTTCAATCGCCAGTACCGTTTCCGGCTCGACTTCGTCGCTGCTCCATTGAGGCCGAAAACTGCCGTTGGATTGTTCGGCCCAGGCAAACCGACCTGCCCGCTTCGCTCCCGACGCCAGGGGCGGCTGCTCGAAATCGAGGAACAGTCGCGCGGTACGCACCAACATCTCCAGGAGTTCAGCGCCACTACTGCCTTCCAAGGGGTAGCCACCGTAATAGGCGTGATGGGAGTGAATGGCCACCAGCAGCCTGGCGATCCGAAGGTCCAGTTCAGCCAGGTAGCCGGGTTGGCGCAATAGCATTTCCGATAACGAGTACACCGGCTTGAGGTCTTGCAAGACGCCGCTCTTGAGTTGGCGGGCCTTGAAAATTTCCAGTGTCCACTTCCCTGCTACGGTTGTGGCCTTGAGCCGGTAGACCAGGCGCGTGTTTGTCCCCAGCGCCGGCTCATCAACCGTCTTGCCCGTAGCGGGAATTCCGTCGAGCCAGCGCTCCAGCTCGCGACTCAGGTGGACCTGTGCGGTGCTTTCGGATGGTTTAGCGGGAAGGCCTTGCAGGTGATAGATGACTGCGGCGCAGTGTTTGCAGTTGTATGAAACAGGACAGGTACAAATGCATCCGAACCGCCAGCCCCCATCCCGATCTTTGATGAGCTCGATGTTCTGCTCGTATTCCTGTCTTTCAGAGCCGACGCACGTTGCGATAATCATCGAGCCGTCGTTCTGATGGATTGTTACACGATCCTCATCCGCGTACCTGCGGGCCTTTTCCAGAGCGCGATGACTGAACACCTCTGCCCAAGGTAGCGCAAGAAGTTGCTCAGTTATTGTTGTCATGAAATCGACGCCGCTTGATTCAATGAATCGGCCAGACCCTTTATCTGCCCGCAGAAACTCAACCCGCCAACACCCGCGCCAACGTCGACTTCACCTTGCCCATCCCGTCATGCAACGCCTGTTCAATCTCGGCCATGGTGATCACCGCCGTGGACTTGCCTGCCGCCGGGTTCACTACCAGCGCCAGGCAGGCGTAATCCAGCTCCAGCTCACGGGCCAGCGCCGCTTCCGGCATGCCGGTCATGCCGACGATGTCGCAGCCATCACGTTCCAGCCGGGCGATTTCAGAAACGGTTTCCAGGCGTGGGCCTTGCGTGCAGGCGTACACGCCGTGACTGCTGTAGCCGACGCCTTCAGCCGCCAACGCCGCAATCAACTGCTGGCGCAGCGGCTCGCTGTACGGATAGCTGAAATCGATGTGGGTGACGTGTTCCAGATCATCGGCGAAATAGGTGTGCTCGCGACCGCTGGTGTAGTCGATCAACTGATGAGGTACGCAGAAGTGGCCGGTGCCCATTGCGGCGTGAATCCCGCCCACGGCGTTGACCGCAAGAATCGCTTCGGCCCCGGCCTGCTTTAGCGCCCAGAGGTTGGCGCGATAGTTGACCTGATGCGGCGGGAATCGATGGGGGTGACCGTGGCGCGCAAGGAACAGCACTTCCTTGCCGGCGTAGACTCCGATATGCACCTCGCCGGAAGGCGGGCCGTAAGGAGTGTCCACCGCCAATGACTGACGAATGCTCAGGCCTTCGAGTTGAGTCAGGCCGGTGCCACCGATAATCGCGTAAACCGTCATAACGAAACGTCCTTAATCAATCAGTTGAGCTTCTTTGAGCGCGCCGACCGCCGTGAGCCAGCGCGGGTCTTGGCGGTATTCGATGCCGGCGAAAGACTGCCCGCGCATCCGCGCAATACGCGACGACGGCTTGACCTTCATCCGCTGGGCGGCGGTCAGGGCCAATTCAGCAGCAGCGCGGTCGTTGCACACCAGGCCCATATCGCAACCGGCGGTCAACGCGGCTTCGATGCGGCTGGCAGCATCGCCGACTACGTGGGCGCCGGCCATGGAAAGATCGTCACTAAAAATGACACCATCGAACTGCAACTCGCCACGCAGGATGTCCTGCAACCAGCGCCGGGAGAAACCGGCAGGTTGTGCATCGACCTGTGGATAAATTACATGGGCCGGCATGACAGCGGCCAATTGCTTACTCAATCGGGCGAACGGCACCAGGTCGTTGGCGCGGATCTCGTCGAGGCTGCGCTCGTCATTGGGAATGGCAACGTGGGAATCGGCCTCGGCCCAACCGTGTCCCGGGAAATGCTTGCCGGTGGCGGCCATGCCAGCGCTGTTCATGCCGCGAATAAAGGCACCGGCGAGCAAGGCAGCGCGCTCTGGATCGGCTTCAAACGAGCGGGTGCCGACCACGGCGCTGCGCTGATAATCCAGGTCCAGCACCGGGGCGAAGCTCAGGTCGAGGCCGACGGCCAGCACTTCGGTGGCCATGATCCAGCCGCACTGCTCGGCCAGGTATTCGGCATTCGGATTGTCGGCGATGGCGCGCATGGCTGGCAGGCGCACGAAGCCCTGGCGCAAGCGCTGGACCCGACCGCCCTCCTGGTCCACCGCCAGCAGCAGGTCAGGACGAATGGCGCGGATTGCAGCACTCAGCTCGCGTACCTGGCGCGGATGCTCGATGTTGCGGGCAAAAATGATCAGGCCACCCACTTCGGGCTGGCGCAACAATTGGCGATCTTCAGCCGTCAGCCAAGTACCGGCGACGTCCACCATCAACGAGCCTTGCAGGCCAGCAGTCATAGGAATTCCTTGAAAACGAAAAACCCGCCCCACACGATTTCGCCGCCGAGGGCTGTGCCCGGCAGGTCGGTGATATCAATGGAGAACGGGTTCAAAACGAGAGTCGGCATGGGCGGCTAGCTTAGCGGATGTCAGCTGCCGCGCCCACCCGTGTGCGGTTAAACCTTGGCGGCCACCGGCGTCGATTTACTGCGCGGACGCAACTGCGCAGTGGCCATGGCCGTATCGGTGACGCCAGTTTCGGCCCGCATGCCAGCGGCGAGGAACGGCACCATCAGGCGCATCACCTGCTCGATGGAAGTGTTGACGCCGAAATCGGTCTCGGCAATGGCGCGCAAGGCCTTGATCCCGGACATGCTGAACGCCGCGGCACCGAGCATGAAATGTACGCGCCAGAACAGTTCGATAGGTGGAATACGCGGCGCGGCCTCGTTGACCAGCATCATGTAGCGACGGAAAACCTTGCCGTACATGTCTTCCAGATAACGACGCAAGTGGCCCTGGCTCTGACTGAAGGCCAAGCCCAGCAAACGCATGAATATGGAGAGATCGTTGCCGCTGCGTGGCTGCACCACCAGAGCTTGCTCGACGAGGATTTCCAGCAGTTCCTCGAGCGTCGGCTTGTTTTCCGGCTTGGCCTGGCGCCGCTCCAGCTCTTTATCGAGGCTGAGGCAGAACGGCCCGAGGAAACGCGAGAAAACCGCTTGGATCAGCGCCTTCTTGGAGCCGAAATGATAGTTCACCGCCGCCAGATTGACCCCGGCCTTGCTGGTGATCAGACGCAACGAGGTTTCGGCGAAACCTTTTTCCGCGAACAACTGCTCGGCAGCATCGAGAATGCGTTCTACGGTTTCCGACTGGGCCATGGCTACTCCGCCTGACAAACACTTGTTTGAAACATACGTTTCAGCCTGTGCGTTGTCAAGCCTGCCGGTTCGTTTTGGGAATGGTCGGTCAGCTATTTAACCATACAACTCTGCGTCGTTAATCAGCGAGCTGACTGACCGTCCAGCGGCGAGGGAAAAAAGGGGCATTGCCAAGAAGCTTTCACTGTATATAATCCCAGTCACTGTATAAAAAGACAGAGCGATCAATATGCTAAAGCTGACGCCACGCCAAGCAGAGATTCTGGCCTTCATCAAACGTTGCCTCGAAGACAACGGCTACCCGCCGACCCGCGCGGAAATCGCTCAGGAATTGGGTTTCAAATCGCCGAACGCGGCGGAAGAACACCTCAAGGCACTGGCTCGCAAAGGTGCGATCGAGATGACCCCGGGCGCCTCCCGTGGCATCCGCATTCCCGGCTTCGAAGCCAAGGCCGACGAGTCCACCCTGCCGATCATCGGTCGCGTGGCCGCTGGCGCGCCAATCCTTGCGCAGCAACACATCGAAGAATCCTGCAACATCAATCCGACGTTTTTCCATCCCCGTGCCGACTACCTGTTGCGGGTGCATGGCATGAGCATGAAGGACGTGGGCATTTTCGACGGCGACCTGCTGGCCGTACACACCACCCGTGAAGCCCGCAATGGCCAGATCGTGGTGGCGCGGATTGGCGATGAAGTGACCGTCAAGCGCTTCAAGCGCGATGGCAGCAAGGTCTGGCTGATAGCCGAAAACCCCGAGTTCGCCCCCATCGAAGTCAACCTGAAAGATCAGGAACTGGTGATCGAAGGCTTGAGTGTCGGAGTGATTCGCCGCTAAAGGAGGCTTTATGCAGTTCCCACATACACCACAGCATGCCCAACTGCCGTTGTTCGAGGCGTTCATGGCGCAACCGCTGGCGCCGATCCTGAAAGACGTGGTCGAGTCGCCCTGGAGCGCAGAGCCCGAGGTTTTCAGCGAGCTGTCACTGCGTGGTGCAGCAGGGAGCTGCCTGAACCTTCTGGCACCGATTCTTCGGGAATTAAGCCAGGACCAGGACGCACGCTGGCTCACCCTGATCGCTCCGCCCGCCAGCCTGACCCAGGCCTGGCTGCGGGACGCCGGCCTGAACCGCGAACGCATTCTGCTGCTGCAACCCCGCGGAACTCAGAGCGCCCAGCAACTGACTTGCGAAGCCCTGCGACTGGGCCGCAGCCACACCGTCGTCAGTTGGCTTAATCCGTTGAACGCCGCTTTACGGCAACAGTTGATCAGCGCCGCCCGCACCGGGGACGCTCAAAGCCTGAATATTCGACTGGGGTAATTGAGATTCAATGTGCGCTTTAAACAGCGCCAGGCTTCTCCAAGGATAGAGAAGCCGATCTGTCGCGGTATCAGCAGAAACCGACGGGCGGGATCAGTGCAGGATCCGCGGCTCTTCATCTTTGTTGAATTCGCCTTCAACCAGGCGCCCTGCCATCTGCACACCAACACTCAACATCGCCTTGGCGACTTCCACGTGATTGCCTTGCAGGAACGCTTTGGCGTCCTCGGAGAAATCCAAAGTAACCAGAGAACCCTCGTCCTCGGCCCTGCGCAGCTCGATTCGGCCGTCTGGTAACTCGACAATTTCTAGAAAGGACGTTGGCATAAAGGTCTGTTCTCCACGAAAGGCGGGGATTATATAGGCATCGGCCAGGCTTCGCTCGGGATCTTGACCAGAAGTCATCACGATGAAATATCTGTTAGTACTCTTCACTGCAGGGCGGCCTGGAAGGTCATCCACCACAGCGCTTAATCGCTTAGCACTCGTTCAATCCTTCACGAAAGCGGATCGCCAGTCCTTTCAGGTTCTGACGCCAGCTCTCCAGCTCCTCACGGCTCAGTTCTTGAGGTGCTTCTTCTTCGTCCAGGTTAACCGCGAGGATCAACGGCTGCGTCACATCAACCTTCGGCTTGTGCGGCGCCCGCGGAGGCTGAAACAGTGCAGCATGGGCCGCCAGCAGTTTGGCCAGCCAGGTTTCCGAATTCCCTGCCAACTCGACCATCTCGGCCATTTCAGGAATGGCGATGGCTTGCAGCACTTCGCGGGTCAGCAACATCTCCGCCCGCGGCGCATTGGCCTGAGGCAAGCGATAGAAACCAGCAATCTCATGGCACAACCCGAGCAGCGCACCGTAAAGGTGAAACAACGCCGATTCGCGCCCGGCCTGGATCAACGCCAGGGAGTTCATCGCCCGCCCCTCTTCGGCCCTGGCGAGCGCTTCGAGCGACAGGCCGGCGAAATAAATTTTCTGGTTGGTGCGGGTATAGAGTTCGTGGGCCATGACGGCAGCCTCCACAGCGAAATAATTGCGTCACACAGGCCCGACAGTGTCGTGGATCAGCCGAGCCGACCGCAAGCCCAAAACAAAAAGGCCGCATGAAAATCCGAGGATTGTCATGCGGCCTTTTCAGTGCAGCGACGTTTTAAGCCTTCGCGGGGGTCCGCTTGTCTTCAACCGTCCACTTACCGCCGTCGTAGAACGCTTTCCAGCCAGTAGGCTTGCCTTCGACTTCGGTCTGCACGTACTGCTCCTTGGTCTTGCGGCTGTAGCGGATCACTGATGGACGGCCATCCGGATCTTTCTTCGGCGCTTCGCAAAGGAAGTGGTACTTCGGATCGATCTCATCCTTGTGCGGCACGATCTCGATCACCAACGGAGCACGAGTCTCGCGGTTTTTCGGGAACTGGCTCGCCGCCAGGAACAGGCCGGAAGCCCCGTCGCGCAGGATGTAGGTGTCGTTGACCTTTTCGCATTTCAGCTCAGGCATCTTCACCGGATCCATCTTCGGCGGCGCCGCATCACCGCTTTTCAGCAGTTTGCGGGTGTTCTTGCACGTCGCATTGGTGCAGCCGAAGAACTTGCCGAAACGGCCGGTCTTGAGCTGCATCTCGCTGCCGCACTTGTCGCATTCCAGGCTCGGACCTTCATAGCCCTTGATGCGATAGCTGCCTTCTTCGATTTCGTAGCCGTCGCAATCCGGGTTGTTACCGCAGATGTGCAGCTTGCGTTTTTCATCCAGCAGATAAGCGTCCATCGCCGTGCTGCAGATCGGGCAGCGGTGTTTGCCGCGCAGGACCAGGGATTCCGATTCACCCTCGTCGTCCGCAGCGATTTCATCGCCCGGCACTAGGTTGACGGTGGCCTTGCAGCGCTCTTTCGGCGGCAGGCTGTAGCCCGAGCAACCGAGGAACACGCCAGTGGATGCGGTACGAATCTGCATCGGACGACCGCACACCACACATGGAATATCAGTCATCACTGGCTGGTTGGCACGCATGCCTCCCTCAGCGCTTTCGGCTACTTCGAGTTTCTTCTTGAAGTCGCCGTAGAACTCGTCGAGCACGTTTTTCCAGTCGCGTTCGCCCTGGGCCACGTCATCGAGGTTCTCTTCCATGCCGGCGGTGAAGCCGTAGTCCATGAGGTTGGAGAAGCTCTCGGCCAGGCGCTCGGTGACGATATCGCCCATCTTTTCCGAGTAGAAACGACGGTTGTGCAGCGCCACGTAGCCGCGGTCCTGGATGGTGGAAATGATCGCCGCGTAGGTCGAAGGACGACCGATGCCGCGTTTTTCCATTTCTTTTACCAGGCTCGCTTCCGAGTAACGGGCCGGCGGCTTGGTGAAGTGTTGGGTCGGATCAAGCTTGATTAGCTTCATCGCGTCGCCCTGAGCCATGTCTGGCAACACGTCGTCATCACCTGGCTTGGCGATTTGCGGCATGACGCGGGTGTAGCCGTCGAACTTCAGGATGCGGCCCTTGGCGCGCAGTTCGAAATCACCTGCACCCACGGTCACCGTGGTCGACAGGTACTGCGCCGGCAGCATCTGGCAAGCGAGGAACTGGCGCCAGATCAGCTCGTACAGACGCTCGGCATCACGCTCCATGCCCGACAGCTTGCTTGGCTCGGTGTTGGCGTCGGAGGGACGAATCGCTTCGTGAGCCTCTTGTGCGCCTTCCTTGCTGCTGTAAACGTTCGGGTTTTCCGGCAGGTACTTCTTGCCGAATTCGCCTTCAATATAAGTACGCGCCATCGCCACCGCATCAACCGAGAGGTTGGTGGAGTCGGTACGCATATACGTGATGTAGCCCGCTTCGTACAAACGCTGGGCCATCATCATGGTTTTCTTCACCCCGAAGCCCAGGCGGTTGCTCGCGGCCTGCTGCAGGGTGGAGGTGATGAACGGTGCCGACGGCTTGCTGCTGGTCGGTTTGTCTTCACGCTTGACGATGCTGTAGCTGGAAGACTTAAGCTTCTCCAGCGCGGCCATGGCCTGGGTTTCGTTGAGCGGCTTGAAGGCTTCGCCTTTCTCGCGGGCCACGTCGAAACGCACGGTGGCGCCTTTGGCGGTGCCGAGGTCAGCGTGGACTTCCCAGTACTCTTCCGGGTTGAACGCGCGGATTTCTCGCTCACGCTCAACGACCAGTTTTACCGCAACCGATTGCACGCGGCCGGCGGACAGGCCGCGAGCGACCTTGGCCCACAGCAGCGGCGAAACCATGTAACCCACCACGCGATCGAGGAAACGACGCGCCTGCTGGGCGTTTACACGGTCGATATCCAGCTCGCCCGGCTTGGAGAAGGCTTCCTGAATCGCCTTCTTGGTGATTTCGTTGAACACCACGCGCTTGTAGCGGCTGTCGTCACCACCGATGGCTTCGCGCAGGTGCCAGGCAATGGCTTCCCCCTCGCGATCCAAGTCGGTTGCGAGATAGATGGTGTCAGCATCTTTGGCGAGCCGGCGCAGCTCTTCGATGACTTTCTCTTTGCCCGGGAGGATCTCGTACTTGGCTTTCCAGCCATGATCGGGATCGACACCCATGCGCGAGACGAGCTGCTTACGCGCCTTCTCTTTCGGCGTAAGCACCGGACCTTCACCCGCGGCGGCCTTGCCGCGCTTGGCGGCTGGCTCTTTGCTGGCGCTAGCCGAACCGCTGGTGGGCAGGTCTCGGATATGGCCGATACTCGACTTCACCACGTATTGGTTACCCAGATACTTGTTGATGGTCTTGGCCTTAGCCGGGGATTCCACAATGACCAGCGATTTGCCCATGGATCAGAAAATTCCTGAATTCTAGAAGTGAAAGGCGGTTGGCGCCTGACGCGGCACCGCTATATATAGTGGCTACAAGGTGAGGTCAAGCGCAGGGTTCGGCGCGCACTCAGCTTATGGCTTGGAAAAAAGGCTCGGTTCGGCTTGCACCAAAGCAAAGCGTGGGACCTGTTCGCCGTCAACCTCGACCGACTCCAGGAACATGCTCAAGGGACGTACCCAAAAGCCGTAATCGCCATACAGGGCTTGGTAAAAGACCACTTCTTCTTCGGTCTCGGAATGCCGCGCAACATTAAATACACGGTACTGCGGACCTTTGTAATGTTGGTAGAGCCCAGGTTGTATCGGCATGCTTCGGCCCTCGCTCAAATCTTTTTAAAATAAAAACAAAAATAAATTCAGAAAAACAAAAACCGGGGCACTTGGCCCCGGCTTCCATCAACGAGACGCTTAAACGCGTTCGAAGACGGTGGAGATGCCTTGGCCGAGACCAATGCACATGGTGGCCACCCCGAAGGTGCCGCCATTTTGCTTCATCACGTTGAGCAAAGTGCCGGAGATACGCGCACCGGAGCAACCGAACGGGTGACCCAAGGCAATCGCGCCGCCGTGCAGGTTAACCTTCTCGTTCATCTTGTCGAGCACTTTCAGATCTTTCAGCACGGGCAGGGCCTGTGCGGCGAAAGCTTCGTTGAGCTCGAAGAAGTCGATATCGTTGATCCCCAGGCCCGCACGTTTCAGTGCTTTTTGTGTTGCCGGAACTGGACCATAGCCCATGATCGCCGGATCCACACCTGCCACTGCCATCGAGCGAATCACCGCCAATGGCTGGATGCCGAGGTCTTGTGCACGCTGCGCCGACATCACGATCATGCACGAAGCACCATCGGTGATCTGCGACGAAGTACCGGCTGTCACGGTGCCGCCCTTTGGATTGAAAGCAGGCTTCAGAGCCGCCAGGCTTTCCAGGGTGGTTTCCGGACGAATGGTTTCGTCGTAGTCGAACAGTTTCAGGAAACCGTTCTCGTCGTAGCCCTGCATCGGGATGATTTCGTCTTTGAACTTGCCTTCCACGGTCGCCTTGTGGGCGAGTTGGTGGGAGCGCACGCCGAAAGCGTCCTGTTGTTCGCGAGTGATGCCGTGCATTTTTCCCAACATTTCAGCGGTCAGGCCCATCATGCCCGAGGCTTTCGCCGCGTACAGAGACATGTGCGGGTTCGGATCGACACCGTGCATCATGCTCACGTGGCCCATGTGCTCGACGCCGCCGACGACGAATACGTCACCGTTGCCGGTCATGATCGCTTGCGCAGCGGTGTGCAGCGCGCTCATCGACGAACCACACAGGCGGCTGACGGTCTGGCCGGCGGCGGTGTGCGGGATCTGAGTCATCAGGGACGCCATGCGCGCGATGTTCCAGCCCTGCTCCAGGGTCTGGTTCACGCAGCCCCAGATCACGTCTTCGACTTCGTTCGGATCAACCTTGACGTTGCGTTCCAGCAGTTTGCTGATCAGGTGCGCAGACATGTCTTCGGCGCGGGTGTTGCGGTGCATGCCGCCCTTGGAGCGGCCCATCGGAGTACGACCGAAGTCGACAATCACGACGTCTCTTGGATTCAAGCTCATAAAATTTCACTCTCGCTCAAAAGTTGGGACGCTTAACCGAAGAACCGTTGGCCAGTCTTGGCCATTTCACGCAGCTTCGCGGTCGGGTGGTACAGCGCGCCCAAATCAGCGTACTGGTCAGCCAGGGCAACGAACTCTGCAACACCGATCGAATCGATGTAGCGCAGCGCACCGCCACGGAATGGAGGGAAACCAATACCGTAGACCAGACCCATGTCGGCTTCGGCGGCAGTTTCGACAATGCCGTCTTCCAGGCAACGCACGGTTTCCAGGCACAGCGGGATCATCATCCAGTTGATGATGTCTTCGTCAGTGACTTCGCGCTGCTCGTAGACGATCGGCTTGAGCACTTCCAGCACCGACGGGTCGGCGACTTTCTTCTGCTTGCCCTTCTTGTCGGTCTCGTAAGCGTAGAAACCCTTGCCGTTCTTCTGGCCCAGGCGCTTGGCTTCGTAGAGCACGTCGATAGCCGAACGGCGATCGTCTTTCATGCGGTCCGGGAAACCTTCAGCCATCACGTCACGACCGTGGTGACCGGTGTCGATGCCGACCACGTCCATCAGGTACGCCGGGCCCATTGGCCAGCCGAATTTTTCCATGACCTTGTCGATACGCACGAAGTCCACACCGGCGCTGACCAGCTTGGCGAAACCGCCGAAGTACGGGAACAGTACGCGGTTGACCAGGAAGCCCGGGCAGTCGTTGACGACGATCGGGTTCTTGCCCATTTTCTTGGCATAGGCAACGGTGGTGGCAACAGCCAGCTCGCTGGACTTCTCGCCACGGATCACTTCAACCAGCGGCATCATGTGTACCGGGTTGAAGAAGTGCATGCCGACGAAGTTTTCCGGACGCTTGAGGGCCTTGGCCAGCAAGGTGATGGAAATGGTCGAGGTGTTGGACGCGAGGATGGTGTCCTCTTTGACCTTGTCTTCGACTTCAGCCAGTACGGCTTGCTTGACCTTAGGGTTCTCGACGACCGCTTCGACAACCAGATCCACGTGACCGAAATCGCCGTAGGACAGGGTCGGACGAATGCCGTTAAGCACTTCAGCCATTTTCGCCGGGGTCATGCGGCCTTTATCAACGCGCCCGACCAGCAGCTTGGCGGCTTCAGCCAGACCCTGCTCGATACCGTGCTCGTTGATGTCCTTCATCAGGATCGGCGTGCCTTTGGAGGCCGACTGATAAGCGATACCGCCACCCATGATGCCGGCGCCCAATACGGCAGCCTGCTTCACGTCTTTGGCGATTTCGTCGTAGGCCTTGGCCTTTTTCTTCAGCTCCTGATCGTTCAGGAACAGACCGATCAAGCTCTGCGCGGCAGAGGTCTTGGCCAGTTTGACGAAACCGGCGGCTTCGACTTCCAGCGCCTTGTCGCGACCGAAGTTCGCCGCTTTCTGGATGGTCTTGATCGCTTCAACCGGCGCCGGGTAGTTCGGGCCAGCCTGACCGGCCACGAAACCTTTGGCGGTTTCGAAAGCCATCATTTGTTCAATGGCGTTCAACTTCAGCTTTTCAAGCTTCGGCTGACGCTTGGCCTTGTAGTCAAACTCGCCGGAGATGGCGCGTTTGATCAGTTCCAGGGCGGCTTCCTGCAGTTTCTCAGGGGCAACCACGGCATCGACGGCGCCGACTTTCAGCGCGTCTTCAGGACGGTTTTCCTTGCCGGCGGCAATCCACTCGATGGCGTTGTCGGCACCGATCAGGCGCGGCAGGCGCACGGTGCCGCCGAAGCCCGGGTAGATGCCCAGTTTGACTTCTGGCAGACCGATCTTGGCCTTGGTGGACATGACGCGGTAGTCCGCCGCCAGGCACATTTCCAGACCGCCACCCAGGGCGATGCCGTTGATCGCGGCAACTGTCGGGACGTTGAGGTCTTCGAAATCGCTGAAAATCTTGTTGGCTTCGAGGTTGCCAGCGACAAGCTCTGCATCAGGCAGCTTGAAGTTCTCGACAAATTCGGTGATGTCGGCGCCGACGATGAATACGTCCTTGCCACTGCTGACGATCACACCCTTGATCGAAGCATCTGCCTTGATGGTGTCTACAGCCTGACGCAATTCGTTCAGGGTTAGACGGTTGAACTTGTTGACGGACTCACCCTTGAGATCGAACTTCAGTTCGACGATGCCACTTTCAAGAGCCTTAACCGTGATGGCTTTACCTTCGTAAATCATCAACTGATCTCCACGATATGGAAGCTGAACAGTACACGTCGGACGCAGGCGAATGGCTTGGCAGGACGCTTTTCGTCGATGCTAACGCCAATCCACCCGGCACACCCGCCAACGCGATAGTCGGGATTCTGTAGGAGCGTTCTGTAAGACAAACGCTCAATTCATACGCCCGTTTGATTTGGGTACGCCACCTTCACGGAATTTCCGGCAATTGTCAATCGCCCAAAATGCGGGTTGAAACGCGACTTTGCAGTCATTTCCGTAAGACGAAGGTGCACAACACGCAGGTGCATGTGAGGCCATTCATAGAATCAATAGTTAGAAAAGTCGCCCTAATTCACGGCAACCTGTGTTCAAGCAGCTACGCTGGCGGGACGTTGAGGAAAAAATTCGACACTTTTGGCGAATGCCCGGCGTAAGATCAGCGCCACACAGATTTCCGGCCTGCCTGGCCAACTCCAGCCCGATGATGATGTCGGGCTTTTTATTGCCTGTCTGCCAGACGTTTCGCGCCATTGCAGCGCGAAATTTCCGCAAGTCATGCCAGTGCTTTCAGCACCCCGTCAATTTGCTGCAAAACCGTCGCTTCGCCCTTCTCGCCCCAGTACAGGGTGATCATCTGCTTGTCCGCTTCGACCTTGTAGACGTTGTCCGGCAATTTTTCGAAATGATTGAGCAGCGCCGGATCTTCACAGACCTCCTGCCACTGATTGACCCACACACCCGGGGACTTTTGCCAATAACTCCAGCACTTCGGCTGATTGCCCCGGCGCGGCCGATGGTACTGGGCACACGGGCTCGGCGGCTCCTGGCTCAGCCAGTGCGGCCACTCCTGGGGCGCCAGCTGCATGGCCAGGCCGATGCGTCGCGCCTCCATGCGCAAGGCCATGCGGCCGCTCTGGTGGCGGGACGGCCGCAACCATGCCAGCGGACTCAGGACCACCAGCAGGATTGACACCACTATCCAGACCGTCATATCTGTACTCCCGATTCTTGATGAGCGCTTTGGGTCACTTTGGAACCATTGCGCTTGAAACCAGCCATACTTACCAATATTGCAATCCTCAGGAGGAGCACCTCATGCCCTACAACCATATTCTGGTCGCTGTAGATCTAACCGAAGAGTGCGATCCTGTAATCCACCGCGCTCGCGAGCTGTCGGTGAGCAACGGCGCGAAGCTGTCCCTGGTGCACATTGTCGAGCCGATGGCCATGGCCTTTGGCGGCGACGTGCCGATGGACCTGTCACAACTGCAACAACAGCAGTTTGACCAAGCCAAGGAGCGGCTTGACCGCCTGATCCTGAAATACCCGGAGCTCACCAAGGAATACAGCCACCTGACTTACGGCCAACCGCGCCAGGAGATTCACCACCTGGCCAAGGAACAAACCTGCGACCTGATTGTGGTCGGCAGCCATGGTCGACATGGTTTAGCTCTGCTGCTCGGCTCTACCGCCAACGACGTGCTGCACGGTGCGCCCTGCGATGTGCTTGCGGTGCGCCTGATCAAAAGCTGACAACGCGGATCAATGTGGGAGCGGGCTTGCTCGCGAAGGTGGCTTAACATTCAACAAATACGCTGACTGATACAGCACTTTCGCGAGCAAGCCCGCTCCCACATTGGATCTTTGGCAGCCCGGTAGATCGCATTCCATACCAAAAGCCCGGCGTTCATTTCTGAACGCCGGGCTTTTTTATGGCAGCAGGATCAATCAGGCATCCAGCTCGGCCCAACGCTCGACCATCACCTCGAGTTCAGCCTGCAATTGCTCAAGCTGAGCAATCACCGCTGCGGTCTCGGCGGCCGGGCGCTGGTAGAAAGCGACATCCGCCATCTGCGCTTCAACGGCGGCAATCTGTTGTTCCATGGCTTCGATCTGGCCCGGCAGCATTTCCAGCTCACGCTGATGCTTGTAGCTGAGCTTTTTCTTCGCCACCGGCGCTTCCACTGCAGCAACAGGCGCCGCTTCGGCGGTCACGACGGCGGAGGTCAGGTCGGCCTTGCCGGACTTGCTCTCGGTCACGCCCAGCAGGCGCGGCGAGCCGCCCTGACGCAGCCAGTCCTGGTAACCACCGACGTACTCGCGAACCTTGCCTTCACCTTCGAAGACCAGGGTGCTGGTAACCACGTTGTCGAGGAATGCCCGGTCGTGACTGACCATCAGCACGGTGCCGTTGAAAGTCAGCAGGACCTCTTCCAGCAGTTCGAGGGTTTCAACGTCGAGGTCGTTGGTCGGTTCGTCGAGGACCAGCAGGTTCGCCGGTTTGCTGAACAGTTTGGCCAACAGCAAGCGGGCACGCTCACCACCGGACAGCGCCTTGACCGGCGTGCGGGCACGCTGCGGGCTGAACAGGAAGTCGCCGAGGTAGCTCAGCACGTGACGGCTCTGACCATCGATATCGATGAAGTCGCGACCTTCGGCCACGTTGTCGATCACGGTCTTTTCCAGGTCCAGTTGATGGCGCAACTGGTCGAAGTAGGCCACGTCGATGCGCGTCCCCTCTTCCACAGTGCCGCTGGTGGGCTGCAAGCCGTTGAGCATCAGTTTCAGCAAAGTAGTCTTGCCGGTGCCGTTGGCGCCCAGCAGACCGATACGGTCGCCGCGCTGCAGGACCATCGAGAAATCCTTGATCAGGAACGGGCCGCCCGGGTGAGCGAAACTCACGTTCTCGAGGACCATCACCTGCTTGCCGGACTTGTCGGCTGTATCCAGTTGGATGTTGGCCTTGCCGGTGCGCTCACGACGTTCGCTACGCTCGTTACGCAGGGCTTTGAGGGCACGGACGCGGCCTTCGTTACGGGTGCGGCGTGCCTTGATGCCCTGGCGGATCCAGACTTCTTCCTGGGCCAGTTTCTTGTCGAACAACGCGTTGGCGGTGTCTTCAGCAGCCAGGGAGGCTTCTTTGTGCACCAGGAAACTGGCGTAGTCGCCGTTCCAGTCGATCAAGCCGCCGCGATCCAGTTCGAGGATGCGGGTCGCGAGGTTCTGCAGGAAAGAACGGTCGTGCGTGATGAACAGCACGGCGCCCTGGAAATCCTTCAGCGCTTCTTCGAGCCAGGCAATCGCACCGATGTCCAGGTGGTTAGTCGGTTCGTCGAGCAGCAGCAAGTCCGGTTCGGAAACCAGGGCCTGGGCCAGCAGGACGCGGCGACGCCAGCCGCCGGACAATTCGGCGAGGGTCTTGTCGGCCGGCAATTGCAGACGGCTCAAGGTGCTGTCGACCAATTGCTGCAAACGCCAGCCGTCGCGGGCTTCGAGGTCGTGCTGGACGTGCATCAGTTTGTCCAGGTCGGCGTCGGTGACGATGTTCTGGCTCAGGTGGTGATACTGCGCAAGCAGCTCGCCCACACCGTCCAGGCCTTCGGCGACGACGTCGAACACGGTCCGCTCGTCGGCTACCGGCAATTCTTGCGGCAATTCGCCAATCTTGAGGCCGGGTGCACGCCAAACGGAGCCGTCATCGGGCTTCTGGTCGCCCTTGACGAGCTTCATCATGCTGGACTTGCCAGTGCCGTTGCGGCCGATGATGCACACCCGCTCACCACGGGCGATCTGCCAGGACACCTTGTCCAACAACGGCGTAGAGCCGAAAGCAAGGGACACATCGCTGAATTTGAGCAGGGTCATGAGCTTCTCCAAAAACCGGGCGCGCATTCTACCTGACTTGAGGCTTCAGAAGGCCGGCAATTTCACCTGTGTAGCACTCTGCATGACAATTGTTGCGATCTTGCACTGACAGGCCGGCAAAGCTTTCGCCCGTCGCTGGCAAAAGGCTAAGCTACAGATTATTCAGTGTGGGCATCGCCAGCACTTGTCATGATTTTTCTGCCCGGATGTCTCATGCGCAGTCGCCTTTTCAGTCTTTTTTCGTGTTTGCTTCTTTCTGCCACTGCCGCCCAATCAGTCCAGGCGGTGGATCTGTCCACCCAACGCCAGTATTACGATGAAGCCAAGCGTGCCTTGGCCAAAGGCGATTCCGAGCCTTATTTCCGTTACAGCCAGGCCCTCAGTGATTACCCGCTGGAACCGTACCTCGCCTACGACGAACTGACCGCGCGCCTTAAAACCGCGAGCAACGCCGAAATCGAGAAATTCCTCGCCGAACACGGTGATCTGCCCCAGGCCAACTGGATGAAATTACGCTGGTTGCGCTGGCTGGCCGATCGCGGGGACTGGGCGACCTTCGTCAAGTATTACGACCCCAAGCTCAACTTCACCGAACTGGACTGCCTGAACGCGCAGTACGAGATCGGCCATAACCTCAAGGCCCAGGGTTACGCCAACGCCGACAAACTCTGGCTGACCGGCAAATCCCAACCCGAGGCCTGCGATGGTCTGTTCGGCGCCTGGGCCGCCGACGGTCAACTGACCGAACAGAAACGCTGGGAACGCACCAAACTCGCGGCACAGGCACGCAACTATCCGCTGGCCAACAGCCTGGTCAATGGCCTGAGCACCCTCGCCCCACGCGGTCGCCTGTTGATTGATGTGGCGCAGAAACCCGAGTTGCTCAACCAGCCTTCACGATTTGTCCCGGCCGACGAGCCGATGTCCGACATCGTCAGCCTTGGCTTGCGCCGCCTGGCCAAGCAGGATCCGGACAAGGCCATGGACCTGCTCGACGGTTATGCCAGCAGCATGCACTTCTCCCGGGATGAAAAAGTGGCGATCGCCCGGGAAATCGGCCTGACTCTTGCCCGGCGCTATGATCCCCGCGCACTCGATGTGATGACCAAGTACGACCCGGAGCTGCGGGACAACACCGTGTCCGAATGGCGCCTGCGCCTGCTGCTGCGCCTGGCGCGCTGGGACGACGCCTATCAGTTGACCCGCCGCTTGCCCCAGGACCTGGCCACCACCAATCGCTGGCGCTACTGGCAGGCACGCAGCCTGGAACTGGCGCAGCCGCAGAACCCGGAAGCGCAAACGCTGTACAAGGGCCTAGCCCGCGAGCGTGACTTCTACGGTTTCCTTGCCGCCGACCGTTCGCAACTGCCTTACTCGCTGCTCAACAAACCACTGGTCCTCAGCCAGGCCACCATCAATAAAGTGCGCAACACCCCCGGTATCCGTCGCGCCCTGGAGCTGCACGCCCGTGGCCAGGTGGTCGATGGCCGTCGCGAATGGTATTACGTCAGCCGCCACTTCAGCCGCGACGAAATGGTTGCCCAGGCAAAACTGGCCTACGACCTGAAATGGTACTTCCCGGCGATCCGCACCATCAGTCAGGCGCAGTACTGGGACGACCTGGACATTCGCTTCCCGATGGCCCACCGCGACACTCTGGTGCGTGAAGCCAAGGTCCGTGGCCTGCATTCGAGCTGGGTGTTCGCTATCACGCGCCAGGAAAGCGCGTTCATGGACGACGCCCGCTCCGGCGTCGGCGCCAGCGGTCTGATGCAACTGATGCCCGGCACCGCCAAGGAAACCGCGCGCAAGTTCAGCATCCCCCTGGCCTCGCCCCAGCAAGTGCTCGATCCGGACAAAAACATCCAGCTCGGCGCCGCTTACCTGAGCCAGGTCCACAGCCAGTTCAACGGCAACCGCGTCCTCGCCTCCGCCGCCTACAACGCCGGCCCCGGCCGCGTGCGCCAATGGCTGCGCGGCGCGGATCACCTGAGCTTCGACGTGTGGGTGGAAAGCATCCCGTTCGACGAAACCCGCCAATACGTGCAAAACGTACTGTCGTACTCAGTGATCTACGGCCAGAAGCTGAACTCGCCGCAACCGCTGGTGGATTGGCATGAGCGGTATTTCGATGATCAGTGATGGTCTATTGATCTTGCGCTGAACCGTAAACAAAAATGCCCGCATCGATTGATGCGGGCATTTTTTGTGACGCTCTACTTGGTCGGTTACTTAGTCGGTTACTTGGTCGCTACTGGGTCGGTTACTGGGTCGGTCTGAGTATCTCGACCATCACTAAACTGCAACGCCGCCAACCGCGCATACAACGCATTGCTCGCCACCAGCTCCTGATGCGTGCCCACCGCCACCAGTTTCCCTTGGTCCATCACCGCGATCCGGTCGGCGTTTTTTACGGTGGCCAAGCGGTGGGCGATGACCAGGGTGGTGCGGTTTTTCATCAGGCTGGGCAGGGCTTGCTGGATCAGGTGTTCGCTTTGGGCATCGAGGGCGCTGGTGGCTTCGTCCAGCAACAGGATGGGGGCGTCCACCAGCAGCGCCCGGGCGATGGCCAGGCGTTGGCGCTGGCCGCCAGACAGGCCGAGGCCGCCGTCGCCGAGGTGGGTCTGGTAGCCGTTTGGCATTTGTTCGATGAAGTCGTGGGCGTAGGCGATTTTTGCCGCTTCCTGGACCTGGGCCAGGGTCGCGCCCGGGTTGCCGTAGCGGATGTTCTCTTCAATGCTGCCGAAGAACAGCGCCGGGTTTTGCGAGACCAGGGCGAAGCAGCGGCGCAGGTCCAGTGGATCGAGTTGGGTCAGCGGCACGCCGTCGAGGAGGATGCGTCCTTCGGCGGGGTCGTAGAAGCGCAGCAGCAGGTCATACACGGTGGACTTGCCCGCGCCGGAGGGGCCGACCAGCGCCAGGGTTTCGCCCGCGTTGATCGTCAGATTCAGGCCATTGACCGCGTAGCTTTCAGGACGCGACGGGTAGGAAAAACGCACATCCTGCAACTCCAGGTTCCCTTTCACCCGCTCGGGCAACGCCACCAGCCCACTGGTCGGCGGCTGGATGATGTTTTCCGAGCGCAGCAGTTCGGCAATCCGCTCCGCCGCGCCAGCCGCCCGCTGCAACTCGCCAATGACTTCGCTCAAAGTGCCGAAGGCACTGCCGACGATCAGGCTGTAGAACACAAACGCCGCCAGTTCGCCACCGGAAATCCGCCCGGCGATCACGTCCATGCCACCGACCCAGAGCATGACCCCAACCGCCCCCAGCACCAGCACGATCACCAGCGTGATCAACCACGACCGCTGGAGGATGCGTTTACGCGCGGTGTCGAAGGCTTGTTCCACGGTGATGGCAAAGCGTTTTTCGTCCTGGACCTGATGGTTATAGGCCTGCACGGTCTTGATCTGGCCGAGGGTTTCGGAGACGTAGCTGCCGACATCGGCGATCCGGTCCTGGCTTTCGCGGGACAGGCTCCTGACCCGCCGCCCGAAGATCAGGATCGGCGCGACCACCAGCGGCAAGGCAATCACCACGATGCTGGTGAGCTTGGGGTTGGTGATAAACAGCAACACGATCCCGCCGATCACCATCAGCAAGTTGCGCAAAAACAGCGACAGCGACGAGCCGATCACCGATTGCAGCAGCGTGGTGTCGGCAGTCAGCCGCGACTGGATTTCGGAGCTGCGGTTGTCTTCATAAAAACCTGGGTGCAGGTAAACCAGATGGTTGAACACCTGGCGGCGAATGTCCGCGACCACCCGCTCGCCAATCCACGACACCAGATAAAAACGCGCAAACGTGCCGATGGCCAGCCCGACCACCAGGACCATGAACAAGCCGATGGACTGGTTGAGCAAATGCGGCGATTGGGTCATGAAACCCTGGTCCACCAACAGGCGAATGCCCTGGCCCATGGACAACGTGATGCCCGCCGTGACGATCAACGCGAGTAAGGCGCCAATGGCCGGCCAGCGATACGGCGCAAGAAAATGAAGGGTCAGGCGCAAGGCGCGACGGTGACGGGAAGTGAGCATCGGGTTCATCCAGGTTCGCGACAGTAGCGATTGATAGGGCCTGCCTACACTCTCAATGGGGTGGAACTCTGTAAATCACAATGAGTCAGGTTAATTATGACCGCCGCGACTAGTGCCTAGACGCTATTGGTCTAAAGTCCGGGTGGCAACGATGCACTATTTCTGGTGGACTGATATTGCCGACCTCGAGAGACCGTAGGGAGTTGTCACAGCCCGGTCACTTGGCGGTTTTACAGTAAGCACACAACCTGATGAGGAGACAGGCCATGTCCTTGCAAAACAGCAGCGAAGACAAGATTCAAGTGATCCGCACACAGCCAGACCAGTCTCTGGGTTGCTCGATTATCGATGCAGACGGGCGCGAAGTACCGATCACTGAAGGCATGATCCAGGACGCTTGCCGCGAACTGGAGAAGCGATTGGTCAAGCCTGCCGAACAAGAGTGATATAGCCACCGTCTTCTTGACCCGGCCCTGGTTGGCCGGGTTTTTTGTGGGTGTTCGTCAGGGAATAGTGGTGCGGCTATTCGCGAGCAAGCCCGCTCCCACAGGGATGTCGGTCGAACACATAATTGAGTTTACCCAAAATCCCTGTGGGAGCGGGCTTGCTCGCGAAGGGGCCGACTCGATCCCTAGACCGCCACCGCGCCAAGGGCCGCCACTATCTTTTGCAACTCTGCCGATTCCCCTTCAATTCTCACCTGCAACCCATCAATCTCCCGGCGCGACGGGTAATTTTTCCGTAGCCCATCAAACGCCACCCGCTGTTCGCTCACCGTGCCGACCAGGCTGCGGCGGAAATCCGCATCGTCGCGGCGCGGGTCGTACACGCCACGGCACAACATCGCCAACGCCCAGGCCGGATCGCTTTCAGCATTGAGGGTCACCTGCGACAACCACGGCGCTGGCAGCAAATCGCTGAGGCTGACCTGGGCCGGTTGACCGAGGAAGTCGCAATACGCCTGATAGATCTGCGCCGTGCCGCGCTGCTTGCCGTCGAGGCTGTAACCGGCGATGTGCGGGGTCGCCAGCACGCACAGGTCAGCCAGCGCCACGTCGACTTCCGGCTCGCCTTCCCACACGTCCAGCACCGCTTGCAAGTCTTCACGCTGCAACAACACTTGGCGCAAAGCGGCGTTATCCACCACCGGACCGCGACTGGCGTTGATCAGCCAGGTGCCGGGCTTGAGTTGATTCAATCGGGTTTTATCGAACAGATGCCAGGTCGATTGCGCGCCGTGCTTCTTTAACGGCGTGTGCAGGCTGATGACGTCGCACTGTTCGATGATCTGCTCAAGGCTGACGAAATCGCCGCCCTGCGCCGCTTGCCGGGGCGGATCGCAGACCAGCACGTTCCAGCCCAGGCCTTGCAGGACTTTGACCAGTCGCCCGCCCACTTCGCCGGCACCGACTACGCCGTAGGTGCGTTTAGTCAGGTCGGCGCCTTCGATTTCGGCCAGGGTCAGCAGGCTGCCGAGCACGTAGTCGACCACGCCCCGGGCATTGCAGCCGGGTGCGCTGGACCAGGTGATGCCGGCCTGTTGGAAGTAATCCAGGTCCAGGTGATCGGTGCCGATGGTGCAAGTGCCGACAAACTTCACATTGCTGCCTTCGAGCAATGCGCGGTTGACGTTGGTCACCGAACGCACCAGCAATACATCGGCCTGTTCAACCGTCGCACGGTCGATGGAACGCCCCGGCACCCGGCGGATTTCACCGAAACCTTCGAAGAAGGCATCGAGCAGCGGGATATTTTCGTCGGCAACAATCAGCATGGCGAGGCTCCTTTGGCGGATCGGCAGTGTAGTTGTAGATGACACGCCACGCCTAGCTTGCAGGTGAGAGAGGATTACAAATCCCTAACACAGCTCTTTTCCTGACTGGCGCGTCAGCGGGTAGAATGCGCCGCCCTTGCGCATCAAATACCCTGGACGCTTCGCCCTTGAATTCCGTGACTGACCGCCCCACTGCAACCGCCCTCACCCGCCCCGCCCGGGTTCGCCTGGAGCTGAAGAACCTGTTCGCCCTGGCGCTGCCGATCATGATCGCGCAACTGGCGACCACCGCCATGGGCTTCGTCGATGCGGTGATGGCCGGCCGGGTCGGGCCGCGAGACCTGGCCGCCGTGGCGCTGGGCAACTCGATCTGGGTCCCGGTGTTTTTGTTGATGACCGGCACGCTGCTGGCGACCACACCGAAAGTCGCCCAGCGCTTCGGCGCCGGCACCCACAGCGAGATCGGCCCGATCGTGCGGCAGGCCCTGTGGCTGGCGCTGGTGGTGGGCTTGATGGCGACGGCCATGCTCGTCGCCGCCGAACCGATCCTGCACCTGATGAAAGTCGATCCGGAACTGATCGGCCCGTGCATGCAATACCTGCACGGCATTGCCGCCGGTTTGCCAGCGGTGGCGTTCTACCATGTGTTGCGCTGTTTCAGCGACGGCATGGGCCGCACGCGCCCGGCGATGATCCTCGGCCTGTGCGCACTGGCGCTGAACATCCCGCTCAACTACGTGTTCATTTATGGTCACTTGGGTGTGCCCGCCATGGGCGGCGCCGGCTGTGGCTGGGCGACGGGGATTGTCATGTGGTTCATGGCCCTCGGCATGGTGGCCTATACGCGCTGGGCGCCGGCCTACCAGAAAAGCGAGCTGTTCAGCCGTTTCGACTGGCCACAATGGTCGGTGATCAAACGCTTGCTGGGCATCGGCCTGCCGATCGGCATCGCGGTGTTTGCCGAATCGAGCATCTTCGCGGTGATCGCCCTGCTGATCGGCAGCCTGGGCGCGACGGTCGTGGCCGGTCACCAGATTGCGCTGAACGTCAGCTCCCTGGTGTTCATGATTCCTTACTCGTTGGGCATGGCTGTGACCGTGCGCGTCGGCCAGGCACTCGGTCGCAACGAACCACGGGAAGCGCGCTTCGCCGCCGGTGTCGGCATGGGCAGCGCGTTGGCCTATGCCTGCCTGTCGGCGAGCATGATGCTGTTGCTGCGCGAACACATTGCCACGATCTACACGACTGATCCGACGGTGATTCATGTCGCGGCAATGCTGATCGTGTATTCGGCGCTGTTTCAGTTTTCCGATGCAATCCAGGTCACAGCGGCGGGTGCGTTGCGCGGCTATCAGGACACCCGGGTGACGATGATCCTGACGTTGTTCGCCTACTGGGGGATTGGTTTGCCAGTGGGCTACGCCCTGGGCCTGACCGACTGGCTGGGCGCGCCAAGCGGCCCGAGCGGGCTGTGGCAGGGTTTGATCGTGGGCTTGAGTTGCGCGGCGCTGATGCTGTCGATCCGCCTGGCGCGCAGTGCACGCAAGCGGATCCGCCTCAGCAAGTCGACGGGTTAAGCGAGTTTCTTGCGGATCCAGTAGAGGTAGGTGCCGGCCTCTTCATGCTGGCCGACCAGTTCATGGTCGAGGAACACGCAGAACTTGGGGATATCGCGCCGGGTCGACGGATCGGTGGCGATCACCTTGAGCAGGCCGCCGGGCGCCAGATCACGGATGTGCTGGTGCAGCATCATCACCGGCTCCGGGCAGTTGAGGCCGGTGGCGTCGAGGGTGCCGTCAACCGGCGTATCAATCATTTCACTCATGATTCACTCCTGAAACTGGCCGGCATTGTTGCGCATTGCCGGGTGTTCGGTCATCTGTCTCATAACACCGCCCCCGCCCCTGTAGGAGCGAGGCTTGCCCGCGAAGGCGTCCTTGAAGACGCTAAAAGCTTCGCGGGCAAGCCTCGCTCCTACAGGGCTGTGTAGCGCCCCGCACATACGGGGTAGGCGGTGTGGCTTAGCGGGACTTGGGTTTCTTCACGTCGATCCGGCGCAAGTGGCAGGTCACTTCTTCGCGGTCGTGGTACAGCTGCTTACAGCCGATCTCGACCTTGATCCCGCGCTCCTTGAAGCCCTCGGCGATGCGTTCGAGCAGGCGCTTCACTTCCGCGTAACGCTGTTTCATCGGCAGCTTGAGGTTGACCACCGCTTCGCGGCAATGGCCTTCGCCAATCCACTCTTCGAGCATCGCGGCGTTGCGCGCCGGTTTCTCTACGATGTCGCACACCATCCAGTCCACCGGTTGACGGGGTTTGAAGGTGAAGCCGTCGGCCATCAAGTGTTGTACCAGACCGGTGTCCATCAGGCTTTCGGCCATCGGGCCGTTGTCGATGGCAGTCACCAGCATGCCGCGATTGACCAGTTGCCAGGTCCAGCCGCCCGGCGCGGCGCCGAGGTCGACGCCAGTCATGTCGCTGTGCAGACGCTCGTCCCACTGATCCCGGGGGATAAAGTGGTGCCAGGCCTCTTCCAGCTTCAAAGTCGAACGGCTTGGCGCGTCCCGCGGGAACTTCAGGCGCGGGATCCCCATCGGCCACATCGCCGAGTTGTTCGACTCGGCCAGGCCGACGAACACTTCACGACCGCTTTTGAAGGTCAGCAACAGGCGCGGTTTGCTCGCATCTTCCACCAGTCTGCCGGCGGCCATCAGCGCCTTGCGCAAGTGACCTTCGAACTTCTTGCAGAAGTTCGACAGCTCCTTGCCATCGTTGGTGTCGACCATTTCCAGCCACAGGCTGCCGCATACCGGGAAGTCGACGATGTGCGCAAGGATCACGCTGATGCGGTCGGTTTCCGGCAGGTCGATGAAAATCCCCCGGGCCCATTGGCGCGGGAAGATCAATTCGGCGAAACGCTGGCCACGCATCAGGCGCTCGGCACCGTCTTCTTCGGTGCAGATGAATTCGGCGCAGGCGCTGGCGGTCTTGGCCTTGGCATAACCGGCCACGTTCAGCCGTGCGGCGTGTTCGGCAATCTCGGAACAGACTTCGCCTTCGAAGCCCGGCCGGCAATGCATAAAGAGGGTGTTCATTCTTACTCCTGGGCAGATGGCGAGAATTCAGCCACTGCGCGATGCCCAGGCTTGCGTTGAAGCAAAGCCTGTCACGAAAACCGGCGCATGATAGCCGAGTTCGGAACCTTGGACTCGCCCATAGAGTCCAGTTATTAGCTTTAACGAATGAACAGGGCTAGGTTAAAGGCTCTGCTTGTCCCGTCAGTCCGTAGCCGTGCGGACCCAAAGGAGTTATTTCAAATGCCGTCCCTCGATAGCCTGAAAACCCTTAAAACCCTGCAAATCGACGACAAGACCTACCACTATTTCAGTCTGCCCGACGCTGCCAAGAGCCTCGGTGATCTCGACAAGCTGCCGATGTCGTTGAAAGTGTTGCTGGAAAACCTGCTGCGCTGGGAGGACGAAAAAACCGTCACCGGCGCCGACCTCAAGGCAATTGCCGCGTGGCTCAAGGAACGCCGCTCCGATCGCGAAATCCAGTACCGCCCGGCCCGCGTCCTGATGCAAGATTTCACTGGCGTGCCCGCCGTGGTCGACCTGGCCGCCATGCGCGCCGCCATGGCCAAGGCTGGCGGCGATCCGCAGCGAATCAATCCGCTATCTCCCGTGGACCTAGTGATCGACCACTCGGTAATGGTCGACAAATTCGCCAGTTCCAGCGCCTTCGAACAGAACGTTGACATCGAAATGCAACGCAACGGTGAGCGTTACGCGTTCCTGCGCTGGGGCCAAAGTGCCTTCGACAACTTCAGCGTGGTGCCGCCGGGCACCGGTATTTGTCACCAGGTAAACCTGGAATACCTCGGACGCACGGTCTGGACCAAGGACGAGGACGGCCGCACTTACGCCTTCCCCGACACATTGGTCGGCACCGACTCCCACACCACCATGATCAACGGCCTCGGCGTGCTCGGCTGGGGCGTGGGCGGGATCGAAGCGGAAGCGGCGATGCTCGGCCAACCGGTGTCGATGCTGATTCCGGAAGTGATCGGTTTCAAACTCACTGGCAAGCTCAAGGAGGGCATCACCGCCACCGACCTGGTGCTGACCGTCACGCAAATGCTGCGCAAGAAAGGCGTGGTCGGCAAATTCGTCGAGTTCTACGGTGACGGCCTCGCCGACCTGCCGTTGGCCGATCGCGCGACCATCGCCAACATGGCCCCGGAATACGGCGCCACCTGCGGTTTCTTCCCGGTGGACGACGTGACGCTGGACTACCTGCGCCTGTCCGGCCGCCCCGCCGAAGTGGTCAAATTGGTCGAGGCCTACACCAAGGCCCAGGGCTTGTGGCGCCTGCCGGGCAAGGAACCGATTTTCACCGACAGCCTGGAACTGGACATGGCCAGCGTCGAAGCCAGCCTCGCCGGGCCGAAACGTCCGCAGGATCGTGTTTCGCTGCCAAATGTCGCCCAGGCCTTCAGCGATTTTCTCGGCCTGCAAATCAAACCCACCAGCAAGGAAGAAGGTCGCCTGGAAAGTGAGGGCGGCGGTGGCGTCGCGGTGGGCAACGCCGACATGGTTGGCGAAGCGGACTACGAGTCTGAAGGCCACACCTATCGCCTGAAAAACGGCGCAGTGGTGATTGCGGCGATTACGTCCTGCACCAACACCTCCAACCCGAGCGTGATGATGGCGGCCGGGTTGGTGGCGAAGAAAGCGGTCGAGAAAGGCCTGAAGCGCAAACCGTGGGTCAAGAGTTCGCTGGCGCCGGGTTCGAAAGTGGTTACCGACTATTACAAGGCGGCCGGGCTGACGCAGTACCTCGATGAATTGGGTTTTGCCCTGGTCGGTTATGGCTGCACCACCTGCATCGGCAACTCCGGGCCGTTGCCGGAGCCGATCGAGAAAGCGATTCAGAAAGCCGACCTGGCCGTGGCCTCGGTGCTGTCCGGCAACCGCAACTTCGAAGGCCGGGTGCATCCGCTGGTGAAAACCAACTGGCTGGCCTCCCCGCCCTTGGTGGTCGCTTATGCGTTGGCGGGTACGGTGCGCATCGATATCAGCAGCGAACCCTTGGGCGATGACAAGGACGGCAACCCGGTGTATCTGCGGGATATCTGGCCGAGCACCAAGGAGATCGCCGACGCGGTGAATCAGGTCAACACCGCGATGTTCCACAAGGAATACGCCGAAGTGTTTGCCGGTGATGAGCAGTGGCAGGCGATTGAAGTGCCGCAAGCCGCAACGTATGTGTGGCAGGAAGATTCGACCTACATCCAGCATCCGCCATTCTTCGATGACATCGGCGGGCCGTTGCCGGTGATCCAGGACGTGAAGAAAGCCAACGTGCTGGCGCTGCTCGGCGATTCGGTGACCACCGACCACATCTCCCCCGCCGGCAATATCAAGGCCGACAGCCCGGCCGGGCGTTACTTGCGCGAGAAAGGCGTCGAGCCACGGGACTTCAACTCCTATGGCTCCCGTCGCGGCAACCACGAAGTGATGATGCGCGGCACCTTCGCCAACATCCGCATTCGTAATGAAATGCTCGGTGGCGAAGAAGGTGGCAACACGATCTACATTCCCACCGGTGAACGGTTGCCGATCTACGATGCGGCGATGCGTTATCAAGCGTCGGGCACGCCACTGGTGGTGATCGCCGGGCAAGAATACGGCACCGGGTCGAGCCGCGATTGGGCGGCCAAGGGCACGAATCTGCTAGGGGTCAAAGCGGTGATCGCCGAGAGCTTCGAGCGGATTCACCGCTCCAACCTGGTGGGCATGGGCGTACTGCCGCTGCAGTTCAAACTGGATCAGAACCGCAAGAGCCTGAACCTGACGGGCAAGGAGACCGTGGACATTCTCGGGCTGACCGGCGTCGAGGTGACCCCACGCATGAACCTGACACTGGTCATCACCCGCGAGGACGGGACCAGCGAGAAGGTCGAGGTGTTGTGCCGGATCGATACGCTTAACGAAGTGGAATACTTCAAGGCCGGGGGGATTCTGCATTACGTGTTGCGCCAGTTGATTGCCTCATAAGCACCGCTGCTGACACAGACACCGCCTTCGGGCGGTGTTTTTGTTTGTGTCCTGCACCGAACAAAAATACCCTGCACACCGCCGATCCATTGTGGGAGCGAGCCTGCTCGCGAAAGCGGAGTGTCAGGCGACATTGATGTTGGATGTACTGGCCCTTTCGCGAGCAGGCTCACTCCCACAAGGGGTTATGTGTCGAACACAAATCCCCAAAACACCACCAATCAACTGTGGGAGCGGGCTTGCTCGCGAAAGCGGTGTAGCAGGCGACATTGATGTTGGATGTACTGGCCCTTTCGCGAGCAAGCCCGCTCCCACAGGGTACTGCGTCACATTGCACATTTATTGGTACAAGGACTTCCCATGCTCGCTCTGCCATGGCTCTACCTGGCACTCCTCTCCATCGGCTATGCAATCGCGCTGATCTACGGCCAACTTGGCTGGCTCGCGGCGATCTCCATTGCGCTGCTGCTGTTCGCCGGTTTCGCCGTGCGCCAGCAAAAGATCCAGGCCGGCCGCTACATCGGCCATGGTCTGTTCATCGTCCTCGCCCTGGCGCTGGCGATGCATTGGCTGCCTGGTTTCTACAACGGTCGCGGCATCGACCCGCAGCGTTTCACCGATGATGCCGTGCCGTTTTCCATGTATTTGAACCAGGACAAACCGCTGATTGGTTTCTGGTTGTTACTGGTTTGCCCATGGATTGTCGGCCGGCGCTCGCTGCGGCTGTCGATTTACGCCACCGCGCTGGCGCTGACCCTGAGCGTCGTACTCGCCCTTGGTGGCGCGCTATTGCTCGGCATGATCAGTTGGGCACCGAAATGGCCCGACCAAGCCTGGCTCTGGGTGTTGAACAACCTGCTGCTGGTCACCCTGGTCGAAGAAGCGCTGTTTCGCGGCTATATCCAGGGCGGTCTGAGCCGACGCTTCAAACACCTGCCCTACGGTGAAAACCTCGCCTTGCTGCTCGCCTCGCTGTTGTTCGGCCTGGCGCATCTGGGCGCAGGCTGGCAATGGGTGTTACTGGCGAGCCTGGCCGGTGTCGGCTATGGTCTGGCCTACCGATTTGGCGGGTTGGGTGCGGCCATCGCTACCCATTTCGGCTTGAACCTGCTGCATTTCGGTCTATTCACCTACCCGATGCTCGCCGGCTGACGCAACGGTCGTTTTGCGACGCGCTGCTGATTATTGAAAAATATTTTCAACAATTCCCTGACCACGCCGACAACCTCTCAAAGCCTCACGGATTGAAAAAGCCATGCGTAACAACCAACCCATTACACAACGCGAACGGACCTTCCCGGCTCAGCAACGGTTGATTTCCACGACCGACGCCAAAGGCGTGATCACTTACTGCAACGACGCCTTTGTCGAAATCAGTGGGTTTTCCCGTGAAGAGCTGATCCGTGCGCCGCACAACCTGGTCCGTCACCCTGACGTGCCGGCGGCGGTTTTCGCGCATATGTGGGGGACTTTGAAACAAGGCTTGCCATGGATGGGCATTGTCAAGAATCGCTGCAAGACCGGTGATCACTACTGGGTTAACGCCTATGTCACACCGGTTTTCGAAGGCAATCAGGTGGTCGGTTACGAGTCGGTGCGGATCAAACCCACCGCCGAACAGATCCGCCGTGCCGAAGCGCTCTACCAACGCATCAACCAGGGCAAGTCGGCGATTCCTTCGACCGATAAATGGCTGCCGGTCCTGCAGGACTGGGTGCCGTTCATTCTGATCAGCCAGGTCAGCTTCATGATCGGTGCCTCGCTCAACTCCCACTGGGGGTTTGCCTTGGCTGCCGGTCTATCGGTGCCGCTGGGCCTGATGGGTTTGAGCTGGCAACAGCGCGGCCTCAAACGCCTGCTGGTACTGGCCGGGCAAACCACTTCCGATCCGCTGATCGCGCAGATGTACACCGACAGCCGTGGCGCCCAGGCGCGTTTGGAGATGTCGATCCTCAGCCAGGAAGCACGCCTGAAAACCTGCCTGACCCGTCTGCAGGACACCGCCGAGCACCTGACCGAACAAGCCAAGCAGTCCGACACCCTGGCGCACAAAAGCTCCAGTGGCCTGGAACGCCAGCGCGTCGAAACCGAGCAAGTGGCCACCGCCGTCAATCAGATGGCCGCCACCACCCAGGAAGTCGCCAGCCACGTGCAACGCACCGCTGACGCCACCCAGGAAGCCAATCGCCTGACCGGTCGCGGTCGTGACATCGCCGGGGAAACCCGCGAAGCGATCCAGCGCCTGTCGGTGGTGGTCGGTGAAACCGGCCAGACCGTGACTCAACTGGCCAAGGACAGCGACGAAATCGGTGGCGTGGTCGATGTGATCAAAGGCATCGCCGACCAGACCAACCTGCTGGCGCTCAACGCCGCCATCGAAGCGGCTCGCGCCGGTGAAATGGGCCGTGGTTTCGCGGTTGTTGCCGATGAAGTACGGCAACTGGCGCAACGCACCAGCGAATCCACCGGGCAGATCCATGCCCTGATCGCCAAACTGCAACAGACCGCCAACACCGCCGTGCAAACCATGGACGCCGGGCATCGCCAGGCCGAAGAAGGCGTAGCGCGGGTACTGGAAGCGGACCAGGCACTGATCGGCATCAGCGAAGCGGTGGCGCACATCACCGACATGACCACGCAGATTGCAGCCGCGACCGAAGAGCAAAGCTCGGTGGCCGAGGAAATCAGCCGTAACATCAGCAACATCTCGCAACTGGCGGACCAGACCTCGGAACAGGCGCAACACTCGGCGTTGTTGAGTGAAGAGCTGACCAAAACTGCAAATACCCAGTATTCGTTGGTGGAGCGGTTTAACCGCTGATTGTTGCTGGAAGACAAAAACCCGGACAGCTAAGGCTTCCGGGCTTTTTTTGGCCCATGAGATTGATCGCCGACAAGCACCAAGCATGTTTTTGACAAGGCGTCTAGCTGTCAAGTTTGACAGTAGACGTTTCTGAACAGAGGCCCTATCAATTGCTCGCCAACACACGGCTCGGCAGTTGATTTATACCCCTGCGAGGAAAAGGATTTTGCAATGACCCCACGAAAGATTGTCATCCCGAAACAGAACAGTATTCAGATAGAGGGGAACACCTTCGGCTGGAGTCTGGGCGGTAATCGAATCCACGCGCAGCACAGCTTTTTCTGCCGAATGCTGTCTGAACAGGGTCGCTGGGTTTTCGGCGGACTTACAGGTTCCCCTGATCAAGACAATTACTTCAGCCTGGATTTCAATGTGCCTGACCTGGGTGACGATGTGCTGGAACGCACTTACCAGCTCGGGGATGGGCAAGGACTGCGCGTTACCCACACCTACTCGCTGCCTGGCCCTGACGGGGTCAGCGTCATCGAGGTGATCGACGCCGACTATGCCGAACTGACGATCCGGCTCGACCCGATCAAAAGAACCGTGCGAGGCGACTTTAACGCCAACTTCAAGTCTGTTGGCCTGACGCCGGAAGGCGCGTTTCAATTGAAAATCGAATAGCCATTGCGCTCCAGTTTTTACCTGGCAGACCGCTTTCGCGAGCAAGCCCGCTCCCACAGGGGAATGCATTCCAAAGGTGGGAGCGGGCTTGCTCGCGAAGAGGCCCTCACTGACACCGCACACATCACTGAAGAAACGAAGCCACCTTCTGCGCCGCAGCCGCCAAATGCTGCTCATGGGTAAACCCGGAAGCCTTCAACGGCTTCAGATCATGATCCCCGGCCACGAGCCAGAACACCTCGATACTCGGCGACAACGCATAAGCCTCGACCGCTTCCCGATTGCCCAACGCATCCCGCTCACCCTGGACAATCAAGGTCCGGGTCTTGAGCACGGCCAAATGCTCGACCCGCGGTTTCTCCGGTTTGCCCACTGCGTAAAACGGATAGCCCAGGCACACCAGCGCATCCGCGCCCAATTCATCCGCCAGCAAACTGGCCATCCGCCCGCCCATGGATTTGCCACCAATGGCCAAACGCCCAGTGACATGGCGTCGCACCTGGGCATACACCTCACGCCAGCATTCCAGCAGTTTCGGTGCCGGGTTGGGTGGGCGTTTACCGCCGTCAGCGCGACGTTGCGCCATGTACGGAAACTCGAAGCGCAACACGTTGACGCCCAGTGCGGCAAGGCGTGCAGCCATGTCGCTCATCCAGCCGCTGTCCATCGGCGCGCCGGCACCGTGGGCGAGGATCAGCGTGGCCGATGACGGCTTCGACGCCGCATTCCACAGCCAGCCATTTTCCGCCACGCACCGCCCCCATTGATCCCCGTCAATACTGGCCTTGTGCTCTTTGTCCATGCTTGCCTCGCTTTTAGTCTGCCTATAACTCCAGGCGAAGGAAGCGCTTGCCTCGTGCGCGCGCATTCACTTCGGCTGAACCGTGGATGGGGAACCATGAACACTTCTATCAGTACCGCCTACAACTACAAGGTGGTCCGCCAATTCGCCATTATGACGGTGGTGTGGGGCATCGTCGGCATGGGGCTCGGGGTTTTTCTCGCGGCTCAATTGGTCTGGCCCGAACTCAACTTCAATTTGCCGTGGACCAGTTTCGGACGCCTGCGCCCGTTGCACACCAACGCGGTGATCTTCGCCTTCGGCGGTTGCGCCCTGTTCGCCAGTTCGTTCTATTCGGTGCAACGCACCTGTCAGACCCAACTGTTTGCACCAAGAATCGCCCAGTTCTGCTTCTGGGGCTGGCAATTGGTGATCGTCCTGGCGGCCGTCAGCCTGCCGCTGGGCTACACCAGTTCCAAGGAATACGCCGAGCTGGAATGGCCGATCGACATCCTGATCACCATCGTCTGGGTCGCCTACGCCATCGTGTTCTTCGGCACGCTGGCCAAGCGCAAGACCAAGCACATCTATGTCGGTAACTGGTTTTTCGGCGCGTTCATCGTCACCGTGGCGATCCTGCACATCGTCAACAACCTGGAAATCCCGGTCAGTTGGACCAAGTCCTACTCGCTGTACGGCGGCGCCACTGACGCCATGGTGCAGTGGTGGTACGGCCACAACGCCGTAGGCTTTTTCCTCACCGCCGGTTTCCTCGGAATGATGTACTACTTCGTGCCGAAACAGGCCGAACGTCCGGTGTACTCGTATCGTTTGTCGATCGTGCACTTCTGGGCGCTGATCACCCTGTACATCTGGGCCGGTCCGCACCACTTGCACTACACCGCATTGCCGGATTGGGCGCAGTCACTGGGCATGGTGATGTCGCTGATCCTGCTCGCGCCCAGTTGGGGCGGGATGATCAACGGGATGATGACGCTCTCGGGGGCCTGGCATAAGTTGCGCAGCGATCCGATCCTGCGCTTCCTCGTGGTCTCCCTCGCCTTCTACGGCATGTCGACCTTTGAAGGGCCGATGATGGCGATCAAGACCGTGAACGCCCTCTCCCACTACACCGACTGGACCATCGGCCATGTTCACGCCGGCGCGCTCGGCTGGGTGGCGATGATTTCCATCGGCGCTCTGTACCACATGATCCCGAAAATTTTCGGTCGCCCACAGATGCACAGCATCGGCCTGATTAACGCGCACTTCTGGCTCGCGACCATCGGCACCGTGCTCTACATCGCTTCGATGTGGGTCAACGGCATTGCCCAGGGCCTCATGTGGCGCGCTGTCAACGAAGACGGCACGCTGACCTACTCCTTCGTCGAAACCCTGGTGGCCAGCCACCCAGGCTTCGTCGTGCGGTTGGTGGGCGGTGCGATCTTCTTCAGCGGCATGTTGCTGATGGCCTACAACACCTGGCGCACCGTGCGGGCCTCGCAGCCTGCCGAAGCCGCCGCTGCCGCGCAGATGGCCTGAGGAGTCCGCCATGAAACACGAAACCATCGAGAAAAACGTCGGCCTACTGCTATTGCTGATGATCCTGGCCGTGAGCATCGGCGGTCTGACCCAGATCGTCCCGCTGTTCTTCCAGGACGTGACCAATAAACCGGTGGAAGGCATGAAGCCTTACACCGCGCTGCAACTGGAAGGTCGCGACATTTACATCCGCGAAGGCTGCGTCGGTTGCCACTCGCAGATGATCCGGCCGTTCCGCGCCGAAACCGAACGCTACGGCCACTACTCGGTCGCCGGTGAAAGCGTCTGGGATCACCCGTTCCTGTGGGGCTCGAAACGTACCGGGCCGGACCTGGCGCGAGTCGGCGGTCGTTACTCCGAAGACTGGCACCGCGCGCATTTGTACAACCCGCGCAACGTGGTGCCGGAATCGAAAATGCCCGGCTACCCATGGCTGGTGGCCAATCAGCTCGACAGCAGCCACACCGAAACCAAGATCAAGGCCATGCGCACCCTCGGCGTGCCGTACAGCGACGACGACATCACCGGTGCCGTCGCCTCGCTCAAGGGCAAGACCGAAATGGATGCGTTGGTCGCCTACCTGCAAGTGCTCGGCACTGCCATCAAGAGCAAGAGGTGAGCCATGTTCTTTGATATGAGCAGTGGAATGATCCGCGGCCTGGGCACGGTCGTGGTGTTTGTGGCCTTCGTCGGCCTCGCGTTATGGGTGTTCAACAGCAAGCGCAGCCCGGAATTCGCTGAAGCGCGTTTGCTGCCGTTCGCCGATGAACCACTACCCGATGACGCCACCCAAGAACCTGAAACAAGGAGTACCCGGCCATGACCACCTTCTGGAGTACGTGGATCTGCGTACTGACCATCGGCAGCCTGATCGGCCTGACCTGGCTGCTGATCGGCACCCGCAAGGGCGAAACCAAGGGCAGCGTCGACCAGACCATGGGGCACAGCTTCGACGGCATCGAGGAGTACGACAACCCGCTGCCGCAGTGGTGGTTCATGTTGTTCGCTGGCACGCTGGTGTTTGCCGTGGGTTACTTGGTCCTGTATCCAGGCCTGGGCAACTGGAAAGGCGTGCTGCCGGGCTACGAGGACGGTTGGACCGGCGTCCACGAGTGGGAAAAGGAAATGGACAAGGCAGATGCCAAGTTCGGCCCGATCTTCGCCAAATTTGCCGCCATGCCGGTGGAAGAAGTAGCCAAGGATCCGCAAGCGCTGAAAATGGGCGGTCGCCTGTTTGCCTCCAATTGCGCGGTGTGCCACGGCTCGGACGCCAAGGGCGCCTTCGGCTTCCCCAACCTGGCTGACAGTGATTGGCGCTGGGGCGGTGATGCCGACATGATCAAAACCACGATCATGGGCGGACGCATGGCGGCGATGCCGGCCTGGGGTGAAATCCTCGGCGAGGCGGGCGTGAAAAACGTTGCCGCGTATGTACGCCATGAACTGGCCGGCCTGCCGCTGCCCGCCGACAGCAACGCCGACGTGCAAGCCGGACAGCAATTGTTCAGCACCACTTGCGTAGCCTGTCATGGGGCAAATGGCCACGGCACTGAAGCCATGGGCGCGCCGAACCTGACGCACCCGGCCGGATTCATCTACGGTTCAAGCCTGGCGCAACTGCAACAAACCATTCGTCATGGCCGCCAGGGCCATATGCCGGCGCAGAACGAACTGCTCGGCAACGATAAGGTGCAACTGCTTGCAGCCTATGTTTTCAGCCTGTCACACGGTGTCAGCACCGAGCGCTTGCAGGCTGAAGGCAAAAGCGAATAATTCTTGACCGCTCTGCTGCCGCATTCTCCCGGATGCGGCAGTTCCCTGCTTCTTTGCGACCCATTGTCGCACCCTCGATTACTCTCCCTTTCGGTTCCCCGGTTTCGGGTCTACGCTTGCTCGATGCGGACTGGCAAAGTACCGGTTCCAGGTCGACCTTAGCCGATGTGTTCGACGAATCTGCTCGATGACAGGCCGCAAAGGCTGGTAGATACCGGCTGTCGTGCAAATTGCCTTCTGTCACCTGAACCTTGCGTTTGAACATACCCCGTTACAACTGACCTGAACCCCTCGCCTTTTTCATCCGCTGCGACATTTTGTCCGGGGCTGATTTTGTCCTTACGCGGCGCATGGAAAGGCCGCAGAATCAGCTTCTGAAAGCATTGACCCAGGTCATGGTGCGTTGCAATGCCCCCCTGCTTTCTACATACTTGCGGCCGATTTTTATCCTAATAAAACACCCAAACCGTGGAACCTTAGAATGAGCACAGCAATCAGTCCGACTGCTTATAACTATAAGGTAGTCCGCCAGTTCGCCATCATGACGGTGGTCTGGGGGATCCTTGGCATGGGGCTTGGTGTCTTCATCGCCTCACAGCTTGTATGGCCGGAATTGAACTTCGGTCTGCCGTGGACGACTTTTGGACGCTTACGCCCGTTGCACACCAACCTGGTGATTTTCGCCTTCGGTGGTTGTGCACTGTTTGCCACTTCTTATTACGTCGTGCAGCGAACCTGCCAAACGCGACTGATTTCCGACAGCCTCGCGGCCTTCCACTTCTGGGGTTGGCAAGCGGTGATCATCGGCGCCATCGTTACCTTGCCGCTGGGTTACACCACCACCAAGGAATACGCCGAACTGGAATGGCCACTGGCTATTCTGCTGGCTGTCGTCTGGGTCGTTTACGGCCTGGTGTTCTTCGGCACCATCGTCAAGCGCAAGACCAAGCACATCTATGTCGGTAACTGGTTCTACGGCGCGTTCATCGTCGTGACCGCGATGCTGCACATCGTCAACCACATGTCGCTGCCGGTCAGCCTGTTCAAGTCCTACTCGGCCTACTCCGGTGCGACAGACGCGATGATCCAGTGGTGGTACGGCCACAACGCGGTGGGCTTCTTCCTGACCACCGGTTTCCTGGGGATGATGTATTACTTCGTGCCGAAACAGGCCGAACGTCCGATCTACTCCTATCGCCTGTCCATCGTGCACTTCTGGGCGCTGATCACCCTGTACATCTGGGCCGGTCCGCACCACTTGCACTACACCGCACTGCCGGACTGGGCGCAGTCCCTGGGCATGGCGATGTCGATCATCCTGCTCGCGCCAAGCTGGGGCGGCATGATCAACGGCATGATGACCCTCTCGGGCGCCTGGCATAAGCTGCGCACCGACCCGATCCTGCGCTTCCTCGTGGTATCGCTGGCGTTCTACGGCATGTCGACCTTCGAAGGCCCGATGATGGCGATCAAGACCGTCAACTCGCTCTCGCACTACACCGACTGGACCATCGGCCACGTACACGCCGGCGCACTCGGCTGGGTGGCGATGATCTCGATCGGCGCGATCTACCACATGATCCCGAAACTGTTCGGTCGCGTGCAGATGCACAGCATCGGCCTGATCAACACGCACTTCTGGCTCGCGACCATCGGCACCGTGCTCTACATTGCCTCGATGTGGGTCAACGGCATCACCCAGGGTCTGATGTGGCGTGCAATCAACGACGACGGCACCCTCACCTACTCGTTCGTCGAAGCGCTGCAAGCCAGCCACCCTGGCTACATCGTTCGCGCCCTGGGCGGTGCGTTCTTTGCCAGCGGCATGCTGTTCATGGCCTACAACGTATGGCGTACCGTACGTGCCTCGAACCCGGCTGAAGCCGAAGCCGCCGCTCAGATTGCTGTAGTTGGAGCTCACTGATGAAGCATGAAGCAGTCGAGAAGAATATTGGCCTGCTGGCCTTCTTCATGGTCATCGCCGTCAGCATCGGCGGCCTGACCCAGATCGTTCCGCTGTTTTTCCAGGACGTCACCAACAAGCCGGTCGAAGGCATGAAGCCTCGCCCCGCGCTTGAAGTCGAAGGACGCGACGTGTTCATCGCCAACGGTTGTGTCGGCTGCCACTCGCAGATGATCCGCCCGTTCCGTGCTGAAACCGAACGTTACGGCCACTACTCGGTCGCCGGTGAAAGCGTCTGGGACCACCCGTTCCTGTGGGGTTCCAAGCGTACCGGCCCGGACCTGGCCCGCGTCGGCGGTCGTTACTCCGATGACTGGCAACGTGCGCACTTGTACAACCCGCGCAACGTCGTGCCTGAGTCGAAAATGCCGGCCTACCCGTTCCTCGTGGAAAACAAGCTCGACGGCAAAGACACCGCCAAGAAACTGGAAGTCTTGCGCACGCTCGGCGTCCCTTACACCGACGAAGACATCGCCGGTGCCAAGGATGCGGTGAAGGGCAAGACCGAAATGGACGCGCTGGTGGCCTATCTGCAAGGCCTGGGCACCATCATCAAAAGCAAACGGTGATCTGATGGATATCGGGATGATTCGTGGCCTGGGCACCGTTGTCGTGATGGTGGCCTTTATCGGTCTGGCGTTGTGGGTGTTCAGCCCCAAGCGCAAGTCGGAGTTTGAAGACGCGACCTTGCTGCCTTTCGCGGATGATCCCGAAGCCATCAAGCACGTCGAGCAAGCTTCTAGGAGTAACAAAGAATGACTACGTTCTGGAGTCTGTACGTCACAGTCCTGAGCCTGGGTACGATCTTCGCCCTGACCTGGCTGCTGCTGTCCACCCGCAAGGGCCAGCGCAGCGAAGCCACCGAAGAGACGGTTGGCCACTCCTTCGACGGGATCGAGGAGTACGACAACCCACTGCCGAAATGGTGGTTCATGCTGTTCGTGGGCACCATCATCTTCGCCCTGGGCTACCTGGTGCTGTACCCGGGCCTGGGCAACTGGAAAGGCCTGCTGCCGGGTTACAACTACCTCGATAACGACAAGCAGACCGCGTTCGCCAACGGCCAGACCGGCTGGACCGGCGTTCACGAGTGGGAAAAGGAAATGGCCAAGTCGGACGCCAAGTTCGGCCCGATCTTCGCCAAATTCGCTTCCATGCCGATTGAAGAGGTCGCCAAGGACCCGCAAGCCCTGAAGATGGGTGGCCGTTTGTTCGCCTCCAACTGCTCGGTCTGCCACGGTTCCGACGCCAAGGGCGCTTATGGCTTCCCGAACCTGACCGACGCCGACTGGCGCTGGGGCGGCGAGCCGGAAACCATCAAGACCACCATCATGGGCGGCCGTCATGCCGTCATGCCTGCATGGGCGGAAGTGATCGGCGAGCAAGGCGTTTCGGATGTTGCCTCGTATGTGCTGACCAACCTCGATGGCCGCAAACTGCCGGAAGGCACCAAAGCCGACCCGGTTGCCGGGCAAAAACTGTTCGCCGCCAACTGCGCCGTATGTCACGGTCCGGAAGGCAAAGGCACCCCAGCCATGGGCGCGCCTAACCTGACCCACCCGGCCGCGTTCATCTACGGTTCGAGCTTCGCGCAACTGCAGCAGACCATCCGTTACGGCCGTCAGGGCCAGATGCCTGCGCAAGAACAGCTGCAAGGCAACGACAAGGTTCACCTGCTGGCCGCTTACGTCTACAGCCTGTCTCACGGTGAGAAGGCTCCGGCGGCGGATGCTCAGTAAGGCAAACGCTTGATGCAATAAAAAACGGCCCCGCCAGTGTGAATTGGCGGGGCCGTTTTGTTTGTGCCTACTCGTGATCATGGCGACCAGTGGTCGCGGCTCTCCCCCCTCTTGGGTTGCGAGACGGACCATCGAGTAGTAACGTTTCTACAAAGTACTTTAAAGAGGGGCTGCCATGATGGCCATCACCACGATTTCCAGTCGTGAATTTAACCAGGACACAAGTAGTGCCAAAAAAGCCACACGTCAGGGCCCGGTTATCATCACCGACCGTGGCAGGCCGGCTCACGTACTGCTAAGTATTGAGGAGTATCAAAAACTGACCGGCAGCAACGCCAACATCGTCGACCTCCTCGTGATGCCAGAAGCGGCAGACATTGACTTCGAAACCGAGCGTGCCGTGATCACTCATCGACCTGTGGACCTGTCTTGATGTTTTTACTCGACACCAATGTGATTTCTGAACTGCGTAAACCCCAGGCGGATGCGAACGTTGTCGCCTGGGCCAAAAGCATCATTGCACCACGCCTGTTTATTTCGGCTATTACCTTGAAGGAACTGGAGACCGGGGTTCTTCGAATGGAACGTCGTGATCCTGCTCAGGGGAAGGTGTTACGCACCTGGTTGAAGCGCCACGTCATGCCGGCTTTTGATGCCAGAATCCTGCCTGTCGATGCCGCCGTGGCGTTGCGCTGTGCCGGCTTGCATGTTCCGGATCAAGTCAACGAAAGCGACGCGTTGATCGCTGCGACTGCACTTGTTCATGGCCTGACCGTGGTCACCCGAAACATCGGTGATTTTGAATCCAGCGGTGTTGCTTTGATCAATCCCTGGGATAAATGAATTCGCGGCAGTATGGCCACTTACGTCTAAGCCTGTCTCACGGCGAGAAGGCTCCGACGGCGGATGCTCAGTAAGGCAAACGCTTGAAACACCACGAAGGGTCCCGCCAGTGACTAACCGACGGGGCCTTTTTCATGGACGACTGGCGAAGATCGATTTCACCGGTACGGTCCGCACCAGCTCACGCTTGTGCCACTCGTTGTTTTCCACAAGATTGACGTGCAGCTGCTTGCGATCCTCGGAAAAACTGGCAATCAAATAGGTTTGCTGGGAAGCGCTGCCACTGAGAAACATTGGCACCCCACCCAGGTACAGTGTCGAACCGCCCTCGTCATGGTAATGACCGGCAAAAATGGCCGTCACTTCATACTTTGCAACCATCTCCGCGAAACGCCGTTTCTGCTCCCAGGTGCCCTTCCATTGGTCGGGCGCATGCATGTTGATGATGATTGCGTAACCCTGAGTCCGGGCCACTTGCAGATCACTCTCAAGCCAATCCAGTGCATGGGTAATATTGAACGTCGTTGGATTCAGCGCGTGGGAAATATTGACTTCATAAGTGGGTTCAAAGTTGAGCTGAACCAGATGAACCTCACCGACATTCTTTGAATAAGCCAGGCTGCCTGAATACAGCTTATTCAATAAACCACCGGTTATTTTCAAGTCAAAATTATCGACCTTCCCTTCATGATGCTCCTTAAACTCAACGATACTGCCAGCAGCGCAATTATTACTAAAACAGTCATCGACATTATTCGCATAATCGTGATTACCCAGGCCGTACAAGTAATCCTTTTCAAAGTACTTTTTCAGTGTCGAATTGATATATGAACGCTGCCAGCCATGACCAAACGCCGTCATATCACCATTAATCATCAACGGTACATTTGCCTGACCACCAAATTGTTTGCGGAAGTCGGCAATGCTGGCGAACTGGGTTTCCACCAGCCATTTTGCACGCTTCTCAAACTCCGCTTGCGGTTCCGGTTCACGACTGTCGGTCTTGTCCGTCCAGGGGTATTGCGGATCGGAAGCAAAGACCATATGACGAGGCATGTTTTCAATCGAATGCGCAACCGTCGCCAACGATAATAACCACAGACACGCAAATACACTTGCGCCTTTCTTGATACTCATAGAATTCCATTTCCAATATTAATTGATAGGTGCACTGCAACTTATCAGCGCACTCACCACAACTTATTCCAGAACCCTAAAAACCACAAACAGAAAAAACAAGGCAATTAAATTAATATATTTCTGAAACCAATCACAACAAACAACAACTTTATACTTTCAACACTTCCAAGGGATGAAATGGCCGGCCCCTTTTCAGGGTGCGACCGTTACAATTTGCGATCGATTTTTAATCGACTGAATGCCTCGCGGCCTGTAGGTTTTTCACCACTTGAAAGCCCACCTTCCAAAGTGAAGCTTTCAAGGACAGCGAAAGACATTCACAGGTCATCACCAAGGAAGAAATGACATGTCCAATTCTGAAATCAGTTTCCAACTATCTGAAATCATCTCGGCGCTGGAGCCTGGAAACGGCTCGGGCGGGCTGGACGGCCTGGGCGGCGGGCGCCTTCCCAGGACTTGAAGGCGCCACCTGACACGGAGCAGCGCCAACGCGCTGCTCTCAAGGCAAATGGTGGATCGTCTATAGTCAATTGATCTGGATCATGCTTTGTTACATCTGCTACACCATCTTCGCTTTTCTCCCAACGCGACCAAAGGTCGCACCCTTGATCTAGAGCGACAGGCGTATCATTGCGCCACTGCAACACCTCTTTTTGACCGCGGTCGGCATGTACTGACCGGGGCATTTTTCCACTGCCGTGGGATGCAATGATGAGCAATCAGATTCCGGTACACGACGTTACTCCGCCTGACAAGAACGCGAACAACAGCGTCGACCTCTACGCCTCTCGAGAAAAGATCTATACCCGCGCCTTCACCGGCCTGTTCCGCAACCTGCGGATGATGGGCGGTGCCGCGTTGTTCCTGCTGTACTTCGGCACGGTGTGGTTGAACTGGGGTGGCCATCAGGCCGTGTGGTGGAACCTGCCGGAACGTAAATTCTTCATCTTCGGCGCGACCTTCTGGCCCCAGGATTTCATCCTGCTCTCGGGGCTGCTGATCATCAGTGCCTTCGGCCTGTTCTTCATCACCGTGTACGCCGGGCGAGTCTGGTGCGGCTATACCTGCCCGCAGAGTGTCTGGACCTGGATCTTCATGTGGTGCGAAAAGGTCACCGAAGGCGATCGCAACCAGCGCATCAAGCTCGACAAGACGCCGATGAGCGCCAACAAATTCCTGCGCAAGCTCAGCAAACACAGCCTGTGGCTGTTGATCGGTTTCGTCACCGGCATGACCTTCGTCGGTTACTTCTCGCCGATCCGCGAGCTGACCATCGACTTCTTCACCGGTGAGGCCGATGGCTGGTCCTACTTCTGGGTCGGCTTCTTCACCCTCGCCACCTACGGCAATGCCGGCTGGCTGCGCGAGCAGGTGTGCATTTACATGTGCCCGTATGCGCGCTTCCAGAGCGTCATGTTCGACAAGGACACCCTGATCGTTTCCTACGATCCGCGTCGCGGCGAATCCCGTGGTCCGCGCAAGAAAGGCGTGGACTACAAGGCTCAGGGCCTGGGCGATTGCATCGATTGCACCATGTGCGTCCAGGTCTGCCCGACCGGCATCGACATCCGCGATGGCCTGCAAATCGAGTGCATCGGCTGCGCCGCGTGCATCGATGCCTGCGACAGCATCATGGACAAGATGGACTACCCCCGCGGGCTGATCAGCTACACCACCGAACACAACCTGTCCGGGCAGAAAACCCATAAACTGCGCCCGCGCCTGATTGGTTATGCGCTGGTGCTGCTGACCATGATCGGCTTGCTGGTGACCGCGTTCTTCATGCGTTCGCTGGTGGGGTTTGATGTCAGCAAGGACCGTGTGCTGTACCGCGAGAACGCCGAAGGCCGGATCGAAAACGTCTACAGCCTGAAGATCATGAACAAGGACCAGCGCGACCACACGTACCTGCTGGAAGCCAGTGGCCTGCCGGACCTCAAGCTGCAAGGCAAGCGTGAGATCAAAGTCGCCGCCGGAGAAATTTTCAGCCAGCCGGTGGAGCTGTCCAGCGCGCCGGAGCAATTGCCATCGAGTACCAATGAGGTGAAATTCACCCTCAAGGATGCGGATGACGACAGCGTCCACGTTGAAGCCAAGAGCCGGTTCATCGGCCCACAAATTCGTTGAGAGAAGTGATCATGCCCGCAGCAACTGCCGCAAGCCCTTGGTACAAGCATCTTTGGCCGTGGATCATCATCGGGATCCTCGCCTGCTCGGTGACCCTGACCCTGTCCATGGTGACCATTGCCGTGAACAATCCGGACAACCTGGTCAACGACAACTACTACGAGGCCGGCAAAGGTATCAACCGTTCTCTGGACCGTGAACTGCTGGCCCAGACCCTGCAACTGCGCGCCAACGTGCATCTGGATGAGTTGACCGGTGAAGTCGATCTGCGCCTGAGCGGCAACAGCCAGCCCAAGACCGTCGAGCTGAACCTGATTTCGCCGACCCAACCGGAGAAGGACCGCAAGATCACCCTGACCCGCAGCGAAACCGAACAGGGCCGCTACATCGGCCAGATGAGCGACAAGGTTGAAGGTCGCCGCTTCGTCGAGTTGCTGGGCGTGCAGGACGACAAGACCTGGCGCATGTTCGAGGAAGAACAGGTCAGCCACGACAAGGACCTGCTGCTGGGTGACGAACCGCTGCAAGGCGCTGAAGATTTGAAAAAGTAAAAGCCTGCGCTTCGCGCATTCGCGAGCAAGCCCGCTCCCACATTGGATTTGTGGCGTTCACAAAATCCCTGTGGGAGCGGGCTTGCTCGCGAAGAGGCCCTACCTGACGACACAGATCCAGTGGCAATAATGAAAACCCCATGACCACCCCAACCCCCTGCTACCACTGCGCCCTGCCCGTCCCGGCCGGCGGCCGCTTCACCGCCGTCGTCCTCGGTGAAACCCGCGAGTTCTGCTGCCCGGGTTGCCAGGCGGTGGCCGAAGCCATCGTGGCCGGCGGGTTGGAAAGTTATTACCAGCATCGCAGCGAAGCCTCGTCCAATCCCGAAACCTTGCCCGTGCAACTGGTGGACGAACTGGCGCTGTACGACCGTCCCGACGTTCAGAAGCCCTTCGTCCGCCACGAAGGTGAACTCGCCGAAACCACGTTGCTCATGGAGGGCATTAGCTGCGCCGCCTGCGGCTGGCTGATCGAGAAACACCTGCGCGCCTTGCCAGCGGTGGCCGAGGCGCGACTGAACCTGTCCAATCATCGCCTGCATGTGCGCTGGGCCGACGCGCAATTGCCGCTGAGCCAGGTGCTCAGTGAGCTGCGCCACATCGGTTACGTCGCCCACCCTTATCAAGCCGACCGCGCCAGCGAACAACTGGCCAGCGAAAACCGTCTGGCCCTGCGCCAACTCGGCGTGGCCGGCTTGCTGTGGTTCCAGGCGATGATGGCGACCATGGCCACCTGGCCGGAATTCAACATCGACTTAAGCCCCGAGCTGCACACCATCCTGCGCTGGGTCGCACTGTTCCTGACCACGCCCATCGTCTTCTACAGCTGCGCGCCATTTTTCAAGGGCGCCATGCGCGACCTGCGCACCCGACACCTGACCATGGACGTTTCGGTGTCGCTGGCGATCGGCAGCGCTTATCTCGCCGGGATCTGGACCTCGATCACCGGCGTCGGTGAGTTGTATTTCGATGCCGTCGGCATGTTCGCCCTGTTCCTGCTGGCCGGGCGCTACCTGGAGCGCCGCGCCCGGGAACGTACCGCCGCCGCCACCGCGCAACTGGTCAACCTGCTGCCCGCCTCCTGCCTGCGCCTGAGCGCCGATGGCCAGAGCGAAAGGATCCTGCTCAGCGAATTGCGCGTCGGCGATCAGGTGCTGGTGCATCCCGGCGCGATCCTCCCGGCCGATGGCAAGATCCTCGATGGCCAGTCGAGCATCGACGAGTCCCTGCTCACCGGCGAATACCTGCCGCAACCGCGCACCCTGGGCGATGCCGTCACCGCCGGCACCTTGAACGTCGAGGGCGCGTTGACCGTGGAAGTGCTGGCGCTGGGTCACGACACCCGACTGTCCGCCATCGTCCGCCTGCTCGACCGCGCCCAGGCCGAGAAACCGCGCCTGGCGGAAATCGCCGACCGCGCCGCCCAATGGTTCCTGCTGCTGTCACTGATTGCCGCCGCCGCCATCGGCCTGCTGTGGTGGGAACTGGATTCGTCGCGGGCGTTCTGGATCGTGCTCGCCATGCTCGTCGCCACTTGCCCGTGCGCTTTGTCCCTGGCCACGCCGACCGCGCTGACCGCGGCCACCGGCACACTGCACAAACTCGGCTTGCTGTTGACCCGAGGCCATGTGCTGGAAGGTTTGAATCAGATCGACACGGTCATTTTCGACAAGACCGGCACCTTGACCGAAGGCCGCCTGGCCCTGCGTTTGATTCGTCCGCTCGGTCCCCTGGGCAGCGATGAATGCCTGGGGCTCGCGGCGGCCCTGGAAAACCGCTCCGAACACCCGATCGCCCGGGCCTTTGGCCGCGCGCCGCTGGCCGCCGAAGAAGTTCTCAGTACGCCGGGGCTGGGCCTTGAAGGCTTGGTCGGCGAACAACGCCTGCGCATCGGCCAACCGGGTTTTGTCTGTGAACTCAGCGGCGCCAGTGTGCCGCTGATGCCGAATGAGGCGGGCCAATGGCTGCTGCTCGGCGACAGCTTCGGGCCGCTGGCTTGGTTTGTCCTCGACGACCGTTTGCGCGCCGACGCCCCGGCGCTGCTCGCGGCCTGCAAGGCCCGGGGCTGGCGCACGTTGTTGCTGTCCGGCGACAGTTCGCCGATGGTCGCCAGCGTCGCTGCCGAATTGGGTATCGACGAGGCCCGTGGCGGCCTGCGTCCCGATGACAAGTTGCAAGTGCTGCAACAGTTGCACAAGGAAGGACGCAAGGTGTTGATGCTCGGCGATGGGGTCAACGATGTGCCGGTGCTGGCCGCCGCCGATATCAGCGTGGCCATGGGTTCAGCCACCGATCTGGCAAAAACCAGCGCCGACGCCGTGCTGCTGTCCAACCGACTCGACGCCCTGGTGCAAGCCTTCAGCCTGGCGCGCCGGACTCGTCGGGTAATCATCGAGAACCTGCTGTGGGCCGGGCTGTACAATGGCCTCATGTTGCCATTCGCCGCCCTCGGCTGGATCACTCCAGTGTGGGCCGCGGTCGGCATGTCGATCAGTTCGTTGACCGTGGTGCTCAATGCCCTGCGCCTGACTCGCATGCCGAGCACGCCCAAGGCCCGCGCCACGCCAGAAACCCGCCCGCTGCCGGCCTGAGCCGCTCGGGCATGGAGTCTTCCAATGCCAGCTCTTTACGTGATGATCCCGGCCGCGTTGCTGATCGTGGCCATCGCCGTCTACATTTTCTTCTGGGCAGTGGACAGCGGTCAGTACGACGACCTCGACGGCCCGGCCCACAGCATTCTGTTCGACGATCAGGACCCGAACCACACCGCAGCCGTCGACGAGGCCAGCGGCCACCCGGCCAAACCTGACGATAAGGCGCCACCCCATGCTTGAACTGGCACCGCTGCTGGTATCAGCGGTCATCCTCGGCCTGCTCGGCGGCGGCCATTGCCTGGGCATGTGCGGCGGCTTGATGGGCGCCCTGACCCTGGCGATTCCCAAGGAACAACGCAGCCGCCGCTTCCGCCTGCTGCTGGCCTACAACCTGGGACGAATCCTCAGCTACGCCACCGCCGGCCTGCTGATCGGCCTGGCGGGTTGGGCGGTGGCCAACAGCCCGGCGGCGATGTTCATGCGCATTATCGCCGGGCTGCTGCTGATCGCCATGGGCCTGTACCTGGCCGGCTGGTGGAGCGGCCTGACCCGTATCGAAAGCCTCGGCCGCGTCCTGTGGCGGCATATCCAGCCGATTGCCAACAAACTGCTGCCGGTGTCGACCCTGCCCCGCGCCCTGCTGCTGGGCGCACTCTGGGGCTGGTTGCCGTGCGGGCTGGTTTACAGCACGTTGTTGTGGGCGGCGAGCCAAGGGAATGCAGTTGATAGCGCATTGTTGATGCTGGCGTTCGGGCTCGGGACCTGGCCGGTGTTGCTGGCCACGGGACTCGCGGCTGAGCGGGTGACGGCATTGTTGCGCAAGCGCAGTGTGCGGATGAGTGGCGGGTTGCTGGTGATTCTGTTCGGGATCTGGACATTGCCGGGGCCGCATCAGCATTGGCTGATGGGGCATTAGATCGGCGGCGCGCCCTTCGCGAGCAAGCCCGCTCCCACATTGAAATGCATTCCCCTGTGGGAGCGGGCTTGCCCCGCGAAGAGGCCCGCACTAGCCACATAGATCGACCGTTGATGCAAATCAAGATGCCCCAACGCCGCACCCCATAGACTCGCAGCCACTGCAAGCCTATCCGGGGGAATGCCCGCATGCTCGACGCCATTCGTTGGGACACTGATCTGATTCGCCGTTACGACCTGTCGGGACCGCGCTATACCTCGTACCCGACCGCCGTGCAATTCACCAGTCAGGTCGGCACGTTCGACCTGTTCCACGCCCTGCGCGACAGCCGCAAGGCGCTACGGCCGCTGTCGTTGTATGTGCACGTGCCGTTCTGCGCGAACATCTGCTACTACTGCGCCTGCAACAAAGTCATCACCAAGGACCGTGGCCGCGCACTTCCCTACTTGCAGCGTCTGGAACAGGAGATCCAGTTGATCGCCTGCCACCTGGACCCGGCGCAAAAGGTCGAGCAACTGCATTTCGGCGGTGGCACCCCAACCTTTCTCAGCCACGATGAACTGCGCCAATTGATGGCGCAGCTACGCAAGCACTTCAATTTGCTCGACGACGATTCTGGTGACTACGGCATCGAAATCGACCCAAGGGAAGCCGACTGGTCGACCATGGGCCTGCTGCGGGAACTGGGTTTCAACCGGGTCAGCATCGGCTTGCAAGACCTCGACCCGGCGGTGCAGCGGGCGGTCAATCGCCTGCAAAGCCTGGAAGAAACCCGCGCCGTGATCGACGCCGCGCGGACCTTGCAATTTCGCTCGATCAACATTGACCTGATCTACGGCTTGCCGCGCCAGACCCCGGAAAACTTCGCCCGAACGGTGGATGAAGTCATCGCCCTGCAACCGGACCGGCTCTCGGTGTTCAACTACGCACACCTGCCGGAACGTTTCCTGCCGCAACGACGGATCAACAGTGCCGAACTGCCGACCCCGGCGCAGAAACTGGAAATGCTTCAGGGCACCATCGAACAACTGACCAACGCCGGCTACCGCTACATCGGCATGGACCACTTCGCCCTGCCCGACGACGAACTGGCGATTGCCCAGGAAGAGTCGACCCTGCAGCGCAACTTCCAGGGCTACACCACCCACGGTCATTGCGATTTGATCGGGCTCGGGGTGTCGGCGATCAGCCAGATCGGCGACCTGTACTGCCAGAACAGCAGCGACTTGAACCTGTACCAGAACACCCTGGCCTCGGCGCAACTGGCGACCAACCGTGGTCTGCTGTGCAACGCCGACGATCGCCTGCGTCGAGCAGTGATTCAGCAATTGATCTGCCATTTCAGCCTGGAATTCGCCGGGATCGAACAGGCCTTCAACATCGATTTCCGCGGCTATTTCAGCGAACTCTGGCCGCAGTTGCAGGAAATGGCCAAGGACGGCCTGATCGAACTGGGCAGCGAGCGGATTACCGTTCTGCCCGCCGGACGCCTGTTGGTGCGTTCGGTGTGCATGGTGTTTGATGCCTACCTGGAGCAGCAGAATCGCCAGCGATTCTCGCGGGTAATTTAGGACTTCATGGCCAGCGACGCCGCTTTGAGGATTTGCTCCGGCGTCAGGCCCGCCTGCTTCATCGCTTTACTGAGCGCGGTGTTGGCGACGATCAGGCCGCCATTGAGGTTGTTGATAAACGCTTGCAAGGCGCCGAGCTTGGCCTTTCTTTCTTCCGGGCTCAGCCGTTTGTCTTTCATCACGGCCTGCATTTCGGCCAGTTTCTCGGCGACCTGCTGCTGCAATTTGCGAATCATTTTCAGGATCTGCTGAATGTTGTCCGGCAAACCGCTTTCTTCGATGTCGCTGTTTTCGCCCTTGGCTTCGGCGGATTTTTCAATGCCGGCACCGGACAGCGACACTTTGATGCCTTCGACTTTAGTCGGAGTGTCGGCGTTCTGCGCACTGATATCCGCGTCACTCACCGGCGCGAGTTTCGACGTGTCGAGCGACGACAACAAGCCGCCGCTACCGGGGTTCAGCGTGCCAATGGCGGACATGAATGCGGTTCCTTGCAGGCGATCAGTAGACAGGTTATCGGCCACCCGGCCCCCGGCTTAACCTGTCGAAGGCAAAATTGCCGTTCGCTGGCCTGAATGTCCTCCCGTGAGTTACCCTTACGGCTTATGTGTGTTTTCCCACAAGGATTAAAGAAATGTCTGAGCCAGTTAAACTGCGCGCTCACAGCCAGGCCCATTGCAAGGATTGCAGCCTGGCTCCCCTCTGCTTGCCACTTTCTTTGAATCTGGAAGACATGGATGCGCTGGACGAAATCGTTAAACGTGGTCGCCCGCTGAAGAAAGGCGAGTTCCTGTTCCGCCAGGGCGACACGTTCGATTCCGTTTATGCAGTTCGCTCCGGCGCCCTGAAGACCTTCAGCCTCAGCGATGGCGGCGAAGAACAGCTCACCGGTTTCCACTTGCCGAGCGAACTGGTCGGTCTGTCGGGCATGGACACGGAGAAGCACCCGGTGTCGGCCCAAGCGCTGGAAACCACCTCGGTCTGTGAAATCCCCTTCGAACGCCTCGACGAACTGGCCGTGCAACTGCCGCAACTGCGCCGGCAGTTGATGCGGGTGATGAGCCGCGAAATCCGCGATGACCAGCAAATGATGTTGCTGCTGTCGAAGAAAACCGCCGACGAGCGCATCGCCACGTTCCTGGTCAACCTGTCCGCACGCTTCCGCGCCCGTGGTTTCTCGGCCAACCAGTTTCGCCTGAGCATGTCGCGCAACGAAATCGGCAATTACCTGGGCCTGGCGGTGGAAACCGTGTCCCGGGTGTTCACCCGCTTCCAGCAAAACGAACTGATCGCCGCCGAGGGCAAGGAAATCCATATTCTCGACCCGATCCAGCTCTGCGCCCTGGCCGGCGGTTCTCTCGACTGATTAGTGCAATTGCGGCTGAGCGAAACGGTTCAGCCGCCGTTATACTGCGTCGTTTGCAGCCTGCCAGGACAACTCGACGATGGTCTTCGACTCCTTCGACATCAAATCCCTGATCCGTCCCGTGATCGACTTCCCCAAGCCGGGCGTGATCTTTCGCGACATCACTCCCCTGTTCCAATCGCCCACGGCCCTGCGCCTGGTGATGGACAGCTTCGCCCACCGTTACGTCGAGGCCGACTTCACCCACATCGGCGCGATGGACGCCCGGGGCTTCCTGATCGGTTCGGTGTTGGCTTATCAGTTGAACAAGCCGCTGGTGCTATTCCGCAAGCAGGGCAAATTGCCGGCGGACGTCCTGGCCGAAGGTTACGCAACCGAATACGGGGAAGCCTTCCTCGAAGTGCACGCCGACAGCCTGTGCGAGGGTGATTCGGTGGTGATGTTCGATGACCTGATTGCGACCGGCGGCACCTTGATTGCGGCGGCGAACCTGATCCGCCGCATGGGCGCGCGGGTGCATGAAGCGGCGGCGATTATTGATCTGCCGGAGTTGGGTGGGTCGCAGCGGTTGGAAGATATGGGGATTCCCACGTTTTGCCTGACGCAGTTTGCGTTGAGCGAGCAGTAAGGCGCGGCGCCTGTTAGGACGCCTTCGCGGGCAAGCCTCGCTCCTACAGGGGTTTTGTGAACACCACAAGTCCAATGTGGGAGCGGGCTTGCTCGCGAAAGCGTCAGCAGCAATACCGCAGGATCAAAGCCCCATCTGCTTGCTGATGATCTCGTTCATCACTTCCCGCGTCCCGCCGCCAATCGACAGGATCCGGTTATCCCGATACAGCCGCTCCACCAGACTCTCGCGCATATACCCCAATCCCCCCAGAATCTGCACCGCATCCGTGGTGATGCGATCCGCCGTGTCGGTGGCGAAATTCTTGGCCATGGAAATCTCCTTGATCACGCTCTGCCCTGCGGCCATCTTCGCCGCTTGGCGATAGGTGAATTCCCGCGACACCTCCAGCGCCGTGGCCATTTCCGCGAGACGGTGCTTGAGTACCTGGAACTTGCCGATCGGCTTGCCAAAGGCCTCTCGTTGACGCGCCCACTTCAGGCTCTCTTCCAGCGCCAGTTGCGCGGTCATGTTGGCCATCAGCGCCAGGGCCAGTCGCTCGCTCTGGAAGTTGCCCATGATGCAGGCGAAGCCCATGTTCTCGGCACCGATCAGATTTCCTACGGGCACCCGGCAATCATCGAAGAACAATTCGGCGGTGTCCGACGCCCACCAGCCCATTTTCTTCAGTTGCCGGCCGACGGTGAAACCCGGCGTCCCTTTCTCGATCAACAACAGGCTGATGCCGCCGAAACCCGGCTCACCGGTGCGCACCGCCACGGTGTAGAAATCCGCACGGACGCCGCTGGTGATAAAGGTTTTGCTGCCACTGACCCGATACCAGTCGCCGTCGCGCACGGCGCGGGTTTGCAGGTTGGCCACATCGGAACCGCCACTGGGTTCGGTGATGGCCAGGGCGCTGATTTTCTCGCCAGCCAACACCTGGGGCACCACCCGGTCTCGGACCTCGGGCCTGGCCCATTTGAGAATCGGCGGCAGACCTATGTCCAGGGAACCCAGGCCCGCCACCAAACCGCCGGAGCCACAACGCATCAGCTCTTCGCTGGCGGCGACCTTGGCGAACAGATCACCTTCGTGACTGCCGCCCAGGGCTTCGGGGTAACCGATGCCGAGAATCCCCGCCGCGCCGGCCTTGAGGTACAGCTCCCGGGGGAAGCTTTCGGCTTCTTCCCACTGATCGATGTCCGGCAGGATCTCGCGCTCGACGAAACGCCTGACGCTGTCGCGGACCAATTGGTGGCTGGGGTCGAAGTATTCCTGAAAGGCAGGCATCGGCGAACTCCACTGAAGGGTTCAGCGACGTTAACCGAGCGCTTGCTTGGTTTTCAACAGGATTGTGTGAATCAGATTGACCGAGGTGCGCCCTTCGCGAGCAAGCCCGCTCCCACAGGGGATTTGCGGCGTACACAAATCCAATGTGGGAGCGGGCTCGCTCGCGAAGGCGTCAGCTCAAACACTACAAGGCAATCGGCTTACGCCCCGCAAACGAATGCGCCAACGTCCCGCCATCCACCAATTCCAGCTCGCCACCCAGCGGCACGCCATGGGCAATGCGCGAGGCAATCAGGCCTTTGTTGCTGAGCAACTGGGCGATGTAATGCGCCGTGGCTTCACCTTCCACCGTCGGGTTGGTGGCCAGGATGACTTCGGCAAAGGTGCCCGCCTCTTCGATCCGCGCCAGCAATTGCGGAATGCCGATGGCTTCTGGCCCGAGGCCGTCGAGTGGCGACAAATGGCCCTTGAGCACGAAGTAGCGACCGCGAAAACCGGTCTGCTCCACGGCGTAGACATCCATCGGACCTTCCACCACGCACAACAAGGTGTCGTCGCGGCGGTTGTCGGCGCATTGCGGGCACAGGTCGTCTTCGGTCAGCGTGCGGCACAAGCGACAGTGACCGACCCCTTCCATGGCCTGGCTCAAGGCCAGCGCCAGGCGCGAGCCGCCACTGCGATCGCGCTCGAGCAGTTGCAACGCCATGCGCTGGGCGGTTTTCTGACCCACACCCGGCAACGTTCGCAGGGCATCGATCAGTTGGCGAATCAGAGGGCTGAAGCTCATGGGGAAAAGTCCGACAAAACAACGAGACGCGGTTTATACCCGCGCCTCTGGCCAGCGTCAAATACTCAGTCCTGGGCGACCCGCACCACCAGTTTGCCGAAGTTGCGACCTTCCAGCAGACCGATGAACGCCTCGGGCGCCTGCTCCAGGCCATCGACCACGTCTTCGCGGAACTTGACCTTGCCGTCGCGCACCCACGGTGCCATGGCGCTGACGAACTCGGGTTGGCGATCACCGTAGTCATCGAACACGATAAAGCCCTGGATCCGCGCGCGCTTGGTCAGCAAGGCACGTTGCAATTGCGGCAGGCGATCCGGGCCACTCGGCGCTTCATGGGCGTTATAACCGGCAATCAGGCCACAGAGCGGAATCCGCGCCTTGGCGTTGAGCAGCGGCACGATGGCATCGAAGACCTTTCCGCCGACGTTTTCGAAGTAGATGTCGACGCCTTTTGGACAGGCCAGGGCCAGGTCATTGGCGAAGCTTTCGCTTTTGTGGTCGATGCAGGCGTCGAAGCCCAACTCCTCGACCACGTAGCGGCACTTGTCCGCACCACCGGCCACGCCGACCACCCGCAGGCCTTTGATCTTCGCCACCTGGCCGACCACCGAGCCCACGGCACCGGACGCCGCAGCGACGACCAGGGTTTCGCCGGCCTTGGGCTGGCCGATGTCCATCAGGCCCATATAGGCCGTCATACCCGGCATCCCCAGTACACCCAGCGCCATCGACGGGCTCGGCAGCCCGGACGGGATCGGAATGATGTTGCGGCCATCGCTGATGCTGTGGCTCTGCCAACCGGTGGAGCCGACCACCAGATCACCTTCCAGGAATTTCGGATTCAGCGAGCGCTCGACGCGGCTGACAGCACCGCCGGTCATCACCTCGTCGATTTCCACCGGTGCAGCGTAGGACGGCGCGTCACTCATGCGACCGCGCATGTAGGGGTCGAGGGACAGGTAAAGGGTCTTGAGCAACACCTGACCGTCGGCCAGGTCCGGCAGCGCGACACGCTCCAGGCGAAAATTCTCCGGGGTCGGCGCGCCCACCGGGCGGGACACCAGGACGATACGTTGGTTGAGGGTCAATGCTTGTGGCATGTGAGCGTCTCCTGTGATCGGTGAATTTTGCGGTATAGGGTGCAGACCGTTGTGGCGGTATGGCGTTCGATGTTTATTCAGTGGGACCGAGTCGACTTCTTCGCGGGCAAGCCCGCTCCCACAGGTGACCGAGTTCCAACTGTGGGAGCGGGCTTGCTCGCGAAGGCGCCCTCCCCGGCAACACATCTTCATCAGCCGGAAACGAAAATGCCAGGCGCAATGCCTGGCATTTTTTGTAACCCATCCAACTCGCCTTGGCGAATCAGAATGGCAGTTTCATACCCGGCGGCAGTTGCATGCCAGCGGTCACGCTGCCCATTTTGTCTTGGCTGTTGGCTTCGATCTTGCGCACGGCATCGTTGACGGCGGCGGCGAACACGGCCTCCAGCATCTCTTTGTCGTCTTCGCTCAGGCCTTCTACCAGGCTTGGGTCGATGGTCACGCGCTTGACGTCGTGACGACCGGTCATCACCACGGTGACCATATCGCCACCGGCCTTACCGGTGACTTCGGCGTTGGCCAGTTCTTCCTGCATCTTGGCCATTTTTTCCTGCATCTGCTGTGCCTGCTTCATCAGGCCGGCCATGCCACCTTTCATCATGGTAATCACCTCAAAGTACTTGGATTAAAACGTCGCCCGGCGGATGTGGCCGAACGCCTTCAGTTATTAGCCCTGACTGACCAGGGCTTCGACAGGTTCAATAGTATCGTTACGCACCACGGCATCGAACTGCTGCATCATCTGCTGGATGAACGGATCACCGTGGATCGATTCCTCGGCCTCGCGCTGCCGGTTCACCCGACGACGGGACGCAGCCTGGGCCGGGGTTTCCTGCTCGGGCTTGATCAGCTCCATGGTCAGGGTCAACGTGCGGCCGTGGAACTGGTTCAAGGCATCGTTCAGGCGCCGTTGCTGGGTCGCGTTGAACAAGGCGCTGTGGGCCGGGTCCAGGTGCAACAGCCAATGGTCGCCATCGACGGCGATCAGCGTGCAGTTGGCGGCGATGCTGCCGGTCATGCCGGAAATCGGCAATTTCGGGAACAGCTCCAGCCATTGCAGCGCCAGGCCGGTGGCCGGCATCGCGGCGGGCTCCGGCTCGGGTTCCGGCGTCGGTTCGGCGGTGTGCTCGCTGGCCAGTTCGTCCAGGTAGCTGTAGGCCGAGTCGATGTCCGGCTCGATGTAATCCTCGTCCAGCGGCGGCTCATCATCGTCGATGCCCGGGGTGGCGGCATCGACTTCGGCCACGGACGGCTCAGGGATCGGCGCGGCGGCCCATTCCGGCGCGTCCGGCACCACGCTGTCCGGCGTGGGCATTGGCATCGGCGGCAATTCAGGTTGCTCGCTGGCGGTTTCCAGCACTGGCTCGACGGCCGGCTGCTGGACCACTTCGGGTTCAACCGGGTCATTCCACGGCAGGTCGACCACAGGTGCAACCGCGACCGCTTCAACCACGGGTTCGGGCACGACCACTGGCGCAACCGGTTCAGGCTTTGGTTCAGGGGCCGGAGCCGCAACAGGCGCAGGTACAACCGGGGCAACTGCCGCAGGGGCTACCGGCGCAACTTTCGGCGCGGCAGCCACTGAATTTGCGGAATCAACTGTGGCCTGGCTGATCCCCACTGTCTTTAGCGGTTGCCTCGGGGCGTCCGTCGTATCCGCCGGCCTGAAGGCCAGCATACGCAGCAGGACCATTTCGAAGCCACCCCGTGGGTCGGGCGCCAACGGCAAGTCGCGGCGGCCAATCAGGCCCATCTGGTAATAAAACTGCACGTCTTCGGCCGGCAAGGCCTGGGCCAGAGCCAACACCCGGTCACGGTCGCCATGGCCGTTGTCGACGCCTTCCGGCAAGGCCTGGGCGATGGCGACCCGGTGCAGCACGTTGAGAATTTCCGAGAGCACGCCGTTCCAGTCCGGGCCTTGCTCGGCCAGGTGACGCACGGCTTCGAGCAACGCCTTGGCGTCGCCTTCGATCAGCGAATGCAAGACATCAAACACCTGGCCATGATCCAGCGTACCGAGCATCGCCCGCACGTCGGCGGCCATGACCTTGCCTTCACCGAAGGCGATGGCCTGGTCGGTGAGGCTCATGGCGTCACGCATCGAACCATCGGCGGCACGGCCCAGCAGCCACAGTGCGTCATCTTCGAACGGCACCTGTTCGACACCGAGGACGTGGGTCAAATGCTCGACCACCCGTTCCGGGGTCATGTTCTTCAGCGAGAATTGCAGACACCGGGAAAGAATCGTTGCCGGAAGTTTCTGCGGATCGGTGGTCGCCAGGATGAACTTGACGTAGGGCGGCGGCTCTTCGAGGGTTTTCAACAGCGCATTGAAGGAATGGCTGGAGAGCATGTGCACTTCGTCGATCAGGTAGACCTTGAAGCGCCCGCGGCTCGGGGCGTACTGCACGTTGTCGAGCAGTTCGCGGGTGTCCTCGACCTTGGTCCGGCTCGCGGCGTCGATCTCGATCAGGTCGACAAAGCGCCCTTCATCGATCTCGCGGCACACCGAGCACTCGCCGCAGGGCGTCGAAGTGATACCTGTTTCACAGTTCAGGCATTTGGCAATGATTCGTGCGATGGTGGTCTTGCCGACACCGCGCGTCCCGGTAAACAGGTAGGCGTGGTGCAGCCGTTGGCTGTCCAAGGCATTGATCAGAGCCTTGAGCACATGGGTCTGGCCGACCATTTCGCGGAACGAGCGCGGACGCCATTTACGTGCAAGAACCTGATAACTCATCGAAAACCGTCGCAACGAAGGAACATAAGCGGCTAATGCTAGCGGAGCAGGCCCGAAATTGCATCCGGTGTGCTCGTCTAATCTGGCTAAGCTGCACTTTGGGGGGCTATTTTCGGCTCGGGGTTTATCAGTACCGGAGCGTTTATGCGGTTGGCCTTGGGGGCTTTATTGTGGATCAGCCTGAATGTCGCAGCCGCCGACGCGCCTGTGCGTTTTGTCATGGCCGACAGTTGGGCCATGCCGATGGTGCAACTGGAGCGGGGCCGACCGACCCAAGGCATCCTCTACGACATCATGCTCAGCCTCGCGACCCAGGTTGGCGTGCCTGCCGAATTTCACGTGCTGCCCCGGGCCCGGGTGCAGGGCGCCATGGAACACGGCGAAGTCGATGTGCGCTGCTATGCCGCGCAGTCGTGGCTGCCGAACCAGTCCGGGGATTACATCTGGAGCATTCCACTGTTTCTGCAGCGCGACCTGCTAGTCAGCCGACAAGGCGCGCCCACGTCAGTTGTCCCCGCCAGCCTGAAACATGAGTCCATCGGCACGGTGCTCGGCTACATCTATCCGACACTGCAACCGCTGTTCGACGCAGGCCAGTTGCAACGCGAAGACGCGCGTAATCAGGAACAGGTCCTGGATAAACTCCTGGTCGGACGCTATCGCTACGCCGTCACTAATCAATGGACCCTGGACTGGTTCAACCAGCGCCTGATGTCCGGCGGGCAATTGCAAGCGGTGGCGGTGTTGCAGGAACAGAATGTCGGCTGCTACGTGCGCAACGACCCGGGTGTGCCGGTGCAGCGGATATTGCGCACGTTGCTGCGGATGAAAATGTCGGGGGAGATTGATGACATTATTGGACTGTATACCGGTGAGGGGCCTGGTACGCCTTGAGCCGATCTTACCGATTAACACTGAAACCCTGTGGGAGCGGGCTTGCTCGCGAAAGCGGTGTGTCATACAGCATTGATGTTGACTGATACACCGCTTTCGCGAGCAAGCCCGCTCCCACCCGGGATTCGTGGTGATCAGAAGACTCAGCCAACCTGATCCAATTCCCGCCACTCCACCGGCGCAACAAACCCGGCCACCCACTCCGGCACTTCGGCAGGCGGCATCGGCCTGGCGATGAAATACCCCTGGGCCACTTCGCAGCCCAGTTCCAGCAGCAATCGACCATGCTCGACACTCTCCAACCCCTCGGCAATCACCTGCCGGCCAAACGCCCGGGCCAGGCCGATCACGGCGGTGGTCAGGGCCAGGTCGTCACGATCGTGAAGAATGTCGCGCACAAAGGATTTATCGATTTTGATGGTCTGCGTGCGCAAGCGCTTGAGGTAGCTGAGGGACGAGTAACCGGTGCCAAAATCCCCCAGTGAAAACTGCACGCCGAGGGCCTGACAGGCCTGCAAGCAGGCGCTGACATGCTGGATATTCTCCACCGCCACCGACTCGACGATTTCCAGGTCCAGCATTTGCGGCGGGACCTGGGCATGGCGAGCGAGTACCTGCTGCAGCCGTTCGACGAAATCCGCCCGCTGAAAATGCCGCGCTGCAATATTGATGCTGATCGGCCAGCCCTGCCCCGCCTGCTGCCAGCGGTGCAATTGTGTCAGGACCTGATCCATCACCCATTCGCCGATGTCGATGATCAGGTCGGTTTCCTCCACCAGCGGCAGGAAATCCCGGGGTGGCACCAGGCCGTTTTGCGGGTGCTGCCAACGCAGCAACGCCTCGAAACCGACCACTTCGCCACGGCGCATGTTCACCTTGGGCTGGAAATACAGGCGCAATTCCCCAGAGGCCAACGCCTGGCGCACCCGCGCAACTGTCTGGTGCGTGACCTTGACCTCCTGGTCCCGGGACACATCAAACAGGTGAAAACGGTTGCGCCCGCGCTGTTTGGCCACGTACATCGCCTGATCGGCGTGACGCAACAGGGTTTCGGCATCTTCGTGGTCGTAGGGGAACAGGGTCACGCCAATACTGGCGAACACATTGATGCTCTTGCCATGCAGCGAATACGGCGCCGAGATCGCCCCCAGCACCCGATTCAGCGCCGCGCGAAGTTCCGGCAGGTCGCGCACGTAACGCAACACCAACACAAACTCGTCACCGGCCAGCCGCGCCACCACGTCTTCGCCGCGCACAATGGCGCGCAGGCGCTTGGCCACTTCCACCAGCAACAGATCGCCACTGGCATGACCGTAGCCATCGTTGACCGCTTTGAAGCCATCGAGATCGAGCATGCACACCGCCAGCGGAATGTTTTCCTGGCGGGAAAACTCCAGCGCCTGGTCCAGCAGGTCCGAGAGAAACGCGCGATTGGGCAACCCTGTCAGCACGTCATGCCCGACCCGCCATTGCAGGGAATGCAGCAACTGGCGTTTTTCGCTGATATCGAAACGAATCGACAGGTAACGGTCCACCCGGCCGGTGGCGTCATTGAGCACCGGCACCATGGTGCTGTCGACCCAATACAGGCTGCCATCCTTGGCGCGGTTGCAGATCTCTCCCTTCCAGACGTTGCCCAGGGCGATGGTGCGCCACAGGGTGGCGAAGAAATCGGCGGAGTGCAGGCCGGAATTCAGCAGACTGTGGTCTTGCCCGATCAGCTCCTCGCGGCGATAGCCGGAGATGGCGCAGAACTGATCGTTGACGTAGGTAATCCGGCCGTTCAGATCCGTCTCGGAAAAGATGGCGGCGGCGTCCACGGCCCTGCGGTATTTCTCATCCATGAGTCAGGCTCGCTGTCGCTAGCGGTGATACCGCTCGACCAGCACACAATGCCCGGAAGAGATGTTTTGAGACGGACTGCGCAGAGACACGTGCTTACTCCATGACAGCATTTGATGGCCCCGGGGCAGTCGAAGATCAACTAGGCTCAAAGGCCTCGGCGAAGTTGGAAACGGCGGTCCGGGCAACATTTTGCAAGGCTTTCGGGCCACTCATGGCTTCTCCACACCCGGCGATGGAACGCAACGCTGGCGGTTTCGTATCGCCTCAACTTCTGAAAGCAGGTCACCAAATGTCCCCTTTGAGCGGCGATTCTACGAAATACATCACATTTTGCAAGACAAGGTGATGGATCATGCAGTTGTCTAATGCAAAAATCTATCGTTAAGTTCTTGATTCTAAATGGGAATTGAGCGATGCAAATTTCAAGTTTGGGTCCGGCCATCCGACGCTATCGCAAGGTCGCGGGGCTTACTCAGGCTGAACTCGGCGAAAAAACCGGTTTTGACCCCAAAACCATCAGCCGCTTCGAAACCGGCACCTATACCCCCAGCGTGGAGGCATTGTTCCTGCTTGCCGATGTGCTGGGCGTGAAGCTGAAAGCGTTTTTCGCAGATTTGGGCGATGAAGACGAACAGCGGGCGTACCTGTTCAGCGTCATACACAAAGCCACCTCAAAGGATCTGGGAAAGCTGATCGCTGCGGTTGACCAGGCCTTGTCCAAGCCTTAGTGCCAGTAATGAAAAAGGCAGATTTGTCGAAATCGATAAATCTGCCTTTTGTACTTTGCAGCGCCTGAAAATCCTCACACCTGGCGCATTGAAGAACGTGCATCGATAGTGGCCATCCGATATTCTCCGCGCGAAATTAATTCAAAATGTAAGGGAATACGATGAAACACCTCCGCCCAATCCTCATGGCCGCATTGTTGTGCGCATTGCACAGCCCCGCGCAGGCCGCCAGCAATACTCCGCCGACAACCCCGACTGAAGCGGTCCAGGCCGAGCAAACGCCCGCACAGTTTCTCGCCACCCTGAAACAACAGCACGGCACCATCACCCTGCCCTCCGGCATTGCCACGTTGAAACTCAACGACGAGTTTTATTACCTGGACCCGAAAGACACGGAACGCCTGCTGACCGAGGGTTGGGGCAATCCACCTGGCCACAAGACCCTGGGCATGATCATTCCAAAAGCCGTCAACCCACTGACCGCCAGCGGCTGGGGCGTGATCGTCAGCTACAAGGATGACGGGCATATTTCCGACGAGGACGCGGCAAAAATCGACTATGCCGACCTGCTCAAGCAAATGCAGGCAGAGGACGAGGAAGACAACAAGGCGCGCCAGAAGGACGGCTATGCCGCCCTGCACCTGCTGGGCTGGGCCGAGCAGCCGCACTATGACGAAACCACCCACAAAATGTACTGGGCCCGGGAACTGAAATCCGATGACGCCAAAGACAGCACGCTGAACTACAGCATTCGCGTGCTGGGCCGCAAAGGCGTGCTGGAACTGAACGCCGTCGCCGCCATGGCGGATCTGCCGACCATCAAGCAGGAATTGCCGAAAGTCATCGACTTCACCAACTTCACCGACGGCAACCTGTACACCGACTACAGCCCCGGCACCGACAAATTGGCGTCTTATGGCCTGGCAGCTCTGGTGGGCGGCGGCCTGGCGGCCAAGGCCGGGCTGTTTGCCAAGATCGGCATCTTCCTGCTGGCCGCGAAGAAGTTCGTGATCGTCGGCCTGGTGGTCATCGCAGGATTTGTGCGCAAGCTGTTCAGCCGCAAGTCTTCCTGAGCCTATTGGCATGCTGTGCTGCCGGGTGACCTGGCAGCGCAGGATTCGCAAACGCCAGGCATGAAAAAACCGCTACAGGACAACGCAGCAGACAAACAGGAATAGAGTTTTTTATTCGAGATACATCGGCGGGTATTGCGCGCTCACATCTTCGAGGCTGAAGACATGGCGTTATGGAGGCAACCCCACCAGCCACACCCCGGCACACAATGTTCCCGCTGTGGCTGCTTCCTTCCGGATCTGACCAGGTTCACGGGTAATCGTTGCGGGGGGACCGATGGAGTCACCATAACGACATTCACCTGACGGCGAACGGCGCCATTGTACCTATCTGAGACGAAGTTACAACCGTTCGGCCCAGATTAAAAATATGAATCAGGTCAATGACATGCGCCGGCCCCGAAAAGCCGCGCTTATTGCGCTAACACCTCATCCGCCCGACCGCCCTCCTGCTGGATCACCAGGTGGATAAAGTGCAGCTTGGCAATCACCGCCGGCGGCAGGACGAACGGGTAGAAATCCGGCTGGCCCATGCTGCGGGACAATTCGTTGAGCATGCCGGCCAGCTCGATCCACGCGTTGACGAACGACAGAAACGCCGCGCCGCCGGGATGCTGGGGGTCGTAGAGGGTGCTGAGCGGGAATGGCTGGTAATCGAAGTCCATCTCCCGGGCGCTCATACCAAAGCCCAGGGCAGTGTCCACGGCGTCCATCATGTGCAGGTAGTGCGCCCAGGTTTCGGCCCAGTCTTCCCAGGGATGCATGGTCGCGTAGGCACTGACGCAATGTTGCTGCCAGTCCAGCGGCGCGCCTTGTTGGTAGTGCCGCTCGAGAGAGTCGGCATAGCTGGCGCGTTCGTCGCCAAACAGGCCGCGAAACGGCTCCAGCCACTGGCTGTTGGCGATCAGTCGATCCCAGTAGTAATGCCCGACTTCGTGGCGAAAATGCCCGAGCAGCGTGCGATAGGGTTCATGCATCTGCACCCGCAATTGCTCGCGGTGAGCGTCGTCGGCTTCCTTGATGTCGAGGGTGATCAGGCCGTTGGCGTGTCCGGTGGTCGGCGGCTTGCCTTCGAGGTCGACGCCAATGAAGTCGAAGGCCAGGCCGGTTTCTTCATCCACGGTCTTGGGGATGACCTGCAAACCGAGGCTGACCAGTTGCGCGACGAGGCGCCGCTTGGCCGTCTCGACCTTGCGCCAGCGTTCAGGGTTTTCGGGGATCGATAGATCGGGGATGGTGTGGTTCAGGCTGCACGCGATGCACAGCGCATCATGGTCGTTGGCCGGGAGCAGCCAGTTGCAGGCCGCCGGGGAATCGAGATTGGCACAGCGACGAAACAGCCCTGCCTCGGGATCGACATCGAGCAGCCAGGTGTCCGCTTGCGGGCCGGGTTGCAGCGACGACAGGCGACTCTGTTGCGGCTGATAGCCCAGCGCCGCCGAGCAGGCCAGGCATTGGCTGTTGCTGAAGAACAACGATTGCCCGCAGCGGCAATGCCAGACCTTGCTGTTGCGCGAACTCTCGCCGGCGAAGGGCGCGGCGATGCGGGAACTGAGCTGTTCGAAGAAACGGTACATGGCGAACTCTCCCTGAGGGGTGCCAAGACTAGATCATTTCAGCTAGCCGATCGTTCCCGCTTTTTGCGCAACGGCAAATATCGCTTTCGCGAGCAAGCCCGCTCCCACAGGGTTTACGCAATCCTGTGGGAGCGGGCTCGCTCGCGAAGGGCATCACACCGAAATGTCGTGCTTACGCAGGAACTCGACAAACGCCTCTTCATCCAGCACCTTCAAGCCCAATTCATTGGCCTTGGCCAATTTGGAGCCCGCCCCCGGCCCGGCGACCACGCAATGGGTCTTGGCCGACACCGAACCCGCCACCTTGGCGCCAAGGCTTTCAAGTTTGTCCTTGGCCACATCACGGCTCATCAATTCCAGCGAACCGGTCAATACCCAAGTCTGCCCAGCCAGCGGCAAGCCTTCGACGACTTTCTTTTCGCTTTGCCAATGCATGCCGAAATCACGCAACTGCTTTTCAGCGGCTTGAGCAATCTGGCGATTTTCCGGAAGCGCGAAAAAATCCCGAACCGAATTCGCCTGTTTCTCCGGCAATGCCTGACGCATGTCCAGCCAGTCAGCGCCGAACACGCCTTCCAGCGAACCGAACTTGTCCGCCAGTTTCTGCGCCCCGCCCGGTCCTACCGACGGAATGTGCAGTTTGTCGAGGAAACCACCCAGCGTGGTGCTGGCGGAAAACTCGGCGCCCAGTTCACCCTGATCCTGAATCTGCAAACCGTGCTTGAGCAGCTCCGCGATCACCTGCTGGTTGTGCGCATCTTCAAAGAAGCTGTGAATCTCATACGCCACTTCGAGGCCGACGTCCGGCAGGTACGTCAGCACCTGCGGCAACGCTTGCTGGACCCGCTCCAGCGAACCCAGGGACCGAGCCAGCACCTTGGCCGTCTCTTCGCCGACATCGGGGATGCCGAGGGCGTAGATGAAGCGCGCCAGGCTCGGCTGCTTGCTGTCCTGGATTGCGCTGAGCAGTTTCTTGCTCGACAGCTCGGCAAAGCCTTCCAGGTCAACGATGTCTTCGAATTTCAGGGCGTACAGATCGGCCGGAGAACTGACCAGACCTTCATCCACCAATTGCTCGACGCTCTTGTCGCCCAGGCCTTCGATGTCCATGGCGCGACGGGAGACGAAATGGATGATCGCTTGCTTGAGTTGCGCGCCACAGGCCAGGCGGCCGACACAGCGGTACACCGCACCTTCGCTGACGGTTTCGCGGCCCTTGCTGCGCTTGACCAGTTGCGTGCGCTCGACATGGGAACCGCACACCGGGCACTGTTCCGGAATCTGCACCGGCCGGGCATTGTCCGGACGACGCTCAAGGACCACTTGCACCACTTGCGGAATCACATCGCCGGCGCGGCGGATGATCACGGTGTCGCCAATCATCAAGCCCAGACGCGCCACTTCGTCCATGTTGTGCAACGTCGCGTTAGCCACGGTCACGCCGGCCACTTTGACCGGTTTCAAGCGTGCGACTGGCGTCACGGCGCCAGTGCGACCGACCTGGAATTCCACGTCGAGTAACTCGGTGAGTTCTTCCATCGCCGGGAATTTGTGGGCAATCGCCCAACGCGGCTCGCGCGCACGGAAACCCAACTCACGCTGCGAAGCAATGCTGTTGACCTTGAACACCACGCCGTCGATTTCGTAGCCCAGCGCATTACGTCGTTCGCCGATGTCGCGGTAGTAGTCCAGGCATTCATCGATGCCGTGAGCCAGTTTCAGCTCATGACTGATCGGCATGCCCCAAACCTGCAATTGCTTGAGATTGCCGATGTGGGTGTCGGCAATGTCCGCCGAGATCTGGCCGATGCCGTAGCAGCAGAATTCCAATGGGCGGTTGGCGGTGATCTTCGAATCCAGCTGACGCAAGCTGCCGGCCGCGGCGTTGCGCGGGTTGGCGAAGGTCTTGCCGCCGACTTCCAGTTGCGTGGCGTTGAGCCGTTCGAAACCGGCCTTGGACATGAACACTTCGCCGCGCACTTCCAGAGTCGCCGGCCAACCGGTGCCGTGCAGCTTGAGCGGGATGTTGCGCACGGTGCGCACGTTGACGCTGATGTCTTCACCGGTGGTGCCGTCGCCACGGGTGGCGCCGCGCACCAGCACGCCGTCCTGGTACAACAGGCTGACCGCCAGGCCATCGAGCTTGGGTTCGCAGCTATATTCCACCGCCGCGCCGCCCCCGAACAGATCGCCTGCCGGCAGGTCCAGGCCTTCGGTCACCCGGCGATCGAATTCGCGCATGTCGGTTTCTTCGAAGGCGTTGCCGAGGCTGAGCATGGGCACTTCGTGGCGCACCTGGGTGAACGCCGACAACGCTGCGCTGCCGACACGCTGGGTCGGCGAGTCGCTGGTGATCAGTTCGGGGTTGGCCGCTTCCAGGGCCTTGAGCTCATGGAACAACCGATCGTACTCGGCGTCCGGAATGCTCGGCTCGTCCATCACGTGATAGCGATAGTTGTGCTGATCCAGCTCAGCGCGCAGCTCTAGAATGCGGTTTTTGGCGGCGGTCATGGGTGTTCTCTCATAAAGCAAAAGAGCAGCCGAGGCTGCTCAATTTTCTAATCACGATAGCCTAAAGGCTTGCACCATGTGGCGAGGGGCTTGCCCCCGTTCGACTGCGAAGCAGTCGCAAATATTGTGATCGTGTTTTATCTGGCACAACGGGCGCCATGGTTTTGGGGCCGCTTCGCAACCCAACGGGGGCAAGCCCCCTCGCCACAACAGCCCTTTTGCCTTTATCGTTTCTGGGTCAATGCGCGACGTTCAAACTCAACGATGCGCTGACGATAGTGCTCAATGGTCTGGGCGGTCAAAACGCTGCGCTGGTCGTCCTTCAGTTCGCCGTTCAGTTCCTGGGACAGCTTGCGTGCCGCGGCCACCATCACGTCGAAGGCTTGCTTCGGATGACGCGGGCCTGGCAGGCCGAGGAAGAAGCTCACCGCCGGGGTGCTGAAATGGTCGATGTCGTCCAGATCAAAGATGCCCGGCTTGACCGCATTGGCCATGGAGAACAGCACTTCACCGTTGCCAGCCATGCTTTCGTGGCGGTGGAAAATATCCATCTCGCCGAAACGCAGGCCACTTTCCAGAATGTTCTGCAACAGCGCCGGGCCTTTGAAGCCGGCGGCGTCGCGGCAGATCACGCTGATCACCAATACTTCTTCGGCTTGCGGCTGTTCTTTGTCGCTGACCGATGGCGAAGGCTTGCTGTCGTCCGGAAAATCGTTGTCACGACTGCTGAAGCTCGGGCCGCCGTCCAGGTCCAGACTGAGGTTCATGTCACCCTGGGAAGGTTCGCTGTGGCCACGCTTGCCGCGCTTGGAACCCGACTCACGGGGCTCCCGGGCCGGCATGCTCACCGACGGCAGATCGTGCTCGTCCAGTTGCGGCTCTTTATGGGTATCCAGCACCCGGGGCGGGCCCAACAGCTCGGCGCTGGTGTCCTCGTCCGGCAGGTTGGACAGACTTCGGTCAAGACGGAATTTAAGTTTTCCCTTGCCGCCGCGCATGCGACGCCAGCCATCGAAAAGAATACCGGCAATGACAATAATGCCGATGACGATCAGCCACTCGCGCAGACCGATTTCCATGTAATCCCGTGCCTCTATAAAAAATGCTGAAAAATAAGGGGTTTACAACGTGCAAACCGCTTTAAAACGTGGCGCCAACTCTATGTTCTGACAGGCGTTTTGCCCACGTATACGAAAAATTGACATTAAACTAGCACGACCAAAGGCAACTTTACACCGTCTGTCACAATGGCTTGAGCGAATATGTCGATTGGCCACCTGTAAAAGACAAGTAAAAAAGCTCCTGGGACCTCGTAGTACCTGTCCTACAAACTAAAGGTCAGGCATCCACCATCGCCATCGCCTCCTCGACATCCACTGCCACCAAGCGTGAGCAACCCGGTTCGTGCATCGTTACCCCCATCAGTTGATCGGCCATTTCCATGGCGATCTTGTTGTGGGTGATATAGATGAATTGCACCGTCTGCGACATCTCTTTGACCAGCCGTGCGTAGCGTCCAACGTTAGCGTCATCCAGTGGCGCGTCAACTTCATCGAGCATGCAGAACGGCGCCGGGTTCAATTTGAAGATGGCAAAAACCAGGGCCAATGCGGTCAGGGCTTTTTCGCCACCGGAGAGCAAATGGATGGTGCTGTTCTTCTTTCCTGGCGGCCGCGCCATGATCGTTACCCCTGTATCGAGTAGATCTTCGCCCGTCAGTTCCAAATACGCGCTGCCTCCACCGAAAACTTTCGGGAAAAGTGCCTGTATTCCGGCATTGATCTGATCAAAGGTATCTTTGAAGCGGTTGCGGGTTTCTTTGTCGATCTTGCGAATCACGTTTTCCAGCGTATCCAGCGCTTCCACCAGATCGTCGTTCTGCGCATCCAGATAACGTTTACGCTCGGATTGTTGCGTGTATTCGTCGATAGCCGCGAGGTTGATCGCGCCGAGGCGCGCAATGCGTGCGGCAATCCGCTCCAGCTCTTCCTCGGCCTCTTTCTCGTTGGCCTCGGCCACCAGGGTCGCGATCACGCCGTGGAGGTCGTAGCCGTCTTCGAGCAACTGATCTTCAAGAGTTTTGCGGCGCACGGTCAGGGCTTGCCATTCCATGCGTTGGTGTTCGAGCTGGCCTCGGATCAATTGCGATTGCTGCTCGGCCTGATTTCGGCGTTTCTCAGCGTCACGCAGTTCACGGTCAGCGTCCTCCATGGCCGTTTGCGCGGTCTTGAGTTCTTCGTCGACGGTCATGCGCTTGTCGAGCAACTCTTCGAGTTTCAAGCGCAGCTCTTCCAGCGGCGCCTCGCCCTCTTCCAGATTGAGACTGAGTTGTTCACGCTTCTCGGTCAGGCGCTCGGATTGCATCTCCAACCGTTCCAACGCCTGACGCGTGGAATCGTGCTGCGCCTTGAGCGAGCCCAGACGCACCGCCAATTGATGGGCGTGATCCTTATGCTGCCGGGCTTCCTGACGCACCCGGTCGAGGCGTTCGCGCAAGCTGTCGCGCTGGGCCAGCAGCAATTCGCGCTGTTCAGTGTCCAGCGCCATCGCGTCGAGGGCTTCCTGCAATTGCAGGCGCGCCTCGCCGATGTTTTCGTGCTCCAGGGCGCGTTGTTCGCCCAGCTCGGTGAGTTCTTCATCGAGACGAGTGCGGCGCAAAGTCAGTTGTTCGGCCTTGGCTTTACCCGCCGACAACTGGGCTTTCAATTCGCCTTGCTGACGGGCTTCGTCTTGCAGCAGACGGCGCAAATGTTCGCGACCGTTTTCCTGCTGCCGCTGTTGCGCCCGCAGGTTTTGCAGTTCGGTTTCGAGGGTTTCGACCGTGGCTTCACGCTCTTCACGCTCAAGGCCCAGTTGCTGGATTTCCTGGCCGCGAGCGAGCACGCCGCTTTCCGCTTCACTGGCGCGACGCACGCGTAAAAAGTGTCGACCGACCCAGTAACCGTCGCGGCTGATCAGGCTTTCACCGGCGGCCAATTGACTGCGCAAGGCCAAGGCCTGCTCAAGACTTTCCACCGGTTTGACCTGCCCCAGCCATGGCGACAAATCAAGCTGCGCCTCGACCTTATCCAGCAAGCTGCCGGCCACTCGAACGCCATCGCTGGCGGGGCTGAGCAAACGCAAATCGCCCTGGGCAAACCCGGCCAGATCAAAATCACCGAAGTCATCCACCAGCACCGCTTGCAGGTCGGCGCCGAGCACGGTTTCCACCGCCAGCTCCCAACCGGCCTCGACCTTCAGGCCTTCGGCCAGGCGCGGGCGATCCGCCAGATTCTGTTCGCGCAACCATTCGGCGGTGCCGGTGCCCGGATCCAGAGCGGCTTGCTGCAAGGCTTCCAGAGACGCGAGACGACCGTTGAGGCGCTGCAAATCCCCTTGGGCCTGTTGCTGCGCGGTCAACGCGTGCTGCAACTCCTGACGCAGTTGTTCAAGCTTTTCGACCTGAGCCTGTTCACTGGTCTGCAAATCTTCAAGGGTCGCTTCGGATTCAGCGAGCTGCTCGCTGAGCGCCATGATCGCCGCGTCTTCCGGGTCGGCCGAGAGCAACGCCCGCTCCTCCCCCAGACGCTTCTGCCGGTCGGCCAGGCGCTCCATGCTGGTTTCCAGCTGCTGGATCCGCGACTGCTGCACTTCGGACTGGCGACGGGGCTCGGCGGCGGTGAGGTTGAAAGTGTCCCACTGCTCCTGCCACGCGTGCATGGTGGTTTCGGATTCTTCCAGCGCGGCGGCGGCCTCTTCGGCAGCGGCGCTGGTGACTTCCTGCTCTGGCGTGAGCTGGTCCAGCTCTTCACCGAGGGTCAGGAGCAAGGTGCGGTCATGGCCCAGGTGCGATTCGGTTTCCAGACGCGCGCGCTCGGCTTCCTTCAAATCGTCCTGCAACTGGCGCAAGCGTTGCTGACCGTGCTGGATACTTTGCTCGACCCGGGCGATGTCGCCGCCGACCGAATAGAAGCGCCCCTGCACCAGATTGAAGCGTTCGGACAGGTCATGGTGACCGTCGCGCAGGCGTTCAATCGCCGCATCGGCGTTGCGCTGTTCGGCGACCAAGGCTTCGAAGGTGATTTCCTGGTTGCCGATGATCGCTTCGCGCTGCCCCACCTGTTCGTTCAACGCCTGCCAGCGCAGGGCCGACAGTTGCGCCTTGAGCTGACGCTCCTCGCCTTTGTATTCCTGATACTTCTTCGCCGCCTCGGCCTGGCGGTGCAAGCGTTCGAGTTGACGCTCAAGCTCGTCGCGCAGGTCGGTCAGGCGCGCGAGGTTTTCGTGGGTGCGGCGGATTCGGTTTTCAGTCTCGCGCCGACGCTCCTTGTACTTGGAGATCCCCGCCGCTTCTTCAATAAAGTTACGCAAGTCCTCGGGCTTGGCTTCGATCAGCTTGGAGATCATGCCCTGCTCGATGATCGAGTAGCTGCGCGGCCCCAGGCCGGTGCCGAGGAAGATGTCGGTGATGTCACGACGACGGCATTTGGTGCCGTTGAGGAAGTAGCTGTTCTGGCTGTCGCGGGTGACTTTGCGACGAATCGAGATTTCCGCATAGGCGGCGTATTCGCCAACCAGGGTGCCGTCGGAGTTGTCGAACACCAGTTCAATGCTCGCCTGGCTGACCGGTTTACGGCTGGTGGAGCCGTTGAAGATGACGTCGGTCATCGACTCGCCACGCAGGTTCTTGGCCGAGCTCTCGCCCATCACCCAACGCACGGCGTCGATGATGTTCGACTTGCCGCAACCATTGGGCCCGACCACCGCCGCCATGTTACTGGGGAAGTTCACCGTGGTCGGGTCGACGAAGGATTTGAACCCCGCCAGTTTGATGCACTTGAGCCGCACGCTTAAGCGACCGTCAGGGCGGAAACCACCAGATCGCAGCTGCGCTGGGCATAGGCCGTAAGCACTACGCGAATCTGCGGGAAGTCACGGGCAATCACGGCGGCGAGCAGGCGCTGGAACAGTTCCAGGAACTCGCTCATCTCGGCCTTGCGCTGTTCCAGGGCGAGGAAATACGCGCGGCTCATGGCCGGCTGCAGATTCTCGACGGTTTCCTGCAAGTACGGGTTGTTGGCGAACGGGTACGCGGCGCGCATCACGCTGAAGCTGTCGTCAACGAAGGTGCGGATGTCCTGGCGCTCGTAACTGGCGGTCAGGCGCTGCTGGATCTGCACGAACGGCGCGAGGTCGGCCTGGACTTGCCAACCGGTAGCCACGGCGTTGCCGAGCAAGATGTACAACTCGCTCATCAGCGTGCACAGGCTCTGGACCTTGTGCGGCGTGAGTTCGGTCACGTGGGCGCCCCGTCGCGGCAAAATCGCGATCAGGTGGCGACGCTCGAGGATCAGCAAGGCCTCACGGACCGAACCGCGACTGACATTGAGGGCCAGCGTGACCTTCTGTTCCTGGATGCGCTCTCCCGGCTTCATTTCGCCGCGAATGATGCGTTCGGCGAGGTGGTGAGCAATTTGCTCGGCGAGGCTGTCCGGCGCCTTGAACGTCATGGTTGTCCTTCAAACTCTTCGATCTGCACAAGCGGCGCAGTGTAGCGCAATTGGTACGTCATGGCGGAGTGCCCACCCGGCGGTTTTTGGCACGAATTAAGCAAAAAGCAGGCTAGCGCGTGAGGGTCAATACTGTTGAAACGCGCTGTTGATCGCCAAAACGGGTTTTCCTGACCTTTAAGTCAGAAAATCATTGACCGAAAAGTCAGACCTGATAAATTCGGCTCAATCGGTTAACAACAATAATGAGTCTGCGAGGCCTTCCGTGATCCAGTTTTTACTAAACCAGGAACTCCGTAGCGAGCACGCCCTGGACCCGAACCTGACCGTGCTCAATTACTTGCGCGACCATGTGGGCAAACCCGGCACCAAAGAAGGCTGCGCCAGCGGTGACTGCGGCGCGTGCACCGTGGTGGTCGGCGAATTGCAGACGGATGACGACGGCCGCGAACACATTCGCTATCGCAGCCTCAACTCGTGCCTGACGTTCGTTTCGTCGTTGCACGGCAAACAACTGATCAGCGTCGAAGACCTCAAGCACCAGGGCGAACTGCACAGCGTGCAAAAAGCCATGGTCGAGTGCCACGGCTCGCAATGCGGCTTCTGCACACCGGGCTTCGTCATGTCGCTATTCGCCCTGCAAAAGAACAGCGACGCACCGGATTCCCATAAAGCCCACGAAGCCCTGGCCGGCAATCTCTGCCGTTGCACCGGCTATCGGCCGATCCTGCAAGCCGCCGAACAGTCCTGCTGCGGCAAGCAACCGGACCAGTTCGACGCCCGCGAGGCCGACACCATCGCCCGCCTCAAAGCCATCGCCCCCACCGACATCGGCGAACTCAACAGTGGCGACAAGCGCTGCCTGGTGCCGCTGACTGTCGCCGACCTGGCCGACCTCTACGACGCTTACCCACAGGCCCGCCTGCTGGCCGGCGGCACCGATCTGGCGCTGGAAGTCACGCAGTTCCACCGCACCTTGCCGGTGATGATCTACGTCGGCAACGTCGCCGAGATGAAGCGCATCGAACGCTTCGACGATCGCCTGGAAATCGGCGCCGCCACCGCCCTCTCCGATTGCTACGATGCGCTGAAAAGCGAATACCCGGACTTCGGCGAATTGCTGCAACGCTTCGCCTCTCTGCAGATCCGCAACCAGGGCACCCTGGGTGGCAACATCGGCAACGCTTCGCCGATTGGTGACTCGCCGCCGCTGCTGATTGCTCTGGGCGCGCAGATCGTTTTGTGCAAAGGCGAAACCCGCCGCACCCTGGCCATCGAGGATTACTTCATCGATTACCGGGTCACCGCACGCCAGGAAAGCGAGTTCATCGAAAAGATCATCGTGCCTCGGGCCAGTGCCGAACAACTGTTCCGCGCCTACAAGGTGTCGAAGCGTCTGGACGATGACATTTCCGCTGTCTGCGCCGCGTTCAACCTGCGCATCGACAACGGTGTTATCGCCGATGCCCGCGTCGCGTTCGGCGGCATGGCGGCCATCCCGAAACGCGCAAAAAACTGCGAAACCGTCCTGCTCGGTGCGCCGTTCAACCATGCCACGGTCGAACGCGCCTGCGCCGCTCTGGCCGAGGATTTCACGCCGCTCTCGGACTTCCGCGCCAGTAAGGAATATCGCCTGCTCAGCGCGCAAAACCTGCTGCGCAAATACTTCATCGAACTGCAAACGCCGCACATCGAGACTCGGGTGACCGCTTATGTCTAATCATCACGCTGTAGAGAAGACCCAAGCCGAACTGGCTGAATTGTTCGCCAAGGACCTGACCACCGGTGTCGGCCGCAGCGTCAAGCACGACAGCGCCGCCAAGCACGTGTCCGGTGAAGCGCAGTACATCGACGACCGGCTGGAATTCCCCAACCAGTTGCACGTTTATGCACGGCTGTCGGACCGCGCCCACGCGAAAATCATCAGCATTGATACCCAGCCGTGCTACGCCTTTGAAGGCGTACGCATCGCCATCACCCACGAAGACGTGCCGGGGCTGAAAGACATTGGGCCGTTGCTACCGGGCGATCCATTGCTGGCCATCGATACGGTGGAATTCGTTGGCCAACCGGTGATTGCCGTCGCGGCGAAAGATCTGGACACCGCACGCAAAGCGGCGATGGCGGCGATCATTGAATACGAAGATCTGGAACCCGTTCTGGACGTGGTTGAAGCGTTAAGAAAGCGCCACTTCGTGCTCGACAGCCACACCCACCAGCGCGGCGATTCGGCCGGCGCGTTGGCGACGGCCGAACATCGCATCCAAGGCACGCTGCACATCGGCGGCCAGGAACACTTCTACCTCGAAACCCAGATTTCTTCGGTGATGCCGACTGAAGACGGCGGGATGATTGTCTACTGCTCTACGCAAAACCCGACCGAAGTGCAGAAGCTCGTAGCCGAAGTGCTCGACGTGTCGATGAACAAAATCGTCGTCGACATGCGCCGCATGGGCGGTGGTTTCGGCGGCAAGGAAACCCAGGCGGCGAGCCCGGCGTGTTTGTGCGCGGTCATTGCGCACCTCACCGGCCAGCCGACCAAGATGCGTTTGCCACGGGTTGAAGACATGCTGATGACCGGCAAGCGTCACCCGTTCTACGTCGAGTACGACGTCGGCTTCGACAGCACCGGGCGCCTGCATGGCATCGCTTTGGAACTGGCGGGCAACTGCGGCTGCTCGCCGGACTTGTCGGCGTCGATTGTCGACCGTGCGATGTTCCACGCCGACAACTCGTATTACCTGGGCGATGCGACCATCAACGGTCATCGCTGCAAGACCAACACCGCGTCGAACACCGCTTACCGTGGCTTCGGCGGCCCGCAAGGCATGGTTGCCATCGAAGAAGTGATGGACGCGATTGCCCGCCATCTGGCCCTCGATCCGCTGTCGGTGCGCAAGGCCAACTACTACGGCAAGACCGAACGCAACGTCACCCATTACTACCAGACCGTCGAGCACAACATGCTCGAGGAAATGACCGCCGAACTGGAAGAAAGCAGCCAGTACGCCGAGCGCCGCGAAGCGATCCGGCGCTACAACGCCAACAGCCCGATCCTGAAAAAAGGCCTGGCGCTGACCCCGGTGAAATTCGGTATTTCCTTCACCGCCAGTTTCCTCAACCAGGCCGGTGCGCTGGTGCACGTCTACACCGACGGCAGCATCCATTTGAACCACGGCGGCACCGAAATGGGCCAGGGTCTGAACACCAAAGTCGCGCAGGTCGTGGCCGAAGTGTTCCAGGTGGAAATGGACCGCGTGCAGATCACCGCGACCAACACCGACAAGGTGCCGAACACCTCGCCGACCGCTGCTTCCAGCGGCGCCGACTTGAACGGTAAAGCCGCGCAGAACGCCGCAGAAATCATCAAGAAACGTTTGGTTGAATTCGCGGCCCGCCAGTACAAGGTCAGCGAAGAAGACGTGGAATTCCACAACGGCCACGTGCGGGTTCGCGACCATATCCTGACCTTCGAAGCGCTGATCCAACAGGCGTATTTCGCCCAGGTTTCGCTGTCCAGCACCGGCTTCTACAAGACCCCGAAAATCTTCTACGACCGCAGCCAGGCCCGGGGTCGTCCGTTCTACTACTACGCCTTCGGTGCGGCGTGCTGCGAGGTGATCGTCGACACCCTGACCGGCGAATACAAAATGTTGCGCACCGACATCCTCCACGACGTCGGCGCCTCGTTGAACCCGGCCATCGACATCGGCCAGGTCGAGGGCGGTTTCATCCAGGGCATGGGCTGGCTGACCATGGAAGAACTGGTGTGGAACAACAAAGGCAAGCTGATGACCAACGGCCCGGCGAGTTACAAGATCCCGGCGGTGGCGGACATGCCGCTGGACCTGCGGGTGAAGCTGGTGGAGAACCGCAAGAACCCGGAAGACACGGTGTTCCATTCCAAGGCTGTGGGTGAGCCGCCGTTTATGCTCGGCATCGCCTCGTGGTGTGCGATCAAGGACGCCGTGGCCAGCCTCGGCGACTACAAGCATCAACCGAAGATCGATGCGCCGGCGACCCCGGAGCGGGTGTTGTGGGGGTGTGAGCAGATGCGGCAGTTGAAGGTGGCGAAGGCTGTCGAGGCTGAGCCGGCGGAGTTGGCTTCGCTCTGAGACCGAGGCGTGGCCATTCGCGAGCAAGCCCGCTCCCACAGGGGAATGCATTCCAAATGTGGGAGCGGGCTTGCTCGCGAAGAGGCCCGAACAGACAACAACGATGTCGAGGTGAATATGTACAACTGGATCGACGCCCTCGCCGACCTGCAATCCCAGGGTGAACCCTGCGTGTTGGTGACCATCATCGAAGAGCTCGGCTCGACGCCGCGCAATGCCGGTTCGAAGATGGTCATCAGCGCCACCCAGACCTTCGACACCATCGGTGGCGGGCATCTGGAATACAAGGCGATGCAGATCGGCCGCGAGATGCTCGCCAGCGGCAAGCAGGACACGCACCTGGAGCGCTTCAGCCTCGGCGCCAGCCTGGGTCAGTGCTGCGGCGGCGTGACGGTGTTGCTGTTCGAACCGATGGGTCAGGTCCAGGCGCAGATCGCCGTGTTCGGCGCCGGTCATGTCGGCCGCGCCTTGGTGCCGCTGCTCGCCAGCCTGCCCTGCCGGGTGCGCTGGATCGATTCCCGGGAGGCGGAGTTCCCGGAACAGATTCCCCACGGCGTGCGTAAAATCGTCGCCGAAGAACCGGTGGATGAAATCGACAATTTGCCCGCCGGCAGCTACTGCATTGTCATGACCCACAACCACCAGCTCGACCTCGAACTCACTGCCGCGATCCTCAAGCGCAACGACTTCGCCTACTTCGGCCTGATCGGCTCGAAGACCAAACGGGTGAAGTTCGAACATCGCCTGCGCGACCGCGGCTTTGACAGCAGCGTGCTGCAACGCATGCGCTGCCCGATGGGCATCGGCGAAGTCAAAGGCAAGTTGCCTGTGGAAATCGCCATCTCCATCGCCGGCGAAATCATCGCCACCTATAACGCGAATTTCGGCCAGCAGACCGCCAGCGCCGGATCATCGATTGCCAAACTGCTGCCCGTTTCACGCCGCAGCCAAGCCTCCAACTGAGAACTGACATGCCTTTGACTCGCAAAGCCTACCGTGCCGCCATCCTGCACAGCATCGCCGACCCTGCCGAAGTCGGCATCGAAGCCTCCTATGAGTATTTCGAGGACGGTCTGCTGGTGGTCGAGAACGGCCAGATCAGCGCCATCGGCCACGCCACCGAGCTGCTGGCGACCCTGCCGGCGGACATCGAGATCATCCATTACCAGGATGCACTGATCACCCCGGGCCTGATCGATACCCACATTCACTTGCCGCAAACCGGGATGGTCGGCGCCTACGGCGAGCAACTGCTGGACTGGCTCAACACCTACACCTTCCCGTGCGAAAGCCAGTTCGCCGACAAGGCCCACGCCGATGAAGTGGCGGACATCTTCATCAAGGAACTGCTGCGCAACGGCACCACCACCGCGCTGGTCTTCGGCAGTGTGCACCCGCAATCGGTGAACTCGTTCTTCGAAGCCGCGCAGCAACTGGACCTGCGGATGATCGCCGGCAAAGTGATGATGGACCGCAACGCGCCGGACTACCTGACCGACACCGCCGAATCCAGCTACGTCGAAAGCAAGGCGCTGATCGAGCGCTGGCACGGCAAGGGTCGCTTGCACTACGCGGTCACCCCGCGTTTCGCCCCCACCAGCACCCCGGAACAACTGACCCTCGCCGGGCAGTTGCTCAGTGAATACCCGGATCTGTACATGCAGACCCACATCAGTGAAAACCTTAAAGAAGTCGAGTGGGTTAAGGAGCTGTTCCCGGAGCGCAAGGGCTACCTGGACGTTTACGATCACTACCAGTTACTGGGCGAGCGCTCGGTGTTTGCCCATGGCGTGCACCTGTGCGAAGACGAGTGTGCGCGGTTGGCGGAAACCGGCTCGGCGATTGCCTTCTGCCCGACCTCGAACTTCTTCCTTGGCAGCGGCTTGTTCAATCTGCCGATGGCCGAGAAGCATAAGTTGAATGTCGGTTTGGGTACGGACGTGGGCGGCGGCACCAGTTTCTCGCTGCTGCAAACCTTGAACGAAGCGTACAAGGTCATGCAGTTGCAGGGCGCGCGGTTGAGCCCGTTCAAGTCGCTGTACCTGGCCACCCTGGGCGGTGCGCGGGCGCTGCGGCTGGAAGACAAAATCGGCACGCTGCACGCCGGCACGGATGCGGACTTCCTGGTGCTGGACTACAACGCCACGCCGCTGCTCAGCTATCGCTTGAAACAGGCCAATAACATTGCCGAAACGTTGTTTGTGTTGATGACGCTGGGGGATGACCGGACGGTGTTGCAGACCTATGCGGCGGGGAAATTGGTGCATCAGCGTTAAGGTTTCTTCGCACCGATCGTTCCCACGCTCTGCGTGGGAATGCAGCCCGTGACGCTCCGCGTCACTGGACGCGGAGCGTCCCTAGAGGCATTCCCACGCGGAGCATGGGAACGATCAATCCCCCGCAATCGCTGGTTGCGGGGGATTTTTTTGTGTCCTTGAGGCTGCCTTCGCGAGCAAGCCCGCTCCCACATGGAATCTGCGTCGTCCACACATATTGTGTTCGCTAGAGATCCCATGTGGGAGCGGGCTTGCTCGCGAAGGGAGCGACTCGGTCTTTCAGATTTTCGCGGAAGACCGCCCAGGCTTTTTGGTCTGCAACAAATGCGAGAACACCGCATGCAAATCATCCGACGCACTTTCTTCGTCGAGGTTGAGTTTGCTGTCGATGTGATCCATGTGATGCATCATCAAGTCCACCGCCAACTCACCGTTGCGCGCTTCGATCGCGTCGATCAACTGGGTATGTTCATCATAAGAACAGTGCGAGCGGTTGCCGCTTTCGTACTGGGCGATGATCAACGAGGTCTGGGACACCAGGCTGCGCTGGAAGCTGATCAACGGGGCGTTCTTCGCCGCTTCGGCCAGTTTCAGGTGGAATTCCCCCGACAGACGGATGCCGGCGCCGCGATCACCACGGGAGAAGCTGTCGCGTTCGTCGTTAACCATCTGCCGCAACTCGGCAATCTGCTCGGCGGTAGCGTGTTGCACCGCCAGTTCGGTAATCGCCCGCTCCACCAGACGCCGTGCGAGGAACACCTGGCGCGCCTCTTCGACGCTCGGGCTGGCGACGACCGCGCCACGGTTCGGTCGCAGTAAAACCACGCCTTCATGGGCCAGGCGCGACAGCGCACGGCGAATGATGGTGCGGCTGACCCCGAAAATTTCCCCCAGCGCTTCTTCGCTCAACTTGGTGCCGGGCGCCAGGCGCTGTTCGAGGATGGCCTCGAAGATATGCGCGTAGACAATATCGTCCTGGGTCCCGCTGCGGCCGGCTTTGCCTGCTCGCGGTTGTTTCTTTAGGGGCTGCAACTGTTCGTTCATGGGCACTCGAGTCGGGAGAACTGCGGCGAATAGACCGTGACTGTAATACGGCACAGTGGGTCGCTGGCAAGTATCGCGTAAAAAACACCGCGATTGTACACAATGGATGGTGGCAACACGACTGTATGGCTGTTTGCGGCCTCGGCTGTATTGCAACGGTCCGTTACATTTGAGTTTAGGCTTGAACCCGCAATCCGCTGCATAAACGCAATTCCCATGTGGGAGCGGGCTTGCTCGCGAAAGCGGTGTGTCAGTCAACATAGATATCGCCAGATACACCGCTTTCGCGAGCAAGCCCGCTCCCACAGGGGGTGCAGCGTCGCTACGGACATTTTCATACGTATAAGGAACACCGCTGTCATGAACGACGCCACGCAAACCCAGCTGCGCCCATGGGCCGACACGTCACCGTCGGCCATCGTGGCCGGTTTCATCGCGATGATGACCGGCTACACCAGTTCCCTGGTCCTGATGTTCCAGGCCGGACAAGCGGCGGGGCTGACCAGCGGGCAGATTTCTTCGTGGATCTGGGCGATTTCCATCGGGATGGCGGTGTGTTCGATTGGCCTGTCCCTACGTTATCGCACGCCGATCACCATCGCCTGGTCGACCCCCGGCGCAGCGTTGCTGATCACCAGCCTCGGTGGCGTGACCTACGGCGAAGCCATCGGCGCCTACATTACCTGTGCGGTGCTGGTGACGATTTGTGGTTTGACCGGCAGCTTCGAACGGCTGGTAAAAAAGATCCCGGCATCGCTGGCGGCCGCATTGCTGGCGGGGATTCTGTTCAAGATCGGCAGCGAGATTTTCGTCGCCGCCCAGCACCGCACCGCCCTCGTGCTGGGGATGTTCTTCACGTATCTGGTGGTCAAGCGCCTGTCGCCCCGCTATGCCGTGCTTGCCGCGCTGTTGATTGGCACGGCGTTGTCGGGGTTCATGGGGTTGCTGGATTTCAGCGGTTTTCATCTGGAACTGGCGACGCCGGTCTGGACCACGCCGCACTTCTCGTTCGCGGCGACCATCAGCATTGGTATCCCGCTGTTCGTGGTGGCGATGACTTCGCAGAACATGCCGGGCATCGCCGTGTTGCGCGCCGACGGCTACAACGTGCCGGCCTCGCCGCTGATCACTACCACCGGCATCGCCTCGTTGCTGCTGGCGCCGTTCGGCTCCCACGGCATCAACCTGGCGGCGATCAGCGCGGCGATCTGCACCGGGCCACATGCCCATGAAGATCGCAACAAGCGCTACACGGCGGCAGTGTGGTGCGGGATTTTCTACGGGATTGCCGGGGTGTTCGGCGCGACGCTGGCGGCGTTGTTTGCCGCGTTGCCGAAAGAGTTGGTGCTGTCGATTGCGGCGCTGGCGTTGTTCGGCTCGATCATCAATGGCCTGAGCATTGCCATGAGCGAAGTGAAGGAACGGGAAGCGGCGCTGATCACCTTTATGGTCACGGCGTCGGGGCTGACGCTATTTTCCATCGGCTCTGCGTTCTGGGGGATTGTCGCGGGGGTGTTGACGTTGGTGATTTTAAATTGGCGTAAAGCCCCGTAGGAGCATGGCTTGCCCGCGATGGCGCACCTGAGATCGCCATCGCGGGCAAGCCTTGCTCCTACGGCGAAGGCGTTTTCGAGATCGCCATCGCAGACCAAGCCATGCGCCCACAAAAAACAGGCATAAAAAAACGGCGACCCTTAGGTCGCCGTTTTTCAGAACATCAAGCTACCGGATTGATCGGCTTTTCCGGATACCAGACGTCGATCAGCGGGCTGACGGTTGCTTCGGTCAGTTCGCTGCGGCCCTTGAGCCAGGCTTCAACAGCAGCGCGCTGCTCTTCGGACACCGAGCCACGCTTCTGCAGGCAAACCAGACCGAAGTCGTCGCCGCCAACATAGCCCAGACCATTGGCTTCCATGGCTTCTTTCAGGAACGCGTCGAGGAAAGCATCAATGGCTTCATCAGCCAAATCTTCTTTGAAATCCAGGTTCAGTTCGAAACCCAGCTCTTGAAATTCATCGACGCACAGTTTTTTGCGCAGACGCTGGGAACGGTTAGTCGCCATTGGAACAATCCTCATAAGTAATAACGGGCGGCACTTTAGCAGTTTAAGGCGCCAATTGCCCGTTCCGCAGTGGCGGCCAGCCTACCGTCGGTAAAAAAATAGCGGATTAGAAGGCTCAAGCACGGCACAAGCCGTTACACCTTGGGGCATAATGCCGACACTTTCATGACCACCGGGGGATTTTATCTTCATGCCCTCACCTTTTTTCCCCTCGACTGCAGGGTTTTATTTCACATGATCAAATCTTTACGCCCACTGCTTCTCGCCAGCCTTCTTCTCCCCCTGGCCCTCCCTGTTTCCGCCGCGCAGATCAACACCTCGCTGACGCCCAATGTTGAAAAAGCCCTCAAGGCCAGCAAGTTGCAGGACAGCGCCCTGTCCCTGGTGATGCTGCCACTCGACGGCCCCGGCACCCCGACCATTTTCAATGCCGACGTCTCGGTCAACCCGGCCTCGACCATGAAACTGGTCACCACCTACGCAGCCTTGGAAATGCTCGGCCCCAACCATCAGTGGAAAACCGAGTTCTACACCGACGGCACCCTCAGCGGCGGCATCCTCAACGGCAACCTCTACCTCAAGGGTGGCGGTGATCCGAAGCTGAACATGGAAAAACTCTGGCTGCTGATGCGCGACCTGCGGGCCAATGGCGTGACCCAGGTCACCGGCAATCTGGTGCTGGATCGCGGCTTCTTCATGCAACCGCAACTGCCCGAGTTCAATGACGACGGCAATGACGAGAACAAGCCATTCCTGGTCAAGCCTGACTCGCTGATGGTCAACCTCAAGGCCCTGCGTTTTGTGGCGCGCAACGACAACGGCAAGGTGCTGGTGTCGGTAGAGCCGCCGATTGCGACGATCAACATCGACAATCAGGTCAAGGCGATCAACTCCAAACAATGCACCGGTGGCGTGCGCTACAACCCGGTGACCCAGGCCGATGGCAGCGTAACCGTGACCGTTGGCGGCCAGTTGGGTGAAGGCTGCAGCTCGCAGACTTACCTGTCACTGCTTGACCACGCGACCTACACCGCCGGCGCCGTGCGGGCCATCTGGAAGGAATTGGGCGGCAGCATCCAGGGCAAGGATGTGCTGGCTCCTACGCCGAAAGACGCCAAGGTCCTGGCCCGGGCGTTTTCGCCGGACCTGGCGGAAATCATTCGCGACATCAACAAATACAGTAACAACACCATGGCCCAACAACTGTTCCTGAGCCTGGGCCAGAAGTTTCGCAACGATGCCGACGGTGACGATGCGAAGGCTGCCCAACGCGTCGTGCGTCAGTGGCTGGCCCAGAAAGGCATCACCGCGCCGCACCTGGTGATGGAGAACGGCTCCGGCCTGTCCCGCGCCGAACGGGTCAGCGCCCGCGAAATGGCCGGTATGCTGCAAGCCGCGTGGCACAGCCCGTACGCCGCCGAGTTCATCAGCTCGCTGCCGATTGCCGGCACCGACGGCACCATGCGCAAACGCCTGAAGACCACCGCCATGCGCGGTGAAGCCCACATCAAGACCGGCACCCTGAACACTGTGCGTGCGATCTCCGGCTTCAGCCGCGACATCAATGGCAACACCTGGGCCGTGGTCGCGATCCTCAACGACAAAGCCCCGTTTGGCGCCTCGTCGGTACTGGATCAAGTGCTGCTGGACCTGTATCGCCAGCCAAAAGTCCCGGCTACCGCTTCGGTACTCTAAATCACCACAGATCCAAATGTGGGAGCGGGCTTGCTCGCGAAGAGGCCGTGTCAGTCGACATCCGCGTTGACTGACACTCCGCATTCGCGAGCAAGCTCGCTCCCACAGGGGTTCGGCGCCAGACACAATTCCTCTGATCAACCACAAATCAATTGTGGGAGCGGGCTTGCTCGCGAAGGCGGTGTGTCAGCCAACATCAACGCTGAATGCTAGATCGCATTCGCGAGCAAGCCCGCTCCCACAGGGTTAACCGGCAGCGTTAGTGCGGCTGGGCTTCCACTCGATCTCGACCCGCCTGCTTCGCCGCATAAACCCCCGAATCCGCCCGCAGCAACAGCGCATCCGCGCCTTCGCCGACTTGCCAACTGGCAATCCCGAAGCTGGCGGTGACGGTGCCGACGCCATCAATCGGTGAGCTGCGCAACGCTTGCCACAGTTGCAGGGCCAGGACGTGGGCGTGTTCGCCGTTGATGTCCGGGCACAGCACCATGAATTCTTCCCCCCCCAAACGGCAGAACACATCGGTGCGGCGCAAGCGATGGCCGATGCGTTCGCACACCGCTTGCAGCACCCGGTCGCCCACCGCATGGCCATGTTGGTCGTTGATGCGTTTGAAGTGGTCGATGTCGAGCATGATCACCGACAATTCGCCGCCACCGCGTTCGACACGGGCCATTTCCATGGTCAGGCGTTCCTGGAAATAGCGGCGGTTGTGGATGCCGGTCAAGGAATCGGTCACCGACAGCGCGCGCAGTTCTTCTTCCACCCGCTTCAGATCGGAAATGTCCGAGATGTAGCCGTGCCAGAGCACGCCACCACCGGGCAGTTCCTCCGGGGTTGCCTCGCCCCGTACCCAGCGCAAGCCGCCGACTGGCAGTTGCACGCGGTATTCCTCGCGCCAGGGGCTGAGGGTGTCCGCCGAGGCGCGGATCGAAGCGCGGACGCGAGTCGAGTCCTGTGGATGAATACGGGTGAAGATCGCCTCGGCGTTGAGTAGCAACACATCCGGCTCCAGTTCATAGATGTCGCGGATACCGTCGCTGGCGTAAATCACGCTGAAGCGCCCGTCGAATTCCATCTTGAATTGGTAAATGCCGCCGGGTACGTGGGCACTGAGTTTTTTCAGCAACAGGTCCCGCGCCGCCAGGGCTTCGTGGACCCGTTTGCGCTCGGTGATGTCGATGCAGATCGCCAGGTGCCCGACCCACAGCCCCTGCTCATCCAGCACCGGCGTGGCCAGCATGTTCACGGTGAGGTGGCTGCCGTCCTTGCGCACCAGCGTCCACTCCCGGGCCTCGTGACCACCCTCCTCGCCGCCCTCCACCAGCATCGCCTGGCAGGTCGGGATCAGCTTGCCGTAACGGGCGCTCAACTCCGCCGAGCGCGCCACCAACTCACGGGGAAAGTGCAGGTTCTCCAGGGTCATGTGCCCTACCACTTCGGCGGCGTCATAACCGAGCATCTGTTCGGCGCCGGCGTTGAAGGTGCTGATGACCCCGCGCAGGTCCGTGGCGATGATCGCCACCTGGGTCGCGGCATTCAGCACGCCGCGCAACTGACCATGGGTGCCGCGCAGTTCTTGTTCGCGGGCGCGCAGTTCCTGGGTGCGTTGCTCGACCATTTTCAACGCCCGTTGCCGCTGGCTCACCAACACGTAGAGCAAGGCACTGAGCAACACGCTGAGCAAGCCGCCGAGTACCACCAGGCTGCTCACCGACGAATGGTTGGCTTGCAGGAAGGCTTCGCTGGGCTGGATATCAACCTGGTAGTCATGGTCGGCCAGACGCAGCAAGCGGCTCGCGGACAACTCACTGGCGGCCGGCGTGTTCGGTGACTCATACAGCACTTCGTGTTGATCGCTGGTGGACAGGTCGAGAATGCGCACCGTCAGATAATCGTGACCGGCCTCCGGCAAACCGTCGGCCAGCAACTGGCGCATGCTGATCACCGCCATGACATAGCCGAACGGCTTGGCTGTCGGGTCTTCACCACCTTCACGGCGAATCACCGGCGCCACCAGCAACACGCCCCGGGCATAGGCTGGTTCGACACTCACCAGGTGCATCGGCTGTGAAACCGCCATGCCGCCCCGAGCGCCCGCCCTCTCCAGGGTGGCCCGGCGCAACGGCTGGGCGAGCAAATCGTAGCCCAGGGGCGAACCGAGGCGACTTTGTGTCTGGCTATAGAGCACCACCACGTACTCATCGCGCTCCGCCGCCAGTTGCAGTTCGCCAGCAGGATTGAGCTCACGGATGGAAAAGTCCGTCAGCCCTTCGGCGCGCACCTGCTGCTCGAACGCCGGACGTTCTTCACGGGACACACGTTGGGCGAACGAGTAGGCCTGGGTGCGGTGCAATAAAGGTTTGGTGTAGCCATCGAATTCGGTACGGGACACCGATTCGGAGTTGGCGAAGAAACGGCGCAGGCCGTCGAGGCGCTGCTCTTGATCATCGAAACGTTCTTCGATTCGGCTGTAACGCTCACTGGCCAGCAGTTGGAAGCGTTGGCGCAATTGATGGTGAAACAGATTCAGCGTGGCCCAGGCCAGCAATCCCGTGAGAATCCCGCCAGCGAGCAATACCAGTATCGCGACCAGCCAGGCCGAGACATCTTCGCTGATAAAACCCAGGATCTTGGGGCGCACGGCGTGCAACGACATAAACGCAACTCAAAACGCCAGGTGCCGGAAAAGCCCATTGGCCATGGGTTGAGTTATAGCTATTAGCCACTAATTTGGCCAGCCCTGAACAGAATCCAAGAGCCTTTAAAAATCAAGGCTCTGTGGATCCAATCAAGCCAAGTGTCAGCGGGCCGTGATTTTCCAGGCGCGGTGGATCTTGCCGTTGCGGGCAAAGTCCGGATCGATGGTCTTGTCGGTGATTTCCTCGACCGCATAACGGGTGGTGAGGTTCTCCTCCAGCACGAACTTGCGGAAGTTGTTAGAGAAGTACAACACCCCACCCGGGGCCAGGCGCGCCATGGCCAGGTCGATCAACTGCACCTGGTCACGCTGCACGTCGAAGATCCCTTCCATGCGCTTGGAGTTGGAGAAGGTCGGCGGGTCGATGAAGATCAGGTCGAACTCGTCACGGCAGGCGTCAAGCCAAGCCATCACGTCGCCCTGCTCCAGACGGTTCTTGTCGGAGAAGCCGTTCAGCGACAGGTTGCGCCGCGCCCAGTCCAGATAGGTTTTCGACAGGTCGACGCTGGTAGTGCTACGCGCGCCACCCTTGGCCGCGTGAACACTGGCGGTCGCGGTGTAGCAATACAGATTGAGGAAGCGCTTGCCGGCCGCCTCTTTCTGGATGCGCAGGCGCATTGGCCGGTGGTCGAGGAACAGCCCGGTGTCGAGGTAGTCGGTGAGGTTGACCAGCAGCTTCACGCCGCCTTCGTTGACCTCGACAAACTTGCCCTGGGCCGCTTGGCGTTCGTACTGCTTGGTGCCGCTCTGACGCTCGCGGCGCTTGACCACCACGCGGCTCTTGTCGATGTTCAACGCCTGGGGAATGGCCGCCAGGGCATCGAACATGCGCGCCGAGGCTTTTTCCGGGTCGATGGACTTCGGCGCGGCGTATTCCTGGACGTGGACCCAATCCTGATACAGGTCGATGGCCATCGAGTATTCAGGCATGTCGGCGTCATACACGCGGTAGCAGTCGATGCCTTCACGCTTGACCCACTTGCCCAGGGCCTTGAGGTTCTTTTGCAGGCGGTTGGCGAACATCTGCCCGCCTTCGCTCAAGCGCGGTTGCTCGATCACCACCGGGGCCGGTTTGATCGGGTTGCCGTTCTTGTTGTACTTCTCGTACTTGCCCGGTGCCACGTCGTTGTCAGCGACTTCGACTTCAGCCTGCTCGCGCTCGACCTGACGCTGTTCCGGGGTGCGGCGTTCGCCGGTGACGAACTGATCCGGGGTGACCTTGATCAGCAGCAACTTGCACGGCAACGCGCCGTTCCAGAACGAATACTGCTTGTGGCTGCGGATGCCCATGCGCTTGCCCAGGTCCGGGGCGCCGGTGAACACGGCGGCTTCCCAGTTCAGGCAGGCTTGGCGCAGGCGTTCGCCGAGGTTCTGGTAGAGGTAAAGCAGACTTGCCTCGTCGCCCAGACGCTCGCCGTACGGCGGGTTGCAGATGACCAGGCCTTTCTGGTTTTGGTCCGGGCGCGGCTCGAAGGTGCCGACTTCGCCCTGGTAGATCTTGATCCACTCACTCAGGCCTGCGCGCTCGACGTTGTTGCGGCCCGGTTGAATCAACCGAGGGTCAGCTTCATAACCGCGAATCCACAGCGGTGGCTTGGCCAGGCCGGCGGCGCAACGCTCGGTGGCTTCTTCGTGGAGTTTTTTCCACAGGGCCGGGACGTGGCCCAACCATGCGGTGAAGCCCCACTGCTCGCGACGCAGGTTCGGCGCCATGTCGGCGGCGATCATCGCCGCTTCGACCAGGAAAGTACCGACACCGCACATCGGGTCAGCCAACGCGCCGCCTTCGGCTGCAATGCGTGGCCAGCCGGAACGGATCAGGATGGCGGCCGCGAGGTTTTCTTTCAGCGGTGCCGCGCCCTGCTGCAAGCGATAGCCGCGCTGGTGCAGGCTGTGGCCGGACAGATCGAGGGACAGGATCGCTTCGCCACGGTCCAGGCGCAGGTGAATGCGCAGGTCCGGGTTGAGCTTGTCGATGGACGGACGGTCGCCCTGGGGGGTGCGCAGTTTGTCGACGATGGCGTCCTTGACCTTCAAGGCGCCGAAGTGGGTGTTGTCGATGCCCGAGCCGTGGCCGCTGAACTCAACGGCCAGGGTGCCGTCGTTGAGCATGTGGTCTTGCCACTCGATATCGAGCACGCCGTGGTACAGGTCTTCGGCGTCCTTCATCGGGAAACGCTTGAGCACCAGCAGCACCCGGTTCGCCAGACGCGACCACAGGCACAGGCGATAAGCGGTTTCCATGGTGGCCATGCCGCGCACGGCCGAGGTGTGTTCACGCGCTTCTTCAAGGCCAAGCCCGACGGCTTCCTCGATGAGCAGGCCTTCAAGGCCTTTAGGGCAAGTGAGGAAGATTTCGAATTGATCGGACATTGGAATTTCAGAGCCTTTGGCTAAGTGAACCGACAACGCATTGCCGGTCCGGTTTTCAATCAGGCGCTTTTCTAAAAGAGCGCCCGCGTGGCACGAAGGTGTGCCGTCCCACCCTGGCTGCTCGGGTTAAAAGAGCTTAGATGCCAGGGCAGATAAAAAAGTTGATGCAACAAAATGTCATAAAGCGACCCTTCGTCGAATAGTACCCCAGCGCAAACGTGGGTCATTCTCACTAAAGGATTAACCCCGTCATACACTGCGGGGCTGATCATACCGGGGTTTGGCCAATAAACACGGGACAAACATCGTGTTACTTATGGCCATAGCATCTTTATGGTTACGTCCTTATGACAAAAAGATCATTCCCTCGATGTGACCTATTGGTTAGAACTCAACACAGGTTGACGTCGCAACGGCGTCAACACCTTGGCTCGTGACGCCGGCAGCGAGCCGCCAACGGCAGAGATTTTCTGCCAGACCTCGATTGAGGTCGACGCGATAAATACAGTCAACAAGTGAGGGCAACACCCTATGAGAAGACTTAAGCGTGATCCGTTGGAAAGAGCATTTTTGCGCGGATATCAATATGGCGTTGGTGGCAAATCCCGTGAGCTTTGCCCATTTACTCTACCGTCGGTACGCCAAGCCTGGATTAACGGCTGGCGCGAAGGACGCGGCGACAACTGGGACGGTATGACCGGCACTGCGGGAATCCATAGACTCAACGAACTTCACGCCGTTGGCTAACAAAGGGCCTGACACTGCAACACAATCATCTGAATACGTAACACCTTAACCACGCACGTCCCATCCGGACGGCGGGCTCCGGCCCAGGGGCACCTTCGAGGTGCCCTTTTTTATGCCTGCTCAATCTTAAGCCACACACCTATCAACTATGGGAGCCAACTGTGGGAGCGGGCTTGCTCGCGAATGCGGTGTATCAGTCGACGTCAACGCTGAATGACACACCGCTTTCGCGAGCAAGCCCGCTCCCACAAGGGGGTTTAGCGCAGGGCGGCTATGGCGTCGACGGATTCACGAATCAGCGCCGGGCCTTTATAGATGAAGCCCGAATACAACTGCACCAGGCTCGCACCCGCAGCGATTTTCTCAGCCGCGTGCTTGCCTTCGGTGATGCCGCCCACCGCGATGATCGGCAAGCGCCCGGCCAACTCTGCCGCCAGCACCTTAACGGTATTGGTGCTCTTGTCACGAACCGGTGCGCCGGACAAGCCGCCCGCCTCGTCGCCATGTTCCATGCCTTCGACGCCAACCCGGCTCAGGGTGGTGTTGGTGGCAATCACCGCGTCCATCCCGGTTTCGATCAGTGCTTGCGCCACCTGTGCGGTTTCTTCGTCGGTCATGTCCGGGGCGATCTTGATCGCCAGCGGCACATGTTTGCCGTGGCGCAACGCCAGTTCAGCCCGGCGCTGGGCCAGGTCGGCCAGCAATTGCTTGAGCGAATCACCGAATTGCAGGCTGCGCAGGCCCGGGGTGTTCGGCGAGCTGACGTTGACCGTCACGTAACTGGCATGGGCATAGACCTTGTCCAGGCAGATCAGGTAGTCGTCCACTGCCCGCTCAACCGGCGTATCGAAGTTCTTGCCGATGTTGATGCCCAGCACGCCCTTGTACTTGGCAGCCGCAACCCGGGCCAGCAGGTGATCGACGCCGAGGTTGTTGAAACCCATGCGGTTGATGATCGCCTCGGCTTCCGGCAAGCGGAAAATCCGTGGTTTCGGATTACCCGGCTGCGGACGCGGAGTAATCGTGCCGATTTCGACGAAACCGAAACCCAACTGGGCAAAACCGTCGATGGCCGCGCCGTTCTTGTCCAGACCGGCCGCCAACCCCACCGGGTTCGGAAATTCCAGGCCCATGACTTTCACCGGCATTTTCGCCGGGGCCTTGCACAGCAAGCCGTTGAGGCCCAAACGCCCGCCCGCGCCGATCAGGTCCAGGGACAGATCGTGGGAGGTTTCCGGGGAAAGTTTGAACAACAGCTGACGGGCCAGGGTGTACATGGGCGGGTTTGACTCGGATGGCGGCGAAATGAGGCGGCGATTATAGCCGGGCATCGGGGTCGCAAGCGAGGCGCACACGCAAATCAACGCTCGATGGCATATGCCTTGCACCGGCATAGGCATATGCACTCATGCCAACGGCGGGATGAGTCGACGGACAATGGCGTCGTCACCCGGTTCTGCTCACGCGCAGGCCTGGGACGACGCTTTTTTTTGCAAGGTGTTAAGCGATGAACGAAACCACAGTCGGCCCGCTGGCCTGGGTCAATGGCAGCGACGCCCCGGAAAAGTCCGCGATCAACGTAGGATTCATGGCCCTGAGTGACTGTGCCTCGGTGGTGGTCGCCGCCACTCAGGGCTTCGCCCAACCCTACGGCCTGACCCTTAACCTCAAGCGCCAGTCGTCCTGGGCGAATCTGCGGGACAAACTGGTCAGCGGCGAACTCGACGCCGCCCACAGCCTCTACGGCCTGATCTATGCCGTGCACCTGGGCATCGGCGGCGTGGCGTCGACCGATATGGCGGTGTTGATGGGCCTGAACCAGAACGGCCAGAGCATTAACCTGTCCCACGGCTTGCAAGCGCTGGGGGTGACCAGTCCTGAAGCACTGGACCGGCATGTGCACCAAACTCGCCCAAAACTGACCTTCGCCCAGACTTTTCCCACAGGCACCCACGCCATGTGGCTGTATTACTGGCTCGCGAGCCAGGGCATTCATCCGTTGCAGGACGTCGACAGCGTGGTGGTGCCGCCGCCGCAAATGGTCGCGCATCTGCAAGCCGGACGTATCGACGGTTTCTGCGTCGGCGAACCTTGGTGCGCCAGTGCGGTGAAACAGAACCTCGGCTTTACGCTGGCGACCAGCCAAACCATCTGGCCCGACCATCCGGAAAAAGTCCTCGGCTGCACCCGCGCCTTTGTCGAGCAATACCCCAACACCGCCCGTGCGCTGGTGATGGCGATCCTCGAAGCCAGCCGCTTTATCGAGGACAGCACCGAGAACCGCCGCAGCACCGCGCAATTGTTGAGCGCGCCGGAGTACCTCGACGCACCGCTGGACTGCATCGAACCGCGCCTGCTGGGAGATTACGCCGATGGTCTGGGCCATCGCTGGCAGGACCCACATGCCTTGCGTTTCCACGGCGGCGGTGAGGTCAACTTGCCGTATCTGTCCGATGGCATGTGGTTCATGACCCAGTTTCGCCGCTGGGGGTTGCTGCGCGAAGACCCGGATTACCTCGGCGTGGCGCGCAAGGTCCAGCAACTGGACCTGTATCGCGAGGCGGCAACAGCGGTGGGGGTGGCGGCGTGGGGTCAGGAGATGCGTAGCAGTCAGTTGATCGACGGCAAAGTCTGGGACGGCTCGGACCCGGCCGGTTACGCACGCAGCTTCAAGCTGCACGCCCTGAGCGACAGCTCGCCCCTGCTCGCCAGCCGCTGACAGGAGACTGCGAATATGTTGCGTATCCTGCTGATCAACGACACCGCGAAGAAAGTCGGTCGCCTCAAGGCGGCCCTGACCGAGGCCGGGTTCGAGGTCATCGACGAGTCCGGCCTGACCATCGACCTGCCCGCCCGCGTCGAAACGGTGCGCCCGGACGTGATCCTGATCGATACCGAGTCACCGAGCCGCGATGTGATGGAGCAAGTGGTGCTGGTCACCCGCGACCAGCCCCGGCCGATCGTGATGTTTACCGACGAACACGACCCCGGCGTGATGCGCCAGGCGATCAAGTCCGGGGTCAGCGCCTACATCGTCGAAGGCATTCACGCACAACGCTTGCAGCCGATTCTCGATGTGGCCATGGCGCGTTTTGAAAGCGACCAGGCCCTGCGCGCCCAACTGCATGCGCGGGATCAGCAACTGGCCGAGCGCAAGCGCATCGAACTGGCCAAGGGAATGCTGATGAAGATGAAGGACTGCAATGAGGAAGAGGCCTACACCCTGATGCGCCGCCAGGCCATGAGCCGCCAGCAGAAACTGATTCAGGTAGCGGAGCAGATTATTGCCATGAGTGAGTTGCTGGGCTGAAGTTTTGTGGCGTCTGTGAAGGCATCTTCGCGAGCAAGCCCGCTCCCACATTTGAAATGCATTTCCCTGTGGGAGCGGGCTTGCTCGCGAATGGCCGCGACTCGGTCCCACTGGTTGGCACAAATCTGGCTATGTAATCCCCACAGGTAACCAACGGCGGTTGCCCCACCTACGACAAAGACGTCGCTCACCTCGTTCGCCCATGGCGGACCGGGTGGCGGCGTTTTTTTGTTTTGGCCCCACGGACCGGGGCCGGTGGTGCGGCCGTGGTGGCGCCCCACCTGCAAGCTCATGACTCCTTCTCGAGACGCTTAACAGCTGAGGTGCGCGATGAATTCAAGCTTCTGGAAAACCGGCCATACCCCGACATTGTTCGCGGCCTTCCTCTATTTCGACCTGAGTTTCATGGTCTGGTACTTGCTCGGCCCGCTGGCGGTGCAAATCGCCGCCGACCTGCACCTGACCACCCAGCAACGCGGGATGGTGGTGGCCACGCCGATCCTGGCTGGCGCGGTATTGCGCTTCGTGATGGGGCTGGTGGCGGATCGACTGTCGCCAAAAACCGCCGGGCTGATCGGTCAGGTCATCGTCATCTGCGCCCTGTTCGGCGCCTGGAAACTCGGCATTCACAGCTACGAACAAGCGCTGGTGCTGGGCCTGTTCCTGGGCATGGCCGGAGCCTCTTTCGCGGTCGCCCTGCCCTTGGCATCGCAATGGTATCCGCCGCAGCATCAAGGCAAGGCCTTGGGCATCGCCGGTGCGGGTAATTCGGGCACGGTGTTCGCGGCGCTGATCGCCCCGGTACTGGCCGCCGCGTTCGGCTGGAGCAACGTGTTCGGCTTCGCCCTGATCCCGCTGATCCTGACGTTGATCGTCTTCGCCTGGCTGGCAAAAAACGCCCCGGAACGACCGAAAGCCAAGTCCATGGCTGACTACCTCAAGGCCCTGGGTGACCGCGACAGTTGGTGGTTCATGTTCTTCTACAGCGTGACCTTCGGCGGCTTCATCGGCCTGGCCAGCGCCCTGCCCGGCTACTTCAACGATCAATATGGCCTGAGCCCGGTAACTGCCGGTTACTACACCGCCGCTTGTGTGTTCGGCGGCAGTTTGATGCGTCCGTTGGGCGGCGCCCTGGCGGATCGATTTGGCGGCATCCGCACCTTGCTGGGGATGTACACGGTGGCGGCAACCTGCATCGCCGCCGTGGGTTTCAACCTGCCAAGTTCCTACGCCGCACTGGCACTTTTCGTCTGCACCATGCTTGGCTTGGGCGCGGGTAACGGCGCAGTTTTCCAACTGGTGCCCCAGCGTTTTCGGCGGGAGATCGGTGTCATGACGGGTTTGATCGGCATGGCCGGCGGCATCGGTGGTTTCGCCCTCGCGGCGGGCATGGGCGCGATCAAGCAGAGCACCGGCAGCTATCAAATGGCCCTGTGGTTGTTCGCCAGCCTGGGCGTGCTGGCCTGGTTCGGCCTGCACGGGGTGAAACGTCGCTGGAGAACCACCTGGGGCTCGGCAGCGATGACGGCGGCTCGGGTCTGAGGCCTCAATGGGCCTGCAACTGAGCTACGCCGAGGCCAGCGCCACCGGTCCTCGCGAGGAAAACCAGGACGCCCTGCGCCTGGTCACCCCGGCCCCGGCGCTGGCGGCGAGTAAAGGTTACCTGTTCGCCATCGCCGACGGCGTCAGCCAATGCGCCGACGGCGGTCTCGCCGCCCGTTCCACCTTGCAAGCGCTGGCGCTGGACTACTACGCCACCCCGCAAACCTGGGGCGTTGCCCAGGCCCTTGAGCGTTTGTTATTAGCGCAAAATCGCTGGCTGCAAGCCAACGGTGGCGGGCAGCCGCTGCTCACCACGGTCAGCGCTTTGGTGATGCGCGGCAGGCGTTTTACCCTGGCCCATGTCGGCGATTGCCGGGTGTACCGCTGGCATGCCGATCGCTTGCAGCGGGTCAGCGAGGACCACGTCTGGGACCAGCCGGGCATGCAACATGTGCTCAAGCGCGCCCTTGGCCTGGATCAGCACCTGGTGCTGGATTTTCTCGATGGCGAATTGCAGCTTGATGAGAGTTTTGTGCTGCTCAGCGACGGGGTCTGGGCGGTCTTGGGCGACACCGCCATCGCGGCGATTTTGCGCGACCAACCGGATCTGGAGAGCGCGGCACAGACCCTGGTCAACGCCGCTCACCTGGCCGGCAGTCAGGACAACGCCAGCGCCCTGCTGGTGCGGGTCGATGCCCTCGGTGAAACCAACATCGGCGATGCGCTGATCCATTTACAGCAATGGCCGCTGCCACCGGCGCTGAAGCCGGGGCAGTTGTTCGAAGGCTGGCAGGTCGAGGCAATCCTCGGCCAGAGCCAGCAATCGCTGCTATACCGGGTGCGGGACATCCAGCAACAACCCTGGCTGCTTAAAACCTTGCCCGGGCACTTGCACGACGATCATCTGGCCGGGCAAGCCTTGCTGTCGGAAGAATGGTTTCTCAAACGAGTGGCCGGGCGGCATTTTCCTGAAGTCCATAGCGTTAGCCAGCGTCAGCATTTGTACTACGTGATGCGCGAATATTCGGGCTCGACCCTGGCTGAACTGCTGGACCGAGCCGGGCCACTGCCGCTGGTGCAGTGGCAGGAACTGGCCGAACGCCTGCTGCGAGCGGTGGGCATGTTGCATCGTCGGCAGATCCTGCACCGGGACATCAAGCCGGAGAACCTATTGCTGGGGGATGACGGCGAGCTGCGGCTGCTGGACTTCGGCCTCGCCTATTGCCCTGGCCTGTCCGAAGATCAGCCCTCAGCCCTGCCCGGCACGCCGAGCTACATCGCGCCGGAAGCCTTTCGCGGGGACGCGCCGACACCCCGGCAGGATTTGTATGCGGCCGGCGTGACGCTGTTTTACTTGTTGACCGGGCACTATCCCTACGGCGAAATCGAAGCTTTCCAGCGACCACGGTTTGGCGTGCCGGTCAGTGCCAGTCGCTATCGTCCCGATCTGCCGCAATGGCTGGCGCAGAGTCTGGAACGCGCAGTCGCGGTTGATCCGCAGCAGCGCTTTGAGACGGCGGAAGAATGGTTGTTGCTGCTGGAACAGGGCGAACGCACCAGTCTGAATGTGAGACCCAGGCCACTGCTGGAGCGCGAACCGCTGAAGGTCTGGCGGACGCTGGCGTTGGGGTCGTTGCTGGTGAATCTGGTGGTGTTGTATTGGGTGTTTCACGGCTAGAAATTTGCTGAAACCCAAATCGCAGACAAAGAAAAGCCCGGCCTAAGCCGGGCTTTTCCTGAGCTGCGGGCTAATTACTTAGCTTTGGCTTCAACCTGCGCTTCTACGCGACGGTTTACAGCGCGACCAGCTTCAGTTTTGTTGTCAGCAACTGGGCGGGATTCGCCGTAGCCAACAGACTGAACGCGGGAAGATTCAACACCGTACTGGTTGGTCAGAACTTGTTTCACGGCGTTTGCACGACGCTCGGACAGTTTCTGGTTGTAAGCGTCAGGACCGACGGAGTCAGTGTGACCTTCAACAGTAGTGGTGGTGGATGGGTACTGCTTCATGAAGTCAGCGAGGTTTTTGATGTCGCCGTAGCTGTTAGGCTTGACTACCGACTTGTCGAAGTCGAACTTCACGTCCAGCTCAACACGAACAACTTCAGCAACTGCTGGGCAGCCATCAGCGTCAACAGTTACGTTGGCTGGGGTGTCCGGGCACTTGTCAACGTTGTCGCAAACGCCATCGTTGTCGCTGTCGGAGCAGACTTCAGCTGGTGCTGGAACTGGAGCAGCAGCAGGCTTGGAGCCGCCACCGAAGTTCACACCGATACCGACGCTTGGAGCCCACTCGGTGTCGCCTTTGTCGATGTTGTACTGAGCTTCAACGCCGGCACGGGCGTAGAAGTTGTCAGTGAAGTACAGCTTGGCACCGCCGCCAACGTTGGCGAAGGTGGAACGGTCACGACCGCCCGAACCGTTCTGACCGATGCTCTGATCGGAGAAACCAGCCGAAACGTATGGACGCAGCATGTCGCCCGGGTTGTTGAAGTGGTACAGAGCATCCAGAGCGGTGTTGGCGCCCTTGATGTTACGACCGTCGTCGGAACGTACGTTGTGCACTTCGTCGTAGCCCAGACGCAGTTCTACGTCGTCGGTGATGAAGTAGCCGACGGAAGCGCCGAACAGGTTGCCGTTGTTCTTGTAGTTACGAGCGCTGTCGAACTGTTCTTTCTTGGCGAAGCCTTCGATTTCAACTGCGCCTTGGCCTTGTGCCAGCGCGCCGAACGAAGTAGCGGCAATAAGAGAACCAATGGCAAAGCCCAAGGTGTTTTTCAGTTTCATCCGTTAAATCCCCATCTGGTGATTGTGAAGCAGTCCCGCAAACCGGGGGACAACTCGGCGGCAAGTCTATCAGAACTTGCCTACACGTAAGAGATATTTGCGCTGAACTAAGTTTCAGCAATGCCTGCAAATTTCTCACGCAATTTATCTAGAGCACGTTTGTAACGCATTTTTGTCGCACTCAAACCCATGTGCATGATGTCTGCGATCTCCTGAAATTCCAGCTCTGCGACAAATCGTAGCACCAGGATTTCACGGTCAATCGGGTTCACATACACCAGCCAGCGATCGAGTCCACCCTTGTCCTCGGGCTTCGGCGCCTTTTCTTCAGACGCTTCCTCGAGGGGGTCCAGACTCAAAGCGTCCATCAAGCGACGCTTTCGCCGTTCCTTCCGATACTGTGTGATGCATTCGTTGTACGTGATGCTGTACAGCCACGTTTTGAACTTCGATTTCCCCTCGAAGTTCTTCAGGCCGTACAACACCTTCAACATCACTTCCTGACAGACATCGTCTGCGTCGCGATCGTTCCCAAGATATCGTGCGCAAACGTTAAATAATGTTCGTTGGTAACGCCGCATCAGTTCTTCATAGGCGCGCGTTACGTGAAACAGCTCGGTATGCGAGCGCGCGACCAACTCCTCATCAGAGAGCTCGCGGGGGTCGTAGCGCGTGGAGAGCGATTGAGCTTTATTCAAAACAAGTCGGGCCGACAGTCAGGTCAATGTCCGCCGCAGCCCTTAAGGGCATTTTGCGGCGGCATACATTAGCAGGGTTTGCCGGGTTAGCGGCTACTCACATGCTGCTCCAGGAGGATCCGATTGGAGAGAGAGACTAGCTCACCCTCGTCGGTCAGCAATGTGGTTTTAACCGTGCCGATCTCTTCGATCTGACCTTCGACCTCGCCAACACGCACTTGTTGCCCAACCTGATACAACTCACGCACATAGATTCCCGCAAGAATCTGACCGGCAATTTCCCGGCTTCCCAACCCCATGGCCAGCGCAACCGCCAGACCAACGGTAATCAATACGATCACAATCACATGGTTGAGCAGGTCAGTCTTGACCTCCAACTGACTGATCGCGACCGAGAGGCTGATGATAATCACCAGGCCCTGGGCAATCCGCCCCAGACCAGACGCGTAATCCAGCCCTACACCCTCTGCCGCCCCGCGCACCAGCCCATTGGCCAATTGCGCCAGCAACACACCCACCAACAACACCAGCGCGGCGCCAAATACTTTCGGCAAATACAGCGCAAGCATATCCAGCGTAGCTGAAACTCGCTCAAGTCCAAGGGATTCTGCGGCAGAAACCAGGAAAATCAGCAAAACAAACCAATACACAATCTTGCCGATCAGGGTCGAGATAGGCACCTGAAGCCCGGCACGGGACAGCAACTTGGTCAAACCGGTGCCGCCCATCAGGCGATCAAGGCCCAGTTTGGCGAGCAATTTGGATAACAGGGTGTCAAGAAGCTTGGCTACGACAAAACCCAGCAGTAGGACAACCAGGGCACCGAAGAGGTTCGGAATAAAATTGGCAACCTTGGTCCACAACGCAGTCATTGCAGTGACGAGGCTCTGAGTCCAGAGATCAAGTTCCATATTCAATCAGCCTTATCAGCAGTGCGAACGGTAGGTTTACGGTGGCGGGAGACCGGCGCGACGTGGGCCGATCCATTGTTCAAGGCGATCATCAGCGCGGGCAGCCAGCGGCCCAGCAGGCTGAACAGATCGCCGGCGCCGACCTGGCGGTTGGCGGTTTTCAGGACACGGCCAAGGCACGCATCGTCGTCCCGGGTGGACGGAGATGCCTTGAGCATGTCACGCAAAGACTGTTCAAACGGATCGTGCATACGCACCTCTCGTGATGTCTGTGAAAGACGCGATCAATTTTGCCCGGGTCACATGGCTCATCATCACACCCAGCGCAAACGTCGGAATAACCACCACTGGCCGAGCGCCACCGAGACCATCATCAGGCACGCAATCAGGAAGCCGTAGGGGCTGGCAGAGAACGGAATGCCACCGACATTGATCCCCAAAAGACCAGTGAGAAAACTCATCGGCAAAAAGATCCCGGTGATGATCCCGAAGCGGTACATCGTGCGGTTCATGCGCACGCTCAAACGCCGGTCTTCAGCCTCCAGGACCAACCCCACCCGCTCCCGGGTCAATTCCAGCTCCTCGAGATAACGGGTCAGGCTGTTGTTCAATTCGTTCCAGTAATCACCGTCGTCTTCGACAAACCACGGCAGTTTTATCCGCGTCAGTTGTCCGAAAATATCCCGTTGCGGGGCCAGGAAACGTTTCAGCCCGGCCGCCCTGCGGCGGATCTGCAAAATGGAACCATGCTCGGGTGTATACCGTTCGTCGGCATCCAGTTTTTCTTCTTCCTCATCGACCACTTCCGAGAGGCAAGTGACCAGATCCTGCACCTTGTTGGTGAGGTACTGGGCCATATAAAGGATGAGTTCGGACGCGGTTTTCGGCCCCTTGCCTTCCGCGAGCTGCACCAGCAATTCATCGGTGGCGCGTAATGGACGCAAACGCAGGGAGATCACCCGAGGGGCGGACGCGAAGATGCGCACCGAAACCATGTCTTCCGGCTCTGCACCCGGGTTCAGGTTCACCCCACGCAAAAATAGCAGCAGTTCGCTGTCGGAAAGCTGTAAAAGTCGCGGACGGGTGTTTTCTTCGAGCAGCAGGTCGCAGCTGAATTCGCTCAGACCGCTGGATTTACGCAGCCAGGTCTGGGTTTGCGGGTGACTGCGATCCCAATGCAGCCACAGGCTTTCATGGGCCTGCAGCTGCAAGTCGTCGAGATCAGTCCGGGCTATCGAACGCGCACCGCCTTTACCGTCCAGCACCAGGGCATGCACCAGCCCCCACTGCGCGTTTTCTTCCTCGAACATCCTCACCCCATGGTTACCACAAAAATTCGCATCGATGCTTTATTCAGGCATCTTCAGCGGGCTTGGCGAGATGATCACGCCGTTATTGTCCGCATAGATGTAATGCCCCGGGTGGAACGTCACGCCGGCGAAGGTCACGGCGACGTTGAGGTCACCGATACCACGCTTGTCGGTTTTCATCGGATGACTGGCCAGTGCCTGGACCCCCAGGTCGGTTTGCGCGATGACGTCGACGTCGCGGATGCAACCGTAGATCACCAGCCCTTCCCAGCCGTTCCTGGCGGCTTTCTCGGCCAGCATGTCGCCCAGCAACGCACGACGCAGGGAACCGCCACCGTCGACCACCAGCACCTTGCCGTCACCCTTGAGCTCGACTTGCTCTTTGACCAGCGAGTTGTCTTCGAAACATTTGATGGTCACGATTTCGCCGCCGAAGGAATCACGGCCGCCAAAATTGCTGAACATCGGCTCCAGCACCTGTACCAGCTCCGGGTAGGCGTCGCACAGGTCAGGCGTAAGGTAATGGTTCATCGAGAAACTCCTGTAAAGAGGAAGACAATCGAGGATGTCGCAAAGTGACCAGAAAAGCTCAATGCGTCATATCTTAGCCGCAAGCCGACTTGAGCGAAATGCCCTTGTTAGAGCATTGCCTTCAGACTGCCGTGGCCAGATCCGGCTTTTCGCCGAGTAACGGCGCCTGCTGATCCGCCAGCCAGCGCGCCACCAACGGCCAGACTTCGACCTGTGCGGCTTTGCTCACCAGCATTTCAACATGACCGAAATTATCGGCAAAGCCCTGCTCGCGTCCAAGATTGATGAACTGCTTGTGCTCGGAACCGAGCTGATCGAACAGTTTCTGGCAAGCCCAGGCCGGATCCTGGTGATCCCCCGCTGCACTGACCGCCAATACCGGCAGTTGCACCTCGGCCAGACCGGCCCACCAGTCCTTGTCGGCATCACCAAAACGCCCGAACAGTCCGTACCAGCGCATGCTTTCCAGGGCCAGGCCAATCGGCTCGTCCTCCGGACCGCGCTTGAGCCGTGAACCCGACAATTGGGCAAAGCGCTTGAGAATGAAGCGCCCGCTCCACTCCACCGGCGGAATCTTCAGTGGCCAGTAGGTGCGGCTGACCTGCGTACCGAAAAACGCCGCCGAGGCCACCACCGGCTCGCCGATGTACTGGCCACCCAACGCGGCCGCCAGGGTGATACCGCCCAGGGAGTGACCGATCCAGTGCGGCACCTGGCCACTTTGCTCGCGCACGAATGCACCAATGGCCGGCAGATCGTAACGGGCGTAGTCCGAGACGCGGTTCTTGCGGTAGTCCTGATTGCGTTGGGACAAGCCGTGACCGCGCATCTCCGGGATCCACACATCGAATCCCAGGCGCGTCAGGTAGGCGCCCAGGCCCAGGCCTTTGGGGGAAAACCAGAACCGCCGGTTGGAAAAACTGCCGTGCAGCAAGATCACCGGAACGCCACGGGTTTGGGCGCCATCGGCCATGCCCAGGCGTGTCACCGCCAGCTCGACGGTATAGTCAGGGCTGTTGCCGGGTTTCAATCGATACACGTCTTCGCTCAGATCGCCGCGCCGCTCGGCGCTGATCAGGGCGACAGGAAATAGGTTGCTGCTGCTTTGCATAATGCTCTTGCACAAAAAAGGGCGGCGTCCAGAGGAGCCCGCCCTACTTCAATCTCAAAAACGGCTACCCCTTGTAGGAGCACAGCTTGCTGGCGATGGCGATTTTGAAGATGCCATCGCGGGCAAGCCTTGCTCCTACAGGGAGCAGGTCCGTTCACACACCATCAAACGGCGGCTTGGCCTTCAGCCAGGAAGAACCAGGTTTCCAGTACGGAATCGGGGTTCAGCGAAACGCTTTCGATGCCCTGCTCCATCAGCCATTTGGCCAGGTCCGGGTGGTCCGAAGGGCCCTGACCGCAAATGCCGATGTACTTGCCAGCCTTGTTACAGGCCTGGATGGCATTGGCCAGCAACTTCTTGACCGCCGGATTACGCTCGTCGAACAGGTGAGCGATGATCCCGGAGTCACGGTCCAGGCCCAGGGTCAACTGGGTCAGGTCGTTGGAGCCGATCGAGAAGCCGTCGAAGAACTCGAGGAATTCTTCAGCCAGAATCGCGTTGGACGGCAGTTCGCACATCATGATGATGCGCAGACCGTTCTCGCCGCGGGCCAGGCCATTTTCCGCCAGCAGATCGATCACCTGGCTCGCTTCGCCCAGGGTGCGGACGAACGGCACCATGATTTCAACGTTGGTCAGGCCCATCTCGTTGCGTACGCGCTTGAGGGCGCGGCATTCGAGTTCGAAGCAGTCGCGGAACGCTTCGCTGATGTAACGCGAAGCGCCACGGAAGCCCAGCATCGGGTTTTCTTCTTCCGGCTCGTAGAGCTTGCCGCCGATCAGGTTCGCGTATTCGTTGGACTTGAAGTCCGACAGACGCACGATGACCTTTTTCGGGGTAAACGCTGCGGCCAGGGTGCTGATGCCTTCAACCAGTTTGTCGACGTAGAAGCCGACCGGGTCGTCGTAACCGGCGATGCGCTTGTCGACGCTGTCCTTGATGTCCTGCTGCAGGCCATCGTAGTTCAGCAGCGCTTTAGGGTGCACGCCGATCATGCGGTTGATGATGAATTCCAGACGGGCCAGGCCCACACCGGCGTTCGGCAGTTGCGCGAAGTCGAAGGCGCGGTCCGGGTTGCCGACGTTCATCATGATCTTGAACGGCAGATCAGGCATGGCGTCCACGGAGTTTTTCTTGATGTCGAAGCCCAGTTCGCCTTCGAAGATGTAACCGGTGTCGCCTTCCGCGCAGGAAACGGTCACGCCCTGGCCGTCTTTCAACAGTTGGGTAGCGTTGCCGCAACCGACCACGGCCGGGATGCCCAGCTCACGGGCGATGATCGCCGCGTGGCAGGTACGACCGCCACGGTTGGTGACGATGGCGCTGGCGCGCTTCATGACCGGTTCCCAGTCCGGGTCGGTCATGTCGGAAACCAGTACGTCGCCGGGCTGGACTTTGTCCATCTCGGACACGTCCTTGATGATGCGGACCTTGCCGGCGCCGATGCGCTGGCCGATGGCGCGACCTTCAACCAGCACGGTGCCGGTTTCTTTCAGCAGGTAACGTTCCATGACGTTGGCCTGGGTGCGGCTCTTCACAGTCTCAGGACGGGCCTGGACGATGTAGAGCTTGCCGTCGTCACCGTCCTTGGCCCATTCGATGTCCATCGGGCACTTGTAGTGCTTCTCGATGATCATCGCTTGCTTGGCCAATTCGCTGACTTCGGCGTCGGTCAGGCAGAAACGTGCGCGATCAGCCTTGTCCACGTCGATGGTCTTGACCGACTTGCCGGCCGTGGCCACTTCGCCGTAGATCATCTTGATGGCTTTGCTGCCCAGGTTGCGGCGCAGGATCGCCGGGCGACCCGCTTCCAGCGTTTGTTTGTGAACGTAGAATTCGTCCGGGTTCACCGCGCCTTGTACGACGGTTTCGCCCAGGCCATAGGCGCCGGTGATAAACACCACGTCACGGAAGCCCGATTCGGTATCGAGGGTGAACATCACGCCGGCAGTGCCGGTTTCGGAGCGGACCATGCGCTGCACGCCGGCCGACAGGGCGACCAGCTTGTGGTCGAAGCCCTGGTGCACGCGGTAGGAAATGGCGCGGTCGTTGAAGAGGGAGGCAAACACCTCTTTGGCGGCGCGAATGACGTTTTCGACACCACGGATGTTCAGGAAGGTTTCCTGCTGACCGGCGAAGGAAGCGTCCGGCAAGTCTTCGGCAGTAGCGGAAGAGCGCACGGCCACGGCCATGTCAGGGTTGCCGGCCGACAGCGTGGCGAACGCGGTGCGGATCTCGGCGTTGAGCTTCTCGGGGAATTCGGCTTCAATGATCCATTTGCGGATCTGGGCGCCGGTCTTGGCCAGGGCGTTGACATCATCGACGTCCAGGGCGTCGAGGGCGGCATGGATCTGATCGTTGAGGCCGCTCAGTTCCAGAAAATCACGATAAGCCTGAGCTGTCGTGGCGAAGCCACCGGGCACCGATACACCGACACCTGCAAGGTTACTGATCATCTCGCCCAGGGATGCGTTCTTGCCCCCTACGTGCTCTACATCATGGACGCCGAGCTTATCGAGGGAAACTACGTACTCTACCAAGGTGATCTCTCCACTAACTGTGTTGGAAAAGCTCAGAAGCCGGCGGCTCGGGGGAGCCTTTGCCGACTGTATGGCCTGGACCTGGAAAATAAGTGAGAATGCGGACCACTGGTGGCCAGCAAATCGCACCTATCATATCCAAGAATCTTCACTAGCTTAAGGCCCAAGGTGCAAATGAAACGATCTGCTTTCTTTATCTCCGATGGCACCGGCATCACAGCCGAAACCCTGGGTCAGAGCCTCTTGGCGCAGTTCGAAAACATTACCTTCAGCAAATTCACGCGGCCGTACATCGACAACGTCGATAAAGCGCGGGCCATGGTACAACAAATCAACAAGGCCGCCGAAACCGACGGCTTTCGGCCGATCATCTTCGACACCATCGTCAATCAGGACATTCGTGAGATCCTCGCAACGTCCAATGGTTTCATGATCGACATTTTCTCGACTTTCCTGGCGCCGCTTGAACAGGAACTGACCGAGCATTCTTCCTACACCGTCGGCAAGTCCCATTCCATTGGCAGCAACACCAATTACATGGAGCGGATCGAGGCGGTGAACTTCGCCCTCGACAACGACGACGGCGCCCGCACGCACTATTACGACAAGGCCGACCTGATCCTGGTGGGCGTGTCCCGTTGCGGCAAGACCCCGACGTGCCTGTACATGGCGATGCAATTCGGCATCCGCGCGGCCAACTACCCGCTGACCGAAGACGACATGGAACGCCTGACCCTGCCCGCCGCCCTGCGCGCCCACCAGCACAAGCTGTTCGGCCTGACCATCGACCCGGACCGCCTCACCGCGATCCGCAACGAACGCAAGCCCAACAGCCGCTATTCGAGCTACGCCCAGTGCGAGTTTGAAGTGCGCGAGGTGGAGAATCTGTTTCGCCGGGAGAACATCCCGCACATCAACTCCACGCATTTTTCGGTGGAAGAGATATCGGCGAAGATTCTGGTGGAGAAAGGGGTTGAGCGGCGGTTCAAGTAGCGTTTTAGCGCCTGTTAGATAGCCTTCGCGAGCAAGCCCGCTCCCACATTGGATCTGTGTCGTGCACAAATCCCCTGTGGGAGCGGGCTTGCTCGCGAAGAACGATTACACGGTCTCCCTCAATGCCCTCGCCAGCGCCTCAAACCCGCCCAGCAACAACCGATCATCCCCCGCCGAATTACACACACTCGCCCGAATAAACTGCGGCACCGCCGCATGCCCCACCGCAAACGCCTCGGCAGTCGCCACCAGATAATTATTTTCCTTCAGCTCCGCCGCAACCTGCGAAGCCCGCCACGGCTCTGGCACTTCGAGCCAGAAGTGTGGGCTATCGGGATGGGTCTTGTAGCTGACCTCTTTTAACACCTCGCTGACCAACCGCTTGCGGCGGCTGATTTCGGCGATTTGCTGCCCCAGCAACCGTTCGGCAATACCGTTTTCGATCCACGTTGTCGCCAGTTCCAGCGACAACGGACTGGCCATCCAGCAGGTGCCGCGCACCGCCGCGCTCAAGCGTCCGATCAACGGTTGTGGTGCGTGCAGATAACCGGCGCGCAAACCGGCCGAAACTGCCTTGCTCAGGCTGCCGATCAGCACCGAGCGCTCCGGGGCAAAGTGGCTCAGGGGCAAGGGCCGTTGTTGCGCCAATACGGCGTGGGCTTCGTCTTCGATGATCAACAGGTTGTGCTGGCGACAGACCTCGGCAATCGCTTCGCGCCTTAGCACCGACATCACCGCCGCCGTAGGATTCTGGATGGTCGGCGTGCAGTAAACCGCCGATACCCGGTGATGTTGGCAAATGTCCGACAGCGCTTCGGGCAACAGTCCTTCGTCATCCATGCCGACACCGATCAGTTTTATCCCCAGCATGCGTGCGACGCTGATCAGTCCCGGGTAGGTCAAGTGCTCGGTTACTAGCGTGTCACCGGGCTTTAGCAGCGCCATCAACACGCAGAGCAAGCCGTGCTGGCCGCCATTCACGCAAATCACCTGTTCGGCGCTCGGCACGAAGGCCTGGTGCCGCAGCCAGTGGGCACCGGCCTCCCGGTGGCGCTCTAATCCGCTGTCGGCGGTATAGCCGCTGAGCGATTGTAAGGTTTGCGGGTCGCTGGCCAGGGTGTGCAGGCTCTGACTGAGAAACGCGGCTTCCTGCCCCGGAATCGGCTGATTCCGACTCATGTCGAAGAAAGGCTGCGGCTCTTCGCTGACATTGCGAAAGCCAACATCCCGCGTCCGTTCCATCCCGCGCTGACGCACATAGGTGCCATCTCCAACACGAGCCACCACCAGCCCTATCCGCTCCAACTCGCCATAAGCACGACTGATGGTGCCGATGGTCACGCCCAGGCTGTCCGCCAACAGGCGATGCGGCGGCAATTTGCTGCCGGGCTCTATCAAGCCTTCGCCGATGCTTTTTTCCAGGGCCTCGGCCAGGCGCTTGTACTTCACGCCGCGCCCGTGGGCCAGGCCTTCTCGCAGGATTGACACCGTGGCAATACTTGTTTTGACAGTCATTTCCATCCCGAATAGCGTGCTGAAAACAGGTTCAATCAGGAATAGACCCAATCCTCGATCAGGTCAATTCCGATGACGAAGGAGCACGCACATGTCCATGGCCCTCAGCATTTCTTCAAACACCCGAAAACCCTGGCTGGCCGGACTGGTCACCAGTGTGCTGTTCCTGATCGTCTGCCTGAGTTGGGGCACCACATGGCTCGGCATCAAGATTGCCGTGGAAAGCGTGCCGCCCCTGACCGCCGCCGGGCTGCGCTTCCTGATCGCCTTCCCGCTGTTCTTGAGCTTTGCCATGCTGCGTCGCGAGCCGCTGCTGTTTCCACGGCAGAGTCGCTGGTTTTTCGTGTTCGTCACGCTGTCGTATTTCAGCCTGCCGTATTACCTGCTCAACTACGGCGAGATGCATGTCTCATCGGGGCTGACGGCGCTGCTGTTCAGTTGCATGCCGGTGTTCATCCTGATTTTTTCCGCGGTGTTGTTGCGGGAGAAAATCTACCCCTCGCAGGTGGTGGGCATCGCCATTGGCTTTGGCAGTTTGTTCATGATCATCCGCAGCCAGGGCCTGCATCTGGACCATGCCGAGTTCTTCGGGGTATTGGCGATCCTGGCGGCGGCGTTGATGCATGCGTTGTGTTACGTGATCACCAAGAAGCAAGGCAGCGCGATCAGCGTGATTACCTACAACACACTGCCCATCGGCCTCGCGGGTTTGATGCTGTTTGTCGCGGGGTTGGGTTTTGAGGCGCCGGTGTTCGGCGACATCACCACGCGCTCGTGGGGTGCCCTGTTCTACTTGGGCCTGGTGGCGTCGGTGGGTGGGTTTATCGTTTACTTTTTGCTGCTCAAGCGCTTGAGCCCGATCATTTTGTCGTTCGTGTTCATTATTTTTCCGGTGTTCGCGGTGGTGATTGGCGCGTGGTACGAGGGGCAGAGCCTGTCGCGGGAGTTGATGGGGTATTCGGCGGTGTTGTTGGCGGGGTTTGCTATTACCAAATTGCCTGTGGAGAAATGGCTGCGGTCCAGACGCCGACCGCCCTTGTAGGAGCCAGGCTTGCCGGCGAAGGCGTCTTCAAATACGCCTTCGCCGGCAAGCCTGGCTCCTACAAGGATTTGCGTCAGATCACAAAGAGGTCGACGAAGCGATTGACCGGGGTGGCTTCCAGCGCCGCCTGATCCTTGCACAACGCAAAAATCTCGGCACTGCGCTGCCCCGTGAAACGCGTCGCCAGGTTGGCCTTGAACTTGTCTTCCAGCAACGGAATGCCATCGGCACGGCGACGACGATGGCCAATCGGGTACTCGACCACCACGTTCTCGGTGCTGGAGCCGTCCTTCAAAAACACCTGGATCGCATTGGCGATGGAGCGCTTGTCGGCTTCCAGGTATTCGCGGGTGAAACGCGGTTCTTCGACGATGACCATTTTCTCCCGCAGTACGTCGATGATCGGGTGCGCAGCGTGGAAGTCGTCTTCGTACTGCTCGGCCACCAGATTGCCGAAGGCCAGGGGCACGGCGGTCATGTACTGGATGCAGTGATCGCGGTCGGCGGCATTGGCCAGCGGACCGACTTTGGAAATGATGCGGATCGCCGACTCGTGAGTGGTGATGACGATCTTGTCGATTTCGTGCAGGCGATTGCGAACCTGCGGGTGCAAGGTGACAGCGGCCTCGCAAGCGGTCTGCGCGTGGAATTCGGCGGGGAAGCTGATCTTGAACAGCACGTTCTCCATCACGTAGCTGCCGTATTTGCGGGAGAAGCTGAAGGCGCGTTTGTCGTCGAGTTTGAGCGCCAGATCGTTGTTGGTGTGGCTGAACAACACGTCGTAGAAGCCCCACTGCTTGGCGGTCAGCACGCCGGGGATACCCATCTCGCCGCGCATCGCAATGTCCGCCAGCCGCACGCCCCGGCTGGAGGCATCGCCAGCCGCCCAGGACTTGCGCGACCCGGCGTTCGGCGCATGCCGATAGGTGCGCAGCGCCTGGCCGTCGGCAAAGGCGTGGGACAGCGCCGACAACAGTTGCTCGCGATTGGCGCCCATGAGTTTGGCGGTGACGGCGGTCGAGGCGACTTTCACCAGCAACACGTGATCGAGTCCTACACGGTTGAAGGAGTTTTCCAGCGCGATAACGCCCTGAATCTCGTGGGCCATGATCATCGCTTCGAGAACGGCACGAATCGTCAGCGGCGCATCGCCATTGGCCAGGCGTTTTTGCGACAGGTGATCCGCCACCGCGAGAATCCCGCCGAGGTTGTCGGACGGATGCCCCCACTCGGCGGCGAGCCAGGTGTCGTTGTAATCGAGCCAGCGCACGATGCAACCGATGTCCCATGCGGCTTTGACTGGATCGAGACGAAAAGGCGTGCCGGGGACACGGGCGCCGAACGGCACGACGGTGCCTTCGACGATCGGCCCCAGGTGTTTGGTGCATTCGGGAAAGCGCAGGGCCAGCAAGCCACAGCCTAGGGTGTCCATCAGGCAGTTGCGGGCGGTGTCGAGTGCTTCGCTGGATTCGATCTTGTAAGTGAGGACGTAGTCAGCGATGTCCTGCAGGACCGTGTCGTAGTCGGGGCGGTTGTTCAGGTCGACGTTGGCGCTCATGTTCGATTCACTCTTGCAGTGGTTCGTTGATGGGACCTCGGTTCAGGGCAATCTCAGTCAGTAACAACACATTCTTATTGTGGAAATCCGGTCAACTGTGGGAGCGGGCTTGCTCGCGAAGACGGCGGCACATCCGACATCAATGCAAGCTGACACACCGCTTTCGCGAGCAAGCCCGCTCCCACAGGGTTTGGTGTTTCTTCAGAAGGAATCGCCGGGAATACGCACAAACCCTTCCATCAACACCCGCGCACTGCGGCTCATGATGGCTTTTTTCACGACCCATTCGCCGTGTTCCAGGCTGGCCTCGGCGCCCACGCGCAACGTGCCGGACGGATGCCCGAAACGCACGGCATTACGCTCGATGCCACCGGCGGCAAGGTTCACCAAGGTCCCGGAAATCGCCGCCGCCGTGCCAATCGCCACCGCCGCCGTGCCCATCATCGCGTGGTGCAATTTGCCCATGGACAGCGCCCGCACCAGCAGGTCGACATCCTCCGCCGCAATCGCTTTGCCGCTCGAAGCAACGTAGGCCGCAGGCTTGGCCACGAAGGCAACCTTGGGCGTGTGCTGGCGCTTGGCCGCTTCGTCCAGGTCCTTGATCAGGCCCATGCGCAGCGCGCCGTAGGCACGGATGGTTTCGAACATCGCCAGGGCTTTCGGGTCGCCGTTGATTGCGCCTTGCAGCTCAGTGCCGGTGTAGCCGAGGTCTTCGGCGTTGATGAAAATCGTCGGAATCCCGGCGTTGATCATGGTTGCCTTAAAGGTCCCGATGCCGGGCACTTCGAGGTCGTCCACCAGGTTGCCGGTAGGAAACATCGAACCACCGCCACCCTCTTCTTCCGCCGCCGGGTCCATGAATTCGACCTGCACTTCGGCGGCCGGGAAGGTCACGCCGTCGAGTTCAAAATCACCGGTTTCCTGCACTTCACCGTTGGTGATCGGCACGTGGGCGATGATGGTCTTGCCGATGTTGGCCTGCCACACGCGAACGATGGCCACGCCGTTGTGGGGGATGCGGCTGGCGTCGACCAAACCGTTGCTGATGGCGAACGAACCGACCGCCGCCGACAGGTTGCCGCAGTTACCGCTCCAGTCCACGAACGGCTTGTCGATGGAAACCTGGCCGAACAGGTAATCGACGTCGTGATCAGCCTTGATGCTTTTCGACAGAATCACGGTTTTGCTGGTGCTGGACGTGGCGCCGCCCATGCCGTCGATTTGCTTGTCGTAGGGGTCGGGGCTGCCGATTACCCGCAGCAACAAGGCGTCGCGAGCGGGGCCGGGAATCTGGGCCGCTTCGGGCAGATCCTTGAGGCTGAAGAACACGCCTTTGCTGGTGCCGCCGCGCATGTAGGTGGCGGGGATTTTGATCTGGGGTGCGTGAGCCATGTCATTCCTCTATTAGCCAACAGGGGACTTAAAATCCCCTGCGGCTCTGTATTTTTAAACGGCGACCGCCGATTCAAGGAAGTCCTGGGCAAAGCGCTGCAACACGCCACCCGCCTCGTAAATCGACACCTCTTCGGCGGTGTCGAGACGGCAAGTCACCGGCACTTCGACACGCTCGCCATTCAGGCGATTGATCACCAACGTCAGTTGCGCACGCGGCGTGCGGTCGCCGATCACGTCGTAGGTTTCGCTGCCGTCGATGCCCAAGGTGTGACGGTCGGTGCCCGGCAAAAACTCCAGGGGCAACACGCCCATGCCCACCAGGTTGGTGCGGTGAATGCGCTCGAAACCTTCAGCGGCAATCGCTTCCACACCGGCCAGGCGCACGCCCTTCGCCGCCCAGTCTCGGGACGAACCCTGACCGTAATCGGCGCCAGCGATGATGATCAGCGGCTGCTTGCGTTCCATGTAGGTTTCGATGGCTTCCCACATGCGCATGACCTGGCCTTCCGGCTCGACGCGGGCCAGGGAACCCTGCTTGACCTTGCCGTTTTCCTGGACCATTTCATTGAACAGTTTCGGGTTGGCGAAGGTCGCGCGCTGGGCGGTCAAGTGGTCGCCACGGTGGGTGGCGTAGGAGTTGAAGTCTTCTTCCGGCAAGCCCATTTTCGCCAGGTATTCGCCGGCGGCACTGTCGAGCATGATCGCGTTCGACGGCGACAGGTGATCGGTGGTGATGTTGTCCGGCAGCACGGCCAGCGGGCGCATGCCCTTGAGCGGACGGGCGCCGGCCAGAGCGCCTTCCCAGTACGGCGGACGGCGGATGTAGGTGCTCATCTCGCGCCAGTCGTACAGCGGCGTGACTTTCGGGCCGGTGTCTTCGTGGATGGCGAACATCGGGATGTAGACCTGACGGAACTGCTCCGGCTTAACCGAGGCTTTCACCACAGCGTCGATTTCTTCATCGCTCGGCCAGATGTCTTTGAGGCGGATTTCCTTACCGTCGACCACGCCCAGCACATCTTTCTCGATGTCGAAACGGATGGTCCCGGCGATGGCATAAGCGACCACCAAGGGTGGCGAAGCCAGGAACGCATTCTTGGCGTAGGGGTGAATCCGCCCATCGAAGTTGCGGTTGCCGGACAACACGGCGGTGGCGTACAGGTCGCGGTCGATGATCTCTTGCTGGATCACCGGATCGAGCGCGCCGGACATTCCGTTGCAGGTGGTGCAGGCGAAGGCGACGATGCCGAAACCGAGCTGCTCCAGCTCAGTGGTCAGCCCTGCTTCGTCGAGGTACAGCGCGACGGTTTTCGAGCCCGGCGCCAGGGACGATTTGACCCACGGCTTGCGGGTCAGCCCGAGCTTGTTGGCATTGCGCGCCAGCAGGCCGGCGGCGATCACGTTGCGCGGGTTGCTGGTGTTGGTGCAACTGGTGATGGCCGCGATGATTACCGCGCCGTCCGGCATCTGGCCGGGCACTTCGGTCCATTGGCCGGAGATGCCTTGGGCGGCTAGGTCCGAAGTCGCGACGCGAGCGTGCGGGTTGCTCGGGCCGGCCATGTTGCGCACGACCGTGGACAGGTCGAAGCTCAAGCCGCGCTCGTATTGCGCATTTTTCAGGCTGTCAGCCCACAGGCCAGTAGTCTTGGCGTAGTTCTCGACCAACTGCACCTGCTCGTCTTCGCGGCCGGTGAGTTTGAGGTAGTCGATGGTTTGCTGGTCGATGTAGAACATCGCTGCGGTGGCGCCGTATTCCGGGGCCATGTTGGAAATGGTCGCACGGTCGCCGAGGGTCAGCGCCGAAGCGCCTTCGCCGAAGAATTCCAGCCAGGCGCCGACGACTTTTTGCTTGCGCAGGAACTCGGTCAGCGCCAGCACCATGTCGGTGGCGGTGATGCCCGGTTGCAGCTTGCCGGTCAGTTCAACGCCGACGCTTTCCGGCAGACGCATCCACGATGCGCGACCGAGCATCACGCTCTCGGCTTCGAGACCACCCACGCCGATAGCGATCACGCCCAGCGCATCAACGTGCGGGGTGTGGCTGTCGGTGCCGACGCAGGTGTCCGGGAACGCTACGCCGTCGCGCACCTGGATCACCGGAGACATTTTCTCCAGGTTGATCTGGTGCATGATCCCGTTGCCCGGCGGGATCACATCAACGTTCTTGAAGGCTTTTTTGGTCCAGTTGATGAAGTGGAAACGGTCTTCGTTGCGCCGGTCTTCGATGGCGCGGTTCTTCTCGAACGCCTCCGGATCGAAACCACCGCGCTCGACGGCCAGGGAGTGGTCGACGATCAATTGCGTCGGCACTACCGGGTTGGCTTGCGCCGGGTCGCCACCTTGCAAAGCGATGGCATCGCGCAGACCGGCGAGGTCGACCAGGGCGGTCTGGCCAAGGATGTCGTGGCATACGACACGGGCCGGGAACCACGGGAAGTCGAGGTCGCGCTTGCGTTCGATGAATTGCTTCAGGGAATCGGTGAGCGTGGCCGGGTCACAGCGACGCACCAGGTTCTCCGCCAGTACGCGGGAGGTGTACGGCAGGGTGTCGTAGGCGCCAGGCTGGATCGCTTCGACCGCCGCACGGACGTCGAAATAATCCAGATGGCTGCCGGGCAGCGGTTTGCGGAATTCTGTGTTCATCAGGTCAGGACTCGGTCACGGTAGTTGCAAAAGGGTGGAACCTGGCGCGGGTCCTGAAGGTGACTCGGTCAACTGTGGGAGCGGGCTTGCTCGCGAAAGCGGCGTATCAGTCGACATCAATGTTGGATGTCAGTCCGTCTTCGCGAGCAAGCCCGCTCCCACTTTGGCTACCGGTTCATTCAGCAACCCACGCGGTGCCCCTCCCCCATTCAGCGTTGTTCGATTGGCACGAACTTGCGCTGTTCGACGCCGACGTACTCGGCGCTCGGGCGGATGATGCGGTTGTTGGCACGTTGTTCGAACACATGCGCGGCCCAGCCAGTCAGGCGCGAGCAGACGAAAATCGGCGTGAACAACTTGGTCGGGATGCCCATGAAGTGGTACGTCGACGCATGGTAGAAGTCGGCGTTCGGGAACAGTTTCTTCTGTTCCCACATGGTTTTGTCGATGGCTTCGGACACCGGGAACAGCACCGTATCGCCCACTTCGTCCGCGAGTTTTTTCGACCAGCCCTTGATCACCTCGTTGCGCGGATCGTTGTCCTTATAGATCGCGTGACCGAAGCCCATGATCTTGTCTTTGCGTTCGAGCATGCCGAGGGTGCCTTCGATCGCCTCTTGCGGCGACTTGAAGCGCTCGATCATTTCCATCGCCGCTTCGTTGGCGCCGCCGTGCAGCGGACCGCGCAGGGAACCGATGGCGGCGGTGATGCAGGAGAACATGTCCGACAGGGTCGAAGCACAGACACGCGCAGTGAAGGTCGAGGCGTTGAATTCGTGTTCCGCGTAGAGGATCAGCGACACGTTCATCACTTTGACGTGCAGATCGCTCGGCTTCTTGTCGTGCAGCAGGTGCAGGAAGTGGCCGCCAATCGATTGTTCATCGCTCACGCAATTGATGCGTTTGCCGTCGTGGCTGAAGCGATACCAGTAGCACATGATCGCCGGGAACGCGGCCAGCAAGCGGTCGGTGACGTCGTGTTGGGCGCTGAAATCTTTCTCCGGCTCGATGTTGCCCAGGAACGAACAACCGGTGCGCATCACGTCCATCGGGTGGGCGTCGGCGGGGATGCGTTCCAGCACTTCTTTCAGCGCTTGCGGCAGGTCGCGCAGCTTGCTCAGTTTGCTGATGTAGTCAGCCAGTTGCGTTTTGGTCGGCAGTTCGCCGTACAGCAGCAGGTAGGCGACTTCTTCGAATTGCGCGTCAGCCGCCAGTTCGCGAACGTCGTAGCCACGATAAGTCAGGCCGGCGCCCGACTGGCCCACGGTGGACAGTGCGGTTTGCCCGGCAACCTGGCCACGGAGCCCGGCGCCACTGAGTACTTTTGCTTCGGCCATTGCTGTCTCCAATCTTGAAATTTTTAGGGAAACTTGTAGGAGCGAAGCTTGCTCGCGAAAGCGGTGTGTCAGACGACATCAGTGTTGAATGTCAGTCAGTTTTCGCGAGCAAGCTTTGCTCCTACGGGGGTAAGCGTTACTTTTTGGCGGCAAACAACGCATCGAGCTTCTGCTCGAAGGTGTGGTAGTCGATGCGATCGTAAAGCTCCATGCGGGTTTGCATGGTGTCGATCACGTTCTGTTGCGTGCCGTCGCGGCGGATCGCGGTGTAGACGTTTTCCGCCGCCTTGTTCATCGCGCGGAACGCCGACAATGGGTATAGCACCAGCGACACGTCGGCAGCGGCGAGCTGCTCGGTGGTGTACAGCGGCGTCGCGCCGAATTCGGTGATGTTGGCCAGAATCGGCGCTTTCACGCGGCTGGCGAACAGTTTGTACATGTCCAGTTCGGTGATGGCTTCCGGGAAGATCATGTCAGCGCCGGCTTCGATGCACGCGGCGGCGCGATCCAGGGCGGACTCCAGGCCTTCCACAGCCAGGGCGTCGGTGCGGGCCATGATCACGAAGCTGTCATCGGTGCGGGCATCGACGGCGGCTTTAATGCGATCGACCATTTCCTGCAGCGAAACGATCTCTTTATTAGGGCGGTGACCGCAGCGCTTGGCGCCGACCTGGTCTTCGATGTGAATCGCCGCCGCGCCAAACTTGATCATCGACTTGACGGTGCGCGCCACGTTGAACGCCGAGGAACCGAAACCGGTGTCCACGTCCACCAGCAGCGGCAGGTCGCAGACATCCGTGATGCGGCGCACGTCGGTCAGCACGTCGTCCAGACCGGTAATCCCCAGGTCCGGCACGCCGAGGGAGCCGGCAGCCACCCCGCCACCCGACAGGTAAATCGCCTTGAAACCGGCGCGTTTGGCCAGCAGCGCGTGGTTGGCGTTGATCGCGCCGACGACTTGCAGCGGATGCTCGCTGGCGACCGCATCGCGGAAACGCTGGCCTGGAGTGCTCTTGTTCGAACTCATGACTCACCTCGTTCAGTGGCTGTCTTATTGGCGCCGTCCTGGTAGTGACGGGCGATATTGCGTTTGGAGGCGCCGATGTGGCGGCGCATCAACAACTCGGCCAGTTCACCGTCACGGTCGGCGATGGCATCGAGAATCCGGTGGTGCTCGGCAAAGGCCTGGCGCGGGCGGTTGGGCGTGGTTGAAAACTGGATGCGGTACATGCGCACCAGTTGATACAGCTCGCCACAGAGCATCTGGGTCAAGGTGCGGTTGCCGCTGCCCTGGATGATCCGGTAATGAAAGTCGAAATCGCCTTCCTGCTGGTAGTAGCCGACGCCGGCCTGGAACGCCGCGTCCCGTTCGTGGGTTTCGAGGACCTGGCGCAGCTCGTCGATTTCTTCGAGGGTCATGCGCTCGGCGGCCAGGCGACAGGCCATGCCTTCCAGGGACTCGCGAATTTCATAGAGTTCCAGCAACTCGGCGTGGCTAAGGGAAACCACCCGCGCACCGACGTGCGGGATGCGCACCAGCAGGCGCTGGCCTTCCAGGCGGTGGATCGCTTCGCGCAACGGCCCGCGGCTGATGCCATAGGTGCGGGCCAGCTCCGGCTCGGAGATCTTGCTGCCCGGAGCGATCTCGCCCTTGACGATGGCCGCCTGAATGCGCCGGAAGACGTTCTCGGAAAGTGTTTCCGAATCGTCCTGCGTTATCACCGGGGGATCGAGTTGATCCAGCATATTGTCGACACCTTGTGAGCCAATGCGGCAAAAACTAGCGAATACAGCCCGCAGAGTCAAAGGATAAATAGGTATTGTCGACAATCGTCTAATAACCGCTTGCACCATAACGAAGCAGGCCCACTGTTTATAGCCTCCTGCCAGCGGTGGCGCCATAAAACCACCGTGCTAGAATGCCGCCCGCATTTGCTTGTCATCTGCATCTGCACGGCTTGTCATAAATAGCTGATAGGCATACGAGGGAGCTTGCGCAGTGATGCCAGGGCCTTGAATCGAAGTACGGACCGCTGCGCACCAGGATTTATGAGACTCAAGCCCTTCCCCACATTCCTTTATTTCCTGTTCCTGCCCGGTGTCGCCGCCGCGGGGGAAAAGACCGTGTACGGCCTCAATGAGTACGCCTCGCTGAACGGGATTGACCTGGAAGTCGCGGCCAAACTCGACACCGGGGCGAAAACCGCTTCTTTAAGTGCACGGGACATCAAACGTTTCAAACGCAATGGCGAATCCTGGGTGCGCTTCTATCTGGCCATCGACGCCGCGCATTCCCATCCGATCGAACGGCCATTGGCCCGGGTCAGCAAAATCAAGCGCCGGGCCGGCGACTACGACCCGGAAGAAGGCAAGAAATACACGGCCCGCCCGGTGATCGAGCTGGATATCTGCATGGGCACGGCGTTGCGCAGCATCGAAGTGAACCTGACCGACCGCAGCGCCTTTCAATACCCGCTCCTGATCGGCTCCGAGGCGCTCAAACGTTTCGATGCGCTGGTCGACCCCAGTCTTAAATACGCTGCTGGCAAACCCGCCTGCGCCACCGACGCTCATACCGCAGAGTAATTCCAATGCGCTCTCTTAACCTCCACCTGAAAATCCTCATCGCCATTCTGGTGGTGCTGGGCATTTCAGTTACGGCCTACCAGATCTTCGTGCTCGGCATCCCCGTCACCGAAGACGCCACGGACGACTTGTGGAACATCGACGCCAAGGTCGAGTTCGTCGCCAGTGCCAAGGACCCGGTCAAGATCCAGATGTTCGTGCCGCCCCTGAGCCGCGACTTTGTGAGCCTGAACGAAAGCTTCATCTCCAATAACTACGGCGTGGCGGTGAACCGGATCGATGGCAACCGCAAGGTCACTTGGTCGGCCCGTCGCGCCAAGGGCAACCAGACCCTTTATTACCGTCTGGTGCTGACCAAACGTTACTCCGGCGAAAAATCCAAGATCAAAGGCCCGACCTTCCGCGACAGCATCGCCGTCGAAGGCGCGGAAAAAGTCGCCGCCGAAGCCCTGCTCGCACCGATCCGCCAACATTCGGCCGACGTTGAAACCTTCGTCGGCGAAGCGATCAAGCGTGTCAACAATCTCAACGACGACAACGTGAAGCTGTTGCTCGGCGGTGATCCGTCCACTTCGAACAAAGCCCGGATCGTCGAGCTGGTCCTGTCCATTGCCCACGTGCCGGTCGAGAAGGTCCACACCATCCGTCTGGTGGCCGACCAACCGCAAATCCCTGAACTGTGGCTGCGCAGTTTCAACGGCACCGACTGGCTGTATTTCAACCCGGAAACCGGCGAACAGGGCATGCCGACCGACCGCCTGTTGTGGTGGACCGGCGACGAAAACCTGATCACCGTCGATGGCGGCAAAAAAGCCAACGTCACCTTCAGCCTGAACAACAGCGAAATGAACGCCATTCGCCTGGCCAAGCTGACCGACGAAAACACCGACGCCAACTTCCTCGAATACTCGCTGTACGGCCTGCCGCTGCAAACCCAGCAGACGTTCATGATCATGGTGATGATCCCGATTGGCGTATTGGTGATCCTGATCCTGCGCAACCTGATCGGCCTGCAGACCCTCGGCACCTTTACGCCGGTGCTGATCGCCCTGGCCTTCCGCGAGACGCAACTGGGCTTCGGGATCGTGCTGTTTACGATTATTACGGCGTTGGGGCTGTCGCTGCGTTCCTACCTTGAGCACTTGAAGCTGCAAATGCTGCCGAGGCTGTCGGTGGTGCTGACCTTTGTCGTGGTGCTGATCGCGGCGATCAGCCTGTTCAGCCACAAACTTGGCCTGGAGCGCGGGTTGTCGGTGGCGCTGTTCCCGATGGTGATTCTGACCATGACCATCGAACGCCTGTCGATCACCTGGGAAGAACGCGGTGCCGGGCATGCCTTGAAAGTGGCGATTGGTACGCTGTTCGCCGCGTCCCTGGCGCACCTGATCATGAGCGTGCCGGAACTGGTGTACTTCGTGTTCACCTTCCCGGCGATCCTGTTGATCCTGGTGGGTTTCATGCTGGCCATGGGTCGTTATCGCGGTTACCGCCTGACCGAGCTGATCCGCTTCAAAGCGTTCCTCAAGGCTGACTCGTAATGTTCGGTTTCTGGAAGACCTGGAAGGCCCTGGAAGCCCGGGGCATCATGGGGATCAATCGGCGTAACGCGGACTATGTGCTCAAGTACAACAAGCGCAGCCTGTACCCGATTGTCGATGACAAGATCATCACCAAGGAACGCGCGATCGCCGCTGGCATTAATGTGCCGGAGTTGTACGGGATCATTTCCACCGAGAAAGAAATCGACAACCTCGACAAGATCATCGGCGGGCGCAGCGACTTCGTGATCAAACCGGCCCAGGGCGCGGGCGGCGACGGCATTATCGTGGTGGCCGATCGTTTCGAGGGCCGCTATCGCACGGTGTCCGGCAAGATCCTCAGCCATGAGGAACTCGAACACCATATCTCCAGCATCCTCACCGGCCTGTATTCCCTGGGTGGCCACCGTGACCGGGCGCTGATCGAATACCGCGTGACCCCGGACCAGATCTTCAAGAGCATCAGCTACGAAGGCGTGCCGGACATCCGCATCATCGTGCTGATGGGTTACCCGGTGATGGCCATGCTGCGCCTGCCGACCCGCCAGTCCGGCGGCAAGGCCAACCTGCACCAGGGCGCCATCGGCGTCGGCGTCGACCTGGCCACTGGCCTGACCCTGCGCGGCACCTGGCTGAACAACATCATCACTAAACACCCGGACACCACCAACGCCGTGGATGGTGTGCAACTGCCCTATTGGGACGGTTTCATGAAACTCGCCGCCGGTTGCTATGAGTTATGCGGCTTGGGTTACATCGGCGTGGACATGGTGCTCGACCAGGAAAAAGGCCCGCTGATCCTTGAGCTGAATGCCCGGCCGGGGTTGAACATCCAGATTGCCAATGACTGCGGACTGACCTTGCGTACCCATGCGGTCGAGGCGCGGCTGGAAGAGTTGAAGGCTCGCGGGATTATCGAAACCGTGCAGCAACGGGTGGAGTTTGTGCAGGAGATGTTTGGGCATATTCCGCCGGTTGAGGGCTAGCCGATGATCGTTCCCACGCTCTGCGTGGTAACGCCGCCACGGACGCTCTGCGTCCGCCTGTGACGCGGAGCGTCACGGGATGCATTCCCACGCAGAGCGTGGGAACGATCGGCCACCCACCTGCCAATCCCCGACATCCCCTCTAGGAGCAATTCCTACAGAGGACTACAATCGCCACCCCGCCACGATGGCTGATCCGCCCCGCCCATGTTGACCTGTTCCGTACACCCGCTCCCCTATCGCACCAACCCCGCCGACTACTTCGCGGCGATTCGTCATGCCCCCGGCGCCGTACTGCTCGACAGTGGTCGGCCCTTGGCTGATCGCGGTCGTTTTGACCTGCTCAGCGCCTGGCCGCTGGAACAACTGGCGGTGCTGCCGGAGGAAAGCGGCGCCGACTTCCTGCAACGCCTGCGGGACAATCTGACTCGCCTGGGTGAAGCGTCTGTCCCTGATGAGCTACCTTTCGCCGGCGGTTTGATCGGTTACCTGAGTTACGACTTCGGCCGTCATCTGGAACATCTGCCGCACCAGGCCCGGGACGACCTGCATTTGCCCGATGCGCGATTCGGCTTATATGACTGGGCGTTGATCAGTGATCACCAGCGGTTGACCAGTCAGTTGGTGTTTCACCCGACACTGGCCGACAGTGAACAGCAACGCCTGATCGCACTGTTCACTCAACTTGCGACTGCACCCGTCGAGTCATTCAAGCTAAAGGCACCGATGCGCGCCGACCTCAGCGCCGACCAATATCGCCAGGCCCTCGAGCGCATCCAGAACTACATCCAGGCCGGTGACTGCTATCAAGTCAACTTCGCCCAACGCTTTCGCGCGCAATGTGAAGGCGACCCATGGGCCGCCTATTGCGCCCTGCGAGCCGCCTGCCCGACGCCGTTTTCCGGATTCCAGAGCCTGCCCGACGGCGGCGCGGTGCTTAGCCTGTCGCCGGAGCGCTTCGTCAAAGTCAGCGAGCGCCAGGTGGAAACCCGCCCGATCAAGGGCACTCGCCCCCGTGGCGTGACCGCCGCCGAAGACGCCGCCAACGCCGCCGAACTGCTGGCCAGCCCCAAGGATCGCGCGGAAAACCTGATGATCGTCGACCTTTTGCGCAACGACCTGGGTCGTACCTGCCGCATCGGCTCGGTGCGGGTGCCGGAGTTGTTCAGCCTGGAAAGCTATCCCAACGTGCATCACTTGGTCAGCAGCGTCACCGGCGAACTGGCGGACGACAAGGACGCCCTGGACCTGATCGCCGGCAGCTTCCCTGGCGGCTCGATCACCGGCGCACCGAAAATCCGTGCGATGCAGATCATCGATGAACTGGAACCGACCCGGCGCGGGCTGTATTGCGGCTCGTTGCTGTACCTGGACGTGCGCGGCGAGATGGACAGCTCCATCGCCATTCGCAGCTTGCTGGTCAAGGATGGGCAGGTGTGTTGCTGGGGTGGCGGCGGGATTGTTGCGGATTCGGAGTGGCAGGCCGAGTATCAGGAATCGATCACCAAGGTGAAGGTGTTGCTCGATACCCTTCAGGGCCTTTGATCGTTCCCACGCTCCGCGTGGGAATGCCTCAATGGACGCTCCGCGTCCGCTTTGGGACGCAGAGCGTCCCGGGCTGCATTCCCACGCAGAGCGTGGGAACGATCAGCGACAGCAACAGGGTTTACAAGGTCAGGGCGCGGTTGGAAGCCTTGATAAATTCCTGCTTCAAATCCGCAAAGCTGTGCACCGCCGGGAACTGTGGAAACTCGCGGATCACATTGTCCGGCGCATGGAACAGAATCCCCGCATCCGCCTCGCCCAGCATCGTCGTGTCGTTGTAGGAATCCCCCGCCGCAATCACCCGGTAGTAGAGGCTCTTGAAGGCCAAAACCGACTGACGCTTGGGATCTTTCTGACGCAACTGATAGTTGGTCACGCGCCCGGCATCGTCGGTAATCAGGCGATGGCAGAGCAAGGTCGGGAAGCCCAGTTGACGCATCAGCGGCTGGGAGAATTCGTAGAAGGTGTCCGACAGGATCACCACCTGGAAGCGCTCGCGCAGCCAGTTGACGAACTCGATGGCGCCGTCCAGCGGTTGCAGGGTGGCGATCACTTCCTGGATGTCCGAGAGCTTCAGACCATGCTCGTCGAGGATGCGCAGGCGCTGCTTCATCAGCACGTCGTAGTCGGGAATGTCCCGAGTGGTGGCCCGGAGGGATTCGATCCCGGTTTTTTCGGCGAAGGCGATCCAGATTTCCGGGACCAGCACACCTTCAAGATCCAGACAGGCAATTTCCACAAGACACTCCCATTTGTATTGATTATTGAGTCGAGCGAGCAAAAGGACTGCCGAACTCTAGCGACTCGGGCCAGCCCGCGCAACGCAGAGGGCGCGCCAGGGTCTGTGGGATTTTGTTACCATCGACGCCATATAGAGCGCCCAGCGCCACCGACCTGTAGGAAGCCGCCCTGATGAGCCCATCGTTCGATGTCGTGGAACTCGCCACGACCTATGCCAACAAATCCGCCCAGGACATCCTGAAACTCGCGTTCGCCGAGTTTGGCGATGACCTGTGGATATCTTTCAGCGGTGCCGAGGACGTGGTGCTGGTGGACATGGCCTGGAAGCTGAACAAGAACGTGAAAGTGTTCAGCCTCGACACCGGCCGCTTGCACCCCGAGACCTACCGTTTCATCGATCAGGTGCGCGAGCACTACAAGATCGACATCGAACTGGTGTCGCCGGACTACACGAAACTTGAACCGTTCGTGAAGGAAAAGGGCCTGTTCAGTTTCTACAAGGACGGCCATGGCGAATGCTGCGGCATCCGCAAGATCGAGCCGCTGCGCCGCAAGCTGTCCGGGGTCACCGCCTGGGCCACCGGCCAGCGCCGGGACCAGAGCCCAGGCACCCGCAGCGCCGTTGCGGTGCTGGAAATCGATACTGCGTTTTCGACCCCGGAACGCACGCTGTACAAATTCAACCCGCTGGCGCAAATGACCAGCGAAGAGATCTGGGGTTACATCCGCATGCTCGAGCTGCCGTACAACAGCCTGCATGAGCGCGGCTTCATCAGCATCGGCTGCGAACCCTGCACCCGTCCGGTGCTGCCGAACCAGCATGAGCGTGAAGGTCGCTGGTGGTGGGAAGAAGCGACGCAGAAAGAATGCGGGTTGCATGCGGGGAACATCATCAGCAAATCCAAGGCTTAACCCCCAGCCTTGCAAAGATCCAACTGTGGGAGCGGGCCTGCTCGCGAAGGCGGTGTGTCAGTCAAGATTGAAGGCGACTGACACGCCGCCTTCGCGAGCAAGCCCGCTCCCACAAGGGTTACATAAGCGACTTAATAAATGTGTACACACGAATGTCACCATAGGTGCCATTTATGTGTGCACTTTTAGTTTCAACGCCCCGAAAAGTTACATTCCCCTTTCCAGACTTCCTCAGTCGATCTTTCCCACACATCCCGCCAAAAAATAAATATCTGTTCAATCGGTCAATTTATATTGTCTTTATTTCAGTAACTTAGTCTCCATCAATAACAAAACGAAATTACAAAAGAACTTCATAGATCCTGAGATGGCATAGAACTGGCTTAAGTGCACTTATGTTTTGTATACAATCACAATCAAAACATACACACACTTTCGATCCGCAAGCCTGAAGCGCCCTATCCCGTACAGGCTGCAGATGCCCCGTAACCAATGATGCTGACCGCCCGCGACGAAGATTTGTCGAGCCCTCGCTCATGCACAGTCATCGCGATGCCAAGCCTCAGGAGCCTGCCGGAATGCGTACTAGCCTATCCAATAACAACATCGCGCTGGATCTGCCCTCCTCCCAACCTGCCTTCAACGTTCACGACCAACCCGACCAAGCCCCGGTGGTGCTCAGCCCACGCCTGCACAACAAAGACCTGGCGCCGACCAAAGCTGAAGGCCGGCGCTGGGGCCGCTACAGCATCTTCGCCCTGTGGACCAACGACGTGCACAACATCGCCAACTACTCCTTCGCCATCGGCCTCTACGCCTTGGGCCTGGGTGGCTGGCAGATTCTGCTGTCCCTGGGGATCGGCGCAGCGCTGGTGTATTGCTTCATGAACCTGTCCGGCTACATGGGCCAGAAAACCGGTGTGCCGTTTCCGGTGATCAGCCGGATCAGTTTCGGCATTCACGGAGCGCAGATTCCTGCACTGATCCGCGCCGTTATCGCCATCGCCTGGTTCGGGATTCAGACGTACCTGGCCTCGGTGGTGTTTCGCGTCCTGCTGACGGCGGTGCATCCGGGCTTCGCCGATTACGACCACAACTCGATCCTTGGTCTATCGACCCTGGGCTGGATCTGTTTCGTGGCGATCTGGTTCGTGCAACTGGCGATCCTGGCCTACGGCATGGAAATGGTGCGGCGCTACGAGGCGTTTGCCGGGCCGGTGATTCTGCTGACCGTCGCCTCACTCGCCGGGTGGATGTACTTTCAGGCCGATGCGACCATCGCCTGGTCGATCCGCGAGCCGCTGAGCGGTGGCGAGATGTGGCGCAACATTTTTGCCGGCGGCGCGTTGTGGCTGTCGATCTACGGCACGCTGATCCTCAACTTCTGCGACTTCGCCCGCTCCTCGCCGTGCCGCAAGACCATCAAGGTCGGAAATTTCTGGGGCCTGCCGGTAAATATTCTGGTGTTCGCCAGCATCACTGTCCTGCTCTGCGGTGCGCAATTTCAGATCAACGGCCGGATCATCGAAAGCCCGACCGAAATCATCGCCTCGATTCCCAACACCTTCTTCCTGGTCCTCGGTTGCCTGGCGTTCCTGATCGTCACCGTGGCGGTGAACATCATGGCCAACTTCGTCGCCCCGGCCTTCGTGCTCAGCAATCTGGCGCCGAAGTACCTGACCTTCCGCCGCGCCGGGTTGATCAGCGCGACCATCGCCGTGCTGATCCTGCCCTGGAACCTTTACAACAGCCCATTGGTGATTGTGTATTTCCTGTCTGGCCTCGGCGCCCTGCTCGGCCCGTTGTACGGGGTGATCATGGTCGACTACTGGCTGGTACGAAAAGGTCAGGTCAACGTGCCGCAGTTGTACAGCGAAGACCCCGACGGCGCTTATTACTACAGCCATGGGGTCAATCTCCGCGCCGTGGCGGCATTTATTCCTGCAGCGTTGATCGCCATCGTCCTGGCACTGATGCCGGGTTTCCACAGCGTGTCGCCGTTCTCCTGGCTGATTGGCGCCGGGATTGCAGGGATGCTCTACCTGATCATCGCCAAACGGCAGCCGCATTACGCCGATGTCAGCGGTGAAAGCATCGCTGTGGATAACGTCAGCCATTAATCCCCTGGCGGCCCGGCAACGTCGGGCCGCAGAACCACCCCGTTATAAGGACTTCCCATGCGAATTCTCGTGGTCAACGTCAACACCACCGAATCCATCACCCAGGCCATCGCCCGCCAGGCCCAGTCCGTGGCCGCGCCTGGCACCGAAATCATCGGCCTGACGCCGTATTTCGGTGCTGACTCCATCGAGGGCAATTTTGAAAGTTACCTGGCCGCCATCGCCGTGATGGATCGGGTCATGTCCTACGACCAGCCGTTTGATGCAGTGATCCAGGCCGGCTACGGCGAACACGGGCGCGAAGGCTTGCAGGAATTGCTCAACGTGCCGGTGGTGGACATCACCGATGCCGGCGCCAGCACAGCGATGTTTCTCGGACATGCGTACTCGGTGGTCACGACGCTGGATCGCACCGTGCCGCTGATCGAGGACCGCCTCAAGTTGTCGGGGCTGTGGGACCGTTGCGCCTCGGTGCGGGCCAGTGGCTTGGCGGTGCTGGAGCTGGAATCCGACCCGCAACGGGCGCTGGAGGCGATTGTTCGCCAGGCGGAATTGGCGGTGCTGGAGGACAAGGCCGAGGTGATTTGCCTGGGCTGCGGCGGCATGGCCGGGCTGGATGAGCAGATTCGTCAGCGCACCGGCGTACCGGTGGTGGATGGCGTGACGGCGGCGGTGACCATTGCCGAATCGTTGGTGCGGTTGGGGTTGTCGACGTCCAAGGTGCGGACGTATGCGACGCCGCGGCCGAAGACGATTATTGGGTGGCCGGGGCGGTTTGGTCGGTAGAGCGCGTTATCGTTCTTCGCGGGCAAGCCCGCTCCCACAGGGAAATGCATTCCAAATGTGGGAGCGGGCTTGCTCGCGAAGGCCACACCTCGGTCCCAAGCCAAACCTAAAGAGCACTAAACCGCTCCCCCAACCCCCGCTCCGCAAACTGCTCAATAATGAAATCCACAAACGCCCGGGTCTTGCCCGGCAACAATTTGTATTCCGCGTAATAGATCGAAATGTTGCCATCGTCGACATACCAGTCTGGCAGCACCCGCTGCAACGTCCCGGCCTCCAGATACCCCACGGCAAACGGCATGCTCACCAGCGCGATGCCCAAACCCTGGGCGGCACTGGCGCAGGCTGCCTCCGAATCGCTCATGGTCATCCGCGCCTTGAGCACCAGCGGGCTGTGTTGCTGGGTGCGGCTGGTCAGTTGCCAGGAGCGCACGCGACCGGTTTGCGGGGAGCGGATCAGAATCCCGTCGCACAGCTTGAGGTCATCAGGTTCGATGATCGCCTCGCGCCCCTCCAGGTATTCGGCGGATGCCACCAGCACCCGATGGGCCGGAGTCAACTTGCGCGCCACCACGCCTTGGGGCAGTTCAAATCCGCCGCCAATCGCCGCGTCGAACCCTTGGGCGATCAGATCCACCTGGCGATTATCGAAATGCCAGTCCGGGTTGATCGCCGGAAAGCGCCGCAGAAATTCCCCCAGCAACGGCACCACATACAAACGCCCGAACACCGTGCCCATGCTGACTTTCAGCGTGCCGGCCGGGCGCCCTTCGGCACTGGCCAGGTTGGCAACGGCGTTTTGAATGGTGTGCAGGCTGGCGCTGACTTCGCTCAAGAACAGTTGGCCGGCCTCCGTCAGCGTCAGGCTCCGAGTGCTGCGCTGAAACAGCCGCACACCCAGCCTCGCCTCAAGTTTGGCAACACTTTTGCCCACCGCCGCCGGGGTCAAACTCAGGCGCCGCGCGGCTTCGGCGAAGCTGCCAACCTCGGCGCTACGGACGAAGCATTCGATACTGCTGAAGGTTTCCATGATCGCCACTATAAACTTTTGGTTTACACAGACTATCGCAATTACCGTCTACACAGACCGTAATGCGCAATCGATACTAGGCTCCATCAACCGAGACATCTCGCCTCGGGACTTTGGAGATCGTTATGACTACTCAGAACCTCAGCGGCAAAGTGGCTTTGATTCAAGGTGGATCCCGCGGTATCGGCGCCGCCATCGTCAAACGGCTGGCTGCTGAAGGCGCAGCAGTTGCCTTCACTTACGTCAGCTCCACCGCCAAGGCCGAAGAGTTGCAAAACAGCATCACCGGTAACGGCGGCAAGGCCCTCGCCATCAAGGCCGACAGCGCCGACGCCGAGGCCATTCGCAACGCCGTGACCGCTACCGTCGAAGCCTTTGGTCGCCTCGACATCCTGGTCAACAACGCCGGTGTGCTGGCCGTCGCGCCGCTGGAAGACTTCACTCTCGAAGACTTCGACCAGACCCTGGCCATCAACGTACGCAGCGTGTTCATCGCCAGCCAGGCTGCCGCCAAACACATGACCGAAGGCGGCCGCATCATCAACATCGGCAGCACCAACGCCGACCGCATGCCCTTCGCCGGTGGCGGCCCGTACGCCATGAGCAAAGCAGCACTGGTGGGCCTGACCAAAGGCCTGTCCCGCGACCTCGGCCCACGCGGCATCACCATCAACAACGTGCAGCCAGGCCCGGTCGACACCGACATGAACCCGGCCAGCGGTGACTTTGCCGAGAGCCTGATCCCGCTGATGGCCGTGGGTCGCTACGGCAAAGCGGAAGAAATCGCCAGTTTCGTGGCTTATCTGGTCGGTCCGGAAGCGGGTTACATCACCGGTGCCAGCCTGACGATCGATGGTGGTTTCGGCGCTTGATCGGCTAAACGCAAAACCCAATGTGGGAGCGGGCTTGCTCGCGAAAGCGGTCTAACAGTCAACACTGTCGTTGAATGTTAAACCGTCTTCGCGAGCAAGCCCGCTCCCACACTTACATCATCAGGCCCATTCGAGAGCAGGCAAACCGCACGCACTCGGCGTAAACGCCTTCAACGTACGAAGAATGCCATCAGCATGTGCATACTTTTCGTCAGCCATGGCCGCATCCGGGATCGCAATCGCGGTCATTCCCGCCGCTTTCGCCGCCGTGACGCCGAACGGCGAATCCTCGAACACCAGGCAATCCTCGGGCGCGACACCCAGGCGCCGCGCTGCTGTCAGGAAGATATCCGGCGCCGGTTTGGCCGCACCGACTTCCGGGTCATCGGCGGTGACCACAAAGTCGAACAGCGCAAACCAATCGCGATGCAGCGTGGTTTTCTGGCCGAACGACTGGCGCGAAGAGCTGGTGCCCACCGCAATCGGAATATTGTTGGCCTTCAAGTGCCGAACCAGTTCCTCGGCACCCGGCATGGCCAGGGCCTTGGGGAAACGCTCGCGCATCAGCGGCTCACGGATCACCAGAAACTCTTCGGCGGTGATCGGCAAATCCAGCGCCTCGACCACATAACGCGCCAGGTCACCGGCGCCACGGCCGATGATGTTCTGTTTGATGCTCCAGTCGAAGGTGCGGCCATAACGCTCGACAATCATCGAGGTGACCTCGGTGTAGATGCCCTCGGTGTCCAGCAGCAAGCCATCCATGTCGAAAATCACGGCTTTGATCGGGCCCAGCGCTTTCAGTGGTGCATTCATCGCATCTGATCCGTTTTAAATGACATCCCAGGCGGCTCAGGTACGGCCAGTGCTCGGATCGATTAAAGGGTTCAGCAGCATAACGAGCGCAACTGGCCCAGGGCAACGGGCAATGCCCGATGGATGAAAAAACCTGTACCGATGTGCTGTCGATGATTTAGCGATTATCCCTACAACAAACGCCTCCTTTCCTGACTTCTTTCCTCGCCGATCCCCCGCAAAGTCTTGCGCTCCTTATTTTTAAGCGCGCGAGTGACTGCGAATGTTCGACCCCGATCGGCTCCTGGCCTTGAACAACACCATCGGCCTTTTGGTGGTCGCCGCCATGAACCCGGAACAACCTGACGTCGAAAGGTTGCTCGGTGAGTTCCGCCTCTGCCTCAACGACTACGAACGCTGGGCGGAAAACTTCTGGAGCGGTCCGGCGCTTGATGTCGAGCAGGTGTTCAAGGTTGGCAACGATGTTCGCCTTAGTGCGCCACTGAAACCCGACAATCCTGTCAGCGCTGTCGTTGCCCAATGCCCCGCCCAAGGCCCGTTGACTCTGGTCCACATGTTCGAGGCTGCGCGTTTCGTACCGATCGGCAACACGCCGGTGATGCTGGAACCGGTGATCGCCGATCACAACGGTGAGCTGACATTCGGCGATCCCGTCCACGACACCATCGGCCCGAGCGGCATTCTTGAGGTTTCCGCCTGCCAACGGGGCCAGCGTTATCGCATCACCTTTTTTCCCGATGTTTCTGCCGAGCACGTCAAGGTGCTCTATGCCTCTTATCAGGGTTTGATCGACGAGCTGGAAGGCTGGCTGCGCGCTGAGTGGAGCAACGAGTTCGAACCGTTATGGAAAGAGTTCGCCAGCACGGGGTTTCTTGATCGCTACGGCATGTTGCAGGAAGCCGATTGGCAGGGTGTCGGAGATTCGTTGCAGGGCGTTTGGGATGACGTGAAACAGGTCTACGCCCTGCTCGCCGACCTGCAAGCCAACAGCGAAAAGCTGCTGGAGTACCTGACCCAGGCCGAACTTGACGCGCTGCTGGCGGCTTCCGCCGAGACCATCGCCAATGGCCTGCTGGTGTTGAGCGATGAGCCACTGCTGTTCATTCACCTCGCCGCGTTTACCAGTTGGCTGAGGATGTTGCCGCCACAATTCGCCGCCGAGGTGGTGGCGCAAATCCGCACAGACATGCTGATCGCGTTTTTGTTGATGGCCGTGACCGGCCCACTGGGCGTGAAGCTCGGTTTAAGCGCGAAGGTGCTGGGCAAAGTCAAATCGCCACGGGCGCGGCAATGGTTGGCGGCGGCCACCTTGCGCCTGTGCGAGCTGACCGCCGCGTCGAGACTGAATGACCACGCGGGCGCGCTCAAACCGTTGGCGGTCAATGCGCGCCGTGCGCCATTGAAGCCGACGCCGGCGGTGCCGCTGGAGATCCGCAACGGCGAGTCACCGCTTCTGGTGGTGAAAAACCCGGCCCCCATCGCTCGCGACAAAACCGACGCGCAAACGCGAATGGTCCGACACGAACCTCATGACGAGGCACCGGATCAGGCGAAAAACCCCAACGGTGACAGTGCCGATTGCGGGCCGTTGACCTGCACCAATGGCTGTCCGGTGTCCATGGTCACCGGCGAAGAACTGCTAACCCTGACCGACGGCACTCTCGACGGTGTACTGCCCTTCGATTTCACCCGGTTGTATCGCACCAGCGCGGCGGAACTGGATGGCGGGTTGGGCTGGGGTTGGAGTCATTCCCTGGCCCATCGCCTGGAAATCGATGGCGACAGCGTCGTCTGGGTCGACCACGAAAACCGTCGTACGAAATTTCCGCTGCCGAGCGCCGAGCGGCCGGCGATTCATAACAGTCTGTCGCGAGCGGCGATCTATTTGGGGGACGAGCCGCAGGAACTGATCGTCGCCATGGCGGGCGACGCGCCGAGGTTTTACCACTTTCACAACGGGCGGCTAACGGCAATCAGCGACGCCTACCGCAATCGGCTGCGGATCACCCGCGATCGCCAGGATCGCATTCAACGCCTCGACAACGGTGCCGGTCGTTCGCTGCTGTTGTGCTACGAGCGCCGACATCTGGTCGCGGTCGAGTATCAGACGCTTCACCCCGCCGACACGCTGAATGACGCCTGGCGTACCGAGCAGACGCTGGTTTCCTACCGCTACGACGCCCGGCATCGCCTGGTCGAGGCGACCAACGCTGCGGGCGAAAGCGAACGCTACGACTACGACGATCAGCACGTGATCCTGCAGCGGCAATTGGCCGGTGGGGCGAGTTTCTTCTGGGAGTGGGAAAAGTCCGGCAAGGCTGCGCGATGTGTCCGGCACCGGGCTTCGTTTTCGCAGATGGACACGGCTTACACCTGGGATGACCAAGGCGGCGTCGTGGTCAAAAACGTCGACGGTAGCGAAGAGGTTTACGTCCATGACGACCGGGCGCGGTTGGTGCGCAAGGTTGAGTTGGATGGTGGCGAACACCTCAAGTCCTACGACGAACAGGGACGATTGATTGCCGAGCAAGATCCGCTCGGTGCGATCACCCAATACCGCTATGACGAAGTCGGACGCCTGGTGACGCTGATTCCACCGGAAGATGAACCGACGTCCTACGAGTATCGCAACGGTTTCCTGCATGCCCGACGACGTGGCAAAGCGGTATGGAAATATCAGCGTAATGCGCAGGGCGATGTCACTGAAGCGACTGATCCCGACGGGCAGATCACCCATTACCACTACGGCGCTCAGGGGCAGTTGCTATCGATCCGCTACCCGGATACCAGTCGCCATGTGTTCTTGTGGAATGGTTTGGGGCAACTGGTCGAAGAGACCCTGCCGGATGGCGGGCAGCGAAAGTATTCCTACAACGTGCTGGGACGTCGGACTACCAGCCAGGACGAACATGGCGCTGTCACTCGTTACCAGTGGGACGCCGTTGGCCGACTGATTCAGACGACGCTTCCTACAGGCGCCAACCGCACCTTCAGCTACAACGCCTACGGCAAGATTACCGCCCAACAGGACGAACTCGGGCGCATCACCCGCTACGAATATGCTGACGATCTGCATTTGGTCAGTCGCCGAATCAATCCCGACGGCACCCAGCTCAAGTATCGCTACGACAACGCGCAACTTCTGCTGACAGAAATAGAAAATGAATCCGGCGAAAAATATCAGCTGGACTACACCGCCAATGGATTAATCCGACAGGAAACCGGATTCGACGGGCAGCGCACGGCCTACGCATACGACCTGAATGGCCATCTGCTGCAGAAAACCGAGTTTGGCGCAGATGGCTCGCAACTGATTACCGGCTATCAACGGGACTCGGCCGGTCGGTTGCTGGTCAAGACGCTGCCCGACGGGACGACGGTCGAATACCGCTACGACGGTCTCGGGCGTCTCGTCAGTGTTGATGACAGCCATGACCATCCGCTGGAATTCGAGTACGACCAACAGGATCGGTTGATCACCGAACACCAGGGTTGGGGCACGTTGCATTACGGCTATGACCCCTGCGGCCAGCTCAACTACCTGCGCCTGCCCGACAACAGCAAGCTCGACTACCATCACGCCAAGGGTGGCGCCCTCACCGCCATCGACCTCAACGGCGCTCGGCTGACGTCCCACACCTTCGCCGCCGGACGCGAGCAACAGCGCCAACAGGGCCTGCTGCTTAGCGAATATGCCTACGACGAACAAGGGCGCCTTAAGGCCCATGCTGTCAGCCAACAACGACAACCGCTGTACCGCCGCGATTATGCCTACAGCGCTAACGGCAACCTTGAACACATCGCCGACACCCGCCACGGCCAACGCAGCTACCAGTACGATTCTCTCGACCGACTGATCCGCGTCCGCCACTCCCGGGACGATCTGCCGGAAAGCTTTGCCCATGATCCGGCGGGCAACCTGCTGATGCAGGACCGTCCGGGCGCGACGAAGGTTTCGGGTAATCGATTGCTGATGCAGGGCGATCGGCATTACGACTATGACGCCTTCGGCAACCTGATTCGCGAGCGTCGGGGCACTGGGCAAAAGTTAGTTACGCAGTATCGGTATGACTGCCAGCACCGGTTAGTGGGCGTCACAACGCCAGATGGACGTTGTGCGAATTATCGCTACGACGCCTTCGGCCGCCGCATCGCCAAAACCGTCGACGGCAAAACCACCGAATTCTTCTGGCAGGGCGATCAGGTCGTTGCCGAAAGCAGCCGCGAACATCACCGCAGCTACGTCTATGAACCCGGCACCTTCCGCCCATTGGCCATGCTCGACGGCAAAGGCCCGCACCACGCCTGCCCGTTCTACTACCAACTCGACCACCTCGGTACGCCACAAGAACTGACCGACTACAGCGGCGAAATCGTCTGGGCGGCGCAATACAACGCCTATGGTCGCCTGACCCGCTTGAACCGCGATACCCATCAAGTGCTGGATCAGCCATTGCGGTTCCAGGGGCAATATTTCGATGCGGAGACGGGCCTGCACTACAACCGGCATCGGTATTACAACCCGGATGTTGGAAGGTATCTGACGCAGGATCCGGTGAAGTTGGCTGGGGGGTTGAACGGGTATCGGTATGGGCTGAATCCGACGGGGTGGGTTGATCCGTTGGGGTTGAATACTTGTCCGGGTGGGGATGGGTGTAAGAGACCGGCCTTTGGGGAGGAGGATCCGGCTGGGAGGGCGAAGGTTGATGAAGGAGAGCCTGGAACTCCAAGCCCCAAACCCAATAACCATTACTCGTATCGCGGCGACTCACGAGAGTCTTGGGAGATTTTTGAGGCGGGATTTGAGCCTCTGGGTGACAGTACAGATCTATACTTGCATGCACTGGACAATAGAAGTCCTCCCAGCTTTTTTGTAAGTACTTCAATCTCGGAAAAGGAAGCCATAAAATTCGCAACCGGTTATGGCTATGAAGATGGATTTGTTTATGTACTAAAAAATGTTCGAGGGATAGATGTAAACAAAGCACTCGGAATGATGTCACCTCACCGACGTGAGATTGAAATTGCTATCCCTGGGGGCATCAACAACCAAGACATTGTAGGTGTTACACCAGTCTATGCTGACGGCAGCTATAAGGGCTACTCGATCCCCAACCCGTACAGGAAGCAACCATGAAAGCAATAGAAGTTTCTTTAAATATCGGTGGGGTTGTCGAGACTGCCAAAATCGAATGTGATCGAAAAAGACCCTCGTTAGTTTTCATGATGAAAGACGGATTGAAAAAGCAATACAGCGCATCTGATCTTTTCATCTGTCTAGGGATGCTACGAGCAGACTTTCCGCATATAAAGTTTCTTTGTAAAGGGGCAAAACTGAACGTCTATCCTTCGCGCATGTGCTCCCAAATGGCGGGTGGCATAGTAGCTTACGAGTTGCAGATGGGAAGAACTTCTGAACTGGAGGACATCGTCAATATTTTCGACTTCGAGAATACCGACATCACTGACAAAATCGAAAAACAAAGAGAATTTTACGAACGCTGGATCGACTCGCTAGGTCAATGACATGAGATGCTAGTGGTCGACTAAAAGCGCAGCCCTTTAAAAATCCTAAAATGGAAGGAAACGATCAGCGCAACGGAATCAGGCCTCGAAAAATATAAGCACGGCACATACATTTAGACCTAGAAAGAGAGGCTTCCGAAAGCGGCACCCCTGTCACCAACGGGAACAATGGAAGGTAAAGAATATAAGAATGAGATCGGCGCAAGCGCAGGAAAGCCCAGCCGCTGGATACGTATTGAATTAAGCGCAAAAACAATCCATGGACATCCGATTTCAGAAAACGAATTTAGGAGGCTGACAAAGTGATAGACCTGACTTTTATCAAGGGAAAAATCACTTACGATGATCTTTCTTCACTGGAGAACACCGACATTTCTAGTCAGATCGATTCCCTCAAAGAAGATCTGCTGCAAGTTGAATACTCTGATTGCTATTTGCTTGATGTCGGCTGGTATCCCTCGTTTGATATCAACGGCTCTTTTCAGATCAGTGTCATCAAAGATTATGACTGGGGCGCACCTCAGCTTTTTTCAAAGGCCAGATCGATTTCGGCCCTCAAGATGCAAATCACCGAAGCGCAAAATTTTATAATTAGCGCAGCAAAAAACTGAAGGGTACTGCTTTAATCAAATCAAAAAGCCCAACTAACTATTGGGCTTTATCACCGCCTCATTCTTCAACTCGGCTCCCCCGACCCATCCTCCCCCGCAATGTCAGGATCATCCGGACTCGCCTCAACATCCCCCCGTTTCACATCACTACCCGGAAACTGTTCAACCCCTGCCTCATCCTCATCATCAGGCGGACGCTGATCTCGACTCAAGGAATCAGTGGGCGAAGGCAGCGGGTATTCAGGCGTTTCACCGTCAGTGACTTTCAGATCAGCGTTCATCAAGCACCTCTCGAAGGGCCTGAAAAGCAGGCCCTGATATTTCGAAAGTGGGGCTATGCAGGCGTTCTATCCAAGGGACGATCGGTCAATCTTCGTCCGAGTCTTCCTCTTCATACTCCGTATTGCCCACATCCCCGGCATCATCGGAGTCGTTGAGCGGTACTGTCGCGTCGTCCATCAACGACCCCGGGTCTTCATTACCCGGATCGTTCAAATACGGCACGCCGCTGGAGTCCTCTTCCTTATCTTTGTCCTTGTCTTCGGTTTCAAGCGTCATGGCGCGCCTCACATATTTCAGGGAGTGTATGAAGTTCGAGGCGTCCTACAACCAATCGTTCCAGAGCCCTACCCACAGAAACGAAAAACCCGGCACTGGGCCGGGTTCTGCTGTTGCTTGATTTGAATCAGCGATGTTTGTTTCTGTGTTTATTCTTGTGTTTATGGCCACCGCCAGAGTGAGAGCTGCCACCGTCGCTACCCAGATTGTTGCCGACCGCACCACCCGCCGCACCACCCAGGCCCGCGCCAATGGTCGAACCGGTCGAGCCGCCCAAACTATGGCCGACTACCGAGCCACCCGCCGCGCCCACACCACCACCAACGGCCGCTGCCGTGCGACTGCCCTTGGGTGCACCGACCGCGCTGCCGGCCGCACCGCCAACCCCGGCGCCGATGGCCGCGCCGGTGCTGCCGCCCATTTGCTGGCCGACTACGTTACCCAGCGCTCCGCCCAACCCACCCCCGACTGCTGACGTGCCATCGCCGGCCGCCATGGCGCCCTGGGCGACGAGAAGTCCCAAAACCAACGTGGACAATGTCAAACGCATGATATGAACCTCAAGATTTCCGCATTAGGGACCAGACTCGCGTCGCAGACGGAACGCGTGGTTAGTTATACGAGGTTGGATGCCTTTGCGGGGGATTTCGTTCCGAAACGAAAAAGCCCGGCATCACACCGGGCTTTTGAGCTGACCCTCTGGATCAGTGGCGCTTGTGGCCTTTCGATAGGTTTGTACCTACCGCGCCGCCCGCCGCGCCGCCCAGGCCGGCGCCGATGGTTGCACCGGTCTTGCCGCCGAGGCTGTTGCCGATCACCGAACCGCCCGCCGCGCCCACACCACCGCCGATAGCCGCTTTGGTACGGCTGCCTTTCGGAGCGGCAATCGCACTGCCCGCCGCGCCGGCTACGCCAGCACCAACTGCTGCGCCGGTGCTGCCGCCCATTTTCTGGCCGAGCACATTACCCAGCGCGCCACCCAGACCACCACCGAGCGCGGCAGTGCCTTGACCGGCAGCCATCGCACCTTGAGTAACCAAAAGCCCCAGAACCAGGGCGGGCAGTGTTAAACGCATGACGAAAACCTCAACAATAGGGGGAACGAAAAGGCGGAGATTGAATGCTTTAGTGAAGGCAAAGTCCAGACACATTCCGGCTCAACCACGCTATGGGCGACGGTTGGACAGCGTTTATGGAAAAGGTTTTATGACAGGCAAAAAAAAGCCCGCTGGGGAAACGGGCTGGAGTACTACTTTCTAACGGATGAGCTGAGACTACGTAGGTCCTTGTGAAAAGTTTGTGAAAGAAAATCACGAATCGTCCGTAGGGCATTTCTTTATTTCGACCCAGCAAAAATGAAAAACCCCGCTCAATGGCGGGGTCTGCGCTGTTGCCGGTTACTTCCGGGAAGGTGCTGCCACTTTGGGCAGGAATTTCGACCTGGTGGCCCGAGGTGCCGTCGATTTGATCTTGCCAGTCTTGACCTGATCCTCGCCAAAGCCAGCCACATATTCGGTCTGGCCACACTGCACGCAATTGTTGATTGGAAACTCAGCCCCATCGTCTTCGATATACGGATCAGCCATCTTTTCGCCCCTTTCAAAACAGGGTCGATACCGGCAAGCCCTATTTGCCTGAAAAATATCGACCACCAAGGCTTTTGAGACTAGCTGGTCATTACTGGACTTGCGGTTCAGGTCCTGCTGGGGCCGACGAATGGCCGATGCCTGCTTCCTGCACACTGGCCGTGCAACAAACAGAAACACATCCCGCGTCCCAGCCCCTAAAGATTTTCAGCTACAAGCCGCTGCCCTTACTCCTACGCAAAAAACTCAGGGAGAGAACATGGACATCAAGGGAATGCCGTCACTGATCAACACCACGCCCATCACGCTCACCCCCGAGCAGATCGCGGCCGGTAAAGCAGGTGGCGAAAAAATAAAGGAGATGATCGACTCCGGCGCTATCGACATGAAAAACCCGGCAGGCATGCCGCCGAACTCTAGCGTCATCTATCACCCGAGCAATCCGTCGCCGTCACAGCCCACCGAGCCAGGAACTCCCCTGGTCGCTGTCATTACCTATATCGGCCGCACCGAGCCCACCAAAGACTTTCCGGCCGCCCATGACCGCCTGATGGCAGCCCATGACAACCTCAAGACTACCTACATGCAGTTTCTGGACGATCTGAAAAACATCGACCCGGCACTTGAGGAAAAAGACTTCGGTTTTACCGTCGATCCGCAAGGCCAACTCAAGGCTACGTCCCTCTCCGGCTCGATCAGCGCCGAGGACCTCTCCCGTCTTTCCGACTTCATGAATCAGTCCGGCGCGTTGAAAGATGCCGCCAACGAATACGCTAAAAGTTCGTTCGATTTTGTGAAGGAGGACACGGAGTACCTGGGCACGGGCGGCTTTGTTCTGAACAAAGACAACTTCGAAAAAACCATCGATCTCGGCCAACTGTTTACCTATCAAAAGTCGGGAAACATGAACATGAGCAACTATTTTTTCAACCAGGTCTACACCAAGGGCGAGCGCGCACCGCATACCGTCTGATCAGCCTGACGACGCCCGTGCGCTAACCGCCACGGGCCGTCTCATCTCAACTTGACCGCCGTCCCCGTCACAAACACCACCACCATCCCGCCCTTGCCCGCTGGCATGCTGATCTCGAAATCAAGCCCCACCACCGCCCTGAACTGATTCGGCGCTGACGATATCCAGGTAGGCAGTGATTTGCCCGGAACGTCTGAGGGGATTGGTTGACCGGCAGCGGGTATTCGGCTGGGAACTGACTGTTTTTGGCGCGCTGGCGCCAGCGCTCGAGTCATGCAATGAACTGCAAGCGCATGGTAATTACGAGCCCTCGGCAGCCACACATGAAAGGGAGGAAGAGCTGGACCGCGCCATCGTTAAAGCCCATCCGCTTTTGTGGGAGTTGGCCAATCCTCCCGAACTTTTCAACGGGCAAAATATATCGTGGCAGTATCGCGAGTACAGCAAACGCCGGCTAACTGGCGCTATACCGCGCAACTTGGCCGTTGAAACCCAGTACGAAGTTATGGTGCGCAACTACCGCTGGCGGTGATGAACGCACGCATCACTGGCAATCCGAACATTGGCCGCAAAATTCAAAGCGCCATCGACCGCTTCCCTGACAGCACCCACTTGATAACCTGTGGCGACGCTCACATTCTGCATAATCCGTTGCAGAACTTTGTGCGCATACCCGAGAGCGTCGTAAGAATTGTGGATGCCTGTTGAATGCCGACTGTATTCGAATCCTAAAATAAATCCGTCCCCCTCAAACTATCAGACAATTGCCGGTTATCCGATAACCAAAAACCTCACTTTACCGCGACCTTGGAGAGTATCTCTCCCAGGCACTCGGCTACGGTCTTCTCACTGGCATCTAAAATCAACGCGGGCGCAACGGGCACTTCATAAGGTGCACTAACGCCCGTGAAATCGGGAATCAGGCCCGCCCTGGCTTTACGGTATAAACCCTTCGGGTCGAGGCTTTCGCAAACGCTCAGCGGTGTACTCAAATAGACTTCCAGAAAACGTTCCTCGCCGAGGATAGATCTGGCCTGCTCGCGTTGTTCACTGCAAGGAGAGATACAGGCAACCATCACCATCACCCCCGCCTCGTTCATTAAACGCGCAACTTCTGCGATGCGCCGTATATTTTCAGAACGGTCCTCAGTGGAAAAACCGAGATCTTTACATAAACCGTGTCGCAGATTATCGCCATCCAGCACAAACGCAGATCGACCACTTTCGACGAAGATTTTTTCCAGGGCAAACGCAAGTGTTGATTTGCCTGCACCGCTCAAACCAGTGAGCCAAATGGTCATTGGCTCCTGCAAGCACAGCTGATCACGTTCGGTTTGGGTCACTCGAGTTGAATGCCATACCACATCATCCTTGACATCCATTTTTGTTTTTTTCATGCCTAAACATCACTTCGAGTTCGCGTTTTACATGCCCAGCATTGTTAGAGCGTATTTTTGTTATACGCTATCGCTCTTATCAGGCTTCGAAACTAGTTAAACTTGAACAGCCTCAACGTCTTTGGCGATCCGTCTAATGGTGGAACCGATCCATCGAACACCTAATGCACCCTTCAAGAAAGGAAGTCTTTCGGCACTCAAGCTGAGCACCAGTTTTGAGTCAACGTAAAACTCCAGGCTTCTTTCGTCGGCCACCACTCGAATAACACCAGAGTACGGCAAGCCCGGGATATTAACGCTTGGATCTTGAGCCCACTCAACACCATTATTGGTCCAGAATACCAAACCCGCCTCAATGGCATTGAAAGGCTTGATCAACAAGGCATGCATATCCGTATCACCGCCACTGCCCTGATAAGTCACAACCCCGACATGAGCATCGGATGACGTACTGTCCAGGGTATAACTGAATTCCAGGCACTTTTCAGTCTGATCGGAACCCTTAAGCTGTTTAATTAAACAAAGCGTGTCAGGCTGAGCCTCTTTTCCACCGTCCGCAAGTTGCTTTGGACCGCCATAAATGAGCTCCATATCGGCCCAGTCACTTTGAGCGTTAATTAAACGCTGGCAAGTAGTCAACCGTTCTTCAGACTTACGGTCAAACAAGCTATCTTCTATAAGCTCTGACACGAAAGGAAAAATATGACCATGGTGTGCCAAATCGCTTACATTCAACAAACGAACTTCGTTCACCGCGCCATAAGGCCCGAGGCAAAAGTAATCCAAAGGCTTGTAGCTATCGCGTTCCAGGATCCACAGACCGCTCATTGAGCTGCGGCGCAAGTTACGTCCTGTCATCTGGCTTTCACCCACCACCATAAAATCGGTGGTTACAGCCAACCCTCGTGTAAAGATCGGGCTTCCCGCCTCCCAAACGATACGGTTCGAATCCACATCGATCAGCGCACCTATATTGCTATGACAGGCGATCTTCTGCCCCTCATCCGACACCCAGATATTGTGCAGTCCCGTTCTTCCCTCAATGGGTTCCAGACTGACAAGTTCCAGCTCCGGGTATGTAAGAACAGCAAGCAATGAGCCATTATGATGACCATGAGCTACTACATATAAATGGCCATCTTTTTCAAACAAAGAATTAAGGTGATCACCTTTTATCTCTTGAACAGACAAACGGTCCCAACGCGCTTCTGACAGTTTTTTCTCTTGAAAATGACCCGGCTTATTCAGATCCAGGGCGGTGATGGCATTTCTGCCAGTATTGGTGCTGACCACCCGACCATCAGAGGCACAGATAATTTGATGGGGCGCGGATAAGAAAGAATCACTACGGTACTGGCCGTGGGAAAGCCAACCGAGCTCAGAATTGGCGTAGGAGTGAATATCCATGAGCTTGTTGTTATCAATACCCGAGTGGGACAATACGAGTTCGTTGCCACCTGGAAACCAAGAGACGCCGTAATATTCTGGGCGTTCGCTTTCCAGTGGGATGACTCTTTTGGAAGACAAATCAACCAGAAGCAAATACTCGGCTGTAGCAACAATAGCAAATACTGGATCCAATATACTCATCTCCACGACACCTATTTCGACCCGGGAATGCCTTCAGATTGCGCAGGTCCACAATAGCCGCCAATTTTAACTAATCGGTTCAATAAAACAATAATTCATATTGTCGAATGGTCCACACCATCAGATAAATCCTATCGGGTATCGACCTTGATACACAAAACTGAACACCGATTCTTCTATTCAAGAACCATCGGCATTTGCACGTAGTGTTTTACGTATTAACGACGTCGCATACAGATAACAAAGAGGCGAGGCAAAATTTCCAAAGCATAAAACCACAAAACCCCTGACTTCTCTCGAAATCAGGGGTTCTGGTTACATCGAATTTGGCGGTGAAGGAGAGATTCGAACTCTCGATACAATTTCTTGTATACACACTTTCCAGGCGTGCTCCTTAAGCCACTCGGACACTTCACCGTATCTCTTCAAACAAGTTCTGTCTGTCGAGGCGCGCTAATGTAGTCGAAAGCTTTTCCGATGGCAAATATTTTTTCAGAATTTTCATGCGGTTAGCGATTCAGGCGCTGCGGCGGGTTCCGGGGCATGGCAAACCTGCCAATCTCCGGCGTCGCGCCCTCTTCTATATAGAGGGGAATGCACGGCGGGTGCAGCCGGCTACGCCTGGCGGGCGAGGAAAGGGTGACCGGCGGGTCAGTCACGGCGCTTTACCTGGCTGACGGCGGTGGGTAACGTCTGCTTCAACTTTCATACAAGGAATAGCGTCATGAGTGAGTTGATTTCCTACCACCTCGAAGACGGTATCGCGACCCTGACGTTGAGCAATGGCAAGGTCAACGCCATTTCCCCGGACGTGATTGCGGCGTTTAACGCTGCGCTGGATCAGGCGGTGACTGATCGTGCAGTGGTGATCATTACCGGTACGCCTGGGATTTTGTCGGGTGGTTATGATCTGAAGGTGATGACGGCGGGCCCTAAAGAAGCCGTGGCACTGGTGACCGCAGGTTCGACCCTGGCCCGTCGCCTGTTGTCGCACCCGTTCCCGGTAATCGTGGCGTGCCCTGGGCATGCGGTGGCCAAGGGTGCGTTCCTGTTGTTGTCGGCGGATTACCGCATTGGTGTCGATGGCGCGTTCAGCATTGGCCTGAACGAAGTGCAGATTGGCATGACCATGCACCACGCCGGGATTGAGCTGGCCCGTGATCGCCTGAGCAACGCGGCGTTCCATCGCTCGGTGATCAATGGCGAGATGTTCAACCCGCAGAGCGCGATCGCCGCCGGTTTCCTCGATGTCGTGGTGTCGGCCGAAGAGCTGCAAAACACTGCACTGGCGGCGGCGCGTCAGTTGAAGAAGATCAACATGACCGCCCACAAGAACACCAAGCTGAAAGTGCGCAAGGCACTGCTGGAGACGCTGGACAACGCGATCATCCAGGATCAGGAGCATTTGGGTTAAGCCCAGGTCGCCTGCCGCAACGAAAAGCCCGACCGTCGTGTCGGGCTTTTTCGTATATGCGCTGTTGAAAAGTCAGCAACCGCTCTAGGCCGCGTCTGACCCACAGGTCGGAAACATGCGCTAAAACATCGCCTATCTCCCACCTCTATAGCGGCAATTGCCGAAAACAGTGCACATCCGTACACTGCGCCACCTTTTGTCCCGGTGGGGCCTGTAAATGCTGTTTGTGTTTCGTATGTTATTGATGGGCCTGCACTTTATTCTGGCCGGTGTGCTGGGGGTGATCCTGGGCCTGTGCCGGCCGTTCAACCCGGACAACAGCCGTTTGTGCGCCCGCCTCTATGCCTGGCCGGCGATGTGTATTTTGCGATTGCGGGTAAAGACCGATGTCGGTCCGTTGATGGACAAACCGAACAGCTGCGTGATCATCGCCAATCACCAGTCCAACTACGATCTGTTTGTGTTCGGCAACGTGGTGCCCCGCCGTACCGTGTGCATCGGCAAGAAGAGCCTGAAGTGGGTGCCGCTGTTCGGTCAGTTGTTCTGGCTGGCGGGCAATGTGTTGATCGACCGGGGCAATGCGCACAAGGCGCGCCAGTCGATGCTCACCACCACCCACACTTTGCAGCATGAAGACACGTCAATCTGGGTGTTCCCGGAAGGCACGCGCAACCTCGGTGAAGACTTGCTGCCGTTCAAGAAAGGCGCGTTCCAGATGGCGATTGCCGCCGGGGTGCCGATCGTGCCGGTGTGTGTCAGCAGTTACGTCAAACACATGCGATTGAACCGCTGGCGCAGTGGGAAAATTCTGATTCGTTCGCTGCCGGCGATTCCTACCGCCGGGTTGAGCATGGACGACATGCCGCTGCTGATCGCCCAGTGCCGCGAACAGATGCGCGAGTGCATCGCCTCGATGGATCGGCAACTGCAAGCCGCCTGAAAAGAAACCCGCCCTGTGCGGGTTTTCTTTTGCCCGTGAAACGCTTGTCCGTGAACTCCACAGATTTCACTGAATCTCTACAAGCAGAAGGCTAAGCTGGACACTGCCTGCCACTGCCATTGAATCAATAAGAAGTGAACCACCATCATGGGTAGAGTTGTTGCTGCTGCGGTTTATAGCGCCGGTAAAAAAATCACCAATATCACGCTCGATGAAGGCGCTGCCTGGGCGGCCAAGACCGGTCACTTTGTGTGGATCGGCCTCGAAGAGCCCAACGCCCAGGAGCTGACCAACCTGCAACGCCAGTTCAATCTGCATGAACTGGCCATCGAAGACGCCCTGGAAAAGCACAGCCGACCGAAGCTGGAAACCTTCGGCGATGCGCTGTTTATCGTCACGTATTCGCCGATCCGCCATGAAGGCAAGCTGGAGTTCATCGAGACTCACATTTTTGCCGGCAAGGGCTACATCATCACCGCCCGCAACGGTCACTCGGCGTCCTACGCCCATGTCCGCCAGCGTTGTGAGGCGCGTCCTATTTTGCTGGAGCACGGGGAAGATTTCGTACTCTATGCCATCCTCGATTTCGTTATCGAAAACTACCAACCGGTGGGCGAAGCGATCCACGCCGAGATCGATGAACTGGAACGCAACGTGCTGTGCAGTGCGCTGAATGAATACGACATCCAGAAACTCCACAGCCTGCGCCGCGACGTGCTGCGCTTGCGCCGGTACGCGGCGCCGATGGTGGAGATCGGTGAAGAACTGCAGAAGCTGAGCTTCCCGTTTATCGACAAGAACATGCGCCCCTACTTCCGCGATGTGCAGATTCACGTGACGCGGCAGATGGAAGACCTGACAACCCTGGCGGACATTGCCAGTCAGACCATTGAGGTGGGGGTGTTGCTGGAGGCATCACGCCAGAGCGTGGTGCAACGCAAGTTTGCGGCATGGGCGGCGATTCTGGCATTCCCGACGGCGGTGGCCGGGATCTATGGGATGAACTTCCAGAACATGCCGGAGTTGAGTTGGCATTACGGGTATTTCGCGGTGTTGGGGTTTATTGCGGTGGGGTGTGTGGGGTTGTGGGCGAGTTTCAAAAGGTCGGGGTGGTTGTAGTCAAAACCGCGTCGTGTGTGACATTCGCGGGCAAGCCTCGCTCCTACAGGAGTCAGCGATCCCCTGTAGGAGCGAGCCTTGCCCGCGAAGCTTTTAGCCTTTAAACAGTCTGAGGCTTATGCGCCACAAACCGCATCATCCATTCCGCAACAGTGGTGCCGTGATGCTCATGCTCAAGGCTCGCCACACCTTTGGAATACACCTGCTCACCCAGCGCTTCCTGACGAATCTCCAGCAGCGCCCGTGAGTAGTCGTGAATGAATTCAGGGTGGCCCTGGAAGCACAGCACCTGATCGTTGATGTGGTACGCGGCGAACGGGCAGAAGTCACTCGAAGCGATCACCGTGGCGTTTTCCGGCAGTGCGGTGACCTGATCCTGGTGACTGATCAGCAACGTCAGTTCTTCCCGTACCGGGCTCATCCACGGTGCCTTGGCAGCGAGTTTGTAATTGTGGATGCCCACGCCCCAGCCTTGGGTCGCACGCTCGCTCTTGCCGCCCAGCAGCAACGCCAACAACTGATGGCCGAAGCACACGCCCAGTAGTTTGTCGCCGCGTTCGTAGCGGTTCAGCAGGTAGGTTCTGAGGGTTTCGATCCATGGGTCAGTGCCGAAGGAATCGGCTTTGCTGCCGGTGATCAGGTACGCGTCGAAGGTCAGTTCATCGCTGGGATAATCGCCCTGCATCACGTTGTAGACGGTGAACTCGGCTTCGATGGGTTGTTGCGAAAACAGACGCTGGAACATCTGCCCGTAACCCTGATATTGATCGACCAGTTCTGGACGCAGGATGTCGGTTTCCAGAATGCAGATGCGTAACGACATAAAAAATACCTGACACGTGATGGGAATAATGCACACCCCAGAGCCTGCCTTGAAACGTGGTGGCAAGGCAAGCCCCGAAGTGCGTCATCGGTCCCTTAGAACGCCTCCCCTTTGGCCGCTTTCTCCAGCAACAGCGCCGGCGGGGTAAAGCGTTCGCCATATTGCTCGGCCAGGTACTGGGCGCGGGCGACGAAATCCTTCACGCCGTATTGGTTGATGAATTGCAGCGCGCCGCCAGTCCAGGCCGCAAAGCCGATGCCGAAGATCGAGCCGACGTTGGCGTCCGCCGTCGAGGTCAGCACGCCCTCCTCCACACAGCGCACGGTTTCGATGGCTTGCACGAACAGCAGCCGATCACGCACATCCTTCGCCGAGATCTGCCCGTCAGCCTTCTCGAAACGGGTTTTCAGCTCCGGCCACAGATGTTTCTGGCCGCCCGCCGGGTAATCGTAAAAACCGCCTCCTGCCGCCTTGCCGGACCGCTTGTATTCGTTAAGCAACAAGTCAATCACGGCGAACGCCGGGTGTTCTATCAGCGGCTTCCCTTCTGCTTGTAGGTCTTTGGCCGTTTGCTGACGGATGTGGCTCATCAGGCTGAGGGAAACTTCGTCGGAAATGGCCAGAGGACCGATCGGCATCCCGGCCTTGCGCGCTTCGGTCTCGATCATCGGCGCGCTCACGCCTTCGCCGAGCATGGCGATGCCTTCGTTGGTGAAGGTGCCAAACACCCGGGAAGTGAAGAAGCCGCGACTGTCATTGACCACAATCGGGGTCTTCTTGATTTGCAGGACGAAATCGAAACCACGGGCCAGGGTTTCGGCGCTGGTGTTCGCGCCTTTGATGATTTCCACCAACGGCATTTTTTCCACGGGGCTGAAGAAATGCAGGCCGATGAATTTGCTCTGGTCCGGCACGGCGGTGGCGAGACCGCTGATGGGCAAGGTCGAGGTGTTGGAGGCGATCACCGCGTCGAGGCCGACGACTTTCTGTGCCGCCGACGAGACTTTGGCTTTCAGCTCGCGATCTTCAAACACCGCTTCGATAATTAGGTCGCAACCGGCCAAATCGGCATCGTTCTCCGTGGTTTTGATCCGCGCCAGCACCGCATCACGCTGCTCGGCGCTCAACTGGCCACGGGATACTTTTTTATCCAGCAGCGCCGCCGAATGCGCCTTGCCCTTCTCCGCGGCTGCCAGGCTGATGTCCTTGAGCACCACGTCGATCCCGGCCGAGGCGCTGACGAAAGCGATCCCGGCGCCCATCATCCCCGCCCCCAGCACACCGACCCGGCGCGTGACATAAGGCGCAAACCCCTGGGGCCGCGAGCCACCGGCATTGATCTCATTGAGCTGGAACCAGAACGTGCCGATCAGGTTTTTCGAGACCTGGCCGGTGGTCAGTTCGGTGAAGTAGCGGGTTTCGATCAGGTGCGCGGTGTCGAAATCCACTTGCGCGCCTTCCACCGCCGCGCAGAGGATTTTCTCCGGCGCGGGCATGCAGCCCTGGGTTTTGGCGCGCAGGATCGACGGCGCGATGGCCAGCATTTGCGCGACCTTCGGATTCGACGGCGTACCGCCCGGAATCTGATAACCCTTCACGTCCCAGCGCTGCACAGCGGTTGGATTGGCCAGGACCCACGCCCGTGACTTGGCCAGCAGTTCCTCGTGGTCCGCCGCCAACTCATCGATCAAACCGGCCTGCAATGCCTGTTGTGGCCGCACTTTCTTGCCTTCGAGCAGGTACGGCAGGGCTTTTTCCAGGCCCAGCATGCGCACCATGCGCACCACCCCGCCGCCGCCCGGCAACAGGCCAAGGGTCACTTCCGGCAGGCCGAGTTGCACCGATGGATTGTCCAGCGCCACGCGATGATGGCAAGCCAGGCAGATTTCCCAACCGCCGCCCAGGGCCGCGCCGTTGATGGCGGCGACCACCGGTTTGCCGAGGGTTTCCAGGGTGCGCAATTGCCCCTTCAACGTCAGCACCATGTCGTAGAAGGCTTTGGCTTCGGGTTTGCCGACCTTGATCAGTTCATTAAGGTCGCCGCCGGCAAAGAAGGTTTTCTTGGCCGAGGTGATGATGACCCCGGCGATGTTTTCCTTGTCCGCCACTAACTGGGCAACACGGGCCGCCATGGCCTCGCGGTACACCCCGTTCATGGTGTTGGCGCTCTGGCCCGGCATATCGATGGTCAGGACGACGATGCCGTCCTGGCCTTTTTCGTAACGAATGGCTTCAGTCATGAAGGCGTTTCCTTGAATTCGGGGGCTCAGAGGCATTCGATGATGGTGGCAATGCCCATGCCGCCGCCGACACACAAGGTCGCGAGGCCATAGCGCAAGCGCCGGGTTTCCAGTTCATCGAGCAGGGTGCCGAGGATCGCGCAACCGGTGGCGCCCAACGGGTGACCCATGGCGATCGAGCCGCCGTTGACGTTGACCTTGTCCGGGTCGATGGCCATGTCCTTGATGAACTTCAACACCACCGAGGCGAAGGCTTCGTTGACCTCGAACAGGTCGATGTCTTCGACCCGCAACCCGGCCTTGGCCAACGCCTTGCGGGTGGCCGGCGCCGGGCCGGTGAGCATGATGGTCGGGTCGGTACTGGTCACCGCCGTGGCAACGATTCGCGCCCGTGGCTGCAAACCCAGCGCCCGACCACGGGATTCGGAACCGATCAGCATCAGCGCCGCGCCGTCGACAATCCCGGAGCTATTGCCCGGCGTGTGCACGTGGTTGATTCGCTCCACATGGCTGTAGACCCGCAGCGCCGTGGCGTCGAAGCCCATTTGCCCCATCATTTCGAAACTCGGCTTGAGCTTGCCCAGGCCTTCCAAAGTCGACTCGGCGCGAATGAACTCATCGTGATCGAGCAGGATGATGCCGTTCTGATCCTGCACCGGCACCAGGGACTTGTTGAACGAACCGTCGGCCCGGGCCCGTGCGGCTTTTTGCTGGGAATACAGCGCGTAGGCGTCGACGTCCTCGCGGCTGAAGCCTTCAATCGTGGCGATCAGGTCAGCACCGACGCCTTGGGGGGTGAAATGGCTGTGCAGGTTGGTTTCCGGGTCCAGGGCCCAGGCACCGCCGTCGCTGCCCATGGGCACCCGGGACATCGACTCAACGCCACCGACCACCACCAGGTCTTCGAAACCGGAACGGACTTTCATCGCGCCGAGGTTCACCGCCTCCAGCCCCGAGGCGCAGAAGCGATTGATCTGCACACCCGCCACGCTGACGTCCCAATCGGCGACCTGCGTCGCGGTTTTGGCAATGTCGGAGCCCTGATCGCCGATGGGCGTGACGCAACCGAGCACCACGTCATCGACCTGGCTGGTGTCCAGGGATGTGCGTTGCTGCAACGCCCTCATCAACCCGGCCACCAGGTTCACCGGTTTGACGCTGTGCAACGCACCATCGGCCTTGCCTTTGCCGCGGGGCGTGCGTAACGCGTCGAAAATCAGAGCTTCGGTCATGTGGTCCTCGAACCTGTGCGGTGATAAATGCTGAGTTCTCACCATAAGCCGAGAGGCCAAGGATTCAATGACCGCAATGCTCACAGGCGTTGACGGTCACGCTCAGACGGACGGTAGTCGGCTATCGGATTAACCGATTCAGGTGACGAAGCTGTCTAGCAAACGGGCGCCCAAGAAGCTGGCAATAGGCCTCATGCCTTTTTAAGAGCTTTTTACGTTTGCACCATACTAAATGGATCTAAACCAAGCGTGACGCGGGCTCTAAGGTGAACATGTACGAAGTTGTCGTCGGGTTTTGCTGAGGCACTCGTCCTACAGGAAGTTCAGCGCTTTGCCGTCATGGAGATATGCAGGCAAGCATCGGGAAATAACAAAAAAGGCGGTCAGCCATGTTCAAGCATTCGAAAGTACGTCAAGCCGGACTCATCCTATTCGCCACTACGCTGTTGTTGATTTTGCCGAACCTGACCAAGGTGATTGGCTGACTCAAGCTCTAGAGTTTTTTATCGCCTATTAAAAATGTGAATGGCTCGCTACCCGGGCCAGCGTGGGTGTGCCAACCTTTGCGGCACTTCCACGACACGGACGGCGATCACTTGAAAGCATTTATTCTGTTCGGGGCCTTGCTGTTCGGCACGTCCCTGCACGCCGCAGAGCTGAAACTTGAGCTCGGCGCGAACAGCCGCACCTGGCAGACCGAGGAGCTGCTCAAGCATCCTCAGGTCCAGACCATCACCATCAACGACGACGTTTCCTACAAACGGGACATGCGCTATCAAGCGGTGCCGTTGGCGGCGTTGTTGACGGGCATCAAGCCTGACGACCACCTGCAAGCCGTGGCACTGGATGGTTTTGCCGCCGAACTGGCGGCGGGACCGTTGCTCAATGCCAAAGGGGCGCAAGCCTGGCTGGCGATTGAAGACCCGGCCAAGCCGTGGCCGCCGCTGTCCGAGGGCAAGCCCGGCGCCGGACCGTTTTACCTGGTCTGGACCGACCCCAAGGCCGGCAATATCAGCCCCGAGCAATGGCCGTTCGAAGTCGCCAGCATCAAACGCCTGGCGCCGGTGGCCGAGCGCTTCCCTGCCCTGCTGCCCGATCCTGCGTTGAAGGCAGACGATCCGGTGAACAAGGGCTTTGCGCTGTTCCAGAAGAATTGCCTGGCCTGCCATCGACTCAATGGCGCGGGTGATGCGCAGTTCGGACCGGACCTGAACATTCCGTACAACCCCACCGAGTATTTCGGCGCGGACTTCCTCAAGCGCTACATTCGGGATCCGCAGAGTTTGCGCCAGTGGCCGCAGGCGAAGATGCCAGCGTTTTCCGAGCAGGTGTTGCCGGCGGGGGATCTGGATTTGCTGGTGGGGTATTTGAAGCATATGGCGGGGCGTAAGGTTAAGCCTTAGCTCTGTGCTGCCTGGGCTGGCCTCTTCGCGGGCAAGCCTCGCTCCTACAGGGGATTTGTGTCGTTCACAGATCCAATGTGGGAGCGGGCTTGCTCGCGAAGTGGTATCCCCGATTACTGCTGCTGGACGGAGATCACCGGCGCAAACACCGGCGTCGGCGAGACAAACACCTTCGCGTGCATCTGCTCGCATCCACCACCCCGGCGCATTCCGCGCACCGGGCAGGCGTCCAGATAATCCAGACCCACCGCCAGTTTCAAGTGACGCTCCGGCCGCGCCAATTGGTTGGTCACGTCAAAACTGTACCAGGCGTCATCGAGCCAGGCTTCGGCCCAGGCATGGCTGGCCAAGTGTTCGCTGTTCTCGCTGTACAAATACCCCGACACATATCGCGCCGGAATCCCCAGGCTACGGGCGCAGGCGAGGAATGCGTGGGTGTGGTCCTGGCACACGCCGGAACGCCCGGCGAAAGCCTTGGCCGCCGTGGTGTCGACTTCGGTGGAGCCCGGCGTGTAGGTCATGTACTGATTCAGGCTTTGCATCAAGTCGATCAACGCGGTGCGATCCCGGCGTTTTTTGCATTCTTTTTCCGCGAACCCACGCAAGGCTTCGTCGGGTTCGGTCAGCCGGGTGAAGCGCAGGAACGGCAACGCCGACTGGCTCTCGTGCTCGGCTTCGCGCAGCTCATCGATATCGACCTGGCCACGGGCACCAATGATGATCGCTTCGTGGGGTTCGTCCATGGTCAGCACGTGCAGGATATTGCCGAACGGATCGAGTTGCGCGCGCACCGGGCGCGGCAGATCGAGTTGCCAACTGAGCACGTGCTGGCGCTCGCTGTCGTGAGGGGTCAGCCGCAAATACTGGATGCTCGCCCGCACCTGATCTTCGTAGTGATAGGTGGTCTCGTGGCTAATGGAAAGTCTCATGCAGCCTCCAGGTAGGAACTGTGTATGGCGTTGCCCAACTGGCGCACCAGCGGGATGAACTCGGTCAGCCAGGCGTGCAGGCCTTCGTCGAGAATTTCGGTGATGCCGGTGTAGCGCAAGCGCGCGTCCATTTCTGCCGCCAGGCGTTGCGCTGGACGGCCGTTGGCCCCCGGCAACTGGGCGAGAATCTGGTCGATTTCTTCGGTGCAGGCGCGCAACGAACGCGGCACGTCGGCACGCAGCAACAGCAATTCGGCAACATGCCGGGCGCCAGGTGCATCGCGGTAAATCTCGGTGTAGGCCTCGAACGAGGACAACGCCCGCAGCAACGCACTCCACTGGTAATAGGCGTGCGCCGTGCCGTCGCTGACCGCTTCAGCCTGATCACCGGCCATTTCGTAGCGGGCGTCGAGCAGGCGCAAGGTGTTGTCGGCGCGCTCGATAAAGGTGCCCAGACGAATAAACCGGAACGCATCGTTACGCATGATCGTGCCGTAGGACGCACCGCGAAACAGGTGGGAACGTTCCTTGATCCACTCGCAAAACCGGCTCATGCCGTAGCGACTCAAGCCCTGCTCGGCGATCCCGCGAATTTCCAGCCAGGTGGCGTTGATGTTTTCCCACATGTCGGCGGTGATTCGCCCACGTACCGCATGGGCACTGGCCCGCGCCGAACCGAGGCAGCTGTAGATGCTCGCCGGGTTCTCGGCGTCCAGGGCGAAGAAATGCAGCAGCCGTTCGGCATGCAACTCGCCATGGCGCTCCAGGTAATCGTCGAGGGTGCCGGTGATCAACAGCGGCATGGCGAGTTCGTGCAGGCCATCGCCGCGACCGTCCTGCGGCATCAGCGACAGCGAATAACTGATGTCGAGCATCCGTGCGAGGTTTTCCGCCCGCTCCAGGTAACGCGACATCCAATACAAATCCGAGGCAGTTCTACTTAACATGGCAGGCTTCCTTCAATCCTCGACCACCCAGGTGTCCTTGGTGCCGCCGCCCTGGGAGGAATTCACCACCAGGGAGCCTTCACGCAAAGCAACACGGGTCAAACCGCCGGGCACAACCCGGGTTTCGCGGCCAGACAATACAAACGGACGCAGGTCGATGTGGCGTGGCGCGATGCCGTTTTCGACAAAGGTCGGACAGGTCGACAGGGACAACGTCGGTTGCGCGATGTACGCGTGGGGCTTGGCCTTGATCCGCGCGCGGAACGACTCGATTTCCGCTGCCGTCGCCGCCGGCCCCACCAGCATTCCGTAACCGCCGGAGCCCTGGGTTTCCTTGACCACCAGGTCGGGAAGATTGGCCAGGACGTGGGACAGTTCCGAGGGATTGCGGCATTGCCAGGTCGGCACGTTTTTCAGGATCGGTTCTTCATCGAGGTAGAAACGAATCATGTCCGTGACGAACGGATACACCGACTTGTCATCCGCAACCCCGGTGCCGATAGCATTGGCCAGCACCACGTTGCCGGAGCGATAAGACGACAGCAGCCCCGGCACGCCGAGCATCGAGTCCGGGTTGAACGCCAGCGGATCGAGGAACGCATCGTCGAGGCGCCGGTAGATCACGTCGACCGCTTTTGGCCCGTCCGTGGTGCGCATGAACACCTTGTCATCGCGCACGAACAGGTCCGCGCCTTCCACCAGTTCCACGCCCATTTCCCGCGCCAGGAAAGCGTGCTCGAAAAACGCGCTGTTGAAACGCCCAGGGGTCAGCACCACCACGCTCGGGTTATCGATCGGGCTGGAGCTTTTCAGGGTGTCGAGCAACAGGTTCGGGTAGTGGTCGATGGGGGCAATGCGTTGCGCCGCGAACAGCTCGGGGAACAGGCGCATCATCATCTTGCGATCTTCGAGCATGTAGCTCACGCCGCTCGGTGTACGCAGGTTGTCTTCGAGCACGTAGTACGTGCCGTCGCCGTCGCGCACCAGATCGACGCCGGAGATGTGGGAATAGATATCCCGGTGCAGATCCAGGCCTTGCATCGCCAACTGGTATTGCTCGTTGGCCAGCACTTGCTCGGCCGGGATAATGCCGGCCTTGATAATGCGCTGCTCGTGATAGAGGTCGGCGAGGAACATGTTCAACGCCTTGACCCGCTGGATGCAGCCACGTTCGACGATCCGCCATTCACTGGCGGGGATGCTGCGGGGGATGGTGTCGAAGGGAATCAGGCGCTCTGTCCCCTGCTCATCGCCATAGAGCGTGAAGGTTATGCCGGCACGATGAAACAACAGATCGGCCTCGCGTCGCCGTTGTGCCAAAAGCTCGTCAGGCGTTTCGGCCAGCCAACGGGCGAACTCCCGATAATGCGGGCGGACCAGGCCGCCGGCATCGTACATCTCATCAAAATAGGTGCGGATCATGCCGTACTCCTTGTCACCCGGACATCTAGGCATCGCAAGGCCCGTGCCATCGGCATAAACGCTTAAATTTCAATCAGTTGGATAATCGCCCCAAAAGCACCGCACCAATGCTGTGCGGCAAACGCCCCAACCCGATCGCCCCCGCTTCATTGCGAAGCAATGTTGTCGCCTATCAACAGCATAGTCAGAGTTGATTTCACTGCCCGGGGGTTGATGCGGATAATCCGCGCATTCGTTGCAAAACCTCTCGAACTTCCCTTTGGCCGCCTGTTTAGGCGGTTTTTTTTTGGGTTTTGAAATGTTGTGAATCAAAAGCGAAGATCAAAAGATCGCAGCCTCGTTTCACTCGACAGCTCCTACAGGGGACGGGGAACCGCACAAACGAAAACGGCCAACCCGAAGGTCAGCCGTTAATGGATGTTGTCGCTGTTCATAATGTTATGCGAGTAGCCCTCGTACCTCCTGCTTGACGCCCCATCCTTCGATGATGCCGCCCAGAGGTTCGACCACGGCCTCGAAGTCCTGCTCAAAGTCGCCGATGCCGTCGTAGGTGGCGTACATCACTTTGCTCAGTTCCAGATGCCATGCGCCGTCGTCGCGCACGCTGATCTGGGCATTCAAGGATTCACCACAAAAATGACCTGCCGCCCTGCGTGCCCGCTCCTCGTCCGGGAATATCGCGTAGAACTCGATGGGATGGAACCGTGAAAAGTCGAAACCGCCTTCCTTCATGCGGCGCAGTACGCTGGTACTGATGTCTTCTTGATAGGCTGTGCTCATGAATCGTCCTCCTAACACCATATGGATAGACTTTCCGTACTCCCGAGGCCCGCAACCGATTGGTGGAGGCCATACGGCAACCAGGTTGCCGCCGGGATTTAAGCATGTAGCTGACAAGACCAGACCTTAGCGATCCGTTCGCTGATCTCGCTTGCAGAGTAGCCCCATCTCGGAGCCGCTGCCAAGGTCTGGTTGTGAAAGAGACAGGTGAGGTTCAGACAGGAGTAATGCCGAGGATTTGAATGCTGTTCTGGGTCTTGAGACTTTTAACGCAAGCATCAGCGGTTCGCCCTTCCAGATCGTTCAGATCCAGTTCGGCAGCGACAGGCAAAAGCCGGGCCTTGATGAGTTTGGCCGCGTGCTCGTTATCCGGGCACTCGTCGCACTCAAAGACTTCATCGAGCGTTTCGCCGTGATCATCCACGAAAGTGATTTTCCACTTTTGCATCAGTGCCTCCTCGATCAAACCCGCAAATGGGCTTACAACTATCTGGACTTTTGGCCTGACTGATCGTTCAAACGGATTGCGGCGCTGACTCATGAAAAAACACAAAACCCCTGTAGGAGCAAAGCTTGCTCGCGAAGGCGGTGTACCAGTCGACATATGTTTTAACTGATACACCGCTTTCGCGAGCAAGCTTCGCTCCTACAGGGGTTACGCGTTATTCAGGGGATTACGCGTCGGCTTCAGTCGTTGCTTGGCTTGTTGATCGCGTTCAGCACGTATTGCGGCATGGCGAACGCGCCGATGTGGATTTCCGGGTTGTAGTAGCGGGTGATGATGCCGCTGCCGGCGAAGCGCTGTTGCAGGGTTTCGCGGGACAACTTGCGATACGCGGTATTGGTCGCGCCCCAGGCAAACGTCATGGCGCCGCCGATGTAGGTCGGCACGGCCGCCTGGTAGAAGTGCCAGTCCGGAAACAGGCTGCGCAGGCGCCCGGCGGTGGTTTGCACTTCGCCCAGTTGCATGAATGGCGTACCGTTCTGCGTCACCAGGATGCCGCCTTCGTTCAGGCAACGGTGGCAGGCCTGGTAGAAGTTTTCCGAGAACAACACTTCGCCCGGCCCGATCGGGTCGGTGGAGTCGGAAATGATCACGTCGAATTTTTCAGCGGTGGTGGCAACGAAACGCATGCCGTCGTCGATCACCAGGTTCAACCGTGGGTCGTCGTATGCACCCTTGGAGTGGTTCGGCAGGAACTCCTTGCACATGTCGACCACGGTGCCGTCGATCTCGACCATGGTGATGTGCTCGACGCTGCCGTGCTTGGCCACTTCACGCAACATGCCGCCGTCGCCACCGCCGATGATCAGCACGCGCTTGGCGGAGCCATGGGCGAGGATCGGCACGTGGGTGAGCATTTCGTGGTAGATGAATTCGTCGGCTTCGGTGGTCTGGATCACACCGTCCAGCGCCATGACCCGGCCCATGCGCGGGTTTTCGAAGATCACCAGGTGTTGGTGTTCGGTGCGCACTTCGTGCAGCAGTTTTTCCATGCGAAAACGCTGGCCGTAACCTTCGTAGAGGGTTTCCAGGTATTCGCTGGTTTTGGTGGTGGTCATGGGAAGTGCTCCGATGAATGCGGCGGCAACGGACGGTTACCCGCCCATGATGGCCAATCGAAAGGCTCGATTGCCCGGCAAAGGCGCGCATTCTACGTTGCGGAACATGACAGGTCGAACGTCACGTGATGACGTGCCGCAATCCCTTGTGGGAGCGGGCTTGCTCGCGAAGGCGTCGTGTCAGTTGATGTTTATTTTGACTGATACACCGCTTTCGCGAGCAAGCCCGCTCCCACAGGGAAAGTGTGGACCTTCAGGAAGGCGTCAGATCCTGACATTCCCCCGTGGCCCGGCGATGGCCCAGATGATCAGGCCCAGCACCGGCAGCAGCAGGATCAGCAGCACCCAGATGATCTTCATCCCGGTTTCGGCGCCGCTTTTCAGCACGTTGATGATGGCCCAGATGTCCAGGGCAAGAATGATCAGGCCAACCAGACCGTTGAAACTGGAACCCATAGTGTTGCTCCCAAGAAAGTGGCATGCAGTCTTAGGATAGCCGGCCCTCGGGAGGGTTCCGTTTTATTGTGTTAAACGTGGATAGCCACTTTCAGGGCTTCCAGGGAAGGTGCGGCGGCGATGCCAACCTGGGCGCACAACTCAAGCACGCGGGGCACGTCGTTGCCGTAGACCAGCACCACTTGCAGTTCGTCGTCGAGCAACTGGCTGAAGTTCATCAGGGTGTAGCCGCCTTTTTCCTTGTTCATGCTGCCCATCTGCACCTGAATGCGGTTGAGCGCGGTCAGGGCTTCGGTCTTGGCCAGTTGCTTGGGCTTGATGTTGAAGTCCACACCGGGGCCGAACGAAGCGACGATCTGGGCGAACAGGTCAACGTAGGTGTCAGCCTGGAACAGCACGGTTTCCGGCAGGCTGCCGACAACGACCCATTCGCCCAATGGCATCGGGAAGGTGTCGTCGTAGTTAATGTCCGGATTGGCCGCCAGGAAAGCCTCGGGATCAGCGAAGGCCTGGGCCGCTTCGTCAGCGATCTTCAGGATTTCGTCTTCGCCCATGCACCCGGAGCTGATTTTGCTGATGAGTTCGACGAGTGCGGTTTTCATGGGGATGGATCCTGTAGCGAGGGGAAATTTTGAGGGCGCGAAGGATACCTCCATTTACCTTGTAGGAGCGAGGCTTGCCCGCGAAGGCGGTGTGTCTGTCAACGTCGATGTTGAATTTGCTGACGCCTTCGCGGGCAAGCCTCGCTCCTACAGGGTCACGCCAGCAATTTCTGCAATTGAGCAGTGGTGTCTACGGCGCCCATGGTTTTGGCCGCATCCAGCGCCGATACGCCATTGGCATCCTTGGCCTTCGGATCAGCTCCTTTGCTGATCAGGTAATCAACGATTTCTACGCGGTTGAACATCGCCGCCATCATCAGCGCCGTGCGGCCGTCGAACGACGAGCCTTCCACTTGCGCCCCGCCATCAACCAACGCCTTGACCACCGCCAGGTCGCCCTTGAACGCGGCGCCGGCAATCGGGCTCTGGCCGTTGTCGTTGCGGATTTCCGGGTCGGCCTTGTGTTCCAGCAGCACTTTCACGGTCTCGACGTGGCCGTGGTACGCGGCGAGCATCAGCAAGGTGTCGCCCTTGTGGTTACGCAGGTTCGGCGGCAGGCCTTTGGTCAGCAGCGCCGCCATCATGGCCGCATCGCCCTCCCGCGCTTTGTTGAACACCTGTTCGGCGAATTCGGCAGCTTCTTCGGGCGTCATCTGGCGGCTTTGGTCTGACATGGGGGACTCTCTATTCGGTCAATCGGAAAGCCGACAGTTTCCCGAGCGCCCCGGTGCCTGTCACTCCTTTTTTCTAAAGGGCAGCCATAGCCAGATTCAATAGCGGTACTTGCCGCCGTGAATATCGGCCAGCACCTGCCCGGTGACTTGCACGTAGGTCTGGGTGCCCGGCAGCCAGGCGTAGATCGGGTCATCGCCGGTCTTGTCCGGGTCGAAGGCTTCGTCCTTGAGTCGGGTCTTCTGGTATTTGAAGGTGCCGGTGGTTTCCATTTTCACCTTCACCCGCAGGAACAGGGGCACGGCGTAGGCAGGCATTTGCTGGCGGGCGAAACTCAGCAGTTCGCTGAAATCCAGGGTCGCCAGGGACTCGGCCGGTGTGATCGCCGCCATCCCGGCGCGGCCGTTGGTGTTGCGGATTTCCACGCCGTAAGCCACCGCCTCGCAAATGTTCGGGTGTTTCAACAGGACGTTTTCGACTTCGGTGGTCGAGACGTTCTCGCCCTTCCAGCGGTAGGTGTCGCCCAGGCGATCGACAAACTGCGCGTGACCGAAACCGATATTGCGCAGCAGGTCGCCGGTGTTGAAGTAGCGGTCGCCCTTGGCGAACACATCGTGGAGTACGACTTTCTCGGTCTTTTGCGGATCGGTGTAGCCGTCCAGCGGCGCCTTGTCGTCGATTTTCGCCAGCAACAAGCCCTGCCCGCCCTTGGCCACTTTGCTCATCAAGCCCTTGGCATTGCGAAGCGGCGCGCCGCTGTCGTGGTCATACGCCACCAGCTCCCAGGACATCAGGGAAAAACCGATGGTGTTATCGAAGTTGAGGATGTTACTGAAACCGATGTTGCCGTCGCTGGCCGCGTACAGCTCGCAGATGTGGCTGACGCCGAAGCGCGTCTTGAACTCGCGCCACGCCCCGGGACGCAAGCCATTGCCGATCATCTTGGTCACGCCGTGCCGATTGTCATCGGCGCTGGCCGGTTGATCCACCAGGTAGCGGCACAGTTCGCCGACGTAACCAAGGGTGGTCGCGTGGTACTTGCGCACATCGCTCCAGAACTGACTGGCGCTGAACTTGCGGCGAATGGCGAATCCCGAGGCGCCGCTGATGGCCGAGCCCCAGCACACACACAGCCCGGTGGCGTGATACAGCGGCAAGGTGCAATACACGACATCTTGCGGCTGCATATCCAGGGCGATCATGCCGAAACTGGCAGAGCTGCGCATCCAGCGCCCGTGCTTGAACACGCCGGCCTTGGGCAGCCCGGTGGTCCCGGAGGTGTAGATATAGAAGCAGGTGTCGTCGCAGAACACCTGCTGACTGCTGGCCGGGTTGTGATCCGGGGCGTCGGCGCTGGCCATCATCAGGTTGATAAAGCTGTCGGGCGAAATGCCCGGATAGCTGTAAGTGTCGCGATCGGCGACGAACCAGGTGCGTTGCGCCGGGATGGAAACCCGCTGACGCACCGCCGAAAACGCGGGCACCAGTTCCTCGCCGACAATGATCGCCGCCGGCGCCACCAGGACGAGACTGTGGGTCAAGGCGTCGCGGGTTTGCGAGGTATTGAGCAAGGCACTGATGCCGCCAACCTTGGCCACCGCCAGGATTGTCACCAGCAATTCCGGACGGTTCTCAATGAAGACCGCCACCACGTCGCCCTTGCCGATGCCTTGGCTGATCAGGTGATGGGCGATGCGATTGGCCCACTGGTTGACCTGGGTGTACGTCAGCGCCACCGCGTCTTGCAGCAAGGCGAGGCCATCGGGGTTGCGCAAGGTTGCCTGCTCGAAGGTCCAGCCGAGGCCACACGGTTGGGTCGGATCCTTGACGTTGGCGACCTTCATGCCCTTCACCACGCGGGGAATGGCTTTGGCAATGGTCGGCAATTTGCGGAGCATCATGCCCCAGGTAATCGTGTCGCTCATGGTGGCTCCCGGTCGGTTTTCTTATTGTCGGGCGGCGTTGATTGAGCCCGAAAATACGTCAGCCGTTCTGGAGCTGTACACGCGGTTTTTGCAATGTTTTGTATCCGCCCTGGATACCTGGGCAAGGGTGATCCCTGGCTGCGCCATTCGTTCCATCCAATCGTGCGTGACCACGCAAAATGCAGGATGCACGATGGCCATTCATGCAGATTGCACGAAAGTAAAAAACCATCATATAAATAACTTGTTGATTTATAACAACTTTTAAAAAGTTCAGTGCTGGCACAATCGCTGCAACTACCTCTCCATGCTTGCTAATTAAGCGCTAACGGAGCTGATAGACATGAGCCTGATCCAAGAAAAATTTACTTCGCTGTTCTCCAACTTCGACGTGACCACCCAGGCACGCCCTGACGGTGGCATCCTGCTGACGCTGCGCAGTACCGAAGGCAAAGTCTTTAAACGCTCGATTTCCTACCAGCAATTGCATGCTGGCGACCAACTGTCGTGGGTGATCAGCGCGATCCGTCGTGACCTGGCTGAACAGGCCAGCGAATTGCCACAGATTTCCATGCTGCAGAGCCAGCAACGGTTTGCTTTGCCGACCTATCATTCGGTGTAAATCGTTCGACGCTTTAAACAAACAGGCCGTGACAGCTTTCGCTTCACGGCCTGAGTTGTTTCTGGAGTCACGCAGTCCCCTGTAGGAGCGAGGCTTGCCCGCGAAGGCGGTGTGTCAGTCGATATAGATGTTGGCTGATCCGACGCCTTCGCGGGCAAGCCTCGCTCCTACAGGTTATGTGGGTTACATGGCGGCGGGGTTGATCCGCGCAAAGCTGTCGACCGTCACATGCCCCGCCAACTCGCCGCCCTCCCGCGCCAACCCGCACGTCGCCATGCCTGCAGCACCCGCCGCGTCCAGTTCTTCGACGATATCGGACAGGAACAGAATCTGCCCCGCTTCCAACCCGATTACCTGGGTGATGCGTTCGTAAGATTGCGCCTCACGCTTGGGTCCCGACGTGGTGTCGAAGTAGCCACTGAACAGCGGCGACAAGTCCCCCGCGTCCGAGCAGCCGAAGATCAGCTTCTGTGCCTGGATCGAGCCCGAGGAATACACAAACAGTTGAAAACCGTTCTGGTGCCAGCGCTTCAGCGCTTCAACGGCATCCGGGTAAACATGGCCCTTCAACTGCCCGGCCTGATAACCCTGCTCCCAGACCATGCCTTGCAAGGCCTTGAGTGGCGTGGCTTTGCGGTCTTCGGCAATCCAGCCCAGCAGGATGCCAATGACGCGCTCAACGTCGGCCTCGGGTTCATTGCTGTCCCGGCGCACGGCGTCCAGTTGCTCAGCGACATCCGCCCGTGCGGCGTGCTGGCGAACAAAGTCCGGCAGGTGTTTGGCGGCGTAGGGAAACAACACGTCGAACACAAAACTCACCGCGCTGGTGGTGCCTTCGATGTCGGTGAGAATCGCTTTGATCGGCATTCAATCAGTCCTCAAGACGCGGGAAGCGGTTGGCGATGTCTTCGCCGGTGAACTTGGCGACCCAGCCTTCGGGGTTGTTGAACAAACGGATCGCCACGAAATGCGGATGCTCGCCCATGTCGAACCAATGCGGCGTGCCTGCCGGCACCGAGATCAGGTCATTTTTCTCGCAGAGCACGGCGTAGACGTAATCGTCGATGTGCAGGGTAAACAGCCCACGGCCGGCGACGAAAAATCGTACTTCGTCTTCAGCATGGCGGTGCTCGTCGAGGAACTTGGCCCGCAGTTCGGCTTTTTGCGGGTGGTCGCTGTTCAGGCTGATCACATCGACGGTGATGTAGCCGCGTTCGGTCATCAGTTTGTCGATCTGTTCCTGGTACGCGGCGATCACTTCTTCCTGGCTGGCGCCGGGCTGGATTTTCGCGGTGGCTTGCCAGCGGTCGAAACGCACGCCCTGTTCGGCCAGGGTCGAGGCGATGTCTTCGAAGTGGGTCAGGACCTTGTTCGGTATTTCCGGGCTTGAAACGTGATAAACGGACAGGCTGCTCATGGGGCAATTCCTCGGTTTCGACCGCGCCGTCCGGTTCTTTCAGACCGGTCGGGCGCGGCGTTTCATCAGGCAAATAGGCTACTTCTGGTGAAGTCAGCCTTGGCGGTTCATGACGCTGCGGGTCTTCAACTCGCACTCGAACAAAAATTCAAAGGCCTCGATCTGGCGCAGGGCGTCGCTCATGCGCGCGCCCCAGGTGTAGAGGCCATGGCCACGAATCAGGTAGCCGACGCAATCGGGATGGGCGTCGAGCCAAGGCTGCACCTTGGCGGCGAGGCGCGCAATATCCTGATCATTGTCGAAAATCGGCACCCGCACCAACGACTCGTGGGTGGAGACACCGCTGAAGGCTTTTTGCAGCTCGTAGTCTTCGAATTCGATGAAGGCTTGCGGCGTCAGGCGCGACAGCACCGTGGCATTCACCGAATGGGTGTGAAGCACCGCACCGATCTCGGGGCGCCAGCTATAGAGCTGGGTGTGCAACAAGGTTTCGGCGGACGGCTTCTTGCCCGGTTCCAGGCTGTTACCCGCGAGGTCGGTGGCCAGCACATCGTCGAGGCCGAGCTGGCCTTTGTGCTTGCCGGACACGGTCAGCAGCGCTTCGGTGGGCGACAGCCGCGTCGAATAATTGCTGCTGGTGGCCGGCGACCAGCCGCGACCATACAAAAAACGCCCGGCGTCGATGATTTCCTGGGCGAGGTGTTCTCGGGTAAGGCTCATGGCCGGTCCTCTTGCATACGTGTGGCGATGATAACGGCAGCCGCGAAGGCTGCGAGGCTGGCGATACTAAAGGTCAATGTGGCGCCGAGGGCATTCCAGCTGTAGCCGGAATACAACGCGCCGAGTGCGCCGCCGGTGCCGGCCAGTGCCGCGTACAACGCCTGGCCCTGGCCTTGCTGACGAGCGCCGAAACTACGTTGCACGAACTGGATGGCAGCCGCGTGAAAGCTGCCGAACGTCGCGGCGTGCAGTACCTGGGCAAACAGCAGCACCCAGAGAAATTCAGCGAACGAACCTAGCAGCAACCAGCGCAGGGCCGCCAGCAGAAAACTCGCCAGCAATACCCGGCGCACCGAGAAGCGCGCGAGGATTTTGCTCATGGCCAGGAACATCAGGACTTCCGCGACGACACCCACGGCCCAGAGCATGCCGATCACGCCACGGCTGTAACCGAGATGTTCCAGATGCAAGGTCAGAAAGGTGTAATACGGCCCGTGGCTCATCTGCATCAGCGCCACACACCCGTAAAACGCCAACACCCCAGGGCTGCGCAACTGCTTGAGGAAGCCCTCCCCGGTCACTCGTTCGCTCTGCACCGGTTGCGCGTTCGGCACCCACAAACTGCTGACAACAATCCCGGCCATGATCAGCACCAGCGCCACGGGGTAGATGTCCAGGCTCAGCCATTCGAAGACCCGCCCGAGGGCAACCACGGTGATGATGAAACCGATGGAGCCCCACAAACGGATCTGACTGTAACGGGAGGTCTGACCCTTGAGGTGCGCCAGGGTGATGACTTCAAATTGCGGCAATACCGCGTGCCAGAAGAACGCATGCAAAGCCATGACCATCGCCAGCCAGGCGTAGGTTTTGCTGACGAAGATCAGCGAGAACGTCAGCAGCGTGCAGACTGCGCCGAATCGCACGATGGCCAGGCGTCGTCCGGTGTAGTCGCCGAGCCAGCCCCAGATGTTCGGCGCCACGCAGCGCATCAGCATCGGGATCGCCACCAGCTCGCCGATACGCGCGCTGGAAAAGCCCAGGTGATCGAAGTACAGCGCCAGAAATGGCGCCGTCGAACCGAGCAAGGCGAAATAGAACAGATAGAAACTGGAGAGCCGCCAGTACGGGAGCGCCGCCAAGGTCTTCAGACCCCGGCGACTGTGCGGTGAGCCATTAAAGCTGGCCCAACACCGGCGTGCTCACTCGCACATCGGCGTTCTGCCCGCGATGACGCAGCAGGTGATCCATCAGCACGATGGCCATCATCGCTTCGGCAATCGGCGTGGCACGAATGCCGACGCACGGGTCATGACGGCCCTTGGTGATCACGTCCACCGGGTTGCCATGGATGTCGATGGAACGGCCCGGCGTGGTGATGCTTGATGTTGGCTTCAGCGCCAGGTGCGCGACGATTGGCTGGCCCGAGGAGATGCCACCGAGAATGCCGCCAGCGTTGTTGCTGAGGAAACCTTCCGGGGTCATTTCATCACGGTGTTCGGTGCCGCGTTGGGCGACGCTGGCAAAACCGGCGCCGATTTCCACGCCTTTGACCGCGTTGATGCTCATCAGCGCGTGGGCCAGTTCGGCGTCGAGGCGGTCGAAGATCGGCTCGCCGAGGCCAGGCATCACGCCCTCAGCCACGACGGTGATCTTGGCGCCGACCGAATCCTGGTCGCGGCGCAACTGGTCCATATAGGCTTCCAGTTCCGGCACCTTGTCCGGGTCAGGGCTGAAGAACGCGTTGTCTTCCACCGAATCCCAGGTCTTGAACGGGATCTCGATCGGGCCGAGCTGGCTCATGTAGCCACGAATGACGATGCCCTGGCTGGCCAGGTATTTCTTGGCAATCGCCCCCGCCGCCACGCGCATCGCGGTTTCCCGCGCCGAGCTACGACCGCCGCCGCGGTAATCGCGTTCGCCGTATTTGTGGTGGTAGGTGTAGTCGGCGTGGGCCGGGCGGAACAGATCCTTGATCGCCGAGTAGTCCTTGGACTTCTGGTCAGTGTTGCGGATCAACAGGCCGATGGCGCAACCGGTGGTGCGGCCTTCGAACACGCCGCTGAGGATTTCGACTTCGTCGGCTTCCTGGCGCTGGGTGGTGTGACGGCTGGTGCCGGGCTTGCGGCGGTCAAGGTCACGCTGCAGATCCTCCAGGGAAATCTCCAGACCCGGCGGGCAGCCGTCGACAATGGCGACCAACGCCGGACCATGGCTTTCGCCAGCGGTGGTGACAGTGAACAGCTTGCCGTAGGTATTGCCGGACATGCGGGACGCTCCGTGAAATCGAACCTGAATACGTAATGCGCGCCAGTATACGCAGGCAACCCAAGTAGTTCATCCTCGAACCTTACCGGTGTCCGCGAGTCCAACCGGCACCTTGTTCATGATGGCGTGATGATGCTGCGAGTTCTGGCCTTGAGTCTTACCCTCTTTACCGGCTTCGTTCAGGCGACAGTCCTACAACGACCGATCACTTTGGATACCGGCACCGGAGAGCTTTTCGGCTCCTTGCTGCTGCCCAAATCCGACACGCCGGTGCCGGTTGTCCTGATCATTTCCGGCTCCGGTCCTACGGATCGTGACGGAAACAACCCCGACGGCGGGCGCAACGACAGCCTCAAGCGCCTGGCCTGGGTGCTGGCCAAACACAACATCGCCAGCGTGCGCTACGACAAGCGCGGTGTGGCGGCGAGCCTGGCCGCGACCCCGGACGAGCGCAATCTGTCGGTGGAAGCCTATGTGGCCGACGCCGAGGCCTGGAGCCGCAAGCTCAAGACCGATCCGCGTTTTGGAAAATTGATTCTGCTCGGCCACAGCGAAGGCGCCTTGATCGCCACCCTGGCGGCGCCGAGCGTTGATGCGGCCGCGGTGATTTCCATGTCCGGCAGCGCCCGGCCAGTGGATCAGGTGCTGCGCCAGCAATTGGCCAATCGCCTGCCGCCGCCGCTGATGCTGCGCAGTAATGAACTGCTCGACAGCCTCAAGGCCGGTCACACCGACGACAACGTGCCGCCGCAGTTGCAGGTGATTTTTCGCCCGAGCGTGCAGCCGTACCTGATTTCGCTGTTCCGCCAGGACCCGGCGGCCGCTTTCGCCCGGTTGAAAATGCCGGCGCTGATCATCCAGGGCACCAGCGATATTCAGGTCGGGGTGGGTGACGCCAAGTTGCTCAAGGAAGCCAAGCCCGACGCTGAACTGGCGGTGATTGAAGGCATGAACCACGTGATGCGCATCGTGCCCAACGACGTGAAACGGCAATTGGCTTCCTACAAGGATCCGAATTTGCCCCTGGCCGCCGAACTTGGCTCACGCATCCTCGGGTTTATTGACGGACTTCGCTCCAGTTAAGCGCTGTTTAAGCGCTGTTTGCCCTCTAGTCCTTCGAAAAACGGCCGATAAGCCTTTGTCGCCAGCGCTATGACTGGCGGCAAGCAGCGCTTGGACAGGATCTCGCCGTTATGACTGATACCCCGACTTCACCCGACACCACCGCTGAACAAGACACACCGCCAGCGGTCGAGCTGCCGTGGGCGGACGTCCACGTCGAGCACCACAAGATGCTCCGCCTGGCGCCGTTGCAGACCGACCGCAACACCGGTGGCCGGCCGCTGCGCTTTGTCGAGTTCGGTTACGCCGAGCGCAACAGCAAGGAACGCAGCCTGATGCGCATGACCATTTCGCTGCCGGGCCAGCGGGTGCGCAAAGAGCAGAATCATCTGGATATCTGGGTCGATCACGACACCAAACGCGTGCATTTCGGCCCGGCCAGCGGTTTGCAGATCGAACCGATGAACCGTGGCATCGGCCGCTACCTGGCAGCCCAGGGCATCACCTGGGCGAAAAAACGCTGGCCCACCTACACCGTCGACGGCACCGACCTGAACAACAAGGACGCGCTGAACGAAGACACTCGCCTGCGTCGCGATCACTTTTTGCGGGTGCACGGTTTTGAAGTGGCGTACGCCGATGCCCAGCATTTGAAGGGCAGCGTCAAAGAGGTGCTGGTCGGCGATCTGCTGGCTGACTGGAATAAAGAAAAGCTGCAACAGGTGGAAATTCTCGAAGCCGCGCAGATGTTGCAGCAGGCTGAACAGAACCTGGCCGAGCAGGAAGTGAAGCTCAAGAAGCACGAAGAAAAGGTCAGCAAGTACAAGCGTGAAGACGCTGGGCTGCGGTTTACGATTACGTGCCTGGTGGCGTTTGCGGTGTTTCAGGCGGGGTTGTTGATCTGGATTGCGACGCACCGGTAAAGATCCAGGACCGAGGCGCGCCCATTCGCGAGCAAGCCCGCTCCCACATTGGAATGCGTTCTCCTGTGGGAGCGGGCTTGCTCGCGAAAGCGTCCTAACGGTTAAACACGGGAAGCAAACACGGCCTGATGATCCCGGCACTGCTCCGCCGTCAACATGAACACCCCATGCCCACCGCGCTCGAAATCGAGCCAGGCGAAGTCGACTTCCGGGTACAGCGCTTCGACGTGCACCTGGCTGTTGCCCACTTCGACAATCAACAAACCCTTCTCGGTCAGGTGATTCGCCGCTTCGGCGAGCATCCGCCGCACCAGGTTCAAACCATCATCACCGCAGGCCAGGCCCAGTTCCGGTTCGTGCTGGTATTCGTCCGGCATGTCAGCAAAATCTTCCGCATCGACGTAGGGCGGGTTCGACACGATCAGGTCGAAACGTTGACCCGGCAAGCCATCGAAACCATCGCCCTGAACCGTGTACACCCGCTCATCGACACCATGACGCTCGATGTTCTGGTTGGCCACTTCCAGCGCTTCGAACGACAGGTCCGCCAGCACCACTTCGGCGTCCTGGAATTCGTAGGCGCACGCGATACCGATGCAACCGGAACCGGTGCACAGGTCAAGAATCCGCACCGGATCGCTGCCCAGCCACGGCGCAAAGCGTTTTTCGATCAGCTCGCCAATCGGTGAACGCGGGATCAGCACGCGCTCGTCGACGATGAACGACATGCCACAAAACCACGCCTCGCCCAACAGGTAAGCGGTGGGAATGCGCTCCTCGATGCGGCGCTTGAGCAAGCGTTGCAGATTGACCAGCTCATCGTCTTCCAGATTGCAGTCCAGATAGCTGTCGGCAATTTCCCACGGCAGGTGCAACGCACCCAACACCAGTTGCCGGGCTTCGTCCCAGGCATTGTCGGTGCCATGGCCGAAAAACAGATCCTCCCCATGGAAGCGGCTGACGGCCCAACGGATATGGTCACGCAGGGTACGAAGGCGGGAAGTGATCACAGCGGCAACTCCAAATAAAACGGCTGGCAAACAAAACGACTGGCGATTCTAACAGCCAAAACGCGCCACGACGACGCAGGAAAAACACCGGATCAGATGTAGGACTCATCCATTTTTTCGGTTGGCTATTGAACAGAATGAGTATCTTGACAAGGCTGCAAGCCAGCAACGACGGTGCCTACGATGGTAGCGATTCACAGAACCGCTCAGCCAGAGGACAATGTCGCAAAAGCCCCACTCCAAGGAGCCCCAGAATGTCCGTTCCACAAACGATGTTTCAACTCAGCGGTCGCGGTTACCCGGCGGCCAAACTGAGCCAGGCGACCCTCATCATCATCGATGCCCAGAAAGAATACCTCAGCGGTCCGCTGGCCCTGAGTGGCATGGAGGCTGCCGTCGCGAACATCAAGCAAATCGTGGCCGCTGCCCGCGCAGCCGGCCGGCCGATCGTGCATGTACGTCACCTCGGCACTGTCGGCGGGCTGTTTGATCCGCAAGGCGAGCGCGGCGAATTCATCCCGGGCCTGGAGCCACTGGTTGACGAAACCATTATCGGCAAGCTCCTGCCGAGCGCGTTCCACGGCACTACGCTGTACGATCGCCTGCAAGAGCTTGGCTCCCTGGACCTGATCGTCTGCGGCTTCATGAGCCACTCCAGCGTCAGCACCACGGTGCGCGCGGCGAAGAACCTGGGCTTTCGTTGCACCCTGGTGGAGGATGCCTGTGCCACCCGCGACCTGCCTTACAAGGGCTCAATACTCAGCGCCGAGCACGTTCAGCAGACCGAAATGGCGATCATGGCGGATAACTTCGCCACCCTCGCCCTGACCCACGATCTGATCTGATCGACGCTCGATGAGCGGTTCATGCCGCCGCTCATCCGCAAAAGCCTCTCATTTGCTGCAATTGCCTTAGCCTCAGGAACATCCCGGTCAACTCCCGGTCGAAGGGCCGATACCCATTGAGGAAGGTCGGAATGAAGTTATCCGATGGTTTTGATGCACGCCGCTTGCGGCCCAAAGGCCAAAGCAACTGGCGTTTTCGAATCGGCGCAGCCATTGCCGCCCTGCTGGCGATGCTCGGCGTATTGATGACGCTGGCCGGTGTCGGCAGCCTGCTCGGCCACGCGCCCGCCCTGGGCGAGTTGAATACCAACAAGGTCGGTTCGGCAGTGATTCTGGTGATTGGCCTGTTCGTGCTGTACGTCGGCGTATGGCTGTGGCGTCGCTGCCGTCGCCGTTCGCGACAATCGCAAGCGCTGAACATGTCCCCGCATTTGATGAAAAAACACGACTGAATTCTTGGGCTCGGCAGTTTGCCGGGCCCAATTGTTATGGATCGCGTCCCGACTTGGGTAAACTGCCCTCCTTCGCGGAGGCTGACATGCAAGACGACGATTTTTCCCTGTTCAAAAGTGCGACCCAAGGCATCAAGCCGATCAAGCACGATCGCGCCGAAACCGGCAAACCCAAAAGCGACCGCGCCCAGATCGCCAAGCTGCGCCAGGCCGCCACCGTGCGCACCGATGCCACCACCGTTGACGGCCTGTCTGATCAGTTCGTGATCGACGTCGGCCCGGAAGACGAGTTGATGTGGGCCCGCGACGGTGTGCAGGAAAGCCAGATCCGCAAACTCAAGATTGGCCAGATCCCGTTCGAAGGCAGCCTCGACCTGCACGGCATGAATGTGGAAAAGGCCCGGGAAACTCTCTGGGCCTTTCTTGCCGAAGCGACCAAATTCGAAATCCGCTGCGTGCGCGTCACCCACGGCAAAGCCGTGCGCCTGGACGGCAAGCGGCCAATGATCAAAAGCCACGTCAACACCTGGCTGCGCCAGCATTCCCAAGTGCTTGGCTTCACCTCGTGCCAACCGAAACACGGCGGCGCCGGCGCGGTGTATGTACTGCTCAAACGCACCATGATGGAAGGTCGTGACGAGTAAAGCTGTCGCGCCACGCTTGCAGCGCCGTGTCCGCCACCGTACCCTTGCCCTTTGCGAAAAATCCCACAGGTAGTTTCATGTCCCTGGAACAGAATTACACCGCGATTCTCGGCCAATTGGGCGAGGACGTGTCCCGCGAGGGCCTGCTCGACACGCCAAAGCGTGCCGCCAAAGCCATGCAGTACCTCTGCCGCGGTTATGAACAGACACTGGAAGAAGTCACCAACGGTGCCTTGTTCAGCTCCGACAACAGCGAAATGGTGCTGGTCAAGGACATCGAGCTCTACTCGTTGTGCGAACACCACCTGCTGCCGTTTATCGGCAAGGCCCATGTCGCCTACATCCCGAGCGGCAAGGTGTTGGGGCTGTCGAAAGTCGCGCGGATCGTCGATATGTACGCCCGCCGCCTGCAGATCCAGGAAAACCTCAGCCGCCAGATCGCCGATGCGGTCCAGCAAGTCACCGGCGCCTTGGGCGTTGCAGTGGTGATCGAGGCCAAGCACATGTGCATGATGATGCGCGGTGTGGAGAAGCAGAATTCGTCGATGATCACCTCGGTGATGCTCGGTGAGTTCCGGGAAAACGCCGCGACCCGCAGCGAGTTTCTCAGCCTGATCAAGTAATCCGCAGTACGAAAAAAACCGGCGCTCATCGCCGGTTTTTTTTCGTCTGTGAAAAATCAGGTAAGCTGCGCGCCTTTCCTGATTCCCACCGTGAGGCTTTCAACGTGTTCGTAAAAGCGCTTCGTGTCGGCCTTGGCCAACTGATCATCTTCATCGACTTCATCACCCGCCCGGGCAAAAAGCAGCGCCCGGCCGAGGTTCAGGCCCAGGTCAACAACGCTGCCAAGGACCTGACCCTGTATCAGTTCCACGCCTGCCCGTTCTGCGTGAAAACCCGCCGCACCCTGCGCCGCTTGAACGTGCCGGTGGCGTTGCGCGATGCGAAGAACAACGAACAGGATCGCCAGGCGCTGCTGGACCAGGGCGGCAAAATCAAAGTGCCGTGTCTGCGGATTGAAGAAAATGGCCAGACCACCTGGATGTATGAGTCCAAGGTGATTATTGATTATCTGGATAAGCGGTTTGCGGCCGCCTGATGGATTTTCGGTGTGATTGATGGCCTCTTCGCGGGCAAGCCTCGCTCCTACAGGGATTGATGGTGGACGCGAATAATCGGGTCAACTCGCCCCCGTAGGAGCGAGGCTGTTGTGGCTCAATGTTTTTGGACCATGATGTAGGAGCATCTACCTAAGG
>NZ_MOBP01000245.1 GCF_003732665.1 Pseudomonas frederiksbergensis | reverse complement strand
GCCAGTCGGTGCCGCGACCGGTCTGGGAGTTCTGTTTGTTGGCGCCGCCATCGACGAAGTTCACTTCAGGGTTGATGAGCTGAACCTCGGCCACCACGGCATGGTCGTACCACAGGGAGTGCCAGCTGATCGCCAGGTCGATAAGCGGTGCATTGACGAAAGGCACAGGGACTTTGCCGTCGACCTTGACGATCTTCAGCCCGTTGATTTTGTAGGCGCCGCGCCACAGGGCCAAGTCCACGTCGACAACCTGGCCACGGTAGTCGCCCATGTCGGCCAATTTGTCGTTGAGGT
>NZ_MOBP01000244.1 GCF_003732665.1 Pseudomonas frederiksbergensis | reverse complement strand
AGGTCGGTATATCTATTGATCTGATCTAAAATCAGAAAACCCCCTAATGACGATTTTCGGTTCAATGCAGAGCTGGGTGTCACTCCATGTCCACTGGTATTTCTACTGACAAAATCGCCGACGTTTGAAACGTCAAAGTCTTTGAAGTAGTGTTTGAGTATGTACTCACCAAACTGCTCCGGGAATAATCTCGTTATACTGTGAGTATGCTGTGTAACGGAGGTTGGAATGTGCTTTGAAGGAATATCTTGATGACGACCTTCTTTTGCTGGGTTTGCGCGAATGAAATCTTCACGCA
>NZ_MOBP01000243.1 GCF_003732665.1 Pseudomonas frederiksbergensis | reverse complement strand
GTGCGGGACAAGCAGAGCGGGGTGTTTCTCGACCCCCAACGCCAGCATCGCCTCGATCACCAGGGCGAGTTCTTGTCGGTCACCGGACCGCTGAACATTGCGCGTTCGCCCCAAGATCAACCGGTGATTTTCCAGGCCGGGATTTCCGAATCCGGGCGTAATCTGGCAGCCCACTTTGCCGAAGGCATCTTCGCCGGCGTAGATAATTTCGACGATGCCCGCGCCTACTACGCCGACATCAAACAGCGTACCGCCGCCGCCGGGCGCAACCCCGATCACGTCACCATCCTGCCGGGCATC
>NZ_MOBP01000242.1 GCF_003732665.1 Pseudomonas frederiksbergensis | reverse complement strand
GTCTCGACCCGATTACGGTTGGCAATCGGCACGCCGACGCGAATGTCCGACTGATTGCTGTAGCGATGCAACAGGCTCTGGAACGAGGCCAGCAAGACCATGAACAGCGTGCTGCCCTCGCGCTGGGCCAGTTGCCGCAGTTGCTGGCTGAGCAGCGGCGGCAGGTCGATGGCCAGACGTGCGCCTGCAAAACTCTGCCGCGCCGGACGCGGACGATCGGTCGGCAATTCCAGCAGCGGTTGCTCACCGCCGAGTACGCCGGTCCAGTAATTCCACTGGCGCTC
>NZ_MOBP01000241.1 GCF_003732665.1 Pseudomonas frederiksbergensis | reverse complement strand
ATCAGAATCGTGCCTGGAAAATGTTGCTGCGTATGTAACACCCTGTGGCGAGGGGGCTTGCCCCCGTTCGGCTGCGAAGCAGTCGTAAATCAGCCAACGCGTTATCTCTGCCTCAACGCGTCCACATGATCGTTCCCACGCTCTGCGTGGGAATGCCTCAAGGGACGCTCTGCGTCCAGGTGACGCGGAGCGTCACCGGCTGCATTCCCACGCGGAGCGTGGGAACGATCATGCTTTACCGCAACACCGGCAAACTCGTTGTCGACTTGATCTCCGACAACGCCACAATCGAGTTCACTTCCTGAATCCCCGGTACCAT
>NZ_MOBP01000240.1 GCF_003732665.1 Pseudomonas frederiksbergensis | reverse complement strand
CAGCTCGATACCGGCGTAGGTATCACCCTCCGCCACGCCGGTGTTAAGTTACCCGGAGATCAGATCAACCGTTACTCCCTCGGTGCTGTCGGCATAGCTCGCAGTGGCCAGGCCGGCGCCGCCGATCAAGTGGTCCGCGCCCTCCCCGCCCATCAGCACATCGTTACCGGTTCCGCCGGTGTTGGTGTTGTCGCCGGCATTGGCATAACCGGGGAACGAGCCCTTCCCGGTGTAGGTCAGCGACTCGATGTTGGCGTCCATGGTGTAGGAACC
>NZ_MOBP01000239.1 GCF_003732665.1 Pseudomonas frederiksbergensis | reverse complement strand
CCACCTTTACATGTTCCGGAAAAGATAACCCCATCTCTTCCAACTGTGCCATAAAAAAACGAACACCATTTTGACTCGTAAAAATAAGCCAGTCAAAACTTGTTAATTCGTTCATCAGTTTTCGTTCCCGTTCAGATAAGCTTGTTTTTTTGAATGAGATTAACGGGACAAGCAATGGAATGCCACCAAGAGAACGAATTCCTTCGATTAACGATACAGCTTGTAAAGAATCACGCATAATTAAATATTTTTTGTTTGCCAATCGGTCAAGCGTC
>NZ_MOBP01000238.1 GCF_003732665.1 Pseudomonas frederiksbergensis | reverse complement strand
GTGGGGCAGCAGGATGCGGGCAATGCGGGCAAAAATCTGTGGGTGCTGTTCTTTGGTCCAAAGCAGTTTGGACACGGTGTAGCCCGGCGCGATGACGATGCCGAGGCGTTCCAGCGAACCTTTTTCACCACCCAGATGCGCCAGCAGACGGTCGTTTTCTGGCGTGGATTCGGTGTCGCACCAGAGCTTGGCCGGGCGCAGGACCTGGCCTTGATCGTCGAGCAGCACCAAACCGTGTTGCTGGCCGGAAACGCCGATGCCGAGGACGTCTT
>NZ_MOBP01000237.1 GCF_003732665.1 Pseudomonas frederiksbergensis | reverse complement strand
CCGCGTCGTCGACGTGATGGAAGAACTGGTCAAGTTCACCGTACTGCTGCGGGACCGCCATGCATTCCTCCTGTTGAGCCCGGTGCTGGCGGTGATTGCGCTGGCGGTGAAGCTCAGTTCACCCGGCCCGGTTTTCTTCAAACAGGATCGCCATGGGTGAAATGGCAAGGTGATCCAGGTCTGGAAGTTTCGCTCGATGCGTGTCCATGACGACCACGAAGTTAAGCAGGCCAGCCGCAACGACTCACGCATCACCGCCGTCGGCCGCTTTATCCGCCGCACGTCGCTGGATGAACTGCC
>NZ_MOBP01000029.1 GCF_003732665.1 Pseudomonas frederiksbergensis | reverse complement strand
CGATGTAGAAACGGGAACATCCTTTACAAACGAAACCGGGGACATCCTTTACGTTTTTGTGGGTTTGAAAGGCGGTTTTCACCGTTTTTCAACCTGCCTAACAAGTAATCGCATAGATACACTTCCCAAACATCATCTTCCACCTCTTGCAACCCCAGCGCCTCACCCACCAGTGATTCGCTGACAAATACCATCCCGCCTTTCCACTTCATCGAGCCGTTTTGCCGGACTTTCCTGACCAGCATTGGTGAGGGGTAATTCACCTCCGGCACATGCCCGTCGTAATGGCGGCTGGATGGCACGTAAACGTCTGCTGGAACCTTCATCTCCAACGCCTTGTGGGGACGTTCGTAGTTGTATTCCTGGCGAAACCGTTCAAACGCCAACTGCTGCTGCACCAGATTATGTTCTGGCGCCTGAAGCAACGCGGCCTTGAGGGTGCGGTGCATGCGTTCATGGCGGCCATTCTGGTCAGGACGTCCAGGTTGGATACGTTCGGGATAGATCCCCAGACGTATCCACCACGCGGCCAAACTGGAAATTCGTGATACGCCCGTCGAAGCAAACGGCGAGCCGTTATCCGTGCGAATGACATTCGGCAGACCGTACTCTCGAAAGGCCCAGTCAAACCCTTCACGCGCCCCGGCCACACTGCTTTGCGCCCGACACACCAGCAGGAACCGGCTGACATGATCGGAAATCGTCAACGGAAAGCACCGCTGGCCTGATTGCAGGGCAAAGTCGCCTTTGAAATCCGCAGCCCATGTCTGGTTGGGCTCGGTGGCTTCGCGCAAGGGCGTCTTTGCGGTGGGCGGACGATTAAGGAAACGTCGCTTTTGCACCAAACCTGCGCGCTTGAGCCATTCGCCAGCCGTGCTCAACGCCGGCCAGGACAAGTCCGGGTGCGCTTTTTTCAGGTTATGGACCAGCTTCTCGGGGCCCCAGCTCGCGTGCTCTCGCTTGTAGGCGATCAGCAGCTCAAGAATCTGGTCGCTGACTTGATAAGGGCTGTGATGTGGACGCCTGGACAGCTCTTTAAGCCCGTC
>NZ_MOBP01000236.1 GCF_003732665.1 Pseudomonas frederiksbergensis | reverse complement strand
CGGGTCAGCGGCAGGTTCAGCCAGCGCCGGCCCGTGGCATTGCTGACCGCGTTGCCGAGGGCGGCAGCCATTGGCCCTTGGACGATTTCGGCGGCACCGAGGAAGGGTTCGCCCGGTTGATCGAGCAGGTGCACATCGACTTTTTTCGGCAATTGCGTAAAACGCAGGATCGGATAACCGCTCCAGTCGTAGCTGCGAATACCGCCGGCGTCGTAGGCGACTTTTTCGTAGAGCGTCCAGCTCGCCGACTGGACGATG
>NZ_MOBP01000235.1 GCF_003732665.1 Pseudomonas frederiksbergensis | reverse complement strand
AAAAGGCTCATCAACCCGCCGCCACGGGAAGCGGATTCGCGCGGTGGCGTGTATCGAAGCGCGGAATTAGGCACCAGCAGTGTGTCCTTGATTTCCTCGACGATGATATTGGCCGTTGCCGTCATGCCCGGGCGCAGCAGCAGTTCGGCATTATCGACAGTCAATATGCCCTTATAGGTCACCACATTGGATACGGTTTCCGAGGCGAAACGAACCGTCTCTATTTCGGCTGGGAAACTGCGGTCGGGATGGGCATCGACATTAA
>NZ_MOBP01000234.1 GCF_003732665.1 Pseudomonas frederiksbergensis | reverse complement strand
TTGGCCAATTGCTGATGCAGTGCACGGACCGGCAGATAATCGACGCTCGGCACCGCCGCACCCAAGGGAAAAACACCCTCGCGGCGGGATTCGACCAGGACTTGCTGAATGATGCTGCTGCGCGTGACCAGACCCGGCCGTTCGACCCGGGCAATGTCCGGCGTCGGCGCCGTCAGGGCCGGCGTCTGGTGTACGTAGTAACCGTACTGCGGCCGGGCGCGGATCAGGCCCTGGTCTTCAAGATTGGCGTAAGCCTGCAACACGGTTGCATGACTGAC
>NZ_MOBP01000233.1 GCF_003732665.1 Pseudomonas frederiksbergensis | reverse complement strand
CTGGCGTCAGTGGTGACTTTTCTTTATCGTACGCGCCCTTTGAAAATGCTCGGAAAATCAAAATGTTGGAAGCATCCCTAAGCCAATTGGAACAACTGGTCAGCGACCTGGTGCAACAGAACCAGGAGCTGCTCGGCACGAACGCAACACTGAGTGCAGAACTGGCCCAGGCCAAGGATGAAAACGAAAGCCTGCAACTGAGCCTGATGGAACAGGAAGAGAAACAGGGCGCCACCGTTGCTCGCATTCAAGCGCTGGTTGAGCGCGTGAGCGCAGGTCCTGTGAACGCATGAGACACGGTGCCGACGGGATAAAAGTCGTCTCGATTCTTGGGGAAGACTATTCGATCAAGGCGCCGGCCGGGGAAGAGCAGACCCTGCTGGACGCCGCATTAATGTTGAAAGCGGTGCTGGCCGAGACCAAAAAGAAATAC
>NZ_MOBP01000232.1 GCF_003732665.1 Pseudomonas frederiksbergensis | reverse complement strand
GCTGCTGCGGGTGTTGCAGGAACGCACTCTTGAACGCCTTGGCTCGAACCAGAGCGTGGCGGTGGATTGCCGGGTGATCGCCGCGACCAAGTCCGATCTGGATCAATCAAGCAAGGCTGGCGAATTTCGCAGCGACCTGTATTACCGCTTGAACGTGGTGACCCTGGAGCTGCCGCCGTTGCGCGAGCGCCGCGAAGACATCCTGCAATTGTTCGAACACTTTTTGCAGCAGTCATCCTTGCGCTTCGACCGCGCGGTGCCGGAGCTGGACAA
>NZ_MOBP01000231.1 GCF_003732665.1 Pseudomonas frederiksbergensis | reverse complement strand
GAGAGCCTGCAGCAGAATTACATCGAGACGCTGCAGTCCCACAAGAGCTACATCAAAGAGGTCAAGTGGTTCGGCTTCGCAACGCTCCTGTTGAACCGTTACCCCGACACGTTCACGCGACTCTACGCAGAAGACCGACGCTTGACCCTGCGCCGCCATGGCTGGGGTTTTGCCCTTGGGCTGCTGGGCACCGGGGCGTTTTACCTGGCGTATGCGTGGGTGGTGGTCGACACCGCGCATGGCCAGATCAGCCTCGGGCAGATGACCATGTACCTGGTGTTGTTCAAGCAG
>NZ_MOBP01000230.1 GCF_003732665.1 Pseudomonas frederiksbergensis | reverse complement strand
AGTGGTGGTAAGCGACCTCAAGCTCAGAGACATGAACGAAGCCGATCGCCATGCGGTCGGCTTTGTCGGTTTTGCTGCCTGGCGTGCGGGTGACGCCTTTGACGCCTCCTATCTCGATTCCTATGTCGTCGAGCGGGTGAGGGGCGAATTCGAAAGCTTCGCCAAGTCTCCGACCGGTGATGTCGTCGTGGCCGAAATTGACGGTGTTGTTGTTGGCTGGGGCGCTTGCGATGCGAAGCCCCATCATATTTCCGATCTTT
>NZ_MOBP01000229.1 GCF_003732665.1 Pseudomonas frederiksbergensis | reverse complement strand
CCCGAAAATGGCCGAGGCGCAGCCAATCACGCTCCCGGCCACGGTCAGACCGGCTTTGCCCGGCACCGTTCGGCTGGCCTTGGGTTTTAGGTGCAAGGCGAGCTGAACGGCGACGATCAGCGCGAATACGCCAATGATCTTCTGCAAATGTAGACCGGAAATCGCTTCGGCGGTCAGTGCGCCGAAACCGGCGCCGATCAGAATGCCGAGGGTCATCCAGGCGAAAATTGGCCAACGCACCGCGCCGCGACGGTGATGCTCACGGACCGCGTTTACCGAGGTAAAAATGATCGTCGCCAGGGACGTACCGACCGCCAGGTGCGTCAGGATCGAGGCGTCGAAGCCCTGCAGGATGAAACTGAACACCAGCACCGGGACGATAATGATCCCGCCGCCGCCCCCGAACAGCCCGGCCAGCACGCCCGCCCAGGCGCCCAGCGCCAGATAGAGCAGAAATTCCATGGCCGTAGTCCCATGCGTCGCGAAAAT
>NZ_MOBP01000028.1 GCF_003732665.1 Pseudomonas frederiksbergensis | reverse complement strand
CGCGAAGGCGGAGTGTCAGTCGACATTAATGTTGAATGACACTCCGCCTTCGCGGGCAAGCCTCGCTCCTACAGGGTTTTAGTGTCTATATTCCGAACAGTCGGCGTACCTGAAAGGGGTCGGCATTACCGCTTGGGTCAATCGCGAGGAAATATTTGAGCTGCCATTGCTGCGTCTTGATCGCCTGTTTGGCGACTGGGCGGGACCACGGCGGATAGACGCGAATTGCTCGTTTACCACCTTCACCGTCAATCGACATAACCCCTTTGGCCGCCAGTACCTTCAGGTCAAACACAAACTGCCCGCGGTGCGTTGCATCAGCAACGCTGACCACCACAAAACTGACGCCATCGCCGGTATCGAGCGGTGCAATCTCACTGGCCGGCGTCGGCCGTTTCCACAGCGTGACGAACTGGCCAATCTTGGTCGGCGTGGTTTTCGCCACACGGAAGACCATCGACTGGCCGTCGAGGCCAAAGCGGCAAGCACCGTATTCGGCACTCTCCTCCTCGCGCCGAACTTCATCCGTTAATGCCATGCCTGCGGGCTTGTAGATCTGCTCGATGGCGGCGCTCAGGTCCGTCATGGCCGTTCCCGCAACGGCAACACTTCGCGCCGGACACCCAACCGGCTGATCCACACTGCTGCCAGAATCACCGCCCCGCCGAAGAACAACCGCCCCAATTCCTCATGCTGGTTCCAGATCAGCAGATTGATCAGCAACCCCACTGGCACATGCAAATTGTTCATCACCGCCAGGGTCCCGCCATTCACCAGGCACGCGCCCTTGTTCCACCAGTACAAGCCCAGCGCCGTCGAGACCAGGCCGAGGAACACCAGCACACCCCATTGCAGCGGTGCTTCGGGCAGGAAGTTGTGTTTGCCGAACAGCAGAAACGCCGGCAACGCCACCGCCAGTGCGCCGAGGTAGAAGTAGCCGAAACGCCGATAATGCGGCAGATCACTCGGGTGACGGGCTACCAGATGTTTGTAAAGCACTTGCCCGGCAGCGTAGGTGAAGTTGGCCAGTTGCAGCAGCAGGAAGCCCATGAAGAAATCCGGATTGATCCGGTCGTAGCGAATCACCGCCGCGCCCGCCACCGCCACCAATGCCGCGACCAGGGCCCAGGGGTTGAAGCGTCGGTTCAGCGCGTCTTCGATCAGGGTCACGTGCAGTGGCGTGAGGATGGTGAACAGCAACACTTCCGGCACCGTCAGCACCCGGAAGCTCAGGTACAGGCAGACGTAGGTCACGCCGAATTGCAACGCGCCGATCAGCAACATGCCGCGCATGAACGCGGGCTCGACCGAACGCCAGCGCGTCAGTGGAATGAACACTAGCCCCGCCAGCAAAACGCGCACCAGCACCGCGAAGTAACTGTCGACATGTCCGGCCAGGTATTCGCCGATCAGACTGAAGGAAAACGCCTGGATCAGCGTGACAAAAAGTAGATAGCCCATACTCGCCTCGTTTCGAATGGCGGCGACGATAGCGGGTTTTGTCGGCGATCGCGAACATCTCGCCAACACACAAATCCCCTGTGGGAGCGGGCTTGCTCGCGAATGCGGTGTGTCATTCCACATTAGTGTCGACTGACACGGCCTCTTCGCGAGCAAGCCCGCTCCCACAGGGGATTTGTATTGGGTCATCAAATTGCGGGCAAAAAAAAGCCCGATCTCGCTAAAGCGTTCAATCGGGCTACAGCACTCAGGAGCAACAAGTGCAAAGGGAGGTTCGATGCGCGTACAGGCTTGAAGGGTTGCGCCACGTCACTTGAACATCAAGGGATTATCTGGCGATTAAAGCCTCAGGCCACTTGGGAAAGCTTGGCGTTGGCCTGGTTCAGACCCTTCTCCTGGAAGTCGCCGCCCAGGTTCATGCCTTCGGCGTGAATGAAGGTGACGTCATGGATGCCGATGAAGCCCATGACCTGGCGCAGGTAGGGTTCCTGGTGATCCGCAGCGCTGCCGGCGTAGATTCCGCCGCGAGCGGTCAGCACGTAGGCACGCTTGCCGCTGAGCAGACCTTGGGGGCCGGTGTCGGTGTACTTGAAGGTCACGCCGGCACGCAGCACGTGGTCGAGCCACGCCTTGAGGGTGCTCGGGATCGCGAAGTTGTACATCGGTGCGGCCATGACCAGTACGTCGGCAGCCAGCAGTTCGTCAGTCAATTGATTAGAGCGATCCAGGGAAGCCTGTTCGATGTCGCTGCGTTGCTCGGCAGGTTTCATCCAGCCGCCCAGCAGGTTGATGTCCAGGTGCGGCACCGGGTTGACGGCCAGGTCACGGACGGTGATCTGGTCCGCCGGATGCGCGGCTTTCCATTGGCTGATGAAGGTCTGGGTCAGTTGACGGGAAACCGAGTCTTGCTGACGGGCGCTGCTTTCGATGATCAGAACGCGGGACATGGGATGTAGGCTCCATCTGAGAATGCTGTAAGGCGATGGAGTGGAGATTAAACAGAGTTATATCGATGAAAAAGCGCAAATAACTGCTATAAAGCATCGATAAATTCGTTTATAAGCTGATCATCCCTTGTGGGAGCGGGCTTGCTCGCGAAGGGGCCGTGTCATTCAACATTGATGTCGACTGACACATCGCTTTCGCGAGCAAGCCCGCTCCCACCCAGGCATGTCATCTATTTCGGGGTGCAGCTCAGGTTGATACGCATCTTGATAATCGTGCGGGTGAATTTGGCTGTAGCATTTTTATGTTTTCCGGCGGGCACATCGACCGTGCGGGTGCGCGGTGCTTCCGGGCCATTGTTGAACACCACCTTACACGTCGCATCCTTACTGCCGTAGTTGTTGACCTGAATGGACGCGATGTCGTTATCCGTGTCGTAGGCGTTGTAGTCGATGCTCATGCCATTGAGCTGTTTTTTAACATCGATCGGATAGGCAAACGCGGTCAGCGGCAGCATCACCAACACCACAAAACAGAATTTTCTCATTCGGCAGTCTCCAATAAGGACTGCCAGCTTAGGACAAGAGGAGCTCATCATGAAAGCGCCCCGCGTGACCCTTGATCAATGGCGAACGTTGCAGGCCGTGGTCGACCACGGCGGTTTCGCCCAGGCCGCCGAAGCGCTGCACCGCTCGCAATCGTCGGTCAGCTACACCGTGGCCCGCATGCAGGACCAGCTCGGCGTGCCACTGCTGCGCATCGACGGCCGCAAAGCCGTGCTCACCGAGGCCGGCGGCGTGTTGCTGCGCCGCTCGCGGCAACTGGTGAAACAGGCCAGTCAACTGGAAGACCTGGCCCATCACATGGAACAGGGTTGGGAAGCGGAAGTGCGGCTGGTGGTCGACGCCGCGTACCCCAGCGCCCGCCTCGTGCGCGCCTTGACCGCGTTCATGCCGCAAAGCCGCGGCTGCCGGGTGCGGCTGCGCGAAGAAGTGTTGTCGGGCGTGGAGGAAGTCCTGCTCGAAGGCGTCGCCGACCTGGCCATCACCGGCCTGAGCATTCCCGGTTACCTGGGGGCGGAATTGAGTGATGTGGAATTTGTCGCCGTCGCCCACCCCGAACACCCGCTGCATCGGCTGAACCGCGAAATCAATTTCCAGGACCTGGAAACCCAGATGCAAGTGGTGATCCGCGACTCCGGTCGCCAGCAGCCACGGGATGTCGGCTGGCTCGGCGCCGAGCAGCGCTGGACCGTCGGCAGCCTGGCCACCGCCGCGACATTTGTCAGCAGCGGGCTGGGTTTCGCCTGGCTACCCCGGCACATGATCGAACGGGAATTGAAGGAAGGTACGCTCAAGCTGCTACCGTTGGATCAGGGCGGCAGTCGCAACCCCAGCTTCTATCTGTACTCGAACAAGGACAAACCCCTGGGCCCGGCCACGCAAATCCTTATCGAACTGCTGCGCACTTTCGACACCGCGCCGCTCGATGCGCCCTTCGCCGCCCCTGAACAAGCCTGACACGGAGTTTCTGCATGGCCTATTTCGAACATGAAGGTTGCAACCTGCACTACGAGGAATATGGCCACGGCGCTCCGTTGCTGCTGGTCCACGGGCTGGGTTCCAGCACCCTGGACTGGGAAATGCAGATCCCGGCGTTGTCCACCCACTACCGAGTGATCGTCCCGGATGTGCGCGGCCACGGTCGTTCGGACAAACCCCGCGAGCACTACAGCATCGCCGGTTTCAGCGCCGACCTGATCGCGCTGATGGAACATCTGAAACTCGGCCCGACCCATTACGTGGGCCTGTCCATGGGCGGCATGATCGGTTTCCAACTGGCCACCGATCAGCCGCAGTTGCTGAAAAGCCTGTGCATCGTCAACAGTTCGCCCGAGGTCAAGTTACGCAGCCGCGACGACTATTGGCAGTGGTTCAAACGCTGGGGCCTGATGCGCGTACTGAGCCTCGGCGCCATCGGCAAGGCCCTGGGTGCCAAGCTGTTCCCGAAACCGGAACAGGCGGACTTGCGACAAAAGATGACCGAGCGCTGGGCAAAAAACGACAAACATGCTTATCTCGCCAGCTTCGATGCCATCGTTGGCTGGGGCGTCCAGGAACGACTTTCGAAGGTCGCCTGTCCAACCCTCATCGTCAGCGCCGACCGTGACTACACGCCGGTGGCGCTGAAAGAAACCTATGTAAAACTGCTGCCCGATGCGCGGCTGGTGGTGATCGCCGATTCGCGCCACGCCACCCCGCTGGATCAACCCGAACGCTTTAACCAAACCCTGCTCGAGTTTCTCACCGCAGTCGACACCACTACTCAGGATCACTGACCCATGCTGAAAAAAATCGCCCTCGTCGCCGGCTCCGTGCTGTTTGCCGCCAACTTGATGGCCGCCACGCCCGCCAAGGCGCCGCACGTGCTGCTGGAGACCGACAACGGTCAAATCGAAATTGAACTGGACGCGGTCAAGGCACCGATCAGTACCAAGAACTTTCTTGATTACGTCAACAGCGGCTTCTACAACAACACGATTTTCCACCGTGTGATCCCGGGTTTCATGGTCCAGGGCGGCGGTTTTACTGAACAAATGCAGCAGAAAGACACCAAGGCACCGATCAAGAACGAGTCCAAGAACGGTTTGCATAACGTGCGTGGCACATTGTCTATGGCCCGTACCTCCGATCCAGACTCGGCCACCAGCCAATTCTTCGTCAACGTCAAGGACAACGACTTCCTCGACCAGGGCGATGGCTATGCCGTGTTCGGTAAAGTCGTTAAAGGCATGGATGTGGTTGATATCATCGTCAACTCTCAGACCACCACCAAAAGCGGCATGAAAGACGTACCTGCCGTTCCTGTGCACATCAAGTCGGCCAAAGTCATCAACTAAGCTTCACAGGATGTCTTGAGCGGTTGCCGCCCGGCGGCACCGCTCACACTGTTCAACGGAGAGCCCCAGCGCGGGCGGAGAACCAATGCTTTATCGCCGTTTTGAAAAACTGATCGACATCTTCCGCGATGCACCGACGGCGGCTCCGCCGGATCGGGTTCTCCCCTTCTATACCTATTACTTGAAGCAGGTCTGGCCGAGTTTCGCCGCCCTGTTGATCGTCGGCCTGTTCGCCTCGCTGATCGAAGTCGCGCTGTTCAATTACCTGAGCCGCATCATCGACCTGGCCCAAGGCACGCCGAACCCGAATTTCTTTCAGGACCACGCCCTCGAACTGACCTGGATGGTGGTGGTCACCCTGGTCCTGCGCCCGATTTTCTTTGGCCTGCATGACCTGCTGGTGCACCAGACCCTGACCCCGGGCATGACCAGCCTGATCCTGTGGCAGAACCACCGCTACGTGCTCAAGCAGAGCCTGAATTTCTTCCAGAACGACTTCGCCGGGCGCATCGCCCAGCGCATCATGCAAACCGGCAACGCCCTGCGCGACTCGGCGGTGCAAGCGGTGGATGCGCTGTGGCACGTGTTGATCTACGCGATCAGCGCCCTGGTGCTGTTTGCCGAAGCCGACTGGCGCCTGATGATCCCGTTGATCACCTGGATCGGCGGTTTCATCGGCGCACTTTATTACTTCGTTCCACGGGTCAAGGACCGCTCGGTGCAGTCCTCCGATGCGCGTTCCAAACTCATGGGCCGTATCGTCGACGGCTACACCAACATCACTACGTTGAAGCTGTTCGCCCACACCAATTACGAACAGCAGTACGCCAAGGAAGCGATCAAGGAACAAACCGAGAAAGCGCAAATGGCTGGCCGCGTGGTCACCAGCATGGACGTGGCTATCACCAGCATGAACGGCCTGCTGATCGTCACCACCACCGGCCTGGCCCTGTGGCTGTGGTCGCAGTCGCTGATTTCGGTGGGCGCGATTGCCCTGGCCACGGGCCTGGTGATCCGCATCGTCAACATGTCCGGCTGGATCATGTGGGTGGTGACCGGCATCTTCGAAAACATCGGCATGGTCCAGGATGGTCTGCGCACCATCGCGCAACCGGTCAGCGTCACCGACCACGCGCAAGCCAAACCCCTGGCCGTGGCCCGTGGCGAGGTGCGTTTCGAGCACGTGGATTTTCACTACGGCAAGAAGAAAGGCATCATCGGCGGCCTCAACCTGACCATCAAACCCGGCGAAAAAATCGGTCTGATCGGCCCGTCCGGCGCTGGCAAATCGACCCTGGTCAACCTGCTGCTGCGTCTCTATGACGTGGAGGGTGGGCGCATTCTCATCGACGGCCAGAACATCGCCGAGGTCGGCCAGGAAAGCCTGCGCGAGCGCATCGGCATGATCACCCAGGACACCTCGCTGCTGCACCGTTCGATTCGCGACAACCTGCTTTACGGTCGGCCCGACTCCACCGACGCCGAACTCTGGGAAGCGGTGCACAAAGCCCGGGCCGACGAGTTCATCCCGTTGCTCTCGGACGCCGAAGGCCGCAGCGGTTTCGATGCCCACGTGGGTGAGCGCGGGGTGAAGCTGTCCGGCGGCCAGCGTCAGCGGATCGCCATCGCCCGGGTGCTGCTCAAAGACGCGCCGATTCTGATCATGGACGAAGCCACCTCCGCGCTGGACTCGGAAGTCGAAGCGGCGATCCAGGAAAGCCTGGAAACCCTGATGCAAGGCAAAACCGTGATCGCCATCGCCCACCGCCTCTCGACCATCGCCCGCATGGATCGGCTGGTGGTGCTGGAAAACGGCAAGATCGCCGAAACCGGCACCCACGCCGAACTGCTGGCCCATGGCGGGTTGTATGCGCGGTTGTGGGCGCACCAGACGGGTGGGTTTGTCGGGATCGATTGAGACCCGATCGTTCCCACGCTCTGCGTGGGAATGCAGCCCGTGACGCTCCGCGTCACTGGACGCGGAGCATCCCTTGAGGCATTCCCACGCAGAGCGTGGGAACGATCAAAAGGAAGGCACCTGAGGCCCGTGGCGAGGATCAGGCTTGCCGGTAAGGCAAGGCGGTCCTCGCTTCCTCGGCATACGCCAGCACCCCGACCCGTTCCTGTTGCAAAAAGTCTTTGACCGCTGCTTTCAACCCCGGATGCCGCAGGTAGTGCCAGGAATGGGTGATCACCGGCTCGAACCCGCGAATCAACTTGTGCTCGCCCTGCGCCCCGGCATCGAAACGCTGGAAGCCGTTGGCAATCGCATAGTCCATGCCCTGGTAGAAACAGGTCTCGAAGTGCAGGCGGTCATACTCCGCCAGGCAACCCCAATAACGTCCATAAAAGCTGTCGCCGCCCACCAGGCTGAACGCCATGGCCACCGGTCGTGAGCCTTGTTTGGCCAGCACCACGCGAATCGACTCGGGCATACGTTCGGCCAACAGGCTGAAGAATTCCCGCGTCAGGTAAGGCGTTTGCCTACGTACCGCGTAGGTATTGGCGTAGCAGGCGTAGACAAAATCCCACTGCCGCTCGGTCAGTTGCGCGCCCTCAAGCCATTCGAACTCGATGCCCTGCCCCGCCACTTGCTCGCGCTCCTTGCGCATCTGCTTGCGCTTGCGCGAACTGAGGGCGTCGAGGAAGTCCTGGAAATCCCGATAATCGCGGTTCTGCCAGTGATACTGGCAGCCGATGCGTTGCAGCCAGCCCGATTGCTCGGCCAGCGCGGCGTCGGTGAACGGGTCGGTAAAGTTGATGTGAGCGCTGGAAAGTTCTTCGATCTCCAGATAACCCGGCAGGCTTTTCAGCAGCTCGAAACCGTCCTCGACATTGGCCGCCAACAGACGCGGCCCGCTGACCGGGCTAAACGGCACGGCGGTCAACAGCTTGGGGTAATAGTCGATGCCGGCGCGGGCGCAGGCGTCGGCCCAGGCGTGATCGAACACGTACTCGCCGTAGGAATGCCATTTGCGGTAGCTGGGCAGTGCCGCGATCAGGCGATCACCTTCGATGTGCAGCAAATGCTCGGGCTGCCAGCCGGTGTGCGGGCCGACACTGCCGCTGTCTTCCAGGGCCGTGAGGAAGGCATGACGCAGAAACGGCTGACGTTCAGGTACTAGCGCGTCCCACGTGTGTGGCGCGATTTCGGACAGTTTTTCCAGACATTGCAGCGGCATCAGCATTCTCACCATTTCTGTGCGTGACAGCCTGGCGAGTATCGCTTATCGCCGCTCATTGCACACCCGTCATCCGGCCGACAGTGCTCTAGAACAAAGGTTCATGAAAGATTTGTATCGTCATCGAGCTGCCATCACTTTGCCACTGCACTGTCATAAACCATCGCGATACTGGCGCCTGTTTTTAGAGCGCCGGGTTCTACCCGGTCACTGTTTTCCGTCCGTCATCGGTCGGTTGTGTCCTGGATGGCTCAGTCATCCCTTTCATCTTCGGAGATTGATATGCGTCTTGCTTCCACGAAAACTGCGGCGGCCTTGTGTGGCGGCCTGATGCTGGCCATGAGTGTTCCGGCCAGCGCCGCAGTCGACGCCAAACTGCTCGACATGCTCAAGGCAAACGGCTCGATTTCCCAGGCGCAATACGCCGAACTGCAAGCCGAACTGGCCCGTGACCAGAAAGACCAGCAGATCGCCCGTCAGGCTCAGCAAGAGACCAACGAGCAGATCGCCGCGACCGCGAAGAAAACCAACGAACTGAGCACCTTCGACCAGAAACTGGCCTGGGCCGCCAAGACCCAGTTCAAGGGTGACGTGCGTTTCCGTGAAGAAACCGTGCACAACGATGGTGTTTCGAACAACAAAGACCAGGATCGCCAGCGTATTCGCGTGCGCCTGGGTGCCTACAGCGAAATCAACCCGCAAGTCGACACCGGTATCCGTATCGCCACCGGCAACAACGATGACGCTCGTTCCACCAACCAGAGCCTGGACGGCTACTTCGACAAGAAGTCGATCTGGCTGGATCAGGGCTACGTCGACTACCACCCTGACTTCCTCAAGAACCTGCACGTTGTGGGCGGCAAGATGCCGCAACAATGGGTGAGCATGGGCGACATCATCTGGGATAGCGATATCAGCCCGGAAGGCCTGGCACTGACCTACAAATACCCGTTGGGCGCCAGCACCGAGTTGTTCGGAAGCGCCGGCCACTACACCCTCAAGGACAACGTCGACGGCGACGGCGTGCAGTTCAAGCACGACCTGCGCCTGTACGCCGGTCAGTTGGGTGCGCGCTTCGCCATCACCGACAACCTGAAACTGACCCTGGGTGGCAGCGTCTACGGTTACGACAACGACGACGACATCACCGCGGGCGGCACCACCACGCCATCCATCCTAGCCACCAACGGCAACACCCCGAACGAACAGTTCAAGCTGTACGAAGGTTTTGGTCAGATCGACATCGGTGGCCTGCCAATGCCGCTGTCGCTGTACGGCCAGTACGTCACTAACAAAGACGCCAGCAACGATCAGGACGCAGCCTGGTTGACCGGTGTGAAGACCAAGCTTTACGGCTTCGCTGTGGATTACAACTATCGCGACGTACAGCGTAACGCCGTGGTCGGTGCCTTCACCGATTCCGACTTCGCCAACGGTTTCACCGGTTCGCGCGGCAGCAAGTTGAAAGTCAGCTATGAAATCGACAAGAACTTCGCCCTGGGCGCGACGTACTTCATGGCTAAATCCGACTTCACCAACGCCACCATCCGCGACTCGGACATCAAGACCCTGCAACTGGATGCCGAAGCCAAGTTCTGATACCCCGCAATACGACTCGGGCAAGGAAGCCCGAGCTCTTCTTTACAGCCTCGCGTTGGTCTATCGGTCCCCATCATCCGTCCGATAGACCAACGCGGGGCTGTTTTCATTTCCCATTCACACCGGCCTTTTGTGGCGAGCGAGCTTGCTCGCGTTGGAGCGCGAAGCGGTCCCCTGCATTCCTCCAGACAGACCGAGCTCGCTGACTTTACGACTGCTTCGCAGCCGAGCGGGAGCAAGCTCCCTCGCCACAAAAGCGTCCTTGGCCCAAATACCTCATGCACAAAAAAAGATCGCAGCCTGCGGCAGCTCCTACAGAATCGAGTCCAACCTCACTATTGAGTTGGAACCCGATCCCGTAGGAGCTGCCGCAGGCTGCGATCTTTCAGGCGTTAACTCAGCGCTTGCGCAGAATCACGCTACCAATCGAATACCCGGCACCGAACGAGCTGAGCACCGCCAGCGAACCGCTGGCCAGGTCATCCTGGTTCTTGTGAAACGCAATCACGGAACCGGCGGAGCTGGTGTTGGCGTAGGTGTCGAGGATCACCGGGGCTTCTTCTTCGGTGGCTTCGCGACCCAGCAATTTCTTGACGATCAAGTGGTTCATGCTGAGGTTGGCCTGGTGCAGCCAGAAGCGCTTCACGTCACCGATGTTGAGTTGGTTCTCCTCCAGGTGCGTGGCGATCAGCTCGGCGACCATCGGGCACACGTCGCGGAACACCTTGCGGCCTTCCTGTACGAACAGTTTGTCCTTGGCGCCGATGCCCTCTTCCGCCGCGCGGTTGAGGAAGCCGAAGTTGTTGCGGATGTTGTTGGAGAACTTGGTCAGCAGTTTGGTGCTGACGATATCGAACTGGTACTGGGAGGTCGCCAGGTCGGCACGCTCGATGATCACCGCAGTCGCGGCGTCGCCGAAAATGAAGTGGCTGTCACGGTCGCGGAAGTTCAAGTGCCCGGTGCAGACTTCCGGGTTGACCATCAGGATCGCCCGGGCCTGGCCCAGTTGCACGCTGTTGGTGGCGGCCTGGATGCCGAAGGTTGCCGAGGAGCAGGCCACGTTCATGTCGAAACCGAAACCCTGGATGCCCAGGGCTTCCTGGACTTCGATGGCGATGGCCGGGTAGGCGCGTTGCAGGTTGGAGCAGGCGACGATCACGCCGTCGATGTCCGCAGCGGTCTTACCGGCGCGTTGCAGGGCTTGTTCGGCAGCGCCGATGGCCATCTGGCAGAGCACCGACCATTCGTCGTTGGAACGCTCGGGCAGCCGCGGCGCCATGCGTTGCGGGTCGAGGATGCCGTCCTTGTCCATGACAAAGCGGCTTTTGATGCCGGAGGCTTTTTCGATAAACGCTGCACTGGACTCGGTCAACGCTTCGATCTCGCCGCGCGCGATGGCGTCGGCGTTGTCGGCGTTGAATTGCGCGACGTAAGCGTTGAAAGACTGCACCAGCTCTTCGTTGGAGATGCTGTTGGCCGGGGTGTACAGGCCGGTGCCGCTGATGACGACGTTATGCATGGTCGTTTCTCTAATCTGTTCAGGCAGAAAGCGTTGGCACCGACGTACCAACACACAAAGGGTCTATTCCCGTCCGTGGAATCAAACCTGGCATCGCTTTATTCCGATCCGCCATGCCTGTGAAGGCGCAAAACAGCGGGGCCGGCGTTTATAGGCGCGAAGTTTGCCATAAACGCTGGGGTTTGGCCCTATTTGCCGGATCAAACACCTCACCCCTGTGGGAGCGGGCTTTTGTGGCGAGGGAGCTTGCTCCCGCTTGAGTGCGCAGCGCTCACAAAATTTTAGGGCCGCTGCGCAGCCCAGCGCGAGCAAGCTCGCTCGCCACAAAAGCCGCTCCCACAGAGGGGTTATGGTTCGACCTGGGTCCACTGTTTGTTCAGGCGTTTGTCGGAGATCGGCACTTTGGTCCCCAGTTGCTGGGCGAACAGGGAAACCCGGTATTCCTCCAGCCACCAGCGATACAACTCCAACTGCGGATCGCGCTTGCCTTCCTGGGCGTGTTTGTTGGCGCGGGTCTGGTATTGCGCCCACAAACCGGACAATTCACCACTCCAGACCCGATCCCGCTGCACTTGCGCGCCGATTTTCTCGAAACGTTGCTCGACCGCTTTCAGATAACGCGGCAGTTCCTTGAGCCACTGCATCGGGGTTTCCCGGACAAAACCGGGATAGACCAGATGACTGAGCTGCTGCTTGATATCGTTCAACGCCACGGCCTGGGCCAGGTCGATCTTGCCCTTGAAGCGTTTTTGCAGACCGTGCCAAAGCTTGAGAATCTCCAGGGTCAGCTTCGCCAGGCGCTCGGCGTGTTCAGTCCAGCCGCCACGCTTGCGCTCGGCCAGGGACGCCAACCCGGCGCCATCGCGAGGTAACGGGTCTTCGCCGTCGAGGATGCAGCTATCGAGACTCGCCAGCAGAATGTCTTCGACCAAGGCATCGATGCGCCCCAGTTCGCGGTACATCAGCCCCAGCTCAGTCAACCCTGGCAACTTGCCCCGCAGGAATTTCGCCGGCTCGGCCAATTGCTGCATCAACAGACGCTGCAAGGCGCGGCGATGCTGGAACTCGGCTTCGGCCGGGGTCGAGAACCGCCCTTCCTTGACCGTGCCGCTCTCTTCCACCAACGCCGGGTACACCGTCATCGACAGCCCGGCGATCTTCTGCTGGGTTTTCTCGGCCACGGCGGCAAAGACTTTCGGCTCCACCGGTTGCTGGTTCTTCGCGGTTTGCGGCACGGCCAACGCGGCTTGGCTGGCTTCGGCGAAACGTGCGGTCAACTCCGCCAGATCCCGCCCTTCGCCGAGGAACTTGCCCTGGCCATCGACGATTTCCAGGTTCATGCGCAAATGGCTGTCGACCTGCTGCGCCGCTTCGGCCCAGGCTTCATCGCTGACCCGCGCCCCGGTCATGCGCAGCAGTTCACGGCCCAGGGCCTGGGGCAATGAGCCCTCGGCGAACGTCATGCGCTGCAACGCGGCTTTAACGAAGTCCGGCACCGGCACGAAGTTCTTGCGTAGCGCCTTGGGCAGGTTGCGGACCAACGCGATGCATTTGGCTTCAATGACGCCCGGCACCAGCCATTCCAGGCGTTCCGGCGGCAGCATCGGCAACAGCGGCGCCGGCACCCGCAGGGTCACGCCGTCGCGGGGGTGATTGGGTTCGAAGTGATAACTCAGGGCCAATTCCAGATCACCGATGTGCAAGGTGTCCGGGTAATGCAGCGCGGTGACTTCACTGGCCTCGCGGGCCAGCACGTCTTCTTCGCGCATGATCAGCAGTTGCGGGTCTTTCTGGCTGTTGACCTTGTACCAACTGTCGAAGGTCGCGGTCTGGTGAATCTCCGCCGGCAGCCGCGCATCGTAGAAGGCGAACAGGGTTTCTTCGTCGGCGAGGATGTCGCGACGCCGGGCCTTGGCCTCCAGTTCGTCGAGCTGCTCCAGCAACTGCGCATTGGCGGTCAGGCACTTGGCCTTGGACTGAATTTCGCCCCGGACCAGGCCTTCGCGAATGAAGAATTCACGGGACACCACCGGATCAATCGGCCCGTAATGCACCGGTCGGCGCCCCACCACGATCAGCCCGAACAAGGTGATCTGTTCAAACGCCACAACCTGGCCGCGCTTCTTCTCCCAATGCGGTTCGAAGTGGTTTTTCTTGATCAGGTGCCCGGCCAGCGGCTCGATCCAGTCGGCGTCGATCTTGGCCACCATGCGCGCATACAACTTGGTGGTTTCCACCAGTTCGGCGGCCATCAGCCATTGCGGGCGCTTCTTGCCCAGGCCGGATGACGGGTGAATCCAGAAACGCCGCTGACGCGCGCCGAGGTAGTCGCCCTCTTCGGTTTTCTGGCCGATCTGGCTGAGCAGACCCGAGAGCACGGCTTTGTGCAGTTTCGGGTAATCCGCCGGTTCTTTGTTGAGGGTCAACTGCATGTCGCGACAGATCAGACTCAACTGTCGATGGGAATCGCGCCACTCGCGCAGGCGCAAGTAGTTGAGGAAATTCTTGCGGCACCAGTTGCGCAACGGACTGGCGGTCAACGCCTGGCGCTGTTCTTCAAAACCGCGCCACAGATTGACCAGCCCGGCGAAGTCCGAATCCACGTCTTTCCATTGTGCGTGGGCCTGATCCGCCGCTTGCTGGCGTTCCGGCGGACGTTCGCGCGGGTCTTGAATCGACATGGCGCTGGCGACGATCAGCACTTCCTGCAAACTGCCGAGTTTTGCCGCTTCGAGCAACATGCGGCCCATGCGCGGGTCCACCGGCAGGCGCGCAAGATTGCGTCCCAGCGGCGTCAGTTGGCTGTTGCGATCCACTGCCGAGAGTTCTTGCAGCAGGTTGAAACCGTCGCTGATGGCTTTGCCATCCGGCGGCTCGATAAACGGGAAATCGGTGATCTCGCCCAAGCGCAAATGCAGCATCTGCAAAATTACGGCGGCAAGGTTGGTGCGCAGGATTTCCGGGTCGGTGAATTCCGGCCGGCCGATGAAATCTTCTTCGCCATAAAGACGAATGCAAATGCCCGGCTCGACCCGCCCGCAACGACCTTTGCGCTGGTTGGCGCTGGCCTGGGAAATCGCTTCGATGGGCAGGCGCTGGACCTTGGCGCGGTAGCTGTAACGGCTGATGCGTGCGGTGCCGCTGTCGATCACATAGCGAATACCCGGCACCGTCAACGAGGTTTCCGCGACGTTGGTCGCCAGCACCACGCGTCGGCCTGGGTGCGACTGGAAAATCCGCTGCTGCTCGGCCGGCGACAAGCGCGCATAGAGCGGCAGGATTTCGGTGTGTTTGAGCTGGGCCTTGCGCAGCATGTCCGCCGCGTCGCGAATCTCGCGCTCGCCGGGCAGGAATACCAGCACATCCCCAGGACTCTTGCGCTCGCTGCGTTCAAACGCGGCGATTTCGTCGAGGGTGGCGAGGATCGCCTGGTCCACGGTCAAGTCATCCTCGACGCGGTTGCCCTCTTCGTCCTGCTCCAGGGTCAGGGGGCGATACCAGGTGTCTACCGGGAAGGTGCGGCCGGAGACTTCGACAATCGGCGCGTCATCGAAATGCTTGGAGAAACGCTCCAGGTCGATGGTCGCCGACGTAATGATGACTTTCAGGTCCGGGCGGCGCGGCAGCAGGGTTTTCAGGTAACCGAGCAGGAAGTCGATGTTGAGGCTGCGTTCGTGGGCTTCGTCGACGATGATCGTGTCATAGCGTTCGAGATAGCGGTCGTTCTGGGTTTCCGCCAGCAGGATGCCGTCGGTCATCAGCTTGATCAGGGTATTGGAATCGCTCTGATCCTCGAACCGCACCTGATAGCCGACCAGCGCGCCCAACGGCGTGGCCAGTTCTTCAGCCACCCGGCTGGCGACGCTGCGTGCAGCGATTCGACGGGGCTGGGTGTGGCCGATCAAACCATGCTGGCCGCGCCCGATTTCCAGGCAGATCTTCGGCAACTGGGTGGTTTTACCCGAACCGGTTTCGCCGGCAATGATCAGCACCTGATGCTTGAGCAGCGCCTCTTTGATTTCGTCGCGCTTGGCGGCGATCGGCAAACTGTCGTCGTAACGAATCACCGGCAGGCTGGCACGCCGCGCCAGCACCTGATCACAGGACGCCTGCATGCGCGTCACCCACTGGGCCAGCTTGGCCTCGTCAGGTTTCTTGCGCAGCTCAAGCAACTGCCGCCGCAGCCGGTGGCGGTCGGCAATCATGGCGTGATCGAGGTTTTTCAGCAGTTTGTCGATGGAAGGCGATTCGTCAGTCATCAGGTACGCAATAAGTCGTCTAGTGGCGCAGGGGGGCGATTGTCGCAGATTTGCGCGCATAAATGATGGTTCGGCGCATGACACAACAACGTGCCTGACCCTTTCGCGAGCAAGCCCGCTCCCACATTGGATTTGCAGTGCTCACAAATCCCCTGTGGGAGCGGGCTTGCTCGCGAAGGCGTCAGCCCATCCACCAGAAACGCTATGTCCTACTCGTTATCCAGGCCCCTACGCCGATACGGGAACACATCGATGACCTTCCCCGCCCGAATCGCCTCCTGCAAGCTCTTCCAGTAATCGGCGTTGTACAACTCGCCATGCAGTTCATCGAATAACTTGCGCTGCCCGGAATCGGCAAACAAAAACGGCGGAAACTCTTCCGGAAACACATCCAGCGGCCCGATCGAGTACCACGGCTCGGAGGCCATTTCATCTTCCGGCGTGCGGGGTTGCGGGATGTGGCGGAAGTTGGCCTCGGTCAGAAAGCAAATCTCGTCGTAGTCATAAAACACCACCCGCCCATGTCGGGTGACGCCAAAGTTCTTCAGCAGCATGTCACCGGGAAAGATGTTCGCCGCCGCCAGTTGCTTGATCGCCAGACCGTAATCTTCCAGCGCCTCGCGCACCTGGGCCTCGTTGGCGTTTTCCAGGTAGAGGTTCAGCGGCGTCATGCGCCGCTCGGTCCAGCAGTGGCGGATCAGCACTGTGTCGCCTTCGACCGACACCGTGGACGGCGCCACATCGAGCAGTTCCTCCAGGCACGCCGGCTCGAATTTGCTCAGCGGGAAACGGAAGTCGGCGAATTCCTGGGTATCGGCCATGCGCCCGACCCGGTCGACGCTTTTCACCAAGCGGTACTTCTCGATCACGGTGGCGCGGTCGACGTTTTTCGACGGCGAGAAGCGGTCCTTGATGATTTTGAATACGGTGTTGAAGCCCGGCAGGGTGAACACGCTCATGACCATGCCGCGCACGCCGGGGGCCATGATGAACTGGTCGTCGGTGTTGGCCAGGTGGTTGATCAGCGCCCGGTAGAACTCGGACTTGCCATGCTTGTAGAAGCCGATCGAAGTGTACAACTCGGCGATGTGCTTGCCCGGCAGGATGCGCTTGAGGAAGCCGATGAACTCCGCCGGCACCGGCACATCCACCATGAAATACGAACGGGTGAACGAGAAAATGATCGACACGTCCGCTTCATCGGTGATCAGCGCGTCGATCTGGATGCCGCGACCTTCGCGGTGCAACAGCGGAATCACCAGCGGCCATTGTTCGTCCCGGGTGTAGATGCGCCCCACCAGGTACGCGCCTTTGTTGCGGTAGAGCACCGAGGAAAACAGTTCGACGCTCAGTTCCGGGTCCTTGCACACCCAGTCCGGCAGGTTCTCCCGCAGTTGTGCTTCGAGGCGGCGCAGGTCGCCAGCCAGGTCGGCGTAATCCTCGCTGAAGCGGTAGTCGGCAAAGATGCTCGCCAGCATTTCCGACAAATGTCCCTGAGGCTTATAAGTCCGGGTTTGCGCCGCCCGGGCCCGGCGCAGGCTCGGTCGGGTGGTGTGGATGAACATGCAGCCGTCGCTGATCAGGTCATGGCTGAACAGCCCGCAGAAAATCGAGTTGTACCAGGTCTCGGACAGTTCATCGTCGAAGCGCAGGTCGATCAGGGTGATGTAGGCACTTTTGACCAGCGGCCAGCAGCTCACTTCCATCAGCACATCGTCAGCGAAGGCTTCGCGCAGGCGCTCGACGGTTTCGCCGACCTTTTCTTCGTAGAGGTTGATCCGCGCCGCCGACGCCGATTGCGTCTCCTGCCACTGGGCCTGCTCGAAACGCGCCCGGGCACCGTCGGTGATCTGGCGGAAATGCTCGCGGTAATCGTCAAAGCCATCGAGGATCTTTCGAGCGATGTCGGCGGCGGGCCATTGCTGCGGCATGGTGAGACCTCTGCGGGAATTTCGGAACCCTGAGCTTAGCCAGTGAACCGGGTGCAGGAGAAGCGTAATTTTTGCCATTGATGTGGAGGGTCGGGCGGGGCCTGTGGCAGATTTTTTCATCGACCGATCGGTCAGTAATCCGTCCGATCAGTCAGCACAAACCCTTGGCAGACGGGGGTTTCGACACTCACCGGCCCTGTATCCACCGAAACAGAGCCTTACAGATTGGTCTTACCAAAATGATGGCACTTTGATATACACCTCGCCATCACCCGCCTAACAACAAGATCTTCGGTACACGAGGACTCAATCCCTAATCGCCCAAGGAGCACAATTGATGTCCATCAGGAACATGCGCATAGGTTTGCGCGCCGGTTTGAGTTTTGCCGTTTTGGCCAGTCTGCTAGTCGTGGTCGGCCTGTTCGGCCTGGGTCAGATGGCGACCCTGCGTGCAAGCGCCAGCGTGATCGAAGAATCGTGGATGCCGAGTATCGAGAGCATCCACGACAGCGCGACGAACATCGCCACCATTCGCCTCGAATCCCTGCGCTTGATCGCCAACAGTCAGCCGGCCGTGCGGGACAAGAGCAAAGGCATCATCAGCGCCCAACGCCAGGACCTGCTCAAGCGCCTCAACGATCACAAGCAATTGCTCGCCAGTGACCAGGAGCGGGCCATGCTCGCCAGCCTGAGCGCGGACGTGACCAAGTACATGGCGATTCTCGACCAGATCATCGGCCAGATTGACGCCGGCCAATCGGAGCAAGCCTACACCCGCCTCAATACGGAACTGGCGCCCCAGGGTGGTGTGCTGGATAAATCCCTGGAAGCCATGATCAGTTTCAATCAAAAAGGTGCCGAAGCAGCCTCCACCGAAGCCGCGCGGATGTATCAGCGGGCGCAGTGGATTGTCGGTCTGATCATCGTCGTCGCGCTGTTCGCGACCCTGGCCCTGGCCTGGCTGCTGACCCGCAGCATCACCGCGCCGATCAACCAGGCCCTGAGCGTGGCCCGACGGATCGCCGCCGGTGACCTGAGCGGGCAGATTGTCAGCCAGGGCAAGGACGAAGCCGCGCATTTGCTTGAGGCGTTGGCCGACATGCAAAGCCATTTGCGCACGACCATCCGTGGCATCAGCGATTCGGCGCAGCAACTCGCTTCCGCCGCCGAGGAAATGAGTTCGGTGATGGAAACCAGTACCCGTGGCCTGCAACAGCAGAACGATCAGATCGAACAGGCCGCCACTGCCGTGACCGAGATGAGTACGGCGGTGGATGAAGTGGCGGCCAATGCCGTGTCCAGTGCCGAGGCGTCCCAGGCCTCGAACGAGGACAGCAAGCACGGGCATGTGCAGGTCAGCGAAACCATCACCTCGATTCAAGGCCTGGTGAGTGAAGTGCTCGGCGCCTCGCAACAGGCCGAGGGCTTGGCGGGTCAGGCCCAGGACATCAGCAAGGTGCTGGAAGTGATTCGTGGCATCGCCGGGCAAACGAACCTGTTGGCGCTCAACGCCGCCATCGAAGCGGCACGTGCCGGTGAGGCCGGGCGCGGGTTTGCCGTGGTTGCCGATGAGGTGCGCTCACTGGCCCAGCGCACCCAGAACTCCACCGAAGAAATCGAGCTGATGATCAACAACATCCAGCAAGGCACCGGGGCCACGGTCAGCGCTTTGCAAAGCAGCGCCGAGCAGGCCAACCAGACCTTGCGCCGGGCCAACAGCGCCGGGCAGGCGTTGGAAAAAATCACCGCATCGATCTCGCAGATCAACGAACGCAACCTGGTGATCGCCAGCGCCGCCGAACAGCAAGCGCTGGTGGCCCGCGAGGTCGATCAGAACCTGGTGAACATTCGCGACCTCTCGACCCAGACCGCCGCCGGTGCCACCCAGACCTCCGCCGCCAGCCAGGAACTGTCGCGCCTGGCGGTGGACCTGAATGGGTTGGTGACGCGCTTCATTATTTAAGCCTGCCTAGGAGTTCACTTGTGGCGAGCGAGCTTGCTCGCGCTGGGCTGCGCAGCGGCCCCAGGATTTTGTGAGCGCTGCGCACTCAAGCGCGAGCAAGCTCGCTCGCCACAGGCAAGCCCCCTCGCCACAAAAAGCTCGCTCGCCACAATGAAAATTTAATGCCCGATTTACGGTTGCGATCCTCAGGCCTCTCGGCAACACTTCCGTCCCCATAAAGGAAGGAGTGCACCGTGAGCCCTGTCGATATTTTTCGTTTACTGTCGCTGGCGGCGATCTGGGGCGCGAGTTTCCTGTTCATGCGCATCATCGCCCCGGTGATTGGCACCGTTCCCACGGCGTTTTTCCGCGTTTCGATTGCGGCAGTCGGGTTGCTGGTGATCCTCGGGCTGATGCGCATCAGTTGGGATTTCAAAGGCAAACTCAAAACCGTGATGCTGCTGGGGGTGATCAACTCCGGGATTCCGGCGACCCTGTATTCGGTGGCCGCGCAAGTGTTGCCGGCGGGTTACTCGGCGATCTTCAACGCCACCACGCCATTGATGGGCGTGCTGATCGGCGGGTTGTTCTTCCATGAAAAACTCACCGCAGCCAAACTCGGCGGCGTATTCCTCGGCCTGTTCGGTGTCGGCGTGCTGACCCGGGCCGGGCCGGTGGCGTTCGATATGCAACTGCTGATGGGCGCCCTCGCCTGCCTGCTCGCGACCACTTGCTACGGCTTCGCCGGGTTCCTCGCCCGCCGCTGGCTGGATCATGCCGGCGGCCTCGACAGCCGATTGTCGGCGCTGGGCAGCATGCTCGGCGCGACCTTGTTCCTGTTGCCGCTGTTCGGTTACAGCGTGATCAGTCATCCACCGGCAAGCTGGGGCGGCTGGAGTGTGTGGCTGTCGCTGCTGGGCCTGGGCCTGGTCTGCACCGCGTTTGCCTACATCATCTACTTCCGCCTGCTCAGCTCCATCGGCCCGGTGAAATCGATGACCGTGACCTTCATGATCCCGCCGTTCGGCGTGTTGTGGGGCGCGTTGCTGCTGGACGAGCCGTTGTCGATGGCGCACATCTATGGCGGGGTGTTGATTGCGGCGGCGTTGTGGCTGGTGTTGAAACCGGCGGTGGTGAAGGCGCCGGAGTTGACTGAGCAGTAATCAATCTGAAGACGATTGCTCACCCTTTGTGGGAGCGGGCTTGCTCGCGAAAGCGATGGGTCAGTCGACATCCATGTTGCCTGAGCCACCGCTTTCGCGAGCAAGCCCGCTCCCACAGTTGATCTGTGGTGTTTACAACACCCGATCACTCACCTCCCCGTCCACCAGGCGCCGAATCCCCAGCGGATTGGCGTTCTGCAAGGCCTCGGGCAGCAGCGCATCCGGATAATTCTGGAAACACACCGGGCGCAGGAAACGATTGATCGCCAGTGTCCCGACCGAGGTTCCCCGTGAATCCGACGTCGCCGGATACGGCCCGCCATGCACCATCGCCTCGCACACTTCGACGCCGGTCGGATAGCCGTTGAGCAGAATCCGTCCGACCTTTTCCTGCAACGCCTCCGCCAGCCAACGGTATTCCAGCAACTCCTCGGGCTCGCCAATCAGCGTCGCTGTCAGTTGCCCGCGCAAGCCGTGGAGCGCGGCGGCCAACTGCGCCTGATCGTCGACTTCGATGACGATGGTGGTCGGCCCGAAGACTTCTTCCTGAAGCAGCTCATCGCCGTTGAGCAACAGGCTGACATCAGCCTTGAACACCTGCGGTTGAGCCTGCTCGCCCTGCTGCGGGTGGCCGGCCAGGTGCGTCAGCCCCGGGTGTTCGTGCAAGGCGCCAAGGCCCAGGCCATAGCTGACCAGCGCACCGGCATTGAGCATGGTTTGCGCCGGTTGCTCATTCATATGCGCGCAAAACTGCCGCAAAAACCCGCTGAACTGCGGCGAGCGCAGGCCGATGACCAAACCGGGATTGGTGCAGAACTGGCCACACCCCAACGTCACCGAACCGGCCAGTTGCGCCGCGATCTGTTCACCGCGCACCGCCAGGGCGTCGGGCAGCAGGAACACCGGGTTGATGCTCGACATCTCGGCGAACACCGGGATCGGCTGGGGCCGGGTCGCGGCCATGTGGCTCAGGGCATTGCCGCCCTTGAGCGAACCGGTGAAGCCCACCGCTTGAATCGCCGGATGCTTGACCAGCCACTCACCGACACCGCCGCCATAAATCATGTTGAACACCCCGGCAGGCATGCCGGTGCGCTCGGCGGCGCGGATGACCGCGTCGGCCACCCATTCGGCGGTTGCCATGTGCCCGCTGTGGGCCTTGAACACCACCGGGCAACCGGCGGCCAATGCCGAAGCGGTATCACCGCCCGCCGTGGAAAACGCCAAGGGGAAATTGCTGGCGCCGAACACCGCCACTGGCCCGAGGGCTATCTGGTACTGACGCAGATCCGGACGCGGCAACGGCTGGCGCTCCGGCAAGGCGCGGTCGATGCGCGCCCCGTAGAAATCGCCGCGCCGCAGGACCTTGGCGAACAAGCGCATCTGGCCGCTGGTGCGCCCGCGTTCGCCCTGGATGCGCCCGGCCGGCAGTGCAGTTTCCCGGCACACGGTGGCGACGAATTCATCGCCCAGCGCATCGATTTCATCGGCGATGGCGTCGAGAAACGTCGCACGCTTTTCGGCGCTCAGGTTGCGGTAGCTCGGGTACGCGGCGGCGGCCGCTTGGGCAGCGGCGTCCACTTCGTCTTCGGTGGCCTGGAAAAAGGTGCCCGGCAGCGGCTCGCCGGTGCTGGCGTCGAGGCTCTGCAGTTGTACGGAACCGTTGGCGCTGCGATGGCCGCCGATGTAGTTGTGTCCGAGTAACGTGATCATGGGAGTGTCCTTGACCGGTCGACAGCGCCGGTGGTTAAAGGCCTAGAGCGCTCGGATCTGACCGATGGCCAGCGGCTGGGCGCTTTCGCCGATGCCGTTTTCCAGCGGTGCGCCGAACTCGGCAAGGCTGATCTGGAAGCGATCGCCGGGCTGGGTTTTTACGCCGTCGGCAAACGACAGCGTGGCGGTGCCGAAGTAATGCACGTGGACATCGCCGGGGCGCAGGAACTGGGCGTACTTGAAGTGATGGAATTCGAGGTTGGCGAGGCTGTGGCACATGTTGTCTTCGCCGCTGAGAAACTCCTTTTCCCAGATCGTTTCGCCGTGTCGGGTGATGCGACTGGTGCCCGCCAGGTGCCGGGGCAGTTCACCGACCCGCAGCTCGGGACCATAGGCGCAGAAACGCAGTTTCGAATGGGCGAGGTACAGGTAATTGCGCCGCTCCATGACATGGTCGGAGAACTCGTTGCCCAGCGCATAGCCGACCCGATACGGCTGGCCGTCATCGCCGATCACATACAGGCCGGTCAGCTCCGGTTCTTCGCCGGCGTCTTCGGCAAACGGCGGCACCGGGAAGTCCGCGCCGGGGCGCACGACGATGCTGCCGTCGCCTTTGTAGAACCATTCCGGTTGCGCACCGACCTGCCCGGCCGCCGGTTTGCCGCCCTCCACGCCCCATTTGAAGATGCGCATGGTGTCGGTCATGCCGGCTTCGACTTCACCGTCATGCTGATGCATTTTGTCCCGGGCCGAGGCGCTGCCCAAATGGGTCAGGCCGGTGCCGCTGATCAGGCAATGGGCCGGGTCTTCGTGGTCCAGCGGCGGCAGTACGCGGCCCTGTTGCAGCAGTTGCGCGTAGTCCGGGCCTGGCTCGGTGCCGCGCTGGGCCACTTCATCGTGCAGGCTGCGCTGGGCGCGGATCGCCGCGAGGGCCAGTTCACGGGTGCTGCGGGTGCCGTTGAGCACCTGGACCTGTGAGCCCTCGACGAGGCCGACCTGGCGTTCACCGGCAGTGTTCTCAAATTGAATCAGGCGCATGTCGGCCCTCCAGAAAGTCGTGGTGGGCGCCGCCTGTTGCGGCGCCACAAGATCACTCGATGATGTTGAAGTCGCTCAGGTATTCATCGGAGATTTCCAGGCCCAGGCCCGGTTTGTTGTCGTCGAGCTGGATGTAGCCGTTGACCGGTTGCGGCTCGCCCTTGAACACGTAGTAGAAGAGTTCGTTGCCGACTTCGACGTCGAACACCGGGAAGAACTCGGCCATCGGCGAGGCGGTGGTGGACATGGTCAGGTGATAGTTATGCATCTGCCCGGCATGCGGGATCACCGGCACCGACCAGGCTTCGGCCATGGCGTTGATTTTGCGCGCGGCGGTGATGCCGCCGACGCGGTTGGTGTCGTACTGGATCACGTCCACGGCGCGGCGTTCGAGCAGGTCTTTGAAGCCGTAGGAAGTGAACTCATGCTCGCCACCGGAGATCGGCATAATCCCCATTTTTTTCAGCTCGATGTAGCCTTCGATGTCGTCGGCGATCACCGGTTCTTCGAGCCAGCGCGGTTCGAATTCGGCGAGTTTGGGCAGCATGCGGCGCGCATATTCCAGGGTCCAGCCCATGTAGCACTCAAGCATGATGTCGATGTCCGGGCCGGCAAGGTTACGCAGGGCGCGCACTTGTTCGATGTTCTTGCGCATGCCCGCCGGGCCGTCTTTCGGACCGTAGCCGAAGCGCATTTTAAGCGCGGTGAAGCCCTGGTTCAGATAGCCCTGGGCTTCTTCGAGGAACAGGTCGAGGTTGTCGTTGGCGTAGAGCTTGGAGGCGTAGGTCCAGATCTTTTCCTTGGTGCGGCCACCGAGCAACTTGAACACCGGTTTGTTGACGGCTTTGCCCATGATGTCCCAGATCGCGATGTCGATCGCCGAGATCGCCGCCATGCCGATGCCTTTGCGGCCCCAGGCGTGACTCTGACGGTACATCTTCTGCCAGATGTATTCGTTGTCGAACGGGTCTTCGCCGATGGCGATGGGCGCCAGGTAGGTGTCGATGATTTCCTTGGCCACACGCGGCGCCAGGGCGCAGTTACCGATGCCGACGAGGCCGGTATCGGTCTCGATTTCCACCACCAGCCAGCCGTGGAAACGGAACGAGCCCATGGCGTCGCCGCGCTCGAACAGGATGTCGCTGGCGTTGGTGCAGAAGTGCGCTTGAGGTGGGACGACTTTGCCTTTCCACTCGAAAACGCGGGTACGGATCGCTGTGATTTTCATGAATTCAATTCCTTGCTAACGCTTTGGTAGTGATCAGCCAACCTGAGCCGGTGTGAGCTGCGAGGGGGATGCGGGTGTGTGGGTAGTGCGAAGTCGGGACAGCAGGACGGCGCCAACGAGGCCGACCAGAGCCAGGGCAAACATGCCTGCGCGGGGGTCGGCAAAACTGCTTTCCATCACGGTCTTCAGGTTCGGCGCGACGAAGCCGCCGAGGTTGCCGATGGAGTTGATCAGGGCGATCCCGCCAGCCGCCGCAGCGCCGCTGAGGTAACTGGTGGGAATGGTCCAGAACAATGGCTGCACCGAGACGAAACCGGCTGCCGCGAAGCAGAACGCCAGGACTACCGGGACCATGCTGGTGCCCAGCGCCGAGGCGGCAATGCCGAGGGCGGCCATGCTCAGCATGCACACGGCAAGGCGACGGTGCTGGCCGGTGCGGTCGGCGTAGCGCGTGACGAGACGGGTCACGATCAGCGCGCAGACCCACGGGATCGCGGTGATCAGGCCGACGTTGAGGCCGACATGGCCGTCGAGCAAACCGGCGATGCGGGTCGGCAGGTAAAACACCACGCCGTAGACGCTCATCTGAATCGTGAAATACGCCAGGCAAAATTGCAGCACCCGAGGGTTGCGCAAGGCACTGAGAAAACCCTGGGGGCTGCTGTCTTTTTTCTGCGCGTCTTCTTCGCTCAGCGCGGTTTCCAGCGCCTGCTTTTCTTCGACGCTCAACCAGGTGGCCTGGGCCGGACGGTTGACCAGATAGAAGTACGCTGTGATGCCGACCACTGACGCCATCAGCCCTTCGACGACGAACAGCCACTGCCAGTTGGTCAGACCAAACACGCCGTGGAAGTCCAGTAACCAGCCCGACAACGGACTGCCCAACACCAGCGCCAGCGGCAGGCCGAAGTAGAACAGGCCGAGCGCCTGGCCACGGCTCTGCGCCGGGAACCAGTAGGTGAGGTAAAGGATGATGCCAGGGAAGAAACCGGCTTCGGCGACGCCCAGCATGAAGCGCAGGACGTAAAAGGTTTCGGCGTTGTGGGCGAACATCATCGCCGCCGACACCAGGCCCCAGGTGACCATGATCCGGCACAGCCAGACCTTCGCGCCGAGGCGGTGCAGCATGTAATTGCTCGGCACTTCGAAGAACGCGTAACCGATGAAGAAGATGCTCGCGCCGAAGGCAAACGCCGCATCGCCCAGCCCGGTGTCGGCCTGCAACGCCGCTTTGGCGAAGCCGACGTTGGAGCGATCGATAAACGCGAGGATGTACATCAGGATCAGAAACGGCAGCAAACGCAGCCGGCTTTTGGAGATGGCACTGGTCAAAGCCAGGACGGATTCTGGACGGGTCATGTGAAGTTCCTTTGCTGCCGGTATGTGCCTTGCGGAAGTAACAAGGCGGGCTTTTTGTAGTTGTCATTCGTCTGAATCGAGGCGGCGCGGTGGCGGGCTCTGATCATTCGATGGAGCGACTTTAGCCAGCGCCAAGGGGCGCGGATAATCACTTATGCGTATCCAGCGATAACCTGGGGTGATCGCAAAAAGCGGTTATTACGTGAATGTGGTTATGGGTACACACCAAACAAAAGTGGGAGCGGGCTTGCTCGCGATAGCGGTCTGGCAGTCAATTCAACCGTGACTGTCATGCCGTCTTCGCGAGCAAGCCCGCTCCCACAGGGGTATTGCGCTGTTTTTAGTAGTTGTTGGCGCCCATCCGGCAAGCGATCTCGAACGCCTGGCGGATCGCACCGACGTTGGCCTTGCCCTTGCCCGCGATATCAAACGCTGTGCCGTGGGCCGGTGTGGTGATGGGGATCGGCAAGCCGCCCTGCACCGTCACGCCACGGGAGAAGCCCATCAACTTGATCGCGATCTGTCCCTGGTCGTGATACATCGTCACCACCGCATCGAAGGCACTCGCATCGCCCTGAACCTTGAGGAAAATCGTGTCGCCCGGGTACGGCCCTTCCGCCGCAATCCCCAACGCCTGGGCCGAGCGAACTGCCGGGCCGATGATGTCCAGCTCTTCGCGGCCAAACGAACCGTTGTCGCCGTTATGCGGGTTCAGCCCACACACGCCGATGCGCGGCTTTTCCAGGCCATTGCGCTTGAGCGCGGTGTCGATCAACTGAATCGCTTCCACCACCCGCGCCTGGGTCAGCATGCCCGGCACCTCGGCCAGGGCCACGTGGGAGGTCACCCGCGACGTCCAGAGGTTGTCGAGCACGTTGAATTCGCAAAACGGCCCGTGGAAATCCAGCAACTCGGCGAACCAGTGCAGCTCATCGTTATGCGCCATGCCGGCCATGTGCAGCGAGGTCTTGTTCAACGGCCCGAACAGCACAGCATCGGTGATGCCGGCCTCGGTCAGGCGCAGGGCTTTTTCCAAGGTGTCGAGGCTGTAGCGGCCGCCGATGACACTGGCTTCACTGCGCGCAAACTCACCGATCGTGTCGCCACGGAAGTCATAGAACAGCGGCGTGTCATCGACAAACGACAACTGCTCCAGCGACTCCACGCGCCGGTACGCAAACTCCACCCCGGCGATGCGCATGCCGCGTTGCATTTCCGCTTCATCGGCAATCAGGATCACGTTGGCCTGGCGGCGCACTTCGGGCTCGCCGAGCAGACGTGCGATCAGTTCCGGGCCGATACCTGCCGGGTCGCCCAGGACCATGGCGATGGTTGTCTTGTTCATGCTTCTCTCCTCAAGGCTTGAGCCCCTGTGCGATCAATGGCGCGAGGCTCGCAGCGATAAATGCGCTGCGCGTTGCTGTAGAACAGGCGTTCCTGATCGGCCCTCGGCAGATCAGCAACGATGGATTTGAAACCGCTGTAGATGTCGTCGAACGAGCCACACAGGCTGTCCACCGGGAAGTTGCTGGCGAACATCACCCGGTTGGTGCCGAACATCGCGATCACTTCGCGCACGACCCAGGCGTTGTCCTTGGCGCGCCATGCCCGCCCCGCCAGGCCCAGCCCGGAAATCTTCACCTGCACGTTCGGCCACTCAGCCAGGCGCGCCATCGCCAGACGCCAGCCCGCCAAGCCTTCGGCGCTGCGGTCGCTGGGCAATCCGGCGTGGTTGAGGATCAGCGTGGTGCCGGGAAAGTCCCGGGCTAACCGTTCGGCCTCATGCAGGTTCCACCACGGCGTCTGCAAATCGAAATGCAAACCCAAGCCTTGCAGCGCGGCGAAGCTGCGGCGCCAGCGTTCGTCGCTCATCAGGCTGCGCACATGGCCGACTTGCGCAGGCGCGGTCGGGCCGCCAGGTTTGTGCCGCACGCTGCGCACACACTTGAAACTCGCTTGCTCGCGCAGCACCGCAATCGCGTCCGGGTGATCGAGCCAGGCTTGGGCGACGATGGCATTCGGCACGCCGTAACGCGCGGCCAGCCCTTCGATGAATCGGGTTTCGCCAATCGGGTCGTTGGGGTTCCATTCGGTCTCGATGTACACCGTTTGCACGACGTCATGCGGCCCGACATCGGCGAAATAATCGTCGGGCAAATAGCGCCGTTTGATCGCGCTGTAGTCACCGTAGCGAAACGGGATGTTGGCCTCGGGCGCGAGCCACGGATGGTCATTGATCGACGGGTCCCAGAAGTGATGATGGGCGTCGATGATCGGCCCGTCCCACAGCTTAGTCATGGCGCACCTCGTCGAGACTGATGAACAACGTGGCCAAAACGAAGATCGCCGAGCACACCGCGAAGAACCCCAGCACCGGCGCAAAGCCACCGGCCATCTGCAAGATGATCCCGACCAGGATCGGCACCGCGATACCGCCCGTGCTGCCGGCCATGTTCATCACGCCGCCGATCAAACCGACCCGCGCCGGCGCCGCCAGCAACGCCGGGAAGCTCCAGTAGAGGCTGCCCCACATCAAGAAAAACGCGGTCATGGCCAACAACGCCACAGCCGCAAAAGGATTGCTCAGAGTCGGCAACAACAGGAACGCACCCAGCGCCACCACCCCGGAAAACGCCAGCAGGCTCTTGACCGCGACTCCACGGCTGACGCCCTTGCGGATCAACCCGTCGCAGAGAAAACCGCCGGTCAACGACCCCAGCGCACCACAGATGAATATCACGAAGGTCGCGGCGCCAATGCCTTTGATATCGAAACCACGGGCCTGGGCCAGGTAGCTCGGGCCCCAGGTCAGCAGGCCGAAATACACCATCGCCCAACTGGCGCGACCGATCAGCAAACCGCTCAGGGAACGGGCGGCGATGCCCAGGCCCTTGACCGGCAGACGCGCCGCCTCGGCCGCCGGCGTTGCGCGCCCGGCGTTGATCTTTTCCAGCTCTTGGGCATTCACTTGCGGGTGGGTGGCCGGGTCATCGCGCAGATAACGCCGCGCCAGCCACGCCAGCACCAACGTGGCGATGCCGGCGATCACGAAGGCCAGGCGCCACGAATCCAGGGAAGCGATCAGGTAGGCAATGATCAACCCACCCAACGCCACGCCCAACGGGCTGCCGCTGTCCATCAGCACCGCGCCGCGACTGCGCTCGCTCGGCGCCAGCCACAGGGAAATCAGTTTGCCCCCCGAGGGAAATAACGGCGCTTCGGCAGCACCGAGGGCCACCCGGGCGAACAGCAAGGACAAGCCGCCGGTGGCAAACGCCGCGATCACTTGAAAGGTGCCCCACAACCCCGTGGACCAACTGATCACCCGATGCGGCCCGAAGCGATCGATCATCCAGCCGCCGGGGATCTGCAACAGCGCATACGCCCAGAAGAAGCTGCTGAGGATCAGCCCTTGCATGCTCGGCGACAGGGAAAATTCATGGGCAATGGTCGGCATCGCAATGGACAGCGATACCCGATCAATCAGGTTGACCATGGTCAGCGCGAAGATGATCGCGAAGATCCGCCAGCGCACGCTGCTGGCCTTGGTGGTGCCGGTCAGCGCTGTGGCCGCTGCCGTGGACTGAACACCTGCGCCGGGCAGATGCAGGGAAGCACTGGGACGAGCCATGGTGCATACCTCTTTTATTATTGTTGTGGTTCAGCATCACCGCTTCGAGGCGGCATTGGTAAGCACTATCGAAGGCCCAGTGATAACCGTCTAATCAATCCTTGAAATAAGGCGATAGCCTCCGGTTATGGCATGCCGGGCTTTCAGCAAGCTTTCAACGGTTGGCGTCCGGCGCTCATTTCAACGAAAAGGCTCTAGTGCCAAGCATTCAGCGCTAAACGCGATTTCCCCCGTTGCGACCTATAACCCCAGGCTATCGGTGTATGTATTGTTTTGACTAGACGCGGCTGCGGCGGCTTCCCACACTCAGGCCAGGCTTGCGGCTTTCGAGCGCAGACAAGTCACTCATAACAACTACAAGAATGAGGCCCTTCCATGCGAACTGCATTCGCTCGTCGCACCTCCCGCCTGCTCCTGGGCTGCACCCTGGTCGCCGCCGGCGCCCTCCCCGCGCTCGCGCACGCCTGGCAACCGGACAAGAATGTCGAAATCGTCGTGGCCGGTGGGCCTGGTGGCGGGACCGACCAACTCGGGCGCCTGATCCAGTCGATCATCACCACCCACAAATTTCTCGACGTGAACACCATCGTCCTCAACAAGGGCGGCGGTAATGGCGCCGAAGCGTTCCTCGACTTGAAGATGAACAAGGGCGATCCGGAAAAACTGGTGATTGGCACCAACAACATCTACCTGTTGCCGCTGGTGTCCAAGCTCGGTTACCAATGGCAGGAACTGACCCCGGTGGCGGCCCTGGCCGAGGACGACTTCATCCTCTGGAGCTACAAAGACGCGCCGTGGAAGGATGCCAAAGGTTTCTACGAAGCGGTCAAGGCTGACCCGTCGAACCTGCGCATGGGCGGCAGCCAGTCCAAGGATGTGGATCAGACCCTGACCCTGCTGCTGAACCAGACCACCGGCAGCAAACTGGTGTACATCCCGTTCAAGAGCGGCAGTGAAGCGGCGACCCAACTGGCCGGCAAACACATCGCCGCCAACGTCAACAACCCCAGCGAAAGCATCAGCCAATGGCGCGGCGACCAGGTCGAGCCGCTCTGCGTGTTCAGTCAGGAGCGCATGAGCTATACAGAGAAAGTCGCCGGCGACAAATCCTGGGCCGACGTACCGACCTGCCACGAACAAGGCTTGGGCATCGATCAATACCGCTTCCCGCGCACCGTGTTCATGCCCGGCGAAGTCACCGCCGAGCAGCGGGCGTTCTATGTCGATTTGATGCGTAAAGTCACCGAGACGCCGGAGTTCAAGGCCTACGTCAAACAGAACGCACTGGTCCCGACCTTCCTCCAGGGTGAGCAGTTGACCGCCTACATTGAAAAGGACACCGCGCGCGTCACCCCGGTGTTCAAAGAGGCTGGCTGGCTGAAAAACTGAGTTGTCTGCGGCCGTGCGCCTGCGCACGGCCGTCACCTGCTGGAGGTGTTTGATGTCCCATTCTTCGGATTCACCGGCCCTGGTCGGTACGCGCTGGGTCGAACTCGGCCTGGCACTCTTCACCACGCTGATCGGCGCGGTGGTGATGTTCGGCAGCGTCGAACAAGGTATCGGCTGGGGCGATTCCGGCCCCGAGCCGGGTTACTTCCCGTTCTACATCGGCCTGATGCTGAGCGCCGCGAGTGTGGCCAACGGCGTGTTGACCGTGGTGCGCTGGCAAGCCTTGAGCATTTCGTTCGTCAGCCGCAGTGCGTTCAAGCAAGTGTTGTCGGTGTTCATCCCGATTGCGTTGTTCGTCGGTGCGATGCCGTTCACCGGTATCTACGTGGCGTCGGCCTGCTTCATCGCCTGGTTCATGTGGCGTGACAAGGTCCGCGTCAAACCCTATGGCAAGTGGATGATCGGCACCGTGTCCCTCGGCGCCGTACTGGCCAGCTACCTGATCTTTGCGCTGTGGTTCAAGGTCCCGCTGGATGCCGGCCCGATGGGCGACTGGATTGCCCTGGCCGGGAGAAATTTCAAATGAGCGAGTTCGATTCCCTGTTGCAAGGCATGAACCTGATCCTGACCCCGGGCCATATCGGCCTGATGGTGATCGGTGTGCTGCTGGGCATCCTGGTCGGCGTGCTGCCCGGCCTCGGCGCCCCCAATGGCGTGGCGTTGCTGCTGCCGCTGACGTTCACCATGTCGCCGGTGTCGGCGATCATTTTGCTGTCGTGCATGTATTGGGGGGCGCTGTTCGGCGGCTCGATCACCTCGATCCTGTTCAACATACCCGGCGAGCCGTCATCGGTGGCGACGACATTTGACGGCTACCCGATGGCCCGTGAAGGTCGCGCCGCCGAAGCCCTGACCGCCGCGTTCAGCTCGGCCCTGATCGGCGCATTGGCCGGGGTGTTGTTGCTGACGTTCCTGTCGACCCGGATTGCCGCGTTCGCCATGTCATTCAGTTCGCCGGAGTTCTTCGCGGTGTACCTGCTGGCGTTCTGCACGTTCATCGGCATGAGCAAGAACCCGCCGCTGAAAACCGTCGTGGCGATGATGATCGGTTTCGCCATGGCGGCGGTCGGCATGGACACCGTTTCCGGCAATCTGCGCCTGACCTTCGACCAACCGGTATTGATGACCGGTATCAGCTTCGAAGTGGCGGTGATCGGCCTGTTCGGCATTGGCGAAATCCTCTGCACCGTCGAAGAGGGCCTGGTGTTTCGCGGCGAGCATGCGCGCATTACACCGATGGTGATTCTGCGCACCTGGGCCAAGTTGCCCCGTTACTGGTGGACGATTGTGCGCAGCACGTTGGTCGGTTGCTGGATGGGCATTACGCCGGGCGGGCCGACGGCGGCATCCTTCATGAGCTACAGCCTGGCGCGGCGTTTCTCCAAGAACCGCGAGAACTTCGGCAAAGGCGAACTCGAAGGCGTGATCGCCCCGGAAACCGCCGACCATGCGGCCGGCACCAGCGCCTTGCTGCCGATGCTGACCCTGGGCATTCCCGGTTCGGCAACCGCTGCGGTAATGCTCGGCGGCTTGATGATCTGGGGCCTGCACCCTGGCCCGACGCTGTTTGTGGAGCAGCATGATTTCGTCTGGGGCCTGATTGCGAGCATGTACCTGGGCAACGTGGTGAGCCTGATCGTGGTGTTGGCCACCGTGCCGCTGTTCGCCTCGATCCTGCGCATTCCGTTCTCGATCATTGCGCCGATCATCATCATGGTCTGTGCCATCGGCGCTTACTCGGTGCACAACTCGTTCTTCGACGTGGTGCTGATGCTGGGCTTCGGTGCGCTGGGCTATCTGTTCAAGAAACTGGGGTATCCGATCGCGCCACTGGTGTTGGCCGCTGTGCTGGGGGACAAGGCTGAAGATGCGTTCCGCCAGTCGATGCTGTTTTCCGACGGACACTTGGGGATTTTCTGGTCCAACCCACTGGTGGGCAGCCTGACCACGGCGGCGCTGCTGATGCTGTTCTGGCCGCTGATTTCCAAAGTGCTGGGGGCGCTGACAGGCCTGCGCAAGCCACCGGTCGGCAAAACCAAATCGGTGCTGTGACACTGCAATGCTGGCAACGCCTGGCATTTGTTGTCAGGCTTGCCACAGTCTTTTTTGCGAGCGCGGCCCATGACCCGAATTCCTGAAGCCAATGTGATCCACAGCCGACTGCGCCTGCGCCAATTGCGGCTGATGCTGGCGCTGCAGGAATTCGGCTCGCTGCGCCGCGCCGCCGACCACATCGGCATGACCCAACCGGCGGCGACCAAGATGCTGCACGAAGCCGAGGACTTGCTCGGTGTCGAACTCTTCGAACGCTTGCCCCGAGGCATGCGCTCGACTCCGTTCGGCGAGACGGTGATTTATTACGCTCGCATGGTGTTCGCCGAACTCAGCGGCATGCGCGAAGAACTGGTTGCGCTCGAATCCGGCAACCTGGGGCGCGTGGCCGTCGGGGCGATTCCGGCACTGGCCTCGGGATTGCTGACCCGCACCATCGCGACCTTGAAACAAAGCCATCCCCGGTTGTCCATGAGCATCCAGGTCGATACCAGCGACGTGCTGGTGCAAGCCTTGTTGCAGGATCAGCTGGATATCGTCCTGGGGCGGATTCCGGCCGGCGCCCGGGCCGAAGAATTGCTGTTCGACAGCCTCGGCGAAGAAGCCTTGTGCGTGATTGCCGGCGCGCAAAACCCGTTGGCGCAAGAGAAGAACCTGAGCTGGGCTGAGTTGCAGAACATGACGTGGGTGCTGCAACAGCATCCGAGCCCGATGCGCGCCATCATCAATCAGGTGTTCCACAATGCCCGGGTCGATATCCCGAGCAGCATCGTCGAAACCACCTCGATCATGACCTTGCTCTCATTGATCCAGCAGACCGACATGCTCGGTGTCACCCCGGTGTCGGTGGTCGAGGATTACGCGGGACGTGACTTGCTGGCCGTGCTGCCGATCAAGTTTGAGGCGCGGTTGCCGCCGTACGGGCTGATCACCCGGCGCCATCGCATTCAATCCTCGGCCATGCAGGCGTTCATGAACTCGGTGCGGGCCGAGCATGCGCTGAGCCAATAAAAAAGGCCCGGAGCCATGCCCCGGGCCTTTCATGTTTATGCCGTTTTATGCCGTTTTACGGAATACAAATATCAGACCGACGATGATCAGCAGCATGCCGAATATACTCAGCGTCGCGAGCCTGTTGCCGAAAAACAGGTAATCCATCACCGCCGTCACCGCCGGCACCAGGTAAAACAGGCTGGTGACATTCACCAGATTGCCCCGGGCGATCAGCCGATACAGCAGCAACGTGGCCAGCACCGACACCACCAATCCCATCCACAACACCGGCACGATAAAGCCTGTGCTGTGTTCGAAGTGAAACGGCTGGAACGGCACGAAAATCCCGCAGACCAGCAGCCCTGCCAGGTATTGCACCGGCAGCGTGCCAAGGGGATTGTCGGTGATGCGTTTCTGCATGATCGAGCCGAAGGTCATGCTCGCCAGTGCCAGCAAACCGAAGAGCATCCCGGCCAGCGACATCCCGGCCAAACCGATGCCTTGGTAAACCACCATGATCAACCCGGCCAGGCCCAACGCCAGGCCGAACATCCGGCTGACCGAGCGCTGGCGCTCCATGATCACCACGGTGAGGATCGGCTGCACGCCCATGATCGTCGCCATCACGCCGGGCGTGACCTTCAAGTCCAGGGCCAGCAGATAGAAAATCTGATACGCCCCCAGCAACACCACACCCGTGGCCATCGCATACAGCATCGGCTTGCCGCCCTTGGGCAGTTTCAACTCGAGCATCGGCACCAGCAGCACCAGGCCGCACAGGGCAATGACGAACCGAAACAGCAGAAAGGCAAAGGGTGACGCGTGGGCCAGGCCCCATTTGGAGAAGATCGCCCCACTGCTCCACAGCAGGACAAACAGGCTCGTGGACGCCGCCGCGAGCGCGGTTTTTTTCGAAAGGACAAACATGAAATACCACCTGTCATCAGGCAAGAAAGCCAAGTCAGCCGAAGCTGAAGTTCAGTCGTTTTTTCAGGCGGGCAGAGGGGAACAGCAGGAACAGCTGATCAGCCCGAAATGCCAACGCCTGGCGGTGATACGACTGCGCACACCGGCGTGCTACTGACAGGAGGGGGGTAATGACTGATCTGCGCAGGCTGCTGAATCCCGCACGGCACGACGCCAGCGTTGACCGCTGAATCGACTACCGCGTTGATGTGGGATACAGGCATGGGCTGATCTTTTTTGAGGGCCGTGCTGAGGGAAGCAGGCGAGCGCCGACTATAACCAGCCGGCGACATAGATTGCAATGACTTGGTCAGAGGGCCAGTAGCGACAGCTGCTGCGTTGCAATCTACCGTGGAGTGAAATGCAAACGCCCATCACGGGGATATTGAATGCAAGAGACTACATGCCAAGGGAACGGACACATCTTCGGTATCAGTTGTACAAGTCGAGGGCGAGGAAGCTTGCTGCTACCAGCGCTGCGCAGCTGCAACATGAACTGGAACTGGCAGGTGCAACGGACATTGATCTATCACGGGTTCGATTTGAACCCATCAATGCGCAGGCTCTGGATGCTTGCGAGCGATGGGAGGATCCACACTTTTTATGGAGTGAGGTCATAGGATGGAAAGCAAAGGAGCCTTTGTCTTTGGATATTGCCATCTGGTTCGAAGAGGAACTGTGCGGACTATGCTTCGCGAACCCGAACAACAGTCGGCAACGAATCCGAATCGTTCGATTGGAAGGGCGTCCGCGGGAAGAACATCCTTTAAAAAACCGGATTGCCTCACTGGCCGTTTCGGCCATCGAACATTACGCCCTAATTATCGGTAGTAGATTCATCGAAGTGCAGGAGCCGTTGGAAGGTGCAATTTCTATTTATAAACGTCTCGACTTCAACAAAGACGCTGAAGGTCGACTTGTCAAAACTGTGGAGAGCCTAGTATCGTGAAAACTGTTCAATTAATGAACGACGACGGAGGAAATATGCACGGAGTCATTAGAAATCCCCGCATCAAAAAACGTTCCTCCGCTCCGGAAAACAAGCCTGTAAAAATCGAACTGACGGCCAGCCAACGGCGCATTTTACAGCTCATTGCGACCGGCATCGAAGGCGAACCTGACGTGCTCGCCGCCGGGCGCCCATAACGCCGGCGAAAAAAAACCGCTCCAGAGAGCGGTTTTTTCATTTCGTATCAGACATCACCCAAACAACCAATACCCCAACAACGTCAGCACCACCACTGCCAGCACCGGTCGCAGTACACGGTAAGCCTTCGGATGACGGCGCTTCCACTTTTTGACTACGCCGCTGAACTTGTCGCTGGAATTCTTGCTCCAGGCGTAAACCTGGTTGATCCCGCCAACGCGTTCGTCGTCCAGGTTTTGTGGTGCGGTGGCGCGGCCCAGCAGGCCGCTGACCCAGCGGTTGATGCGGGTCATGATGCGGTTGCTCAGTGGTCGTTCGATGTCGCAGAACAGGATGACCCGGGTCTTTTCGGTTTCGTTCTTGACCCAGTGCACGTAGGTCTCGTCGAACATCACGTCTTCGCCATCGCGCCAGGCGTAGACCTGACCGTCAACGAAGATGCGGCAATCGTCGGAATTCGGCGTCGACAGGCCCAGGTGATAGCGCAGGGAACCGGCGAACGGGTCGCGGTGCGGGTTGAGATGACTGCCGCCTGGCAACAGGGCAAACATCGCGCCTTTGACGTTGGGGATGCTGCTGACCAGTGCCACGGTTTTCGGGCACAGGGCTGCGGCCGATGGCAGGGGTTTGTCGTACCACTTGAGGTAAAAACGCTTCCAGCCCTTCTTGAAGAACGAGCCGAACCCGGCGTCGTTGTTCTTTTCGGCGGCGCGAATATAGCCTTCGTCGAACAAATGCATGGCTTCGTCGCGAATGACTTCCCAGTTGTCCCTGAGCACATCAAGTTCCGGGAACTTACTGCGATCCAGGTAGGGTTTGGACGGAACGCCGGAGAACAGGTACATCAAGGCGTTATAGGGTGCAAACAACGCCGAGTGGTTGACGAACTGACGCAGGACCGGCAACCGTGCCTTGCCGCGCAGATGCACATAAAGCGTACTGCCGAGGAATAACAGCAACACCGACGCTTTCGCGGCCAGGGAAAAGGTCATCAACGACTCCTTGAGAATAAGCAACTTTGCACCGCGCCATTTACCCGACGTGGCAGCCGGCCATGATACCCACTACCGGACCGGGGAAAAACCCACCTATCTGAACAAACAGTGTTGAGGATTGCGCAACAAAGCACTTATTAACATAAGGTTCCTGAACGAAGGCTGACCTGAATCAGCCTTCATCACCCGGTGCCATTCTTACGCCTGGTTCTCCTGGTCGGTAAACAGATCACTGAACAACATGCTCGACAAATAACGCTCACCCGAGTCAGGCAGGATCACCACGATGGTCTTGCCCTGCATTTCCAGGGTTTCGGCCAAACGCACCGCCACCGCCATCGCCGCACCGCACGAGATACCGCACAAAATCCCTTCTTCCTGCATCAGGCGCAGGGCCATGGCCTTGGATTCGTCGTCGGTCACCAGTTCAACCCGATCGACGATCGACAAATCGAGGTTCTTCGGCACAAAACCGGCGCCAATGCCCTGGATCTTGTGCGGACTTGGCTTGATCTCTTCACCGGCCAGCTTCTGGGTAATCACTGGCGATGAAACCGGCTCCACCGCCACCGAGATAATCGGTTTGCCCTGGGTATTCTTGATATACCGCGAAACGCCGGTAATGGTTCCACCGGTTCCGACGCCTGCCACCAGCACATCAACCGCGCCGTCAGTATCGTTCCAGATTTCCGGGCCGGTGGTCTTTTCATGGATGGCCGGGTTGGCCGGGTTTTCGAACTGCGCCGGCATGAAGTACTTGGCCGGGTCGCTGGCGAGAATTTCCGCCGCTTTTTCAATCGCGCCTTTCATGCCCTTGGCCGGTTCGGTCAGTACCAGTTCGGCCCCGAGGGCCTTGAGCACTTTGCGCCGCTCGATGCTCATGGACGCAGGCATGGTCAGCATCAGCTTGTAGCCACGGGCGGCGGCCACAAACGCCAGGCCGATGCCGGTATTGCCTGACGTCGGCTCGACAATGGTCATGCCGGGCTTGAGTTTGCCGGTGCTTTCGGCGTCCCAGATCATGTTCGCGCCGATCCGGCACTTGACCGAATAACCGGGGTTGCGCCCCTCGATCTTGGCCAGGATGGTCACGCCGCGCGGCGCGATGCGATTGATCTGCACCAGCGGTGTATTACCGATGGAATGGGCGTTGTCAGCGAAAATACGGCTCATGGCTGGGTCCTTATGCAGCGTTGAATAAGCTCTCCAAGGTATGCCTGTTGCCAGTAGTCGTCCAGTTCAGGCGAACGTCCGGTGACGCCAGCAGTCAATGGCTTTACATCGCCAAGGAATTGCCATCATGAAGCGTCGATACAGTTGGCCTCTCTGGACCCTCGCCGGCCTCGTTGTGCTGTTGGTGGCGCTGGATATCGCCCTGCCCTACCTGGTGCGCAATTACCTCAACGACAAATTGGCCGACATGGGCGACTACCGTGGCCAGGTTGTCGACGTGGACCTGGCCCTGTGGCGCGGCGCCTACAAAATCAACGGGCTGAAGATCGTCAAGGTCGACGGCAAAGTCCCGGTGCCCTTCGTCAATGCACCGCTGATCGACCTGGCGATCAGCTGGCACTCCCTGTGGTACGACCATGCCGTGGTGGCCGAGGTGCAGTTCATCAACCCTGAAGTGAACTTCGTCGATGGCGGCGCCAACAAACAGAACTCCCAGACCGGTCGCGGCACCGACTGGCGCGCTCAACTGGGCAAATTGCTGCCGATCACCCTCAACGAAGTGCGGATCAACGACGGCAAAATCAGCTTTCGCAACTTCAACTCCAATCCGCCCGTGAACATGAACGCCACCCAGGTCAACGCCAGCCTCTACAACCTGACCAACGTGGTCGACACTGCAGGCAAACGCGACGCCCGCTTCGAGGGCAAGGCCCTGCTGCTGGGCCACGCCCCGCTCGAAACCACCGCCACCTTCGCCCCCCTGAGCAACTTCGAAGACTTCGAATTCCGCCTGCGGGCCAAGGACATCGAACTCAAACGCATGAACGACTTCGCCTCCGCCTACGGCAAATTCGACTTCAACGCCGGCCACGGCGACGTGGTCATCGAAGCCGAAGCCAACAAGGGCCAGCTCAAGGGCTACATCAAACCGCTGCTGCGGGACGTCGAAGTGTTCAACTGGCAGCAGGATGTCGAAAACAAAAACAAAGGGATTTTGCGCTCGGTCTGGGAAGCCATCGTCGGCAGCACCGAAACCGTGCTGAAGAACCAGCGCAAGAACCAATTCGCAACCAAGGTCGAACTCAGCGGCAACGTACACCAGCAAGATATCAGCGCGTTCCAGGCGTTTTTGCAGATTTTGCGCAATGGTTTCGTCCAGGCGTTCAATGCGCGGTATGAACAGCCGAAGCCGGATAAGGGTTAAGGTTTGCGGGTGACGGTGTAGCGACCGGTTTCCTCGGCCGCCGCCAATGGTGAACGTTGCTGCAAAGAGTCCCAGCCCAGACAGGCCAGGGCCAACGACCGTGGCACCGCTTCGCGTCCGCTGCTGTAGCGGCTGATACTGCGGGCACTGACCCCCAGCGCTTCGGCGGCCTTATTCAAGGGCAACCCGGAGCGAGCGCGCCAATTGATGAAGATGCGGGTGTTTTCGTCCATAGCATTTTGCGAGAGCGCGTCCAAATACAAAGTGTCCGCGCCAATCTGAATATCCGGCTCATCCCATTCCACCGTCCAGCCATCATCACCAAGGGCGGCACCTTCAAAAACGTGAGCCTCAAGCAACGGTCGTAATCCTGGGTAGGTGTACAAATCGCGGCTCAAATTCAGCGTCAGTTGTTGGCCGTCTATAAAGGTCAGCGCCAAGCAGTAACCCGGCAGCGCCTTTACAGCCGTCAAGCGCGGTCGTTTCATGGGTAACATCGTTTCCAGTCCTCCAGCAATTGCACCTGATGGGTTCCCACCCATTCCAATGCTTCCCTGATAATCAGCGGCGGCGCCCTGCCTGCCATCACTTCGACGGTTTCCAGGCTAAGCATCACGTCCAGCCCGCCACCGGTCAGGTGAACATGGGGCGGAGGATGATCCTTCTCGCGCAACTGAATGCGGTACTTATCGCGAAATCGGTATTTAGTTGACATGCCGTAAAGGCTATCGCCAAATCGGCGATACCTGAATGCTGGCCTTGCGCCGAGACTGAGTCAAGATGTGACGCCCCATTCAGAGACTGAATAACCCGTCTGCGTTCACAGTCGACCGGGCAGCGCGTTATAGTCGGGGCATCACACATATCGCGTCCCGCCCTGCCCCGTTCAGGTCGGCGTTACCGTTCGAGGATTAGCAGATGAAGTTCGAAGGCACCCAGGCCTACGTCGCCACCGATGACCTGAAGCTGGCGGTCAACGCCGCCATCACCCTGGAGCGTCCGCTGCTGGTCAAGGGCGAGCCGGGTACGGGCAAGACCATGCTCGCCGAGCAATTGGCCGAGTCCTTTGGCGCCCGGTTGATCACCTGGCACATCAAGTCCACGACCAAGGCGCATCAGGGCCTGTACGAGTACGACGCGGTCAGCCGCTTGCGTGACTCGCAACTGGGCACGGAAAAGGTCCACGACGTCCGCAATTACCTGAAGAAGGGCAAGTTGTGGGAAGCCTTCGAGTCCGACGAGCGGGTGATCCTGCTGATCGATGAAATCGACAAGGCTGACATCGAGTTCCCGAACGACCTGCTGCAAGAACTCGACAAGATGGAGTTCTACGTCTACGAGATCGACGAGACCATCAAAGCCAAGGTTCGCCCGATCATCATCATTACCTCCAACAACGAGAAAGAGCTGCCGGACGCGTTCCTGCGCCGCTGCTTCTTCCACTACATCGCCTTCCCGGACCGAGTCACCATGCAGCGGATCGTCGACGTGCATTACCCGGACATCAAGAAAGACCTGGTCAGCGAAGCGCTGGATGTGTTCTTCGACGTGCGCAAAGTGCCGGGCCTGAAGAAGAAGCCTTCGACCTCGGAACTGGTGGACTGGCTGAAGCTGCTGATGGCCGACAACATTGGCGAAGCGGTGCTGCGCGAACGCGATCCGACCAAAGCCATCCCGCCGCTGGCCGGTGCGCTGGTGAAGAACGAACAGGATGTGCAATTGCTTGAGCGCCTGGCGTTCATGAGCCGTCGCGGCACCCGCTAAGAGGCTGATTGCCATGCTGCTCAACCTGTTCAATGAAATGCGCGCCGCCAAGGTGCCGGTCTCGGTGCGCGAGCTGCTGGACCTGATCAACGCGCTGAAACAGCGCGTGGTCTTCGCCGACATGGACGAGTTTTATTACTTGGCCCGGGCGATTCTGGTGAAGGACGAAAAGCATTTCGACAAGTTCGACCGGGCCTTCGGTGCCTACTTCAATGGCCTGGAAAAACTCGACGATCACCTTCAAGCGCTGATCCCGGAAGACTGGCTGCGCAAGGAATTCGAACGTTCACTGAGCGATGAAGAACGGGCGCAAATCCAGTCCCTCGGCGGCCTCGACAAGCTGATCGAAGAGTTCAAGAAACGCCTCGAAGAACAGAAGGAACGCCACGCCGGCGGCAACAAGTGGATCGGCACCGGCGGCACTAGCCCGTTCGGCTCCGGCGGCTTCAACCCGGAAGGCATTCGGGTCGGCGATGCCGGCAAGCGCCAGGGCAAAGCGGTGAAAGTCTGGGACCAGCGCGAGTACAAGAACCTCGACGATTCGGTGGAACTGGGCACGCGCAACATCAAGGTCGCCCTGCGTCGGTTGCGAAAATTCGCCCGCCAAGGCGCGGCGGAAGAGCTGGACATCGACGGCACCATCGACCACACCGCTCGCGATGCCGGACTGCTGAACATCCAGATGCGGCCGGAGCGGCGCAACACCGTCAAGCTGTTGCTGCTGTTCGACATCGGCGGCTCGATGGACGCCCACGTGAAGATTTGCGAAGAACTGTTCTCGGCCTGCAAGACCGAGTTCAAGCACCTGGAGTACTTCTACTTCCACAACTTCGTCTATGAGTCGGTGTGGAAGAACAACATGCGCCGCACCTCCGAGCGTTTCTCGACCCAGGATCTGCTGCACAAATACGGCGCCGACTACAAAGTGATCTTCATCGGCGACGCCGCCATGGCGCCCTACGAAATCACCCAGGCCGGCGGCAGCGTCGAGCACTGGAACGAAGAGCCGGGCTACCTGTGGATGCAACGCTTCATGGAGAAATACAAGAAGCTCATCTGGATTAACCCGTATCCGAAAGATACGTGGGGCTATACCTCATCGACCAACATCGTGCGGGATTTAATTGAAGACCGGATGTACCCGCTGACGTTGCGGGGGTTAGAGGAAGGGATGCGGTTTTTGTCCAAGTAATCTTCGGTGCCTGTCAGGGCCTCTTCGCGAGCAAGCCCGCTCCCACATTGGGTCTTGTGTACGACACAGATCCAATGTGGGAGCGGGCTTGCTCGCGAAGCTTTTAGCGGTTAACGAATCGCCGCAAATAAGCGACCTGCTCCCGATGCGCCACGTCCTGCACCACCGGCCGTAACCTGACCTTCGCCCCCGGCAGGCACTGCGCCAGCCGCGCCAGTGCCAACGGCGTCAACGCCCCCAATCGCGGATAACCGCCAATGGTCTGCCGATCATTGAGCAGCACAATCGGCTGTCCATCCGGCGGCACCTGCACCGCGCCCAACGGGATACCTTCGGAAATCATCGGTTTGCCCTGGTATTCCAGCGCGGTGCCCAGCAGGCGCATGCCCATGCGGTCGGCGCGGCTGTCCAATTCCCAGGCACTGTTGAACGCGTCGAACAGGCTTTGCCCGCTGAATGCACCAATCTGCGCGCCGAGCACCAGGTCCAGCGGTGCATTGAGCTTGAGATCCGGGACATGCTCCTTCGGTAGTTCTCGCAGCAGAATCAACGCACTGCCCGAATAGCTCAACTGCGCATCCTTGGCCAACGGCCGGCCCCTGCCGTCCAGCCCGCCGAGCTCTTCGCGGACCACCGTCGAACTGCTGCCCAACACCTTCGGCGCATCAAACCCGCCCGGCGCGGCGAGATAGGCCCGAGCGCCAAGCAGCGGCTGGGTGAATTGCAGTCGCTGGCCTTTATGCAGCCTGAAACTGCGCCACGGCGCCAACGCCTCGCCATTCACTTGTGCGCCCAGATCCGCCCCGGCCAGCGCCAGCACGCAATTCTCTTCGGCCACCACGGTAAAACCGCCGAGAGTGATTTCCACCACCGGCGCATCCAACCCATTGCCGAGCAGCCAATTGGCCCACGACATCGACCGCCAATCCAGTCCGCCACCCTGGGTCACGCCCAAGTGCCGCACGCCAAAACGCCCCGCGTCCTGCAACAGGCACAGCGGCGTGCTCGCTTCAATCCTCAGTCGGCTCATGCCTGGGCCTCCAGCGGCGTGTCGTCACCGCCCAGGTTGATGAACTCGGCATGGCTGACCGCTTCGAAGCGCACGGTGTCGCCGGGTTGCATCAGGCTGTAGCCGTCCCGCTCACGGTCGAACAGTTTGGCCGGGGTGCGGCCGATCAGGTTCCAGCCGCCGGGGGATACCACGGGGTACGCGGCGGTTTGCCGTTCGGCAATGCCGACGCTGCCCGCCGCGACTTTCTTACGCGGGGTGTTCAGGCGTGGCGCGGCGAGGATCTCTTCCACCAGGCCCATAAAGGCAAACCCCGGCGCGAAGCCCAACGCAAACACTTGGTACTCGCGCTCGCTGTGGCGGCGGATCACCTCGTCCATCGCCAACCCGCTGCGTGCGGATAACAGACTCAGTTCCGGGCCGACGCTCAAGTCGTACCACACCGGCAGCACATGGCATTTGCCGCGGGTACTGGCGTTGGGCGACAGATCGATCAACGCCTCAGCGATCAATTCCCGAGCCTGGGCCGGGCTCAGCGCGGTCAGGTCGTAATGCACCATCAATGTCGTATAAGACGGCACCAGGTCGATCAAATGCCCGGCAAACGCCGCCCGCAGACTTTCGCTGGCCGCGAGCATCCATGGCATGTTCGCTTCGGCGATTTCATCGAACAGCCGCACCATCAGGCAGTCCAGCGCGACCACTTCCACCCGTGGTTTCATGATTCGCTCTGCTGATTCAAGGCCTCGCGGATACGCCGCACGGCAGCCACCGAACTGGCATTGTCGCCGTGAACGCAGAGCGTGTTGGCCTGTAGATGCAAAGCGCTGCCGTCATTGGCCGTGAGGTGATCACCACGGGCGATGATCAGCGCCTGATCGATGATTTTCTCCGGATCGTGATGCACCGCCCCCGGCAATTGCCGCGAGACCAGCATCCCGGCGCTGTCGTAGGCGCGGTCGGCGAAGGCTTCGAACCACAGGGTTACGCCGTATTCATCGCCCAATTGCTGGGCGGCGCTGTTGTCGCGGGTGGCCATCAGCATCAGCGGCAACGTGCGATCGTAGGCCGCCACGGCCTGGAGCACCGCGCGCAATTGCGCCGGGTTGGCCATCATGTCGTTGTACATCGCGCCGTGGGGTTTGACGTAGCTCACCTTGCCGCCCTGGGCCCGGCAAATGCCGTCGAGGCCGCCGATCTGGTAATGCAGGATGTCTTGCAGTTCCTGGGCGGTGTAGGCCATGGAACGCCGGCCGAAACCGACCAAATCCTGATAGGCCGGGTGCGCGCCGATCTGTACGCCGTGGCTCAGGGCCAGGCTGACGGTCTTGCGCATGATGCTCGGATCGCCGGCATGGAAGCCGCAAGCGATGTTGGCGCAATCAATGAAGGGCATGACCTCGGCATCCAGACCCATGGTCCAGTTGCCGAAACTCTCGCCGATGTCGCAGTTCAATAGCAGGCGGCTCACGGTGAACACTCCTGTAGTTTTGTTCTTCTTTATCTGTAGGACATTTGCCCGGCAGATTATCAGTTACTCGGCTTCAAGTTGCTTGCCACGGGTTTCCGGCAAGCTCAACGCCGCCAGAATCACCACCCCGTAAGACACCGCCGCAAACGCCCCGATGCCGACGCTTAACGGCACCTTCTGGCTGAGCAAACCGATCAACAGTGGAAACAACGCCGCCAGCGCCCGGCCAATGTTGTAGCAAAAGCCCTGCCCCGAACCGCGAATCCGCGTTGGAAATAACTCGGTCAAAAACGCGCCCATGCCACTGAAGATCCCCGAGGCAAAGAAGCCCAGCGGGAAGCCCAGCCACAGCATCACGCCGTTACTGACCGGCAACTGGGTGTAGAGCAACACGATGATGAACGAGCCGACGGCGAACAGGATGAAGTTCTTCTTGCGCCCGAGGATGTCGGTCAAATAGGCGCTGATGACATAGCCGATGTAAGACCCGACGATCACCATCGCCAGATAACCGCCCGTGCCGAGGACACTCAAGCCCCGTTCATTTTTCAGAAACGTCGGCAGCCAGGATGTTATGGCGTAGTAACCGCCCAGCGCGCCAGTGGTCAGCACCGAAGCGCGAATCGTGGTGAACAGGATGCCAGGGGCGAAGATCTCGTAGAACCTGGCCGGGTTGTCCGGGGTTTGTTTGGCCTTGGCCTCACGATAGATTTCCGGGTCTTTGACCAGGCGGCGGACGAAGATCACGAAAATCGCCGGGACGATGCCGAGGATGAACAGTGCGCGCCAAGCGTCTTCCGGCGGCAATACCGAGAACAGTAGCGCATAGAGGATCGCCGTCAGCCCCCAACCCAGCGCCCAGCCCGATTGCACCATGCCCACCGCTTTGCCACGGTCCTTGGCGCGAATCACTTCGCCCATCAACACCGCGCCGGCCGTCCATTCACCGCCGAAACCGAAGCCCATCAAGGTGCGGCTGATCAACAGTTGTTCGTAGTTTTGCGCGAAGCCGCAGAGGAAGGTGAAGAAGGCGAACCACAGCACGGTGAGTTGCAAGGTACGCACGCGGCCGATGCGGTCGGAGAGAATCCCCGCCACCCAGCCGCCGATGGCCGAGGCGATCAGGGTGCTGGTGTGGATCAGCCCCGCTTCGCCGGTGGTGATGCCCCACATGGCAATCAGGGTCGGCACCACGAAACTGAGCATCTGGGTGTCCATGCCGTCCAGGCCATAGCCGATCTTGCAGCTCCAGAACGTGCGGCGCTCCTGTTTGTTGATGTTGCGATACCAGTCGAACGGTCCCGGGCGTGTCGTGGCCTTGGGGATGACGGTGGTGTCGGGCGCACTCATGGCGAATCTCCGTGCAAATTTTATTGGTATTGTTCGAAGCCCCGACGACGCCTATCGTGGGAACCGGATGGCCTGATTTTTGGGCGCCCGGCCCTGCTGCGTCCAACTAATAAAAACCCGGCCTAGGCATAAGAAAAAGTTGATGACATGAATCTGAAGTTCCTCGAGACCTTTGTCTGGGTCGCCCGACTCAAGAGTTTTCGCCTGACCGCAGACAAACTCTTCACCACCCAGGCGTCGATTTCCAGCCGCATCGCGGTGCTCGAAAGCGAGCTGGGGGTGAAGCTGTTCCTGCGTGATTCCCGGGGCGTGAGCCTGACCCCGGAAGGCTTGAAAGTGCTCGAATACGCCGAGCAGATGATGGACACCATGCAAGCGCTCAAGCAGTCGATCGAGACTCGCTCAAGCAAGGTTGGACGGGTGCGCATCGGTGTGATGGACACGGTGATTCACACCTGGCTCAGCCCGTTGGTTGCGCAGATGATGGATCACTATCCGCTGGTGGAAATCGAGCTGGTGGCCGATACCTCGCTGAACCTCTGCGATCAGCTGCAAAAAGGCTTTCTCGACCTGATCCTGCAAACCGACCTGCTGCGCCAGGAAAGTGTGCGCAGCCTGGAACTGGCCAGCCACCCGATGGGCTGGATCGTGGCGAGCAATTCCATCTACAACCGCGAGTATTCAGGGGTGGCGGACCTGGCCCGGGAGCGGATCATCACCTATTCGAAAAACTCCCATCCGCACCAGGATATTTTGGCGCTGATGCAGGCCAATGGCGTGATGACGCCACGGCTCAACTGCGTGAACTCGGTGTCGGCGATTACCCGGTTGCTGAGGGACGGTTTTGGGATCGGCGCGTTGCCGCCGGTGCTGGTGGCCGAGGAACTGGCCCGGGGGGAACTGACCTTGCTGGCCATCGACCAGCGGCCACCGAACTTGCAGGTGGTGGTGTCGTGGCGGGTCGGGGTGGAATGGGTCGAGGAGATTGTGGCGTTGAGTCAGCAGGTGCTGGAGGGGTATGCGGGCAAGGTGGGTGAACGCTACATCGTCCTGGCCTGACACACCGCCGCCCTCGTAGGAGCGAGGCTTGCCCGCGAAGGCGTCGTGTCAAACAACGTCGATGTCGACTGACACGATGCCTTCGCGGGCAAGCCTCGCTCCTACAGGGGGCAGTGATCTTTGGTTTTAGAGGCCGCGCACATCCCGATCTTCAATCGGCCGGCTCTGGCGCAGGCGTTTGCCGCCCAGCACCACCCAGTCGATCAGCCGGAACAGGCATTCGATGCCAAACGACAGCAGCAACGCGCCGCTCATGCCCCAGATCATCGCTGCCGGGGTCAGCAGGATCTGGTAGCTGTAGCCGTTCCAGGTTTCCTTGCGGATGTCCGGGTCCGCGGCCAGCGCCACTTGCAGGAAGCGGATGTACCACGGGCCTTGCATCGCCTGGAACTGTTTATCCAACGCCAATTGACGGGTGAGCAAGGTGCTCAGGCTGTCAGCGTCGCTGCGAAAGATCGGGTCTTCACTGGCCCGGTAATGGGCGACCAAGGCCTGCATATCGCCCTTGAAAAATTGGTTGGCGGTGCCCTGGAAGCCACTCAAACCGGTCTGCGCTTCAATCAGGTGCGCTTCGACCCGCTTGGCGTAGTCGCTGATAAACCCCGGCACCTGGACACCGATCAACAGGCCCGCCGCAAACAACACCAGCCGTAGATAACTGAGCAACATGGGGGTAAGTCCTTATTCGGTCTTGCCCTGGCTGACGCATTCACCGCGTCGCCAGAGGCTCCATTGGCCCGGTTCGTAGCGGGTCCAGGTTTCGTTTTCGGTCAGGGGCTCGGTGGCGATCACCGTAACCACGTCGTTGGGCGTGGTTTCAGCCTGGAAGTCGACGATCACATCGACGTCTTTCAGGCGTGCCGGGCCGAACGGGGCGCGGCGGGTGATCTGGGCCAGTTTGGTCGAGCAATAGCAGAACAGCCAGTCGCCATCGCTGAGCAGGCAGTTGAACACGCCTTTGCTGCGGTATTCGGCGCAGGCGGCCACCAGGTCCGGCAGCAGCTCTTCGATCTCTACCGGTTCCGGGAACGCGGCGCGCACGCGGTTGAGCAGGTCGCAGAACGCCGCTTCGCTGTCGGTATCGCCGACCGGGCGGTAGAAACTCTTGATCGGTTCGAAGTCCGCGAGCTGGCCATTGTGGGCGAAACACCAGTTGCGCCCCCACAGCTCACGCACGAACGGGTGGGTGTTGGACAGGCAGACCTTGCCGACGTTGGCCTGGCGGATGTGCCCGATCACCACTTCGCTCTTGATCGGATAGCGTTGCACCAGGTTCGCCACTTCCGACTCGCAACTCGCCGCCGGGTCCTGGAACAGGCGCAGGCCCCGGCCTTCGTAGAAGGCGATGCCCCAACCGTCACGATGCGGCCCGGTACGCCCGCCGCGCTGCATCAGCCCGGTGAAGCTGAACACGATATCGGTCGGGACATTGGCGCTCATGCCCAATAACTCACACATGCTCGGACTCTCGCTTCAATGCTGGGGCAAGGTTACAAACGCGGTTCGATGCGCGAACGCTGGGGGTTGTTCGGGATCGGCGGACGGCCATAGCGATCATCGCCGGCCACGCCGAACGGTTGCTCGTCTTCATAGTCGTCGGGCTTGATCGCGGCTTTAGCGGCGGCCGCCTGTTCCTTGCGGGCGTTTGACGCACGCTCGATAGGAAAGCGGATCAGCACGAAAATCAGGTACAGGCCGAAGGCAATCATGCCGTACATGAACAGATCGGAAATCGCCCGCCAGGCGTTGTTGCCCACCTTGAACGCCAGGTCCAGGGCAGTAATGGCGATGGCCGGGGCGACCTTTTCCTTCACCGGATCGATGATGGTCGGGCTGAACAGCAACACCGCCACCAGCAGCCGCAGCGGCTCGCGCAGATAGCGCCACATCCAGCGGGTCAGGCGCATCCACACCAACAGGCAGCCTAAAGCGGCAAAGGCGTAGAGGCCCCAAGCGATCAGATAGTCGTTCTCGGTCATGGTGTCCATGGCAAGGCAGGCAAAGAGGCGCTTATAGTAACGACTTTTCGCCTGTCCGGCTTGTCCCAATACCAGTCTGCTACACACAGACCCTGTGGGAGCGGGCTTGCTCGCGAAAGCGGTGGATCAGTCAACATTGATGCTGAATGTGCTGGCCCCTTCGCGATCAAGCCCGCTCCCACAGGTTGCCAAGCCCTCTATTCCGTACATTGTCCGAGAGCCCTTCATGCCCTTATCCGCCAACGTCACCAGCGCCCCGATTGCCCGCAAGGCCGAAGGGGTCGACCCGTATGCCTGGCTCCAGGAGCGCGACACCGACGCGGTGCTCGACTACCTGAAGGCTGAAAACAGCTATCAAGAAGCGCAAACCGCCGATCAGGCCGGGTTGCGCGAAACCCTGTTCGAAGAGATCAAGGGCCGGATTCTCGAAACCGACCTGTCCCTGCCCTCACCGTGGGGGCCGTACCTGTATTACACGCGCACCACGGCGGGTGATGAATACGCTCGTCATTACCGCTGCCCACGCCCGGCGGATGACAGCCTGCTCATCGACGAAAGCCAGGAACACCTGCTGCTGGACCCGAACGAACTGGCCAACGGCGGCTTTTTCTCCCTCGGCGCCTTCAGCATCAGCCCCGATCACCAGCGCCTGGCCTACAGCCTCGACACCACGGGCGATGAGACTTACACGCTGTTCGTGAAGGAATTATCCAGCGGCCGTGTCAGCGAACTGGCGTTCGAGGACTGCGACGGCAGCATGACCTGGGCCAACGACAGCCTGACCCTGTTCTTCGGCGAACTGGACGACACCCATCGCCCGCACAAGCTGATGCGCTATCGCCTGGACGGCACGGCGGCCGAAGAAGTGTTCCATGAGCCGGACGGCCGTTTCTTCCTGCATTGCTACCGCTCCAGCTCCGAACAGCAATTGCTGCTGTCCCTGGGCAGCAAGACCACCAGCGAAGTCTGGGTGCTCGACGCCTTCCAGCCGCACCAGGCCTTCACCTGCCTGGCACCCCGGGTCGAAGACCACGAGTACGACGTCGATCACGGCGCCCTCGATGGCCAGTGGACGTGGTTCATCCGCAGCAACCGCGACGGCATCAACTTCGCCCTGTACACCGCCGCCGACACCGGCGTGGCGCCAACCGAGGCCGATTGGCAGAACCTGATTCCCCACAGCGACACGGTGATGATCGAAGGTCTGAGCCTGAACGTCGAAGCCGTGACCCTGAGCCTGCGCGAAGGCGGCTTGCCGATCATCGAGGTGCGCCCACAAGGCCTGGCGCCTTATCGCGTGCAATTGCCGGACGCGGCCTACAGCCTGCATGTGCAAAACAGCCTGGAATTCGTCAGCGACAGGATTCGCCTGCGTTATGAGGCGTTGAATCGCCCGGCGCAGGTGCGTCAACTGGACCTGGCCACGGTCGAGCAGAAAGTCCTCAAGGAAACTCCGGTGCTCGGCCCGTTCGACGCCGATGCCTACGTCAGCCAACGCCTGTGGGCGACCGCGCCGGACGGGACGCAGGTGCCGATCAGCCTGGTGGTCAAACGCGAATTCCTCGGCAAGCCGACGCCGCTGTACCTCTACGGCTACGGCGCTTACGGCGAAAGCCTCGACCCGTGGTTCTCCCACGCGCGCCTGAGCCTGCTGGATCGCGGCGTAGCCTTCGCCATCGCTCATGTACGGGGCGGCGGTGAATTGGGCGAGGCCTGGTATCGCGCCGGCAAACAGGAACACAAGCACAACACCTTCAGCGACTTCATCGCCTGCGCCGAGCATTTGATCGCCAACGGTTTCACCACTTCGCAACAACTAGCGATCAGCGGCGGCAGCGCCGGGGGTTTGCTGATCGGCGCGGTGCTGAATCAGCGTCCGGAGCTGTTCGCGGCGGCGATTGCCGAGGTGCCGTTCGTCGATGTGCTCAACACCATGCTCGACCCGGACCTGCCACTGACCGTCACCGAATACGACGAATGGGGCAATCCCGAAGAGCCGGACGTCTATGATCGGATCAAGGCTTACGCCCCGTACGAAAACGTCACAGCCCAGGCGTACCCGGCGACCCTGGTGATCGCCGGCTACAACGACAGTCGCGTGCAGTACTGGGAAGCGGCCAAGTGGGTGGCGAAACTACGGGCGAGCAAAACCGATGACAACCTGCTGCTGCTCAAGACCGAACTGGGCGCCGGGCATGGCGGGATGAGCGGGCGTTACCAGGGATTACGTGACGTAGCCCTCGAATACGCATTTGTTTTCCAGGTTTTGGGCATTGCCTGAGGAACTTGGCTCGGTGTACGGGTCTTAAATCCCGTACGCCGACCTACCCTTGTAGGAGCGAGGCTTGCCCGCGAAGAGGCCGCAACATTCAACATCTATGTTGGCTGACACGCCGCCTTCGCGGGCAAGCCTCGCTCCTACAGGGATACGAGCATCATTCAGCAAAAAAACAAAAAAGACCGTGACGACATGTCAGAACCGACCTTACTGAACAACGAAATCCGCGACTGGCTGATGGACTGCGGCCTGTTCGATCAACTGCTGCCCGCCGACTTCGCCGCCGCGTCCGGCTATTTCAGCATCAGCACCATCGCCCAGGGCGAGGAAATCTTCCACGAGGGCGATGTCGGCAGTTTCATGTGCATCATCCACACCGGCCAGGTGTCGGTGCAGAAGACCAACAGCGACGAGCAAACGGTGATCATGGCCACCCTGCGCAGCGGTCGGGCGTTCGGCGAGATGGCCGTGCTCGACGGCGAGCGGCGCTCGGCCAGTTGTGTGGCGGCGAGCAACTGCCAGTTGCTCAACCTGGGCAAGGATTCGCTGGAAAAGATGCTCAACGACGCGCCAAAGATCGCCGCCAAGATCATCCGCGCCCTCGCCGTTTCCCTGTCCAAACGCCTGCGCATGGCCGACGGGCAGTTACTTTCGCAACAGGTTTAACCCCCCGGCGATTTGCTTTTCGTGCTGTTCGGCTCAAGGCCCGGCAATGGTTGGTCCTTGGTCGGTGGGCTGGGCATTTCAATCGGCACCAGGGGTGGACCGCCGCTGCCAGGGCCGGTGCGGGGCACGCTGGTGGGGGTGATTTGCGGGTACGGTGTGGGGGTCGCGGTGCCGGGCGAACCGGGCATCGGCGCCGGCGTGACGGGAATGGTTTGCTGCTCCTGGGCCTGCACTGCAGTTATCGAGAGCGCGGCCAAGGCAATGACCGTTAGAATGGTGCGCTTCATCAATGGCTCCGTTGGCCTTGTTGTCTGTTTGCAGGCTACTCCCAACCGCGTCCGTTTGCCTTATGCCAATTTTTTCCAAGAGCCTGCCATGAAACGTTTCGTTCTGCTCGACACCGCCCCCATCCCTGAAAACGGCGGTGCCCTGTGCCTGTTCGAATACGGCGAGGATTTCGTCATCAAGATCCAGGGTGGCGACGGCGGGCAACTGATGAACACCCGCATGCACGGCTCCGAAGACGCCCTGGCCGAGATTCCGTGCCGCAAGGTCGCCGGCCGGCCGAACTCCCGCGTGTTGATCGGTGGTCTGGGCATGGGCTTCACCCTCGCCTCGGCCCTCAAGCACCTGGGCAAGACCGCTGAAGTGGTGGTCGCCGAACTGGTGCCCGGCGTGGTCGAGTGGAATCGCGGACCGCTGGGCGAGAAGGCCGGCAACCCGTTGCTCGACCCGCGCACAGTGATCCGCATGGAAGACGTGGCCAAAGTGCTGCAAGCCGAGCCCCAGGGTTTCGACGCGATCATGCTCGACGTCGACAATGGCCCCGAAGGCCTGACCCAGCGCGCCAACAGTTGGCTCTACTCGTCCGGCGGCCTGAGCGCCTGCGCCAAGGCCCTGCGCCCCAAAGGCGTGCTGGCGGTGTGGTCGGCCAGCGCCGACAAGCAGTTTTCCGACAAATTGAAGAAGGCCGGTTTCAAGGCCGAAGAAGTCCAGGTCTTCGCCCACGGCAACAAAGGCACACGTCACACCATCTGGATTGCCGAGAAGCTCAAGGGCTGAGCTAAACTCAAGTCATAACCGTCATTAGTCTTTTACAAAGGTGAACCCATGAGTTCGTCCACCCCGACCAATACCTCGAAGCTGGATCGCATCCTCGCCGACAACCAGCGCGACAAGGAAATGGGTTACCGCGACAAGGCCCTGAAAATGTACCCGCACGTGTGCGGCCGCTGCGCCCGTGAATTCTCCGGCAAGCGCCTGAGCGAACTGACCGTGCACCACCGCGACCACAACCACGACAACAACCCACAGGACGGCTCGAACTGGGAACTGTTGTGCCTGTATTGCCACGACAACGAACACTCGCGCTACACCGACCAGCAGTATTTCCACGAAGGCTCACTCAGCACGCCGAAAATCGCCAAGGCGACGCATAACCCGTTTGCGGCACTGGCCGGGTTGATGAAAAAAGAAGAAGACTGAGAGTTTCCACCATCCCCTGTGGGAGCGGGCTTGCTCGCGAAGGCGGTGTGTCAGTCAAAAAAATATTGCCTGACACACCGCCTTCGCGAGCAAGCCCGCTCCCACAGGGGTTTGGGGTACCAAGCGGCAATAAATTGCCGCTCCCGGCAATCCTTGTCGCAGCGCATACATGTCAAAACCGCTACAAAACGGCACATAAACTGCGACTCACCCTGATGGCACTGTTCTTGCGATGTATCAG
>NZ_MOBP01000228.1 GCF_003732665.1 Pseudomonas frederiksbergensis | reverse complement strand
TGCGCCAGAACCTTCGGCGATCATCAGCAGGCGATGGGTCAGTCGAGCCGGGGCGGGCATCAGGCTGAGCTGTTCGGGATTGATGAAGGTCAGGCGCAGTTTTTGGCTCATCAGCAGGGCCAGTTGCCGCCAGGACAGTGGTTGGTCGTCGAGCAGCTTCAGCAACGCGTTTTGCGGGATGTGCAGCAAGTTGCGTTGGCCTGCGCCAAACGCATCGTGGGTGCGGGGCTGGCCATCGAACAGGCAGATTTCGCCGAACCAGTGGGGCGGCTCCACCAGGCTCAGCAACGCCTCTTTA
>NZ_MOBP01000227.1 GCF_003732665.1 Pseudomonas frederiksbergensis | reverse complement strand
CAACAGCATAAAAATCGTGTGCCAAAGTGTCAGGCGCCACGGATCAGCGATCACATTGCCGAAATAGGCCCCCACCTGATCCGCCGTCACACCCTGGAAGTCACCACGCCCCATGTCGATGATGTAATCCAGCGACCAGCCGCCGACCACACTATAGAAAGACAGAATCAGCAGTGCCGTGATCATCCCGGCGAATGCGCCCCAGGACCACTTCCCGGAATGCCCCGCCTCCAGCGCCAGCACCTTCAAGGCGTTGGCCGG
>NZ_MOBP01000226.1 GCF_003732665.1 Pseudomonas frederiksbergensis | reverse complement strand
ACTCGTTGGCCGGTCATGAGCTGACGCCATTGTTCGGTCAGCCGGAATGGTTTCTCGGGATTCTGCCAAGCCAGGCCGGCAACCTGAAGGTGCTGGATACCGCGCGCTGGGTCATGCCTGATCGTTATCGCGATGACTTCCGCCAGGGCCTGCAATACGTGATCTCGGTTCAGGGCTATGAGTGGGGGCTGGCAGTGCATCAGGTCAGCCGCTCGTTGCGCCTGGACCCGAACGAAATCAAATGGCGCAGCCATCGGGGTCAACGGCCATGGCTGGCCGGGACGGTGATCGAGCACATGTGTGCGTTGCTGGATGTCTCGGAGCTGGCGGAGTTGATCGCCAGCGGTGGTGCCAAGCACATGGGTGGCGCTAAGCCGGCCCACAAACCTACATAACAAGCAGCTGGCCGCATACACAGTGCGGCCGGGCAGAACACACACCGCCACAGGCGGTTTTTCGAGGGGTCAGGGTATGAATGAT
>NZ_MOBP01000225.1 GCF_003732665.1 Pseudomonas frederiksbergensis | reverse complement strand
GCGCACGAGGCCGCCGTCTTCGTGGGTTTCGCGCAGTTCGCACTCGTCCAGAACAAAGAAGTCGTCTGCGGCTTTCTGGGTCTTCACCCAGGCGGTCATGGTGGCAGTCGGGGCCATTTTCTCGGTCAGCGGACGCACCGGCAGCGAGCCGATGACTTCACGCAAAGTCGACAGCAAGTCTTCGGCGCGTTTCGGGCTGGCCGAGTTCACCAGGATCAGGCCTTGTTTCGGCGCGATGTCGGCGAAAGTCGACGAACGACGGATAAAGGCGCGGGGCAGGAAGGCCTGGATGATT
>NZ_MOBP01000224.1 GCF_003732665.1 Pseudomonas frederiksbergensis | reverse complement strand
TCCGGTGGAATCAGCGTCACCAGGCGTCCGACTTCGTCATAGCGGTCTTGGTTGATCGCACCGGGCGAATCTTGCTCGGCGATCAATCGTCCCTGTTCGTCGTAGGACTTGAGGTGTTCGCCACCATCCAACTCAACCTTGCGCACCAACCGCGCCCGGTCGTCATGGACGTAAACCTCTTCGCTACCGTCGACGTTTTTGACCACGACGCCGCCTTGGTCATCCCAGGTGTAAGCCGTGTCCATCTGCGAAACCGAAGCCCGGTGCCGGACACATCGCGCAGCCTTGCCGGACTTTTCCCACTCCCAGAAGTGACTCGCCCCACCGGCCAATTGCCGCTGCAGGATCACGTGCTGATCGTCGTAGTCGTAGCGTTCGCTTTCGCCCGCAGCGTTGGTCGCCTCGACCAGGCGATGCCGGGTGTCGT
>NZ_MOBP01000223.1 GCF_003732665.1 Pseudomonas frederiksbergensis | reverse complement strand
TCGACAGCTCCTACACAGCTCCTACAGGGATTGTGCCAAGCATAAAAAAGCCCCCATTGCCTGCACAGGCAATGGGGGCTTTTCAGTTAGGCGGTGTTCCTACTTCTCGACGAGCGCTCGCTCGATCAGGTAATCACCCGGCTCGCGCATCCGCGGCGGGACTTTCAGGCCGAAGCTGTTCAGCACTGCGCTGGTCTCGTCGAGCATGCTCGGGCTGCCGCACAGCATGGCGCGGTCGTCCTGCGGGTTGAGCGGTGGCAGACCGATGTCGCTGAACAGCTTGCCGCTGCG
>NZ_MOBP01000222.1 GCF_003732665.1 Pseudomonas frederiksbergensis | reverse complement strand
CGAAGGTGTTCACCAAGATACACAGGCATTTCGTGGTCAAGGGCCGTGGCCTGAAAGAAGCCCAGGTCAAACGCGCCATCGAACTGTCCGCCGAGAAGTATTGCTCGGCCTCGATCATGCTCGGCGCCGCTGGCGTGGCCATTACCCACGACTACGGGAGCATCGAACTCGGTTGATCCGACATTCAACTATCATAAAAGCAGTGCAGACTCTGGCGATCCATAGCTGACGTCTGCATAATGCGCCACTTTTTGCAGGGTCGTGGCCCGTCATCCGACAGGCCGTGCACCCGAACTGACAACCAAAATCGCCATCGCGAAGAGGTGTTAACCGTCCTACGCAGCTGCGTTGTTCGCATCTGACGGGCATGCTTGATCACGCGGCCCGGGCCGCAATACATAGAGAGTTTTTAACGGTGAAAAGCAAACGCAAGCTCCACGGGTTCAATAACCTGACAAAGACCTTGAGCTTCAACATCTATGACAT
>NZ_MOBP01000221.1 GCF_003732665.1 Pseudomonas frederiksbergensis | reverse complement strand
CCGACCGAGCACCTGCAGGGCAAATCGGCGACGAAAACCTCGGAAACCACCGCCAATGACAAGGTGAAAAAGGGCGCATGAACATCTCGCGGCTGTTCATCCTTCGCCCGGTCGCCACAACCCTGAGCATGCTGGCCATTATCCTGGCCGGCATCATTGCTTATCGCTTGCTGCCGGTGTCGGCGCTGCCCCAGGTCGATTACCCGACCATCCGCGTCATGACCCTCTATCCCGGCGCCAGCCCGGATGTGATGACCAGTGCGTTCACCGCGCCCCTTGAGCGCCAGTTCGGGCAAATGC
>NZ_MOBP01000027.1 GCF_003732665.1 Pseudomonas frederiksbergensis | reverse complement strand
CCTTAGGTAGATGCTCCTACATCATGGTCCAAAAACATTGAGCCACAACAGCCTCGCTCCTACAGGTTTTGCGCGATCCTTGTAGGAGCGAGGCTTGCCCGCGAAGGCGTCAGACGATTCAGCGCAGAACCTGCCCTTGCCTATACTTCTTTTTCTATAACAAAAGAGGACTGCGCCATGGACCACCTCGTACTCACCGTTTTCGCACCGGACAAGGCAGGGCAGGTCGAGCGCATTGCCCAATGCATCGCCGAGCACGGCGGCAACTGGCTGGAAAGCCGCATGTCGCGGATGGCCGGGCAATTCGCCGGGATTCTTCGGGTGGGTGTGCCGGCGGAAGCCTACGACGAATTGGTCGATGCCCTACAGGCGTTGTCCGCCCATGGCATTCGCGTATTGATCGCTGAAAGCGGCATCGAACAATCCTGCACCTGGAAGCCGATCGCCATGGAACTGGTGGGCAATGACCGGCCGGGAATTGTGCGCGACATCACGCGTTTGTTGAGTGAACAGGGGGTGAACCTGGAACGATTGGTCACCGAAGTGCGCCCGGCGCCGATGAGCAGTGAGCCACTGTTCCACGCCGAAGCCATTCTCGCCGTGCCGCTGACCCTGTCCCTGGACGTGCTGCAATCGCGCCTGGAAACCCTGGCCGATGACTTGATGGTTGAACTGGTGTTGCGCAGCGAACCCTGAGACAGGGTTATCCAAGTTATACGTGCACCTGCCTGTGGATAACCTGTAGAGACACCCCGCCAGGCCACGCTGGCCGGGGCTCTTCAGGATCTGATCAAAAAACCAGCAGTTTCAACAAGTTGCGCACAAACGCCGGGGATCACGCTGTGGATAACCTTGGGAAGGATTGATGCAGGCCACGAATGACGTGGCCTGTGGAGGATTGTACGTTTTCTGATCAGCTGCGCCGACGCATGCTGATCACCGCATCGACGCTGTAAACCGCCAAACCGGCCCAGATAAAGATAAACGCCACCAAGGTGCTGGGCGATAGATGTTCGTCATACAGCAGGACTGCTTGCAACAACACCAGCGTCGGCGCCAGATATTGGAGAAATCCGAGGGTGGTGTAGGGCAAATGCCGTGCGGCGGCGTTGAAACACACCAGCGGAATCAAGGTCACCGGGCCGGCCGCCACCAGCCACCAGGCTTGGGAGGTGGTCCAGAATTCCGGTTGTGCGCTACCCGCCGACGGATTGAACAGCAACCAGGCCACGGCAATCGGCACCAGCATCCAGGTTTCCACCACCAGCCCCGGCAAGGCCTTGACCGGCGCTTGCTTGCGGATCAAACCGTAGAAGCCGAAGGTCAATGCCAGCACCAGCGACACCCACGGCAAACTGCCGACCTGCCACACCTGTTGCGCCACACCCACCGCTGCCAGGCCCACCGCCAGCCACTGCATGCGCCGCAGCCGTTCGCCGAGGATCAACATTCCCAGCAGCACGTTCACCAGCGGGTTGATGTAGTAACCGAGGCTGGCTTCGAGCATGCGCCCGTTGTTCACCGACCACACGTAAGTCAGCCAGTTGGCCGCGATCAGCGTGCCGCTCAGGGCCAGGATCGCCAGGCGTTTCGGGTTGTCCCGCAACTCTTGCCACCAGCCCGGATGCTTCCAGACCATCAGCAGCAAACCGCCGAACAGCGCGGACCAGAGTACCCGGTGGATGATGATTTCTACGGCCGGCACCGATGCGATGGCCTTGAAGTAGATCGGGAACAGGCCCCAGATGATGTAGGCACTCAGGCCCAGGATGTACCCGCGACGCGGGTTGGCGGCTTGCATGCAGAATCCTTGCTTAGGCAGCTAACGAAGAGGGGGATTGTAAGGAGATTTATCAGAATGGTCGCGGACCAATAATGTGGGAGCGGGCTTGCTCGCGAAGTCGTCGGATCAGTCGACTTCGATGTTGAATGAACAACCGCTTTCGCGAGCAAGCCCGCTCCCACAGGGGATTCGTGTTTGTCAGAAGAGTTTCAGGGGTTCTTCGTTGAGTGCCGACAGTTGCTCACGCAACGCCAACACCTGATCGCCCCAATACCGCTCGCTGCCGAACCACGGGAAACTGTGGGGGAACGCCGGGTCATCCCAGCGCCGGGCCAGCCACGCGCTGTAGTGCATCAGGCGCAATGCCCGCAAAGGTTCGATCAGCGCCAATTCCCGTGGGTCGAAGTCGTGAAACTCGTTGTAGCCGTCCATCAATTCCGACAACTGCCCGAGACATTCCTGACGGTCTCCGGCGAGCATCATCCAGATGTCTTGCACCGCCGGGCCCATGCGGCAGTCGTCGAGGTCAACGATGTGGAACATTTCGTCGCGGCACATCATGTTGCCGGGGTGGCAATCGCCGTGCATGCGGATGTTCTGGTGCGGCGTGGCCTTGTAGACCTCTTCCACACGCTTGAGCAGGTCGCGGGCGACGGACTCGTAGGCCGGCAGCAGGCTCTTGGGGACGAAATTGCCTTCGAGCAACGTGTTCAGCGAATCGTGGCCGAAGTTCTTCACGCCCAGTGCTTCACGGTGCTCGAATGGCTTGGTCGCGCCGACGGCGTGCAGGCGCCCGAGCAATTGGCCCAGGCGATACAGTTGATCCAGATTGCCCGGCTCCGGCGCGCGACCGCCACGGCGAGGGAACAGGGTGAAGCGGAACCCGGCGTGTTCATGCAGGCTGGCGCCGTTGTGAATCATCGGCGCGACCACCGGCACATCGCATTCGGCGAGTTCGAAGGTGAACTGGTGTTCTTCGAGGATCGCTTCGTTGGTCCAGCGCTGCGGGCGGTAGAACTTGGCGATCAGCGGCTCGGAGTCTTCGATGCCGACTTGATAGACGCGGTTTTCGTAGCTGTTGAGCGCCAGGATGCGCGCATCGCTGAGAAAGCCGATGCTTTCGACAGCATCGAGCACGAGGTCTGGGGTGAGGGTTGCAAACGGGTGGGCCATGCTGACTCCTGCGCGCAGCAGGCTGCCGCGTCCGGCCAAGCATGGTAGCGCAGACGGGGCTTCTATAGTGGTTGGGGTTGAGATGAGTGTGGTCCGGGCGGGCGCCTTCGCGAGCAAGCCCGCTCCCACATTGGATCTCAGGTGTGTCGCAGATTGCATTCACACTGAAGATCCACTGTGGGAGCGGGCTTGCTCGCGAAGGGGGCCTATCAGGCGCCGACGACCCCGCCATCTTCCCGAGAAATTGCCATCACCGAAGACCGCGGCTTGCCATTGGGCAAATGCTCAGGGAATGTCGAACCACCGTTCTCCCCCGGATGCTGAATCCCGACAAACAACGTCTTCTGATCCGGCGAGAAGCTGATCCCCGTTACCTCACAGCCAATCGGCCCGACCATGAACCGGCGGATTTCCCCGGTCACCGGATCAGCGCAGAGCATCTGGTTATTGCCCATGCCCGCAAAATCACCGGCATTGCTCGAATCGCCATCGGTGAGGATCCACAAGCGCCCAGCCTTGTCGAAGCCCAACCCGTCCGGGCTGTTGAACATGTTCTGCGGGGTGATGTTCGACGAGCCGCCCTTCGGCGTGCCGGCATGCACGCCCGGATTACCAGCGACCACAAACAAATCCCAGGCAAAAGTTTTCGAGCCGTGATCGTCGCGGTCGGTGCGCCAGCGCAGGATCTGTCCGTAAACGTTTTTCTCCCGCGGGTTCGGCCCGCCCACCGGTTGCCCGTCTTCGCCGCGTTTGGCGTTGTTGGTCAGGGTGCAATAAACCTGGCCGTCCTTGGGACTGACGACGATCCATTCCGGGCGGTCCATGCGCGTGGCGTTGACCACGCTGGCGGCCAGGCGCGCATGAATCAGCACTTCGGCCTGGTCGGCAAAACCGCTGCTGGCGTCGATGCCATTTTTGCCGTGGGTCAGTTCAATCCACTGGCCCTGGCCTTTCGGGTGATCGGCGTTGCCGTCACCGGCGTCGAAGCGCGCCACGTACAAGGTGCCGTGGTCCAGCAGGTCGCGATTGGCTTTCGGGTTTTTGTGGTTGATCTTGTCGCGGCTGACGAATTTGTAGATGAACTCGCCGCGCTCATCGTCGCCCATGTAGACCACGGCGTGGCCGTCATGGGTTTCGGCCAGGGCGGCGTTTTCATGTTTGAAGCGACCCAAAGCCGTGCGTTTGACCGGGGTCGATTGCGGGTCGAACGGGTCGATTTCCACCACCCAACCGTGACGATTGAGTTCGTTGGGATTCTTCGCCAGATCGAATCGCGGGTCGTGTTGATGCCAGTTGATTTCTTTACTGGCGGCCACGGCGCCGTAGCGTTTCTGTGCGGCATCGAATTTTTGCTCGGCGTTGCTGCTGCCGAAGCAATCGGTGAAGTTCTCTTCGCACGTCAGATAAGTGCCCCACGGCGTCTTGCCGTTGGCGCAATTCTGGAAGGTGCCGAGGACTTTCTTGCCGTGCGGGTCGGCGCTGGTTTGGAGCAGCGCGTGACCGGCCGCCGGGCCGCTCAAGCGCAACGGCGAGTTACCGTGGATGCGTCGGTTGTAACGCGAGCCCTGGACGAATTGCCATTGGCCATTCTTGCGCTCCACTTCGATCACCGACACACCTTCGCAGGCCAGGGCCTTGCGCACCTCTTCCGCCGATTGCGGCATGCCGCCGTGGGGGTAGAGGTAACGGTAGTTGGTGTATTCGTTGTTGATCGCCATCAGCGCCCGGTCTTTTTCACCGGGAAACTCGAACAGGCTCATGCCGTCGTTGTTGTCGCCGAACTGGAGTTCCTGATGCTCGGCGCTGCCGTTGCCGCTGGGGTCGAAGGCCGGGCCGTTTTTCTGCAAGGGCTGGCCCCAACTGATCAACACCGAAGACTTGTAACCCGGCGGCAGGGTGATGGCGTCGGTGGTGGCGGCGGCAATGCTGTCAAAACCCAGCAGTTTGCTCGAGCCGGCGCTGACACTGGCGGCCAGCACGCTGCGGCTCAGCAGGTTGCCACCGAGGAACATCGCCGCACCGCAAAGGGCGCCAGCGCTGATGAAACCACGACGGCTGAGGCCGACCATTTTTTCCAGGTCGGTGGGTTGGTTTTCTTCTAATAGGCTCACATCAGGCTCCCTGCGGGTTTTTGCAGTCACCTTAAGGAGCGTTAATGAAGGTTTTGTTTCAGAGCGGCGTACCCAGCAGGACGTTGGACGGCGCGAACTGCACCAGCACCGGTCGGTCGATGCCCAGGCCCGAGGTCCTTAAATGCAGCGGCTCCGCTAGGGCGCAGAGTGTCTGGCCGTTGGGCAGGCCGATGCGCACTTCGCTGGGGCCGTCCTTGGCATCGAGAATCTGCTCGATAATGCCTTTCAGGCAATTGTTGCCAGGTGTTGCAGTCTGCTCGATGGCCAGCAATTCGAGCCATCCGGCCTTGATCAACGCGACGACTTCGGTGCCGGTTTCCAGTTCCAGGCGCAGGGTGCTGTCGTGGGTGATCTGTGCGTCGATGTTCAAACCTTCGGCCAATTCAAGGCGAATGCAGTCGTTGCGGCCCTGGGATTCGATCGCCACGACTTTGCCGTGCAATTGATTGCGCGCACTGGTGCGCAGCATCAGCCGGCCGAGCAGATTGAGGTCACTGGCGTCTTCGGCGGCTTCCAGCACCTGGGCCTGCAACACTTGCAGCTTTTGATACAGGCGCAGGACCCGTTGACCCTCTTCGGACAACTTGGCGCCACCACCGCCCTTGCCGCCGACACTGCGTTCCACCAATGGTTTTTGCGCCAGGTTGTTCAACTCGTCGATGGCGTCCCACGCCGCTTTGTAACTCAGGCCCGCCGCTTTCGCTGCGCGGGTGATCGAGCCTTGTTCGGCGATGTGTTGCAGCAGGGCGATGCGCTGCGGGCGACGGACAATGTGCTGGGACAACAATGTTGGCAGGGACATGGCAGGGGGCTTTGGGTTGTGGCAATGGGGGGACGTTGGCGGCTTGGGCTGCGGGAGTCAAGTCGGTCGCAAACCATCCAGTTGAACTCATTCCCTGTGGGAGCGGGCTTGCTCGCGAAGGCGGAGTTTCAGTCACCATCATTGTTGGATGTGCCGACGCTTTCGCGAGCAAGCCCGCTCCCACAGGGTTTTTGTGTTTTTCAGTTAAGCCATGTCGCCGGGTTTGGGGGTGCGGGCCAGGCAATAGACATCAACTCGTGCCGCACCGGCGTCCATCAACAACCGCGCCAGGGCTTGCGCGGTGGCGCCGGTGGTCAGTACGTCATCGATCAGCGCCAGATGCCGGCCTGCGACGGACGCGCCGGGCGCGAGGGCGAAGGCATTACGCAGATTTCGTTTGCGCGCTTCGGCCTTCAACTCCTGTTGGGCGCTGGTGTCCTGAATCCTCAGCAGCAGCGTTTCGTCGCAAGGAATGTCCAGGCTTTCGCTGAGCCAGCGCGCCAGCATCGCTGCCTGATTGAAACCCCGTTGGCGCAGGCGTTTGGTTGCCAGTGGCACCGGGATCAATGCGTCGGGTCGCTCCAGATCTTCATCGAAGCGATGTTGCAGGAATTGCGCGAGAAGTTCGCCGAGCAGGCGGCCAAATGGCCACTTCGCATTGTGCTTGAAGCGAGTGATCAACGTGTCCAGCGGAAAGCTGTAGGTCCAAGGCGCCGCCACTCGCTCGAAGGCCGGCGGTTGTTGCAGGCATTGGCCGCACGTCAGTCCCGATGCGGGCAGGGGCAGGGCGCAGGTCTGGCAGTGATCGCCGAGCCAGGGCAGCTCGGTTTCGCACGCCATGCAGATGGGTGTGGCGTGGTCGGCGGGCTCTGAGCAGAGCAAACAGATTTGTTCATTATTTAACCAGATGTAAACCGGTCTCTCGTATCGTGGTTGACAGCGCATCGCTCTTCCTTAAATATGCCGAACATCCGTGTCGCGCCTGTGGGTATTCCATTCCCCGGTCGCTTGCCAAGCATAAATCAAGGAAACGCCCATGAGCGCCAGCACCTCTGCAACCCTGCGTCATGACTGGTCTTTGGCTGAAGTCAAAGCACTCTTCGTTCAGCCATTCAACGACCTGTTGTTCCAGGCGCAGACCGTGCACCGTGCGCATTTCGACGCCAACCGGGTCCAGGTCTCGACGCTGCTGTCGATCAAAACCGGCGCCTGCCCGGAAGATTGCAAATATTGTCCGCAGTCCGGTCACTACAACACCGGCCTGGAAAAAGAAAAACTGATGGAAGTGCAGAAGGTCCTCGAAGAGGCCGCTCGCGCCAAGGCCATCGGTTCGACCCGTTTCTGCATGGGCGCGGCGTGGAAACATCCGTCAGCCAAAGACATGCCCTACGTGCTGGAAATGGTCAAAGGCGTGAAAGCCCTGGGCCTGGAAACCTGCATGACCCTCGGTCGTCTCGACCAGGACCAGACCGTTGCGCTGGCCGACGCCGGCCTCGACTACTACAACCACAACCTCGACACCTCGCCGGAGTTCTACGGCAGCATCATCACCACCCGCACCTACGGCGAGCGCCTGCAAACCCTGGCCTACGTGCGGGAATCGGGGATGAAGATCTGTTCCGGCGGCATCCTCGGCATGGGCGAGTCCCTCGACGACCGCGCCAACCTGCTGATCCAGTTGGCCAACCTGCCGGAGCATCCGGAGTCGGTGCCGATCAACATGCTGGTGAAAGTCGCCGGTACGCCGCTGGAAAACGCCGACGACATCGACCCGTTCGACTTTATCCGCATGCTCGCCGTCGCCCGCATCCTGATGCCGCAATCCCACGTGCGCCTGTCCGCCGGCCGCGAAGCGATGAACGAGCAGATGCAGGCCCTGGCGTTCTTCGCCGGTGCCAACTCGATTTTCTACGGCGACAAGCTGTTGACCACTGCTAACCCGCAGGCTGACAAGGATATGCAACTGTTCGGGCGTCTGGGGATCCTGCCGGAAGCGCGGGAAGAGCATGCCGATGAAGTGCATCAGGCCGCTATCGAACAGGCGTTGGTTGAGCAGAAGAGCAGCGAGCAGTTCTATAACGCTGCTGTTTGACCCGACACAAATCCAATGTGGGAGCGGGCTTGCTCGCGAAAGCGGTATGACATTCAACATGGATGTCGACTGTGCTGACGCCTTCGCGAGCAAGCCCGCTCCCACATTGGGACTGGGTGCATACCCATATTGATCTTCGAGGCCTGCATGTCTTTCGATCTCGCCGCACGCCTTGCTGCCCGCCGTGCCGAAAATCTCTACCGCCAACGCCCGCTGCTCGAAAGCCCTCAAGGCCCGGAAGTGGTGGTCGATGGCCAGCCATTGCTGGCGTTTTGTAACAACGATTACCTGGGCCTGGCCAATCACCCGCAAGTGATCGAAGCCTGGCGCGCCGGTGCGTCCCGTTGGGGCGTTGGCGGCGGGGCTTCGCATTTGGTTATCGGTCACAGCACACCCCATCACAAGTTGGAAGAAGCGCTGGCCGATCTCACTGGTCGCCCCCGTGCGCTGCTGTTCACCACCGGTTACATGGCCAATCTTGGCGCCGTCACCGCGCTGGTCGGGCAGGGCGATACGGTGCTGGAAGACCGGCTCAATCACGCGTCGTTGCTCGATGCGGGTCTGTTGTCCGGGGCGCGTTTCAATCGCTATCTGCATAACGACGCCGAGAGTCTGGCCAAGCGTCTGGAGAAAGCCACCGGCAATACGCTGGTGGTCACCGACGGCGTGTTCAGCATGGACGGCGATATCGCCGACCTGCCGGCGCTGGCCCGGGAAGCCAAGGCCAAAGGCGCGTGGCTGATGGTCGACGACGCCCACGGTTTTGGTCCGCTGGGTGCCAACGGTGGCGGGATTGTCGAGCACTTCGGCTTGAGCCAGGAGGACGTGCCGGTATTGGTCGGCACCCTCGGCAAGGCGTTCGGCACCGCCGGTGCGTTTGTAGCGGGCAGCGAAGAGTTGATCGAGAGCCTGATCCAGTTCGCCCGTCCCTACATCTACACCACCAGCCAACCGCCGGCCCTGGCCTGCGCCACGTTGAAAAGTCTCGAATTGTTGCGCAGCGAGCATTGGCGGCGCGAGCACCTCAACGTGCTGATCCGTCAATTTCGTCGAGGCGCCGAGCAGATCGGCCTGCAACTCATGGACAGCTTCACTCCGATCCAACCGATCATGATTGGCGATGCCGGCCGCGCAGTTCGGCTGTCGCAAATGCTGCGCGAGCGCGGCCTGATGGTGACCGCGATCCGCCCGCCCACCGTGCCGGCCGGCAGCGCACGCCTGCGGGTGACACTGACCGCTGCCCACAGCGAGGCGCAGGTGCAGCTATTGTTAAATGGACTGGCCGACTGTTTTGCACAACTGGGACCGGAGCCAAGCCATGCGTGATCGTCTGATTCTGCTGCCCGGCTGGGGCCTCGGGATTTCGCCGCTGGAACCGTTGGCGGCGGCGTTGCGAGGACTGGACGAGCACCTGCGGGTCGAAATCGAGCCGTTGCCGGAACTGGAATCGGGCGACCTGGAAGAATGGCTCGATGAGCTGGATTCGACCGTGCCCCAGGATGCCTGGCTCGGTGGCTGGTCGCTGGGTGGCATGCTCGCCTCGGAATTGGCGGCGCGGCGCGGTGATCGCTGCTGCGGTTTGCTGACCCTGGCGAGCAACCCTTCGTTTGTCGCCCATGAGCAATGGCCGAGCGCGATGCCCGGCGAGACCTTCGATGCTTTCCTCGCAGGTTGCAGCGCCGATCCGCGCATGACCCTGAAACGCTTTTCGCTGCTTTGCGCCCAGGGAGCCGAAGACCCGCGAGGCCTGTCGCGGTTGATGCTCGGCGGCGCGCCGCACACCTCGACGCCGGTCTTGATGGCGGGCCTGGAAGTGCTCGCGCAACTGGATACCCGGCAAGCGCTACAGGCGTTTCGTGGCCCACAACTGCATCTGTTCGCCGGCCTCGACGGACTGGTCCCGGCCGAAGCGGCGGGGGACTTGTTGGCGTTGCTGCCGGATGTCGAAATCGGCCTGATCGAACAGGCCAGCCACGGGTTCCTTCTGGAAGACCCCCACGGTGTGGCGGGGGCGATTCAGGCTTTTTTGCATGAGTCCGGTGATGACTGATTTATCCCTTCCCAAACTGCCCGGTGGCTTGCCCGACAAGCGCCAGGTAGCCGCCTCTTTTTCCCGTGCGGCGGCGAGCTACGACAGCGTGGCTGAATTGCAACGGGATGTTGGTCGCGAGTTGTTGCGCCGGTTGCCCGATGGTTTTGTGCCGGGGCGATGGCTGGACCTGGGCTGTGGCACCGGGCATTTCAGCCGTGCGCTGGGCGAGCGTTTTGCGGTGAGTCACGGCGTGGCACTGGACATCGCCGAGGGCATGCTCAATCACGCCCGGCCCTTGGGCGGCGCCACGTACTTCATTGCTGGCGATGCCGAACGCTTGCCGTTGCAGGATTCGACCTGTGACCTGATCTTCTCCAGCCTGGCGGTGCAGTGGTGTTCGGACTTTGCCTCGGTGCTCAGCGAGGCGAATCGGGCATTGAAACCCGGCGGAATTTTCGCGTTTGCTAGTCTGTGTGTCGGCACGCTGTACGAATTGCGCGATAGCTGGCGTGAAGTGGATGGCATGGTGCACGTCAATCGCTTCCGCGAGTTCGCGGCTTATCAACAGCTGTGCGCGGCCAGTGGCTTGCAGGTCGTCAGCCTGGAGAACCGTCCCCATGTGTTGCATTACCCGGACGTGCGCAGCCTGACCCATGAACTCAAGGCGTTGGGTGCGCATAACTTGAACCCCGGTCGGCCGGGTGGTTTGACTGGCCGGGCAAGGATCCTCGGCTTGATCGAGGCGTATGAGCAGTTTCGTCAGGCACAAGGACTGCCGGCGACTTATCAAGTGGTTTATGCCGTGTTGGAGAAACCCTTATGAGCGCAGCCTATTTCATCACCGGCACCGACACTGACGTCGGCAAGACCACCGTCGCCGCCGGTTTGCTGCATGCCGCACGGTCGGCGGGCCTGAGCACGGCGGCGGGTAAACCGGTGGCCTCCGGTTGCGAGGTCACGCCCAAAGGCCTGCGCAACGCCGATGCACTGGCGTTGTTGGCGGAGTGTTCGCTGCCGCTGACGTATGCACAGGTCAATCCAGTGGCGTTCGAACCGGCGATTGCGCCGCATCTGGCCGCTCGGGAGGCGGGTATTGCGCTGACGGTGCAATCCTTGTTGACGCCGATGCGCGAGATTCTGGATATGAAAGCGGATTTCACCCTGATCGAGGGGGCTGGCGGCTGGCGCGTGCCGTTGGCGGATCAGGATAATCTTTCGGATTTGGCGATGGCACTGGGTCTGCCGGTGATTCTGGTGGTGGGCGTGCGTCTGGGGTGCATCAACCATGCGCTGCTGACGGCGGAAGCGATTGCCAACGATGGCCTGCAATTGGCGGGATGGGTCGCCAACATCATCGAGCCGAAGACCTCGCGGCTGGAGGAGAACCTCGCCACCCTGGCTGAGCGGATACCCGCGCCGTGCCTGGGTCGGGTGCCGAAACTCAAGTCGCTGACGGCGGAGGCGGTGGCCGAGCATCTGCAACTGGACCTGCTCGATTAATGTTTTTGCCTATGACGCGGCACTGTGCCATTAGTGTTTTTGTCGGGTGTTTTGCTTGCGCGTCTGCTTCAATGGCCGCTGTTGATCCTTTGTAAGGACGAGTTCTCCCATGGAAATCTCAGGAAGCACCGCTTTTTATGCCGGTCTGAGCACTATTCAGACCGGGCAGAACCGTGTCGATCAGGCCGCCGGCCAGATCGCCAATACCGTCATTGATCATTCGCAGAAGAGCCAATCTTCCGAGGCTCAGGTCGATCGCCTGCGTTCCGTGGACCGCAGCCAGCAATCGGACGTGGCCAGCAGTGTGGTCGAAATGTCCCAGGGCAAGTTTCAGGTAGAGCTGGGGGCGAAAGTCGCCAAGGCTTCCGATGAAATGCTCGGTACGTTGATTGATACCTACGCTTGATCAATTGCTGAATCTGCTCCCCCAACGCCGCGAATCTTCGCGGCGTTTTTCTGCGTAAGTCCTTCTCCCTCAACTAATCTTTCCTGCATCACTTGTTGTTCTTTGGACGGCGGTGCGCGGCTGTGTGGCCGTTATGCGCAGGGCATGATGACGAACGGCAAAAGATCGGCGCTTGACAAGATTTAGGCGTAAACGTATGTTTCAAACAACTGTTTGACCGTCACAACAAATCAACACGGTCGTTCATTCCCGGTTACATCAGCAGAGGTTTATCGCTATGCCTGACTACAAGGCCCCCTTGCGTGATATTCGCTTCGTTCGTGACGAACTGCTCGGCTACGAAGCGCACTATCAGAGCCTTCCGGCTTGCGCAGACGCAACTCCGGACATGGTTGACGCCATTCTCGAAGAAGGCGCCAAGTTTTGTGAGCAGGTGCTGGCACCGCTGAACCGCGTGGGTGACACCGAAGGCTGCACCTGGAGCGAGTCCGGCGTTAAAACCCCGACTGGCTTCAAAGAAGCCTATAAGCAATTCGTTGAAGGCGGCTGGCCAAGCCTGGCCCACGACGTGGAACACGGTGGCCAAGGCCTGCCAGAGTCCCTGGGTCTGGCGGTCAGCGAAATGGTTGGCGAAGCCAACTGGTCGTGGGGCATGTACCCAGGCCTGTCCCATGGCGCGATGAACACCATCTCCGAGCACGGTACGCCTGAGCAGCAAGAGGCTTACCTGACCAAACTGGTTTCCGGCGAATGGACCGGCACCATGTGCCTGACCGAGCCGCACTGCGGCACCGACCTGGGCATGTTGCGCACCAAGGCTGAACCTCAGGCCGACGGTTCCTACAAAGTCTCCGGCACCAAGATCTTCATCTCGGCCGGTGAACACGACATGGCCGATAACATCGTCCACATCGTACTGGCCCGCCTGCCGGATGCACCGGCTGGCACCAAAGGCATCTCGCTGTTTATCGTTCCCAAGTTCATGCCGAACGCAGACGGTTCGATCGGCGCTCGCAACGCCGTGACCTGTGGTTCCCTGGAACACAAAATGGGCATCCACGGTAACGCCACTTGCGTGATGAACTTCGACGGGGCCACCGGTTTCCTGATCGGCCCGGCGAACAAAGGCCTGAACTGCATGTTCACCTTTATGAACACCGCTCGCCTGGGCACCGCGCTGCAAGGTCTGGCTCACGCCGAGATCGGCTTCCAGGGCGGCCTGAAATACGCTCGCGATCGTCTGCAAATGCGTTCCCTGACTGGCCCGAAAGCGCCGGAAAAAGCCGCTGACCCGATCATCGTGCACCCAGACGTACGCCGCATGCTGTTGACCATGAAGGCGTTCGCCGAAGGCAACCGTGCGATGGTTTACTTCACCGCCAAACAGGTCGACATCGTCAAGTACGGCGTGGACGAAGAAGAGAAGAAGAAAGCCGACGCACTGCTGGCCTTCATGACTCCAATCGCCAAAGCCTTTATGACTGAAGTCGGTTTCGAATCCGCTAACCACGGCGTGCAAATCTACGGTGGTCACGGTTTCATCGCCGAGTGGGGCATGGAGCAGAACGTTCGCGACAGCCGCATTTCGATGCTGTACGAAGGCACCACCGGTATCCAGGCTCTCGACCTGCTGGGCCGCAAAGTGCTGATGACTCAAGGCGAGGCCCTGAAAAGCTTCACCAAGATCGTCCACAAGTTCTGCCAGACCAACGAAGGCAACGAAGCCGTCAAAGAGTTCGTCGAGCCATTGGCTGCGTTGAACAAAGAGTGGGGCGAACTGACCATGAAGGTCGGCATGGCCGCCATGAAAGATCGCGAAGAAGTCGGCGCGGCCTCCGTGGACTACCTGATGTACTCCGGTTACGCCTGCCTGGCCTACTTCTGGGCTGACATGGCACGCCTGGCCGCCGAAAAACTGGCTGCCGGCACCACCGAAGAGGCGTTCTACACCGCCAAGCTGCAGACTGCGCGCTTCTACTTCCAGCGCATCCTGCCGCGTACACGCACTCACGTAGTGACCATGCTGTCGGGCGCCAACAACCTGATGGACATGAAAGAAGAAGACTTCGCACTGGGTTACTAAGCCTTAGCGCAGTCCAATAAAAGAGCCGCCGCTCCTTCGGGAGTGGCGGCTTTTTTTTGCCTTGAATTCGAGCCCCCATTGTTGGGGCCCATTCCCCGGTATTAATACCCGGAAATAAGGGGATTGACCGGGTCAACGCCCGGCAGATGGGCCTGTAACGTACTGGCAGATTAATTGCAAAACCGCTGACAACCACAAATTGAATCGACAGTGTCGTCAGGGTGAAGCGCATGAACATCGTTCGAAGGGTTCGTTTGGCCTGCCTGTTCGCGCTGTCCGTACAGAGTGCGCTTGCCGCTACAGCGCCAGAAGTCGATCCACCCCTGCCGGAAGTCCCCACCCTGCAATCACTGCGCGGCATGACGCCACCGGATCCCTCGGGAACCGAAGGCGGGCGCAAGGTCGATTTGATGACCGACTACGTGCTCAACCGCTCAGCAGCCATCCTGTTAGGCAAAGCGCTGTTCTGGGACATGGAGATCGGCAGCGATGGCTCGACTGCTTGCGCGTCCTGCCACTTTCACGCGGGTGTCGATCACCGGATCACCAACCAGATCAACCCTGGCCAGGCGCACACCAATGCCAACGTCGCCTCGATCTTCAACAAGCCGTTTGTGGCGTCCGACATTCCGGGCGATGTGGCCTCTTACCTGACCAAATCCGGCGGCAAGGGCGGCCCGAACTACACGCTGAAGAAAACCGACTTCCCGACTCATGTGCTGGCCAATCCACTGGATCGCAATTCGCCGATCCTCTATTCCACCGACGACGTGATCGGCTCCCAAGGCGTGTTCGACGCCAACTTCGTCAAACCGCACCAACCGCGCTTCGACAAGTGCACCCAGCAGCCTGACGGGATCTTCCAGGTGGGCGGCATCAACGTCCGCCGCAGCACCGGGCGTAACGCGCCGACGGTGATCAACGCCGCTTTTAACGTGCGAAATTTCTGGGATGGTCGTGCGAACAACGTGTTCAACGGCTTCTCGCCGTTCGGCAATCGTGATCCTGATGCGGGGATTTTCGTCACCGGCGAGCGCGGCGGTGTGGCGACCAAGGTGCGGCTTGCACTCAACGATGCCTCGGCAGCTTCGCAGGCCGTGGGGCCTCCCGGCAGTCCGGTGGAAATGTCCTGCGGCGGGCGTACGTTTGCGGACATTGGCCGGCGCATGCTCGACACGCTGATGCTCAAGCAACAACGGATTTCCTCGACCGATTCGGTGCTGGCCTCCGTGTCTGGAGCGCGCCGGCCAACCTATCGCGAACTGATCAAGGCTGCGTTCCAGCCACGTTTGTGGAATGCCACGCAACAGGTGCTGCTGGGCGATGCGCCGTACACCCAGATGGAGGCCAACTTCCCGCTGTTTTTCGGGCTTGCCATCCAAATGTACGAATCCACCCTGATCTCGGATAAGGCTCCGCTGGACGCCTACTTGCAGGGCGATCATTCGGCCATGAATGCCCAGCAGGTCGAAGGCATGAACCTGTTCCTGGGCAAGGGCAAATGCGTCAGTTGCCATGGCGGCGCGGAGCTGACCAACGCCGGCAGCCGCTTGCTGTTCCATCCCCGCGAGCGCATCGAGCGCATGGTGATGGCCGATAACCTCACCACGCTTTATGACAACGGCTTCTACAACACAGGTGTGCGGCCGACGTCGGAAGATTTGGCTTTGGGCGGTTCGGACGCGTGGGGCAATCCTTTGTCCTTCACCCGGGAGTACAACACCCTACTGCAAGGCGCGAAGGTGCCTGACCCGCTGGATGTCGATGTCTGCACCTTCGAAGCGCCCTTGAGTGCGGCATTGCCTTGCGACGCGACGCTCAAGCCCAACGTCGGTTTCCGCGATGCCGTGGATGGCGCGTTCAAGACACCGACGCTGCGCAACATCGCGCTGACCGGGCCGTATTTCCACAATGGCAGCCGGGCGACGCTGAAGCAGGTCATGGAGTTTTACAACCGTGGCGGCGACCGGCGCGGCGAGGATGCGAGTAATACCAGTGGCTTTGAACATCCGTCGGCGAACCAGCACAACGCTTCGAACCTTGATCCGGACATGACTTCGCTGAACCTGACCCCTGAGGAAGTCGATGCGCTGGTCAAGTTCATGGAAGTCGGGTTGACCGATCCGCGCGTGGCCTGGGAGCAGGCGCCGTTCGATCATCCGTCGCTGGTCATTCCCCAGGGCCATGTTGGTGACGAAAACGCCGTAACGGCACGGCCCGTCAGTCCGAAGATCTCGACCCGGCAGGCGCTCGATGCTCCGATTGCGCTCAAGCCGATTGGTGCGGAAGGACGCGCCGCGACTGAGGGGCCATTGCAGCCGTTCTATAACGATCTCTGAACCGTCGAGTATCTATGGCGAGGAAGCTTTTGTGGCGAGGGAGCTTGCTCCCGCTGGGTCGCGAAGCGGCCCCCCTTTCATCAGAAGAACCCAGTCGACAGGTTCAACGACTGCTTCGCAGCCGGACGGGAGCAAGCTCCCTCGCCACAGGTTGTGTGTCGCATTAAAAAACCTCAGCAATTGACTCAGATACTCGGCATTTCTGCCGTTAAAGAGACGTTCACGTGACCTGCATCACATTTCGTGTGCTTAATTGCGTGCATTGCAGGCACAATGCCATCAATTGCTATGCCGGGTCGGAGCTTTACCCTTGCCACGTTCTTCCGCTGTACGTTTCAGTCATTTCCTGCCCTCACTGCTGCTGTTGCTCGCTGGGCTTTCGGCTGCGTACATCAAGGATCTCAACGTCTTCTTCACCTCGCTGTTCAACGTGCTGCCGACTTTGGTGCTGTTGCTCGGCGGTGCGTATTGCGCGGTTTACCGACGCCAGCGCGAACTTTTTCTGATGGTCACGGTGTACACCGCCTACTTTTTGCTCGACACCCAGACCGACTATTACCGCGACAACGGCAAGGTCCGCGAAGACGCGGCGGTGGTGTTCCATCTCTGCTGCCTGCTGCTGCCCTTGCTGTTCGGCCTGTTCGCGGCGTGGCAGGAGCGCACCCACCTGTTCCAGGACATGGTGGCGCGCTTTGCCGTGTTGCTGGCGTTCGGCAGCGTGGCGCTGGGCATTGAGCAAAGTTACCCACAGGCGCTGCTGATGTGGCTGTCGGAGATCCGTTGGCCAGCCTTGCATGGCGCGTGGATGAGCCTGATCCAGTTGTCCTATCCGGTGTTCATCGCTTCGTTCGTGCTGCTGACCTGGCAATACTGGCGCAACCCGAGGCCTTTGCATGCCGCGCAACTGGTGGGTTTGCTGGGGTTGTTCTGGATGTTGCCGAAAACCTTCATCCTGCCGTTCACCCTGAACATCATGTGCAGCCAGGTGATGTTGATGATTGCCGCAGCCGTTGCCCACGAAGCCTATCAAATGGCCTTCCGCGACGAACTCACCGGCCTGCCCGGGCGCCGCGCCTTGAACGAACGCATGCAGCGCCTGGGGCGCAATTACGTGCTGGCCATGAGCGACGTCGATCACTTCAAGAAATTCAACGACACCCACGGCCACGATGTCGGCGATCAGGTGTTGCGACTGGTCGCCAGCAAGCTGTCGAAAATCAGCGGTGGCGGTAGGGCGTATCGCTACGGTGGCGAGGAATTCGCCCTGGTGTTCGCGGGCAAGACGCTGGAAGAGTGCATGCCGCACCTGGAAGTCATCCGCGAATCGATTGCGTCCTACAACATTCAATTGCGTAATCCGGACCGGCCTCAGGACGACCAGCAAGGTCGCCAGCGCCGGGCCGGTTCAGGCGCGTCGAGTGTGTCGGTGACGGTCAGCATCGGCGTCGCCGAACGTCTGGAGCAACGCACGCCGGAACAAGTGCTCAAGTCCGCGGACGAAGCGCTCTACAGCGCCAAGGGTGCCGGACGCAACTGCGTGGTGGCGTACGGTCAAAGTCGTCGTGGCGCGATACGCATGGACGCCGCTGCGGGTTGAGTGATGACGGCGCATTCAGCGTCTGGACTGTGATTGTGAGGCGTGGTGCGCGGCAGTAGGTTTGAGGAATCTGCCGCCGGAGAAACGACCATGCCTGAGTACAAAGCTCCCCTGCGCGACATGCGCTTCCTGATCGACCACGTCTTCGACTTTCACAGCAACTACGCCGCACTGGGCGCCACTGATGCCAGCCCGGACATGGTCAACGCGATCCTCGAAGAAGGCGCGAAATTCTGTGAGAACGTCCTGGCACCGCTCAATCGCAGCGGTGACGAAGAAGGCTGCCATTTCGACAATGGCGTGGTGACAACGCCTACAGGCTTCAAGCAAGCCTTCGCACAATACGTTGAGGCAGGCTGGCATGGTCTGGCGGCGGATCCGGTATACGGCGGCCAGGGTTTACCGAGCTCGCTGGGCCTGGTCATCAGCGAGATGATCGCGTCCAGCAACACGTCCTGGGGCATGTACCCAGGCCTGACCCACGGCGCAATGTCAGCGATCCACGCCCACGGCACCGAAGAACAAAAACAGACCTACCTGAGCAAACTCACAGCAGGCCAATGGACCGGCACCATGTGCCTGACCGAAGCCCATTGCGGCACCGACCTGGGCATTATCAAGACCCGCGCCGTGCCCCAGGCCGATGGCAGTTACGCGATTTCCGGCAGCAAGATTTTCATCTCCGCCGGCGAACACGACATGAGTGACAACATCATTCATCTGGTGTTGGCAAAACTGCCGGACGCGCCGGCCGGGACCAAGGGCATTTCGCTGTTTATCGTGCCCAAATTCCTACCCGATGCTGACGGCGAAGCGGGCGAGCGCAACGGCGTTTCCTGCGGCTCCATCGAACACAAAATGGGCATCAAGGCTTCGGCCACCTGCGTGCTCAATTTCGACGACGCCAAGGGCTATTTGATTGGTGAAGCGAACAAGGGCCTGAACTGCATGTTCACCATGATGAACCACGCACGCCTCGGCACGGGCATGCAAGGGTTATGTCTGGGCGAAGCGAGCTTCCAAGGCGCGATCAAGTACGCCAACGATCGTTTGCAAATGCGTTCGCTGACCGGCCCTAAAGCCCCGGAAAAAGTCGCTGACCCGATCATCGTGCATCCGGATGTGCGGCGAATGTTGCTGACCATGAAGGCCTTCAACGAAGGCAACCGGGCGCTGACCTATTTCACCGCGCAGTTGCTGGATGTTGCGCATTTAAGTGCGGATGCAACGGCGCGCCAGGAGGCCGAGGACTTGTTGGCGTTTCTCACGCCGATCTGCAAAGCCTTCATGACCGACACCGGCCTGGAAGTGACCAACCACGGCATGCAGGTGTTTGGCGGTCACGGCTTCATCCGCGAGTGGGGCATGGAGCAGCTGGTGCGCGACTGTCGGATTGCGCCGATCTACGAGGGCACCAATGGCATTCAGGCGCTGGATCTGCTGGGGCGCAAAGTCCTCGGCAGCCAGGGCAAGCTGCTGCGTGGCTTCACCAAAATCGTCCACAAGCTCTGCGCGGCCAACGCCGAGCATCCGCAGTTGGGTAGCTTCGTGGCGCAGCTCAACGAGTTGAATCAGCAGTGGGGCGAGGTGACGACGAAAATCGGCATGGCCGCGATGAAAAATCCGGATGAAGTCGGCGCGGCGTCGGTGGATTACTTGATGTACAGCGGTTACATCATCCTCGGCTATCTGTGGTTGCGTATGGCGCTGGTGGCTCAGGCGCAGTTGGAGGCGGGCAGCGGTGATGCGGATTATTTGCGCGGCAAACTGGCGACCTGCGAGTTCTATTTCAAGCGATTGCTGCCACGCACCGCCGCTCATCGGGCGGCGATCGAGGCGGGGAGTGATTGCCTGATGAAGCTGCCGGCGGAGTTGTTTGCGCTCTGAGACGTCGGTTTAAAAGCTTCGCGGGCAAGCCTCGCTCCTACATGTTCTGTGTCGTTCGCGTAATCGGTGCACGGCGAAGACCTGTAGGAGCGAGGCTTGCCCGCGAATGCATTTTCTCAGATGCACTCTGATGACTAAACATTACAAATCAGTCATGAGCTGACCCTATGTGTCGTAAAAGTTGTTGGGTTACACTCGAACTCAACGAAATCACTCTTCCTACGAATCACCTGTAAAGATCCTGCGAGGTTTGCCATGGCTGACTACAAAGCGCCCCTGCGCGATATGCGCTTCGTCCTCAATGAAGTTTTCGAGGTCGCCAAACTCTGGGCCGAGCTGCCGGCGCTGGCGGACACCGTCGATGCCGAAACGGTCGAAGCCATTCTCGAAGAAGCCGGCAAAGTCACCAGCAAAAGCATAGCGCCCCTGAGCCGTGCGGCTGACGAAGAAGGTTGCCATTGGGCGGACGGTGCCGTCACCACGCCGGCAGGTTTCCCCCAGGCTTATCAGACTTATGCCGAAGGCGGTTGGGTCGGGGTCGGTGGTGATCCTTCCTACGGCGGCATGGGCATGCCCAAGGCTGTGTCGGCCCAGGTCGAAGAAATGGTCAACTCCGCCAGCCTGTCGTTCGGTCTGTACCCGATGCTGACCGCCGGCGCCTGCCTGTCGATCAATGCCCACGCCAGCGACGAACTGAAAGCCGCGTACCTGCCAAACATGTACGCCGGCGTCTGGGCCGGCTCCATGTGCCTGACCGAACCCCACGCCGGCACGGACCTGGGGATCATCCGCACCAAGGCTGAACCTCAGGCCGACGGATCCTACAAAGTCAGCGGCACCAAGATCTTCATCACCGGCGGCGAACACGACCTGACCGAGAACATTATTCACCTGGTTCTGGCCAAACTGCCGGATGCACCGGCCGGGCCGAAAGGCATCTCGCTGTTCCTGGTGCCGAAGTTCATGGTCAATGCTGATGGCAGCCTGGGCGCGCGCAACCCGGCGAACTGCGGTTCGATCGAACACAAAATGGGCATCCAGGCCTCCGCGACCTGCGTGATGAACTTCGACGAAGCCGTGGGTTACCTGGTCGGCGAGCCGAACAAAGGCCTGGCGGCGATGTTCACTATGATGAACTACGAGCGTTTGGGCGTGGGTATTCAGGGCCTGGCTACCGGCGAGCGCTCGTACCAGAACGCTGTCGAATATGCGCGGGATCGCCTGCAAAGCCGTTCGCCGACTGGCGCGCAGAACAAAGACAAGGTCGCTGACCCGATCATCGTCCACCCGGATGTGCGGCGCATGCTGTTGACCATGAAAGCCTCGAACGAAGGCGGCCGTGCGTTTTCCACCTACGTGGCGATGCAACTGGACACCGCCAAGTTCAGCGAAGACCCGACCACCCGCAAGCGTGCGGAAGACCTGGTGGCGCTGCTGACACCGGTGGCCAAGGCATTCCTGACCGACCTGGGCCTGGAAACCACGGTTCACGGCCAGCAAGTGTTCGGCGGCCACGGTTACATCCGTGAGTGGGGCCAGGAACAACTGGTGCGCGACGTGCGCATCACCCAGATCTACGAAGGCACCAACGGCATCCAGGCGCTGGACCTGGTCGGGCGCAAGATCGTCGGCAGCGGCGGGGCGTTCTACAACCTGTTCGCCGACGAGATTCGTCACTTCACCGCCACGGCCAGTGCTGATCTGGCGGAGTTCACCAAACCGCTGAACGACGCGGTGACAACCCTTGATGAGCTGACTTTGTGGTTGCTGGACCGGGCGAAAAACAACCCGAATGAAATTGGCGCAGCCTCGGTCGAGTATCTGCAAGTATTTGGATACGTTGCCTATGCCTACATGTGGGCATTGATGGCCAAGGCCGCTTTCGGCAAAGAAGCGCAGGACGATTTCTACGCGAGCAAACTTGGCACCGCGCGGTTCTATTTCGCCCGTCTGCTGCCACGGATTCACTCGCTGAGCGCGTCGGTGAAGGCCGGTAGCGAATCGCTGTTCCTGCTGGACGCATCGCAGTTCTGACCCTTTAACGTAATGTAAGCATTCTCTTACATGACGTGCTGCTGTTCTCCCATATGCGCGGATTGGATCCAGAGCTAATCTACTTCACATGGACGTCGCGCAGGAAGCGCAAAGCAACAACACGGACACGTAGGATTCTGCCAGGACGGCGGAGTGAAATGGATGTCAGGGAAACAGTCTGCAAAGCCCCGCTTCGGCGGGGTTTTCTTTGTCCGTAGAAAAGTGCTCAGGCCATTGTTGACGAGCCTTTCAAGCGGTCATCAGGTCCATTCAGGACTTCCTCCAGCAATGTCTGCAACAAGGCCAGCGAGGCCTGTTGCCGTTGCACATCTCGACACACCAACCCGACTTTTAACGGCACTCGCGGCTCGGTCAGCGGTTTCCACAGCAACTCATGACTGCCAAGCGCTTTTTGCGAACGCCCCGGGAGAACCGTGGCCAGTCGGGTATGGGGCAGACTGTCGAGAATCCCCGCCATGTTGTTCAGCTCGGCCTGCACTTGAGGACGCCGGCCCAGATTGGCTAATTGTGTCTGCCAGATCTGCCGCAGCTGAAACTCTTCGCCCAACAGCAGCATCGGCAACTCTGCCGCCTGGCTCATGGAAACTTTCTTGAATTCCCGCAGCGGATGATCCGCCGGGATGACAAGGGTCAGTTCATCTTCGTACAGCATTACGCCGTGCAACCCTGGCTGACGCGTTGGCAGGTAGCTGATGCCGATGTCCAGGGAACCGTTGAGCAAGCGCCGCTCGATCTCCAGGCCCGTCAGTTCATAAATCTGCACCACCAGATGCGGCTGGGCCTTGCGCACCCGTTCCAGCATCTGCGGCACCAGGCTGCTGTGCACGGTCTGCAACACGCCAATGGCCAGGGTGCGCAATGCCTGACCCTTGAAGTTGCCCAAGGCTTCCCGCGCCCGTTGCAGGCCATCGAGCAGGGGCAACGCGTGGTTGTACAACGTGTGCGCCGCCAGGGTCGGCAACAGGCGTTTGCTGCTGCGCTCGAACAGGCTCACATCGAGGTTCTGTTCCAAGTGGCGGATCTGCTGCGACAGCGCCGGTTGCGAGATGGACAATCGTTCGGCAGCCCGGCCCACGTGGCCTTCTTCGTAGACCGCGACGAAATAACGCAGTTGCTTGAAATCCATAAGTAATACTTATCGAAAATACTGTGAAATCGAAATGGCTCAACGCCGTGCTCGGCCCTAGTCTAACCGCATTCACAAGGCTTACAGGGCCGGAACGCACGATGAATACCGTTTGCAGCGATGGTGTTTGCATAGGAAAGACAAAAAACCTCCAGCGAGGTTTTTTGCGATGAATCTGTTCAATTTGCGGCGCAATCCACCCAGTCTTGATGATTTGGTCATGGACGCTTCACTGCCGACCCGTAGTGACAACCTTTCCAGCGAGTGCCTGATGCCCAGTGTCGAGCGGCCGCAACAGATTTTTGTGCGGGGCCAGGGCTCATGGTTATGGGACAGCGATGACCGCGCTTATCTGGATTTCACCCAGGGTGGCGGGGCCAACAGCCTAGGACACAGCCCTACAGTGCTGGTTAACGCAATTTCTGATCAGGCCCGGGCACTGATCAACCCCGGTTTCGGCCTGCATAACCGTGGCATGCTCAACCTCGCTGATCGCCTCTGCGCCAGCACCGGCAGCGACCAGGCGTATCTGCTCAACAGTGGCAGCGAAGCCTGTGACGCAGCGATCAAACTGGCCCGCAAGTGGGGCCAACTGCATCGTGGCGGTGCTTCGCGGATCATCGTGGCCAGCAACGGTTGCCATGGTCGTAGTCTCGGGACGATATCGGCGTCGGACAGCGCGAACCTGAGCAACCGATTCGAGCCGCAGTTGCCGGGTTTCAGCCACGTTCCGTTCAATGACCTTCCGGCGTTGCACGCGGCGGTGGATGCCCGGACCGTGGCGATCATGCTCGAGCCGATTCAGAGTGAAGCCGGAGTGATTCCTGCGGACGATCATTACCTCAAGGGTGTTGAGCGTTTGTGCCGCGAACTGGGCATCCTGCTGATTCTCGACGAAGTGCAAACCGGGATTGGCCGCTGCGGCACCTTGCTCGCGGAACAATCCTACGGTGTACGGGCCGATATCGTCGTGCTCGGCAAAGGCCTGGGCGGCGGCGTGCCGTTGGCCGCGTTGCTGGCCCGGGGCAAAGCCTGCTGTTTCGACCTCGGCGAAATGACCGGCACCCACCACGGCAATGCACTGATGACCGCGGCTGGTCTGGCCGTGTTGGGCAGCGTGCAGGACCACGGATTTCTCGATCATGTGCGCCAGACCGGTCAACACCTTCGCGAAGGCCTCCGGCGCCTGTCCCATCGCTACGGCCACGGCGAATTGCGCGGGCAAGGCCTGCTTTGGGGACTGAGCCTGTCCGACGATTCAGCAGACGCCGTAGTCAAAGCCGCACTCCACGAAGGCTTGCTCCTCAACGCGCCACAGCCCGATTGCCTGCGCCTCACCCCGGCCCTCACCGTCAGCAAAGCCAACATCGATGAAATGCTGTTGCGCCTGACTCGAGCGTTCTCCCGAGTGCGCACCGCGCAATTGCAGTGCCGCAAAGGGATTGCCGTCTGATCAGACCCGTCCTGCACGAACTCCCGAACCGTCTCGCGGTAATAACGCATCGCCCCATGCCTGATTCTTTTGGTGTGGGGCGTTTTTTTTGTCTCTGCGAAATGTTGGCCTGAAGAACCGCACTGAACCCTGACGAACGGCGCAGGTCGATTGGTTGTGTGGCTCGTACGAGCCAACTTCAAATCAGGAGCTGACCCATGGACTTTATTCGAATCATCATCGCCATTCTGTTGCCGCCCCTGGGTGTGTTTCTGCAAGTCGGTTTCGGCGGGGCGTTCTGGCTGAATATTCTGCTGACGTTGTGTGGGTATATTCCGGGGATCGTGCATGCGGTGTATATCATCGCCAAGCGCTGAGTTTCGCGGCGTCAGGTAGATCGCTTTCGCGGGCAAGCCTCGCTCCTACGGGTTTTATGTCGTGCCACAAATCGGGCTAACGACATCAATCCTGTAGGAGCGAGGCTTGCCCGCGAAGGGCGCGCCGCGGTTTCAATCGGCTAATTCCATCACCCGCCGATAAAACAACCACTCTTGTTCCAGCGCATGCGCCTGGTTCCCCGCCTTGCGAAACCCATGACGCTCGTCAGCGTAGTAATGGGCCTCGACCAGAATGCCGTTGTCCTCCAGCGCCGTGACCATATCGCGGGTTTGTTGCGGCACCACCACGGCATCCAACTCGCCTTGAAAGAAAATCACCGGCACCGAAATATTGCTCGCATACAGCAATGGCGTTCGTGCCGCATAGCGTTCGGCGTCCTGCTCTGGATCGCCAATCAACCAGTCCAGATAGTCGCCTTCGAACTTATGGGTTGCCCTGGCCAGTGCAACGGGATCGCTGACGCCATAAAGGCTGGCCCCAGCGCGAAAGACCTTGTGAAACGCCAGCGCGCAGAGGGTGGTGTAGCCGCCGGCACTGCCGCCACGGATGAAGGCCTTGTCGCCGTCGATCAGCCCACGTTCGGCGAGGTAGGCGACCACGGCGCAGGCATCTTCCACATCCACGTTGCCCCAGCTCAAGTGCAGTGCCTGACGATAAGCCCGGCCATAGCCGCTGCTGCCTCGGTAGTTGAGGTCGGCCACGGCAAAGCCCCGTTGCGCCCAATACTGGATACGTGGGTCGAGCATCGGGTAGCAGGCCGAGGTCGGGCCGCCGTGGATGAACACCACCAGCGGCGGTTTCGCTGCGCCGGTCATCGCCGGGTAAAAGAAACCATGGGCCTCGCCCGAACCACTCGGGTAGCGCAGGGTTTGCGGGCGGCTGATCTGCTCGGCGGGCAGCGGCGCAATGCCGCCGGCCAGGACCTTGACCTGCCGCGTACTGCGGTCGATGGCAATGACCGCCGAAGAACTGATCGGCGAGCCGGCGATGCAGTAAATAAACCGTTCATCCAGTGCGAGACTTCGGAAGCGGCTGTAGTCCCCGGTGAAATCCTGCGCCGCGTCGCCGCACAGTCCCAGTCGGCCGAAGCCACCTTCGGTCCAGCTCGCCAGATAACGTTCTTCTCCCAGGGGCAGCCAAGTGCTGCCACCGAGTTGCCACGGCGCCGGACCGTGATCGGCAGCGGTGCTGGTCAGTGGGTTCAAACCTGCTGCCGATTCCACCCACGGTTGCCAATAACCGCCGCGATCCGTCAGGCAATACAAGCGGCCGCTGGCATCGAAGCGCGGCTGTTGCAGGGACTCCTGAGCCCGATCACCCGCCACGCAACGGGGTTGAGCAAAACTGCCATCGTTCAGGCGTGCGGCAACCATCAAGCGGGTCGCTGTCCACGGCTGATCGGGCCGGCTCCACTCGATCCAGGCCAGGCGTTGTGCGTCAGGGCTCAACGTCGGGGCGGCGTAAAAATCCGCGCCCTCGGCCAGCAAATGCCGTGCGCCGTCCGCCAGATCGATGGCCACCAAACGGTGCTGATCACGGTTTTCTTCAACTGCCAATACCTGGCCATTCGCAAACTGTAGATCGCCATAACGACACTCAGTCGACGTCAGCACTTCAGGCGTCTCGCCCGTCAGCGATTGTCGGTACAGTTGCTGGTCCGCTTCGTTGACGAAAACAATCCCGTCGTCTGTCAGACAAAACGCTCCACCGCCATATTCGTACACGCGACTGCGGGCACTGAACCCCGGCGGCGTCAGGCACTTGGCCTGGCCGTCGTGCCAGTGCCAGATGCGGCACGCGGCATCCTCGGGACGGTACTCGTTCCAGAACAGACCATGGCGGCCGACCAGCAACTCGGCAAAGTCGATACCGGCGGCAACGGCCTTGATGGCGCTGAAGGGTTCAGCTGCTTTTAGCGATGAGGCGTGAGTTTCGTTCATTGCGAAAGGCCAGTTGTTCGATGGTTTGGCTCGCGTGCTCGGCTTCTTCGCGGGCCTTGAGAATCACGTCGTGATGTTGCGACTTGCTGCACACCGGGTCGGCATTGCTGGCATCGCCCGTGAGCATGAACGCCTGACAGCGACAGCCGCCGAAGTCCTTTTCTTTCTCGTCGCACGAACGGCATGGCTCGGGCATCCAGTCGTAACCACGAAAACGGTTAAAGCCGAACGAGTCGTACCAGATGTGCTGCATGCTGTGGTCGCGCACATTGGGAAATTGCACCGGCATCTGTCGGGCGCCGTGACAAGGCAGCGCCGTTCCGTCCGGTGTCACTGTCAGAAAAATACTGCCCCAGCCGTTCATGCAGGCTTTCGGGCGTTCTTCGTAGTAGTCCGGGGTGACGAAAATCAGCTTGCACGGATGCCCTTCGGCTTCCAGCTTGGCGCGGTATTCGTTGGTGATGCGTTCGGCGCGGACCAGTTGTTCCTTGGTCGGCAGCAGGCCGACACGATTGAGCTGTGCCCAACCGTAAAACTGGCAAGTCGCGAGTTCGACGAAGTCCGCTTCAAGGGCGATGCACAACTCAATGATGCGGTCGATCTTGTCGATATTGTGCCGATGGGTTACGAAGTTCAGCACCATCGGATAGCCGTGGGCCTTCACGGCGCGGGCCATTTCCAGTTTCTGGGCGAAGGCTTTTTTCGAACCCGCCAGCAGGTTGTTCACCTGCTCGTCGCTGGCCTGAAAACTGATCTGGATATGGTCCAGGCCAGCCTTCTTGAAGTCGCTGATTTTCTGCTCGGTGAGGCCGATGCCGGAGGTGATCAGGTTGGTGTAGAAACCCAGCTTGCGCGCCTCGGCGATCAGCTCGGCGAGGTCTTGGCGCACCAGCGGTTCGCCGCCGGAGAAACCCAACTGCGCCGCGCCCATCTCCCGCGCTTCGCGAAACACCTTGATCCACTGCTCGGTGCTCAGCTCCTTGCCCTGCTCGGCGAAATCCAGCGGATTGGAGCAATACGGGCATTGCAGCGGGCAGCGGTAGGTCAGTTCGGCCAGCAGCCACAGCGGCAGGCCGATTTGCGGTTTGGGCGGTAACTTGTCCGACACGGAATCAGGCAAGTTCGATCCAGTGCTCAGCACGGGCGACCTCCATGAATTGCTCGATGTCTTCAGCGAGCTCGGGCACGCCAGGGAACTGCGCGTCCAGTGCGGCAATGATCGCGGCCACATCACGCTCGCCGTCGATCAAGCCGCCGATCAGCGCGGCGCTTTCATTGAGTTTGATCATGCCTTCCGGGTACAGCAGCACGTGGCCTTTTTGCGCCGGTTCGTACTGGAAACGGTAGCCCGTACGCCAGGTCGGGGTCTTGCTGCGATCAAAACTCATAAGGTGATTCCTTTATGCCAGACCCGTTGCTCGGTCACGCTGTGATACGGCGGGCGATTCAGCTCGTAGGCCATGGTCATGGCATCGAGCATGCTCCAAAGAATGTCCAGTTTGAACTGGAGAATTTCCAGCATGCGCTCTTGGCCTTCCCGCGTCGTGTAGTGCTGCAACGTGATGGCCAGACCATGCTCGACATCGCGGCGGGCCTGGCCCAGACGGGTCCGGAAATACTCATAGCCGGCCGGGTCGATCCACGGGTAATGCTGCGGCCAACTGTCCAGGCGCGATTGGTGGATCTGCGGTGCGAACAATTCGGTCAATGAGCTGCTGGCGGCTTCCTGCCAACTGGCGCGACGGGCGAAGTTGACGTAGGCGTCCACGGCGAAACGCACGCCGGGCAGCACCAGTTCCTGGGAGCGCAACTGATCCGGGTCGAGGCCCACCGCTTGGCCCAGGCGCAACCAGGCTTCAATGCCGCCGTCTTCGCCGGGGGCGCCGTCATGGTCGAGCAGGCGCTGAATCCACTCGCGACGGATCTCGCGGTCGGGGCAGTTGGCGAGGATCGCGGCGTCTTTCAGGGGAATGTTCACCTGATAGTAGAAGCGGTTGGCGACCCAGCCCTGGATCTGCTCGCGGGTCGCCCGGCCTTCGTACATCGCCACGTGATAGGGGTGGTAGATGTGGTAGTAGGCGCCCTTGGCGCGCAGGGCGGCTTCGAACTCGGTGGGGGACATTGCAGTGTCAGTCATTTCGGTTCTCCGGGTAGGACCGGTGGTTCTTTGGTGTCGGGTCTGACGCCTTCGCGGGCAAGCCTCGCTCCTACAAGGGATAGCGATCAACCTGTAGGAGCGAGGCTTGCCCGCGAAGGGGCCGCTAGCTACAACACAATACCCATCCCGTCATACGCCACTTCAACCCCACGCCGATTCAGCTCCGCCCGCTCCGGCGAATCTTCATCGAGAATCGGGTTGGTGTTGTTGATGTGGATAAGCACTTTGCGCTGTTCGGGCAGTTGTTCCAGCACTTCCAGCATGCCGCCGGGGCCGTTCTGCGCCAGGTGACCCATTTCCCGACCGGTGCGGGTGCCAACGCCACGGCGCTGCATTTCATCGTCGTCCCACATCGTGCCGTCCACCAACAGGCAATCGCTGCCGGCCATGATTTCCAGCAGCGGCGCATCGACCTTGCCCAGCCCCGGTGCGTAGAACAGCTTGCCACCGGTGCTGAGGTCTTCGACGATCAGGCCAATGTTGTCGCCCGGATGCGGGTCGAAGCGGTGCGGCGAATAGGGCGGCGCGGCGCTGCGCAGCGGCAGCGGGGTGAAGCGCAGGTTCGGGCAAGCCGGGATGCTGAAGCTCTGGTCAAGCTCGATGCGGTTCCAGTTCAGCCCGCCGTTCCAGTGGGTCAGCATGGTGAACAGCGGAAACCCGGTGCTCAGGTCTTCATGGACCATGTCCGTGCACCAGACCTGATGCGGGCAACCTTCGCGAAGGCTGAGCAGGCCGGTGGTGTGGTCAATCTGGCTGTCCATCAGGATGATCGCGCTGATCCCTGTATCCCGCAGGGCACGGCCCGGTTGCATTGGGGCGAAATCCTGGAGCTGGGCGCGGATGTCCGGCGAGGCGTTGCACAGCACCCAATTCACGCCGTCATCGGAAATCGCGATGGACGACTGGGTCCGCGCCTTGGCATTCAGGCTGCCGTCGCGAAAGCCTGCGCAGTTCACGCAGTTGCAATTCCACTGCGGGAAACCACCGCCGGCGGCGGAACCTAGAATCTGGACAAACATGGGCGCTCCATCATTTCAACACTGAAAATAAAAACGCCCCGGCAGACCGAGGCGCTGAACCACGCGACAAACTTAGCGGCTTGCGAAGTACATGGTGACTTCAAAGCCGATACGCAGGTCGGTGTAAGCAGGTTTGGACCAGGACATGGGAGTGCTCCTTTCAGGTGGATGGGACAGTTGAGACCTATACATATAGTCCACCTCCAGCCGGAGATGTTCAGATAGTTAGGTGGCTATGTTACTCAAAATTACAGAGCCGTTGCCCGTGAAACTTTGAGAAAGCTAATTGCAGCCTCGGTAATGATCATTTTGACCCTTGCCAGGGCGCGCTCGGGCAGGCATCGCTGGCCAGACAGCGCCAGCCGCCTTCGGCGTTGATCAGGCGTTGAACGGCGGCGAGCAGTGCGTGTCGGTCGATCCTTAAAATTGCTTCAGGAAGTTGCATCAGGTAATCCGACGAGTGGCCAGCAAGCTTGGCCTGCCAAAGCAATTCGGCGGCTTGGGCGGTGGGCAACGTGGTGCTATCGAATTGATCGGCCAGGGCCTGGCGTTGGGCGAGGTAAGTGGATTCCTCGATGCCGTCGGCCAGTCCGCTCAAGAAGTCTTCGATGTGCTTCAGCAATTCGGCGGCAGCGACGTTGGGTGATTGCACACCCAACAGCAGACCGGTCTGGCCGTTTATCTGGCGCAGGCCGCTGAACACCGCGTAACCCAGTTGCAACTCGACCCGCAGGCGTTGGTAGAACGGGGTCTGAAGCAAATGTGCGAGCAAGCGCCAGCAGGCCTCGTCAGAGATTTCCTGAGTGGCTGTCGGACAGAACAGCAGTAGCGCGTGTTCGCTCGATCCAGTGTCGACGGTGTGCCACAGATGCTGTGAGTTGATCGCGGGCGTTGGGGTCAGTTGATTGTCCGTAATGCCGGGGATACGGCTCAAGGCAACGCCCATGGCGGCTTGGGTCTGGGCGGACAGGCCCGTGGCAAGACCATCCCAACGGGCGCCGGACCGGAGTTGTTGCAGGTCGGCTGAGACCCCGGTGTGTTCGAGGGCATACTCAGGCAAGGCTTTGAGCAGTTGCCGGATCGGGATCAACGTGGGACTAGTCGACTCCACGAGTGGGAAACCGGCATCAGGATTTGTCAGAGCGGTCAGCGCGTGTTCGAGGACGGTGGGCATCGGCGCTTGCAGGCCGGTCAATTTCAGCAGCCATTCGTTGCCCGTGGCGCTGAAGGAAAAATCGACACCGGCCTGGCGGGCGTCTTCGCGCAACGGTTGCAGGTTGTGTTCCAGGGCTGACTGCAAGCGGGTATCCGGCTTTGAGTCCAAACGCCAGCGCAGATAAATTGCACCCTCATCGGTGTTGCCCGGCAATGCCTGGCTGAACTGCATCGACGAGCGTTCGCGACGACCGCGGGAGCGATCTTGGGCAAAGGTGCGCAAACCACGGTGGGCGCTGGTTTGGCCACGGATCAGTCCGGCGTTGGCGAGCGGTTCGTCGGCGCGCAAAAACGGGTTAGGCGTTGGGAGTTGCCATTGGCCGGTGAAGTTATCCACAGCGCCGATTTGCTTCAGAACTTCCTTGAGGGCAGCAATACCTTGCTCAGATAAACCGACTTCGCGCTGTTCACTGTCACGCTGGGCCAATTGCAAGGCGCTGCTGACGTGCTGTTGGCGCTGTTGCAGGGCCGCATATTCGCTACGCAGTCCGCTCCAGTCTTGCTGCGCGGCAAAGAACCCCAGCCAATCCATCAGTTGTGCCTGAATTCCCGCTGCATGGGTGGGCCGTTTGAATTCGATATGCAGCACGGCTTGCCCGGCGAACTGGTACAGCGGCGTGGCCTTCAAGCTGTCGGCCATGCCGCTGTCTTGCAGATTGGCCAGCAGACCGCCGGGTTTCGCGGCGTTCAGCCAATGGCACAGAAACGCCAGCGCCTCGGCTGATGAGTCGGGAAGCGCTTCGAAGGTGAACAGCAGGTCCAACTGACTCTCACTGGCCTGTTGATAACTTTTGTCGGAGGAATCCATCAGAGGAGTCGGCGATTGCTGTAGGGCATTTTCGCCCTGAGCAATAACGGCACCGAATGCCTCGGCCATCGCCCTCAACTCATCAAGACCCTGCGGCCCCACCAGACTCAACGTCATCTGACCGGTCCGATAGAACCGCTGATAGAAGTCTTTCAGCGCCTGCTGAAACTCGGGTTGCGGCACCGCCAGGCTATCCCGATTACCCGCATGAAATGCCCGCAGCGGGTGGGACGTCGACAGTCCGTCAAACAGGGCCAGTTGCTGTTGCGCCGTCGCATCCTGGGACCAAGCCACAAACTCGGCTTGCAACACCTCCCGTTCCCGCAACTGATCGTCCAGGTTCATACGCGGGTAAGCGAGCATGTCTGACAGACGCTCCAGCCCACCGGCAAATACCTGAGGCGGCAACTCAAAAAAGAAGTCCGTGGTGCGTTCACTGGTTCGCGCATTCACCTGCCCGCCATGCCCCTGAACGTAGGCCATAAGTCCTTGGCCAGTAGGAAAACGCTCGGTGCCGAGAAACAGCAAATGCTCAAGAAAGTGCGCCAGTCCGGGCCAGGCCAAAGGCACGTCATGACTACCGGCCGCGACCCGTAACGCCGCAGCGCTGCGCTTCAAATCCGGGGCATGGCGCAGCGTCACCCGCAGGCCGTTGGCCAGGGTTTCAGTGTGAGGGCGGGGGGGATTCAACGCAGGCATGAGCACTTCCAGAGCAGAGAAGCGCTAATGCTAGCGGATAACGGTAACTCAGCGCTTGTTCAGCTCGCCGTAAAGCTCGGGACGGCGATCAATGAGGTAGCGATTGGCGGCGCGGGAATCCACCATCAACTGCCGATCCAGCTCACCGACTATCAACGCTTCATCCAGCCCGGCCTGGGCGACACGGCTGCCATCCGGCGCGGCGATGCTGCTTTGGCCGCAGTACTGGATATCGCCTTCGTGGCCGCAATAGTTGGCGTAGGCCACATAGCACTGGTTTTCGAAGGCTCGGGCGCGGACGGTGACATCAGCGACGAAATCAAAGGGAATCATGTTTGCCGTCGGCACCAAAATCAGCTCGGCGCCGGCCAAGGCCAGGCGTCGGGCGTTTTCCGGGAATTCCATGTCGTAGCAGATCAGGAAACCAAGCTTCCAGCCATTGAGCTCCACCAGCGGGAAATCATCCCCGCCGGCGCTGAACATCGAGTGATCGAGGTCGCCGAACAGGTGCGTCTTGCGGTAGTTGCACAAGCGCTCGCCATGGGCGTCGATCAACTGCACCGAGTTGTAGATCCGGCCGTCCTCGGTGCGCTCGGGGTAGCCATACAGAATGGCAATCCCGGCCGTCTTGGCAATGCGCGCAATCTGCTGCGCCGATTCACCGTTGTGCACCTCGGCGAGGACGCTGACCGCATCGACGCCGATGTTGTAGCCGGTCAGGAACATTTCCGGCAGCACCAGCAAATCGGCGCCTTTGGCCTCCAGTGCCAATTGATGCAGGCGTTGCAGATTGCCGGCGACATCAAGGGGCAACGGCGGACATTGGTAAAGGGCTACGCGCATTTCGGATTCCTCTTACTCGGGCAGGGCGATCGGACCGATCTCGTTGAACACATCTCCTGGACCCGGGTTCTCGGCGTGAGTTTCACCGCCGAAGTGTTTCATGATGCCCCACACCGCATTCAGCGAAGTCTGCACCGCGCCTTCAACCCAGGCTGGCGTCCACGAAACGTCGTCGCCGGCGATGAAAATCCCGCGCTGCTCGGCTGGCATGTCGTCCTGCATGAAGTGCGCGTACATGCGCTGGTTGTAGCGATAGTGGCCGGGCAGGGCGCCTTTGAAGGCTCCGAGGAAATGCGGGTCGGCTTCCCAGGACACAGTGATCGGATCGCCAATGATGCGCGCGGCGATATCGACTTTCGGGTAGATCTTCTTCAACGCGTCCAGCGCCAGCTTCACGCGTTTTTCCACCGGGTGAGGCAGCATTTTCAGCGCGTCGCTCATCCACGAGTACGACAGGCAAATCACGCCCGGCTTGTCGTCGCCGTTGTCGAACAGGTAAGTGCCGCGGGTCAGGCGATCGGTGAGGGTCATGCTCATCAGGTCGCGCCCGGTTTCCGGATCCTTGTCTTTCCAGAACGGGCGGTCGACCATCACGAAGGTTTTCGACGATTGCATGTAGCGCGTGCGGTCGAGGGCCATCCACATCTTTTGCGAGAACAGGGTTTCGTCGCATTCGATCTGAGTGGTCAACAGCCAGCTCTGGCAGGTGGTCAGCACTGCAGCGTATTCGCGGACGTCGCCATAGTTGTCGGTGACCGAAAAGCGACCATTCGGGGCGTGGGCGATTTTTTTCACCCCGGAGCGCGGGGCGCCACGGTGCAACGAACTGAGGCTGGTGCCTTCGGGCCAGTGCACGCAACGTTCCGGCACATGGCGCCAGATGCCCAGCGGCACTTGTTCGACGCCGCCGACCACCAGGTGCTGGTGGTCGTCGCAGTTGGTCATCACCACGCGGAAGATTTCCAGCATCGAGTTGGGGAAGTCCGAGTCCCAGCCGCCCGTACCGAAACCCACTTGGCCGAACACTTCGCGGTGGTGGAACGACAGCTTGGCGAAGGCTTTGGAGGTGGCGACGAAATCGTAGAAGGTGCGGTCGTCCCACAACGGGACCAGGGTGTTCCACAACTCTTTGAGGCGCGGCACATCACGGTCACGGATCGCTTGCTGGATCTCTTTGAAGCGCGAGCCTTCTTCCAGCGCGTCCGCCCAGGCGTCAGCCACTTCCTGGAACAGTGCAGGAAGATCCGCCAGGCTCTGTGCGTAATGGGTCTGGCCTTCCAGATCGATCACCGTACTGCCCGACGCCGGCGTCAGCGGGTTCGGGAACGGTTTGGTTTCCAGGCCGAGCTTGTCGACGTAGTGATAAAACGCGGTGGACGACACCGGAAAACGCATGCCACCGAGCTCGGCGACGACGCCTTCGGCACCGTTGAACGCCTGGGAGCGCAAACGGCCGCCCATTTTCGAGGCTTCATAAACGACTGGTTTGAGGCCCAGTTTCATCAACTCGTAGGCCGCCACCAGACCGGCAATTCCGCCACCGACGATCGCCACTTCGGCGCCATGATTGTGCTCGGGAATACTGCCCAGTCCGGCCGGGTGCTCGATCCAGTCGTCGAAGGCGAAAGGAAAGTCCGGGCCAAAAATGGTGACTGGTTTTTTACCGTCTGCAGGATGGCGATTGTTCTTGTTCATGGCTGACCTTGCTGGCGACTCGACGCGGGGTGCGCGTCTGAGTATAGGAAAAGATGGCAGCCATTCTAGAGAGCGTAGAACACGTTAATAAGGCGCAATGTGTCGTCGTTTTGCCAGTTTAAAGATCAATATGACGATCCATCGCTACACACTGCCCAGTGTGGGAGCGGGCTTGCTCGCGAATGCGATGTATCAGCCACTATAAATATCGACTGACAGACCGCATTCGCGAGCAAGCCCGCTCCCACATTGGATAGCATCTAAACCGGCTGCCCCCGATCAATCTTGCTGCTCAAGATGATTGAAGTGGTCGTCTTCTCCACTCCATCCACACTGCCAATCTGGTCCAGCAACTGATCCAGTTGCTCCGGCGAGTCCGTGCGTAACCACGCCACATAATCAAATTCGCCACTCACCGCACACAACTGCTGCACCTGCGCCATCGCACTGAGCCGGCGCAATACCTCCTTACCAGAGCGCGGCTGCACGGTGATGCCGACATACGCCTGCAACCCGCCATCCACCACCCGCTGACCCAAACGCACGCCGTAACCGGTGATGACCTTGGCCTTCTCCAGCCGCGCCAACCGCGAAGTGACCGTGGTGCGCGCAATGCCCAACTGCCGAGCAAGCATGGCCACGCTTTCACGGGCATTGATCTGTAAGGCCGCGATCAATTGGCGGTCGATTTCGTCGAGCACGGGTGGGCGGGTGTCAGGCAAAGGTCGTCTCCAGCAACACAAATCGGTGGGGTGGCATGTTACAGCACGGCTTGCATGGCGGAGATTTGATCTGGCCCCAGGACCGTTCAGAACTTTTTACCTGCGACAAATTGCCATAAGTAACCAGGTAGTACATTATTTCGCGCTTGTCACAAATGGGGAAAACTTCCGACATGAATAATTCTGGGGCTGCCGCCGGCAGCAAATGGCTGCTGTGGGGGCTGGGTGTCCTGATTGCGTTGATCGGGCTCGGCCTGGCCGGTGGCGGTGGTTACCTGATTGCTTTGGGAGGGAGTTGGTACTTCCTGCTGATGGGCCTGGCGATGCTGGTGTCCGGGCTGATGATTGCCCGGCGCAAACCGCAGGGGGCGTGGCTGTATGGCCTGGCGCTGATCCTGACGGCGATCTGGGCGGTGTGGGACAGCGGTTTCGATTACTGGCCACTGGTTTCGCGGGTGCTGACGTTTGCCGTGATCGGCCTGGTTGTCGCGCTGATTTATCCCACGCTGGTGCGCGCTTCCGGCGCTCATGCAGGGCGTGGCGCCTACGGTCTGGCAGGCATTCTGGGGGTTGGCGTCGTCGCCACGCTGGCCTACATGTTCGTGCCGACCCACGTGGTCATGGCCAGCATTGAACCGGCGGTGACCCCGGTGAAGCCGGGCACTGAACAGAAAGACTGGGCCCACTGGGGCAACACCCCCGCTGGCAATCGTTTCGCCGCGCTGGACCAGATAAACAAAGGCAACATCGACAAGTTGCAGGTGGCCTGGACCTTCCACACCGGCGACATCCCGCAAAGCACCGGCGCCGGCGCCGAAGACCAGAACACCCCGCTGCAAATCGGGGACACGGTCTACACCTGCACCGCCTACGGCAAAGTCTTCGCCCTGGACGCCGACACCGGCACCCAGCGCTGGAAATTCGATCCCCAAGGCACCGCGCCGAACTGGCAACGCTGCCGTGGCCTGGGTTATTCCGAAACCCCTGCGTCGTCGGATAACACGCTAACCGCCTGTGCGAAACGTCTGTTTCTGCCGACCGGCGATGCCCGTCTGATCGCCATCAATGCCGACACCGGCAAGCCGTGCGAAGACTTCGGCGACAAAGGCACCGTCGACCTGAAAACCGACATGGGCGAAATCAAACCCGGTTACTACCAGCAAACCTCGACCCCGCTGGTCGCCGGTAATGTGGTGATCGTCGGCGGTCGCGTGGCCGACAACTATTCCACCGGCGAACCGCCAGGCGTAGTCCGCGCCTACGACGTGCGCAGCGGTGAACTGGCGTGGGCGTGGGACCCGGGCAACCCGAACACCACCAAGCGCCCGCCGGCCGGCGAGACCTATACCCGTGGTACGCCGAACGTCTGGTCGGCCATGTCCTACGACGCCAAACTCGGTCTGGTCTACCTGCCAACCGGCAACGCTACACCTGACTTCTTCGGTGGCCAACGCACGGCCTTCGATGACAAGTGGAACTCATCCATCGTCGCCATCGACGTGAAGACCGGTCAGGTGCGCTGGCACTTCCAGACCACCCACCACGACCTCTGGGACTTCGACCTGCCCGCCCAACCGCTGCTCTACGATGTGCCGGACGACAAGGGCGGCACCCAGCCAGCCTTGGCGCAAGTGACCAAACAGGGCGAAATCTTCCTGCTCAACCGCGAAACCGGCGTGCCGATAGCGCGGGTCGAAGAACGCCCGGTGCCACAAGGCAACGTGCCCGGCGAACGCTATTCGCCGACCCAGCCGTTCTCGGTGGACATGCCGTCAATCGGCAACCAGACCCTGACCGAATCCGACATGTGGGGCGCCACGCCATTCGATCAGTTGATGTGCCGCATCCAGTTCAAAGGCATGCGCCACCAAGGCGTCTACACCCCGCCGGGCCTTGATCGCGCACTGCAATTCCCGGGCTCCCTGGGCGGCATGAACTGGGGCAGCGTCTCGGTCGACCCGAACACGAATTACATGTTCGTCAACGACATGCGCCTGGGCCTGGCCAATTACATGATCCCGCGCAACAAAATCGCCGCCGGAGCCAGCGGCATCGAAATGGGCGTCGTGCCACAGGAAGGCACGCCATTCGGCGCCATGCGCGAACGCTTCCTCTCGGCGGCCGGTATTCCGTGCCAGAAACCACCGTTTGGCACCATGTCCGCCATCGACCTCAAGACCCATAAATTGATGTGGCAGGTTCCGGTCGGCACTGTACAAGACACCGGGCCTCTGGGAATTCGCATGCACTTGCAGATCCCGATTGGCATGCCGACGCTGGGCGCTTCGCTGGCGACTCAGTCGGGGTTGTTGTTCTTTGCCGGGACTCAGGATTTCTATCTGCGGGCGTTTGATACCGCTAACGGCAATGAGATCTGGAAATCGCGATTGCCGGTGGGCAGTCAGTCCGGGCCGATGACTTACGTCTCGCCGAAAACTGGCAAGCAATACATCCTGCTGACGGTGGGTGGGGCGCGACAGTCTTCGGATCGGGGGGATTATGTGATTGCGTATGCGTTGCCTGAGTAAGGGAAACGAAGGTGAAAAAAAGCCCGGCATTCTTGCCGGGCTTTACAGAACATTCAGACTCAAGCGCATGCTTGATTGTGCCATTGGCCTTCAAACTCCAGATTCAGTTTGTAGAGTTCGTGGTCCAATTTGTTGATGGTATTGATAGCCGCCATCAGATCCGCTTCACCCGTTTTGGCTTCAAGATAAAGGCCTCGCAAGTAACGGTCGTTTACCATCGGGATCTTGTCGGTTTTTTCCCAGATCGCTACAGCCTGACTTGTCAAACCAACAATCTCGGCGAGGCTTTCCTGGGACAGGCCAAGCTCCTTTCTCAAAAATCTGAACTCAGCACCTGTCAGTACTGAAGGTTTCTCCGCGATGGCTTTGCCGATTACATCATGGAGGCCCTTCACATCCGTGATGGCGACAGACTCGCCATAGGCGGTCTCCTTCACCACGAAGCCATTGCTAAGCCATACGTTCGGTAGGCCGCTTTCTACGTAGTGGTACATAAAATTCATCCCTTCTTTTGTATCGTGGTCACTATGACGAGAAATGTCCCGTCGTCATCGATGTCGATTGCCCCGACGACCTGGAGAGGTGACCCAGCTTTGAACCAGTAAATAGTAAATCGCCAATCACCTCCCGGTTGCTGAAACGGCCCCTCGGTGATCTGCCCTTTACCCAGACAGTCCATCACGTCCGGCATGCTCACGCCTCGTTCAATCATCCGCGCCTTGGCGTGCGGGGAGTAGAAGATGCGTTCCGATACCTCTGAAAGCTCACGAATGATTTCAAGAGCTTTCTTTTTTGGCAGTGGAAAAGGAAGAAGAGGGCTCATGTGTTTTTCTATAGTATTTATAGGTTGAGCCATCCTAAAGTTCAAGGTCGGTTTGTCAATTTCAAGTTTGTGTCTACGAATGACGTCGTTTCGCTGGAAATCGATGTGGACACTTTGTGGACATTTCCGCTGCTTTTTGAAGAAAAAACATCTGAAAAACCAGAACGCCAGACACGAAAAAGCCGCGTATTCACGCGGCTTTTTTGTTTGGTGGGCCCACACGGACTTGAACCGTGGACCAAAGGATTATGAGTCCTCTGCTCTAACCAACTGAGCTATAGGCCCTCAGTAGGCCGCGGATTATAGCGACGGTTTCTCGGCTGTGCTATCCGAAAAATCCGATACGGCTATACGAAGAAACGTCGCGGCGAATTCTTCGGGCGGTAAGGGCAGGCTGACGATGTAGCCCTGGATCTGTTCGCAGCCTTCGGCGGCGAGGAATTCCTGTTGGGCCTGGGTTTCGACGCCCTCGGCGATGATGGTGAATTGCATGCTGCGGCCCAGGGCGATGATGGCTCGGACAATCGCGGCATCGTGGGGATCATCCGGCAGGCCGCGGACGAAGGACTGGTCGATCTTGAGGATGTCCAGCGGCAGGCGCTTGAGGTAGCTCAGGGATGAATAGCCGGTGCCGAAGTCGTCGATCGCCAGTTGCACGCCCAGGCGTTTGAGTTGGTGCAGCACCGCCAGCGCTTCTTCGGCCTGGCTCATGATGAAGTTTTCGGTAATTTCCAGTTGCAGAAAACCGGGCTTGAGACGGTTGTCCTTGAGCAGTTGCTCGATGCGTCCGAGCAAGTTGGGCTGGCGCAGTTGCGCGCCGGCGAGGTTGACCGACAGCGGGCCGAGGCCTTCGTAGACCTGGTTCCACTCGAACATTTGCCGGCACGCGGTCTCGAGCACCCAGTCGCCGATTTGCAGGATCATGCCGTTTTCTTCGGCCAGGGGAATGAAGTGTTCCGGTGGTACGTCGCCGAAGGTCGGGTGGCGCCAGCGTATCAGCGCTTCGGCGCCGACCAGGCGATGGTCGTCGAGGCTGATTTTCGGTTGGTAGTAGAGGTGCAACTCGTTGCGTTCGATGGCGCGCCGCAGTTCGTGTTCCAGGGCCACCCGTTCGCTGGCCTGGGCCGTGAGGTCACGGGTGTAGCTTTCGACCCGGTTGCGCCCCTTGGCCTTGGAGCGGTACATCGCCGCGTCGGCGTTTTTGACCAGGGTGGCGACGTCGCAGCCATCCTTGGGGTATAGGCTGGTGCCGATGCTGGCGCTGATGAAGAACTCGTGTTCACCGGCCTGGAACGGCGCGGCGAAGCAATTCAGCAGTTTGGTCGCAATGTGGTCGGCGTCGCTCGCTTGCTGCAGGCCGGGCAGCAGAATGATGAATTCGTCGCCGCCCAGGCGTGCGACGGTGTCGATGTCGCGCAGTTGCTCCTTGAGGCGCACGGCGATGCCTTTGAGCAGCAGGTCGCCGACCGGGTGGCCGAGGCTGTCATTGATGTGCTTGAAGCGGTCGAGGTCGAGGAATAGCACCGCGCCTTGGCCGCCGTTTTCTTGTTGGTTGGTGAGCGCCATCAGCAGCCGGCTTTCGAACAACGTACGGTTCGGCAGGCCGGTGAGCGGGTCGTGGTGGGCCTGATAATCGAGCTTGGCCTGGGCGTGCTTGAGGCTGGAAATGTCAGCGAACACGGCGACAAAGTGGGTGATGAACTTATCGCGGTTGCGCACGGCGCTGATGGTCAGCCAACTCGGGTACAACTCACCGTTTTTGCGCCGGTTGGAGATCTCGCCTTGCCAGTGTCCCTCATCGGTCAACTGATGCCACATGGCCGCGTAAAAGGCGCTGTCATGCAGGCCCGAGGCAAGCAGGCGAGGGGTGTGGCCCAAGGCTTCGCTCTCGCTGTAACCGGTGATTTCGGTAAAGGCGCGGTTGACCGCGCTGATGTGCTGTTGGGTGTCGGTGATCAACACGCCTTCGGCGGTACTCTCGAACACGGTGGCGGCCTGTTGCAGTTTTTCCTGCATCAGGTGCCGCTCGGTGATGTCCCGGGCGATGGTCAGCATGCAGTCTTCATCGCCGATCGGCAGCGGTCGGCTGGACACTTCGCAGAGGCGGATCTGCCCGTCGTTGCGGCGGATGTGGCAGGTGAAATCCCTGACGAAGCCATCCCGGTGCAGCAAGTCGAGCATCTGTTTGCGTTCGTTGAGATTGACCCAGATGCCCAGGTCCAGCGCCGAACGATCCACCGACATCGCGCTGTTGAAGCCCGTGATACGGCTGAAGCCCTCGTTGACCTCCAGCAGCAAGCCATCGCTCTGTCGCGACAGCAGCAAGCCGTCAGGGGAGGCGTGGAAGGCCTTGGCGAATTTCTCTTCGGAGGTTTGCAACTGTTGCTGGGTTTCCTTGAGCTGGCTAATGTCCCGCACCACGACCACCAGCGCGGGGGTGGTATCGAGATCGAACGGCTCTGCGGAAATCAGGCCGGTGAACACTTGGCCATTGTTGCGGCGAAAAGGCATTTCCAGATTGCGGATGCTGCCGGCCTGTAACCGTTGCAGCAAACCCGGCCCGACGCCGGGAATGCCCCAGATATTAAGATCGGTAGCGGTCTGGCCGATGACATCTCTGGCCTTGAGGCCGATCTGTTCTTCGAACGCTTCGTTGACCTCCAGCAGGCAGCCGTCGGAAAGCCGCGCAATCACCAGGATGTCCGGGCATTGCTGGAATACCGAGGCGAATTTCTGTTCCGACAGACGCAACGCCTCTTCTGTGCGCTTGGCGTCGCTGATATCGATCATCAGGCCCCGCAGCACCGGTTCATGGCCGTGTTCGATCAGGCTGACGATATCGCGCACCCACAGGCAGCGACCATCGGCGGTGATGACCCGGTAATCGACGCTGTGATCGCGCCCGGCCAGCACTTCGTGGTCACAGAAGGTCTGTGCTCGTATCAGGTCCGCCGGGTGGATGATGTTGCGCCAGAACCCCGGGATCAGCCAATGGGACAGGGGATAACCGAGCAAGTCTTCGGCATGGGGCGACACGTAGCTGTAGGTGAAATCGCTGATTCGCGCTTCCCAGGCAATGGCCGACAGACTTTCTACCAGCCCGCGATAGTGGTATTCGCTGCTGCGCAGTTCCTGTTCCAGATCGATTCGCCGGGCGATTTCCGAGCTCAGCCGGCGATTGATCCGGATCACCACCGCCAGGATGATGATCAGCAGCACCAGGCCCGGCAGGCCGTAGACCAGCAAGTCGGACCAGAAAGTCCGATGATCGAGGACGTTACCGACCCAATGCTCCTGAATCGCGCTGATTTCGCTGGGGCTCATGTCCGCCAGGACTTTATCGATGATGCCCACGAGCATTTTGTTTTTCGGTGGCACCGCCATCGCCAATTGGTAGCGGTAGGGCGTTTCGCCGCTGACATAGAGCCCGTCGAGCTTGAGCTGGCGCAGGCTCCAGACGCTGGAGGCGAGATCACCGACCACCGCGTCCACTTCATCGGTCGCCAACGCCTGCAACGCCGAGCTGACGTTGGGCATCGCCACCAGATTCAGGTCCGGATGGTGGGTGCGCAGCAGCTCATGGGGGGCGTAGTTTTCCACGACGGCGATTTTGAGGCCGTACAGGTCCTCGATTTTGCGTGGCTGGGCGCCGCCGATATGGGCCAGGATGACAATCGGAAAGTCCAGATAGGGGCGGGTGAATGACAGGTAGGTCTGGCGTTCCGGCGTCGACATGATGCCCGGCAACAAATCGAGCTTGCCCTGTTTGACCTGCTCCAGAACCACCGTCCAGCTCACCGGTTCGATGGGGGTGAGCTTGATGCCCAGGCGTTGGCGGATCACGTTGATGTAATCTGCGGCAAGGCCCTGGTAACGGCCCTGTTCGTCGCGGAACTCAAAGGGCGGCCAGGACGCGTCGACGCCCAGACGCAAGTCCGGGTGAGCCGCCAGCCAGCTACGTTCTTCGTCGGTCAGAGTCAGCGCGCCAGCCGTTGCGGTCCAGGTCATCAGCGACAGCAAAAAAAGCACGGTCGGCAGTCTGGGCATAACGGTCTCGTTATGGCTCGGGGGGAATGTTTCGAGTGTAGACGGGCAATTCGGCGGGTGGGTAGTGCGGGGGATTTAATCTGCATAAAGCAAAACCCCCGGCCTGGGCCGGGGGTTTTGTGATCACTCGTCGAGGAAGGAGCGCAAATGCTCGCTTCTCGTCGGGTGGCGCAGCTTGCGCAGCGCCTTGGCTTCGATCTGGCGAATCCGTTCACGGGTCACGTCGAACTGCTTACCAACCTCCTCGAGGGTGTGGTCGGTATTCATGTCGATACCGAAGCGCATGCGCAGAACCTTGGCTTCACGGGCAGTGAGGCCGGAGAGAACTTCGCGAGTCGCTTCTTTAAGGCTCTCAACGGTAGCAACATCGATTGGCGACTGCATGGTCGAGTCTTCGATGAAGTCACCCAGATGGGAGTCTTCGTCATCACCGATCGGGGTTTCCATGGAGATCGGCTCTTTAGCGATCTTCAATACCTTGCGGATCTTGTCCTCAGGCATTTCCATGCGTTCGCCCAGCTCTTCCGGGGTCGGTTCGCGACCCATTTCCTGCAACATCTGCCGGGAAATACGGTTGAGCTTGTTGATCGTCTCGATCATGTGCACCGGAATACGGATGGTGCGGGCCTGGTCGGCGATCGAGCGAGTGATCGCCTGACGGATCCACCAGGTGGCATAAGTCGAGAATTTGTAGCCGCGGCGGTATTCGAACTTGTCTACCGCTTTCATCAAACCGATGTTGCCTTCCTGGATCAGATCGAGGAATTGCAGGCCACGGTTGGTGTACTTCTTGGCGATGGAGATCACCAGACGCAAGTTCGCTTCAACCATCTCTTTCTTCGCACGGCGGGCCTTGGCCTCACCGATCGACATGCGACGGTTGATGTCCTTGATCTCGGCAATCGTCAAACCGGTTTCGGTTTGCAGCGCGATCAGCTTCTGCTGGCAACGAATGATGTCCGGTTGCAGGCGACCAATGGCTTCGGCGTATTTGCCTTTACCCTTGGCCAAGCCATCGGACCAGCTTTCGTCGACTTCGTTGCCCGGGAACTGGCGCAGGAAATCGGCACGCGGCATGCGCGCATCACGAACACAGAGCTGCATGATCGCACGCTCTTGCTGACGCAGACGATCCAGGGCACTGCGAACACGCTCGACCAGGCCTTCGAATTGCTTCGGCACCAGTTTGATCGGCATGAACAGCTCAGCCAGCAGCACCAGTTCGGCAATTGCCGCCTTGTTGCCACGACCGTGCTTCTTCAGCGCCTTGCGGGTGATTTCCATCTGATCGGAGACAGCGCCAAAACGCTGTGCCGCGATGACCGGATCCGGACCGCTTTCGGCTTCTTCTTCGTCGTCAGTGCTGGCTTCAGCTTCGTCGTCGTCGGTGTCGTCATCCGCTTTCACGGCTTTCGGATCGACAGGCGGCGGCACTTCTGCAGCAGGCGGCGCAATGCCGTCGTCCGGGTCGATATAACCGCTCAGGACGTCGGACAGGCGGCCACCTTCGGTGGTGACGCGAGTGTATTCGGACAGAATGTGGTCAACCGTGCCAGGGAAGTGCGCAATTGCGCCCATCACTTCGCGGATGCCCTCTTCAATACGCTTGGCGATTTCAATTTCGCCTTCACGAGTGAGGAGCTCTACCGTACCCATTTCACGCATGTACATGCGCACTGGGTCGGTGGTGCGACCAATGTCGGTCTCGACCGCTGCCAACGCTGCTGCTGCCTCTTCGGCCGCGGCTTCGTCGGTATCGGCGTCGGCCAGCATAAGGGAATCCTTATCTGGCGCAACCTCGAATACGTTGATCCCCATGTCGTTGATCATGCGGATGATGTCTTCCACCTGTTCCGGATCTGAAATATCCTCCGGCAGGTGGTCGTTGACCTCCGCGTAAGTCAGGTAACCCTGCTCACGACCAAGTGTGATCAACTCTTTGATACGAGACTGCTGTTGCGCTTTTCCGGACATAACACCCTATCCACTGAAGGTCTTGGCGGGCAAAAAACAAGCCGAGGATTATACCTGAGCTATGACCTCACGCGCCAGTTGAGGTCGGGGTTGATACAGCCATATTGCGTTTTAATAGGTCGCGCATCTGATTTGCGATCTGATTTGCTTCCTCCGCGGTCAATCCTGGCTGCCTTGCTTTCCTGATTAGTGCTTCCAGGCTATCCGTGTGTTGCGTTGCCGATAGCCTAGTAATGGTGTCTAAAAACTGTTGTTCAAGGTTGTCACCGTCAATCAGCCATTCCTTTTCCGCCAAAGCCTTGAGCAATCGTCCCTGTTCGGTCCCGTGCCAGCGGGCCATCAGTTGGATTGAGTTTAGCTTAGGATTTTTTTGCACCGCCTCGATCAGGGCGACGAGCAGTTGCGCATAGGTGTTGCTTTCATTGGCGAAGTGGTCGGCGGTTTCTACCTTGCCGGCCAGATCCGGGTGATGAATGAGCGTGCGCAGGGCGATCAGTGTCGGCGCTTCCACCGCAATCGGTGTGCGAGGTGCGCTCGGTTGATCGCGATCGCCTCGCTTGCCGTTCTTGTCCCAGGGTTTCTTGTCCCACTTCTTGCCGCCGGCACCGGGTTTCTTCGGCGTCCATTCCTGCTGCGGCGCGTACGTGTCTTGTGCCTGCGGCTGATGGTAGTCGCTGTAATCCGGCATGGCGTCGTAATCGATGCCTGGATCGTAGGCGGGCGGCGCGTCCTGAGGAGCGCTTTGCACCAGCTGACTCATGGCTTCCCCCGTCAGGCCGGTGATTTCGGTCAGTCGCTGGCGCATCAGGATGCGCAGGTTGGCCCCCGGTACTTTATCGATCAGCGGTGCCGCGAGGGTGGCCATATGGGCCTTGCCTTCGAGCGAGCGCGGGTCCGATTCTTCGGTCAGTTGCTGGAAGAAATAATCCGCCAGGGGCTGGGCGTGCTGATTGATCCGCGCCCGGAAGGCGTCAGTGCCCTCGGAGCGCACCAACGTATCCGGGTCTTCACCCTCGGGCAGGAACAGGAAACGTGCCCGTCGCCCGTCCTGCAAGCAGGGCAGTGCTGCTTCCAGTGCGCGCCATGCAGCATTTCGGCCAGCCTGGTCGCCATCGAAACAGAACAAAACGTTAGGCACGACGCGAAACAGTCGCTTCAAGTGCTCTTCGCTGGTGGCGGTGCCCAGGGTCGCGACGGCATTGCGCAGGCCTTGTTGGGCGAGGGCGATGACGTCCATGTAGCCTTCGACGACGATGATTTCGTCGAGGTTGCGGTTGTTCTTGCGCGCTTCGTAAAGGCCGTAAAGCTCTTGGCCTTTATGGAAGACCGGGGTTTCCGGTGAGTTCAGGTATTTGGGCTTGTCGTCGCCCAGCACGCGGCCACCGAAGGCAATGATGCGCCCGCGACTGTCGCGGATCGGGAACATCACGCGATCGCGGAAGCGGTCATAGCGTTTGCCGGTCTCGGCGTTCTCGATCAGCAGGCCGGCATCGACCATGGCTTTCTGTTGCAGGGTATCGCTGCTCAAATGCTTGAACAGATTGTCCCAGCCCGGCGGGGCGAAGCCGAGGCCGAAGTCCCGGGCAATTTCGCCGGTCAGGCCGCGACCTTTCAAGTAATCCACGGCGGCTTTGCGCGATGGATGGCTTTTCAGCGCCTGCCGGTAAAACTCGGCGGCAGCGTTGAGCAGCGGGTACAGCGGCGAATCGGTCGGCTGCCGCGGCTTGTGCGGCCGGCCGCTTTCTTCGCGGGGGATTTCCATGCCAGCGGCTTTGGCCAGTTCCTCGACAGCCTGGACGAAATCCAGGTTGTCGTGGTCCATCATGAAGCCGAGGGCGTTGCCGCCAGCGCCGCAGCCGAAGCAGTAATAGAACTGTTTGTCGGGGCTGACGCTGAAGGACGGGGTTTTCTCTTTGTGGAAAGGGCAGCAGGCGGTGTAGTTCTTGCCGGCTTTTTTCATTTGCAGGCGCGAGCTGACCACATCGACGATGTCGGTGCGGTTCAGAAGGTCGTCAATGAAGCTCTGGGGAATTAGCCCGGCCATGGCGTTCTCGTCATCTGAAATGGACCCAAAACAAAGGCTGGCGACCGCGGGTCATTGTTTGAGGCGCGCAAAATATGCGGCTCGACCGGTGTCGTCTGCGTCATCGCTATCGGGAAGTGTATCTGCCGAAAATCCACTGACGTTAGTACCAATCAGTATTCGACTATTTGAAAGTGTTGCGCTGAAATCCGCTACGGCCAGTTGATGGCCTCGGATAGCTCATAAGCGGGCACGCAAGCAGGTGCCTTGGGCTGATCGTCGTAAGAGGAATCAGTGGGTGTGCTCGTCAGTAGCCTTGGAAGGCTCGTCAGAAAAGACGTGCACCGCTGGCAAAAGAGCCAGGTCTGACGCTGTGAAGCAGGTTTGTCTCGGTCGCGTCTGCGGCGTTGACGGTAAAGCATCAAGCGTTTTACGCAAATGCCATAAGCCCGGCTGAGGGCCGGGCTTGGCAGAAGCTTGCTACGAACGTCTGTGTATTAGTACAGACGAACGGCGCGGCGCTGTTCGCGCTGTACTTTCTTGGCGTGACGCTTAACAGCGGCTGCTGCTTTGCGCTTACGCTCAGAAGTTGGCTTCTCGTAAAATTCGCGGCTACGAACTTCAGCCAGTACACCGGCTTTTTCGCAGGAGCGCTTGAAACGACGCAGAGCTACGTCGAAGGGTTCGTTCTCTTTTACTTTGACGGCTGGCATCCAGAGCTACCTTCATTCATTACCGGGGTCAACATCCTCGCGGCAAAAGAGCACTTGAAGACGTCGGTTTTTAAGGGTTGCGGATGTTAACCCCTCATCGACCGGAATGCAAAGCCTCTGATCGAAAACCGCTAGTCGGGGCATCCCATGGCGACTATTATGCGCGCCTTCGAATTCAGCCTAAACAAGGCGCAAACCCATGCTAGTACTGGGATTAGAAACCTCCTGCGACGAAACCGGTGTCGCATTGTATGACAGTGAACGCGGCCTGCTGGCCGACGCGCTGTTCAGCCAGATCGACCTGCATCGCGCCTATGGCGGTGTGGTGCCGGAGTTGGCCTCCCGTGATCACGTCAAACGCATGCTGCCCTTGATCCGTCAGGTGTTGGCCGAAGCCGGCTGCGTACCGACCGAGATCGACGCCATCGCTTACACCGCCGGTCCCGGCTTGGTGGGTGCGCTGCTGGTGGGGGCTTCCTGCGCCCAGGCGCTGGCCTTTGCCTGGGGCATTCCAGCCCTCGGCGTGCACCACATGGAAGGCCATTTGCTGGCGCCGATGCTGGAGCCGCAACCGCCACAATTTCCGTTCGTCGCTTTGTTAGTGTCGGGCGGTCATACGCAGCTGGTTCAGGTCGACGGGATCGGCCAATACACGTTGTTGGGCGAGACCCTCGACGATGCCGCCGGAGAAGCGTTCGACAAGACCGCGAAGATGATGGGTCTTAATTATCCGGGCGGTCCGGAAATCGCCCGCCTGGCGGAGCAGGGAGTTGCAGGGCGTTTCACGTTCCCGCGTCCGATGTGCGACCGCCCGGGCCTGGCCTTCAGCTTCAGCGGCTTGAAAACCTCAGCCCTGAACACCTGGCAGCAGTGCGTCAGCGCCGGAGACGACGGAGAGCAAGCCCGTTGCGACATCGCGCTGGCGTTCCAGCAGGCCGTGGTGGAGACTTTAACCATCAAGTGCAAGCGTGCCCTGAAAGCAGCGGGCATGAAGCGTCTGGTGATCGCTGGGGGCGTCAGCGCCAACAAGGCACTGCGCACCTCCCTGGAAAAAATGCTCGGCGATATGAAGGGCGATGTGTTTTATGCGCGCCCGGAATTCTGCACCGATAACGGCGCGATGATTGCGTTTGCCGGTTGCCAGCGTTTGCAGGCGGGTCAGCACGAAAGCCTGGCGATCAGCGTGCAGGCGCGCTGGCCGATGGAGCAGTTGTCGGCACTTTGATGACGTGCGCGATGAGCGGCGCTCATGTGCGGTATTTAAAAATGCCGTTCGCGCCCGGCAAACAGGTCGCGTAGATTGCCGCGATGGCGCCAGACGATCAGTGCCGTGAGCGCGCTCATGGGCAGCAGTGCCGCCGGCTCTTGCCAGGCGAGCAGTGGCAGGGTCAGCGGCGTGGCGATCAGCGCCGCCAGTGAGCTGGTGCGGGTCAGGTAGAACGTCAGCAGCCAGGCGCAAACCGCCAGCAGGGCTGCGGGCGGGTAGAGGCCGAGCAACATGCCGGCAGCGGTGGCGACACCCTTGCCGCCGCGAAAGCGGAAATACAGCGGGAACAGGTGACCGATCACGGCGCATACGCCGATCCACGCCTGTTCTTGCAGCGAAAGGCCGGCAAAACCGGCGATCAGCACGGGCACCAAGCCTTTGCATAAATCGCCGAGCAGGGTCAGGACGGCGAGTTTCTTGCCGGCCAGGCGCAACATGTTGGTGGCGCCGGCATTGCCCGAGCCACTCATTCGCGGATCGGGGTTACCGGTCAGGCGGCTGAGCAAAATGGCGAAGGACAGAGAGCCGAGCAGGTAGGCGAAGGTCGCCAATAACCAAAACATGCTAACTATTCCGGGCGAGGACGCCCTGATTCTAACGGCGCATTGCGCCCTTGTCGTGCAGCGGAGAAAAGTGCTTGGACAGAGTGTTTATCGAGGGCCTGGAAGTCGACACCGTGATCGGTGCCTACGACTGGGAGCGCGGCATCCGACAATGCCTGCGACTTGATCTGAGCTTCGCTTGGGACAATCGCCCGGCAGCCGCGGGTGACGACCTGACCCTGGCGCTCGACTACGCGAGTGTTTCCTCGCGTATCCAGGCATTTGCCGAGCAGGCGCAGTTCCAACTCGTCGAAACCTTTGCCGAGCGTTTGGTGGAAGTCCTGATGAGCGAATTCAAGATCACCTGGATGCGCCTCAAGCTGACCAAGCCCGGCGCGGTCCCGGCGGCCACCGGTGGCGTCGGCGTGGAGATCGAGCGCGGATGTCGCTGACCCAGGTGTACCTCGGGCTTGGTAGCAATATCGAGCGCGAATCCCATTTGCAGGCTGGCCTGGAGGCCCTGGCGGGTTTCCTGGTAGATATCCGCTGTTCGGCGGTGTTCGAAAGCCAGCCGGTGGGGATCAAGAGCGGTCCGTTCTTCAATTTCGTGGTGTCGGCCTTCACCGATCTGCCGCTGATGGAACTGGACCGCCGGTTGAAATTCATCGAAGCGGATAACGGCCGTTACGCGCCGGATCGCAAGGGTTTGCCGCTGGATATCGACGTGCTGTTGTTCGGCGACCTGGTGGGCAACTTCGATGGGTTGATTCTGCCCCGGGCCGAAATCCTGAAAAACGCCTTTGTGTTGTGGCCGTTGTCGCTGATTGCGCCGGACCGGGTGCATCCGGGGGTGGGCAAAAGTTTCGCTACGTTGTGGGCTGAGGCGCAGATTGACCAGGTGTTGGCGCCGGTGGCGTTTGAGTGGCGTGGGCGGCAACTGACGCCTTCTGATTTGTTGTGAGGCGGATGACGCCTTCGCGAGCAAGCCCGCTCCCACATTGGATTGTGCGAACGCCAGAGATCCAATGTGGGAGCGGGCTTGCTCGCGAAGCTTTTCAGGCAGATGCAGCCTCTTTGTAGGCTTTCAGCGCCTTAAGCCGCTCACGCTTGATTGCTTCACCCAACTCAGGCCCCTTGAATCCCTTCTCCAGTAACGGCTGAACCGCCACACCCCGCGCCGCAGTTGCCGCCCCGCGCAAATAATCCGCCTGTGGATAACTCCGCTGTTCCAGGCCCTTACGCCCCCGAGCATCCATCTCGCACGCCGCAATAAACTCCTCGAATCGCTGCGGTCGCCGGTACACGTCAAAACTCTGCAACAACTCCAGCAACGTCGATGGCTTCAGCTCAAGCGCCCGATGCCCGTGGGTGTGATATTGGCCGACCAACAATGCCAATTCCTGGCAGTCTTTCGGCGCCTTGAATCGTTCGTTCACCGCTTTAATCAGCTTAAGGCCTGTGTGCTCGTGGGCGATGTGCCGAGGCCATTCCTCTTCCGGAGTCAGGCCCTTGCCCAAATCATGCAGCAGGCAGGCCCAGCGCACGGTCAGCGGTTGTTTGTGCAGCGCCGATTGTTCGAGCACGCTCAAGGTATGCACGCCAGTATCGATTTCCGGGTGATGGGCTTCAGGTTGCGGGACGCCGAACAACGCATCGACTTCCGGCATCAGCACCTTGAGCGCATCGCACGCCCGCAACACTTCGATAAATACTTGAGGCTGGTCTTCCATCAGGGCGCGGGATATTTCCTTCCAGCTGCGCTCGGCGGTCAACGCTTCCAGTTCGCCGGATTCGCTGAGCTGACGCATCAGCTCCAGCGTCTCAGGCGCGACGCTGAAACCCAGCCCGGCATAGCGCGCAGCGAAGCGGGCAACGCGCAAGACTCGGAGCGGATCTTCGGCGAAAGCGGGGGAAACGTGGCGAAGCAGGCGCGCCTCAAGATCTCGCTGACCGTGATAGGGGTCGGTCAGGTTCTGCTGATCGTCTTCAGCCATGGCGTTGATGGTCAGGTCGCGACGGATCAGGTCTTCTTCGAGGGTGACTTCGGGGCTGGCATGGAAGGTGAAACCGCCGTACCCGCGACCGCTTTTGCGTTCGGTGCGGGCGAGGGCGTATTCCTCGCCGGTTTTGGGGTGAAGAAACACCGGGAAGTCCGCACCTACCGGGCGAAAACCCTTGGCGAGCATTTCCTCTGTGGTCGCGCCGACCACAACCCGGTCGATGTCAGTGACCGGTATGCCCAGCAGGCGATCGCGTACGGCGCCGCCAACTTTATAAATCTGCATAAAAAACCTCCGTTAGCTCGACAGAATAACCGTTGCGTCGAACTTCCGGAGGCAGAAACCAAAAATCACAGGTGAATGACAGCCAGGTCGAGCCGACCGTAATCCCCCTCGGCGTGCTCACTTCTGGGTGGAACGTGATGGACTTTCATTACCTGGTCGCCTTGCAGGGTTTCCAGATGAATGTCGAAGCCCCACAGCCGGTGCAAGTGCTTGAGCACTTCCTCGGTGGATTCGCCCAACGGTTTACGGTCGTGTTGCTGGTGACGCAGGGTCAGGGAGCGGTCGCCGCGCCGATCGATGCTGTAGATCTGCACGTTAGGTTCACGGTTGCCCAGGTTGTACTGGGCCGCCAGGGTTTCGCGGATGATCCGGTAGCCAGGTTCATCGTGAATGGCTGGGACCAGCAGATCGTCCTTCTGGTCGTCATCGAGAATGCTGAACAGTTTCAAGTCGCGGATCACCTGGGGCGACAAGTACTGCAGGATGAAGCTCTCATCCTTGAAGCTGCTCATGGCGAACTTGATGCTCGACAGCCAGTCGGTGCCAGCGATTTCCGGGAACCAGCGGTAATCCTCCTCGGTTGGATGTTCACACATGCGCCGGATGTCCCGGTACATGGCGAATCCCAAGGCGTAGGGGTTGATGCCGCTGTAGTAGGGGCTGTCGAAGCCGGGCTGCATGACCACACTGGTGTGGGACGTCAGGAACTCCATCATGAAGCCGTCGGTGACCAGGCCTTCGTCGTACAGGTCGTTCATCAGCGTGTAGTGCCAGAACGTCGCCCAGCCTTCGTTCATCACCTGGGTCTGGCGTTGCGGGTAGAAATACTGGGCAATCTTGCGCACGATCCGCACGATTTCCCGCTGCCAAGGCTCCAGTAGCGGCGCGTGTTTTTCGATGAAGTACAGGATGTTTTCCTGAGGTTCAGCGGGGAAGCGCGCGTTGTCCTTGTCGCTGTACTTGTCCGCGCCTTTGGGAATGGTGCGCCACAGGTCGTTGATCTGTTTCTGCAGATGCTCTTCACGGTCCTTCTGCCGCCGGCGTTCTTCCTCGGCGGAAATCGGATACGGACGTTTGTAACGGTCAACGCCGTAGTTCATCAGGGCATGGCAGGAATCGAGCAGGTCTTCCACCGCGTCGATGCCGTGGCGCTCCTCGCACTGCATGATGTACTGCTTGGCGAACACCAGGTAATCGATGATCGAACTGGCATCGGTCCAGGTGCGGAACAGGTAGTTGCCCTTGAAGAAGCTGTTGTGGCCATAGCACGCGTGAGCCACTACCAGCGCCTGCATACAGATGGTGTTTTCTTCCATCAGGTAGGCGATGCACGGGTCCGAGTTGATCACGATCTCGTAGGCCAGGCCCATCTGCCCGCGAGAGTAGGATTTCTCGGTGCTGAGGAAGTGCTTGCCGTAGGACCAATGGTGATAACCCAGCGGCATGCCGACAGACGCATAGGCGTCCATCATTTGCTCGGCGGTGATCACTTCGATCTGGTTGGGGTAAGTATCCAAGGCATAGCGGGCCGCCAGGCGACTGATTTCCTTGTCGTACGCCTGGATCAGCTCGAATGTCCATTCGGAGCCGGTGGAAATGGGTTGGCGCTTCTGCTCTTTGGCGGTCATGTCACTAACCTGCGCTGGAAGAGTTCACGGAAGACCGGATAGATATCTCCGGCCGAGACCAGTTGCTGCTGGGCAAAAGTGTCAGAGAAGGCTTCGGCGATGCGTTCGTATTCGAACCACAGGGCCTGGTGTTCGCGTGGGGTGATCTCGACGTAAGTGTAGTACTGCACAAACGGCATGATCTGGTTGATCAGGATGTCGCGGCAGATCGGCGAATCATCGTTCCAGTTGTCGCCATCGGAAGCCTGGGCGGCATAGATATTCCACTCGTTGCTCGGATAACGCTCGGCCATGATCTCCTGCATCAGTTTCAAGGCGCTGGAAACGATGGTGCCGCCGGTTTCCCGTGAGTAGAAAAACTCTTCCTCATCCACTTCCCGGGCGCTGGTGTGGTGGCGGATGAACACGACGTCGATCTTGTCGTAGTTACGCTTGAGAAATAGATACAGCAGGATGAAGAAGCGCTTGGCGATGTCCTTGGTCGCCTGGGTCATCGAGCCGGACACGTCCATCAGGCAGAACATCACCGCTTTGGAGCTGGGGTTGGGCTGCTTGATGAGCAAGTTGTACTTGAGGTCGAAGGTATCGAGGAACGGCACCCGGTGAATCCGCGCGCTGAGCTTCTCGATTTCCGCTTCGATTTCCTGGATATCGCCGAAGTTGTCCGGCTCTTCCCGTTTCAGTCGGGCCAGTTCCTCTTTGGCGTCGCGTAAGCGCTTGCGGCTGCTGCCGGAGAGGGCTATGCGTCGGGCATGAGCTGAGCGCAGGGTGCGGATGATGTTGATCCGCGACGGGTTGCCCTCGTTACTGATGCCGGCGCGCACGGTTTTGAAGGTGTCGGTGCCGGTCAGGTTGCGCTTGACCAGGTTCGGCAGTTCGAGGTCCTCGAACATGAATTCGAGGAATTCCTCCTGGGTGATCTGGAAGACGAACTCGTCCATCCCTTCGCCAGAGTTGCCAGCCTTGCCGGGCCCCCTGCCGCCGCCACCTCCGGGTGGCCGGGCGATGTGTTCGCCGCTGGTGAATTCCTTGTTGCCGGGGTGCACGACGGTCTGCTTGCCACCACGCCCGTGGTGGAGCACCGGTTCGTCGATGTCGCGACCGGGAATGCTGATCTGCTCGCCATGTTCCATATCGGTAATGGAACGCCGGCTGACCGCCTCTTCGACGGCCTTTTTGATGTGATCACGGTAACGCCGCAGGAACCGCTGGCGGTTCACCGTGCTCTTGTTCTTGCCATTGAGACGTCGGTCGATCACATAGCTCATAGGGCCCTCCGGGCAGCTTCAAGTTGTGAGCTGCAAGCTGCAAGAAGAAGCAGTTGCCCGGATATCAGGGCTTATGCGCTTCTCTCTTGTCGCTTGCAGCTTGGAGCTTGCCGCTGCGTCACTGCGATTTCCGGACCCGTAGGTACCATTCTGAAAGAAGCCGTACCTGTTTGTCGGTGTAGCCGCGCTCCACCATCCTTGTGACAAAGTCGTTGTGCTTCTGCTGGTCCTCTTTGCTGGCCTTGGCATTGAAGCTGATGACCGGCAGCAGGTCCTCGGTGTTGGAGAACATTTTCTTCTCGATAACCACCCGCAGTTTTTCGTAGCTGAGCCAGGTTGGGTTCTTGCCGTTGTTGTTGGCCCGGGCGCGCAACACGAAGTTGACGATTTCGTTGCGGAAATCCTTCGGATTGCTGATGCCGGCCGGTTTTTCGATTTTCTCCAGTTCTTCGTTCAATGCCACGCGGTTGAGGATTTCGCCGGTTTCCGGGTCGCGGTATTCCTGGTCCTGGATCCAGAAGTCGGCGTACAGCACGTAGCGATCGAAGATGTTCTGGCCGTACTCGCTGTAAGACTCGAGGTAGGCGGTCTGGATCTCCTTGCCGATGAATTCGATATAACGCGGCGCCAGGTATTCCTTGAGGAAGCGCAGGTAGCGTTCGCGGGTCTCGGCCTGGAATTGTTCCTGTTCGATCTGCTGTTCCAGCACGTAGAGCAAGTGCACCGGGTTGGCGGCGATTTCGTGCGGATCGAAGTTGAAGACCTTCGACAGGATTTTGAACGCAAACCGGGTCGACAGGCCGTTCATGCCTTCGTCCACACCGGCGTTGTCGCGGTATTCCTGGATCGACTTGGCTTTTGGATCGGTGTCCTTGAGGTTCTCGCCGTCATACACGCGCATCTTGGAGTAGATGTTCGAGTTTTCCGGCTCTTTGAGACGCGAGAGCACGGTGAACTGGGCGAGCATTTTCAGGGTGTCGGGGGCGCAATGGGCCTTGGCCAGCGAGCTGTTGAACAGCAGCTTGTCGTAGATCTTCACTTCGTCGCTGACCCGCAGGCAGTACGGCACTTTGACGATGTAGATCCGGTCGATGAAGGCTTCGTTGTTCTTGTTGTTGCGGAAGGTGTGCCACTCCGATTCGTTGGAGTGAGCCAGCAGGATCCCGGTGAACGGAATCGCGCCCAGGCCTTCGGTACTGTTGTAGTTACCTTCCTGAGTGGCGGTCAGCAGTGGGTGCAGCACCTTGATCGGCGCCTTGAACATTTCGACGAATTCCATCAGGCCCTGGTTGGCCCGGCACAGCGCACCGGAGTAGCTATAAGCGTCGGCGTCGTTCTGTGGGTACTCTTCGAGTTTGCGGATATCGACCTTACCTACCAGCGCCGAGATGTCCTGGTTGTTTTCATCACCCGGTTCGGTTTTGGCCACGGCGATCTGGTTGAGGATCGACGGATACAGTTTCACCACCCGGAACTGGCTGATGTCACCGCCGAATTCGGCCAGGCGTTTTGTGGCCCATGGCGACATGATGGTGTTGACGTAGCGCCGTGGAATGCCGAAGTCTTCCTCGAGGATCGCGCCATCTTCAGTGGCGTTGAACAGACCCAGGGGCGATTCGAAAACCGGGGAGCCCTTGATCGCGTAGAAGGGCACTTTCTCGATCAGCTGTTTGAGCTTTTCGGCCAGGGACGATTTACCGCCGCCGACGGGACCGAGCAGGTAGAGGATTTGTTTCTTCTCCTCCAGGCCCTGAGCGGCATGGCGGAAATACGACACGATCTGGTCGATGCATTCTTCCATCCCGTGGAAGTCTTCAAAGGCCGGATAGCGACGGATCACCTTGTTGGAAAAGATTCGCGACAGTCTCGAGTTGGCCGAGGTGTCGAGCAGCTCCGGTTCACCGATGGCCAGCAATAGACGCTCGGCGGCGGAAACGTAGGCGCTGCGGTCCTTTTTACACAGCTCCAGGTACTCTTGCAGCGAGAGTTCTTCCTGGCGTGTGGACTCGAAGCGTTGTTGGAAGTGGCTAAAGATACTCATGACGTCACCTCGCTCGATACGTGGAGCCGACGCCGGATCACTCAGTCGATGCTGGCAGCAACCGAATAGTCAGTTGCTGTTTACCCCCCAGAACCCTTTCAGAGCTGACTACCCCGAAAGCTACTCCCGATGACCCGCGCGCCGGTGTACCGGCTCTCCCCTGTTTTGGATGGCCTGCGCTTAAGGATAGTTGCTTATTCGGGAGGTAAAGGCGAGATACGTAATTAGTTGTGGCAGACCGTTCGTCTGCCACCGCCCGAGCCCACGGTGGCCGGGGTTTGCACGTTACAAAAAAATTATTCGGAAGTGCCTTGCGCAGTTTCCGCCGGGTAAGTGGTGCGCCACAGCTCAAAACCGCCATCCATGCTGTAGACGTCGGAGAAGCCCTGACTGATCAGGTACGCCGCCGCGCTCTGGCTGGAATTACCGTGATAGCAGACCACAACGGTTGGTGCATCGAGGTCGGCGGCACGGATGAAATCGGAGATGGATACGTTGTCCAGATGCTTGGAGCCGGCGATGTGCAGCGCGGCGTAAGTTTGCGGATCGCGGACATCGACTACCACTGCACCTTGCTCGCGCAGGGCTTGGGCCTGTTCTGGGTGGATACGTTTGAATTCGCTCATGGCGGGCTCCTGTGGCTCGGCTGAAAGCGCAGTCTAGCGCTGGGCGCTGGCTGACGTTTGTTCGGAAATAAGTGGGGCGACTGACGGCTTGCTGTGGCCTTGCTCGTCGCATTTGCAGCTCAAGCGCTCGAAGGTGTCGACGTTCATCAGGGTCATGGCGCCGCCCCAGACACAACCAGTGTCGAGGGCGAAGATGCCCGGCTCGTCGCATTTGCCTTCAAGGGCTGCCCAATGACCGAAGATGATCTTCAGGCCCTTGGTCTTGCGCTCCTTGTACTTGAACCACGGGGCGTAACCCGGTGGCGCGGTGTCGGCGCCTTCCTTGCCCTTGAGGTCAAGCTTGCCCTCGCTGGTGCAGAAGCGCATGCGGGTGAAATAGTTGGTGATCACCCGCAAGCGTTCCACGCCGGTGAGGTCGCTGTTCCATTTGGCCGGCTCATTGCCGTACATGCCATCCAGATAAGGCGGGAGCAGGTTGTCGTCGCGCAGGGCGGCTTCGACTTCGCCGGCGCACTTCAAGGCTTTGCGCAGCGACCATTGCGGTGGTATGCCGGCATGCACCAGGGCGATGTCGCGCTGTTCGTCGTAGTGCATGAGTTTTTGCTGACGCAGCCACTCCAGCAGTTCCGCGCGATCAGGCGCTTCGAGGATTTCGCGCAGGGTGTCGTTTTTCTTCAGGCGTTCGATGTTATGCCCGGCGGCCAGCAAGTGCAGATCGTGGTTGCCGAGCACGCACACCAGCGATTCGCGGATGCTATAGAGGAAGCGCAGGGTTTCCAGGGACTGCGGGCCGCGGTTGACCAGATCGCCCACCAGCCACAGTTTGTCCCGGGCAGGGTCGAAGGCTACTTGCTTGAGCAGACATTGCAGCGGTTCGAGGCAGCCTTGCAGGTCGCCGACAGCATACGTCGCCATCAGTGCAGGGCTCCGGGCACCGCCAGGCGAAATGGCGCGATGACGGCATCGAAGTGCTTACCGTCATCGGCGATCATCTGATAGGTGCCTTGCATGGTGCCGACCTTGGTGGTCATCACCGTGCCGCTGCTGTAGGTGTGGTCTTCACCGGCCGGGATCAGCGGCTGCAAACCCACGACGCCAGCGCCGCGAACCTCTTCCACATGCCCGTCACCGTCGGTGATTACCCAGTGCCGCGACAGCAACTTGGCCGGTAGCTCGCCATTGTTGTGCACGGTGATGGTGTAGGCGAAGGCAAAGCGGTTGTGCTCGGGTTGCGATTGTTCTGCCAGATAGCGAGTGACGACGCTGACGTCGACCTGATAACGGGGATCGGACATGCAAGAGGCCTTAAAAACGAAGCGGGACGCGGGGCGTAGCTGATGGGATTCAGTCTAGGCCAAGTATCGGGTAGTAAACCAGACATCGCGTCCGGCGTCCTACCCGATCACGCTCATCGCCTGTCAGTCGGCAACGGGGGCCGGCAAGACTTGTTCGCTGAGCTTGTCGGCCAGGCGCACGAAGGCGGCCAGGTCGAGTTGTTCTGGACGCAGGCTGCCATCGACGCCGGCGGCTTCGATCTCGTCATTGCTCAGTAGCAATTTGAGGGTGTTGCGCAGGGTCTTGCGGCGCTGGTTGAAGGCTTCGCGCACGACGCGCTCCAGCAGCTTGTGATCCTTGGCCGGGTGCGGCAGTACGTCGTGGGGCACCAGGCGCACGATGGCCGAATCAACTTTCGGCGGCGGATTGAACGCGCCAGGGCCGACGTTGAACAGATGTTCGACCCGGCAATGGTACTGAACCATGATCGACAGACGACCCCAGTCACCACCGCCAGGACCCGCCGCCAGACGCTCGACCACTTCCTTTTGCAGCATGAAGTGCATGTCGCGAATGATGCCGGCGTTGTTCAGCAGGTGGAAAATCAGCGGCGTGGAGATGTTGTACGGCAGGTTGCCGACCACGCGCAGGCTGTTGGGCGCGGCGTTCAGGCTGTTGAAGTCGAACTTCAGCGCGTCGCCCTGGTGCAGGCTGAAGTTGCTCTTGTCGGCAAACTGCTGGTTGAGGATCGGGATCAGGTCCTTGTCCAGCTCCACCACGTCCAGTTGCGCGCCGCTGTTGAGCAGGCCTTGGGTCAGAGCACCCTGGCCCGGGCCGATTTCCAGCAGGCGGTCTTCAGGCTTGGCACGGATGGCACGCAGGATGCGGTCGATAACGCCGGCATCGTGCAGGAAGTTTTGGCCAAAGCGTTTGCGCGCCTTGTGTTGGTAGTGCTCGGTCATAAACGGGTCTCGGCCATCTGGTAGGCGGTTTCCAGGGCGACTTGCAGGCTGCCGGTGTCAATCTTGCCGCTGCCGGCCAGGTCCAGGGCAGTGCCGTGGTCCACCGATGTGCGGATGATTGGCAAGCCGAGGGTCACGTTGACTGCCGCGCCGAAGCCTTTGTACTTCAGCACCGGCAGGCCCTGGTCGTGGTACATCGCCAGCACCGCGTCGCAGTGCTCCAGATATTTGGGGGTAAACAGAGTGTCGGCGGGCAGGGGACCGCGAAGGTCCATGCCCTCGCCGCGCAGGCGCTCTAATGTGGGTTCGATAATGTCGATTTCTTCATGGCCCAGGTGTCCGCCTTCACCGGCGTGGGGGTTGAGCCCACAGACCAGGATACGCGGCTGGGCAATGCCGAATTTTTGTTGCAGGTCGGCGTGCAGAATCCGCGTGACCCGTTCCAGACGCTCCGGGGTGATTGCATCGGCAATCTCGCGCAGGGGCAGGTGAGTGGTGACCAGGGCCACGCGCAAGCCGCGGGTGGCGAGCATCATCACCACTTGCGCGGTATGGGTCAGGTCGGCGAGGAATTCCGTGTGTCCGGAAAAAGCGATCCCGGACTCATTGATCACGCCCTTGTGCACCGGCGCGGTGATCATCCCGGCGAAATGCCCGTCCATGCAGCCTTGGCCGGCACGGGTCAGGGTTTCCAGGACAAATGCCGCGTTGGCCTTGTCCAGTTGCCCGGCGGTAACCGGTGCGCTGAGCGGCGTATCCCAGACGTACAAGCTGTTGGCCGGCGCAGGAACATCCGGCCAGTGGTCCGGGGTAACCGCCAGCAGATCGACGACCACGCCCAGCTGCGCGGCCCGCTCGATGAGCAGGTCGCGGCTGGTAATGGCAATCAGGGGGTGTGGCTGGGCTTGCGAGGCGAGCAGCAGGCACAGGTCAGGACCTATGCCGGCCGGTTCACCGGGTGTCAGCGCGAAACGCTTGGGTTTCACTGCGCTGCCTGGTCTGCACCAGGGAGTTTGATCTCTACATACGCTTCGTCACGGATCTGACGCAGCCAGGTTTGCAGCTCTTCGTCGTATTTGCGGTTACGCAGTACGGTCATCGCTTGCTGCTCACGGGCCTGAGTGGTGCTGTCAGTGGCGCGACGGCCAAGGACTTCCAGAACGTGCCAGCCATATTGGGTCTTGAACGGCTTGGACAGCTGACCTTGTGGGGTCTTGGCCATCACTTCGCGGAACTCAGGAACCACAGCATTCGGGTCGATCCAGTTCATGTCGCCGCCGTTGAGGGCGGAACCCGGGTCTTCCGAGAAGTTTTTCGCCAGCTCACCGAAATCTTCGCCCGCTTCTATACGGGTGTAGAGCGACTGGGCGAGGGCCTTGGTCTTCTCTTCGTCGCGAATCGGGCTCGGTTTGACCAGGATGTGACGGACATGCACTTCGTCACGCATCTGGGTCTCGCCGCCACGTTTCTCGAGGATCTTCAAGATAATGAAGCCGCCTGGAGTACGCATTGGCTGAGTGATGTCGCCGACAGCCATCGTGCTCAGCATGCGATCAAACGGAGGTGGCAATTGAGCCGCTTTGCGGAAGCCCATGTCGCCGCCTTCCAGTGCGGTTTCGCTGGCGGATTTGGCGATGGCCAACTGCGCGAAGTCAGCGCCTTGCTTGAGTTGCTGGTACACCGCATCCGCTTGTTTGGCAGCAGCCTGAATCGCTTCGGAGTTGGCGCTTTCCGGCGTAGGAATCAGGATGTTGGCCAGACGAAACTCTTCGGACAGCTGCATTTTGCCCAGGTCGGACGCAAGGAAGTTCTTCACTTCCTGCTCGGATACCTGGATGCGCTCGGCCACACGACGTTGACGCACACGGCTGATGACCATTTCGCGACGGATCTGGTCACGGGCGTCGTCGTAAGACAGACCGTCGTGGGCCAGGGCGGCGCGGAATTGATCGATCGACATGTTATTGCGCTGGGCAATGGTGCCGACGGCCTGGTTCAGTTCTTCATCGGTAATGCGGATGCCCGAGCGTTCGCCAATCTGCAATTGCAGGTTTTCGACGATCAGGCGCTCCAGCACCTGCTGGTCCAGCACGTTGGCCGGCGGCACGGCAGAGCCGCGCTTGGCGATGGTTTGCTGAACTTCGTGGACCCGTTGGTCCAGTTGGCTCTGCATGACCACGTCGTTATCGACGATGGCCACCACTTTGTCGATGGACTGCACCGCGGCGTTAGCCGCAGTACCCAGGAACAGTGCGCCCAGCACTAGCGGGCGCAGACAATCAGAAAGCTTGGTCTTCACGTTCACGATAACCTTGAATGCCTTTGTCGAGGAAGCTCTCTACTTTGGCGCCAGTCAGGCCGCCGAGTCCCTTCAGAACAATTTGGAGGAAGACGCCATGGTCGCCTTTTTCGTTTTGCGGAGCTTCTTGACTGAACTCGTCGTAGGAAACCCAGTAACGGTTGATCAGGCGCAGTTTCCAGCAGCAGTTGTCGTACTCGAAACCACCGAAGGCTTCCAGGGTACGGTTGCGGTTGTAGTCATACTGCCAGCGGCTGATGGCGTTCCATTGCGGCACGATCGGCCAGATCACCGAGAAGTCGTGCTGTTGGATCTTGTAGTAGTCCTTCACGAAGCCAGGAGTGCCCGGGGTGCCATAGTCACCACCACCCACGGTCCACTTACCCGTGTTCTGGTCGTAACGGACCTGGTCATTGCGATAGCGGTAACCGGCGTTGATAACCTTGTTCGGGTTGTCTTCAGGCTGGTAGTGGAACATCGCGCTACCCGAGCGCGGGCTGCGGCTGTCCGGATCCCAGTTGTAGTCGGCCGTGGTGCGCCAATCGCGGTTCCAGCGATATTCATATTCCAGTGCGTAAGGCGAAACGTTGGAGTGCGCATCGTCGCGGGTTTTCGCGTCGATACCTGGCAGCTGAACTTCACGGTCCTTGAAATACAAGGCCTGACCGACACTGATGCGTTGACGTTCGAAACCGTTTTCTTCGATCCAGCGGTTGGTCACGCCCAGGGACAACTTGTTCTCGTCGCCGACACGGTCGGAGCCGGTAAAGCGGTTGTCACGGAACAGCGACGCATAGTTGAATGTAGATTCGCTGGTATCGAATACCGGAATATCTTTCTGGTCTTCCTCGGGAACATAGAGGTAGAACAGGCGCGGTTCGAGGGTTTGGCGATAGTTTTTGCCGAACCATGTGGTATTGCGATCGAAGTACAGGCCGCTGTCGATACTTGCAATCGGAACTCCACGGTTCTGGTTGCTTCCGAACTTGCCGCCGATGTATTTGGTCCCGGCCAATGCGGCTGCTGCTTCCTGGTCCGCGATCTGACCTTTGCCGGTGCCATCAAGATCCAGTTGATACTGGGTGTATTGATACTTGAGCGTTGGCTTGAGGAAGCCATAAGTCCAGTTCAGAGGCAGGCTGACGGACGGCGCCAGGTTCATGCGGTCGCCGGTAGCGCGAGCCAAACCCTGTACGTTTTCATCAAGTCGAGGAGTACCGACAGCGACGCCATTAACAAATGGACCACCGTCTTCGTCAAAGACCTGACCGTTTCTCAAATCCCGGTCAAACCGTACGATTTCGGTGTTATACGAAAAATCCAGACCGCCCGGATGATACGGCAACGCACCATTAAAGGTGATCTGCGGCAAACGATCATACGGTGTGATAGCAGCTATCGTCGCCAGTTGGTATGACTGAGCATTGACCGCTGCGGTGTAGTTGTCACCACGGTAGGTAACGGAACCTTGCTGGTTCACGTAATCCGCGCTTTTCACGCCAATCTGGTCAGTCTGCAGATCCTGGAAGTAAAACGGATCGCTGATCTTGGTGTAGTCGACCTGCGTGAATACACGCGAGTCGAGGCCACCCTTGTGCTGCCAGTTGTACATGTAGCGGGTTTTTGCGGAATCGGTCTGCTTGTCGCGATCGTTGGACTCGTCGTTGAGGTACGCCGCGCCGAACTGACCTTCGCTGGACTTGGTCAGGTAACGGAACTCGCCTTCCACCAACATGCCGTGCTTGCTCATGTAACGCGGATACAACGTGGCATCGTAGTTCGGTGCCAGGTTGAAGTAGTACGGCGTGACCAGCATGAAGCCGGTATCGCTGCCGGTGCCGATAGTCGGCGGCAGGAAACCGGATTGGCGACGGTCGTCGATCGGGAAGTAGATGTACGGCGTGTACAGGACTGGAATGTCCTTGACCCGCAGTGTCACGTTGGTCGCAGTACCGAAACCGGTGGCCGGGTTCAAGGTGATGTTGTTGCCCTTGAGCTGCCAGGCGTTGCTGTTCGGTTCGCACGTGGTGTACGTACCATCCTTGAGGCGGATGATCGCGTTTTCAGCACGTTTGGCGTACAGCGCGTTACCGCGGATACGGGACTTGTGCATCACGTATTCGGCGTTATCGACCTTGGCTTCACCGGTGTCGAGCTGCACGTCAGCGTGGTCGCCCACGATCAGCGCGCCATTGTCGCGAACCCGGACGTTGCCGTTCAGTTCGCCACGGCTCTCGGCCTGGTACAGGCTCGCTTCGTCGGCTTCGACCTGCATGCTGCCCTGGCGCAAGACGACGTCACCGGCCAGGGTGCCGATCTGATCTTCGGTGTTATAGCGCGAAGCCTTTGCGCCGATAAAGGTCGGTGCGTCACTTTTATTCGTCTTGTCATTCATGCCAGGACGAATTGGTTCGATATAGGAACCAGAGCAGTAAGGACCGGTTTCGGCCAACTGCGCAGCAGTGAGCTTCTCGCGCGGAACCCAGTCGAGGTGACTGTAGTCTGCGCTACGGGACTTCAGCCCGCGGCCCTTGGACTCAGTGACCAGCACAGGCTTGGCGCCGGTGTCTTCGCTGGAGCCGTTCGGGGCCACAGCTTCGCCGTTCGCGGTGACTGCTGCGCTGCCGTCATGGACGGGTCGCGGCGGCAATGCGGCTGCCGGCGACTTGGGCGCACAGTCCCAGGCACCCGAAGCAGAGACTGAGCAGTCATACTGTTCCGCGGCGACCACGTAGGAAGTGGCTAGGGGTTGCAGGGCCAGCAGACTGCCGGTAACCAACAACGGAAATTTTTTACGAAACGCGGGGGATTTCAATGCCATCTTATTAGTCCGGGCTTCCTGCGTGCCATCTGCCCGCGGTGGTGGGCCGCACGCCTCTCGATGGTCTGAAAAAGATGCTGGATAATAAAGCATGACCCGCTTGACGGCTAGCGCCGTCGGAGACCCTTGTAATGCCTGACCAAGATGTACGCTTGCAACACCTGAAAGTTTGGCTCGATGAACAATTGGCAACCCTCTTTGCAGCGCAAGGCTGGGGCGCCGTGCCCCCGGCCACGTTGACCGCGGCCAGTAGCGACGCGAGTTTCCGGCGCTATTTCCGTTGGGAAGGCGAGGGCAAAAGTTTCATCGTAATGGACGCTCCGCCACCCCAGGAAAACTGCAAACCCTTCGTGGATATCGCTTTTCTGCTGGCGAAATCCGGAATAAATGTGCCGAAAATTTATGCCGAAGACCTCGAACGCGGATTTCTTTTGCTCAATGACCTGGGCAACAAGACCTATCTGGACGTGATCGATAGCGAAAACGCCGACGATTTGTTCAAGGATGCCTTGCAGGCGTTACTGGCTTTTCAGCAATTGCCGATGGTGGCGCCGCTGCCAAGTTACGACGTGGCACTGCTGCGTCGCGAGCTGGAACTGTTCCCCGAGTGGTACGTGAAGCATGAGCTGGGCATCGAGTTTGACGCCGCGCAGCAAATGCTCTGGCAGCAGGTCACTGAGTTGTTGATCGACAGTGCCCTGGCCCAGCCTAAAGTATTGGTGCATCGCGACTACATGCCGCGCAACCTGATGTTCAGCGAGCCAAATCCCGGCGTGCTGGATTTCCAGGATGCGGTGTATGGCCCGGTGACCTACGACGTGACGTGCCTGTTCAAGGACGCGTTCCTCAGTTGGCCCGAAGAACGTGTACACGGCTGGTTGCAGGACTACTGGCAGCAGGCCGGCGCGCTGGGTATCCCGGTGCAACCTGACTTTGAAGAGTTTCACCGTGCCAGCGACCTGATGGGCGTGCAGCGTCATCTGAAAGTGATCGGCATTTTCGCCCGTATCTGCCACCGCGACGGCAAGCCACGCTACCTCGCCGACGTGCCGCGCTTCTTTGCTTATATAGAAGCGGTGCTGGCCCGTCGTCCGGAGTTGGCGGAGCTGGATGTGCTGCTGGCCAGTCTGCGTGCTGGAGCGGCGGCATGAAGGCAATGATTCTCGCGGCGGGCAAAGGCGAGCGCATGCGCCCGCTGACCCTGACTACGCCAAAACCGCTGGTGCGTGCCGGCGGCGTGCCGTTGATCGAGTATCACCTGCAGGCCCTGGCGGCTGCCGGGTTTACCGAGATCGTGATCAACCATGCCTGGCTCGGTCAGCAGATCGAAGATTACCTGGGCGATGGCTCGCGTTATGGCCTCAGCATCCAGTATTCGCCCGAAGGCGAACCGCTGGAAACCGGTGGCGGGATTTTCCGCGCCTTGCCGTTGCTGGGTGACGGGGCGTTTGTGGTGGTCAACGGTGATATCTGGACCGATTACGACTTCAACGCCCTGCGCCAACCCCTTGCCGGACTGGCTCATCTGGTGCTGGTGGATAACCCGGCCCACCACCCGGCCGGGGATTTTGTTCTGGTCGATAGCCAGGTGCGCGACGGGCAACCGGACGCCAAGACCCTGACCTACAGCGGCATCGCCGTGTTGCACCCGAAGCTGTTCGAGGGATGCACGGCGGGCGCATTCAAACTGGCGCCGTTGTTTCGCCAGGCGATGGCTGCGGGGCAAGTATCCGGGGAACGGCTGGAAGGGCAGTGGGTGGATGTCGGCACTTACGAGCGCCTGGCCGAAGCCGAAACCCTGATAGAAGCGAGCCGCTGATATGTTGTGGCCAGGGACTCTGATTGGAGCCGGAGCAGGCTTTGCCATAGCCAGCATTCCGGGGGCCATGCTCGGCGCGTTGTTGGGGCAGGCGCTGGACCGGCGCCTGCACTTGCAGAGCTGGGCGCATTTGCGGGAAAAACTCGGCGGGCGGCCGGCGCTGCGCAACGATGAACTGTTGTTCGTGTTGCTCGGCCGGTTGGCCAAGTGCGATGGGCGGGTAGTGGATGGGCATATCCAGCAGGCCCGACTGGAAATGCGCTCATTGGACATGACCGAGTCGGCGCAGCGTCGGGCGATTGCCGCCTTCAATCGCGGCAAGTCCGGGCATGACCGCTTGCGCGGTTATCTGCGGCGCTTGAGCGCCCAGCCACATGCCGCCGAAGGCGTGCTGCGCGCCTGTTGGCGGATGGTCTGGGCCGATGGCCGTGCGGGGAACGGTGAGCGCGAACTGTTGGCGCAATGGGGCAAGTGGTTGGGCTGGACACCCCAGCAAGTACTGGCGCTGGCCCACGACTACGAGCCGCAGAAGCGACCGCAGGTCAGCAGCGCCGTGACGTACCAGGATGCCATGCGGCTATTGGGCGTGTCGGCCACCAGTGAACCGGCGCAGATCAAACGGGCCTATCGGCGCCTGCTCAGTCGTCATCATCCGGACAAGATTGCCGGTTCGGGGGCGACGGCAATGCAGGTGCGCGAAGCGACGGACAAGACCCGTGAATTGCATACCGCTTATACCTTGATCAAGGCGCGGCGGGATTTTCGTTAGCGGCACATAGTTGTGTTGTCAGTGATGCCGCTTTCGCGAGCAAGCCCGCTCCCACATGGGATCTCTGGTGTTCACACTGTCTGTGACACACTGAAGATCCCATGTGGGAGCGGGCTTGCTCGCGAATGGGCGCAACGCCGAACTATTGCTCGGCCACTGGCTGCGGATTCAACCACCCCCGCACCCGGCGAAACAGTTGTTCCTGTTCAGCCTTGGTATTGCCCGGCAACGCCTTGAGCGACACCTGGCTGAACGCCGAAGTCTTCAAACGTTTGCTCGCCTGCAAACGCTCCAGCGCTGCATTGCGGTCCAGCGGCTTATCCATATAGAACAGATCGGCGGTCGGCAGCTTCAGGGTGGGCGTCAATTCGGCCAGTGCGGGGTTGCCCGTCACCGGTGTCTGCGCCGCGACCATCACGAATTTCTCCACTTGCGAAGGCTGTTTCTCGCTCAGGTAACGCGCGGCCCAGTACGCCCCGGTGCCATGCCCCAACACCACGATGCGCCGAGCACTTTGCTGTTCGGCGAAGGCAATGGCGGCATCGATACGGGCGAAAATTCGCTCGGCATCGGCCTTGGTCTGTTCCTCGGTGGTTTCGGCGATGGCTTTGTCCGCGACATCCGCCTCACCACTGGCCGCCTGCTCGATGGGCGTTGCGGTGGTCGAGTCTTTGCTGCCGGTCTCAGGGGCTTTGATCGTCGGCGGGACTTCGGCGACGCGTGGCGCAATGGCATCGCTTTGCAGGTCCGGCAAGGTGATACTCAGGCTGCTCCACTCGGCGTCCGGCAGTTTGTTGCGCAAAGGGCTGATTGCTTGCGGCCAGTCAACGGTCTCGCCAGCGCCGGGGATGATAATCACCGCGCCCCTGGGTTCGGCGGTGTTGGCCGGTTTCCACAAGGCGAGAAACGTATCGGCGCCGGCCTGGAGCTGTTGCTGTTCCTGGACAGGGACTTGGCGCTCGAGTGCGGTGGCGTCTTCCTGACTACGCTCAAGCAGCGGCTGGCGCTCGACCGGTTTGGCTTCGGCCGGTTTTTCCGTGGCGGGAGCAGGGGCTGCGGCCTCGACGGAAAAGGCGCAAGGCAGGATCAGCGACAGGCACAATGCTGGCAGTGCCAGGCGGTAGACAGGGGGCATCGGATATTCCAGGCCAGAAGTTATTCCGGCAGCCTAATGGGTTGGTCAGTATTTGTCAGTGTGTGAGACTTCAATGATGCGTTTTCGCTGCCTGTGGGTTATCGGCTGTTTGTGGTTTCCCTTGATGAGCTGGGCCGCGCCCGCGCCTGCGACCCACGTTGCACCGTTGTCGACGGCCCAGCAGCAATGGCTGGCCGAGCATGGCGAACTGCGTGTTGGCGTGGTGTTGCAAGCGCCGTATGCGCAATACGATCGGCGCTTGCAGCGTTTGTCCGGGGTTAACGTCGAACTGATGAAGTGGCTGGCCAAGTCGCTCAAGGTCGAGCTGAGCTGGCGCAACTTCCCCGACGTCGAACAGTTGGAACAAGCTGTGCGCGACGGTGAAGTCGATATCGCCCCGGGCCTGACCCAGACCCCTGGCGGGCTGAAGCTCTGGCAGTTTTCCGACCCGTACATGCGTGTACCGCAACTGGTGGTCAGCGACCAGAAGGGCGCCGGCGTGGTGGAGCTGGAAAAACTCGACAGCCAGACCCGCGTCGCCGTACGCATGCCCAGCGCCACCGCCGATTATCTGCGCAGTAACTTCCCCCACTTGAACCTGCAAGGCGTGCCCATCGAGCGCCAGGCGTTGCAGTTGCTGTTGAGTCAGCAGGCCGGTTACGCGGTGGTTGATGAAGCGCAGTTGGGCCGTTTGTCCGCCGAACCCGAATTCGCCGGGCTGGTGGTGGTGGGCGATATCGGCCTGCCGCAATTGCTGCGAGTGGCCACGCGCCGGGACTGGCCGGAGCTGGCGGGCATCATCGAAAACGCGCTAAGGGCGATCCCGGCCAAGGACCTGGAACAACTGCACACCCAATGGCTGCAACCCAAATACCCGCGGTTGTCCGAATCACCGGGGTTCTGGCAGAACCTGTGCCTGCTGCTGGCGTTGCTGTTGCTGAGCAGTGCCGCCATCGTGTTCTGGCAGCGACGCCAGCAACACAGTCTGGAGCAACGGCTGCTGGCGGCGCGGGAAGACATCGCCCTGCGCCAGGCCAGTGAGGAAGCCCTGCGCCTGACCCAGTTTTCCATCGATCAAAGCACCGTCGGCATCCTTTGGGTCAACTGGGACAGCCACGTGCGCTACGCCAACCGCGCTGCCGAAACCATGCTCGGCTATGCGTCCGGCGGCATCATCGACCGGCCGTTGATCGACTTCGAGCCCGGGCTGCACATGGACCGCTGGCTGAACCTGTGGAAGCGCGCCCGGGCCAGCGAAGAAGGGCCGCAAAGTTTCGAAACCAATTGCGTACGGGCCGACGGCAGTGTTTTGCCAGCGGATGTTTCGTTGAGCTTCCTGCGTTTTCGCGACGGCGAATACTTGGTGGTGTACCTCAATGACGTCACCGAACGCCGTCGTGCCCTGGCCGCGTTGCAGGAAAGCGAGGCGCGGTTGCAGGGGATTGCCGCCAACGTGCCGGGACTGGTCTTTCGTCTTGAACGGGCGCCGGTGACCGGGCAAATCGACTTTGCCTACATCAGTGAAGGCAGCGAGAGCCTGGTCGGTTATTCGCCGGCGACCCTGGCCCATCGGGACAAAGGCCTGCGCAGCCTGGTGCACCCGGACGACAAGGCCAGTTATCACCAGACTCAGGATCAGGCGCTGGACACCGACAGTGACTGGTCGTGGCAGGGCCGAATCCTCACCCGTTCGGGGGAGCAGCGCTGGGCCGAGATCAAGGCCATCACCCGGCGGCTGGAGGATGGCGCGTATGTGTGGGACGGGATCGTCTGGGACATCAGCGAAAGCAAGCGCATCGAACTGGAACTGGCCAGCTCCCGGGAGCAACTGCGGGAGTTGTCGGCGCACCTGGAGAGCGTGCGGGAAGAGGAAAAGGCCCGCATCGCCCGGGAGGTGCACGACGAACTGGGGCAGATGCTGACCGTGTTGAAACTGGAAACGTCCATGTGCGAATTGGCCTACGCCCAGCTTGACCCCGGTCTGAACCAGCGCTTGAACAGCATGAAGCGGCTGATCGCCCAGCTATTCCAATTGGTGCGGGATGTGGCCACGGCGCTGCGGCCACCGATTCTCGATGCAGGGATCGCCTCGGCCATTGAGTGGCAGGCCCGGCGTTTCGAAGCGCGCACGCAGATTCCGTGTCTGGTACAGGTGCCGGAGAACCTGCCGGTGCTCAGCGATGCCAAGGCGATTGGCTTGTTCCGCATCCTTCAGGAAGCGCTGACCAATGTCATGCGCCATGCCCAGGCGCATACTGTCGAACTGACACTGGCGCTGGAAGGCGACGAGTTGTGTCTGACCGTCAGCGATGATGGCGTAGGATTTGTCGCCGCTACGGGTCGGCCGACATCGTTTGGCGTGGTGGGCATGCGTGAGCGGGTATTGATCATGGGCGGGCAGTTGTCGCTTGAGAGCGAGCCGGGGGAGGGCACTACGCTGAGTGTGCGGGTGCCAGTGAGTGAGGCTTGATGGTTTTGTGGTGATTGGGCTGGCCCCTTCGCGAGCAGGCTCGCTCCCACTTGGGTTCGACGGCGTTCACAAAAGCCTTGTGGGAGCGGGCTTGCTCGCGAAAGCGGTCGATCATTCAACATTGATGTCGACTGACCGGATGCCTTCGCGAGCAAGCCCGCTCCCACAGGAGGCAACGTATTTAATTGGGAGAAGCTTGTGATCCGTGTACTGGTAGCCGAAGACCACACCATCGTCCGTGAAGGCATCAAGCAATTGATTGGCCTGGCCAAGGATTTGCTGGTGGTGGGGGAGGCGAGCAATGGCGAGCAGTTGCTCGAGACGTTGCGGCATGTGCCCTGCGAAGTGGTACTGCTGGACATCTCCATGCCCGGCGTCAACGGCCTGGAGGCGATTCCACGGATTCGCGCGTTGAACAATCCACCGGCGATCCTGGTGTTGTCGATGCATGATGAAGCGCAAATGGCCGCCCGTGCGTTGAAGGTCGGTGCCGCCGGTTATGCCACCAAGGACAGCGATCCGGCGTTGCTGCTGACGGCAATCCGCAAAGTCGCGGCGGGCGGGCGCTACATCGACCCGGACCTGGCCGACCGCATGGTCTTCGAAGTCGGCCTGACCGATTCCCGGCCGTTGCACTCTTTATTGTCGGAACGGGAGTTTTCGGTGTTCGAGCGCCTGGCCCAGGGCGCCAACGTCAACGACATCGCCCAGCAACTGGCCCTGAGCAGCAAAACCATCAGCACCCACAAGGCGCGGCTGATGCAGAAACTCAACATCAGCTCCTTGGCGGAGCTGGTGAAGTACGCGATGGAACACAAACTCCTCTAAATCTGAATGCGATCCCCTGTAGGAGCGAGGCTTGCCCGCGAAGGCGTCCTCACTGGCGCTAAAAGCTTCGCGGGCAAGCCTCGCTCCTACAGGGAGGCGTGTCAGTCGTATCAATAAAGGGAGGGCGTGTCAGGCGTATCAATAAGGGGGCGTGTCAGTCGTATCAATATTGCCTGGCACGCCGCTTTCGCGAGCAAGCCCGCTCCCACAGGGATCTTGGTGGCATGTCCATTTGCGACACCCCGTAAACCTGCTTTTGCCTGTTCTTGCTGCTTGTAGCTGACCGCTTGCCGCTGCGTTTGCCCAAACGCGCCATCCTTGTAGGGCAATCCCTACCCCCAACCTTCCATCCGGCTGAGGCGATTCTCTCCTGCGCCCCGATTTGCGCGGTCCCCAGCGTCCACTAGGCTTAGACCACAAGCAGTCATCAACAACAAAGGTGTGGGTATGAGCCAGGTCGATTCAAGTGCAGGGGCCAATGACATTCTGGTCAGCTTTCGTGGAGTGCAGAAAAGCTACGACGGCGAGAACCTGATCGTCAAAGACCTCAACCTGGACATTCGCAAAGGCGAATTCCTCACCTTGCTCGGGCCGTCCGGTTCCGGCAAGACCACCAGCCTGATGATGCTCGCCGGTTTCGAAACCCCGACCGCCGGGGAAATCCTGCTGGCCGGGCGTTCCATCAACAACGTGCCGCCGCACAAACGCGACATCGGCATGGTGTTCCAGAACTACGCGCTGTTCCCGCACATGACCGTGGCCGAGAACCTGGCGTTCCCGCTGACCGTGCGCGGCTTGAACAAGAGCGACGTCAGCGACAAGGTCAAGAAAGTCCTGAGCATGGTCCAGCTCGATGCGTTCGCCCAGCGTTACCCGGCGCAATTGTCCGGTGGTCAGCAGCAGCGTGTGGCCCTGGCCCGTGCCCTGGTGTTCGAACCGCAACTGGTGCTGATGGACGAACCCCTCGGCGCCCTGGATAAACAGCTGCGCGAACACATGCAGATGGAAATCAAACACCTTCACCAACGCCTCGGCGTGACCGTGGTCTACGTGACCCACGACCAGGGCGAAGCCCTGACCATGTCCGACCGTGTGGCGGTGTTCCACCAGGGCGAAATCCAGCAAATCGCCCCGCCACGTACGCTCTACGAAGAACCGAAGAACACCTTCGTCGCCAACTTCATCGGCGAGAACAACCGCCTCAATGGCCGCTTGCACAGCCACACCGGCGACCGCTGCATCGTCGAATTGGGTCGCGGTGAAAAAGTTGAAGCCCTGGCGGTCAACGTCGGCCAGACCGGCGAGCCCGTCACCCTGTCGATTCGCCCGGAACGCGTGAGCCTCAATGGTTCGAGCGAGTCCTGCGTCAACCGCTTCTCAGGGCGGGTGGCGGAATTCATCTATCTGGGCGACCACGTCCGGGTGCGCCTGGAAGTCTGCGGCAAGACCGACTTCTTCGTAAAACAACCGATTGCCGAGCTCGATCCCGAGCTGGCGGTTGGCGACGTAGTACCGCTTGGCTGGCAGGTCGAGCACGTTCGCGCGCTCGATCCTCTTTTAGAGGCGCATTGATCGCCCCCCGCAATACCAACACCAACCCTGCACGTGGAGAGAACAATAAATGTTGAGATCCCTGAAATTAACCGCTTTGGTCATGGGCATGATCGGTGCGGCACACGCGATGGCGGCGGGCCCGGACCTGACCGTGGTGTCTTTCGGCGGGGCGAACAAGGCCGCGCAGACCAAGGCTTTCTACGCACCGTGGGAAGCGGCGGGCAACGGCAAGATCGTTGCGGGCGAATACAACGGTGAGATGGCCAAGGTCAAAGCCATGGTCGACACCAAGAGCGTGTCCTGGGACCTGGTAGAAGTTGAATCGCCAGAACTGTCCCGTGGTTGCGACGAAGACATGTTCGAGCAGCTTGATCCGAAGTTGTTCGGCAAGACTGAAGACTACGTCAAAGGCGCGATCCAGCCATGCGGCGTGGGCTTCTTCGTGTGGTCGACCGTGTTGGCCTACAACGCCGACAAACTGGCCTCCGCACCGACTAGCTGGGTCGATTTCTGGGACACCAAGAAATTCCCGGGCAAGCGTGGCCTGCGTAAAGGCGCCAAGTACACCCTGGAATTCGCTCTGATGGCCGACGGCGTTGCGCCGAAAGACGTCTATAAAGTGCTGGCCGGTAAAGATGGCCAGGACCGCGCGTTCAAGAAACTCGATGAACTCAAGCCGAACATCCAGTGGTGGGAAGCCGGCGCACAACCGCCGCAATACCTCGCTTCCGGCGACGTGGTCATGAGCTCGGCCTACAACGGCCGGATCGCAGCCGTGCAGAAAGAAAGCAACCTGAAAGTGGTGTGGAACGGCGGCATCTACGACTTCGACGCGTGGGCGATTCCAAAAGGCCTGGATAAAACCCGTGCCGAAGCGGCGAAGAAATTCATCGCTTACTCGGTCATGCCGCAGCAGCAGAAGACCTACTCGGAAAACATCGCCTACGGCCCGGCCAACACCCAAGCCGTACCGTTGCTGGCCAAGGATGTGTTGAAAGACATGCCGACCACCCCGGAAAACATCGCCAACCAGGTGCAGATCGACGTCAGCTTCTGGGCTGACAACGGCGAGCAACTGGAACAGCGCTTCAACTCCTGGGCTGCCAAATAACAACGACCTAGTGACGGTGGGCTTGCCCACCCTGTGGGAGCGGGCTTGCTCGCGAAAGCGGTAGATCAGTCGGCATTGATGCTGGATGTACCGACGCCTTCGCGAGCAAGCCCGCTCCCACATTTAAACGATCGAGGTGGTTTCCCGCCTCTGTAACGATCAAAGATTTCCGGAGTACGCCATGGCTATCGCCGTTCCCCTGAACGCGGGCACTGACCCCACCTTGAAGCAGCGGCTCAAGCACGCCGAGCGGATCAATCGCTGGAAGGCCCAAGCCTTGATTGCGCCGCTGGTGCTGTTTCTGCTGCTGGTGTTCCTGGTGCCGATCGCGGCGCTGCTCTACAAAAGTGTCGGTAACCCGGAAGTGGTCGGCGGCATGCCGCGCACCGTGACGGCTATCGCCAGTTGGGACGGCCGTGGCCTGCCCGCTGAACCGGTCTACAAGGCTGCCAGCGAAGACCTCGCTGAAGCGCGCAAAAACCAGACCTTGGGCGACTTGTCCAAGCGCTTGAACATGGAACTGGCCGGCTACCGCAGCCTGCTGACCAAAACCGCCCGCGCATTGCCGTTCGCCACCGAACCGGCCTCTTATAAAGAAGCGCTGGAAGGGCTCGATGAACGCTGGGGCGATCCGGCCTATTGGCAGGCCGTGCGCCGCAATACCAGCAGCATCACCCCTTACTACTTGCTGGCGGCGGTCGATCACCGGATCGACGACCTCGGCGAAGTGGCCCCGGCCACCCCGGACCAGGCGATCTACCTCGACATCTTCGCCCGCACCTTCTGGATGGGCCTGGTCATCACCGTGATCTGCCTGTTCCTGGCCTACCCGTTGGCCTATCTGCTGGCGAACCTGCCATCACGCCAAAGCAACCTGCTGATGATCCTGGTGCTGCTGCCGTTCTGGACCTCGATCCTGGTGCGGGTCGCCGCGTGGATCGTGTTGCTGCAATCCGGCGGGTTGATCAACAGTGGCCTGATGGCCATGGGCATTATCGATAAGCCGCTGGAGCTGGTGTTCAACCGCACCGGGGTCTACATCTCCATGGTGCACATCCTGCTGCCGTTCATGATCCTGCCGATCTACAGCGTGATGAAAGGCATCTCGCCGACCTACATGCGCGCCGCGATTTCCCTCGGCTGCCATCCGTTCGCCAGTTTCTGGCGGGTGTACTTCCCGCAGACCTATGCCGGTGTCGGCGCCGGTTGCCTGTTGGTCTTCATCCTCGCCATCGGCTACTACATCACCCCGGCGCTGCTGGGCAGCCCGAACGATCAGATGGTCAGCTACTTCGTCGCCTTCTACACCAACACCAGCATCAACTGGGGCATGGCGACCGCGCTCGGTGGGCTGCTGCTGTTGGCGACCGTGGTGCTTTATCTGATTTACAGCTGGCTGGTGGGCGCCAGTCGCCTGCGCCTGAGCTAAGGGGAGAACGAAATGCTGAGTCCTTATATGTCGCCCGTCGAGCGGGTGTGGTTCTACAGCTTGCGGATTCTCTGCGGCTTGATTTTGCTGTTCCTGATTCTGCCGGTGCTGGTGATCATTCCGCTGTCCTTCAACTCGGGCAGTTTCCTGGTGTACCCGTTGCAGGGCTTTTCGCTGCACTGGTATCAGGACTTCTTCGCCTCAGCCGAATGGATGCGCTCGCTGAAGAACAGCATCATCGTCGCCCCGGCGGCCACGGTGCTGGCGATGGTGTTCGGTACGCTGGCGGCGATTGGCCTGACTCGCGGTGATTTCCCGGGCAAGGCGCTGGTGATGGCATTGGTGATCTCGCCGATGGTGGTGCCGGTGGTGATCATCGGGGTGGCGAGTTATCTGTTCTTCGCGCCGCTGGGCCTGGGCAACAGTTTCTTTTCGCTGATCGTGGTGCACGCGGTGTTGGGCGTGCCGTTCGTGATCATCACGGTGTCGGCGACGTTGCAGGGGTTTAACCACAACCTGGTGCGCGCCGCTGCGAGCCTCGGGGCTTCGCCGCTGACCGCGTTCCGCCGGGTGACCTTGCCGTTGATCGCGCCGGGCGTGATCTCCGGGGCGCTGTTTGCCTTTGCGACGTCGTTCGATGAAGTGGTGGTGACGCTGTTCCTCGCCGGCCCCGAACAAGCGACCTTGCCTCGGCAGATGTTCAGCGGCATCCGCGAAAACCTCAGCCCGACGATTGCGGCTGCAGCGACGTTGCTGATTGCCTTCTCGGTGATCCTGCTGCTGACCCTGGAATGGCTGCGTGGGCGTAGCGAGAAACTGCGCACAGCCCAAGTTTAACGCGATCCCCCGTAGGAGCTGCCAAGTGAAACGAGGCTGCGATCTTTTGATCTTGCTTTTAAAGATCAAGATCAAAAGATCGCAGCCTCGTTTCACTCGTCAGCTCCTACACAGCTCCTACCAGATCCCACAGGGGTTTTGTGCGGTGTTCGAGATCTCTGATCATTCATTGCCTGAATAACAGACAAACCCCAATCCCCAGCTACTATTGTGCCCAGCTCTCACAACGATAAGAGGCTGCGCACATGAGTCTTTCCTCTTTCAAGATTGCCCACAAACTGATCACCGGCGCCGGCGCCATCGAGCAATTGGCCGCCGAGCTGAGACGCCTGGATGTCGACAACCCGCTGATCGTCACCGATGCCGCCCTGGTCAAGTCCGGCACGGTGGAGCTGGCGCTGGCGCACTTGGGTGATCGTACTTACGAAATCTTCGACCGCGTGCTGCCCGACCCGGAAATCGCCATCGTCGAAGACTGCATGCGCGTCTACCGTGAAGGCGGGCATGACGGCTTGATCGGCCTCGGTGGCGGCAGTGCCATCGACATCGCCAAAAGTGTGGCAGCCTATGCCGGTTACCACGGTGCGCTGGAAGATTTGTTCGGCGTCGATCAAGTGCCACGCAAAGGCCCGCCGCTGATCGCCATCCCGACCACCGCCGGCACCGGTTCGGAAGTCACCAACGTGGCGATCCTCTCCGACAAAGTCGCGCAACTGAAGAAAGGCATCGTCAGCGACTATCTATTGCCGGACGTGGCCTTGGTCAGCCCGCAAATGACCCTGACCTGCCCGCGCAGTGTCACCGCCGCCAGTGGCGTCGATGCGCTGGTGCATGCGGTCGAGTCCTACCTGTCGCTGAATGCCTCGGCGATCACCGATGCCCTGGCGATTGGCGCGATCAAGCTGATTACCCAAGCGCTGCCCAAGGCCTACGCCAACCCGGCCAACCTGCAAGCCCGGGAAGACATGGCCACCGCCAGCCTGATGGCCGGCATGGCGTTCGGCAATGCCGGGGTCGGCGCGGTGCATGCGTTGGCGTATCCCCTGGGCGGGCGCTACAACATTGCCCATGGCGTCAGCAACGCCTTGCTGCTGCCGTACGTCATGACCTGGAACAAGTTGGCCTGCGTCGAGCGCATGCAGGATATTGCCGAGGCCATGGGCGTGAAAACCGCGCACCTGAGCGCCACCGATGCGGCGGATAAAGCCGTGGAAGCGATGACCGCGTTGTGCCTGGCGGTGGAGATTCCCCTGGGCCTGCGCAGCTTCGGCGTGCCCGAGGACGCGATTCCGGCCATGGCCGTGGAAGCGGCGGGGATCGAGCGCCTGATGCGCAACAATCCACGCAAGTTGAGCGCCGTCGATATCGAAAAGATCTACCGGGCGGCGTACTAGAGCCTGTGGCCGCTTATTGATCGAAGGCAGCCCCAATCATCGCGGTCACAGTGCGCGCGTCAAAGCATGAGGTATACAATGCGCGCCATCGTGATTTTGCTCAGAAAAGGTGCGTCATGCAGCCCTTCGTAATTGCTCCGTCGATTCTCTCCGCCGACTTCGCCCGCCTGGGTGAAGAAGTGGACAACGTCCTGGCCGCTGGCGCCGATTTCGTGCACTTCGATGTCATGGACAATCACTACGTGCCCAACCTGACCATCGGCCCGATGGTCTGCGCGGCACTGCGCAAGTACGGCGTGACTGCGCCGATCGACGCCCATTTGATGGTCAGCCCGGTGGATCGCATCGTCGGTGATTTCATCGAGGCCGGCGCGACCTACATCACCTTCCACCCGGAAGCCACCCAGCACGTCGACCGTTCCCTGCAACTGATCCGCGAGGGCGGCTGCAAGGCAGGTTTGGTGTTCAACCCGGCGACCCCGTTGAGCGTGCTCGAATACGTGATGGACAAGGTCGACATGATCTTGCTGATGAGCGTCAACCCGGGCTTTGGCGGGCAGAAGTTCATTCCCGGCACCCTCGACAAACTGCGTCAGGCCCGTGCACTGATCGATGCCTCCGGGCGCGACATTCGCCTGGAAATCGACGGCGGGGTGAATGTGAACAACATCCGTGAAATCGCCGCCGCTGGTGCCGACACCTTCGTGGCCGGCTCGGCGATCTTCAACGCGCCGAACTACCAGGAAGTGATCGAGAAGATGCGCGCCGAACTGGCGCTGGCTCGTCCATGAGTGGCTTTGAGCAACTGTTCCCGGGGCGTCTGCCGCGGCTGGTGATGTTCGATCTGGATGGCACGCTGATCGATTCGGTCCCCGACCTCGCGGTTGCCGTGGATAACATGCTGCTCAGGATGGGCCGCGAACCGGCGGGCATTGAGTCGGTGCGCGAGTGGGTCGGCAACGGCGCGCCGGTGCTGGTGCGCCGTGCGCTGGCCGGTGGTATCGACCATTCGGCGGTCGACGACGGCGAGGCCGAAGGCGCGCTGGAGATTTTCATGCAGGCTTATAGCGAAAGCCATGAGCTGACCGTGGTCTACCCCGGCGTGCGCGACACGTTGAAGTGGTTGCACAAGCAGGGCGTGGCCATGGCGCTGATCACCAACAAGCCGGAGCGTTTTGTCGCGCCGCTGCTGGATCAGATGAAAATCGGCCGCTATTTCAAGTGGATCATCGGCGGCGATACCTTGCCGCAGAAGAAGCCCGACCCGGCGGCGCTGTTTTTCGTGATGAAAATGGCCAACATTCCGGCGTCGCAGTCGTTGTTCGTCGGCGATTCGCGTAGTGATGTCTTGGCGGCGAAAGCGGCCGGGGTCAAGTGTGTGGCGCTCAGTTATGGCTACAACCATGGCCGGCCGATTGCCGAAGAGTCGCCGGCACTGGTGATCGACGATCTGCGCAAGCTAATTCCCGGTTGCCTGGATCTGACGGCTGAGATAACGTTGCCCGACGCTGCTCAACCCCCTTGTGGAAACGCCATCGTGGTGGTCACTCGCAAACTCTGGATGAAAGTCATCAAGGCCCTGGCCCGCTGGCGTTGGCGCGCCTGACTTGTTCCTGGCCGGCATACCGGCGCGTTTGCATACCTGACTGATAGACCCTCAAGCCACGAGGCTACCCCATGATCCGCGAAGAATTCCTGCGTTTGGCCGCTGCTGGCTACAACCGTATCCCGATGGCCTGCGAAACCCTGGCCGACTTCGACACGCCGCTGTCGATCTACCTGAAACTGGCCGACGAGCCTAACTCCTACCTGCTGGAGTCGGTGCAGGGCGGGGAGAAGTGGGGCCGTTATTCGATCATCGGCCTGCCGTGCCGCACCGTGCTGCGGGTTCACGATCACCACGTGAGCGTGACCCACGACGGCGTCGAGATCGAAAGCCTTGAGGCCGAAGACCCACTGGCCTTCGTCGAAGAATTCAAGGCGCGCTACAACGTTCCGACCATCCCTGGCTTGCCGCGCTTCAACGGCGGCCTGGTGGGTTACTTCGGTTATGACTGCGTGCGTTATGTGGAGAAGCGTCTGGGCAAATGCCCGAACCCTGATCCACTGGGCGTGCCGGACATTCTGCTGATGGTGTCCGACGCGGTGGTGGTGTTCGACAACCTCGCCGGCAAGATGCACGCGATTGTCCTCGCCGACCCGGCGCAGGCCGATGCCTTCGAGCAAGGTCAGGCGCGCCTGGAAGAGCTGCTGGAGAAACTGCGCCAGCCGATCACCCCGCGTCGTGGCCTGGATTTTAGCAAGCAACAGTCGGCTGACCCGGTGTTCCGTTCGAGCTTCACCCAGGACGATTACGAAAAAGCCGTCGACACCATCAAGGAATACATCCTGGCCGGTGACTGCATGCAGGTTGTGCCGTCCCAGCGCATGTCCATCGACTTCAAGGCTGCTCCCATCGATCTGTACCGGGCGCTGCGCTGCTTCAACCCGACGCCTTACATGTACTTCTTCAACTTCGGCGATTTCCACGTCGTCGGCAGTTCGCCGGAAGTGCTGGTGCGGGTCGAAGACAACCTGATCACCGTGCGCCCGATTGCCGGCACCCGCCCACGCGGGGCCAACGAAGAAGCGGATCTGGCGCTGGAAAAAGACCTGCTGTCCGACGACAAGGAAATCGCCGAGCACTTGATGCTGATTGACCTTGGGCGCAACGACACCGGCCGGGTTTCGGAAATCGGTTCGGTGAAGCTGACTGAGAAGATGGTGATCGAACGTTATTCCAACGTGATGCACATCGTCTCCAACGTCACCGGGCAATTGAAGGCCGGGCTGACGGCCATGGATGCGCTGCGGGCGATTCTGCCGGCGGGCACCTTGTCTGGCGCGCCGAAGATTCGGGCGATGGAAATCATCGATGAGCTGGAACCGGTCAAGCGTGGCGTCTACGGCGGGGCGGTGGGTTACTTCGCCTGGAACGGTAACATGGACACTGCGATTGCGATCCGCACCGCGGTGATCAAGGACGGCGAGCTGCATGTGCAGGCCGGTGGCGGCATCGTCGCTGACTCGGTGCCGGCGCTGGAATGGGAAGAAACCCTGAACAAGCGTCGGGCGATGTTCCGTGCGGTGGCGTTGGCCGAGCAAACCCCGGACGCTTGAGTTCACACAAAACCTGTGGGAGCGGGCTTGCTCGCGAAGAGGCCCGTCAGTCGACATCATTGTTGAATGACACACCGCTTTCGCGAGCAAGCCCGCTCCCACAGGAATATCACCAGCACAAAAAAAACGCGGCGCCTGTGAGGGCGCCGCGTTTTTTATGGCCAGGGGTTTAGAAGTCCAGGCTAACGCCCAGGTTGACCCCTTGCTGGGTAAAGTCATCATCCTTGCGAATGTCGTAGCTCGCCCGCAACGCCAAATCCTTGGTGAGGTTGTGGCTCACCCCCAGGTTCAAACGGTTCAGGTTGGTTTGCGGGGTGTAGCCGGCCAGGGTGTAGCGGTTGCCCGGCAGGCTGTTGAGGTTCATGGTCACGTCCTGGGTGTCGTCGTTGTACTCGCGCTCATGAGCGAGTTCGCCAAACACCTGGGTCTGCGAAGTGATCTGGTACTTGCCCTGGATCCCGAGGCCAAGACGCCGGGAGATGCGCGACTGGTCATCGAAGGTCAACGCAGTAGAGTCGGCGCCATCTTCCGAGTAGCCGTCGACTTCAACCTTGGCGAAGTCAGCGCTGACGAACGGCGACAGGTGCCACGGGCTGCTCGCCAACGGGGCGATGTCGTAACCGATGCGGCCGCTGAAGGCCACCAGGTAACCGTCGGTATCGCCTTTCTCTCCGCGTTCGTTGACCCCCAATTGGAATTTGCGTTTGAGGCTGTCGTAGTCCAGATGCCCGGCCGTCACGGCTGCATCACCCCACCAGCGATTCTGCTGATACTGAGCGAACGCGGTGCCCATGTAGGTATTGAGCTTGTAGTCCGAATCGTTGTCGCCGGCTTCAAGTTTCTGGTTGTAGAAACCAGCGGCCAGGCCCACGCGCCATGCGTCATTCAACCGATAGCTGCCACCGATGTTCAGGTTAGCGCCATTGCCGTCAGCACTGGCGCCGCTGCGCTGGCTGTCGAAATCCTGGTGTTGGCCGCCAGCGGCGACAATCGCCCGCCATTGACCCACGCCTTGCCAGTTTTCCCAATCCGCCAGCCACTGGTTACGCAATTCATCCTGATGGGAGCGCAAAGTGCCCTGGGCCATTTGCGGCAGCAGGGTCGCCTCCCAGGGAGCGGACAACAGCGAGTAGGCGTAATCGGCAATCAGGCGTTGCCCGGCTTCGGTCGGGTGCACCGAATCGTTGTAGATCAGCTTGGTCGGGTCCGGCGTCGCACTGTTGATCCCGTAGCGGGCGTTCTCTGTGCAACTGTTGCCGCTGAAGCAGGTAGCACTCAGGTTCTGGTCGGTGGCCAGGCCGAACTGCCCAGGGTTGGCGAACGTCTCTTTGAGCAGCACCGGGATGTTCAGTGGAATGATGTTGGCGTTGATGCCCTGCAGTTGGCTCACCAGTTCAGTGTTGAACTGGTTGCTGAGCTGGGAGGTGAAGCCTTGCAGCGGCGAGCCGTTGAACGCCGGGGTAAAGCCGATATCCGGTAGCAACCAGACCATGATGTAACGAGCCCCGGCCTGTTGCAGGGCTTGCGCGCTGCTGGCCAGGCGATCGGCGGCGGCGCTGGCCTGGGGCAGGCTGGTTACGCGACCTTGCAGGAAATCGTTACCACCGCCCGAAAGGTAATACAGCGCATTCGGGTCGGCGCGAAAGCCGTTCGACGGCAGATAACCCGCCCGGGTGCGTTCGCCGGTGGCGGAGGTGCTGGTGATCGAGTCGAGGATCTGGTCGGTACGATAACCGCCGACCGCCCAGTTGTTGCCATCGGGCAGGCCTTCGTTGGCGCGTACCGCCGAAGACGAGGACGCTGTCTGGTCCGCTGAGTACCCCAGTTTCCCCCCAAGGATTTGCGTGGCGTTGAGCGAGCGCTCCTCACCGCTGCCGTCCAGATAGACCGGGCCGGTGCGGTTGGTGAAGCGCTGGGTCGACCCGGCAGGCCCGCCGGTGTCGGCAAAGGTCCCCGCGTCGTTGAGGCTGTCGCCGAAGACAATGAAGCTCGTGTAAGGGTTGGGCGCCGCGTTCGCCTGGGCGCAGGCCATGGCGAGCAGGCAACTGGCGAGCGGTACAAACAACGTCTGTTTGATCATGTGCAAGTCCGTTTAATTATTGTTGTAGAGAACGAAACGACAGTACCAAAAACTTCCGGCCTTTTGCCATCTGTCGCGCAGCCTTCATTTGTTTCGCCAGCCTTGGCGTGCGCCATATTGCACGCTCTGCCCAGCTAAGTTACTGTGCCAAGACGTATGAATGAGACCTTTCCCGTGTTGATCATCAGCAAACTCCTGGATCAAGTCATCAAGGCACACGCCCGCTGGCGTTGGCGCGCCTGAATTCTTTTGCCGGCCCCGCCGGACCTGTACCGCTTCGCCTTCTTTACCTGTTTGAAATGCCGCTTTGCTGGCGCCACTCCAGCACCTGACAAAGCGCAGCACACTGCGGGTATTCATTCGAAGGCTGTCTTAAAAGTCAGTGAATTCAAGAGGTTTCCATCGCCATGTTGCTGATGATCGATAACTACGACTCTTTTACCTACAACGTTGTGCAGTACCTCGGTGAGCTCGGCTCCCAGGTCAAAGTCGTGCGCAACGATGAACTCACCATTGCCGAAATCGAAGCCCTCAACCCTGAGCGCATCGTCGTGTCCCCCGGTCCTTGCACGCCCACCGAAGCCGGCATCTCCATCGAAGCGATCAAACACTTCGCTGGCAAACTGCCGATCCTCGGTGTCTGCCTCGGTCACCAATCCATCGGCCAGGCCTTTGGCGGTGATGTCGTTCGCGCCCGACAGGTGATGCACGGTAAGACTAGTCCGGTATTCCACGAGGACAAGGGTGTTTTCGCAGGGCTGAACCGCCCGTTGACCGTCACCCGTTATCACTCGTTGATCGTCGAGCGCGAAACCCTGCCCGATTGCCTGGAGCTGACCGCCTGGACCCAGCTCGACGACGGCTCGGTCGACGAAATCATGGGCCTGCGCCACAAGACATTGAACATCGAGGGGGTGCAATTTCACCCTGAGTCGATCCTCACCGAGCAGGGCCACGAGCTGTTCGCTAACTTCCTCAAACAAACCGGCGGCACGCGCTAAGGACCTTTCATGAACATCAAGACAGCCCTGAGCCGTATCGTCGATCACCTCGACCTCAGCACCGATGAAATGCGCGATGTGATGCGCGAAATCATGACCGGGCAATGCTCGGACGCGCAGATCGGCGCGTTCATGATGGCCATGCGCATGAAGAGCGAAAGCATCGACGAAATCGTCGGCGCGGTGTCGGTCATGCGTGAGCTGGCGGACAAGGTTGAACTCAAGACCCTCGACGGTGTGGTCGATGTGGTCGGCACCGGCGGTGACGGCGCGAATATTTTCAACGTTTCCACCGCTTCGTCTTTCGTGGTCGCGGCGGCCGGGTGCACCGTGGCCAAGCACGGTAACCGTGCGGTATCGGGCAAAAGCGGCAGCGCTGACTTGCTGGAGGCGGCCGGGATCTACCTGAACCTGACGCCAGTCCAGGTGGCACGCTGCATCGATAATGTCGGCATCGGTTTCATGTTCGCCCAGACTCACCACAGTGCCATGAAGTACGCCGCCGGTCCGCGCAAGGACCTTGGCCTGCGCACCCTGTTCAACATGCTCGGCCCGCTTACGAATCCGGCCGGCGTGAAACATCAGGTTGTGGGCGTATTCAACCCGGCGCTGTGCCGGCCATTGGCCGAAGTCTTGCAGCGTCTGGGCAGCAAACATGTGCTGGTGGTGCACTCGAAGGATGGCCTGGACGAATTCAGCCTGGCAGCGCCGACTTTTGTCGCCGAATTGAAGAACGATCAGATCACCGAATATTGGGTCGAGCCGGAAGACCTGGGCATGAAGAGCCAGAGCCTGCATGGCCTGGCGGTGGATAGCCCGGCCGCGTCCCTCGAACTGATCCGCGATGCCCTCGGCAAGCGCAAGACCGAGAATGGCCAGAAAGCCGCCGAGATGATTGTGCTCAATGCCGGTGCCGCACTGTATGCCGCTGACCACGCAACAAGTTTGAAAGAGGGCGTTGCCCTGGCGCACGACGCGCTGCACACCGGCCTCGCTCGGGAGAAACTCGAGGAGTTGGGTGCGTTTACCGCGGTATTTCGAGTGGAGAATGAGGGATGAGTGTACCGACGGTTCTGGAAAACATTCTGGCCCGCAAGGTCCAGGAAGTTGCCGAGCGTAGCGCCCGTGTCAGCCTGGCTGAGCTGGAAAGTCTGGCCAAGGCAGCCGATGCACCCCGTGGTTTTGCCCAGGCACTGATCGCCCAGGCCAAGCTCAAGCAGCCGGCGGTGATTGCCGAAATCAAAAAGGCCTCGCCGAGTAAAGGCGTGATCCGCGAGAACTTCGTTCCGGCCGACATCGCCAAGAGCTACGAGAAGGGCGGTGCCACGTGCCTCTCCGTGCTCACCGATATCGATTTCTTCCAGGGCGCCGATGCGTATCTGCAACAGGCGCGTGCGGCGTGCAAGCTGCCGGTGATCCGCAAGGACTTCATGATCGATCCGTACCAGATCGTTGAAGCCCGTGCCCTGGGCGCTGATTGCGTGCTGTTGATCGTCTCCGCCCTGGATGACGTGAAAATGGCCGAACTGGCCGCCGTGGCCAAAAGCGTCGGCCTCGATGTGCTGGTGGAAGTTCATGACGGCAACGAGCTGGATCGGGCGTTGAAAACCCTCGATACACCGCTGGTGGGTGTGAACAACCGCAACCTGCACACCTTCGACGTCAACCTGGAAACCACCCTCGACCTGTTGCCACGCATCCCCCGGGATCGCCTGGTGATTACCGAGAGCGGCATTTTCAACCGCGCCGATGTCGAGCTGATGGAAATCAGCGACGTTTACGCGTTTCTGGTTGGCGAAGCATTTATGCGCGCCGAAAGCCCGGGCACGGAACTGCAGCGCTTGTTCTTCCCGGAGCGTGGCTCTGTGGTGAGTGGTTCGACACTCGACTGAGTACAGGCAGGCAAACCGAGGTGCGCCCTTCGCGAGCAAGCCCGCTCCCACATTTGAAATGCATTCCAATGTGGGAGCGGGCTTGCTCGCGAAGGCGACATAAGAAGCACCACAGACTTCGAGCCTGACGGAATACCTTATGACCCTGATTACCTCCCTGACCACCGAAGCCGGCCTGCTCGCCGAACAGGATCTATTGGCCCATGTCTGCACCGGCGCTGCAGAATTCGGCCTGCTGTTCTGGCAACCCAGCGACCGCGCACTGGTCATGCCTCGACGCTTGAATCGCCTTCCTCAATTCGAATCCGCCTGCGAAGTCTCCGCCGCCGCTGGCTGGCCAGTGCTGCTGCGCGAAACCGGCGGTGAACCGGTCCCGCAATCAGCCTCGACCATCAACATCGCCCTGGTCTACGCCGCGCCGCGCAGCGAAGGTGACCAAAACCGCATCGAAACGGCCTACCGCCGTCTCTGCGATCCGATTTGTCAGCTACTGGATGAATTGGGCGGCGTCTCGTCACTGGGCGAAGTCGAGGGCGCGTTCTGCGATGGCCGTTTCAACGTCAATCTCGATGGTCGCAAAATGGTTGGCACCGCCCAACGCTGGCGCCAGAGCAAGGGCGGTACGCGTCCGGTCGGGTTGGTGCACGGGGCGTTGTTGCTGGATAACGAGCGGGAGTCGATGGTCGCGGCGGTCAATCGCTTCAATGAGGCGTGCGGCCTGGAACAGCGGGTTCGCGCCGAAAGCCACATCGCCCTGCATGAAAAATTCGCCGCGCCGGACGCGCTGGAGCGCCTCGACGCGTTGTACCGCCAGTTGCTGGCAGGTATGTTCGCGGTTTAACGCGTGCCGAAGACCACCATGGTCTTGCCTTTGACATCCACCAGGTTGCGTTCCTCAAGGTCCTTGAGCACGCGACCGACCATCTCCCGGGAACACCCGACAATCCGCCCGATTTCCTGGCGGGTTACCTTGATCTGCATGCCGTCCGGGTGGGTCATGGCGTCCGGCTGCTTGCACAGTTCCAACAGGCAACGAGCGACGCGACCGGTCACGTCAAAGAAGGCGAGGTCGCCAACCTTGCGCGTGGTATTGCGCAGGCGTTGTGCGATTTGTCCGCTAAGCACGTAAAGAATGTCTGGATCTTGCAGGGACAGTTCGCGGAACTTCGCGTAGCTGATTTCCGCGACCTCGCATTCGACCTTGGCCCGCACCCAGGCGCTGCGTTCCTGCTCCAGGCCGGCCTGTTCAAACAGTCCGAGCTCACCGAAGAAATCCCCGGCGTTCAAGTACGAGATGATCATCTCGCGGCCGTCGTCGTCCTCGATCAGGATCGTGACCGAACCCTTGATGATGAAGAACAGCGTGTCCGAGCTGTCGCCGGCGCAGATGATGTTGCTCTTGGCCGCGTAACGGCGGCGCTGGCAATGCATCAACAGCTTGTCGAGGTTCTTGATTTTGGGTGTGGGGGTAATAGCAACCATGGTTGTATCCCGAAAAGACTGCACGGTGTGGTTGGTTTTTTTGTAAGAGCTGGCGAAGCTGCGATTTTTACATTCGCTTGATAACTGACTATGCGCCAGTGAATTGGCGCCAGCTTAACAGACACATTCCTACAAGATTCGAGAATTTGTGTAGGAGATTGGCACGTCCGTCCCATAAAGGCGGGGCGCTGTGATTGCGGGGCCCTGTGCTAAGCTGGCGACCCTTTTTTAGACAGTGGAGTCTTGGCGATGAAGGCACGCATCCAATGGGCTGGCGAAGCCATGTTCCTCGGTGAATCCGGCAGCGGCCATGTCGTGGTCATGGACGGTCCGCCGGACGCCGGTGGCCGTAACCTGGGTGTTCGCCCGATGGAAATGCTCCTGCTGGGTGTCGGCGGTTGCAGCAATTTCGATGTGGTCAGCATCCTCAAGAAGTCCCGCCAGGCCGTCGAGAGCTGCGAAGCCTTCCTCGAAGCCGAGCGTGCGACCGAAGACCCGAAGGTGTTCACCAAGATACACATGCATTTCGTGGTCAAGGGCCGTGGCCTGAAAGAAGCCCAGGTCAAACGCGCCATCGAACTGTCCGCCGAGAAGTATTGCTCGGCCTCGATCATGCTCGGCGCCGCTGGCGTGGCCATTACCCACGACTACGAGATCATCGAACTCGGTTGATCCGACATTCAACTATCATAAAAGCAGTGCAGACTCTGGCGATCCATAGCTGACGTCTGCATAATGCGCCACTTTTTTCAGGGTCGTGGCCCGTCATCCGACAGGCCGTGCACCCGAACTGACAACCAAAATCGCCATCGCGAAGAGGTGTTAACCGTCCTACGCAGCTGCGTTGTTCGCATCTGACGGGCATGCTTGATCACGCGGCCCGGGCCGCAATACATAGAGAGTTTTTAACGGTGAAAAGCAAACTCAAGCTCCACGGGTTCAATAACCTGACAAAGACCTTGAGCTTCAACATCTATGACATCTGCTACGCGGAAACCCCGCAAGACCAGCAGGCCTACGTCGAGTACATCAATGAAGAGTACAACGCGAAGCGCCTGACGCAGATCCTCACAGAAGTTGTCGATATCATTGGTGCCAACATCCTGAACATCGCCAGTCAGGATTACGATCCACAGGGTGCCAGCGTCACGATTCTGATCTCTGAGGAGCCGGTAACCCCGACCGACAGTCAGATCGAAGAGTCCCCGGGCCCGTTGCCCGAGATCATCCTGGCCCACCTCGACAAGAGCCACATCACGGTGCACACCTACCCGGAAATCCATCCGGTGGACGGTATTGCAACATTCCGTGTGGACATTGACGTGTCGACCTGTGGGGTCATTTCACCGCTTAAAGCGCTCAACTTCCTGATTCACCAGTTCGATTCGGACATCGTGACCGTGGATTATCGCGTGCGCGGTTTCACCCGTGACGTTGAAGGCAAAAAGCACTTCATCGACCACGAGATCAATTCGATCCAGAACTACCTCTCGGAAGACACTCGCGACAGTTACCAGATGACTGACGTGAACGTGTACCAGGAAAACCTGTTCCACACCAAAATGCTGCTGAAGAACTTCGAACTGGATAACTACCTGTTCGGCGATGCCACCAACAGCCTGTCCACTGAGCAACGCGCCCAAGTGACCGACCGTGTGAAACACGAAATGCTGGAAATCTTCTACGCGCGCAACATGCCGACCTAAGATTTTCGAGCACAAAAAAGGCGACTACCTCACGGCAGTCGCCTTTTTTATTGCTGTTGGTCGGACAGACCGTGCGATGGCCTTCGCGAGCAAGCCCGCTCCCACAATGGACCTGTGTTCGCAGGACCAATGTGGGAGCGGGCTTGCTCGCGAAGAGGCCCGATCAGGCAATCGAGAACTCAGATCCGGTAAGTACTCTTGGTCATCACCTTGGCCAGCAGGCTCATCCCGAACTTCACCGGCGCCGGGAAACGGAAACCGCCCGCATCCAGCGCACTTTCCGCATGGTGTTCTTCATCAATGCGCATCTGCTCAAGAATCGCCCGGGACTTTTCGTCCTCGGCCGGCAGTTGCTCAAGATGTTCATTCAAGTGCTTGCACACCTGATGCTCGGTCGCCGCCACAAACCCCAGGCTGACCTTGTCGCTGATCAAGCCGGCAACTGCGCCAATCCCGAACGACATGCCATAAAACAGCGGATTGAGAATGCTGGTGTGACTGCCCAACTGGTGGATGCGCTGTTCGCACCACACCAGATGATCGATTTCTTCTTCAGCCGCATGTTCCATGGCCGCACGCACGTGTGGCAGCTTGGCGGTCAGGGCCTGGCCCTGATACAGCGCCTGGGCGCAGACTTCGCCGGTATGGTTGATGCGCATCAGGCCGGCAACGTGCCGGGTGTCTTCGTCGCTCATTTGCGTTTCCGGCTGCACGATGGCTGGCGACGGACGGTACGGCTGGCCACTGAACGGCAGCAGGGTACGCATCGCGGCATCGGCTTGCAGCAGAAGACGGTCAATCGGCGAGTAGTGACGTTGGGTAGTCATGCTGACCTCCGGGAGGAATCTCGGCGGCCAGTTTAACCGAATCGGCCGGGGAAGGTTTGCGCTGGGTCATTGTGGCGGGATCACCACTGAACCTGTAGGAGCGAGGCTTGCCCGCGAAGAACGATAACGCGTTCTATCTGAATGACCGCGTCGACCATTTCGCGGGCAAGCCTCGCTCCTACAGGGACGGGTAGAGAATCAACCCGGCGGCCAGTGCATCTGGCGTTGACCGAGCACATGCATATGAATGTGATAGACAGTCTGCCCACCTTCTTCATTGCAGTTCATGACAACGCGGAAACCTTTTTCGCAACCCAGTTCCAGCGCTAGGCGTTGGGCGGTGAACAGGATGTGCCCGGCCAATGCCTTGTCGTCCTCGGTCAGGTCATTGAGGGTGCGCACCGCTTTCTTCGGGATCACCAGGAAATGCACCGGTGCCTGTGGAGCGATGTCGTGGAAGGCCAGTACCTGGTCGTCCTCGTAGATGATCTTGGCCGGGATCTCCCGGTTGATGATCTTGGTGAACAGAGTATCCACAGCTGTTTCTCCGTTGTTTGGGCTGGCCTGAGTGTACCCATGGGGGCAGACCCGAGCCCAGCCTTTTACCTTCAGTGGTATTTAGCGCGGGCAATAGGCCTTGTTGACCATGCCGGAGATTGTCCGGTTGAGCCAGCGCGAGCCGACTCGCGGCAGGAAGGCGAACCAGCGATTCAACCTTCCGGGAATAATGATGGCGCGATTTTTTTCCAGGGCGCGCACGGTGTACAGCGCAACTTCTTCCGGGCTCATCAGCAGTCTGCTGTCCTTCACTTTTGCGGTGTCCAGTTGCGCGGTGTGGAAAAATCCTGTGCGCGTCGGGCCTGGGCATAGCACCGACACCTTGACCGCGCATTTCTTCAGCTCGACGCGCAACCCTTCGGAAAAGTGCAGCACATAGGCTTTGCTCGCAAAGTAAGTGCTCATCCACGGGCCGGGATGGAAGGCCGCCACCGAGGCGACATTCAAAATCTGCCCGCCGCCCTGCAGCGCCATGCTGTTACCGATGGCGTGGCACAGGCGGGTGAGGGCCAGGATGTTCACCTCGATCAGGTCTTGTTCGGTCATCCAGTCCTGGGCCAGGAACGGTCCGCAGGTGCCGATGCCGGCGCAGTTGACCAGCAGGTCTATCTGGCGGTCGCCTTCTTCCAGTTCCAGCAGGAACCCGGACAGCCTTAACGGCTCACCCAGGTCACAGGCGCGGAATAGCACTTCCACGCCAAAACGCTGAGTCAGTTCAATCGCAATACTTTCCAGCTGATCACGTTGTCGGGCCACCAGGATCAAGCTGCGGCCGCGCCGGGCCAGCGCTTCGGCCATCGCCAGGCCGATGCCGCTGGAAGCGCCAGTGATCAGAGCGTAACGGGTCATGCAGTTCTCCATCGCAACAGCTCCGCGCCGGCGACGCAGGTGTCACGGGCGGGGAGCGCTGTTCATTCTTTCGCAGAGTCTACAGGGGGCTGGGCTTCTTCGGCTGCATCGTCCGTTGAATTTGGTACTTGCTCAGCTTCTTCGGCGGGTTCGGCTTCGACTTCGTCGGTCGTCACCGAGCCGCTGTCATAGCTGGTTTCGGCAGCGTTCTCGTATTCTTGCTGGATGGCGGTGATGCCGCCGGCCAACGCACCGATGAAGATCAGCGCGATAAACACGACCCAGAGCCAGGCCAGTACCTTGACTGCCGTGCTGTTGGGCGGAGGCGGTGCGCCGTACTGATTGGCGGTGTCGTTACCCGGAACCACCATGATCACAAACGGGAAGAAGCCGCCCACGAACGGCACAAGGTTCAACAGCCACAGCCAACCGGACCAGCCGCAGTCGTGCAGGCGCTGGACGCTGAACTGAATACTGACGAACCCCAGCGCGACGAAAAGAATAAAAGCCACCAGGCCACCGAGAATCAGTCCCGCAGTCGAGTCTGCGCTGATCAAGGCCAGACCGAAAATCGCCAGCACCGAACCCACGGCCAACGTCACCAGCGTCAGGGCCATGGTCCAGGCCAGGAACCGCAAGCGACCGATACGCCCGGCGAAGCTGAAGGGTTTGAGGGTGGCGAACGCCGGCAAGGTTTCGCCGACGCTTGCCCGTGGCGGGGCATACGGCGATTCAGGATCTGCCGTTACCGTTTGGTAATTAACGGGGGCGGGGGCGTGATCGTGGACATCGGACAGGTTCAGCTCGATCGAAGGTTCGGCTTCGATGCGGGCGTCAATACCGGTTTTTGTCAGTGCCTGGAGGTAGGACTGTGCATCAAGCTGTGACAAGTCCCGCTTGAGCGTAACCGGACGGCCACCGAACAGCCGTTCGATCGCCGCGACGTCGCTTTTGAACAGCTCGGCAAGGTTGAGTTTGGCAGTGGTAGCGTCGACACCTGGCAGCAGAGCGCCGTCGAAGACAATCTTGAAACGGTTTTCGCTCATATCCGAGGCATCCTTGTCGCGCAGGTTTTGAAAAAGGGGTGTTGCGATGAAGCAGTGAAGGCCCGCCGCAAGAGGCCGGCCACGTTATACGGTCAGCGTGGCCAGCGCTTGGGCAACTGTGCCGCCAGTTCCAGAGCCTTACGGTATTCCGCGTCGAGCCGTGCGACTAATTGATCGACACTTGGCAAGTCATCGATTTCCCCCACGCCCTGGCCGGCAGACCACACGGTTTTCCAGGCCTTGGCTTCATCACTTATAGGCTTGAGCTTGGCGCCGAAGTTCACTTCGCCTTTGCCTTGCAGCGCCGCCGTGTCGAAACCGGCCGCCTCCAGGCTCTGGCGCATGAAACTCGCCGGCACGCCCGACACCGCTGGAGTATGCACGATGTCCGCCGCTCTGGAAGTCAGCAACATCTGCTTGTAGGCGTCAGGCGCATGACTTTCAGTGGTGCCGATAAATCGCGTTCCGAAGTAGGCCAAATCCGCACCGAGCAATTGCGCGGCCAGAATTTCGTGGCCATGGTTCAGGCAACCGGCCAGCAGCAGGGTCTTGTCGAAGAACTGGCGGATCTCGGCGATCAGCGAAAACGGGCTCCAGGTCCCGGCGTGACCACCGGCGCCGGCAGCCACGGCGATCAAACCGTCCACACCTGCTTCGGCGGCTTTCTCGGCATGGCGACGGGTTGTCACGTCGTGGAACACCAGGCCGCCATAGCTGTGCACTGCATCGACCAGCTCTTTCACCGCGCCGAGGCTGGTGATCACGATCGGCACTTTGTGTTCGATGCAAATCTCCAGGTCCGCTTGCAGGCGCGGGTTGCTGTTGTGGACGATCAGGTTCACCGCATAAGGCGCCGGGTTCTCCAGTGCCGCCAGCCCTGCTTCGATCTCTTCCAGCCAGGCCTTGAAGCCGCTGCTCTCGCGCTGGTTCAACGCGGGGAAGCTGCCCACCACGCCATTACGGCAGCAGGCCAGCACCAACTGAGGATTGGAAATCAGGAACATCGGCGCTGCCACCACGGGCAGACGCAAACGTTGTTCAAGCAGAGCGGGCAGCGACATTGGAAGTACCCCGATAGATGTGTGCTTATTGGATTAGAACGGCCGAACGACGACCAGAATTACGATAGCCAGCAATATCAGAACCGGCACTTCATTGAACCAGCGATAAAAGACATGGCTGCGGGTGTTTTCGCCACGGGCAAAGCGTTTTACCTGGGCGCCGCACATGTGGTGGTAGCCGATCAGGATCACTACGAGGGTCAACTTGGCGTGGATCCACGCGCCCTGGCTGAAGATGCTCGGATTGAGGTAGATCAGGGCAATGCCGAAGATCAGGGTGGCGATCATCGCCGGGCCCATGATGCCCCGGTACAACTTGCGCTCCATGACGCTGAAGCGTTCCTTGCTGACGGTGTCTTCGCTTTGTGCGTGATAGACGAACAGGCGCGGCAGGTAAAACAGGCCGGCAAACCAGCAGACCATGCTGACGATATGAAACGCTTTGAGCCACAGATAGAGCATTTTTAGTTATTCCCAGGTTCACAGTAGCCCGGATAGTAGAGGCTAGAAGCTCCGCACGTCACCTTGCCGGTTGTCGCAGGGCGATACGGGCCCTATTATCGACGGCTTTCCAGTGGGTTCGTTGAGGGCAGGTTTATGGTCAAGGTCGGTATCGTCGGCGGCACGGGTTACACCGGTGTCGAACTGCTGCGTCTGTTGGCACAGCATCCGCAAGCGGAAGTGGTTGTGATCACTTCCCGATCCGAGGCCGGTCTGGCCGTGGCTGACATGTACCCGAACCTGCGAGGCCACTACGACGGCCTGGCGTTCAGCGTTCCGGACATCAAGACTCTGGGCGCCTGCGACGTAGTGTTTTTCGCCACGCCGCACGGTGTTGCTCATGCCCTGGCCGGGGAGTTGCTGGCCGCCGGGACCAAGGTCATCGACCTGTCGGCGGACTTCCGCCTGCAAGACGCCGATGAGTGGGCCAAGTGGTACGGCCAGCCGCACGGTGCGCCGCAGCTGCTGGAAGAGGCGGTCTACGGTCTGCCGGAAGTGAATCGCGAGCAAATCAAGCAAGCGCGCCTGATTGCTGTGCCGGGTTGCTATCCAACCGCAACCCAATTGGGTTTCCTGCCATTGCTTGAAGCAGGTCTGGCGGATACTTCTCGCCTGATCGCTGACTGCAAATCCGGTGTCAGCGGCGCTGGTCGCGGTGCGGCGGTCGGTTCGCTGTACTCCGAGACGTCAGAAAGCATGAAGGCCTACGCCGTCAAAGGTCACCGTCACCTGCCAGAAATTCGCCAGGGCCTGCGTCGCGCCTCGGGCAAGGACGTTGGCCTGACCTTCGTTCCGCACCTGACGCCGATGATTCGCGGCATTCACTCGACGCTGTATGCGACCGTCGTCGATCGCTCGGTGGATCTGCAGGCATTGTTTGAAAAGCGCTATGCCAACGAACCGTTCGTCGATGTGATGCCCGCCGGCAGCCACCCGGAAACCCGCAGCGTGCGTGGTGCCAACGTTTGCCGTATCGCCGTGCATCGTCCACAGGATGGTGACCTGGTGGTGGTGTTGTCGGTGATCGATAACCTGGTCAAGGGCGCGTCGGGCCAGGCGGTGCAGAACCTGAACATCCTGTTCGGGCTGGATGAGCGTCTGGGCCTGTCCCACGCGGGCATGCTGCCGTAAGGCTTTATCCCGCTCAGCAAAAAGGCCCTTCGCAAGGGCCTTTTTGCATTCCAGATGGGCAATTGGTTCGATTGATATACCGTAACAATAGTTGACCAATTTTCTAGGAGAAGCGGATAATGCCCGTCATCACGCATTATGGCGGCGTAACGCCGGGAGATAGTTAGCATGAGCGTCGAATCCTTCACCCCCACGGCTTTGCAATTCACCCACGGTGCCGCGCACAAGGTGAAGAGCCTGGTCGATGAAGAGGGGAATGATCGCTTGAAGCTGCGCGTATTCGTTACGGGCGGTGGTTGTTCAGGTTTTCAGTACGGCTTTACCTTCGATGAAGAAGTGGCCGATGACGACACCATCGTCGAGCGCGAAGGTGTGAGTCTGGTGGTTGATCCAATGAGCTTCCAGTACCTGGCAGGTGCCGAGGTGGATTACCAGGAAGGTCTGGAAGGTTCGCGCTTCGTGATCAAGAATCCGAACGCCAGCACCACTTGTGGCTGCGGTTCTTCGTTCTCGATCTGATCGCGCATCACCGAATTACAAGGCGCCGCAGGGTTTCATGATCCTGCGGCGTTTTGCTGTCTGGCCTTTAAGCGGGGTAGATGGCGCCGAGTACGCGCAAGCCGCGGGCGCCGGTGACGCTTGGGCGATTGGCCGGGATGCCTTCGAGGCAACAATGGGCCAGCCAGGCGAAGGCCATGGCTTCGACCCAGTCTGGGTCGACACCGTAAGCGGCGGTGCTGCTGACGTTGGCGTTCGGTAGCAGGCTCGCCAAGCGGGCCATCAGCGTAGCGTTGTGGGCGCCGCCGCCGCAGACCAGTAGTTCACGGGTATCTGATTGGGCACTTTGCAGTGACTCAACAATGGTCAGGGCAGTCAGTTCGAGCAGGGTCGCCTGTATGTCTTCAGGAGCGAAGGCAGGCAGGTGCGACAGGTGTTGCATTAGCCAGGGCAGATTGAACACTTCACGGCCGGTGCTCTTGGGGCCTTGGGTCACGAAGAAGGGATCGCTGAGCAGTTCGCTCAACAAGGTCGGCTCAACCTTGCCGCTGGCCGCCCATTGGCCGTTGCGGTCGAAATTATCGCCTCGTTGCTGGTGAATCCAGGCATCCAGCAGCACATTCCCCGGGCCGCAGTCGAAACCAGCAACAGCCTTGCCAGGTTCGATCAGGCTCAGGTTGCTGAAACCGCCAATGTTCAACACCGCGCGGTTGCCAGGCTGTTCTTCAAACAAAGCCTCGTGGAAGGCCGGAACCAGTGGTGCGCCCTGACCGCCAGCAGCGACGTCGCGACTGCGGAAATCACCGACCACGGTGATGCCGGTCAGCTCGGTCAGCAGGGCAGGGTTGCCGATTTGCACGGTGAACCCGCGTGCCGGTTCGTGGCGAATGGTCTGGCCGTGGCTGCCAATCGCGCGAATGTCTTCGGCTTTCAGGTTTTGTTGATCAAGGAGGGTGTGAATGCCCTGTGCCGCCAGTGTCACCCAGTTCTGCTGGGCAATGGCGGAGCGGGCAATCTCGTCCGGGCCGCTGGCGCACAACCCAAGCAGCTCGGCGCGCAGGGATTCAGGCATGGGGATGTAGTGAGTGGCGATCAGCTTGATCGCCGGGGCTTGCTCGATCAGCGCAATGTCCAGGCCATCGAGGCTGGTCCCGGACATCACACCTATATAGAGCGCCATTACTTAGCGTTTGCTCGAAGCGAGCATGGTGGCCTTCTCTTGATCCATCCGCGCCATCAGCGGCTGGCTTTGCGCGAGGAAGCGTGCGCGCTCGGCCTTGGCGATCGGATCAGCCATCGGCAGCTTCTGGCCCAGCGGGTCGACATGCACCCCATTGACCTGGAACTCATAGTGCAAATGCGGGCCGGTGGACAGGCCGGTGGTGCCAATGTAGCCAATCACCTGGCCTTGCTTGACGCTGCCGCCGGTCTGCACGCCTTTGGCGAAGCCTTGCATGTGGCCATACAGCGTACGGTAGGTGTTGCCGTGCTGGATGATGATGGTGTTGCCGTAGCCACCGCGGCGACCGGCCAGCAGCACTTTACCGTCGCCGGTAGCCTTGATCGGCGTGCCGCGTGGCGCCGCATAATCGACGCCTTTGTGGGCGCGGATCTTGTTCAGGATCGGGTGTTTGCGGCCCATGGAGAATTTCGAGCTGATGCGGGCGAAGTCCACCGGGGTGCGGATGAACGCCTTGCGCATGCTGTTGCCGTCAGCAGTGTAGTAGCTGCTATTGCCTTGTTTGTTGGTGTAACGCACGGCGGTGTAAGTTTTGCCGCGGTTGGTGAAGCGTGCGGAAAGGATCGGGCCATTGCCGACCGCCTTGCCATTGACGACTTTCTGCTCATAAATCACGTCGAATTCGTCACCTTGACGAATGTCCTGGGCGAAGTCGACGTCGTAGCCAAACACGCTGGCCATGTCCATGGTCAGGCTGTGGGACAGGCCCGCGCGCGCAGCGGACTGCGACAGCGAGCTGTTGATCACGCCATGAACATAGGCGGAGCGCACGGTCGGTTTGGCGGTAATGCGGTTGAAGACATAACCCTTATCGTTTTTGGTCAGGGTAATGCTTTCGAGGTCGCTGACCTTGCTGTGCAGGTTAGTCAGCTGGCCTTCAGGGTTCAGTTCGAACTCGAGCTTCTGGCCGTGCTTGAGCTGGCTGAACTGCTTGGCCTGTTTGTCGCTCGCCAGGATTTCGTGCACCGATGCGGCTGGAAGGCCGACTTTTTCGAACAGGGTCGAGAGGGTGTCGCCTTTGCCAACGATCACTTCCTTGTGGTTGGGGGCCTTCTTCGGTTCGACCACTGGCTCAGGGGCTGCCTGGGCGGTTTCCTGGGTGTCTTCGGCGCTGTCTTCGATCTGCGCGAAAGGGGAAGCTGCGGGTTCATTTGTGGCTTGGACGGCGTCAGCAGCGTCTTGATCTTGTGTCAGTTGTTCAGCAGGACTTTCCAGTTCAAGGCTCAGGGTTGTCTTTTTGGCTTCAACATCACTGGAAGGAAATACCAGGAGAGCCAGACTGAGAAGGGCGGCGATACCACTTGCGGCAAGCAGGTGGGTCTTCGGGTAAAGCGGCGGCGCTTTAGACGGTTCTGTGGTCATAGGTAATTTTGACTTTGAAAAAGATGAATTGGAAAAGATGAATGACATGATGAAGATGAAATAACTGTATAAAATATAACCAAATCATCTCTGAAGCAAGCCGCGGATGCTCTGTCCGTGGATTGGCGTGCGTGCGCCGGGCAAAACTTGTATTTGGTGCGCGATCTTGTATGGTTGGTTCCCTTTGAATCTGAGCCTTGCGGGTCTGTTATGAAGTCGGTTGAAGAGCAGCTAGCGCTGATCAAACGTGGTGCGGAAGAACTGTTGGTCGAGTCCGAGCTGATCGAAAAGCTCAAGCGTGGCCAGCCGCTACGTATTAAGGCGGGCTTCGATCCAACTGCGCCGGATTTGCACCTGGGTCATACGGTGCTTATTAATAAGCTGCGCCAGTTCCAGGAGCTGGGTCACCAGGTGATCTTCCTGATTGGCGACTTCACCGGGATGATCGGCGATCCGAGTGGCAAGAGTGCTACCCGTCCTCCGCTGACCCGTGAGCAGGTTCTCGAAAACGCCGAGACCTACAAGACTCAGGTCTTCAAGATTCTGGATCCGGCCAAGACCGAGGTGGCCTTTAACTCCACCTGGATGGATCAAATGGGTCCGGCCGATTTCATTCGCCTGACTTCGCAGTACACCGTCGCTCGTATGCTTGAGCGTGACGACTTCGATAAGCGCTACACGACCAATCAGCCCATCGCCATTCATGAGTTCCTCTATCCGCTGGTTCAGGGCTATGACTCGGTAGCTTTGCGTGCGGATGTCGAGTTGGGCGGTACGGACCAGAAGTTCAACCTGCTGATGGGGCGTGAGCTGCAGCGGGGTTATGGCCAGGAGCCTCAGTGCATTCTGACCATGCCGCTGCTCGAAGGTCTGGACGGCGTGAAGAAGATGTCCAAATCGTTGGGCAATTACGTCGGTATCCAGGAAGCGCCGGGTGTGATGTACAGCAAGCTGGTTTCCATTCCGGATGCGCTGATGTGGCGTTACTTCGAATTGCTTAGCTTCCGTTCCATGGATGAGATCAATGCGTTCCGGGCTGATGTCGAAGCCGGCGCCAATCCGCGGGACATCAAAATCAAGCTGGCTGAAGAGATCGTTGCGCGCTTTCATGGTGAAGAGGCTGCGGCCAATGCTCACCGTGCAGCAGGTAACCGTATGAAGGACGGCGAGCTGCCAGATGATCTGCCAGAGATCGAATTGACCGCTACTGAAGATATGCCAATCGCCGCCGTCCTTAATAAGGCTGGTCTGGTGAAGAATTCGGCAGTGGCCCGCGATCTTCTGAATTCTGGTGGTGTGCGTATAGATGGTGAGGTTGTCGATCGCACCTTTATATACGTACTTGGTGCGACCCACGTTTGCCAGGCCGGGAAGAAGGCATTTGCGCGTATTACGCTCAAATCCGAATAAAGCTGAAATCAGGGCTTGACGGCAGATTCTGGAAGTCTATAATTCGCCCCACTTCCGGCGCAGTCGAAACGGAAAACTCCTTGGTAAACAAAGAGTTACGCAGGTTTCGGCAGCGAGTTGCTTCAGGTCATCGAAGCGCAAAGGGGGTTGAAAAAGAGGTGTTGACAGCAGCGAGTAACGCTGTAGAATTCGCCTCCCGCTAACGAGAGAT
>NZ_MOBP01000220.1 GCF_003732665.1 Pseudomonas frederiksbergensis | reverse complement strand
AGTCAGAACTGCTCCGATTGCAACCGCTCTCAGCTGGAGGTTAACGAACTATACCCTGAACCAGGACATCGTTTTCTGGCATGGGGAATGCCTGCAATGAACTAGGTGTTGGCGCTGATACGAATGTGACCCAGGCTGCTGAAATTCATTGACCCGCCCGAATACTCAGCAACCGATGACCTTGCTCGGGATTTCAGAGGCTGCGTATGGGTCATTCAAAAGTAGCCGCCGGGGTCAAGCTCGTATCAGATCCAAGAGACCGACGATGCGCAGAACAGATGACAGGTGAAAAGGGCGCC
>NZ_MOBP01000219.1 GCF_003732665.1 Pseudomonas frederiksbergensis | reverse complement strand
GGGTCAACCGGGGCTGGGACATCCTCTGCGGTATAGGCTTGATCCTGCCGTCCGCCCTCGCCGGTCACCTTGATCGAACTGATGAAGACACATCGCCGGACACCCGCGGCGACCGCCTGACGAGCAAGATTCAAGGAACCTTCGACATTGATCTGGCGGAACGCAGTCAACGGATCAGCAGAAACCTCGTTCAGGACATGAACCCGCGCGGCGGCATGGATAACCACAGCCACCCCCTTCAGCGCATCACTCCAGTCAGTCGCCGAATCGAGGCAGGCGAAAGGGAT
>NZ_MOBP01000218.1 GCF_003732665.1 Pseudomonas frederiksbergensis | reverse complement strand
CCCGATTCAGGAGGCCTCGCGCGGGGCGCCCGGTGAAGAGGTTAGTGAGCGCCGTCTCACTTTCCTTGGCCGTACGCAACGCCTTGTGGTGGGCCGCGCTGATCTTGGCTTCCGGTGTAAACAAATACGCCGTACCCACTTGCACCGCCGAGGCGCCCAAGTGAAATGCGGCGGCCACTCCGCGCGCATCAGTGATCCCGCCCGCAGCAATTACCGGCACTTTCACGGCATCGACGATTTGCGGCACCAATGCGAAAGTCCCCACCTGACTGCTCAAATCATCGCTGAGAAACATCCCGCGAT
>NZ_MOBP01000217.1 GCF_003732665.1 Pseudomonas frederiksbergensis | reverse complement strand
GATCAGGGAAAAAGGACTCGGCCACAACTGTCGCTCGCCGCGAATGCATACCGGCAGCAAATCCAGTTGGCGCTGGCCGCCGATGATCCGCGAAGCACCCAGCAAGGCCCGTCGGGCATTTTTGCCCAAGCCTTTGAAGCCGTCTTCACCGATGCCCACTACTGTCAGCCAGGGTGTCATGTCGTTCCTTAATCCAGGTGCACCTTCAAGGGCGGCATGATAACGCGGCTTTCGTCATTTGATGCTCGGCAGCGCTCGAATGTTTGCGCGCTTTTCAA
>NZ_MOBP01000216.1 GCF_003732665.1 Pseudomonas frederiksbergensis | reverse complement strand
CGCGGCGAGAAAGACTTCAGCGCCGTGGTCACCAAGATCCGTGCGGCCGGTGCCGACGTGGTCTACGTCTGCGGCCTGCACCCGGAAGCCGGTCCACTGGTTAAACAACTGCGTACCGAAGGCCTCAAAGACGTGAAATTCATGTCCGACGACGGCAGCGTGACCGATGAACTGGTGACCACCGCTGGCGGCCCGCAATACGTCGACGGCGTGCTGATGACCGTCGGCGCCGACCCACGCCTGCTGCCAGACAGCAAGACCGTGGTAGACGCTTTTCGCAAAGCCGGCACCG
>NZ_MOBP01000026.1 GCF_003732665.1 Pseudomonas frederiksbergensis | reverse complement strand
CGGCGAGCCCTTGACCGAGGTGATGGTTGGAGCGGTGGCGGCAGTGACGGTCAACGTGCGCGCTGCCGAGGTGGCGCCGGAGCCGTACAGTGCCTTGGCGGTGAAAATGTGTGCGGCGACGGTCAGCCCGGACACGGTCAAGGTCCAGATGCCCGTAGTCGCATCGGCAGTAGCTTCACCCTTGGACACGGTGCCATCGAAGATCTGCACCTTCTGTCCTTTGGCAGCAGCGCCGGTCAGGACCACAGCGGTTTCAACCGTGATGCCGCCATTGGCAATTTCCACCCCGCTCGGCGAGCCCTTGACC
>NZ_MOBP01000215.1 GCF_003732665.1 Pseudomonas frederiksbergensis | reverse complement strand
CGCTCATTTCGGCCTCGAACTCAAGAACGGTCTGTTCGGCTAATCCGAACTGCAACCGCCGGGCGATGATCGTCGTTTCAACGATCCGGCCTGGAGCCAGAACCCGCTCTACAAACGTTATCTGCAAACCTACCTGGCGTGGCGCAAGGAACTCCACGACTGGATCGACGACAGCAGCCTGTCACCCAAGGACGTCGCCCGCGGGCACTTCGTGATCAACCTCATGACCGAAGCCATGGCCCCGACCAACAGTGCGGTCAACCCCGCGGCGGTC
>NZ_MOBP01000214.1 GCF_003732665.1 Pseudomonas frederiksbergensis | reverse complement strand
TTCGAGCAAGGCCTCACTGTGATGTCCATCAGCCGGGAAGCTCACATCGGGCCCGGCATCCTCCATGATTTGCGCGGTCGCGGCGCCGACGCTGAACCACTTCAGGTGCGCTGACTGCGGCCCATATTGGCTGAGCAGAGCGACGCCAAGCCGGGCCGCCGGTTTGCTGACCACGATCACCGCGCAAAGCCGATCCAGATCCCGGATTACGGTGCGCATTGTGTCAGAGGCGGCAATCGGCTCGAGCTCCAAAAGCGGCAGACAACTGCTGAAAATCCCGCTCTCGGCCAACACGCTGC
>NZ_MOBP01000213.1 GCF_003732665.1 Pseudomonas frederiksbergensis | reverse complement strand
AAAGCGATCCCCAGTTGGTGGGGTTGCAAGGTCTGGTAGTAGGTGGTCACGTCCCTGTCAGTAAAGGCGTTATGGGTCGCCCCCAGTTTGTCCAGAATGGCCGAGGCTTCACCGGCGCAGGTCTTGCTGCTGCCCTTGTAGAGCATATGTTCCAGGGCATGGGACAGGCCGGATTGTCCCGGCGGCTCGTCGCTGGAACCGACCTTGAACCAGAGTTGCGAGGTCACCACCGGCGCGCGATGGTCCACGCGAACCACGACCTTGAGGCCATTGTTCAGCGTGAATTCGTGGGTGGGTGGT
>NZ_MOBP01000212.1 GCF_003732665.1 Pseudomonas frederiksbergensis | reverse complement strand
ACTGACCAACGAAACTTCCTAAGAGATCCTTTAGCAGGACTAAACGATGAGCCGTCAGTTTCATGCCCAGACCTATGTCTGGCTGCATGTGTTTTCCTGTGCCGCGCGGCACCTGTCCTTTACCCGTTGTGCTGAAGAACTGCACATCACGCCCGGCGCGGTCAGCCAGCAGATCCGTCAGTTGGAAGAGCGCCTGGGTCTGCGCCTGTTTCACCGTCGGCCCCGGGGGGTGGAACTGAGCGCCGAAGGCCAGCGCCTGGCGCTGACGGTGAGCGAGGCCTACGGCAGC
>NZ_MOBP01000211.1 GCF_003732665.1 Pseudomonas frederiksbergensis | reverse complement strand
GGAATTGGGCTGGATCGATGAGGAATTTCCGTTATTAATAGAAGAACTGTTCGACGTATTGCTCAAGGCCGAAATCCTGCAATGCCTGGGGCATGCCATCGACCAGCCCAAAGGCAAGAAGACCGAGTGGCTGCCGCTGCTGAGCGAACAGTTTTCCGAGTCTCGGCATTTCCGTGAGTGGTGCCCGACCCTGGATGACCGCTTGTTCAGCCTGACCATCATGGGCCTGTGTGATCGCTTGCGCCTGATGTTCTTCGGTAAACTCTATCAGGACTGGTCGGAGTTCGTACTGGCCGATC
>NZ_MOBP01000210.1 GCF_003732665.1 Pseudomonas frederiksbergensis | reverse complement strand
CCTGCTGCGCAATTCCCTGGAATTCCTGACCTGGGGCGACGCCGACAACATCACCCACCCGTACCTTGCCGAGAGCTGGAGCCCGTCCGAAGACTTGAAGACCTGGACCTTCAACCTGCGCCAGGACGTGAAGTGGAGCAACGGCGACACGTTCAACGTCGAGGACGTGCAGCACAACATCCAGCGCTGGATTGCCGCCGATTCGAAATCGGTCAACCGCACCGCATTCCAGGACATCAGCGCCTTCGAGAAAGTCAGCGACTTCCAGTGCCGCCTGGTGCTCAAGCGGCCGATGCTG
>NZ_MOBP01000209.1 GCF_003732665.1 Pseudomonas frederiksbergensis | reverse complement strand
GGTCAGCGGCCGCCCGGACGGTACAGGGCTGGGCCTGGCCATTACCCAGAACAGCATCAGCCAGCACCAGGGCCTGATCGAGTGTGACAGCCACCCAGGCCACACCACGTTCTCGATCTTTCTGCCACTGGAACAAGGAGCCACATCGACATGAGCCGTAGTGAAACCGTGTGGATCGTCGATGACGACCGTTCTATCCGGTGGGTCCTGGAAAAGGCCCTGCAGCAAGAAGGCATGACCACGCAAAGCGTCGACAGCGCCGATGGCGTGATGAGCCGCCTGGCGCGCCAGCAGCCGGACGTGATCATCTCCGACATCCGCATGCCGGGAGCCAGTGGCCTGGACCTCTTGGCGCGGATTCGCGAACAACACCCACGGCTGCCGGTCATCATCATGACCGCCCACTCCGACCTCGACAGCGCGGTCGCCTCGTATCAGGGCGGCGCGTTCGAATACCTGCCAAAACCCTTTGATGTTGACGAAGCAGTTTCCCTGGTCAAACGCGCCAATCAGCAC
>NZ_MOBP01000208.1 GCF_003732665.1 Pseudomonas frederiksbergensis | reverse complement strand
ATCGTCGGCGCCGACCTGTCGGTGAACTTCATCCAGGAAATGCTCCTGGGCGCCAACCAGAAACACTACGGCGGTTCGGGCGTGATGGCGCTGATCTGCGGCAATGGCCGGATCGGTGCCTACACCAAGGACCCGAGCAAATTCGGCGAGAAAGTCAGCGACATCCTCGACAGCCAGCAGATTGCCAACATGGCCAATCTCAAGCGCGGCGAAGTGACCTACACCGTTGACAAGGCCAATGGCCGGTTCGAGTTGTACCTGCCGTTCGGCACCGGCCAGACCGACGCCCGCTGGACGCTG
>NZ_MOBP01000207.1 GCF_003732665.1 Pseudomonas frederiksbergensis | reverse complement strand
CGGGTGCGAGTGCCCTTGATCGGGCGGGTTTCCACCTGGCGCTCGCTGACTTTGACGAAGCGCTCCGGCGACAGGCTAAGCACCGCGCCGCCGTCGGGCCGGCTCTGGAATCCGGAAAGCGGCGTCGGGCAGGCGGCTCGCAGGGCGCAATAGGCGGCCCATGGGTCGCCTTCACATTGCGCGCGAAAGCGTTGGGCGAAGTTGACTTGATAGCAGTCACCGGCCTGGATGTAGTTCTGGAGGCGCTCGAGGGCCTGGCGATATTGGTCGGCGCTGAGGTCGGCGCGCATC
>NZ_MOBP01000025.1 GCF_003732665.1 Pseudomonas frederiksbergensis | reverse complement strand
GGGCTTGCTCGCGAATGCGGTGTGTCAGTTGATATAGATGTTGGCTGACACACCGCATTCGCGAGCAAGCCCGCTCCCACAAGGGGTTCAGTGGTGACCCTCCATCACGGTGACGGTTGCCGTGGTCCCGGCGCGCAACCGGTTTTTTGCGGCGTAATCGGCGTCGATTTCAATGCGAACCGGCACCCGTTGCGCCAGTTTCACCCACGTATAGCTAGGGTTGATGTTGGCCAGCAGCCGCCCGCCGGGGGCGTTCTCGCGGTCGGCAATGGCGAAGGCGATGCTTTGCACCGTGCCGCCGAAGGTTTCGCCGCTCATTAACTCGATCCGCACCCGGTCTCCCTCCTGGATTCGCGGCAGTTTGGTTTCTTCAAAGTAACCACTGACGTAAAACGAGTCGCTGTCCACCAGCGCCAGCAACGCACCACCGGCCGTGGCGTAATCGCCCTGGCGGGTCAGCAGGTTGGTGACGTAGCCACTGACCGGCGCTTCAACCCGAGTTCGCTGCAAGTCGAGTTCGGCCTGGGTCAACGCGGCGATCGACAGTTGCACATTGGCCTGGGCCAGGCCGAGGTTGGCCTGGTTGCGCAACAATTCGGCCTGGGCCACCGCCACTTCGGTGCTGGATTTTTCCCACTCTTCACCGGAAATCGCGAACCCGAGTTTTAACTTGCGCCGCCGCTGCTCCTCGCTCTGACGCTGCTTGAGCAAGGCTTCACTGGAGACAATCGAGGCCTGGGATTGACCGAGGGTCGCCTTCGACACTTCCACCGAACGCTTGGCCCGCTCCACCGCCAGGCTGTAGCGCGCCGGGTCGATTTCCAGCAGCAACTGGCCTTTCTCCACATGCTGGTTGTCCTGCACGTTCAGGCTGACGATGCGTCCGGCGACGTCGGCGGACAAGGTCACCACATCGGCACGCACCCGGGCGTCACGGGTCCAGGGTGCGCGGGTGTAATGCTCCCAGGCAAACCAGCCGAGGATAAAGGCCAGCAACACCACGGCAACGGTGGCGAGTCGGGCAAGAATGTTCTTCAAGGCATCAGGCTCCCATGACCAGGATCAGCGTGGCGCACACGCAGGCATACAACGCTCCTTCGAACAGCGCTTCGTGCCAGACGAAACGCAATACCCCGAAACGCCGCAGGAGCCAGTCCAGCACCAGGAAAATCGGCAAGGCCAGCAGCAAGGCCTGGGCGATGGGTGGCAGATAGACCCCGCCAATTTCCAGATCAATGGGCAAGGGCCGGCACTCCTTCGGGTTCTGCGGGTTGAAAGTAGTCGCGATAACGCCGCAGGAACGCCACCACGATCAGCAGCGATACGCGCATCCGGAACACCGACCACAGGTGCTCATGAACATCCAGATGCAGGTCATCCATTTCATCGCCCAGGTCACCCAGACGACCCAGCAAAGACACAAGATCAATGCCGGACCGCCCGGCGATCAGCCTGGCGGTTTCACGAACGGCGACCAGCAAACGGTTTTGTTGCTCCGTGCTCAGTAACGCATTGCCCTGCGCTTGTTGCCGCAGCTGATTCAGAGCCACACCGAGCGCCATGCAACCGAGGCTGACTTCGAACAACTCGCGGGGGCGTCGGTCACTGATCGCCGGCAGCAAGCCGAGCATCATGGTCAGGCGATCGACCATGCGGCTTTCAAAGGCGAATTGCTGCTCATCGGTGGCCGCCGTCTTCATCAGGGCGTAAACCTGCTCGCAGTTCTCATTGAACAAGCGGCGCATCCGCAAAACCGGCCTGAACGGAAAGATGAGCGCGTAGACACTCAACGCCAGCACCGTGGCGCAGGTATAAGCAGCGGCGAACTCGAACCACTGGATCGCGGTGTTCTGGCCGATCCCGATGTTTTGCGGACCGAACAGCAGGAAGGTGGACAGCCCGAGACCAATGGCAGTGCCGGTGGTGGGCGGCGTGGTCAGCCCGACCGCGACGGCGTACAGCAACGGCGCCAGCAGCAGGGCGAGCATTTCGAAATTGCTGATCATCGGCAACAGCAGGAACAGATACAGCGCTGAAACGATCAGCGCCAACAGCAGGCCCCGCGCATAACTCTGGGCCGCCAGCAGCGGTCGCGGAAACGTGGCCATCAGCGAACAGAGAATCCCCACCAGCACCATGCCGCCGCGGGCGCCGTCCCAACCGGTTTCGATCCAGATCAGTCCGGCCACCACCAGGGCGGTGAAGGCTCGCGTGGCGTTCATCGCGGCCAGGGTGAAGTCCAGATGCAGTGGATTCTCCTGCCCGCGAAACACGCAACTCGCCTCGCGCCCGTCCTGGATCGCATCGCTCAACTCCAGAATCTGTTCCAGTTGTTGCAACAGCCGCGCCTGCTCCCAACGCAACGCCCAGGCCAGCGAGCGCAGGGTGGCCGTCATGGTTTCGGTGAGTTGTTCGGCTTTATAGGCTTGGTTATCGAATCGCTGTTGCAGCGCCACGAAACGCTGGCGAGCCTCGGGCGATAACGAGCGCCCCTGAATCGCCAACTCGTCGAGAAAGGCCAATTCTTCGGCGCGCAGCAGTTGGATTTCTTCCGGCAACGCGCCCTGCCAGCGCTCGGCCAGCAACTCTCGCTGGTGGCGCAAAGCGGTCAGCCGCGAGGTCAGCAGCACCAGTTGATTGCCCAGCATTTGCACCAGGCCATCGGCACTGCGCAGCCGGGGCGCGTCGAAATACAAATGCCGGCGCAACCCTTCCAGCGCGCTGATTTCGCCCAGCAGTTGCATTTGCCGGCGATGAAAATCCGCTTCACTTTCTTCGGTGCGGATGGCCGCCGCGGCGTGGGCCGCGAGCAGTTTGATCACCTGATCGACCTTGGCGAAATAGTTACGGGCCACCGTCTCCGGCCGTGCGGTCAGGAGGCTGACCACGCACACGCAAGCAACCGCCAGCAAGGTCTCGGTCACCCGGGTCACGGCCAGCAGGAACGTGCCGTCCTGGTCTGGCACCGACAACAGCGCCACCACCACCGCCGTGTAACCGCTGAGCACAAAGGCCTGGGAACTGGTGTAGCGCAACAAGGTGCCGCCGGCGGTGCACAGCGCCAGCCACAAGGCCAGGGTAATAATGAAAGGCAACGGCGCCTGGGGGAAAATCGCCATGATCAACACCGCGACGGCCGCGCCCGCCGTGGTGCCAATGACCTGGCCAAAACTGCGCGCCAGGGCCATGCCGCCCAACGGTTGGCTGACGATGACCACGGCCATGATCGACCACTTCGGCTGGTCGAGGTCGAACAGGAACGCCAGGTATAAGGTCAACAACCCGGCGGCGATGGTTCGCAAGGCAAACAGCAGCACGCCTTGGCCGGGGTTGAGCAACATCCTGAAGTATTGAACAAACGGTTGCATGGGCGAACTCATCGGGTCATCTCAAGCAAGCGTAGTCACTGGCTCGGGACCTCGACAGGTTAAAAAGTCGACAGGAGTCGTAGGCAAATTCGATGATGATGTATGTGTTCGTGATAGATGCGCTCGATAGCCCCGTCAGCCATAGCGATTGGACAGAAACCCGCCCTGCCCCTAGGCTTCAATCGCTGCGAAAGCGTCACTCGATAAAAGCCTCGCCCCATGATCGTACGTCCCAAGCCGAACCTGATCGGCATCCTGTTTTCCCTCAAAGGCTCGATTGCCAAGCGCATTGCCCTGCGCAGCCTATTGGTGACCTTGCTCGCGTCGGTGATCGTGCTGGTGGAAACCTGGCACCCGGCCTACTTCTCCAAGGTCAATGCCACGCCCTTCACTCTGCTGGGGTTGTCGCTGTCGATCTTCATGAGTTTTCGCAACAACGCCTGCTACGACCGCTGGTGGGAAGGTCGCAAGCAATTGGGCCAGTTGATCATTGAGGTGCGCTCGCTGATCCGCCAGACCCAAGGCCTGATGGACGCGCACGAACGCGAGTTGCTGCTGCGTGAGCTGTGCGGCTTCGCCCATGGCCTGATTGCGCGCCTGCGCTTTGAAAGTGAACGCCAAGCTGTCGCGCCCTGGACCTCAATCCCCATCGACCATCAGCACCCGAACATCCCCGACGCCCTGCTGCAACGCATCGGCGCCCGCTGCTCGGAACTCGCCGAACTTGGCCGGATCAGCGAATGGCGCTACACCCAACTGGAGACTCGACTGGTCAGCTTGAGCCAGGTCCAGGCCAGTTGTGAGCGGATCAAAAGCACGCCACTGCCCTTCCCTTACACCCTGTTGCTGCACCGCACCATTTACCTGTTTTGCATTTTGTTGCCGTTCGCCATGGCCGAGCCTCTGGGTTGGCTGACGCCGGTGTTCACTGCCATCGTCAGTTACACCTTTTTCGGCCTCGACGAAATCGGCGATGACCTGGAAGACCCGTTCGGCTTCGATGAAAACGACCTGCCGTGTAACGCGATATTGCGCACTCTGGAGCGCGAAGTGCTGGCAGCGCTGGGGCAAACCGATTTGCCGCCGGCCCTGGAACCGATCGAGTACGTTTTGAACTGAGTCAGGGTTTGACTCAAGGCCGCGCCTGACCGAAGCTGACGGCTTTGCAAAAGCTCGCCAGCTCCCGGATCCGTGCATGCCCCAGTCCCGCCGCTACCTGCTTATCAGCCTCTGCATCCTGTTCGCCATTGCCCTCGCCTGGTTTTTCATGCGCAGTACCACGCCCGTGGTGCCGGAGGCGATCAAACATGGCTACAGCGAAGCGCTGGCCAAGGCGCGCGCCGGTCAACCGGGGGCGGCGCGGGTGCTCTATCAGCAACTGGGCCGTCCGGACCTGTCGGCCAAGCGCCGTATCTGGCTGCTCGCCGAACTGCCCAACTACCCCAGCCCGCAAGCCTTGAAACTGGCTGACGCCGACCTGAAAAACACCTCGGCGGACGTGCGGGTGGCGGCGATCAAAAGCGTGGTGGGCCTGGTTCCCAGCGGCCAGCGCAGTTTGTTGCTGGGGCCGTTGCTGGAGGACGATGATCCGGCCGTGCGCTTCGCTGCGGTCAATGCGCTGCTGGGGTTGTCGCCGGATGACCTGGGGTTGTATTTCGGGCCGTTGCAGCAAGCCATTGATGCCTGGGAAGTGGTGCTCAAGGGCGAACCCGAAAGCGCCGCTACCCAGTACCAATTGGCGCGGTTGCACCTGCACAACGCTGAGTTGAAAGAGGCGCAACTGGCGCTGGAGCGTACCTTGCAGCTCGAACCCGGCAACCTGCCGGCACTGGTCATGCAAATCGAAGTGCTGGACAAGCAAGGCCAGAGCGACGCCGCCCGGCAATTGCTGGCCAGACAGTTGCAGGCCCAGCCGGACTCCGCCTATCTGCAACATGCCCTCGGCCTCTGGCTGCTGCACCACGGGCAGAGTGAGTTCGCCGTGCTCGGGCTGTCCAAAGCCGTCGAGCTGGAGCCGGACAATAAAGAATACCGCTACGACCTCGCCACCACGTTGCACAGCGAAGAAGAGCTGGAAGCAGCGCAGAAACAGTTGCAGGAAATCGTCCAGCGCCACCCCGCCGACCGCAAGGCGCGGGTGTTGCTGATCAATTACTGGACGGAAAGCGGACAGCTGCAGAACGTACAGATTCTGTTGGCGCAACTGGAACAGATGAACCCGGATGATCCGGCGTTGCAGCAAGGCCTTTAAGCCTCACCACCGTCCGTGTAGGAGCAAGGCTTGCCCGCGATGGCGTCCGTGAGTTTGTCATCGCGAGCAAGCTTTGCTCCTACACAAACAAAGCGGCGCTGAGCCGTCATCGCGCCCGGCAAAAAATGTTGAACCGTCGTCTCGGCCAAGGGTCAAGTGAAATAGGCAGTCAATTCAGGCACTTCAGGCCTGCTGCCTCGCTTCCCCTAGTCATGAGAGGGCATTTTTTGTCTACATCTAACGAGTTGTTCAGTGCAAAAGCCGCCACCGGCATCGAAGGTCTGGATGACATCCTGGCCGGTGGATTGTCCCGCGGCCATGTGTTTTTGCTGGAGGGTGAGCCCGGAACCGGTAAAACCACCGTCGCGTTGCATTTTCTCCTTGCCGGAGCCTGCGCCGGCGAGCGCTCGTTGTACATCACCCTGTCAGAAACCGAACGCGAATTGCGCCAAGGCGCGTTGTCCCACGGTTGGGAGCTGGATGAGAACATCCATATCTTTGAGCTGACACCCCCGGAAAGCCTGCTCAACGCCGAACACCAGCAAAGCTTGCTGTACTCCTCGGACCTGGAACTGGGTGAAGCGACCAAGCAAATCTTCGAAGTGGTCGAACGGGTAAAACCGACCCGGGTCGTCCTCGACAGCCTCTCGGAAATCCGTCTGCTGGCGCAAAGTTCGCTGCGCTATCGCCGGCAGATCCTTGCCATCAAGCATTACTTCGTGCGCTATGACGCCACGGTCCTGCTGCTGGATGACCTGACCACTGAATCCCTGGATAAAACCGTACACAGTGTGGCCCACGGCGTGATTCGTCTTGAGGAGCTGACGCCCAACTACGGCGCCGAACGCCGACGGATTCGTGTGGTGAAATATCGCGGCCAGAAGTATCGCGGCGGTTTTCACGACTTCACCATCATGGGCGACGGCGTGCATGTGTTCCCGCGCCTGGTGGCGGCGGAGCACCGTGGCAAGTACATCCGCACACAATTGACCAGCGGCATCCGGGAAATGGACGCCCTGCTCGGCGGCGGCATCGAGACCGGTTCCAGCACGTTGATCCTCGGCCCCGCCGGTACGGGCAAATCGCTGATCTCGATGATTTTCGCCGCCGCTGCGGTGGCCCGTGGTGAAAAAGCCGCGCTGTTTATCTTCGATGAAGAGCTGGGACTGCTGTTCGAACGCATGAACAACATGGGCATCGACCTCAAGGCCCTGCAAGACACCGGCAACCTGATGATCGAACAAGTGGACGCCGCCGAATTGTCCCCCGGCGAGTTTTCCCATCGGGTGCGGCGCTGCGTCGATGAGCGCAACATCAAAACGGTTGTGATCGACAGCATCAACGGCTATCAAGCGGCGATGCCCGAGGAAAACGCGCTGGTGCTGCACATGCACGAGTTGCTGCTGTACCTCAATCGCCAGGGCGCGGCGACCTTCATGACCGTCGCCCAGCACGGTCTGGTCGGCGACATGCAGGCCCCGGTCGATATCACTTACCTGGCTGACACGGTGATTCTGCTGCGCTACTTCGAAGCCCTGGGCAAAGTGCGCCGGGCCATTTCCATCATCAAGAAACGTACTGGCAGCCATGAATCAACCATTCGCGAATACCGCATCAGCAGCCACGGCATGACCATCGGCGAACCGCTGGATGCGTTCCAGGGTGTATTGCGCGGCGTGCCGACTTACCTGGGCGCCAGCAATCCGCTGCTCAAGGAAGAGGGCAAATGACGGCCCTGGCAGCGACCTCCGAGCGCGTGATCATCCTCGCGCCACTGGGCCGCGACAGCCAGATTGCGCTAATGATGCTCAACGAGGCGGGTTATACCGGGGTCGTCAGCCGCGACATGCCGGGACTGTGCCGTGAGTTGGAGTTCGGCGCCGGACTGCTGTTGATCTCATCCGAAGCGCTGCTCGGCAGTGACCTGGAGCCGCTCTTCACCTTGATCGAACAACAACCGGCCTGGTCGGACCTGCCGATTGTGCTGCTGACCTATCACGGCGGGCCGGAACACAACCCGGCTTCGCGCTTCGGCCCGCAACTGGGCAACGTGACGTTCCTCGAGCGCCCATTCCATCCGGTGACCCTGATCAGCCTGGTGACCACCGCGTTACGCGGGCGTCGACGACAGTACGAGGCCAGGGATCGGTTGATCGACCTGAGTCAAAGCGAACTGCGCCTGCAAACCACCCTGGAAACCCTCGAACTACAAGTTGAGGAACGCACCGCCCAGTTGCGCCACAACGAAGAAGCGTTGCGCCAGTCGCAGAAAATGGAAGCGGTCGGCCAGTTGACCGGCGGTATCGCCCACGACTTCAACAACATGCTGACCGGGATCATCGGCAGCCTGGAATTGCTGCGCCGGCGTCTGGCCCGGGGTCGCACCGAAGACCTCGACAGCCTGATCGATCTGGGCGTGACGTCGGCCAACCGCGCCGCAGGTCTGACCCACCGTTTGCTGGCGTTCTCCCGACGCCAGTCCCTGGACTCCAAACCGGTGGTGATGAATACCCTGGTGACGTCCATGGGCGAATTGCTGGAACGCAGCATCAACGAAAGCATTCAGCTGGACATGCAACTGAGCGAGCAACTGTGGGTGGCCGAGGCCGATCCCAACCAATTGGAAAGCGCCCTGCTCAACCTGGTGCTCAATGCCCGGGACGCCATGCCCGATGGTGGTCAATTGGTGGTGAAAACCTTCAATCAACACCTGGACACCGGTTTTACCGAAGCCCACGGCAACCTTGAACCCGGGGACTATGTGGTGCTGAGCGTGACCGATACCGGCTGCGGCATGCCGCAAAGCACCATCACCCGTGCGTTTGATCCTTTCTTCACCACCAAACCCATCGGCCAGGGCACGGGCCTGGGCTTATCGATGATTTACGGGTTCAGCAAACAGTCACGGGGCCACGTGACCATCCAGAGCGAGGTCGACAACGGCACCACCGTCAACCTGTACCTGCCGCGCTACGCCGGCAATCTGGTGCAGGACACCCTTGTGGACATCCAGCAACCGCCTTACGCCCAGGACGGCGAGACCGTGCTGATCGTCGAGGATGATCCGGCGGTGCGGGTGTTGGTCAGTGCGGTGTTGAGCGAGTTGGGGTATGCGTTTGTCGAGGCGGGGGATGCCGACAGTGCGGTGCCGATCCTGGATTCTGGCCAGCGCATCGACCTGTTGATCAGCGACGTCGGCCTGCCGGGAATGAATGGCCGGCAACTGGCGGAAATCGGCCGTCAGTATCGGCCGGATCTGAAAGTGTTGTTCATCACCGGGTATGCCGAGCACGCGGCGGTGCGCGGCGGTTTCCTTGACCCGGGGATGCAGATGATCACCAAGCCATTTACCTTCGACCTGCTGACGGCGAAGGTCAGGGAAATGATCCAGATCTAGAGCGCTCGAGCCCGAGATGGCTTGCCTATGATGGTGTCTTCGAGGACGCCTTCGCGGGCAAGCCTCGCTCCTACAGGTATAGGCGCGATCCCGTAGGAGCGAGGCTTGCCCGCGAAGGCGCCCGTGAGATCGTCATCGTCGGCAAACCGTGGATCAGGACAGCATTTCCTGCATCAATTCCTGCAACACATCGAGATCAAACGGCTTGCCCAGGATCGGCGCCTTGCGCGTGATCGGGCTGTCGGTCTCGCGGATTTCCTGCGGATAACCGCTGATAAAAATCACCTTGAGCTCCGGTCGCAGCTTCACGGCGGGTTCGGCAATCTGCACGCCGGAAATCCCGCCCGGCAGGCGGAAGTCGGTAATCATCATGTCCAGGTGCGGTTTACTGGCAAGGATTTCGAAGGCTTGCTCGCCGTTTTCGGCCTGCAACACCCGGTAGCCCTCGCCCGACAGATAGGCAGACAACACCATCAAAATCGAGGGATCGTCCTCGACAATGAGTACTACATCTTGCGCATCTTCACTCATGGGAAGCCTTTGTTCGGTCAATAGCTGCTGATACGACCGTGGGGTCGTTCAGAGGTTGCGTTTATCTGGCTGTTTTCCTACAGCGGCAGACAAACGCGAAATAAGGCGCCTTCGTTGATTCTGCTCTCGACGACGATGGAACCGCCATGGGCGGCAACGATTTGCTCGGAAATAAATAACCCGAGCCCAAGTCCCGCAACCACGGTCTTGGCGGAAACCCGTTCGAACTGTTGAAAAATTCGTTTCTGGTTCTCTTCACTGATGCCAATGCCACGGTCCTGGACCTCGACCCGGGCCTGGCCTTCGTGGCAGTACACCCGCACGTCGATCTGGCCTTTGCCGCCATAACGCAGGGCGTTGGTCAGCAAATTGGAGATGACCTGCTCGATCCGGAATTCATCCCACTGCCCTTCCACCGGCCCTTGGGCACTGAACGTCACCGAGGATTCGGCGGCATCGACCTGGGGTGCAAAGTTTTGCAACAGGTTGTCCACCAGCTTCACCAGATCGACCCGGCTCGGGCGAATCGACAGCTTGCCGGTCCGAATGCGCGAGACATCGAGCATGTCTTCGATCAGGCGGATCAGGCTTTTGATCTGCCGCTCATCGCGATCGACCATGGCGTGCATTTTGTCCAGGGTAAACGCCGAAGCGTTCTCCCGGGCCAGGTGCATCTTGCGCAATTGGGTTTCGAGGATCAGGCCATTGAGTGGGGTGCGCACTTCGTGGGCGACGATGGACATGAAGTCATCGCGCATACGCACGGCCTGCTCCAATTCGTTCTGGGTGGCCTGCAGTTTTTTCAGCAAGGCTTCCTGTTCCAGACGGCTTTGCTCCAGGGCTTCGACCTGTTGCTTCATCGCCTTGCTCTGGCGATACAACTCGACGAACACGTTGACCTTGCTCTTGACCGCGTGGATATCCAGCGGTTTGTGCAAGAAATCCACGGCGCCGCTTTCGTAGCCTTTGAACGCGTAGTTCAGTTCGCGGCCGGCGGCACTGACGAAAACGATCGGAATGTTCTTGGTCTTTTCCGTGCCACGCATCAGCTCGGCCAATTCGAAGCCGTTCATGCCGGGCATCTGCACGTCGAGAATGGCCATGGCAAATTCGTGTTGCAACAACAACGACAAGGCTTCGTCGGCCGACAGCGCCTTATACACCGCGCGGTCTTCGCGCTTGATCAGCGCTTCGAGAGCCAACAGGTTTTCCGGCAGATCGTCGACGATCAGCAGTTTGGCTTGGATGTCACTCAGCATGCTATTCGTTCCAACTCGACAAGCAAACGGCCGATGCCGCGTATAGGGAGAATGTGATCAGGTTGATGCAAGTCCAGCGCCGCCTGGGGCATGGTCGCGACCTGGGCTTCTTCCGGGTCTTGCACCACGGTCAGGCCGCCACGGTACTTGACCTGGGCCAGACCGCTGGCGCCATCGCGGTTGGCGCCGGTCAACAGCACGGCGACCAGCGCCGGCCCGTAGGCGTCGGCGGCAGATTCGAACAGGTAATCGATGGCGGGCCGCGAATAGTGCACGCGGTCCTCCAGGCTCAACGAAAAACTGCGGTCCTGCTCGACCGAGAGGTGATAACCGGGCGCGGCGAAATACAGAGTGCCAGCCTCGACCAGGTTCTTGTCCCGGGCTTCGAGCACCGGCAGCGACACCCGCCGGGCAAACACTTCGGCCAAGTGACTGCGGCGCTCTTCAGGCAAGTGCAGCACGACAATGATCGGCAGCGCAAAGCCCTTGCGCAGCGGGCTGAGGATGTTCAGCAACGCCTCGACGCCGCCGGCCGAAGCGCCGATCACAATTGCCTCTACGGTCGGCAAACCGGGTGCAGTGTTCATGATTTGCGGTAGATCCGTTCTTGTTTGACCAATGGCTCGAACTGCTTGCCGAACGCCGAGAAATCAGGGGTTTCCTTGCTGCCGAGCACCAGGAAGCCGCGATGGCACAGGGACTCGTGGAACAAGCCGAATGCGCGATCCTGAAGTTTTTTATTGAAGTAAATCAATACGTTGCGACACGAAATTAATTGAGTCTCTGAGAACACGCTGTCAGTCGCCAGGCTGTGGTCGGCGAAGGTTACGTTCTCGCACAGGGTCTTGTCGAAAATCGCGTAACCATAGGCCGCCGTGTAGTAATCGGCAAATGAGCGCTGACCACCGGCCTGCTGGTAATTGGACGTGTAGGCACGGACATTCTCCATCGAGAAAATCCCTTGCTTGGCTTTGTCCAGTGAGCGCGGATTGATGTCGGTGGCGTAAATAATGGTGCGATCGAGCAGGCCTTCTTCGCGCAGCAGGATCGCCATCGAGTAAACCTCTTCGCCGGTGCTGCACCCGGCAATCCAGATTTTGATCGACGGATACGTCTTGAGCAGCGGCACCACTTCCTGGCGGATCGCCAGGAAGTGCGAGGGGTCGCGGAACATCTCGCTGACCGGGATCGTCAGCAATTGCAGCAACTGCATGAACGCGGTCGGGTCGTGCAGGACTTTTTCCTGCAACGCCGAGATGGTCGCGCACTCGAATTGACTCAAGGCGTGACCGACCCGGCGCTTGATTGACGCACCTGAGTAGTCACGAAAGTCATAGCTGTACTTGAGGTAGATCGCCTCGATCAGCAGCCGCAATTCGATTTCGGTATTCTTTTCCACTAAAGGCTTTCCACTAGAGGCGTTCCATTAGATGCGTTCCATCTTCGGTAACCACACGCGAATCAGCGAGAACAGGCGATCCAGGTCGATCGGCTTGGCCAGGTAATCGTTGGAGCCCGCCGCGAGGCAGCGCTCCTGATCGTCCTTCATGGCCTTGGCCGTCACAGCGATGATCGGCAGCTTGCGCCAGCGCGGGTCCTGGCGAATCAAGGTGGTGGCCTCGAAACCGTCCATCTCCGGCATCATCACGTCCATCAGCACCAGGTCGATGTCCTCGACTTCATTCAATTTTTCAATCGCCTCACGACCGTTCCGGCCGATAACCACGACTGCCCCCTTCTGCTCCAGGGCACTGGTCAGGGCGAAGATGTTGCGCACATCGTCGTCCACCAGCAGCACCTTGCGGCCCTCGAAGACCTTATCGCGACTGCGTGCGGTCTTGAGCATCTTCTGCCGCTCATGGGACAACTGGGATTCGACTTTGTGCAGAAAGAGTGTCACCTCATCCAGCAACCGCTCTGGGGAGCGGGCGCCCTTGATGATGATCGAGCGCGAATACTTGCGCAGCTCGGCCTCTTCGTCCCGGGTCAGGTTGCGCCCGGTGTAAACAATGACCGGCGGGAACGAGCAGATGTCCTCGGTAGCCATGCGCTTGAGCAGATCGTTGCCAAGCATGTCCGGCAGCTTCAGATCGATGATCATGCAGTCGAACACCGTCTCGCGCAGCCGGTCCAGCGCTTCCTGGGCGAAGCCGACGGCGGTGATCTCGATATCTTCGTCGCCGATCAGGCGGGCAATGCTGTCGCGCTGCAGGTCATCGTCTTCAACCAGTAGCACGCGCTTGACCTTCTGGGTCAGCTTGGCTTCCAGGCGTGCGAACACATCCTTGAGCTCTTCGCGGGTAGTCGGCTTGACCGCATAACCAATGGCGCCCATGTGCATCGCGGCTTCGACCCGGTCTTCGACCGAAATCACATGAACCGGGATGTGCCGGGTTTCGGCGCGTTCTTTGAGGCGCTGCAACACGGTCAGCCCGGAATGGTCCGGCAGGCGCATGTCCAGCAGGATGGCGTCGGGAATGAACTCCTTGGCCAGGTCGTAACCTTCGTCGGCGCCGTGGGCCACCAGGCACTGATAACCCAGTTCGTGGGCCAGGTCATAGAGGATGTGCGCGAAGTTGGGTTCGTCCTCCACGACCAGGATGCAACGGGTGGCGAACGGAGCCTTGGCGCGGTCATCGTCGAAACGCGGGATGTCGACTTCGGCAATCAACGGCACCAGGGCGGCAACCGGCGCTTTTGGCACATAAGCCACCGGCGTCGCGCGCATCGGCTCGATGGGTACTTCACCCGGTTCAACGTACTGCTGCGGCAACACCAGGGTGAACGCACTGCCCTGTCCCGGTTCGCTGGTCACACTGATCGAACCGCCGAGCAGCGTCGCCAGGTCGCGGGATATCGACAGCCCCAACCCGGTTCCGCCATAACGGCGATTGGTGGTGCCATCGGCCTGGCGGAAGGCTTCGAAGATGCTTTCCTGCTGTTCTGCGGCAATACCGATCCCGGAATCACGCACGATGAAGGCGATGCCGTCCCCCGGCTGACTGGCCACAGTCAGGCTGACCGTGCCTTTCTCGGTGAACTTCACCGCGTTGGACAGCAGGTTCTTGATCACCTGTTCCAGGCGCTGGCGGTCGGTGAAGATCATCATCGGCGCGCCAGCCTGCATCTCGATGTGGAATTCCAGCTTCTTGTCCGTGGCCATCGGCTCGAACATCCCGCGCAGGCCTTCAACCAAACGGGCGACGCTGGTGTTTTCCGGGCGCATGTCCAATTTGCCGGCCTCGACCTTGGAAATGTCGAGAATGTCGTTGATCAGGTTGAGCAAGTCATTGCCGGCGGAATAGATCGACTCGGCGAACTTGACCTGTTCGGCGGTGAGGTTGTCCTGCGGGTTCTCCGCCAGCAACTTGGCCAGGATCAACGAACTGTTCAGCGGCGTGCGCAGTTCGTGGGACATGTTGGCGAGGAATTCGGACTTGTACTTGCTGGAACGCTGCAACTCTTCGGCGCGGTCTTCCAGTTGAATCTGCGCCTGATTGAGTTCGGTGTTCTTCTGGTCCATGGCGTCGCGCTGGTCGGCGAGGATCTGTGCCTGCTCGGCGAGCTGTTCGTTGGTCTGCTCCAGCTCCACTTGCTGGGTTTCCAGGTGCGCCTGGGACTCCTTGAGAATCCGCGACTGCTCTTCCAGCTCTTCGTTGGCGGTCTTGAGTTCTTCTTGCTGGACTTGCAATTCTTCGTTGAGCTGCTGGGTTTCGGCCAGCACTTCCTGCAAGCGTTGACGGTAGCGCGCCGCTTCAATCGAGGTGCCGATGTTGCCGGCGATCAGCTCCAGCAATTCGATGTCGCGCTCATCCAGCGGGCGCAGGAAACCGAGCTCGATCACGCCGTTGACCCGGTCATCATCGCTGGTCGGCACCACCAGCACACTGTGGGGCAAGCCTTCGCCAAGACCCGAGCTGACTTTGAAGTAGTCTTCGGGCACGTTATCCAGGCGAATCAACCGGCTCTGTTTCACCGCCTGACCGATAATCCCCTCGCCGTCGTAGACCGATTGATCCTGCGCTTCCTGCTCCCGGGACAAACCGTAAGAAGCCACGCGCTTGAGTCCGCCATGCTCTTCGCGCACATAAATGGCGGCGACGGCGGTGCCCAGGTACTGCGCGCAGAACTGCAGGATATTGCGCCCCAACAGGTTCAGAGACAGTTGCCCCAGTACCTGCTCGGCCAGTTCGGTCTGGCCGCTGCGCAGCCACGCCTGCTTCTCCAGTCGATCGGCGGCGCTCTGCTGCGCGGCGAGGGTGGCGCTGTAACTTTGCGACAGGTTAAGCAAGTCACGCCGACCGATATAGGCCAGCAACGCGCTGATCCCGGCGACGAAGAGCAGGTAGAGGGCGATGCTCCAGATCGTGGTGCGGCGCACTTCTTCGTTGCGCGTGGTGCGCAACTGCTGCTCCATGTCGATCACGTCCTGGAACTGGGCACGGATTTCATCGGTCAGGCGCTTGCCGCGTCCGGCCTTGACCGCGCCTCGATAATCACCGCTGCCGCGCTGCAAATCGATCATCGATTGCGCGTAGGTGGCCCACTCGGTTTGCAAGGCCTGGAGACGGCGCAAACGGTCGGTCTGCACCGGGTTGTCGGCCGTCAGTTCGAGCAAGGTATTGAGGGCGACGGCGATTCGCGGCCGGGCCGTTTCATAAGGGTCCAGGAAGTGCTCGTCGCCACTGAGCAGGAAGCCGCGCATGCCGGTTTCCAGGTCAACGGTCAGCTTCACCGCTTCATTGGCGTTATTGATCACCCGGTCGGTGTGCTCCACCCACTGGATGACGGACAACAGGTAAGTGATCAGCGCCACAAAGAAAACCGCGCTGATCACACCCACGCCAAGCGGCAAAGTGACGTTGCGGCTCAGGAGTTTACGAAATCGTTGCTCATCAACCGAAGACGCAGAGGTCATGGGGAAGGCCTTGTCGAACTGTTGAAAACCAAGGAGTTTGCCCCAAAACCGATGCGTTGATCTAATTTTCTGACAGCATTTGAAGCAAATTCCTGCAATTACCTGCGCTTGATCAATGCCACGCGTTATCCTTGCGGCTTCTTGTACAGCTATAGTTTTTTGTATCGGGTCGGGAACTTGTCGGGGCCCGGTAATTACTCAAGCAAGAGACCGGCGATTTCGATCGACCGCCGACCCGCAATTTCATCCTTGAGAGCTCCTACTATGTCCGCCGATTCGTCCATCATTCTCGTCGTCGAAGACGATGCCATCGTCCGCATGCTGATCGTCGATGTGCTGGAGGAACTTGAATTCAAGGTGTTGGAGGCCGACGGCAGCGAACAGGCCCTGGAGTTTCTCAATGACGAAGACCAGCACATCGACCTGATGATGACCGACGTCGGCCTGCCGGTGATGGATGGCCGCGAACTGGCCGTCCAGGCACGGATGCTGCGCCCGGGGCTGCCGATCCTGTTTGCCAGCGGTTATGCAGAAAGCATCGAGGCGCCGCCAGACATGCACGTCATCGGCAAACCGTTCTCGATTGATCAACTGCGCGACAAGGTCAAGAAAATATTGGCCTGAAGCTATTTGTTGTATCAGCTGTCGAGCCCCAGCGCGGCTGCGTTCGGCGGCGAAGCCGTCGCAAACCCTACACAAACGGTCAACCTGACACAACGCATCACCCGATTTTACGACGGCTACGCCGCCGAACGCAGGCTTCGCCAGCCGCTACCCCTGTCAACTACTGACAATAGATGAACCCCGACAAACAGGCAGCGACAAAGTAATTAAACTTTGCCGCTGTCCTGCTTAACTAACCGACACAACTTTCACACCAAACCCAGGTAAATACACATCCATTTATAGAAACCAACTTGAAGCCCTCTCACAAACTAACCACTATCCAGCAAGGAACAAACACCCACTAAGAAACCATGAGTACTACCGTGACTATCCCAACTATCAACACCACCACTCGTTATTCTTTCGGCGCCAGCCTGCATGCAAGAACACAGCGCAATGCAGCCGACAAGTTCGAAAGAGACTTGATCATCGACAAACTCCAGGACGCTATTCTCCAACCTGCCGAGCATCAATTGATTGATTGGAGTGAACACAGCATTGATTTGAAACCAGGCTCCTCGCTGTATCAATTGCACATGCTCGGCAGCGCCCTGTTGAATAAACTCGTCGCTGAACCTTTCATCCAGCAACTGAGCGTTCAATTGTTTCGCCAGCCGCTCATCGAAGCCTTCGTGAACAGCGATGGCAGCCTGTTTATCCGGGGTGACGCCTGGGAGCCGATCACAGAGCAGGTTAACCGCCGTGCCTCGACTCAGTCGCAGTTGAAATGCCTGACTGACATTGCGGCACAAACCGGCGGCATCGTCTCCACCACCCAGAACGTGGAAGTTTCCCAATGGATGAAGTTTCATGATTTAACGCCACCCACCACTCGACAACAAAACAAAAACCTCCTTTATTTCCTGACATTTGAAATGCCTTCGGCTGATTACCTGGGCCAATACTGGAGCCAACTATTTACCACTGAGCCGGGCGCCGCCGTATTAAGCAGCGAACAACAGGCGAAGATCCGCACGATAACCTCCACCCTCCTGCCGCCCAAGAAAAAGTTGCTCGACAAGTTGCACGAAGACTTATTGAACAGTCGTCAGGTCAATGCGGATGAGGCCGGCGACTTGATCAAATCGCTGGTCAGTCATCCAACTTCGCGAACCCTGGCGAAGCGATACATTGATGCACTGGGCTGGTACGGCGCTAATACCAATGAACCCTCGAATGACGAAGACCTCGATCAGTTGCTGATCACCGCGATTTTATTGGATCTGCAGCCCGCGACAGGTGCACAAGACCCACTGGGCAGTTTCGATCTTTATTCACCGGATAACGTCGACCTGCCGCATTTCCTGGTTCGTGAGCAACTGCAAGCCTATCTGGTCAACAACCAGCGGGTCACCGCCCGTGCCGCCCCCCTGGCGGCGCACCTGCTGCTGGCCCATGTCGCGCCGGAGTTCCTGGTCAAGCAACTGCCCTCCTCCCCGCTATTGGGCTCGATTGGCTGGGTTACATTCAGCCGCACCGTCGCGCTGATCGAATCGCAAACCCAGGGCACGACGCGTTTGATGACCTTCGCCCAAGTGATGGAATACGCCGGCTTCGACACCATCGGTGTCTATCAGGAAAAGCTCAGTGGCCTGGCAGCCATCAACCCGATCATCGACTGGGCGCTGGTAAACAAAGTGATCACCCATCAGGCGTGGCAACAGTCGAGCGCCAACGCCTTGCAGCAAGCGACGTCCGCCTATCAGGCCTTCCTGGAGCAACTGAACCAGGCCGCCACCGCATTCAGCACGCCAGCGCCCAGTCGCCGGGCGCTGGCCCTGGCGCAACTGGAAAAAATCCTGCCGGACTGTGATTACCTGGAGAAAGAGTTTTTGACCCATGCCGGGACGTCCTGGCAGTACCAGGCAGCCGTGCCCTTTGCCGGTGGTGACCTGTTTCAGAACGTGAAGATGTCGATGGTTGAATTGCACATGTCCGGCGACCTGGCGCGTCAGGAATGGAACGACCCTTCGGCTGATCTGTTTAAAAAACACCCGACGCTATTAGCCGAGCTGAAGACGTTGTCCGTGGATTACGAAACACCGGTACGTGATTACGAGGTGCAGCTTAATAACGCACTGATCACCAACCTGAAGCTGGCATTGGCGCAATTGGATGAGGACGATCAAAAAAACCTGTTACACAGTGAGATCACCCTTTATTCCGTGCGTGCCTCGGCGGCGTTCGAAATAAAAGCGCCCACAGCCCTGAATGGCATGATCGGCGTGGACGTCCGGACCACCGTTGAACCCCCCGAATCCATAGAAGCCGCCACGGGTCATTACGGTGTCGTCATGTGCGCTACGTACCGTGGACAAACGACGTGCTATGAACTCTTCAGTCTTCACGGCAAATGCCTGAAAAACCAGCGTCTTGGCGCGGCGATCAACGCTGCGGGGCTGGCCAGCATACCGTTGCGAGCCGACGTCGGGATTGAAGCGAAACAGTTACTGATACCGGCCCCGTTACATTCCATGCCCCTGGACATCAGCAACTACACCCACGGCAGCGTACCGAGCCGGCAAGTATTCAGTGATGTGGTTCTCGACAAAATTGGGGTGATGGCAGCGCCCGCATCGACGACCGAGCGTAAAAAAGGTGTCTATCAACGCTTCCACTATCCGCAATTCGAACGCATGGCCCAGTTCATCGCCCGGCGGCGTCCGCTCGCCACTCTCCAGGAGCTGAATGAAGTCGCCAAAGGACAAACCAAACTGGAAAAGCTGATCAGCAAACATGAAGAGCGTACCGAGTTCATGCTCAATCTGATCATCCCCTTCCGGGCTTGCATCATGGACCTGGCTTCCGGGGAGCGCGTGCGGGTCGCGCAAGGTGTGTTTGGCTGCATCATGGACGCCATTGCGGTGGTCGGCGGGATCGTCGGCGCGGCATCGAAGATCTCGGCCATCATGAGCCGGACCGTTTCCTCCTGCTCTCGAATCGCCAGCATTGCCAAACAACTGGTGGTTCTGGCCATCGGCACCTTCAATCCGCTCGACGGCTTGAAGGGCTACGCGAAGCTGTTCTTTAAAGGGGGGTTGCGCCTGAACAGGATCGGCATCGAGGTGGCGACGAAGGCCCGCACGCAGATCCATCGGCTGACCAACATGGCGGACTCCTATGACCTGGTCAAAGCGTCGAAACGTACCGATCTGTCGCAAGGCACCTGGATCCCCAAAGACAGCAGCGACGCCACCAACGTGTGGGCCTGCCGCAGCAGCAACAACCAATGGCATGCGCTCAACCGCTTCGGCCGGCCGTGGGGCGAATCGTTGAAGAACTTCCGTCGGATGGGTGAGATCCGCTTGCCGCGCCTGGATAAACAACTGCCATCGCTCTACACCCGCACATTGGTTGAAAACGCGTTGTCGACCGCCCGCCTGAAAGTGGACGCTGCCACTCGGGTACTGTCCCAGGCGAATAAAAAAGTCGATGTGGACAAACTGGTCGACTTATTGCTCGGCAGTGGCCCGATCGAAGCCGTCAATACTGTACTGATGGCGCAAAAGTCGTATTACAGCGCCGTAGGCACGCACAACTTCCTGTTGGAAGACGAAGACACTGACGACGATATGCTCACTTTTAACTTCGCCGAGTTTGAGGCGTGGAAAAACGCGGGCCTGCTCAAGTCAGAGAAAAAGATCATCAAGATTGTTTGTGCGGACCTCAACGAACGCTTTTGCGAGAACAATCTGAACGAAGGCGTTATCGCCGATGACTTGCTTCGAGCGCTGTTCCACGCGGGCCGGGGCGTCGTTGACTTGAGTATTGCGCTGCCACTGACGAGCAACGACACGCGCTATCAACGGGTGGATGTCGCACCGCTGCTGAACCTGGCCAACGGGCAACTTGCGATCGCTGACGAAGGCGTTCCGGCCCGCTACCACGACCGCAACCAGGCCCGGAACAACGCCGACTCCTGGGCCGTGCTGACGTCGTTGCTGAGTCAACTGGAGACCGATCCGGCGACCTTTGCCGAGAACCTGTCGGCCATGAGTGCCGCGCTGCAAGCCGCTCGCCGGGGCGTAATCACCCGGCCGGTGCCAATTTATTTGAACAGGGTCTAAGCACCCGTTTTTCTGAAACTTACTAAACTTTGAACGGATTCAAAATGAATAACACAAGTCGCCGAACTGTGGCCGAGCGATCTCTATCGCGCCCCATTAATACTTCTTACAAACTGCTCGATCCAACAAGCAGCAATGACAGTGAACGACAGGAAGTTATCAGCCGATTGAAAACCCTGTTGGCTGAAGACAACACACAATCCGCGTCCTCCTGGACAATGCCGCTTATTTCTCTGGAACGCGATTCCAGCCTTGAAAGCTCAATGGTGCCCGGCATCGAACTGTTGAAGCGAATGATCAAGAAAGACGCGTTTCAACGGATCTTGAGCAGACAGCGGTTATCCGAAGACGCGCTGTTTCAAGTTGCGGAGGCCGGTCGCATCACCGCACTGAGCGCAAACTTCAGCTACGACCTGACCAACCGTACCAAGCTTGATCCCGAACTCAACGACGACCTGCAAATCCTCGCAGAAATGGCGGCGGAACTGGGTGGCGCGGTGACACTCGACGACCGGGTCAGCCTGACGCAATGGCTCAGGTTCCACGAACATGCCGTCCCGAAAACCGCCGAAGAGATCCAACGTCTCATTACGTTGCTGGAATTGCGCCTGCCGAACAGTCCGCTACTGGGTAATTATTGGGACATGCTCTCGGTAGCCACCGACAGCCCGGTCAGCCTAGGCGATACCCAGCGCCGCCAAATCAGAGCCTTGACCCACGATTACACCCAGGGGCGAGGAAAGTTACTGGATCATCTGTCGCAAGTCGCCCTGGGGTGGCGGATCACGACCCTTAACCCATCCAACGCCGATGAATTCTTGCAGACACTTGCGTCCCATTTCATCGCCACTTCATGGGCCGAAGGCTATATCAAGGAACTTCAGTGGTATGGCGCATCAAGCGATGAGCCGATATCCGATGTGTACAGGCAGCAAGTTATGCTGACAGCGGTGCTCATGGACTTACACCCGTCCATTGGCGAAGAGGAACCTCGCAATCATGTCGCCGGGTTTAATCTCTACGCCACTGAACATGTTGAACACTCTTTCGCTGCCGTCCGGACAGCGCTGGAAAGTCATCTGGTTGCCAAGGCAGGCGTTAGCGAACAGACCGCACCTCTCGCGGCCCATTTACTGCTAGCCGGCGCCGCGCCCGAATTCCTGGTCAAAGACGTGCCCCAGACCCTGCTGCTGGGCACACCGCAATGGGTCGAGTTTTGTCGGACGGTGGCGATGGTGGAATTCAATGCGCCGGGCTCTTCGCGCCAGATGACGTATGCACACATCAGAAAACTGGCAAATATTGACTGGACGAATGAAGCGCTGACAACCCTCAACAGCGTCCTCGCCATCGATCCCATGCTCGACTGGGCCCTGCTCAACGGCATTATCACGCTGGCCGACGTGCAGAATGCCCACACTGCGGCCATCGCCACTGCGACCTCCGCTTATGAAAAACACCTTGGGCTCCTTGCCGACGTCCAGACCCAATTGTCGACCCCCTTCCCCACACGACGGGATATCGCCTTAAGACTGCTGAAAGTTGCAGCCCCTGATTGCGATTTTGTCGAAGATGAAATTCTACGCAAGAGGAGCCCACACGCACCGCGCCCGGGATTTGCGACATCAGAGCCGATGTCGTTGGTAGAGTTGCTGATGGCCAATGAACTTGGCTCCCGCGAATGGAATACTGCGGATAACAGCCTCTATGACATTTATCCGTTTATAAACAATGAAACCCACCGGTTGAAACCCGAGTTCGATCGCTTGTTCAATCGGGTTCATACCCAGTTCTCGGAGGCCATGACCAGCAGTTTCAAACTGGCTTTTGCAACACTGCCACCGCTTGATCGCCAGCGATTGTTACAAGGACAGGTGACGTTATTCACCGTCCGGCCATCCGTCGCGGTCATCCCCTTGCCAGACAATACATTCACCTTAAACCCGTTCAAGTTAGTCACACGCACCGTCGTTGAGCTTACCCAACTGGGTTACAAGGAAAACCAAGCCGACAAAGATGCCGCGACCGGACGTTATGGTGTAGTGATCGGTGCTTATTTCGAGAATAAGTTGTACTGCTACGAATTGTTCACACTGCACGGCGTCTGCCGCGAAAATCCCGCGCTCGCCGAACTGATCAGCCATAACGATTTGTTGAATCAGGCTCCACGCACAGATTTCTCTGGAAGTGCAAACCGCTACGATTCTCCCTCTGCAACCTATCGTTTACCGACTGATATTGAGTGCTATACCCACGGCGTAAACCCCGGCATCCAGCCCACCAGCATTGGTGTGATTGAAAAGCTCGCGGTTCTTCCAGCCGCCCACGCCCCCCGACAAACCCGCAGTTATTACCACAGTTTTTACAATGGCGAGTTCAACGAACTGGCCGCGTTCATTCAGAAGCACCGCCCACTTGCGACCTATGACGAGCTGTTAAAAGAGTGCTGGGGACAGACCAAACTGGAGAGGTTGCGGGCCGAGTTCGACGGCGTTGTCGACACAGTGCTCAACGTCATTGTTCCGTTCAAGTCGTGTATCCAGGACATCCTTTCGGACGATCCGGACCGTCGGACTGAGGGTTGGGTGTCGTGCACTATTGAAGCGGCCATGACACTTCTGTTGGTGGTCGGCGCGGTCGTCAAGGTTGTCGCTATCGCAGCCAAAACCGCTTCCGTCGCTGCGAAGGCTGCCAGCATGGCGAGAGTGGGCGTCGGTTTGTTGAACAGCGTGTTCAACCCACTGGACGGCATACCCAGCCTGGTGCGCAAGGGCGTGAAGGTGCTGAAGCTCAAGAAACTGGGCACCAACGTTCTGGACAACGCCACGTTTCAACTGCGCAAGCTCACCGGCAGCGCGCAATCCTATGATTTGATCGAAGCCGCCAAACGTGCAGACACCGGCCTGGGAACCTGGCGTCCATTGGCGTCGTCGACGGACTCACTCATCGTCGTGGCCACACGCCACAACGACCAATGGTACGCGTTGAATCGTGTTGGCCAGCCTATAGGGCCAAAACTGAAAAACTTTCGTTTCCTGAACGCGCTCCGCTTGCCCGGTTTGCATAAAGTCATGCCAGCGGCCTACACCCGCAAGTTGCTTCAGGATGCGTTGCCGATTGCCCGAACAAAAGTGGATGACGCCATCAGGGTAATGACTGACGTTGCATCGGACCATGATTCAGGTGTGGCCCTGAAACTGCTCATGGGGGATCACTCCGCCGAGGGTCGGAGAAAATTTCTGACCGCCCTGCAGGATGTCAAAAAGGACCTGGCGAAGATCACGCCAAACAACTACGAACTCGACACCTACACCAAGACTGACAGCCTGGCCGCGCTCAATCCGGTTGCCTACAAAGAGTGGAAGAATGCCAGTGACACCGAAGCCTCTCGAAAAAAATTCATGCGGATTTATTCGGACAACTTCAATTGGCAATATCGCAAGGAGGGATTCACGCCCACCGTTCCGGCAGATGATCTGATTCATGAAGTATTCCACGGAGCACCCGACACACTGGACCACGCTTACGCCCTTACGCCGGTATCAGGTCGAATCGGCAACCACCAACGCTTGGACGTTAAGCGATTGATGAATCTGGCTTCTGGTCACTTCCGTGACAACGACCTCAAGTTGCTGGATAAGACGCAGGCCTTTGACAATGCCGACTCGTTTGCCGTGACCACCTCCTTGTTGAGCCAAGCTTCCAGCAACCATCTTCTGTTTCTTGAAAACATCGCCACCTTGAAGAAGGAGACCGAAAGAGCTCGCGGTGGCTACATTGGCTGGGAGGTGTTGTTGAGCTTCAACCCGGTTTGATCAACGGCCCCATTGGCAGGGGCATCTGTGCGCAGGGCTGTGGTTTAATCGCGCTCTTTTTTTCATCGCCCTGCGCCCTCATCAGGAATGCCCCATGAGCCTGCCTCCCCTCAAAGTCCTGGTCATTGGTTACGTCTGGCCCGAACCCCGCTCTTCGGCGGCCAGCGGGCACGTCATGCAAATTCTTGAAACGTTTCTGCAGCAAGGCTGGGACATCACATTCAGTAGCCCGGCGGGCGTCGGCGAACACAAGGCCGACCTCGCTGCGCTGGGCATTCGGGAATGCGCAATCGAGCTCAATAACAGCAGTTTCGACACGTTTATCTGCGAATTGGCTCCGGATATCGTGCTGTTCGATCAGTTCATGATGGAAGAGCAATTCGGCTGGCGCGTCGAGAAACACTGCCCCGATGCCTTGCGTGTGCTGGAGACGTCCGACCTGCAAAGCCTGCGGCACGCCCGACACCAGCGCCTCAAGGATCGCTTGAAAGCCATTGCCGACGAAAACGACTTCAGGGATTTGTTCGCCCCGGCGTTGCGCGAGGAATTCGAATTGATGGCCAGTACCGACCTGGCCAAACGCGAGATTGCCGCGCTGTATCGCTGCGACCTGAACCTGATGATTTCGCCAGTGGAAATCGAGCTGCTGGTCGAGCAATTCAAACTGCCCCGAGACTTGCTGCACCTGTGCCCGTTGATGCCTCCCCTGCCAACGGCGGCCCATGTGCCATTTGAAGATCGCGCGCACTTTCTCAGCATCGGCAACTTCCGCCACGCGCCGAACTGGGACGCCGTACTGTGGATGAAAACCGCTGTCTGGCCGTTGATTCGCCAGCAATTGCCCGGTGCGCAGTTGCATCTGTATGGCGCTTACACCCCGCCCAAAGCCACGGCCCTGCACAACCCTGCTCAAGGGTTTCACGTAATGAATTGGGCTGAAGATGCGTTGCAAGTGATGTCGGCGGCCAGAATCTGCCTGGCACCGCTGCGATTTGGCGCAGGGATCAAGGGCAAGATTGTCGACGCGATGCTCTGCGGCACGCCCAACGTCACCACGCCGATGGGCGCCGAAGGCATGAGCGACGGGTTGCCATGGCCCGGGGTTATTGGCGAGTCGGCCGAAGCCATCGCCGCCGCAGCGGTTACGTTGTACCAGGACAAGGCGTTGTGGACAGAAGCGCAAAACCGTGGTGATCGGTTGCTCGCGGCCCAATACAGCCAATCGGTGCACGGTCCGACCCTGATCCAGCGCTTGCAAGCCTGTCGTCTTGACCTGGCCGAACGGCGTCGCGACAACTTCACCGGCGCCATGCTTCGCCATCACGCGCATAAAAGTACGCAGTACATGGCCCAATGGATCGAGGCGAAAAATCGTCTTGTCGGGTCAGACGTTTCCGATTCTCGCGGGTGATAAACGACCTTAACCAAGTGGCGCAAGGCTATATTTTTGTGGATGTTTCCAGGCGTTGATAAACATCGCCGTGGCTTCTAGGCTCTTGGGCATGAGGTGATTTTCCACGAAACCTCGCCCCCAGGATGGGGAGACGAGCCCCAGGCAGGAGCCTTGAAACATGACCTACAGCCCTACTGCAAATGTCGATAAACAACGCTGGATGAGCACCGTCACCGACGTCGACCGGTTGAAACTCATCGATCTGATCTGGCCCGGCGCGCACAACGCCGGGATGGACAAGAAAGCTCCCAACTACGAAGTCATCATTGGCAACTGGACCACGTGCCAGAACGATTCGTTTGCCTGGCAACTGGCCAACGGCGCCCGGGCGCTCGATCTGCGCCTGGGTTACACGCCGGGTTCGCCCAAGGGTACGTTCTACTTCCATCACAACGGCTACCAGTCCTATCGGGTGCTGGAAGAGCTGATCGATGCGGTGAATGCCTTTCTGGAGCGCAACCCGGATGAATTCATCGTGTTGGACTTTCATCAGTTGGGCGACGGTGAAAAGCACTTTGACTACCGGCAATTCAATGACTTGCTGGTGCAGCGCCTCGGGCATCGGGCCATTTCGCCCGATGACGAAGAGAAAACCATCGGCGAACTGAAAGCGGCGAGCAGCCAGAAACGCGTCGTCCTCGCCTCCCGCGCTTCAATAGAACTGGACATGGATTACTTCTGGGGCACCACGCCCCATCGCTGGAGCGGCAGTCGACTGACGGGTGTCGACGATCTGCGCCGGCATATCGACACGACCCTCGCCACCCCGCGTTTCGGCTCCTACCTGTGGTCACTGGCCGCCACCAGCTATACCTTCCTCGGCGGGCCGATGGACATCAAGCAGCACATCAACGAATGGTTTCACCCACACCGGGACTGGATCAGCCAGTGCAGCATCATCAGTACCGACTTTTTCGATGAGTCGCAGATCGTCGGTTATTGCTGGATGGCTAACAGCATGAAAGCGGTAAGTCAGCAGGCTTGAGCGCTGAGCGCTGGCGTAATCGGCCGGGAAAGAGGCATCATCAAAGGGCAATAACAAAAAAAGTGCCCTGCCATGAGCCGATCTGCCCGCATTACCGATCCTTCCTATGAGTTGATGGACGACCACAACGGGTTGTCCATCATCTATCGCCAGCATGGTTTTCCGTGCCCGCTGGTGCGCTGGCATTTTCACAAGGAATACGAACTGCACCTGATCGTCGCCAGTTCCGGCAAGGTGTTTATCGGCGACTACATCGGCAACTTCTACCCGGAGTCGCTGTTCCTGACCGGCCCCAACCTGCCGCACAACTGGATCAGCCAGGTCGCGGAAGACGAAGTGGTGCCCAAGCGCGACATGCTGGTCAACTTCACCGATGAGTTGTTCGACAGCGGCCACCTGGTGTTTGCCGAACTCAAGACCCTGGCGCCGTTGCTGGAACGTGCGCAGTACGGCATCGAGTTTCGCTGCAAGCGCACCATCCGCCAGGCCATGACGCTGATGCAGCGCATCGCCGACAGCAAAGGCGTAACCCGGCTAGGGCACTTTTTCATTCTGCTGGAATTGCTCGCGGCGTCGGATGATTACCAATTGCTGTCGGGGGCCACGACCTCGCAACTGGCGGATGAACACAGCATCGACCGCACCAACCGTGCGGTGGATTACATCTTTGCCCACTACGCCCGGGAGCTGCCCCTGGAGGAAGTCGCCGATCATCTCGGGATGAAGCCGACCTATTTCAGCCGCGTGTTCAAGCAGGCCACCGGGCGCTGCTTCATCGAATTCGTCAATCGCCTGCGCATCAGCAAATCCTGCGAGCTGCTGGCCGATGGCGACAAACCGGTGACCGATGTGTGTTTCGAATCGGGCTTCAACAATATTTCCAACTTCAACCGGCGGTTTCAGCAACTCAAGGGCATGACCCCTTCCCATTACCGCCGGCTGGCGGTGCAGCGCTTGACCGAACAAAACCTCGGTTAAACGCTTTTTGTAGGAGCGAGGCTTGCCCGCGAAGGCGCTGCGTCAGACAAATCGCCTTCGCGGGCAAGCCTCGCTCCTACAGGTTCCCACCCGTTTCAAATCCAAAACCAATACGGATTCAATACCGGCCAATCGCCAGATAACCGTTCCTTACGCCTCTCCTTCCAAACCCCAGTGCAAAAAAGTATCGAAATAAGTGCGACGGATGATTTGTCACATCTGCAATTGAAGGCTGTAATCAGTGCACATTCTTCCTGCCCTTCGGAAGACACAAAAACAATAACCGTCCTTCTGGCCCCGCCGGGTACAGAAAAGGAGTGCACGATGCAACCTTCTGTAAAAGCTCTGCTTGCCCTCACCTGCATGACCCTTAGCAGCGTCAGCCTCGGCGCTCAGACCCTGACCATCGCCACCGTCAACAACAGCGACATGATTCGCATGCAAAAGCTCTCGAAAACTTTCGAGACCGAGCATCCGGACATCAAGCTCAATTGGGTGGTGCTCGAAGAAAACGTCCTGCGCCAACGCCTGACTACTGACATCGCCACCCAGGGCGGCCAGTTCGACGTGCTGACCATCGGCATGTACGAAGCTGCACTCTGGGGCGCCAAAGGTTGGCTGGAACCGATGAAGGACCTGCCAGCCAGTTACGCCCTCGACGACGTGTTCCCTTCGGTGCGTGAAGGCCTGTCGGTCAAGGGCTCGCTGTACGCCCTGCCGTTCTACGCCGAAAGTTCGATCACCTATTATCGCACCGACCTGTTCAAGGACGCCGGGCTGACCATGCCTGAGCACCCGACCTGGACCCAAATCAGCGAATTCGCTGAAAAACTCACCAACAAGGACAAAGAACAGTACGGCATCTGCCTGCGTGGCAAGGCTGGCTGGGGCGAGAACATGGCGCTGATCACCACGGTCGCCAACTCGTTTGGCGCACGCTGGTTCGATGAGAAGTGGCAACCGGAATTCACCGGGCCTGAGTGGAAGAACGCGCTGAACTTCTACGTCGACACCATGAAGAAATCCGGCCCGCCCGGTGCTTCAAGCAACGGCTTCAACGAAAACCTGGCGCTGTTCAACAGCGGCAAGTGCGCGATCTGGGTCGATGCCAGCGTCGCCGGTTCGTTCGTTACCGACAAGACCCAGAGTAAGGTCAGCGAGCACGTCGGCTTTACCTACGCGCCCCACGAAACCACCGATAAGGGCTCGGCCTGGTTGTATTCCTGGGCGCTGGCGATCCCGACCAGTTCCAAGGCCAAGGACGCGGCGAAAACCTTCAGCGCCTGGGCCACTTCCAAGGAGTACGGCGCACTGGTCGCCGAGAAAGACGGCATCGCCAACGTACCGCCGGGCACCCGAGCCTCTACCTACAGCGACGCCTACATGAAAGCCGCGCCGTTCGCCAAAGTGACCCTCGAGTCGCTGAAAGTCGCCGATCCGAAGAACCCGAGCGCCAAGCCTGTGCCGTACATCGGCATCCAGTTGGTGACCATTCCTGAATTCCAGGGCATCGGCACCCAGGTCGGCAAGTCGTTCTCGGCGGCATTGATCGGCCAGACCACGGTCGACCAGGCCCTGGCTGCCGCCCAGCAAACCACCGAACGTGAGATGAAGCGCGCCGGTTATCCCAAGTAACCCGCGCCCTCTGTAGGAGCGAGGCTTGCCCGCGAAAGCGGTGTGTCAGACAAGCCGCCTTCGCGGGCAAGCCTCGCTCCTACAGTTGATCTTCACCTGCCTGTTCTTAATTGGTTCTCTCGCCATGAATATTTCAACTGCCAAAGCTCAAATGGACATCCCCCAACCGGTGCGTAAAAGCCGGCTGGCCAACCCCGGCTGGTTTCTGGTCAGTCCTTCGGTAGCCATGTTGCTGCTGTGGATGATCGTGCCGCTGGGCATGACCCTCTACTTTTCAGTGATCCGCTACAACCTGCTCAACCCCGGCGAGAACGAGTTTGTCGGGCTGGATAACTTCACCTATTTCCTCACCGATTCGGGCTTCCTGCCCGGCGCCTCCAACACCCTGTTGCTGGTGGGCAGCGTGCTGCTGATCAGTGTGGTGTTCGGCGTATTGATCAGTGCGTTGCTGGAGGCCAGTGAGTTCCTGGGTCGCGGCATCGTGCGGGTCATGCTGATTTCGCCGTTCTTCATCATGCCCACCGTCGGTGCGCTGATCTGGAAGAACCTGATTTTCCATCCGGTGTCGGGGATTCTCGCCTACGTCTGGAAACTGTTCGGCGCGCAACCGGTGGACTGGCTGGCCCACTACCCGCTGCTGTCGATCATCATCATTGTGTCCTGGCAATGGCTGCCCTTCGCGATCCTGATCCTGATGACCGCCATGCAGTCCCTCGACCAGGAACAAAAAGAAGCCGCACGCCTCGACGGTGCCGGCCCGGTCGCGATCTTCTGGCACCTGACCCTGCCGCACCTGGCGCGGCCGATTGCGGTGGTGGTGATGATCGAAACCATTTTCCTGCTCTCGGTATTCGCCGAAATCTTCACCACCACCAACGGCGGCCCCGGCTACGCGTCGACCAACCTCGCCTACCTGATCTACAACCAGGCGCTGGTGCAGTTCGATGTCGGCATGGCATCCGCCGGCGGTTTGATCGCGGTGGTGATTGCCAACGTCGCGGCCATCGTGCTGGTGCGCATGATCGGCAAAAACCTGACAGACAAAGCCTGAGGCCTGCGCCATGACTCTTCAACAATCCCGCCGCCTGCAAAGTTTGCTGCTCGGCACCCTGGCCTGGGCCATCGCGATCCTGATCTTCTTCCCGATCTTCTGGATGGTGCTGACCAGTTTCAAAACCGAAATCGACGCGTTCGCCACGCCGCCGCAGTTCATCTTCACGCCGACACTGGAAAACTACCTGCACATCAATGAGCGCAGCGACTACTTCAGCTTCGCCTGGAACTCGGTGGTGATTTCCTTCAGCGCCACGGCCCTGTGCCTGCTGATCGCGGTGCCGGCGGCCTACTCCATGGCGTTCTACGAAACCAAACGCACCAAAGGCACGCTGCTGTGGATGCTCTCCACCAAGATGCTGCCGCCGGTGGGCGTGCTGATGCCGATCTACCTGCTGGCCAAGAGCTTTGGCCTGCTCGACACGCGTATCGCGCTGATCGTGATCTACACGCTGATCAACCTGCCGATCGTGGTCTGGATGATTTACACCTACTTCAAGGACATCCCCAAAGACATCCTCGAAGCGGCTCGCCTCGACGGGGCAACCCTGTGGCAGGAAATGGTCCGGGTGCTGCTGCCGATCGCCAAGGGTGGCCTGGCTTCTACGGTGCTGCTGTCGCTGATCCTGTGCTGGAACGAAGCGTTCTGGTCCTTGAACCTGACCTCGTCCAAAGCCGCGCCGCTGACTGCATTGATCGCCTCGTACTCAAGCCCCGAAGGTCTGTTCTGGGCCAAGTTGTCGGCCGTCTCGACCCTGGCGTGTGCGCCGATCCTGATCTTCGGCTGGATCAGCCAGAAACAACTGGTTCGCGGCCTGTCGTTTGGTGCTGTGAAGTAGACCGGAATCCGATCCTTGTAGGAGCCAGGCTTGCCGGCGAAGGCGTCGGTGAAATCGCCTTCGCCGGCAAGCCTGGCTCCTACAAAAAGCGCGCCCGGCTCAAATAAATAAAAACATGTGGAGGCCCATCATCATGGCCAACCTGAAAATCAAGAATCTGCAAAAAGGCTTCGAAGGCTTTTCCATCATCAAGGGCATCGACCTGGAAGTGAACGACAAGGAATTCGTGGTGTTCGTCGGCCCGTCGGGCTGCGGCAAGTCCACCCTGCTGCGCCTGATCGCGGGGCTTGAAGAAGTCAGCGGCGGCACCATCGAACTCGATGGCCGCGACATCACCGAAGTCAGCCCGGCCAAGCGTGACCTGGCGATGGTGTTCCAAACCTACGCCCTGTACCCGCACATGACCGTGAAAAAGAACATGTCGTTCGCCCTCGACCTGGCCGGCGTACCGAAGGCCGAAGTCGAGAAGAAAGTCGGCGAAGCGGCACGCATCCTCGAACTCGGGCCGATGCTGGAGCGCAAGCCCAAGCAACTGTCCGGCGGCCAGCGTCAGCGCGTAGCCATCGGCCGCGCCATCGTGCGTAACCCGAAAATCTTCCTGTTTGATGAACCGCTGTCCAACCTCGACGCCGCCCTGCGGGTGCAGATGCGCCTGGAGCTGCTGCGCCTGCACAAAGAACTCAAAGCCACGATGATCTACGTGACCCACGACCAGGTCGAAGCCATGACCATGGCCGACAAAGTCGTGGTGCTCAATGGCGGCAAGGTCGAGCAAGTGGGTTCGCCCCTGGACCTGTATCACCAACCGGCCAACCTGTTTGTCGCCGGGTTCCTCGGCACGCCGAAAATGGGCTTCCTCAAGGGCAAGGTCACCCGCGTCGAAAGCCAGAATGTAGAAGTGCTGCTGGACGCCGGCACCCGCATCACGCTGCCGTTGAGCGGTGCCAACCTGAGCGTCGGCGGCCCCGTGACCCTGGGCATTCGCCCGGAACACCTGAACCTGGCGCAAACCGGCGACTGCACCCTGCAAGTGACTGCCGACGTCAGCGAACGCCTGGGCAGCGACACCTTCTGCCACGTGGTGACCTCCTCCGGCGAAGCGCTGACCATGCGTGTTCGCGGTGACCTGGCCAGCCGTTACGGCGAGTCCCTGAGCCTGCACCTGGACGCCGAACACTGCCATTTATTCGATGCCGACGGCGTAGCGCTGACCCGCCCTCTGCGCGTAGCGGCCTGACTTCAGAGAGCCTGTGATGAAACTCAATAAACAAAACCTCAACCGCCTCGCGCCTGAGGTGGTGCTGCCCGCCTACGCCCTGAGCGATACGCGCCAAGGCATCGCCCATATCGGCGTCGGCGGTTTCCATCGGGCGCATCAGGCTTACTACACCGATGCACTGATGAATACCGGCGAAGGCCTGGACTGGGCGATTTGCGGCGTCGGCCTGCGCGCCGAAGACCGCCGCGCTCGCGACGATTTGAAGGAGCAGGATTACCTGTTCACCTTGTTCGAACTGGGCGACACCGACGACACCGAAGTGCGAGTGATCGGCGCGATTCGCGACATGTTGCTGGCCGAAGACGGCGCCGAAGCGCTGATCGACAAACTCGCCAGCCCCGAGATCCGCATCGTCTCGCTGACCATCACCGAGGGTGGCTACTGCATCGACGACAGCAACGGCGAGTTCATGGCCCACCTGCCGCAGATCCAGCACGACCTCGCGCACCCTGGTGCCCCGAAAACCGTGTTCGGCTTTCTCTGCGCCGCCCTGGCCAAACGGCGCGCCGCCGGTACGCCGGCGTTTACCTTGATGTCCTGCGATAACCTGCCGCACAACGGCGCCGTCACCCGCAAGGCATTGCTCGCCTTCGCGGCCCTGCGTGATGCCGACCTGCGGGACTGGATCGAGCAAAACGTCAGCTTCCCCAATGCCATGGTCGATCGCATCACGCCGATGACCAGCACCGAGCACAAGCTGCAATTGCATGACAAACACGCGGTCGACGACGCCTGGCCGGTGGTCTGCGAACCCTTTGTGCAATGGGTGCTGGAAGACAAGTTCGTCAACGGCCGCCCGGTCTGGGAAAAGGTCGGCGTGCAGTTCACCGACGACGTCACGCCTTACGAAGAGATGAAAATCAAGCTGCTCAACGGCAGCCACCTGGCCCTGACTTACCTGGGGTTCTTGAAGGGTTACCGCTTCGTCCACGAAACCATGAACGACCCGCTGTTCGTGCGCTACATGCGCGCCTACATGGACCTGGACGTCACGCCGCAACTGGCGCCGGTGCCGGGAATCGACCTCACGGATTACAAGAACACCTTGGTGGCACGCTTCTCCAACCAGGCGATTGCCGATCAACTGGAGCGGGTGTGTTCGGACGGTTCGTCGAAGTTTCCGAAATTCACCGTGCCGACGATTAACCGGTTGATTGCCGATGGCCAGGAGACCAAGCGCGCTGCACTGGTGGTGGCGGCCTGGGCCTTGTATTTGAAGGGTGTGGATGAGAATGGCGTGACCTACTCGATTCCCGATCCCCGGGCGGCGTTCTGTCAGGCGCTGGTGGCCGACGACGCGTTGATCACCCAGCGGTTGCTGGAGGTCGAGGAAATCTTTGGCACGGCCATCCCGCGCTCGCCGGAGTTTGTCGCGGCGTTTGAGTGGTGCTGCAACAGTTTGCGCGAAGTCGGGGTTACGCGGACGTTGGAGCGGGTGTTGGCTTAAGTGAGGTGGTGAATCTGCTGCCGTCTTCGCGAGCAAGCCCGCTCCCACACTGGATCGTTGTCGTACACAAAATGTGTGTTCACTGAAAATCCCCTGTGGGAGCGGGCTTGCTCGCGAATGGCTTCACCTGGATCGACCTGACACACCAAGGATCTACCATGGCAAACCAACAACTATTCCTCGGCATCGACTGCGGCACCCAAGGCACTAAAGCCATCATCCTCGATGCAGCCAGCGGTCAGGTGATGGGCCAGGGCGCCGCGGCCCACACGCTGATCAGCGGCGGTAACGGCCGGCGTGAGCAGGACACCCGCCAATGGCTGGACGCCTTCACCCTCGCCACCCGCGGTGCCCTGCTCGCGGCTAATGTCGATGGCCAGGACATCCTCGGCGTCGGCGTCTCCGGCCAGCAACACGGTTTGGTGCTGCTCGACGACCAGGGCCAGGTCCTGCGCCCGGCCAAGCTCTGGTGCGACACCGAATCCACCCCGGAAAACGATCGCCTGCTGACCCATCTGGGCGGCGAAACCGGTTCGCTGGAGCGCCTCGGCATCGTCATCGCGCCGGGCTACACCGTGTCCAAACTGCTCTGGACCAAAGAACAACACCCAGACATTTTCGCCCGCATCGCCCGCATCCTGCTGCCCCACGACTTCCTCAACTACTGGCTCACCGGCCGCAGTTGCAGCGAATATGGCGATGCCTCGGGCACCGGCTACTTCAACGTGCGCACCCGCCAGTGGGACTTGCAACTGCTGCGGGACATCGACCCCACCGGGCGCCTGCAAGCCGCGCTGCCGGAGCTGATCGACGCCCATGAAGCCGTCGGCACGATCCTGCCGAGCATCGCCGAACACCTGGGCATCAACCCGCAAGCGCTGGTGTCCAGCGGTGGCGGCGACAACATGATGGGCGCCATCGGCACTGGCAATATCCAGCCCGGCGCGATCACCATGAGCCTCGGTTCCTCGGGCACGGTCTACGCCTACTCCGAACAGCCGAAAGTCAGCCCGGACGTCTCGGTCGCCACGTTCTGTTCCTCCAGCGGCGGCTGGTTGCCGTTGATCTGCACCATGAACCTGACCAACGCCACCGGCGTCATTCGCGACCTGTTCGAGCTGGACATCGAGCAGTTCAACAATCTGGTCGCCCATGCGCCAATCGGTGCGGACGGCGTGTGCATGCTGCCGTTCCTCAATGGCGAACGCGTCCCCGCCCTGCCCCACGCCACCGGCAGCCTGCACTGTTTGACCATGACCAACATGACCCAGGCCAACCTGTGCCGCGCTGCGGTCGAAGGCACGACCTTCGGCTTGCGTTACGGGCTGGACCTGCTGCGGCAAAATGGCTTACAAAGCCGCAGCATCTGTTTGATTGGCGGCGGCTCGAAAAGCCCGGTGTGGCGACAGATCGTCGCCGACATCATGAACACCCCGGTGATTTGTACCGAACAAGCCGAAGCGGCGGCCCTGGGCGCGGCGATTCAGGCGGCGTGGTGCAAATCCTGGTCGAACGGCCATGAAAGCACCCTCGCGGACTTGTGCGAGCGCTGCGTCAAACTCGACCTGAGCAGCGAAACGCTACCCGATGCCGACAACGTGGTGGCGGCCCAGCAGGCCTACGAACGCTATCAACAACAGGTCGCAACCCTTTAAAGAGCGAACAATTATGTATCTGGTGTGTGGCGAAGCGCTGTTCGATTTCTTCAGCGAAGACGATGCGAGCGGTCAGGCTTCAAAAGTGAATTTCAAGGCGATTGCCGGCGGCTCGCCGTTCAACGTCGCGGTGGGTTTGCGTCGCTTGGGCGTGGAGTCGGCACTGTTCGCCGGCCTGTCCACCGACTACCTCGGCCGCCGCTTGCAGCAAGTGTTGCAGGACGAAGGTGTGCGCCCGGACTACCTCGTAGATTTCGCCGCCCCGACCACCCTGGCGATGGTCGCCGTCGGTGCCAACGGCTCGCCCCACTACAGCTTCCGTGGCGAAGGCTGCGCCGACCGACAATTGCGCCTGGAACACCTGCCGGAGCTGGGGCCAGAAGTGCGCGGCTTGCACATCGGCTCGTACTCGCTGGTGGTGCAGCCCATTGCCGACACCCTGCTGGCATTGGTCGGCCGCGAAAGCGGCAGACGCTTGATCAGTCTTGATCCGAATGTGCGCTTGAATCCGGAGCCGAACATCGACCTGTGGCGCTCGCGGATTGCCGAGCTGGTGGAATTGGCCGATTTGATCAAGGTCAGCGATGAAGACTTGAGCCTGCTCTATCCCGAGCAGGATCCGCAGCGGGTGATCGAGGGCTGGCTGCAACATCGCTGCCAGTTGGTGTTCCTGACCCGTGGTGGCGAAGGCGCGACCGTGTTCAGCCGGACGCATGGAACCTGGTCGGTGCCGGCCAGTTCGGTGAAGATCGCTGACACAGTTGGGGCTGGCGATACCTTCCAGGCCGCGCTGATTACCTGGCTGACCGAGCATCAGTTGGATTCGGTAGACGGTGTCCAGCGGCTGAATCGGGAGCAGATTGACGGGATGCTCAAGTTTGCCGTGCAAGCCGCGGCGCTGACCTGCAGCAAAACCGGGCCGGATTTGCCGTATCGCCAGCAGTTGGATCTTCACTGAAAGTGAGGGCCTCTTCGCGGGCAAGCCTCGCTCCTACGGGATTGACGTCGGTATTGCGATCAACATCAATCCTGTAGGAGCGAGGCTTGCCCGCGAAAGCGCTCCACCCCACACCCTCACCCTCACGTCCTGTGTAAACTATCGCCCTTTTTAAGCGCATGACAGGAAGACGGGCTTTTGAACTCAAGGCACACGGCTGGGCTTGTACTACTCACGACCTTAATGGCCGGTTGCAGCACCTCGCCACCCCGCTCCCCCAACGATATCTGCGAAATCTTCCGGGAAAAGAGCGACTGGTACGACGCCGCGCAAGTCACGCAAAAACGCTGGGGCGTGCCGATCCAGGTGCCCTTCGCGATCATGTATCAAGAGTCCGGCTATCGTTACGACGCCAAGACGCCGCGCAAATACCTGCTGTGGATCATCCCGTGGGGCCGGGTCTCGACGGCTTCCGGCTACGCCCAGGCCAAGGATGAAGTCTGGTCCGACTATCAGAAAAGCACCGGTCGAAGTGGGGCCGACCGCGAAGACTTCGATGACGCCATCGATTTCGTCGGCTGGTACATGGACAAAACCACCAGCATCAATGGCGTGTACAAATACGACGCCTATGGGCAGTACCTGAACTACCACGAAGGCTGGGGCGGGTATCGCCAGAAAACCTATGGCAGCAAAGCGTGGCTGGTGGCCACGGCCGGCAAGGTCCAGGGCCGATCCGATATGTATGCGCAGCAATATGCCGGGTGTAAAAACGATCTTAATCGTGGGTTTTGGAGTCGGTTTTGGCATTGGCTTTGAGATAGGCATCGCCAGTGATGGCATAAGGCTGTTACGCGCCGAAGGCGACTTCAGTCTGAAACTGACCATTAGTTCATGAGCACATGGCGCTGCCCTTGTTACCCCGTGTGCAACCAGATATGTACAAATCCCCCGCAATCATTGGCCCAGAGCCCACCCATAGGGGATTTCCCTACGCCCGAGCCCGGCATTTGCGCCTTGAACGAGGCCGGTTAATCCTGCACCATCCGTCCCAGCTTATTCAAAGGACGGAATTCAAGGCATGCTGGACGCGAACGCAACCCATATTTCCCTCACGCTGGAAGGTGTTTCCACTGACCTTCAAGTGCTCAGTTTCGTCGGTCGCGAAGCCCTCAACCAACCGTTCAGCTTCGACATCGAACTGGTCAGCGCCCGCCCCGACCTGAAACTCGAAGAGCTGCTGCACAAGCCTGGCTGCCTGACCTTCGGCGCCACCGGCAAAGGCATCATCCATGGCCTGGTGTATCGCATCGAGCAAGGCGACTCCGGCAAGAAGCTGACCCGCTACAGCCTCAGCCTGGTGCCGCAACTCGCCTACCTGCGACACAACCATGACCAGCAGATCTTCCAGCACTTGACGGTGCCGAAGATCATCGGCCAGGTTCTCGAAGCACGGGGCATTCTGGCCGACGCCTACAGCTTCCAGCTCGGCGCGATCTACCCCGAACGCGATTACTGCGTGCAGTACGACGAATCCGACCTGCATTTCATCCAGCGCCTGTGCGAAGAAGAAGGCATTCACTTCCACTTCCAGCACTCAGCCAGCGGCCACAAACTGGTGTTCGGCGACGACCAGACCGTGTTCCGCAAACTAGCGCCGGTGAGCTACCAGCAAGACTCCGGCATGGCCGCCGAAAAAACCGTGATCAAGCGCTTCAACCTGCGCCTGGAAACCCGCACCACCCGCGTCAGCCGCCGGGACTACGATTTCGAAAAACCAAGAATCCTCCCGGAAGGCGCGGCCAAGACCGAATTCGCCCCGGACCTCGAAGACTACGACTACCCTGGCCGCTTCACCGACCGCGAACGCGGCAAGCAATTGGCAACCCGCGCCCTTGAGCGCCATCGCAGCGACTACAAACTCGCCGAAGGCAAAAGCGACGAACCGACCTTGGTCAGCGGCCACTTCCTGGCCCTGAGCGAACACCCGCGTGCTGAATGGAACGACCTCTGGCTGTTGCTGGAAGTCGTGCACGAAGGCAAACAACCGCAAGTGCTCGGCGAAAACACCACCAGCGACGTCACCGACAACAAGGACGACTTCCACCAGGGCTACCGCAACCGCTTCCTCGCCACCCCGTGGGACGCACACTTCCGCCCTGCCCTCGAACACCCGAAATCGAAAGTCCTGGGCAGCCAGACCGCCATCGTCACCGGCCCCAAGGGCGAAGAAATCCACACCGACCAGTACGGCCGGGTCAAAGTCCAGTTCCACTGGGACCGCGACGGCCAGGCCGACGACAACACCACCTGCTGGCTGCGCGTCGCCACCGGCTGGGCCGGCAACGCCTACGGCGGCATCGCCATCCCGCGCATCGGCATGGAAGTGCTGGTCTCGTTCATGGAAGGCGACCCCGACCAACCCCTGGTCACCGGCTGCCTGTACCACAAGGAAAACGTCGTCCCCTACGACCTCCCGGCGAACAAAACCCGCAGCACCTTCAAAACCCTCAGCTCCCCGGGCGGCAAGGGCTACAACGAATTGCGCATCGAAGACAAAAAAGGCGCAGAACAGATTTATCTACACGCCCAGCGCGACTGGGACGAAAACATCGAACACGACCAAAAGATCCGCATCGGCAATGAACGGCACGACACCGTTGAAGCCAACACCTACAGCGAGTTCAAGGTTGAAGAACACCGCATCACCCATCTGGACCGCAAGAGCGAAGCCCGGGCGGATGATCACCTGACGGTGGCGGTGACCCAGCATGTGAAGGTCGGGACTGGGCAATTTGTCGAGGCTGGACAGGAGATTCACTACAACGCCGGGGAAAAGGTTGTGGTTGAGGGGGGGATGGAGCTTACGGCCAAGGCTGGCGGGAGCTTTGTGAAGATCGATGCCGGGGGCGTGACGATCAGTGGCGCGACTGTGAAGGTTAACTCCGGGGGTGGGCCGGGGTCGGGCACACCGGCTGCGCCGTTGTTGCCGGGGCCGATGAAGGTGGCGGATGCGGACAAGGCCGGTCTAGTCCCGATCCCCCTGCCCAAACGCCTGAACGAGTCCGGCATTACTCCGCTGTGCGGTAAACAAAGCAATGGTGCTTGCACCCGTAAGGATTGCACATGCATGTAAAAGCGCTGAGCGCCCTCCTCGCCGAACCTCGTTATTCGTTCGAGCAATTGCCAAGAGAAGCATCGAGCCAGACTCTCTGCTTCATCATCGACCGCGCCCGTCAACCAGAGGCCATGAGCCGCCTCTACCGCATCGGCGAGCCAATGATTTCCCAAGGCTTGTTCATCGGCACCGACTTCGCCGAGATCGCCGCTGACGGCCCACTGTGGCTCACCGCGCCTTGGGGCAGCCGCCTCGCAGCCGAAGCCGCAAAACTTTGCGAAGAAAACTTTTCCGGCATCGCCCTGACCACCGAAGACTCGGTCAAAGCCTTGGCCCATGCCCGCTGGCTACTGCGCGCCAATGACGGCTCCGGCGGCCAAAGCCTGCTGAGCTATCACAAACCAAGCCTGTGGGCCGCACTGGCCTACACCGCCGGCGAAACCTCGCTCCAGCTCTTTGGTCCGTGGCAACACGTCTACATCCCTGCTCCGGCCCATTTCGGTGCAGGCAACGGAAACTGGTTGAGCTGGCAATCCACCTCGGAACTCGAATGGCTGGGCGACGTCTCAGCGTTCAACATCCCGGACGATGCACCAATGGTCCAAGCGCGACTGGGTTGGGTCTACTGGGTCGATGAGCAGTACACCGCGTTCAACGAGCCTACCGACGAAGAACTGCCCAACGTGGCACAAAACCTCGACACACTGGTCAACCACAACATCTACGAAGGTCGTCACCTGCTCAAACTGGGCCACATTGCCAACGGACCACTGCTCGACACGCAGCCCCAGGCCATGGCCATCCTGCAATCCAGGGAAGAGTCGTTCATCAAGGTTGAACAGCTGAAGCAACTCGCCACCAGCGCCGCCTGATGAACCCGTCCGCGTAACGAATGAATGGAAGCATTTATGGAATCCGGTAATAGCGCAGCACCCAAGACTGAAACGCCCATTGCCCAGCCAGCCCCCGAAGAAGTTTGTGCAAAGCCACCAAGGGATATCGGCGACCAGCCCGAAGTACCGGAGGACACTCCCGGGTCTCATGACAAAGTGAAAACGCCTTGTTCGACGACCTATGGCAGCGCGATTTATGACACAGAGAACGAATCATTCTGGCTGCTGCCAGAACGCACAAACTCGGCACTTAAAGAATCAGCCAACGATCTGGATCAAAAAGTAAGTAGCAGTAAATCTGCCGAGGAACGCAAAAAAGGCCTCTACGACTCAGGCTTGCTGGAGTACTTCCTCGAACCTAAGCTCGGCAACTTTCTCGCGGGCGAGCAGCAGACACGCATGCTCGAGATCGAAACCCAGTACCCGACTATCAGCAATCTCGACGCTACACTGCTGGCAGCTCAAGAACAGAGAAAAGCCGCAACCCAACCCGTTTCAGCACCCTCAACGCCTCTGACGCGCCTCCAACAGGACGAAATCAAAAAGTCCGAATGGATGGCGGCGCAAGAAGATGCAAAGCGAGTTCACGGGGTTTATGAGGAATGGAAAAAACTGAAGAGCGTTGCAGTCGCCATCGCCAAGAAAAAGGGCTATGCCTATGAAAGTGGGAGCCTGTATTCCCCCAAGGCCCTTGCTGCGCGAGCAGGTGTTCATAAATACCTGAAAGCGCGAGAGGAACTGCTGAAAGAAAAAGACCTGGCAACATTGGGCTCGGCTGAACTGGCGCCGTTGCTGGCTGAAGACAAAAAGCGATTAGACGAAATCGCGACCTGCGGCTTGAATAATAAACTTCCCCTTTGTACTTACATGCGCGATCAGGAAACACAGCGCTTAAAAAGAAAAGCCATCTACGTCACGTATCTCGACTCCATTAAGGAAGTGGCTCTATACGGCATCGCGTTGCCGGAGTTCGCTCTGATTCCTGCGGCCGGCGCGCCAGTCGAAGGTGGCGTAGACCTGTTCAAGCAATACTTGGCACTTGAAAAAAAGCAGACAGAAGTCAACGAACGTCTTAGCAAAAAATACAAAGGCTGGATCGAAGCAAGCGGTCGCCAGGCCAAGGCTCCGGCAAATCTTGTTTCCGCCGAGCGTACAGAATGGGATCGTTTGCAGGCCGAAAAAGACAAGTTGCGGCTACAGGCCGAGAAGAACATGGAAACCGCGACTGTTCCACGATACCTGTTGTGGGAGCCCGAACAGTTCCAGCCCAAGCCTGAAGATCGCCTTGTCAAGAATGGCTTTCCGCTCCACGAAATGAGCATGCTGGACGATCCCAAAAAACCGCTGACTTACCTCAGCATGCTCACGCTTCCAAGATTGAAAAAAGTCTTGGGTGAGGACTTGAACAAAGTCGGTGCCAAGCTCAAGGACCTGACTAAGCGCCCCGGCAATAGCGATGGTAAAGCGGCGAAAGACAGCGAACTGAACCTGTTTGGCCAGTGGCTTGCAGAAGAAGGTGCGCTGCGGATTAAAGACCAGGAAAGTGACTGGTTTACCGCCGAAGGCTGGTTCGACATCGAACTGTTTTACGCCTTCCTGCAAAAAAAGAACTACAAAGTCGCCTCTCTGGACAGTGCCGGCAGCCGTAAGGAATGGGGAACACGCCTGCAGCAAGTGCTGTTCAAAGACAACGTGCGCAAGACCTTCCGCATATTCGATGTCAGCCCGCAAGCACAACTGGTTCGATGCCTCACGTCGTCGTCTTGGAATATTCTCCACGGCTCCGTAAAGGTTGAAGGCCCTGCGTTCACCGTAGCGGAAGGCTTCAAGGCATCGGCAAACGCATCCTTCGCGGTAGACCTTGCCCAAGGTGAAGTCGAACTGTTCAAAGTCGACCTACCTGAACGCAGCAAAGCCAAGGAAATCAAATTCACCTATCTGGATGCACGTAACGTCGAGCAAACGATGAATCTTGGCCGATTCTCGTTGTACCTCGGTGCCAAAGCCTGGGGCTATGCCGGGGCCTCGCTGCTGCTTTCCACGGAAATTGCACTCGACGTCGGCAACGCTGGCTTCCATCTGGCACCGCCCGAACCTGTCGTTCGTACCGGCGACAAGCGCGACTTCGTCCATACCGAAACCAGCGGTCAAACAAAAGCCGTCCCCGCGAAGCTGCAAGTGCAGAACGGTGGCAAAGCCTCCTTCAATCTATTCGCCGGCCTGCAATCAGGCATCATGATCACCGGCGCCCTGAACTGGGCCCCTCCTTCCGAAGTTGCCATGTTGCAACGGGCACCTACAGCGGGGGCCAAAGACTCAATGAAGGTCAACGAATGGTTCAGCCTCGCTCGCCTGTCGGCAGAACTCACCGTCGCCGCGGGCTTCGGCGCCAAAGGTGAAGCCAGTATTTCGCTGTATGACGGACGTTTGATACTGGTATTGAAAGCTTCGTTGATTGCTGGACCTGGTGTGGGTGGGGCTTTCAAATTTGAAGTGGGTTATGACGCGGTGACAGAGTTGATTAACTTGTTCCGTCGAGAGCTCTATAAGAACAAACAGAATCCGTTTATCACAGTTGATGACAAGGCATTTACCTTGATGTCGAACCTCAACACCTTGGCTGTTTGTGGGTTTGATGTTGGGATGGTGTATTTGTTGGGGATTGACACTGTTATGTCGATCTATGAATCGTTGACCGCTGCGGGCAAAGGTGGGCCGATTGCGGATACAATTATCAACGATGACAATCAGGCAGAACTTGAGCAGTGGTGTGTAAATGCAATCCCAAATGCTTTGGGCCCATTGCTGAAAACTCTGATTAGTCCTCCAGAAGCATTTAAGGTCACCCCTGTAGAGTCATCTGTCACCGCAGAAAAAAATGAACGCACATATGGTGAGTCTCAAGCGTTTTTCATCCAGCAGCAAGCTATAGAGCGTATTCTTGGTTGGATTGTGGAAAGCGCTCAGAAACAAAACACCATGGATAAAGCACGGCGCCAGTTCGAAGAAGCCTGTATGTGTATGAATCGCTTCGGTGTCAAGCCAGAGATTGGTGGTCAGGAATATTGCGAGAACCGCTTATTACTCGATAACTTTATGGCTGAAGGTGTTATACGTTTTGAGAAGCGCAGAGGAGACCTGATGAGGGATCGCTACAAGTCTCATATCAAACTATTGGGAGGCGATTTAGACCGTTTATGCCAGCGCAGCCAGTATTTTGGGCGGACCTATATCCCCTCTGGCAAAGCAACCTACACCGGCCCTAGCCAGTAAACTATATTCTCGAGACAGTTATGAATCTAAAATGGCTAATTCCAATCACTGTAATATCTTATCTGTGTTCAGGCTTTGCACTAGCACAGCTTTCACCTGAGCAGGCAACCGCCAAGGAACAGGGATTAATTCTATACAACCAACTAAAACCATCTTATGCCACCCCTTTCTTGTCTATTGCAGCCGAAGCCGGCGATCACGAAGCACAATATTTTTTAGCTGAATCGTTACGAAAAAAAAATCACTACATGAACCCCGAATCTCAGAAATGGTACGAGGCCGCCGCTGACCAGGGAGACTTGTATGCAATGATTCAATTAGGGCGTAATGATGATAGCCTCTGCAAAAACCTACAAAACTGTGCACCCGTTCAAAAGCCCGCTATTGAATGGTTAAAACAAGCACAACATATTGCCAAGCCAAAGGCTGAAAATGGCGATGCTGAGTCTATGTACATCATGTACGAATTGACCGTAGATAAATATTGGCTGAAAAGAGCGGCAGATGCTGGGCATCCAATAGCACAATATTGGATGGGCATAGCGGAAAAACAAGGGGAAGGTTTTTTTCTCCCTTGGCAGCGACAAGATTCTATCGAGAAGTGGTTTAAAGCATCTGCTGAAGGAGGATACCCAAAAGGAATGAGGGAGTACGCATTACTGCTCAGCGAAAAAAATGATATGGAGGGCTACCGAAAATGGAACGAAAAATCCGCCCTCACCGGCTATGTATCCACTATATTTGAGTATGGTTCGGATTTAGCCCACGAACCAGATCTATATGGGTACCCTCTCGATGCTGTCAAAGGCTATGCATTAATTTATTTGCTAAAAGAGCTGGATGGAGGCGGAGGGATGCAAGCGGATGTAAAAGACCAATTGCAAAAAATCTCTTCCAAAATAACTCCTGAACAAATTGCCGAGGCAAAGAGTTTCGCCAAAACATGGAAAGAGACCCATCCGCCCCTATCGTTTTTCCCGGAAAAACTGAGCCGCTGATATCAATGAAAAGATCGCTGATTAGTGCATTATTATTTCTAAAATTTGTGAATAATGCGTGCGCTGGGCTTTCATCTGAAGCGGAATCAGCCAAAATTCGAGGTTTAACTCTCTACAATCAAGACAAAACCGCGTTAGCAGTCCCACTTCTCACCATTGCTGCACAAGCCGGAGACCAAGAAGCTCAGTATTATTTAGGTGAATCGCACAGGAGGAAAAATCATTATATGAATCCTGATGCGCGCATGTGGTACGAGGCATCAGCGGATCATGGTGATTTGTATGCAATGATTCAGCTGGGACGGAGTCAAAAAGATCTTTGCCAAATTTCAAAAGACTGCCCTGCTGGACAAAAAAAACCTATTGAGTGGTTGAATCAGGCTAAAGATCTCGCAAACTTAAAAGCTGAAAAAGGTGATCCGGAAGCCATGTACATTATGTACGAACTCACAATGAATAATGAGTGGCTTCAGAAATCAGCCTCCGCAGGTTATGCTCTATCACAATACTGGATGGGCGTTGGCTATAAGCAAGGAGAAGGATTTTTCCTGCCTTGGAAACGAGGAGAAGAAGTTGAGAAATGGTTTAAATCTTCCGCAGAGGGTGGTTATCCGAAATCAATGATGGAGTACGCAACATTACTCTTCGAAAAAGGGGATATTGAAGGCTTTCGATATTGGAATGAACAAGCGGCGCTGGCCGGTTATGCAGAGACAGTTTATGGCTACGGATCCTATCTTGCCCATGAGCCCGACAGATATGGCTTCCCATTAGACCTCGTAAAAGGATATGCATATGTATATTCATTGAGCGAGTTGGATGGTGGGGGCGATATGCAAACTAACGTCGAGTTCAAATTACCGATTATCGCCGCCAAGATGACACCCGCGCAAATTCTCGAAGCCAAAGATTTGGCGAAAGCCTGGAAAGTTTCGCACCCACCTGTTTCATTTTTTCCCGACAAGTTGAGCCAATGAGCTTAATAAAACTACTCAGCACGCTATTTTTCTTAACGCTGTCGTTCCACGCGAGCGCGGACTTGTCACCACTCCAAGAACCCTCAAAGAAACAAGGAATAACTCTCTACAATCAATATAAAACTATGTCTGCTACTGCTCTCCTGACAGTTGCCGCCGAATCAGGGGATGACGAAGCACAATATTTTCTTGGCGAATCACTTCGAAAGAAAAATCACTACATGAATGCTGAGGCTCGCGAGTGGTATGAAGCCTCGGCGAGCCAAGGCAATCTTTACGCGATGATTCAGTTAGGACGAAGCGAAAAAGATCTCTGTCAGTTTTCGAACGATTGTTCTCCAACAACAAAACAACCAATCGACTGGTTAAATCTCGCCCAAAATTTGGCGAAGCCTAAAGCTGAGCAAGGCGACGCAGAAGCCATGTTCATCATGTATCAACTCACAATAGATCGAGACTGGTTAGAGAAGTCTGCAAATGCCGGTCACGCTATCGCACAGTACTGGATGGCAATCGGTGAACAAGAAGGTAATGGCATATTCCTGCTGCCCTGGAAACGGTCCGAATCCATTGCCAAGTGGTTAAAAGCTTCTTCTGAAGGGGGCTACCCTAAAGCGATGATGGCTTACGTAGCAGTCTTGTATAAAGAAGGCGACATGGTGGGTGTTCGTCATTGGCTGGAGGAAGCAGCAAATACAGGTGAGCAGAATGCTGTAAGTACCTACGGCGCCTATCTGACTCATACGCCCGATAAGGTCGGTTACCCCTTGGATTTGGTAAAAGGCTATGGGCTCGTTTCGCTTCTGAAGGAGCTTGATGGTGGCGGCAGTGCTCGAGATTACCTTGAAGTTAAGCTACCCGAGATAGAGGCAAAAATGACGCCTGAGCAAATTTCACAAGCGAACGAGTTTGCGAAAAAATGGAAACTCACACATCCACCTTTGTCGTTTTTTCCGGAAAAATTGAGCCATTGATTTCAATTAATAGAATAATAATATGCGCATTGCTGCTCACGACACTTACGAACAATGCGCACGCCGAACTTAACACAGAACAAAAATTAGCGAAGACCAAGGGAATAACTCTCTACAATCAATATAAAGCCACTTCTGCAATGCCATTCCTCACCATTGCTGCTGAAGCCGGAGATCATGAAGCCCAGTATTATCTCGGTGAATCGCTCAGAAGAAAAAATCACTACATGAACCCTGAGGCACGTAAGTGGTATGAGGCGTCGGCGACTCAGGGTGATCTTTATGCAATGATTCAACTAGGACGTAGTGAGAAAGATTTTTGCGCGCTTTCAAACGACTGCCCTCCCGAACAAAAACTACCCATTGAATGGTTAAAACAAGCCAAACATATAGCTGAGCCGAAAGCGATCCAAGGTGACGCAGAGGCCATGTATGTCATGTACGAGCTTACAATTGACGACGTATGGCTTGAGAAATCAGCATTTGAGGGCAACCCATTGGCTCAGTACTGGATGGCCATTGGAACTAGGCAGGGAGATGGCTTCTTCCTGCCATGGAAACGGCATGAGGCAGTTGGAGAGTGGCTGAGATTATCTGCACAGGGAGGATACCCACCGGCCATGATGGAATATGCGGCGTTTATTTATGAGGACCACGGTGATTTAGCGGTGGCTCGTCACTGGATTTACGAAGCAGCTAATGCCGGATACGAATCAGGCATCAGTAGTTACGGAGCATATTTGGCGCACTCACCATCGCTGTTCGACTTTCCACTGGATCTGGTCAAAGGTTACGCGGTAACTTCGCTACTCACTGAGCTAGACGGTGGTGGAGATGTTCAGGTTTACGTAAATGAAACCCTTCCTGAAATTGCTGAAAAAATGACACCTGAGCAAATTTTAGAAGCTTATGAATTAGCAAAAGAATGGAAAACCACTCACCCACCGCTGTCTTTCTTTCCGGACAAACTGAGTCGCTAAATTCCATGAGAAGACTATTAATTGCCGCACTTCTATTTATGGCATTTACAAACACTGCTTTTGCCGAGCTCACTTCAGAGCAAAAATTGGCAAAAACTCAGGGAATAACCTTTTACAACCAATATAAAGCCACCTCAGCGATACCATTCCTCACCATTGCTGCTGAAGCAGGAGACCACGAAGCTCAGTATTATTTAGGTGAATCGCTAAGGAGAAAAAATCACTACATGAATCCTGAAGCACGGAGGTGGTACGAGGCCTCGGCTGCTCAAGGTGACCTGTACGCCATGATTCAACTCGGGCGTAGCGAGAAGGATCTATGCACATTTACTAACGACTGTTCGCCCAATCAAAAATTGCCTATTGAATGGTTAAACCAAGCAAAAGATGTAGCTATGCCCAAAACGATACAGGGTGACGCAGAAGCTATGTACATAATGTACGAGCTAACTGGAGACGAGGAATGGCTTGAGAAATCCGCTTTGGCAGGTCATGCGCTGGCTCAATATTGGATGGGTGTAAGTTATCAGCAAGGTGAAGGATTTTTCCTGCCTTGGAAACGTGGCGAGGCTATTGAAAAATGGTTCAAAGCATCCGCTGAAGGTGGCTATCCAAAATCAATGATGGAATATGCCGCTATTCTGTTTGAAAAGTCAGATATCGAAGGGTTTCGGTATTGGAATGAACAAGCAGCTTTGGCGGGCTATGCATCAACTATTTATGGTTATGGGTCAGACCTCGCCCATGAGCCAGATACATACGGTTTCCCATTCGATATCGTTAAAGGTTACGCGCTTATATATTTGCTAAGGGAGCTAGACGGCGGCGGTGGAATTCTGGACTTGGCTGAAAGTAAGCTTAAAAAAATTGCCAGCAAGATGACACCTGAGCAAATAGTAGAAGCTGAGAAATTTGCAAAAACATGGAAGGCGACTCACGCCCCGATGTCGTTTTTTCCCGACAAGCTGAGTCGCTAAAACTGGTGTAAATATCATCTGACCAGCACGCGACCAAACCTACAAACCATCCGATGCCTTGGAGTAGGAAGCAGCAACAAGAACTGCTTCCCTCCTTGACCGAATAATGTCAGACCGGCGCTTTCCACCCCAACATCTGCTGCTGCGCGACTTGCAGCAAATCAAACCCATCCTGCGTCAACAGATACAGCGCATGGGTGATATGCGGAATGTCCTGGACATCGCCATCTCTAAAACACTGGCAATGAAGCGTTTCCAGCAAATTACTGGAGGCGCGAATGCGCTGTAGGGCGGCTTCGAGGATGTCTTGGGGATCGGCTTCGGTGTCGATGACCAGTGGGTTTGTGTCGGTAACGTTGCTTTTGAGTGAACGGTAGCGATTGGGGAAAGGATTTATCGTCGGCATAGTAATTACTCGAGTGTTAATTAGTAATCGCCAGCACCGTGACCAAACGATGGAGGCGGCTGTGCACAGGCTTGGTCAACCGCTAACACTCAAAACGGCTCGCTCGAAAGCGTCCTGCACACAGCCACCATTGCAACGCACTACGAGACGTAGAAGTCCACAGCGCGAATGATGGCACATATATGTGCAGTGTTAACCAGGTGACCAAACCTGCCCGCTGATTTTGCAGCGAAGCCAAACAGTAATCGCTCCACCCCAAACGGCGATAGCAGACAAAGCATCCCATCGTGTAGGAACCTGCCTAAGCTCCCGCAGCTTTTTTCACCCACATGAAACCTCTGTCAGAAATGCCTTCACGACAGGTGGCATTCAACCGGGTTAACCATCGCTTAACTCCGCGGTCCAAAACTTTACGGGACCGCACGCCTTCAGGCTCTCCTGATGCCCAGTGCGGCAGGTTCGGCGCTTTTCACGTCGAGCTGACTTCAAGCCTGCACCGGAGAACCTCCATGAACATGCGCACTCTGCTGATCACCACCGCCCTCGCCTGCACGGCGTTCACTGGCCTGGCCCAGGCCGCCAGCACGTCAACTTCCCAGGACAAATCGTACGAGTACGGTATGCCGCTGCATGTGGGAAAGGTGGTTGCCTTGACCGAACCGTCGACGCTGGACTGCAAAGTGGTCACAGCGGACATGAAGTACATCGACAGCGACACCGGCAAGCCTTCAGAAATCACCTATCGGAAATTGTCTGACGCGTGCAGTTATCAGAACTGACAGAAGGTTCTGATTTGGCGTTTTGCGGTTTGCCTGTGAGGGCTCTGGCGCTATGCTCGTTGCCTCCCTCACTGCCGCAAAGGATTGGCCATGCAGTTATCGTTTCGTACGTTGTCGACGTTCACCGCCGCGCTGTGTGTTCTGTTGGCGCTGGTGTGGGGTTTGCTGCCCGATCGACTGCTGGCAATCTGGGACATTGAGTATTCGTCGGTGGCGGGACTGGTTGCGCGGCGCAGCGCGGTGTTGTTCGCGGCGCTGGGGGTGATGTTTTATCTGGTGCGCAACGAAGCGCCCTCCTCGACCCGCAACGCGTTGAGCAACGGCTTTATCGTCGGCTGTTGGGGGCTCGCAGCCCTGGGCTTCGGCGAATGGCTGAATGGCCATGCCGGGCCAGGTATTTTGCTGGCAGTCGGGGTGGAACTGGCGCTGGGTCTGGGGTTTTTCCAAACCCGGCGCGTGTCGGTAGAGCTTGAAACGGCAGGTTAGAGTGCTTTACGGTCCAGATGCAGAGGCTGAACGGCGGCCCTGTGCTGCATGTCTGATCGAAGTTCGGCGATCAAGTCGTTGATTTCTCGACAACCATTCAAACGTTTAGCATTGATGCCGGTCACTAATAGATCGAGCTGATCGGTGTGCGTGTCGGCATAGACTTTTACGGTCATCGACAGGTCCGGCGATACCGTGCATTGACAGCGCTTCGGCAAGAAGCTGCTTTCAATGATATTGCGTAGTTCCAGGGCAGAAAGAAACATGGCGACCCTCTCCTTAGTGTGAGACTGCCAATCAAATAATCATCGGCCGGTAGTGAAATCACCCGTTTGTCATCCGTGCGGGCCAACACATTTCAACCACTGACCGTTCTCTCGTAGCTACGCTGACTCATTTAAATGTCGGTCAACTTAAAGACAGCTACAGCATAATTCATGCCCGGAATTTCGCTCTGCACCTCGTCGGCAAATCAAGGGTTTAGCGAGGGAGCCATCAGAATGCTCTCATGCAATGTGCAAGAAAGGCCTGTGCAAGCCCTGCAAATTGCCGGTATCAGGCGCGGGTTGCATTTGCCAGACATGGAGGTAAAAAAAATGCTACCCAATATTTCAGTATCCGCTGACCCTACTTTCACGCAAGGAGGCATGATGGGTTGTTGGCCCTTTTGTAAGACCGTTGGGCTAATACTTACCGGGCTGTCATGCGATCAAACCTGTGGGAGCTGGCTTGCTCGCGAAGAGGGCGTCACATACAGCATTAATGGCGACTGACACACCGCCTTCGCCAGCAAGCCCGCTCCCACAGGGGAATTGTGTTGACCTATAAAAAACAGGAGCTTTCCTTTGATCACCTGCCACGTCAGATACGTCATCGATCCGTACCAACTCAGTGAATTCGAAGCCTATGCCCAGGCCTGGCTCGGTATCGTCGAGCGCTTGGGCGGGACGCATCACGGCTACTTCCTGCCATCCGAGGGCGCTAGCAATATCGCTTACTGCCTGTTCAGTTTCCCTTCCCTGGCGGACTACGAAAGTTACCGCCACATCGCCATGACCGACCCGCAAAGCACCGCGCTCGTGGCCTCGCTGGTGGAAAAGAAGTTTATCTTCAGTTACGAACGCACGTTCCTGCGCCCGATGTTGGCTTGACGTCCGTTCATGCCGGAGCTGCGCAAGCAGCGGCGCGCTCGGCGACATGGCGCAAGCTGTCGAAATTGATGTTCGCTCCGGAGTCGATGGCCACCAGGGTCTGCCCCCGGGCGCTGGTTTGCGCTACGTATTTCTTGATCCCCGCCACGGCCAAGGCGCCGGAAGGCTCGGTGATCGAGCGAGTGTCGTCGTAGATGTTCTTGATTGCCGCGCAGAGTTCGTCGTTGCTGACGGTGATGACTTCATCGACACAGAACCGGCACACCTCGAAGCCATAAGCGCCAATCTGCGCCACCGCCACGCCATCGGCGAATGTTCCTACGGTGGGCAGGACTACCCGTTCGCCAGCCTGTAGCGCCGCTTGCAAACACGCGGAATGTTCCGACTCGACGGCGATGATGCGCACCTCTGGCCGCAGGTATTTGACGTAGGCAGCGATGCCGGCGACCAAGCCACCTCCGCCTACCGGGACGAAGATGGCGTCCAGTGGACCTTGATGCTGACGCAGGATTTCCATGGCGACGGTGCCCTGCCCGGCGATCACGTCCGGGTCGTCGAACGGCGAGACGAAGGTGCGGCCGGTTTGGCGGGCCAGGCTCAGGGCATGCTCCAGGGCAAACGGAAAACTCTCGCCCTGCAGCACCGCCTCGGCACCGCGACTGCGCACGCCGAGCACCTTCAATTCCGGCGTCGTGCAGGGCATGACGATGGTGGCAGCGATTCCCAATTCACGTGCCGCCAGTGCCACGCCTTGGGCATGATTGCCGGCCGAGGCCGTGATTACCCCGCGAGCCTTTTGCTCTTCACTGAGTTGCACCAGTTTGTTGTAGGCGCCACGGATCTTGAAGGAAAAGGTTGGCTGCAAATCTTCGCGCTTGAGCAGGACCTGATTGCCCAACGCCTCGGACAGCGCCGACGCCAGCTGCAACGGCGTGCGCACGGCCAGTTCGTACACCGGCGCGGCCAGGATTTTTTTCACGTAATGCTCAAGCAAGGCTTGCTGGGCGGTGGTGCTGCTCATGGTCGTCTCCTGACGTTGATCAGGCCCAGGAGACAGAAAGTAAAAACCCGCCTCTAGGGCGGGTTGGGTGCTGCAGTCGTGAGCTAGCCCGCCAAATAAGGAATGGCGGTAATAATGCTTGGCTGGCAGCGCAATACGGTGGAAGTCATGGCTGGAAATTAGCCGGGCGTTGGTGGCAAGTCAATGGCCAATTTTGTCGGGCCTCTGTAGGCTGGCGATTCTGCTCATTGTCCCCAAGGAAGGTCACCATGAAGTCTGTAACCCTGCCCCTGATTGCCCTGATTGCGTTTGCCGGCTACACCGTATCGGTGATGTTGCAGGCGGAGCAGTCGTTGATCGAGTTTGGCCTCAGCCTGATGTCGCGGCCGGATACAGCGCAGGTGGTGATTGATCTTTATCTGCTGGCGACGCTGGCGGGCATCTGGATGTATCGGGATGCGCGTCAACGCGGCAGGTCGGGGTTGTCGGTGATTCCGTATCTTTTGCTCACGGCCATTTTCGTTTCGGTTGGGCCTTTGTTGTACTTGGTGGTTCGGGGGGTTCAAGACCGTTCAGTTCGTGTCGATCCAGGCCAAGCAGTTTGATTCGGAATCTGCTGTGATGTTGATATTGCTTTCGCGAGCAAGCCCGCTCCCACACTGGATCTGTGGCGTTCACAAGCCCCCCTGTGGGAGCGGGCTTGCTCGCGAAGGCGGCCTGAAGGCCAACAAAGTTACTTGGCCAAGCGCCTGAGCCCCAGCACCATCACCCCCGCCCCCAACATCATCGCCGTCAGAAACAACGGATAAGAAATCCACCACGGCGTCCCCGCCGTCATCATGCTGAACTCGGACATGCCGCCAATACTGGCAATCAGGTTCAACGGCAGGAACACCACGTTGATCAACGTCAGCTTTCGCAACAAGTTGTTCATGCTGTTGTTCATCAGGTTGCCCCGGGCATCGATCAGCCCAGAGAACACCGTGGAGTAGATTTCCGCCTGTTTGTAGCATTGGTTGTTTTCGATGATCAGGTCGTCGATCAGGCCGATGGCCTCGCTGCTGAAGTGTTCCTTTTCCGCGTGGTTGCGCAGCCGGGTCAGTACCGCGCCGTTGCTGTGGATGGCATTGATGTAATAGATCAGGCTCTCGCTGAGGTTGAACATCTGGATCAGATGCTGGTTTTCCATCGAGGCGTTGAATTTCTGCTGCAACTCCCGGGCAACCAGTTTGATCACCTTCAGGTGGCCCAGGTAGTGATGGATGTTGTTGAACAACAAATCCAGCAACACATCCAGCGGCGTGTTGAGCCGCTGGCGCGTGCCGAGGCCATGCAGCGGCGAGTCGTCGGTGGCGATCACCAGCAAGCGGCCCGGGGAGAACAGCAAGCCGCAGGACGACACCTCGAAGGCCAGGCTGCCGACGCCGGAATAGTTTTCCGGACGTTTCCAGATCAGGAACAGGTTGTCGGGGTGAAACTCGATTCGCGACACCTCGTCCGGGTCCAGGGCCGAGGCCAGGGCATGCTCATCGAGCTTGAAATGGCTGTGCAGCAGGTCCCGCTCGGCGGCATCGGGGTTGCTGAACAGCATCACTTCGGCGTCCAGTCGTTCGACGGTATGCAGGACGCCGTGGGTCAGTTGAAAGCTCTTGATCATTGGCCGTTCACCAGGCCTGGCCGCGTCGCTTGAGCTCCAGGCGGCGGACGAACTCTTCCAGCACCAGCGAGTACAAATCGTCCTGCAAATAGGCGTCTTCGATGCCGGCGTCCATGTTCGGGTTGTCGTTGACCTCGATCACCACCACTTTGTCGCCGGACTGCTTGAGGTCGACGCCGTAGAGGCCATCGCCGATCAGATTGGCGGTCTTCACCGCCAGCTCCACCACCGCGCGCGGTGCTTCGTGGACCGCCAGGGTGCGGCATTCGCCGTTGATGTCCTGGCCCTTGGCCTTGTGGTTGTAAATCTGCCAATGGCCCTTGGACATGAAGTACTGGCAGGCAAAGATCGGTTTGCGGTTGAGCACGCCGATGCGCCAGTCGTACTCGGTGTAGAAAAATTCCTGAGCGAGCAGCAATACCGAATGTTCGAACAGTTCGGCGGTGGCTTCGAGCAAGGCTTGCTGGCTTTCGACCTTGATTACGCCCCGGGAGAAACAGCCGTCGGGGATTTTCAACACCAGCGGAAAGCCCAGGCGTTCGCCGACCCGTTCGAAGTCTTCCGGTCGTTCCTTGTAGAGGATTTCGGTGGCAGGCATGCCCAATTGATGGCTTTTGAGCAGGTCGGTCAGATAGACCTTGTTGGTGCAACGCAGGATCGACGTCGGGTCGTCCATCACCACCAGCCCTTCGCTCTCGGCTTTCTTGGCGAAACGGTAGGTATGGTTGTCGACGCTAGTGGTCTCGCGGATCAGCAGGCCGTCGTATTCGGCGATGCGGGCGTAATCCTTGCGCTCGATCAGCTCGACATCGATGCCCAGGGTTTTGCCGACACGGACGAAGTTGTCCAGGGCCTTGGCGTTAGAGGGCGGCAAGGCTTCCTGCGGGTCATGCAGGATCGCCAGGTCATAACGGGCCAGGCGCCGGGAGCGCGGCACGCGCCATATCTTGCGACTGAAGCTGTCCAGGGAGTTAGCGAACTGATCTTCCTGATCTTCACGCAACTTGTGCAGTGCGCCGGACTTTATACCTTCAATGTGCCAGCCGTTAGTTCGCCGAAACTCAACTAACAAAATCGGGCACGGAAACACTTCAAATAACTGCCGCGCCAGATCCTGCAAAGGTTCGATATTAGTCTTGCCAAAATAAAGGGTTAGCGTAAAGCCTTCAGTGTCGCTGTAAAGATGATTACTGAGGGCTTTTTCCAAGGGTTTATCCAGGTCGTCCAGCGCCAGGCCGTACAGGGATTTACGGGTCAGCTCGCTGATGGTCCGCACCGATGGAATAACCTTGTGCCCCCGGGCTTCGGCCAGCAGCGAGCAGTAGTAGCCGTGCCCCAGGTACTTGTAACTGCGGCACAGGTTGATCACCTGGACCCGTTTTCCCTGCTCGTTGTCGCGGGTTTGCTCCAGGTATTCCTGGGCGGTGACGATGTCTTCGCTGGGAAAGTACGACGCCCAGTCTTCCTTGCGTTCGACGATGATAATCAACTGGCTGGAAGTTCTAACCGCGTCATTTAAATAAGTTGCCGCCGGCAAAGTTTGCTCGGATACTTCGCGCCAATGACCTTGTACCGCTGACATAGTGATTGATCCGTTGGAGAACAAGACCTTTCCTATTAAGCACGAACTTTTTCGAAAGTCCCGTTTCGTTACGCAACTTTTACGGTGGTCATATGCATCCTGTCTTTCGCTTGGCGGTAGTTGACGACTTACCGGCGCTGCTCAAACTCGAAGAGCAATGCTTCACCACGGATCGGCTCAACAGTCGCAGTTTTCAGTGGATGATCACCCGTGCCCATGGACAACTATTGGTCGCCGAGGTCGGCGAGGCGCTGCTCGGGTACGCGGTGGTGTTGTTCCATCGCGGCACGTCCCTGGCGCGGCTGTATTCGATTGCCATCGCCGCCGAAGCTCGAGGCAATGGCTTGGGCAAGCAGTTGCTGGAGCGGGTCGAGGCCTGTGCCCTTGAGCACGATTGCGCTTACCTGCGGCTGGAGGTGCGCATCGACAACCCGGCGGCGATTGCCCTGTATGAGCGCAACGGTTACCGGCGCTTTGCGCTGATTCATGACTATTACCAGGACCACGCCGACGCGCTGCGCCTGGAGAAACGCATCCTCCAGCACCGGGATTCGCGCAATATCCAGGTGCCCTGGTATCGCCAGACCACCGATTTCACCTGCGGCCCGGCCTGTTTGCTGATGGCCATGGGCGCGCTGCAACAGGGCCGATTGCTGGAACGGCGTGAAGAACTGCAAATCTGGCGCGAGGCGACCACGGTGTTCATGACCTCGGGGCACGGTGGTTGCAGCCCCCAAGGTTTGGCGCTGGCGGCGTGGCGACGCGGCTTTCGCGTGCGGTTGCAATTGAGCATGGCCGGGCCGTTGTTTCTCGATGGCGTGCGCGATGAACATAAAAAGGACGTAATGCGTCTGGTCCACGAGGAGTTCACCGCGCAATTGCAGGACACCGACGTGGAACGGGTGATTGGCGGGCCGCTGGATCTGCCCCGACTGCTGGATGCGGGCGGGCAGCCGCTGGTGTTGATCAGCAGCTATCGCCTGACCCGCTCAAAGGCGCCGCACTGGGTGATGGTCACCGATTGCGACGAGGAGTTTGTCTACCTGCACGACCCGGATGTGGATCACAGCCAGCATCGCCAGCCCATGGACTGTCAGCACTTGCCGGTGAGTCATGGGGAGTTTGAGAAGATGTGCAGTTTTGGACGGGGGAAGCTTCGGGCGGCGGTGATTCTGTATAGCCGACAGTGAAGCAGCTCTGGATTTTTGGTGCGTATGAAGCCGCCTTCGCGAGCAAGCCCGCTCCCACATTTGGAATGCGTTCCCTCTGTGGGAGCGGGCTTGCTCGCGAAAGCGGTAGATGAGTTTTACTTCAACCCGACTTTGTACAAAGCCCCGTCTTCCTCATCCGTCAGCACATACAAATACCCGTCAGGCCCCTGCCGTACATCGCGAATCCGCGCCTTGAGTTCCCCCAGCAAACGCTCTTCATGCACCACTTTGTCGCCATCGAATTGCAAGCGAATCAGCTCCTGGCTCGCCAGCGCGCCGATGAATACGTTGTGCTGCCAAGGCTTGAAGCGGTCGGCGTCGTAGAACGCCATGCCGCTGATGGCAGGAGAGACTTCCCAGACATGGTGCGGCGGCACGGTGCCTTCGGCGGTCTTGCCCGTGGCCTCCGGAATCGGCTGGCCGGAATAGTTGATGCCGTTGGTTGCCAGGGGCCAACCGTAATTCTTGCCGCGCTCGATGACGTTGATCTCGTCACCCCCCTTGGGGCCGTGCTCGTTTTCCCACAGCGTGCCGTTCCAGGGGTTGAGTGCCGCGCCTTGGGGGTTGCGATGGCCGTAGGACCAGATCTCCGGACGCACGCCAGCCTGACCGACAAAGGGGTTGTCGTCCGGCACCTTGCCGTCCGGGTAGATCCGCACGACTTTGCCTTGCAGCTTATCGAGGTCCTGGGCGGTCATGCGGTCATTGTTTTCACCCAGGGTGATGAACAGATAACCGTCACGGTCGAACACCAGCCGCGAGCCGAAGTGATTACCCACCGAGAGCTTCGGCTCCTGGCGGAAAATAACCTTGAAATCCTTGAGGGTGGTCAGGTCTTCGGACAAACGCCCGCGACCCACCGCCGTCCCGGCCTTGTCGCCATCGCCACCGCCCTCGGCGAAGGACAGATAAACCATGCGGTCCTGCTGGAAATCCGGTGACAGCACCACATCGAGCAAACCGCCCTGCCCCTTGGCCCAGACATTGGGCACGCCGCTGATCGGCGCTGAGCGTTTGCCATCGGTGCTGACTACCCGCAGGTTGCCGGGCCGTTCAGTCACCAACATCCCTTGGCGATCCGGCAGAAATGCCAAGGCCCACGGGTGTTCCAGGCCCTTGGTAATCGGCGTGACTTCGAGGGTGCCTTGTTCGCTTTTGAGTTCCTGGGCGGGCGCCGCGAAAACAGGCGCCGCGGCGGTGATCAGTACGCTGGCGCAGAAGGTCGCCAGGAGGGTTTTACGCAACATGCACGCTTCCTTTTGTCGTTCGAATGGCTGACAGAATCAATCTGCCGGTCAACGGTTGCTGCTGTCCGAGTCCCGGGGTGGTGGGTTGGGAATGAATTTCGGTGGCGAGCTGGGCGCTGCTTTGTCCTGGGGATAGCGGTTGCCGATGCCGCCGTTTTCCAGGGTTGGCGGGCGCGGCACGGGGGCGAACGTGGGCTGTCGGGTGGCCGGCTGCGTGCCTTGCATACTGTTGGGGTTGGCCCGGTGAATCGGGCTGTTGTAGGGGTTGTTGTTACTGCTGCCCGTCGGGCTCTGGGCCAGGGCCGTCTGGCCGAGCACAGCGCTCAAGGCCAACACGGTGCTACCGAGCACAAATCTGTTCATGGGGAGCCTCTCTGCGGACACGGGAATAGAGTCTTCGATGCCACGCTACGCCCGACGTTCGGATTTGTTAACTGAAACCTCCTTCACAGATGTAACACCGGTTTACCTGCACCGCTGATCCCCCCGCAGCGCCTGGGCGCAAGCCGCTGAAACTTTTGCGCGGGGCCAAAGGTCACCTGATCATCACTTGCGAGTAGACGAAGATGGCCCGAGCAATCTGGAAAGGCGCAATCAGTTTCGGCTTGGTGCACATCCCCGTGGCACTGGTGTCGGCAACCTCATCCCAAGGGGTGGATTTCGACTGGCTCGACAGCCGCAGCATGGACCCGGTGGGCTACAAACGCGTCAACAAGGTCACCGGCAAGGAAGTCACCAAGGAACATATCGTCAAAGGCGTGGCCTACGAAAAGGGTCGCTATGTGGTGCTCAGCGAAGAGGAAATCCGCTCCGCGCACCCGCTGTCGACCCAGACCATCGACATCTTCGCCTTCGTCGACAGCGAGCAGATCCCGCTGCAAAACATCGACACACCCTATTACTTGGCGCCGGACAAACGCGGTGGCAAGGTCTACGCACTTTTGCGTGAAACCCTGAGCAAGACCAACAAGGTCGCCCTCGCCCATGTCGTGCTGCACACCCGTCAGCACCTGGCGGCGCTGATGCCACTGGAGTCGGCGATGGTGCTGGTGATGCTGCGTTGGCCGGCGGAAGTGCGCAGCCTGGATGAACTGGAACTGGGCAGCGAGGTGACCAAACCCGAACTGGCAAAAGGAGAGCTGGAGATGGCCAAGCGCCTGGTGGAAGACATGAGCGCCGACTGGAAACCCGAGGATTACCGCGACAGTTTCGAAGACAAGATCATGGCCCTCGTGGAGAAAAAGGCCCATGAAGGCAAGATCGAAGACGTCGAGAGCACCACTGGCGAGGAGGAACGTAAAACGGCGGATGTCATTGACTTGACCGAACTGCTCAAACGCAGCCTCGGCGGCAAGGCAGCCAGCAAACCGGCGGCCAAGCCGCGCAAAGCTGCGGCCAAACCGGCTCCGGCGAAAAAAGCCACGAAGAGTTCTCGCGGCTGACGGCCCGGGACTCGCAGCACAGGGTAGTCCGCCATGGCTAAACCGGTGAGTGAATACACGCGCAAACGCAACTTCGAGATCACCTCGGAGCCGCCCGAATCGGCGCCGGCCAAACGCGGCAAGAAAACCGCGTCGGCCCTGCGTTTCGTGATCCAGAAACACGATGCGCGCAACCTGCATTATGACTTTCGCCTGGAACTCGATGGCACCCTCAAGAGCTGGGCCGTGCCCAAAGGCCCGAGCCTCGATCCGACGCAAAAGCGCCTGGCGGTACATGTCGAAGACCATCCCATCAGCTACGGCACCTTCGAGGGCAGTATTCCCGAGGGTCAGTACGGCGCCGGGGATGTGATCGTCTGGGATCACGGCGTCTGGCAGCCCATTGGTGATCCGCAGGAAACCTACAAGGCCGGCAAACTGAAATTCACCTTGATCGGCGAAAAGCTCTCGGGGGACTGGGCGTTGGTGCGCACTCACCTGCGCGGCAGTGGCGACAAGGAACAATGGCTGCTGATCAAGGAAAAGGATCAACAGGCGCGGCCGATCAGTGAGTTTGATGTGGTGGCCGAGCTGCCGAAAAGCGTATTGAGCGATGCCACGGTGGGCGATAAGACCACCAAAAAAGCCACCAAAAAAGCCACAAAAAAAACCGTTAAAAAACCCAAACCAGCCACCCTGCCCGAAACATTCAGCCCTCAACTGGCGACGCTGATGGACAAGGCCCCGGCCGGCGACTGGCGTTATGAAATCAAGTTCGATGGCTACCGCATCCTCGCCCGAATCGACAACGGCGAAGTTCGGTTGTTGACCCGCAACGGCCACGACTGGACCGCCAAATTACCGCTGCAAGCCAAGGCTCTGGCCGATATGAAACTCGACGGCAGTTGGCTGGACGGCGAAGTGGTGGTGTTGAACGACAAAGGCTTTCCGGATTTTCAGGCGTTGCAGAACGCTTTCGAAATCGGCCGCTCGGTGGATATCGTCTATTTCGTGTTTGACGCGCCCTTCTTGCACGGCGTCGATCAGCGCGAATTACCGGTGGAAGATCGCCGTGGCGCGTTGAAAAAAGCCTTGGGGCGCAAGTCGCGGCAGGTGTTGCGCTTTTCCGAGGCGTTCACCGCCAAGCACCAGGACATCATCGAGAGTGCCTGTGCGCTGTCATTGGAAGGCGTGATCGGCAAGCGCGCCGGCAGCCCTTACGTGTCTCGACGCAGCCCCGACTGGATCAAGCTCAAATGCCGCTTGCGCCAGGAGTTCGTGATCATCGGCTATACCGCGCCGCAAGGCTCGCGCAGCGGTTTTGGCGCCCTGTTGCTCGGGGTCTACGACGATACCGGACTGGTTTATGCCGGTCGGGTCGGCACCGGGTTCAATCAGGCCAATCTCAAGTTGTTCCATGGGCAACTGCAGAAACTAGAACGCAAGACCTCGCCATTGGCCAAGCCCCTGACGTCCGCCCAGGCCCGGGGCGTGCAATGGGTCGAGCCGACGCTGGTGTGCGAAGCGGAATTTGCCGAGTGGACCCGTGAAGGCGTGGTCCGGCAAGCGGCCTTCATTGCCATGCGCACCGACAAACCGGCAACAGAGATTGTTCGTGAACAACCGCAATCCCCCAAAGCGAGCAAACCTGTGAGCGAGAAGAAACCCATCAGCAAGGACAGCACCGTCGCCGGGGTCAAGATCACTCATCCCGAGCGGGTGATCGACAAGGACAGCGGCACGCAAAAACTGCAACTGGTGCAGTTCTACGACAGCATCAGCCAGTGGATCCTGCCGTTCCTGCGCGACCGCCCGGTGTCGCTGTTGCGGGCGCCGGAAGGAGTCGAAGGCGAACAGTTCTTCCAGAAACATGCCGAACGCCTGGCGATCCCCAACATCAAGCACCTGGACCCGAACATCGACCTGGGCCATGCGCGGCTGATGGAAATCGACACGGTCCAGGCGCTGATCGGCGCAACGCAAATGGGCACTATCGAGTTGCATACGTGGGGCGCTACCCACGACAAGATCGAAACCCCGGACCTGTTTGTCCTCGACCTCGACCCCGATCCGGCGCTGCCGTGGAAAAGCATGGTCGAGGCCACGCAACTGACCCTGTCGGTGCTGGACGAAATCGGCCTGGAGGCGTTCTTGAAAACCAGCGGCGGCAAAGGCATGCACATCATCGTGCCGCTGGCGCGCAAGGATGACTGGGACACGGTCAAGGCGTTCGCCAAGGCCATCGCCCAGTTCATGGCGCAGCAACTGCCGGAACGGATCACCGCGACCATGGGCCCGAAGAATCGGGTCGGCAAGATCTTCGTCGATTACCTGCGCAACACCCGAGGGGCCAGTACGGTGGCGGCGTATTCGGTGCGGGCTCGGCCAGGGTTGCCGGTGTCGGTGCCCATCAGTCGGGACGAGTTGACTGAATTACACGGTTCCCAGGAATGGACCGTGGCCAATTTGCTGGAGCGGCTTGAGGGGTTGAAGGGGGATCCGTGGGAGGGGTATGCCAATCGGCAGAAGATCACGGCGAAGATGTGGAAGCAGTTGGGAGCCAAGAAGCCTTAGGCTTTGTGGTGAATGTAACGGCCTCTTCGCGAGCAAGCCCGCTCCCACAGGGGATTTGTGAACACCACAGATCCAATGTGGGAGCGGGCTTGCCCGCGAAGGCGTCAGCCGCTCAGATACAAAACTCAGATCAGCACGAAAACCGCCAATAGCCCACCAAAAATCGCCCATTTCTCCAGGTAGTAACGCGCCCGGTTGCGCTTCTTCAGCTCCTTGCCCCGCAACCGTACCTTGTAGATCTTGGTGAACAACCGATTGATACCACCGGTCTTGTCGCCCGCATCATTCGGCGCGCCCGCCGCCGACATCACATTGCGGCTGAACCAACTGTTGAACGCCGCCGCCCAGCGGTACTTCATCGGGCGTTCGACGTCGCAGAACAGGATGATACGGTTCTGATCCGTGGTGTTTTCCGCGTAGTGGATGAACGTTTCGTCAAACATCACCGCTTCGCCATCGCGCCAGTGGTAGTTCTCGCCGTCGACATTGATGTAGCAGCCGGCATCGTTCGGCGTTTCCAGGCCCAGGTGATAGCGGTAGGAGCCTGCATACGGATCGCGGTGGCGCACCAGTTTGGAACCCGGTGGCAGCTCGGCGAACATCGCGGCCTTGATCGAGCCGATGCTTTGCACCAGTTCAGTGGTGCGTGGGCAGAGTTTCTCGGCTGAAGGATGGCTGTCGCCGTACCACTTCAGGTAGAAACGCTTCCAGCCACTCTTGAAGAACGAGTTGAAACCCACGTCGTCGTATTGGTTCGAGCGCTTGATTTCTCCGGCCCGCAGCAGGTTCTGCCCCTCTTCGCGGATTTCTTCCCAGTGCGCCTGCAACGGGCTCAGGTCCGGAAAGTCCGCCGGGTTGAGATAGGGTTTGCTGGGCATTTTGGAGAACATATAAAGGAAGCAATTGATCGGCGCCAGGAACGTCGAGTGATCGCTGAGTTGACGACCCAGTTTGTGGCGGACACGACCGCGCAGGTGAACGTACGCGATGGAGACAACATAAATAGCGGCAATAATAAGTTTCACGGCAATCGTCACACGTCAGAAGTGAACAAACTGCGCTGCCGGCCAAGCGGTCTGACGCAGTGTCTGAATACGAAACAGCGGTCCCGGTGGCGCGTCCTTGAGCCCAGGCCATCATGGCATTGGGTGAAAGGTGGCATTTTAGCCCCCGTTTGTAACAAATAGTTAGCTTACAACTGTGAAAATGTGTCCGCTGATGCTGCCAAAGTGCCCGCGCAGGCTCAACGCCCTATCGTTTAAAGAGCCAGACCAGTACAATCGCCGCCAAACATTACGCGCCCCCCTTGGTTGATGACGGGAATGAACCCCGCCTCAGCGCACTTCGACTCGGGCCAAGCGCTCCATTGCTGCTGTCCACTTATTGCCAGATGGACCTTCCGCTTCTGACCGGGATGCATTTCCCGTGGTTTGAAAACCGGAACCGGGTACTGAATCGGTACTGCCGCACCCCTAGCTACTCTGAATGCTTCGCAGGAAAAACCTTTGATTTCTACAGCTAACATCACGATGCAGTTCGGCGCCAAGCCGTTATTCGAGAACGTTTCGGTCAAATTCGCGGCGGGCAACCGCTACGGCCTGATCGGCGCCAACGGTTGCGGCAAGTCGACCTTCATGAAAATCCTCGGTAACGATCTCGAGCCGTCCGGCGGCCAGGTCATGCTCGAGCCGAACGTGCGTCTGGGTAAATTGCGCCAGGACCAGTTCGCCTACGAAGAATTCACCGTGATCGACACCGTGATCATGGGTCACGAAGAGCTGTGGAAGGTCAAGGCTGAGCGCGATCGCATCTACTCGCTGCCGGAAATGACCGAAGAAGACGGCATGGCCGTGGCCGAACTGGAAACCGAGTTCGCCGAAATGGACGGCTACACCGCCGAATCCCGTGCCGGCGAATTGTTGCTGGGCCTGGGTATCGGCATCGAGCAGCACTTCGGCCCGATGAGCGAGGTGTCCCCAGGCTGGAAACTGCGCGTATTGCTGGCTCAGGCGCTGTTCTCCGATCCTGAAGTGCTGTTGCTCGACGAACCGACCAACCACTTGGACATCAACACCATCCGCTGGCTGGAAAACATCCTGACCCAGCGCTCCAGCCTGATGATCATCATCTCTCACGACCGTCACTTCCTGAACAGCGTGTGCACCCACATGGCTGACCTGGATTACGGCGAGCTGCGCCTGTTCCCGGGCAACTACGACGAGTACATGACCGTGGCGACCCAGTCCCGCGAGCAGTTGCTGTCGGACAACGCCAAGAAGAAAGCACAGATTTCCGAGCTGCAATCGTTCGTCAGCCGCTTCTCGGCCAACGCCTCGAAAGCCAAGCAAGCCACCTCCCGCGCCAAGGCGATCGACAAGATCCAACTGGCCGAGGTCAAGCCTTCGAGCCGTGTTAGCCCGTTCATCCGTTTCGAACAGAACAAGAAGCTGCACCGTCAGGCGGTCATCGTCGAGCGCATGGCCAAAGGCTTTGACGGCAAGCCACTGTTCAAGGACTTCAGCTTCCAGGTTGAAGCTGGCGAGCGCGTAGCGATCATCGGCCCGAACGGTATCGGTAAAACCACCCTGCTGCGCACCCTGGTCAACGAACTGACCCCGGATGCCGGCACCGTGAAGTGGACTGACGCCGCGGAACTGGGCTACTACGCCCAGGACCACGCCCACGACTTCGAAGACGACTGCAACCTGTTCGACTGGATGGGCCAATGGACCCAGGGCGGCGAGCAGATGGTTCGCGGCACCCTCGGCCGGATGCTGTTCTCCAACGACGAAATCCTCAAGTCGGTCAAGGTCATCTCCGGTGGTGAGCAAGGTCGCATGCTGTTCGGCAAGCTGATCCTGCAAAAGCCGAACGTGCTGATCATGGACGAACCGACCAACCACTTGGACATGGAATCCATCGAAGCGCTGAACCTGGCGCTGGAGAACTACCCGGGCACGCTGATTTTCGTCAGCCACGACCGTGAGTTCGTATCGTCGTTGGCCACCCGCATTATCGAACTCAGCCCTAGCGGCGTGATCGACTTCAGCGGTACTTACGATGATTACCTGCGCAGCCAAGGCGTGGTGTTTTAAGAGCAGCGATTGGTTTCAAGCTGCAAGCGGCAAGTAAAAGCCCTGTCCTGGTGACGGGGCTTTTTGCATTCAGGCTTTTTGTTCTTCGGTGTTATTGAGGGCCCCTTCGCGAGCAAGCCCGCTCCCACATTTGGAATGCGCTCCCCTGTGGGAGCGGACTTGCCCGCGAAGAGGCCCTCAAGGGCACCGAATATAGTTAGCCTGCTTCCTTTTATTCCCGACCCACGCCATGATGCAGGTCTCCCACCGCCGCCCGCGAACGAGCCCCATGACTGTGCAGCAACTGCCTCCGCAAAGCTCCATGGCGATCACCCTGCAGATCGTCTCCATCGTTTTCTATACCTTTATTGCCTTCCTCTGCATCGGCCTGCCGATTGCGGTGATACCGGGTTATGTCCATGAACAGTTGGGTTTCAGCGCGATCATTGCGGGGCTGACCATCGGCTGCCAATACCTGGCCACCCTCCTCAGCCGTCCAATGGCCGGGCGTATGTCGGATACCGTTGGCACCAAGCGTGCGATTGTTTATGGGCTGTCGGGGATTGTGCTGAGCGGCGTGCTGACGCTGGTGTCGACCTTGCTGCAAAGTTTCCCGCTGCTGAGTCTGTTGATCCTGATCGCCGGACGGCTGTTGCTGGGGATCGCCCAAGGTTTGATCGGCGTCGGCACCATCAGTTGGTGCATGGGCCAGGTCGGCGCCGAGCACACGGCGCGGTCGATTTCCTGGAACGGCATCGCGTCCTACGGCGCCATTGCCATTGGTGCGCCGCTGGGGGTGGTGATGGTCGCCGAGTACGGCTTTGAAAGCCTGGGGATTGTCCTGTCGGTATTAGCTCTCGGCGCGCTGTTGCTGATTCGCAACAAGCCGTCGGTGCCGGTGATTCGCGGCGAGCGCCTGCCATTCTGGGCGGTGTTCGGGCGCATTGCCCCGTTCGGCGCGAGCCTGAGCCTGGCGTCCATCGGTTACGGCACCCTGACCACGTTCATTACCCTGTATTACCTCAACCGTGGCTGGACCGGCGCGGCGTATTGCCTGACGGTGTTCGGCGTCTGTTTCATTCTGTCGCGGCTGTTGTTTATCTCTGCCATCAGCCGTTTCGGCGGATTTACCTCGGCGATTGCCTGCATGACCATCGAGACCGTTGGCCTGGTGCTGCTGTGGCTGGCGCCGTCCACCGGTTACGCCTTGATCGGCGCCGGGTTGACCGGGTTCGGTCTGTCGCTGGTGTATCCGGCGCTGGGGGTCGAGGCGATCAAGCAAGTGCCCAACTCCAGTCGCGGCGCGGGGTTGAGTGCTTATGCGGTGTTTTTCGATCTGGCGCTGGCGATTGCCGGGCCATTGATGGGGGCGGTGGCGTTGAACCTGGGGTATTCGTGGATTTTCTTCAGTGCGGCGGTGTTGTCGGTGACTGGGCTGGGTTTGACGTTGATGCTCAAACGCCGCGCAATCACCTGACCACCACAATCCATTGTGGGAGCGGGCTTGCTCGCGAATGTGGTGTGTCATTCAGCATCAATGTCGACTGAAAGGGCCCCTTCGCGAGCAAGCCCGCTCCCACAGGGGGTTTAGCAGTGTTCACTGAATTATTGATCCGCCGTCTGCATCCCGGCCCGACTCGGTTTACCCAAGGCATGGGAGAAGAACCGCCCCGCCTCGGAGATCAGGTTGCGGTGAATATCCTCACGATCCACCCCATCCGCATCGGTACACAGCGCAGGCATGGCAATAATCTGCTCTTCATTGCACGGCGCCATGAACACGAAGTGCCCTGCCCCAGCCAATAACTTGAAGTCCGGCGCGATTGGCAGTTTGCGCGCCAGGGCGGCGGCGTTTTTGTCGAAGGCCACCAGTTTGTCGCCGTCGCCGCTGTACAGCAGCACCGGCACATGCACATCCGCCAGGGTATGGCGGCCGAACTTCAGGCTCAGCGGCGCCATCAGCAGCAAGGCGTGGACACGCGGGTCGGCCACGGGCTGCAAGTCGTCACGGTCGACAATCAGCTCGCCCTGAGTGTTGCAGGCATCGCGGTCATCCGGGCGTTCCTGGCAATAGCGACGCAGGCGATCCAGGTCTGGCGTAGCGCCGGACAGGATTAACGCCGTTTCGCCGCCTGCCGAGTACCCAATCACCCCCACCTGTTCAGCGTTGACGAACGGCGCGAGCATGGGATCGCCCAGGGTGGCGGTAATCGCTTCGGAAATTTGCAGCGGCCGACCGTACAGGTTACTCAAGGTGCCGAGACGACTGTGGTCCTTGGAGTTGTCGCCGGGATGGATCACTGCCACGACCACAAAGCCTTTGCGGGCCAGGGAGGTCGCGAGGTCGTGCAAGGCCAGCGGCGTGCCGACGTTGCCGTGGGACAGCATCAGCATCGGGAAACGGCCGATGGCGACCCGGGCGTCTTCACCCGCTTCGACCGTGTAGCCTTCGAGTTTGCTGGTGTGATCCTTGTCGCTGGAAGGATAGAAGGCGATGGCGCGCATCGGCTGCAAGTCCAGCGGATCGAGGAACGTCATCTCGTGATAGCCGACGCTCCAGTGGGCATGCAACCCAGGCGCGGCGTGCACTGAAATCAGGCTGCTGAGCAGGCATATCAGTAACGTTGCACAAAGACGCACCATGGGATGCCCCACCTTGTTACTTGACTGAAAAGCCCGTAGTGCTCCGCTAAGCGGAGGACGCGGCCTTGTGCCAGTGTTTGCGGCCACCAAGGTCGTTGCGCAACGGGGACGTTAAACCCTCGACTGCATAACCTGGGCCACAACATGAAAAACAATCAAAAACAAAAAAACTCTGTAACTGATCATTACGATGACCAGAATACAGAGTTTTTCGGGTATTGCCTGAGCTGTTTAGTATTTTTTACGCAAGCCTTACACAGGCTTTATGCCGCAGCGAACAGTTGCTCGCTGATTTGCGTGTGAGCGTCGCTCAGGGCTTTGGTGCGCACTTCGTCACCGTAAGCCAGGCCATGGGCGCGAACGAATTCAATATCAGTGATGCCCAGGAAACCGAACAGCACTTTCAAGTAGTCTTCGTGCGCTACGCCTGTGGCTTGACCGACGTGCAGGCCACCCGAAGTCGAAACGATCACCAGCTTCTTGCCACCGCACAGGCCTTCAGGGCCAGCTTCGGTGTAGCGGAAAGTCTGGCCGGCAACGGCGATGCGGTCGATCCAGGCCTTGAGTTGGGTCGGGATGGTGAAGTTGTACATTGGCGCAGCGATGACGATGGCGTCAGCAGCGAGGAATTCAGCCAGGGTCGAAGCGCTCAGCTCGGCTTCGTGCTGTTGCGCGGCGTTGCGCAGTTCAGCAGTGGTGCCAGCGGCGACCAGGGTGTTGGCGGAGAAATGGCTGATGGCGTCAGCAGCCAGGTCACGGTAAGTGACGACAGCCGAAGCATCGGCAGCTTGCCAGGCCTTGACCACTTCGCCGCTCAACTGACGGGATGCCGAGTTGTCACCCAAAATGCTCGAATCGATATGCAACAGTTTCATAGAAGGATCTCCAGGTGAGGATCGCCACCGGGCGATCTGATGGAGGGGATCCTACAGATGAATCTAATAGCTGATTAGCCCGCAACAATGCGATAGTTCGTCTCACTGATAGAACAGTCGAGTTTCAAATCATGCAAGACCTGAACGACCTCTACTATTTCGCCAAAGTTGTCGAAGCCGGTGGCTTCGCAGCGGCCGGGCGCTTGCTGGGGATTCCCAAGTCACGGCTGTCCCGGCGCATCGCCGAGCTGGAAGAACGCCTGGGCGCACGCCTGCTGCAACGCACCACTCGCCAACTCAAGCTGACCGCCGTGGGTGAACGTTATCTGCGCCATTGCCAGGCCATGTTGCTGGAGGCGGAAATGGCCGACGAAGCGGTGGCCAGCATGTCCAGCGAGCCCCGGGGCCGGCTAAGGGTGTCCTGCCCGGTTGGCCTGGCCAATCAAATGTTGCCGACGATCATCAGCGACTTTCTCGAGAAATACCCGCAGGTCCAGCTTGAGGTCATGTTGGTCAACCGCCGGGTCGATCTGGTCACCGAAGGCGTCGATGTCGCCCTGCGCGTCCGTGAACTGGGGGATGAAGACCCATTGCTGGTGACCCGGCGCCTGCGTCAGGCGCAAACACTGATGGTCGCCAGCCCCGCCTTCCTGCAGGGTCGGGAAATCAACCATCCGGAAGATCTCAAGGGTTTGCCGGTACTCGGGGCGCTGGAGCCCGATCGCATGGTGCATATCCGTATGCTCGATCAACAGGGCAAAAGCCATGACCTGGCGCTGGAGGCGCGGTTGGGTATCGACGACTTTATCGTGCGCCGGGCCTGCGCCCTCGCGGGCCAGGGGTTTACGGTGCTGCCCATGATGTATTGCGAGTCGGAGCTGGCGGACGGCTCACTCATTCAGTTGCTGCCCGATTGGTCGATGCCCGGCGGTTGGCTGCAAGCGGTCTACCCTCATCGGCGCGGCGTCATGCCAGCCGTGCGCGCCTGGCTGGACCATTTGATCGAATCATTCAATGCCTGTGGGGACCGATTGATATGAAGGCTGGACGCATGAGCGAAGAGGATGTCGCGCAATTTTGCCTGGGCTTGCCCGGTGCCCGGGAAGACTACAAGTGGGGCGGCGTGCAGGTGTTTTCGATTGCCGGCAACAAGATGTTTGCGCTGCAGAACCTGCGGGGCGATTCCCTGGCGTTCAAGGTCGACAAGGATCTGTTCCTCGGTCATTGCGACCGACCGGGCATTCACCCGGCGCCGTACCTGGCCCGGGCGCAATGGATCATCATGCAGGTGCCCTACCCGCTGGGCGCCGAAGAACTGCAAGGCTTGCTGCAACGCTCCCATCAACTGGTGGTCAGCAAATTGCCCAAGCGCACCCAGGTCGGATTGCTTCTGTAGCAATACACCCTGAGCCGAATGCAAGTCACGAGACGTGCGTGTTCTTTAGAAGAAGGCCAGCAAATGCGCGCCGAGGAACAACTGGTCGATCCAGAACACCTGATGCAACAACACGATGAGCCAGAACACCAGTTGAAACGAGACTTTGCGGGTCTTGTGTCGAAATACTTGCTGGGCCACTAATGCGCCCGGCCAGCCACCGGCCAGTTCCACTGCGTGCAGGACGTTTTCCGGGGTGCGCCAAGTGTCGGCGCGGGCCTTGCGCTTGTCGCTCCAGTACAGGAAAAACGCGATCACGCTGACCAGCCCGTAGGCCGCCAGCGGGATCACGGAAATCCCGCGCAGCCACAACGCCAGCGACCCATACAGCGGCAGCACGCAGAGGGCGACGAACACCAGCAGCTTCAAGCGAGGCTGCTGGATCTGCCCCCCGGACGGACGTCCGGAGTTGTTCCGCGCACTGGAATCACTCATGGCTTGGCGGCAGCCCAGTCAACCCAACCGAACTGCCAGGTCGCCAGGATCACCAGGCCAAAGGCAATGCGATACCAGGCAAACGCCGCATAGCTGTGGCTGGCGATGAACTTGAGCAGTGCCTTGACCGCGATCATCGCGAAGATAAATGCGGTAATGAAACCGACGGCAAACACCGGAAAGTCTGCCGGCACGAACAAATGACGGTACTTGAAGCCCGAATACACCGCCGCCGCGACCATGGTCGGCATGGCCAGGAAGAACGAAAACTCGGTGGCGGTCTTGCGCGACAGCCCAAACAAAAGGCCACCGATGATGGTCGAGCCGGAACGGGAAGTCCCCGGAATCATCGCCAGGCACTGGGCGAAGCCGACTTTCAGCGCGTCTTTCCAAGTGATGTCGTCGACCGTTTCGGCATGCACTTCATGCTGGCGCTTCTCGGCCCACAACATGATGATCCCGCCCACCACCAGCGCCGCCGCGACCGTAATCGGGTTGAACAGGTACTCGTGGATCAAATCGGAAAAAATCACCCCCAGCACCACGGCGGGCATGAAGGCGATCAGCAGGTTCGCGGTGAAGCGGCGGGCACTCGGCTGGGTTTTCAAACCGGTCACCACCTCGAGGATCTTGCGGCGAAACTCCCAGACCACCGCCAGAATCGCGCCCAACTGAATAATGATGTTGAACGCAATCGCCCGCTCGCCACCGAAGTTGAGCAAGTCCGCGACGATAATCTGGTGTCCGGTACTCGAAATGGGCAAAAACTCCGTCAGCCCTTCCACTACTCCAAGAATCAGTGCCTGAAAGGCGGTCCAAAGATCCATCAATCCCCCAAGAAGCGATGCGCAAGGCATGCCCCGTTAATATTTTTTAGAGCGTTCACTGGCGGTCAGCGTAGCTGAAGTCGCGCGCGCACAGGATCCACACGAAACGGTAAAAATTCCGTGAAAAATCAACTTGGATTCAGGTTTTTCCTTGCGAGGCCGAAATCCTATCAGAGATGCCTGATTAACGCCGCTGCGTAATTGGACTTGTGTCGCATACTTGCAGCCCGCAAAGCGTGGTTGGATGCTGGCGATCGTTTATGACAAGAATAAGAATAGGGAGTGACAGCGTTATGAACAGCTTGCGCAGTGTGTCGATCAGCCGACGCTTGTGGCTCATCTTGGTCGTGGCCATCGTGATGTTATTGACGTTGGGCCTGCTGATGCTCAAACAGATCCACGACGACCTGTATCACGCCAAGGCGCAGAAAACCCAGCATGTGGTGCAGACGGCCAGTGGCATTCTCAACTACTACCATGACCTGGAAACCGCCGGCACCCTCACCCGTGAGGCGGCGCAGAAACAGGCGCTGACCGTGGTTCGCGGCCTGCGCTATGACCAGAACGACTACTTCTGGATCAACGACCTGACGCCGGTGATGATCATGCACCCGGCCAACCCGAAACTCGAAGGCCAGAACCTCTCGGCGATCCGCGACCCGGATGGCTTTGCCGTGTTCAACGAGATGGTCGCCATCGCCAAGGCCAAGGGCGCCGGCATGGTCGATTACCGTTGGCCGAAACCGGGCGCCAGTGCGCCGGTGGAAAAAACCTCCTACGTCAAACTGTTCGAGCCTTGGGGCTGGATCATCGGTTCGGGCGTGTACGTCGATGACCTGCAAGCCGAATTCTACGGCCAGGTCTGGAAAGCCTCGTTTATCGGCATGGCGATTACCCTGATCATGGCGTTGCTGGTGATCATGATTGCCCGCAGCATCGTGCGGCCGCTGCAGGAAACCGTGAACGCCATGGCCAACATCGCCAGCGGCGAAAGCGACCTGACCCGCAGCCTCGACACCCACGGTCAGGACGAAGTCACGCAACTGGCGCACCACTTCAACGCCTTTACCGCCAAGCTGCGCCAGGTGATCAGCCAATTGCAGGTGTCTGCAAGCGCCCTGGGCCAGTCGTCCAGTGAACTGGGCAACGATGCCGCACAGGCGCAGCAACGTAGTCAGCAGCAATCCCAGCAAATGGAACTGGTGGCCACGGCCATCAACCAGGTGACTTACGGCGTGCATGACGTGGCCAAGAATGCCGAGCAGGCCGCCAGCGAAATGCGCGACGCCGAGACCCAGGCCCAGCAAGGCCAGGTCAATATCGATGGCAGCTTGCAGCAGATCGATAAACTCTCCGGCACCATCGATCAAGCCGTCGAAGTGATTCGTACCCTGGCCGCCGAAAGTACCCAGATCGGCAGCGTGCTGGAGGTCATCCGCTCGATTGCCGAGCAAACCAACCTGTTGGCCCTCAACGCCGCCATTGAAGCGGCCCGTGCCGGCGAGCAAGGGCGTGGGTTTGCAGTGGTGGCCGATGAAGTACGCCTGCTGGCCCAGCGTACCCAGAAGTCCACGGCGGAAATCCAGGCCATGATCGAACGCCTGCAAAACCACTCCGAGGCGGCGGTCAAGGTGATCGGCGACAGTAGCCGCGCATCGCAACTGACCATCGAACAGGCGGGCCTGGCCGGCGCAAGCCTGAGCGCCATCGGCCAGGCGTTGCGCAACCTCAACGGGTTGAACGCCTCTATCGCCAGCGCCACCCTGCAACAGGCCCATGTGGTGGAAGACATCAACCAGAACGTCACCCAGGCGGCCGGGTTGTCCCACAGCACCGCGCTGGCGGCGGAGCAGTCGAGCCTGGCCAGTGTTCACCTCAAGGAATTGAGTGAGCAGTTGAACGGGCTCCTGAAGCAATTCCGCGTCTGACACTCAACCCTGTGGGAGCGGGCTTGCTCGCGAATACGGTCGATCATTCAACATTGATGTTGACGGTCACACCGCCTTCGCGAGCAAGCCCGCTCCCACAGTTCTGTGCGTTGCCTGACAGAGTTGAGCGAGCCCACACAGGCCAATCTGGGTACAATCGCCCCCCTCTTCGACTTCCCCAAGGAACCGCCATGTCCGGGCTTGAACTGTTTGCCGCCGCCCTCGGCGTGATCGCCGTCTGGCTGACGGTCAAACAGAATCCCTGGTGCTGGCCCATCGGGCTGGTAATGGTATTGCTCTACAGCTGGATCTTCTTCGAGGTGAAGTTGTATTCGGACATGCTGTTGCAAGTGATCTACGCCGCATTGCAAGTCTATGGCTGGTGGCAATGGACCCGCGCCGGCGATGCCCATGATGGCCGGCAAGTGAGTGCGCTGGATGGCCGTTCGATCATGCTCGGGCTGGCCGTGGGCGCCATCGGCAGTCTGCTGCTGGGCGCGGCGATGGCTCACTGGACCGACGCCGCGCAACCCTGGCTCGACGCCGCGCTGACCGGTTTCAGCCTGGTCGCGCAGTTATGGATGGCGCAGAAACGCGTGCAATGCTGGCCCTTGTGGATCGTCCTGGATGTGATCTTTGTCAGCCTGTTCATCTATAAAGGCCTGTACCTGACCGCGACCCTCTACGGCTTGTTCACCCTGATTGCCGTGCAAGGCTGGCGTGAATGGCGTGCCGATCCGGCGCTGCACGCATGAAAGTACTGGTACTCACCGGCCCGGAATCCAGCGGCAAAAGCTGGCTTTCAAGCGAGATTCAAGCCCATTTTGGCGGCCTGTTGGTCGGTGAGTACGTTCGGCATTTCATCGACATTGAAGCCCGCGAAACCCGCTACGACGACATCACCCCAATAGCCCAGGGCCAACTGAGCTGGGAGGATGAAGCACGCGCCCGGCAACCGTCCCTGTTGATTCTTGATACGCACCTTTTGAGCAACATCCTGTGGAGTCGCACGTTATTTGGCGCTTGCCCGTCGTGGATCGATCAAGCCTTGCTGGCACGCCACTATGATCTGCATTTGTTGCTGAGCCCTGAAACCGTGGCCTGGCATGACGACGGGCAACGTTGCCAACCGCAACTGGCAGAACGCCAGGCGTTTTTCCAAGCCAGCCAACAATGGCTGGACCTGCACCGCCAGCCTTACCAGGTACTGCAAGGTGACTGGAAACAACGCAAGGACGCGGCATTCGAGGCCGTGACGCGCTTGCTCAAGGCCTGACGGGGTATTGCGCCCCGTCGCACCTGTCCATTTCTGAAACACCCATCCCTGCGCAAACCCCTGAGCTAAAGCGGCCCGGACTCGCCAGCAAAAAAGTGTTAAGCCACTGATACAACCTGCCTTGGGGGCGCTTAGCAAGCAAGGCCGCCCGCATGGGAAGGCGTTTTCCCATGCCTCTGTCTCAGCGGCGTTACAACGCTGTGTTGGCCACCCCGGCAATAAAAGCCAACCCTCTGTTTTTAAAAGAAAAGCCAAAAGCGGCACACCTTCTGCTCTCTACCTCGCAACGCTGATAAGGGCCAGCGTTCCATTTACAGAAGGAATTGCCGCCGTGGGGAAATTTGATAGAAGCATCTACCGCCTCCTGCTGATCGGATGCGCATTAGGCTCAAGTTTCTGCCTGCCTGCTCAGGCTGACAACGGCATCATTACGATCAAACGTGATGTCCAGACCCGCAACGCCGTGGTTCCTCCGCTGATCCCCGACCCTCACCCGACCACCGTCAATGCCAACCCGTCGCAACATATCCTCAATCAAACGAACGAGTTGAGCGACGGCGACTTTGCCGGTGTCGCCAGTGGTGCAGGCATCAGCAACCTGGTCACTCAAAACACCAACAACCTGGGCGGCAATATCAGCAACCAGACCCAACTTTCCAACCTGCCCGGCGGGCGTTCAGGCAATTCGGGCAGCGGCATCGCCAACATGGTCAATTCGAACGTCCAGCAAGGCCTGGGTGCTCTGAAAATCATAACGGGAGACCGTTAGCATGAATCGCTCTCTGCTGATTATCGCCATGTTTTGCAGTGCATCGTCCTTCGCCCAGTCTCCCGTCATCGATAACGCCGACATCGACAGTTCGGGCGCGCAGTACCAGGGCAATCTCGGGGTCAACCAGGCCGCCGGCGATCAGCAACAACAGGTCAACGCCCGGGCCATCGCGATTGGCACCAACGCCAATGCATCCACACAGATTCGCCAACGGCTGCATTCACCCGCAGACCCCAGAATCGACGCCAGCTCCAGCATTCAAGGTAACGCCTTCAGCAACGGTAACGGCGTGCTGGGCGTCAACCAGAGCGCGGGCGGCAACAACCAGCAGGCCAATGCCCTGCGGATAAGCATCAGCACACAGCCGCAAAGTATCGACGACAGCGTCCTCCTGCAACAGAACGTGGCGCTGCTCAACAACTCCGATCCAACTGACTCCGCACCAGGCTATCGCCGGGTCGCTACCAGCGATCAGGCCTTCACCGGTAGCCGTGGAGTAATTCAGTTGAATCAGAGCGCCGGGGTGGGAAACCGAACGGCCAACACCGTGAGCGTACGGGTCGCGGATTGACCCAAAACAGGTAAAAAAAACAACACTTAACCTAAAATCAGTACGGAGAATCACCATGAAACCTTCGATGGCAATCAAGCCTCTGGTTTTCGCAATTGCTGCGGTCATGGCTGTTGCTGTACAAGCTGGGCAGCGTGATGACGATCACAATGGTCACCACAACGGCCATAACAATAACAACGGTCAGCACACCCCTCCTCCAACCAGAATCCCTGTCTACGCCACAGCGAATGCATGGGATACCCAAAGCAGTACCGATAACCGCATTGGCAACGCCGGGACCGTCAACAGTGCCGAGATGAACAACTCCGCCACAGGCACCAGCGGCAACGTCGGCGTCAACGTGGCTGGCGGCGACGGCAACCAACAAGACAACGCGGCCGCTATTGCAAACGCCGCAGCTGCCGCTCCTGATAATGCGTTTGTGTTCGGCACCGCCAGTGCCACGGCTTCCGTCACCCAAACCAGCCGCAACAACCGGGTCGACAACTACGGCAGCCAAGCTACTGCGTCTATGAGCGGTTCGGCTAATGGCGGCAGCGGCAACATGGGTGTCAACGTTGCGGCCGGCGACCTCAACCAACAGAAAAACACCATGGCCATTGCTAACACCAATGCTCCACTGGGTAACGCAACAGCCACCGCCTCTGCCTCTCAAACGGGTCCTGGCCTGACTGTGAATAACAACGCCGATCGTACCTATCGCGTGGATACGCTGACCTTTACCACCTCGGCCAGCGGCAGTACCAACTACGCCAAGGCCAGTGCAGCGAACGGCAGTAAAAGCTCTTCATCGAGCTTTGACGTGAGCGGTTCGAAAAGCTTCGATGCCAGTGGCTCAAAAAGCTACGAGAAGAGCAGCTCTTCTAGCTCTAATTTGAATGCTTCGTTGAACGCTACGCTGGATGCTTCGGCTGCGGCTGCTCAAAATGCTGCCTGGGATAATGGCTATCACCATTCGGGTAGCAGCAGTTCGTCTTCCGCCGCTGCTCTGAACGCATCGCTTGATGCAACGCTGGACGTGTCGGTCGATAAATCGCACAACAGTTCGGGCAGTTCTTCGTTCGATAAGTCGTTCGACTCCTCGTTCGAAAAATCCGGCAGCAAATCCCACCAGTCCGAGTATGACAAGTCCAAAGCCTACGCTGAGAGCAGTTCATTTGATCTGAGCAACACCGTTTCCTATCAAGTGCTGACTCCAACCGGCTGGGCCAACCCTGTGACCAACACTGCAACCCTGAGCGGTTCGGTGAATGGCGGCAGCGGCAACCTGGGCGTCAACGTGGCTGCTGGTGTGGGCAACCAACAAAGCAACTCGCTGGCCATTTCCAACAACTCGTTCTGATGCTGTCTCTAGAGGCCCCCTTACGGGGGCCTTTTTCAGCAACAACCAGAAGGCGTCCTACCATGCGCATTATCGCCTTGGCATTTTTGCTTTGCGTGGCCAGTGTGATCGAGGCTGCACAATTGCCGCTTTCCGTCCTGCCGGGCGGCGCGGTGGTGTACAAGCCGATCCAGAGCATACGCGAGCGTAAATTTGCTGATCTGGTGCAACAGAAAACCGACTTCAGTTGTGGCGCCGCTGCGCTGGCAACCATCTTGCGCCAGGCCTATTGGCTGGACGTGAGTGAGAATCAGATCATTGAAGGCATGCTGGCCCACTCGGATCAAAATCTTGTCCGCGTCCAGGGCTTTTCCATGCTCGACATGAAGCACTACGTGGAAAGTATCGGCATGCGCGCCCGGGGCTACCGGGTAGCCACAGAAACGCTGAAAGAAGTCAAAATCCCAGTGGTGGTACTCATGGATATCCGTGGCTACAAGCATTTTGTAGTCCTGCAAAGAGTGCAAAAGGACTGGGTCTATATCGGCGATCCGGTACTCGGACATAAACGCTACAAAGTCGAAGATTTTGTCAAAGGCTGGAACGGCATCATCTTTGCCGTCATAGGCCAGGGCTACGACAAAACCAATGCGTTGCTCGACCCACCCCTGCCACTAACGGCCAAAAGCCGTGTCAACGCATTCAGCCCGGTGCAAGACGCAGAGTTGATGGATTTCGGATTCATCCAAAGCGACTTCTTCTAATGATAAGGAGCACGAAGCTCCGGGAGCATCCAATGAAGACTCCAATCTGGCTGGCCCTGGTTTGTCTGGCCGCCAGCCTTCCCACCCAGGCACAAACGTTCAAACCCATCGAACTGAAGGATCAGGAATTGGCAACCCTGCGAGGCCGATTTGTCATGCCGGGACGGATCGTCAGTTTCGGCATTGTCATGACCACCACTTGGCAAAATGCCAACGGTGCACTGATCGGTGCGACCTCCGCGATGAAAGTCCAGCAATCGACCGTCAAACCTGAGTTCTATGTGTCGATGATTGACGAAAAACCCGGTAGCTCCACGAGCTCGCAAGGCTCCGGCGCAAACACAAACATAGGCACCGTCACGGGCGGCAACGGCCTCAACAGCACCGAAGGCGTCACGCAAGTCGTGCGCGCTGCCGGCGACAACAACATCGCCTACAACAACGTTGATATCAACGTCGCGAAGGCGAGCCAGGTCGATCAGGCCCCTGCAACGCAACCGCAAGGCCAGGTATTGGCCGCAGGTTCGACGGTGGTCGGCTCCAACGACGCAGGTTCGCTCAGCGTTTCCTCAAGCGGTACGGGTGTGCAACTCAATATCGTGGCAAACAACAACCAGGGCGCCACCATGCAACGCCTGGCCCAGGGTGGACTGATGCAGAACACGACTTTGCTTGGCAGTAGCAACCAGGTCCGCAACCTCACGTCCCTCAATGTCGTACTGCGTGACAACGTACCGACAGCCGGGGCAGTAAGCGGCAATCTGGACCAGCTCAAAGGCCTTCGCACTATCGGATTCTGATCTACGCTCTGTCTCATCGGATTTAATCAGAAGGGACGGCTTACCCATGCACCGATCGTTAACGTTCAGAGCTATCGTCTGTTTGAGTAGCCTGAGCCCGGCCACACTGCTCTACGCAGCGCCGGACCCCCAGGTCGAACAATTAAAACAAGAACTCATGGAGTTGAAACAACGTTACGAAGCACAACAGAACGCGCTGATGGTGCTTGAACAACGCGTTCGCCAGGTCGAAGAAACACCCGCAACACCGGCGCCCAAACGTCTGACCAAATCCCCCGCCGAGCCGGCCAGGGGTGGTCAGACGGTGGCCACCGGCGCGCCGGGCACCTCAGGCAGTTCCTATGGGCAATCGCTCAAGGATGATTCGGAGCCTGCGCAAAGCGTGTCCAACCTGTATGACGAAGCCAGCGGCTTCTTCGGTGGCGGCAAGTTCAGCCTCGAAACCGGCGTGACCTACACGCACTACGATACCCGGGCATTGACGCTCAACGGCTTCCTGGCACTGGACTCGATTTTTCTCGGCAACATCAACCTCGACCGTATCAAGGCCGACAACTGGACCCTGGACCTGACCGCCCGTTACAACGTGGCGCAGCGCTGGCAATTCGACATTAACGTCCCGATCGTTTATCGCGAATCCACGTATTCCTCCGGAGGCGCTGGTGGCGCAGGCCCGGTGACGTCGGACGCAACCGTAACCCGGGACCCGACCATCGGCGATGTTAACGTCGGCGTGGCTTACAAGTTTCTGGATGAGTCGGCCAACTGGCCCGACGCGGTCGCGACGTTGCGCGTCAAGGCACCGACCGGCAAGGACCCTTACGGCATCAAGCTGGTCAGTGACCCGACCAACGATAACCTCTCGGTCCCAGAGGATTTGCCTACGGGCAATGGTGTCTGGGCGATTACCCCGGGGCTCTCGCTGGTCAAGACCTTCGACCCTGCCGTGCTGTTCGGCACGCTGTCCTACACCTACAACATGCAGGACTCTTTCAGCGATATCAGCCCGCAGGTCGGCTCCAAGGTCAAGGGAGACGTGAAACTGGGTGATTCCTGGCAGGTCGGCGCCGGCATTGCGTTCGCCTTGAACGAGAAGATGAGTATGTCGTTCTCGTTCACCGATCAGTTCGCCCGCAAAAGCAAAATCAAGCCGGACGGTGGTGATTGGCAATCGATTTCCAACAGCGATTACAACGCCGCCAACTTCAACATCGGCATGACCCTGGCCGCCACCGATAACCTGACAATCGTGCCTAACCTGTCAATCGGCTTGACCGAGGACTCGCCGGACTTTTCCTTCAGCCTGAAATTCCCGTACTACTTCTGATCCACAACGGCAAAGCCCCGCCGGGACTTCAATCCCGGCGGGGCTTTTTTTTGTCTTGCTAACGGATCTGATGTTTGTGCAACAAACGGTAGAAGGTAGGCCTGGAGATCCCCAGCACTTTGGCGGCGATGCTCAAATTGTCACTGTGGCGGTTAAGCACATCGCACAAGGCCTGGCGTTCAGCGCGGGTTTTGTAGTCTTCCAGCGTACCCATTGGCGCGGCAATGGTCTGCTGGCTGATCAGGCCCAGGTCCCGCGCTTCAATCTGCCGGCCTTCGGCCAGTACCAAGCCGCGACGTACCCGGTTGGCCAGCTCGCGCACATTGCCCGGCCAGTCGTGCTTGCCCATGGCGATCAGCGCGTCCTCGCTGAAACTGCGCGGGCGGCGACCGGTTTCATGGCTATAGAAATGGGCAAAGTGGTTGGCCAACATCGACAGGTCGCCGTGGCGCTCGCGCAGTGGCGCGGTGACCACTTGCAGCACGTTGAGGCGGTAGTACAAATCTTCGCGAAAGCGTTTCTTCTCGATGGCCGCCTCAAGGTCAACGTGAGTCGCCGCCAATACCCGCACATCCACCGGAATCTGCTGGCTGCCGCCCACATGCTCGATGTGTTTTTCCTGCAGGAAGCGCAGCAGATTGGCCTGCAATTCCAGTGGCAGATCACCGATTTCATCGAGAAACAATGTGCCGCCGTTCGCCGCTTCGATCCGCCCGATCTTGCGCTGGTGCGCGCCGGTAAACGCGCCTTTCTCGTGGCCAAACAGTTCGGACTGGATCAGGTGTTCGGGAATGGCGCCGCAGTTGATCGCCACAAACGGCTTGCTGTGACGCTGGGATTGTCGATGCAGGGTGCGGGCGACCAGCTCCTTGCCGGTGCCGCTTTCGCCGCGGATCAATACGGGGGACTCGGTGGGCGCCAATTTGCTCAACAACTTGCGCAGTTCGCGGATCGGCTTGCTGTCACCGAGCAACTCGTGTTCTGGCTGATCGATATGAACCGTGCCCTGCCCGCGCAACCGCGCCATGCCGAACGCTCGTCCCAGGGTCACCTGGACCCGGGACACATCGAACGGCAAGGTGTGGAAGTCGAAAAACCATTCGCACACAAAGTCCCCGACGTTCTGCAACCGCAGGACTTCCTGGTTGAGTACGGCGATCCATTCCGTGCCGCTGCGGCTGATCAGCTCCTTGACGGCTTCCGGACGTTCGAGGTGGAACGGCTGCAATCGCAAGAGGCCGACATCGCACGTGCGGTCGGCGGCGTTTTCCAGCGTACAGCTGTCGACATCCCAACCCACAGAGCGCAAGCCCGGCAAAAGACGATGGCAATCGTCGCAAGGGTCAACCACTAACAGACGTCGTAAGGCAGGCGCTTCGATCATGACTGTTCCTTGGCGCCAAATTTAAGGAAATATTATTAAAAACAGTCATTTGGCGGACCTGGCTGTAACATTAGCAAGAATTTGACAGGGCCTTGTATCAATTGATTATAGGAGTTGTAACTGGTTAGTTATAAGAAGGAACTTTGTTAGTTACCTAACGACCTGAACCTTTCATTCAGCTTTCAAAAAAAGCCTGAATATTGAGTATATGAAAGAAAGTTGAATTTTCTTTGGATTGTGTGTGACCCGAGCCCCTATTGAGGGCATCAGTACAAGTAACCAGCCGAACGGTAAGCCCAACCGACGGCACATCACTTGATTGGGCATACAGAGAGAAGATCCCATGACCGCCCCGCTCCGTATCAACGAAGCTCTTTTGATTGCCAAACTCGCGTTCGAACCATTTGAATGCGTGGCCTGGGCTCCACAAGACGGCAACGGCGAACTCAGCCTGAGCGTTGTCGACCGCACTAAAAACCGCGTTAGCCACGCCCAGATCCCAAGCAGCGCCTATTCCGATCCGGTGCAACTTGAACATCTGCTGGAACAGGCACGTAAAGAGCTGAGCCAGGAAGGTTACACACTTCAGTCCTGGTCCATGCCGCACTAATTATTGCGTCGGATATATTCCCGGCAGGAGCAAAGCTTGCTCGCGATGGCGCCCTAAAAATCGCCATCGCGAGCAAGCTTTGCTCCTACTGTTGCTGTTAGCTCAATACAACTGGTTCCAAAAGACACTGTTCTGGCACACAGCGTCGCACCACCTGTTAGTTATGACAGTTGTGCGCCCAGGCATTCAGGGATTGAATGTTTCGCACGCGCAGTCACCCTCCCCGGCTACCGGGATCAGGTCGACTGGCAAGGAGATGCGTGCATGCCAACCCCGTCTGCTTTCGCCTGCCCTGCAACCCGGCATCAAGCCGGGCACCTCGATCCGGAATTTGCCGCGGGCGGCAAAACCCAAGTGTATTTCGCCGGCAGTTCCTCCAGCATGGCCAACGGTGTCGCCCTCGACGCGCAAGGCCGTGTGCTGGTCGCGGCCAAGATCGGCACCCCTGGCGGCAGCCGCTTCGGCCTGGCCCGGCTATTGGAGGATGGCTCGGCAGACCTGTCCTTTGGCAATCAGGGCAGCCTGCTCGGCCAGTTCACCCTGGGTTTCGAGGCCATGGGCAGCGAGGTCCACGTCCTCCCCGGCGGCTCGATCCTGCTGGCCGGCCTGCATTACGAAAACGCTCACCGCACCTTGCCAGCCTTGGCCATGTTCGACGCCCATGGCCACCCGGTTCGAGACTTTGGCGACAATGGCCGACTGATCGTGCGCCTGCCCGGTGATCTATCCATGGGCCTGCGCGATGACTGGCTGCCACCGGGCGTTCCCGGGGCCGAAGCCTGTGCGATCCGTGTGCAGGAGGATGGTCGAATCCTGCTGGTGGCCAATCATCATTTCGAATTGGCCGATCACGTCGGGCTGCTGATCCGTCTCAATGCCGACGGCACCCTGGACCGTGAATTCAATGGCCGTGGTTTCGTGTTGGTCAGGCATTTGCTGATGAACTCCTGGCTCAGCAGCCTGATGGTGCAACGGGACGGGCGAATCGTGACGGGAGGCTCGATCAATTTCCCCGAGGAAGGCCTGCTGGCGCGCTATCACGCTGATGGCCGGCTGGACGAAAGCTTCGCCGTGGACGGTTTCATGACCTTCAAAACCCAGGGCCGCAGCGCCCAGATCAGCGAGATCGTCCAGCAGGACAATGACGACTTGCACTGCTTTGGCAGCAGCCGCGACCCGATGCACTGTCTGTCCCTGAAACTGCACAGCAATGGCCGCCCCGATAGACATTGCAACGGCGGTCAACCGCAACGCCTGGAAATTGGCCACAGCGGCAGCCAATGGACCGCCGCGCAGATCCAGCCGGACGGCAGCGTACTGGCGGTCGGCGCGACCATCGGCGGTGTTGAAGCGGATTTTATTGTCGCGCGCTATCTGCCCCAGGGGCAGCTGGATCGCAGCTTTGCCAATGGCATCGGCTGGGTTCGCACGCGGCTGGGGCGCAGCCTCGACACCGCCACCTCCCTGGCAGTGCAGGATGATGGCCGGATCATCGTCGGCGGCTACTCGCTGGACGGCAATTATCGGGCGGTGGTGGCGCGTTACCTGGGTTAGTCAATGGCCCAAACCACTGGCTGTAAACACCGGCCAAAAATGTGGGAGCGGGCTTGCTCGCGAAGAGGCCGTGTCAGGCAACGCATAGATTGAATGACACACCGCCTTCGCGAGCAAGCCCGCTCCCACAGGGGTTTGGTGGTTTTATTTGGGGAGGATGTATTGCTCGATCGCTTGCGCCGCGCCGTCTTCGGTATTGGCAGCGGTGACCACATCCGCCTGGCGCTTCACTGCTTCTTCCGCCTGACCCATGGCAATCGACAACCCGGCGCGATGGAACATCGCCGGGTCATTGCCGCCATCGCCCAGCGCCGCGGTTTGCTCCAGCGGCACGCCAAGGAATTCGGCCAGTGTCGCCAGCGCCGCGCCCTTGTTGGCTTGCATAGCGGTCACGTCGAGGTAAATCGGCTGTGACCGGGAGACCTGGGCCTGGCCTTCAACCTTGGGCAGCAACAGCGCTTCCAGTTCGATCAACAAGTCAGTGTTGTTACTGGTGGCGACAATCTTGTCGATGCGCTCCAGATACGGTTCAAAACTCTCGACCACTACCGGCGGATAGCCCAGCCCGTGTTGCTCCCGGGGAACCATCGGGCCGTGGGGATCCTTGAGCAGCCAGTCACCGCCACTGAACACCCAGATTTCGATGTCCGGCCGGTCGGCAAACAATGCCAGCGCCGTCAGGGCCGCCGTCGCCGGCAAGTAATGGGCGACCAGCAAACTGCCGTCGGGGTTGACGATGGTGCCGCCATTGAACGCAGCGGTCGGCACATCGACGCCCAGGGCTTCAATCTGTTGCAACATGGCTTTCGGCGGGCGGCCGGTGGCCAGGCTGAACAGCACGCCGGCCTCACGCAAGGCGCGGACCGCGTCGATGGTGCGCGGGCTCAGGCTGTGATCAGGCCGCAACAAAGTGCCGTCCATGTCGCTGAGCAGAAAACGGATGGGTTGGTGCGTGGCTTCACTCATCCGAGGCTGTGCCATACGCGGCCATCACGGGTCAGCAGGTCCTCGGCGGCTTGCGGGCCGTCCTGGCCTGCCGCATAGCTCTGCACGCTCGCGTCTTGCTGCCAGGCGTCGAGGAACGGCTGCACGGCGCGCCAGCCGTTTTCGATGTTGTCGGCGCGCTGGAACAGCGTCTGATCGCCGGTCAGGCAATCGTAGATCAGAGTCTCGTAGCCCGTGGACGGCTGCATTTCGAAGAAGTCCTTGTAGGCGAACCCCAACTCGATGTTGGCCATTTTCAGCGCCGGCCCCGGCCGTTTGGCCAGCAAGTCGAACCACATGCCTTCGTTGGGCTGGATCTGGATCCGCAGGTAGGTCGGCTGCAACTCATCGACCTCGGTGTCGCGGAACTGCGCGTACGGCGCCGGTTTGAAACAGATGACGATCTCGGTATCGCGCACGCTCATGCGCTTGCCGGTGCGCAGGTAGAACGGCACGCCGACCCAGCGCCAGTTGTCGATCATCACCTTCAGCGCGACATAGGTTTCGGTAGTGCTGTCGGGGGCGACGTTGTTTTCCTGGCGATAACCGGTCAACGGTTTGCCATCGACTTCACCGGCGGCGTACTGGCCGCGCACCGAGTTGGCCCGCGCCTCTTCGACTGACCAGGGCCGGATCGCGCCGACCACTTTGGCTTTCTCGCCACGTACCGCATCGGCGCCGAACGCGGCCGGCGGTTCCATGGCCACCATCGCCAGCAACTGGAACAGGTGATTGGGCACCATATCTCGCAAGGCGCCGGTGTGCTCGTAAAAACTGCCACGGGTTTCCACGCCGACGGTCTCGGCGGCGGTGATTTGCACGTGGTCGATGTAATGGTTGTTCCAGAACGCTTCGAACAGGCTGTTGGAAAACCGGCTGACCAGAATGTTCTGCACGGTTTCCTTGCCCAGGTAATGGTCGATCCGGTAGATCTGCTTCTCCGACATCACCTTGAGCAAACAGGCGTTCAAGGCTTCGGCAGTCGCCAGGTCGGAGCCGAACGGTTTTTCGATCACCACCCTTCTGAAGGCTTCGGGCGTCTCTTCCAGCAAACCGGCGCTGCCGAGGCGGCGCACCACTTCACTGAAGAAACGCGGCGCGGTGGCCAGGTAGAACACCGCATTGCCGGTGCCGCTGGCGGCGATTTTCGCCGCCAGGGCTTGATAAGTGCTGTCGTCCAGGAAGTCGCCCTGGACGTAGCTGATGCCTTTGGCGAGCTTGGCCCACAAGACCGGATCAAGCAGTTGATCGCCCTTGCCGACCTTGCTCGCCGCTTCGGTGCGAATAAAGTCTTCGAGCTTTTGCGCGAAGGCTTCATCGCTGACGGCGTTGTGGTCAACGCCGATGATCCGCAGTCCATCGCCCAGCAGGCCGTCGCGACTGAGGTTGTACAGGGCCGGCATCAACAGACGCTTGACCAGGTCACCATGGGCACCGAACAGGAACAGCGTGGTCGGTGGTGCGGGTTCTGCCTTGGATTTCCTGCGGATCGTATTGGTCATTTTTTCGGAGTCTCTACGTGGCCGCCAAAGCCGAAGCGCTGGGCCGACAGGATCTTGTCGCCAAACGTGCCTTGGCCGCGTGAACGGTAGCGGGAGAACAGCGAGTTAGACAGTACCGGAACGGGCACCGATTGCTCCATGGCGGCTTCGATGGTCCAGCGGCCTTCACCGCTGTCCGCCACGGAACCGGAGTAACCCTCGAGCTTCGGATCGCTGGCCAGGGCATCGGCGGTCAGGTCCAACAGCCAGGAGGACACCACGCTGCCACGACGCCAGACTTCGGCGATGTCGGCGACGTTGAGGTCGAAGCGCTGATCTTGCGGCAGGTTTTCGCTGGATTTGGTCTTGAGGATGTCGAAGCCTTCGGCGAAGGCCTGCATCATTCCGTATTCGATGCCGTTGTGGATCATCTTCACGAAATGGCCAGAGCCCGCAGGGCCGGCATGGATGTAGCCGCGTTCGGCGCGATCGTCATCGGACTTGCGGTCCTTGGTGCGCGGAATGTCGCCCAGGCCCGGGGCCAGGCTGTCGAACAGCGGATCGAGGCGCTTCACGGTCTCGGCGTCGCCGCCGATCATCATGCAGTAGCCGCGTTCCAGGCCCCACACGCCGCCGGAGGTGCCGACATCGATGTAGTGCAGGCCTTTCTCCGAGAGGGTCTTGGCCCGGCGGATGTCATCTTTGTAGAAGGTGTTGCCGCCGTCGATGATGGTATCGCCGGCTTCGAGCAGGTTGCTCAGGGTTTCGATGGTGTCTTCGGTCGGTGCGCCGGCCGGCAGCATGACCCAGATTGCACGCGGCTTGGCCAGGCCAGCCACCAGGGCCGGCAGGTCGGCGACGCCTGTGGAGCCTTCTTTGGCCAGGTTTTCGACGAAGGCGGTATTGCGGTCGTAAACAACGGTGGTGTGCCCGTTGAGCATCAGGCGCCGCGCAATATTACCGCCCATGCGGCCCAGTCCAATAATCCCGAGTTGCATGTGCTGATGCTCCTTACTACAAATAATGTGTGTCAAAGGTTATAGCCCAACGCGACTAATGTGGGTTAGTCCAGAGCGCCGGGATGAAGTTTCCGGGCATTGTGCCCGATCCAGACTGATAACGTCGGGAATCGTGCTAAAGACACACCGACCGCGAAAAATAAAAAAGTTCCATTCACAGGCAAAAGAAATCAAAATCGGCGCCGATAGTGAGGGTGTCGCTTGCAAGAACGACACAATCACAGTTGATGCAGGCCATTTGCGAGGTGAGCAATGGACACAATCGTTACCGCACGTCCCCCACAAACTCTCTACGTCACGATTCGTCGTGATGAACTGCGCCAATTGAAAGACGAGCGTGACACCTTGAAGCAACAGGTGACACAGCTTCGGCAATTGTTGCAGCAACAGGCTCAGCTGTCGGGGCAACCGATGCCATCGCTAAGCGCCTGAATCTCCTTCACTACCCCGCACCATTCCCTGTGGGAGCGGGCTTGCTCGCGAAGGCGTCCTGTCAGTCAGCATTTATGCAACTGACCCAGCGCTTTCGCGAGCAAGCCCGCTCCCACATGAAAAGCCATTCACGCCGGCGCTTCCTGTCGCGCTCCTGAACGAAACTCACAAAGTTTTCACATCCGTCTAGCGATACTCCCGATCCTTGTGGCTGTTCGGTTCTCGTGCAGCGCTTTCTCATAGGTTCGTTTTATGACGCTGGTGAATCCATGACGCCGGTGGGAGTACGTTCTTAATGGCATTGCTCAAACGCAGCAAAACGTCTGCGACAGGTTTCGATTGGGCCGGGTTCATCTGGCTATTTGTGTTCTTCTGGTACTTTTCCGGCATAACCCAACTGCTGATCCAGTTGACCGGCACTTCCGGCTTCACCGGGTTCCGCCAGGCATTCGTGATGAGTGCCGTGTGGCTCGCGCCGATGCTGTTATTCCCCAAACGTACCCGCCTGCTGGCCGCGCTGATCGGCGTCGTGCTGTGGGCCTGCTCCATGGCCAGCCTGGGCTACTTCTTCATCTATCAGCAGGAGTTCTCCCAGAGCGTCATCTTCATCATGTTCGAGTCGAACATCTCTGAAGCCGGCGAGTACATGACCCAGTACTTTGCCTGGTGGATGGTGTTCGCGTTCCTCGCCCACACCGCGTTCGCCTACTTCCTCTGGACCCGCCTGCGCCCGGTGTACATGCCCCGCGGACGTGCGCTGGTGGCTGCGACCGCCATCCTGATCGCGGTGGTCGGTTATCCGCTGATCAAGCAAACCGCCCGCACCGGCAGTTTCGCCGGCGGTTTCGAGAAGTTCGAAACCCGCATCGAGCCGGCAGTGCCGTGGCAGATGGCCGTGGCCTATCACCGTTACCTCGATACCCTGGCCGGCATGCAAGACATGCTCGACAGCGCAAGCAAGATCGCGCCGCTGAAAAACCTCAAGAACACCATGGCCGACCAACCGTCGACCCTGGTGCTGGTGATCGGCGAGTCCACCAACCGTCAGCGCATGAGCCTCTACGGTTACAACCGGGAAACCACCCCGGAACTGGACAAGCTCAAGGATCAACTGGCGATCTTCAACAATGTCATCACCCCGCGCCCCTACACCATTGAGGCGTTGCAACAGGTGTTGACCTTCGCCGACGAAGAGAACCCGGACCTTTACCTGTCGACCCCGTCGCTGGTCAGCATGATGAAACAGGCGGGCTACAAGACCTTCTGGATCACCAACCAGCAGACCATGACCAAGCGCAACACCATGCTCACCACGTTCTCCGAACAGGCTGACGAGCAGGTGTACCTGAACAATAACCGCAACCAGAACGCCGCCCAGTACGATGGCGACGTGATCGAGCCGTTCAACAAGGCCCTGACGGATCCGGCGGCGCACAAGTTGATCGTCGTGCACCTGCTCGGTACGCACATGAGCTACCAGTACCGTTACCCGCCAACCTTCGACAAGTTCAAGGACCGCACCGGGGTTCCGGCCGGCGTAAAAGACGCCGAAGTGCCGACCTACAACAGCTACGACAACGCGGTGCTGTACAACGACTTCGTGGTGTCGAGCCTGATCAAGGATTACGCCAAGGTCGATCCGAACGGTTTCCTGATGTACCTCTCCGACCACGGCGAAGACGTGTTCGACTCTCCGGGCCACAACACCCTGGGGCGTAACGAGAACAAGCCGACGGCGCCGATGTACACCATTCCGTTCATGGCCTGGGCCTCGCCGAAGTGGCGTGAAACCCACGACTGGAACTTTGCCGCCGACCTGAGCCGCCCTTACAGCAGCTCGCAGTTGATCCACACCTGGGCCGATATGGCCGGCCTGAGTTTCGATGAACTGGACCGCAGCAAAAGCCTGGTCAGCGACAGCTTCAAGCCGCGACCACTGATGATCGGCAACCCGTATGAGCGCCAGGAACGTCCGCTGATCGATTTCAGCCTGATGAAGCCAAAGGCAGCGGTTGTGGAAACACCGGCAGTGGTCAAGCAATAACCCCGCAACCTCCTGTAGGAGCGAAGCTTGCTCGCGAAGACGTCAGCACATTCACTATGGATGTTGCCTGACACACCGCTTTCGCGAGCAAGCTTCGCTCCTACAGGTTGCCTTCCGATGATAATTATTCTCGTTTATCGCTAAATCTCCCCTCTCCCCTTCGTCTTTGAGCAAACGGAAATTTTCCCTCGAAGACAAGGAGTCGGCTGCGATGTTCGCGCCTATCACCCGTTCCATGACCTTGACCCTCGGGCTGTGCAGTGCAGCCATAAGCCCGGATTTGCTGGCCGAAACCGATCCCGACAAGGATCCGGCGAGCAGCGCCCTGGAGCTCGCCGCCACCAGCGTCACTGCCGAAGGCCTGGGCAGCACCACCGAACACACCGAGTCCTACACCACCGGCGCCATGAGCACTGCGACCCGCCTTAATCTGTCGATCAAGGAAACGCCGCAATCGGTGTCCGTGGTCACTCGCCAGCAAATGGACGACTTCAAGCTCGGCACCTTGTCCGAAGCCATGGGCCAGACCACCGGAGTAGTGGTGCAGCACAATGACTCCGACCGGGTGAGCTATTCGTCCCGTGGCTATGAGATCAACAACTTCCAGATTGACGGGATGCTCAATACCTTCGGGCGGATGAAGTCCGACTCCGACACGATCATCTACGACCGCATCGAAGTGGTTCGCGGTGCCACCGGGCTGACGACGGGTGCGGGCGATCCGTCGGCCACCATCAACATGGTGCGCAAGCGCCCGACCGCGCAGTGGCAGGCCCAGACCGGCGTCAGTGGCGGCAGCTATGACGATTACTACAGCTACGTGGATGTCGGCGGGCCGCTGGCGTTCGACGGACGTTTGCGCGGGCGCAGCGTGCTGGCTTATCGCGACAGCCAGTCGTTCCGCGACCATTACCAGTCGCAGCGGGAAGTCGGCTACGGGGTGCTTGAGGCGGATCTCACCGACGACACGCTGCTGGCGGTGGGTTACGACTATCAGGACAAACAGGTCCAGGGTACGTCCTGGGGCACGGTGCCCTACTGGAACGCCTCCGGTGGCAAGGCCAACCTCGGTCGCTCCACCAACATGGCCACTTCGTGGAGTTCCTGGCCGCTGAAAGACAAGACCGCCTTCGCCAACCTCGATCAGCAACTGGGCGGCGGCTGGCATCTGAAAGCGGCCTACACCCACCGCGAAAGTGATACCGACGGCAAGGTCTACTACGGCGGCGGTGGCTTCCCGAATGATGATCGCAGCGGCATGCTCGCTTACCGTGGGCACATGCTCGGCACACAGAAGATGAAGGCCTATGACTTCAACGTCGCAGGCCCTTACGCGTTGTTCGGGCGCGAGCACGAATTGATGTTCGGCTATGGCGAAGCCGAACGCAGCTCCGAATCGCCCTACACGGTGCCGGGCGATGTCCCCGACGGGTACGGCAACATTCCCGACTGGAAATACATGGGCGATATCGCCAAGTTCCCCGACACGGTGACCAACCGCACCGGCTCATCGGACAAAACCCTGCAGAAGGCCGGCTACCTCGCCACCCGGCTCACCCTGACCGATAAATTTCACGCCGTGCTCGGCAGCCGCTATGGCAGTTGGAAATCCTCGAAAAACGAATACGCGTTCAACGACGACCTGCAACTGACCCGCGCCGAGACCACGGCCCAAGCGCAAAACGATATCTGGACGCCCTACGCCGGGCTGCTCTACGACCTCACGCCGCAGTACACCGTTTACGTCAGCTACACCGACATTTTCAAACCCCAGGACAACCGCGATGCCAACCGCAAATACCTGGAACCGGTGGTCGGCAGCAACTATGAATTGGGCCTCAAGGGCAGCCTGCTGGACGAACGCCTGAACGTTGCCACGGCGCTGTTCTGGAGCAAGCAGGACAACGTTGCCGAGCTCGATGATTCGGTGCCGCCGGACCCGGCGACCGGTGAAGAGTTCTACAAATCCGGGGGCAAGGGGCAAAAGGTCCAGGGCTTTGAAGTGGAAGTCTCCGGCGAAGTCATGCCCGACTGGAACATGACCGCCGGCTACACCTACACCCACGCGGCCAGCGGTGACAAGCAGCGGGCCAATACGGCGGAACCGTTGAACCTGTTGCGCCTGTCCACGGCCTATCGCCTGCCTGGGCAATGGCATGGGTTGACGGTGGGCGGCGCGGTGAATTGGCAGAGCGATATCTGGGGCAACTCCAACCGCCCGATCGGCCGCGATACCGACGGTGAGCTGATCACCGAACGGGCGAAAATCCGCCAAGGGGCCTACACCGTGGTCAAGCTGATGTCGCGCTACGCGTTCGACCGGCACCTGTCCGCCTCGCTGAACGTCGATAACCTGTTCGATAAAAAGTATTACGACAACGTCGGTTTTTATAACGGCGTGTTCTGGGGCGACCCACGGACCGTGACGCTGAGCCTGGACTGGAAACTCTAAGACCTGCCCGCAATCTATTGTGGGAGCGGGCTTGCTCGCGAAGGCGATGGCCCATCCACCATGGATGGTGCCTGACACACCGCTTTCGCGAGCAAGCTCGCTCCCACAGGGATCTGCGTCGAACGCAATACCCGGTACACCACAGATCAACTGTGGGAGCGGGCTTGCTCGCGAAAGCGGCCGGACAGTCGCCAGAGATGTTGAATGTCCTGACGCCTTCGCGAGCAAGCCCGCTCCCACAAGTTGATCGGCGTTAACTCAGACTTAATAGGGTCTGCCGATACTGCGCCCACGCCCTCGAATCACGGATGAAAGGCACCCCGTCATTCTTAGTGGGAGATTCACCATGAAACCAGTCAGCCTGATCTTCGCCAGCCTGCTCCTAGTTGGTTCCGCCAGTGCATTTGCCGAAGGCGGTGCCGAACGGATGAAGCATCACTGGGACAACTTCCCGGTCCACAGCGCGCAACCCCAAAGCGATCATCGCCAAAACGGTGAGCTGCGGGTTCCGGACGATCAAACCGCGCAAGTGACCGAAACCTACAGAAACTGAATCGATGGACCTCTGGTGGCCCCTGCTCCGTCGCCAGAGTTGAAACATTTGGGCGTCCTGACGGACGCCCTTTTTTATGCCCGGGATCTACAGCGCCTTGATCCAGAACAGCATGCGGCCATGGGCCGGGTCGAACATGCCAGGGGCGAAGCCGAACTTGGCATAGGACGCCTGGGCCACATCGTTGCCTTCCAGCACTTCGAGGGTGATCTTGCAGCAACCGCGCTGGCGGGCGATGTCCTCGACCTTCTGCAGCATTTTCTGGCTCAGGCCCAAGCCGCGAAACTTCGGCACCACCGCCACATCGTGCACATTGACCAGTGGCCGGCAGGCGAAGGTCGAGAAGCCTTCGAAGCAATTGACCAGCCCCGCCGGCTCACCGCCCACAAACGCCAGAACGCTGAATGCATAAGGACGCTTGGCCAGTTCCGCTGGCACTTGGCGCAATACATCGGCGTCCAACGGTTCGCCGCCCCCCATCGGGTCTTCGGCGTAATTGTTCAACACCAGGCAAATGGCCTCGGCGTGAATCGGGTTGGTGTAGCTGGCCTGCAGTACCAGTATTTCCGCGAATTCCATTTCCAGCCTCGATCACACAGCAAATTGGCCCCGGACATTAGCGCGACGATGGCGTGGCGACAACCCGGTCTTAACGCCCCCAGATCAAATCTTCGGTCCAGCCCAGCTCGGCAAAATCCTGTGCTCGCAACGCTGCTTCACCGGCGCAGAAAAACTCGTCCAGTTGCGGCGGCTTGACCGACGTGCCACTGAGCATGCTGTGGACTTGTCCGCGATGATGGATCTGATGTTCGAACAGATGGGACAGCATGCGCAAACGGCTGTCGTGCTGCGGCGTATCCCGGGCGATGGTGACCATTTGTCCGAGGTCGGCATCGCGCAGTTGTTCGCAGTAGGCGATCAGCCGCCGGTCGACGCTGGCCTGTTCGCGCTTGAGGTCATCGGCATCCGTGAACGGTTGCTGGTCCTTGAAAAACACGTAGCAGTCAGGATGCGGCACGTCACCGCGCAATTCGCGTTCCAGCGCATCCACATAGAACCAGTCGCAGGTCAGGATGTGATTGAGGGTGGCGACGATGCTGGGGAAGAAACTGACCCGCGCCGCCGTCAATTGCGTCGCGCTCAACTGGCCCCAGGCCTTGGCCAGTCGATGGTTGGCCCAGGCATTCTGGTAGGCCATGGTCAGCAAATGGTGGGACAAAGGCTGATTCATCGTCGCACCTCCGGGTGCTCAAGCGTCGGCGAAGCGTTGCAGTTGCATTTCCTGCAGGCGACTGAGGGTGCGGCGGAACGGGAATTCCAGGTAGCCCTCGGTGTACAGGGCGTTCATCGGCACCGACGCCTCGAGATACAGCGGCACCTTGCGGTCATAGCACTCGTCCACCAGGGCAATGAAGCGCCGTACGCCGTCATCATGCACCGACAATTGCGGCAAATCCCGGTCACCGGCCACAACCCGCTCCACCCCGTCTTCCGTGCCCCGGGCGATCCGCCCTTCGCGTTTCTGCGCGCTCAGGTTCGGCACTTCACTCATCAGAATAGCGCTGTATGTGTCGCACAGGGCCATGAAGTCCATGGCGGCAAAGGGTTGCTCGCACAGATCGGCGTAGCGACACCACAACACCGTGGGGCTGGCCTGAACCACATGGACGCTGCGATAGCCAACCTGGATCGGATCAGCGGACACCGATTGGCCGACGGTCAGGGCCTTGAATGCTTCGGCCAAGCCGCTGGGCTGATCGAGCGCCCCCACCCAATAGCGCTGCAACGCCGCGCCGGGGTGCAGGCGATGGTCTTCGCCGCCATCCACCGCGATCACCTGCATGTGCTGCTTGATCGCCTCGATGGCCGGGGTAAAGCGGTCGCGGTTGAAGCCGTCGGCGTACAGCTGATCCGGCGGCTGGTTGGACGTGGACACCATCACCACGCCTTCGTCGAACATCACCTGGAACAGACGACCAAGAATGATCGCGTCGCCGATGTCATTGACGAACAGCTCATCGAAACACAACACCCGCACCTCCTTGGCCAGTTCGCGGGCCAGGGCCTTCAGCGGATCGGCGGTGCCAGTCAACTGGAACGAACGCTGATGCACCCAGCCCATGAAATGGTGGAAATGCTGACGCCGGGCCGGCACCCGCAGGCTTTCGTAGAACTGGTCCATCAACCAGGTCTTGCCCCGACCCACCGGGCCCCAGAGGTAAACACCGGTGATCGACTTGTGTCCTTCGTGCAAGGCTTCGTGGCACTTTTGCAGGGCCCAGACCGCGTGTTCCTGGGCCTCGTCCTGGATGAAACCCTTGTGTTCAACGGCGTGCTGCCAGGCGCTTAACGGGGAATCGAAAGTCATAGGGGCCGCGCTTCAGGGCTGAAGCTACGCAGTATGCCAGTCGCCCCACTATTTGAAACACCACAAATCCCTCCCCTGTGGGAGCGGGCTTGCTCGCGAAGGCGGGGTCTCAGTCAATACATGTGTCGATTGACACGACGCTTTCGCGAGCAAGCCCGCTCCCACATTTTTAATCGGGATGGGGTTAGAGGGAGATGTCGAGCCGCGCAATCTTGCCCTGTTCGTTCAGGCGAAAGGTGTAGCGCAGTTCCAGCGGGCTGCCGGGAAAGGTTCCGGAGATCAGGTTGTGCACCAGGACCTTGCCGGTACGCAGTTGCACGTCGAGCACTTCGACCCGAGGCTCGTAGCGTTGCGCGGTGTCTTGCATCCATTGGGCGATGGCGTGGGTGCCGACCTGGTGCTCGCCTTCATCGAAGACGTTGGCATCTTCAGCGAAAAAACTGGCGACCCGCGAGGTGTCACGGGCATTGGCGGCGGCGATGTAAGCGGCGATGGCCGGGGCCAGTGAAGAGGCTGGGCTAGACATGGTGAAGGCTCCTTGTTGTGTGATTCTGGAGCCATGCTAAAGCAGTGCTGTGTCAGTTCTTGTCAGGAGTGAAGCGCCCGGCTTCATCCAGTTGCATCAGTTTGCGCCAGGTGCGCAAAAGGTCGCTGCGTCGGCCCGGATAACGCTCGTCCAGCTCACTCGCGGCGCAAATCCGGTCGGTGCGAAAGGTTCGGTAGGCGATGCGCAATTCGCACCAGGCGACGATGATCCGCACCTCGTTGAGAAAGCCCAGCGCCAGCGGCCAGATCAAGCGCTGGGTCGGCACCTGGTTGGCATCGGCGTAATCGATGTGCAACTTGGCCTGATTACGGATGGCCTGGCGAAACACATTCAGCGGCACCGCGTTTTGCGCAAAGCCGAAACCCGGCGGGCCGGGCAGCACCGTCGGGTTGTGTAACGCGTCGAGTGCCTCGGGCGCCAGTACGGCGGCAATCTTCGCCAGGGCATCCGCCGCCGCTTTGCTCAAGACCTCATCGCCGCGCTGATCGACGTAACGCAAACCGAGCACGATGGCTTCGGTTTCGTCGGCGTTGAGCATCAATGGCGGCAGAAACAGGCCGCTGCGCAACACATAACCGATCCCCGCCTCGCCATAGATCGGTGCGCCGAGGGCGGTAAGTTCGGCGATGTCGCGGTACAACGTGCGCTCGGAAATCTCCAGTTCGCTGGCCAGGGTCGCAGCGGTCGCCGGACGGCTTTTACCCCGCAGCACTTGGAGCAAGGTCAGTAAGCGAGTGGTTCGCGACACGATCGGTACGCTCTGTTGGCAAAAGTGCTCGCAGCTTAGCAAAGGCTGCTGTCAGAAACTGGCAGGAGTGTTCGCCCTTTTATCACCCCTGGAAAAAGCGCCTTGACGCTGGATATTACTCGCATCATATTAAATACATGTTGCTGGACATTTATATTCAACCCCGACGCTTTCCTTCAGGAGTCCTCCCATGCATTACAAAGTATTTGGCCGCAAAACCGGCTTGCGGGTTTCGGAACTGGCGCTGGGCGCCGGCAACTTCGGCACCGGTTGGGGCCATGGCGCCGAGCGCGATGAAGCCAAACGGATTTTCGACGGCTACCTGGAAGCCGGCGGTAACTTCATCGACACCGCCAACGGTTATCAAGGCGGCGAATCGGAAGGCATGCTCAGCGAGTTTATTGCCGCCGAACGGGATCGCCTGGTCATCGCCACCAAATACACCATGGGCACTGATCGCACGGCGACTATTTCCTTCACCGGCAACAACCGCAAGAACATGGTCCGCGCCGCCGAAGAAAGCCTGAAGCGCCTGAAGACCGACCACATCGACCTGTTCTGGGCACACATCAGCGACGGCGTGACGCCGATGGAGGAAATCCTGCGGGGCTTCGATGACCTGGTGCGGGCCGGCAAGATCCACTATGCCGGTTTGTCGAACTTCCCGGCCTGGCGCATCGCTCGCGCCGACGTGCTGGCCGAAGTGCGCGGCTTCTCGCCGATTGCTGCAATCCAGACCGAATACAGCCTGGCCGAGCGCACCGCCGAACGGGATTTGCTGCCGATGGCCGAAGCCCTGGGCTTGGCCGCAACCTTGTGGTCGCCACTGGGCGGCGGCTTCCTGACCGGTAAGTACCGCACCAACGATGAAAACAACCGTGCAGCCAAACTCGGCATGTTGATCCACTCCGAGAAAAGCGCCCGGGAAACGGCGCTGCTGGATACGTTGCTGGCGGTGGCTGCAGAAATGGATTCGAGCCCGACCCACGTAGCGATTGCCTGGTTGCGTGAGAAAGCCAAACGTTCGACCACGGCGTTGATTCCGATCCTGGGTTCGCGCACTCGCGAGCAACTGGATGCAACGCTGGGCGCATTGAGTGTGCAGTTGAATGATGAGCAATTGGCGCGGCTGGATGGCAGCAGCGCCGTGGAACCGGGCGTGCCCCACGCGATGATTGCCGGGTCGGTGGCGCGGTATACCGGGGTTGAAACGCTGGATTTGCCGAAGATTCCGGTGGCCTGAAAAAGCTTCGCGGGCAAGCCTCGCTCCTACCGGATCTCCACACTCCATGTGGGAGCGGGCTTGCTCGCGAAGGCGTCGTGTCAGTCAACATATTTGTCCACTGACACACCGCTTTCGCGAGCAAGCCCGCTCCCACATTTTTGAACTGCGTATTACTTGTCGACTTTGTGTCTGGCCGCATACAGGCACAGCATTTCCATGGCCAAGGTCGCTGCTGCCAGTGAGGTAATGTCCGCACTGTCGTAGGCCGGCGCCACTTCCACCACGTCCATCCCCACCAAATTCATCCCACGCAAGCCGCCGAGGATTTCCAGAGCCTGCACCGTGCTCAAGCCGCCGCATACTGGCGTCCCGGTGCCCGGCGCAAACGCCGGATCCAGGCAATCGATATCAAACGTCAGGTACACCGGGTTATCCCCGACCCGCGCCCGAATCGCCTCGACAATCGCTTCGCACCCCTGGCGATGCACCTGCCGCGCATCCAGCACTTGAAACCCCATGTGATCGTCGTTGGTGGTGCGCAAGCCGATCTGCACCGAACGCGACGGATCGACCAAACCTTCTTTGGCCGCGTGCCAGAACATCGTGCCGTGATCGACCCGCTTGCCCTCCTCGTCCGGCCAGGTGTCGCTGTGGGCGTCGAAGTGGATCAGCGACAAGGTGCCATGTTTGCGCGCATGGGCCTTGAGCAGCGGATAAGTAACGAAGTGATCGCCACCAAACGTCAGCATCGCGCTGCCGGCGCTCAGGAGGTGCTCGGCGTGGGCTTCGATGCTTTCCGGGATCGAGTGCGGCGAGCCGTAATCGAAGTCGCAATCGCCGAAATCAATCACTGCCAAGTGATCAAACGGGTCGAAAGTCCATGGCCAGTGGCGTTCCCAGGCGATCCCGGTGGACGCGGCGCGAATGCCACGCGGCCCAAAACGCGCACCCGGACGATTGCTGGTGGCGGTGTCGAACGGCACGCCGCTGACGGCCACATCGACCCCGCGCAAGTCGCGGCTGTAGCGCCGGCGCATGAAACTGGTGATGCCGGCGTAGGTGCTTTCGGCGGCAGTGCCGTAGAGGCTGTCGCGGGTCATGGCCTGGTCGTTTTGCACAGGGACATCCATGGTGAGTTCCTTATTATTGGCGGCTACGGAAAGTGGTCCACAGGCGGGTGCGCTGGCGCATGTCCTTGAGGCTCATGCTGCGGTCGGCGTACAAACGGTCGCGAACGTCGGCCAGTGGGTAGATATCCGGGTCGGTGCGCACCGCTTCGTCCACCAGGGGCGTGGCGGCGGTATTGGCCGTGGCGAAGAACAGGGTGTTGGTCAGCGCAGCGACGGATTCCGGACGCAGCATGAATTCGATGAAGGCACGGGCCGCTTCGGGGTGCGGCGCATCCTTGGGAATGGCCAGGTTGTCCTGCCACACCAGCGTGCCTTCCTTGGGAATCCGGTACGCCACTTCATACGGCTTGTTGGCCTTGCGCGCCTGATCGGCGGCCATGCTCGCGTCACCGTTGTAGGTCAGCGCCAGACACACACTGCCGTTGGCCAAGTCGCTGATCTGCCGGCCGGTGGCGACGTACAGCACATTCGGCTGTAGCTGATGCAACAGAGCTTCGGCGGCCGACAGATCTTTCTGATCGGTGCTGTAGGGATCTTTACCGAGGTAATGCAGCGCCAGGCCGATCACCTCTTGGGGCGAGTCGAGAATGGCAATGCCGCAGTCTTTGAGTTTGCTGGCGTATTCAGGCTTGAACAGCAGGTCGAGGCTGTTGAGCGGCACGTTCGGCAAGCGCTGCTTCACCGCTTCGACATTCATCCCCAAACCCAGGGTGCCCCATGTGTAGGGCACGCCGTAGCGGTTGCCGGGATCGACCGCCGCGAGTTTTTCCAGCAAGTCCGGGTCAAGGTTGGCGTAACCCTTGAGGCCTTCGTGAGGAATCGCCTTCAATGCGCCGGCCGCCAGACCACGGGCCAAAACGCTGGAGGACGGCACCACCACGTCATAACCGCTGCCGCCGGTGAGCAATTTGGTTTCCAGCACTTCCGAGGAATCGAAGGTGTCGTAGCGCACGTGGATGCCGGTTTCCTGCTCGAAACGCTGCAGGGTTTCGGGTGCCACGTAATCGGCCCAACTGTAGAGGTTGACGACTTTCTCCTCAGCCTGGGCCGACGCGGCGAGAGCCAATAACAATGCGGGAAAACACAGCTTGAGAAGAGGAGGCATCACGAGCACCTGACTTTATTGGAGTGGTTGCAGCGTGCGCCGTCGGATACATTGGAAAAATACCAAGTTTGTTAACCTGACTTTACCCAGGAGTAATGTGATGCTCGGCCAACTCCACGATCTGGACCTGCAACTGTTGCGCCTGTTTGTCAGCGTGGTGGAATGCGGCGGCTTTAGCGCGGCCCAGGGTGAACTGGGTTTGAGCCAGTCGAGCATCAGCCAGCAAATGGCCAGGCTGGAAACCCGCCTCGGTTATCGGCTGTGCAGTCGCGGCAAGGGTGGTTTCCGGGTTACGCCCAAGGGTGAGCAGTTGCTGATCGCCATTCGCGGACTGTTCGAGTCCATCGAAGCCTTCCGACACCAATCCAACGGCGTCGCCGGGCGTTTGATTGGTGAAGTGCGCCTGGGCTTGTCCGAAGCCCTCGATCAATCGGTGCTGCTACGGGTGGCCGATGCGATCCGGCGCTTTCGCGAGCGGGATGAGTCGGTGCGCATCGAACTGATCAGCGCCATGCCCGGTGAAATGGAGCGGCTGATGCTGCAACAGCGGCTGGACTTGGCGATTGGTTATTTCTCACAGGTGCAGAGTGCTTTTGACTACCGCGAGTTGTTCAGCGAAACCCAGCATTTGTACTGCGCGCCGGGGCATCCGTTGTTCACCAACGAGGCGCCGGATGATGAAGCGCTACAGACCTGTGACCGGGTGGACCATCCTTATCGGTTTCTGCGCAGTGATGAGCCGTTTCAGGGGAAGTTGTGTTCGGCGCGTTCGGAACAGGTCGAGGGCACGCTGGCGTTTATTTTGTCTGGCAAACATGTCGGGTATCTGCCGAGTCACTTTGCCCGCAGTTGGGAAGACAAAGGGTTGCTGCGGGCGGTGCGTGTAGGAGAAATGAGTTTCGACGTGGGATTTCACCTGGCCCGCCATCGGGCGCAAGTGCCGGGGGATGCACAGAAGGCGTTTGAAGAGGATTTGCTGGCGGCGTTCACCTGACCTGATCGTTCCCACGCTCCGCGTGGGAATGCAGCCCGGGACGCTCTGCGTCCCATTGGAACGCGGAGCGTCCCTTGAGGCATTCCCACGCAGAGCGTGGGAACGATCATACAAATCCCCTGTGGGAGCGGGCTTGCTCGCGAAGGCGTCGTGTCAGTCAGCATCTATATCAACTGACACACCGCTTTCGCGAGCAAGCCCGCTCCCACAGGGATTTGTGTCAGGTTGTAAGTTTTCTGGCATCCTGCGCCTCCTTTTTCTGACCCTGGCCCCTGGCGCTTTCCTCGTGACCTCATCCGAACACGCAAAACCCCAGCCCCGTTCCGACCTGATCTACGGCCTCAACGACCGTCCCCACCTGACCGCCACGGTGTTCGCCGCCCTGCAACATGTGCTGGCGAGTTTCGTCGGGATCATCACCCCGACCCTGATCATGGGCGGCGCGCTGGGTCTGCAAAGCGAAATCCCGTACCTGATCAGCATGGCGTTGTTCGTCTCCGGCCTGGGGACGTTTGTGCAGGCTCGGCGCTTCGGCCCGGTGGGTTCCGGGTTGCTGTGCCTGCAAGGCACCAGTTTCTCCTTTATCAGCGTGATCCTCAGCGCCGGATTCATGGTCAAGGCCCGGGGTGGCGGCACTGATGAGATTCTGTCGACGATCTTCGGCGTGTGTTTTTTCGCCGCGTTTATCGAAGTGGTGCTGAGCCAGTTCATCGGCAAGCTGCGGATGCTGATTACTCCGGTGGTCACCGGGACCATCATCACCCTGATGGGCTTGTCGCTGATCAAAGTCGCGATGACCGACATCGCCGGCGGCTTCGGCGTGGCGGACCTTGGCGCCAGTCATCACCTGGCCCTGGCCGCGCTGGTGCTCGGGACCATCGTGGTACTGAACCGGGTCGACGTGCCATTCCTGCGCCTGGGCGCGATCGTGATTGGCCTGACCCTCGGCTATGTCGTCGCGTGGCTGATGGGCGATGTGGATTTCGCCAGTTTGCCCGCCGTGCCGCTGATGAGCGTGCCAGTGCCATTCAAGTACGGTTTCAATTTCGATTGGGTCGCGTTTGTGCCGGTGGCGGTGATTTTCCTGGTGTCGCCGCTGGAAGCCGCCGGCGACCTGACGGCCAACTCGATGATTTCCAAACAACCGGTCAAAGGCCCGATCTACATTCGCCGGATCAAGTCCGGCCTGCTCGCCGACGGCCTCAACTCGGCCATGGCTGCGGTGTTCAACAGCATGCCGATGGTGACCTTCGCCCAGAACAACGGGGTGATCCAGCTCACCGGCGTGGCCAGCCGCTACGTGGCGTTTTTCATTGCCGGTTTGCTGGTGCTGCTGGGGCTGTTCCCGATGATCGGCGCGGTGTTGCAACTGATGCCCAAACCGGTACTCGGCGGCGCGGAACTGGTGATGTTCGGCACCGTGGCGGTGGCCGGGATCAAGATCCTCGCCGAAGCCGGCCTGCATCGACGCAATATGCTGATCGTGTCGATGTCCCTGGGGATGGGCCTCGGGATCGCAGCCGTACCGGAAGTGTTGCGCGAGTTGCCGTTGGCCCTGCACAACATCTTCGAATCGCCGATCACCGTCGGCGCGCTGTGCGCGATCATCCTGAACGTGTTCCTACCCGAGGAATTCATGGAGCTGGAAGAGGATGATTTCGACCCGGAAGCCTCGATCCTGCAAGTCATGGAAAACCCGCCGGCCAGCGAATCAGCCCCAAGCCTGAACCGCTGAAAGGACCGTGCTACATTCGATGCGACTCTGTCTGGCACAAGGTTGATCGCACGTTGAACAAGAAAACCGGTATCCGGGCCGCCCAGGCCCAGCAGACCCGCACACGGATCCTCGAAGCGGCGGTGAAAGTATTCACCCGCGACGGTTATTCCGGGGGGCGGGTCGAGAGCATTTCCCGGGAAGCCGAGTCCAACGACCGCATGCTCTATTACTACTTCGGCAGTAAGGAGCAGCTGTTTATCTGCGTGCTGGAACACACCTACGAGCAGTTCAACAAGGCCGAAAGCCGATTGAAGCTGGACCTGAGCCAGCCGTTGGTGGCGTTGCAGGAACTGGTGGCGTTCGTTTGGCATTACTACGTCAAGAACCCGGAATTCGTGGCTATCCTGAGCAATGAGAATTTGCATAACGGCAAGCATGCGCAGCAGTCCAGCGAGTTGCGGCGGTTGTCGGGGGAAGCGGTCGGGGTGTTGAAGCCGATTATTGAGGCAGGCCAGGAACAAGGGCTGTTTCGTGAGGTGCTGGACATCAAGCATGTGTATCTGATGATTGCCTCGCTTTGTTATTTCTATAACTCCAACCGGCATACCTTGAGTTCGTTTCTGGGGGAGGATTTGGCGGACAAGGGGCAGCAGCAGGATTGGTTGGGGTTTATTCAGGATTTGGTGGTCAGGGGGGTGATGAGGTTGCCTGAGTTGGATTTGCGGTGACGGGGCCGGCCTCTTCGCGAGCAAGCCCGCTCCCACATGGGATCTGTGGCGTTCACAAAACCAATGTGGGAGCGGGCTTGCTCGCGAAGCTTTTAGTGGCTGCCGGGATTAGCCCTGAGATACGCCACCTTCGATTCCAACCCTTCCCACCCCGGCGCATTCCCCGCAAACCGGTTGCGTAAATACGCCGCCAATTCCGCCACCTGGGTATTTGACAAACTGTCCTTGAACGCCGGCATGTACCCCAGATCCTTGGTCGCCGGGGTATCGATGCCTTGCAGAATGACCTTGATCAGATTGTCCGGCAGATCGCTGTGCACATTGGTGTTGGTGGCCAGGGACGGGCTCACGCCAAACAGCTTCGGCCCCAGGCCATCGGCATGACAGGCCTTGCACGAACCTTCGAACACCCGCTGGCCGTTACTCAGGGACAAACCTGGAGCCGGGCGCGTCGCTTTCTCCACCACTTGCGCCTCAGCCTGCGCCCCATTGAGTGACGCCAGGTACACCGCCATCGCCCGAATATCCTCCTTCGGCAACTTCGCCAACTCAGTGACCACCGGCCCCATCGGCCCGGTCGCCACGCCATGTTCAGCGGAATAACCGGTGCTCAGGTAACCGAACAGTTGATCCTCAGTCCAAGGCGTCGGCGACCTGGACAACCCGTTCAACGCCGGCGCCTCCCAGCCATCGATCATGCCTCCGGCGAGGAACGATGCACCACCCTTCTCCGCTCCCATCAGGTTGCGCGGCGAATGGCACGCCGCGCAGTGGCCCAAACCGTTGACCAGATAATTGCCGCGATTCCACTGCTCGCTGCGTTGCGGTTGGACACTGATTTCCCCCTTGCGCAGAAACAACGCATTCCACCCCGCCATCAACGGCCGCAGGTTGAACGGGAAACGCATGTCATTGGCCTTCGCCGCTTGGCTGACCGGCGCTTGCGACATCAGGTACGCGTACAACGCCTGCATGTCCGCGTCGTTGATATTGCGAAACGCGGTGTAGGGAAACGCCGGATACAGATTGCGCCCATCGCGGCCAATGCCGTCGCGCATCGCCCGTTCGAACGCCGGGTAGGACCAACTGCCGATCCCGGTTTTCACGTCGGGCGTGATGTTGCTGCTGTACAGCGTGCCGAACGGTGTCTGCATCGCCAAACCACCGGCATTGGTCGCGCCGCCCGGTGCGGTGTGGCACACCGCGCAATCGCCGACCGCCGCCAGCAGGCGTCCGCGCTCCAAAGTCGCCGCCGACCAAGTGCCGGCACTCGGCGGCGCAATCGGCGCGATTTCACCGTGGAATGGCCACGCTGTCGCCGCTATCCCCAGCACCGCGCCGAACGCGGCAAACAGTGAACCGAACAGCCATTTCGAGCGCTTGGTCGGAGACTTCGGCGGTTCATCGCAGGTGCCCGCATTCAGCGCGGCCAAGACCCGCTCCGGTGTGATCGGCAGTTCACGAAAACGAATGCCGGTGGCGTCATAAATCGCATTGGCAATCGCCGCCGCGCTCGGCACCGAAGCCGACTCGCCAGCGCCCATCGGCGGCTGGTCCTGACGCGGCATCATCAGCACGTCGATCTGCGGCACCTCGGGGAAAGTCAGGATCGGATAACCGCCCCACTCCTTGCTCGCCACCGTCGATTCTTCGAACGTGACCCGCTCCTTCAGTACGCGGCTGGTGGACTGGATGACGTTGCCGTGAATCTGATGCTGCACGCCGGCCGGGTTGATCATCATCCCCGAGTCATGGCCGATCACCACCCGCGTGACCGAGACATCGCCGGTCTGGCGGTCAATCGCCACGTCCGCGACCCACGCCGCCCAAGCCGCGCCGAAACCGGGGAATTTGCTGTGGATGTAGCGCGCATAGGCGAAGCCGCGACCGCGCAGCAACTGGTCCTCATTCGGGGTTTGCATCGGCGCGGTGCGCGGGGTCCAGGCGGCGCGTTCGGCGGTGGATTTCACCAGGTCGATGGCGCGCTCATCGTGCAGATAGCGCAAGCGGTATTCCACCGGGTCGACGCCGGCGGCGAAGGCCAGTTCATCGATGTAAGACTCGTGGGCGAAGGTGTTGGGCAACGCTGACACCCCGCGCATCCATGAGGCGCGGACAATCGGCACCATGTCGTTGATGGTCACGCGCATGTTTTCAAAGTCGTAGGGCGGGATCGAGGTGCGGTCGCCCATCTCGAACATCGCCGCTATCGGCTCGACCCGCCCGGTCAATAGCAGAGCCAATGTTGGCGCGCCGTTGGACGGGTAACTGGTCTGGAAGTCATAGGCGGCAACGCTGCCATCGGCGTTCAAACCGCCATCAACGTCCATCAGTTGCGCGGTGCCTTTGGGTTCCCACAGATGCTCTTGCTCGCGGGTCAGTTGCACGCGCACCGGTTTGCCCACGGCGCGGGATAACAGCAAGGCATCGGCGCAGACGTCGTCGGCACAGTTGCGCCCGTAACACCCGGAGGCTTCCATGCGAATGATTTCGATGGATTCTTCTTCGCACTCCAGCAACCACGCGAGATCGGCCCGCAGCAAATGCGGATTCTGGCTGCCGGACCACACGCGGCTGCCGGACGGCTGGTAGTCCGCAACCGCGCAGGACGGGCCGATGGAACCGTGCATCTGATACGGCCACAGGTAAGTGCGCGGCATGCGCTGACTGGCGTTGGCCAGGGCTTCGTCGACGTTGCCTTGATCGAGGACGACCCGCTGCACCCGTGGGTTATCGCGGATCGCCTGCTCGACATCGCTCAAATCCGGCAAGCCTTGATTCCAGGTTTTCCAGGTGATTTTCAGCGCCTGTGCAGCTTTGATCGCCTGTTCTTCGCGCAACGCCACCACGCCGACGAAATCGCGGATCACCACCACAGCCACGATCCCGGCGATATGCGCGATGGAGGCTTCATCGACTTCCAGCAGACTGTTGCCAACAAAGTCGCCGCAATCGAGCCCGGCATAGGGCGGGCGAATCACCCGACCGTGGAGCATGTCCGGCACGCGCATGTCGTGGACGTAGGTCAACTCCCCGGTGGCTTTGCCCGGAATGTCCACCCGCGCAGCGCCCTTGCCCACCAGTCGATAGTCTTCGGCGGGTTTGAGCGGTGCGGTGCCGGAGATGCGCAATTCAACGTGTTCGCCGTGGACCAGTTCGGCGAAGGTTGTGCTGCGGCCATCCTCGGCGCGAATGACCCCGGCTTCGATTTTCAGGCTACCAGCGTCGAGCGACCAACGCTGCGCCGCTGTTACCAGCAGATAACGCCGAGCTTCGGCCGCGGCATTGCGCAGCGGGATCGCAGAAATCTGCAACGTCGCACTGGCAATCGTCGCGCCCTGATTCGGCGCACGCTCGGTGTCGCCGAGCACCATGCACACCTGATCCAGATTCAGGTCGAGTTCTTCGGCAACAATCTGCGCCAGCGAGGTGCGAATGCCGGTGCCCAGGTCCACATGTCCGTTGAACCCATACACGCGCCCGTCATCGCTGATGGCAATGAACAGCCCCAGCTCCTTGGGTTTGATCAGCGGTGTACCGCCCTTCGCCACCGGGCCGGAGGGCGGCAAAATGTCGTCGACGATCAGCAGCACGCCAGTCTTGGCCAGCAGTTGGTCACGGGTCGGGATGGAAAGCGGGATGGAGTCAGTCATGGTCATTGATCCACCTTCAAGGCATTTGGCGGGCGGCACGCAGCACCGCGCGAAGGATTTCGATATGGGTGCCGCACCGGCAGAGGTTGGCCGAGAGTTCGTTGCGGATTTGGGTTTCGCTGGGGTGCGGGATGCGGTCGAGCAAGGCCTTGGTGGTCATGATCATGCCGTTGAGGCAATAGCCGCATTGCGCCGCTTGCTCGTCGATAAAGGCTTGTTGCACCGGATGCGGCTCGGCGCGAGTGCCGAGGCCTTCGAGGGTGACAATCTGCCGATCCACCGCGCCGGCCAGGGGAAATACGCAAGAGCGCGCCGCCACGCCGTCGATGATCACCGTGCACGCACCGCACTCGCCCAGGCCGCAGCCGTACTTGGGGCCGTTGAGCTGCAAGTCATTGCGCAAAATCAGCAATAACGGCGTGTCCGCCATGGCGGTGACGGTGGTGACGAGGCCGTTGACCTCAAGCGCTACGGTGATTTCCTGGCTGCTCATTCGCTTCGCCTGCTTCGTTTGATGAAGTGGCCACTACACCAAAAGGTCGAAAAAAACGTCGCGGGCCAAATTGGGTTGTGGCGTCGCGACACACTCGACTGGTGAAGTGGCTACTACATGAAACAGGAGCAAAAACGATGCCAGACACAAAAAACTGTGGGAGCGGGCTTGCTCGCGAATGCGGTGGGTCAGTCAATATTTTTGTCTACTGACACACCGCATTCGCGAGCAAGCCCGCTCCCACAGGTTTTGCGCCTTAGTCCTGCGGGTCGTCGATCATTTTGCGCAGCAGGAACAGCACGGCAACCCGTTCTGCCGGGTTGAGGTTGCTCAGGGTCAGTTCGGTGATTTTCCCGGCGCAAGGCACGGTTTGCTGCACCAGACGGTCGCCCGCTTCGGACAGGCCCACGATGACTTTGCGCCGATCTTGCGGGTCGGGTTCGAGGGTAATCAGTTCCCGGGCCTTGAGCCGTTCGACGATACCGCGAATGGTCGCCTGGTCCACGGCAGTGGCCTTGACCAGCTCAGTCAGGGAGCTGGGGCCGTGATCGCGCACGGCGCACAGGGTGACGAATTGCACGGCGGTGAGCTGGGAATCACCGACATTCTGCTGAAAAATCGCCATGTGCCGCTGATAGGCCTTGCGCAGCAAATGCCCGACTTGTTCGGAAAAAACGTAGGAAGCATCAGGAGTTTCTGGCACGGCGGACTCGAAAGGCGATGAGTGGTGGGGAGGCATGATGGACAGGTTGGCGGGTGGACTCAAGGGTGACATTGGTCTGAAGGGATAGCACATAACCCTGTGGGAGCGGGCTTGCTCGCGAATACGGTGTGTCAGTCAGCATTTACATCGACTGACACACCGTATTCGCGAGCAAGCCCGCTCCCACATTGGATCTCCTGTGGCTGTGAGGACGTCAGCGAACCCGGGGCGCTTCAGGCGCCACCACAACCCCGCCAATCACCACCGCCTGATCATCCAGGTAAACATC
>NZ_MOBP01000206.1 GCF_003732665.1 Pseudomonas frederiksbergensis | reverse complement strand
GTACTCGATGGTGCTGTCGATGCAGTATTCTAGGCCCTTGATCATGTTTGCCGCACCGAACAGGCGCTCCTCCTGGAACTGCAGCATCTGCATCATGAACCCAGAGCCTTCATGGCCGATGCGGTTGCGTTGCGGCACGCGCACGTTGTCGAAAAACAAATGGGCGGTTTCCGAACTGCGCATGCCGAGCTTGTCCAGGTGCGAACTCAGTCTGATACCGGGCGTGTTCAAAGGCACCATGATCAGCGATTGGTTGATGCGCGGTTTGTCGTCCGAGGTGTTAGCGAGCAGGCAGATG
>NZ_MOBP01000205.1 GCF_003732665.1 Pseudomonas frederiksbergensis | reverse complement strand
CGACCTGATCGCCGCTGCCATGGCGTTCGATGCTCCACACCTGATAGGCCGCCGCATCCGGCGCCTTGAGCAGCGTCCTGAGGGTGTCGGTGCGCAACGGCCGGACCATGAAGAAATCGCCATTGCCGTAGCCCAGGTACAGCGAGGCCAGGTTGGGGTTGTCCTTGAGCGATTGGCTGAACGGCTTGAGCAACGCCAGACGCTGCTCAAGTTCCGGGGCCTGGGTGGCCGGCATGTCGGCCAACAGGCTGAGCAGGTGACGAATCGGCTCGTAAGTGGATTGCAGGTCCAGGCGCACATCCTGCTCGATGCGATTGAACAGCTTTTCACTGCTGGACAGAATGATCTGCGTGGTCTGCTGGTAATTGAAAATGCCCAGCACCACACCGGTCAGCAACAACAGGAAGGTGAACATGACGCTGATATGGACGTGCAGGGGAAACCGGCGTTGATCCGCGCGCAGTGGGCTGGGCATTACGATCTCTCCATAGTGGTTAACGCACTGCGCAGCGGCCAAGCATAGTTAAGGCGCCGCCATTTTGCTGTTGGCGTTCAGGCCAATCTGTTGCTGCAGCGCGCGCTCCAGTTCGAGCATCGCCAGGTCCATGGCATGGATGCATTTAGCGACCTCATCCGCAGGCGCCGGGTCATGGCAGGCGTTTTCGAGCGCCTGGCAACAATCGATCACTC
>NZ_MOBP01000204.1 GCF_003732665.1 Pseudomonas frederiksbergensis | reverse complement strand
CACAAGGGGAAATTAACGTGCGGTGGAGCCGCGGACGATCAGCTCGCCGGAGAAGACCTGCTCGCGTACGGCCTCACTGGTGCCTTCAATACGACGAACCACTTGTTCTACAGCAGCATAGCCAATCTGCCAGGTGGGCTGTTTGAAGGTGGTAATGCCGACGCCAGCCAGCTCCGCCCACTCCAGTTCATCAAACCCCAGCAGACCGATATCGCTGCCCCAGTGCAGGCCAATACGCTTGAGTGAGCGGGCAACCTGCAGGGTTAGTGCCCCGTTGGCGGAGATAACGGCTTTGAGA
>NZ_MOBP01000203.1 GCF_003732665.1 Pseudomonas frederiksbergensis | reverse complement strand
GCACCTATGATGTCGTTTATCGCAACGGCAATGTCACATCGACGACGGTAAAACCCGAACCCAAGGCCCGGCCGGACAACTGGGTTGATGTGAAAGACCGCGACCTGCGCTCGGTTCTCGACCCGATTTCCGGCCTCATCATTCCCGCAGGCGGACGCATCTGCCCGACTCGCCTGCCGATTTATGATGGTGAGTCGCGACTCGACCTCGTTCTGAGCCCTAGCGGTACGAAGCCTTTCAAGACGAACGGCTTCAGTGGTGACGCCATCGTCTGCAAGGCGCGTTACGTTCC
>NZ_MOBP01000202.1 GCF_003732665.1 Pseudomonas frederiksbergensis | reverse complement strand
ACCTCAAGGAGCAGATTGAGGCGCGGGTTGGGGGTGTGAGAATCAATCCGAAGGGTGCTGCTGCGTAGATCGCATTCGCGGGCAAGCCTCGCTCCTACAGGGATCACACAATCCAATAATGTAGGAGCTAGGCTTGCCCGCGAAGCTTTTGCCTTAGATGTTGGCGACTTTCTGCCAAACCTTGGGCTTGAAGAACAACGTCTCACCCTTGGCCAACCCAACCAGGCTGTCGTGATCCTTCACCACTTCAGCCTCGATCAACTCGCTCTGGCCTTCCACCTTCAGCGTCACCCGAGTCGTAGCGCCCAACGGCCGGATATCCCGCACTTCAGCCGCGTGGTGATCCTCCAGTTCATGCCGCGACAGCGACACTTCATGGGGACGGAACAGCACATGGTTATCGTCACCCAAGTGCAAACGGTTCGAATCGCCGAG
>NZ_MOBP01000201.1 GCF_003732665.1 Pseudomonas frederiksbergensis | reverse complement strand
ATGAAGGAAGCGGGTTGGGAAATCGCCAGCCACGGTTATCGCTGGCTGGAATACAAGGACTTTTCTGAGGAGGAAGAGCGCAAGCACATCGTCGAAGCGGTGCACCTGCATACCGAACTGACGGGCGAGCGTCCCTACGGCATGTATCAGGGCAAGCCATCCGACAATACGCTGCGCCTCGTCATGGAGGAGGGCGGCTTCCTTTATTCCTCGGATTCCTATGCCGACGATCTGCCCTATTGGGTGAAGGGCGTGGGCGACGAGCCGTTCCTGATCATTCCCTATACGCTCGACACCAACGACATGCGTTTTGCCACGCCGCAGGGTTTCAATTCCGGCGATCAGTTCTTCACTTATCTGAAGGATGCCTTCGACGTGCTTTACCAGGAGGGAGTCGAAGGCGCGCCGAAGATGATGAGCATCGGCCTGCATTGCCGTCTCGTTGGCCGGCCGGGCCGGGCCGCGGCG
>NZ_MOBP01000200.1 GCF_003732665.1 Pseudomonas frederiksbergensis | reverse complement strand
TATGCAGCGCCACCGGGTGCTCCAGACACAGGTGCAGCCATTGCCTGAGGACCCGACGCAGCGACGGCGCGCTGCTGGGCTTGGGGCGTTGCTGCGCGGCGGGCGGGGCCAGGGCCCAAAACGTCAACAGGGTGACGATCAGCGTCATACCGGCGCAGATCAACCAGAAGTGCTTCAGGGAAATGCCGTGCAACAACGCGATCAGCACACCATTGAGGCAAATCGCAAACGCCGCCCCGGAAGACGCCAACCCCAGCACACGGCTGCGGTGTGAGGCCGGAATCACCTCGCTGGCCAACGCCGCGATAGCGTTCATTGATAATGCGTTTGGCACCGATATCGGCGGCCTCTTGATGGATGCCATCGATCAGAAGCTC
>NZ_MOBP01000199.1 GCF_003732665.1 Pseudomonas frederiksbergensis | reverse complement strand
CAAGGTCGGCGACATCGAGATCGATGGCAGCCGCCCGCTGAACCAGCAGCAAGGCCTGGTGCGACGTTTGCGCCAGCACGTGGGCTTCGTGTTCCAGAACTTCAACCTGTTTCCCCATCGCACCGCCCTGGAAAACGTCATCGAAGGCCCGATCATCGTGAAGAAGATCCCGCACGCCGAAGCCGTTGCCCTGGGTAAAAAGCTGTTGGCCAGGGTTGGCCTGGCGGGCAAGGAAGACGCTTACCCGCGACGCCTTTCCGGTGGTCAGCAACAGCGTGTGGCGATTGCCCGGGCGCT
>NZ_MOBP01000198.1 GCF_003732665.1 Pseudomonas frederiksbergensis | reverse complement strand
GCAAGGCGAATATGGTGGATAGGGCTTATTTGATGATGGTGGAGAGGATGCAGACCAAAGGGATGTGTGATGTTGTTTCGTATAATACTGTTATTACGGCGTTCTGTAAGGCGCGCCGGACTAGGAGGGGTTATGAGTTGTTTGAGGAGATGTGTGGGAAGGGGATTAGGCCGGACATGGTGACATTTAATGTACTTATAGATGCATTTCTGAGGGAAGGAAGTACCCATGTGGTTAAGAAGCTGCTTGATGAAATGACAAGGATGTGTGTTCTTCCCGATTGTATATT
>NZ_MOBP01000024.1 GCF_003732665.1 Pseudomonas frederiksbergensis | reverse complement strand
CTCTTTGAGCAGCAGGCGGCCTAAAGCTCCTACGGAGTGGTCCAAAAAAACTGGACCCCAACAGGCTTGCCCGCGAATGGCCCACCACCAATGAGCCTGCCAAACACAAATCGTGTACAAGTTTTTATATTTAACTGGAACAATCCAATAGTTTTTTGAGAACATCCCGTTCCCCGACATGACTGCAATGCGTCATGGGGTCGCAGAACGACGTAATTAGTCTAATTTTCACAAGCGCAATTCATCATGTAGTATGCCGCAGCGCGCACTACATAACGTTGGATCGATGTCTGCCACAGGCACACTCGCAACCCTGAAAGCCCCGTCAGCAAGGCCTCCAAGCCGTTGATTGGACCGAACCCAGCCGCCCGCAAGGGCATGTACTGGCGGACGGGTTTGTGGTTTAAATGGCCAGAGGCTTCATTGTCAAAATTGAAGAGCTGAAAAGCGAAATAGCTGAGCAGAGTGAGGCAAGCAATGACTGAACACGTTCAAGTCGGTGGCCTGCAGGTCGCCAAAGTCCTGTTCGACTTCGTGAACAACGAAGCCATTCCCGGTTCCGGCCTCACCGCCGATAAGTTCTGGGCCGGTGCCGATAAGGTCATTCATGACCTGGCGCCGAAGAACAAAGCCCTACTCGCCAAACGCGATGATATCCAGGCTCGTATCGACGGCTGGCACCAGGCTCGCGCCGGGCAAGCACACGACGCCGTGGCCTACAAAGCCTTCTTGCAAGACATCGGTTATCTGCTGCCAGAAGCGGCCGATTTCCAGGCAACGACGCAAAACGTCGATGACGAAATCGCCCGCATGGCCGGTCCACAGCTCGTGGTCCCGGTGATGAATGCCCGTTTCGCACTCAACGCCTCGAACGCCCGCTGGGGTTCGTTGTACGACGCGCTCTACGGCACCGACGCCATCAGCGAAGCGGACGGCGCGGAAAAAGGCAAAGGCTACAACAAGGTTCGCGGCGACAAGGTCATCGCCTTCGCCCGCGCCTTCCTCGACGAAGCCGCGCCCTTGGCCGCCGGCACTCACGTCGATTCCACCGCCTACAAAATCGTCGACGGCAAACTGGTGGTCGCCCTTAAAGGTGGCAGCAACACCGGCCTGCGCAACGATGCCCAGTTGATCGGTTTTCACGGCGAGGCCTCGGCGCCGACCGCGATCCTGCTGAAGAACAACGGCCTGCATTTCGAAATCCAGGTCGACGCCAGCACCCCGGTCGGCCAGACCGACGCTGCCGGTGTCAAAGACATCCTGATGGAAGCCGCACTGACCACCATCATGGACTGCGAAGACTCCGTCGCCGCCGTCGATGCCGATGACAAAGTGGTGATCTACCGCAACTGGCTCGGCCTGATGAAGGGCGACCTGTCGGAAGAAGTCTCCAAGGGTGGCAAGACCTTTACCCGCACCATGAACGCCGACCGCACCTACACCGGTGTCGACGGCAAGGAACTGAGCCTGCACGGTCGTTCGCTGTTGTTCGTGCGCAACGTTGGCCACTTGATGACCATCGACGCAATCCTCGACAGCCAGGGCAACGAAGTGCCGGAAGGTATTCTCGATGGCTTGGTGACGTCGCTTGCGGCGATCCACAGCCTCAACGGCACCAGCTCGCGCAAGAACAGCCGCACTGGCTCGGTCTATATCGTGAAGCCGAAGATGCACGGCCCGGAAGAAGCGGCGTTCACCAACGAGCTGTTCGGCCGCATCGAAGACGTGCTCGACTTGCCGCGCAATACGCTGAAAGTCGGGATCATGGACGAGGAGCGCCGCACCACGGTCAACCTCAAGGCGTGCATCAAGGCTGCCAGCGAGCGCGTGGTGTTCATCAACACCGGTTTCCTCGACCGCACCGGCGACGAAATCCACACCTCCATGGAAGCCGGCCCGATGGTGCGCAAGGCTGACATGAAGGCTGAGAAGTGGATCGGCGCCTACGAGAACTGGAACGTCGATATCGGTTTGAGCACCGGCCTGCAAGGTCGCGCGCAAATCGGGAAAGGCATGTGGGCGATGCCCGACCTGATGGCGGCGATGCTGGAACAGAAAATCGCTCACCCACTGGCCGGCGCCAACACCGCTTGGGTGCCCTCGCCGACCGCCGCTGCGTTGCACGCGCTGCACTACCACAAGGTTGACGTGTTCGCCCGTCAGGCCGAACTGGCCAAGCGTGCCCGCGCTTCGGTGGATGACATCCTGACCATCCCGCTGGCCGTCAATCCGAACTGGACGCCCGAGCAAATCAAGAACGAACTGGACAACAATGCCCAGGGCATTCTTGGTTATGTAGTGCGCTGGATCGACCAGGGCGTGGGTTGTTCGAAAGTGCCGGACATCAATGACATTGGCCTGATGGAAGACCGTGCAACGCTGCGGATTTCCAGCCAGCACATCGCCAACTGGCTGCGCCATGGCATCGTCACTGAAGAGCAAGTGCTGGAAAGCCTCAAGCGCATGGCGCCGGTGGTTGATCGCCAGAACGCCAATGACGCGCTGTACCGCCCGTTGGCACCGGACTTCGACAGCAACATCGCCTTCCAGGCGGCGGTCGAACTGGTGATCGAAGGGACGAAGCAGCCGAACGGTTATACCGAGCCAGTGCTGCACCGTCGTCGTCGCGAGTTCAAGGCTGCCAATGGCCTGTAACTGAGCGCTGATGCCGCACAAAAAAAAGGCCCTGATCTTCGGATCAGGGCCTTTTTTGTTTGTGAACACGGTCCCTTGTGGGAGCGGGCTTGCTCGCGAAGGGGTCGTGTCAGTCGACATCATTGTTGCCTGACACGACGCCTTCGCGAGCAAGCTCGCTCCCACAGGGGATGTGGGGAGGTTTACTCTAGGGCTCCATCCCCAACTCATGCTTGACCAACTCCAGCAACTTACCGGTATCAATAGGCTTGAGCAGGAAATCCACCACGCTCAAATGCATGGCGGCAATTGCGTCTTTCACATCGGCATCGCCCGACACAATGATGATCGGCATCGCCGCCCGGACCGACTCACGCACTTGGCGGATCAAGTCCAGACCATCCACATGCCCCATCCGCAGATCGGTAATCACCAGGCCAATCGAGGGCTTCTCTTCCAGCATCTTGAGTGCTGTCTCACCACTGGCGGCAGTCATGCAGCGAATGCCATCCAGCGCAAGAATCTCCGACAGCAGCTCCCTGGCGTCCTTATCGTCATCGACGATCAACACCCGCTGCGGCGGCAGATCAGGTTCCAGCATGATCGCACTGAGCGCCTCGCGCTCGGCGTCACTCAAAATATCGTGGTCGGACATGGCTTTCTCTACGATTTCAATTCAATCCCCTAGCACAGTGGTCAGACATCGCTAAGCAGAGCTTCAATGTGCACTTCGTCGGAAATATTTCCTAGAAGAAAAACGAGACGTTTTCCAACAGCATGTGTAGGGCATATCCGAAATATAGCCAAAAGCACCGACTACCTAGACTTACGTCCAATGGGCACCCCGCGTGCGGGGGCCGACCATGGCTGAACGATCCGACAACAACAATTCAAAAAAGACTGCGGTAATAGTTATGAGTAAAGCGGATGCCTTCACCCAGGCAGGGAAAACCGCGGTATTGCAGAACATCCAGGGCACCCTGCAATTCCTCCAGCGTTTCCCGCCCTTCAATCAGATGGAACATGCCCACCTGGCCTACCTGGTGGAGCAATGTCAGCTGCGTTTCTACGCTCCCGGCGACAGCATCATCAAACCTGCCGACGGCCCGGTTGAGCATTTTTACATCGTCAAACAGGGCCGGGTGGTGGGCGAGCGCCCGCACACGGCCAAGGGCGGCACCGAAACCACCTTCGAAATCACCACAGGGGAATGCTTCCCCCTTGCCGCGTTGCTGGGGGAACGGGCGACTCGAACTGAGCACTTGGCCGCTGAAGATACGTTCTGTCTGCAACTGAACAAACTGGCCTTTATCAAGCTGTTCGCCCTCTCCAACACCTTTCGCGACTTCGCCTTGCGCGGGGTCAGCAGCCTGCTGGATCAGGTCAACCAACAAGTCCAGCAAAAAGCCGTGGAAACCCTCGGCACCCAATATTCCCTGAACACCCGGCTGGGCGAACTGGCGATGCGTCACCCGGTAACGTGCAGCCCGGCCACGCCCCTGCGTGAAGCCGTGACCCTGATGCATGAGCAGCAGGTCGGCAGCATCGTGATCGTCGACGAGCACAAAGCACCGCTGGGTATTTTCACCCTGCGCGACCTGCGCCATGTGGTGGCGCAAGGCATCAATGACTTCAACGAAGCGATCGAGCGCCACATGACTCGGGCGCCGTTTTTCCTGACCCCGGACCACAGCGCTTTCGACGCGGCGATTGCCATGACCGAGCGGCACATCGCCCACGTCTGCCTGGTCAAGGAGCACCGCCTGTGCGGCGTGGTGTCCGAGCGCGATCTGTTTTCCCTGCAACGGGTGGACCTGGTGCACCTGGCGCGGACCATCCGCAGCGCGCAGAAAGTCGAAAACCTGGTGGCGTTGCGCGGCGAGATCGGCCAATTGGTCGAACGCATGCTGGCCCACGGTGCGTCCTCGACCCAAATCACTCACATCATCACCCTGCTCAACGACCACACCGTATGCCGGGTGATCGAGCTGACCCTCGCCGAGAAAGGCGACCCCGGCGTGCCCTTCAGTTGGCTGTGCTTTGGCAGCGAAGGTCGGCGCGAGCAGACCCTGCACACCGATCAGGACAACGGCATTCTGTTCGAAGCCCGGGACGCGGCGCATGCCGCCGAGATTCGCGGCAAGTTGTTGCCCATCGCCCAGCAGATCAACCACAGCCTGGCGCTGTGCGGCTTCACCCTGTGCAAGGGCAACATCATGGCGGGCAACCCCGAGCTGTGTTTGTCCCGGGCCGAGTGGGCGCGGCGCTTCGCGGCGTTTATCCGCGAGGCGACGCCCGAGAATCTGTTGGGTTCGAGCATCTATTTCGACCTGCGGGTGGTCTGGGGCGACGAGCAAGGTTGCGAGCAACTGCGCCGGGGGATTCTCGATCAGGTGGCGGACAACCGTTTGTTCCAGCGGATGATGGCCGAGAACGCCCTGCGCAACCGTCCGCCCGTAGGACGTTTCCGCGAGTTCGTGCTGGCGCGCAAGAATGGCGAGAAAGCCACGCTGGACCTGAAAGTCCAAGGCCTGACGCCGTTTGTGGATGGCGCCCGTTTGCTGGCCCTGGCCAATGGCATCGAAGCCAACAACACCCAGGAACGCTTCCGGCAACTGGTGGAAAAAGAAGTCATCGATCGGCTGGACGGCGCAGCGTATGAAGAGGCTTATCACTTCATCCAGCAAACCCGCATGCAGCAACATCAGCTACAGACCCGGGAGAATTTGCCCTACTCCAACCGCGTCGATCCCGACAGCCTCAATCACCTGGACCGACGCATCCTGCGTGAGTCCCTGCGCCAGGCTCAACGCCTGCAAAGCAGCCTGACTTTGCGGTATCAGCTATGAGCCTGTTTTCCTGGTTGCGCCCGGCGACGCCGCTGCTGGCCGAGGACCTGCAACTACGCCTGCAACACTTGCCGATTGGCGCCGAGCTGCGCGAATGCAGCCTGCGGGAGCAGCGCTGGGTGGTGCTGGACCTGGAAACCACCGGGCTGAACCTGAACAAGGATCGGGTGCTGTCCATAGGCGCGGTGGTGATCGAGGACGGCGCGATTGATTTCAGCCAACAGTTCGAACGCACCCTGCAATGCGTTGATATGAAACTGGCGCCGAGCATGTTGATCCATGGCCTGGGGCCGAGCGCGATTGCCGCCGGCAGCGACCCGGCCGAAGCGTTGCTGGAGTTCATGGAATTCCTCGGCGACAGCCCGGTGCTGGCGTTTCATGCGCCGTTTGATCAACACATGCTTGGGCGGGCGCTGAAAGATCATCTTGGCTACAAGTTGCAGCATCCGTTTCTGGATGTAGCGGACATCGCGCCGCTGCTCTGCCCGCAAGCGAATATCCGTGAGGCGGGGCTGGATGAATGGATTGACTGGTTCAAGCTTGAAGTCTTCGAGCGGCATAACGCCAGTGCCGATGCCTTGGCGACGGCTGAGTTGGCGTTGATTTTGTTCAGCCGGGCGCGGCAGCAGCAGATTCACAGCCCGTTGAATTTGCAGCAACGGATCAGCCAGTGGAAGCGGCGGCAGCGGGCGCCTTCGTTCTGAACCTGCGGCGTCTGTTCTGGCGCCTTCGCGGGCAAGCCTCGCTCCTACATTTGAAATGCGTTCCCCTGTAGGAGCGAGGCTTGCCCGCGAAGAACGATAACGCGGTCTCACTGAATACCCTCACCGCGGCCTCCCGACCAACGCGAATTGCTTACCTCCTCCGCTCCTGCCACAATCGCGAACAATTCTCGTTAGTTAACACTTCCCAATCGGTGATGCTACGTGTCGTCAGTCCAAGGCCCCCACAGTGAGCTCGTTGGTGCGTTATATCGCGACCATCGCGGTTGGCTATTGGCCTGGCTGCGCCGCAATGTGGCCTGCCCGCAACGGGCCGAGGACCTGAGCCAGGACACTTTTGTCCGCCTGCTCGGTCGTGACGAGCTCAAGGAACCCCGCGAACCCCGGGCGTTCCTGGTGGCCATCGCCAAGGGCCTGTTGTTCGACTATTTCCGCCGCGCCGCGCTGGAACAGGCCTACCTCACCGAATTGATGCTGATTCCCGAAGGCGAACAACCGTCCGTGGAAGAGCAGCAAATGATCCTCGAAGACCTCAAGGCCATCGACCGCCTGCTCGGCAAACTGTCGAGCAAAGCCCGGGCGGCTTTCCTCTATAACCGCCTCGATGGCCTGAGCCACGCCGAAATCGCCGAGAAACTCGGGGTCTCGGTGCCTCGCGTGCGGCAATACCTGGCCCAGGGCATTCGCCAATGCTACATCGCGCTGTACGGTGAGCCGGTATGAGCCCGGTCAGTTCCAAACCGGTGTCGGCCCAGGTACTGGATGCGGCGATTGCCTGGCAACTGTCCCTGGATTCCGGCAACCCGATCGAACGCGAAGAATTCGCCAAATGGCACGCCGCCCACGAAGAACACGCCCGGGCCTGGCGCCAACTGGGCATGCTCGACCAACGCTTCAGCGTCGCCAACGGCCCGGCCCGCACGGCGTTGCTGCAATCGCGGGAAAGCATCCGGCGGCGCGTGCGCAAGCTCGGCAGCGGCTTGGCCAGTGTGGTTGCGGTGATTGGTTTGGCGCTGTTCGCCGGGGATCGTTACCTGCCCGTCGACTATTGGCTGGCGGATCAACGCACCGCCACCGGCGAACAACGCACCCTGCGCCTGGCCGACGGCACGGTGATCAACCTCAACACCCACAGCGCCGTGGATGTGCGCTTCGATGAGAAGCAGCGGCGGATCATCCTTCAGGACGGGGAAATCCTCGTCGAAACCGGCCATGGCGATGCCCGGCCGTTTATCGTCGAAACCCGCGAAGGCAGCCTGCGCGCACTGGGGACGCGGTTCCTGGTCAAGCGCGAAGAAGAAGGCACGCGCCTGAGCGTGTTGCAGTCGGCGGTGGCGGCTCATCCCGAATCGAGCCCGGAAGAACAGATCCTGCGCGAAGGCCAGCAAGTGCTCATGCGCAGCAATGGCCTGGGGCCAATCGTCGCGCTCAACCTCGGCGCCGATGCCTGGACCCGGGGCATGCTGGTGGTGGACAACGCACGCCTGGAAGACCTGGTGCATGAACTCGGCCGCTACCGCCGCGGGCACCTGGGCGTGGCGCCGGAGATTGCCGATTTGCGCATCACCGGCAGCTTTCCGTTGCACGACACGGACAAGGCGTTGAGCGCGCTGCTGCCGACCTTGCCGGTGCAGATTGAACAGCACACGGCGTGGTGGGTGACGGTGGCGAAGGCTGACGTTAAGCCCTGAGATTTTTGGCGTCTGATCTGACGCCTTCGCGAGCAAGCCCGCTCCCACAGGGGGTTTGTGTTCGCCGCAGATCAACTGTGGGAGCGGGCTTGCTCGCGAAGAGGCCAGCAGCCACTCCAAAAATCTTGAATCGAAATTATTTTCATCCAGCCCTATCACTTTTGCATTCTCGTCCGGCACCTAGGCAATTGAGAAGTATTCCCTTTCAGGAGCCGCTGTATGTCCCGTTCGCTCGACACCTTGTTGCGCCCCAGTTTGCTGGCGGTCGCCATTGCCCTTTGTGCCCCCCTGGCCAGCAGCCAACTGATCGCCGCGGAACAGGCATCCAGCGCTCGCGCTTACAACCTCCCCGCTGCACCATTGGCCAGCACCCTGAACCAGATCGCCAGCCAGGCCGGCCTCGCGCTGTCGCTGAACCCGGCGCTGGCGGCGGGCAAGACCTCGGCACCGGTCAACGGCCAGTTCGACGCCACTGCGGCCCTGCGCGAAGCCTTGCGCGGCACCGGCCTGCAACTGGAACAGAGCAGCACTGGCACCTACAGCCTGGTGGCCGTGCCCGAGGGCGTGATGGCGTTGCCGGAAACCGCCGTGATTGGTGTGGAAAATGCTGAAAGTGCCTGGGGCCCGGTCGAAGGTTACGTCGCCACGCGCACCGCTGCCGGCACCAAGACCGACACGGCGCTGGTCGAAGCACCGCGCTCGATTTCCGTCGCCACCCGCCAGCAGATGGACGACCGCAAGGTTCAAAACCTCGACGACGCCGTGCGCTACATGCCCGGCATCGTTGCCAGCAGCTACGGCAGCGACACCCGTGCCGACTGGTTGCGGGTGCGCGGCTTCGAACCGACCCAGTTCCTCGACGGTTTGCCGCTGCCTAAAGGCGTGTACGCCATGCCGAAACAGGAAACCTGGAACCTGGACCGCCTCGCCCTGCTGCGCGGTCCGGCCTCTTCGGTCTACGGCCAGACCCCGCCCGGTGGCCTGCTGGACATGGTCAGCCGCCGCCCGAGCGCCGAGTCGAGCAATGAAATCCAGTTGCAATACGGCAGCGACAACTACCGCCAGATCAACTTCGCCAGCACCGGCAAGATCGACGATGAAGGCCGCTTCCTCTACGGCCTGAGCGGTGTGCTGCGCGACAGCGGCACTCAGATCGACCACATCGACAACAAGCGCTACAACATCGCCCCGAGCCTGACCTGGAATATCGACCCGGACACCAAGCTCACCCTGCTCACGCAATTCACCCGCGACGATACCGGCATCACCAGCCAGTTCCTGCCGGTGCAAGGCACGAAAATCAATTCACCGTTCGGCGATATCTCCCACCACAAAAACCTCGGTGACCCGAACTGGGAATACTACGACCGCACCTACTACGCACTGGGCTACGCGTTTGAACACCGCATCAACGATGTCTGGCAGTTCAAGCAAAACCTGCGCTACACCAAGACCGACCTGTCGTTCCAGGCCATTACGGTCGGTTCGTACCCGTTCACCCTGGTCGACGACCAGGGTAACGTCGGGCGCACCACCACCAGCGTCGACGAAGACATCAGCCAGTTCGCCGTGGATAACAATTTCCAGGGTGATTTCGCCACCGGTGATATCCGCCACACGCTGTTGATCGGCCTCGATCACCAGCGCACCAATTCCAACTACACCTCGATCTTCGGCAGCGCCCCCGCCACCAACGTGAACAATCCGATCTACGGTCTGCCGATCGAACGTCCGGCGCGCTCCACGGCGTTCTACGACTACGATCAGAAAACCAACCAGACCGGCCTCTACGTCCAGGACCAGATGGCCCTCGACCAATGGCGCCTGACCCTGGGCGGTCGCGAAGACTGGATTCACACCGGCACCACCTACTTCAACAAGGCCGACGCGACCAACACTGATCGCAACAAGAAATTCAGCGGCAACGCAGCGATCAGCTACGTCTTCGACTCGGGTTTCGTGCCTTACCTGTCGTATGCCGAGTCGTTCCAGCCCACCAGCAACGCGAGCAGTTCGCCGACTGATTCGTTCAAGCCGACCGAAGGCAAGCAGTGGGAACTGGGTATCAAGTATCAGCCGCCGGGCAGCAACACGTTGCTGAGTGCGGCGGTGTATGACTTGACCCAGAAAAACGTCTCGGTCACCACCACCGTGGCCGATATCCCTATCACCAGCCAAACTGGCGAAGTGAAGGTCAAGGGCCTGGAGCTGGAAGCCGTTTCCGACGTGACCGACAACCTTAAAGTCATCGCCGCCTACACCCTGGCCAAGTCCGAAGTGCAAAAAGGCGATTTCAAGGGCAATCGCCTGCAACTGATGCCGAATCAGCAAGCCTCGCTGTGGACCGATTACACCTGGCACACCGGCGTGCTCGACGGCTTCGGCGTGGGCGCCGGCGTGCGCTACACCGGCAACACCTATGGCGACCAGGGCAACACCTGGCTGGGCAAGGCTGACGCCTACACCGTGTTCGACGCCTCGGTGCATTACGACCTCGGCCGCCTCGACAACAGCCTCAAAGGTGCGTCGTTGGCGCTGAACGCCACCAACCTGTTCGACAAGGACTACATCTCCACCTGTGACAGTTTCTACTGCTACTACGGCGACCAACGCAGCGTCGTCGCCAGTGCTTCTTACAAGTGGTAATCGCCTGACCTGACACGCCCTATGACCAAGCCGTCCCCAGTGGACGGCTTTGGTCTTTCTGAAGGCCATGAAATGAAAAGTAAAACAATTCGCCGCTGGTCCTGCATCCACACCTGGACGAGCCTGATCTGCACGGTCTTCCTGCTGATGCTGGCACTGACCGGTCTTCCGCTGATCTTCCACCACGAGATCGACCATTTGCTGGGGGATGCCGCCGAGTTGAAGGTCATGCCGGCCGATACCCCGCAGTTGAATCTGCAGCAGTTGGTGGCCGCCGCTGAGAAGCATCGACCCGGCGAGGTCATGCAGTACTTCGGCTACGACGATGAAGACCCCAACGGCGTGATCGCGATCATGGCGAAAACCGCTGGCACCGAGCCCAACTCGTCCCACACCTTCATGCTCGATGCGCGCACCGGTGAAGCGCTGGAGATGCCGTCGGCCAACGGCGGGCTGATGATGGTCATGCTGCGCTTGCACGTGGACATGTTTGCCGGGCTGCCGGGCAAGTTGCTGCTGGCGTTCATGGGGATCATGTTCGTGGCGGCGATTGTGTCCGGCACGGTGCTGTACCTGCCGTTCATGCGTCGCCTGAAGTTCGCCACCGTGCGCCAGGACAAATCCACCCGCCTGCGCTGGCTCGACCTGCACAACCTGATCGGTGTAGTGACCCTGACCTGGGCCTTGGTGGTTGGCGTGACCGGCGTGATCAGCGCCTGCGCCGACCTGCTGATCGCTGCGTGGCGCAACGACAGCCTGAGCGCGATGGTCGCGCCCTATCGCGATGCGCCGCCGCTGACGCAACTGGCTCCGGCCACGCGACTGCTCGACATCGCCAAGGAAGTCGCGCCGGGCATGCAGCCGGACTTCATCGCCTTCCCCGGCACGCGTTTCTCCAGCGAACACCATTACGCCGTGTTCATGAAAGGCAGCACGCACCTGACCTCGCACTTGCTGACACCGGTGTTGATCGACGCCAGTACTCTGAAAGTCACCGCCGTGGCCGAGCGCCCGTGGTACATGGACGCGATGGGCATGTCGCAACCACTGCACTTCGGTGATTACGGCGGCATGCCGATGAAAATCCTCTGGGCGACCCTGGATGTACTGACCATCATCGTGCTCGGTAGCGGGGTTTATCTGTGGGTGGTGCGGCGCAAAGCGGCGAAACCGGTGCTCGATAAACTGGAGAGCCCGGCATGAAGCCCAGGCAGTCGAACTTCTGGAAAGTCTTCGCCACACCGTTGGTGATCGCGCTGCTGAGTGCGGCCGGGTTGTTCTCGGCATTGCTGGGTGATGGTGTGTGGGATGCGTTGAGCTGGTTGGGCCTGGGCATCCCCGCCGCCCTCGCCCTGCGCGGCTTACTCCAACGCCGCTAATCCCCAGAAACATCACAACCCCTTGTGGGAGCGGGCTTGCTCGCGAAGGCGGTGTATCAGTCAACATTGATGCTGAATGACACACCGCCTTCGCGAGCAAGCCCGCTCCCACAGGGGTTCTGTGTGCACTTCTGATCTTGAGGAATAGAACCAACGCGCTATGCTGCCCCGCACTGCCACCGATCGAGACGCTGCCATGTCCGCCCCGAGCATGACCCTGTTCCACAACCCTGCCTCGCCCTTCGTCCGCAAAGTCATGGTGCTGCTGCACGAGACCGGCCAGACCGACCGCGTGGCCCTGCAACTCAGCCAACTGACGCCGGTCAGCCCGGACCTGGCGCTGTGCCAAGACAATCCGCTGGGCAAGATCCCGGCCCTGCGCCTGGCCGATGGCAACGTCATCCATGACAGCCGAGTGATCCTCGACTACCTCGATCACCAGCACGTCGGCAACCCGCTGATCCCCCGTGACGGCCCGGCCCGCTGGCGGCGCCTGACCCTGGCCTCCCTGGCCGACGGGATCATGGACGCGGCGGTGATGATTCGTTACGAACAAGCCCTGCGTGCCCCGGAAAAACATTGGGACCAGTGGCTCGATGGTCAGCGCGAGAAGATCCGCCGGGCCTTGGCCGTGTTGGAAGCGGAGGCGATTGCCGAGTTGACCAGTCATTTTGATGTGGCGGCGATCAGCGTGGCCTGTGCCTTGGGTTACCTCGACCTGCGCCATCCCGATCTGGAATGGCGCGTGGCGAATCCGCAACTGGCCGAGTGGTTTTTTGAAGTGAGTCAGCGGCCTTCGATGTTGGCCACTATGCCCAAGGTTTAGATCTTCACTGGTTGGGCGGGCCTCTTCGCGAGCAAGCCCGCTCCCACATTTGATCGGTGGTTTGCACATTTTTTGTGTTCACTGGAGATCCCTTGTGGGAGCGGGCTTGCTCGCGAAGGCACCACACCGAATCGATTGGAAACAACCCGATAATCAGCGTCGCCAACACCTCCCCTTCCCGCTGATCCTCCCGCAACCCCAACGACCGGCTCATTCCACCGCTCCCATATCAAACACCAACGGCTTGACTGGCTTCGCCCCGATCCCGTACCAGTCCAGTTTGCGGGTCAGCACCATGAACACACCCAGCAGCCCGAACAGCAACAGCGAACCCATCAACAGCGCGTAATCCTCGGCACTCAACAAGCCGTAGAGCAAACCGTACAACCCCGCCAACCCCGCCGAAAAACTCAGGCCGTGGCGCACACTGCGCAGCACGTGGCAGACATAAAACCCGATCAGCAACACACAACCGCTGGCCGACAGCAGATACGCCAGGGCAAAGCCGATGTGCTCGGACAGCGACAGTAGCAACAGGTAGAAGAACGCCAGGGCCACGCCGACCAGCGCGTATTGCACCGGGTGCACCGCCAGGCTTTTCAGCACTTCGAAGAGGAAGAAACCGGCGAAGGTCAGGACGATGAACAACAGCGCATATTTGATCGCCCGGTCGCTTTTCAGGTACTGGTCCACCGGGTCGATGAAGCTCACACCGAAGCTGCGGCCGTTGAACGCTTCACAGCCACCGCCGGACACACAACTGCTCAACGCTTCTTGCAGGTTGGTGGAGAAAAACGAGGTTTGCCAATTGGCGGTGAAGCCCTGGTCGGTGACTTCACGCTGGGCCGGCAGGTAGTTGCCGATAAAGCTTGGGTGCGGCCAATTCGCGGCCAACGACACTTTGCTGGTCTTGCCCACCGGCAGCACTTGCAACTGACCGGTGCCTTGCAGGCGCAGGTCGAAACCGAAGGCCAGTTCCGTGGTTTTTTTTGCGTCCAGCATCGGCAGCGTCACGTGTACACCCTCGCCCAACCAACCCACCTGGCTGCCCGGCACGAAGTCCAGGCGCTGGCCGTCGAGTTCCAGTTTCAGTGCATTCTCGATACCGCGAATGTCGCTGATGCCCACGGCCAGGAATGGCTGGTCAAACTGGTAGTCGGCGAAGTCTTCCTTGATGCCCAGTTGTTCCGGGATCGTGAAAAGGCCGCTGATACGGTTATCGGCGTGAAACAACCGCGCTTCATAAATGCCCCGGGCACGCAGTTCGGTCTGGACGTTGCCATCGAGTTCAAAGCGCTCCGGCAGGAAGTACAAACGGCCCCGCTCCTCACCGACTTCCTGGTAACGCTCGTTGGTTTTTTCGTTGAGCTTCCAGGTGCGCACCACCTTGCGATACGGCACCACCATCAGCGGCCCGGTCAATTGCTGGCTGTAGCTGGAACTGCGGGCGATGTCTTCGAGCACGCCGTCGCGCAGTTGCTGACGGTCCTGGATCACGCCGTTGATCATCAGCAACGGGATCAGCAATAACAGAATCAGAAGGGCAATCGCCCCGAGTTTGAGGGTCAGGCTGCGGTTCATGTGGGTCTCTCCCTGTTCGAATGAGGGAGAGTCTGGGGTGGGCGTGTGGGGGTTTTGTGGGGGGAATGTGGAGACTTTGTGGAGACTGGGCCGGCCTCTTCGCGAGCAAGCCCGCTCCCACATGGGAACGCATTTCTACATCGGGAGCAGGCTTGCTCGCGAAGGCCGCGACACGGTCCTAAGGCAGGCGCAGCGTCACTTCAACCCCGCCCCGCACATTACCAATGCTCATCTCGCCACCATGCAACTTGACCACCTCTTCAACGAAGTTAAGCCCCAACCCGGTGCTCTTACGCCCACTGTCCGGCCGAGGCAATGAGTAGAAGCGCTCACTCAGGCGCGGCAATGCATACTCAGGAATCGCCTCAGCCTGGTTGAATAACCTGATCTCAACCTGCTCACCCACCCGCTCGGCACCGAGGTGCAACCGCCCCCGAACCGGAGTGAAATCCAGGGCGTTTTCCAGCAGATTGCCCAACGCCTGACGCAACAGAAACGGCTCGCCGATCAAAAGCAAATCCGGAGTAATCGTCTGCTCAACCCGCAACTGTTTACCCTCGATCCGCGCCGATTGGGCGTCCAGCAACTCGTCCACCAACGCCACCAACGGCACTTCGACCCGCTCCTCCAGCCCTTGCCGCTGCTCAACCTGCGCCAGGTTCAACAACCGCTCGATCAACTGCTGCATCCGCGCACTTTCGCTGTCGATGTTGCTGACGAAACGCTGCTGATGGGCCAGCGGCATCTCACCTTGCAACAGTTCCGCCGCGCCGCGAATCGCCGCCAGCGGGCTCTTCAATTCATGGGTCAAGGTGTGCACGTAGCGCTCGACATAGGCCTTGCCCTCCAGTTGCGTGCGCATCTGCTCAACCGCCGTCGCCAGTTGTTCCAGTTCGCCGCCGCGATAATGCGGCACCTCGACCCGACGACCTTCGCTGACCGCCTGGGCGTAAGCGGTCAACCGTCGCAGCGCCGCGCTCAGCCACCACGACAGCACGGCGCCGAACAGTAAACCGAGGCCGATCAAACCGGCGCCATACGCGAATAATCGCCGTTCGGTACGATCAACGTAGGGCTGCAATGAGCTGTTGGGCTTGGCCACGGTGACCACGCCGATGATCTGGCCGTTATCGCGGATTGGCGCGCCGACGTGCATTACCGAGGAAGTCGCGTCGTTGGGATCGCTGCGGGTGGAGCGCGCACCGTATTCGCCGCGCAGGGTCAGGTAAACGTCGTTCCAGCGCGAATAGTCCTGGCCCACCGCCGCGCCGCTGGAGTCCAGCACCACGATGCCTTTGGCGTCGGTGACGTAGATGCGGTGGTTGACCTGGTTTTTCGGCAGGCCCCAGATGCTCGCCTTTGGCTGTCGCTCGCCGTAGGCCTTGAGCAGTTGAGGCCAGTGATTCTGGTTGAGGGTCCCGGCCTTGAAGTCGTCGCGCAGGATTTCGGCCATCAGGTTGGCGGTGTCCACCAGGGTTTCTTCGGTGGACTGGCGCACACCGGGGCGGATTTCTTCCATCACGGTGTTGAGCACAAAGTAACCGGTCAGGCCGATAAACAGCACATAGACCAGGAAAATGCGGATGCCCAGTGACATCAGCTATGCCCCGGGCTGTAGCTGTAGCCGAGGCCGCGATGGGTCTGGATGGGTTCGGCGTCGGCCCGCACCAGGCGCAGTTTGGCGCGCACGCTTTTGATGTGGCTGTCGATACTGCGCTCGTAGCCAGCATCGGCGGCCACGCCCAGGGCGTCGAGCAATTGCTCGCGACTGAAGACGCGTTCGGGCTGTTCGAGCAGGCATTGCAGCAAGCGGAATTCGTGGCGGGTCAGGCTCAGGGGCTGGCCGCGATAGCTGATCTGCACCCGTTCGCTGTCGATGCGAAACAGTGTCGAAGCGACTTCTGCCGGCGCTCGCGGGGCCATGCGCTTGAGGATCGCCCGGACCCGCGCCGCCACTTCCCGGGGGCTGAACGGTTTGACCACGTAATCGTCGGCGCCGATTTCCAGGCCCACGACGCGGTCGATCTCTGCATCGCGGGCGCTTAGAAAAATCACCGGCACGTCGCTGAAACGCCGCAGTTGCTTGCAGGTTTCGAAGCCGCTGATGTCGAGAATGATCAGGTCGGCCGGGGTCTGGCGTTGATGCTCAAGCGCCGCCGCGCCGAGGCTCACCCAAGTGGTGGTGAATCCTTCGCCCTGCAACGCAAAAATCAACGTATCGGCAATGGCCGCTTCGTCTTCGACAATCAGGATATGAGGCATGGCGTCCGAGCACGGCAGTTAAGTTGCGCAACGGTGGCCCAAGCCTCACATCTCGTCAATCAGCAGTCGGGTTTATCCGCAGTAAAACGTCGGGCCGGGTTCACCGCCGCGCCGAATTCACGCAGGGCCTTGGCGCCGATCAGCAGCGGGTAGTTGAAGCTGCTGCGGTCGGTGAGGTTGACCTCGACCGTGCGCTTGACGTTGCCCAGGCACAGTTCCAGATCGACGACTGGACGCTTGGTGGGGGCGGCTTCGTCCTTCTCGTCCTCGTCTTCTTCAGAGCGGGTCTTGATCTTGCTGATCCGCGCGATTTTGTGCTCGTAGACCTTGTTGCTCGCGTCCTTGGTAGCGAGGCGGAAGCGCACCCACTCGTCACCATCGCGGGTGAACATTTCGATGTCCTTGGCCGACAGCGACGCGGTCAGGGCACCGGTGTCCATTTTGGCCTTGAGGACTTCACCGCCGATTTCCGGCAGCGCGATGTATTCGTAACGCCCGTACAAGGTCGGCTCGGCGGCCATGACCGGCAGGGCCACGAGGGTCAGCAGTGCAAGGAGGGATTTCACGTAATGGGCATCCATAAGGAGTGGGCAGCGGGATTTTAGACCGTCAGAAAGCAATTCGTTCGTTCCTGAGATCGCCTTCGCGGGCAAGCCTCGCTCCTACAGGATTTGTGTCATACGCAATATCTCGTACGAAACATAACCGTAGGAGCGAGGCTTGCCCGCGAAGAGGCCAGATCAATCACTACAACAGCCTGACCTGTTCAAATTCACTCAAGCATACCGGCTCAAAGGTGAAACATTCGTCACCGCCGATTTGGCCTGCCGCCCGAAGCTGCTTATCATGGCGCGCCCAAACGCTTTCAAGAGTTACTTATGCGCCGCCTGCTCACCGGCTGTTTCGTTACCCTCCTGCTGTTGCTCAACACCCTGGTCCTGTTCGGCCCGCTGATGGTGTTTGCCCTGCTCAAACTGGTCCTGCCCGGGCGCTTTCGCGACTATGCCTCGTGGGCGGTGATGTGGATCGCCGAGACCTGGGCCGAAATCGACAAGCTGATCTTCCGTCTCTGCATCCCGACCCAATGGGACATTCGCGGCGGCGATGACCTGCGTGGTGACACCTCGTACCTGGTGATCAGCAACCATCAGTCCTGGGTTGATATCCCGGCGCTGATCCAGACCCTGAACCGGCGCACGCCGTTCTTCAAATTCTTCCTCAAGAAAGAACTGATCTGGGTGCCGTTCCTGGGCCTGGCCTGGTGGGCGCTGGATTACCCGTTCATGAAGCGCTACACCAAGGCGTTTTTGGCGAAAAACCCTGAATTGGCCGGGCATGATCTGGAGATCACCAAAGCGGCGTGCGAGCTGTATAAGCGTCAGCCGGTGACGGTGGTCAATTACCTGGAAGGCACCCGGTACACCACCGCAAAAAGTACCCAGCAGCAATCACCGTTCACCCACTTGCTCAAGCCCAAGGCCGGTGGCGTGGCGTTTGTGCTGGCGGCCATGGGCGAACAGCTGGACGCCATCCTCGATGTGACGGTGGTGTATCCGCAGCAGAAGATTCCCGGGTTCTGGGATTTGATCAGCGGCAACGTGCCGAAGGTCATCATCGACATCCAGACCCGCGAACTGGACCCGGCGTTGTGGCAGGGGGATTACGAAAACGATCCGCTGTTTCGCGAAAAAATCCAGAACTGGGTCAACCAGCTCTGGATCGAGAAGGACCGGCGCATCGACGCGTTGCGCGCCGAGCGCCGCTGAATCAGCTACCGGAACCGGCGCCCCAAATCCCGCCCAGGCTTTCCAGCAACGGACCGCCAACGCCCTGGTCACCCAGATACTTGAGGATCACCGGGGCAAACTGGCCGACCATCCCGCTGTCCATGCCCAGAGCACCGAATGCACTGTTCAGGTCGTTGGTGTTCTTCACATTGCCCAAGGCATTTTCCAGCCCTGCCGATTTACCGGAAGAACCAAGCAACCCGCTCAGGGCGCCCAATTGACCACCACCACCCGACAGCTTGTCCAGCCCCGGCACGCTTTTGGCCAGTTGCGAATAATCGGTGTTGCTCAATTGATTCTTCGCCAGCCCCAGCATCGCCGCGGTGCCACCGACGGCTTGCTCGGGTTTTACATTCAACTGCGAAGTCAGCGCGCCGAGCAGTCCAGCGGTTTCCTGTGTCGGGGCGGCGGCAGTGGCGGCGTTACCGCCCTGCATGCTCGAAGCCGCTTTGGTCACATCGTCCAGGCTGAAACCGGCGAAGACCGGGCTGGCCGCCAGGGTCATAAGCGAAGCCAGTGCAAAACCGCGTGAAATCTTCATCCAGACAACCTCTTTAGGCAGAAACCGCCCACCCATGGGCGGCAAAAAACTGTGCGTTCGACTGACATCCCCGGGGAATGTTCCCAACCCCCTGTGGGAGCGGGCTTGCTCGCGAAGGAGGACTGACATTCAATACATACGTTGACTGACACGACGCCTTCGCGAGCAAGCCCGCTCCCACAGGAATCGTGGCCGCCAATAAAAGAGTTTCTTGGTGTGCATCCAGTCTAGACCCCGCCGCGTATATCAAGCACGGACAGACACTCCTGGCCGATTCTCCCCACAAGGATCACCACCATGAAACGCACTTCGATCAAAACCCCGTTGATTGCCAGCCTGCTGACCCTGACCCTTGGCGGCGGATTCGCCCTCAACAGCGTACAAGCGGCAGACATGAGCCACGACACTGTCATGGTCGGCGGCCAAAGCATGCTGCCGAACAAGGACATCGTCGATAACGCGGTGAACTCCGCCGACCACACCACCCTGGTGGCTGCGGTCAAAGCCGCCGGTCTGGTCGATACCCTCAAAGGCAAAGGCCCGTTCACCGTGTTCGCCCCGGTCAACTCGGCGTTCACCGCCCTGCCCGCCGGCACGGTGGATACGCTGCTCAAACCCGAGAACAAAGCCACTCTGACCAAGCTCCTCACCTACCACGTCGTCGCCGGCAAACTCGACATGATGACCCTGGCCGCGAAGATCAAGGCCGGTGGCGGCAAGGCCGAACTCACCACCGTCGCCGGTGGCAAGTTGTGGGTGATGATGAACGGCCCGCACAACATCACGCTCAAGGATGAAAAAGGCGATGTCGCCGACATCACCACCTACGACGTGTATCAGTCCAATGGCGTGATTCAGGTCATCGACAAAGTACTGATGCCCAAAGGTTAGGCCGTGCTCGCCGGCCCTGCGCATCGGGGCCGGCATTTTCCCGAGGTGTCCGCCCGTGAATGGAACAACTGCGCGCCGTGGACTAACCTCTTCGCAGTCCACCGTCGCTCCCTCGATTGCCTGGAGAACCGTTATTGCCATCGCCGACACCGATCAGCTCCGGCAGCTTCTGGCCCAGTGCTCTCTGGGGGACCGCCGCGCGTTCGAGACGTTGTACCGTAGCGTCGGCCCGCGCCTGTACGGTGTCGCCCTGCGTTTCATGGGTCACCATGAGCTGGCCGAAGAGGTGTTGCAGGAAAGCTTCGTGCGCATCTGGAACAACGCCTCGCGCTATGAATCGCACCTGTCGGCACCGCTGACCTGGATGATCAACATCACCCGCAACCAGGCCATCGATCAGTTGCGCAAACACCGCGACCGGCCGCTGACCGATCTGGAAGAACTGGCGTTGGTGGATGAAAGTCCCTCGGCCCACGAATTACTCAATAGCCGCCGCGAAGCCAACGCGCTGAACCGCTGCCTGGACAGCCTCGAAGGCATGCAGCGCCAATCGATTACCGTCGCCTACTTTCAAGGGCTGTCCTGTTCTGAACTGGCCGAACACCTGTCCGCGCCGCTGGGCTCGGTGAAATCCTGGATCCGCCGTGGCATGGAACGCCTGCGCAGGTGCCTTGAATCATGAACTACCAGACCCCGCCCCTGCGCCGCGCCCTCGCCGCCGACTACGCCATCGGCCTGATGCCGACGGCGGCCCGTCGACGTTTTGAACAGTTGTTACTGGAAGACGCGGCCCTGCGCGCAGAACTGGCGCACTGGCAGGACAGCCTGGTGAGTTTGACCGAGTCGCTGCCCGAGCAACCGGTGCCGGAACATGTGTGGGAAGGCATCACCGCACGAATCGAACCGCAAGTGCTGCATGTGCCCGAGAAGCGTTCATTCTGGTCCTGGACGCGGGTGACAGCGGCGCTTTGTTCGCTGCTGCTGATCGTATTCCTGAGCATGCTCTACAACCGCGATGAGGCCCGTTACAGCGCCACATTGCTGAGCGCCGACGCACAACCTGCGTTGAAAGTTGAAGCCCACGGGAATTTCCTGAACGTCGAGCCGCTGAAGTTGGCTGCGGTTGATCCGGGACGCAGCCTGGAGCTGTGGGCGATACCGGCGGACGGCAAACCGATTTCCCTCGGCGTGATTCCGGCGGGCGGCAAAGGCAAGGTTGAGCTGAGCGATGCGCAGAAGGCGCTGATCGGCAAGCCGATTGCGTTGGCGGTGAGCCTGGAGCCCAAGGGCGGCTCGCCGACCGGGCAACCGACGGGGCCGGTGCTTTACCAGGGCGCATTGGCAGCTCTATAGCAAGGCTGAGCATTAAAAACTTTTCGTTCATAGCGAACGCATCTAATTAACTGTCAGAACTGACAGTTCACGGTTATTCACGACGTAGCAAGAATAGGAACTCCAAGTTATGAAATGGAGTAAAAAGCATGAAGCTGAAATTTGTTGCAGGTGCCGTTATGTGCTTTGCCATGATGAGCACCGCTTATGCCGCAACTTGCCCGACGGTCACCGTTAGCAGTTCTCAAAATGCCACTGAGTTCAAGTTCACCTCAGTGCTCCTTAAAGACAAAGATAGCGCCAAGTCAGTGGCCATCTGCCGATATGACGGTACTGACGACGAAGGCGCTTCAGTCGGTCTCAGGCTCGGACATCCTGTCCAGGCTATTGGAGACAATTGGAACGGCGATCAATGCGCCGGCGATGACGCCAGTAAGTGCGAATTCAAATAGATCGTTTATTTGAAAATGAGAAGGGCAACCCGAGGGTTGCCCTTTAATGAGTGAAACTTAAGCCGCGCTGAACAACTTGTGCGGGTCGATCACAAACTTCTTCGGTACGCCGGCGTCGAACTCGCCGTAGCCACGGGGCGCGTCATCGAGGCTGATGACTTCCACGCCGACGATGTCGGCAATGTGGATACGGTCCCACATGATCGCCTGCATCAACTGGCGGTTGTACTTCATCACCGGGGTTTGGCCGGTGTGGAAGCTGTGGGATTTGGCCCAGCCGAGGCCGAAACGGATGCTCAGGCTGCCCATTTTCGCGGCGGCGTCCACGGCACCCGGGTCTTCCGTCACGTACAGGCCCGGAATACCGATTTTGCCGGCCACGCGAACTACGCCCATCAGCGAGTTGAGCACGGTGGCCGGAGCCTCGTGTTTCACGCCGTCATGGCCGTGGCCGCGTGCTTCGAAGCCTACGGCGTCGACGGCGCAATCCACTTCCGGCTCGCCCAGCAGTGCAGCGATTTGCTCGTGCAGCGGCGTGTCCAGGGACAGATCGGCGATTTCGAAACCCTGGGCCTTGGCATGCGCCAAACGGACCGGGTTGACGTCACCGATGATCACCACCGCCGCGCCCAGCAGGCGAGCGGAAGCAGCCGCCGCCAGACCCACCGGGCCGGCACCCGCGATGTACACCGTGCTGCCCGGACCAACGCCCGCCGTCACGGCACCGTGGTAACCGGTCGGCAGGATGTCTGAGAGGCAGGTCAGGTCGCGGATTTTTTCCATCGCACGATCACGGTCCGGCAGTTTCAGCAGGTTGAAGTCGGCGTACGGCACCAGCGCGTATTCAGCCTGGCCGCCGGTCCAGTCACCCATGTCGACATAACCGTAAGCTCCGCCGGGACGGGCCGGATTGACGCTCAGGCAGACACCGGTGTGCATCTCTTTGCAGGAACGGCAGCGCCCGCAAGCCACGTTGAACGGTACGGACACCAGGTCGCCGATTTGCAGGTTCTCGACGTCGCTGCCCTTCTCGATCACTTCACCAGTGATTTCGTGACCCAGAACCAGACCGGTTTGAGCAGTGGTACGACCGCGCACCATATGCTGGTCGGAACCACAGATGTTGGTGGAAACCACGCGCAGGATGACGGCGTGGTTGATCTTCCTGCCACGCGGGTCCTGCATCTTCGGATATTCGATTTTCTGTACTTCGACCTTGCCAGCGCCGAGATACACCACACCACGATTGCCAGACATGCTTTCACCTCGCTGTTGTTTTTATGTAGCGGTCGCGTCGCCATGGAGCGGCGGCGCGTTGATTGCTCTGGTTGTGCTTGTGTCTTTTTGCGTTGTTTGTGCGGGCCTCTTCGCGAGCAAGCCCGCTCCCACATGGGTTTAGGGTGAATTCAGGTTTTGTGTACGACACAAATCCCCTGTGGGAGCGGGCTTGCTCGCGAAGGCGTCCTAAAGAACGACCGTGCGATTGGCGTTCAAAAACACTCGCCTCTCAATGTGATACCCAACCGCCCGCGCCAGGGTCAGCCCTTCAATATCCCGCCCCTTGGCGATCAAATCTTCCGGGTAGTGACTGTGGTCCACCACCTCCACGCCTTGGGCGATGATCGGGCCTTCGTCCAGGTCGTTGTTGATGTAGTGCGCGGTCGCGCCGACCAGTTTCACGCCCTTGTTGTAGGCCTGGTGATAGGGCTTGGCGCCCTTGAAACCCGGCAGCAGGGAGTGGTGGATGTTGATCGCTTTGCCGTCGAGTTTGCGGCACAGCTCCGGCGACAGAACCTGCATGTAACGGGCAAGGATCACCAGTTCGGCGCCGGACTCTTCGATCACTTGCAACACCTGACGCTCCTGCGACGGCTTGTCGTTGGGGTCGAGGGGGAAGTGGTAGTACGGAATCTGGTGCCAGTCGGCCAACGGCTTGAGGTCCGGGTGGTTGGAGACCACGGCGGCGACGTCCATGGACAACTGGCCGATGCGCTGGCGGTAGAGCAAATCGTTGAGGCAGTGATCGGCCTTGGAGACCATGATCACCACTTTTGGCCGGTAGTTCGGCGGGGTCAGCTCGAAGATCATGCCGAAGGCTTTGCCCCGTTCTTCGAGGCCGGCGCGGAAGGCTTGTTCGTCGAAGCCGTCGGGTTGACGGAATTCCACGCGAATGAAGAATCGGCCCGAGAGCCGGTCATCGAAAGAGTGGTGCTCGGTGACGTAGCAGCCCTGCTCGAACAGAAAGCGGGTCACCGCATCCACGGTGCCGAGGACGCTTGGGCAGTCGGCGGTCAGAATCCATGTGTCTGGGGCGCGGCTCATAGTGCGGTGACTCCTGTTCGAAAATACCAACGCGACTGCGAAGACCTGTGGCGAGGGGGCTTGCCCCCGTTCGGCTGCGAAGCAGTCGTAAAACCGGCAAACGCGGTGTGTCAGTCAAACCGCGTCTTGAGGATTTGGGGCTGCTGCGCAGCCCAACGGGGGCAAGCCCCCTCGCCACAGGTGGGAACGATCATCCATCAGGCCTGAACGCTAAGCCCGTATTCGGCGGCCGCATCCTGCAACCACAACCACCAGTAATCCGAGAAGCTGCGACGGATCAGCAGTTCCCAGGTGTCTTCAGCGGTGTGGCGAATCACAAGTTGCGACTTGGCGAACACCGTGCCGACAGCCTTGCCCACCGGGAAGCTGTTCGGATGCACGTCGTAGCTGGTGGATTTCATCAGCACCTGGCGCACGTTCGGGCCGCTCAGTTCGAGGATCTGCTGGCCGCCGCTGACGTTGACGATCTGGATGTGCAAATCGCCCAGCGCTTCACGCAGCTTTTGCTCGGCGGCGAATTCTTCGCCGGTCGGCACGATCAGCAACCACTCATCCGGCCCCATCCATTGCAGGCTGGTTTCGCCTTTGACGATGACGCTCAACGCGCCCGGCAATTCGATGCCCAGGGCCTTGTGCACGCCGGCGCTGAACGCGGCATCGTGGCCATCGCCACGAATGGTCAGGTGGCCGAGGAGTTTTTTCTCACGCACGATCACGCCGGCGTTTTTACGGCCCTTGCCCACGAGGCTGGCGAGGTCGGCGTGATGCAGCGACGACTCGGCCTTGGCCCCGGTGGTTGGGCGTTGTTGGTAAACATTGGCTGTGGTCATAAAGCACCTGTTCCTGAATTCTGTTGGTTCCGGCCTTTGTGGTGGCTGGTCCGGCGCCTTCGCGAGCAAGCCCGCTCCCACATTCGACCGCGTTCCCCTGTGGGAGCGGGCTTGCTCGCGAATAGCAGCCCGCCCACAGCACCCGAGGCGAATTAAATGTTCTGGCGATCACCCTTCGGATCGAAGAACACCGAAGTAACAATCTCCGCCTCGATCACGCTGCCATCGGCCAACGGTGCGAACACCCGCTCACCGATGCGCTTCAAACCGCCCTTGACCACGCCCATGGCAAACGAATAGCCAAGGGAGTTGTGCAAGTAGCTGGAGGTCACGTGACCGACCATGGTCATCGGGATGGTTTGCTTGGTGTTGAACACCAGTTGCGCCCCCTCCGGCAGCCATTTGGTCGGATCGATCGGCTTCAGGCCCACCAACTGCTTGCGTTGATCACGCACGCAGTCTTCGCGGTTCATGCCACGCTGGCCGATCCACGAGAACGGTTTGGTGCGACCGACACACCAGCCCATGTTCAAGTCGTCCGGGGTCATCGAGCCGTCGGTGTCTTGGCCGACGATGATGAAACCCTTCTCGGCCCGCAGGATGTGCATGGTCTCGGTGCCGTACGGCGTCAGGTTGTACTGCTTGCCGGCCTCGGCGATTTTTTCCAGAACGCCCATCGCATAGTCGGCCTGCACGTTGACTTCGTACGACAGCTCACCGGTAAACGAGATCCGGAACACCCGCGCCGGCACGCCGCCGACCAGGCCTTCTTTCCAGGTCATGAACGGGAACGCTTCATTGGTCAGATCAATGTCGGTGACTTCGCTGAGCAGCTTGCGGCTGTTCGGCCCGGACAGGGTCATGGTTGCCCAGTGATCGGTCACGGAGGTGAAGTACACCTTCAGGTCTGGCCATTCGGTTTGTTGGTAGATTTCCAGCCATTGCAGCACCCGAGCCGCGCCGCCGGTGGTGGTGGTCATCACGAAATGGTTGTCGGCGAGGCAAGCGGTTACGCCGTCGTCGAAGACCATGCCGTCTTCTTTGCACATCAGACCGTAGCGCGCCTTGCCCACGTCGAGCTTGGTCCAGGCGTTGGTGTAGATGCGGTTGAGGAACTCACGGGCATCCGGGCCTTGAATGTCGATCTTGCCCAGGGTCGAAGCGTCCAACAGGCCGACGCTGTCGCGCACGGCTTTGCATTCGCGTTTGACGGCGGCATGCAGGTCTTCGCCGTTTTTCGGGAAGTACCATGGGCGTTTCCACTGGCCGACGTCTTCGAATTCAGCACCGTTTTTCACGTGCCAGTGATGCAGCGCAGTGAAACGAACCGGTTCAAAGATGTGCCCACAGTGACGACCGGCCACAGCGCCGAAAGTCACCGGCGTGTAGTTCGGGCGGAACATGGTGGTGCCCATCTGCGGGATGGTCACGTTCAGCGAACGGGCGGCAATCGCCAGGCCGTTAACGTTGCCGAGCTTGCCCTGGTCGGTGCCGAAGCCCAGCGCGGTGTAGCGTTTGACGTGCTCGACCGACTCGAAGCCTTCGCGGGTTGCCAGTTCGATGGCGGCGGCGGTGACGTCGTTTTGCAGGTCGACGAATTGCTTCGGCGCCCGTGCGGTGTTCTTTTCGTGGGGCACCTGGAACAGCGCCAGGGTTGGCTCTTCGAGACGGCTCAGGGCTTTGGGCAAGGTGCCTTCGACCACACCGAAACCGGCTTCGCTGGCGGCGCGGGCGCCACCTTCAAAACCATCGGCCAGGGAATCGCCGAGGCCGTAGACGCCGTTGATGCCACCGACGCACACGCGTTTCTGCGGTGCTTCGCCCGGTACGAAACCGAGGATGTCTTCACGCCAGGTCGGTTTGCCGCCCAAGTGCGAAGCCAAGTGGACCACCGGGCTGTAACCGCCGGAAGTCGCAACGAGGTCGCAATCCAGCCATTCACCAGGGCTGGTGACGGCGTGGCCTTTGACATCAATCGCGGCGATGCGAGCAGCGGTCACACGTTTGGTGCCGCGAGCCTCGATCACGGCGCTGCCGGTCAGGATGCGGATGCCTTTGGCGCGGGCTTCTTCAACCAAAGCGCCACGCGGGTTGCTGCGAGCATCGGCGATGGCGACGACTTGCAGGCTGGCATCGAGCCAATCCAGGGCAACGCGGTAGGCGTGGTCGTTGTTGGTCGACAGCACCAGTTTCTTGCCCGGTGCCACGCCGTAACGGCGCACGTAAGTCGACACAGCGCCAGCCAGCATGTTGCCCGGCACGTCGTTGTTGCCGTAGACCAGTGGACGCTCGCAAGCGCCGGTCGCCAGGACCACACGCTTGGCGCGGACCCGGTGGATGCGCTGACGCACCTGGCCAATCGGGGCGCGGTCGCCGAGGTGATCGGTCAGGCGCTCGTGAATGGTCAGGAAGTTATGGTCGTGGTAACCGTTGACCGTGGCGCGGGGCAACAGCAGCACGTCCGGGGTGTTTTTCAGTTCTTCGATAACGCTGGCGACCCACTCAACGGCCGGTTTGCCGTCGAGGCTTTCCCGGGAATCAAGCAGGCTGCCGCCGAACTCTTCCTGCTCATCAGCCAGGATCACCCGAGCACCGCTGCGCGCAGCGGCCAATGCAGCGGCCAGGCCAGCAGGGCCGGCGCCGACAATCAGCACGTCGCAGTGCTGGTTCATGTAGTCGTAGGTGTCCGGATCGTTCTCGGTCGGCGAGCGGCCCAGACCGGCGGCCTTACGAATGTACTTCTCGTAGGTCATCCAGAACGATTGCGGGTACATGAAGGTTTTGTAGTAGAAGCCCGGCGGCATCAGCTTGCCGCCGACCTTGCCGAGAATCCCCATCATGTCGTTGTTCACGCTCGGCCAGCCGTTGGTGCTGGTGGCGACCAAACCTTGATACAGCGCTTGTTGCGTGGCGCGTACGTTCGGAATCTGCGTGGCTTCGGTGGCGCCGATCTGCAGCACCGCGTTCGGCTCTTCGGCACCGGCGGCGAAGATGCCTCGTGGCCGGGAATACTTGAAGCTGCGACCGATGATATCCACACCGTTGGCCAGCAGGGCTGCGGCCAGGGAATCACCTTCAAAGCCTTTGTAGACCTGGCCGTTGAAGGTGAAGCTCAGCACTTTGTTGCGGTCGATCCGTCCGCCGTTGGACAGGCGATTGGTCTGGCTCATACCTTCTCTCCCAGAGCCGTGCTCGCCGCTTTCGGGCTATCGGTCTTGTCGGTGAATTGGGGCTTGGTGCCGATCTTGTAGGTTTCGAGAATCTCGTAGGTCACGGTGTCACGGGTCGCGTTGAAGTACTGACGGCAACCGGCGGCGTGAATCCACAACTCATGGTGCAGACCGCGAGGGTTATCGCGGAAGAACATGTAGTCGCCCCACTCCTCGTCGGTGCAGGCATTAGGGTCCAGAGGGCGCGGGATATGCGCCTGGCCGGATGCGTGGAATTCCTCTTCGGAGCGCAGCTCGCCGCAGTGAGGACAGAAGATATGCAACATGGGGATTTCTCCTGTTAGTGGGCAACCGCAGCAGCGCCGTGTTCATCGATCAACGCACCGTTGTGGAAACGGTCGATGGAGAAAGGTGCGGCCAACGGGTGCATTTCACCCTTGGCCAGACTCGCGGCAAATACGTTGCCCGAGCCAGGTGTGGCCTTGAAGCCACCAGTGCCCCAACCGCAGTTGAAGAACATGTTCGGCACTGGAGTTTTCGAGATGATCGGGCATGCATCCGGGGTGGTGTCGACGATGCCGCCCCACTGCCGGTTCATGCGCACGCGGGACAGCACGGGGAACATCTCGACGATGGCCTGGATGGTGTGTTCGATCACCGGGTACGAACCACGCTGGCCGTAGCCGTTGTAGCCGTCGATACCGGCGCCGATCACCAGGTCGCCCTTGTCGGACTGGCTGATGTAACCGTGTACGGCGTTGGACATGATCACGCTGTCGATAATCGGTTTGATCGGCTCGGACACCAGCGCTTGCAGCGGGTGGGATTCGATCGGCAGGCGGAAACCGGCGAGCTTGGCCATGTGCCCGGAGTTACCGGCAGTGACCACACCGACGCGCTTGGCGCCGATAAAGCCCTTGTTGGTTTCAACGCCGATGCACACGCCGTTTTCCTTGCGGAAACCGATCACTTCGGTCTGCTGGATCAAGTCCACGCCGAGTGCGTCAGCGGCACGGGCAAAGCCCCACGCCACGGCATCGTGACGGGCCACGCCGCCGCGACGCTGGACGGTCGCGCCCAGCACCGGGTAGCGGGTGTTCTTCGAGCAGTCGAGGTACGGGATCTCGTCCGCCACTTGTTTGGCATCGAGCAGTTCGCCGTCCACGCCGTTGAGGCGGTTGGCGCTGACCCGACGCTCGGAATCACGAATGTCTTGCAGGGTATGGCACAGGTTGTAAACGCCGCGCTGGGAGAACATCACGTTGTAGTTCAGGTCCTGGGACAGGCCTTCCCACAGTTTCATCGCGTGTTCGTACAGGTGCGCCGACTCGTCCCACAGGTAGTTGGAGCGAACGATGGTGGTGTTGCGCGCAGTGTTACCGCCGCCCAGCCAGCCTTTCTCGACCACGGCCACGTTGGTGATGCCGTGTTCCTTGGCGAGGTAGTAAGCCGTGGCGAGACCATGCCCGCCACCGCCGACGATAACCACGTCATAGACCTTTTTAGGGGTCGGCGTGCGCCACATTTTCTGCCAGTTTTCGTGATGGCTGAGGGAGTGTTTGAAGAGGCCGAAGCCGGAATAGCGTTGCATAGTCATTTACTCCAAAACCGCGCTCAGCGATAAACCGGGAAGTCCGCGCACAGGGCTGCCACTTGCTGCGCCACATTCGCTTCAACGTCGGCATCGCCGAGGTTGTCGAGGATGTCGCAGATCCAGCCGGCCAGCGTCACGCACTGGCTCACCTTGAAGCCGCGAGTGGTCACCGCCGGGGTGCCGATGCGCAGGCCCGAGGTCACGAACGGCGACTGTGGATCGTTCGGCACAGCGTTCTTGTTCACGGTGATGTGGGCGCGACCCAGGGCAGCGTCCGCGTCTTTACCGGTGAGGCCCTGACGGATCAGGCTGACCAGGAACAGGTGGTTGTCAGTACCGCCGGACACTACATCGTAGCCGCGTTTGATAAACACGCCGGCCATGGCCTGGGCGTTGTCGATCACTTGTTGTTGGTAAGCCTTGAAACCTGGCTCCAGAGCTTCCTTGAAGCACACCGCTTTACCGGCGATGACGTGCATCAGCGGGCCGCCCTGGGCGCCGGGGAATACGGCGGAGTTGAGCTTTTTCTCGATCTCTTCGTTGGCCTTGCACAGGATCAACCCGCCACGTGGACCGCGCAGGGTCTTGTGGGTGGTGGTGGTGACCACGTCGGCGTAGGGCAGCGGGTTCGGGTACAGACCGGCGGCAACCAGACCGGCCACGTGGGCCATGTCGACGAACAGCAGCGCACCGACCTTGTCGGCAATCTGGCGGAAGCGTGGGAAGTCGAGGGTCTTGGAGTAAGCCGAGAACCCGGCGACGATCATTTTCGGCTTGCACTCGACGGCCAGGCGTTCGACTTCGTCGTAATCGATCAACCCGGTCTTGACGTCGATGCCGTACTGCACGGCGTTGTAGAGCTTGCCCGAGGACGACACTTTGGCGCCGTGGGTCAGGTGACCGCCGTGGGCCAGGCTCATGCCCAGAATGGTGTCGCCCGCCTGGATCAGGGCCAGGTACACGGCGCTGTTGGCGGAAGAACCGGAGTGCGGCTGGACGTTGGCGTAATCGGCGCCGAACAGTTGCTTGGCGCGTTCGATGGCCAGGGCTTCAACCTTGTCCACGTGCTCGCAGCCACCGTAGTAGCGCTTGCCCGGATAGCCTTCGGCGTATTTGTTGGTCAGGCCACTGCCTTGCGCTTCCATGACGCGTTTGCTGGTGTAGTTCTCTGACGCGATCAGCTCGATGTGATCTTCCTGGCGTTGCTCCTCGGCATTCATCGCCGCCAGCAGTGCATCGTCGTAGCCCTTGATCTGGTCTTGCTTGCTGAACATCGCGTCTCTCCCAGCGGCGGCTTGTGCGCCTTTCGTCTCGGTGAGGCACGTACCTTTCGGCAGTGCCCTTTGGATGCGATGGTATGACCGGCGCAGACAGGTCAAATGCCTATGGACGCCACGCAAAGGTGCGTTTACGACATGGGCCAAAATGGCTGGCCGAACACTACCCCCGAACTGGCCAGGATCCCCTGTGGGAGCGGGCTTGCTCGCGAATGCGGTTTGTCATTCGGCACATGCGTTGACTGACCCGGCGCATTCGCGAGCAAGCCCGCTCCCACAGGGAATGTGTCAGGCGATGATTTGGCGCAAGGCCAACAGGGCCAGGAAATGCACGGGATAGAGCGCATACGCCCAGCGGCGCATTGGCGGTGGCTTGAAGCGCCCGGCGTGTCGCAACAGCAACAGCCCCAGTAATGGCGCGATCAGACAAGCGGCGATGCCATAGATCGCCGCGTCGTTACCCATCCGCGCCGCGCCAAACAACACCTCCCACTGATTCGCCGCCAGGCACACCAGCCCCGGCAACAGGCTGAAATACCAGGGCCGGCGGATCACCAGCAGCATCGCCAGCGGCAACAACACGCCGAAGAAACCGAACATCAGTCGCTCCGGGAACAGCACTGCGAGCAAAACAGCAGCAACGGCCAGCAGTCGTGATTGCAGCGTCGGTTGCTGCCAGCCACGCGCCACCAGCAGCCCCAACACCAACGTGGGCATCACGTTCAACGTGTCGGGATCAGGAATGTAGATTCGATAGGGGATTTCACTGATGGCACTAAAGACGATCAACCACCCCAGGTAACGCCACTGACCACTTGTTGTGGCTGTATGTACCCGCGTCAGATTCGCCGCCATCGCCAGACAGAACCAGGGAAACGCCAACCGCCCCGGCACATACAGGAAATCGACGGAGTAACCGACATATCGCAGGTGATCGAGCACCATGCTCAGCAGCGCCAGCCACTTGAGCAGATCCAGCGCGCCGTCCCGTGGCGTCATGTGCATAATTGCCCGTCAACTGTGTAAATTTCTGACAGCATCACTGCGTGTGCTCCCCGGACGATCTTCGGTAAAGTGCGCACCATCATTGACCACAAGTCCCTTCACCATAAGGGCCTTGAACACGGAATCAGGCCATGACCGATAAGAGCCAACAATTTGCCAGCGACAACTATTCCGGTATCTGCCCTGAAGCCTGGGCAGCCATGGAACAGGCCAACCACGGCCACCAGCGTGCCTATGGCGACGACGAATGGACCGCACGGGCGTCCGACGATTTCCGCAAGTTGTTTGAAACCGACTGCGAAGTGTTCTTCGCGTTCAACGGCACCGCGGCCAACTCCCTGGCCCTGTCGTCGCTGTGCCAGAGTTACCACAGCGTGATCTGCTCGGAAACCGCCCACGTCGAAACCGACGAATGCGGCGCCCCGGAATTTTTCTCCAACGGCTCGAAATTGCTGGTGGCACGCACCGAAAACGGCAAGCTGACCCCGGAATCGATCCGCGAAGTCGCGCTCAAGCGCCAGGACATCCACTACCCCAAACCTCGCGTGGTGACCCTGACCCAAGCCACTGAAGTCGGCAGCGTCTACACCCCGGAAGAAATCCGTGCCATCAGCGTCACCTGCAAAGAACTGGGCCTGAACCTGCACATGGACGGCGCACGCTTCTCCAACGCCTGCGCGTTCCTCGGTTGCACCCCGGCGGACCTGACCTGGAAGGCCGGCGTTGATGTGTTGTGCTTCGGCGGCACGAAAAACGGCATGGCGGTGGGCGAGGCGATTCTGTTCTTCAACCACAAACTGGCCGAAGACTTCGACTACCGCTGCAAACAGGCCGGGCAACTGGCCTCGAAGATGCGTTTCCTCTCGGCCCCGTGGGTCGGCATCCTGGAAAACGACGCCTGGCTCAAATACGCCAAACACGCCAACCACTGCGCGCAGCTATTGGCGGAACTGGTCAGCGACATCCAGGGCGTGGAACTGATGTTCCCGGTACAGGCCAACGGCGTGTTCCTGCAACTCTCCGAACCGGCCATCGCCGCCCTGACCGCCAAGGGCTGGCGTTTCTACACCTTCATCGGCAACGGCGGCGCCCGCTTCATGTGCTCCTGGGACACCGAAGAAGAACGCGTGCGCGAACTCGCAGCGGACATCCGCGAAGTCATGTCCCGCTAACCCCCGACATGCAATGAAACCCTGTGGGAGCGGGCTTGCTCGCGAATGTGGTGTGTCATTCAACATTGGCGTTGACTGATACACCGCATTCGCGAGCAAGCCCGCTCCCACATGGATTGGGTTTCAGGTCTTGACTGACTCGCCTTAAGGCATGCCCTCCTGGCCACAGTGACTTGGTCTACATTGACTGGCGAGCCATTACGATTCGCTCAGACAATAATAATCAGGAGCGCACGCATGTCCCTACAAGGCAAAACCCTGTTCATCACTGGCGCCAGTCGTGGCATCGGGCGTGAGATCGCGCTGCGGGCTGCGCGGGATGGGGCCAATATTGTGATTGCGGCCAAAAGTGCCGAGGCGCATGCCAAGTTGCCGGGCACGATTTTCAGTGTGGCCGGGGAAGTTGAGGCGGCGGGTGGCAAGGCGTTGGCGTTGCAGGTGGATGTGCGCGATGAAGTCGCGGTGCGTGAGGCGCTGGCCCAGGCCAATGAGCATTTCGGCGGAATTGATGCGCTGGTCAACAACGCCGGGGCGATCAAACTCACCGGGGTGCAGCACATCGAGCTCAAGCGTTTCGACCTGATGCACCAGATCAACACCCGCGCCGTGTTGCTGTGCAGCCAGGCAGCCCTGCCCTATCTGAAAAAATCCATGGGCCACATCCTCAACCTGTCGCCGCCGCTGAACCTGGCGACCAAATGGTTCGCGCAATACAGCCCCTACACCGTGACCAAGTACGGCATGAGCATGCTGACCCTGGGCATGAGCGAGGAATTTGCCAAATACGGCATCAGCGTCAACTCACTGTGGCCGCAAACCATGATCGCCACCGCCGCGATCGAATTTCAGCTCGGCTCGCGGGAGTCCTTCAAACATGCACGAACGCCGGCGATCATGTCGGATGCCGCGCACATCATTCTGGACAGTACGGATCGCAGCATTACCGGACGGTTGCTAATTGATGAGGAGGTTTTGCGGGAAAACGGGGTGACGGATTTCGAGGGTTATCGCTTTGAACCGGACTCCACCGACAAACTGATGCCGGACCTGTTTGTCGACTGAAAAACGAACCCTGTAGGAGCTGCCGGAGGCTGCGATCTTTTGATCTTGATCCTAAAAACAAGATCAAAAGATCGCAGCCTCGTTTCACTCGACAGCTCCTACAAGGTTATTGCGCGAGCATCAGAAATCGATCCGCACATCCCCCTTCGGCACGCTGCAGCACGACAGGATGAATCCTTCGGCCTCGTCTTCCTCGGTGATCCCGCCGTTGTGGTCCATCTCGACCTCGCCCCCCAGCTTCATCACCTTGCACGTGCCGCAGATCCCCATCCCGCAGGCCTTCGGAATCAGCAGGCCAAGCTTGGCCGCTGCCGCATGCACGGTTTCACCCGGGGCAACACGAATGCTCTTGCCGGACGAGATAAATTCGACTTGATGCAGGTCCGCCACATCGACTTCTGGTGCGTCGGCGGCGATTTCCGCCTGTTCCACCGCGTCGGCCCGGGCTTCCGGTGGCGTGGCGCCGAAGGATTCCTCGTGATAACGGCTCATGTCGAAGCCCACCGTCTCGAGCATGCGCTTGACCGCGTTCATGTACGGCGTCGGTCCGCAGCAGAACACCTCGCGCTCCATGAAGTCCGGGGCCATCAGTTCGAGCATCTTGTGGTTCAGGTAACCGCGATAACCGGCCCATGGCTCGCCCAGACCATGCTTCTCGCAGATCAGGTGCAGGCTGAAGTTGTCGATCCGCGAAGCCATGTGTTCCAGCTCGCGGTGGTAAATGATGTCTTTGGGTGAGCGGGCGCTGTGGATAAACACCATGTCGACGTTGCCGTTGGTGTCGTAGAACCAGCGCGCCATCGACATGACCGGCGTGATACCGACGCCGCCGCTGAGGTACAACACCTTCGGCGCGGTGAAGTCCATGGCGTTGAACAGCCCGACCGGCCCGTGCACCGCCAGCTCCTGGCCCTCGTGCAGGGTGTCGTGCAACCAGTTGGAGACTTTGCCCCCCGGTACGCGCTTGATGGTCACCGAAAAGCTGTACGGCACCGACGGCGAGCTGGAAATGGTGTAGGAGCGCATGATCGGCACGCCGTCGATTTCCAGCTCCAGGGTCACGAACTGCCCGGGCTTGAAGAAGAACAGGATCGGCTGATCGGCCATAAAGCAGAAGGTGCGCACGTCCCAGGTTTCCTGGATGACTTTGACGCAACGGACGGTGTGTCGACCATTGGCCCAGGTCTGGGTAGTTACCGGATTCAGGAAGCTGTTGGACATGCTGTTCTCCACCGCCGATGCTCGGCCTTATGTTGGCGATTCTGCGTATAGCGCGAGCCACCCATTTACCTATCTGCGACATTCACATACTTATCGCGACCAGCCCGCAACTACCGGGGGTTGCGCGTCGGGAACAGATTGGGCCATGTCGCCCATGGATAAGGTTCTGGTGTGCGGCGGCCCCACACTCGCTTCACACAAAGACAGATTCTTTACACCTTGCGTAGCAAACCTGATTAGCCACTTTTCGCCGGCCTCACAGAAAGGCCTTGAGGATCAAATCGATGGACGTCACCGCAAAAATCAGCCTGGGCGATCCGCTGGAACCCGCACGCAAGGCCACCGCGCAGATGCTGCAAGAGCGCGAGCGTACTTACTCGCTGCCGCAGCCGTTTTACTCTGACGAGCGGCTGTTTGATATCGATATGCAGGAGATCTTCCAGAAAGAGTGGTTGATCGCCGGCATGACCTGCGAAATCCCGACCAAGGGCAACTACCTGACCCTGCAAGTCGGCAAGAACCCGATCATCGTGATTCGCGGCGCCGAAGGCGTGGTGCATGCGTTCCACAACGTCTGCCGTCACCGTGGTTCGCGCTTGTGCACCAGCGAAAAAGGCAAGGTCGCCAAGCTGGTTTGCCATTACCACCAGTGGACCTACGAACTGGACGGTCGCCTGCTGTTCGCCGGCACCGAAATGGGCGCCGACTTCGACATGAAGCAGTACGGCCTCAAGCCTGTGAACGTGAAAACCGCGGGCGGCTACATTTTCATCAGCCTGTCGGAGAACCCGCCGGCGATTGATGACTTCCTGTCGACGCTGAACCATTACATGGAACCGTACGACATGGAGAACACCAAGGTGGCGATCCAGACCACCTTGTTCGAAAAGGCCAACTGGAAACTGGTGCTGGAAAACAACCGCGAGTGCTACCACTGCAACGCGTCGCATCCGGAACTGCTGAAAACCCTGCTGGAATGGGACGACGTCACCGACCCGCGCGCCGACCAGGCGTTCAAGGACCACGTCGCCGCGTCCGCCGCTGCCTGGGAAGCCGAGAAGATTCCTTACGCTCACGCCAGTTTCGGCCTGCGTAACCGTATCGTGCGCATGCCGCTGCTCAAAGGCACCGTGTCGATGACCCTCGATGGCAAACAGGGCTGCGCCAAACTCATGGGCCGGATCAAGAACCCGGACCTCGGTTCGATGCGCATCCTGCACCTGCCGCACTCGTGGAACCACTGCATGGGCGATCACATCATCGTCTTCACGGTGTGGCCGATCAGTGCTCAGGAAACCATGGTCACCACCAAGTGGATCGTGCACAAGGACGCGGTTGAAGGCGTGGACTACGACGTGGACCGCATGCGCCAGGTCTGGGATGCGACCAACGACCAGGATCGTCGCCTGGCGGAAGAAAACCAGCGCGGGATCAACTCCACCGCTTACCAGCCAGGGCCTTACTCCAAGACCTATGAGTTTGGCGTGGTGAATTTTGTGGATTGGTACAGCGAGCGTCTGCTGAACAACCTCGGGGCGGAGCCTGCGGCTTACCTCAAAGGGGTTCCTGTTCAGGGCTAAGATCAAGAGCTTCGCGGGCAAGCCTCGCTCCTACAGGGAAACAGTGGTGTTCACAAATGCTGTGAACACCACCAATCAATGTGGGAGCCAGCCTGCTGGCGAAAGCCGCGGCACGGTGCAAGCCTGGAATCAAAGCTTCGCGAGCAAGCCCGCTCCCACATTGGATCTGTGTCGTGCACAAATTTTGTGAACAACACGATCAACTGTGGGAGCGGGCTTGCTCACGAAAGCGGTTTCACATTCACCGAATCACTTTGAAGACCACCTCACACTCCCATCCTCGCCAATAAACGTCTCCTCGATGTTCTCCCCCACCAGCCGCACTTTCACATAACCATTCAACACCCGATCCGGGTACGCCTCGTCCCGCGCATTTTCGGTTTCCGACCACAGCACCCGCGAATGTCCATTCAGCTCGCTGGCATTGCCATATGGAATCGCCCCATGCCCGGCGCAGCGCGCATGCAGCCCACCCTGGGCGGCGTAGCAGATGCCGTTGTGCAAATGCCCCCAATACCAGTAGTCCGGCTCACGGCCCAAGGCGTCACACACCGGTTGATACAGCGCCGTTTTGTTGTGCCCGGAAATATCGAAACCCTGGTGATGGCTGAGCACCATGATTTTCTTGCGCTGGGGCAGTTGTTTCATCCAGTCGATCTGCTGCTGGTTGAGCGTGCCGTCCATGTACAGGTTGATCGCGTCCGAGGCATACGCGGTGTCGAGCCCGACCACCAGCCAGTCGTCGTTGTACAGCGCGAAGTAACTGGTGCCCTGCTGCTGGGGAAAGCGCTTGGCCAGTTCCTTGAAATAGCCGTGGGCGCCGCTGTACATCTCGTGGTTGGAATTAAGCGTGAACGAGCCCTGCCGCCCTTGCGGCCAACCCACCATGTCGACGTCTTCCTGGGAATGGGTGCCGGCGTAATACACATCCCCCAGGTGAATGGTGAAGTCCGGCGCCCCCAGCTGCATTTGCAGGGCCACCGCCACCGCCGGGGCATGGCTGTCGAACGGCCCGGTGCCCCAGTCGCCGGCAATCGCCAGGGTCACGTCGCTGTCCATTTTCATCAGCGCCGGGGTGGTGGCGAACGGCGCGTGATGACGCAGGTTTTCAATCCACTTCAGCAGCGCCTCGCTCCACAGCAAATCCAGCAGTTCCCATTTGCGACAACCAAGCAAACTGCCGTCCTTCAACACTCGGGTTTGCAACTCGTCGGTGGATTGCGGCAGCGGCGTGGCGTTGCCGATGTGCAGGATCGACAAGCCGTGGGACAACTCCCACGGCACGCTCGGCTCATCGTCCGGCAATTCGCCGTGCTTGAGCACGTATTGCGCCTGGTCATGACCGCGCTGCAACAGCGCGACGATGGCCTCGAACTCTCGCGGCTCCAGCTCGCTGACGAGTTTTTTCCAGGACATCTCCAGCCGCGTGAACAAGCCATGCAGCCGCACCTTGACCTTGTCGTACTCATGTTCCCAATGACTGACCAGTGACATGTTGGCATTCCTCCATCCGTAGTGGGATCACAGGGTTTTCATGAACTCGATGAGCGCCCGTTTATCGACGTCCGACAGTTGCGTGCCATACAGGTGGCCGCTGTTGTGGTTGCCCTCCAGTCGAGTGTCGTATTTGAAGCCACCCGGGATTTGGGTGGTGGTGACGAAGCCGACCTTCTGCTGGTCGTAGACGTCGGAGCCGGTGAAGAACACCTGTGGCCGCTGTTCCGGTGGTTGCAGCAAATCCCACAGGGTCGGCACCGAACCGTTGTGCAGGTAAGGCGCACGCATCCAGATGCCGTCGGCGGGGGTGTTGCTGTAACTCTGGGTCTTGCGATAGGCATTGAAGTCAAACGGCGGTTTTTTGAAGCCGTGGAATGCGGTCACCAGACCGGTGGTGAACGAGTCCAGCCGATGGGGATCGGTGCCCAGCTCTTCGATGTTGGTAGTGACCTGGCCGGTGTCGGTACGGCCGAACTCATGGCAACCGGCGCAATTCTTGTCCCACACCGGTTTGCCCTGGGCGACCTTGGCCTGATCCAGCGCCCACGGCCAGGCCGGAGGCTTGGTGCCGAGCAGCCAATTGGTCACGCGGTTGAAGCTTTCCGGCAACACCGATTCCGGCGTCGCGCCCACGGCCATGGCGGCTGCGTAGTTGCGCTCGTGGATGTCGTTGTTGTTGCCGTCCCAGTGCAGGTACAGCGACTCCCGGGGTTTCTGGTTCCAGACTTGCGGCAAGTCGACGGTGCCGATGGTCGAGTCATCCGGGAAGCCGAACACCACCATTTTCGTCGGGTTGAACGTGTCGGTACGCCCCGGCCCTTGTGGCGGACGCAGCTTCTGCCAGGCGTAGGCCTGTTTCTGCGCGAGCAATGCACTCTTGGCCATCGGGATGATCAGGTAGCGGTTGTACAGCCGTTCGAAAAAACCGAGCTGGAACTTGCTGTTGATCGCCGTCATCACCGCATCGGTGGTGAATTTCGGGTCGCTGGCGCAATCGTAGGCGAACCATTGGAAGGCCTGGAGTTGCAAGGTGTTGGCCGGCGCGGTGGCCACCGTTTTGGCGACGTCGCTGGCATTGGCCCGGTAGGAACCGGTGTGGCACAGGGCGCAGTTCGGCTCGACGGTCGGGTAGCCGATCTGCCGCTTGGCCATGCCGACGGGCAGGTCCTTGCCGTTTTCGTAGAGGAAGCCGAAGACTTCATAGCCGCCGGGCTTCGGCAGTTTCTCCGGGCACATCTGCGGCAACACGGCGAACAGGTAATACGGAATCCGCGCTTCGATGCCCAGGCCAATGGCGGCATATTTGTAATGATCTTCGTCGGAGGCATATTTCTCCGCTGGCACCACCCGCAGCATCTGATACCAGGTTTCGTAACCGATAAACCCGAGCAGCAGCACCACGATCAGCGTCCCGACTTTGAACCCGTGGCTTTGCCAGCGCAGCGCCCAGCCCGCACGCCATTCCCGCCAGCCGTCGCAGAGCAACGCCAACGGTCGCGTGGCCGGGGTGGTGCCCAGGTACAGCAGAATCCCGAGGATCAGGAACATGCTCAGGTCACCGAGGAACATCGGCACAAACACCGTGGCCTGGTTACTGGTGTTGATCAGGTAGATCCAGAACGCCACGGCGATCAACCGCGACAACACGCACAACCACGAATGCACCACAAACCGTGGCGCGTTGAAGCCCGATGGCATGTAGAACACGCTGATGCCGACCAGCAACATGCCGGCGTTTTCCAGCCACGGATCGGAGAGTTGCGGCGGCAGGCCGAGCATCGACGTCAGCAGCGCCGGGGCGAACAGGGCCGGGATCGCGAAGAACATATTCATCACGATGCCTAGCCAGATGAAGCGTTGAAACCAGCGGATGTAACTGTCCATATCATCCATTTCCTTGTTGTCACCAATCCCGAATAAACACACACCTGTGGCGAGGGGGCTTGCCCCCGTTCGGCTGCGAAGCAGTCGTGAAACCTGCAGATGCGGTTTTTCCTGTTAGACCGCATTCACTGGTTTTGGGGCCGCTTCGCGACCCAACGGGGGCAAGCCCCCTCGCCACGCAAGCCCGCTCCCACAGGTGATAGGTGCTAGCCGATAGCGGTCTTCTCCAGGTGTTGCAGGATGATCGGATACACATCGACCACCGCATCCTTGCCGAACATGCAGTCGATGTGGCCGTAGCCCGGCACCACGTGCCGGCTGTAGTTTTCCGGCCCATGGACCTTGCACACTCGCTCATAGGTCTTGAGCGTGCTTTCCGGCAGGTAGCACTGGTTGTCCGCGCCGCTGATGAAACAGATCGGCATGCTCAGCCGATCGAAGTGCGACATGTACACGTCCTCACCCTTGAAGTTCACCAAATGGCCTTTGCGCACGATCAGCGCCAGGTGCTCGAAGGTCTGCATGTTCGACTCGCCGAACAGTTCGTGCAGGTTGTCGTGCAAGGTTTCGTTGAGGGTGTCGTGGCGGTACAGCGACGCATACATGAAGGTGATGCGGTGGCACACCGGGTTGGTGCAATAGCCCTGGGCTTCGATCCGGGCATAGCCGTTGAGGGCTTTGTCGTAGAGTTTGTTGAACCAGTTCTCCTTGTTGTCGGCATAAGCAGTCAGGGATTTGACCCCGAGCACATCGAGCATCCCCGGCAAGTGCAACCCGGCCTTCAGCCCCGTCGCCGTCGCTACCACGGTATCCGCCGCAATCTGCGAACAGACCACCGAGCGCACCCCTTGCAACCCGGCCAGCAGCGACATGAAGAACGTCGTCGCGCCGTAGCAATGCACCACGCATTGCACATCGGCAGCCTTTGTCGCTTGCTGGATTTGCGCGATGGCCGCCTTGAAGTCGTACTGGGCGATCTGGTCGCCGTTCCATTCCCTCTTGCTCGCCGGCAGCAGGATGCTCACCCGCAAATCCAGCAGCCACACGTCGTACTCGTGCTTGCACAGGTATTCCAGGAGGTTGGTCTGGATGGTGTCGGTGGAGAAAATATTCGAGCCCACGCCCAGGCCGTGCACCAGCATCACCGGGCCTTTGGTTCCGCCCTGATAGCGGGTCAGGCGCAGTTCGACGTTGTCCTCGGTCTGGAAGAAATGCACGCTCGGCGTTGGCGCATCCAGCGGTCGTTTCAGCCGTGGTGGCGCGTCCGGGTTGAAGTAGATATCGCCGGCGAACACCCCGCCGTAGCTCTCCCAGAGAATACCGGCGAAGAATTTGCCGAACCGCGCCAGGCCTTCGATGCGCTCGCGCTCGTTGCGGGCGTTGAGCACTTTCATGGTGGTCATTTGCTTGGCGAAGTCGGTCGGGTGGATGTGCATGACGCCTGAGCCGATCACCGCGCCAGTCTTGTCCGGCCCGTTATACAGCGTGACGTAGAGGGTGCTGGTGTCGTGCCAGATGTTCAGCACGCCGTTGTCTTCGGGCACGGTTTTGAAGGCACTGAAAAAGTAGTCGTGACCGTCCTCGGCGGTCAGTTTCATGTCGTATTTCATGTGGCGCACGCCGACCTGTTCTTCGAACTGCTCGAACAGGTTGAACACGCCGTTGCTGGCGGTCAGTGGCTGCGGCGACAGGCCCGGCGCATTCAGCGTGCCGACCAGAGTGGCAGCGTGTTCCGGTTCCTTGATCATGCGGTTGAGGTCGTTGGCGGTGATGGTCAAGGTGAACTCGATGGGTGAGTTTTCCGATTCGCCGCGTTTGGCTGCCGTCTCATACAACGGCAGATCGGTGCCCTGGGCCTGGGTGAAGTCCTTGGAGAAGTAGCCCTTCATGGTTTCGGTGAACTGCACGCCGAGGGTCGGCGGCGCCACTTGTTTGCGTGGTGCCGAAGGTAGCGTGTAGTCAATCTTCCAACCGCGATCGGCCGCCAGCAAACCCATGTTGCGCTCGCTCACTGCCGAGATCGTCAGCAGCGGATTGACCGCCAGGGACGTCGGGATCACCGCGCCGTCGGTCACGTACAACCCGGCGTACACGTCAGTGCCACTGGCACCGCTGAACACCTGGCCCTTGTGATTGACCACGCCCTGCCCCGCGTCCTCACCCATCACGCAACCGCCCAACGGGTGGACCGAAACGATGCTGTGCTTGAGCAGCTTGGTCCAGATCGGATTCTCGACCCAGATCCCGCCCAGCGCCTTGGTGCTCAGGTGCAGGCGCTCGTTGCCGAGTTTGACGTTCTCCTGCTCGCCGACGCCTGGCCAATCGATGCGCAGTTGATCCTTGCTGTCGAGCACCATCCGGCCCTTGCCGTCGTCGTGACTCATGATCAGGTAGGTCTGCATGTTGTGCAGCGCGCCGTAATACGGGCCACGCAGGAAGCTTTCGGCTTCGCGCTCCTTGTATTTCAGCTTGCCGGTGAAGCTGTCGTCGGTTGGCACACCGATCAGCTCGGCGAACCCGGCCATGCTCGGCACCATCGGCCGGCCGAGGGCGCCGGGGATCGAGCCTTCTTCGATGACCATGCGGCTGCGCCAGTCGCCTTCGGTGCGCATGTCGATGATCGAGGTGATGCATGGGCCCACCGGGTGCAGCTCTTTGGCCGGGTGGGCGCCGAAACCGATGCCGTTGATCGGCTGTTCGCAGTTGTGGCCGAAACCGAGGATGTCGCCGTTGCCGCTCATGTTTTCGCCGAGCTGGTTGGACGTGGACAAGCCTTTGTCCCTGGAGCGCAGGAGGATTTCCGTGGAGCCGAGGGTGCCGGCGGACACCACCACGATGTCGGCTTTGACGAACAACGTCGGCGCCGAGAACTTTTCACGCCCGCTATCGAGATATTGGAAGTGCACGATCCAGCCATCGCCGTCGCGCTCCAGATGCCGCACCTCGGCCTGGCAGAAAATCTCCGCACCGTGGTTCCAGGCGTCCGGCAGGTAATTCATCAACGTGGTGTTCTTGGCCTTGTTGTTACAGCCCGAAACGCAGTCGCCACAGTTGTTGCACGGCAGTTGCTCGACGCCGACGTGGTTGAGGTTGTTCGGCAGTTTGTCGAAGGTCACGTTGATCGGCGGCCGGTAGAAGTGCGCGCCTTGCTTGAGGTAATCCGCTGACTTTTTGTTGGCTTCGAGTTTGGGCAACACCGGCGAAGTGCTGGGGTACGGCATCGGTTTAAGCATTTCCCGGGCCCGGGCGTAACCGTCCTTGAGCAAGGTGTCGCGATGTTCGCGCACCGCCAGGGGCCAGCGCTGGTCGTCGAACACACCGGGCTCCGGTTCCAGGGCCACGTTGGCGTTGATCAGCGAAGTGCCGCCCAAGCCACAACCGACCACCACGTTCTGCTGGGCGTTGACGTGCAGGTCGAACAACCCGGTGCGCGAGCCGATATGGCCGTCCGGGTCATGCACCTGCAATTCCTCGGTGGCCGCAATCATGGTGTTGGGGTATTCGCCGGGCTGCATCTCCCGCCCGCGCTCCAGCAGGCACACCCGCTTGCCGGCCCGGGACAGGCGCGAAGCCGCAATCCCGCCGCCATAGCCGGAGCCGATAACAATCACGTCGTAGTGTTCCTTGATGTCGCTGATGGGCGTAGCGATCCGGGTCATGGTTCTTTTCCTCTCAGGCTGATGGGGCAACTCTGCGGTTGCCTGCAATCAATGGGCGAACGAGTACCTGGCCACCGAACGGATTCGGCGGCAGCCAGCGGTGTCATTGGAAAAAGTCAGGCGCTATAGGCGCGCACGCTGATTGGCGGCCCGACGATGGATTCGCTTACGCAGCGAAGTCGCGACGGCCGGGACGCAGGTCGTACAGGGAATGGGGTGGGGGCGGTGTGGCTGGATATCCATCACGCGTTCTCCCTGAACCAGATGTGGATAAGTGACGGCTGTCCTTTTGTAACTGGTTAGTGAAGACACGCGACAGATTGAAGTCAAGGAAGTGCCTTAGAACTGTACGAAATCTGATCTATCGCGTTCGGGACTATAAGCGGCGTGGCTTGCAGGGTTTAGCGAACAAGTTATCCACAGCTAATGGGGACAAGTGTGGGTTTGTCAGGAATTCTCTTGATAAATAACCAAGAAAAACCGTGACTTATCCAGAAGCACGGTTCTGAACAGCAATTGGCTGTTTTTTGATCGAAAGCTTACAGGGCACATTTTACCTGGCTTGCAGAGGATGGCGAACACCTTATCCACAGAAGCGCCAACAGACTTTGGGGGCAACTTTGGCGAATCTGTGGAAAACCCCTTGGAGCTACGATAAATCGGGGGTTTCGAGAGATTTTGTTGATCAAAGCAGCGATTTGATCGTTTTTTGATCAGACGCCTGATAAGCCCGGTTTATATGGCTTGCAGCGGACAGCAAACATCTTATCCACAGAAGCGCCAACAGAGATTGGGGGCAAGTATTGGCGCTTGGGCAACGTTATCCTCGGGAAAAAGCCCGAAAAAACCGTAAGTTAGGCTGGTTGTTTTTTGTACGGAGGGTTGCAGGGCTTGATTGGCGTGGGGTGCAGCGAAGGGCGAACATGTTATCCACAGAAGCGCTAACAGGGATTGTGCATAAATCTACAAACTTCTTATGTTCCTCTACCTGTAGGAGCAGAGCTTGCTCGCGAAAGCGGTATATCAGGCAGCAATGATGTTGAATGTCTGTCCGTCATCGCGAGCAAGCTCGCTCCCACAGGGGGTCTATGTCGATCACAAATGGTTTGCACACCGCCTATCCATTGTGGGAGCGAGCTTGCTCGCGATAGCGGTAAATCGGGCGACATCAATGTTGAACGTGATGGCCTCTTCGCGAGCAAGCTTTGCTCCTACAGGGGGTTTGGTTCGGCTTTACGGGCGGTACATCAGATAGGCCTCCCCCGTCACCCGAATCATCGGATGCGGCGTGATCTGGCAGGTATCAACGATCCGAAACCCATGTCGCTCATAAAACCGCCGGGCGCCGGTGTTGGCGGCGTAGTCGATCAGGCTCAAGCCGTTGAGCCCCAACTGATTGGCGCGGTCGTAGGCGTAGGCGAGAAACTGTTGGCCCAGGCCCTGATTACGCCAGCCTTCGTGCAGCGCCAGGCTGGAGATGTAGAGGGTGTCGGGAATTTCCATCGTCGCGTACGGCGCCAGCACTGGATCGGTGACAGGCGCGGCCAGCGGGTCGTGACGCATCACGTAGCTGTGCAGCATGCCGACAACTTCGCCTCCGGCCTGGGCGATCAGGCAATTCTGGTAGGAGAAATCGACGCCTTCACGGGCGTAGCGACTGGCGCCCACGTCCAGCAGATCCTGGCCGGGCCGGGCCAGTTGACTCCAGATGTAATCCGCCGCGCCCTCCGATGAAATCTGAAACAAACGAGCAATCTCCCGCGCATCCGCGCGCAGGGCCGAACGAAATTCAACAGTCATTGTTTTCCCTTTGTGGGAGCGGGCTTGCTCGCGAAGACGGAGTGTCAGGCAACATCGATAGCGACTGACACTCCGTCTTCGCGAGCAAGCCCACTCCCACATGATTTAGATGTGCGCGGGTTATGCGTTAGCGGACGACGCCTTCTTCGATCAGCAACTTGAGAATCGCTTCAGCCCCCGCTTGCGCGGTCACGCCTTTAAGCACTTGCCCACCGCCCCCACTGGCCTTGGCCGTCGCGGCTTTCATGCGATCAGCGCCGCTTTTGGCCTTGATCACTTTCAGGCGCTTGGGCCGTGGCTTGGCCGGTTGCAGGGTCGCGACCGCCAGCAATGCATCGTCAATGACTTCAACTTCATCGGCCTGCAACACCCCACGCCGAGCCGGGCCGTAGGCGCTTTGCCGAGGCTTCGGCGCGGCGTTATCCACAGTCGCCAGAAACGGCAGCCGCACTTTCAAGCGACGACGCTGACCACGGGGCAAGGCTTGCAGCACCAAGGCCGAATTACCGTCGATGGATTCGACTTGAGCCAACCCCACCACCAGCGGCCAGCCGAGACTTTCCGCCAGCAAAAACGGCAACATGCCCGAGCCTTCACCGGTTTCCGCCTGGCTGCCGGTCAGCACCACTTGGGCTCCGGCATCACGCAAATAAGCCGTCAACGCCGGCAGCGCATCAGCGCCTTCCGGTTGTTCCAGCACATGCAGTTGTTCCAGGCCCATGCCCAGATAGGCACGCAGCGCCGGTTCAGCGACATCGCCGGCATGCAGCACTTGCAGGTTATCCCCAGCCAGTTGCAGGCCCAGTTCTACGGCGCGTGCATCCTGCTCGGCGCGGCGTGGCCGGCCGGAGGTCGGGTGGGCGCCGATGGACACCAGGCTGATGACTTTTGTACTCATGACCCTTTCCTTCCCTTAAGCCGCATCGCGCTTGGCGTCGTTGCGATAAGCCGCTATCGCATTGATCAAGGCTTGAAGAATCTCGGCGCTCTCGCCGATCACCGACAGGTCGGCCCGTTTGATCATGTCGCAGCCTGGGTCGAGGTTGATCGCCACCACCTTGTCGCAGGCACCGATGCCTTGCAGGTGCTGGATCGCCCCGGAAATCCCCACGGCCACGTAGACCCGTGCGGTGACCCAGGTGCCGGACGCGCCGACCTGACGGTCGCGAGCCATGAAACCATCGTCCACCGCCACCCGCGACGCACCTTCGGTCGCGCCCAAGGCTTCGGCCGTCCTGTGGAAAAGTCCCCAGTCCTTGACCCCGTTGCCGCCGGAGAAGATGAACTCGGCTTCGGCCATTGGAATCGCCGCCGGATCCACCGCCACCGCGCCCAGATCCTCGATACGCGACAGACTGCGCACCACGGCTGTGGATAACTCCACCGGCAAGGCTTCGTGACGGGTTTCACTGACCGGCTCGGCGCATTCGACGGCGGCCAGAATCAAACGTGCAACCGGACGCGCAAGGTCTTGCAGGCCAGCACCGGCGCGGCCAATGCATTCCTGATCCTTGACCTGCCAGACCCGCGTGGCCGGGCGTTCGCCCAACGTCGCGGCAAAACGTCGACCGAGTTCGCCGCCACCGCTGCGACTGTCCGGCAGCAACCAGTGACGGGGGCTGAACTGGTTATCCACAGCCCGCAGGCCCTGGACTCGTTGTTCCGGTGCATAACCGTTGAATTGATCACCCTCAAGCACCAGCAAGCGATCGACGCCTGCGGTGGCGAAGGCGTTTTCCTTGTGTTCGCCGAAAATCACGGCCAACACCGCGCCGTCCTTGCCCGCCAACTGGTGAGCGAGGCCGAGCAAATCGCGGTCGTGACTGCTCAGGCGGCCACCGACCATGTCCGGCACCACGCTGATGTAGAACGCTGGCGCAGGCACTTGATGCAGCGGCAGTTGCACTTCAACGGCGGCTGAACGTTTGGTCGCCCCGCCCTGCTGCGCGCCACTGCGGTCGATGCGTTTGATGCCGTTGGGGCCGATAAACCCGATGCCATGCAGGTTCTTGCGGATGACGCCGTTGGGCCCCATCCAGCTGTGTTGCGCCGGTTGCATCGCCGCGTGCAGCGGGTGCAAGCGGTTACGGGCAATCCATTCGGCGCGGGGGTCGCGGCGGATAATGTCGCTCATCAGTGGGCCTCCGCAGGTTCACGTTTGGCCGGGGTGGTCGGCTTGCTCGGTGCCGCGTCTTCGAGCAACGCGTCGGCCACCAGTTCGGCGATGTCCTTGATCAGCGGACGGGGTTCGACCACGCCTTCGAGCATCGCGGTGCACTGCGGGCAACCCACGGCCACCAGTTCGGCGCCGGTTTCGCGGATGTCGTCCATGCGCATGTCGGGGATCCGTTGCTTGCCCGGAATGTCGGTGATCGGCGCCCCGCCACCGCCGCCGCAGCAGCGCGAGCGGAAACCGGAACGTTGCATTTCCTTCACTTCAATCCCTAGGGCGCGCAGCACTTCACGCGGCGCCTCGTATTCGCCGTTGTAGCGACCGAGGTAGCACGGATCGTGATAGGTCACGCTGCTGCCTTTGTGCTGGCCGAGGTTCAGAGCGCCAGCGCCGATGATCTCGGCCATGTAGGTGCTGTGATGCTGCACGAGGTAGTGGCCGTCGAAGGCGCCGTACTCGTTTTTCAGCACGTGGAAGCTGTGGGGGTCGCAGGTGACGATGCGGTTGAAGCTGTATTTGGCCAGGGTCTGGATGTTGCGCTTGGCCAACAATTGGAACGTCGCTTCGTCGCCCAGACGCCGGGCCACGTCACCGCTGTCGCGCTCTTCAAGACCGAGTACCGCGAAATCGACCTTGGCCGCTTTCAGCACTTTGACGAAGGCGCGCAAGGTGCGTTGGTTGCGCATGTCGAAGGCACCGTCGCCGACCCAGAACAGCACGTCGACGGACTTCTTCTCGCTCATCAGATTCAGGTTCAAATCCGCCGCCCAGTTCATCCGCCCGCCCGGGGCGAAGCCGCCCGGGTTGTCGGTGGCGATCAGGTTTTCCAGGACTTCGGCGCCTTTGTTTGGCGTGGCGCCAAGTTCCAGGGTCAGATGGCGGCGCATGTCGACGATGGCATCGACGTGCTCGATCATCATCGGGCATTCCTCGACGCAGGCGCGGCAGGTGGTGCAGGACCACAGGGTTTCGGCGTCTACCAGACCGTTGACGATCGGTTGATGTGGATTACCGGCGTGTTCACCGATGGCTTTGCCCGGATAGGGACTGCCAGCGAACTTGGCGTCGGTGCCGCCAGCGAGGCCGACCACCATGTCTTGAATCAGTTTTTTCGGGTTCAGCGGTTGGCCGGCGGCGAAGGCTGGGCATGCTGCTTCGCATTTACCGCACTGCACGCAGGCGTCGAAGCCGAGCAGTTGGTTCCAGGTGAAATCCTTGGGTTTTTCCACGCCCAGTGGCGCGGTCGGGTCGTTGAGGTCCAGGGGTTTCAAACCGGTGGATCGACCACCGCCGAAGCGTTCGGCGCGACGGTGCCAGGCCAGGTGCAGGGCACCGGCGAAGGCGTGCTTCATCGGCCCGCCCCAGGTCATGCCGAAGAACAACTCGCTCACGCCCCACAGCACGCCGACGCCGAGAATCGCAGCTACTACCCATCCGCCGAAGTTTTCCGGAAGGATGCCGGCGACCGGCAGGGTCAACAGGAAGAAACTCGCCGAGAACGCCAACAGGCTTTTCGGCAAACGCATCCACGGCCCTTTGGACAGACGCGCCGGTGGATTGCGACGGCGCAGGAACATGAAAATCGCCCCGCCGAACATCACCGCCGAGGCGATCAACAGGGCGAAACCGAGAATGCGGCTGTGCAGGCCAAAACCGTGAACCAGGATCGCCAGCACAATCGACGCCACCGCCCCGCCGGCCGTGGCCACGTGGGTGTTGGCGATGTATTTGTCCCGCGCGACGACGTGGTGCAAATCGACCATGTAGCGCTTGGGCATGGCGAGCAGGCCGCCGATCAGGTCGACCTTCGAGGCCCGGCCCCGGCGCCACATATTCACCCGCCGCAACGCGCCCAGGACAGCCAGGCCCAGGGCAGCGAACAGCAGAATTGGAAGAAGGGTGTTCAACATGTGGAGCTCCCAAAGACCTCGGGGTCATGCAGGTCGAGATGCCTTACTCGGTTCCTGTGGGAGCGGGCTTGCTCGCGAAGACGGACTGACATTCAACATCGATGTCGTCTGACCCACCGCTTTCGCGAGCAAGCCCGCTCCCACAGGGTTATGTGCAAGCCTTAGAAATCCTTACAGAGCCTCAACGCGTCGTAGATCGCCGCGTGTGTGTTGCGCTGGGCCACGCAGTCGCCGATGCGGAACAGCAAGTAGCCGTCACCCGCCTGGCTCAGCGATGGCTGCGGCTTGATCGCGAACAGGGCTTCGATGTCCATCTGGCCCTTGTTGCGCGACGCTTCCTTCAGCGCGTAATAGATTTCTTCGTCCGGACGCACGCCGTTTTCGACGACGACCTGGTCCACCACCCGCTCCTCTTTGGCGCCGGTGTATTCGTTTTCCAGCACCGCCACCAACTTGTCGCCTTCGCGGTAGACCTTCTCCAGCATCATGTCGCCGGTCATGATCACTTCTTTCGGGTACATGCTGCGGTAGTAGGTCGGGAACGACGTGCCGCCAATCGCCACGCCCGGCTTGATGTCGTCGGTGACGATCTCGACCTGGCTGCCCTTGTCGGCGAGGAAGTCCGCGGTGGACATCCCGGTGAATTCGCAAATGGTGTCGTAGACCAGCACGTTCTTGCCCGGCGCAACCTTGCCGTCGAGGATGTCCCAACTGCTGACCACCAGCCCTTCAGCCGCGCCCCAGTGTTCGTTCTGCTCCAGGAATGGATGGCCGCCGACGGCGAGCACCACCACATCCGGACGCAGGTCGAGAATAGTCGCCGCATCGGCGGCCACGCCCAGGCGCAGGTCGACTTTCAGACGTGCCAATTCCAGCTGGAACCAGCGAGTGATACCGGCAATCTGGTCCCGTTGCGGGGCTTTCGACGCGGTGGTGATCTGCCCGCCAATGAATTCTTTCTTCTCGAACAGGGTCACGTCGTGGCCACGTTCAGCCGACACACGCGCCGCTTCCATCCCCGCAGGACCGGCACCGACCACCACGACTTTGCGCTTCACACCGGTCGATTTCTCGATGATGTGCGGCACGCCCATGTATTCACGGGAAGTCGCGGCGTTCTGGATGCACAGCACGTCCAGGCCTTGGTACTGACGGTCGATGCAGTAGTTGGCGCCGACGCATTGTTTGATCTGGTCGACCTGGCCCATTTTGATCTTGGCGATCAGGTGCGGGTCGGCGATGTGGGCGCGGGTCATGCCGACCATGTCCACGTAGCCACCCTCCAGAATCCGCGTGGCCTGGTTCGGGTCCTTGATGTTCTGCGCGTGCAGCACCGGGGCCTTGACCACTTCCTTGATCCCGGCGGCCAAGTGCAGGAATGGCTCCGGTGGATAACTCATGTTCGGGATAACGTTGGCCAGGGTGTTGTGGGTGTCGCAACCCGAGCCGACCACGCCGATGAAGTCGATCATGCCGGTGTCGTCGTAGTACTTGGCGATCTGTTTCATGTCTTCGTGGGACAAGCCGTCCGGGTGGAATTCATCACCGCACAGACGGATGCCAACGCAGAAATCGTCGCCGACTTCCTTGCGCACAGCCTTCAACACTTCCAGACCGAAACGCATGCGGTTTTCGAAGCTGCCGCCCCATTCGTCGGTGCGTTTGTTGACGCGAGGGCTCCAGAACTGGTCGATCATGTGCTGGTGCACCGCCGACAGTTCAACGCCGTCCAGGCCACCGGCTTTGGCGCGGCCAGCCGCCGTGGCGTAGTTGCCGATCACCCGCCAGATTTCTTCCGGTTCGATGGTTTTGCAGGTCGCACGGTGCACCGGTTCACGGATGCCCGACGGCGACAACAGGGTCGGCCAGTGCTCGCCGTCCCAACGGGAACGACGGCCCATGTGGGTAATCTGGATCATGATCTTGGCGCCATGCTTGTGCATGGCATCGGCCAGGTTCTGGAAGTGCGGGATGATCCGGTCGTCGGCCAGGTTGACCGACTTCCACCAGCCTTGCGGGCTGTCGATGGCCACACTGGAGGAACCGCCGCAAATCGCCAGGCCGATCCCGCCCTTGGCTTTCTCTTCGTAATACTTGACGTACCGGTCGGTGGTCATGCCGCCGTCGGTCGCGTAGACCTCGGCGTGCGCGGTGCTGAGCACGCGGTTGCGGATAGTCAGTTTGCCGATCTGGATCGGCTGGAACATTGCTTCGAAAGCCATGGCGGGTTCCTCGACTTACAACGGCTTGACGGTGAACAAACCGTCGTCGTGGCCTTCTTCGGAGCCACCGTAGACTTGCTCGGCAACCGTGCGAATCTTGCTGCCGCGAGCCTCAAGAATCTGGTCCATGGCACCGGCAAACCAACCGGTGAACATGTAGTCGACCTTGCGCCCGACCTTGCCGTACACGTAGACGAAGGCCGAGTGTTCGAGCTTGACGCTGGCGGTGCCTTTGTCGAGGTCGATGTCCTGGATCTTGAACAGGCCCCAGCCGCGCTGCGACAGGCGTTTCATGTAGTGCTCGAACACCGCGACGCCTTCCAGGCCGTGGCATTCAGCTTCTTTTTCACACCAGTGCCAGGCGGATTTGTAGCCGGCCTTGTAGAGGATCTCGGCGTAGGCTTCAGCGCCCAGCACTTCCTCGATACCCATGTGGTTGTTGACGAAGAAGTGACGCGGTACGTACAGCATCGGCAGGGCGTCGGAGGTCCAGACACCGGTTTCGCTGTCGACTTCGATTGGCAATTGCGGGGCGATCTTGGCCATGGAAACTTAACTCCAGAAAAATTGGGGTGTTGCCCCCGGCGCGGACGGCCGGGGGAAAGGATTCAGAAATGCGGTGGCTTATTCGCCCCAGACGTCTTTCAAGACGTTGACCCAGTTCTCGCCCATGATCTTGCGGACCACGCGCTCGGAGTGGCCGCGCTTGAGCAGGGTTTCGGTCAGGTTCGGGAACTCGCCGACGGTGCGGATGCCCAGTGGGTTGATGATCTTGCCGAAGCTGGTCAGGCGGCGGGCGTAGCCCTTGTCATGGGTCAGGTATTCGAAGAAGTCCTGGCCATGGCCCTGGGTGAAGTCGGTGCCGATGCCGATGGCGTCTTCGCCGACGATGTTCATGGTGTATTCGATGGCTTCGGCGTAGTCGTCGATGGTCGAATCGATGCCCTTGGCCAGGAACGGCGCGAACATGGTCACACCGACGAAACCGCCGTGGTCGGCGATGAACTTCAGTTCTTCATCGGATTTGTTGCGCGGGTGGATTTTCAGACCCGACGGCAGGCAGTGGGAGTAGCAGACCGGCTTCTTGGACTCGAGAATGACTTCTTCGGAGGTCTTGGAACCGACGTGGGACAGGTCGCACATGACGCCGACGCGGTTCATCTCGGCGACGATTTCACGACCGAAGCCCGACAGGCCGCCATCGCGCTCGTAGCAACCGGTGCCGACCAGGTTCTGGGTGTTGTAGCACATCTGCACGATACCGACGCCGAGCTGCTTGAACACCTCGACATAGCCGATCTGGTCTTCAAACGCGTGGGCATTCTGGAAGCCGAAGAGGATGCCGGTCTTGCCCTGCTCCTTGGCCTTGCGGATATCGGCGGTGGTGCGCACTGGAATCACCAGGTCGCTGTTCTCGCGGATCAGCTTCTGGCTGGCGGCGATATTGTTGACGGTGGCCTGGAAGCCCTCCCACACCGACACGGTGCAGTTGGCCGCGGTCAGACCGCCCTTGCGCATGTCTTCAAACAGCTCGCGGTTCCACTTGGCGATAATCAGCCCGTCGATAACGATGCTGTCGGCGTGCAATTCGGCTGGGCTCATCAGGCTGTCCCCTATTAGCGATTCGTGCGCCGAATCGTGTGCCGGCGCTTTGGGGCCAGCATATGCCTGAGCACCGGGGCAGCCGGGTGCAAAAACGACAGGGGGTTTGCCGAAAGCGTCAATCCGCGACAAAGGGTCGTCGCCGCGACCGATCACGCACCTGTTCAAGGGCCTGCGCATGGGCCAGAATTCGCGGCATTACTGGAATGTGGGGCTATGCAATGAAAACGATGTTCCTGGCTTTGGCACTGATAGCGACCGGCTTACAGGCGGCGGAAGAGTCCGACAACAACCCCTGCGATGCCGTCGAAAACGACGTCCAGACCCTGGAATGCTCGGCCTACAGCAGAACCACCGCCGAACAACTGCTCAAAGAAAACTATCAGGGGCTGAACGAACGCCTGCAGTCGGTTTACGCCAAGAACAAGGCGCAATTGGCTGACATCACGGAAAAACTCAAAGTCGCTCAACAGCAATGGCTGAAAACCCGTGATGCGGATTGCGCGGTGGAAGCGTTTCCGGCGACGAGTGGTAGCAAGGCATTCACCATTGCGCAAAATGATTGCGTGGCGCGGATGAGTGATGAGCGGTCGGAGTTTTTGGAGTCGATTTCGCAGGAGTGAGGCGTTAGAGCGTTTGCCACAATGACTCAAGAATGGTTAGCAGCTTCTGTCTCTGCGGTTTATCAATCCCTAGATCAGCGCAACAGGTGCCCCATTCTGAAAAAGCATCCAGCGTCTGCTCAATGTAGCTTTCGGGCTCGAGAAAGCTGAAAGGTTTGCACACCTCTATGAGGGCCTTGCGTGAGGGCTTGCCTCTGCCAGCGAATGCCGTGGTGTGCTCGTTACCACGCCCGCCGGTGCTGGAAAACGTCAGGTCGTAAGCGGGGGCCATTTTCCAGCCATCCTGGCCGCCAAAAAAAGAGAAATTTTTCGCGTGGTCGTCACGATTATGGGCAAGAGCATTGAATACCATCAATCGGGCCATTTTCTCGACCTCGGTCGCATCCCGGGTCATGGCCCAAGTTGCTCGCAGCAAATCACTGTAATCAAGGCTTGGCGTACGGAAGTCGGCGTACAAAATAGCCGCAGCGGTGAGCATATGGCGCTTGGAGCCTGCCTCTCGGTCAAACCGTTTCGTGGCGAAGAATTGCTCTGCCCCCCTGGCGGTTTCCACCTGAAACAGTTTCGACTCGGAAATCTCGACCCCTGCTCTACGTGCCATAAGAGCGTACACCTGCTCGATGGCACCGCTATCGCGATGCTCTTCTTCGCAGCGAAATTTGATCAACCAGTGCTCATATCCCTTGGGCATTTCGCCGAACGAAGAAACGGCGCGAGACTTGTCTGGTGACAGACCGATAACTGCTTTGGGTCTGGCACCTCCGGGGGAACCACCCGCCAGTCGCAGCGACGTGATGACCTCGTCGGTGCTGCCGGAAAGTATGGTTTGTGATGCCTCAAAGAGCGCGGCCAGATCGAGGTCTTCGTCTGCTTCAACGGCTTCGAACATTGGAACGTACTCAAGCGCGCCCATGCTTCGATTACCCATATAGGCAAGACGATCCAGCGGTCCTATCGCGTGGCGATCAACGCCCAATTGACTGCGAAAGAACCGATCCATCAACAGCAGACCCCAGCCATCCGGCAGAGAATCGCTAAAAGCACCGTGCAGGCCGTCAAACAGCGCCAAATCGGCGGCTTTCTGCGGATTGATAGAAAAGTCCATATGAAACGGGGCCAGATTGAACCCCTTCGCCAACCAACCCGGATCGTAGGAAAAAAACAGGCCCTGACGAGGAATCGCAACCAACTCGCCGACTCTCGATTCCTTAAGCATGACGCTGAGTGCCTTGACGGATTTCATTGGCGGCCACGTGTCCTTTCGTAGTTTTTCAGTTCTTGAAGCGTTAGAGATTGAGTGGACGCAAACAAACTCGTCAGCGGCTCTTCAACCCCCAGGCAGATCGCAATTAGGAGCAATCCATCGAGTGAAATCTTGCCGGTGGTTTCAAAACGCTTGATGTTGGACTCAGGCACTCCAGACTTTTGCGCGAGAGTACGCCTCGACAGGTTTTTGCTGAGCCTTAGACGCTTGGCATTTCCGGCAATCTGTAAGGCGAGCTCTCCAGGGGAGTAGAGGATATGGGTAAGGGCCACGCTTCAACCTCATTGGGAATGTGAGCAAGTGTAGCAGCGCCAAAAGCGGTTAATTTTTAAAAGGCATCATTTGGACCACAATACGAATAAATAAAGATTAATAGGCAATATATAGTCTTTTAAAAAGAGTAACTTTTCCTTTTATTTTTACCATCTGACCACTCGCGAGACAATCGCCCCTGCATTTGGCATCAACGCCGATCAGCTTGAGTTGTAAGCTGTCCGCCATCAGCTCGTTAAGGAATATCCAATGAACATCTGCGGCATCGAAATCAAAGGCAGCGAAGCGATCATCGCCGTGGCCTCTCTCGACGGTCAGGCGCTGAGCCACGTCGCCCTGGCCACCAAGAAAATCGCCCTGGACGATGACGACGAGGCCGCGAACGTGAAAGTCTTCGCCGCTCAGGTCGCGTCGTTTGTGCGGGAGAATTCCATTGACCGGATTGCGATCAAGAAGCGCAGCAAGAAGGGTGAGTTTGCCGGTGGGCCGACGACGTTCAAGATCGAGGGGGTTTTTCAGCTGTTGGAGAATTGCGAGGTGACGCTGCTGTCGCCGCAGACGATCAATGCCCAGGCTAAAAAGCACAATTTCGAGCTGCCGGGGACGCTGAACAAGTATCAGCATGAAGCTTATAAAGCGGCGTGTTCGGCGCTGATGAAGAAATAATCCTCTCTTCCAGACAATGAAGATCAAATGTGGGAGCGGGCTTGCTCGCGAATGCGGTGTATCAGTCGATGCATTTGCCGACGGATTCGCCGCATTCGCGAGCAAGCCCGCTCCCACATTGGTTTTGTGTCGGGTTCATGCCTTGGCGGTACGCCGATCCTCCCGCGGACACCGCTCAAACCGCGCCCGATAGCTGCGGGTGAAATACGACGGCGATTCAAACCCGCACGCAATGCTCACTTCCAGCACGCTCATATCCGTCTGACGCAACAACTGCCGCGCCTTCTCCAGCCGTAGCCGCAGATAAAAGTTGCTCGGCGTGTCGTTCAGGTGCAGGCGAAACAACCGCTCCAACTGCCGCCGGGTGACTTTGATCGACTCCGCCAACGCCAGCGTGCTCAGCGGCGGTTCGCTGTGTTGTTCCATCTCGCCAATCACATGCACCAGCTTCTTGTTGCTGATGCCATAGCGCGTGGCGACTTCCATGCGTTGGTGGTCTTTGCGCGGGCGGATGCGCCCGAGTACGAATTGTTCGCTGACCTGGATCGCCAGTTCCGGGCCGTGGGCTTGGGCGATGAGGTCGAGCATCAGGTCGATGGACGCGGTGCCGCCCGCGGAGGTGATGCGTCGGCGGTCGATCTCGAACAGCTCCTGGGTGACGCTGAGCTGTGGATAAGATTCCTTGAAGGCGTCGATGGCTTCCCAATGCAGGGTCAAGCGATGGCCGTCGAGCAGGCCGGCTTCGGCGAGGACGAAGCTGCCGGTGTCGATGGCGCCGAGGGTCACGCCTTCGTTGTCCAGTCGGCGCAGCCAGTGTTCCAGGGCCGGGGTGGCAAATTTCAGCGGTTCGAAACCAGCGACCACCAACAGCGTCGCACCTTTCTTCAGCGGTTCCAGCGCCGCATCGGCGTTCACCGACATGCCGTTGCTGGCCAGAACCGCGCCGCCATCAGCACTTAATACATGCCAGCGATACAACTCGCCGCGAAAGCGATTGGCGACCCGCAGCGGCTCGATGGCCGAGATAAAACCGATGGCCGAGAAACCCGGCATCAACATGAAGTAGAAATCCTGGGACATGGAGCGCACTCGACTGGCAGGTAACGTGAGGGCGGTAGCGTGTGGTCGTTGATACGCCACTTGTGGCCCTCATTCAAGAGCTCAGGTCGCTGCAGTGCAAGAGCTGGTCGCCGCAGTGCGTTTGTACGGGGGCTTAGCTGCGTAACTTGGTCATCACCGCGCATGAAGACGCCGGAACCCACAATAACGACCTGCCGAGGAACCCACCATGAAACGACTGATCAGCAGCTGTGTTCTTGCACTCAGCGGTACTGCTTTCTTGAGCGCCAGTGTCATGGCCGCCGACCCCGCCGCGTGCCAGAACGTGCGCATGGGTGTAGTGAACTGGACCGATGTGATCGCCACCAGCGCCATGACTCAGGTATTGCTCGATGGCCTCGGCTACAACACCAAACAAACCAGTGCGTCCCAGCAAATCATCTTCGCCGGGATCCGCGACCAGCGCCTGGACCTGTTCCTGGGCTACTGGAACCCGCTGATGACCCAGACCATCACCCCGTTCGTCGCGGCCAATCAGGTCAAGGTGCTTGAGGCTCCAAGCCTGAAAGACGCCCGCGCCACCCTCGCCGTCCCGACTTACCTCGCCGACAAGGGCCTGAAAACCTTCGCCGACATCGCCAAGTTTGAAAAAGAACTGGGCGGCAAGATTTACGGCATCGAGCCTGGCTCGGGCGCCAACACCCAGATCAAGGCGATGATTGCCAAGAACCAGTTTGGCCTGGGCAAGTTCCAGTTGGTCGAGTCCAGCGAGGCCGGCATGCTCGCCGCCGTGGACCGCGCCGTGCGCCGCAACGAGGCCGTGGTGTTCTTCGGCTGGGCGCCGCATCCGATGAACGTCAACGTGAAAATGACTTACCTCACCGGCAGCGAAGACGCCCTGGGCCCGAACGAAGGCATGGCCACGGTCTGGACCGTCACTGCGCCGAAATACGCCGAACAATGCCCCAACGTCAGCCGCTTACTGAGCAACCTGACCTACACCGCCGAAGACGAGAGCCGGATGATGCAGCCGCTGCTGGATCACAAGGACGCCTTCGAGTCGGCCAAGCAATGGCTCAAAGATCACCCGCAAGACAAGCAACGCTGGCTCGAAGGTGTGACGACTTTCGATGGCAAACCAGCGGCTGAAAACCTGTCATTGACCAGTAAATAAACCCGATTGAACCACCGAATCGCAGCCCGAACGGGCTGCGAACGGACTCATCACGCCTGCAAGGAACCCGCCTCATGAACCACGACGTCATCATCACCTGCGCACTCACCGGTGCTGGCGACACGACCGCCAGAAGCCCACACGTGCCGGTCACCCCGAAACAAATCGCGGCCGCTGCCGTGGAAGCCGCCAAGGCCGGCGCCACGGTGGTCCATTGCCACGTTCGCGATCCCGAAACCGGCAAGTTCAGCCGTGACGTCGCGCTGTACCGCGAAGTGATGGAGCGCATCCGCGAGGCGGACGTGGACATCATCGTCAACCTCACCGCCGGCATGGGCGGCGACCTGGAAATCGGCGGCGGCGAGAACCCGATGGAGTTCGGCCCGAACACCGACCTGGTCGGTCCGCTGACCCGTCTGGCTCACGTCGAAGAACTGCTGCCGGAAATCTGCACCCTCGATTGCGGCACCCTGAACTTCGGCGATGGCGACACGATTTACGTCTCCACTCCAGCGCAGCTGCGGGCTGGCGCCAAACGCATTCAAGAGCTGGGCGTGAAGGCCGAGCTGGAAATCTTCGACACCGGTCACCTGTGGTTCGCCAAGCAGATGATCAAGGAAGGCTTGCTCGACAACCCGCTGTTCCAACTGTGCCTGGGCATCCCGTGGGGCGCGCCGGCCGACACCACCACCATGAAAGCCATGGTCGACAACCTGCCGGCCGACGCGGTCTGGGCCGGGTTCGGTATCGGTCGCATGCAAATGCCCATGGCGGCGCAAGCGGTGCTGCTGGGCGGCAACGTGCGGGTCGGGCTGGAAGACAACTTGTGGCTGGACAAAGGCGTACTGGCGACCAACGGCCAACTGGTGGAGCGCGCCAGCGAAATCCTCAGCCGCCTCGGCGCCCGCGTCCTGACGCCAGCGGAAGGCCGGGCAAAAATGGGCCTGACCAAGCGCGGTTAAACCACACCACACATTCAACCTGTGGGAGCGGGCTTGTGTGGCGAGGGGGCTTGTCGGAATGCCGCACCACCCCGTTCGGCTGCGAAGCAGTCGTAAACCATTGCATGCGGTATGCCTGGCATACCGCGGTTGCAGGTTTTGGGGCCGCTTCGCGGCCCAACGGGGGCAAGCCCCCTCGCCACACAAGCCCAGCCCCACAGGGATCACCGAATTCATTCAGGACGACGCCATGAGCTTTATCACCGAAATCAAAACCTTCGCCGCGCTGGGCAGCGGTGTCATCGGCAGCGGTTGGGTCTCCCGCGCCCTCGCCCATGGCCTCGACGTGGTGGCCTGGGACCCGGCGCCCGGTGCCGAAGCGGCGCTGCGCAAGCGTGTCGCCAATGCCTGGGGCGCGCTGGAGAAACAAGGCCTGGCCCCCGGCGCCTCGCAAGATCGCCTGCGCTTTGTCGCGACCATTGAAGAATGCGTGCGCGACGCGGATTTCATCCAGGAAAGCGCCCCGGAACGTCTGGAGCTGAAACTGGAATTGCACGGCAAAATCAGCGCGGCGGCCAAGCCCAATGCACTGATCGGCTCCAGCACCTCGGGGCTGTTGCCGAGCGAATTCTATGAAGGCTCGACCCACCCGGAACGCTGCGTGGTCGGGCATCCGTTCAACCCGGTTTACCTGTTGCCGCTGGTGGAAGTGGTCGGCGGCAAGAACACCGCGCCGGAAGCGATTCAAGCGGCGATCAAAGTCTACGAATCCTTGGGCATGCGCCCGCTGCATGTGCGCAAGGAAGTGCCCGGGTTTATTGCCGACCGCTTGCTCGAAGCGCTGTGGCGCGAGGCGCTGCACCTGGTCAATGACGGCGTGGCGACCACCGGCGAAATCGATGACGCGATTCGCTTCGGCGCGGGCCTGCGCTGGTCGTTCATGGGCACGTTCCTGACCTACACCCTGGCGGGTGGCGATGCGGGCATGCGGCACTTTATGGCGCAATTCGGCCCGGCTTTGCAATTGCCTTGGACCTATCTACCGGCGCCGGAGCTGACCGACAAATTGATTGATGACGTGGTGGATGGCACCAGCGATCAGTTGGGCAGCCACAGCATCTCGGCGCTGGAGCGCTATCGTGATGATTGCCTGCTGGCGGTGCTGGAGGCGGTGAAGACCACCAAAGAGAAGCATGGGATGGCCTTCAGCGAGTAACGCGTCAGCAGGTCTGGCCCCTTCGCGAGCAAGCCCGCTCCCACATTGGAATGCGTACCCCATGTGGGAGCGGGCTTGCTCGCGAAGGCGGCAGTCCAGTCACCACCCATTTCGGAAACATCATCATGCCCGCTCTCACCACCTACCAAACCAAAATCATCCCCGACTGGGTCGACTACAACGGCCACTTGCGCGATGCCTTCTACCTGCTGATTTTCAGCTACGCCACCGACGCGCTAATGGATCGCCTGGGCATGGACAGCAACAACCGCGAAGCCAGCGGCAACTCGTTGTTCACCCTCGAACTGCACCTCAACTACCTGCACGAGGTGAAGCTCGACGCCGACGTTGAGGTCCGCACGCAAATCATCGCCCACGACAGCAAACGCCTGCACCTCTACCACAGCCTGCATTTGGTCGGCGGTGACAAGGAGCTGGCCGGCAACGAGCAAATGCTGCTGCACGTCGACCTCGCCGGCCCGCGCTCGGCGCCGTTCAGCGAAGAAACCCTGAGCAAGCTGCAAGCCATCGTCGCCGAGCAAACCGACCTGCCTACCCCTGACTACATTGGCCGAGTGATCGCACTGCCCCCAAAAAAATAACAAGGAGATCGCCATGAACACCGCCGCCGCTTTTGCCGACTTCCGCACCTACCCGTTGATCAGCGCGTTAACCGCCGTGCAAACCCTGGCGGACCGAGTCCAGGTGACCTGGGCCGATGGCCGCGTCAGCCCCTTCCATCACCAATGGCTGCGGGACAACTGCCCGTGCCCGTTGTGCGTCTACAGCGTGACCCGCGAACAAGTGCTGGAAATCGTCGATGTCGCGGAAAATCTGATACCCAATGCGGCCCGAATCGACACCGAGGGTTGCCTCCATGTCGATTGGCAGGATGGCCACCTCAGTCGCTTCGATCCTGGCTGGTTGCGCGCCCACGCCTACGACGACGAATCCCGCGCCGAACGCTTGGCCGGCAAACCGAAATCCAAATTGTGGAACAGCGATTTGCAGTTGCCGGTGTTCGACTATCAAGCATTGATGAACGACAACGACGCGTTGCTGCAATGGCTGCTGGCAGTGCGGGATATCGGCCTGACCCAGGTGCGCGGCGTGCCCACCGAACCCGGTTCGTTGAAGCTGATCGCCCAGCGCATTTCTTTCATCCGCGAGAGCAATTTCGGCGTGCTGTTCAACGTGCAATCCAAGGCCGATGCCGACAGTAACGCCTACACCGCTTTCAATCTGCCACTGCACAGCGATCTGCCGACCCGGGAGTTGCAACCGGGGCTGCAATTTCTGCATTGCCTGGTGAATGACGCCGAGGGTGGCGAGAGTATTTTCGTCGACGGTTTTGCCATTGCCCAGGCGTTGCGAGTGGAGAGCCCGGAGTCGTTCCGGGCCCTGTGTGAAATCCCCGTGGAATTCCGCAACAAGGACCGCCACAGCGACTACCGCTGCCTGGCGCCGATCATCGCGCTGGATGCGTTGGGGCAAGTGTCGGAAATTCGCATGGCGAACTTTCTGCGCGGGCCGTTTGATGCTTCGATCGACGACATGCCCACGCTATATCGGGCGTATCGGCGCTTTATTGCCATGACCCGCGAGGCGCGGTTTCGGGTGATGACGCGGCTCAATCCGGGGGAGTTGTGGTGCTTTGACAACCGCCGCACCTTGCATGCGCGCAATGCGTTCGATCCTGCTACTGGCGCCCGGCATTTCCAGGGGTGTTATGTGGATCGGGATGAGTTGTTGTCGCGGATTTTGGTGTTGCAGCGTTAGACCGCGTTATCGTTCTTCGCGATGTAGAAACGGGAACATCCTTTACAAACGAAACCGGGGACATCCTTTACGTTTT
>NZ_MOBP01000197.1 GCF_003732665.1 Pseudomonas frederiksbergensis | reverse complement strand
ACTTTGCGTTTGCGTGGGTTGGTCGTGTCTTGAGCGTTTTCAGGAGCTTTTGTAGTTTCGGCAGTGGCCATGACAAGTACCTTGAATTAGTTGTTCAGCGTGGCTGGGGCTGGATTGGCCGAGGCGATGGTTTGAGCCTGGGAGCCCCGAGCGCCGCGGGGACCGGCTGCCGTCGGTGGGGGCGCTGAGTGTCGAACACGGGGTCAGCCTGAGCACGGTGCAACAGGCGTATCGGGGGCTGGAAGACAGCGGGCTGGCAACGCCGAAACCGAAATCCGGGTACTTCGTGCTAATGGGTC
>NZ_MOBP01000196.1 GCF_003732665.1 Pseudomonas frederiksbergensis | reverse complement strand
GCGTCAAACGAGCCATTGGATCGCAAGCCGATTGGCTAAATGAACAATGCCGTCGGACAGGATTTAAAGGGTGAAACCGATAGCACCCGCCCCGCCATAGTCTTCCCTACCGAGCGCGGCGAGGGGATTTTCCTCCCGCGCCGACACCTGCCGCCGGCGGAAATGCCCAATGAGGATTTCCCGTTTGTGCTCAATACCGGCCGCTTGCAACACCAGTGGCACACCCTGACCAAGACCGGCAAAGTCGCGACGCTGAACACATTGAATCCGCGGCCGTTCGTTGAGAGTCAGCCGCAAGATGTCGCCCGCTTCGGCATCCAGGACAAGGATCAGGTCGAGGTACGTTCGGTGCGTGGCCGTGCGGTGCTACCCGCCGTGGTGACCGACCGGGTGCGCGAGGGCAACTGTTTT
>NZ_MOBP01000195.1 GCF_003732665.1 Pseudomonas frederiksbergensis | reverse complement strand
GCAAACCCAAGGATAAAGCCAAGGTTGAAGTCGGCGTGCAGGTGGTCGAGCGCTGGATTTTGGCGGTCTTGCGCAACCGCCAGTTCTTCTCGCTCGGCGAACTCAATACGGCTATCGGCTTGCTGCTTGAACGCCTCAACCAAAGGCCCTTCAAGAAGCTGCCCGGCTCGCGCCGCTCAGCCTTCGAAACGCTCGACCAGCCCGCGCTCCAGCCGCTGCCGGAACACCCGTACGTTTATGCCGAATGGAAAAAGGTACGGGTGCACATCGACTACCACGTCGAAGTCGACGGCCATTACTACTC
>NZ_MOBP01000194.1 GCF_003732665.1 Pseudomonas frederiksbergensis | reverse complement strand
GCCGCCTGTGCGGTTGGCTCGGGCGTGCCTGCGGATCAAACAGGCGCAACTATCGGTTCAAGCAATAGTGACCACCACCAAACGCAAGTTCTACTTCGTCGGGTAAACGTCGAGAATCGCCTCCATCGAACACGTTGCCCTGGAACTTGTGCGATGAACACATTCATCCGACTGGCCGTTGTGCCGTTGCTGCTAGCCGGTTGCGCCCCCGCGCCTAATGACCCGACGCTGACCCTGCAAACCCACAAGACCCCGGCCCACTACGCCGAT
>NZ_MOBP01000193.1 GCF_003732665.1 Pseudomonas frederiksbergensis | reverse complement strand
TAGTTGCGATCCATGTAAAGAGCGTTCTGTGCATGGTGAGCCCGATGATTGGACGGCGTGACGAAGACCCATTCGAACCAGCCGAGCTTGGGAATGTGCCGGGTATGCACCCAGAATTGGTACAGCAGATTCAGCGCCGCAACGCTGACGAACACCACGAGTGGAACGCCGAGCACGGCCATGGGCAGGTAGAAAATCCAGCTCAACAGAAACCCGGTGCTGGTCTGGCGCAAGGCCGTGGAGAGGTTGTAATCCTCGCTCTGGTGATGCACCGAGTGGGCAGCCCAGAGGATATTGCGTTCGTGG
>NZ_MOBP01000192.1 GCF_003732665.1 Pseudomonas frederiksbergensis | reverse complement strand
CTTGACCCGAGTCACCCCCTGAGCCACCAACAGGGAGTGGCCGCCCAGCTCGAAGAAGTTGTCGCTCATGCCCACCCGATCCAGCTTCAGCACATCGGCCCAGATCGCCGCGATCTGCTGCTCCAGTTCGCTCTGCGGCGCCACATAGACCTGCTGCATCTGCTGGGCGTCGACCTTGGGCAGGGCTTTGCGATCGAGCTTGCCGTTGGGGGTCAGCGGCAACGCTTCGAGGAACAGCAGGTAGGCCGGCACCATGTAGTCCGGCACGTGTTCCTTGAGTGCCGTCTTGAGGCTTTC
>NZ_MOBP01000191.1 GCF_003732665.1 Pseudomonas frederiksbergensis | reverse complement strand
CATCCAGTACGCTCGCGCCGATCTGGAACATCTCGACTTGAGCAAAGAAAGTTTCGACCTGGCCTATAGCTGTCTGGCGTTGGACTACATGAAGGGTCTACCCGGCCGGTGTGCTAACATTTACGCAGCACTGAAACCCGGTTCGCGTTTTGTGTTTTCCATCGAACACCCGATTCTCATGGCACCGCGTAATGCGGGTTGGTTGATCGATGGGGAAGGTCACAAGCGGTGGCCGCTGGACAGTTATCAATTGGAAGGTGAGCGGGTGACTAATTGGCTGGC
>NZ_MOBP01000190.1 GCF_003732665.1 Pseudomonas frederiksbergensis | reverse complement strand
CGCGAAGGCTGCGTCCTGATGCTGACTCTGTTCCCGTGCGAAGCTAAATTCTACGAAGAGAAAGGCGTGCCGATACGGTTCGTCGGGCATTCCCTGGCCGATGCGATTCCGTTGCAATCCGATCGCGCTGCGGCGCGGGCCGAGTTTGGCTTGCCCGATGGTCCGCTGGTGGCGCTAATGCCCGGCAGCCGTGGCGGCGAAGTGGGGCGCCTGGGGGCGTTGTTCCTCGACACCGCCCAGCGCCTGCGTGCCTTGCGCCCCGATGTGCGCTTTGTCATGCCGT
>NZ_MOBP01000023.1 GCF_003732665.1 Pseudomonas frederiksbergensis | reverse complement strand
GACCGGCGTCCAAGGTTGAGCGGGTTGGCAAGGCAGAACCGGTAAACGCCTGACACACATATCCAAATGTGGGAGCGGGCTTGCTCGCGAATGCGGTGTGTCAGACAACATTGATGTCGACTGACACACCGCATTCGCGAGCAAGCCCGCTCCCACAGGGGATTGGTGTGGCCCTCAAAATCCAGGCAATAAAAAGCCCCGCCGGCTTTCGCAGGCGGGGCTTTTTTACAGGGGTAAGGCTGGCTTACATCATGCCGCCCATGCCACCCATACCACCCATGTCTGGCATACCGCCGCCAGCACCGCCTTCTTCCTTGATCTCGGCGATCATGGCTTCGGTGGTGATCATCAGGCTGGCGATGGAAGCCGCTGCCTGAAGCGCCGAACGAGTCACTTTAGCCGGGTCCAGGATACCCATTTCGATCATGTCGCCGTATTCGCCGGTAGCAGCGTTGTAACCGTAGTTACCCGAACCCTGCTTGACCTTGTCGACTACAACGCTTGGCTCGTCGCCGGAGTTGGCAACGATCTGGCGCAGTGGCGCTTCAACAGCGCGACGCAGCAACTGGATACCAACGTCTTGATCAGCGTTGTCGCCTTTCAGTTCGGAGATAGCCTGCAGAGCGCGAACCAGTGCCACGCCGCCGCCAGGTACCACGCCTTCTTCAACGGCTGCACGGGTAGCGTGCAGGGCGTCTTCAACGCGGGCTTTCTTCTCTTTCATTTCTACTTCGGAGCCAGCGCCAACCTTGATCACTGCAACGCCGCCGGACAGCTTGGCCAGGCGCTCTTGCAGTTTTTCACGGTCGTAGTCGGACGAAGTGTCGGCCACTTGCTGACGGATTTGCAGAACGCGAGCCTGGATATCAGCTTCAACGCCGGCGCCGTCGATCACGGTGGTGTTCTCTTTGGACAGGATCACGCGCTTGGCATTACCCAGGTGTTCCAGGGTAGTGCTTTCCAGGCTCAGACCGATCTCTTCGGAGATGACAGTACCGCCAGTCAGGACGGCGATGTCCTGCAGCATGGCCTTGCGACGGTCGCCGAAGCCTGGAGCCTTGACGGCTGCGACTTTGACGATGCCACGCATGTTGTTCACAACCAGAGTCGCCAGGGCTTCGCCTTCAACGTCTTCGGCCACGATCAGCAGTGGACGGCCGGCTTTCGCAACAGCTTCCAGTACTGGCAACATTTCGCGGATGTTGGAGATTTTTTTGTCGACCAGCAGAATCAGCGGACCGTCGAGCTCGGCGGTCATGGTTTCTGGCTTGTTGACGAAGTACGGGGACAGGTAGCCACGGTCGAACTGCATGCCTTCAACAACCGACAGTTCGTTTTCCAGGCCCGAGCCTTCTTCAACGGTGATCACGCCTTCTTTACCGACTTTTTCCATGGCTTCGGCAATGATGTCGCCGATGGAGTTGTCGGAGTTGGCCGAGATGGTGCCGACCTGAGCGATGGCCTTGGTGTCAGCGCAAGGCTTGGACAGGGCTTTGAGCTCTTTGACGATAGCGATGGTCGCTTTGTCGATGCCGCGTTTCAGGTCCATCGGGTTCATGCCGGCAGCGACGGCTTTCAGGCCTTCGTTGACGATCGATTGAGCCAGAACGGTTGCGGTGGTGGTGCCGTCGCCTGCGTCATCGTTGGCACGGGAGGCAACGTCTTTGACCAGCTGCGCGCCCATGTTTTCGAAACGATCTTTGAGTTCGATTTCTTTGGCTACGGAAACGCCGTCCTTGGTGATGGTCGGAGCGCCGAAGCTCTTCTCGATGATCACGTTACGGCCTTTAGGGCCCAGGGTCGCTTTTACTGCGTCAGCCAGGACGTTTACACCGGCGAGCATTTTCTTGCGGGCGGAATCGCCGAATTTAACTTCTTTAGCAGCCATGATCGATATTCCTTAAATACTTTGTAGTAGCGGGAAAATGAGCGGGGAATCAGCCTTCGATAACAGCGAGAATCTCGTTCTCAGCCATTACCAGCAGGTCTTCGCCGTCGACTTTCACAGTGTTGCTGCCGGAGTACGGACCGAACACAACCTTGTCACCCACTTTAACGGCCAGTGCACGCACTTCACCGTTTTCCAGCACGCGGCCAGTACCGACAGCGAGGATCTCGCCGCTGTTGGCTTTTTCAGCAGCCGAACCTGGCAGGACGATACCGCCAGCGGTTTTCTTTTCTTCTTCGCTGCGACGGATGACGACGCGGTCATGCAGAGGACGAAGCTTCATTGTCGATCTCTCCTAATTGTGGTTTTCATCGGCCGGTGTATTCCCGGCGGGTTTAACAAATCCGGCGGTGCCGGGTGCGGTTCGTCAAGCGAACCGCGGAAGTCTGTCTGGCATGATCGCCAGAAACCTTGCGGTGACCGTTACATAAGGGCGCATAAGCTTATTACAAGGGCGGGCCAGCAAATTTTTTCATGTTGTTGCCCCGCAAATGAACACGGCACCCGAAGGTGCCGTGCCGCTGAAACGCTTTACTTGGGATCGTGGTGTTCGAACTCGCCTTCGATCACGTTGGGCTCGCGGCCCAGCGGTTGACGCGGAGCGGGACCGCCCCGTGGTTGCAAGTCGTCGGCGAAGGCCCGCTGACGGATGGCAGCCTCTTCAGCACGCTGGCGCATCTTGTTCGCCAGCAAACGGCGAGAGATTGGCAGCAACATGATCAGGCCCAACGCGTCGGTGACGAAGCCCGGCAGGATCAACAGGCCACCGGCCAACGCCAGCATCAAGCCTTCCAGCATGGTCTGGGCCGGCAGTTCGCCACGGTTCAGGCTCTCACGGGCACGCAGTGCGGTAGCCAGACCGGCGATGCGCAGCACGAACACGCCGAGCATCGAGCCGAGAATGATCAGCAGCAGGGCCGGGAAAAACCCGATGGCCCCGCTGACCTTGACGAATACGAACAGCTCCAACACCGGAAACAGTACAAAGAGCAATAAAAAAGGGCGCATCAAATGGTTCCTCAACGCAAGAATGCCTTGCCAGTGTTCCCTAGATGACGTCGCCACTTCGTGAATTCAAGCGTCGGCCACTTCATTTTTCGGCCAATGCTCGGCGTGAGCCAGGAAAACCAAGGCTTCGCGCACTTGTGTCGGCGTATTACAAGACGCTTGAAACGGTAGCCAGTACAGCGCCTGGCCGATGCGCAGGTGCATGCCTTCGGTATCAATGCCGGCCAGTTGCGCCGGTTCGGTCTTCGGCAAACCCGCCAGTTCGACGTAATGGGCAATGGCTTTGGTGTGATCGGCATTCATGTGCTCGACCATGCTCACCTCAGCCTTGCCGGCGAACGGGTTGGCCAGGGTCAGTTGATCGACCCAGTGAATCGCGCCGAAACCGCCGATGTAGCGATGGCGCACGGGCTTGAGTACCCAGAAATCGAAATCGTGGGCCTTGTGGTAACTCTGGGAATCCGGGAAATAACGGTAATAACGCTCGGCCGCCGCATCGATGACCGCCTCATCCTCAAGCTTTTCGGCCTCGGCCAGGTACGTCAAGCGACCGACGGCTTGTGCGTCTTCGGCCCCGCGCTCGCCGACAAACAGCGAGCATTTCGGGTCTTTCTGCAGATTGTGGGTGTGCTGGGCGATGCGGCTGATCAGGATCAGCGGCCGGCCCTGCTCGTCCAGGCAGTAGGGAACCACCGAGCCGAAAGGGAAACCGGGCATGGCCTTGGAGTGGGTCGATAGCACCCCGCGGTATTCCTTGAGAAGCAATTCTCGGGCATTCTTGGCCGCTTCAACGCTCAATTTATGACTCCTTATATAGAATCCGTCGAAAAAACGGACAGGCGCCTGGGGATAAGTTTCCAGCACGCCATCGGGGCAGTTCTCATGTGCAACCAGGCCACATCAGGTGCAGATCGAGAGGCTCTCTACAAGGACCAACACTCTGACCTGCTACTGGGACATGCGAATGCAACTCACTGACAAAGTAATCATTATCACTGGCGGTTGCCAGGGTTTAGGCCGTTCGATGGCCGAGTATTTCGCAGGCAAAGGCGCGAAACTGGCGCTGGTCGACCTGAACCAGGAAAAGCTCGACGACACCGTCGCCGCGTGCAAGGCCAAGGGCGTCGAGGCCCGCGCCTACCTGTGCAACGTCGCCAATGAAGAGCAAGTGACGCACATGGTCGCCCAGGTGGCCGAAGATTTCGGCGCGATCCATGGCTTGATCAACAATGCCGGGATCTTGCGTGACGGCTTGCTGATCAAGGTCAAGGACGGCGAAATGACCAAGATGAGCCTGGCCCAGTGGCAGGCGGTGATCGACGTCAACCTGACCGGCGTGTTCCTGTGCACCCGTGAAGTCGCGGCGAAAATGGTCGAGCTGAACAACAGCGGCGCGATCATCAATATCTCGTCGATTTCCCGGGCCGGCAACGTCGGTCAGACCAACTACTCCGCCGCCAAGGCTGGCGTGGCAGCGGCCACCGTGACCTGGGCCAAGGAACTGGCGCGCTACGGTATTCGTGTGGCGGGCATTGCGCCGGGCTTTATCGAAACCGAGATGACCCTGGGCATGAAGCCCGAAGCGCTGGAGAAAATGACGGCCGGGATTCCGCTCAAGCGCATGGGCAAACCAGACGAGATCGCCCATTCGGCGGCGTACATTTTCGAGAACGACTATTACACCGGTCGGATTCTGGAGATGGATGGCGGGTTGCGGATTTAAGTCCACCGCATAACCAATGTGGGAGCGGGCTTGCTCGCGAAAGCGTCGGTTCAGTCAACTTATCTGTTGAATGACACACCGCTTTCGCGAGCAAGTCGAATCGTCGCACCGCCGCTCCCACACTGGATTGCGTTTCTTCTTTGATTAATCGTCGCTGACGGTGATAGTCGGCATCGCCGGGGTCGCCGCTTCCTGCAACACAATTCGCGCGCCGACGTGGCGGGCCAGTTCCTGGTAGACCAGGGCAATCGGGCTGTCCGGCTCGGCGATCACCGTTGGCTTGCCGCCATCGGCCTGCTCGCGGATAGCCATCGCCAGTGGCAACGAGGCCAGCAGTTCAACGCCGTACTGGGTGGCCAGTTTCACCCCGCCGCCCTCACCGAACAGATGCTCGGCATGTCCGCAGTTGGAGCAGATGTGCACGGCCATGTTTTCCACCACGCCCAGCACCGGGATGTTGACCTTGCGGAACATCTCCACGCCTTTGCGCGCATCCAGCAAGGCCAGGTCTTGCGGTGTGGTGACAATCACCGCGCCGGCCACCGGGACTTTCTGCGCCAGGGTCAGCTGGATGTCGCCGGTGCCTGGGGGCATGTCGATAACCAGGTAATCGAGATCGCCCCACGCGGTTTGGGTCACCAGTTGCAACAGCGCGCCGGAGACCATCGGCCCGCGCCAGACCATCGGCGTGTTGTCGTCGGTCAGGAACGCCATGGACATCACTTCGACGCCATGGGACTCGATCGGCACGAACCACTTCTGATCCTTGATCTTCGGTCGTGTGCCTTCGGCGATGCCGAACATGATGCCCTGGCTCGGGCCATAGATATCCGCATCGAGAATCCCGACCTTGGCGCCTTCACGGGCCAGGGCCAGAGCCAGGTTGGCAGCAGTGGTGGACTTGCCAACGCCACCCTTGCCGGAAGCCACGGCGACCACGTTTTTGACGTTGGCCAGCCCCGGAATCTGCGCCTGGGCCTTGTGCGCGGCGATCACGCTGGTGATCTCGACACGTGCGGTGACCACGCCGTCCAGCCCTTCAATCGCCATTTGCAGCAACTGTGCCCAGCCGCTTTTGAACAGACCGGCGGCGTAACCCAGTTCCAGCTGGACGCTGACGCGATCGCCCTGGATGTCGATGCCGCGCACGCACCCGGCGCTGACCGGATCCTGGTTCAGGTAAGGGTCGGTGTATTGGCGAAGGACGGCTTCCACCGCTGCGCGATTGAGGGCGCTCATGGGCAACTCCGATAGCAAGACTGGAAAATCAGGCGGGTATCCTACGCCGGACACGGATTTGTGGCGAACAGATTACTGTGGATGGAATGCTTCCTGTGGCGAGGGGGCTTGCCCCCGTTGGGCTGCGAAGCGGCCCCGAACCAGCGCACGCACGCTGACAGACACACCGCATTCGCTGTTTTTACAACTGCTTCGCAGTCGAACGGGGGCAAGCCCCCTCGCCACAAAAGCTCATTTGTAACAGTAAGCCCTCATGCCACAGGGGTGAAAAATATGCGCCAGCGCTTTATAGTGGCCGACCTCCGTTTCATCAAGTAGCCGAGCCCCATGTCCGAGCCACGCAAGATCCTCGTCACCAGCGCCCTGCCCTATGCCAATGGTTCGATCCACCTTGGCCACATGCTGGAATACATCCAGACCGACATGTGGGTGCGCTTCCAGAAGCACCGCGGCAATCAATGCATCTATGTCTGCGCCGACGACGCCCACGGTTCGGCGATCATGCTGCGCGCGGAAAAGGAAGGCATCACCCCGGAACAACTGATCGCCAACGTCCAGGCTGAACACAGCGCCGACTTTGCCGAGTTCCTGGTGGACTTCGACAATTTCCACTCCACTCACGCCGAAGAAAACCGTGAGCTGTCGAGCCAGATCTACTTGAAGCTGCGCGACGCCGGGCACATCGCCCAGCGCTCGATCACGCAGTACTTCGACCCAGAAAAGAAAATGTTCCTGGCCGACCGCTTCATCAAGGGCACCTGCCCGAAATGCGGCACTGAAGATCAGTACGGCGACAACTGCGAAAAATGTGGTGCGACCTACGCCCCTACCGACCTGAAAGATCCGAAGTCGGCTATCTCTGGCGCCACCCCGGTGCTCAAGGATTCCCAGCACTTCTTCTTCAAGCTGCCGGACTTCCAGGAAATGCTGCAAGCCTGGACCCGCAGCGGCACCCTGCAAGATGCAGTCGCCAACAAAATCGCCGAATGGCTGGACGCCGGCCTGCAACAGTGGGACATCTCCCGCGATGCGCCGTACTTCGGTTTCGAGATTCCGGGCGAGCCAGGCAAGTACTTCTACGTGTGGCTGGACGCGCCGATCGGCTACATGGCCAGCTTCAAGAACCTCTGCGCCCGTCGTCCGGACCTGGACTTCGACGCGTTCTGGGCCAAGGATTCCACCGCCGAGCTGTACCACTTCATCGGCAAGGACATCGTCAATTTCCACGCGCTGTTCTGGCCGGCGATGCTCGAAGGCGCGGGTTTCCGTAAACCGACCGGCATCAACGTGCACGGCTACCTGACCGTCAACGGTCAGAAAATGTCCAAGTCCCGGGGCACCTTCGTCAAGGCCCGGACCTACCTGGATCACCTGTCGCCGGAATACCTGCGCTACTACTACGCGGCCAAGCTGGGCCGTGGCGTCGACGACCTGGACCTGAACCTCGAAGACTTCGTGCAGAAGGTCAACTCCGACCTGGTGGGCAAAGTCGTCAACATCGCCAGCCGTTGCGCCGGTTTCATCCAGAAAGGCAACGCCGGTGTGCTGGTGGCGGGTAACGCCGCGCCGGAACTGACCGACGCCTTCCTGGCCGCCGCGCCAAGCATCGCCGAAGCCTACGAGGCCCGCGACTTTGCCCGTGCGATGCGCGAAATCATGGGCCTGGCCGACCGTGCCAACGCCTGGATCGCCGACAAGGCACCGTGGTCGCTGAACAAACAGGAAGGCAAGCACGACGAAGTCCAGGCCATCTGCGCCCTGGGCATCAACCTGTTCCGCCAACTGGTGATCTTCCTCAAACCGGTGCTGCCGCTGCTGGCTGCCGACGCCGAGGCGTTCCTCAACGTTGCGCCGCTGACCTGGAACGACCACGCCACGCTGCTGAGCAATCATCAGTTGAACGAGTTCAAACCGTTGATGACCCGCATCGACCCGGTAAAAGTGCAAGCCATGACCGACGCCTCGAAAGAAGACCTGACCGCCAGCGCCACCGATACCGGCGAAGCTGCACCGGCCGGCAATGGTGAATTAGCCAAGGATCCGCTGTCGCCGGAAATCGAGTTCGACGCGTTCGCCGCGGTGGACCTGCGCGTAGCGCTGATCGTCAAGGCTGAGCACGTGGAAGGTGCCGACAAATTGCTGCGCCTGACCCTGGACATCGGTGACGAGCAACGCAACGTGTTCTCCGGGATCAAGAGTGCTTACCCGGATCCGTCCAAGCTCAATGGTCGCCTGACCATGATGATCGCCAACCTCAAGCCACGGAAAATGAAGTTCGGCATCTCCGAAGGCATGGTGATGGCGGCCGGTCCTGGCGGTGAAGAAATCTACCTGCTGAGCCCTGACAGCGGCGCCAAGCCGGGTCAGCGCATCAAGTAAGGTATGACCTGCTGAACCGATCCCACAGTCGTGCCTGGCATGACTGTGGGATTTTCATGTCTGGCCCATACTGTCTCTCATGGCCCAACCCTGTAGGAGCTGCCGAAGGCTGCGATCTTTTGACTTTGTTTTTAAGATCAAAAGATCGCAGCCTTCGGCAGCTCCTACGGAGTTAATCAGCAGCCTGCAAATTCGTGTGAATACGGACGATCATGACCGACCTGCTTCTTACCCTTATCAGCGCCGCCCTGATCAACAACCTCGTGTTGCAGTGGCCGCTGGGCGTCGATCCGGTTCTGGCCAGCGAACGCCAACAGGTGCACGCATTGGGCATGGCCACGGCGAGTCTGCTGCTGGTCGTCGGCCTGCTCGGTTACGCGCTCTACCACTGGCTGTTGGTGCCGCTGGACCTGACAGCCCTGCGCCTGTTCGTGTTCCTGCCGCTAAGCGTGTTGCTGATCGCCCCGCTGCTGGCCGGACTGTCACGAGCATTGCCCACGCTTTCGTTCGACGGCCTCTGGCCTTTGCTGCTGGGCAATGCCGGTGTACTTGGCCTGACCTTGCTCAACGCCCAGGACGACAAGGGATTTTTCCACGCGACAGCCCTGAGCCTCGGTGCCGGGCTGGGCTTCTGGCTGGTGCTGGTCCTGTTCTGCGACTTGCAGCAGCGCACACGTGACAACGATGTTCCCCTGCCCTTTCGTGGCTTGCCGATCCAGTTGATCGGCGCCGGACTGATCGCAGTGGCCTTTCTCGGATTCAGTGGACTGATCAAAACATGAGTCTGATTCAACGCATCGACGCCCTCTTGCCCCAGACCCAGTGCGGCAAGTGTGGCCACCCCGGATGCAAGCCCTACGCCGAAGGCATTGCCGCTGGCGAGCCCATCAACAAATGCCCGCCGGGCGGCACTGAAACCATCGATGCCCTCGCCGAGCTGCTGAAAGTGCCGGTGTTGGAACTGGACCTCAGCCGCGGTTCGGCTCCGGCGCAGATTGCTTACATCCGTGAGGCCGAATGCATCGGCTGCACCAAGTGCATCCAGGCCTGCCCGGTGGACGCGATCGTCGGTGCGGCAAAGTTGATGCACACCGTGATCGTCGACGAATGCACCGGTTGCGACTTGTGCGTGGCGCCGTGCCCGGTGGACTGCATCGAAATGCGCCCATTGCCGCTGGCCACGGTGCTGCCGATTGTCGGCGGCCTGGCGTTCAGCCTCGAAGAACAGCGGGCCCGGGCCACCAAACGCAATCGTGCACGGCGGCGCTTCGAACAGCGCAACGCCCGCCTGCAACGGGAAGAACAACAGAAAATCGCCGAGCGTCAGGCCCGAGCCCAACGTGCCGCGCAACCCAGCGAAGTGGCGGCCAATCCGGTGCAGGCCGCCCTAGAGCGCGTCCGCGCGCAGAAAGCGGCGACGGCCGATGCGGCGTTGAAAAAAGCCAAGATCGATCTGGCCATGAGTCGGGCGCAACTGAACAAATCCCTCAAGGCTTTCGGCCATCCGCCGACCTTCGAACAGCAATCGCAACTGATCGTGCTGCAACAACAGTTCGAAGCCGCCGAGCAAGCCTTGCACGAGGCCGAAGCCGCCAGCGATAAGCCTGCGCCTGACCTGGTGCGGGTCGAAAAACGCCCGGTCGACAGCCAGCTTCGACAGCTCAAAACCGAATTGGCCTACGCCCGCGCCGACGTCAGCAAACTGGAGCGAAGGGCCGATACACCGATGGAGTTGATGGACAAGGCCCGCGCCCGACTGCTGGAAGCCGAACGCTCGGTGGACGCTTATGTCGCCCCTTGAATCGGTGGACGAACGCCTGCAGCAAGCCATGAAACGGGTGTTGCTGGCCACATTGCCGGGGCTGCTGGCGATGTTTTGGCTGTACGGCTGGGGCGTGTTGATCAACCTGATTCTGACGGCACTGACGGCGCTGGCCGTGGAGGCCGGTGTACTGAAACTGCGCCAGCACGCGATCAAGCCGACTTTGAGCGATGGCAGTGCCCTGGTCACGGCGACCTTGCTGGCGCTGGCCTTGCCGCCTTATTGCCCATGGTGGCTGACGGTCAGTGCGGCCGCGGCTGCGTTGCTGTTCGGCAAGCATCTGTATGGCGGCGTCGGCAAAAACCCGTTCAACCCGGCCATGCTCGGTTTCGCCCTGGTGCTGGTGACCTTTCCTCAGCCGATGACCCACTGGCCGTCGTTCCACGGCATGGACCTGCTCGGCGGCCTTCAGCAGATCTTCGGTTTCAGTTTCAGCCAGACGCCGGATGCCTGGGTCCAGGCCACGGCGCTGGACAGTCTGCGGATTAATAAAAGCCTGACCATGGATGAGCTGTTCGCCGGCAACCCGGCGTTCGGCCATTTCGGCGGTCGCGGCGTGGAATGGGTGAATCTGGCGTTTCTGGCCGGTGGCGCGTTTCTGCTCCAGCAACGGGTGTTCAGTTGGCATGCGCCGGTGGGCATGCTCGCCAGCCTGTTCGTGATCAGCCTGCTGTGTTGGAACGGCTCGGGCTCCGACTCCCACGGTTCGCCGTTGTTTCATCTGCTCACCGGCGCGAGCATGTTGGGTGCGTTCTTCATCGTCACGGAGCCGGTGTCCGGCGCCAAAAGCCCCGGTGCCCGATTGTTGTTTGGTGTGGGGGTGGGGCTGCTGACTTATCTGATTCGAACCTGGGGCGGCTACCCGGATGGCGTGGCCTTCGCCGTGTTGCTGATGAACCTGTGCGTGCCGGCGCTGGATCGCTTGATCGTTGCGCGACAGGAGCAAACCGCACCATGAACCGAACGATCAGCGTTGTGATCCTGGTGTTACTGGCCGGCCTGGGAATCGGCGCGACCTGCCTCGTGCAACACACCAGCGCCGGGCGCATCGCCGCGCAACAACGTTTGATCGACAGTCGCACGCTGCTGGATATGCTGGCGCCCGACAGCTACGACAACCAACCGCTGGAACAGCCATTGCCCCTGGAAAATGTCCCGCTGACCAGCAGCACACTGCTGGGGGGCTACCTGGCGACCCGGGCCGGTCAACCCAGCGCCGTGTTGCTGCGCAGCCAGACCCTGGGTTACACCGGCGCCATCGAGTTGCTGATCGCCATCGACGCCAACGGCAAACTGCTCGGGGTCAAAACCCTGAAACAAGCCGAAACGCCGGGGCTGGGAGGTCGACTCGCCGAGTGGCCGAACACCTGGCTGAATAGTTTTACCGGCAAGTCGAGCACGGATCCCGCAGACAATGGTTGGGCGCTGAAAAAGGATCAGGGTCAATTCGATCAGATCGCCGGGGCGACCACGACCTCAAGGGCGGTGATCAACACCATCCATGATGCGTTGCGCTACTTTGATGAACATCGGCAACAGTGGGTGGGGAGCAGTGCCCATGAATAAGGTGACGCTGCAGAATTCACTGATGCTGACACCATTGATCGGCGCCACCGGCTCGCTGATGAGCGCTTTGGGCCTGTTCCTGATGTTTGCGCTGGTGATCGCGATCCATGACGCTGTCATGAGCCCCTTGCGCACCCGACTTGCCCCGTGGGCACGCCTGCCTGCCAGCGTGCTGCTGGCGGCCACGCTGACCAGTTGCGCTGAACTCGCCGGGCAATCCTGGTCGCTGCAATGGCAACAGCACTTGGGGCTGTACGCCGGGTTGATTGCCTTGCAATGCGTCGTGCTGGATAGCAATGGCTTTTACCACAGCCCATGGCGCGATCGCTTGCGCCTGTGTGGTCTGTTCGGCGTGCTAATGGTGAGCCTCGGTCTGTTGCGCGAGCTCATTGGCAACGGCACCCTTGGCGCCCATCTGTCCTGGCTGATCGGTGGCGTGGATTGGCCAGGCCTGATACTGACCGCCGACGGTGGCTTGCGCCTGGCCACCCTTGCCCCTGGCGGTTTCATTCTGCTGGGGCTGTTGATCGCCGCCAAACAAGCCTGGTCTCGCCCGACGCCCACAAACTGATCGCTTTCGAGGAAACGCATCACCCATGAATGCCGCAAAACGTTACGAAATCTTCCGCAGGCTGCACGAAGACAACCCGGAACCGAAAACCGAACTGGCCTACTCCTCAGCGTTTGAGCTGTTGATCGCGGTGATTCTGTCGGCACAGTCCACCGATGTCGGCGTCAACAAAGCCACGGCAAAGCTCTATCCGGTGGCCAATACCCCGGCGGCGATTTATGCCTTGGGGGTCGAAGGGCTGACGGAGTACATCAAGACCATCGGCCTGTTCAACAGCAAGGCCAAGAACGTAATCGAGACCTGTCGCCTGCTGGTTGAACGACACGGCGGCGAAGTGCCCCAGACCCGTGAAGAGCTGGAGGCCTTGCCCGGCGTTGGCCGCAAGACCGCCAACGTGGTGCTCAATACGGCTTTCCGGCAACTGACCATGGCGGTGGACACCCATATTTTCCGGGTCAGCAACCGCACCGGCATTGCGCCTGGCAAAAACGTGGTCGAGGTGGAGCACAAACTGATGAAATTCGTGCCCAAGGAGTTTCTGCTCGATTCCCACCACTGGCTGATCCTCCACGGGCGCTACATTTGCCTGGCCCGCAAGCCGCGCTGCGGTAGTTGCCGTATCGAGGATCTGTGCGAATACAAGCAAAAGACCTCGGACGATTGAGGCGCTATTACATTTATTGATTTATCGATTGAAAAAATCTTTTTTACCCGCCGGGAGAATGTCGATATAAGGGGCGCCAAAGGCCGTCTTAGCCTGGAGTAACAAAATGAGCACTGGCAAAGAGCAATTGGATGTAGAAGACGACTTCACCCCCGTTGAGGCCGATGACGCTGAACCGGTGGCTGAGGTAGCAAAAACCAACCTGAGCAAGCGCCGCACCATCGACAATCTGCTGGAGGAGCGCCGACTGCAAAAGCAATTGGCCGATTACGATTTTGATCTATGACACCTGAAAGCCTCCCGAAACGGAGGCTTTCTACTGTCTGCCTTCATACCAGCCCATTGCGCTGGGCCAGTTCGATCAAATCCACCAGTGAGCGTGCATTGAGCTTCAATAACAACCGGGTCTTGTAAGTACTGACCGTCTTGTTACTGAGGAACATTCCATCGGCAATCTCCTTGTTAGTCTTCCCCCGGGCCAATTGTTGCAACACCATCATTTCCCGCCCTGACAAACGATCCACCATATCGGATTCACTGGCATTGCCCAGACTGGCACGAACCGTGTGCAAGGCCTGATTGGGAAAGTAGCTGTAGCCCGACAATACAGCCTTGATTGCACTGAGTAATTCAGTGAGGTCCTGTTGCTTGCATACATAACCGGCAGCTCCCGATTGCATGCAGCGCATTGAAAAATGTCCTGGCGCCTGGGAAGTCAGCACTAACACTTTCAAAGGCAACGCTACCGATGTCAGGCGCGCGATGACTTCCAGTCCATCGAGTTTCGGTATTCCAATATCCAGAATGACAATATCCGGCAGCAATTCACGGGCAAGTTGTAATGCATCCACGCCATTGTCTGTTTCTGCGATGACTTCGTAGCCATGACGTTCCATTAGCAAACGCACCGCAAGACGAATGACGGGGTGATCATCCACGATCAGCACTTTATTCATGGGCAAGTCCAATTTCGCTGTTCGAATTTTTAGAGCCCGCACAATAGCCTAGTCGTTTCACCCGTGGCATGCCGTACCCCCCGGGCACTCGCAGCGAGAGACATTCCCTACAAGCAACACGGATGAATCCTACAAAAAAACTTGAACGTGAGGCGCGGAAAAACGTGAATTGATCAGAGCGTTCGGATTTCCGATAACTTATTTGTATCGGCTTACAACCGATATCGCGCCTGACCTTCAGCCTTTCAACTCATCCAGCACCAATAGACCACGGGCTCGGGAGGTGAAGAGTTACCGGGATTTTCAATATCAAAATCCATACCAAGATACACCCACTAAATATCCGCTAACACCTAAATAAACAAAACCCCAATTCAATTAAACTTTTGAAACAAGAACATCCAACATACAAACATTCTGAGCACTACAGTTACCTTGTTTAAAATAATCCACTCGACAAAAATAGATCAAAACAAAAAAGCAGAAAAAAACTTAGCAAAGCCACTCTAAAAACCTTCTATCAACATGAGAAAAACACATTAGCTTATGAGCAAACAGCATGAAGAAAATCAAAAAGAACATCTCCAACCCGATGACCATCGTGGCTATATTTGCGGCCGTTTCTGAAACCTCTGCCGCCGTCTCCCTGCCTTTTCTGGATAACGACGAGCGGGAAATCTATGTCTGGTTTTTAATCAGCTTTCCGTTTTACCTGCTCTTTCTTTTTTTTGTCACGCTTAACTTCAATTACCGATCGCTTTACGCCCCCTCTGACTTCGACAGCGACAAATACTTCGTCAAAGTCATTGAGCATGCCAAAGACCACCCCCGTGCAGACTTTTCCGCTCGCGTGCGCAGGTTTCGTCGCTGGCCCTGGAGTGCGCAGGCGCCACCGGCTCAAATCGATCTACAGACAGGCATACGGGCGCAACACAGCATCTATCTGCCGGGTTCATTGAATGGGTTGAGCATTATCGATACACGCGGAATGAATACACAGGCCGAATTCGACATGCTGATGGAAAAGCTCCGCAAACCAGGCAAGGTGGTCGTATTTCTGGCGTGCAACGAATCGGTGAAGTTACTGAAGGACAGCGTATTGAGGTCTTCAAGACACAAAAAGAAAGACGCTTGCGACGTTTTCTGGATTGTCTTCAACTTGGATTCACAGGACGTGACGGTGCTGGATCAGACGCTGGAGGACTGATCAGGAAGGTAATCGGTTTGAAGAGATACGAGATCAAAGCGTTTAAAGATGTGGCCCTGTCAACGACAGGGCCACGTCCTCAATCACGACTGCACAGGTCTCAGAACAGCTTGCGACCTTTGTTGGCAGCAATGCGCATGCGCAAGGCATTGAGCTTGATGAAGCCCGCCGCATCAGCCTGGTTGTAGGCGCCGCCATCTTCTTCGAAGGTCGCGATGTTGGCGTCGAACAACGATTCATCGGACTTGCGACCGGTAACAATCACGTTGCCTTTGTACAGCTTCAGGCGCACAACGCCGTTCACGTGTGCCTGGGACGCATCGATCATCTGTTGCAGCATCAGACGCTCAGGGCTCCACCAGTAACCGGTGTAGATCAGGCTGGCGTATTTCGGCATCAGCTCGTCTTTGAGGTGAGCCACTTCGCGGTCCAGAGTGATCGATTCGATCGCACGGTGAGCGCGCAGCATGATGGTGCCGCCAGGGGTTTCGTAGCAGCCACGGGACTTCATGCCCACGTAACGGTTCTCGACGATATCGAGACGGCCGATGCCGTGTTCGCCACCGATTTTGTTCAGCGTCGCCAGCACGGTGGCCGGGGTCATTTCGACGCCGTCCAGTGCCACGATGTCGCCGTTGCGGTAGGTCAGTTCCAGGTACTGCGCCTTGTCTGGAGCCTTCTCCGGGGAGACGGTCCATTTCCACATGTCTTCTTCGTGCTCAGTCCAGGTGTCTTCCAACACGCCGCCTTCATAGGAGATGTGCAGCAAGTTGGCATCCATCGAGTACGGGGATTTTTTCTTGCCGTGGCGCTCGATCGGGATGTTGTGCTTTTCAGCATAATCCATCAGCTTTTCACGGGAGAGCAGGTCCCACTCGCGCCAAGGGGCGATCACTTTCACGCCTGGCTTGAGTGCGTAGGCGCCCAGTTCGAAACGCACCTGGTCGTTGCCCTTGCCGGTGGCGCCGTGGGAAATGGCGTCAGCGCCGGTTTCGTTGGCGATTTCGATCAGGCGCTTGGCGATCAACGGACGAGCGATGGAAGTGCCCAGCAGGTACTCGCCTTCGTAAACGGTGTTGGCGCGGAACATCGGGAACACGAAATCTCGCACGAATTCTTCGCGCAGATCGTCGATGTAGATTTCTTTGACGCCCATGGCCTGAGCCTTGGCGCGGGCCGGTTCGACCTCTTCGCCCTGCCCCAGGTCAGCGGTGAAGGTCACCACTTCACAGTTATAAGTATCCTGCAGCCACTTGAGGATCACCGAAGTGTCCAGGCCGCCGGAATACGCCAGAACAACCTTGTTTACGTCCGCCATGCCATCACTCCACGGGGTTTACGGAAAGCCGGGAAGTCTACCGCTCATAGGAAATTATTTACAGTACCGCGACAGCTTATGACGACGAAGCGACAGATTCTTACGATGGCGCGACGATGACCACAGAGTCAGGATGTGGTCGCCGCACTGGCGGCAGAGGCGGATTGCGGGGCCGGTTTGTCGGTCGGCGCCACGCGTTCCAGGCGTACCGCGACCCGGCGATTCTTCGCCCGGTTGGCGGCATTGGTGTTCGGCGCCAGCGGGTAGCGTTCGCCGTGGAAACGCATGGTGATCTGCGATTCCTGGATGCCATTGGCCTTGAAGAAATCCATCACCGCCAGTGCCCGGCGGCGTGACAGCTCGCGGTTGGTCAGGCGATTGCCGCTGTTGTCGGAGTGACCGTCAAGTTCGATGTGATTGACCGTCGGGTCCGCTTTGATGAACTCCAGCATGACCTGCAACTTGGCCTTGGCTTGCGGATCCAGATCGACCCCTTCGCCGGGGAAACCGATTTCCGATTGCTTCACCTGTTCGAAATTCTGCGGCAACAGCTTGGCCACGCACCCCTGATAGTCATTGAACGCCTTGTTGAACTTGACCGGCAGCAGCCGCACTTCCGACACCCGACCGTCGCCCGAAGCACGCCGGATGACCGGGCTACGGCCGTCCATCAAGCCATTGATCAAACGCCCGGCCTGCACTTGCGAACTGTTGAACAGCACGTTGCCGCTGCCGATGTTCACCGAGCCCAGGTTGATGTCGCCACGCCCTGGCTGCCATGGCGCCGCGGCCGCGAGCAAGGTCGCTGAACCGCCGCCGATCACCGAGTTGTAGGCCTTGAGACGAAAAATCGCCTGCTCGCCGGCACGCCGCACGAACTCACCGGAACCGAAATCGGTGATCGGCTGGGCCAGGCGGCATTCGAACTTGTCACCTTCGACCGTCCACTCAATGCTCTCCAGACGGGTCTGGAAAGTGAGCGCCATCGCGGGAAGGCTGGCAAACACACTGAGCAAGGCTAAATAACGCTGGCGCACGGGAGGCTCCACTGGCTTCTACAACAAAAAGACCGACACATACGTTTACGGCATACCTAATGGATATCGGAAGCTTGCTGCAAAACTTGATAGCGAGTGCCTGAGAGAGTCTTTTCCGGTAGCATTCCCCTCAGTTTGACCCGCCTGGAATCCCCTCATGTCCGACCGCCTGACCCTGCTGCGTCCCGACGACTGGCATATTCATCTTCGCGATGGTGCTGTTTTGTCCAATACCGTTGCGGATGTCGCGCGCACCTTTGGTCGCGCCATCATCATGCCCAACCTCGTACCTCCGGTGCGCAACGCCGCTGAAGCCGACGGCTATCGCCAGCGGATTCTCGCTGCTCGCCCGGCCGGCAGTCGTTTCGAACCGCTGATGGTGCTGTACCTGACCGACCGCACCCAGCCCGAAGAAATTCGTGAAGCCAAGGCCAGCGGTTTCGTGCACGCCGCCAAGCTGTACCCGGCCGGCGCCACCACCAACTCGGATTCTGGCGTCACCAGCATCGACAAGATTTTCCCGGCGATCGAGGCCATGGCCGAAGTCGGGATGCCGTTGTTGATCCACGGCGAAGTCACCCGTGGCGATGTCGACGTGTTCGACCGCGAAAAAATCTTCATCGATGAGCACATGCGTCGTGTGGTCGAGCGTTTCCCGACGCTCAAAGTGGTGTTCGAACACATCACCACCTCCGACGCCGTGCAGTTCGTCAACGCGGCCCCGGCCAACGTTGGCGCGACCATCACCGCGCACCATCTTCTGTACAACCGCAACCACATGCTGGTGGGCGGAATTCGGCCGCACTTCTACTGCCTGCCGATTCTCAAGCGCAACACCCACCAGGAAGCCCTGCTCGACGCCGCCACCAGCGGCAGCGCGAAGTTCTTCCTCGGCACCGACTCAGCGCCCCATGCCCAGCACGCCAAGGAAGCCACTTGCGGCTGTGCCGGTTGCTACACCGCTTTTGCGGCGATCGAGATGTACGCTGAAGCCTTCGAACAGCGCAATGCGCTGGACAAGCTCGAAGCGTTCGCCAGCCTCAACGGCCCGCGCTTCTATGGCCTGCCGGTGAACACCGATCGCATTACCCTGGTCCGCGAAGAGTGGACCGCCCCAACCAGCCTGCCATTTGGCGAGCTGACCGTAATCCCGCTGCGCGCCGGTGAAAAACTGCGCTGGCGCCTGCTGGAGGAACACGCGTGAGTGAAGACCATTTCGACGATGAACAGGACGGTCAAGGCGGTGGAGGCGGTCCTCGTCATCCAATGGCAGCCCGATTCCGTGGTTACCTGCCGGTTGTCGTCGACGTAGAAACCGGTGGCTTCAACTCGGCCACCGACGCCCTGCTGGAGATCGCGGCGACCACCATCGCCATGGACGAAAAAGGCTTCGTGTATCCCGATCACACTTACTTCTTCCGCGTCGAACCGTTTGAAGGCGCGAACATCGAAGCAGCGGCCCTGGAATTCACCGGGATCAAGCTCGATCACCCGTTGCGCATGGCCGTGAGTGAAGAGACTGCCCTGACCGATATTTTCCGCGGCATCCGCAAGGCCCTGAAAGCCAACGGTTGCAAACGGGCGATCCTGGTCGGGCACAACAGCAGCTTCGACCTGGGCTTCCTCAACGCGGCTGTCGCGCGCCTGGACATGAAACGCAACCCGTTTCATCCATTCTCCAGTTTCGACACTGCAACCCTCGCTGGTCTGGCTTACGGTCAGACCGTGCTGGCCAAGGCGTGTCAGGCAGCCGACATCGACTTCGACGGTCGCGAGGCCCACTCGGCTCGCTACGACACCGAGAAGACGGCTGAGCTGTTCTGCGGCATCGTCAATCGCTGGAAACAAATGGGCGGCTGGGAAGACTTCAACGACTGATCCGGTCGAAGGGTTTTATCCCGCCCACAAAAAAACCGGCCTCATCGGCCGGTTTTTTTATGCCTGACGCTTGGGCTTACAGGGCCGCAGCGTGCTCGGTCAGGTAAGCCGCAACACCTTCGGTGGAAGCGGTCATGCCTTTGTCGCCTTTTTTCCAGTTGGCAGGGCAAACTTCGCCGTGCTCTTCGTGGAATTGCAGCGCGTCAACCAGACGGATCAGCTCTTCCATGTTACGGCCCAGTGGCAGGTCGTTGATGATCTGCGAGCGGACAACGCCTTTATCGTCGATCAGGAACGCGCCACGGAAAGCAACGCCGTCAGCGGACTGGACGTCGTAGGCCTTCATGATTTCCTGCTTGATGTCAGCAGCCATGGTGTAGCGAACCTGGCCGATACCGCCATTGTTCACTGGGGTGTTGCGCCATGCGTTGTGGGTGAAATGCGAGTCGATCGACACGGCAACCACTTCAACGTTGCGAGCCTTGAAGTCAGCCATGCGGTTGTCCAGAGCGATCAGCTCGGACGGGCAAACGAAGGTGAAGTCCAGTGGGTAGAAGAACACCAGGCCGTATTTGCCTTTGATGGCCGACGACAGAGTGAAGCTGTCTACGATCTCGCCGTTGCCGAGTACGGCCGGTACGGTGAAGTCTGGGGCTTGCTTGCCTACGAGTACGCTCATTGAATATCTCCTGGTCTATTAACGTGAAGAACTGGATTCGCATCAGCCTGCCACCCTCAGGCGACAGCCCTGTGACACGATCCCCTTCGCAAGGACCGACCATCATACACGGCGTTTTTAAGCTGTCCTTAACGGATTTTCGGCGGCGCGTTAAATTCGGACTGTTACGGTTAATGTCGCAATGCCATGCCGGAAACCGTTCGTCAGCCACCGGTGCTCATAACGCAAAGCTTTCAGAAACCACTTTGACAATCATTCTCGTTAACATTAAGATCCATCGCAATTGAGTCACAACCAGCGACGGTTCTCACTTATGTATGTCTGCCTCTGCACTGGCGTTACCGACGGTCAAATCCGCGATGCAATCTATGAAGGTTGCTGCAGTTATAAAGAAGTCCGTCAGGCCACCGGCGTAGCGAGTCAATGCGGTAAATGTGCCTGCCTTGCCAAGGAAGTGGTACGCGAAACCCTGACCAAGCTGCAAACCGCCCAAGCCGCGATTCCATTTCCTGTTGAATTTACTGCCGCATAATTCCCGTATTTCAAAGAACCGGACCGATGTCCGGTTTTTTTATGCCTGCAAATCAATCGCTTAGGGCCAAGACGCGGAACACAAACATTCTTATTCCGATTAATTTTCATATAACTTTCAATAACTTAGGTTTGACACTCTTAATTACGCGGCTCAAACTCTGCCTTATAGTCAGTTAATAAAGGGCAGGACCCCATCATGAAAGGCGACATTACAGTCATCCAGCATCTCAACAAGATCCTTGCCAATGAGCTGGTCGCGATCAATCAATACTTCCTGCATGCACGCATGTATGAAGATTGGGGCCTGAACAAGCTCGGCAAGCACGAATACCACGAATCCATCGATGAGATGAAACACGCGGACAAGCTGATCAAGCGCATCCTGTTCCTTGAAGGCCTGCCGAACGTCCAGGATCTGGGCAAGCTGCAGATCGGCGAACACACCCAGGAAATGCTCGAGTGCGACCTGCGTATCGAACGCACCGGTCACGCGGACCTCAAGGTCGCGATCGCCCACTGCGAAACCGTCGGCGACTTCGGCAGCCGTGAACTGCTTGAAGACATTCTGGAATCCGAAGAAGAACATATCGACTGGCTGGAAACCCAATTGGGCCTGATCGATAAAGTCGGTCTTGAGAATTATCTGCAATCGCAGATGGGTGAAGAATAACAACGCTGCAGTAGCTGTGTAGGAGCTGTCGAGTGCAACGAGGCTGCGATCTTGACGATGGCAGCGGCGACATCTCAATAACTTACCAGCCGCAATAAAAAGCCCCGCCTTCTTTCGAGAGGCGGGGCTTTTTTACATCTTGAAGATCAAAAGATCGCAGCCTTCGGCAGCTCCTACAGAGCCGCCGGCATCTTAGGCTTCGGTCTTGTTAGCAGCAGCCGCTTCGACAGCGGCTTTGATCGTGGCCTGCAACGAACCGTCAGCAGCCATTTCAGTCATGATGTCGCTACCGCCGACCAGCTCACCGCCCACCCACAGTTGCGGGAAGGTTGGCCAGTTGGCGTACTTTGGCAGGTTGGCGCGGATTTCCGGGTTCTGCAGGATGTCCACGTAAGCAAACTTCTCACCACACGCCATCACGGCCTGCGCAGCCTTCGCGGAGAAGCCACACTGCGGGGCATTCGGCGAGCCTTTCATGTAAAGCAGAATGGTGTTGTTAGCAATCTGCTCTTTAATCGTTTCGATGATATCCATGGAGCACCTCGGCTGAACTTTCCGACTCAAGGGTCGGCACGGTGGCGCATTGTAACGGAAACCCGAGCGCCATGCTCGGTCTCCCCGACAGACATGCTCAAGCCGCGGCCACGGTCACCGGCACGCCGTTCAACGCCGCATTCCCCGACAACTCATCAAGCTGACACTCATCCGTCAGGTCATTAGCGCTGGACCCTGGCTGGCTGCTGGCGATCGTCATCTGCACACCCGGCCGCGCATGGCCCCAACCGTGCGGAAGGCTGACCACGCCTTTCATCATATCCAGGCTGCCGACGACTTCAACTTCGATCATCCCGACCCGGGAACTGACCCGCACCCGCTGCCCGTCGCTGAGACCGCGGCTGGCCAGGTCGTCCGGGTGCATCAGCAGTTGATGGCGCGGCTTGCCTTTCACCAGACGGTGATAGTTGTGCATCCACGAGTTGTTGCTGCGCACATGCCGACGACCAATCATCAACAGTTCATCGGCGGCCGGGGCCTGCAAGGCGGCGAAGCGCGCCAGGTCGGCAAGGATCGCGGGCGGCGCAGCCTGGATATGCTGGTTCTCTGTCTTGAGCCGTGACGCCAGGTTCGGTTTGAGCGCGCCCAAATCCACGCCGTGGGGATGATCGAACAAGGTCGCCAAGGACAACTTGTGTTCAGAAGCATCGCCATACAGGCCCATTCGCAGGCCACGGTCGATCATCTGCGCCGGGGCAATGGTCGGCTTGAGCTCCTTGCCGGTCTTGGCCGCAAACGCCTTGGCCAGCCCCACGAAAATCTCCCAGTCATGCAGCGCGCCTTCAGGCTTGGCCAGGATCGCCCGGTTGAAGCGCGTGACGTTGCGCACGGCAAACATGTTGAACGTGGTGTCGTAGTGATCGTTTTCCAGGGCCGAGGTGGACGGCAGGATCAGGTCGGCGTAGCGCGTGGTTTCATTGATGTAGAGGTCGATGCTGACCATGAACTCCAGCCCGTCCAGCGCCTGCTCCAGTTGCCGGCCGTTGGGCGTGGACAACACCGGGTTGCCCGCCACGGTGATCAGCGCCCGAACCTGCCCTTCCCCGCCGGTGAGCATTTCTTCAGCCAGGGCTGACACCGGTAATTCACCGCCGTACTCCGGACGTCCGGAGACCCGGCTCTGCCACAAGTTGAAATGCCCGCCCGAGGTAGACGCCACCAGGTCCACCGCCGGCTCGGTGCACAACGCACCGCCCACCCGGTCGAGGTTGCCGGTGACCAGGTTGATCAACTGCACCACCCAATGGCACAACGTGCCAAACGCCTGGGTCGAGACGCCCATGCGGCCATAGCACACCGCTGACGGCGCTGCGGCAAAGTCCCGGGCCAGTTGGCGAATCTGCTCGGCCGGCACGGCGCACAGCGGACTCATGACCTCGGCAGTGAAACCGGCGACCGCCGTGCGCACTTCATCCAGACCGTGCACCGGCAGGTGAGAGTCGCGGGTCAGGCCTTCGGCGAACAAGGTATTGAGCAGCCCGAACAACAACGCCGCATCACCACCGGGGCGCACAAACAGATGCTGATCGGCAATCGCCGCCGTTTCGCTGCGACGCGGATCGACCACCACGACTTTGCCGCCCCGGGCCTGAATCGCCTTCAGGCGCTTCTCGACATCGGGCACGGTCATGATGCTGCCGTTGGACGCCAGGGGATTGCCGCCCAGGATCAGCATGAAATCGGTGTGATCAATGTCCGGGATCGGCAACAGCAAACCGTGGCCATACATCAAATGGCTGGTCAGGTGATGGGGCAACTGATCGACCGAGGTCGCGGAAAACCGGTTACGGGTTTTCAGCAGGCCGAGAAAGTAATTGCTATGGGTCATCAGCCCATAGTTGTGCACGCTGGGGTTGCCTTGATAAACCGCCACCGAATTCTGCCCGTGACGCTCCTGGATCGCTGCCAGGCGTTCGGCTACGAGGTTGAAGGCGTCTTCCCACGCAATCGGCTGCCATTCGCTGCCCACGCGCTGCATCGGTTGATGCAGGCGATCCGGATCGTTCTGGATGTCTTGCAGAGCCACAGCCTTGGGGCAGATGTGGCCGCGACTGAACGTATCCTGGGGATCACCCTTGATCGAGGTGATCTGCACCTGGCCTTCGGCCTCGGTGGTTTCGATGGTCAAGCCGCAAATGGCTTCGCACAGGTGGCAGGCACGGTGATGGAGAGTCTTGGTCATGGCCAGTCTCTGTCTTGTTCTGGGCGGGCGTTATCAGCCACGGGAACAAAACTATGGCGGGCGAACCGTCGCTGCGCCAGCGACGTTCGTCTTGTGAATCGGTGGCCATCAGGCAGGCCGATGGCTATCGAGTCTCAGTTGGGCGGCAACCGGGGCGGCGCCTGCATTTGGATTTCCTGGATGGTTTCGATCTGCTCGTGGGCAACATGCACGCCCGTAAGCTCGCCGATCAGCCGCCAATGCTCATCGAGCCCGGCACTGATGGTGGCCATTCGGTCGATCATGCGTCGACCGGCGGCCTTGGTCACTTCGTCTTCACTGCGCATCAACTCAAAGGACATCGAGGTCATGGAGGCGGTGAGATGGGTCAAGGAGCGGGCGGTGAGGCCAAGTAATTCCATTAATTGCTGTTCTTTCGATTCCATTCCGGAGGCTTCCTGCGTCGCTCGAGACTTAGTTATAACCCAGCACTTTGCTTTAGCAAATGTTTCAGACGAGACACATTGCCACTACACGGCAAGAATCACAGGTCAGAAACCGACTACCTCGATGCCGTCCCCGCCCCGTTTGATTGCAATGCCAGATGGGCCCAGTGTACAAATGACGGGCTGCTATCCGGAAACAGGCTTCAAAAGCGCTACTGCGGTCGTCCCGTAGCCCCTCTGAATTTCCCTAAAAACCGTAGCCCTATTGGTAAGACGCGACATTTAATTATAAGATCGCGCCTTCCCCTATTTCGTCGCCCCGTGCGGCTTACGCCGCAGGTCTCGCCCGTTTTTCAGTTAAACAAGGCTTTGAGTATCTGCGGTCTGTTGCAAAAAGGTAGTCAATGATGAGCGCAAGGCACTTTCTCTCCCTGATGGATTGCACGCCCGAAGAGCTGGTCAGCGTGATCCGTCGAGGCGTTGAGCTCAAGGACCTGCGTAACCGCGGCGTACTGTACGAGCCTCTGAAAAACCGCGTCCTGGGGATGATTTTCGAGAAGTCCTCGACCCGCACGCGAATCTCGTTCGAAGCCGGCATGATCCAGCTCGGCGGCCAGGCGATCTTCCTCTCGCCTCGCGATACCCAGTTGGGCCGTGGCGAACCAATCGGCGACGCCGCCATTGTCATGTCGAGCATGCTCGATGCGGTGATGATCCGTACGTTTTCCCACAGCACCCTGACCGAATTCGCCGCCAATTCCCGCGTCCCGCTGATCAACGGCCTGTCCGATGACCTGCACCCGTGCCAGTTGCTGGCCGACATGCAAACCTTCCTGGAGCATCGCGGCTCGATCCAGGGCAAGACCGTGGCCTGGATCGGCGACGGCAACAACATGTGCAACAGCTATATAGAAGCGGCGATCCAGTTCGACTTCCAGTTGCGCATTGCCTGCCCTGAAGGTTACGAACCCAACCCTGAATTCATGGCCAAGGCCGGCGATCGTGTAACCATCGTCCGCGATCCTCGGGATGCCGTGCGTGGCGCGCACCTGGTCAGCACGGACGTCTGGACCTCCATGGGCCAGGAAGAAGAAACCGCCAAGCGCCTGAAGCTGTTCGCACCCTTCCAGGTTAATCGCGCCCTGCTCGACCAGGCCGCGCCGGATGTATTGTTCATGCACTGCCTGCCGGCTCACCGTGGCGAAGAAATCAGCGTCGACCTGCTGGACGACCCGCGCTCCGTGGCGTGGGACCAGGCGGAAAACCGTCTGCACGCGCAGAAAGCCCTGCTGGAGTTTCTGGTCACCCCGGCGTACCACCACGCATGAGCCAGCCTTTACTCCTCAACCTGCGCAACCTCGCCTGCGGTTATCAGGATCAACGGGTGGTGCAGAACCTCAACCTGCATCTGAACGCCGGCGACATCGGTTGCCTGCTCGGCTCCTCGGGCTGCGGCAAGACCACCACCCTGCGGGCCATCGCCGGTTTCGAACCGGTGCACGAAGGTGAAATCCAGCTCGGTGGCGAGACCATTTCCAGCGCCGGTTTTACCCTGGCTCCGGAGAAACGCCGGATCGGCATGGTGTTTCAGGATTACGCCCTGTTTCCCCATTTGAGCGTGGCCGAGAACATCGCCTTCGGCATCCGCAAGCATCCGCAAAAGGAACGGGTTACCGAAGAATTGCTGGAACTGGTCAACCTGAAAAGCCTCGGCAAGCGCTTTCCCCATGAGTTGTCCGGCGGCCAGCAGCAACGCGTCGCCCTGGCCCGTGCCCTGGCGCCGGAACCGCAACTGCTGTTGCTCGACGAACCCTTTTCCAACCTCGATGGCGAACTGCGGCGCAAGCTCAGTCATGAAGTGCGCGACATTCTCAAGGCCCGTGGCACCAGCGCGATTCTGGTGACCCACGATCAGGAAGAAGCCTTCGCCGTCAGCGATCATGTCGGGGTGTTCAAGGAAGGTCGGCTGGAGCAGTGGGATACGCCCTACAACCTGTATCACGAACCGCTGACACCCTTCGTGGCCAGTTTCATCGGCCAGGGCTACTTCATTCGCGGCCAGTTGAGCAGCCCGGAGTCGGTGCAGACCGAGTTGGGGGAGTTGCGCGGCAATCGTGCCTACACCTGGCCGATTGGCGGCGCGGTGGATGTGTTGCTGCGCCCGGACGATATCGTTTATGCGCCGGACAGCACGTTGAAAGCGCGGATCACTGGCAAGACGTTCCTGGGGGCGTCGACGCTCTATCGACTGCAATTGCCGACCGGCGCGCAACTTGAGTCAATTTTCCCGAGCCACGCTGACCATCCGGTCGGTGCACAAGTGGGGATTCGAGTGGCGGCTGAACATCTGGTGTTGTTCCAGGCATCCGGGAGCACGGCGGCACAGATTCCGGCGGTTGAATCCGGCGTCCGCCGTTACAGCACCGCCAGCTGAAAAACCCGGATCGCTAATGTGGGAGCGGGCTTGCTCGCGAAAGCGGTGTGTCAGTCCATGATTATTTCGACTGACACTCCGCTTTCGCGAGCAAGCCCGCTCCCACATTTAGATCCTGGTCAACCGAGCAACAATTTGCCACTCGCCACCAGCGTCGCCGTCCCGCCAATCTTCACCCGTTCCCCTTCCAACCGGCAGAACAACTCCCCGCCCCGGGCCGAGCACTGGTATGCCGTCAAACTCGACTTGCCCAAGCGCTTCGACCAGTACGGAATCAAACTGCAATGGGTCGAGCCGGTCACGGGGTCTTCATTGATGCCAATCGCCGGTGCGAAGTAGCGCGAGACAAAATCATGCTTGCCGCCCTTGGCAGTAACGATTGCCCCGGGCCACGGCAGTTTCGCCAACGCCGCCATGTCGGGCTTGCAATCAAGCACTGCCTGCTCGGACTCGAGCACCACCAACAGTTCGTTAGAACCCAGCACATCGACTGCCTCGACGCCCAGGGCACGCTCCACATCCAGGGTCACGCCGACTTCCGACGGCACGATCGCCGGGAAATCCAGCCACAACTGCTGGCCTTCGCGGCTGACGCTCAACGGGCCGGATTTGCAGATGAAATCCAGGCGCTCGGCCGGCTCCTTATAAACCTCAAACAACACGAATGCGCTGGCCAGGGTCGCGTGCCCGCACAACGGCACTTCGGTGGTCGGGGTAAACCAGCGGATATGCCAGGCCTGACCTTCACGCACCACGAACGCGGTTTCGGCGAGGTTGTGCTCGGCGGCGATCTTCTGCATCAACTCATCGGCGAGCCAGGCATCGAGCCGATACACCATCGCCGGGTTGCCACTGAACGGCCGATCACTGAACGCATCGACCTGATGAAACTCGAGCTGCATAGCCTTCTCCCTAAGTCAGGTCAGACGCGACCGATATCCGCAAACGTGGCCTGAGTATGTTCGGCCAACACCGCAGGCGCCAACTCCACTTCCAGACCACGACGCCCGGCACTGACAAAAATGCTGGCGAAGGGCTGCGCCGAACTATCGATAAAGGTACGCAGCCGCTTCTTCTGCCCCAGCGGACTGATGCCGCCGAGCAAGTAACCCGTCGCCCGCTGTGCCGCCGCCGGATCGGCCATCTCGACTTTTTTCACTCCCGCCGCGTGGGCCAGGTGCTTTAAATCCAGACTTCCGACGACCGGCACCACCGCCACCAGCAATTCGCCTTTCTCGCTGGCAGCCAGCAAGGTCTTGAACACCTGCGCCGGATCCAATCCCAGTTTTTCCGCGGCCTCCAGACCATAGGACGCCGACTTCGGATCATGTTCGTAACTGTGCACGCGATGTTCGGCACGAACTTTTTTCAACAAATCCAATGCAGGGGTCATGGCAGCTCCAGGCTCGGCGGCAGACAAAAAATACTGCGCTGGATTCTAGGACATTGATCGGCAAAAGGCTCTATTGCGGCGCTATTTCAAAGGCTTGGCGCGGCCCGGCCTGACAGGTTTCGGACCGCGCCGAAGAGCCATCAACACGATCATTCACCAGACGAATAGTTTAATTGTGACTGATGGTTCACTTTCGACCTTTGACAGCAGCGTTTCTTGTCTATATTTTTTCGAATGCGAATACTGTAGGAATGACCACCGAAGAAGTACTCGGCAGTAAACCAAATCAGGATGGGGATCCTGACGCGGTGAAAATCGCGCTTTGTCCATGATGACCAGGCGCCAGACAACAACAAAAAAGAGGTTTTCGATGACAACTGCTTTGAAACAACCGTCGCTCTCGAGCCAATGCATGGCCGAATTCCTGGGCACTGCCCTGTTGATCTTTTTCGGGACCGGTTGCGTTGCCGCGCTCAAGGTGGCGGGTGCCAGCTTTGGCTTGTGGGAAATCAGCATCATCTGGGGCGTTGGCGTCAGCATGGCGATCTACCTGACCGCCGGGGTTTCCGGGGCTCACCTCAATCCTGCCGTCAGCATCGCGCTGAGCATTTTCGCCGACTTCGAAAAACGCAAACTGCCCTTCTACATCCTCGCCCAAGTGGCCGGTGCGTTCTGCGGAGCGTTGTTGGTTTACACGCTCTACAGCAATCTGTTCTTCGATTACGAACAAACTCACCATATGGTCCGTGGCACCCAGGCCAGCCTTGAACTGGCGTCGGTGTTCTCCACCTTCCCGCACCCGGCCCTGTCCACGGCCCAGGCATTCCTGGTCGAAGTGATCATCACCGCGATCCTGATGGGCGTGATCATGTCCCTGACCGACGACAACAATGGCCTGCCGAAAGGCCCGTTGGCACCGCTGCTGATCGGCTTGCTGATTGCGGTGATTGGCAGCTCCATGGGTCCGCTGACCGGTTTCGCGATGAACCCTGCGCGAGATTTCGGACCCAAGCTGATGACTTTCTTCGCCGGCTGGGGTGAAATTTCCTTCACCGGCGGGCGCGATATCCCGTACTTCCTGATTCCGATTTTTGCACCGATTGTCGGTGCCTGCCTCGGCGCAGCGGCTTATCGCGGGTTGATTGCCCGTCATCTGCCGAGTGCCGAACCTGCTACAAAGGACGCAACACCGGCCATTGACGGCAAACCAAGAACTTCTTGATACCGTTGGCGCGTGATCCTGCCCATTGATCCCGCGCCTGACCTCACTCCCTTTTTTCGTCCAAGGCAATCGACATGACCGACATTCAGAATAAGAACTACATCATTGCCCTTGATCAGGGTACGACCAGCTCCCGGGCGATCATTTTCGATCGTGATGCGAACGTGGTCTGCACTGCCCAACGTGAATTCGTCCAGCATTACCCGCAAGCCGGTTGGGTCGAGCATGACCCGATGGAAATCTTCGCGACCCAAAGCGCCGTGATGGTCGAGGCCCTGGCTCAAGCCGGCCTGCACCACGACCAGGTCGCCGCCATCGGCATCACCAACCAGCGCGAAACCACCGTGGTCTGGGACAAGACCACCGGCCGCCCGATCTACAACGCGATCGTCTGGCAGTGCCGGCGCAGCACCGAGATCTGCCAGCAGCTCAAGCGTGACGGCCACGAGCAATACATCAGCGACACCACTGGCCTTGTGACTGACCCGTACTTCTCCGGCACCAAGCTCAAGTGGATTCTCGACAACGTTGAAGGCAGCCGTGAACGTGCGCGCAACGGCGAACTGCTGTTCGGCACCGTCGATAGCTGGCTGATCTGGAAATTTACCGGCGGCAAAGTCCACGTCACCGACTACACCAACGCCTCACGCACCATGCTCTTCAACATCCACTCGCTGGAGTGGGACGCGAAGATGCTGGAGATCCTCGACATCCCTCGCGAGATGTTGCCGGAAGTTAAGTCGTCGTCGGAAATCTACGGCCACACCAAAAGCGGCATCGCCATCGGCGGTATCGCCGGCGACCAACAGGCCGCCCTGTTCGGCCAGATGTGCGTCGAGCCCGGCCAGGCGAAAAACACCTACGGCACGGGCTGCTTCCTGCTGATGAACACCGGCGACAAAGCCGTGAAGTCCAAGCACGGCATGTTGACCACCATCGCTTGCGGTCCAAAAGGCGAAGTGGCCTACGCCCTGGAAGGCGCGGTGTTCAACGGCGGTTCCACCGTGCAGTGGCTGCGTGACGAACTGAAAATCATCGCCGATGCCACCGACACCGAATACTTCGCCAGCAAGGTCAAGGACAGCAACGGCGTGTACCTGGTGCCGGCGTTCACTGGCCTGGGCGCTCCGTACTGGGACCCGTATGCCCGTGGCGCGCTGTTCGGCCTGACTCGCGGCGTGCGCGTGGATCACATCATCCGCGCAGCGTTGGAATCGATTGCCTACCAGACCCGCGACGTACTCGACGCCATGCAGCAGGACTCCGGCGAACGCCTCAAGTCCCTGCGTGTGGACGGCGGTGCAGTGGCGAACAACTTCCTGATGCAATTCCAGGCCGACATCCTCGGCACCCAGGTCGAGCGTCCGCAAATGCGCGAAACCACGGCACTGGGCGCCGCTTACCTGGCTGGCCTGGCGTGCGGTTTCTGGGGCAGCCTGGACGAATTGCGCGGCAAGGCAGTGATCGAGCGCGAGTTCGAACCGTCCCTGGAAGAATCGGCGAAGGAAAAACTCTACGCTGGCTGGCTCAAAGCAGTCAGCCGCACCCGCGATTGGGAACCGCATGAAGGCGCTGAATAAGCCAAGCGCGGGACTCTTGTAGGGTTGTAACTGGTAGGGAGCAGATTCCTGCGGCATCATGGGCAAATTTTGCACGGCAGCCCAAAGGAAGCCCCATGAATCTGCCTCCCCGTCAGCAGCAAATCCTCGAACTGGTCCGCGAACGCGGCTATGTCAGCATCGAGGAAATGGCTACGCTGTTCGTCGTTACACCGCAAACCATCCGCCGCGATATTAATCAGCTCGCGGAAGCCAATTTGTTGCGTCGCTACCATGGCGGCGCAGCCTACGATTCCAGTGTCGAAAACACCGCCTACGCCATGCGCGCCGACCAGATGCGCGATGAAAAGCAGCGTATCGGCGAAGCCATCGCGGCCCAGATTCCCGATCACGCCTCCCTCTTCATCAATATCGGTACGACGACGGAATCGATTGCCCGGGCGCTGCTCAACCACAACCACCTGAAAATCATCACCAACAACCTGCACGTCGCTTCGATGCTCAGCGCCAAGGACGATTTCGATGTCCTGCTGACCGGCGGCAATGTGCGGCGCGACGGCGGTGTGGTCGGCCAGGCGAGTGTCGACTTCATTAACCAGTTCAAGGTGGATTTCGCCCTGGTCGGCATCAGCGGTATCGATGAAGACGGCAGCCTGCTCGACTTCGATTACCAGGAAGTGCGGGTGTCCCAGGCGATCATCGCCAACGCCCGGCAGGTGATTCTGGCGGCGGACTCCAGCAAATTCGGGCGCAACGCCATGATTCGCCTGGGGCCGATCAGCCTGATTGATTGCCTGGTGACTGATCAGCAGCCGGTGCCGGCGCTGGCGCAGTTGTTGATTCAGCACAAGATTCGCCTGGAAGTGGTTTAACCCGCGCCTCCATCTTCGGCGCCTATTCCGGCGCCTTCGCGAGCAAGCCCGCTCCCACAGGTTCAGCGCAACCCTTGTGGGAGCGGGCTTGCTCGCGAATACGCTCGCCCATGCGACGCATCTTTCGCGGCTTACCGCGCCTCTAAATGTTCGTAAATTTTCCTTTAGCCGCCCTTCGATCAGTATTTTCAATCGAAGTTGACTGGCTGTGCGCCGCTTTATGGGCTACCATTTTCGCAAATGAACATTAATGTTCGAATTCAAATATCGAAAATCATAAAAGCCCGAGGCCAGCCGATGCCCACTTCTACCTTGCCTACGCCCCCTCTCGCCGAGGTCTACGATATCGCCGTCATCGGCGGTGGGATCAATGGCGTGGGGATCGCAGCGGATGCCGCCGGTCGCGGCCTCTCGGTGTTCCTTTGTGAAAAAGACGACCTGGCCAGCCATACCTCGTCGGCCAGCAGCAAGCTGATCCACGGCGGCCTGCGCTACCTCGAACATTACGAATTCCGCCTGGTGCGTGAAGCCCTGGCCGAGCGCGAAGTGCTGTTGGCCAAGGCCCCGCACATCGTCAAGCAGATGCGCTTCGTGTTGCCGCACCGTCCCCACCTGCGTCCCGCGTGGATGATCCGCGCCGGTTTGTTCCTTTATGACCACCTGGGCAAGCGGGAAAAACTGGAAGGTTCGAAAAGCCTGAAGTTCGGCCCGGACAGCCCGCTGAAAAGCGAAATCACCAAGGGCTTCGAATATTCCGATTGCTGGGTCGACGATGCGCGCCTGGTTGTGCTGAACGCCATGGCCGCTCGCGAGAAAGGCGCCCACGTTCACACCCAGACCCGTTGCGTCAGCGCCCGCCGCACCAAGGGCCTGTGGCACCTGCACCTGGAACGCACCGATGGCAGTCTGTTTTCGATTCGCGCCAAAGCGTTGGTAAATGCTGCCGGGCCATGGGTCGCCAAGTTCATTCGCGACGACCTGAAGATGGATTCGCCATACGGCATCCGCCTGATCCAGGGCAGCCACCTGATCGTGCCGAAACTGTACGAAGGAGAACATGCGCACATTCTGCAAAACGAAGATCAGCGCATCGTCTTCACGATTCCGTACCTGAACCACTTCACCCTGATCGGCACCACCGACCGCGAGTACACCGGCGATCCGGCCAAAGTGGCGATCACCGAAGGTGAAACCGATTACCTGCTGAAAGTGGTCAACGCCCACTTCAAGAAGCAAATCAGCCGCGACGACATCCTGCACAGCTATTCCGGTGTGCGTCCGCTGTGCAACGACGAATCCGACAACCCGTCGGCCGTTACCCGGGACTACACCCTGGCGTTGTCCGGCAGTGGCGAAGAAGCGCCGCTGCTGTCGGTGTTCGGCGGCAAGCTGACCACCTACCGCAAACTGGCCGAGTCGGCGCTGGCGCAACTGGCCCCGTACTTCAGCCAGATCAAGCCGAGCTGGACCGCTACGGCGACCCTGCCCGGCGGCGAAGACATGACCACCCCGCAAGCACTGTGCGCGAAGATCCGCGACCAGTTTGACTGGGTGCCGACCGAAATCGCCCGCCGCTGGGCCACCACCTACGGCAGCCGCACCTGGCGCATGCTCGAAGGCGTGCAGAGCCTCAGCGACCTGGGCGAACACATCGGCGGCGGTCTCTACACCCGCGAAGTCGATTACCTGTGCAGCGAAGAATGGGCCACCACCGCCCACGACATCCTGTGGCGCCGCAGCAAACTCGGGCTGTTCACCACCCCGGATGAACAGCAGAAACTGGCGGATTACCTGAGCAAGGTCGAGCAGAACCGCAGCAAGATCGAAGCGGCCTGATCGGGAAACCGGTTAAACGAAAGCCCCTGAATCGAGAGATTCAGGGGCTTTTTGCAATCTTGATCACACCACCTATCCCCTGTGGGAGCGGGCTTGCTCGCGAAAGCGGTGTGTCAGCTAAATCAATGTCGACTGATACACCGCATTCGCGAGCAAGCCCGCTCCCACAGGGGGGATTTCGGTGTTCTGTGGATTTCATTCGGTTTTCCGAACGCGACCTGTCAGTCGATTCGGTTAACCGGATTATTCAGCAGCCAATTAATCGCCATAAATATTTAATACCCTTATAAATCAATAGCTTGATCCATGCGCCCTGGTCTGGCACGAGTCATGCTCTACACTCTTGGACGAATGTATTGTCGAGCTCACCCTGCGGGTGCCGCCACGCATTCGAAGCACAAAAGGGCCGACAAACTGGCTCCATAAAAAAAACAATGTCGAGGAAAATTTGATGCGCATCGTTCCCCATATCCTGGGCGCAGCCATTGCTGCCGCTCTGATTAGCACTCCAGTTTTCGCTGCCGAGCTCACCGGCACACTGAAGAAGATCAAAGAGTCCGGTGTGATCACCCTCGGGCATCGTGATGCTTCCATTCCGTTTTCCTACATCGCAGATGCTTCCGGCAAACCGGTCGGCTACTCCCACGATCTGCAACTGAAAATCGTCGAAGCCATCAAGAAAGACCTCGATTTGCCAAACCTCCAGGTCAAATACAACCTGGTTACCTCGCAAACCCGTATTCCGTTGGTGCAGAACGGCACCGTGGACGTCGAGTGCGGCTCCACCACCAACAACGTCGAGCGTCAGCAGCAAGTTGACTTCTCCGTCGGTATCTTCGAAATCGGTACTCGCCTGCTTTCCAAAGCGGATTCCAAGTACAAGGACTTCGACGACCTCAAAGGCAAGAACGTCGTGACCACCGCCGGCACCACGTCCGAGCGCATCCTCAAGTCGATGAACGCCGACAAGCAGATGGGCATGAACGTCATCTCCGCCAAAGACCATGGCGAGTCCTTCCAGATGCTGGAATCGGGCCGTGCCGTTGCGTTCATGATGGACGACGCCTTGCTGGCCGGTGAAGCCGCCAAAGCCAAGAACGCGAAGGACTGGGCCGTTACCGGTACTCCACAGTCCTACGAAATCTACGGTTGCATGGTCCGCAAGGGCGACGAGCCGTTCAAGAAGGCTGTCGACGACGCCATCGTGGCCACCTACAAGTCGGGCGAGATCAACAAGATCTACGAAAAATGGTTCATGCAGCCAATCCCGCCTAAAGGCCTGAACCTGAACTTCCCGATGAGCGATGAGCTCAAGGCCCTGATCGCCAATCCGACCGATAAAGCGGCTGACGACAAGAAGTCCTGATTCCTGACTAACCTTATCTCCTGAAAGGGCCACTGCCCTTTCAGGGGTTTGTCACTCCCTGCTGGCATATTTTGGAAACACTCGAACCGGTGGCTGTCGAGCCGCTCGTGTGTGCCTGGCTTTCAAAGTCAGGCGGGAACGGAGCTTCCCCAGGCGGGCACTTGTACATTGATCGATCCGAGGGGAGACCCTAATGAATTACAACTGGGACTGGGGCGTGTTCTTCAGGTCCACCGGGGTGGGCAGCGAGACTTATCTCGACTGGTACATCTCCGGGCTGGGCTGGACCATTGCCATCGCCGTCGTGGCCTGGATTATCGCGCTGACGCTGGGCTCGATCCTGGGTGTCATGCGCACCGTGCCGAACCGCGTCGTATCGGGCATCGCGACCTGCTACGTCGAACTCTTCCGTAACGTACCGCTGCTGGTTCAGCTGTTCATCTGGTACTTCCTGATACCCGACCTGCTGCCGCAAAACCTGCAGGACTGGTACAAGCAAGACCTGAACCCGACCACCTCGGCGTACCTGAGCGTGGTCGTGTGCCTGGGCCTGTTCACCGCCGCCCGGGTTTGCGAACAGGTTCGCACCGGCATCCAGGCCCTGCCCCGTGGCCAGGAATCCGCCGCCCGCGCCATGGGTTTCAAGCTGCCGCAGATTTACTGGAACGTGCTGCTGCCCCAGGCCTACCGCATCATCATTCCGCCGCTGACCTCGGAATTCCTGAACGTGTTCAAGAACTCGTCGGTGGCCTCGCTGATCGGCCTGATGGAGCTGCTCGCGCAGACCAAACAGACCGCCGAGTTCTCCGCCAACCTGTTCGAAGCCTTCACCCTGGCCACGCTGATTTACTTCACCCTGAACATGAGCCTGATGTTGCTGATGCGCCTGGTCGAGAAGAAAGTCGCCGTACCGGGCCTGATCTCGCTAGGGGGTAAATGATGGAATTCGATTTCTCGGGCATCGTCCCGTCCCTGCCGGGTTTGTGGAACGGCATGGTCATGACCCTGCAATTGATGGCGCTGGGCGTGGTCGGCGGGATCATCCTCGGCACGATCCTCGCGCTGATGCGCCTGTCCCACAACAAACTGCTGTCGAACCTGGCTGGCGCCTACGTTAACTATTTCCGTTCGATTCCGTTGCTGCTGGTCATCACCTGGTTCTACCTGGCGGTGCCGTTCGTGCTGCGCTGGATCACCGGCGAAGACACTCCGATCGGCGCATTCGCCTCGTGCATCGTGGCGTTCATGATGTTCGAAGCCGCGTACTTCTGCGAAATCGTCCGGGCTGGCGTGCAATCGATCTCCAAGGGCCAGATGGGCGCCGCCCAGGCCCTGGGCATGACTTACGGCCAGATGATGCGGTTGATCATCCTGCCGCAAGCGTTCCGCAAGATGACCCCGCTGCTGCTGCAACAGAGCATCATCCTGTTCCAGGACACCTCCCTGGTGTACGCGGTCGGTCTGGTGGACTTCCTCAATGCTTCGCGTGCCAGTGGCGACATCATCGGTCGCTCCAATGAGTTCCTGATCTTTGCAGGTCTCACGTACTTCACAATCAGCTTTGCCGCCTCGCTGCTGGTCAAGCGTCTGCAAAAAAGGTTTGCCGTATGATCTCTATCAAGAACATCAACAAGTGGTATGGCGACTTCCAGGTGCTGACTGATTGCAGCACCGAGGTCAAAAAAGGCGAAGTGATCGTTGTCTGCGGCCCGTCGGGCTCGGGCAAATCGACCCTGATCAAATGCGTCAACGCCCTGGAACCGTTCCAGAAAGGTGACGTGGTGGTCGATGGCACGTCCCTCGCCGACCCGAAAACCGACCTGCCGAAACTGCGTTCGCGCGTAGGCATGGTGTTCCAGCATTTCGAGCTGTTCCCGCACCTGTCCATCACCGAAAACCTGACCATCGCGCAGATCAAGGTATTGGGCCGCAGCAAGGAAGAAGCCACCAAGAAAGGCCTGCAACTGCTCGAACGCGTCGGCTTGTCGGCCCACGCCCACAAGCACCCCGGCCAACTCTCCGGTGGCCAGCAACAGCGTGTGGCGATTGCCCGGGCGCTGGCCATGGACCCGATCGTCATGCTGTTCGACGAACCGACCTCGGCGCTGGACCCGGAAATGGTCAACGAAGTGCTCGACGTGATGGTGCAACTGGCCCACGAAGGCATGACCATGATGTGCGTGACCCACGAAATGGGCTTTGCCCGCAAAGTGGCGGATCGCGTGATTTTCATGGACCAGGGCAAGATCATCGAAGACTGCAAGAAAGAGGAGTTCTTCGGCGACATCAGCGCCCGCTCCGAACGTGCGCAGCACTTCCTTGAGAAGATTTTGCAGCACTAAAAGCAATACACCGAACTCTGTGGCGAGGGAGCTTGCTCCCGCTGGGTCGCGTAGCGGCCCCAAAACCGGCAAACGCCTGCTGTCTGACACACCGCATTGGCCGGTTTACGACTGCTTCGCAGCCGAGCGGGAGCAAGCTCCCTCGCCACAGGTCCGCGTTCGACTGGAAACCAGAGCAAGCCTGTTGCCACGCTGGTTGACCCAAGGCATCTGTGATGAAATGCGACCCCACTCTCTATCGCGCCGCGCCGCCATCACTCGCCGTGAAACCCCGTCTGGTACGCCATCTGTTCCTGCCGCCACTGGTCATCGCCCTGATGATCGGATTGGGCTATATCGGCTTCTGGGTCAGTGAACATTACGGGATTCGCAGCCTCAGCGAGAATGGCCAGCGTCAGTTGGAACTGCACGCCCGCGCCGTCGAGAGCGAGATCAGCAAGTACACCTATTTGCCCAGCCTGCTGGAGCTTGAATCCAGTGTTTCGAAATTGCTGGACGACCCGACGCCGGAAACCCGGCAAACGGTCAACGAATACCTTGAAGGCCTGAACCGGCGCAGCCGCAGTCGGGCCATCTACGTCATGGACACCACCGGCCGCGTGCTTGCCACCAGTAATTGGCGCGACGTCGACAGTTACCTCGGTGAAGACCTGTCCTTCCGCGCCTACTTCCAGAACGCCGTGCGCGGTCAGCCGGGGCGGTTCTATGGCATCGGCAGCACCAACGGCGAACCCGGCTATTACCTGGCCCATGGCTTGGAAGAACACGGCAAGATCATTGGCGTCGCCGTGGTCAAGGTCCGGCTCGAAGCCATGGAAGAACGCTGGCAACGGGCACGCCTGGAAGCCTTCGTCAGCGATGAGAACGGCATCATCATTCTCTCCAGCGACCCGGCGCGCCGCCTCAAATCCGTGGTGCCGCTGAGTGACGAAACCAAGGAAAAACTTGCGCGCAGCCTGCAGTACTACTGGTTCCCGCTGAACGAATTGCAACCCCTGGCCCGGGAAACCCTGGCCGAAGGCGTGGAGAAGCTGACCTTCCCCGCCAACAGCGAATTGGCTGCCGACGAACAAAACATCACCTACCTGGCCCAGACCCGGCCCTTGAGCGACACACCGTGGAATTTCACCCTGCTCACGCCCCTGGCGGATTTGCGCCGTGAAGCGATCAACCAGGGGATCCTGGTGGCGGTGGCGTTTGCTTTGGTGGCGTTCCTGTTGATCGCCTGGAACGAGCGGCGCAAGGTCATCGCCACGCGCCTCGCGGCCCGGGAAGCCTTGCAGGAAGCCAACAATCAACTGGAGCGTCGGATTACCGAACGCACCACCGACCTGCGCGCCAGCAACGAACGGCTCAAGGGCCAGATCCGCGAGCGACGTCAGGCCGAAGAGACCTTGCGCCGCGCTCAGGATGAGCTGGTCCAGGCCGGCAAACTGGCGGCCATCGGCCAGATGTCCACCAGCATCGCCCATGAACTGAACCAGCCGTTGGCGGCGCTGCGGACCTTGTCCGGCAACACCGTGCGTTTCCTGGAGCGCGGGCAACTGGATGTCGCCAGCACCAATCTCAAGACCATTAATGAGCTGATCGACCGCATGGGCCGGATCACCGCCAGCCTGCGGTCCTTCGCCCGCCGTGGCGACGACAAGGGCCAGGCCAGCCTCGGCAAAGCGGTGGACGCCGCCCTGCAACTGCTCGGCAGTCGCATGGAAAGCGTTCATCTGGACCTGCACCACGACTTCAACGACGTGCAGGTGCAAATCGATCAGACGCGATTGGAGCAAATCCTGGTCAACCTGATCGGCAATGCCCTCGACGCCATGCACGCCCAACCGCTGCCGGCGCTGTGGCTGGAAGGCGAAGAGTACGACGGCAAATATCGCCTGCGGGTGCGCGACAACGGCCACGGCATCGACGCTGAAGCGCGCAAGCACTTGTTCGAACCCTTCTTCACCACCAAACCCGGCGAACAGGGCCTGGGCCTCGGCCTGACCCTTTCCGCCAGCCTGGCCGCGGCCACCGGCGGCCACTTGGGTGTCGAACACCCGGCCAGCGGTGGCACCACCTTCGTCCTCAGTTTACCGTTGGTAAGCCCCACGTCCGCCGAGCCAATATGAACAACGACCTTAGTGTGCTGATCGTCGAAGACGACCCCCATGTGCTGCTCGGCTGCCAGCAGGCGCTGACCCTGGAAGACATTCCCTGCGTCGGCGTCGGCAGCGCCGAAGAAGCCCTGGAGCGGGTCGGCGACAACTTTGCCGGGATCGTCATCAGCGACATTCGCCTGCCGGGCATCGATGGCCTGGAACTGCTGACCCGGCTCAAGGCCCGGGACCGCAGCCTGCCGGTGGTGTTGATCACCGGTCACGGCGACATCTCCATGGCGGTCGGGGCGATGCAGAAAGGCGCCTACGATTTCATGGAGAAACCCTTCTCCCCGGAACGCCTGGTGGACGTGGCCCGCCGCGCCTTGGAGCAACGCAGTCTCGCTCGCGAAGTCTCCTCGCTGCGCCGGCAACTCGCCGAGCGCGATTCCCTGGAAGGCCGGATCATCGGCCGCTCGCCGGCCATGCAGAACCTGCGGGAACTGATCGCCAACGTCGCCGATACCTCGGCCAACGTGCTGATCGAAGGTGAGACCGGCACTGGCAAGGAACTGGTCGCCCGCTGTCTGCATGACTTCAGTCGCCGCCACACCAAACAATTCGTCGCGCTGAACTGCGGCGGCTTGCCAGAGAATCTGTTCGAAAGCGAAATCTTCGGCCACGAAGCCAACGCCTTCACCGGCGCCGGCAAACGGCGGATCGGCAAGATCGAACACGCCGACAACGGCACGCTGTTCCTCGACGAAGTGGAAAGCATGCCGCTGCCATTGCAGATCAAACTACTGCGGGTGTTGCAGGAACGCACCCTCGAACGCCTCGGTTCGAACCAGAGCGTGGCGGTGGATTGCCGGGTGATCGCGGCGACCAAATCCGATCTGGACGAGTCGAGCAAAAAAGGCGAATTCCGCAGCGACCTGTATTACCGCCTCAACGTGGTGACCCTGGAATTGCCGCCGCTGCGGGAACGTCGCGAAGACATCCTGCAATTGTTCGAACACTTTCTACAGCAGTCGTCCCTGCGCTTCGACCGCGCCGTGCCCGAGCTGGACAACCAGACCCTGTCCAACCTGATGAGCCACGACTGGCCGGGCAACGTGCGCGAACTGCGCAACGTTGCCGAGCGTTTCGCCCTCGGTTTGCCGGCGTTCAAGAAGTCCGGCGCCAGCGGCAGCAACCAGGGCCTGGCCTTCGCCGAAGCAGTGGAAGCCTTCGAACGTAACCTGCTCAACGACGCGTTGCAGCGCAGCGGCGGCAACCTGACCCAGGCCAGCCTGGAACTGGGCATGGCCAAGACCACGCTGTTCGACAAAGTGAAAAAGTACGGGTTGAGTCACTGATGGACCTGATTCTAAAAGCCGCATTAGGCGCCGGCGTGGTGCTGATCCTCGCCGCCCTGGCCAAGACCAAAAACTACTACATCGCAGGCCTGGTGCCGCTGTTTCCGACCTTTGCGTTGATCGCGCACTACATCGTCGGCAAGGGCCGCTCGGTGGAGGATCTGAAGACCACCATCGTGTTTGGCATGTGGTCGATCATTCCGTATTTCGTGTACCTGGCCACGTTGTACGTGATGGTGGACCGGATGCGGCTGGAGGCTTCGCTGGCGGTGGCGGCAGTAGGCTGGTTGATCGCCGCGACGGTGCTCGTGACGGTTTGGGTTCGCCTCCACACCTGATCACCTGACCACCACAACCCAATGTGGGAGCGGGCTTGCTCGCGAACGCGGTGTGTCAGTTATCGCATTCGTTGACTGACCCACCGCTTTCGCGAGCAAGCCCGCTCCCACAAGGGAACTGATGCGCTGATGCCTGGCCCGCCCCTTGCATTTACCCCCAAAGCCCTCCCGGCCGGCCTTCATGTTCGATGACGCCGGTGTCCGGGAGCGTCCGCCAAAGGGTGAATCCTGACTGTGCCTATCCTCGATCCCGACCTGACGTTCACCGTCGTCCTGCTGGTCGCCTTTTCCATCGTGCTCGATGTCGTTGGCCAGCTCTGTTTCAAGCTTGGCCTCGACCGTTTGCCGGAACTCGAAGGCGGGTTTCGGCTGAGCGCGTTCTGGGGCCAGGTGTTCAATGCGCCGCTGCTGTGGTGCGGGATCGGCGCTTATACCCTGGAGTTTTTCGTCTGGCTGGAGGCCTTGTCCCGGGCGCCCCTGAGCCTGCTGTTTCCGGCCGGTGCCCTGGCCTATTGCGGTGTGGTGCTGGCGGGCAAAGTGGTGCTGGGGGAAACCGTCAGCCGTCGACGCTGGCTCGCGACCTTAGTGATTACGGCGGGCGTGATGCTCGTGTGTGCCGGCCATGCGTGATTCGAAATCGATGGATTGGCTGCATGGGCGGCTGGGCACGATCGTGCTCTGGGCACTGCTGATTTTCCTGGAAAGTGCCGGGCAGATTGCGACCAAGGTCGGCGGGGATCAGATCGGGCAGATGACCTTTACCCTGCATTGGCTGCAAGCGGTGATCGTCGACCCCGGCGTGCTGTTTGCGGTGGGCTGCGGTATCGGCGCGTTCTTTGTCTGGATGCTGATCTTGCGCCGTAGCAGCTTGTCCCTGGCGTTTCCCCTGAGTTCGCTGGTGTTTGTCGGCGTGTTGCTGGGGTCTTGGCTGGGATTGGGCGAGCAGATAAGCGTGCTGCACTGGGTCGGGGTGGCGGTGATTATTGGCGGGATTGCGTTGTTGGCCGAGGGTGAACAGAGTTAGCTTTGCGCTGAATTAAAGGACGCCTTCGCGAGCAAGCCCGCTCCCACAGTTGATTTGTGTCGTTCACAAAACCAATGTGGGAGCGGGCTTGCTCGCGAAGGCGCCAGCCCGGCCAATGAAATTCTCTAGTCGAACTTATAGGCCACCGCCGCCTGCACTTCCCCCTGATCCTGTTGCCCGACCTGTTTGACTATGCTGCTGTCCGCCGCCGAGCCGCTCAGGTGAATCCAACTGGCACTGGTCAGCAACGACCAATGCGCCGCCAGCGGGAATTCGAAACTCTGGGTCAACGCCACGTTCTGCAACCCACCGCCGGCGTTGTACCGGGCGATGCCCGAGGCCTGCGACTCAGCACCGCTGACGCCGAAAAACGCCTGATTCTGCTGGCCATCGGCAAAGTGTGCAGTCAGGTTGCTGCTGCCAATCACCCCGCCACCCATTGGGTAACCGATCTCGCCACCTAACCGTCCGACCACGCCGTCAGGCCCGCCAACCGCCTCGCCTACCGAAGCAAACACCCGCCAGAAATCAGCCGGCGCGTACTGCACGAAACCACCAACGACGCCCATATCCGGCACATCGTGCAAGCCCTGCAAACTGCCATTGGCGGTACGCCCCGGCAGGTAATTGGCGAACGGTCCGGCGCTGAAACCGTTGAGCTTCAAGGCACTCCAGGTCATCCCGTCGTCGGTGCTGAGGCTGACATCCCCCCAGTCCAGATCGAAATACGGCACCGGTCGGACTTCGTGGCGACTGCCGGTCGGGTCGTGGGGCTGATAGCTCAACCCCGCGCCGGCCTCCCCGGTAATACCATCGGCCAAAACATTGGCTGACACACACGCCAGCGCCGCAAACAGAGCAACCGTAATCCTCGACATGAGGCATTTCCTTAACAAGACATGCGCGCATCAATCCTCTTTTAGCCGGCCCTGCGCAAGCACTCATGTTGTTTGTAGCGACCTACAAAAATTGTAGCTTCGCCGACACACAACCCCGCCAGAACCCCGTAAATACGGGGCCAAACCCGATTGGCACAGTCCCTGCTCTACCCCTTTGGCAAGCGCAAACAGCGCGCCCTGCCCCAATAGGTAATGCAGATGAATGATTGGCATATCGTGTGTGATTTCGACGGGACCATCACCCGCACCGACGTGATCGACAGCATCCTCCAGCGCTTCGCCGACCCGAGCTGGGAAGCGATCGAAGACGAGTGGCTGCAAGGCGACATCGGTTCCCGTGAATGCCTCAGCCGCCAGCTCTCGCTGGTCAAGGCCACGCCGACCGAACTGCTCGCGTTTTTCGACACGATCGAAATCGACCCGGACTTCCCCGACTTCGTCGACCAGGTAATCGGCCTCGGCGCCACCCTCGAAGTGGTCAGCGACGGCATCGAGCAAGGCATTGCGCGGATTCTGGCGCGCAACTACGTGACCCTGCTGCCGATCCTCGCCAACCGCCTGCGCCAACTCGGCCACGAGAGCTGGCGCATCGACTTCCCGTATTCCAGCGACGCCTGCCGCGCCGCGTCCGGCAACTGCAAATGCAAGTCCACGCCCAAGGGCAAACGGGTGCTGGTGATCGGTGACGGTCAGTCGGACATGTGCGTCGCCGCCAGCGCCGATTTCGTGTTCGCCAAGGATCGCCTGGCCGAGCACTGCGAGCGCAACGGCATCGCATACGCGCGCTTCGACAGCTTCGCCGAACTCTCGGCCCTGCTGGCCAAATTGCCCGCCGCCAGCAGCGCCAACTCCACCCCTTTCAACGTCGAAACACAGGAACTCTTCCATCATGTCTGATATTCGAATCGCGACCGCCGAAGACCAGATCCTTCTGGATAAAGAAGCCAAATACTGCTCCTACGGCGACACCGTGCACTACATCGACCCGCCGCGCATTTTCAGCCGTTGCGAAGGTTCCTACGTGTGGGACACCGAAGACCAGGCCTACCTCGACCTGCAAATGTGGTACTCGGCGGTCAACTTCGGTTACGCCAACCCGCGCCTGAACAACGCGCTGAAACAGCAGATCGACACCCTGCCGCAGATCGCCAGCCAGTACCTGCACAAAGGCAAGATCGAGCTCTCCGAAATGATCGCCGTCGATGCCAAGAAGAAGTTCGGCCTCGACGGTCGCGTGCACTTCAACGTCGGCGGTTCGCAGTCCATCGAGGACTCGCTGAAGGTCGTGCGTAACGCCACCAACGGCAAGAGCCTGATGTTCGCCTTCGAAGGCGGCTACCACGGCCGTACCCTCGGCGCGTCGTCGATCACCTCCAGCTACCGCTATCGCCGCCGCTACGGCCACTTCGGCGAGCGCGCCAATTTCATCCCGTTCCCGTACCACTTCCGCGGCCCGAAAGGCATGACCAAGGAAGAATACGGCAGCCATTGCGTGCAGCAATTCGCCCGTCTGTTCGAGACCGAATACAACGGCGTGTGGGACCCGAAAGTCGGCCAGAGCGAATACGCAGCGTTCTACGTCGAACCGATCCAGGGCACCGGCGGCTACGTGATCCCGCCTATGAACTTCTACAGCGAACTCAAGCACGTGCTGGATCAGCACGGCATCTTGATGGTGGTCGATGAAATCCAGATGGGCTTCTGGCGCACCGGCAAGCTGTGGTCGATCGAACACTTCGACGTCAAACCGGACGTGATCGTATTCGGCAAGGCGCTGACCAACGGCCTCAATCCGCTGGGCGGCATCTGGGCTAAGGAAGAGCTGATCAACCCGAAAATCTTCCCACCGGGTTCGACTCACTCGACTTTCGCCTCCAACCCGCTGGGCACGGCGGTAGGCCTGGAGATGTTCAAGATGACCAGCGAAGTCGACTACGGCGCAATGGTCATGGCCAAGGGCAAATACTTCCTTGAAGGCCTGAAAGACTTGCAGAAACGCTACCCGATCATAGGCGACGTCGATGGCCTGGGCCTGGCCCTGCGCTGCGAAATCTGCGGCCCGGACGGTTTCACTCCGGACAAGGCCACCCTGGATTTCATGGTCGACGAAGGCATGAAGGGCGACATCGAAATCGATGGCAAACGCCTGGGCCTGATCCTCGACGTGGGCGGCTACTACAAGAACGTGATCACCCTGGCCCCGTCGCTGGAAATCAGCTACCCGGAAATCGACCTGGGTATCGCCCTCCTCGACCGTCTCCTGCACCGGGCGATGAAAAGATGATGCATGACGAGATCGATATGGGCGAAGGCAGCGCCGGTTTCGTTCTCGGCTCGGGCGAGGTCGCGGTGGTGTTGATCCACGGCCTCACCGGCACCCCGACGGAACTGCGTCGGGTGGCCATGGGCCTGGCGAAAGCCGGGCACACGGTCTACGTGCCGACCCTGGCCGGGCACTGCGGCGGTAATGCCGACCTGCAAGCCACCGGTTGGCGCGACTGGTACGAGAGCGCGCGCAATACGTTCGTTGGCGTGCGGCGCAAACATGAACATGTGTTCGTCGGTGGCTTGTCCATGGGCGCGGTGCTGTCGATGTATCTGGCCGCCGAGCACCCGGGGCAAATCGAAGGCTTGCTGCTGTACTCCACGACCTTGCGCTACGACGGCTGGAGCATCAACAAACTGGCGTTCCTCACGCCGTTGCTGATGCGCATCCCGTTCGGCGTGCACCTTTGCAGTTTCGAAGAAAAGCCGCCCTACGGCATCAAGAATGAACGCCTGCGGGCCATCGTCGAGCGGCAGATGAAGGAAGGCGAAAGCAGCGCCGCCGGTTTGCTGACCATGGAAGGCGTGACCGTACGCGAACTGCATCGCCTCAACGCGGTGGTGAAAAAGTGCATGCCGTCGATCACCACCCAGGCGCTGGTTCTGCACTCCATCGAGGACGACATCACCAGCCGCTGGAATGCCGATTACGTGGAACGCAAACTCGGCGGGCCGGTGGTCAAGGTGCTGCTCGACGACTGCTATCACATGATCACCGTCGACCTGCAATATCGCCGGGTGATTGAACTGAGCGTGGACTTTATCCAGCAGCGTTTCATCCAGCAGCGCTCCACCCCGCGACCTTTGCGCCGGGAATATCGGCAACTGGCCTGAGCCCATGGCGCGCCCGGTTGCAGACGGGTCGCCACCGGCGGGGCAATGTCGGCTACTGTATTGAACCAGGCAACACAATTGATCCCGCCATGGCTTTCGACAAGCGAAACCCGATGACCAAACACCGACCTGCCACCGCCCGACCCTTCGCCCTCTCCGGCTGGAGCCTGCAACGCAAACTGGTCCTGGCCTTCTGGCTGGTCAGCGTGATCCCGACCATGATCGCCGCTGAACTCGCGGCCACCACGCTGTCGCAGATTTTCGACAGCAACGTGCGCATCTGGCTGCAGGAATCGACCAAGATCGTCGAAGACGAGATCAGCGAAATCCTGCGCGACAACGCCCGGGCAGCGCAGTTGTTTTTGCGCTACACCCAGCCACCCATCGATAAAGCCTCGGTACGCCACGACCGGCTGACCACCGACATCGCCGATTCCATGGGCATCGATGTGGTCGCCCTGGTGCGCAACAGCGATCACAAAGTGGTGTTCAGCACCGCCGCCGATGACATCGTGCGCCAGATCAGCACCGCGCCCAAAGCCGTGCTGCAAACCCTGCAAATCGGCGGCGTGGCGACCGGCACCGTGGTCTCGACCTTTGAAACCGAACAGGACGGCGTCGATTACAAACTGGTGATTGCCACCTACCTCGACAACAGTTTTCTGACCAGCGTCTCCGATGTGCACTCCCTGGATTTGCGCCTGTACCTGGCCAAGGGCGATGACTTTTCCGAGATCTTCTCCAGCCAGCGTTTCGAGGATCACCCGGCGGCCGTACCGGCGAATATCGAAAAAATCCTGCGCACAACCAAACAGCCGACCGAACAATTCACCAGTCGTTACAGCGGTATCTACCGGCCGATCCTGAATGAAAATGGCGATCTCCAGGGCGTGATTTTCAGTGGTCTGTTGCGCCATACCAGCCTGGTGGGGCTGGTGAATCAGAGCAACCTGTTCATCCTGATTTTCATCCTCAGCTCGGCGGCGTCCCTGGCGGTTGGCTGGCTGGTATCCCAGCGGCTGACCAAACCATTGCGCGGACTTTCCAACGGTGTACAAGCGGTGATTGCCGGGGATTATCGCCAACGTTTGCCGGTGACCGGCGGCGATGAATTGGCCGAGTTGAGCAGCACCTTCAACCACATGAGCGAACGCCTGGGCGAGCTGCAACACCTGGAATCGCAACTGCGCCGCCGCGACCGTCTGCATGCGCTGGGCGAAGTCGCCATGGGCCTGGCCCATGAAATCCGCAACCCGTTGGGCATCATCAAGACCGCGACCCAACTGCTGCACCGGCGCGCCGATTTGCCCGAAACGGACAAGCGTCACCTGGAGTACGTGGTCAGCGAAGTCAGCCGGATCAACGACCTGATCACCGATTTCCTCGACTTCGCCAAACCCAGCGCCCCGCTGCGCACCACGCAACCGGCGCGACCGCTGGTGGATGAGCTGGTGGGGTTCTGCGCCCCGGAACTGGCCAGCCACAACATCGAAGTGCTGATCGACGACCAGGCCCCTGGCGCGACCCTGTACGCCGATGCGCGCCAGCTCAAGCAGGCCGGGCTGAACCTGATCGTCAACGCCATCGACGCCATGCCCGACGGCGGCCACCTGACCTTGGGCATCAACCGTGATGCCACGAACACCATCATCAGCGTGGCGGACACCGGCCAGGGCATCGAGCCGGACATGCTCGAACGCATTTTCACGCCGTTCGTGACCACCAAGGCCTCGGGCACCGGCCTGGGTCTGGCCAAGGTGTTTTCGATCATGGAAAACCATGACGGGCACATCGAGTGCACCAGCGAAAAAGATGCCGGCGCCACCTTCAGCCTGTACATTCCGACCCATGGCGAAGACATCGACGAGGCAAGCGATGACACATAACGTACTGGTGGTCGACGACGAGCCCAAGCTCTGCGACCTGCTGGCATCGGCCCTGAGTCAGAACGGCATCACCGTATTCACCGCCGGCAATGGCCTGCATGCGCTCAAAGTGCTGGAGTGCGAGGACATCGACCTGGTGATCAGCGACTGGCGCATGCCCGGCATGGACGGCCCGCAATTGCTCGCAGAAATCAAAACCCGGTTTCCGCAGTTGCCGGTGATCGTGATGACCGCCTACAGCACGGTGAAAAACGCCGTGCAATCGATGCGCAACGGCGCCTTCGACTACATCGCCAAGCCGTTCGATATCGATGAGCTGGACATCACCGTCAGCAAGGCCCTGCAATTTCGCGACATCCTCAAAGACAACCAGCGCATGCGCGCCGAACTCGACGAACACCAGCAGATCGACAGCCTGGTGGGCGACAGCCCGAGTTTTCGCCGGGTGCTGCACGCCATCGATTCGGTACGGGAAAGCAACGCGACGATTCTGCTGACCGGCGAAAGCGGCACTGGCAAGGAAATGGTCGCCCGGGCCATCCACAAACACGGCAACCGCGCCGACAAACCGTTCGTGGCGGTCAACTGTGCGGCGATCCCCGAAGGCTTGCTGGAAAGCGAAATGTTCGGCCATCGCAAAGGCGCGTTTACCGGCGCCGTGGCGGACCGGATCGGGCGTTTCCAGCAGGCGGACAAAGGCACGCTGTTTCTCGATGAGATCGGCGAAATGCCCTTGGCGTTGCAGGCGAAAATCCTCCGCGCCTTGCAGGAACGGGTGATCGAACCAGTGGGCGATCCCCGGGAGCGCAAAGTCGATGTGCGGGTGATCGCCGCCACCAACAAAAACCTGCTGGACGCGGTGGCCAACAAGGAATTTCGCGAAGACCTGTATTACCGCCTCAACGTGTTCCCGATCCCGCTGCCGGCCCTGCGCGAACGGGTCGAAGACATCGCCCCGCTGGCCCGGCACTTCGCTAACACGCTGGGTGCTGCGGCGGGTAAACGCTTCAGTGGTTTCAGCGCCGAGGCGTTGCAGGCCATGGCCAATTATTCGTGGCCGGGGAATATTCGCGAACTGCAAAACTGCGTGGAGCGCGCGACCATCGTCGCCAGTGGCTCGGTGATTGAAGAGGACGATCTGCCGGCGTATCTGTTTGCCTCACGGCCCGCCGACGGGGGCGTGCTGATTGAACACAACGGCGTGCCGGCGGACCTGGAAGCGGCGCTGGCAGAAGTCGAGAAAAGCTACATCCTGGCGGCGTTGCAACAAAGCAATGGTGTGCAGGCCGCGGCGGCGCAACTGATCGGGATCTCCGAGCGCAGCTTCTGGTATCGCCTGAAAAAACTGGGGATACATGTGGACAAAATCGTGCGCTGATCAAGCCATCACCCAAATCCCCTGTGGGAGCGGGCTTGCTCGCGAAGGCGATGTGTCAGCTACAGGGTTGTCGACTGACACGCCGCCTTCGCGAGCAAGCCCGCTCCCACAGGGACTGCACTCGTCGCAGGATCAGCTTACTTTCCCGCCCTTGGCCTCGCTCATGATCTGCCGGATCGCCCCGACAAACGTCTCCACCGGTTGCCCGCCCGTGACCGCGTATTGCCCGTTGAACACCACCGTCGGCACCGAACTCACGCCGCGGGACAGCCACAACTGCTCTTCTTCTTTCACTTCCTGGGTGTATTCATCCGACGCCAGAATTGCCTCGGCCCGCTGCCGGTCCAGCCCCACGCTTTCGGCGATCTGCGCCAGTTGTTGATGATTGGAAGGATTGCCGCCGTCGGTGAAGTACGCCTTGAACAACGCTTCTTTCAGATTGAACTGCAGCCCTTCCAACCCGGCCCAGTAGAGCAAGCGATGGGCGTCGAAGGTGTTGTAGATGCGGCTGTTGCCGTCGGTGCGAAAGGCAAACCCGACCTCGGCGCCACGGGCGCGGATCATCTCGCGGTTTGTCTGCGATTGTTCGGGGGTGGAGCCGTACTTTTCGCTGATGTGTTCGGTGATGTTCTGGCCGTCGGGACCCATGTTCGGGTTCAGCTCGAACGGCTGGAAACGGATCTCGGCCTGCACCTCGTCGCCCAGCAAATCCAGCGCCTTGGTCAAGCCGTACAGCCCGACCACGCACCAGGGGCACGACACATCGCTGACAAAATCGATTTTCAGGGAATTACTCATCGCAGACCTCGCAGGCTGTTTTGCGCCGGAAAGCTCGAACAATACACCCGACGGCCCGGCCTCCACACCTCCCCTGTAGGAGCAAAGCTTGCTCGCGAAGAGGCCATCACATTCAACATGAATGTCGCCTGACACACCGCCACCCTGTAGGAGCAGAGCTTGCTCGCGAAGAGGCCATCACATTCAACATGGATGTCGCCTGACACACCGCCACCCTGTAGGAGCAGAGCTTGCTCGCGAAGAGGCCATCACATTCAACATGGATGTTGGCTGACACACCGCTTTCGCGAGCAAGCTTCGCTCCTACAGGGTTCGGGGTGTGTCAGTCAGCATCGATGGGCAGGTAGACCGCTTTCGCGAGCAAGCCCGCTCCCACAAGGGGATTGGCGGGTTACAGGAGATTGGGGCTGGCCACCGGCTCAATCTGCGCCCAATGCGAGGTGTCTTCACGGTGGGTTTGCAGGTACGGCAACACCGCCGCCAGCAACGGCGCCTTGAACGCTTCCTGGAAGCGATGGGCCATGCCCGGGATCAGTTTCAACTGACTGCCGCGAATGTGCGCCGCCAGGTGTACGCCGTGCATCACCGGCAACAACGGGTCCGCCGTGCCGTGCACCACCAGGGTCGGCACGCGCAACTGGTTGAGCAATGCCACCCGGCTCGGTTCGGCGAGGATCGCCATGATCTGGCGCTTCACGCCTTCGGGGTTGAAGGCCCGGTCGTAGGAGGCCGCCGCCTGCTGCAACAGCACCTGCCGATCATCGCTGACCGACGGGCTGCCCAAGGCCGCTAGCAAATCGGCTTGCTGGGCCAACGCGATATCCCGCGTCGGTGCCCCCCGACGGGACAACAACTGCACCAACGCCGCACTCGGTGGCGGCAAGCCTTCGGCGCCGGAACTGGTCATGATCAGCGTCAGGCTCTCGACCCGCTGCGGCGCCATGGCCGCCATGTGCTGGGCAATCATCCCGCCCATGCTCGCGCCCAACACGTGGAATTGCTGAACGTGCAAGGCGTCCATCAGTCCCAGCGCGTCGCCGGCCATGTCGGTCAACGAGTACGGCGCCGACACCGGCAAGCCGAGTTTGTAGCGCAGCACTTCAAAGGTCAGGTTGGCGTTTTCCGGGGTCTGGCGCCAAGTGGACAGGCCCACATCCCGGTTGTCGTAGCGAATCACCCGAAACCCCTGCTGACACAAGGCAACCACCACCTCGTCCGGCCAGTGGATCAACTGCCCGCCCAGGCCCATCACCAGCAATAACGCCGGATCAGAGGCACGGCCAATGCTCTGGTACGCCAGGCTGACCTGCTCCAGGTCGACATGTTCAGTCGGGACATTGACATCGCAACGCGATGCCGCAAAAGAAGGCAGGCTGAAAAGCAGCGCTGCCAGGAATAGAAATACACGCATTGAAAAACACCGAAACGCAGAACCCCAGTAGAGCGCGAGTCTGATGAAGTTTGTTCAAGCGCGCTGCCACAGTTGCGTGACAGTTTGATGAAGATTGCCCAGCGGTCATTTTCGGCACCGCGTTATCGTTCATTCGCGAGCAAGCCCGCTCCCACATTGGTCCTGCGTCGTTCACAGATCCAGTGTGGGAGCGGGCTTGCTCGCGAAGGCGTCCTTAAGCCAACTGACTGCGCAACTGCCGCGCCGCTGCAACCATGTTCACCAGCGCCGCTTCCGTCTCCGGCCAGGCCCGAGTCTTCAAGCCGCAATCCGGATTCACCCACAACCGCTCGGCCGGAATGCGCTTCACCGCTTTGCTCATCAACTTGACCATCTCCGCCGTGTCCGGCACCCGTGGCGAGTGGATGTCGTAGACGCCCGGGCCGATATCGTTCGGGTAGTCGAAGGCTTCGAAGGCTTCCAGCAATTCCATGTCCGAACGGGAGGTTTCGATGGTGATCACATCGGCATCCATGTCGGCAATCGCCTTGATCACGTCGTTGAATTCGCTGTAGCACATGTGGGTATGGATCTGGGTTTCGTCCCGCACGCCAGAAGCCGTCAAGCGGAACGCCTCCACCGCCCAGTCGAGGTATTCCTGCCATTGCGCCCGGCGCAGGGGCAGGCCTTCGCGGAATGCCGCTTCATCGATCTGCACGATCTTGATCCCGGCGTTTTCCAGGTCCGTCACTTCATCACGCAGGGCCAGGGCCAGTTGTTGCGCCTGGATTTTGCGCGACACGTCTTCACGCGGGAACGACCACATCAGCATGGTCACGGGACCGGTGAGCATGCCTTTCATGACCTTGTCGGTCAGGCTCTGAGCATAAGTGATCCAGTCAACGGTCATGGCATTCGGGCGGCTCAGGTCGCCGTAGATGATCGCCGGTTTCACGCATCGCGAACCGTAGCTCTGCACCCATCCGAAACGGGTGAACAGGTAGCCGTCCAGTTGCTCGGCGAAGTACTCGACCATGTCGTTGCGCTCGGCTTCACCGTGCACCAGCACATCCAGGCCCAGGCGTTCCTGGACTTGCACCGCGTGGCGGATTTCGCTGTGCATGGCGTCGGTGTAATCGTTGGCCGACAACTTGCCTTGCTTGAACGCCTGGCGCGCGAGACGAATCGAACCGGTCTGCGGGAACGAGCCGATGGTGGTGGTCGGGAACGCCGGCAGTTGCAGGCGTGCCCGTTGTTGTTCGATGCGCTTGGCGAACGGTGAATGGCGTTGGCTGTCCTGGGCGCCGATGGCGGCAATCCGGGACTGGACTTCGGCTTTATGGATACGCGGGGATTGTGCGCGGCTGGCCTGGATCGCGCGGCTCTCGGCCAACGCGGCGTGCACCTTGGGCGACTGCGGATCGTTCAGGGCATCGCGCAGCACAGCGATTTCACCGCACTTCTGCACGGCGAAGGCCAGCCAGGATTTCAGCTCGGGATCGAGTTTGTCTTCGCGTTCCAGGTCCACCGGGCTGTGCAGCAACGAGCAGGAACTGCTGACCCACAGGTTGTCGCCAAAACGCTCTTGCGCCGGTTGCAGTTGCGCCAGCACCTGTTCCAGCTCACAGCGCCAGACGTTGCGACCGTTGACCAGACCGACCGACAGAATCTTGTAGGTCGGCAGGCGATCCAGCACTTGGCCCAGTTGCTCCGGCGCCCGCACCGCATCGATGTGCAGGCCTTGCACCGGCAGGCTGACGGCCAGGCCGAGGTTGTCTTCCAGGCCGCTGAAGTAAGTCGCCACGAGTTTTTTCAGCGGCGAATATTGAAGGATGTGATAGGCGCGTTCGAAGGCACTTTTCCAGGCTTGGGGCAGGTCGAGGGTCAGGATCGGTTCGTCGATCTGCACCCATTCCACGCCTTGCTCGGCGAGGCGACCGAGGATTTCGTTGTACACCGGCAGCAGGCGTTCCAGCAGTTCGAGTTTGTCGAAGTCGTTGCCTTTTGCCTTGCCCAGCCACAGGTAAGTCAGCGGGCCGATGATCACCGGTTTGACGTTGTGGCCCAGGGCCTTGGCTTCGGCGACTTCGTCGAACAGCTGTTCCCAGCTCAGTTTGAACTGCTGGTCAGCACTGAATTCCGGGACCAGGTAGTGGTAGTTGGTGTCGAACCACTTGGTCAGCTCTTGGGCGTATTGCGCTTTAGTGTGTTCACCACCGCAGCAGGCGGTGGTCGCGCCACGGGCCATGGCGAACAGGGTGTCGAGGGTCGGCTGGGCGTTCGCATCCAGGGTGCTGTTGAAACGCTCGGGCACCACACCGAAGGCCAGGGAATGGCTCAATACCTGGTCGTACCAGGCGAAGTCGCCGACCGGCAGCAAATCGATGCCAGCGTCTTTCTGCAATTGCCAATGGGTGGCGCGCAATTGGCGGCCGACGGCTTTCAACGCGTCCTGATCGAGATCGCCCTTCCAGTAGGATTCGAGGGCTTTTTTCAGTTCGCGGTCAGCGCCGATGCGCGGGAAACCAAGTGTGTGGGCCAGAGCCATGGTGAAGTTCTCCTTGTAAAAGATGGCCCTATTGTCGACAGCCGGGGCAACATGAGACAAACTCAACCTTTTCGTGTTGATCACAAGTTTTCCTCATGGAGCCCCCGGTGCTTGAAATCCGTCACCTGAAGACCCTGCACGCCTTGCGCGAAGCCGATAGCCTGGTGGATGCGGCCGACCGCCTGCACCTGACGCAGTCGGCGCTGTCCCACCAGTTCAAGGAACTGGAGGAACGCATGGGCATGCCGTTGTTCGTGCGCAAGACCAAACCGGTGCGTTTCACCAGCGCCGGTCTGCGCCTGCTGCAACTGGCCGACGCCACCCTGCCGCTGCTGCGTGGCGCCGAGCGCGATATCGCACGGCTGGCCGGTGGCACCGCTGGGCGTTTGCACATGGCCATCGAGTGCCACAGTTGTTTTCAGTGGCTGATGCCGACCATCGACCAGTTCCGCGACGCCTGGCCGGAAGTCGAACTCGACCTGGCTTCGGGTTTCTCCTTCGCCCCACTGCCGGCCCTGGCCCGGGGTGACCTGGATCTGGTGGTGACCTCTGATCCGCTGGAACTGGCCGGGATCACTTATGTGCCGCTGTTCACCTATGAAGCGATGCTCGCGGTGGCCAATCAGCACCGTTTGGCCAACAAGGCCTACATCGTGCCGGAGGATTTGCTCAGCGAAACCCTGATCACCTACCCGGTGGAGCGGGATCGGCTGGACATCTTCACCCGCTTCCTGGAGCCGGCCGACGTCGAACCGGCCCAGGTCCGCACCTCGGAACTGACGGTGATGATGATGCAACTGGTGGCCAGCGGTCGCGGCGTATGCGGCATGCCCCATTGGGCGCTGCATGAATACAGCTCACGGGGTTATGTGAAGGCCAAGCGGCTGGGGGAGAAAGGGTTGTTTGCGACGCTGTACGCGGGGATTCGCGCAGACATGTTGGATGCGCCGTACATGCGCGATTTCTTGCTGACGGCGAAAGACACGTCGTTCTCCACCCTCGACGGCGTCAGCGCCGTTCGCTGACTAAAAGCGCAAATCAAAAGATCGCAGCCTCGTTTCACTCGACAGCTCCTACAGGGTTTCGCGTACACCTGTAGGAGCTGTCGAGTGAAACGAGGCTGCGATCTTTAGAGCTCGCGCCACATGTGGATTTTGTCGAAGTAGTCTTCGCCGACCCGCACGGCCAACGGTTCCAGGCCGTACTGGATGAAGCCGCAACGCCGGTACAGCTTGAACGCCGCTTCATTGCCCGCCGTCACGGTCAATTGAATCAACCTCAAGCCCGGATGGTTCTGCGCTTCTGCCAGCGCCGCCTGCACCAGGTCAAACCCGAGGCCGCGCTGGCGAACCTTTCCGGACACGTACATGCCGAACAACGTCGCCTTGTGCCGGGCCTTTTCCCGGGGTTCGAAGGCCAGGCCGACGATGCCCGACAACCGGCCATCCTCGAACGCGCCGAACACCACGTCCAGCTTGCTGGTGAGCCGCGATTCCCACCAACTCAGCGGCATCACGGCACGTTCGCGCACGCTGGAGGTGAAGGCTTGCGGATGCAGGTCATAGGCTTCGAGCATCAGTGCCCGGTAATCCAGGGCGTGGCTGGCGTCCAGTCGTTCGATCCACATGCTCATGCCGCCCTGCGCTGCTCAAGCATCAGCCGCACGGCCAGCGCCGCCAATACGAAGCCCATGAAATAACGCTGCACCGCCAGCCAGGTCGGGTTGTTGACGAACCACGCGGCGATGCCCGCCGCGAAAATTGCGATCAGCAGGTTGACGCAAAAACTCACGCTGATCTGGGTCAGGCCGAGAATGATGCTCTGGGTAAACACCGAACCGTGTTCCGGGCTGATGAATTGCGGAAACACCGAGAGATAGAACACTGCGATCTTCGGGTTCAGGGCGCTGGTGAGAAAGCCCATGGTGACCAGTTTGCGCGAGGAATCCGGCGGCAACTGCTGGGCCTCGAACGGTGAACGCGCGCCGGGCCTGACCGCCTGCCAGGCCAGCCACACCAGGTACAGGGCGCCCGCCCATTTCAGCACTTCATACGCCATCGGCACCGCCAGGAACACCGCGGTCAACCCGGCCGCAGCGGCGAACAAATGCACGAAGAATCCCGCCACCACGCCGAGCAACGAGGTCACCCCGGCCTTGCGCCCCTGACAGATCGAACGGGAGATCAGGTAAATCATGTTCGGCCCCGGCGTCAGTACCATCAGCAACGCGGCGGCGGCGAAGATCAGCCAGTCTTGAAGCGGGATCATGGGCAGTCCTTGGTCTTGTCTTGATCAGGCGATCGCGGTCAACGAGGCTCGATAAAACGGCAGGATCACGTCCCGTGTCAATGGCGCCAGCGTGAGTTGGCCGTCGGTGGCCGGGTCGATCCAGCGCACCTCTTCGATCTCGGCCGCCGGGCAGACGTCTTCGTCGATGGTCAGCAGAAAGAGTTCGGCCCGTACGATGAATCCGGGCTCGTTAGCGGCCGGTGCCGAAAAATGCCCCAGGTAAGTGGCCTGCGCCGGATCAATGACCAGGTTCAGTTCTTCTTCCAGCTCCCGGGCCAGGGCGTGGACGGGAAGCTCATGGGCTTCGATCTTGCCGCCCGGTTGCATGAAGGCTTCGGTGCCGCGTTTGCGTACCAGCAAGGTGCGACCGTCGGGGCCGATCAACAGGGCGGCGGCAATGTGGATGATGCGAGGGGACGTGGACATGTGTCTGGATTGGCCTCAGTAAAAAGGCCATAAGCATAACCTGTGGGAGCGGGCTTGCTCGCGAAGGCGATTTAACATTCAACAGTGATGTTGACTGAAACACCGCTTTCGCGAGCAAGCCCGCTCCCACAAGGGATTGTGGTGTTCAGGAGGTCGCACGCTCCAACAGCGCTTCGACTTCCTCGGGGATTTTCACGAACACGCTGTATTTCGCCCCTTCCATGGTTTCAAACGCGATCAGTTTGTCCACCAACGGTGCGTTCAGCACCTTGCCGGCATTGAGCAGCAACATGCCGTTGTCGGCATTGAGGTTGCGCGCCAGGATCATGCCCGGCGCCAAGTCCCGGGTGGTCAGCACTTTGACTGACGGATCGGCCAGGGTCACGTCGCTGAGGTACGCGGCGCAGACCTGAATGAAATCCTCCACCAGTTCCGGATCGTAGAGCCGCCCGGCGTAGCTGCGGATGTACACCAGCGCTTCATCGCTGTTCATCTGCCGCTCAAGAATCAGCCCGCGCTGCAATTCGATGAAGTCCACCGCCAGTTTCAGCAACCGTGCGCCGAACGGAATCGCCTCGCCCTTGAGCCGGTCGGGGAAGCCGCTGCCGTCCCAGCGTTCCTGGTGATGCAGGATCAGGCGGGCGGCGTCTTTCATCGGGTCGAGGGTCATCAGCAGCGATTCGCTCTGCTTCGGGTACTCGCGATAACGGTCGCGGTCGATGTGATGCAGCATGTCGGACGGCGTGATCATCATGCTGTCGGTCCAGCTCAGCTTGCCGATGTTGTAGAGCGCGGCGGCCATGGTCAGGTCGCGGCTGGTGCCTTCGTCCAGGCCGTGGAGTTTGCAGTACACCCGCACCAATTCGATGATCTGCCGGTTGGTCTGCTTGGCCGGTGGCAGACGCAAGTTGGCCAGCAACGAGAACACCTCGGTGCCGGTGACATAGCTGTGCTTGAGCTCTTCATAGGCCAGGTCGAGCATGTCGGCGGTCTGTTGCAGCTCGGACGTGCGCGCCGCAACGTGTTTTTCCAGGGTGGCATTGAGGGTTTTCAGTTGATCGTTCTGCTGGCGGGTCAATTGCACCAGGCGCCGGCGTTCACATTCGGAGTGATGATGCTCCAGGGCCTGGCGCAAGGTCAGTTGCAATTCATCGTCGTTCCACGGCTTGCTGATGTAACGGTGGATCTGCCCGTCGTTGATCGCCTTGATGATTGTCGGCAGATCGGCGTAGCCGGTGAGCAGGATGCGCGTGGTCGCCGGGTAGAGCTGATGGATATGGGCCAGCAGCGTGGCCCCATCCATATTGGGCATGCGCGCGTCGCTCATCACCAGGTCAACGGGCTGTTGCGCCATGATTTCCAGGGCCTGGGCGCCGCTGGTGGCCAACAGCACATCGTAGGGCTGGCCGCGCAACAGACGACGCAGGCTGCTGAGGATTGATTCCTCGTCGTCGACCAGCAACACCTTGGGTTTATCGGTCAGATTCGTAGGGAGTTGCTCTTCCATGGCGTCACCTCGAGTGAAACGGGTCCATCGTTATGCCAGGTCAACGACAAACATCCACTCTTGCCGGAGCCTGAGCTACAGGCTAGATGATTTTCAGACACTGCCCGCAACTCATTCACTCCATTCGCCCAAGCGAACTCCTTACAAAGGACTATGCTGAGCTGACTCGGATCCACATTCTGTAACCGTTCGGCCAGGTGATCAGGGAAAGGATGCCCCTATGAACAGACCGTTTCGAATTGCTGTCACCCAGGGTGCATGCCTGTGAACGCGCTCCTGGCACGCACCAACCGGCGAATCCTCATCGTCGACGATACCGCTTCGATCCATCAGGATTTCGCGAAGATCCTCAGCCCGCAGACCATCGAGGACGACGACCTCGACAACACCGAACGGGCGCTTTTCGGATCGACGGCGGCTATCACCTTGCAAAGCTTTACCCTCGACTCGGCGTTCCAGGGGCTGGAAGCCTTGAACAAGGTCGAAGCCTCCCTGGCCAACGATATGCCTTATGCCATGGCATTTATCGACATGCGCATGCCGCCGGGCTGGGACGGCCTGGAAACCATCGAACGGCTGTGGCAGGTCGATCCCAAGCTGCAAGTGGCGCTGTGCACCGCCTATTCCGACTATTCCTGGGAAGACATCGACGAACGGCTGGAGCTGGGCGATCGCCTGTTGATCCTGAAAAAACCCTTCGATGCCATCGAAATCCGCCAGATGGCCAGCGCCCTCACGGCCAAATGGCAGATGACCGAAGACGCGGCGCTGAAGATGTCCCTGCTCGAACAAGCGGTGGAAGAGCGCACTCTGGAGCTGTCGGACGCCAACATCATCGTGCAGAACAGCCCGACCATCCTGTATCGGCTGCGCGGCGAGCCGTCGTTTCCGCTGATGTACATCTCCCACAACATTACTAAGTACGGGCACACCGCAGCCAAACTGGTGGCGTCGGCCAATTGGTCCAAGGAACTGATTCACCCCGACGACCTGGCCAAGGTCGACAGCGCCATGGAGCGGGTGCTGGACCGGCATGCCGAGGGCGCGTCCATCGAGTTCCGCATGCGCACCGGCGACGGTGCCTGGCGCTGGGTGGAAAACCGCTACATCCCGGTGCGCGACGGCGAAGGTCGCTTGCTGGAAGTCGAAGGGATCATCCTCGACATCACTGAACGCCGGCTCGCCGAAGAGAAAATCGCCCTGCTCGCCCGCACCGACGGGCTGACCGGGCTGGCCAACCGCGCCACCCTGATCGAACGGCTGCACCAGGCGTTCGCCGCCCATCGCCGGGGCGCCACCGCGTTTGCGATTTTTTACCTGGACCTGGACCACTTCAAGCGCATCAACGACACCCTTGGCCACCCGATCGGCGATCTGCTGCTGCAAGAAGTCGCCCGACGGATCAAGGCCTGTGTGCGCGAGAACGACGTGGTTGCGCGCCTCGGTGGTGACGAGTTCGCCATCCTGCAGCTCGATGTCGGTGACCCGACCCAATCGGCGGCGCTGGCGGTCAAGGTCCGCGATGCGCTGGTGGCGCCCTACTCCCTGGGCGGCAACGATGTGCGGGCCTCGGTCAGCATCGGCATCAGCAGTTGCACTTCGGACATGCTCAATGCCGACAGCCTGCTGACCCAGGCCGACATGGCGCTGTATCGCTCCAAGGAGCAGGGGCGCAACCAGTACCACTTCCACTCCGAGGAGATCAATCAGGAAGTGGTCGAGCGCATGACCATCGCCAGCGACCTGAAATCGGCCATCGAACACGAAGAACTGGAACTGCATTACTGGCCCGAAGTGGACCTGAGCACCGGCAAGATCCTCGGCATGGAGGCCCAGGTCACCTGGAACCACCCTACCCGCGGCGTCCTCGAAGGCCCGGCGTTCCTGCCGGCGGCGGAAAAAACCGGGACTATCGTCGCCCTCGGCCACTGGGTGCTGGACCGTGCCTGCCAGCAGATGCGTCAGTGGCGCGACGAAGGCATGGCGCCGCCGGTGATTGCGATCAAGTTGTCCCTGGCCCAGCTCAAGAGCGGCCCCGAGCTGATCTACGACGTGCTGCGCACCACTGCGCGTTGGGAACTGTGCCCCTGGGACCTGCGTTTCGACGTCACCGAAGCGACCCTGGCCCAGACCAAATGGACCCACAACGATGTGCTGCCGCGCCTGCGGGAGCTGGGGGTGAAGATCGCCATCGACGACTTCGGCACCGAATACTCCTCCTTCGATTACCTCAAGACCTACCAGGTCAACCACCTGAAACTGGCCCAGGCCTTTATCGACACGGCCGCCCAGGACCCGGCCAGCGCCAACACCTTGCGCGCCATCATCAACTTTGCCCGTGACGTAGGGATCGGAATCATTGCCGAAGGTGTCGAAACCCAGGAACAACGCACTTCGCTGATGGCTACCGGTTCGCCGATGAACGCCCAGGGCTATTTCTTCAGCAAAGCGGTCAGCAGCCAACAAGCCGCCGAACTGCTGAAAGCCGGGAGTATCGTGCCCTTGGGCAGCGAAACCGGTCCGCTCCTGGACAACCCGCCGCGCACCACGGAGGACAACGGATGAAGACACCCTTCGTGCGGACCAACCGGCGCATCCTGATCATCGATGACACACCGTCGATTCACCTGGATTTTCGCAAGATCCTCGACCCCGACGCGGAAGAGGAACAGTCCCTCGCCGGCACCGAGGAGGCGCTGTTCGGCACCCTGCAACCGGACCGCCTGACCTTTCAGCTCGATTCCGCCTACCAGGGCCAGGAAGCCCTGGAACTGGTCAAGCGCGCCCGGGCTGAAGGTCGCCCGTATGCCCTGGCGTTCACCGATATGCGCATGCCGCCGGGCTGGGACGGGCTGGAAACCATCGAAGAGTTGTGGAAAGCCGATCCCAGCCTGCAAATCGCCCTGTGCACCGCGTATTCGGATTACAGCTGGGAAGCCATGGCCGAACGGCTCGAGTTCGGCGATCAGCTACTGGTGTTGAAAAAACCCTTCGACAGCCTGGAAATCCGCCAGATGGCCAGTGCCCTGACCTGGAAATGGCAGATGGCCCAGGACGCGGCGATGAAAGTCCTGAGCCTGGAACAGACCATCGAAGCCCGGGTGCATGAGCTGCTCAAGGTCTCGCACCTGTTGCAATACGACATCCTCACCGAATTGCCCAACAGCACCTTGCTCGGTGATCGCCTGAACCAGTCCCTGGCTCTGTCCCGGCGCCATGACAAACAACTGGCGGTGATGTTTCTCGGGCTGGATCGCTTCAAGCGCATCAACAATGCCCTGGGCCATCCGGCCGGCGACGAAATGCTCAAACGCGTCGGCCAGAGCCTGGTGGCCACGGTGCGCGAATCCGATTCGGTATTTCGCTACGGCTCCGACGAGTTCGTGGTGATCCTGGCCGATATCCGCCACCCGCAGCAGACCAAGGGCATCGCCGAAAAACTGCTGAACGCGATCCGCGCGCCGCAACACATTGCCGGCCACGACCTGAGCGTAACCGCCAGCCTGGGGATCAGCATCTACCCCGAAGACGGCCTCGATGCCATCGTGCTGATCAAGAAAGCCGAAACCGCGATGCGCAACGTCAAGGAAAACGGTCCGAACGATTTCAGCTTTTTCATCGACGAGATGAACCAGCGCGCCCGGGACCAGCAGAGCATCGAGTCGGGCATTCGCCTGGCCCTGGAGCGCAATGAATTCGTGCTGCATTACCAGCCGAAAATGGACCTGAGCAGCGGCCAGGTGGTGGGTGCCGAAGCGCTGATCCGCTGGAAAAAACCCGGGCAAGGCTGGGTCTATCCCTCGGACTTCATCGCCGTGGCCGAAGACAGCGGCTTGATTGTGCCGCTGACCAAATGGGTGATGGCCCAGGCCTGTCGCCAGGCGTGTATCTGGACGTCCGCCGGGCTGCCGAAAATCTGCATCTCGGTGAACGTCTCGGCCATCGATTTTCGCCAACGCGACTTCGTGGAAAGCATCGAGCTGATCCTCAAGCAGACCGGCATGGACCCGACCTTGCTGGAACTGGAAATCACCGAAGGCGTGTTGATGCAGAACGTCGACGCCACCGTGACCGCCCTGAACCGGATCAAGGCCCTGGGCGTGCGCCTGGCCATCGATGACTTCGGCACCGGTTATTCCAGCCTGAGTTACCTGCGCCGGTTCCCCATCGATGTGCTGAAAATCGACCAGTCGTTCATTCGCGGCCTGAGCCGTGACAGCAGCGACGCCGCCCTGGTCAGCGCCATCATCAGTCTGGGCAAGAGCCTGAAGCTGACGGTGATCGCCGAAGGCATCGAAACCCTCGAACAACTGGATTTCCTCAAGGCCCATCATTGCGAAGAAGGCCAGGGTTACTACTTCAGCAAAGCCGTGGCGCCGGATGCCTTTGCGCATTATTTGATGTTGGTGAAGCCGCTGCCTTCAGCCCAGACATGAGCGACGCACGACGCCACCCAGGCCAACCGCCAAGGAATTATTCGATGTCGCCCAACCCTGCCTTTGCCGTTGCGGTGTTTGCGTTGGCGATCTGCCTGAGCGCCAGTGCCGCGCCGCTGGATGAACCGCTCAAACCCTTGCCTGCGGTGCCGCAGCAGAACCCGCTGCGGGTCGAACTCGGTCGCCAGTTGTTCAATGAGCCGCGCTTGTCGGTCAACAACACGCTGTCCTGTGCCAGTTGCCATCGACTGGAAAGCGGCGGCGCCGATAACAAACAGTTCTCCATCGGCTTCAACGGCCAACCGGTGCTCATCAATACCCCGAGCGTACTTAATGCGTCCCTGAATTTTCGCCAGTTTTGGAATGGCCGTGCCGACACCCTGGAAACCCAGGTCCACGAAGTGGTGCAAAGCCCCAGCGAAATGGGCAGCAATTGGGAACACGTGGTGCAGACGCTCAGCGCCGACCCGACCTACAAAACCGCGTTCGCCAAGGCCTACCCCGACGGCGTGACCATGGGCAATGTGCAAAACGCCCTGGCCAGCTACGAGCGCACGCTGGTCAGCGCCAACTCGCGCTTCGATCAGTACCTGCAAGGCAATACCGACATCCTCACCCTCGATGAAAAATACGGCTATCAGCGCTTCAAGGACTACGGCTGCATTTCCTGCCATCAAGGGGTGAACATCGGCGGCAATATGTTCCAGAAATTCGGGGTCATGGGCGATTACTTCCAGGCCCGGGGCAACCCCACCGAAACCGACCTGGGGCGCTACCTGGTGACCAAGGATGAAGAGGACCGCAACGTGTTCAAGGTCCCGAGCCTGCGCAACGTCGCCGTGACCGCGCCGTACTTCCACGACGGCTCGGCAAAAACCCTCGAAGACGCCGTGGATGTGATGTTCAAGTACCAGCTCGGCCGCGTGCCCTCGGACGAAGACAAGACCCTGATCATCAAATTTCTCAAGACCCTGACCGGTGAATGGGAGGGCAAGCCATTATGAAAATGTCCCGACGTCGCAGCCTCGCATTGCTCAGCCTGGTGGCCCTGGCGCTGGCCTCGATCCTGTTGTTCCTGTACCTCAAATCCAGTTCCGACCAGACCTCGACCTACACCGAGTCCCGGGACTTGATCGGGCGGATGAAACAGCTCAACGCGCAATGGGAAACCGAGATTCTCAAGGCGCGGATCACCCTCAATCACAACTACGATCCGCTGGTTACACCCCTGACCGAGATGACCCAGTTGTGGGAACGCTTCGACAGCATGGAATCGAACCATGGGCGCAATGAGTCGTCCGCGTGGAAGGACAGCCATGACGCATACCTGGCCGCTATCCAGGAAAAAACCCGGCTGGTGGAGCAATTCAAATCCCACAACGCGGTGCTGCGCAATTCACTGGCGTTTTTGCCCACCGCCGAAGACGACATCCAGCAACCTCTGACCCAAGTGGCGGACGGCGACCAACTGCAATTGCAAAACATCGCCACCGACACCTATGACTTGCTGCTCAGCGCCCTGGAGTTCGCCCAGGTCACCTCCGACGACAAAGCTGCCGACATCCTGGTGGGCTTGAACAAACTCGGGGTGAACAAACTGCGGCTGCCGGAGGCGTTCCACAGCCCCGTCGATATCCTGAGCAATCACATTGCGCTGATCCTGCGCGAGCAACCGATCGTCAACACCCTGCTGGCAGAGATTGAAGCCGTCCCCGTGGCCGAGCGGCTGGACGACATCACCGGTTTGCTCAACGAAGACCAGCAGGCGGCCGATGCGGTGTATCAGCGCTACCACTTCTACATGCTGGTGTTTTCCGTGTTGCTGGTGCTGGTGCTGGTGTACATGGCGATTCGGCTGATGCGCAGTTTCACCGAGATCAGCCGCGTCAACAAAGCGCTGCAAACCGCCAACGAAGACCTGGAACTGCGGGTCGAAGAACGCACCCGGGAACTCAAGGACACCCAGAGCGAACTGCTCGACACCGCGCGCCAGGCCGGCATGGCCGAGATCGCCACCAACGTGTTGCACAACGTCGGCAACGTGCTCAACAGCGTGAACATCTCCGCCGACCTGGTGACCCGCAAATTGCGCAGCAGCAAGGCCTTGGGCCTGGGCAAGGCGATGCAGTTGATCAACGAACACCCCACCGACCTGGGCAGCTTTTTGACCGAGGACGAGAAAGGCAAACTGCTGCCCGGCTACCTCAACCAACTGGTAGACGCCATCGCCCTCGAACAACAGGGCATGACCGATGAACTGGCGCAGTTGACCAAAAGCGTCGACCACATCAAGGACATCGTCGCCACCCAGCAATCCTATGCCGGGGCCAACAGCCTGATGGAGCCGGTGCATATCAGCGAGCTATTGGAAGATGCACTGCGCATGAACTCCGGCGCCCTGACCCGGCACCATGTCACGGTGGTCAAGGAGTACAGCGATGTACCCCGGGTGATGGGCGACAAACATCGCTTGCTGCTGATCCTGATCAACCTGATCAGCAACGCCAAGTACGCCATGTCCGATCTCAGCGACCGTCCACGGCAGATGACCCTGGGGGTGAAAATCGTCGACGACACCATCCTGCAAGTCAGCGTCAAGGACGACGGCGAAGGCATCCCCAAGGAAAACATGACGCGCATCTTTGCCCACGGTTTTACCACCCGCAAGGAAGGCCACGGCTTCGGCTTGCACAGCTGCGCCCTGGCCGCCATCGAGATGAACGGCCACCTCACCGCCCACAGCGACGGGCCGGGCAAAGGCGCACAGTTCACGTTGCAAATCCCCCTGAAAACCGTAGCAGGTGACGCATGAGCACCCCCTCGAATCGACGCATTTTGTTGATCGATGACACACCGTCCATCCATGTCGATTTCCGCAAGATCCTCACGCCCAGCCCGGTGCAACACGTGGAGCTGGATGAGATGGAGGCCACGCTGTTCGGTGCCGAAGCGAAATCCGCCAGCGCGCTGTTCGAACTGGACTCGGCCTTCGGCGGGCAGGAAGGCCTGGGCAAACTCAACTTCGCCCTGAAGGAAAACCGCCCCTACGCCATGGCGTTCGTCGACATGCGCATGCCCGATGGCTGGGACGGCGCACAAACCATCGAACACCTGTGGCAACAGGACCCGCGCCTGCAAGTGGTGGTGTGTACCGCGTATTCCGACTATTCGTGGGATGAACTGCTGGACCGTTTGCAGGCCCACGACCGCTTGCTGATTTTGAAAAAGCCGTTCGACAACATCGAAGTGCAGCAGATGGCCAATACCCTGCTGACCAAATGGCACATGACCGAACGGGCCAGTGTGCAGGTGGATCACCTGGGGCAAATGGTCGAACGCCGCACCCGTCAGTTCAAGGAAGCCAGCGTCGAGCTGCAACGGGAAATCGACGAGCGCAAACAGCTCGAGTCGCAATTGGTGCAGTCGGAAAAACTTGCGTCACTGGGGCAACTGGCGGCTGGCGTCGCACATGAAATCAACAACCCCATCGGTTTTATTTCCTCCAACCTCGGCTGCCTGGATGGCTACTTCAAGCAGTTGCAGGAAATGCTCGATGCCTATCGCGGTTCTGAAGAAGCGATTACTTCGCCTGAAGTGATCGAGCGACTGGCCGTGCTGCGGGAACGGGTCGAACTGGAGTTTTTGCGCGAGGACATTCCGCTGCTGATCAAGGAATCCAAGGACGGCATCAGCCGGGTCGGGCAGATCGTCAAGGACTTGAAGGATTTCTCCCGGGTCGACTCGAACCAGGAATGGCAGTGGGCCAATTTGCACCAGGGCATCGAATCCACCTTGAACATCGTCGCCAACGAACTCAAGTACAAGGCCGATGTGGTGAAGGAGTATCAGGTACTGCCGGACATCGAGTGCCTGCCGTCGCAAATCAACCAGGTGATCATGAACCTGATCGTCAACGCCTCCCAGGCGATTGGCGCGGAACGCGGCATCATCACCTTGCGCACCGGGCTGGCGGGGGAAACCGTGTGGATCGAAGTCGCCGACACCGGCTCGGGCATCGAACCCCAGACCCTGCAGAAAATCTTCGACCCGTTCTTCACCACCAAACCGATCGGCCAGGGCACCGGGTTGGGGTTGTCACTGTCGTACGGGATCGTGAAGAAACACCACGGGGATATCTCAGTGCGTAGCGTCGTCGGCACGGGCACGACGTTCCGGGTTGAATTGCCGGTGCGCCAGACCAAGTTGGCGAGCTGACCACAATTCAAATGTGAGAATACAAAACAAATGTGGGAGCGAGCTTGCTCGCGATGGCAGAGCATCAGTCAACTTTTATAGTGACTGACACTCCGCCATCGCGAGCAAGCTCGCTCCCACAGGTTATTTTCCAGGCTTGGGTTATGTGGCCTCCTGGAAATCCATCTCCGGCGGCTGGCGACGGAACCCGCCCGTCAGCACTGCCAGGTACACCACGCCAATCGCCAACCAGCTCAGGCCCAGGTAAATCGCCAGGTGATCGAGGCTGACCATCAGCCACAGGTCCGCCACCAGGCCAATGAACGGGAACACCAGGAACAGCACCAGTTCACGGGGGCCTTTTTTCTCGCCGCCGATCCAGTAATGGAAGATCACCGACAGGTTCACCAGGCTGAAGGCCAGGAACGCGCCGAAGTTGATGAACGAGGTCGAGGTGGTCACGTCCAGTTTCAGCGCCAGCAACGCCACCACCGCGCACAACAGGATGCTGTTGACCGGCGTGCCGAATTTCTCATGTAAGGTGCCGAAGAACGATTTGGGCAGCACACCGTCGCGGCCCATGGCGAACAGCAACCGCGAACCGCTGGCCTGGGCCGAAAGCCCCGAGGCGAATTGGCCGACGATCAGGCCGATCAGGAAGATCGACACAAACAGGTCGCCACCGATATTGCGCGCAATCTCGTAAGCCGCCGAGTCGACGTTATCGAACTGGAACGACGGATGGGCAATCTGCACGAAGTACGACACGCCGACAAAAATCAAACCGCCGATCAGGGTAATCAACATGATCGCCCGGGGAATCGTGCGGCGTGGGTCGCGGGTTTCTTCGGTCAAGGTACTCACCGCGTCGAAACCGAGGAACGAGTAACAGGCGATGGCTGCGCCGCTCATGATCAGCGGCATTTGCATGTCGCCGTTGAAGAACGGTTTGATCGTCCACAGCGGTGTGCTCGCGTCGCCGCCGATGTAATGGACGCACAGCACAACGAAAGCGATCAGCACCAGCGCTTGCACCAGCATCAGCAAGGCGTTGATGCCGTTGGCCAGTTTCAGGCCGACGATGTTGATCGCACTGGTAATACCGATAAACGCCAGCACCCAGATCCACTGCGGCACAGCCGGGAACGCGGAGTTAAGGTAAGCGGCGCCGATCAGCCAGATCGCCATCGGCAGGAACAGATAATCGAGCAGCACCGCCCAACCGGCGATAAAGCCGAGTTTCGGGCTGATGGCTTTGCGCACATAACTGTAGGCCGAACCGGCGACGGGGAACGCCGCCGCCATGCGCCCGTAGCTCATGGCAGTGAAGAACATCGCCACCAACGCCGCCAGGTAAGCGGCCGGAACCATGCCGGCGGTGGATTGAGCGAGGATGCCAAAGGTGCCGAGCACAATGATCGGCGTCATGTAGGCGATGCCGAACAGCACCACCGAACCCAATGACAGGGTGCGTTGCAAACGAGCCATGAGCGACTACTCCGAATTTATTAGATTTATGGCAGAGCCGAGTTCGGCGCAAGGTACGGGTGTTGCGTTGTTGTTCTTGGGTCAAACAGGTGTGTCGTCGGTGAGGGCCTCTTCGCGAGCAAGCCCGCTCCCACATTTGGAATGCGTTCCCCCTGTGGGAGCGGGCTTGCTCGCGAAGGCGTCAATCCAGTCACCACAGAAACCGGATCAGCTCGAAGGAATCAGCAGCTCCCGCAACCCGCAAGCATGTTCAACCATCTCCCCCGGCAACTTCAGCCGCTGATCATCCAGATACCGATAATCCTGCCGCGCCGCCGCCAATTGGCTCAGGTCCAGCTCAACCGCAAACTGCCCCTCCTCCCGCCCGGCTTCGAACAGCAACGTGCCCAACGGGTCTACCAGCGCACTGCCGCCGGCAAACAACAACCCGCCATCACCCGCTTCCACCCGGTTGACCATCAGCGCGAACGCCTGGTTTTCCTGGGCGCGGGCCATGATCGCGGTGCGGTGCGTCGGGCCGTAGGGGTCCATGTTGCCGTTGGTGACCAGCAGCACTTCGGCGCCCAGTTGCGCCAGGGCGCGGGCGGTTTCGGGGAATTCGATGTCGTAGCAAATCAGCAGGCCGACCCGCACCCCGTTCCACAGGCACGTGGCATAACGGTCGCCGGCCTCGTAAACGCCGCGATCCGAGGCCCACAAATGCGTCTTGCGATAGCGCAGGGCAATGCCTTCGGGGGTGATCAGCAGCGTGGTGTTGTAGAAACGGCCGTTGTCGTTCTCGGCCATGCCCACGACCACGGCGATATCGCGTTCACGGGCGGCGGCGATCACGGCGCTGACCGTCGGGCCATCCAGTGGCTCGGCAACCTGGGCCACGGTCTCTTCCGATGCGAAGCCCATCAAGTGGCCTTCCGGGAACATGATCAGTTGCGTGTCGGCGGCGCAGGCGGCGATGGCGGCCAGGGCGCGTTCGAGGTTGTAAGCCGTGTCGTTGTCACGGCCCGCCAATTGGGCGAGTTCGACCTTCATGGGTATTCCTTGTTATGAGCGCCGGGGATGCAGAAAGATTGCCCGGTCGGTGTCTGTGCGCCAGTATGCGCAGCAAGCAACCGGCCAGGGAATCACGCGGCCGGGGTAACCCGATAGGGGTAGACGCATGACACTCTCGCTGGATGACATCGCCTGGCACCGCTCGGTGGGGCAACTGATCGACGCCTTGGACAAGCCGAATTTCTGGACGCAACTGGTCCGGTTGCTGGATCAATACGTGGATTTCGACAGCTGGGTGGTGCTGCTTTTCAGCGCCGACCAGCACCCGCTGGTGTTCGCCGAATGCCCCGGCGAGGACGGCAGCCCCGATCAACTGTTCCAGGATTACCTGCGCGGCCTGTACCTGCTCGACCCGTTCTACATCGCCTGCCGCGAACAGTCGCGCACCGGGCTCTATCGCCTGTCGGAAGTCGCGCCAGAGCACTTCGAGCTGACGGAGTATTACCAGCGCTACTTTCGTCTGAATGTGGTGGCCGACGAAATCCAGTTCAATTGCCAGCTCGAAGGCGACCGCACGCTGTGCCTGTCGTTGGGCAGCAAGCAGCGTTTCAGCGGCCAGCAGATAGCCTTGCTGTCGCTGATCCAGCCGTGGGTGCTGGGCCTGTTGCGCCAGCGCCTGCCCTATGAAATCAACGAAGTCGTAGCCCTGGCCCCCGCCCCGCAACACGCCGACTGGCGCGTGCAACTGGAAGCCTCGGTGCAGCAACTCAAAGGCGCGCAACTGACCGCCCGGGAGCTGGACGTCGGAAGGTTGATGCTCAGCGGTTGCTCCAGCAAAGAAATCGCCCGTAAGCTGGAAATCTCCGTAGAAACCGTGAAAGTCCATAAGAAACACATGTACAGCAAACTGGGGATCAAGTCCCAGTCGGAGCTGTTTTCGATATTCCTGCAGGCGCAAAACGCCTGAAACACCACCGGGAGCGCTTTTCTGTGGGAGCGGGCTTGCTCGCGAAGAGGCCATCAGATTCAACATTGATGGTGGCTGACACACCGCTTTCGCGAGCAAGCCCGCTCCCACAGGGATGTCAGTGCCCCCACAGTCCACCGTGTTGCACATAACCGAGTCCGAACCCAGGGAAACCGTATGAGCCTGTCACTCCTGAGCCGCTACGCCTTCTTTGCCGCTTGCGTGATTTTCACCCTCGCCAGCCTGCCCTTCCTGCAACACGACTGGCTTTGGCCGATCACCGCCGTCACCGGCGTGCTTAGCCTCGTGGGTCTGTTCGACCTGTTGCAAAGCCCCCACGCCGTGCGGCGCAATTACCCGATCCTCGGCAATATCCGCTACCTGGTGGAAGGCATTCGCCCGGAAATCCGCCAGTACCTGCTCGAATCCGACAGCGATGCCCTGCCCTTCTCCCGGGCCCAGCGTTCGCTGGTCTACTCGCGGGCCAAGAATGAAAGCGCCGACAAACCCTTCGGCACGCTGATCGATGTGTATCAGTCGGGTTTCGAATTCATCGGCCACTCCATGCGCCCGGCGCCGTTGAGTGACCCGAGCGGTTTCCGTGTGATGGTCGGCGGCCCGCAGTGCACCCAGCCGTACTCGGCGTCGGTGTTCAACATCTCGGCCATGAGCTTCGGTTCCCTCAGCGCCAACGCCATCCGTGCGCTGAACCAGGGCGCCAAGCTTGGCAACTTCGCCCACGACACCGGCGAAGGCAGCATCAGCGCCTATCATCGGGAAAACGGCGGCGACCTGACCTGGGAACTCGGCAGCGGCTACTTCGGCTGCCGCACCGCCGACGGCCGCTTCGATCCGGAACGCTTCGCCGCCCAGGCTCAGACGCCGCAAGTGCGCATGATCGAAATCAAGATGAGCCAAGGCGCCAAACCCGGCCACGGCGGCATCCTGCCCAAGCACAAAGTCACCAAGGAAATCGCCGAAACCCGCGGCATCATGATGGGCGAAGACTGCATCTCGCCTTCACGGCACAGCGCGTTTTCCACGCCGATCGAACTGATGCACTTTATCCAGCAACTGCGCGAACTGTCCGGCGGCAAACCGGTGGGCTTCAAGTTCTGCCTCGGCCACCCGTGGGAATTCATGGGCATCGCCAAAGCCATGCTGGAAACCGGCATCCTCCCGGACTTTATCGTCGTCGACGGCAAGGAAGGCGGCACCGGCGCCGCGCCCGTGGAATTCACCGACCACATCGGCGTGCCGATGCGCGAAGGCCTGTTGTTCGTACACAACACGTTAGTGGGCCTGAACCTGCGGGACAAAATCAAACTCGGCGCCAGCGGCAAAATCGTCAGCGCCTTCGACATCGCCAGCGTCCTGGCCATCGGCGCCGACTGGGCCAACTCCGCGCGCGGCTTCATGTTCGCCATCGGCTGCATCCAGTCCCAAAGCTGCCACACCAACAAATGCCCGACCGGTGTCGCGACTCAAGACACCTTGCGCCAACGCGCATTGGTGGTGCCGGACAAGGCTCAGCGGGTGTTCAACTTCCATCGCAATACGTTGAAGGCGTTGGCTGAAATGCTGGCGGCGGCTGGGCTGGAGCATCCTTCGCAGTTGTCGGCCAAGCATTTGGTACGGCGCATGTCGGCGACCGAGATCAAGTTGTTCTCGCAGTTGCATGTGTTTTTGAAACCGGGGGAGTTGTTGACCGGGGAAGTGAATGGCGAGTTTTACTCGCGGATGTGGCAGATGGCGCGTGCGGATAGTTTTGAGCCGGGGGAAGTGGCGGCGGCTTAGCCAATAAATGGAGCGTCAGACTGTATTGATTGACACTCCATTCCAGATCAAGGACGGCTAGTGGGCGAGGTGCCGGAACAGTACTCGAGTACGGCAGAGTTCTCGAATTCTGCCGTGTGAATCAAGCTCACACCGAATTGAGCGGGATAATTGTTAATGCGTGCCCTGTCCCATTGATCTGCAATGACATAAAAACAGAACGGTGTTTGACCAGCCTTCAGGCGCGCTTCTACAGTTTCAAGATTGCTGACATCAATAGGTGCCCCCAGCAACTTTGAGTACGTTATATGCTCAGTACTAAACCGGGCATATACAGGCATATTCCTGCCGTCACTTATAACTTTCAGTGTCGGCGCGCGAAGATCGTGTTGAAGTCTCAGGGCTTCGGGCACACTGGGCTGGGTCAAAAAATAGGAGCTTGACACGACAGATATAAAAACAACAAATACTCCCTTTACAAACCGGTCTTCAACAAAATCGACTCCATAAGCAACGATAACAAGAATGGCTGGCACAAATACAATTGCGTTTTTCAAAGAAAAAATGGGTGTGTAAAACATCGACCTCACATAAGCCACTGCAAACCCTATAAGCCACCAGCACAACAATATTCCGGCTGATCCGCGATCATCAGAGCGTCGAACCATGGCATTCAAACCTACCAAAAAAAGCAAAGTACACACTAATGCCACAGACAGATCGCCAAAAGGAAGAACCCATGTATCCACGATAAATTGATTATCGGGCCTGGGTATCCATGAGTCCTTTTTTTTAAAATTGTCCAGCATAAAACTCATCGTCGGCGCAAGTGATAACACTATCAGCCCACCTGCCCCCGCCCCTAATAAAAGCATCCGACCATTAAACCCCGAACGAAATAGCTCACACAGTAGAAACATAGCCTGACTCACTACAAGTAAAACACCAAAGTAGTGAGTATTGACCAATGCCGCGCTGACCAGTGCGTAAAGCAGAGCAGTGACGGCATTAACCTTTCTTAAAAAACAGACAAACGCAACAAAAGACAAAATCGTCATCAGAACAAGTAACTCGTAGGACCTGGTATTTTGTGAAAAAAATATCAAGTAGAAATTTATGGCGGACAACCAGGCGACTAGCAACCCAACCGACGAACTGAACAATTTCACACCTAGCGCATACATTGCTGGAATAACAGCAACACCTAATAACATCGAAAAAACTCGCCCAACACGCTCTCCATAGCCAAAAACCTTATAAACACACCATAATAAAATCTGATAAAGCGGTGGATGGACATCCTCGACGGTTCTATGAAACACCGTACTCAAATCATTTTCAGGATCGCTGGCCCACGCGCTGAACAATTCATCCATCCACAAGCTCTTATCGAACAGCTTATAACTACGAAACGCCGCCCCCAACACTACAATCATCAACAATAGAACGTACATTAATGATTGCTTATTCCTTGTCAGTGCAAACATAGCGCCTCGCTCAATCATCCAAGGTGTTTACCGTGAAAGCCGGTTTATTCTTGATACGAACTAAAACGGCCGCCCCCAACCCCACCGCAAACCACAACGTCACCAACCGCAACAAAACCGTCGCCGCAATCGCATCCGGCAGCGCAACGTCACTGGACACCAACAACGCGACCATCACCGCTTCCGCACTGCCAAGTCCGCCCGGCATAAAGCTCAACGCGCCCGCGAGCATGGAAACGGCATACACAAACATCGTGAAGATCAGCGGGACGTCGAGGCCCATGGCGCTCAATATCCAATAGAACGCCAGCACTTCGAGGCTCCAGGCCAATAGACTCAACAGCGTTGTACCGATCAGACGGCGCGACGTGTGGCACCGGCGCGACTGGAGCAATACTTGAATAACGCTGCGTAATACCCGGGACGTCCAGCCGCGTCCACGAGATATTCGTTGCTCAACTAAGTCCGTCAGCTCTTGTCGGGAAACCAACAAAAAACCACAGATCACCAGCACTAGGCTGACGACAATGATCGAGAGCCACTCCGGGTGGTCGCTCAAGCCGAACAAGGCCAGTAACACCATGGCCAACAGGTCCGACAGACGCTCACTGACCAGCGCCGCGAAGCCGTTGGCATAAGGCACGCCCCAGCGTTTGAGCAACACCCCACGCAATGCTTCGCCGGCCTTGCCTGGTGTCGTGGTCAAGGCAAAACCGGCGAGGTAGATTTTCAGGCTCGGCCGCCACGGCAACGAATGTCCCAGGGCATAGAGGTAGGTCTGCCAACGCAAGAAACGCAGGCCGTAACCAGTCAGGATCAACACACCGATCTGAGCTGCGATTAGCCACCCGACCCGACTCATTGCGCCACTCACCGCCGACCAGCCGCCCCATAGGGAAGCAACGAGATAAGCCAGGGCCGAGCAAACCACCGAGCCGATCAAGACCCGATAACGCCAACCGGACAGGAACAATTCCTGATTCACAGGCTCAGCCTCTTGAACAGCCACTGCGGCAACCCGCGAATTACCCACATGATCAAGGCCCAGAACCCCGGCACGTAAAGCACCGACTTCTGGTGCTCAATGCCGGCGACGACGCGTCGGGCGACGTCCTCCGGTTGCGTGACCAACAGCGCCGGCAACGTCAGCCCTTGGGTCATCGGCGTATCGACGAAACCGGGCTTGATGGTCATCACCTGCACACCGCACTTGAACAGCCGCGCACGCAGCCCTTCGCAAAAGGCTGAAACAGCGGCTTTGGCTGAACCATACAAATAGTTGGACGAACGCCCTCGATCGCCAGCGACCGAGGAAATAACCGCCAGGGTTCCGCAACGCTGGGCAGCCATTTGATTAGCCAAAAGCGTCAACAGCGCAATCACCGACGTACCGTTATTGGCAAACTCCGCCAGAGCCACCTCGACGTTTTGTTCGCACACGGATTGATCCGGCAAGGTGCCGTGGGCGATCAGGCAGATGTCGATCGATTGCAAGGTGCGAAGGCAACGCTCCAGCATGACCGGATGTGCGGCGATATCTGTGGCGTCCATCACATGAGACGTCACCCTGCCAGCGCCTCGAACCAACAGATCAGCGCTGGTTTGCTGGATTTTCTGCACATCGCGCGCGACCAGGAAAAACTCGTTGCCCTGCTCCGCCCAGCGCCGAGCACAGGCACTGGCGATGGCCGAGGTGGCCCCCACGATCAGTATTTTTTTCATTGGATGACTCGCTGCCAAAAACGGGACATCAGCGCCGGGTCGCGCAGCGCTTCAACTTGTTCCCAGGCTGGGTAAGCCTGGCGAAAATCGCGGCCGCTCATGTGCGCGTCCTTGGCCGGGTAGAGCCGACCACCGGCCTCCCGGACGATGGCGTCCAGACGTGGCAGCAGTGTGTTCGTCAGCGCAGTGTTCTGAGGAAAATCCAGCGCCAGTGACGTTCCAGGCATCGGAAAGGACAGCAGCCCCGGCGAGGTCAAATCGCCACAGCGCTTGAGCACCGCGAGAAAGGACCCGGTGCCGCTGTGGGCAATCGCGTTGAGGAGCTGGGCCAAGGCGTCTTCGGCCGTCGTTTCGGGCAACACGCACTGGAACTGCTGGAAACCTTTGCGTCCGTAGGCCCGATTCCAATGCTCGATGCCATCCAGCGGATAGAAAAACGGGCTGTAGGGGACGATTTGGTGTACCCGAGTCGCCGGTTGCATTGCCCAATAACTGCGGTTGAAGAGGTTCAGTGAGAGCCGATTGATCAAGGACACCGGTGGCCGGATCGGCAGGCTCAGCGAGCGTGTCGGCGCGACCTGAAGCGGCCCGTTTTCACTGTGCTCGCCGACGGTAAACACCCCGCGCCCTCGCTGGCGACCCTTGGCCAGGCAATCGATCCACGCCACGCTGTATTCGTGCAAAGGGTCCAGCTCCGCCGACAACGCGAAGAATTCGCGCAGATGGTCAAACCGCACCCGAACCGTCTCGACCCGGCTGGACTGAATTCTGCGCAGACGAATGCTCACCCAACTAATAATGCCCGTCAGGCCCAACCCGCCCATCGTGGCGGCGAACCACTGCGGATTTTCCAAAGGTGAACACGTCATTGGCGGTTGCGTGGAGCGATGCAGGCCAAAGCTCAATACAGAGTGGGCAAACGTACCGCGCCGGTGATGATTCTTGCCATGCACGTCATTGGCCAGTGCGCCGCCCAGGGTCACGTGGCGTGTTCCGGGCGTGACCTCCAGAAACCAGCCATGGGGGATCGATACTTGCAGAATCTCGCCGAGGGTCACCCCCGCTTCAGCGCAAATCTGGCCGGTTTGCCAGTTTGCTTCGATCAATCGATTCAAAGGGCGCAAATGCAACACATGCGCACTGCTGGCGAGGCAGCTGTCGCCGTAACTTCGGCCGTTGCCGAATGGCAGGGTTGTGCCGTGATGACAGATTAACGTCTGCAATTGCTGCTTCAGATCACTGCGCCAGTGGCACGGGTGACCTGTCTGCCGCCCTGTGGGGTAATGCCCCCAAGGTGTTAATGGATGACTGATTGCAGGGGCCGATCCTGCATGCGCATCGCGCTTCATACCGCCAACCAGAAAATCAGCCCAAACATCACGCCCAGCGCCAGACTCAAACGATCCCGCAATGCAAACACCACCGGGTCGTCATTCATCCTGCCGCGATGGGTCAGCATCCAGATACGAGTGATCCAGAACAGCAACAACGGACAGCCAAGCCAGATCAGTTGTGGATGGCTGTAAAGCACGACGGTCGTACTGTCATGGATGTACAGCGCCAGTACCATCACCGATAGGTAACCCGAAGCAGCCCCCAGGGAAGAGAGCATCGCCAGATCGGCCGGGTAGTAATCACGGCCACCGGTTTTGCCGGTGATGCCGTTGCACAACGCGACCTGGAGTTCGGCGTAGCGCTTGACCAGTGCCAGGCTCAAAAACATGAACATCGAAAACGCCAGCATCCACACCGTCAGTTCCAGTTCGAACGCGGCGCCACCGGCAATGATGCGCAAGGTGTACAGCAGCGCCAAGGCAATCACGTCCAGGGCCATGACCCGCTTCAATACCAGCGAATAGACCAGCGTCAACACGTAGTAGGTGGCCAGCACAGCGACGAAATGCCAAGGCAAGCACCACCAGGCCCCGATAAAAGCCGTGAGCAGCAGACAGGGAAAAACGATCAGGCCGGACTTGATCGACAACTGCCCACTGGCAAACGGTCGATAGCGTTTGCGCGGATGTCTTCGATCGTCCTCCAGGTCCAGAAGGTCATTGAGGACATAGACCCCGGAGGCGCATAACCCGAAAAACACAAAAGCCAGCAGACCGTGCCAGAGCAGCAGTGAATTGCCAATCTGATGCGCGGCCAGCAACGGCACGAAGATCAGCGCGTTCTTGGCCCACTGATGGATGCGAAACGCCTTGTACCAATCCCTGACATTCATCCCCCCCGAGCGGACCACTTGCACCACGTTGTTCAGGCTTTGGGTGGCGAGCTCGACGCCCGGCGAAGGATTGACGACATAGGCCTGCTCGGCCACGCGCCAAATCGACAAGTCCTCAAGCGCATTGCCGACGTAATCAAAACCTCGCTCGCCATATATCGCCACCAGCAAATCACGCTTGTTCGTGCCCGATAAATTGCACCCAAGGCTTGTGGCCAGGACGTCATCAAACACCTTCAAATGCTCGGCAATCCGCGTCGCCAGCGAATGATGACTGGCCGTGGCCAACACAATCTTGCGCCCGTCCTTGCGTTGCGCCTCGATCAGCGCCAGTACATCGGGATCGTAGGGCAACACGGTGACGTCGATATCCGTCGCCTGCGCCAACTGTTCTTTCAAATACGCCTTGCCATGACGGAGCCAATTCAAAGGCTTCAGCCAGTGCGACGGCTGACAATGAACAAAGGCCAAGGCGCTTTCGAATAGTAGATCGGACCTGAGCAGCGTTCCGTCCAGATCGACCACGAAGGGCCGGGACGGCACGGTCAGTTGTGTCAACGGGCGCGCCGGGCGCTGAGAAGTTTTCATGTTTCACGCCCACGAAACAGCACGAACTTCGAGAAGACAAAACCGCACACCAGGCTCAACAGTGAAAACACAGTCACCGTCAGCAAACCGGGAAACCGCCACAGATCGCCGAGGCGCCCGATGCCGTAGCTCATGGCGCCCATAAGACCAATGAACAGCAGATACACGCCCACCGACACCTTGGCATCAAAGGTGTACAGCGCATTCACATAGAAGGAAAAGGACGCGGCAACGCAATATGCCGCGAAGTTGCTCGCAGCCTGCGTGAGTTCAGCGCCGGTGCTGAGGACGAAAAAGATCTGCCAATGGATGATCGCATTGGCCACGCCGATGACGCTGTAAGTGGAGAATCCTTTCCAGAAGACTTTCATGCTGGCTCTTTCCCGTCGCCGCCAGAGGTGCCTCTCAAACTAAAATCACCACCGGATGCCGTCTACTGTCAGAAATTACAGGTCTGCCCCTGTTCCGGACCAACGGTCACCATTGCAGTTCAACAATCGGCCTCGGCTCCTTCATCACGATAAAACCGTAATCACCCAGCAGATAAATCCGGTAGTACTGGCTATCCACCAATGGCACAAACCCCTGATACCCGACACGGGTTGCATTGCGCCGCTCCCGCTCGGCCACCACGTTGGTGATGCCGGCTTTCGGCAGGGTTTCGGCGAGCATGTAGTAGTCGGTGTTCAGCAAGTACTGCAGCACCGGCAGTTGCTTGAATGAACCAGCGGCAGCGGTCAGCCAGTGATCGGAGTACGCCACCGAGAGGTAAATGCGTTTGGCATCGCGCAGGGCCGGGCGGGAGGCGATGTCGTAGCTCAACGCATTGAGCGCGGTGTTGGCGAAGGTCTTCTGCATCACCAGCACCCGGCCATAGGCGAAGGACAGGGAGAGCATGGCCAGCAGCGGGATCAACAACAGCAGCGGCAGCCGTGGATGCACGGTCGCCAGCGCCGAATGGCTGAGGTAGAACAGCAGCACCAGCACCACGGAAAACCCCATCAAGGTGCGGGCGCCTTCGTTGAAGTCGCGGAAAAACAGCGCGGCGCCGGGCACCAGAAACACCACGACGGGCAAGATCAATAAGCACAGACACGCCATCACCACTCTCTTCGGCCCCGTCTGCTGCCGTTCGATGAGCAAGACGCCACCGGCAACGGCACACAGCAACAACGCCGCAAACACCCAGCCGAAGCCACCGTGAAACAGCAACATGACCTTTTCCAGCACCCGGGCCACGTTGGTCTCGACTTGCAGCAGTGGCGCCGCCCCCCAATTCAATAACGGGGTGCGGTGCTGATTCATGTAGGCCCCCGCCGTGACGAAGTAGATCAGCCAGGCCAGCGTCACTTGCGCGGCTTTCCAGCCGATCAATCGCCACCACTGGGGCCAGGGCAGTCTGGCCCCGGCGGCGCGCAGCAGCTCCAAAGCACACAAGCCGAGAAACACATTGATGCTGACTTGATACAGCCCCAACGCCAGGGCAATCAGCAACGCCGGCACGACCCATTGCTGGACCCGCGAGGCGCTGCGAAAGGTGATCGCGAAAATCACCGCCACCAGGCTCAGGGCCATGGCCGGCCCGTCGTATTGATAGGACAGGTTTTGCAGGAAGAACGGGTTGTACCAGAACCCGAGCACCACCAGGCAATGGGTCAGGGTCGGTTCGGCGAAGTAGTGGAAGGTCAGGCGGGTCAATGCCCACGACATCGCCAGCGTGGCGATCAGTAAGGGTAAGGGGAAAATGTTCGGCGCCGCACCGCTGAACGTCAGCCAGTTGTAGAACAGCTGGGTGAACAAGCGGCCTTCCTCCGACCAGCCCATGCCGGCGGCCAGTGCGCGCCAACTGTCATCGATGTAGGGATAATCCGCGAGGATCAGCGGCAGGACGTAGGCAAAGGTCGCCATGAGAAAAAACAGCCAGACCCGTCGGCCGCCGAGTTCTCTGTCGAGCCAATCGCCCATCCTCATGTCAATGCCCCTTCGGATGACTGCATTCAATCCGTGAAGCTTTGATCCTGCTGCAAGGCTTTAATCACCGTGTTTAAGATAGACGGCTATCACGGGCAATATCCCGTAATACCCCCACTTTGCAATTAACGGCCAATCACGCCACCCTGCGCCGCCGATATGGGGCACGCAACCTTTTGTGTCGCGAAATACTCCTTTTCAAAACACGTTCAAGAGCCCTCAGTCATGACATCTGAACGCGATCATCGAATCGACTTTTTCCGAGGCCTGGCCCTGATCTTCATTTTCTGGGATCACGTGCCCCACAACCCCCTCGGGCAAATCACCCTGCGTAATTTCGGCTTCAGCGACGCCGCAGAAATCTTCGTGTTTCTGGCCGGCTACGCGGCGGTCCTGGCCTACGGAAAAATCCTCCAGCGCGACGGCTATTTGATCGCCTGCCTGAAAATCCTGCGCCGCACCTGGGTGCTCTATGTGGTGCATATCTTCTTGTTGGCGATGCTGATGGGCATTGTGTTCTTCGCCAACAGCCATGTGGAAACCCGCGACCTGGTGGAAGAAATGGGCATGCACCACTTCATCACCAACCCTCAGCAAGCGTTGACGGATGAGTTGCTGCTGCGCTTCAAACCGAACCTCATGGACCCGTTGCCGCTGTACATCGTGCTGCTGGCCGGTTTGCCGTTGGCGCTGCCGCTGTTGGTACGCAAGGCGTGGGCGGTAGTGGCGCTGTCGTTGACGGTGTATCTGCTGGCGCCGTGGTTCGGCTGGAACCTGGCGGCGATCAAGGATGGCGTGTGGTATTTCAACCCCGTCGTGTGGCAATTGCTGTTTGTGCTTGGCGGCGCGGCGGCGATTTACGGGCAGCGTCCGCGATTGCCCGACACACGTTCTTTAATGCACCAGCCTTTGTTTGTCAGTGCAGCGGTGTACGTGGTGTTCGCCGGGGTGATTACGATCTCCTGGCGCTGGCCGGAAATTCACGACGCGGTAATGCCGGCGTGGCTGAGCAACCTGTTGTACCCGATCAGCAAGACTGACCTGTCGCCGGTACGGCTGGTGCATTTCCTGGCGCTGGCCTACGTCACCGCCAAGTTGCTGCCCGGCCGTAGCTGGACTCGAAACTGGTGGGCACAACAGAGTTGCCGCATGGGTCGTTACTCGCTGGAAATCTTCTGCCTCGGCGTGCTGCTGGCGCCCCTGGCGGACATGATCAACGCCATGACCAACGACGCCTTTGCCATGCAGATTTTCACGGCGCTGGTGGGGGTTGGTCTGATGGGATTGTTGGGGGCTTGGCTGGATTTCCATAAGCGGCTGACCCAATCCCCCATACCCGCGACAGTCTGAAACGAAAAAGCCCCGATCATCACGACCGGGGCTTTTGCATTTCAGGCATCAAACCTTACGAAGCCGAACGCACCGCACCTTGCGTCGCATTGGTCGGTTGCAGCTTGAACACGTAGAACAACACCGTCAGCAGTACCAGGAACGCCGGCCCCACATACAACGCCACGCGGGTGTCCGGGAAGTACGCCATCAGGCCGACCACCAGCACCAGGAATGCCAGCGCCAGATAGGAGCTGACCGGGTACAACCACATCTTGTATTTCAGCCCGGCCCGTTCGCTGGCGCTCAGGCCTTTGCGGAATTTGAGCTGAGCCAGCAGGATCATCACCCAGGTCCAGATCGCGCCGAAGGTGGCAATTGCCGTCACCCAGACAAAGACTTTTTCCGGGACCATGTAGTTGAGCAGCACGCCCAGCAACAGCACGAAGATCGACAGCAGCAACGCACGACGGGGCACGCCATTGCTGGAAGTCGTGGCAAAACCGGCCGGGGCCTGGCCGTTCTGCGCCAGGCTGTAGAGCATGCGCCCGGTGCTGAAGATGCCACCGTTGCACGACGACAGCGCCGCAGTAATCACAACGAAGTTAATGATGCCCGCCGCAGTCTTGATCCCCAGACGCTCGAAGGTCATCACGAACGGGCTGCCCTGGGTGCCGATTTCGTTCCACGGGTAAATCGACAGGATCACGAACAACGCACCGACGTAGAACAACAGGATGCGCCAGAACACCGAGCCGATCGCATTGGGGATGGTCTTCTGCGGGTTCTTCGCTTCACCGGCGGTCAGGCCGATCATTTCGACGCCGAGGTAGGCGAACATCACCATTTGCAGGGACATCAACACGCCTTGCACGCCATTGGGCATGAAGCCGCCGTGGGCCCACAGATTGGAAATCCCCAGGGCCACGCCGTCATTGCCGAAGCCGAACGCGATCACGCCGATACCGCCGATGACCATCGCAATGATGGTGACGATCTTGATCAGGGCGAACCAGAACTCGAACTCACCGAAGGCCTTCACCGCGATCAGGTTGATGGTGCCCATGCTGATCAACGCCGACAGCGCCCAGATCCAGCGCGGCACCTCGGGGAACCAGACGCCCATGTACACCGCCACCGCAGTGATTTCCGCGACGCAGGTCACCAGCCACAGGAACCAGTAATTCCAACCGGTCAGGAAACCGGCCAGGGGGCCGAGATAGTCTTGGGCGTAACGGCTGAAGGAGCCGGCGACCGGGTTGTGCACGGCCATCTCGCCGAGGGCGCGCATGATCACCAGGATCGCCAGGCCGCCAATGATGTAGGACAGCATGATCGCCGGGCCGGCCATTTCGATGGCCTTGGCCGAACCCAGGAATAGGCCGACGCCGATACAGGCACCGAGTGCCATCAAACGAATATGCCGTTCGCCCAGTTCGCGTTTAAGCGGGCCGCCCTGAGCGGCCTCGCCTTGGGGCAGATGATTGCCTGCTGGCATAGGGGTACAACCTCGTCTTGTTATTGGATGTGACCACCGAGTAAACGAAGGGCGGACCGGTAAGCCAGCGCTTCCTGATACCGGGCCTGCCTTATGGGCAAACCCGTCTTGTAGGACAAAACCTGCAAGATCAGCGGGGCGTGCAGTATAAAAAGCTTCCGACAGGCTTTTTCACTCTATAAACCACAACATTCAGGCACAACTCTCGCTAAAAGCGCTGTTTACGGAGGCGCATTACCTGAGTTTTGTAGGAATATTCGCTGCAAAAACGGCGGGGAGTATTGCACAGCATTGGTGCATCGTCATGTTACGGCGAAGGTTGGTTTTCTTTTCTCGAGAGCTCTAGTCCAGCCATTACAGACGATGCCACTCCTGTGGCGAGGGAGCTTGCTCCCGCTCGACTGCGCAGCAGTCGCAACCTTGCAATTGAGATTTTTCAGACCGACCGCGATGCCTGGATTTGGGGCTGCTTCGCACCCCTGCGGGAGCAAGCTCCCTCGCCACAGGAAATGGTTTCCACCGTGAGTCCTTCATCAAATTCGGAATATTCGGACAGCAGTTGCCGGCTCAAGTAGGAAGGGGGCGGGCTAGGGTCATTTCAGATCACTGCAAAAGGACGCAATGGAATGCAAAAACATCCAAATTCCCATCGGCTACGCCATGGACGATGTTCAGAACGGGGCCGAGGCTATCTGATCACGGCAGTCGTATATCAACGCAGGCGGGTGTTCAGTGATTGGTGCTTGGGGCGTCTATTAGTGGCTGAACTCAGACGAGCCCATGAACAACAATGGGTCAATTCGATTGCCTGGGTCATCATGCCAGACCACTTTCATTGGCTGGTGCAACTTGAGCAGCGCTCCCTGGCGCAAGTCATGCAAGCTATAAAATCCCGCAGCACATTGAGCATTAACCGAGCATCAGGCACTCAGGGGGCTTTCTGGCAAAGCGGCTACCACGACCGGGCCATCCGCGATGGTGAAGAACTTCTGCCATTTGCTCATTACATCCTCGCCAATCCGGTACGTGCAGGGCTTGTGGAGGAAGTCGGCGACTATCCGCTCTGGGATGCCTACTGGCTTTGACAGAACCTCTGAGGCTCTCTGTGGCGAGGGAGCTTGCTCCCGTTTGAGCGCGCAGCGCTCACCAAAAAGGGGCCGCTGCGCAGCCCAGCGCGAGCAAGCTCGCTCGCCACAGGGCCGTGTTCAACTTCATGACATCGCGGGCAACAAGTCCGATTTTGGCTTCGATCATCACATCTGAGCCGCACCACGCTTTGTGGCGAGGGAGCTTGCTTCCGTTTGAGCGCGCAGCGCTCTCAAAAAAGGGGCCGCTGCGCAGCCCAGCGCGAGCAAGCTCGCTCGCCACAGGGCAGTGTTCAACTTCATGACATCCCGGCAACAAGTCCGATTTTGGCTTCGATCATCACATCTGAGCCTCACCACGCTTTGTGGCGAGGGAGCTTGCTCCCGCTTGAGCGCGCAGCGCTCACCAAAAAGGGGCCGCTGCGCAGCCCAGCGCGAGCAAGCTCGCTCGCCACAGGGCAGTGTTCAACTTCATGACATCGCGGGCAACAAGTCCGATTTTGGCTTTGATCATCACATCTGAGCCTCACCACGCTTTGTGGCGAGGGAGCTTGCTCCCGTTTGAGCGCGCAGCGCTCACCAAAAAGGGGCCGCTGCGCAGCCCAGCGCGAGCAAGCTCGCTCGCCACAGGGCAGTGTTCAACTTCATGACATCGCGGGCAACAAGTCCGATTTTGGCTTCGATCATCACATCTGAGCCTCACCACGCTTTGTGGCGAGGGAGCTTGCTTCCGTTTGAGCGCGCAGCGCTCTCAAAAAAGGGGCCGTTGCGCAGCCCAGCGCGAGCAAGCTCGCTCGCCACAGGGCAGTAGTGAACTTAATAGCCTCGCTCTCCGTGGGACACAACCATTCATACGATTTCGATATTTCTCTATTCACAATTTTTTCACCATCGCCAACCACCGTCTAAGCTTCAGACAAGTCCGATCAATCTGCGTGAATGGATCAGTCGACTATGGGCGCGTTATGGCAAAGCGATTCGAGTAAAACCGTGGTTCCGACTGAACGTGTGGATGATGCGCCTTTACCTGAAAAACCCCGCCGTACCAAACACGGCTGGAAGGCGTTCTGGTTGTTGCTGCTGATTATCCTGATCGTGCTGGGCCTGGCCGCCGCGAAGGAAATGCGCACGTCGAAGTTTCAATCCCGGGAAGTCAGCAAATTTGCCGCGTCCTTGAGCTATGACCTGCAACCCGGCCCCAGCGATGCTATTCGCTACCCCGGTGCCGGACCGTTCGATTTGCGTCTGGGCTACAGCTCCATGGGGGATTTTCTGCCGCGGCTGCTCAAGCGCAACTATGTGATTGCCGCGCAAACCCGCTTTTCTCCGGCGTTGATGAAGTACACCGACAAGGGCTTTTTCGTCCCCTATTCCGAGAAAATCCAGGCCGGGCTGTCGATCACCGATTGCCGGGCCGCGCCGCTGTATCAGTTCAAATACCCGCAGCAGCTCTATTCCAGCTTCGACTCGATCCCGCCGGTGGTGGTCAACAGTTTGCTGTTCATCGAAAACCGTTTTTTGCTGGATCCAAAACAGCCCCTGGCCAACCCCGCTGTGGACTGGCCGCGCTTCGGCATGGCCGCGTGGTCCCAAGTGGCGAAGCTGATGCACTTGCCGGGGCAGTCCGCGGGCGGCAGTACCTTGGCGACGCAGCTTGAGAAATACCGTCACTCCCCCGATGGCTTGACCGTGTCCGGCGCGGAGAAGATCCGGCAGATGATTTCCGCCAGCGTGCGCGCCTATCAACCGGGGCCGCAAACCTTGCAGGTGCGGCAGAACGTGGTGCGTGATTACCTCAACAGCGTGCCGCTGTCGGCCGTTCCCGGTCACGGTGAAGTGCACGGCATGGCCGAGGGTTTGCGGGTCTGGTATGGCGCCGATTTCAACCAGGCCAATGAAACCCTGGCCAGCACCGCCACGGATCCAAAAACCATGGCCGCCAAAGGCCTGGCCCTGCGGGAAATGTTGTCGCTGATGATCGCCCAGCGTCGCCCTTCCCATTACCTGACCAAGGGCCACGAAGAACTGGCCGACCTCACCGACAGCCACATTCGCCTGCTGGCCCTGAACAATGTCATCGATGCGCCACTGGCCGCCTCGGCGCTGGCCAGTCAAGTGACGTATCGCGACTGGCAGACCCAACCGACCATCCAACCCATCGAAACCAACAAAGGCATCAGCACCGCCCGCAGCCGCTTGGCGTCGATGCTCAACCGTCCTCTGTACGACCTCGACCGCCTCGACCTGTCGGCCACCAGCACCTTGCAAAGTGACTTGCAGGCCCAGGCCACCGAATACCTCAAGCACCTGGCCGACCCGGTGTTCGCCGGGCAGATCGGCCTGATCGGCGAACGCCTGCTGACGCCCACCAGCACCACGGCGGTGCGCTACAGCTTCACCCTGTTCGAACTGACCCCGGACGGCTCCCGCGTACGGGTGCAGACCGACAGCACCGATCAACCCTTCGATATCAACGAAGGCAGCAAACTGGAATTGGGCTCCACCGCCAAGATGCGGGTGCTGACCACCTACCTGCAGATCATCTCTGAGCTGCACGACAAGTACGGCGACAAGACCGTGGCCGAGCTGAAAAAAACCGACGTGCCCGATCAGGATCGCCTGACCCGCTGGGTCGTCGATTACCTGATCCAGAACACCGACCGCAGCCTGCCAAAAATGCTCGGCGCCGCCCTTGATCGCAAATACTCCGCCAGCCCGGGCGAGGCGTTTTTCACCGGTGGCGGGTTGCATGTGTTCCACAACTTCCGTAACGAAGACAACGGCCGCATGCCGACCCTGCGCGATGCCATTCGCGAATCGATCAACCTGCCGTTCATTCGGCTGATGCGCGACATCGTGCGCTACACCACCTACTCCGGCCCCAACAGCAGCGCCGAACTGCTCAAGGACGACCGCGACCCACGCCGTCAGGAATACCTGGCGTCGTTCGCCGATAAGGAAGGCACCTCGTTCCTGCTCAAATTCTGGAAAAAATACAGGAACAAGGACACCGACTCGCGCCTGGAAACCTTCCTCGACAGCATGCGCCCGACCCCGATCCGCATGGCCGCCGTGCACCGTTATCTGTACCCGGACGCCGAGCAAGCCGCCTTCAATACCTTCGTGCGCGCGCACCTCAAAGGCGCCAAGCTCACGGAAAAACTCACTGACGAACGTCTCGAGCGCCTCTACTTGAGCTACGGCCCCGGCTCTTATGACCTGCCCGATCAGGGCTTCATCGCCAAGGTCCACCCGCTGGACCTGTGGCTGATCGGCTACCTGTTGAACCACCCGGACGCCAAGTGGAGTGAGATCGTCAAAGCCAGCCAGTTCGAGCGCCAGGAAGTTTATAGCTGGCTGTTCAAGAGCAAGCACAAGGGCGCCCGGGACAGTCGCATCCGCACCATGCTGGAGATCGAGGCGTTCCTCGACATTCATCAGCGCTGGCAGAAAGTCGGCTACCCGTTCGACCACCTGGTGCCGTCACTGGCCACGGCCATTGGCAGTTCCGGCGACCGTCCCGCCGCGTTGGCCGAGCTGATCGGCACCATCCTCAACGACGGCATTCGCATGCCCACCCTGCGGATCGACAGCCTGCATTTCGCCGCCAATACGCCCTATGAAACCCAAGTGGTGAATGACCCGAACGTCGGCAAACGGGTGATGCCGTCCGAGGTGGCCGCGGCCATGCGCGAAGCCTTGTCCCACGTGGTCGACGCCGGTACGGCAAAACGGGTGTCAGGCAGTTTCAAAACCCCGGACGGCACACCGCTGGCCATGGGCGGCAAGACCGGCACCGGGGATAACCGCATCGAAGCGATTGGCTCGGGTGGACGGATCCTCAGTTCGAAATCGATCAACCGCACCGCGACCTTTGTGTTCTACATCGGCGATCACCACTTCGGCACCTTGACCGCATTCGTGCCGGGTCGCTCCGCCGAACAATTCAAGTTCACTTCGGCGTTGCCAGTGCAGGTACTCAAGGGGATGGCGCCGATTCTGACGCCGTATTTGCAGCCGGGTCGCAACACCGAATGCGCGGCGCCGACAATGGCGCAGCGATAATGCCGAGTATCGCCGTAGCGTTTTCCTACAGCGAAAAAAGAACTACAACAATGGTGGTATTTAAATATTTTCGACATTGCGATTTTCAATCAATAACAGACGATTAGCCGGCCTCTAGAAACAGAGTTTTGAACTTTTATTCTTTACGTCAATGGTTAGCTTAGAGCCTTCCCATAACGTGAAGACTATTCACCATGCTTGAGTTACAAACAGTAAACAACTTGGCCAATCCAGACAACTCATCTAACAATAAAGGCAGGCACTACCCTTTTATCAAAGCCCGCATTAATGACTGCTTTACCCAGACCTCGTTGCAGCGAGTACAAGCGCTGGGCAATGTCCGACTGCGGCGAGAACCTTGGTTTGACAGCGCCAGCCAGGCACTGAAAGACGCAAACATAGAGGCCTGGAATACCCAGAACGCGCTGGACCAGATGCTCTTGTCACTCAAGGATGTTTATTCCTTTGCCGAGCCCTTGCTCAAGGCCGCGATCAGAATTCAATACGGACTCGACCTGAACGTCCGGGAAACCTGGCTGCATCTCTATATTTCCAAAGAGCAGCCGTGGTATGTGATTGATACATCCCAAGGGGTGACCACCCGAACGGTGTCATTGCTGGATGCCGCACTGCACAACTTTGCACGTAACGAGCACTTCGAAGCGGACTCGGAGTTTATTACCCGCCCCGATCAGCACGGGCGCTTTGAAATAACGCCGATCAAACAAACAATGACGATCAAACAGTTTCAGACACTGTGTCGCAAACTGGATATCGGCAACCGCTACAAGCGCCACCTCGAACATTACCTGCTGCCCGCCAGCCCCGTGGCCGCCGGGGCTTTGCAGCATTGGGTCAGCCTCAGCCAGAAGGCCGCGCTCAAGGCCGCCGCGCACCTGGCACTGAAGAAAAAAGACATCAGCGTCAACGCCCACAGCCTGATACTCGGCCTTATTCACGGCCTGACCAACCTGACCCTGGACGGCAAAGTCATGCAGGCCTGTGACTTGCGCCTGATGGACACCACCCTGACCGGCATCATCGTTTTTACCCCTGTCCCTGAGCAGAATCGCGGCGTCAGTCGAGTGCTGGTGTATGTCCCCCACGACCCCGAGCACCCGTTGAAGGAATACCCGTCGGCAACCGACTGCATGAGCGAGATCACACGGCAACTGCGTGAAAACACGCTGTTGCCGTCCAGTGGCACGACCTATCAGCAATTCTTCAGCCAGTTCGTCGACCAGCCACAACGCGGGCATTTTTTCGCCGGGCTGGGGCAACGCCTGAGCCAGGTGAAATGGCATGAGCGGCAACCGGCCGATCCGCTTCCCACCTGGCGGGAAATCCCTGTGTCGAAACCCGACCTGCAATTCTCTGTCGAGCCGATCACGCGCCCACTGTGGGAGCACCTGTACCAAAAAGCCCTGAACAAGATCCTCAACGACGGCCGCGCGATTGCCGTCTCCACGGCCGATACCGACAGCCGAGCGCGCTGGGCCTGGTGGGACAACTTCAAGAAAATCCTTTCCGACATTTTCAACGTTGCACTGATGGTGATGACACCGTTCGTGCCCGGTCTGGGCGAGTTGATGCTGGCGTACACCGCCTATCAACTGACCACCGATGTGATTGAAGGTGTGGTCGACCTGGCCGAAGGCCTGTGGGTCGAGGCTGCCGAACATGTGATCGGTGTGGTGACCGATGTGATTCAACTGGCGGTGTTCGCGGTCGGTGGCGCCATTGGCAACGAGTTCAAACTCAAATTGTCACCGTTGATCGAAGGCATGACGCCGGTACAACTGCCCGATGGCAAAAGCGTGCTGTGGAACCCTGACCTTGGCCCGTATCAGCAACGTCACATCACCTTGGCGGCGGATTCGACGCCCGATGCCTCGGGCCTGCATGCTAATGAGGGCCGGCACATCCTGCCGCTGGAAAATGGTCTCTACGTGGTGCACAAACGCCCTGACACCGGCGAGCAGCGCATTCTGCATCCCCGGCGTGCCGACGCCTATTCACCGAAAGTGGTCAGCAACGGCCATGGCGCCTGGCTGCTCGAAGGGGAGAATCCCCGTGCCTGGGACGCTGAAACCCTGATGAAACGGCTCGGCCACCACACCGATGGTTTCACCGCCGAGCAACTGGAAAACATCCGCTACATCAGCGGCACCGATGAGGGTTCGTTGCGCCGGATGCACGTCGAGCAAACCCCGCCCCCGCTGCTGCTGGACGACACCCTCACACGCTACAGGGCGTTCAAGGACGTCGGTGTGGCCCGCGAACGAATCCGCTCTGGCGCGGCGCTCGACCCGTCTTCCGTCTGGTTTGAACAACTGGTGACGGAACTGCCCGGCTGGCCAACGGATTACGCGCTAAACGTGTATGAGCGATCCGACCTGACTGGCATGTTTCGCACCTATGGCCATGCCCGGGCGTCCGCCAGCCAGACATTGAACATCAGCCTGGGCGATGTACTGGCGGGCAAGCTTGCGGAACGAGTGGTGGGCTTTCTGGACGACGCGAAACTGAGCGACCTGCTCGGTGCAAACCTGCCCATGGATCAGCGCGTACAAACCTTGCGTGATCGTCTGGCCGCACGGGTGGATGAGCGCAAGCCCGAGCTGTCGGACTATCTGTACCGCGCACGGGAATACCGCAACGAGGCAAACGTTCAGCGCCTGCAAACCGCCTACCCGGACCTGCCTGCCGACGTCGCCGATACGCTGCTGGCCGGCGCCGAAAAAACCGAGCTGGACACACTGGCCCAACAGCAGCGCATTCCCCTGCGCCTCAGGGCCCTGGCCCGCGAATGCGCGTTCGAAACCCGAGCGGCCAGAGCGTGCGAAGGCTTCTATGAAAAGGCCCGAATAACCCCCGACACCGAGCGCCTGGCCCTGAACGTGTTGCGCCTCAACAGCGACACGTTCAACGGGCTGCGGATCGAAGTGCGTTTCGGCACTTACGATGGCCCGTTGCGCTGTAGCGTCGGCGCCGATGACGCCGGCACCGTCAAAATCCTGGTGCGAGACGAGCACGGACGCTACAAGGGACGTGACGGCGAGAATCACAAGTTGCACGGCCCCTACAACCTGTACGAGTCAATCCTGCGCGCCATGCCCGAAGCGTCGCGTGTTGAACTCGGTTACCAGTTCGGCCAGGGCGCCTGGTTCAAGGAATGGCTGATAGCCAAATCCGAAGTGCCGGCCGAACGTCGCACCGCGTTGCTCGAACCGCCGATCCGGCCGGTGGCGCAGTGGCAGACGATGCTGTTGTTGCGCGGCCCTTTGCTGTCCAAAGGCGCCAAGACCATTGAGCAACGGGTTCAGGATCTGTACCCGCATCTCAGCGAGCGGGAGGTGGAGACCTTCACCCGCTCCCTGCCGGCTGATGCGGATGCTGTAGAGGTGATCAAAACCCTCGAACGCTCACTGAACAGGCTGCGCAATGTGCTCGGCATCTGGAAGGATCAGATGGCGGCGACCCTGCCTGACGACGCAGCCATTGCGCCCGATGCTGTGAGGCACATCGCCGAAGGCCTGGTGGAATGCTTCGAGCGCAAGCCGTGGGTGTTCGATGAACGCAGCACGCATTTTGCGGGCGGTTATGCGCTGGATCTGTCCAGCGATCTACGCAATTACAACCTGGAACGCTGGTGGAAAAAACTGCCGGACCTCAAGGATTATCTCGACCAGATCACCACGTTGAATGTGGATGGCATGACGATCTCGCAACGCTCGGACGGGATGCTCCAGGACTTCACCCAGCTTCGCCAATTCAGCGCGCGACGCTGCGGCCTGACCGGCCTGCCGGCCGGGGTCGGTAACATGCCCGCGCTTGAAACCCTGCGCCTGAGCGACAACCGCATCCGCCTGACCGACGAGGCCTTGGTGCAACTGGGTCGTCTGACCCGACTGCAAACCCTGCGGCTTGAATACAACCCGCTGGTTATCGCGCCGAATGTGGGGCGCATGCCACGCCTTAAGGTACTGAACCTGTCCTACACGGGCATCGACGCCTGGCCGGAGGGGCTGTTGGCCAAGTTTCGTCCCCGGGGATTTTTCCTTGATCTGTCGGGCAACCCGATCAGAACCATCCCCCGGGCCATCAAAGGCTCGAATAACGCGTGGACGGTCGCCCGTGCGCGACTGGACTCCAGCAAATTACTGGATGCCCACCGCCATGCCTTGCACGAGTATCGCCGCTCGGTGGGCTTGCCCCGCGAGAACCTCTACGCGCCGCTGGCGCAAAACGCACGGGACAAATGGCCGCTCAATGATGACTCGTCACTGTGGGGCAATCGCTCCCCCGGTTTGGGCAATTACCGCGCCGAAGCCTGGGACAACCTGATGAGTGAAGCCAATAGCGAGGGCTTTTTCATACTGATCGACAGCCTGACCACCTCCGCAGACTACCGGGCCGGCGGGTGGGTACGAGAGCAACTGTCGCGTCGCGTCTGGGAACTGATTGATGCCATGGACATGGACATGCCGTTGCGTGAAAAACTGTTCCGCACCGCACAGAACCCGGAAAACTGTGAGGACGCCAGTTCCGAGATCTTCAACCGCATGGGCGTACAGGCGCTTGTGTCCCAGGCGCATGCCTACTCGACGTCCGCCGCCGAACGGGAGTTGCGGTTGGTCAAGTTGAGCAAAGGCGCGACACGTCTGGACAGGGTCAACCAAATCGCCCTGGCCGATTCGCTGTTGCGCCCCAGCAGGGCCGAAGAAGTGGAAATTTACCTGGCCTATCAGACCGCTCTGGCGCAACGCCTTGGCCTGCCCTGGCAATCGGACTCCATGCTCTTCAGGGAGATTGCCGGCGTGACGGAGGAAGCCATCGACCGGGCCTACGATACCGTGCTGGAGAGAGAGAACGGCGACGGGCTGGTCAATGGCATGCTCGAACAACCGTTCTGGGAACAATATCTGCGTGAGGCCTGGCCTGAGCGGTTCGAGGCCAATGATCGCCTCTTCAATCAGCGATTGGAGCGTCTCGAAGACTTGTACGATCCCTCAGCCAGACCGGCACCGATATCCGATCAGGAATACGCGCAACGCTCCGTTGACCTGGCTTACGAAAAACTCGAGTTGGCGCGCAGCCTGAGCCGAATGCTGCTGCACAAGTACGGGCTGTAAACACCCCCAGTGCCACCGCATTAAACAACAGCGCATTGGCGCAGCAATCCCCGGCGCGACAGCCGCCGGGAGATTGCTGCGGCGCTAGGTTCAATGGCTCGGTAAAAACCTGCTCACTCGAAAGATCAGACTTCCGAATCCCAGATCACGGTGATGTTGCCTTTGTAGGGCCGGCCTTTGGAGTTGCGAATCAAAAAAGCAGTCTCAAGTTCCGGCACTTCGAAATGCAACGTCCCCGGCTTTCGATCCACGTAATGCCCCGGTTGAAACGTGCGCGATACCTGGCGGCCCAACAGCAGTCGCGTGACCGGTTGCCCGCTGCTGTCCGTCAGCCCGTTGGGCAGGCTGGCGCTGACTCTGACCAGGCTTGCGTAACCGGACTCACGGTCAATGATCCCGCAGTGCTGGCCCAGATCGAGCTCGCATTCCAGTTTCATCGTGAATCGCGATGACGCCGAGATCAGGAACGTCTGGTCGCGCAACAGGCGAGTGGGGGTGCGCCCCTGATCCAGCCAACTCTGCCAGCCCCCCAGGGGTTCCAGAATGACCTGATTGCCGCCCGGTGGCAGGTCGACTTTCAGGGTGTGTTGCACGTCGAGGACGAAGTCCAGGGTCAGGTTGCTGTCATCGGGCAGCAAGTTGCCAATGTTGAAATCCCTACCGGGGCCAACCTGGTAGTTGATCGATCCGGTGTAGAGCCCGCTCGACATACCCAGCGGGTTTGGCGTGCGTAGTTCGTAGGCGAAATCCAGGGTGCTGAACGAGATCGATGGAATTCGAAAAGACGCCAACTTGGTGCAGTTGGCTTCTACCGGGGTTTTCCAGAAAAACCGATAAGTCGAGGCGGTGTACGAGCCTACGCCGCTGTACAGGCAATTCGGTGGGGCATAGACCCAGGATTGCCCGCCCCAGAGCTTGCGGTGTCCTTCGAGGATATCGGTCTCGCCGGTCAAATTGGCGGCTGTATCGCTCAGGACGTAATTGGAGCCCATCCCGGTTATGCGCACTTCAACGATCTCGGTTTCACGGGTAGCGGCGTTGGTGACGTTCAGTTGTCGCCAGTTGGCGGGCGCTTTGATCCACATCCCCATGGGCGGCACAACCGGGCCGGCCGGCCCAAAAACAATGGGCAGCCGGATACTGAACGTGTTGTTTACCCTGCACTCATCCGGATACGTCGCGCAGTAGCCGCTGCTCGGGGTTTGATTGATAAATACGTTTTTTTGCGGCTGCGACGGATCCGGCGTGAACAGCGCCCTGATTTCCTGATTCACCGCCTGCGCCGAAGGCATGGCCAATGCGACCAACAGCGCCATCCCACCTGTGGACAATTTCATAAATATTCACCTGCCTTGTGATTTACCCACCCGGCGCCCGGGCGTTGAACAACAGCAGCACATTGCCGTAGTAGTCGCCGGCCCGATAACCGCCGGGCGGCTGTTGCGGCTCGATTTCCAGCAGCACCCGCGACCCCACCGCCGCGTCGGCGGCGGAGACCACCAGCCGAGGCTCGACGGCATGGCTCAGTTCGACGCCGTTGAAGCGCACACGCAGCGCAATATTGTCAGGCGCGTGGCCATTGGAGAGGTACGGCTGCAACTCCAGGCGCGCCTCGATGGCGCTGGTGTCGTGCCGCACATCAAAATATTTGCGCAGGCTGCCCAGCCTTGAAGTCGCGACATCCCAAGGCAAAATCTGCTGGCGCTGAATCCAGTCAGGTTCCGAGGGAATGACGTAAAACGCGCGCGTCGGCACCAGCACCGAGACTTCGAAGGTGTGCTCCTCCCGCGCCGCTATCGCCAAGAAACTCGCCGCCCCCGTTGCAGCCAACAGCGCGGCGACCATGCATTGCTTGATCATGTTTGTTACCCACAAGGTCCAATAAAAGCCAGTCAGATATGGCGCAAAACCTGTGGGAGCGAGCTTGCTCGCGATAGCGGATTGGCAGGCAAAACATCTGTTGAATGTAAAGCCGCTATCGCGAGCAAGCTCGCTCCCACAGGGATTGCGGTGTTCTTTAACGACTGGCGATCTTCAGCACTTTCTTGCTGTCGCCCTCGATCACCATGAAGCGGTACTCACGGCCCTTCTCCTTGTCGAAACCGAAGGACTTGCCCGCCAGCACATGGTGTTTGGTGGTCGGCCCGCAGTCGTTTTCATCGCTCAGCGAACAGCTTTTGAACTCGTCGACCACGACCACGGTGTTGCCGTTGTTGCGCAGGTCATAACGGCTGGCGGTGTCGCTGATGGCGGTGTCGAAACGGGCGTCCTTGGGGCGCACAAAGAAGATCGTGCCGAACCCGGTCATCACGTTGACCCCCGCCGACAAATTCTTTTTATAGTCGTCGCGCTCTTCGGTGCTGATCACGAAGTCGTCTTCCTTCTCCGGCACCACGGGCACAAAACGCACGCGAAAATAGCGCTCGGTATCGCGCTCGCCCATGAACAGCAAACGCGTGCCCTGCATGCCTTTGGCCGGCACGATCAATCGCGCCGGGCTGGCCATGACGCCTTGACGCGAAGCACCGTCCGCCGTGCTCTGGATCGGCACTTCCCGGGACGTGCCGTCAGCGTCGTAGAGAATTTCCAAAACGTTGATCTTGACGAACGCGGTGCTGTCTCCGCTGTTGAACACCCGCTTCAGGTACGTACTTTTATCGCCATCCAGATAGTCGTACACCGTGCCGACATTAATCTGCGGCCCGGCCTGCGCCGTCAGACCAAACACGCTGGCCACCCACATCAACAACAGACGCTTCATCGTTTCGAACCTCATAAAAAGTTAAAAGTGGCTCACCCGAGCGTCACACTTGCGAATCCCAGACCACCGTGATGTTGCCCTTGAAGGGCCTGCCGGCGGAGGCCCCGACCACTTGGCTGGTGCTGTGTTCCGACATCTCGAAATGCAGGGTGCCCGGCTTGCGATCGACGTAGAAACCGGGCTGGAACGGCGCTGACTCGGTACGGTTGAGTGGCATGTGGCTGACCGGGTGCCCGCTGCTGTTCACCAGCCCGTGGGGCAGGCTGACGCTGACATTCACCACCCCGCCGATGCCCGTCTGCCGATCGATAATTGCGCAACCGTTGACCAGCTCCCACTCACACTCCAGCTTCATCGTGAACCGCGATGACGCCGAGATCAGGAACGTCTGGTCGCGCAACAGGGCCGTGGGTTTGCTCCCCCGGTCCAGCCAACCCTGCCAGCCGCCCAAGGGTTCAAGAATCACTTGATTGCCACCGGGTGGAAGGTCGACTTTCAGGGTGTGTTGCACGTCGAGGACGAAGTCCAGGGTCAGGTTGCTGTCCGTGGGCTGCATGTTGCCGATATTGAAATCCGCGCCCGGGTTGAGCACATAGTTGAGCGAACCGGTGTAGAGCCCTCCGGACATACCCAACGGATTGGGCGTACGCAGTTCATAGGCGAAATCCAGTGACTCGAAAGACATCGACGGAATCCGGAAAGACGTCACCTTGGTGCAGTTGCCCGAGCTCGGGGTTTTCCAGAAAAACAGGTACGAATCGGCGGTGTAGGAACCGACGCCGCTGTACAGACAGTTGGTTGGCGCGTAAACCCAACTCTGCCCGCCCCAGAGCTTCTGGTGCCCTTCGAGATTATCGGTGACCCCCGCCAGGTTGGCAGCCGTATCACTGAGGCGGTATCTGGAGCCAATACCGCTGATGCGCACTTCAACGATCTCTGTGTGCAGGGTGTCCTTGTTGGTGACCGTCAGTTGCCGCCAGTACGCCGGGACTCTGATTGAAACCCCCGTCGTGGCGAAGATGGGGCCTCTGGGTCCGAAATTGATCGGTGCCCGGATGCTGAATGTTTCGTTCGCCCTGCACTCATCCGGATAGGTGGCGCAGTAACCACTGTTCGGCGTCTGGTTGATAAAGACATTTCGTTGCGGCTGCGCCGGATCAGGCGTGAACCGCGCCCTGATTTCCTGATTGAACGCCTGCGCCGACGGCACGACCAGCGCCAGTGCCAACCCATACATAAACCATTTCATAGGTCTTAACCCGCCTTCTGATCAGTCGACGTAACGTCGGCCAGGGTGTCCGGCGTGCACCGCAGGTCACCGATCATCAACACGTTGTTTTCGCTGCGATGACGGCTGGCGTCGAGGCGGAACTGGCACAGCAACTGGTTGCCCTGGCGCACTTCCAGGGTCGGTGAACCGGCGTTCATTTCCATGGAGAAGAAGCCGTCGACTTCGGTCACCCCGCGGCTGGCGTGGTTGATCACGTGGTGACCCTTGAGCGGCTGGCCCTGGGCATTGACCAGGCGACCGAGCACCGTCAGGGTTCGCATCACCCGCACCTTGCGGTACTCCACGCCGCCCTTGTTCAGGTGATAGCGCGTGCGCGACGGCTCGATACTGGCGTAGGGCACGTGATTGCCTTCGAAGTCGAAACTCACCGAGCTGTTCTGATAAGCCGTAATCGGGATGAAATTACGCCCCGGATGCAGGGCCGCACTGCCGCCGCTGAAATCATCGGCGCGCAGGGCGATGCCGTCGATATCCGATTCCACGTCAACAATCAGCCCCGCGCCGCGCACGTCGCTGTGGCTGGTCAGGACCATTTGCTCGCCGCCAACGGCCAGGGTGCTGTCCAGGTTCAGGCCGCCAGTGAATTTATTGTTGTAGGAGGAGCGCTGGACAAAGCCGTCGCCACGCACCGCGTCGGTGCGGAAACTGGCCAGGCTGGACATCCCCACGCCGTAGGTGTCGGTGAGGGCGGTGACCGAGACGTTTTGCAGCACGTGGTCCTTCAAATCCTTGCGCCAGCCCAGGGACGCGTTGTTATCGCGCCCGCCTTCACGGGCGGTGCGCGAGCCGATGCTGCCGGTGATTTGCTGGCCGGGCGCGCCCAAGGCCAGGTTGAGGCTCAGGTCGACCCCGCGATTGCGATCATCGCCGCTGCTGAAACTGCCGGGGCGATCAAACAGCGACAAGCGCCAATTGGCATCGCTGCCCCAGAGCACGGTGCGCTGTGTCCAGCCCAGGTCCAGGCCGACGCCTTCAACGTTGCCCTCACTGTGGGACACCCGGGCATTGATCGAACTTTTGCTGTTGAGGCGATGGTTGATCGCCAGGGACGAGTTGCTGGTTTCGCCGACAAACACATTGCGCTGGCGCACCCGGGTGCCGTCGGGCAGCACATCATAGATGTCGGTGGTGTCCAGCCAGCTACGGTTGTGGCTGACCACCACACTGCCGGAGCCGTAGTTGTAGAGACTTTGCAGGTCAACGCCGGTGCCGTGGTCCTGGGTCTGGTAGACGTTGGCGAACAGGCTGAGGTGATTGGCCAGGGTCCAGTCGATGGACGTGCCGTACTGCATCTTTTCGCGAATCTGCCGCGCCGACAGCCCGAGGATGACCCGCGGATGCAGCAGGTAATTGACCGACGCCCCGGCCGTCGCGCTGCCGCTGGCCTGTTGGTCCCAGTTGCTCAACAGCTTGGTTTCTTCGCCGGCAAACACGTTATAGCGCCAGCGCTCGTCGAGGTTGCGCCAGTTACTGGGCTTGTAGACCAGCTCTTGGGTGGTGGAGGTGGTCTGGCCGTCTTCGATCAGTCGCACTTCCACTTCATAGATGCCACCGGGCAATGGCCGGGTGTCGAGGGTTTGCAGGCCGGCGGGCACTGATTGGGTGTTGATCAGCAAGCCGTCGCGATAAATCTCCACCGAGCCCTGGCGATTGGCGGTGACGTAAATCGGATAAATGCTGGGCGCCGGGTTGTTGATCGCCAGGCTGTCGGAGCTGCCATACATGACGCCGACGGTGGTATCGGGGCTGTTGCCGAACGTGCGTGGTTGGCGGGTCAGCCCTTCGGAATTGGGGGTGAAATAGCCCAGGCGCAGGAAGTTGCCCTGCAATTCGCGCTGGGTGTAGAGCTCGTGAACCGCGTGGTAAAGCTGATCATCCGGGCCGCCGAGACGGGCCAGTTGCATGTTGAACGTCTGGCTCCAACTGCCCAGGCTGCCACTGGCCTCCAGGCCAAAGCGCCCACCCAGGTCCTGGTCCTGACCACCGTTGAGGTTGAGTTGATTGCGCAGCATCAGCCCACTGCTACCCCCTTCCGGCTGTTCGAAGTAACGCTTGACCTCGGTGTCGCGCTCGGCGTTTTCAGTGAGGATCGACAGCAGCGAATTTTCCAGGTTGTAGTGCACCGCCAGCAGTTGCTCGGGGCATTGTCGGGTGCAATCGCCCAAGGGCACTCCCGGTTTGAGATAGCTCGCCCAGGTTTCACGTTCCGCGGCGCTGAAGCGGCTGTCGCGGGTGTCGGTAAATTCGAGCAGGGTGATGCGGTCATCGCGGGACAACACGATCATCGCCTCCCCCAGGGGTTGCTGATCGAGTTCCACGCGAACCGCCAGCGGCACATCAAAAAAGTGCTCCTCGAATTCCGCCGGCAGGCCTTTGGCCTGGGCCAGCAGACTTCTCGGTGTCGTACCGGCGGAAACCGGAGCCGCGACCGCGCTGGCACAAAACAACAGCGCAAGTGCCGCCGCGATGGGAGTCATCGGGAACATGAACACGTACTCAGATTACAAACCAGTGGAAATCCGACGGGCAAACAAAGTTATCTGCCCGTCGGTTGATGCCAAGTAAGGGTAAGTTAGCGGCTTCCGCCAACTGGAGGGACGGCATCAAACATCATCGCCACCACACCGGTGTAATCGCCGGGTTGGAAAGTCGTACCCTTGGCGCTGATACGCAGTGGCGCGCGATAGTTAACGTCGGACTCGGTTTCGCCCACCACCAATTGCGGGGTGGTGGTCAGTTCCTTGCCATTGATTTCAACTTTCAGATCGATGCTGCTGGCACCGGCCATCAGCTTCGGAGCGGTCACGACACTGGCGTGTACCGAACCGTTGTTGTTGCGCACATCAAAGAAGCCGTGGACTTCATCCATGGTGCCGCTGCTTGGGCTGAAATCCATGCGCTGATCCTTGTTGACCAGGTCAGGATCGACAGGCACCACGTAGAAACCATTGGTCGGTACGTGGGCGACAATGTTGATCGAGTGACGCGCTTCACCAGCGGCGAATGCCATGGAAGAGGTCAGCGCCAGCAAAGCCAGTGGTGCAGCAACAGTCATTTTCTTGAACATCTTTAAGTACCTGTCTTGTCAATTAAGTGGCTCATTGAAAGTTCAAATCCTGTTGGGGTTTGAACTTTCAACGCCAGGGAATGATCCACCACCGCCCTCGGAAAGTAAGCAAGTAACTTCCGACGAACATGTAGTTAGATGCCTTCGCAACAGGCCAGAAAAAAGAACAAAAAAGGCAATTATTGATGGGTAGCTGTCAGCACTTACCTACAGACAGTTTTATTCAAAAAACCACACAGCCGTTTACCCAATATATACGGCCCCCTGACAACTTCCAGACTATAAACCGATGAATTAATAGAGTGATAACTTTAACTTTAAAGTTATCCGGGCTTACGCAAGCGAAAAATCGATTTGACGATGCCGGGACTGACTCACCAGCCTGGCGCCGTTCGTCGGCGCACGGAAACGTCTCTCGGAAAAGGCCTTGCCATCGCCTAAAGATATATCTTAAGTTGTATCTAAACATGACGAGAGAACTGAAAAAATGAGAGACCATCATTCCCACCGCGAACACGGTGACGGCCGCGACGGCTTTGAGAAACGCCCTGGCCGCGAACGCGGTGGACGCGGCCCACGGGTGTTCGCCCCAGGTGATCTGAAATTGCTGCTGTTGGCGTTGATCGCCGAACAGCCGTGTCACGGCTATGACCTGATCCGCCAGATCGAAGGCATGTTCGACGGCGCCTACAGCCCCAGCCCCGGGGTGATTTACCCGACCCTGACCTTCCTCGAAGAAAGCGAAATGATCACCGGCGATGCCGAGGGCGGGAAAAAACGCTACAACGTGACCGACGCCGGACGCCAATCCCTGGGCGACCAGGCGATTGCCCTGGAAGGCGTACGGATGCGCGTCGATGTGAGCAAACGTTCACTGCGCGGCCATGATCGCCCGGCAGAAATCCACGAAGCGGTGCACAACCTGCGTCATGCCCTGCAACTGCACCACGGACGCTGGAGCCCGGAAGAAATCATCCGCGTCGCCGCCCTGCTCAACAACACTGCCAAAGCCATCGTCGACGGCCCTGCCGTTCAAGCCGCACAGGAGAACGCCGAATGAATGTCGTTTTTGAAAACCAGACCATCCACCGTGTGACGCACGAGATCAAACGCCGTCGCCTGAAAGTGTTGCGAGTGGTCGACCTGACCCCACGCATGCGCCGCATTACCTTGGGCGGGCCCGAGTTGGCGGGCTTCGTCAGCCTGGGTACGGATGATCACGTCAAACTGCTTTTCCCACAGAACGCCGCAGAAACGGCCGCGCTGGAAACATTAGTACTGGGCGCCGGCAAAACCGATCAACCCCTGCCCCCCATGCGCGACTACACGCCCCGTCGCTATGACCTGGACACGCTTGAGCTGGACATCGATTTCGTCCTGCACGGCGACGGCCCTGCCTCGACCTGGGCCGAGCAAGCACAGCCCGGCCAGTTCCTGCACATCGGCGGGCCACGGGGTTCGATGATCGTGCCGGACATCTTCGACAGCTACCTGCTGATCGGCGACGAAACCGCCCTGCCCGCCATCGCCCGACGCCTGGAAGGCCTGGCGGCCAACCGCCGCGCCTTGGTCATCATCGAAGTGGAAAACGGTAGTGAACAGCAGAAACTGCAAAGCCCTGCGCAGGTGAATGTGATTTGGGTGTTGCGCGATGGCGGCCAGAACAACCTGCTGAACACCGTAAAAGAGTTGCAGGTGCCGAGCGGCAATCTGTATGCGTGGGTGGCGACCGAGACCAAGGTGTCGCGGCAAATTCGTCGGGTGCTGCTCGATGAGCATGGGCTGAATGAGCAGTTCGTCAAAGCCGTAGGCTACTGGCGGCTGGATGGCAGCGACGAGGAATAACCCCAACGCAAATCCCCTGTGGGAGCGGGCTTGCTCGCGAAGGCGGTGTGTCATTAAGCATTGATGTGACTGATACACCGCATTCGCGAGCAAGCCCGCTCCCACATTTGGAATTGTGGCGTTTACAAACTTGGTTTTCGCCAGCGATCCAGCCCAACCACCAACACCGCCATCGCGACAAACCCCGCCAATATCCCCCCGGCATTGAGAAACACCTGTGGATAACCCAGCGCCGCCACATCAATGAACGGATACGGATAAGCACTCAGCACATGCCCGCGCAGCAGCACATAGGCGAAGTACACCAGCGGGTAAATCACCCACCAGCCGATATGCCGCCAGCGCAACGTGCCTTTGGGCACGCAGCACCACCAATAAACCAGGTACAGCAGCGGCATGATGTCGTGCAGCAATTCGTCGGCGAGCAATTGCCAGCCTTCGGGGTGCCACAGATGGCGCAACAGCAGGCTGTACGCGAGCCCGACCACGACAATGCTCACGGTGATGCCGCTGCTTACTGACGGTCGCAAAAACCAGCGGCGCGCCGCCGATTCCCGGGAGGTCAGTTCGCAGGTCAGCACTACGGCTACCAAGGTGTTGGTCAGCACGGTAAAGAAGCTGAAGAAACTCACCAGCCCACCGAGCAGGCTGGCGCCGATCTCCCAGCGGGTGCCGAGAATCAGGTACATCTGAACCGTCAAACCGACCCAGCCCAGCACCGCCGCCATGGCAACAAAACGGCGCCTAGGGGCAGAAGAGATCGGCATGATCAGAGCGGACGCTTGGTACGCATCAACTTCACGTACAGCCGTTCGACCTTCTCCCGCGCCCACGGGGTTTTGCGCAGGAAGGTCAGGCTCGACTTGATGCTCGGGTCACTCTTGAAACAACGAATATCGATGCGCTCGGCCAGCCCCGCCCACTCGTAGTGTTCAACCAGGGCGTTGAGGATTTGTTCCAGGGTCACGCCGTGCAGCGGGTTGGTGTTCTGTTCGGTCATGCCGGGCCTTTGCGCGAAGAAAGAATAAAGAAGCCGCGCACCTTAGCCGAGGGTTTGGTTGGGTGGAAGCGCTCCGTTAACTGTAGGTCAACCACCAACACCCGTAGGAGCAAAGCTTGCTCGCGATGGCGGCTTAACATTCAGCATGGATGTTGATTGATACACCGCTATCGCGAGCAAGCTTTGCTCCTACGGGGGACGGCGCGGCTCAGTAATACCGTCGCGGATCGGAATCGATCAGGCTGGCGAGTTTGGTCAGGGCAAAACGCAATTCGTCCTGGCTGGTGGGCGACATCAGCACCAGCCTCACGCAACGAGTAATCCCCGAACGCTCAGCCTGGAACTGGGTGCCACTGAGCACCAGCACACCATTGGCCCGGGCGAGCATGGTGAATTCATCGCTGGTCCACGGTTCGGGCAGGGTCAGCCACACGTGGTAGGAATACGGCTGGGTCTTGAGTTCGAAATTGGCAAAGATTTCCTGGGCAATCGCCTGCCGTCCCGCCGCTTCGTTGCGCTGGATGCGGATCAGTTTCTTGTCCAGGCCTTCGGTGATCACATTGCTCGCCAGTTGCGCGGTCAGCGGCGATGGCATCCACACGCTGCTGCGCACCATCGAGGTCAGGCGCGACAGCAGTTTCGGCGGGCTATAGATGTAGCCGACACGCAGCGCCGGCATCACCGACTTCGACAGGCTGGTCAGGTACACCGAACGGTCCGGGGCAAACGCCGACAACGGCTTGATCGACGGGTCGGTGGCAAGAAAGCCATAGATGTCGTCGTCGAGGATGATGAAGTCGAATTCTTCGGCCAGTGCGGCGATTTGCGCCCGGCGTTTTTGCGACATGATCGCCGCCGTCGGGTTCTGGCAGGTCGCCACGCACACCAGCATCGCCGGTTTTTCCCGCAGGCACAGTTCGCGCAGCGCTTCGGGAATGATCCCTTCGTCGTCCATCGGCACGCCCCGCAGGCGCCGCTCCAGGCCATGGGCCAGGGAAATGATGCCGGGGTAGCAAAGCTCTTCGCAGAGCACCAGGTCGCCAGCGTTGGTCAACGCACTCATCGCCACCATCAAGCCATGCTGGGCGCCGGCGGTGATCACCACTTGCTGCCATTGCGCGTCGGGCAACGAATGACGCAACCACTGCGCCCCCGCCTCGCGATGCGCCGGATGACCGCCGTCCGGCGCGTAATCCAGGGCGCGGGCGAAATCGGTGCTCTTGGCCATGCCTACCAGGGCACCGCGCAACCAGTATTCCAGGGTTTCGCTGTAGGGCTTGATGATTGAAAGGTCGAGCAGTTCCGACTGCCCCAGGTTCAGCGGCGCGGCGGCGCTGTTGCTCGCCGGCAATTCCAGTTGCTTTTGATTCAGCACATACGTGCCGCGCCCCACTTCGCCCTGCACCAGACGCCGGCGATGGGCTTCGCTGTAGGCGCGGCTGATGGTGCCCGGCGTGACATTCAGGGTCGTGGCCAGCTCCCGCAAGGTCGGCAGGCGATCACCTTCGTTCAACACGCCGTTGCTGATATCGCGCGCCAACGCATCGGCAATCGACAAATACATCGGCTGGCTGAACTCGCTTAGCTGGGGAACCCACATGAATGATCACTGCCCATCGTAGAAATGATGAATATCCGAGCATATCACATGGAGGTTAGGCAACTAATAAATCGACCCAATCGATAAATTGAGTCGATTGATGCCGTGATTGAATCGATAGACATCTTCAACACCGGATATTTTTCAAAGATTTAATAAGCTTATAAATCAATCATTTAATTCTTAAATAAGCAAAAAACAGGCACTGATAGCAAAAAAACATCTCGTAACATCCCCGTCACCTATTGAATCAACTCAATTCATTCAAATACACTCATCTCGAATCGAAGCAATCGACTCAATCTTCCCCTGATCACTGCCCGGCCCCGCCGCGCCAAGTCGAGACATCATGGACACACTCAGAAAAGACCTATCCCTGTCAGCGGTCATTGCCGGATTCATCGCGGTGATCATTTCCTACGCCGGCCCGTTGATTATCGTGTTCCAGGCAGCCAAGGAAGCGCACCTGCCCAACGACGTGGTGTCTTCGTGGATCTGGGCGATTTCCATCGGTAGCGGGATTACCGGCCTGTTCCTGAGCTGGCGCCTGCGCATTCCGGTGATTACCGCGTGGTCAACGCCGGGCGCGGCGTTGCTGGTGTCGATGCTGCCCACCGTCAGCCTGCCCCAGGCCATCGGCGCTTATATAGTCGCCTCGGTGATCATTGCCATCGTCGGGTTGTCCGGGGCCTTCGATAAGTTGATGAGTCGCCTGCCCAAGGCCATCGCCGCCGCCATGCTCGCCGGTATCCTGTTCCGCTTCGGCGCCGAGCTGTTCACCTCGATCAAGCTGCAACCGGCGCTGGTGCTGTCGATGATCGCCGCGTACCTGATCTTCAAACGCTTTTCGCCGCGCTACGCAATCCTGTCGGTGCTGATTGTCGGCTGCGCGGTGGCCGCCTCGTTCGGCACGCTGAACAGCGGTTCGATCACCATTGACGTCGCCCACCCGATCTTCATCGCTCCGGAGTGGAGCTGGCACGCGATCATCAACATTGGCCTGCCCCTGGCCCTGGTGACCCTGACCGGCCAATACGTGCCCGGCATGGCGGTGCTGCGCACCTCCGGCTACAACACCCCGGCGCGCTCGATCATTTCCGTCACCGCGATCGGTTCGATCCTGATGGCACCGTTCGGCTCCCACGGGTTCAACCTGGCGGCGATCACTGCCGCCATCTGCACCGGCCGCGAAGCCCACGAAGACCGTGACAAACGCTACATCGCCGGGATCGCCTGCGGGGTGTTCTACATTTTGATGGGCACCTTCGGCGCGACCCTGGCCTCGGTGTTTTCCGCCCTGCCCAAAGAGCTGATAGCCTCCCTCGCCGGCCTCGCCTTGTTCGGTGCCATCAGCGCCGGGCTGACCGGTGCCATGGCCGATGAGAAACAACGGGAAGCCGCGTTGATCACCTTTTTGGTGACCGCTTCGGGCATGAGCTTCCTCGGTCTGGCCGCCGCGTTCTGGGGCCTGATCTTCGGCCTCGTCGCCCACTTCGTGCTGACCTACACCCGGGAAAGCAAAGCCGCCGCACTCGCCGAGGGCAGCCGACCATGACCGCTCGTTACGATTTCATTGTGGTCGGTGGCGGCATCGCCGGGGTCTCTGCGGCCTATGAACTGGCGGCCCACGGCAGCGTCTGCCTGCTCGAACAGGAACAGCAACTGGCTTACCACACCACCGGCCGTTCGGCGGCGATCTCCATGGAAAGCTACGGCAACCAGCAGATTCGTTCGCTGACCTGTGCCTCCCGACGCTTTTTCGAGAACCCGCCGGAAGGTTTGGCCGAACATCCATTGTGGTCGCCACGGGGCGCGTTGATCGTGGCCCAGGCGGCGCGGGTGGACAAATTGGCGGCGCGTTTCAGCGCGGTGCTCGGGCAAGTGCCGACCGCCAAGTTTCTCGACGACAAACAGGTATTGGAGTTGGTGCCGTACCTGGCCGAAGGCGCCTGGAGCGCCGGGATCTACGAGCCCAGCGCCTTCGACCTGGACGTGCACGGCATTCACGGCGCCTACCTCGGTGGCCTGCGGGCACGGGGCGGTTTGATCAAGCGTGAAGCCGAAGTGCTGCGCGGCGAGCACCGCGCCGGCCACTGGACTTTGCACACCCGGGACGGCCAACGTCTGGAGACAGCCATCGTGGTCAACGCCGCCGGCGCCTGGGCCGATGACTTCGCCGAGCGCTGCGGCGTGCCCAAGGTCGGCGTGCGCCCACTGCGGCGCACGGTGCTGGCGGTCGATCCGCAATGCGACGTGCACCACACGCCGTACCTGGGCACGGTCGACGAAGACATTTTCATCAAGCCCGAAGCCGGGCGCCTGATCGTTTCGCCCTGCGATGAAAGTCCATCGCTGCCCTGCGATGCGCTGCCTGAAGAACTGGATCTGGCGATCACCATGGATCGCCTGCAAAGCACCACGCGCCTGCGTCCGCGCTCGATCATCAACAAATGGGCGGGCCTGCGCACCTTCGTCGCCGACCGCTCCCCGGTGCTCGGCCAGGACCCGCAGCAAGAAAGCTTTATCTGGCTCGCCGCCCTCGGTGGCTACGGCATTCAAGCCGCGCCGGCCATCGCCCGACTGTGCAGCCACGCAGCGTTGGGTATCGCCATGCCGGCGGACCTGGCGGCGCTGCAACTCAACTACCAGCATTTTTCCCCGGCCCGTTGCCGCGACGAAGAATTTTCAAGCCTGGCCGTCAAGCAGGTTGCCGATTTGCACTAACCCCAACCCACTTAACAAGGAACGTCACCATGCAGACCAACGCTCAACTCCAGTCCGTCGCCAAACCTTTCCTGGGCGAAGAAAACGTGATTTTCACCGACAAGGCGCCACTGCCACTGGGCACGTATTCCCAAGGCATCCGGGTCAGTCACGGGCAAACCATCTACCTCTCAGCGCAGACCCCGGTTTCGGCGCTGAACAATGAAGTGCTGGCCCAGGATTTCGAAGGCCAGTTGCGCCAGACCCTGGACAACCTGCAGCAAATGGCCGAAGCGGCCGGCGGTACGCTGGCGAATGTGGTCAAGGTCACCGCGTTCATCACTGACTTGAGCGAGTTCCCGACCCTCAACCGCGTGATGGAAGAGTATTTCACCAAGCCCTACCCGGCCCGCACCACCGCCGGTGCCAGCGCCCTGGCGCGCAATACCCTGGTCGCCATCGACGCGATCATGGTGGTCTGAAAACACCTTCTGTCCGTGAAGTGCCCGTCGGTCCACGCGGACCGACGTCGGCAGGGAAGCACCAGCACAGCATACTTTCAGGGGGTGGCCATGAAGAATTCGTACAGAGAGTATGTGTTGCAGTGCCTGGTTTGTGATCGCAGCTACCAGCCGCACGAGGTCAGCTATTACTGCCCTCATTGCAAGATCGATGGTGCGCTCGATGCGCTTTACGACTACCCGACGCTCAAGCGCGAATGGCCCCGGGACAGCCTGGCGCACGACCAGGCCCGAGGCATGTGGCGCTATGACCGCTTGATGCCGTTGAGCTCCACGCAATTCATTCCGCCGTTACTGGTGGGCAATACGCCGCTGTATTCGCGCCCCGAGCTGCTGGGCAAGGGTGCGCGGATCAAAGTCTTTATCAAGGATGAATCCCGGCAACCCACCGGGTCGTTGAAGGACCGCGCCAGCGCCCTGGCGGTGGCCCACGCCATGCAATCCGGGGCGCGCACCGTGGCGGTGGCCAGCACCGGCAACGCCGCCTCGGCCCTGGCCGGGATGAGCGCCAGTCTGGGTTTGCACAACGTGATTTACCTGCCCAAAAGCGCGCCTCGGGAGAAGCTCGCGCAGATGCAGGGCTACGGCGCCGAGATCGTGCTGGTGGACGGTCAATACGACGAAGCCTTCGAACAATGCCTCAACGCCTGCGAAACCCACGGCTGGTACAACCGCACCACCGGGATCAATTCGTACATGAGCGAAGGCAAGAAAACCGTGGCCTTCGAAATGTGCGAACAGCTCAACTGGCAGGTGCCGGACCTAGTGTTCGTGCCGGTGGGCAACGGCTGCATTCTCGGCTCGGTCTACAAGGGCTTTTTCGACCTGCTGCAACTGGGCTGGATCGAGCGCATCCCGCGCCTGATCGGCGTGCAGGCCGAGCGCAGCAATTTCATGTACCGGGCCTGGCGCAGCGACCAGCCAATGCACCTGACCGAGCGCATCGCCCCCACCAGCCTGGCCAGCAGCATCAACGTGGCGTTGCCCCGGGATCGCCTCAAAGCCATGCGCGCCGTGACCGCCAGCGACGGCGAATTCATTTGCGTCAGTGATTCGAGCATCGTCGCCGCCGCGTCCCGCCTGGCCGCCAGCACCGGCGTGTTCCCCGAGGCCGGCGCCGCCAGTGCGTTCGCCGGGCTGCTCAAGTACGCCGAACAACACCCTGACACTGCGCAGACTGCCGTGATCCTGATCACCGGCAGCGGCCTGAAAGACACGTCCATTTTTCTATCCGACTCGACCAAGAGCCAGCCACGGGTGCAGCCGCATCACGTGCCGGCCGCGCTGGCCGAAGCGCTTACTTAAGGAACCTCAGCATGAGCCTGCAAAATTTCGACCCCGCCGTTGCCCGCCTGATTGACCGCGAACGCAATCGTCAGGAAACCCACCTGGAGCTGATCGCTTCGGAAAACTATGTCAGCGAAGAAGTGCTCCAGGCCCAGGGCTCGGTGCTCACCAACAAGTACGCCGAAGGCTATCCGGGCAAGCGTTACTACGGCGGTTGCAAGGTGGTCGACGAAATCGAAAACCTCGCCATCGAACGCGCCCGCAAGCTGTTCAACTGCGAATACGTCAACGTCCAGCCGCATTCCGGCTCCCAGGCCAACCAGGCGGTTTTTCTCGCGGTGCTGGAACCGGGCGACACCATCCTCGGCATGTCCCTGGCCCACGGCGGTCACTTGACCCATGGCGCCTCGGTGAATTTCTCCGGCAAGTTTTACAAGGCGTTTTCCTACGGGCTGGAGAAGGAAAGCGAAACCCTCGACTACGCCGAAATGGAAGCCCTGGCCCGGGAACACCGGCCGAAAATGATCATCGCCGGGGCCTCAGCCTATTCGCGGACCATCGACTTCCCGCGCTTTCGCAAAATCTGCGATGAAATCGGCGCTTACCTGATGGTCGACATGGCCCACTACGCCGGGCTGATCGCGGCGGGGGTTTATCCGTCGCCGGTGGGCATCGCCGACTTCATCACCTCCACCACCCACAAAACCCTGCGCGGCCCGCGCGGTGGCTTGATCCTGGCCAAGGCGCAATACGCCGCCCTGCTCGACAAGACGATTTTCCCGGTGTACCAGGGCGGGCCGTTGATGCACGTGATCGCCGCCAAAGCCGTGGCCTTCAACGAAGCCCTGAGCGACAGTTTCAAGCACTACCAGCAACGGGTGATCAACAACGCCCGGACCATGGCCGACATCCTCACCCGCCGGGGTTTGCGCGTGGTGTCCGGTGGCACCGATTGCCACATGTTCCTGCTCGACCTGCGCTCGATGAACATCACTGGCAAGGACGCCGAAGCACTGCTGGAAAGCGCCCACATCACCCTGAACAAGAATGCGATTCCCGATGATCCGCAGAAACCGGCGATCACCAGCGGCATCCGCATCGGCACCCCGGCCCTGACCACCCGAGGCTTCGGCGAAGCGGAATGCGCCGAAGTGGCCAACCTGATCGCCGACCTGCTGGAACAACCGAACAACGCCGCGCTGCTGGACAACACCCGGCGCCGAGTGATGCATCTGTGTGAGTGTTTTCCGGTGTATCTGTTGAGCTGATCAATACCTGAACACCCTAAATCCCTGTGGGAGCGGGCTTGCTCGCGAAGGCTGTTGAACATTCAACAGTTCTGTTGTCTGGCACACCGCTTTCGCGAGCAAGCCCGCTCCCATAGGTTGTGTATTTTTTGCCGGTTAATCCCCTGCGGCAGCCTGTCGCAGCGGACTGTTACCAAATCCGAAAAGCTGCATGTCAGTAAAAGCCCTTTCTCTCTTTGTTACAGAACATTATCCTGCCGCCCTTAAGCTGAAACGCTTCACTGCCCACGCCACCTCGTTGCGTTCAGTTCACTCCCCAGAAAAAGATCAAGAATTTCTACTTTATGCCCGATTTTCCAGCTCCGCGAGACAGCGCTGTCTTCACCCCTGTTGCCCAGCGAAAAACCCTGAACCTGCTCGGCGGCCTCAGCGCCTTCGGCCTCGCCACTTGCGTGCACGCCGCCCCGGCTTTCGACAGTGACTCCCAGTGGATGCTCGGCGACTGGAACGGCACGCGCACAGAGCTCGCGGAAAAAGGCTACGACTTCAAAGTCGATTACACCGGCGAAATGGGCAGCAACCTGCACGGCGGCTATGACCACGACCGCACGGCGCGCTACAGCGACCAGTTCGGCCTCGGCACGCACCTGGATTTGCAGAAGATCCTCGGTTGGGACGACGCTGAATTTCAGTTGACCATCACCGAACGCAACGGCAACAACATCAGCAACGACCGGATCAACGATCCACGGGTCGGCGGCTTCACTTCGGCCCAGGAAGTCTGGGGCCGTGGCCAGACCTGGCGCCTGACCCAAATGTGGTACCAGCAGAAATTCTTCGACCAGAAGCTCGACATCAAGGTCGGCCGCTTTGGCGAAGGCGAAGACTTCAACAGCTTCCCCTGCGACTTCCAGAACCTGGCGTTCTGCGGTTCGCAAGTGGGTAACTGGGTGGGTGGCATCTGGTACAACTGGCCGGTCAGCCAGTGGGCGATGCGGGTCAAATATCACCTGACCCCGGAGCTGTACGCGCAGGTCGGCGCGTATGAGCAGAACCCGTCGAACCTGGATCGCGGCAATGGCTTCAAGCTCAGCGGCAGCGGCACCCAGGGCGCGATCCTGCCGATTGAGCTGGTGTGGACGCCCAAGCTCAACGGCCTGCCCGGCGAGTACCGTGCCGGTTATTACTACAGCAACGCCAAGGCCACCGACGCCTACAAGGACAGTAATGGCCAGCCTGCGGCCCTGAGCGGCGAGGCGTACCGCAGCGCGTCGAGCAAGCACGGTGTATGGCTCGGGGTGCAGCAGCAGATCACCAGCCGCGCCAGCGACAACTCCCGAGGCTTGAGCGTGTTCGCCAACGGCACGATGCACGACAAGAAGACCAACGCCATCGACAACTACGTCCAGGCTGGCGTGGTCTACAAAGGCTTGTTCGATGCCCGGGCCAAGGACGATATCGGTTTCGCCCTGGCCCGCGTCCACGTTAACCCGGCCTACCGCAAGAACGCCGAGGCGACCAACCAGGCCCGCGCCGTTTATGACTACGACGATCCGTCGTTCCTGCCGCCGCAAGACACCGAATACAGCGCCGAACTCTATTACGGCGTGCACGTGACCAATTGGCTGACCGTGCGCCCGAACCTGCAATACATCCGCCACCCCGGTGGCGTGGACAAGGTCGATGACGCGCTGATTGGCGGGATCAAGATCCAGTCCTCGTTCTAACCACACCGCAACCCCTGTAGGAGCGAGGCTTGCCCGCGAAGAGGCCATCACATTCAACATTGATGTTGGCAGACACACCGCCTTCGCGGGCAAGCCTCGCTCCTACAGATTTAACTGAACCATGCCCGCGCCTGATCGTCATCTACAGTGAACTTGCGCGGGACTACTTAAAACGTCACGGAGAACCACACTATGAGCACTGATGGTGCTTTGAGTCGAAGCCGTCTGCTACCGAGCCTGCTCGGTATCCTGCTTCTGCTAATGGGCCTGGCCATGCTGGCCGGGGGGATCAAGCTGAGCATGCTCGGCGGCTCGCTGTATTACCTGCTGGCCGGTATCGGCCTGGCGCTGACCGGCGTGCTGCTGATTGCCGCCCGCCGCGCTGCGCTGGGCCTGTACGCACTGGTGCTGTTCGCCAGTACCGTTTGGGCGCTGTGGGAAGTCGGCCTCGACTGGTGGCAACTGGTGCCGCGCCTGGCGATGCTGTTCGCCCTGGGCATCGTCATGCTGCTGCCGTGGTTCCGCCGTCCGCTGTTGCGCACCGGTGCTGCACCGATGGGCACCGGCGCGCTGGGCGTGGCCGTGGTGCTCGCGGGCGCCGCTGCACTGGCCAGCCAATTCACCAATCCCGGTGAAACCAAGGGTCAACTGGACCGCGACAGCGTGCCGGGCATGACCAACACCGCCCCGGCCATGCCGGACGGTGACTGGAACTCCTACGGCCGCAGCGCCCACGGTGATCGTTACTCGCCACTGGCGCAGATCACCCCGGAAAACGCGCACAAGCTGGTTCCGGCGTGGACCTTCCGCACGGGCGACATTCCCGGTCCTAACGATCCGGGCGAAACCACCGCCGAAAACACCCCGCTGAAAGTCAACGGCATGCTCTACGTGTGCACGCCGCACAGCCAGGTGATCGCGCTGGACCCGGACACCGGCAAGGAAATCTGGCGTTTCGATCCGAAGCTCTCCACGCAAAACGCGGCGAACTTCAAGGGTTGGGCGCACATGACCTGCCGTGGCGTGTCGTATCACGATGACGCCGTGTACGCCTCCGAGCAGAGCCCCACCGGCAGCGCCAGCCCGGCCGCCGCCAGCAATGCCTGCCCGCGCCGGATCTTCCTGCCGACCGCCGACACCCGTCTGATCGCCCTGAACGCCGACACCGGCAAGATGTGCGAAGACTTCGGCGACAAAGGCCAGATCGACCTGCGCGCCAACATCGGCAGCTTCACCGCTGGCGGTTACTACTCCACTTCGCCTCCAGCGGTCACTAAAGACCTGGTGGTGATTGGCGGCCACGTCACCGACAACGTTTCCACCGACGAACCAAGCGGCGTAATCCGCGCGTTCGACGTGCACACCGGCAAACTGGTGTGGAACTGGGACAGCGGCAACCCGGACGATACGACGCCGATTGCCGAAGGCAAGACCTACACCCGCAACTCGCCGAACATGTGGTCCATGTTCGCGGTCGATGAAAAACTCGGCATGCTTTACCTGCCGATGGGCAACCAGACCCCGGACCAGTTCGGTGGCGCCCGCACGCCTGAGTCGGAATTGCACGCGGCCGGCCTGACCGCCCTGGACATCAACACCGGGCATGTGAAGTGGCACTTCCAGTTCACCCACCATGACCTGTGGGACATGGACGTCGGCGGCCAGCCAACCCTGATGGACCTGAAAACCGCTGACGGCGTGAAGCCAGCGGTGCTCGCATCCACCAAGCAAGGCAGCATCTACGTGCTGGACCGCAGCACCGGCCAAGCGATTGTGCCGATCAACGAAGTGCCGGTGCCACAAGGCGCTGTCGCCGGTGATCACACCTCGCCGACCCAACCGAAATCCGACCTCAACCTCATGCCACCGCCGTTGAAAGAACGCGACATGTGGGGCGTGACTCCGTTCGACCAACTGATCTGCCGGATCGACTTCAAATCCCTGCGCTACGAAGGCCCGTTCACCCCGCCATCGCTGCAAGGTTCGATCGTCTATCCGGGCAACTTCGGTGTGTTCGACTGGGGCGGTATCTCGGTTGACCCGGTGCGCCAGATTGCTTTCATGAACCCGGACTACATGGCGTTCAAATCGAAACTGATCCCGGCCGCCGAAATCGCTGCCCAAGGCCCGCGTAAAAGCGAAACCGAAGGCGTGCAGCCGAACAAAGGCGCGCCTTACGGCGTGGTCCTGGAACCGCTGCTGTCGCCAATGGGCCTGCCGTGCCAGGCACCGGCCTGGGGTTACGTGACCGCGGTGGACCTGACCACCAGCAAAGTCATCTGGAAACACAAGAACGGCACCGTGCGCGACAGCTCGCCGGTTCCGATCCCACTGAGCATGGGCGTGCCAAGCCTGGGCGGCACGTTCACCACCGCCGGTGGCGTGGCCTTCCTGAGCGGCACCCTCGACCAGTACCTGCGTGCCTATGACGTGAAAAACGGCAAGCAACTGTGGGAAGGCCGCCTGCCAGCAGGCGCGCAAACCACGCCGATGACCTACACCGGCAAAGACGGCAAGCAATACGTGCTCGTCGTCGCCGGCGGCCACGGGTCGCTGGGCACCAAGCAGGGTGACTATGTGATGGCGTACAAACTGTCCGAGTAAGTGTTAGCGGCGGTTAAACGAAAGGCGACTCCTGTGAGGGGGTCGCCTTTTTTTGTGTGAAAAGAACGCAATTTTCAATACACCACTGATCCCCTGTGGGAGCGGGCTTGCTCGCGAAAGCGGTGGGTCAGTCAGCATCACTGTTGGATGTGAAATCGTCTTCGCGAGCAAGCCCGCTCCCACAGTGAATCGGTGTTCTTCAAGACAATGACCTGTCAAAACCCTGAACACACACCCTGAAATATCCATTGCCATTGAAACCACCCCCCACCTGCCCCATCTAAGACCCATACCCCATTGCGCAGGTGCCCCATGAGCGACCAGCAAGAATTCCCTGAAGACCCGAGCGACTACGCCGAAACCGACCACATCGAACACCATTCCACCGGCAAAGGCCTTGCCCTGCCTGGCCAGAACCTGCCGGACAAGGTCTACATCATCCCGATCCACAATCGCCCGTTCTTCCCGGCCCAAGTGCTGCCGGTGATCGTCAACGAAGAGCCGTGGGCGGAAACACTGGACCTGGTGAGCAAATCCGATCATCACTCCCTGGCCCTGTTCTACATGGACACGCCCCAGGAAGATCCGCGTCATTTCAATACCGGCGCGCTGCCGGAGTACGGCACCCTGGTCAAGGTGCACCACGCCAGTCGTGAAAACGGCAAATTGCAGTTCGTCGCCCAGGGCCTGACCCGGGTGCGCATCAAAACCTGGCTCAAGCACCATCGACCGCCGTACCTGGTGGAAGTCGAATACCCGCACCAGCCCACCGAGCCGACCGATGAGGTCAAGGCCTACGGCATGGCGCTGATCAATGCGATCAAAGAACTGCTGCCGCTCAACCCGCTGTACAGCGAAGAGCTGAAGAACTACCTCAACCGCTTCAGCCCCAACGATCCATCGCCCCTGACCGACTTCGCCGCCGCCCTCACCTCCGCCACCGGTGGCGAGTTGCAGGAAGTGCTCGACTGCGTGCCGATGCTCAAGCGCATGGAAAAAGTCCTGCCGATGCTGCGCAAAGAAGTCGAAGTCGCGCGCCTGCAGAAAGAAATCTCCGCCGAAGTGAACCGCAAGATCGGCGAGCATCAGCGCGAGTTTTTCCTCAAGGAACAGCTCAAGGTCATCCAGCAGGAGCTGGGCCTGACCAAGGATGATCGCAGCGCCGACATCGAGCAGTTCGAGCAACGCCTGGAAGGCAAGGTCCTGCCGCCCCAGGCGCAAAAACGCATCGAAGAGGAAATGAACAAACTGTCGATCCTCGAGACCGGTTCGCCGGAGTACGCGGTGACCCGCAACTACCTCGACTGGGCGACCTCGGTGCCGTGGGGCGTGTATGGCGAGGACAAACTCGACCTCAAGCACGCGCGCAAGGTGCTGGATAAACACCACGCCGGCCTCGACGACATCAAGGACCGCATCCTCGAATTCCTCGCGGTCGGTGCCTATAAAGGCGAGATCAGCGGTTCCATCGTGCTGCTGGTGGGTCCGCCGGGCGTGGGCAAGACCAGCGTCGGCAAATCCATCGCTGAATCCTTGGGCCGGCCGTTCTACCGCTTCAGCCTGGGCGGCATGCGTGACGAGGCCGAGATCAAGGGTCATCGCCGCACCTACATTGGCGCGCAGCCGGGCAAACTCGTGCAGGCGTTGAAAGATGTCGAAGTGATGAACCCGGTGATCATGCTCGACGAGATCGACAAGATGGGCCAGAGCTACCAGGGCGACCCGGCCTCGGCGCTGCTGGAAACCCTCGACCCGGAACAGAACGTCGAATTCCTCGACCACTACCTGGACCTGCGCCTGGACCTGTCGAAAGTGCTGTTCGTCTGCACCGCCAACACCCTGGACTCGATCCCCGGCCCGTTGCTCGACCGGATGGAAGTGATTCGCCTGTCGGGCTACATCACCGAAGAAAAAATCGCCATCGCCAAGCGTCATCTGTGGCCGAAGCAACTGGAGAAGGCCGGCGTGTCGAAAGGCAGCCTGAGCATCAGCGACAGCGCGTTGAAAGCATTGATCGACGGATACGCCCGTGAAGCCGGGGTGCGCCACCTGGAAAAAGAACTGGGCAAACTGGTGCGCAAAGCCGTGGTCAAGTTGATCGACGAGCCGAAAGCGGTGATCAAGATCGGCCCCAAAGACCTGGAAGCCTCACTCGGTCATCCGGTGTTCCGCAACGAACAAGTGCTGTCGGGCACCGGCGTGATTACCGGGCTGGCCTGGACCAGCATGGGCGGCGCGACCCTGCCGATTGAAGCGACGCGGATTCACACCCTCAACCGTGGCTTCAAACTCACCGGGCAATTGGGCGATGTGATGAAAGAGTCGGCGGAAATCGCCTACAGCTACGTCAGCTCCAACCTGAAGTCGTTTGGCGGTGATCCGAAGTTCTTCGACGAGGCCTTCGTCCACCTCCACGTCCCGGAAGGCGCCACTCCGAAAGACGGCCCGAGCGCCGGCGTGACCATGGCCAGCGCCCTGCTCTCCCTGGCCCGTAACCAGGCGCCGAAAAAAGGCATCGCCATGACCGGCGAACTGACGCTGACCGGGCATGTCCTGCCGATTGGCGGGGTACGCGAGAAGGTGATCGCGGCGCGGCGGCAGAAGATCTTTGAACTGATCCTGCCGGAGCCGAACCGTGGCAGCTTCGAGGAATTGCCGGATTATTTGAAGGAAGGGATTACGGTGCACTTTGCCAAGCGGTTTGCGGATGTGGCGAAGATATTGTTCTGATTCAGTTGCACAGAAGTAGCGATGTAGTAAATGGCCGGTCTGAACCCCGGCCATTTTTTTATTCCGAATCGAAAGGTTTGCCAACCTATATCAAATCATTCTAAAAAACTGTCAACTTTGACAGTGGTTAGCCGCTGGTGCACTGGACACACTCCAACTCAAACATCAACGGAGTAGAGACTATGTTCAGAAACATCAACGGAAAAATTAGCTGCATCCTGGGCAGCGCCAGTAAGCCCGAAGGAGTTTCGTTTGAATCAACGGACTTATCTATCGATAGCCGGGACGCGCCAGAAGACTATGTCATTGGTTTCGACGTGAACAAAGGGAGCGACGACAGCCATAGGCGCGCGTCATTTGTTCTGCTTAGAGATATTGCCACCGGACCGCATGTGATGCACCAGGGCGCGTCTTTTTCCAGTGCGGGTTATTCGGAGCGTGCCTATGAAGGCGCAACCAAGCGAATCAATCAGTACTCTGTTATTTCCGGCGTATTAGAAATCGTGGTGACGGATATAAGTGCGGCCGTTCGAAAGTACGACATCACAGGTTTTTCACTGTCGGTAAAATCAGACATTGGTAACGCGCCAGCCATAACCGTGGAAGGAAAATTTGAGTTTTATATAAGGAAACATGATTAACAGGCGGTAAAGAGTTTTCAAGGTGCCACGACGCCGCCATCGAGAAAAACGACAGCGGCGTGCGGTACAGAATGGAAGTTGAAGTCACAGCATTAAATCCTTGGTCAACAATTACCGACTGTCACACTTTGTCTCATCTTCAGTTATGCTCGCCGTTCGTCGTGAATGCCGGAGCCACTGACCCTATGTCCCCCACCCGCCTGTTTGTCCCCCTCGCCCTGCTGGCCGCTTGCGCCACGCCGTCGAAACAGAACGTGACCGTGGAAAAACAAAGTGAATGCCCGGCCAGACTGAACAACGGGCAAAACCTGATTCTGATTCTGCCGAGCAATCCGACCACGGGTTATCGCTGGGCGATCCAGGATTCCGCCGGCGGTGTGTTGCGCGCCCTCAGCCCTGAGGTGTACAGCAACCCGGAAGACGCCGGGATCGTTGGCAGCGCCGGGATTTCAACCTGGCGTTTTCAATCCTTCGCCACCGGCACCGGGCGTTTGCGTCTGACGTATTCTCAGCCGTGGGCGCCGGAAGTGCCGGCGGTGAAAACCTTCGACTGCGCGATCTCGGTTAACTGATCGTGGGCTGGCTGATTCTGGCGCTGATGGGCGCGGTGACCTTTCTGTATGGGTTGAGCGTGCATGCCGCGCTGCTCTGCCTGCTGGTCAAACCGTTGCCGGTGCTGGCCCTGCTCGGCTGGTTGCACGACGCGCCGCCCACTGAGTATCGCCGCTGGATCAGCCTCGGCCTGATTTTCTCCCTGCTCGGTGACGTGTTGCTGGCGTGGCCGGGGGATTTGTTTGTGTTTGGGCTGGGGGCGTTTTTGGTGGCGCATCTGGCGTATCTGAAAGCGTACTTGAGCGATTGCCGGCGCTTGGCGCTGTTGCCGTTGATCCTGGCCGTGGCGGTGGGCGCGGTGCTGTTGGGGATTCTGATTTCCCACGGACTTGGGCCGTTGCTGGTGCCGGTGATTGTTTATGGCGTGGCAATCAGCGCGATGCTTTGGCGAGCACTGGCCAGGCTCGGTAGCGATGTGCCCCGGCGCTCGGCATGGCTGGCGGCGGCAGGCGCGGTGGCGTTTGTGTTTTCCGATAGCGTGATCGGGATCAGCCGGTTTGTGATGCCGTTTGAAGCGGCGCCTTATGTGATCATCCTGAGTTACTGGGTGGGGCAATGGGGGATTACGGCGTCGGCGTTCGGTCCCAAACCACGCTGAATTCTGTGGCGAGGGAGCTTGCTCCCGCTCGAGTGCGCAGCGCTCGCCAGATTTGGGGCTGCTACGCAGCCCAGCGGGAGCAAGCTCCCTCGCCACAATGGATCGCACTGTCCACTGCGGTTTATCAGACAACCCGCGCATCCCCCGGTCAATTTGGCTAAAATGCCGGCCTTTTCCACCTACGCCGCTGGAACCGCCGTGAGCAAAGAACCCGATCGCCTTTTCGCCCAGCCTTTGGCCCAGGTGCCTGACTTCGCCTTTAACGAGGACGTGGTGCGGGTGTTCCCGGACATGATCAAGCGCTCGGTGCCGGGTTACCCGACCATCGTCGAAAACCTCGGCGTGCTCGCCGCGCAGTTCGCCCAGCCCAACAGCGTGCTCTACGACCTCGGTTCGTCCCTCGGCGCCGTGACCCAGGCCCTGCGCCGTCACGTGCGTACCGACGGTTGCCGGGTGATCGCTGTGGATAACTCGGCGGCGATGGTCGAACGCTGCCGCGAATACCTCAACGGCCAGGACTCGATGTTCCAGGAGTTGCTGCCGGTTGAAGTGATCGAAGGCGACATTCTCGCCCTGCAATTCCAGCCCGCCTCGGTGGTGGCGCTGAACTTCACCCTGCAATTTATTGCCCCTGATCAGCGCACCGCGTTGCTCAGTCGCATCCGCCAGTCGTTGCTGCCCGGCGGCGCACTGATCCTGTCGGAGAAGCTGCGCTTCAACGATCTTGAAGAACACGCGTTACTCACTGATTTACACGTCGCGTTCAAACGCGCCAACGGCTACAGCGAACTGGAAATCGCCCAGAAGCGCAGCGCCATCGAAAACGTCATGAAGCCCGACAGCCTCGAAGAACACCGCGAACGCCTGCTGGCCGCCGGGTTCTCGAAAGTCGTGCCGTGGTTCCAGTGTCTTAACTTTGCCTCGTTGATTGCCTTGCCATGATTGATCTGTCCCCCCTCGCCCGCCGTCTGGCCGGCACCCCGCTGACCGATTGGGCCAACACCCTGCAAGCGCAACTCGACAAGAAAATGGAGAAGGGCCACGGCGACCTGGAGCGCTGGCAAAGTGCGCTGGACGCCTTGCCGAAGATCCAGCCGACCGAAGTCGACCTGCTCAACGGCCTGACTCTGGACACCGATTGCGACGACGAAACCCGCGCGCAGATGCGTACCGCGCTGATGGGATTGTCGCCGTGGCGTAAAGGGCCGTTCGACCTGTTCGGCGTGCACGTCGACACCGAATGGCGCTCGGACTGGAAATGGTCCCGGGTCGCGCCGCATCTGGACCTGAAGGGCAAACGCATCCTCGATGTCGGCTGCGGCAATGGCTACTACATGTGGCGCATGCTCGGCGCCGGGGCCGACAGTGTGATTGGCGTCGATCCGAACTGGCTGTTCTTCTGCCAGTTCCAGGCCGTGCAGCGCTACTTGTCCGAGCCGAATGCCTGGCACCTGCCGTTCCCCTTCGAAGACTTGCCAGCAAACATGGAAGGCTTCGACACCGTATTTTCCATGGGCGTGTTCTACCACCGCCGCTCGCCGATCGAGCATTTACTGGCGCTGAAGGATTGCCTGGTCAAGGGCGGTGAACTGGTGCTGGAGACGCTGGTGATCGAAGGCGATCAGCAGCAGGTGCTGGTGCCGGAAGACCGTTATGCGCAGATGCGTAACGTGTGGTTCCTGCCGTCGGTGCCGGCGCTGGAATTGTGGTTGCGACGTGCCGGGTTTACCGATGTTCGTTGTGTGGATGTAAGCAACACCACCGTCGAGGAACAACGCGGGACGGAGTGGATGAAGTATCAGTCGTTGAGTGATTTCCTTGATCCGGAAGATCACAGCAAGACCGTTGAAGGGCTGCCGGCGCCGATGCGTGCCGTGATCGTCGCCCGCAAGTAAACCCCGATTTCCAATCCAAAGGAGATCCCCTGTGGGAGCGAGCTTGCTCGCGATGAGGCCATAACATCCAACATCAATGTTGAATGTCAGTCCGCTATCGCGAGCAAGCTCGCTCCCACATTGTTTAGTGTTTATTCGGTGGGTTTGGCTCTTCGGGCCTTGAAGAATTCGCTGAGCACCGTCCCACACTCCTCTGCCAACACCCCGCCCTCAAACAACACCCGGTGATTCAAGAAACCCTGGGTAAAGAATTGCCCCTGGCTCTGCACAATCCCGGCCTTGGGCTCCAGGGCGCCGTACACCACCCGCGCGATCCGCGAATGCACGATCAGGCCGGCGCACATGCTGCACGGCTCCAGGGTCACGTAGAGGGTGCTGCCGGGCAGGCGATAGTTGCTGGCGGCCAGGGCGGCGGCGCGGATCGCGACCATTTCCGCGTGGGCGCTGGGGTCATGGCCGCTGATCGGGCAGTTGAAGCCGCGACCGATGATTTCCCCGTCTTGTACCAACACCGCGCCTACCGGCACTTCACCCAGCGCCGCACCTTGGGCGGCGAGGGCCAGGGCTTCGCGCATGAAATCGCGGTCGCGGCTGCGGTCGATGATGGCCGCGGGACGAATCTGACGCATCACGCCACCTCGATGGCGGCCATCAGGCCGGTTTCCATGTGGTCGATCACATGGCAGTGGAACATCCAGACGCCCGGGTTATCCGCCACCAGCGCCACTTGCGCCCGCTCGTTTTTGCCCAGCAGGTAGGTGTCGGTGAAGTACGGGATGACCTTGTGCCGGTTCGAGGCAATCACCTTGAAACTCATGCCATGCAGGTGAATCGGGTGCTGGTATTGGGTCATGTTCTTCAATTCGAAAATGTAGCTCTTGCCCTTTTCAAGCTTGGCAATCGGGCGATCGGCGCAGGTCTTGTCGGTGATGTCCCAGGCCTTGCCGTTGATCTGCCACAGGCTTGGCGGCTTGCCGTTGTCGACGTTGACCGACACCGAGCCCACCCATTCGAAATTGAAGTTGAGTTTCTCGGCATTGGCCAGGTCCGGCTCGGCCACCGGGTTGGCGGGCAGCGCGGGCGGCCATTGGGTCGGGGCGTCGCTGTTGGCCACCGAACGCAAGGTGCCCACACGTACCGGACCGTTGCGCAAGGATAGCTCTTCACCGGCCGGCGGGGCCTTGATGGCCAAGCAGATGCGCATACCGGGGCCGAGCCAGTATTCCTTGCCCAGCGGGCGCGGTTCGATGGGGTTGCCGTCCAGCGCGTAGATCTGCGCTTCGACGCCGGGGATATTGAGGCGATAGGTCAGGGTGTTGTCGAGGTTGAGGATGCGCACGCGAGTGATTTGCCCGGCGGGCAAGTCGATCACCGCTTGTGGCACGCCATTGATCGTCGATAACCGCCCCGCCGTGCCGCCACGAGCCGCTTCGCGAGGAATGCTAAAGGCGACGAACGCGCCTTCTTCATCGACGTGCCAGCTCTTTAGGCTCAGGGTTTTTTCGTACTTGAAACCGGTAGGCTCGCGCTCTTCGATAATCAGCGGGCCGACCAGGCCACGACCGAGTTCTTCGCTGCTGTTCACGTGGGGGTGATACCAGTAGCTGCCGGCGTCGGGCACGCGGAATTTGTAGTCGAAGTACTCACCCGGCAGTACTGGAAGCTGCGAGACGTAGGGCACGCCGTCCATTTCCAGCGGCAGGCGGATGCCGTGCCAGTGGATGGTGGTGGCGACCGGCAGGTGATTGATGAAACGCACCCGCAGCCATTCGCCCTGACGCACGCGCAACTCGGTGCCCGGCGCCGACGGGCCGAACGCCCAGGCTTGGGTCTTGTGCCCGGCAACCAGTTCGACGTCCAGCGGGGCGGCAATCAGTTCGTAATCGTGGCCCGCCTCGGCGTCGGCCATCTTGCCCAACCAGTAACGCGACGCGCCACCGGCCCCCACGCCAACCACCACAAGACCGGCCAGACCACCGAGTATTTGTCGACGGGTAAAGGACATGAACTCAACTACCTCACGTATCAGCGACGGGCCAGGGGCCCGCAAAAGGCGAATACGATACACCTGCGGTTGAGAAACAGTAAGGGCGGGGCGGCGGATGGCCGCAGGAGAGGTGATCGTTCCCACGCTCTGCGTGGGAATGCCTCAACGGACGCTCCGCGTTCGGCTTTGAATGGGACGCGGAGCGTCCCGGGCTGCATTCCCACGCGGAGCGTGGGAACGATCATTGTGGGAGGCCGGTGATCAAGTGTGCCACTCCGCCATCCAGCAGCATGACGCCGGGCACTCCCGCCCGATCCAACGCCTGCCGATCCACCCGCCGCACATCCCGCAACTCCACCCGCACCCGGGTCAGCGCCACCGATTTCTGCGATTTAAGGTTATCCACCCCGCCCAACGCGTCGACAATCGCCGGCGCCAACCCCGACACCATTGGCGCCACGACCTTGGGCTCATCCACCACCAGATCCGGGGTCAGGGCTTTCCAGAACGCCCGCTGCATTTTCTCGAACATGCTCAGTTCTCCAGAACCAGTGAAGTATCGACCGTGGCCTCGTGATACAGCCGCAACGCTTCGCGCACTTGCTCGGCGCTTTCCAGCCCCAGTACTTGCTGGGCGATGGCCTGGCAATCCGCCAGATCCACTTCACGCACCGCCGCTTTTACCGCCGGAATCAGCGGCACGCTCACCGACAGCTCATCCACCCCCAACCCCAGCAGCAGCGGAGTCGCCAGGGTTTCCGAGGCCAGCGCACCGCACACGCCGACCCATTTGCCATGGGCATGGGCTGCTTTGATGGTTGTGGCGATCAAGCGCAGCACCGACGGGTGAAAGCTGTCGGCCTGACTGGCGAGGCGTGGGTGATCGCGGTCCATGGCCAGGGTGTATTGAGTCAGGTCGTTGGTGCCGATGGAGAAAAAATCCACCTCGGGCGCAAACAGGTCCGCCATCAACGCAGCGGCAGGTACTTCGATCATGATCCCCAGTTTCGGCAATTCCGTGAGGCCCAGCGCCAGTGCCTCTTCCTCCAGCAGTTGCCGCGCCAGGCGCAACTCCGAGAGCTGCGCGACCATCGGCAGCATGATGTGCAAACGGGCCAGTCCAGCGCTGCTGAGGATGGCCTTGAACTGATCGCGCAGCAGTTGCGGACGCTCCAGGCACAGGCGAATCCCGCGCATGCCCAGGAACGGGTTGGTTTCGCTGTCCATCGGCACGTAGGCCAGCGGTTTGTCGCCGCCGACATCCAGGGTGCGCACCACCAGATTGCGCGTCGGGCCCAGGGCGCGGGCGATGGCGCTGTAGGTGGACGCCTGTTCGTCGTGGCTTGGCGCGTGGTGGCGGTCCAGATACAGGAACTCCGAACGCAACAGCCCAACGCCCTCGCCGCCAAGGGTCATGGCCTGTTCAGTTTCCGCCAGCGAGGCGACGTTGGCCGTGACCTCGATGTGATGACCGTCCCGGGTGCACGCGGCAAGCGAGGCGTGGGCCAGGTCCTGTTGATGGCGTTTGTGTTGTTGCTGAAGGTTGGCTTGCAGTTGTTCGATGACGGACAGATCCGGGTCCAGATGCAGCTCGCCCTTATCGGCGTCGAGCAAAACCTGGGTGCCATTGGCCAGTGTCAGCACTTGAACCGGTAAGCCGCAGATCGCCGGCAGCCCGGCGGCCCGGGCCAGAATCGCGACGTGGCTGGTGGCGCCCCCGCCGACCGTGGCGAAGCCCAGCACCTTGCGGGTATCGAGCCCGGCGGTCTGGGAGGGAGTCAGTTGTTCGGCGATCAGGATCGCGCCGTCCGGCAGATCGATTGCATGATCCTGCACACCCAGAATCTGTTTAAGCACCCGCTGACCGACATCCGCCAAGTCTGCCGCGCGCTCGGCCAACAAGGCATTGCCCATGCTTTTGAACAGAGTTGCCGTCGACTCGGTGGCCGCGCGCCAGGCGAACGCAGCGCTTTTGCCTTCGTTGATCAGCACCTGAGCCACTTCCAGCAAACTCGGGTCTTCGAGCAGTTCCTGATGCGCCTTGAAGATATCTGCTTGCGCGTCGCCAACGGCGCTGTCGCGCAGTTGTTGCAGGGCCGCCAATGCCTCGGCCAAGCCCCGGGCCAGATGATCGCGCTCAGCGTGCGGAGTGGTGCCGAGTTCAACGATGTCCAGTTTCTGTTCGGTGATCTGCACCACTTGGCCAAACGCCGATCCGGCCGATGCGCAAACCCCGCGCAACACCTTCAGCGATACACCTTCGGTCTCGTTCGCCGCAACCGGCGGCGTCACCGCTTCACCGCAACCCGACGCCAACAGCTCGGCCAGGGTCTTGATCGCTTCTTCAGCATCGGGCCCCGCCGCGCTGACTTGCACCACGTCACCGTGAGCGGTCTGCAGCGTCATGATCGCCACCAGGGATTTCGCGTTCACGCTGTCCTGCTTTTTATGCAGGAAAATACTCGCTGAAAATCTTTTGGCGGCCTGGGCAAACACCGCTGCCGGACGCGCATGCAAGCCGTTCGGGTTGGCGAGGGTCACCGGTTTGGAGAACAGTGCCTCGCCTTCCTCCGCGCCCACGTCATCCGCCGCTTGCCCTGCGGTGTTCACATCAAGCAACGGCTGGCCGCTGTCGACCACGCCCGATTCGGGCACCAGCCACGTAAACGGCTCACCGCTGACCACCAGCATCAATGTCAGCAGGCTGCGGGCGTTCAGCGCGACAAAATCGGCATCGAACTCGATCAGCGACTGGCCGACATCAACCTGCTCACCCTCCTCCACCAACCGCGTGAAGCCATCGCCCGCCAGGTTCACCGTGTCGAGGCCGATGTGCATCAACACCTGCACGCCATTTTCCCCGGTGATGCTGATCGCATGCCCACTGGCCTGCACATTGCTGACCACCCCGGCCAGCGGCGCGCACAAGGTGCTCGAAGTCGGATCGATGCACAGGCCATCGCCGATCACCCGAGTGGAAAACACCGGGTCGGGGACAAGGTCCAGTGGCATCAATACGCCGGACAGCGGCGCATGCAGTTGCAAATGTTGGGGTGTGGCCATGACGTCACCTGCTGTTTTGTTCTTTTAAAAGACGCTGCGATACCCGTAGGAGCTGCCGAAGGTTGCGATCTTTTCTCCTGGACTCGCTTGAGTCTGGAGCGAAAGATCAAAAGATCGCAGCCTTCGGCAGCTCCTACGAGGTTATGCGTTTATTTCCACCAGTACTCGACCTGCAATCCGACATTGGAACCGTGGCGCGCCGTGCCGAAGGCGCCGGTGTCGGACAACGCCGAGCCCGCCGCCAGTTCATTGGCCGCCCGTTTGGCCGCCTCGTTCCAGCTCGCATAGGTGTAATACAGACGCACCTCGGGGCGCGCCCAGAATTCCGGACCCTTGGGTGACCAGGTCGGGGCGAAGGTGAATTTGCTCAACTTGCGCGTCCCGCCGGGTGCCTCGACCTGATCGTGACCCAACTCCGTCACCAGTTTGAACTGTTCGGTGATCGCATAGGCCGGGCGCACCCCGAGGGACAGCCAGTTCTGGTCGGCGCCGTCCGGGCGAATGTCTTTCTGGTACACCGCCTCGATCTGCCCGCCGAATCGTGGCGTCACCTGCCAGTCGAAAAACTCGACCACGCGATAACTTTTATTGCGGTCGTCGAGCTGCACGTTACCGGTATAACCCAATCCGGTGCCGGGGCCTTCGCCGTACTGGAAGGCCAGTTTGTTCTTGCCGCCGAGAAAACCCTTCTGCACATGCTGGGTGGTGATCGCCCAGCCCCGGTGCGCGTCGCGGCTGTCGGGTTTGTCGATGTAGCTCAGGCCCACCTCCAGCTCACCGCCGGGGTTGGTCTTGAACCCGGCGACGTTGAAGTCATGCCGGTTGATGTAGTCCTTCTGGTACAGGTTGTCCTTGCGCGAGAACGCGTAGCTGTATTTCAGATCGCCAATCAGCACATCCTCGACACCGCCGCCGGTGGCGCTCTGGTTCCAATAGTAGAAGTCGGAAATGTGGATATCGTTCCGCTTGTAGTAGCGCCGCCCGGCCCACAGCGAACCGCCGTTGAGGCTCGGCATGTTCGACCATTGCCCGTACAACTGCGGCATGCGCACCGAGCCGTTGTCGCCGTTGAACGTCAGGTCCTTGTCGTACTGGTTATACAGGGATGCCATGCCATCGACGCTGAGCACCGAGCCGTCGTCCAGGGTGTAAAGATCCTGGCGCAATTCAAGTTCGGCGTACTGTTCGCATTCGTTGCCCAAGCGGTATTTGGTCTGCGCCCCCGGCAGTTGAAAACATTGTTGTTTGCCGCTGTTGGTCGAAGTGCCGACGCCGCTGCGCAAGTAACCGCCGAACTCCAGCGCCTGTGCTGAAAGTGGCAAAGCCAGGCACACGCCCGCGGCGACAAGGCTGCGATTTATTGTTGTTTTCAAGTGCTACCCCATTATTTTTATTGTGTGTTGCAGCAAAAACAGCGCGCAAAACTCCCCCGCGCAGTGTTCTGCGTGTTTTTGAAACGGGTCTTGTTTAGTAGTTGGTCAGGTGCAGCACGAACGACTCAAAGGGCCGTAGAAACACCTGCCGCTTACGCGACGGACAGTCCGGGTAGTTGCTGATCACCAATCGTTGCGTCATTGCTTCGCTGATCACTTCATCCGGCAACTCAACTTCACAGGTTGTGCCGTAGAAGTTGTTCAACACCAGTAATCGCTCGCCCTGACCTTCCCTTGTGTAGGCCCAGATTTGGCTGTGTTCAGGCAGCAACTGGCGGTACACACCCTCGGACATCAAGGCTTCGTCGCGGCGCAACGCGATCAACCGACGGTAGTGATGCAGCACCGATTCCGGGTCGTCGAACTGGCTGGCGACGTTGATCTGCGCGGCGTTGGCCGGCACGCTGATCCACGGTTCGGCCACGCTGAAACCCGCGTTCGGCTCGGCGTTCCAGTGCATCGGCGTACGGCCGTTGTCCCGGGATTTCTGCATGATCGCCGCCATGTTGTCGGCATCGCTGACCCCGGCGTTGCGTTGGAGGCGATGGATGTTCAGGGTCTCGACATCCCGGTACTGATCGATGTGATCGAAGCCCGGATTGGTCATGCCCAACTCTTCGCCCTGGTACACGAACGGAGTGCCCTGGAGGAAATGCAGCGCGGTGCCGAGCATCTTCGCCGACACCACTCGATGCTCGCCGTCGTGACCAAAACGCGACACCACTCGCGGCTGATCGTGGTTACACCAGAACAACGCATTCCAGCCACCGCCGGCCTGCATGCCAGTCTGCCAATCCGAAAGAATGCGCTTGAGTTGCAGGAAGTCGAAGTCGGCACGAATCCACTTTTGCAGGTTCGGGTAATCCACTTTCAAGTGATGAAAGTTGAAGGTCATCGACAGTTCTTTCGACTCGGGCCGCGAATAACGAATGCAGTGCTCAAGACTGGTGGAAGACATTTCGCCGACATTGATCAGGTCGTGGCCTTCAAACACTTCGCGGTGCATCTGCTGCAAGTACTCGTGGACGTTCGGGCCGTCGGTGTAGAAGCGCCGACCGTCGCTGTTGTCCTCGGGGAAGTCCGCCGGTTTGGAGATCAGGTTGATCACGTCCAGACGGAAACCACCGACGCCTTTGTCGCGCCAGAAGCGCATCATCTTGAACACCTCGGCGCGCACCTTGGGGTTGTCCCAATTGAGGTCAGCCTGGGTGTGGTCGAACAGGTGCAGGAAGTACTGGCCGGTCTGGGCTTCGTACTCCCAGGCCGAGCCACCGAACTTGGATTCCCAGTTGTTCGGCTGGTCGCGCCAGATGTAGAAATCGCGGTATGGGTTGTCGAGGCTACTGCGGGCCTGCTGGAACCATTCGTGCTCGATCGAGGTGTGGTTGACCACGATGTCGAGCATCAACTTGATCCCGCGCTTGCCGGCCTCGGCGATCAGCAATTCGCAATCGGCCATGGTCCCGTAGCTCGGGTCGATGGCGTAGTAATCGCTGATGTCGTAGCCGTTGTCGCGCTGGGGCGAACGCAGGAACGGCGTGATCCACAGGCAATCGACGCCCAGCCAGTGCAGGTAGTCGAGCTTGGCCACGACGCCGAGCAGATCCCCGGTAGGGTTGCCGGCGTGGCTGTGAAAGCTTTTCGGGTAGATCTGGTAGATCACCGAACGTTGCCAGTCTTGCATGGCGCTATTCCTTCCATTAATTGATGCGGTGACCGTTATGGCCCCTTCGCGAGCAAGCCCGCTCCCACATTGGAATGCGGTCAACCTGTGGGAGCGGGCTTGCTCGCGAATACGATCTGTCAGGCAACCCGAAACCCCGGCCGAACAATCTTCATGCTCAACCCACAGGTCAAAACAAACGGCACGACCATGGCGATGATCATTCCGATGACAAACATCGGGATGAACTGCGGAATGATCGAGATGAAACCGGGCAAGCCACCGACGCCAATCGCCGAGGCCTGGACCTTGTTCAGCGACAGGAAGATGCAGCCCATGGCCGAGCCGATCAGCGCTGAATAGAACGGAAATTTGTAGCGCAGGTTGACGCCGAACATCGCCGGCTCAGTGATGCCGAAGTAAGCGGAAATCGCCGAGGTCGAGGCCATGCTTTTGTCCCGCACGTTGCGGGTCATGTAGAACACCGCCAGTGCCGCGCTGCCTTGGGCGAGGTTGGACATGACGATCATCGGCCAGATAAAGGTGCCGCCCTGCGTGGAAATAAGCTGCAAGTCCACGGCGAGGAACATGTGGTGCATGCCGGTGATCACCAGCGGTGCGTAGAGCAGGCCGAAAATCGCCCCGCCGACCATCGGCGCCAGGTCAAACAGGGTGACCACGCCTTCGGTGATCAGGATCCCCAAATGCCGGGTCACCGGACCAATCACCGCCAGCGCCAGCACGCCGGTAACAACGAGAGTGGTGATTGGCACCACCAGCAATTGCACGGCATTCGGCACCCGCGCCCGCAGCCATTTTTCGATGACGCTCATCACATAGGCCGCCAGCAGGATCGGCAGGATCTGCCCTTGGTAACCGACCTTCTCGATCTTGAACCAGCCGAAAATATCGAAGTACGGCAGGCTCTGCCCATCGAGCCCAGCCACGGCCTTGCCGTAGTTCCAGGCATTGAGCAGGTCCGGGTGCACCAGCATCAGGCCAAGCACGATGCCGAGGATTTCGCTGCCGCCAAAACGCTTGGATGCCGACCAACCCACCAGGGCTGGCAGGAACACGAACGACGTGTTGGCCATCAGGTTGATCAGGCTCCAGATGCCGTCAAGGCCCGGATACGCATCGAGTAGGGTCTTGCCCTCAATGAACATGCCCTTGGCGCCAATCAGGTTGTTGACGCCCATCAACAGGCCGGCCACCACCAGCGCAGGCAGGATCGGCATGAACACGTCGGAAAACACCCGCACCAGACGCTGCATGGCGTTGATCTTGTCGGCGCTCTTTTGTTTAACGTCAGCGATGGTCGAGGCCGCGAGACCGGTTTGCCGGCGCAATTCGGCGTAGACCTTTTCTACTTCGCCGGGGCCGATCACCACCTGGAACAGGCCACCGGTGAAGAACGAGCCTTTGACCAGATCGATCTGGTTCAGCGTGGCGCTGTTGACCAGGCTCGGGTCCTTGAGGGCCAGGCGCAAACGCGTCACGCAGTGCGCGGCCTGCTCAAGGTTGTCGCTGCCACCGAGGCTGACAAGCAGCTCGCTGGCGATATTCGGATAGTCGTGGCTCATGCTTGTTCTTCCGCTGTAGTTTTTTGTTATTGGCAGCACGCCGAAACGAAAAGTACTCGTCTGTACGAGTTAAAGCAACAACTCGTACAGACGAGTTTGATTTTGTTTGTCCCGGAGCCGACCGGCGGCGAAATTTCCTACCCCTCAAGTCAAAGAAACCTATTGCCGCATGGACAATTCCCTACCCTGCCCTTAAGGTTCAAAACCTTGAGTACAGCGCGGCATAGAGCCATCCCCATGAGTAAATACAACCAGATCTACACCGATCTGCTTGCCAGCATCACCACCGAACGTCTGGAACGTGGCGCGCGGTTGCCCTCCGAAACCGAACTGATGGACAGCTACCAGGCCAGTCGCGGCACCGTGCGCAAGGCCATCGAGCAATTGCAGGAGCGTGGCTTCGCCCAGAAAGTCCACGGCAAAGGCACCTTCGTGCTGTCGACCAACCCGATCGAATTTCAATTGGGTGGCATCGTCAGCTTCCAGGAAACCTACCCACGCCTGGGCAACGACGTCAGCACCGAAGTGGTCGAGTTCGAACAGATACCGCTGGAGGGCATGCTGCTAGAGCACATCAAGGCCGACGAAGGCAGCCTGATCACGCGGATCAAACGGGTACGGCGGATCGACGGCAAACGGGTCATCCTCGACATCAACCATTTCGTCAGCGACGTGATCCCCGGCCTGTCCCGAGACATCGCCGAACAATCGATCTACGCCTTCATCGAACAAACCCTGCAACTGCAAATCGCCTACGCCCAGCGCACCATCGAAGCGGTGCCCCGGGGCAAGGACGATCAACTGCTATTGGATCTGGATGGGCAGAGCCATGTGATTGTGGTGAGTAACCAGACGTTTTTGCAGGATGGGCGGCAGTTCGAATACACCGAGTCGCGGCATACGTTGGATAAGTTCTACTTCTCCGATATTGCCCGGCGTTGAAACGCAAAAGGCCCCGTGAACAAGTGTTCACGGGGCCTTTCGGGTGTTACGGACGACTAGTTACAGCCGGGATCACTCCCACTCAATCGTCGCAGGCGGCTTGCTCGACACGTCGTAAGTCACGCGGGAGATGCCTTCGATTTCATTGATGATGCGGCCGCTGACGGTTTCCAGCAGTTCGTAAGGCAGGTGAGCCCAACGCGCAGTCATGAAGTCGATGGTTTCTACGGCACGCAGGGCCACGACCCAGGCGTAACGACGGCCATCGCCTACAACGCCAACGGATTTCACTGGCTGGAACACCACGAACGCCTGGCTGACTTTGTGATACCAGTCGGCCTTGCGCAGTTCTTCGATGAAGATGTGGTCGGCGCGACGCAGCAGGTCGGCGTATTCCTTTTTCACTTCACCGAGGATCCGCACGCCCAGGCCCGGGCCTGGGAATGGGTGGCGGTAGACCATGTCGTACGGCAGGCCGAGTTCCAGGCCCAGGCGACGAACTTCGTCCTTGAACAGTTCGCGCAGCGGCTCGACCAGTTTCAGGTTCATCTCTTCCGGCAAGCCACCCACGTTGTGGTGCGACTTGATCACGTGGGCCTTGCCGCTTTTGGCGCCAGCCGACTCGATCACGTCCGGGTAGATGGTGCCTTGGGCGAGGTACTTGATGTTGTCCAGTTTGTTGGACTGGGCATCGAAGACGTCGATGAAGGTACGGCCGATGATCTTGCGCTTCTTCTCTGGGTCGCTTTCGCCAGCCAGATTGTTCAGGAACTGATCTTCAGCGTTGGCGCGGATCACCTTGACGCCCATGTTCTCGGCGAACATGGCCATCACTTGCTCGCCTTCGTGCAGACGCAGCAGGCCGTTGTCGACGAAGACGCAGGTCAACTGGTCGCCGATGGCTTTGTGCAACAGCGCGGCAACCACCGAGGAGTCCACACCGCCGGACAGGCCGAGCAGTACGTTATCGGTGCCGACTTGGGCGCGGATGTTGGCGATGGCGTCTTCTGCAATCTTCGAAGGTGTCCACAGGGCTTCGCAGCCGCAGATGTCGAGGATGAAGCGCGACAGGATACGGCCGCCCTGCTTGGTGTGGGTCACTTCCGGGTGGAATTGCACGCCGTAGTAGCCGCGAGCGTCGTCGAACATGCCGGCAATCGGGCAGCTCGGGGTGCTGGCCAGGATGTGGAAGTCCTGTGGCATCTTGGTGACTTTGTCACCGTGGCTCATCCACACGTCGAGGCCGAACAGGCCGTCGGCGTCGATGTGGTCTTCGATGCCGTCGAGCAGGCGGCTTTTGCCGACCACGTCTACGCGGGCATACCCGAACTCACGCAGCTCGGAACCTTCGACCTTGCCACCCAGCTGTTCAGCCATGGTTTGCATGCCGTAGCAGATACCGAAAACCGGGACGCCCAGGTCAAATACGGCTTGTGGGCAACGCGGACTGTCGGCTACGTGCACGGACTCTGGGCCGCCGGCGAGAATGACGCCTTTTGGAGCGAATTCGCGAATCGCTTCGTCGTCCATGTCGAACGGATGCAGTTCGCAGTACACGCCGATTTCACGCACGCGGCGGGCAATCAGCTGGGTGTACTGGGAACCGAAATCGAGGATCAGGATGCGGTGGGCGTGAATGTCGAGGGCCATGATTCAGTCTCGTCTAAGTAATTCAGAAACAGTCGTGATTCAGAAACAACTCGGGGCTGAATAAAACAGCCCCGGTTACTTAACTTATTGCTGGAAGCCTCAACCTACGCGGTAGTTTGGCGCTTCTTTGGTGATTTGTACGTCGTGTACGTGGGACTCGGCCATGCCAGCGCCGGTGATCCGCACGAACTCAGGCTTGGTGCGCATTTCTTCGATGTCGGCACTGCCGGTGTAGCCCATCGAGGAACGCAGGCCGCCCATCAGTTGATGGATGATGGCGCTCAGGGTGCCCTTGTACGGAACACGCCCTTCGATGCCTTCCGGAACCAGTTTCTCGGCGCCTGCCGAGGAGTCCTGGAAGTAACGGTCGGAAGAGCCCTGGGCCTGGGACATTGCGCCCAGCGAACCCATGCCACGGTAAGCCTTGTACGAACGACCCTGGAACAGTTCGATCTCGCCCGGCGCTTCTTCAGTACCGGCGAACATCGAGCCCATCATCACGCAGGAAGCACCGGCCACGATGGCCTTGGACAGGTCACCGGAGAAACGGATGCCGCCGTCGGCGATCAACGGAACGCCAGAGCCTTCAAGGGCAGCGGCGACGTTGGCGATGGCACTGATTTGCGGGACGCCGACACCGGCGACGATACGGGTGGTGCAGATCGAGCCAGGGCCGATACCGACCTTGACGGCGTCAGCGCCAGCTTCGACCAGGGCCTTGGCGGCAGCGCCGGTGGCAATGTTGCCGCCGATGACCTGCACGTCCGGGAAATTCTGTTTGACCCAGCGAACGCGGTCGATCACGCCTTTGGAGTGACCGTGGGCGGTGTCGACCACCACCACGTCAACGCCAGCGTTAACCAGGGCAGCGACGCGGTCACCGGTGTCTTTACCGGTGCCGACCGCCGCGCCAACGCGCAGACGACCTTGATCGTCCTTGCTGGCCAGCGGGTAAGCCTTGGCTTTTTCGATGTCGTTGACGGTCATCATGCCTTTGAGGGCAAATTTGTCGTCGACGATCAGGACGCGTTCGATGCGGTTTTTGTGCAACAACTCGCGAACGTCGTTCTTGTCGGCGCCTTCCTTGACCGTGACCAGACGCTCTTTAGGCGTCATCACTTCACGGACGGTGGCGTCCAGACGATTTTCGAAACGTACGTCGCGGGAAGTGACGATGCCGACCAGGTCGCCATCATGCAGGACCGGAACGCCGGAGATGTTGTGCATGCGGGTCAATTCGAACAGTTCACGCACCGTGGCGTCAGCCTCGATGGTGATCGGGTCCTTGACCACGCCGGCTTCGTAACGCTTGACCTTGCGCACTTCGGCAGCTTGCTGCTCGATGGTCATGTTCTTGTGGATGATGCCGATGCCACCTTCCTGAGCCATGGCGATTGCCAGACGGGCTTCAGTGACGGTGTCCATGGCGGCAGAAACCAGAGGAATATTCAGCTCGATGCCACGGGTTAGGCGGGTCTTGAGACTGACTTCGTTAGGAAGCACCTCGGAATAACCGGGCACGAGGAGAATGTCGTCGAATGTCAGAGCTTCTTGGCTGATACGCAGCATCGCGGGGGCTCCCGAGCGGGAAAATGGAAGCGCGCCATTATAGTCAGACACCCCCTCGGGTTCAATGTAAAACTCTGTCTATTATCGACACGGTCGATCGACGGGTATTTCACATCAAAAACCTGTAGGAGCGAGGCTTGCCCGCGAAGGCGTCATCACTGGCGCTAAAAGCTTCGCGGGCAAGCCTCGCTCCTACAGGTTCGGGTTCGGTTACAGCTCGACTTTTACCAGGCTGACAGGCTGATCCAGCCAATCGGCAAACTCATCGATAAAGCTCTGCTTGAACCCGGCCTCGGCCCAGTTATTGAAGATAAAGCCCAGGTTGGAAAAGCCGCATTCCTGCAAAAACAGAAAGCCGTTGATGTCATCTTCATGCCCGCATTCAGGGCAGGTGAAGTTGTCGGTGCGCCCCGGCATCCACTCTTCCAGGCTTTCGAACAGCGCTTCGCCGATTTCCTTGCGGCATTCGGCGCACCCCGCCTCGCCCAGAAAGCCCTTGGCCGGGGTGTAGATGCAGCGTTTGGTGATGATTTCCAGGCCATTGACCGGTTCGCCGAACGGCAGCGCTTCCGGGTGCAGGACCACTGCCCGGGCGCCATCGGCCAGGGCGTAACCCATGCGATTGCCGGTGCGCCCACAGGTGGTCAGCTCTTCCTTGACGATGTTCTTGCGCACCAGCCATCGCACGACCGCCCGGGCCCGGGGTTCGTGTACCGGCAGTGTGGAGATTTTCGGGACGATGATGCTTTGGGAATTCATGGTGCAAGCCTAGTGCGTCAAATGGGAGATTGTGCGGCGTGGCGGATGACGTCTTCGCGGGCAAGCCTCGCTCCTACAAGGATCTGCGCGAAACCTGTAGGAGCGAGGCTTGCCCGCGAAAGCGACAGAACGGCCGGCAGCTTAATCCCTGACACACTCAGGTCAAGTACTCAAATACCGCCCGATCAAGGCAATCCCGCTGGCCAGCACCAACCAGGTCACCAGCCGCACAAAGGCCTCACGGGACAGTTTCATGGTCAAGCGCCGACCGATCCACAACCCCAGCGCCATGGCCGGCAACAAGCACACGGCCAATACCAACAAGGGTAGCTCGGCATACACCCCGGCGACGGCAAACAGGCTCAGACGCACCACGGTGCTGCAACTGATCAATGCACTCTGGGTCGCCCGGGCCGCGTCCTTGGGCAAGCGACTGTTCAGATAGATCGCATATAAAAAGCCGCCACTGCCAAACAACGCCCCGAACATCCCGCCCACCGTGCCCATCGGCACCGCCCAACCGGCGGATAGCTGCGTGGGCCGGGTTTTGACCCACAGGCTGTAAACCGCATAGGCACTGATAAACAGCCCCATCAACAGCAGCAACACATCGGAATGAAGGTTCAGCAGGAAGATCACCCCCAGCGTGCAGCCCACCGCCATGCACGGCAGCAGCCGCAGCAGCTCGGGTTTGGCCACGTCCCGCCGCGACGGCAGCAAGTTGCCGAACGCCGCGACGAAATCCAGCAGCACCAGCAACGGCACGATTTTCGACAGCGGCATGAACAGGATCAGGATCGGCCCCGCCACCAGCGCGGTGCCAAACCCGGCGATGCCAAACACGATGTACGCCAGGGCAATGCCCAGCCCGATCACCAGCCAATCCGTCGCGCCGAACGGCCATTGGCCCAACAACTCAAGCACATTCATTGGCAGGTTTTTCCTTGAGGACCTGTGGATGACTTTAGCCAGCGCCGAGCCTTGCGACTAATATCTTCAAAGCCGCCCACCCATCTCGAAAAGGCATGCCTTGTGCTTTCTACCCGTCAATTGCGTTATTTCGTGGAAATCGCCGAGTGCGGCAGCTTCAGCGCTGCGGCCGAACGTCTGTTTATTGCCCAGTCGGCCCTGAGCCGGCAGATCAAGGACATGGAAACCCGTCTGCAAACACCGCTGTTCGAACGCACAGCGCGCCAACCTCGACTGACGGCGGCTGGCGAAGCCTTTTTGCCCCGAGCCAGGAATCTGTTGAACGACCTGACCAAGGCCAGCGAGATGGCGACTCAGGTGGGCAACGGTCAACTCGGCATGTTGCGCCTGAGTCATTCCAGCACCGTGCCGATGAGCGGACGCTTGCTGCGGGCCATCAGTGCTTATCTGGATCAACACGCTGGTGTGTCCATGGACATCGTCAAACTGTCGTCCGAAGCCCAACTCGAAGAACTAGCCGAAGGTCGGCTCGATGTCGGCCTGTTGCGCTTGCCGGTGCTGCGCCAGCGCGAAGGGGTGCAGATTGTGCCTTTATATACCGAGCGTCTTTTACTGGCGGTGCCACCAAACCATCCCCTGGCTGTGGATAACTCGGGACAAGGCATCGATCTGGCGCAATTGAAGGATGAGGCGTTCATCTCCATTCCTCATCCGCAGCGGGGCGGTTTGAGCTATTTGTCCGCCGAGTTATGCATGCGCCAGGGGTTCTTCCCGAAAGCAGCGCGGGTGGTGTCGCGCAAAACCACGCAACTGCAATTGATCCAGGCCGGGTTCGGCATTGCGCTGTTGCCGGAGTCGATGCGAGACATCGCCCCACCCGATATCCATTTCCTGCCGCTGGCCGACCCGGATTGCCACAGCACCGTCGCCCTCGCCTGCCGGCAAAACCCCACAGCGCTGGTTCAACATTTCATCAACACCTACACAAATCCCTGTGGGAGCGGGCTTGCTCGCGAAAGCGTCGTGTCAGTCGCCATCATTGTTTAATGACCCACCGCTTTCGCGAGCAAGTCGAATCGTCGCACCGCCGCTCCCACAGGGGATTTGTGTTGATGCATGGAGATTGTCCGGCGAATGCCTTTATCATGCGCCCCATGATTAAAGATCCCTTTGCAAGACTCGGCCTGGACCGTGAAGTCCTGACTGTCAGCCAGCTCAACGGCCGCGCGCGGGTGTTGCTGGAAGACGTGTTCAGCAATATCTGGGTCGAAGGCGAAATCTCCAACCTCGCCCGCCCGGCGTCTGGCCATGTGTATTTCACCCTCAAGGACAGCGGCGCCCAGGTGCGCTGCGCACTGTTTCGGCAGAACGCGGCCAAGGTGCGCCAGGCGCTGAAGGATGGCCTGGCGGTCAAGGTGCGGGGCAAGGTTTCGCTGTTCGAGGGCCGTGGCGACTATCAACTGATCCTCGACACCGTGGAACCCGCCGGTGACGGTGCCCTGCGCCTGGCCTTCGATGCCCTGAAGGAAAAACTCAGCGCCGAAGGCCTGTTCAGCGCCGAGCGCAAAGTGCCGCTGCCGGCCCATCCGCAACGCATCGGCATCATCAGTTCGCCGACCGGCGCGGTGATCCGCGACATCATCAGCGTGTTCCGCCGTCGGGCGCCGCAGGTGCAACTGACGCTGATCCCCACCGCCGTGCAGGGCCGCGAAGCCACCGCGCAGATTGTCCGCGCCCTGAAACTGGCCGATGCACGGGGCTTCGACGCGCTGATCCTGGCCCGTGGCGGCGGTTCGCTGGAAGACCTCTGGTGTTTCAACGAAGAAGCCGTGGCCCGCGCCGTGGATGCCTGCGTGACGCCGATTGTCAGCGCCGTCGGCCATGAAACCGACGTGTCGATCAGCGACTTCGTGGCTGACGTTCGCGCCCCGACGCCTTCCGCTGCTGCTGAGCTGTTGGCCCCTGACTCCAGCGACCTGGTGCGCCGGGTCGAAAGCTTGCATCGGCGTCTGGTGATGCGCATCCGCGACCGCTTGATGCGCGATCGCCTGCGCCTGGAAGGCATGTCCCGGCGCCTGCGCCATCCCGGCGAACGCCTGCGCCAGCAAGCGCAACGCCTGGACGATCTGGACATGCGCCTGCGCCGCGCCTTCGAGCGCAGCCTCAATACCCGTCGCGAACGCCTGATTCGCCTGGAAACCCGCCTCGCCGGGCAGCATCCCGGTCGGCAATTGGCGATGTTGCGCCAGCGCCTCGACAGCCTCGCCGAACGCCTGCCCCGCTCAATGCGCGAAGGCCTCAAGGCCCGGCGCCTGCAACTGCAAAGTCAGATGCAGACGCTGCATGTGGTCAGCCCGTTGGCGACCCTTGGCCGTGGCTACAGCATTTTGCTGGACGAGCGCGGCAACGCAATCCGCAACGCCGCCCAGACCCACCCCGGCCAGCGCCTGAACGCCCGACTCGGCGAAGGCGAACTGCAAGTGCGGGTCGAAGACAATCACCTGACGCCTGTCACCCTTTCTTTACTGGATTGATCCATGCCCCGTTTCCTGGCTCCACTGTTGTTGCTGTGCCTGACCTTCAACGCCCACGCCGACAGCTACATCACCCGCCTGTTGAACAAGCCGGTGCCGGGCGGCGTGGCCGTAGTGGATTTAGGCACCGCGGCCCAGGCGCCGAAAGCCACGTATCAAGGCAAACCGGTATTGGTGGTCAAGGAACAGAGCAATTGGCTGGCCATCGTCGGCGTGCCGTTGACCGTTAAGCCGGGGACCCAGCAAGTGAGCAGCGGCGGTCGTAACTTGAGTTTCACCGTCGGTAACAAGAAATACCCGGAACAGCACATCACCCTGAAAAACACGCAGCAGGTCAATCCGAACCCGGAAAACCTCAAGCGCATCGAGGGCGAACTGGCCGAGCAAATCCAGGCCTATCGCAGCTTCAGCCCCGTCACCCCGAGCAACCTGTTGCTGGACAAACCGGTCAACGGGCCGCTGTCGAGCAAGTTTGGTGTGCGCCGCTTCTTCAATGGTGAAGAGCGCAATCCCCACGCCGGCCTGGACTTCGCGGTGCCGGCAGGCACGCCGATCAAGACCCCGGCGGCGGGCAAGGTGATTTTGATTGGTAACTACTTCTTTAACGGCAACACGGTGTTTGTCGACCATGGCCAGGGCTTTATCAGCATGTTCTGCCATATGTCGAAGATTGATGTGAAGGTCGGGCAGCAGTTGGCTCGTGGTGGCGTGGTGGGCAAGGTCGGTTCGACGGGTCGGGCGACCGGGCCGCATATGCACTGGAATGTCAGCCTGAATGATGCGCGGGTGGATCCGGCGATTTTTATTGGGGCGTTTCAGCCCTGATTAATGGGTGAGGCGACTGGCCTCTTCGCGAGCAAGCCCGCTCCCACAGTGGATTTTCGGTGTACACAGTATCTGTGTTCACATCGGCCAAAAATGTGGGAGCGGGCTTGCTCGCGAAGGCGGCGTCACAGGCAACGAATCATCAACCGTCAATTGCGCACCATCCAAACCCCACGCAAACATAAAAACAATCTCCCCACATCCCAGCAATAAAATCTCGCTAATCCCGCCTTTTCGAGTATTCCTCTCAATTTTTTTCGACTGCTTGCCAACCTCAACCCCGGCGGTTAGGGTTAAAGCCATGAAAACCTCTCACACCCTCATTCAGCTTCGCCAGCACCGCAGCCTGTGCCTCGTCAGTGCACGACTGCCAGGCTGAATCGCGGTGCCTCGCCTGACACGTTTTCCCACAACTTTTGATCCACCGGCAGGCCGCCTCTTTTCGGCCCACACAATAAGGATTTCCCGATGAGCATGCTCAAAGACCCGTCTTCGAAATACCGCGCGTTCCCGACTATCGACATCCCGGATCGCACCTGGCCGTCGAAGACCATCACCGCCGCGCCGATCTGGTGCAGCTCGGACCTTCGCGACGGTAACCAGTCGCTGATCGAGCCGATGGACGCGGTGAAAAAGCTGCGTTTCTGGAAAACCCTGGTGCAAGTCGGCGTGAAAGAAATCGAAGCGTCGTTCCCGGCCGCTTCGCAAACCGACTTCGACTTCGTGCGTACACTGATCGAAGGCGGCCACATTCCGGACGACACCACCATCCAGGTGCTGACCCAGGGCCGTGAAGACTTGATCGAGCGCACCTTCGAATCCCTGCGCGGGGCGAAGAAAGCCATCGTTCACCTGTACAACGCGACCTCCCCTTCCTTCCGCCGCATTGTCTTCAACCAGGACAAGGACGGGATCAAGGCCATCGCCGTGAACGCCGCCAAGCTGTTCGTCAAATACGCCGCCCAGCAGCCGGACACCCAGTGGACCTTCGAGTACTCGCCAGAAACCTTCAGCGCCACCGAACTCGAGTTCGCCAAGGAAGTGTGCGACGCGGTGATCGAAGTCTGGAACCCGACGCCTGAGCACAAGGTGATCCTTAACCTGCCCGCCACCGTCGAATGCGCAACCCCGAACATCTACGCCGACCAGATTGAATGGTTCGGCCGTCACATCAACCGTCGTGACAGCGTGATCATCAGCCTGCACACCCACAACGACCGTGGCACTGGCGTAGCCGCCACCGAGCTGGGCCTGATGGCCGGCGCCGACCGTGTCGAAGGCTGCCTGTTCGGCAACGGCGAGCGCACCGGCAACGTCGATCTGGTGACCGTGGCGCTGAACCTCTACACCCAGGGCATTCACCCTGAGCTGGATTTCTCCGACATCGACGGCGTGCGCAAAGTCGTCGAAGAGTGCAACCAGATCCAGGTGCACCCGCGTCACCCGTACGTCGGCGACCTGGTACACACCGCGTTCTCCGGCTCCCACCAGGACGCCATCCGCAAAGGCTTCGCCCAGCAGAAACCGGACACCCTGTGGGAAGTGCCGTACTTGCCGATCGACCCGGCCGATATCGGTCGCAGCTACGAGGCGGTGATTCGCGTCAACAGCCAGTCGGGCAAGGGCGGCATCGCTTACCTGCTGGAACAGGAATACGGCATCAGCTTGCCGCGCCGCATGCAGATCGAGTTCAGCCAGGTTGTACAACGCGAAACCGATCGCCTCGGCCTGGAAATGACCGCCCAGCAAATCCACGCACTGCTGCACAGCGAGTACTTGCAGGCCAACACTCCGTACGCGCTGGTCAGCCATCGCTTGCAGGAAGAAAACGGCAACAGCTCGGTGGAAGTGGAAGTCTCGGGCAAAGGCCAGGGCGAAACCAACCTGCACTGGCGCGGCAGGGGCAACGGTGCTCTGGAAGCCTTGGTGGCCGGCCTGCCGATCCCGGTGGAAATCATGGACTACAACGAACACGCCATCGGCGCGGGCACCAATGCCAAGGCCGCGGCCTACATCGAACTGCGGGTTGAAGGCCAGCGTGCAGTGCACGGCGTGGGCATTGATGAAAACATCACCACCGCGAGCTTCAAGGCGCTGTTTAGTGCACTGAACCGGTCGTTGAGCCAGCCGCAAGCCAAAGAAGCGGCGTAAGCGTTCGCCGGAATGCAAAAGGCCCCAAGGTGAAAACCTTGGGGCCTTTTTGTTGATCGTTCCCACGCTCCGCGTGGGAATGCCTCAAGGGACGCTCCGCGTTCCAGCTCCCGAATGGGACGCGGAGCGTCCCGGGCTGCATTCCCACGCGGAGCGTAGGAACGATCAGATCTCAGGTGAACTCGAAGGTGTCGGCATCCAGATTCGCCGGAAACCGTGTGCGATAAGCCGCCAGTTCCGCCGCATCCAGCACCACCTGAAACACACCATCGGCCTCGCCAGCACTGAGCAACGTCTCACCCTGAAAATCCAGCACCTGACTGTCGCCGGTATAGGCAAAGCCCTTGCCGTCGGTGCCAATCCGGTTCACCGCCGCGACATAGCACAGGTTCTCGATGGCCCGGGCCGGCAGCAAACGGTTCCAGTGTTGACGCCGCGCACCCGGCCAGTTGGCGGTGTAAAGCAACAGGTCCGTGTCCTGGGCATCCCGGCTCCACACCGGGAAGCGCAGGTCGTAGCAAATCAACGGCCGAATCCGCCAGCCCTTGAGTTCGAACTGCACCTGGCGCTCGCCGGGGGTGTAGTGGTTGTGCTCGCCGGCCATGCGAAACAGGTGGCGCTTGTCGTAATGCAGCACCTCGCCGTCCGGCCGCGCCCAAAGCAAGCGATTGCGGTGACTGCCGTCGGCAGCCTGGACGATGACACTGCCGGTGATCACTGCAGCGTATTTTTCAGCCTGGACCCGCAGCCATTTGCTGGTCGGACCGTTTTCCGCCTCGGCCAGCGTCTCGGACTCCATGGAAAAACCGGTGGTGAACATCTCCGGCAGGATGATCAGGTCCGCGCCGCGGGCCTGTTCCAGCAATTGCTCGAAATGCTCCAGGTTGGCCTGGCGGTCGTGCCAGACCAGGGTGGTCTGGATCAGCGCGATGTTCAGGTTGGGCAGTGCACTCAGATCACGCATAGTTTTGCCGCTGCTTCACGCAGGGTCTCCTCGCGTTTGGCGAAGCACAGGCGCACCAGGCGCTGGCCTTCGGGTGGGTTCTGGTAGAACACCGAGATCGGGATGCTGGCGACGCCGTGTTCGCGGGTCATCCACAGCGCCATCTCGACATCGTTGAGGTCCGGGCGGATCTGCGAATAATCGACCAATTGGAAATAGGTGCCGCTGACACGGGTCAAGCTGAAGCGCGAGGGTTCCAGCAGATCGCAGAACAAATCGCGCTTGGCCTGGTAGAAACCCGGCAGTTCTTCGACGTGCTCCGGGTGCTCGGCCATGAAGTCGGCCAAGGCAAATTGCAGCGGGGTCACGCCGCAGAAACTGACGTACTGGTGCACCTTGCGCAATTCCGCCGTCAGGGCCGGCGGTGCGACCACGTAACCGGTTTTCCAGCCCGTGACGTGATAGGTCTTGCCAAAGGAGCTGACCACGAACGCACGCTGATACAGTTCTTCGTGATTGAGCACGCTAACGTGAGGCACGCCGTCGAATACCAGGTGTTCGTAGACTTCATCGCTGACGAGGTAGATGTCACGATCACGAATCAAATCCGCCAACTGATCCAGCTCCGCACGGCTGATCAGCGCACCGCTCGGGTTGTGCGGCGAATTGATCACGATCATCCGCGTACGCGGCGTGATGGCCTCAGCCAGCTTCTGGAAGTCGATGGAGAAATCATCCAGCCCGAGCTGCACATGCACGCAGCGGCCACCGGCCAGCTGCACCGAGGGCTCGTAACTGTCATAGCACGGATCGAAAACGATCACTTCGTCGCCGCTGTGGATAACCGCCTGAATCGCACAGAAGATCGCTTGAGTGGCACCGGGGGTGACGGTGACTTCGAGATCAGCATCCACGCTCACGCCATAGCTGCGGGCGATCTTCGCCGCAATCTGCTGGCGCAACGCCGGCAGGCCGGTCATCGGCGAATATTGGTTGTGGCCACTGGCAATGTGTCGGCCGACCGCATCGCACAAGGCTTTGGGGGCATCGAAATCGGGAAACCCCTGGGACAGGTTGATCGCCCCGGTCTGCGCCGCGAGCTGAGACATCTGAGTGAAGATAGTGATGCCGACATTCGGCAGCTTACTGGTGATCATCGGTGGTTCCCTGCTCTACACCCGGCTCTACGGCGGCGCGGGAGAGCCCGAGGATAGCCCATACGGTGCCCATAAAAAAAGGGCGCATAAAGCGCCCTTTCTTGAACCCGGTCCCCTGTAGGAGCGAGGCTTGCCCGCGAATGCCGCACCGCGGTGTATCAGGTACACCGCGTTATCGTTCTTCGCGGGCAAGCCTCGCTCCTACAGGAGGCAGGCAGCCTGTGAATCAGCGCTTATCACGGCGCTTTTTGTCGGCTTTCTTGTGGTGCGACATCATCCGACGCTTCTTGTTGACCTGACGGTCGGTGAGCGAGGTCTTGTTGCCTTCGTACGGGTTCTCGCCGCCCTTGAACTCGATGCGGATCGGCGTACCGACCAGCTTCAAGACACGACGGTAAGTGTTTTCCAGATAGCGCACGTAAGACTTCGGCACCTTCTCGATCTGGTTACCGTGAATCACGATGATCGGCGGGTTCGCGCCACCCAAGTGGGCATAACGCAGCTTGATCCGGCGGTTGTTGACCATCGGCGGCGCGTGCTCACCGACCGCATCTTCCAGAATCGTGGTCAGGCGGTTGGTTGGCCAGCGGGTGACCGCAGATTTGAACGAGTTCTGTACCGAGGCGTAGAGGTTGCCCACGCCCGTGCCGTGCAGGGCCGAGATGAAGTGGATGTCGGCGTAGTCGACGAAGAACAGACGACGTTGCAGCTCGACCTTCACGAAGTCGCGCTCGCTCGGCGTCATGCCGTCCCACTTATTGATCGCGATAACCAGCGCACGACCCGACTCAATGGCGAAGCCCAGCAGGTTGAGGTCGTGATCGACCACGCCTTCGCGGGCGTCCATCACGAAGATCACCACGTTGGCGTCTTTGATCGCTTGCAAGGTTTTGACCACGGAGAATTTTTCGACTTCTTCGTGGATCTTGCCGCGCTTGCGCACACCGGCGGTGTCGATCAGCGTGTACTTCTCGTCGTTACGCTCGAACGGGATGTAGATGCTGTCGCGGGTGGTGCCGGGCTCGTCATACACGATGACCCGGTCTTCACCGAGCATGCGGTTGACCAGGGTCGACTTGCCGACGTTCGGCCGGCCGATGATGGCGATCTTGATCCCGTCTTTTTCGCTCGGGCCAGGAATGCGCTTGGCTTCCTCGCCTTCGGCAACGATCTCTTCCTCGCCTTCTTCCGGCTCGTCTTCGTCTTTCGGGAAGGAGCTCAGAGCAATTTCGAGCATCTGAGTGATGCCACGACCGTGGGCGCCGGCGATTGGAATCGCGTGGCCCATGCCCAACGGGGCGAACTCGGCGCGGGCCATTTCAGGGTCGATGTTGTCGACCTTGTTGGCAACCACGTAGGAACGCTTGTTACGTTTGCGCAAATGCTCGGCGATCATCTGGTCGGCGGCGGTGAAACCGGCCTTGGCATCTACCAGGAACAGAACAACATCCGCTTCTTCAATGGCCAGCAGCGACTGCTCGGCCATTTTTTCGTCCATACCGTGCTCGTCACCGGAGATACCGCCGGTGTCGACCAGAATGTAGGAACGCCCTTGCCACTTGGCCTCACCGTATTGGCGATCACGGGTCAGACCGGACAAGTCGCCGACGATGGCGTCGCGAGTCCTGGTCAGGCGGTTGAACAAGGTGGATTTGCCGACGTTCGGTCGGCCCACCAGGGCGATTACGGGAACCATGCGGCTCTCCACTTCGTTATTTCAGAAAATACAAAAGCCGCTGCTAGGCAGCGGCTGGTGCTCGGGGCAGCGCTTGAAGGCGCCGCAAGCCTTGCAGAACAAGGCCGCCTGGGGGTTAAACCCCAAGCATAGTCAAATCTTTACTTAATGGTCAGGGCTTCCAGTTTGCCGCTGTTGCCATACACATAAATCGTGTCACCCACCACCAGCGGACGGGCGCGCAGGCCGTCGCTGTCGATGCGTTCGCGGCCGACGAAACGACCGTCCACCTGGCTCAGCAGGTGCAGGTAGCCTTCCATGTCGCCGACTGCAACGTAGCTGGAGAACACTTCCGGAGCCGACAGTTGACGGCGAGCCAGCGAATCGTTGCTCCACAAGGCTGTGGTGGAACGTTCGTCGACGCCTTCAACGGTGCCCGAGGACAGGCTCACGTAGACGTTGCCAAAACCCTGGGCGACACCGGCATAGCTGGAAGCATCACGCTGCCAGAGCTGACGACCGCTTTCCAGATCCAGTGCCGCAACGCGACCCTGGTAGCTGGCAACATACAGAGTACCGCCGGACAGCAGCAGACCGCCGTCGATATCGACCACGCGCTCCAGTTCCGAACGACCCTGTGGGATCGCAACCCGTTGTTCCCACACCGGCACGCCGTTGGAAATGTCGAGCGCGACCACTTTACCGGTCGACAGGCCAGCCACCGCGAGGCGGTTGGTGACGATCGGCGCACTGGTGCCGCGCAGGGTCAGGACCGCCGGGGTGCTGTCATACAACCAGCGCTGGTTACCGGTCGCGGCATCCAGGCCGATCAGACGATCGTCCTGGGTCTGAACCACCACGACGTCGCCGTTGTTGGCTGGCGGTGCGAGGACTTCGCTGGACACGCGAGCGCGCCATTTCTCTTCACCGTTGGTGGCGTCCAGGGCAACGATTTCACCCTTGAGCGTACCGATCGTGACCAGACCGTAACCCACGCCAACGGCGCCGGAAACAGGCAGTTCCAGATCTTTCTTCCATTTCACATCGCCATTGCTACGGTCCATCGCCATCACCACACCGGTGACGTCGCCCGCATAAATGGTATCGCCGTCAATCGCCGGCACCAGCATGTTGTAGGTTTCGCCCTGACCGTCACCGATCGAACGACTCCACTGCTTGTGCAGGACCACTTCTTCTTTGAAGTCGACCAGCTCGGCCGGCGGCAATTCTTTTTTGCTGTTGCTGCTGCAACCCGCGGCCAAAATGGCCAGGGCCAGCAATGCTGCATGTTTCCAACGGATCACGTCACGCATCCCCTTTGGCCAGGTCGTCCAGCTTGATTTGGAGGCCGCCGACTGCCGCTTCATCGGACAGTGCTGCCTTGGCTTTTTGATACGCCGTGTTCGCTTCATCGGTACGACCCAACTGCACCAGCAGGTCGCCCTTGAGTTCTTCGCGAGTGGCCAGGAACGACTTGTCGGCATCGCCTTCAAGCAGTTTCAGGGCGTCTTCGACCTTGTTCTGTGCAGCCAGGACCTGAGCCAGACGCTGACGGGCGATTTCGCCCAGCGCCGGGTTGGCCGGTTTGGCGGTGATGGCTTTCAGCTCGGTGGCGGCGTCATCCAGCTTGCCGCTGTCGACCGCGACTTTCGCCACGAACAGGCTGCCGTATTGCGCGTAGGCCGAACCGCCGAACTCGCTGTTGAGCTTGCCGGCCAGGTCCGCAACGCGGGCTGCGTCAGGCTTGCCGTCAGGCGTCAGCGTGGTTTCCAGCAGTTGCTGATAGAGAATCGAGGCGCCTTGCGACTGATTGCTCTGATACTTGTGAAAGGCCTGCCAGCCGAACACGATAACCAGCGCCAACAGGCCGCCAGTGACCAGGGGCTTGCCGTTACGTGTCCACCAGTCCTTCAAATCCGCCAGTTGTTCGTCTTCGGTACTCGACACCCCAATACTCCTTAATCGCTAAATCGGCTGTTTGACAGCTTCAACCCTGCACGACGCAGGTGGCCAGGTGTGCAGCGAGCGCATCCCAGGCAATGCTTTGTTGTTCGCCCTGGCCACGCAGGGGTTTGAAACCTACCACCTGCTGGGCCATCTCGTCGTCACCGAGGATCAGCGCATACAACGCACCGCTCTTGTCGGCTTTCTTGAACTGACTTTTGAAACTGCCGGCGCCGGCATTGACTTGCAGGCGCAGGTTGGGCAACTGGTCACGCACTCGTTCACTCAAGGCCAGACCGGCCAGCTCTGCGGCTTCACCGAAGGCACAGAGATAGACGTCGACCTGACGGGAGATCTCTTGCGGGATCTGCTCCAGGGTTTCCAACAGCAATACCAGGCGCTCGATACCCATGGCGAAACCAACGCCCGGGGTCGGCTTGCCGCCCATCTGCTCCACCAGTCCGTCGTAACGACCACCGGCACACACGGTGCCCTGGGCGCCCAGTTTGTCAGTGACCCATTCGAAAACGGTCTTGCTGTAGTAATCCAGCCCGCGAACCAGCTTCGGGTTGATCACATAGGGAATGCCGGCCGCATCGAGACGAGCCTTGAGGCCCTCGAAGTGCACGCGGGATTCGTCGTCGAGGTAGTCGGCCATTTTCGGCGCGTCGACCAAAACCGCTTGAGTGTCGGCGTTCTTGGTATCCAGAACCCGCAACGGGTTGGTCTTCAGACGACGCTGGCTGTCTTCGTCGAGCTTGTCCAGGCGAGCCGAAAGGAACTCGACCAGCGCTTCGCGATATCGCCCACGGGACTCGGCGGTGCCCAAGCTGTTGAGTTCAAGCTTGACCGCATCACGGATGCCCAGCTCGCCCCACAGGCGCCAGGTCAGGATGATCAGCTCGGCGTCGATGTCCGGACCGTCGAGGTTGAACACTTCGACACCGATCTGGTGGAACTGGCGATAACGACCTTTCTGCGGACGTTCGTGACGGAACATCGGGCCGATGTACCAGAGCTTCTGCACCTGGCCGCCGCCGGTGATGCCGTGCTCGAGCACCGCACGCACGCAGGCCGCCGTGCCTTCAGGGCGCAGGGTCAGGGAATCGCCGTTGCGGTCTTCGAAGGTGTACATCTCTTTTTCGACGATGTCCGTCACTTCACCGATGGAGCGCTTGAACAGCTCGGTGAACTCGACGATCGGCATGCGGATCTGCTTGTAACCGTAGTTATCCAGCAAACGCGAGACGGTGCCCTCGAAATGACGCCACAGGGGCGTCTGCTCGGGCAGGATGTCGTTCATGCCACGTATGGCTTGCAGAGACTTGCTCACAAAAAATCCTTAAATTCGTTTGATCAGCCGCGGGCGATTACAGCCGCGTCGGCTTCGACCTTTTCGGCCGCTTTCTGGCGGATCAGCTTTTCCAGCTCGTCCACCAGATTGTCATTCGTCAGTTTCTGCGACGGCTTGCCGTCGATGTAAATCAGGTTGGGCGTGCCGCCGGTCAAGCCGATATGGGCTTCCTTGGCTTCGCCCGGCCCGTTGACCACGCAACCGATGACCGCGACATCCAGCGGCACCAGCAGATCTTCGAGGCGCCCTTCCAGCTCGTTCATGGTCTTGACCACATCGAAGTTCTGCCGCGAGCAACTCGGGCAGGCGATGAAGTTGATGCCACGGGAACGCAGGTGCAGGGATTTGAGAATGTCGTAGCCGACTTTCACTTCCTCGACCGGGTCAGCCGCCAACGAGATGCGAATAGTATCGCCAATCCCTTCGGCGAGCAGCATACCGAGGCCCACGGCGGATTTCACCGTGCCTGAACGCAAACCACCGGCTTCGGTGATGCCCAAGTGCAGCGGCTGGACGATTTCCTTGGCCAGCAAGCGGTAGGCTGCCACGGCCATGAACACGTCGGACGCCTTCACGCTGACCTTGAAGTCCTTGAAATTCAGACGTTCCAGGTGCTCGACGTGACGCAGGGCCGATTCGACCAGCGCGGCCGGGGTCGGCTCGCCGTATTTCTTTTGCAGGTCTTTTTCCAGGGAACCGGCGTTGACGCCGATGCGGATCGGGATCCCGCGGTCACGGGCGGCATCGACCACCGCACGCACGCGGTCTTCACGACCGATGTTGCCCGGGTTGATGCGCAGACAGTCAACGCCCAGTTCGGCGACGCGCAAGGCGATCTTGTAGTCGAAGTGGATGTCGGCAACCAGCGGCACCTTGACCAGTTGCTTGATCTTGCCGAAAGCCTCGGCGGCGTCCATATCCGGCACGGAAATGCGCACGATATCGACGCCTGCGGCTTCCAGGCGATTGATCTGGGCCACGGTGGCGGCCACGTCATTGGTATCGCTGTTGGTCATGCTCTGCACAGCGATGGGCGCATCGCCGCCAACAGGGACGTTACCGACCCAGATCTTGCGGGATTCGCGACGTTTGATTGGAGATTCGCCGTGCATGACTTATTGACCCAACTTCAGGCGAGCAGTCTCGCCACTGGTGAACGGAGCGACATCAACCACCTGCCCGTTGTAGCTGACCTGCGCGCCACGGGCAAAGCCCAGACGCACGGCAAACGGTGGCTTGCCGCTCACGGAAACGTTTTCGCCTTTGCGCTTGAGACCGCTCAACAGCACTTTGCCGGAGCCATCGGTCACTTGCGTCCAGCAATCGGCGGTGAACAGCAGCTGAACCTGACCCTGGCCGGCCACTGGCGCGGCGGCGGGTTGAGCAGGAGCAGCCGGGGCAACCGGCGCTGTAACGGTCGGTGCCGGTACAGCAGGAGCCGCCGGGGCCGGGGTCGCAGGAGTCGCGACAACCGGCGCAGCGCTGTGTACTGGAGCCGCAGGTGCTGGAGCAACCGGAGCAGTTGGCGCCGGCGCAGTGGCTTCGGCCGGCGCTTCAGTCGATGTCTCGGACTGCGGCAATGCGAGCGACGTCGAGCCTTCCGCCTGACCTTCCGCGACAGCCTGGTCTTCCGGCTCGTCCAGCGGATGAATCTGGGTGGTGCCGTCGGCGCCTTCCACTTCTACGTGTTCCGGAGCCAGGGTGGCCAGGTCCTTGGTGCGCAGGGAAGTTTGATCCTGCCACCAGACAAAACCGCCGCCAATCACTGCGATCAGCAATAACAGGCTGACGATGCGCAAAATCGTGTGGGAAACCCGAACCGGCTCTTCGATACGCCCCAGGCTGTGGACGTTGCTGCCCTGGGAGTCGGTGCCGGTGGATTGGTCGAACTGCTGGACCAGAACAGTCTGATCCATGCCGAGCAATTTGGCGTAGGCGCGAATGTAACCGCGAGCAAAGGTATGCCCCGGCAGCTTGTCGAACGCGCCGGCTTCCAGATTACCCAAAGAATTAACGGTGAGGTTGAGCTTGAGGGCCACTTCAGCCAGCGACCAGCCATTGCTTTCGCGGGCCTGGCGCAAAGTATCACCGGGGTTAACGCGATTCGCTGCTACAACTTCGGGATGCGCCGCTTTCATCATTGCTCCGACAGGTATTGCTGATATTCCGGCGTACCGGGATAGAGTCGTTTTAATTGCAGGCCAAAACTGGCGGCCTTGTCGCGATCTTCAAACACTTTTGCCAGCCGAACGCCGAGCAATAGACTACGTGCATTTTGTTCGGTGAGCAGGCTAAAACGGTCGTAGTAGTCACGCGCGGGCACATAATGCCTGTCTTCGTAAGACAACTCAGCCATTTCCAGCAACGCACGCGGTTGTTGGCGGTTCAATCGCAGGGCTTTTTCCAGTTGCTGCTGGGCCAGATCACGCTGGCCAAGCTTGGAAGCGGTCATGCCAAGGCTCTCGAACACCCGCGAACGCTCAGGATACAGGGTATCGGCGGCGGCCTGCTCAAAGCGTTCGTAGGCTTCCTTGTAACGTTTCTCTTCGTACAGAAAACTGCCGTAGTTGTTCAAGATGCGTGCATCGGTGGGACGGGAGGACAGCGCCTTGCGAAAATGCTGGTCGGCCAGCTCCGGTTCCATCTCGGCCTGGAACACCAGGCCCAGCGCCGCGTTGGCGTCAGGGTCCGATTCATCCAGGTCCAGGGCCTTCTTCAACGGCACTTTGGCCCGCTCGGTCATCCCTTGCTGCAAGTACCCCAGCCCCAGTTGCACGTAAGCGGCACGCGCTTCGTCGCGGCCCTTGCTGGTCTTCATCGGGTTGAAATCGCCCGACAGGACACAACCAGCACACAAGCTGGCCAACAGCACAAGCAGCGCAAAGCGCAGGGACATAGAGATCCTCTCTTAGTTGTTGTTCGCTGCGTTTTGCGCCAGATCGTTTTCGGCGCTCAATTCACGCACCGCGATATAACGTTCGCTGCGACGGGTGCGATCCAGCACCTGTCCTACCAATTGGCCACACGCGGCGTCGATATCTTCACCGCGCGTGGTGCGCACAGTGACGTTGTAGCCGGCATGGTGAAGCTGATCCTGGAAACGGCGAATGGCGTTGTTGCTTGGGCGCTCATAGCCGGAATGCGGGAACGGGTTAAACGGAATCAGGTTGATCTTGCACGGGATGTTCTTGAGCAACTCGATCATCTCGACCGCGTGTTCAACTTTATCGTTGATGTCCTTGAGCAAGGTGTACTCGATGGTCAGCACGCGTTTTTCGCCCAGGGACGACATATAGCGCTGGCACGACTCGAGCAGCATCTTAAGCGGATACTTCTTGTTGATCGGCACCAATTGGTTACGCAATGCGTCATTCGGTGCGTGCAGGGACAACGCCAGGGACACGTCGATGTGCTTGGACAGCTCATCGATCATTGGCACCACGCCCGAAGTGGACAGGGTCACGCGGCGCTTGGAGATCCCGTAGCCCAGGTCATCCATCATCAGATGCATGGCGGCCACGACGTTGTCGAAGTTCAGCAGCGGCTCACCCATGCCCATCATCACCACGTTGGTGATGGCACGGTCGGCGGTCGCCGGGATGCTGCCGAACGATTTATTGGCAATCCACACCTGGCCGATGACTTCGGCGGCAGTGAGGTTGCTGTTGAAACCTTGCTTGCCGGTGGAGCAGAAACTGCAATCCAGGGCACAGCCTGCCTGGGACGAAACGCACAAAGTGCCGCGTTTGCCCTGGGGAATGTACACGGTCTCGACGCAGCTGCCGGACGCCACGCGCACCACCCACTTACGGGTGCCGTCGGTGGAAATGTCCTCGCTGACCACTTCAGGACCGCGAACCTCAGCAATGACCTTGAGCTTGTCACGCAAGGCTTTGCTGACGTTCGTCATGGCGTCGAAATCATCGACGCCAAGGTGGTGAATCCATTTCATTACCTGACCGGCACGGAAACGCTTCTCCCCGATTGAGTCGAAGAATTTTTCCATTTCCAGCTGAGTCAGACCCAGCAGGTTAGTTTTTACAGTCGATGTAGTCATGGATTCACCTTCACTCATAAGCCAATGCTTAGCGAGTGGTTACTTCAGTAGCTGCGAAGAAGTACGAGATTTCGCGAGCAGCAGCGGCTTCGGAGTCCGAACCGTGTACAGCGTTGGCGTCGATCGAATCAGCGAAGTCAGCACGGATGGTGCCGGCAGCAGCTTCTTTAGGGTTGGTAGCGCCCATCAGCTCACGGTTCAGAGCGATAGCGTTTTCGCCTTCCAGAACCTGAACGACAACCGGACCGGAGATCATGAAGGAAACCAGATCGCCGAAGAAACCACGAGCGCTGTGCTCAGCGTAGAAGCCTTCAGCTTCGGCTTTGGACAGTTGCTTCAGTTTCGAAGCTACAACGCGCAGGCCAGCTTTTTCAAAACGAGTGGTGATCTCGCCGATAACGTTTTTTGCAACAGCGTCAGGCTTGATGATGGAGAAAGTACGTTGAACAGCCATGGTGTAACTCCAGAAACGGTAATTTGCGAAAAATTAAACCCGCGAATTATACGCGGGTTCTTGGGTATTGCCTAACTGCGTACGGTGCAGACTCAGTCTGCTTCTTCGATCCAGGCGGCCTGAATGGCTTCAAGCACCTTCTCGCCACCGCGGGTCGGATCATCACTGAACTCCGGCAATGCCAGCACCCAACGGTGCAGTTCGACGAAGTTCACGTAACGCGGATCCACATCCGGCTTGGTTTCAGCCAGTTGGATCGCGATTTCCAGCACATCAACCCATTTCAGACTCATGTCACTTCCTTGAATCAGTGCGGCGCTTCGGCTGCATGGTTGAGCGAGTATTTCGGAATTTCAACGGTCAGGTCTTCAGTCCCGACGATCGCCTGACAGCCTAGACGAGATTGCGGCTCAAGGCCCCAGGCCCGATCAAGAAAGTCTTCTTCCAGCTCATCGGCTTCTTCGAGCGAGTTGAAACCTTCGCGAACGATGCAGTGGCAAGTGGTGCAGGCACAAACGCCGCCACAGGCACTTTCCATCTCGATATGGTTGTCATGGGCCACTTCGAGAATGGACTTACCGGTTTCAGCCTCGACAACCATTCCGTCCGGGCAATGTTCGGCGTGAGGCAGAAAAATGATCTGCGGCATCAGTTATTCCTCGATTTCATTCAGGTTGCGCCCCGCCAGCGCGGCTTTCACCGTCGAGTCCAGGCGGCGGGCAGCAAAGGCGTCGGTCACTTGCGACAGACGCTTGGTCTGCTGCTCGATGGCGAAACCATCGGTGCCTTTCATCAATTCGGTCAGTTCCTGCATTTGCAACTCGATGACCATGCGCTCTTCGGCGTCGAGCAGGCGTTCGCCGTCGACATCGAGAGCACCCTGCACCGCTTCGATCAGGCGTTGGGCATCGACTTGTTGCTCACGCAACACGCGGGCGACTTTGTCGTCATTGGCGTATTCGAACGAGTCCTTGAGCATCTTGGTGATTTCACCGTCGGTCAGGCCGTAGGACGGCTTGACCTGGATGCTGGCTTCAACGCCCGAACCCAATTCACGGGCCGCAACGCTGAGCAGACCGTCGGCATCGACCTGGAAGGTCACGCGAATCTTCGCCGCACCGGCCACCATCGCCGGAATACCGCGCAATTCGAAGCGTGCCAAGGAGCGGCAGTCGCTGATCAGCTCGCGCTCGCCCTGCAGGACGTGGATCGCCATGGCCGATTGGCCATCTTTATACGTAGTGAAGTCTTGGGCGCGAGCGACGGGGATGGTGGTGTTGCGCGGAATCACCTTCTCCATCAGACCGCCCATGGTTTCCAGCCCCAGGGACAACGGAATCACATCGAGCAGCAGCAGTTCGCCACCATCGCGCTTGTTGCCCGCCAGGGTATCGGCCTGGATCGCGGCACCGATGGCCACCACTTGATCCGGATCGATCTCGGTCAGCGGCTGGCGACCAAAGGCTTCGGCGACAGCTTCGCGAACGCGAGGTACGCGGGTCGAACCGCCAACCATGACCACGGCGTGCACGTCATCCAGCTCGATGCCGGAATCACGCACCGCACGGCGGCAAGCTTTCAGGCTGCGAGCGACCATCGGCTCGATCAGCGCGTCGAAGGCTTCGCGGGTCAACGGGGCTTTCCAGTCGTCATAAGCAACTTCAACGGTCGAAACTGTGGTCAGCGCTTCTTTGGCCGCGCAGGCAGTTTGCAGCAGATGACGTTGCGCGCCCGGATCGAGGTCGGCGGACAAACCGGCGCTCTCGATGATCCAGCCAGCAATGGCGTGGTCAAAGTCATCGCCACCCAGGGCGCTGTCGCCGCCGGTGGCCAGCACTTCGAACACACCGCCGGTCAGGCGCAGAATCGAAATATCGAAGGTGCCGCCGCCCAGGTCGTAAATGGCGACCAGGCCTTCAGCATGTTGATCCAGACCGTAAGCCACAGCGGCAGCGGTCGGTTCATTGAGCAAACGCAGCACGTTCAGGCCGGCCAGTTTGGCCGCGTCCTTAGTGGCTTGGCGTTGAGCGTCGTCGAAATAGGCTGGAACGGTGATCACCGCACCGACCAATTCACCGCCCAACGTCGCCTCGGCGCGCTGACGCAGCACCTTGAGGATTTCGGCGGAGACTTCGACCGGGCTTTTCGGGCCTTGCACAGTGTCGATGAACGGCATGTGCGACTCGCCGTCGACAAAGCGGTACGGCAGTTGATCGCCCAATTGCTTGACGTCGGACAGACCACGACCCATCAAGCGCTTGACCGACAGCACGGTATTCAAGGGATCGGTAGCGGCGGACAGCTTGGCGGACTCGCCAACCTCGACGCGATCGGCGTGGTAGCGCACGGCGGACGGCAGGATGACCTGCCCGTCAGCGTCGGCCAGGGGTTCGGACAGACCACTGCGCAACGCAGCGACCAGCGAATTGGTAGTGCCCAAGTCGATCCCCACAGCCAGACGACGCTGGTGCGGTTGAGGACTTTGGCCGGGTTCGGCGATCTGCAGTAGGGCCATCGTAATCAGGACTTATCTGTATATCAGGCGTGCGACCGAAGCGGCACTGGGTTAATCGTCGAGGCGCTCTTCTAACTGGCGCACTTCGTAGGTGAGCTTGTCGAGGAACTGCATGCGCCGCATCAGGCGTTCGGCCTGCTCACGTTGCGCTGCATCATCCCAACAGGCTGCGAAGCTTTCGTTCAGCTCATCCTGCGCGACCTTCAAGCGACGCTTGAACACGGCAATGCCGGCCAGGTCGGCGCTGTCTTGCAGGTCTTCGAGTTCTTCGCGCCATTGCATCTGCTGCAGAAGAAACTCCGGATCATGCACCGTGACCTCCAGCGGCAACTCGCGACCACCCATGGCGAGCAAGTAACGCGCGCGCTTTGGGGGATTCTTGAGCGTCTGGTAGGCCTCGTTGAGGTTCGCGGATTGCTCGAGCGCCAGCCGCTGCTCGCGCTCGGAAGCGTCGGCAAAACGGTCCGGATGAACACCGCGCGCCAACTCACGATAGCGCGTGGCCAACTGCTCGAGATCCAGACGGAAGCTCGGCTGCAGTTCAAATAAAGCGAAATGACAAGGAGTACCCACGCGCAGCCTCAGATGTTGAAGCTTTCGCCGCAGCCACATTCACCGCGCACGTTGGGATTGTTGAACTTGAAGCCTTCGTTCAACCCTTCCTTGACGAAATCAAGCTCGGTGCCGTCCAGGTATGAGAGGCTTTTCGGGTCGATGATCACTTTCTCGCCGTGACTTTCGAACACCTGATCCTCTGCAACCACCTCGTCGACGAACTCCAGCACGTAGGCAAGGCCGGAACAGCCTGTGGTGCGAACACCCAGACGAATCCCTTCACCTTTGCCGCGCCCGTTGAGGGAGCGTCGCACGTGTTGAGCTGCCGCTTCTGTCATGCTGATAGCCATCGTTGACTCCTTACTCGTCGCCCAATGCTTAGATCAAGCCTTTCTTCTGCTTGTAGTCGCGAACGGCCGCTTTGATAGCGTCTTCAGCAAGTACGGAGCAGTGAATTTTCACTGGCGGCAAAGCCAGTTCTTCAGCCAACTGAGTGTTCTTGATGGTCTCTGCTTCATCCAGAGTCTTGCCTTTCATCCACTCGGTCGCCAGGGAGCTGGAGGCGATAGCCGAACCGCAACCGTAGGTCTTGAACTTGGCGTCTTCGATGATGCCTTGCTCGTTAACCTTGATCTGCAGGCGCATAACGTCGCCGCACGCCGGAGCGCCGACCATGCCAGTGCCGACATCCGGGTCTTCCGCGTCCATCTTGCCGACGTTGCGCGGGTTTTCGTAGTGGTCGATGACCTTTTCGCTGTAAGCCATGATTCTTAATCCTCACTCATCAGAGAGTCGCTCTTGAGCCCTGAAACCTTAAGTTCACAGGGCCGGTTTGCGGCGACTTGAAATCAGTGTGCCGCCCACTCGATTTTCGAAATGTCGACACCGTCTTTGTACATGTCCCACAGCGGCGACAAGGTGCGCAGCTTGGTAACGGCCTCGCAGACTTTCTGCGCGGCGTAGTCGATTTCTTCTTCGGTGGTGAAACGGCCGAAGGTGAAACGAATCGAGCTGTGTGCCAGTTCGTCGTTGCGGCCCAGGGCGCGCAGTACGTACGAAGGCTCAAGGGAAGCCGAGGTGCAGGCCGAACCGGACGAAACCGCCAGGTCTTTGAGGGCCATGATCAGCGACTCGCCTTCAACGTAGTTGAAGCTCAGGTTCAGGTTATGCGGTACGCGGGCGGTCATGCTGCCGTTGATGTACAGCTCTTCCAGGCCTTCGACCTGTTTGAAGAAGCGGTCGCTCAAGGCTTTTATGCGCACGTTCTCGGCAGCCATGTCTTCCTTGGCTACGCGGAAAGCTTCACCCATGCCGACGATCTGGTGGGTCGCCAGGGTGCCGGAACGCATGCCACGTTCGTGACCGCCGCCGTGCATGGTCGCTTCGATGCGCACACGCGGCTTGCGGCTGACGTACAGCGCGCCGATGCCTTTAGGGCCGTAGGTTTTGTGAGCGGAGAACGACATCATGTCGACCTTCAGCTTCGACAGGTCGATCTCGACCTTGCCGGTGGACTGAGCCGCGTCAACGTGGAACAGAATCCCCTTGGAGCGGGTCAGTTCGCCGATCGCTTCGATGTCGTTGATGGTGCCGATTTCGTTGTTCACGTGCATGACCGAAACCAGGATGGTGTCATCACGCAGTGCAGCTTCGATCATGGCCGGGGTGACCAGGCCATCGGTCTGAGGCTCGAGGTAGGTCACTTCGAAACCTTCACGCTCCAGTTGGCGCATGGTGTCGAGGACAGCCTTGTGCTCAATCTTGGTGGTGATCAGGTGTTTGCCCTTGGTCGCATAGAAATGCGCCGCACCCTTGATTGCCAGGTTGTCGGATTCGGTGGCACCGGAGGTCCAGACGATTTCACGCGGGTCGGCGTTGACCAGGTCGGCGACCTGACGACGGGCGTTTTCGACGGACTCTTCAGCTTTCCAGCCGAACACGTGGGAACGGGACGCCGGGTTACCGAAGTTTCCGTCGACCAGCAGGCATTCACTCATCTTTTGCGCGACACGCGGATCAACCGGGGTGGTCGCAGAGTAATCAAGGTAAATCGGCAATTTCATGGACTATCTCCTAAATCAGGCTGGCTGGCGTGCCGCTAGCTCTTTGGCTGTCATTCGACGGCGGACGCTTCAATCTTGTCCAGGCGTGGCGCCTTGCCATTGCAACGGCGCTGGTCCTGACGCTGGGCTACTTCTTGCACCTCACGGCGAGTCACAAGGTCAGCCAAGCTGATACCGCTCAGAAATTCGTGAATCTGCAGGCTCAGATCGCACCACAAGTGGTGAGTCAGGCAGGTGTCGCCTTGATGGCAATCACCCTGGCCCTGGCATTTGGTTGCATCGACCGATTCGTTTACCGCATCGATCACCTGGGCGACCTGGATGCCCTGCATCTCGCGGGACAACTGGTAGCCGCCGCCCGGGCCGCGAACGCTGGAAACCAGATTGCTACGACGCAATTTGGCGAAAAGCTGTTCGAGGTAGGACAGGGAGATGCCTTGGCGCTCGGAGATATCGGCCAGGGACACCGGCCCGTGCTGCGCGTGCAACGCCAGGTCAAGCATGGCGGTCACGGCGTATCGGCCTTTTGTAGTCAGTCTCATGGACAATTACCACGGAGTTCGGAATGGGGGCGAGTATGCTATTCCCGAGTATTTAAGTCAACTATAAGACCTAGTACTTTAGTCAGGTTTACCCGCAAAAGAGCGCGCGCATCATAGCAAAGGCTGGCGGCGTACCACCAGTAAATGCGCGTTATCGTTCTTCGCGAGCAAGCCCGCTCCCACAGAATCCGGACGCGGTCTACTGTGGGAGCGGGCTTGCTCGCGAAGGGGCCAACCCGGTCTAACTGGCCTGACTCTCATCCTTGCCTTTGACGCAGGCGAAGTCTTCTTCGCGCAGCTCAGGCAAATCCTTGGCGCAGTAATTACTACCCAGGTCCTTCAGCGCGCCGCACATGCCTTCCAGCCGACCATCGACCGCTTGCAGATGATCGAGCAGTTGACCAATGGCGCGAGCCACCGGGTCCGGCATATCTTCACCGACACCGTAGGCATCAAAACCAATCTTCTCAGCCATCGCCTTGCGCTTGGCGTCCTGCTCTTCATCGGACTTGACGATGATCCGCCCCGGAATCCCGACCACTGTCGCACCCGGCGGCACAGCCTTGGTCACCACCGCATTGGAACCAACTTTGGCTCCAGCGCCGACAGTGAACGGCCCAAGCACCTTGGCGCCCGCCCCCACGACCACGCCATCTTCCAGAGTCGGGTGACGCTTACCCTTGTTCCAACTGGTGCCGCCCAGGGTCACACCTTGGTAAAGGGTGACGTCATTACCGATTTCAGCAGTTTCGCCGATGACGATGCCCATGCCATGGTCAATAAAGAAGCGACGCCCCACCTTGGCACCCGGATGGATCTCGATCCCGGTCAACCAGCGACCGAAGTTCGACACCAGCCGCGCCAGCCACTTCCAGCCCATGCCCCACAGGGCCGACGACAGGCGATGGATCCAGATGGCATGCATGCCGGGGTAGCAAGTCAGGACTTCAAAAGCGTTACGCGCTGCTGGATCACGGTGGAAAACACTCTGGATATCTTCACGCAAACGCTCGAACATTTTTAATCCTTCCGCTTAAGAAGCTCGCCACGGGCCGCTTTCTGGGTTTCCGTGAGGATGCCACGCAATATATTCATTTCCGCCCGGCTGACCGAGCTTCGTCCGTACAACCGACGCAGGCGCGCCATCAAGTGTCGTGGCTTTTCCGGGTCGAGGAATTCAATGGCCACCAGGGTTTGTTCCAGGTGTTCATAGAATCGCTCCAGCTCATCCATGGTCGCCAGCTCGCCACTTTTGGTGGATGCCACTTCATCCTTCTCGACCTTGCTCGGCTGACCTTGGGCCGCGAGCCAGGACATGCGTACTTCATAACTCAACACCTGCACCGCTGCCCCAAGGTTCAGCGAACTGAACTCAGGGTCTGATGGAATGTGCACGTGATAATGACATCGCTGCAGCTCTTCATTGGTCAGGCCGGAATCTTCACGGCCGAAGACCAAGGCGATTTCTGCGCCTTGCGCAGCTTCCTCAACCACTTTCGTGCCGCATTCGCGGGGATCGAGCAGCGGCCAGGGAATGCGCCGGTCACGGGCACTGGTGCCCAGAACCAGATTGCAGCCGACCAAGGCATCTTCCAAGGTGGCGACGACTTGCGCGTTTTCAAGGATGTCGCCGGCACCGGAGGCGCGGGCATCGGCCTCGTGATGCGGGAACAACCTTGGTTCGACCAGCACCAGCCGCGACAGGCCCATGTTCTTCATGGCACGCGCAGCCCCGCCGATGTTGCCGGGATGGCTGGTATTGACCAGGACGACACGAATGTTATGCAGCACGGGAGGCGATCTCGAACACAAATTTGGGAGCCGAATCTTACAGCGCCCACTACCGTTAAGCTATGAAAGCGAACACCGACCTTCACCTGTAGAAAAGTTCTGATAGAATGCCCGGCTTTCTTTAACAACCTTAGGTGACACATCCATGCAGCCCATGCTGAATATCGCGCTGCGCGCCGCCCGCAGCGCCAGTGAATTGATCTTCCGCTCCATCGAGCGCCTGGATACCATCAAGGTCGACGAAAAAGACGCCAAGGATTACGTATCCGAGGTGGATCGCGCCGCTGAGCAGAAAATCATCGACGCGCTGCGCAAGGCCTACCCTACCCACGGCATTCTCGGTGAAGAAACCGGCATGCACCCGGGCAGCGGCGAAGGCGAAGACTACCTGTGGATCATCGATCCGCTGGACGGCACCACCAACTTCCTGCGCGGCATTCCTCACTTCGCTGTCAGCATCGCCTGCAAATACCGCGGTCGCCTGGAACACGCTGTTGTTCTGGACCCGGTTCGCCAGGAAGAATTCACCGCCAGCCGTGGTCGCGGCGCTCAACTGAACGGTCGTCGCCTGCGCGTCAGCGGTCGCACCAGCCTCGACGGCGCTCTGCTGGGCACTGGCTTCCCGTTCCGTGACGACCAGATGGACAACCTCGACAACTACCTGGGCATGTTCCGCGCCCTGGTTGGCCAGACCGCCGGCATCCGCCGCGCCGGTTCCGCCAGCCTGGACCTGGCCTACGTGGCTGCCGGTCGTTTCGACGCGTTCTGGGAGTCGGGCCTGTCCGAGTGGGACATGGCTGCAGGCGCCCTGCTGATCCAGGAAGCCGGCGGTTTGGTGAGCGACTTCACCGGCGGTCACGACTTCCTTGAAAAAGGTCACGTTGTTGCTGGTAACACCAAGTGCTTCAAAGCAGTTCTGACGGCGATCCAGCCGCACCTGCCGGCCTCGCTGAAACGCTAAGCGAACGCCCACAAAAAAAGCACCTTTCGGGGTGCTTTTTTTATGCCTGGAATTCGCCCCAAAACCACCACCGAACCAATGTGGGAGCGGGCTTGCTCGCGAATGCGGTGTGTCAGTCGGCGCATATGCTGAATGACACACCGCTTTCGCGAGCAAGCCCGCTCCCACAGGGGATTTGTGGTGATGCAGAAATTGGGGGCACAAAAAAAGCACCCTCGCGGGTGCTTCTTTTTGAATCAGGCAATCAGCTCATCACTGACCCGGTTCGTTCTGCGACAGGATCAACTTACCTTCCTTGTCGACCGGAATCTGGTTGCCCGGATCACGATCCATCCGCACTTTGCCTTCCTTGCCATCCAGCGAATAACGGACGTCGTAGCCGACAACCTTGTCGCTGATGTCATTCACGGTGTTACAGCGAGTCTGGGTCGTGGTGTAGGTATCGCGATTCTGCATACCTTCCTGGACCTTGTTCCCCGCATAGCCACCGCCGACAGCACCGGCAACGGTCGCGAGCTTCTTACCATTACCGCCACCGATCTGGTTGCCGAGCAAACCACCGCCCACTGCACCCAGGACCGTACCGAGGATCTGGTGTTGATCCTTGACCGGCGCCTGACGGGTCACTGCAACGTCCTTGCACACTTCACGTGGAGTCTTGATCTGTGTTTTTACCGGTTCGACGGCCAACACTTGCGCATACTCAGGGCCGCTTTTAACCAGGCTGTAGGTGGCAACAGCGCCCCCGGCAGTCACACCGACAGCACCCAGTACCGCACCAACCAGCAACGACTTGTTCACATGAACCTCCTGACCATCACATGCGGGTCAATGCCCGCGCTTCTCCCAGCCTTGGAGCATAAAAAAAGGCGCGAGTTCAACTCGCGCCTTTTTTGGCAGACAACCGGGAAAGCGATGGCCGTTATGGACGGTCGTCGACTTCCTTCTCGGTCGCCGCAGGAGGAATCAGATCCTCGCTGTTCAGGTTCAGCCAGATCAGCACCACGTTCGCGATGTAGATCGACGAGTAAGTACCCGCCAGTACACCGATGAACAGGGCAATGGAGAAGCCGAACAGGTTGTCGCCGCCGAAGAACAACAGCGCCGCGATCGCCAACAAAGTGGAGATCGAAGTGGCCATGGTCCGCAACAGGGTTTGCGTGGTCGAGATGTTGATGTTCTCGATCAGGTTGGCCTTGCGCAGGACACGGAAGTTCTCACGAACCCGGTCGAATACCACGATGGTGTCGTTAAGCGAGTAACCAATGATCGCCAGTACCGCCGCCAGTACCGTCAAATCGAAGGTGATCTGGAAGAACGACAGGATACCGATGGTCACGATCACGTCGTGGATCAGCGAAACAATGGCGCCGACCGCGAATTTCCACTGAAAGCGGAAAGCCAGGTAGATCAGGATGCCGCCCAGCGCCATCAGCATGCCGAGGCCCCCCTGGTCGCGCAGCTCTTCACCCACCTGCGGGCCGACGAACTCGACGCGCTTGACCGTCGCCGGGTTGTCGCCGCCGACCTTCAGCAGCGCTTCAGCGACCTGGTGACCCAGTTGCGGGTCTTCGCCAGGCATACGCACCAGCAGGTCAGTCGTCGCGCCAAAGCTCTGCACGATGGCTTCGTGGTAGCCCGACTCAGAGAGCTGGGTACGCACCTTGGACACATCGGCCGGACGCTCGTAGGTCAGCTCAATGAGCGTACCGCCGGTGAAGTCCAGGCCCCAGTTCATGCCCTTGTGGAAGACGCTGAAAATGGCCAGCGCACTGAGGAACAATGTGACGCCGAACGCAAAGTTGCGAACGCCCATGAAGTTGATTGTACGTAACATGGCAGCCCCTTAAATCCACAACTTCTTGAAGTCACGACCGCCGAAGATCAGGTTGACCATCGCGCGGGTCACCATGATGGCCGTGAACATCGAGGTAAAGATCCCGAGGGACATGGTCACTGCGAAGCCTTTGACGGGACCGGTGCCCATCGCAAACAGAATCCCGCCGACCAACAATGTTGTCAGGTTGGCGTCGAGAATCGCGGTGAATGCCCGGCCGAAGCCTTCGTTGATTGCCCGTTGTACCGTCATGCCCGCCGCGATCTCTTCACGAATCCGCGAGAAGATCAGAACGTTGGCATCGACCGCCATACCCATGGTCAGCACGATACCCGCGATACCCGGCAGGGTCAGTGTTGCACCCAGCAGCGACATCAGGGCCAGCAGCAGCACCATGTTCACGCCCAGCGCGACGGTGGCGATGATGCCGAAGAAGCGGTAGATGGCGATGATGAACAGCGAGACAAACAACATGCCCCACAGCGATGCATCGATACCCTTGGTGATGTTGTCGGCACCCAGGCTCGGGCCAATGGTGCGCTCTTCAGCGAAGTACATCGGTGCAGCCAGACCACCGGCACGCAGCAACAGCGCCAGTTCGGACGACTCGCCCTGACCGTTCAGGCCCGTGATGCGGAACTGAGCACCCAGCGGCGACTGGATGGTCGCCAGGCTGATGATCTTCTTCTCTTCTTTGAACGTTTGAACGGCTACGTCTTTCTCGACGCCATCGACCACTTGCTTGGTGTAAGTGGTGACAGGGCGTTGCTCGATGAAGATCACCGCCATGCTGCGACCGACGTTGCTGCGGGTTGCGCGGCTCATCAGTTCGCCACCGTGGCCATCCAGACGGATGTTCACTTCTGGCGTGCCGTGCTCGCCGAAGCCAGCCTTGGCGTCAGTGACCTGGTCACCGGTGATGATCAGGCCACGCTCGATCTGTGCCGGCGGACGCTTGCCTTCACGGAACTCGAACGATTCGGAAGTGGCTTTCGAAGCACCTGGTTCTGCAGCCAGACGGAATTCAAGGTTTGCCGTCTTGCCGAGGATACGCTTGGCTTCTGCGGTGTCCTGCACGCCCGGCAGCTCAACCACGATGCGGTTGGCGCCCTGACGCTGGACGATCGGCTCAGCAACACCCAGCTCGTTGACGCGGTTACGTACCGTGGTCAAGTTCTGCTTGATGGAGTATTCACGGATTTCCGCCAGCTTGGCCGGGGTCATCGCCAGACGCAGTACCGGTTGGCCATTCAGGTCAGCCGGAACAATGTCGAAATCGTTGAAGTTCTTGCGGACCAGCGCACGGGCCTGTTCGCGGGTTGCTTCGTCAGTGAAGCCCAACTGAATGGCGCCGCCCAGTTGCGGCAGGCTGCGATAGCGCAGTTTCTCTTTACGCAACAGGCTTTTCACATCGCCTTCGTACACTTTCAAGCGTGCGTCGAGGGCTTTGTCCATGTCCACTTCCAGCAGGAAGTGCACACCACCGGACAAGTCCAGACCCAGCTTCATCGGGTGCGCGCCGAGGCTGCGCAGCCATTGCGGGGTGGTTTGTGCCAGGTTCAGTGCAACGACGTAGTCATCACCCAATGCCTTGCGCACGACGTCTTTGGCCGGCAACTGGTCTTCAGCCTTGGTCAGGCGAATCAGCCCGCCCTTGCCGTTGGCCGACAGCGTGGCTGCCTTGACGTTGATCCCGGATTCCTTGAGCGCAGTGCTCACACGATCCAGATCAGCCTGATTGACCAACAGCGCAGTGCTTGCACCGCTGACCTGAATGGCCGGGTCATCAGGGTAAAGATTGGGAGCGGAATAAATCAGACCGACCGCCAGCACCGCCAGGATCAGAATGTATTTCCACAGAGGGTATTTGTTCAGCATCACGCCGCCCGCTTATGACGCGGGGCGCCTTGCGCGCCCCGTCGATTGAGTAGAAGTTGAAACTTAGATCGCTTTGAGCGTGCCTTTTGGCAGCGTGGCGGCGATGGCGCCTTTCTGGAACTTCATTTCCACGGTGTCGGAAACTTCCAGAACCACGAAATCATCTGCCACTTTAGTGATCTTGCCGGCGATACCACCGGTGGTCACAACTTCGTCGCCTTTTTGCAGGCTGCCGAGCAGGTTCTTCTGTTCTTTGGCGCGCTTGGCCTGTGGACGCCAGATCATCAGGTAGAAGATGACCAGGAAACCGACCAGGAAAATCCACTCAAAGCCGCCACCCATTGGGCCTGCAGCTGCCGGTGCAGCAGCGTCGGCCATGGCATTAGAGATAAAAAAGCTCATTTAGCACTCCAGTTGCAAATGTTGAATCTTGGGGTCAGAAAACTCAGTCCAAAGGCGGAACAGGTAGCCCGCGTTTGGCGTAGAAGGCATCGACAAAGGCGGCCAATGTACCCTGTTGAATAGACTCGCGCAAACCAGCCATAAGCACCTGGTAATGGCGCAAATTGTGGATGGTATTCAACATGCTACCCAGCATTTCGCCGCACTTGTCCAGATGGTGCAGATAAGCACGGGAGAAGTTCTGGCAGGTGTAGCAATCGCAGGTCGGATCCAGCGGCGAATCATCATGGCGATGGAACGCGTTACGGATCTTCAGCACGCCTGTATCAATGAACAGATGCCCATTGCGGGCATTACGGGTTGGCATCACGCAATCGAACATGTCCACACCGCGGCGCACACCCTCAACCAGATCTTCCGGTTTGCCAACGCCCATAAGGTAACGAGGTTTGTCAGCCGGCATCAGGCCCGGCAGGTAATCCAGCACCTTGATCATCTCGTGCTTGGGCTCGCCCACCGACAGACCGCCAATGGCCAGGCCATCGAAGCCGATCTTGTCGAGGCCTTCCAGGGAGCGCATGCGCAGGTCCTGGTGCATGCCGCCCTGGACGATGCCGAACAGCGCCGCCGTGTTGTCGCCATGGGCGTTTTTCGAACGCTGGGCCCAACGCAACGACAGCTCCATCGACACGCGAGCGACGTCTTCGTCAGCCGGGTACGGGGTGCATTCGTCGAAAATCATCACGATGTCGGAGCCCAGGTCACGCTGGACCTGCATCGACTCTTCCGGCCCCATGAACACTTTGGCGCCATCGACCGGAGAGGCGAAGGTCACGCCCTCCTCCTTGATCTTGCGCATCGCGCCCAGGCTGAACACCTGAAAACCACCGGAGTCGGTAAGAATCGGGCCTTTCCACTGCATGAAATCGTGCAGGTCGCCGTGCTTCTTGATCACTTCGGTGCCAGGACGCAGCCACAGGTGGAAGGTGTTGCCCAGAATGATTTCCGCGCCGGTGGCGGTGATATCCCGTGGCAACATGCCCTTGACGGTGCCATACGTGCCCACCGGCATGAAGGCCGGGGTCTCGACGGTGCCGCGCGGGAAAGTCAGACGACCGCGACGAGCCTTGCCGTCAGTGGCCAGCAATTCAAACGACATACGACTCATACAGTTTCCTCAGGGCCCGATTCTTTAGGGGCAGTCGGCGCAGGATTACGGGTGATAAACATCGCATCACCGTAGCTGAAAAAGCGGTAACCATGCTCCACCGCTGCTTTATAGGCAGCCATGGTTTCGGGATAACCGGCGAACGCCGAAACCAGCATCAACAGCGTGGATTCGGGCAAATGGAAGTTGGTGACCAGGGCATCGACCACATGAAACGGCCGGCCCGGGTAGATAAAGATGTCGGTGTCGCCACTGAACGGCTTGAGCACGCCATCGCGGGCGGCGCTTTCCAGGGAACGCACGCTGGTGGTCCCCACCGCCACCACCCGACCGCCCCGCGCACGGCAAGCGGCGACCGCATCCACCACGTCCTGGCCGACTTCCAGCCATTCGCTGTGCATGTGGTGATCTTCAAGCTTCTCGACCCGCACCGGCTGGAACGTGCCCGCGCCGACGTGCAAGGTCACGAACGTGGTCTCGACGCCCTTGGCCGCAATCGCTTCCATCAACGGCTGATCAAAATGCAGCCCCGCCGTCGGCGCCGCCACCGCGCCCAGGCGCTCGGCGTACACGGTCTGATAACGCTCGCGGTCCGAACCTTCGTCCGGGCGATCTATATAGGGAGGCAACGGCATGTGCCCGACGCGATCGAGCAGCGGCAACACCTCTTCGGCGAACCCCAACTCGAACAACGCATCGTGCCGCGCCAGCATTTCTGCCTCGCCGCCGCCGTCGATCAGGATCTTCGAGCCGGGCTTGGGCGACTTGCTGGAACGCACATGGGCCAGCACGCGATGACTGTCGAGCACCCGCTCCACCAGAATTTCCAGCTTGCCGCCGGAAGCCTTCTGGCCAAACAGCCGCGCCGGAATCACCCGGGTATTGTTGAACACCATCAAATCGCCCGGACGCAAATGCTCGAGCAAATCAGTGAAATGACGGTGTGCCAGGGCGCCGCTGACCCCATCCAGGGTCAACAGGCGACTACCGCGACGCTCGGCCAAAGGGTGGCGAGCAATCAGCGAATCAGGGAGTTCGAAAGTAAAGTCAGCAACGCGCATGATGGGGTTCGTCTAGCAGGGGCCGGAAGTCTAGCCGAAATAGTGAAAATTCTCTATGTACCTGATTGACCGACGGTAATCTCATCTCTATACTTCGCCGCCATTGAGCCCTGATGGCGGAATTGGTAGACGCGGCGGATTCAAAATCCGTTTTCGCAAGAAGTGGGAGTTCGAGTCTCCCTCGGGGCACCATCTACAAAGATCCAGCGGTTGTTACCAGCCACTGGAAAACAAATAAACCGGCACTTAGCCGGTTTTTTTGTGCCTGCGATTCCTGCGCACTCCCCTTCCCAAACCCCGCTCATGCCTTTCGATACACCCCGGCCAGCTCCCGCGCCAAACCAATGAAATTCTGCAACGGCGCCGAGGGATTGAATGCGCGCTGTACCAATGTAATGGGCGCCAACAATCTCGGTTGCGCGTCGCGGATGCGGCAATACACCACGGATTCGCGGTGTACGTCGCGCATCGACGCGGGCACCACCGAGATGCCTTCGCCGGCGGCAACCAGACTGACGTTGGTCAGCATCCGCTCCACTTCAAAAGCGATATTCGGCTCGAAACCGGCGTTCTGGCAGGCCTTGATCAGGTTTGCGTACATGCCCGGCGCGCCGGGGCGGCGGACGAGGATGAAGCGTTCGTCCTTGAGGTCGATCATGCTGATCTTGGGTTCGGCCCCTTTGAGCAACGGGTGCCCGACCGGCAGGGCCAGGAGCATTTCCTCGTTGAGCAAGCGATGGAAAGTCAGGCTTTCAGGGGCGCTGACCGGGGCGCGAAGGATGCCGATGTCGATGCGTTTTTCGGTGGTGTCTTCGGTGACTTCACGGGCGCTGCCCTCTTTGATCGACAGTTCCACGCCGGGATATTGCTCGCGGTAGGCGCGGATGATCCGCGGGATCAGCGGGTGCGCGGCGGCAGAACTGGTGAAGCCAATCACCAACGTACCTTCAATCCCCTGCGCTGCGCGGGAGGCCTTGAGGGAACCTTGCTCGACACGCGCCAGAATCGCCCGCGCTTCATCGAGGAACACCAACCCGCCAGCGGTCAGATCAACGCCTTTGGGATGGCGTTTGAACAACTCAAAACCCAACTCTCGTTCCAACGCACGAATCTGTTGGCTGAGAGGCGGCTGCTGCATATTCAGGCGCTCGGCGGCGCGGGTGATATGTCGCTCTTCGGCCACTATGATGAAATAACGTAAATGGCGAAGTTCCATGGTGGTATATCCCGTAACAAGGCCTTATTATTTGCGGCCTGAGTGAGTCTTCAGGCTGACCAATATGCCGAACATGGCCAGTCACGACAATAACAAATAATAAAAATCGCCTGGAGTACGGATGCCGTTCATTCATGCCAAAAATGGAACCCTGCCTATATTGATTGCCATTGCGTGTGGCATGACGCTGGGTCTGGTTTATCCAGAAGTGGCAATGGATATGAAACTGCTCAGCGACACTTTCATAAAAACCCTCGGCTTATTGATGCCGTTCCTGCTATTTGTCTTGGTATCCACCGGTATTGCCGGCCTCAATCGTGAACACAAACACCCCAACGTGATCTACCGTGTCGTGCTGTATTTTCAGCTGATGTCCATCGCCGCACTGGTGTTTGGAATGGCCACAGGGTTGCTGTTCAACCTTAATCACGCCGCCGTTTTTGCCGCTGCACCCACACCGGAAAAACCGCTTCACGAGCTGTCGTGGATGGCCATTTCGTCCAGTATTTACGCCGTTCTTACCCAAAGCCTGTTACTGCAGGTGATGTTGCTCGCGGTGATTTGCGGGCTGTTGCTCAAGCGTGGCGGGGCCTTCAGCAACCGATGCCTCGGTTGGCTTGAAACCGGCGTGCAGATGATGTTCCTGCTGCTGCGGATCATCTTGAAATTCGCACCGTTAGCCGCATTTGGCGCCATGGCTTTTGTCGTCGGCAAATATGGCCTGAGTTCGGTCATGCCGCTGCTTAAATTTATTGTGGTTATTTATCTGGCGTGTGGATTATTTGTCATCGTGGTATTCGCCACCATCACTCGAATGGTGGGCGTGAAATTATCAAGGCTGATTATTTACTTAAAGGAAGAGTTACTGTTAGTAACGTTCACCGGCTCATCGGTGGCAGCACTTCCAGGACTTATCGGCAAACTTGAGGCGTTAGGTTGCGATAGCCAGTTAGTGCGCCTGATATTGACCACGGGCTACACCTTTAACTTATCCGGCACCAATCTTTACCTGACCACCGCGCTGATGTTTCTTGCCCAATTGGCCGGGGTCGATATCACCGCGCCGCAACTCCTGGAGGTGCTGTTGATTTGTTTGTTTACCTCCCTCGGCGCGACCAGTGTCGCCGGTTCTGCATTGTTTACCTTGATCGCGACCCTGAGCATTCTGCAACTGGTGCCGCTGGAAGGCGTGGGGTTGCTGCTGGGGGTGGAGCGGTTGATGAAGTGCCGATCGCTGACCAATGTGTTGGGTAATGGCGTGGCATGCCTGGCGATATGCGGCTGGCAGAACTCCATTGATCGTGAGGCCTTGAACCGTGAATTTGCCGGTCTGAAGTAGCGCCGGGGTTGCCGGCGCCACATTTGATCACCTAGTTTTTGTCATCCGCCAACTTGTTGAACGCCTTGTCCAGATTGTCTTCAGCACCTTTCAGTTTTGCCCGACGCTCCACCAACCACTGCTGATCGCCATCCAGGGTTTTGCGCGCCTCGATCAGCATCCGCTTGACCTCTTCCGGCTGCGGGCCGCCCGTGCCTTTGCGGGTCTTGACCATATTGGTCGGCGACAACGCCGTCCGGAACTGCGCCTCATCCAGCGGCAAGGTGTTAGGCGTCCACTTGAACTTGTCCGCCGCCTGGCGATACAGCTTCTGCGCATCCGCATACGGGAATGTCTTCGGCGTGGTGCCGTTGCTGCGTGCTTCGGTGACGATCAGCGACGCGAAGCTATGACCAATACGGAACGGCACCTTGAATTGCCGCTCGAGAGTGTCGGCCAGTTCCATCGACGTGCTCCACTCCGACTCCAGTTCTTCCAGGGCGCGCTGCGGATTGATTTGCAGCGCATCGAGCACCGCATCCAGACTCTCGAACATCTCGCCCGTGGCGTGGAACAACCCCAACGAATCGAAGGCGAACTTGTAGTCGGTCATGCCAGTGGTGACGTTATGCGCACGCAAGGTGACGGTCTGCGACAGCCCGACGACATCCGAAGCCGATTCACGGGTGCGCATCAGCAAGCCCGGATTGCGTTTTTGCGGCATCGCGCTGCTGGTGTAAGTGGACTCTTCATCCAGCAGCAGCCACGGGCGAATCTGATGATATTGGGTGTGGATGTCGCCAATCATCGCGCCCACCCGAATCGCCGAAGACGCCGCCAGGTTCGCCGCTTCAATCGGAATGTCATAGGTCGAAACCTGGCTCGAATCCAGAGAGTTTTCCCGCACGCCATCAAACCCCAACAAATCGGCCAGTCGCTCGCGGTTCAGCGGGTAAGCGGAGTTCGCCAGCACGGCGGTGCCCATCGGGCTCTGGTTAAGGCGCACGTAGAGTTCGCGGATGCGTTGGCCATCGCGATCAAACGCGGCTTCGAACGCCAGCAAATAATGCGCATAACTGATCGGCATGGCCTGCACGCCGTTGGTATAGGCCGGCACCAGAGTGTCGACGTTCTTTTCCGCCAGGCTCAGGATGCGTTGGCGGGTGGCGTTCAGCGCCTCGCTGTAGGCCAACACCTGTGAGCGCAATTTGGCCAGGCGAAACGTCGCCAGCATGTCCTGCCGACTGCGGCCGGAGTGGATCAGCGACGCCTCGGGACCGATCTTGTCGGTCATGATTTTTTCCAGTTGCAGCACATCGCTGGGACGCACGCCGCCGGGCTGCGCGCCCTGATCGATGGCGTAACGCACGCCGCCAGCAATCTTGCGCCCCATGTCCGGCTTGACGATGCCTTCCTCAGTGAGCATCACAATCGACGCCTTGTTAATGCGGTTCAGCCAGGCGAACTGAGTTTGAGTCGGGTCGCCCTTGGCCTTGTGCGATGCCTGCGAGGTGTCCACCGAGGCGCCGACTTTCGCCGCTTGGGCCGCGCACTGTTCGGTGGTCTTGCAGGGCAGTTCGCCGGTGTCCGCAGCGTAGGCGCCGTAACTGCTGAACAGGGCGAAGACCACGGCAAGGTGGATGAGTTTTTTCTGGGTGAACATGTCAGTGCTCCGCTTTTTAATAGGGGGTTACAACAGGGTCAGGGTGTAACTGACGATGAACCGGTTCTGATCGATGTCATTGCCCTTCTCGTTGCTGCGGTACGTGCCGTTGCGCCATTTCACGCCGAGGTTCTTCAGCGCGCCGCTCTGGAACACGTAGCCGATGTCGGTGTTGCGCTCCCACTCGGTGCCTTCCACGCCTTTGGTGCGTTCGAAGTTGTCGCCCTTGAGGTAGCGCGTCATGAAGGTCAGCCCGGGCAGGCCGAGGGCGGCAAAGTCGTAGTCGTAGCGAACCTGCCAGGACTTCTCCTCGGGGTTGGCGAAGTCCGGCGAAATCATCACGTAGTTGACGAGGTAGGAATCGGTGCCATCGAGGTGCGGAAAACCGGTCGTGCCTTTCATGCGCTGATAGGCCGTGCCGAACGAGTGGCCCTGAATGCTGTAGGTAAACCGCGCACCAAAAGCCTGGTTATCGATGTTGGTGTTGCCGTCCTTACTGGAGTCGGCGTAGCGCAAATCGGTCTTGAACGACTGCGACTTGCCCAGCGGCAAGGTGTGCACCAGGTTGAAGATGTTCTGCGTGTAGTTGTCCTCCAGATGCGCGTAGTGGTAGCCGGTGGCGAGGTCCTTGGTCCACTTGTAGTTGGCACTGGCGAAGTCGAATTTGTCGCTGGGCACCGCGCCCTTGATGCCTTTGCCATCGACTTCGATGTCATCGTGACCGCTGACGTTACGCAAGGTGTTGCTGGTCAGGCGCCCCGCGTCGAAGGTCAGCCCGTCAATGTCCAAACTGCTCAACTGCGCACCGCGAAAGGTTTGCGGCAACAGGCGTCCATCGTTGGGCAGCACGGTCGGCAGCGACGGGATCAACGTCCCGACTTTCAACACACTCTTGGAAATCCGCGCCTTGGCGGTAGCGCCCATGCGGCTGTAACTGTCCGGCGCCTTGTCGCTGCCCACGGGCAACAGACCGGTATTTTGCCGATCAGGGCTGGAATCCAGCTTCAAACCCAGCAAACCAATGGCATCAACACCAAACCCCACCGGCCCTTCGGTAAAACCCGATTGATAGTTGAGAAGCAGCCCTTGTGCCCACTCATCCCGCTTGGACTGACTGGCACCGTCCTGGCGGTAATCACTGTTGAAGTAGAAATTGCGAAATTCGAGGTCGGCCTTACTGTCTTTAAGAAAGTCAGCTTCAGCGAAAGGAGAAAAGGCGAGCGACAAACCCAAAGTGGCCGACGTCAGCCCCAGGGCGATAGGTTTCTTATTCATTGTTATTCCCGATGCCTACTGCTTATTTTTAGAATTGTTTGTCCGGACGGCGACAGGGAGACGCATCCGGCATACGCAGGCTAACGAGCTGGTTTGCAGATTGAAAATATATTGAAAGTCTTGATTGCAGAGGTTTTGAGTATGACGAATCGACGGTGTTATTCGACGAACAGGAGGTAGCAAATATCAGCGACACCGCCCCTCTCACCGCTTAATATGACGCCCGCAAACCAAGGCTCCAGTCTTCCTCGGCACCGAATCACATAAGGTCTTGCTGTGCAAGGCTTTTTTTTCGCCCACACAAAAGTGACTGGCACCTCACCACCCCGTAGGAGCTGCCGAAGGCTGCGATCTTTTGATCCTGCCTTAAAGGCGCACAATCCAAACCGCTCAGCCAACGAATCAAGGATTCACACAATGGAATTGCCACTGGAAACCGTTGCCCTGTTCGCCCTCAAGCTGGCTTATGAGCGCGAGGGGGAAAGCCCGATTCTGCGGGATGATCCGATCATGAGTGATTATGAGCGGGAGGTTTTTGGGTTGTTGGTGCGGCGGGGGGATGTTGAGGGGATTCAGTTTCGGGTGATGCATTGTGTTGGGTTGGCGTTGGAGGCTATTGGTGGTGTTGAGATGCCGCTTGGGCGGGAGCTGCGTAGGTTGGCTGCTGATTTCAGTGATGCGCGGACGATGGAGGAGCTTGAAGCGCCGGTCATTGCGCTTAGGGATTACTTGAAAGATATTCAGTAAATGATCGGGTCAGGGTAAGTTTGGCGCCGCTTGTACACGACTGGTACTAGGTAAGTAGTTGGCTGACATGGAAATAATCTGTCCACGTTTACATTGCGCCAGCAGACAAATACAAAAGACTTTTTCAGCATCACAAGGACGTATCAATGCGGAAAATCGCGATAAGCAACAAGCCACTCAGAGGCATTCCCCGTCGCCTTCGTGCACTGGAACGCTGGGCCTCTGGTTTTCGCGACGAGTTTCACCCGCGATCCGCGCACATGGAGCGCTACACACATTGGAAGATCCCAGTGCACGAGGCCCTGATTCAAGGCCCTCAAGCCAGGATCGAAGTTCAAGCCTTCTGCATTCAGCAACTGCTCGAAGCCGCTAACCACCTGTCCAACGCTGCTGACCGCTCACAGGGTTACTATCGCGTCGCTTGCCTACTGGTGTGGCCATGGGTTCATCAAAGTGAAGTCACCGTCTTCTATGACCGAGACTATTATCTGGGTTTTCTCGGTGAAGCTAACGCTCTCATGCCAGAGCGGATCAGTCGTACTCTTGCGTTGCACACACCAGCAAATTTCATCGAGCACGGGCATGACGTAACTCAACCTGACGATGAGGTCGCAGTACAGTGGTGGTGCATCGGGGAACCGGCCTGATGTATTTCGCGAGCAGGCTCGCCCCCAACGGATTTGTGTTGAGTTGGCGGGCATCGCTTGTCCCGAGTGCTCTGGAGTGTGCGAAAAATAAATCTGTCCCTTTTCTCCCTGTTCGCCCTCAAGCTGGCTTATGAGCGAGAGGGGGAAAGCCCGATTCTGCGGGATGATCCGATCATGAGTGATTATGAGCGGGAGGCTTTAGGTGGTGTTGATACGCCGTTGGGGCGGGAGTTGCGTAGGTTGGCTGCTGATTTCAGTGATGCGCGGACGATGGAGCAGCTTGAAGCTCCGGTCATTGCACTCAAGGATTATCTGAAAGAAATTATTTGAATACTTGGCTGAGTGGAAACAGGAATCCAATCCGGTGCGCACGCTAAATTTGATTGCCTGACAGCGCTGCGAGCCCACATTTTCCAAGTTAAACCAACGAGGAAAACGTGAGTGCATTCGATGCTCTAAATGGAACGTCTCAAAAAAAACGAGATCGTTGGAGAATTCGTTGGATTAGCTGTGCCTGAGAACCGGAGGAACTGCGGTTCTGCGGGAAAGACAACACGACACTTCTTACGGGAACAACATCTGCGATTGCCCTGTTCGGAGTGAAATCAGCCTCGCAACCACCCACCGTGCTGCCAATTTTTGCGGAGCTTACGGCCTCAAAACAGAAGGATAGCTGCGCCATTGTCTCAGCTTCGCGTTTTTCTTCTAACCGATCCATAAACCAGCTCCTTCGCTACGAGCCTTTAAAGGCGGCAGGATTCTAGTCCCTTCACTACCAATCCTTCAAGAGTAGAGACAGCCTCCATTGAGATACGTGCCACTGGTTCTGCATCTCTTAGGATCATCCGTCCATCTTTTTTCCGACCGGCGGGATGGGCCGAAAAGAATCTGAGGAACCGTGATGGCGCCACGCCATCGAAAGGGAGCACCCGCACCTTCGAGGTATCACTCTCATTCTCAGTTATAGCATCCTGATGCAATCTGGTAGCAAGACTCTTACGGTAAGGCTCAAGAAATATCACTTCTTTAATACCCGCCGCCACCAAATGCCTAGCACACGAATGGCAGGGATAAGTGGTGACAAATAATTTCCCATTTCGAATTTTTGCGCCATCTGTTGCCCCTGCGTTGAGCAAAGCGTGCATTTCAGCATGTACTGCTCTAGAAAACTCAATCAAGCTCTTAAGCTGAGTTTTATTTCTAATAACTAATAAAGCCGCGTCTTTTTTGTCAGGAGGTATGATATCTGACTCAATCAGCTTATCCACAATGTAGGTAGATATCGCTTTCTTCTCCTGATCATTTGAACAAACACCACCCCCCATATTCCAACACCGACGATCTTCATCAGAACTAAGTCCGTCACCCTCTGTCTGATACAGCCCACCGAATGCTTTCGGAACATCATTCCATCCTGTCGATATCAACTCACCGTCTACACTAGTAATTGCAGCGCCAACTTGTCTGGAAAGGCACGCCGAATTCCTTGCTGCAGAAAAAGCAGCATACATTGCGCGCTCATTAATTGTCGGCGTGGCTATTACGGTCCCCAGCATCAAATCCAAAAAACGCCTTACTCTACTAATTCGATGTGAATCAGTTGTCTTCTCAACACGCAGAAAAAAATCGGATTGCGGAAATGTATCCTCAACGCGCTGCCCGTGATCAATCTCTTCGCCTGAATCACGATCAATAAGATCATGAATGTGCTCATTCTTTGATTCACTCTCAAGCCTGGCTATTCGCATTTCTATTGGCGAATAGACTCCTACTACATACAACATCTCTCCATATATCGATCGCAACAGACGTAGCTCGTCAACATGCTTTACAGAATCAATAATATGACACCATTTCAGTGTCACATTCGGCACTAAAACATCATCTGCATCATCCTTAAATAGGTCAGGATGTTCGGATTTTTTTGCAGCGGTCGCTTTCGCTTGCTCGGCGGCTCGGGCGACACTTATTCTCCTAACAGCCAGCTTCGCTAATACTTCATTTCCATGATCTCTGCGCAACTCATTCCCAGCCTCAATTAGTTCCTGAGTTGAACTTCCGGGACCAACGTTTTTATGACTTCGTATTTCATCACTTAGTCTAATTATCTCCACATGCTCATAGCCGTAATCCGTGCTCAACAAAAGCTCTTCGAAACTTTTAGCAACCTCATGCAGTGGCGTCCCCAAAGGACCACACAAAGCAATTACGACTTGTGGAGTCAATGTCTTCTCTATCGCAAGCACGTCATCAAATTCGCTACCAATGCTTGTTCCTCCTACCACGCGAAGCCCTGCTTCGACAGCTGCCATGAGCCACATCCTTTTTTTTGTAATTGTATTTTTTCATTAATGGTACGCCGCCACTGATCCGTTTAGCCTCTCATTCAAAAACGTCTCAGCATTTATCTTATAGCTTGGAAAAAGCTTGAGAGCATATGCAATTTCAGAATTAAAAAACTGATAACTCTTTAATTACGTCCCTATGTGGTTATTTCTATCCTTTGATCACTAGCTTGGGAACGATAAAGGAAGGCAACGGAAGCTGCATATAGGACGTTTCGGAAATAGCGGTAGGCATTTTTTACGCCCCCCCCCCGAATGGGGGAGTTCAACAGAAATTAACTTTGGTTAGGGCTTTCGGAGGTTGCATGAAAAGAGACTGCGCGATAATCTCCGGCCCGTCGCTGCCAATTCAGCGACCGGGTGTGGAAACCCGTGTAATTCAAGGCGCAACAGCGCCCCCATCACGTCTGCCGGCGCTTTTTTTGTGTCTGCGGCGTGAGTTATGGCGGCTGTGCGTGGGACGTCTTCGGGCGTGCCGGTTTCCTTGATTCCCGGTTTTCCACCCCGCGCACAGCTGTCACCCATTCGTGTGGAAACGGACGTGGCAGCTCCTCATATCAAGGAGTCTAATAATGCGCAGCATCAATCCGTACACAATTTGGCTTTCCCCTCTACGCAATCCCCAATCGCGTAACGCTTCCCCCCTGCCCCACCGCCTCTCCATCACCGGAGACGCCCAATGACCGATCAACCCGAACTCAAAACCATCGGCCTGACCCCGGCCATTTACTGTGCAGACCAGCCGCTGTTCCACGTCACTCGCGATGTGCCGCTGGGTGATGCGTTGTCGATGGCTTCGGACTTTCTGTGTCTGGCGAAGTCGCTGACCAAAGAGGCTGCGTATGACCGGGAGACTGACCGTCATGCTTGGGCGGCGCATTATTTGACGTCGTTTAGTAAGGCGTTGGTGGATGATGCGGTGAAGGTTTTGACGCGGGATCGGCCTTCGACGGTGCCGCCTAAGCGGGCGGCGGAGAAGGCTGAGGGGTAGCGGCTGGGGGTTGGGTTTGCTTGCGATGGGGTTGTGTCAGTTAGGTTTGGTGTTGGCTGATATATCGCTTTCGCGAGCAAGCTTTGCTCCTACAGGGGGCGGGTTGTGTCAGTTGGTTGATGGGTTGGCTGATATGCCGCTTTCGCGAGCAAGCTTTGCTCCTACAGGGGCGGGTTGTGTCAGTTGGTGGATGGGTTGGCTGATATGCCGCTTTCGCGAGCAAGCCCGCTCCCACATTTTGGATTGTGTTTAGTTAGTTGGAACCCCGAGTTTTCGGGGCTTTTTCGTGTTTGGGTCAGAGGACGTGTTGGGAGATCAGTTTTGAGATTTCGACCATTGATGTTCTGCCGGTGAATTCGAATTTCACTTTGCCCAGTGACGAGAAGTAGATCTCCAGTTCGGAATCCAGGTCGAACGTGCCGGAGGTTTCCACTGAGTACGCGACGATGTTTTTGTAGGGCAGTGAGGTGAAGTCTTTTTTGCTGCCGGTGATGCCCTGGACGTTGACGGCGATGATGCGTTTGTTGGTGAACACGACGCCGTCGCGCATGGATTTGTAGGCTTCGATGACGTGTTCGCCGTTGAGCAAAAGGTCGGCTACGCGTTGGGCGTATTCTTCGTTTTGCTTGAGTTTGAAGAATCCTTTGTTGTTGAAATCAATCATGTGTCGCTCCTGTTATTCGATTTGAATCGGTCCTTTGGTCCCGGCATCGCTGTCCATCCAGTAATCCTGATTCTGCAAGCGTCGATCCCCCTGAATGGTGAAGGTGATCTTGCCCTGGCGGAACTGTAGCGTGCCGTCGGTGCGCTTGGCATTCACCCGTTTGCCGTTGACCCAGACTTGTTCCTTGGCATCGATGCGGATGGTGGCGACGGTCGCGCCTTCTTCGCTCTTGGCCACCCATTGCCCGGCGTAAGGGGTTTCCATGGCGGGGTTGGTGAAGCCGGCCTTGGCGTTTTCGGCCTTGGTTTTGTGGATGTCGCAGCCTTGGGTTTCGCTGATTTGGGTGCAGCCGGATTGCTCCAGTTGTTTACGGTATTTGTCGTTGATGGCGTAGGCCGGGGCTTGGGCGGCGATCAGGAGGATCAGCGCCGGCAGGATGGCTTTCTTCATGTTGACTCCTTGGCGATCAGTTCGCGCTGAGCGGCATCGTACGTTCACTGTAGTGGGCGGGTGTGCCGTGCTTGTGCCACAAAACATTTCAGACAGTGCGCGCCTTTGTCAGTGCTCTTCTAGACTTAACGGGTGGTCGTGGAAAGAACCGAGCACGTCGCTTTTGTGCAGTTGAACCGATGCCAGCGTGGCAAGCTGCAATTTATGCCCTGAAGAGGTGCGGCGAAGACCGTACCGGGCCCAACAAGATGCCCGCTCAGGGTGCCTGGCCACCGGCCTGAAAATGCCACGATACCGTGACGTGGTGTGAACGCCGCAGCCGACACTTTCGGACAACCGACGACCTTCTGGTGTGTCCGTGACCGTGAGGAATGCTGTATGCCTGATGAGATGTTGTTGCACCTGCCGATGGTCAACAGCCTGTTGGAGCGCCATAAAGGCTCTGCGGGTGCACTGTTGCCGATCCTCCATGAGATTCAGGAGGGTATCGGTTATATCCCCGATGTCGCCATTCCCGAGATTGCCCACGCACTGAACCAGAGTCAGGCCGAGATTCGTGGGGTGATCAGTTTTTACCATGACTTCCGTACCGCGCCGCCGGCCCGACATATCTTGCGTCTGTGCCGCGCCGAGTCGTGCAAAAGCCGTGGTGCCGAGCAGTTGGCCGCGCAGTTGCGTGAGCGTCTGCAACTGGATGATCACGGCAGCAGTGCCGACGGCCGTATCAGTTTGCGTCCGGTGTATTGCCTCGGCGCCTGTGCCTGTTCGCCGGCGCTGGAGCTGGATGGTCAGGTGCATGCGCGGTTGAGCGCCGAGCGTCTGGATGCCCTGCTCGACGCTTGCCGGGAGGACGCATGAGCCTCTATCTGCCCTGTGATTCCCTGGCCCGCGCCGTCGGTGCCGATGAGGTGGCGTTGGCGCTTGCCGGTCAGGACCTGCAACGCACCAGTTCTCGCGCCCTGTATTGGCTGGAACCGCTGCTGGAAGTGGACACGCCGCAAGGTCGGATCGGCTTCGGCCCGCTAACTGCCGCTGATGTGCCTTCCGTGCTCGACGCCTTAAAAGGCGAGCCGTCCGCCCATCCGCTGGCCTTGGGTCTGGTGGAAGAGTTGCCTTATCTGAAGACCCAACAACGCCTGCTGTTCGCCCGCGCTGGCATCACTCGGCCGTTGTCGCTGGACGATTACCGAGCCCATGGCGGTTTCGAGGGTTTGAACCGGGCCGTCACGATTGGCGGCGATGAAACCGCGACGGCGGTGTTTGATTCAGGCCTGCGTGGCCGTGGCGGCGCGGCGTTCCCGGCCGGGATCAAATGGCGCACGGTGCGCGCCACTCAGGCTGTGCAGAAATACATTGTGTGCAACGCCGACGAAGGCGACTCCGGCACCTTCGCCGACCGCATGCTGATGGAAGGCGACCCCTTCCTGCTGATCGAAGGCATGGCGATTGCCGGCATCACCGTCGGCGCCAGTTACGGCTACATCTATGTGCGTTCGGAATATCCACAGGCCGTCGCGACCTTGCGCGAGGCGCTGGAGATTGCCCGGGCCAACGGTTACCTCGGCGCCAATGTCGGCGGCAGCGGTCTGGCTTTCGATATGGAAGTGCGGGTCGGTGCCGGCGCTTATATCTGCGGTGAAGAAACTGCGTTGTTGGACTCGCTTGAAGGCAAGCGCGGGATCGTTCGCGCCAAGCCGCCGATTCCCGCGTTGAAAGGTTTGTTCGGTTTGCCGACGCTGGTGCACAACGTTTTGACCCTGGCCTCGGTGCCGCTGATTCTGGCCAAGGGTGCGCAGTTCTATCGCGATTACGGCATGGGCCGTTCCCTGGGCACGATGCCTTTCCAACTGGCGGGCAACATCCGTCACGGCGGCTTGGTGGAACGGGCCTTTGGCCTGACCCTGCGCGAACTGGTGGAAGACTACGGCGGCGGCACTGCCAGTGGCCGACCGCTGAAAGCCGCACAGGTCGGCGGCCCGCTCGGCGCCTGGGTGCCGCCCGCGGATTTCGATACACCGCTGGATTACGAAGCCTTCGCCGGCATCGGCGCGATGCTCGGTCACGGTGGTGTGGTGGTGGCGGACGACAGTCTGGACATGGCACAAATGGCGCGTTTCGCCCTGCAATTCTGTGCCGAAGAATCCTGCGGCAAATGCACGCCGTGCCGCATCGGTTCGACTCGCGGCGTTGAGGTCATCGACCGCATGCTCGCCGCGCCCGACCAGAACGGTCGCGATGAGCAGGCGATCATCCTCAAGGACCTGTGCGACACGATGCAATACGGTTCGCTCTGCGCGTTGGGCGGCATGGCGCCGTTCCCGGTCGTCAGCGCCCTCAAGCACTTCCCCGCCGACTTCGGTCTGCAATCTTCGGAGGCCGACCAATGATCACCCTCTTCGACCCGAACACCGATATCGACCTGGGCACCCCGGCTCGTGAAAGCCAGGTGCAAGTCACCCTGAACATCGACGGCCGCAGCATCAGCGTGCCCGAAGGCACCTCGGTGATGCGCGCCGCCGCGTTGCTGGGCACCACCATTCCGAAACTGTGCGCCACCGACAGCCTAGAAGCCTTCGGCTCCTGCCGCATGTGTCTGGTGGAAATCGACGGCATGCGCGGCTACCCGGCGTCCTGCACCACGCCGGTCACTGAAGGCATGAGCGTGCACACCCAGACGCCGAAGCTCGCGACCCTGCGCCGCAATGTCATGGAGTTGTACATCTCCGATCACCCGCTGGATTGCCTGACCTGCTCGGCCAACGGCAATTGCGAATTGCAAACCGTCGCGGGTCAGGTTGGCCTGCGCGAGGTGCGTTACGGTTATGAAGGCGAGAACCATCTGGCGGATGTGAAAGATACGTCCAACCCGTATTTCGACTACGACCCGAGCAAGTGCATCGTCTGCAACCGTTGCGTGCGCGCCTGCGAAGAAACCCAAGGCACGTTTGCCCTGACCATCACCGGGCGCGGGTTTGAGTCCCGTGTTTCCGCTGCGGGTGGCGATAACTTCCTCGACTCGGAATGCGTGTCCTGCGGCGCCTGTGTGCAGGCCTGCCCGACTGCGACCTTGATGGAAAAATCCGTGGTCGAACTCGGCCAACCGGAACGCAGCGTCATCACGACATGCGCCTATTGCGGCGTGGGTTGCTCGTTCCGCGCCGAGATGAAAGGCGACAAACTGGTGCGCATGGTTCCGGACAAAAACGGTCAGGCCAACCACGGCCACTCCTGCGTCAAAGGACGCTTTGCCTGGGGCTACGCGACTCACCCGGATCGCATCACCAAACCGATGATCCGCAGCCACATCAACGATCCGTGGCAGGAAGTCAGTTGGGATGAAGCGGTGACCTACGCCGCCAGCGAATTCCGTCGGTTACAGCAAAAGTATGGCCGCGATTCCATTGGTGGCATCACCTCCAGCCGCTGCACCAACGAAGAAACCTATCTCGTACAAAAACTGGTGCGCGCCGCGTTCGGCAATAACAACGTCGACACCTGTGCGCGGGTCTGCCATTCGCCGACCGGTTATGGCTTGAAACAAACCCTGGGCGAATCTGCCGGGACCCAGAGTTTCGATTCGGTGATGCAGGCCGATGTGATTCTTGTGATGGGTGCCAACCCCAGCGACGCCCACCCGGTGTTCGCTTCCCAACTCAAACGCCGCTTGCGTGAAGGCGCACGGCTGATCGTCATCGATCCACGGCGCATTGATCTGGTGGACTCGGTGCACGCCCGCGCCGAACTGCACTTGGCCCTGCGTCCGGGCACCAACGTCGCCATGCTCAACGCCTTGGCCCACGTGATCGTCACCGAAGGTTTGCTCGATCAGGCCTTTATCGACGCCCGTTGCGAGGGCAGCGATTTCGCTCGCTGGAGCGAACAGGTCAGCCGTGCGGAAAACTCACCGGAAGTGCTGGGCGAAATCTGCGGCGTCGCCCCGGCCGACATTCGCGCCGCCGCTCGCCTCTATGCCAGCGCCAACAACGCGGCGATTTATTACGGCCTCGGCGTCACCGAGCACAGCCAGGGCAGCACCGCTGTGATGGGCATCGCCAACCTGGCCATGGCCACCGGCAACATCGGCCGCGAAGGCGTGGGCGTGAACCCGCTGCGGGGGCAGAACAACGTTCAGGGCTCCTGCGACATGGGCTCGTTCCCCCACGAGTTGCCCGGCTACCGCCACATTTCCAACGAAGTGGTGCGGGCGCAGTTCGAGCAGGCGTGGAACGTCACCCTGCAACCGGATCCGGGCCTGCGTATTCCCAACATGTTCGAGGCCGCGTTGGGCGGCACCTTCAAGGGTTTGTATTGCCAGGGCGAGGACATTGCCCAGAGCGATCCGAATACCCAACACGTGACCGCGGCGCTGTCGGCCATGGAGTGCGTGGTGGTGCAGGATATTTTCCTCAACGAAACCGCCCGTTTCGCCCACGTGTTCCTGCCGGGCAGTTCGTTCCTGGAAAAGGACGGCACCTTCACCAACGCCGAGCGCCGCATTTCGCGGGTGCGCAAGGTCATGGAACCGCTGGGCGGCAAGGCTGACTGGGAAGGCACCGTGGCCCTGGCCAACGCCTTGGGTTACCCGATGAACTACAAACATCCATCGGAAATCATGGATGAAATCGCCAGCCTGACGCCGACCTTCACCAACGTCAGCTATGCCGAACTGGACCGCCACGGCAGCCTGCAATGGCCGTGCAACGCCGCTGCGCCGGATGGCACGCCGACCATGCACATCGAGGAATTCGTGCGCGGCAAGGGGCGCTTCATGCTCACCGGTTATGTGCCCACCGAGGAGAAGGTCAACAATCGCTATCCACTGCTGCTGACCACCGGACGCATCCTCAGCCAGTACAACGTCGGCGCACAGACCCGGCGCACCGAGAACGTGGCGTGGCACGACGAAGATCGCCTGGAAATTCACCCGACCGACGCCGAGAGCCGTGGCATTAACGAAGGCGATTGGGTCGGCATCGGCAGCCGCGCCGGCCAGACCGTACTGCGTGCACGGGTCACCGAACGGGTCGCCCCGGGCGTGGTGTACACCACGTTCCACTTCCCGGAATCGGGGGCCAACGTGATCACCACGGATAACTCCGACTGGGCCACCAACTGTCCCGAATACAAGGTCACGGCCGTGGAAGTCAGCCGCGTCTACCACCCTTCCGAGTGGCAAAAACGCTATCAGGCCTTCAGTGACGAGCAGGACCGTTTGCTCAAGGATCGCCGCCAGGCACGTGGCGCTAAAGCGGAGGTGCGCCGATGAGCACTGAAAATCTCATCAAAATGGTCAACCAGATCGCCCAATATTTCGCCAGCGAACCGGACCAGCAAGTGGCCGTGCTCGGTGTACGCAATCATCTGCAGATGTACTGGACGCCCGGCATGCGCAAGGAATTGCTGGCCTGGCAGACGGAGCATCACGGGGAAGACCTGCATCCGCTGGCGCAGGAGGCCGTGAGCGGGGCGGGTTGGGAGGCTTAGGCTAAAACGATCCTGGGAATAGCCCCGAGTTGCTCGGGGCTTTCCTTCTTTCAAACTAGAGCTCGACCCGCTGATAAACCCCTTCAGCCCCCACATTGTGACCAAAACCGCACGACTCACCCGCCGTGCGATTTACCGTCAGCCCATCCTGTTTAATCTCGAAGTCGTATTCACAGTCGCCATCATCCCCGCTCATGGCGTAATGCGCCTTACCGTTATCAAAGCCTAATACGGTTGAAAACTCGCCGAGATTGGGACCGTAATACATCGCCATCAACCCAGCGTAATAACCCTCGAAATCAACTTGGTATTGCTTGCCTTTTGGCTTGATCGTCATCGAATTCCACAACGACGCCCCGGCATATTGCCAATACTGCCCTTGCGGTTTAGTCGACTGTTTCTCCAGGGCGTTTTTGATATCGCCACTGATCTTGCCCAGGTTGAAGATCGACTTTTTATCATTGGGCAAAATACTCAGCCACGCCCGTGCCTTCAGGTAATTGCCTTCGTGGATGTAGGTCAGTGCAACGTTGTTGTAGGCGATTGCGACTTTATCTTCGTCCAGCTGACAACTCTCAGACCAGCCAGCCTGCTGCTGATATTGCTCTCGGGCCTTGGCGTATTGCTTGAGCTTGTAATACTTCCCGCCCTCGGCGGAATACTCGCTGATCTTGAGGCAGTTGGCAGTTGCCTCTTCCTCGGTGACGTCCGCTTGAGCAAACAACGGTGTGATAAGCAGCAACAGGATCGCCTCAATCTGAAAGAGGCGGCGCCATTTAAAGTCCATATTTATTCTCTGTTTGAACGTCGAGCTTCGGCTCTGATCGCAGGGATTTGTGTGGCCTGACCGCTCACGGCCAGGCCCTGATCTCAGTGCTGCGAATCTATCCGCGCCACAAGATTATCCCGGTGCACTTTGATTTCCCCCGTCACATCCGGCCCCTTATAGACCATCGAGGTTTCATAGTTGGCCCAGTCGCCACGGTTCGCGCTAAACCAGTTGAATGACCCCATGCACAGCAAGTCATCGTCGGCCATGACGATTTTGCTGTGCACCCGGGCCACCACATGGGATTCGATACGCTGGCCTCGCAGGGCCTCAATCGCGTGTTTCAGTTCTTCTCTTCTGGCTTGAGTGCCTGGTGACTGTTCTCGAATATTGAAATCCCGGTCGGTATAAACCCGCACTTTGACGCCTCGATCAACCGCGGCTCTCATGGCTTCCCATGCGCCTATTTCGTGGATCCGTTGCAATTTAATCCAGGGCGAAACGATGTGTACTTCACGCATCGCGGTGGCCAGGGTTTTCAGCAAGAAGTCGTCGTGTGCATTCGCGTTTATCAGATGGCTAAGGGTTGACCGTGGAGACTCCAGATCTTTGCGTGGCAGGTATTCGAACGCCAGTTCACTCGCAGGATCGCGCAACAGGTACTCGGCCAGCCGGCCACGGGGCTTGCCGGCGGGCACCATGCCGAACAGGTCCATGTCGCCGAACACCAGGAAGCTGTCCTTGGCCCGGGATACCGCGACGTTGAGCATGCTCGGTCGACGGTCGATGAAACCACCATCGGCATGCTTGGAATACACCGCAGAAAAAATCACCACCGGCCGCGCCGCGCCCTGAAATGAGTGAACAGTGCCGATGGTCAGCTCCCCTTCACCTTTGCCAGTCTTGATGCCCAGTGCGGCGCATGCCTCGGCAATGGCCTGGGATTGCGCGCCAAACGGCGTGATCACCCCCACGATCTTCCACAACTCCTGACCGTAGCTGGCCTCCAGTTTCTCGCGGTGGGCTGCGATCCACGCCGCGATTGTTTCGGCTTCGAGACGGTTCATGCGGCTGCGGCCATTCTGCTGTCGGCAGATGCCATCTACATGCAGATAGCCCAAGCCTGGCAGCAGGCCACCTTGAGGTTTGGCACCCCGCTTGGGCACCAACTTGCCCTGGTAACACAGGGTGTTGCAGTAATCGACGATTGAGTCATAACAACGACGGTGTTCGTACAGGAACATGCCCCGATCCATGTCGGGGTCGTACCAATAGCGACTGGCTTTCTGGGCAATTTGCATCACGCTGCCCGATGCGGCACTCACGCCCGTGGCACTCAGTTTTTCATACGCTTCATCGATCCCCACACGTGGCAGCAGATCGGCACTCAACAGGTTGCCGATGTCCACCGAGGCCGGGATCGACCAAATCGGTTCGATTTGCAATGTGTCCCCGATGACCAAGGCTTTCTTGCCCAAGGCAAAAGAAGCGCCGGCGACTTCGGGCAACACTTGGCCGGCTTCGTCGACGATCAATAGATCGATGAGGTTGTACATGTAGTCAGGAATCAGACCGGTGCCGTTGTGCTTGCTGCCCCTCATATGCTCGGGCAGCATGAAAAAAGTCGACACGACGCAGGGTGTCAGCTTCATCCAGCGATACCATTTTTTCTCCAGGGCCTTGCGCCCGTTCTTGCCTTGATCCTTGAGGATTTTCGGCAATGTTTGCTCGACTTCAAGTAGCCAGCGCCCTTCCCAGTAATGGGTGCTCAAGAGGAAAATCGGAAAGCGAATCCGCGTGTCCGCCAACGGGTCGCAGTCGTTCAGGGTCATGTCATCGGTCACTGCATCGGGAGCCAGTCCCAGCGGCACCAATACTGATCGCCACCTCGCCAGGCAGCGCTGCAGCGCCAGCAGCAAATCCTGTGCGGCGTTGATTTTCGCCTCAAGTGCGCTGATCTCGGCGTTTGTCGTGGCGCGCCAGGTGGCTAATGTGTCGCTGATTGCCGGCACATTGGCCAATGCGAGCAACTGGGCCAGTTGAGCCTCGTTCAACAACGGCTCCGATGCCTGCAAAGCATCGTGGCTCTGTTCAAGGTGTAATCGTGCGCGAAGCAAACGCTTCTCTTGAATCGGTGCAATCCAGGCGAAGATCACGTACCACAGCGATTCGTTGGCCAAGTACTCACGGAACGATTGCTCCAGCGCTTTTTGCCGGACGCTGTTGGCCTTGAGTTTCTGTACGTTTTGCTGCGCAGCGGTGATGGCGGCTTCAGGGTCATCGCCCCATACCGCCACAAGTGCCTGGCGGGCGGTCGTCAGGGCTTGCCAGGCGCTTTCGATATTGTGTAACTCATCAGAACGAGCCAGCAGCGCCTGATGCAACTGTCCAACAACTGCTTCCACGGTGAGCGAAGGCATAGAGGGAAAGGCGATTGATGCTTTGCTCAACCACGCGTCCTTGGCCTTCTCCAGATAACTGGCAGACTCCTTATCGGCAAAGAAGCTTTGGCACTGATATTTTTTTGTCGTTTCCGCATCTGCAGATTTTTTCGGGAAATAAGCCCCGAAACTTTTGACGTCCGGCAACCAGCGGCCGGCAAATGGCCCGCTGCCCGGGGCGAAATCGGTGGCGAAGGCATCCAGAATGTTGGTCACCGCCTGGTTGTTGGTAGAGCTGGCGACAATCACCGGCGGCTCTGCTTCAGCCAGCGCAGCCTTGGCCCACAACGACGCCACCACCGATAGCAACAGGGTGGTCTTGCCCGTACCGGGCGGCCCGTTCACCCCCAGAATGTCTCCGTCATTGGAGGTCAGGAAATGTGCCAGGGCGTCACGTTGCTCACTGGCCAACGCATATTCATTGCTGGCATGCCCCAGTCGCGTGGCGAAACCGGCATTTGGCGGCAAGCAGGGTTCAGGGTCGAGGGATGTCTGACTGGCGTAGCGTTCAAAGAGTGCGCTTTGTGGGGCCGTGTCACGCAGGTGGTCATACAAACGCACAATGTGCTGACTGGCACCGGTGATCTTTTCTTCTTTGAACAGGCACCATTCATTCGATCGTTCGTAGCCGTTGTCGCCTTGCAACCAGCCTGAACTCACTTCGTCGACAAAACGCTGACAAAAACTCAGGTACGTTGCCCACTGTTCGGCATATTCGTCGGTCGCGGCGGCCTGGCCTTCTTCGGGGGGCTCGAACGCGGGCAAGGTGTTGATCGCCAAGAATCGATCAACGTCCGCGACATCGCCAAGCGCGAAACAGCCTGAGTCTAGAGGCTCCAGGATGTCCCGCGGAATAACGGTGTTTTTAGTCGGGAAAAGCTGCCCGTGACGATTGACCAGCACATGCCCAAGCAGCGGTGTAATCAGGGCATGCATCCCGTTACGGAGTTTCCCGTGTTCCAGTCGCGCCTTGAAGACCCAGGGTCGAATGGTGACTTCAAGCGTATGGCATTGCCGGGGTTCATCCTTGAATAACGCTTCGACGGTCTCGCTGCCCAAATAACCGGCATGCAAGGCTTCGAGCGGTAGGTGAACATGGCCGTCCAGGCCATCGGTGTTGAGACCGCCGTTGCCATTCTCGGCATCGACAAGGGAGTTGCGCCAGTACTTGGCGAATTTAAGAGAGTTTTCGTTCATCGTCCTGATTCAGTCGGTTCGTGCACCTGATGCCACTGAGGATGGCCAGGCGTAACGGAAAGGCCCATGCGTTCTTGCACAAGCCCATTGGCGGGAAAATCCAGAATGCGGAGACTGTTTGAGCCCCCGCTCAATCAGACCTTGGCAACCACGACTGCAGGAGCCTCAACAGTCTCGATCACACTGCCGTCATCAATGAGCAACGGTTGATCAGTCAACGCACTGTCATTGAGCAATCGCAGGGCTTTTTTCTCCTGCAACTTGGCCACCAGGCTTTCGCGATGGGTCAGGGTGTGATTGATGAAGGTGGTGCGAGAGAGGATCAAACGGACCGGGGTGGGCAGCATTTCATAGGCTTTTTCCACCAACATGATGAAGACCTCATCATCCTTGAGCTTTTCTTCGGTGACGGTCAGCAGGCCATTGACCAGGACGTTCTCGACCTTGCCCCAGTTATTGTCCAGAAACTCCGAAGCTTTCGATGTGCCCGCCGAAAAATTGCCGGCGACACTGTCCTTGGCTGCCATGGCCTTGTCGGCAATCCCGCCTGACAGGGCGCGTGCTTTATCCGTAAGCGACTTGAACATCTTCTACTCCATGAGCGTTGGATCCATTTATCGTCAGAACCTTAGCAGAGGAAAAAGTGATGGCATAGCGCCTTCACTCACAAGATGACCGAAGGCAAAAAAAGAACCTGTGCCCTACCCCACCTGCACCGGCAACACCACCAACGCCTCCAGCCCGCCCTTCGCCCGATTGCGCAGGCGCAATTCCCCGCCATGCTCCAGCACAATCGCCCGCGCCGCCGATAACCCCAAGCCAACGCCCCCGGTGCTTTTATTGCGCGAGCCTTCCAGGCGAAAGAACGGCACAAATACCTGCTCCAGACTGGCCTGGGGAATCCCCGGCCCACTGTCCCGTATTTTGATCCGCACCTGCCCGGCACTCGATTGCAGTTCAACCGCCGGTTCGCTGGCGTACTTGATCGCGTTATCCAGCAAGTTGGTCAGCACCCGTTTGAGCCCCAGCGGCCGGCCGAAGTAAACCAGCCGCAGCGGTCCATTGAAGGCAATTTCAATCTGTTGATCCCGGTAATCATCCAGCAAGGTTTGCAGCAGTTCCGCCAGGTCAAACTGGGTCGCCGGTTCAAGTCGTGCATCGTCGCGGAAAAACTCCAGCGCCGAGTTGATCATGGCCTGCATTTCATCCACATCGCGAAACAGCCGTTGCTGTTGCTCGGGGTCGTCGATGAATTCGCCGCGCAGGCGCATGCGCGTCAGGGGTGCGCGCAGGTCGTGGGAGATGGCGGCGAGCATTTGCGTGCGGTCGCGGATGAAGTGTTGCAACTGGGCCTGCATGGCGTTGAACGCGAGGATCGCCTGGCGGATTTCATGGGGGCCGAGGGGGTCGATCGGTGGGGCGCGGAAGTCGCTGCCGAAGCGTCGGGCACCTTCGGCGAAGCGCTGCAACGGGTTGGCGAGGCGGCGGGTGGCGATCAGTGCGACCAGGGCGGTGGAGATCAGCACCAGCAGGATAACGATCAGGTAGCGCGGCGTTTCGTCGAGGCCCCAACTGCGCGAGGGCGCGGAGAACATCAGCCACGACGCGTCCGGCAGTTCGACCACTAGCGCGTAGTGCGCGTCCGCCGGGTCAGTCCAGTCGGACGGCTCGTAGGCTTCGATTCGTCGGTCTGCGGATTTAAACAGCGGTTGCAGGATCGCCATGCTGGTGTGAGAAATCGGGTCATCCACTGTCGGCAAATTCAGTTCGCGCCGATCCAGGTGCCAACTGGCGGTGAAGCCTTTGTCGCTGACGGCGTGGGCCAATTGGCTGCGCAGTGGCGCCGGGGCGGCTTCGATGACGCGGGTGATGGCGGCGATTTTTTCCAGCAACCCGGTTTCGGTCAGCGGCGGCCGCGCCCACACCCCGGCCAGTTGGATAAACAGCCCGTTGAGCGCCAGGGAAATCAACATGGCCAGGATGATGGTCAACGCGATCCAGCGCGCCACCGTGTCCTGCGGCCAATGCCGTTTCAGCCAGCTCATCGCCGCGTCACGCTGGGAGTGAACAGGTAACCGCCATTGCGCACGGTACGAATCATCGCCGGGCGCTTGGTGTCGGATTCGAGTTTGCGCCGCAAGCGGCTGACCTGGACGTCGATGCTGCGATCAAACGCTTCGTGGCTATGCCCCCGCGCCAGGTCCAGCAGTTGCTCGCGGGTCAGAATCCGTTGCGGGTGTTCGACAAACACCAGCAGCAAATCGAACTCCCCGGCGGACAGCGGGATCATCACGTTGTCCGGCGAACGCAGTTCCCGGCGTGTGACGTCGAGGTGCCAATCGGCAAAATCGATCAGCGGCCGTGGGCGCTCCTGCAACACCGGGCGTCGCTCATCCACCCGGCGCAGCACGGCGCGTACCCTGGCCAGCAACTCGCGGGCATCGAACGGTTTGGTCAGGTAATCATCGGCGCCCAGCTCCAGCCCGACCACCCGGTCGCTGAGTTCGCCCATGGCGGTCAGCATGATGATCGGCAGGGCGTGGCGAATCCGCAGTTGCTGGCACAGGATCAGTCCGCTGTCGCCGGGCAGCATCACGTCGAGGATGATCAGGTCCGGCACCTGGCGCTCGATGGCCGCCCACAACGACGCGCCGTCGGTGGCGACCTCAACGCTGTAGCCGTGCTGCACGAAGAATTTTTTCAGCAGACCGAGGACCTCAAGGTCATCGTCCACGATTAAAAGGCTGTTCACCGAAGGTCACTTAAGGGCCGAATGGAACCGCCATCTAAAACCATTCCTTGCGGGCCGTCATATATTTCAATCGTGCAATAAAGCGTCAGCAGCGCAATAAACCGGACATCTTTGCGCAAGGCTTGGGGCCCAGCATCGCGGCCAATTCCTCCCGAGACTTGCGTCCATGTCGCCTTTCAACTGTGTTCCCTGGCTGGCCCGTAATACTTCGATTGCCGTGTTGGCCGCAGGATTGGCGGGTTGCAGCAGTCAACCGCCGGCCTCCTCAACCGTGACCTGCGCCGAAATCGGTTATTCGGTCTACGACCCGGCGGAACCGCTCAATCGCGGGGTCTTCGCCTTCAACCGAGTGCTCGACGACTACGCGTTGGCCCCGGTCGCTCGCGGCTATCGCTACTTGCCGGACTTTTTCCAGACGGGTGTGCATAACTTCGTCGCAAACTTCGGCGAGCCAAAGGTCTTTATCAACGACCTGCTGCAGGGCAACCCGATGCGCTCGGTCAACACCCTGGGGCGTTTCGCGCTCAATACCACCGTCGGCGTGGTCGGGTTGATCGACGTCTCCGGCAAGGTCGGCATCCCGCGCCACAACGCAGACTTCGGCCAGACCTTCGGCGTGTGGGGCATCGGCAATGGCCCGATTGTCGAACTGCCACTGTTCGGCACCTCCAACAGCCGCGACGCCGCCGGGCGCGTGTTGGGTTTTGTGGTCGACCCGTTCGGCAACAACAGCGACACCGTGGCCACCCTCTCCACGATCAACACCGTCGGCGGCATCGTCGATGGTCGCGCCGAAGCCTTGCCGCTCACTGACAGCCTGAAAAGACTGCCGGACTACTACAGCGCATTACGCAATGTAGTAGCCGAGCACCGGGCGGCGTATGTGGTGGATGGCAAACAGGGCTTGGCGCAGACGACTAAAACTCAATGCACGGGAGCGCCGGCTGATGGGTTCTGAAGGCAAGCGTCTGATATTGCAACAGCAGGTGACTCAGAACGACTCGGCCACTCTGCATTGCCGGGAGATTACGTTGCGGCTGTCGGCGGATTGTCGCGAGTTGGTGCTGAGCCGCTACACCGAACACTACGGGCCGGCGCTGGTGCGGTGGATGGAGCGCAGTCACACGGTGTCGGTGAGTGATTTGTTTCGGTGGTTGGTGGCGAATGGGGAGCGAGGCGTCATGAAGTCGGACGGCTAGTTGCAATTCATTGACATGCGCTGCGCTATCATCCCGGCATCTTTGCAGCCAGAACCCGGATATCCATGCCTTTGCCTCCGCCCGACGATCATCAATCCCTGCCACCCGTCCTCGTCGGGCCGTTGTTGCGGCGTCTGGAGCCTACGCGACTGGTGTTGTGGCTGGTAGGAACCCGGCCGTTGTCGCTGACGTTGCGTCTGCAAGGCATGAAGGACATTTCCCTGGATGCGTCGACGTGCAGCGTCATCCCGGTGGGCGCCCACGCCTTTGTGCACTTGATCGATGTATCGCTCGAAACCGCCCTGCCCTGGGACACGTTGATCGAGTACGACGTGCTGATCGACGGTTCGGGCATCGCCGACTGGGCTCCGCATTTGTTGTACGGCGACGCCCATTGCCCGAATTTCGTCCTGCGCTCTCGAATCGATCAAGTGTTGCACGGCTCCTGCCGTAAACCGCATTACCCGGCGGCGGATGGTTTGCTGTGTGTTGATCGGCTGTTGGCGACGGCGCATGAAGCGCTCGAGCGTCCGGCGCTGTTGATGATGAGCGGTGATCAGGTCTACGCCGATGACGTGGCCGGGCCGATGTTGCGGGCGATCCATGCCTTGATCCAGCGCCTGGGGCTGTTCGACGAGCACCTCGAAGGCGCCGTGGTCAGCGACAGCGCCACGCTCTACGGACACCCGGCCAGTTACTACCATCGTGCGGATTTGTTACCGGCGCTTGAGAGCAATGAAACCCTGCGCGAGCGATTTTTCGGCGGCGCCCGTAAGCCGATTTTCACCAGCAGCAGCGCCGACAATCATCTGGTGACGTTCGCCGAAGTCATGGCCATGTATCTGCTAGTCTGGTCGCCGACGCCCTGGACGTTGATCTCGCCACAACCCCCGGCGCTGACGCCCGAAAGGCTTGAGCGCTATGTGCTTGAGCAGACTCGTATCGACGAGTTCAAGGCTGGCCTCGGCGGGGTGGGCCGCGCAATGGCGCATCTGCCGTGCCTGATGATTTTCGACGACCACGATGTCACCGATGACTGGAATCTTTCCGCGCAATGGGAGGAAACGGCCTACGGCCATCCGTTCTCCAAGCGCATCATCGGCAACGCGTTGCTCGCCTATATGGTGTGCCAGGGCTGGGGTAATAACCCGGATGCGTTCGGCGCTGTGCTGGAGAAAACCCGTTTGTTGAGCGCCACCGAGCGCTACCTCGACAGCACCCTTCAAGATGAGTTGATCGACGAACTGCTGCGCTTCCAGAACTGGCATTACGTGTTGCCAACCACCCCGGCCCTGGTGGTGCTCGACACCCGCACCCGCCGCTGGCGCAGCGAGATGAACCTCAAGCAGCCTTCGGGCCTGCTGGACTGGGAAGCCCTCAGCGAGTTGCAACAGGAACTGCTGGATCACCCCTCGGCGATCATCGTTTCGCCGGCGCCGATCTTCGGCGTCAAGCTGATCGAAACCGTGCAGCGAGTCTTCAGTTGGTGCGGCTTTCCCCTGCTGGTGGACGCCGAAAACTGGATGGCCCATCGCGGCGCGGCCCAGGTGATCCTGAATATTTTCCGACACTCGCGCACACCCGGTAACTACGTGGTGCTGTCGGGCGATGTGCATTATTCCTTCGTCTACGAAGTATTTATCCGACACCGCAAGGCCGGCCCGCGCATCTGGCAAATCACCAGCAGCGGAATCAAGAACGAGTTCCCGCGAGCCTTGCTTGAATGGTTTGATCGCCTCAACCGCTGGCTCTACTCGCCCCGCTCGCCGCTGAACTGGCTGACCAAGCGCCGCCGCATGCGCATCGTCCCCCATGTTCCGGAACATGCTGAGGCGGGTGAGCGCCTGTGGAATTCGGCAGGGATCGGGCAGGTGCTATTTAATGAAAAGGGTCAGCCGCGGGAGATCTATCAGCACAACGCCGATGGTTCACCACGCACACGAATGGTTGCGCCGCAGTAGCCATTGAAGCGGTGGAGTGTCAGTCGATAACAATGGTTAAGCACAGTTCCACTGTGGGAGCGGGCTTGCTCGCGAAAACGGTATAACCTTCAACACATGTGCTGGATGTGAAGCAGCCTTCGCGAGCAAGCCCGCTCCCACATGTGCTCCTCGCTGACTTGAATAGCCAATGAACATGACTCAATCACTCGGCATGAACTTCGCCCGGACGCTGATCATCGGCAACTCCGGCGCGGGCAAGAGCTGGCTGGCCGAGCGCTTGGCCAAACGGCAGCATGTGCCGTGGATTGATCTTGACCGGGTTCACTGGATTTGCGATGAACACAGCATCGCCCGACCTCGAAATGAAGCCCTGGCAATAGCACGGGTGGCTGCCAGTGAAGAGTATTGGGTCATCGAAGGCGTCTACGGCTGGATCATCAGCGAACTGCTGCCCCAAGCGACAACGTTGATCTGGCTAAGCCCGGACGATGGCGATTGCGTCGCCCAAATCCGTCAGCGAGAAGCCCGGCGCGACGCCGACGATAAGTGGCTGATCGAGCTGCTGGAATGGGCCGGCAGCTATCGCAGCCGCGCAGGGTCCAGCGGATTCAAGGTTCATCAACGTCTGTTCCAAGGCTTTAGCGGTTCAAAACTGCAACTGACGAACCGGGCTGAAATCACAACATTCATCAACGCGTTACCCCCCCGCTAACCAAGGATGCGTCATGTTTGCACGGAGCAACTTAGTCCCCGAATTAATGGTCACCGACCTCACTGAAAGCCTGCATTTCTGGACGTTGCTGATCGGTTTCAACATCGCCTATGAACGCCCCGGTTTTGCCTACCTCAATCTCCAGGGCGTGCAGTTCATGCTTGAGCAATACCACCCGGGCGAAGGCCAGTGGCTGGCCGCGCCGCTGGAAGCACCGTTGGGGCGCGGCATCAACTTTCAGATAACCGTCAATTCGGTTGAACCCCTCCTCCAGCGACTGGCCGAAGTTCAATGGCCGCTGTTCCGGCCCTGCGCCGATACCTGGTATCGCGCGGATGCTGTGGAAGTCGGCCAACGTGAATTTCTGGTGCAGGACCCGGACGGTTATCTGCTCCGGTTGGTGGAAAGTCTGGGAGAGCGCCCGTGTTTGAACACATAGACCTGCATTATTTGCTCGGCACTTATGGTTATTGGGCGGTGTTCTTCGGCTGTTTGCTGGAGGGCGAAACCATCCTGATCCTCGGCGGCATGGCCGCTCATCAACACCTGTTGCACCTGTGGCCGGTGATTGGCTGGGCCAGCCTGGGCGGGATGCTCGGGGATCAGTTGCTGTTCTGGAGCGGGCGCTATTTCGGCGCACGCCTGTTGCCGCGCCTGCATCGACAACAAGCGGCGATCGATCGCGTGACAGGGCTGATTGCACGCTACCCCTCGACCTCGGTGTTTGCCGTACGGTTTCTGTACGGCATGCGCCTGGTCGGGCCGATGGTGATCGGAGCCAGCGGTTTATCGCCGCTACGGTTCTCGCTGTTGAATGCCTTGGGCGCGGCGGTCTGGGCCGTGGTGTTTGCCAGCGCCGGGTATTGGGCGGGAGAAGCGCTGGAGACGATGTTGGGGAATTTGAAACCCTATCGTTTGCCGATTGCGTTGGGGGTTGTGGTGTTGGCGGTGGTGGTTGCGTTGGTTCGGCATTGGCGGATGAAACATAAGGCGCGGGATGTTGAGTGATATTTTCGGGTGACGCTCGGGCTGATCACATACTTATCGGAATGGGATTACAGGGGTTGCGGAAACGTCTTGAAGAAGCTTAGGCGATACTCAATGCAGACGCGGATACATCGTCTGCGTAACGACCACTCGTAGGTATCGCCTTGTCATCCTGTACTCATTTCTGTACGTTCTTTGCATTGAGCGAGGACTACATCATGCAAACCATCAACTACACCACCGCGCGTGCACATCTGGCTGAAACCATGGATCGGGTCAATGAAGACCGTGCACCCCTCCTGGTAACTCGTCAGAAAGGCGAACCCGTGGTGATGATGTCTCTGGCGGAGTACAACGCTCTAGAGGAGACCGCGTACTTGCTACGTTCCCCGGCCAACGCTGAACGTTTGATCAAATCGATCGGCAACCTGCGAGCAGGGAAAGCCAAAGCCAGGCAACTTATTGAAGAATGAATATCGAGTTCACTACTGAAGGTTGGAACGACTACCTGTGGTTCCAGCAAAACGATAAGGCCGGGCTCAAACGGATCAACCTGTTGATCAAGGCAATACAGCGCGAACCTTTTAGCGGCCCCGGCAAGCCTGAACCGCTGAAACACAATCTGAGCGGCTTCTGGTCTCGCCGGATTACAACGGAGCATCGCTTGGTCTACGCGATCGAAGAGGGTGCGATACAGATCGTGATGTGCAGATATCACTACTGAGTATTCTCAGGCTGCCTTCAGCGCCCGGCAAACCCCTCTGACAATCATCTCCACTTCCCGCTCATCAATCGTCAGTGGCGGCAGCAAGCGAATGGTTTTGCCCCGGGTGACGTTGATCAGCAGGCCATGATCCCGGGCGGCGATCAGGGTCAGGTCGCGGATCGGTTGTTTGAGTTCGATGCCGATCATCAAACCCTGGCCGCGGATCGCCAGGACGTTCGGGTCGTCGGCCAGTTCGATGCGCAATCGGGCGAGCAGGCGTTCGCCTTTTACCTTGGCGTTTTCCAGCAGGCCTTGCTCTTCGATGATCTCCAGCACGGTGCAGCCGACCCGACAGGCCAGTGGATTGCCGCCGAAGGTGCTGCCGTGGCTGCCGGGGGTGAACAGTTCAGCCGCTTTGCCCCGCGCCAGGCAGGCGCCAATCGGCACGCCATTGCCCAAGCCTTTGGCCAGGGTCATGACGTCCGGGACGATGCCTTCGTGTTGGAACGCGAACCACTGGCCGGTGCGGCCGATACCGGTCTGGATTTCGTCGAGCATCAGCAGCCAGGCGCGCCGGGTGCAGAGTTCGCGTACAGCCTTGAGGTAACCGGGCGGCGCCAGTTGCACGCCGCTTTCGCCCTGGATCGGCTCCATCAGGATCGCCACGATTCTTGGGCCGTGGGCCTTTTGCACCTTATCCAGCGCCTTGAGATCGCCGAACGGCACCTTGACGAAATCCCCCGGCAATTCGCTGAAACCCAGGCGCACCGCCGGGCCGTCACTGGCCGACAAGGTGCCGAGGGTGCGGCCATGGAAAGCGTTTTCCATGACCACCACCAGCGGTTGTTCGATGCCTTTGTGCCAGCCGTAAAGCCGCGCAAGTTTAAGCGCCGTTTCGTTGGCCTCGGCGCCGGAGTTATTGAAAAACGCCCGGTCCATGTCTGAGAGGCGGGTCAGTTTCTGCGCCAGTTGTTGCTGCCAATCGATGCTGTACAGGTTGGAGGTGTGCAGCAGCAACCCGGCCTGTTCGCTGATGGCCGCCACGATTCTGGGATGAGAGTGACCCACGTTCGTCACCGCCACGCCCGCCACCGCATCCAGATACTCGCGCCCGGCCTGGTCCCACAGTCGCGTGCCCAGGCCTTTGCTGAAACTCAGGGCCAGGGGTTGGTAAGTGGTCATCAGGCAAGCGGCGGTCATGGCATCAAGCTCCATCAATGGTCGGTGTTTTTGCAGTATGGTTAGCCACCTGAGCTGGATAAACGTGGCAATACTTCAATCATTTAGAAGCTGGGCTTGATAATGGATTTATTCCAGGCAATGACCGTTTACGTGCGCGTAGTGGAAACCGGCAGCATGACCGCCGCCGCGTTCCAGTGCGAAATGTCCACGACCATGGTCGGTAATCACCTGCGGGCGCTGGAGCAACGCCTCGGCGTGCGCTTGCTCAACCGTACGACCCGGCGCCAGCGTTTGACCGAATTTGGCACCGCGTATTACCAGCGCTGCCTCGAAGTGTTGGGGCTGGTGGCCGACTCCGAACGCCTGGCCGAACAGGCCCTCGATGAACCGAGCGGCACCTTGCGCATCACCGCGCCGCTGACGTTTGGCACCGAGCGGCTGGCGCCGGCGCTCAGTGAATTCTCCTTGCGCTGCCCGCAGGTCAAACTGGACGTCGTGCTCACCAATGGCCGTCCGGACCTGCTGGAAAACGGTTTCGACGCGGCGATTCGCCTGGGGGCCATCGAGCCATCCAACATGATTGCCCGCCCCCTCATCGATTACACCCTGACAATGTGCGCCTCCCAGGCGTATCTGGCGCGCCGGGGCACCCCGCAAAAGCCCGAAGACCTGCAACATCATGACTGCCTGGCCTTCGCCTACCCGGCCGGCGACGACTGGCACTCGGTGGAAAAGCAATGGCGCCTGACCGGCCCTGAAGGCGAAGTGATGGTCGCAGTCAGCGGCCCGATGCTGATCAACAGCTCCGCCGGCCTGCATCAAGCGGCGCGCACCGGCATGGGCATCGTCATGGTCCCCGACGCGTTGGTGGAGCAGGACCTGAAAGACGGAACAATGGTGGCCTTGCTGCCGGACTACCAACTGCCGAGCCGGCCGATGCACCTGGTATACGCCCAGGATCGCTACCGTTTGCCGAAACTGCGCAGCTTCGTCGACTTCGCCGTGCAGATGTGGGGCAAGCACTAGCGGCAAGAAGCCGCCATGGACTAATCTGCTCGACGGGCGAGACACTTCGATATCAGGGCGGCAAGGAGAGCGGTGATGGGCGACGCATCGAATATCGAGCCGTTGAAGTTCAATCTCTCTGACTTCAACGAAGACCTGCTGCACACGATTATGGAACTGGTCAGCGACGGCATCTGGGACTGGAACGCCAACACCGGGTTCGTCTACCGCAACCCGGGCTGGTACGAAATGCTCGGCTACCCGCCGCACTCGCTGGACAACACGGTGCTGACCTGGGAAAGCGTGATGCATCCCGACGATTATGCGCGGGTCATGGCGTTGTTCGACGACTACCTGAGTCAGCGCGCCCCCGGCTATCAGGCTGAATATCGCTGCCGCCGGCAGGATGGCACTTACACCTGGATCGAAGATCGCGGCTACATCCTGGCGCGCAACGCCGATGGTTCGGTGGCACGGATGGTCGGCGCGCACCGCAGCATCGAAGACAAGAAGCGTCTGCTCGAAGAACTGCAGCGGCGCAACCACTCCCTCGAAGCCCTCGTCGAGGAGCGCACCCGGGAGCTGTCCCGGGTCAATCAGCAACTGCAAATCCAACTCGAAGAAAACCGCAAACTGGCGCAAACCGATGCCTTGACCTCGGTCGCCAACCGCTATCGCCTGGAAAAAGCCCTGCCCCAGGAATGTGACCGCGCCCAGCGTTTCCGGCAACCGCTGTCACTGATCGCCATGGACATCGACGACTTCAAAATCATCAACGATCACTACGGCCATGCACTGGGGGATGCGGCGTTGGTGCAAGTGGTCGACTGCCTGAAAAACTGCGTGCGCGACGGCGATTTGCTGGCCCGTTGGGGGGGTGACGAGTTCATTCTGATCCTGCCCAATACCTCGCTGGCCGATGCCCGCGGGCTCGCGGAAAAAATCCGTCATGACCTGACCAGCCTGCTACCCGTGGGGGACTTCCAGGTAACCCTGAGTTTTGGCGTGGTGCAACGCTTCGATGAGGAACAACAGACCGGTCTGCTGGCCCGGGCCGATCAGGCGCTGTATCGGGCGAAGGTGATGGGCAAGAATGTGATTTCCGGATGAGCGCCGGTGTACTTATTCGCGATATGACGCCTTCGGAAGTCGAATCCGTGAGGCTTTTTCTTGGGCACAATGGCTGGGCCCACCGTATCGGTTCGGCCGAGCATTTTGCGCAGCTGATTGCCAATTCCCAACGCACGGCGCTGGCGGTTAAAGACTCTCGAATCGTCGGGTTTGCTCGGGGCATTACCGACGGATTGTCCAACGGGTATCTGTCGATGGTCGTCGTGTGTGGGCAGCATCGACGTGATGGCGTAGGTCGCGCATTGGTTGAGCATGTGATGGGGGAAAACGCCGACATCACGTGGGTGCTGCGCGCAGGCCGGGAAGGTGCTTCGGCGTTTTTCTCCAGCCTGGGTTTTGAAGCCTCGACTATTGCCATGGAGCGTCGCCGGGGCAACTAGCCAAAACCGAGGCAACGCCAATCAAATGTGGGAGCGGGCTTGCTCGCGAAGGCGGCGTGTCAGTCGATGTAGATGTTGACTGATACGGCCTCTTCGCGAGCAAGCCCGCTCCCACATTGTTCTGTGACTGGCCCGAGGCTTATGACCCGGTCTTCACCAACACCGCTTTCTCCTGATAGCGATCCGGATACAGCTGCTTCAACTGCGCCACTTTCGGCATGTCGTTGATCACGATGTACGGATAGGTCGGGTGCTCGGTCAGGAAGTCCTGGTGATAATCCTCCGCCGGGTAGAAGCCGTTGTAGGTTTCCAGTTTGGTGACGATGGGTTTATTGAATAAATGCGCGGCGTCGAGCTGGGCGATGTAGGCCTGGGCGACGCGTTGCTGTTCAGGATTCTCCGGGAAAACCGCCGAGCGGTACTGGGTCCCGCTGTCAGGCCCTTGGCGGTTGAGTTCCGTGGGATTGTGGGCCACCGAGAAGTAGATTTGCAGCAGGCTGCCGTAGCTGACTTGCGTCGGATCGAAGGTGACTTCAACGGACTCCGCATGCCCGGTATCGCCCTCGCTGACCTTCTCGTATTCAGCGGTGTTGGCGGCGCCTCCGGCATAACCTGAAACAGCTTTCTTCACGCCTTTGACATGCTGGAACACACCCTGGACACCCCAGAAGCAGCCACCCGCGAACACTGCGGTTTCGCTGTGGGCCTGGGTGGTTTCGTCAAGGGTCGGTGGCGGGATGACCACGGCGTCTTCAGAAGCGCCGAAAGAGAACGCCGAGCATTGGCCGATGACGCTGGCCGCTGCCAGGCCCAGCAAGGCGCGGCGCCAGGTAAATAAAGTGTTCATGAGCTGACTCCTTGGAAAACGGGATCGTTATCAACCGAACGTAAAGGCATAGGCCGAGACGCCGGGGTCTAGAAATTCGATGCTGAAGATCCGGTCCGTTACGTCCCCGGATTGCCGCACCAGTTGATACAAACGCTGCTCGGTCACGCTGCCGCTGCCATCCGGCGCTACGTCGGTGCCGTGGGCCTCGCCCGGCGCCGTGCCGTCGATCAGGACTTTGAAGCGCACCGGTTTGCCGTCAGCACCAGGGCCGAGTACCAAATGCAGGTCGCGAGCATGGAAGCGGTAGACGATGCGGCTGGCCGCTGCGCTGGCAGTGGCGCGCTCCGGGCCGACATTCCATTGCCCACCCAGGCTCCAGTCATTGAGGGCCAGTTGCGCCGGTGGGCTGTAGGTCGCCACCTTGTCGGCCGTAAAGCCTTTTTCAGGGACAAAATTCTCCGCACGCTGATAGCCGACGTAGGTTTCCGGTGACAGCGCTTCCTGCATGTCCGGGGCGAGCTGGACGCCCTCGGCGCTGGCATTGATCAGGCCATCCGCGACCTTGGTTGCCCCTGCTTCCTTCAGCAGTTGCTGGATCACGCGCTCCGACTCGGCGTATTCGCCTTCGCCAAAGTGGTGATAACGGATGCGCCCCTGGGCGTCGGCGAAGTAGTGCGCCGGCCAGTACTCATTGTTGAACGCGCGCCAGATCTTGAAATCGTTGTCGATGGCCACCGGGTAGTTGATGCCCAGGTCCTTCATGGCTTTGGTGACGTTGCCGACATTGCGTTCGAAGGCGAACTCCGGCGCATGCACGCCAATCACCACCAGCCCCTGATCACGGTACTTTTCGGCCCAGGCTTTGACATACGGCAACGTGCGCAGGCAGTTGATGCAGGAGTAGGTCCAGAAATCCACCAGCACGACTTTGCCCTTCAGCGCCTCGGCAGTCAGCGGTGGCGAGTTGAGCCATTGCACGGCGCCATCCAGCGGTGGGAGATTGCCCTCGACGGGCAGCGTGCCCGGGGTTTTTTCCGCCACTTGCATGGCACCGCCCGCGTCCGCAATCGCCGCGCTGTTATTCGGTGATTTGCCGGCCAGTCGGCCAACCAGGGCCTGTTCAATGCCCCCGGTGGAAGCGGTCGACACACGCGCCAGAATCCCGGTGTCCAACCCCAGGGCTATCGCAGCCACCCCCGCCAGCATCATTGCGCCGAGCCCCCGGCGTACCCACTCGCCAGCACCGATGGAACGCTTCATCGCGGCGAATACCTTACCGCCCAGCAACAACGCCACGGCCAGGGACGTTGCCGCACCGGCGGCATACGCCAGCAACAACAAGGTCGTACCAATGCTCGCCCCTTGCAGCGCCGCACCGGTCAGCACCAGCCCCAGGATCGGCCCGGCGCAAGGCGCCCAGAGCAGGCCCGTGGCCACGCCAATCAGGAACGAAGCGCCAGGACGCGGCCGGGCATCGGCGCCCGCCACTTCCGATAGCCGACTGCCCGCCGCTACCAGTGGACGGGTCAGGCGATCGGCCAGTTTTGGCAGCAACAGTGTCAGGCCGAACAGCGCAACGAACACCAGTGCGAGCCAGCGACCATACTGATTGAGCTGCACCACCCAACCGCCGCCCACTGCCGCCAGCGTAGCGACGAGGGCGAAGGTCATGGCCATCCCCACCAGCAGCGGCAAGCCACTTTTCACAAATGGCTGCCCGGTGCGGGCGAAGACGAAGGGCAGTACCGGCAGGATGCACGGGCTGACAATGGTCAGCACACCACCGAAATAAGACAGAACCAGAAGCCACATAGCGTCGACCTGCATCAAGTGAAAGAACGTAAATGCCAGCGGATCAAGCCGCCTGTGGCTCGAAGGTCATTGCCAGGCCATTCATGCAATAGCGCAGGCCCGTCGGTTTAGGCCCGTCGTCGAACACATGGCCCAGGTGACCGCCGCATCGCCGGCAATGCACTTCTTCGCGCAACACGCCGAAGGAGCGGTCCTGACGCGTGGCCACGGCCTTGTCCAGCGGTGCCCAGAAACTTGGCCAACCGGTGTGGCTGTCGAACTTGGTGTCTGACGAAAACAACGCCAGATCACACCCTGCGCAAGAAAAAGTGCCTGCCCGATGTTCGTTGTTCAACGGGCTGCTGTAGGCCCGTTCGGTGCCTTCCTCGCGCAGGATTTCGTACTGCTCGGCGCTGAGGCGTGTGTGCCACTCACTGTCGGTGTGGGTCACTTCGAAAACCTGCGCCGCATCGGCGTCGCTGATCAGCGCCGAGCTCACCGAAAATTTTGGCAATACACCGATCACCAGGGCTGCAGCCCCCAGCCCGCCGCTCGTTAGAAGAAATTGTCTGCGTGAAAACATGGCCGTCTCCAAAAATCCAAAGTACCTGTCATGGAACACAGCCTAGGCTTGGGTTGATCGCCAAATCCTCACGGGGAGTTAAACAATTCGTGATAACTCCCTCCGAGGAAAACCCGCACAATGTGCCCATTCGCAACAAAGGATTGAGCTTGATGGAACAGACTAAACGCGTCCTGGTGGTCGAGGACGACCTGCATATCGCCGACCTTATCTGCCTGCATCTTCGCGATGAGCAGTTCGAGGTGGTGCATTGCGCCGATGGGGACGAAGGCATGCGCCTGTTGCAGCAAGGAAGCTGGGACGCGCTGATCCTCGACCTGATGCTGCCCGGTGTCGATGGCCTGGAAATCTGCAAACGCGCCCGGGCCATGGCCCGCTACACGCCGATCATCATCACCAGTGCGCGCTCCAGCGAATTGCACCGCATTCTGGGCCTGGAGCTGGGGGCCGACGATTACCTGGCCAAGCCGTTTTCCATGCTCGAGCTGGTGGCCCGGGTCAAGGCGCTGCTGAGGCGGGTCGATGCCATGGCCCGCAACCTGAAGATGGACGCCGGCAGCCTGATCGTCGACGGCCTGTCCATCGACCCGATCACCCGGGAAGTGTCCCTCGACGGCCGCCGTCTGGACCTCACGCCACGGGAGTTCGACCTGTTGTATTTCTTCGCCCGCCAACCGGGCAAGGTGTTTTCACGCATGGACCTGCTCAACGCCGTGTGGGGCTACAGCCACGAAGGCTATGAGCACACGGTCAACACCCACATCAATCGCCTGCGGGCCAAGATCGAAACCGATCCGGCCCAACCGGTGCGCATCCTCACGGTGTGGGGGCGCGGCTATAAATTCGCGGTACTTGAGGACCAGCCATGAGATTGACCCTGACCCAGCGCCTGTCCCTGGTGTTCGCCGTGTTGCTGCTGGTGTGCTGCGGCACCTCGGCGTGGATGCAGGTGCGCGCCAACCAGATGCATGAGCTGGAAGTGGTGCAAGGGTTGTCTCGCGACCTGGCCCAGCACATCGCCCACGACACGGTGCTGATGGACACCAAGGGCCTGATGCCCAATGCCGTGCGCGACCTGTTCAACCAGTTGATGCTGGTCAACCCGAGTGTCGAGGTCTATCTGCTGGACAGCGAAGGCAAGATTGTCGGCAGCGCCGCGCCGGAAGGCCGGATACGCCGCAACCAGGTCGATCTGCAGCCGATCCGGCATTTACTCAAGGGCGATGCCCTGCCGATCCTCGGCGACGACCCGCGCAGCATCGATGGCCGCAAGGTGTTCAGCGCCGCGCCGCTGCAGGTCGACGGCAAACCGGCCGGTTACCTGTATGTGGTGTTGCTCAGCGAAGAACATGACCGCTTCGCCGAACGCGGTGCCACCAGCGCCGCGCTCAATACCGCGCTGCTGTCCATCGGTCTGGTGGCGCTGTTGTGCCTGATTGCCGGCCTCACGGCTTTTGCCCTGATCACCCGGCCATTGCGGCGCTTGACCGAGACCGTCAGCCAGTTCGACATCGACGGCGTGCCGGTCACGCCACCGACGCCAGCCCCGGCGGACAAAGCCGCCAGCCATGACGAGATTGCCGTGCTCGACGCCGCGTTCCGGCAGATGCAAACCCGCCTCGGTGAACAATGGCGCTCGTTGACCCGCCAGGACCAGGAACGCCGCGAACTGGTGGCAAACATCTCCCACGACCTGCGTACCCCCCTGGCCTCGCTGCACGGTTACCTGGAAACCCTGTCGCTCAAGGACGCCACGCTCTCCCCCGCCGACCGCCGGCGCTACCTGGGCATTGCCCTGGATCAGAGCCGCAAGGTCGGTGGTCTGGCGCAATCGCTGTTGGAGTTGGTGCGCCTGGAACACGGCTTTGTGCAACCGGTGCTGGAGCGGTTCTCCATGACCGACCTGGTGCAGGACATCTTCCAGAAATTCGAACTCACCGCCGAAGCGCGACAGGTGGAACTCAAGGCGACCTTCGCCCCCAACGTTTCCGCGGCCTGCGCCGACCTGGGGCTGATCGAACGGGTGCTGACCAACCTGTTCGACAACGCCCTGCGCCATACGCCCCAGGGCGGTGAAATCGAACTCAGCCTGCGACCTCAAGGTGCACTAGTCGAAGTGACCATCAGCGACACTGGCCCCGGTATCGCCGCCGAACTGCGCGAAGGCCTGTTCCTGCGGCCGTTCAACATTGGCGGTGCGCGGCGCGATGGCGGGTTGGGGTTGCGGATCGTCCATCGGATCCTGCAACTCCATGGCCGCGACATCCAACTGGTCGATGTTCCGGGGCGCGGCGCAACCTTCCGCTTCACGTTACCCGTGGACGAGCAAACCGCTGAGCAAGGGCTGGTTCGTTCGATGAATCTGAATTCGCCGGGGGCATAGGAGCATTCAAATACACCCACTCGCCTGTTGCCCCGTGACAACGCCGTCCCGGTCCAATAGATTAGGCGCCCTGAAAAGGCCCAGCGCTTTCTCGCCTCAACTCAAGTTAAAAGAAGTAGTGAAATTTCAATGTCCGATTCCAACACCGCTGAATCCGTAGTCACCTTGTCGTCCAAAGCGGAATACGAAAACTCCATCAATCTTTCACAGCACGTGCCCCAGGCCAAGACCATCAGCGAGATGGTCCTGGATGCTTTCCAGTCGACCCGGGAAAGTGACCAGATTCGCGAGCTGCGCGCCGCGATTCGCCAGGCTCACGACAACTTCGACGACGATAAAGCCTACGAACTGATGGGCGAACTCAAGCAACTCAAGGATGCCGAGGCCTCCGACATTGCTGCCCTGGAAGACCTGAGCAGCAAATTCCCGATCAGCCGCATCCTGTCCAGCTTCAAGGACGACCCGGCGTTCCAGGAAATCGTTTATGGCCTGGCGCTGAAGGTGCTGAACCAGACGCATCAAGCCATCAGCAACCCGAGCAGCGGCAAGAGCAAGGTGGCTCGCGCCAAGAAAGAAGTCGAAGTGTTCACCATCAGCAAGGATGGCGTGAACGTCACCCTGCCGCTGCGCACGCCGCGCTCACGCCTGAACGTTGACCGCGAAGCCCTGGAATTCCTCGGTTTCACTTTCGTCGGCGAAGGCGAGGAAGCGGAACTGGAAAACGAAACCTTCCTGGACAATGCCGGGACGGAACAAGCGGTCAACCGCAAGAACATCATCACCGCGCTGCAACAGCAAACCGCGTTTGAGGGTTACAGCATTACCGCGCAGTAAAAGCCCCACCATCAAAAAGCCCCGCGCTGAACTTCAGCGCGGGGCTTTTTGTTGTCCGAAATCGAAGCGTCAAATCGCTGGAGGGCGCAACGCGGCGATCATATCCAGCTCTAACGCTGCATTCTTCGGCAGTTGATAAACGCCGATGGTCGTTCGGGTATGTTTCCCGGCATCGCCCAACACATGCCTGAATACATCCGAGGCACCATTGGCCACTTCGCTCAGGTCAACAAAGTCCGCCGTGCACTTCACATACACCGTGATCCGCAGCAGCGCCTTGATTTTGTCCAGGGAACCGATGGTATCGACGATCAATGCCAGCCCCCGCATCGCACAAATGCTGGCGGCGACTTGCGCATCGGCCAGGGTCAATTCCAGGCCAACCCGGCCGGGAAACTGGACCTTGCCATGCTTACGCGGCGCCAGGCCGCTGACATACAGTTCATTGTTATGCCGAACCAGAGGCTCGAAATGCCAACCGATGGTGCTCTCGCCGTAGATGTCGTAATCGAGTTCAGTGGCCAGGGCGATAAAGCGTTCATCGCACGTCATGTGGTCAGTCATTTCTTCCCCGCCCCGCCTCTGTACTCATCCATTAACCAGCCCCGCTTCCGACAGATTAGCCCAAGGTGGCTCTTCGCCACGCCAAACAATGAAAAAGCCCCGCAATTCTCACGAATGCGGGGCTTTTTATCGCCGGACGTGTGCGGTGACTAGGGTTGCAACGCCACGATCATGTCCACTTCCACCGGGGCATTTTTCGGTAGCTGGTAAACGCCGACGGTGGTTCGGGTATGTTTACCGGCATCGCCCAGCACATGGGTAAAGACATCCGACGCGCCGTTGGCCACTTCGCTCAGGTCAACGAAATCAAAGGTGGATTTGACATGGACCGTGATACGGATCAGTGACTTGATTTTATCCAGTGACCCGACGGCATCCATGATCAGCGCCAGGGCGCGGATCGCACTGATGCTGGCGGCGGCTTGCGCATCGGCAAGGTTGAGTTCCAGGCCGACGCGGCCGGGATACTGGATTTTGCCGTTCATGCGTGGCACCAGGCCACTGACATACAGCTCATTGCCATGCCAGACCAGCAGGGAATAGTGCCCGCCAGCGGTGTTCTCATCGTAGATGTCGAAGCCGTGCTCCTGGGCCAGCTCGATAAAGCGTTCGTCGCGGGTGGTTGGCTTGTTCATTTGCGGCACCTTCTCGATCATTCATGCAAAACGCGCTTTCGAGGGTAGGCACAGACGCTTGCCTTGAGCAGAGCAAGTTCGTATAGAATCCAGCGAACTTTACTGCCAGGGAGACCAGTAAAATGCAGGCTCAACGTGCGGTCATCGCCGCCATCGAGTTCCAGCCAGGCGTGCCGCTGGTGCAGCAGATCGTCGAGCAATTGTCGGTCGCCATCAGCCAGGGAGGGCTGCCCCACGGCGCCAAGTTGCCGCCGATTCGCGAACTCGCCGAGTTGTTGAACGTCGGCAAATCCACGGTGGTCGATGCCCTCGACCACTTGCGGGCCAAGGGTCTGGTGGTTTCGCGCCAGGGTTCGGGGCATTACGTGCACCGTTCCAGCACCACGATCCCGACCGAAGCCGGCCCCGACTTGCAACCCCAGGACACCCTCAGCGTAGTCCGTCGCGCCGTGCTGCAGGACAACGGCGCCCTGCGCCCCGGTTGCGGTTTTTTGCCCTCCTCCTGGTTGCCCGCCGAAGAACTGCTCAAAGCCGTGCGCGGCACCCTGCGCGCCACCGCCCTGCGCATGGGCGAATACGGCGTTGTCGGCGGTTACCTGCCGCTGCGCCAGGCGTTGCGGGTCAAACTGTCGGCCCACGGCATCGAGGCGCCGGTCGAGCAGATCATCACCACTGCCAACACCATGCAAGCCATCGACATGCTGATGCGCCTGCTGATCAAACCCGGCGACACGGTGCTGCTCGACGATCCCTGCTACTTCAACATGCACGCCAACCTCGCGTTGCATGGCGCCAAAGTCATCACCGTGCCGCGTCAATGCGACGGCCTCGACCTGGAAGCCTTCGAACGACAGCTGATCGCCCACAAGCCCGTGCTGTACATGACCAACAGTACTTTGCATAACCCCACCGGGCATTCGTTCTCCCCGGCGCAGGTTTATCGCTTGACGGAGTTGAGTCGCCGCTACGGTTTCCACATTGTCGAAGACGATTTGTACGGCGACCTGCAACAGCGCCGCACCCCTCGTCTGGCGGCGAGCGGGCTCGACAACGTGAGCTACGTGGCCGGTTTTTCCAAGACCCTGACCGCCAATAGTCGGGTCAGCTACGCCGTGCTCTCGCCACAACTGGCGGCACGGCTGATCACCCTGAAAATGGCCTGCGGCGGCGTGACCTCGGAATTTGCCGAGCAGATTACCTGCACGATGCTCAGCAACGGGAGCTATGCCAAACATACGCGGCGCACGGTGGATCGGCTGTATGAGTCGAGCAGCCGCGTATCGCGATGGCTGGTCGAAGCCGGGTGCTCGGTGTCCTCCCTGCCCGGCGAAGGTCTGTTTATCTGGACGCGTTTACCGCAAGGGCTGCACGCCGAAACACTGGCGCGCAAAGGCATGGAAAACGACCTCGTCCTCGCACCTGGCACCTTGCTCAGCAAGGCACCGCATGCCAGTCAACACTTGCGATTCAACGTCGCGCACAGTGATAACGCAGAGGTTCGGGAGCGGTTTTTTCGGTTGCTGGATCGCTGAGTTTTTCTGATGCACCGTGTTGCCCCATTCGCGAGCAAGCCCGCTCCCACAGGGGAACGCATTGCGACTGTGGGAGCGGGCTTGCTCGCGAAGAAGGCACCTCGGTCCCCCGGAAAACACCCAATAAAAAACCCCGCTCTCCTCTCGAAGGGCGGGGTTTTTCGTACAGCGGCTAAACCTTAAGGCGCGTAAGTCAGCAACAGCTCACTCGGCACTTTGAAGTCCAGCGACATCATTACGCTCAGCGCGGTAATGGTGAAGATCGAGAACACGAACAGCTTGCGTGCCCAGACCGTGTCATCAACTGCCTTGTAGCCGGTCCAGGCCATGTACAACCAGTACATGCCCATGGCCGCGGCGACGGCGAGGTAGCTCATGCCGGCGTAGCCACTGAAAGTCAGCATCAACGTCGCAACCAGGAAGGCCAGGATGTAGAGCAGGATGTGCTTCTTCGCTACTTGAATCCCGCGCTTCACTGGCAACACCGGAATCGATGCGGCCAGGTAATCGTTGAAGCGGAAGATCGCGATGGCGTAGGAATGCGGCATCTGCCACAGGCTGAACATCACCAGCAACGTCAGCGCGGCCATGTCGAAGCTGTTGGTCACGGCAACGTAACCAATCACCGGCGGCATGGCGCCCGACAGACTGCCCACCAGCGTGCCGTGAACCGACTTGCGCTTGAGGTACAGGCTGTAGAAGCCAACGTAGATGACGAAACCGATCACTGCGAACAGCGCGGCCAACGGGTTGGCCACCTTGTACAACAGTGCAACGCCGGCGATACCCAGGACGGTCGCGTAGATCAGGGCCAGTTTCAGGGAGATCAAGCCCTGGACCAGCACCCGGTTCTTGGTGCGTTCCATCTTCAGGTCGATGTCGCGGTCGATGCAGTTGTTGAACACGCAACCGGAAGCCACCACCAGGGACGTGCCGATCATGGCGGCCAGGAAGATGGCCAGATCGACATGCCCTTTCGAGGCCAGGAAAAATCCGCCCGCCACAGAAAGCACGTTACCGAAAATGATCCCCGGTTTGGTGATTTGGATAAAGTGCTTAAAGGACATCCGGACTTTCCTCAGTGCGCCATCATGACGGTGTGGATGCTGAACATGATCCACAGCGACAAGCCAACCAGCAGGACGATCACCATCGCAGCGAACACAAACGCAATCACGTTGTTACGCTGGGCGGCGGAGCGGTCCAGGTGGAGGAAGTACACCAGGTGAACCAGCACCTGGATCACTGCGAAGGCCAGTACGATCCACAGCGTCCAGACTTTCGGCAGCGATGGGTACATCACCAGGCCGAACGGAATGATCGTCAGGATCACCGACAGGATGAAGCCGATGGCGTAGGACTTTACGCTGCCATGACCGGCGTCGTGGCTATCGTGGGAATGTGCATTAGCCATTACAGGGTCCCCATCAGGTAAACAACGGTGAATACGCAGATCCAGACCACGTCCAGGAAGTGCCAGAACAGGCTCAGGCAGCTCAGGCGGGTCTTGTTGGTCGACGTCAGGCCGTGCTTGTTGACCTGATACATCATGATCGCCATCCAGATCAGACCGCTGGTCACGTGCAGACCGTGGGTGCCGACCAGGGTGAAGAACCCGGACAGGAAGCCGCTGCGGTTAGGACCGTAGCCTTCGGAGATCAGCATGTGGAACTCGTTGATCTCCATGCCGATGAAGCCCAGGCCGAACAGGAAAGTGATGGCCAACCAGCCCAGTACCGCTTTCTTGTTGCCCTTGAACAACGCCAGCATGGCGAAGCCGTAGGTGATCGAGCTGAGCAACAGGCAGGCGGTTTCGCCCAGCACGTATGGCAGCTCGAAGATGTCGTGGCCCGACGGGCCACCCGCTACGTTGTTAACCAGTACCGCGTACACCGCGAAGATCGACGCAAACAAAATGCAGTCGGTCATCAGGTAGAGCCAGAAACCGAATACGGTCATCTCGCCCGAGTCGTGGTGATGGTCATCGTGCCCATGTCCATCGACATGGGTGTGTCCAGCATTGGTCACTAAGTTCGACATGGTTTAAGCCTGTTCCAACGAGGTTTCAACACGGGTGGCGCCAGCCGGGATTTTCCCTGCTGCTACCAGACGCTTGTGCTGCTCGGCTTCGATGCGCTCGATCACGTCGACCGGCACCATATAGCCCTGGTCATCACGGGCAGCATGGATCACGAAGTAGATCACGGTCCCGGCGAGGCCGAAGATGGCCATCCACCAGATGTGCCAGATCATGGCGAAACCGAACACGGTCAACAGAGCACCCATGACCAGACCGGTCGCGGTGTTGTTTGGCATGTGGATCGGCTCGTACTTGGCTGGAGCCTGGTACGCAGTACCGTTTTCCTTGGCTTCAGTGAACGGGTCGATGCCTGGAGCTTTCGGCAATACCGCGAAGTTGTAGAACGGCGGTGGCGACGAGGTCGACCATTCCAGGGTATGGGCATTCCACGGGTCGCCGTGTTCGCACATGTTCTCTGGCTTTTTGCGGTCACGCACACTGACGTACAGCTGGATCAACTGGCAGGCAATACCGACGGCGATCATGACCGCGCCGAACATTGCAACGTGCAGGTAAGGCACCCACTCAGGGTTGGTGGTGGCGTTCAGACGACGGGTCATGCCCATGAAGCCCAGTGCATAGAGCGGCATGAACGCGACGAAGAAGCCCGAGATCCAGAACCAGAACGCTGCCTTGCCCCAACCTTCGTGCAGCTTGAAGCCGAACGCTTTAGGGAAGAAGAAGGCGAAACCAGCGATGTAGCCAAAGACTGCGCCGCCGATGATCACGTTGTGGAAGTGAGCGATCACGAACAGGCTGTTGTGCAGTACGAAGTCAGCACCTGGAATGGCCAGCAGTACGCCGGTCATGCCGCCGATGGCGAAGGTCACCATGAAGCCCAGGGTCCAGAGAACCTGGCTGGTGAACTGCAGACGACCGCGATAGATGGTGAACAGCCAGTTGAATAGCTTCACCCCCGTCGGAATCGAAATCAGCATCGTCGCCAGGCCGAAGAAGGCGTTGACGCTGGCACCCGAACCCATGGTGAAGAAGTGGTGCAGCCAGACCATGAAGCCCAGGATCGAGATTGCGCCCGAGGCGTAGATCATCGAGTGGTGGCCGAACAGACGCTTGCCGGAGAAGGTCGAGATGACTTCGGAGAAGACCCCGAACGCCGGCAGAATCAGGATGTAAACCTCGGGGTGACCCCAGGCCCAGAACAGGTTGACGTACATCATTGGATTGCCACCAAGTTCATTGGTGAAAATGTGGAAATCCATGTAACGGTCAAGCGTCAGCAGAGCCAAAGTAGCGGTCAGGATCGGGAACGAAGCCACGATCAGCACGTTGGCCCAGGTGCAGGTCCAAGTGAAGATCGGCATGTCCATCATCTTCATGCCTGGAGTACGCATCTTCAGCACGGTGGCCAGGAAGTTGACCCCGGTCAGCGTCGTACCTAGACCCGATAGCTGCAGTGCCCAGATGTAGTAGTCCACACCCACGCCCGGGCTGTAGCCCAGTTCCGACAGCGGCGGATACGCAACCCAACCGGTACGGGCGAATTCGCCGACACCCAGGGACACGTTCACCAGCACAACGCCGGACACCAGCAGCCAGAAGCTCAGGGAGTTCAGGAACGGGTAGGCAACGTCACGGGCGCCGATCTGCAGCGGCACTGCAAGGTTCATCAGGCCGGTGAAGAATGGCATCGCCATGAAGATGATCATGATCACACCGTGGGCGGTGAAGATCTGGTCATAGTGTTCAGGCGGCAGGTAGCCAGGCGAACCCTCGGTGGCCAGGGCCAACTGGGAACGCATCATGATGGCGTCGGCAAAACCGCGCAGCAGCATGACCATGGCGACGATGATGTACATCACGCCGATTTTCTTGTGGTCGACCGACGTCAGCCACTCGGTCCACAGGTAGGTCCACTTCTTGAAATAGGTGATCAGCCCGAATACCGCCAGACCACCGAGCGCGATCATGGCGATGGTAATCATCACGATCGGCTCGTGGAACGGGACCGCTTCCCAACTTAATTTACCAAACATCGTTTACTCCTCTGCCCCGGCAGCTGAATGCGAACTCATGTCCATCCCTTCCATGGCGGCCACTTCGTGCTCTTTTTTCTCGTGATGCACGGGCTTGCCCGGTTTCATGCCTTCGTACTTGTCGACGATGATCTGGAACAGGTTTGGCGTGAACGAGGAGTAGAGCTCGACTGGGTTGTTCTGGCTTGGTTTGGAAAGGGCTTCGTATTCAGCTTTTTCCAGCTGTTTAGGTGCCTTCTTGACATCACTGACCCAGGTATCGAAATCCGCCTGGGAAGTGGCGATAGCTTTGAACTTCATGCCGGTGAAACCCGCGCCGCTGTAGTTGGCGGAGATACCGTCGAATTCAGCGTTCTGGTTGGCAATCAGGTGCAGCTTGGTTTCCATGCCCGCCATCGCGTAGATCTGGCCACCCAGGCCCGGGATGAAGAACGAGTTCATCACGGTGTCGGAGGTGATTTTGAAATTGATCGGCGTGTTGGCCGGGAACACCAGTTTGTTAACGGTGGCGATGCCTTGTTCCGGGTAGATGAACAGCCACTTCCAGTCCATGGCGACCACTTCAACGGTGATCGGCTTGACGTCGGATTCCAGCGGCTTGTACGGGTCCAGGGCGTGGGTCGAAATGTAGGTCACATAACCCAGGGCAATGATGATCAGGACCGGAACAGCCCACACCGCGATTTCAATCTTGGTGGAGTGCGACCATTTAGGCGCGTACACCGCGTTCGGGTTGGAAGCGCGATATTTCCAGGCGAACAGGAACGTCATGACGATGACCGGCACAACGACCAACAGCATCAGCAGCGTTGCGGTGATGATCAGGTTTCGCTCATCCAGGCCGACCTGGCCCTTGGGGTCGAGCAAGGTCATGTTGCAGCCTGACAGCAACAACGTGCCGAGCAGCGGCAATAAGCCTAGTAGTCTGGGGTACCTGTTTTTACTCATCTCACGACCTCTAAAGCAGCTTGCGCAATGCAGTTGGGTTTTGATCGCCAACACTTCACCCTGCCAAGGGTTGGCATTTTTCTTGGATTGAATAAGGGCTGCCCGTCGCGCGTCAGACGCTGTTCGACAAATCCTGGGCTAGCGGTGAGTTCTTATTCGAATTCGTGGTCAAAGGCCTTGTTACAGACCAATTCCATTTGGTGCGGATAGTCGGAAAGGCACCGACACCTGGGAGTCGCATAAAGCTGTTAAGCCTCTCGACGCCCTATCTGCTCAGTCGAGAGCAGCGCCGGGAATTCAGTGCGGGCGATTGTAGATACGTCGCGACGCATAAACCATGTCTCATCCCGAAATAATTTTTATCCATTCCAGCAACAATCATTAACGGATTTTGCAAAAGTTCAGCATGGTATCGAAATTAATTCTCAACAAAAACACCAAAATTTGTGGGGCTACCACCCCCGGTTCAGACAGCCTTCATGGCGTCAGGCCATCCGCCACTCCCGGCAAAGCCCCGATCAGCAAGGGGTGTGGCGATTCACCAAGTCCTGTTAAAACTGCCTGTTACACCATGAAGATGAACAAATGAGTGGAGGCTCAAACCGGGACAAATCGTTGCGTAGCTATGCACCAATTCCGTCCTTGGAAATGCCTTGCGACACTCAAGCTGTGACAACATGTCGCACACGTTGCGCACCCTTCCCTGTCGCACATCACGCTCTGTTTAACCCGACCCTGAAATGCAAAACGCCCCGGCCCTCTCAACGAGGACCGGGGCGTTTTTTTGCTTAACGTTGCGGGTTAGCGCAATGCCTTGCGGTTACGCGTCACCAGCAGCGGCACCAGCACCACCACCAACACAAAGGACACCAGCGCCCACTGTGCCAGGGACAGGCCGAGGATCGGCGGGTACGGTGTGTCGCAGAAGCCATCGACCTGGAAAACCAGCGGGAAGACCTTCGCCAGTGGCAGGCCATCGACAATCGGCTGCAACACATCGACGCCACAGCTGACCGCCGGGTAGAACTGCGTATAGACGTGATGCCCGGCCGCCGCAACGCCGCCGAGCGCGGCGATGACCACCAGCACCTCGAACACAGTGAGGCTGCGACGGGTACGCATGGCCGCGCCGATAAAGGCAAAAATGGCGATCAGCAACAATGCATAACGCTGCAGGATGCACAGTGGGCACGGCGCTTCTTCCAGCACCACTTGCATGTACAGCGCACCGCCGATCAGCGCCAGGCAGATGATGCCCAGCAACACCAGATATCGCCGCTCACGGCCCAAGCGCATCGTTTCGTCATTCATCGCGTATCCCTTCTAAATATCGATTGCCGGAAGTCTACACGCAGACCATGGCGGTTGAGAGCCTGGCGCGCGCCGGTAGATGTCGGGGAATAGACGATAGGTTGGTTAAGGAGGGATTAACTTTTGTTTGTTTCCAGAATTTAAGACCGCGATGCGGCCATTCGCGAGCAAGCCCGCTCCCACAGGGGAACGCATTCCAATGTGGGAGCGGGCTTGCTCGCGAAGCAGGCGACTCGGTCTCCAGACTTACTCCAGAGCAGAAGCCGGCCCAAAGAACTCATAGCGACTCTGCTTCTCCGGCACCCCCAGCGCTTTCAAGTGGCGCTTGATCGCCGCCATAAACCCTTTCGGCCCCAGGAAATAAGCATCCAGGTCCCGCTGTTGCGGCAACCACTCGCCCAGTTGCTCCTGGCTCAACATCCCGACCTTGTCCGCCGCCGGGCTCACGCCGTCATCTTCGGCGTAGCAATAGAAGCGCTTGAGTTGCGGATGACGCGCAGCCAGACCGTCGATCCAGTCACGGAACGCATGGACGCTGCCATTACGCGCGCAGTGGATAAAGTGCACCGGCCGCTCGGTGGCCAGGGCCGCTTCGAGCATGGCCAGGGTCGGGGTGATGCCGACGCCGCCGCTGATCAGCACCAGCGGTTTGTCGCTGGCGGTCAGGGTGAACTCCCCCGACGGCGGGAACAGTTGGATGCTGGCGCCCACATGCAGTTGGTCGTGCAAATGGTTGGAGGCGCGGCCACCGGCTTCGCGCTTGACGCTGATGCGGTACTGGCCGTTGTCCGACAGGGACGACAACGAGTAATTGCGACGAATCTCTTCGCCATCGAGGACCAGTTTCATGCCGATGTATTGGCCGGGCTCGGCGGCGAGAATCGGGCCTTTGTCAGCGGGTTCGAAGTAGAACGAGATGATTTCCGCGCTTTCCTCGACCTTGGCCGCGACGATGAACTCCCGCGCCCCGCGCCAGCCGCCCGGAGCCTGTTCTTTCTGGTCGTAGATGCTGGTTTCGGCACCGATCAGGATGTCGGCCAATTGGTTATAGGCCGCGCCCCAGGCGCCGATCACTTCAGGGGTGGCAATTTCTTCGCCCAGCACTTCAGCGATGGCGCGCAGCAGGCAGGTGCCGACAATCGGGTAATGTTCCGGGAGGATTTGCAGGGCCACGTGCTTGTTAATGATCTTGGCCACCAGATCGCCCAACTGGTCGAGCTGATCGATGTGCCGCGCATACATCAACACGCCGTTGGCCAGGGCGCGGGGCTGATCGCCGCTGGCCTGGTGGGCCTGGTTGAACAACGGACGGACTTCCGGGTATTCGGAGAGCATCATGCGGTAGAAGTGGGTGATCAGCGCTTCGCCACCGCTTTCCAGCAGCGGCACGGTCGATTTGACGATGGCACGGTCTTGAACGCTAAGCATTAGGGCAACTCCTGAGTTTCGATGTGAATGCTCTATGCTTATCAGTTTCCATGCCAACAATTAACGCCATATAAATCAACAGCTTAAAGTCTACGTAGTCATATCGACACAGACTGCTTTATAGTCATCCCGACTACACGGAGTCACTATGACTGCAAAATCCCTGCTCACCGCCCTGCTGCCCCTGGTCTCGGACCTGTCCCGCGAACTGCCCGAGGGCGAGCGCTATCGGCGCCTGCTCGAAGCCATGCGCGCCCTGCTGCCGTGTGATGCCGCCGCCCTGCTGCGCCTCGACGGCGAATGGCTGGTGCCGTTGGCCGTCGACGGTTTGAGCACCGACACCCTGGGCCGGCGCTTCAAAGTCAGCGAACATCCGCGCTTCGAAGCCTTGCTCAGTAGCCCCGGCCCGACCCGTTTCGCCGCCGACAGCGAATTGCCCGACCCTTATGACGGCTTGGTCGATGGCCTCGACGAGCACCTGGAAGTCCACGATTGCATGGGCTGCCCGCTGTTTATCGACGAGCGCCCGTGGGGCCTGCTGACCCTCGATGCCCTGGACCCGGAACGCTTCGAGCCCATCGAACTGGACGCCCTGCAAGCCTTCGCCAGCCTCGCCGCCGCCACCGTTAACGCTGCCGAACGCATCCAGCGCCTGGCCAATCGTGCTGAAGACGAACACCAGCGCGCCGAGGTTTACCGCCAGGCCAGCGGCCAGCAGAACCGCGAGATGATCGGCCAGAGCAAGGCCCATAAACGTTTGGTGGAAGAGATCAGCCTGGTGGGCGGCAGCGACTTGACCGTGCTGATCACCGGGGAAACCGGGGTCGGCAAGGAACTGGTGGCCCAGGCGATCCATGCCGCTTCCTCCCGCGCCGACAAACCGATCATCAGCCTCAACTGCGCCGCCCTGCCGGACACCTTGGTCGAGAGCGAATTGTTCGGCCATGTACGTGGCGCCTTCACCGGGGCAACCAGCGACCGTCGTGGCAAATTTGAACTGGCCAATGGCGGCACGCTGTTTCTCGATGAAGTCGGCGAATTGTCCCTGACCGTGCAGGCCAAGTTGTTGCGGGTGCTGCAAAGCGGTCAATTGCAGCGCCTGGGTTCGGATAAAGAGCATCAAGTGGACGTGCGGCTGATCGCGGCGACCAACCGTGACCTGGCCGAAGAAGTGCGCAGTGGCCGCTACCGCGCCGATTTCTATCATCGCCTGAGCGTTTACCCGCTGCTGGTCCCGGCCCTGCGGGATCGCGGGCGGGATGTGTTGCTGCTCAGCGGCTTCTTCCTGGAACAGAACCGCTCGCGCATGGGCCTTAATAGCCTGCGCCTGAACAGCGATGCCCAAGCGGCGTTGCTCGCCTATCAATGGCCGGGGAACGTGCGGGAACTGGAACACTTGATTGGCCGCAGTGCGTTAAAGGCCCTGGGCAACTGCAAGGAACGGCCGAAGATTCTCAGTTTGAGTGCGGCGGATCTGGATTTGCCTCACGGCAGTATTGAAGTGCCAACCGAGCAACCGGTCGTCAGCCCTGTGGCTTTAGTCGCAGGTGACTTGCGGGCGGCAACCGAGGATTATCAGCGCCGACTGATCAACGCCTGTCTGGAACGCCATCACAACAATTGGGCCAGCGCGGCCCGTGAGCTAGGCTTGGATCGGGCGAATCTGGGGCGTATGGCCAAGCGATTGGGGATGAAGTGAGGGCCCCTTCGCGAGCAAGCCCGCTCCCACAGGGGGACCGCATTCCAATGTGGGAGCGGGCTTGCTCGCGAAGGCGCCCGACCATTCACCCGAAATCCTAAAGCCTGCCCTTAACAAGTCGATAACCCGGCATCAATAGTTTTTGGCGACTCTTCACTCGCCCATCACCTTTCGCCAAAGAAGGTTTTTATGTCCACCACCAAAGCCCGCGCAGATTCACTTTCGCTTCTTCTGTTTACCTTGCGCAGCGGCAAGCTGATGGCAATCAACCTGCTGAAAGTCAGTGAGATCATCCCCTGCCCGCCGCTGACCAAGCTGCCGGAGTCGCACCCCCACGTCAAAGGCATCGCCACCCTGCGCGGCACGTCGTTGTCGGTGATCGACCTGAGCCGTGCCATCGGCGAGCGGCCGCTGGAAGATCCCAACGGTGGCTGCCTGATCGTCACCGACGTCAGCCGCTCCAAGCAGGGCCTGCATGTTCAAGCCGTGAGCAAGATCGTGCACTGCCTGACCACCGACATCCGTCCGCCACCCTTCGGTTCCGGCGGCGTGCGCTCGTACATTACTGGCGTGACGTCGGTCGACGGCGTGCTGGTGCAGGTGCTGGACATCGAAAAGGTGATCCACGGCATCGCTCCGGCGCAGATTGAAATGGCCCCGACCGAATTGAGCATGGAAGACGCCGAAGTGCTGGGCAATGCGCGCATCCTGGTGGTCGATGACAGCCAGACCGCGTTGCAGCAATCGGTGCACACCCTGCGCAACCTCGGCCTGCAATGCCACACCGCCCGCAGCGCCAAGGAGGCCATTGATTGCCTGCTGGACCTGCAAGGCACGGCGCAGCAAATCAACCTGATCGTCTCGGACATCGAAATGTCGGAGATGGACGGCTACGCCTTCACCCGCACCCTGCGCGAAACCCCGGACTTCTCGCACCTCTACGTATTGCTGCACACCTCGCTGGACAGCGCGATGAACAGCGAAAAGGCGCGTCTGGCCGGGGCCAACGGGGTGCTGACCAAGTTCTCCTCGCCAGAACTGACCAAGTGCCTGATCGAAGCCGCCAAGGCTGTCGCCGAACAGGGTTACTGAGTTTGGCCGAGGATTTCTGCTTCCTGATGCGGCGCAACCTTGCCGAGGCTGTGCCAGACATCGCTTGGCCCAAAGGTATTGAGCTGACGCAATACCGCCCCGAACTCGCCGAAGTTGTGCATCACTTGATGGAACTGGGTAATCGAGAAGGCGGCGGTCGCGTGCCGGCGCTGGAGGTCTGGCAACAGCGTTTTGAAACCGATCCGGAATACGATCCGAGCCTGTGCTTTATCGCGCTGGATGGCGAAGGGATCGTCGGCGTTTGTCAGTGCTGGACCAGCGCCTACATCAAGAACCTGGTGGTGTATCCCCGTGCCCAGGGCCTCGGACTGGGCCGCGCCTTGCTGCTGAATGCTTTCAAAGCGTTTCAGCAACGGCGCGAAGGCTTTGTCGATTTGAAGGTTTTGGAAGACAACCTTCGGGCCCGGCGATTGTATGAAAGTGCCGGAATGCGGGTGGTTCGCCGGGAGCCGGTGCCGGCCTGACAAACCGCCTTCGCGAGCAAGCCCGCTCCCACAGGGGAATGCATTCCAATGTGGGAGCGGGCTTGCCCGCGAAGAGGCCCGCACAAACACCCCATCACCATCAGGCATACTCCAGCCCTTGGCCAACACACACAAGGATGCCCACTGATGAAAACCACCACCCTGTTCTTCCTCAGCCTCACCGCCCTCGCCACCCAGGCCCACGCCTCCAGCCCCGACGCCTGGGCCGCCTATGACAAAGCCGTACTCACCAGTTGCACCAAGGCCAGCGGCCTGAAGGACGCCAAACCCGTCGGCACCGCCGCGCAATTCGACGACCGCGTCGGCTACACCGCCCTCCTGCTGCAAGGCCAATACCCGCAAAAACACATGAAGGGCCAGCAAGGCACCGAGTTGTGCCTCTATAACAAACAAAGCAAAACCGCCTACGTCACAGAATGGGACTCGATCCGCCCCGCCGCGAAAAAGCCGTGAGTGGCGCATAACTTGCTTCGAGACCTGCCTTGGCGACGGCTTTGCGTCGCCATTCCATGACCTCACCGGCGACTGATCGACCCATGAACACGACGTTTTCCTGCGTAGGTTGCGGCAAGTGCTGCAACGACCACCACGTGCCCCTGACCCTGGCGGAAGCTCGCATGTGGGCGAACGATGGCGGTCAGGTGATCGTGCTGGTGGAAGGCTTCCTGGGTAATGGGCTGGGCTTGCCACTGTTGCAACGGGACCACGCCGAGCGCCGCTCGGTAGTGGTGCGCAGCGGTGCAATCGAAGCCCACGTGGCGATTACCTTCGCTGCGTACAACGTCGGTCCCTGCCGGAATCTTGACGAAGACAACCTCTGCCGCATCTACGAACGCCGGCCGCTGGTGTGCCGCATCTATCCGATGGAAATCAATCCGCACATCCCGCTCAACCCGGCGGTGAAGGAATGCCCGCCCGAGTCGTGGGAACAAGGGCCGGACCTGATTGTGGGCGGTGCATTGGTGGACCAGGAACTGGTGGCGTTGATCCAGCGCTCGCGCCAGGCGGATCGTGACGAGGTGCAGACCAAGGATGCGATTTGCGGGTTGCTGGGGATTCGCACCACCGCGCTGAAAGGCGACGGGTTTACCGCATATTTACCGGAGATGGGCGCTTTTGCTTCCGTCATCGATCAGGTCGTGGCGCAGCCGTTGGCAGCACCGAAAGGCGAATGGTTGTTTCATGTCTCGGGCGATGACATTGCCGGGCAAGTGCTGGCGGCGGGAGCTGAAGTGGCGACCGAAGCGCCGGTGAACTATACGTTTATCTCGTTGCGGGCGGCTTGATCCCGCTGATATAGCGCCCGTAATGGCCGCCACACAGACCGAACCCAACACGCCCTGCTCCAGCCAAAAGCGGCTGGCTGTCAGCGTTTGCCCATCGAACGTCGAGTACCCGGTGGCGCGGCGCCAGGGGTTTTGGTGTGGCCGTTCTTGGCGCCGTTCTTGTACCACGGCTGGCTGGCGTTCTTGGCCGCAGCCAGTTCGCCCGGTTTGAACGGAAACTTGAACGCCGGGATCGCGGCTTTGGTTTCGCTGTCTGCGCTGGAGTCGACGCTGTCTGGCAGGTCTGCCGGGTCGTCGCTCAAGGCGTCGGCGACTGGCGGTTGTGTCGGGGAAGTCATGAAAGCTCCGGGTGGTGCACAAAGAGTCGGGCCCGGTGGGTGGGCCGCGAAAGGCGCGAGTATACCCGGGTCGGGGGCGGCAAGCTGCAAGCGGCGAGTTTCAAGCGACAAGTAGTCGGTCTGGGGGTTCTGTGGCGACGGGTCTGACGCCTTCGCGGGCAAGCCTCGCTCCTACAGGGGAATGCATTCCAAATGTAGGAGCGAGGCTTGCCCGCGAAGAACGATAACGGGGTCCATCTGAATGACGGCAGGCCCAAACTGACAGCCCCGTCAGTTAGCAGTCACCTTCCTGACCGGGTAACAGGACTATAAGGGGAGGTATAAAATCTGACCCTATTCCCGTCCCTCTAGCCCGGCGCCCCACTCGCATGCGAATTCAGAAAAAATCCGCGTTGATCGCAGCTCCTCTGATTGTCCTGGCAGCGCTGGGTCTGTGGTACGCGACCAAACCGGCCACCGCCAAACTGGCGGCCCCGACCGCCATTCCGGTGCGGGCCGTGACGGTCACCGAGAAAGATGTGCCGCGTTATGTCAGCGGCATCGGCTCGGTGCTGTCCCTGCACAGCGTGGTGGTGCGGCCGCAGGTCGACGGCATCCTCACCAAGTTGCTGGTCAAGGAAGGTCAATTGGTCAAGGCCGGCGACCTGCTCGCCACCATCGACGACCGCTCGATCCGCGCCAGCCTCGATCAGGCCCGCGCCCAACTCGGCGAAAGCCAGGCGCAGCTGCAAGTGGCGCTGGTCAACCTCAAGCGCTACAAACTGCTGAGCGTCGACGATGGCGTGTCCAAGCAGACCTACGATCAGCAACAAGCCCTCGTCAACCAGCTCAAAGCCACCGCCCAGGGCAATCAAGCGTCCATCGACGCGGCCCAAGTGCAACTTTCCTACACGCAGATTCGCTCCCCGGTCACCGGTCGCGTCGGTATTCGTACCGTCGACGAAGGCAATTTCCTGCGCATGGCCGACGCCCAAGGGCTGTTCACCGTGACCCAGATCGACCCGATTGCCGTGGAGTTTTCCCTGCCACAGCAAATGCTGCCGACCCTGCAAGGCCTAATCGGCGACCCGCAACGCGCCCAGGTTAAGGCTTACATCGGCGCCGACACCGATGGCGAAACCGGCAACCTGCTGGGCGAAGGCCACCTGACCCTGATCGACAACCAGATCAACGCCAACACCGGGACCATCCGCGCCAAGGCTGAATTCAACAACCCCGGCCAGAAGCTTTGGCCCGGCCTGCTGGTGACGGTAAAGATTCAGACAGCGCTGGATAAAGATGCGCTGGTGGTGCCGCCGACTGTCGTACAGCGCGGGCTCGATCAACACTTTGTGTACCGGATCAACGGCGATAAGGTCGAGACCGTGCAGGTTCAGATGGTTTACCAGGGCAGCGGCCAGGACATCATCACCGGGGTCAAACCCGGCGACGTGCTGGTCAGCGACGGCCAGTCGCGGCTCAAGCCCGGTTCGACGGTGCAGGTGCTGACCGACCCGCCGCAAGTGGTGCAAGCGGAGCCTAAACAATGAGAGGGCCATCGGCGTGGTGCATCGATCACCCGGTCGCCACTATCCTGCTGACGTTTGCCCTGGTGCTGCTGGGCGTGATCGCTTTCCCACGCCTGCCCATCGCACCGCTGCCGGAAGCGGAATTCCCGACCATTCAGGTCAATGCGCAATTGCCCGGCGCCAGCCCCGACACCATGGCTTCGTCCGTGGCCACGCCGCTGGAGGTGCAATTCAGCGCCATCCCCGGCATGACCCAGATGACGTCCAGCAGCGCCCTCGGTTCCAGCCTGCTGACCCTGCAATTCACCCTCGATAAAAGCATCGACACCGCCGCCCAGGAAGTCCAGGCCGCGATCAACACCGCCGCCGGCAAACTGCCAAAGGACATGCCGACCCTGCCGACCTGGAAGAAGGTCAACCCGGCGGACAGCCCGGTGTTGATCCTCAGCGTCAGCTCGACGCAAATGCCCGGCACCGAACTCAGTGACCTGGTGGAAACCCTGCTCTCGCGTCAGATCAGTCAGATCGACGGTGTAGGCCAAATCAACATCACCGGTCAGCAACGTCCGGCGATTCGCGTCCAGGCTTCGGCGGACAAACTCGCCGCCATCGGCCTGACCCTGGCTGACATTCGCCTGGCGATTCAGCAGACCAGCCTCAACCTGGCCAAAGGCGCGTTGTACGGGGAGTCGAGCATTTCGACCCTGTCCACCAACGACCAGTTGTTCCACCCCGACGAATACAGCCAACTCATCGTTTCCTACAAGGACGGTGCACCGGTTCACCTCAAAGATGTCGCCAAAGTCGTCAACGGTTCGGAAGATGCCTACGTCCAGGCCTGGGCTGGGGATCGGCCCGGGGTCAATCTGGTGATTTCCCGGCAACCGGGGGCGAACATTGTCGAGACCGTGGATCGCATTCAAGCCGCACTGCCGGGCCTGGAAGCAATGCTGCCGGCCTCTGTCGAGGTCAAGGTGTTGATTGACCGCACCCAGACTATCCGCGCATCGCTGCATGAAGTGGAAATCACCCTGCTGATCGCGATCATGCTGGTGGTGGCGGTGATGGCGTTGTTCCTGCGCCAATGGTCGGCGACCATGATTGTGTCGGCGGTGCTCGGTGTGTCGCTGACCGCCAGTTTCGCCCTGATGTACATCATGGGCTTCAGCCTGAATAACCTGACCCTGGTGGCCATCGTGGTGGCGGTGGGGTTTGTGGTGGACGATGCGATTGTGGTGGTGGAGAACATTCACCGTCACCTGGAGGCCGGCGACGGCATGCGCGAAGCGGCGATCAAGGGCGCCGGCGAGATTGGCTTCACCGTGGTCTCGATCAGCTTCTCCCTGGTGGCGGCGTTTATTCCGCTGCTGTTCATGGGCGGTGTGGTTGGGCGGTTGTTTAAAGAATTCGCCCTGACCGCGACTTCGACCATCATGATTTCGGTGGTGGTATCCCTGACCCTGGCGCCAACCCTGGCCGCGCTGTTTATGCGTGCGCCGGTGCATCACGCCCACAGCAAAAAGACTTTCGGAGATCGCTTGCTGGCCGGCTATGAAAAATACCTGCGCCGCGCCCTCGCCCATCAGAAAACCATGATCGGCGTATTCTGCCTGTCGCTGTGTCTGGCCATTGCCGGTTACATCTTTATCCCCAAAGGCTTCTTCCCGATCCAGGACACCGGTTTCGTCCTTGGCACCACCGAAGCGGCTGCGGACATTTCCTACGGCGACATGGTAAAAAAACACCTGGCGATGGCGGAAATTGTCGCGGCAGATCCAGCGGTGCAGGCGTTTTCCCACTCCGTCGGCGTTTCCGGCAGCAACCAGACCATTGCCAACGGCCGGTTCTGGATTGCCCTGAAAAAACGCGGCGACCGTGATGTGACCGCCAGCCAGTTCATCGACCGGATTCGCCCGCAACTGATGAAAGTCCCCGGCATCGTGCTGTACCTGCGCGCCGGCCAGGACATCAACCTCAGCTCCGGCCCGAGCCGCGCCCAGTACCAATACGTGCTCAAGAGCAACGACGGCCCGACGCTCAGCACCTGGACCCAGCGCCTGACGGACAAACTGCGGACCAACCCGGCGTTCCGCGACATTTCCAACGACCTGCAACTGGGCGGCAGCATCACCCACATCAGCATCGACCGCAGCGCGGCGGCGCGTTTTGGTCTGACCGCCAGCGATGTCGACGAGGCGCTGTACGACGCCTTCGGCCAGCGGCAGATCAACGAGTTCCAGACCCAGATCAACCAGTACAACGTGATCCTGGAACTGGACACCAAGCAGCGGGGCAAGGCCGAAAGCCTGAACTATTTCTACCTGCGCTCGCCGTTGAGCGGTGAGATGGTGCCGTTGTCGGCGCTGGCGAAGTTCGATGCCCCGACCATTGGCCCGCTATCCATCGCCCACGACGGGATGTTCCCGGCGGCCAACCTGTCGTTCAACCTGGCGCCCGGCGTTGCCTTGGGCGACGCGGTGATTTTGCTCAATCAGGCCAAGGCCGAAATCGGCATGCCGACGGCCATCAGCGGCAACTTCCAGGGCGCGGCCCAGGCGTTCCAGAGTTCCCTGGCCAGCCAGCCGTGGCTGATTCTCGCGGCGCTGGTGGCGGTGTACATCATTCTCGGCGTGCTTTATGAAAGCTTCGTGCATCCGCTGACCATCATCTCGACCCTGCCGTCGGCGGGGCTTGGGGCGGTGATCATGCTGTGGATCTGGGGCCAGGACTTTTCAATCATGGCGTTGATCGGCCTGGTGCTGCTGATCGGCATCGTCAAGAAGAACGGCATCCTGATGATCGACTTCGCCCTCGAAGCCCAGCGCAAGGGTGGCTTGCCGCCGGAAGAGGCGATTTTCCAGGCCTGTATCACCCGGTTCCGCCCGATCATCATGACCACCCTCGCCGCCCTGCTCGGCGCGTTGCCGCTGATGCTCGGCTACGGCACCGGTGCCGAACTGCGCCAGCCATTGGGGATTGCGGTGGTCGGCGGCCTGCTGGTGAGTCAGGCGCTGACGCTGTTTACCACTCCGGTCATATACTTGTGGCTCGAGCGACTTTTCCATAGACCCAAACCAGAGCCACTGCCGGCACTGGCGACCACAGACTGAGGCGGGGTCATGCGCGTTCTGATTATCGAAGATGAAGAAAAAACCGCGGATTACCTGCATCGCGGCCTGACGGAACAGGGTTACACCGTGGACTTGGCGCGGGACGGCGTCGAAGGCCTGCACCTGGCGCTGGAAAGCGACTACGCGGTGATCATCCTCGACGTGATGTTGCCGGGCCTCGACGGCTTCGGCGTGTTGCGGGCGTTGCGCGCGCGCAAGCAAACCCCGGTGATCATGCTCACCGCCCGCGAGCGTGTCGAAGACCGGATCAAAGGCCTGCGCGATGGCGCCGACGACTACCTCGGCAAACCGTTTTCCTTCCTGGAACTGGTGGCGCGCCTGCAAGCGTTGACTCGACGCAGCGGCGGCCATGAACCGGTGCAAGTGAGCATCGCCGATCTGTGGATCGATTTGATCAGCCGCAAGGCCACCCGCGCCGGCACGCGCCTGGACCTGACGGCCAAGGAGTTCTCGCTGCTCAGCGTATTGGCGCGGCGCCAGGGTGAAATCCTCTCGAAAACGGCGATTGCCGAGATGGTCTGGGACATCAATTTCGACAGCGACGCCAACGTCGTCGAAGTCGCGATCAAACGCCTGCGAGCCAAGCTCGACGGGCCGTTCGACGAGAAGTTGCTGCACACCATTCGTGGCATGGGTTATGTGCTGGAGAGTCGCGGTGTCCAGTAATTCCATCGCGCTGCGCCTGAGCGGGATGTTCACGCTGGTGGCGCTGCTGGTTTTTCTGTTGATTGGCTGGGCGTTGTACCAGCAAGTCGACAAAGGCCTGGGACTGTTGCCCGAAGCCGAGCTGGATGCGCGTTACAGCGTGCTCGAATCCACGGTCGGTCGTTACGGCACGCCTGAGCATTGGGTGAAGATCAACAACAAGCTCAAGTTGCTCGGTGAAGAAGACAAGCGCATCAGTTTCTGGATCATCAGCGGCAATCCGCAGTATGAATACGGCAACATCACCCCGCAGATCCGCGCCTTCGCCGAAGGGCCGCTGGGCCGGCGCGACATGCAGTTGCCGGACCATGCCGCGCCGCTGAAAGTGCTGGTCAGCCAGTTTCCGGCCAAGGACCAGCGCCCGCCGTTGCGCTTCATGATCGGCATCGATACCGAGACGTTTCTACAGACCCAGCATCATTTGCTGATTGCCCTGATCAGCCTGGCGATTGTCGGTGTGTTGCTGGCCTCGGCCTTGGGTTATTGGGTGGCGCGGATCGGGCTCAAGCCATTGATCAAGTTGTCCCAGGAAGCCCAGCGCCTGGCGCCGCCGTTGCGTTCCGGGCGCTTGCGGTTGTCGCCGTTGCCGCCGGAGCTGGATCAGTTTGTCAGTTCGTTCAACTCCACGCTGGAGCGGGTTGAGCAGGCTTATTCGCGACTGGAGTCGTTCAACGCCGACGTCGCCCATGAACTGCGCTCGCCGCTGACCAACCTGATTGGCCAGACCCAGGTCGCGCTGACTCGCGGGCGCTCCGCCGAACACTATTTCGAAGTGCTGCAATCGAACCTGGAAGAGCTGGAACGGCTGCGCTCGATCATCAATGACATGCTGTTCCTCGCCAGCGCCGACCAGGGCAGCAAGGCCACCAAGCTGACCTCCACGTCCCTGGCCGATGAAGTGGCAACGACTTTGGAGTATCTGGATTTCATTCTCGAAGACGCGCAGGTTCAAGTGCAGGTCAGCGGTGATGCCCAGGTGCGGATTGAGATTGCGCACTTACGTCGGGCGTTGATCAATTTGCTGAGCAACGCGGTGCAACACACCGAGCCCGGGCAGGTGATTCAGGTGCAGATCGAGGTGGCGGAACATCAGGTGAGTATCGGCGTGGCCAACCCCGGCTCGCCGATTGCCAGTGAGCATCTGCCACGCTTGTTTGAGCGGTTTTACCGGGTCGACGCTTCACGCAGCAACAGCGGCAACAACCACGGGCTCGGTTTGGCGATTGTGAAAGCGATTGCGCTGATGCATGGCGGGGACGTGTTTGTGCGCAGTGATCATGGGATGAATACCTTCGGGATTCATCTCCCCGTCTGACTGTGGCGAGGGGGCTTGCCCCCGTAGATCGTTCCCACGCTCTGCGTGGGAATGCAGCCCGGGACGCTCCGCGTCCCATTGGAACGCGGAGCGTCCCTTGAGGCATTCCCACGCAGAGCGTGGGAACGATCAAAGGCTGCGATCTTTGCTTTATCCGCAACAGTCCTTTCTGAAATCCGCTCTGTTTCCCATCGTCCTCGGACCTTAACCTTGGCGCACTAAACAGCACTTGCCAAGCAAGAAGGTTTTAAAGATGTCCAACACCATGGGTATTGCCAGCGCTTTCGTTTTGTCCACTTTGTTCCTGTCTCCGGTCGCCATGGCGGAAGAATCGCCGTCCTTCGTCGCACAGAATGCGGCGCGGGCCAAGGCCTTCCAACAGTCCCAGGCCGAGATGACCGCCAAAGCCCAAGACGCTGCACAAACCCCTCAAGCGTCCACTTCTGCGACCCAGCCACAGGTTGAGAAAGACAGCTGATCCACCGTATCGCTCAGTTTCCCTCGACACTTTTCATCGGCTCTTCCCTTTGGAAAGTTGTCTTCAAAGCCGCTGCTATCAGCGGCTTTTTTTATTGTGCAGAAAACACGCCCCGCTTCGTCTCCCTAAACAAGAAGTAAAAAACGTCGATCCATGAACTGACGTTAATGACCCAAAAGGAGCTGTACCGCACGTGTCTTTTTCTCTGAAACTCAGCCCAATGTTCATTGCAATCGCTGCAACGATGGCCACCAACACCCAGGCCGCCGATGAATCCAGCCGCGAAGGTTTTGTCGAAGGGTCGAGCCTCAACCTCAATGCCCGCAACTACTACATGAACCGCAACCGGCACCAGAACACCGACGACAACATCGAATGGGGCCAAGGCTTTCTCGGCAAGTTCGAATCCGGTTTCACCCCAGGCACGGTCGGTTTCGGTATCGACGCCCACGCCATGCTCGGGTTGAAACTTGACGGCGGTGGCGGCACTGACGGTTCGAGCATCCTGCCGATCAGCGATGGCAACGGCAAAGCGCCGGGCTCGTTTTCCACGGCCGGCGGTACGTTGAAAATGCGTGCCTTCGACACCGAATTGAAGGCCGGCGATCTGTTCCTCACCAACCCGGTGATCGCCGGTGGCGAAACCCGCATGCTGCCCCAGACCTTTCGCGGCGTCAGCCTGACCAACCACAGCTTCGACGGTTTCCTGATCGAAGGCGGCCAGGCCAGTTTCACCAAGCCTTACAACCAGAGCGGCCGCACGCGGATCGGCACGTCCTACGGCAGCCTGGCCGACGGCGACGAGAGCCAGCACCTGAACTGGGCCGGCGTGGCCTGGAGCGGTTTGCCGGGCCTGACCAGCAGCCTGTACGCCGCCGAGCTCAAGGACATCTGGAACCAGTACTACTACGATCTGGACTACACCTACGCGGTCAATGACCTGATCAGCCTCAACCCGGGCCTGCACGTCTATCACACCCAAGACACCGGCGATGCGCTGCTCGGCAACATCGACAACAACACCTACAGCCTGCATTTCACCGTGGGCGTGGGCAATCACAGCGTCACCGCCGCGTACCAGCGGGTCAACGGCAATACGCCGTTCGACTACATCAGCCAGGGCGACAGCATCTTCCTCGATAACTCCCAGCAATACTCGGACTTCAACGGCCCCAACGAGCGCTCGTGGAAGCTCAAGTACGCCTACGACTTCGTTGGCCTCGGCTTGCCCGGCCTGACCTCGGCGGTGTCCTACTCCCGGGGTGAAACCGACCTGACCAAGGTCGACCCGGACAGCAAAGGCTACGCCTCGTGGTACAGCGCCGACGGTAAACATGCCAAGCACTGGGAGCGCGACATCGACCTGAAATACGTCGTCCAGGGCGGCAAGGCCAAGGACCTGGCGCTACGCCTGCAATGGGCGACCAACCGCGGCGGCAACGGCTACGGCGCGCTGGATCAGGACACCGACGAATACCGCGTGATCGTCGACTACCCGCTGAATGTCTTCTAAGCTTTACTAAGCAAAAGGCCAGCATGTTTTGCTGGCCTTTTTTTTATTTGGCCTTTATACAAGCGCTCTGGACGCGACCGGCCTCTGGGACTCTGCCCAATACTTGTAAAAAAACTTTCATAACGTCTTATTTGCAGAAGTCAGAACCATGAGTGTGAGCAATTTGAAATCGCTGGATCCGGTCGGCTCGACACGATCCGAGCGACTTCTGGTTCTCGGCAGTGTGCTGTTGGTGATTGCGATACTCAGCATCGTGACCTTCCTGCTGATCCGTGAGCGCGCCAACGCCGAATTGTCCGCCGCTCGCGCCGCCAGCAACATCGTGCAATTGATCGACGCCGATGTGCTGCGCAATGTCGAACTCTATGATTTGTCCCTGCTGGGTTTGATCGCGGCCTACCAGCGAGAAGATCTCAAGAGCGTTTCTCCCGCCATTCGCCATCTGGCCTATTTCGATCGCGCCACTGCCGCGCCTTATAAGGGCGACATTTTGTTGCTCGACAACAAGGGCGACGTGATCGCCGACTCGGCTTCGGTAGAGCCCAGGCGAGGCAACTACGCCGACCGCGAATACTTCCAGTCTCACGTAAACAACCCGGACCCGGGCATGTTCATCAGCCCCCCCTTCATAGCCAGGTCAACCGACAAGGATTGGCGTATCAGTTTCAGTCGACGGGTAAGCAGTTCCAAGGGTGAGTTTCTGGGGGTCGCCGAGGCCGCCATGCGTTTGAGTTACTTCGATCAGTTGTTCAACGGTTTGAGCATCGGCCGCGACAGCACGGTCAATCTGATCAGCAAGAACGGGATTCTCCTGGCCCAGCAACCACGTCTGGCCGAAGAACTGATCGGCAAAGATTTCAGTAACCGCCCTAATTTCCAGCGCATCGTCAAAGAAGGCAACGGCAGCTTCAGCGGCATGTCCGATCGACACCGTGACGAGCGCCTGTACACCTTCTCCAAGGTCGGGAATTTGCCGTTGATCGTCATCGTTGCGCTGTCCAGCGATGAAGTCTTTGCAGCCTGGAAGCGCACTGCGGTGGTGGTCAGCTCGGCAACGCTTGCCTTGTGCGTGAGCCTGCTGTGGCTGACGTGGTCGCTGCGCCGGGAATTGCGCCGCCGTCACAACGCCGAGCACGAGCTGAAGCAACTGGCCGCTACCGATGCATTAACGGGGCTGGCCAACCGCCGAATGCTGGATCAGGCCCTGCGCCACGAATGGTTTCGCGCCCAGCGTTCCGGCATGCCGTTGTCGGTGTTGATGATCGATGCTGACCATTTCAAGGCGTTCAACGATCGCCATGGCCATCAGGCCGGCGACGAAGCGCTGCGCTCGTTGGCCAAGGTCATCATTGCCCACGTCCGACGACCGGCAGACCTGGCTGCCCGTTACGGCGGAGAAGAGTTTTCGGTGATCCTGGCGGAAACCGATGGCGCGGGTGCGCGGCAGATCGCCGAAGCCATTCGTGTGGCAGTTGAGCAACTGCCGTTGGTGGCGGGTGCGCAGTCGCCGATGACTGTCAGTATCGGGATTAGCACCTGGACAAGTGCGAGCGAGATCAGCCTGGAGCAATTGTTGTTTGCGGCCGACAAGGCGTTGTATCAGGCCAAGGAAGGGGGGCGCAATCGGGTGGTGGCCGGATGATCGTTCCCACGCTCTGCGTGGGAACGATCGGGCATAAAAAAAGGCCACCCGAAGGCAGCCTTTAAAAACTAGAGAGGTTTTTGCTTACACGGCCGCAACAGGACGCATGTAAGAGATCGGTGCAGTGCTGGCGTCTTCGAAAGTCACGACTTCCCAAGCATCTGTCTGCTCAATCAACTTGCGCAGCAGCTGGTTGTTCAATGCATGTCCGGACTTGAAGCCCTTGAACTCACCAATCAGGCTATTGCCCAGCAGGTAGAGGTCACCAATTGCATCGAGGATCTTGTGCTTCACGAATTCGTCTTCATAGCGAAGGCCGTCTTCGTTCAGTACACCATCCGCGTCGACCACAATAGCGTTTTCAACGCTGCCGCCGAGTGCGAGGTTGTGCTTGCGCAGGTACTCGATGTCACTCATGAAACCAAAGGTACGGGCGCGGCTGACTTCTTTTACGAACGAAGTGCTGGAAAAATCCACGCTTGCACTTTGTGTGCGGTTACGGAAAACCGGGTGATCGAAATCGATCTCGAAGCTCACTTTGAAACCTTCGAAAGGGACGAAAGTGGCGCGCTTGTCGCCGTCTTCCACTGTCACTTCCCGCAGGATCCGGATGAACTTCTTGGCGGCGTCCTGCTCTTCCAGGCCGGCCGATTGAATCAGGAATACGAAAGGTCCAGCGCTACCATCCATGATCGGGACTTCGGACGCGGAGAGCTCGACGTAGGCGTTATCGATGCCCAGGCCAGCCATGGCCGAGAGCAAGTGCTCCACCGTGTCCACTTTGACGTCACCGTTGACCAGCGTGGTCGACATCGTGGTTTCGCCAACGTTTTCCGCGCGAGCAGGAATCTGCACCACAGGGTCCAGATCGGCACGAACAAACACGATGCCGGTGTCGATAGGTGCAGGCTTGAGGGTCAGGTATACCTTCTCCCCGGAGTGCAGGCCTACACCTGTGGCACGGATAATATTTTTCAGTGTGCGTTGTTTAATCATGGCTTGGGCCGCTTCAGCGCAAATTGCGAACTGGTATCAACAAAGGCTGGCGATGATAGCAGACCATGCCTTTGCTGAACACCAATCACCTTCATAGCCCTGATACATTCCATCAATCAGCCTGACGACGCAGGAATGCCGGGATGTCCAGGTAATCCAAATCGTCTTGCGGATTCATCTTCGCGGCAGTCGCAGCACCGGCCTGAGCCTGGTTGCGCATGACGGTCGGACGGTCCAGGTCACGGTAGTTCACAGCCGGCGCGTCCTGACGCGAAGGCGCTTGTTGCTGCGGCTGCGAGGCCACGGACGTGTGCATGGTGTTGTCGATCACCTTCACAGGCTTCTCGATTTTCGCACCCAGACCCGTGGCAACCACGGTTACGTGCAGCTCGTCGCGCATGTCCGGATCGATAACCGTACCGACCTTGACCATGGCGTGCTCGGAAGCGAAGGCTTCGATGATGCTACCCACGTCGGAGTACTCACCCAGGGACAGGTCAGGACCGGCGGTGATGTTCACCAGGATGCCGCGTGCACCTTGCAGGTTCACGTCTTCGAGCAACGGGTTGCGAATGGCCGCTTCGGTGGCCTCGCGTGCACGGTTCGGACCGCTGGCGCAGCCAGTGCCCATCATCGCCATGCCCATTTCGCTCATGACAGTCCGTACGTCGGCAAAGTCGACGTTGATCATGCCCGGACGTTTGATGATGTCGGAGATACCGCGAACGGCACCGGCCAGTACATCGTCAGCCTTGGCGAAAGCCGACAGCAGGCTCGCGTCTTTACCGAGGATGGTCAGCAGCTTCTCGTTGGGAATGGTGATCAACGAGTCGACGCTTTCAGACAGCAGACGGATACCTTCGTCGGCGATCTGCATACGCTTGCGGCCTTCGAACGGGAACGGACGAGTCACCACCGCAACGGTGAGGATCCCCATTTCCTTGGCCACTTCGGCGATGATCGGCGCAGCACCAGTACCCGTGCCGCCGCCCATGCCGGTGGTGATGAACACCATGTTGGTGCCCTGCAGGACTTCGGCAATGCGCTCACGGTCTTCGAGAGCGGCCTGACGACCTACTTCAGGGTTGGCGCCGGCGCCCAGACCTTTGGTCACGCCGGTGCCCAGTTGCAGGATGGTCCGCGCGCCGATGGATTTCAGCGCCTGGGCATCAGTGTTGGCGCAGATGAATTCAACGCCTTCAATGTTGCTCTTGACCATGTGGTTGACAGCGTTGCCGCCGCCTCCGCCAACACCGATAACTTTAATAACCGGGCTTGCGGGGATGTTGTCTACGAGTTCGAACATTTTCCCTCTCCTTACATTCTCTAGTTTTTTCGCCTACTGCGTTTGTTGCGGTGTTGCGGTAATTCTTTAGAAGTTGCCTTGTACCCAGCTCTTGATGCGATCGAGCAAGGCGGGTTTGGCTTCTTCATTGCTGTAACTGTCGCGGCTGCTGATGCCCGAGAACGAAATCCCGTCGGACTGCTTTTGCAGGCCGTACATCAACAGGCCAACGCCAGTGGAATAAATCGGGTTGCGGACCACGTCATCCAGGCCCTTGACGCCGTGCGGCACGCCCAAGCGGACTGGCATGTGGAAGATCTCTTCGGCCAGTTCGACCGCGCCTTCCATTTTCGACGTACCGCCAGTCAGCACGATGCCGGCCGGGATCAGATCTTCGTAGCCGCTGCGACGCAGTTCGGCCTGGATCAGCGTGAACAGCTCGTCGTAACGCGGCTCGACCACTTCGGCCAGGGCCTGGCGGGACAGCTCGCGGGGTGGACGGTCGCCAACGCTTGGCACCTTGATGGTTTCACCGGCACCGGCCAGTTTGGCCAGGGCGCAGGCGTAGCGAATCTTGATTTCTTCGGCGTACTGGGTCGGGGTGCGCAACGCCATGGCGATGTCATTGGTCACCTGGTCGCCCGCAATCGGGATCACCGCGGTGTGACGGATCGCGCCTTCGGTGAAGATCGCGATGTCGGTAGTACCGCCACCGATGTCCACCAGGCACACGCCCAGTTCTTTCTCGTCGTCGGTCAGGACCGAGTAGGCCGAGGCCAGTTGCTCGAGAATGATGTCGTCGATTTCCAGGCCGCAGCGGCGCACGCATTTTTCAATGTTCTGTGCGGCGTTGACGGCGCAGGTGACTACGTGGACCTTGGCTTCCAGACGTACGCCCGACATGCCCAGGGGCTCACGAACGCCTTCCTGGTTATCGATCACGTAATCCTGCGGCAGGGTGTGCAGCACGCGCTGGTCAGCCGGGATCGCCACGGCCTGGGCGGCGTCGAGAACGCGCTCAAGGTCGGCGGCGCTGACTTCGCGATCACGAATCGCCACGATGCCGTGGGAGTTCAGGCTGCGGATGTGATTGCCGGCCACGCCGACGAACGCCGAGTGGATCCGGCAACCGGCCATCAGCTGCGCTTCTTCGATGGCGCGCTGGATCGACTGCACGGTGGACTCGATGTTCACCACCACGCCTTTCTTCAGGCCGCGGGACGGATGAGTGCCGATCCCGACGATTTCCAGCGTGCCGTCGTCCGAAACCTCGCCGACCAGCGCCACCACCTTGGAGGTGCCGATATCGAGACCGACGATCATTTTGCCGCTTTGCACGTTTGCCATGGGTCCTGCCTCTTCTTAATTCTTCGCGACAGCGGGTTGGGCTGTCGTGGGCGCTACAGGTTCCCGCCAGCCAACAGCGAGGCCGTTGGCGTAGCGCAGATCGATGCGCGCAATGTTCGTAATCTGTTCTTTAAGCGTCTTGTCGTAGATGGCAATGAAGCGGCGCATCTTTTCCACCAGGTTGCCGCGTCCCAGCAGCAGTTCGATCCCCGGGCCAGAACTACCGGCACCGGTGGTCAGGAACCAGCTGCCTCGTTCACGCAATTCCAGGCGTGCAATCGAGAAGCCCAATGGCCTGAGCATCTGGCTCAGCACCTGGTATTGCTGCATCACCTGCTGCTGGGCCCGTTGTGGGCCGAACAGCTGTGGCAAGTGTTCGTAGTTCGCCAGCTCACGCGGGGTGAACGCCTGGCCCTGGTTGTTCAACAGCGATTCATCACCCCAACGGGCCACCGGCAGTTGTTCTTCCAGGCGAATCACCACCTGGTCCGGCCACACCCGACGCACTTCGGCGTGGGCAATCCATGGCATCGTTTCAAGCTCGGTGCGCATGCTCTCCAGGTCGATGGTGAAGAAGCTCGACGCCACGTAGGGGGCGATGCGCTGCTGCACGGCTTGCTGGCTGATGTAACTCAAATCGCCCTGCACGTTGATCTTGGTGATCGGCCGGTCGGCATAAGGCAGCAAACGCTGCGCGCCTTCGTAAGTACCGAAGCCCAGCGCGACCAGCAGCACCGGCCAGAACAAGGCTTTGAGAAAACCAAAATTGGCTTTCGGCAGGCGCGCAGACATCGGCTCTTTGGCCACCATTCGGCTGGCACCCCGCGGCACCGGCTTGCGGCCGGGTGGTGCGGGGGGCTGATGTCTCAACTGAGCGCCTTGCATGGTCTTACCCTCGCGGCTCAATGCTGGCGGCCAAAATGGCCAGAACCAATTGCTGGAAATCCAGACCGGCGGCACGGGCCGCCATCGGCACCAGGCTGTGATCGGTCATGCCCGGCGCGGTGTTGACTTCCAGGAACCAGAACTGCCCGTCGGCGTCCTGCATCACGTCTGCCCTGCCCCAACCGGCGATACCCAGCGCCTCACAGGCTTTCGCCGTCAGGTCCATCAGTTCTTTTTCTTTGGTGCTGCCCAGGCCACACGGGATCCGGTACTGGGTATCGGAAGCCACGTACTTGGCGTCGTAGTCGTAGAAGCTGTGCGTCGTGCCCAGGGCAATCGGTGGCAACACCTGGTCACGCAGGGTGGCGATGGTGAACTCCGGACCTTGAATCCATTGCTCGACCAACACTTGCGAATCGTAGGTACTGGCCGCTTTCCATGCGTCGATCAACTCAGACGCGGAAGTCACTTTGGCCATCCCGATACTTGAACCTTCATGGGCCGGTTTGACGATCAAAGGGAAGCCCAGTTCCGTGGCCGCCGAAATACAATCGGCCTCGGAACTCAGTACGGCGTGGCGTGGCGTCGGAATCCCGAGGCTGTGCCAGACCTGCTTGGTGCGCAGCTTGTCCATGGCCAAAGCCGAGGCCAGGATGCCGCTACCGGTGTAGGGAATGCCCAGGCATTCGAGCAGGCCCTGCATGCTGCCGTCTTCACCGCCACGACCGTGGAGGATGATGAAGGCGCGGTCGATTTTTTCGTTCAGCAAACGCTGCAGCAGGTCATCGCCCACGTCGAGGCCGAACGCGTCCACACCAGCGCTTTGCAGCGCTGTGAGAACCGCATTGCCCGACTTCAAGGAAACCTCACGCTCGGCACTCTTGCCGCCGAACAGCACGGCGACGCGGCCGAAGTCTTTCGGCGCGAGGGTGGAGACGAGGTTGGCGTAAGCAGCAGTCATTTCAACTTCCCCACGGTCGGTGCGGCAACGGCACCGACGAACAACGGACTGTTCAACAGTTTTGGTGCGAGACCGCCGATATCACCGGCGCCCTGGCACAGCAGGATGTCGCCGGCACGCAGCAGCGGCTTGACGATTGGCGCCAGGTCAACGCCGCGCTCGATGTAGATCGGGTCCAGTTGACCGCGCTGACGGATGCTGTTGCACAGCTTGCGGCTGTCGGCGCCCGGGATCGGTTCTTCACCGGCCGGGTAGACTTCCATCAGCAGCAGCACGTTGGCATCGGCCAGGACATTGACGAAATCGTCGTACAGGTCGCGGGTGCGGCTGTAGCGGTGCGGCTGGTAAACCATCACCAGGCGACGCTCCGGCCAACCACCGCGCACGGCTTTGATCACGGCGGCGACTTCGGTCGGGTGGTGACCGTAGTCGTCCACCAGCATCACACTGCCGCCGTCCACCGGCAGTTCGCCGTAGACCTGGAAGCGTCGGCCGACACCCTGGAACCCGGACAGGCCCTGGACGATGGCTTCATCGCTGACACCCTCGTCGGAGGCGATGCAGATGGTCGCCAAGGCGTTCAATACGTTGTGGTTGCCCGGCATGTTCACCGAGACATCCAGCGGCTCGCGCTCAGGACGCAGCACGGTGAAGAAGGTCTGCATGCCTTGCTGGCGCACATTGATCGCACGCACGTCGCAGTCATCGCCGAAGCCATAGGTGACTGTCGGGCGCTTGACCAGCGGCAGGATTTCACGCACCACCGGATCGTCCAGGCACACCACCGCCAATCCGTAGAACGGCAGGTTGTGCAGGAACTCGACGAAGGTTTTCTTCAATACATTGAAGTCACCACCGTAGGTGGCCATGTGATCGGCGTCGATGTTGGTGACCACGGCCACCAGCGGCTGCAAGTGCAGGAAACTCGCATCGCTTTCATCGGCTTCGGCGATCAGGTAGCGACTGGTGCCGAGCTGGGCATTGGTGCCCGCGGCATTCAGGCGGCCACCGATGACGAACGTCGGGTCCAGGCCACCGGCCGCAAACACCGAAGCGATCAGGCTGGTGGTGGTGGTCTTGCCGTGCGTACCGGCGACGGCAATGCCGTGGCGGTAGCGCATCAGCTCGGCGAGCATTTCCGCACGAGGCACCACCGGGATACGGCGCTCAAGGGCAGTGGCGACTTCCGGGTTGGAAGTGTTCACGGCACTCGACACCACCAGCACGTCGGCGGCAGCGGCGTTTTCGGCGCGGTGGCCGATATAAATGTGTGCACCGAAAGATTCCAGGCGCTCAGTCACCGGCGAAGCTTTGAGGTCGGAACCGGACACTTCATAGCCCAGGTTCAACAACACTTCGGCGATGCCGCACATGCCCACGCCGCCGATACCGACGAAGTGGATGCGACGGATGCGGCGCATTTCCGGTTGCGGCATGGCTTTCTGATTCTCAACCATGGGCCACCTCCAGGCAGGTGTCGACGACGTTACGGGTTGCATCGGGTTTCGCCAGGCGGCGGGCCGCGTTGGCCATGTCATTGAGTCGTTGCGGTTGCATCAAAACCTCTGTCAGGCGTGCTGCAAGATCTGCGGCGCCAGTCGTTCTTTGCGGCATCAGGAAGGCAGCGCCTTCACGGGCCAAATATTCGGCGTTGCGGGTCTGGTGATCGTCGATCGCGTGGGGCAATGGCACCAGCATCGAGGGCAGACCGGCGGCGGCCAGTTCACTGATGGTCAATGCACCGGCACGGCACACCACCAGGTCGGCCCAGCCATAGGCTTGGGCCATGTCTTTGATGAAAGGCTGCACTTGCGCCTCGACGCCAGCCTCGCGATAGCGCTGCGCAGTCACTTCATCGTGGTTTTTGCCGGCCTGATGAAACACCTCCGGACGCAGGTCGACGGCGACTTGCGACAGGGCTTCAGGCAGCAACTTGTTCAACGGTTCTGCGCCCAGGCTTCCGCCCAGGATCAGCAAACGCGCCTTGCGACCGGCCAGGGCCGGGCGCGGTGTTTCGAGGAACAGCTCGGTGCGCACCGGGTTACCGGTGGTCCGACGGCTGTCCGACAGGGTAAAGGTGTCGGGGAACGCTTCACACACCCGGGCGGCCAACGGCATGAGTAACCGATTGGCGGTGCCGGCCACGGCGTTCTGCTCGTGAACGATGACCGGCACACCGGACAATTTGGCTGCGACGCCACCGGGGCCAGTCACATAACCACCGAAGCCGACCACGCACACCGGCCGCAGCTTGCGAATGATCGCCCGCGCCTGCCAGACCGACTTGAGCAGCATGAACGGCGCCTTGAGCAGCGACAGCTTGCCCTTGCCCCGCAAACCGCTGGCATTGATGCGATGCAGCTCAAGACCGGCCGCCGGGACCAGGTCGTTCTCAATGCCACGCGGCGTGCCGAGCCAATGCACGGTGTAGCCCCGGGCCTGGAATTCCCGCGCACAGGCCAACGCCGGGAACACATGCCCGCCAGTGCCGCCCGCCATGATCAATACGTTAGCGCCCATGGGGTGGCTCCTCGGCGAAGTCACTTTCATGGAACTCCATCTCTTCACTGCCCAGGTGGGTTCGACTCTCCCACTCGATACGCAGCAACAAGCCGAGACAGGCACAGCAAATCACCAACGAACTACCGCCATAACTGAGGAACGGCAGGGTCAGCCCCTTGGTCGGCAGCAGGCCGACGTTCACCCCGATGTTGATCAGGAACTGACCAATCCACAGGAACGACAGGCCATACGCGATGTACGCGGCGAAGAATTGTTTGGCCTTCTCGGCCCAGAATCCGATGTACATGCCACGAATACACACGAAAACGAACAGCGCGACGGTGCACAGGGAACCCACGGCCCCCAGCTCTTCGGCCAGCACCGAGAACACGAAGTCAGTGTGGGCTTCCGGCAGGTAGAACTGCTTCTGCACGCTGTTGCCCAGGCCTACGCCCAGCCATTCGCCGCGACCGAACGCGATCAAGGCCTGGGACAGTTGATAGCCGGCGCCGAACTGGTCGGCCCACGGATCGGCGAAGTTGGTCAGACGCGCCATCCGATACGGCTGCACCTGGATCAACAGCACCACCGCCGCCACCGCCAGCACCACCATCAAGGAGAACCGGAATAGCCCGACCCCGCCAAGGAACAGCATCGCCGCCGCAGCGCCCATCATCACGACGGTGGCACCGAAGTCCGGCTCCATCAGTAACAGGCCCGCCATCGGCAGCAACACGATGAACGGCTTGAAGAAGCCCATCCAGCTTTCGCGTACTTCTTTCTGGCGCCGCACCAGGTAACCGGCGAGGTAGATCACCACGAATACCTTGGCGATCTCGGACGGCTGCACGTTAAAGAAGCTGAAACCGATCCAGCGCATCGAACCGTTCACTTCACGGCCGATGCCGGGGACGATCACCATCACCAGCAAACCGAAGGCACCCAGCAGCATCAGCCAACCCAGGCGCTGCCAGGTGGCAATCGGGATCATCATGGTGACGATGCAGGCACCCAGGCCCAGCACGATGTAGATCAGGTGGCGAATCATGTAATACAGGGCACTGCCCGACTGCACCGCCGCCACTTCGGTGGAAGCGGAGGCAATCATGACCAGGCCCAGACCGAGCAACGCCAGGCAACCGGCGAGCATCGGGAAGTCGAGGTCGATGCCGCGCCCGGTGATGATCGGCGATGGGTACGGCTTGATGATATTTCGCAGGCTCATGCCAGTTCCTCCACAGCGCGGACGAACTGGTGACCACGGTCTTCGTAATTCTGGAACATGTCGAAACTGGCGCAGGCCGGCGACAACAGCACGGCATCGCCCGGGTGCGCAGTGGCGCGGCATTGTTCCACCGCTTCGGCCAGCGAACCGACACGGATCAGTGGCACGGCGTCGCCAATGGCCTCGCCGATCTTGTCGGAGTCACGCCCCATCAAAATGACGGCGCGGCAGTTGGCCGCCACCGGGTCACGCAAATCCTTGAACTCGGCACCCTTGCCGTCGCCACCGGCGATCAGCACCAGTTTGCCGTCGATGTCCGCGCCCAGGCCTTCGATGGCGGCCAGTGCGGCGCCGACGTTGGTGGCTTTGGAATCGTTGTAGTAGCTCACGCCATCGAGATCGCGAACCCACTGGCAGCGATGCTCAAGCCCGGCGAACGTGCGCAGGCTCGCGAGCATGGCGTCGAATGGCAGGCCAACAGCGTGCCCCAGGGCCAACGCGGCAAGTGCGTTGGACTGGTTATGGGCGCCACGAATCTTCAACTCGCGCACCGGCATCAGGTTCTGGAATTCGAACGCGAGGTATTTCTCGCCGTCTTCTTCGCGGATACCGAATGCCTTGAAATCGGGTTTGCTCAAGCCAAAGGTCCAGCACGGCTGGCCCTCGCCCATCAACGGACGGCTAAGAGCATCCTGGCGGTTGACCACGAACTGCTTGGCTCCACGGAAGATCCGGTGCTTGGCCAAGTGATAGGCCGGCAGGCCGCTGTAGCGGTCCATGTGGTCTTCGCTGACATTGAGCACGGTGGCCACTTCGGCGCCGAGGTGATCGGTGGTTTCGAGCTGGAAGCTCGACAGTTCCATCACGTACAACTCGACGTCGTCGCTGAGCAGATCCAGCGCCGGCGTACCGAGGTTGCCGCCGACCGCCACACGCTTGCCCGCCGCCGCGGCCATTTCGCCGACCAGGGTGGTGACGGTGCTTTTCGCGTTGGAACCACTGATGGCGACAATCGGCGCCTTCGCGTTACGCGCGAACAGCTCGATGTCGCCGGACAGCTTCACGCCACGGGCGGCGGCAGCCTGCAGGGCCGGGGTCGCCAGCGCCAGGCCGGGGCTCACGTAGAGCTCGTCGGCACGGCACAGGAACTCGACGTCCAGCTCGCCACAACGCACTTCCACGTGGGGATAGTCACGCTTGAGCGTGGCCAGTTCCGGTGGATTTTCCCGCGTATCGGCCACGGCAAACGACGTGCCCCGGTTCGCCAGGAAGCGAACCAGGGACATGCCGCTCTTGCCGAGGCCGACAACGATGCGGAAGTGGTCAGAAGCGATCAGAGACACTCGTTCTACCTCAGCTTCAGGGTGGCAAGGCCGACCAGTACGAGAATCACGGTGATGATCCAGAAACGGACGATCACCCGAGGCTCGGGCCAACCCTTGAGTTCAAAGTGGTGGTGAATCGGTGCCATGCGGAATACGCGGCGCCCGGTCAACTTGAAGGACGCGACCTGGATGACAACGGACAGGGTTTCCATCACGAACACGCCGCCCATGATGAACAGGACGATTTCCTGACGGACGATCACCGCGATAGTGCCCAGGGCCGCGCCCAGCGCCAGCGCGCCGACGTCGCCCATGAACACTTGCGCCGGATAGGTGTTGAACCAGAGGAAACCCAGGCCCGCACCGATCAACGCGCCGCAGAACACGATCAGCTCGCCCGCACCCGGCACATACGGGATCAGCAAGTATTCAGCGAATTTCACGTTACCGGACAGGTAGCAGAAGATCCCCAGCCCGCCGCCGACCATCACCGTCGGCATGATCGCCAGGCCGTCGAGGCCATCCGTCAGGTTGACGGCGTTGCTCGAACCGACGATCACGAAATAGGTCAGGACCACGAAGCCTGCGCCCAGCGGAATGCTGTAGTCCTTGAGCATCGGCAGGATCAGGGTGGTTTCCACCGGGGTGGTCGCGGTCATATAAAGGAACAGCGCCGCCGCCAGGCCGAACACTGACTGCCAGAAATACTTCCAGCGGCTTGGAAGGCCTTTGGAGTTTTTCTCGATCACTTTGCGGTAGTCGTCGACCCAACCGATGGCGCCGAACAGCAAGGTCACCAGCAACACGGTCCAGACATAACGGTTGCTCAGGTCCGCCCAGAGCAAAGTACTGACGCCGATGGACGACAGGATCAGCGCGCCACCCATGGTCGGCGTGCCTGACTTGGAAAGGTGCGATTGCGGGCCATCGTTACGAACGGATTGACCGATCTGACGGTTCTGCAAGGTGCGGATCATCCACGGGCCATAGCACAGCGACAAAACCAGCGCGGTCAGCACACCGAGGATCCCGCGCAGGGTCAGGTACTGGAAGACCGCGAAGCCTTTGTAGAACTGTTGCAAGTACTCCGCTAACAGCAGCAGCATTAATGTTTCTCCAGACTGGACCCGCACAAAGCGGCGACGATGTTTTCCATCGCCGCGCTGCGCGAGCCCTTGATCAAAATAGTGGTGTTTGTATCTTGCTCGGCGCCCAGTGCCTCGATCAGCTCAGCCTGAGTGCTGAAGTGACGGGCCTGCGGGCCGAATGCGTTCACGGCGTGAGCCATCAGCGGCCCCACGGCATAAAGCGCGGAAACCTTGCCACGGGCGTACTCGCCCACGTCGCGGTGCCCCTGCTGCGCCCAGTCGCCCAACTCGCCGATATCCCCGAGCACCAGAACGGTGCGGCCGGAAAAGCCGGCGAGTATATCAACGGCGGCGCACATCGAGGTGGGGTTCGCGTTGTAAGTGTCATCAATCACGCGCATGCCGTTGGTCGCCAGTTGCGCAACGGTGCGACCCTTGACCGGTTGTACCGCGCCCAGGCCTGTGGCGATGCCGAACAGCGAGACGCCCAAGGCATGCGCGGCAGCGGCAGCGGCCATGGCATTCGCGACGTTATGGGTGCCGAGCAGGTTCAGTTGAACCCGTTCCACACCTTCAGGACTGTGCAGGTTGAACGACGGGCAACCGCGAGCATCGCGGTCCAGATCGCTGGCGTAGAAGTCGGCGCTCGGGTTGTTCAAGGCAAACGTCAGCACTTTGCGGCCGGCGGCGCGGGCCTTCCAGATGCCGAACGCCTTGTCGTCGAGATTGAGAACGGCGACGCCATCAGCGTCCAGCCCTTCGATAATCTCGCCCTTGGCTTCGACGATTTTGTCCGGCCCGCCGAATTCGCCAACATGGGCGGTCCCGGCGTTGTTGAGAATGGCCACATGGGGCTTGGTCATGGCCACGGTGTAGGCAATTTCGCCGAGCCGCGAAGCCCCCAGTTCGATCACGGCGGCGGTGTGTTCCGGCGCGAGTTCGAGCAGGGTCAGCGGTACGCCGAGGTCGTTGTTCAGGTTGCCACGGGTCGCATGCACCGGACCGCGAGTGCGCAGGATGCTCGCAAGCATTTCCTTGACCGTGGTCTTGCCGCTGGAACCCGTGACGGCCGCCACCGGATTGCTGTAAGCCGCACGATTGAGCGCACCCAATTGGCCGAGGGCCTGACGGGCATCTTTCACCAGCAGTTGCGGCAGCGTGCTGTCGGCGACTTCGCGCTCGACCAATGCGGCCACGGCGCCTTTACCTGCCACGTCATTCAGATAGTCGTGACCATCGAAACGCGGGCCGGTCAGGGCAATAAACAGTTGGCCAGGCTTGATCGCACGGCTGTCGATGCTGACACCGTCGAAACTGGCGTCGGCGGCAATCAGGCGGGCATTCAGCGCGCCGGTCAGTTCGCTCAGTTTCAAGGCTTTAAGCATGGGCGACCTCCCAGGCGGTCAAGGCGTGATCGGCCTCGACCAGATCGGAGAAGGCATGGCGTTCGCCGTTGATTTCCTGATAGTCCTCGTGACCTTTACCGGCCAGGACAATCACGTCATCGGCCGAAGCACTGGCGATCAACTGGGCAATCGCCTGGCCACGGCCAGCGACGAAAGTGACTTTATCCACAGCGGTGAAACCGGTGCGGATGTCGTCGAAGATCACCGATGGATCTTCGGTGCGCGGGTTGTCGTCGGTGACCAGTACGCCATCGGCCAGACGCTCGACCACTTCGGCCATCAACGGACGCTTGCCGCGATCGCGATCACCGCCGCAACCGAACAAACACAGCAACCGACCCTTGGCGTGTGGACGCAGTGCCAACAAGACTTTTTCCAGGGCATCCGGGGTGTGGGCGTAATCGACCACCACCAGCGGCTGGGTGCCGCCGCCCAGGCGCTGCATGCGACCGGCCGGGCCTTCGAGTTTCGGCAGGACCTTGAGGATTTCGTCCAGCGCGTAGTCCAGGCCGAGCAAGCCACCGACTGCGGCCAGGATATTGCTCAGATTGAAACGCCCGAGCAACGTGCTGCGCAAATGGTGCTCGCCTTGGGGCGTGACCAACGTGGCGCGCACGCCTTCGTCGTCGAACTGCGCTTCACGGCAATACAGGTAGGCACTGGCGTCTTCCAGGCTGTAGGTGATCAGCCGCGACTCACGCTTGTCCGCCGCCAGTTGCCGGCCGAATTCGTCGTCGAGGTTGATTACCCGGCATTTCAAATCGTTCCAGGCAAACAGCTTGGCCTTGGCTTCGCCGTAGGCCTGCATGGTGCCGTGGTAATCCAGATGGTCACGGGACAGGTTGGTCATCACCGCCACATCGAATGCCAATGCAGTCACGCGGCCCTGATCCAGACCGTGGGAAGAGACTTCCATGGCCACGGCTTTGGCCCCGGCCTTCTTCAGGTCGGCAAGGGTCGCTTGCACGGCAATCGGGTTCGGCGTGGTGTGCAGGCCGCTTTCCAGCGCGCCGTAAAAACCGGTGCCCAGGGTGCCGACAATGCCGCAGTGTTGGCCGAGCAAGTCGAGGGCTTGCGCGACCAATTGGGTCACGCTGGTTTTGCCATTGGTGCCCGTGACGCCCACCAGGTTCAAGTGACGGCTCGGGTCGCCATAGAAGCGACCGGCGATGTCCGACAACTGCGCCGCCAGGCCTTTGACCGGAATCAGCGGCACATCAGTGATCGGCAGCACCGTGGCGCCTTCGACTTCATAAGCCACAGCCGCCGCGCCGCGTTGCAACGCGTCGGCGATGTGTGCGCGACCGTCAAACTTGGCGCCCGGGACCGCGAGGAACAAATCCCCTGCCCGCACATTGCGGCTGTCCAGGGTCAGTTCACGGATCAACAGATCACGACCGGCATGGGCGAAAATCTTGTTCAGACTCAGAGACATCAGCCGCGCCCTCCATTGGCTTTCAGCGGAACGACCGGGGTTGCGTTGGCTTGCTGCGTTGGCGGCAGGTTGTCCGGGGTGATGTTCATCAGGCGCAAGGTCCCGGACATCACTTTGCTGAACACCGGCGCCGATACCAGACCGCCGAAGTAACCAGCCTTGGACGGCTCATCGATCACCACAACGATGGCAAAACGCGGATCGCTCATCGGGCCGAAACCGGCGAACAGCGAGCGATAGGAATTCTCGGCGTAGCCTTTGGAGCCCACCGACGTCTTACGCGCCGTACCCGACTTGCCCGCCACGTGATACGCCGGCACCTGGGCACGGAATACGCCGCGTGGGGCCTCGATCACCTGGGTCAGCATGCCTTGCATGGTTTTGGCGACGTTTTCCGGGATCACCTGGGTGGTCTGCGGCGGTTTGTCGGTCTTGATCAGGGTCAGCGGCGCGATGCGACCGTTGTTGGCCAGGGCCGAGAAGGCGTGGACCAACTGGATCGCAGTCACCGAAATACCGTAGCCGTAGGACAGCGTGGCGGTTTCAGCCTTGCGCCACTCGCGGTAGTTCGGCAGGTTGCCGACGCGCTCGCCAGGGAAGCCCAGGCCGGTGTCCTGGCCGAGGCCGACCTTCTGCGCCAGACGGAAAATGGTTTCGCCGCCGATATCGAACGCGACCTTACTCATGCCGACGTTACTGGAGTTGATCAGGATGCCGGTCAGGTCAAGCACCGGGCCTTCGGTCTTGGACACGTCCTTGATGGTGTACTTGCCAATCTGCAAGGAGCCCGGATACACCTCGACGGTGTCGCTCGGTTTCCAGCGCCCGGTTTCCAGGGCGGCACTCATGGAGATCGCCTTCATGGTCGAACCGGGTTCGAACACGTCGATCATTGCGCGGTTACGCATCATCGCCGGTTGCAGGTTGCGACGGTTGTTCGGGTTGTAGGTCGGCTGGTTGACCATGGCCAGGATCTCGCCGCTCTTCACGTCCATGATCACCAGGCTGCCGGCCTTGGCGCCGTTCTCGATGATCGCGTTACGCAGTTCGCGGTTGGCCAGGTATTGCAGGCGCAGGTCAATGGACAACGCCAAGGGCTTGCCGGCCTTGGCGTTTTTGGTGACCTGGACATCCTTGATCAGCCTGCCGCGCCGATCCTTGATGACCTGTCGCTTACCGGCGACCCCGGCCAGCCATTCGTCATAGGCCAGCTCGACGCCTTCGCGCCCGTGATCGTCGATGTCGGTAAAGCCGACCATGTGCGCGGTGACTTCGCCGGCCGGATAGAAACGGCGGAACTCTTCGATGCCATAGACGCCCGGCACTTTCAGGTCGAGCACCGACTGGCCCTGCTCGGGGGTCAAGCCGCGCACCAGATAGATGAATTCTTTGTTGGCCTGGGCTTCAAGGCGTTCGGCCAGGGCTTTCGGGTCCTGGCCCAGCGCCGCTGCGAGTGCCGGCCACTTTTCTTTGGCCAGTTGCATTTCCTTGGCGTTGGCCCACAGCGTCGTGACCGGGGTACTCACGGCCAAGGGCTCGCCGTTACGGTCAGTGATCAGACCACGGTGAGCCGGAATAGGAATGTGCCGCACGCTACGTGCGTCGCCCTGGCCTTTAAGGAAGTCACGGTCGACCACTTGCAGGTCGATGATGCGCCAGCAGATCGCAGCCACCATGACACCGAGCAAACCCAGGACCACGCGGAAACGCCAGGGAAACAGTGCGCCTTCAAGTTTCATCATGGCGCCACCATCCGTACTTCAGCGGCGCCGGGGATGCGCATCTTCAGTTGTTCGGTGGCCAGCACTTCGATACGGCTGTGGGCGGTCCAGGTGCTCTGTTCGAGAATCAAGCGGCCCCACTCGGCCTGCGCCTTGTCGCGCACGCTCAACTCGTTGTACAGCGAGTTCAGCAACTGACGGTTCCAGTGGGCGCTGTAGGACACGCCGATGGCCGACACGAGCACGCCCACAAACAGCAGCAGCATGAAAAAGCTTCCGCCGGGCAGTGGCTTGGCGAAAAGCTTGCTCACCGCAGCTTCTCCGCGACGCGCATGATGGCGCTACGGGAACGTGGGTTGGCTTTGAGTTCGGCCTCGGAGGCGGACTGCGCTTTGCCATGGACTTTGATTTTCGGTTCGAACGCAACGTGACGAACCGGCAGGTTGCGCGGCAGGTTGTCGGCTTCGCCTTTCACCAGTTTGCGCATGAACAGTTTGACGATGCGGTCTTCCAGTGAGTGGAAGCTGATGACCACCAGGCGGCCGCCCACTTCCAGGGATTCCAGGGCGGCTTCGAGGCCGGCTTCCAGATCGCCCAGTTCGTTGTTGACGTGAATACGCAAGCCCTGGAACGCACGGGTGGCCGGGTTCTTGCCCTTTTCCCAAGCCGGGTTGGCGACTTTCAGGACTTCGGCCAGGTCGGCGGTGCGCTCGAACGGCTTGATGTCGCGGCGCTCGGCCACGGCACGGGCCATGCGACCGGAGAAACGTTCTTCGCCGTATTCCTTGAACACCCGGGCGATTTCTTCCACCGGCGCGGTGTTGACGAATTCGGCAGCGCTGATCCCGCGGGACGGGTCCATGCGCATGTCCAGCGGGCCATCGTTGAGAAAACTGAAGCCGCGCTCAGGGTCGTCGAGCTGTGGCGAGGACACGCCCAGGTCGAGCAAAACGCCGCTGACCTTGCCGGCCAGGCCGCGTTCGGCCACTTCCGAACCGAGCTCGGCAAAGCTACGCTGCACAACGACAAAGCGGCCGTCTTCGGCCGCTAGCGTTTGCCCGGTGGCAATCGCTTGAGGATCCTTGTCGAATCCGAGCAACCGACCATCGCGACCGAGCTGGCTGAGGATCAACCGGCTGTGTCCGCCGCGCCCGAACGTGCCGTCCAGATAGCAGCCATCAGGACGTACGGCGAGAGCCTCCACGGCTTCGTCAAGCAGTACGGTGATGTGGTTAAAGCCGCTATCAATAGTCACAGGATCAAATCACGCAGTTCATCAGGCATGGCGCCCGGTTGTTGAATAGCAGCCAGGTCAGCGGCAGAAACCGCATCCCAGGCATCCTCGTCCCATAATTGGAACTTGTTCAGTTGGCCCACCAGCATTGCGCGCTTATCCAACCGGGCATATTCGCGCAGCCGTGGCGGAACCAGAAAACGACCACTGCCATCGAGCTCGAGGTCGACGGCATTACCAATCAGCAAACGTTGCAGGCGGCGGTTCTCTTCGCGAAGCGAAGGCAGTGCGCGCAGTTTGGTTTCAATAATTTCCCACTCATCGAGGGGATAAACACACAAACACGGATCAACGGCATCAATGGTGACGATCAGTTGACCGGAACTACGCGAAACCAGCTCGTCACGATACCGGCTCGGCATAGCGAGACGGCCCTTTGCATCGAGACTGATAGCGTTAGCTCCGCGAAACACGTCTGCGTTTCTCCAATTTTTAGCGTTTTGAGCTCAAAAAACCCACTTCATGCCACTTTCCGCCACTTGCGCACACTATAGGAATGCGCCCACCACACCGTCAAGGCGCGGATTAAAGGAAAACCCTTACAGAACGGAGATTTAGGACACTAAAAGGAGAGGTAACGAGAATCTGGCGTATGTTTTTGCTCATTAACTTGAGTCAGCACTGATAGCTGCGCTCGGAAGTTAAAGTAATTTATTAAGAGTAAGATTTTTTCGGTATTACGACGGAGGGTCTGCTGGTGTTTATGTAAGGAGGGAAATCGATATTGCGAGGTGATTTGCAAATGGCTGTGAGAGCAGGCTAATGGATATCACAAAAGCCCACAAACAGCACCTGCCTGATGATTCAAGCAGGGAAAGAAAAAGGTGGAGAGTCGATCTGTAAGCCGGGTTCTGTCTTGAACAGTCATTCGTCTACGATGGCCATCACTGGACATCTTTAGCAACCTACCCGGTCCCAGCGCGGGCCACGCCTTGGGACCCTATTTGGTCTTGCTCCAAGTGGGGTTTACCTAGCCACGAACTGTTGCCAGACGTGCGGTGCGCTCTTACCGCACCTTTTCACCCTTACCGGCGCCGAAGCGCTTAGGCGGTTATTTTCTGTGGCACTTTCCGTAGGCTCACGCCTCCCAGGCATTACCTGGCACTTCGCCCTATGGAGCCCGGACTTTCCTCCCCCCCCTAATTTTCATAGAGGGCAGCGACTGTCCAATCGACTCTCCGGCGCGAAGGTTAACGGCAGAGCGGCCGAAGAACAAGCGCTAAACGCCTTTGGCCACTCCTGCGCGTCGGGTTTTACTCGCCCTTCTGCTGATCCAGGGCGACTTGATACAGCACATTCTTGCGCTCGCCGGTAATTTGCGCCGCCAGGGCTGCGGCACGCTTGAGCGGCATTTCTTCGAGCAACAGATTGAGGATGCGCATGGCTTCACTGCTGACCGCGTCTTCCGTCTCCGGCGCCGACCAACCCGCGACCAGCACCACGCATTCACCGCGCTGCTGATTGCTGTCGGACTCGACAAACTCCCGCAGCTCGGCGAGTGGCAAGCCCTTGAGGGTTTCGAAGGTCTTGGTGATTTCCCGGGCCAGCAAGGCCTGGCGCTCGCCACCGAACACCAGCTCCATGTCTTGCAGGCATTCAAGAATGCGGTGCGGGGCTTCATAGAAAATCAGCGTGCGCGGCTCTTCCTTCACCAACTCCAGTCGCGCCCGACGCCCGACAGCCTTGGCCGGCAGGAAGCCTTCGAAGATGAAGCGATCAGACGGCAGGCCGGCCGCCGACAGCGCGGCAATCAGGGCACAGGCCCCCGGAACCGGCACCACATTGATCCCCGCCGCTCGCGCCTGACGCACCAAGTGATAACCCGGATCGGAAATCAGCGGCGTCCCGGCATCGGAAATCAGCGCCACGTCGTCGCCAGCCAGCAGGCGCGTGATAAAGCGGCTACCTTCATCCCGTTCGTTGTGCTCATGGCAAGCCGCCAGCGGTGTCGGAATGCCGAAATGCTGCATCAAGCGCTGGGAGTGACGGGTGTCTTCGGCGGCGATCAATGCCACCTCGCGCAGGATCTTCAGCGCACGAGCACTGATGTCGTCCAGGTTGCCGATGGGCGTCGCCACCACATAAAGCGAGCCAGCAGCGGAATTCAAAGCACCTGGAGCAGTCAAAGCGCACACCTCATGATCGGTAAAAGTCGCCATTGTAGCGCGTAGTGACACTTGCGATACCCGGGAGCCATCCCTGGTTTTGCGGACCTTTGTGCAGTGCTGCAACATTTACACGAGCTAAATTGATCGATTCACGCCAGTAACATCGCGCCCCGGCCAGTGCTTGGGTACAATTCCACGCTAATTTGATCGAGTATCAGGAACACTACATGATCGCTTGCCTGCGGCTGTTCACTGCCCTCTGCCTCGCTGCCTTGCTGGCGGCTTGCGCCAGCTCGCCCTCCTCCAGCCTTGGCGAACTTCCACGGACCCCGGATGCCAGTATCGAGCAACTGCTCGAAAAGGCTGCCCAGAGCAAAACGCCGGAGGAAGCTGCACTGTTGCGCCTGAGCGCGGCAGACCTGGCTTACCGTCAAGGCAATGCCGGCCAGTCCGCGCAGATCCTGCAACAGGTGCCGATGGAACAACTCAAGCCTGGCCAACAGGTCTTCGCCAGCACGCTGGCGGCTGAACTGGCCATGGTGCGCAACCAGCCTAAAGCGGCGCTGACCGCATTGAGCCATCCGAGCCTGCAACGCCTGGGCGAGCTGCCCGTCGAGCAACAGGTTCGCACCGGCACCGTCCACGCCCGCGCCCTTGAAGCCGATGGCCAGACCCTGGCCGCCGCACGGGAGCGCATCTTTATTGCGCCGATGCTCGAAGGCGAGGCCGCCGCAAAAAACCACGAAGCGATCTGGATCCTGATTGCCTCGCTGCCGACCGATCAATTGCAGCCGACCACCACCGACGACCTCGGCGGCTGGATGAGCCTGGCCCTGGCGGTGAAAACCGCCGGCACCCTGGAACAGCAGCAAGCCGCGATCGACAACTGGCGCGCACAGAATCCAAAGCACCCGGCCGCGCTTCAATTGCCACTGCCACTGACCAAACTCAAGGAACTGGCCAGCCAGCCCCTGGGCAAAATCGCGCTGTTGCTGCCACAGGACGGCCCGTTGGCATCGGTCGGCAAGGCCTTGCGTGACGGCTTCATGGCCGCTCACTACCAGGCCCAACAAGCCGGGCAGAAGCCTCCTGCCGTCGCGTTCTACGACAGCTCGAAGCTGACCTCGATGGACGAGTTCTACCGCAAGGCCCAGGCCGACGGTGTGCAACTGGTCGTTGGTCCGCTGGAGAAGCCGCTGGTCAAACAGCTCAGCTCCCGCCCGCAACTGCCGATCACCACCCTGGCGCTTAACTACAGCGAAGGCGAACAAGGTCCGGCCCAGTTGTTCCAGTTCGGCCTTGCTGCCGAAGACGAAGCCCGCGAAGTGTCCCGCCGCGCTCGCGCCGACGGCCTGCATCGCGCCGCCGCCATGGTGCCGAAAGGTGAATGGGGCGACCGCGTCCTGAAGGCTTTCAGCCAGGACTGGCAGGCCAACGGTGGCAGCATCGTCGCCGTCGAGCGGGTAGATCAGCCGGTACAATTGGCGCAGCAAATTGCCGATATGTTCCAGCTGCGCCAGAGCGAAGGCCGCGCCAAGAGTTTGCAGAGCACCGTTGGCTCGCAAGTCGCCGCCCAGCCTTCCCGCCGCCAGGACATCGAGTTCATCTTCCTCGCGGCCACGCCTCAACAGGCGCAACAGATCAAGCCGACCCTGAACTTCCAATACGCGGGTGATGTGCCGGTCTACGCCACGTCCCACGTGTTCAGTGCCAGCGGCGACGTGAACCAGTACAACGACATGAACGGTGTGCGCTTCTGCGAAACTCCGTGGCTGCTGGATGCCAACGACCCGCTGCGCAAACAGGTCACTGCACAATGGCCACAGGCCGGTGGCAGCCTCGGTCGCCTGTTCGCGATGGGTGTTGACGCTTATCGCCTCGCACCACGCCTTGGGCAACTCAAGGCCTTGCCGGACAGCCGCATCGAAGGTCAATCGGGCAGCCTCGGCATGACCCAGAACCAACGGGTGGTTCGCCAGTTGCCGTGGGCACAGTTCGTCAACGGCCAGGTCCAGCGCCTGCCGGACACCCCGCGCTGATGCCCGACAGGTCACGCCAGCAAAGCGGTCAGGATGCCGAGCGCCACGCGCTCGAGCATCTACAACAACAGGGTCTGCGCCTGCTGGCGCAGAACTGGTTGTGTAAACGCGGCGAGCTTGATCTGGTCATGCTTGATGGCGATACAGTAGTATTCGTCGAAGTCCGCTACAGAAAAAACACTCAATGGGGTGGCGCACTCGATAGCATCGATGGGCGCAAACGGCAGAAACTGATTTTCGCCGCGCAGTATTTTCTTCAGCGCGAGTCGCGTTGGGCCAATTCCCCTTGCCGTTTCGACGTGGTTGCCATCGACAGCAACCTGGATCAGTTGAACTGGTTGCAGAATGCCTTCGACAGCTGATCGCTTGCACCCCGAATCGGACACCTTTACCCAACACTTTTGCTCTTTGCTTTGCGGGCTGCACATTCATGTGCCAAGTAGCCGCGCTAATTAAGGTCACACAGATGGACATGCAATCCCGAATTCGCCAGCTTTTTCAGGCCAGTATCGACACCAAGCAACAGGCGATGGACGTACTTGCACCGCACATCGAGCAAGCCAGCCAGGTGATGGTCAACGCCCTGCTCAACGAGGGCAAAATGCTTTCCTGCGGCAACGGCGGCTCCGCCGGTGACGCCCAGCACTTTTCGTCGGAGCTGCTCAACCGCTTCGAGCGCGAGCGCCCGAGCCTGCCAGCGATTGCGCTGACTACCGACAGCTCGACGATCACCTCGATCGCCAACGACTACAGCTACAACGAAATCTTTTCCAAACAGATCCGCGCCCTTGGTCAGCCGGGCGATGTATTGCTGGCCATTTCCACCAGCGGCAATTCGGCGAACATTATTCAAGCGATCCAGGCCGCACATGATCGCGAAATGATTGTCGTAGCATTGACCGGTCGCGATGGCGGCGGCATGGCGTCGCTGCTTTTGCCTGAAGACGTCGAGATTCGCGTACCGGCCAATGTCACCGCACGTATTCAGGAAGTCCACCTGCTGGCGATCCATTGCCTTTGCGACTTGATCGACAGCCAACTGTTCGGGAGTGAAGAATGACCCCTAATCGCCTAGGCCTTCTGGCCTTGACCCTGTGCCTCGGCATCAGCGGCTGCACCTCGGTGGTTAAAGCCAGCCGCGAAGCACCGATTGAAGATGACCGCGGCACACGCACCTTCGGCAGCAAAATCGACGACTCCCTGATCGACACCAAGGTCGGCGTCAACGTCGCCAAGGCCGATCCGGCGCTGGATAACGACTCGCACATCGTCGTCACCAGCTTCAACGGCGTCGTGCTGCTGGCCGGACAAACACCCACCGCCGACCTCAAGGCCAAGGCCGAACAGGCCGCTTCCGCGGTCCAGCGCGTGAAGAAGGTTCATAACGAACTGCAAGTGTTGCCACCCTCCGGCTTCCTGGCCCGCCAGAACGACACCTGGCTGACCTCCAAGATCAAGACCCAGATGCTCACCGACCCGAACATCCCGGGCTCGCGCATCAAAGTCGTCACCGAGAATGGCATCGTCTATTTGCTCGGCCTGCTGACCAAGCAGGAAGCCGCTCAAGCCACCAACCTGGTGCAGAGCGTTTCCGGGGTGCAGAAGATCGTGAAGTTGTTTGAGTACATCGACTGACAAACCACTCCTGTAGGAGCCAGGCTTGCCGGCGAAGGCGTCTTCAAGACCGCCTTCGCCGGCAAGCCTGGCTCCTACAGAAGTAATAAAAAAGGCGATCCATTCGGATCGCCTTTTTTATTACTTCACCACCTTCAAACTCGGTCGACCGCTGGGACGCGGCGGTTCGTTGTCGGGTGGCGGGACATCATCATCCGGCTCGATCTCTTCATCGTCTTCCAGAGGCGATTCCAGATCGAACACCATGCCCTGACCGTTCTCCCGGGCGTAAATACCCAGGATCGAAGCGATAGGCACGAACAGGGTGTGCGGCACGCCACCGAAGCGCCCCTCGAAGCTGACCGCTTCGTTGTCCATGTGCAAGTGACGCACGGCAGCCGGTGAAACGTTCAGGACAATTTGTCCATCACTGGCGAAACCTTGAGGCACCTGCACCGACGGATATTCAGAATTGACCAGCATGTGCGGGGTGCAATCGTTATCAACAATCCACTCGTAGAGCGCGCGGACCAGATAAGGTCGACTGGAGTTCATAGCGGCTCCTTAAGCCTTAGCGCATATCGCGTTCGACGCCAGACAGACTCGCCTGGAAAGCCTCACGCGCAAAAGAGCGCTCCATGTAATCAAGCAGCGGCTTGGCAGGCCGCGGCAGTTCAATACCCAGAATCGGCAATCGCCAGAGTATTGGCAATAGGCAGCAATCCACCAGACTTTGTTCCTCGCTGAGGAAAAACGGCTTGTCGGCGAACAACGGCGACACGCCAGTCAGGCTCTCGCGCAGCTCTTTACGAGCCACGACGCGGGCTGCTTCCTTGGACTTGGAATCCAGAATCAGATCCACCAGGCCACACCAGTCACGCTGAATACGATGAATCAGCAGACGGCTGTTTGCACGCGCCACGGGATAAACCGGCAGTAAAGGCGGGTGCGGGTAACGCTCATCCAGATATTCCATCACCACGGTCGACTCCCACAACGCCAGGTCACGATCGACCAGGGTGGGCAAGCTGCCGTAAGGGTTCACTTCGATCAGTTTAGGCGGCTGGCGACCAGCTTCCACATAAATGATCTCGGCGCTGACACCCTTCTCTGCAAGTACGATGCGTACTCGGTGGGAATAGTGGTCGGCGGGGTCGGAGTAACAGGCCAACCGATTGGTCACGCCCATGGCGGTCCTCCTCGCTTGTAGAAATTATCGTAAGCGGAAAAACGAGCGCGCCCAGAGGGCGCCTCCCGTAACGTCTGGCATGCAGACTCGTTACACTTTCAGAGGCGCCCTTGGGCGCGCGCGATTAACAGCAATTGCTTGAAGCTTTATCAGTGCACATCTTTCCAGTATTCGCGCTTGAGCAAGTAAGCGAATACGAAGAAGAACGCGAGGTACAAGAGAACGTACGTACCGATGCGCTGATGCTGCAGCTTAACCGGGTTAGCCGAGTAAGCGAGGAAGGTTACCAGATTCTTGACCTTCTCATCGAACTGCTCTTCGTTCAGAGCACCGCTTTTCGGCACGATGGTCAGCTGATCGCACGCTTCATGAGTCAACGGCGTACCAGTCAGCGGATCATATTGCTTCTTGCCGTCTTCGACGATTTGAACCTGCTTGCAACCAACCACCTGGCGACCTTGCAGGCCGACCAGCACGTTAGGCATGCCGACGTTCGGGAACACCTTGTTGTTCACACCCCAAGGACGCGCCGGATCTTCATAGAACGAACGCAGATAACCGTAGAGCCAGTCGGTGCCTCGTACACGCGCCACCAGGGTCAGGTCCGGCGGTGCAGCACCAAACCAGGTCTTGGCGTCTGCCGGCTGCATGCCGATGCTCATGTGGTCGCCGATCTTGGCGCCGGTGAACACCAGGTTTTTCAGCATCAGGTCGTGGGGAATCCCCAGATCGTCGGCAACACGCTCATAGCGCTGGAACTTGGCGCTGTGGCAACCCATGCAATAGTTGGCGAACGTACGTGCGCCATCCTGCATGGCCGCTTTATCGGAAACGTCGATATCGACACTTTCCAGCTCCGGACCATGTTCGGCCGCGAAGGAGAACACAGGCAAAGCAGCGAGAATCAATACAGCAAATAGCTTTTTCATCAGCCAGTCACCCTTTCCGGAACCGGTTTGGTCTTCTCGAGCCTGGTGTAGAACGGCATCAGAATGAAGTAGGCGAAGTACAGGAAGGTGCAAATCTGCGACACCAGCGTACGCTCGGGAGTCGGGGCCAATACGCCCAGGATGCCGAGGATCACGAAACAGATGCAGAACACCCACAGCCAGATCCTGCTCAGCCAGCCTTTGTAGCGCATGGACTTGACCGGGCTACGGTCGAGCCACGGAAGGACGAACAGCATGGCAATCGAGGCCCCCATGGCGATAACGCCCATGAGCTTGTCCGGAATGGCCCGCAAGATGGCGTAGAACGGTGTGAAGTACCAGACCGGAGCAATGTGCTCTGGGGTCTTGAAGGCGTTCGCCACTTCAAAGTTCGGCTTCTCGAGGAAGTAACCGCCCATTTCCGGGAAGAAGAATACGATCGAACAGAAGATGAACAGGAACACCACTACGCCGACGATATCTTTCACGGTGTAGTACGGGTGGAAGGCAATGCCATCCAGCGGTACGCCGTTTTCGTCTTTATGTTTCTTGATGTCCACGCCATCCGGGTTGTTCGAACCGACTTCGTGCAACGCCAGGACGTGCAACACCACCAGGCCGAGGATAACGATTGGCAGCGCCACGACGTGCAGGGCGAAGAAGCGGTTCAGGGTGATACCGGAAATCAGGTAGTCACCACGGATCCACTGGGTCAGGTCGTTACCGATGACCGGGATCGCACCGAACAGCGAGATGATCACCTGGGCACCCCAGTAGGACATCTGGCCCCACGGCAGCAGGTAACCCATGAAGGCTTCAGCCATCAGCGCCAGGTAGATCAGCATGCCGAAGACCCACACCAGCTCACGGGGCTTCTGGTACGAACCGTAGAGCAAGCCACGGAACATGTGCAGATAGACCACGATGAAGAACGCCGAAGCGCCGGTGGAGTGCAGCAGACGCAGGATCGAGCCGTACTCGACGTCGCGCATGATGTATTCGACGGAGGCAAACGCCTCTTCCGCCGACGGGGTGTAGCTCATGGTCAGCCAGACACCGGTAACGATCTGGTTGACCAGAACGAGCAGTGCGAGGGAACCAAAGAAATAGAAGAAGTTGAAGTTCTTCGGGGCGTAATACTTGCTGAGATGGTCTTCCCACATTTTGGTCGCGGGGAAGCGGGCATCAACCCAATCCATGAACTTGCTCATCACGCTTTCTCCGTATCGACGCCAATGACAATAATCTCATCGGTCTCATAGGAATGCGGGGGAACTGGCAGGTTCAAAGGCGCGGGTTGCGACTTGTAGACGCGGCCAGCCAGATCGTAGTGGGAACCGTGGCAAGGGCAGAAATAGCCCCCAACCCAGTCTTTGCCCAGATCAGCAGGTGCCACTTCAGGGCGGAAGGTCGGTGAGCAACCCAGGTGTGTGCAGATACCGATCAGCAGCAGAACCTCTGGCTTGATCGAACGCGTTTCTGGATCAACGTAGGTCGGTTGTGTCGAGTTCTTGGAGGTCGGGTCAGACAGCTGGCCCTCGATCTTCTTCAGATTCCCCAGGATTTCCGCGGTTCGGCGGACAATGAATACTGGCTGGCCGCGCCACTCAGCAATCATCTGCTGGCCTGGCTCGATTTTGCTGACATTCACTTTCACCGGTGCACCTGCGGCTTTCGCCTTGGCACTGGGAAACCATGACCCCACGAACGGGACCGCAGCCCCCACCGCTCCTGCAGCACCCACCACGGATGTGGCTGCTACCAAGAAGCGACGCCGGCCTGCATTCACGCCGTCATTGCTCATTCAGTCCTCTCCCATCAGCTTTGTGGCCTGTTAAATCAGGCATCTACTAAGTTAAATCTATGTACTTATAAAAATTTTGCCGAATGGTAATGAAAAGCCCCAATTCTGACAAGGTAATTACCCAAGGGCTCCACTGCCAAGCCTTGCAGTATAGGGGCTCTACGGCTGTGGCAAGTTGTCACAGCGCAATTCTTTGAGAAATCGCACGCATAAAAAAACGCCCAGCTCCGTGAGGAGGCTGGGCGTTCTTTTTTGAACGTGGAAGCGAATTAACGCTTCGAGTACTGCGGACGCTTACGCGCTTTACGCAGGCCAACTTTCTTACGTTCAACTTCACGAGCATCGCGAGTAACGAAGCCAGCTTTGCGCAGAGCGCCACGCAGGGTTTCGTCGTACTGCATCAGTGCGCGAGTGATACCGTGGCGGATTGCGCCAGCTTGACCACTTACACCACCACCGATCACGGTGACGTAGATGTCGAACTTCTCGACAGTCTCAGTCAGTTCCAGCGGCTGACGAACTACCATGCGGGCAGTTTCGCGGCCGAAGAAATTTTCCAGGGTGCGGTTGTTGATGGAGATGTTACCAGTACCCGGACGCAGGAAAACGCGTGCGGTTGCGGTCTTGCGACGGCCAGTGCCGTAATTTTGAGTCGCCGACATAATGAACTATTCCGTTAAAACTTCAGTTCTTGGGGCTGCTGAGCAGCATGAGGGTGAGCAGCGCCCGCATAGACTTTCAGCTTGCGATACATGTCGCGACCCAGTGGGCCCTTCGGCAGCATACCTTTAACCGCGATCTCGATCGGGGATTCAGGCTTCTTGGCGATCAGTTTTTCGAAACTGATCGACTTGATGCCACCCGGGAAACCGGAGTGGGAGTAGTAGATTTTGTCGGTGGTTTTAGCACCGGTTACACGAACCTGCTCGGCATTGATAACGACGATGTAATCGCCGGTGTCAACGTGAGGAGTGTACTCAGCTTTATGCTTGCCACGCAGACGGCTCGCGATTTCGGTAGCCAGACGACCCAGGGTCTGACCAGCGGCGTCGACGACAAACCAGTCGCGCACAACTGTTTCTGGTTTTGCAGTAAAAGTTGTCATTCTTTAATAGCCTCAGGGGCCGCCCTGTAAATTAGACGGCGGATCTTACTGAATAGTGCGTGCTTTGACAAGTCAAAGGCAGCCGGATACAGACGCTATCGGGGGCTCGGGTCGGCGCGTCCGTTCAACGGCAAGATCTCTTCCGCAGGCGGCGCATCACTTCCACTGCATAAAGAGGTGGGCAATTATGCAGATTGCGAAAAAATATTCAACCTGCTTTTATGATTGTTTTGCCCAAGGAGCACCCGATGGATTATCGACAGCTAGGCCGAACCGATCTGAACGTGAGTGCAATCTGCCTCGGAACCATGACCTGGGGCGAGCAAAACAGCGAGGCAGAGGCCTTCGCCCAGATTGAACGGGCCAAGAGCGCCGGGATCAATTTCATCGATACCGCCGAAATGTACCCGGTGCCTCCCAAGGCCGACACCTACGCCACCACCGAGCGCTACATCGGCAATTACTTCAAGAGTCGCGGCGATCGTGCCGACTGGATCCTGGCCAGCAAGATCGCCGGTCCGGGCAACACCATCGACTACATCCGCGACAAAAACCTGCGCCATAACCGCCAGCACATCACCGAAGCCGTGGACGCCAGCCTCAAGCGCTTGCAGACCGACTACATCGACCTCTATCAACTGCACTGGCCGGAACGCAGCACCAATTTCTTCGGCCAATTGGGCTACAAGCACAAGATCGAAGCCAACCTGACACCGCTGGAAGACACCCTCGAAGCGTTGGACGAGCAGGTCAAGGCCGGCAAGATCCGCCACATCGGTCTGTCCAACGAAACCCCGTGGGGCACCATGCGTTTTCTGGCCCTGGCCGAAGCCCGTGGCTGGCCGCGTGCCGTGTCGATCCAGAACCCCTACAACCTGCTCAACCGCAGCTTTGAAGTCGGCCTGGCGGAAATCGCCATTCGCGAACAGTGCGGCCTGCTGGCCTATTCGCCCCTGGCGTTCGGTTTCCTGTCGGGCAAGTACGAAGGTGGGGCGCGCCCGCCGAAAGGCCGTCTGAGCCTCTACAGCCGCTTCAGCCGCTATTTCAACCCGCAGTCGGAGGCAGCGTGCAGCCGTTATGTCGCACTGGCCCGAGAGCACGGCCTGGACCCGGCGCAGATGGCATTGGCTTTCGTAACGCAGCAGCCGTTCGTGACCAGCAACATCATCGGCGCGACGACGCTGGAGCAACTGGACAGCAACATTGCGAGTTTCGAGCTGAAGCTTTCCGACGAAGTACTGGCAGGGATCGAGGCGATTCACAAGGATCACCCGAATCCGGCGCCCTGATCGATAGCTGAAAAGCCTTCGCGAGCAAGCCCGCTCCCACATTTGATCGCATTTCAATGTGGGAACGGGCTTGCTCGCGAAGGCGATCTCGAATTCACCAAATCTTCAAAGCGACCGCGCAATAATCTCCTTCATGATTTCATTGGTCCCCGCATAGATCCGCTGCACCCGCGCATCCGCCCACGCCCTCGCCACTGGGTATTCCCACATGAACCCGTAACCGCCATGCAGTTGCACGCACTCGTCGAGCACCTTGCATTGCAGGTCGGTGCCCCAGTATTTCGCCATCGCCGCCGTCGGCACATCGAGCTTGCCTTGCAGGTGCAGTTCCAGGCACTTATCGACGAACACCCGGCCAATCTGGATCTCGGTGGCCATCTCCGCCAGTTTGAAGCGTGTGTTCTGAAAATCCGCAATCGCCTTGCCAAAGGCCTTGCGGTCGCGGGTGTAATCCAGGGTCCATTGCAGCGCCGCTTCGGCCGAAGCCAGCCCGCCGACAGCAACCGTAAGACGCTCTTGTGGCAATTCCTGCATCAGGTAGGCGAAGCCCATCCCGGCCTGACCCAAGAGGTTTTCCTTCGGCACTCGTACGTCCTGGAAGAACAATTCCGACGTGTCCTGAGCCTTCATTCCGACTTTTTCCAGGCGCTTGCCCTTGGCGAAGCCCGGCGTATTGGCTTCCACCAGAAACAGGCTGGTGCCCTTCGCGCCCGCCTTGGGATCGGTCTTGGCGACGACGATCACAAGGTCTGCGAGAAAACCGTTGGTGATGAAGGTTTTCGAGCCGTTGATCACGTACTCGTCACCGTCCAGCACCGCCGTGGTCTTCACCCCTTGCAGGTCGGAACCGGCGCCCGGCTCGGTCATGGCGATGGCCGTGACCATTTCTCCCGACACCAGTTTCGGCAGGTACTTGTGCTTCAACGCTTCACTGCCGTAATGCAGGATGTACGGCGCGACGATGTCCGAATGCAGCGAGAAACCGATCCCGGTCAGGCCCAGGCGACCGACCTCTTCGATCACCACCGCGCTGTAGAGAAAGTCCGCCCCCAGCCCGCCATATTCCTCCGGCAGGTGCGAACAGAGCATCCCCGCCTCCCCCGCCTTGTTCCAGAGTTTGCGGTCGATGTAGCCTTGTTTTTCCCATTGCCCATGGAACGGCACGGCCTCTTTTTCGAGGAACGTTCGCACGCTGTCGCGAAAAAGTTCGTGCTCGGAACTGAACAAGGTTCTGGGAATCATGGGGCACCTGTCGTTATTGTTGGAAGGATTGACCTTCAGAGCCTAAGCCGCGCTCGCGATACAGGACACTGGACACATCAGACAAAAAATAAGACGATCCAGCCGTCTGGTGACCACTTTCCCCTATAAGAATAAAGTTGAATTATGTCTAACCAAGTCTCCACGCCCTTGCGGCGCGTCAGCATCCTGGCTATCGACCGGGTTTTCGCATCCACCCTCATGCAAGCCAAGGATTTCTTCCACCTGGCCAGCCTGCGCTACGGCAAACAACTGGGCCACGGCCTGACACCGGCGTTCGAAACCCGGCTGGTCAGCCCCGACGGCAAACCGGTGAACAGCTTCAGCGATGTGATCATGCCGGTAGACGGCGGCCTGGAAAACGCTGACATCATCATCCTCCCGGCCTTCTGGGACGATTTCGAAACACTCTGCAAACGTTATCCACAGGTCCTGCCGTGGCTGCGCGAACAACACGCTCGCGGCGCCGTACTGTGCGCAGAAGCCACCGGCGTGTTCTGGCTGGCGGAAGCGGGGCTGCTCGATGGCAAGGAAGCGACCACCTACTGGCGTTTCTTCACCGCGTTTGCGGAGCGCTTCCCACGGGTCCACCTCAATCAGGACAAGCACCTGACCGACGCCGATAACCTGTATTGCGCCGGCGGCACCACTTCGGCGTGCGACCTCTATATCTACCTGATCGAACGCTTCTGTGGCGCCAACGTGGCCCAGGCCGTGGCCCGGGACATTCTGTATGAAGTGCAGCGCAGCTATGCGCCGGGGCGGATTGGTTTTGGCGGGCAGAAGCTGCACCAGGACGTGATCATCCTGCAGATCCAGCACTGGCTCGAAGAACATTTCGCCGACAAATTCCGCTTCGAAGATGTGGCGCGGGAGCATGGCATGAGCATCCGCAACTTTATGCGCCGCTTCCAGACCGCCACCGGCGACAAGCCGCTGCATTACCTGCAACGCCTGCGTATCGAAACCGCCAAGGGCTTGTTGTCCGGCAGCCGCAAGAGCATCAAGACCATCAGTTATGAGGTCGGTTACGACGATGCGAGCTTCTTTGCGCGGCTGTTCCGCCAGCACACCGAATTGTCGCCGAACCAGTATCGGCAGCAGTTTCAGCAGGCTGCCTGATACAACACAAACCCAATGTGGGAGCGGGCTTGCTCGCGAATGCGGACTGACATTCAACATCGATGTCGACTGACACTCCGCTTTCGCGAGCAAGCCCGCTCCCACAGGGTTTGGGCCGCGCACAAAAAAGGCCTGCATTTGCAGGCCTTTTTTATTTTCCGAAAAATCCTACGGCTTATGCGCCCGAGACAGGAATTCATGCGACTGCATTTCCAGCAAACGACTCAACGTGCGCTGGAATTCAAAGTTCAAGCGACCACCGGTGTACAAATCCTTGAGCTCGACTTCGGCAGAAATGATCAGCTTCACGTTCCGGTCGTAGAACTCGTCGACCATGTTGATAAAGCGTCGGGCGATGTCGTCGGTGGTGACGCTCATCTGCTCGACACCGCTGAGCAGCACGGCGTGGAAGATCTTGCCCAGTTCGATGTAATCGTTCTGGCTGCGCGGGCCATCGCACAGTTCGCGGAAGTCGAACCAGGCCACGTCATCGCAGGTGCGCAAGGCACGGATTTCGCGGTTTTCGATCATCAGCACGTCGTTTTCGGTGGCGGCAGTGCATTCCGGCGTCAGGGCGCGGAAGCTTTTTCGCAGGCTTTCCTGGGACGCTTCGTCCAGCGGGAAGTGGAACAGTTCCGCTTGCTCAAGGTGACGCAGACGGTAATCGACGCCGCTGTCGACGTTGACGATGTCGGTGTTCTGCTTGATCAGTGCAATGGCCGGCAGGAAGCGCGCACGTTGCAGGCCGTCCTTGTACAGGCCGTCCGGCACGATGTTCGAGGTCGCGACCAGGGTCACGCCGTTCTTGAACAGCTCTTCCATCAGCGTGCCGAGGATCATCGCGTCGGTGATATCCGAAACGAAGAACTCATCGAAACAGATCACCCGGGCTTCGTCGGAGAAACGCTTGGCGATGATGGTCAGCGGGTTTTTCTCGCCGCCCAGGGTCTTCATCTCTTCGTGCACGCGCTTCATGAAGCGGTGGAAGTGAGTGCGGACCTTTTCCTTGAACGGCAGGGCTTCGAAGAAGGTGTCGACCAGGTAGGTCTTGCCACGGCCAACGCCGCCCCAGAAGTACAGACCCTTGACCGGCGCCTGGTCTTTCTTGCCAAACAGTTTGCCGAACAGGCCCGGCTTGCTCTGCGAGGCCGCGACCAGATCGTCGTACAGGCGCTGCAAATGACGCACCGCAGTTTCCTGGGCGGCGTCATGGAAGAATTCCGGGCGTTTCAGATCAGCTTGATATCGTTCTAGGGGCGTCATAATTCGTTAGCAAGGCAACAAAAACGGGCCGCCACTGTAGCGACGGCCCGTCAGAATGGCAATCAGCCCTTGGTCGGGCCGAGCCGCTGATTTATTCCTGAACCGGCGTCAGGGCCACACGCAAGGCGTCGATGGCGACGTCGCGAGCAGCACTGTCAGCGAAGGCCGGGCTGTCGCCAACGCACTCGCCTTCCAGCCAGACGCTGAAGCTCAAGTCTTCACTGCGCACGTCCAGAGGCTGGCCCGCTTGCAGTTGCTTGGTCACCTGACCGGCGGTTTTACCGTCGGCGAAGTTACGCGACAGCAGCAATTGCTCGCCATCCGCCGCCAGCAGACGGAAGCGGAAACTGCCGTCGTCTTCACGGAAACTGACGAAACGCGCAGCTTTGGCGGCTTTCTTCTTGGTCGTCGCTGCAACCTGAGTCTGGGCGACAAAGGAACGCAGGCCGACCGCTTCGCGCAGTTCATGCAGGAACGGGGTCGCCACGGAGCGGGCCTTTTTGGCGCCGAGTTGCAGCATGTCTTCCAGGTCTGCCGGACGTTCGATCAACTGGTGATAGCGCTCGCGGGACTCGCCCAGTTCGCTGTCCAGCAGTTGGAACAGACGATTCTTCGCCTCGCCCCAACCCAGGCCCTGCAACAACTCGCTGCGGAATTCGTCGGACTGCGCCGGCGTGGCGAAGGCCTGGAACAAGGTAAACAGATGCGAGTTGTCCGGATCCTTGGCTTCGCCTGGCGCACGGGAGTCGGTGACGATCCGCGAAATCGCGTCCTTCATCTCTTTGGCGCTGCTGAACAACGGAATGGTGTTGTCGTAGCTCTTCGACATCTTGCGACCGTCTAGGCCCGGCAGCGTTGCGACGCTTTCTTCGATCAGCGCCTCCGGCATGGTGAAGAACTCTTTGCCCTGACCGAACAAATGGTTGAAACGCTGGCCGATGTCGCGAGCCATTTCCACGTGCTGGATCTGGTCACGACCGACCGGCACCTTGTGGGCGTTGAACATCAGGATGTCGGCGGCCATCAGCACCGGGTAGCTGTACAAGCCCATGGTGATGCCGGCGTCCGGGTCTTCGCCGGTCTCGACGTTCTTGTCCACCGAGGCCTTGTAGGCGTGGGCACGGTTGAGCAGGCCCTTGGCGGCGACGCAGGTCAGCAGCCAGGTCAGCTCGGGGATTTCCGGAATGTCGGACTGGCGATAGAAGGTCACGCGGTCGACGTCGAGTCCACCGGCCAGCCAGGTCGCGGCGATTTCCAGACGCGAGCGCTGGATGCGCAGCGGGTCATCGCATTTGATCAGGGCGTGATAGTCGGCCAGGAAATAGAACGAATCGGCATTGCTGTCGCGGCTGGCCAGGATCGCCGGGCGAATGGCGCCGGCGTAGTTGCCCAGGTGCGGCGTGCCGGTGGTGGTGATGCCGGTGAGGATACGGGTACGAGTCGTCATGGGTAATCGCTTGTCAGACTGCAATCAATTCGAAAGACGCGGCAGGATCAGATCCTTGAGATCGGTCAGCTTGCCATGAAAAAAGTGTCCGCATTCTGCCACTTTCAGCAGCTCATGGGGGCGATCGAGTTTGTCGGACCATTCGTAGACAAGCTGCGGATCGATGACTTCATCAGTTTCCGGCTGGATCAGGGTCAGCGCGCCGTGTTGTGGCAGTTGATCCTGATCGCCCAGGCGCATAACGGCTGGCGCAACCATGAACAGATGTTTCAGTTGTTCGCCCTGCGCTTCAAGGCGTCCGCCGAGACTGGCTGCAACAAAACCGCCGAAAGAGAAACCGAACAGCGTCAGCGGCAACTCCGGGTGTTTGGCCCGCAGCCATTCGGCAACCGCTTGAGCATCGTCGACTTCGCCGGTGCCCATGTCATGGGTGCCTGCGCTGGTGCCGACGCCACGGTAATTGAACCGCAAGGTAATCAAACCGGCATCGCGAGCCGTGCGCTGCAAGGTCGACACGACTTTATTGAGCATGGTGCCGCCCTGCACCGGGTTTGGATGGCAGATCAGCGCCAGGCCGCGAGGCTGCTCGTTATCAAGATAGAGAGCTTCCAGTTGACCAACCGGGCCATCAATCACTACAGGGGTTTCGCGCATAAGCAAGGAAGGAACTCCGTGACCTCGAATCGGGTCGACTCGTCTAGCAAATTGTCTGTGCCAATCTATTGCGAGTGAATCGCGGTATACAGCGCAGGTTCGAGCCGTTAACGTAAAGCAAAGCCGTTTATAGAGGAAGGACTCGTGGAACACTCGCTCTTAGTTTGGTTGTTGCCGACTCTTGCCCTGGTTGTGGGTGTCGCCGTTGGTTTCCTGATCGCTCGCCTGGTGCCGAATGCCGCTCCTAGCAGCACGCAACGTCAGTTGGATGACATTCAGGAACGTTTCGACAGTTATCAGAACGAGGTGGTGACCCACTTCAACAGCACGGCCAGCCTGGTCAAGAAACTGACCGCCAGCTATCAGGACGTGCAGGATCATCTCGCCGAGGGTGCCAACCGCCTGGCCCTGGACGAGCAGACTCGCCAACGCCTGCTGGCTGCCCTGCACGCCGACGCCGCCGTGGCACCACGGGAACGCCTGACGCCGCCGCGCAATCAGGAGCCGCCTCGCGACTACGCGCCCAAAGCTCCGAACGCGCCGGGCATGCTTGATGAGCATTACGGCCTGAAGAAGTAATCAGGTTCCGCGCTACGCAAAAGCCCCCGGATGAGTGATTGTCCGGGGGCTTTTTTGTGGCTGGGTGTTTGTGTTGCGTGTTAGGGCCCCTTCGCGAGCAAGCCCGCTCCCACAGGGGGAACGCATTCCAAATGTGGGAGCGGGCTTGCTCGCGAAGAGGCCAGCAAAGGCGACACAAAAAAGCCGCCCGATCAACTATGAATCGGGCGGCTCTTTTACATCTGGAGCTTACTGATACTGCTGAACAGGCTGCCCCTGCTGCTGATACTGCTGCCCCGGAATCGCTTTCAAATTCACCTCGACCCGACGGTTCTGCGCCCGGCCATTGACATCGCCGTTGCTGGCAATCGGGTTATCCGGCCCGGCACCGCGTGCCGACAGGTTGGCACCGCTCACGCCTTGGGAGGTCAGGTAAGTCGCCACGCTCTGGGCGCGACGCTGGGACAGGTCCATGTTGTGCTGGCGGCTGCCGGTGCTGTCGGTGTAGCCGACGATCTCGATCTGGTTCTGGCTGAATTCCTTGAGCGAGCCTGCCAGGTTATTCAGCGGCTGGTAGAAGCTGGAAGCGATGTTCGCCGAATCGGTCGCGAAGGTGATGTTACCCGGCATGATCAATTTGATTTGATCGCCCTGGCGCTGCACTTCAACCCCGGTATTGGCCATGCTGGCCCGCAGCTTTTTCTCTTGCTGGTCGGCGTAGTAACCGTAACCGGCGGCAGAAGCCCCCACCACGGCGGCGCCAATCAGCGCGCCCTTGCCACGGTTGTTATGGTCGATGGCGGCACCGGCCAACGCACCGGCGAGGGCGCCGAGGCCACCGTACTTGGCGGTTTTGCTCACGCCTTGGGAGCCGCCGTCGGCTTGTCCCTGATTGTCATACGGATTGGGCGAAGCACAGCCGGACAACAAGGCCACAGCCGTTGCGACAATAATCAAACGCTGCTTGGTGAACATGAAGAGCTCCTACGTTTTACATTCTGTGATGCTACGGAACCAGGCATCGGCCCATGCGGGCGTTGGATCATTGGCGCGAGTAAAAATTCCACTGGTTACAATTCAGGCCCGAACAAAAGGGTTCTCGCGCATTTCATCCCCCAGACGCGTGTCCGGACCATGCCCAGTCACCACGATGGCTTCCTCGTCGAGTGTATACAGCCGCTGCTTGATCGATCGCACGATGGTCGCCTGATCGCCGCCCCACAAGTCCGTGCGCCCTACCCCGCGCTTGAATAGCGTGTCACCGGCAATCAACAGCTTAGCCTCTGAAAACCAAAAGCTCATGGAACCTGGCGTATGCCCCGGCGTATGAATCGCCACGCCGCAGCCGCAGGCCAGTTCTTCATCATCCGCCAACCAGCGATCCGGCGACGGCACTGGCGTGTACGGCACGCCGAACATCTGGCATTGCATCTCCAGGTTGTCCCAGAGGAATTGATCTTCTTTGTGCAGGTGCAGGGTCGCGCCGGTTTTCTCCTTCAACTGACCGGAGGCCAGGAAGTGATCGAGGTGCGCGTGGGTGTGGATGATGCTGACGACTTTCAGGCCCAAGGCGTCGAGGCGGGCAAGGATCAGTTCGTGATTGCCGCCCGGATCGACCACGATGGCTTTTTTGGTGACGGGGTCGCCGATGATCGTGCAGTTGCACTGGAGCGGGCCGACGGGGAAGGTTTCGCGGATGAATGGTGAGACGGGGACTGTCATGGGAACTCCTGTCGGGTCGAATTCCAACAGGATACCAGTTTGATTTTTTCTTAAGTTTCGTCAGAGCAGGGCGATAAATCACTAAGTCAGATTTTTGGCGCCATCATTGAAAATAATAGTGGCTCTGTGATATCAATTGACGCAGTTTCCAGTACAAAATTGCTTATTGCAGCGACCACCCCAGGACGGTCGTAAAATCACTCAGGATATTCAAATGTCGTCTCCACTAGGCTATGCGCTCACCCAGCCATCATTTCTTTCCGGTAATGCCCAGGCTGACAGCCTGATTTACGGCACACAGTGGCTAAGCCCTGATTTCGGTGGAGTAGATTTTTTTTCAACCCGGCTGACCTACAGTTTCGTAACGCCTAACCAGTCGTATTTCGCCCGAGGCTACAGCCCGGACAATGAATTCCTGAACAGTTTCGCCCTGACATCCGCGCAACAAACTGCCGTGACCAGTGCGCTTGCCGCCTGGAGCGCGGTGGCAAATATCAAGTTCAGCCTGGTAGCTGACAACGTCAGTAGCGCCGGCGACCTGCGGTTCGGTGGTTACGCTGGCATGGATCCAAAAACTGCTGCCTGGGGGTACTTCCCGGACAGGACACCTCTGGGAGGCGATGTCTGGATCGGGCCGACGACAAATAACCCGAATCCGGTGAAAGGCACTTACGACTACATGACTTTCATCCATGAAATCGGTCATGCCCTGGGGCTCAAACATCCTTTCGAAAGCAGTCCCACCAATAGCACCGTGCTTTCACCGTTGCTCGACGACTCGCACTTCACGCTGATGAGCTACAACAATTCGTACTCCTATCAGCCTACGACACCGATGCTGCTGGATATTTTTACGATCCAGAAACTTTACGGTGCCAACATGCTTTGGCAAACCGGCAATAACGTCTACAGCTGGGCACCGGATCAATCCGTGTTCGAGACTATCTGGGACGCCGGCGGCAACGATACGATCGACGCCAGCAACCAACTTGCAGCCGTGCAGATCAATCTCAACGAAGGTCAGTTCAGCCATATCGGCAAAGCGTTTACCGACGGGGACGGCAATGCCGTCAATGACGGACTGGCTATTGCCTACGGCGCTAAGATTGAAAACGCCACAGGCTCGAACTTCGATGATTCCCTGACCGGAAACGCGCTAGACAACTTCCTCAATGGCATGGCGGGCGCGGACACGATGACCGGTGGCGCCGGCAACGATACCTACATCGTCGACAACATCGGCGATGTGGTGATCGAAACCGGTACTTCACTCTCAGAGATCGATACTGTCTATGCCTATATCGACTACACCTTGGGCAACAATGTCGAGAACGCGACCCTTTCGGGCGGCGCGAACTTGAATGCCACTGGCAATGCCCTGAACAATGTGATCGCCGGCAACACTGGTAGTAACATCATCGACGGCGGCCTCGGGGCTGACTACATGGCTGGCGGCACCGGCAACGACACCTACATTGTCGACAACATTGGCGACGTCATCAGCGAAACCAGCACCCTGGCCAGCGAGATTGACACCGTGAAGGCATCGGTGAACTACACCCTCAGCGCCAACCTGGAAAACCTGATCCTCACTGGAACCGCCAATACTTACGGCATCGGCAACGCCCAGAACAACGTTATCACCGGCAATGACGGGGATAACCAGATCAACGGTGGTGCCGGCCTCGATACGATGATCGGCGGCAAAGGCAGCGATACCTACGCCTTGGATCAAGCCGGCGAGTTGGCGCTGATCCAGGAAAACGCCAACGAAGGCAGTGACACCTTGGTGGTCCTCTATTCGCCGACGCCACAGACCAGCCTGATCGACCTGAACCTGAGCAATCTGCAGAACGTCGAAAACGTGGTGGTGACCACTGCTGGCAACTTCGTCCTGGCCGGCAATGACCTGAACAATATCCTGACCGGCGGCAGCGGCGCCGACTTCATCAACGGCGGCAAAGGCGCGGATATCATGACCGGCGGCGCCGGTAACGATATCTACATCGTCGACAACGTCGGTGACGTGGTGATCGAGAATGGCACCTCGCTCTCGGAAATCGACACGGTCTATTCCTACATCAACTTCACCTTGGGCAACAATGTCGAGAACCTGACTCTGTCAGGCACCGCCAACATCAACGCCATCGGCAACGCCCAGAACAACGCATTGGTCGGCAACGACGGCAATAACCAACTCAATGGTGGCGCTGGTTTGGACACGATGATCGGCGGCAAAGGTAACGATGACTACGCCGTTGACCAGTCGGGCGAACTGGCGCTCATCCAGGAAAACGCCAGCGAAGGTAACGACACCTTGTTCGTTGTCTACAACGCCACCGCCCAGGACAATCAAATCAACTTGGGCCTAAGCAACCTGAAGAATGTCGAAAACATCCTGCTACTGGGAGCAGGTGCCTTTACTGCTATTGGCAACGATCTGAACAACACCCTGACCGGCAATGCCGACGCCAACTTCCTCAACGGTATGACAGGTGCTGACACGATGATCGGTGGCGCCGGTAACGATACTTACATCGTCGATAACGTCGGCGACATCGTGACCGAAACTGGCACCTCGCTCTCGGAAATCGATACGGTCTATTCCTACATCGACTACACCTTGGGCAACAATGTCGAGAACCTGACCCTGGCCGGCATCGCCAATTTGCACGCCACTGGCAATGCCTTGAACAACGTGATCTACGGCAACACCGGTGACAACATTCTGGACGGTGGGGCTGGGGCCGATTACATGGCGGGCGGCACTGGTAACGACACCTACATTGTCGACAACATTGGCGACGTCGTGGTTGAAGCCAGCACCCTGGTCAGCGAGATCGACACTATTCGGTCTTCTATAACCTGGACGCTGGACGCCAACATTGAAAACCTTACCCTGACCGGCGGCGCCAACATCAATGCCATCGGCAACGCCCAGAACAACGTGCTAATCGGTAACGATGGCAATAATCAGCTCAATGGTGGCGCCGGTCTGGATACGATGATCGGCGGTAAAGGCAACGATGACTATGCCATTGATCAGTCGGGCGAACTGGCTCTTGTCCAGGAAAATGCCAACGAAGGCAACGACACCCTGTTTGTTGTCTACAACGCAACTGCCCAGGACAGTACCGTCAACCTGGTCATGAACAACCTGCAGAATGTCGAGAACATCTTGTTGCTGGGGTCTGGAGCCTTTACTGCTATTGGCAACGACCTGGACAACACCCTGACCGGCAACGCTGATGCCAACTTCATCAACGGTGGTCTCGGCGCAGACACGATGATCGGCGGCGGCGGCAACGACACCTACATTGTCGACAACGTCGGCGACGTAGTGATCGAAACCGGCACCTCGCTCTCGCAAATCGATAGGGTCTACTCCTACGTCGACTACACCCTGGGCAACAATGTCGAGAACCTGAATCTCGTAGGCCTATCCAACCTGAATGGCACCGGCAACGCCCTGAACAACTTGCTGTACGGCAATTCCGGTAACAACATTCTGGACGGTGGTGCCGGGACCGATATCCTATTCGGCGACGCAGGTGCCGACACTTTTGTGTTCAGTGCAGTCAATGAAATGGGCGTCGGCGCCAGCCGCGACGTCATCACCGACTTCAACAGCCTGCAAGGTGACAAAATCGACCTGACGAAGTTTGATTCCAACCTTCCGAATGCGGGCTTTGATAGTGGGTTCACATTCATCGGCGCCAACGAGTTCACCGGGGCCGGGCAAGTGCGCTTTGTCGACCACGTACTGTCGGGCAATGTCAGCGGTGGCACGGGGACTGATTTCGAAATCCAGCTCGTGGGGGTCAATACGTTCAGCGCCAGCGATATGGTGGCCTGACGGTCCATCGCAAAAACCGTGGCGGCCTTTCTGTAGGCCACCACGTACCCATAAAAACGCCCCGACCGGTTCGGGGCGTTTTTGTTTTCGCAGGGTCGGTTGTTACGCGGTTAAACCAGTACCCCTAGCGCCTTCGCACGCGCCACCGCCTGTGTGCGTCGCTCAACCCCCAACTTGCTATTGATATGGCTGGCATGCGTTTTTACGGTGTGCAGTGAGATGAACAACTGATCACTGATTTCCTGATTCGAGCAGCCCTGAGCAATCAGCCGCAGGACGGCCAGTTCCCGTGTACTCAGGGTTTCCGTACCGAGGGAGGGTTCAAGCACCGGACGACTTGCCAGGGCCGGAAGTCCATCGAGCAGGTTTTGCGACACGACGGTGGGCGCACAGAGCGGCAACTGCCCGCGCAACCAGTCCGAATGCTCAGTCAGCAACCCGTCGAACGGCTGCAGCACACCACCCGCCGCCGCTTCCAGCGCTTGCGCCAATGCCTTGCGCGCCTCCGGCTCACGCCCACCCGCCAGCAACAACGCAATCTTTTGCGTCAGGGCCATCACGCTGAGCATCTGCCGACCCGTTTGCTGCCCGTGCTCCAACAGCGCATTCAGCCGCCCTTCCGCCAGCATCGGTTGGCCTTTAATCACATCAAGCAGCGCTTGCTGCAATTCGATGTGCAGCGGCAGTTGAGGATGAAACTCCGGTGGGGCTGCCGGGTGTTCGCCGTTGTAGGTCTGGCCCAATCGCGCCAGCCATGCTTCGGCCAGATCGATGCGACCCTGGGCCAGCCAGAGTTCGCATTTGACCAGGGTGATCATCGCCAGGTAGTAGATCGGCGGGACGTCCCAGATGTGCATCAGCCGTTCGGCTTCGGCCAGTTCGGCGAAGGCTTTGGCGAACTCGCCGCTGTTGCCTTCGAGCCTGGCGATCACGCAGTGGCCGATCAACACGCTGATATCGCGGCAGGCCCGGGCCTCGCCCAAACCGGCTTGCAAGCGTAACCGGGCGGCCTGAGGCTGCGAGCGCAGGGCCAGCAAGAAGCCTTCGTACAGGATCAGCCGGGCCCGCACCGCATAAAGCCGTTGTGGCGACAAGCCGTGCAGGCGTTGCAGGCCCTGGCGGACTTCATCCAGCGAACGCAGGATTTCCCCTCGGGCCTGCAATACGCGGGCGCGGTCGTAATGGGCCAGGGCTTCGAATAATGGATTGCCGACCCGTTGCGCCAGCTCCAGGGACTCCCGATTCAAGCCACGGGCACGCCACAGGTCGCCATCGGCAATGGCCAGGTTGGACAGGGTCGAGAGGCACATCAGGCGCTGGCCGTAGCGTTTGGCGGGCAGGCTTTCCAGCGCTTCGGTGCAATAAAGTAGCGTCAATTCACGATTGCCGCGGCCTCGGGCGATGATGCCGCTGAGGGCCAGCCATTGCGCCAGCATGGACTTCTGCGCCGTGGCCGAGGGCGCCGGCAGGAAGCGGCTCAAGTGATTGGCCAATTCCTCAGCGGCGTCCAGTTGACAGGCCAGCCCCAGGGCCCAGCTGTACAGCACGATCAGCCGTGGCGTGCTGATCAGCAGGCTGTCGGGCAAGTCCATTTTCCAACGCAGCAGCATGCCGACGTTTTGCTCCGCCAGCAGTTGCTCTTCCGAAAGGTTTTGCACCAGATTCGCCGCGACATCCAGGTGCCCGGCGCGCAAGGCCTGCTCCACCGCTTCGTCGAGCAAACCCTGGGCGTTGAACCAGCGGCAGGCGCGCAAATGCAGGCTGGCGGCGGGCACCAGGGCCTGGGTTTTGGGTCGCGTGCGCAACAAGTCGGAAAACAGATGGTGATAACGATACCAGTGGCCGTGCTCGTCGAGCGGCACCAGGAAAACCTGGTGGGCCAACAGGAAGCGCAGGATCTCGGCGCTGTCATGGGCCTCGCGCACGGCGTCGCACAGCTCGCTGCAAAAGCGCTCCTGGGGCGCCGTGTCGTAGAGGAAGGCCTGCACTTCGGCGGGCAGGCAATCGATGACTTCTTCGAGCAGGTAATCGCGGATCAGCCCTTCCCCGCCGTGCAGCGACTGCGGCAACGCGCCATCGCCTTCGGACGCCGCGAGCAGCCAGAAACGCAGGCCGGCCACCCAGCCTTCGCTGCGCTGGATCAGGTTTTCCAGCGCTTCGCCGCGCAATGAACTGCTGTGACGATCAAGCAGGGTCAGGGCTTCGTCGTGGGTCAGGCGCAGGTCTTGTTCATGCAGTTCGAGCAGTTGCCGCGACAGGCGCAGTCGCGCCAGGTGCCAGTCCGGACGTTGCCGGCTGGTGACCATGACCAGCAGGCCATCAGGCAGGTGATTGAGGAAAAATTGCAGGCAACGATCAAGCACCGGGCCTTGGGCCAGATGATAGTCGTCCAGCACCAGCAGCAAGGGCGTGCTCGGCGACAGGTGCACCGCCAGCTCATCCAGCAACCCGTCCAGCCATTCTTCAAAGGCAAACGGCTGATGGCGTTGGCGCATCTTCAGCAACCCAAGTGCTTTGCTGCCTAGCTGGGGGAAATAATCCTGGAGACCTTCTAGCAGACGTTCAAGAAAGCGCCCCGGATCGTTGTCCCGTGGGCTCAGCCCCAGCCACAGGCTTTGCCAATGCGCCGGCAGGCCCTGGCAGAACTCCACCGCCAAGGAACTCTTGCCGAACCCCGCCGGGGCGCTGACCAACAGCAGCCGACCACCCAGCCCCGCACTCAGGCGCTCGCACAAACGCGGGCGCAATACATGGCCATCAGGCAACGGCGGTCGGAAGAATCGCCCGTCCAGTGCCGCGACGGCAACGCTTGCAGGACCCGGAAGTGGGGACAGATCAGTCATGGCCGGCTCTTGTTAGAAATGCTGTTGGCGGCGTTACAGATGTCCGCAGCCTAGCGGTAAACGCAGAGCTATTGAAGGTAGTTGCTACAAATGGCTACAAAAAGACTACATGCAAAGATGTCAGCGGTTTTTTCTGGCAGACCGAGTCGCGTTCTTCGCGAGCAAGCCCGCTCCCACAGGTGATGCGTTCTTCCATGAGAATGCGATCAACTGTGGGAGCGGGCTTGCTCGCGAAGGGGCCAGCAAAATCACCACACATTCAAACGCCAGGCAAAAAAACGCCCCGAACCAGTCGGGGCGTTTTTCGAGGATGCGGCCTCTGTTCAGCGGGTGTTAGCGAACACCATCCTGACGCAGTGCAGCCGGGGTGAAGTCGCTGGTGGTGGCGGTGAAGCCGAAGTCATACGCCGACTTCTCTTCGTTCTTCATGCCCAGTGCCAGGTAGCGACCCGATTGCAGGTCATACAGGGTTTCCAGGGCGTACCACGGCACTTGCTTGTCGTAGTAGTTCTCGGCGTGGGCTTCTGCAACGCGCCACAGTTGATTGCGACCGTCGTAATGGTCGATCACCGCAGCCTGCCAGGTGTCTTCGTCGATGTAGAAGTCACGTTTGGCATAGATGTGACGCTGACCTTCCTTCAGGGTCGCGACCACGTGCCAGACCCGGCGCAGCTCGTAGCGAGCCAGGTCCTGGTTGATGTGGCCAGCCTTGATGATGTCGGTGTATTTCAGCTTCGGATCGTCGAGTTTGTAACTGTCGGAGGCGATGTACATCTCTTTCTTGCCTTCGAGTTTCCAGTCGTAGCGATCCGGCGCACCGTTGTACATGTCCAGGTTGTCGGAGGTACGCAGGCCATCGGCGGCAGTACCCGGCCCGTCATAGGACACTTGCGGAGCGCGACGCACACGACGCTGACCGGCGTTGTAGACCCACGCCGAACGGGGTTCCTTAACCTGGTCTAGGGTTTCGTGCACCAGCAGCACACCACCGGCCAGACGCGCCGGCGCGGTCACTTTCTGCTTGAAGTAGAACAGGATGTTGCCCGGGTTTTTCGGGTCGTAGTCCTTCATCTTGTCGCGAAACACGAACTGATCCTGGAAGTAAACCAGGCTGAACGAGCCGTTCGGCTGTGGCGTGGCCTGGGTCACCAGACGGGTCACGCTGCCACCGCGATAGCGGGTGATGTGGTTCCAGATGACTTCGACGCCGCTTTTCGGAATCGGGAACGGTACGGCGGTTTCGAAGTTTTCCAGGCCGTTGCCGCCGGACACCAGGTTAGTGGCGGTGGCGTTTTTCTTGATGGCGGCGAACACGTCATCCGGCACGGTAGCGCCGCGATGGGACGGGTAGACCGGCATTTTGAAGGTTTCCGGGTAGCGCTTGAACATCGCGTACTGGCCCGGAGCAAGTTTCTCTTTGTACTGGTCGACGTTCTGCGCAGTGATGGTGAACAGCGGTTTTTCACTGGCGTACGGGTCGGACAGGAAGCCTTTGCTGTCGACGGTGCCGGCATTCTTCGCCAGGGGTTTCCAGGCCGGGATCGAACCGTCGGCATTGCCCGCCATTTCGGCGCCCATCGGGGTCAGGCTCTTGCCCAGCTTGTCCGCTTCAGCGGCAGGCACCGCTGCCATGACGCTTGTCGCCAGCAGCGACAGCCCCAGAACACCGGCGTGGAACAGACTCTTTGTTATTTTCATATGTGTGTTCGTCCTGAAAAAACAGTGCTTAGAAGTTCACGCCGAAGCTGAGCGCGACGAAGTCACGGTCATCCACGGTGGTGTACTTGCCATCAAAGAAGTTGGTGTAGGCCAGGCTCGCGGTGTAGGTGTTCTGGTATTCGGCATCGACGCCCAGGCTCACCGCTTTGCGACCTTCCTCGAAGTTGCCGCCAGGGCCAGGCGAGTAACCGCTGACGTCATGGGACCAGGCCACGTTCGGCTTGAGGTTCACACCGGCGAACACGTCGTTGTATTCCCAGATGGCACGACCGCGGTAGCCCCACGAAGTAGCCGTGGTGAAGCCTTCGTTGGTGCAGTTGCGGCTGCGGTTGTTCTGTGGCGAACCAGGACCGGCGCCGTTGATGGTGCTGGCGTTGAGGATGTTGGCGCAGGTATCGGTGCCGCCGGTGGCTGGCAACTCACCCGGACCGTAGACCGGGTCACGGCCGTAACGCACGTCGGACGTGCTTTCCAGGCCGCCGACGTGGGTCACGCCCACTTCACCTACCAGGGTCAGACGGCTGGCGCCCATGACCTGGTCAAAGAAGTGCGTCAGGGTGGTCTGGAACTGGGTGATTTCCTTGCGGCGATAACCGTGCAGGTCCTGACCCGGTACGCCGGTCAGCAGGGAAGCGTTGGACAACGCGCCACCGATAGGACGGACGCCGGCGAACAGGATGTCGGTGGAGTTCAGTTGCACTGGTGCGTTCGGACGGTAGCTGATTTCACCGCTCCACGCCGTACCGGTAGGCAGGGTGGTGGAGAAGCTCAAGCCGTACAGACGAATGTCTTCCGGGTATTCAACGAAGTATTCCGAGTTGCCTGCCACCAGCAGCGGCGCGAGTGCGGCGAACGGCCCTGGCAGCGCCCGTGCAGTGTTGTAAACCGACTGCGGGGCACCGGTGGCGCTGAAGATCGGCGCACGGCTGTGGTAGTTCATGAAGTAGGCGCCGAACTCGGTGTCGAGCGGGTCGAACATGTACTTGAGGGACGCGCCCCATTGGCCGCTGTCGCGAGCGTCACGATCGCCACCGCGCTTGACCAGCACACCTTCTTCGTTGACGTCGACGCCATTGGCGGCCAATGGACCCAACGCCACGGCGGGAATCTGCGAACGCTTGTTCAGCACACGCAGGTTGCTATCGCAACCGTCGGCAATGATGTCCGGCTGGGAGAAGAACGTGCCGCAGTTATCGACAACGGTCTGGTCCCACTCGAGCTGGTAGAAGGCCTCGGCCGACAGGCTCTCGGTCAGGCTCTGGGACACGTAGAACATGTTGACCGGAATCAGGCCTTCCTTGATCTCGGCACCCGGACGACGGAACGCGGACACGTCGATCGGGTTGATCGAGTTGATGCCGCCGCCGATGAAGGTACTTTCACCCCAGCTCACTACCTGCTTGCCCAGACGCACGGAACCCGGCTGATCGGCAATGGAGTAGTTGTGGTAGACGAAGGCGTCGAGGATCTGCCCACCGGCGGACTTGGCGCCTTCCTTGCGGTTGTTGTCGCTGATGTCCTTGAACTCGCGACTTTCGTCTTTGAGTTCAAAGTCGTACCAGTACTTGCCCCGGACAAACACACCGGTGTCGCCGTATTTCAATTCAAGGTCATGGATGCCCTTGAAGATTTTCGAGAAGGTTTCCCCGCTCTTGAAGTTGGCGTGACCGTCATCGGAGGTCTGCGACAGGCCGTGGCCGCCGTTGTTGACGCCGATGAGGTTCTTGTTCGGTTGTTGAGTAGACCAACTGGCACCGATCGACAGGGATGAGTCGAACTGACCTTCGATTTCACCGACATTGAAACTGACGCCGAATGCGGGCCCGGCGAGCGAAGAGGCGAGACTGACCGCCAGGGGCAATTTCGCCCGGCGCCAGAACTGGTTTACTGATGTCATCGACGCTACTCCATGTGCATTATTGTTATGGCAGTGAGTACTTTTAAAAACGTTGTGGATGACCGGAAGCCAAGGCGTCCCGAATTCGATCCCAATGTGCATCGCTCCGTTTGTGCGTTTGCTCCGTTCTTAAAAATCCTTGAGCGGACTATAGCCAGCAGGTAGTACTGCTTGATCCCTCTAAAGTGTGATTTGCAGCTGCCGGCCACTCTGGAACAGTCCTTTCGCCAGTCCGACACATGTCGGCACGGCAAGGATGGCTGAAAATCCGGATTTCACAAGCCAAGCGCTTGCTTGGTGGGGCTGGCGTGCCCTTTTGGGCACGCCGAGGGGGGTCAGGACACGCTTAAAGCGTCGAGAGGAAGGTGCTGTTGTTGGCCTGCCATTCAGTGATGTCGAGGCGGATACGCTTCTTGTCGAGCTTGCCGACGCTGGTCTTGGGAATTTCCGTAACAAGGGCAATCTGGCTCGGGATCGCCCACTTGCTCAGGTGCCCCAGCTCGACGAACGGCTTGAGGTGCTCCTTGAGTTCACGAGCCCCGATCTCATGCCCTTCGCGGATCACCAGCAGGGCAAACGGGCGCTCGCCCCACTGTGGATCGGCAATCCCCACCACTGCTACTTCACGTACCGCTACGTGACGGCTGATCAAGTCTTCGAGGTCCAGGGAGGAGATCCACTCGCCGCCGGTCTTGATTACGTCCTTGATGCGGTCGCGAATGTCGATCACGCCCATGCTGTCCAGGGTCGCCACGTCGCCGGTGTGCAGCCAGCCGCCGGCCCAGAGCTCGGCGCCCTTCTGCGGTTCGTTGAAATAGCCTTCGGTGAGCCACGGCGCACGCAGCACCAGTTCGCCCTGGGTCTCGCCATCGGCGGGCAGGAAGTTGCCGTCGGTGTCGACGATCGCCGCCTCCACCAAAGGCCCCGGCACACCAGCCTTGATCCGATACGTGGTGCGTTCGTCTTCAGTGCCGGCCATCAGTTCGTCGTTGAGGTGAGCGCAGGACACCAGCGGCCCCGTTTCCGACATGCCGTAAGCGGCGGTCAATTGAATGCCCTTGGCCTTGGCGGCTTCGTACAGCGTACGGTTGAGCGCGCTGCCGCCGATGACGATTTTCCAGCCGCCGAAATCGGTGCCTTGGGCCGCCTTGGCGTTAAGCACCATTTGCAGGATGGTCGGCACGCAGTGAGAGAAGGTGACTTTCTCTTTGCGCCACAACTCCACCAGGTATTCCGGGTCGTAGCGGCCGGGATAGACCTGCTTGAGCCCGAGCATCGTCGCCACGTACGGCAAACCCCAGGCGTGCACATGGAACATCGGCGTGATCGGCATATAGACGTCGTTGGTGCCCAGCAACCGCACGCTGTCGATGGCGCCCATGATGGTCGACACGCCCAGGGTGTGCAGCACCAGTTGCCGATGGGTGAAGTACACGCCTTTCGGATTGCCGGTGGTGCCGGTGGTGTAGAAGGTGGTCGCGACGGAGTTTTCGTCGAAATCCTGGAAGTCGTACTGCGGGCTCGCAGCGGCCAGCAGTTGCTCGTACTCGCCGACGAGGTTCGGCAAATCGGCGGTTTTTTCTGGCAGGTCAGTGAGTAGCAGGGTTTTCTCCACCGTGGTCAGGTGCCCGGCGATGGCCTGGTACAGCCCGACGAACTCGCTGTTGACCAGCACAAAGCGGTCCTCGGCGTGGTTCATGGTGTAGAGAATCTGTTCCGGCGACAGGCGCACATTGATGGTGTGGATCACCGCGCCGATCATCGGGATGGCGAACATGCATTCCAGGTAACGATGGCTGTCCCAGTCCATCACCGCCACGGTATCCCCGGCCTTGACCCCGGCCGCTGTCAGCACATTGGCCAGCCGTGCGACCCGTTCGATCAGGGTCGGATAGCTGTAGCGCAACTGGTCGCGGTACACGATCTCGCGGGTTTTCTCGTAACGAGCGCCGGACATCAGCAGTCGTTTAATCAGCAACGGATACTGGTAAGCGCCTTCGGCTGGCGGGATAACGCGAGTCTGCAACATAAGAATCCCTTTTCTGACTGCACGGTCTTGGCTTTGAAGGTCTTAACTCTAGAGCCCTTATACCGCAGCCAAATCAGCCAAAGGAATGATTTGCATAGCCGTACAAATGCTAGCTTTGAGCCAGCATTTGCAGGATTTGTCACCGGGCGTGTGCGATCAATGCATCTCGGTGAACGCGAGTTTCACGCCGATGGCGATCAGCACCGCGCCCATGGTCCGGTCGAACCAGTGGCCCATGCGGGCGAAACCGGCGCGAACCCGTTGTTGGCTGAACAGCCGCGCCACCAGGCAGAACCATAGCGCCGTGGCGAACGCGAGGTAAATCCCATAGCCGGCCTGCACCACCAGTGGCGTGTGCGGGTTGATCACCACGGTGAACAGCGACAGGAAGAACAGCGTGGCTTTCGGGTTCAGGCCATTGGTCACGAAACCGGACGTGAAGGCGCCACGGGCGGTGCGCTCGCCGACTTCCTTGTGCAGATCATCTGCCACCGGTTTGGCCGGTTGTGCACGCAAGGCTTTGAAGCCGATGTACAGCAGGTACGCGGCGGCGGCCCATTTCAAGGCGTTGAACAGCACGATCGACTGGGACACGATCAGGCCGATGCCCAGCAGCGAATAACCGACGTGCAGGAAAATCGCCGTGCCGACACCCAGCGCAGTCCAGGTCCCGGCGCGTCGACCGTGGGTCACGCTCTCACGCACCACCACGGCAAAGTCCGGGCCGGGACTGGCTACGGCCAGCAGGTGAATCAGGGCGACGGTCAAGAATTCTGTCCAGTACATGGGGGGGCTCCTCTGGGGCAGATCGGGCAAAGTGAAAACTCACAGGATTGACGCTTTCCCTGTGGGAGCGGGCTTGCTCGCGAAGAGGGCGTGTCAGTTGATGCAAATATCGCCTGACACACCGCCTTCGCGAGCAAGCCCGCTCCCACATGGGGCCAGCGCTCGGCGCCGGCAGTGCGTAACCATTTGTTTCATCTGGTAGGCTCGGCAGATTACGCCTTCAGTTCATGGCACAAAAGGTACAGTTGATGACGAACACTCGCCGCGCCGTTTTCCTCGACCACCCGTCCCTGGACCTGGGCGACCTCGACCTGACGCCTTTGCGCGATTGCTTCAGCGACTTGCAGTTGTTCGCCCAGACCACGCCGGACCAGGTGATCGAACGCCTCAAGGGCGCCACCGTGGCCATCAGCAACAAGATCCTGATCGACGCCGCCGCCATCGCCGCCAGCCCCGAACTCAAGCTGATCCTGATCACCGCCACCGGCACCAATAACGTCGACCTGGCCGCCGCCCGCGCCCACGGGATTACCGTGTGCAACTGCCAGGGCTACGGCACGCCATCGGTGGCCCAACACACGATCATGCTGTTGCTGAACCTGGCAACACGCCTGGCCGATTACCAGAAAGCCGTGGGCGAAGGGCGCTGGCAGCAGGCCAAACAGTTCTGCCTGCTGGACTACCCAATCGTCGAACTCGAAGGCAAAACCCTCGGCCTGCTCGGCCATGGTGAACTGGGCGGCGCCGTTGCGCGACTGGCCGAAGCCTTCGGCATGCGCGTGTTGCTGGGGAAGATTCCTGGCCGCCCTGACCGCCCGGATCGCTTGCCGCTGGATGAACTGCTGCCGCAAATCGACGCCCTGACCCTGCACTGCCCGCTCAACGAACACACCCGCCACTTCATCGGCGCCCGGGAACTGGCCTCGATGAAACCCGGCGCCTTCGTGGTCAATACCGCGCGCGGTGGTTTGATCGACGAACAGGCGTTGGCCGATGCCTTGCGCAACGGTCATCTGGGTGGCGCGGCTACGGATGTGCTGAGCGTCGAGCCGCCGACTGCCGGCAATCCGCTGCTGGCCGATGACATCCCACGGCTGATTGTCACCCCGCACAACGCCTGGGGCAGTCGCGAAGCGCGCCAGCGGATTGTTGGCCAGTTGACTGAAAACGCCCAGGCATTCTTCAGCGGTACAGCACTGCGGGTCGTCAGTTGATAAACTGCCGCACTTTTTTTCAAGGAGCAGAGTATGGATCCGCGCAGTGAAGTACTGCTTCGTCAGGCCGAGTTATTCCAGGGTTCGGTGTTGCTGGCCGGTTTGCCCGCCGACGACTTGCTGGGCCGCCTGCCCGATGCCCACGGCTGGTGCTGGCACGCCGGTGACCAAGCGGCGCTGGACGCACGCTTCGCCGAGCGCAGCCACTTTGGCGTGAACGCACCGGAGCGTGAATTCGACACGGCGGTGGTGTTTCTGCCCAAGTCCAAGGACCTGACCGACTACATCCTCAACGCCCTCGCCTCGCGCCTGGCTGGCCGTGAACTGTATTTGGTCGGTGAAAAACGCAGCGGCATCGAAGGCGCCGCCAAGCAACTGGACCCGTTCGGCAAACCGCGCAAGCTCGACAGTGCGCGGCATTGCCAGTTGTGGCTGGTCACGGTGGCCAACGCACCAGCCGCCAAATCCCTGGAAAGCCTGGCCCAGGAATACGAACTGCCCTTGGCCGAAGGACCGCTGAAAGTCATCAGCCTGCCGGGTGTGTTCAGCCACGGTCGCCTAGATCGCGGCAGCGCCTTGCTGCTGGAGCATCTGGACAAGTTGCCCAGCGGCCACTTGCTGGACTTCGGTTGCGGCGCCGGTGTGCTGGGCGCGGCGGTCAAGCGGCGTTATCCACACAACCAAGTCACTTTATTGGACGTGGATGCGTTTGCCGCCGCCAGCAGTCGCCTGACCTTGGCCGCCAACGGTCTGGAAGCCGAGGTGATTACCGGTGACGGGATCGACGCGGCGCCGATGGGTTTGAGTGCGATTTTGAGCAACCCGCCGTTCCATGTCGGGGTGCACACCGATTACTTCGCTACCGAGAACTTGCTGCGAAAAGCGGCCAAACATCTGAAAAACGGCGGCGAACTGCGCTTGGTTGCCAACAGCTTCCTGAAGTATCAGCCCCTGATCGAAGAGCACCTGGGCGTGTGTGCGATCAAGGCTGAAGGTCAGGGTTTCCGAATCTATCGCGCCAAACGCGGCTGATAAATAAGTGCTTGCCTAACGGATTTTGCCTAGGCAGAATCCGCTCCGTCCTAGGGGAGTAGTCTCCCACGAGCGCCATGCTCGTCCGGCATACGTCAACATACTTGGTCAACAGACCATGGCGTATGCGACCCAAGCGTCCACACAGATGGTCGCCAGGGTTTGACAAGACCTATGACACGAACACCTTACCCGGGGCGGGGAGGCTGTACGTGTCATAGCCGTGTCGACCCGCCCCTTAGGAAAACCCTGATGCTGGATTCTCTTCTCGTTCCCACCGCAATCGTTGCCTTGGCCGAAATCGGCGACAAGACGCAACTGCTCGCGCTCATTCTTGCTGCTCGCTTTCGCAAACCCTGGCCGATCATCGCCGGCATCGTCGCCGCGACCCTGGCCAACCATGCGGCGGCCGGTGCGGTAGGCGCCTGGTTCGGCAGTTTCTTCTCGAATGCGACGCTGCACTGGATCCTCGCCGCGAGCTTCACCGCCACCGCGTTGTGGACCCTGGTGCCGGACAAGATGGACGACGACGAAGCCAGCACGGCGCGCAAGTTCGGGCCGTTCCTGACCACATTGATCGCGTTCTTCCTGGCAGAGATGGGCGACAAGACCCAAGTCGCCACGGTGATGCTCGCCGCGCAATACCCGGACCTGTGGCTGGTGATCATCGGCACCACCGCCGGGATGTTGATCGCCAACGTGCCGGTGGTACTGGCGGGTAACTTTGCGGCGGACAAACTGCCGTTGACCCTGATCCGCCGATTGGCTGCTTCAGCGTTCTTCGTGCTGGCGATTGTTGCGGTGTACAAGGCGATGCAGAGCAGTGGATGGGTTTGACCGCGTAGGTTTTTAGACCGCGTTATCGTTCTTCGCGGGCAAGCCCGCTCCCACATTGAAATGCGATCAACTGTGGGAGCGGGCTTGCTCGCGAAGGCGTCAGCCGCCTCGACTCAGGACTTCGAGGCTTTCTCGTACAACGGCATAACCTTCGGAATCGCTGCCTGCAACGAAGCAATCCGACTGGTCGACGCCGGGTGCGTGCTCATGAATTCCGGTGGTGAGCCTTCCGAGGCCTTGCTCATCTTGTTCCACAAGGTGATTGCCGCGTTCGGGTTGTAGCCGGCACGAGCCGCCAGCTCCAGACCGATCAGGTCGGCCTCGTTTTCATTGGCGCGGCTGTTGGGCAAGGTCATGCCGTAGTTGGCCACAGTGTCGGCCAGGGCCAGGCTGTCTTGCCCCAGGCCGAACAAGGCACCGGCGCCCTGCTTGGCCATTTCGATGCCATAGGCTTTGGACATCGCCTCACGACCGTGCTCGCGCAGGGCGTGGGCGATTTCATGACCCATGACCGCGGCGATTTCATCGTCGGTGAGTTTCAGGCTGTCGATCAGCCCGGTGTAGAAAATGATCTTGCCGCCAGGACCGCAGTTGGCGTTGAGTTCATCGCTCTTGATCAGGTTGACTTCCCACTTCCACTGGGCCGAATCCGGACGGAAGTTCGGCGCCTGGGCAATCAGCCGGTCGGCGATGGCCTGGACGCGCTTGGCTTCGGTACTGGTCTTGTCCAGCACACCTTTGCTCGTCGCCTCGCCTACTGTCTTCTGATAGGACTGGGCGTACATCTGGTTGACCTCATCCGAGGACAACATGCTGAACATGTACTGTTTACGCTCAACACCCACGGCGCCACCGCTGGTGGTGTTGACCGACTGGCAACCGGCCAGCAGCAATGCTGCGCTCAAAGCACTTACAACCAATGTCTTGTTCATCGAAAAGCTCCCTGAAAACATGCCGCGTATCCTAGGCGCGGAATTGTATCGGCGCCAGATACAACAGACGTGTTGCACGCACTTTCAGAAAAGCCGCTATGCGTAGGAAAAAATTCACATACCCCCGAGCGCCTCGCCCACCACGCTCCAGTTGCGACCTCCAGCACGCCAAAACAGTCATTTCGCCATTACCCGCTCATGGACTCCGATTCCCCGGCCGATACAACAGCGCAGACGTCCTCTTGCGTGCGGAGCACCCATGAAATTCAAGTCGATCCAGTTTTCCGTGGCAGCCCTTGCCGGCGCTATCGTCCTCAGCGTGGTTGCAGCCCTGGTGCTGTACGCGTTGTTTTCCGGTGCGCGGACGCAAGACATGGTCCAGGAACGGACCCAGGCGCAGTTCGAGCAAGTCATCGAGCAACGCCTGACTTCCCTGGCGCAAACCCAGGTCAGCCAGATTCAGCGCGAACTCGAAGCGCCGCTGCTGATTGCCGGCGGCCTGGTGCGGGTCAACGAACTGATCGGTACGCCGGGGGCCGATGGCCAGCCCCAGTTGAATATCAGCCGTGAGCAGTTGATCAGCCTGATCAAGGAAAACGTCACCAAGAACCCGAAAATTCTCGGCACCTACATCGGCTGGGAAAAAAACGCACTGGACCACAATGACGCGGCCTACGTCGACACCAAGGTAGTCGGCATCGACGCCGCCAACGGGCGTTTCCTGCCGTGGTGGTTCCGCAACGAGGACGGCAGCCTTGGCCTGGACAAACTGGTGGACGTCGACGACCAGAAAACCCTGTCCACCGGCATTCGCGCCAGTGAGTACTACCTGTGCTCGAAAGAAACCAAGAAATCCTGCGTGATCGATCCGGCGCCCTACAAGGTCGGCGACAAAATCGTCATGCTCGCCTCCTTTATTGAACCGATCATGCTCAACGGCGCCTTCCAGGGCATCGTCGGCGCCGACCTGTCGGTGAACTTCATCCAGGAAATGCTCCTGGGCGCCAACCAGAAACTCTACGGCGGTTCGGGCGTGATGGCGCTGATCGGCGGCAATGGCCGGATCGTTGCCTACACCAAGGACCCGAGCAAATTCGGCGAGAAAGTCAGCGACATCCTCGACAGCCAGCAGATTGCCAACATGGCCAATCTCAAGCGCGGCGAAGTGACCTACACCGTTGACAAGGCCAATGGCCGGATCGAGTTGTACCTGCCGTTCGGCATCGGCCAGACCGACGCCCGCTGGACGCTGATGCTGCAACTGCCGCTGAACGCGGTGATGGCAGACCTGCAAACACTCCAGGGCGACCTGGATAAACAGCGCAAATCCGACACCTTCGGCATGGCCGTGGTGGGCTTGATAATCGCCGGCATCGGCTTGCTGGTGATCTGGCTGGTGGGCCACGGCATCGCCCGTCCGCTCAAGCAAATGGTGGCCATGCTCGACGACATCGCCCAGGGCGAAGGCGACCTCACCCGCCGCCTGAGCAGCGACCGCGCCGATGAGTTGGGCTCGATTGCCAAGGGCTTCAACACGTTCCTGGCCAAGTTGCAGGCGATGATCACTCAGGTGGTGACGTCGGTGCAGAGCGTCAGCGATTCGTCGGAACACACCGCCGACATCGCCATCCGCACCAACATCGGAGTGCACAAACAAATGGCCGAGATCGATCAAGTGGCCACGGCTGTGCACGAAATGACCGCTACCGCACAGGACGTAGCACGCAACGCGACCCAGGCCGCGCAAGCGGCCAGTCATGCGGACAAGGCAGCGGCGCAGGGCATGCAGATCGTGCGCGACACCTCGAATTCGATTGGCGTGCTGGCGGTGGAGATCGGCAAAGCGGTGAGCGTGGTGCAGACCCTGGCCAAGGACAGTGAGAACATCAACGCGATCCTCACCGCGATTCGCGGGATTGCCGAGCAAACCAACCTGCTGGCCTTGAACGCCGCCATCGAAGCCGCGCGCGCCGGTGAACAGGGCCGTGGTTTTGCCGTGGTGGCCGATGAAGTGCGCAACCTGGCGCAGAAGACCCAGAAGGCCACCGAAGAAATCCAGACCATGATCCAGCAGTTGCAGCAAGGCACCCGGGATGTGGTGCGGGTCATGGAGGACAGCCAGAACCGGACGGATGAAAGCGTGCAACACGCGGCAAAAGCCGCTGAAGCGCTGGAGACGATTACTCAGGCCGTGTCGGTGATCAATGACATGAACAACCAGATCGCCAGCGCCGCCGAAGAACAGAGCGCAGTCGCGGATGACATCAACCGTAACGTGATCAACATCGGCCAAGTAGCCAATGAAGTGGCCGGCGGGGCGGATGAATCGAGCGCGGCCAGTGCGGACCTGACCAAACTGGCGGAACAGCAGCGGCGGTTGATCAATCAGTTCAAGGTTTGATCCCAGGGCCTCTTCGCGAGCAAGCCCGCTCCCACAGGAGATCTTCCGTGTACACACAATTTGTGAACACTGGATATCTCCTGTGGGAGCGGGCTTGCTCGCGAAGACGGCAGCACAGAAAACCCATCAACCCGGGGTAATACACTCCGGCCCATTGAGCTTCGGATCATTCACCAGATTCGCCAACACCCGTTCGCGCAACGCGGCGGGCTCACTGGCCAGCAACCCCTGCAACACATGCAACGGCGTCTCGGGATCAAGCCACGCGGCCTGCCCTGCCTCATCGAGAATCAACGGCCGGCGCTGACTCGCCGCCGGTTGCGTGATCACTGCGGTGCTCAGCCACACCTGCTCCTGCACCGGATACGCTTCCCAGATCGCCGCGAAAAACAGCGCCGAGCCCTCCCCCGGTGTCAGCCAATACGGGCGCTTGCGCGTGGTGCCGCGCCATTCGTAGAAACCATTGGCTGGCAGCAGGCAACGGCGCTCGCGCAGGGCCTGGCGAAACATCGGCTGTTCGGCCACGGTTTCGGCCCGGGCGTGGGCCGGAGTGCGCGACAAGTCGGTCAGCCACGGCGGCGTCAGGCCCCAGCGGGCACGGGCCAGTTCGCGCTGACCGTCGGCACCGGCACGCAGCATCAATACTGAATCGTTGGGAGAAATATTCCACTGGGCCTGCTGATCGGCGGGGAAGCCAGGCAGGGCCGCGAAGGCGGGGTTCCAGCGAAACAGGGCATAACGTCCACACATGGGGCAACACGACTCTTGATCAAACGAACGTCAGCCTAACAGACCAGGGTGCCGGGGAAACTGTCCGGTTCATCGCCGGGCATCGGCAGCGCGGCATTGTAGGCGGTGATCAGCTCCCGAGCGTATTCAGCCTGGTCGTTATCCACCGACAACCCCAGCAAGCCGTAGATCGGCAATTCGCCGGTGCCGCCAAGCAAATCCCGCCCCACCAGATGCGCTTCGATGCCCTCGCTGGCCAGCATTCCTTGCAGCAACTCACCTTCCATCAGGTTTTCCGGTTCGTAGATTCGTTGCATATGCACCCCTCACTCGTTTTCGCTGAAGACTTCGAGATGCCATTCATCTTCGTGAACCTGCAGCACAAACGTAATGGGTCGACAACACACCTGACAGTCCTCGATGTAGGTCTGATCGCCCCCGGACAAATCCACCGTCGTCTCCACCTCTTCACCACAATACGGACATTCATACACTGCGCTTTCCAGCATCGCGGTCTCCCAGGTGACTTGTGCGTATAATCGCCGGTCTATTTGCAGGGCTATTTTTGTCTGGCTACCTTTTCAGACCGTGCCCCGTTGGTTTTCGATCAAAACCTTTACTTACCCTAGCCGTTTCTAACAAGAGAGCATGATGGGCGAATTCGATGCCATCCGACCTTACGACGACAGCGAAGTCCCTGCAGTGCTGGACCGGCTGCTCGGCGACAAGGCATTTCTAGACATCCTCATCCACTTCCGCTTCCCGCGTTACGCCGGTGCCTTCGGCTGGATGCTAAAGCCTCTTATAGCTCATCGGCTGCGCCGTGAGTTCGCCGACGTCCACTCGGTGGCCACGTTGCAAGACAAAGTCGAAGTGTACGTCGACCACACCATCGAGCGCGCCACCGACGGTGTTACCTACACCGGTGTCGAGCAGTTCAAGTCCGGCAGCGCCTACCTGTTTATCGCCAACCACCGCGATATCGTGATGGACCCGGCCTTCGTCAACTATGCCGTGTACCACGCCGGCCTGCCGACCCCGCGAATCGCCATCGGCGACAACCTGCTGCAAAAGCCGTTTGTCAGCGATTTGATGCGTTTGAACAAGAGCTTCATCGTGCACCGTTCGATCACCGGTCGCCGCGAGAAAATGGCCGCTTACCAGTTGCTGTCGGCCTACATCAACCACTCGATCCGCAACGATTGCGCCTCGATCTGGATCGCCCAGGCCGAAGGCCGGGCCAAGGACGGCGACGACCGCACCGAGTCGGCGATCCTCAAGATGTTCCACATGAGCCGCAAGGACGAGCCGTTCGGCGAAGTCATCCAGTCGCTGAACGTGACCCCGGTGTCGATCAGCTACGAATACGACCCGTGCGACCAGGCCAAGGCCCGTGAACTGTTCATCCGCGCCACCACCGGCAGCTACAGCAAAGTGCCGGGCGAGGACGACGTGAGCATTGCCAAGGGCATCACCGGCTACAAGGGCCGGGTCCACGTGAACTTCGCCGCGCCGATCACCGAGTTGTTCGACGACACCAAGCAATTGGCGATCGAGATGGACAAGCAGATCCTCGGCGGTTACCGGTTATTCCCGGTGCACTACCTGGCTTATGCGCAGTGGAAGGATGCTGATCCGCAGTTGCAGGTGCCCAAAGCTGCCGAAGTGTTTGCGGCGGATGAACTGGCCAAGGCTCAGGAGGAGTGGCAGCGCCGGCTGGAAGCTTGCCCTGAGGAGCATCGTCCGTTCCTGGTGCTGCAATATGCGACGCCGGTGCGCAATCAGTATCGGGTGAAGGCGGGGTTGCCGCTTTAAAGCAAGATCAAAGATCGCAGCCTTCGGCAGCTCCTACATGGGATTTGTGTTCACCCTGTAGGAGCTGCCGAAGGCTGCGATCTTTTGCTTTTAAAGACTCAAAACCGGGTGCTGATCCACGACACGACCAACGCCACACCCAGGCAGGCAAAGCCGAAGCGGTAGAAAAACCGGTTCATGCGCTGGGTGGCGCCATCGAGCATCAACATCGAATCATCGACCCGACGGTTCTGGGTCGCCGCCTCAAGCACCGCCTGCGCCCGTTGTTCGCGACGACGGGTGGCGTGCAGCAGCCAACTACCGGGAAACGCCAACAGCAAGGCCAGCAGGTTGATCAACTTGGCGGGATGGTTGGTAAACAACGAAATCAAATGCAACGACATCTCGGACCTCGGGCAAAACTCGGGTGGCAGACGCCGGCCGACGACTGCGGCGCGGATTCTACCGAAAGCGGGTGACAAAAAACGAACCACTTGGCCGATTCCTGTCCGGCGTCACGGCATCGTCATCTGAATGCGCCAGTCTGTCGCCCCTCGAAACCGACACTGAGCACACCATGCTGCACGCCGAAAACCAGGACCGCCTCTACCTCATCGCCCAAAGCGACGAACAGCAGAACCTCGTCGGAAGCCTCGCCTTCAACGTCCAGGACCGCCACTGGCTGGTGTATTGCGCACTGGGCGGGCATCAACATGCGGATTTGCCCGAGACGGATTTGCTGACGGGCGTGAGTGTGCTGGATTTCTACTCCCAAGCCGCCTGACCCCGACGAACCTTTGTAGGAGCGAGGCTTGCCCGCGAAAGCGGTGTGTCAGCTACATGATTATTGACTGATACGCCGCCTTCGCGGGCAAGCCTCGCTCCTACAGGGGTTTTGAATTCGCCCACAGAAATAGGCAGGCATGAAAAAGCCCGGGGCCATCACTGGCACCCGGGCTTTTTTGCCTCTCGCGAATGCTTATTCGCCGAGAATCTGACCCACGGTCGGGTCCTTGAACAGGCGCGTCAGGGCATCGCTCAATACATCGCTGACCAGTTTGGTGTTGGTTTCCTGGTTCGGCGCCATGCCGAAACGCTGGTCCAGGGAGGCACCGTAGCGACCGCTGTAGCGACGGTTGGCGTTCTGCACATCGGAGCGGAAGGTCGCGCCGATGGTGGCTTCAGTCACGTACATGCCTTCTTTAGGCGACTGATACTTCAGCTCGGCCAGGGTCACCGTCAACTGCGGCGCGTTCATGCCGTTGGACACCGGGGTGAAACCCAGCAAACGCACGGCCGCTTCGGCCTGGGCCTGCAGCTTCGGCAGAATCTGCGCGCCCTGCACGGTGATCGCGCTGGTCTCAGGGTACAGACCGCCACGGGTGCCCAGGGTTGGCGACGGACGACCGTCCACCACGCGCACCACCACTTGCTGGCCATGGCCAACCGGGGCCAGCTGAGTGGTCAGCTTCGGTTCCGGGTTCAGTTGTTGCGGGCTGTGGGCGCAGCCAACCAGGGTCAAACTGGTCACAGTGATCAAACCGAACAACAGGCGTTGCAACATGCTCTTCTCTCCAGAATCAGGCACAAACAGGCCGGCAGTATAGCGGTGGGCCATCGTCGCGAACTAGGGTCTCGCAACGATTGCTGAAATCTCTGACAAACCCCGCACGAGCCGGTTCCTGTCACACAGCTGTAACCGCCCATACACGTTGGCGTCACGGCCTGCTGGCAACCTTCACAGCAGTCACCCCACAAGGTACTTCGCCATGCGTTATCTGATCTCGTTGTTCGCGCCACGCCCGCTGCACCGCAGCTTCGCCCTGCTCGACCGCAATGGCCATTGCCAGGCGTTCAAGCAGTGCAGCCTCCAGCCCATGGGCGATGGCTGGGTCGAAATCGAAGAAATCCGCCTGAACTGGCTGCACCAGCCCCTGCCCCCAAGCGCCCGCGTCAGGCAGCAACAGCCTCGCTCACGGGTACAAGCGCTGTTGTCCATCTGACCGGACGGCTAATAAAAGTCATTATTCACGACCATTTCCCTGCGTTTCTTAGTTACAATCTCCCCCCGATTATAAGGACGTCTCCTGATCGGGCCTCGCAGCATCGTCAATGCCCCGGTATTGGCACCCCGCACCGCCCACAGAGAGCCGCCCACACAGATCGAGTGAAGCTGGCGTGCTTGCTGTTCCCTGAGCAATACCCCACTTTTCGCGAATCTGCAGAGCTGTCATTACGCTCGGTCACTGAGCTGTTTGCCCGTTTTGCCGGTCATGTATCCCATGACGGCAATCCATCCGGGCACGGTGCCAGGCTGGGACAGCCCTTTTTTGAGGTTCACGTCTTCAAAAGAGCGTGAAAAAAACGGGTTTTCACAACTTCACAAGAGTGTGGCGAGCAAATGAATAGTTTTGCGTCTGAACATGCACCATTAGCGTCTGAAACAGCCCAACGACACAGGACCGGGTACGCTTCAAATACCGGAGCCTGAAGCCTGTCCGCTACGGATTTGGTTGCACAAACGGATGTCTCGACCATAAGTCGAATTGCCAGTCGTGTGCTGAAATGAGTTCATAGGACTCATAGGCCCGGCCGGTAGCGTCCGTCGAAGTTGCGAAAAATTGCGAAGATTCGGACATGGCGATCCTGGCCATGGGTAACTGGGGCATCACTGACACGCCCCTCACTCCTGGCAGCTATGCCGACAATTTGGTGCTGCAGATTTTGGAGACGCGTTAAATGGCGCATAACGAAGCAGTCGACGTAGTACTCGTAGGGGCCGGCATCATGAGTGCCACCCTCGCTGTACTGCTCAAAGAGCTCGACCCCGCGATCAAGCTGGAAGTCGTCGAGCTGATGGATTCGGGTGCCGCGGAGAGTTCCAACCCGTGGAACAACGCCGGGACCGGTCACGCCGGGCTGTGTGAGCTCAACTACACGCCCCAGGCCGCCGACGGCACCGTCGACATCAAGAAAGCCGTGCACATCAACACCCAGTTCGAAGTGTCGAAGCAGTTCTGGTCGTACCTGACCAAGAAAGGCACCTTCGGCTCGTGCAAATCCTTCATCAGCCCGGTGCCGCACCTGAGCTTCGTGCAGGGCGACAGCGGCGTGTCCTTCCTCAAGTCACGCTTCAACGTGCTGAGCAAGCACCACGCCTTCGCCGACATGGAATACACCGAAGACAAGGCCAAGATGGCCGAGTGGATGCCGCTGATGATGCCGGGCCGCTCGCCGGACGAAGTCCTCGCTGCCACACGCGTGATGAACGGCACCGACGTCAACTTCGGCGCCCTGACCAACCAATTGCTCAAGCACCTGACCAGCGCACCCGATGCCCAGGTCAAGTACTGCAAGCGCGTCACCGGCCTCAAGCGCAACAACGGCGGCTGGACCGTCAGCATCAAGGACGTGAACAGCGGCAACACCCGTGAAGTCGACGCCAAGTTCGTCTTCCTCGGCGCGGGCGGCGCGGCATTGCCATTGCTGCAAGCCTCGGGCATTGAAGAAAGCAAAGGCTTCGGCGGCTTCCCGATCAGCGGCCAGTGGCTGCGTTGCGACAACCCGGAAGTGGTCAAGCATCACCAGGCCAAGGTCTACAGCCAGGCTGCAGTAGGTTCGCCACCGATGTCCGTGCCGCACCTGGACACCCGCGTGGTCGATGGCAACAAGTCCCTGCTGTTCGGGCCGTACGCCGGTTTCACCACCAAGTTCCTCAAGCACGGCTCCTTCATGGACCTGCCGCTGTCGGTTCGCGCCGGCAACATCGGCCCGATGCTGGCCGTGGCAAAAAACAACATGGACCTGACCAAGTACCTGGTCAGCGAAGTGATGCAGTCGATGGAGCAACGCCTGGAATCCCTGCGTCGCTTCTACCCGCAAGCGAAAGCCGAAGACTGGCGCCTGGAAGTGGCTGGCCAACGGGTGCAGATCATCAAGAAAGACCCGAAAAAGGGCGGCGTTCTGCAGTTCGGCACCGAACTGGTCGCGGCCAAGGACGGTTCTTTGGCAGCACTGCTCGGCGCTTCGCCAGGTGCTTCGGTGACCGTTTCGATCATGCTGGAGCTGATCGAGAAATGCTTCCCGAACAAAGCGTCCGGTGAGTGGGCAGCGAAACTGGCGGAAATCTTCCCGGCCCGGGAAAAAGTCCTGGAAACCGACGCGGCGCTGTATCGCAAGATCAATGCGCACAACAACGTCGCCCTGGAACTGGTTGAAGCCAGTAACGAGACCGAAAGCTACGCTTGATTCGGCCCCGCAAAAAACGCCCCGTTCTCAGTGAGAGCGGGGCGTTTTTTTATGGCCGGTGAAACGGATGATCCAAGATCATCAGTGTTTGTGCCGGCCTCTTCGCGAGCAAGCCCGCTCCCACAGTGGATCGCGGTCTAATGTGGGAGTGGGCTTGCTCGCGAAGGGGCCAGCACAAACAACCGGTGTATCTGGAATTAACCGCGAGCCTTGGCAATCAACTCGATGTACTCGGCCGCATTGCGCTGATCCTTGATCACCGCGACAAAATCATTGCCGTGCTCATCCTTGCCGTCCAGGTCGAAACCGGCCTCGACGAAGAACGCCAGGAATCGCTCGAAGTCATCGATCCGCAGGCCGCGATAGGCCTTGATCAGTTTGTGCAGGGAGGGCGAAGTGGCGTCGACCGGCTCAAAATCGAGAAACAGTTTGATCTGCTCATCGCCGATCTCGTCACCAATCACTTGCTTCTTATCTTTACGCATTGCCGACTCCAGCTCGCAGACATTTCACGGGGCGGGCAGTTTACCCCCCTCCGGGCGCAAGGCTCAACGCGCTCGAACACCGCCAGTGTGCAGATCGGCCCAGACATGGCCGTTGGCGTAGCTGAGGAACTGGCAATACACCGTGTCGTTACGCAGCAAATCGATCACCACCCGATATTGAGCGACCGGGTAAAACAGCGTCAGCGTTTTACTCTGTTCGTCGTAGATCGGCTTTTTCAGGCTTTTGCTTTCGCCATCGAAATTGACCAGCACCTGAGTGATGGTCGCGCCCTTGTTCAGGGATTTGCCCTTGAGGCGGATCAGCAGCGGTGACGTCACCGGGATCGGTTGCTGGGTCGACTGGCGCTGGCTACCCACCACCACCGAATAATCGGTGACCTGCAGCAGTTGTTGCTGCTCCGGTTCGGCGTCACGCAGGGTCAGGTCGTCCGGCGGCAGGAACTGCGCATGCATCGGCGCCGGGGCGGCGCACAGGGGCAGGCTGAGGGTCAGCAACAGGGCTGCGCAGCTGCGGATCAAAAGGCTCATGACAGGCTCCGGAGTCGGGGCCGAGAACTCTAGCATGGGGTATACAAAAGTGGATTACAGAACACCGAACCATTGTGGGAGCGGGCTTGCTCGCGAATGCGTTTTGCCAGTCAACATTAATGCAACTGACACACCGCTTTCGCGAGCAAGCCCGCTCCCACAGGGGATTGGCGCGGGGAGTTACATGCCTTTAACGGCAAAAATCCCGTTAGCGTTACGCCAGTAACCCTTGTAGTCCATGCCGTAGCCGAAGATGTAACGGTCGATGCATGGCAAACCGACGAAATCGGCTTTGAGGTCCGGGCGAGCCTTGCGGTCGTGGTCTTTGTCGATCAGCACGGCGGTGTGCACTTTGCGTGCGCCGGCGTGTTTGCAGTAGTCGATGATCGCGCCCAGGGTGTGACCTTCATCGAGGATGTCGTCGATGATCAGCACGTCGCGGTCGAGGAACGAGACTTCCGGCTTGGCTTTCCAGAACAGGTCGCCGCCGCTGGTTTCGTTGCGATAGCGGGTGGCGTGCAGGTAGGACGCTTCCAGCGGGAAGTGCAGATGGGTGAGCAGCTTGCCGGCGAAAATCAGCCCGCCGTTCATCACACAGAACACCACCGGGTTGGTATCGGCCAGTTGTTCGTTGATGTGTGCACCGACGCGGGCGATGGCCGCCTCGACTTCAGCTTCGGTGTACAGGCAGTCAGCCTCTCGCATGATTTGACGGATATGCTCGAGATCAGCGGACATGGCGCTCTCCAGGGGGACGGATTCGGGAAAAGCGGGCAAAGGTACGCATCCCGACCGGCCGAATCAAGCGTTTGTGGACTAACGTACCTTATGTCTATAGGACAACACCCTCGGATAGATTAATCTAGGCCGGTTTTTTTGCCCGCCGCCGGAGCCTTTCCCCATGCCCATCCAAGAGATCCGCCATCCGCTGATCCGTCATAAACTTGGCCTTATGCGCCGCGCAGACATTAGCACGAAGAATTTCCGTGAGCTTGCTCAGGAAGTCGGTGCCCTGCTGACCTATGAAGCTACCAAAGACCTGCCGCTCGAAACCTACGATATCGAAGGTTGGGCCGGCACGGTGTCGGTTGAAAAAATCGCCGGCAAGAAGATTACCGTGGTGCCGATCCTGCGCGCCGGTATCGGCATGCTCGAAGGCGTGCTGAGCCTGATCCCGGGTGCCAAAGTCAGCGCCGTAGGCGTGGCCCGCAACGAAGAAACCCTGCAGGCCCACACCTACCTGGAAAAACTGGTTCCGGAAATCAACGAACGCCTGGCGATGATCATCGACCCGATGCTCGCCACCGGCAGCTCCATGGTTGCGACCATCGACCTGCTGAAAAAGGCCGGTTGCCGGGACATCCGCGCCATGGTTCTGGTCGCCGCCCCCGAAGGCATCGCCGCCGTGGAGAAGGCGCACCCGGACGTGATGATCTACACCGCCTCCATTGATGAACGCTTGAACGAGCACGGTTACATCATCCCGGGCCTGGGCGATGCCGGTGACAAGATCTTCGGCACCAAGCAGAAGGACGCTTGAGCATGCAGGATGAGTTCAACGATCCGCTCTGGCGCACGGTGCTGTCGGGTGCACAGATGCTGTTCGTGGCGTTCGGCGCCCTGGTGTTGATGCCGCTGATTACCGGCCTCGATCCGAACGTGGCGCTGTTCACCGCCGGTCTTGGGACGATTCTGTTCCAGATCGTCACCGGGCGTCAGGTGCCGGTGTTCCTGGCGTCGAGCTTTGCCTTCATCACCCCGATCATTCTCGCCAAGGGCCAGTTCGGCCTCGCGGCGACCATGGGCGGCGTGATGGCGGCGGGTTTCGTCTACACCTTCCTGGGCCTTGCCGTGAAGATCAAAGGCACCGGTTTTATCGACCGTTTGCTGCCACCGGTGGTGATTGGTCCGGTGATCATCTCCATCGGCCTGGCCATGGCGCCGATTGCCGCCAACATGGCGATGGGCAAGGCTGGCGACGGCTCGGAACTGATTCATTACCAGACTGCCATGCTGATCTCGATGCCGGCGCTGCTGACCACGCTGATCGTCGCTGTATTCGGTAAAGGCATTTTCCGCCTGGTGCCGATCATCTCCGGCGTACTGGTCGGTTTTGCCATGGCCTTCTATTTCGGCGTGGTCGACACGGCGAAGATTGCCGCCGCACCGTGGTTCGCGATTCCGCACTTCACCGCGCCGGAGTTCAACTGGCAGGCGATTCTGTTCATCGTTCCGGTGGCGCTGGCCCCGGCCATCGAGCACATCGGCGGCGTGATTGCGGTCGGTAGCGTGACCGGTCGCGATTACCTGAAGAAACCCGGTCTGCACCGCACCCTGCTCGGCGATGGCATTGCCACCACCGCTGCCGGCCTGTTTGGCGGTCCGCCCAACACCACCTACGCCGAAGTGACCGGCGCGGTGATGCTGACCAAGAACTACAACCCGAAAATCATGACCTGGGCGGCGATCTTCGCCATCAGCCTGGCGTTCGTCGGCAAATTTGGCGCGCTGCTGCAAAGCATTCCGGTGCCAGTGATGGGCGGGATTCTGTGTCTGTTGTTCGGTTCGATTGCGGCGGTGGGCATGAACACGCTGATCCGCCACAAGATCGACCTGGGCGAGGCGCGCAATCTGGTGATTGTCTCGGTGACCTTGGTGTTCGGGATTGGCGGTGTGCTGGTCGGCACCGGCACGGGGCCAGACGACTTTGGCCTCAAAGGCATCGCACTGTGCGCGGTGGTGGCGATTGCGCTGAACCTGTTGCTGCCGGGCAATGACAGCTGGAAGCACAAGAAGGCGGATGAGCCGTTGTTGTAATGGCTGAAGTCTGATCGTTCCCACGCTCTGCGTGGGAATGCCTCAAGGGACGCTCCGCGTTCCAATGGGACGCAGAGCGTCCCGGGCTGCATTCCCACGCGGAGCGTGGGAACGATCATTACAGGGCCAACGGCGCCCTCTCGCACAACGCACTCAACGCCTTCGCCCACTGCGGATCATCGTTGAGGCACGGCACCAGCACCAACTCCTCTCCTCCCGCTTCGCGGAACTGCTCCAGCCCACGATCCCCGATCTCTTCCAGGGTCTCGATGCAATCGGCGACGAACGCCGGGCACATCACCAGAATCTTCTTCGCCCCACTTTTGCCCAACTCATCGAGGCGGGCTTCGGTGTAGGGTTCGATCCACTTGGCCCGGCCCAGTCGCGACTGGAAAGACACCGACCACTTGCCCTCCGGCAAGCCCATGCGCTTGGCAAATTCAGCCGCCGTGCGCAAGCATTGGGCGCGGTAGCAAGTCGCCAATACCGCCGGCGAAGCGTTCTTGCAGCAGTCTTCGTTCTTGAAGCAATGCTTACCGGTCGGGTCGAGTTTGGTCAGGTGCCGTTCCGGCAAACCGTGGAAGCTCAGCAGCAGGTGATCGTAATCCTGCGCAAGATACGGCTTGGCGCTGGCCACCAGCGCGTCGAGGTATTCCGGCTGATCGTAGAACGGTTGCAGAATCGACAACTGCACATCGAGTTTCTTCTCCCGCACCACGCGCCGGGCTTCTTCGATCACCGTGGTCACGGTGCTGTCGGCGAACTGTGGATAAAGCGGTGCAAGGGTGATGCGCCTGCGGCCTTGCGCAACCAGTTGCAGCAATTTCGATTCAATCGACGGCTCGCCATAACGCATTGCCAGTTCGACGGGGCCGTGGCTCCACTGGGTGGTCATGGCCTGTTGCAGACGTTTGCTCAGCACCACCAGCGGCGAGCCCTCCTCCCACCAGATCGAGGCGTAGGCGTGGGCTGACTGCTCCGGGCGCTTGAACAGGATCAGCGACACCAACAAGCGTCGTACCGGCCATGGCAGGTCGATCACATACGGGTCCATCAGAAATTGATTGAGGTAGCTGCGCACATCCGCCACCGAGGTGGAGGCCGGTGAGCCCAGGTTGACCAGAAGCAACGCGTGATCGGTCATGCAACGTCCTATTTCAGAGGCGGCTGGAGAGATCGTCCAGGGCCGCGCGTAAATCAGTGAACTGGAACGTGAAACCCGCTTCCAGCAAGCGCGCCGGCACGGCTTTCTGGCCGCCCAGCAACAACAACGACATTTCGCCCAGACCGACCTTCAACGCCAGGGCCGGCATGGGCATGAACGCCGGGCGGTGCAACACGCTGCCCAACGTCTTGGCAAAGTGGCGATTACGCACCGGTTTCGGCGCGCAGGCATTATATGGACCGCTGGCGTCAATGCGATGCAGAAGAAAATCAATCAGGGCGATTTGATCCTTGATATGAATCCACGGCATCCACTGCCGACCGTTGCCGATCGGGCCGCCCAGCCCCAGTTTGAACGGCAGCAACAGCCGCGACAAAAAGCCACCCTCCGCCGACACCACCAACCCGGTGCGCACCAGGATCACCCGAATACCCAAGGCCTCGGCACGCTGGGCGGTTTCCTCCCAGGCGATGCACAACTGGCTGGCGAAATCATCGATCACCGGTGGTGAGTCTTCAGTCAACTCACGCTCGCCCCCATCGCCATACCAGCCCACCGCCGAACCGGAGATCAGCACCTGGGGTTTTTGCTGGCGGGTTTCGAGCCACGCCACCAGGGATTCGGTCAGGCTGATGCGGCTGCTCCACAGCAATGCCTTACGCCGAGTGGTCCACCAACGATCGCCAATGGGGGCGCCCGCCAGGTTGACAACCGCGTCGAGCGGTTCCTCGCCGAGGTCTTCGAGACGGGCAATGCCGCGCACTTGAGCACCACAGATTTTCGCGACTTTTTCCGGGGAACGACTCCACACCGTCAAGCGATGTCCCTGACTCAACCAGTAATGGCAGAGCTGACGTCCTATCAAACCAGTACCGCCGGTCAGCAATATGTGCATGAGTTCTTCCTCGCGTGGCGTTTTACCGTGATCACTAGTCTATTTTTATAAGCAGGGATCTTTGGTATCAGGCAGGCTCTGTGTTTAACAATAGGCCAAGCTGCCAGAACGAGAACGCTAAAAGTTATACCAAAAAACAATATTGTACAGGTTTAATCCACGGCGTAGTCTGTACAGAAAGGTAAACGAGGCCCCTATGACTGTACCTATCGCAATCATCGGCACCGGCATCGCCGGACTCTCAGCCGCCCAGGCCCTGACGGAGGCCGGGCATGTCGTTCAACTTTTCGACAAAAGCCGTGGCAGCGGCGGACGCATGTCGAGCAAGCGCAGTGACGCCGGTGCTCTGGACATGGGTGCGCAGTATTTCACGGCCCGGGACCGGCGCTTCGTCACCGAAGTGCAGCGCTGGCAAGCCAATGGCTGGGTCGCCGAATGGACGCCGCTGCTCTACACCTTCCAGGGCGGCCAGCTTAACCTGTCGCCGGACGAGCAGACACGCTGGGTCGGCACGCCACGAATGAGCGCCATCACCCGCGCACTGCTGGGGGATCTTGAAGTGCAATTCGCCTGCCGCATCACCGAGGTCTATCGCGGTGAAGAGCACTGGCATTTGCAGGATGCCGAAGGCTTCACTCATGGCCCATTCAGTCATGTGGTCATCGCTACGCCGGCGCCCCAGGCGACCGCATTGCTGGCCTCCGCGCCGAAACTCGCGGGTGCCGCCGCCGGGGTCAAAATGGACCCCACCTGGGCCATCGCCCTGGCGTTCGACACACCGCTGGATACGCCTATGGAAGGTTGCTTCGTGCAGGACAGCCCCCTCGACTGGCTGGCCCGCAACCGCAGCAAACCCGGACGCGACAACACCCTCGACACCTGGGTACTGCACGCCACCAGCGCCTGGAGCCGACAACACATCGACCTGTCCAAGGAAGCGGTGATCGAGCAACTGCACGGTGCCTTCGCCGAGTTGCTGCACAGCGCCATGCCCGCCCCGACCTTCAGCCTCGCTCACCGCTGGCTCTACGCCCGGCCTGCCAGCAGCCATGAATGGGGTGTGTTGGCCGATGCCGACCTGGGCCTGTATGTGTGTGGCGACTGGTGCCTGTCCGGTCGTGTCGAAGGGGCCTGGCTCAGTGGCCAGGAAGCCGCCCGCCGCTTGCACGCGCACTTGCAGTGAACCGCCTCAATCCGGGTAAATTGCTGCTGTCGAAGTGGACAGCAGCCCAGCCGAAAAACCGCGAAAAACATTTTCTGGTGACCGAACTGTTCCGTGATGAAGACGGCACGGTGCTGGCGGTCGAGTTGCAGGCGGTGCTGACTCAACGCAGTGAGCGCATCAATTGGCAAATCCTGAAAGACAGCAACACCTGGCTATTGGGCTGGAAGTAAATCCCCCTGTGGGAGCGGGCTTGCTCGCGAAGGCGGTGGGTCAGCACACATGTATTGACTGCCATGCCCTGTTCGCGAGCAAGCCCGCTCCCACATGAAAATCGCGAGCGCCTCAAAAACCTATACAAATAATTTGACTTGTACAGCTTCGAATCTATGATGAGGATTATGTTGTACAGAGTCGATGCTCTGTACAGGTTTAGATTCGAGGTGCTTCGATGTCCATCGCTCCCGCCAAACCGAAAATCGCGATCAGCGCCTGCTTGATGGGTGCCGAAGTGCGTTTTAACGGCGGGCACAAAGAATCGCGGCTGTGCAGTCGCACCCTCACCGACTATTTCGATTTCGTCCCGGTGTGCCCTGAAGTCGCGATCGGGCTCGGTATTCCCCGCGAACCGATTCGCCTGGTGGGCGACCCCGAGCGTCCCGAAGCCGTCGGCACGGTGAACCGCGAGATCAACGTCACCCAGCCGCTCGCTGAGTACGGCCGTCAAATGGCCGCCGAACTGAGCGACATCTGCGGCTACATCTTCATGCAGAAATCGCCGTCCTGCGGCCTGCTGCGGGTCAAGGTCTACCACGCCAACGGCGCCCCGGTGGACGGCGGCGGGCGCGGCATCTACGCCCAGGCGTTCTGCGAACAGCACCCGAATCTGCCGGTGGAAGAAGACGGTCGTCTCAATGACCCGGTGCTGCGGGAAAACTTCCTGACCCGGGTGTTCGCCTACAACGACTGGCAGCAATTGCTCGCGCAAGGCCTGACCCGCCGCAACCTCATCGACTTCCACTCACGCTACAAATACCTGCTGATGGCGCACCACCCGGTGCAATACAAAACCCTGGGCAACCTGCTGGGCAACATGGGCCAGACCGACCCCAGGGAACTCGGCCCACGCTATTTCAGCGAGCTGATGGAGGCGCTGAAAAAATGCGCCACGCGCCGCACCCACACCAATGTCTTGCAGCACATCAGCGGTTATCTCAAGCAGGCCATCAGCACTGAAGACAAACAGGAAATGCAGCATGTGATCGGCCAATACCGCCACGGCATCGTGCCGCTGGTGGTGCCGTTGACGCTGCTCAAGCATTTCTTTCGCCAACACCCGGATCCGTACATTGCGCAGCAGGTTTACCTGCAGCCGCACCCGGAAAACCTCAGCCTGCGAAATGCGATCTAAATGAACGACACGCCCGACACCAGCGCCCGCGAAGACCTCGGCGCCGACTTCAAGAAAGCCCTGGACGAAGGCTGGCTGCCGATTCGTGAAGTGGCGCGCCAGACCGGGGTCAACGCGATCACCCTGCGTGCCTGGGAACGGCGCTATGGGTTGATCGTGCCGCAACGCACGCCCAAGGGGCACCGATTGTTCTCGGCCGAACACGTGCAGCGGATTTTGACGATCCTCACCTGGCTCAATCGCGGTGTGGCCGTCAGCCAGGTCAAGCAACTGCTCGACACGCCCCAGGGCTTTACCGAATCGGTGGAGAACGATTGGCAACTGCTGCGCAACACCCTGCTGCAAGCGGTCGCGCAGTTGAGCGAACGCAGCCTGGACGACACCGTCAATCAGGCCATGGCGCTGTACCCGCCCCGGACCTTGTGCGAACAACTGCTGATGCCTTTATTGACCGAGCTGGAGCAACGCTGGCAGGGCCAGTTCGGCGCGCAGATGGAGCGGGTGTTCTTTTATTCCTGGCTACGCAGCAAATTCGGTGCGCGCATCTACCATAACAACCGTCAGTTGCGCGCCGCGCCGCTGCTGTTGATCAATCACTCGGATTTACCCCTGGAACCCCACCTGTGGCTCACCGCCTGGCTGATCAGCAGTGCCGATTGCCCGGTGGAAGTGTTCGATTGGCCATTACCGGCGGGCGAACTCGCCCTGGCGGTCGAACACCTGCAGGCCCGTGGCGTACTGCTGTATTCCAGCAAAGCCATGAACCTGGCGCAGTTGCCGAAACTTTTGAACGGCGTCAGTTGCCCAAAAATAATTGTCGGACCAACGGTATGCATCCACCACGCCGAGCTGTCCGTAAGAACTAACGAGATCGCTGATTTGTTCCTGGCCGAAGACCCGTTGTCGGCGCATCAGGACCTGGTTCAGCGTGGGCTTATTTAATGTCGAGCACGGACACCACCATGCAATTGATCTGGCTGCGCAGCGACTTGCGCCTACACGACAACACCGCCCTCTCGGCCGCTGCCGCGCGTGGCCCGAGTGTGGCGGTGTATCTGTTGAGCCCGGAACAATGGCTGGAACATGACGACGCACCGTGCAAGGTGGATTTCTGGCTGCGCAACCTGCGCAAACTGAGCCTGGCGCTGGCCAAACTCAATATTCCCTTGCTGATTCGCAAGGCGCCGCGCTGGGATAACGCGCCCCAGGTGCTGCTCGAACTGTGCCGGCAGTTGAAGATCGGTGCAGTGCACGTCAACGAGGAATACGGCATCAATGAAACCCGCCGAGATCAGGCGGTGGCCCAAACCCTGAAGGCGGCGGGCATCGAGTTTCACAGCTACCTCGATCAACTGCTATTCACCCCAGGCACGGTGCTGACCAAGACCGGCACGTATTTCCAGGTGTTCAGCCAGTTCCGCAAAGTCTGCTACGACCGGCTGCGCTATTCGCTGCCCAAACTGGTGAGCGCTCCCGGTATTCAAGCGCCGCTGCACCTCGACAGCGATGAAATCCCTGCCAGTGTCCAAGGTTTTGCAACGCCCACAGACAGCTTGATCAGCCTGTGGCCTGCCGGTGAAGCCGAAGCCCGACGCCGCCTCGACACCTTTGCCGACGCACAAATTGACTACTACCAGAGCGAACGCGACTTCCCGGCCAAGCCCGGCACCAGTCAACTTTCGGCCTATCTCGCCGCCGGGGTGATTTCCCCCCGCCAATGCCTGCACACCGCCCTGCAAAGCAATCAGGGCGAATTCGAAAGCGGCAAGGTCGGCGCGGTCACCTGGATCAACGAACTGCTGTGGCGCGAATTCTATAAACATATCCTCGTGGGCTACCCACGGGTCTCGCGTCACCGCGCCTTCCGCCCGGAAACCGAAGCCCTGGCCTGGCGCGAGGCGCCGGACGAACTCGCGGCGTGGAAAGAAGCGCGCACCGGCCTGCCGATCATCGACGCGGCCATGCGCCAACTGCTGGAAACAGGCTGGATGCACAACCGCTTGCGCATGGTGGTGGCGATGTTCCTGACCAAGAACCTGCTGATCGACTGGCGCGAAGGCGAACGCTTTTTCATGCAGCACCTGATCGACGGCGACCTGGCGGCGAACAACGGCGGCTGGCAGTGGAGCTCGTCCACCGGCACCGATTCGGCGCCCTACTTCCGTATTTTCAACCCGCTGAGCCAGTCGGAAAAATTCGACGCCGAAGGTGTGTTCATCAAGCACTGGCTGCCGGAACTGGCGGGGCTGAATAAAAAAGAAGTGCACAACCCGGCGAACGTCGGCGGGTTGTTCGGCGTTGCAGATTACCCATCGCCCATCGTCAATCTTGGCAAGTCGCGCGAGCGCGCCCTGGCCGCGTTCAAGAACCTGCCATCGCGACAAAACGCCGGAGGTGGGTATGAGTGATTTCCTGCAGCGCTTCGCCCGGCAGTTCGGCGACTTGAATAAAGACAACCTGCAACGCCTCAACCAGCTCTACACCCATGACGTGCAGTTCACCGATCCGCTGCATGAGGTGCAGGGCCTGGTGCAACTGCGCAGTTACTTTGAAGAGCTCTACGCCAACGTCAGCGAACTGCGTTTCGACTTTCACGGTTTTGACCAGATTTGCGAAGGCGAAGGTTACTTGCGCTGGGTCATGAGCTACCGCCATCCGCGCCTGGCCGGTGGCCGAGTGATTCGGGTCGATGGCTGCTCGCATCTGCTGTGGCGCGACAAGGTTTATCGCCATCGGGATTATTTCGATGCCGGGGCACTGCTTTATGAACATTTACCCGTATTGGGCCGGGCGATTGCCTGGCTGAAAAGGAGAATGGGATGAGCTTTACAACTCCACGTCGATACTGGTTAACGGGAGCCAGCAGCGGTATTGGTGCCGCGCTGGCCGAAGAAATATTGAAAACCGGGGCGCACCTGGCGGTCAGTTCGCGCTCGCTGGTGCCACTGAAAATCCTGTCCCAGCGTTATCCGGGGCAAGTGATGGTGGTCGCCGGGGACCTGACCAACAGCCAGACCGTGCGCGAAATCGGCGAACGGATCGCCGAGGATTGGGGCTCGCTGGACACGGTGATCCTCAACGCCGGCACCTGCGAATACGTGGATGCCAAGCAGTTCGATGCGTCGATTGTCGAGCACGTGGTACGCACCAATCTGCTGGCCAGCAGTTATTGCATCGAAGCGGCCCTGCCGTTGTTGCGCAAAGGCATCGCGCCGCATCTGGTAGGGGTCGCCAGTTCGGTGACCTACCTGCCGCTGCCCCGGGCGGAAGCCTATGGCGCGTCCAAGGCCGGGTTGCGTTACCTGTTCGAATCGTTGCGCATCGACCTGGCGCCGGAAGGCATCGAAGTCACGGTGGTCAGCCCAGGTTTTGTCGACACACCGCTGACGGCGAAAAACGATTTCCCGATGCCCCTCAGTTGGCCTGTGGATAAAGCTGCGCGGCACATCTTCGCCAAGCTCAAGAACCGGCCACTGGAAATCGCTTTCCCGGCGCTGTTCATGGCCGCCCTGTGGCCACTGTCGAAGATGCCGGCCCGGGTCAAACTGGCCATTGGCAAACGCATGGTGCGCAGCAATCCGCCGATCAAGGATCAACCGTGAACATCGCCATTATCGGCAGCGGTATCTCGGGGCTCACCAGCGCCTACCTGCTCAATCGCAGCCACGAGATCACCCTGTTCGAGGCCGGCGATTGGGTCGGCGGGCACACCCACACCGTGGAGGTGACCGTCGATGACCAGCGCTATGCCGTGGACACCGGTTTTATTGTGTTCAACGACTGGACCTACCCGAATTTCATACGCTTGCTGAATCAGCTAGGCGTGGGCTTCAAAGCCACTGAAATGAGTTTCTCGGTCACCGACCCGGACTCTGGCCTCGAGTACAACGGCAACAACTTCAACAGCCTGTTCGCCCAGCGACGCAACCTGCTGTCGCCGGGGTTCTGGGGCATGTTGCGCGACATCCTGCGCTTCAACAAAGAAGCCCTGCGCGATCTTGAAGAACAGCGGATCAGCGCTGACACCACCCTTGATCAATACCTCAAGGCGGGCGGCTACGGCGAGCGCTTTATCCTGCATTACATCGTGCCCATGGGCGCGGCGATCTGGTCGATGTCCATGGCCGACATGCTCGGTTTCCCGTTGCAGTTCTTCGTGCGGTTTTTCAAGAACCACGGTTTGCTCTCGGTCAGCAATCGTCCGCAATGGTGTGTGATCGAGGGCGGCTCGAGTGCTTACATCGCGCCGCTGACAGCCTCGTTCAAAGACAGGATTCGTCTCAACTGCCCGGTGACCCGGGTCGAGCGCGATGCCGATGGCGTGGTTATCCACAGCCCCGCCGGCAGCGAGCGTTTCGACAAAGTGGTGTTCGCCTGCCACAGCGATCAGGCGTTGAAGCTGCTGGCCAACCCCAGCGATGCTGAACAATCGATCCTCGGCGCCCTGCCCTACGCCGACAATGAAGTGGTCTTGCACACCGACACCCGCCTGCTGCCCTCGCGCAAACTCGCCTGGGCCAGTTGGAATTATCGCCTCAACGGTGCCGGGCACACCTTGCCCGCCGTCACTTACGACATGAACATCCTGCAAGGCATCCACAGCGACACCACATTCTGCGTCAGCCTCAACCAGAGCGCCGGCATCAGCCCGTCCAAGGTGCTCGCCAAATACACCTACGCCCATCCGCAGTACAGCCTCAAAGCCGTGGCCGCGCAGCAACGCTGGGAAGAACTGGACGGCGCGCTGCACACTTATTATTGCGGCGCCTATTGGGCCAGCGGCTTTCACGAAGACGGGGTGGTCAGCGCCTTGCGCGTGGCCCGGTCGTTCGGTGAAGTGCTGTGAACAGCGCCCTCTACAGCGGCTGGATTGCCCATCGGCGATTCGCGCCCCGGCGCCATGAATTCCGCTACCGGATCGGTTTGCTGTACCTGGACCTTGATGAACAGGACGCAGTGCTCGGCTTGTCACCTCTATCGGGGCGCAGCCGCTTCGCGCCGTTCTCGTTTCGCGAGGGCGACTACCTCAAAGCCTTCACCGCCACCGGCATGCGTTTGATCGACGCGGTGCGCCAGCAGGTCGGCCACGCCATCGGTCATGAGCCCCAGGGTTCGGTCTGCCTGCTGACCCAGGCCCGCAGTTGGGGCCTGTCGTTCAACCCGGTGAGTTTTTTCTATTGCCACGAAGCCGACGGTCAACTGGCGGCGATTCTCTGCGAAGTCACCAACACCCCGTGGCGCGAGCGTTATCACTACGTGTTGCCGGCCCGTTCGGTCGCGGGGCTTGAAAGCCAACATCAGCATTTCGCCGTGGCCAAGGCGTTTCATGTCTCGCCGTTCCTGCCCCCGGACCTGGAATACCGCATGAGCTTCAGCCCCGCCGCGCAAAAGCTCGGCGTGCACATGGCGGACTGGCAGGGTGAACTGAAACTGTTCGACGCCACGCTCAACCTGCAACGGGTCACGCTGGACCGCGCAAGTGTGCACCGGTACTTGCGGCGCTTCCCGTGGATGACCGCGAAAACCTGCCTGGCGATCTATTGGCAGGCCCTGCGCCTGCTGCTCAAGCGCACACCGATTTTTGCTCACCGAGCTGCCGATGGCAGCTTTCAAACCGCCATCGTCCCTCCACAGGATCGCCGCCATGAAATCCTCTAGCGTTTCGGCCAAAGCCAATCTGCTCAGCACCAACGGCTTGTCAGGCTCGCTGCTGCGTCGGGGCGTGTTGCGGCAATTGTCGCACCTCAAGCATGGGCAACTGGTGGTCGTCGAAGATGGCGAACGACACGTCTTCGGCACGCCTGGCGATCATCTGCTGGGGGAGATTCAGATTCTGGATGCCGCAGTGTGGGGACTGGTGGCGAGCAACGGTTCGATAGGCGCCGGCGAGGCGTTTATCCACGGCTACTGGACTTCGCCGGACCTGACGGCGGTGGTCCGGGTGTTCGTCAGCAACCTTGAGGTGCTGGATGCGCTGGAGGGTGGCCTGGCCAAACTCGGGCGGCCGCTCGTGCAAGGTCTGCATTGGCTCAACCGGAATACGCGCAAGGGCTCGCAGAAAAACATCGCCGCCCACTACGACCTGGGCAACGACCTGTTCGAACAGTTTCTCGACCCGACCATGATGTATTCGGCGGCGCAATTCCTCAGCCCCGACGACACCCTGGAACAGGCGCAGTTGAACAAGCTGCAACGGATCTGCCAGAAGCTCGACCTGCAACCCGGCGATCACCTGCTGGAAATCGGCACCGGTTGGGGCAGCATGGCGCTGTACGCCGCGCAGAACTACGGCTGCAAGGTCACCACCACCACGCTCTCCAAAGAACAGTACGCTTTTACCGCACAGCGGATCGAAGCCCTGGGTCTGCGGGATCAGGTCACCTTGTTGCTGTCGGATTATCGCGACCTCAGCGGTAAGTACGACAAACTGGTTTCCATCGAGATGATCGAAGCGGTGGGCCATCGTTTCCTGCCGACCTACTTCAAGCAATGCGCGCAACTGCTCAAGAGCAACGGCTTGATGCTGTTGCAGGCGATCACCATCCGTGACCAGCGCTACGAACAGGCCAAGACCAGTGTCGACTTTATCCAGCGCTACATCTTCCCCGGTGGCGCCTTGCCCTGTGTGCAGAAGATGCTGGAGATCGTCAGCCGCGACACCGACATGAACCTGCTGCACATGGAAGATTTCGGCCTGCACTACGCCCGCACCCTGCGTCTGTGGCATGAGAATTTTCGCCGCGCCCACGGTCGTTTGAGCGAATTGGGCTACGACGAATACTTTTTGCGGCTGTGGGAGTTTTATCTGTGCTACTGCGAGGGTGGCTTCCTGGAGCGCACCATCGGCACCGCGCAATTGCTGCTGGCCAAACCGGCGGCGATGCCTGCGCCACTGCTCGGCCGTTTCGATGCTTGAACGCCTGGCCAATGCGGCACTGTTCCAGCTCGGCTGGTTCGCCTGCGTGGTGGGCGGCAACAGCCTGTGGTTGCTCGTGGCACTGGCGGCGCTGGTGATTCATCTGCTGTGGATAAGTCGTTGGGTCGATGAAGGCCGGCTGATCCTCAGCGTGGTGTTGCTCGGCACCACGGTCGACAGTTCATTGCGCTGGCTGGGGGTGTTCGACTTCACCGATGTCGCGCCGTTGATCCCGCTGTGGCTGATGCTGCTGTGGGCGTTGCTCGCGACCACGTTGCGCCATTGCCTGATGTGGAGCGCCACCCCATGGTGGCTGGCCAGCGTGTTGGGAGCCATCGGCGGGCCGCTGTCGTATTACGCCGGCAGTCAGTTGGCGGGGGTGCATTTTCCCTACGGCCAAGTGCCGACGCTATTGGGCATCGGCCTGCTCTGGGCGCTACTGTTTCCTGTGCTGCACTTCATGGCACAGCGCCTGGCGACGAATCACCAGGACTGAGCGTCCGTCCGGGCTTTCACACAGCAACGGTCCACTGGCTTACACTGCGCCCCATGAAAACCATCCCCCATAAGCAAATCGCCGAACCGGCGGTCACTTGCTCGACCTGCTCAGCCTGTTGCTGCCAGCTCGAAGTCATGCTGATCACGGAAACCGGCGTGCCCGAACGTTTTATCGACACCGATGACTGGGGCGGGGAAGTAATGTTGCGCCTGGATGACGGCTGGTGCGCGGCGCTGGATCGCAACACGATGATGTGCACCATCTACGAAAAACGCCCGCTGATCTGCCGGGAGTTCGAGACCGGTTCCCCGGAATGCCTGGAGGAACGGCAGGGGATTGTTTCGGTGTATCGCTAATACCGAAACCGATGAAGATCCCATGTGGGAGCGGGCTTGCTCGCGAAGGCGAACTGACAGTCAACTTAGAGGTTGAATGTTAAATCGCTTTCGCGGGCAAGCCTCGCTCCTACAGGATTTCGTCGTTTTCATGATCGACACCAATCCTGTAGGAGCGAGGCTTGCCCGCGAAGCTTTTGACGTTACAACGGCATCGTGTAGTGCAACGCGTAGCTTTCCACACCGTCGTTGTTGCTGTTCAGCCCGGCATTGGAGTAGTGCGTCGCCCGGATCCCGACTTCATGCCCGCCGGCAAAGCGCAGGCCGAAGCCGAAACGGTCTTCGAATTGAAAGGCCTGGCCAATGTTGTTGTCTTCCAGTTTGGTATTGGAGAACAACGCCACACCGATCCCGGCTTCTACGTAAGGTTTGACGTTTTGCCCGGCAAACTCGTAAACAAACACCGGAGAGAACGACAGGCTGCTGGTGCCCGACGTCTTGTCGCCTTCCCAATAGGTATAGGCGCCGCTCCAATAACCGGTCACTCGACCGACATCACTTTGCAGCCAGCTCTTGTCCCAATCGAATTGCATGCCCAATCGGTAGGTCATGGTCGAGTCGCTGGTGGCGCCCACCCCGAACTCGACCCCTGCCGCTTGCGCAGCCAAACTTTGCCCCATTAGTGCGGCCGCAATCGCGGCCAAGCAGAATAGTCGCTTCATTAGAAACTTCCTTTTCCGGAACGATTTCGTGTGGATTCTTTTTTGCAGCTCACAGACACAGCTATAGAATTCGACGTTTAATCAGAAGTTCACCCCAATTACCCGCTTGCCCCAGCCTTTTTTTCTAGTATTTGAAGCTTTGCACAATGCCAGCCGAATTCCACAGTACCGGCAGGATATTTCTAAAATGTTCCGGATCGGCGCTGGTCCAGAACTGCGCGGCTCGAACCGGACCTTGCGCCAGTAATTCACGCTCGGCCAACAGACGCTGAAGTTGCCGTGCCACAGCGGCGCCGGTGTCGATCAAGCTGATGTCCTCCGGGATCATCTGCCTAAGCAACGGCTTTAGAAAGGGGTAATGCGTGCAGCCGAGGATTATCGTATCGGCGCCTGCGGCCAGCAGCGGTTCGACGTAACTCTGGAGCAACTGGCGCAGGGTGGCGCTGTGCAGATCGCCGCTTTCAATCAGCTCCACCAGGCCGGGGCAAGGCTGGGTAATCACACGCACATCCGTGGCAAAACGGTCGAGTAACGCGGCGAACTTGGCGCTCTGCAATGTGCCGGTGGTGGCGAGGACGCCGACCACGCCACTGCGGGTGGCGGCGGCGGCCGGTTTGACCGCCGGCTCCATGCCGACGATGGGCCACTCAGGATAATCCCGACGCAGATTGGCCACGCCAGCGACGGTGGCAGTGTTGCAGGCCAGTACCAAGGCCTTGGCGCCCTGCTGCTGGAAGAAGTCGGCGATGGCGCTGCAGCGTTGCTGGATGAAGGCCGGGGTTTTCTCGCCGTAGGGAATATTCCCGCAATCGGCGACGTACAGCAGCGACTCGTTGGGCAGCAAACGCTGGATCTCGGCCAGCACCGAAAGGCCACCGACGCCGGAGTCGAACACGCCAATCGGCGCTTCACGCATGGGCCGTACCACAGACGCTGCAACCCGGATCACGCTTGACCCGCAATTCGCGGAAGCGCGTGCCCAAGGCATCGATCAACAACAGGCGCCCCACCAATGGCTCGCCGAAACCGGCCAGCAACTTCAACGCTTCGAGGGCTTGCAGGCTGCCGACCAGGCCCACCAGCGGACCGATCACCCCGGCTTCGCTGCACGTCAGTTCGGCTTCGCTGCCGTGCCCGTATAAACAGTGGTAGCACGGACTTTCAGCACGTCGCGGATCAAACACCGACAACTGCCCTTCCAGTCGAATCGCCGCGCCGCTGACCAAGGGTTTGCGCGCCATCACGCACGCAACATTGACCGCCTCGCGGGTGGAGAAATTGTCGGAGCAGTCGAGCACCAGATCCACCGCCGCCACGGCAGCGGCCAGGGAATCTTCGTCCAGCGCCGCACGGTGGGCGACCAGTTGAATCTCGGGGTTGATCGCGCTCAAACGGCGGATCGCCGAATCGACCTTGCTCACGCCGACGCTGTCGGTGTCGTGAATAATCTGGCGTTGCAGGTTGGTCAGGTCGACCGTATCGAAGTCCGCCAGATGCAGCTCGCCAACCCCGGCCGCCGCCAGGTACAGCGCCACCGGCGAACCGAGACCGCCGAGGCCGACGATCAGCACACGGCTTTCCTTGAGCCGCAATTGACCGTCGATGTCGACGTGTTGCAACAGAATCTGTCGGCTGTAGCGCAACAATTCCTGATCATTCAGCACGGCAGGCGCCCCAGGCTGATCCGTTGATGACCGCCCAGATCGGTGCGGCTGTGAACCTCTTCAAAACCACGGGTCAGCAGCAAATCCCGCACCGCCTCGGCTTGGTCGTAACCGTGTTCCAGCATCAACCAGCCGCCGGCTTCGAGGTAATCCGGTGCCTGGGCGACGATAAAGCGCAGATCGTCGAGCCCGTCGACACCGGCAACCAACGCGCTGGCCGGCTCGAAACGCACATCGCCTTCCACCAGATGCGGATCCGCCGAAGCAATGTACGGCGGGTTGCTGATGATCAGTTGAAAACGCTGGCCTTCCAGGGCGCTGAACCAATGACTGCTCAGCACCGTGGCGTTGTTCAGGTGCAGGCGTTGGCGATTGCGTTCGGCCAACGCCACGGCTTCGAGCACGCGGTCCACGGCGGTGACTTTCCACGCCGGACGCTCGCTGGCCAGGGCCAAGGCAATTGCGCCGCTGCCGGTGCCGAGGTCGAGGACCCTGGCCGGTGTCGCGGACAACAGTTCCAGCGCCGCTTCCACCAGCAGCTCGGTGTCCGGGCGCGGGATCAGCGTGTGCGGCGCGACTTCCAGATCAAGTTTCCAGAAACCTTGCTGGCCCAGAATGTAGGCCACCGGCTCGCCGCCGCGACGCCGTTGCAGATACTCGGCAAAGGTCAGCGCCGCTTCGCTGGGCACGATGCGCTCGGGCCAGGTGTGCAAAAAGCTGCGGCTCTTGCCCAACGCAGCGGCCAGCAACAGCTCGGCATCCAGGCGCGCCGTCGGCGAGTCGGGCAGGTCGGCAGCACGCAACAAACTGGCAATGATCGTCATTTATTCACCTATCGCCGCCAATTGGTCGGCCTGGTATTCGGCCAACAACGGCTCGATCACAGCATCGACGCCCCCGGCGAGGATTTCGTCGAGGGAATACAGCGTCAGGTTGACCCGGTGGTCGGTAACCCGGCCCTGGGCAAAGTTGTAGGTGCGGATCCGCTCGGAGCGATCCCCCGAACCCACCAGCAGTTTACGCTCGCTGGCGATGGCATTCGCTGCGGCGGTGGTCTGCTGGTCGTTGAGCTTGGCCGACAGCCAGGACATCGCCCGGGCGCGGTTCTTGTGCTGGGAACGTTCTTCCTGGCACTCCACGACAATACCGGTGGGCAAGTGCGTGATGCGGATCGCCGAGTCGGTCTTGTTGACGTGCTGGCCACCGGCGCCGGAGGATTTGTAGGTATCGACCCGTATATCCGCCGGGTTGATCTCGATGGCTTCCTGCTCGTCCGGCTCGGGCAACACCGCCACGGTGCATGCCGAGGTGTGGATGCGACCCTGGGATTCAGTCGCCGGAACCCGTTGCACACGGTGGGCGCCGGATTCGAATTTCAACTTGCCGTAGACGTTATCGCCTTCGACCCGGGCGATGACTTCCTTGAAACCGCCGTGTTCGCCGATGTTCTCCGAGAGGATCTCCACCCGCCAGCCACGCCGCTCGGCGTAACGGGAGTACATGCGGAACAGGTCGCCGGAGAAGATCGCCGCCTCGTCGCCGCCGGTGCCGGCGCGGATTTCGAGGAACACGTTGCGCCCGTCGTTCGGGTCCTTGGGCAGCAGCATGCGCTGCAGCCGGGCTTCGATTTCGATCAGTTGCTCTTTGGCCTCGCGCACTTCTTCCACGGCCATTTCGCGCATGTCCGGGTCGCTGTCCTTGAGCAATGCCTGGGCACCTTCGAGGTCGCCCTGCACTTTGAGCAACTGTTTATAGGTGTCGACGATCGGTTCGACCTCCGCGTATTCCTTGGAATAGGCGCGGAATTTGGTCTGGTCGGAAATGACTTCGCCATCGCCAAGCAGAGCGGTCAATTCCTCGAACCGGTCCTGGAGGATGTCCAGCTTATTGAGCAGTGACGCTTTCATTGCGGTTTTTTATCCGAGCTATCCGACGAGCCCTCACCGAGGGCAAAGAGTTCCTGGGCCATGGCCAGCGCATCGAGGCGGCCTTCGGCAGTCAATTTTTTCAACTGCACGCTTGGGGCGTGCAGCAGTTTGTTGGTCAAGCCACGGGCCAGTTGCACCAGCACGTCTTCGGCGCTGCTGCCGTTGGCCAGCATGCGCTGGGCCTTTTGCAATTCTTCGTCACGCATGCGCTCGCTTTGCTGGCGGTAGGCCTTGAGCACATCCACCGCCGCCAGCTCGCGCAGGCGCACCATGAAATCGTCGGCGCCAATCGACACCATCTCTTCCGCCGCTTGGGCAGCGCCTTGGCGACTCTTAAGGTTTTCAGCGACCACTTCGTGAAGATCGTCGACGCTATAGAGGTAAACGTCGTCCAGCTCGCCGACTTCAGGCTCGATATCCCGCGGGACGGCAATGTCCACCATGAAGATCGGCTTGTGCTTGCGCAGCTTCAGAGCACTTTCCACCGCGCCTTTACCCAGGATCGGCAATTGGCTGGCGGTGGAACTGATGACGATGTCGCTGCGCACCAGCTCGGCCGGGATATCCGACAGCAGCACCGCGTGGGCGCCGAACTGTTCGGCCAGAATACTGGCGCGCTCCAGGGTGCGGTTGGCGACGACGATGCGCTTGACCCCCAGCTCATGCAGATGACGGGCGACCAGGGTGATGGTCTCGCCGGCACCGATCAACAAGGCCTGGCTGCGTTGCAAGTCGCTGAAAATCTGTTTCGCCAGGCTGACCGCGGCAAACGCCACGGACACCGGGTTTTCACCGATGGCGGTGTCGGTGCGCACTTGTTTGGCGGCATTGAAGGTTGCCTGGAACAGCCTTCCGAGCAGCGGACCTATGGTGCCGGCCTCCCGGGCCACGGCGTAAGCCGATTTCATCTGGCCGAGAATCTGCGGTTCGCCCAACACCAGCGAATCGAGCCCGGAGGCGACCCGCATCATGTGACGAACTGCCGCATCATCTTCGTGCACATAAGCGCTCGCGCGCAGCTCATCGAGGCTTAAATGATGATAATCGGCCAGCCAGCGCAGGATGATGTCCGCCGAAAGGTGGTCCTGCTCTATATAAAGCTCACTGCGATTGCAGGTGGAAAGGATCGCAGCTTCGCGGCTGTCGGTGAGTCGGCAGAGCTGTTGCAAGGCCTCCACCAACTGCTCAGGGGTAAAGGCCACGCGCTCGCGGACGTCTACTGAAGCAGTCTTGTGGTTAATACCGAGTGCAAGAAAGGCCATTCAAGGTCGCTGATAGTGACGTGAAGCCGGCAATTGTCCTACTTCGACACAGACAGAACAACTACCGCCGACTATTGTCCCAATCACTTGCCTCTATAAAGGCATCAATTGAGACTCGGTTATGTTTGGCCGAAGGCTTGTGTCATGATGATCCGACCGCAGGTTAGTCGTCCTTCTCCTATATGAATAGATCTTCCGCGTTGCTCCTCGCTTTTGTCTTCCTCAGCGGCTGCCAGGCTATGGCCCCCGTTTCGTCGGACGGCACGCCGCCGACTGAAGACAGCACTCCAGCCCCTGAAAAGCCCAAGGTCTACAGCTCCTTCAGCGAAGAAACCGTCTTCAGCCTGTTGAGTGCCGAACTGGCTGGCCAGCGCAATCGTTTCGACATTGCGCTGGACAACTACGTGACCCAGGCCATCAACACCCAGGATCCGGGCATCTCCGAGCGCGCCTTCCGCATCGCCGAGTACCTGGGCGCCGATCAGGCCGCCCTCGATACCGCGCTGATCTGGGCGAGAAACGCCCCGGACGACCTCGAAGCGCAGCGCGCCGCCGCCGTGCAACTGGCACGCGCCGGGCGCTATGACGACTCCATGGTCTATATGGAGAAAGTCCTGCTGGGCAAGGGCGACACGCATTTCGACTTTCTTGCTCTGTCCGCGGCGGATACCGACCAGGACACCCGCAACGGCCTGATGAAAAGTTTTGACCGTTTGTTGCAGCGCCATCCGAAGAATGGCCAGCTGATTTTCGGCAAGGCCTTGTTGATGCAACAGGACGGCGACGCCAAGGGCGCACTGAGCCTGCTGGAAGACAATCCGCCTGAAGCCGGCGAAATCGCACCGATCCTGCTGCGCGCACGCCTGCTGCAAACCCTCAACCGTGGCAGCGAAGCCCTGCCACTGTTGCAAAAAAGCATCAAGAAATACCCGGACGACAAACGCCTGCGCCTGACTTATGCGCGCATGCTGGTCGAACAGGACCGCATGGATGACGCCAAGGTCGAGTTCTCCAGCCTGGTTCAGCAGTACCCGGAAGATGACGAATTGCGTTACTCCCTGGCGCTGGTGTGCCTGGAAGCCAAGGCCTGGGACGAGGCCAAGGGTTACCTGGAAGACTTGATCGCCCGGGAAAGCCATGTGGATTCGGCGCACCTGAACCTCGGCCGGATCGCCGAAGAGCGCAACGACCCGCAAGGTGCCTTGATCGAGTACGCCCAGGTCGGCCCCGGCAATGATTACCTGCCAGCGCAGTTGCGCCAGGCCGATATCCTGATGAACAACGGCAAGACCGCCGAAGCCCAGAGCAAACTGTTGGCCGAGCGCGACGCACAACCGGATTACGCGATCCAGTTGTACCTGATCGAAGCCGAAACCCTGTCCGCCAACAACCAGGGCGACAAGGCCTGGGGCGTGTTGCACAAAGCCTTGCTGCAATACCCGGACGACCTGAATTTGCTCTACACCCGGGCCATGCTCGCGGAAAAACGCAATGACCTGGCGCAGATGGAAAAAGACCTGCGCCTGATCATCAAGCGCGACCCGGACAATGCCATGGCGTTGAACGCCCTCGGCTACACCCTGTCCGACCGCACCACCCGCTACGAAGAAGCCAAGGCCCTGATCGAGCACGCACACCAGCTCAATCCGGAAGATCCGGCGGTCCTCGACAGCCTTGGCTGGGTGAATTTCCGCCTGGGCAATCTCGATGAAGCCGAGCGTTTGCTGCGCCAGGCCCTGGAGCGTTTCCCCGATCAGGAAGTCGCCGCTCACCTGGGCGAAGTCCTGTGGGCCAACGGCAAACAGCGCGAAGCCAAGCAAATCTGGGGCAAGTTCCTCAAGGATCAGCCCGACAGCCCTACCCTGCGCGGCACCATCAAGCGCCTGACCGGATCAGAGACTCTTTAAGATTATGTTTTTGCGCCACGTTATTGTTTTCAGCTTCATCGCCCTGCTCGCCGGTTGCGCGGGTTTCGGCGCTCGTGAGTCGGTCCAGGGCCAGGGCAACCCGGCCCAATGGAACACCTACAAACAGCAGATGACCGCCCTCGACGGCTGGCAGATCAACGGCAAGATCGGCATTCGCGCACCCAAGGACTCGGGCAGCGGCACGCTGTTCTGGCTGCAACGTCAGGATTACTACGACATCCGCCTCTCCGGTCCATTGGGTCGCGGTGCCGCACGCCTGACCGGGCGTCCTGGCAAGGTGTCGCTGGAAGTCGCCAACCAGGGCCGCTATGACGCGACCTCTCCCGAAGCCTTGCTCGAAGAACAACTGGGCTGGAAATTGCCAGTGTCCAACCTGGCCTGGTGGGTTCGCGGGCTGCCGGCCCCGGACAGCAAGAGTCGCCTGACCCTGGACGCCGACAGTCGCCTGGCCAATCTGGAACAGGATGGCTGGCAGGTCGAATACCTGAGCTACGCCGAGCAAAACGGCTATTGGCTGCCCGAGCGGATCAAACTGCACGGCACCGACCTTGATGTCACGCTGGTGATCAAGGAATGGCAACCACGCAAACTGGGGCAGTGACCATGACTGCTCCGCGCTTGACGCTGCCCTCGCCGGCCAAACTCAATCTGATGCTGCACATTCTGGGGCGCCGTGAAGACGGCTATCACGAGTTGCAGACGATTTTTCAGTTTCTCGATTACGGCGACGAAATCACCTTCGCCGTGCGCGATGACGGGGTGATTCGTTTGCACACCGAATTCGACGGCGTGCCCCACGACAGCAACCTGATTGTCCGCGCCGCGAAAAAACTTCAGGAGCAATCCGGTTGTGCGCTGGGCATTGATATCTGGATCGACAAAATCCTGCCCATGGGCGGCGGAATCGGTGGCGGTAGCTCGAATGCCGCGACTACTCTGCTCGGCCTCAATCACCTGTGGCAACTGGGTTGGGATGAGGATCGACTGGCCGTGCTGGGCCTGACGCTGGGTGCCGACGTCCCGGTTTTCGTCCGTGGCCACGCGGCTTTTGCCGAGGGCGTGGGGGAGAAACTGACCCCTGTAGACCCCGAAGAACCGTGGTATCTCGTGCTCGTGCCGCAAGTATCTGTAAGTACAGCAGAAATTTTTTCAGATCCTTTGTTGACACGTAACTCTTCTGCCATTAAAGTGCGCCCCGTTCCCAAGGGAAACAGTCGAAATGACTGCTTACCGGTAGTAGCAAGACGTTATCCAGAGGTACGTAACGCCTTGAATTTGTTAGGTAAATTTACCGAAGCAAAACTCACCGGAACTGGAAGTTGTGTGTTTGGGGGCTTCCCAAGCAAAGCTGAAGCTGATAAAGTCTCGGCCCTTCTTACAGAGACCCTTACAGGGTTTGTAGCAAAGGGAAGCAACGTTTCGATGTTGCATCGCAAGCTGCAAAATCTGCTCTAAAGGAATCGATTACTGGGTAATCGTTGCAACAGATACAGGGGCGTCGCCAAGCGGTAAGGCAGCAGGTTTTGATCCTGCCATGCGTTGGTTCGAATCCAGCCGCCCCTGCCATTTTCCTATACTCATCCAGGTTACCCTCAGCCTTCAGGTACTGCGCGTGTCCAAGATGATGGTCTTTACGGGGAACGCTAACCCCGATCTGGCTCGGCGTGTTGTACGTCAGCTGCATATCCCTCTCGGTGACATCTCTGTCGGTAAGTTCTCCGACGGCGAAATTACTGCCGAGATCAATGAAAACGTCCGCGGTAAAGATGTCTTCATTATTCAGCCGACTTGCGCTCCGACCAACGATAACCTGATGGAACTGGTAGTGATGGCTGATGCCTTCCGCCGCTCCTCGGCTACTCGTATCACTGCTGTTATTCCTTACTTTGGTTATGCCCGTCAGGATCGCCGTCCGCGTTCCGCACGTGTGGCTATCAGCGCGAAAGTCGTTGCTGACATGCTTACCGTAGTCGGCATCGACCGTGTTCTCACGGTTGATCTGCATGCTGACCAAATCCAGGGTTTCTTCGATATTCCAGTAGATAACATCTACGGCTCCCCGGTTCTGGTGGATGACATTGAAGATCAGCGCTTCGAAAACCTGATGATCGTGTCCCCGGACATTGGTGGCGTCGTGCGTGCACGGGCTGTTGCCAAATCCCTGGGCGTGGATCTCGGGATCATCGACAAACGCCGTGAGAAAGCCAATCACTCTGAAGTGATGCATATCATCGGTGATGTCGAAGGGCGTACCTGTATTCTGGTCGATGACATGGTCGATACCGCCGGCACTCTGTGCCACGCGGCCAAGGCCCTGAAAGAGCATGGCGCTGCCAAGGTTTTCGCCTACTGCACACACCCTGTGCTGTCCGGTCGGGCGATCGAAAACATTGAAAATTCCATGCTGGACGAACTGGTGGTGACTAACACCATCCCGTTGTCCGCTGCTGCTCAAGCCTGCTCGCGTATCCGTCAACTGGATATCGCGCCGGTAGTTGCCGAGGCGGTCCGCCGCATCAGCAATGAAGAATCGATCAGCGCGATGTTCCGTTAAGGGCCCTGCCCTTCTCGAATGTCTCGTTGACGAAAAGCGCCCCGCCCCGGCATTCCTGTCGGGGCGGGGCTTTTTTGCCCATATCGCCTTTAGCGCTGGTCGCAACCGCTGGGGCGAATGTGGTTATTTTGGAGATACAACATGAACGATTTTACTCTGAATGCTGAAGTGCGTTCCGACCTGGGGAAAGGTGCGAGCCGCCGCCTGCGTCGTCTCGCAAGCCTGGTTCCAGCTGTAGTTTACGGTGGCGACAAAGCCCCTGAATCCATCAGCATGCTGGCTAAAGAAGTTGCCAAACTGCTCGAAAACGACGCGGCTTACAGCCACATCATCGAGCTGAACGTTGGCGGCACCAAGCAAAACGTAATCATCAAAGCCCTGCAGCGTCACCCGGCCAAAGGCCACGTGTTGCACGCTGACTTCGTACGCGTAGTAGCTGGCCAGAAACTGACCGCTATCGTGCCTGTACACTTCGTTGGCGAAGAAGCTCCGATCAAGAAAGGCGGCGAAGTTTCGCACGTTGTTTCCGAAATCGAAGTGACCTGCCTGCCGAAAGATCTGCCTGAGTTCATCGAAGTCGACCTGGCTAACGCTGAAATCGGTTCGATCATTCACTTGTCCGACCTCAAAGCCCCTAAAGGCGTTGAGTTTGTTGCTCTGGCACACGGTGATGACAAGGCTGTTGCCAACGTCCACGCTCCACGTGTTGCTCCAGAAGCTACCGAAGAAGGCGAAGCAGAGTAATTTACTCTGTTCGCCGGAGTGACCGGAAACATCGCGGACTAGAGCGTAGCGAGAAAGCGGGCGAGAACGCGGAGTTTACATAATGGTAAATGAGCACTTGTCGTCCACTTTTGCCGCACTCCCTGATTGCGGCGATGTTATCCACCACTCCAAGGAAGGGCCCCTATCGTGACTGCCATCAAACTGATCGTTGGCCTGGGAAATCCAGGCGCTGAATACGAACAGACCCGGCATAACGCAGGGGCCCTTTTTGTTGAGCGCATCGCGAACGCGCAAGGTGTGAACCTTGTGGCCGATCGCAAGTATTTCGGCCTGACCGGGCGCTATTCGCATCAGGGTCAGGATGTTCGTCTGCTGATTCCCACCACGTACATGAACCGCAGCGGCCAGGCCGTGGCGGCACTCGCCGGTTTCTTCCGCATCACGCCTGAAGAAATCCTCGTGGCACATGACGAACTCGACCTGCCTCCGGGCGTTGCCAAGCTCAAACAGGGCGGCGGCCATGGCGGTCACAACGGGTTGCGCGACATCATCGCGCAACTGGGCAATCAGAATACCTTTCATCGCTTGCGGCTTGGCATTGGCCACCCGGGCGTTGCCAGTATGGTTTCAAATTTCGTCCTGGGTCGTGCGCCACGCGCCGAACAGGAAAAACTCGATGCCAGCATCGACTTTGCCCTCGGCGTGCTGCCGGATATCCTCGCCGGGGAATGGAACCGTGCGATGAAAAACCTGCACAGCCAGAAGGCCTGACTCTAATCCGAGGGGATACACCATGGGATTCAATTGCGGCATCGTCGGCCTGCCTAACGTCGGCAAGTCCACCCTATTCAACGCCCTGACCAAATCCGGGATCGCGGCCGAGAACTTCCCCTTCTGCACCATCGAGCCGAACACCGGTATCGTGCCGATGCCGGATCCACGCCTGGAAGCCCTGGCGGCCATCGTCAATCCAAAGCGCATCCTGCCGACCACCATGGAATTCGTCGACATCGCTGGCCTGGTTGCCGGCGCCTCCAAAGGTGAAGGCCTGGGCAACAAGTTCCTCGCCAACATCCGTGAAACCGATGCCATCGCCCACGTAGTCCGCTGCTTCGAAGACGAGAACGTGATTCACGTCTCCAACAGCGTCGACCCGAAACGCGACATCGAAATCATCGACCTGGAACTGATCTTCGCCGACCTCGACAGCTGCGAGAAGCAACTGCAGAAAGTCACCCGCAACGCCAAGGGTGGCGACAAGGACGCCGTGGTCCAGAAAGGCCTGCTGGAGCAGTTGATCGCTCACTTCACACTCGGCAAGCCTGCGCGCACCCTGATGAAGAACATGGGCGCCGACGACAAGGCCGTGGTTCGTGGCTTCCACCTGCTGACGACCAAACCGGTCATGTACATCGCCAACGTCGCTGAAGACGGTTTCGAGAACAACCCGCTGCTGGACATCGTCAAGGCCATTGCCGAAGAAGAAGGCGCCATGGTGGTTCCGGTCTGCAACAAGATCGAAGCCGAAATCGCCGAGCTGGAAGACGGCGAAGAGAAAGACATGTTCCTCGAAGCCCTGGGCCTCGAAGAGCCTGGCCTGAACCGCGTGATCCGCGCCGGCTACGAGATGCTGCACCTGCAGACCTACTTCACCGCCGGTGTCGAAGAAGTCCGCGCCTGGACCGTACGCGTCGGTGCCACCGCACCACAAGCCGCTGGCGTGATCCACACCGACTTCGAAAAAGGCTTCATCCGCGCCGAAGTCATCGCCTATGACGACTTCATCCAGTACAAGGGCGAAGCCGGCACCAAAGAAGCCGGTAAATGGCGTCTGGAAGGCAAGGACTACATCGTGAAAGACGGCGACGTGATGCACTTCCGTTTCAACGTTTAAAAACAGCCAGCAACAAAAAGCCGCGTTTGATACGCGGCTTTTTTGTGCCTCAATGTTTTACCCGCCACACCACCGAACACCTGTGGGAGCGGGCTTGCTCGCGAAGGGGCCATCAGCTTCAACATCACTGTTGGCTGACACACCGCTTTCGCGAGCAAGCCCGCTCCCACAGGGGGATTGATGTTAGGTCAGGCCTTTTTGGTTCTCGGCAGGAAGATCGCCAGTACGCCAAACAGCGGCAGGAACGAACACAGGAAATACACGTATTCAATCCCGTGCACGTCCGCCAAATGCCCCAGCAGCGCCGCGCCAATCCCGCCGAAACCAAACATCAAACCAAAGAACACCCCGGCAATCATCCCGACATTGCCCGGCACCAACTCCTGCGCGTACACCACGATGGCGGAAAACGCCGAGGCCAGGATGAAGCCGATGACCACGCTGAGAATGCTGGTCCAGAACAGGTCGACATGGGGCAGGATCAAGGTGAACGGCGCCACGCCGAGGATCGAGAACCAGATCACCGCCTTACGCCCGATCTTGTCGCCAATCGGCCCACCGAAGAAGGTCCCCGCCGCCACCGCGCCCAGGAACAGGAACAGGTGCAGTTGCGAACTGGCCACCGACAGGTCGAATTTCTCGATCAGGTAGAAGGTGAAGTAACTGGTGAAACTGGCCATGTAGAAATACTTGGAGAACACCAGCAAGCCCAGTACCACCAGCGCGCTGATCACTCGGTTTTTCGACAAACCGTGGGTCGCCGCCTGGCCTTGCTTGAGCTTGAACAGGTTCAAGTGGTTGGCGTACCAGCGGCTGATGCGATAGAGCACGAACAACGCAAACACCGCGAACAGCCCGAACCACGCGACATGCCCCTGACCGTAGGGAATGATGATCGCTGCGGCCAGCAAGGGACCGAAGGCCGAGCCCGCGTTACCGCCAACCTGGAAGGTCGATTGCGCCAGGCCAAACCGCCCGCCCGAGGCCAGTCGCGCCACGCGAGAAGCTTCCGGGTGAAAGGTCGAAGAGCCGATGCCGATCAACCCGGCGGCCAGCAGAATCATCGGGAAGCTGCCCACTTCCGACATCATTAAAATGCCGATCAATGTGCACACCGTCCCGGCCGGTAACAGCCATGGCTTGGGATGGCGATCGGTGTAGTAACCGACCCACGGCTGCAACAGCGAAGCGGTCAGCTGGAACGTCAGGGTAATCAAACCGACCTGGGTAAACGTCAGGCCATAGTTGGCCTTGAGCATCGGATAAATCGACGGCAACACCGACTGAATCAGGTCGTTGATCAAGTGCGCCAGCGCGACGGCGCCGATGATGCGCATGACTAATGGACTGCTTTGGGGAGTCGCGGACGCCGGCGTACTGCCGGTCTGGGCATTGCTGATAGCCATGGGGATTTCCGTACTACAGATGGGTGCACACGGGCAGGTGCGTCAATGTGCCATTTTTCAGTGCAGCAGCGCCATCCCCTTAGCCAGCTAACGACCTTAACGTTCATCGAAGAGTGGGTGATAGCGCAACGCCATGGTCTAAATCTTGCCTTGTTTATCCCCTTCAACGCGGCCCCCTTACAAAGGGGATCGAGAATGGGAAGTTTCGCTACAGAGTCGGCCTACAGAGCTGGCGAGGGTGAACTTTCGAGGCCTTTTAAAAGGGCACAAGTCGCGGTCGCAACGATCACGACGCACGCTAATGGTGCGTGGTGTCCAGAGGAGTCATGGGGCATGCAGGCTTTTTTATCACCGGGGATCGGGCTGCTGGGGCGTTTTGGCTTCGCACGCAAATTTCAGCTGCTGTTTCTGCTGTTCATCCTGCCGCTGGGCGGCAGTCTGTGGATGATCGGCCAGGATTATCGGGACAAACTGCAGCTCATATCCGGCGAACGTGCCGGGGTTCGTCAACTGCTGGCCCTGGATGCGCTGGACAACCTGCTCGCCGCCCAGCGTGACCGCGCCGCCCGTTGGCGCGCCACCGAAACCAATCGCCAGCCGACACCGGCCACCATCGCCGCCATGGGCGCTTTCGACGCCGTGCAACCCGCCGTCGCCCAAGCCACCTCGGAGCTGGGCGATGCCCTGAAAACCGAAGGCGCCGAGGGTGAAACCCTGACCCGTTACCAAGCGCTGCAAACCGCCCTGAATGGCCTCGATTCGAAAAGCCTCAGCGGCGTCGGCTGGTGGCCGGACGGTTATGATCGCTTCACCAATGCCTTGAGCGCCCTGCAAGCCTTGCGCGAACAAATCGCCATGGACAATCGCCTGACCCTGGCACCCTGGCTGGAAACCTATTTGCTGACGCAGATTTCCACGCAGCACGCGCCGGACCTGATCGAACGGGTCGGACGCCTCGCAGCGGTCGGCCAGGCGTCGGTGGTGTCCGGGCAGTTCACCTTGCAAAGTCGCCTGCAACTGCGGGACTTGCGCGGTCGCATCGGTGATGCCCGTGAGCAGCTTGTGAAAACCGCGAGCCTGCTGGAAGCGCGCCTGCCCAGCGCCCTGCAAACCTGGGCCGGGCAATACCATGACAGCCTCAAGCATCTCGATGGGACCTTGAAAGTCCTCGACGACGGCGTGTTTGGCGGCAGCATCAACCTCAAGCCGGACGACTTCGAACGTAATCTCGACTCGCTGCTGACCGACCTCGCCTCCCTGCGCCAGCAATCCCTGGTGTCGCTGGATCAACGTCTGGATTATTACCACACCTCGGCCATCCGCCAGTTCATCCTGGTGGCGACGATCTTCGGTTGCCTGTTGCTGGCCGCGCTCTATCTGTTCGTGTGTTTGCAGGCTTCGATCCGCCGCAGCGCCAGTGGCATCACCGTGCTGGCCGAAGCCTTGCGTGACGGCAACCTGAGCCTGCAAGTGCCGGTGCAAGGTCGCGACGAATTGGCGGCAATCAGTACCGCGCTCAACGTCGCGGTGGTGCAACTGCGCAACAGTTTGCTCGGGGTCGATCACGAAACCTTGCAACTGAGCAACGCCGTGCGCACCCTCAACGATCATTCCAGCGGCGCATTGGGCGAAGTCGAGGCCCAGCAGATTCAAATCAGCCAGATCGCCGCGGCTGCCACGCAACTGGCCGCCACCTCCCAAGGGGTCGCCCAGAGCTGCGAACAAGCGTCCGGCAGCGCCCAGCACACGCAGCGCATCGCCGCCGACAGCAGCCGCGACAGCCAACGCACCACGGCGAGCATTCAACAGCTCAATCAGCGCCTCAACGACACGGCGGCGGCATTGGGTCGGGTCAGCGAGCAAGGACAGCAGATTCAACTGGTGGTCGACACCATTCGCGGTGTGGCCGAGCAAACCAACCTGTTGGCACTCAACGCTGCGATCGAAGCAGCGCGGGCGGGTGAACAAGGTCGCGGCTTTGCCGTGGTGGCCGATGAGGTGCGCAGTCTGTCACAGCGCACGCAATCGTCCACGGCGCAGATTGCCGGTACTGTCGACAGCCTGCGCAACACGGTGAACGAAGCGGTGAGCTTGATGGAAGCGGCCTGCGGCCAGGCTCAGTCCGACGCCGAAGCCGTCACGGGCCTCGGTCAACGCCTGGGGGAAATCGCCAGCGCCGTGCAGAGCGTCACCGACACTCTGGCGCAAATCGCCACCGCCGTCGAAGAGCAGGCGAGCACCGCCGATGAGGTCAGCGGCAACATCCAGCAGGTCGATCAGGCCGCCGTCAGGTTGCTGGAAGGCGCACGGGCGGTGAACCTCGCGGCAGACACCTTGAGCCAGGGCAGCAAGGCCTTGAGCGCGAATACCGGGAGATTTCAGCTCAGTTGACGCCCTGCCCCGCGCCGGTTTTTCGGCTCAGGACGATAAGCGGTTGAAAGTGTAGAGAAATATTTTAGATTTACGCTTGACGCATCTGCATTACCGGTGAATAATGCGCGCCACTTGGCTACATAGCTCAGTTGGTTAGAGCATAGCATTCATAATGCTGGGGTCCGGGGTTCAAGTCCCTGTGTAGCCACCAAGTACTAAAAACGGCTTACCGAAAGGTAGGCCGTTTTTTTATGCCTCGAGAAAAGTGCCCGCCCCGTCAGGCATGCATCGTCGATAACGCGGACAAACCTCGCTCCCAAATCTGCCAGGTGCGCAGCCACACCATGGCCTGCCAATCAGGGTCCGCAGGATAAAACTGCTCCAGCAGATTGAGCTTGATCCCGCGCCCGACCGCATCACTCGGATTGCCATGCAGATGCAACCAGTGGTCATCGCGCAGATGTCGATGAACCGCCGCACCTGGATACGTCCCGCACTCGATCACAAATGGCATCAGCCGCACGTTCGGCAAGGCATTGAGCAGCGCTTGCGAGGTGTAGCCGGTGGCGGTCGCGGCCACGCCGGTTTCGCTCGTGGTGTTGGCGCCGGTGTGCAGAGTGTAGAGCCATGGGCCGTAAATCGCCTGGGCATCGTCCAGCGCCGGGTACGCCGCTTCGGTGATAGTCAGCAGCATCGGATGACCGTATTCACCGGCGCCGGTGTGCAAGTCGAAGCACATGGCGACGTCAGCATGGGCGATGTGTTTCTGAATGATCTGGTGCAACGTGCGGTTCGACCAGCTCGGCGCCAAACCGCCATAGAACAAGCCATCGGGATGACTGTGCTGGCCGCCCTCGACAATCGACATCACTGCCGGCCATCCGTGTTCATTGATTTGCGCATCGAGCAAGGCATCGGCGCGATCACGCTCGGGTCCGTTCAGCTGCGTGCAAGCATAGATTTCATGCAGCGACGCGTAGGCCTGGTTGTCCGGCAATGGTTGTTCGTAGTTCAGGTGGTTGCGGTTGAGGTCGATGTTGTCTTCGTTGACCCGACGCAACCACGCCGTGCCCCACGGGTTGATCAGATGGATTACCACCACCGCCACATCCGCCGGTAGTGAACGCTTGCCCAGATCCTGCAACCACTTGATCTGGCATCCCGAGCCATAGAAGCCTTCGACCCCGTGGGTGCCGCTCAACGCGATCAACAAACGCTTGGCCTTCGGATCACCGATTACCGCCACATCGGTGCTCAACGGTTCACCGAACGGCCCTGTGAGTGGATGCGGATACGCGGTCAATGTCGCTCCGGCAGCAGTGGCCGCCGCGAGAAATTGTTCACGTTGGCCACGGTAACTTGGCTGGGTAGGAAACTCAGTCTGCATGTGTGCCTCTTGTAGGTTTTCTGGCCGCTGTGTTGCTCTCGACCCTACAGAAAATTCGCCAACTCATGAAGGATAAAAACGTTGTGGCGCTCGGACGCGGTTTGCGTCGTACCTTGTCGGTCGATAAAGTCCCCAAACCTTTTTCCCACGGACGGAGTGCCCCCACGTGTTCCCAGCCTTCCACTTGAGCCGCTATCGCCTGTCAGCCCTGTCGCTGATCGCCACCGCGCTGACCCTCGCCGCGTGCAATGCCCCTCCGGCTTCAACGCTGCCCATCGCGCCAGAAGCCGCCTCGGGTTATCGCACCGACCTGCAAACCCGCCATGCTTCGAAACACATGGCGGCAGCGGCCAACCCGCTGGCGGCCGAGGCCGGGCGGGAGATGTTGCGTCAGGGTGGTTCGGCCATCGATGCGGCCATCGCGATGCAAGCGGTGCTGACCCTGGTGGAACCGCAATCCTCGGGTATCGGTGGCGGCGCGTTGATCGTGCTGTGGGACGGCAAAGCCGTGCGCACGTATGACGGTCGGGAAACCGCTCCGTCCGGCGCCACCGAGAAACTTTTCCTGCAAGCCGACGGCACACCGATGCCGTTCACCCAGGCACAGATTGGCGGTCGTTCGGTGGGGACGCCGGGGGTGTTACGCGCACTGGAACTGGCGCATCAGAAACACGGGCATTTGCCCTGGGCGAAGCTGTTCGAGCCGGCGATCAAACTCGCGGAGCAAGGCTTTGCCATCTCGCCGCGCTTGCACCAGTTGATTGCCTCGGACTCGTCGATGCAGCGTTCACCGGACATGATGGCGTACTTTCGCAATGCCGACGGCAGCCCGAAAGCCGTCGGTACGCGGCTGAAAAATCCGGCACTGGCTGCCGTGCTTAAACGCATCGCCAACGAAGGACCGGACGCGCTGTACAAAGGACCGGTTGCCGAAGAAATCGTCGCCAAGGTCCAGGGTCATAAAAATCCCGGCAGCCTGTCGCTGAACGATCTGCAAGGCTACCAGGCCAAAGAAAGGGCGCCGCTGTGCACCGACTACAAACGCTGGCAAGTCTGCGGCATGCCGCCACCATCGTCAGGCGGGATTGCCGTGGCGCAGATCCTCGGCACCCTGCAAGCCCTGGAAACCCGCGACCCGCGCCTGGCCCTGGCGCCACTCAAACCACACAAGACTGATAAACCCGCCGGCATCGAACCCGCCCCTGAAGCCGTGCACCTGATCTCTGAAGCCGAACGCCTGGCCTACGCCGACCGCGCTCAGTACGTGGCCGACACCGACTTCGTGCCCGTGCCAGTCAAAGGCCTGGTAGATCCCGCTTACCTGGCTAGCCGCGCCGCCCTGATCGGCGACCGCAGCATGGGCACGGCCAAACCCGGCACACCGCCGGGCATTCAAGTCGCCTACGCGCCGGACCGCTCGCCCCTGCGCATCTCCACCTCGCAGGTGGTCGCCGTCGATGACGAAGGCGGTGCAGTGTCCATGACCACCACCGTCGAATCGGCGTTCGGCTCGCACCTGATGGTCCAGGGCTTCATGCTCAACAACCAGATGACCGACTTCTCATTCATCCCCGAAGAGAACGGGCAAAAAGTCGCCAACCGCGTCGAACCCGGCAAACGCCCGCGCTCGTCCATGGCGCCAACCCTGATCTTCGACCGCCAGAGCGGCGAATTCCTCGCCACCATCGGCTCCCCGGGCGGCTCGCAAATCATCGAATACGTCGCCAAATCCACCATCGGCCTGCTCGACTGGAACCTCGACCCGCAAGCCGCCATCAACCTGCCGAACTTCGGCAGCCGCAACGGCCCGACCGAACTGGAACAAGGGCAATTCAGCCCGGTGCTGATTCAGGGGTTGAAGGACAAAGGGCATGTGGTGAATGAAATCGACATGACCAGCGGCACCCAGGCGATTGTTCGGGTCAAGGATGCGCAGGGGAAGGCTTCGCTGGCAGGTGGGGCAGATCCGCGGCGCGAGGGGGAGGCGTTGGGGGATTGAGTCTTACGCAGGAATGAGAAAAGGCTTACCGGGAGGTAGGCCTTTTTGATATTGCCTGCCAGACAGTTGCGCGCCGAGAGGCGATGTCGCGGAGTAAATCGTTACCAAGCCTAGCGACTGATCTTCAACGCCTGCCGCGCCTGGTGCTTTTCCAGCGCCAGATCGATCAAGCGGCTGACCAGTTCGCTATAGGTCATGCCCGTGGCCTGCCACAGCTTGGGGTACATGCTGATGCGGGTGAAACCGGGCAGCGAGTTGATCTCGTTGATCAGCACTTCGCCACGGTCGGTCAGGAACACGTCGACCCGCGCCAGCCCTGAACAGCCCAGCACCTGAAAAGCCTCGACGGCCAAGGCGCGAATACGCTCGCTCGCTTCATCGCTGATGTTGGCCGGCACCACCACTTCGGCGGCCTGGTCGTCGATGTATTTACTGTCGTAGGAATAAAAACCGCTGCGCACCACGATCTCGCCGCAACCACTGGCAATCGGCTGATCATTGCCAAGTACCGCGCATTCGATCTCGCGACCGCTGACGGCGGATTCGATCAGGACTTTTTCGTCGAAGTCCAGGGCCAGGTTGATCGCGGCCGTGTATTCAGCTTCATCGGTCACCTTGCTCACGCCCACGGAAGAGCCCTGGTTCGCCGGTTTGACGAACAGCGGCAGGCCGAGCTTGGCTTGCACCTCGGCGAACCCGGTGCGCGCAGCAGTGGCGCGGTTCAGCGTCACAAAAGGGGTCACCGCAATCCCGGCGTCACGCAGCAGGCGTTTGCTGATGTCCTTGTCCATGCACACCGCCGAACCCAGCACATCGGAGCCGACAAATGGCAAGTCCGCCATGCGCAACAAGCCTTGCAGGCAGCCGTCCTCGCCGAGGGTGCCGTGGACGATCGGGAAGATCACATCGACGTGGCCGAGCAACTCCTGGCTGGAGGTTTCCACCAATTGCTGACTGGCCTTGCCCGGCACCACCGCCAGTTCGCGATTGGATTGATTGAGGGCAATCAGCGCCGGGTTTTCCTGATTGAGCAGGAAGTTCGAGGGGTCGTTGAGGTGCCAGTGGCCTTGTTTGTCGATGCCGATCAGCACCGGTTCAAAGCGCGAACGGTCCAGTGCATCGACGATGTTCTTTGCCGATTGCAGCGACACTTCATGCTCCGCCGAACGGCCCCCGAAAATAATCCCAACCCGCAGTTTGCTCATTGCCTGGCCTCATTTTGAATGTGATGTTTCATACCACGGCAGCGCCGATGAGTTAAAGGCTGAAACTTCGCGCTGCGTCCACCAGTCATTGTTTATGCGCAGCACGCTTATGCGTTCCCACCACGCCGAGGCCGCCCTTGAACGCTCCGACCGATCGTCGCAACACGCTCTCCCTGGACGGGCTCAACTTCTTTCTCGCCGATGTGCGCGACGGACTCGGCCCTTACCTTGCGATCTATCTGCTGGCGGTGCATCACTGGGACCCGGCCAGCATCGGCCTGGTGATGACCCTGGCAGGGATTGCCGCGTTGCTGACCCAGACCCCGGCCGGTGCGCTGATCGACCGCACCCGGCGCAAGCGCGGCGTGATCATCGTCGCCGCGCTGCTGGTGACGGTGAGTTGCCTGCTGCTGCCCTTCATTACGTCCTTTACGTTCGTGGCGCTGACCCAGGCCTTGAGCGCTGTCGCGGCCTCAGTATTTGCCCCGGCTATCTCGGCCATTTCACTGGGCATCACCGGGCCTCGGGCCTTCACCCGACGCACCGGGCGCAATGAAACCTTCAACCATGCCGGCAATGCAGCCGCCGCATTGCTGGCCGGTGGCTTTGCCTATTTGTTCGGCCCGGTGGCGGTGTTTTACCTGATGGCGGTGATGGCGTTGGCCAGCGTGGTCGCCATCAGCTTCATCTCGCCCCACGCCATCGATCACGATGTTGCCCGAGGTTTCGACCCGCAAGGCCCGCCCCATGGCGAGCAGCCCTCGGGGCTGAGTGTGCTGCTGCACAACCGGCCGTTGCTGGTGTTCGCCATTTGTTGTGGGCTGTTTCACCTGGCCAATGCAGCGATGCTGCCGCTGGTGAGTCAGAAATTGTCCCTGGTGAATTTGCAGATGGCCACGCCACTGACGTCTGCGTGCATCGTCGCCGCACAATTGGTCATGGTGCCGGTGGCGTTGCTGGTGGGGTGGAAGGCCGATGTCTGGGGACGCAAGCCGTTGCTGCTGGCCGGGTTCCTGATCCTGCCATTGCGCGGGGTGCTTTATACCCTGTCGGATGATCCCTACTGGCTGGTCGCCGTGCAGTTGCTCGACGGCGTCGGGGCCGGGATCTTTGGCGCCTTGTTCCCGGTGGTGATCAAGGACCTGACCCAAGGCACAGGGCGCTTTAATGTGAGCCTGGGCGCGCTGTCGACGGTGTTCGGTTTGGGCGCGGCACTGAGCAATGGATTGGCCGGTCTGGTGGTGCAGCAGGCCGGCTACAGCGCCGCATTCCTGACCTTGGCGGCGGTGGCGGCGACTGCGCTGGTGTTGCTGGTGGTGGCCATGCCCGAGACACTGAATCGCGCCTGCGTGGCTAACGATCGACCGATCGCCACGGCGCTGACCTGATCAGCGACTGGCCACCAGATGCGCACCAAACAGCAGGTAGCAACTGCCGGCAAAACGGTCCAGCCACTTGCGCGAACGATCATAAGCCTCTGCCACCCGACGGCTGGCAAACAGCAACGCCACGCTGCAATACCAACTGAATGACAGGCTGGCCATGGTCAGCACCGCCAGCGCCAGCAACATTGGTGGGGGCGAGGCCGGCATGGCAGTGGCGAAAATCGTCGCGACGAACAACGCAGCCTTGGGGTTAGTCATATTGCCGACAAAACCCCGGCCATACGCCGACAGCAGCGTGCGCCCTGCCCCACCCAGCGCATCATGACCGCCCGGCACCATCGCCGGTTTGCTCTTGAACTGCTTCAAACCCAGATAGATCAGGTAACAGCCACCGGCAATCTTGAACGTCAGGTACAGCGTTGGCGCCGCGCTGAACAGCGATTTGATCCCCAGGCCACCGGCCAACCCCCACAGCACCGTGCCGGTCGCCACACCCAGCGCAGCCACCACGCCATGCCGTCGCGAGCAACTGGCCGCCAGTTGCGCAGTGTTGAAGAAGTTCGGGCCGGGGGTCACGACAGCAACCGTCCACAACAGGGCCAGGGACAATAACGGCGCGGCGTAACTCAATGGGGTCGGTTCCATGGCAGGGATCGCCTTCGTGTGTCTCAGAGAAGCCTTACCTTGCAACATTTACTGACGACTTTCTAGCGGTCGCGCTGATGCCACCGGTCGCAGACAGACCGACCGTTGCTGGGTTAACGTGTGCTGAATCGAGCCCAAGACACGCCACCATGGCCAAGCAACTGCCTTCCAGCGATTGGTTTCACCGCACGCCCAACATCGGCGGGCTGGAGCGTATCGAAGCGTTTTTTGCCGGCCATGGCTACGACCTGCACCGTCACGACACTTACGCCATCGGTCGCACCCTGGCCGGTGTGCAGAGTTTCCAGTACCGCGGCGGCTGGCGCCACAGCCTGCCGGGCGGCACGCTGGTGCTGCACCCGGATGAAGTCCACAACGGCGAGGCCGGCACCGACAGTGGTTTCCACTATCGAATGATGTACATCGAGCCAGCGCTGATCCAGCAGATGCTCGGTGGCCAGCCACTGCCGTTCATCAAGACCGGTTTGTCCACCGATCCGCGCTTGTTCGCCGCCACCGATGTGCTGATGCGTAGCCTGGATGACCCGCTCGATCCGCTGGAAGAACAGGACGCCTTGTTCGACCTGGCACAGGCCCTGAGCACCGTTTCCGGCGCGCCGGACAAGCGCCAGCGCTTCGACTATGTGGCTGCCGAGCGCGCCCGGGAGTTCATGCACAGTGCGCTGGATCGTACCGTGACCCTGGACGAACTGGCGCAACACGCCGGTCGGGATCGCTGGAGTCTGTCCCGGGATTTTCGCCTATTGTTTGGCACCAGCCCCTACCGCTACCTGACCATGCGTCGCCTGGACCTGGTCCGTGCGCTGCTGACTCAGGGCCAGTCACTGGCCAGTGCCGCACTGATTGCCGGCTTCAGCGATCAAAGCCACATGACCCGCCAGTTCAGCAAGACCTACGGCCTGTCGCCGGCCCGCTGGATGAAAATGCACCGACGCTGAGCCTCGCACAATCGTTCAAGAATCACACCGATACGCTGGTTATCGTGGGCTCGGAATCAATCTGGAGAACCACCTGATGAACACGTTCAAAAGCCTGAACTTTTTGCAGAAAATCGACCTGATTGAGCAACACTGGTCACCCCGGGTCATCGCCGAAATGAACGACTACCAGTTCAAAGTGGTGAAGTTGCTGGGGGATTTCATCTGGCACGATCACCTGGACACCGACGAAACCTTCATCGTCCTCGAAGGGCAATTGCGCATCGATTTTCGTGACGGGCATGTGCTGGTTTCAGCAGGGGAAATGTACGTCGTGCCCAAAGGGGTCGAACACAAACCGTCGGCGGAACAGGAAGTGAAGCTGTTGCTGATCGAACCCAGGGGCGTAGTGAACACCGGAACTGAAGGCGGCGAACTTACGGCGGTGAATGATCTGTGGATTTGAAAAAGGCCGCAAATACGCAGACTGTGGTCACCGTGATCACTTGACCGACTTTGCGGCCGAGGAATAAGGACATTCCATGAGCAACTTCCCGAGCATCGAAACACCGCGCCTGCTGCTGCGTGAAATCGTAACGGCCGATGCAGCGACATTGTTGGCGATTCACGGTGACGGCCAAGCCATGCGCTGGTTTGGCATGGACCCGATTACCGACATCGCCCAGGCCCAAGCCTTGGTCGACACCTTCGCTGAAGCCCGCACTCAACCGAACCCCGGCATCCGGTGGGGCATCCAGTACAAAGAACACGAAGAGTTGCTTGGCAATTGTGGCTTCTTCAAATGGAACCGCGCATGGAAAAGCTGCGCGTTGGGTTTCGCGCTGGGGCAGTCAGCCTGGGGCAAAGGCGTGATGTCAGAAGCGCTACAGGCCACTTTGGTCTGGGGGTTTGAACAGATGCAGCTCAATCGGATCGAGGCCACTGTCCATCCAGAGAACCAGGCGTGCTTGAAGTTGCTCGAACGCCTGGGTTTCGTCCAGGAAGGACGCCTTCGACAGGCGGGTTTCTGGTTGGGGGAACATCACGACTTGCTGCAACTTTCGTTGTTGCGCGCCGAGTTTGAACCGTCGCCGATCAGCGCTCTTTAGTCAGACTCGCCCAGGGTCTTGCCATCCACCGGGTCACCGATCTTCAGGAAGTGTCCACCGGCGACATGGTGCAAGGTGCGCAGCGCGTCATGCCCTTCGAAGTGCCAGCGGCCGTCGCTGAAAACGCGTTCATCCGCCTGTGCGGCAATCACTTCGGCGAGAAACAGATCGTATTGCTGGTGATTGTGCGGCTCCGGTAATAGTCGGCATTCCAGCCACGCAACGCACCCTTCGAGCATCGGCGCTTCGATCAGTTCGCCGCTGAAGGTCTGCAAACCATAGGCCTGGAATTTGTCCTGGCCTTGATCTTGAGTCAATGCCAGGCCAGAGGTCGAGCCCACGGTTTGCACGACATCAGCCTGGGCGACGCAGGGCACGTTCACCACGAACGTACCTGAGGCTTCCAGCAGTTGCCGGGTCCAGGTGGACTTGTCCAGCACCACGGCGATTTTTGGCGGTTCGAAATCCAGCGGCATGGCCCAGGCCGCGGCCATGATATTGCGCTGGCCGTCGTGGGTGGCGCTGACCAGCACGGTCGGCCCGTGATTGAGCAGGCGATAGGCCTTGGACAACGGAACCGCACGGCGATGGGAAACGGTCATATGTCTGCTCCTGAGGAAAACGCCGATTGTAGCGGGATCGCCCGGGCAAACATCAAGTCGCCAGTTGATTGGCAAACTGCCCGACCGCGTTCACCACTTTCTGCGCGCCGTCCTGAATCTCGACGATCACCGTGCCCGCCTCCGCCGCCAGCGCCAAACCTTGCTCGGCCTGTAGCTTGCCGTCCGTCATCAGGGCCACGGCGTTGCGCGCCATGTCCTGGTTCTGCCGCACCACGCCGACAATCTCATCCGTCGCCTGGCTGGTGCGTGACGCCAGTTGCCGCACTTCGTCCGCCACCACCGCAAAACCCCGGCCCTGCTCACCGGCCCGCGCCGCTTCAATGGCCGCGTTGAGCGCCAACAGGTTGGTTTGCTCGGCAATGCCGCTGATGGTCTTGACGATGGTGCCGATCACCAGCGACTGCTCGTTCAGCGCTTCGATGCCTTCGCCGGCGGTTTGCATATGCTTGGCGAGGTCGCGCATCACGCTCACCGCCTGAGTCACCACCGCCGTGCCGCGCTGGGCGCTGTTATCGGTCTGGATCGACGTGCTGTAGGCGATGTTGGCCGCCTCGGCGACCGCTTGTTCCTGATTGACCTGATCGGTAATCACCGTGGCGAATTTCACCACTTTGTAGAGTTTGTTATTGGCGTCGACCACCGGGTTGTAGGACGCCTCCAGCCAGACTGTACGACCGTGGCTGTCGACGCGCTTGAAACGGTCGGCCACAAACTCACCATTGTTCAAGCGACGCCAGAAGTTCTGGTACTCCGCGCTGTTGTACTCCTCAGGTGTACAAAAGGTGCGGTGATGTTTGCCCTGAATCTGCGCCAGGCTGTACCCCATGCCGTTGAGGAAGCGCTCGTTGGCAGTCAACACGTTGCCGTTGAGGTCGAACTCGATCACCGCCGTCGAACGCACCAGCGCACCGATCAGGTTCTCGTGCTCGCGGGACGCTTCGATGGTGCGGGTCAGGTCGCTGGAGTAAATCGAGTAATGCTTGATCCGACCGTCCGCCGAACGCACCGGTTGCAGGATCGAACGCAACCAGGCCTCGACGCCATTCCCCCGCAGCAAGCGCACGGTGCCGGCAAAGTGCTCGCCACGGGTCAGCGCGCTTTTGAAACGCTGATGGAACTCACCCGACTTCACATGGGCCGGCACGATGTCCTCGATGTGCCGCCCGATCAGGTCGTTGCTCTTGTAGACCATCTCACCGAGGAAATTCTGATTGACCGATTGCACCCGCCCGTCGGGATCCAGGGTCAAGACCAGCATCTCGCTTTCCAGGCTGTCCTTCACTTGGAGAAGGCTGGAGAGTTCTTCGCGAAGAGCCGACAGCTCCTGCTTCAAGCGTTTATTGAACATGGGAAAGCACCGATGGACAGGGATGAAAAGCGGTATGCAGCTTAGCCATCGGCCTTGGGGATGTTTTCTGAAGAGGGGTTGAGGGTTGTCCTACAAAAATAAGGGTGGCGAGCCAATTCGCTTATCGACCGCCCGCGTAGGCAGGTTACAAAACCCACCGCTCTACCCCGCCCACTTCAGGTATTCTCCGGTTAAATTGCAACAACATGTTGCAACGGTATCTACCCGATAAGGAGTCCCGTTTTGGAGTTATCGACTGCTGCCTGGATGGTTCATGACACTCGTTTGATCCTCTGCTGCCTGTTGGCGATTGCGACGATTATCGTGTTGATCAGCGCCACCAAACTCCCGCCCTTTCTGTCGATTCTGATCGGCACCTTCATTGCCGGTGTCGGTGCTGGTTTGCCGCCGGAAGACGTGGCCAAGGCGTTCAGCAAAGGGGCCGGGGCGATTCTCGGTGAGGCGGGGATCATCATTGCGTTGGGGTCGATGCTCGGAGCGCTAATGGCGGAATCCGGGGCCGCCGACCGGATCGCTTCGACCTTGCTCGGGCTCGGTAAGGGCAAGTCGTTGCCGTGGGTGATGGCGTTGGTGGCGATGGTGATTGGCCTGCCGCTGTTCTTTGAAGTGGGCCTGGTGATGATGGTGCCGATCATCTTCGTCATGGCCCGTCGCTCGGGTCAGCCGTTGCTGAAGATCGCCATTCCGGCGCTGGCCGGGATGACCACGTTGCACGCCTTGATGCCACCGCATCCGGGGCCGCTGATTGCCGTCAGCGCGTTGCACGCTGACCTTGGCCTGACCATGTTGCTGGGTTTCAGCATCGCCATTCCGGCAGTGATCCTGGCCGGCCCGCTGTATGGCAACTGGCTGTCGAAACGCATGCACGTCGAGGAACCGGCTGAGCTCGGCGCCCTGTTCAGCGCTCCGCCCAAGGCCCCGCGCCAGCCGAGCTTCGGTATGTCGTTGCTGATTATTCTGTTGCCGGTGTTGCTGATGCTCGGCAGCACCTTGGCGAAAGTTGCCATGAGCCCGGAAAGCACCGTCGCCCTGACCCTCAAGTTCCTCGGCGAACCGCTGGTGGCGCTGGGCATTGCGGTGATGGCGGCGGTGATCTGCCTTGGCTGGGCCAATGGCATGCGCCGCGAAGAAGTCGGCGGTACGTTGCGTAAAAGCCTGGCGCCGATTGCCGTGTTGCTGCTGACCATCGGTGCCGGCGGTGGCTTGAAGCAAACGTTGCTGGATGCCGGCGTCAGCCAGACCATCAGCAAAGTCGCCGAAGGCGCGCACATGCCGTACCTGCTGCTGGCGTGGCTGATCGCCGTGGCGTTGCGTCAGGCCACCGGTTCCGCGACGGTCGCGACCACCACCACGGCGGGGATTCTGGCGCCGATGATGGCGGGGCTGGCGGCGACGCAAAGCTCACTGGTGGCGCTGGCGATTGGCGCGGGCTCGGTGTTTTTCTGCCATGTGAACGATGCGGGGTTCTGGATGGTGCGCGAGTACTTTGGCTTGCAGCTCAAACAGACGATCTGGGTCTGGTCGATCCTGCAAACCATCGTGTCGGTGGTCGGGTTGGTGGGGACATTGTTGTGGTGGCATTGGTTGACGTGATGGCCGCCCCGTCCCCCGGCTAGCTACAGACAGGGCGCCACGGAGCGGCTCCCGACCTTGGGAATGCGCGCGCCGAAATACGCCGCGCTGCTTACCCCCACCGCGCCCATCACCGCGCAGAAAATCACACAGATCCACGGACTCCACGGCATCAGACCGATCAACAACAGCGGTGTGATACTTGCCCATGCCGCGTAGGCAATGTTGTAGGTGAAGGAAATCCCGGACACGCGAATCCGCGCCGGGAACAGGCTGACCATCACCGATGGCACGGCACCGACCACGCCACAACCGAGGCCGGCAATCGCGTAGGCCAGACCAATCCAGTCACCGCCGATGATCAGGCAGGTGTAGAGCACGCCGATACCCAGCGGCAGCAAAAGGCTATACAGCATCACCGTGCGCCAGGCGCCGATACGGTCGACCAGCAACCCGGCGAGCACACAACCGATGTTCAGGAACACGATGCCCAAGGCGCTCAGGGCGAAGGTGTGGCTGGCGGTCATGCCGAAGGTTTTCTGCATCATGGTCGGGGTGATGACGACGAACACCACCACGGCCGAAGTCAGCACGCAGGTGAGGATCATCGCCGGCAGCATCGCCAGCCGATGTTCGCGCAGCACCGTGCGCAGTGGCAATTCAACAGCTTCATCGCGACGGGCCTGCATCGCCATGAACACCGGGGTTTCGCTGAGCCAGCGCCGCAGCCACACGCCGATCACACCGAACACGCCACCGAGCAGGAACGGATAGCGCCAGGCGAAATCGAGGATTTCCGTCGGGGTGAAGGCCTGGGCGAGGAAGGTCGCGGTCAATGCGCCAATCAGGTAGCCGAACGTCAGCCCGGCCTGGAGGAAACCGAGGGCATAACCGCGATGACCGGCCGGCGCGTGCTCGGCGACAAACACCCAGGCGCTCGGCACTTCACCGCCCACTGCCGCGCCCTGGAGGACGCGCAGCGCCAATAGCAGCAATGGCGCGAAATAGCCGATCTGGGCGTAGGTCGGCATGATTCCGATCAGTAGGCATGGCAGCGCCATCATCAGGATGCTCAGGCTGAAGACCTTCTTGCGCCCCAGTTTGTCGGCGAAGTGCGCCATCAGGATGCCGCCCAGCGGTCGCGCCAGGTAACCGGTGACGAAGATCCCGAAACTTTGCAGCAAACGCAGCCACTCGGGCATTTCCGGCGGGAAGAACAACTGGCTGAGGGTCAGGGCGAAGAATACGAAAATGATGAAATCATAGATTTCCAGGGCCCCGCCGAGCGCCGCAAGGCCCAGGGTCTTGTAATCCGAACGGGTAAACGGCGCCGGGCGCGTTTCGGTATTGGCAGTCATGAAAAGAACTCTGGCACGGGCAAAAAACCAAGGCGCCCATGGTCTACGCAAATGGGCCGGTGGACAAGCCGTTAGACCATAGTCCGATTCCCACAAAACAGCGTCACAAAAACAGGCGGATTGATTTACTGTTGGCACCTGACCAGACGGGCCTTTGCGGCCCGAAACATCACAATAATCATAAAAATCCGAGGTGCTCCCGTGGCCGCTGATATCGACGATAGCCGCTATGCCCGTTTTGCCCTGCGCTGCTCAAGTTTTGCCGAACGCTGGTTCCCCGATTCCTGGGTGTTCGCCGCTCTGGCGGTCATCATTGTGGCCCTGGCGACCATGGCCATGGGCGCCAAACCCACCGATGCTGCCATGGCGTTCGGTGACGGGTTCTGGAGTTTGATTCCGTTCACCATGCAGATGGCGTTCGTGGTGATTGGCGGTTATGTGGTCGCCAGTTCGCCGCCCGCCGTGAAGCTGATTGACCGCTTGGCAAGGATCCCGAAAAACGGTCGATCGGCGGTGGCTTGGGTCGCGTTGATTTCGATGGTTGCGTCGCTGCTGAACTGGGGGCTGTCACTGGTGTTCGGTGGCTTGCTGGTGCGTGCCCTCGCCCGCCGCACCGACCTGAAAATGGATTACCGCGCCGCCGGTGCCGCCGCTTATCTGGGCCTTGGCGCGGTGTGGGCGCTGGGCCTGTCGTCGTCCGCCGCACAGTTGCAGGCCAACCCCGCCAGCCTGCCGCCGTCGATTCTGTCGATCACCGGCGTCATTCCGTTCACTCAAACGATCTTTCTCTGGCAGTCCGGCGTGCTGTTGCTGGCGCTGATTGTGGTTTCGCTGATCATCGCCTACGCCACCGCGCCCGGCCCGAATTCCGCCCGGGATGCCAAGGCCTGCGGCATCGACCCGAGTTTCAACCTGCCACCGCTGCAACCGCGCACCCGCCCCGGCGAATGGCTGGAGCACAGTCCGTTGCTGACGATTTTGCTGGTGCTGCTGGCGGCGGGTTGGCTGTTTCATGAGTTCTCGACCAAACCGGCGATCAGCGCGATCTCCGGTTTGAACACCTACAACTTTCTGTTCCTGATGCTCGGCGCCCTGCTGCACTGGCGCCCGCGCAGCTTCCTCGATGCCGTGGCCCGGGCGGTGCCGACCACCACCGGCGTGCTGATCCAGTTCCCGCTGTACGGTTCAATTGCCGCGCTGATGACCACCGTCAAAGGCACCGACGCCCAGACCCTGGCCCACCACATCTCGACCTTCTTCGTCCAAATCGCCTCCCACGACACCTATGCTTTATTAATGGGCGTGTACTCGGCGATTCTCGGCTTCTTCATCCCGTCCGGCGGCGGCAAGTGGATCATCGAAGCGCCGTACGTCATGCAAGTGGCCACGGACCTCAACTACCACCTGGGCTGGGCGGTGCAAATCTACAACGCCGCCGAAGCGCTGCCGAACCTGATCAACCCCTTCTACATGCTGCCGCTGCTGGGCGTACTCGGATTGAAGGCGCGGGACTTGATCGGGTTTTCGTTTGTGCAGTTGCTGGTGCATACGCCGCTGGTGCTGTTTCTGCTGTGGGCGCTGGGGACGACGCTGGTTTATACGGCGCCGGTGATGCCTTGACCGGAGGACTGCACCTGCTCGGGAGAGTGGGTGCAGTCACGTCTGATGGGTAGGTAACACCTTCAATAGCTCAGGCAACGCTGCCTGAACCGTATCCCACACCACATCAAGATTGATATCGAAGTAGCCGTGAGCAATGCGATTGCGCGCATGCTTCGCCATGGCACTTGGGTGTTCTGCGTAGCGAACTCCCCGTAGCGATCCATGATCTTGGTCGCTGCCTCGCCAATGATAATGAGGCTCATGATGACGGCTTGTTGAGTACGCTTGTCGTCGAAAAACTCTTCCTTGCTCAGTCCTTCGACAAAAGTCAGCGCATCGGCCGACGCCTGGCGCATATGGTCAAGGTAATCACCGAGACGGTTCTCTTTCATACGGGCCGAGCCTGCTCAAGCACCTGCTGACGAAACTTCAATGGAAGATCTCCGGGGGTCAGCAGGTCAACTGTTACGCCAAGCAAGTCCTCAAGCTCGACCTGAAGTCCGCCGAGATCAAAAAGTGTGGCGCCGGGCAGTGCATCGACCAGCAAATCAAGATCACTTCCCTCTTCATCCGTTCCGAGCAGCGCCGAACCGAAGACACGAGGGTTGGACGTACGGAATCGACCGACAACCTCGCGCACGGCTGCACGTTTTAGATCAAGAGCTGCGGAGGGTTTCATGATTCACCTTTGCCAGGTTCTGTATCGCGCCAGTCTAGCAGTGCCTGAAGATGGTAAACACCACGCACCGTTACAGATGCGTGCCGGACATCGCAGTGCCAACCAACCGAAACTCTCGTGTAACCTCCCCGTCACATCGCGCTGCTAGCGTCCCGCCGAAACACATTGCAACAATTTCGCGAAAAGGAATCGAAATGGCCGACGAAAACGACGGAAACGACCTCCCTTCCCCCGACGCCGATCAACCTGTCGATACCAGTCGCCGCCGCTTCCTGGGTGGTGTTGCGGTATTGGGTGTCGGAGCAACCCTGAGTGCTTGCGGCACCAAAGGCGATGACGCCGGCAAACCGGTCGAGCGGCCACTGACGCCGACCGAGCTGGACAAAGCCCTGCACGAAAACGTGAAGAATGTCGTGGTGATCTACGGCGAAAACCGCAGCTTCAATAATCTGTTTGCGGATTTCCCGGGGGTCGAAAAACCGTTGTCGGCGCTCAAACCCCAGGACTACGCGCAAAAGGATCGCGACGGCAATGTGTTGGCGACCTTGCCGCCGGTCTGGGGCGGATTGAACCAGGTCGGCCCGCAGACCCTCGATGGCGTGATCTACCCCGCCGGCACGCAATTCCAGGAACACCTGCCCAACGCGCCCTACGCCCTCAAAGGCCCGCAAGGTGAAGACTTGCCGCTGAGCCTGGTGACCCGGGATCTGTGGCATGTGTTCTATCAGAACCAGATGCAGATCAACGGTGGCAAGAATGACGGCTTTGTCGCTTGGGCCGATTCCGGTGGTTTGACCATGGGTCATTACACCCAGACTCGCTATTCCCTGCGCCTGTGGGATGTGGCCCAGGAGTTCGTGCTCTGTGACAACTTCTTCCAGGGCGCTTTCGGCGGTTCGTACCTGAACCATCAATACCTGATCAGCGCCCAGGTGCCGTTTTACCCGGATGCCGCCAACTCAATCGCCAAGCCCAACATCGCCACGCTGCAAAGCGATGACCCGACCGATAACCGCCTAAAGCCACTGGACGCCTCGCCCGCCAGTGCCATGACTGGCCCGCCGCAGTTCGGCCCGAGTCTGCTGACACCCGATGGCTACGCGGTAAACACCATGGCGCCGCCCTACTGGCCGACCTGGATTCGCGATCCCGAGCGCCCGGACTACGCCAAGCCGCTACCGAGCGTATTGGTCCCGCAAACCCACGAACACATCGGCGACAAGCTGTCGAAGAAGAACATCGACTGGGCCTGGTACGGCGGCGCGTGGCAAGCCACGATCGATGAATACAAGGATTCGGGCAACATCCCGAAAATCCCCAACTTCCAGTATCACCACCAGCCGTTCAACTACTTCAAGCGCCAGGGTCCGGAAAACCCGGCCGAGCGGGCCAAGCGTCTGCGCGACGGTGGTTTGGGCGATGAGTCGAGCACCAACAAATTCCTGGCGGATGCCGAAGCGGGCAAGTTGCCAGCGGTGAGTTTCTACAAGCCCCAGGGCAACCTGAACATGCACGCCGGTTACGCCGACATCGCGTCGGGCGACCGGCATATCGTCCGCGCGCTGAAAGTGCTGCAGCAAAGTCCGCAATGGAAAAACATGGTGGTGGTCATCACTGTCGACGAGAACGGCGGCTGGTGGGACCACGTTGCGCCGCCCAAGGGTGATCGTTGGGGGCCGGGGACACGAATTCCGGCGCTGGTGATTTCGCCGTTTTCACGCAAGGGCACGGTGGATCACACGGTCTACGACACGGCCTCGATCCTGCGCCTGATCACCCGCACCTTCCAGTTGGAAACCCTCGACGGGATCAAGCTGCGCGATGACGCGATGATTGCCCGGGGGCAGAAGCCGATGGGGGATTTGACCAACGCCCTGCATTTTCCGGCCTGATTGATTGCGGATAAAAAAGAATCGCAGCCATTGGCTGCGATTTTTCGTATGGACACTGGACCGCCTGACACAACTGGTTTCAGTATGTACCGCCCCCACCTACGAGGGCCCTCACGCTGAAAAGGATCTGAGCATGTTCAAACTCGCAGGACTTACCCTCGCCGCCCTCACCCTGAGTGCCGCCGCCCACGCCGATGTCGATCTCAAGCTGGGCAGCACCGAGCGCGTCACCCGACTTTTCGCTTACCCCAACAATTGCAACGTGATCTGCTTTCGCAACTGGACGCTGGAGCAAACCGTCGAGCATTACCTGACCCAGAGCGTGCAGCGCGACGGTTACAGCGCCGCAAAAGTCCGGGTAAAAACTGACAACCATCAGCTCTACGCCGAAATCACCGGCGTGCCCAAGGGTTATGACAAACCCCTGGCGGCGCTGCTGGATGCCGGGGATCTGGCCTACAACGGCGCGAAAAAGCTCAACATTGATGGCAAATGGGCTTATAGCTGGTATCTGTTCCTGCCGTTGGGCATGGCCCTGGAAAACCGCAAAAGTGTCGAACTGCTGCACTTCCCGCCGGATTACTCCCTGACCCAGGCCCAAGACTACCTGGAATCGGCCACCACCGATCGTTGGGCCACGCTGCTGGTCGACAACGGCATTCCGGCCGCACAGACGCCGGCCTACCAGACCATCATCGACATCGCGCCAATCGCCGCGCCGTCCAGCGCCGGCAAGGATCTGGAAGGGGTCTACGACTACTTCAAGGACTACCAGACCACCATGGTCAAGGAAGTCAGCCAGAACGGCAAAGGCGCCGCGTTGCCGATGGTCGCGTTCGGTGCGCCGGTGCGTAACTGGATCAAGGCGCAATACGGCGTAACGGTGGGGGTGCTGGGTCTGGCAACGATCAGCCCGAGCGCCGGGGTGAAGGTGCCGGTGCTGGGTTCCAACCATCCGAGCTACATCTGGTACGCCGCAGATCCGGCCAGCTACACCGGTCCCGATGCCCAGGCCAAGGCTGATGCCGCCGGCCTCACCGTTATGGGCCAGGATTTGAGCGCCGCGTGCTGGCAGGCGGGGATGGGCAGCAAGCCGGGCAGCGATCCAGCGGCGCAGCTCAAAAGCTGCACCCAGACCTGGCAAGTGACCCAGAAAGAAAAAACCTGCGAGCTGTTCTACACCTCGATCCGCAACCTGACACCGGCCGACGCCGCAGCCAAGTGCGCCACGCCACCGGTCAAGTCGCAGCTGCAACAACTGCAAGCCCCGGCCCCGGCGCCCGCAGTCCCTGCACCGCATCTCTGAAACGATAAAGGCCCTTTGCGTGAGTTGCGCAAAGGGCCTTTAGCTCAGGGGTTACATCGCCCCGACCGGACGCAGGCGATACTGCGGCGGCAGTTGCTCGAAGCCGCTGATGGTCGCGTTCAGGCTTTTCCAGCGACCGTCCTTGATGCCATAGATGCAACCGTGGATCGACAGGCTCTGCCCGCGATGCCAGGCGTTTTGCACAATGCTGGTGTGGCCGACGTTGGCCACTTGCTGGATCACGTTCAGCTCACAGAGGCGGTCGACCCGCTCTTCTTCGGTGGGCAACTGGGCCAGCTCTTCACGCTTTTCATAATAGAGATCACGAATCGAGCGCAGCCAGCCATCGATCAGGCCCAACTGACGGTCCTGCATCGACGCCCGCACACCGCCACAACCGTAGTGGCCGGTGACCAGAATGTGTTTGACCTTGAGTACATCCACCGCGTACTGAATCACCGACAGGCAATTGAGGTCGGTGTGCAGCACCACGTTGGCCACGTTACGGTGCACAAACAGGTCGCCGGGCAGCATGCCCACGATCTCGTTCGCCGGCACCCGCGCGTCGGAACAACCGATCCACAGGTATTCAGGGGTTTGCTGGCGCGCCAGTTTGGCGAAGAAGTCAGGATCTTCTTTGGTGATCGCGTCAGCCCAACGCTCGTTGTTATCAATCAGATCTTGTAATTCGTTCATGCAAGGAAGCCTCAAGAATGATGCGCAACTTTGACAGACGACCGCCCGTCGGGGTCACGCCCGTGATGCAGATAGCCGGTCTTCCAGGCCGGCGGAATTCTCAGGAGTACAGTGGGTCCACCCTAGTAAGGCCCACAGTATGAGGAATTGCCATGACTGAATCACGACGTCCGTACGATGCGGTGCAACCCGAGCCCATCGATGACAACGAAGACCGTATGGGTTCGATGCACGAACTGGACTTTAACGAAGAAGAACCCAGCGCGAAAATCGGTGACGAACTGCCGGAAAACGAACGCGAACGCCTGATGCCCAAGGGGCGCGTGCGCGAAGCTGGCATGACCGGGGCCTCGACCGATGACCACGAGTCTACCGACGATGACATGAGCCCGGAAACGCTGATTCTGGAAGACGGTGCGCGGGATGCCCAGGAAGCGGGCGAAGTCGATCCGGCTGATTGGGATTTGAGCAATGTCGATGAAGACGATATTGGCGGCGGGAATGGGTTGGATGAGGCGGAGTTGGCGCGGCGCGATCCGTTGGATGGGAAGCGTTGAGCTGTAGCGCCTGAGAGGCCGCCTTCGCGAGCAAGCCCGCTCCCACACGTGACCGGTTTCTACCAGAGAAATGCGGTCGAATGTGGGAGCGGGCTTGCTCGCGAAGCTGTTAAAAACCCTCAATCCACCAGGGTACAGGCCATGACCACCGCGTCTTCGCGCCCACCCACCGCCGGATAATAATCCCGGCGCCGCCCAATCTCGTTAAACCCATACCGCTCATACAACTTGAACGCACCACGGTTGCTGTCGCGCACTTCCAGAAAGCACTCCCGCGCCTTGGCGTCATATGCCCGCGACATCAAATGCTCCAGCAACGTCAAACCCAGGCCTCGGCCCTGGTTTTCCGGTTTGACGGTGATGTTCAGCAGGTGCGCTTCATCCAGAATGATCTGCACCACACCGTGGCCGACCTGTTGCGAGCCTTCGAACATCAGCCAAATCTGGTACTTGCCCAAGCCATCGAGAAAAATCCCGCGGGTCCAGGGGTGGCTATAGGCCGCGTATTCGATCTTCAGTACAGCGTCCATGTCCGCCTCGGTCATCGGGCGGAACGATACAGCGTCACTCATTCGATTCTTTCCAACGCGCCATCAGCCGACGCATGGCTTGCCAGACATCAGCCTTACGCTGTGGCTCTTCCATTAATAATTCCAGGCCCGGCAGGGCCCAGACCGAGCCCAGGCCTTCGACCTGGAGTTCACGGTTGAAGGATTCGGCGTTCGCCTCGCCGGCAAACCGCACCGCCGGCAGACCGATCAGCCACAGGCACACGCAGGGTGCGTCTTCGAGCCGGGCCGAGAGAAAGCCCTGGACGAAATCCCGCGCCGCTTCCGGCCCCTGGTCCATGGTGCCGCGGACCAGCAACGGCCAGCGCACCGGCTCGCCGACGATCTGCGGGCTGTCCGGCAGACCGGCGGCGCGCAGCATGTCCTTGAGCAACATGTACGCGGGATCGCGAGTCTGGAACGGTTCGCCTGTGGGTAACTCCACCAGCAGCAGGCAACGCCCGGCCCGCAACAATTGCAGGGCAAAGCGCGGCGGCGGCACGACCGGTGCCTTGGCCACCACCGGCGCCGCTTCTTCTTCGACCTTGGCATTGGTGCGCGTGCTGGCCAGCGATGGCCGTGGCACCTCGATTTTCACCCGCTCGGCGGGTTTGACCACCGGTTCCACCGGCGCCTCGGCCACGATCGCCTGCACCACCGGGGCGGCGACCAACGGTTCGGGCGCTTCCAGCAGTTCTGGCCGCGAGGGCGCGGCAAAGGGCAATTCGGTGCGCGGCAGCCAGTTGACCACCTGCATGGCGGTCAAATAAGCGCGACGACGGGACTCGATAAGCAAAGGTCGGCCACTTGTGGATAACTAATAGTGCGCTGATTCTACCGCCCTTCGCTCAAGATCGCCCGCCCTTGATCGATACTCTTGCCCACAGAAACAGCGACTGCCCGTCCCGCGAGTGAATCGCAACCGGCGTGATGCAGTACAATCGCTGCTTTTATTCGACAACCAGCCGGCCATCCCGATGATCGAACCCAAGCGCGTCTTGCGCGCCCTCGCTGAACACTGGGCACTTCTGGAGCCACTGTGCGAGCACTTCGACCAAGGCACCCTGAGCCTCAACGAACTGCGTTCACAGTTGGCCGCCCAGCAACTGGACAGTACCCCGCAGGACATCACCAGCCTGCTGGACGTGTGGATCCGTCTCGACATTCTGGTGCCTGTGGCGAAAAGCCCGAACCGTTTCGAGCTCAATGCGCAGATCCACGACTTCCTCGCCTACCTGCGCCGTGAGCATCGCCTGGGCCTGTGCCTGGAAATCGAAGCCTACCTGCGCCACCTCGAACGCCTGGCCGGTTACATTCAGGACGCCTTCGACATCCGCGACGGCCACGACCTGGCGCGCCAGTTGCGCCTGCTCGACATGCGCGTACGGGACGTATTGAAGAAACTCGCCAACGACGAACAGGCCCTGGTGGCCGTCGCCGAACGGGCGAAGACCAGCGACCGACAGATTCCGCTGCGTCAGCGCTACGCTGAAGTACTGGCGACCTGGGACGAATACGTCGAGCCGATGATCCAGTTGGTGAACGCCGACGGCGCCTTCGAACAAGGCGTGCGCAAGGTCGAGAACGTACTGTTGCGCATGCTCACCGAACAGCAACGCCTCGGCCATCTGGTCGATGACGACATGCTGTTGCGCACTCATGCGCGCATCCTCGAAATGCAGACCAGCGCCCAGCTGACCCTGCGTCACGCCCGGGAACTGCTGCTGCCGTTGCGTGAAGAAGCCCGCCGGCACAACGCCGTGACCCGCGGCGCGGCGCTGGCCCTGTCGGCCATTCGCCGTAAAGGCATCGATGCGGTGCCCCAAGCCGCGATGCCGATGTTTACCCGGCCGCAAAGTACCTTCCTCGGCAGCGCCAGTCAGGTCGAAGCCTATGTTTACGCCTTGGCCCGTTTCGAGCCAAAACCGGCGCGTTTCCCCAAGGCCCACAAGACCCAGAAAGGCGAAGCCCCACGCGCGCCGCGCACAGTTCGGGAAATGCTTGAGCGTTGTGAAGACGCTCTGCCGATGCCGGACCTGATGACCTGGCTGCTGGAGCAGGAACCGGACGGCGCCACCGACGAATTGCTGTATTGGTTCTCGCGCCTGTCCCGAGAAAAACGCTTCACCCGCGAGCGTCTGGAACGCCGCGATTACCACACTCATGAGCACCAGGTCAGCCTGCGCTCCTTCGCCCTGCTCTCGGCCCGCGACAGCGCCGCCGAGGATTCTGCGAGCACACCCCATGCATCTTGATCTATCCGAACTGTCCCAACTGGCGCCGATCTTTCGCGAGTTGTTCAAGGGCTACCACGTCAGCCGCCGCGACCCGGAGCTGTACGCACAACTGTCGAACTTCCAGGACCAGTACCGCACGCTGTTTCGGGCGCTGGGGTTTGAACTGGTCTGCGACACCCGTGGTTTCTACTACTTCGTGCCGGAACTCGCCGCTGCTGCGGTGAACAAGACTGCGCAACGTCTGGCGCTGTTCACCTTCATCCTCGTCGAACACCTGGCCGACCAGGGCCGCGACCCGGTGGCCGTGCTCGACGGCGGCAGTCTTGGCCGTGATGAGTTGCCGTCGCTGCTGGAGAAGTACCGCGACCTGTTTATCCAGGCCGAAGTACAGACCGTCGAAGAACTCGAAGAAAAAATCATGCGCCGCATGACTCAGCTCGGTTTCGCCGGCGAAGAAAACGGCATCTACCGATTCCTGCCGCCGATGCACCGTTTCCTCGACGTCTGCCTGTCGGTCCAGCAAGACCGCGATCTGGCGGCCAGCCTGCACAGCGTCTTGCCGTTGCCGGTGCCGGTATTGATCGATGACGACAGCGACGAAAAACTGCTGCAAACCGATGATCCGCTCGACTTGAGTGACTTCGAGGAAGAAAGCGAAGAAGACGCCATGGCCCGCGCCATTGCCGAAGAACAGGAGACCGACGCATGAGTAAGGAACGCTACGGCATTCGCCGCTTCGCCCTTTTGAACACCGCCGGTTACAGCCTCGGCCTGTTCCCGCTGGAAGAACCACTGTCGGTCTACGGCGCGAACAACCTCGGTAAATCCGCCTCGATCAATGCCTTGCAGTTCCCGATCCTGGCGCGCATGTCGGACATGAGTTTCGGCAAGTACAGCCTGGAACAATCCCGGCGCTTCTACTTCGCCTCGGACACCAGTTACATCCTGGTCGAAGTCTCGCTGCCCCATGGCCCGCACGTAATCGGCGTGGTCGGTCGCGGCCCGGGCGGTGGTTTCGGTCACCAGTTCTTTGCCTATGCCGGCAAGCTGGACCTGGCCCATTACCAGAAAAACGACACCTGCCTGCGTCAGAAAGAGTTGTTCACCAACCTTGAGCGCGAAGGCCTGAAAGCCTACGAACTCAAGCCCGATGAACTGCGGCGTTTGCTGGTCGGCGGCCACACCTCGATTCCGCTGGACCTGACTTTGATCCCGCTGCGCTCCACCAGCGAACAGAGCCTCAAGACCTTCCGTGCGTTGTTCATCAACCTGCTGCACATGCGCGAAATCACTGCGGCCAAGCTCAAGCAATTGTTCCTCGATGCCTTCGAACACAGCCTGCGCTCCGGTAGTGTCGATTACATCGCCGCGTGCGAAGAAGCCTTCCGCGATGTACGACGCATGGAGCAGGACTACAACTCGCTGGTCACCGCCGGCCCGTTGGTTGAAGCACTGGCCTCCGGCGTTGCCCAGCGCAATATCCTGCGCGGCAAGTTGCATCGCATTTCGCCGCTGCTGGATTCGTTGCTCGGCACCTGGTCGGACTACGCCAGTGCGCGCAAGGAAGAGCTGACCATCCAGGCCGAGCACTACCGCAACGAGCAGGACGCCCTGCAAAACGATCAGCGTGGCGGCACTCAAGAGCTGATGCGCCTGGAGCGGGAAATCACCGGAATCCAGCGCTGGCTCGGCGAATTGTCGGTGCTCAAGCATCGCTTCGCATTGGTCACCGACGTCAAAGTCCTTGAGCAGCAATTGTTGGCCGCCAAGGATGCCCACGATGAACTGGCCGGTGCGCTGGCCCAGTCCCGGCAGTTCAGCGCCGAAGACCTGGACGAGCGTCTGCGGGATTTGGAAAAACGCCTGAAGTCAGTGAAGCAGCAACTCGATCACGCCGACAACAACAGCTACGCCCGCCTGCGCGAAGAGTTCTCGCAACAGGATGTCGAGCGCCTGATGCGCCTGTTCAACAGCGCGCTGTTCAGTCTGCCCCTGGGTGAACACGGGATTACGCTGGACGAGGACGGCAAATGGGTCAAATCCCTGGAACTGATCCTCGATGGCTTCAAGGGCGAGCGATTCGACGTGCCAGGCCTGTCCATCGACATCTCGCACATCGAGCCGCCAGCCCTGCAAGCCCTGGCTGACCGCGCCGCGTTGCGCGATCAGAAAGAGCGCTTGGAGAAAGAGCTCAAGCAACTGAAAACCCAGGCTGCCGTGGTCGCCGACCGCGCGGCGAGCAAGACCCAGACCGAAGCGCTGTACCAGCAAGTGCTGGACGCGCAGAAAGCCCTGGAAGATTTCCGCCGCTCACAAACCCTGAGCGCGGAAGAAGACGACAAGCTTGAGCAACTGGCGCAGATGGAAGCGGCCCAGGAAGAGTTGAAGCGCTCCAGCGATGCCTTCACCGAACGCGTCCAGCAACTGTCGGCCAAGCTGCAACTGGTGGGCCGGCAAATCGGCGACATGGAATCCAAGCAACGCACCCTCGACGACGCTTTGCGCCGCCGTCAGTTGTTGCCGGCAGACTTGCCATTCGGCACGCCGTTCATGGACCCGATCGATGATTCCATGGACAACCTGTTGCCGTTGCTCAATGACTATCAGGACAGTTGGCAGGGCTTGCAGCGCAGCGATGGTCAGATCGAAGCGCTGTATGCGCAGGTGCGCCTCAAGGGCGTGGCCAAGTTCGACAGCGAAGACGACATGGAGCGCCGTCTGCAACTGCTGATCAACGCTTACGCGCACCGTACCGACGAAGCCCTGACCCTGGGCAAGGCGCGGCGTGCCGCCGTAACGGACATCGCCCGGACCCTTCGCAACATCCGCAGCGACTACGACAGCCTCGAGCATCAACTGGCGCTGTTCAACCGCGAGATCAACAAGCGTCAGGTGTCCAACCTGCAGAGCTTCCGCATCGTCCTCGCGCCGAACAAGGAAGCCCTCAAGCACATCGACCAGATCATCCACAGCGCTGGCCAATACGAAGAAGGCGAAACCCTCTCCGTGTTCGACCTGAGCCAAAGTGCCGATCAGGACAACAAGAACGAAGAGGCCAAGGAATACCTGGCACGGCTGGTGGCGGCGAACCACAACCAGCTCGGTCTCAAGGACTTGTTCGAACTGGCGTTCGAGATCACCAAGGTCAACGGTCAGCCGGTCATTCACACCGACATCGACGGTGCGGCGTCCAACGGCACCACCATGACCATCAAGGCGCTGACCAACATGTACTTGTTGCTGCACTTGATGGACCGCGACCAGGCCGGTCGCGTGCGCCTGCCGTACTACCTCGACGAAGCGGCGGACATCGATGAGAAAAACCAGGCTGCGCTGCTGGAAACCAGCCTGCAACTGGGCTTCGTGCCAATCCTGGCGAGTGTGAAGCCGCAGGTCTGCGCCAGCGTGGCGATTGACCTGGAAGGTGGCAGCGGGCCGAACGGGATCTACATCGATGAGGCGGACTGGAAGTACATTCGTCGGCATGACGAGGTGAAGGCGACGGTGAACGCTGAAGCGGATGAGCCGGAGTTGGATGCGGTTTGATTGGCTTTAATCGATGACAAATAAAAAGGCCGCGATCCAATGATCGCGGCCTTTTTTATTGAAGGTTTTTCAGTGGCTTTGAGGGCCTCTTCGCGAGCAAGCCCGCTCCCACATTGGTTCTGCGTGGTACACAAATCCAATGTGGGAGCGGGCTTGCTCGCGAAGGCGGCCGCACAGACGCCGCAGGTCTACTTGCCGAGTGAAATCTTCGGCGCCCAGGTCAGCCACTCATCTTCAAACTTGTCGAACAACGGGAACGTCTGCTCTGGCCGGGCCGGAGTGCCCATACGCTCAACGTCCGGCGTAGCGAAAGCGATACCGCCCTGAATCAGTGTCTCCAGCGATTCGGTCCGCACCGTCGCGCCTTTGAACAACCCGAAGTCCAGGCCGAAACCGCTGGTGTTCCAGAACCGCGTACCGCTGCGCACCAACGGCGCGTACTTCGGTTCGATCAGGATGTGTACCAACACGCGATCCGCCGTCGAACCCAACTCATAACCGGTCACTTTGCCCACGGTGATTTCGCGGTAGGTCACCGGTACGCCAGTCTTCAGCGAACCACGGCGAGCCGCGCTCAATACCAGGCTCAAGCCTGCCTCCACCTTGGCCGACTCCGGCGGATTGGCCAGGGCGACAAAGTTCTTCTGCGGGCCGAGGTTCTTCGCCGCCGGTTGCACTTCGATGTACTGACCGGTAACCAACGTTTCGAGGTTCGACGTTTTGATCAACCCCAGCTCAGGCTTGACCACCCAGAACTGGCTGCCTACCCGCGCAATGCGTTCCGGCACTTCGGTAATCCGTGCGGTCAGCATCACCGACTGCAAATCATCCGTGAGGTCAACGTCCTCGATCTTGCCGACATCCAGGCCTTTGAAACGGATGGGCGTGCCGGTACGCAAACCGTCGGCGCGATCGACCTTGATGGTGACCACCGCGCCTTTCTGGTTCGCCTCGTCATGGCTCGGGAACAGACGGAAACGCGGGATTTTCTTCTGCAACGGTGCCTTGGCTTCCGGGGTTTCGAAAGCGATACCGCCGGCCATCAGGCTTTGCAGCGATTCACTCTTGACCTGGATGCCACCGGTCAAACCACCGCTGAGCGTAATGCCGCTGGCGTTCCAGAAGCGCGACGAGGCGTTGACCAGCCCCTCGTATTCCTTTTCGATGTGAACGCCGATCACCAATTGTTTCTTGGTCTTGGAGAACTGATAACTCTGGACCGAACCGACCTTGACCTGCTTGTAGAGCACCGGGCTGCCAACTTCCAGGGAACCGAGGTTTTCAGTAAACAGCACCATGTGCAGGCCCGGTGAGCGCAAGTCCAACGGCGGCGCCTTGGCCCTCGCGACAAACTCGCGTTGCGGCGCACCGCCCTTGTCGCCAGGACGAACAGCGATGTAGTTACCTTTGACCAAGGCCTCCAGACCGGTGATACCCGCCAAAGAAATCGACGGTTTTACCACCCAGAACTGAGTCCCCGTCACCAGGTAATCTTCGGCCAGCGGGTCGAGGGTCAATTCCGCAGTGGCGCCCGATAAATCAGGATCGATCTTCAGCGCCTTCAGGTTGCCGACCTGGATGCCTTTGTACATCACCGGCGTACGGCCCGCCTGCAAGCCTTCGAAGTCGCTGAGTTTGACCTTGACCCGAATACCGGCGGCGGCTGCATCGAAGTCTTCGTAGAGACGGAACGGCAGGCTCGGATCGGTGGGAGGGCTGTCCTTGCGGTTTTCCGGCGTGGCGAACGCGATACCGCCGGCGACGATGCTGGCCAGGGATTCGCTGCGGATCTTCACCCCGGACAGATTGGCGTCGATGCTGATGCCGCTGGAGTTCCAGAAACGCGTGTGTTTGCGCACCAGGCTGGCGTAGGTCGGCTCGATGAACACTTTGAGCTCAACCGTGCTTTGGTCTTCGGACAGCAAGTAGCTTTTGACCTGGCCAACTTTAATCTGCTTGTAGAACACCGGGCTGCCGCGGTTCAACGAGCCCAGGCGATCAGCCTTGATGGTCAAGTGCAGACCCGGTTTGGAGTCGGACAGCGGTGGCTCTTCGGCCAGGGCCTTGAACTTGCGGGTCGGCTCGCCTTCACCAGGACTGACCGCGACATAGTTACCCGAGACCAGGGTTTCCAGCCCAGTAATACCGGCCAGGCTTACGCTCGGCTTGACCAGCCAGAAACGGGTGCTGGTCTTGAGGTATTGCTCCACGTCCTTATTCATTTCGATGGTGGCGATAACCCCTTTGGAGCTGCCTTCATCATCGAGCTTGAGGGTCTTCACCTTACCGACCGACATGCCTTTGTAGACCACTTCGGTCTTGTTGGCTTGAATGCCTTCGCCGCTTTCAAAGCGCACCTGAATCTCGATACCGGTTTCGTTGTAGGCACGCCAGCCGAGCCAGCCACCAATGATCAGGGCGATCAGTGGCAGGACCCAGATAGCAGACCAGTTCGAGGCCGGTCGGGTTTTCGCTGTAGGCAAATCAGTCATGGTCGTCGTCCGACTCCGTGTTATCCCAAATCAGTCGGGGATCGAAAGTAACTGCGGCAAGCATCGTCAGAATCACCACACTGGCGAAGGCGATGGCGCCAAGATTGGCTTCGACGCTGGCAAGCCGTCCGAAATTAACGACCGCCACCAGGATGGCGATCACAAAGATATCCAGCATCGACCAACGGCCGATGAACTCGATAAAGCGGTACATCACAATCCGTTGGCGCGCCGACAGTGGCTGGCGGCGCTGCACCGAAAACAGCAACAGGGCGATGCCGACGAGTTTGAACGTAGGCACCAGAATGCTGGCGATAAAAACCACGGCGGCGATAGGAATCATGCCGTGCTGAACCAGTTGGATCACCCCGGACATGATGGTGCTTGGATCACCCTTGCCCAAGGAGCTGACGGTCATGATCGGCAGCACATTGGCGGGGATGTAGAGAATCGCCGCGGTGACCAGCAACGCCCAGGTGCGCATTAAGCTGTTCGGCCGACGGGCGTGAACCAGCGCACCGCAACGGTTGCAGACCTGTTCGTCGGTGTCGGCTTCCTGCTTGTTCAACTCGTGGCATTCGATACAAATCAGAATGCCTGCATCAATCGCCCGCATGGGCATCTTCTCCTGATAAAGCCTGCCAGATCTGGTGAGGCGACATCACAACCTCCAACCACACCTGGACCAACAACAGACTGATGAAGCACGCCAGCCCGAGACCGACGGTGATGGCTGCCATATCTGCCAGTTTCACAATCGCAACCAGCACGCCCATGAGGTAAACCTCGAGCATTCCCCAATCCCGCAGGTGGTGATAAATGCGGTAAAGCAACAAACCGTAGCTGCGCCCGATATCGAAACGAATGCTCAGGAGCACCAGCAACTGACAGAGCAACTTGAGCAGCGGAATGCCCATGCTGCACAGGAACACAACGACCGAGACGCCTTGCATGCCGGTATTGAACAGACCGACAACGCCGGTCCAGACAGTGTCTTGCGACGATTGCCCGAGTAGATTGAGCTGCATGATGGGTAAAAAGTTCGCCGGGACATACAACAACAGTGCGGCGATGACCAGGGCGAGGCTGCGCTGGACCACGTTATGCCGATGAGCATAGAGCTCATAGCCGCAGCGCGGGCAGAGGGCTTTCTCGCCATGGGCGAGTTCGGGCTTGCGCATCAGCAGGTCGCACTCATGACACGCCACCAGGTCGTCCAGCGGTAAATCTGACAGCCCTTGGGCGTCAACCGAGTCTGGCATAAAAGGCTCTTGCTCCGAAAAAGGTGGGCCTATTCTAGTGTTCCGGATCGAAAATAACTGTGCAAATTTGTGCGGCTGTCGAGCGCACTTTCTCGCAGGCAAAACAAAACCCCTACCTGCATACGCAGATAGGGGTTTCGGAATTTAAT
>NZ_MOBP01000189.1 GCF_003732665.1 Pseudomonas frederiksbergensis | reverse complement strand
GGCGGTGAATCACTTCTGCAAAGAAAACCCGCGACATTCCTGTGGCGGGCGGGGCGGTGCATTTGCGTTATACAGTAACACTAAAAATGACCGAGGGATCAGCGCGCGAAGTCTACAGATCCCTCTAATGCGCGCATCTCGCGTGATTCATGATGAAGGTGAGGTGGATTCAGGTTGCGTGCTGATAGAACTCGTGGTTCTGAGAAACATGGTTGTGAGTCCAAAGCAATCGAAATAACTGTCATTTATGACAGTTATCTTGGCGAA
>NZ_MOBP01000188.1 GCF_003732665.1 Pseudomonas frederiksbergensis | reverse complement strand
AATAAACCCCGCTTCCCGGTAGCTGAGAATCAGCTCATCGAATAGGCCAATAACGAGCCGAGTCCGGGCAATTAATTGAGCTCCGGCAACGGAGGTGTAAATGGCGCGGGCACGTCGTTCACAGCTTTCTGCGCTGCCCATTCCTGCGTCAGCCAGCACCTCCGTCAGCCACTTCACATTGATGTCTGCAAACGCCTTGACCTCGCGCCTGACCTCCTCGGGCAAGTCTTCATATTCTGCTGCCATGAAGCTGGACAGGAGCCCCGACGCGCACGGCTTTCCACGCCGCGACG
>NZ_MOBP01000187.1 GCF_003732665.1 Pseudomonas frederiksbergensis | reverse complement strand
GCACATCATCCGCGCCCGGGGCGCGACGTTCGAAGGTGAAAGGCTTGAGCGAGTCCTTGGCGCCTTGCGCGGCATAGCTGTAAGTCTTGGTCATTGCGATCGCCTTTTTAGTCGGGATGTTGAATATAAGAGGAGTAGCTTAGGTGCTGAATCGTTCAAGTGGAGGACAGTGAGGGCTGGTTTGATGGTGGGTCGTCAAGCGAGTTTGGCGGCTGGATT
>NZ_MOBP01000186.1 GCF_003732665.1 Pseudomonas frederiksbergensis | reverse complement strand
ACTGAGTGCCGCGCTGCAATCCCGGGTCTAGCACAGCGCTTCGCGCAACCCGGTGTTCGCTCCGGAACTGGTGCAATGGCTGCAAGATGCCTTGCTGGTGGCCAACCTTGAATTGGGCCAGACCCAGGTCGAGCAAGCGGCGTTGATCCTCGCGCTGTTGCGCAACCCGATGCGCTACGCCGGCAGCCGCTACCAGGCGTTGTTGGCCAAGCTGAACATCGATCGCCTGAAAGAATTTGCCGTGTCCCAGAAAGAGCAACCGGCCACCGGCAAATCCGCCGTGCCGGGCGAATCCTTGCT
>NZ_MOBP01000185.1 GCF_003732665.1 Pseudomonas frederiksbergensis | reverse complement strand
AGGGCGATGCGATCCACTTCGCTGCCGTTGAACTTCCAGACGTGATAGATGCGCTCGTCCAGGCCCCGGGGGGCGTTGATCGCGGTGTAGGCGTACAAACCGCTGCTGCGTACCTGGCTGGCACTCACCTGTTCCAGGCTGTCCCCGGGCGTGCGGTCCTGGAGTTGGGTGCTGATGGCGTCCTCGGTCAGCCACAGGGTGGCTGGCGGCACCCAGGAGCGCAGCAGCCATCCGGTGCTGCCAATGGCCAGGGTGATACACAGCACCGCCAGTTCGCTGCGCACGCTGCGGATCGGCAGGATCGACGCCAGGCTCGGG
>NZ_MOBP01000184.1 GCF_003732665.1 Pseudomonas frederiksbergensis | reverse complement strand
AGGCGCATGTGCCAAGGAAAGCGTCCGAGCAGGAGAAAGGGTCGGGAAAAATCAGATCGGGTCTATGTCGCCCCGCGCCCACATCTCTATGGTTTCCGCATAAAAATCAGCGAAACGGCCTTCCTCGATCGACTTGCGGATACCCTGCATCAGCTCCTGATAATAGGCAAGATTGTGCCAGGAGAGCAGCATGCCGCCCAGCGCCTCGTTGGAGCGCGTGAGATGATGCAGATAGGCGCGGGAGTAATCACGC
>NZ_MOBP01000183.1 GCF_003732665.1 Pseudomonas frederiksbergensis | reverse complement strand
CATCGGCGAGGCACTGTTCAGTGGCCTCTACCTCAATGAACTGCTGATTCGCCTGCTGCCGGCCGAAGATCCGCATCCCGGTGTCTTCGATCACTACGCCGCGACGCTGCTCGCCTTGGCTGAAGGCCGTCCGCTGGAGCCTTTGCTGCGCTCCTTCGAATGGCGTCTGCTGGATGATCTCGGCTATGGCTTCGCGCTGAATACCGACATCCATGGCGATCCCATCGCGCCGGACGGGCTCTATCGTCTGCAAGTGGATGCCGGGCTGGAGCGGGTTTATCTGCTGCAACCGGGCCTGTTCAACG
>NZ_MOBP01000182.1 GCF_003732665.1 Pseudomonas frederiksbergensis | reverse complement strand
GGGCAGGACGCACCGAATTCGCGATGAGCGTGTTCGGCAAGTCCTATGGCCACAGGATCACCGGCGACGTGCTGATCGACGGCAAGCCTGTCGATGTCAGCACCGTGCGCAAGGCGATCGACGCCGGTCTCGCTTATGTGACCGAAGACCGCAAACATCTCGGGCTCGTGCTCAACGACAACATCCTGCACAATACCACGCTGGCAAATCTCGCCGGCGTGTCGAAGGCCAGCATCATCGACGACATCAAGGAAATGAAGGTGGCGAGCGATTTCCGCACGCGTCTTCGCATTCGGTCATCGGGCATCTTCCAGGAAACGGTCAATCTTTCGGGCGGCAACCAGCAGAAGGTTGTGCTCTCCAAGTGGCTGTTCTCCAACCCTGATGTGCTGATCCTCGATGAACCGACACGCGGCATCGACGTTGGCGCAAAATACGAAATCTACACCATCATCAACCAGCTCGCTGCCGATGGTAAAGGCGTTCTGATGAT
>NZ_MOBP01000022.1 GCF_003732665.1 Pseudomonas frederiksbergensis | reverse complement strand
CTCCGGTTTAAAACGTAAAGGATGTCCCCGGTTTCTACCCGAGCAAGCCCGCTCCCACAGGGGTATGTGTTTTTGCCTAGTGGCCGGAGGCCGCAGGCCCGGCCTTTGCCGCGAACGGTGGTTTGGCCAGCCACACGATCAGCATCAACCCCATGAATCCCCACCCGAGCAACGTGAAGTAATCCACGGTGGAGAGCATGTACGCCTGGCTGGTCAGCACATGGTCGAGCTGCGCATACGCCGGGGTACTCGCGCCGCCCAGGGTGTTCAAGGCATCCCGGGTCGGTTGGTCGTAGGCGGTGATGCTTTCGCTCAGGTACGCGTGGTGCTGGTCCGCCCGGCGAATCCAGATCCACGTGGTCAACGACGCCGCAAAACTACCGCCCAAGGTCCGCAGGAAGGTCGCCAGGCCCGCGCCATCGGCGATCTGGCTCGGCGGCAGGTCGGACATCAGGATGCTCAAGGTCGGCATGAAGAACAGCGCCACGCCAATCCCCATGAACAGTTGCACCAGGGCAATGTGTTGGAAGTCCACTTCATTGGTGAACCCGGCGCGCATGAAGCAGCTCAGGCCAATCGCCAGGAACGCCAACCCGGCCAACAGCCGCAGGTCGAACTTGTGCGCGTATTTGCCGACAAACGGCGACATCAGCACCGGCAGAATCCCGATCGGCGCCACCGCCAGGCCTGCCCAAGTGGCGGTGTAGCCCATCTGGGTTTGCAGCCATTGCGGCAGGATCAGGTTGATGCCGAAGAACCCGGCGTAACCCAGCACCAACACAATGGTGCCGATGCGGAAGTTGCGATAAGCGAACAACCGCAGGTTCACCACCGGATGCTTGTCGGTCATTTCCCAGATGATGAACACCGCCAACGCCACCACGGAAATCGCAGCGCCGATGATGATGAAGTTCGATTCGAACCAGTCCAGGTCGTTGCCTTTATCGAGGATCACCTGCAGCGCTCCCACGCCAATGATCAGCGTGATCAAACCGACGTAATCCATCGGCTGGCGACTGGTTTCCACCGGACGCGCCTTGAGCTGGGAACGCACCACCATCACCGCGAAAATCCCGATCGGTACGTTGATAAAGAAGATCCACGGCCAGCTATAGCTGTCGGTAATCCAGCCACCCAGGATGGGGCCGGCAATCGGCGCCACCACCGTGACCATCGCCAGCAACGCCAGGGCCATGCCGCGCCTGGCCGGGGGATACACCGCGATCAGCAGCGTCTGGGTCATCGGGTACAACGGCCCGGCCACCAGGCCTTGCAGCACCCGGAAGCCGATCAGTTCCGGCATCGAAGTCGAAATACCGCAGAGAAACGAGGCCAGCACAAACAGAATCGTGGCCCAGAGAAACAGCTTCACTTCACCGAAACGCCGACTCAACCAACCAGTCAGCGGCAGCGCAATGGCGTTACTCACGGCGAACGAAGTGATCACCCAAGTGCCCTGCTCCGAACTCACGCCCAGGTTGCCGGAAATCGTCGGCAAGGCCACGTTGGCGATGGTGGTGTCGAGCACTTGCATGAAGGTCGCCAGCGACAGGCCAATGGTGCTGAGCAGCAGGCTGGGCGGCGTGAAAGACGCGTTATTGCTCATTGCAAATCCTATGGAACCGGGTGGGCGCGGCGCCTGTTACAGACGCCGCTGACCTTGTGGGAGCGGGCTTGCTCGCGAAGGCGGTTCTCTATTCAACATCTCTGTTGACTGATCCACCGCCTTCGCGAGCAAGCCCGCTCCCACAGGTTGGTGTGATGGCGAATCAGCGTTGCGCGGTCTTGCTGACTGCAGCGCTGTTGTCATGGATCAGTTGGGTGATCATCGCGTCGGCCTCGGCCAACTGACGGTCATAGACGTTGGTGCTGAACGACGCCTTTTGTGGCGGCTGTTGCGCCAGCACCGGGCCGCTCTGGTCGTGCAGGTTCACATCCACTTGAGTCGACAGGCCAACGCGCAACGGGTGCTTGGCCAGTTCTTCGGCGTTGACGTGAATCCGCACCGGCACTCGCTGGACGATCTTGATCCAGTTACCGGTGGCGTTTTGCGCGGGCAGCAAGGCAAACGCGCTGCCGGTGCCGGCGCCGAGGCTGTCGATGGTGCCGCTGAATTTCACGTCGCTGCCGTACAGGTCGGCTTCGATGTCCACTGGTTGCCCGATGCGCATGTCACGCAGTTGGGTTTCCTTGAAGTTGGCGTCGATCCACAGTTGATCCAGCGGAATCACCGCCATCAGCGCCGTGCCCGGTTGAACCCGCTGGCCCAGTTGCACGGAGCGTTTGGCGACGTAACCGGTCACCGGCGCGATCAAGGTGCTGCGGGAGTTGTTCAGGTAGGCCTGACGCAAGTTCGCGGCGGCGGACATCACGTCCGGGTGCGACGAAACAACCGTGTCATCGACCAGCGCGCTGGTGGTTTTCAGTTGTTGCTGGGCGTTGGCCAGGGCGTTTTGCGCCGAGGTCAGGTCATCGCGGGCGTGGGACAGTTCTTCCTGGGAAATCGCGCCGCCGGCGGCAAGGTTTTTCCGGCGGTTGAAGTTGTCCTGGGCTTTCTGCACGTTGGCCTGCTGGGCGTTGACCTGGGCGCGCATGCCGTCGACGTTGCTGTACAAGCCACGCACCTGGCGCACGGTGCGAGCCAGGTTGGCCTGGGCACTTTGCAGCCCGACTTCGGCGTCATTCGGGTCGAAATTGACCAGCACCTGGCCTTCGTGAACCAGGTCGCCATCATCGGCGCCAATGCTCACCACGGTGCCGGTGACCAGCGGCGTGATTTCCACCACGTTGCCGTTCACATAGGCATCGTCGGTGCTTTCATTCCAGCGCCCGTAGAGTTCGTGATAAGCCCAGACGCCGACGCCGGCGAGGATCACCAGAATCGCCAGCACGCTCAGCATGACTTTGCGTTTGCGTGGGTTGCTCGTGTCTTGAGCGTTTTCAGGAGCTTTTGTAGTTTCGGCAGTGGCCATGACAAGTACCTTGAATTAGTTGTTCAGCTTGGCTGGGGCTGGATTGGCCGAGGCGATGGTTTCAGCCTGGAAGCCGCCACCGAGCGCCTGCATCAGTTGAATCGACAGGTCGATCTGCTCGGCATTCAGGTTCGCCAGTTGACGCTGGGCCTGGAGCAATTGCTGTTCGATGCTGAGCACGTCCAGGTAATTGCCGATGCCGGAACCGTAGCGCTGGACCACGGTGTTGTAAGAGTCCTGGGCAATCTCGGTGGCGTGCTGCTGGGCACCAATCTGCCGGCCGATATCGCGTAACTGGTTGATGGTGTCGCTGACATCCCCCAGCGCCTTGACCAGGCTCTTGTTGTACTGCGCCACCGCCAGGTCATAGTCGGCGTCGCGGGCATCGAGGTTGGCGCGCAGGCGGCCACCGTCGAAGATCGGCACCGAAATGGTCGGGGCAATGTTGAAGAAGCGACTGGCCGAACCGAACATCGCGTCACCCAATAAGGATTCGGCACCGGCGGCAGCCGTCAGGTTCAAGTTGGGATAGAACTGGGTCTTGCTCGCGGCGATGTCCTTGCTCGCGGCTTCGACCCGCCAGCGTGCGGCCACCAGATCCGGGCGACGACCGAGCAACTCGGCCGGTAACACCGACGGTAAGGCCACGGCGCTGGCCTGGAGGATCTTCGGCCGGGCGATTTCATTGCCGCGATCCGGGCCTTTGCCCAGCAACACGGCCAAAGCGATTTTGGCGCTGTTCAGGCGTTTTTCCGCATCGATCAGGCTGGCTTCGGAACTGGCTTCCAGGCTTTCGGTTTGCTGGAACTGGTACTGGCTGTCGATCCCGGAACTCAGGCGACGCTGGCTCAAGTCGAGCATTTGTTTGGTGCGCTTGAGGTCTTCGTTGGCCAAGTCATACACGATGTGCGCCTGACCCAGATCGCTATAGGCGCGGGCGACGTCGGCGGACAAGGTCAACTGCGCGGCCTGCTGATCGACTTCCGCAGCACGAGCCTGGCCCAACGCGGCTTCCCAGGCGTCGCGCTGGCCGCCCCAGAGGTCGAAGTTGTAATTGAAGCTGGCGCTGATATTACGCACGGTCGCGTAGGCATCGCCCTGCCCGCGTGGGTCCTGATCTTTGGCCAGGCGCGAACGGCTGACACCGGCGCTGGCATCGAGGGTCGGCATCCGCGCAGCGTCGGCGGCATACGCGGCGGCGCTGGCCTGGTGGGCACGGGCCTCGGCGATTTGCATGTCCGGGCTGTCGTGCAGGGCTTCGCGGATCAGGCCATCGAGTTGTGGGTCGCCGAGGCTTTTCCACCAGTCGCTTTTCGGCCAGGCCGCCGGCGACAGGGTCACGCCGCTCAGGGATTGCCCGGCCTTGAGGGTTTTCGCATCGACGCTTTTGCCTTCGGTGTTCAGGCCGCTGTAGCTGGCGCAACCGGCCAGGATCATCGAGACCAGCACCAGGCTCAGGCCTGTACGCAAGGTTTTACTGCTCATTTGTCACCTACCCGCAGCAAAGTGATCGAGTCACCGGCTGCCACCAAGATTTTCTTCAGGATCCGTTCCAGGGTTTGCAACTCGTCCGGGGTGATGGCGCCGGCCAGTTCATTCATGGCGTCGGCGCCGATGTCCGGCAGGCGATCAGTCAACTGCTGGCCTTGTTCGGTCAGCACCAGTTGCACCTGTCGGCGGTCGGCTTCGGAGCGTTGGCGGGCGAGGAAACCTTTCTGTTCCAGGCGATCAAGCATTCGCGTCATCGAACCGCTGTCCAGGGACAGGTGACGGCACAGTTCGGCCGGGGTATCGACGCCGAACTGGGCCATGATGATCAGCACTTTGAACTGCGCGGCGGTGATGCCGTGGGGTTCCATGTGCGTGTCGATGATCCGGTCCTTGAGCAGCGCCGCACGCCCGAGCAGGAGGCCGAGGTGGCAATGCTTGAATTGTTCAGGGGTGAAATGCTTCATCTGACCACCAATTAGCTGCCTAGGCAGAGAATGTATGTCGAGATGTTACTGCCTAGGCAGAGAATGTCAACGTAATAGTTAGGATGCTTTGTATTTAGCTGATAAATGGCGGGGGTTTTGTGCTGGCCGCACGGACGCCTTCGCGAGCAAGCCCGCTCCCACAGGGATCACACTGGACCTGTGGGAGCAGGCTTGCTCGCGAAGAAAGCGACTCGGTCTTTCTGAAAGGAACGGGGGCCATTGATCGTTCCCACGCTCCGCGTGGGAATGTCTCTTGGGACGCTCCGCGTTCCGCTTTTGAATCGTGACGCAGAGCGTCACCGGCTGCATTCCCACGCGGAGCGTGGGAACGATCAGATGACAGGTTTAGAAATCCCGCTTGTAGAAGATGTCCAGGGAACTGGCCACGCCGCTGGCTACTTCCACGTAAACCTTCTTGCTCAATTTGTAGCGCAGAGCAATGGTGCTGGCCGGTTCGAACACGCCGACGCCGTAACGCAGGCTGAGTTTTTCGGAGATGTTGCCGCTGGCCACCACGCTGGTAGCGTCGCCGCTGCCCTGGGTGTCGAGCTGGAAGTCTTGAATGCCCAAGTCCTTGGCCAAACCGCTGGTCACCCCGGAACTGCCCATCAAGCCCAACCCGAGGGCCGCTTGGGCGAGCATGTTGTTGTCTTCACCGTTGGTGCTCAGCGGTCGCCCGAGCACCAGATAGGACAACGCCTGCTCCTGGCTCATCGCCGGTTCGGAGAAGATTTGCGTGGTCGGCTGCTCGGCGCTGCCGCTCAGGCGAATACCGGCGATCACGTCGTCAGTCTGGCGAATCGCTTCGATATCCAGATAGGGCTGATCGATCGGCCCGGCAAACAACAGACGTGCACGCCGCACGGTCAAGCGCTGACCATAAGCGCGATAACGACCGTCGTTGAGCCACAGCTCGCCGCGGGTATCCACGTTGTCGCCGATGTGCACATGACCTTGCAGATTCGCGGTCAGGCCAAACCCGGCAAAACTGAGTTTGTCCTCCCCCACCACCACATCGATGTCCATTTTCATGGCGATGGGCGGTTTGCCTTGTTCGGTCTGGGCGCCAACGATGATCGTGTCATCGGAGACCTTGACCGTCGACGGCGGCAGCTCACGCACGGTGATTTCGCCCTTGGGCACCAGCACTTTGCCGGCGATGGCCAGTTCGTCGCCCTTCATCGAAATCTTCAAATCCGGCGCCACTTCGAGCTTGGCGTAAGGCTCGACGGTGACCGGCAGTTGCGTGCCTTTGAGCGCCAGATCCACCACCAGCGCCTGACCCCAGGCGATGTTGCCGTTCAAACTGCCCTGCCCGCTCTTGCCGCTTTTCCAGCCGCCGTTCAATTGCACGGTTTCGCCGGCGATCACCGCTTTAAGCTGCAAGTCTTGCAGTTCCATCGGCAGTTCAGCCCCGGACACCTCGCCGTCGCTGAGCAACAGGTTGCCGTTGACCAGCGGCGCCAGCAGTCCGCCGGACAAGGTGCCGCTGCCATCCAAGCGACCGGTGAGTTTTTCCACCATCGGCACAAACGGCCGTGCCACCGACAGGTCCAGACCGTTGAGGCGGAATGAGCCGGTCAGCGGTTTGTTCTTGGGTAGCGGGTTGATTTGCGCCTGCACCATCAACTCGCCGAGCTTGCCGCCGACGAAGTTGAGGTCGGTGTCGATACGCTTGGGCGTGAGTTTGCTGGTGAGTTTCAGGGTCTGGTACGGGAAGTCCAGCCACTGCTCCTTCTCTTTCATGCGCAAGGTGCCGCCGCTGGCGTCGATGCTGATCTGGCCGTTGGGGCCGCTGGCCGGCAGGTCCAGTTGCAGGTCGGCGTTGAGTTTGCCTTTCCAGGCAAAGTCCTTGGGCAACCACTGGGCCAGGCTGTCGATCGGGAATTGCTTGAGGTGATAACGCAGCTTCGGTTCCGGCATCAGGCGCTGGTCTTCACCGCACAAACTGGCCGGGCCAGACATCCAGCAATGGGCGCCGAAATTGATTTTGCCGTCCGCCAATCGCTCAAGCTTGGCCGGGCCTTGCAGTTTCCAGTCCTGGCCGCCGGCCTGGATATCGCCGCTGGCCAGGCGTCCGCGCCAATTGCCCTTGTCCAGTGCGCCGTCGAGCCCGAGCGCCAGTTTTAGCTGCGGGCCTTGCAGGTCGAGGCTGAGTTTCTGGTTCTTGATATCGCCCTGGGCGCTGGCGGTCAGGGTGCCCAACGCGGTTTCACCGGCCTGAATGCCGCTGCCCTTGAGGTCGATTTTCGCCCGTTGCGCACTGTCGAGAGTGGCGTCGAGGTTCAGGCTTTGCAGGCGATTGTCTTCGAAGGCCAGTTGCGAACCTTGCAGCCCAAGCTTGCCTTGCGGCGCTTTGAGCGTGCCGGCGACATCGACCCGGCCGTTGAGCTGCCCACGTAGTTGCGGCCAGAGCTGGGCCAGGCGCGGCAGTTTGATATCAATCTGCCCGGCAAGTTTCTGTTGCAGGCTGCCCTTGCCGTTGATGCTGTTGTCACCGAGGCGAATCTGCAAGGCGTTGAGGTTCCACTGCTCACCGGCGCCATCAGCCTTGGCCTGGATCACCGCCGGTTGGCCGCGCAGTTTGCCTTTCAAATCGAGATCGGCGCTCAGGCTGAGTTTGTCGTTCTTCATTTCGCCTTTGCTGCGCAACGGCCCGGCCAGGGTGCCCGGCAATTCCGCCATCCAGTACGCCGGGTTGATCGCCGACAGGTCCAGCGCGGTGTCCCAGGCAATGCCCTCGGCGAATTGCAGGTTCAGGTGGCCTTCGGCCTTGCCCTGCCCGGCTTCGAGCTGGAATTGTTGCAGGTAGATTTTCGTCAGGTCGCCGGCGAATGGGCTGCTCATCGTGAACGCCCCGGCCGGGCCATCGAGTGCGGCTTTGAAATTGCCGAGGTATTGGCCGTCGGTGTAGGAGACTTCGCCATTGAAGCTGCGCAATGCCACTTGCGGTTCGTCGATCAGCGGATAGAGGCGGTGCCACGGGAAATCCAGCCAGTCGATTTTCGCCTGGGCGCTGAGGCCTTTGCTCCAGTCGAGGTTGCCGCTGAGCTTGAGGCTTTGCTTGTCGTTGGCGGTCAGGTCGAGCCCGGCGATTTGCGCGCCCTTGGCGTCGACCTTGCCTTGCAGCAACAGCGCGACCGGGCCTTGTTCGGCGGGCAACGTGGCTTTGCCGAGCAATTGGTAACCGTTTTTCAGGTCGCCGTCGCCGGTGAGTTCCAGTTGATTGAGTTGCAGGGTGTCCGGCAGATCGGTGGCGGGTTTGAAGCCGTCGGCGGTGATTCGCACCTTGGCCGGCAGGTTGTCCGCCAAGGGTTGCAGCTCGCCAGTCAGTTGGCCGTCGAGGTAACCGCTGCTGTCGGCTTTCAGATTCAAGGTTTTCAGCAGGTCGCCGTCGACTTTCAGGGCCAGGGTCCACGGCGCGGGCGTCGCCATCGTCAACTTGCCTTCGGCGGTCAGCGGCCAATTACCGCTGGGTTGCAGCAGGCCGGAGAGGTTGAGGCTCAGGTCGTCGCGCTGCAATTGCACCGAGTCAATCTGCAAACCCTTTGCGGTCCAGTGCGCCGCCAGTTGCAGGCCCTTGAGCTCTTCGCTGCCGTTGAACAGCAGGCTGCCGACCTTGACCTCGCCCAGTTCAAGCGCCAGGGGCAGTTTCAAATCCGGAAGCTTGATCGGGCCGCTGCTTGCTTCCTCGGCGCTCGGCGGGAATTGCAGGCTCACCTGATCGGCCTGCAATTGCTCGATGCACAGGGTCATGCGCGTCAGGCACAGCGGCGACCAGGCGAATATCACTCTATTCAGCTCGACCCGGCTGCTGTCTTGTTGCCACAGCAGATGATCGGCGCTCCACTGCCCGCCCAAACGGCCCTGGAAATTTTCTACGCTCAAACCCGGCACAAAACCCAGCGCCCAGCGACTGCCAGCGGCCGTGCCCAGCACCGTGGCCACCGCCAACACGATCAGCATCAGCAGCGCCAGAAACGCCACCAGTGAAATTTTCAAACCACGCTTCACAACTCAGGCCCCATGGAAAAGTGCAGTCGAATGCCGCCGTCGTCGTCCATCGCGTGGGCCAGGTCGAGGCGGATCGGCCCCACCGGCGAGACCCAGCGCACGCCGATACCGACACCGGTCTTGAGGTTCGGCAGTTCGAGCGTGTTGAAGGAGTTGCCCTGGTCGATGAACGTCGCGACCCGCCATTTTTCGGCGATGGAATATTGATACTCGACGCTACCGGCAATCATATAGCGGCCACCGATACGTTCGCCCTCGGAGTTTTCCGGGGACAGGCTCTGATAGTCGTAACCGCGCACGCTCTGATCGCCACCGGCAAAGAAGCGCAAGGACGGTGGCACGGATTTGTAACCGTTGGTGGCGCTGCCGCCGACCTGCACCCGACCGAGGAAGCGGTGGTTGTCGAAGACCGTGGTCAGGCCTTTGATCAGCGCGGTGCCGTAAAGCAGGTTGGTGTCCGACCCCAGCCCTTCCTTGGCCACTTTGGTTTCGAAGGTCAGGCGATAGCCGTTGTGCGGGTCGATGCGGTTATCGCTTTTGAGGTAGGAATAGCTGACACCGGGCATCAGTAAGGTGCTCAGGCCTGAGTCATCGCCGAGGGTGTATTCCTCGCGCTGCCACTTGAGCGACACCACCCGCTGCCAGCCGCTGGGCAACTTGCTGTGCCACTCCGGGCCGAGGGTCAGCAGTTTGCTCAGGGAGTCAGTATCGGCGATTTCTTCATATTGATAACCGGCCGCCCAGCGCAGCTTGTCGGTGAGCGGCGGGTCCAGGGGAATGTCGTAGAACACCCCGACGTTCTGCCGTGGCGCTGACACTTCGGCTTCCCAGCCATAGCTGTCGCCCTGGGGGTTGACCCAATGCCGGGTCCAGTTGGCCTTGATCCGTGGGCCGACGTCGGTGGAATAACCCAGGCCGAGGCCCATGGTCCTGGGTTTTCGGGTGTCGAGTTTGACCGCCACCGGGATCACATCGTCCTTGGACGCCGTGGGCGCCGCGTCCACCCGCACGCCTTCAAAATAGCCGCTCGATTGCAGGGCCTGATTGAGTTCGGCGATCAGTTCCGAGTCGTAGGGTGCGCCGGCCTTGAACGGCACCATGCGTTGCAGCAGGTCTTCATCGAACGGTGTGTCGCCTTCGAAGGTGACCTTGCCCAAGGCATAGCGTGGGCCGCTGTCGTAGATCAATTCGACATCCGCGACGCCAGCGCGGGGGTCCACCAGCAGCTTCTGGCTGGTAAAGCGTCCGCTGAAAAAGCCGAAGCGCGAGGCCTGGTTCTGGATCAGGCGCTTGGCGTCTTCGTAATGGCCATGGTTGAGCACCGCGCCGGGCTTGAGCAGCTCCGGCGGCGGCTTGCGAAAGGATTTGAGCGAGCCGGCCGGCCCGTCGATACGCACGGTGACGTTGCGCAGATGGATCGGTTCGCCGGGATCGATGTTCAGGGTCAGGCGCGGCTTCTCGCCGCCCTTCACTTCGCTGTCGATTTGCGGCTGGTAATAGCCCAAAGCCTGGGCGGCCTTGCGCGCCTGTTCCTCGGCGCCTCGACTGAAGCGCAGCAAGGCTTCTTCGTCACGATCGCCGAGGCTGCCGATATAGCCCTCTATATTGGCTTTCAGTTCATCGTTGGACGGTTTGATCCGCACAGCCAATTCACTTTGCGCCAGCGCCGTGCAGCTGGATAACAGCATGAGCACGCCACTGGTAAATCTTCCTGGAAACTTCATAGGCGCGGATGCTATCACGAGCTTGGGAGCGTGATAGAGCCTGGGGTGCCGGGAAAGTTCTACCTTTAAGCGGTTGCTGTTTGTAACACCTGGGGATTGGCGTGAAAAAACACATGCTCGCGGATCGGTCCTACCGCCACTTCGCCAATTTCCTCATAGCCCTGACGCTTATAGAACTCCAGATAACGCGGATTTCCGGTATCGAGAATCACCCCTTCCGAGTGTTCATCCACCGCGCACCAGTTGTGCACCGCTTGCAGCAGTTGCTCGCCGAAGTGTTTGCCCTGGAACTGCGGGTGAATCCCCAGCAATGGCAGCACATGCACCGCATCGGACGGCACACAGGCCGCGACCGCATCGTGGTATTCGAGGTAACGCCGGGTGCAGCGGAAACCGGTGCTGAGCACCATGCGCAGACGCCAGGCCCAGCTTTCGGTGATGCCCAAGCGGCGTTGCGGCGGCGCGATCAGGGCGATGCCGATCAAACGGTCGTTGACCAACAGGCCGATGGCCGGCAAATCCTGAAGGAAATGTTGTTTGACCAGTTCGCGCACGGTGGCGCGAACGCGCTGCTCATAGCCAGGGCGCTCGGCTTCGAACAGATAGCCGAAGGTCGGCTCGTGGCGGTAAGCCTGGTACAGCAAGGAGCGCGCTTCGCGGGAGTAGCCGCTGTCGAGCATGTGGATATCGGCGATGGCGGTCGAGGTTTCAGGCATAACGGTAGATCTCCCCGGGGCACCGTTCAAATGACGGCGCTCTTCTGGTTACGAGCCTATAGCGCTGGCACAGTTCCTTTCTGATCCGAATCAGTGTTGCGGCTCAGGCCGTCTTCGCGAGCAGGCTCGCTCCCACAAAGGTATAGACCATAACCCTGTGGGAGCGAGCCTGCTCGCGAAGGCGCCAGCAATGGCGCCACATTCCTTCAGCCAAACACGAATCCCCTCACCCCAACACTGGCCCCATTCCTACATGTCAGCTAGCATCGCCCTTTTGCCAGGACTGCCGACCATGAAGATCGTCTCCTTCAACATCAACGGGCTGCGCGCTCGCCCGCATCAGTTGGCGGCGCTGATTGAAAAGCATCAACCGGACGTCATCGGCCTGCAGGAAACCAAGGTCCACGACGACCAATTCCCGTTGGCCGAGGTTCAGGCCCTGGGCTACCACGTGTATTTCCACGGGCAAAAGGGCCATTACGGCGTTGCCCTGCTCTCGCGCCAGGAGCCGCTGGCCCTGCATAAAGGCTTCGTCACCGATGAAGAAGACGCGCAGCGGCGCTTCATCTGGGGCACTTTCGCCGACGCCAATGGTGTGCCGGTGACGATCATGAATGGCTATTTCCCCCAGGGCGAAAGCCGCGACCACCCGACCAAATTCCCGGCCAAGCAGCGTTTCTACAACGATTTACAGGCATTGCTGGAAAGCCAGTTCACCAACGAGCAGCCGCTGGTGGTGATGGGCGATGTCAACATTTCCCCGGAAGACTGCGACATCGGCATCGGCCCGGACAACATGAAACGCTGGCTGAAAACCGGCAAGTGCAGCTTCCTGCCGGAAGAGCGCGAGTGGATGGCACGCCTGAAGAACTGGGGCCTGGTGGACAGTTTCCGGCACCTGAACCCGGAAGTGGCTGACCGTTTCAGTTGGTTCGACTACCGCAGCCGCGGCTTTGAAGACGAACCCAAGCGCGGGCTGCGGATCGACGTGATCATGGCCTCCCATGGCTTGTTGCCGCGAGTGAAGGATGCCGGAGTGGATTACGACCTGCGGGCGATGGAAAAACCATCGGATCATGCACCGATCTGGCTTGAATTGAGCTGATCCCCCGAATTCACCCCCAATCCCCTGTGGGAGCGGGCTTGCTCGCGAAAGCGGTGTATCAGTTGATGCATGTGTTGAATGACACGGCGCCTTCGCGAGCAAGCCCGCTCCCACATTTGGTTTGGTGTCAGACGCAATTTCTGTGAAACACACAGCCCCCCTGTGGGAGCGGGCTTGCTCGCGAAAGCGGTGTATCAGTTGATGCATGCGTTGACTGACCCGACGCCTTCGCGAGCAAGCCCGCTCCCACAGGGTTGAGTGTCATCTTTCGGAAACCTTACTGACTTATTCTCCCGGCACTTCCTTTGGCTTATTAAGGTGCCGGCATGACGCTGCGCGTATTGTTCCTGTTAATGGTGTGTCTCACCCTGCCGTTAATGGCCACCGCCAGCGTCTTGCCAATCCCCGAACGCGGCCCCGTGCTGCGCATCCAGGGTTCCAACACCATTGGCGCGGATTTGGGCCCGGCGCTGGTCGCGGGGCTGATGCAGGAGCAAGGCCTGGTCAAGGTGCACAGCGAAACCCCGGACACGGCCAACGAACAGCGGATCGTCGGGCAAACGGCCCAGGGTCGGCGGGTGGTGATCGAGGTCGCGGCCCACGGTTCCAGCACCGGTTTCACTGCCCTGAAAAACGCCTCCGCCGACCTCGCCGCCTCGTCCCGTCCAATCAAGGACAGCGAACTGGCGGACCTCAAATCCCTGGGCGATCTGAAAAGCCCCACCGCCGAACAAGTCATCGCCATTGATGGCCTGGCGATCATCCTGCATCCGCAAAATCCGCTGAATCAGCTCAACACCGAACAACTGGCGCGGATCTTCAGTGGCGAGGCCAGCACGTGGGAAGAACTCGGCGGGATCGGTGGGACGATTCATCTGTATGCGCGGGATGATCAGTCGGGCACCTACGACACGTTCAAGGAATTGGTCCTCAGTCGGCGTGGGAAAAGTCTGAGCAGCACGGCGAAACGTTTCGAGTCCAGCGAGCAATTGTCCGACGCGGTCAGCCTCGACCCGCAAGGCATCGGTTTTATCGGCCTGCCCTACGTGCGCCAGGCGAAAGCCGTGGCCATTGTCGATGGGCAATCCCAGGCGATGTTGCCGCTCAACAGTTTGATTGCCACCGAGGACTATCCGCTGTCCCGACGACTGTTCTTTTACCTGCCGCCGAATGGGAAAAATCCCTGGGCCGAGGCGCTGGTGGCCTTCGCTCAAAGCAGCAAGGGTCAGGCGATTGTCGCGGCCAACGGCTTTATCGCCCAGACCGTTCAGGCCATGGCGGTCACACCGAACTCGCTGATGCCCGAGGGCTATCAGGCCCTGAGCCGGCATGCCCAGCGTTTGACTGTGAATTTTCGCTTTGAAGAAGGCAGCGCGAGCCTGGACAACAAGGCCCGGCAGGACCTGTCCCGGGTGCTCGACTATATAAAGCAGCACGACAAGAGCAACCGCGAGGTAACGCTGGTGGGGTTTGGCGATGCCAAGAGCGACCCGGCGCGGGCCGACCTGCTGTCGAAACTGCGGGCGATGGCGGTGCGGCGGGAACTGGTGAAAAGCGGTGTGGTGTTTCGCGAGATTCGTGGCTTTGGCGCCGAGATGCCAGTAGCGGCGAATAGCGCGGATGAGGGACGGATCAAGAATCGGCGGGTTGAGGTTTGGGTGTATTGACCACGTCGATCGTTCCCACGCTCTGCGTGGGAATGCATCCCGTGACGCTCCGCGTCACCGCTACAAAAGCGGACGCGGAGCGTCCATGGCGGCATTCCCACGCGGAGCGTGGGAACGATCTGTAGGTGTTATTGCGCGCTACGCATCATCTCTTTCGGCACATATTTACCAATCTCGAATTTGCCAATCGCCGCACGGTGCACTTCGTCCGGGCCGTCGGCCAGGCGCAGGGTGCGCTGCATGGCGTACATGTAGGCCAGCGGGAAGTCGTTCGACACCCCTGCCCCGCCATGGATCTGGATCGCCCGGTCGATCACGCGCAACGCCACATTCGGTGCAACAACCTTGATCTGGGCGATTTCGCTTTTGGCAATCTTGTTGCCCACGGTGTCCATCATGTACGCCGCTTTCAACGTCAGCAGCCGCGCCATGTCGATTTCCATCCGCGAGTCGGCGATTTTGTCGATGTTGCCGCCCAATCGCGCCAATGGTTTGCCAAATGCGGTACGGCTGACCGCACGTTTGCACATCAACTCCAGCGCACGCTCGGCCATACCGATGGAGCGCATGCAGTGGTGAATCCGGCCTGGGCCAAGGCGACCCTGGGCGATTTCGAAGCCGCGTCCTTCGCCCAACAGGACGTTTTCATACGGCACCCGGACGTTTTCGAACAGCACTTCGGCGTGGCCATGGGGTGCGTCGTCGTAGCCGAACACCGGTAGCGGACGGACGATTTTCACGCCGGGGGTGTCCACCGGCACCAGGATCATCGAGTGCTGGGCATGACGCGGTGCATCAGGGTCGCTCAGACCCATGAAGATCAGGATCTTGCAACGCGGATCGCAAGCACCGGAGGTCCACCATTTCTTGCCGTTGATCACCCATTCGTTGCCATCACGCACGGCGCGGGCGGCCATGTTGGTGGCATCGGACGAGGCTACATCCGGCTCAGTCATGGCGAACGCCGAGCGAATCTCGCCGCGCAGCAGCGGTTCGAGGTAACGCTGTTTCTGTTCTTCGTTGGCGTAGCGCACCAGCACTTCCATGTTGCCGGTGTCCGGTGCCGAGCAGTTGAACGGTTCGGGACCGAGCAGCGAGCGACCCATGATTTCGGCCAACGGCGCATATTCAAGGTTGGTCAGGCCGGCGCCGAGTTCGGACTCAGGCAGAAACAAATTCCACAAGCCTTCGGCCTTGGCCTTGAGTTTGAGTTCTTCCATGATCGCCGTCGGCTGCCAGCGATCGCCTTCGGCGACCTGACGCTCGAACACGGCTTCAGCGGGATAAACGTAGGTGTCCATGAACGCGGTCACGCGCTCACGCAGTTCTTGCACCTTGGGCGAATAAGCGAAATCCATGGGCAGCTACCTTCTTTCGGGAGGTTGTTCAGGGCATGCAATCGATGCTAGAACAGCGTTGATAATTTACCTAGCCTATTCTCGGCGTGTATTAACATTCATCACCGATATATGATCGGGTGATTGAGAACCAACAATAAGAGTGCAGCGCAATGAATCTGAGCAAGGTCGACCTCAACCTTTTCATCGTCTTCGACGCGATCTACACCGAAGCCAACCTGACCCGCGCCGGGCAGATTGTCGGCATTACCCAGCCGGCGGTTTCCAACGCCCTTGCACGCCTGCGCGAGACCTTCAACGACCCCTTGTTCGTGCGCACCGCCCAAGGCATGGTGCCCACGCCCATGGCGCAAAACATCATCGGCCCGGTGCGCAACGCGCTCTCGTTGTTGCGGGTGTCGGTGCAGGAAAGCCGCATTTTCAACCCGCTGCAAGCGGTCAAGACCTACCGCATCAGCATGACCGACCTCACCGAAGCGGTGATCCTGCCAGCCTTGTTCCAACGCCTGCGGCGCCTGGCACCGGCGGTGATCATCGAGAGTTTTCTGTCCAAGCGCCGCGAGACAACCAAGGAACTGGCGGCCGGTCGCCTGGATTTTGCCGTGGACGCGCCGCTTAACACCGACCCGCAGGTGCGTCACGTCAAGTTGATGGAGGACCGTTACGTATGCGCCATGCGTAAGGGCCATCCGCTGGCGGGCAAAGAAAAATTCACCCTCGACGATTACCTGTCGCTGACCCACATCCACATTTCCAGCCGCCGCAGCGGCCTTGGGCATGTCGACCTGGCCCTGGGGAAAATGGGGATTCAGCGCAAGATCGCCCTGCGTTCCCAGCATTATTTGATGGCGTCCCAGGTGTTGCAGCAGACCGACATGGTGATGACCGTGCCGGAACGCTTTGCCCGTCGCCATGATTTGCACGCGTTCAACCTGCCGGTCAACGACGTGCCGCCGGTGGAAACCCACCTCTACTGGCACGAAAGCACCGACCAGGACCCGGCCAACCGCTGGATGCGCGAGCAGATGATCGAGTTGTGCCAGCAAGTGACGGCGCATGAGAAGAAGCTCGATAAGGTGTAGGACGTTGCACCGCGTTACCGTTCTTCGCGAGCAAGCCCGCTCCCACATTCGATCTTCAGAGAGCACAACATTTGTGTATTACAGAGATCCCTGTGGGAGCGGGCTTGCTCGCGAAGAGGCCATCCGCAACACCATAGCCCCCTGCCCCTTGACGTAAACGTCAACCTGCCATTAGCTTAGCGCCATGACCTTCTTCGAGCGCTTCCATGAGCAGCCAGACCTACAGCATTTCCGACCTCGCCCGCGAGCTCGACATCACTACCCGGGCCATTCGCTTTTATGAAGAGCAAGGCCTGCTCAGCCCCGAACGCCGTGGTCAGGAACGCATCTACTCGCCCCGGGACAAGGTCAGCCTCAAGCTGATCCTGCGGGGCAAGCGCATCGGTTTTTCCCTGGCCGAATGCCGCGAACTGATCGAACTCTACGACCCCACCGGCGGCAATCAGAAACAACTGCAAACCATGCTGACCAAAATCGCCGAGCGGCGCGAGCAACTGGAGCAACAGATGCTGGATATCGAGCAGATGAAGCTGGAACTGGATACGGCGCAAGAGCGCTGCACCCAGGCGCTGGAACAGACGATCAAGAGTCAGCAGCCCGTTCAATAACCAACGACGATCCAATGTGGGAGCGGGCTTGCTCGCGAATGCGGTGTGTCAGCCAACATCAATGTTGAATGTAAAACCGCATTCGCGAGCAAGCCCGCTCCCACAGGGGTTCTGCGAACATTCAGAAGGTCCACTGCCATGTCCCTCCCCACCCACGTACGCCTGATCGAAGTCGGCCCCCGCGACGGTCTGCAAAACGAAGCCCAGCCCATCAGCGTCGCGGACAAGGTGCGGCTGGTGGATGCCTTGAGCGCCGCAGGCCTGGGCTATATAGAAGTCGGCAGTTTCGTCTCGCCCAAGTGGGTGCCGCAGATGGCCGGTTCCGCCGAGGTGTTCGCGCAGATCCAGCGCAAGCCCGGCGTGACCTACGGCGCACTGGCGCCGAACCTGCGCGGGTTTGAAGACGCAATCGCCGCTGGGGTCAAGGAAGTGGCGGTATTCGCCGCCGCCTCCGAGGCGTTCTCCCAGCGCAACATCAACTGCTCGATCAGCGAAAGCCTGGCGCGGTTCGTGCCGATCATGGAGGCGGCCAAGCAACATGGCGTCAGCGTGCGCGGTTATGTGTCGTGTGTATTGGGCTGCCCTTACGAAGGCCACGTCGCGCCGGAGCAAGTCGCCCTGGTCGCCCGGGAGTTGTATGCCATGGGCTGCTACGAGGTTTCCCTGGGCGACACCATCGGCACCGGCAACGCTGGCGCGACCCGCACAATGTTCGAAGTGGTGTCGAAAGAGGTGCCGCGAGACAAACTGGCCGGGCATTTCCACGACACCTACGGCCAGGCCATGGCCAATATCTACGCCAGCCTGCTGGAAGGCATCGCGGTGTTCGACAGCTCTATCGCCGGCCTCGGCGGCTGCCCATACGCCAAGGGTGCCAGCGGTAACGTTGCCAGCGAAGACGTGGTGTACCTGCTCAATGGCTTGGGTATTCACACCGGTATCGACCTGGACGCCTTGATTCTCGCGGGCCAGCAGATTTGCACCGTGCTGGGGCGAGCCACCGGTTCGCGGGTGGCCAAGGCGCGCAGCGCCCAGTAACGCTGCGGTTGTGTCCGGGTGTTACCGCAGTGTCTGGAGTGCGGGTACAAAACGAGTAACACGGAAACAAATTGTCGAGTTTGAGCTGAGCGAAAATTCCTACGAAATCTCAATTCGTTGATTTTAAAGGACTTTATAAAGTTGGCACGGCTCCTGCTATCTCTATGGCATAACAAGAATAAAAAGCAGCAAACCAATAAAAATAAGACGAAACGACTCTGACATAACAAGAACAACACGGCAGAGACGCAGCTAACAGATTTTTTTGGAGAAGGTGTGCTTTTCAGGGTGCTTTTCGGAGTAACCCGCAACCGGGCAGAGAACAATAAAACTACCTTCAGGTAGCTCCCGAACTGGTTGGATCGCTTGGCGAAAAAGTAGATCAGCGCTCAAAAAAATACGTTTGCTCTTGACCCCGGATGGGGGTCGACTAAAACAGCGGTAAAGGGCCACGGTTGCCAAAAACAACAATAGACCGCCCCTCAATAATAAAAAAAGAGCACGCGCAACGACAAATTAAAGGGGAGCTTCGGCTCCCCTTTGTGCTTTCTGCGTTTCACTAAAACCGGTTTCTGTAGGAGCAAGGCTTGCCCGCGAAGGGAACGCCTCGATCCAACAGGAAAACCGCGTCATCGTTCTTCGCGGGCAAGCCTCGCTCCTACGGTATCGCTTTGAGCTCCTCGATACTGATTTCCCGCATCCGGAATTTCTGGATTTTGCCCGTCACGGTCATCGGGAATTCTTCGACAAACTTGAAATACCGCGGTGTCTTGAAGTGCGCAATGCGCGACTTGCACCAGATTTTCAGTTCCTCTTCGGTGGCGCTGTGGCCGGGGTGGAATTTGATCCAGGCAACGATTTCTTCGCCATAACGCGAGCACGGAATGCCGATCACCTGCACGTCCGCCACCGCCGGGTGGGTGAAGAAGAATTCCTCCAGTTCCCGTGGGTAAACGTTTTCGCCGCCGCGAATGATCATGTCCTTGTTACGCCCGGCGATGCACACGTAGCCCTCGTCATTCATGCTCGCCAGGTCGCCGGTGTGCATCCAGCCGGCCTGATCGATGGCTTCGGCGGTTCCTTGAGGGTTGTTCCAATAGCCGAGCATCACGCTGTAACCCCGAGTACACAGTTCGCCGATGGTGCCACGCGGCACCAGGTTGCCGGCCTCGTCGATGATTTTGCTTTCCAGTTGCGGCTGGGTGCGGCCGACGGTGGTGACGCGCAGTTCCAGTTCGTCTGACGGACCGGTCTGCAAAGAAACGGGGCTTGTTTCCGTCATGCCGTAGGCAATTTGCACTTCGCTCATGTGCATTTCATTGATGACCCGGCGCATTACCTCGATCGGGCATGTGGCCCCGGCCATGATCCCGGTGCGCAGGGTCGACAGGTCGAATTCGGCGCGCCTGGGTTGATCGAGCATGGCGATGAACATCGTCGGTACGCCGTAAAGCGCGGTGGCTTTTTCTTCGGCGACGGTGGTCAAGGTCAGCAACGGATCAAAAGCATCGTTGGGGTAAATCATCGTGCTGCCGTGGGTGATGCAGCCGAGGTTGCCCATGACCATGCCGAAGCAGTGGTACAGCGGCACCGGGATCACCAGTCGATCATCGGCGCTCAGGCCCAGGCTTTCGCCGACCATGTAACCGTTGTTGAGAATGTTGTAGTGACTGAGGGTCGCGCCCTTGGGGAAACCGGTGGTGCCGGAGGTGTACTGGATGTTTACCGGTTGGTCGAAATGCAGGCTGTGTTGGCGTTCGTGCAATTGCTCGACCGGGACGCTGGCCGCCAGATCGGCGAGTTGCGACCATGGCAGGAAACCCGAAGGCGGCTGGGTATCGAGGCTGATGACGCCGCGCAGGTCGGGCAGGCGTTCGCTCTGCAGTTGGCCGATGGATTGCTCCGCCAGTTCCGGTGCCAGGCCTTGCAACATCCCGTGATAGTCGGAGGTCTTGAAGGCCCCGGCGCAGACCAGCCATTGGCAGCCAGACTGCTTCAGTACGTATTCAAGTTCGGAACTGCGATAGGCCGGGTTGATGTTGACCAGGATCACACCGATTTTCGCGCTGGCGAACTGGGTGATGCACCACTGCGCGCAGTTTGGCGCCCAGACACCGAGGCGATCACCGGTCTGCAAACCCAGCGCCAGCAGTGCCCGGGCGTGCAGGTCCACGGTATCGGCCAGTTGCCGCCAGGTGTAGCGCAACTGTTGATGACGCACGACCAGCGCCTCCCCGTCCGGGTATTGCGCGACCGTGTGATCGAACTTTTCGCCGATGGTCATCGCCAGCAAAGCTTTGTCCTGGGAACCACGGGTGTAGCTGCGCTGCGGGTTTGCACTGGGTTGATCCATGACGACCCCTATTGTCTTTATTTATGGGTTGGCGACGTTCACCTGTGGGAGCGGGCTTGCTCGCGAAGGCGTCGTGTCAGCTGACATTACTTCGACTGACATACCGCTTTCGCGAGCAAGCCCGCTCCCACAGGGTGGGTCCGCTTTTCTATCTTGAACTGGCCCTACTCTCGCTCAAGTTGACGTTAACGTAAAGGGTGATTGACAGCCATTCGTCACAGGCTTACGTTAACGTAAAGGTGAGAGCCGGATCACTGCCCTCCCTACCCTACAAAAAAGCCAAAAGGTGACCCATGAGCTATCCATCCCTGAACTTTGCCCTCGGTGAAACCATCGACATGCTGCGCGATCAGGTTCAGTCCTTCGTCGCCAAGGAGATCGCCCCGCGCGCGGCTCAGATCGACATCGACAACCTGTTCCCTGCGGACTTGTGGCGCAAATTCGGTGACATGGGCCTGCTCGGCGTCACCGTGCCGGAAGAGTACGGCGGCGCGGGCCTGGGCTACCTGGCGCACGTAGTGATCATGGAAGAAATCAGCCGTGGCTCGGCCTCGGTGGCGTTGTCCTATGGAGCCCATTCCAACCTCTGTGTGAACCAGATCAACCGCAACGGCAATCACGAACAGAAAACCAAATACCTGCCCAAACTGATCAGCGGCGAGCACATCGGCGCCCTGGCCATGAGCGAGCCGAATGCCGGTTCCGACGTGGTGTCGATGAAACTGCGCGCCGACAAGCGTGGCGATCACTACGTCCTCAATGGCAGCAAAACCTGGATCACCAACGGCCCCGACGCTAACACCTACGTGATCTACGCCAAGACCGACCTGGAAAAAGGCCCTCATGGCATCACCGCATTTATCGTTGAACGTGATTCCAAAGGCTTCAGCCGCAGCAACAAGTTCGACAAGCTCGGCATGCGCGGCTCAAACACCTGCGAGCTGTTCTTCGATGACGTCGAAGTGCCGGAAGAAAACATCCTCGGCGTGCTCAACGGCGGCGTGAAAGTGCTGATGAGCGGCCTCGACTACGAGCGCGTCGTGCTGTCGGGTGGCCCGACCGGGATCATGCAGTCGTGCATGGACCTGATCGTGCCGTACATCCACGACCGCAAGCAGTTCGGCCAGAGCATCGGCGAATTCCAGCTGATCCAGGGCAAAGTCGCCGACATGTACACCCAACTCAACGCCAGCCGCGCCTACCTCTACGCGGTGGCCCAGGCCTGCGAACGCGGTGAAACCACGCGCAAGGATGCGGCGGGCGTGATCCTCTACAGCGCCGAACGCGCCACGCAAATGGCCCTCGACGCGATCCAGATTCTCGGCGGCAACGGCTACATCAACGAATTCCCGGCGGGTCGTCTGCTGCGTGACGCCAAGCTGTACGAAATCGGCGCCGGCACCAGTGAGATCCGTCGCATGCTGATCGGTCGCGAACTGTTCAACGAAACGAAATAAATTTCGTCAGCGGCAAGCGGCAAGTTTCAAGCTGCAAGAGAACCGCGCTCTTGCTTCAACTTGTAGCTTGTAGCTTGCAACTCGAAGCTGCTACGGAGTAGCCCATGATTCTGCATACCCAGCTCAACCCCCGTTCGGCGGAGTTCGCCGCCAACAGCGCGGCGATGCTCTCCCAGGTCGACGCCCTGCACACCCTGCTCGCCCAAGTGCAGCAAGGTGGCGGCCCGAAGGCGCAAGAACGCCACACCTCCCGGGGCAAATTGCTGCCCCGCGAGCGGATCAATCGCCTGCTCGATCCGGGCTCACCGTTCCTGGAAATCAGCCAACTGGCGGCCTACGGCGTGTACGGCGAAGAGGTGCCGGCGGCGGGCGTGATCGCTGGCATCGGCCGGGTCGAAGGCGTCGAATGCATGATCGTCGCCAACGACGCTACGGTGAAAGGTGGTTCGTACTACCCGCTGACCGTGAAAAAACACCTGCGCGCCCAGACCATCGCCCAGCAAAACCGTTTGCCGTGCATCTACCTGGTGGACTCCGGCGGCGCCAACTTGCCGCGTCAGGATGAAGTGTTCCCGGACCGCGAGCACTTCGGCCGGATCTTCTTCAACCAGGCCAACATGAGCGCCATGGGTATTCCGCAGATTGCCGTGGTGATGGGTTCTTGTACGGCGGGTGGTGCTTATGTGCCGGCGATGGCTGACGAAGCGATCATGGTCCGTAATCAAGCGACGATTTTCCTCGCCGGCCCGCCGCTGGTGAAAGCCGCGACCGGTGAAGTGGTCAGCGCTGAAGACCTGGGCGGGGCCGACGTGCACTGCAAGGTGTCCGGGGTGGCCGACCATTACGCCGAGAGCGATGAACACGCCTTGGCCATCGCGCGACGCAGCATCGCCAACCTCAACTGGCGCAAGCTCGGCGAATTGCAGCAACGCACACCGATTGCGCCGCTGTACGGCAGCGACGAGTTGTATGGCGTGGTTTCGGCGGATGCCAAGCAGCCATTCGACGTGCGCGAAGTGATTGCGCGATTGGTGGACGGTTCGGTATTCGACGAATTCAAAGCGCTGTTCGGGACTACATTGGTGTGCGGCTTTTCCCACCTGCACGGCTACCCGATCGCGATCCTCGCCAACAACGGCATCCTGTTCGCCGAGGCCGCGCAGAAAGGCGCGCACTTTATCGAACTGGCCTGCCAACGCGGCATTCCGCTGCTGTTCCTGCAGAACATCACCGGGTTCATGGTCGGCCAGAAATACGAGGCCGGCGGCATCGCCAAGCACGGCGCCAAACTGGTGACTGCCGTGGCGTGCGCCAAGGTGCCGAAATTCACCGTGATCATCGGCGGCAGCTTCGGCGCGGGTAACTACGGGATGTGCGGGCGGGCCTACGATCCGCGTTTTCTGTGGATGTGGCCGAACGCACGTATTGGCGTGATGGGTGCCGAGCAGGCGGCTGGCGTGCTGGTTCAGGTCAAACGCGAGCAGGCCGAACGCAGTGGCCAGGGTTTCAGCGCCGAACAGGAAGCCGAGATCAAGCAGCCGATCCTCGATCAATACGAAGAGCAGGGTCACCCCTACTACTCCAGCGCACGGCTGTGGGACGACGGCGTCATCGACCCGGCGCAAACCCGGGATGTACTGGCCCTGGCCTTGTCCGCGTCGCTGAACGCGCCAATCGAACCGAGCCGCTTCGGCGTGTTCCGGATGTGATTTGTTGGAGCGAGGCTTGCCCGCGAACAGGCTGGACGCGGTGCAACAGTTACACCACGGCGCTTCCTTCGCGGGCAAGCCTCGCTCCTACAGAATAGAGTTGTGGAGACGGATAGATATGAGCGACTTCAACACCCTCGAACTGCTGACCGACCCACGGGGTTTCGCGACCCTGTGGCTCAGCCGTGAAGCCAAGAACAACGCGTTCAACGCCGAGATGATCCGCGAGCTGATCCTCGCCCTCGACAAAGTCTCGGGCGATGCCAGCCTGCGGTTTTTGCTGGTGCGTGGACGTGGCAAGCATTTCAGTGCCGGCGCCGACCTGGCCTGGATGCAGCAATCGGCCGAGCTCGATTACCACACCAACCTCGACGACGCCCGGGAACTGGCAGAGTTGATGTACAACCTCGCCAAGCTGAAAATCCCGACCCTGGCCGTGGTGCAAGGCGCGGCGTATGGCGGCGCACTGGGATTGATCAGTTGCTGCGACATGGCCATTGGCGCCGATGACGCGCAATTCTGCCTGTCGGAAGTGCGCATCGGCCTGGCGCCAGCGGTGATCAGTCCGTTCGTGGTGCAGGCCATCGGCGAGCGGGCAGCGCGGCGCTATGCCCTGACCGCCGAACGTTTCGGCGGGCAACGGGCGCGGGAAATTGGCTTGTTGTCGGAGAGCTATCCGGTCGCTGAGCTGGAGCAGAAAGTCGAACAGTGGATCGATAACCTGCTGCTCAACAGCCCGGCGGCAATGCGTACCAGCAAGGACTTGCTGCGCGAAGTCGGCCACGGCGCACTGACCCCGGCGCTGCGGCGCTACACCGAAAACGCCATTGCGCGGATTCGCGTCAGCCCTGAAGGCCAGGAAGGCTTGCGCGCCTTTCTGCAAAAACGTCCGCCGACCTGGCAAGCCGACACCACCAAGGAGCCCCGTTGATGAGCGCACCTGTTCTCACCACCCTGCTGGTGGCCAACCGCGGCGAAATCGCCTGCCGGGTAATGCGCACCGCCAAAGCCCTGGGCCTGACCACCGTCGCCGTGCACAGCGCCACCGACCGCGACGCCCGGCACAGCCGCGAAGCGGATATCCGCGTCGACCTGGGCGGCAGCAAGGCTGCCGACAGCTACCTGCAAATCGACAAAATCATCGCCGCCGCCCAGGCCAGTGGCGCCCAGGCGATTCATCCGGGCTATGGCTTTCTTTCGGAAAACGCCGGGTTCGCCCGCGCAATTGAAGCGGCAGGCCTGATTTTCCTCGGCCCGCCCGCCTCGGCCATCGACGCCATGGGCAGCAAATCCGCGGCCAAAGCTTTGATGGAAACCGCTGGCGTGCCATTGGTGCCGGGTTATCACGGCGAAGCCCAGGACCTCGACACCTTCCGCGACGCCTGCGAACGCATCGGTTATCCGGTGCTGCTCAAGGCCACGGCCGGTGGCGGCGGCAAAGGCATGAAAGTGGTCGAGGACGTCAGCCAATTGGCCGAAGCCCTGGCCTCGGCCCAGCGTGAAGCGCAATCGTCGTTCGGCGATTCGCGGATGCTGGTGGAGAAATACCTGCTCAAGCCGCGCCACGTGGAAATCCAGGTGTTTGCCGATCAGCACGGCAACTGCCTGTATTTGAATGAACGGGATTGCTCGATCCAGCGCCGACACCAGAAAGTCGTTGAAGAAGCGCCGGCCCCGGGCCTCAGTGTGGAACTGCGGCGGGCCATGGGTGAAGCGGCGGTGCGTTCGGCCCAGGCGATTGGGTATGTTGGCGCCGGCACCGTGGAATTTCTGCTGGATTCGCGTGGCGAGTTCTTCTTCATGGAGATGAACACCCGCCTGCAAGTCGAACACCCGGTCACCGAAGCCATCACCGGCCTGGACTTGGTGGCCTGGCAGATCCGCGTGGCCCGGGGTGAAGCGCTGCCGATGACTCAGGAGCAGGTGCCGCTGATCGGCCATGCCATTGAAGTGCGGTTGTACGCCGAAGATCCGGGCAATGATTTCCTGCCGGCTACCGGGCGACTGGATTTGTATCGTGAATCGACCGAAGCGCCTGGCCGTCGGGTGGACAGCGGTGTCGAGGAAGGTGATGAAATTTCGCCGTTCTATGACCCGATGCTCGGCAAGCTGATTGCCTGGGGCGAAGACCGGGAACAGGCGCGTCTGCGGTTGTTGAGCATGCTCGATGAATTCGCCATCGGCGGCCTCAAGACCAACATCAACTTCCTGCGCCGCATCATCGGTCATCCTGCCTTTGCCGCGGCGGAACTGGATACCGGGTTCATTCCCCGTTATCAGGAGCAACTGCTGCCAGCGCCTGCCGACCTCAGCGATGGGTTCTGGCAGGTGGCGGCCCAGGCGTTTGCACAGGGCCAACCGTCGGTGTCGCGTATGGATGACCCAAGTTCGCCGTGGGCCAGCAACAGTGGTTTCCGCGCCGGATTGCCGAAGGAAATCACGCTGCATTTGAGCTGCGAAGGTCAGGATCGCGCATTGACCCTTGGCAATGTAAGCACCGCGCAACTCAAGGGCGAACACCTGCTGATCGAGCACGACGACGTGCGCCGCCAGCATCGGGCCATCCATCGTGGCGACAGCCTGTACCTGCAATGGGAAGGTGAACTGCGTCGGGTCGAGACCTACGACCCGATTGCCGCCGTCGAATCCAGTCACAGTCATCAGGGCGGCCTGACTGCGCCCATGAATGGCAGCATCGTGCGGGTATTGGTGGAGGCCGGGCAAACGGTCGAAGCCGGGGCGCAACTGGTGGTGCTGGAGGCGATGAAAATGGAGCACAGCATTCGTGCGCCCCATGCCGGGGTGATCAAGGCGCTGTATTGCCAGGAAGGCGAAATGGTCAGCGAAGGCAGTGCGTTGGTGGAGTTGGAAGAAGCGTGAAATGAGGATCGGTCCTACGCATTGCGAGGACCGATCTGATTAGAATTTGGCGGTTGCCTGAACCACCACGCCGATAATTCGGCACTCCTCGGTGAAAAGGGCTTTCGGATAGGTCGGATTCAGCGGGACCAGGTAACGCTGCCCGCCCTCTTCGATCAGTTTGCGAAAGGTCGCCTCGGCGCTGTCCGGCCACTGGGCGATCACCAGTTTTCCGGGCTCCGGCACAATGGCCGGGTCCACCAGGATCATCATGCCCTCGGCAATGCTGATGCCGGTGGGAGCGGTCATCGCGTCGCCCACCACACTCAGCCAGAAGGCCGGGCCCTGGGCGTGGTAGTCGGTCAGCTCGTAGCGTTCCTCCTTGCGATACACCGTCAGCTCGCCATCGCGCAGTTGCGCCGGCTCCTTCCAGTCACTGACCGGGTAGCGGAAGTACGGGTTGTACTTGAGCGCAAGCGGCATCTCCTCCTCTTCCAGAATGAGCGGTTCGCGGATCACCAGCGCCACTTCGAGAAAGTCCATGCCCAGCGCCTTCAACACGCGGTTCATGTTGACGATGCCAGGGTCGCGGCGTTTGTTCAGCCAGTGGCCGACGCCGCCCTGGGACATCCCGAGGCGATCTGCGAGTTCGTCTTGAGTGATTTTGAGTTCACTCATTTTGGCCTTGACCAATTCAATCCATTTATCCATGTGCGGCACGATACGTGGGCGCCTCCGGCCATCAAAACACAAATTGTAGTATTTAAATTCTGGTCACAAATACAGTAAGTACTAGGATGGGTGAACGGATCTGAATCAATCACGGAGTTCACCAATATCATGACCAACCCCAGCCACGACGTGCCAGACATGCAATTCGACACCACCTTCACCTCGCCAAAAGGCTGTGCCGCCGCGCAGCGGGCGCTGGACTATTACTTGAAACCAACTGTTTCAGAAGTGGAAGTCCAGTCGCGCTTTTTCGATGTCAATCGCAACGTCAGCAGCGAAGAGGCGCTGGTGCACGCCTCCGACCTGCTGCGCTGTGCCGCCGCCACCGCCCAGGAAGCCGCCGACAATCAGCAAGGCGCAAAACGGGCGCTGGCGTTTTCGGTGGTGCACATGATTGATATGGCGCAGGCGATGGTCGACCGATCCCTGGATGGCGATCAGAACGACTGAGACGGATTTTTCGGGGAGGACGGGAAAGAATTTTCCAATCGGGCAGATAAAATCATTTGACTTGCAAACGAGAATGATTATTATTGCATGCAGCTGGTCGCGAGATCAGTCGATGGACCAGAGGACCTTAGGTCGGTCTCCTGGACTATCTCCTCATCAGGCTAATCACGGTTTTTGACCCGGCTTTTTGCCGGGTCTTTTTTTGCCAGTTATTCTGGCTTTGGCTTCAGGCTAATGAAGACTGTAGGTGCAGCGAATTCAATGGCCGGCATGATATCAAAAGAATATCTGATGGCAAGAGAACCCCGTCCACATTGGGCCAAACTAATCCAAAATAGCACTTGAGAATCAATCACACAGTCTCTAAGCTGCTTCGGCGTCAAGGAGGACGCCCCCCGCGTCACCCCGTAATTTTCCGCCGATTCATCCCCGCCTTGCGTGTAAAGTAGCAGCCATAAAATCATAATCAGGAACCGACTATGACCGTGGCTAAATCCTCTTTCGACATCAGTGCCAATTTCGACAGCGGCAACATTGAAGTGCTGGACATCAGCAATCCGTTGCAAGCCTTGCTGGCGATCAAACCAGATACCCGCAGCCAGCATTTCCAGTGGTTCCACTTCAAGGCCAGCGGTCTGCATGTCGGTCAAGAGCATTGGTTTCGCCTGAACAACGCCAGCAAATCCTCGTACAACAAAGCCTGGGACGGTTATCAGGCCGTGGCGTCCTACGATCACGTCAACTGGTTCCGCGTACCGACCATTTTCGAAGGCGACTGCCTGCGCTTCAGCCTCGAAGCCACCGCTACCCACGCCTGGTTTGCCTACTTCGAACCCTACAGCCGCGGTCGCCATGACTGGCTGATCGAACAGGCGCTGACCAAGGCCGGCACCGAGTTGCTGGCCACCGGCAAAAGTGCCGAAGGTCGCGACATTCAATTGCTGCGCAAAGGCACGGGCGCCGAAGGTCAGCGCAAGGTCTGGATCATCGCGCAACAGCATCCGGGCGAGCACATGGCCGAGTGGTTCATGGAAGGCGTGATCGAACGCCTGGAAAAGCATGACGACCCTGTACTGAATAAACTCCTGGCCAGCGCCGACCTCTACCTGGTGCCGAACATGAACCCGGATGGTGCCTTCCACGGTCACCTGCGCACCAACGCAATGGGCCAGGACCTCAATCGCGCCTGGCAGAGCGCCAGCCAGGAAATCAGCCCGGAAGTCTTTTTTGTCCAGCAGCAGATGGAAAAATACGGCGTCGATTTGTTCCTCGATATCCACGGCGATGAAGAAATCCCCTACGTGTTCACCGCCGGTTGCGAAGGCAATCCGGGGTATACGCCGCGGCTCGAGAAGCTTGAAACTCACTTCCGTGATCACTTGAAGCACCTGACCAAGGACTTCCAAACCAAGCACGGCTACACCCGTGATTTGCCGGGCAAGGCCAACATGACCCTGGCCTGCAACAGCGTTGGCCAGAAGTTTGATTGCCTGTCGCTGACCCTGGAGATGCCGTTCAAGGACAACAACGACGCGCCGAATGCACTCACCGGCTGGTCGGGCAAGCGCTCCAAGCAGTTGGGTAAAGATGTGCTGACGACCATCGCCGAGATGATTGATACCGTGCGCTGATCCCCCGCGTTGGCTGCATGCCTGGCATGCAGCCGCGCCTCATTCGGCGGCCACTCGCACGCAATCCTCCGGCCCCAACAACCGGCCATCCTCGGCGCGCAACTCCAACGGTCGCACCGGCCGCCCCTGTTCACGATCCACCACCCGTGAATGCGCCTCCCCCGCCTCAAAGAAAAACGCCTCGCCCCACTGCCGCAAGCCGATGATCAACGGGAACAGGCCTTTGCCCTTCTCCGTCAGCACATATTCCTGATACGCGCTGCCATCCGACGCCGGCACCAGATCGAAAATCCCGTGGGCCACCAACGTGCGCAGCCGCGCCGAGAGTATGTTCTTGGCCATGCCCAAATTGCGCTGGAACTCGCCAAACCGGCGAATGCCATCGAAGGCATCACGCACGATCAGCAACGACCACCAATCGCCGATGGCATCCAGTGAACGGGCGACCGGGCATTCGGCGCCTTCCATGCTTGTTCGCTTGACCATGATCCTGCTCGCAGACTGCAAATGTGGTTGCAATATAAAACCAGTATCTCTACGGTACAACTGGTTTTATTTTGAAACCACATCAGGAGCCTGGCATGAAGCCTCATCAACCCTTGAATAAAAGCGTGGTGCTGCTGTTCGCCATCGCCTGCGGTCTGGCCGTCGGCAACGTGTATTACGCACAACCGCTGCTCGACGCCATGGCTGAAGCCTTTTCCATCCACCCGGCAACCATCGGCCTCGTCGTCACCCTGACTCAAGTCGGCTACGGTTTGGGGTTGTTGTTGCTGGTGCCGCTCGGGGATTTGCTCAATCGCAGGCGCCTGATCGTCACGCAAACACTGTTGTCGGCGCTGGCGTTGCTGATGATCGCGTTCGCGCAAAACAGCATCTGGCTGCTGATCGGCATGGCGTTGACCGGGTTGCTCGCGGTAGTGACGCAGGTGTTGGTGGCTTACGCCGCGACGTTGGCGATTCCCGCTCAACGGGGACGCGTGGTCGGGGTCATCACCAGCGGCATCGTCGTCGGCATTTTGCTGGCTCGCACGGTGGCCGGTGGCATGGCGGATCTGGCGGGATGGCGCTCGATCTATATCTTGTCGGCAGGGTTGACCTTGGTGATGGCGTTGCTGCTGTTTCGCGTGCTGCCCAAACACGAAGCCCCGCAACCGCCGCACACTTACGCCGCGCTGATCGGCTCGGTTTTCGCCTTGTTCAAGGAAGAACCGCTGCTGCGCCAACGGGCGACTCTCGCCCTGCTGACCTTCGCCAGTGCCATGGTGTTGTGGACGCCCATGGTCCTGCCCCTCAGCGCCCCGCCGCTGTCGTTGTCCCACACGCAAATCGGATTATTCGGACTGGCCGGTGCGGCCGGAGCCCTCGCAGCGGCCCGGGCGGGTCACCTGGCTGATCGCGGCTTGGGGCAATGGACCAGCGGTTTATCGCTGTTGCTAATGCTGGCGTCGTGGCTGCCCATCGCCTTCACCCAATCCTCGCTGTGGGCGCTGTTGCTGGGGGTGATTACGCTGGATTTGGGTTTGCAAGCGGTACACGTCACTAGCCAGAGCATGATCTACAGCGTGCGGCCCGAAGCGCAGAGTCGACTGACCGCCGGGTATATGCTGTTTTATTCGATAGGCAGTGCGCTGGGGTCGATTGGTTCGACGGCGATGTATGCGTGGGGTGGATGGATCGGTGTTTGCCTGTTGGGTGCCGGGATCAATGCCGTGGCGCTGATCTATTGGTGGCGAACGCTGCCCGCCAAAACACCCGAAGTCTGTGGGAGCGGGCATGCTCGCGAAGGCGGTGTGTCAGAGACATGAATACCGACTGACACGCCGACTTCGCGAGCAAGCCCGCTCCCACAATGATTCAGCGGAGATCAACTCAACCGCGATCCTTACCCCGCAACATGCTGTCCAGCACGTCATCGCGGCGCACCCAACCATGAAACAGCGCCGCCGCCAGGTGCAGCAGCACCGTCAGGAACAGCAGATACGCCAGATACCCGTGAGCCTTGCGCAATACCGCAAACACCTGGGCATTGGCCGGCACAATCGACGGCAGTTGCAGCGAGCTGCTGAGCATCACGGGATCCCCCGCCGCCGAAATCATCGCCCAGCCCAGCAACGGCAAAATCAGCATCAGCGCATACAGCAAGACATGCGACGCCTTGGCCGCCAGCACCTGCCAACCGGGCAGGTCCGCCGGCAGCGGCGGCTGCTGGGTGGAGAACCGCACAGCCAGGCGCACGATCACCAGCAGCAGAATCGCAATACCCAAAGGTTTGTGCAGGTGGATCAGCCATTCATGACGCTCGGACACCGAGGCCACCATGCCCGCGCCGATAAACAGCATCGCAATGACCATCAACGCCATCAGCCAGTGCAGCAGGCGCGCCAGCGGGACGAAATGCTTGGGTTGGGCGCTCATTGTTGAGCCTCCTGTTTGGCGGCGGGCAACTGATTAACTTCGCTGGTGCGACGCAGATAGGAACTGGCGTAACCGGCGGAGCGCGCGGCGAGCAACGGGTCGTCGGAACCTTCGATACCGGCCGGCAACACCAGCGGGTCGTAGTTGATGTCGCGGCACTCACCGTTGAGTTGCGGCTGGGTCGCGTCGAGCACCAGGGTCCCGGCGTTGATCACTTTGCGGCCCTCGGGCCAGGCCTTGCTGGCGTCATTCACCGGGTCACCGGGGTTAGCCAGGATGATGTTCAACTTCCAGCGCAGCGGTCCTGCGGCAATCTTCTGCACCAGGTCTTTCTCCAGGAAATCCCCACCTTCAGGCGCCGTGGCACCCGCCGCGTCCTGGGCCACCGGGACCATGCTCCAACGCACCGCCTGCTTCTGCCCGGACGCATTCACCAGGTAAAACGCGTTGACGCTGTTATAGGTCTCCGTCACGTAACTGGCGGACGGCTTCGCCGTTTTGATCCAGGCCAGGAACGGCCCGGCTTCGGGGTGCGAACCAAAAAACGCCGGCACCGCCGCAGGATTGGGTTTACCCGTGGCCGGGTCCGGCGATTGCGCTTGCTGCAACTGATAAAACGCCTCGGGCGTGCCCACCGGGAACACCGGCATGCTGTTCATCCCGGTGCGCCACTGTTGGCCATTGGCCTGGGTGAAGCGTAGCGCCATGCTGCGGATTGGCACGGCGGAGTCCGGCGCATAAGGACTGCCGGCCGGCAGTGCGAAACGTCCTACCACCGGGGTCTGCGGTTCATTGAACACCTGGGCGCTGGAATAGCTGCGCGCCTCACCGCTGCTTTCGAAATGGCCGATCACGCACACGCCTTTGGAGTGATTACGCCGGAACCCCGGGTGCACGCCGTTGTTGGTTTCCAGCACATTGATCAGTTTTTTCGGCGTCAGGCGTTGTGGGTCAAAGGTGCCATTGACGTAGGCAAAAGCCCCGGCCACTGCGGCGACGATGACCGCAATGCCGGCCAGGCGGGCTGTCAGGCTGGCGGTACTCAGCGGCGGCCGGTTGGGCGGTGTTGAGCGATCTACCATGAAAGACTCCAGGGCCATCGGCCACAAGTGAGAAGAACCAAGCAGACGCACCCCGCGCAGGTTTATTCCATCGGCCGGTATTTATTTTTGCAGGCGTGGAATAACCTCGAATGCCGGGCGTCTTCCTAGTCCAGCGTAGTGACTAGTCAGAAACTCATGAACGATATCGACGAACAACTGAGAGAAATCATTCCCAGATTGCGAAGGTTCGCGGTGTCGTTGACCCGCAACCCCAGCAGCGCCGACGACTTGGTCCAGGCCAGCCTCGAACGGGCGCTGTCGAGTTGGAGTGACAAACGCCCCGACGGCGACCTGCGGGCCTGGTTGTTTTCGATTCTGTATCGGCAGTTTCTCGACGCTCACCGGCGCTCCCGGCGGTATGCGCGGATGCTCGAATTCTTTACCGGACGTGACGATGCGCAGCCGTCCGCCGAGCGCACGGTGATCGCGCAAACCACCCTGCAAGCCTTCGACCAGCTCAACACCGAACAGCGCGCCCTGCTGCTGTGGGTGTCGGTGGAAGGCCTGACGTATAAAGAGGTCGCCGAGATTCTCGGCGTCCCGACGGGCACCGTGATGTCCCGCCTGTCCCGCGCTCGCCAGGCCTTGCGCGAACTCAGCGACGGCGAAATCAGCCGCCCTTCCCTGCGGAGACTCAAATGATCAGCATGCCCCCAAGCGAGCGTGACCTGCACGCCTACATCGATCACCAACTCAGCGATGCGGACCGACGTCTGGTGGAGACTTTTCTGGCCAGCAATGCCGAAGTTTCCGAGCAAGTGCGGGCCTGGCAGCAGGACGCCCAGCAACTGCGCGCAGCCTTAAGCGGCGCGTTGCAGCAACCGGCCAATCCGGACCTCGATCCCGCCGTGATTCGCCAACGCCTTAAACGCCAGTCCCGACGCCATCTGGCCAGCGCGGCGGTGTTGTTGATCGCCGTCAGCGTCGGCGCGATCAGCGGCTGGCAGGCCCGGGAAATGACTTTTGTCAGCACCCAGGCGCCGATGGCCGATGCCATGCAGGCCTACCGTTTGTTCGCCCAGCAAGGCATCTTGCCGGCGGATTACAAGGTCAGTGATGACGGCGATATGCAGCGCTGGCTCGACCGCTACTTCACCCAGGCCAATCGCTTGCCGGACCTGGCGGGCGCCGGGTTCAAACCGGTCAGCGGCAGGTTGCTGAGTACCGAGCAAGGGCCGGCGGCAATGGTGGTCTATGAAGATGCGGGCGGGCACAAGATCAGCTTCTACGTGCGCCCGCCCGGCCCGAAAAACTACCTGTTGCCGCGAGGCAGTCGCAGCGATGGCGAGTTGCAGGCCGAATACTGGTCGGGCGCCGGGTACAACTATGCGATGGTCAGCCCCAGTGATACGGCGGCGGCGCGGATGCTCAAGCAAACCGCACAATTCTGATCACACCAAAAATCCCCTGTGGGAGCGGGCTCGCTCGCGAAAGCGGTATATCAGACACATAAGTACTGACTGACACACCGCTTTCGCGAGCAAGCCCGCTCCCACAAGGGGAAATGCGGGGTGTCAGCCCTGACCGAATACCTGCGAAGGCCTGCGCAACAACGGATCAAACGGATTAATCCGTGGCCCGATCAGCGCCGCCTCACGCTTGAGCATTTCCACCACCGTCGGCAACCGATCCGGCCCCAACCGATCACTGACGGTGGCCACACTCAACGCCGCCACCGCCCGCCCATCCCGATCCAGAATCGGCACCGCCACCCCGGCCATGCCCTGCAACACCCCCGTATTCCGTCCGGCATACCCCAACGCCCGTACGTTCTCGACTTCCGAACGCAGGAACACTTCGTCATACAAATGGAAGTCCTTGAGCCGTGGCAGGTTGTAGTGAATGACCGTGTCCCGCTCTTCTTCCGGCAGAAACGCCAGGATCGCCAGACTCCCTTGCCCGACGCCCAGCGCCACCCGCCCGCCGATATCGCCAGTAAAGGTGCGAATCGGAAACGGACCTTCACTGCGGTCCAGGCAGATCGCATCAAAGCCACTGCGCGCCAGCAGAAACAACGAATCCCCCAACGACGCCGACAGCCGCAGCAACGCCGGGCGCGCCAGTTCCCGCAGGTTGCCGGTGTTGCCAGCGCGGGCCGCCAGGGCGAAGAAATCCAGGCTCAGGCGATAGCGTTTGCTGCGCGCGTCCTGCTCGACCATGCCTTCATCCATCAAACTGCGCAGCAAGCGGTGGGTGGTCGGTTGCGACAGACCGATGCGCTGGGCCAGTTGCGTCACGCGCTCGCCGCCCTCGACCGTATCGCCAAGGCTGCGCAGCACCGCGAACAGCCGGGAGACGGCGCCAACACCGACTTCATTTTTGTTTTCATTCCGCTCAGTGGAATCAGACATGGGTTTTCTCAACAATAAATTTACTCACCGAATGAAACTGAAAATAGTCATCGCTTCAGTGAAATAGGCCATTGAGCGCATCCTATTCTTCGTCCTACTCTGCGTCCATACAGGGGCGATTCGAACAACAGCGGCAGCCGACCCAAGTCGAGCGCCAACGCACCCCGCATCATCCTTTCGTATCTGCCCATACAAAAAAGCGCGCCCCCAAGGCCGCGCATAACAATCTCAGGTGGAGCGCAGCTATGGCATTCGTGCAACTTGAAAACCTCGGTAAACGCTACGGCGCAATCGACGCGGTCGTCGCCACCAATCTCTCGGTGGAAAAAGGCGAGTTCGTATCCCTGCTCGGCCCTTCCGGCTGCGGCAAAACCACCACGTTGCAAATGATTGCCGGCTTCGTCGACGTCAGCAGCGGACGCATCGTGCTCGATGGTCGCGACATCACCCACGCCAAACCCGCCAGCCGTGGCCTGGGCGTGGTGTTTCAGAGTTACGCGCTGTTCCCGCACATGAGCGTGCAGGACAACGTCGCCTTTGGCCTGCGGATGCGCAAAGTGCCCAACGCCGAGTTGCAGCAGCGGGTGGAGCGGGTGCTGAAACTGGTGCGCCTCGATCAGCACGCCGAACGTTATCCACGAGAACTGTCCGGCGGTCAGCGTCAGCGTGTGGCGCTGGCTCGGGCGTTGGTGATTGAACCGCCGGTGCTGTTGCTCGACGAACCGCTGTCCAACCTCGACGCCAACTTGCGCGAAGAGATGCAATTCGAGATCCGCCGCATCCAGCGTGAAGTCGGCATTACCACGTTGATGGTCACCCACGATCAGTCCGAAGCGCTGTCGATCAGCGATCGAGTGGTGGTGATGCAGGCCGGGCGCATCACCCAGATTGACGCGCCATACACCCTTTATGAACACCCGCGCACCGAGTTCATCTCCGGGTTTGTCGGCAAGGCCAATCTACTGCCCGGTGAGCGCGATGGCGCCGGTGTTGTTCAAGTCCGCAGTGGCGGCGACCTGACCCTGAGCCTGCGCCCGGAAAAAATCGATCTGCGGGATAAAGATCACGGCCGTTTGCAAGGTCAGATCGTCAGCCGCTTTTTCCTCGGCAGCCAATGGCTGTACGGCGTGTCCACGACCCTGGGCGAACTCAGCGTGGTACGCCGCAACGATGGCTCGGCGCCGCTGGCCGAAGGTACGGCGGTGGGCCTGGACTGGGACGCGGCGCTGTTGCGGGTGTTGAGTGTCGACGAGGTGCCGGCATGAGTCTGCTCGCCGCCGCCCGCCAGGGACGCCAAGGCTATTTATTGTCGGCACCGGCGCTGGCGCTGTATGTGTGCCTGCTGGTCATTCCTTTATTGCTGACGCTGGTGCTGTCGTTCAACGTCTTCGACTACAGCTCCGGCATCAACAGCAACGCCTATACCCTCGACCACTACAGCAGCCTGCTGGGCGATCCGTACTTCTACGAAATCTTCCTGCGCACGTTCTGGATCAGCGGCCTGACCACCCTGCTGTGCGTGGTGATCGGTGTGCCAGAGGCTTACATCCTCAGCCGCATGGGCGCGCCGTGGCGTTCGATTTTCCTGATCCTGATCCTCACCCCGCTGCTGATTTCGGTGGTGGTGCGCGCCTTCGGCTGGAGCCTGTTGCTCGGCGCCGACGGCCTGGTCAACCAAACCTTGCAAGCCTTCGGCGGCTCGCCGATGAAGCTGCTGTACACGCCGTTCGCGGTGGTGATTGCGCTCGTCCACGTGATGCTGCCGTTCATGATCATTCCGGTCTGGACCTCGCTGCAGAAACTCGACCCCGCCGCCGAACAAGCCGCGCTGTCCCTCGGCGCCAGCCACCTCACCGTCATGCGCAAAGTGGTGCTGCCGCAGATCATGCCCGGCGTGTTGTCCGGCACCTTGATCGTGTTCGGCCTCGCTGCCAGCTCCTTCGCCATTCCGGGATTGCTCGGCGGCCGACGTCTGAAAATGGTCGCGACGCTGATCTACGACCAATACCTGTCGGAGCTGAACTGGCCGATGGGCGCGGCGATTGCCGTGGCCCTGTTGCTGCTCAACCTGCTGATCATGCTGTCGTGGAACCGGATGATCGAAGGCCGCTACAAGAAGTCATTGGGATAACTCGTCATGTCCAAGAACGGTCCTTTCGCCCTGCTGTTTCATGCCCTGGTGGTGCTGTTCATGCTCGCGCCGCTGGTGGTGGTGTGCCTGGTGGCGTTCACCCCGGAAAACACCCTGAGCCTGCCCACTACGAACTTCTCGCTACGCTGGTTTCGCGCCGTATTCGAGCGCGCCGATTTCGTCGATGCGTTTTACAACAGCCTGATCCTGGCGTTCTGCGCCGCGACGTTGGCGACGTTGATTGCGGTGCCGGCAGCGCTGGCCATCACCCGTTATGAGTTTCCCGGGCGGGGCTTTTTCAATGGTTTGTTCCTGTCGCCGATCATCATTCCGCACTTGGTTTTAGGTGTCGCACTGCTGCGGTTGTTTGCGCTGATGGGCGTGAACGGCAGCTTCGGCTGGCTGATCTTTGCGCATGTGCTGGTGATCACGCCGTATGTGCTGCGGCTGGTGCTGGCGTCGGCGATTGGCCTGGATCGCAGTGCCGAACATGCGGCGCAATCGTTGGGCGCCGGGCGATTCACGCTGTTCAAGCAAATCACGTTGCCGATGATTTTGCCGGGGGTGGCCGGGGGCTGGTTGCTGGCGTTTATCAACAGTTTCGATGAGGTGACGTTGTCGATCTTCGTGACCTCGCCAGCCACGCAGACGCTGCCGGTGCGGATGTACGTGTACGCCACTGAGTCCATCGACCCGATGATGGCGGCGGTGTCGGCACTGGTGATTGGCCTGACGGCGTTGACGATGATTCTGCTTGATCGGGTCTATGGCCTGGATCGGGTTCTGGTGGGCAAACAATGAGGGCGCCATGGCTCTGCTGAAACGACTGGCCGAAGGCGACCGCCCGGCCCTGGACTTCGTCCTCGACGGCCAACCGGCCACCGCCCTGCTCGGCGACACCGTACTGACCGCCGTCCTGACCTGCAGCGAACACCTGCGCGGCAGCGACTTCAGCGCCGAACCCCGCGCCGGGTTCTGCCTGATGGGCGCGTGCCAGGACTGCTGGGTACGCCTGGGCGACGGCCGCCGGGTACGAGCCTGCTCGACGCTGCTCGAAGCCGGGCAACAGATCAACCGCGAACCGGGGCGCTCGCTATGAACACCCAACCCAACTGCCAACCCTGGATCCCTTGTGGGAGCGGGCTTGCTCGCGAAGGCGTCGTGTCAGCCACCACATCTTTTGAATGTGCCGCCCCCTTCGCGAGCAAGCCCGCTCCCACAGGGGTTTTGCGTCGTTCACAAATATCGCAACCAACCAAGATCAACTGTGGGAGCGGGCTTGCTCGCGAAAGCAATCTGTCAGCCACCACATCTGTTGAATGTTCCGCCCCCTTCGCGAGCAAGCCCGCTCCCACAGGGGTTTTGCGTCGTTCACAAATATTGCGGCCAATCGAGATCAACTGTGGGAGCGGGCTTGCTCGCGAAGGCGTCGTGTCAGCCACCATCCCTTTTGAATGTGCCGGCCTCTTCGCGAGCAGGCTCGCTCCCACAGGGGTTTTGCGCCGTTCACAAATATTGCGGCCAACCAAGATCAACTGTGGGAGCGGGCTTGCTCGCGAAAGCAATCTGTCAGCCACCACATCTTTTGAATGTGCCGCCCCCTTCGCGAGCAAGCTCGCTCCCACAGGGGTTTTGCGTCGTTCACAAATATCGCAACCAATCCCGATCAACTGTGGGAGCGGGCTTGCTCGCGAAGGCGTCGTGTCAGTCGCCACATCTTTTGAATGTGTAGCCCCCTTCGCGAGCAAGCCCGCTCCCACAGGGGTTTTGCGTCGTTCACAAATATCGCAATCAACCCCGATCAACTGTGGGAGCGGGCTTGCTCGCGAAGGCGTCGTGTCAGTCGCCACATCTTTTGAATGTGTAGCCCCCTTCGCGAGCAAGCCCGCTCCCACAGGGGATCGGGTATGAATTCTGTGGTGGTTGTCGGGGCCGGCCCTGCGGGGATTCGTGCGGCGCAGACGTTGGTAGCCCATGGTGTCCGCCCGATTTTGCTGGATGAGGCGGCGCGCGGTGGTGGGCAGGTTTATCGGCGGCAGCCGGCGAATTTCAAGCGCTCGGCGGTGAAGCTGTATGGCTTCGAAGCCCGCAAAGCCAGTGCGATTCATCAAACCCTCGACGCACTGCGCGGGCAACTCGATTACCGCCCCGACACCCTGGTGTGGAACGCCGAGGCCGGTGCGCTCGATACCTTGCATGACGGCCGCGCCACGCGGCTGGCGTTCTCCCGGGTGATCGTCGCCACCGGTGCCACTGACCGGGTTCTGCCGGTGCCGGGCTGGACGTTGCCCGGGGTCTACAGCCTCGGCGCGGCGCAGATTGCGTTGAAATTCCAGGGCTGCGCCATCGGTGAACGGGTGGTGTTCGCCGGCAGCGGACCGTTGCTGTACCTCGTCGCCTATCAATACGCCAAGGCCGGGGCGAAGGTTGTGGCGGTGCTCGACAGCTCGCCCTTCAGCGCTCAGGCCCGCGCCCTGCCCGGCCTGCTGGCGCAACCGGCGACCCTGGCCAAAGGCATCTATTACCGCAGTTGGCTGACCGCCCACGGCATCCCGGTGCATCAGGGCGCCAGCCTGGTCCAGGTCAACGGCGAACAGCGCGTGCAATCCCTGAACTGGCGCAACGCCAAAGGCTCCCAACAAATCGACTGCGATGCCGTCGCCTTCGCCCACGGTCTGCGCAGCGAAACCCAGCTCGCCGATCTGCTCGGTTGCGAATTCGCCTGGAACCCGCTCAACCGCGCATGGCTGCCCCAGCGTGACAGCGCCGGGCGCAGCAGTGTCGCCGAGGTTTACCTGGCCGGTGACGGCGCCGGGATCATGGGCGCCGACGCTGCGGAAATGGCCGGCGAGCGCGCCGCATTGGCCCTGCTCGAAGACAGCGGCTACCTGATCCCAGCGCAACGCAGCCTGCAACTGGAACACGCCCTCCAGCGCATCGGCGATTTTCGCCAGGGCCTGGAGCGCGCCTTCGCGTTCCCCGAAGACTGGGCCGCCAACAGCGCCGACAACCTGATCATCTGCCGCTGCGAAGAAGTCCGCGCCGGCGATATTCGCCAGGTCGTGCGCGAGGGGCACTGGGAGATCAACCGGGTGAAGGCCCATTGCCGGGTCGGCATGGGTCGTTGCCAGGGCCGGATGTGCGGTGCCGCCGCCGCAGAAATCATCGCCTGCGAAAGCCAACGTCCCGTGTCGGACATCGGCCGTCTGCGCGCCCAGTCGCCGATCAAACCGCTGCCGTTTGGCCTGGAGGTCGAGCCATGATCGAAGTGGATGCCATCATTATTGGCGGCGGCATTGTCGGCGCCTCCGCCGCACTGTTTCTCAGCAAGGCCGGGCGTCGCGTGGCGCTGCTGGAGCGAGACTTTTGCGGCTCACACTCCAGCGGCGTGAATTACGGCGGCGTGCGCCGTCAGGGCCGGCCCTTGTCACAACTGCCGCTGTCGCAACAGGCCCACGAACTCTGGGAACAACTGCCGCAGTTGATCGGCATCGATGGTGAGTACCAGCGCAGCGGCCATCTGAAACTGGCCCGTAGCCTCAACGACCTGCGCGCCTTGCAGGACTATGCCGTCAGCAGCCAGGGCTTCGGTCTCGACTTGCAGATTCTTGAACGGGATGAACTGCGCGCACGGTTCCCGTGGGTCGGTGATGTGGCGGCCGGCGCGTCGTTCTGCCCCGACGACGGTCACGCCAACCCGCGACTGGTGTCCCCGGCATTTGCCCAGACTGCCCGGCGACACGGCGCGCAGATTCATGAGCAATGCGCCGTCACCGAAGTGGAACACGACGGCCAGCACTTTAACGTAAGCACCGCGAACGGCCTCAAACTGCGTGCCCCATGGCTGTTGAATTGCGCCGGGGCCTGGGCTGGAAAATTGGCCGCTCAATTCGGCGAACCCGTGCCGATGCACGCCGGCCACCCGGCGATGTTGGTCACCGAACCCTTGCCGCTGGTGATGAACGCCAGCACCGGGGTCGAGGGTGGCGGTATTTATGCCCGTCAGGTCGCTCGCGGCAATTGCGTGCTGGGCGGCGGCCAGGGTTTCGCCCTCGACGACGCCCGCGCCCGGCCGGGCCAGAACGCGGTGATCGAGATCCTGCGCCAAGCCGTCGAGCTTTACCCGTTTCTTGAAGGCGCCCAGGCGATTCGCACCTGGAGCGGCACCGAAGGTTATCTGCCTGATCGCCAACCGGTGATCGGGCACAGCGGCACCCGGCCCGGTCTGTTGCACGGGTTTGGCTTTGCCGGTGCCGGTTTCCAGATCGGCCCGGCGGTGGGCCTGGCGCTCACCGAGATCATCTGCAGCGGCGCGTCAAAAACGTCGCTGGATGCGTTTTCCATCACCCGGTTTCACTCCATCCCAGTTGCTTGATAGAGGAAGGTCGCGCCAATGAATAACGTCAAACGCACTGCACTGCTCGGGTTGTCCTGCATGGGCGCCCTGCTCACGGTCGCCCAGGCCCAGGCCGAACCGACGCTTTACCTGGGCATGAACGGCGGGACCATGGAGCGGCTCTACGCCGACAAGGTGCTGCCGGTGTTCGAGAAAGCCAACAACGTCAAAGTGGTGATCGTGCCGGGGACTTCCGCCGATATCCTGGCCAAGGTCCAGGCCAGCAAGGGCAACCCGCAGTTGCACGTAATGTTCCTCGACGACGGCATCATGTACCGCGCTATCTCCATGGGCCTGTGCGACAAACTCCAGGACAGCCCGACCCTGGCGCAGATTCCGGCCAAGGGCCGGATCAAGGACGAAGCCGTGGCGGTCAGCCTCGGCGTCACCGGGCTGGCCTACAACACGCGGCTGTTCAAGGAAAAAGGCTGGGCCGCGCCGACCTCGTGGATGGACCTGGCCGACCCGCGCTTCAAGGACAAAGTGGTGTTCCAGTCGATGGCCTCCTCGACCTTCGGCCTGCACGGTTTCCTGATGTTCAACCGCATCCAGGGCGGCAGCGAAACCGACGTCGAACCGGGCTTCAAGGCCTGGCCGAACACCGTCGGGCGCAACGTGCTGGAATACATCCCGAGCTCGGCGAAGATCTCGGAAATGCTGCAAACCGACGAAGCCGCGCTATTCCCACTGACCCCGACCCAGGTCACCGCGCTGAAACTCAAGGGCATGCCGGTGGAATACGCGCAGCCGAAGGAAGGCGCCGTGGTACTCAACGTCGCCGAATGCGCCATCGCCAACAACACCCAACCGGAACTGGCGCAAAAACTCGCGGCGTTCCTGCTGACACCGGACGCACAAGCGGCTGCGCTTGAAGATGGCGACCAGATCCCGTCCAACCCCAACACCCCGACCACCGACAAAACCCGCGGTCAGGTTGAGGCGATGAAGAAGTACCTGGAGACCGCGATCGCGGTGGATTGGGACCAGGTGAATGAACAGCGCCCGGCGTGGAATGCGCGGTGGAACCGGAGCATCGAGCGCTAGACATATTTGACCAACACCACAAACCCCTTGTGGGAGCGGGCTTGCTCGCGAAGGCGGCGGTACATTCAAAAGGGATGGCGGCTGACACATTGCTATCGCGAGCAAGCCCGCTCCCACAATGAATCGGGGTTGATTGCAATATGTGTAAACAACACTGTCCCCTGTGGGAGCGAGCTTGCTCGCGAAAGCGGTGTGTCAGCCACATCAATATCGCCTGATACGACGCTTTCGCGAGCAAGCCCGCTCCCACAAGGGTCGCAGTGATCAGAAACCTACGTCGAGCACCACGCTGTCCAGGTAAGTCCCGGCGGGCGGTGTGGTTTGGTCGGTGTAGATTTTTGCGTTGTAGTTGAAGACCTGACTGCCGGTCCCCAACCCATTGCCCGGATTGACCTCGGCATCCGAACTCGCCCTGCGCGCACTGCCGACACTGCCCCAGCGCGTCGTGCCGGCGCTTTTGAAAATGTCATACGCCAAGTAATTCCCCCCGGAGATCATCCGCCGCCGCCCGCCGACACTCACGGCCTGTTGCCCATCGCTCAAGCCCACGGTGTAAGCGCTGCCCTTGGTGCAGGCAAGGTTGATGGTCTGGCCGGTGACCGGGGTAAACGCGCTGATCACCGGGGCGCTGCCGAAGCTGATGTTCGGCGCGGTGATGGTGCAGTCGTTGGCCACGGTCAGATTGACGGTCAGCGTGGTGTTGCCACTGTTGATGTCGCGCCCCAGGCACACGTTGCCAATGCCGATGCCGGAGCAATAGTTCCAGCTCCAGGCGATGCTCAGGGTTTCTGTGTAAATACCCGCCGCGACGTTGCTGCCAATGGTTGTTCCCAGGTAAATCGGCGCAGTCTTCGGCACTACGCTGCCGAGCAATCCCAGCGCATCGATAATCCCGTTGCGTGCAAAGTCAAAGGCCACGCCACGGGTCAGCGGGTAACTGGTGGAGTTGTTGGCGTACAGCGTGTAGCCGATGACGTCGCCGGTCGGACCCAGCAGCCCGCTTTGGGTGGAGGTGACCGTGGCGTAGAAATGGTCGTTGGTGGTCAGCAACGACAGTAACGAGCCTGTGCAACTCAACCCGGCGTTGGTGGTGGAACTGGACTGCGAGGTGGTGCGCACCGCGATCGAACTCAACGAACCGAACGCCACGGGCGTGGTGCTGACCACCGAGCACAACGCCCACGCCGGGCCCGGCAGCCATAGCGCCAACCCAGCCAGCCACTTCATTGGCATACCAACGGCCCGATCAGCGGGATCTGTTGCTGCTGCATGTCCACGGCAAACTGCGCCTGACAGGTGCTCCCATCGGGCAGCGTCACCCGCAAACGGTTTTGCGCCTGAAGGTTTTCCAGGTACACCAAGCCGTCCCAACCGACCACCGTTTGCGTGCCGCTCTGTTCGTGCACGACGCCGCTGCCCAGGGGCAATTCCTGCTGCCGGGCGTCGACCAATACCAGGCTCGCGGCGACCACGCGACTCAACGGAAACTCAAGCAGATAACCGCTGCCACGACGTACCGCGATCCGCTGTTCGACGTTGGGGCTGCGCACGTTGGCCGGCAGGTTCAGTGGATCGATTTCGTACTTGCCACGGTAATAGGCACTGCTCCATGGCACCAGCAAATGGCCGTTGCGGTCGGTCTGCCCGACCTGTTGGTTTTCATAGCGCACCGGAATGTCGGCGTAGCCATCGGTGCTCACCACCACGAACGCATCGTCGATACGGTTGGCGGCAAACACCTGACGGTCCATCCACACCAAAGAACCGCTGGCATCGGCCCAACGGGTTTGCGCGTCGCTGGTGCCGTAGACCCCGGCCTGCAACTGCACCGATTGCAGGCGCCAGGTCAGGTCGGCCTGACGATAAGCCGGGCCGTCGCCCTGGGCGTAGCCGAGGTTGAAGCCCAGTCCGCCTTCGGTCGGCACGGCACGGCTGTAGTTGACTCGCTGTTGAGTCTGCCCGGTTTTGCTGCGTTCGCTGCTGATGGCCAGGCTACCGCGCAGGTCGAACGGAATCACCAGTTGCGCCTGCACCGCCCAGTTGCTGTCACCGATCTCACGGTTGCCCGACAGGTAGAAACTGGTGTTACGCCACAGCGGTTTGCTCCACGTCAGGTTGAGCAGCCGGGTGCGCGAATCGTCCGCCGCGCGCACGTCGAAATAGCCGACGCCGAGGCTGCCCCAAGTGTCGAGATTGAGGCTCAGGGTCGCCTGTTCGCTGCGTTTGCTCAGGGTGGTGTAGGGGCTGTCGATCACCGTCAGGTCGGCGTATTGGTCGCGCCGTTGCAGACGCTGATAAGAGAAGCTGTAGCGCTGGCTGCTGTATTGATAACCGAGGCTCAATTGCTGGCCGCTTTCGCCGTCGAACTGGCTTTGGCTGAGGGCGGTGTTGAGCACGCCGAAATTGCCCAGCCGCAGGTTGCCGCCCAAGCCGCCGAGCGTCAGAGCCTCCGAAGCTTCGGCGTGGCTTTCCAGGGTGAAGTTGTCGCTGACGCCGTAACGCAGACTGCCGGAGGTGACGCCGGTGCCGTAGGCGAAATCCTTGAGGCCGTAGTCCCGGCGCAACGTCCCGGCAGCCACGGAAAAATCGCTCAAACCCTGTTGCAGCAAACTGCTGGTGACGTAGAACGGCACCGTGGTCGAGACCTGTCGCCCCAGGGCATCGGTGGTGACCACCACCGCTTCGCCGGCGCCATTGATAAACGGGATATTGGTCAGGGTGTACGGCCCCGGCTGCAGGTCGGCGCTGCTGGATTTGTAGCCGTTGATGAACAGGTCCACCGAGGACGGCACCGCCGCTTCCCCGGCGAATTGCGGCAGCGGGTAGGTCACGAGATCCGGGCGCACGCCGAAGTCTCTCGAAAGTTGCACGCCGCCGAGTCGCACCGAGCTGCTCCAGGGCAAGGCGCCACTGACCAGATCGCCGGCCCCATAGGTCAGCAGTCGATCATCATCGGAATAACGCCATGTCGTGTCGTAGCGCAGGTAGCCGTTGTTCAACGTACTGACGGCATCCCCCGACAACGTGCGGCGGTATTGCCCGGTGTTGGACAGCGTGCCCCAACTGTCAAACAGCCGTACTTCGTTCCACGCCGCCAGATAAGTGCCCGCGTCGTCGGTGTCGTTGAGGTACAGGTCATAGTTGAGCAACGCGCCGAAACTGCTGAGGGCCGGAGTGCGCGGGTAGGCTTGGCGGTTGCCGACGAACTGTTCCGGCAACCAGTCCGGCGGCACGTTGAGCAGCAGGCGCTGACCAGCGCTGTCGTACTCGCTGTGCAGGCCCGGCAGGCTGTCGAGATCAACGTCGGCGCCGATGTCTTGGGGCAGTTTCATGCCGCTGTCGCGCAACGCCGTGGCCGGCAGGAACAAGCGTCCGCCCCGTTGCTCCACCGCGACGACCCGTCCGGTATTCATCTGATTGACCACCAACTCCAGAAACAACTGTGCATCGGCCACGGCCTCCATGCCGCTGGGTGGCGGCGGTAAATCGCCGGCCTCGGTGCGAGGGATGATCACCAGCCAGCACGCGCAAGTTGCCGCCCACAACGGACACTGGAAACTGCGAGCCCAACCGTGGCTCATTCGTGTTGTTTGTCCGTCAATGGACAGGTTCCTCCTGTGCCCAGCTTTGACAGCCTGTCAGATTTATCTGACTGGTCTCAATTTGTGGCGAGGGGGCTTGCCCCCGTAGGCTGCGGAGCGGCCCCAAAACCTGACGATGCGGTTTATCAGAAGCACCGCGTTGAATGGTTTCACGACTGCTTCGCAGTCGAACGGGGGCGAGCCCCCTCGCCACAAAAGCCCCCCTACCGCAGCGGTGCGATGCTCTGAACCTGAGTCGCCCCATTCACCCGCACCTGCAACGCCGGATCACCCGCAATTGCAGTGGGCGCCGGCCAGCGCATGATCGCGCCGGGCAGTACATACCCGAGCAACCCTTCCACCAGCGGTTTGCTCTGCCCACCCTGCTTCAGCGCCACATCGGTCAACCGTGCATGCACCGCGCCCTGGTTGCGCACTTCCACATAGGGGCGCCCGTCCACCGCCACGGTGCGCCAGCTCAGGTCCGGCACGCCCACGCCCTTGGGGTCACGTTTGCGGGTGGCGTCTTCCTTGCTCCACAACCCGGCGCCGTAGGCAAACAGCGGCACTGAATAACGCATCTGGAAACGGATCGCCGCCGCCGTCTTGCCGTCCTCGGCGGCGGGTGGTGTGGCCGAGGGGATTTCGTCGATGATGATGCGGTAAGCCAGCTCCTGCCCCGGGGGAACCTCCTTGGTCCGGGTCAGGCGCACCAGTTGTTTCTGCCCCGGTTCGATCTTCGCCACCGGCGGGCTGCCGATCACGTCGCGCTGGTTCTGGTACTGATCGTTGAAGCCGCTCTGGCTCCAGGCAAACACGCGGATTTGCAGGTTGGCGGTCTCGCTGCCACGGTTCTCCAGCCATAAGGCACTGGCCTGCTGATCGGCCTCCAGCACCGGGTCAATCGGCCAGATCAGCACCGAACTGGCGGCCTGGACCTGGGCCGCCCCGAGTAACACCAACGCCAGCAATGCGCTGCGCAAGACCTGTGACCCCATTGACCCGCTCCTTTTTTTCACCACGACAGCTGCACCTGCAGCACATCGCTGTACGTCCCCCCAGGCTGATTGCCCGGTAACTGCACCTGACCGTAAATCGGCAGGCGGATGTTGTTCGCATCGGTGTAGGCCACGGCGACGCTCTGGCCGATGCCCAGGCTCTGGCTGAAGGCCGCATCGCGAAACAGCGAATAGGCCACCCGGTTGTTGCCGGTATTGAGCTGCATATGCCGCCCGCTGCTGTTGTACTGGCCGCCATCGACGCTCATGTTCAGCGTCACCCCCGGCGTGCATTGCAACTGCACGCCCCCGGTCAGCGCGACTTGCACGGTGCCGGTGGCCAGGGCCGAGCGGCTGCCGTAGTTGAGGCTGCCGTAGTTCGACACGCCGCCCACCACCAGGCAGCCGGCCGTCACCGTGGCGCTGACCTGGAAACTCTGGCTGGTCACCGCCGCCAGCGGCAGTGGCACGCTGCCCGCACACAGCAAGGTCAGCGCCGCCCATCCATGGCGGGCCATCGCCCTAGAACGTCAGTTCGACGGCGACGGTGTCGGTGTAGGTCCCGGCCGGCAGCCCGGCCTTGCCCACGGCTTTGCCGTAGATGTTCACGGTCTGCGCTACGCCCGTGCTGGCCGCGAGGTTGATCACACCGTCGATGGCCAGAATCTGCGAATGCCCGGAATCGGTGTACAAGTCGTAGGGCACGAAGTTGCCACTGCCATCAGCCAGGGCACGGGCGCCCCCGGGAGACTGTCCGTCGTGGGCGCCGGCGCGGACTTTCACCGCCGGGGTGGTGCCGCTCGAGCACAGGATCGAGAGCGCCCCGCCACCACCGCCCAGCACCTGGGCGTCGGCCTCGGTGAACAGGCTGTTGGCGGTGCCGAAGTTCAGTGCACCGAAGTTCAGGCCACTGGAACCGCCGGCGCCATTGACCTGGCAGCTACTGATCAGGGTCAGGCTGGAGGTGATCTGGCCGGTGACCGTGGTGGCCGCAACGGCGCTGGACGCCAGCGTGAGGCCGAGCAATGACAAACCTATCCTTGATACGAGCATGTGCATGGTGTCCGTCCTCTACGGGTTTACCAATCGAGCGTCACCATGAGGGTGTCGGTATAGACACCGGCCGGAACCGCGCGGGTATTCGCGACCACCGCGCCGAATACCGGGATCGGTATCTGGCCCGCGTTGGTGACAGCGAAATTGTGTTGTTGGCCGATGCTGTAGCTCTGGCTGCCGGAAGCATCGAGGAACAATTGATAAGAGAGGGTCTGGCGGCCGTTGCTCAGGCGTCGGGTGCTGCCGTCGCCATGGGTGCCGCCGTCAATGGTGACGGTGAACCCGGTGACCGAGGGGTTGCAGGCCACGTTCAGCTTGCCGCTGGTGTTGTCGCTGAGGCTGGCCTTGATCGGAGTGGTCCAGGTCGGGCCTTGCTGGCCGAAATCCAGATTGCCCACACCATTGAGCAGGCCACCGGCACTGGCGCCATTGGTGACTTCACACCCGGCGGTGATGATCAGCCGCGCATGGATTTGCCCGCTGACCGCCGCTTGGGCGTCCTCGGCGAGCAAAAACAGTGCGCCCACGGCAATCACCATCCAGTACTTGCTTGTCATAGTGCCAATCCCAATTCCCTCAGGATGCCGAAACCCGGACGCTCAACGAGGAACGTCCCCTTCCCTGCGCCACCCGATTCCATCGGGGGCAGTTACACAGTTGCTGCTACCAGGTGACAGTCACTTTCACCAGGTCTGAATAACGGCTGACACGGGGAATCTCCGCCAGTCGTTCGATACGGGCATACAAAGGTAAATCCACGGAACCGCTGTCCGGCACGCGGCCGCTCACCGGGACGTTCACCGCCAGCGGGATCAACCGCGCGGGGTCCTGGTAGAGCCGGTAAGGAATGGGTTTGCTGTGTTCGGCGGCACCCGCCATGTAGCGCACATCGCCGACGCCGCCGTGCTGGCCGCCATCGACACGCAGTTGATAAGGGGTGTCGGGATTACATTCCAGGCGTGGCAGGCGCTCGTTCATCAGCGCTGCCCCCAAAGGGCCGCCCGGATCATCCAGGCGCGCCGTGCTGCCGAAATCCAGCGCCCCCAATTGTTCGACGCCGGCGCTGCGTTGTTGCCCCACCAACTGGCAACCGCGCTGCACATCGACGCGTACTTGCACCTGAAGTTCTGCGGCCAATACCGATGTGCCGAGCATCATGCCCAGGATGACCAAAATCCAACGTCCTTTCACGGCCCCGTTCCTTGTGAGGGGTGACTCCTGAAAATCAGGTTAGCAACCCATCGGGAATTCGCCAGTGAGCGGGATCGATTGGATCCAGCAAAGTGGAGGCAATATGTATCGATTTGTTGGTAAAACCTCGATACAGCTGCGGGAAATAACCTGTACATGCCGCAGATTTCTGTCTCACTTGGCGACGTCTCAATCAGCACGGGTGGTAGGACAATTCTCCATCTGGTTAAACTACGCCGCCGCAGCTCGGTGAGCCGGCCTGAAGAACCCGGGGGTGACAGTATCGTGGCCATTCGACCGCCAATCCGTTTGCGTCTCACACCACGCTGGCCCGCGCTGCGCCGCTTGTTCGGCAGAACCACCGCACTGCCGGCCAATCATCGAGTCATCCACGACTATTTCCACCACAAGGCACTCGCCCAGGGCTACACCCTTAGCCACAGCCAGCAACGGGTCATCGACCGCATGGCCCAACAGGCGACAACGTTGCTGGGTCAGTCGGCGAAAATCCTGCCTGGTCTGTATCTGCATGGCGCGGTGGGGCGCGGCAAAAGCTGGCTGCTGGATGGTTTCTTCCAGGCCATGCCTCTCGCGCAAAAACAACGCCTGCACTTCCATGAGTTTTTCGCTCAACTGCACCAGGGCATGTTCAACCATCGCGAGCAGCCCGATGCCCTGGCGGCGACCCTCGATGAGTTGCTGCGCGATTGTCGGGTGTTGTGTTTCGACGAGTTTCACGTCCATGACATCGGCGATGCGATGCTCATTACGCGGCTGTTCAAGGCCCTGTTTCGCCGGGGCATTTTGCTGCTGGTCACTTCCAATTACCCACCGGAAGGCTTGCTGCCCAACCCGCTGTACCACGCACGTTTCAAACCGGTGATCGACCTGATCAATACGCGCATGCACGTCATGGAAGTCGGCGGCCCCCACGACTACCGAAGTCAGGCGCGAACCCACACCCAGCAGGTGTTTACCCAGGGCCAGTACGTGTGGCCGGCGACGCAGCCTCAACGTCAGCGGTTGAACCTGCCGGAAAGCGTCGCCACCCTCATGTTGCCCGTCGGGACCCGGCATCTGCCGGCGCGCTACTGCGAGGGGCGCACCGTCGGCTTCACCTTCAGCGATCTGTGCGACCAGCCCACGGCGGTCATGGATTATCTGGAACTGTGCCGCCGATTCGATCACTGGATCATCGACGAACTGCCGAGCCTGGCCAGTTGCTCGATGGCGGCGCAGCAACGGTTTATCAACCTGATCGACGTTTTGTACGATCAGGACAAGCATCTGGTGTTGCTCGGGCAGCGGTCGTTGCGCGAAAGCCTGGATGGGGATGCCATTGACCTGGCGCGCACGCGCAGTCGCCTGGGGCAGTTGGTGGAAGTCCGGGAGCCTGTTTAAAAGATAGATTTTGGGGATGGCTGCCGGCCTCTTCGCGAGCAAGCCCGCTCCCACAGGGGATTTGTGTTGGCCACAGATTTTGTGTAGTCCACAAAACCACTGTGGGAGCGGGCTTGCTCGCGAAGGCGGCCTGACTGACACCACAAACTCCCGCTATCATGCAGCCCATCTTCAGGCCCCCACAGCCCTCTTCCCGATCAATAGCGAATCCGTTCATGAATACCCTCGCACAACTGCAGTCCGGCGAGCTGGCCGGCATCACCCGTCTGGACCTGTCCTGCGGCCTCACCGAGTTCCCCCGGGAAATCTTCGACCTGGCGGATACGCTGGAGATTCTCAACCTCAGCGGCAACGCCTTGACCCGCCTGCCGGATGACCTGCATCGCCTGACCCGTTTGCGCATCCTGTTCTGCTCGGACAACCCGTTCACCGAACTGCCGCAATGCCTGGGCCAGTGCGCGGCGCTGAGCATGATCGGCTTTCGCGCCAACCGCATCGAACGGGTGCCAGGCACCGCGTTGCCGCCACTGCTGCGCTGGCTGATCCTGACCGACAACCGCATCAGTGAACTGCCCACCGAGCTGGGCGAACGTCCGCTTCTGCAAAAACTCATGCTGTCCGGCAACCACTTGCAGCAACTGCCCGAAAGCCTGATGCAGTGCCATCGCCTGGAACTGCTGCGCATCTCCGCCAACCGCTTCACCGAACTGCCCGAGTGGCTGCTGACCCTGCCGGCCCTGACCTGGCTGGCCTACGCCGGTAACCCCCTGGAAACCGAAGCCGACGCCGCCGCCCTCGAGGCCACGCCGAGCATCCCGTGGTCAGCGTTGCAGCTTGAGGAAAAACTCGGTGAAGGCGCGTCCGGGGTCATCCATCGCGCCACCTGGGAACGCGCGCAGCAACCGACCACTGAAGTCGCGGTGAAACTCTACAAAGGCGAAATGACCAGCGATGGCTCGCCCCTGCACGAAATGAATGCCTGCATCACCGCCGGATTGCACCCCAACCTGATCCGCGTCGAAGGACGCATCGTCGACCATCCCCAAGCCCAGGCCGGGTTGGTGATGCAGTTGATTGATCCGAGTTACCGCAACCTGGCCGGACTGCCGAGCCTGGCCTCTTGCAGCCGTGACGTTTACAGCGATGACACCCGTTTCTCGGCGGCGGTGGCGCTGCGGATCGCTCGGGGCATCGCGTCGGCGGCCGAGCATCTGCACGAGCAAGGCATCACCCACGGCGATCTCTACGCCCACAATATTATGTGGAACGAGGACGGTGATTGTTTGCTGGGGGACTTTGGTGGTGCTTCTTTCCACGCCACCACGGACAGCCTTGAAACCCGTGCGCTGCAACGCATTGAAGTGCGGGCGTTCGGGGTGTTGTTGGGGGAATTGCTGGAGCGGATTGATTCGGGGTTGAGCGATGAAGAGCAGTTGGCGCTGGAGGATTTGCAGCGCCGGTGCTGTCAGCCGGATGTGCTTGCTCGACCTGGGTTCACAGAAGTGGTGCGGGAACTGAATAGTCGGTGACCGCTGCGCGGTCATTCGCGAGCAAGCCCGCTCCCACAGGGAATTAATGTTGATCACACATTTTGTGTACGACACAAAACCACTGTGGGAGCGAGCCTGCTCGCGAAAGCGGTATTACTGACGAAACAAATTAACCCGCCAACCCGACAAACATATCCTGCACATCATCATGGTTATCGAGGCCTTCCAGGAACGCTTCGACTTCAGCCATTTGCTCATCGCTCAAACCGCTGACCGGGTTCTTCGGCTGGTAGCCCAACTTGGCGGACAACACGGTAAAACCCTGCCCAGGCAGCGCTTTCTGCACGGCGTCGAGGTCCGCTGGTTCGGTCAGGAACAGGGTCGTGCCCTCTTCGTCACCCGGCTCGAAATCCTGGGCACCGGCTTCGATGGCGGCCATTTCCGGGTCGGCGTCGGGGCTGTCCGGGGACGCCTCGATCATGCCGACGTGGTTGAAGTCCCAGGCCACCGAACCGGAAGCACCCAATTGGCCCTTGCGGAACGCCACGCGGATTTCCGCCACGGTACGGTTGATGTTGTCAGTCACGCATTCAACGATCAGCGGCACCTGATGCGGAGCGAAGCCTTCGTAGGTCACGCGATGGTATTGCACGGTTTCGCCCAGCAGGCCCGCGCCTTTCTTGATCGCGCGGTCCAGGGTTTCCTTGGGCATCGAGGCTTTCTTGGCCTGCTCGACCACCAGACGCAAGTGTGCGTTGGTGGCAGTATCGGCACCGTTACGCGCAGCAATGGTGATTTCCTTCACCAGTTTGCCGAAGATCTTGCCCTTGGCGTTGGATGCCGCTTCTTTGTGTTTAACCTTCCACTGTGCGCCCATTACTCACTCTCTTGATCTGTGGCGCCGAGACATCTATTGGCCGACGCATGGCGCCAAGTTTATACGGCCTAAAGTTGGCAATCGACCAAAAATTCCATCCTGTTTAGCGCCGTGATGCATCGGCATCTTCAACAGGGCTTGTAGGGCAATTCTGAAAAGTCGATTTGCGGTGACTATTCGAGGCCGTGGTTTCGTACCCTCTGCGCCCCGTATTTCATGGCAGAAGCGCACTCGATGCACAACGACAAGGAAAGTCCCTTCACCTTGACCCTCGTCGAGGCTGATTTGAGTTTGCAGGTGTTGCAGTTCAACGGTCGCGAAGGCCTCAACCAGCCCTATCGCTTCGACATCGAAGTGATAGGGCTGGCCCCGGCCATGAACCTCGCCCCTCTGCTGCAACAACCGGTGTTCCTGAGCCTGGGTGAGGAAGACGGTTTCCACGGCATTCTCCACAGCGCCCGCCGAGAACATCGCGGCCCGCATCGGGTCGGGTATCGACTGACGTTGGTGCCCTATCTGCAAAACCTCGAACAACAGCGTGTACGCCGCGTGTTTCATCAGCTCAGCGTGCCAGCGATCCTGCGGCAATTATTGGAAGAGCATGCCCTGCCCAGGCTCAGCTACCGCTTTGAGCTGAGCACCGGGCACTATCCGGTGCGGCCCTTTTGCATCCAGTACGAAGAAACTGATCTGGCCCTGCTGCATCGGCTCTGCGAAGAGGAAGGCATCCACTATCACTTCGAACACCGGCGTGACGGGCATGTACTGGTGCTGGCCGATGACAGCCTGAGTTTCCCCCAGGAACCGGTGCTGACGCCCTTTCATGACCAGCCATTGGACGAGCCTGAATTCGCCGCGATCCGCGAATTGTTCCAGCGCCATGATTCGCCGCTGATCCTTGCGCCGCCCCAGGCCCGGGACAGAAGCACGGGCGCCGACAGCTTTGGCGCGGCCAATCATCCGCTGAGCGGCAAAACGGCGCTGAACCGTGATCAACGCAGTCGTCGCACATTGGAGCGGCTGCGCTGCCAGCAACGCCAAATCCATGGCCAGAGCGATCAGACTGCGTTGCTCAGCGGCCGTATCGTGCAAGTGGAGGAACACCCGATATCGGGTTTCAACGATCAATGGCTGCTCACCGAAATCCGGCACCAGGGGCACCAACCGTCGATCCTCGCGGATGGCCCGGTCGAAGGCCCCGGCTACTGCAACCGGTTCAGCGCCATTCCCTGGTCAACGGAGTTCCGACCGGCGCTTAAACAACCCCGGCCGAACATCCCCGGCTATCAACCGGCCCGGGTGCTGGGCACGCCCGGGCAACCGCCGGAGCTCGATGAACAAGGCCGGATTCAGGTCTGCCTGTGGCCGGAATCGGCTGCGCAAGTGTCTGTCGGACTGTGGCTGCCGCTGGCCATGGGTGCATCCGGGTTGCCCGTGGCCGGCAGCGAGGTATTCATCAGTTTTCTCGACAGCGATCCGGATCGTCCGGTCATTTGCGCCGGCCCCAGCATTCAGAATCCACGACCGCCACAGATGACACCGCCGCGTGGCGATACACGCCTGCTGTTCGATTGGCTGGTCAATCGCCCCGATAATTAACGAACAACACACCATTGTGGCGAGGGAGCTTGCTCCCGCTGGGCTGCGAAGCGGCCCCAAAAGCTTGGGAGCGCTGCGCACTCCAGCGGGAGCAAGCTCCCTCGCCACAGGCAAGCTCCCTCGCCACAGGGTTTGTGTTGCCCTCAGCCTTTGTCGGCTTTGCCCGCCGCCGCCGCGAATTTCGCCAGGCGCACATCCAGATGCCGTGGCCGGCGCCCATGATCCTCGGCACGCTCCTTGCGCCGGATCGCGTTGCGCACCATCAACGAACCGAGGTAGCGAATCGGCTCCGGCGGGAAGTAGCCCAACGGCCCGTTGACCAACGGCGAGCGGGTCCACGGGTTGTCCAGGCCTTGGACCATCGAGGCCAGAATCTGCCCGCCCATGTGACACGGCCCGACGCCGCTGCCGGAGTAACCGAAGCCATAAAACACGTTGCCGCTGGCGCTCATCTGACCGAAGAACGGCAACCCGGTGACCGAGCGGTCCGAAGGTCCGTTCCAGGTGGCTTCGACCTTGACCTCGGCAAACGCCGGAAAGAAGTCTGCCAGGCTACTGCGCAACAACCCGGCATACGGGGATGGCTGGTCGAACACCGGTAGCATCCGCCCACCATAGGCGAAGGTGTTGCCGCCCTTGCCGAGCATGATCCGGCCGTCCGGGGTGTTGTGGTAGTAGTGCACGAAAATCCGCGAATCGAGCACCGTCACGCCGCTGGTCAAGCCGATTTCATTCAGCAAGTCCGGGCGCGGTTCGGTGATCAGCATGTCGCTGGAGACAATCGCCACGCTGCGTTCGAACTGCGGGAACGCCCGGGCCATCCACGCGTTCATCGCCAGCACCACCCGATCCGCCTGGACGGTGCCGTTCGGGGTTTTAATCCCCGCAGGCTTGCCCTCCTCCAGTCCGGTCATGGCCGTGTTTTCATGAATTCTCACACCGAGTTGCAGCGCCACCCGACGCAAGCCGCGCACCAGTTTGCCCGGTTGCACGCTGGCCGCCGCTGGGGAAAACCAGCCTTCCAGGTGTTTGCTGGAACCGGCCATGCGCTGCACATCCGCCACCGGCCGTTGGGTAAACGAGTTGATGCCGTTGCGTTCCAGCGCCGCGATCACCGCATCCGTCGAGCCGCATTGGGCGCGGTTGGTCGCGGTGTAGAGCGTGCCGTCGAGGCGGTAATCGGCATCGACGCCGTACTGCTCACAGAAGGTGCCGATCGCATAGATGCTGCGCTCTGATTCCTTGACCAGCCGCACTGCTTCTTCGACGCCGAACAAGCGCTCCAGGGTGAAGTACTTGGCCGACCACGACAACGCGCATCCACCGTTGCGCCCACTGGCGCCGGCGCCGCAGATGTCGGCCTCGATCAGCAACACATCAAGCTCAGGGTTTTGCTCCTTGAGCATGATCGCGGTCCACAGCCCGGTGTAACCGCCGCCGACGATGCACACGTCGGCGCGGGTGTCGCCCGCCAGCGGCTCGCACGGCGCGCAGGGCTCCGCCGCCAGCGCTTGGTCCAGCCAGAAAGGTCTCATGGAGGTTTCCTCAGGTACGCAGGGGTTTGATCGTCATCGGTTGGTTGGGCACGAAGGCGCAGTCGAGGCTCAGGCCGGCCGGGCGGCTGTTCCAGTGCGGGATCAGGACGAAGGCCGAGAACATCGCGCAACCGGCGAAGATGATGAACACCGTCACCGAGTCGAAATACCCCGGCAGCAAGCCGCCAAGAATCGCCCCGACCGAACCGCAACCGTTCACAAAACCCGCCGCCGTGGCGCCGGCCTTGGCTGTGCCGAAATCAATCGCCGCCGCGCCGCTGATCATCGAGTCCGGGCCGTAAAGGGTCAGGCCCATGACAAACAACAGCGCCACCACCAGCAACACACTGCCGGTGTGCAGGGCGCCCATGAACAGCGCCAGGGAAACCGTCAGCGCCAACAGACTGATCACACACGCCGGCATGCGCCGGGCGCCGAACAGTTTGTCCGAGGCCAGGCCAATCATGATCGGCCCGAGCAGCCCGGCCAGTTCAAAAGACGTCGGAATAATCGCCGCACCGACCTTGCCCACCGAGGGCATTTGTTCGAAGACGATCACCGGTCCCCACAACAGAATCGCGTAACGTGCCGGTTTCAACAGGAAGTACGAGAGCCCGAGTACCAGCACCGTGCGGTTGCGCAGGATTTCCTTCAACGGCTCCCACACGCTGATCTTGCTCTGCGCGTAGGCCTCCTCGGCGCTCAACTCCGGTTCCGGTTCCACGGCGGGCAAGCCGACGTCTTCCGGTTTGTTGCGTTGGAAAATAAAAAACAGCACGGCGACCAGCCCAACCACCGCCGCACTGGAAATGAACGCGGCGTGCCAAGTGCCCACCAGCGTGTAAGCCCACCAACCGGCGAACGGTGAGGCCACCAGTCCGCCGAAGGCATAACAGGAACTCCACAACCCCAGCACCCGCCCGCGCTGCTCGGCGGGAAAGAAACTGCCGATGTTCTTGCACAGCCCTGACCATCCGGTGGACTGGGCCAGGCCCTGGATCAGCATGCAGGTGGCGAAGATCGGCAACGTGGCGAAATTGCCCATCACCAGCGCTGCCGCTGCGGAAATCAGCAAGCCGCCGAGCACCACCACCCGCGGGCCGAAGCGGTCGGCGAGGATGCCCCAGGTGAATTGGCCGACGGCATAGGCCGCCAGGTAGATCGCGTCGAGGTTGGCCATGGCCATTTTGTCGAGCATGAAAGTGGGGTCTTCGGCGATCCCCAGTTTGGCCACCGAAAAAGCTTTGCGGGTGAAGTAGAAAGCGGCGTAAGCGAGCCAGGTGATGGCGAAGATCTGCACGCGCCAACGCTTGATGGTGCCGATGTGCTTGTTCATGGTGGTTCTGACCTCAGGGTGTGAGTGTGCCGGCAGAAATTGAGAAATAACGCCTGTTTTTTTATTGTTGAGCACTTCGATATCGCGGCTTCCCTGAAGCGATACCGGTCAGATGAGTCCTGCTGTTGCACCCGCAGGCTCATGGCCACCGACGCTGTTCGACTGACCAGTCACCGGGGCTGAGGCCGATAAAAACAATTACTGATTAATAAGTGAAATCGATTTATCGTATTTCCAATATAAGCTCAGCTTGTTACTGGAGGTTTCGATGTCGGTTTCCCACGCCCAACTCAAAGCCTTCCACGCCGTGGCCGTTCACGGAAGCTTCACCAAGGCCGCCGAGCGGCTATTCCTCACGCAACCGGCGATTTCCGACCAAGTGCGCAAACTCGAAGAACGCTTCGGCGTGTTGCTGTTCCACCGCAACAAACGCTCCGTGCGCCTGACAGATCTGGGCGAACGCTTGTTGGGCATCACCCAGCGTTTGTTCGTCATCGAGGCCGAAGCCCAGGAGCTGTTGCAGGATTCCCGGGCGTTGCAGACCGGCAGCCTGATCCTCGCTGTGGATGCGCCGGTGCACGTGTTGCCGCAGATCGCCCGCTTCTGCGAGCGCTACCCCGGTATCAGCGTGAAAATCGAAACCGGCAACACCGATGAATCGCTGTTTAGGCTTTTCAACTATCAGGCTGATTTGGCGTTACTCGGTCGAGAGGTCAGCGACGAGCGCTTGATCTCGCTGCCGCTGCGCAATGACCCGATGGTGGCGTTCGTCTCGCGCAATCATCCGTGGGCGAATCGCGAGTCGATTTGCCTGGCGGATCTGGATGACACGCCGTTGGTGCTGCGGGAGATTGGCTCGGTGACGCGGCAAACTTTGGAGGAGGAAATGGCCGGCGCCGGGTTACGGATTCGGCCGGCGATTCAAGTGGAAGGTCGGGAAGCAGCGCGAGAGGCGGTGGTGGTGGGGATTGGTGTTGGTGTGGTGTCGGCGGCCGAGTTTGGTGCTGACTCCAGGGTGTGCGCGTTGCCGATTACCGACTGCAAGCGGCGGCTGACGGAGACGCTGGTGTGTTTGCGCGAGCAGAGTTCGCGGCGGGTGGTGGCGACGTTTCTGGAGATGGTGCGCGAAAGCCTCCCCTCCCCGTAGGAGCTGTCGAGTGAAACGAGGCTGCGATCTTTTGACCTTTCGCTTGAGACTCAAGTGAACCAGGAAAGATCGCAGCCTCGTTTCACTCGACAGCTCCTACAGAGATTGCGCGGTCATGTCAGATTTGGCGCCAAATCGAAAAACGCCTGAATCAAACGCAAATCCCGCCGCCGCTCCATGCAGCCGATCATGTGCCGATTGACCAACCCCTCGCCAATAATCGGCACCGCCACCACCCTCGGGTCATGGCTGACTTCTACCGAAGAGACCACGCCAACCCCCAATTCGGCGGCAACGGCCTCGGTCACCGCCTCGCGACTGTCCAGTTCCAGCAACACCCGGGGATTGACCTTGGCCTGAGTGCAAGCCTCATCAAACGTACGCCGGGTAATCGAACTCGGCTCGCGCAGCACCATGATCACCTGATCCAGTTCCTTGAGTTGCACGTCCTTCGTGCGTTGCGCCCACGGATGCGCGGCCGGCACCAGCGCACAAATCCGTGATTCGCTCAGGGCTTGCAGATGCAACCCCTTGCGCGGCTCGACTTCGGTCAGTACCGCGACGTCGGCATGTTCGGACAGCAACGCGGCGAGGGTTTCCTGAGCATTGCCCAAACGCAGGTTCACGGTGATCCCCGGATAGCGCGCCCGCAGGCTAGCGAGCATCGGCATGACCATGTGCGGTCCGTCCGCTGCCACTTCCAGGCGCCCGGTCAGCAACTGGCGGTTGGCTTCCAGCATCACTTGCGCTTCTTCCGCGAGGCCGAACATTGCCCGGGTGATCGCCGCCAGTTTGGTGCCCTCTTCCGTCAGCTCCACCCGTCGGGCGGTGCGGCGCAACAGGGTGATTTGGTAGTGCTCTTCCAGCGCCTTGATGTGCCCGGTGACCGCCGGTTGGCTGATGAACAGCCGTGCGGCGGCCCGGGTAAAGCTGCCTTCCCGGGCTACGGCGTCGAATGCGCGGAGCTGGAACAGATTCATGAATAACCCTCACTGATGGCTGGCATAACAACAAACAATTTGATTGATACGTCGGCAAATTGCAATTTAAGCCCCGTAGCGTCATCCCATCGATTGCGAGGACATGAGAATGAGTACTGCCGAACCCATCCTGCTCACCCCCGGCCCGTTGACCACATCGGCCCGTACCCGTCAGGCGATGATGGTCGACTGGGGTTCATGGGATGACCGCTTCAACCAACTGACCGCCAGCCTGTGCGAACAACTGCTGGCGATCATCAACGGTGCCGCCACTCACCACTGCGTGCCCCTACAAGGCAGCGGCACCTTCGCCGTCGAAGCCGCCATCGGCACCCTGGTGCCCCGTGACGGCAAGGTCCTAGTGCTGATCAACGGCGCCTACGGCAAACGCCTGGCGAAGATCTGCGAAGTGCTTGGCCGCCCCTTCAGCACCTTCGAAACCGCTGAAGACGAACCGACCACCGCCGCCGATGTGGATCGCCTGCTTCGGGCTGATCCAGGCATCACTCACATCGCGCTGATTCATTGCGAAACCAGCACCGGCATTCTTAATCCGTTGCCGGAAATCGCCCAGGTCATTGCCCAACACGGCAAACGCCTGATCATCGACGCCATGAGTTCTTTCGGCGCGCTGCCGGTCGATGCGCAACAGGTGCCGTTCGACGCGCTGATCGCCGCTTCGGGCAAGTGCCTGGAAGGCGTGCCGGGGATGGGCTTCGTCTTCGCTCGCAAGGAGTCGCTGGCCAACGCCGCCGGCAACTCGCATTCCCTGGCAATGGATTTGTTTGACCAGCACACCTACATGGCCAAGACCGGCCAATGGCGCTTCACCCCGCCGACCCATGTGGTCGCGGCGCTGCACGAAGCCCTGCTGCAATACAACGAAGAAGGCGGCTTGCCGGCGCGGCATCAGCGCTACGCCAATAACTGCCAGGTGTTGCTCGATGACATGGCCAAACTGGGACTGCGCAGCTTCCTGCCCGCCGCGATCCAGGCGCCGATCATCGTCACCTTCCACGCCCCGAAAGACCCGCGCTACCAGTTCAAAGAGTTCTACGAACGAGTCAAGGCCAAGGGTTTCATCCTCTACCCCGGCAAATTGACCCAGGTCGAAACCTTCCGCGTCGGCTGCATCGGCCACGTCAACCCGCCTGAGATGCACGCGGCAGTGGCGGCGATTGCCGAGGTGTTGCAGGAAATGGAAGTACTCGAAATCTAAGCCCCACCACCATCCCCTGTGGGAGCGGGCTTGCTCGCGAAAGCGGTGTGTCAGTCGACATATTTGCCAAATGACACACCGCTTTCGCGAGCAAGCCCGCTCCCACAAAAAAGCAACCAACCCATTAGCCAGTTGCCACAGGATCCGATCACCATGAACTACACCAACCCAACCCAACTCCAAGCCACCATCCTCGACTGGGCCGGCACTGTGGTCGATTTCGGCTCGTTCGCGCCGACGCAGATTTTTGTCGAAGCCTTCGCCGAGTTCGACGTCCAGGTCTCCATCGAAGAAGCCCGTGGGCCGATGGGCATGGGCAAGTGGGACCACATCCGCACCCTGTGTGATCAGCCGCAGGTCGCCGAGCGTTATCGCAAGGCCTTCGGCCGCACGCCGACCGACGATGACGTCACCGCCATCTACAAACGCTTCATGCCACTACAAATCGAGAAAATCGCCGAGCATTCGGCGCTGATCCCCGGGGCTCTGGACACCATCGCTAACCTGCGCCAGCAAGGGATCAAGATTGGCTCCTGCTCCGGCTACCCGAAACAGGTGATGGATAAAGTTGTGGAACTGGCCGCCACCAACGGCTACTTCGCCGACCACGTGGTCGCCACCGACGAAGTGCCGAACGGTCGCCCATGGCCGGCCCAGGCCCTGGCCAACGTGATTGCCCTGGGTATCGATGATGTCGCGGCCTGCGTGAAGATCGACGACACGGTGCCGGGCATTCTGGAAGGTCGCCGTGCGGGCATGTGGACCGTGGCGCTGATCTGCTCCGGCAATGCGCTGGGCCTGGACTACGCGGGTTATCAGGCCCTCGGCAGCGAGGAACTGGCCAGCGAGCGTAAGCGCATTCACGCAATGTTCGAAGGTTCGCGGCCGCACTACATGATCGACACCATCACCGATTTGCCCCAGGTGATCGCCGACATCAACAAACGCCTGGCGAACGGCGAGATGCCGCAAACCGCCTGACCCACCCACTACCCTGTAGGAGCGAGGCTTGCCCGCGAAGGCGTCCTGTCAGCCAACATCTTTGTCGACTGACACGCCGCCTTCGCGGGCAAGCCTCGCTCCTACAGGGGGTAATACCTGATCCAGAGCACCATGAAGGCAAATCGCCTCAGGCAAATACGACAAAACAGGATTACAGTTAAAGCACAGTGCCGCACAAGAACGGCGCTTTGAGCATTGACCTGTGGAGAGCCCCGTATGCCCTGGAAGAACTCCGATTCACGCTACAGCACGGTGTCGATCGCGTTGCACTGGCTGATGCTGGTGCTGCTGATCCTGGTTTACGCTTGCATCGAATTTCGCGGGATTTTCCCCAAAGGCAGCGGTGGCCGCACGCTGATCACCGAATCGCACTTCATGCTGGGCCTGACGGTGTTTGTGCTGGTGTGGCTACGGTTGTTCGCCCGCAGCCTGGGCCCGGCGCCGCAGATCTTCCCGGCGTCGCCGCACTGGCAGACCACCCTGGCCAAACTGATGCACTGGGCGCTGTACCTGTTCATGATCGCCATGCCGATGCTCGGTTGGCTGGTGACCAGCGCCAAGGGGCATCAGGTGATGTTTTACGGCTTTGACTTGCCGTTGCTGGTTTCAGAAGACAAGGCGCTGGCCAGGCGCATCCAGGGCTGGCATGAACTGGGCGGCACCATCGGCTACTGGCTGATCGGCCTGCACGCCGTGGCCGGGCTATATCACCACTATGTAGTGGGGGATAACACCTTGTTGCGGATGATGCCCAAACGGGTCAGCCGCAATACCTGAAGATTACGCAAAACCCTGTGGGAGCGGGCTTGCTCGCGAAGGCGTCGGGTCAGTCGATTCATGTGTTGACTGACACACCGCCTTCGCGAGCAAGCCCGCTCCCACAGTTGGATGTGTGGTGTGTTAGTTAAAGCCGCGTCGGCCTTGCAAACCGCCGGTGTGGATGAAGATCAGCCGCGTGCCTTGGGGGAATCTTCCTGCTTCAACGTGTTGCTTGAGCGCCAACAGCGCTTTACCGGTGTACAGCGGTTCCAAGGGAACGCCACTGGCTTGTTCAGTCTCTTCGATGAATTCCAGCAACAGCGAATCAACCTTGGCAAACCCACCGCGACTGCCATCGAACAGTTCATAAGCCGATTCCGACACCCCCACGATCGCTTCAACCTGTTGCGCCACGCCATGATCGTCCGGCACTGCCAACGCGCCATAAACCGGGTGCTCACCCGCCTCGGCCAGGACCAGTCCGGCGAGCGTTGTGCCGGTTCCGCAGGCCAGCCACCAACCGTCGTAGTCGCTCCAGCCCAGATCGGCCAATTGCTCACAGACCTGATCCCTGAGTTGCATGCAGCCCCGCGCGCCCAGCAAACCACCGCCCCCTTCCGGCACCGGGTGCAGGTTCGGGTATTGCGCCTGCCACGGCTGCCAGAAACCCGGCTCATGCCGCGCCCGATAACCGCCGTAACCCAGCCAGTGCAGCTCCATCCCGAAGTCTTGCAAATCCGTCACGGTCGGAGTGACTTGGGAATGGCCGCGCAGCAATCCGACGGTTTTGAAGCCCAGGCGTTTACCGGCGGCGGCGAGTGCGTGCAGATGATTGGAGTGAGCGCCACCCAGGCTGATGATGCCATCGGCACCGGCGCTATTCGCGGCGTTGAGGTGCTGGATGAGTTTGAACCACTTGTTACCGCTGATCAGCGGGTCGATTTGGTCCAGGCGCAGGATCGCGACTTCGATGTTGGCGGCGGTGAGCCAGTCGAGGTGCAGGGGGTTGAGCGGGGCCTGGGGTAGCCAGTCGTTGGGAGGGAGGAGCATTGAGGCCGGCTCTGGTGATAGAGCCGGTATTCTAGTCGCTCATAGGCAGCCATCGCGAGCAAGCTCGCTCCCACATTTGATCTTCGGCGCAACACAGATCCAGTGTGGGAGCGAGCTTGCTCGCGATAGCCATTGGCAGAATTAGCCTGCAGATTACAGCTCGGCGGCGAGGCGCGAACCCTGGTTGATCGCCCGCTTCGCATCCAGCTCCGCCGCGACGTCCGCGCCGCCAATCAAATGCACGTTCTGCCCCGCCGCCACCAAGCCGTCCTGCAATTCACGCAGCGGGTCCTGCCCGGCGCAGATCACGATGTTGTCCACCGCCAGCACTTGCGGCTCGCCGGTTTCGCCGATGCGGATGTGCAGGCCTTCGTCGTCGATCTTCAGGTATTCGACGCTGTTGAGCATCTGCACGCGCTTGTTCTTCAGCCCCGTGCGGTGAATCCAGCCGGTGGTCTTGCCCAGGCCGTCGCCGACCTTGGAAGTCTTGCGTTGCAGCAGGAACACCTCACGGGCCGGCGCGTGGGGCTGGGCCTTGATCCCGGCTACGCCGCCGCGGGCCTCAAGGTGCGTGTCGATGCCCCACTCCTTCCAGAACGCTTCACGGTCGAGGCTGGTGGCCACGCCTTCGTGAACCAGGAACTCCGAGACGTCGAAACCGATACCGCCGGCGCCAATCACCGCGACGCGCTTGCCCACCGGTTTGCGCTCGAGGATCACATCCAGATAACTCAGCACCTTGGCGTTCTCGACACCCGGAATCGCCGGGGTGCGCGGCGCAATACCGGTGGCGAGGATGATCTCGTCGTAACCGCCGGCCACCAGTTGTGCCACATCGACACGGGTGTTCAGGCACACCTCGACGTTAGTGGTCTGCAATTTGCGGTTGAAGTAGCGCAGGGTTTCGAAGAATTCTTCCTTGCCCGGCACACGCTTGGCGATGTTGAACTGGCCGCCGATTTCGCTGGCCGAATCGAACAACGTCACCTGATGCCCGCGCTCGGCGGCCACGGTGGCAGCAGACAGGCCCGCAGGACCGGCACCGACGACGGCGATTTTCTTGATCTGTTGAACCGGCAAATAGTTAAGCTCGGTTTCATGGCAGGCCCGCGGGTTGACCAGGCAACTGGTCAGCTTGCCGCCGAAGGTGTGATCGAGGCACGCCTGGTTGCAGCCGATGCAGGTGTTGATTTCATCAGCACGCCCCGCAGCAGCCTTGTTGACGAAATCCGCGTCGGCGAGGAATGGACGGGCCATGGACACCATGTCGGCGTCGCCTTCAGCCAGGATCTGCTCGGCGATTTCCGGGGTGTTGATGCGGTTGGTGGTGATCAGCGGAATGCTCACCGAACCCCGCAGCTTGGCCGTCACTTTACTGAACGCCGCACGGGGCACTTTGGTGGCGATGGTCGGAATCCGCGCTTCGTGCCAGCCGATGCCGGTGTTGATGATAGTGGCGCCGGCCTGCTCGATAGCCTTGGCCAGGGTGACGATTTCTTCCCAGCTGCTGCCGCCTTCAACAAGGTCGAGCATCGACAGACGGAAGATGATGATGAAGTTCGGGCCCACCGCTTCGCGCACGCGACGGACGATTTCCACCGGCAGGCGCATGCGGTTTTCGTAGCTGCCGCCCCAACGGTCGGTGCGGTGGTTGGTGTGGGCCGCGAGGAACTGGTTAATGAAATAACCTTCGGAACCCATGATTTCGACGCCGTCGTACTCGGCGGTTTGTGCCAGTACCGAACAAGTGACGAAATCGCTGATCTGCTTCTCGATGCCTTCCTCGTCCAGCTCTTTGGGCTTGAACGGGTTGATCGGCGCCTGAATCGCGCTCGGCGCTACCTGTTTCGGGCTGTAGGCATAACGCCCGGCGTGGAGAATCTGCATGCAGATCTTGCCGCCCGCCTCGTGCACCGCGCGGGTGACGATCTGGTGCTTGAGCGCCTCTTCCTCGGTGGTCAGCTTCGCCGCGCCGGAATACACGCCGCCCTCATCGTTCGGGCCGATACCGCCGGTGACCATCAGGCCCACGCCGCCCCGGGCACGTTCGGCGAAATACGCCGCCATGCGCTCGAAACCACCGGGTTTTTCTTCCAGGCCAGTGTGCATCGAGCCCATCAGGGTGCGGTTGCGCAGCGTGGTAAAACCCAGGTCCAGCGGGGCCAGCAGGTGCGGGTAGTGAGCAGCGGCCATCGGAAACTCCACATCGAGCGATCACGGGAAAAATGCAGGAGCTCTTCGGCCCCCGTCGGTCATGTGCCACAGACTAAGAGTCGCGTGGTTGTCACTCAATGACCCAAACTGACAACTTATTGATCCAAATGCGCAGCGCCCCTTGGCAAGCGCCGGCAGGCGCCCTACCCTAGTCGGCGAATCCTGCACACGGTTATCGACTGCTTTCCCATGCGCAAACTTTTGTACCTGACCTTTTCCATGGCGCTGGTCGCCGCCCTCACGACCTACGCCATGTGGGCCGCGGACCGTCCGGTGGGTCATTACCTGTCGGACCTGCGGATCAATCTGGCGGTCGATCAAGGCACCCCGGCCGATCGCGGCAACCTGCTGGGCATCCAGCCCGAGCTGTTCCCCACTGATTACCAGAGCCCCGAGCGTTTGCACCGCAAGCTCGCGGCCTATCTGCAAAAGGCCCAGGACCAGGGCCTGTTGAACGAAAAAACCATCGTCGTGCTGCCGGAACATGTCGGCACTTGGCTGATGGTCAGTGGCGAGAAGGACGAGCTGTATCAGGCCAGCACCCTCAAGGAAGCCATGAATTGGCTGGCGGCAAGCAACCCGTTGCAGTTCGTCCGCGCCCTGATCAGCGCCAAGGGCGCCAGTCGCCTGGATGACGCTCACCTGCGCATGAAGGCCAAAGACATGGCCAAGGATTACCAGGCGCTGTTCGGTGGTCTGGCGAAAGAATTCCACGTCACCCTGGTGGCCGGCTCCATCGTGTTGCCGGAACCGAGTGTGCGCGATGGCAGCCTGAAAATCGGCCGCGGCGCACTGTTCAACAGTACGGTGGTGTTTGGTCGCGACGGTCGGCCGATCGGCCAGCCGCAACGGCAGATGCACCCGATCTTCGACGAACAGGACACTCTCGCTGCCAATACCGATCACACGGTCAACGTGATCGACACCCCGGCCGGACGCCTGGGCATCCTGATCGGCAGCGACAGTTGGTATCCGGACAACTACCGCAAACTCGATGAACAAGGCGCGCAACTGGTGGCGGTGCCGGCATTTGTAGTCGGGCACGGTGCCTGGGACAAACCGTGGCGCGGCTATAAAGGCGCGTCGACACCGGGTTCGGTCAGCCTCAAGGCCGGTGAACTCAGCGAAGGCCAGGCCTGGCATCGCCTGACCCTGATCGCCCAGCCCCCCAGCAGCCAGGCCATCGCCGGCATGAGCGTGTTCCTGCGCGGGCAGTTCTGGGACAAGGGCAGCGCCGGGCAGAGCTTTCTCAGCGCCAATGGCCAGCACTCCGCCGACAGCAATACCCGTGGCGCACGCATGCTGAACCTCTGGTTGTAAAGCATGAAACCGCTGCCGATGCGCCTCGGGGATTTGTCGGTGGGCTTTGTCCACAGCCTGGCCGATGCCGTGCGCAGCCACGGTGCCGATCCGCAACCACTGCTCGAACAATACGGCCTCGATGCGGCGCGTTTGGGTGAAGCCGGCGCAAGGCTGTCGATCCCGCGCTACATGCGCCTGGGTCACGGGGCGATTCAACTGACCGCCGACCCCGCGCTGGGTTTGCGCATGGGTCAGCTCAGTCGCTTGAGCCAGGCGGGCCTGGCCGGCGTCACGGCCGCCCAGGCGCCGACGGTGCGGGAAGCGGCGCGCTGCCTGATTCGCTTCGAAGCCCTGTACGGCTCCAACTATCGCGGCCAGTCGAGTTTTCACGAAGACGCACGGGGCGCGTGGCTGCGGTTCTATTCCATCAGCCCCTACAACGCCTACAACCGCTTCGTCGTGGATTCGATCATCGCCGGCTGGTTGCAGCAATTGTCCAGCCTGAGCCCTGCCCCGCTGCGGGCCGAACGCATCGAAATCGAATTCCAGGCACCTGACTATCGCGATGCCTACGGGGTACTGGGCGACTGCCCGATCCAGTTCGGCGCCGAACACAATCAACTGCGCCTGAGCCTGGACACCCTCGCCCAGCGCAACCCGCAACACTGCCCCAGCACTTGGCGGCACCTGCTGCAATTGTGTGAACGGGAACTGGAACAGCTGACACGCACCCGCAGCCTGCGTGAACGCATCACTCAGTTGCTGGGGCCGTTGCTCAATGGTGGCCGGGAACCCGACCTGGAAGAAGTAGCGGCACGCCTGAAGCTGCCTACCTGGACCTTGCGTCGCAAACTCGCCGAGGAAGGCACGCAATTTCGTGCAATTCTCAACGACACTCGCCGCGACTTGGCCATGACCTACATTCGCGATACCGAACTGGCGTTCGGGGAAATCGCCTATTTGCTCGGCTTTGCCTCAGCCGAAGCCTTTCAACGGGCCTTCAAACGCTGGAACGGCCAGACACCCGGCGAGTTTCGCCGCAGTCATCGCCAATCCGCGTAAAGCCTTACAGCTCGGTGGCGTCTTCGGCCGGTTCCAGCGGATCCAGTTCAAACGCCGAATACTCGAGCAACTCTTCTTGATAATCGTCCATTGTGATATTCCCCCTGTCACTCATTAAAAAAGGCCTGATCAAATGACCAGCGCCTTGAGCATAAAGTGCCCGCGTGAAAGAAAAATGACGTTCACGCGACACTCTGCCGCTACTGAATAAAACGTAGCAGGTGGTCAGGAATTTATCACAGGATTTTTTCGATACAGCCCGTAGGAAAACGGCCTGCTTTGACGTGGGTCAAACTCGTTGGTCGCTGCGGGAAGCGTGCCGTGTGACACGCTCCCGCAAGGCCTGGGGCGCTTACCGATTACTGCGCCGGGATCGGTTCGCTTGGGGGTGGCATGTTGTCCGGATGCGTCGGCGGTGTGATGGTTTCGGCGGCTGGAGCCGGTTCGGACGATTCAGCAGGAGCAATCGGAGCCGCTTCCGGAGGCGGTGCTACGGGTTCCGAGCTGACTGGAACTGCTTCAGCAGGTGCCGGAGCCGCTGCAGGTTCTGCGGCGGGTGCCGGCGTTGGCGCCAGTGCCGCCGGGGCAGCCTTGGCTTCAGGCACACCGAGGTCGGTTTTCGGCTTCTCGACGATGTGCGCGGCTTTCTTCGCTTCCGGCGGCAGGAACAGCTCCACCAGGGTAAAGAAACGCTCGTAGAACTTGGCCGAGGACACGGTTTCGCTGGCGACCTTGACCATCGAGTCATCGGACGAGCCAATCGGCATCGACACCGAGCCCAACACACCGACGCCGAGGCTGGCAGAGTTGTTGGTCTTCTTCAGCGCATAGCGGTCCTGCAAGGCGTTGGCGAACATGGTCGCGTGGTGCCCTTCGGAGCCATCATCGGCACACACCACACTGAAGCTGATCTCCATGTGGGTTTCACCGGTTTGCTGGAAGCTCTTGTGACCGCTGACCAGTTTCGGATCGCTGCTGGTGATGATGTAGCCCTGACTGAGCAAGGCGCGGCGCGCCGCTTCACAGGTCTGGGCATCGGTCACCGGATAGCTGCGGGAAAATGTTCCGGAGTCGTCGAAGTTCTCATGCTCATAGATGGCGGCTTTCTTCGACGAGCAACCGGCAGCAACGGCCAGCACCAAGGCTAGCCCGACAACACGCATGGGAATTGATCTAAACATTGAACATCCTGAGAGAAAACGGTCCGGGGCGTATTGTGCAACAGATCGATGCTTAGGTGCGCATCGAATAGTGTCTTAAAACGGTTACAGGGGTGTTGACCGTTATATGCAGGAAAAGTCGCATGGCATGATGAATAACCGATGGGCAGGCCAATCTTTTCGATCGCCCACAAAAAACCCCGGCCTTTGAGCCGGGGTTCTTGTGTAGCGCGAAACTCAGCCAGTTATCAGTAACGCTTGATTTCGGCTTCGCTTTCCAACTGCTTGCGGTAGGCCGCAAAGTCTTGCTGGCCAATGCGCGAGGCGAGGAAGCGACGGTATTGAGCCTTCTCTTCGTCGGTCGGCGCTGCGGCTTCGTTTACGCCGTTCAAGCGCACGATCACCAGGCTACCATCGGCCAGGGTCACGCTGCTGAAGGTCGGCTTGTCCTTGGCGGCAGGTTTTGGCATGCGGAACAGCGCTTGCAGCACGGCAGGGTCAACCCCTTCCTGTGCGCGAGTGGCGGCCGCGGTGACCTTCCAGTTCTGGCCGTCGATGGCCTTGTCCAGTGGAGTCTTGCCGTCGCGCAGGCTGGCGATCAACTGATCAGCCTTGGTCTTGGCAGCAGCACTGGCGTGCTCCTTGGCCAATTGCGTACGAATGCTGGCGGCAACGCTTTCCAGCGGCAACTGCGCAGGCTTCAAGTGCTCCTTGGCGCGTAACACGATCACGGTTTCCGGATCGAGTTCGATGGCGGTGCTGTTGGCACCCTCATCCAGCACTTCAGGGCTGAACGCTGCGGTGACCACGGCACGGTTTGCCGCGACACCTTCGCCACCTTCACGGCCGAACGGCGCGGAAGTGTGGACGGTCAGTTTCAGGTCCTGCGCTGGCTGGGCCAGGTCAGACGCTTCGAACGAGGAGTCTTCCAGTTGCTTGGTCGCCTCGACAAAACGCTGCTCGACCTGCTGGGTTTTCAGCTCGCGGGTCAGCTTGTCTTTGAGGCTGGCAAACGTCGGGACTTGCGGCGCTTCAACGCCCAGCAGCTTGATCAGGTGGAAACCGAAGTCGGTACGGATTGGCTCCGATACCTGATCCTTGTTCAACGAGTACAGGGCTTTTTCGAACACTGGATCGTAAACGCCAGGACCGGCGTAACCGAGGTCACCACCGTTGTTGGCCGAACCCGGGTCCTGGGAGAATTCCTTGGCCAACGCCTCGAATTTCTCGCCTTTGGCCAGGCGCGCCTGAACTTCTTCGATCTTGGCCTTGGCTTGCGCCTCGGTCACCTTGTCGTTCACTTCGATCAGAATATGCGCAGCCCGGCGTTGTTCGGCCAGGTTGGCGGTTTCTTTCTGATAGGCCGCTTGCAAGTCTTCGTCCTTCACGCTGACCTGATCAAAGAAGGAAGCCTTCTTCAATTCCAGGTAATCGATGACCACCTGATCCGGCGTCATGAATTCCTTGGCGTGTTCGTCGTAGTAAGCCTTGACCTCATCGTCGGTCAATTTCACCGCCGCCGGGTCAACCTTGACGTTCAGGGAAGCGAAATCGCGGGTCTGTTTTTCCAGACGGGCGAAGGCCAGAACCTGTGCATCGGTGACGAAGCCGCTACCGGCCAGGCCAGCGCGCAACTGGCCGATCAGCATTTCCTGAGCCAGCATCTGGCGGAACTGCATACGGCTGTAGCCCAGTTGACGGATCACCTGGTCGAAACGCTCAGGGCTGAACTTGCCGTCAACCTGGAATTCAGGCGTCAGCAGGATCACCTGGTCCAAAGCGCCTTCGGAGAAAGCGAATTTCGATTTTTCTGCGCCTTGCAGCAACAGTTTGCGATCGATCAGGCCTTTGAGAGCCGATTCGCGCAGCATTTTTTCGTCGAGTAGCGAAGCGTCGAAATCCTTGCCCAGCTGTTGCATCAGCTGACGGCGTTGCATATCGACGGCTTGGCTCAGCTCGTTCTGGCTGATTTCTTCGCCGTTGACCTTGGCCGCATCATTGCTGTGCGTCGTAGCCTTGAAAATGGCGTCGAAACCGGTCAGAGCCATCAGTGCAACGATGACTCCAATAATGGTCTTGGCAATCCAGCCTTGTGAATTGTCCCTGATATTCTGCAGCATGCGTCCCCCAGAAACGGTTGAACTTCAAAATTAGGCAACCGTGGAGCGTGGGTAGAATCCGGATAGAAGAAAGGCGCATCCGGGGATGCGCCTTCTCGTAACTGGCGGAACGGACCGAGGGTTCGAACTTGCGACCCTCGGTGTCTCAGATCAACGACTTGTTGGCTGGACTACCGCTCCGCTGCCAGGTCAGGCATGACCCCGACCCGGATAGGCAAAAACCTGAATCGAACTTAGTTGACAGCTTCTTTCAGTGCTTTACCGGCTTTGAAACCTGGTTTTTTGGCTGCAGCGATTTCCAGCGTCTTACCGGTCTGTGGGTTACGACCGATGCGAGCAGGACGATCGGTCACGGAGAACGTACCGAAACCAACCAGAACTACGGAGTCGCCAGCCTTGAGAGCGCCAGTGACGGATTCGATTACAGCGTCCAGCGCACGGCCAGCAGCAGCTTTCGGGATATCAGCGGATGCAGCGATAGCATCAATCAGTTCCGACTTGTTCACTCTAAGTCCCCTTATATCTATTTGAGTATGATTCTAAGTTTTTTGGTGAAAGCAAAAACGAGTGCTGAATGGCCTACAGACACTTAAGAGCCGCTTTATAACAAGGGCTCTAAAAAGCTGTCAAGGAAGCCCCCCAGGCAAATGCGTACTAATGCGTGCTAATTCTTTCCTTAGAGTCAGACTCGCGTTTTTCATCCTTTGCAACTATCTCCGGAGCCACATCCGGTAAGGGCTCCGGCGCGTATTGCAGCGCAATTTGCAGGACCTCGTCAATCCATTTAACTGGTTTAATCTGTAGATCTTGCTTGATATTGTCAGGAATTTCCTTCAGATCGCGTACGTTCTCTTCAGGAATGATCACGGTCTTTATCCCGCCACGGTGAGCCGCCAGCAGTTTTTCCTTCAAACCACCGATCGCCAGCACTTGGCCACGCAGGGTGATTTCGCCGGTCATGGCCACGTCTGCGCGTACAGGAATCCCGGTCAATGCTGATACCAGGGCCGTGCACATGCCTACACCCGCGCTAGGGCCGTCCTTCGGGGTCGCCCCTTCCGGCATATGGATGTGCGTGTCGCGCTTCTCGTGGAAGTCCAGGGGGATCCCCAGGCTCTTGGCACGGCTGCGGACCACGGTCAGGGCGGCGGTGATCGATTCGACCATCACATCACCCAGGGAACCGGTCTTGATCAACTGCCCCTTGCCCGGCACGACAGCGGCTTCGATGGTCAGCAGTTCGCCGCCCACTTGAGTCCACGCCAAACCGGTTACTTGACCAATCTGATCCTGGGATTCAGCCAGGCCATAACGGAATTTACGCACGCCGAGGAAGTGTTCCAGCATGTCTGCGGTGACCTTCACCGAGAAGCGTTTTTCCAGTGCGTGCTCTTTGACCGTCTTGCGGCAAACCTTGGCAATCTGGCGCTCAAGCCCCCGTACACCGGCTTCGCGGGTGTAATAGCGGATGATGTCGCGGATCGCTTCGGCGTCGAATTCCAGCTCGCCTTTCTTCAAGCCATTGGCCTGAATCTGCTTTGGCGAAAGGTATTTGACCGCGATGTTGATCTTCTCGTCTTCGGTGTAGCCGGGCAGACGGATCACTTCCATCCGGTCCAGCAGCGCCGGCGGAATGTTCATCGAGTTGGAGGTGCAAAGGAACATCACATCGGACAGGTCATAGTCGACTTCCAGATAGTGATCGTTGAAGTTGTGGTTCTGCTCCGGATCGAGCACTTCCAGCAACGCCGACGCTGGGTCGCCACGCATGTCGCTGCCCATTTTGTCGATTTCATCGAGCAGGAACAGCGGGTTGCGAACCCCAACCTTTGTCATCTTTTGAATCAATCTTCCTGGCATCGAACCGATGTAAGTACGGCGATGACCACGGATTTCCGCCTCATCACGCACACCACCGAGGGCCATACGGACGAATTTACGGTTGGTGGCGTGGGCAATCGACTCCGCCAGGGAGGTTTTACCCACACCCGGAGGACCGACCAGGCACAACACCGGACCACGAATCTTCTTCACGCGCTTTTGCACCGCGAGGTATTCGAGGATGCGTTCCTTCACTTCGTCCAGACCATAGTGGTCGGCGTCGAGAATGTCTTCGGCACGGGCCAGGTCCAGGCGTACCTTGCTCTGGGCCTTCCACGGCACTTGAACCAGCCAGTCGATGTACGAACGCACCACGGTCGCTTCCGCGGACATTGGCGACATTTGTTTCAGCTTGTTCAGTTCGCCCTGGGCCTTGGCCAAGGCATCTTTCGGCAGGCCGGCGGCATCGATGCGCTTTTTCAGCTCTTCGATTTCGTTGTGGCCTTCCTCGCTGTCGCCGAGTTCTTTCTGAATGGCCTTCATCTGCTCATTCAGGTAGTACTCGCGCTGACTGCGCTCCATTTGTTTCTTGACGCGACCGCGGATGCGTTTTTCGACTTGCAGCAGATCGATCTCGGCATCCAGCAACGCCAGAACGTGCTCGACCCGGGCCGACAAATCGATGATTTCGAGGATTTCCTGCTTCTGCTCGATCTTCAGGGCCATGTGCGCGGCCATGGTGTCGACCAGGCGACCTGGCTCGTCGATGCTGTTGAGCGACGACAGGACTTCAGCCGGGACTTTCTTGCCCAACTGTACATATTGTTCGAACTGAGCCAGCAGGCTGCGCACGAAGACTTCCGATTCACGCTCAGGCGCGTCGACTTCGTCGATCAGCGAGACTTCGGCACGGCAGTGGCCGTCCACTTCGCTGAAGCGCTCCACGGCGCCCCGCTGCTCGCCTTCGACCAGAACCTTGACGGTGCCGTCAGGCAGCTTGAGCAGTTGCAGAACAGTGGCAATAGTACCTACGCGATAAAGTGCTTCTTCACCGGGATCGTCGTCAGCAGGGTTTCTCTGAGCCAGCAGAAGGATCTGCTTGTCGCCCGTCATCGCAGCCTCGAGGGCTTCGATGGATTTCTCGCGCCCCACAAACAGCGGGATAACCATGTGCGGATAAACCACGACATCACGCAATGGCAAGAGAGGCAATTCGATGGTTGTCTTCATGATTTCGCCTCTACGGCGGCCATATGGCCGTAAACAGATGGAAGTAAGCTTGAAACCAAGATGGGGGCTGCTTTCAAAAAAAACAAGCGCAAAGAGGATGTTAAAAAAGCTTTAAAAGAAAAGGGGCCCGAAGGCCCCTTCTTTGTTCCAGCAGCGTGACGCTTAAGCGTCTGGCGCGGCCTTGGCTGTCGGCTCACTGTTTTCGTAGATATACAGTGGCTTGGACTTGCCTTCGATAACACTTTCATCGATCACTACTTTGCTCACCTCGGACTGCGAGGGGATTTCATACATAGTGTCGAGCAACACACCTTCGAGAATCGAGCGCAGGCCACGGGCACCGGTTTTGCGTTCCAGGGCACGTTTAGCGACCGATTTCAGTGCGTCGGCCCGGAATTCCAGGTCCACGCCTTCCATCTCGAACAACTTGGCGTACTGCTTGGTCAGAGCATTTTTCGGCTCGGTGAGAATCTGCATCAACGCAGCCTCATCAAGCTCGTCCAGCGTAGCCAGGACCGGCAGACGTCCGACGAATTCCGGGATCAGACCGAACTTGACCAGATCGTCAGGCTCGACTTCACGCAGGGATTCACCGACTTTCTTGCCCTCTTCCTTGCTGCGAACTTCTGCGTTGAAACCAATGCCGCCCTTGGTGGAACGGTTTTGAATAACCTTTTCCAGACCGGAGAACGCACCACCGCAAATGAACAGGATGTTACGGGTGTCGACCTGAAGGAATTCCTGCTGCGGATGCTTGCGACCACCTTGTGGCGGAACGGAAGCGACCGTGCCTTCGATCAACTTGAGCAGGGCCTGCTGCACGCCTTCACCGGAAACGTCCCGGGTGATCGACGGGTTGTCAGACTTGCGCGAAATCTTGTCGATTTCATCGATGTAGACAATGCCCATCTGGGCTTTTTCCACGTCGTAATCGCACTTCTGCAGCAGCTTCTGAATGATGTTCTCGACATCTTCACCTACGTAACCCGCCTCGGTGAGGGTGGTTGCGTCGGCGATGGTGAACGGAACGTTCAGCAAGCGGGCCAGTGTTTCGGCAAGCAGGGTCTTACCCGAGCCTGTCGGGCCGATCAGCAAGATGTTGCTCTTGCCGAGTTCGACGTCGTCATTCTTTTTGTCACGCTGGTTCAGACGCTTGTAGTGGTTGTACACCGCTACGGCCAGAACCTTCTTTGCACGCTCTTGACCAATCACGTACTGATCAAGGATGCCGCTGATTTCTTTAGGCGAAGGCAATTTATGCGCGCTGCTCTCGGCCTGGGCTTCCTGCACCTCCTCTCGGATGATGTCATTGCACAGGTCGACGCACTCGTCGCAGATAAAGACCGAGGGGCCGGCAATCAATTTGCGCACTTCATGCTGGCTTTTGCCACAGAAGGAGCAATAGAGCAGCTTGCCGTTGTCCTCGCCGTTGCGGGTGTCAGTCATTCGTTCGATCCAAATCCGATAGGCTTGCAACACAAGATGAAGGCTATTGCGGGCTTTTTCAAGCCCGCGAGTGATCGGAGCGGCCGACCAAGCCTATTTTGAGCTGCTTATTTTAAGCGGGGCGCTGGCTGATCACTTCATCGATCAAGCCGTATTCACGCGCGGCTTCTGCGCTCATGAAGTTATCGCGGTTGGTGTCGCGCTCGATTTCTTCCAGCGTGTGCCCGCTATGCTTGGCCATCAGCGTGTTCAGACGCTCACGAATGAAGAGAATTTCCTTGGCATGGATTTCGATATCCGACGCCTGACCCTGGAAACCGCCCAATGGCTGGTGAATCATCACACGCGAGTTCGGCAGGCAGAAACGCTTGCCAGCGGCACCGGCCGTCAGCAGGAACGCGCCCATGCTGCACGCCTGGCCGATACAGGTAGTCGACACGTTGGGTTTGATGAATTGCATGGTGTCGTAGATCGACATCCCTGCTGTCACCGAACCGCCCGGGGAGTTGATATAAAGATGGATGTCCTTGTCCGGGTTTTCCGCTTCAAGGAACAGCAGTTGCGCACAGATCAGGTTGGCCATGTAGTCCTCTACCGGACCAACCAGAAAAATCACTCGCTCCTTGAGCAGGCGCGAGTAAATGTCGTAAGCGCGCTCGCCACGAGCAGACTGCTCGACAACCATCGGGACCAGGCCGCCTGCGGCCTGGATATCAGAGTTCTGCTGAATATACGAATTACGGAACATGCTCTGCAGTCACTCCCAAATAGTTATGTCTTGAATACGCATAAGCCAGCTCGATGGCTGGCTTATGGTGATTACTTCTTAGCGTAGAAACGATCAGTCGGCTTGTGGAGCTTCCACCGGCTTGACTGCTTCTTCGTAAGAGACCGCTTTGTCGGTCACATTAGCCTTCTGCAGAACAGTATCCACAACTTGTTCTTCCAGCACAACCGAACGGACTTCGTTCAGTTGCTGGTCGTTCTTGTAGTACCAGGACACAACCTGCTCAGGCTCTTGGTAGGCCGAAGCCATTTCCTGAATCATTTCGCGAACGCGGGCTTCGTCAGGCTTGAGGTCGAACTGCTTGACCACTTCAGCCACGATCAGACCCAGCACAACGCGGCGCTTGGCTTGTTCTTCGAACAGCTCGGCCGGCAGTTGGTCAGGCTTGATGTTGCCACCGAACTGTTGAACAGCCTGCACGCGCAGACGGTCAACTTCGTTGGACAGCAGAGCCTTAGGCACTTCGATCGGGTTGGTGGCCAGCAGACCGTCCATTACCTGATTCTTGACCTTGGATTTGATCGCCTGACGCAGCTCGCGCTCCATGTTCTTGCGAACTTCGGTGCGGAAGCCTTCCAGACCGGTTTCCTTGATGCCGAATTGAGCGAAGAACTCTTCGTTCAGCTCTGGCAGTTTTGGTTCGGAAACAGTGTTCACGGTGACGGTGAACTCAGCAGTTTTGCCCGCCAGGTCGAGGTTCTGGTAGTCCTCTGGGAAAGTCAGGTTCAGAACGCGCTCTTCGCCGGCTTTAGCGCCAACCAGACCGTCTTCGAAACCAGGGATCATGCGGCCGGAACCCAGAACCAGCTGAGTACCTTTGGCGGAACCGCCAGCGAACACTTCACCGTCAACCTTGCCAACGAAATCGATGTTCAGTTGGTCTTCGTTCTGGGCAGCGCGCTCGGCCACTTCAAAACGGGTGTTCTGCTTGCGCAGCACGTCCAGCATCTTGTCCAGATCAGCGTCAGCCACGTCAGCGCTCAGGCGCTCAACAGTGATGCCTTCGAAACCGGCTACAGTGAATTCCGGGAACACTTCGAAAATCGCGACGTATTCCAGGTCTTTGCCCGCTTCGAGCGACTTAGGCTCGATGGCAGGAGCGCCAGCCGGGTTCAGCTTCTGCTCAACCACAGCTTCGTAGAAGGAGGACTGGATCACATCGCCAACAGCTTCCTGGCGTGCATCAGCACCGAAACGGCGCTTGATTTCGCTCATTGGCACTTTGCCTGGACGGAAGCCAGCAATCTTGGCCTTTTGCGCGGTCTGCTGCAGACGCTTGTTGACCTGGCTCTCAATGCGCTCAGCCGGCACGGTGACGCTCATGCGGCGCTCAAGAGCAGTAGTATTTTCAACAGAAACTTGCATGGATATTCCTCGTTGCACAGACGTTAGCCGGCCGTTTCCGACCCCAGAATCAAGGGCATGCATTCTAGTGGGTCAAACTCAAGAAGTCACCCTACTGAAAACGGGTAAAAAAACAGCAGGCAATTTATAGGCGAGGGACAAATGGTTATGCCTCGCCCTGTTAGCAAATAAAGCCAATCCAGCCAGGGCTCTGCACCGACCCTTCTATATATAGAAGAAGTGGCCAATCATCTCCCTGACAGCCGATCTTGCGAGCAAGGCCGGCGGGCGGCGCGGCATCATCGAGAAACATAAATACGACGAAACACCCCACCGCCGCGACCCAGAACCTGCAGTCGCTGAACACTCGAACCGCTAAAACAAAAAAGGCGCCAGACTGTTAAATCTGGCGCCTCTCGAAATATGGGGTGGACGAAGGGGATCGAACCCTCGACAACGGGAGTCACAATCCCGTGCTCTACCAACTGAGCTACGCCCACCATATTGCCTTACAAAGAAGCCAAACAACTTCCTTGCTGCGCCCCAACCAGGCCAACGGCCCAAGTGAAGCTTTATTTGGTGCGGATGAAGAGACTCGAACTCTTACGCCTCGCGGCGCTGGAACCTAAATCCAGTGTGTCTACCAATTCCACCACATCCGCGGCTTGAAGCTGTTAAAGCAAAGGCGCCAGACTGTTAATCTGGCGCCTTTCGAAATATGGGGTGGACGAAGGGGATCGAACCCTCGACAACGGGAGTCACAATCCCGTGCTCTACCAACTGAGCTACGCCCACCATATTGCGCTACTTGTGCCAAAGCTGCCTAATGGCGCACCCGGCAGGACTCGAACCTGCGACCATCCGCTTAGAAGGCGGATGCTCTATCCAGCTGAGCTACGGGCGCCTTATTAATCTGTACTCTTGGAGGACTACAAACTAAGTGCTTTCCAGTCTTGCAGAACCGTAATCCCGCTTGACCTTCTCATCCAGTGCTAGGCTGTGCCCGACAAGTGCGACGAATAGTATAGAGCGCCCCAAAGGCCGTCAAATCCTTTTTAAAAAAAATTCATTTAATTAAAGGGCTTAGAGGAATTTGCAGACCAAGCGCCTTTGCCCTCACCGCCTGACATGCGAGAATGCGCTCTCTTTTTTTCCCCTCTCGATGGTTAATCACGCGCAATGACTGCACAACTAATCGACGGCAAATCGATCGCCGCCAGCCTGCGCCAGCAGATCGCCAAACGAGTTGCCGAGCGTCGCCAGCAAGGCCTGCGCACGCCCGGCCTCGCGGTGATCCTGGTCGGCAGCGATCCTGCCTCTCAGGTTTATGTCTCGCACAAGCGTAAAGACTGTGAAGAGGTCGGCTTCCTGTCCCAGGCCTACGACCTGCCTTCTGAAACCACTCAAGAAGCGCTGGCGGGTCTGATCGATCGCCTGAATGACGACCCGGCAATCGACGGCGTCCTGCTCCAGCTTCCTTTACCTGCCCACCTGGACGCCTCCAAATTGCTGGAGCGCATTCGTCCGGATAAAGACGTCGACGGTTTCCACCCCTATAACGTCGGTCGCCTGGCCCAGCGCATTCCCCTGCTGCGTCCGTGCACCCCCAAAGGCATCATGGCCCTGCTGGAAAGCACCGGCGCTGATCTCTATGGGATGGACGCCGTGATTGTAGGTGCCTCCAACATTGTCGGCCGCCCGATGGCGATGGAATTGCTGCTGGCCGGCTGCACCGTCACCGTCACCCACCGCTTCACAAAGGACCTGGCCGGCCACGTCGGCCGCGCCGACCTGGTGGTGGTGGCCGCCGGCAAGCCGGGCCTGGTCAAGGGTGAGTGGATCAAGCAAGGCGCGATCGTGATTGACGTCGGCATCAACCGTCAGGAAGACGGCAAACTGGTCGGTGACGTGATCTACGAGACCGCCCTGCCCCGCGCCGGCTGGATCACCCCGGTGCCGGGTGGTGTCGGCCCGATGACCCGCGCCTGCCTGCTGGAAAACACGCTGTACGCGGCGGAAACCCTGCATAGCTGAGTTCGCCGGCTTGCCGCATAAAAGAGCCCCGTCAGTTGCGGGGCTTTTTTGTTTTTGGGCACTGGACAAACAATCCGCGCGTTTCAGAATAAAGAGACAGGCCATAGGGTAATCGACCTACAGACCCCAGCACTGCACCGGTTATAAATGGAGCTCGCCAAGGAGTTGTCCATGAAGCCAAAACACCCAACGCAACAGCAGACGAATGCCTTCGCAGGCAAACTGACGGGGCTGCTTTATAGCCTCTGCTGTTATGTGTTTTTCCTGGCTACCGCGCTGTACATGATTGGCTTTCTCTCGGGCATCGGCGTGCCCAAGGACATCAATACCGGCCCCGGCCTCAGTTGGCCTCTGGCGGTGATCGTCGACACCCTGCTGATCACGCTGTTTGCGGTCCAGCACAGCGGCATGGCGCGACAGCGTTTCAAGCGCTGGTGGACCCGGTTCATCCCGGCGCCCATCGAGCGCGCGACTTACGTACTGTCTTCGTGCCTGGTGCTCGTGCTGCTTTTTTGGCTGTGGCAACCCATCGCAACTTCGATCTGGCAAGTAACGTCGGCCTGGGGTCATGGTTTGCTGATGGGGTTGTTCTGGCTGGGCTGGGGCGTGGTGGTGCTCGCGACATTCCTGATCAGCCATTTCGAACTGCTGGGCGTCAAACAGGCGTTCAACGCGTTTTACCCCGATCGCCCCGACAACCCTACCTTCAAGACGCCTTTGCTCTACAAGTTAGTCCGCCACCCGTTGTATCTGGGATTTCTGATCGTGTTCTGGGCGACACCCGACATGACGGCCGGACATCTGCTGTTTGCGCTACTCAATACACTCTACATTCTGATCGGCGTTCATTTTGAAGAAATGGATCTGGTGGAAATGTTTGGCGAACACTATCGACGCTATCAAGATAACGTCGCCGCGCTTGTGCCCTTGATCAAACGCAAACCCGGCAAAAAACATTAAATTTTCTTCATATAAAGCTCTCGTCATACGGGCGCCTAGCGCTTTCGTGGCTCATACTCCTAGAATGCGTCGTTTTTAAGAAACAGCCCGTAACAAAACGGCATATCCACCCTTATGAGTTCGCCCGCGTGAAAATCCGTCTTTCCATCCTGAGTCTATTTTTTGCATTTACAGGGACTGTTATCACGCCACTGACCCACGCTGCGGAAACCACCGCGGCCCCCCGCGACGCCTCGTCACTGAAGATCGCTTCCGGTAGCGCGCTGCTGATGGATCTGCAGACCAACAAAGTCATTTATTCCAGCAACCCCGACGTGGTCGTACCCATTGCTTCGGTCAGTAAACTGATGACCGGCCTGGTGGTGGTTGAAGCCCATCAGAACATGGACGAATACATCAACGTCGACATCAGCCACACGCCGGAAATGAAAGGCGTGTTCTCCCGGGTCAAGCTCAACAGCGAATTGCCGCGCAAGAAGATGTTGCTGATCGCCCTGATGTCCTCGGAAAACCGCGCCGCCGCGACCCTGGCTCACCACTACCCAGGCGGCTACGTTGCATTTATTGCCGCCATGAACGCCAAGGCCAAGGCCCTGGGCATGACCAATACCCACTTCGTCGAACCGACCGGTCTGTCCCCTCGGAACGTCTCGACCGCCCGCGACCTGAGCAAATTGCTGATCGCTGCGCACAAATATCCGCTGCTGACCGAGCTGACCACCACCAAGGAAACCACGGTGGCGTTCCGTAAACCCAACTACACCCTGGGTTTCCACAACACCGACCACTTGGTGAACAAGCCCAACTGGGATATCAAAATCACCAAGACAGGTTTCACTAACGAGGCCGGGCATTGCCTGGTGCTGGTCACCAGCATGGGCAATCGCCCGGTGGCGCTGGTGATTCTCGATGCCTTCGGCAAGTACACACACTTCGCCGACGCCACGCGGATCCGCAGCTGGGTCGAAACCGGCCGCAGCACCAACGCGCCGTCGGTGGCCTTGCAATACAAAGCCGCGAAGAACCTCAAGCATCGCCAGAGCGGCGTGGTTGAAGCGTCGAAATAACGCAGCAGAAAAAACAAAGCCCCGATCAGTCGGGGCTTTTTTTATGGCGAAACGTCAGTCGTTGGGCAATGGCATCTGGTCATCGTCGGGGATACCGTCGCCGGCGCTGGGATCGCGCTGGCCGTGGGGATGTTCCGTCGGCACCACCATCGGCCGAGCCAGTGGATCCCTGAGCGGACTTTCCGGATCCATCACCGGGTCAACATCATCTTCGGGAGTGGTCGGAACGCTCTCCGGATGTTTGTCGTCGAAACTCGAATCGGTAGACATAAGCCACCTCATTTCGGATCAGGGTTTGAGATCGCCCAGCGGGTCATAGGGCTTTGCCGGCTTCTTGTCGTCATCGCCCGGTTTGATATCCCTGGGCGCCTTGGCCGGCCCGACGGGATCGACCTGCGGGTCGGCCAGGTCGGGCGAATCGGGATCGAAGCCCAGCTCATCGCCGGACGAATGCTCGGACGAGTGTGGGCCATCTGAAGTCTTGGAATCTGCCATGGACGCCTCCTTGGGTCTGGCCCGGGAGAATCCGGGCCCTACCCATAAGAGGCTTGGGGCACACGACGGTGCCCTGAAAATGACGAACGGAGTTATTGAGCTTTAAGCGCCTTGGTCGCCCGCGCCGCCGCCTGCTCCTGACCCGCCTGTCCCAGATCGCTCGCAGCCTTGAGCCAGCGCTGATCATCGACCTTGGCCGGAATCTGGTTCGGTTTCTGGATCAGCACCGCCCAACCACCCGCATCCTTGAACGATGATTCAAACGAGCCGAACCCCATCAACAACCGCCGGTTCATCCCGGAGCGCAACAGCACCGTCTGCTTCTGGCGGTTATACCCGGCCAGAATGGCGTAACGCGGTTCGGACCAGAACGCCGAGCCCTCGGTAAAGCGCACCATCACCGGATAACCGGCCGCGACCTGGGTCAACAACGCCGACAGATTGCTATCGAGGGGGTACACCACCATGCCGTACTCGCGGGCCAGGTTTTGCATGTTCTGCTGCAACTGCGCCTCAGCGCCGGGCAGTTTCAGCGGTTTTTCCAACAGCCCCGGAGTAATCACGATGCCCTGCTGGGACAACATGCTCGCCAATACCTGCGGCCCACTTTGATTGGCTTCGCCGCGATAGAACGTGCCGCTGAGCTCAACCCGTTCCGGCAGGCGCTTGACCTCCGGCGTCACGCTGCCGGCGCAACCCGCCAACACGCTTACGCAGCCGACCACCAGAACGGCACCACGAATTCGAGAAAATACCCGCACCATCATCACTCTCTTGTTCAGACGCCAGGCAATCCGCCCCCGGCTTGGCCACTGATCATAGGATGCCGCGCGGCAGCGGTATAGCCTTAACCGGTAGTTGTTTGCTTTCGATAGAGCGAACCGATTGGTCACAGGCGACCTTTGGTCAATAGCCTGAAACATGGCAACGTCTAGACTGTCATTTGCAGAGAGTGTGTGCCCGATGCAGGGCAAAGAGGAGGCACCGATGAGCCTGACAATGACAATCGTAATGCTGATTTCCGGCTGGCTGGCCGTGGCCGCCGCCATGTTATGGGGAGTCTTGCGTATTACCCGCCGCCACCATCATCCGGTGCAACCGGTGCCCAAGGTGAAAATCGAGCAATCGACGCCGCGCCACGCCACCGCCCACTGACCGGCACTTTTCGCCCGCCCAATAAAAACGGCCGCCTGGACTCTTTCGAGTGCAGGCGGCCGTTCGTTTCAGCGCCGGTTACGCTTCAGCAGCCAGTCGCTTCTGTTTGGCTCGCCGGGACATCATGTTCAAGCCCTCGATCGTCGCCGAGAACGCCATGGCCGCGTAGACGTAGCCTTTCGGTACGTGGGCGCCGAAGCCTTCGGCGATCAGCGTCATGCCGATCATGATCAGGAAGCCCAGGGCCAACATCACCACGGTAGGGTTGTCGTTGATGAACTTGGCCAGCGGATCAGCAGCCAGCAACATCACCAGGACCGACACCACCACCGCGATGATCATGATCGGCAAGTGCTCGGTCATGCCGACAGCGGTAATGATGCTGTCGATGGAGAACACCATGTCGAGCATCAGGATCTGCCCGATCGCCGCAGCAAAGCCCAGGCTGACGCCAGAGGTGGCCGACATCGGATCATCCGGCGCCGGGTCCATGCTGTGATGGATCTCGGTGGTTGCCTTCCACAGCAGGAACAGGCCACCGGCGATCAGGATCATGTCCTTCCAGGAGAATGTCTGGCCGAGGATATCGATCACCGGCTCGGTCAACTGAACGATGAAGGCGATGGTGCTCAACAGCGCCAGGCGCAGGATCAGCGCCATGCCGATACCGATGCGGCGCGCCTTCTGCCGATGCTGCTCGGGCAATTTATTGGTCAGGATCGAGATGAAGATCAGGTTATCGATGCCGAGCACGATTTCCATGACGATCAAGGTCGCCAGGGCGATCCAGGCGGTGGGGCTGGCGGCTAGTTCTACAAGGTATTCCATGGGTCAGTCCTGACTCGCTTGAGACGGTTTAGATGTCCTGGGACGAAGATTCGGTTTTCTCTTTATCTTCGGCCGGTTGTTCTTTCTTGCTGATCAGGCCGCCAGTGGCGTCGCTGAGTGCCTTTTCTGCGGCTTTATGGGTGTCGTCGATGGCCTGCTTGGCGGTCTCGGTGGCCTTGCCCATCAGTTGCTGGGCGCTCTTTTCGGCCTGGTCGCAACCAGCCAGAACCAGTAAAGACGTAATCAACAGCGCCGTGGCGGTAATTTTCATGGTGCTTTCCTCGATAGAACGGACAGGCGCTAAACGCACCCCGTCGATAGCGAGGCATTCTAGGGAGGTGAACACTTCAGGAAAATTCGTATTTTCAGCGGTTATACTTCGGTTTTAACGAACTGTAGGTCGCCATGCTCAATTATCGGCAATTGCATTATTTCTGGGTGGTGGCCAAGACCGGCAGCATCGTGCGCGCCTGTGAGCAACTGAACCTGACGCCACAGACCATCAGCGGACAGATTTCCCTGCTCGAACAAACCTACGGCATCGAGCTGTTTCGCCGGGTCGGGCGCAATCTGGAACTCACTGAAGCCGGGCGCCAGACCCTGCCCTACGCCGAGCAGATGTTCCAGCTCGGCGGCGAATTGGAGTTGATGCTGCGCGCCCAGCCCAATGAGCAGCAGATCCTGTTTCGCGTCGGCGTGGCGGACGTGGTGCCCAAATCCATCGTCTATCGCCTGATCGCGCCAACCATGGAATTGAGCGAACCACTGCGCATCACCTGTCGCGAGGACAAACTGGAACGCCTGCTCGCCGACCTGGCGATCCAGCGCCTGGACCTGGTGATTTCCGACAGTCCGATGCCGTCGCACCTGGACATCAAGGGCTACAGCCAGAAGCTCGGTGAGTGCGGGATCAGCTTTTTTGCGACACAAGCATTGGCGGCGCAGTACGGCCAGGACTTCCCCCATAGCCTGCACGGCGCACCGTTGCTGATTCCCGGGCCGGAAACCGTGGTGCGCAGTCGTTTGCAACGCTGGTTTGCCGAGCAGCAGATTCAGCCGCGCATCGTCGGCGAATTCGACGACAGCGCACTGATGCAGGCCTTCGGCCAATCCGGCAGCGGGATTTTCATCGGCCCGAGCGTGATTGCCGATGAGGTGAAACGCCAGTACGGCGTGGAGTTGATTGGCCAGACCGACGCGGTGACCGAGTCGTTCTATGCCATTTCAGTGGAACGCAAGGTCAAGCACCCCGGCATCGTGGCGATTACCGAAGGTGCCCGACGGCAGCTATTTACTGAATTGTGAGGATCTCGCGGGGCTTCATGGTCATCAGCGCCATGGCCAGCAGGACCGAGGCCAGGATAATCGCGGCAGCGGCGAACCCCAGGCCTTGCAAGCCGAAACTGTCGATCACCCGGCCGCCGAGCATCGCGCCCAGACCGATCCCGAGGTTGGCCCCGGCGATGTTCAGCGACGCAGCAAAGGCCGGCGCCTCGGGCGCGGCTTTCATCAAACGCACATGGCTGACCAGGAACAATGCGGCCTGGGTCACGCCCCAAATCCCCATCGCCGCCGCCAGACCCTGCGGCGAGTGAATGTTCGGCACCAGCGCGACCATGCCGGCAATCATGAACGCACAGAACATCATCGACGCGATCAACGGGTGGCGATCCACCGCCCGACCACCCAGCGAGTTGCCGATCAAGCCCACCGCACCGAAGCCCATCAGGCACCAGCCGACCAGCGTGCCGTTGAAACCGGCGAGGCGCTCAAGGATGTCCGCCAGGTAGGTGTAGGCGGTGAACATGCCGCTGAACACCAGGATCGACAGCAGCACATGGCCGATCATCAGCGGACTGCGCAGGATCCTGAACTGCGACAGGAAGCTCACCTGATGCTGATGCAGACTGGTTTTGGGCAGGTAGATAAACAGCAGCAAGGCCTTGGCAAAAGCGATCACTGCCAGGATGCCGAAAGCGGTGCGCCAGCCGAACGCGTCGGAAATCAAGGTGCCCACCGGAATGCCGAATACCGTGGCGCAAACGATGCCGAAACCGATTTTGGCGATCGCCCGTCCGGCGTAATCCGGCCCAACAATGTCCACTGCGGTTTCACTGGCCAAGGCCCAGAACACCGGCAAACCCAATGCGGGGATCAACCGGGCGGCGGCCATCACCCAGATGTTCGGCGCCAATGCCGCGACCGTGTTGGCCACGCCAAACATGATCAGCACCGAAATAAACAGCTTGCGCCGCTCGAACCGGGCGAAGTACGCGGTCAGGAAAGGGCCGAACGCCGCCACGGTGAAAGCAAACAAGGTCACCAGCAATCCCGCCTGGGGAATGGTGACTTCAAGATCGCGAGCGAGGGCCGGCAATAGACCGACGATGATGAATTCCGTAGTCAGCACCGTGAAACCGGCGGCAGACAACAGAAGGATGGGCAGCAGCATGCAGAACTCCAGAAAACGACGACAGCAGCGACAGCCCGAAGGCTCACTGGCAGAACTTGAAAAGAGGATGGCGAAGCTTAACAGAGTGTTTCCAAACCGGGTTGCACGAACCTGCCTATCTTGTTGATTGGCGGGCGGCAGATCGTCACAGGTCTGAAGGATCTTGCCGACCCTGTGATAAAGTCCGCGCCCTGCGATTCGTACACCCTGTTCATCGGCCAGTTTCTGGCAGTGATGTCGCGTTACCCCCTCGGTTCCTTCCTGTGGCCTGCCCTGCTTACTGCTGCACGATCGTGGAACCCTGCACCCAAAAAAATCAGAGATACCGTTATGAGCGCTTCATCCCCGTCCCTTTTGCACCGCTTGAAACGCACCAGCCTGGTCACGCAAATCATCATCGGCCTGATCGCCGGCATCGCCCTGGCCCTGTTCGCGCCGGACCTGGCGAAGTCCACCACCTTCATCGGTAAGGTCTTTGTCTCGGCGCTTAAAGCCGTCGCGCCGATCCTGGTGTTCGTGCTGGTCATGGCCTCGATCGCCAACCATAAACATGGCCAGGAAACGCATATCCGACCGATTTTGTTTCTTTATTTGTTGGGCACGTTTGCCGCTGCTGTAGTCGCAGTGGTGGCCAGCGCGTTGTTTCCGTCGAGCCTGGTGCTGTCGACCCACGATGTCGCGATCACCGCGCCGGGGGGCATCAGCGAGGTGCTGCAAAGCCTGCTGCTGAGTGTGGTCGACAACCCGGTCAGTGCGCTGATGAACGCCAACTTCATCGGCATTCTGGCGTGGGCGATCGGCATGGGCGTTGCCATTCGCCATGCCGGCGACACCACCCGCGAGGTGCTCGGCGACTTGTCCAACGGCGTGACCTTGATCGTGCGCCTGGTGATTCGCTTCGCACCGCTGGGGATTTTCGGGCTGGTGGCCTCGACCCTGGCCACCTCGGGCTTCGGTGCCTTGATCGGCTATGTGCATCTGCTGGCGGTGTTGCTCGGCTGCATGCTGTTCGTGGCGCTGGTGATGAACCCGGTCATCGTGTTCTGGAAATTGCGCCGCAACCCGTATCCGCTGGTGCTGATGTGCCTGCGGGAGAGCGGCATCACCGCTTTCTTCACCCGCAGCTCGGCGGCGAACATTCCGGTCAACCTGGAACTGAGCAAGCGCCTGGGCCTGCATGAAGACACCTATTCGGTATCGATACCCCTCGGTGCAACCATCAACATGGCCGGCGCGGCGATCACCATCACCGTGCTGACCCTGGCCGCCGTGCATACCCTGGGGATTGCCGTGGACATTCCGACCGCGATTTTGCTCAGCGTCGTGGCGGCGATTTGCGCCTGTGGCGCTTCGGGGGTGGCGGGTGGTTCGCTGCTGCTGATTCCGCTGGCATGCAGCCTGTTCGGCATTCCAAGCGAAATCGCCATGCAGGTAGTGGCGGTGGGTTTCATTATTGGTGTATTGCAGGACTCGGCGGAGACGGCGTTGAATTCGTCTACGGATGTGTTGTTTACCGCTGCCGCGTGCCTCAGTGAAGAACGGAAAACACAAGGCGTGGCCTAACTGCGTAACCCTGTGGGAGCGGGCTTGCTCGCGAAAGCGGTGTACCAGTCAATATTGATGTTGAGGTTGATGGCCCCTTCGCGAGCAAGCCCGCTCCCACAGGGGCTGCGGCGCAGTTGAAAAATGTTTACCCATGAAAAAACCCCCGCAACCTATGGCTGCGGGGGCTTTTTTGTAGCCGGATGTTTTAGAACGCGCCCATGAAATCGCGCTTGCCCACTTCCACGCCGTTGTGACGCAGCAAGGCGTAGGTGGTGGTGACGTGGAAGAAGAACTGCGGCAGACCGTAGCTCAGCAGGTAAGCCTGGCCGCTGAAGCGCTTCTCTTTCGGCGTGCCTGGACGGGTAACGATCTCGATGCCTTCCTTGCCATCGATCTGCTCAGGCTTGATCTCGCCGATGTAGGCCAGAACCTTGGCGATCAGCGCTTGCAGTTCGGCGAAGGTGGTTTCGGTGTCGTCGTACTTAGGCACTTCAACTTCGGCCAGGCGCGAAGAAACGCCTTTGGCGAAATCAACGGCGATCTGCACCTGGCGCACCAGCGGGAACATGTCCGGGTACAGGCGGGCCTGCAGGAACGCGTTCGGGTCGATGTTCTTGGCGGTGGCGTGGGCTTCGGCCTTGTTCAGAACGTCGCTCAGGGCGTTGAGCATTTGTTGGAAAACCGGGACGGAAGCGGCGTACAAAGAAATGGTCATGGCAGTCTCGTGTTGTGGCGGGTGTGAAAACGTGGGCGATTATAGCCATGCTTGATGACCGGGCGGCTTGCCTTTTGTTTTGCAAGGATTAGGCTAGGCGGCTTCGACTGCACGCTTCGACAGCAAAGGGAAAAGCGCGAATGAGCACTGAGCAAGAGACGACCTTCGACGAACCGCGCCTCAACAGCACGGAAATCCGCATTCTGGGCGCCTTGATCGAGAAACAGGCCACCAGCCCGGAAACCTATCCGCTGACCCTCAATGCGCTGGTCATTGCCTGCAACCAGAAAACCAGCCGCGAACCGGTGATGAACCTGACCCAGGGCCAGGTTGGCCAGAGCCTGCGCGCCCTCGAGGGTCGCGGCTTCACCAAACTGGTGATGGGCAGCCGCGCCGATCGCTGGGAACACAAGGTCGACAAGGCGCTGGAACTGGTGCCGGCCCAGGTGATCCTGGCCGGGCTGCTGTTCCTGCGCGGCCCGCAAACCGTCAATGAACTGCTGACTCGCAGCGGTCGCATGCATGAATTCGAAGATGCCGAGCAGGTGGTACATCAACTGGAGCGCCTGATCGCTCGCGGCCTGGCGCTGCTGATTCCGCGTCAGGCCGGGCAGCGTGAAGACCGTTACATGCATGCGCTGGGGGATCCGGCGGATATCGAGGCGATCCTCGCGGCGCGGCAGAACCCGACGGAGCGCGGCGCGGGTGGCGGTGTGTCGGTGGAGCGGATTGAAGAGCTGGAAGCGCGGATTGCGGCGCTGGAAGAACGATTGGCGCGCCTCGAATAACCCGAACACACAGATTCCAATGTGGGAGCGGGCTTGCTCGCGAATGCGGCGCATCAGTCCATATTGATGTTGACTGATACTCCGTCTTCGCGGGCAAGCCTCGCTCCTACAGGTTTTGCGCAGTCCTTGTGGGAGCGAGGCTTGCCCGCGAAGAGGCCAGCGACTCCAACCCATTAATTCAATGATTCAACTACGGGCAAACGCCACCGCCGCCTGGAACTGCTCCTGCGTCGGCCGCACGCCGGTATACAGCACAAACTGCTCCAGCGCCTGGATCGCAATCACTTCCAGCCCGGTGATCACCCGCTTGCCTTCTGCCCGGCCACGCACTATCAGCGGGGTTTCCGAGGGGATCGCTACCACGTCGAAGACCGTCTCGGCCGCTGCGATCACATCAGCCTCAAACGCCAAATGATCGGCTTCCGGCCCGCCGGTCATGCCGATGGGGGTGACGTTGATCAGCATTTGCGGGCGTTGCGCGCCCAACTCCGCTTGCCATTCATAACCCAGGGCGTCCGCCAGCGCTCGCCCGGCACGCTCGTTGCGGGCCACGATCAAGCCATTGGCGTAACCGCCATCGCGCAAGGCACTGGCCACCGCTTTAGCCATGCCGCCGCTGCCGCGCAGGGCAAAGGTCGAATCCTTCGGCACCTGATGGGTTTCCAGCAATTGGGCGATGGCGATGTAATCGGTGTTGTAGGCCTTGAGGTGGCCGTCGGTGTTGACGATAGTGTTGATCGACTGGATCGCCGCCGCAGACGCATCCAGCTCATCCACCAGCGCAATGCAGGCTTCCTTGAACGGCATCGACACCCCGCAACCGCGAATGCCCAGGGCACGAATGCCGCCGACCGCGCCGGTCAGATCTTTGCTGCTAAAGGCTTTGTAGTAAAAATTCAGCCCCAACTGTTCGTACAGATGATTGTGAAATCGCAGGCCAAAGTTCCCGGGGCGTCCGGACAGGGACATGCACAATTGGGTCTCTTTGTTGGGGTTCATCTGCATGAAACTTCTCCTTCAAATGCACTTTCAGATAGACGGGATTAGCCATTCCATCCTGTTCTGTTCGATCATAGGGCCTGTCTACATGCGGCTTTGCAGCACGGTAAAGAAGCCGGTACAGACCTTACACAAAATTTACCTAACGGCTGTGCAGTTTTTCAAAAAAGCGCTGTCTTAGAAGTATCCCCGCGACAATCCTTGGGTCTATTGCAGATTCAAGCGCCGGGTCGAAGAACCGAGGAATTATCATGATCCGTAAAATCCCCACAGTAGCCTTGTTGATTGGTGTACTGGCTGTCGCAGGACAGGCAGAGGCCCATGGCGGTGGCGGTTGGCAAGGTCCAGCGGTGTTTGGTGCGATCGTTGGCTCGGCCATCGTCGGCTCGGCCCTGATTAACGCCAATCGGCCCGTCTACGTAGAACAGGCGCCGGTTTACGTTCAGCCACAACCGGTTTACGTGCAGCAACCGCCACCACCGGTCTACTACCAACCGGCCCCGGTGTACGTGCAACAACCGGTCTACTACCGCCCTGCACCGGTTTATTACGGTCCGCCACGCGGTTACTACGGCCATCCCCATGGTTACTATGGTGGCCCACGCTACTAACTGACTTATCAGGCCCCGCCTTAACAGCGGGGCCTTTTTTATGCCCGCCAGTCGGGCGAGGTCTGAATAAATCTCGCCAAGGTCGCTGTCAGGACAGTGCAGGCACGTAAAGTTGGCAAGATTGACGTAACGCCCTTCCCTCGCTTTGGGGAAAACGGTCATATTTATGTCATGACAGGTCCGCAAGCTTGGATCTGTCCGTAAACAACAGGTTGATAAAAACAAGGACGACCTCATGCCCACGCAGAACCCGCACCGCAATGTCGGTTTGTGCACTTCCAGCAAGGTGTACAACGCACTGACCGAACTCAAGCACCTGGAAGGCCATCGCAGCGCCAAGTTTCTTTCGCTGCTGGCCGAGAACCTGGTGCGCAAAGGCTTGCTCAACGAGCAGGAAGTCGTGCACATGCTCGATCTGGTCGTGGATTGATCGCCACACTCACTGGCATCAATGACCACTATCGAGAAAGTTGATTGTCCGTCGAACCGTCCGGTCCGTAGGGTAGCTCCATAGTTTGATGGAGGTACTTATGATGTCCCAGGTTCAGATCATGTCAGTAATCGGCAGCGCCGTTCCCGCACCGCTCAGAGAGCTGGGATTGCTCGCCTGTTGGTATTTGATGCGCGACGGCGAACCGATCAGCGGTCCGCTCACCTCGCTGCCCGCCGCCCAGGCCCTGTCGCAACGCATCGGCACCATCCGACTCACGGCCTAAGGCAACTGCACTCGCGGCTTGGTTTCGATGAAGATCGCCCAGCTCGACATGAATAGCGCGGCGATCAACGGCCCGATGACAAATCCGTTCAGACCGAACACGGCCATGCCGCCCAAGGTCGAGATCAGGATCATGTAGTCGGGCATTTTTGTGTCCTTGCCCACCAGGAGCGGGCGCAGCACGTTATCCACCAGGCCAATCACGAACACCCCGAACAACCCCAGCACCACGCCCTGCCAAATCGAGCCGCTGAGCAGGAAGTACAGCGCCACCGGTGCCCAGACAATTCCCGCCCCCACCGCTGGCAACAGCGACAGAAACGCCATCAATACCGCCCAGAGCAACGCGCTCGGGATATCCAGAAACCAAAAAATCAAACCGCCCAGCGCACCTTGGGTAATCGCCACCAGCAGATTGCCTTTGACGGTGGCGCGCACCACGCGATTGAACTTGAGCTGCAACCGACGCTTCTGGTGTTCCTGCAACGGCACGGCGGTGCGGACTTTGCGGGCCAGGTCGGCGCCGTCCCGCAGGAAGAAGAACAGCAAATACAACATGATGAAGAAACTGACGATGAACTCGAATGTGCCCTGGCCGAACGTCACCACCTGGGCGGCAACGAACTGACTGCCCTGCATCGCACCCTTGACCACTTTGTCCTGCAAACCCTTCAACTCACCGACGCCAAACCGATCGAGCAAATGCTGGAAGTACGGCGGCAAGCCATGCTTGAACTGCGACACATAACTGGCGATGTCCAGCTCGCCACTTTCGATGCGGCTGTACAGCGACGCACCTTCCTGAACCAGCAGCACGCTGATGATGATCACCGGCAGAATCGCGATCACCAGGCAGACGCTCAAGGTGCACAACGATGTCAGGTTGCGCTGCCAGCCGAATTTCATTTGCAGCCGCCGCTGCAGGGGGGCAAAGACGATGCCCAGGATGATGGCCCAGAACACGGCGCCGTAGAACGGCAGCAGGATGCCAATAAACGCGAGGGTGACCACCAGCAGCAACACCAGCAGCGATCTGTTTTGTAGCGTGGTTTCTTTCATGTCCGATCCATGTCAGTGCGCAAAAAGGAGCGCGAAACTCGTCTCCTGATGCTTAGTCCGCCACGGTTCGCGCGAGTGCCATCCGTTTGTTCATCAAGCATAGATCCAGATCAATAGTTGCCGGGGGCAAGCCTTCTATCCTGCGCGACTTTTGCGATCGATACCGCCATGACCCTTGCGACACCCGAACTGCTCGCCCCCGCCGGCACCCTGAAGAACATGCGCTATGCCTTCGCCTACGGCGCCGATGCGGTGTACGCCGGGCAGCCGCGTTACAGCCTGCGAGTGCGCAACAACGAATTCGACCACGCCAACCTGGCCCTCGGTATCCGCGAGGCCCAGGCCCAGGGCAAGCGTTTCTATGTGGTGGTGAACATCGCGCCGCACAACGCCAAGCTCAAGACGTTTTTGAAGGACCTGGAGCCGGTGATCGCCATGGCCCCGGACGCGCTGATCATGTCCGACCCCGGCCTGATCATGCTGGTGCGCCGGCACTTTCCCGGCATGCCGATCCACCTCTCGGTGCAGGCCAACACGGTGAACTGGGCCAGCGTCGAGTTCTGGCAGCTACAGGGTTTGAGCCGAATCATCCTGTCCCGGGAATTGTCCCTGGAAGAAATCGCCGAAATCCGCCAGCAAGTGCCGGCCATGGAACTGGAAGTGTTCGTCCACGGTGCGTTGTGCATGGCCTACTCCGGGCGCTGCCTGCTCTCGGGCTATATGAACAAGCGCGACGCCAACCAGGGCAGTTGCACCAATGCCTGTCGCTGGAAGTACTCGGCGCAAGAGGCCACGCAAAACCAGCTCGGCGAAATCGTCCAGCAGTTCCAGCCGACCCTGGGGATCGGCGCCCCCACCGACCAAGTGTTCCTGTTGCAGGAAGCCAATCGCCCGGACGAGCTGATGCCGGCCTTCGAGGACGAGCACGGCACCTACATCATGAACGCCAAGGACCTGCGCGCCGTGCAACACGTCGAGCGTCTGACGCACATGGGCGTGCACTCCCTGAAGATCGAAGGCCGGACCAAATCCCACTTCTATTGCGCCCGCACCACCCAGGTCTATCGCCGGGCCATCGACGATGCGGTGGCCGGTCGCCCGTTCGACCGCTCTCTGATGACGGATCTGGAATCCCTGGCCCAGCGCGGTTACACCGAAGGCTTCCTGCGTCGGCATGTGCATGACGAATACCAGAACTACCAGAACGGCAGCTCGGTGTCGGAGCGCCAGCAGTTTGTCGGGGAATTGACCGGCGAACGGCGCGATCGCCTGGCCGAAGTGAAGGTAAAAAATCGCTTTGGCCTGGGCGATCATATGGAACTGATGACGCCCAAGGGCAACTTTCACTTTGATTTGCATGAGTTGCAAAACGTCAGGGGCGAGCCGATAGAAGTGGCACCGGGGGATGGGCACACGGTGTATGTGCCGATTCCGGATGCGGTGGATTTGCGGTTTGGGTTGTTGATGCGCGATATCGGCGAGGGCTGAAATCTTTCAAACCACACAAAACCCTGTGGGAGCGGGCTTGCTCGCGAAAGCGGTAGATCGGTCAACAATGAGGTCGACTGGCACGACGCCTTCGCGAGCAAGCCCGCTCCCACAGGGTCAGGGGGTGAGGTTTAGGCGAACTCTTCGCGCAACATTCCTACAAACGCCTCCCGCGCCGGGTGAACCCCGGCGTTTTCATGCCAGTAGAACAAATTCTCCACCGCCGTCAGTTCCGGGAATTCATACCCCGCGCATCCGGCGCCTTTGGCGTACTGATCAAACACGCCTTTGGGCACCAGCGCCACTCCCGCCCCGGCACTGACGCAACCGACAATCGCCCCATAGCTGGCCAGGCTGACAATCGGCAACGCCTGGCCCTGGCGCAGCAACCAATGCTCCAGCGCCGCCCGATACGGACAGCCCTGGGGCCACATGAACACGGTTTTGTCCTGCAAATCGGCGATATCGCGCACTGGCCCCAGGGACGTCGAGGCAATCAGCAGCAGCTCTTCGCGGTACATCGGCGTGCGCTTGAGTTGTGAACGCTCGACATCCACCGCAACGATGGCGCCGTCGAGGCGGTGATTGGCGGTGTCGTCGAGCAATTGGCTCCAGGTGCCAGTGGTCAGTTCCAGCGCCACGCCGGGGTAGCGCTTGTGGAATTTGGCCAGCAAGCGTGGCAAGCGACCGGTGGCCGAAGATTCGATGGCGCCGATGCGCAACGGCCCGGAGGGCTCGGCGGACGGGTCCACGGCGCGTTTGGCTTCAGCGGTCAGGGCGAGGATTTTCGCGGCGTAGACCAGGAAGGTTTGACCGCAAGGACTGATCCGCAATCCCCGACCCTCGCGCAGGAACAACGCCACGCCCAACTCAGCTTCCAGGGCCTTGATCCGCGCCGTGATATTCGACGGCACGCAGTGCAATAGCTCGGCCGCCCGGGCAATGCTGCCGACATCGGCAACGGTTTTGAACATGCGAATCTGAGCCAATTCCATACATCACCCAAAGTGAAGAGTTGGCGCAGTATAAGTCAGTTGTGGCGAATGGTCGGGCTTCTGATACTGGGTGCATCAACTCACAGGTGCCCGACCATGCTGCCACTGCCCCCTCCCCTGAAAATCCTCCTGGCCATGGCATTTGTCGTGGGGTGCTGGGGTTACTCGCCGACCGGCATCCACATCGGTTTGCGAGCCTATGACCCCGGCCACCTGGCATTGCTGCGGTTTCTCGTGGCCTCGCTGTTCATGGCGGTGATCGCGGTGTGGCGCGGCATCAGCCTGCCGAAACTGCGCGACCTGCCGTTCCTGATCGCCCTCGGCTTTTTTGCCGTGAGCCTGCATCACGTCTTGCTGAATTTTGGCCAGCAAGGGGTCAGCGCCGGGGCTTCAAGTGTGTTGGCGCAATCAACGCCGATTTTCAGCACATTGCTGGCGCGGTTTGTGTTCAAGGATCGAGTCAGCCTCTGGCGTTGGGGCTGTGTGTTGCTGGGATTGATCGGCGTAGTCATCGTGGTGGCCGGCGATAAAGGGCTCGGCAGCATCGATGCCCATGGCGTGCTGATCTTGCTGGCGGCGGTGTCGTGGAGTGTTTACTTCGCCCTGCAAAAACATCACACCGGACGCTATGACGGTTTGACCCTGACCTGTTACTCGGTGTGGTCCGGGACGCTGTTGTTGCTGGTTTATATGCCGGGGTTGGCGGACCAGGTGCTGAAGGCGCCGGTTGAGGTGCAGATAGCGGTGATGGGGTTGGGGGTGTTTCCCAGTGCCTTGGCGTACCTGGCCTGGGCGTATGTGCTGGCCCATGTGGATTTGAGTCGGGCGGCGATGTTCATGTACCTGATTCCGCCGACGGCGATGCTGATTGCCTCGATGGCGCTGGGAGAACAGCCGGCGTTGATGGTGATCGTTGGGGCGATGGTGGTGTTGGTCAGTGTGCTGGCGTTGAATCTGGAGCGGCGGGTGGTGATGCTTCTGAAGCCTTCGCGAGCAGGCTCGCTCCCACACTGACCGCAAGAACAACACCGATCCCCTGTGGGAGCGGGCTTGCTCGCGAAGGCGTCCTGTCAGTCAACATCTATATCAACTGACAGATTGCTTTCGCGAGCAAGCCCGCTCCCACAGGGTTCTCCCACATTGCTCTGTGAATACAAAAAAACCCGGCGCAACGGCCGGGTTTTGTTTAGCGCCTGTCATCGGACAGCGGCGTTTCTTCATCCGCCGCAGGCATGTCCTCATCCGCAGTCGGATCCTTCCAGTCGTCAGGACGATCAGCGTCGCCCAAGGCAGGATCTCGGGTCGGGTCCATCCCGGCCGGTGCATCCTGGTCCAGCGTAGGCTCGTCCGTACCGGGCACGGGACGGGTCGGGTCGGTTTGGGGTGTGCCGCCCTGGAACATCGAATCGTTAGCCATGATGCACCTCACTGATGTGGCCCGGTTAATCCGGGCCATATCAGTTGGAAGCGGGCGCAGGATTGGCGTGCTATCGAGTAGACCAACGGTTGTCAGCCCTGAGCCAGGAAGCGGTCGCGGCTGTTGGTCAGGTGCAGCCACATTGCGGCGCGCGCGGCGTCCGGGTCCTGGCGCTTGATGGCGTTGAGGATCGCCTCGTGTTCCTGATTGGCCAGTTGCCCGAGTTTGCTCAAATCCGTGGCGCCACGCTCGGCGGCGTTGACGCGGGTGCGGGGAATCATGGCGTTGCCCAAGTGCTGCATGATTTCAGTGAAACAGACATTACCGGTGGCCTCGGCGATCAGCAGGTGGAAGCGCTTGTCGGCCTCCACGCAGCTGTCGTTATTGGCCAGCAGGCGTTGATAGTCATCCAGCGCTTCACGCATCTGCGCCAGTTGCGGCTCGGTGCGACGGCTCGCCGCCAATGCGGCGGCCTGGGTTTCCAGGCCCATGCGCAATTCCAGAATACTGCGCACCCCCAGCGCGGTGTCGACGTTCAGCCGCAGCCCCTGCTCGGCTGCGCGCTCGATGACAAAGGTGCCGATGCCATGCCGGGTTTCCACCAGCCCCGAGGCCTGCAACTTGGAGATCGCCTCGCGCACCACCGTGCGGCTGACCCCATGCTCCTGAACGATGCTGTTCTCCGACGGCAGCTTGTCCCCCGGCAGCATCTGGCCGAGCAGGATGCTCTGGGTCAGCTTGGCCACCAAGTCATGAGCCAGGTTATGGCTGCGCTTGCGGGCAGGTGCGTCGAGGTCTTCTTGCATGGCGATCATCCGAAAAGCAGGGCTGTGCGGATCGTAGCACCGGCCTCCGCAGAAAACATCGCTCAACTTGTATGACAACACTCAACAAAACACCCTTAATCGCCTGGAAAACAAGCCAGCCCAACCGACTAAAGAATAATAACCCACCAAAACAGCGCCATTTTGTTGGACGACAACCCTTGCGCTCGGAAAAAACGCAGTTGTATGATGTCTATCAACATCGCAACACCTGTCACACCCCGCATAAAAATAATCAGTGGGAGAAACGCAAGTGAACAAAGCCCTGCCCGGGATGAACGACGGCACCGATTCGGTCCTCGCATCCGCCATCTCGAAAGTGAAACGTCACGTCCTGCCGTTGTTCGTGATCATGTTCATCGTCAATTACATCGACCGCGTGAACATCGGCTTCGTCCGCGCCCACATGGAACAGGACCTAGGCATCGGCGCTGCCGCCTACGGCCTCGGGGCCGGCCTGTTCTTCATCGGTTACGCCCTGTTCGAAGTCCCCTCCAACATGCTGCTGCAAAAAGTCGGCGCCCGCATCTGGCTGACCCGCATCATGCTCACCTGGGGGCTGGTCGCCGCCGGCATGGCGTTTATCCAGAACGAAACCCACTTCTATATTCTGCGATTTCTCCTCGGCGTGGCTGAAGCCGGGTTCTTTCCCGGGGTGATCTACTACTTCACCCGCTGGTTGCCCGGGGTTGAGCGCGGCAAGGCGATTGCGATCTTTCTAAGCGGCTCGGCGGTTGCCTCGCTGATCTCGGGGCCGCTGTCCGGGATGCTGCTGCAAATCAACGGTCTGGGCCTGCACGGCTGGCAATGGATGTACTTCATTGAAGGTATGTTCTCGGTCGGGTTGTGCGTGTTCGTGTGGTTCTGGCTCGACTCCAAACCCCACGACGCCAAATGGCTGAGCCGCGAAGAACAAGACGCGCTGGTCAAGGCCATCGACGACGAACAACTGGCCCGGGAAGCCGCAACGCCGATCAAACCGTCGCTGGGCAAACTGCTCAAGGATCGCCAGATCATTCTGTTCTGCCTGATCTACTTCTTCATTCAGTTGACCATTTACGCCGCGACCTTCTGGCTGCCGAGCATCATTAAGAAGATGGGCGATCTCAGCGACATTCAGGTCGGGCTGTTCAACTCGATTCCGTGGTTGCTGTCGATTGTCGGCATGTACGCCTTCGCCGCGTTTTCCGCCAAGTGGAAACATCAGCAAGCCTGGGTCGCTGCGGCCCTGTTGATTGCCGCCGCCGGGATGTTCATGTCCACCACCGGCGGTCCGATCTTCGCGTTCGTGGCGATTTGCTTTGCGGCGCTGGGTTTCAAATCGGCGTCGTCGCTGTTCTGGCCAATTCCCCAGGCGTACCTGGATGCGCGGATCGCTGCGGGGGTAATCGCGCTGATCAACTCGGTGGGCAACCTGGGTGGTTTCGTCGCTCCGACCACGTTTGGTCTTTTGGAAGAACACACCGGTTCGATCCAGGGCGGGCTCTATGGCTTGGCCGCGACGTCGATCATCGCCGCGATCATCGTTTTCGCTGCGCGCAACACGCCCAAACCAGCAGCCGTCGCCGTCGGTCAACCCACTTCCAGCCACGCCTGAATTTCCGTTGTTAAGGACAATAAAAATGAACCCTCAAGACACTGCAAAAGCTCCGATCATCACCAGCATGCAGGTTATTCCGGTGGCCGGTCACGATGGTATGTTGCTCAATTTGAGCGGCGCCCACGGGCCGTTTTTCACCCGTAATATCGTGATCCTCACCGACAATGCCGGGCACACCGGCGTCGGTGAAGTACCGGGCGGCGAGCGTATTCGCCAGACCCTGGAAGACGCCCGCTCGCTGGTGGTCGGCAGCCCGATTGGCACTTATCAAAAGATCCTCAACCAGGTTCGCCAGACCTTCGCCGACCGCGATGCCGGTGGCCGTGGCCTGCAAACCTTTGACCTGCGCATCACCATTCACGCGGTGACCGGCCTGGAAGCCGCCCTCCTAGACTTGCTCGGCCAGCATCTGGACGTGCCGGTCGCGGCGCTGCTCGGTGAAGGCCAGCAGCGGGATGAAGTGAAGATGCTCGGTTATCTGTTTTATGTCGGTGATCGCAACGAAACCGATCTGGCCTACCGCAGCGAAGCGGACGCCGATAACGACTGGTTTCGCGTACGGCACGAAAAAGCCATGACCGCCGACGCCGTGGTGCGCCTGGCCGAGGCGGCCCATGCGCGTTACGGCTTCAAGGACTTCAAGCTCAAGGGCGGCGTACTCAGCGGCGACGCAGAAATCGAAGCGGTGACGGCCCTGGCCGAACGCTTCCCCGATGCGCGCATCACCCTCGACCCGAATGGCGCGTGGTCACTGAAAGAAGCGATCCGCCTGTGCCGGGATCAGCATCGCGTACTGGCCTACGCCGAAGACCCGTGCGGTGCGGAAAACGGTTACTCGGGCCGTGAAGTCATGGCTGAGTTTCGCCGGGCCACGGGGCTGAAAACCGCGACCAACATGATCGCCACCGACTGGCGGGAAATGGGTCACGCGATCCAGTTGCAATCGGTGGACATTCCCCTGGCCGACCCGCACTTCTGGACCATGCAGGGCTCGGTTCGCGTGGCGCAGATGTGCCACGAGTGGGGCCTGACCTGGGGCTCGCATTCCAACAACCACTTTGATATTTCCCTGGCCATGTTCACCCACGTCGCCGCTGCTGCGCCGGGTGAAATCACCGCCATCGACACCCATTGGATCTGGCAGGACGGCCAGCGCCTGACCAAGGCCCCGCTGCAAATCGTTGGTGGCTGTGTGCAGGTGCCGAAGAAGCCGGGGCTGGGGGTGGAACTGGACATGGATCAAGTGGCCAAGGCCCATGAGTTGTATAAAGGCATGGGCCTGGGCGCGCGGGATGACAGCGTGGCGATGCAGTTCCTGATCCCAGGTTGGAAGTTCGATAACAAGCGGCCGTGTTTGGTGCGCTAACGCCAGCACACTGCAATTCCCCTGTGGGAGCGGGCTTGCTCGCGAAAGCGGTGGGTCAGTCAAAACTGATGTCGACTGACACGCCGCCTTCGCGAGCAAGCCCGCTCCCACAGGTTAGGGTTTAACCCTGAGTTATCTGTAGCAGCCATTGCTTGAACACTCCCATCGCCGCCGTCTCCGCCCGCGACTGCAACCGCGTCAACCAATAACTGCCCGTCGTAATGTGGATCGCGAACGGCTGTTCAATCGCCCCCGCCGCCAGTTGCCGGGCAAACATCAGCGGCGGTGCCAATGCCACACCCGCGCCTTGCAAGGCCGCTTCCATCATCGCCAGGGACGAGTCGAACATGATGCTCTGGGGCGGCGCGGCGTGGGTCGAGAGACCGGACGCTGCGAACCAGTCCGGCCACTCGTCCGTGCGGTAGGAGCGCAACAACGTCTGCTGCAACAGATCCGCTGGCGACCGCAGTTGCCGGGCAATCTCGGGCACGCACAACACCGACAATGGCGCTTCGATCAGCCGCAGCGCCTCAATCCCATGCCACGCGCCCGCGCCAAAGCGGATCGCGTAGTCCAACCCTTCGGCGGCCACGTCCACTCGGTTGTTGTTGGTCGACAAGCGCAAATCTATGAACGGATGTTTCACCTGGAAGTCCGCCAGTCTCGGCAACAGCCAGCCCACCGCAAACGTCCCCACCGCGCCCACCGTCAGCACTTCCCGATAATGCCCGCCCTCCAGTCGCTCCAGGGTTTCGGCGATTCGGTCGAACGACTCGCGCAACACCGGCAACAGGGTTTCGCCCTCGCTGGTCAACATCAAGCCACGGGGCAAGCGTTTGAACAGGGTTACGTTAAGCTGAGCCTCAAGACTTTTGACCTGATGACTCACCGCTGCCTGCGTGACGCACAACTCCACCGCCGCCCGGGTGAAGCTCAGATGCCGTGCCGACGCTTCAAAGGCGCGCAGTGCATTCAACGGTAATTGAGGCCGGATCATGCCCACTCCCAAAATTTTCTAATGGCTCGTGCGAAATATCATCGGTTGTCGAACAGCGCCAGACTGCCTAGATTTGCTTCGCCGTTCAGCGGGCAGTCTACCGGTAGCGGCCTCCATTCGCAGGGAACAGAATCAATGACGATCACAATCAATATCACCAGACTGTCTGTTTTAGGGGCTTGCGTGGCCGTGCTCGGCGCCGGCCAGTGCCTGGCCCAAGGGCAGACAGACCAGCAGATTCAAAGCACGGTCGATGCCGCCATCAAACCGATGATGCAAGCCCAGGGCGTTCCCGGCATCGCCGTGGCAGTGACCGTCAACGGCGAGCCGCATTACTTTAACTACGGCGTCGCCGCCAAAGAAAACGCCCAGGCCGTCACCGAAAACACGCTGTTCGAAATCGGCTCGGTGAGCAAAACCTTCACCGCCACCCTCGGCGGCTACGCCACTGCGACCGGCAAACTGGCCCTGTCGGATAAGGCCAGCACGGTTCTGCCAGACTTGCGCGGCAGTGCCTTCGATAAGGTCAGCGTGGTGCAACTGGGCACCTACACCGCTGGCGGCTTGCCGTTGCAGTTCCCGGACGAGGCGGATCACGCGGACAAGATGCTCGGCTATTTCAAGCAGTGGAAACCGGTGTATGCGGCGGGTACTCATCGCCAGTATTCGAACCCGAGCATCGGCTTGTTCGGTTATCTGGCCGCCCATACCCTGGGCCTGCCGTTTGATGAGGCCATGACGAAAACCCTGCTGCCCAAACTCGGGTTGAAGCACACCTTCCTCCAGGTGCCGCAGGATCAGATGAGCCTTTACGCCCAAGGCTACGACAAGGACGGTAAACCCGTGCGGGTCGGGCCGGGGGCGCTGGATTCCGAGGCGTATGGGGTAAAAACCAGTGCGGCGGACATGATCCGGTTTGTTCAGGCGAACCTGAAACCGGCTTCACTGGACAAGCCTTTGCAGCAAGCCATCGCCACGACCCACACCGGTTATTACACCGTTGGCAACATGACTCAGGGCCTGGGCTGGGAACGCTACAGCTACCCGATCACCCTCGATAAGTTGCTGGAAGGCAACTCCACGCCGATGGCGATGCAAGCGCATAAAGTCCAGTGGCTGAACCCGCCACAGCCTGAGCCCGCCAGTGTGCTGATCAACAAAACCGGTTCGACCGGTGGCTTCGGGACTTATGTTGCATTCGTGCCCGCCAAGAACATCGGCATCGTGATCCTGGCCAACAAAAACTACCCGATCCCGGAGCGGGTCAAAGCGGCGCATCAGATCCTGAGTGCGCTGACGCAATAGCCCGGAAGACCACCATCCCCTGTGGGAGCGGGCTTGCTCGCGAAAGCATTCGGTCAGTTGATATAGACGCTGACTAACAGGACGCCTTCGCGAGCAAGCCCGCTCCCACAGGGGGTTATGTGCTGGTCTGAAGCTTTTTCCGATCCCTGCAAGCCAACGCACTTACCGCCAGGCACAGCGCCGCCCCGGTATACACCCACTCCGACGGCGCCACCGGCAACAGAAACCCGGCCAACAGCGGCCCCACACCCGCCCCGATATCGCGCCAAACCGCATTCCCCGCCAACGCCCGGACACGCCCGCTATCCGGGTGACGTTGCGCAATCACCGTCACCACCAACGGCAGTTGCAGCGCCCGCAGCACCAGCACCAATGCCCCGCCGACGATCAGCCAATGAAAGCCAAAGCCGATCAGCGCCATCGACGTCAGCAACGAGAACACAATCAACATCCGCGTCGCCCCCCAGCGCTGGGCCGCGATCCCGCCCAAGGGGCTGAGCAACAATTCGGACACGTAACGCAGCGCCAGCAACGTCCCGGCGACCACCACCGCATTGCCTTCCAGCAGGTGCTGCGCCAACAGTGAGAGGCCGATGATGAACAGGCCATCGAGGGTCAGGCCTTCGATGAATGACCACATCGCCACACTGTCGGGACGCTTGAAACGCCGGGTCGATGCCGCCATCGGGTGCGGCTTCGACGGCAGCCCCAGGGCCAGCCACATCGCGATCAGCGAGGTGGCGAACATCACAAAAAAGATCACCCGCGGCCCATATTCCACACTGAGCAACGCCCCCAACGGCAACGCCAGCATCGGCCCCGCCGCAATCACCGCCCGCGACCGCCCGGTACGCCGCGCCGCCCCCAAAGGCTCGGCGGTCGCCATCACCTGCGTGGACAAATTCAGCGCGGCATAAGACAACCCCCACCCCAGACGCAACAGCAACAACCACCAAAACCCCGACAACGTCGCATACCCCAACGCACACACCGCCGCCGTCCCGGTGGCCAGCAATAACGCCGGGCGATCGCCCTGGCGGGTGTAAAACTCCATCACATAGCGATACCCGAAAATCCGCACCAACCGATTCGCCGCCAACAAAATCCCCGCCTCGGCCAGGCTGATACCAAACGCCTGGGGCTGCATGGGTAAAAGCAAATACAACAGAACGTCGCCGGGTAGACACAGGGCCAATACGGAAGCGGCGCGGGCGGAGTGTTGGTCGGCGGTTTTTTCGGACATGGGAGCGAAAGGCCTTGGCAAAAATCGTCGGGTCCAGACTGGCGTGAAGCGACGGCTCTGACAAATGGTTTAACAAAAAAGTGGTCAAGCCACAGGGTTCTGAATCAGGCAAAGAAAGGCTGATCACTTGAACTAGGCTATCCCCCACGCAGTCATCCCTCTTACCTCCCCTTCAAGAGAGCGATCCCCATGAACATCGATCTATCCAACAAAACCGCCCTGATCACCGGTTCCACCCAGGGCATCGGTTTCGCCATCGCCAAAGGCCTGGCTCTTTCAGGCGCGCAGGTGGTGATCAATGGCCGTAAGCAAGACGCGGTAGACGCCGCCGTCACACAGCTCAAGCACTTGCTGCCGTCCGCCAATGTGCGTGGTGTCGCGGCCGATGTCGGCACCGCCGAGGGTTGCAAGGCGATGGTCGCGGCCCTGCCTCGGGTGGATATTTTGGTGAATAACGTTGGTATTTATGGCCCGCAGGATTTTTTCCAGACTGAAGACGAGGTCTGGGAGAAGTTTTTCGAGGTGAACGTGATGTCTGGCGTGCGGTTGTCCCGTGCCTATCTGGAAGACATGGCCAGCAATGGTTGGGGTCGGGTGGTGTTTATTTCGTCGGAGTCGGCGCTGAACATTCCGGCGGACATGATTCATTACGGCTTCACCAAGACGTCCAATCTGTCGATTTCCCGGGGTTTGGCCAAACGCATGGCGGGCACCGGGGTGACGGTGAATGCGGTGTTGCCGGGGCCGACGTTGTCCGAGGGCCTGGAAGAAATGCTCAAGGATGAACAGCAGAAGTCCGGCGAGCCGATGGAAAAAGTCGCGGCGGACTTTGTCATGGCCAACCGCCCGACTTCGATCATTCAGCGGGCGGCGAACATGGAGGAAGTGGCGAATATGGTGGTCTACGTGGTCTCGCCCCAGGCATCCGCCACCACTGGCGCGGCGCTGCGGGTAGACGGCGGCGTCGTAGACACCATCGCCTGACCCGCCAACCCCATCCTCCCTGTGGGAGCGAGCCTGCTAGCGAAGAGCTCATCCACCTCACGTCAATGTCGACTGATACGTCCTCTTCGCGAGCAAAACCCGTTCCCACAGGTATTCATCAATCATCCGGCTGCTCAGCCGGTTTCGCAGGCTTGGCAGGCTTGGCCGGTTTGGTGCCCTTGGTGCCTTTGGTCGGTGCCGGTTCGGCCGCGACCGGTGGTGGCGTCGGTGCCGCGATGTCTTTCTCCTCCGCTGGCAGTGCGTCGATGGTGTCAAAGACTTTCTTCAGATCAACCGACTTCGATTCGGCCCCCGACACGTTGATCTTCTCATTGCCATCCTTGCCCAGCAGGATGACCTTGGGCAACGCGCCGGCACCGAGTTTCAGCGAGCGGATCAGGGCCATGGTGTCCTGCTGGCCCATATCCTTGCCGTCGAGTTGGCCGGACATGTTCAACACGCTGTAGACCTTGATATTGCGTTGGGCGACCCCCTGTTTGTTGGCGGGATCGTCGAGGGATTTTTTCAGGCTCAGCCACACCGGGTCGATGGTGCTGCGCGTGATCACGATCAACGGCCTCGCCCTGCCCTTATCGACATCCAGCGGTGAATCGTCAGCGACGGCGAGCAAAGGGCCGGCAAGCGCCAGGAAGGTTGTCAGGGTCAAAGACCTGATGAGCATGCGCATCTCCTTTTGATATCCACGCTCTAATGATTGCGCATCGCGGCGATCGTTCCGGGTGACGATCCACGAATATGTTCCGCTTAGGCCAAAGCTTAGGTCAGGGGCGGCATTGCGCAACAGATGAAGAAGGATTGTGTGCACGCTTTCAAGTGATCAGATAACCCATGTGGGAGCGGGCTTGCTCGCGAATAAGGTGTGTCAGTCGCCACCTGTATTGACTGATGCACCGCATTCGCGAGCAAGCCCGCTCCCACAATAGATTGGTCGTTGCTACAGGGAACCGCGCCTAGGCAATGGCCGGCAGGGACAACGTAAACACACTGCCCACACCCGGCTCGCTTGTGGCCCACAGTTTGCCGCCATGGGCCTGGACGATGCTGCGGCAGATATACAAGCCCAGGCCGCTGCCATTGGGGTTGCCTTCGCGCACCGACCAGTAGCGTTCAAAAATATGTGGCAATTGCGCCGGGAGAATCCCGCCGCCGTTGTCGCGCACCGAGATCATGACGTTGTCGTCCACCTGCCAGGCGCGAACGTCGATGCGCCCGCCCGCCTGAGTGAACTTGATGGCATTGCCCAACAGGTTCGACAACACCTGGAACAGCCGCTGCGGGTCGGCGTCGATACTCAGGCCCGCGACGCTGCTGCAATTGAGCTCGATGTCCTTGTGCGAGGTCAGGGTCACCAGCAACGCGCACGCCTGCTCCAGCAACTCGACCACATCCAGTGGCTTGCAATCGAGCGGGTACTGGCCGGCGTCCAGTTTCGATTTATCCAGCAGATCGGCGATCAGCGCGTTCATCCGCGAGGTCGCCTCTTCCACGGTGCCCAGCGCCGCGCTCAGGCGCACGGTGTGCTTGCCTTCGTCCCGGGAAACCAGGCGCTGCATCATTCCGCATTGCATGATGATGATCGTCATGGGGTTGCGCAGGTCATGGGACACCACGGCCACCAGCTCATCGCGCACCCGCACCGCTTCGTGTTCGCGGCGCACCTGGCGCGCCAGGTCGTCCTCGATGGCGGCGCGGCGCAGTTGCAACGCGGCGAAGGCATCGGCGGCGCTCCATGGCCGCGACCGGCCTTCCACCTGTTGTTCCCAGACCTCAAAAGATTTGCGCGGTTGCAGGGGTTGATGGGCGTCGGTGCCGGCGACGAAATGCTCGTCGGGGTTGCCGCTCCATTGCATGCTGGAACGCAGTTGCGCGCCAAACCAGATCACGCCGTTGTCCACCGGTTTGGGCAGCACGAACGCCAGCAAACCGCTGGCGACATCGCTGTAGACGGCACTGCCGCCATGCAGGCTTTGCAGGTGCTCGGTCACCAGCAACTCGCCGCTGTCCAGGCACTGTTCGCGCACCCACAGGTACAGCGCCCGCACCTGCTCCTCGGTCGGGCATTGGCCGATCAACTGCAAGCGATCCTCGATCAGCACCGCCACGCCGCTGGCGCCGGTCAAGCCCAGCAATTGCTGCGGGTGATTGGCCAGACCGTCCAGCACATCGTGCGTGGCCAGGCGCATGGCAGCGCTCAGCTCGTTGATCAACAGCGACTTGCGCTCGCGCTCGGCTTGCAGGTCTCGGGTTTGCAACGCAGTGATCTGCACGCTGAGCAATTGGGCGATGGCCGCGCACATGGTGCGCACCGGGTGGCTGACCAGCAGCGGCTGAGGGTCGGCGCAGGTGATCAGGCCCCAGAGTCGGTCCTGCTCCAGCAGCGACAGGCTCATGGACGCGCGCACGCCCATGTTGTTCAGGTATTGGCAATGGATCGGCGACACGCTGCGCAACATCGAGTAGCCCAAGTCCAGGGGTTGCCCGGTGTCGGGACGCAGCACCGGGAGGATCGGCACCGGCACATAACGCGCATCGGGAATTACCCGGATCCAGTTCAAGCGGTATAGCTCCCGAGCCTGGGGCGGAATGTCCGATGCGGGAAAACACTGGCCCAGGTAACTCGGCAATTGACCGCCCAGTGCTTCGCCGATGACCTGGCCGTGACCGGCCGTGACCGGCCGCTTCAAAACGGTAAATCAACACCCGGTCGAAACCGGTCAGGTGGCGGATTTCCTCGACGCTGACGCTGTACAAATCCTGCAAGGTCGCCGCCGCCTGCATCCGCCGCAAGGCACGCAGCAGAATGGCGGTGTTGTCCTGGGTCGCTTCCAGCAAGGGTTCCAGCTCAAGAATGACCAAGGCGTCGTGGCGGCTGAGGGAGCCATTGAAGCGTTGACCGTTGATTTCCAGCAGCAACGGGTTGGCGTCTTCAAGGTCTGGCAAGGACAACGCCTGCCGGACCTGCTCCACCACTGTGACGCCGGTCAAGCTCGCCAAAGGCTGCTGCAACAAGGCCTCGACCGGATGATCGAACATCGCCGCGCAATTGCTGCTGACCTGACCGATGATCAACCCCGGCTCGCTCAACGTCAGCAGCACGCCATGGGGCTGGATCGAGCCGGGAATGCGGATCGGCTCGCTGGCACATTGCGCGAGGGCGGCCTCGAGTTGTTCAGCGCTCAGACGCGTCATTGCAATACCCCGCGCTGCTCGAGCCAATGCTCGAACGTCTTGAACGTCGCCTCGGCGGCCACCACCGATCGGGCTCGCTCCGCCGGGTCGCGCACCTCGTACAGGCAGGCGAGAAAACCACGCCACATCACCAGGGTCGAGGTGCCATACACCGCAAAAAATCGCCCGCCCCGGTGTTCATCGATTCTCAGACGCGAGTACAAGCCATTGCGCAGGGATTGCCCGCCCAACGTTGCGCCTTCAAGCACGTACAGCACGCCCAGCACATCGGCCGCGCATTTGATCGGCAGGGAAAACCGGCATTGGGGAATGGCCGCGATTGTGTCCGCATCCAGGCCCAATGCATACAGGTCGGCTTCAAGCGAAGGGGTTTTACTGCGAATCAGCCAGTCCAGGTCAGGAATGCTCATGGCGATCTGGAACAACAGGTTTTCCAGGGGCCGGTAGAAGCCGTAATAGGCTTCAAGCAATCGGGTGTAGAGGGCTTGGTCGGCAGTGAAAAACGGAATGCGTTTTTCCAGCACCTGATGCTGCTGGGTGGTGGCGATGCGCAGCTCACTGAGAATCAGCGGCAGACTCTTGGGCGGGACCGTCACGACGAGGTGTCGAGGCAATACCCGGCTGCGTGGATTTGTCGCTCAGCGACGTCGATAAACGCGTGCACAGGTCACCTCTTGCTTGTCGATCACGGGGGGATGCCGACAGGTCATCCGCGCTGGGATGAAAGGGTGGCGCGTCACCGTAGCACCTATGGGGGGCGATAAGGGGTTTGTTTGCATGATTGAACACCACCCCTCACCTGTGGGAGCGGGCTTGCTCGCGAAAGCGGTGGGTCAGTCAAAACTGATGTCGACTGACACGCCGCCTTCGCGAGCAAGCCCGCTCCCACAGGTAAGGGGTGGGTCAGAAAGAATCAAGAAGGTCAGAACGCCAATTTATAGCCGATCAACAACAGCATCGTCGCCAGGCATGGGCGCAGCAGTTCATCGGAGATGCGCCCGGTCAGGTGGCTGCCCAGCCAGATCCCCGGCAGCGAACCGATCAACAGGAAACCCAGCACATGCCAATCCATGTTGCCCATGCTCGCGTGGCCCAGGCCGGCGACCAGGGTCAGGGGCACGGCGTGGGCGATTTCGGTGCCGACGAGGCGGCGGGTCGGCAGCAGCGGATAGAGGATAAACAGCGCCACAGTGCCCAGGGCGCCGGCGCCGATGGAGGTCAGGGCGACCATGGTGCCGAGGATCAGGCCGGTGATGACGGTCATCACGTTCAGGCGCTTACCGCTGGGGTTGTAGTTGCCGCCGGCGCGTTTGTGGGCGAAGTCGAGCAGGCGTTTCTTGAAGAAAATCGCCAGGGCCGTGGCGAACAGCACGAAGCCCAGGGCCTGCTTGATGATGGCGTTCATGGTTTCGGGCGCGGTGTGCAGGCTGCTGAGGAACCACAGGGTCATGGCCACGGCGGGCACACTGCCCAGGGTCAGCCAACCGGTGATCGCCCAATCGATGTTCTGGTTTTTGCGGTGCACCAGCACACCGCTGGATTTGGTAATGGCCGCGTACAACAAATCGGTGCCCACCGCCGTGGCCGGGTTGACGCCAAACCACAACAGGATCGGCGTCATCAGTGAACCGCCGCCCACGCCGGTCATGCCGACGATAAAGCCCACCACCAAACCCGCGACGACTAGACCGAAATTTCCGAAATCCATTAATACGCCCACAAAACCCATGGAAAAACTGGCCCGCAGCATAGCGATTTTTCTTATAACCACTTATATCGATGCGGTCTATCGTTATGCCTGAAGCAAATCTGCTGGAACAACGAAATCCCTGTGGGAGCGGGCTTGCTCGCGAATGCGCTGGATCAGTCGCCACATGTATGGGCTGATACACCGCTTTCGCGAGCAAGCCCGCTCCCACAGAGGATTGCGGGGGGGATTATTGGACGGGGAGGAAATTCAGGAAGAGCAAGCTCTGCGCATAGTTGAGTCCAATCCTTCGGTAGCGCTCATCCAGCATCTGCGTCAGCAAATCCAGCCTCGCCACGATCTTGCCGAACTCCACGGCGAAACTCAGGTTGCTGCCCTCCTCCGAAATCTCATTGGAGAACAGCAACGGCTCGCCGTTTTTGTTCTGCCGCTGACTCAGTATCCACGTGGCTTTTTCGATGTTGCGTGCGGCGTTGCTGATGAAGACCGGGTTGATCGCGTCGGTCATGTAGAACTCCAACCGATTGCCATGGGCGGTGACCAGCATGCTGCCGATGGCATAGATGAAGGCGCCGACCCGATCTCCGAGAAATTCCGGGCTCATGGCATAGCTCAGCGCCGCCAGGTCTTTTTTGCCGCCCAGGGTCGGCAGCGGCTGTTGCAGCTCGATGGCCTCGCGCACTTGTTTCTCGGCGGCGCGGGCATCGAGGAAGCCGGATTTCTTCAGCTCCTGGGGGTTGCGCAGGTAGAGCTTGCTCATCAGCAGGTACAGGCTTTCGAGGTTGTCGTGCATCGACAACGTGGCCATGCGATCGACGCTGGTCTGGAGGAACTCCTGGGGTTTGCCTTCGCGAAACTGGCTGATCACGTCGCTGCCCTGTTGCTGGCTGCAACCGCTGGCGAACAGCAACGTCAGGCACGCCAGCAGGCGAATGGGGGTTTGAAAGCGGGTTGACACTCGAGCCATGGGTTCTTGGGCTGACACATTCCTGCGCGGCGGGAGTCGCCGCAGCCTGGCCATGGATAGAGCCGGATAATCGGAAAAAGTGCAGTGTTCACGGTGCCGGACCGATCACCGGCCATTGTCCGCCTCTTATTTAGTCAGACTTTATTCTGGAATAAATCGATCTATAGGCTATAAATCTTCATTCAGTCTATATTTAGTATGACTACTGATCAAAACAACAAAAAGGAAGATCAACCATGCTTCAATCCCGCTACCTGCTCTCCGGCCTCGGACTGTCCCTGATGATCGCCACCCTTCCCGCCCACGCCGCCGGCCTGTCCAGTGAACACAAGGCCTTCGGCAAAACCAATGACGGCACGCCTGTCGAGCAATACATCCTGCGCAACAGCCATGGCGTGCAAGCCACGGTCATTACCTACGGCGCGACGTTGCAGTCTTTGAAAGTGCCGGACAAGAACGGTCAGGTCGACGATATCGTGCTCGGCTTTGATGACGTCCAGGGTTATCAGGCTGGCACCGCGTACTTCGGCGCGACCATCGGCCGCTACGGCAACCGCCTGGCCGGCGGCGCGTTCAAACTGGATGGCAAAAGCTACCAGGTGCCGAAAAACGACGGCCCTAACTCCTTGCACGGCGGTACTCAGGGTTTCGACAAGCACGTGTGGAAGGCGCAGCCGAGCAAAGGCAAGGACTCGGTGGGCGTGACCCTGACCTACCTGTCGAAGGACGGTGAAATGGGTTTCCCCGGCAATATGAAAACCGAAGTGACCTACAGCCTCACCGAGAACAACGAACTGCGCATCGACTACAAGGCCAGCACCGACAAACCCACGGTGCTGAACCTGACTAACCACAGCTATTTCAACCTGGCCGGCGCCGGTAATGGCGACGTGCTGCAACAACTCGCCACCCTGCACGCCAGCCATTACACGCCGATCGACGGCACGCTGATCCCTACCGGTGAACTGGCCCCCGTGGCCGGCACGCCGATGGACTTCACCCAACCGACCGCCATCGGCAAAAACATCAAGGCCGATCACCCGCAGCTGAAATTCGCCGAGCCGAAACAGGGCGGATTCGACTTCAACTGGGCGCTGGATGCCAAGGGCGACGTGAGCAAACTCGCCGCCGATGTCAGCGATCCCCAATCCGGCCGGCGCTTGCAGCTCTACACCAGCGAGCCGGGGGTGCAGTTCTATACCAGCAACTTCCTCGACGGCACGGTCAAGGGCAAGGCTGGCAAGGTCTATGCGCATTGGAGCGCGTTCACCCTGGAAACCCAGCACTATCCGGACTCGCCGAACCAGCCAAACTTCCCGTCTACACGCCTGGATCCGGGCAAAACCTACACCCAGCACACCGTGTTCAAGTTCTCCGCCAAGTAACAACCTGACACAAGACCCTGTGGGAGCGGGCTTGCTCGCGAAGGCAGTGAATCAGTCGCCATGTGTATTGACTGAAGCACCGCTTTCGCGAGCAAGCCCGCTCCCACAAGGGATCGCATCGCATATAAATTCCTGATTCACCAAAAAACCACTGTGGGAGCGAGCCTGCTCGCGAAAGCGGTGGGTCAGTCGCCATTTGTATTGACTGATACACCGCTTTCGCGAGCAAGCCCGCTCCCACAAGGGATCGCGTCGTATATAAATTCCTGACTCACCAAAAAACCACTGTGGGAGCGAGCCTGCTCGCGAAGGCGTCGTGTCAGTCAACATCAATAGGGAATGATCCACCGCTTTCGCGAGCAGGCTCGCTCCCACAAGGGTTACGGTCATGCATAAGTGGCTGGTTCAACCCAAAACCACTGTGGGAGCGGGCTTGCTCGCGAAGGCGGTGGGTCAGTCGCCATTTGTATTGACTGACACGACGCCTTCGCGAGCAAGCCCGCTCCCACAAGGGATCGCGTCGTATACAAATTCCTGACTCACCACAAAACCCCACAGGGGAACCCACAGGCTATTCTGCTGCCCACTGTAGTATCGATCGCGTTGCAAAAAGGAGGTTTTATGCGAACCCTTGAACTCGCCGGCGTTCAGGTCCCGGTGATCGGCCAGGGCACTTGGCGCATGGGCGAGGACCGTTCGGCCCGCCGCAGTGAAGTCGCGGCGCTGCGCCAAGGTGTCGAGTTGGGCATGCGCCTGATCGACACCGCCGAGATGTACGCCGAGGGCGGTGCCGAAGAGGTGGTGGGTGAAGCCATCGCCGGCCTGCGTGATCAGGTGTTCCTGGTCAGCAAGGTCTACCCGCACAACGCCAGCCGCAAAGGCATCCCCCAGGCCTGCGAGCGCAGCCTGCGACGTTTGAACACCGATCACATCGATTTGTACCTGCTGCACTGGCGCGGCCAATACCCCCTGGAAGAAACCGTCGAAGCCTTCGAACGCCTGCGTGAAGAAGGCAAGATCGGTCGTTGGGGCGTGTCCAATTTCGACGTCGATGACTTGCACGAACTGTCCGCACCGGCCTGCGCCACCAATCAGGTGCTGTATAACCTGGAGGAGCGCGGCATCGAATTCGACCTGCTGCCCTGGTGCCAGCAACAGCAAATGCCGGTCATGGCCTACTGTCCCATCGGCCAGGGTGGGCATATGCTGGTCAACTCAACGCTCAAGCAGGTGGCCGCCCGTCATGGGGTGACCCCGGCCCAGGCAGCACTGGCATGGATACTGCGTCAGGACAGTGTCATCGCCATTCCCAAAGCGGTCCGACCGGAGCACGTGATGCTCAATGCGCAAGCCGCGCAGTTGAAGCTGGAAGCGACGGATCTGGAGGCGCTGGACCAAGCGTTTCGCGCGCCACAACGAAAGCAGCGGTTGGCCATGGTCTGAGCCATCGCGACCTGTAGAGGGCTTCGGAATGAGAAGCACCGATCAGCTCGACTCGTTCAATCTGCCACGCTTCCTCCAGGCACAGGATCCGGTGTTCGACCGGGTCCAGGAGGAACTGCGCGCCGGGCAGAAACGCCGGCACTGGATGTGGTTCGTCTTTCCGCAAATCGCCGGGCTCGGCGGTAGCGAAATGTCGCGCCACTTCGCCATCAGTTGTGCCGAAGAAGCGGCGGCCTACTTGAACCACCCCTTGCTGGGACCCCGTCTGCGCACGTGCACCCAGTTAGTGCTGAACCTCAAAAAACGCTCGATTGCCGACATTTTCGGCCACCCCGATGACCTCAAATTTCACTCCTCCATGACCCTGTTCGCCCAGGTTGCCCCCGACGGCAGCCTGTTCCACCAGGCGCTGGAGCATTATTTCCACGGCATACAGGATGACTGGACGCTGTCGCTGCTGGACTTAAAACAAGCCAAGCTGCCCACCAATCAGGGTTGAAAAGTCGTCATCGACAAAGGGCAGGATCGCGTCGGCCACCGGTTGCAGTTGCCGGGTCACGTAGTGGTCGTAATCGATCGGTGCACTGCGGATTTCCAGCGGCTCCGGTCCGGCGACGGTGATTACGTAGCTGATCCAGCCGCCGTTCTGATATTGCCGGGGCCGTCCCTGTTCATCGTTGTAGGCATCGGCCATCCGCGCCGCTCGCACATGGGGCGGCACATTGCGTTCATAGTCGTCGAGGGTGCGGCGCAGGCGCTTGCGGTAGACCAGGCGTTCATCGAACTCACCGGCCAGGGTCTTGCGCACGTAGTCGCGCACATAGTCCTGATACGGTTGGCGATGGAAGATCCGCGAATACAGCTCCTGCTGGAATTGCCGGGCCAGCAGCGACCAGTCGGTGCGCACGGTTTCCAGGCCCTTGTAGATCATTTCGTCCGTGCCGTCGGCACGGGTGACCAGCCCGGCATAGCGCTTCTTACTGCCCTCCTCGGCCCCGCGAATGGTCGGCATCAGGAAGCGTTTGTAGTGGGTTTCAAACTGCAATTCCAACGCACTTTCCAATCCGTATTCGGCCTTCACATGCTCGCGCCACCACTGGTTGACGTGATCCACCAGGGCGCGGCCGATCTGCGCCGCTTCTTGCTGACCGTGGGCGCGACGCAGCCAGACGAAGGTCGAGTCGGTATCGCCGTAAATCACCGCGTGGCCCTGGGCTTCGATCAACTGGCGGGTGCGCAGCATGATCTCGTGGCCGCGCAGGGTGATGGACGAGGCCAAACGCGTATCGAAGAAGCGACAACCGCTGGAACCGAGCACGCCGTAGAAGGCGTTCATGATGATCTTCAAGGCCTGGGACAGTGGCGCATTGTGTTCGCGCTTGGCGGTTTCCCGACCTTCGGCGACCCGAGCGACGATGGCGGGCAGGCAATGCCGCGTTCTTGAAAATCGAGCGCCACGAAAGCCCGGCACCGATTCACTGTCGTCCGGGTGCTTGAGGCCTTCGATCAGCCCCACCGGGTCGATGAGGAAGGTGCGGATGATCGACGGGTACAGGCTCTTGTAGTCGAGCACCAGCACTGACTCGTAGAGCCCCGGTTGCGAGTCCATCACAAAGCCGCCGGGGCTGGCCTGGGGTGGCTTGCCGCCGAGGTTCGGCGCGACGAAGCCCTGGCGGTGCATCAGCGGCATATACAAATGGGTGAACGCCGCCACCGAGCCGCCGCTGCGATCCGCCGGCAACCCGGTGACGCTGGCCCGTTCCAGCAGGAAGGTCAGCAACTCGGTCTTGGCGAAAATCCGCGTGACCAGTTCACAGTCCTTGAGGTTGTAGGTGGCGAGCGCCGGTTTGTCCTCGGCGAACATGCGGTTGATTTCGTCCATGCGCTGGTACGGCGTGCTGATCGCCTTGCCTTCGCCGAGCAGGGTTTGCGCGACGTTTTCCAGGCTGAATGAAGGGAAACTCCAGGTCGCCGAACGCAGGGATTCGATGCCGTCGATGATCAAGCGCCCTGCCGCAGCCGCGAAGTAATGATTGCGGCTTCCGTGTTCGCGCCACTGCATCTCTTCGCCGCCACGCCCCAATTTCAGCGGCACCGCCAGGCGCCGGGCGTGTTCGTGCAGCACCCGCAAGTCGAACTGCACGACGTTCCAGCCGATGATCGCGTCGGGGTCGTGTTGGGCGAACCAGTCGTTGAGTTTCTTCAGCAGCAGGGTGCGGGAATCGCAGTATTCAAGCTGAAAATCCACGGCGCTGGCATCACCGTTGGGCGGGCCGAGCATGTACACCTGACGCTCGCCGCATCCTTCCAGGGCGATGGAATAGAGATCGCCCTGGGCGGTGGTTTCGATATCGAGGGACACCAGGCGTAGCGTTGGCCGATAGCCCGGCGCGGGTTTCATTTGCGCGTCGAGCAGCAAGCCGTCGGCGTTGGGAGTGCCACCGAACTGCACGGGCGCGGTGATGAAGCGTTCCATCATGTAGCGTTCCGGTGGGCGCACGTCGCCCTCGAACATCTCGACCCCGGCCCTGCGCAGCGCGGTTTCCAGGCGCATCAACTGACCGTGCTGCTGGCAATACAGGCCGAGCACCGGGCGATGCTCGAAATCCAGCAGCGCCAGGGGCCGCAGCTCGACGTTCTTTTCGCCACGCAGCACGCTTTCGGCCTGCTCGCGCTGTTCGGCCGGGATAAAGGCTACCGACGGTTGATAAGGCAGGCGGATGCGCCGGGGACCGGCATCGGTCGCCAGCCAGAACTCGACTTCCGTGCCGGCCGGGGTATCGCGCCAATGCCGGGTCAGGACGAAGCCCTGCTGTAAATCCACCACTGCAACCTCGAAACTGATTCAGGGGCGCAATTCTACGCGCTCTGCGCAAGGTGCAGGCGATCCCTTGTGGGAGCGGGCTTGCTCGCGAAAGCGGTGTGTCAGGCCATACATGGGGTGACTGACACACCGCATTCGCGAGCAAGCCCGCTCCCACAGGGATTTTGCGCGGTGTTACAGGGTTGCGAACTTGCCGCGCATCAGCGCCATGTATTCCACCTCCGACGTTTCCCGCCGCGCTTTAACCAGCGGTTCGATGTCCTGGGTCGCCACATAGCGCAAGCGGTCAGTCCCGTCACTCGCCGCATCAACGATCACCTGCGCCACGTCTTCGGAGGTGGCCAGGCGTTCCCCGCGCAACCCTTCGAATGCCTTCAACGCTGCGCCGACAAATGCGTCGTAATCCCCCGGCGTACTCAGTTGTGCGGCCTCGGCCGCCGAGCGCGAACCGAACCCGGTGCTGACCACCCCACCCGGCTCGACGATTTTCACTCTGATGTTCTGCGAAGCCAGTTCATAGGACAGCGACTCCGAAAAACCTTCCAGGGCAAATTTGCTGGCGTTGTAGGCCGAAATCATCGGCAAGCCAAACACCCCGGCGCCGGAGCTGACATTGACGATGACCCCGGCCCGGCACTGGCGAAAATGCGGCAGGATCGCCCGGGTCACGTCCATCACGCCGAAGACATTGACGTCGAACTGCTCACGGATTTTCTCCCGGGACGTGCCTTCGAACACGCCGAACAGGCCGAAACCGGCGTTGTTGACCAACACATCGATTTGGCCGAAGCGCTCGATACCGGCGGCAATGGCGCTGTCGATGCTGCTCAGGTCCTCAACGTCGAGGCGAGTAACCAGTACGTTTTCCAAGGTGACCAGGGCGGCGCCGGCGGAAGGGTTGCGCATGCTGGCGATGACGTTCCAGCCCTGGGCTGCAAACAATTGCGCGGTGGATTGGCCGAAGCCGGTGGAGGCGCCGGTGATCAAAACAGTCTGGGTCATTGCGATATTCCCGAATAGACAGAGGTCCCCCTGTGGGAGCGGGCTTGCTCGCGAAAGCGGTGTGTCAGCCACCACATGTATTTGCTGACACACCGCCTTCGCGAGCAAGCCCGCTCCCACAGGGGAATTTGTGGTGTGGCGGAGGTCAAGGTAGGCCCCCACCATCCTTCAAACAATCGGGCTAATATGGGATGAACTGATGCAGGAAACAGCACAATGCAAAAGATGGGTTTGCTGGAACTCAATGCGGTAGTCGCCGTTTCGACCCACCGCAGTTTCCGTCGTGCCGCGGATGAACTGGGCATGTCGCCTTCGGCCATGAGTCACGCCATCGCCGCGCTGGAGCAGCGCATGGGCGTTCGGTTGTTCAATCGCACCACCCGCAGTGTGTCGCTGTCGGAGGCCGGCGAGCAGTTTCTGGCCAGGGTGCGGCCGGCGTTGCACGAGATCTCGGCGGCAATGGAAGCGGTGAACCAGTTTCGTGACACCCCGAGCGGCACCCTGCGCATCAACGCCTCCGAAGCCGCGGTGCAGATGATCATGACGCCGGTGGTGGTTGAGTTCCTCAAGCGCTACCCGGACATGCGCTTGGACATCGTCACCGACACCGGGTTGGTGGACATTGTCGCCGACGGTTTCGACGCCGGCATTCGCCTGGCCGACAGCGTGCCCCTGGACATGATTGCCGTGCCTTGCAGCCCATCGTTGCAGTTTGCGGTGGTCGGTTCACCCGACTACTTCGCCCGCCATGCCAAACCCCGTTCACCGACAGACCTGGCCGGGCACAGCTGCATTCGCACGCGATTTGCCAGCGGCACGCTGTACCGTTGGGAATTCGAAAAACGTGGCCAGCAGCAGATCATCGACGTCAACGGCCCGCTGACCCTCGACAGCCATCAACTGATCGTTGACGCGGCGCTTCAGGGCGTCGGACTGGCCTGTACCAGTGAACACTCGATTGCCGGGCATCTGGCCGCCGGTCGGCTGATTCGGGTACTGCAAGACTGGCTGCCGCCCTACCCCGGCCTGTACCTGTACTACCCGGCCAACCGCCACGTACCCGCCGGTTTGCGCGCGTTTATCGACTTGGTTCGCGAGGTTGACTGAAGAAAAACCACCGAATGACGTTTTTTGCGTGTTATCTGACGCTTTCCTCCTTGCCCTGAACGCTTGCGTCTACGATTCTTCAAGAACAACGACAACACCAGAGAAGCCGCCATGAAAACCGTCGCCCAACTGCTCAAGTTAAAGGACCTCAAAAACCAGGAAGTCCATACCATTGCCCCGCATCAAATGGTGCTGGAAGCGCTGATGATCATGGCCGCGAAAAACGTCGGTGCGCTTCCGGTAGTGGCCCATGGCGAGGTGGTGGGCATCATCAGCGAGCGTGATTACGCACGCAAACTGGTGCTCAAGGGACGCTCCTCGGTCGGCACACCGGTCAGCGACATCATGGTGAAGGAAGTCATTACCGTGGATACCCATCAGTCCGTCGAAACCTGCATGGGCATCATGTCCAACAAACGCCTGCGGCATTTACCGGTGGTGGAAAACGGCAAGCTGCTGGGGCTGCTGTCGATTGGTGACCTGGTCAAGGAAGCGATTGCCGAACAGGCGGAACTGATAAAGCAACTGGAGCAGTACATTCGCGGGGAATGACTCCAGAACACCGCAAATCCTCTTGTGGGAGCGGGCTTGCTCGCGAATGCAGTGTGTCAGTCACTACATGTGTTGGCTGACACACCGCTTTCGCGAGCAAGCCCGCTCCCACATTTGATCGTTGGTGTTGCTCAGGTCGGCCAATGCCTGGCGAAGACCGGCGCCAATGTCGGATGCCGATCAATCCGCGTCAGCCAGGCATAAAACCCGGGCCGGGCATTGCGTAAATGCTCGCGGCTGCCGGCCCAGCGCGACACCACTGCCGCCAGTACATCCAGCGCCCCCGGCGTCTCTTCGCCCAGGTACAGCTCGCCGGAAAACTCATCGGCAAACACCTCCCAACTCCAGTGCAAGCGTTTGCGGGCGCCGGCCATGAGGTTTTCCCTGGACGCCTCATCCGCCTTGATCAACCAGCGCTCGGGGTAGTCGATGATGCCGATGGCCGAATAGCAATTGCTGACGATGTACACCAGGCCGCGAATGGCCTGATCACGTTCTATCGGGTCGTCGGGCAACAGGCCCGACGAGGGAAAGGTCAGCCCCAAGTGAATCAGGATCGCCGCGCTTTCGGTGAGGACGCTGCCATCGGGCAGTTCCAGGGCCGGAATCTGCTTGAGCGGGTTGAGTTTTTCCAGCGCGTGAGCGGCCTCGACAGACGCCGCCACATCGATGAAACGATAAGGAATCGCGCAGAGTTCGAGGGCCGCCTCGATTGCCGCCGCGCCGGAATTCGGGTGTCCATAAAGCTGATACATGTCGCGCCCTCCCGGCGAACAAACAGTCTGTCGGTAGACGGCGAGCCTGGGGAGCATGTTCCCTGCCATTTGGCCGAATGATGCAGGTAAGATGCGCGCTCCCGGGACGCACTGCCGACGTCCCGCCTGCCACTGTCAAGGAACGAACATGCGCCAACCGGATGGCAAACCTGCCTCAATGCCTCGCGTCTATTGGTGTGTAGTGGCCTGTCTGGCCCTGGTCGGCTGCTCGCCGAGCGAACGGTCGTCATCGGCCAGTCTAGCCGGTGAACAGGGACGCGGCGGCGCGATGCTCGCCTACGAGCATGATGTGCAACTGATGCTGCCCGAAGCGCAAATCATGCCGCGCTTGCAAGCCACCCGCGAGGCCTGCGAAACCGCGCGTTTCGGCGCCTGTAATGTGTTGCGCATCGAGCAAGGCGCCGGCCGCGCCGAGATCACCTTGCGCATTGCCCCCGCCGGGGTCGAGCCGTTGGTCGCCATGGCCGCCGAGGGTGGCGAAATGGGCCAGCGGATCACCAGCGCCGAGGACCTGGCCGATGCGGTGGACGACACCCGCCGCCGTCAGGAACGCCTCCAGGCCCAGCAGCAACGCCTGGATCAACTGGCCAGCCGCAAGGACATCAGCGTCACCGACCTGATCGCCCTGAGCAAGGAACAGGCCGGCATCGAAAACGACCTGCAAGCCCTGGCCCAGGTCGCCGCCGGACACCAGCGCCGGCTCGACACCAACCGCGTCACCCTGTCGTTCCAGCCGACCGGCGCCAGCAGTCGCTCGTCGCACCTGAGCCGGGCGTTCAGCAACTTGCTGGACAACCTGGCCGATGGTGCCGTCGATGCATTGGAAAAAGGCAGTTATGCGTTGCCGTTCCTGATCCTGGCCTTCCCGCTGTTGATGCTGTGGGTCTGGTTGTGGCGCAAGTTTGTTCGTCGCCGGGTGTGATCGTCCCGAATGCATCCCTGTGGTGAGGGAGCTTGCTCGCGCTCGGCTGTGCAGTCTGCCTGATGGGTCGCGATTGCTGGTTTGGGGCCGCTTCGCTGCCCAGCGGGAGCAAGCTCCCTCGCCACAGGGATCGCATTATCAACCTGCGAAGGGGCCTTCGCGCCAACCATCATTGCCGTCGATGGTCACCATCACGTCAATGAAGTTCTCATAAAAAATCCCCGGCGTAACATCCGCTCCATACCCAACCAATAAGCACCCCGGAGCACACCACCATGAAACGCCAACTCTTCCTCAGCATCGCTTTCTCGGTTTTCGCAGTTAACGCTTTCGCCGCTTCGTCTCACACCATGGTCGCTGAAGGCGGCTCGGATCGCCTGATCGAAAGCCGTGTGGCTGAGGGTGGTTCGGATCGCTTGATCGAGAATCGCGTTGCTGAAGGTGGTTCGGATCGTCTGATCGAAAAACGCGTTGCCGAAGGTGGTTCGGATCGTCTGATCGAGAATCGTGTTGCTGAAGGTGGCTCGGATCGTCTGATCGAAAAACGCGTCGCTGAAGGTGGCTCGGATCGTCTGATCCAGAATCGTGTTGCTGAAGGTGGCTCGGATCGTCTGATCGAAAAACGCGTTGCCGAAGGTGGCTCGGATCGTCTGATTCAGAATCGCGTTGCTGAAGGTGGTTCCGACCGTCTGATCCAAAACCGCACCGCTTGAATGAATTGCTTCACCGCGGTACTCGACGAAAAACCCGGCCTTATCCGCCGGGTTTTTTTATGCCTGTGATCTTTTGATCGTCAACGCCCCTTCGCCATGCAGCGCTGATACCTTTCGTCCACCCGCTTGGCGAACCACGCCGTGGTGAGTTTGCGGGTTATTTTCGGGCTTTCCAGCACAATCCCCGGCAACACCGCCCGGGGCAGCGTCCGGCCTTCGGCCTTGTCGGCCAGGGCGAAGACTTCCTGGTAAAGCCGCGTTTCCTCGAATTCCAGGCTTTTGCCTTTTTCCAATTGATCGCGAATCGTCGGATTACGCATGCCCAATCGCTTGCTGAGGGTGCGCGCCGCCAGTTCCGTGGTGCCGGGCATGATCGAGTCGTAGCGGATCAGGTCACCGTCCAGCGCCAACGGGATGCCGGACGCCCGGCTCAGCGCATTCTGAAACGCCGCATTACGGCTGGCGTACCACCCGGCATTGAAATCGGCAAAGCGGTACAGCGGTTGGGTGTAGCTCACCGGATAGCCGAGCAAATGCGCAATGCCGAAATACATACCGCCGCGACGGCTGAACACCTCATGGCGGATCGACCCTTCAACCGGATAGGGATAATTGCGCGTCTGCTGCTCGGCGAATTCGATGCTGACCTGCATCGGCCCGGCGGTGTGCACCGGGTTGAAACCACCGAACAGGGTCTTGCCCATGGGCACCATGCCGATGAAGTCATCGAAAATCGCGCTCAGTTCTTTTTCGCTGCGGGCGGCATTGAGCCGGTCGCTGTAGCTCTTGCCGTTGGGCGAACGCACCTGCAACGCGCCGCTGACCAACAGGCCGGGGATATGCGCCTTGGCGGCGCGGCGGTCGATCTCGTCCCGGGCAATCCTGCCCAGACCCGGCACGGTTGGATCTACCTGAAAGGTTGATTCCTGTTCGGTGACGGCCAGCACCGCACACAGGTTTTGTGTGGTCGGCGAAATCTCCTGGGCGGCAAACGCTGCATAGATATCCGTCGCCCAACCCTCGCGGTCGACAGTTTTCGCCGGCAACAGACGCACGATCTGCGCCTTGACCTCGGCGGGCTTGCGGGCCGGCGCTTCCTGGGCCTGCCGGATACCGCAACCGGCCAGGACCAGCAAGGCAGCGAGACTCATGATCAATCGGTGGGCGTGCATGGTGCTCCAAAAATCCGTTTAGCCGGGTTAACCATACGATCAATGGCCGGGTGCAGGCTATGACTGTGCTGATGGGCGGCTGTTCCACCAATCCTTTATCCCGACACACATCCCCTGTGGGAGCGGGCTTGCTCGCGAAAGCGGTGTGTCAGTCACCACATGTATTGGCTGATACGCCGCTTTCGCGAGCAAGCCCGCTCCCACAGGGGAGATTGCGTGACAAACTTATTGCAGAACGTTACTGAGAAAAACTATCATTCGCGCCTGGAGTCGTATTTGCGCAAGGAGTTCCCCGCGCCGTTATCTCTTTTTCTCATCGGCGGCGCGCCGCCAGGATCGAACATGCCCACTCCAGCCCGACTCGGCGTTCCCTATCGCCCGACACTTCTCGCCCTGTTTTGCGCCCTGTCCGTCTCTGCCCACGCCGCCACCACCAATAATGACGACAAAGCGCTGGTGCTGGACGAAGTGAACGTCAACGCCCAGGCCCCGACCTCGACGGCTGCCCTGCCCCCGGTGTTTGCCGGCGGTCAGGTGGCTCGCGGCGGCCAATTGGGCGTGCTGGGCAATCAGGACATGATGGACGTGCCATTCACCATGGCCGCCTACACCGAACAACTGATCCAGGACCAGCAAGCCGAAGACGTCGCCGACGTATTGCTCAACGATTCCTCGGTGCGCCAGGCGTCCGGTTTTTCCAACCAGGCGCAGATCTTCATGATCCGCGGCTTGCCGCTGACCGGCGACGATATTTCCTATAACGGCCTGTACGGCGTGTTGCCGCGGCAGATCATTTCCACCGACGCCCTGGAGCGCGTGGAAGTGTTCAAAGGCCCGAACGCCTTCATTAACGGCGTGACCCCGACCGGTTCCGGCATCGGCGGCGGCGTCAACCTGCAACCCAAGCGCGCCGGTGACGTGCCAACACGCCGCTTCACCACCGACATCAACGATGAAGGCCGCGTCGGTCAGCACCTCGATCTCGGTCAGCGCTTTGGTGAAGACAACCGATTCGGTGCACGGGTCAACCTGGCCCAGCGTGAAGGCGACACCGGCATCGACCACGAAAACCAGCGTTCGAAACTGTTCTCCATCGGCCTCGATTATCGCGGTGACGCCCTGCGTATTTCCGGTGATTTCGCCTACCAGAAAGAGCGGGTCAATGGTGGCCGCAACAGCGTGAACCTCGGCACGGCCACGCACATTCCGGAAGCGCCCTCGGCGGACACCAACTACGCGCCGAAGTGGGGTTTCACCGACATCGAAGACACCTTCGGCATGCTGCGCGCCGAGTACGACCTGAATGACAACTGGACGGCCTACGCCGCGGGCGGCGCCAAGCACACCCGTGAGGTCGGGCGCTACAACTCGACCACGCTGGTGGGCAACGACGGTGCATCTACCACAACCGGCTCGTTCATCCCCCACGACGAAGACAACACCAGCGTCATGGCCGGCCTCAACGGCCGATTCGCCACCGGACCGGTCACGCATAAACTCAATTTCGGCCTGGCCGGGATCTGGACCGAACAGCGCAGCGCCTACGATTTCGACCTGACCCGCTACTCGAACAACATCTACCATCCGGTGCAAACCCCATCACCGGTCGGCAACTTCTCCGGCGGCGACCTGAACGACCCGGGCATCGTCGGCAAAACCTTCAACCGCAGCGCGGCGGTGTCCGATACCCTTGGTTTCTTCGATGACCGACTGCTGCTGACCGTCGGCCTGCGTCGCCAGCAATTGGTGGTGCAAGGCTACGGCTACGCGCCTTACGGTTCCGGCAGCCGCACCTCCGCCTATGACGAATCGATCACCACACCGGTTTACGGCATCGTCTTCAAGCCGTGGGAGCATGTGTCGTTCTACGCCAACCGCATTGAAGGCTTGGCGAAAGGCCCGATCTCGCCACTCACCTCCGGCAACCGCGTCGTCACCAACGGCAACGAAGCGTTCGCCCCGGCCCGTTCCAAGCAAATCGAAGCCGGTGTGAAAGTCGACATGGGCACCTACGGCGCCAGCCTGGGCGTGTACCGCATCGAACAACCGAGCGATGGCTACTCGGTGATCACCAGCGCGACCACCGCGGAGTTCGTGCGCCAGGGTGAGCAGATCAACAAAGGCGTCGAACTCAACGTCTTCGGCGAGCCGATCGAAGGCCTGCGCCTGATCAGCGGCCTGACCCTGATGGACACCGAACTGAAGAATACCCAGAACGGCGCCAACGACGGCAACCGTGCCATCGGCGTACCGACCTTCCAGTTCAACGCCGGAGTGGATTGGGACGTACCGGGCCTGCAAGGCGTAGCGCTGAACGCGCGGATGCTGCGTACCGGCGGCCAATACGCCGACGCGGCGAACAACCTCAGCCTGCCGACCTGGAACCGCTTCGACGCCGGCGCCCGCTATGGTTTCAAAGTCGACCAGAAAGACATCACCCTGCGCCTGAACATCGAGAACCTGGCGAACGAGAAGTACTGGGAATCGGCCCAGGCCGGCTACCTGACCCAAGGTGAGCCGCGGGTGGCGAAGCTGTCGGGCACCATCGACTTCTAAGCCCCACAGCTCAACGAAAAGGCCCCGCTGCTTCACGGCTGCGGGGCCTTTTTATTGCGCAGAGACAAGGCAAACACCAAACCCTGTGGGATTAGTGTTCACAAGGCTGGATCGCCGAGCCTGAACCATACTTGCCCCACACACCCTCTCGGAGAATGCCCCCCATGAACCGTAGCGACGTGTTGATCATCGGCGCCGGCCCCACCGGCCTGGTGCTGGCGCTGTGGCTGAGCAAGCTTGGCATTCAAGTGCGCATCATCGACAAGACAACCGCCCCCGGCACCACTTCAAGGGCCTTGGCCGTGCAGGCGCGGACCCTGGAGTTGTACCGTCAACTCGACCTCGCCGACGCCATCGTGCAGAACGGTCATCGGGTAGCGGCGGCAAATTTCTGGGTCAAGGGCGAAGCCGTGGCTCGCCTGCCGTTGACCCGGATCGGCGAAGGCCTGACGCCTTATTCGTTCCTGGAAATCTTTCCCCAGGACGAGCATGAAGCGCTGCTGATCGAACGCCTCGCCCGCTTCGGCATCCGTGTGGAGCGCAATACCGAGCTGGAAAGTTTCATGGAAACCGGCGACGGCATCACCGCACAGTTGCGCCTGCCGGATGGCCAGGAGGAAACCTGCCAGGCCTGTTATATCGCCGGTTGCGACGGTGCCCGCTCGATCGTTCGCAAAACCTTGGACAGTGGTTTTCCCGGCGGCACTTACCAGCAGATTTTCTACGTGGCCGATGTGCAGGCCAGCGGTCCGGCGTTCAACGGCGAACTGCATGTGGACCTTGATGAAGCAGACTTCCTCGCGGTGTTTCCGCTGGCCAGCGAGGGGCATGCGCGGCTGATCGGCACCGTGCGCGATGAGCGGGCCGAACATGCTGAAACCCTGAAGTTCGAAGACGTCAGCAGCCGGGCCATCGAGCATTTGAAGGTCAACGTCGAACAGGTGAACTGGTTTTCGACTTACCGCGTGCATCACCGGGTGGCGGAGTTCTTTCGCAGCGGCCGTGCGTTCTTGCTCGGCGACGCGGCCCATGTCCACAGCCCGGCGGGCGGCCAGGGCATGAACACCGGGATTGGCGACGCGATCAATCTGGCATGGAAACTGGCCTCGGTGCTGAGCGGCGGCGCCAGCGCCAAACTGCTGGACAGCTATGAAGCCGAACGCATCGCCTTTGCCCGGCGCCTGGTGTCCACCACCGACCGGGTGTTCAGCTTCGTCACCGCCGAGGGCAAAGTCGCCGACCTGCTGCGCACGCGGCTGGCACCGTTTTTGATCCCGAAGTTGACGTCGTTCGGGGCGAGCCGGGAGTTTCTGTTTCGCACCATTTCCCAGATCACCGTCAACTATCGCGGCATGCCGCTGAGCGAAGGCGTCACCGGCCACGTCCACGGCGGCGACCGCTTGCCCTGGGCCCACGATGGCGAAGGCGACAATTACGAACCCCTGAAAATCCCGACGTGGCAGGTGCATGTGTACGGCGACACCAGCGACGAAATGATCGCCTGGTGCATCGAACATCATCTACCGCTGCACGTGTTCGACTGGCGTCCAGCGTTTGAAACGGCGGGGTTGGCGCGAAACGGATTTTATCTGCTGCGCCCGGATACCTATGTCGCGATTGCCGATAACAGTGCCGATCCGAAGGTGATCGAGCGGTACTTTCGGGACCATGGGATACGGGCGTTTTTCGCCTGACCCCTCAAGCACCGCAGACCAAAACTGTGGGAGCGGGCTTGCTCGCGAAGGCGGTGGATCAGTCGCCATATGTATTGGCTGACATACCGCTTTCGCGAGCAGGCTCACTCCCACAGGGGGGCTGTGTCTGGCAAAGCAATTGTGACCACCACCCAACAAATGTGGGAGCGGGCTTGCTCGCGAAGGCGGCGGATCAGTCGCCATATGTATTGGCTGACATACCGCTTTCGCGAGCAGACTCACTCCCACAGGGGATTTGTGGTGGTAATTAGATCCCGGCCAGGGCCAGGTCCATTGCGAAGTAGGTGAAGATCAAATCCGCGCCGGCCCGCTTGATCGCCCCGAGGCTTTCACGCACGACGCGATCTTCGTCGATGGCCCCGGCCTGGGCGGCGAATTTGATCATCGCGTACTCGCCGCTGACCTGATACGCCGACAGTGGCAGGCGCGAGACCTCGCGGATGTCGCGAATGATGTCCAGGTAGGCGCCGGCCGGTTTGACCATCAGCGCATCGGCGCCTTCCTGTTCGTCCAGCAGCGATTCGCGCACGGCTTCGCGGCGGTTCATCGGGTTCATCTGGTAGCTTTTGCGGTCGCCTTTCAACGCGCTGCCACCCGCTTCACGGAACGGGCCATACAGAGCCGAGGCGAATTTGGTCGAATAAGCCATGATCGCGGTCTGGGTGAAACCGGCTTCATCCAGCGCCCGGCGAATCGCCTGGACCTGGCCGTCCATGGCCGCCGACGGGGCGATCACATCAGCGCCGGCACGGGCCGCGGCCACGGCTTGTTTGCCGAGGTTGATCAGGGTCTGGTCGTTGTCGACTTCGTGGTTATGCACCACACCGCAGTGACCGTGGTCGGTGTATTCGCAGAAACAAGTGTCGGACATCACGATCATCTCCGGCACCGCGTCCTTGGCGATCCGCGACATCCGCGACACCAGGCCGTTGTCATTCCAGGTGTCGCTGCCGTTGCTGTCCAGGTGATGGGACACGCCAAAGGTCATCACCGACTTGATCCCGGCACGGGCATAACGCTCGATCTCGCCGGCCAGTTTAGACTCGGGAATACGCATCACACCGGGCATGCTTTTGATCGGCACGAAATCGTCGATTTCTTCCTCGACGAAAATCGGCAGCACCAGGTCGTTCAGGCTGAACTCGGTTTCCTGGAACAGACTGCGCAGGCTCGCATTGCGGCGCAAACGGCGTGGACGTGCTTCGGGGAACTGACTGGGCATGGGTTTTCCTGAGACAAAAGTCGTAGGGGGCGAAGCTTATGCCCTGTTCCGCGTCGGACACAAACATCAGGAAAGGAACAAACCTTTACCAACCTGACAACAATCCACCTTTGTGGGAGCCCGGATCAAATCAACGACGCCGAACCACTGTGGGAGCGGGCTTGCTCGCGAAAGCGGTGGGTCAGCCAATGCAAATGGTGACTGACCCACCCCATTCGCGAGCAAGCCCGCTCCCACAGGGTCTTGGGGTTATCCCGAAGATCCGCTACAGCGTCAGCGTCCCGTCAATGCACGTCACCACCGCGCCACCGATCCAGACTTCATCCCCCACCCGATCCACCTGAATCCGCCCGGCGCGGCCCATGCTCAGGCCCTGGCTGACCACGTAGGATTCCGGGGCCAAGCCTTCGCTGAGCAGCCACTGGGCGATCCCGGCGTTGAGGCTGCCGGTGGCCGGGTCTTCCGGCATGCCGTCGCCGGAGATGAAGGCGCGGACTTCGAATTGCGCCCCATCGCCATCGCGCTCGGGGTGCCACGGCGCGATCACGCCCACCGCCAACCCGAGCATTTGCGCATGGTCCGGCTGCAAGTCGAGCACCTGCCGCCGATCCTCGACCATCACCGCCAGCCATCCGGCGCCGTTATCGACCCATTGCGTGCGGACGATTGCGTCCGCTGGCAGGCCGAGCCCGAGACGAACCCGCTCCACCACATCCGCCTCCACCGGTCCGGTCCTGAGCAGGGGCGGCGCGAGAAACGCCAACTCCGTCCCTTGCCGCCGCACCCGCACCAGCCCGACGCCGCACTCCTGAATGATCTCCTCGCCCTTGGGCACGCCACCGGCCTCAAGCCAGGCGTGGCACGTGCCCAAGGTCGGATGGCCGGCGAACGGCAGTTCCGACAAGGTGGTGAAAATCCGAACCCGGTAATCCGCCCGTGGGTCTTGGGGCTCCAGCACAAACGTGGTTTCGCTGAGGTTGGTCCAGGTCGCGAACGCCGCCATGCGCTCGTCGCTGAGTTCGTCAGCGCCGAACACCACCGCCAGCGGGTTGCCTTTGAGCGGCGTTCGGCTGAAGACATCAACTTGTTTAAAGGGGAATGAACGCATGGCCTGCCTTGGTCTTGAACCGCGTTACTTGGGAATTTCCAGCCCGCGCATCACCGCCGGCCGCGCCAGGAAGCGCTCCAGCACCCGGGTAACATTGGAGAATTGCTTGATGCCGACCAGATCACCGGCCTCATAGAAGCCGATCAGGTTGCGTATCCACGGGAACGTCGCGATGTCGGCGATGGTGTAGCGCTCGCCCATGATCCAGTCGCGGCCTTTCAGGCGTTCATCGAGCACCTTCAGCAGCCGTTTGCTTTCTTCGACGTAACGATCGCGGGGCCGTTTATCTTCGTAGTCCTTACCGCCGAATTTGTTGAAGAAACCGACCTGGCCGAACATCGGCCCGATACCACCCATCTGAAACATCAACCACTGGATGGTCTCATAACGCGCCGCCGATTCCTGGGCCAGCAACTGGCCGCTCTTGTCGGCGAGGTAGATCAGAATCGCCCCGGACTCGAACAATGGCAGCGGCTGCCCTCCCGGACCGTGGGGGTCGATGATCGCCGGGATCTTGTTATTGGGGTTCAACGACAGGAACTCGGGCGACAACTGATCGTTGGTCTCGAAGCTCACCTTGTGCGGCTCGTACGGCAGGCCGGTCTCTTCAAGCATGATCGAGACCTTGACGCCATTAGGGGTCGGCAAGGAATAGAGCTGAATCCACTCGGGGTATCGGGCCGGCCATTTGGCGGAAATCGGAAACGCAGAGAGATCGGTCATGGGAGCATCCACGCAGTCATTGGAGCGACGATCATAAGGGAGGATCGGAGCGTCTGGCATACCCAATCGTGCCGACGTCCATAAATCCGAAACATCCTGTCGATAACCTTCGGCCATCCCGTCAAAGGTTGCGGCTAAAGTGCCGCGAACCCGCCGGTATCGAACCAAATGGGCTTCAGGGGACTCTGAGCACTGCCCTTCACGGAAAACGGACCGGCTCAACGACATGGAACACACCCGCTGCAGGAAGCGCGTGGTGTAAAGGTTTGTCAGCCTTAATCGAATGCGCTGAAGATCCTTTATTAAATGAAGAACCTTGTGAAATTCGCTCAACGCTTCAAGCATCGCGCCTATATCTTCTTGCCTACCTTGCTGGCGGCCAGTGCACTGTTCCTATCCCTGGAATCCAGCGAAAGCCGCGCCCAACCGGCGGACGGCACCCAGACGCTGGTGTTCCTGCGTCACGCGGAAAAACCCGACGGCGGTCTGGGCCAGCTCAATTGCCAGGGTCTGAACCGGGCGATCAACCTGTCGACCCTGCTGCCAGAGAAATTCGGCAAGGCCAACTACGTGTTTGCCGCCAACCCGACGCGTAATGTCGAGGAAGGCGAACTGGACAATTCCTACAGCTACATTCGTCCCCTGATGACCATCAGCCCCAGCGCGATCAAGCTCGGCTTGCCGGTGAACATCGAATATTCGGCCAATGACACCAGCGATCTGGCGGACGAACTGCTCCACGACAAGTACCACAACTCGATCATCTACACCGCCTGGTCCCACGGCTACCTGCCAGAGCTGATCAACAAGGTCGCCGGCGAAGCGGTGGGCAAGAAACAGAACATCACCGATGACTGGGAATCCAGCGACTACGACTCGCTGTACGTGCTGACCCTGACCTGGCACAACGGCAAGGCCACGCTGGTCAGCCACAGCTACAAGCAAGGGCTGGATAACGGCTCGCAGAACTGTCCTACATAACGGGTCTCCAGGTCCCACGCATTGTCGGGGCCACGTGTACGAAGGGGCTGGGCTATCATGACTTCATCTCCCACTTGCCCGGAACTTCGCCATGTCGCTCTCATCCACAGCTGTCCCCGTCCGGGGCTGGTCGTTCTGGTGGAAACCCGCCCTGTTCGTCCTGGTGGCCTGCGTCGGCCTCTACTACGTCAAATGGTCGCCTTACTACCTCAAGGCCTTCGTCGCCGCTGACAATCACAGCATCGGCGCCTCGATCATCAACGATCAACAAACCGACCCGCTGGTCGCCGCCCTGGCGTATGCCAAGGTGTACTTCCTGGCGATCTGGAAAGCCGCAGTCCTGGCGGTGATCCTCGGCTCCCTCCTGCAAGTATTGATTCCCCGGGACTGGCTGCTGCGCCTGTTCGGCCGTGCCGGTTTTGCCTCGACCCTGCGTGGCGGGCTGTTCGCCCTGCCCGGCATGATGTGCTCGTGCTGCGCCGCCCCGGTGGCCGCCGGCATGCGTCGGCAAAACGTCTCGGTGGGTGCAGCGCTGGCGTTCTGGATCGGCAACCCGGTGCTCAACCCCGCAACGCTGGTGTTCATGGGCTTCGTGCTTGGCTGGGGCTTTACCGTGTTGCGGCTGGTGGCGGGTGTCGTATTGGTGTTCGGCGTGTCGTGGGTGGCCCAGCGTATCGCCGGCCCGGAGACCTTGCCGGAAGCCGCCGTCGAAGCCGTGGTCGAAGCTCGCGAGGTCAATTCACAACCGTTCCTGACCCGCTGGGGCCGGACGATCTGGCAATTGTTCTGGAGCACCATTCCGATCTACGTGCTGGCGGTGCTGGTGCTGGGCGCGGTGCGGGTATGGGTGTTCCCGCACATCGATGGCGCCATGGCCAATAGCCTGTTGTGGCTGGTGCCGCTGGCGATCATCGGCACGCTGTTCGTGATCCCCACCGCCGCCGAAATTCCCATTGTGCAGACCATGATGACCCTCGGCATGGGCACCGCCCCGGCGGTCGCGCTGCTGATGACCCTGCCGAGCATCAGCCTGCCGTCGCTGTTGATGTTGCGCAAGGATTTCGACACTCGGGTGCTGGTGAGCGTGGCGCTGATGACCATGGGGATTGGCGTGGTGTGTGGGTTGATCGGGGCTGCGGTGCTCTGAGATTTGTAGTGACTGTCAGGGCCTCTTCGCGAGCAAGCCCGCTCCCACATTGGATCTGCGTCGTACACAAAATTGTGTTCACTGAAGATCCACTGTGGGAGCGGGCTTGCTCGCGAAGGGGCCAGCAAAAACAACATCACCCTCGCTGACTACCGCGCTCGCGCAGGTACTCAAGAACCGCCCCCCGCTCCCCGGCAAATTCGATCCGCACGCCCTTCTTCTCCCGCTGGAAGGCATACATCGGGTCGTAATACTCGCTCAGCAAGCCTTCGATCCAGCCCCGGTGCAGGTCCACTGCGCCGCTGTTCGCCTGCTCGGCCAAGGCGTCTTCCATCAACAGCAGCATCCGCCGATGGCGTTCCCCGCCCAGGCGTTTCTGCACATTGTTCAGGCTTTCCAGCAAGCGCTCGGAAAACAGCGCAAAACCTTCCTCGCCATGCACGCCGATGAACTCGGCACACAGGTCCACCACGTAATCGCGCAAGATCCGCTCGACCCGCCCTTCCAGACTGTCTTCCAGCCAGACCATCGGAAATTGCTGCATGCCCTGATACAACGGTAGCGGCAAGGCACAACTGCCGACCGCACGGCTTTCGTCTTCGAGCACAAATTGCTCGATGCCACGGGCGCGCTTCTTCAGCACATCCACCGCCAGCCGGTTTTCAAAGTCGATGTTGGAGGGTTGGCCGGTGGCGCGTTTACCGAAGCTGGAGCCCCGATGATTGGCGTGGCCTTCCAGGTCCAGGCCGTTGCGCAACTGGGTCAGGACTTCGGTCTTGCCGGTGCCCGTCATGCCGCCCAGCAACACGAAATCGCACTGGGCCACGGCTTGGTCCATGGTGTCGAGCAAGAAGGAACGCATGGCCTTGTAGCCACCACCGACTCGCGGATAGTCGATGCCCGCCTCGTCCTTGAGCCACTGCTGGACGATCTGCGAGCGCAAGCCGCCGCGAAAACAATACAAATACCCCTCAGGGTGAGCCCGGGCGAAATCGGCCCAGGCCTGAATGCGTTGGGCCTTGACCGGACCGGACACCAATTGATGCCCCAAGGTGATGGCCGCTTGCTGGCCGTGCTGCTTGTAGCAGGTGCCAATACGTTGCCGCTCGTGGTCATTCATCAGCGGCAGGTTGACCACGCCGGGGAACGCGCCCTTGAGAAATTCGACCGGTGCGCGGGCGTCCATCATCGGCCGGTCGTTGAGGAAGAGGTCGCGGTAATCGGTGAAGTCGATTGACATCAAAACACCTCGACCGCGTTGGTCTGTCGCTCAACCAGTTCACCGATCGGCTCAAGGTTCAGGCCCAGTTCGGCGGCGACCGCGAGGAACTTATCGTTGCCCTCGGGCGTGACCGCAATCAACAGGCCACCGCTGGTTTGCGGATCGCACAGCACCCGTTTGTGCAGTTCCTGCAAGCGCCCGAGTTTGCTGGCGTAGCTGTCGAAGTTGCGCAAGGTGCCGCCGGGCACACAGCCCTGTTCCAGGTAGTACTCGACGCCAGCGAGGCGCGGCACCCGGTTGTATTCGATACGAGCGGTCAATTGGCTGCCATCGGCCATTTCCACCAGGTGCCCCAACAGCCCGAAACCGGTGACGTCGGTCATCGCCGTCACGCCGTCGAGTTTGCCGAAACGGCTGCCGGGTTTGTTCAGGGTACACATCCAGTCCCGGGCCAGACCGATGTCGGCGTGGCGCAACTTGCCCTTCTTCTCGGCGGTGGTGAGGATGCCGATGCCCAGGGGTTTGGTCAGGTACAGCAGGCAACCGGCGGTGGCGGTGTCGTTGCGTTTCATGTGGCGTTTTTGCACCAGGCCGGTAACGGCCAGGCCGAAGATCGGTTCCGGGGCGTCGATGGAGTGCCCACCGGCCAGGGGAATACCCGCCTCGTCGCAGATCGAACGGCCGCCGCGAATCACTTCCCGGGCGATTTCCGGGGCCAGCACATTGACCGGCCAGCCGAGGATCGCAATCGCCATCAACGGATCGCCGCCCATGGCGTAGATGTCGCTGATGGCATTGGTGGCAGCGATGCGGCCGAAGTCGAACGGGTCGTCGACGATCGGCATAAAGAAGTCGGTGGTCGAGACCACGCCGCGCTCGTCGTCGATGGCATACACCGCCGCGTCATCGCGCGAGGCGTTGCCGACCCAGAGCTTGGGGTCCAGGTTCTGCGCGCCGCTGCCGGCCAGGATCACTTCCAGGACCTGAGGGGAAATCTTGCAACCGCATCCTGCGCCGTGGCTGTATTGGGTCAGGCGAATCGGCTCGCTCATGGGGGGTGCACCTCGTGGGGTCAATGGGGGCGATTCTAGCAGACCGAACGGCGGCGACTGTGAAGGCCTCTTCGCGAGCAAGCCCGCTCCCACATTGGATCGCATGTGGACATAAATTCTGTGTCCACCATAGATCAACTGTGGGAGCGGGCTTGCTCGCGAAAGCGGTGTAACAGCCGAACCAGATGTTGGATGTAATGGCCTCTTCGCGAGCAAGCTTTGCTCCTACAGGGGTGGTTGCAGTTTTCGGGGCAAAAAAAACCGCCCTTTCAGGCGGCTAAAACGCTTCGACCATGATCAGAAGCCGAGGGTGAAGCTGACGGTCATCGCATGATCTTCATTTTTGCCCGACACCTGCCCCGAGTAGCCGAGGCCGAGTTTGCCGGTCGGGCTGATCTGGAAGTCCACGCCCGCTTCAAGCAGCGCGCTGTCTTTGGCGATCGGCACGCCCTGGGTGCTGAACGACGCGCCGCCGTCGATGAAGCTCAGGTCGGCGTCCGGTTTGGTGTCGCCGTAGGCATGGCGCCAGCCGATGGCGGCACGGGGGGTGAATTGCCCGCCGTTGGCCAGGGTGATGACTTTGCCGGCGCGCAGGCCCAGGGTGGAGAAGGTGATGTCCTGGCTGGAATCGCCTTTCAGGCGCCCCACTCCACCTTTCTCATGCACGGTGTCGCTGTCGTAGTTGACGTAGGACAGGCCGGCGAACGGTTCCAGGGCAATCCCGGCCGCTTCGACGGTGTAACCCACTTCACCGAACACCTGGGCGCTGCGGGCGTCGTAGTTTCCTTTCAAGCGGTCGTTGTAGCCACCGACCGTGACGTCACGCTTGGTCTCGATGTCGTGCCAGCTGTACGCGGCACCGAGGCGCACGGCCAAGGCGTCGAACTGCGAGTTGAGGTACGCGGCCAGGTGATAGCTGTCGACCGTGGCGTCGGAACGACGGTCATGGGCATCCAGGTCGCTGCGGGTGTAACCGGCGGCCATCCCGGCACGCCATTGATCGTCGATCTGTTTGTCGGTGCCGAGCATGAAACCGCTGAGGTTGCGATCAAGCTTGGCGCTGTTGCTGTTGCCATCCATCTCGCCCCAGGCGCCGAGTGCGCGCATCCAGCCGACCATCTCGCCATGGCAGCCACCACTGGTCAGGCGATTTTCGCTGGGTGCCAGGGCACGGCGAGGATCGTCAGGCCCGCTGCAGGACGGTTGGCGCATACGGTCGTTGACCGCGTCGCGGATGTAGCGCGAATCTTCCAGAATTGCGCTGGCGGTGCTGGCGTGAATCTCCCCGGACAAGTTGTCGAAAGCGGCACGGGCACCGGCAGTGCTCAGGTTGACGATTTCGTTCTGCAACGCAGCACCGGCCACACCGTTGCGGCTCAGTGCGGACGCCGTGCCCCGTTGGTTACCCGTAGCCGCGACCGTGGCGAAGGATGTCGAGTTACGACTGACCGCCAGATCGACATCGTTGGCGCTGTACACCAGCGACGTGTCGAGGAATGCCCGTTCCGGCAGATCGGTCGCACTGAACGTACCGGTGACGCCGCCGCCCGCCGTAATCAGCTTGTAGGTCGTGTCGCCGCTGTACGGCAGCAGACTGGTCACTTGCAACGCGCCATCGAGGCTTGCCGTACCGCCTACCACCAACGGCGTGATGGTCGGTGAGGTGACAGTCAGCGCCAGCAGACCGTCGGAGGCGTTGGTCAGGTTGCCAGTCACTTGCAGGATTTCGCCGTTGGCACCGGATGAGAACACCCCGTGGTTGACCACCGAACCGACACTGCCGTTACCAGTCAGGGCGGCGCCGTGGAACACGGTGACCTGCCCGGCCAGCGTCGCCGGTGGATCACCGACCACCAACAGGCCCTGCTCGACTTCAACGGTGCCGCTGAACGGATGATCGCCCTCTAACAGCAGCGTCCCGGTGCCTTGTTTGACCAGATCACCGGTGCCACTGAGGGTGCCGTTGAACGCCCCGTTGCCAGTCTGGGCAAACAGCACCCGCGCATTGTTGAGGATGCGACCTTGCAGACTGGTGGTGTTGCCGACCAGCGTACCGCCACTGACCGTGGTGCCGCCGCTGTAGGTGTTGGCGCCACTGAGCACCAGGGTGCCGGCGTCGAGTTTTTCGATCCCGCCCGTACCCACCAACGGTGCCGAGATTTGTGTGGTCACGCCGCCGTTGATCCGCACCGCGGCCAGGGTGCCATCGGCGGTGTCGGTCGGAGACAGACTGCCGTCCGTGCCGGCAACTAGGCGATACCCACTGTCGAGAACCTGTAATCCGGTGAAGCCCTGGTTACCGACCACCGTCACGGTGCCGCCCTGCCCGCCAAATATCGCGAACCGACGGGCCGAGCCCTGGCTCGCCGTACCACCGGCGTCCGTCCAGTTGGTGCCCGAGCCCCAGATACCGTCGCCGCCACTGATCGTCCCGTCAGCGTTGGTTTTGCTGCCGTTCCAGAACTGCGCTTCACCCGCACTGCTTTGCACCAGCAGGTTGACCTGATTGGCCAGTGCGGTTTGCAGGGTCAGGCTCGCCGGCAATACACCGCCGGGCAAGGTGCCGTAGGTCAGACCGTTGTCGGTCAGGTCGCCGCCGTAGCGGAACAGTTGATAGACGCCGGTGCCGAAGCCGCCGGCATTGGTGACGTTCAACGTGCCGTCGAGGGTCAGGTTACCGGCGACGTTAACCACGTTGGAGGTACTGGTCGCCGAGCCGAGGCTGAAGTCCAGATCGGTGCCCGACGACAAGGCCAGGGAGCCGACCGACAACGGCGTGGTGCTGCCGCCGCCGACCAGGGTTGCACCGCTGGCCAGTTGCACGGCGCCCGCGAGTTGGCCGCTGCCGCCGAGTGTCGCCCCGCTCGCCACGTTCACATTGGCGCTGTTGAGCGTGCCGTTGACCAGCAACGCGCCGGCCTGGACGTTGGTATCGCCGGTGAGGCCGTTGGTGCCGGTCAGCAACAATTGGCCGGTGCCGTTTTTGGTCAGCGTACCGCTGCCGGTGAGGTTACCGGTGTAGCTGCCGTCGTTGGTTTGCTCGAAGGTCAGCGCCGCGTTGTTGAGGATCGCGCCTTGCAGGCTGGTGGTGTTGCCGCGGGTGCTGCCGGCGTTGAGGGTGGTGCCGCCGCTGTAGGTGTTGGTGCCGCTGAGGAGCAACGCACCGTTGCCGTTTTTCACCAGGCTGCCGGTGCCGGCGATGATGCCGCTGAGGGTGGTGGCCTGGGTGGCGGCCAGGGTCAACTCGCCGCTCAGGTTGATGGCGTTAGCCAGTTGCAGGGCTGCGGTGCTGTCCAGTTGCGCGCTGCCACCGACGCCAAGTGCGCCGGTGCCGATGGCGCTGTTGTTGCCGAGGACCAGCGAGCCGGCATTCAACTGGGTGCCACCGGAGTAAGTGTTGCTGCCGTTGAGGGTCAGGCTCGAAGCGCCATTCTTGATCAGGCTGCCGGTGCCGCTGACGACGCCATCGAGGGTCAGTGCGTTGGAACCGGCGACGCTCATGCCGCCGTTCAACACCACCGCGTTAGCCAGGCTGACGGCGGTGTTGCTGTCCAGGGTGGTGCCGTTGGCGGCGGTGAGTGCACCGCTGCCCAGCGCCGCGTTGTTGCCCACGACCAACGTGCCGCCGTTCAGCGCGGTGCCGCCGGTGTAACCGTTGGCGCCGTTGAGCACCAGAGTGCCGGTGTCGTATTTGCCCAGGGTGCCGGCGCCGTTGATTGCCACGCCGATGGTCGCGGTGCTGTTCGGATCGACACGGAACGTTGCGTTGCCCAAGCCACCGTTAACCAGATTCAGTGCGCCCGACGTGCCGTTCACCAGGCTGTAGCCGTCGGTGACGAACTGCATGCCGGTGATGCTTTGCGCGCCGTTGACCGTCACCGTACCCGCTGTGCCCTGAAAGACCGCGAAGCTGTTGGCCCAGCCCAGATTGACCGTGCCGTCGACATTGGTCCAGTTGGTGTTGCCACTGCCCCAGGTGCCGCTGCCACCATCGATGGCGCCGTTGCCGACCGCTTGCGTGCCGTCCCAGAACTGCACGGTGGTGCCCGGTGCGGTGACCAGCAGGTTGACCTGGCTACCCACGGCGGTCTGCACTTGCAGATTGCCCGGCGTCACGCTGCCCGGCACGCTGCCGATCAGCAGGCCGTTGTCGGTCAAGGCCCCTGTGTAGTTGATGATGCGATACACACCGCTGCCGAAACCGCCGATGTCGCTGACGTTCAAGGTGCCGTCGAGGGTCAGGTTGCCACCGACATTGATCAGCGCATTGCCGCCACCGGACACCGGCGCACCAAGCCCGACGTCGAGGTTGGAGTTGCCGCTCAAGGCCAGGGAGCCCACCGACAGCGTGCTGCCGGTCGCCAGTGCAACGTGACCGCCATCGGCGACATTCACCGCGCCAAGCAGGCTGCCGCTGCCAGCCAATGTGCCGCCGTTATTGACCGCAACGTTGGCGCTGGCCAGGGAGCCGCTGACATTCAGGGTGCCGCCGTTGATGCTGGTGTCGCCGGTCAGGCTGTTGATGCCGGTGAGGTTGAAGGTGCCGCTGCCGAGTTTATCGAGCGAACCGCTGCCGTCGAGCACACCGTCAAAGGTGCTGCTGGCATTGTTGCCGCCGAGGCTCAGCGTATTGCCGACGCCGAACAGCGCCGTGCCGGTGCCGGTCAGGCTGGCGAGGCTGCCGGAGGCGCCGAGGTTAAGGCTGGTGCCGGCCCCCAGATTGACCCCGGCGTTGCTGCCCAGGGCCGTGGCGCTGGTGGTGCTCAAGCTGCCGCCAAGCACGTTGAAGGTGCCGCTGAAGGTATTGTTGCCGCTGAGGGTCAGGTCCGCCGCGCCGTTTTTGTCCAGGGTGCCGGCACCGGCGACGACGCCGGTCAGGGTCAGGTAATTCACACCGGCCACATTCAGCGCGGCGTTGACGTTGACGTTATTGGCCAGGCTGAGCGCCGAGCTGTTATCCAGGGTCGAAGCGCCGGCGACGGTCAAGGCGCCCGAGCCCAGTGCCGCCGCGTTGCCGAGGGTCAGGGTGCCGGCGTTGAGGGTCGTATCGCCCTGATAAACGTTGACGCCGTTGAGGGTCAGGTTGGCCGCGCCATTCTTGCTCAGGCCGCCCGCGCCGCTGATCACGCCGCCCAGGGTCAGGTCATTGCTGCCGCCCACCGCCACGCTGGCGTTCAGGCCAACGTTATTGGCCAGGCTCAGCACCGTGTTGTTGTCCAGCGTCGAGGCGCCACTCACGGTCAGGTTACCCAGGCCCAGGCCTGAAGCATTGCCGACTGTCAGGGTCCCGGCGTTCAGGTCGACACCGCCGAGGAAGCCGTTGGCGCCATTGAGCACCAGATTCGCCGCGCCGGTTTTGCTCAGGCTACCGGCACCGTTGACGGCGCCGGCGAGGGTCAGGTCAGCGGTGCCAGCGACGGTAAGGTTGCCCGCCAGGTTGATCACGTTGCCGACGGTGACCGCTGTCGCGGCATCCAGTGTCGTGGCGTTGGCGGCATTTAGCGCACCGGCGCCGAGGGCCGAGTCGGAGGCCAGCACCAGGCCACCGGAAAGCAGGCTCACCGGGCCGAGGAAGCTGTTATTGCCGCCGAGGATCAGGTTGGACCCGCCAGCCTTGACCAGACCGCCGACGCCGCTGATCGCGCCGTTAAGGGTCAGGGCATTGCTGCCACCAATATTCAGGTTACTCGCCAGATCGACGGCATTGCCCAGAGTGACGGCGACGTTGCTGTCCAGAGTAGTGCCCGCAGCGGTGGTCAGCACACCGCTGCCCAGCGCCGTGTTGCTGCCCACAACGAGTGTGCCGCCATTGAGCAAAGTGCCGCCGGTGTAGCTGTTGGCGCCGTTGAGCACCAGGGTGCCGCTGTCGAGTTTGGCCAGGGTGCCGGCGCCGTCGATAGCGACGCTGATGGTCGCCGTCGAACCCGGATCAACCCGGATCGCCGTGTTGCCGCTGGTGCCATTGACGGCGGTGAGTTTGCCCGCCGCGCCGGTCAACAGGTTGTAGCCGTCGGTGACGAACTGCATACCGGTGAAGGTCTGCGGACCGAGCACCGTCACGTTGCCCGCCGTGCCCTGGAAGATCGCGAAATCACTGGCCCAGGTCTGATTGGTCAAGCCATCGACCGAAGTCCAGTTGGTGCTGCCGGCACTCCAGGTGCCGTTGCCGCCGTCCACCGAACCGTTCGGTATGGTCTGGCTGCCATCCCAGAAACGCAGGTTCGCGTTAGGCGCGGTCACCAGCAGGTTGATCTGGTTGCCGACCGAGGTTTGCAGCGCCAGGTCCGCCAGGCTGTAGCCGATCGGGGTCGCGCCGACGTTCATGCCCAGGTTCAGCAGGCTGCCGGTGTAGTTGATCAGGCGATACACACCGACACCGAAACCACCGGCATCACTGACGTTGAGCAAGCCGTCCAGGGTCAGGTTGCCGCCGATGTTCAGCAGCGAATTGGTGGACGGTGTGCCGAGGGCGACGTCCATATTCGAAGCGCTGTTCAAGGCCAGCGAACCCACCGACAAGGTGTTGCCGCTGCTCAGGCCCAGGTGCCCGCCGTTGGCCACGTTCAACGCGCCCAATATCGAGCCGGTGCCGGTCAGGGTCGCGCCACTGTTGACGTTGACGTTGGCACTGCCCAGAGAACCGCTGAGGTCCAGGGTGCCGCCGTTGACTGCGGTGTCGCCGGTGAGTCCGTTGATACCGGTAAGGTTGAGGGTGCCGGTGCCGACTTTGGCCAGGCCGCCCGGGCCGGACAGGCCGCCGTCGAAGGTGCTGGTGGTATTGACGCCGCCTACCGACAAGGTGTTGCCCGAACCGATCAGCACATCACCACTGCCGCTGAGGCCGGCCAGGCTGGCGTCGGTGCCCAGGTTGAGGCTGGCGCCGGCGCTGACGTTGGCGCCGGAGGTGTTGCCCAGCGCCCCGGTGCTGGCGGCGGTGACGCTGCCGGACAAAATGTTCAAGGCCCCGGTGAAGCTGTTGTTGCCACTCAGGGTCAGGTCGGACAGACCGTTTTTATTCAGCGCAGCGGCGCCATCGATGACGCCGGCGAGGTTCAGGTTGTTGTTGCCCGCCACGTTCAGATCAGCGTTCAGGGTCACGGCGTTGGCCACGCTGAAGGCTGCGCTGTTGTCCAGAGTCGAAGTACCGCCGACGATCAACGCGCCAGTGCCCAGCGCCGCACCGTTACCCAAGGTCAGGCTGCCGGCATTCAGGGTGGTGTTGCCTTGATAAGTGTTGACGCCATTGAGGGTCAGGTTGCCCGCGCCATTTTTGATCAGCTGATTGGTGCCGCTGACGACGCCGCCCAATGTCAGGTTCGAGGTGCCGCCGACGGTCAGGTCGGCATTCAGCGCTACGTTGTTGCCCAGGCTGACCGGAGCGTTGCTGTCCAGGGTGGCCGCGCCGCCGACGGTCAAACCGCCGAGGCCGAGTGCCGAGCCATTGCCGACGGTCAAGGTGCCGGCGTTCAGGGTGGTGCCGCCGAGGAAGCCGTTGGCGCCGTTGAGGATCAGGTTAGAGGCACCGTTTTTCACCAGGCTGCCCGCACCGTTGACCAGCCCGGTCAGGGTCAGGTCCGCCGTGGCGCCGACGTTGAAAGCACCGGCCAGGTTCACCTGATTGCTCAGGCTCACGGCGGTGTTGCTGTCCAGGGTGGTGTTGGCCGCCGCGTTCAACACACCGGCACCCAAGGCGCCGCTGGCACCGACGATCAGCGTGCCGTTGTTCAGCGCCGTGGAACCGAGGTAGTTGTTGGCGTGGTTGAGGGTCAGGTCGGCCGCGCCGTTTTTGATCAAGCCGCCGATACCGCTGACGGCACCGTTGAGGATCAGCGCGTTGGTGCCGCCGAGGGTCAGGTTGCCGCCCAGGTTGACCGCGTTGGCCAGGGTGGTGGCGGTGCTCGCATCGAGGGTGGTGCCGCCGGACGCGTTCAACGCGCCGCTACCAATTGCGGTGTTCGAACCGACGATCAAGGTGCCGGCGTTCAGCGCGGTGGTGCCGGAATAGGTGTTGGCGCCGGTGAGGGTCAGGCTGGACGCGCCGGTTTTGATCAGCCCGCCCAGGCCGCCGACGACGCCGCCGAGGGTCAGGGCATTGGCGCCGCCGGTGGTCAGGTTGGCGTTGAGGTTGATCGCGTTGTTCAGGCTCAGGGCCGCGCTGCCGGTGAGCGTACTTGCGCCGCCCACGGTCACGGCGCCGGTGCTCAGTGCGTCGGCATTGCCGACGGTGATGCTGCCGGCATTCAGGGTGGTGCCGCCGGCGAAGGTGTTGACGCCGTTAAGCGCCAGGTTGGCCGCGCCGTTTTTGATCAACTGGTTGGTGCCGCTGAGCACGCCGTCGAGGGTCAGTTGGTTGGTGCCGCCGACGCTCAGGTCAGCGTTTAGCGCAATGTTGTTGGCGATGGCGACACCGGCGCTGCTGTCCAGCGTCGAAGAACCGGCCACGGTCAGCACACCGCCGCTCAAGGCATTGACGTTGCCCACGGTCAGGGTGCCCGCGTTCAGGGTGGTGTTGCCGAGGAAGGTGTTGGCGCCGTTGAGGGTCAGGTTGGCCGCGCCGTTCTTGATCAGCCCGCCCGTGCCGCCGACCACGCCACCGAGGGTCAGGTTGGCGGTGCCACCGAGGGTCAAGTCACCGGTGGTGTTCACCGCGTTGGCCACTGCGACGGTGGAGCTCGCATCCAGTGTGGTGCCCGCCGCCGTGTTCAAGGTGCCCAGGCCCAGCGCCGTGTTGGAGCCGAGAATCAGGGTGCCGGCGTTCAGTGTGGTGTTGCCGGCGTAGCCGTTGTTGCCGCTGAGATTCAGCGCAGCGCTGCCGTTCTTGATCAGCCCGCCCGCGCCGTTGATGGCGCCGGTCAGGCCCAGCGCTTGGGTGCCGCCGAGGGTCAGGTTGCCGCCGAGGTTGACCGCGTTGGCCAGGGTCACGGCGAGGTTGGTGTCCAGGGAAGTGCCGGCCGCCGCGTTCAGCGCGCCAGTGCCCAGCGCGGTGTTGGACGCCAGGACCAGCGCGCCGGCGTTCAGCGAGGTCGGGCCCAGGTAGGTGTTGTTGCCGGTCAGGGTCAGGGTCGACAAGCCATTCTTGATCAGGCCGCTGGAGCCGGATATCAAGCCATTGAGGGTCAGGTTGTTGCTGCCGACGACGGTCAGATTGCCGTTCAGCGCCAGCGAATTATTCAGGGTCACGCCGCTGGTGGTGTTGAGGCTCGCCGCCGCGTTGACATTCAACGAGCCGCTGCCGAGCGCATTGTTATTCGCCAGGCTCAGGGTCCCGGCGTTGAGGTCGGTGCTGCCGGTATAGCCGGTGTTGTTGCCAGTCAGGGCCAAGGTGCCGCTGCCGTTTTTCGAAATCCCGCCCGCACCGCTGATCAACCCCGCCAGGGTCAGGCTGCCGACACCGGACGTGCCGATGGCGCTGTTGAGCACCATGTTGTTGTTCAGGGTAATGGTGCCCGGCGCCTGCAACACGGTGGAGCCGCCGAACGTCACCGTGCCGGCGCTGAACGCCTGGTTATTGCCCAGTTGCACCGAGCCGCCGTTGAGGGTGGTGTTGCCCAAATAGGTGTTGGCGCCGTTGAGAATCAGTTGGCCGGTGCCGTTCTTGATGATGCCGCCACTGCCGCTGATCACGTTGCCGATGGTGATGGCGTTGGTGCCCTGCAGCAGCAAGCCGGCGGCGCCGACGTTGATCAGGTTGCTCAGCGACAAGCCGCCGGTGCTGGCCTGCAACCCGCCGCCGTTGACGGTCAGGACGCCGCTGCCGAAGGTCGCGCTGTTGTTGAACTGGGCGATACCGCCATTGAGCGTGGTGCTGCCGCTGATCAACGGACCTTGCAGAGTCCAGGTGCCGCTGTTGATCGTCAGGTTGTTGAAGTTGACGTAGTTGGCGCTCGAAACAGTGCCGACCCCGGAAGTGCCGCCGCCGATGCCGATCGGGTTTTGCAGGATCAGCGAGTTGATGCCGCCAGCGCCGCCGTCAATCTGGCCGGTGGGTGCGAAGGTCAGGTTAACGCCGATCAACCCACCCAGCGCCAGGCCGATGCCGCCACCGGCAGTGATGGTCGAACCGGTAATCGCGGTGAAGGTGTTGGTGCTGCCGTCGCCCATCGACACACCGCCGGCGATGGTGCCGGAGTTGACGAAGGTGTTGCCGCTGGCCGAGGTCTCGAAGGCCATCCGGCCGTTGATGGTGCCGGCGTTGATCACGTTGACCTGGGCGCCGCCCCGCGCCGCGACGATCGGGGTGTCGGCGGAAAACAGCGTCAGGTTCAACAAGGCTGTCGAACCGATGGTGCCGTTGTTGACGATGTTGGTGCTGCCGCCGGCGCTGTTGTTGAGGTTCAGTGCCATGCCGTTGAGGCTGACCAGATTGACGCCAAGCACGTCGCCGGTGCCACGGATGATCCCGGTCGCCGCGTTGGTGATGTTCATCACCGAGGCCCCCGCGTTGCCGATCACCGCGCCCGCGCTCAGGGCCGTCACCGCGCCGAGCAGCGCAGGGTCGATCAACCCGGAGTTGTTCAGCGTGATGTTGTTACCCGTGAGGTTCAGCACCTGCCCGCCCAGGGTCGCGTTCAGTTGCGCCGCCGAGCCGACGTTGATCGTCAGGTCGTTCACCGCACTGGAAAAGGTGTTGAGAAACAGCGGCAACGACGGCACGCCGCTGCAGGTCACCGTCCCGCCCGCCGTCGGGCTGCCGGGCGTGCAAGCGGCCATGGCTTGAGGGCTGACGAGGCCGACGAACACTCCAACCATACCGAGGCGAACAGCGAGAAAAAGAGGGGAAACACGGAAAATCGGAGTGATGACGGATCTCAAGTCCACGGGCAATTCCTTTACGTGGGTAAACCTTCTTCCTTGAAAGGCGCGTAGCAGCGGCCACCCTTGGCCCTGGATACAACGACACGCATATCAAGACTACGACGCTGTACAAAACCATTTCAGTCTGGACACACGTTAGTTGATGCCCCGTGCTGGGGCAGGTATGCGCGCGGGTTAATTAGCATTAATACTTTCGGGCGCAACCCCTGTGGGAGCGGGCTTGCTCGCGAAGGCGGTGGATCAGTTGACATCATCATTGACTGACATACCGCTTTCGCGAGCAAGCCCGCTCCCACAGGGGATCAGCGTTGTATGGGCAATCGCATTACCTGATCAAAAGGACAGTAAAACCACCGATTTCTTCGGATTTTCATGCGATTGAAACAATTGGTATGGGATGTGCAAACGTTTGCGAGTCGCCGATAACGGCTTTTTCGCAACCTAACTGCGCAAGCCCGAAAAACCGGGCCTTCGATCCGCACGAAAAGGGACTTTCAATGCTTCGCACGTCCAGCCGCGTGACTTGCTCGCGCACCTTTGCTGTTTCTTTGCTACTGGCCAGCGTTACAGGACTACTCAGCAGCACCGTTTTGGCGCAACCCGTCCTCCCCGAAGAGTCAGCCCAGGGCGAAGCACTCAGCCCGGAAGCCAACCCACCGAAAAAAGGCGCGTACCTGTCGGACTGGTTCAACCAGGACCTGACGGTCATCGGCAGCAAGGACATCAGTTTCGGCCCGCAACCGGCCGACGATGTGTACCTGGAATACGAGTACTTCGGTCGCAAGGGACCGTTCGAGTTGTACGGCTATGTCGACATCCCGAAAATCTTCGACATCGGCAACAGCCATGACAAAGGCGCGTGGGACCACGGTTCGCCGCTGTTCATGGAGCACGAACCGCGGATCTCCATCGACTATCTGGCCGGTCGCAGCCTGGCCGTGGGGCCGTTCAAGGAATGGTACGTGGCGTTCGACTGGATCTACGACCACGGCAGCAACACCCGCAATCGCGCCAACACCTTGTACAGCGGCCTGGGCACCGACATCGACACCCACTCGCGGGTCAACCTGTCGGCCAACTTCTACGGTCGCTACCAGTGGGAAAACTACGGTGCCAGCAACGAGTATTCCTGGGACGGCTACCGCGCCCAGTTGAAATACATCGTGCCCATCAGCAGCTTCAGCAACGGCGCGTCGCTGACCTACATCGGCTTTACCAACTTCGATTTCGGTTCGGACCTGCACAAGGACAACCCGGCCCGCACCGCCAACGCCACCGTGGCCACCAACGTGTTGCTCTACTCGTTTACCCATCTGCGCTTCACCCTGGTCGGCCGTTATTTCCACAACGGCGGCAACTGGGAGGATGGCAGCGAGTTGAATTTCGGCGATGGCGACTTCAAAGCCCGCTCCAACGGCTGGGGTTACTACGCCGGCATCGGTTATCAGTTCTAAGGAGATCTTATGAAAGCAATGACGCGTCTTTCGTTATCCGTAGGTTTGGCCTGCGGCACCCTGCTCGCTTCCACCGCGTGGGCGATTGAAAAACCGATCCAGCCGAAAGTGATGCTGATCACCATGTTCGCCCCCGAGGCGCAGAACTGGATCGATCGCCTGGAACTCAAGCAGGAAATTCGCGTACCGGGCCTGTCCGCCGAGTACCCGACCGTTCGCTGCAACGCGCAGCAGGTGTGCCTGATGGTCACCGGCATGGGCCAGACCAACGCTGCGGCCTCGACTTTGGCTCTGGCGCTGTCGTCGAAATTCGACCTGCGTAAAAGCTATTTCCTGATCGCCGGGATCGCCGGCATCAGCCCGAAACACGGGACCATCGGCACCGCCGCGTGGGCGCATTACCTGGTGGAATTCGGCACCCAATGGGAGATCGATTCCCGGGACGCACCGAAAGACTGGCCGACCGGCTACATCGGCATCAACACCAAAGGCCCGAACGAAAAACCGCCGTTGGACTACAAGACTGAGGTCTTCGAACTCAACCCGAAATTGCAGGCCAAGGCGTTTGCGCTTTCGCATAAAGTCGAGCTGGCCGAGAGCAAGGAATCGGCGGCCTGGCGCATGAAATACCCGTCGGCCCCGGCCAACCAGCCGCCGGTGGTGACCCAATGCGACACAGCGGCGGGCAATACCTGGTTCTCCGGCACTCGCCTGAGCGAGCGTGCGGAAGTCTGGACCAAACTGCTGACGGACAACAAAGGCGAGTACTGCACCACCCAGCAGGAAGACAACTCCACCTACGAAGCGCTGCTGCGGGCCAGTCGTGAAGGTCTGGTGGACGTGCAACGCCTGGCGGTGGTGCGCGCCGGCTCCGACTTCGACCGCCCGGCGCCGGGGCAGAGCGAGGTGGATAACCTGCTCAAATATGCGGACCAGGGTGGGTTTGTGCCGGCGCTGGAGAATCTGTATCGCACCGGCAATCCGTTGGTGCAGGACATCTTGAAGAATTGGTCGGCTTGGGAAAAAGGTGTTCCCGAGGCCTGACCTGAAAACCCAAAACCCTGTGGGAGCGGGCTTGCTCGCGAAGGGGCCGGCACATTCAACATCTCTGTTGACTGACCCAGCGCTTTCGCGAGCAAGCCCGCTCCCACATTAGTCTTGCGTTATGGCAACAAAATCACCTTGTCACCACCGCCCGCATTCACCTCGGCATAACGCTCCAGCCCTTCAGCCAATGGCGATTCCACCAACCCTTCCGGCAACGGCAACAAGCCCTGATCGAAGAACTGGCCAAACTGATCCAGCATCGCGGCACAGGCTTGAACGCCGTACAGCAGCGAATTGATCCCCACCACCGAACCACCCTTGCGGTACAACGCCAGCGCCGGCAATTGCACGAGGCCGTCCACCGGCGCGGCGATGATGGCGATGCGGCCGAACGGCGCCAGGGCCGGGACCGAAGCTGGTAGCCAGAAACCGGTGGTGTCGAAGATCACATCGGCGCCGCCGGCATACACAGAATTGACTTGCGCGCCGAGGTCTTCAGGCTTGTCCAGTTGCAGGGTCTGATAACCCTGGGCCTGCAATTCCTTGACTTGCTCCACCCGCCGCGCCGCCGCCAGCACCTGAGCGCCGCGCACCTTGGCCAGCGCCAGCGCCGCACTGCCCACCGCGCCGCCGCCGATCACCAACAAGCGCGTGCCGGACTTCACCAGGCTGCGTTCCAGTGCATCCCACGCCGTGGTGTAAGGCACGCCGAGGCTGGCGGCCTGGCTGAAACTCAGGTGCGTCGGTTTCAGCGCCACGCCATTGGCCGGCAACTTGACGAATTGCGCATGGGAGCCATCGGCGAAGAAACCCAGCTCACGGCCGGTGCCCCAGACCTCCTGGCCGATCAACGCCTGTGGGCCTTGCACCACCACCCCGGCGAAATCCCGGCCGGGAATCCGTGGCAAGGTGGTGTAGGGAAAACGCCCCAGCACGTTCTTCACATCGCTGGGGTTGAGGCCAGCGGCCTTGATCTGCACCAGCACTTCATCGGCGCCGGCAACGGGGGTTGGGACTTCAACGAAGCGCAGGGCCGAGAGGTCGCCGGTTTTGTCGAATTGCAGAGCTTTCATGGGGAGCTTCCATCAAAGGGATGAGAGGTTTTCAGGACATCCAGCCAGCGATCAGTTGCCGGCCCATGGGCCACAACTGCTCACCGGCAAGCATGCCCAGCAGCCCTACCAGCGCGATGGCCGGTGGTGCCGGGGAACGAAAATCCAGCGCGCCGTACAGCAGACCGACGCCGAGGCCGATGGCCAGGGAAATGAGGTAGTTCATGATGACTCCGTGGCATTGGGGGTATGCGCAGAGTCTAGAGCGAGGGCGTAAATGGCACCGGCCAAGTACTTCTGAATTTCTGCCAAAGCCTCAATCCCCTGTAGGAGCGAGGCTTGCCCGCGAAGGCGGTGTGTCAGTCACATCAATGTTGAATGTGCCGCCGCCTTCGCGGGCAAGCCTCGCTCCTACAGGGAAGGTGTTCGCCTTACCGATTCACGTTGAACTGCGAAGGTGCGACACCAAGCTCCCGGCGGAACATGTCGCTGAAGCTACTCGGCGAGTACCCCAGCTCTCGGGCAATCGCGCTGACCGGCACACCCTGGATCAATTCCGCCACCGCCGTCGCCAGTTGCACCTGGCGCCGCCACTCAGCGAACCCCATGCCGAGCCCATCCTTGAACAGCCGCGCCAAGGTGCGCACGCTGGCCCCGGCATTTTCCGCGTGCTGCTCAAAAGCAATATCGAGGGACGGCGCGGCCATCACCGCCTGACACAGGTTGAGCAGGCGCCGATCAGAATCGTCCGGCAACGGGATTTTCAGCATCGAGCGCTTGGCCCGTTGCAGTTCCAGCAACGCCAGGCCGACCAGCGCTTCGTAATACTCCGGAGCGCCGTCGTCGCCCTGCTCCACCAGACCGACAATCAATTCACGCAGCAGTCCACCGACCTCAATCACCTGTACGCTGTCATCCAGGGTCGCGGCCAACGCCGGGCGCAGGTAGATATTGCGCATCTGCAAGTCCGACACCACACGAATCCCATGGGGCACGCCCGGCGGCAGCCATACTGCCCGTTGCGGCGGCACCACCAGGGCTTCGTGGGGTGTTTCGACCCACATCACCCCGCTCATGGCATACAACAATTGACCCCAGGCATGCTCATGGGGCTCGATAAACAAGCCGCGCGGGTAGGTGCGCGCCAGGGGTTGCACGGGCACGTCGGTATCGGTCAGGTCGGGCGGTGCGGCGAGGGCCATAGGGTGCGTTCATTGGGGTTCGGGGGAGTCACCATGGTAGCGAGGCGTCTGGCTCGCCGCCAGTGACGCCGCCATCTGACAATCCGAGTGAATTTTCAGCGCCGCCAGCGATCCCTCTATTACCACAGGGAGGAATACGGGCTTTATGAACAACGCAAAACTCTTCGTCATTGAATACACCCTTCATGGCGTTCCCAAGTCTTTCATTATCCGCCTGGACAAGATGGATAACGCCGAGGCCTGGCATTGGGCAAGCTGCGACGCCGGGGTTGGGCGAATACCACGATTCGGTCGTGAAAAAGTGCAGAAGACCAGCAAGCCGCTGGCGGAGAAATTCGGCGTCGAAAACGTCAAGTGGCGACCGGCGAACTAGCCCATAACCCGACAAGGAACGTCAGACAGCAAAAAGTGGAGCCCTGAGGCTCCACTTTTTTTGGGTGGTGGAACACTCAGCCCTGGGCACATTTGCAGCCCTTGCCGGTGCACGCCTCACCGTGTTCATGGTGCTTGGCGCAGGCTTCGCAGCAGTAATGCTTGCCGTGACGCGCGATCGGATGTTGGCCCAGTTTGCAGGAGCATTTGGGGCAGTCGCAGGTACTTTCACTGTCGATCATGAGACGGACTCCACGGTTATGGTCGTCCGGTGCAAAGCGTTCGCACCGTGTAACCAGTGTAGAACTGTAGGAGCTGACGAGTAGAACGAGGCTGCGATCTCTTCGCCATTACCCCGGTCCGTAGCAGCTGCCGAGCCTGCGAGGCTGCGTTCGGCCGCGAAGCGGTCGCGAATCAAACACCATGGTGGGTCAGGTAAACCGCATACACAGGATTGCGAGGACTGCGTCCTCGAACGCAGCCTCGCAGGCTCGGCAGCTGCTACGGGGATCGATGTTAAGCGACGTTTCGGGTACTGCTGCGATACATGAACACCAACGCCAACGCCAGGCACACCATCGCCAATATCCGACTGCTGGACAATTCAATCGCCGGGTTGCCGAGCCAGCCGAAGTTGTCGATCAGCATGCCCATGCCCAGTTGCCCGACGATCACTGCCACCGTCGCCACCGCCGTCCCCACTCGCGGCACCGCGCCGACCATGACCATCATGTACACCACGCCAAACAGCGCGCCGCTGAGTTGCCATTTCGGCACGTCCAACAGGCTCACGGCGTGGGCCGGTTCGAAGAACAGGATCAGCAACCCGGTGACAATCGCGCCAACCACAAAGGTCAACAAACTGCTGCGCAACACACCGACGGTTTCCCCCAGACGCCCGTTGATCGCGGCCTGCACGCTCAACACCGCACCGGCCGCTACGACCACGGCCAACAAAATAATCAGATTCATCATCAACCCCTTGCGATCAAAACGAGTGCCGCGACGATCAGCAGCAGAGCCAGCCAACGTTCACCGTTGACCTTTTTGCGCGTCGCACCAAACCAGCCGAAGTGGTCGATCAGCACGCTCTTGCCGACCTGCCCGGAGAGGATGGCGATCATGGTCATGGCAATACCGATGGAGGGCGTGGCCAGGGTCAGCACCACCACGTAGATCGGCCCGAGAAACCCGCCGATCAACTGCCAGCGCGGCAGTTCACTGAGCGTCGGCCCCTGCTGCGGGCCGCTGAACAACAGCAGCAAAAACAGAATCGCCGAGCCGACGCCGAAGATGCTCAGGGTCGCCCACAGATGCCCGACCTGAACACCCAGCGGCCCGAGCAGACCGGCCTCCACCGACAGGCCCATGCCCGCGAGGATGACCAAAGGCAGCAGCAACAGCCGCAGCCCGGGTTTGGTGGTTGGCGTTGCGATAACACCGACGTTATCGATTGAAGAAGATTGCATAAGAAAAACCTGCGATTGATCAGTTATGGCACGAACCCTGTGGGAGCGGGCTTGTGTGGCTAGGAGGCTTTTGTGGCGAGGGGGCTTGCCCCCGTTGGACTGCGTAGCAGGCCTGCTTTTTTGGGACCGCTTCGCGCTCCAACGGGGGCAAGCCCCCTCGCCACACAAGCCCGCTCCCACAGGGGTCCGTGGTGTCTGGGATAGGCGCGCATTATCGGCTGGCGGTCCTTTGCGATAAATGGGAGCATCCGGACAACACTTTTGCGCAACTCGCACAGCAGGATGAACCATGCACGGCCTCAACGAACTGGGATTCAAGGCGCTTCGGCTGTTTGTCGCGGTGCTCGACCACGGCAGTTTTTCCGAAGTCGCCCGCCGCGAAGGCCTGGCGCCCTCTTCGATTTCCCGGCAAATCCAGTTGATGGAACAAGCCCTCAACCAGCAATTGCTCTACCGCCACACCCGCGCCGTCACGCCCACCGAGGCCGGGCGCATGCTCGGCCACCATGCACGGCTGGTGCTGGTGCAACTGGAAGAAGCCGAACAGGCCTTGCAGGAACAGCAAAGCGAACCCAGCGGCCTGGTGCGGATCAATGCGCCGGTGGTGTTTGGCCAGCGGCACCTCACGCCGTGGCTGGGGCAACTCTGTGAGCGTTACCCGAAGCTGCAACTGGATATCCAGCAGACCGACAGCTACGTCGACCCGTTGCAGGAAGGCGCCGACCTGTTATTTCGCATCGGCCCGCTGCACGACTCGAGCATGCAGGCGCGGATCCTGGCGCCCCATCGCTTTCAGGTCGCGGCCAGCCCCGCGTATTTAGAACGCCACGGCATCCCGCAACACCCCGAAGACCTCGCCACCCACCAGTGCCTGGCCTACAAAGGCGTGACCGGCCAGCAGCGCTGGTTTTTCCGCCAGGGCCAGCAGGACTGGACGCCCTACTCAGTGCGAGGCCCAATCACCGGCAACCACGCCGACACCCTGACCCAAGCCGCCGAACAGGGGCTGGGGCTGGTGATGTTTCCGTCGTGGTTGATTGGCGAAGCGGTGCGCGCGGGGACACTGGTGCCGGTGCTGAAGGACTATCAAGTGTCCAACAGCGTTGAACCGCAGCAGATTGCGGTGCTGTGGCCGGGGAGCCGACGGTTGTCGGTGAAGGTCAGGACGGTGATTGATTTTTATGTGGAGTGTTTTGGAGCGGTGCCGTATTGGGACAGACCCTGACAACAATGCAAATTGCTTTCTGTAGGAGCCAGGCTTGCCGGCGAAGGCGCCCTCAAGTACGCCTTCGCGAGCAAGCTTTGCTCCTACAGTCGGTGGTCGCACAATCTGCTCTTGTAGGAGCATGGCTTGCCCGCGATGAGGGGTTCAGATCCGGAACTGGCCGACCAGTTTACCCAGGCGTTGACCAAGGTCCGCCAGGCTGCGGGACGTCTGGGCGCCGAGTTGGGTTTCATCCGCCACGCTGTCCACCGCCACGGCAATCTGATGCACGCTGCGGTTGATCTCTTCGGCCACAGCGGTCTGTTCTTCTGCGGCGCTGGCGATCTGGGCGTTCATCGAGTTGATGGTGCCGATCAACTGCGCCATGGTGTCCAGCGAAGCCCCGGCTTCGTTGGCCTGGGCCGAGGTGCCGTCGCCCGCTTCACTGGAGCGGCGCATCGCTTCCACTGCCGACTGGGTGCCGGCCTGCAAGCGGTCGATCATGCCCTGGATTTCCTGGGTGCTGATTTGCGTGCGACTGGCCAGGGCCCGGACTTCGTCCGCCACCACCGCAAAACCACGGCCGGCCTCACCGGCGCGGGCGGCTTCGATGGCGGCGTTGAGCGCCAGGAGGTTGGTCTGCTCGGCAATCGAGCGGATCACGCCGAGCACGCTGACAATCGACGACACGTCTTTTTGCAAGCTGTCGAGGGACACGCCGCTGGTGCGGATGTCGTCCACCAACGCATGAATTTTCACGATGCTGCCCGCCACTACACGCTTGGCGGCCTGGCCTTCGGCGTCGGTCTGTTGGGCGGCGACTGCTGCGTTCTGGGCGCTTTTCGCCACTTCCTGGGCGGCGGCAGACATTTCGTTGATCGCGGTCGCGACTTGATCGGTTTCGTGACGCTGACGTTCCATGGCCTGATCCGAGCGCTGGGCCTGGTCTGAAACCTGGTTCACCAGCCCGGTCAGTTGCGACGTCATCTCGGTGATTTGGCGCACGAGGCCGTGGATCTTGTCGACGAAACGGTTGAACGAGCCCGCCAGTTGCCCGAGTTCGTCCTGGCTGGTGATGGTCAGGCGCCGGGTCAGGTCGCCCTCGCCCGCCGCGATGTCGTCGAGGTTGGCTTTCATCAGGTTCAGCGGGCGCAGAATCGCATTGGCCAGCAGCATGCCTGCCGCCGCAATCACCAGCAGCACAATGACAGCGATCCCGACGATGCTCAGCACCACACCTTCCATGCGCTCAGTGACTTTAGTCTGGACCAACGCCACCTGGGCTTCGATGCCATCGAGGTTGACCGAGGTGCCAACCGCCATGTCCCACTTTGGCAGGTATTCGGTGTAGCCGAGTTTAGGCACCAGCACCTGAGTGTTGCCGGGCAACGGCGAGCTGTATTCCAGATAGTGGGTGCCGTCCTTCGCCACTTTCACCAGGTCGCGATTGACGTAAACGCCATTAGGGTCGCGGTTGTCCTTGAAGCTCTGGCCCACGCCGTCCGGGCTGTTGGACTTGAACAGGCGCACGGTGTTGGAGTCGTAGCCGAAGAAGTAGCCGTCCTTGCCGTAGCTGATGCTAGACAGCAACTTGACCACTTGGGCTCGCGCGGCGTCATCGCCAGGGGCGGCGGCGTCGTAAAGCGGTTTGATCGCGGTCATGGCCACGGCGACGTAACTTTGCAGGGTGGCCTTGGCGTCCTTGAGCAGGCTCTGGCGGGTTTCCTCGACCTCCTTGCGCGCCTGTTCCTGAAGAATGAACAGCGTGGTCAGGCTGATGACGAGCGCGAAGAGCAACACCGGGAGAACGGCAAGGGACAGGACTTTAGCCTTCAGGCTCATGCGCATGACGGTTCACTCTTTTGATTTTATTGGCGTGGTTAAGGCTTTAACGGCAGGCCGGATCAAAAGTTGAATCATCGGTCACCACAATCAACTTGTAGGAGCGAGGCTTGCCCGCGAAGGCGGCGGCACACTCGACATCTATGTGACTGACACACCGCTTTCGCGGGCAAGCCTCGCTCCTACAGGGGATCGGTGATCAGAGGACCATCGCCGCCACCCAGCCAAACGCCAGCAGCGGCAGGTTGTAGTGCAGGAAGGTCGGGACCACGGTGTCCCAGATGTGGTGATGCTGGCCGTCGATGTTCAGGCCGGAGGTCGGGCCGAGGGTCGAGTCCGAGGCCGGCGAACCGGTGTCGCCCAGCGCACCGGCGGTGCCGACGATGCACACGATCGCCATCGGGCTGAAGCCCAGTTGCACGCACAGCGGCACGAAGATCGCCGCCAGGATCGGCACGGTGGAGAACGACGAACCGATGCCGATGGTCACCATCAACCCCACCAGCAGCATCAGCAGCGCACCGATGGCCTTGCTGTGATCGATCCACGCCGCCGCGCTTTCCACCAGCGTGCGCACTTGCCCGGTGGCCTTGAGCACTTCGGCAAAACCCGAGGCGGCGATCATGATGAAGCCGATCATCGCCATCATCTTCATGCCTTCGGTGAACAGGTCGTCGGTTTCACGCCACTTCACAATCCCCGATGCCGAGAAAATAAGAAAACCCGCCAGGGCACCGATGATCATCGAGTCCAGCAGTAGCTGAATGATGAACGCCGCCGCAATCGCCAGACCGGCAATACAGAGTGTCAGCGGGTTGTAGGCGACGCTGACCTGCTCCACCTGCTCGATTTTCGCCAGGTCGTAGACGCGTTTTTTGCGGTAGCTGAAAAACACCGCCACCAACAGACCGAACACCATGCCCATCGCCGGAATCGCCATGGCGTGCATGACGTTGATCTGGCTGATATCGACGCCGCTCTTGGCGACGTTGGCCAACAGGATCTGATTCAGGAAGATATTGCCGAAGCCCACCGGGAACACCATGTACGGCGTGATCAGGCCGAAAGTCATGACGCAGGCGATCAGGCGCCGGTCCAGTTGCAGCTTGGTCAGCACATATAAAAGCGGCGGCACCAGCAACGGGATGAAGGCGATATGTATCGGCAGAATGTTCTGGGAAGCGATGGCCACCACCCACAGCAAACCGATCAACAACCACTTGACCTGCCGCCCGCCGCTGGCGTGCTGGCGGTCGACCATCAGCAAGGCCTTGTCCGCCAGGGCGTGGGCCAGGCCGGACTTGGCGATGGCCACGGCGAACGCGCCGAGCAACGCGTAGGACAACGCCACCGTGGCGCCATTGCCCAGGCCACTGTTGAAGGCTTTCAACGTCGCGTCGATGCCCAGGCCACCGGTCAAGCCACCCACCAACGCGCCGACAATCAGCGCGATCACCACATGCACGCGGGACAGGCTGAGCACCAGCATGACGCCGACCGCGGCAATTACAGCATTAATCATCGTTACCTCTGGGCAAGCGGAATGAGCTCCGCCGGCAGTCTGCGAAGCGCCGCCAGCGAAATAAGGAATGGGTTTTATTAGAGGGCGCGCACTGTGCCGCACAGAGGCGCCGGTGTCAAAGCGCACGGGGCCTGGAAATGTGTAACAGCTTGCGATCATCGAACCGCTCTCTGTAGGAGCGAGGCTTGCCCGCGAAGGCGGTGTGTCAGTCAACATGAATGCTGAATGTGCCGTCGCCTTCGCGGGCAAGCCTCGCTCCTACAGGTTTGGATTTGTCCTTAAGAAAGGCGATTGGCGGCCGTTACAGTGCAAAGTCTCAGATAAATATCGAATAAGGACGTCTCTCCATGTCGCTCAGACAACTCTCCATCCAATGGAAAATCACCCTGCTGGCCGGGCTGTGCCTGGCCGGCATCGTGACCCTGCTGGTGGGTCTTTCGCTGTATCGCATGGAGCACAGTTCGGCGCTGGTGAAGGCGTCGAGCATGGAGATGCTCACCGAATCCGCCCAGGCGCGGATCGAGTCCCAGGGTGAAAACCAGGCGCTGAACATTCGCCAACAATTTATGGACGCCTATCAATATGGCCACGGTTTCTCGCGCCAGGTGCTGTTCCTGCGCGAGCAGGCCGAGAAGCGTTTTCTCGACGCCTTCGACCTGCGCGAAGACCTGACCCGCCAAGTGAAATCGGCCCTGCAAGCCAACCCGGAATTACTCGGGCTGTCCCTGGTGTTCGAAGCCAATGCGCTGGACGGCAAGGACGAACTGTTCGCCGGCCAGGCCGAGCTCGGCAGCAATGACAAGGGTCGCTTCGCCCTGTATTGGTCGCAACCGACGGCGGGCAAACTGACCTCGATGGCGCTGCCGGAAAGTGACATGGCCGACACCAGCACCGGCCCCAGCGGCGAAGCGGCCAATGCCTGGTTCACGTGCCCGCGCACCACGCTCAAGCCATGCGTGATCGAACCCTACTTCTATGTGATCGACGGCCAGAACGTGCTGATGACCAGCATCGTGTTCCCGCTGATGGTCAACGGTAAAGTCATCGCCTCGCTGTCGGTGGACATCAACCTCAACAGCCTGCAAGCGATCAGCCAGGGCGCGAGCAAAAAGCTCTACGACGGCCAGACCAGCGTCAGCATTCTCAGCCCGGCGGGCCTGCTCGCCGGTTACAGCCCGGACGCCAGCAAACTCAGCCAGCGTTTGGATGCCGTGGATAAAACCAACGGTGCCGAGCTGATCCGCAGGCTTGCCGCCAGCAGCAAGACTGAAAGCCTGCACAGCAATGCACAGTTGAAAGTGCTGTCGCCGTTCCAGCCGATTCCCGGCGGCAAGTCCTGGGGCGTGTTGCTCGACGTGCCGGAAAAAGTCCTGGTCGGCCCGGCCGAAGCGCTGAAAAAACAGCTCGATGACAGTAACCGTGCCGGCACGTTGGTGGAGCTGGGCCTGGGCGTGATCGCGGCGTTGATCGGCCTGTTGTTGGTGTGGTTGATGGCCCGCAGCGTGACCAAGCCGATCCTCGGTGTGGCGCATATGCTGGAAGACATTGCCAGCGGCGAAGGTGATTTGACCCGGCGTCTGGCCTACGACAAAAAGGATGAACTGGGCCAGTTGGCCGGTTGGTTCAACCGTTTCCTCGACAAGCTGCAACCGATCATCGCCGAGGTGAAACGCTCGGTGCAGGATGCGCGCAGCACGGCGGATCAATCCTCCGCCATCGCCACCCAGACCAGCGCCGGCATGGAGCAGCAATACCGCCAGGTCGATCAGGTGGCCACCGCCTCCCACGAAATGAGCGCCACCGCCCAGGACGTTGCCCGCAGCGCGGCCCAGGCGGCCCATGCAGCGCGGGATGCGGATCAGGCGACTCGTCAGGGCCTGACCGTGATCGACCGCACCACCACCAGCATCGACAACCTCGCTGCCGACATGAGCGCGGCGATGGTGCAAGTCGAAGGTCTGGCGGCGAACAGCGAGAAAATCGGTTCGGTGCTGGAAGTGATTCGCGCCATTGCCGAGCAAACCAATCTGCTGGCGCTCAATGCGGCAATTGAAGCGGCCCGCGCCGGTGAAGCCGGACGCGGCTTTGCCGTGGTCGCCGATGAAGTGCGCAACCTGGCGCGGCGTACCCAGGAATCGGTGGAGGAAACCCGCCAGGTGATCGAGCAGTTGCAGAGCGGCACCCAGGATGTGGTGGGCTCGATGAACAACAGCCATCGTCAGGCCCAGAGCAGCGTCGAGCAAGTCAGCCAGGCCGTCACCGCCCTGCGCCAGATTGGCGAGGCCGTGACGGTGATTACCGACATGAACCTGCAAATCGCCAGCGCCGCCGAGGAACAAAGCGCCGTGGCAGAGGAGATCAACAACAACGTGGCGACCATCCGCGACGTGACCGAATCGCTGTCGGGGCAAGCCAATGAATCGGCACGGGTCAGCCAGTCGCTGAACAGCCTGGCCAACCAGCAGCAGAGCTTGATGGATCAATTCCGGGTTTAGATGCCCCCTGTGGGAGCGGGCTTGCTCGCGAAGAGGCCGGGTCAGCCACCATTCATGGCGACTGAGACACCGCTTTCGCGAGCAAGCTCGCTCCCACAATGATTCTGCGGTGGCCCCAGAATCAGCAAACGACACAAACTCCCTGTGGGAGCGAGCTTGCTCGCGAAGAGGCCGTGTCAGCCACCATCAATGGCGCCTGATACACCGCTTTCGCGAGCAAGCTCGCTCCCACAATGATTCTGCGGTGGCCCCAGAAACAGCAAACGACACAAACTCCCTGTGGGAGCGAGCTTGCTCGCGAAGAGGCCGGGTCAGCCACCATCAATGGCGACTGACACACCGCTTTCGCGAGCAAGCTCGCTCCCACAGGGTCTCCACAGGTTCTGAAGGTTGCGAGTTGGTCGAGTGGATATTTGCGCGTAGCTGATTATGCTTCTAGGAGCAATCCGACAACATCAGACCCAGGGCCTGGGTGCGGCAACACGGGTATTTTGAGGTGCTCCGGCCTACGACAAGAGCAAGACGGAGAACACCCATGGCCACAATCGACAGCACCACTACGGGAATGGGCAGCGCGCCCCACCACGGCGTCACCAGGGAGGAGCGCAAGGTCATCTTTGCCTCGTCCCTGGGCACGGTGTTCGAGTGGTACGACTTCTATCTCTACGGCTCCCTCGCCGCGATCATCGCCAAGCACTTCTTCGCCGGCGTCAACGAGACCACCTCCTTCATCTTCGCCCTGCTCGCCTTCGCCGCCGGTTTCGCCGTCAGACCGTTCGGGGCAATCGTGTTCGGCCGGTTGGGCGACATGATCGGGCGCAAGCACACGTTCCTGATCACCATTGTCATCATGGGTGTCTCGACCGCCGTGGTGGGGTTCCTGCCGGGTTACGAAACCATTGGCGTGGCGGCGCCCGTCATCCTGATTACCCTGCGCCTGCTGCAAGGCCTGGCACTGGGCGGTGAGTACGGCGGCGCGGCGACCTACGTCGCCGAGCATGCGCCCAAAGGCAAACGCGGCTATTTCACTTCATGGATTCAAACCACCGCGACGCTGGGTCTGTTCCTGTCGCTGCTGGTGATCCTTGCCTGCCGCACCGCGCTGGGCACCGAAGCCTTCGAGGCCTGGGGCTGGCGGATTCCGTTCCTGCTGTCGATCCTGCTGCTGATCGTCTCGGTGTACATCCGCCTGCAACTCAGCGAGTCGCCGGTGTTCATGAAAATGAAGGCCGAAGGCAAGTCCTCCAAAGCGCCGCTGACCGAATCCTTCGCTCGCTGGGACAACTTGAAAATCGTGATCATGGCCCTGCTCGGCGGCACCGCCGGCCAGGCCGTCGTCTGGTACACCGGGCAGTTCTATGCGCTGTTCTTCCTGCTGCAAACCCTGAAGATCGACCCACAGACCGCCAACCTGCTGATCGCCGGCTCGCTGCTGATCGGCACGCCGTTCTTCGTGATTTTCGGCAGCCTGTCCGACCGCATCGGGCGCAAGGGCATCATCATGGCCGGTTGCATCCTCGCGGCCGTGACCTACTTTCCGATCTTCCATGGGCTGACCCAATACGGTAACCCCGATGTGTTCATCGCCCAGGAAAGGAACCCGGTCACGGTGATTGCCAATCAGGACCAGTGCTCGTTCCAGTTCGACCCGGTGGGCAAGGCCAAATTCACCAGTTCCTGCGACCTGGCCAAGACCCTGCTGGCGAAACGGGCGATCCCTTACAAGAACGAAAACGCCGAGCCGGGCACCGTCGCCCAGGTGCGTATCGGCGATAAAGTGGTGCTGAGCTTCGAAGGCACCGGCCTGCCCGCCGCCGACTTCAAGGCCCGCAACGATGCATTCACCGCGTCCCTGGGCACCAGCCTGAAAGAGGCCGGCTACCCCGAAAAGGCTGACCCGGCCAAGACCAATTACCCGATGGTGCTGCTGTTGCTGACCATCCTGGTGATCTACGTGACCATGGTCTACGGCCCGATTGCTGCCTGGTTGGTGGAACTGTTCCCGGCGCGCATCCGCTACACCTCGATGTCGCTGCCTTATCACATCGGTAACGGCTGGTTCGGCGGATTTCTGCCGACGGTGGCGTTTGCCATGGTGGCGGCCACCGGGGATATCTATTACGGGTTGTGGTATCCGATTGTGATTGCGGTGATGACGGCGGTGCTGGGGATATTCTTCATGCCGGAAACCAAGGATCGGGAGATTCATCACACGTAAGAACGACGCTGAACCCTGTGGCGAGGGAGCTTGCTCCCGCTGGGGTGCGAAGCGCACCCCAAAAAAAAGGGCCTGCTGCGCAGTCCAGCGGGAGCAAGCTCCCTCGCCACAGGCAAGCCCCCTCGCCACAAAGCCTGGCTCCTACAGGTGTTGGGATGAAGGTGGAATTCGGATCAGCGCTTTGGCAATTCGATCACGACTTTCAACCCGCCCCACTCGCTTTCCTGCAACAGCAACTTGCCACCCCAGGTGTCAACGATGTCGCGCACGATGCCCAGGCCCAGGCCGTGCCCGTCGGTCTGTTCATCCAGCCGCGTGCCGCGACTGAACACCTGGGTGCGCTGATCCTCGGGAATGCCCGGGCCGTCGTCTTCCACGCTCAGGGAAAAACCTGCAGTCGTGACGACCACGCTCAAGCGGATCTCGGCATCCGCCCATTTGCAGGCGTTATCCAGCAGGTTGCCGAGCAATTCCAGCAAATCCTCGCGATCCCAGGGCAGTAGCAAACCGGCCGGGGCGCGGTAGCTCAGGTCCAGATGCTCGCCGTGGATCATGTTCAACGTGGCCAGTAACCCCGGCAGCTCGGCATCGCAATCAAACAACACCCCCGGCAACGCATCGCCGGACAAGCGAGCGCGATTGAGTTCGCGGTTCAGCCGTTGCTGGACCTGTTCCAACTGTTGCTGGATGACCTTGCGCAGCTCCGGGTGAGCATCGAGTTTTTCGCTGGAGGCCAGGCTGAGCAACACCGCCAGCGGGGTTTTCAAGGCGTGGCCGAGGTTGCCCAGGGCATTGCGCGAACGCTTGAGGCTGTCTTCGGTGTGGGCCAGCAAATGGTTGATCTGCGCCACCAGCGGTTCCAGCTCCACCGGCACCTGATCATCCAGTTGTGAGCGCTGACCCTGTTGCAATTGGGCAATCTGCTCCCGGGCCTTTTCCAGTGGCCGCAACGCGCGGCGCACGGTGATCCGTTGCAGCAGCAGAATCAGCAAAAGCCCCGCCAGACCGAGGCCCAGACCCACCTGTTGCATGCGCAAAAAGCTGTCGCGCACCGGGGTGTAATCCTGGGCCACGCTGATGGAAATCCACTGGCCGAGCCGGCGGTAGTCCGAGCGCAGCACCAGCAATTGCTGGCCTTCCGGGCCCAGTTGCAGATTGCTCTCCAGGCCAGGGTTCTCCAAACGCGGCAGTTCCTGGTCCCACAGCGAACGGGAGCGCCAGTGGCTGTCGGCAAAGTCGATACGGAAGTAATGCCCGGAAAACGGCCGCTGATAGGCCGGCGCCAGGTGGCGCTCGTCCAGTTGCAAACCCTGGGGGCCGCGCACCAGGGCGGTCAGCAGGTTTTCGCTGTCGTTGCGCAATCCGGCTTCGAGGTAACGCTGCAAGCCCATTTCGAACAGCCACAGACTGGTTTGCGCCAGCACCAGGCCGACGATCACCATCACGCTGATCAGGCCCAGGCTCAAGCGGCGCTGGATCGACCTCACTGGGCTTGCCCACCGAACAGGTAACCCTGGCCACGACGGGTTTCGATCACGCTGCGCCCGAGCTTGCGCCGCAAGTGGTTGACGTGGACTTCCAGCACATTGGAATCGCGCTCGGTTTCACCGTCGTAGAGGTGTTCAGCGAGGTGGCTTTTGGAAAGGATTTGCTCGGGGTGCAGCATGAAGTAGCGCAGCAAACGGAATTCAGCAGCGGTGAGTTGGATGTCGGCACCGTCGCGAGTCACGCACTGGCGGCCTTCATCCAGGTGCAAGCCGTTGGCCTTGAGCGTCGGCTGGTTGGCCTGGCCGTGAGAACGGCGCAACAAGGCCTGGACCCGCAGGTGCAGCTCTTCGGGGTGAAAGGGTTTGCTCAGGTAATCGTCGGCGCCAGCCTTGAGGCCTTCGATGCGCTCGGCCCAGGAATCCCGGGCGGTGAGGATCAGCACCGGGGTCGACAAACCACCCGCGCGCCACTGGGTCAGCACCTCAAGCCCCGGCAAACCCGGCAGGCCGAGGTCGAGGATGATCAGGTCATAGGGCTCGCTGCTGCCCTGGTACACCGCGTCACGCCCATCGGCCAGCCAATCCACGGCGTAGCCCTGGCGGTTGAGGCCGGCCATCAATTCGTCGGCCAGGGGCACGTGGTCTTCCACCAACAGCAATCGCATCGGTCAATCTTCCTTGTCTTTCAATAAATGGCCGGTTGCGGCCTCGATGTCCAGCTCGCGGACCACGCCTTCAGTGGTCAGCAACTCGACTTCATAAATGTAGACGTCGTGTTTTTCTTCCAGCTCGGCTTCGAGCAATTTGCTGCCGGGGTAGCGATCCAGCGCCTGCTTCAACAACTGCTCCAACGGCAGGATCACACCCTGCTGACGCAAGCGCAGGGCTTCGTCCTGATCCAGGTCGCGGGCCACGACCACCGAGCAAAACGCCAACAGCACCAGCGCAGTGCGTGAAAATGAAAGCACCTTCATTACGTATCCTGATGATCCTTGAGAACCTGCCCGCTGGCAGCGTCCAATTCCAGGTCCCACTCAATGCCCTGCGGGTCACGCAGTTCCACCTGGTAGACGTACTTGCCGTACTCTTCTTCCAGCTCGGTTTCGGTGACCTTGGCGCCCGGGTGTTTGGCCAGGGCGATGGCATTGAGTTTCTCGAAAGACACAATGTTACCAGCGTCACGCAGCCGCAGGGCTTCGTCGGGACCCAAGTCACGGGCGTGGGCCAGGCTGGCGGTCATGGCGATGATGGACGCGGTGAACAGGGCAGTCAGGGTTTTCATGGGGTGTCTCCGTATTTTTTATGTATTGCGTACGGAGTGCACCTTAACGGGGCGAACTTAACTGAAACTGAATTGCCATCATTGGTCATGACAACATCCCCTCTTGGCCTTGCCCAATTCCCTGTGGGAGCGGGCTTGCTCGCGAAGGCGGTGTATCAGTCACATAGATGTTGAATGTACAGACGTCTTCGCGAGCAAGCCCGCTCCCACAGGGGAATTGTGGATGTCTATAATCCTCGGCTTGCCCGACATCGAGACCGGTATGACCGCTATCCACATCAAGTTCCCGTCCCTGACCCTCAAGGCCGGCCCCCGGGCCTTTGCACGCATTCGTGAAAACGGTTTGAGCGCCGCTGACGTCGGCACGCTGCCGGGCGCCGCCGGTGGGCCCAAGGCGTTGGGGATTCAGGGTCTGGACCTGGCGCTGTTCGGCGAATGGCTGCCGGCGGCACCGCGGGAACGCTCGTTGATTGGTGCCTCGGTGGGTTCCTGGCGGTTCGCCAGCGCGTGCCTGCCGGATGCCGCCGAAGGCATTCGCCGGCTCGGTCATCTGTACACCGAGCAGAACTTCGACAAGGGCGTGACCATGGCGCAAATCAGCCAGAGCTCCCGGCGCATGCTCGATGAGCTGTTGGACGGGCGCGACGCTTTGATTCTGGACAATGCGCATTACCGACTGAACATCATGGTGGTCAAGAGCCACGGCCTGCTCGCCCACGACCATCGCGGTCGCCTGGGGCTGGGCCTGTCGTCGGTGATCGCCGACAACCTGCGCGGTCGCGCGCGGCTGTCGAAGCATTTCGAGCGGCTGATCATCCACGACCCGCGCCTGGCGCCGCCGGTCAATACGCTCAACGACTTCCCTTCGCGCTTCGTCGCCCTGAACACCGGCAACCTGCGCCAGGCCCTGCTGGCGTCGGGCTCGATCCCGATGGTCATGGAAGGCGTGCGTGATTTGCCCGGTGCCGGCGCTGGAACATTTCGCGACGGCGGTCTGCTGGACTATCACCTGGACCTGCCCTACAGCGGCAACGGCATCGTGCTTTATCCGCACTTCACCGACCGGGTGATTCCGGGCTGGTTCGACAAGACCCTGCCCTGGCGCAGGGCCTGCACCACGCGCTTGCAGGACGTCCTGCTGCTGGCGCCGTCGAAGGATTATTTGTCGCGCCTGCCCTACGGCAAACTGCCGGATCGCAATGACTTCAAACGCTTCATGGGCGATGCGCCGAGCCGGCAGAAATACTGGCGTGCGGCGATGGATGAAAGCCGTCGCATGGGCGACGAATTCCTGGAGCTGGCCGCCAGCGGTCGCCTCGGCGAGCGCTTGCTGACCCTTTAGTCAGTGTTTTGCCCGTCGCTCTGGTAAACTCGCCGCCTGCCCACATCGCCGCGGCGATCGCCACCTGACAGAGCTGAAAATCACTGTGGAAATCTTCAAAGAATTTACGTTCGAATCCGCCCACCGCCTGCCCCACGTACCGGAAGGCCACAAGTGCGGTCGCCTGCACGGTCACTCGTTCAAAGTGGCGATTCACCTGAGCGGCGACCTCGATCCGCACACCGGCTGGATCCGCGACTTCTCGGAAATCAAGGCGATCTTCAAGCCGCTCTACGAGCGCCTCGATCACAACTACCTGAACGACATTCCTGGCCTGGAAAACCCGACCAGCGAAGTGCTGGCCAAGTGGATCTGGACCGAGTTGAAGCCACTGCTGCCGGAACTCAGCGCCATTCGTATCCACGAAACCTGCACCAGCGGCTGCATCTATCACGGTGAGTAAAACCACCTGATCGAGAAGAACCATCGGCGACGGTGGTTTTTTTATGCCTGTCGTTTCAGGCTGACGCCGAGTACAGTCAGGCCCCATCCTTGGCCCAAAGGAACCCGTCTCATGTCGCTGCTTATCCGCCCCGCTACGCTTGAGGACATCGCGCAGATCGAGGCCATCGTCGAGGCGGCCTATTCGCCTTACATCGAACGCATCGGCCGCAAACCCGCGCCGATGCTGGATGACTACGCCAGCCAGGTGCTGGCCCGGCGCGTGCATGTCCTCGCGCATGAAAAGACCCTCAGCGGTTTCGTGGTGCTGATCGACACCGAAGAGTACTTGCTGCTGGACAACATCGCCGTCAACCCGGCGGTCAAGGGCCAGGGTTATGGCCGCCAGTTGCTCGACTTCGCCGAACGCCATGCGCTCGACGCGGGTTACCCGTCGATCCGGCTCTACACCAACGAAGCCATGAGCGAAAACATCGCGCTGTACCTGCGCCGGGGATATGTGGAAACCCACCGGGTGGAAGAGAACGGTTTGCGGCGCGTGCACATGCGCAAAGCACTGAGCTAAAAAACACCTGAAAACCCTGTGGGAGCGAGCTTGCTCGCGAAAGCGGTGGATCAGTCAATATTGATGGTGGCTGACACGGCCCCTTCGCGAGCAAGCCCGCTCCCACAATTGTTCTTCAGTGGCCGCAGAATCCGTATTCGACACAAATCCCCTGTGGGAGCGAGCTTGCTCGCGAAAGCGGTAGAGCAGTCAATATTGATGGTGGCTGACACGGCCCCTTCGCGAGCAAGCCCGCTCCCACAATTGTCCTTCAGTGGCCGCAGAATCCGTATTCGACACAAATCCCCTGTGGGAGCGGGCTTGCTCGCGAAAGCGGTGGAGCAGTCAATATTGATGGTGGCTGACACGGCCTCTTCGCGAGCAAGCCCGCTCCCACAATTGTCCTTCAGTGGCCACAGAATCAGCGCACGGCGCCAATCCCCTGTGGGAGCGGGCTTGCTCGCGAAAGCGGTGGAGCAGTCAATATTGATGGTGGCTGACACGACCCCTTCGCGAGCAAGCCCGCTCCCACAATTGTCCTTCAGTGGCCACAGAATCAGCGCACGGCGCCAATCCCCTGTGGGAGCGGGCTTGCTCGCGAAAGCGGTGGTTCAGTCAATATTGATGGTGGCTGACACGGCCCCTTCGCGAGCAAGCCCGCTCCCACAGGGGGGCATGTGTTTCGTCAGTTGCTGTATCCGTTATCTTTTGCCTATGCTCTTTGGCGCTTCCCGCCAAGAGGACACCCCCATGACTGACTGGCCTCTGCCTCAAACCTACCGCTTCAACGGGCATTCCGTTCGTTACGCCGTGCGGGGCGACGGTCCGCCGCTGGTGTTTGTGCATGGCACGCCCTTCTCCTCCTACGTGTGGCACCGGATCGCCCCGCATTTCATCACCACCCATCGGGTGCATTACTTTGATTTGCTGGGGTACGGGCAATCCGCGCAACCCGACAGTGACGTGTCCCTCGGCGTACAAAACGAACTGCTGACGCAACTGCTGGAGCACTGGGGCCTGGACAGCCCGGACGTAGTAGCCCACGACTTCGGCGGCGCCACCGCCCTGCGCGCCCACCTGCTCAACGGCAAAAACTACCGCAGCCTGACCCTGATCGACCCAGTGGCACTCACGCCCTGGGGCTCGCCGTTCGTGCAGCATGTGCGCCAGCATGAAGCGGCATTCAGCGGACTGCCCGATTACATCCAGCGAGCGATTGTGCCGACCTACATCCGTGGCGCAATCAAGCGCGAAATCCCCGACCCTGAATTAGCGCCCTATGTGCAGCCATGGCTGGGGGAACCGGGGCAAGCAGCGTTCTACCGGCAGATTGCGCAGATGGACGAACGCTATACCCAAGAAGCCGAAGGCCTGTACCCGACGATTCGCTGCCCGGTGCAAATTTTGTGGGGCGAGGATGATCAGTGGATTCCCATCGAGCGCGGGCGAGCGTTACATGGCTTGATCCCCGGGTCCCAATTCCATGCCATTCCCAATGCCGGGCATCTAGTGCAAGAAGATGCGCCCGAGGCTATCGTCGCGGCGTTGCTACGGTTTCTACCGCAGCACTCATCCCCCTGAAGAAACCCGATCACCTGTGGGAGCGGGCTAGCTCGCGAAAGCGGTGGGTCAGTCAATATGGATGTTGGCTGACACGGCCCCTTCGCGAGCAAGCCCGCTCCCACATGGGTCTTGTGCCCCGTCAGTTGCACCGCTTTCGCGCCCAACTCCCCTGCCTCGTCTATAAATAACCCCACCACCCCACACCTGGCACGACCACTGCAACCTCCTCCGCGTCTCTCACCCAGCAAGGAACGCACCATGACGCAGAACGACCCCGGTAACGATTACCCCCTCAGCGAAGTCCCGATGCATGCCCGCAAAGGCCTGGCTTCCACCGCCATGGTGCTGCTAGGTTTCACCTTCTTCACCGCGACCATGTTTGCCGGCGGCAAGCTCGGGGTGGCGTTCAGTTTTGGCGAGATGATGGCGGTGATCATCGTCGGCAATCTGCTGCTGGGCATCTACGCCGCCGGGCTGGGCTATATCGCGTTCAAGAGCGGCCTCAACTCGGTGTTGATGGGGCGTTTCTGTTTCGGCGAAGTGGGCAGCAAGCTCAGTGACTTGATCCTCGGCTTCACCCAGATCGGCTGGTACGCCTGGGGCACGGCGACGGCTGCGGTGGTGCTGGGCAAGTATTTCGAGCTGGACGAAGGCACGGTGCTCGGGCTGATGGTGTTGTTCGGGATGGTGTTTTGCGCCACGGCGTATGTCGGTTATCGCGGGTTGGAAATTCTGTCGTACATCGCGGTGCCGGCGATGATGTTGCTGCTGATGCTGTCGATGTGGGTCGCGACGGTAAAGGTCGGCGGGCTCGACGGTTTGCTGGCCGTGGTGCCGACCGAGACGCTGGATTGGTCGACGGCCATAACCTTGGTGTTCGGCACTTTCGTCAGTGGCGCGACCCAGGCCACCAACTGGACGCGGTTCTCGCGCTCGGCGCGGGTCGCGGTGCTGGCGAGCCTGATCGGTTTCTTCATCGGCAATGGCTTGATGGTGCTGATCGGCGCCTACGGGGCGATCGTCTATCAGCAACCGGACGTGGTCGAAGTGCTGCTGTTGCAAGGCTTCGCCATGGCGGCGATGGCGATGTTGCTGCTCAATATCTGGAGCACCCAGGACAACACCATCTACAACTTTGCCGTCGCCGGGTGCAACCTGCTGCGCACCGGCCGACGCAAGACCGTGACCCTGGCCGGCGCCGTGATCGGCACGTTTTTGGCGCTGCTGGGCATGTACGACATGCTGGTGCCCTACCTGATTTTGCTCGGCACGGTCATTCCTCCGATTGGCGGTGTGATCATGGCGGACTTTTTCTTCCGATATCGCGGTCAATATCCTCGTCTGGCCGACGCTCGCCTGCCGGCCTTCAACTGGTCCGGCCTGAGTGCATACGCGGTCGGCACGGTGGCCGCGTTCAGCTCGCCATGGCTCGCGCCGCTGGTAGGCATTGCCGCAGCCGCGCTAACGTATGTGATATTGACCGGCGTGCTGGGTGTCCGCACTGCCGATGCACCACTACAAGATCTCTAAAAGGATTCGCCTGATGCACATCATCAACGCCCGCCTGCGCAACCAAGAAGGCCTGCATGAGTTGCACCTGGAAAACGGCCTGATCGGCAGCATTGCCCGGCAGACCGAAGCCCCGACCCTGGGCCCCGACGACCTGGACGCCGGCGGCAACCTGGTGGTGCCACCCTTCGTCGAGCCGCACATTCACCTCGACGCCACTCTCACCGCCGGCGAACCGCGCTGGAACATGAGCGGCACGCTGTTCGAAGGCATCGAGTGCTGGGGCGAACGCAAAGCCACCATCACCCTCGAAGACACCAAGACCCGGGCCAAGAAAACCATCCAGACCCTGGCCGCCCACGGCATCCAGCATGTGCGCACCCACGTCGATGTCACCGACCCGACCCTGACCGCGCTCAAGGCGATGCTCGAAGTGCGCGAGGAAAGCCGCCACTTGATCGACCTGCAAATCGTCGCATTCCCCCAGGAAGGCATCGAGTCCTACCGCAACGGTCGCGAGCTGATGGAAGAAGCGATTCGCATGGGCGCCGATGTGGTCGGTGGTATTCCGCATTTCGAGTACACCCGGGACCAGGGCGTCAGCTCGGTGAAGTTCCTGATGGACCTGGCCGAACGCACCGGTTGCCTGGTGGACGTGCATTGCGACGAAACCGACGACCCGCATTCACGCTTCCTCGAAGTACTGGCCGAAGAAGCCCGCAGCCGCGACATGGGCTCGCGCGTCACCGCCAGCCACACCACGGCCATGGGCTCCTACGACAACGCGTACTGTGCCAAATTGTTCCGTTTGCTCGGGCATTCGGGGATCAGTTTCGTGTCCTGCCCGACCGAAAGCATCCACCTGCAAGGTCGCTTTGACAACTTCCCGAAACGCCGTGGCGTGACCCGGGTCAACGAATTGCTCGAAGCGGGGATGAACGTGTGTTTCGGCCAGGATTCGATCGTCGACCCGTGGTATCCCCTGGGCAACGGCAACATCCTGCGCGTCCTCGAAGCCGGCCTGCATATTTGCCATATGCTCGGATACCGCAACCTGCAAAGTGCGCTGGATTTGGTGACTGACAACAGCGCCAAAGCGATGGCTTTGGGGGATCGTTATGGACTGGAGCGCGGGCGGCCGGCGAACTTGCTGATTCTGTCGGCGGACAGTGATTACGAAGTGATTCGCAGCCAGGGCTTGCCGTTGTATTCGATTCGCGGGGGCGAGGTGTTGATGAAGCGGCAGATGCCGGTGGTGGAGTGGGCGCAACAGGTTTGAATTTTCGCTGACTGGGCGGGCCTCTTCGCGGGCAAGCCTCGCTCCTACAGGGATCACGTTGTACCTGTGGGAGCGGGCTTGCTCGCGAAGACGATCTTGAATTCACCCCATCAACCGCGCCATGCCGAACAACCTCACCCGACTCAACTCCCCACCCTGCTCTTCCAGCAGAATCGGCGCCGTCCCGCCGGGCATGATCACGCTCACTTCACCAGCCTTCACCCAACCCACCCGCCATGCCGCGCAAGCCACCGCGCTGGCGCTGGTGCCCGACGAGGCGGTTGGCCCTTCCCCTCGCTCAAACACCCGAGCCACGATTCGGCCTTCAGACTCAAGCCTCGCCCATTGCAGGTTCACCCCCGCCGCAAAAGGCTGTCCGGCGCCAGTCGGTGTGGCGTAGGCGATGCGCGTCAGCCCTTCGGCCAATGCCGGTTCACGCATTTGCGCGTTGCTCGGTAGTGCTTCGGCTTCAGCGACCAAGGTCACGCAATGGGGATTACCGATTCGTACAAACTGGCTGCGCGCCCAGGCGGGATTGAGCGCCGACAACGGTGGCACATGGCTGACGTTACGGCCGTTCAACATCACTCTTTCAGTGCCTTGTGCGCCGACCGCTTGCGGTCCGAATGACGGCTTGCCCAAGTCCAGCCAAAAGCCTGGCACGCCATCGGCCTTGGCCGGTTTCACCGATGTTTCCACGGGCGATAAAGCATCGGATTTGTCGTGATGAACCCTGAGTAAACAACCGTCATCAACCGGCATCAGCCCTTGCTCGCTAAGGGATTGGGAAAAAATCGTCAGCCCGTTGCCACTGCGCTCGGCCAGGGTGCCGTCGGTGTTGACGATCAACAGATCAAATGGAGGCGCCGCTTGAAACGGGCCGATCAGCAGGCCATCGCAGCGATGCTCCTTGGCACCGGCTGCACGCTTGCCCTGAGGCCACTCGCAAAACGCATCCACCGCCGCGCGACTCCAGAGATCCCGCACCAATGCCGACGCCTGGGCCGTCGCCGGCATGCGAATGCCAGCGTTACGCACCGCCTCGGGCGTGATCACACCGTAGATATTGCCCCGTGCGTCGTAGAACTGCGCCATGAGCCTGTCCTTCAATCCGCTGGAAAATGACGGTCACTTTAAGCGTCGCGACGTTTTCAAGGCAAAAATCGATAGCACTTCGCCAAGAAACATCTTGCATCACAACTGATCTGCCCAGTCAGGCCGTGGCCTTAAGCCAATGTGCGCAACTTCTTGCGCAACTTTAAGCCTTTATCATCCAGCGCAATTCTGGATTTCGCACTCGGAGCAGTGCGCGGATCAGCAATTTCATGGAGCACCCGCGACACCTCAAGGAGCCAGAGATGTTCAGCCCAGCCAACGAGACCCATTTCAGCCTGACCATTGAAGGTCTTGAGCATGACCTGCAAGTGCTGTCGTTCACCGGCACCGAAGGCATCAGCCAGCCGTATCGCTTCGACATTGAACTGGTCAGCGAAAACCCGGATCTGGACCTGGAAAAACTCCTGCACAAACAGGCGTTCCTGGCGTTAGACCCGCAAGGCTCCGGCATCCACGGCCAGATCTACCGCGTGGCCCAGGGCGATGCCGGCAAACGCCTGACCCGCTACAAAATCTCCCTGGTGCCGCAACTGCAATACCTGCACCACCGCACCAACCAGCGCATTTACCAACAGATGTCGGCGCCGAAAATCATCGCGCTGATCCTCGACGAGCACGGCATCAAGGGCAACGCCTACAGCTTCCAGCTCAGCGAAACCTGCCCGGACCGCGACTACTGCGTGCAATACGACGAAACCGACCTGCACTTCGTCCAGCGCCTGTGCGAAGAAGAAGGCATTCACTACCACTTCCAGCACAGCGAAAAGGCTCACCTGCTGGTGTTCGGCGACGACCAAACGGTATTCCCGAAACTCGGCCAACCGACCGCATATGTGCAGGGCAGCGGCATGGTCGCGGACGAACCAGTGATCAAGGGCTTCAAACTGCGCCTGGAAACCCGCACCGGCCGCGTCACCCGTCGCGACTACGACTTCGAAAAGCCCCGCCTTCAACTGGAATCCGCCTACAAACCCGACGGTGAAAGCACCGAGCCGGATCTGGAAGACTACGACTACCCCGGCCGTTTCATCGACCGCGCCCGTGGCAAATTCCTCAGCCAACGCGCTCTGGAACGCCACCGCGCCGACTACCAGCAAGCCGAAGGCTGGGGCGACCAGACGCGTTTGGTGAGTGGCCATTTCCTCGAAATGTCCGACCACCCACGCACCGAATGGAACGACCTCTGGCTGCTGACCGAAATCTTCCACGAAGTCAAACAGCCGCAAGTGCTGGAAGAATCGGTGCCCAGCGACACCACCGACAAAAAAGACGACTTCCACCAGGGCTACCGCAACCGCTTCCTGGCCACGCCATGGGCCGTGTTCTACCGCCCGGCCCTGGAACACCCAAAACCCCGCGTCCTCGGCAGCCAGACCGCCATGGTCACCGGCCCCAAAGGCGAAGAAATCCACTGCGACCAATACGGCCGCATCAAAGTCCAATTCCACTGGGACCGCGAAGGCCTGGCCGACGACAAAACCAGCTGCTGGATGCGCGTCTCCAGCAGCTGGGCCGGAGACCGCTACGGCGCCATCGCCATCCCACGCATCGGCATGGAAGTCCTCGTCACCTTCCTCGAAGGCGACCCCGATCAGCCGCTGGTAACCGGTTGCCTGTACCACAAGGAAAACCAGGTTCCCTACGAACTGCCGGCCAACAAAACCCGCACCGTGTTCAAAACCCTCAGCTCACCGGGGGGCGGCGGGTTCAATGAACTGCGGATTGAAGACAAGAAAGGCGCGGAACAGATATTCATCCACGCCCAGCGGGATTGGGATGAAAACATTGAGCACGACCAGAAGATTCGCGTCGGCAATGAACGCCACGATACGGTGGAGAAGAACACTTACACCGAACTGAAGGCTGAAGAACATCGCACGACGATTGCGGATCGAAAAGTTGAAGTCAAAGCCGACGATCACTTGGTCATTGGCCAAAACCAGCACATCAAACTGGGGACCGCTCAATTGATGAGGGCCGGGAATGAAATCCATCTCAAGGCCGGGCAGAAGATGGTCATCGAAGCGGGTATGGAGCTCACGGTGAAGGCCGGCGGGAGTTTCATCAAGCTGGATGCGGGCGGCATCACCGTGGTCGGGCCGGTGATCAAACTGAATGCCGGAGGTGCATCAGGTGTCGGCACCGGAAATGCCGCGTTCTTGCCGCTGATCCCCCTGCCCGCCGCCTCTGACAAGGCGGGAGAAGTGCCGGAACGTGGCGAGTCACAACCGGCACCGGAAGTCATTCATAAACTCAGCGCAACCATTAGTGCAGTGCCCGGTCATCCTGGCTACGAAGATGAGCCCTATACGCTGTTCGCCGATGGCGCTGTGGTTCAGGAAGGCCTGACCGGCGAAGACGGCGTGATCAAGTTTGACCACGTGCCCGGCACCCAGGCCTACGCGGTGGAACTGGTGAACGGTCATCGCTTCGAGATCGAACCCAAGGAAGAAAGCAGCGAATCAGCGTCACAACATCAGCAATTGGCGCGCCAGGGCTATCGCGACTACCACGCAAAAGCAGATCAGCTTGAACCCTTGGCCTCAACGGACGACTACCGTGCCGCCGCCCTGAACACCGCCAACAAGCCGAAAAGCCTTTGAGTGCAGGAAGCCATCGAATGACAACTGATTACAGCAAAGAAGTGATTCAGCTAACGCCCAAAGAGCACAAGTCCACGGCCCTGACCATGGACTGGTTCGCGGCCAAAGCGATGTACCCTCCGCGAGCCGGGATCAAGGTCACCCCATTGATCAATGGCGATAAGGCGTTTGGTGCGGTTTACGATGCGATCCAGTCGGCGCAGAAAAGCGTCGAGATCATCAGCTGGGGATTCGACCCGGCGATGCGTTTCAAGCCGGGCGGCGATCGCATCGGCGAACTGCTGGATGTTCGAGGGCGCCACGGCGTAAAAACCCGCGTGCTGATCTGGAAGAACCCGCTGGCCAACTTTGTTGAAAACACCATCATCGGCGATGGCCTGGCAGGCTCAGGCGGGACGGCCATGGGCTCGGGCATGACCAAGGGCAGTGCCGGCTCCAACCGCACGCTCGAAGATCGCCAGCAACTGGAGTATCGCCGCACGATTCACCAACACGAATTGACCAAACTTCGTGCCGGTGAAATCCCTGCCTATGGCACCAGTGGTTATCGCTACGAGCAGCGTGAAAAGGAGCTGCAGGCCATTCTGCTCGACACGGAAAACAAACTGAACGGCCAGGGCGCTTACAACAAATTAAGGGGTTCTGGCGCCCCGGGGTACTCGCCAGACGACGAAGAATACACCCGGGAATGGTTCAATCGCATCCACGATGGGCGAATGCAAAACGTCGAGTTTCGCACCCGAGACTTCTCTACCGAAATACCGCTGAATGCCATCATTCGCGGTCCACAAATGGCCAAGGAAAAAGGACGCTTGGCGACCTTGTATCGCTTGATGAAAGACGAGGCGCCGGACACCCATTTTGCCCACATGCTGGGGTTGACCCTGTTTGCCAGCCACCACCAGAAGATGGTCCTGGTGGACTATGAAGATGCCGCGAACGCGGTGGGATTTGTCATGGGTCACAACATGCATCGCAACTACTGGGACACCAGTGCGCACCTGTACAACGACAAAGCCGCAAAGCGCAGTCCGGGCTTCGGCCCGTGGCAGGACCTGTCCACCAAGGTACAAGGCCCGGCCCTGCATGATCTGAATCACAACTTCACCAGCGCCTGGGACCGAGAAACCTTCTGGGTCAAAAAATGGTTTGAAGACGGCATGCAGGCACAGCGCCAAGCCATCAAGCCGGACAACTTCAAAGCCGCCGGCACGACCACGGCTCAAATATGCCGCACGCAACCGCAAGAAGGGGCGGAAACGTCGATTCTGGAGCTTTACCACAAGGCCCTCGGTAACGTGCGCGATTACGTCTACTTTGAAAACCAGTACTTCCGCTATGCGCCGTTTTCCCGGCAACTTCGTGAACTGGCAACGGCCTACATTGCCAAAGGTCGAGACAAAGACTTGTATGTATTCGTGGTCACCAACAACCCGAACTCCAAGGATTTTTCCAGTACCACTTATTCAAGCCTGCAAGAACTGGGGCAGGAACAACTGATGCCCCAGGCCCAGCGCAGCCTGGCAGAAGACATGCTGCGTAAACGTAGCGAATTGGCCTATCTCGAAGCCAATCCACACAACGATCCTTACGTACAACGTGCTCAACTCAATCGCGCCGCAGTATTGAAGCGCGAGATCACTGGACTGGAAAAAAAGGGCGTCACCCCGGAAGTGGAAGAACGCATGGGCGGCCTCAAACAAAAAGACGTCCCGGAACTCGGCAAACCGAAATCGGATGACGACGAAGACGCGAAACCCTATACCCTCAAGGATTTGCCGGGCATCAAAGTCGCCATCGCCACCCTCACCGCTTGCACGCCAGAGCCTGGCGGCACGTTGGGCAAAGGCGACCAAGCCTATTTCCGGGATATCTACGTGCACTCGAAATTGCTGGTGGTGGATGATGTTTTCAGCTTGCTGAGCTCAGCGAATATCAATACCCGCAGTATGCATACTGACTCGGAGTTGGGGGTTGCGATGCCGGATCCGGAGTTGGCGAAGCAGTGGCGGGAGGAGTTGTGGGGGTTGCATGTAAATGAATCGTTTAACGATGATAAAGGACGCTGTGATGCAGCTTCCAACTTTGATGCGTGGAATAAAGTAATGGATAAAAACTGGAAGATGAAGGCGCAAAACAAGCCATTAGTCGCCCATCTAACCCGTTTCTGGGATGTGGAGACGCCTTATGCCAAAGCCATTGACTAATGCTATTTCTCTCTGTGCTCTTGTAATTTCCATGTTGTTGAGCGGAGCTCCGGCCATGGCCTATCCAACATTTACCTGCGCCTATGAAAAAGACCACAACCCTGTGCTGGATGCTGAAGCTGAACGTTGGTTTCAACAAGCTCGCGCGTTAGAGAAAGTTAGAGGAGTCAAAGACTGGCAAACCATTGTCGGGCTTTACGAAAAAGCTATTGCGAAAGACCATTGGAAGGCAATGCATAACCTGGCAGGACTCTATCGAACCGGCTGGCCAGGGCAGCCTGGTGTTGAACAAGACACTAGCAAAATGCTTGATCTCTACGAGCGGATGGTAAAACTCAAAGTCCCGTTGGGTTATTACGATTGGGCTGTAGTGGCCGAACACGGGCGTGGGATATTGAAATCGGACCGGATGGCCAGTTCCTACATGTTCCAAGCGGCACAATTGGGAAATCCGTTGGCTCAGGTGCGTATCGGAAATTACTTTGCATTCCAACTACCTAAAGACAAACAAGACGAAGAAATGGCAGAACGCTATTTTCGATGTGCTGGCGCTCAGGACTCCCCAGAAGCAATCATAGAAACAGCCGCCTTCTATGATATTTCGAAGGAGAACAAACCTAGGGCTTTATTTTATTATCAACGCGCAGCGTCAATGGGAAGCACCACGGGATTCAGTTATCTCAGCGGAGTATTTTCGGCTCAACCGAAACCTGTGGATGATTTTGGGTATCAGCCAAATATAAAACTCCATGAACTTTATTCCGATCTATGGAAAAAACTTCGAGCCGACCGTAATTTGCGATTCCCCAACCTGATGGTAGACCACCCTCTCCCTCCCCACCCCAAACAAGGCTTCGACGCCGAACACCCGGACCGTCGCCCCGAGCTATAACCCCAATCCCCACGGAAGACCCATCAACAAAGGAGCTACACCATGCGTAAAACCCTCGCCATTCTCGCCGCCATCCTGCTGGCCATTTCCCTATTCAGCGCTTTGATCGGGCTAGGCGGCGTCGCCGGTGCAGCGTCCGGTGCCGGAAAAGTCTCTGGTGATGTGGATGTCGCATTCATGGCGGCCAAAGTGCTGTTTTTCTTAAGCCTGGCCGGCGGTGTCATTGCGATTTGCTGGCCGAAAGATAAAGCCGAATAAACCGCGTCAAGACTCACCAAAATACCGCCCCGGCGTCACCCCAAATGTGCGCCGGAACATCGCGATAAACGCGCTGACGTTTTCATAGCCCAACTCCAGCGCAATGGTCGTCACCGCCGTCCTTGCCGCCAGCAACTCCAGCGCCCGCAACAACCGCGCGCGCTGGCGCCATTGGCTGAAGGTGAAGCCGGTTTCGCTGACGAAGCGTCGGGCCAGGGTTCGCGCCGACAACCCGCCCCACTGCGCCCACTGCTCCAGTGAGCGGTTGTCCGTCAGGTCATCGCCCAGTGCCTGGGTGATGCGGCGCAGTCTCGGGTCCTGAGGCAGTGGCAAACCGAACGGTTCGGCGGGGGAGCCGGCGATTTCATCGAGGATGAGCTGGCCGATCCGTTCCTGGCGCTGATCCCGGGCGCCCTCGTCCCAGGTCGCGGCGCGGTCCACGGCTTCGCGCAGTAAACCCGAGGTGGCGATGATGCACGGCTGTTGCGGTAACTCGACGCAGGCAGGCGCCGCCACGTAGACGCTCCAGCCATGGAACGGACCATGGGAGCGCAAGCCGTGCAGACAGTCTGGCGGAATCCACACCGCGTGGGTGGCCGGCACTACCCAATGATGGTCCGCCGCATCCACCGACAACAACCCGCGCCGTGCCCCCAGCAATTGGCCGCGGGCATGCTGGTGCAACGCGCTTTGGCGTTCGACGGGGCTGTCCAGGGTGACGGCAATCACCTGCGCCGCCGTGGACGATTGCGCCAGTTCGGTGGATATCAGGAGTTTATTCATTGGCAGCTTCACGTTATTGAATGACCCTAATAAGGCAGTTTAGCCATGAACGGCGCTTTAGGCTGAGCACTCATTCAACAGGAGTCACCGATATGCGCGCCGAAGACCTGCTTCCCGACGATCTGAACCAAGGCGAATTCAACGGCACCACCGTGCGCAAGGGCACGGTCGGGGCTTTTCTGATCAATGCGCGGGTACTGGTTGATCCGCTCTCTAGCGACGAACAACGTCGACAAGCCGAGCAGGACATCATCGAGGCATTGCCAGCGCTACGGGCATTGGGTTTGTTCGAAATCCTGCAACTACGTGATGAGCAACTGCGCCGATTATGTGAGGCCCCGTGACACCCGCGCTCGCGATTGAGGGCCGGGCTGTGCAAGGATGTCACCCTGCCTGACCGCGAACCGCTGCGGACGCTGATCGAACCTGACCGGTAAGTCACTGTCCCTTGGGTACGCGACGTTTTTTGCCAAGGATCGATATGACCAACCTCAACACGCAAGCCGCTTTTGTTCCCGGACGCCTGGAACAGATGTCCACCCGCATCGCCTTTTTCATCGCCGGCCTGGGCATCGCCGCATGGGCGCCGTTGGTGCCATATGCCAAGGCGCGGGCCGGGCTGGATGAAGGGACGCTCGGTTTGCTGCTGTTGTGCCTGGGGGTGGGATCGATTCTGGCGATGCCGATTGCGGGGATCCTTGCCACGCGTTTCGGCTGTCGCCGGGTGGTCAGCGCCGGGGTGTTGCTGATCTGCGCGGCGCTGCCGCTGTTGGCCACGGTGTCGTCGATTCCGGCGTTGATCGCGACGCTGTTCATGTTTGGCGCGGGGCTGGGCACGGTGGATTCGACGGTCAACCTGCAAGCGGTGATCGTCGAGCGGGCCAGTGGCAAGACCATGATGTCGGGGTTCCATGGCTTGTTCAGCCTGGGCGGGATCGTCGGCGCGGCGGGAGTCAGCGGTTTGCTGGGCCTGGGTGTTTCGCCGCTTGGGGCGACGCTGGTCGTGGTCGTGGTACTGATCGCGGCGTTGTTGAAAGCCGTGCCGTACCTGTTGCCTTACGGCAGTGAAAGCTCCGGCCCGGCGTTCGCCGTGCCCCATGGCATCGTGCTGTTTATCGGCGTGATGTGTTTCATCGTGTTCCTCACCGAAGGCGCGGTGCTCGACTGGAGCGCAGTATTCCTGGCGTCCGAGCGCGGTATCGACACGGCCTATGCCGGGCTGGGTTACGCGGCATTTGCACTGACCATGACCGCCGGACGCTTGACCGGGGACGTAATCGTGCGGCGCCTGGGCGCGACGAAGGTGATGGTATTTGGCGGGCTGACCGCTGCGGTGGGCCTGGCATTGGCGACGTTCGCACCGACCTGGGAAGCGGCGCTGGTGGGTTATGCACTGGTCGGGGCGGGATGTTCGAATATTGTGCCGGTGCTGTATACGGCGGTAGGCAAACAGACCGTCATGCCGGAAAACATCGCCGTACCGGCCATCACCACCCTCGGCTACGCAGGCATCCTCGCCGGGCCTGCGCTGATCGGGTTTATCGCCCATGGCAGCAGTTTGAGCTTTGCCTTTGGGTTGATGGCAGTGTTGCTGGTGGCGGTGGCCATTGGCGGGAAAGTGTTGAAGGTCTGAACAGCTTCGCGAGCAAGCCCGCTCCCACAGGGGATCTTTGGTGAACACAGATTTGTGTTCGACACAGATCAAAAATGTGGGAGCGGGCTTGCTCGCGAAAGCGGTGTCTCAGGCGACATCTTAATCAACAGGTAGTCAGTCTTCGCGAGCAAGCCCGCTCCCACAGGGGATCTCTGGTGAGCACAGATTTGTGTTCGACACAGATCAAAAATGTGGGAGCGGGCTTGCTCGCGAAAGCGGTGTCTCAGGCGACATCTTCAGCGGCGGTTAGTCAGTCTTCGCGAGCAAGCCCGCTCCCACAGGGGGATCTTTGGTGAACACAGATTTGTGTTCGACACAGATCAAACATGTGGGAGCGGGCTTGCTCGCGAAGGCGGTATCTCAGGCGAAATCTTCAGCGGCGGGTATTCAGTCTTCGCGAGCAAGCCCGCTCCCACAGGGGATCTTTGGTGAACACAGGATTTGTGTTCGATGCAGATCCTATGTGGGAGCGAGCCTGCTCGCGAATGAAGCCACACCGATCTATCAGAACCCGACGCTGGCCTGCACAAAGAACGTGCGCGGTGCACCCACGTAAATGCCCGAGTTGTTGTCGCTGGAGCGGGTGAAGTACTGGTGGTCGAACACGTTTTTCACCCCGGCGCCGAGTTTCAGGTTCGACAGTTGTGAACCGAAGTCATAGCCGCCGCGCACGTTCCAGGTCACGTAGCCCGGCATGTTGCCATACTGCCCATCGGCGCTGCCGTCGGTGATGTAGTTACCGGTGAAGCTGCCATCGGCGTTCACCCCAGTGCCCGGCGAGTGCTGCTTGGACTGGGCGAAACCATCGATGTTGTAGGTCCAGCGATCGATGTCATAACGCAAACCGACCGTCGCCACCTGACGCGAATAGAACGGCAGGTCACGGCCCTTGAAGCCCGGGATCTCGCCTTCATAAGTGGCGCGGGTGTAGGTGAAACCGGCGTTGGCGGTCAGGCCGTCGAGCCGTGGGTCGAGCGCGGACATGTCGTAATGCACCGACGCTTCCAGGCCCTGGTGCTTGGTAGCGCCGAGGTTGGTCCAGCCGACATCGTTGCTGATGTATTGCAGTTCGTCATCGAAGTCGATGTAGAACAGCGTCACTTCCCCGCCCCACACGTCATCGTTGTAGCGCGTGCCGATCTCGTAGGTCTTGGCCTTCTCCGGATTCAAGCCGTTGGCGGTGCTGTCACCCGAACCGCCCTGGCCGAGCTGGAAATATTGCAGGCTGCCGAACGAGGTCTCGTAGTTGGCAAACAGCTTCCAGGCATCGGACAAGTGATACATCACGCTCAAGGCCGGCAGTGGCTCGTTGCTTTCGATGCTGCGGTTTTTCTCCGGGACGCGCTTGCCAGCGGTATCGAGGACGGCGCGGTCGTGCCAGTCGGTGCTGATGTGCTCGAAGCGGATACCCGGCGTAATGGTCCAGTTGCCGACGTCGATTTTGTTATCGAGGTACACCGAATTGGCCTCGGTGCCGCCAGTGCGATCCTGGAACACATGGCCGTCAGACGTCGGTGTGATCACCGGTTGATTGTTCACCAGCGCCACACGGCTCGACTGCTCGTGCATCGCTTCTTTCAAGTAGCGATAACCGACGCTGACTTCCTGGGTGGTTGGGCCGACATCGAACACATGGGATACCCGCGGCTCGACACCCAAGGTGTAGTAGGAACGCGGATAAGAGCTGAGGGTTTTCTGATCCCGGGCGGCGATGGTGCTGCCACGGAAGCTGTCGGTGTAGTAAGTCAGCACCTCGGCCTGAGTGCGGTCGTCGATCTGCCGCGCCCACTTGAACGAGACATCTTTGCGGCGCCCGGTGAAGTTGTCGTAGTCGCGGTCGGACTGGAACGGGCTGGCGTCGTACTGCTTCTGGGTCAGGCCGCCGGGCATGTCGGCGCTGGCGTCGTAGTAATGGAAGTTCAGGCTGAAATCGTCAACGTCGGTGGGTGCCCAGTGGGTCTTGAGGATCACGTCGTCGATGTCGTTGCCGTTGTTGCTTTCGCGGTAACCGTTGCCGTTGACCCCGGTGTACAACAGCGCCACGCCCATGCCGTTATCTGCGGTGCCGCCGACAAATGCGGTGTCGATGTGTTTCCAGCCGCCGTGCTGGGAGGTTTCCAGGGTGGTGCCGATTTCACCAGTGGCTTTTTCCGGGATGGCGCGTGTGACGAAGTTGATCACCCCGCCGACGTTCTGCGGCCCATAACGCACGGAACCGGCGCCGCGCACCACGTCGATGCTGTCGAGGTTGCCCGAGGAAATCGGTGCCATCGACAGTTGCGGCTGGCCATACGGGGCGAATGCAGCGGGTACGCCGTCAATCAACACCGTGGAGCGTGGCGACAGGCGCGAGGTCAGGCCACGTACGCCGACGTTCAGGGCGATATCGCTACCGCCGGTGCCGTTGGCGTCCTGCACTTGCACGCCTGGCACGCGGCGCAGCACGTCGCCGACATTCATCGCACCCTGTTCGATCATCGCTTCGCGGCGGATCACGGTGCGGGCGCCGGGATGGTTTTGCACCACAGCAGCATCGGCGTCGCCGAGCCAGTTGCCGACCACTTTGATGTCGGTGACGCCCAGTTCCAACGGGCCGTTGGTGGCGGCGGAAGTGGGTGCCGGTGTCAGGGTCACCGAGCCTTCATCGATCTGGTATTCCAGGCCACTGCCTTGCAGCAATTGGCGCAGGGCCTGTTCCGGCGAAAGATTGCCGTCCACCGCCGGGGCCTGTTTGCCGGCGACCAGTTCCGGGCTGAAAAAAACCTGTAGCGACGTTTGCTGACCGAGCTGACTCAAGGCCTGGCCCAATGGCTGCGCCTGAATATGGATGGCATCGGCGGCGAACGCCTGGGGCAGCGCGGCGCTGACGGCCAACGCCAAAGCGAGCGGCAGCCAAGGTGATTTGTTGTTTTTAGCGGTGGTTTTTTTCACGTCGAACGTTGTCCTGTGGATCGCAAGAATACGCGGCTGTTAATGCAAACCAGTTGCAGTTGGACAAGAAGACGAAGAACTCGAAAAAAACCTGAATCTATCGCGCAATTATTTCCTGGCTACCGTCGGAAAGCGTGCGCACAGCCACCGGCAGGATGCTCGGCAAGGCCTTGAGCAAGGCATCGGTATTGTCGGATTTGAACACGCTGGTCAGGCGCAGATTGGCCACTTTGTCGTTGCCGACGGTCAGCGGTTTCTCCCGATAGCGCGACACTTCGGCGGCAACTTCGGCCAGGCTGGCGTTGTTGAACACCAGTTTGCCGCCACGCCAGGCCGTCAATTCCTGTGGGTTGACCGCGTAGGCCGAGGCCACTTTGCCTTGGGCATCAATGTGCGTGCCCAGGCCGGCAGTCAGGCTGATGAAATCGGCGCCCTGCCCCTGAACCTTGACCGTGCCCTGCTCCACCGCGACCTTGGTTTGCGTCAGGTCCCGGCGCACATCGAAGCGGGTGCCGGTGACCGTGACCTTGCCGTTACCGGTGTCGACCACGAACGGGCGGCGGCTGTCGTGCTCGACGCTGAACATCGCCTCGCCTTCGGTCAACTCGATGCCGCGCAGGTTCTTTTCAAAACGCACCTGGACCCGGCTACGGCTGTTGAGGTCGATGATCGAACCATCCGGCAACGCCACATGCTGGCGCTCGCCCAACCCTGTGGAGAATTCGGCGGTGTAGGTCGCCGGGTGATTCAAACCGCTGAACAGCCCAAAACCGAGCGCCACCGCCAACACACTGGCGGCCACCGCGTAGCGCACCAGCGGACGACGTTTGCGCCGTTGCGGCGGCGCTTCGCACAAGGCTTGCAGGCGTTTAGCCGGCAACAGATCCGCCGCCGACCACAAGCCCTGGAGCAGTTGAAATTCATCGCGATGCTGCGGATGTTCATTCAGCCAGACTTCGAAACGTCGATGCTCCACGACATCCACCGCCGGCTCCTGCAAACGCACAAACCACCGTGCCGCCTCGTCGCGAACCGCTGTTTGCCCGCACGCGCAATCACGAGTATCCATCATGGAAATTCCTGTTGGGCCGGGGATGAAAAGGCGCGGCCGCTCATGGCTGCAATCCGTCGAGGCGATCACGCAAGTGCCGCAGGGTGCGGATCATATACTTTTCCACCATGTTCTTGGACAGCCCCAACCGCTCGGCGATTTCAGCCTGGGTCAGGCCTTCGATCTTCTGCCAGACAAACACCTTGCGGCAGTTGATCGGCAACTCGGTGAGCGCCCGTTCAATGGAATCGGCCAACTGGATCGCATGCATGAAATGCTCCGGGTCGCCGGACGACGACACACTGTGATCAATCGCCTCGGACTCCATGGCGCCCCGCCGATCCTCACGCCGATAACCATCCACCGCGATATTGCGCGCGGTCTGGTGCAAATACGCCCGAGGCTGCTCCACCGCCGCCGAATCCGACTCAAGCACCCGCACAAAGGTGTCGTGGGCCAGGTCCTCGGCCTGCTGACGATTTCTCAGGCGACGGGTCCAGGTGCCGATCAACTCTTCGTAATGCTCGAAAAAGCCGTGGGTGCGGGGCAGCTTGGGGGTCATTGCGGTGTGCTGTGGGGAGAAGGCGTGAATAGTAATGCTTCCTATTAAGCCCGGCAAATCATTCCTCAGGGGGTCGATGAAGGGGCGGCTCTCCTGGACGTCATAGCACTGCATCACAGCCACAGTCCTTGATCATTCCCCCACCCAACTCGTCGCAATCCATCAATCCCCGCCCTGCCCCGCGCCCTAGATTAACTCCCAGAACACGCCGCCATGCCGTGCGGCCAGTCACTGTGGAGATCGCCCCGATGCAAAACTTCCAGACCCGCAAACAGCAAAGCCCCGTCGAGGGTTGGGATCATCAGGACCCGGAAGAAGCGTTCACCCTGCCTTCGCGTTATTTTTTCGACGAGACGCTGTTCAAGGCCGAGCGCGACAATATTTTCATGCATGCCTGGCACGTGGCCGGGCATGTCAGCGAGTTCGCCGAGCCGGGTCAGTACGTGGTGACGGATCTGTTTGATCAGAGCGTGGTGGTGGCGCGCAATCGTCAGGGTCAGATTCATGGGTTCCACAACGTTTGCCAGCATCGCGGCAATCGCTTGCTCGAAGCACGGCGCGGCACCACCGGTGGCGTGGTGCGTTGTGCCTATCACTCGTGGTGCTACGAGATGGACGGCACCCTGCGTGGAGCGCCGCGCTGCGAGAAGATGAAGAACTTCGAGTTGCAGCAGTTCAATATTCCGCAAGTGCGTACTGAAGAATTGGGCGGGTTCATCTACTTCAACCTCGACCCGGCGGCGCCGTCGTTGCGCGATCTGTTTCCCGGTGCCGATGAAGAGATGCGCCGGGTGTTTCCGAACCTGGCGAACATGCGCCTGATCGAGGAACAGGACGTGATCGTACCGGCCAACTGGAAGGTGATCATGGACAACTCCATCGAGGGTTATCACTTCAAGTTGTCCGGGCCGTGCCATATCGACCTGGCAAAGCTGATCGACTTCAAGGGCTATCAGTTGACCAAACGCGACAACTGGTGGACCTACATCGCCCCGGCCAACCTCTCGGTGACCGAAGCCTACGGCGTGCCGCTGAGGCCCGAGATGAACCCCGATGAGTGTTTCTTCAACATCGGCATGTGGCCGAACAACACCTTCTACACCTTCCCGTTCTCGGAGTTTCTGGGCTCGTTCATCATGATCCCGCTGGACGCCGAGCGCTCGCTACTGCGCTTCGGCTACTACTCCAATAACGGCGAAACGGCACCGGTGAGTGCGTCGTGCATGAAGTGGATGAATGAGGATCTGGGACCGGAAGATATCGCGTTGAATATCTCAGTGCAGAAAGGCCTGCATTCCCTGGGTTACGACCAGGGGCGCTACATGATCGATGCCCAGCGCAGCAATGAAAGCGAGCACTTGGTGCATCACTTTCATAAGTTGGTGTTCAACGGGATTCATGGTCCGCGTGCCATCTGAACCCAGCACAGTTCCTGTGGGAGCGAGCTTGCTCGCGATAGCGATTGATCATTCAACACTAATGCTGACTGACCCACCGCCATCGCGAGCAAGCTCGCTCCCACAGGACTGAGGCCACTTCATAACTATTGATGGAGCAACGCAAACCATGGCCGATCATGAGTTTGATTACCTGATTGTGGGCGCAGGGTCAGCGGGTTGCGTGCTGGCCAATCGTCTTGGCGAAGACTCCAGTGTGCGGATTCTGGTCCTGGAAGCCGGCCCGGCGGACCAGAGCTGGACCATCGACATGCCCTCCGCCGTGGGCATCGTCGTCGGTGGCACGCGCTACAACTGGAGCTACACCTCCGAGCCGGAACCGTATCTGGACGGCCGCCGGATTGGCACGCCGCGAGGCCGGACGCTGGGGGGTTCGTCGTCGATCAACGGCATGGTCTACATCCGTGGCCATGCCCGGGATTACGACGGTTGGGCCGAGCAAGGTTGCGCCGGTTGGAGCTATCAAGAGGTGCTGCCGTATTTCAAACGCGCACAAACCCATGCCGATGGCGCCGACGATTACCGAGGCGCGACCGGGCATCTGCACGTCACCCCCGGCGATACGCAAACGCCATTGTGCGCGGCGTTTCTGGCGGCGGGCGCCGAGGCCGGGTACGGCTTGAGCAGCGATTTGAATGGCTATCGTCAGGAAGCGTTCGGGCCGGTGGATCGCACCACTCGCAACGGGCGGCGCTGGAGTACTTCGCGAGGGTATCTGAGCGAGGCACTGGCGCGGGGCAATGTGCGGGTGACCACCGATGCCTTGGCGTTGCGCATCCTGTTCGACGGCCTGCGCGCCGTCGGCATTGAGTACGAACAGAGCGGCAAGATCCATCAGGCGTTTGCCCGTCGCGAAGTGTTGCTCACCGCCGGGGCGATCAATTCGCCGCAGTTGTTGTTGCTGTCGGGCGTTGGTCCGGCGGCGGAGTTGCGCGACCTCGGCATCAGCGTGCTTCACGACCTGCCCGGCGTCGGCAAACGGCTGAACGATCACCCGGACACCGTCGTGCAGTACCTGTGCAAAAAACCGGTGTCGCTCTATCCCTGGACCACCGCGCCGGGCAAGTGGTGGATCGGCGCCCGTTGGTTCGTCACCCACGATGGTCTGGCGGCGAGCAATCATTTCGAGGCCGGGGCGTTTATCCGCTCGCGCGCTGGCGTCGAACATCCCGACCTGCAACTGACCTTCATGCCGCTGGCGGTGAAGCCGGGCAGCGTCGATCTGGTGCCGGGCCACGCGTTCCAGATTCATATCGACCTGATGCGCCCTACCAGCCTGGGCAGCGTCACGCTCAACAGCGCCGACCCTCGACAACCGCCGCGCATCCTGTTCAATTACCTGAAGACCGAGCAGGATCGAGCCGACATGCGCGCCGGCGCCCGGCTGGTGCGCGAGATCATCGAGCAACCGGCCATGGCTGCTTTCAAAGGTGAAGAATTGGTCCCCGGCCCCCACGCCCAGAGCGACGAAGCGCTGGATGCCTGGGCCAGGCAGGTCACGGAAACCGGCTACCATGCCAGCGGCACCTGCAAGATGGGGCCGGCGAGCGACTCGCAAGCGGTGGTCGATCCGCAGCTTCGGGTGCACGGCCTCGACGGCTTGCGGGTGGTGGATGCCTCGATCATGCCGGTGATCGTCAGCGGCAACACCAACGCACCGACGGTGATGATCGCGGAAAAGGCCAGCGACCTGATTCGTGACCTGCCACCGCTGGTGGCACTGGATGCACCGGTCTGGATTCATCCGCAGTGGCAGACTCGACAACGATAGAGATCGCTCATGACTGATCAGTCGTCCAACAGCCCGCAAACCCGCTTCACCTGGCGGCGCGGCGATGTCGCACCGTTGCGGGTCGCGGTGTTGTTGCTGCCGTCGTTTTCCAACTTCGGCCTGGCGGCGGTGCTGGAGCCGTTGGCGATTGCCAATTGGCTGACTCAACGGCAGCTTTTCGAATGGTCGCTGCTGTCCCTGGACGGCGAACCGGTGCAGGCCAGCAATGGCCTGAGCAGCGTAGCCAACGACGGGTTGCGCGCGGACCAGGGATTTGATGTGTGCCTGGTGATCGCCAGTTTCGACGTGCACAAACACAGCCGCAACCTGGCGCTCAAGAGTTGGCTGCGCAAACAGGCGTTGTTCGGCGCGGTGTTGATGGGCGTGGAGACCGGCACCGAATTGCTCGCGGCCGCCGGGGTGCTGGACGGTTACGAAGCAGCGGTGCACTGGGACAATCTGCAGGGGTTTCAGGAAAGCTATCCGCGGGTGCACGCCAAGCCGCAGCTCTACACCCTCGAACGCCAGCGCATGACCTGCGCGGGCGCGACCACGACCCTGGACATGCTGCTCGGCTGGATCGGCCAAAGCGTCGACAGCGACCTGTCCCGGGAAATCGCCATGCACCTATTGATGGGGCATGTACGGGCGCCAGCGGACAATCAACTCGACGGCGGCCCGGGCAACACCGGGATGTACGGCAGCAAGATTCGCCGGGCGGTGCAGTTGATGGAAAAAGCCTTGGAAGAGCCACTCGATTGCGAGGCGATTGCCAGTCAGGTCGGGCTGTCGCGGCGGCAACTGGAGCGTCAGTTCAAACATCAAACCGGCCTGTCACCGCTCAAGTACTACATCACCCTGCGCTTGGCCAAGGCCCACAGTTTGCTGCAACAAACGGGGTTGAGCGTGGCGCAAGTGGCGGCGTGTTCAGGCTTTGGTTCGCTGGAGCATTTCTCCCGCACTTACCGCGCCCGCTTCGGCTGCCCGCCCAGTGAAGACCGCAGCCAGGTCTTTACCGCTCCGGTGATGCGCCAGCCCTTGAGCAAGGAACGGCGCCCGGCCGAGGCGGACTGATTACCGCCGATAACCACACTCGTTGTTGTGTTACGGCCTGATTAACCGATAGTCGGGTTCTTCTTCGTCCAGAATTTCCATCAGTGCGTCGAAATGCTTGTCGGCAAAACCCGGGTAATCCAGCCATTGCCGACAGGTCTTGCGTGCGATTTCATCGCTGGCGATCCGTAGCTCGCGGCCGGTCGAGAGCGCGGTGATGTAGGTCTCGCAGGCGCGTTCGAAGTAGTACAAATCATCGAACGCCTGGGCGATGGTCGGTGCCGCCACCAGCAGGCCGTGGTTGCCCATGAGCATGATCGGTTTGTCGCCGAGCAAGTGACTGACCCGCTCCGCCTCCTCGCCCAATCCCATGCCGTCGAAACCGTCATCTATCGCCACGCGCTCGAAAAAACGCATCGCGTTTTGCTCGATCGGTGGCAACCGCGAATCGGTCAGACAGGCCAGCGCCGTCGCGTATTTGGAGTGGGTGTGCAGAATGCAGCGGGCGTGGGGCTGGTTGCGGTGCAGTGCGCTGTGCAAGGCCCAGGCAGTGATGTCCGGCGCGTCCGGGCGGTCGAGGCTGGCCGGGTCATCGGCGTTGACCAGCAGCAAGTCACTGGCCTTGATTCGCGAGAAATGCTTGCCGTACGGGTTGATCAAAAACTCCCGACCGTCCCCCGACACCGCGACGCTGAAGTGATTGGCGATGGACTCGTGCAGGTTCAGCCGCGCCGCCCAGCGAAAGGCACAGGCCAGGCGGATTCTCAGTTGCTCGACAGATGGATTCATCGGGTGTTCTCGGCGTGGTGGATCGGCTTTTGCGCAGTGTAGAGAGACGCCGCGCCGGCACTTGATGGGAAGCGACATTGGCTGCCGTTATTTCTCGGCCTGGGCATTGAGGTAAAGATCACTGAAGGACTGAACACCTGCCATCCATGTGGGAGCGGGCTTGCTCGCGAATGCATTTGATCATTCAACATTGATACTGACTGAGACACCGCTTTCGCGAGCAAGCCCGCTCCCACAGAAGATCTTCAGTGAACCCAAATCTGTGTAAGACAGTGAAAAACTGGTCAGTCTTTCCGCCAGACCAGCAGCAAGGCCAATGCGCCGCACAGCATCAAGGTTTCGCCCAATGCCTGGGACCAGCCGACCAGCATCAGACCGCCACCAATCAACAGGTAATACATCAAGCCAAACAGCGCGCCGGCGGTGCCCAGTCGATCACCGTAGTTGAGCAGGGCCGAGCCGAGGATATTCGGGATCGCCATGCCGAACGCCAGCAGCACCCACAGCATCGGCAACACAAACAGGCCACTGCCTTGCAACCACCAAACGCCGATGCCGCCGAGCAATGCCGTGCTCGCCGCGAGACGGATCAAGCGCAAACCCGTGACGCCTCGACGCAGCAGACGTTTGTTGAGCCAGGCACCAAGGCCGGCCCCCAGGGCCAGGATCACCCCGCTGTAGCCGAACAATTGCCCACTCAACCCCAGCCGCTCAAAGATAAAAGGACCGAGGCTGTAATAGCTGAACAAGGCGATGTTGAACAACGCGACCAGCAGCGTCGAACGCCAGATGTCCCGGTCTTGCAGCATGCGCCACAGGGTCTCGAACAGGCCGGCGCGGGTCAGGTGTTGCGGTCGGGTTTCCGCCAGGCTTCGCCAGCACCACAGCCACAATCCCAGGGACAACAGCAACAGACACCCGAGCACACCTCGATAACCAAAGGCGTGCACCAGGCTCGCCCCGCTGAACAAACCGAGGGCCGGGCTGGCCGCCAGCGCGATGCCCACCAGGGAAAATACCTGAGCCAGTTCGGCGCTCTGGAAGCGATCGCGCAGCAGGGTTTGCGTCACCACCGAGCCCACCGCCGCGCCGAAGGCAGCCAGTGCCTGGGCCATCAGCAGACCGTCGAAGGTGCTGACGTTCAACGCCAGCATCGAAGCCCAGACATACAACGCCAAACCGCCAAGCATCGTCGGCCGCCGACCGATGCGGTCACACACCCGCCCCCACACCACCACGCCGAACGCAAAAGCCAGGAAATACACCGACAGGGTTTGTGCCGCCGCTTGCGGGCCGACGCCGAAGGCCTGGCCGATATCCGCCAATGCCGGGCTGTACAGGGTTTGGGCGATCTGCGGGAACATCAACAACGCAATCGCCAGCACCAACAGGTTTCGGGAATTCATCACAGCGTCACTCTTCAATAAAACTGGCGAAGAGTTTAAGAAGCGCTGAGTGACGTATTATCCAAACCCTGACACGTTATCGTTGAAATCGGACATCTTCATGGCCTGGCTCGAATCCCACGTCACCTTCGACCCTGATCGCTACCCGGCGAGTGTCATCGGCATTGCCTCGCAACTCGGCGACCACGATTCCGGCCTGCATCAACATCAGCGCGGGCAACTGCTGTTCACCCGCCGGGGCTGCATGCGCATCACCCTCGCCCAGCAGTTGTGCTTGTTGCCACCCTCCCGCGCCGCGTGGATTCCCTCGGGCGTGGCGCACCGCGCGGTGATGCACCACAGCGTGGACTATCGATCGATTTACCTGACGCCAGCGTTGTGTATCGACCTGCCGCAACAGGTCTGTGTGATTGAGGTGAGTCCGCTGCTGCGGGCGGTGCTGGAACCGATGGCGCTGGCGGATTTCTCCACCGATTGGCAGCAGGGCAAATTCGTCCACCTGCTGGGCCTGTGCCTGAGCGAAATTCGCGAGGCCGCGCAGCAACCGATGCTCCTGCCCCTGCCCTATGACAAACGCCTGGCACCGTTGCTGGCCACACCCGAACGCCTGCCACCGGAACTGCAGGTGCTGGAACGGCAGATCGGCGCCAGCGGACGAACCATCGGCCGCATCTTCCAGCGCGAAACCGGCATGAGTTATCAGCAGTGGCGCCAGCAATGGCGATTGATGCGCGCCATGGAACTGCTCGCCACCGGTCGCAGCCTCTCTTACAGCGCCTTCGAACTGGGGTTTGCCAGCGACAGCGCGTTTATCGCGTTCTTCAAGGACATGACCGGCGTCACGCCCGGCAACTGGCTCAAATAAGCACCTGACGATCGGCAGCAAAAATTAATTGCAAGCAAATATGACATGCGTCATATTACAGCCGTAATAAAGCCCCTCCCCACAGGTATTTCTCCATGACCAGCATGCCCACCGTTGAACCCGACCTGGCTGTCCCGGTGACCGCCAAGCCGCCCGTGCTCAAGCGTCTGCTGTTGCTGACCGTGGCCATCGCGGCGCTGGTCGGCATCGGGTTGTACGGCGCCCACTGGTGGAGCGCCGGGCGTTTCCTCGAAGAAACCGACGATGCCTATATTGGCGGTGACGTCACGGTGATCGGGCCAAAAGTCGCGGGTTATATCGAAGAAGTGCTGGTGACCGACAACCAGAAGGTCAAGGCCGGCGATGTATTGGTGCGCCTGGATTCGCGGGACTACCGCGCCAACCTGGCCAAGGCTGAAGGCGCGGTCGCCGCCGAAGAAGCCCTGCTCGCCAACCTCGACGCCACCGAGCAATTGCAACACGCGGTGATCGGCCAGGCCCGCGCCGGGATCGATGCCGCCGGCGCCGAAACCGCCCGTTCCCGGGATGACGATGCGCGTTACAAAAAACTGGTGGGCAGCAACGCCGTCTCGGTGGAAAGCGCGCAACGGGCCAACGCCACGTTCAAGACCGCCCAAGCCATCAGCGCTCGAGCCCAGGCGGAATTGCTCGCCTCCCAGCGTCAACTGGACGTGATCGAAACCCAGAAACAACAGGCCCGCGCCGCGCTGATGCAAGCCAAGGCCGAGCGTGACCTGGCACAACTCAACGTTGGCTACACCGAACTCAAAGCGCCGGTGGATGGTGTGGTGGGTAACCGTCGGGCGCGGGTCGGCGCTTACGCCCAGGCCGGTTCGCAACTGCTGTCGGTGGTGCCATCGAGCGGGCTGTGGGTCGATGCCAATTTCAAGGAAGACCAACTGGCGCGGATGACATCCGGTCAGCGGGTGATCATCCGCGCCGACGTGCTGTCGGGCCAGGTGTTCCACGGTCATCTGGACAGCCTCGCCCCGGCCAGTGGTGCGCAGTTCAGCGTGTTGCCACCGGAAAACGCCACGGGCAACTTCACCAAAATCGTCCAGCGGGTGCCGGTGCGCATCGTGCTGGACCCGGCGGATGGCGTGCTCGGCCATCTGCGTCCGGGGCTGTCGGTGACTGCTGAAGTCGACACCCGTGCCGACGATAAAACCCCAGCCGTGGCCAGCGCGCCATGAGCACCGTCACCGCTCCCGCGCAGCCATTCAATGTCGCGGACATGGCGACGGCGACCAAGGTCTTCGCTTTCGCCAGCATGTGCATCGGCATGTTCATTGCGCTGCTGGATATCCAGATTGTCTCCGCCTCGTTGCGTGACATCGGCGGCGGACTCTCGGCCGGCACCGACGAAACCGCGTGGGTGCAGACCAGTTACCTAATCGCTGAAATCATCGTGATTCCGTTGTCGGGTTGGCTGTCACGGGTGTTCTCGACTCGTTGGCTGTTCTGTGCTTCGGCGGTGGGTTTCACTTTGGCCAGCCTGCTCTGCGGCGTGGCCTGGAACATCCAGAGCATGATCGCCTTCCGTGCCCTGCAAGGCTTTCTCGGCGGCTCGATGATCCCGCTGGTGTTCACCACGGCGTTCTTTTTCTTTACCGGCAAACAACGGGTGATCGCCGCCTCGACCATCGGCGCCGTGGCGTCCCTGGCGCCGACGTTGGGCCCGGTGATCGGTGGCTGGATCACCGATATTTCGTCCTGGCACTGGCTGTTCTACATCAACCTGGTGCCGGGGATTTTCGTCGCCGTGGTCGTGCCGATGCTGGTAAAGATCGATCGGCCAGAACTGTCCCTGCTCAAGGGCGCCGACTACCTCAGCATGGTGTTCATGGCGCTGTTTCTCGGCTGCCTGGAATACACCCTCGAAGAAGGCCCGCGCTGGAACTGGTTCAGCGACAGCACGATCCTGGCCACCGCGTGGATCAGCGGCCTCGCCGGACTGGCCTTTATCAGCCGCACGTTGTACGTGGCCAATCCGATCGTCGATTTGCGCGCCCTGAAGGACCGCAATTTCGCCCTCGGTTGCTTCTTTTCCTTTGTCACCGGGATCGGCCTGTTCGCCACCATTTACCTGACGCCGCTGTTTCTCGGTCGGGTGCGTGGCTACAGCGCACTGGACATTGGTCTGGCGGTTTTCTCCACCGGGGTGTTCCAGATCATGGCGATTCCGCTGTACGCCTTTATGGCCAACCGCATCGACCTGCGCTGGATCATGATGACCGGCCTTGGATTATTCGCGTTATCGATGTGGGATTTCAGCCCGATCACCCATGACTGGGGGGCCAAAGAATTGATGCTGCCGCAAGCCCTGCGCGGGATTGCCCAGCAATTGGCGGTGCCACCGGCGGTGACGTTAACCCTGGGTGGATTGGCGCCGGCGCGGCTCAAACATGCTTCGGGGTTGTTCAATCTGATGCGCAACCTGGGCGGTGCGATTGGTATCGCAGCGTGTGCCACCATCCTCAACGACCGCACCAACCTGCACTTCACGCGGTTGGCGGAGCACCTGAACAGCACCAACGAAGCGCTCAACCAGTGGCTGTCCCAAGTCGGCAACAACTTCGCCGCCCTGGGCCAGAGCGGTGACGCCGGGGTCACCGCCAGCCTGCATCAGCTGTGGTTGCTGACGTATCGCGAAGCCCAGACACAAACCTATGGCGACGCGTTTTTGGTGATCATGGTCTGCTTCATTATCGCCACGGCGATGGTGCCCTTGATGCGCAAGGTGCAACCACCGGCCGCGCCGTCAGCAGACGCTCATTGATCAGGCTTGAGGCATTTTGCGGAACCCAATGGCCAGGCGGTTCCAGGCGTTGATGGTGGTAATGGCCACGGTCAGGTCGACCATTTCCTTGGGGCTGAATTCGGAGACGGCCAGTTCGTAGTCTTCGTCCGAGGCGTGGGTCTGGCTGATCAAGGTCAAGGATTCGGTCCAGGCCATCGCCGCACGTTCACGGGGGGTGAAGAACGGCGTTTCACGCCAGGCCGACAAGGTGGCCAGTCGACGTTCGTCTTCACCGCCCTTGCGGGCATCGGCGCTGTGCATGTCGAGGCAGAACGCGCAGCCGTTGATTTGCGAAGTGCGCAGCTTGACCAGTTCGATCAGGTTCTTTTCCAGCGGCAATTTCGAGACCGCGGTTTCCAGGGCGATCATGGCTTTGAGAGCGTCTGGGGAAGCGGTGTAGAAATCGATACGAGGTTTCATGGTGGGGCTCCGTCACAAGTGGGTGTGGAGCTAAGTTAAGCCCGCCCACGTCTGTGACAAATAGCCAATATTCGGGAAGACGAGGAGGCCATTGAGGGGCCGCCCGAAAAACCTGTTTCATTCCAGGAGTTATAGCGATGCTGGTATCGCCTTCGCGAGCAAGCCCGCTCCCACAGTGGATCTGCGGCGTTCACAGATTCAATGTGGGAGCGGGCTTGCTCGCGAATAGGCCCGCCCTGGCGACAAAAACCCGCGCTATCCGTGATTACGATTGCGCAACCACTGCAAAAACCCCTTCTTCTGCACCACCACCGGCTCGTCCTGGGTCAAGGTCCGGGCCTTGTGCAAACGGAAATCCAGCAACGCCTTCATCGCATCGTTGATGTCGTGCCGGGCATCCAGGCATGGCTTGAGGTAGGCCTTTTCGATGCGATACAGGGCGCAGAAGGTCTTGGCGGTAAACGCGGCGGGCACCGAGGTGTCGGACAGGATGCCGGCCTCGCCGATCACCTCCCCCGGCCCCATGCGCCCGGATTCGAACGGCGTACCGTGGCGCATCAGGGTCACTGAAATAACCCCCGATTCGATGATGAACAAGTGATCGCTGACCTCCCCCGCCGCCAGGATCGTCTCGCCGGCGCGGAAGGTTTGCAGGGTCATGTTCTGGCTGAAGGTTTCTTTTTCTTCCTGGCGCAAGGTCGAGAAAATCGCCGAGCTTTCCAGCAGCGCCCGCGGCCGGGACACGTTGCTCGGCGGGTTGGGTTCGACGCTCGACAGCAGGTTGATGCCGGAGGCCTGCAAGTGCCGGTAGGCTAGGTCGAACAGCAGATTGCGCACGGTGCGCTTCTGGTCCATCGAGGCGACAAACCCGCTGATTTCGTATTCCACCCCGGCGCTGCTGGAGCTTTTCAGGGCGACATTCGGCGCCGGGTGGTCCAGCAGCAAACGACACCCCTGCATCGCCCGTTCCAGGGCTTCGACCACCGTGTTCGGCCGGGCGTGGGGGCTCAGTTGCAGGCAGATGGACACGCCGAACATGTCGCTCGGCCGACTGAAGTTGATGATCTTGGCCTTGGCCGCTAGGGAGTTGGGAATCACCGCCAGGCTGCCCTGGGCGGTTTGCATGCGCGTGGCGCGCCAGTCGATGTCGGTGACCCGGCCTTCGGTGCCGTCGATGGAAATCCAGTCATCGATTTGATAAGGCTTGGTGGTGTTGAGGACGATGCCGGAGAACACGTCGCTGAGGGTGCTTTGCAGCGCCAGGCCGACGATGATCGCCACTGCGCCGGAGGTAGCGAGCACGCCCTTGACCGGCAAGTCGAGCACGTAGGCCATGGCCGCGATGATCGCGATCAGGAAAATCACCGCGCCGAGCAAGTCCTGGAGCAAACGCCCGGTATGCCCGACCCGTTGCATCATCACCGCGCCGATCAGCACCGTCAGGGTCCGCGCGCCGAACAACCACCAGCCGATCTGCAGACCGGTGGCGGCCAGGTGCAGCGGCACGTTATCGGCCCAGGGCGCGGGCTCCAGCGGGTTCAGGCCCTCGTTGAACAGCAGGATGCTGAACAACGCGAAAATCACCAGCCGCACCACCAGTTTCCAGTTGCTGCCGTTGGTGCTGATCAAACGCCACAAGCCAAGATCAATCAGGATCAGGGCCAGCGCGGCGAGCAGCGGGTGATCGGTGAGCAGTGACAGCATCAAGCAACTCCAGCAAGGGCCAATGGCGCGAAGATTTCACACATTGGGCACAGTGTAGGAGCAAATTGATTTCTCAAGAACAACCCAATACAACTGTGGGAGCGGGCTTGCTCGCGAAGGCGGTGTGTCAATCGACATTGATAGTGACTGACACACCGCTTTCGCGAGCAAGCCCGCTCCCACAAGGGGAATTGCGGTGTGGCGGGGTTTAGTGGCTCATCCGTCCAAACCGCCCCGACTGGAAGTCGGCAAACGCCTGGTGGATTTCCTGTTCGCTGTTCATCACGAACGGACCATGGCCGACGATGGGCTCGTCGATCGGTTCGCCGCTGAGCAGTAACACCACTGCGTCGTTGTTGGCTTCCAGGCTGAGCTGCTTTCCATCACGCTCGAACAGCGCCAGTTGCCCTTCCCGCACTAATTCCAGGCCGTTGACCTGCACCGTGCCGCGCAGCACCACCAGGGCAGTGTTGCGCCCTTCGTGCAAGTCCAGGGTCAGCAACTTGCCAGCGTTCAGGCGCAGGTCCCAGACATCGATCGGCGTGAACGTGCGGGACGGCCCGGTATGGCCGTCGAACTCACCGGCGATCAGGCGCAGGCGACCGGCGTCGTCCTTGAGCGGGATGTTCGGGATGTCGCGGTCGAGGATCGTCTGGTAACCGGCGTCGGCCATTTTGTCCTTGGCCGGCAGGTTGACCCACAGTTGCACCATCTCCAGTTTGCCGCCGCGTTTGGCGAAATCGTCGGAGTGGAACTCCTCGTGGATGATCCCCGAGGCGGCGGTCATCCATTGCACATCGCCGGGGCCGATGGTGCCGCCGCTGCCGGTGGAGTCGCGGTGCTGCACTTCGCCGTCGTAGACGATGGTCACGGTTTCAAAACCGCGATGCGGGTGCTGGCCGACGCCACGCCGTTCGGTTGTCGGGGTAAATTCAGCGGGACCGGCGTGATCCAGCAGCAAGAACGGGCTGATGTGTTGGCCCATCGTGTCGTAGGAAAACAGCGTGCGAACCGGAAAACCGTCGCCGACCCAATGGGCCCGTGGACTGGTGTAGATACCGATGATGTTTTTCATCGCGCCTCCGAAATAGGTGGGTGAAGCATGAACCCAGCTTAAATCTGATACCAATCCGGCACTAGGCGGCAAAAACCGGCTTTAGCGTTCTACCAGCAGGACGACAGCCGCATTATTCATAGGGAACGGGGGTAGTCAGGTTTTTATTTCGGACATAATATCGACGCACATTACAGCCGTAATATCCGTCCGAGGAATTGACCATGCAAAGCCCGACCCGCGAAGCCACCCTCGCCCAATGGATCGCCCAGGAACAGGCGATGCGCGCCCGCCTCGCCGGCCCCGGCAGCCTGTCCATGGCCGAGGTCAGCGCCCTCTCCCCCGCCGAGTTTTTCGAGGGCATCGGCAACGGTGAACTGCCCTCGCCGCCGATTGGCACGCTGATGGATTTCATCCCTATTGAGTGGTCGGCCGGACTGTTCCTGTTCCAGGGCACACCGGATGCGCGGCACTACAACCCGCTGGGCAGCGTGCATGGCGGCTACGCGGCGACCTTGCTGGATTCGTGCATGGGTTGCGCGATTCACACGCAACTGAAGAAAGGCCAGGGCTACACGACGCTGGATCTGCGCATCAGCTATGTCCGGGCGTTGACCGGCGCCAGCGGACCGGTGCGGGCCGAGGGCAAAGTGGTGCACCTGGGGCGTTCGACGGCGCTGGCCGAGGGGCGGATTTATGATGTGGATGGGCGGTTGTATGCGACGGGGTCGACGACTTGCATGATTCTTGAGGCGCGGGGGTAGGTTCCAAGACCGCGGCGCGGCCTTCGCGAGCAAGCCCGCTCCCACATTCGACCGCGTTCCAATGTGGGAGCGGGCTTGCTCGCGAAAGCGCCAGACCAGACAACCACAATTTCACTATTCATGACTTGCGGTAAACATTGACTTGACCTGCCTGCGGTTTTTCTCAAGGACCTCAGCGCGGATACTCGTGTCCATTCCCACTGCAACCCTGGAGTCATCTATGTCTGTTCCCGCATTCGGTCTTGGTACGTTTCGCCTGCAAGGCCAGGTGGTCATCGATTCGGTGAGCACCGGTCTTGAACTGGGCTACCGGGTCATCGACACCGCGCAAATCTACGAGAACGAAGCCGAGGTCGGCCAGGCCATCGCCGCCAGTGGCGTGCCGCGTCATGAGTTGTTCATCACCAGCAAAATCTGGGTGGCCAATTTCGCCAAGGATCGCCTGATCGACAGCCTCAAACAGAGCCTGCGCAGCTTGCAGACCGATTACCTGGACCTGACGCTGATCCACTGGCCGTCCCCGGAAGACCAAGTGCCCATCGAAGAATTCATGGGCGCCCTGCTCGAAGCCAAGAACATGGGCCTGACCCGCCAGATCGGCGTGTCTAACTTCACCGTGGACCTGATGAAACAGGCCATCGCCGCCGTCGGTGCCGAGAACATCGCCACCAACCAGATCGAGCTGCACCCGTACCTGCAAAACCGCAAGGTCGTCGAATTCGCCCAGAGCCAGGGCATCCAGATCACCTCGTACATGACCCTGGCCTACGGCGAGGTACTGAAGGACCCGGTCATCCAGCAGATCGCCGAGCGTCTTCAGGCGACACCGGCACAAGTCACCCTGGCCTGGGCCATGCAATTGGGTTATGCGGTGATTCCTTCATCGACCAAACGCGCCAACCTGGAAAGCAATCTGGAGGCCTGCGCCCTGACCCTGAGCGACGCCGACATGGCGTTGATCGCCGGCCTGGATCGTGGCCAGCGCTTGACCAGCCCCAAAGGCATCGCCCCGCACTGGGATTGATCTTCAGCGCCGGTCGAGGCTTCGGTCCAGACGCGCCATGGTCTGCTGCAAGCGCTCGACGGCGTCGTCGATCATGGCCGCTCCACCTTCGGCGCAGGCCTGCTCCAATTGCTCGCAACACTCGATCACCCGTATCGCCTGGACCATGCGCGCACCGCCCTTGATGCGGTGCGCCAGGTCCTGGAGATCCTGACGATTGCCTGCTGCGTGAGCCTCAAGCAACCGCTCGCGATCTTCGCGGTTGGTCACGGCCAGATCGTGCACCAGGCGATTGATCAAGGTGCGATCAGTGCCGACGTATTGTTCGAGGCCGCTCAGGTCAAACTCCGCTACCGGGGGCGCCTCATCTGCAAACCGGGCCGCCAGCCAGGCACTCAAATCCCCCAGGCGAATCGGTTTGAACAGGCAATCATCCATCCCGGCTTCCAGGCAGCGCGATTTTTCCTCAGGCTGGGCATTGGCGGTAAAGCCCAGGATCGGCGTCGCCGGTAACCGCAAAGCCTGTTCTTCATCCCGAATGGCCATCGCCAGTTCATAGCCGCTGAGCACCGGCATGTTGCAGTCGGTGATGAGCACATCCAGCGTCTGTTTGCGCCACTGCTCCAGCCCCTGCGCACCATCCTCGGCCTCCAGCACCCGATGCCCCAGATAACCGAGTTGCCGGGACAACAGCAGGCGATTGGCCGGGTAATCGTCGACCACCAGAATCGTCAGCGAACGGGTCGACACCGGCACCCCGTTCGCGGGCACGTCGCCGCCAACCCGCGGTTGCAGCGCGGGCACGTCCAGGCTGATCTTGACCTGCGTACCCCAACCGAGATCGCTGTGCAGTTGCAGGCGCCCGCCCATCATTTCGCACAAGGAACGGCTGATCACCAGCCCCAGTCCCGAACCGCTGCGCCCGGATTGCGGGTTGTTGCCAGCCTGGACGAACGGGCTGAACAGCCGCTGCTGATCGGCGACGCTAATGCCGATGCCGCTGTCTTCAATCACCACGGTCACCGTCAAATGACCGGACAGCCCAGGCTCCACGCCAAGGGTCAGGCTCACGGTGCCTTCGTCAGTGAACTTGATGGCATTGCTCAGCACATTGGACAGCACTTGCTTGAAGCGCAGCGGGTCAATCAACACATCGCGGTCGCTGCGTGGGTCCAGCTCGACCCACCACCGCAGCGCTTTTTCCCGCGCCAGGCCTTCGAACACCCGGCACACCGATACCGTCAATTCGTGCAGATTGGCCCGCTCCGGCGCCAGGGACAAATGCCCGGATTCGATGCGGGCGATGTCGAGGATATCGCCGATCAACACCAGCAGTTGCTGGGCGGAACTGGATGCCACTTCAATGGCGAAGCGATCGGTGATGCCTTCTTCGGAGCGTTTGAGGGCCAGTTCAAGCATGCCGATCAGCGCGTTCATCGGCGTGCGGATTTCATGGCTCATGGTCGCCAGGAACGTGGTTTTCGCCCGGTTGGCATCGTCGGCGGCGTCCTTGGCTTCCTGCAATTGCTGCAACCATTGCTGGCGCTGGCGAATCTGCCGCCGTTGCCAGGCGATCCAGCCCAGGGCCAGCAACAGCAACGCGCCGGCAGCGCTGAAGCCTTGGAGAATGATCTGGCGATGACGCCGCCAATAGCTGTCATCCGGCACCATGTCGTTGCTCCAGCGGGCCACCAACTCGTCCATCTCCCGGGGCGAAATGCTCAGCAGCGCCTTGTTCAGGATCGACTGCAACTCCACTGCACCGCGCCCGGTCGCCAGAGTGATGCGCGCCGGTTCATCGCCCACGGTGCTGTTGATCCGCAATCGGTCGCGGTAATGCCGGGCGACCAGATAACGGGTCAGGATCAACGAACTAATAGCCGCATCAGCCTGGCCTTTGATCACCGATTCAAGGCCCTGGGCCGGACTTTGCACGTCCACCCAGCGGACACCCGGTGCCCGCGCCAGAATAAAGGCTTGCAACGGATGGGTCGGATTGATCGCCAGACGCTTGCCAGCCAGATCGCCCAGGGTTCGCGGACTGCCGGGGGTCGTGCTGCTGACCAGCACGAATGGATTGCTCAGGTAGGCCCGGGTAAAGCGCAACTCGGCCTCCCGTTCAGCGCTGGGGATGATCGCCGGTAGCAGGTCAATCTTCCCGGCATTGAGTTGCTGAATCTGCTGATCCAGTGAACGGTTACGTTGCACATTGAAGGTCAGGCCGCTGCGTTGGCTGATCAAGGTCAGTAACTGCGCCGTCAACCCGCTGAAGCGGCCCTGGGCATCGAAAAATGTCAGCGGCGCGAAGTCCTCGACGGCGCCCACGGTCAGCGTCGGGTGCCGCGCCAGCCAGCGCTGCTCGCTGGCGCTCAACCGAACGTTTTGCTGACCCGACACCGAGGCCCGTCCCGCACTCCAGCGCGTCTCGATGGCCGCCCTCTGTTCCATGGGTATGGCCGCCAATGCCCGATCGACAATGCCGGCCAGCCGCCCATTGCTGCGAGCGAGCGCAAAGCCGAAAGGATTGGCATCCAGGCCCGATGGCCCCGCCAGGTGCACGTTGTTGAGGTAGTTATTGTTGATCAGGTAATTGGCGCTGATGAAGTCCCCCAGGTACACATCATCCTGGCCAAACGCGACGGCGCCGAGGGCCTCAAGTGTCGAGGCGTAAAGATGCACGCTCGCCTCGGGGTAGTAGGCCTGGACACTGGTCACCGGCAGGTAGTCGTCGACCATGGCCATGCGCTTGCCCGCAAGGTCATCAGGCATGGGCTCGTCGAGGCGGGTGACCAGCATTGGCTGATCTTCGGCGTAGGCCCGGGAGCGGATCAGGTCCGGGTCGGCGACCTCGAAGTTGTTCGACGTGCCCAGCAGGTCCAGCTCATCGTGCTTGAGCGCGGCCATGGCGTTTTCACGTGTGCCGTAGCGCCGCACCTCGACCTTGACGTGCAGCAACTGCGCCAGCAGATCAGCGTAGTCGGCGGTAATGCCTTCCAGTTCATCATGATTGCGCGTCACTTCGAAGGGCGGGTAGTCCGGCCCCGAGACCCCGAGGCGCAGCACCCGTTTGCCGCGCAGCCATTGCCAGTCATTTTCGTCCAGGCGGACTTCATACCCCTCCACGGTCGAGTGTCCGAGCAAGTGCTGCAACTGCGGCTCATTTGTCGCCATGGCCGTCGTTTGCAGCGCCGCGAACACCATCAGCAACATCAGACAGGTGCGCACGGTCCGGCCCACTCAAATCAGATGATTGCGTTTGGAAAAATCGCGCAGGTGCACCGCCGAGGCGACCCTGAGTTTTTCCACCAGGCGCGTCTTGTAGGTGCTGACCGTCTTGTGGCTCAAGTGCATGGCTTCGGCGATGGCCTTGTTGCTCATACCCCGCGCCAAGTGTTGGAGGATGGTCAGTTCGCGGTTGGAGAGGCTGTCGATCATCTGCGCTTCACTGACTTGCAAATTGTCCAGCGAGGCCGTGGGCAAACGGGCGAAATAGGTATAGCCGGCCATGACTGCCTGCACCGCTTTATGTAACTGGCCCAGGCTGTTGGTTTTTGAAACATAGGCCAGGGCACCGGCGCGCATGCAACGCTCCTGGAAATGCAGCGGGTCCAGTGAAGAAAACGCCACCACCCGACATGAGTGATCACTGGCCTTGATGCGTTCCAGCACGTCCAGCCCATCGAGCGAGGGCATGACCAGGTCGAGCACCAACAGTTGCGGCGAGTGATCACGCAGCAGCGACATGACCTCGTTACCGTTGGCCGCCTCGTGAATCTGTTTGAACCCTTCTAGTTCAAGGACAATTTTGACTGCGGCCCGTACCACCGGATGATCGTCCACAATCAGCGCTGACTTCATGGCAACTCCCTGTGCAAAGGCATGACGTTTGCCATGCGAATGCCCCGGGACAGGCCCGGTGTAGACGCAACGGCTGCGCAATGACTTTTGCATGGGCAGGCAGGCAAAACCACCTGTCAGATCTGACAGTTCCGACAAACGGTCAACCACGCATTTGCTTGTATATCGGGGTCAGCCAAGGCTGATCGTCCTGCAGCGGCGGGTCGATGCGGGCCATTAACCGATGCAGCGTGCTCAAGTCAGGCAATGGGCCTTGGCTGACGTGCACCTTTTGCCGGGCACCGGCCGGAATCGGCGGCAATTGCGCGTGCTCACCGTTGTAGATCAAGGCGTGGTGCACTTGCGGGTTGTCCTGGAAAAAGCCAGACAGGTCCAGGGCACCGGTCGCCATGCAGCCATTGATCAGCACCAGTTCGAACGGCTCGCAGCTGTATTCCACCAGGGTCAGCAGCTCTTCAAGGTTTTGCGCCGGCGCCACCCGGAAGTAACCGAGTTGATTGAACAGGCGCTCGACGTTCATCCGATGGAAATGCTGCTCGTCGGCGATCAGGATTCGTAAGGCTTTGTTCGGCATCAGTGGCCCATGGAGTGAGAAGTTCGTGGGGCGCAAGGCTACGGAACACTGGCGGCGGTTTCTGTAGGACTTTTCCTAAAAATAGCGGTAAGCCTCACCGTGCAATGGCGCTCTGAAAAAACACGAAGGGTGCGAACGGCTCGGAGGAATAGCGATGCTCAGGGGTTGAAGGGCCATGGTTATCGACTGGCGGGGGTTTTCCTTACGCTAGATGAAACAACTAGATACTCATGTAAGACAGGTCTGAAATGTCTCTTCAGCAAGTCCCACATCGGGGGGCGCTGGGGCAATAACGGTGGCGAGGGAGCTCCCTCGCCACAGCTGCGTTTTATTGCCAGCCAAACCGGCGAATGTAGAACCCTTTCACCGCTTGGGTCAGCCCCATGTATGCCAGCAGAATCACCGGCAAAAACACAAAATACAGCGACGGCAGCGCCTGCAGTTTAAAGTAGTGCGCGAACGGTCCCATCGGCAGGAAGATACCAATCGCCATGATGACCCCGGTCATGATCATCAACGGCATGGCGGCGCGGCTTTGCAGGAACGGGATCTTCGGCGTGCGGATCATGTGCACGATCAACGTCTGGGTCAGCAGCCCCACCACGAACCAGCCGGACTGGAACAGGGTCTGGTGGTCCGGCGTGTTGGCGTCGAACACGTACCACATCAAGGCAAACGTGGTGATGTCGAAGATCGAGCTGATCGGCCCGAAGAACAGCATGAAGCGCCCGACGTCCGCCGGTTGCCAGCGTTGTGGTTTTTTCAGCATCTCGGCATCGACGTTATCGAACGGGATGGCGATCTGCGAAATGTCATACAGCAGGTTTTGCACCAGCAGGTGCATCGGCAGCATCGGCAGGAACGGGATAAACGCACTGGCCACCAGCACCGAGAACACGTTGCCGAAGTTCGAACTGGCGGTCATCTTGATGTACTTGAGCATGTTGGCGAAGGTGCGCCGCCCTTCCAGCACGCCCTCCTCCAGCACCATCAGGCTTTTTTCCAGGAGGATGATGTCGGCCGCTTCCTTGGCGATGTCCACCGCGCTGTCCACCGAAATCCCGATGTCGGCGGCACGCAGCGCCGGGGCGTCGTTGATACCGTCACCCATGAAGCCGACGACGTGGCCGTTGCCTTTGAGCAACCGCACGATGCGCTCCTTGTGGGACGGCGTCAGTTTGGCGAAGACGTTGGTGGTTTCCACGGCTACGGCCAGTTCGGCATCGCTCATGCGCTCCACATCGTTGCCCATCAGCAGGCCTTGTTGCTCCAGACCCACTTCGCGGCAGATCTTCGCGGTGACCAGTTCGTTATCACCGGTCAGCACTTTCACCGCGATGCCGTGTTCGGCCAACGCACGCAGGGCCGGCGCAGTGCTTTCCTTCGGTGGATCGAGGAAAGCCACGTAGCCGATCAAAGTCATTTCCTGCTCGTCGGCGATGCTGTAGACCGCCTGATCCTTGGGCGTGTGCCGCGCCGCCACGGCCACCACGCGCAAGCCTTCTTCGTTGAACGAGGCGGTGACTTCGCGAATCCGATCCAGCAGTTCATCGGTCAGCGGCTCGTCGTAGTCGCCATGGCGCACCCGGGTGCAGCCGGCGAGGATTTCTTCCACCGCGCCTTTGCACACCAGCAAATGGTGCTGCTGATCATGCTCGGCCACCACCACCGACATGCGCCGGCGGGTGAAGTCGAACGGCACTTCATCGACCTTGGCAAACGCCGTGGCCACTTCCAGTTCGCGGTGGACTTCGACGTGTTGCAGCACCGCCACGTCCAGCAGGTTTTTCAGGCCGGTCTGGTAGTAGCTGTTGAGGTAGGCCATTTCCAGCACGTCATCGGACTCTTCGCCCCAGACGTCCACATGCCGTGCGAGGAAAATCTTGTCTTGGGTCAGGGTGCCGGTCTTGTCGGTGCACAGCACGTCCATGGCGCCGAAGTTCTGGATCGCGTCCAGGCGCTTGACGATGACTTTCTTGCGCGACAGGAACACCGCGCCCTTGGCCAGCGTCGAGGTGACGATCATCGGCAGCATTTCCGGGGTCAGGCCCACGGCGATGGACAGCGCGAACAGCAGCGCCTGCATCCAGTCGCCCTTGGTGAAGCCATTGATGAACAACACCAGCGGCGCCATCACGAACATGAAGCGGATCAGCAACCAACTGACTTTGTTGACGCCGTTCTGGAACGAGGTGGGCGCGCGGTCGGTGGCGCTGACCCGCTGGGCCAGGGCGCCGAAATACGTACTGTTGCCGGTGGTGAGGATCACCGCAATGGCCGAACCCGACACGACGTTGGTGCCCATGAACAGAATGTTGTCCAGGTCCAGCGGGTTGGCTGTGTCGCTGTCCTGCTGGCGGGGGAATTTTTCCACGGGCATGGATTCGCCGGTCATCGCCGCCTGGCTGACGAACAGGTCCTTGGCGCTGAGCACCCGGCAATCGGCGGGAATCATGTCACCGGCGGAGAGCACGATCAGGTCCCCGGGCACCAATTGTTTGATCGGCAACTCGATGCGCTGCGCGCCCTGGCGCAGCACGGTGGCGGTGTTGCTCACCATGGCCTTGAGCGCGTCGGCGGCCTGGTTCGACTTGGCTTCCTGCCAGAACCGCAGCAACGTCGAGAGCACCACCATGGAGAAAATCACCACGGCAGCCTTGATGTCTTCGGTGAACCACGACACCGCCGCCAACAAGGTCAGCAGCAGGTTGAACGGGTTTTTGTAGCAGTGCCACAGGTGCACCCACCACGGCAGCGGCTGTTCGTGCTCGACTTCGTTGAGGCCGAACTGTTCGCGCAGGGTGTCGGCTTCGAGCTCGCTCAAACCATCGCTGTGACTGCCGAGGCTGTCCAGCAATTGGCCGGTGTCGCTGTTGGCGGCGGACACCAGGGTTTGCGCCAACGTCGGCGGTACTTCACGGCTGACCGTGGTGTCGTTGATGCTTTCCATCAAGGCCAGGCGACGGAAGTGCCGGGCGATGTGGCGGGTGCGCAGGAATCCGGCGAAGAATTCCTTGAGCAAGGTCAGGTTCATGGCAGTTGCCCCCCAGGGTCAGCCGGGAAACCGTCGAGCAGGCGCGTCGAGTCGCCGCGATGGCGACTGGCAAGTCGAGCATCACGCACGGTTCAGCGTCGATGAGAGGGACGTCGGGTATCGGGCCGCCATGGGCCGCGATCGGGATGCCGCTACTCGCTAGTCAGCAAGGTAACGGCACAAAAAACTGCGCGTTAGCTTGCCGAGAAAATGCCGGTTACTGCAACCGGCCGACTACTGTCACTCGAACAAGTACCCACTGTGGGTCTCCGCTATTGATGAAAACGCGCGAAGCTTACGCCCCGATTTCTGGAGAGTAAACGATGCTTGGGCGAGTGCAGGGGGAATCGGCGGGTTCTTCAGGAAGGGTTCAGGATCGGGGAATTGTGGTGTTCTTTTTGGCCCCTTCGCGAGCAAGCCCGCTCCCACAATGGACCTGCGTTCACCGATCAAATGTGGGAGCGGGCTTGCTCGCGAAGGCGGCCTCACAGCCGCCGAAGGGATTAGCTGGCAGTGGCAAGCAACAAATCCATCACCGACCGCCCATGCCCACGGGACTTGCCATGGTCATACAGCGAACCGGCAATCTCATCGGCGCGAATCGGCAGGATCGACAGCAAGGTGTCGCTCAAGCCGTGGCTGGCCTGGCAGAAGCCCTGCATATAGATGGCGGCCTTGCAGCGTTCGTCGGTGATCAGTTTGTAATTGCGATCGACTTCGAAGTCGCCCAGGTATTGCTCCAGCGGCGCCAGCAGTTTGCGGTGCATCTGGCGCTCGTAACCGGTGGCCAGGACCACAGCGTCGTAATGCCGAACGGTGACTTCGCCCGTGGCGTTGTTGCGCACCGCCAGTTCGATGCCGCGCTCGGTGGCGGTGGCTTTTTCGATAGTGGTCAGGGTGCGGAACGCATGGCGGGCGATCCCCGAAACCTTCTGGCGATAGAAGATGCCGTAGATGCGTTCGATCAGGTCGATGTCCACCACCGAGTAGTTGGTGTTGTGGTACTCGTTGACCAGGCGCTCACGCTCGCTGCTCTCTTGCTGGAACACCAGGTCGGTGAATTCCGGCGAGAACACTTCGTTGACGAACGGGCTGTCGTCCGCCGGTTTCAGGGCCGAGCCGCGCAGGATCATGTCCACCTGCACCGACGGGAAGCTGTCGTTCAAATCGATAAAGGCTTCCGCCGCGCTCTGCCCGCCGCCGATGATCGCGACGCTCATCGGTTGGTTGTTCACGCACGGCTGCTTGGCCATTTGCGCCAGGTACTGGGAGTGGTGGAACACGCGGCCGTCATCCTTCAACGCCTTGAACGCTTCCGGAATGCGCGGTGTGCCGCCAGCGCTGACTACTACCGAACGGGTGGTACGCACATGCTGTTGGCCCTGGGTGTCCCGGGAGATTACGCGCAGTGCTTCGACCTGCTGGTTGTGCAGCACCGGCTCGATGGTCAGCACTTCTTCGCCGTAGCGGCTCTGCTCGGTGAACTGCCCGGCGACCCAGCGCAGGTAGTCGTTGTACTCCATGCGGCATGGATAAAAGGTGCCCAGGTTGATGAAGTCCACCAGGCGCCCGTGGTGCTTGAGGTAGTTGACGAACGAGTACGGGCTGGTCGGGTTGCGCAGGGTCACCAGGTCCTTGAGGAAGGAAATCTGCAACTCGCTCTGGGTCGACAACGTGTTGCCGTGCCAGCTATAGGTGGCCTGCTTGTCGAGAAACAGTACATCCAGTTCACCCTGACTCGGCCCGCGCTCTTGCAGGGCGATGGCCAGGGCCAGGTTCGAAGGGCCGAAACCGACGCCGATCAGGTCGTGAACGATGGGCGATGCAATTGCCTGTGTCATTTCCAGTGTCCTCTGGATGAACCCCTCAACAAGGGGAGGAAGCCTAAGTGACCTGGCCGGCCCGGAGCAGGACAGCAGATCGTCTGTTGATAGGAAACGAGGACAATGAAAAAAAATTTAGCGTTGTTTTTTACGGGCCGAGGGGATCAATGGGCGTCCCATTGCTTGATGCGCACCCGGCAATGTTTCATGGCGTTGACGATGTGCTTTTCCACCAGCGCCCGGGAAATCCCCAGGTGTTCGGCGATCTCGGGGTGGGACAGGCCATCGATCTTGCGCAGCAGAAAACTCTCGCGGCACAGCCTCGGCAACTCTGCCAGGGCGCGCTGGAGCATGGCCAGGCGTTGGCCGTGATCAAGGCTGGTGTGCGGCGATGGAGTGAAGTAGCGCTCTTCGGTATCGAGCACTTCCAGGGATTCGACTTGCCGCAGGGCATTGCGCCGATGGTCGTCGATCACCAGATTGAGTGCGGTGCGATAAAGGAAGGCCCGGGGCTGCTCGATCGGCGTGTCGCTGGAACGTTCCAGTACCCGCACATAAGCGTCATGCACCACATCTTCGGCCACCTGACGGTTGCCCAGCTTGGCGTTCAGGAAACACACCAGCTCTCGATAGTAGTTTTCCAACATGACTCCCGGCCGCACGGGGTGCGGTTTGTGTCCTTGAGCCAGATCCGCGACCGCCAAATGGGCAGTAGCACGATGGTGGCAATTTGAGTCGCGTAATTTATAGTAATTCTCATATAGATTTAAAGTGCTGTTTCCGTTTGCCCGATAAATAGTCACCGCTATAGCTGTAACTCCGTGTTTCCGCGCTTAAATTCCACCCTTCCCGCCTCGTTTACAGGACAGCTCCCCGTGTCTGTCGCCCTGCGACAGCGCCCGACTGTCGCCCGATTGGGTGCGGCTTGCGGGCGACGGGCCGAATTCCATTGGCCGGAACCCTGCATGAAACGTCCCCGCACCGCACGACGCGCCTTGCTTGTAGCACTGTGTCTGATCCCCGTTATCGCCGTCGCCGCCTGGCAGATCCTGCCCCCCGGCCGCGATCAGTTCGCCACGGTGCAAGTCAGCCGTGGCGACATCGAAAGCAGCGTCACGGCCCTCGGCACCTTACAACCGCGACGTTATGTCGATGTCGGTGCGCAGGCTTCGGGGCAGATCCACAAGATCCATGTGGAAGTCGGCGATGTGGTCAAGGAAGGCGACCTGCTGGTGGAGATCGACCCATCGACCCAACAGGCCAAACTCGACGCCGGGCGTTATTCCATCGACAACCTCAAGGCCCAGCTCGAAGAACAAAAGGCCCAGCATGAACTGGCCCGACAGAAATTCCAGCGCCAGCAGAACCTCGCCGCCGGTGGCGCCACCCGTACCGAAGACGTGCAAACCGCCCAGGCCGAACTGCGTGCCACCCAGGCTCGGGTCGACATGTTCCAGGCGCAGATCCGCCAGGCCCAGGCCAGCCTGCGCAGCGATCAGGCTGAACTCGGCTACACGCGTATTTATGCGCCCATGAATGGAACCGTGGTCGCCCTCGATGCCCGGGAAGGCCAGACCCTCAACGCCCAGCAACAGACGCCGTTGATTTTGCGTATCGCCAAACTGTCGCCAATGACCGTTTGGGCCGAAGTTTCAGAAGCGGACATCGGCCACGTCAAACCCGGCATGAACGCCTGGTTCACGACGTTGAGCGGCGGTAACCGACGCTGGAGCAGCACGGTGCGGCAGATTCTGCCGATCCCGCCCAAACCCCTGGACCAGACCAGCCAGGGCGGCGGCAGTCCCGCCAGCTCGAGTAAAAGCGGCACCGGCCGCGTGGTGCTCTATACGGTGTTGCTCGACGTCGATAACGCCGACAACGCCTTGATGGCGGAGATGACCACCCAGGTGTTCTTCGTTTCCAACCAGGCGAAAAACGTCCTCACCGCGCCGATTGCCGCGTTGCAGGGTGGCCCCCAGGCGGACAGCCAGACCGCGCAAGTCGTCGCGAAAAACGGCGCCATCCAACAACGGGTGGTGCGCACCGGCATCAGTGATCGTCTGAAAGTGCAGATCGTCGATGGCCTGGAAGAAGGCGATCACCTGTTGATCGGCCCGGCCGACGGGAGTGGCGGCTGAATGCAAACGCCTTTGATCGACCTGCAAGACATCCGCAAGGCCTATGGCGGCGGCGACGCTCCGGAAGTTCACGTATTGCGCGGCATCGACTTGGCGATCCATGCCGGCGAATTCGTGGCGATTGTCGGGGCTTCCGGCTCCGGCAAATCGACGTTGATGAACATCCTCGGCTGCCTCGACCGGCCAACCTCGGGCGAGTATCGCTTCGCCGGGGAAAACGTCGCCCAGCTCGACAGCGATGAACTGGCCTGGCTACGCCGCGAAGCCTTCGGTTTTGTGTTCCAGGGCTATCACCTGATCCCGTCCGGCTCGGCTCAGGAAAACGTCGAGATGCCAGCGATCTACGCCGGCACCCCGGCCGCCGAACGCCACGCCCGCGCCGCCGCCCTGCTTGACCGCCTCGGCCTGGCTTCGCGCACCGGCAACCGTCCGCACCAGCTCTCCGGCGGCCAGCAGCAGCGGGTGTCGATTGCCCGCGCCTTGATGAACGGCGGCCACATCATCCTCGCCGATGAACCCACCGGCGCCCTCGACAGCCACAGCGGCGCCGAGGTCATGGCCCTGCTCGACGAACTGGCGAGCCAGGGCCACGTGGTGATTCTGATTACCCACGACCGCGAAGTGGCGGCCCGGGCCAAGCGCATCATCGAAATCCGCGACGGCCTGATCATCCACGACAGCGCCCACGACGATCCCACCGCACACACCTCGGCCAACCCCGGTGCGTTGCAAGCGGTGGACCTGCGCAAGCGTCTCAGTGAAGGCGCCGAAGCCACCGGGGCCTGGAAAGGTGAACTGGTGGATGCAGTGCACGCGGCATGGCGGGTGATGTGGATCAACCGCTTCCGCACCGCGTTGACCTTGCTGGGGATCATCATCGGCGTGGCGTCGGTGGTGGTCATGCTCGCGGTCGGTGAAGGCAGCAAACGCCAGGTCATGGCGCAGATGGGCGCCTTCGGCTCGAACATCATTTACCTCAGCGGTTCGGCGCCAAACCCGCGCACGCCGCCGGGGGTGGTGACCCTCGATGACGTCGCCACCCTGGCCAGCCTGCCGCAAGTCCGGCAGATCATGCCGGTCAATGGCGCCGAGGCCGGGGTACGCTTTGGCAACGTCGACCACATGAGTTACGTCGGCGGCAACGACACCCATTTCCCGGCGATCTTCAATTGGCCGGTGGTCCAGGGCAGCTATTTCACCGAGGCCGACGAACAGAACGCCGCCGCCGTGGCGGTGATCGGGCACAAGGTGCGCACCAAGTTGCTCAAGGACATCGCCAACCCCATCGGCCAGTACATCCTCATCGAAAACGTGCCGTTCCAGGTGGTCGGCGTGCTCGGGGAAAAAGGTGCCAGTTCCGGGGATACCGACAGCGACAACCGCATCGCCATTCCTTATTCGGCGGCCAGTGTGCGGCTGTTCGGCACGCACAATCCGGAATACGTGGCCATCGCCGCGGCTGACGCTCGCAAGGTCAAGGAAGCGGAAATCGCGATCAAGCAATTGATGCTGCGCCTGCACAACGGCAAGCAGGATTTCGAACTGACCAACAACGCGGCGATGATCCAGGCCGAGGCCCGGACCCAGAACACCCTGTCGCTGATGCTCGGTTCGATTGCAGCGATTTCGCTGTTGGTCGGCGGGATTGGCGTGATGAACATCATGCTCATGACCGTGCGCGAACGCACCCGCGAGATCGGTATCCGCATGGCCACCGGCGCCCGGCAACGCGACATCCTGCGCCAGTTCCTCACCGAAGCGGTGATGCTCTCGGTGGTCGGCGGCCTGGCCGGGATTGCCCTGGCGCTGATCGTCGGCGGCGTGCTGGTGCTGAGCGAAGTCGCCGTGGCGTTTTCCTTGATGGCGGTGCTCGGCGCCTTCGGCTGCGCCCTCGTTACCGGTGTTGTCTTCGGCTTCATGCCGGCCCGCAAAGCTGCCCGGCTCGACCCGGTCACGGCCCTTACCAGTGAATGATCGACCTATGAAGCCGCCCCTCAGTCTATTGACCCTCTGCCTGCTGCTCGGCGCCTGCGCCAACCCTGCCCCGCGCCCGGACAGCGGCCTCGCACCGCCCGCCACCTGGCAATCGCCCCACAGCGACAGCGCCACGCTGGATAACCGGCAATGGTGGACGCAGTTCGGCAGCCCGCAACTGGATCGCCTGATTGAACAGGCCCGGGTCGGCAGTTTTGACCTGGCGGCAGCGGTCGCCCGGGTGCGCCAGGCCCAGGCCGGGACGGTAATTGCCGGGGGTTCGCAGTTGCCGGAAATTAAAGCGGCGGGCAATGCCAACCGGCAGAAATTGCTGCGGGGCAATGGCTACAGTCAGCTCGATGCCGACAGTAGCAACCAGGCGGTGGATTACTTTGATGCCAATCTCAGTGCGAGTTATGAAATCGATTTCTGGGGCGGTAAACGGGCGTCCCGGGACAGTGCGCAGTTTGGGTTGAAGGCCAGCGAGTTTGATCAAGCGACAGTGGAGCTGACTTTGCTCAGCGGCGTGGCCAGCAGCTATGCGCAAGCCTTGTCTTTGCGTGAACAAAGTCGCATCGCCGAGTTGAACCTGGCCAATGCGCAAAACGTCTTGAAACTGGTGCAGACCCGCTTCGACTCAGGCTCAGCCACGGCCCTGGAACTGGCCCAGCAGAAGAGCCTGGTGGCCGCCCAACAACGGCAATTGCCACTGGTGCAGCAACAGGCCCAGGACGCGTTGATCAGCCTCGCCACCCTCCTCGGCCGGCCGGTTCAGGAGCTGAGCCTGAGTCAGGAAGCGTTCGATAGCCTGCAATGGCCGAGTATCGGCACCGGCCTGCCCAGCGAACTGCTGAGCCGTCGCCCGGACATCGCCCGCGCCGAAGCGCAACTGGCAGCCGCCCAGGCCGACGTCACCGTCGCCCGCGCCGCCATGCTGCCGACCGTCACCCTGAGCGCCAACATCGGTTCGGGGGCCAACAGCTTCTCCGACATCATGCGCAGCCCGTTCTACAACCTCACCGCCGGACTGGTCGCGCCAATCTTCAACAACGGCCGCCTCGGCGCCGAACGCGACAAAGCCACGGCGCGACAGGAAGAACTGCTGGCCACCTATCGCGGCGCGATCATCAACGGCTTCGCCGACGTCGAAAAAGCCCTCAACAGCATTCGTGGGCTGAATCAACAGCGACAGTGGCAAGGTGAAGAGTTGAGCCAGGCGCAAACCGCATTCAACATTGCCCAGAGCCGTTATCAGGCGGGCGCCGAGGATTTGCTGACCGTGCTGGAAACCCAGCGCACGCTGTACGCGGCGCAGGATTTGAATGTGCAACTGCGACTATCGAGGCTGCAGGCGAGCATTGCGTTGTACAAAGCGTTGGGTGGGGGGTGGCAGGCGTTGTGATCGCGTTGGCAGTCCGACCGCTTTCGCGAGCAAGCTCGCTCCCACAGAGGATGTGTGTCAGGCGTAAATCCTGTGTCCACTGAAGATCCCTTGTGGGAGCGAGCTTGCTCGCGAAAGCGGTCTGTCAGGCACATAGATGTTGCAGGTGATGGCCCCTTCGCGAGCAAGCCCGCTCCCACAGGGGATCTGTGTCAGGCGCAAATTCTGTGTGCGCTGAAGATCCCTTGTGGGAGCGAGCCTGCTCGCGAAAGCGGTCTGTCAGGCACATAGATGTTGCAGGTGATGACCCCTTCGCGAGCAAGCCCGCTCCCACAGGGGATCGGTGTCAGGCGCAAATCCTGTGTGCGCTGAAGAACCATTGTGGGAGCGGGCTTGCTCGCGAAAGCGGTCTGTCAGGCACATAGATGTTGCAGGTGATGGCCCCTTCGCGAGCAAGCCCGCTCCCACAGGGGATCTGTGTCAGGCGCAAATTCTGTGTGCGCTGAAGATCCCTTGTGGGAGCGGGCTTGCTCGCGAAAGCGGTCTGTCAGGCTAATAGATGTTGCAGGTGATAACCCCTTCGCGAGCAAGCCCGCTCCCACAGGGGATGTGTTTCAGGCGTAAACTCTGTGTGCGCTGAAGAACCATTGTGGGAGCGAGCTTGCTCGCGAATGAACGATAACGCGGTATCAGGCCGAACGTTCCTTGGCCTTCAAATTGCGTGCATACCACGGCCGTTTCGGCACGCGGCGGAACAGGTCGGCGAGTTTCTTTTCGTCTTCGCCGAAGGTGATGCGCAGGGCCAGTTTCATGGTTTCCGGGTCCATTTCCACGGACTTGTTGGCCTGCAACCCCGGCGTGGTGCTGCAGCCGTGGGTGGTCGGGCCGAGCCATGGGTCATCGACTTCAACCCAGCGCCCCGGCGCAAACCAGTGCACGCCGTTGACTTCCAGACGACTGACTTCACCCGGATGGAAACGCTCATGGGCGCGGAACCAGTCTTCCACTCGGTCATCGATCCAGCCATGGAAATGCCAGAACACCGGGTTTACGTGGGAGGAAAACGGATCGCCGAGGAAGTCGTTTTCCGGGGCGAACCAGCGTGCGGCAAAGTCGTCCAGGTCCCGGGCCAGCGGCACTGGCGCACCGTTGGAAGGATCGCGGGGCACCGAGGCCCAACGCATGTGCAGCCAGTCGTGCAGGCCCAGTTCCACTTCGGAACCGAACTGGCCCAGGGTCAACTTCGACAGGTACTGCGGATCACGGTACTGCGATTCCCAGACCTGGAAATTGGTTTGATACGTCTCGGCGGTCTTCAGATCGGCGACCCATTGGGTGTATTCGTCATCGCCTTCGGCCAGCCAGGTCGGCGGTAGCGCGGTGCCGTCGTGGTTGTCGAAATAACGGGCGAAACCGACGCGATCGCGCACCAGTTCCGGCTGCGGCAACGGGAAGTATTGCCAGGACGGCAACTCCTGCATCGAGCGTGCGGTGCCGAGCATGTGCCGGTGCATGAAAAAGAAATCGACGCCCGAGCCGTTGCGATCCTTGTGCTTGCCCCGGGCATCGCGCTCCTGATCACGGGGTCCGGGTTGCCAGCCAATGCCGCGCAGGGCATTGCGCTTGTCTTCGGACAGGGTGTGCCATTTGTCCCGGGACGCATGCCAGAGCTGGTGAAACAACCGATGCTCCGGCGACACCAGCCACGCCAGCAGCGGCGGGTTCAGCCCGGTGCGCTCCCGGGCTTCGGGGAACAGGTGTTTGACCGCGATAAAGCGGTTGTCCTGCATCGGCAAGGCCAACGGGCGATCAAGGCGCGACACCCGGCCACTGAGGCTGCCGCTGCCGGCGTTGCCAAACGCGGCCCAGACTTCGTCCAGGCGCATGTTGAATTCGTAATCGGTGCTGCCATTGGCACCGACCAGCCGCCAGCTCAACTGCGCGGCATCGGTGTCGGCCAGGTCGCCGAAGATCCGGTAGCGCGGCGCATCGGCACTGCGCAAACGCTCGGCGGTGTCGAGAAAACCACTGACCCCGCAGCCCTTATGGCCAATGTCGAGAAACACTTCGAGGCCGTCACGGGGCACGCCGTCGAGACCGGCATCGCGGCCCTCGAAACGAATGCTCCAGACCCCACGCAAGGCATCCGCCAGGCGTTGGCCGGCGACGTCCGCCACATTGAACGACGCTTCACCGGGGGTGATCGTCGGGTCCGGCTTCGTCCATTCGCGATGCCCATAAAAAGCCGCAGGCACGGCGGCGCCGGTCAGCGCCAGGCCCGCCATGAACCATCGTCGAGAAATCGTCATTGCCCTACCTGTGTCAGCCATGAAGCAGGCTTTATCCAAGCTAGAACGTTCATCGCCGCCAGAAATTTAAGAGCTTCGCGGGCAAGCCTCGCTCCTACAGGAATCACATCAACCTTGTGGGAGCGGGCTTGCTCGCGAAGAGGCCATCACATCCACCTAAATTTCCCAGTCGATCACTCGTTCTTCCCAGATAGCAAAGGCCCCTGCGCCCGCACCGGGGCGGCGAACCTGACTGAGATGGCAATGACAAAACCACGTTCAAAAAAGGCTCTTTACATCGGCCTGCCGCTGGCCCTGGCGATCAGCGCCGGTGCAGGTTTTGCGGTTTGGGATCACTGGTTCAGGGACAACCCCGGCTACCCGCTCAAAGTCATCCAGCAGGCCGATGAGCTGCACGAACACATGCTTTCGTTCGACAGCCACATCACCGTGCCCCAGGACTTTGGCACCGTCGGCAACGAAATCGACAAGGACGGCACCGGCCAGTTCGACCTGGTCAAAGCCAATCGCGGACGCCTGTCTGGCGCGGCGCTGACGATTTTCGGCTGGCCGGAATTGTGGAACGGCCCCAACGCGCCGCACAAACCCACTGCCGGTTTTGTCGCCGAAGCGCGCAACCAGCAGGAGATCCGTTACAAGATCATTTCCGGCATGGTTCGCGACTTCCCCAATCAGGTCGCCATCGCCTACACCCCCGCCGACTTCCGGCGCCTGCACGGCGAAGGCAAGTTCGCGATTTTCATGAGCATGCTCAACGCCTATCCCCTGGGCCATGACCTGAACCTGCTGGACCTGTGGGCCGCCCGGGGCATGCGCATGTTCGGCTTCAGTTATGTCGGCAACAACGACTGGGCCGACTCCTCGCGCCCGCTGCCGTTCTTCAATGATTCACCGGACGCCCTCGACGGTTTGTCGGACATCGGCAAGCAAGCGGTGCAGCGCCTGAATGATTTGGGCGTGATCATCGACGTGTCGCAGATGTCGACCAAGGCCCTGGAGCAAGTCGCGCAATTGAGCCGTGCGCCGTTGGTGGCCTCACACTCGGCACCTCGCGCCATGGTCGATATCCCGCGCAACCTCAGCGACAAGGAGTTGCAGCTGATCAAGAACAGCAGCGGCGTGGTGCAAATCGTCGGTTTCTCCCAATACCTGCGCCCGCTGACCCAAGGCACCCAGGACAAACTCAACGCCCTGCGCGCCCGTTTCGACCTGCCGCCACTGCCGAACCTCGCCTACGCCCTGATGCCGGGTGACCCGATCATCGCCGCATGGTCCGAGCAGAAGTTCGGCGAGTACGCCAGCCAGCTCTACGCGATCCTCGACGAAGAACCCAAGGCCAGCCTCAAGGATTTGGGCGACGCCATCGATTACACGGTGCGCAAGATCGGCATCGACCACGTCGGCATCAGCTCCGACTTCAACGAAGGCGGCGGGGTCAAAGGCTGGGAAAACGTTGGCGAAATCCGCAACGTCACCGCCGAGTTGTTGTCTCGCGGTTACTCCGAAGCGGACATCGCCAAGCTGTGGGGTGGCAATTTCCTGCGGGTCTGGGATCAAGTGGAAAAACTGTCCAAACCCGCGCTGATTTCTGCCCGGGAAGCCGCCAAGCCATGAGCAATCGTCGAGACTTTCTCAAGCAGGCCGGGATTCTCGCCGCTGCCCTGCCCCTGGGCGCGGGCCTGAACAATGTCGCCAGCGCCGCCACGACTGCACCGCAACCCAAGGGCAAATGGGCGCAGTTGCAGCCGTTGTTCAATCAAGACCCGGACTACTTGCACTTCTCCAATTTCCTGATCACCACCCACCCCAAACCGGTGCGTGACGCCATCGAAATGCACCGCGCCGCATTGGACAAGAATCCGGGGCTGGCGATGGATTGGGACCTGGGCGTGATCGAGCAGCGGGAAGAAAACGTGCGGGTCTGGGCCGGCAAATACCTGCAAGCCGACCCCAGGCAAATCGCCCTGACCGGTAGCACCACCGAAGGCCTGGCGATGATCTACGGCGGCGTGCACGTGCGCCCGGACCAGGAAATCCTCACCACCGAACACGAGCACTACGCGACCCACACCATCCTCGAATTGCGCACGCAACGGGACGGCACCAAGGTGCGCAAGATCCGGCTGTTCAAGGATCCGCAGACGGTCACCAAGGAAGAAATCCTCGCCTCCATCGACCGCAGCATCAAACCCGAAACCCGGGTACTCGGCATGACGTGGGTGCACTCCAGCAGCGGCGTGAAAACCCCGATCAGCGAGATCGGCGCGTTGGTGGACAAGCACAACCGCAACCGCAGCGACGCGGACCGGATCATCTATCTGGTGGACGGCGTCCACGGTTTTGGCGTCGACGACCTGAGCTTCCCGGCCATGAACTGCGACTTCTTTATTGCCGGCACCCACAAATGGATGTTCGGCCCCCGGGGCACCGGCATCGTGTGCAGCCGCAGCACCGAGGTCAAATACGTCACGCCGATCATCCCGACCTTCTCCGAGGCCGAGCATTTTTCCACCACCATGACCCCGGGTGGTTATCACGCATTCGAGCATCGCTGGGCGCTGGATGAAGCCTTCAAGTTGCACCTGCAACTGGGCAAGGCCGAAGTCCAGGCGCGCATCCATGAGCTGAACAGCTACCTGAAAAAACGCCTGCAACAACGTCCGCAGGTGGAATTGGTCACGCCGTTGAGTCCGGAACTGTCGGCCGGTTTTACCTTCTTCCGGGTCAAGGGCAAGGACAGCGACAAGATCGCCGCCTACCTGATGAAAAACCGCGTGGTCGCCGATGCCGTCGAGCGTGACGTCGGGCCGGTGATCCGCACCGCGCCGGGCCTGCTCAACACCGAGGCGCAAATCGACCAATTGCTGGCCGTGCTCGACAAAACCCTTTGAACCTGTATCGAGATCAATGATGAACAGTGACCTGCGAAGTTTTTCCTTGAAGGCGCTCCCGGCCCTGCTGCTGGCCGCCCTGGCCGTCAGCCTCGCGCCGGGCATCGCCCAGGCCAGCGAACCGGCAAAACCGGGCAAGGTGTTCAAGGACTGCAAGGACTGCCCGGAAATGGTCGTGCTGCCCACCGGCACCTTCACCATGGGCACCCCGGAGGATGAAGTCGGCCGCGAGCCCGACGAAGGACCGATGCACCCGGTGACCTTCGCCAAGCCCCTGGCGATCAGCCGCTTCCAGGTGTTGAAGGGTGAATGGGACGCCTATATCCGCGACACCGGCTACGTCATGCCCGACGGCGACGACCGCCCGGGCCGCGAATGCAAGGCCGGCATCCCGCGCTACGAGTACACCAACAAGCATCCGGCGGTGTGCATGGACTTCGCCGAGGTCAACGCCTACGTGGCGTGGCTGTCGAAGAAAACCGGCCAGCAGTATCGACTGGTCAGCGAGTCCCTGCGCGAATACGCCGCTCGCGGCGGCACCAGCGGCCCGTTCCCCTTCCCCTTCGATGAGGGCAAGGAATACAGCATCGCCAAACACGCCAATACCTACGGCGCGGCCGATGGCTACAACTTCACCGCCCCGGCCGGCAGCTTTCCGCCCAATGCGTTTGGCGTGTACGACATGCACGGCAACGTCTACGAATGGACCGCCGATTGCTACAACGAAGACTACGTTGGCGCGCCAAGCGATGGCAGCGCCTGGCTGACCGGCAAGTGCCAGTTCAAGCGCATTCGCGGCAATGACTGGGGCGAAGCGCCGGTGTTCTCCCGCTCCGGCAACCGCAACGCCTTGGTGCCCGGTGATCGTGGCGACTGGATCGGCTTCCGCGTCGCCCGGGACCTGTAAGCCCCGCTAAATTAGCCATCCCGCCAGTCGTTCTATAGGTGTGCGCGTCCGTCAGCGGCGCGCCACCGCCCTCTATGTCCTTCAGCGATGCCCGGCCGTCGCCACTCTTTTCAAGCAGGGAACCTCCATGAGCAAACCAACACGCGGGGTGATCAATGAATTGTTCACCCTGCTCAAACCCTTTCGGCTGATCGTCGCCGGCTCCATCCTGCTCGGCATGGTCGGCGGTCTGAGCGTCACCGCGTTGCTGGCGACCATCAATAATGTGCTGCACTCCGAGGGCGGCCTGACCAACACCGTGGTCGGCGCGTTCGCCGGGCTGTGCCTGCTGGCATTGATCAGCTCGATTTTTTCCGACATCGGCACCAACTACGTCGGCCAGCACATCATCGCCAAGCTGCGTAAAGAGCTGGGCGAGAAAGTGCTGTCGGCGCCCATCGAGCAGATCGAACGCTACCGCAGCCATCGCCTGATCCCGGTGCTGACCCACGACGTCGACACCATCAGCGACTTCGCCTTCGCCTTCGCGCCCCTGGCGATTTCCCTGACCGTGACCCTCGGTTGCATGGGTTACCTGGCGATGTTGTCGTGGCCGATGTTCCTGATGATGGTCGTGGCCATCGTGATCGGCACGGTCATCCAGTACATCGCCCGTGGGCGCGGCATGATGGGTTTCATGAAGGCCCGGGATTACGAAGACGAGCTGCAAAAGCACTACAACGCCGTGGCCGAAGGCGCCAAGGAACTGCGCATCCACCGTCCGCGCCGGCATCGCATGTTCGTCTCGGGCATCGAGGCCACGGCGGACAAGATCTGCGACACCCAAGTGCGTTCGGTGAATATTTTCGTGGTGGCCAAGACCCTCGGCTCGATGCTGTTCTTCGTGGTGATCGGCCTCGCCCTGGCCTTGCAATCGCTGTGGCCGAGCGCGGACAAAGCGGTGATGAGCGGCTTCGTGCTGGTGTTGCTGTACATGAAAGGCCCGCTGGAGCACTTGATCGGCACCTTGCCGATTGTCAGCCGTGCGCAGATCGCGTTCCGCCGCATCGCCGATTTGTCCGAACAGTTTTCTTCGCCGGAGCCGCACCTGCTGCTCAGCGATCAGGGCCACAAAAGCACCGTGGTGCACAGCCTGGAACTGAACGAGGTGTCCTATAGCTTCCCGGCCACCGAAGGCAGCGCGCCGTTCCGCCTCGGGCCGGTGAACCTGAAGATCGATCAGGGCGACATTATTTTCATCGTCGGCGAAAACGGTTGTGGCAAGACCACGCTGATCAAATTGCTGCTCGGTCTGTACGCGCCGCAGCACGGCGAAATCCGCCTCAACGATCAAGTGGTCACCGCCGTGACCCGGGACGATTACCGCCAGTTGTTCACCACGATCTTCGCCGACTACTACCTGTTCGACGATGTGGTGCAGGGCGACACGCATATCCCGGAAGACGCCAACAAATACCTGCAACGCCTGGAGATCGCGCACAAGGTCAGCGTGCGCGACGGTTCGTTCACCACCACCGACCTGTCCACCGGCCAGCGCAAGCGTCTGGCGCTGGTCAATGCGTGGCTGGAGGAACGTCCGGTGCTGGTGTTCGATGAGTGGGCCGCCGACCAGGACCCGACCTTCCGGCGCATTTTCTACACCGAATTGCTGCCGGACCTGAAACGTCTGGGCAAGACCATCATCGTCATTTCCCACGACGATCGTTACTTCGATGTGGCCGATCAACTGGTGCGCATGGACGCCGGCAAAGTGGTCACCGAACTTCAAACCGCTTGATTGTGAAAATTTCGTAAAAAAAAGACGTGGAGTCTTTCCGGTTTCCGGAGGGCTCAACGTCTCACTAACAGTTAATAGAAATAGTTCTCAGTCAACACTTTGAAGAGTAGAAGAATAATGCCCGCACCGCACGGACTCCACCCGCTCGCCAAGGCTCTGCTGATCCGCCATTCACTGCGCCCGACCCTGCCGGCCCTTTGCGCCCTGGCCCTGACGTTGCCGATGATCGGCCAGGCCCAGGCCCAGACCGCCGCGATCAATATTCCAGCGCAATCGCTGGGCAGCGCCCTGCAGGAATTCGGTCGCCAGACCAACCTGCAAGTGCTCTACAGCCCGGATGAAGTCAGCGGCTTGCACAGCACGGCGGTCAACGGCAACCTGGAACCGGCCGCCGCCATGGCCCAGTTGCTCCAGGGCACCGGCATCGCCTACTCGGTGGATGGCAACAGCGTAGCCCTGCGTGCGCGCAGCAGCGGTGGCAACACCCTGGACCTGGCGCCGACCAGCATTTCCGCGACCCAGGAATCGGCCTATGGCCCGGTGGACGGGATCGTGGCCAAGCGCAGCGGCACCGGCACCAAAACCGATACCCCGTTGAATGAAATCCCCCAGACCGTCAACGTCATCACCGCCGATGAAGTGAAGATGCGCGGCGCGCAATCGGTCTCCGAGGCCCTGCGCTACACCGCCGGCATGACCGGTGGCGGCTTCTCCGACCGGGTCAAGATGTTCGACGAGCCGACCTCCCGTGGCTTCTCCCCGACCCCGCTGTACCTCGACGGCCTGCACCTGCCTTATGGCGGCGGCAGCACCGGCGGTTCGCTGCAGATCGACCCGTACACCCTGGAGCGCATCGAAGTGCTCAAAGGCCCGGCGTCGGTGCTGTACGGCCAGAACCAGCCTGGCGGTATCGTCAACATGGTCGGCAAGCGTCCGACCGCCACCCCGCTGCACGAAATCGTGCTCGGCGGCGGCAGCTATGATCGCAAGTACGGCGCCTTCGACCTCGGCGGCCCGATCGATGATCAAGGTGAATTCCTCTATCGCCTGACCGGCCTGGTCAACGACAGCAATTCGGAAATCGACTACGCCGACCAGAACCGCATGCTGCTGGCGCCAAGCCTGACCTGGCTGCCGAACGACCGCACCAGCGTCACCGTGTTCGCCCAGTATCAAAAGGACCGCGATACCCCGGAAGCACAAGGCCTGCCGGCTGAAGGCACCGTGTACAAAGGCCCGAACGGCCGGATCAGCCGCAAGCTGTTCATCGGCGAACCGGGCCTGAACAAGTACGATCGCGAGCAGTTCGTGACCGGCTACGACGTGTCCTACGAACTCAACGACGTCTGGACCTTCAAGCAACGCGGCAGCTACGCCTACCTCGACGACCAATACGTCGCGCCACTGCACGGCTATTCGTTCCCGACCAACCCGGTCACCGGGCGGGATGACAACAGCTACCAGAGCCGCTTCGGCGTGGACTGGTCGCAGACCAACAAGGTCTACGGCATCGATAGCACCGCCCAGGCCAAGTTCAAGACCGGTGAGCTGGACCACACCGTGCTGCTGGGCGTGGATTACTACCACTTCAACACCAAGTTCCTTGGCCTGTATGACCGCCAGGGGCCGGGCATCGACCTGTACCACCCGGTCTACGGCAGTGAGTTCAACTTCACCCAACCGTATCGCTGGGACAACACCATCAAGCAGACCGGCCTGTACGCACAGGATCAGTTGCGCTGGAACCAGTGGTTCCTGACCCTGGGCGGTCGTTATGACTTCGCCGAGACCGATAACAAAGAGCCGCTGGCTGGGACTCACTCCAACATCAAAGATGAAAAATTCACCGGCCGCGCGGGCCTGGGCTACGAATTTGAAAACGGTCTGACGCCTTACGTCAGCTACTCCGAATCGTTCCTGCCGCAGACCGGCGTCGACATGAATTCCAAGCCGTTCAAACCGACCACCGGCAAGCAGTATGAAGTGGGCGTCAAATATGAACCGACGTTCGTCGACGGCTTCATTCAGTTGTCGGCGTACCAGATCGACCAGGACAACATGCTGACCAACGACCTCCAAAACCCCGGCTTCAGCAGCCAGAGCGGTTCGGTGCGGTCTCGCGGTGTGGAACTGGAAGGCAAGGTCAACGTCACCCAGAACCTGCGCGTATTGGCCGCGGTCTCGCGTAACCAGAACAAATGGCGCAGCGTGAACGACGGTCGCGAAGGCCGCACCCTGGCCATGAGCCCGCCGCTGACCGCTTCGACCTGGGTCAACTACGACTTCGACACTTCCACCGTGTTGAGTGGTTTGGGCGCGGGCATCGGCTTGCGTTATGTGCGCAGCAGCTACGGTTCGGACTACGAGGAAGATTCCTTCCAGATTCCGTCCTACACCGTGTACGACGCGATGGTCTCCTACGACCTGCAAAAATCGCCGCTGCACATCAAAGGCACCAAATTGAAACTGAACCTGGAAAACCTCCAGGACAAGAAATACGTCGCCAGTTGCAACAGCACCCTGGACTGCTACTACGGCGAAGGCCGTACCGTGACAGCGGATGTGACCTACAACTGGTAACAGGCTCCACGCTACCCAGAACGCCGGCGGATGCCGGCGTTTTGCGTTTCCAGCCCCACCAAACCTCTGTAGGAGCGAGGCTTGCCCGCGAAAGCAGTCTGCCAGTCGATATTGATGGTGACTGACACACCGTCTTCGCGGGCAAGCCTCGCTCCTACAGGGATCTAAAGTCAGCAGAAAACCCTGTGGGAGCGGGCTTGCTCGCGAAAGCAGTCTGCCAGTCGATATTGATGGTGACTGACACACCGTCTTCGCGGGCAAGCCTCGCTCCTACAGGGATTTAGGGTGTTTGATGGAATGCAAAACGCCGGCAAATGCCGGCGTTGGGTTGTTGCTGATGCAACCGATCACCCCGCCGCAAACACTCGCACCAATCGTTCGGCGATGTGTTGCTGCGCTTCTTCGGCTTCGTCGATGATCGCGCCCATGCGCATGAAGTCGTGGGTCATGCCCTCAAAGATTTTCAGCTCCACGTCCACCCCCGCCGCCTGCAAATGCCGGGCATAGGCCACGCCTTCGTCGTGCAGCGGGTCGCATTCGGCGAGGATCAGCAGCACCGGGGCCATGTGCGCCGGGACTTCGGCCAGCAACGGTGAGAAGCGCGGGTCCAGACGATCGCTGACGTCACGCTGATAGTGCTCGTAGAACCAATGCAGGGAATCCTTCTCCAGCAAATGCCCCACCCCATAACGCTCGATGGATGGCGTGCTTTGGCTGGCATCGGTCACCGGGTAGATCAACACCTGCAACAACGGTAGCACCGACTGCTGTGCCGCCAGCACCGTGGCCAAACTGCCGCCCACGCTGTCGCCACCCACCGCCAGACGCCAAGCATCGATGCCTAATTCATCGGCATTTGCCACCAACCAGTTCCACGCATCCAGCGCATCATCGGCCGCCGTCGGAAAACGAAACTCCGGTGCGAGCCGATAGGCCACCGACAACACCACGCAATCGGCCATGACCGCCAACGCACGGCACAGCGAGTCATGGGAATCGAGGCTGCCGACCACATAACCGCCGCCATGGAAATACAACAGCGCCGGACGCTTGGCGCCCTTTTCCAATGAGTGGTTACTGTAGATCCGTGCGTTCAGGCGCGTGCCGTCGCGCACCGGCACTTGCAGTTCGTCGACCACTTCCAGTGCTTCACCGCCCGCGTCCATCAACAGCGACGACTGATCGAACTGTTCGCGGGCCTGTTCGGGGCTTAGCTCATGCATGCCCACGCGTTTGCCGCTGGCCCGGCCGTTGCCGACCAGTTCCAGGAATGCGGCGATATCAGGGTTCAACGACATTACCAATTCTCCAAACCGGCCGGGCAGCACGCCCGACCGGTTTCCAGTGTTATGACAGGGCTACTGACTCAACGATCTCGCCGAGCATTTCTTCAGCCTCGGCGAGGAAAGTTTCATCCCGTGGAATCTGGAAGTGTCCGCAATCGATCCATTCCCCGGCCAGCGCCGGTTGGCCCAGTTGCCCGGCCAGTTCGACGGCTTCGTCTTCACGGCCCAGGGTCCACCAGCAGCTCGGTTCAACCTGCAGCGCCGTGCAGCGATCCAGCTTCAGGGACAACCGCTTGAGGCGCCGGGCGACGCCGAACACATGGGCCAACTCATCGGCGCCCAGTGCCGCGTAAGTCGAAGCCGCTGCGGTCATCGCCGTAGTCAGCACCGCCCGTATGTTTTGCGCTGTCTCTTCACCCTCGATCACCAGCCCTTGTGCGGCATCGCCCAACGTCACCCGCAGGAAGTCCCGCAGGTCGGCTTGCCAGTCATCCACCGCGCCGGCATTGATCGCCGCCGACGGCACGAAGCTGTCCACCAACCCGACAAATTCCACCCTCTGCCCTTCCCGCTCCAGTTGCGCCGCCATCAGCATCGCCAACGTGCCGCCCAACGACCAGCCCAACAGGTGATACGGCCCCTGCGGCTGTTTCTCGCGGATCTGCGCCACGTAAGCACTGGCCATGCTTTCCAACGAAACATCGTTCCAGGCCGGATCGAGCAGCATCCGGCACTGGATCGCCAGCACCTGGCGTTGACCGCTCAAACCCCGGGCCAATGGCTCGTAGTCGAACACCGTGCCGAAACCGGCATGGATGCAGAACAGCGGCGCGACACCTTTGACCTCGGCGTTCATCGCCAACAACCCGGAGGTTTTCTCGGCGCTGCCCTGGGTGCTGGCCACCAGTTCGGCGATGGTCGGTTTCTGCATCAGGTCGCGCAGTTTCAAGCTCAGGCCCTGGGCCTTCAGCGGTCGGCTGCGGGCGATCACTTGCAGGCTGAGAATCGAATCGCCACCCAGTTCGAAGAAGTTATCGGTCAGCCCCACGCGCTCGATTTTCAGTACGTCCTGCCAGATTTTCGCCAGGGCTTTTTCCAGTTCGGTGCTCGGCGCCACGTGTTCCTGACGCTGATCCGCCTCGGGGCTCGGCAAGGCCTTGCGGTCGAGTTTGCCGTTCGGGGTCAGCGGCATGCGCTCCAGCAACACCAGGTGCGTCGGCACCATGTAGTCCGGCAGGCTGGCTTTGAGCTGTTCGCGCAATTGCTCGCACAAACCGCTCGCCGGAGCCTCGGCGTTGGCCAGCACGTAGCCGACCAATTGCTTGCCGCTGACACCTTCGCGGGCCACCACCGCAGCGTCGCGCACCCCCGGTTGCTGCTTGAGCCGCGCTTCGATTTCACCCAGTTCGATGCGGAAACCGCGAATCTTCACTTGATGGTCGATGCGTCCCAGGTAGTCGATGGTGCCGTCCTCGCGCTGGCGAACCAGGTCGCCGGTGCGGTACAGACGACTGCCATCGGCGCTGAACGGGTTGGCGACGAAGCGTTCGGCGGTGCCGCCCGAACGGCCCAGATAACCCCGGGCCAACGCGCCGCCCAGGTACAGTTCCCCGGCGATACCGGCCGGCAACGGGTTGAGGTCGCTGTCCAGCACATAACCGCTGCGCTCACCGACCACGGTGCCAATCGGTGCGTACGCCGCGCCGCATTCATCCTCGACGCCCGCCTTCCAGATCAGTGGCGTGACCACGGTTTCGGTCGGGCCGTAGCCGTTGATGATGTGTTGCGGTTTGAGCGCACGCTTGGCCAGTTCGAAACTCGCCGCCGGCACTGCATCGCCGCCGAAGCAGTAGATGCGCACCGCCGGTGGATTGCCCTGCTGCTCGGCGTGTTCGGCCAGTTGCTGCAAGTACACCGGCGGGAATGCCGCCACGGTGACGCCATGTTCGTGCAGCGCGGTGTAGGTCTGTTCGGCGGTCCACAGGCTGTCGTCGCGGATCAGCAAGCGCCCGCCGTGGGTCAGGGTGGTCAACCAGCGCTCATGGGCCCCGTCGAAGGCGAAGGACATAAAGTGCAATTCGCAGTCGGCTTCGCTCATTTCATAACGCTGACCGATGGCCTGGCAGTGCATCGCCAGCGGCCCGTGGGCCACGCCGACACCCTTCGGTTGCCCGGTGGAGCCGGAGGTGTAGATCACGTAGGCAAGGTTGCCCGGTTGTACGTCGATCTGCGGCGCGTGGCTTGGCTGCCCGTCGAGGTCCAGTTGATCCAGGGCCATGACGTGCAGGTTGTCCTGGCTCGGCAATACATCGCGCAAACTGGAATCGCTGAGCAGCAAGGCGATCCCGGAGTCACGCATCAAATAGCTCAAACGCTCACGGGGATACGTCGCGTCCAGCGGCACATAGGCACCGCCGGCCTTGAGCACCGCCAGCAGCGCGACAATCATGTTTTCGTTGCGCGGCAACGCCACGCCGACCCGCACTTCCGGGCCGACGCCTTCGGCGATCAACGCATGGGCCAGGCGATTGGCCCGGGCCTCGATCTGGCCGTAGCTGAACGATTGCCCGTTGAAGATCACGGCGGTTTTGTCGCCCAGCGGCGCAGCCCATTGCGCGATGCGCTGATGAACCGGCGCCGCAGCTTTTTGCGATTCCACGGCTGCAATCGGCAACGCCTGCCCGGTCACCAGACCAATCCGGCCCAGTGGCTGCGCCGCGTCCTCGGCCAGCGCCGCAAGCAAGCCTTCCATGTTGCTGCGGATGCCTTCCACGGTCGCCAGGTCGAAATGCTCGCGCAGGAACATGTACTCGATCACCAGGCCTTCTTCGAGGGTGACCATCAGGTCCATCGGGAAGTTGGTCAGGCCGGCGCTGTTGGTTTCGCCGAACTTCAGCGAGTCGTCGCGCCATTCGCGCAGGGCCTGGTCGATTGGGTGGTTCTCGAACACGATGATGCTGTCGAACAGCGATTGCCCGGCACGTCCGGCCCAGCGCTGCACGTCGCTCAGCGGCGTGTATTCGCGTTCGCGCATTTCCAGGTTGAAGTCCTGCAAGTCGCGCAACCAGTCACCGACCGCCTGCTCGGCACGCACGTCCTTGATCACCGGCAAGGTGTTGATGAACAGGCCGAGGATCGATTCCGACGCCGGCAGACTCGCCGGACGCCCCGCCACCGTGGCGCCGAACGCCACGCAACGCTGACCGCTGTAACGGCTGAGCAGCACCAGCCACGCACCCTGCACCAACGTGTTGAGGGTGATTTGCTGGGATTGCGCAAACGCTTTGAGTTGCTCGGTGCGGGTTTCGCCGAGGCGACTGTAAAGCGCTTCGTGACCGTGGCCCTGACCAATACGCGGCACGGCGTCCGCCAGATAGGTCGGCTCATCCAGTTGCGCCAGTTGCTCGCGCCAGAACCCTTCGCTGGCGTTGGCATCCTGTTGTTGCAGCCAGTTGATGTAGCGACGGTACGGCACCGCCTCGGGCAAGGCCTGGCCGGAATATTGGCTGAGCACTTCGCCGATCAACTGCGAACTGCTCCAGCCGTCGATCAGGATGTGGTGATAGGTCCAGATCAGCTGATAGCTGTCCTCGCCCACTTGCACCAGGGTCAGGCGTTGCAGCGGCGGACGATCCAGGTCAAAACCCTTGGCCCGTTCGCTGTCGGCCAGTTGTTGCAAGGCTTCGGGCGAATGGTCCTGCTCGCGCCAGTCGAGCAGGCTGATGGGCAGTTGCGGATCGGCGAGGACGAATTGCAGCGGCTCGGCCATGTCCTGCCAGAGGAATCCGGTGCGCAGGATGTCGTGACGCCGGCTCACCGCTTCCCATGCAGCCTTGAACCGCAGCGGTTCCAGGCCTTGCACCGGAATGCACAACTGGTTGATGTACAGGTCGCCGTCCGGCGAGTTCAAGCCGAGGAACAGCATGCCCTGCTGCATCGGTGACAAACGGTACAAACCGTCGAGCTGACCTTCGGGCAATGGCAACGCGGCCAATTGCGCGTCGTTCAAGCCATGCAGCGGCATGTCGATCAGCGTCGCCGCTGGTTGGTGTGTGCCGACCGTGGCTTGCACGCGCAGGGCCAGTTGCTGGATGGTCGGTTGCTGGAACAGGTCTTTGGGGCTCAGCTCGAGCCCCTGCTGACGGGCACGGCTGACCACCTGAATCGAGATGATCGAGTCGCCGCCCAGGGCAAAGAAGTTGTCGGTGGTGCTGATCCGCTCCAGGCCCAACACCGCTTGCCAAATATCCACCAGGGTTTTTTCGGTGGCGTTGGCCGGTTCGACGTGTTGTTGCGAAGCGGCGAATTCCAGCGCCGGCAGACGTTTGCGGTCGAGCTTGCCGTTGGGGCTGAGCGGCATCTGCGCCAGCCACACGCGGTGCGCGGGGATCATGTAGTCCGGCAGGCTGGCGCCCAACCAGGTAGTCAGGTCATCGTGCAGGGATTCGGCGGCATCGACATTAGCCGGATCCACCGGCACCAGATACGCCACCAATTGTTTGCTGCCCAATACATCTTGCGCAACAACCACCGCTTCACGCACGGCGGCATGTTCCATCAGCCGCGCTTCGATTTCCCCCAGTTCGATCCGCAGGCCACGCAGCTTGACCTGATGGTCGATGCGCCCGACGTATTCGATCACGCCGTCAGCGCGATACCGCGCCAGGTCACCGGTGCGGTACAGGCGCTGGCCATCACCGAATGGGCTGGCGACAAAACGCTCGGCGCTCAACCCGGCACGACGATGGTAACCACGGGCCAGGCCGACGCCGCCAAGGTACAACTCGCCCGCCACGCCGATGGGCAGCGGATTGAGGCCGCTGTCGAGAATGTACGTGGTCAGGTTGGCAATCGGTTGGCCAATCGGTACGCCGTCGCGACCTTCATCGCGGCAGGTCCAGTGGGTCACGTCGATGGCCGCTTCGGTCGGGCCGTACAGGTTGTACAACCCGGCGCCCGGCAGTTTGGCGAACACTTGGGTCTGCGCGTCCACCGGCAACGCTTCACCGCTGCACACGATCCGCGTCAGGCTGACGCAACTGCCCACGTTGGCATCTTGCAGGAACGCCTGGAGCATCGATGGCACGAAGTGCAGCGTGCTGACCTGTTGCCGGTTGATCAACGCGATCAGCTTCGCCGGATCACGGTGGTCCCCCGGGGCGGCCACCACCAGACGCGCGCCGGTCATCAGCGGCCAGAAAAACTCCCAGACCGAGACGTCGAAACTGAATGGCGTCTTCTGCAACACGGTGTCGCCAGCGCCCAAACCATAAGCCTGCTGCATCCACATCAAACGGTTGGTCAGCGCTTTGTGCGAGTTACCCGCACCCTTCGGCATGCCAGTCGAGCCGGAGGTGTAGATCACGTAAGCGAGGTTGCTCGCCTCGTAACTGACCTGCGGATCGCTGCTCGGGAACGCGGCAAAATCGGCGCCGGACGCCTCCAGGCACAGGGTCTGCACGCCATCGGGAATCGGCAGGCTGGCCAGCAGATGCGGCTGGGTCAGCAACTGATCGATGCCGCTGTCGGCCATCATGTAGCTCAAACGCTCACGCGGGTATTCCGGGTCCAGCGGCACGTAGGCGCCGCCAGCCTTGAGGATCGCCAGCAGGCCGACGACCATTTCCAGGCTGCGCTCAACCGCGATGCCCACCAGCACATCCGGGCCGACACCGCGTGCAATCAAGGCATGGGCCAACTGATTGGCGCGAGCGTTGAGTTGGTCGTAACTCAGCGATTGCTCGCCGAACACCAGCGCCGCAGCCTCTGGTGTACGTCGGGCCTGGGCTTCGATCAGGGTGTGCACGCCCTGCTCCAGCGGGTAGGCAACCCCGGTGGCATTCCACTGCTCGACCATCAGTTGCTGCTCAGCACTGCCCAGCAGGTTCAGCGAACCGAGGGTCGCTTCGCCGCACTGGACCATTTGCTGCAACAAGGTGTCGAGGTGTTGGCTCAACTGCACGATCACCGAATCGGCGAACTGAGCGCGCTGGTAGCTGTAATGCAGCGACAGTTCATCGCTGACGTTCACCGCCAGGGTCAGCGGGTAGTTGGTCTGTTCGTGGTTGTTGACGTTGCCAAAGCGCAAATCCGACGGGGCGCCCTGCTCCAGGGCCTCGGACACTGGGTAGTTCTCGAACACCAGGATGTTGTCGAACAGCGCTTCGCCGCTTTGGCCGGCCCAGCGCTGGATGTCGAACAACGGCGTGTGTTCATGCTCGCGCAAGGTGATGTTCTGCGCCTGCACGCTCTGCAACCACTGGCCCACGGTGTGTTCCGAACGGGGGCTGGCGATCACTGGCAGGGTGTTGATGAACAGGCCGATTTGCTGCTCGACGCCTTTAAGCTCGCTCGGACGACCGGACACGGTCGCGCCGAACGCCACGCTGTCCTGGCCGGTCAGGCGCTGCAACAGCAACAACCACGCAGCCTGGATCAGGGTGTTGAGGGTGACTTTCTGCTGACGGGCGAACTCGCCCAGTTCCCGGGTCTGCGCGGCGCTGAGGAAGCAATAACGCTCGCCATGACCCTCGAGTTGTTCTTCGACGGACTGGCGCTGAATCGCCTGGGCCAGACGCGTCGGTTCCTGAAGATTGGCCAACTGGCCTTTCCAGTAATGCTCGCTGACTGCCACGTCCTGGCGTTGCAGCCAGTCGATGTAGTCGCGATAACGCCCGGCCAGGGCCGGCATCGGCTCGCCGCTGTAGCGTTGCAACACTTCGCCGAGCAACTGCGAGTTACTCCAGCCGTCCATCAGGATGTGGTGGTTGGTGTAAATCAAATGGCAGCGCTGGTCATCGAGGCGCACCACGACCATGCGCAGCAGCGGCCCTTGGGCCAGGTCGAAACCTTGCACCTGTTCAGCGGCGGCCAGTGCATCCAGCGCCGTTTGCGCATCGCTACGGTCACGCCAATCGAGCACGCTGAACGGCATGTCCAGTTGCTTGTGCACCACTTGCACCGGTCGCGCCACCTGCCCTTGCCAGACAAAACTGGTGCGCAGGATGTCGTGGCTGTCCACCGCCGCTTGCCAGGCGTGCTGGAAGCGCTGCGGGTCGAGGCCTTCGACATCGAGGCGGACCTGGTTGATGTAGTCGCCGCTCGATTGCTCGTAGAGGCTATGGAACAACATGCCTTGCTGCATCGCCGACAGCGGATAAACATCGGCAATCTGCTGCGCGGCCACCGGCAGGCTGTCGAGTTGCGCCTGGCTCAGGCCGGCCAGCGGGAAGTCCGAAGGTGTCAGGCCCTGCACACCCGGGGTCACGCAATGGGCGATCAACGCGGCCAGTTCCGTGGCGTAGTTTTCGGCCAGACGCTCAATGGTCGAGGTGTCGAAGCGTTCGCTGCTGAAGCTCCAGCCGACACTCAGCTCACCGCCATACACCTGACCATTGAGGGTCAGCCAGTTGCCCATCGGTGTGTCGAGGCTCTGCTCCAGCCCGGCGTTTTCCTGGGCCGGGATGAACAGCGCGCCGTCATCGCCTTCGAAACTGCCGTCGAACTGGCCGAGGTAGTTGAAGGTGATCCGTGGACTCGGCAGTGCGCGCAGGGTTTGCTGCGCCTGGGCATCGCCGAGGTGACGCAAGGCGCCGAAACCGATGCCCTTGTGCGGGATCGAGCGCAGTTGTTCCTTGATCTGTTTGATCGAATCGCCCGCCGTGTCGGACGGGGTCAAGCGCACCGGGAACAGGCTGGTAAACCAACCCACGGTGCGGGTCAGGTCAACACCGTCGAACAGCTCTTCGCGGCCATGGCCTTCGAGCTGGATCAGCGTCGAGGCCTGGCCGGTCCAGCGCCCGATCACCCGCGCCAACGCGGTCAACAACAGGTCGTTGACCTGGGTGCGGTAGGCCGCCGGAGCTTCTTGCAGCAGTTGCCGGGTCAGCTCCTGATTCAGGCGCGTCTGCACGTTCACCACCAGGCGATTCTGCTGGCCAGCGTCGAGACGCTTGCACGGCAGCTCGGTGCTGACATCGCTCAAGCAGGCTTGCCAGTAGGCCAGTTCCTGCTGTAACGCCGGGCTGTTGGCGTAGCGCTGCAAGTGTTCGCTCCAGTCCTTGAAGGCACTGGTTTTGGCCGGCAGGTTCAGGGTTTGGCCGTCGAGCGCTTGCTGGTAAGCGTTTTGTAAATCTTCCAGCAGAATCCGCCACGACACACCGTCCACCGCCAGGTGATGGATCACCAGCAACAGACGCTGACTGCCATCGGCCAACGTCGCCAACACCGCACGCAGCAATGGACCCTGTTGCAGGTCGAGACTGCGCTGGGCGCGGTTGCCCAAGGCTTCGAGGGCAGCGGCATCGGCCACCGATTCCTGCCACAGCAACGGCTGCTGCTGTTCAATCGACTGATGCTCCGCCACCCAGCCATCGTTGTGCTGGGTGAAGCTCAGGCGCAAGGCATCGTGGTGCGCCACCAATGCCTGCAAAACTTGCTCGACTTTCTCCGCATCCAGCGCCAGCCGTGGCTTGAGCAGCACCGACTGGTTCCAGTGATGCCGCTCAGGGATTTCATCGTCGAAGAACTGCTGCTGGATCGGCAGCAGCAACGCCGCGCCGCTCACCGCGTGTTGATCGATGCCGGATTCGCTTTCACCCACCTGCGCCACCAGTGCCAGACGTTGCACGGTCTGGTGCTGGAACAGGTCTTTGGGGCTCAGGCGAATCCCCAGTTGCCGGGCGCGGCTGACCACCTGGATCGAGATGATCGAGTCGCCGCCGAGTTCGAAGAAGTTATCGTTGAGGCCCACTTGCGGCAGCTTCAGCACGTCTTGCCAAATGGCGGCGATGCGCTGCTCCAGCTCGCTTTGTGGCGCCTGATACGCCTGCTGCGCCTGACTCGCGTCCGGCGATGGCAAGGCGTTGCGGTTGAGCTTGCCGTTGGCGGTCAGCGGCAGTTGCGCCAGCAGCAACAGGTGCGCCGGGATCATGTGGTCCGGCAGGTTTTCCTTGAGCGTGGCACGCACGCGGTCGCGCCACAGCCCTTGTTCGGTCGGGCTGGCCTCCAGCAGTGCGGCATCGCTTGGGACCAGGTACGCGACCAGTTGCTGACCGCTGAGACCGGGCTGCGCCAGAACAACTGCCTGACGGATGACGTCCTGTTCCAGCAATTGCGCTTCGATTTCGCCGAGTTCGATGCGGAAGCCGCGAATCTTCACCTGATGGTCGATGCGCCCGACGTACTCGATGACGCCGTCTGCGCGACACCGCGCCAGGTCGCCGGTGCGGTACAAGCGGCCGCCGTCAGCGGCGAAGGGATCGGGGATAAAGCGCAGGCAGGTCAGGTCGGCACGGTTCAGGTAACCCCGGGCAAGGCCGGCGCGACCGATGTACAGCTCGCCGATGCAACCCTTGGCCACCGGGTTCAAATCGCCGTCGAGCAAGTACCACGACAAGTCCGGGATCGACTCGCCAATCGGGCTGCTCGCTTCCCGTTGCAGGTCGGCCATGGACAATGGCCGGTAGGTCACGTGGACCGTGGTTTCGGTGATGCCGTACATGTTGATCAGTTGCGGGGCCTGGTCGCCGAAACGCTCGAACCATGGACGCAGGCTTTTGACCTCCAGCGCCTCGCCACCGAACACCACGTAGCGCAGGGACGGTCGCAACGCGGCGTGCTCCGGGGCGCACGCCACTTGCATCAACTGCTTGAACGCCGACGGCGTCTGGTTGAGCACGCTGATGCGCTCGCGGCAGAGCAAGGCGTAAAAGTCTTCCGGCGAGCGGCTGGTTTCGTAAGGCACTACCACCAGTTTGCCGCCGTACAGCAGCGCGCCGAAGATTTCCCAGACCGAGAAATCGAACGCGTAGGAGTGGAACAGGCTCCAGACATCCTGCGGGCCGAAGCTGAACCAATCCTGGGTCGCTTCAAACAGGCGCAGCACGTTGTGATGGGCCAGCAAGGTGCCCTTTGGTTGCCCGGTGGAGCCGGAGGTGTAGATCACGTAAGCCAGGTTATCCGGGCTCATGCGCACCTGCGGATTGGCATCGCTGTAGCCTTCGAGGCCATCGCCGTCCTGATCGAGCATCAGGCTGCGCACCGCGTCTGGCACCGGCAGGCGCGCGAGCAGATGGCTTTGGGTCAACAGCAGGCCAATGCCACTGTCACCGATCATGTAGGCCAGGCGTTCTTCCGGATAAGTCGGGTCCAGCGGCACATAGGCACCGCCAGCCTTGAGGATCGCCAGCAGGCCGACCAGCATCTCCAGACTGCGCTCAACCGCGAGGCCGACGCGCACGTCCGGGCCGATGCCGTTTTCGATCAGCTTGTGCGCCCATTGGTTGGCGCGGCGATTCAATTCGCCGTAGCTCAGGGTTTGCGCGTCGTAGCTCACGGCAATCGCTTGCGGCGCCCGCAGGGCCTGAGCTTCGATCAGCTCATGCAGGCAACCCTGGCTCGGGAAATCGGCCACCGTCGGGTTCCACTGCAACAGCGTGGCCGCGTGTTCAGCGGCGTCTTGCAGCGGCAACTCGGCGATGCGCTGGCCGCAATCGGCGACGATGGCGTGCAGCAAGTGGGTCCAGTGCTGCGCCAGACGTTGCAGGGTCGCGGCGTCGAACAGGTCGGTGGCGTAAGTCAACTCGGCCCAAACGTTATCGTTGGACTCGAAGGTGTCCAGGGTCAGGTCGAATTGCGCGGTGTGCGAAACCCAGCTCAAGCCTTCAATCGCGATCTGCGGCAACCGCGCCGCGCCCCGCCCTTCCCGGGCCTGGCTCTGGTGGTTGTGCATCACCTGGAACAACGGACTGTGGCTGAGGCTGCGCTCTGGTTGCAGCGCATCGACGAGTTGTTCGAACGGCAGGTCCTGATGGGCCTGGGCGCCGAGCACGGTGTTTTTCACCTGGGCCAACAGGCTGCGGAACGTTTGCTGACTGTCGATCTCGGCCTTCAACACTTGGGTGTTGACGAAGAAGCCGATCAAGCCTTCGGTTTCAATGCGATTGCGGTTGGCCACTGGCACGCCGACGCGGATATCGGACTGGCCGCTGTAGCGATGCAGCAAGGTCTGGAACGAGGCCAACAACAGGGCAAACAGCGTGACGTTTTCCTGCTGCGCCACTTGTTTGAGGCCCGCCGCCAATTCGGCGCTGAGCGGGATGTCCTGGCGGGCACCGCGATAGCTTTGCTCGGCGGGACGCGGACGGTCGGTCGGCAGCTCCAGCAACGGCTGATCGCTGCCCAGTTGCGCGGTCCAGTACGCCAGTTGGCGCTCACGCTCACCGGCCTCCATCCACTGCCGTTGCCACACGGCATAGTCGGCGTATTGCACCGGCAACGCTGGCAACACGGGCGTCTGGCCCTGGCTGAAACCGGCATACAACGCGATCAGTTCATCGACCATGATCCCCATCGACCAGCCATCGGACACGATGTGGTGCAGGGTGATGATCAGCGCATGGTCATCGGCGGCCAGGCGCAACAGCTTGACCCGCAGCAGCGGGCCTTGTTGCAGGTTGAACAGGTGCAAGGTTTCTTCGGCGACCAACGCCTGAAGCGCGGCATCGTCGAGGTCGCGCTCGAGTGCCACCACTTGCAGGTCCAGCGCAGCGTGGGCGTGGATCAATTGCAGGGTCTGGCCCTGCTCTTCAACGAAGCAGGTGCGCAAGGATTCGTGGCGGGCGATCAGGCTGTCGAAGCTGCGTTGCAACGCCGACAGGTCCAGTTCGCCACGCAGTCGCAGCGCCGCCGGCACGTGGTACGCGGTGCTGGTCGGTTCCAGTTGCCAGAGGAACCATTGGCGTTCCTGGGCATAGGACAACGCCATCGGGTGCAGGCGCGGCAACGCCACAATCGGCGGTTCTTGCTGCGCCTGCTCGACGCCGAGGGCGGCGACGAAATCCTGCAAGGTGCTGTGTTCGAACAAGGTGCGCAGCGGCACTTGCACGTTCAGCGCCTGACGCACTCGCGACACAACCTGGGTCACCAGCAGCGAGTGGCCGCCAAGTTCGAAGAAGTTGTCGCCCAAACCCACCCGCTCCAGCTTGAGCACCGCTTGCCAGATGTCGGCGACGGTGTGCTGGGTGATGGTTTGCGGCGCGATGTAGGTCGAATGCAACTGGCTGGCGTCCGGATCCGGCAATGCCTTGCGGTCAACCTTGCCATTAGGGGTCAGCGGCAGTTGCGCGAGGAACAACAGGTGCGCGGGCACCATGTATTCCGGCAGCTCGGCCTTGAGGCTGGCCTTGAGTTCGGCGCGCAACGCGGCTTCATCATCAACAGTCGACGCGGCTACGACGTAGGCCACCAGTTGGGGACCCGTCGGACCATCCTGGGCCACCACCACGGTTTCCCGCACGCTATCGAGGGCCAGCAACCGCGCTTCGATCTCGCCGAGTTCAATACGGAAACCACGGATTTTCACCTGATGGTCGATGCGGCCGATGTACTCGATCACGCCCTCGGCGCGATAACGGGTCAAGTCGCCGGTGCGGTACAAACGCTCGCCGCTGAACGAAAACGGGTCCGGCACAAAGCGTTCGGCAGTCAGGGACGGACGTTCGAAGTAGCCACGGGCCAGGCCTTCGCCGCCAATCAGCAATTCCCCCGGTGCGCCGACCGGGTTCAGTTCCAGGTCGCTGCCAAGGATGTACAACCCGGTGTTGTCGATCGGTTTGCCGAGGAACGGGCGCGGCTGTTCGGCGGACAACGGGTGCAGCGCCGACCAGATCGTGGTCTCGGTCGGACCGTAGAGGTTCCAGACCCTCGCCGTCAGCGCAAGCATGCGCTGGGCCAGTTCTTGCGGAAGGGCTTCACCACCACACAGGAACGTGCGCCCGGCAAGGACGGAGGCCTGTTCGTTGTCGAGGAGCATGCGCCAGGTCGATGGCGTGGCTTGCAACACCGTCACGCCGTGACGCTCGATCAGTTCGAGCACCGCTTGCGGGTCTTGATGCACGTCCTTGCCGGTCAGCACCACGCTGGCCCCGGCCAGCAGCGGACCGTAGATTTCCAAACCGAAAATATCGAACGAGAACGTGGTCAGGGACAGCATGCGGTCCTGGGCACTGAGGCCCGGCTGCTTGACCATGCTCGCGACGAAATTGCACAGGGCCCCGTGGCGCACCATCACGCCTTTCGGCTTGCCGGTGGAGCCGGAGGTGTAGATCACGTAAGCGAGGTGTTCACCGTTCAGCGCTACCACCGGGCACGTCTGTGGATAAGCGGCGAGCCAGTCCTGCGGCTGATCCAGCAGCAAGGTGTTGAGCCCCGCCGGGATCGGCAGTTGTGCTTGCAGATGGGATTGGGTCAGCAGCAGTTTCAGGCCGCTGTCTTCGATCATGTAGGCCAGGCGATCCTCGGGATACGCCGGGTCCAGCGGCACATACGCGCCGCCAGCCTTGAGGATCGCCAACAGGCCGACGATCATTTCCACACTGCGCTCGACGGCAATCCCCACCAGGCGATCCGGGCCAACGCCCGCTTCAATCAGTTTGTGCGCGAGCTGGTTGGCGCGGGTGTCGAGCTGAGCGTAAGTCAGGGAAGCTTCGCCGACGATCAGGGCAATGGCGTCCGGCGTCAATTCAGCCTGGACCGCGATGCGCTGCTGCACGCAAGGCGCGTCAGCCGTGTGCTCGACCACCCGGTGCCAGTCTTGCAGGATCGCCGTTTGTTCAATGCTGTCGAGCAGCGGCAGTTCGCCGATGCGTTGGGTCGGTTCTTCAACGATGCCTTGCAGCAGATTCTGCCAATGCCGCGCCAGACGCTCGACGGTGGCGGGTTCGAACAAATCCGTGGCGTAGGTCAGTTCGGCGGCGACGCCTTCGCTCGACTCGTAAGTGCCCAGGGTCAGGTCAAACTGCGCGGTGCGCCCTTCCCAGACGATGTCTTCGACGCTCAGTTGCGGCAGTTGCACCTGGCTCTGGCGTTGGGTCTGGTCGTTGACTGCCTGGTGGTTGTACATCACCTGGAACACCGGGCTGTGGCTGAGGCTACGCTCCGGTTGCAGGGCTTCGATCAGTTGCTCGAAAGGCAAATCCTGGTGGGCCTGGGCCGACATGGCCGATTGCTTGACCTGGGCCAGCAACTGGTTGAACGGCAGTTGCCCGTTCACGTCGGCGCTGAGCACCTGGGTGTTGACGAAGAAGCCGATCAGCCCTTCGGTCTCGACCCGGTTGCGGTTGGCCACCGGCACGCCAACGCGGATTTGCGGCTGGCCGCTGTAGCGATGGAGCAAGGCCTGGAACGAGGCCAGCAGCACCATGAACAGGCTCGCGCCTTCGCGCTGGGCCAGTTGTTTGAGCGACTCGCCGAGTTCCGCCGACAGATTCAGGTCCAGGCGCGCACCGCGATAACTCTGCACCGCCGGGCGCGGGTGATCGATCGGCAACTCCAGCACCGGTTGCTCACCGCCCAGGGTTTCCATCCAGTACGCAAGCTGACGCTCACGCTCGCCGGCCTCCAGCCAGTGGCGCTGCCAGATCGCGTAGTCGGCGTATTGCACTTCCAGTTCAGGCAAGGTCAGCGAATGGCCGCTGGTGTCGGCGGCGTAGTGCTTGATCAGCTCGCCCACCAGCACTTGCATCGACCAGCCATCGGAGATGATGTGGTGCTGGATCAGCGCCAGCACATGGTCGTCTTCGGCGATTTTCAGCAGCGAAACCCGCAGCAGCGGCCCCTGTTGCAGATTGAACGGGCGTGCGGTTTCGTTCTCGACGAACGCCTTGATGTGGGCTTCGACACCTTCGGCGTCCAGGCCTTCGGGCAACGGTTGCAACGCGATGCGGAGCGGCATCTGCGGATGAATCACCTGGCAGGTTTGCTCATCCTGCTCGACGAAGGTGGTGCGCAAACTTTCGTGACGGGTGACCAGGGCATTGAAGCTGCGCTCCAGCGCCGCCACATCCAGCCGACCCTTGAGGCGCAGGGCGCTGGGAATGTGATACGCGGTGCTGTGCGGGTCCATCTGCCAGAGGAACAACTGGCGTTCCTGGGCGTAGGACAACGGGATCGCCTCGAACCCGGAGCGGGTTTCGGGGATCGGCAGGTTCGCCGGGGACACACCCTCTTCCAGCATCTTGGCCAGGTACAGCTTACGTTTGTCCAGCGGCAGAGTGATAAAGCGCTTGGCAATCCTCAAAGCAACACTCTTGTCCATTAGACTTCCTCCATTTCGTCAAGCAGGGCTTCCAGCTTGTTCAGTTTCTGTTCATCGATGGCCCCGTCTTCGGTAGCGAGGTGAGCGACGAAATCGCCCAGGACGGGGTGCTGGAATAACAATTGCGGCGTCAGCGTCAGCCCCAGTTCCAGGGCGATGCGCGACACCACGTTGACCGCCAGCAGCGAATGCCCGCCCAGTTCGAAGAAGTGGTCGTGCAAGCCGATGCGCTCAACGGTGAGGACTTGCTGCCAGATCGCCGCGACCTGTTGTTCAAGTTCGCTGACCGGCGCGACATAACTGGCCTGCATCTGGCTCGCGTCCACCGCCGGCAGGGCCTTGCGGTCGAGTTTGCCGTTGGGGGTCAGGGGCAATTGCCCGAGGAACACCAGATGCGCCGGAATCATGTAGTCAGGTAACGAAGACTTGAGCGCAGTCTTTAGTCCCTCGCGCAATTGTCGTTGCGCCTCGCTGTCGTCCAGCGCCAGTGATGGGGCGACCACATACGCCACCAATTGCGCGCCACCCTCGGCATCGAAGGCCAACACCGCCGCTTCTGTGACCGTTGGCTGCGCCTGCAGTCGCGCTTCGATTTCGCCCAGCTCGATGCGGAAACCATGGATTTTCACTTGATGGTCGATACGGCCCATGTACTCCAGTTCGCCGTCCTCGCGATAACGGGTCAGGTCGCCGGTGCGGTACAGACGCTCGCCGTTGGTGGAGAACGGGTTAGGCACAAACTTCTCGGCAGTCATCCCCGGGCGGGCCAGGTAACCGCGCGTGATGCCGGCGCCGGCCAGGTACAGCTCCGCAGAAACGCCTTGAGGCACCGGCTGCAAATCGGCGTCCAGCAAATGGCTGCTGGTGTGCTTCAACGCATGGCCGATGCTCGCGGTGCCGCCGGCCTCGCGGCGGGTCCAGGTCGAATAGGTGGTGTCTTCCGACGGGCCGTAGAGGTCGTAGACGTGCTCGATGTTGGCCTGCTCATACAGCGTGTCCACCAGCGCCTGTTTCAGCGGTTCGCCGGCCAGGTTGATGATGCGCACGCTGTCCGGAATCTGCCCGGCACGCTGCAACGCAGCAATCGCCGACGGCACGCTGTTGATCAGGCGCACCTGATCCCGGGCCGGCAGTTGCGGCAGTTCCAGGGCATTGCGGGCGATGATCAGCGAGCCACCGTTGGACAGGGTGACAAACAGTTCCCACACCGACAGGTCGAAACACACCGAGGTCGAGGCCAGCACGCCCTGGATGTCGTCGCGGCTGTACACCGATTGCGACCAGTCGATCAGCGCCATGACATTGCGATGGGCGATGGCCACGCCTTTCGGTTTGCCGGTGGAGCCGGAGGTGTAGATCACGTAGGCGAGGTTGTCCGGGGCGACCGACGTTTCTGGAGCGCTGGACAAATAATTGCCGAGCTGGATCTGATCCATCAGCAGCACTTGTGTACCTACGCCGACTTGCAACGTCGCCGCCACTTCCTGCTCCGTCAGCAACACCAAGGCGCGGCTGTCTTCGAGCATGTAGGCCACGCGTTCGGCCGGGTAATCCGGGTCCAGCGGCACATAGGCGCCACCGGCCTTGAGCACCGCCAGCAGCGCGATCAACAGTTGCTCGGAACGCTGCATCGCCACGCCAACCCGCACTTCCGGGCCGACGCCCAGTTCAATCAATTTGTGCGCCAGGCGATTGGCCTGGCTGTCGAGTTCGGCGTAGCTCAGGTGCGTTTGCGCGAAGGTCACGGCCAGGGCATCCGGCGTGGCGGCGACCTGGTTCGCAATGCGCTGGTGAATGCACAGCTCAGTGGCGAAGTTCGCCTCCGCGGTCAGGACGACAGAATCCTGCAAGGTCAATTCGCTGAGCGAACGTTCGCCGGCGCCGGTCATCTGGGCCAGCAGGTGCTGCAAGTGCCCGCCCAACTGCGCCACGGCGGATGGTGCAAAACTGTCGTGCTGATAGCTGAAATGCACCGATAGCTGCTCGCCAAGGCTCACCAGCAAGGTCATCGGGTAGTTGGTCTGTTCATGGTTGGCCACCGGACCGAAGCGCAAACCTTGCGGCGCGCCCTGCTCCAGGGCTTCGGAGATCGGGTAGTTCTCGAACACCATCAGGGTGTCGAACAACGCCTCGCCGCCCTGCCCGGCCCAACGCTGGATATCCGCCAGCGGCGTGTGCTCGAACTCGCGCAACGCCAGGTTCTGCGCCTGCACGCTCTGCAACCAGCTCGCCAGGCTCTGCTCGGCACGGGGGCCGGCGATCACCGGCAGGGTGTTGATGAACAGACCGATCTGCTGTTCGGCACCCGGCAGGTCCGCCGGACGCCCGGCCACCGTCGCGCCGAACGCCACGCTGTGTTTACCGGTGTAACGCTGCAACAGCAGTAACCATGCGGCTTGCACCAGGGTGTTGACAGTGACTTTCGAGGCGCGGGCAAACTCGGCCAGACGTTGGGTCAGGTCGGCGTCGAGCACTTGGTAGTGATCGCCATAACCGACGCTGATCTCTTTTGGCCGGGCGATGGCGTGGGCCAGTCGCGTCGGTTCTTCCAGGGTGCTCAGCGCCGACAGCCAGAACGCTTCGCTGACCGCCGCGTCCTGACGTTGCAGCCACGCGATGTAGTCGCGATAACGCCCCGGTTGGCGCGTCACGCCCTGGCCGCTGTAATGCTGCAACACCTCGCCGAGCAACTGCGCACTGCTCCAGCCGTCCATCAGGATGTGATGGTTGGTGTAGATCAGGTGATGCCGGTCGGTGGCGGTTTGCACCAGCACCAGACGCAACAGCGGAGCCTGGGTCAGGTCCAGGCCTTGGGCTCGCTCTTCATCGGCCAATGCCTTCAAAGCCGCGTCGAGATCGACTTGCTCACGCCAGTCCAGCACGCGGAACGGCACCTCGATATGGCGATGCACCACTTGCACCGGTTGCTCAAGATCACCCTGCCAGTGGAACGCGCTGCGCAGGATGTCGTGGGCATCTAGCACCGCTTGCCAGGCGTCGCGGAAGCGTTGCGGGTCGACGCCATCGACGTCCAGGCGCATCTGGTTGATGTAGTCGCCGGTGCCGTGCTCCAGCAGCGTATGGAAGAGCATGCCTTGCTGCATCGGTGACAGCGGATAGATGTCGTCGATGGACTGGGGCTGCACCACCAACCCATCCAGTTGCGCTTGCGACAACCGCGCCAACGGGAAGTCCGATGGCGTGACGCCACGGTTTGCGCTGTCGCAGCAATGGGCGATCAGCGCGGTGAGTTCTTGCAGGTAATCGTCGGCCAGACGCTGGATGGTCGCCGGGTTGAACATCTCGGCGCTGAAGGTCCAGCTCAGGTCCAGTTCGCCGCCAAACACCTGGCCATCGAGGGCCAACTGGTTGCCGAGCGGGCCTTGCATGTTGACTTCCTGGCCGCCGGATTCGCTGGTCGGCACGAACAAGGCATCGTGCGCCCCGTCGAAGCTGCCATCGAACTGGCCGAGGTAGTTGAAGGTCAGGAGCGGTTTTGGCAGCGCTTGCAGGGTTTGCCGTGCGTGGTCATCGCCCAGATGCGCAAGGGCACCGAAGCCGATGCCTTTGTTCGGGATGGCCCGTAGTTGCTCCTTGATCTGTTTCAGCGAGGCGTCGAGCTCGGTGACCGGGGTCAATTTCGCCGGGAACAGGCTGGTGAACCAACCGACGGTGCGGGTCAGGTCCACGCTGTCGAACAGGTCTTCACGACCGTGACCTTCAAGCTGCACCAACACGCTGTCGTCGCCGGTCCAGCGCACCATCACCCGCGCCAGGGCGGTCAGCAGCAGGTCGTTGACCTGGGTGCGATAGGCCGCCGGGGCCTCTTGCAACAATTGCCGGGTCAGGGTTTTGTCGAGGCGGCTGCGGATCGCCAACGCTTTTTGATGTTGCTGGCCGCCCTGCGGGTTGTCGCACGGCAATGCGACTGGCGCGCCTTGCAGTTCCTGCTGCCAATAAATCAGCTCGGCCTGCAACGGTGCGCTGGCGGCATAACCTTGCAGCGCTTGGGCCCAGGCTTTTACCGCGCTGGTCTTGGCCGGCAATTGGCCTTGGCGATAGGCCGTCTGCAAATCTTCGAAAAGGATGCGCCACGACACGCCATCCACCACCAAATGGTGAACGATCAACAGCAAGCGTTGCGAGCCATCGGCGAGGTTCGCCAGCACGGCGCGGATCAGCGAGCCGCCGCTCAATTGCAGGCTGCGCTGGGCCTGGTTGCCCAAGGTTTCGAGGGCGGCCAGATCGGCGACATCGGCCCGCCAGAGGATCGGCTCGGCCTTGTTATCGCGATACTGCGCAGACCAGCCTTCGCCCTGCTCGATGAAATTCAACCGCAAGCTGTCGTGATGAATCACCAGCGCGGCCAAGGCCCGCTCCAACGCTTCAGGATCCAGGGTTTGAGTCGGCTTGAGCATCACCGACTGATTCCAGTGATGACGATCCGGAATAGCTTGTGCAAAGAACACCTGATGCACCGGCAACAACGGCAGTTCACCGGTCACCGGACCTTGATCGATCAGTTGCAACGGCTCGCCGGTCTGCACCACCGCCACCAGTGCCTGAATGGTCTGGTGCTGGAACAAGTCTTTCGGGGTGAAGCGCAAACCGGCCTGACGGGCGCGGCTGACCACTTGAATGGAGATGATCGAGTCGCCACCCAGCTCGAAGAAGTTGTCGCTCAAACCAACCCGTTCCAGCTTCAGCACGTCCTGCCAGATCGTCGCCAGTTGCTGTTCCAGCGCGGATTGCGGCGCCACGTAGGCTTGCTGCAATTGGCTGACGTCCGGGCGCGGCAGGTTCTTGCGGTCGAGCTTGCCGTTGGGGGTCAACGGCATGCGTTCCAGCAGCAAGATGTAGGCCGGGACCATGTGTGCCGGCAATGCAGCCTTGAGTTGTTCGCGCAGTGATTCGGAGAAATCCTTGCCTTGAGCATCGCCGACCACATAAGCCACCAGGCGTTTGCTGCCAGCACTTTCCTGAGCCACGACCACCGCTTCACGCACACCGTCGAAGGTCTGCAAGCGCGCTTCGATTTCCCCCAATTCGATACGGAAACCGCGGATCTTCACCTGATTGTCGATCCGTTCCAGGTAATCGAAGGTGCCGTCGGCGCGTTGGCGCACCAGGTCACCGGTGCGATAGAGCAAGCCGCCCGTGGCGCTGAACGGATCGGCGACAAAGCGCTCCGCCGTCAGCCCCGGACGGTTCAGGTAACCCCGGGCCAGCCCGGTGCCGCCGAGGTACAGCTCACCGGCCATGCCTTGGGGCAACAGGTTAAGGTCGGCGTCGAGCACGTAGGCGCTACGGTCGCCGATGCGGCTGCCGATGGGCGCGTAGGCGGCGCCGCACTGCACATCACGCCCGGCCTTCCAGATCAGCGGCGTAACCACGGTTTCGGTCGGGCCGTAGCCGTTGATGATGTACTCCGGGTTCAGCGCACGCTTGACCCGTTCGAAACTGGCGTTCGGCACCGCATCACCGCCGAAGCAGTAGATCCGCACCTTCGGCGGGTTGCCCTCGCGCTCGGCGTGTTCGGCCAGTTGTTGCAGGTAGACTGGCGGGAACGCGACCACGGTCACGCCGTGTTCGATCATGGCGTTGTAGGTCTGCTCCGGGGTCCACAGGCTGTCGTCGCGAATCAGCAGCGACGCGCCGTGGGTCAGGCTGGTCAACCAGCGTTCATGGGCGCCGTCGAAGGCGAACGACATGAAATGGAATTCGCAGTCGCTGTCGCGCATTTCATAACGTTCACCGATGGCCTGGCAATGCATCGCCAACGGACCGTGGGTCACGCTCACGCCTTTCGGGTTGCCGGTGGAGCCGGAGGTGTAGATCACGTAGGCGAGGTTGTCCGGATCGAGGTTGACCAGCGGCGCCGTGACCGCATGCGCACTCAGGTCGAGGCGATCCAGTTCCAGCACCTTCATGGCGTCTTCAATCGGCAATTGCGCGCAAATCCGAGAATCGCTCAGCAGCAACGCCAGACCCGAATCCTGCATCAAGTACGTCAGGCGTTCCCGGGGATAACTGGTATCCAGCGGCACATAGGCGCCACCGGCCTTGAGCACCGCCAGCAACGCCACGATCAGGCCTTCGCCACGGGGCATGGCCACGCCGACCCGCACTTCCGGGCCGACGCCTTGGGCCACCAGTTCATGGGCCAGGCGATTGGCCCGCAGGTCGAGTTCGCCGTAGCTGAAACGCTGACCGTCGAAGATCACCGCCGTGCGCTCTGGACGCTCGGCTGCGAGCGCCGCAAAACGCTGATGCACCGCGACATTCACCGGGTACGGCTGCGGCTGATTGTTCGCTTGTTGCAGGGTTTGTTCTTGCGCCGTGACCAGAGCGATTTCACCCAGGCGTCGCTCGGCGGACTCGGCAAAGGTGTCGAGCAGGTGCAGCAACTGCGCACTGAGGCGCTCGACCGTCGCGACGCTGAATTTCCCCTGATCAAAACTCAGGTGCAGCGCCAGAGTGTCGCCGAGGGTCACGCCCAGGGTCAGCGGATAGTGGGTCTGATCCTGGTTGGCGACTTCGCCGAACACCACGCCTTGGGCGGTGCCGTGTTGCAGGGCTTCAGAAATCGGGAAGTTCTCGAACACCAGCAAGGTGTCGAACAGCGACTCACCGCCCTGCCCGGCCCAGCGCTGGATATTGGCCAGCGGCGTGTGCTCGAACTCGCGCAGGCTGAGGTTCTGCGCCTGCACCGCCGCCAGCCACGCACCGACGCTCTGGTCCGGACGCGAACCGGCGATCACCGGCAAGGTATTGATGAACAGGCCGACCTGTTGCTCGATGCCCACAAGGTCCGCCGGACGCCCGGCCACGGTGGTGCCGAACGCCACACACTCGCTGCCGGTGTAGCGCTGCAACAGCAGCAGCCACGCGGCTTGCACCAGGGTGTTGACGGTGACTTTCTGCTGACGGGCGAACTCGTTCAGGCGCTGGGTACGCAGCGCGTCTGCCGCGAAATGCCGCAGCGTGTGACCGCTTTCCAGCAGCACCTCGCCAGCGCTTGCCGCGGCGTGGGCCAACACGGTCGGCTCCTGGAAGTCTGCCAGTTGCGCCAGCCAGAACGCTTCGCTGACCGCGCCGTCCTGGCGTTGCAGCCACTGGATGTAATCGCGATAACGCCCTGCCGGACGCGGCGGTTGCTGACCGCTGTAACGCTGCAACACCTCGCCGAGCATCTGCGCGCTGCTCCAGCCATCCATAAGGATGTGGTGATTGGTGAAGATCAGGTGATGACGGGTGTCGCCGGTCTGGATCAGGGTCAGGCGCAGCAGCCCGGCCTGGGTCAGGTCGAAGCCTTGGGCGAGGTCGGCGGCGGTGAAATCCCTGAGGGCTTGGGCGAGGTCGTTGCGCTCGCGCCAGTCGAGCAGCACGTACGGCAACTGAAGGTGGCGATGGATGATTTGCAATTGTTCCTGCAACTCGCCCTGCCAGATAAAACCGCTGCGCAGGATGTCGTGGGCATCCATGGTCGCCTGCCAGGCGTCGCGGAAACGCTCGGCGTCGAGGCCATCGACATCGACACACAACTGGTTGATGTAGGTGCCGGTGCCCTGTTCGTACAGGGTGTGGAACAGCATGCCTTGCTGCATCGGCGACAGCGGGTAGATGTCTTCGATGCTGGCGGCGGGCACCGGGATCGCATCCAGTTGTGCCTGATCGATGCGCGCCAGGGGAAAGTCCGACGGCGTGACGCCCATGGTCTGCGGCAGGCAGCAATGGCTGATCAGCGCTTCGAGTTCCCGGGCGTATTCCTCCGCCAGACGGGCGATGGTCGCTTCGTTGAACACCTCGCGGCTGAAGGTCCAGCGCAGGTCCAGTTCGCCTTCGAACACCTGGCCTTCGACGCCCAGCCAGTTGTCCAGCGGCGCCTCGACGCTTTGCTCGCCACCGGCGCTTTCACCGGCCGGGCTGAACAGCGCACCGTCCTCGGCATCGAAACTGCCGTCGAACTGACCGAGGTAGTTGAAGGTGATGCGCGGCGTCGGCAAGGTCTTGAGGCTGGCTTGCGTGGCTTCATCGCCGAGGTATTTCAACACGCCAAAACCGAGGCCTTTGTTCGGGATGGCGCGCAGTTGTTCCTTGATCTGTTTCAGTGCCGCTGCCAGGGAGTCGGCGGGCGTCAGGCGCACCGGGAACAGGCTGGTGAACCAACCCACGGTGCGGGTCAGGTCGATGTCATCGAACAGGTCTTCGCGACCGTGGCCTTCGAGCTGGATCAGGGTGTCGGCGTGGCCGGTCCAGCGGCAGATCACCCGGGCCAGGGCGGTCAGCAGCAAATCGTTGACCTGGGTGCGATAGGCGGCGGGCGCCTGTTGCAGCAATTGTTGGGTGAAGGCTTTGTCCAGTCGGCTATGCACCACGTGGGCATGACGGCTTTGCTGACTGCCTTGAGGGTTGTCCCACGCCAAGTCCACGGAGGCGCCGCTCAGTTGCTGGCGCCAGAACGACCATTCTGCTTGCACGGCTTCGCTGCTGGCATAGGCCTGCAGATGCTCGCCCCAGGCCTTGTAGGCACTGGTTTTCGCCGGGAGTTTGATCGCTGTCTTTTGCAGCGCTTGTTGATAAGCCTGCTGCAAATCTTCCAGCAGGATGCGCCAGGACACGCCGTCCACTGCCAAGTGATGGATCGCCAGCAACAGGCGCTGGCTGCCATCGCTCAAGGTCGCCAACACGCCGCGCAGCAGTGGGCCGTTTTGCAGGTCGAGGCTGCGTTGGGCCTTGGCGTAGAGCGCGTCCAGATCGGTGGCGCTGACATTGTCGGCGGTCCACAGCAACTCGTTGTCGACGGCGATGGCCGCCACTTCGGCGCGTCCTTCGGTGAAGCGCGAACGCAGCACGTCGTGATGGGCCAGCAACGCGTTCAGCGCTTGCGCCAATGGTGCCGATTGCAGGCCTTGGTGGGCACGCAGCAAAACTGCCTGGTTCCAGTGATGACGCTGTGGAATCTGTTCTTCGAAGAAGCTTTGCTGGATCGGCAGCAACGGCATCCCGCCGGTCACCGGGCCTTGATCGATGGCCAGCGCCGCGACGCCTTGCTGCGCAACACCCGCCAGACCTTGCACGGTTTGATGCTGGAACAGGTCGCGAGGACTGAAATGAATCCCGGCCTGGCGCGAGCGGCTGACCACTTGAATCGAGATGATCGAATCACCGCCCAACTCGAAGAAGTTATCGGTCAGGCCGACCTGCTCGAGCTTGAGCACGTCTTGCCAGATGCCGGCGATTTTCTGTTCCAGTTCGCTACGCGGCGCCACGTAGGTGTGCTGCATCTGGCTGGCGTCCGGGGCTGGCAAGGCCTTGCGGTCGAGCTTGCCATTCGGGCTCAGCGGCAAAGCGGCGAGGAACAGCAGGTGCGTGGGCACCATGTAATCCGGCAGGTTGTCTTTGAGTTGCGCCTTGATTGTTTCGCGGACGGCGTTTTGTTCTTCGGCGCTGGCGTTCACCAACGAAGTGTCCTTCGGCACCACGTAGCCGACCAGTTGCAGGCTGCTACCGCCCTGCACCGCCAGCACCACGGCATCGCCAACCGATTCCAATTCCAACAACCGCGCCTCGACTTCACCCAGCTCGATGCGGAAACCGCGAATCTTCACTTGATGGTCAACCCGACCGACGTACTCGATCACCCCTTGGGCATTGAACCGGGCCAGGTCACCGGTGCGGTACAGGCGTGCGCCGGAACCGGAGAATGGATCGGGGATAAACCGCTCGGCGCTCAGGTCCGGGCGCTGGAAGTAACCACGAGCCAGCAGCTCGCCGCCGATCACCAGTTCGCCGATCACACCGACCGGGGCGGGTTGGCCGTTTTCATCGAGCAGGTAGGTGTGGCGGCCCGGCAGTGGCTTGCCGATGGGCAGGGTCAGCGGCAAAGGTTGGCGAGCGAAAACGTAGTCGCTGCAATCCAGTGTGGTGGCGGTCACGGTGGCTTCGGTCGGGCCATAGGTGTTCAGCAGTTTGACGTGTTCCAGACCGGCCTGACGCCACGCCAGCACGCCTTCCGGCGGCATCGCTTCACCGCCGCTGTGCACCTGGCGCAGGGCCGCGTAGTCGCGGGGGCCGACGGCGGCGAATTCCTTGGCGACCATGTTCCAGTAGGCCGTGGTCAGGTCCATCACGGTAATGCCCTGCTCGACGATCTGCCGGTACAGGGTTTCGCTGTCCCAGATGTCGTTGCCGCGCAGCACCACCGAAGCACCGCAGGTCAGCGGGCCGAAGAGTTGCTCGCCAAAGGCATCGAAGTTGAACGTGGCGAATTGCAGCGCGCAATCGGCGGCGCTGAGGTTGTAGTAATGCTGCGAAGCAAAGGCGTGTTTGCTCAACGCGCCGTGGCTGATGCCGACGCCTTTCGGGCGACCGGTGGAACCCGAGGTGAACATCACATAAGCGAGGTTTTCCGCCCACACCGGGCGCGCGAGATTGCTTTCGTCCGGGGACATCCAGGCATCGGCCTGATCCAGGCACAGGCACGCCACGCCCGCAGGAACGGGCAGGCGTTCCAGCAGATGGCTCTGACTGAGGATCAACTGGCTGGCGCTGTCTTCGATCATGCACAGCAAGCGGTCGCGGGGGTATTGCGGGTCCAGGGGCACGTAGGCGCCGCCCGCCTTGAGCACCGCGAGAATCGCGACGATCAGGTCCAGCCCGCGATCCACTGCGATCCCCACCAGCACGTCCGGCCCCACGCCTTGCGCCACCAACGTGCGCGCCAAGCGGTTGGCCCGGGCGTTGAGCTGGCCGTAGACCAACCGTTGGCCGTCGAAGATCAGTGCGGTGGCGTCGGGGGTGTTCACGGCAGCGGTTTCAAACAGTTCGTGCACCGGGCGCTCACTCGGCCACACCGTGTCGTTGCGGCCCCAATCCGCGACCAGTTGCTGATATTCGTCAGCGTCCAGCAGCGGGATCTCGCCGACCCGTTGCTGCGGATCGTTGACGATGCTGCGCAACAGATGGGTCCAGTGCCGGGCCAGGCGTTCGATGGTTTGCGGCTCGAACAGGTCGCTGGCGTAGGTAAACGCCGCGTGCAGTTGCCCGGCCTTTTCATAGGTATCGAGGCTCAGGTCGAATTGGGTGCTGCGGCTTTCCCACTCGATGACCCCCAGCTCCAGGCCGGTGCCGACCTTCAGCGTGGTGACGTCCGCCACTTCCGGCTGATGGTTGTACATCACCTGGAACAGCGGGTTGTAGCTCAGGCTGCGCTCCAGTTTCAGCGCTTCGACCAGACGCTCGAACGGCAAGTCCTGATGGGCCTGGGCGCCGAGGGCGGTCTCCTTGAGGTCGCGCAGCAGATCGCCGAGACGGGTCTGGCCATCCAGTTGCACCCGCAGCACCTGGGTGTTGACGAAGAAACCGATCAGCCCTTCGATTTCCCGGCGATTGCGGTTGGCGATCGGCACGCCGATGCGCAGGTCGTTCTGGCCGGTGTAACGGTGCAGCAGAATATTGAAAGTACCGAGCAACAGCATGAACAACGTGACGCCGTGCTGGCGGGCAACCCCGCGCAATTGCTCGGCCAGGGCTGCGTCGACCACGTGCTCATGGCGGCGCCCGCGATAGCTCGGCAATACCGGGCGCGGGTGATCCAGCGGCAGCTCCATCACCGGGTGTTCGTCACCCAATTGCGCCAGCCAGTAATCCAGTTGTTTTTGCTGCTCCCCGGCTTCCAGCCATCGGCGCTGCCACAGGGCGTAGTCGCTGTACTGAATCGGCAGCGGCGCGAAATCCGGGGTCCGGCCTTGATCATGGGCGTCATAGAAACGGCAGAATTCGTCGATCAACACGTTCATCGACCAGCCATCGGAGACGATGTGGTGCAAGGTCAGCAGCAGCACGTGTTCCTGCTCGTCGAGCCTCAATAGACGCACCCGCAGCAGCGGGCCCTGGGCCAGATCGAATGGAATCAGCGATTGCTGCTCGGCGGCTTCGGCCACCCGGGATTCACGCTCTGCCGGCGAACAGGCGCTGAGGTCGATGCGCTCGATGTCCAGCGGTTGCTGCACCGAGACTTGCAACAGGCTGTCGTCGGGTTGTTGCTGGAACACCGTGCGCAGGGTTTCGTGGCGTTCGATCAGGCTGGCGAACGCTTGCTCCAGCGCAGCCTGATTCAGACGTCCGGTCAGGCGCACCGCCGCCGGCAGGTTATAGGCGCCGCTTTGCGGGTCCAGGTGCCAAAGAAACCACATACGCTGCTGGGCATAGGACAGCGCCTGGCGATCCTCGGCCTCGACCCCGGCCGGGATCGGGAACTGGGAAAAATCCACGCCTTCCTTGTGCAAGGCCGCGAGGAACATCTGGCGCTTTTCCAGGGGCAACCCGATAAACCGGCGAGCAAGTTTCAAGGAGTCTTCAGCATTCATTTCTTAGCATCCGGATCAGTAGGCAGGAAGCACAAAGGCACGTCGTCCCTATAAAACGAATGCAGACCGGAAAAATTAGCGAATGAGAATAAGTGTCAGAAGGGAGATGTCGCGGGGGTCACAGAACAATGTGGGAGCGGCGGTGCGACGATTCGACTTGCTCGCGAAAGCGGTGTGTCATTCAGCAAAGATGTTGACTGACACACCGCTTTCGCGAGCAAGCCCGCTCCCACAGGGGAAAAGCAGTGTGCAGGGTCAGGCGCCGACCGCCATGGCATGCCGTCGATGGTGCACGTCCAGTTGGTCCTTGATCACCCGCAGCACCTTGGCTTCGTGCTCATGGATAAAGAAGTGCCCGCCCGCCAGCATGTCCACCGAGAAGCTGCCGTGGGTTTCCTTGCTCCAGCCGATCAATTGTTCGGTGGTGGCCTTGTCGGCCTTGCCGCCGAGCACGTGCACCGGGCATTTGAGCAAGGGCCGCTGCACCGGCTGAAAACGCCCGCACAACAGAAAGTCCGCCCGCAGGATCGGCAGGGTCAGGCTCATCAGCTCTTCGTTGGCCAGCACTTCTTCGCTGGTGCCGTTGAGGGTGCGCAACTGGTCGATCAGCTCGGCATCGGTCTTGGGTTCGGCGAACCCGCGATCATAGTCGGCGCGCATGGTTGGCGCGGCCGTGCCGGAGGCGAACAGCGCCACCGGTTCCGGGCAACCGAGTGCGCGCAAAGCGTGGGCCAGTTCGCAGGCCATCAACGCCCCCAGGCTGTGGCCGAACAAGGCGTACGGCGCTTTCAACGTCGGGCGCAGTTCTTTGGCCAATTGCATGGCCAGGGCGCGCAGGTCGGTTTGCAACGGCTCGTCGAAACGCGCTCCGCGCCCCGGCAATTCGACCGGTTGCAGGTGCAGCCACTCCGGCAACTTGCGCCGCCAGCGGCTGTAGACCATGGCGCTGGCGCCGGAATACGGCAGGCACAGCAGGGTCAGCTTGGTCACCGTGGGCTCCTCGAAAAAATAGGTCTGTAGAAAGGAACGGTCCGGCGTCGGCGCAAATTAGTCACGGAGGGTTAAATTTGCCGCCCGGGCGCTCGTTCCCTCATCAGACCAAAACCAACAAGAGTGAACGTCGTGGACCTGCAGACCATTCTGGGCAAACTGTTCGCCAATGCCGGCGCCGTCGGTATCGAAGGGGTTTTTCAATTCGTCTTCGGCCCGCACCAGGCGTACTGGTCCGAGGTCAAGGCCAGCAGCCGCACCGAAGCCGGGCGCCACGCCAGCCCCGACGTGACCATTGAAGTGGCGGAAAAAGACTTCCTCGGGATCATGGGCGGCATGGCCAACGTCGAAGAACTGTTCGCCAGCGGTCGCTTGAAGATCGGCGGCAACATGGGCCTGGCGACGATGCTGCCGCAGATCATCGACCACGCCCGGCATGGCGGCGCCGTGGTCGAAAAGGTCGACATGAACAAGCGCTACCCGACCCCGCCACGCCTGAGCGAACGCCTGACCGCCAGCCTGCCAACCCAGCGCAGCGTGGAGCGCCGGACCCGCAGTTCGCTGTCCAAGCGCGAGTTCGACACCCACTATTTGCCCCACGGCATTCCGCTGGTGATCAGCGATGCGTTGCAGGACTGGCCGTTGTTCAAGCTCAGCCGCGAAGAGTCGTTGGTGCATTTCGCCGAGCTGCAAGGCATCACCCGCCATGGCGATTACGTGAAGAAAACTTTCTCCACCGAGCGGGATTTCCGTTCCACGTCCATGGCCGATTTCATCGCCTCGCTGGACAGCCCGGCGGTCAAGGGCGCGAATGGCGAACCGCCGGCGTACATGGGCAACAACATCCTGCCGGCGCAACTGATGCAGCAGATCAAGTATCCGCCCTACTTCGATCAGTCGCTGTTCATCCCGCCCCGCATCTGGATCGGCCCCAAAGGCACCCTGACGCCGCTGCACCGCGACGACACCGATAACCTGTTCGCCCAGGTCTGGGGCCAGAAAACCTTCACCCTCGCCGCGCCGCATCATCGCGAGGCCTTGGGCACCTGGTCCACCGCGCCCGAGGGCGGGCTGGACGGTTGCGACTTCAACCCGGATGCGCCGGATTACCAGCGCTTCCCCAAGGCCCGGGACGTGACGTTTTTGCGCGTGACCCTGGAGGCCGGGGATTTGCTGTTTTTGCCCGAGGGCTGGTTCCATCAGGTGGAATCGGTGTCGACGTCGTTGTCGGTGAACTTCTGGGTCAACTCAGGCCGGGGCTGGTAACCCAGAGTCCCCTGTGGGAGCGGGCTTGCTCGCGAAAGCGGTGTGTCAGTCAACATCTTTGCTGAATGACATACCGCTTTCGCGAGCAAGCCCGCTCCCACATTTAGATCTCATTTCAAATGGCGGAAGCTCTGGATCGCCGAGCCCAACACCACAACCCCCGCCGCAATCGCCACCCAAAACCCGCTACGCGCCCCAAACGCATCCACCAGCCACCCGGAACTCGCCGCGCCAATCGCCACGCCGATGCTCAGCCCGGTGATCAGCCACGTCAGGCCTTCGGTCAGTTTGGCCGGGGTTACGATGCGCTCCACCAACGCCATCGCCACAATCAACGTCGGCGCAAAGAACATCCCCGCGACAAACACCGCCAGGGCCAAGCCGAAAATATTGGTCGCCAACAGCAATGGCAAGGTGGTCACGGCGGTCATCACACCGCCATACAGGAACAGCCTCGGCAGCGGCAATTTCGAGCGCAACGCGCCGAACACCAACCCCGCCAGGCACGAGCCGATGGCATACACCGACAACACAATACTCGCCGCCGCCGGTTGGCCCTGCTGCTGAGCGAAGGCGACGCTGACCACGTCCACCACGCCGACAATCACGCCCATGGCGGTCATCAACAGCATCAACAGGCGGATTTCCCCGGAGCGAATGATCGAGCCCTGATGGTGAATTTCATGGGGATGCACCGATGGCTCGGTGCTGCGTTGCAAGACAAACGCGGTGACGCCGATGGCCAGCATCAACAATGCGGCCAACGGCCCGGCCTCGGGGAACGCCACCACGCACAGGCCCACCGACAGCGGCGGCCCGACGATAAAGCAGACCTCATCCAGCACCGATTCCAGGGCATAGGCAGTTTGCAGTTGCGGCTGACCGCGATACAGCTCGGTCCAGCGCGCCCGCACCATGGCTGACATGCTCGGCATGCACCCAGCCAGGGCGGCGAACAGGAACAGCGTCCAGTGCGGCGCCTGCAACCTTGTGCACAACAAGAGCAGCAACAGCGAACCCCCGCCCAACAGTGCCGACACCGGCAGAATCCGGCCCTGGCCGTAACGATCTACCAGCCGCGATACTTGCGGCGCACAGAATGCCGTGGCCAGGGCGAAGGTCGCCGCCACGGCGCCGGCCAATCCGTAGCCGCCCTTTATCTGCGAGAGCATGGTGATCAGGCCGATGCCGGTCATGGAAATCGGCATGCGCGCAATCATCCCGGCCAGCACGAAGGCCCCGGCGCCAGGGGCTTTAAACAGTTCGCGGTAGGGGTTTGCCATGGGGGTGCGGGCCTTGATTCGGGTGTGCAAGTTGCCATAAAGGCTGGTTGAGGGGAAAGCGGGGAATTGTTGGTTGAATGTTAAGACCCCTTCGCGAGCAAGCCCGCTCCCACAGTGGATTTGCGGTGTGAACACTCTTGTGTGAGCACCACCCAACCTGTGGGAGCGGGCTTGCTCGCGAAGAGGCCGGCACTACCACCCACAAATGAACTCTCTGCCCCGTAAGCAAGTCAGCTACTTAGGCCCTCCCTTCAAGGCGCTAACGCTCATGCAGATTTCCCTCGATCAACAAGTGGCGCTGGTCACCGGCGCCAGTTCCGGCATCGGTGCCGGGGCCGCCAAAGCCCTGGCCGCTGCCGGTGCAGCGGTGGTCATCAACTACAACTCCCAGGCCGAACCCGCCGAAGCATTGGCCCGGCAGATCAATGAAAGCGGTGGTCGCGCCATCGCCATCGGCGCCGATGTCTCGAAAGAAGAAGACGTCGAACGCCTGTTCGCCCAGACCCTCGAAGCCTTCGGTTTCCTCGATATCCTGGTAGCCAACTCCGGGATGCAGAAAGACGCCAACGCCGTGGACATGAGCCTCGCCGACTGGAACCAGGTGATCGGCGTCAACCTCACCGGCCAGTTCCTCTGCGCCCGCGCCGCCCTGCGGATTTTCAATCAACAAGGCGTTCGCGAAGGCGTGTCCAAGGCTGCCGGCAAGATCATTCACATGAGCTCGGTACACCAGCGCATTCCCTGGGCCGGGCATGTCAATTACGCCGCGTCCAAGGGCGGCGTCGATATGCTGATGCAGACCCTGGCCCAGGAAGTCAGCCACCAGAAGATCCGCATCAACGGCATCGCGCCGGGGGCGATTCGCACGGCGATCAACCGCGCCGCCACCGAGGGCGATGCCGCGCAGGAACTGCTCAAACTCATTCCTTACGGCCGTATCGGTGACGTCGACGACATCGCCAGCGCCGTGGTCTTTCTCGCGTCCGATGCCTCCGACTACATCGTCGGCACAACCCTGTTTATCGACGGCGGCATGAGCCTCTATCCGGAGTTCCGTGGCAATGGCTGATCATCATCCCGAACGACAAAGCGCCATCGACGCCCACGGCATCATTGGCGATATGCGCAGTGCGGCGCTGGTCAACGACAAGGGCAGCGTGGATTTTTTCTGCTGGCCGGAGTTCGACAGCCCGTCGATTTTCTGCTCGCTGCTCGACACGCCCGAGGCCGGGATTTTCCAACTGTCCCCGGACCTGCCCGACGCCCGCCGCGAGCAAATCTACCTGCCGGACACCAACGTGCTGCAAACCCGTTGGCTGAGCGACCGTGCCGTGGTCGAAGTCACCGACCTGCTGCCTATCGGCGACAGCGAGGATGACCTGCCGATGCTGATGCGCCGGGTGCGGGTGGTCAGCGGCACCGCGACGATGCGCATGCGTTGCGCGGTGCGGCATGACTACGCCCGCGCCAAGACCCGCGCGCGCATGGATGAAAAGTACGTGGCCTTCGAGGCGGCGGATCAACCGTCCCTGCGCCTGTCTTCGGATCAGGTGCTGAGCATCGAAGGCAATGCCGCCATCGCCGAATTCACCCTCAAACAAGGTGACAGCGCGGCGTTTCTGCTGGGTGCCATCGACGACCCACGCTTCAAGGAAGGCGCCGCCGAATTGTGCATGGAACGCACCTTGAAGTTCTGGCGCGACTGGATCGGCCAGTCCAACTATCGCGGGCGCTGGCGGGAAATGGTCAACCGCTCGGCCCTGGCCTTGAAGCTGCTGACCTCGCGCAAACACGGCGCGATCCTCGCCGCTGCAACTTTCGGCCTCCCGGAATCGCCCGGCGGCGAACGTAACTGGGACTACCGCTACACCTGGATCCGCGACGCCTCGTTCACCGTTTACGCCTTCATGCGTCTGGGCTTTGTCGAGGAGGCCAACGCCTACATGAAATGGATGCGCCATCGGGTCAGCGATTGCCACGGCCAGTCGATGAAAATCAACATCCTCTACGCCATCGACGGCCGCCAGGAATTGCCGGAAACCGAACTCACCCACCTGAGCGGCCACGGCGGCGCAAAACCGGTGCGCATCGGCAACCAGGCTTACGACCAGATCCAGCTCGACATATTCGGTGAGCTGATGGACGCCGTGTACCTGGTCAACAAGTACGGCGAAGCGATTTCCCATGAAGGCTGGAGGCACGTCGTGGAAGTGGTGGATCAGGTCTGCGAAACCTGGCAGAGCAAGGACGTCGGCATCTGGGAGATGCGCGGCGAGCAGCATCACTTCCTGCACTCGCGACTGATGTGCTGGGTCGCCGTGGACCGCGCCATTCGCCTGGCCTCGAAACGCTCGTTGCCCGCTCCGTTCGCCCGCTGGGACCAGACCCGTCAAGCGATCTACGCCGACATTTGGGAAAACTTCTGGAACGAAGAGCGCGGACATTTCGTGCAGCACATCGGCGGCACTGCCCTCGACGGCTCGATGCTGCTGATGCCGCTGGTGCGTTTCGTCAGTGCCAAGGATCCGCGCTGGCTCTCGACCCTGGAAGCGATCCAGAAAACCCTGGTGCGCGACGGCATGGTCTACCGCTACCGCAACGACGACAGCCAGATCGACGGTTTGTCCGGCACCGAAGGCGCCTTCGCTGCGTGCTCGTTCTGGTATGTCGAATGCCTGGCCCGGGCCGGTCAGGTGGAAAAGGCCCATTTGGAGTTTGAACAGTTACTGAGGTACGCCAACCCGTTGGGGTTGTATGCCGAAGAGTTCGACAGTCATGCCCGGCATTTGGGCAATACACCGCAAGCGCTGACGCATCTGGCGTTAATTAGTGCAGCCAGTTTCCTTGATCGAAAGTTGAGTGGGGAAAAGAATTACTGGCAACCTTGAGCTGCGTCGCCGGCATTACCTTGCTGAATGCCGGCGACTCTCAAGTTAAACTTACAACCAACACCGCCGAACTATAATCGCCCTATCTCCGTTGTATTTTATTGCCACACTTTCCGACTTTAATTCAACCCGTATGTTCGACTATAAAGTTGCCAGACCCGGCAACTCACAAACCGGCCGCGCAACTAATTATTAGATTATTTATCATGAACAATTCAGTCACACACAACAACTACGCTAATTGGATGAGTACCACCCCGCACATTGACAGTCTGACGATCGGCCAATTTATCTGGCCAGGCTGCCACAACGCGGGTATGGATTGGGACATCGGCCATCCGTTTCCGGAATCCACATCGGCCCATTGGTCACTTTGTCAAAATCACGACTTGCTGTGGCAGATGAGAAACGGCGCCCGGTCGTTTGATCTGCGCATGATGACCCGCAAGAATGAATTCATGACTTTTCACTCGCTGATCCGCGGTCGACGGCTCAAGGAAATCATCGCCTCAGTCAATACCTTCCTCGATGAAAATCCAGATGAGTTCATTATTCTGGACTTCAACAAACTGCTTGACGAAAAAAGTAACCGGTTTGATCACCAGGCGTTCAAAGCCGAAGTACTTCGAGGGTTGGAAGAGCGTCTGATCCCACATCGCGACAGACACCTGGATTTCGCACAATTGAAAAAAATCAGCCCGAAACGCCGGGTCATTCTTTCGATTGAATACTATGAGAAGTTTAACTCCGAACTGTTCTGGCCCGCTTTTAGCAACCGCTGGCAGGGAGATAAATATGTCACCGCTGCAGAGCTTGCAAAATACATCACGAAAGTGATGCAGAATCCACCCACGTCCACTTATCCGTGGAGACTGTCCATGACGCAATATACCCTTGCTTTTGGCCCCACTAAATTAACCAAGGAAATTAATGCCTGGTTTGATATGGACAGCTATTTCCTTTATCGCTCGAGTATTATCAGCGTCGACTTTTTTGATGAAAGCAAACTCGTGGAATATTGCATTGGCGCCAACAGTCGCCTGGTTCGGGAGCCCGAGTTGAAACGACCTTACTGATGAGGCGTTTAAATCGACATTGAGGGTCATACATAACCTACAGCGCTTGTCGGAAATGTCTCTTCTTCTGGTCAATGCGACCAAAAAAATGCGGTTCATCTGACCGCCGGCCCCCCTGTGGCGAGGGGGCTTGCCCCCGTTTGAGTGCGCAGCGCCCCCCAAACCTGCCAACTCATTTCTCCAAAAGCAGCGCATTTGCTGGTCTGCGACTGCTTCGCAGCCAAACGGGGGCAAGCCCCCTCGCCACAAAGTCGCGCAGGACATGATCCTACAGCGGCCAAACAAACCAAGCGTTTCACCCTCTACGAATGTTGCCTACACCCGCAAATACCTTGTTGCCAGCTGTTACATCCACCCCTACCATCCACCGTCAACGGGCACAGCGGAGCTGTCCAACAAAACCCGAATTCAAGGAACAAGAATGACCCAGCGTATCCACCGCACCATCGACAACCCACTGCGCACCGGCCTGAACCGGGATGCACTGTGGGAAGCCCACGACAAGGGACTGATCAAATGCTGGGAAATCGGCCGCCAACGCGCCGCGCGATTTCCCGACGTCGCCCAACAGTGCCTCGCCGGCGAATTGCCGGTGCTGGGCTGGAAAGGTGGCGTGAGCCGCAGCCTGAAAAAACTCGAAAAATACGGATCGCTTAAGTACCTGGCGCAATGGCAGGGTTTGCGCGGGGAAGATCTGGATATTGATTTGGCGACGGAGCGGGCGTTGACCTGCTCGCGAACGAAAATGGTGGTGACGTTTACGCCGGATCGGGCGAAGTACTTTAATCAGGTGGCGGAAGTGGAAGCCTGAGATGACACAATTCATCAGCTAATGTGCTCGGATGCCCATGCTCAGGAGTTCGGTCGTGACCCAATCGCCCGTCATTCAACACATTGAAACGCCTCAACTGACTATCGCCTACGAACATCACGGCCCCACCACCGGCGATCCTGTCATCCTGCTCCACGGCTTCCCCTACTCGCCCAGGGGCTACGACGAAATCGCCCCGGCCCTCGCCGCGCAGGGCTATCGCGTCATCGTTCCATACCTGCGCGGCTACGGCCCGACCCGTTTCAACAGCCCCGACACCCTGCGCTCCGGTCAGCAAGCCGCGCTCGCCCAGGATTTGCTGGACCTGATGGACGCCCTCGGCCTCCCCCAAGCCGCGCTTTGCGGCTATGACTGGGGTGGTCGCGCGGCGTGTATCGCGGCGGCGTTGTGGCCGGAGCGGGTTCGCTGCCTGGTCACCGGCGATGGCTACAAGTTGCAGAATATTCCCGGCTCGATCCGGCCACGGGCCCCGGAAACCGAGCATCGTCTCTGGTATCAGTTCTACTTTCACACCCAGCGCGGTGTTGACGGCTTGACCCAAAATCGCCGGGCCTTTTGCGAATTGCTCTGGCGCCTGTGGTCGCCGACCTGGGCCAGGAACGACGAGCGTTATCCCTTGAGTGCGCCGGCCTTCGATAACCCGGATTTCGTCGAGGTGGTGATTCACTCTTACCGGCATCGCTTCATGTACGTTGCGGGCGACCCGGCGCTGGAATGGATGGAGGAAGCGCTGGCCAAGCAACCACCGATCAGCGTGCCAACGATTTCCCTGTGCGGGGCCGACGATGGTGTGGGGCCGGCGCCGGAGGCCGACGATGACCTCGAACACTTCACTGGCCCCTACGAACGCCGCGTGTTGGCAGGCGTTGGGCACAACATTCCCGAAGAAGCGCCCGACGCGACGATCAAGGCATTACTGGATCTACTGAAAGGCTGACGCTGAAGCGCTCGCGATACGCCTGGGGCGTCACGCCCATGGCTCGCAGGAAACTGCGGCGCAGGGTTTCTTCGCTGCCAAACCCGCATTGCACCGCGACCCGTTTGATCGGTACGCCGGTGTCGCTGAGCAATCGGCGCGCGGTTTCGACCCGAATCAGTTCGATCGCCCGGGCCGGGGTCTGGCCCGTGTCGGTGCGGTAGTGACGGATAAAGCTGCGTTCGCTCATACCGGCTTGCAGGGCCAGGGTCGGGACGCCGAGATCCTTGGTGAGATTTTCGCTGATCCAGACATGAAGTTCGTCGAAGCGGTTGCCTTCTTGTTGCAACGACAGGGTCACGCTGAACTGCGACTGACCGCCCGGACGCTTCAGAAACACCACCAAATGCCGCGCAACATCGAGGGCCATGGCACGGCCAAGGTCTTCTTCGACCATGGCCAGCGCCAGGTCGATGCCGGCGGTGACCCCAGCCGAGGTCCACACCGGGCCGTCGTTGATAAAGATCGGGTTAGGCTCGACTTGCAGGCGCGGGTGCTTTTGCGCCAGTTCCTCGCAACGGGTCCAGTGAGTCACCACCCGCCGACCGTCAAGCCAGCCACTGGCCGCCAGTAAAAATGCGCCGGTGCACACCGAGGAAACCCGACGACAACTCGCCGCGTGTTCGCGTACCCACGCCACCAGCCGCGCGTCTTCCGACGCCGAGTAAACGCCCCAACCGCCGGCGATGATCAACGTGTCACTGCCGCCCGAGGGCAACGGTTCCGCCAACAGCGCCAACCCCGCCGACGACATCACCGCCCCGCCACCGCTGGCAATCACCGACGGCGCATAGGGCGCTGGCAAACCCAGTTGACGGGCGATATCGTTGGCCGAGGCGAATACCTGCAACGGTCCGGTGACGTCCAGCACCTGGACGTTGGCAAACGCGAGTACATGAATGGGTTTGGGCATGATTGGCGTAATTCGTGGGGTGATTGGCGGATACGCCAGATGCTACGAGCCTACAGTGAAGCCGTCCACCCCCATCAGGAGATAAGTGCCATGACGTTGCAGATCGGTTTTCTGTTGTTTCCACAGGTTCAACAACTGGACCTGACCGGCCCCTATGACGTACTGGCCTCGCTGCCAGACGTGAAGGTGCATCTGATCTGGAAGGACCTGGTGCCAGTCACCGCCAGCACTGGGCTGGTGCTGAAACCGACCACCACGTTCGACGATTGCCCGGCGCTGGACGTGATCTGCATTCCCGGCGGCAGCGGTGTCGGGCCGTTAATGGAAGATGAAGTCACCCTGGCTTTTATCAAGGCTCAGGCGGCCAACGCCCGTTACGTGACATCGGTGTGCACCGGCTCACTGGTGTTGGGTGCGGCTGGCCTGTTGCAAGGCAAACGCGCCACCACGCACTGGGCTTACCACGATTTGCTCGCGCCCCTGGGGGCGATCCCGGTGAAGGATCGGGTGGTACGCGACGGTAATCTGTTTACCGGTGGCGGGATCACGGCGGGCATCGACTTCGCGCTGACGTTGGCTGCGGAGTTGTTCGATAAGGACATTGCGCAAGTGATTCAACTGCAACTGGAATACGCCCCGTCGCCACCGTTTCAGTCCGGCAGCCCGGAAACCGCGCCGCAGAGCATCGTGGATGAAGCACAACGGCGAGCGGCGCCATCGTATGTGCAGCGCAAGCTGATAGTCGAGCGAGCCGCCGCCAAGTTATTTGGATAGTCTCCGGCCTTCTTGCTAGTTGATGGTCATGTCTACGCTTACGCGCGGGCATGCTTTAATCGGACTTGGGAAGGGACGCAGTGCGTCCCTTTTATATAACAGCAAGACCACTATCGTCACCGCGAAGGGTTCCAATGCTAGTCAGGCAAGTGTTTCATGCCAGATAACGCACCACCCAGCCACCCGCCCCTATTGGTAAAGGACTATCGTCTAAAAATCTGCGCGAAATACCGTTAACAGTGATCCGGCCATCCTCATACAACGCCATACCTTTCGTTGCGGTGAACCCTTGATCCGAAAGGTAAACGGTATAACCCTGACCGCCGTTGAAGTCTCGATCCAGGGTGCCGTTTGAAAGATATCGAGCCGTGATGGCTGAAAGCTCCTCACCTACATAACCGTTTCCCGTTATTCCGACGACAATCAGCGCCCCGTTCTTTTGTACTCTACAGCCCCTCCACAGAACACCGTTGTGATGCGGATCAGAAAACAAGGGTTTGCCATCATTGAATATCAGATTGAAAGATCCGCTGGGATTCAATGCGACGATTAATCCATCGGCTTTACGGTACTCTGAGCGACGAGCTTCGCCAACCGCCACAATCATGCCGTCACTTTCCCTCACGGTAATGGCATTAAACGTATGCCAGTAAAATTTCGGCTCAAAAACCGTCACTGCCTGGCCGTTGTTAAAGTCCGTATCAACGCGACCTTCAGAGGTTAAACGAGTGACAAAGGCATGGAGGGGTGAGAAATCTTTTCTGGCAAAGTGTCCACACACCAGCACCCGACCATCCGCCTGAACGGCAACCCCTCTTGCTTCGCTCCAGGAATGATTGATGCCTGCTAGCTTGATAGTTGCATAGCCGGTTTTGTTGAAAGTCTTGTCGTAGGAACCGTCCAAATTGAGTCGTAATACAACTCCTGACATGCCTATTGGTGCCGCTGTATTGGTAGTGTTCGTGGCCAACACAATTTTGCCGTCGGGTTGTTCAACCACCCCGACTCCACTGGTGACTTGATTGGCTGCGTTGAAGATTTTTGCGGCGGGACGGATGCTGCCAGCACTCTTTCCTTCAGGATATCCAATAGTGAAATAGCTGAGTAGCTGGATGCCATTTTGGCCGAATGATGCATCCAGACTACCATCCGCACGTTGCCGGACCAGAAACAAGCCGCCATCCATGGGAAAACCCGGTTCAGCGGGCAGCTTTGAATACTGACCGAGGACCAGCCAGCCACCATCGGCCAATGGTGTCAGACCCCATACAGTAGACTCATGTAGTCCATCAAATAGCACCTCCACGAACCCGTGTTTGTTCTCGCCAAACTCAAGATCAAACGTCCCGTTCTCATGAAGTCGTGCTATCGCGATACCTCCCTCCTCCGATACCAACGATAGCGCTACCAACAACTTATTATTTGGAAGATTAAGAATGGCCAAGGGTTCGAGCGCTGAAATCGCCGGAACCGGGAACTCCAGTACGCCTTGTTTACCGAAAGAAGGGTCGAGCGTACCGGCCGACACTGGTTGCAGTTTGTTTTCCATAATTGTTCTCCTGATAAACGATGTCCGATTGGACATGGGTTACCAGTGAATCAAGCAAATCGTTGCCTGCTAAGCTGTTATAAATGACAGTTCTAGTATCTTTGCAGGCCAAACACTTGTCTTTAGGGACGATACCGTGTTGTTACCCCATAGGATCGTTTCCGAAGAACTTCTATGGTCGGCATAGGGAGGGACGGGAAGTATTCCAGGTGAATTCCTGCACGAGAGCGTTGTAATGATTAGCGCGACATCGCAGGCGATATTCTTTCGGGCATAAAAAAACCCGCCGAAGCGGGTTTCTCAAGACCATTGCGACATCCTGTCGGCAGCCTTCCTGGCTAATGGTCGATCATCCGTGATCCTGAGCACTCCCTGTGCTTCAGTTGATGGATCCAGAATAGGCGCATCGCCGAAGCTTAAACAGACGACATACCCGCGAGTGCGTGTAAGCGATTGACCATTGGTGGCCGCTTTTCCCTGTGGGATTTGGGTTCGGCGCGGTATTTGGGGATGGCAGCGATTTACTGTGGGAGCGGGCTTGCTCGCGAAAGCGGTGGGTCAGTCGGCATTGATGTTGGATGTGAGGGCCTCTTCGCGGGCAAGCCTTGCTCCTACAGGGGATTTGGGTTCGGCGCGGTATTTGGGGATGGCAGCGATTTACTGTGGGAGCGAGCCTGCTCGCGAAAGCGGTGGGTCAGCCAACATCCATTTTGCATGGGATGGCCTCTTCGCCAGCAAGCCCGCTCCCACAGGGGGATTTCGGTTCGGCGCGATATTTGGGCGTGGCAGAGATCTATTGTGGGAGCGGGCTTGCTCGCGAATACGGCGGCACATCCCGCATCAATGTCACTGAACCACCGCTGTCGCGAGCAAGCCCGCCCCACAAAGCCAACCCATTTTCGACAGACGAAAAAAAACCCGCCGAAGCGGGTTTTTCCCAAGACCATTACGACTCCCTGTCGGCAGCGAATCCTTGCTTATGGTCGATCATCCGTGATCCTGAGCACTCCCTGTGCTTCAGTTGATGAGGCTAGATTACGCTTCGGATCCAATGTGCAATAGACGACATAGCTACTACCGCGTGTAAGACATTCGCTATACCGCCCCTTCCGAAAACCCTTAGTCACCTCAGGCATTCAGCCTGCAAGCCGCGAGTTTAGCGACCTGCAGCTGACCTTCGGCTGCCAGGGTGTCGCCATCCTCCAGAAACCACGCCGCCGACAATCCTGCAAACGCCAGCACCCATTGCAGCAAACGCCGGCGCTCAAGCCCTGCCGCTTTCGCCACGACCTTGATTTGTCGCGCAAAACGCAGTGGATCCGTCGCCGTGGGCAGTTCCGGGTTGCAAATCAGGTTGGCGTAATCGAAACCGCGCTCGCCGATCACCCGTTTGGGGTCGATGGCCAGCCAGCCTCGCGGGCCGAAATCCAGAATGTTTTCGTGATGGATGTCGCCGTGCAGCACAACCACATCTTGTGGCTCGGCCAGCAAGGCTTCAGCGGTGCTAAGACTCAGGGAATAGAGGCCGCCGTGCTGCGCGGCTGCCAAGCGTAACGATTTGAACCATTGCGCCAACGGCACCAGCGGCGGCAAGGGCGACGGGCGCGGCGCATGCAACCGCGCCACCGCTGCACAAAGAATCTGGCTGGCTTCGTCGTCCTGGCCGTTGAGCGCCATGTTCATCAACGAACGCCGGCCAATGGCACGTTCAAGCAACAACCCATCACCATGATGGGCGAACACCTGGGCTGCCCCCTCACCGTCCCACCAGGTCATCAGCAGATTGCCGAACTTCTCTTCGGCATCCACCGCCACCTTCAACATCGCCGGTACTTCCCCCATCCGCACCGGCAGCAACCGACTGCCGGGCGTGATCATCGGCTCGCCGTCCGGCACCAGCGCCCAGCGCTTCAACCAGGGTTCAAACATTTACTCCCCTTGATGTTCGCGGGCCTTGGCGCTGGTCTTCAAAAACTCTTCGATATTGTTCATCTGTTCATCCCAACCCCGGCTGTCCATGCGGAATGCCTTGAGCCTGCGCTCTTGGGGAATGTGATCGAAACCAGACTCGGTGACCTTGAGCAAGGTGCCGTCATCCATGTCTTCGAGTTCGAACAGCACCAGGGTGGTGGGTTCCTGGGAGTAGTCGATGTGAGGCTCCACGGCATACGGATGCCAGCGAAACGAAAACACCCGCTCCGGCTCGACCCGCTCCACCAGGACATTCCACAGCAAGTGCTCATAACCCGGATAGGTAATCTGCCCCTGGGTCCATTCACCGGCGACAAAGCGCTTGCCCTCCAGCGCCACGCCAAACCACTGGCCAAACGCCTCGGCATTAGCCAACACGCGCCACACATGCGTACGCGGCGCCTTGAGCAAAATCTTTCTTTCGATGCGATCTGATGCTGGATTCATAAGTCACCTCCTGTACTGAACAGTAGGCCTGTAAGACCACAAGACCAACCCTAAAGTTGTATCAAGCCAGTGCGACTATCAACATAGCCTGAAATATCAGGCCGTATTTCAGATCATGAGTTCTGGATCAGGAACAAGAGTCAGCCAGCCAAAACTGCTAACGTTCGCAGCGAAGTGGACCCAGACAAGGAAGATTCATGCAGCCAACACTTTTGGAACGTTATCGCGGAGCCCTGCTGGGGCTGGCTTGTGGTGATGCCGTGGGCACCAGTGTCGAATTCCAGCCCCGTGGCTCGTTCCCGCCCCAGACTGACATGGTGGGTGGCGGCCCCTTCAACTTGAAGCCGGGACAATGGACCGACGACACATCGATGGCGCTTTGCCTGACGGAAAGCCTGCTGACCAAAAACGGCTTCAACGCGATCGATCAAATGACCCGATACCTCAATTGGTGGCATTGGGGTTATCTGAGCTCAACCGGAGAATGCTTCGACATTGGCATGACCGTGCGTGATGCCCTGACCCGTTATCAGGAGTCCGGCGAACCTTTTGCCGGCGCTATCGATCCGCACAGCGCCGGCAATGGATCGTTGATGAGGCTAGTGCCGGTGGTGCTGTATTACTTTCCCCATCGAGAGCGAATTAGCGTATTGGCCGCAGACAGCTCCAAGACCACCCATGGGGCACCGGAAGCAATCGAATGTTGTCAGTTGTTTGCCGAGTTGATTGGCAAAGCATTGCAAGGCGCGCCTAAAGTGGATTTACGCAGCCTGCCAGAGTTGGCATTCGTTGAGCCCAAAGTCGCAGCCATCGCCCGAGGCGACTATCTGGGCAAGTCAAAAAACGATATCCGTGGCTCTGGTTACTGCGTCGCTTCGCTGGAAGCGGCATTGTGGTGTTTTCAACATACGGACAGTTTTGAAACGGCCATCCTGGAAGCCGCCAATCTGGGCGACGATGCTGATACGACCGCTGCCATCGTTGGGCAGCTGGCCGGAGCCTATTATGGGGTGCAAGGAATTCCCCCGAGTTGGCTGACGAAATTGCATCAGGGCGATGATATCGACGCCATGGCTCAAGACTTGTTTCACGCAGCATCGGGCTCTACCGGAGAATCGCCATGAACCACCATTCACCAGACTGCACAAATCCCTGTGGGAGCGGGCTTGCTCGCGAAGAGGGCGTGTCAGTCGACAGTAATGCAGCCTGACACACCGCTTTCGCGAGCAAGCCCGCTCCCACAGGGTGAGTGGTGAGTCGTAGATTCGCTACACTGCCCTTCACTTTCCAACCTCACCACGAGAATCCCCCATGCACCCACGCTTTCTCCTGGCGCTGACGCCGCTGCTGTTTATCACCGCCGCTCACGCCGTGGACTGTGACAATGCCACGACCCAGGGCGATATGAATCAGTGCGCCGGCCAGCAATACAAGACTGCGGATAAAGAGCTGAATACGCTGTATCAGCAGATCACCCAACGCTTGAAGGACAGTCCCGATGCGAAGAAGCTGCTGGTCAGTGCGCAACGGAGTTGGGTGGCGTTTCGGGATGCGGAGTGCAAGTTTTCGGCCTCCGGGGTGGATGGCGGGAGTGTGTATCCGCTGATCTATAGCAACTGCACCACCAGCCTGACCAAGGCGCGGGTCGAGGCGTTCAAGAATTATTTGAAGTGTGAGGAAGGGGATTTGAGTTGCCCGGTGCCGGGGCAGTAATTTCTCGATTGTTTTTTAGGGCCTCTTCGCGAGCAAGCCCGCTCCCACAGTTGAAATGCATTCCAATGTGGGAGCGGGCTTGCTCGCGAAGGCGTCAGCCCGAGCGCCGCAATTACCGAACAAATATCTGCGCCGTGGTAATCGCCATATCCCCACCCGGCAACTTGATGCTCCCCACCTGCTTCAAACTCTCGGCATCAAAAATCGCCACGTCATTGAACGTCCCGGCCAGGTAGATCTTGCTGCCATCCTTGTTGAAGGAAATGCAGTAGTAGGAGTGATCCAGCGTCGCGGCCTGGAGCATTTTTTTCTGCTTGATGTCGTACTTGGCCAGACGGTTGAGCACGCCAAACATCAGGTTCGGGTCCTTGGGCGAGCGCATGCCGCTGAAGTAGATTTCCGTCAACGGGCCGAAGTCGGTGGTTTCGGTCTTGCCGGTTTTCAGGTCGATGCTGAACAGCCCGTAGAGGTATTCGGCGGTCAGCGGGTCCTGCTTTTTGTCCTTGAATTTCGCTGCGGTGTAGAGCAGCGAGAAGTCGTGGCGATAGGTCTGCTGGTTCCACACGTAGAGCACGTCCGGCGCGCTGTAGTTTTCGCGTTTCCAGTGACGGCTGGGGATCAGCACGTCGAACTTGCCGGTTTTGATATCGACCTTGTAGACGTCCGCCCCCGCCACATACAGCGTGCCGTCATCGCCACTTTGCATGATGGTCAACTGCCGCGGCGCCGGGAAACTGCGCACCGGTTTGGCGTTCATGCCGGCGTCGGTGGCATACACATCCAGCCGAGGCTGCTGCACTTCATAGCGGTCGTTGAGCATCAGCGTCGGGTTGGCGATGGCAAACAGTTCCTTGCCGTCGTGGCTGAGGGTGAAGGCGAACATGGACTTCGCTTTTTCCCCCGGCTTCTGGGTGATGCTGGCGTGGAACACCTGTTTGCAGCTGTCGAGTTCGACGCCGTAAATGTCCGCGTAGTGATTGTTCAACACGTAAGCGGTCTTGCGGTCCGGCGACAGTTGCACGGTGCCCGGACCAAAGGCGTCCGGCATTTTGCAGGTCTTGAACAGGCTGTCGGTTGCCAGGTCGATCACGTGCAGGTTGTTCGGGTAATTGGTGGTCAACATGTACTCGTGACCGTCTTGCAACGCGGAATTTTCATCGGCCAGAACGTTGAGCGAACAGGCGCTCAGGACGGCGAACGCGGCCAGGCCGCAGGCTTTTGCAGTCAGCATGCTGGAATCCTTCTGAGGTCCGATCACTTGTCTTTTGGAAAGACAGTCCCGAGGTTGCGCCAGTTGTCGTTGGAGGCTTGGGCGTCCTTGTTCCAGTCCGGGTAGGTGCTCATCATGTCGGGCACCTGGGCCGGCCACCAGCACGGGTCGGAGCAGCCATACAAGTCCGCTTCCATCGGCTGGCACAGCGACGACACCCCGCCAAACGCATCGATTTCCCAACCCGGGTCGGTGGTCGAGGCACAGCCCGCGACAGAACTCATCGCCACCACTTCTTCAATGCGGTTTTCCGCCGCGGCCTGGTCGAGCTTCAGCGCTTTGTTATTGATTGCCTTGAGATGTTTCATATCAGTGAGCCTTGCGCGGAGTGATGTAGCTGCTGATAAACGCAGGGTTGTGGGCCATGATCCGGGTGTAGACCTCGATGCCGAAGTCGACCCAGTCACGCATCAGTTCGCAGTAATGATAGGTCGGGTGAGTCGGGTCGCCGTAACGGGCATAGCTTTCGTGATAGCAGCCGCCGGAGCACAGGTTGCGGATCTGACAGTCCTCGCACCCGGTGTTGGTGCGGTCCAGACGCTGGGACAGGAAGTCGTTCAATTCCACCTGCTTCACACCGCTGTGGACGTTGCCGAAGGTCGGCAATGACGAACCGGTAAAGCGGTGGCACAGGTTCAGCTCACCCTTGTGATCCACCGCCAGCATCTTCAAACCGGCGCCGCACGGCAGGGCTTTTTTGTGGCCTTCGTGGATGTCGGTGATCAACTGGTGCAGGTTGGAGAAACCGATATTGCGGTGTTCCAGCGCCGCTTCCAGATAGCGCCGACCGAGCTTCTTCATGTTGGCGAAGACTTCGATCAATTCGTCGCTGGAGAGGTTGAAGGTGCTGATGTCACCCGAAGTCACCGGGGCAAACCCGACTTCGGCGAACCCCAGTTCGTTGAACAGGTGATCCCAGATGGTTTCGATATCGGTGACGCCAGTGGTCAGGGTCACCCGCGCCCCCACCGGACGGCTGTTATAGCGCGACAGCAGCATCTCGGCCTTGCGCCGCACCACGTCGTAGGTGCCCTGCCCGCCCACGGTGATGCGGTTGCGGTCGTGCACGGTTTTCGGCCCGTCGATACTCACCGAGAGCCCGAAACGGTGGGCGTTTAGGTAGTCCACGGTGTCTTCGGTGAGCAGCGTGGCGTTGGTGGTCATGACGAATTCGACGAACTTGCCGGCCTCCGAAAACCGCTTCTCACAGTAGTCGACCATGTACTCGATCAGCTTGCGATTGCTCAGCGGTTCGCCGCCAAAGAACACCACGGTGAAACGCTCTTCATCCGGGGATTCACGCAGCAGCATTTCCACCGAAGCCACCGCGGTTTCGATATCCATTTTCTTGCCCGCCGACGGTTTGTCGAGGTCTTCCTTGTAGCAGTAGGTGCAGCTCAAATTGCAACCGGTATTGACGTTGAGCACCACGGTGTTGATCGCCGTACGCTCGACCCGTGTGGTGCCGATGTCCGGGGTCAGTGGCGAGCCGTCGCTGACCAGTTCCAGGGCCATCAGCTCGCGCAGGGTTTCGGTGATTTCCTCGCCGTTGAAGCGTGCGGCCAGGCGCTCGATCAGGTCATCCGACGAACAGCCGGGACCGCGCAAGGTGTCGATGATGGTGCCGGTCAGTTCATCGCTGGCGAACAGCGAACTGCTAGGGATATGAAACAGCATGCGGTCGGCATCGACGTGCACTTCGTGCAGATTCCGTTCGACCAGATTCAAAATAGCGCCCATTGCAACCTCCTGTGCAAACCCCGCTTGGCGGAGCCTGCGGTCATTCCGAAAAGTGTCTGAAACCGTTAACGATCAGCCAACTCATGGAATGGGTGGATTGTTCCAGCGTTGCACCGTGACGATCATGTGGCCTTCGCCGGTCAGGGATTTTCCTGCATCGTCGACGGCGGCGATCACCTTGAGGTTGCCGGCATTGTTGGTGGACATTTTGCGCTGCGGGTTCGGCCCGGCATCGCCCGGTGTAAACACGCCGCTGTCAGCCTGCATGGTGCCGGCGAACTTAACGTCTTCGTCTTCCTTGGCGCGGTCGTCGAAGGCCTCGACCTTCCACTGCGCCGGGAACACGCCGATGCGATACGGCTTGCCATCGGCGCCCTTGCCCCAGGCTTCAGCGTCGAAACGGCCCTGGACTTTCGGGGTTGAACCGCCGCCCTCGCCGATCCGCGCCACGGAGAATTCCGGCACGACTTTGACGCTGGCTATCGAGTTGTACACCGACAGGGTCGGGCCTTTCAGTGTGCCGACGGTGACGTTGCGCAGACCCGGTTGAGCGTTGGCGGCAGCCTTGAGTTTGACGCGTATACGCTCAGGACTTTGCTCGACGACGGCGACCACTTCCACACCTTTGCCGAAGTTCGGTTTGCCGGTAAGACCGCTGCCGACCAACGTCACTTCAGTTTCAGCGCCAGCCTTCAGGTAACCGGGTTGAACGGCCAGTAACCGACTCGAACCCTGCTTGGCGGCAACAAAATCCAGCCCCCGCTCATCGTGCTCGGCCTCGAACATCCGGCCTTGCATCGCGTTGCCCTGGGCGGCGAATACCTGGCGCATGGTCACGCCGTCGACGGTCACGTTGCCGCGCCATTCGTAGCCGCTGTAGAGAATCGCGCTGCCGTCGCCGTTGAACGGGCTGCCATCGGCGTATTGGCCTTTGACGTTGACCTTGAAGGTGTCACCGGCATCGGCGCTGACGCTCATCACCCCGGCCAATTCCCCTTTGCCCGGCAAGTGACCGCTGAAGCTCCAGTCGCCGACCAGCGCGTCGCTTTTCGGCGCGGTGCTCAGCCATTTTTTCCAGGCCGGATTGTCCAGCGGATAACGCTTGGCCAGCAGCGGCACCATGTCCTTGCGGGCGATATCAAACCAGTCGCGATCCCGGGCCAGGGCCTGGTATTCCAGGGACGGCCATTGGCCGAGGTGGAAATTCACCAGGCGTTCCCATTCCTGGGCCGGACGCCGTTGCAGGGCGACCCGCGCACCGGAGTGGCAGCGGCCGCACATCTGGCTGGTTTGATCGTCGAAATGCTCGACAGTGTTAAGCCGCCGTTCCAGTGCATAGCGCACGCCATCGGTTTCGCTCGGCGCCAGGCCTTGGGTGTCGGCCAGGTATTTGACCAGGGTGCGGCGGTCGTCATCGCTGATCTGCAAACCGTGCATGGTCTGCATCCGGGCGATGCTCATCAGCCAGCCCTCGGGGGTTTTGCGCTGGTGGCTGATGCGGCTCAGGGCGTTATCGGCTTCGGGGGTGTGACAGCCCTGACAGGTTTCCTTGAGGATGGTCTGGGCATCGCGGGCTGCCAGGCTGTCAGGCGAATGCAGCGCCACACAAGCGGCCACGGCCAGCAGGCCGGCGCTCATGCCTGATCGGATTCTTCTCTTCATCAACGTCGAACCTCGCACGGTGCTTTCTTATTGTTGTGGCTTATCGTTTTTATGGTTTCTGCCGCCGGCGGCGCACCGCAGACGGAGGCAAGAGAAACGTCTGCGATGAGCAATACACGGAGCGTGCCAGCTTACCGATATCGTTTTTAATCAATCAGTTACGTAAATATGAAAGCCGAAGGCCCGGTGTGGAGCCGATCACCCGCGTCTAATATCGCGACAACTGTTGCAGTCTGAGACAAGCGTAGCTGCCACGATGCACTCGCCGGGGTCGTGCGGAAAATAGCGGCCTGAACGTTCGGCGGCATGCCGTCCTGTGCGAAAGGGCGGCATGCCGTCGGTTCAGATGTAGAAGGTCGGGTGAACGCCTTTGTGGACCTCGATTTCCTGGCGCATGTCCGCCACCAACGAGGCGATGGCATGCGGACTGTCCAGGGTCCAGAGCGGGACATGGGTCGCCACCATGTCGACTTTACCGGTCATGCAGTCGCAGACCCGAATGGTCAGGGATTGGTCTGCCTCCATCTTGCAGGTGCACACCGAAGGCAAAAAGCTGTGTTCAATGATGTTTTGAATTTCCAGGGTTGAAAGGAACATTGTTACCTCCCTCACGCCAGATGTGTGGCCGGGCGAAGACTCCCTCGTTCGCCCACCGAGCCTGAAAATTCTAGTCCTCAATGTTGGGGCGCTCAAGGGCGCAACCCGGTTGCTCGTCGTCTCAGCCGCTGTCGCAAATTGCGAAAAAATCCAGAGCTGCATCATTCGTTAAAACCCGCCAAACCCGGTCAATCAAGGGCCATCCTGCCGTTTCCGGCACTTGGCACAGCCATTGCGAAAGCCTGGATCTCACGAATAAAAAGAGCGCTCGCCATGTCCCTCCCTTATTTGCATCCCGCCACCTCGGCGTTTATCCAGCGCGCTCCGCGCATGCTGATCGGCGGTGACTGGGTCGAGGCCGCCGATGGCCAGACCATGCCCCTGCACAACCCCGCCACGGGTGAAATTTTGTGTGTGGTGCCACGGGCCACTCCGGACGACGTTGACCGCGCCGTGCTCGCCGCCCGTCATGCCTTCGACGATTCAACCTGGACCCGCACCCGCCCTCGGGAAAGACAGAATCTGCTGTGGAAACTCGCCGACCTGATGGAGCGCGACGCCGAGCTGCTGGCGCAACTGGAATGCCTGAACAACGGCAAGAGCGCGGCGGTGGCCCAGGTGATGGACGTGCAACTGTCCATCGATTTCCTGCGCTACATGGCGGGTTGGGCGACCAAGATCGAAGGTTCCAGCGTCGAGGTGTCGTTGCCGCTGATGCCCAATGATCAATTCCACAGTTTTATCCGTCGTGAAGCGGTGGGCGTAGTCGGCGCCATCGTTGCCTGGAACTTCCCGTTGCTGCTGGCCTGCTGGAAACTCGGCCCGGCCCTGGCCACCGGTTGCACGGTGGTGCTCAAGCCTGCGGATGAAACCCCGCTGAGCGCGCTGAAACTCGCCGAACTGGTGCTGGAAGCCGGCTACCCCGAAGGCGTGTTCAACGTCGTGACCGGCACCGGCATCACCGCCGGCTCGGCGCTGACCCACAATCCTTTGGTGGACAAGTTGACCTTCACCGGCTCCACCGCTGTGGGCAAGCAGATCGGCAAGATCGCCATGGAGTCCATGACCCGCGTGACCCTGGAACTGGGCGGTAAATCGCCGACCATCGTCATGGCCGACGCCGATCTGAAGATCGCCGCCGCCGGCGCTGCCAGTGCGATTTTCTTCAACCAGGGCCAGGTCTGCTGCGCCGGTTCGCGGCTGTATGTGCAGCGCAAGCATTTCGACAACGTGGTGGCAGACATCGCCGACATCGCCAACGCCATGAAGCTCGGCAACGGCATGGACCCGACGGTCGACATGGGGCCGTTGATTTCGAAGCGGCAGCAGGAACGGGTTTACGGCTACATCGAAAAGGGCCGGGAAAGCGGCGCGACGATTGCCTGCGGTGGCGAACAATTCGGGCCTGGGTTCTTCGTCAAGCCGACGGTGATTGTCGACGTCGATCAGAAGCATTCATTGGTGCAGGAAGAGATTTTCGGGCCGGTGCTGGTGGCGATTCCGTTTGATGATGAGGCGGATGCGTTGCGCATGGCCAATGACAGCCCTTACGGGTTGGGGGCGAGTATCTGGTCGAATGATTTGGCGGCGGTGCATCGGATGATTCCGCGTATCAAGTCAGGGTCGGTGTGGGTCAATTGCCACAGTGCGCTGGATCCGGCATTGCCGTTTGGTGGGTACAAAATGTCCGGGGTCGGGCGCGAGATGGGGTATGCAGCGATTGAGCATTACACCGAGTTGAAGTCGGTGTTGATCAAGCTCTGAATCTTTGTCGTTCTTTAGGCCGCCTTCGCGAGCAAGCCCGCTCCCACATTTGGAATGCATTCCCCTGTGGGAGCGGGCTTGCTCGCGAAGAGGCCATTTCAAACAACGCAAATATCAGGGCTTGAACCCCTGAGCCAACAACCACCCCCGAACCACCCGCCCCTGCTCCACCGTCAACCCCGCCAACGCCTGCTCGGCAGGCTCATTCCACAACCGCCGCAGCAACGGCGCCATCTCAACCCCCTGCACATGCCAGATTCCCAGCGGCTGATCCGCCGTGATCACCACCTCGGCCTCATCCACAAACCCATCGCGCAATACCGGTGCCCGCTCAATCCGCAATGAAGCAAAATCCGCCTCTGCATGCGCCACTTCAGCATCCGGCCAACACCGCCGCGCCTGCCAGAACGGCTGCTCCCACCACCGCCGTTCATCGGCATAAAAGTCCCGCCCGATCCGGGCAAAGCGCAAAAACAATTGCTCCACCCGTTGCTGGTGAAAGCGCTGTGCCAGCGCCGCTCGCTCGGGTTTACGCAGCAAGGTGTTGATCACCGTCGGCGCCTGTAACGCCGAGGACAGGGACTGGAAAATCCCGTTGCCCGACAACGGATCCACCGCCATCGCCGCATCGCCCACGCGAATCCAGTTCTCGCCGCACACCTGTGGGCACAGGATCGCGGTGCTGCTGCGGGCATGCAGTTGCAGATCGGTTTGCGGCCCATCGCCAAAAAACGCCCGAGCTACTTCCGAGGCGTGGCGTCGCTGACGACAGTAATCAAGCAACCGCGCCTTACCCGGCAACTCAGCGCTGGCCACGTCCACCGTCCATTGCCAATAACACTGACCGTCGGCCCGTCGCGCCATCCAGGCCCAACCGTCCTCAAGACTTTCCACGGCGCTGGCGGTGTCGCCCGGCGTGGCCTGCCAGCGATTGAGCAGGCTGACCGTCTCCGGTCCGCGCAGGCCTTTGCCGAGGGCTGGAGCTGAACGCCCCCGAGCCTCCACCAGGAAATCCGCGAGCAACGCTGCGTGCCCTTCGATCTCGATTCGATGTCCCGCCGCCGAGGACTGCACGATCAACACCCGCCCCTCGATCAACTCGACCCCAGCCCCACGCAGATCCTCGCGCAGGCCTCGATCAAAACTCGGGCGATCCAGTAAAAATTCGATGTTCTGCGCATGCTGCTGGCCGTTCCACGACACCTGCCGTTGCGAAGGCAGCGCCGCATCCGCCAACACCTGATGCAAACCGGCGCCGCGCAAAGCCTCCAGCACGCGCATGGAAACCCCTTCGAGCGCGGCAAAACGGCGCCATTCACTGACCAGCGTCACCGGGTAACCGAGCCGACGCAAACCCAAGGCCACCGCCGCGCCCGCCGGTCCTGCGCCAAGAACGCAAATCACGGCCCGAAACGCCGTTCAGGCCCACGGTAACGGGCGTGATCCCGCAGCCATTCGATGACCTGCTGATTGCTCGCATCGGGATGCGCCACCAGGAAACCGGCGATGTGCCCACTTAAAGCCGCACACCCCAGACTGGCGCCGGATTGCCCCGGATAGGTCCCATGCACACACGCCGCGAAATCTGCCTGGGCGCTGTTGAGCCAGGACCATTCATGCTCGGCGCAACGGGCATCACCGGTCACCCGCACCACCTGCGGATACTTCGCCGGGAACACCCCCTCTCCCTGGGCCGGGCTCGATGCACACAGCAACACCCCCCGCGCCACCGCCAGGCCACAGGCTTCACGCAACAGACTGCGATCCTGGCGCAAGCCAAGACTCAAATTGATCAACCGCACGTCCTGCGCCACCAGCCAGTCAATCGCCGTGGCAATCTGCAAGGCACTGGTCACGCCACGCTGGTCGAACACCTGCGCCACACAAAACACCGCCGCCGGCGCCCGCCGCCCAATCGCTTCGATCACCGCGCTACCGTGACCGAGCGGATCGTCGCGCAAATCCCCTTCCGCCAGCCCATCCTCAAGCAACGAAAACCTGCGCCCCGCGACAACCTGCACCCGCTGCGCCGCCGAGTGTCCGCTGTCCACCACGCCAATTCGCAGTTCAGGCTTCATGCAGCACCGTTTTCGACGTGAGCACGCCGTCGAGCAATTCAAAACGCAGATCAGCATCGGCCAACGTCGATGGGCGATGGCTGATAAGGATACGCGTGCGTCCGGCAAACAAGCGGTCGATGGCTTCGATCACTTCGCGCTCGGTGGCTTCATCCACCGCCGAGGTGGCCTCGTCGAGCACCAGAATCAACGGGTCCTGCAACAAGGCGCGGGCAATGGCGATCCGTTGTTTCTGCCCACCGGACAACTGCTGGCCACGCTCGCCCAAGGGACTGTCGAGGCCTTCGGGCAAAGACGCGATCAGGCTGTCGAGTTGCGCCAGCCGCGCCACTTCGGCAATCGCTTCGCGACTGGCGTCCGGCACCGCGTAGGCCAGGTTGTCGGCGAGGCTGCCGCGAAACAGCACGATGTCCTGACTGACCACCGCAATGCGCCGCCGCAGTTGAAACAGGTCCAGATCCCGCAGGTCCACGTCCCCAAGCAACACCCGACCCGACTGTGGATCGTGATGCCGTTGCAACAGGTCGATCAGGGTCGTTTTGCCGACGCCGGAGCCGCCGCTCAGGGCGACTTTCAAGCCGTAGGGAATGCGCGCATCGATCCCGCTCAAGGTGCTCGGGCGCCCCGGATGGCTGAAATGCACATTGTCGAAACGCAGCTCACCGGAGCTCGGCATCGGCTGCGGCGTGACAGGGGTCAGCACGGTCGGTTCTTCGCCACGCAACTCCATCACCCGGCCGAGGCTGACGGTCATGCGCTGGATCGCGACGTAGAGCCCGAGCAGACTCTGCACCGGCCCCACCGCCATGCCGAGGTAGGTCGAAAACGCGATCAGCGCGCCGAGTTGCCACGTGCCCTGCACCACCCAATAACCGCCGATCAAGAACGCACAAGCGCGGGACAAGGAAGTCAGGGTTCCCGGCACAGCCTGGGTGAAAAACTCGGTGACTTGCAGGCGCAGCAACTGGCTCATGTAGCCCTGGCCCAAGGTCTCCAGCCGTCGCGCTTCGCGCTGTTGCTGACCGGCGGACTGGATGAATTTCATCACCGGCAAGGTTTCGACCATGAACGAGGACATGTCCGCCGAACGCTCGCGCAACTGCCGCACATCGCGCTCGACCTTGCGCCGCATCCAGCGCAGCCACAGCACGTCGAGGGGGATCAGCACCAGCGCCAGCAGCGACAGTTTCCACGACAAGGTCAGCAGCATCGCCACGGAAAAGAACAGGCCGATGACGCTCGATACCGCCGAAAACAACGAGTCCACGGCAAAGCGCTGAATCTCCGCCACGTCGCCATCCAGGCGCGACATCAAGTCGCCAATGCGTCGCTGACCGTAGAAGCTCGGCGATAACGTCTGCAAGTGCCGATAAAGATCATCGCGCAAAGCAAACAGAATCCGCCCCGACAACCGCGTGTGCAGATAACGGTTGATCCCCGACAGCGCGGTGCCGAGCAAACCCGCGACGATCATCAAACCGGCAATCAGCACCAGCACCGGGAAATTGCGCCCCAGCAGGCCATCGTCGATCAGCAGTTTGGTCAGCCACGGTTGCACCAGCACCAGCAGCGAGGCGCAGACCGACAAGCCGAGCAACCCGGCAATCGCCAGCCGATGGGGGCGCACAAAGCTGTATAGCCAGCGCAGTGCCGCTTGCAGGGCTTGCGGGTCGCGGCTGTCGATCAAGCGCACGATCAGGCGCTGCATCACAGGCGCAACTGTTTGAGCTTGCGGTACAGGGTCGCGCGGCTGATCCCCAACGCATCGGCGGCGGCCGAGACGTTGCCCTGATGCGCGTCCAGGGATTGGCGAATCAACTCCAGTTCGTTTTCACGAATGCTGCCGGCCTGGGGGCGTTCGGTGGCCGTCAAGTCGTCGAGCATGCTGTCGGGCAAGTGGTCGAGGGTGAGCACGCTGTCGCCCGGTTCGCGCATCGCCAGCGCCGTCCGCAACACCATCTCCAACTGCCGGATATTGCCCGGCCAGTGATAGCCGCCGAGCAGTTTGCTCAGGTCTTCATGCAGTGTGACCGTCGGCGCGTCGAGTTTGGCCAGCAGACGACCGACCAGACCGCTGAAATCCTCGCGCTCGCGCAGGGCCGGGAGCATCACGCTGATGCCGTTGACCCGGTAGAACAAGTCTTCGCGAAAGTGTTTGTCCTCGACCAGGCGCTTGAGGTCGCGGTGGGTGGCGCAGATCAGGGCGACGTCGATGTCCTGCTCTTCGCCGGCGCCCAATGGTGCGACTTTGCGGTCCTGCAAGACGCGCAATAACCGGGCCTGCAAGGCCAACGGCATGTCGCCGATTTCATCGAGGAACAAGGTGCCGCCATGGGCCTGTTGCAGGCGCCCGACCATGCCCCCACGGCGGGAACCGGTGAACGCGCCTTCGCGGTAGCCGAACAGTTCTGACTCGATCAGGCCTTCGGGAATCGCCGCGCAATTCACTGCGACGAAGGGTTTATCGCAACGGCTGCCGGCCATGTGCAAGGCACGGGCGATGACTTCCTTGCCGGTGCCGGTTTCGCCGAGCAGCAACACCGGTAACTCGTTAGCCAGACCTTGGCGGGCCATGCGCAACGCCCGGGCATAACGGACATTGCTGCCGGCCAGGGATTCAAGATCCGGTTGGGGTTTGGCGGGTTTGGCCACCGGGCGGGTTGTGGTGCCAACGTTGATCGACCGCTGGGGTGCGCGCAGGGTTTTGTAGAAGAATTCGCCCTTGGCGGTTTGCAGACTGCCGACGCCGCCCTGCTGCAAACGCGCCAGCAGTTGCAAGCCATCGACCCCGAGAAACTCTTCGCAGCGATGCCCCACCAGCGCCGAGCGTTCGGCGCGCAGCAACTGACAGGCCTGGGCGCTGACCGCGAGAATTTGTCCGCCGAGGCTCACCGCCAACAGGCCCTGCCACGGGGATTCGAGGTACTGCCGACGGCTGTGGAACGCGAGGACGATCTGGTCCGGGTAACTGGCGTTGAACACCCGGCTCTCGATCTGGCTGACGGCCATGGCCAGCAGCGCGGTGCTGTCGTGGACCCGGCCGAGAGGGCCTTCGCGGGTCAGGTCGAGGACGCCGAGGATATCGCCCTGGGGGCAGTGAATCGGCACCGAAGTGCAGGAAAAATCGCTCAGCCGATCCAGGTAATGTTCGCCGCAATCGATCAGGGTTGGCCGGGCTTCCACCAACGCGGTGCCGAGGGCGTTGGTGCCGCGAGCGGCTTCGCTCCAACAGGCGCCAAGGGTGATGTCTTGCAGGCCGGAGCCCTTGAGACGATCGGCGCGGCCTTCGACGGCGAGGATGGTCGCGTCGGAATTGGCGAGGATGATCAGGCCTTCTTTACCTTGGCGTTCGGCCAAGTAATCGATGGCCGGCATCGCGGCGTCGATCAGCAAGCGGTTGCTCGCCAACAGCACTTCAAGGCTGGCGCTCGATTCCAGGGTCAGCTCGTGCTTGCCGTTGAAATGCACGCCGTGGCTGAGGCTGCGCCGCCATGAGGCGTCGATTTCCGCACGCAATACGCCATCAGGGACTTCGCCTTCGAGGTGAAGCTTTTCCCGGGCCAGCCGGGCTTCCTGATGGGGTTTGGGGTGTGTTGTTTTTATTAGCGTCATCAAGCGCTCCGCAGCGGTCCGCTTTGCGCTTTTTGAGATCAGCGCCGTGGCGTCAATCTTTACGTTAACGTCAGGGCGATGGCAAGTGCCGTAGGGCGTTTGTGTCGCATCTGGGGGACCGCGTTATCGTTCTTCGCGAGCAAGCCCGCTCCCACAGGTGACCGAGTACCCCCATGGGAACGCGGTCAACCTGTGGGAGCGGGCTTGCTCGCGAAGGCAATCTCCCGGACAACTCAAAAACTCAGAGCTGCCAAACCTCCGGCCCAACAAAAAACGCCCGCGCATTATCTTCAAGACTCTCCAGGTGATACCCACCCTCCTGCACAATCAAACACGGCAACCCAAGGCTACGAATCCGCTCGCCCAGCAGCGCAAACCCTTCCCGGGTCACCGCCACTTTGCTCTGCGGGTCCAGCTCGAAAATATCGAAGCCCAGGGACAGCACCAGCACCTCGGCGCCAAAATCTTTCACCGCCGCGAGCGCCACCTCAAGTTGCCCGAGGAAATCCGCTTCACTGGCGCCGTGGGCCATCGGCAGATTGAGGTTGAACCCCTCCCCCGCGCCAACGCCGCGCTCATCGGAAAACCCGGCCACGCCCGGATAGAAATTGGTCGGATCGCCATGCACCGAGACGTACAGCACGTCGTCACGGTCGTAGAAAATCTCTTGAATGCCTTGGCCGTGATGCATGTCGGTATCCAGCACCGCCACCCGCTCAAACCCTGCGCGCAAGACCTGCGCCGCCACTGCTGCGTTGTTGAGGTAGCAGAAACCACCGGCCGCCTCGGCCCGAGCATGGTGACCTGGCGGACGGCACAAGGCATACGCCGCCGACTCGCCATCGAGCAACGCCTGAGCCCCGGCAATTGCGCTTTGCGCCGACCAATAGGCCGAGCGCCAGGTCTGCTCGCCCACCGGGCAACTGCCATCGGCCAGATAACGAGCGGCTTGGGCGAGAATCCCGCGCAGGGCATTGGGCTCGCGGACGAAGATGTTCGACATGACTTCATCGCCCCAGTCTTCGGGGATTTCCTTCCAGCGTTGATGGGCTTCCTGGAGGAACGTCAGGTATGGCGCACCGTGGACCGCCAGTAATGGCGCAAGTCCGGCGTCAGCGGGTTGCTCGACGTTGAAGCCCAGGGAATGCGAGGCCTGTACCAGCCGTTGCGCACGCTCCGGGACTTCCTGCGGCGTGCGCATCTGCCCGCGGGAGTAGTAGCTGCGTGGGTGATGGAGCAATTGTTCGGGGTGGAAAAAACTGCGCATGGGGTGAATTCCTGTCAGTTAGTCATGGATCTTGAAACAGAATGCGTTCAACTGTGGGAGCGGGCTTGCTCGCGAAGAGGGAGTGTCAGTCGACATCATTGTTGAATGACACACCGCATTCGCGAGCAAGCCCGCTCCCACATTAGGGATTGGGTCTATTCAGTTTTTAAGGCGCGGGCCAGTACGGCGTTGAGCAGCACGTCAGTGCCCTGGCGCACATCCTCAGGCAGCACATCCTCGGCTTCGTTATGGCTCAAACCACCGACACACGGGATAAACACCATCGCCGTCGGGCAGTACCGCGCCAAGTGAATCGCGTCATGCCCGGCGCCACTGACAATCGATTGCTGAGCGTAGCCCAGGGCATCCACCGCATGCTGCACCGCTGCCACGCACTCGGCGTCGAACGGTGTCGCCGGGCTGATCCAGTGCGGGGTGATCGTCAGGTTCAACCTGCGACCGTCGGCAATCGCCTGCAGTCGTGCGCGCACTTGCTGTTCCATCGCCTCGATGGCTTCGTCGCGGTGATGGCGCAGATCAACCGTGAAATTCACCAACCCCGGAATGGTGTTGCGCGAAGATTTGTTAATGCTCAACTCGCCCACCGTGGTCAGGCCTTCGGGGGCGAAATCGGCAGCCAGAACCTCGATGGCCTGGATCATCCGCGCCACGCCGTACAGGGCGTCCTTGCGCAATGGCATCGGCGTAGTACCGGCGTGAGCCGCCATGCCTTCAACCCGCACGTCGAGCCAGCGAATCGCCTGGCCGCCCGTGACCACGCCAATGCTCTTGGCGTTGTCTTCAAGGATCGGCCCTTGCTCGATATGCGCTTCAAAGTAGGCATCCACCGCACCGCCCAACGGACGCTCGCCGGCATAACCGGTGCGTTGCAGGGCTTCGGCAACGCTGATGCCGTCGATGTCACGCACCGCCAGCGCCGCGTCCAGTTGCATGATGCCGGTGAACACCGCCGAGCCGAACATCGCCGGGGTGAAGCGCGCACCTTCTTCGTTGGTCCACACCGCCACTTCCAGCGGTTTGCGGGTCTGAATGCCGAGGTCATTAAGGCAGCGAACCACTTCCAGGCCGGCAAGCACGCCGTAGACGCCATCGAAGCGGCCACCTTCAGGCTGGGTGTCGAGGTGGCTGCCCATCATCACCGGCGCAGCATCCGGGTCGGTGCCTTCGCGGCGGGCGAACAGGTTGCCGATGGCGTCCACGCTCAGGGTCATCCCGGCTTCGCGACACCAGTGGGCGAAGAGTTCGCGGCCGGCCTTGTCTTCATCGCTCAAGGCCAACCGGCAACTGCCACCCCGGGGCGTGGCGCCGATTTCGGCCATGGCCATCAGGCTCGCCCACAGGCGTTCACCATTAATCTTCAACATAAATAACTCCTCGAAAATCGGGATTAAGCGTTGGCCAATTCGATACGTTCAGCACTGGCATGGCGGCGAGCAAGGGACAAGACGCAGATCAGCGAAGTGGCGGCGATCAGGCTGTAGAACACCGCCAGCGGCCACCATTGGCCGGCGAATTTATGCGCCAGCATCGTGCCGATCAGCGGCGTCAGGCCACCGGCCAGCGCACCGCAAATCTGATAAGCCAGGGAGATCGCGGTGTAGCGCACGCGGGTCTCGAACATGCCGCTGACGTAACCGGCGATCACCGCGTAGAACGAGGCCATGCACACCACCGCCAGGGCGATGCCGAGGATGATCAGCGACGGCTGGGCCGAGCTGACCAGCACAAACATCGGATACGGAGAGGCCATCGCCAACAGTGACATCAGGCAGAGGAAACGCGTCGCCCCGATTTTCTCCGCGACCCACGCCGCCAATGGCTGAATGCAGAACTGAATAATCGCCACCACAAACAGGCACTCGAGGATCAGTGAGCGCGGCAACTCCAGTTGCTGGGTGGTGTAGGCGATCATGAAAGTGTTGGTGAAATACACCCCGGCGATCCCGAGGGTGTTGGCGCCGATACACAGCAGCAGCGGACGCCACGCAGTACGCAGCACTTCCATCACCGGCGCCTGCTCCTTGCGTGTGCTTTTGCTGGCCAGTTCGCGGCTGGCGAGGAATTCCGGCGATTCATTCACACCGAGTCGAATCGCCAAACCCACCAGCAACAACAGCGAACTGGCGAGGAACGGCAGGCGCCAGCCCCAACTCATCAAGTCTTCTTCCGGCAAGCGAGTGACTGCACTGAAAGCCAGCAACGACAGGATCAAACCCGCCGGGCTGCCCAGTTGTGCAAAGGAAGCGAAGAAGTTGCGACGGCCCTTGGGCGCATGCTCGCCGGCCATCAACACCGCCCCGCCCCACTCGCCGCCGACGGCAATGCCCTGGACGATGCGCAACAGGATCAACAGCACTGGCGCCGCAACGCCGATTTGCGCGTAGGTCGGCAGCAAACCGATGCACACCGTGACCACACCCATCATCAACAAGGTGATGATCAGCGACTTCTTGCGCCCGATACGGTCGCCGATATGGCCAAAGATAATCCCGCCCAACGGTCGCGCGAAGAAACCCACGGCGAAGGTGCCGAACGCGGCCATGGTGCTGAACAGTTTGTCGTCGGAGGGGAAGAACAGCGCACCGAACACCAGGGCGGCGGCGGTGGCGTAGATGTAAAAGTCATACCACTCGATCATGGTGCCGATGAAGGCTGCGGCTGCCGCACGGCGCGGTTGGGACGAAGCTTGAGGCGTCATGGGTCGGGCTCCTTTGATTGTTTTTTTGGCAGGAGGAAATCGGATGCATCAAGGCACTCTGGCGGCGCCTGTCTTGGAGTTGATTTATCGTCTCGGGGCTATGATTAGTCAATTTTCTATTTATTATGCGGACTATTACGCCAGCTTATAATCGAGGGTCACCATGGCCGAACGCGAATTGCAACGCCTGCTCAATGACCGCCTCGACTGGAACCTGCTGCGCACCTTTCGGGTCATCGGCCAGGAACTGAGCATCAGCCGCGCCGCCGCACGCCTGCACCTCACGCAACCGGCGGTGAGCCAGGCGTTGAAGCGGCTGGAAGAACAACTGGGCCGACAATTGATCGCCCGGCGCGGACCGCGATTTGCCCTGACCGAGGTCGGCGAGCAGATCTTCGAACTGGCCGGTGAAATCTATGGGCAGATGTCGCAAGTCAGCAGCGTGCTGGAGCAACCGGCCGACGAAGTGATCGGCAAGGTGCGGTTGCTGATCATCAGTCGGATCTTCTCTGAGCGTTTCGATGACTTCCTCGCCGACTTTCACCGTCAGCACCCACGGGTGGATCTGGAAGTGGACGTGATGCGCAGTTCCGACATCGTCAGCGCCTTGCAGGAGAAAACCGCGACCCTCGGTTTGAGTCTCAATCGCCGGCCACAACCGCGTCTGGAACAGCGGCTGTTCCTGCGGCAGCGCTATGCGTTTTTCTGCGGCAAGCACCATGCATTATTCGGCCAGCAGAACGTCGCTGAGGGGGATTTGCAGCGGGAGAATTTCGTCAGTTTCACCAGCGATCAGATTGGCGGCATGCTGTCGCCGCTGACGATTTTTCGTGATCAGCAGGGTTTCAGCGGACGCATTGTGGCGTCGTCGCCGAGCCTCGAAGAAGTCCGGCGACTGGTGATCGCCGGGTTCGGCATCGGCTGTCTGCCCGAGCATGTGGTGGCGGCGGACGTCGACGTCGGATTGCTCTGGCGCCTGCCGCCCCACGAAGGGATTGCCGATGTGGACATTCATTTGTTGTGGAACCGCGAGCAGCGCATGAGTCGTGCGGAGACGTTGTTTATCGAGAGCTTGCAGGCGTGTTTGACGGCTTAAGTTTTTAAAACCTGTGCAACCGGTTCGCCAGATTTTAACCGTTCCAGCAAACGCGGCTCGGCGTGATCGGAAGCCAGGGCTTGATCGATGACCGTCGCAGCGGTTAGCCAGTCGAGAAACAGCACGCCGTTGTCGTCTGCCAACACCAAATCCCCGGGATTTACCGTGACGCCAGCACAGTGGATCGGCTGATTGATCTGGCTATCGCCGCGCCCATGCAGCTTGGTGGTCAGCAGGCTGGTGCCGCGAGCGAACACCGGTAGACCCGCCTCACGCAGTTCCAGCAGATCAGTCACCGCCCCGTCCACCACAATCCCCACAACCCCGGCGCATCTCGCGGCGCAACTGGTCACCGCGCCGACCGGGGCGTGCCGGTGATCGCCTCCGGTGTCGATCACCAGCACATCACCGGGTTTGATCAGCGCCAACGCCTGGTTGACCGCGATGGCATCGGCACCGACCAGTTTCAGGGTCAGTGCGCGACCGACCACTTTCACATTGGGCACCATCGCCCGCAGTTGCGAATCGGCGAAGCCCTCCTCCAGGAAATGCCCGAGGGTTGGAAAGCTCACTGCTTTGAGCTGCTCGATCAGTTTCGACTCATCCATTGTGCAACTCCTTCGTTATCAACTCGGCGACACACTCGATTTCCAGCGACACACCCCACAACGTCACGCACACCGTGGTGCGTGCCGGCGGCGCATGGCCGAGGAGTTCGCGATACACGGCGTTGAACGGTTCCAGTTGCGCCGGATCGGTGAGGTAGGCGTTGACCTTGATCACATGGCTGAAATCGGAGCCGGCTTCAATCAGGATCGCCTCCAGGTTGCGCAAGGTTTGTCGCACTTGTTCGGGGAATTCGGCGGGTTGATCGTCGAGCCCACTCTGAGCCGGAATCTGCCCGGCGGTGAATACCAGATGACCGCTGACCACCGCTTGGGAGTAAGGCCCGACCGGGCCGATGAAACCCGGGGCGGATTGGATTCTGCGCATGCTTTGGAACTCCTGGGTTTAGGCCGCAGCCGATTTGAAGGGTTTGTGTTGCGGGTCGGCCGGAGCCTCGACTGGGACTTCGCTGATGTCGCGCTTGAAGGTCTCGGTCAGTAGCAACAATGCCAGCAATGAAATCGCTGCCGCGCCGATCATGTACCAGGCCACCGAAGACCCTTTGCCAGTCGCCGCCAATAAAGCGGTGGTGACAATCGGCGTCGCCGCGCTGCCGAGCAAACCGGACAACATGTAGCTGATCGACAACCCCGAATAGCGCACCCGCGTGCCGAACAATTCGGCGAGGAACGTCGCAATCGGTCCGTAGTTGGCGGCGAACGCGGTCATCAACATCAGGTAACCGAAGATCACCAACGGCAGCTCTTTGGTGTCCATCAACCAGAACATCGGGAACGCCACCAGGGCTTCAGCAACGATGCCGGCGACGATGATCGGCTTGCGACCGTAGCGGTCCGACAGCGCGCCGAACACCGGCAACATCACGATGCACCAGGCGCAGGACAGCAACACCACGCCGAGCATCGTGCTGCGACTGAAGCCGAGATTCTGCGTGCCGTAGGTCAGGCCGAACGCGACGATGATGTTGAATGACGCACCGGTCGACATCGTCGCGATGCCGCCGAGCACCACTTGCTTCCAGTACTTGCGAAACACTTCGGCCAGGGGCATTTTCACCTGCACTTCGGCCTCCTTGACCTTGTTGAAAGCCGGGGTTTCGGCGATGTTCAAGCGGATGTACAAACCCACGGCGATCAGCAAAATGCTGGCGAGAAATGGAATGCGCCAGCCCCAGGCCAACAGGTCTTCCGGGGACAGGTAGGCCGCGATCAACAGGAAGGCCAGGTTGGCGATCATGGTTCCGGCCGGGACGCCGATTTGCACCCACGAACCGTACAAGCCGCGCTTGTTGGCCGGTGCATGTTCTACCGCCATCAACACCGCCCCGCCCCACTCGCCACCCAGCGCCAAACCTTGAATCACCCTGAGCAATAACAGCAGGATCGGCGCCCAGATGCCGATAGCCGCGTAGTTGGGCAACAAACCGATGGCGAACGTGGCGGCGCCCATGGTCAGCAGGGAAATCAGCAACATCGACTTGCGTCCCAGTTTGTCACCGAAGTGCCCGAACAACGCTGCGCCGACGATCCGCGCCAGGTACGCCGAAGCGAACGTGCCGAAGGCCAGTAACGTGCCGATCAACGGCACAAAATCCGGGAAGAACACTTTGTTGAACACCAGCGCCGACGCCGTAGCGAAAACAAACAGGTCGTACCATTCAACGGTGGTGCCGATGACACTGGCCACAGCAACTTTTTTCATACTGATCGGCGGGTCGCCGGACTTTTCTGCGGACGATAGATCGCTCATCACTGACTCCAGGAATTTGATTAATTGTTTTTTACTGGCAGTAAATCGTTTGAGAGTGAGGGATTGTTGTTATGCCTCGCCCAACTTAGTGGGCGAGTTTGTTGTTAGTAACCGAGTGTTCGGTCGGCGCAATTCAAAAGCGGTTCATCGGCGCTTAAACGGCGAAAGTTCTCTGCTATTTGTTCGGCAATACAATCGTGGGAAGCTGCCGAGGCCATGTGTGGCGTGATCGTGACGCCGGGCATGCTCCAGAGTCGATGATCAGCGGGCAACGGTTCCTGTTCGAAAACATCCAGCAAAGCGCCGCGCAGTTTCCCTCGTTTCAGGGCGTGTTCGAGGTCATCGATATTCAGATGGCCGCCGCGTCCGCAATTGATTAGCGCGGCGCCATTGGCCAGGTGTTCGAAGGTTGCATTGCCAAGAATGCCGCGAGTTTCGCTAGTCAATGGCAGTAGGTTGATTAGCAGTTCCAAGCCATCGAGGAATGGGTTCAGTTGCTCCGCACCGGCGAAGGTCTGGACACCGCTCAGATCCTTGCCACGACGTGCCCAACCACGAACGTCGTAACCCGCGCTGGCCAGATCCTCGGCAATCGCGCTGCCCAGCGAACCAAGCCCCATCACCCCGACCTTGAATTGCCCCGCCGCCCGTTGCAGCGGGCGTTCCCAGTGTTGCTGCCGCTGTTGCTCCAGTATTTGGTCGAAGCCCCGGTGATAGTGAATCACCGCCCAGCGCACGTACTCGGTCATGCCCTGGCGGTGGCCGGGATCGACCACCCGGCACACCGGCAAATCCGGGCACGACGAGTCGTGCTCCAAGTGATCAATACCGGCGGCGACCGAGTGAATCACTTGCAGGTTCGGCAATGCCGCGAGACTGCCGGGCAAGGGAAACCAGCACGCGGCGATCTGCGCATTCTTGGCCAGCGGATCATCGGCCAGCACCGTGGTGAGTTGCGGCGCGCTGCGGGCGAACGCGGCTTGCAGTTGCTTGAGTAACAGGCTGTCGCGGGACAGCAGGACGACGGTGTTCATGAAAGGTAGGACTCGCGCTGGGATTCGATCAGGGTCAAGGCGGCCTCCCAGGCCAGGTCGATGATGTTGTCCTGTTCATCACGGTCAAACTGTTCGGCGGTGTGGGCGCAGACTTCCGGCGACGGGTAATGCAACGCCGAACCACCGGCCAGCGCCGCCACTTGCGCCTGACAGGCACGCTCCAGGAAGTGGATTTCCTGGAACGCCTGGGCCACACCGGAGCCGCCGACCAGCAAGCCGTGATTGCGCAGAATCATCGCCCGGTGCGGTCCAAGATCGGCAATCAAACGCTCGCGCTCATCCAGCGACAACGCGATGCCTTCGTAGGTGTGATAAGCCAATTTTCCGTAGAACTTCAGCGCATGCTGAGTGATCGGCAGCAAGCCTTGTTTCTGCGCCGCGACGGCCATGCCAGCGGCGGTGTGCGTGTGGATTACGCAGTTCAGGTCCGGACGCGCCATGTGGATCGCCGAGTGAATGACAAATCCTGCGGCGTTGACCCGGTGACCGGCGTATTCGGGATCGACGATGCGTCCGTCCTGATCGATGCGCACCAGGTCCGAGGCGCGCATGCGGTCGAAAATCACCCCGTAGCGGTTGATCAGGAAATGATGCTCCGGTCCCGGAATGCGCAGGGTGATGTGGGTGTCGATCAGGTCGGTCATGCGAAAGTGCGCGACCAAGCGATACAGCGCCGCCAGTTCGCAACGGGCTTGCCATTCAATCGGGTCGATGTGTGCGGGTTTACTCACGAATACACCTCTTTAGCAGCGTGGGTGACGACCGGGTTGGCGCGCAGGCGGGCCAGGCCGCAAACACCGATCAGGGACAGGGCCGAGAGCAAGGTGAAGAACACCGCCAGCGGCCACCATTGCCCGGAAAACTTGCTGGCCAGCAGCGTGCCGATCAGCGGCGTGGTGCCGCCGGCCAGGGCGCAGCTCAACTGGTAAGCGATGGAAATGCCCGAGTAGCGCAGGTGCACCGGGAACGCTTGGGTCATGTACCCGGCAATCACCGCGTACAGCGCCGAGAGGATCACCACCGCCAAGGCGATGCCGAGGGTCATCAACACGATATTTTGCGTGCCGACCAGCAGGAACATCGGGTACGGCGTGACCATGCACAACAGCGCGACGAGTTTGAGGAAGCGACCTTCACCGATGCGCTCGGCGAGCAATGCGGAGAGTGGTTGCGAGAGCAATTGAATGACCGTCACCAGGAACAGGCAATCGAGAATGGTCGAGCGCGGGATGCCCTGGTATTGGGTGACGTAGGTGATCATGAAGGTGTTGGTGAAGAAGAACCCGGCGGAACCGATGGTCACGGCCGCAGCGGCGAACAGGATCTGCCGCCAGCAGGTACGGATCACGTCCTTCACCGGGTATTGGGCCGTTTCGTTGTTGTCCCTGGCCTTGGCGAATTCCGGTGATTCGTGGACCCCGGAACGGATCATCAAGCCAACCATCATCAGCACACCGCTGGCGAGGAACGGCAGACGCCAGCCCCAAGCCAGGAAGTCCGCGGGCTCAAGGGATGTCACCAAACGAAAAGCGATCAACGCCAGCAGCAAACCCGCCGGGCTGCCGAGTTGGGCGAACGAAGCGTAGAAAGTTTTGCGCTTGGCCGGTGCGTGCTCACTGGCCATCAGCACTGCCCCGCCCCACTCGCCGCCGACGGAAATACCCTGGATCAAACGCAGCACGATCAGACCGACCGGCGCCCAAATGCCAACGCTGGCGTAGCTGGGCAGCAAACCGATACCGGCGGTGGCCAGGCCCATCAGCGCCATGGTCACCAGCAGCATTTTCTTGCGACCGAGGCGATCACCCAAGTGACCGAAGACCATGCCGGCCATGGGGCGGGCAATGAAGCCGACGGCGAAACTGCCGAACGCGGCCAAGGTGCTCATCACCGGGTCACTGCTGGGAAAGAACACTTGCCCGAGCACCAGCGCCGCCGCAGTGGCGTAGATGTAGAAGTCGTAGAACTCGATGGTCGTGCCAATGAAGGCAGCGGCCGCGGCGCGTCGCGGTTGAGGGGTGGTGTGCATGCAAGGACCCTGTGTATTTATAGTTTTGGGCAGGTACTGAAGGCTGGATACGGTTGCACTCTGTGGCGCTTGTGGGCTTTATCGCTTCCATGCCAGGATTAGTCAATTTTCAAATTCTTATCTTTACTATTAGCTGTGCTACTACATGGATCATTTATGTCCTCCACTTCGAACCCGTGGGTCGGTCGTCGATTTCTCAATGACCGCCTCGATTGGAACCTGCTTCGCACTTATCTGGTGATTGGCCAGGAAGGCAGCATGAGCCGCGCTGCCGCGCGTTTGCACATCACCCAGTCGGCGGTGAGCCAGGCGCTGAAACGTCTGGAAGAACAATTGGAATGTGTGCTGATTGCCCGCAGCGGCCGACGCTTTGATCTGACGGAAACCGGGGAAGAAGTCCTGCGCATTGCGGCGGATATCTACGGCGATATTTCCCGTTTGGGCACGGTGGTGGAAAGTCGGCATGACGATGTGGTGGGCAAGATCCGCATTCTCACCGTCAGTGGCGTGCAGGCGCGGCACTACGATGAATTCCTTGCGGACTTCCATGAAACCCACCCGAAAATCGAACTGGAAGTCGAGGTGATGGGCAGCTCGAACATCATCAGTTCATTGCTGCAAAAGACCGCGACCATTGGCGTCGGCCTGTGCCGATTACCGCAGCCACGGCTGGAACAGCGGGTGCTGTTTCGCGAGCGCTATGCGTACTTCTGCGGCCAGCGTCATCGGTTGTTCGGTCAGGAAAACCTGACCCTGGAGCAACTGGCGGCGGAGAACTTCGTCAGCTTTACCAGCGATCAACTGGGCGGCAATCTTTCACCGTTGACGCTGTTTCGCGATGAACAGGGCTTTACCGGCAAGATCGTCGCGTCCTCCACCAGTTTCGAAGAGATTTACCGCTTGATCTGCGCAGGGTTTGGAATTGGGTGTTTACCGGTGCACTTGGTGCGGCGGGATGTCGAGCAAGGTTTGCTCTGGCGTTTGCCGCCGGAAGACGGCGTGGTGGATTTCGATATCCAACTGCTGTGGAATCGCGAGCAGAAGATGACTCAAGCGGAAACGGTGTTCCTGGAGAGCTTCCAGCACATGCTCAGCATCCGTGAGCCTGTGCTGTGAAGCCCCGACCACTTAGACGTGAGGATCGCCCGGCGCTTTGGCGGGCGTGGCGTACTGCGGCTTGAGATGGCCGTCCTGGTCGAGTAGCCAGGCGTCCATGATCTGCCGCACCACTGGACCGGCCACCCGACCACCGGCTTCGCCGTTTTCGATCATCACCGAGATCACAATCTTCGGATGTTCGGCCGGGGCGAAACCGACGAACAAGGCGTTGTCGCGGTTACGTTCCAGGGTTTTCGCCCGGTTGTAACGCTCGCCCTGCTTGATCGCCACCACCTGCGCCGTACCACTCTTGCCGGCGATGCGGTACTGGGCGCCCACCGCTGCGGCGCGGGCAATGCCGCGGGCATCGTGCATCACCATTTGCATGCCGTGGTTGACCTGCTCCCAATCACGCGGATCTTTGAGCAGGATGTTCGGCATCGGGTTCTCGTCCACCGGCGCAACGCCATCGACGGTCTTGGCCAGGTGCGGTCGGTTCCACACGCCTTTGTTGGCAATCAGCGCCGTGGCCTGGGCCAGTTGCAGCGGCGTGACCTGCATGTAGCCCTGGCCAATGCCCAGGATCACGGTTTCACCGGGGAACCATGGCTGACGGCGTGTCGCACGTTTCCAGGCCTGGGACGGCATCAGACCGGGGGATTCTTCGAACATGTCCAGGGAGACTTTCTCGCCGAGGCCGAACATGGCCATGTAGTCATGCAGGCGGTCGATGCCGAGCTTGTGCGCCAGGTCGTAGAAGTAGGTGTCGTTGGAACGCATAATCGCTGCGTCCATGTCCACCCAGCCGTCGCCGCTGTGGTTCCAGTTGCGGTATTTGTGATCGAAGTCCGGTAGTTGGTAATAGCCGGGATCGAAGACGCGGGTCTGCGGGGTGACCACGCCGGCGTCGAGGCCGGCGATGGCCACTTCCGGCTTGATGGTCGAGCCCGGCGCATAGAGGCCGCGCAGGACGCGGTTGAACAGCGGCCGGTCGATGGAGTCATGCAGCGCCGCGTATTCCTTGAAGCTGATACCAGTCACGAACATGTTCGGATCGAAGCTTGGCTTGCTGACCATGGCCAGCACTTCGCCGGTCGATGGATCGAGGGCGACCACAGAACCACGGCGATCCCCCAAGGCATCCTCGGCGGCTTCCTGAAGGTGCACGTCGAGGCTCAGAACGATGTTTTTGCCGGGGGTCGGATCGGTGTGCTTAAGCACCCGCAGCACGCGGCCCTGGGCGTTGGTCTCGACTTCTTCGTAACCGACGTGGCCGTGCAACTCGGATTCGTAGAATTTCTCGATGCCGGTCTTGCCGATGGACTGGGTGCCACGGTATTCCACACCGTCCAGGGCCTTGGATTCTTTCTCGTTGATACGACCGACGTAACCGATCGAGTGGGCAAAGTGCGCGCCCATCGGGTAGTGGCGGACGAATTGCGGCTCAACATCCAGCCCCGGCAGACGGAACTCGTTGACCGCAAGCACGGCGATCTGCTCTTCGGTGAGTTCGTAGAACAAGGTCACTGGAACGAACGGATGCCGTGCCTGTTTCATGGCCTTGTCAAACAACGTGCGGTCTTCGGCGGGCAGATGCAGGAGGTTGATCACCTCATCCAGTTCTTCTTTGACATCCGTGGCGCGTTCGCGGGTGATGGTCAGGTTGAAGCTGGGGCGGTTATCCGCCAGAACCACGCCATTGCGGTCATAGATCAGTCCTCGGGTCGGGGTGATCGGCAAAACGTGGACGCGGTTGTTTTCGGAAATGGTCGAGTGGTAATCGAATTCGACCACTTGCAGCACGTACATGCGCACGACCAGGGCGCAGGTGATGGCGACCACAAACAAGGCGCAGGCCATCAGTCTTTTATTGACCAGGCGCGTCTCTTTTTCGTGATCCTTGATCGGTATTGGTTCGGGCATTTCTGCAGCAGCTCTTTGACTATGAAGGGGGGCCGATCCTCAGCGTTGTAATCAGTCCATTAAAAAACGAGCTGCACCATACCAAAAATGACGCCAGCACTTTAGCGCGATTTCCTCAAACGGTTGTCCTTGAGGGCCAAAACGACGGTCGGGTGTGTGTGGTTTTTTGGTGAACTCGTGCGTTTTACTCAAGATTGATATTCCCATTCATGCATTTTTCTTGTGGTTGGGCCTGTAGATACTGAGTGCATGTGATTCCCTTTTTTGGAGCTTTCCATGCACTCACGATTTCAACGATTACTGGGCTCGACCGGGTTTTCCATTGGCCTGGAACTGCCGCTGGATAACGATTGGTCCACGGCTGGGCAACGGCTTCGGGCGGTCGAGGACAGGCCTTTCGGTGTTCCCGATCTGAAGCAACATGCCGCGATGGCACGCTTGGCTGACAAGGCTGGGTTTGCGGCGCTTTGGGTGCGCGACGTACCGGTCTATGACCCCAATTTCGGCGATGCAGCGCAGGTATTCGAAGCCTTTTCGTATTTGGGTTATCTGGCGGGGATTACTGACAACATCATGTTGGGGACGGCAGCGGTGGTGTTGCCGTTACGTCAGCCGTGGTTGACGCTCAAGGCTGCCAATAGCGTTGATGAGCTGAGTGACGGGCGGTTACTCCTTGGGGTCGCCAGTGGTGACCGTCCGATGGAATATCCGTTGTTTGGGGTCGACTACGGGCAGCGTGGCGAGATCTTTCGCGACACGGTCGAGTTGTTGCGTAGCCAGGGTGAAGGTCGCTTGCCGGAAGGCGCTCGCCTGCTACCGGAGCGTGATCAGCCGGTGCCGTTGCTGGTGGCGGGACTGGGGCAGCAGTCTCCGGCCTGGATTGGCCAGCATATGGACGGTTGGCTCGCCTACCCTGGCACTCCGGATGAGCATCGTCGTCGAGTGGGGCTGTGGCGTGAGGTCGGCGGCGATAAGCCTTATATCAGCTTTGTTCATCTGGATCTGGAAGCAAATCCTTATGCGCCAATGCGGCGCGTGCGTTTTGGCGGCAGTTGCGGGCGACTGGCGTTGATTGATGAACTACAGGCTTTGCGTGACGCAGGGGTGCAGCATGTTGGATTGCATATGCGTCGTAGTGAACGGCCAGTGGCGGAGGTGATTGAAGAGATTGCTGAACACATTCTTCCGAAGTTTCAGTGAGGGTGCGGCTGGGGAAACCCTGATCACGCTTAGTAGTCAGGAACGAAAAAGCCCCACCAGAGATTCCTGTGTGGGGCTTTTTAATGCAGCGTACTTTCTCGCAGGCAAAACAAAACCCCTACCTGCATACGCAGATAGGGGTTTCGGAATTTAATCTTGACGATGACCTACTCTCACATGGGGAAACCCCACACTACCATCGGCGATGCATCGTTTCACTGCTGAGTTCGGGATGGGATCAGGTGGTTCCAATGCTCTATGGTCGTCAAGAAATTCGGTAGCCGGCTCGTTTTCCTTGCGGATCACGCTCCAGCGAATGGGTATGTGACAGCTTTGTGTGTTTTTTTGCTGCGAACTTTCGGTTCAT
>NZ_MOBP01000181.1 GCF_003732665.1 Pseudomonas frederiksbergensis | reverse complement strand
GTGTATAGAATCTGTTACGCCGACAGGCGCAAATTGATGGTGTGGATCACCGCGCCGATCATCGGGATGGCGAAAATGCATTCCAGGTAACGATGGCTGTCCCAGTCCATCACCGCCACGGTATCCCCGGCCTTGACCCCGGCCGCTGTCAGCACATTGGCCAGCCGTGCGACCCGTTCGATCAGGGTCGGATAGCTGTAGCGCAACTGGTCGCGGTACACGATCTCGCGGGTGTTCTCGTAACGAGCGCCGGACATCAGCAGTCGTTTAATCAGCAACGGATACTGGTAAGCGCC
>NZ_MOBP01000180.1 GCF_003732665.1 Pseudomonas frederiksbergensis | reverse complement strand
GGTCGGTGCTGTAGCGGCGGATTTCATAACCGGTGAACGAACCGCGAGCCTGTGGATAAAACGTGTGTAGGCGAATCAACACCTGATCGACCATCTGCTTGTCGCCGAAGGCCTGCATTACCCGTGCATTGTCGCCGGACAGGTTGATCACCACGTTGGCACCGCCCTTCAGCGCCGGCTCTACGCACAACATGCCCAGACCGGCGTTGCTGTAGATCTCGCAGGACATCCGCGCCTTGCTTTCCCACACTGGCGTCTTGAACTTCAGCATGATCTGGTCGCGCCAACCGTAGTTGGTGC
>NZ_MOBP01000179.1 GCF_003732665.1 Pseudomonas frederiksbergensis | reverse complement strand
CAGAAGGGTTCCGGAGATGGGCGAAGGATCGAAGCATGAGTCTCCACTCATGTTAGAGCGAAGCGCCACTGTTTTCAGGCAGACGTACCTGGTCACACTGCCATAACGCGATGATGGCAAAGAGCCGTGACAAATCGCGCGATAGAGATTAAATTACCGCCGCCCCGCCGATGGAGGGTCGGGCATTCGCATTCAGTTAAGGAAAACGATGGCAATGGTCTATTGTCGTGCTTGCGCCAAGGAGCTCCATGAGACGGCGCTCACCTGCCCCCAATGCG
>NZ_MOBP01000178.1 GCF_003732665.1 Pseudomonas frederiksbergensis | reverse complement strand
CAGAAGGCGTTGCGGCTTACCTGACCGCGAACGCTGGCAAGCTGTAAGCCACGCGTCAGGCATAAAAAAAACCGGCCGCTGAGGCTAATGCCGATCAGTTAAGCCCTATTGCTTGACCTTTTGCCGCAAGAAATCAAAATCCGATGTCTGTACTGGCATCGGATTTTTTTATGCGTCTCGCTCGGGCACTGGAACTGACCCACAACATTGCCTCCACTCCCAACTCAATCGAGGGATTGGATTCCTTGCTCGATCCTTCTTTGGTCGAGCAGGCACTTGAACAAGCAGGCGTAGCGACCCTGCGCAAGCGGCGCTTGCCGTTGGAAATGATGCTCTGGTGCGTTATCCCCATGGCATTCTTTCGGCGGATGTCGGCTTGGGATGTGGTCAGTCGCATGAACATCATGCTGCCTGGGCAACGCCCGTTGGTGGCGCCCAGTGCAGTGGTTCAAGCCCGTCAGAGATTGGGTTGCGAGGCTGTACGACAGGTCTTC
>NZ_MOBP01000177.1 GCF_003732665.1 Pseudomonas frederiksbergensis | reverse complement strand
GCCTGCATAAACAGCGCCCAGAGACTTACATCGTGCGTCGCCGCTGCCAAACCTGCCTGTTCCATAAATATCCAATCCCCGAATCCAAACGCCCGGTACGGGACCGGGCGATTCAAACGCGTGTTAACGCTCGAAGTCGTACGGCCGTAGCCGTTAACCCCTTTGCCATACCCCGATACTTGCCAGTAAGCCTTACTTGCCAATAAATTTGGTGAAAGGAAGGCGTGCGCCGCACAAATGCCAGTTGCTAAAGTAAGACACCATTATGGTTAAAGGAGTGTTACAGCCGGGCCACGCCGGGTGGATTTACTGGATGGGGCCGGCAATTACTTC
>NZ_MOBP01000176.1 GCF_003732665.1 Pseudomonas frederiksbergensis | reverse complement strand
GCTGGCGTGTGCCAGGCCCCGTACCAGTTCAGTTGCTGGAACAAGAACGACCCGAACTTCGCCTACCTGAGCGGCGCGAAACAGATCCCGTTCCGCGAACTGGCCCAGGCCCGCATCGCTGCTGACCAGGTGATCGATTGCAAGGTGCCGGATCCTACCGGCGGTGCCACGCACTATTACGCGATCACCATTAAGACGCCCCCGGCCTGGGCGGCGAAGGCCAAGCAGACGCTGAAGCTCGGGAATCACGTCTTCTTCAAGGAGGTGCCATGAGTGCCGCATTGTGGAAGCTGGTCAGTATCCTGCTGCTGATGCTGGTCACCGCCGGCGGCACATGGAAGGTTCAGGACTGGCGTTACGGCGAGCAACTCGCCGAGCAAGCAGGCCTACACAAGGACGACCTGGCCGACATCAGCAAGGCTGCTGCCGCCCAGGTGCGCGCCGATCAAGACAAGCGCCTAGTGCTCGAACAGCGCCTTTCGGCCAACGACCAAACCCACCACGAGGCTTTGACCAATGCACAAAAAGACCAGGCTCGCCTGCGTGATCGCCTTGCCACTTCTGATTTGCGGCTGTCAGTCCTCCTCGACGCAGC
>NZ_MOBP01000175.1 GCF_003732665.1 Pseudomonas frederiksbergensis | reverse complement strand
GACATGGTGATCGTGCAGCGCGCCGGCGACGTCATTCCGCAGATCGTCGACGTCGTGCTGGAGAAGCGGGAGGCATCGAGCGTGTCTTACGAATTCCCCAAGACATGCCCGGTCTGCGGCAGCCATGCGGTGCGTGATATCAATGAAAAGACCGGCAAGGTCGATGCGGTGACGCGCTGCACCGGCGGCTTTATCTGCCGGGCGCAGGCGACGGAGCATCTGAAGCATTTCGTCTCGCGCAATGCCTATGACATCGAGGGGCTCGGTT
>NZ_MOBP01000174.1 GCF_003732665.1 Pseudomonas frederiksbergensis | reverse complement strand
CGACGAGAGACCAGCACCTTAGGGAAGACATCCTCCATCATCGCTCGTCCGTCGGGATGGAAGGCACACTCGACGCCGTCCATCAGTTGAGCTTCTGCCAGAAAAAATGCCCCGTTCCACAAACCGCCCATGGTCGCGCCAAGGGAGGCGGCGTTACGCAGCTTGCGCCGTAATAGCGAGTCGCTGATCAGCTTCACGCGCAATCCGCCGACGACGATGAGAACGTCGATCCAGTCCGGTAGTTGCGGTAGCTCCAGGTCTGCTGAAATCGCAATTCCCAGGTCGCTCATCACCAGACGGCTCCTGATGCCCACAGTCAACACATCAAACGCCGGTGTATCGCTAATCAGGTTCGCAGTCCCCAGCGCATCGATGGCGCCGGTTACCGACATCATCGAGAAATTGTTCAATAGCACGAACGCTACACGAGTCACCGCCTGCGGCTTTATTGGTTT
>NZ_MOBP01000173.1 GCF_003732665.1 Pseudomonas frederiksbergensis | reverse complement strand
ATAGCTGGAGAAATGGTTGATATAGTTGACGCCCGTCAGGAGAACGGGATCGTAGGCTGGTTTCAGCATCATCCCTGTGGGCTTCAGCGTGTCGTCGACGACCAATTCGTCGGTATAGAGAAAATTCGTGCGTGGATTTTGTTCGAAGGCATGCCGCACGACCTTGAACGTATGTGGCGCGATCATGTCGTCATGGTCCAGAAAGGCAACCCATAGGCCACGGGTCTGAGACAGCCTGGCATTGGTGGCAGCCGCTATGCCGCC
>NZ_MOBP01000021.1:51975-318265 GCF_003732665.1 Pseudomonas frederiksbergensis | reverse complement strand
CCCTGCAGTTAAAAACTGCAGGGAGAGTTGGCTTTTAGCCTTGACTGGAGACCGGCTAATGGGTGTCCCCTTTCTTTATATTCTTAATTCAGTCGTCTGTGCAAATAGAGCTAAAGTCGTATTTGTTTAGGTGGGTTTTGATTGATTGTATTTCTGTGTCGCTTGGCTTTTTTGTGCTGACGGACGCGTAAATATCGTTTAAAACCAAGTCTGGATCTTTTTTAGTGATGTTTGATATTAAGTTTGCCAGATTTCTATCGGAGAAGAACTCGTATAAGAGGGCGAGAATAGGGAAGTAATCGCGTTCATTAATTCCATCTGGATACGCTTTGTTTAGCATGTTAAATGTATCTAGCAAAGATTCGTGTAGTTCCGCAGGGGTTGTCATTTTAGTTACTTTCCTTTTAGTGGGACTGGGTCGTGGACGTGAACGTCAAAATCAACGCCTTGGCTTGAAGCGCCTCTCACGAATTTAGCGTCGGAGGTCATTGTTTTTGCCCCGAGCTTATCACCAGTGCCAAAAATTATTTTGTCGTTTGCCCCGACTTTTTTAGTCACCAATAAATTCATTGCTCTTTCTGAAGGGTCGTCCGGGACGACCTTCACTCTCTCCATAAATTTTTCTGCTCTTGCTTTTTCGAGTGGGCCTGCGATTTTACTTGTAATGTTGGTGAATTCACCGGCCGCGGTTTCTGTCATCACCATTTGTTTGCCTTGCACGCCGGCTTTCAGTTCATGTCTGATTGGTGAATCCTGAGATATGAATGCGTTCGCAGTACCTGTATCGATATTGACTAACTCTGGCTGACCTTCATTAACCATTGCCTTGGTTGCAGGATTCTCGACTCCCGTCGATGATGACCCGCCACCACTACCCGGACAACCGTTCAACCCCAACGGATCCACCCACCCCGTAGGGTTAGGCACGTACTGGTAGTTGTTCAGCCCACCCGCAAGCTTGATCGGATCCGGTGTCAAAAACCGTCCAGTCCCCGGATTGTAGTAGCGATGGCGGTTGTAGTGTAAGCCCGTCTCGGCATCGAAATACTGACCCTGGAAACGCAACGGGTTGTCGATTTCAGCGACGTCGAGTGCTGCGAGATTCCCATAGGCGCGGTATTTCGCCGACCACATGATCTCGCCGCTGTAGTCGGTGAGTTCTTGCGGGGTGCCCAGGTGGTCGAGTTGGTAGTAGAACGGCGTTGCTTTCAGCGGGCCTTCGCCGTCGAGCATTGCCAGCGGGCGGAAGCTGCCCGGTTCGTAGATGTAGGTGCGATAGCGGTTGTCGGCGCTTTCGGCGATCAAGCGTTCACCTTGCCACAGGAATTCCGTGGTGCTGCCGTCGACGGTTTTTTCGATACGGCGGCCGAAGGCGTCGTACTTGTAGCTTGCGGTGCTGCCGCTCGGCAGGCTGACGCCGATCAAGCGGTGTTGGCAGTCGTAGCGGTACTCGGTGACGAGTTTCTGTCCGGTGCCACGGCGTTCGCGGCTCAGGTTGCCGTAGGCATCGTAGTCGTAGTGGCGGTCGCCCTGCATCAGCAGGCGATTGCCTTTGACGTTGGCCAAGTTGGCAGCCGGTTGTTCGCCTTGGCCCAGCAAGTTGCCGGCGGGGTCGTGGGCGAAGCTTTCCGGGGTACTGCCACGGACGTTGACCAGGCGGTCGAGCGGGTCGTAGTGGTAGCTGCGGTTGCCTTTGCGGGTGTCGTCGATGCCGGCGAGGTTGCCATTGGCATCGTAGGCGTAGCGGCGTTGGAACAGGTTGCGATCCTGCTGGCTAACGCTGTGGGCCTGCAGGCGACCTTGTTCGTCGTACTGGTATTGGCTGAGCAGCAGACCTTGTTGGCGCTGTTGTTCGCGGCCGGCGTTGAATTGGTGGGTGGTCAGGCGCGAGCCGTTAAGGTCGATGCTGCTCAACTTCCCGCCGCGCTGGTGGCGATAATCAAGCTTGCTGCCGTCCGGGAGACGGCAGTGTTTCAACTGGCCGACGGTGTCGTACTCGTAACGCGTAGTGCCCCAACCTTGGTGCTCGGTGATCAGGCGGTCTTGCAGGTCGTATTCGTACGCCAGTGGCCAGTTACCGTCGTCGACATTAACGAGACGGCCAAGCGCGTCGTAGCTGTAGTGAATCTCTTCACCATCAGCCAGGGTTTTCACCAACAAACGGCCAGCGGCGTCGCGCTGGTATTCAGTGGCCAACTCGCTGCCGTCATCGCCGAATTCGGTTTTCTTCAGCAACTGGCCGTTGAGGTCGTATTCATAAGCGGTGCGACGACCGTCAAACCCGGTTTCCTGCTGGATCAGGCCGTTGGCGTAATAATCGAGGTGGTAGTGCTCGCCGCGTTCGTTTTCGATTTCGGTGAGTAACAGGCGCGAATTGTCGTAGCGGTAGCGCAACTGGCTGCCGTCCGGATTGATCCGGCGGCTGACCAGGTGCAGGCCATCGGCGTATTCGTAGCGCGTGACGCGACCGAGTTCATCGCGTTCGGCGGTGACGCGACCATAAGGGTTGTAGGTAAACGCTCGGGTGGCGCCGCCGGGGAGGGTGACCTGCGTCAGACGATCAACGGCGTCCCATTGATAGTGGGTGATGGCGCCGCTTTCTTCCTGGCGCGTGATCTGCCGGCCAAGTGCGTCATAGCGGTACTTACGCTGGCCGCCGTCGGGCAAGCGTTCTTCCAGCAATTGGCCGAGGTTGTTCCAACCCAATTGATGACGGCTGCCATCGGGGTGACGGATTTCCACCAGACGACCTTGGCGGTCGTAGCTGTAATGGGTTTCGTTGCCGTGGGGATCGATCTGTTGGGTGATATCACCCTGACGATTACGCTCGTACTGCCAACGCGCTCTGCCACGTTTTACTTCAATAAGCTGCCCATCGAAGTAGTTGTAACGGGTCGGTTCATCTTCTGGAGGAATGACTGCCATCAGTCGCCCGGCATCGTTGTACCGATACTCGGTGACGGCGCCAAGTGCGTCTTTCTCTGCGATCAGGCGCCCATCGTCGTCATAGGCTCTTTGCGTTTCTGCGCCATCCGGTGCGGTTTCACTGATCAGGCGTGCATTCTTGTCATGCACGTATACCTGTTCGCTACCATCGGCGTTATGGATGGTGACCGTGCCTTTATCGTCCCAAACGTAGCGGGCTTCCAGTTGCGAGTAACTTGCCCAGTGGCGCACGCAACGAGAGAGCTTGCCTTCATATTCCCATTCCCAGAAGAAACTGGCGCCGCCCGCCAATTGCCGCTCGAGAATGACGTGCTGGTCGTTGTAGCGGTAATGCTCGCTTTCACCGGCGGCATTGGTGGAGCGTACGAGCTGATTGCGTTCGTTGTAGCGGTACGTGACTAAGTTCTGCACCGTCTGCCACGGATCCTGCCGCTCACCGCGTTCGTTGTATTCCGAACGTTGCTGTTGATAGTCCACCGCGGCGATATGACGGTCGTCGTAGCGAAGTAGCAGGGAGCGACCCGCACCATTATCGATTCGCTGAATGCGATCGACCATGTCGTAGCTGATGTGCAGTTGATTGTCGTAGGCATCGCTGATGGTGATCAGGCGCCCGGCACGGAAGTGGTAGAAGCGTGTTTGCGGCCCGGCTTGGGTCAGGATCAGTTCGCCCGGCGCATCGCCGAGGTAAATGGCTGCTTCAGCCAGGCTATTAGTGATAGCGGGGCGCTGCTCGCTCGGCATCGGAAAGCGGGTTTGACGGTTTTCATTGTCCGTCCACAGCACGCCCTCATCATCCAGTTGCAGGCGATGGGACAGCGAATGACTCCAGCCAAAACCAAGGCGACTGTCGATTTCAACGGCGCTGCTGCGATACAGGCGTGTCCACTCCAGCGGCAATAGGCCGCCAAGTTGGCCATCTGTGAGAGTCAGCAGTTCTTCCCCGGTGACCATCGAAACAGGTTCGCCGTCGGAACAGGTTTTATCAACGCACTGTGCTGGTTTATCTGCTGGGGTCTTCGATTGATCGGGGGCGTTGTCGACCAATTCTTTTTGCTCGATATGTGTGCTGCTGTCTTTCTTTCCGCGCGTATGGATTTGCGCGTCTGTTTCTACCTTGCCGCCTGAGATCGGTGGTTTTTTCTTTGGTGCTGTGGCCGTGACCGCTGGCTTGGGGGCCGCGATTTCAACGGTGGCCTTGCGAGCCTGATTGACGGCCGAATTGCCGTTGAGCAACAGAGGTTTGGCGGCTTCGGTATGGGCCGTGGCGTTTTTCCTGCTGATTTTCATCAGCATGCCGGTGAAGTCCTCAATCAACTTCAGCACCTTGCCACCGGTTTGTGTGGCGTTGAGTGCCTTGGTGCCTACGCGCACCGCGAGCCCCAGACCGCCGGTCAGGACGACACCGACCAGAATGTTCAGCAGAACTTCGGTAGTCAGTTCGGCCATCACTTCGGTGCAGGTCTGTGGGGGCAACATCTTGACCCATGCCATGATCGCGGCCACGTAGACCCACATCAGCGGCTCGTCACTGGCGATTAGCAGGGCGGTGTGAATAGCTTCGGCTGAGGCGTTGTAGATGCGCTTGATTTCCTCCTCGGTGAAGAATTTTTTGAGCTTTTCGTAATGCTCTCGAGGGTGTGCGACCAAGTCGTAGAGATTTTGGATATCCCCCCACAAACTCATGATCGCTTTCAGGAAACCTTTCCAGGAAGCTTCCAGGTCTTGCAAGACGCGGCCGGTCATCGATGCGCTGTTGTGTTCCTGCCAAAGCGGCAGAAAGTCGGTGGTCCACTGGGTTTGTAGCCAGCCGCTCAGATCGCCGATCACCCCCTGATAGGAACCGAAAAGAGCGTCGATTTGCGCAGGAGTAGGGTTGGGGAAAAACGTGATCTTGTACTGCTGGTTCGGCGTAAGACCTTCGACTTCAAGAATCCCGCTGGCAGGAATTGTCTTGGTAATAGCTTGGCCGGCCTCATTTTTGCCAAACAGCTTTCCATCAACCACAGGCACCAATCGAACGGGCGTATTACCGATCGGGACAAAACGTGCAGACTCGAAACTGTGAACCAGTTTGAGCTTGCCGTTGGCCGGGCAGTTTGCGTAAAGATCTACTCTGTCTTTACTGTCTTTGTCTTGAGTGCCGACTTCGTCACCGACCTGAAACTGCTGTTCCGCATCCAGCACACCGCCATACCAGGCTTCGGCATGGGCACGGTAGTCGACAATGCACTTCTTGAAATCACTGAGGATGACCTGAGCGTCTGGTTGTTTGGCGGTTAGGTTCCCAATGATCGAACCCATCAAAATGCTCATACGGCCACCTCATTTTCCAAGTGGGCTTTTAGCAGCCCGGTGTAGTTTTCTTCCGTGAGTGGCGTGCGTTTTACGAAGCGCGCCACTTTTTCTCGCAGGTTGGATTCAGGGAACGAGAAGTACAGCTCGGCATGATCCTCTTTCAACCACAGCATCATGTTGCCAATGACGGTCGATGGGTTTTTCTTCGTCAGCCCATCCAACAACCCCTCCGGCACGTCCCACCAAGGCCAGTCCTTCGCCGGTGGCACAACCCTCGGTCCAACCACCAGGCTTTGGCCATTAATCAAATACCGATCAAACACCGGCAACACTTCCCCGGCCGCTTCACCCAGCCCTTCAAGAATCGGATAAATGTGCCGCCCATCCCAAAACCGGAAGAACACCTCCGTCCCATCCGGCATCTTCACTTGCGTCAAACTGCGCAGATGTTCAAACACCACGTCAGGCGTGCTGCGGGACACTGCCAGCCAACCCCAGTCCTGGGCATCGGTTTCGGCGATCCACGGCAGGAAGTTAGAGTTGGGTTTGATCTCTGTGAGGTAGGGCATCACCGGTTGCCAGGCTGCGTAGGGTGTGCCGCCCCATATCGGGGTGACTTGGGTGGTGGGTTCGACTTGATAAAGGGTCTTCAGCGCTTCGGCATCACTGGCCGCGCTGACAATCAAGTAGAGACGTTCGCCTGTCTGCAAAGGACGTTCAGCAAGCCACGCCTGCGGGGTCAAAAGATCAGATCGCACAAGCACCTGCCTTGCATTTTTCACACTCTTCACAGAACGGTGCATTACGTTTCAACGTATTGATCTGCGCCGGGGTCAAAACCTGGCCGGCCGTGTCGGCGTCGGCCTGTTTCAGCACGCCGGGCATCAGCGGTGCCGCGCCTGTGCCGTTGCCGGGGCTGCCGCCGGAGTTCATGTTGATCACCGGCCCGCTCAGCGTTACGCCGCTGCCGTCGATCTTGATGAAGCTGCCGCCGCCCTTGAGGGTCAGTTCGCTGCCAGCTTCGAGCACGACTTTCATGCCGCTGCTCAGGTGGATTTCCTGGCCGGCTTCGATGAATTGGCCGGTGCCGACCTTGATGTGCTGGTTCACGCCCACGGTGAGGTGGTCGTTGGCGCGGGTTTCGACTTTGCGGTCGGCGTAGACGGTGTGGTGTTCTTCGGCCTTGAATTCGCTGTAGCTGTTTTGCTCGACGGTGTCGTGGCGTTCGTTGCCGACGCGGATTTTCTGGTCGTGCTCGACGTTTTCGTCCCAGTCGCGCTGGGCGTGCAGGAAGATTTGTTCCTGGCCTTTTTTGTCTTCGATGCGCAGTTCGTTGTAGCCGCCGCCACCCTTGGAGCTCAGGGTCTTGAAGGTGCTGCGGGTCTTGTTCGCCGGCAGCTCGTAGGGGACGACGTTTTCCTTGTGGTACAGGCAGCCGCTGATGAGCGGTTGGTCGGGGTCGCCTTCAAGGAACGTGACCAGCACTTCCATGCCGATGCGCGGGATGGCGATGCCGCCGTAGTGGGCGCCGGCCCAGGCGGAGGAGACGCGCAGCCAGCAACTGGTCTTGTCGTCGGCCTGGCCTTCGCGGTCCCAGTGGAATTGCACTTTGACGCGGCCGTACTGGTCGCAGTGGATTTCTTCACCCTTGGGGCCGGTGACCACGGCGCTTTGGCTGCCGAGGATTCGCGGTTTGGGGTGGTTCAGCGGCGGGCGGTTCGGTACGTCCCAGGGCGTGGCCTGGAAGCGGTTGCGATAGCCCTGGTGAAAGTCGTCCTTCAGCGCCGTGGTATTGCTGGTGACCGATTCTTCCAGCACTTGAGGCTGTTTGCCTTCGTGGAGGACTTCGGTGAGCAGCCACAGGTCGTTCCATTTGGCTTTCGGGTGTTGGGTCAGGGCCAGGAAGTGGCCGCTGACCAAGATCGGCTGGTCGCTGCGGCCTTCGGCCAACTGGAAGTCGCTGCGGTGCCGTTCGAGGGCGCGTTTGGCCAAATGCTTGCCGCGCTCGCGGTCGATGAAGCGACCGGGGTAGTCGTAGTCTTCGAGGTCGGGCAGGGCGTCGCCACGGTTTTCGCTTTCGAGGGTGATGCGCGGTTTTTCGAAGTCGTAGTCGCGGCGGGTGGTGCGGCTGGTGCGGGTTTCCAGGCGCAGGTCGAAGCGCTTGATCACCGGGTCGTTGGCGACCATGCCGGAGTCTTGCTGGTAGGCCACTGGCGCCAGTTTCGGGAAGACGGTCTGGTCATCGCCGAACACCAGTTTGTGGGCCGTGGCGCTGTGCTGGAAGTGGTAGTGGATACCTTCTTCCTCGCACAGGCGCTGGATGAACTGCAGGTCCGACTCATCGTACTGAACGCAGTAGATGCGTTCGGGATAAATCGCCCCGACCTTGAATTCGTAGGCGTTGCCCTGGATGCCATGCTCTTCGAGGACCATGCCGACGATTTTCGGCACGCTGAGGTTCTGGAAGATGCGCTGGTTGATGCGGTGCGCCAGGTAGGACAGTTGCGGACGCAGGGTCACCGCGTAGCGGGTCAGGCGTTTGCCGGAATCACCCTGGGCGGCGCGATAGATCTGGCCATGAATGCCGCTGCCGTCAGGCGAGAGCTGCAAAAAGGCCGGTTTGTGCAGGAGCGTTTCGAGGTCCAGGGACGGCTGTTCACTGACCAGCTCCACCTCAAACACAAAAGGCTGGCTGATGGCTTCCCGACCTTGCAGGGCAAGAACCTGGAAATCGTTGTCCAGACCTTCAATAGTCAGGGCAAAGTGAGTCTGATTGGCCGGCGCGAACATCCCTTGTTCCTCGTGCAGTGCTGCGGCGTACGCGGCACCCGGGCAGGGCGCTGGCGGACGCTAGAATTCTTGAAGTGCGCAAACAACATCGACCAGCAGAGCTGGCCGATGCGTGAAGCGTTCAGCCGCGATTAAGCGACTGGCTGACGCCAGTCATCGGAACCCGAAGTACCGGATACTTCGTGGGTCCAGGTGATTTTGCGGTAGGTGAACTGTACTTCTTCCAGGTGCGTGAAGTGGGAGTTCGACGGATCCTGGCAGTTGTGCATTTTGTTGTTGATGGCGACGATGATCGCGTCTTCCAGTTTGGTGGTGTAGTAGTGCTCTTGGGTCCCTTGGGCCGAAGTGCGATACCACTGGATAACGATTTCGCTCATGCGCTCGCCGGAGGTCAGGGCCGCTTGCAGCAGTGGCGAAGCCTTGTCGTAGACCTTGGTGATTACAACTGGCTTGTGAACGCGCTGACCGGTAGGTTGGCCGGATTGCGGGTCACGCGGGATGATGACGTCGTGGCTGAAAGCCTGAACCATGACCTGGTCTTCGTGACCTTCCTGGTAGGTATTGCCAACCGAGTCGGCGGTGAACGCGCCGGCAGTGATCAGACCTTGTTTTTCGCCAGTGACGGACATGTACGCTGGTGTAGCCATGGATGTGCTCCTTGCTAAAAGTTAGGGTGCCCGGGAGGCGGTATCGCCCGGTGGGTGCCTGACAGTTATCAAGGTCCGTGCCAGAAATGCCGGAGGCCATATAAACCGGGGGCTCAAGGCATCCCGATAACATCCTTGAGCGGATTCGAACCGAGATCACCCGGCAAGCTGCGCAAGAAGTTGCGCACCACTGCGCAACTTCTTGCGCACTTGGCTGGAAGGCTTGGCGGGCCTGGCGCTCAGGGTCGTAGGTAGGGCTTTTTGCGGCAGGAGTGCGCAACTTCTTGCGCATCAAGGCCATGCGCCATCACCCACCTGTTGCCGAAACTGGCCTGAACACTTTTCTGTGGCGTGGGAGCTCCCTCGCCACAAAGGTCAGCCCAGGTTCGACAATCCCAGCGCTACACGACAATCCTCAATCGACCGCTGCTGCGTCTCGGCGTACAGCCCCAACTCATCAATCGTTTTACGCCCCAGCGCCTGCTCAAACGCCTGCTGGTTCGAATGCACGCCATAGTGGGTTTGCGCCGCATCCCCCAGGTTCGACTGGAAAATCCCCGCCGCACTCACCGGCAAAAAGTCCTCGTACACCAGCGGTTCAACCCGCACATGCCCGGCACTCAGCAGTTCCTCCAGCGCCAAGCCGTCCAACCCATTCGCCTCCAGGCCTGTTTCCGTCACGAAGTAACGAAAGTACGCCAGTTCCTGTCGGCGCATGCCCTCCAGCGTGTCAGGGAATTCGCCAAAGTGTTGGGCCATTAATTCGTTGTAGCGCGCGGCATTGGCTTCATTCGGGAAATCCTTCAACTCATCTCGGGCCGCATTGAGCAGACGATCGTAAAGCGCCCGGCCTTTGGGCGTGAGGGCCGCGCCCCGTTGTTCGATCTCGCCGAAACGGGCGCTGTGGCTGCCACGGGTCTGGTCTTGATCGGTGAAGGCGATCGGTTCGTCCAGCGCCTTGAAACTGGTCTGACGCAGCAGGATCGGGCACTGGCGGCGCGGCGGGCCTTCGATCACGGCTTTGGGGGTGATGCCGTGGGCGGGCATTTGCGCCTGGACGATATCGATGTCCAGGGTGCGCGGGGTCAGGTGGTTGATGTGCGGGCCTTTGAATGCCACGACGTCGGCGATCAGTCGATGCTGGGCGCTGAGTTGCTGATATTGCGCGGCAGTGACGGTGGCGCTGTGGTGCCAGCGGAAGGTTTCCAAGGCTTGTTCGACGAAGTCCCAGGATTGCTTTTCGGTGAGGCCGCCGTGGGTTTCGGCGTGTTCGATCAGGGCCAACGCCTCGGCAGTGAAGATCGAGCGTTTATCCAGCACCGATTGGGCGAAGGCGCGCAGTTCCAGGTCTTCGATCAACTCCAGGCGCAGCAGCGAGGTGAACACCCGGAACGGGCTGACTTGCAGCGCCGTTTCATGCACGGCGCGAAACGCCGTGGAATGCACCGGCACGCCCGCCGGAGTGAGGTCGTAGTAGCCCACCGGTTGCATGCCCATCACCGCGAACAACCGGGCAAGGGTCGCCAGTTCGGTGGCGGTGCCGACGCGGATCGCGCCGTGGCGCTCCAGGTCCAGGCGCTGGATTTCACCGGTGCTTTCGAGTTGGCGCGCAATCTGCGGATCTTGCGCCAGCACGTCGCGGTTGGTCTGTTCCACCAGTTCCATCAGCGCGCCGTACAGCGGCACCTCTTCGCGGTACATGTCGGACATCGCTTTGGAGAAGCGTTGGCGGATCAGGTCGGGGCTGACGAAGGCGGGGTGGCTCATGAAAAAAATTCCTGGCGCGGTGACAGAGAGGATGGGGCAAAAGATCGCAGCCTTCTGCGGCGCCGACAAACGAAGATTCCTACGGACTTCATTCTCCCAGCGACTGGTCCACCAGTTCGATCCAGTGCCGGACCGGCGTGCGCCCGGCGCTGGCGAGGTGGCTCTGGCAGCCGATATTGGCGGTGACGATCAGGGACGGCTGGCCGCTTTCCAGGGCGTTGAGCTTGTTGTCCCGCAGTTGCCGGGCCAGTTCCGGTTGGGTCAGGGAGTAAGTGCCGGCCGAACCACAACATAAATGACTGTCGGGAACCGCCGTGAGGTTGAAGCCCAATCGGGTCAACACCGCCTCCACCGCACCGCCGAGTTTCTGCGCGTGCTGCAAGGTGCAGGGGCAGTGGAAGGCGATGCGTTGGTCAGTGGCGGCGCAGACTCGCTCCAGCGGTTCATCGGCCAACACTTGCACCAGATCCAGCGCCAGCGCACTGACCCGCAACGCCTTGGCCGCATACGCCGGATCGTCCTCCAGCAAATGCCCGTAATCCTTGATGAACGCGCCGCAACCGCTGGCGGTTTGCACGATGGCTTCGGCGCCGTTTTCCAGGTGCGGCCACCAGGCGTCGATATTGTGCCGGGCGCGCTCCAACCCCTTGGCCTGGGCGTCGAGGTGATAGTCCAGCGCACCGCAGCAACCGGCCTCGGGTGCCGCAATCACGCTGATTCCCAACCGATCCAAAACCCGCGCCGCCGCGGCGTTGGTATTGGGCGACAGGCCCGGTTGCACGCAGCCCTCGAGCATCAACACGGTGCGCGCATGCCGAGGGGCAGGGCGCTCACCCGTGGCCGGCAGGTCGTGGGGCAACTTCATCTCAACCGTGCGCGGCAACAACGGACGGAACGTCGTGCCGATCCGCAGCAGCGCTTTGAACAGGTTCGGATTCGGCGCCAAGGCCCGTAATCCCTCACGCAACAACCGTTGGCCGGCCGGGCGCGGCACCGCTTGATCGACCACGGCCCGGCCGATATCCAGCAGGTTGTGATAATCCACCCCCGACGGGCAGGTGGTTTCGCAGTTGCGGCACGACAGGCAGCGGTCGAGGTGCAACTGGGTTTTCGCCGTAGCGGGGGCGCCTTCCAGCACTTGCTTGATCAAATAGATGCGCCCGCGTGGGCCGTCCAGTTCATCCCCCAGCAGTTGATAGGTCGGGCACGTGGCGTTGCAGAACCCGCAATGCACGCAGGTGCGCAGGATCTTTTCCGCCTCGGCGGCCCTTGGCAGTTTGCGCGACTGTTCGCTGAGGGTGGTTTGCATGCTAGAGCTCCGCGTACATCCGGCCAGGGTTGAACAGCCCTTGCGGGTCCAGTTGCGCCTTGAGTTGCCGGTGGTATCGCAACAGCGCGGGGGCCAGCGGTTGGAACGGTGAGGCGCTGGCGCCGTGGCTGAAACAGGTGGCGTGACCGCCCAGTTCGTGGGCCAGTGCCTGAATGTTATCGGCTTCGGATTTCAACCAGCGTTGCGCGCCGGCCCAGTCGATCAGTTGCTCGCCGGGCAGCGACAAAGGCCCCAGATTATTGGGCAGGGACAGTCGCCACAGCGGCAGACCTTCATCAAAAAATGCCAGGCGTTGCTCGTTCAACTCAGTCCAATACGCAGAATCCAAAGGCTCGCCACCCAGCCGTTGATGAGCCGCCGTCACCGAACCTTCGCCCCCTTCAAGTCGCAGAAACAAGCGCTGCCCATCATGACTGGCGGCGCTGATCGGCAACGGTTGCTGACCCCATTCGGCGAGTTTGACCAAGGCCCGGGCACTGTCGATTTCCAGACTGATGCTCAAACATTGCCGAGGTTTTGGCAGCACCTTGAGCGAGACCTCCGTGAGCACGCCGAGGCAGCCGTAACTGCCCACCAACAGGCGCGACAGGTCATAACCGGCGACGTTTTTCATCACCTCGCCGCCGAAACGCAGGTGTTTACCCAGGCCGGTGATCACTCGCGTGCCGAGGACAAAATCCCGCACCGAACCCGACCACGGCCGCCGTGGCCCGGACAGCCCCGCCGCGATCATCCCGCCGACCGTGGCGCCTTCGCCGAATGACGGCGGCTCGCAGGGGAGCATTTGTCCCTTGGCATCGAGCGCTGCCAGCAGTTCGCTCAACGGCGTGCCGGCGCGAACGCTGACCACCAATTCCGTCGGGTCATAGCTGACGATGCCGCGATGGGCACGGGTGTCGAGCACTTCCCCGGCCACCTCGCGGCCAAGAAACGCCTTGCTGTTGCTGCCCTGGATCCGCAGCGGCGTGGCGTTCTCCCGGGCCTGGTTGACCTGGGCGAGCAACGCTTCGCTGGCATCGAAGTCCGCCATCAGAAACGCTCCAGTTCAGGGAACGGCAACTGTCCAGCATGGATGTGCATCGCGCCAAATTCGGCGCAGCGGTGCAGGGTCGGGATGTTTTTGCCGGGGTTGAGCAGGCCCTGCGGGTCGAACGCGGCTTTCACCGCGTAGAACAGGGTTAACTCGTCGCTGTTGAACTGGGCGCACATCTGATTGATTTTCTCCCGGCCCACGCCGTGCTCGCCGGTGATGCTGCCGCCGACCTTCACGCACAGTTCGAGGATCTGCCCGCCCAACGCTTCAGCCCGGGCCAGTTCGCCGGGTTGGTTGGCGTCGAACAGGATCAGCGGGTGCATGTTGCCATCGCCCGCATGAAACACGTTGGCCACGCGCAAGCCATGTTCGGCGCCGAGGCGGGCGATGCCTTCGAGCACGCCGGGCAGTTCGCGGCGGGGGATGGTGCCGTCCATGCAGTAGTAATCCGGCGACAGGCGCCCAATCGCCGGAAAGGCATTTTTGCGCCCGGCCCAGAAGCGCACGCGTTCAGCTTCGTCCTGGGCCTGGCGCACTTCGCTGGCGCCAGCCTGTTGCATCACTTCGCGCACCCGCTGGCAATCGTCGTGGACATCGGCTTCAACGCCGTCCAGTTCGCACAACAGGATCGCCTCGGCGTCCACCGGGTAGCCGGCGTGGATAAAGTCTTCGGCGGCGCGAATCGCCAGGTTGTCCATCATTTCCAGGCCGCCGGGGATGATCCCGGCGGCAATGATATCGGCCACGGCGCGACCGGCCTTTTCCACCGAATCAAAACTGGCCAACAGCACTTTGGCGACTTGCGGTTTGGGCAGCAATTTGACCGTGACTTCGGTGATGATCCCGAGCAAACCTTCGGAACCGGTGAACAGTGCCAGCAGGTCGAAACCCGGTGAATCCAGGGCTTCGGAGCCCAAAGTCAGGCGCTCGCCTTCAATGGTCAGCACTTCGAGTTTCAGCAGGTTGTGCACAGTCAGGCCGTACTTGAGGCAATGCACGCCGCCGGCGTTTTCCGCGACGTTGCCGCCAATCGAACAGGCGATTTGCGAGGACGGGTCCGGCGCGTAATACAAACCGAACGGCGCCGCAGCCTGGGAAATCGCCAGGTTGCGCACCCCGGGCTGGACCCTTGCGGTGCGGGCGGCGGGGTCGATGTGCAGAATATTGTTGAAGCGCGCCATCACCAGCAGCACGCCTTTTTCCAGGGGTAAGGCACCGCCGGACAACCCGGTGCCGGCGCCGCGAGCGACTACCGGTACGTGTTGGGCATGACAGATTTCGAGGAGTTTTTGTACCTGCTCCAGACGCCGGGGCAGGGCCACCAGCATTGGCGTGGTGCGGTAGGCGGAGAGGCCGTCGCACTCGTAGGGCTTGAGTTCCTCTTCGCGCCACAGCAGGTCCAGGTCGGGGATTTGCTGGTGCAAGCGGTTGAGCAGGGCGACTTTGTCCACGTCAGGCAGGGTGCCGTCGATGCGTTCGTCATAAAGAATGTTCATGACACCGACTCCTGTGGCGAGGGAGCTTGCTCCCGCTAGGCTGCGTAGCAGCCTCCGGATTGCGACTGCTGCGCAGTCGAGCGGGAGCAAGCTCCCTCGCCACAACAGCAGTCCACATTCCAACGATTTCTCTCATTTTCGCGGTCCCAAAAACTCCTCATACAAGCGCGCCGCCCGCGTCGGTTGTTCGACCATCGGCAGATGACCAATGCCTTCCCAGATGTCCACCCGCAAGTTATCAATGCCCTTGCTCCACACCGCAACGCTGCTGACATCGATCATCCGGTCTTTGCTGCCCCACACCAGCAGCGTCGGGCATTTGATGTCGGGGAGTTTCGGCTCCATCGGCGGGCTGGCGCGGAAGTCCTTGAAGATCTCCGCAAAGGCATCGCGGCTTTGTTCGTAGCGCTGAGCGATGGCGGCCATCACCACACCAGGCACCCACGGCGGGTTGGCCATGGACATGTTGTAGAAGTACTGGAACTCCTCCCTTGAGTGGATCAAAAACGGGTTGTGCCCCTTGTTGATCTGGCGATCCATGTCGCTGATTTGCGGGGCGGTGACGCCGGCCGGGTCGAGCAACGCCAGCGAAGCAATGCGCTCGGGGTAAGTGGCCGCCAGCCATGCGGCGACATAGCCGCCCATGGAACTGCCGATCACGTGCACCTTCTCGACCCCGCACACGTCGAGCAACTGGATCATGCGCTTGGCTTGCACGCCGATGTCGTAGCCGCCACCGGCCTTGAACCCGGTTTCACCATGGCCGGCGAGGTCGGGGATGATCACCCGGTGGTCGTCGACAAAGTGCCGGGCAAAGCGCAGCCACAGGTTTTTGTCGGCGGTGAAACCGTGCAGCATCAAGATGCTGCTGGAGGCTTCGTACGGCCCGCCTTGCCAGGTCGAAACGGTCATTTCGCTGATCGGCACAACGATCTTGTGCAGCCGATACAGCTTGGCTTCCAGGGCCATGCTCAAGTCGTATATCCAATGGCCCACGGCGGGGTAACTGAGCCAGCTCCAGGCGACGAAAACCGCAATCGCAACTACCAACAAAAGCATCAGGCATCTTCCTTATGACGTGATCAGGACAATATGTGGTCGGCGGGCTTGAGTGTTCGGGTCAAGCGGTGATAGCTGAAACTGAACCCCGGAAACATGGCGATGACATGACCGCTCTTGCTTTGATACCAACTGTGGCAGCCACCGGACTTCCACACGGTTCGTTCCATTTCCCGATGGATCATTTCAGTGTAGGTACGTTCCGCTTCGGGGCGTACTTCAATGCTGTGCAGGCCCTGTTCTTTTAGCATGCGGATACAACCGAGGATGTAGTTCATCTGCGACTCGATGATGAACAGCGCCGAGGTGTGGCCGATGCCGGTGTTGGGGCCGGTGACGATAAACAGGTTGGGGAAGTCCGGCAGGCTGGTGCCCAGGTAGGCCCGAGGGTATTGGGCCCAGAAGTCTTTCAGATGCTTGCCGTGTTTGCCGATGACCGGGTAGGAAATCACCCCGTCGGTGGCGTCGTAACCGGTGGACCAGACGATCAGGTCGACATCGATGTGCTGGCCGTCGAGGGTGTTGATTCCGGTTTCATCGAGGGACGCGATGCCTTGTTCACGGCTGTGCAGCGTCACATTGGGCCGGCCCAGCGCCGGGTACAGCGTGCTGGACACCACCACGCGCTTGCAGCCGATGGTGAAATCCGGGGTCAGCTTGCGCCGAAGTTCGGGGTCGGGCACTTGGCGTTTGAGAAAGCGCAGGGCCTGTTGCTGGACCAGGTGAATCGCTGGTTTCGAGTATTTGAAGGCGATGACTCGGGTTTCGAACAGCCAGTAAATCGTCCAGCGCAGCAGCTTGTAGGCCGGTTTCAACCCCAGCAACCAGCGTTGGAAAGGGCCGAAGGTCCGGTCGGCACGGGGCAGCACCCAATGGGCTGTGCGCTGGAAGACGTGCAAGTGTTCGACGTCCGGGGCAATCGCCGGGATCACCTGGGCCGCACTGGCGCCGCTGCCGATGATCGCGACCCGTTTGCCGCTGTAGTCGTAGGAATGATCCCAATTGTTGGTGTGAAAGGTTTTGCCCTGGAAGCGATCCTGGCCGTCGAAGTGTGGGACCACCGGTTGGCTCAGCGGCCCCGTGGCGTTGATCAGGAACTGCGCGTAGAACGTGCCTTTGCTGGCGGTGTGCACGGCCCAGCGTTTGTTGGCCTCGTCCCATTCAATGCCTTCGACGTTGGTGTCCAGTTGCACTTTGTCGCGCAAGCCGAAGTGCTCCACCACGTACTGGGTGTAGCGGTGCAGTTCGGCCTGTTCGGCGAACATCTGCGTCCACTGGTACGGCGCGAAGGACAGCGAATACAGCGGCGAGGGCACGTCGACGGCCGCACCGGGGTAGGTGTTCTGGCACCAGGTGCCGCCGAAAAAGTCCCGCCGTTCCAGCAGGCGAAAATCGCTGATGCCGGCCTTGAGCAAATTGATCGCCGCACACTGGCCGCCAAAACCGCTGCCGATGATCAATACCTGAAAGGTTTGCATGGGCCTCCTGTTGTCGTTGTTTATCAAACGCTCCCTTCATGTATAGCCAATCTGTCAGTCGATGCCGCCGCTTTTGTAGGAGCGCGGCTTGCCCGCGAAGGAGCCGTCACATTCAACATAGAGGTTGGCTGACACTACGCCTTCGCGAGCAAGCCCGCTCCCACAGGGTTGTGGGGTTTAAACAAATGTCCGGGTATTCACCGCCAGCCGGTGATGGCTATTTGACGTTGCCCTGATAGACTCCGTTCACACCCGCAACCCCCGGTGTAATCAGATTCCGTTCAGTGGTAGAGGCCTCTATGGCAAAAACGGGAGGAAAGGGACTTTCACTGGCCAGGAGGCTATACACGTCGCGCACCTTGGGTTTGGCCCTGGGATTGATGTGTGTAAGCGCGGCGATGTACCCGCTCGATCCGGCGCCGTGGGTCTGGGGCGTGATGCTGTTCAATGCCATTGTCTGGCCGCATCTGGCCTACCAATGGGCCCGCCGCGCCACACTTCCGTACCACGCTGAACACCGTAACCTGCTGGTGGACGCCTTTCTCGGCGGCGTCTGGGTCGCGGCCATGCAGTTCAACCCCTTGCCCAGCGCCACCACCATTTCGATGATGGCGATGAACAATGTGGCCATTGGCGGCTTGCGTTTTCTTCTGGCCGGCACGGTGGCGCAAATCCTCGGGGTTGGCGTCGGCCTGCTGATTTTCACCCCCGCGTTTATCCCCCACACCAGTCCGTTGCAGCTCTACGCCTGCTTACCTTTGTTGTGCCTGTACCCGCTGGCGCTGGGCTGGATCTGCTTTCGCCAGGCCATTACCCTCGGCCGACAAAAACGTGAATTGCTGGCCCTGAGCCGCACCGACAGCCTCACTGGCCTGCTCAACCATGGCGCCTGGAAGGATCAACTGGAAATCGAATTCCAGCGCTGCCAGCGGCAGAACCAGGGCGGGGCCATTGCGCTGATCGACATCGACCACTTCAAAACCATCAACGACACCTATGGCCACGTCGCCGGGGATATCGTGTTGCGCCAACTGAGCAAAATGCTCAAGCAAAACCTGCGGGCGGCGGATGTCGCCGGGCGCTATGGCGGCGACGAATTCTGCGTGATCCTCCCGGACCTGCCCCTCGACCGCGCCGCCGCGGCCATGGATGCCTTGCGCGATCGCTTCGCTACCCTCGGCTACGAACAGAGCCCGGCGCTGAAAGTCAGCCTGAGCATCGGCCTGGCCGCGTTCAACCCGGCGCACACCGAGGCGACCCTATGGCTGAACGACGCCGACCAGGCGCTCTACGAAGCCAAGACCACCGGCCGCAACCGCGTCATCTGCAGCCGCGACGGCAAACCCCGCCACGAGCTACTCGACTCGGTCTGACTGACTCAACTCATTTCCCCTTGTGGGAGCGGGCTTGCTCGCGAAGGGGCCGTCACATCCAGCATCCATGTCGACTGACACTCCGCTTTCGCGAGCAAGCCCGCTCCCACACTGGATCTGTGTTGCCCACAAGTTCAGTGGTCAACCCGGCCCCTTGTGGGAGCGGGCTTGCTCGCGAAGAGGCCGTCACATCCAACATCGATGTCGACTGACACTCCGCCTTCGCGAGCAAGCCCGCTCCCACAGTAGATCTGTGTTGCCCACAAATTCTGTAGTCAACCCGGACCCTTGTGGGAGCGAGCTCGCTCGCGATGGCCGCACCTCGGTCCAAAGCCGAACGCCCAATGTCGCATCCGGTATAGAGCCCAGCCCCGCACTGAGGTAGGGTTCAATCACTCCCCGACAAGAAACAAGGATCGATTCATGACGTTCAAACTCTCTCGCTCCCCGCTGGCCACCAGTCTGGCCCTGACTTTCGCCCTCGGCGCTTTCGCTCCCGCAGCCTTCGCCGAACCGCACAAACAAGTGCTCGCCGATTCCGAGCAATACAAGGCCGATGCGCTGAAACTGCTGGAGAAACTGGTCAACATCGATTCCGGTTCCGGCTATGAACCGGGACTGACCCAGGTGCGCGACATTGCCGTCGATGAGTTGAAAAAACTCGGTTTCAGCATCGAGCTGGTGCCCAACACTCCGGATAAAAGCAGCCACGTGATCGCCACCCTCAAAGGCACCGGCAAAGCGAAAATCCTGCTGATGGCGCACATGGACACGGTGTTCAAGGAAGGCTCGGCCACCGAGCGCCCGTTCCACATCAAGGACGGTCGCGCCTACGGGCCGGGCGTGATGGACGACAAGGGCGGTATCGTCGCCGGGATCTACGCGCTGAAAGTCCTGAAAAACCTCGATTTCAAGGATTACGCGCAAATCACCTTCTTGCTGGATGCCAGCGAAGAATCCGGCTCGGACGTTGCCACCGACCTGATCAAGAAAACCGCCAAGGCCCACGATGTGACCCTCAACCTCGAGCCTGGCCGCCCGGCCGATGGGCTGGTGGTGTGGCGCAAGGGCAGCGCCACGGCGGTGGTCGAAGTGAAGGGCAAGGCCGCCCACGCCGGCGTCGCCCCGGAACTGGGGCGCAATGCCGCAATGGAAGCGGCGCACCAGATTCTGCAATTGGGCAAACTCGGTGATGAAGCGAAGAAAACCACCATCAACTTCACGGTGCTCAAGGCCGGCGATCGCACCAACGTGATCCCGGACCAGGCCACCGCCAAGGCCGACGTACGCGCCGCCGTGCCGGAAGAGTTCGACCGGATCGAGAAGGATTTGGCACGGGTCTCTCAGGATAAATTGATCCCGGACACCGAAGTCACCACCACCCTGCAACGGGGGTTGCCACCGATGCCGCAGACGCCGGAATCGGATCGCCTGATGGCCATGGCCCAGGGCATTTACGGCGAAATTGGCCGCAAGTTGACCGAAGAAGGCAGCGGCGGGGCAGCGGATGCCAGTCTCTCGGCTGGTGTAGGTACACCGACGCTGGATGGCTTCGGGATTGTCGGCGGCAACATCCATACGCCGGAGGAATACGCGGAAGTGGAAAGCGTGGCGCCGAGGATTTATCTGTTGTCGCGGATGATTATGGAATTGGCCAAGCGGTAAGCCACTGATCGTTCCCACGCTCTGCGTGGGAATGCCTCAACGGACGCTCCGCGTTCGGCTTTAGATGGGACGCAGAGCGTCCCCGGCTGCATTCCCACGCAGAGCGTGGGAACGATCGGACATCTGCAGTTTAGCGGTGTGGCGGCTGGCCCCTTCGCGAGCAAGCCCGCTCCCACAGTGATTCAGTGTTGGTCACACGATGTGTGCTCAGCGGCGATCCAGTGTGGGAGCGGGCTTGCTCGCGAAGGCGTCCTGCCGGTTCACGCATCACTCTTTGACGCGCATAAACTCTTCCGCCCAACGAATGTAATCCTCAGGCTGTGTATAGGTGTGTGTGAGTTCGGTCGCGCTCAGGTCCGAAGCCTGGGTAAAGATCTGCCGCTGTTCGCGCAGGCTGTCGTAGGTCGCCTTGATCGCGGCAAAGTACGCGCCGTGGCCGTCGATGGTGACGCGCACACCCAGTTCTGCCAGGCGTTTGTCGTCGCGCAGGGCCGGGTTGCCGTAGGTGACCAGCATCAGCGGCACGCTGAGGTGTTCGGCGATTTTTTCCAGTTGGTCGAAGTCCTGGATGCCGACCATGCAGATCCCGTCGGCCCCGGCGTTCTGGTATTGCTGGGTGCGGCTGATGATTTCCTGGACCGGCAGGATCCCCGCGTTGGTGCGGGCGATGATCGCCATTTCCTTGTCGACCCGGGCTTCCAGCGCTGCGCGGATCTTGCCGACGCCTTCGGCGACCCCGATCAAATCCGTGGACTTGCGGCCGAATTGCGCGGGCAACAGGGTGTCTTCGATGGTCAGCGCGGCGATGCCGGCGCGTTCCAGTTCAACGATGGTGCGCATCACGTTCAGCGCGTTGCCGTAGCCGTGGTCGGCGTCGGCGATCACCGGTAATTGGGCCACGCGGCCGATGCGGGTGGCCTGTTCGGCGAACTCGCTGAGGGTGATCAAGGCAAAGTCGGGGGCGCCCAGGACCTGCAACGAGGCCACCGAACCACCGAGGATCCCGACTTCAAAACCCAGGTCGGCGGCGATGCGCGCCGACATCGGGTCGAACACCGAAGCGGTGTGGTAACACGTGTCGGAAGCCAGTAATTGGCGAAAGTTACGGCGCAAATCTTGATGGGAAAGCCTGGACATAGAGTTCCACCACTGCATTGGAATGGAAGGGCTTGAGCAAAAGTGTCAACGCCGAAGGAACAAAAGGCTATCACGCGGGCGGGGTCAATAGGATGACGAATTTACAGGTGGGTGAAACGATACCGCACCCACTGCAACAATGGCGGGCTGATCAGGCCGCCACCGCCTGCTGTTCCTGATTCAACAATGGCACCGCCCGCACCGAGTTGCCCGGTTGCAGTTGCAGGCGTTTGGCGGTGAGGCGGTCGACGATCAGGCTGTTGCCCACCAGGCGCGCCCGGGCGGTGGTGATGCGGCAGTTTTCCATGCGGCGGTTGTGAATCAGCCACACCGGGGCCTGGTCGTCCGGGGTGCCGATGCCCAGCACCAGTGGCTGGCTGTCGCGCACGGTGCGGATTTTAGACACCTGGGCTTCGATCACCGGGCCGCCGTCGAAGATGTCGATGTAGTCCTTGTGGGCAAAACCTTCGGCGTTGAGGATCTTCAGCGCCGGTTGGGTATTGGGGTGCGCCTTGCCGATCACCGCCTGGGCCTGTTCGGTGAGCAGGCAGGTGTATAGCGGTTGGCGGGGCATCAGTTCGGCGATGAAGGATTTGTTGCCCAGCCCCGACAAATGATCGGCGTAGCTGAAATCCATCTGGAAAAAGTGCCGGCCCAGGCTGTCCCAGAACGGTGAGCAGCCTTGTTCGTCGGCAGTGCCGCGCAGTTCGGCGATAAGCTTTTCGCCGAACAGTTGCGGGAACTCGGCGACAAACAGCAGGCGCCCCAACGACAGCAACCGGCCATTGTTGCCCTGGCGTTGATCCGGGCGCAGGAACAGCGAGCAGAGTTCCGATTGCCCGGTCATTTCATTGTTCAGGAACAGGGTCGGGATCTGCTTCTGGATGCCCAGGTCTGGCGACGAACTGACCGTCAGCCCGACCCGGTAGTTGTACCAGGGCTCGCGGATACCCACGGCCCCGGTCAGGGCGCTGACCCCGACCACGCGCTGATCGTCATCTTCGAGCACGAACAAATAGTCGGCATCGGCCCGCTCCACCTGTTCGGCGAAGGTCCGTTGGGACCAGCGCACGCGATGGCCCAGGCGTTCTTCGTTGGCCGGCAGGGTGGTGAACCCCGGGCCGGCCTGTTGTACCAGCGCCACTAGGGCGGGCAGGTCGGTGACGTGAACCGGACGGACAATCATGATGCAACTCCTCGTGCGCGCATGCTCGGGCGCTGTCGTTGGGCGCGGGGCCGGGTGATGCTCACAGGGCGATCAGCCGGATCGGGCTGCCATCGTTCACGTTCAGGACGGCGCACATTTCGGCGCTCAACCCCACCGGTTGCCCGACGTCGTAAGCCAGTTCGGCGACGATGGCCCGGTAGTCCTTCAGCGAATCGTTGCTCACCAGATAGCTGCCACGGGCATCGATCGACTCGACGAGCTGCGCGGTGCCGGTGTGGCTGTGGGCGATGGAGCGAATACCCGGCGTGCGCGCATACAGCGTCGGGCCGCCGTCGAACAGGTCGATGTAGCTGTTGGTTTCAAAGCCTTCGCGTTCCAGGATGTCGAACGCTTCCTGGCCGTCGGGGTGAATCCGGCCGATGCAGTCTTGGGCCGCTTGCGGCAGCATCGGCACGTAGATCGGGTATTGCGGCATCAATTCAGCGAGGAAGCTGCGGCTTTCCAGGCCGCAGAGCCTTTCGGCCTCGACATAAGGCAGGTCGAAAAAATGCTTGCCCACGGCGTCCCAGAAGGGTGATTGGCCCTGTTCATCGCTGTAGCCGACGATTTCTGTGATTACGGCGTCGGAAAAACGCCCCGGGTGCGCCGCGATAAACAACAACCGCGCCCGCGACAGCAATTCGGAAAACGGCGTGCACACCAGTGCGCTATCAATGTGAAAACCGCGCAGCAAGCTATGGCCGCTGAGATCGTGGCACAACGACAGCGCTGGCACCCCGTGCTCGATGTTCAGCTCCCGGGAGGCGCTGGTGAAGTGGCGGTTGCGCAGGCTGTAGAACGGCTCGCTGAAACCGGCGGTGGCGAGGACTTCAGAGCACCCGGTCAGGCGCCGGGTGTCCAGGTCTTCAAGGACGAAAAAGTAGTTTTCCGGGCCATTGCCTTCAACTTCTTTGTCGAACGAGGCGCAGGAATCGAGGATCTTCTCCCGCAGGCGTTCGCTGTCATCGGGCAGGGACGTGACGCCCACCAGGCTGTCACGGGCCAATTGTTGCAACTGGGGCAGGTCGGTTAACTCGACTGGGCGTAGGACCAGCATGGATGTACTCCTGTATCAAAGGGTCCGGCGGTAGTGCCGTCGAACCTGACTATCACTGTCGGTTTCCACGCGCGGAAGCGGCGGTCGCCTGATCTCGTGTCAGACGCCGCCCTTTTTCTTGTCAGACGTTGCTCGGGTCCGGCAGCGTTGTGCTGGCGCCCAGCTTGTTAAGGAAGAACAGATAGACCAGACCCAGGGCAATCCAGATCAAGCCGAGTTTTTGTGCATCCACGCCCATGTTGTACATGATGGCCGCGACGATGATGAAGCCGACCACCGGGCACAGCAGGTGACGGATCACCTGACCGGACTTCTGCCGGCGCCAGTAGTAATTGATCACGGTCAGGTGCAGCAGCATGAAGCCGCTCAAGGCGCCGAAGTTGACCAGGGAGGTGAGGGTGTCCACCGAGTTGATGAACAGGTAGCAAATCACCAGGGACAACACCGCCACCAGGTAAATGCTGATGTACGGCGTGTTGTGTTTTGGATGGACCTTGGCCAGCACCTTCGGCAACTTGCCGTCCCGGGCCATGCCGAACAGCAGCCGCGACACCGCCGCTTGTGACGTAATCGCCACCGCCACGCCCCAGGCCAGGGCGGTGGCCACGCCGGTCAGGGTTGCGAGCCAACTGCCGGCGGCGATTTCGGCGATTTCATAGAACGCGGTATCGGCGGACTTGAAGCCCATGCCGGCCGCCAGGTCAGTGGCAATCCAGGTCTGCACCACGAAAATCACGCCCATCACCACCAGGGTAATCAGCGCGGCCTTGCCGACGCTGCGGCCCGGGTCGCCCTTGATCTCTTCGGCCAGGGTGGAAATCGCGTCGAAGCCCAGGAACGACAGCACCGCAATCGACACGGCTTGCATCAGTAGGGCGAAGTTGAAAGTGTTCGGGTTGTACAGCGGCGCCAGGGTCAGTTCGCCGTGACCGCCGCCGTTGTGCAGGGCATTCCAGGCGTAGAACAGGAAAATCCCCAGCACCACCAGTTGCGCCAGCAGAAAGATGATGTTCATCCGTGCGGTGAAGGTGATGCCGCGCAGGTTGACGAAGGTCGCGCTGACCAGGAACGCCAGGATGAAACCGACTTTGGGGATGTCCGGGTACAGGTGATTCAGCGCCATCGCCGCGTACACATAAAGCAGCGGCGGAATCAGCAGGTAATCGAGCAGCATCAGCCAGCCGGCGATGAAGCCGACGTGTTGATTCAAGCCCCGTTGGGCGTAGGAATACACCGAGCCGGCAATCGGAAACGCCCGGGCCATGCTGCCGTAGCTGAGGGCGGTGAACAGCATCGCCACCATGCCAATGATATAAGCCAGCGGCACCATCCCTGGGGCCTCGGCATTGACGTAGCCATACACGCCGAACGGGGCAATGGGGATCATGAAGATCATCCCGTACACCACCAGATCCGTCAGCGACAGGCTACGTTTCAACTCCTGCTTGTAGCCGAATTCTTCTATTTCCATGAAGCGCATCTCCTTATCAGTCATTCGGGCAATCTTTTAGTTTTTATACCGGCACAGCACAGCGGTTACTTTTTTCCTACAGCAGCGGGGCCAGGTAGCCGGCCCAGCGTTCAATGGCTTGCGGGGTACGCAGCAAATCGTTGCGCACTTCGATCAACACCGATTCCAGGCCACGGGCATCGCCGTGCACCGGCACGGTCATGTCGCCCAACGGGTCGATCTTGTACGGCTGATTGCCAGCGACTTTCAGCGGATGCTGGCTCAGCCCGTCGATGATGCGTTGGGCGTAATGCCCGGCTTCGCCGAACAACACGCCGGCCTCCAGCGTCCGGGGCTGGCCGTAATACACCGGGGTGAAACTGTGAATCCCCACCACCCGCACTGGACGTCCCTGGGCCACACGTTCGTCAATCAGGGTTTGCAGCCGCGTGTGAAACGGCTTGAACAGCATCTGCCGCCGGTATTCCCGGGAGGCCTCGTCCAGTTGCTGGTTGCCCGGCACCTGATAGATCTCGCTCTGGGGCGGAATGCTGTCCGGGGCATGGCGCGGGCGGTTGAGGTCGATCAACAGCCGCGAATAATTAGCCGCCAGCAGCGTGGCGCCGAGGGTTTGCGACAAACGCTGGGCCAGGGCCAAAGCACCGATGTCCCAGGCGATGTGTTCCCGGGCGGCCTCATGGCTCAGGCCCAGGTCGTTCAACGCCGGTGGGATGTAACGGCTGGCGTGTTCGCACACCAGGATCAACGGGTGCTCGGAAGCTTCCTGGCTCAGGGTGTACGGGGGCTCGGTGTAGAGCCCCAGTTCAACGGATTCAGTACAGACGGGCATAGTGCTCACAAAGGTCGGCGGGCGAGAGCTGTTCCGTCAGCGTCAGTTCCTCGGTTTTCAGGGCGAAGTAAGTGTCGAGCAATGCCGTGGGCAAGGCTTCGATCAGCGCCTCGCTATTGCGCAGGCAGTCCAGGGCCTGGGCCAGCGAGGCGGGCAGGGCAACGATGCCCCGGGCCTGGCGTTGTTCTTCGTTCAAGGCATCGGGGATTTCATCGGTGATGGCGTTCAGTGCCAGGCGTTGTTCGATGCCCAGGCGTCCGGCGATCAGCAGCGCGGCCATGGCCAGGTGCGGCGAAGCGGTGGCGTCCATGGCCCGGAATTCCAGGTTGTACTGCGCCGCCACGGACTTGCCGCCCAGGCTCACGGTCGGACAAATCCGCAGCGCCGCTTCGCGGTTGCGCTGTCCCAGGCAGGCATAGGACGCGCTCCAGTGATGGGGCTGCAAGCGCTCGTAGGACACCGGCGTCGGCGCGGTGAAGGCGCACAGGGCCGGCAAATAGTGCAGAACCCCGGCGGCCCAATGCTGGCCGAGGGTCGACAGGCCATTGGTGGTGCCGGCGTCATACAGCGTCGGGTGCCCGGCCAGGTCTTGCAGGCTGACGTGCAGGTGCACGCCGTTGCACACCGCATGCTCGGCCGTCTTCGGTGCGAAGCTCAGGCCCAGGCCCATTTGCCGGGCAATCTCTCGGGTGATCTCCCGCACGTTGACCGCACGGTCCGCCGCCGCTACCCCGAGGGTCGGGCGGCAGGTGATTTCGTATTGGTGCTTGCCGTATTCCGGCAGGAACATCTCCGGTTCCACGCCCCCGGCGCGCAACGCGCTGAGCAGCCAGCCGCCAAACTCGGCGCCCTGGCGCTGGGCCTCAAGGGTGAACGCCAGGTGTTCGGCGGCCCCGGCATCCAGATTGAATTCGTGTTCGAACGCGGCGTTGACTTGCAAACCGAGCTCGGCGCGATAGCGTTCCACTTCGTTGCGCAACAGCGTGCGCGGGCAAGCGCCCCATGGCCGGCCATCGGTTTCGCAGATGTCGCCGTGGATAAAATCCAGGGCCGGGGCGTTGGTGTCGGGACCGTTGCTGACCATCACGCGGCTGGCCATATCCGGGATCAAACGCAAATCCCCGTAGGCACCCCACGGATTGGTCGAGGCGATGACATCTTGCGGGGTCAACGCGCTGTTGGCCGGCACCCAACCGCACCCGGAGGCTTGATAGTGCTCCAGTTCGTCGGTGGGAAACGAGCGGCCGCGGGTCACGCCAATCAGGTCGGTGGTCACGATCGTGGTCATCGGCACCGGCAACAGACGCGCACTCATGGCTGCATCTCCAGCAAGCGGCCGAGCACGGTTTGGGTGTCGGTGATCCAGCAATAACCTTTGATCGCGTTGAGGCAGGCCTGATGCCGTTCCTGGGTGTAGGTGGCGCAGGCGTCTTCCACCAGGGTCACCAGATAGCCACGGTCGGCGGCGTCACGTACGGCCATGTCCACGCACTGGTCGGTGACGATGCCGGCGATGACCAGGTGGCGCACGCCGAGGTTGCGCAGCACGTAGTCGATGTTGGTGGAATTGAAGACGCCGGAGGACGTCTTGGGCAGCACCACTTCGTTTTCCGTGGGCGTCAGGTCGTCGATGATCCGCGCCTGGGGGCTGCCCTTGGGCAAGTGCATGTCCGAGAGTTTGTGGTCCAGGGAGCGGTCGCGGCCATCGGCGGTGAGGCTTTCGATCAGGGTGTGCAGCACGTTCTGCCGGGCGCTGCGAAAGGCGCTGAGTAAACGCCGCTGGTTGGGCACCACCTGCATGTGGGTACGGGTCAGGAAATACTCGGCGTCCGGCCCGTTGAGGTGCGGGTCGAACTGCGGTTCGAGCCAGGCCCGTTGCATGTCGACCAGCAGCAGCACGGTGTGGTCGCTGACAAACGGCAAGTCGCGGGGTGAGCGGTGGGGGAGCGTAAACATCCTTATTTTTCCTCCAGCAGGTGTGTGTCGAAGTCGGCGCGCAAGTTATCGATGCCTTCCAGGCGATCGGCCAGATCCGGGCTGCGCAGGGTCAGGCAGGCGATCAACGCTTCAATCTGCGCCAGCGCCGGGACCATGCTGTCGAACGCCGAAACCGACTCCACCGGCGCACTGATGATCAGGTCGGCCATTTCCCGCAACGGCGAAGCATAGATGTCCGTGAACAACACCACCCGCGCATAACGATTTTTCGCCGCGCTGGCCACCCGCAGGGCCTGGGACTGGTAGCGGCGGTAGTCGAACACCAGCACCACATCCTGGCGCTGCACGTCGAACAAACGGTCCGGCAACTGGGCGTTGTCCTCCAGGGCAAAACAGCCGGGGCGCAGCAGGCGCAGATGGTTGAGCAGGTAGTTGGCGAGGAAGCTGCTGAAACGCCCGCCGAAGCAATGCACCTGATGGCGCACATCGAGCAGCCATTCCACGAGGATGCGCACGTCTTCGGGTTGGGTCAGGGCCTGGGTTTCCACCATTGAGCGATGGGTGTGCGCCAGGTAATGGCTCCACGGATCGTCTTTTTGCAGGTGGGAGCGGGGTTGTAACAAGGTGCTGGGGGAGCGCAGGCGGTGGTCCATGTCGCTGAGCAGGGCGTCCTGGAATTCGGCGTAACCGCCGAAACCGAGTTTTTTTACCAGCCGCACGATGGTCGGATCACTGACACCGGCATGTTCGGCCAAACGCGACATCGGGCCCAGCCCGTTACGCGGGTATTGGTCAAGCAAGGCGCGGATGACTTTGCGTTCCGACGGCGTGAGGTCCAGGCCGGGATCGGTGATCAGGTCTCTGAGAGGGGGCATCCGGGCTCCTGCTGGATGGGTGTGTCGGTTTTGTTTCACTAATCGCTAAAACAGTATTTATGTAATACACGCTACATGTCTAGTGAATTTTTGCATGGCAAGCAATGGCGCCAAAATGGTGCGAAAGGCCCGTGTAATAAGGACTTCGCGGATGGCGATTGGGTGTGTAGGACATTGTCCATTTCATTGTCGGACATCGCCCTTTGAAGGCCACGAAAATCCCTGTGGGAGCGGGCTTGCTCGCGAAGGGGCCGTGTCAGTCAGCATCTTTCCCGCCTGACACTGGGCATTCGCGAGCAAGCCCGCTCCCACAAGGTTTTGTGCTTTAGCTGATCGTCTTGCGGCACAATCGGGGAATTGTTTGCGGCATGTTGCCGTTCTGCCTCTCCAATAAAAGAGTAATAGCCCGTGCAGGCGACCCGTTTGACCCTGATTTGCCACGCCCGAACCGTCGCACAAAAACTGGCGCGTTTTCCTATGGATGAGTCGGTGGAAATGGTCTGGCAATCGGCCAAGTGTTCCCGGCGCGGAACCTCCAAGGTCGCGCCGCGTCTGGTGTGCGGTCCCGAAGCCCGGACCCGCGAGACCGCCGAGCTGTTTGGCAGCGATGCACACATCGTCGACGCCTTGCGCGATTGCGATTTCGGTCGCTGGCAAGGTCAACGCATCAGTGAACTGCAAAAAAACGAGCCCGAGGCGCTCAAGGCCTGGCTCGAAGACCCGCATTCCGCCCCCCACGGCGGCGAGTCGGTGGTGCAACTCGCTGAGCGCGCAGCAGCCTGGCTGGCGACCCTGGAGACGACGCCGGGCGACATCGTCGCCATCACCCATCCCTATGTCGTTCGTGCCGTGCTGACCCATGTATTGCAAAGCACGGCGTTCAACCTGATCGACGTCGAACCGTTATCGGCCATCGAACTGCGGTTCACCGGTCGCTGGCGCCTACGTTTGATGAGCACTGACGCTGACGGAGGCTTTTGATGAAAACCTTGCTGGTCATCGGTATCGGCGCCGGTAACCCGGACTACATCACGATGCAGGCGGTGAAAGCGCTGAATCGCACCGACGTGTTTTTCCTCATGGACAAGGGCCAGAGCAAAGACAAGTTGATCGACCTGCGCCGGGACATCTGCGAGCGCTACATCACCGACCCTGACTACCGCTTCGTCGAAGCCCACAGCCCCGAGCGCGAGCGTGGGGATGTGGACTACAAGGCCAGTGTCGATGATCTGAACCTGGCCAAGCAGCAGACCTTCGAACGCTTGATCAATGAGGAAATGTCCGACGGCCAGTGCGGCGGTTTCCTGGTGTGGGGCGACCCGGCGTTGTACGACAGCACCGTGCGTATCTTGCAGGCGATTTTGGCGTCGGGGCGTTGTGCGTTCGAGTTCGAAGTGATCCCCGGTATCACCAGCGTCCAGGCGTTGGCGGCGCAGCATAAAGTGCCGCTGAACCGCATCGGCCGCTCGATCGAAATCACCACCGGCCGGCGGCTGGCGGCGGGGCAGGTGAGCGATGCCGACAGTCTGGTGGTGATGCTTGATGCAGAAGATTCCTACCATCACGTGGCGGATCAGGAGACCGAGATTTACTGGGGAGCCTACCTGGGCACGCCGGATGAAATTCTGATCTCGGGCAAGCTCAAGGATGTGGCGGATGAGATTGAACGGGTGCGCAAGGCTGCGCGGCTGGCGAATGGGTGGATTATGGATACCTATTTGCTGCGTAAACCTTGAAGTAATGGGGGTCTGGGCGGGCGCCTTCGCGAGCAAGCCCGCTCCCACAAGGATAGCGATAATCCTGTAGGAGCGAGGCTTGCCCGCGAAGAGGCCTGAGAGAACACCTCAAAAAACAGCCTGTTCGCCGCGCCCAAACCTTTCCCGATACACCGACGGCGGCACCCCGACCACACTGCGAAACGCCACCCGAAAACTCTCCACCGACCGATACCCACAACGCTCGGCAATCTGGTCGGTGTTCTGGCTCGTGCTCTCCAGCAACTCCCGCGCCCTCGCCAGCCGCTGGTGCTGCAACCAGGTCTTGGGTGACAAACCGCTGGCCTCGGTAAAGCGGCGCAGGAAGGTGCGTTCGCTCATCGCCGCCTCACTGGCCAGGTCCCGTACTTCCAGCGGTTCGTGCAGGCGTTCCCGGGCCCATTGCATGACGCGGGACAAATCGCTGCGGGGCGTCGGACTGACCGGCGTAGGAATAAACTGCGCCTGGCCGCCGGTGCGTTGCGGCGACATCACCAGGCGCCGCGCCACCGAGTTGGCCACTTGCGTGCCGAAGTCCCGTGCCACCAGGTGCAGGCAGGCGTCGATGCCTGCCGCACTGCCGGCCGAGGTGATCAACTGGCCGGAATCGACGTAGAGCACGTCCGGGTCCACCTGGATATTGGGGAAACGCTCGGCCAATTCGCGGGTGTAGCGCCAATGGGTGGTGGCGCGGTGCCCGTCGAGCAAACCGGTGGCCGCCAGCACAAACACCCCGGAGCAGATCGACAGCAGCCTTGCGCCCCGGGCATGGGCCTGGCGCAACGCGGCGAGCAGCGCTTCGGGCACCGGCGCCTGACGGTCGCGCCAACCGGGGATAAGGATGGTCCGGGCCTGTTCCAGCAGTTCCATGCCGCCGTCCGCCAGCACCTGTATGCCGCCCATGGCACGCATCGGCCCTTCGTCCACAGCGACGATCCGGTGTTCATACCACGGGAAATCGAACTCGGGCCGGGCCAGGCCGAAGATCTCCACGGCGATGCCGAATTCGAATGTGCAGAGGCCGTCGTAGGCCAAGATCGCGACTAATCCAGGGGTGGGCTGCATTTGGCGGAAAGTTCCCGGTGAGTGTCTTGTGCGCCACTGTAGCCGCAAGTGACGGGCAGATAAAGTCTGCCTACACCCACACAGACGTAGGACTACAACCATGACCAGCCCGGTTTGCGCCATTCCCGCCGCCCCGTCCGCCATTGCCCTGATGCATTTCAGCAATCGCCTGACGTTCGAAACCGATTGTTCCGACGTCCATACCAGCCAGCAGGCCGGGGAGGTGGATTTTGTCCTGGTGGACACCCGTGGTCCGCTGGCCTTTGAACGCGGGCATGTGCCGGGGGCGATCAATATTCCCGGCCGTTTGATGACCGCCGAAATGCTGTCGGCTTACCCGAAATCCACGGTGTTCGTGGTCTATTGCGCCGGGCCACACTGCAACGGTGCGAACAAGGCAGCGGTGAAACTGGCGGCGCTGGGTTACCCGGTCAAGGAAATGATCGGCGGGGTCACGGGGTGGCTGGATGAGGGGTTTGCGTTGAGTGTTGAAGCCGTGCTCGGACCAGTCGGTTGTGAATGCTGATCCCCAGACACAACTAATCAAGTGTGGCGAGGGGGCTTGCCCCCGTTGGAGTGCGCAGCGCTCCCAAAAATCTTCGATACAGCCGAGATTTTTGGGGCTGTTGCGCAACTCAACGGGGGCAAGCCCCCTCGCCACAACGGCGTTTTCACCATCAGTTCGATGCGTCAGCCCACCACTGATCCAACGTCCCCTGCAACCACTTGAATACCGCCGCATGCTCGGCACTGTCGTCCTGCCCCCGAGGCAACGGCGACTCCTCAGCAAAATGCGCATTCAGCAGCCTCACCGATTCGCCATTCCACTCCGGATGAAACTGCAACCCCACCCGCGTCGGCCCGACCCGGTACATCTGCTGCTCACACGCCGCGCTGCTGGCCAGCAATTGCGCGCCCGGTGGCAAGTCGATCGCATCTTCGTGCCACTCCAGCACCTGCAACGCCTGGCCATTCGCGAAGTTTACGGTGGTCCATCCGGTTTCAGGATCGGCCATGCGCCGCACCGTCCCGCCCAGGCTCAAGGCCAATAACTGCGCCCCCAGGCAAATGGCAAACACCGCCGCGCCTTGATCAAGACTGGCCGCCAGCCATTGACGCTCCGCGTCCAGCCACGCCGGCCCGGCGTTGGATTCGTAAGGTCCGCCCAAAAGGATCACGGGCGCCGTACCCACGGGCGGCAACTGCCCGAGATCGGCGCGAAAGACGTTCAGCGTAATCCCGCGTAGCCGCGCCCATTCGGCAATGGCGCCAGGACCTTCGGCGGGGTGGTGCTGGATCAGGTTCAACTCAGGCATCAGGTTTCTCTTGCGAGGGGCGGATGGCGCTCAATGTGCCGCAAAACACGGGTCATCGCCAGCGACGTGCCATACGACCGATCGGTCGGATTAACACCGCAAACCCGTAGGTTTTATCCCAAAGCAGGACTTGTCCTACGGTCTTTGCACCGTCATGGCGCACGATACTAAACAGTCCGATCGGTCAGTCATTTTTCTATAAGTATTTGTCGCTTAGGAACAATTTGCCCTCCTGTAGCCGCTCTAGACTGCCGGCCACTTCGGCTTCACCTGCCGAAAGCGACCAATCGAAAGCTGCCAATAAAAGCCTCCGCACACAGGAGTTATAAATGAAGAAGCTAGTGATGTTCGGTGCCCTGGCACTGTCGATGTTGTCCCTGACCGCCGTGGCCGAAGACGCCAAGCCGATCCGCATCGGTATTGAAGCCGGTTACCCGCCATTCTCGATGAAAACCCCCGACGGCAAACTCACCGGTTTCGACGTGGATATCGGCGACGCGTTGTGCGAGCAGATGAAAGTGAAGTGCACGTGGGTCGAGCAAGAGTTCGACGGCCTGATCCCGGCGCTGAAAGTGAAGAAAATCGATGCGATCCTGTCGTCCATGACCATCACTGACGATCGCAAGAAAAACGTCGATTTCACCATCAAGTACTACCACACCCCGGCGCGCTTCGTTATGAAGGAAGGTTCCGGGGTCAAGGACCCGCTGACCGAACTCAAGGGCAAGAAAGTCGGTGTACTGCGCGCCAGTACCCACGACCGTTTCGCCACTGAAGTGCTGGTGCCGGCCGGGATTAATCTGGTGCGCTACGGCTCGCAGCAGGAAGCCAACCTGGACATGGTTGCCGGTCGCGTCGACGCGATGCTGGCCGACTCGGTCAATTTGAGCGACGGCTTCCTGAAAACCGACGCTGGCAAAGGCTTCGAATTCGTCGGCCCGACCTACGAAGACGCCAAGTACTTCGGCGGCGGCGCTGGTATCGCTGTGCGCAAGGGTGACAAGGAGCTGGCGGACAAATTCAGCACCGCCATCACCGAGATCCGCGCCAACGGCAAGTACAAGCAAGTGCAGGACAAGTACTTTGACTTTGATGTGTACGGCGAATAATCCAGCCGAATGAAAAAGTGGCTACCGTTGACGCGGTGGCCATTTTTTTTGTGCCCTTTTCAATTGGAATGAGATCCCCTGTGGGAGCGAGCTTGCTCGCGATGGCGGTTTGTCAGGCAATATCAATGTTGACCGACAGGGCCTCATCGCGAGCAAGCTCGCTCCCACAGGGGACCTCACTACCCTGATATTCAGGAGTTCCCATGCAACGCATCGACCACCCTCTGCCCTGGAGCCACCTGGGCACCGAGCGCAGCCTCAGCGTATTTCGTTATGGCGCCGGCCCGCGCAAGGTTTACATCCAGGCCAGCCTGCACGCCGATGAACTGCCGGGCATGCGCACGGCCTGGGAGCTGAAACAACGCCTGGCCGAACTCGAAACCCAGGGCCAGTTGCAAGGTGTGATCGAACTGGTGCCGGTGGCTAACCCCATCGGTCTCGATCAGCATTTGCAAGGCGCGCACATGGGCCGTTTCGAACTGGGCAGCGGCAAGAATTTCAACCGTGCGTTCGTCGAACTCAGTGCGCCGGTGGCCGCGTTGATCGGCGCGCAACTGGGCGCTGATGCCGAGGCCAACATCGCGCTGATCCGCCAGACCATGGGCCAGGTGCTCGATGGTCTGCCGGCGCCGGCGTCACAACTGGAAGCCATGCACCGTTTGCTATTGCGCCACGCTTGCGACGCCGACATCACCCTGGATCTGCATTGCGACTTCGACGCGGCGATTCATGTGTATGCCTTGCCGCAGCACTGGCCCCGGTGGCAGTCCCTGGCGGCACGCTTGAAGGCCGGCGTGGCGTTGTTGTGCGAAGACTCCGGCGGCAGTTCATTCGACGAATCCTGTTCCACGCCGTGGTTGCGCCTGGCCCGGGCCTTCCCCGAGGCGGCGATTCCCCTGGCCAACCTGGCCACCACCGTGGAACTGGGCAGCATGGGCGATACCCGGGTCGATCAGGCCCAGGCCAATTGCGAGGCGATCCTGGGCTTCCTCGCCGAACAGGGTTTCATCAGCGGCACCTGGCCGGCGGCGCCGAACGAGTGCTGCGAAGGCCTGCCGTTCGAAGGCACCGAATACCTGTTCGCCCCGCACCACGGCGTGGTCAGCTTCCTGCGCGAGGCCGGCGAGTGGGTGGAGCAAGGGGATGGGTTGTTTGAAGTGGTCGATCCGTTGAGCGACCGGGTCACCACCGTGCGCGCCGGCACCAGTGGCGTGTTGTTTGCGATTGATCGTGGGCGCTATACCCAGCCGGGGACGTGGCAGGCGAAAGTGGCGGGGCGGGTGCCGTTTCGGGTTGGGAAGTTGACCAACGATTGATCCAGATTATTCGTTGGTTGTGATGGCCTCTTCGCGGGCAAGCCCGCTCCCACATTGAAATGCGTTCCCATGTGGGAGCGGGCTTGCTCGCGAAGGCGGCATCAGCCACACCATCGATGCCCGCAGTGTTAGGGTATCCCCCGAATCCTGCGCCCCACGAAGGAAGGTTTATGCTGAAGTTTCTCGCTCTGTTCATGCTCCTGGCATCCGCCACGGCCCACGCGCAAACCCCGCTGCACACCGATCTGCCGCTCAAATATCTGGAACAGGCCAACCCGGATTCGACTGATCAGCCGTTGGTGATTTTCCTCCACGGCTACGGCAGTAACGAGCGGGACTTGTTCGGGATCAAGGACGAACTGCCCGCGCAATACAACTACCTGTCGGTGCAGGCGCCGGTGGCGCTGGATGCGGACAGTTACCAGTGGTTTCGCAAGAAGGGCGACGGTGCTTATAACGGTGAGACCGATGACCTGAAGACCAGCGGCAAGGTGTTGCTGGATTTCATCGCCCAGGCGACGAAGAAATATCACACCGAGGCCAACAAGGTATTCCTGGTGGGGTTCAGCCAGGGCGCGATCATGTCCTACGAGGTAGGCTTGCGTCATCCCGAGGCCTTGGGTGGGATTGCCGCGTTGAGCGGACGGATTCTGCCGGTGCTCAAAGCCGAGCTGAAACCGGATGAAAAACGCCAGTCACTGGCGATTTTCATCGGTCATGGCACCGTGGATAAACGCTTGCCAGTGGTCGACGGCACGGCGGCCAACAGCCTGTTGCAGAAACTGTCACTCAAGCCTGAATTCCATACCTACGAAGGCCTGGGCCACAGCATCAGCGCCGCCGAGATTCAGGACTTGAACGCCTGGTTGCTGCGTCTCAACCCCTGAATCGTCCGGGGGTTACTTGCCGGTGATCTGTTTGACCAGCGCGTCGTGGTTAACGTTATCGGATGGGCGCGAGATGACCTGAATCACCGCCATGCGATTGCCGGAGCCGGCCATCAGCGTGGTGTTGAGGGTTTTGCCGCCACCCTGGGTGGCAGTGCTGTCCACCTGGCGCAGGCCCAGACCGGTGCCTTTCATGGTCAGGCTTTTTTCGCTGATTTTGGTGAAGTCCGGCAGGTTCTTGTGTTCGGCCACGTCGAAGTCGGCGGCGGTGCTGTCGAGGAATTCGCCGTCGTTGTCTTTGACCGTGACACCTGGCGCCAGGTTGTTTTCAGCGGCGATGACCACGGTCTTGGTGGTTTCATTGGCGTACATGGTGCCCGTCGCCCCGGTTGCGCCTGGTGGCAGCGGGTTGGCGACGAAACCTTTGGGCAGGGTGAAGGTGAACTTGCCGCTGAGCATCGAAACCTTGATCGGCGCGGCGTCGCCGGGCTTGGCTTTGGCGGCATAAGCATTCAACGCCCCCAGGCTGGCAACCGCCGTCAGCAACAGGATAACGGCTTTTTTACTGAACAATGACATTGAAACTCTCCGGGGATGGTCGCGCTATGGGGCGATCATCCCATGGAGGTTGCGGGTCACTCCAGCCCGAATTCCGCAGCCTGTCCGGTTAAACGCAAAAACCTGTGGGAGCGGGCTTGCTCGCGAAGAGGCCGTGTCAGTCAACATCATCGTTGACGGATACACCGCTTTCGCGAGCAAGCCCGCTCCCACAGGGTCATGGGGGGTGTCAGTTGGCTGGGTTCTGCGGGAACAGACTACGCCGGGTTTCTTAGCAAACGCCGGGTCACGCCGAGCATGCCCACGGACACGGCCACACCGAGGGCAAACGCCGTCAGACCGAGGCTGGGCAAGGTCAGCGCCAGTACCAGGCAGAACGCCGCGAACGAATACATCCCGGTGGCGGTGGCGCGCAGCAACGCGGCGGTGAACGCCGGGCCACGGGTTTGCTGGGAGAACACCGCCATCACGCTGCCCAGCACCGGGAACACGGCGAGCAAGCCGCTCCAGCGTTCGCCCACGGTGCTGGCCAGCAGCGTCACGGCCAAGGTCAGCAGCGCGCCGGCGACCATGCGCAGCAGCAGTTTGTCGGACTTGGGCCTGGGGCCGGACACGCTGGGCTGCACCGACGGAAACAGATAAGGCGCGGCCAGCAGTGCGGTAGCGGCGGCGATCACCGAGAACGTCAGGGATGGCGGAATCAGCGAAAGCACAACGGCCGTCGTCGCCCACACCAGCAAGGAAATCGCGAGCGCCCATGGCCAACCGGCTCGTTGCGCGACTTGGGCGTAAGTGACGCAGAAAGCGATCATCGCGAACATGGCCGAGAGCGCGGCAGTCGCAGCCTGGGCGGCGAACACCTGGCCTTGCTCGATGGCGAGGAAAAACAGAATCGGCCCGACCACCACCGGCAACCCCGACAGCCAACCCGCCACGCTCGGCCCCCAACGCTTGCCCGCCAGGGAAATCAGCAGCAGGAATCCGGGAATCACCAGCAACTTAAGCATCAACACGCACGCACCTCCGACCTGTGTGAGGCGGCCACGTTAGCATTGCGAGCGATGGATTGCTCTAGGAATGCTCGGGTTTTGTATACAAAACATTCGCCTTCAAAAATTGTACAAGAAAGCCTTTTGCGTATAAGTTTTAAAGAGGTCTTCAGTGCCACTCGAGCCGCCATGAACAGATCACATTCACGTTTTCGTCTCGGCCTCGGGCTGCTCGCTTTGCTCGGCAGCCACGCGCTGGCCAATTGGCAGGATGCGCTGCCCGGTGCGCAGATCGTGGGTGCCGGCGAGTTTCGGGTGTTTGGCTTCGATGTCTACAACGCCCGGCTCTGGAGCGCGGCGCGGCCGTTCGCGGCGGACCAGCCGTTTGCCCTGGAACTGATCTACCAGCGCAGCATTTCCCGAGACGATCTGGTGAAGGCCAGCGTCGATGAGATCAAGCGCTTGTCCGGCACCTCGGTCAGCGCCGGGCAACTGGCCGGCTGGCAGACGCAAATGCAACAGTCGTTCGTTGATGTCCAGGCGGGCACCCGCATCACCGGGGTGTATTTGCCGGGGCAGGGCGCGCGATTCTTTGTCGGCCAGCAACTGCAACACGAAGTGAAGGACCCGCAATTCGCCCGCGCCTTTTTCGACATTTGGCTCGATCCGCGCACCCGTAACCCCGAACTGCGCCAGCAATTACTGGATACAGCCAAGCCTTGAGGGCATCGTTATGTTGAAGAAGGTGTTGCTGGTGTTGTTCGTTTGCCTGGCCGGTTGCAGCGGCGTGGATGTGCAGCGCTACAGCGAGCAAAATCCCAAGCTTGATTTGCCGGGATTCTTTGTCGGCCGGGTAGATGGTTGGGGAATGTTCCAGAAGCGTTCGGGCGAGGTGGTCAAGCGCTTTCATGTGCTGATTGACAGCCGCATGGACGGGCCAAATCTGATCATGCACGAGGACTTTACCTACAGCGACGGCACGAAACAGACTCGAACCTGGACCCTGCACCCGGACGGTCCCGGCCGTTGGCGCGGTACGGCCGGCGATGTAGTTGGCGAGTCCAGCGGTGAAGTGGCCGGAAACGCGTTGCACTGGCGCTACATTCTGAGCCTGCCGGTGGACGGCAAGGTCTACCAGGTGCACTTCGATGACTGGATGTACCTGCTCGATGAAAACACCATGGCCAACCGCTCGGCGATGACCAAGTTCGGCTTCGAACTGGGTCAGGTGACGTTATTCTTCCGCCGGCACGGTGCGTCGTAGGCGCTGCCTGGCAGTTCCTGCGTCGGTTGACAGGTAGCCTGTAGAGGTGCGAACCGTCTAAGCTGCGCCTTTCCAATTGTTTCTGGATGTTTGCGTGAAATTCAGTTTTTTGCCCAAAATCGCCACCGCGCCGTTTTGCCCACCTGAAGTCGCCGGCAGCGTTGCCGTCGACCCGAGTGCGTCGTTCTTCAAGCGCCTGCTGCGATTTGCCGGCCCCGGTTTGCTGGTGTCGATCGGCTACATGGACCCCGGCAACTGGGCCACGGCCATCGAGGCCGGTTCGCGGTTTGGCTACAGCTTGCTGTTTATCGTGTTGCTGGCGAGCCTGGCGGGGATGGTGGTGCAGTGTCTGTGTTCGCGGCTGGGCATCGCCACCGGGCGCGACCTGGCGCAACTGTCCCGGGAGCGCTACAGCACCCGCACCGCGCGCACCCAATGGGTACTGGCGGAAATCTCGATCATCGCTACGGATCTTGCCGAAGTGCTCGGCTGCGCCCTGGCGTTCCATTTGCTGCTCGGTTGTTCGCTGACTGTCGGCATCGCCCTGACCGCGTTTGACACGTTGCTGGTGCTGGCCTTGCAGAACCGTGGCTTCCGCCGCCTGGAAGCGATCATGTTGGTGCTGGTCGCGACCATCGGTGCGTGCTTCTTCGTCGAATTGCTGCTGATCAAACCCTACTGGCCGGACGTCGCCCGGGGCTTCACGCCGTCACTGGCGGCCATCGGCGATGCCGCGCCGCTGTACATCGCCATCGGCATTCTCGGCGCCACGGTGATGCCGCATAACTTGTACCTGCACACCTCAATCGTACAAACCCGCATGATCGGCAAGGACCTGGCGAGCAAGCAGGACGCGGTGAAACTGGCGCGCATCGACACCATTGGTTCCCTGGCCCTGGCGTTGCTGGTCAACGCCGCGATCCTGATCCTGGCGGCGGCCGCGTTCCACACCACCGGGCACAGCGATGTGGTGGACATCCAGGACGCCTATCACCTGCTCGATCCACTGGTGGGCGGGGCCTTGGCCAGCGTGCTGTTCGGCGTCGCGTTGCTGGCGTCGGGGCAGAGCTCGACCTTTACCGGGACCATCGCCGGCCAAGTGATCATGGAGGGCTACCTGAACCTGCGGATTCCTTGCTATCAACGGCGTTTGATCACCCGTGGGCTGGCGTTGATCCCGGCGTTCATCGGCGTGTGGCTGATGGGCGACAACGCGATTGGCAAGTTGTTGGTGCTGAGTCAGGTGGTGCTGAGCCTGCAACTGCCGTTTGCGTTGTACCCGTTGATCAGCATGACCAACGACTCCAAATTGATGGGGCCGTTTGTGAACCGCTTGCCGACGCGGGTGTTGGCGTGGGGATTGTTCGGGGTGATCAGCGCGGCGAATGCGTGGTTGATTTTGCAGTTGGTGGTTTGAGCTGGGAGGCTGATCGTTCCCACGCTCCGCGTGGGAATGCAGCCCGGGACGCTCTGCGTCCCCTTGGAACGCGGAGCGTCCCTTGAGGCATTCCCACGCGGAGCGTGGGAACGAGCGCGTCACCCGCCAAACGCCGCCATCACAAAGTCGATAAACACCCGGGTCTTGGCTGGCATCAAGGTGCGGCTCGGGTAGTACAGCGAGATCGGCCCCGCGTCCGCGTGCCAGTCCGGCAGCAGGCGCACCAGTTCACCGCGCTGGATTTGCGTGACCACATCGGGCAACACCAGCAGCGTCACGCCGAGCCCCAGCAGCGCCGCTTCGCGCATGGCCGCCGGGTCGTTGAGGATGATGTTCTCGCTCAGCACCGCGCTGGCTTCAACGCCCCCGGCATCGCGCATCACCCACTGACGAATCCGCCCGGTGCGAATGCCGCGCATCACGATGCCTGTGTGGTTGAGCAAGTCCGCCGGGGTGACGGGCAGGGGGCGTCCGGCGAGGTAGGCCGGTGAGGCCACGGCGACGATATCCGCCGCCGCCAATTTGCGCGAGATGACCCCGGGTGTCAGTTCAAAACCCCCACCGATGGCCGCGTCATAGCCTTCGGCAATCAGGTCCACCTGGCGATTCTCGAAATGCCATTCCGGCCGGATCAAGGGATAGCGCGCCAGGAACGCCGGCAGTAGCGGCAACACATGGCCGATGCCAAAGGTCGGCGCCAGGCTGACCTTGAGCACACCCGCCGGCTCGCCACGATCACTGCTCACGGCACTGATCGCTGCCTGCAAGCCCTCAAGATTGCCGCTGATACTCGCCAGAAAACGCTCCCCGGCCTCGGTCAGGGACAGTTTGCGCGTGGAACGCTGGAACAACCGCACCCCGATATTGCGCTCCAGCATCGCCACGTTGCGACTGACCGCCGCCGGTGTCAGCGCCAGTAATCGCGCAGCGGCGGAAAAGCTGCCGGTTTCGGCGCTGCGGACAAAGGATTCGAGGTTGGCGAGGGTTTCCATGACAGGCACCTGATAGCAATGCTTGAAGATCATTCAAGCCATTACCGGCTAATCAAGTGCTAATGGCAAGCGCAGTATTCACCTCAACGACAACCCACTTGGAGTGAATAACCATGAGCACTATCGGAATCATCGGCGCCGGCGCCATCGGCTCAGCCTTCGCCCGGGCCTTGTCCCGCCAGGGCATTGAACTGGTCATCGCCAACAGCCGCGGGCCGCACACCCTGACGGCGCTGGTGCAGGAACTCGGGCCGACCGCCCGTGCCGGCACCCGCGAAGAAGCGGCGGCGCAAGACATTGTGCTGGTCGCGGTCAACTGGTCGAAATTGCCCACGGCACTGGCCGGGCTGCCGGATTTCGCCGGGCGCATCGTCCTCGACGCCAACAACTCGATTGAGGCGCCTGCGTTCAAAGCGGTGGATTTGCAGGGCCGCACCTCCAGCGAAGTGTTCGCCGAATGGGTGCCAGGGGCGCGGGTAGTGAAGGCATTCAATCACCTGGCGGCGCGGTTGCTGGAGAGCGATCCGGCGGCGGAGGGTGGCAAGCGTGTGCTGTTTCTCTCGGGCGATGATGCTGAGGCGAAAGGGCAGGTCAGTGAGCTGATCGAGCAGTTGGGGTTCTTTGGGATTGATCTTGGCGCGCTGAGTGTCGGAGCGCGGCTGGCGCAGTTCCCGGGCGGGCCGTTGCCGACGTTGAACCTGGTGAAGTTTGGCTAACGCCACACCGCAGCGCCCCGCGTAGGAGCTGCCGAAGGCTGCGATCTTTTGATCTTGATCTTAAAAAGCAAGATCAAAAGATCGCAGCCTTCGGCAGCTCCTACGGGGGGAGCGTATGGGTATGACCCGGTGCGATGTGAATCGCACCGGGGGTGTTGCCAGACAGCGAACGGATATTCGTGGGTCCCCGCACTGTCTGTTGAACGCTTTAAGCCCGTTCGATCGCCAGTGCCACGCCTTGACCACCACCGATGCAGAGGGTGGCGAGGCCTTTTTTGGCGTCACGCTTGATCATTTCATGCAGCAGGGTCACCAGCACCCGGCAACCCGAGGCACCGATCGGGTGGCCCAAAGCGATGGCACCGCCGTTGACGTTGACCTTGTCCAGGTCCCATTCCAGGTCCTTGGCCACGGCCAGAGATTGCGCGGCGAAGGCTTCGTTGGCTTCGATCAGGTCCAGTTGGTCGATGGACCAGCCAGCCTTGGACAGGCAGCGGCGAGTGGCCGATACCGGGCCGATGCCCATGATCGCCGGGTCCACGCCTGCGTTGGCGTAGGCCGCGATTTTGGCCAATACCGGCAGGCCCAGGGCCTTGGCTTTGTCGGCGCTCATCAGGATCACCGCAGCGGCACCGTCGTTCAGCGACGAAGCGTTACCGGCAGTCACCGAACCGTCCTTCTTGAAGGCCGGTTTCAGTTTGCCCAGGGACTCAGCGGTGGTGCCGGCCCGTGGCTGTTCGTCGGTGGCGAAGGACAATGGATCGCCCTTGCGCTGGGGGATCAGGATCGGCGTGATTTCATCGACAAAACGCCCGGCTTCGATGGCGGCCGTGGCTTTTTGCTGGGAGGCCGCTGCGAAGGCGTCCTGTTGTTCGCGAGTCAGGCTGTACTTCTCGGCCAGGTTCTCGGCGGTGATGCCCATGTGGTAATCGTTGAACGCATCCCACAGGCCATCGCTGATCATGGTGTCGACGATTTGTGCGTGACCCATGCGCAGACCGGTGCGCGCACCGGGCATCACGTAGTTGGACAGGCTCATGTTTTCCTGACCACCGGCGATGATCACCTCGGCATCGCCGCAGCGAATTGCCTGGGTCGCCAGGTGCAGGGCTTTGAGGCCCGAACCGCAGACTTTGTTCAGGGTCATGGCTGGCACGGTGAACGGCAGGCCAGCCTTGATTGCCGACTGGCGCGCAGGGTTCTGCCCGGCGCCGGCAGTCAGTACCTGGCCCATGATCACTTCATCGACCTGCGCCGGGTCGAGCCCGGTTTGCGCCAGCAACTGACGGATCACCGCAGCGCCCAGGTCAACGGCGGACACACCGGCCAACGCACCCTGGAAACTGCCAATCGCGGTACGGGTGGCGGCAACAATAACGACGTCTTGCATGGAATGATTCCTCACTGGGCAGCGAACTGCATTTCCGGCACGTGATCCGGCACGATCAGTTTACCGGCGGTCTTGGCGACAATTTCTTCGACGCTCACACCCGGCGCACGTTCTTTGAGAATGAACGCGCCGTCCTGGATTTCCAGATAGGCGAGGTCGGTCAGCACACGCTTGATGCACCCGGCGCCGGTCAGCGGCAGGCTGCATTGGGACAGCAGCTTGGACTCACCGTCCTTCGACGCGTGGGTCATGATCACGATGATGTTGTCTGCGCCGGCCACCAGGTCCATGGCGCCGCCCATGCCCTTGACCAGTTTGCCGGGGATCATCCACGAAGCGATGTTGCCTTGCACATCCACTTCAAAGGCGCCGAGAACGGTCAGGTCGACGTGGCCACCACGGATCATCGCGAAGGACTCGGCCGAGGAAAAAATCGACGCGCCGATCCGTGCGGTCACGGTTTGTTTGCCGGCGTTGATCATGTCGGCATCGATGGTTTCTTCCGTAGGAAACGGACCCATGCCGAGCAGGCCGTTTTCCGACTGCAGCATGACTTCCATGCCTTCGGGGATGTAGTTGGCGACCAGGGTCGGGATGCCGATGCCCAGGTTCACGTAGTAGCCGTCCTGCATTTCGCGGGCGACGCGTTGAGCCATTTGTTCGCGGGAAAGTGCCATTGTTGTTATTCCTTCATTCGGTCCGGGGGCAGGGGATCACTTACGCACGGTGCGCTGTTCGATGCGCTTCTCGAACGTGCCGCAAATAATCCGGTCGACGTAGATGCCAGGGGTGTGGATCTGCGACGGGTCCAGCTCGCCGGGTTCGACGATTTCTTCGACTTCGACCACGGTGATCTTGCCGGCGGTGGCGGCCAGCGGGTTGAAGTTCTGGGCGGTGTGGCGATAGATGACGTTGCCGAAATGGTCGGCTTTCCAGCCTTTGACGATGGCGAAGTCGCCGGTGATGGACTCTTCCATCAGGTACTTGCGACCGTGGAATTCACGCACTTCCTTGCCTTCGGCGACCGGGGTGCCAACGCCGGTGGCGGTAAAGAAGGCCGGGATGCCGGCACCCCCTGCGCGCATTTTTTCGGCGAGGGTGCCTTGGGGGGTCAGGTCGACTTCGATGACGCCGCTGAGCAGTTGCTCTTCGAACAGTTTGTTCTCGCCGACGTAGGAGGCCACCACTTTGCGAATTTGCCGGTCTACCAACAGCACGCCGAGGCCGAAACCGTCGACGCCGCAATTGTTGGAAACCACGGTGAGGTCGCGGGTGCCTTTGCGCTTGATCTCGGCGATGAGGTTTTCCGGGATGCCGCACAGGCCAAAGCCGCCGGCGATCACGGTCATGCCGTCTTCAAGACCTGCAAGGGCTTCCTCGTAGGAACTCACGCGCTTGTCGAAACCTGCCATATGCACCTCTTTTATTCTTTATGGGCGGCTGGCTAGCCGTAGTGGGAAGGAGTGTCGCGCTGGCATATTCATTTGTTAAGTTGATTTTTAAGGTTGATTGATAGATAAAACTCACCAATCAACCCCCCTGTAGGAGCTGCCGAAGGCTGCGATCTTTTGACTTTGATCTTTTGTGATCTTCAAACCGCCGAAAATCAAGATCAAAAGATCGCAGCCTGCGGCAGCTCCTACGCAACCGGAGCGAAGCGAGATGACCGTCAAGCAAATCCGCGCCTTCCTGGCCGTGGCCCAGAGCCTGAGTTTCGCCGTGGCCTGCGAGCGGTTGCACCTGTCGCAATCGGCGCTGAGCCTGACCATCAAGGCCCTGGAAGAAGGCCTGGGTGGGCGCCTGTTCAGCCGCAACACGCGCAACGTTGCGCTGACGCCTGAAGGTGAATCCCTGGTGCCGCTGGCCCGGCGCCTGATTGCTGACTGGGACAACGCCGAAGACGAACTGCGCCAGCGCTTCACCCTGCAACGTGGTCGCGTGACCGTTGCGGCGATGCCGTCGTTTGCCGGCAACCTGCTGCCGCCCATCCTCAAGACCTTCCGCGCGCGCTACCCGAAAGTCAACGTCACGGTGAACGACGTGATCAACGAGCAGGTACTGGAAATGGTCCGCGACCGACAAGTGGAACTCGGCGTGTCGTTCGAACCGGCCCACAGCACGTCGCTGGAGTTTACGCCGTTGTACATCGACCGGTTTGTCGCGGTGGTGCCCCATGATTCAGCGCTGGCGCAACGGGACGATATCGATTGGCAGACCTTGTTGAAGGAGCCGTTCATCACCTTGCAACGACCGTCCACGGTACGGGTGATGCTCGAAGAACACCTGCAGGCCCGGGGCATGAAGTTGCCGGTGGAGTTTGAAAGCCATCAACTGGCGACGGTGGGGCGGATGGTCGCCAGTGGTCTGGGCGTGAGCGCGGTGCCGGCGCTGTGCGTGCGGCAGATGCAGGAACTGGGGGCGCACTGCCTCACCTTGCGCGACCCGGTGGTGGAGCGGGCGATTGGCGTGCTGACCAAACCGGGGCATGAACTGTCGGCGGCGGCGCAGGCGTTGTTTGATATTCTAAAAGGAGAGAGTCTCTATACTCGCTAGCTCCTATTAATATAGTACAAATATTTAAGGGTCTTTATTTTGTTGATGTATACGTATTTTTTATGCTGATTGTGAAGCATGTTGCACTTTTTGGGGGCTAAGATTTTGTGTGTTTTGGTTGGGGGTGAGTAGCGTCCTTGCTACTGCATCTTCATTGTGTTGTTAACTGTTTCCCCCTACATGTACGTCGATGCTTTGTTCAATAATAGCGCTTTCTACCGATGTCCCGAGGCGGCTTGTCATCGTGTTGTATATACTGGACCCCTCTACGGCTCCTTCAAAGCTAAGCACAAATGCAACTTCTTGTTCTGCGAGATCGTGATGGCTGTTTAATTGAAATTGGTAAAGATCTCGAGTGTATATTCGGGCATGAAGTCGCAACGAATTCATATCCATTGATTTTCCCGAAAAAGGGGACGCGTGACGACGAATCGGGCTCCATTTTGCTAATTCGCTTCGTGCGTCAACTTCCTTGTCCTTGGACTCTTTCATAGAGCCTAATAGGTTTATTGTTTTTCCAGATGTTGAAGTCGCTTGTAGCGCAACTTGTAATCTCGTAGAGAAGTAGTTGGCCCCACCAAGCTCTGATACAACAGGTTTGATGATGGCAGTTAGGGATGCTTTCCCTTTTAATTTGCCGTCTACGATCATTTCAGCGGGAACTGGGATTTCATTCCAGTAATACGCTACCCCAGGTTTTAATCTTGATACCCACGCTAGAGTGACTGTTCCATCTTTACAAAGCCAAGGAAGACTGTCAGGAGACCATGGAGTTCCCCAGCCTAGATCGTTACTATGTATCGTTCTTTCTGCGCCGTTTATTAGCAGAGCTCTAACCAAGTCTGGAGTAGGGCTTTTTAGGTTTAGAAATGTGTGAGAGGCCAGTGAGGACATTAATGCAGCACTGTAGCTCGTTCCAGTATTTGTCACTCCACCAATCATTCGGAGGTGCGAAAACCAAGACAGGTCGGGTTTTTTCATTCCGCCAGGAGCCGGTCCTCTTAAGCTGACGGGGCATCCTGTACTCGGTTCACCAGTAGGGCTTGCTACTCGACCGCTTACTGTTATCGCGGCCTCACAATCGGCTGGAGGGCAGAGCAGCGAGGCACCGGTTCCTGATTTATTTCCTATAGATATGATCGGTAAGATGCCGAATTCGCGTGATATTTTATTTATTTCGTGTCCTAGAAAACTGATCTCATCCGGATTTGAGGATGGTAACATTTCATTGAAAGATAGATTCCAAACCTTAGATAGATCTTTTGTTTCTTTTGCAACCTCTCGGAGGTAGTCAAGAAACTGATCTTGAGTCGGTTGCTTTGAAACTCCACTTTTCGTAATCGCTTGAGCTGTGACAAAACGGCATGCTAGTTCAGGAAGAATTAAATTATTATTCCACGCATGACCTTGACATACTAGCGATGTGATCTGGTTTCCGTGGATTTGGTTTGCTGAAAAATCATCAACCAGTGGTGGCGCAGACCATACTTCTAAGGGTTTGTAGCTTCTGGCCGAGTTGCCGCCATCTACAATTACAACTACCGGTAGATTACTAATTCCTCTGGTCGGAATAGTAGGTTCCTTACCATCACCGGGAGGTGTTGAATTCGAGAGAATTCGCGAAACTGGTTCGATTCGGTAAGCAGAACCGGACGCTGCTATATACTTTAAGTCATCTAGGCTTTTGATTTCAGCAGAGAAGGAAGCAGTCCCGGTTTTAATGTAAGTCTCAAGAATTCTTACAAGACTCCCGTCGATAGGATGACCTGATTGAGTTGTTCTAGTTGGACGATCTCTATTGAAAGGATTTGCGAAGCTTTCATCGCCAAATATTATTTTTTTCTCAATGTAAAGCTCAAGAATTTCGCGAGCAACAGATTGTCTTGCAGTTGCATCAGTGAATGGGAGTAGCCAGAATACAAATTGGTGCGGTGTTCCTGAGGCGTCATCAATCCAAAGGCCGTCGATATTTTTATTTCGTAGTGTTTCGCTAGCATCAAATAATTTGACTGATTGTATTCTCGATATATCTACTTTATCCACAATAGAAGTGGCTGTTTTTATGTGTTTTGCCATGAGTTCAAGGCTGTCAATGTTTGCCTCAATAAGATATCCGTCAAAGGCAGTCGCAACAATTCTACAGCCAAATTCACTGCTGAATATATCTTTAGGTGTCCAGGAAGGTGCGTGTGAATCATCAAACATTCGTGCAATTAAGTGTGTTTACTAGCGTGTGCCTTGATATTGTTCTTCTGATTAAATATACCTTCGAAGCTTGAAGATAATAAAGTGCGTTGCTGAGCTAATCTTGAATTTACTATCCCTTTCGCACTTTTTCCGCCGCCGGTAACTGCCGAGGGCGAAGGCGCTCTCAAAAAAGATAAGACGGGATTGAGCAAAGAATTTCCTTTTCCGCTAGGCATGATTTATTCCTTCAAATAGCTCGCTATGGTTTGGCGGCTTACGGCCAGTATTTTTGCTAGATCTACTTTGCTGACACCATGTTTTGAATTTAGCATGCAGGCTATGTCTTTTTTCTCTGCATTGTCTAACTCAGCTCCAGATGGAAGTTCAGCGTTTCCGGGTGAGCTAGAGATTACTGCCTTAATCACCGATCCAATATTTATCTCACAGTTCAAAAGTATACTTTTACGACGTGCGCCTATGGATATACTCTCAATGTCAGCACCACTTAACCCTTCCGAAAGTTCAGCAAGTACTTTGGCTGTCTGTTCATTTCCATTGTCCATGAAAAGGAAGTGGTGCCAAAGTTCGCTGCGAATTTCTAGTTCAGGAAGGTTGAACTTGATTTTGTATGGGAATCTACGCCAGATTGCGGGGTCTAGAAGGCCCGAGTGGTTAGTAGCTGCAATCACGATAGTATGATCATCTAAGGAGTCCAATCCTTGTATTAGAGTGTTTACAACCCTTTTTAACTCTCCTACTTCGTGATTGTCATCTCTGAGTTTTGCTACAGCATCTACTTCGTCAAGAAACAAAATTCCATTTTTTGTAGGTACGTACTCAAAAATTTGGCGAAGGTTTTTGGCGGTGTCTCCTAGCATTGAAGAAATGACGGAGTCTAAGCGCACAACATATAGCGGTCTGTTTAGTTGCGCAGCCAAATGTCCCGCAATCAGCGTTTTTCCAGTGCCTGGTGGTCCAGACAAAAGCATGTTGAGACGCCCAGCTAAACCGTGGCTGATCAAGCGATCAATGTTTACGATATCGGTGATGAACGTATCAAAAACGCATTTCGCATCTTTATTTAGAAAAAGAGGACTGACTGGCCACTGATGTTCTTCTACAAGCGCCATTCTAGACTTGGCATCAACGGGCAGATTTTCCATGTACCCGGAACTTCTTAGTGGAACTCCCTTTCGTCGCAAAATCGATTTTATTTTTTTTGCGAACTCAACATCTTGGACGCTAATGCTTTTTGCGATGCGGTTGCTAATGGCACGAACATCAGAATAGTTTGCTTCCAGTGATGCTTCTATCAAAGCAATAATATCTGTTTGTTCGACCTGCATATTCACTTCTACCTCCATTACCCACCCATAGGGCACTCAATGTGCGTGAGTGTTAAGCGTTTTAATGGTTTCGTCAATGAAAGTGAAGAAAATGTTAACCAAAATACGTTTTTTGGTGGGCGAACGAAAGATGTGAAGCGGCTAGGGACAAAAAATCATCGATGGAGTATCTGTCCGCAGGCGATCTCAATCTACGCACATGATTCCATTCGCTGGTGTCTTGCTCAGATTGATCGCAAATGTAACGCCCCTGCGCCATTCTTAAGCGAGGTATGGGAACAATCATCGGGATAGGCGTTGTGTCAGCAGGGGTAACAGCTGTTCGCAAGACGCCTCGATCTTCATCTGCAAAATGTCATCCGCCCGGGTCTTGCCCAGATTAATCGCAATCAACGGTTTCCCCTGATCCACCACCGCCCGACACAACCTGAACGCCGAATACGCCATCAACGACGACCCCACCACCAGCAACCCCGCCGCTTGCTCAACCGCCGCCATGGCCCTGGCCGCCGTCACCTGTGCGACGTTCTCGCCAAAAAACACTACGTCCGGTTTCATCCGTTCTTCGCCGCAGTGCGGGCAGTGCGGCACCTGGAACCGTGCTTCGAACGCCGGGTCGAGCAGGGTGTCGCCATCCGGCGCCTGCATCGCATCCACGCCGGCCAGGTACGGGTTCTGGGTTTCCATCAGGTGCTGGATCGCGTCCCGTTCGCTGCGCTGGCCGCAATCCAGGCACAGCACCCGGTGCAGGCTGCCGTGGAGTTCGATCACGTCGTGGCTGCCGGCCTGGTCGTGCAGGGTGTCGACGTTCTGCGTGATCAGCCCGCCGATCTGCCGTGCACTCTGCAAACTGGCCAGCGCTTCATGGGCCGCGTTGGGACTGGCCAGGCGCACTCGCGGCCAACCGAGCATCGCCCGCGCCCAGTAACGGCGTCGGGATTCGGCGGCGGCGAGGAATTCCTGGTACATCATCGGTTGCCGGCCACGGCGTACGCCCTGGTTGTCGCGGTAGTCCGGAATGCCCGACGGCGTGCTGATCCCGGCGCCGGTCAGGACCGCGAACGGCTGGTCGGCCATTAACTGCTGAAGTCGGTCGAGTTGTTCGCGGATGGGGCTGTCGAGCATGTTCAACACTCCGGGAAGGCCTTGAGTGTTCGCAGAGTAGCATTTGCCGATCACCCTGTAGGAGCAAGGCTTGCCCGCGATGGCGATATCAAGAACGCCATCGCGGGCAAGCCTTGCTCCCACAATTATTTCCGCGCTTCAAGAATCAGGTTGAACGGCGTTTCCGTGGCCCGGCGGAAATGCTTGAACCCGGCCTCGGTGAACACCTTGCGCAACCGCGCCTCACCGGCCTGGGCGCCGAGGCCGAGGCCGACTTCCTGGGACAGTGAGTTGGGCGTGCAGATAAAGGTCGAGGCCGCGTAGAACAGACGTCCCACCGGGGTGATGTTGTCGTCGAGGGCATCGTTGGCGTAAGGCTCCACCAGCAGGACCGTGCCGTCCGGTTTCAGCGAATCGTAGGCGTGCCGCGCCGCGCCCACCGGGTCGCCCATGTCGTGCAGGCAGTCGAAATAGCAGACCAGGTCATAGTCGGTGCCGGGGTAGCTTTTTGCCGTGCCCTGGAAGAACCGCGCCCGTCCAGACACGCCTCCGGCTTCGGCCCGTTGCGTGGCCACCGTGACAGAGGGGGCGTGGTAGTCGAAGCCGACGAACCGCGAATCCGGGAACGCCTGGGCCATGATCACCGTCGAGGCGCCGTGGCCGCAGCCGATGTCCGCGACTTTGGCGCCGGCCTCCAGTTTGGCCACCACGCCTTCGAGTGCCGGCAACCATTCGGCCACCAGGTGCGCCCTGTAGCCCGGGCGGAAGAAGCGTTCCGTGCCGCTGAACATGCACGGATGGTGTTCGCCCCAGGGCAGGGCGCCGTTGCCGCGGAAGGCGCTGATCAGTTTGTCCTTGTCATGGAAAAACGAGGCGACCACGCCGATACCACCGGCGATGTACACCGGTGAGTCTTCGATGGCCAAGGCCAGGGCTTGTTCTTCGGGCAGGCGGAACTGGCCGTCCTTGTGCTCCATGTAACCGGAAGCGGCGTGGGCGCTGAGCCATTCGCGCAGCAGGCGAGGGTGGCAACCGGTCTTGGCGGCGAGGGTTTCGGGGCTGATTGGCTGACTGTCGGCCATGGCCCGGTACAGGCCCAGTTCTTCGCCGAGAATGACATTGGCCAGCATCGCCGCGCCGCCCATGTCGTTGACCAGTTGGCCCATGAAATCGTTGAGTCTGGCCTCGTCCATCACGTGTGCTCCTGTGGCAGGATCACGGTCCAGAGGCCGGGTGGGTCGAGGCATGCACCCCTGGGCGGTGGTCGTGGGAATGGACAGGACGATGACCCTCGTCCTGCGTGCGTTAAGTCTAGTTCGGGCGCCGTGCACTGCGGCGCGGGGCGACGAAAGCTACATGCCCTGACGACACCATTCCATGTAGGAGCGAGGCTTGCCCGCGAAGGCGCAGTGTCAGCCGACATCAATGCTGGCTGGGCCGGCCTCTTCGCGGGCAAGCCTCGCTCCTACAGGGGGCGGCGTTGGTATCACAGTGTATCCAGGCGCCCTCTCGATACAGAATTCACCAACACCACCCACCACCGAACACAGTCCCGATACACCCCCGCGATTAACTCTGACTACCGGCTGGCGCTGAGCCCTCAACGCCAGAAACCGGTTCACCGTTTACCCGTCGCAGGAGTTTCACCCATGTTCAATTTCACTAAAGTTTCGTCCCTGGCCATCGGTCTGGCCCTGGTGGGCGGTCTGGGCCTGTCCACCGCCGCCTCGGCGTTGACCATGACCGACCTGGCGTCGGGTTACAGCCAGGCCCAGGCCTCTGCCGACACGGCCAAGGACTCCGCGGAAGGCAAGTGTGGCGAAGGCAAGTGCGGCAGCGCCACCGAGTCCTGAGACGCTTGGTCGGGGCGCCGCGAGGCGCTACCGCTCTTTTCCACCGGACGAGATCGACATCATGCAGACCTCTGATTTATCCACCAAGGCCAGCGTCGGGCTCGGCCTGCGTCGCGGTTTAATGAAAGACCTTCAGGTCGCACCGGCCGGCAGTTTCGACTTTCTGGAAGTGGCCCCGGAAAACTGGATCGGCATTGGCGGCGCCCATGGCGCGGCGCTGCGTGACCTGGCCGAGCGCTATCCGCTGTCCTGTCACGGCTTGTCCCTGTCCCTGGGCGGGTCGGCGCCGCTGGACGTCGGGTTTTTGCAGGAAGTGCGGATTTTTCTCGATCACTACAACGTGCCGCTGTACAGCGAGCACCTGAGTTATTGCAGCGATGACGGGCATCTTTATGACCTGCTGCCGCTGCCGTTCACCGAAGAAGCGGTACATCACGTGGCCGCGCGTATTCGTCAGGCCCAGGACATCCTTGGCCGGCGGCTGGCGGTGGAAAACGTCTCCTACTACGCCGCGCCCCGGCAGGACATGGACGAACTGACCTTCACCAACGCCGTGCTGCGCGAAGCCGATTGCGACCTGTTGCTGGACGTTAACAATGTGTACGTGAATTCGATCAACCACGGGTTTGATCCGCAGGCATTTCTGGCGGGTATCGATTCCGGGCGCGTGGTGGCGATGCATGTGGCGGGGCATTTCGATGAGTCCGATACCTTGAAAATCGACACCCATGGGGCCTCGGTGAAACCGGTGGTGTGGTCGTTGCTGGCCGAGGCCTACGCCCGGTTTGGCGCGCAACCGACGCTGTTGGAGCGTGACTTCAACTTCCCGGCGTTTTCGGAATTGGTGGCCGAGTTGCAGACCATTCGCCGTTTGCAGAGCGTGGAGGTAAACCGTGGATAAGCCTTCGTTGCATCAACAGCAGGATGCCCTGACCCGGTATCTGCGCGACCCCGAACACTGCGCACCGCCGGCCGAGATGGATGCCGGGCGGGTGCAGGTTTATCGGGACCTGGTGTTCAACAATCTGTCGTTGTTGCTCAGCGGCACGTTCCCGGTGCTGGTGAAGATTCTGGGGGATGAGGATTGGCGCTCACTGGTGCGGATCTTCCTGCGGGACAATCGCGCACAGACGCCGAAATTCGGTGAGATCGCCAAGGAGTTTATCGAGTTTCTCGCTGCTGGGTCCCAGGGCTTGGATGACGGAATTTGGCCCGCGTTCATGGTCGAACTGGCGCATTACGAGTGGGTTGAAATGGCGTTGCAACAGAGTGATGACGAACCGTTGCCGAGCAGCGATCCGGCGTTGCTGCTGGCGCGGCCGCTACAGGTTTCACCGCTGGCCTGGCCATTGGCGTACGGCTGGCCGGTGCATTTGCTGGGGCCGGATTACCAGCCTGAGGCTGTGCCGGATCAGCCAACCTTGTTGCTGGTTCGACGGACTGAAGACTGGAGTGTGAAATTCTCCGAACTGAGCCCGTTGGCGTGGCGGTTGTTGCAGCGGATTGAAGAGTTTGCGCTGCTGGATGGCCGGGCGCAGTTGGAAGGCCTGTCGCAAGAGGCCGGCGCGGCTGGATCGCAGGAATTTATGGAGAACGGACTGGCGTTACTGCGCCAGATGCATTCAGAAGGCGTGCTCGGCGTCCTGGCTTAAACGCACCCCCCCCAAAAAACGACCGGTATCCCTGTGGGAGCGGGCTTGCTCGCGAAGGCGGAGTGTCAGCGGACATTGATGTTGGCTGTGCCGGCCTCTTCGCGGGCAAGCCTCGCTCCTACGGGGAGTGTGGTGGTTATCGGGCTGCTGGCAACTTGAGTTCTGCGCATAGGCCGCCGCCTTCTCGGTTGCTCAAGGTCAATGACCCGCCAATCGCCAGGGCCAATTGTTGTGCGATGGCCAATCCCAATCCGGTGCCGCCGGTGCTGCGGTTGCGGGAGTTTTCTACGCGATAGAACGGTTCCATCACGTGCTTGAGTTCTTCCTCGGCAATCCCCGGCCCACGGTCCATGACGCTCACTGACAAGCTGCCATCAGCCTTCGCTTGCACCTGCAATTCAGCGGCGCCGGCGAATTTCAGGGCGTTGTCGGTCAGGTTCACCAGCACCCGGCGCAGGGCGTGGGGGCGGGTGTCGATGACGGCAGCGGTTTTGCCGCTCAGTTGCACGTCTTTGCCCATGTCCTGGTAATCGAACACCAGGCTGTCGAGAAACGAATCCAGATCCGTGCGCCGACTTTCCTCAGTCGCACCATGAACGCTGCGGGCATAGGCCACGCCTTCGCGCACCAGATGTTCCATCTCACCCAGGTCATTCCACAGTTTGTCCTTCTCGCTGGAGTCGTCCATGAATTCGGCGCGCAATTTCATGCGGGTGATCGGGGTTTGCAGGTCGTGGGAAATCGCCGCCAACAGTTGCATGCGTTCTTTCAAATAAGCCGCAATCCGCGCCTGCATGGCATTGAACGCCCGGGCGGCGTAGGCGACTTCGGTCGGGCCTTTTTCGTCCAGGTGCACTGCGTGGGTGTTGGGGTCCAGGGTTTCCACCGCCGTGGCGAGGCGGGTGAGGGGGCGGATGGCGATGCGCACGGCCAGCCAGGTGCAGGCGAGCATCAGCGCCAATTGGCCCAGCAATACGATAGGCAGCCATGGCGACAACGGCACCATGGCCGGACGCACATCGATGGTCACCGGGCTGCCGTCCGCCAGTTTCAGGTGCACCTGAAAATGCTTCTGCGGGCCGGGGATGTCGGTCACGGTCATCGGGTAATCCTTGCCGATGGCGTCCTTGATCGACGTCACCGCGATGGGCGTGTCATGCATGGCGGTGCCCGGCGAGCCGGCGTCCAGCAAATAGCGGTAATTGCGCCGTTCCAGTTGCTGCAGCCAGCCTGGGCGTTCTTCAGCGGGCAAGCGGTCGAGGATGGCGATGGACGTCGACACATCGGTTTCCAGATTGCCGAGCATGGTGTTTTTCGCGCTTTCGTAGCGCTCGTAATACTGCGCGCCGAAGGACAGCGCCTGGGCGAGGATCAAACCGATCAAAAAAATCAGCGACAGGCGTGAAGCCAGGGTGCGCGGCCAATGCAGTTTCATGAAGAGGCACCCAGCACTTCCACCGGCAGGGAGAACACGTAACCCTCGCTGCGCACGGTCTTGATATAGGCCGGCTCCCGGGCATCGTCGAGCAGGCGCTGGCGCAAGCGGCTCACCAGCAAATCGATGGAGCGGTCGAACAGGTCGGCGTCGCGGCCCTGGGTCAGGTTCAGCAACTGATCGCGGTTGAGCACCCGTTGTGGATGATCGAGGAACACCCGCAGCAAGCGGTATTCCGCGCCGCTGAGGGCGACCATGGTGCCGTCGGTGTCGAGCAGGTGCCGGGCCGAGGTGTCCAGGCGCCAGCGCCCGAACGCCAGCAGGCGACCGCTTTCGGTAACCACCAGGTTCGGCGGCAGCATGCGGGTGCGGCGCAGTACGGCGTTGATCCGAGCGAGCAGTTCACGGGCGGCGAAGGGCTTGACCAGGTAATCGTCGGCGCCCATTTCCAGGCCGATGATGCGATCGGTCTCGTCGTTGCGTGCGGTCAGCATCAGCACCGGCGTGGCTTTGTGTTTGCCGGCGCGCAACTCGCGGCACAGCAGCAGGCCATCGTCCCCCGGCATCATGATGTCGAGCACGATCAGGTCCACCGGCGTGGTTTCCAGAAATGCGCGCATCTGCCGCCCATCCGCCACCACCGTGGTGCGCAGGCCGTTTTTCTTCAGGTAGTTGCCTACCAGTTCGCGAATTTCGCGGTCGTCGTCGACGATGAGAATGTGATCGACATGTTCCATTGACGCAAACCTCTGATAGGTGGATTGTCGCGCAGTCTATCGAGCCTTGGCCCGTTCGCCTGCTGCCCTTTGTATTGCAGTGTATCTGGCGCATGGACGGATACACGCCGAAGCAAAAACATGAGTTTTCAGGGATTTTGTATCGCTGTGTATCAAGCGGCGACTTTGATACGTAACGATTTACTCAAGGCTTTTCCCGACACAGACGGGATACCTCCCAGGCTTTTAATAGGTTCCATCGAGGCACACCAACCCGCCTCGGACCAACCAATTATCGAAGCCTTGAGGGAACCACCATGAACACCAAAGCCATCTACGCCGCTTGCCTGTTTGCCGCCCTGAACATCTGCACCTTGTCGGCCCGAGCCGAAGCCGATGTCACCCCGCAAACCTACACCTACGGCACGCATCTGGACATCCAGAAAGTGGTGTCGCTGACCCAGGACAGCGGACCTTCCTGCGGGATTGTAAATGCCCGGCTCACCTATCTGGATTCCCAGGGCAAAACCCACGCCCTGGACTACAGCAAGTTTTCCGATGACTGCCATGACGGTAACTGAGCCGCTCTCTCAATCCCACTTTGAAACAGGAAGAACATCATGAACAACGTAAGCCGCTATTTGACCGCCATTGCCTTCTCCGTTGCCGGCGCCGCTGCCCATGCCAATGGGGCGGTTGAACAGAATAGCTGTGGCAGTACGACGTGCTTTCAACTGACGCCGGTGGCGCAGAAGGATGGCAATGGTTTCCTCGCCGAGGACGGCTACAGCCGCACGCCCCAGGGGCAATTGGTGACTGAGAACGGTGCCAGCCATACGCCCCAAGGGCAAGTTCTGGAGAGCCAGACGGCTTGACCTGGTGTGGTGCCCCCCAATCCGATTTCAAAGGTAACCCCCATGTTCCTCATCGCATTCCTCGGCGGCATTCTCACCGTCCTCAGCCCTTGCATCCTCCCGGTTGTGCCGTTCCTGTTTGCCGGTGTCGAGCGCACTCGCTCTTCGATCCTGCTGACCCTCGGCGGCATGGTCCTGACCTTCGCCCTGATCTCCAGCCTGGCGGTGGTCAGCAGCGAATGGGTGGTGCAGGCCAACAACACCGGTCGCCACGTGGCGTTGATCGTGATGGTGCTGTTCGCCCTGTCGCTGATTTCCGCCCGAATCGGCGGCTGGCTGGCGCGTCCGTTCGTGGTGCTGGGCAATCGCCTGGACCCCAACACCCGCAAAATGTCCGGCCCGCTCAGTTCGCTGATGATTGGCGTCGCCACCGGTCTGCTCTGGGCGCCGTGCGCCGGGCCGATCCTCGGCGTGATTCTCACCGGCGCCATGCTGCAAGGCGCCAACGCACAAACCAGCCTGTTGCTGGTGGCTTACGGCCTGGGCAGTGCGTTGTCCCTGGGCACTTTGATCTTCGCCGGTCGCGGCCTGGTCAATCGCTTGAAAGCGTCGATCCCGGTCACCGGTTGGTTGCGCCGTGGGGCGGGTGTTGCGGTGTTGGCAGCGGCGGCGGTGATCTCCACCGGTGCTGACAAAACCCTGCTGGCCGGCACCTCGTCCGAAGGCGTCAGCAGCATTGAGAAAGGCGTATTGGAAAACGTGCCGAAAGTGGTCGATTACTTCGTCAGCAAGGTCAAGGCCGACACGTCGATGGACAACGCCCAAGGCGCCATGCCATCCCTCAACGGAGCCGTGGAATGGCTGAACTCGCCGGCCCTGACCAGCGAATCCCTGAAAGGCAAAGTGGTGCTGATCGACTTCTGGACCTACGACTGCATCAACTGCCAGCACACCCTGCCGTACGTGAAGGACTGGGCGAAGAAATACGAGAAGGACGGTCTGGTGGTGATTGGCGTGCACACCCCGGAATATGGCTTTGAGCGCATCATCGATAACGTGAAAGACCAAGTGAAAAAACTCGGCATCACCTACCCGGTGGCCATCGACAACAACTACGCAATCTGGCGCAACTTCGACAACCAGTATTGGCCCGCCCACTACCTGATCGACGCCAAGGGCCAGGTGCGCTACACCCACTTTGGCGAGGGTCGCTACGACACCCAGGAGCAGATGATCCAGCAACTGCTGCAAGAGGCCAAAGCGCCGGCAGCGTAAGGCTTCAACGCAATGGCTCACAGGTTTCGGACCCGTGGGCCATTGTTTTTTCACCCTGATGACGCCGCCATGCCGCCGGTGGCGCTCCAAATTCGCGGCGAAAGGCGCGGCTGAATGCCGTGTCGGTCTGGTAACCCACTTCCTCGGCGATCCGCGCCAATGAGGTGTTGCTTCGGCGTAACAGGTTGGCCGCCAGCAGCATCCGCCATTGGGTCAGGTACTGCATCGGCGAGATGCCCACCAGTTGCTGGAAGCGTTCGGCGAGGACCGATCTTGAGGTGCAGGCGGTGCGTGCCAGTTCTTCCAGGGTCCAGCAATGACCGGGGTTCTTGTGCAGTGCGTTGAGGGCGCCGCCAACGATCCGGTCGCCGACGCCGGCCAGCCAACCGGTGCGACCTTCGGCCTGTTCGTTCATGTACAGGCGCAACACCTCGATGAACAGCACCTCGGCCAGTTTCGCCAGCACACCTTCGCCACCCGGCCTGGGCGATCGCGCCTCGGCCAGGGCGTAGCGCACCGAGGATTCGAGCCACATACCGGCATTGGAACCGCGCACATTGACCCGGATCACCGCCGGCAACCCCGTCAGCAGCATGCCCGCCAACCGCGTATCGCACGCCAAATAACCGCAGACCAGACGCGTGACGGCGCCGCCACCGCCATAACTCAATTGCCGCGGACGACGCGCCAGCACCACGTCCAGCCGCGAACCCTTGGCCGGCGGAACGCCCGGGGTCGAACACATGCGATGGGCATCGCCCTGGGGAAAAACCACCACATCGCCGGCGTTGAGCAGCAGCGGTGGATCGTCGCCGAGTTCGACATAGCATTCGCCTTCGGTGATCAAGTGGAATATCACCACTCGCTCGGCGCCGGGCTCCAGGAATGGCGCGGCGGTGTCGGCGCTTGGCGACTGGTAGCACCAGGGCGCAGTGAAACGGGCGTTAATGAAAATCGCGCCGACCAGATGGACCACGCGCAGGGTTTGCGAGAGGGCGTCCATGGTGATTTCTCGTAGGGACGGATCTTTTGAGTGTGAGCCCTTCGTCGCGCCGCGTGAAACCTCCGGACGATCGGACAGTGTTGGCCGACGATCGGGCAGGACGCAGGCCCGCGCTGGCGCGATAGTTGATGCACGGGGTCACTGCCGGCCCTGTACCGATAACAAGAAAAGAGAGGTTGCCATGCCGAAGTTCGTCATAGAGCGGGAAATCCCCGGCGCCGGAGCACTGTCGGATCGGGATTTGAAAGCCATCTCGCAGAAATCCTGCCGGGTGTTGCGCGAGTTGGGACCGGATGTCCAGTGGCTGCAAAGTTACGTCACCGGCGACAAGATCTATTGCGTGTACATCGCGCCCAACGAAGAGCTGATCCGGGAACATGCCAGGCAGGGCGGCTTTCCGGCCAACAGCGTGTCACGGGTGATGAACATCATCGATCCCACCACGGCGGAATCCTCCGTCAGCGCCTGATCCGTGTTCCAACCCGCGAGGGAGCCACACTTGATGAGTACACCTATTGATCTTACTGCCCTGAAAAACCGTCAGATGGCCGCCTGGGCCAGTGGCGACTACGCCGTGATCGGCACCACGTTGCAGATTGTCGGCGAGCAACTGGCCGAGGCCTGCGACCTGCGCTGCGACGAGCAGGTGCTGGACGTCGCCGCCGGTAACGGCAATGCCACGCTTGCTGCGGCCCGCCGAGGCTGTCTCGTCACCTCCACCGACTATGTGGCGGCGTTGCTCGAACGCGGTGAAGACCGCGCCCGTGCCGAACGGCTGGAGGTGATTTTCCAGGTGGCCGATGCCGAAGCGCTGCCGTTCGACGATGCGAGTTACGACGCGGTGCTGTCGACCTTCGGCGTAATGTTCGCGCCGGACCAGGCCAAGGCTGCGAGCGAACTGGCAAGGGTCTGCCGCCCGGGTGGGCGCATCGGCCTGGCCAACTGGACGCCGGAAGGGTTTGTCGGCCAGATGTTCAAAACCCTCGGCCAGCACCTGCCACCCCCTGCCGGGGCCCAACCGCCGTCGAACTGGGGCAATGAAGCCTGGTTGCACACCCACTTCGACGACCACGATTTCCTGACCCAGGTCACGCGCCGAACCTTCAACTTCCGCTACCGCTCGGCCGCACACTTCATCGACATCTTCCGCAACTGGTATGGCCCGGTGCACAAGGCCTTTGCCGTACTGCCAGCGGACGGCGCCGCGGCCCTGGAAAAGGACTTCACCGCGCTGCTGAACAACATGAACCGGGCAGGAGAGTCGTCGCTGGTGGTGCCGAGTGAGTACCTGGAGGTGGTGATCACACGGCGTTGAAAACTGGCAACACAGCGCCAATGTGGGAGCGGGCTTGCTCGCGAAGGCGGAGTGTCATTCAGCATTTATATTGACTGGTGCACTGCCATCGCGAGCAAGCTCGCTCCCACAGTTAATCCGGTCTCAAACCTTTCTCCATGACGATCGTGCGCTCGGCGCCATGGAATTCATCGCGGACTTTTCGAAAGCCCAGCCTTAAGTAAAAGCCTTCAGCGGTAATGGAAGCGGGCACGCGCAAGACTTTGATATCGGCGTCGCGGGCGATGGATTCGAGGGTTGCCATGAGTTGTCTGCCGAGTCCGACGCCTTGATGCTCAGGATGAACGAATACGCTGCGGATAACGTCGTGATCGAGGCTGGCGGTGGCGACGACCTGACGATCAATGGTCGCCACGAACACCTGGCGTTGACTCATCAACGTGAGAATGGAATCGACTGAAAAGCTTTTCTCGACCTGCGCAATGACATCGGGCGGGTAGTCCTGGGCGTTGGATTGGCGCAGGGACTGGAGGATGACCTGGCTGATGGCGGTAGCGTCTTGCGGGGTAGCGCGTCGGACCTGGCTATTCACGTTGTCACCTCTCCTTGTGACTGGCACACCACAATCACTGTAGGAGCAAAGCTTGCTCGCGAAGGCGGCAGTAAATTCAATAGCAAAATGACGGTAAGGACGCCATCGCGAGCAAGCTTTGCTCCTACAAAGAGCGTCGGTGCCTAGATTATTTGGGCGCCCCGCACTTGCAGCAGTTCGCGCAATACCGAGCGGTGACAATGCGCCTCTTCCTCGCAATAACACCCCACCGCCAATGCCGTTTGATGGGACAACGCCGCCAACAGATCCAGCAAGTGGCTGGGCGCAGGCTGGTTCATCTCAGCCTTGAACTTGCGCTTGAAGAGGTCCCAGGCTTTGGCATCTTCAGCCGCTTTGGCTTCGGCCACCAGTTCCGGGCTGGGGGACAGCAGCGGTTGCCAGACGTCATAGAAATCACGGCTGGCAAACTCGGCTTTTGGTACACCCCGAGGCGGGCGGCGTACCGTACCGATGCGCAGGCCTTCATCGGGCGTGCGCGGTGAGCCGAGCCTGACGATGCGGATGGCCATGGCAGTTACTTGTGGCGCGAGCCGTCAAACCACTCCATTGCCGTGCGCCAGATGCAGATACCCAGGAAGTACGCCGACATCAGCAGCCAAAGGCCCATCACCATCGGGTTGATTACCGGGTGGTTGACCACCAGCGACAGACTGCACAGCAACCAGATAGCGGTCACGGCGATGTTGATCGGCATGAACCGGCGCACGCGGAACGGGTGGAGGAATTTCATCCGGGTCACGGTCAGCAGGGCCAGACCGATGACGGTGAGCAGCGTGATCCACGGCGACGGGCCGATGATATAGAGGCACAACGCGACCACGTTCCACGCGGCGGGGAAGCCCTGGAAGTAGTTGTCCTTGCTTTTCATGTTGACGTTGCAAAAGCAGAACAGTGACGAGACCAGGATCAGCGACACGGTCAGCAGCAATGTGTAGTCCGGCAACGGAATGTAGCGGTAGATGAACAGCGCCGGGATGAACACGTAGGTCAGGTAGTCGATGACCAGATCGAGGATCGAGCCGTCGAAACTCGGCAGCACCGATTGCACATTGACCTTGCGCGCCAGTGCACCGTCGAGGCCGTCGACGATCAGCGCCACGCCCAGCCACAGCAGGCAGTGGGTGGCCTGGTTTTCCAGCAGGGCGAGGGTGGCCAGAAAGGCAGTGACCACGCCGGTCGCGGTAAAACCATGGGCGCCCCATGCTTTGAGCCTGGCAATGTGTAAGGTCGATATCACGGGGGCGTTCTCCAAAAAGTGAAGCAAGCCAGTCAGCACCCTTCTATTGGGGGCGTCGGCAAACCGGGTCGGGTTGCAGGTATCGACCGGAAAAGCGGGGTTAAGGTTCACCATCTATGAATCTTAGCTGTCCCGCAAAAAAATACTTCGGAGAAATTTGCATGGCTGGTGGCCGGGATTGGCGTCTCGGCCACCCTAAAACCCTGTGGGAGCGGGCTTGCTCGCGAAGGCGGGGTGTCAGCCAACATCAATGTTGAATGTGCCGGCCTCTTCGCGAGCAAGCCCGCTCCCACAGGGGCAGTGTGAGTTTTGAAGATCACTCAGCGGGGGTAGAACACTCGCAGCCGATGGTCATCCGGGTCAAGCGCCACAAAGGTGCGGCCGAAATCCAGGTCGGTGGGTGGTTGCAGGATGCTCAGGCCCAGGCTCGACCATTGGCCGAATAGCGCATCGACTTCTTCAGCGGACTCCACCGGGAACGCCAGCTCCATGCCGCCGCCGGTCATCGCCACCGCCGGTTCCGCGGTGTGCCGCGACCACAGCCCCAGTTTGTAGCCGCCCTCCAGCACGAACAGGGCGAAGGTCTGGGATTCTTCCACGGGTTTGAGGTCCAGCAGGAATTCATAGAACCGTGCGCTGACGGCGGGGTTTTCGACGAAAAGCAACAGGTAGCGAGGCGTGATCATGGGACTGCTCCGTGGTAAGTCGGTGCAGCATAAGAGCAGGCACTGTCAGTTTCTGTCAGTAGTGTGAGTCGGCCAAACGGCGCTGGCGCTATTGCCCGCCGGGACTATTGTTGCGTGACGGCATCAAGCTTCTTTGAACAACTCCTAATAGAGGACGTCGTCATGAACACCAGCGATTTGCTCGAACAACTTTTGCGGGCCGGCCAGGGCTCGATGTCGCAGCAGGGCGGCGGTGCTGTGCCGTCCCAGGGAGGTTTGGGCGGTCTCGGCGGATTGCTCGGCGGTCTGCTGGGCGGTGGCGCCGGGTCGAGTGGCGGTGGCGGTGGGCTGGGGGGCTTGCTGGGTGGTTTGCTGGGCGGTGGTTCACCGTTGGGTGGCTCGACCCGGACCCGATCTTCCGGCGGCAACCAATACGCGGCGCTGGCGTCCCTCGGGATGATGGCATTCCAGGCCTATCAAACCTGGCAACGCAATCAGGCTTCTGCTCCGCAACAGGCACCGCGCACCGTGGACCTGCTGTCCGGCCCGGAAGTCGAGGACCACAGCCACGCCGTGTTGCGCGCCTTGATCGCCGCGGCCAAGGCTGACGGCCGGATCGACGACACTGAGAAACAGATGATCAGCACTGAAATCGGTCGCCATACCGACGATCCGCAGTTGCAGCAATGGCTCGACGACGAAGTCGCCCGGCCACTGGATGCCGCTGATGTCGCCAGGTCCGCCACCAACCCGGCCATCGCCGCGGAAATGTACCTGGCCAGCGTGATGGTGGTGGACGACCAGCAAGACGCCGAGCGCAACTACCTGGATGAACTGGCGGCGGCGCTGAAGATTGATCCGCAGTTGCAGGTGCATCTGGAACAGCAGGCCAAGGGTGGCGCGGTTTAGCGCCCGACTCAGACCCTGCGGCGACAGACAGGCCGCCTTCGCGAGCAAGCCCGCTCCCACAGTGGAATGCAGTTCCTTGTGGGAGCGAGCCTGCTCGCGAAGGGGCCGGCACATCCAATATTGATGTTGGCTGACACTCCGCCTTCGCGAGCAAGCCCGCTCCCACAGTGGAATGCGGTCCCCTGTGGGAGCGGGCTTGCTCGCGAAGAACGATAACGCGCACTACCTGCCGAAAAATCCCCTCCTGCCCACTCACTCGATCCCTTAGAATCGCGCCTCGGTCGCAAAGATGATTCAGGGAAGCAACACATGACACTCAAGGTATTGGTGATCGGCGGCTACGGAAATTTCGGCAGTATTGTGTGCCGGCATCTGGCGCTGATGCCGGGGATTGACCTGGTGATCTCCGGGCGCGACCCGCGCAAGTTGTCGGCCCAGGTCGAGGCGTTGAAAGCGCTGTCCGGCAAGACCTGTGAAGGCTGGTGCGGTGATGCCATGGGCGCCGGTTTCAAGTCGGCCCTGGATACGCTCGGCGTTCAACTGGTGGTCCACACCGGCGGCCCGTTCCAGGGACAGTCCTATGCGGTGGCCGAGGCGTGCATCGACGCCAAGGTGAATTACTGCGACCTGGCGGACTGCCGCACCTTCGTCAACGGCATCGGCGTGCTGGACACCAGGGCCAAAAACGCGGGCGTGGCGGTGCTCAGCGGGTGCAGCTCGGTGCCGACGCTGTCGTCCGCGATCATCGACCAGCACCGCTCACGGTTTAAGCGCATCGACACCATCGAACACGGCATTTCCTCCTCGGCCAAGATGCCAGGGCTGTCCACCGTTGCCGGGGTGTTGGCCTACGCCGGCAAACCGATCAAGCAACTGAAGGACGGCCGGGTACACGAAGTACCGGGCTGGCAAGACCTGACCCTGCGCAAGATGCCGCTGATGGGCACGCGAGTGCTGGCCAACGTCGATGTGCCGGACATGGATATCTTCGCCGCCCGCTACGGCGCCCACACCTTGCGCTTCAAGGCTGGCGCGGGGCTCAAGCTCGGCGGCGTGGCCAATTATCTGCTGGCCGAGGCCCTGCGCCGGGGGCTGGTGCGCGACTTCGCACCCTGGGCCGCGCGGTTGCACCGTTGGGGCCTGTGGTTCGAAGGTTTTGGCGACGGCAAAAGTGCGATGTACATCGACGTCGAGGGGCTTGGCCTGGACGACCAGCCGCTGTCCATGACCGTGCAACTCACCGCGTTCAACGACAAAGGCCCGCAGATCCCCAGCTGCGCGGCCGTTGCCCTCGCGGCGAAAATGCTCCAGGGCTATGTGCCTGAACCCGGCGCTCGGCCTTGCGTGGGTGAAGTCAGCGTCGACGAATACATGGCCGCGATCAACGACCCGGACAACTTGCAACTGTCCGTGCGCTTTTCCGACGGGCAGGGCTGAACATGCTCTACCTCGGCCTCAAATACGCCCACATCATCGCCGCGATTTTCCTGTTCGGTTTCGGCATGGGTTCCTACCTGTACCTGATCGCCGCCAGCCGCACCGCCAACCCGCTGGTGATCGCCCATGTGGCACGGATGGTGGTGCGGTTCGACACCTGGATCACCACGCCGGCCGGCTTCCTGCAAATCCTCACCGGGTATGGCCTGGTGAAACTCAGCGGGCTGCCCCTGACCACCGAATGGGTACTGACGGCGCTGGTGATCTTCCTCTGCACCGGGGCGCTGTGGTTGCCGGTGCTGGTGCTGCAAAAGCGTTTGCACGGGTTGGCGTTGAGTGCGGTCGAGACGGGGCAGGGACTGGCTGATGAGTATCACGCCATCTATCAAAAGTGGTTCTGGATGGGGGTGCTCGGGTTTCTCGGGATGTTTGTGATTGTGCTGATCATGGTCACCCGGATGACACCGGGGCAGTGGGTGGCGATGGTGGGATAGGGGAAGACAGACCATTTTCTGTTCTGACATACCGCCTTCGCGAGCAAGCCCGCTCCCACAATGGAATGCGGTCCCCTGTGGGAGCGGGCCTGCTCGCGAAGAGGCCGGCACAGTCGATATTGATGCTGGCTGACATACCGCCTTCGCGAGCAGGCTCGCTCCCACAATGGAATGCGGTCCCCTGTGGGAGCGGGCTTGCTCGCGAAGAGGCCGGCACAGTCGATATTGTTGCTGGCTGACATACCGCTTTCGCGAGCAGGCTCGCTCCCACAATGGAATGCGGTCCCCTGTGGGAGCGGGCTTGCTCGCGAAGAACGATGACTCGGTCTACCTGATCAGCGGATAAACGCCTGCAAATCCGCCGTCAATTTGTTGATGGCCGCTTTGAAGTCATTGGTGGTGATCTTCTGGCTCGAGTTCTTCAGTTGCTCGCCAAATACCTTGCGCACGACTTTGGCCATGATCTGGTTGTTGCTGGCGTCCACCAGTTCGGCTTCCAGGAAAAGCGTCGTGTCCTGGCTGCGATGGCCGGAAGCGGCACTCACCCCGCCAACCACCGCGGCGACCGGCACCACCTCATACCATTGCATGCCTTCGTTGGATGCGGTGACGCCGGTGATCGCCGCCCGTACCACCAGGGTTTTCGAGCCCGCCGGAGCCTTTTTGGCGCTGGGCACCACGCGGTATTTCTGGCCAAGCACACCCTTGGCGCTGTTGGTCATATAGGTCTGCAATTCTTCCAGGGTGCGCTGGTCGACCCGTTCGTTGGGCTTCGGCGCCGGATACAGCTCCAGCTTCATGAACGCCACGGTGTCGTAGGCGTTGGGATTCCACGACGGGCTGACCCAGCGCATGGCTTTCTCGCCACTGGGGGTGGTCACTTCCTGAAGGTTGTTGTAGTTGGGCAGGAAGCCCGAGTACTGCTCCTTATCGGTGACTTTGGAGGTACAACCGCCCAACAACAGGCTGGCCAGCGCGGCGCCGATTAACAGGTTTCGGGACAGGTTCATGGTGGTGGGTGCTCCGTGGGGGTAGTCGTTATTTTTTTGATAACGGTAGTTCAAAAACGCCGGAGCATGGGATGGACACAGTAGTGGCCTTTCAGTAGCATTTCGCGCTTTTCCACTACGCTAAAAGCGTTCAAGGACGATGCATGTCGGTGTCCCAGTTCAATTCGATTCGCGCCATCGCCAGCGTCACGCTGCTGGCCGCGCTGCTCAGCGGTTGCAGCGTCAACGGTAACTACACCGACGCCACCGAGCCGGATGCGGCCAAGCTGCGCTTTGTGGCCAATACCGACAATGCCAGCCTCAGCTACTTCGACGCGCAGCATTGCGACGGTCAGACCACCGGCATGCTCAACAACCTGTTCCTGGGTGACACCCCGCGCCGGGTCGGTATGAGCGTCGCCCCGCCCGCCGATGCCCGGGGCTATCTGGAAATCAAACTCAAGCCCGACCAGGAGGCGTACCTGCGCATCAACACCCAGGTCGGCTACTCCGTTTGTGGCGGCGCATTCACCCTCAAGCCTGAGCGCAACGCCGAATATGAATTGACGTTCAGTTCCGGTAACCGTCAGTGCACCACATTGCTGCAACGGGTGGCGCGGGTCGATGGCAAGGATGTCCGCACACCGTTAGTCATCGAGCACAAGGGGCTGGCGGCCTGTAACGGGCGTAACCCGTTATTTGTGAAACTGCCGGACCCGCTGCCGGATACGCCTCAGCGAGTGACCTGGATCAACCAGATCATCGACAGTTCGGTGATTCCGGTGATGAAGCCCGACCCGACCAAGGACGCCGCCGACCGCTCGACCCCGGAAAAACTCGACAAACTGATTGCCGAACGCCAGGGCAAACTTGGCTTTACCCTGCCGGACGACTATTGGGCGCTGTATCGCCAGAATCTGATCGCCTTCGACAACGAAGCCGCGCAAAACAAGGCCGAGACGCTCAAGCGCTACACCGATGAATACCGCCTGCGCCTGCAACGTCTCGACGATAAACAGCTGGAAGACTGGGCAAAGCCCGAGGACAAATCGGCCAAGCCTGCCAACAAGGCCGCGTTTGAAGAGTACAAGTCGATGGCGCTGTACTACTTCCAGGCGCAGAAAAGCGTGCTGGTCGACACCATCAACCACCACCTGGATCGGATGGCGCAGATGGATCGGCAGTACCAGGTGTGCGAGCGGTATTCGGGGTGTTGGAAGCTTAGTGCTCGCTAGTCGGAAGATGGATTGTTGAAGTGGTTTGTGTGCGCAAATCAGCCACCTCCTGTCACGGATTGGCACCTGTTTTCGATTGCGCACCTGGCTGGCGCCAGAAACACTCAGGCATCGCGCAACAAGTCGTTGGCGTTAAGCAGCTCGTAGGCAATCTGCGGGCACTTTTCCAGGCTGCGGCGGATGGCGGCGGGGATGGCGGTGCGGGTCTTGCGGCACAGGCCGGGCTGTTCTTCGATTTGAATGCCGATGCCGCGCATGGTCCGCACTTCATTGAAACTCGGCACGATCTCCACGCGAATGCCCAACTGCTTGTGCATCAGCAATTGCATGCGTTCAAGGTCGGCGAGGCTTTGCAGGTTTTCCAGACGTTCCAGCAGGCGCTTTTCTTCCTGGCGGGTGAGAAACAGGATGCGCACATCCGCGCCGGGAGTTTCCAGCAACGGGTCACGCCCGCAGATGCAGGCGCCGGGCGGGCAGGGTGAGCGGATCGGGGCCGTAGTCGTCATGGGCTCAATCATAGAGGCCCGTGAGCGGTTTTGCCCATAGGGGTGTGCGTGCTCCAAGGGCAGGCATTCCTTTCAGCCTGCCCTTGTCGCTGACGCGGATCAGTGAGCGGCCGGACCTTCGTACTGCACGAGGATCGCGTTGGCCAGGTCCGCGTCGCTGGCATTGAGGCCGGGGTTGTCCTGGCGGATCTGCTGCAACACCGCCTCCATGTAGACCCCGCGAATCGCGCCGTCACTGGCGACAAACGCCGACACGTCATCCCGGGCCGGAATCACCATTTTGTGGTCTTTGAACGTCGAATACAGGGACGCGGAAACCCCTGCCGAGGTCGCGACATCCTTGCCGCTGACGGCCAGGGCTGACCCGATGGGCAGGCATAACATCAGAGAAGTAATGAGTAACATGCGGCGCATGGCGTCGTCCTCCAACAGCGTAAAGCGAAAAGGAAGTAACACATTACTTAGGAGGTGCGGCGCAGCTCAGGAGTTCCATGCCCCCCGGCAAATGGCCACGACCCCGATGGCGCGACCGCTGGTCTTAAACCGACGGGCTTATGGAAATAGGCTTAAATAACCACAGGATGGGGTCGATAGCCTCTTCAGAACTACCTTTCGCAGCGTCCAGCAGGGGAACAACAAGTGTCCATAAAACTTCGGTTACTTCTGTTGATTGGTACGGGCCTGCTCACGGCGTCGATCATGAGCCTGGTCAGTTACCTGGGAAACGCCCAGATGGCCCAGGCGGTGAATGACAGCGAGGTCAGCATGGCTGCCCTGCGTAATCACCTGGAAGCGGACATGATGCACGACGCCCTGCGCGCCGACGTGCTCTCGGCGTTGTTGGTGGGCCTGGGCAAAAGCACCAGCAGCAAGGAAGAGGTGCGCAGTTCCATCGCGGAACACGCGACGCGTTTTCGCGAGGTGGTGGGGGAGAACCTCAAGCTGCCCGTCAATGCCACCATTATGGCCGGTCTGAACAAGGTCAAGCCGAGCCTCGACACCTACATCAGCGCCGCCGAACGCATCGTCGGCCTGGCCCTGGAAAATCCCGAGGCCGCGCAGCAGCAACTGAGTTCGTTCAACGCGGTGTTCACCCAGCTCGAAGGTGACATGTCGGCGCTGAGCGAGCTGATCGAAACCAACACCCAACATGCCAGCCAAGGCACTCAGCAAGCCATCAATCATGCCAACATTGCCCTGGGCAGCGTGCTCGTCGCCAGCCTGTTGTTGCTGCTGGCCCAGGGTCGTTGGGTGATCCTGAGCATCATGGGGCCGCTGCGCTCCGCCAGTCGCATCGCCGACAGCATCGCCCATGGCAACCTCAGTGAACCGATCATCGAGCCCACCGGCACCGACGAAGCCAGCACGTTGATCCGCACCTTGGCGACCATGCAGCGCGACCTGCGCGGCATGATCGAAGTGGTGCGCAGCAATGCCCACGGCGTCAGTGGCATGAGCCAGCAGTTGAGCAATGGCTGCCACGAAGTCGCCGGCAGCAGCCAGCAGCAAAGCGTCGCCGCCAGCACCATGGCCGCCGCTGCCAGTGAAATGACCGCCAGCATCGAGGAAATCACCCGCCATGCCGACCGTGCGCTGGACATGGCCAATCAGGCCGAGGCGCTGGCCAAGGACGGCGGCAAGGTGATTCATCAAGTGGTCCGTGACATGGATGGCATCGCCCGCTCGGCGCAGCAATCGGCCGAGGTGATTCGGACCCTGGACAAAGACTCCGAGGGGATTTTCAGCATCATCCAGGTGATCAAGGGCATTGCTGACCAGACCAACCTGCTGGCGCTCAACGCCGCGATTGAGGCGGCCCGGGCCGGTGAGCAGGGCCGTGGGTTTGCCGTGGTCGCCGACGAAGTCCGCAGCCTGGCGGGACGCACCAGCGCCTCCACCCAGGAAATCGCCGCCATGGTCGCGCGCATCCAGCAAAGCACCCGGGAGGCGGTCACCAGCATGGAGGCCGGCGTGGCCCAGGTCGACAAAGGCATGGCCGTGACCGCCGACGTCGAGCGCGCCATCCGCGAAATCCTCGAAGCCACGTTGAACACCACGCAACTGGTCAACGACATCAGTCGCACCATCGGCGAACAGAGCCTGGCCAGCAACGAAATCGCCCATCAGGTGGAGATGATTGCCGGCATGTCCGAGGACAACAGCAAGGTCATCGGCCGCACGGCGTCGACCACGGATGAGTTGTCGTCGCTGGCGGGGCAGTTGTCGCAGTCGGTGGATCGCTTCAGGCTTTAAACGCTTTCCTTGCGGGGCAACAGGCCTGAGTGCTGTAGGGTACTGTCGCCCCCAAGGAGAGTTGAAATGATTGATTTGGCAACCTGGAACCTGACGATCCCTGTAGGGACGCCCGCCAAAGTCATCGATACGCCGCGACTGGTGGATGGCTATTCCGACACGTATTTTCGATCCGGCGATAACCTTTTTTTCTGGGCTCCCGTCACCGGGTCCAGCACCGCAGAATCAGAATTCCCCCGCAGCGAACTGCGTGAAACCTTGAGCGACGGGACGCTGCGCAACTGGACTTATCCCGAAGGCGATCACCGACTTAAAGCCGTGTTAAAGGTCAATCAAGTGCCTTCAACGGGGAGGATCGTGATTGGGCAAATCCATATCTACCAAGACAAAGGTCCATTGCTGAAAGTCGAATACCAGTACGACGCACTCAGCAAGAAAGGCAACGTGATTGCCAACTATCGACTGAAACCGGGCAGTGAAGACATCACCGTCGTGATCGCCAGGGACATCGCGCTGGGCAAGCCATTTTCTTACGAAGTTCGATTCAGTTCTGCCGGTTATTTGAATGTCAGTTCCCAGGGTTATAGCTGGGGCAAGCAAATCAGTTCCAGCTGGAAGAATAAGCAGCTGTACTTCAAGGCCGGTGTGTATGCGCTGGACAACGCCGGCTATAAAAATGAAGGAGGGCAGGTGACGTTCAGTCAACTGGATGTGGCGCATACCCGGCCCTGATTGAAGATTGAGGTGTCTGTGAGGGCCTCTTCGCGAGCAAGCCCGCTCCCACATGGAATGCGGTCCCCTGTGGGAGCGGGCTTGCTCGCGAAGGCGTCGGTCCAGACAACTCTTATTCCAGCGGTTAGATACGAAACGCCTGACGCCCAATCAACAACCACTTCCCACCCTGTTTCTGCCAAATCTGGAAGTTCTCAATCTCGGTCGGCACCACTTCCGTGCCATTGAGCGCCTGGGCCGAGAAGTGGTTGCGCACCAGCGCTGTATCGCCCAGCAGAGTGATGGTCTGCTTCTGCATCTCCAGGGTCTTGAACGCGCTTTTACCGGTTTCGATGTCGGCAATAAATTCTTTCTTGTCCTGCACCTTACCGCTCGAATGCCCGTAGCTCAGCTTGGCCGCCGTCAACTTTTGCAGCTCGGGAATGTCCTTGTGCAGCATGGCTTGGGTCAGATGGTCGACGGCTTGCGCCACGTCTTTTTCGGCGGTGGCCGGGGCGGCGGCGACGTAGCCGCTGAAAAGGCAGAGAAAACCGATCACTAATTTGGCTTTTTGCATGGGTGTTTCCTTGTTGTTGTGGGTGGTCGATACTGACTGCATTCATCAGTCGTCGTACAACCTATCAGGTTTTTTCCGGCGCTAATAGAGCCTTGTTGCGGGCGCTCGCCGCCATTTGTCGGGCACGAGGAACGGCCCTCAAGCGCAACCCTTCCAAGGGAAAACGACCCTTGGGAGCCCTACCATGAACGATGATCCGAAACGGGACGCCTTGGCCGCCTGGTACAAACTGCTGCGCCAACCGGAAATCCGCATGGACAGCGAAGAGCACTACGACGAACTGCTAAAAGCGGCAGATGAGATGGAACGCAAAGGGCTGATTAACGGCGCGGAGTGGCGGGTGCTGGTGCGCGAAGCGGGGGTGGCGTTTGCCAATTCGATCCAAGGCATCGGCGGTGGAACCTGATGAGCAAAACGATCAGCGCCCGCGACCTGGGCATCCACCTGAAGAAGGGCGATGAAAGCGCCTTGTTCAAATGGTTTGTCGCCAGCTTCCTGATGGGCAAGCGCATCCAGGCGGACATCGCCGCCCAGGCTTATCGGGTGATTGTTGAAAAACACAGCCGCGACACCGCACGCAAACTGGCGGGTTGTACCCATCGGGAGCTGGTGGCCATGCTCGGCGAAGCCCATTACGTACGTTACGACGAAACCACGGCCGAGCGCCTGCGCCACTTGGGCAAAATGCTCAGTGATGAATACGCCGGTAAAATCGGCGCCATTCATAGCGCCAGCGAAGATCGCCAGGCCTTCGAAAAACGCCTCGGCGAGTTCGAAGGTGTGGGGCCGAAAACCATCGAAATCTTTATGCGTGACGCGGCGGCGGTGCTCTATTGAGTCCGCTCTACATTGGCTGCGCAGGCTGGAGCTTGCCACGGGAATATTGGCCGTTGTTTCCCGACACCGGCACTCATCTGCAACGCTATGCGACGCAGCTGCCAGCCGTGGAAGTTAACAGCTCGTTCTATCGCCCGCATCAACCCCAAACCTATCTGCGCTGGGCGCAATCGGTGCCGTCGGCGTTTCGATTTTCGGTCAAGCTGCCCAAGCTCATTACCCATGTGCAGCGTTTGCAGCACTGCGAGGGCTTGCTCGACGAATTTCTTGCCCAATGCCTGAAGTTGGGCGAAAAGCTGGGTTGCCTGTTGATTCAATTGCCCCCGTCGCTGGCCTATGACGCCGCGATAGCCAGCGAATTTTTCCGCATCCTGCGGCAACGTTATGCAGGCACCGTGGTGCTCGAACCCCGCCATGAAACCTGGCGCGCGGCCAGCGGTTTACTGATCGAACACCGCATCGGGCGAGTCGCCGCCGATCCCTCGCCAATCACCGGAGGCACCACGCCAGGCGGCTGGTCCGGGGTGCGTTATTGGCGGCTGCATGGCTCGCCACGGATTTACTACAGCGACTATGACGTGGGTCGATTGCAGGTGTTGGCCCAGCGAATGCGCAGTTCGATGGAAGAGGGTGCCGAGACCTGGTGCATTTTTGATAACACCGCGAGCGGGTTTGCGGTGGGGAATGCGTTGAGTTTGCGGGCGTTGCTGGAACCATCAGGTTGATGAAGATCGCCCGATCTCCGATTGATTCAAGGCGCGCCAACCAATCCATTTAAATACTCAACCCGCTTTTGCGTCTGCTCCAGCAGGCAGAAGGTATGGATCGTGCCAAAACCACTGCCTTCCCTTGATTCGTAAGTCTCGAAGTCGCAACTCGCATCTCGCAAAGCAATCCAGGCCAACTGAGCCTTTTTCAGCATCTGATCCTGAGTGGGGGGCTTCCCGGAAATACCATTGTCTTTGTACCGCGCAATCAAGGTTTTGTAAGCAGCGTTCAGCGCCTGATCGGATGCTTCGAGTTGCTGTTGCAAGCAATCGTACATCTCGCCTTCATAGGTGGCGGCAGGGCAGATGTTGCTTGCTTGCGTGGTGGTGCACAGCGCGAAAAACAGGGCTGGAACAAGCAATGAGCGGTAGTGGTGAATCGTTTTCGGCTCAGTGCCGGGGTGAAGGCCATCCATGGTTCATCGTTCTCAGGTGTGCGGGGGCGTCACTTTAACGGTCTGGCGCCGTTTGTAGCGAATTCAGTGATGCGCACGGTATCGTCACTCCCAGGGATGGCTTCGTATCAAGGAAAAAACATGACACTGACTACCGAAACACTGATCAATATCGCAATGACTAACCCGGCCAACGCCGAGATAGCCCGACGTTTACCTGCACTTGGCCTCAGTCAGTGCCTGCTGACCGCGGGTTGTCTGTTTCAGGCCGTATGGAATCAACAGTCAAACCTTCCGCCCGCCTGGGGCGTGAAGGATTACGACATCTTCTACTTCGATGAGGACATGTCCTGGGAGGCCGAGAATGAAGTCATTCAAATTGCCCAGCAGCTCTTCCAAGACCTGGACGTGAATATCGAAATCAAAAATCAGGCCCGGGTTCACTTGTGGTACGCACAACGGTTCGGCAAGCCTTATCCTCGGCTGCAATCGGCGAAGGATGGCGTTGATCGCTACTTGATTGCCGGTACGTGCATCGCTATGGATGTCTTCACCGGGGAGGTTTATGCGCCTTATGGGTTGGCGGATATCGAGCAGGGCCTGTTGCGCATCAACCCGGTCAATTATCAACCGGATCTGTTTGCGCAAAAGGCCTGCTCTTATCAGGCGCGCTGGCCCTGGTTGACGATCCTCGATCTCGAGGGCATTTAGCGGCCGGGCGGGGTGTACGGGTGCCATCGTCCATCTCATTTCGCCAACCACCGGCAATACATCCAGACCCAAACCCAGACCACCAAGTCGCGAACAGACGCGCGGGTTTGCCGTGTCGTGATATTCTTCGCCGCAACTTGCTTTGACCCATTCAGTTCGCATGCCTTCGAGGTGTGCAAACAGAATCAATGTCGCTCAAGTAGCTGAAGCCAATAATGATAAGAAGTCAGTTCAGTAGGGACATATAAACTGAGGTCGATGGACACGTCGGCCTTGTGTGCCCACCCTCCAATCCTGATGTGCGGGAACCCGCGACATGCTGCCTGCATGGCGTGAACCAGGGGCCTTCGCGGTTGGGATGGAAGGGCGGATGGCGTTTTATCATAGGTGCTACAGATGCTTAAGAAACTCAACACGGCCCTGCTGGGGCTGGCTTTGTCGATGGGGATCACGTCCGTTCACGCGGAAGAGGCAAAGAAAGTCGATGTGCTGCTCATTGGCGGCGGCATCATGAGCGCGACCCTGGGTGTTTGGCTCAACGAGCTGCAACCGGACATGTCGATGGAAATGGTCGAGCGCCTCGACGGCGTCGCCCTGGAAAGCTCCAACGGCTGGAACAACGCTGGTACGGGCCACTCCGCCCTGGCTGAGCTGAACTACACCCCGGAAGACGAAAACGGCAAGGTGTCGATCCCGAAAGCCGTTGAAATCAACGAAGCGTTCCAGATCTCCCGCCAGTTCTGGTCGTGGCAGGTTCAGCAAGGCGTGCTGAAGAACCCACGTTCGTTCATCAACTCCACACCGCACATGAGCTTCGTGTGGGGCGATGACAACATCAAGTTCCTGAAAAAACGCTATGAAGCCCTGCAAGCGAGCCCGCTGTTCGCCGGCATGCAGTACTCCGAAGACCCGGCTGTGATCAAGAAGTGGGTCCCGCTGATGATGGAAGGGCGTGACCCGAACCAGAAAATCGCGGCCACCTGGACCCCGATCGGCACCGACGTCAACTTCGGCGAAATCACCCGCCAGTTCGTTGCCCACCTGCAAACCACGCCTAAGTTCGACTTGAAACTGTCCAGCGAAGTGCAGGACATCACCAAGAACGCAGACGGCACCTGGCGCGTCAGCTACAAAAACCTGAAAGACGGCACCAAAACCGAAACCGACGCCAAGTTCGTCTTCATCGGCGCCGGCGGCGGTGCACTGCACCTGCTGCAAAAGTCCGGCATTCCTGAAGCCAAGGAATACGCAGGCTTCCCGGTCGGTGGTTCGTTCCTCGTGACCGACAACCCGGCCATCGCCGAACAACACCTGGCCAAGGCCTACGGCAAAGCCTCCGTCGGCGCACCGCCAATGTCCGTTCCGCACCTGGACACCCGCGTCCTGGATGGCAAACGCGTCATCCTGTTTGGCCCATTCGCGACCTTCAGCACCAAGTTCCTGAAGGAAGGTTCGTACCTGGACCTGCTGACCAGCACCACCACCCACAACATCTGGCCGATGACCAAAGTCGGCATCAAGGAATACCCACTGGTTGAGTACCTTGCTGGCCAACTCATGCTGTCCGACGAAGACCGCCTGAACGCCCTGAAAGAATACTTCCCGAACGCCAAAGCCGAAGACTGGCGCCTGTGGCAAGCCGGCCAACGCGTGCAAATCATCAAGCGTGATGAAGCGGCCGGTGGCGTACTGAAACTGGGTACTGAAATCGTTGCCTCCGCTGACGGCTCTATCGCCGGCCTGCTGGGCGCATCGCCAGGTGCATCGACCGCTGCGCCGATCATGCTGACCGTGCTGCAAAAGGTCTTCAAGGATCAGGTTGCATCGCCGGCCTGGCAGGAAAAGCTGCATCAGATCGTGCCGAGCTATGGCACTCAACTGAACAACGATCCGGCCAAAGTGGCTGAGGAGTGGGCTTACACTGCAAAAGTGTTGCAACTGACCCCGCCGCCGGCGATCCCGCAGTTGACGGCACCGGTTGCTGCTCCGGCGCCTGCTGATGCCGGCAAGGCTCCGAAGGCAAATGCTGCTAGTGATATGGCTTTGTAAGTAAAAGCTGTATTTGAGAAGCCCACTGATCGGTCACGGTCAGTGGGTTTTTTTGTGGCGGTAATACAGCTCTCGTAGATAACGCACATCTGAACTTAGCAAATACCTGTGGCGAGGGAGCTTGCTCCCGCTGGGCTGCGAAGCAGACCCAAAGCGCTGTCATTCACCGTCGTACATCAACTCCAAACTCTTGATCCACTCATCCGAAGCGTGGAATTTTGCGTAGTACTGCTGTCTTTCTGAACTGCTCAATCGAGTGAAGAAGGGAAGGAAGTAGTTATCGTTGTAATACCCCTGAGCACCTTCCATAGCACCACCCCACCAAGAAGGCTTGTAACCCGCAAACGCTATCCACGGTGGCGGAACGGCTAACTTCACATTCTGAATGACGCTCAGAAAGTCGACGCTATTCGTCACCATACGAATCGTTGTGGCGTTAAATTCCGCATCGGATTTGAAGTAGATCAGGTGCTCGTTTTTTCGGGTGTCTGAATAGAGCTTTACGGGAAGGCCGTTGAAAGGCTTTTCAGCGACGAAACGGAAATTCGATTCGACGAGCGCCTCAAATTCAACAGCGTCATCGTCTGTGGCTAAAAAAGCGGAGTAATAGGCTGAGACACCGATACCCTCTAAAGACACCACTTGCGGATAGTCAGCCATAGCCCGGATGAGGGGTGACAAAGGCTCGGCGAAAACAGACTTCAACTCCGGCAGAGAGTAACCGACGACCTGCTCTTCCATGCGTAGGGCTTCCTATCCATAAACGGCTGAGCACAAAAATGACCGGGCGTGTATTACGCCTTTTCTTTCTTCAGGGTTCTGCGCGACTTTTTACGTCATGCACTGCCTCGGGCTTGGGGCCAAGCCTGGGCATGCATGCTACTAATGCGCCATTACTTTTGTCGAGCCGAAGCTGCTGCATCAGGTCAGCGGGATTAGGCAATAATTCAGCAGAATAGAGCCATCGTCCACACCCGCCCAGGCCTTACCCTATCCGCACCACGGTGCAATCCAGCCGCCAAACTCGCTTGACGACCCACCATCAAACCAGCCCTCACTGTCATCCACTTGAACGATTCAGCACCTAAGCTACTCCTCTTATATTCAACATCCCGACTGAAAAGGCGATCGCAATGACCAAGACTTACAGCTATGCCGCGCAAGGCGCCAAGGACTCGCTCAAGCCTTTCACCTTCGAACGTCGCGCCCCGGGCGCGGATGATGTGCAGATCGATATTCTTTATTGCGGCGTGTGCCATTCCGACTTGCACACGGTAAAAAACGAGTGGCACAACACCTTGTATCCGTCGGTGCCGGGCCATGAAATTGTCGGCCGCGTGACCGCTGTTGGCGCGAATGTCAGCAAGTTCAAGGTGGGCGATTTGGCCGGCGTTGGTTGCATGGTCGACAGTTGCCAACACTGTGCGTCGTGCGCGGAAGGTGAAGAGCAATATTGTGAGAGCGGCTTCACCGGTACTTACAACGGCCCTGTGTTTGGTGGCGAGAACACGTTCGGCGGTTACTCGGACAATATTGTGGTCAAGGAGAAATTCGTCCTGCGCATTTCCCATGACGACGCCAATCTGGCCGCCGTCGCGCCGTTGTTGTGTGCGGGCATCACGACTTATTCGCCGTTGCACCATTGGAAAGTCGGCCCTGGCAAGAAAGTCGGTGTGGTCGGTCTCGGTGGGCTGGGGCATATGGCGGTGAAGATTGCCCATGCCATGGGCGCGCATGTGGTGTTGTTCACTACGTCGCCGAATAAGCGTGAAGATGGGCTGCGTCTGGGCGCTGATGAGGTGGTGGTGTCGAAGAATCCGGATGAGATGGCCAAGTTTGCCAATACCCTGGATTTCATCCTCAACACCGTCGCGGCGCCGCATGATCTGGACGCCTTCCTCAATCTGCTCAAGCGCGATGGCACGATGACGCTGGTCGGTGCGCCGGACAGTCCGCATCCGTCGCCTTCGGTGTTTAACCTGATCTTCAAGCGCCGCAGTCTGGCCGGTTCGTTGATTGGCGGGATTCAGGAAACCCAGGAGATGCTGGATTTCTGTGCCAAGCATGGGATCGTTTCGGATATCGAGATGATCAACATTCAGGACATCAACGAAGCGTATGGCCGGATGTTGAAGGGCGATGTGAAATATCGCTTTGTGATCGATATGAACAGCCTGAAGAAAGAAGCCAACGCTGCCTGATGAATCGCCCCTCGGGCCTGACCCGAGGGGCATTTCAGCCGCCCCGCAAAAGATTCTCCCTATCACGCCCCAACACTGCCGCTATTAGCAGTCCTCCCCAGACGGTCTAGTCTTACCGTTGCGCTGGCGCATGCTGGCCGCTCAACACCTGATGAAAGAGATAAGAAAGAGTCACAGGCTTGCCGTGGGCCCGCGTGCTGGCGAATCGGTCGCCAATTTCTGGAATTCCCGTGTGGCCACAATGGGCAGTTGATCGAACTGCCTGGCCCAGCAGCCTATGTCTTTGATTTCGCTCATTGCTATTGCTGGCCCAAGCCGGGCCGGGTAGCTGGATGAACACGACCAAAGGTAGCTATCACATGGCAACTGAATCGAAATGCCCGTTCAATCACGCCGCTGGCGGTGGCACGACGAACCGCGACTGGTGGCCGAACCAACTGAACCTGAAGATCCTGCACCAGCACTCGTCCCTGTCCGATCCCCTGGACGAGGGCTTTGACTATGCCGAGGCGTTCAAGAAACTGGATTTTGCGGCGCTGAAAGCGGATTTGAATGCGCTGATGACCGACTCGCAAGACTGGTGGCCGGCGGACTTTGGTCACTACGGGCCGTTTTTTATCCGCATGGCCTGGCACGCCGCCGGCACCTACCGCACGGGCGATGGTCGTGGCGGGGCGGGGTCCGGCCAGCAGCGGTTCGCGCCGCTCAACAGTTGGCCGGATAACGTCAGCCTCGACAAGGCGCGACGGCTGCTCTGGCCGATCAAGCAGAAGTATGGCCAGAACATTTCCTGGGCCGACCTGATTGTGCTCACCGGCAACGTGGCGCTGGAGTCCATGGGCTTCAAGACCTTCGGTTATTCCGGCGGTCGCGCTGACGTTTGGGAACCGGACGAAGACGTGTACTGGGGCTCGGAAAACAAATGGCTGGGCGGCGACACCCGCTACGACAAAGCGCAAAAACCCGTGCAAGCGCCCGGCGATGTTCCACTCGTGGCCGAGCCCGGAAGAAATGAGGACAGCCGCACCGACCACGGCCGCAATCTGGAAAACCCGTTGGCCGCCGTGCAAATGGGCCTGATCTACGTCAACCCCGAAGGGCCGGAAGGTGAGCCAGACCCGGTCAGATCCGCCATCGACATCCGCGAAACCTTCGGTCGCATGGCCATGAATGACGAAGAAACCGTGGCGTTGATCGCCGGCGGCCACGCCTTCGGTAAAACTCACGGTGCCGGGCCTGCGGATAATGTCGGGGCAGAACCTGAAGCCGCAGGCCTCGAACAGCAAGGCTTGGGCTGGAAGAACAGTTTCGGCACCGGTAAAGGGCCGGACACCATCACCAGCGGCCTGGAGGTGACCTGGACCACCACGCCGACCAAGTGGAGCAACAATTACCTGGAAAACCTGTTCGGCTTCGAATGGGAGCTGACCAAAAGCCCGGCCGGCGCGCACCAGTGGACGCCAAAAAACGGCGCGGGTGCGGGGATCATTCCGGATGCTTTCGATCCGTCGAAGCGGCGCAATCCGACCATGCTGACCTCGGACCTGGCCCTGCGCTTCGACCCGATCTACGAGCCGATTTCCCGGCGCTTCCTCGAAAACCCCGACCAACTTGCCGACGCCTTCGCCCGCGCCTGGTTCAAGTTGATCCACCGCGACATGGGCCCGCTGTCGCGCTACCTCGGCCCGGAAATGCCCGCCGAAGAACTGCTCTGGCAAGACCCGATTCCTGACGTCGACCATGCACTGGTCAACGACAGCGACATCGCCGCACTCAAGGGCAAACTGGCGGCGTCGGGCCTGAGCGTCTCGCAACTGGTCTCCACCGCGTGGGCGGCGGCGTCCACTTTCCGTGGCTCCGACAAACGCGGCGGCGCCAACGGTGGACGCCTGCGCCTTGAACCGCAGAAATCATGGCAAGCCAACCAGCCTGAACAATTGGCCAATGTGCTGGGGAAACTCGAAAGCATCCGCAACGAGTTCAACAGCGGCGGCAAGAAAATCTCCCTGGCCGACCTGATCGTGCTGGCCGGCAATGTTGGCGTCGAGCAAGCGGCGAAAAATGCCGGCCACAGCATCACAGTGCCGTTCACGCCGGGACGGGCAGACGCATCGCAAGAGCAGACGGATGTGGAATCGTTCGGCTTCCTCGAACCCATCGCCGATGGCTTCCGCAACTACCTCAAAACCCGCTACCGCGTAACGGCCGAGGCGCTGCTGATCGACAAGGCGCAACTGCTTACCCTCACCGCGCCAGAAATGACCGTGCTGATCGGCGGCCTGCGCGTGCTCAACACCAACGTCGGCCAGACCAAACATGGCGTCTTCACCCAACGACCAGAGGCCTTGACCAACGACTTCTTCACCAACCTGCTGGACATGGGCGTGGAATGGAAGCCGACGTCGGAGGCCCAGGAAGAGTTTGAAGGACGGGATCGCAAAACCGGCGCCGCGAAATGGACGGCGACCCGGGTTGATCTGGTCTTCGGCTCAAATGCACAACTGCGGGCGTTGGCGGAGGTGTACGCCAGCAGTGATGCGAAGGAACGGTTTGTGAAGGACTTTGTGGCGGCGTGGGTCAAGGTAATGAACCTTGATCGGTTTGATTTGAAGTGAGGTAAAGCGGCAAAAAGCCCGCTGACTCGGCGACGATCAGCGGGCTTTTTTTGCTCCCAATAGTTGCCAATGGAGACGCAGGACCTGTGGGAGCGGGCTTGCTCGCGAAGACGTCGTGTCAGTCGACATTGATAGTGGCTACCCCACCGCCTTCGCGAGCAAGCTTTGCTCCTACAGGTGAACAACGTCTGATCCGCATTTTCCCGCGCCACCTGCCTCTGTAACGAGATCAGCCCCAGGCCCACAATGCCGCACCGGCCCGGCCGCCCTGAGAGGAACACCTCTCACCGCGCCTGTTGCGCCGCAAACTCAAGTGGTAGGAGGCCTTATGGCTAGAATGGCGATTTTCCTGGGTGGGTTTCTGGTGCTGACCATTTTGATTGGAGCCCTCGCCACGATTTCTCCGGTGTGAGGATAAAAAAGCCCGCAGGACCGGTGATGGTTGGCGGGCCTTTTTACATCTTCAAGATCAAATGATTGCAGCCTGCGGCAGGGCTAATTCCCATCCGCCACTTTGCGCTCAATCTCATCAACCTTCTTCTGCAACTCCTCCGCCTCTTGCTCTTTAACCCGGGTTGAAGAGGGCGTAATCGCTTCATCCACGCCCCGGGTGTCGTCGTCCCGATCCTCAAGATCCCGCTCAACCACATTCACCGGTTTGCCCGAGGCATCAGTGGGTGTTGCTTTCGATTCATCGTTCATTTCGCATACCTCCGTTGACCTAATCATTGGAGGTGCTGATATCGCGGGAGTTCGAGTTTTCTACAGTTCACTCTCGCGCCAGCGCCGCGCCTGGACGAGTACCGCCGGGGCGAAGTGCAGCATGACCATGCGCACCAGGTGGTGGGTCAGGATGAAGACCACGTTGAGCCCGCCACTGAAGGCGACGATGGCGATGGTTTCGATGGCGCCGGGCATGTAGGCCAGCCACAACGACAGCGGGTCGCTGCCCAATACGCGTGAGGCGAGGCCGGCGAATGCGGCGGCGATGAGGACCATCAGGGAGACGGACATCACTCCCGAGCGGCCGTGGCGTATGAGGTCGGCGAGGGAGATGTCCTTGAATTTCGAGCCGATCAGCGTGCCGAGGATGACCGTGGCGAAGTTGACGCTCCAGGGCGGCATCTGGAAGTCAGGCAGCAAGCCGGTCTTGACGTAGACGCCGGTGGCGACGATGGCGGTGAGCATGAACGGGGCCGGGACGCCGATGCGCAGCAATACGCGGCCGATGCCGATGCACAGGGCGATCAGCGACAGCACGGTCACCAGTGTGCCGGTGAGCAGCGGGGTGTCTTCGACGACGATCAGGTTGGTCTGCGCGGGGATAAGAAAACTGACCAGCACGGTGATCGACAGCAATCGCACCAGGTGCACGACGATGACTTTGCCGGACGCACGCTCCGACTCCAGCAAGTCGAACACGGCGGCGAGGGCGCCGGGGTAGACGGCCAGCAGCGAGTCTTTGAGGTTCCAGCCCGAGACCTTGAGCAGCCAGAAACCGGCGACGGTGATCTGCACGGCCAGGCACATGAACAGAAAGCCCAGGCTGGGCAACAGGGCGGCGGCGGTGTGGCTGTCCCAGGCCTTGAACATCAGGCCGGTGGCAATCCCCAGCACCACTTGTACGTAGCCCAGGCCCAAGGGCAGGGTAGGCGCGAAGTCCAGATTGCTGACGATCAGCGCAGTCACAAGTATCGAGCCGAGCAACAGGCCATGGGGCACGCCGGCATATTGCAGTGCCGCGCCGACGCCGGTGGCGATCAGCAAACACAGTAGGGTTTTCATGAGTCTTCCTTGAGTTCAGATGTTACCCAATGTTTCAAGCCATGCACGTTCTCCCATTTAATGGCGTGCAGCGTCAAGCACAAAGGCGCTGCACTCGGCAGGTATGTGACTGAATTTTTTGCTGGGTTTTAGGGCCTCTTCGCGAGCAAGCCCGCTCCCACAATTGAAATGCGTTCCCCTGTGGGAGCGGGCTTGCTCGCGAAGACGGCGGCACAGCCAGCACAAATTTCTGATCAGTTGTACTCATCAAGCCGCCACCAAGACCCCATTTCATTCCGGTTCATCATGCTTGCCTCCCTTCGAGGTCAGTCAGCGTGGGATAGACTCAACTCGGGACCTCGGACGATGGGAGTGACAGATGTGGCGCGATTCAGATGGACTCGCTGATCACTGCGGCGGCGCGAGCGCTGGCGGCGGGTGATCCCCTCGGTGCGCTGAACCGGATCGCCCTGCGCAACGATGCGGCGGCCCTCGCGCTACGCGGTATCGCCATGGCCCAGCTCGGTGATCTGGTGCGGGCTCGGGCGCTGGTACAGCGGGCGGCAAAGGCTTTCGCGCCGAAAGAAACGTTGGCGCGGGCGCGGTGTGTGGTGGCCGAGGCCGAGATCGCGTTGGCCTCGCGGGATCTGGGCTGGCCGGTGAAGGCCCTCGATGCGGCGCGGGTGACGCTTGAGGCCCACGGTGATGTCGTCAACGCCGCCCATGCGCGCTATCTGGCAATACGCCGACTGCTGCTGATCGGGCAACTGGATGAGGCGCAGCACACCCTCGCCGGACTCGACCCCGCACCGTTGCCGCCAGCCTTGCGTGCGGTGCATGAATTGGTGGTGGCCGGGATCGCCATGCGTCGTCTGCAATCGCAGAGTGCGCGGGCAGCGTTGACCCGAGCGGAAGAAGCCGCCCGATTTGCCGCGATCCCCGCGTTATCCGCTGAAGTCGAACACGCGATTCTGGTACTGAACACGCCGGTTGCGCGGTTGATCGCCCACGGCCAGGCGCGTCCATTGCTGCTGGAAGAGGTCGAGGCGTTACTCGCCTCGACCTCGCTGGTGGTGGACGCTTGCCGCTATGCCGTGCGCGGTGCCGGGATGTCGGTTTCCCTGGCCACGCGCCCGGTGCTATTTGCCCTCGTTCGGGCATTGGCCGAAGCCTGGCCGGCGGACGTGTCGAGAGAAATGCTGATCGCTCGCGCCTTTCGCCTGAAGCTCAGCGATGAGTCCCATCGCGCCCGGTTGCGCGTCGAAGTCGGGCGCCTGCGTTCGGCGCTGGAACCCTTGGCCGGCGTGACCGCCACGCCACGGGGCTTTGAGTTGGTCGCGCAGGATGTTGTGCTACTGGCGCAACCCGTCGAAGAGAAATACGCCGCCGTGTTTGCCTTCCTCGCTGACGGTGAATCCTGGTCCAGTTCCGCCCTGGCGTTGGCCCTGGGCAGCAGTCAGCGCACGGTACAACGGGCGCTCGATACGCTGGCGACCGAGGGCAAGGTGCAGTCGTTCGGGCGTGGACGGGCGCGGCGCTGGATGACCCCTCCGGTGCCGGGTTTCGCGACGACTTTGTTACTCACGGCGCCGCTGCCCAGTGATTAGGCTCACGTAACCAACCCAAGACGAGGAATACCTCATGAAACACTCAGCAGCCGAAATCATCCGTGAATATGGACCCTTTACCGGGGTCGATGCCGTGCATGGCGTGAGCTGGGACGGCCAGCATGTGTGGTTCGCCAGCGGCGAAAAACTCAATGCCCTGGACCCTGCCAGCGGCCGGACCCTGCGCAGCATCGACGTCATCGCCGACGCCGGCACCGCGTTCGATGGCGAGCACCTGTACCAGATCGCCGCCGACCGCATCCAGAAAATCGACCCCAAGACCGGCCGCGTGCTCCACTCCATCCCCGCGCCGGGCAACAGCGACTCCGGGCTGACCTGGGCCGAAGGCGCGCTGTGGGTCGGCGAATACCGTGACCGCAAGATTCATCAGATTGATCCCGAAACCGGCGCGATCTTGCGCACTGTCGAGTCCAACCGATTTGTCACCGGCGTGACCTGGGTTGAAGGCGCGCTGTGGCATGGCACGTGGGAAGGGGATGAGAGCGAGTTGCGCCGGGTTGATCCGGCCACGGGCGAAGTGCTGGAAAGCGTGAAAATGCCGGCGGGTGTGGGCGTTTCCGGGCTTGAGTCCGATGGGGGCGATCAGTTTTTTTGCGGGGGTGGCGGGAGTGGCAAGGTGCGGGTGGTGCGGCGGCCGAAATGAGTTTCTATCGATAATTTTGCAGAGACTGTCCGGGCCTCTTCGCGAGCAAGCCCGCTCCCACATTGGAATGCATTTCCCTGTGGGAGCGGGCTTGCTCGCGAAGGGGCCGGATCAGACAACCAAGATCTAACAGTTACAAGCCACTCCCAATCAACTTCAAATAATCAGGGCTTTCAGAAATCGAATTGTGCCCCGCACCGGCAATCACCTTCATCGTCGCCACTCCCTGAATAAACTGCCCATACAGCCGCACCGTGCTGGAACGCGGAATCACGTCGTCATGTTCCGCCGCGATCAACAGCGTCGGCACGCTGATATGCGCAGCGTATTGGCCCGAATCAAAGGTGTCCTTCAACAACCACTTCACCGGAAACATCTGGTACTGGCGCGCAGCGATTTCCAGAACGCTGTTGTAGGGCGTGATGAGGATCAGCCGCGTCGCCGGACGTTGGCTGGCGAGGCGGATCGCAACGCCGGTGCCGAGGCTGCGGCCGACCACTGCCACCTGCGGGTGTTCGGCGTAGACCCGGTCGAACAAGTCCAGGGCATCCCGGGCGATCGCCTCTTCGGACGGCGACCCGGTACTGCCACCGAAGCCCCGGTAGTGCATCAGATAGATTGCTTGATCGGGGAAGGCCTGGGAAAAGTCAGGCAGGTTGCGCGAGACGTCCTCGGCATTGCCGCCGAAGTAGATCAACGCCTTGGGACCGTTGTGCGGCCGGATGGATACCTGCAAATCCGCATCCGCCACCGACAGCTTGAGCACCGTGTCGGGAGTGGCGATGGCGCTGGGTTGCGGGAAGTAAATCAACGCGCGCTGAAACACGAACAGCGCCACGCAGAGCAGCAGGTAAAGAGCCGCAACGGCTACGAGGATGTACACCAGGATTCGTGGCATTCGGCTGATATTTCTGAGTGACATTGACGGCTCGGGGGTTGACGACGGTGGTCGCTGATCACTGTCGAGTCTAGCCGCAAACACCAACCACCACAGGCCCACCTGTAGGCGCGAGCTTGCTCGCGAAAGCGGAGTGTCAGCCGACATCCCTGTTGAATGTGCCGGCCTCTTCGCGAGCAATCTCGCTCCCACAGGGGATTTGCGGTGGGCATAAATCTGACGATCAGCCCCGGACAATGTGGGAGCGAGCTTGCTCGCGAAAGCGGAGTGTCAGCCGACATCCCTGTTGGATGTGCCAGCCTCATCGCGAGCAGGCTCGCTCCCACAGGGGATTTGCGGTGGGCATAAATCTGACGATCAGCCCTGGACAATGTGGGAGCGAGCTTGCTCGCGAAAGCGGAGTGTCAGCCGACATCCCTGTTGAATGTGCCGACCTCTTCGCGAGCAAGCTCGCTCCCACAGGGGATTTGCGGTGGGCATAAAATCTGACCATCAGCCCCGGACAAAGTGGGAGCGAGCTTGCTCGCGAAAGCGGAGTGTCAGCCGACATCCCTGTTGAATGTGCCGGCCTCTTCGCGAGCAGGCTCGCTCCCACAGGGGATTTGCGGTGGGCATAAATCTGACGATCAGCCCCGGACAAAGTGGGAGCGAGCTTGCTCGCGAAAGCGGAGTGTCAGCCACAGCCGATGCTGGATGTGCCGGCCTCTTCGCGAGCAAGCTCGCTCCCACAGGGGATTTGCGGTGGGCATAAATCTGACGATCAGCCCCGGACAATGTGGGAGCGAGCTTGCTCGCGAAGAGGTCGGCACATTCAGCATACATGTTGGCTGCAAGCCCACTCCCGCTACATCAACGTACTCTGCGGCAACCCCAGCAGCCCGGTCAGCGTATCCATGATCCCTTGCTGCCGCGCCCGATCGGCCTGGTGCCCGGCTTCGGCGGCGGCCACGTCGGCGGCGCAGTGGGGGCAGGTGACTTCGTGTTTATAGATGTACTGCAAACAGCCGCGACACAACGCCAGTTGCGTCGGAATTCGCCCTTCATCCGGTGATTTCTGCCCTTGATTGGCCCACGCCAGTTTGATCACCTGCCCACTGTCGTTGACGCTGCTGACCATTTCACCGGTCTCGATTCGCTCGGTGATCAGGTCAAAACGCCCCACTGCAAACGACTTCTGCGCCGCATCCTCAAGTTTGACGATACGTTCGCGCAGCCCGCGTTTGTGCAGGTCCAGTGCGCGGTAATGGCAGTAGGGGTTGTTGCCCGGTTTGCCGAGCAGGGAATGTGAAGTCCAGGTGCAGCCACCCCGGCAGACGTCGTTGTAATAGCAGCCGCGGCAGTAGCCCCACAGGTCGTCGACCGAGCGCAGGCGGCCGAAGTGCATGCCTTCGCTGTAGTGCCAGATGTCGTGCAGGCTCATGTTGCGCACATTGCCGCCGGAGAAGCCGACGGTGGCCAGGGACGGGCAGCCTTTCACCGTGCCGTCGGCCTCCAGCGCCAGCACCGTTTGCCCGGCGGCACAGCCGCTCCAGTGCACGCGTTCGTCGCCGAAGCCACGCCACATGTGCTCGTACGGGCCGTAGTAACCGATGTTGTTGCCGACGTTCATCAGCAAGCCGCGATCCACGCCTTCGCGGTACAGACGTGCGAGCAGCGGCATCACTTCCAGCAGTTGGTAGGGTTGCAGCAACAGCTCCGGATGATCGACGGCATTGCCCATGGCGACGGTCAACTGAATCTGCCAGTGGGTGGCGCCGAGGTCGATGATCAGGTCCATCAGCTGCGGCAAATCGGGCAGGGTCGCGGCGCCGATCTGGGTGTTGACGCTCACCGCCATCCCGGCCTGTTTGGCCCGGCGCAGAGTGTCCACGGCTTTGTCGAACGAACCTGCGACATTGCGCACTGCGTCATGCAGCGGCGCCAATCCGTCCAGGGAAACGCCGACGCCATTGAGCCCGGCATCCACTGCCGCCTGCATTTTCGCTGGGGTCAGGTTGCGGCCGCCGGTCTGGATCGCGCAGTACATGCCGTGGTCGTGGATGGCCTGGATCAATCGGGTCCAGTCCTTGCGCAGATAGGCTTCGCCGCCGATCAAAGTGATCTCGCGGGTGCCGAGGGCCGCCAGGGAATCGATGACGTCCAGGCATTCTTGGGTGTTCAATTCATCGGGTCGGCGATGGCCGGCGCGGGAGCCGCAATGCAAACATTTGAGGTCGCAAGCCAGGGTGATTTCCCACACCACATGCACCGGTACGTAGCGCTTGAGGTCGGTTTCACTGAGGTAGCGGGCAGGGCGATGGTCTGACATGGGAAATCCTTGCGCACAGCCTTGTGCGCGGCACGAATCCATCGAAAGTGTGGCGAGGAAGTGAGCTCCCTCGCCACAGATGACTCATCGATAGCGGACCGGTTAACGGGCTTCCAGACGGGCAATCTCGGCGGTCAACTGCTCCAGCGCACCGCGCAGGGCGCCGCTGTGGGCCAGTTGCTGTTCAGCCTGGCTCACCACCGATTTCAACTGCGCCAGATCACCGCTGGCTTGCGCCTGCTGGACCGCGACGGCGTAGAGCGGTTGAGCGTGATGCGGATGCTCGGGGATCGGCTGAAGGGTGATCGGGGCCTGGCTGACGGCGGCGTGTTTGACCGCATGCCAGGTGCCACCTTCCTGATACTTGTAGTCGACAAAACCACTGGCCCAGTCCGCGCCGAGAATGCCCCTCAAACCGAAGGTCTGGGCGATCTGGCTGAGCGGGCCGCTAGGGCTGCCATCGAGGGTGAGGATGATGTGGCTCTCGGCCGTCGGCACCAGTTTGGCCTCCGAGTATTCACCCCAGACCCGGGCGCGGAAGTTGAGTGGCGGCCAAGTGCTTTGGTAAATGCTGGCAACCCCGCTGACTTTCTTTTTAACCGTATCCACCAGCAAGTCGAGGGTCAGGACCGGCGCGCCGAGCAGATGATTGCTGACGGTGAGGCGAGTGTGAAAAAGTCCGATTGACATGGTGTAACTCCCTTAGTTGTTTTCAGGACAATCCAGGCACCTGCGGTGACCGGGTCAGCGGCGTTCCAGCCGGCTGATTTCGCCCTTGGCGGCTTCCAGTGCAGTTTGCAGTTGTGGTTGCTGATCCAGTTGTTGCCTGGCCAGGCTCGCGAGGTTTTTCATCTGCGCCAGGTCACCGCTGGCAATGGCGCTCTGAATCGGCGCGGCATACAGCGGCATGATGTGCGGATAAGGGGCCTGTGGCGTAATCACCGGGCCGGGCTCCAGGGGCGGGAAGGCGCTGGAGCGCACAGCTTCGCTCAGATGCGCAGGCACATTGTTGACCTCGACCCAGCGCTGGCCATCGAAGTATTGATAGTTGGCGATCCCGGCTTTCCAGTCGGTGCCCACCACCAGTTGAATCTTGAAGTTCACGATGGAATTGGAGCCTGGACCACCCTGATTGCCCTGGGCGGTGATCAGGATTTTGCTGACCCCCGGCGACATGACGGTGAGGTAGGTGTATTCGCCCCAGACATCGGAATCCAGATCCAATGGCGGATTGATTGCCTGAGTAATGTTTGCTGTACCGCTGACTGTTTCTTCAGGGGTAAACACCAGCAGATTAAGCGCCAGGGTTTGTGCACCCGGTGCCGAAGTACCAATGCGGTAGGCGAGCGGGAACAAGCCAACCGGTTGTTGATTAGAACCAGACATGGATATTGCCTCCATTGCAATAAGGGGGAAAACAGAACTAGTGTTTTTCCTGGCGCGAAACTTCCTTGGCCAGTTTTTCGTAGGCCGTCTGAAGTGCCTTGGTTTCGGTCTTGGAGGCGTCGCGTTGTTTTAGCAGCGCCTTCATTTGTTGCAGATTGCCTTCCGTGATCGCGTCATGGATGGCGGCCCCGTACGGGGGGATGGGATGAGACGAAGAATGGCTCATAGCGACTCCTTCCGTGGTGTTTGCAAATACTGCTTGATCAGCAGTTTTTGCAGTTAAGCAGGAGTCTTTGAATATGCAATCCTCAATGCAGGCACTTTGCCTGTTAAATTTTTAATACGCTATTTGCTAATAGCGAAGTGCCTGGGATGCTCCGTTTGCTTATTAAGATTGGCGATCAGCATTAATGTAGCGAGCCTGTTTCTCATAAATGGAACTCGTCTTTATCGCCAATTAATTATGAGCCGGCTATGCATTATTCCGCTCTAAGCAGCAGTGCCAACGGCTATATGTTTACTACGCCAAATAACGCTTGAACCAGTCCAGGGTCCGGCCCCATGCGAGCTTTGCCGCAACTTCGTCGTATCTGGGCGTGGAGTCGTTATGAAAGCCATGGTTTACGCCGGGGTAGATGTAGGCTTCATAGGTCTTGCCCGCCGCTTTCAATGCCTGTTCGAACGCCGGCCAGCCTTCGTTGATGCGGGTGTCGAGTTCGCCGTAGTGCAGCATCAGCGGTGCCTTGATCCGGGGCACGTCTTTGCTCTTGGGCTGGCGACCATAAAACGACACCGCCGCTGCCAATTCCGGATAGGCCACGGCGGCGGCATTGACCACGCCACCGCCATAACAGAAACCGGTGATGCCGACTTTGCCGGTGCTCGCGGCGTGACTCATCAGCCATTCGATGGCGGCGAAAAAATCATTCATGAGTTTTTCCGGGTCGACGGTCATTTGCAGCTCCCGGCCCTTGTCATCGTTGCCGGGATAGCCGCCCACCGAGGTCAGGCCATCCGGGGCGAGGGCGATGAAACCGGCCTTGGCCACGCGCCGGGCGACGTCCTCGATGTAAGGGTTGAGCCCGCGGTTTTCATGCACGACCACCACCGCCGGCACCTTACCCGTGGCTTTTGCCGGGCGCACCAGATAGCCGCGCACCTGGCCGTTGCCCTTGGGCGAAGGGTAGGTGATGTACTCGGCGAGGATGTCCGGATCGGTGAATTCCACTTGCTCGGCCAGGGCGTAATTCGGGCTCAGGGCGGCGAGCAGGGCGGACGCGGTCAAGCCGCCGAGGGCGAACAACGCCGCCCGGTCAAGAAACTCCCGGCGGTTGATCTGGCCGTGGACGTAGTAGTCATAGAGTTCCAGCAACTCGGGGGCGAAGTCTTTCGCGGTCAAACGGGTCATTGGCCGGTTTCCTGTTGATTGCACCTAGGCATTGGCCACCCTGGCGGTGCGGATGAACAACGCCCGCACCTTGTCCCAGAAGTTGCCCCCCAACACAAAAAAACTGCCGATCAGCATCAGATCCCCGAGCAGTTGCAACTGCCAAAGATTGGGCCGCAACCCCGGCCAGATGCTGTCGACGTAGGGTTCGAGGAAGGCGCAGATCAGCGGCAGGCAAAACATCACCAGGCCGATGCGATGCCGAACCGGGCCCACTTCCGTATCGGCACTGGGCGCCAGCGAAGTGACGTAGCCGAACACACTGCGTTTCAACTGCTGGAACCCGGCCTTGCCCATCACCGCAATGACCAGGATTAGCAGCACCTTGTTACTGATAAACAGCACTCCCGTCAGCGCCGCCACTTTGGAGCCCGGCACCCCGACAGCCGCCGCCAGCGGCACCATCAGCCACGAGCCCAGCATCACGCACAAAATGACGATGCCCAGTTTGAAGCGCCAGCCGGCGGAATGGGGTTGGGTGGTCATGACGGTTACCTTCTCGAGGGATGGCGGTGTTGACGGCACTTGAAAAGCGTAGCAGCTGTCACGGGGATGCGAACGAGTCGGCGTTTTGCACTGCCCGGCTTTCGATGGGGCGTCTATGCTCCAGTCATCTTCCTTGGCCGGGAAATAACCTATGCATTCACGTGCCGCCATGCTGACCCGGTCGGGGCCGCTCTTGCTGCTGGTGCTCGGCTTCAGCGGTTGCGCGCGCGTGGGCCCGGACTTCCAGCCACCGGGCGAGGAGTGGGTCAAACACTGGAGCACGCCGGCCCTGGAACAGGCCAGCGAGCGCGGCGAGAACCCGGATCTGCGCCAATGGTGGCAAGTGTTCAACGACCCGGTGCTCGACCAATTGATCACTGACGCCGACGCGCACAACTCCAGCCTGAAAATCGCCGGCCTGCGGGTCATGGAAGCGCGGGCGCAATTGGGCATCGCCCAGGCGGCGCGTTATCCGCAACTGCAGCAGGCCAATGTCGATTTGCTCTACGCCGAGCGCCGTCAATACAGCGGCAGCAATCCCAGGAACAGCAATTTCTGGCAATTCAGCGAAGGCTTCGACGTCGGCTGGGAGCTGGATTTCTGGGGCCGTTTCAGCCGGGCCATCGAGTCCGCCGATGCCAGCTACTTCGCCGCCCAGGCCAACTACGAAGACGTGCTGGTGCTGCTGCGCGCCCAAGTGGCCGACACGTACTTCTCGATGCGCACCACCGAAGCGCGGTTGCGCGTGGCCCGGGACAACACGCGGCAACAGAAGCGCAGCCTGGAGATCACCCGCAAGTTGTTCACCAGCGGCCAGACCGCCGAACTCGACCTGCAACAGGCCGAGACTCAATACCTCGGCACCCTGGCCAGCATCCCCAGCCTCGAAGATCAGTTGCATCGCACCCGCAATGCCCTGGCGGTGCTGACGGGGCAGGCGCCGGGCACGCTGGCGCAGGTGACGGCCAATGAAGAACTGATCCCGCTGCTGGACCGCGCCGTGTTGCAGGACGTGCCGGCCAACCTGCTGCTGCGTCGCCCGGATGTGCGCGCTGCCGAGTTGAACGTCGCCGCCCAGTCGGCGCTGATCGGTGTGGCGGTCAGTGATTTCTACCCGTCCCTGACCTTGCTTGGCAGCATTTCCTGGACCGCCACTTCCGTGGGCGGCAGGCCGAACAATCTGGATTTTGTCGGCGGCCCGAGCCTGCGCTGGAACCTGTTCGATCACGGTCAGATCAGCAACAACGTGCGGGTCCAGGATGCGCGCTTGCAGCAACTGATCGAGACTTATCGCGACACCGTGCGTCAGGCGGCCCGCGAGGCCGACGATGCCGCCAACGGCTTGAGCCAGTCCCTGGAGCGCGAACGCATCCTGCGCCAGGCGCAAGTGGCGGCCCAGCGTTCGCTGGTGTTGGCCCGTGCGCAATACAGCGAAGGGTTTTCCGACTTTCAGCGGGTGCTGGATGCGCAACGGGCGCTGCTCGAACAACAGGACAATTACCTGGTCAGCCGCAGCAATGCCGTGAGCAACCTGATCGCCCTGTACAAGGCCCTCGGCGGTGGCTGGTACGCCGCGCAACCGATTCTCGACCACGCCACCCGCAAGCAAATGGAAAACCGCACGGACTGGGACGGACTGCTCGATGAAGCCGCCGTCACGCAGCCGGTCTTTCCCCAATCCGACAAGGTGAACACGCATGAGTGAAACCGCGCCGCCCGCTGTCGACACCCCTGCTGCCAAGGCACCCGTGCCCGCCGCTGATCCGGCGAAAAAAGGCATCAAGTGGGTGTTGCTGCTGATCCTTATCAGCCTCGCCTGGTATTTGCTGGCCGACCGCTATACGCCATACACGCAACAGGCGCGGGTCGGGGCGTTTGTGATTCCGGTGGCGGCGGAGGTGGCGGGGCGGGTGACTCGCGTGAACGTGCGCAACAATCAGGATGTCCGGGCCGGTGACATTCTGTTTGAGGTCGATCCGCAGCCGTATCAAATCGCCGTGGACCGCGCCCGGGCCGACCTGGAATCGACCCGCCGCCAGATCGGCGCCAGCACTGCCGGCATCGCCTCGGCGCAAGCCGGGTTGCGCTCGGCCCAGGCCAATGAAACCCGGGCGCGGCAGGACAGCCAGCGGCTGGAAGGCTTGTACCGCGCCGATAAAGGCACGGTGTCGGTGCGTCTGTTGGAAGTGTCCCGGGCTACCCTCGAACAGGCTTCCAGCCAGGTCGCCGCAGCCGAGGCGGAAGTGCAACGGGCCAAGGAGCAGGAGGGCGGCAGCGATGCGGAGAACGCGCAGATGCGCAGCGCCGCGACGGCGTTGTCGAAAGCCGAACTGGACCTGGCCAACACGCGCATCGGTGCGCGCTCCGCCGGGTTGATCACCGACCTGCGCACCGACGTCGGCCAGTTTGCCGCCGCCGGCAGCCCGGTGATGACCCTGATCGCGATCCATGACGTGTGGATCACCGCCGACATGACCGAGAACAACCTGGGCCTGATCAAACCCGACACGCCGGTGGCGATCGTCCTCGATGCGTTGCCGGGAGAGGTGTTCCAAGGGCGCGTGCGCAGTGTCGGTTACGGCGTCAGCGTCGGCCCGAGCACCCAGCCGGGCAGTTTGCCGAGCGTGCAGAACAGCCGCGACTGGCTGCGCCCGGCCCAGCGTTTTCCGGTGGTGATCGAGTTCGATGAGGATGCGGTGAACCTGCTGCGAGACAGCCGTGCCATCCGTGCTGGCGGGCAGGCCGAGGTGATGGCATTTCCGGCGTCGGGCAATCCGTTGAATCCCCTTGGCCGGTTGTTTTTCAGTGTGATGAGCTGGCTGTCGTATGCCTACTGAGCGCACGTTTCGGGACCAGCGTGCGTTACGCCTGGCCACGGGCACGGCGCTGTGCCTGGCCGCCAGTTTCGGCCTGGCGTTGCCAATTCCCTTTCTCGCGCCGGTGCTGGCGCTGTTGTTCCTCGCCACCCTCAATCGGCCGTTGCCGCTCAAGGCCGGGGTGGTGCTGGCGCTGGTGGCGGCGCTGACCACGGGCATCGGGCTGTTGTTGATTCCGTTGCTGGGCCATTACCCGGTCAGTGGCTTGCTGCTGATTGGCCTCGGATTGTTCCTGGTGTTTCGCTTTGGCTTGCGCGGCGGTAACAACCTGATCGTGACCTTCCTGGTGATCGGCCTGACCATGATTTCGGCGGCCGGCACGGCCAGTTTCGAGTTGGCGCTGTTGGTCATCGGTGCGTTGGTCAAAGGGTTGTTGCTGGCGGTGATGGGGGTGACTGTGAGTCATGGGCTGTTTCCCGAGCCGGTCAATGCGCCGCCGTCGCCTGTCGCGCCGAGGCTGGCGGCCGAAGAGGTCGATCGGGTCGCGCTGCGGGCCACGTTGATCGTGGTGCCGGCGTTTCTGTTGGCGCTGATCGATCCGGCGAGCTACCTGCCGATCATCCTCAAGGCCGTCAGTCTCGGTCAGCAGAGTTCCACCACCACGGCGCGCCATGCCGGGCGCGAGTTGTTGGGCTCGACGCTGCTCGGGGGTGTGCTGGCGATCCTGTTCTGGTGTGCCCTGAGCCTGTTCGTGCACCTGTGGATGTTCTTCCTGTGGATGCTGCTGATCGGCCTGGTGCTGGCGCGCAAACTGTATGCGCTGAGCCCGACCCGGTTCTCGCCGGGGTTCTGGCTCAACACCCTGATCACGCTGATTATCCTGCTGGGTCAGTCGGTGCAGGACAGCGCCGCCGGCAAGGATGTCTACAGCGCATTCGCCGTGCGCATGGGGCTGTTTATCGCGGTGACGTTGTACGCCTGGCTGATGGTTCATCTGCTGGAACAGCGCCGAGTGCAGCCAGCCTGAACCGTGGCTGAACGATTAGCCAATGGGAGCACTTTTGCCCAGGCCGGCCCTTACACTTCGCCACCTGTCCAACCCCTGAAGTCAAAGCCATGTCTGAAGCGTTCGAAGTCCCCAGCCCCCACGAACATCATGTCGAACACGTCACCCATCACAGCCATGGCAGCGGCGATAACTTCGCCAGCAAAATTGCAGTGATGACGGCGATCATGGCGACCATCGGCGCCTTGCTCAGCTATCAGGCCGGGTCCACGGAAAGCGAAGCGGCGATGGACAAGAACAACGCCGCCATCGAGAAAACCGAAGCGTCCAACCAGTGGAATTACTACCAGGCCAAATCCAGCCGCCAGAACCTCTCCGAACTGGCGACCCACATCCCCGGCCTCGACGCCACGCACTACGCCGCCGAAGCCGAGCGCTACAAAAAGGAAAAGGAAGTGGTGCGTAAAAAAGCCGAAGCGCTGGAGGAAGAGGTTCGGGTCTGGGATGAAAAGTCAGAACAGGCCTTACACCAGCACCACCGCTGGGCCCAAGCGATGACTGCGATCCAGATTGCCATTTCCCTGGCAGCGATTACCTTGCTGACGCGCAAGGAATGGCTCAAGCGAGTCGCCTACACCGCCGCCGGCGTGAGCGTGGTGTTGGGGACACTGGCGTGGTTGCATCTGTAACAGACACACCCGATCAACTGTGGGAGCGGGCTTGCTCGCGAAAGCGGTGGATCAGTCGACATTTGCATCGTCTGACACGACGCCTTCGCGAGCAAGCCCGCTCCCACAGGGAGTCCGAGGATGTTTGCCGATTGGGTGTACGACGCTAAACCCTTGTGGGAGCGAGCCTGCTCGCGAAAGCGGTTTGCCAGTCAACATTGATGCTGGCTGACACGACGCTTTCGCGAGCAAGCTCGCTCCCACAGTTGATCGATGTCGGACGCAGGTTCTGTGAACACCACCATCCCCCTGTGGGAGCGAGCTTGCTCGCGAAGGCGTCGTGTCAGCCAACACAGATATTGACTGGTACACCGCCTTCGCGAGCAAGCCCGCTCCCACAGGGATTTGTGATGTACCTGTTAACTCAGTCCGTGCGCGATTGCCGCAGTTCTTCAATGGTTTCGATCAGCGCGTCGTAGGACACCGGTTTGCCCAGGTGCCGGTCGAACCCGGATTTGCGGGATTTCTCGATGTCGATTTCTGCGCCGTAACCGGTCAAGGCAATCGCCGGCACTTGCTTGATGTGCGGCAGTTCTCGCAAGGCGCGCATCAAGTCGTGGCCGCTCATGCCTGGCATGCCGACGTCGGAGACCACCACGTCATATTGGCCAGTCTGGGCCGCTTCCAGGGCCTGGCGTGGTTCGGCGAAAGCGATGACGTGGGCGTCTTCCATTTCCAGCAGCATTTTCATCGTATTGAGGACTTCCCGAGAATCATCCACCAGCAGCACGGTGAGGCCCGCCAGGCGCCCGGACTGTTCACCCGTCTGGTTCGAAGGCATGACTTTGTCATGGGGTTGGCTCAACGGCAGCAGCACGGTGAAGGTGCAACCCTGGCCGAGCCCGGCGGATTTGACGTCGACACTGCCGCCATGGGCTTCGGTCAATTGCCGCACCAACGACAGGCCGATCCCGAGGCCATCCCGTTGGTGAGTCGCGTGCTGATTGACGGCTTGGCCGAACAAGTCAAACACCTCATGCAGGCTCTCGGCGCTCAGGCCGACGCCACTGTCGTGCACGTCGAGCCGGGCCATGCCGGCGTCGCGGGTGGCGATCAAGCGAATCTGGCCGCCCGAAGGGGTGAACTTCAAGGCATTGTTCACCAGGTTCCAGATCACTTGCTCGACCCGGGTCGGGTCGGCATTGATCATCAACGGTCCGTCTTCAGGCAGTTGCAACATCACATCAACGCTTGGGTGAGCGTTGATCACCACCTGATAGACGTCTTGCAACATCGGTTTCAAATCCACGGCACTGCGCTTGAGCCGCAGCTTGCCGGTGCGCACCCTCGCGACATCGAGCAAATCATCAATGATCCGCGCCTGGCTGCTGACCGCATCGCAAATGGTGTTGACGGCTTTTTCCGCCGGGTCCGTGGTTTTGATCACTGGCAGGCGTCGCAACAGTTCGGCGTTGAGTTGGATCAGGTTCAGCGGATGCTTGAGTTCGTGGGACATCACCGCAAAAAACTCATCCTTCAAATGGCTGCTGCTCTGAGTTTCCGCCAGTTGCTGGTTTTGCTCTTCGTGCAGGCGCTTGTGCCCGGTCAGGTCCCGGGCGATTTTTACGTAGCCCTGCAGGTTGTCGCCCCGCAGCAGGGTAACTTCGCCGCTGCAGAAGAAACGGCTGCCGTCCTTGCGCAGGTGCCAGCGTTCGTCTTCGTTGCGGCCGTGGGTGCGCACCGTTTGCAGCTCGTTTTCCGGGACGCCGGCGGCGCGATCTTCCGGCGAGAAAATGAAGTCGTAATAAGCGCCTTCGGCCTCGGCTTTGCGGTAGCCGAAGATCAGTTCCGCGCCTTTGTTCCAAGTGGTGATGATGCCCAGTTCATCGAGGGTGATGATCGCGTAGTCGCGGGTGCTCTCGGCCACCAGGCGCATGCGCTCTTCACCCATGCGCAGTTCTTCTTCGGCGGCATGACGCTTGGTGATGTCGATGAAGGTCAGCACGGTGCCGTCGATGTGATCGGCGCTGGAGCGGTAGGGCAGCAGGCGGGCGATGTACCAACGGTTATCGGTGCTGCTGACTTCACGCTCGATCATGTTCAGCGACTCGAACACCTGCGCGGCATCGCCCGCCAGGTCTTCGTAATCCAGGCGATGGGTGATGTCGAGCAGCGAGCGTCCGGTGTCCACCGGCAACATGCTGAAGATATCCGTGGCCCGGGGCGTGAACCATTTGATGCGCATGCTGCTGTCGACGAACACCGTGGCAATGTCGGTGGAGGCGATCAGGTTGGTCAGGTAATCGTTGATCTTGTCGGTTTCTTCGACTTTGGTTTTCAGCTCGAAGTTGACCGTCAGTAACTCTTCGTTGATCGACTGCAACTCTTCCTTGCTGGTCTCCAACTCTTCGGTAGCCGAACGCAGTTCTTCGTTGATGGCCTGCATTTCTTCGTTGGAAGCCTTGAGCTCTTCGCTGGAGACTTCCGACTGTTCGATGGTGTCCTGCAACTGCAACTTGGTGCGCTGCAATTCCCGTTCAAGGCTGGACAACACCTGGTTTTCCGAGTGCAGCGGATCACCGGTGGCAGCGTCGGCGGCGTCGACTTCAATCTCTTCGAACATCACCAGCACGAACTCGCTGTCGGAGTCTTCGTCGCGGTAAGGATGCGCCACAAGGCCGACCTTATAGCTGCGTTCCTCGCGCTTGATCACCACCGGCCGGGACTTCGCCATCTGACTGCCTTGTTGCGCCTGGAACAGCGTGGTGCGCAGCTCAAGGCGCAGATCCGGCAGGATCAACGTCAGCAAATTGCGCGACAGCTCGCCGCCAACATGACGCAGGAAACGCCCGGCGCTTTCGCTCATGTGCAGGATGTCGGCATTGGCGTCGACGATCATGCTTGGCGGTGCGGAGTGTTCAAGGGCGCGTTGGTGGATGTCGGCAAACGACAGTTTGCGCGGCTTGCTGCTGGGTGGTGCCTGGCGGGTAATGTCGGTTCGCACATAGCCTCCACGGGGCATGGTCGGGGCACGCCGGCTGTTGCCGGCGCCCGTTTTGGCCCGGAAGATCCGGTTGCGTTTATCGACCGGGGCAAACAGGTCGTGGCAGGCATCCGCGCTCTCGGAGGTGCCCAGGAACAGGAAGCCTCCCGGGCGCAGGGCAAAGTGGAACATCTGCAGGATTTCGCGCTGTACTTCGCGATCCAGGTAGATCAGCAGATTGCGGCAGACGATCAAATCCATGTGCGAAAACGGTGGATCGGACAACAGGCTGTGCTTGGCGAACAGCACTTTTTCGCGGATTTCCTTACGAATCCGGTAGTGCTGGTTTTCCTTGGTGAAATAGTGACGCAACCGCGTCGGCGGCACATCGGTGATGATCGCCTGCGGATACGTGCCGCTGCGGCCGACGGCGATGGCGCGCTCGTCGATATCGGTGGCGAACAGCTGCAACGACGCCTGACTGGCGTCCAGTTGCATCTGATCGTTGACCAGCATCGCCAGGCTATAGACTTCCTCACCCGTGGAGCAGCCCGCCGACCAGACGCGGATTTCTTCTTTTTCCGGGTGGGCCGAAACGGCGGCGCTGACCAGTTGTGGCACCACGTCCCGCTCCAGGGCTTCGAACGCTTCGCGGTCGCGGAAGAAGTTGGTCACGCCGATCAGCATGTCGGCCAGCAACGCCTTGGTTTCCTCGGGGCTGCTCAACAGATAGCGATAGTAGGAAGCCAGGTCCGGCTGCGCGGTGACCTGCATCCGCCGCTCGATCCGGCGCAACACGGTGGCGCGCTTGTAGTGCTTGAAGTCATGGCCGGTGCCGGCGCGCAACTGGATCAGCACATCGCGCAGCAGTTGTTCGGAGGCCACCGCGTCGCGCTCGGCGAGCGTGGCGATGGTTTGCTGGTCCGTGTCGTCGGCGGCGGGCAGGGAAATGGCCTGGGCATTGCGCCACAACTCCAACAGCTTTTGCGGCATTTCCACGACGGGCAGTATCAGGTCAACCATCTGGGTGTCGATGGCTGCGCGGGGCATGCCGTCGAACTCGGCGTCTTCCGGCGCCTGGGCCAGGGTCACGCCGCCCTGTTCCTTGATGCGCGACAAACCCACCGCGCCGTCGGAACCGGTGCCCGACAACACCAGGCAAAACGCCCGTTCACGGTGCACATCGGCCAGGTCGCGGAAGAACAGATCGATGGCGCAGGTGCGGCCCAGTCGCGGGTCGGAGGGACTGACTTCGAGATTGCCGTCATTCATCGCCAGGCGATGGGCCGGGGAAATCACATACACATGATTGCGTTCGATGGGCACCGTTTCGGTGACCTGCAGGACCGGCATCTGGGTCGATTCCTGGATGATCCGGTCGGCAATGCTTTCGTGATCCGGCGACAGGTGAAGAATGATCACGAAGGCCATGCCGTTGTCCTGGGGCATGTTTTCGAAAAACAGTTTGATCGCTTGCAGACCACCGGCAGACGCGCCAATGCCGACCACACCAAAATCGAGTGGGTGCAGCGGGTGTTGCTTTGAATCGGCAACATTGGACGATGGGTCGGATGAAGTGGTCATGCCTGAGCCTTGAAAAGGCGACGTCCTGCGCCGCGACATAAATGATTAGGCTTGCGCCTGCCTCGTGGAATCATCGGCAGGGTGAATTTATGACTGCAATGCAATCAGCGACATGCATTTGCTAGCGCCCACTAAGTGGCGAAGAAATTTAGCATTCTAAACATAAATCGGGCGGACGTTACTTCGGGGGACTGAGTCGACCAATTGATGCGCTCGGGCACACTGGCTCAGTCTTTTAAGCTTAGTCGATTATCAAGGGATAAGCGGCGGCAGCGAAGGTTCCCTGCCGCCCGGTAAATAGGGCTCGCGGGCGCAGGGAACCGGGATGAATCAATGCCCGCCCACCACCATATGCGTGAACGGCGCCACATACGCCTGCAATGTCACCAACCCGCCGACCAGGATCGCCAGCACGATGGAGTGGAAGAACACGTAGCGCAGGATTTCCCCTTCATGGCCGTACCAACGGGTGGCGGTGGAGGCGACCACGATCGACTGGGCGTCGACCATCTTGCCCATGACCCCGCCAGAACTGTTGGCGGCGGCCATCAACACAGGGCTGATGCCCAGTTGTTCCGAGGTCACCCGTTGCAAGCCGCCGAACAGCACGTTGGAGGCGGTGTCCGAACCGGTCAGCGCCACGCCGAGCCAGCCCAGCAGAGTGCCGAACATCGGGTAGAAAATCCCCGTGGCGGCGAAGGCCAGGCCCATGGTCGCGTCCAGTCCCGAATAGCGCGTGAGGTAACCCAGGGCAAGCATCGCCGCGATGGTGATCAGCGAGTAACGCACCACCCACAACGTTCGCAGGTATTGGCGCGCCAGTTGCGGAATCGAATAACCCATCAGCAACCCGCCGAGGATCGCCGCGAAGAAAATGCCGCTGCCAGTGGCGGTGAACCAGGTGAACTTGTAGATCGCATCCTCGGTTTTCGGCGCTGGCACCACGGGCGGCACTTTCTCGACTTGCTGGTGCAGGGTGGTGAAGGTCAGGGCGGGGGAGAAGATCGGGTTGGCCTCGCGCAACGGTTTGCCCTGCGGGTCGAGGGTGGCGGAATGGGTTTGCGGATCGACCACGGCGCGGGTATCGAACAGGTTCTTGAAACCCTGGGTGCCCCAGGCAAACACGAACACCGTGAGGATGATCCACGGCATCCACGCGCGCATCACCGCCGGTTTGGCGTCGCTGGCAAACGTCGCGCTGGCCTCGGGTTTTTGTTCGTGCTCGGGGTCGATTTTCGAGTTGTCGACACGTCCTGACAGGGCGGCTGACGTGTGCACGGTGGCGGGTTTCCAGACCTTGAGGAAACCGGTCAGGCAGGCCATGGAAATCAACGCGGCGATCACATCCACCAGCATTGGTCCGTGGTAGTTCGACACGATGAATTGCGGCACGGCGAAACTGACCCCGGCCACCAGAATCGCCGGCCAGATTTCCAGCATCTTGCGCCAACCGGCAAAGGCCCAGATCAACCAGAACGGCACCAGCACCGAGAAGAACGGCAACTGCCGCCCGACCATCATCGACAGCTCCATCTCATCCAGCCCGGTGACTTTGGCCAGGGTGATGATCGGCGTGCCGAGGGCGCCGAAGGCCACGGGCGCGGTGTTGGCGATCAGCGCCAGGCCTGAGGCGGCGAGTGGCGAAAAACCGAGGCCAATCAGAATCGCCCCGGTGACCGCCACCGGCGTGCCGAATCCGGCCGCGCCTTCAAAGAACGCGCCGAAGCAGAAGGCAATCAGCAGCAATTGCAGGCGCCGGTCGTCGGTGATGCGGGCAAGGGAATCCTGCAGCACCTTGAACGAGCCGTTCTCGGTAGTCAGTCGATGCAGAAAGATGATGTTGAGCACGATCCAGCCAATCGGCAGCAGCCCGTTGGCCGCGCCGAACAGCGCTGCCGTGCCGGCCATGTTTGCCGGCATGCCGAAGGCGAAGATGGCGATCAGCAAGGCGGAGGCAAGCGCCAGCAGGGCCGCCATGTGCGCCTTGATATGAAAAAACGCCAGGGAGGCCAGCATCACCACCACCGGCACTGCTGCCATGATGGTCGAGATCACCGGGTTGCCGAACGGGTCGTAGATTTGCTGCCAGACCATGTTCCACCTCTGCTTTTTATTGTTGGAGGCGCAGATCCTTTGCGGGGTTGGTTGCGTGGAGTATAGGTGGCATTTGGCCGCTGTCCTGTTAGGGGCATGGCTTGGTGAGGGGGGGTGGTTTTGCGGGCCTCTTCGCGAGCAAGCCCGCTCCCACAGGGGAATGCATTTCAAATGTGGGAGCGGGCTTGCTCGCGAAGGCGTCTTCAGAGTCCAAAAAAATGGCCCTATGAAATGCCATGTAAGTGGCTCTTCCAGTAGGACCATTCAACTCATAGCATTGGGCTTCCTCAACAGGAAACCAACCATCATGAAATCAATCGTGAGCTACCCGGCCGCCTGGAAACTGGCCGCCATGCTGATCTGCGCTGCGACGCTGTCCGGCTGCGAACCACCCACCCGCGCGGATTTCATCAAATACCCATCGCTGCGGCAGAAGTGGTCAATGACCTGTGATGCCCGCAGCCACTTGGCTGAAGTCAACGTGAAGGGCTGCGACAACTTGCGTCAATGGCAGAGCGCCAATCAACAGCCCGGTTTGATGAATCATAACCTGGGCAAGTAACGTCAGTTAGAACGTGAACTGGCGAGATGACTGTTGGGCCAGTTCGGCGTCCAGCAAATGCTCGACCAGCACATCATTCAAAAAGCGGAACTGGTCGTTAAGCCCGACCACTTCGTTGCTGAAGTGATTAGCCGCTGCGGGCATCAGCAAGTCTTCGAACTGTTTGTCGAACACCAGCGCGATCTCTTTGCGCGAGACCACGTGTTGCGAATAGTAGTTGGTGCCGAATACCGGGAAACTCACGGCCAGAGTGACGATACGGATCATGACGAGTGCTCCTCGGTCTGGCCGATGTCCAGGAAGAAACGGGAAAACAGGGTCAGGGTGACGGCGGTCAGGGCCAGGCAGGTCAGGAGATGGATCAACATGATGTGCCCCTCCGATTCGGGGTTTGGGTTGGGTATGGGGCGATCCTGCGCCGGACGGTATTTTTGCGGAAGGCATTCGTTGCGATGGTGAATATCGACGGGAATGATGGTGAAAATATTTTCATCGTTCTGGCGGGCCTCTTCGCGAGCAAGCCCGCTCCCACAGGGTTTTGCGTCGTTCACCGATTGTTGTCACCCCGACCCACTGTGGGAGCGGGCTTGCTCGCGAAGGCGGCCTCAAGAACACAGCACAAACTCCAGACGAACGGCCAAAACCCTCCACCTATACTCAACTCAATAGTCTTATGAGCACCGGGCATTTCGCCCGGCAACGACTGTAGGACACCGCGATCTTGAACCTGCGTTCGCTGATCGTCGCCGTGGTGGTGGTGTTGGCGGGGTGCGCCACGTCTACGCGTGCGCCTGATGTAGCGCCGGTCGTGGTGGTGTCGCCGAGCACCTGGCAACAGGTGGACCGGGAGATTGTCGCCGCGTCGCAATCGGCCACCGAACAGACCAGGATCTACGCCCATGGCGCCATGGATTACTGGCGCACCCGGGTCTATCAATTGACCGAAGAGAACTTCATTCCCTGGTTCAGCAGTTACTGGACCCAGGAATGGCTGTCGATGAAGGTCAGTTGGTACACGATCAGTTCCCAGGGCGAACAGGACGCCTCGGCCAAGCGCCTGGCGGCTTATCTGCTGGATCAATACCAGCAACGGGTGTTGGCGCCGGTGGCGGTGGAAATCGATCCCGACGCGATCCTCGGCCTGGCCACGGCGTTCTACGTCGACATCCTCCAGGAAGAATTGCAGAAAATTTCCCAGCGCCACGGCATACCGATGGCGCAACTCAACGGGCGTCTGCAGAAAATCCCGGCGATAGCCCTCGGGCCGCCACCGGCCCGCAACGCTTCGCTGTATCAAGTGGTGCACACCGCGCCGCTCAACACCCTGCCGGCCTACGCGGCGCTGATCGACAAGATCCACAAGGCGGGGGGCGATAAAGGGGTGGATTCAACCGAAACCGCCATGGCGCCGGTGGCCAAGCGTGCCAGTCAACGGATGGAAGCAGAAATGCCCACCCGTGGCGCCGCCAGTGCCGTGGCCGCGGCGGCGGGCAAATTGGCCGGAGGCCTGATCACCGTGGGTGTGGCGGGCATCCGCGCGATCATCCAGGCCAGCGACCGGCCGGACAGCGAAGCGCTGATCCGCAGCAGCCTGGGCAACACCTTCGACAAAGCCTGGACCAAACTGCTGCAAAACCCGACCACCGGGGTGATGGCGGGCACGTTGTACATGGCTGCGCAAATCGAGGGCAACCTGGCGGGGAGCGCCGAAGTACCGTCGGTCAGTTCGGGCAGCGGTGCTGTCGATTGGCGCCCGCCGGGTTCGACTAACCAGCAGATCGACCCTCAACCCCCAGCAGGAGAATGACCATGTCTTACATCGATGGCTTAGTCGCCGCAGTCCCCACCGCCAACCGGGAAAAATTCATCAAGCACGCCGAGATTGCCGCCAAAATCTTCAAAGAGGCGGGCGCCCTAAGCATCACCGAATGCTGGGGCGATGACGTGCCCGACGGCAAGGTCACGTCGTTTCCGATGGCCGTGAAGCTCAAGGAAGACGAAACCGTGATTTTTTCCTGGATCGTCTGGCCCGACAAGGCCACCCGCGATGCCGGGATGCAGAAAGTCATGGTCGACCCGCGCATGCAACAGGACGTCAATCCGATGCCGTTCGATGGTCAGCGCATGGTCTTTGGCGGCTTCAACGTTGTGTTGCAAGCGTAACGGTCGTCGCAGGATCACTCATGTGCCGGGGTGATCCTGCAACTCTTGCGGTTGCGGATCTCGTTGTCCGTCGGCCGCTCCCGCACGAACTCGAAACGCGGCTCACCTTCGCTATAGTGAACCAGCCAGCCCCATTCCAGCTCGGCCTCGTCCTGACCGGGCTGCGGCGGCATCGCCCACCATGGCTCTTTGCTGATGATCTCGCGCATGGCGCCCTCCGGTTGATTCGGTTGGTTCAACTATAACGTGCATGCCAGGAGGTGCCAGGTGTGAGCGACGAATCCCATGAACCGCTTAAACGGCTGTTTTTCGCGTTGGACTGCGCCCCCGAGCAGCGCCGGGCGATTGCGCAGTGGCGCCGTGCTCTGCAACTGCGCAGCGGTCGGTCGGTGCCGGCGGAAAACTTTCACCTGACGCTGATGTTTTTGGGCGCGGTGAGCGTGGCGCAGATAGCCGATATCTGCACGGCGGCGGCGCAGGTCCGCGTGCCGGGCGTGGCGTTGCGGGTGGTGCTGGATCGAGTGGAGGTGTGGCGCAGGCATGGTGTGATGGTGCTCGCCACCGAGCAGGCGTCACCGGAGTTGCTGCGGCTGGTCTACGGTTTGGAGCAGGCAATGTTGCCGTTCGGGTTTGAGGATTCGCCGAAGGAATTTCGGCCGCATCTGACCTTGATGCGCGACTATCGATTGCCGGTGCCTGAGTCCTCCACACCGCCCGAATTTATCCTGCGGGCGGAGCACTTCACGCTGTTCGAATCCCACAAGGGCCACTATCGGGCGTTGGCCGAATGGCCGCTGAGATCACCAGACCAAAAAAAGGCGCCCGAGGGCGCCTGAAGTTCACCTTAACCGAGGAGCCAGGTGAGGCCGTTCTGCGCAGAGCAACGCAGCGGTGGTAAGGCGCTGCTTGAACGGTAAAAGGAAAGCTGAAATTGATGTTGGCTGTCAGGGCCTCTTCGCGAGCAGGCTCACTCCCACAGCGGGTTGTTGTCATTCACAAGTCTGTGTTTCACCCCGGACCCCTGTGGGAGCGGGCTTGCTCGCGAAAGCGATAGGTCAGGCACATTGATGCTGAATGTGCCGCCGTCTTCGCGAGCAGCCCGCTCCCACAGGGGATCTGCCGAGTGTGGGTTATTTGCCGAGTTTCACGCGGGTCCAGCCTCGGGTCATGACGCGCTGCACGCCAATCGGCATGTCCGGTATCGCATACAACGTCGCCATGACGGCCAGGGACGGGTACGACCCCGGATCATCACGAATCGCTTCATCCACCAACGGTGTCGCCGCGGCGTTGGCGTTGCTGTAGCCGATGTTGTTGGTGATCTCGGCGATGATGTCCGGGCGCATCAGGAAGTTCATGAACAGGTAGGCGTTGTCGACGTTCGCCGCGTCCCGTGGGATGGCGACCATGTCGTAGAAGCTGCCGGCGCCTTCCTTCGGGATGCTGTAGTCGATCTTCACCAGGTCGCCGGCCTCTTTGGCCCGGGCTTTGGCCTGCAACACGTCGCCGGAATAACCGACGGCCACGCAGATGTTGCCGTTGGCCAGGTCGGAGATGTACTTCGAGGAATGGAAGTACGCCACCGACGGCCGAATCTTCATGAACAGCGCTTCGGCTTCAGCGATTTGCGCCTTGTCCTGGGAATTCACCGGGTAGCCCAGATAGTGCAGGGCGGCCGGCAGCATTTCCGTTGGCGAATCGAGGAAACTGATGCCGCAGGCTTTGAGTTTTTCTGCGTTTTCCGGTTTGAACAGCAGGTCCCAGGAGTTGGTCGGCGCGTTGGCCCCGAGCACTTCCTTGACCTTGGCCGGGTTAAAGCCGATGCCGATCGAGCCCCACATGTACGGGAAGGCGTGAGCGTTTTCCGGGTCGCTGGCCGAGGCGTTTTTCAGCAGCACCGGGTTGAGGTTTTTCCAGTTCGGCAGCTTCGATTTGTCCAGGGTCTGATAGACCCCAGCCTTGACCTGCTTGGCCAGGAAACTGTTGGACGGCACCACGATGTCGTAGCCGGATTTACCCGCGAGCAGGCGTGCCTCAAGGGTTTCATTGCTGTCGAACACATCGTAGGTCACGCGGATGCCGGTCTCGTCTTCGAACTTCTTGACCGTGTCCGGGGCGATGTAATCCGACCAGTTATAGACGCGCAGAACCTTGTCGTTGGCCTGGGCGCCGGTAGTGATCGCGCCCAATAAGGACAGTGTCAGCAGAGTCCTGCCAAACATTTTCATCGGTACAACTCCATTTCTTTTTTTATTCAAATACGCAAATCAAAATTGCAATGAACATAAAACCCTTTGGCGAAGGAGGAGAACCCATCCCCCTGTAGGAGCTGCCGAGTGAAACGAGGCTGCGATCTTTTGATTTTTTGAAGCAAGATCAAAAGATCGCAGCCTGCGGCAGCTCCTACATTAGGCGGTGGCTCCGGCCATTTGCTTTTTAGGTTGCTGCCACGATTCGTTGGCGGTCTGATCCATCGCTTCCTGAATCGCGCGTTTGCGGGTGGCTTCGGCGCGGCGGCTGAAGTACCAAACCATGAAGGTCACAATCGAAACCGCCAACAGAATCAAACTGGCCACGGCGTTGATTTCAGGTTTAACCCCAAGACGCACCGCCGAGAACACTTCCATCGGCAAGGTCGTCGACCCCGGACCCGAGACGAAACTCGCCAACACCAGGTCATCCAGCGACAGCGCGAAGGACATCATCCCGCCCGCCGCCAACGATGGCGCAATCATCGGAATGGTGATCAGGAAGAACACCTTCAACGGCCGCGCACCCAAATCCATCGCCGCTTCTTCAATCGACAGGTCCAGCTCACGCAACCGCGCCGACACCACCACCGCCACATACGCCGCGCAGAACGTCGTGTGCGCAATCCAGATCGTCACCAAACCGCGTTCCTGCGGCCAGCCGATCAACTGCGCCATGGCCACAAACAGCAGCAACAGCGACAGACCGGTGATCACTTCCGGCATCACCAACGGCGCCGTCACCAAACCACCGAACAGCGTGCGGCCCTTGAAGCGCGTGACGCGAGTCAGCACAAACGCCGCCAAGGTCCCCAGCGCCACGGCTGCAATCGCGGTGTAGCAGGCAATCTCCAGCGAGCGCACCACTGAGCCCATCAGTTGCGTGTTGTCGAGCAAGCCGACGTACCACTTCACCGACCAGCCGCCCCACACCGTCACCAGTTTCGAGGCGTTGAACGAGTAGATCACCAGGATCAGCATCGGCAAGTAGATAAACGACAGGCCGAAAATCAGCATGAACTTTGAAAATCCGAAGCGTTTCATCCCCGTGCCTCCATCTCTTTGGCCTGGCTGCGGTTGAACAGCAGAATCGGCACAATCAGGATCAACAGCATCACCACCGCCAGGGCGGACGCCACCGGCCAGTCGCGGTTATTGAAGAACTCTTGCCACAACACACGGCCGATCATCAGCGTCTCCGGGCCGCCCAGCAGTTCCGGAATCACGAACTCGCCGACCACCGGAATGAACACCAGCATGCAACCGGCGATGATCCCGTTCTTGGCCAGCGGCACGGTGATTTTCCAGAAGTTGTTGAAGTTGCTCGAACCCAGGTCCGACGCGGCTTCCAACAGGCTTTCATCGTGCTTGACCAGGTTGGCGTACAGCGGCAACACCATAAATGGCAGGTAGGCGTAAACCACGCCGATGTACACCGCCGTGTTGGTGTTGAGGATCTCGATCGGTGCCGAGGTCAGCCCGGTCCACATCAGGAACGCGTTGAGCAAACCGTTGTTGCTGAGGATGCCCATCCACGCATAGACGCGGATCAGGATCGCGGTCCAGGTCGGCATCATGATCAGCAGCATCAGGACGTTTTGCGTTTCCTTTTTCGCCTTGGTAATCGCGTAGGCCATCGGGAAACCGATCACCAGGCACATCACCGTACTGAGCAACGCCACTTTCAACGAGCCGAGGTACGCCGAGATGTACAACTCATCCTGGGTCAGCAGCGAGTAGTTACCGAGGTTGAGCAGCAACTGGAATTTCTGCTCGGCGAAGGTGTAGATCTCCGAGTACGGCGGAATCGCCAGCGCCGCTTCCGAGAAGCTGATCTTCATCACCAGAAAAAACGGCAGCATGAAGAAAAGGAACAGCCAGATGAACGGAATGCCGATCACCACTTTGCGCCCGCTGGGGACCAGTCTCAGGAATTGCTGATTGAAGGTTTTCATGAGCGCAGTACCACGCCGCTGTCGTCTTCCCACCACACGTAGACCTGATCGTCCCAGGTCGGACGCGCGCCCCGGCGTTCGGCGTTGGCCATGAACGACTGCACGACTTTGCCGCCGGGCAGTTCAACGTAGAACACCGAGTGGCCGCCGAGGTAGGCGATGTCATGCACTTTGCCTTGGGACCAGTTGTAGCGCTGCTCCGGCTTGAGGGTGCTGACGAGCATTTTTTCCGGGCGGATCGCGTAGGTGATCGACTTGTCTTGCACTGAGGTGCTGACGCCGTGACCGACGTAAATCTTCTGTTCCAGGTCCGGGCTGTGAATGATCGCGTGACCTTCCAGGTCCTCGACCACGGTGCCGTCGAAGGCGTTCACGTTGCCGATGAATTCGCAGACCATGCGGCTGACCGGCGCTTCGTAAATGTCCACCGGGCTGCCGATCTGGGCGATCCAGCCGAGGTGCATGATCGCAATGCGTTCCGCCATGGTCATGGCTTCTTCCTGGTCGTGGGTCACCATCACGCAGGTCACGCCGACCCGTTCGATGATCTGCACCAGTTCCAGTTGCATCTGCGAACGCAGCTTTTTATCCAGCGCACCCATGGGTTCGTCAAGCAGCAACAGCTTCGGACGTTTGGCCAGGGAGCGGGCGAGGGCGACGCGCTGACGCTGGCCGCCGGACAACTGATGGGGTTTGCGTTTGGCGTATTGGGTCATGTGCACCAGGCGCAGCATCTCCTCCACACGGGCGTCGATTTCGCTGGCGGACAACCGATCCTGCTTCAGGCCGAAGGCGATGTTCTGCGCCACCGTCATGTGCGGGAACAGCGCGTAGGACTGGAACATCATGTTGATCGGCCGCTCGTAGGGCGGCATGTCGGTGATGTCGACACCGTCGAGCAAGATCCGCCCTTCGGTCGGGCGCTCGAAGCCGGCGAGCATGCGCAGCAGGGTCGATTTGCCCGAGCCGGAACCACCCAGCAGGGCGAAGATTTCGCCTTGATGGATCTCCAGGGACACATCGTCCACGGCAGTGGTTTCGTCGAACTTCTTGGTCACGCGATCGATTTTCACCAAGACCTTTTTCGGTGCCTGGTGACCTTCAAGAGCCTTCCTGTAAGTGCTGGAGGCATTTGCCATGTGAAACTCCCAACAGGTTTCAGTCGTCGGGCCAACGCGGCCTGACTTAATAGTTGATTGCAAGCCCGTGTCGTACGGTGCCAATCCATCCAAACGAGGTCCCTTGTAGGAGCGAGGCTTGCCCGCGAAGACGGCGTGTCAGTCGCCATCATCATTGCCAGACACACCGCTTTCGCGGGCAAGCCTCGCTCCTACAGGGGTATTGCGTTTGGTTCGCTGGCCCATACCGCTCGGGCTTATTCGGCGCCGCCGTCCTGGCTGCCTGGTGGTGCTTGTTGTTGTCTTGTTTCGTTTTTTACGCGTGAAGAAGCAGCGCGCGTCGGCGCAGCCGCCCGTTCACGAGGGCAGTTAAATCGTTGGGTGAGGGATTAAGTCGTCAGCGTTTTTTACGTAGCGCCGCCCGTTGCCGGCACGCGTCGCCAAACGCCTGGAAAATACTTAAATACTGAGGATTGGAAAGCACCTGCCATTCCGGATGCCATTGCACGCCGACGGCAAACGTCGGGCTGTGGTCCACGGAGATCGCCTCGATCAAACCGTCCGGCGCCACCGCTTCGCAACGCAGGCCCGGCGCCAGTCGATCAATGCCCTGGCTGTGAATCGAATTGACCATGAACTCCGCCGGCAGCTCCAGCGCTTCGAACACGCCACCCGGTTGCACCGTCACCGAATGAGCCGGGGCGTATTGCACCGCCAACTCGGGACTGTCCGCTTCACGGTGATCGAGCATGCCCGGCAGTTCATGCACCTTCTGGTGCAGGCTGCCGCCAAACGCCACGTTCATTTCCTGAAAACCGCGACAGATGCCCAGCACCGGCACACCGGCGGCGATGGCTGCACGCAATAAAGGAAGGGTGGTGGCGTCCCGGGCCGGATCGTGATCCGTGCCGGGTGCGCTGGCGGGGCCTTGATAGTGGAAGGGTTCCACGTTCGACGGGGAGCCGGTGAGCAACAGACCATCGAGTTGCGCGAGCAAGTCCTCGATTTCAGTCAGTTCGCCCAGGGAAGGAATGACCACTGGCAGCCCCAAAGCCGCGACGCTGACAGCACGCAAGTACTTGTCGCCGCTGACGTGGTAGGGGTGCAGGCCAATCTGTTTGACGCACGCTGTAACGCCGATCAATGGCTTGAATGCCATTTTTATCACCTCGAAGTTTCACACTTGAACGAGCTTTTCCGGAGCTTAGCCTTGTTGATTTTAATTAACAACTCTCATGTAAAAAATTCTAAACGCCGGTCGTCCGATGCTGAGGATCTGCGCGGCTCTGGCGGCTTATCTGGCACTCTCGTCCCCATAAAAGGCCCGAAAATAAAGGTTGAAAGGCCAACTGTTCGCTATTGACTTCACTTTGCCGTTCGGGTTGACTGGGCTCGCAACACCGTAGTGAACATAATAATTAACAGCTAATAGGTGCATCATGTCGGTCCCTCTGCGTACCGTTCAACTCAACGAAGCAAACGCATTCCTTAAGAAATATCCTGAGGTTTTGTACGTCGACCTTCTGATTGCGGATATGAACGGTGTGGTGCGCGGCAAGCGCATCGAACGCACCAGTCTTCATAAGGTTTACGAAAAAGGCATCAACCTCCCGGCGTCACTCTTTGCCCTGGACATCAACGGTTCAACGGTGGAAAGCACCGGCCTGGGTCTGGACATCGGCGACTCCGACCGAATCTGCTACCCCATCCCTGACACCCTGAGCATTGAGCCTTGGCAGAAGCGCCCAACTGCGCAATTGCTGATGACCATGCACGAACTCGAAGGCCAGCCGTTTTTCGCTGACCCACGGGAAGTGCTGGCCAATGTGGTGCGCAAGTTCGACGACATGGGTCTGACGATCTGTGCCGCGTTCGAACTCGAGTTCTACCTGATCGACCAGGACAACGTGAACGGTCGTCCGCAATCTCCGCGTTCGCCGGTATCGGGCAAGCGTCCGGTGTCGACTCAGGTGTATTTGATCGATGACCTCGACGAATACGTCGATTGCCTGCAAGACATCCTCGAAGGCGCGAAAGAGCAGGGCATCCCGGCCGACGCCATCGTCAAGGAAAGCGCCCCGGCGCAGTTCGAAGTCAACCTGCATCACGTCAACGACCCGATCAAAGCCTGCGACTACGCGGTGTTGCTCAAGCGTCTGGTGAAGAACATCGCCTACGACCACGAGATGGACACCACGTTTATGGCCAAGCCGTATCCGGGTCAGGCGGGCAATGGTCTGCACGTGCACATTTCGATTCTCGACAAAGAAGGCAACAACATCTTTGCCAGCGAGGATCCCGAGCAGAACGCCGCACTGCGTCACGCGATCGGCGGTGTGCTCGAGACCCTGCCCGCGCAAATGGCCTTCCTGTGCCCGAACGTCAACTCGTACCGCCGCTTCGGCGCGCAGTTCTACGTACCGAACTCGCCGAGCTGGGGCATCGACAACCGTACCGTCGCGGTGCGTGTGCCGACCGGTTCGGCGGACTCAGTGCGCATCGAGCATCGTGTTGCCGGCGCCGATGCCAACCCGTACCTGTTGATGGCGTCGGTGTTGGCCGGTATTCACCACGGTTTGACCAACAAAATCGAGCCAGGCCCACCGGTCGAAGGCAACAGTTACGAGCAGAACGAACAGAGCCTGCCGAACAACCTGCGCGACGCACTGCGCGAGTTGGACGACAGCGAAGTCATGGCCAAATACATCGACCCGCTCTACATCGACGTGTTCGTGGCGTGCAAGGAAAGCGAGCTGGCCGAGTTCGAAAACTCCATCTCGGACCTTGAGTACAACTGGTATCTGCACACGGTCTGACGGATTTGGTGGTGGATGTGAGGGCCTCTTCGCGGGCAAGCCTCGCTCCTACAGGGGTTATATGTCGGGCACAAATAATGTGCACGCCGCAGACTGTAGGAGCGAGGCTTGCCCGCGAAGACGGCCGCCCAATCACCCCTGCAATCCCCTGATACACCGCCACAACAATCACTTATTCCTCTGCGTCGAGTCACAACAATGACAAACACTCGCAGCGACTGGGAACAACGCTTCCAGTCCTTATCCATCGAAGGCCGGGCCTTTATCGACGGGCAATACCGCGCAGCACTGAGCGGTGATTCCTTCGAATGCATCAGCCCGGTCGACGGCCGTTTCCTGGCCAACGTCGCCAGTACCGACGAGGCCGACGCCAACGCGGCGGTCGCCGTCGCACGGCAGACGTTCGAGTCCGGCATCTGGGCCAAACAAGCCCCGGCCGAGCGCAAACGCATTCTGATCCGCTTCGCCGATCTGATCCTGGCGAACCAGGAAGAACTGGCCCTGCTTGAAACCCTCGACATGGGCAAGCCGATCAGCGATTCCATGAACATCGACATCCCGGCGACCGCCAACGCGATCCGCTGGAGCGCCGAAGCCATCGACAAGATCTACGACGAAGTCGCCGCCACGCCCCACGATCAACTCGGCCTCATCACCCGTGAACCCACCGGTGTGGTCGCCGCCATCGTGCCGTGGAACTTCCCGTTGATCATGGCCAGTTGGAAGTTCGCCCCGGCCCTGGCCGCCGGCAACTCGTTCATCCTCAAGCCTTCGGAAAAGTCGCCACTGACCGCGATCCGCATCGCCCAATTGGCGCTGGATGCTGGCATCCCGAAAGGTGTGTTCAACGTCCTGCCCGGCTATGGTCACACCGTCGGCAAGGCACTGGCGTTGCACATGGACGTCGATGTGCTGGCTTTCACCGGCTCCACCGCGATTGCCAAGCAACTGCTGATCTACGCCGGGCAAAGCAACATGAAACGCGTTTGGCTCGAAGCTGGGGGGAAGAGTCCAAACGTGGTGTTCGCCGACGCGCCGGATTTGCGCGCGGCAGCACAAGCAGCGGCGGGGGCGATTGCCTTCAACCAGGGCGAAGTCTGCACCGCCGGCTCGCGGTTGCTGGTGGAACGCTCGATTCGCGAGCAGTTCATTCCACTGCTGGTGGAAGCCCTGCAAGCCTGGAAACCGGGGCACGCCCTCGATCCGGACACCACCGTCGGCGCACTCGTCGATCAACGGCAACTGGACAACGTGCTGCGCTACATCCAGGTCGGCAAAGACCAGGGCGCGCAACTGATCGCCGGCGGTAGCCGCACCCTCGAAAGCACCGGTGGCCTGTACGTGGAACCGGCGATTTTCGACGGTGTGACCAACGCCATGACCATCGCCCGGGAAGAGATCTTCGGCCCGGTGCTGTCGCTGATCACCTTCGACACCTTCGATGAAGCGCTGGCCATCGCCAACGACAGCATCTTCGGCCTCGCCGCCGGCGTCTGGACCAGCAACCTGAGCAAGGCCCACACCTTCGCTCGCGGCTTGCGCGCCGGCAGCGTCTGGATCAACCAGTACGACGGCGGCGACATGACCGCGCCGTTCGGCGGGTTCAAGCAGTCGGGTAACGGTCGGGACAAATCGCTGCATGCGTTCGACAAATACACCGAACTCAAAGCGACCTGGATCAAGCTCTAACACCTTTACAGCGGCGGTCGCAGGCGTGCCTGCGGCCATCGGAGAAACGTATGAAACCAACAACACATGTCAACAGCTACTACGCCGCCACCCGCAACTTCACCGGCGAATTCCCGGTGCTTGAAGAACTGGTCGAGTGCGACGTCTGCGTGATCGGCGCCGGCTACACCGGTTTGTCCTCGGCACTGTTCCTCGCCGAAGCGGGCTACAGCGTGACCGTGCTCGAAGCCGCCAAAGTCGGCTTCGGCGCCAGCGGTCGCAACGGCGGTCAACTGGTCAACTCCTACAGCCGCGACGTCGATGTGATCGAAGAGCGCTACGGCGACAAGACCGCCGAAATCCTCGGCAGCATGATCTTCGAAGGCGCCGACATCATCCGTCAGCGCATCCAGCATTACGACATCCAGTGCGACTACAAGCCCGGTGGCATCTTCGCCGCGCTGAACAAAAAGCAACTCAAAGGCCTTTCCGAGCAGAAGAGCAGTTGGGAGCGCTACGGCAACAAAAACCTGAAAATGCTCGACGCCGCCGACATCAAACGCGAAGTCGGTAGCGACAACTACGTCGGCGGCCTGCTGGACATGCAGGGCGGCCACATCCACCCACTGAACCTGGCCCTCGGCGAAGCCTCGGCCATCATCGGCCTGGGCGGCAAAATCTACGAACAATCGGCGGCGGTAGAAATCACCTACGGCGAACCGATCACCGTGCGCACCGCCAAAGGCGTGGTCCGCGCCAAGTACCTGCTGATCGCCGGCAACGCCTACCTGCCGCAAGGCCTCGACAATCGCGTGACCAGCAAAAGCATGCCCTGCGGCTCGCAAATCGTCGTCACCGAACCGTTGTCCGAGCAAGTTGCGCGCAGCCTGATCAAAAACAACTACTGCGTCGAAGACTGCAACTACCTGCTCGACTACTACCGTCTCACCGCCGACAACCGCTTGCTGTACGGCGGCGGCGTGGTCTACGGCGCCCGGGAACCGGACGACATCGAACAACTGATCAAACCGAAAATCCTCAAAACCTTCCCGCAACTGAAGGACGTGAAAATCGACTACCGCTGGACCGGCAACTTCCTGCTGACCATGTCACGCATGCCGCAATTCGGCCGCATCGAGAAAAACGCCTACTACATGCAAGGCTACAGCGGCCACGGCGTCACCTGCTCACACCTGGCCGGCAAACTCATCAGCGAAATTATCCGCGGCGACGCCGAACGCTTCGACGCCTTCGCATCATTGCCGCACATGCCGATGCTCGGCGGCCGCACCTTCCAGGCGCCCCTCACCGCCATGGGCGCCGCGTACTACGCACTGCGCGACCGGTTCGGTATCTAGCCACCACGCAATCCCCCGCAGGACACAAACCCTGTGGGAGCGGGCTTGCTCGCGAAAGCGGCGTATCAGTCACCCAAGATGTGGCTGACCCACCGCCTTCGCGAGCAAGCCCGCTCCCACAGGAGATCCAGGCCTGCCACAAAATCTGTACCCGATCGCGACCACCCCTGTAGGAGCAAAGCTTGCTCGCGAAGAGGCCAAACCAGTCACCATCACCCTCAACTCAACCCCCACAATCCCAAGCAAACCCAACCCCACCCGCCTTTTTACCCCACCACCCATCGAACCTGCTGAGCAACACGAACAAACGTGATTTAATACCCGCCTTTCACGTTTCTGGGACAGGGAAGCGGTGTTCCTCGCGGCCAAAAGTCGCCCGCCATCCACCCCCATCACCCCTTAAGTAGTTCACACATAAGGCTGTCATGGACACGGGCTCACGACTCAAATTAGTACGCGAAAGCTACAAACTGTCCCAGCGCGAGCTGGCCCGCCGTAGCGGCGTCACCAATGCCACCATCTCCCTGATCGAACAAAATCGCGTCAGCCCCTCCGTCAGCTCCCTAAAAAAACTGCTCGAAGGCATCCCCATGTCCCTGGCGGACTTCTTCACCTTCGACCAGCCACCGCGTGAGCATCAATACGTGTTTCGGGCGAATGAACAGCCGGATCTCGGGCGACATGGACTGCGGTTGCTGCTGATTGGCGCTTCCGTGCCGAGTCGGCAGATGCGCTTATTGCGCGAGCAGTACGCGCCTGGAGCCAGTTCGGGTGAAGAGCCGATCGTGCACTCGGAAGGCGAGGAGTGTGGGCTGGTGACGCGTGGGACGGTAGAACTCACCGTTGATGGGCAGATTAGTGTGTTGAATGCTGGGGATGGGTATTACTTCCCGACGACGCTGCCGCATCGATTTAGGAATATTGGCCAGGATGAGGCGGAGATTATTAGTGCGAATACGCCGGCGAATTTTTAACAGTGACTTCATCTGAAATAATTTAACCAGATTTTCTGATAGTTAATGAAATTCGATGCTTTTGTTCAGGCGTCGAATTTTTTTGTGAAAAATGCAGTTCTGGGTCGTAATGTCTAACTTTAACTTATTAAAAATATCCTATATAAAAATTAGTAGATACTATGCTTAGAATTTTTGGCATGCGTAAGATAAAAAGAAGGTGTTTGTAAGAATTTTCCGATAATTGTAGATCGGTATCATTTTTTGGTTTGTTGATGACAATATGACGCTATAATAAATTTGTATATTATGCTGCGTCTGTGTCAGCGGTGGCGTAGTTTGGATTATTTAAGGTGTATATATTTTATGCGGGTGCGAGATTTTCTTAAGGTTTTAATGTCGGATTTGTTAGCTGTAATTGTTTGTGTCTTGTACACGGTTTTTCTTGTTGGATTGATAGAGGAAGTAGTGGATTTGGGTGAGGGTGTTTACTGGGTTGTACTCAGCGTTGTCTTCACTTCTTTGTTGTTTTTGAATTTTCGCTATTATTCTCCTAGCCTGATCGCCATTTCTCTTGGGCGCCCTGTTGATGTTGAGCGACATTCTGTCGGTGCTGTGTATATTGGCGTCTTCATCGGTTCTTTACTGGTCGCGGCAATAATCTTTCAGGAAGTAGGTAAGGTGTTTTGTCTGGAGGGACTGTTCTCTTTTGTTGTGAGTTTGGCTATTTTTATAATGGTTTTTGTTAGTCTTGGTTTGTATGTTAGGAGGTTGCGTCGTAAAGATTAATTTTGCCGAGGTGTGATTATTTTGAGTTAGTTTCTTCTCCGATACTTTTGATCGTAATTGCATCGACCAAGGCTTCAAAGGCCAAAGTCAGCCTTCCCATTTGCTGAAAAGCACGCTCATAGTTGATTGGGTCGTGTCTGAAAAGCTCTATTGAATCAAACTTTCTTACGGGTTTAAAGACACCAAAAGCTGAAAGACCTAAGTCTACAGAGTAATAGGCAATATTGCCGGCCTGAGTATCCTTGGCTAGGCTCTGATACATTTTTCGAACCGGGCCTACTGTGCTCGGTGCGTTAGGCCCGTTGTATATATTCCCCGCGCCTTCATAAATATTATTGACGCCGTGGGCGGAATAAAGGATACCCATGGGCGTGTTTATACCTCTTGTGTTCTTTATTGTCGAGGCGCCAGACTGAATCTGCATAACGCCCGCTAAAACGCCTATACCGTTTTGGGCATAGAAAAGCGCCTTGGACGATAATTCGGCGTATTCATCTCTGATTTGTTGTATTCCTTGCTGTGCACTGATGATGCCTTCATCCACGGCCAAGATGATCTCATTGGCAAAAGAAGAAACTATAGAACTGAATTGAATCTGCATGAAACTATCATATAGCTGCGTAGCGCCAACAGAACAACCAAATGCGACTAGGTCGGATGCAGATTTAACCACGTCGTGAATATCGCAAGTTTTTTCACTCACCTTCATTCCCCCATGTGCTGTAGGCACTGGTTCCTGCCTGAATATGCGTCCAACTGATATCCCGATAACGAATGGACACCATCTCTTGCGGTTGGGCATCGTTCATATGGATAGAGTGAGGAACTTGCAGGGTGATATGCGCAATGCGCGCGCCAGACAGTTGGATTGAATAATATTTATCCTGCCCGCCGGTAGGGGCTGTTCTGTAGAGATTAATAATGCACTCAATCTCTTCTTGTGCATGAAGTGCGCTAGCCAGCAATGGCGAAGACTTATCAATATTTTTGGTGATCATGATAGGCATGTGCTTGCCGCGCCCACCTGAAACGCCGCCATCATTGCCAGTAATCATGTTGTGGGAATAGGCCAATACCATGATTTCGTCTTCATGACCAAATTGACATTTGTTACCTATAGAGCTTTGCCCAGAACAACCAGCGGAAATTAGACCTTGTCGTTTCCCATTAACAGTCATGTAGCTGTGATTCGCCACTTAATAGCTCCTTTTTTTAAACTTTTCAAAAACCGCGCCACGGGTGCGAAGGTATTTTTGCCGGGAGTGTATTAGCTTTTATTTTCGGTGTTAGAACATTGGGGAAAAACAGGGTTTTCTTACAGCCGACTGGGAGAATTTCCTACAGAAGGATCGGGGTGCATTCATTTTTAAGCAAAAAAAGGTGACTGATCTATTTAAACAAAGATCTATCACCTTATTTCCAGCGTCATTTCACCCAATTACACATTTAGCGACCCCCGCGCTCAACCAGTTCGCGCTCAACGCATCGGCAACGACAGCCGATCCAGAGCACAGCCGTTGGCCGGTGACTGCTCGGCCTGAAACAGTCGAACCCCGGAATCCAGATCGACAATGTTGATCTGGCAGCCGCTCATGACATGAGGGCCGTCGGTGATGCCGCCCTTGATCACATAGCGAGCGCCCGGCATGAACTCGGTAACAAAATCGACCGTGCATCTGCGGTTGCCGCTGGCCCCGCCCTCCAGCAACAGATGGATCGGCTTGCCCGCTTCAATGGCTCGAAAACCTTCGGGTTTCGAGGGGGTCGATGGGTAGCCACCCCAGACCGAGAACAGTTGCCGAGCGGGTGTCACGGGCACCGATCGGCCGTACTTGCAGGCCATGGTCGGCGCTGCGCTAAGGGTCAGGTAGTTGCGACGATTGATCATTGCGTCCATTTCGCTGCGGATCTGCGCTTGTGGGGCGTTGGCGGGGGCTTCGTATTGTGGGATTGGCGAGCAACCTGCGATTAGCAGCAGTAGCGAGCTTAAGTACAGCGGTTTCATGGGCGTTTCTGTCCGTAGCGGTTTGAGAAATGGGCGGGATTACTGGTTCGAGCAAAACGAATCCCGCAGAGATATGCCAAATAGGTGGCAGAGTGCCATTAAGTTGATATTGGTGGAAGGGGCGCGGGTTGCATGGCTGGATTGGCAGGGTCGGTTGTTGGCCCAGCTTCCGGACGACGTAAAAAAACCGCAGACATGCGGTTTTTTTGCGACTTGATTCGGGTTACTGATTCGGTGGCGTATCAAACCCACGCTGCTCGATCACCCGAAAAACATCATGCACATCCCGGATCAGGATCAAGGCGATGTTGGTGACGGTGTTGATGTCGTTTTCGGCGTAGTCCGGCAGGCTGGTGCAGGCCATGAGGTTGAGGTATTTGAGGACGGCGTTCAGGCGTTCGCTGACGCAGTTGTGGAGTTCGCGGATGGGGGCGTCGTTGTCGATTAGGAGGACGGGGTAGTCGGTGGCGAATTGGGACATGGGGGTGAAGCGGCGGGGCGGGTGTTGAGTTGTCATATGGATGGTCTCTACAGGCGTAAATAGAAGAGCCACCTTTTCGCTGCGAAACAATTGGGTGGCAGTTGTGCGCGGGTTCGCAGACCGAGAAGAGACCACGCTCGGCAGACTCGAAAGTCTCCCGCGCACAACCGCCATGAAATGAAACGCGGGCGAATTTTGCCAGAGTTCTCATTTGACGGTGTAGTCATCTTGGTCAGGGCTGCGAAACCCTATCGCCAATTGCTGTGGCGACGGGTCGAATATAGGTGGGCATTTTTGGGCTCGCAACCGGGGTGTAGGACGCGTTTTGGGCAGTTGTGGTGAAGGGGGTTTGCTGGGTTCTGGGTTAAACCCTTGTGCGCCGGGGCTTCGGAAATGTCTGAGGAAATAGGTGGCAGAGGATTGGGGGTGCTTCGCTGCTCGGCGGGGATAAGGTCCCTCACCACAAAGGGTATTTTCCTACGTAGTTTTCGGACGTGAAGATCCAAAGATCGCAGCCTTCGGCAGCTCCTACGTGGGTTGCGGGGATGTTCAGAAATGATGAAGCCCCGAATCTTCGGGGCTTTTTGAAGTGCTGGGGGGCTGCTTCGCAGCCCAACGGGGGCAAGCCCCCTCGCCACAAAAAAAGCGAGTGTGCGGCGGTTTGGTTATTGCGCGCTATGGGTGCTGTGTTTCGGCCCGGCCATTGCCCAGGCGATGAGGCCGATGAGGGGCACGAAGACGATGACGACGATCCACACGCCTTTGTTGTCGACCTTGCTGCCGCTTTTGATCACTTTGTTGATCGCCCACAATTCAATCACCACCAGTACTGCCGCGAGTGCGACCCAGACGTATTCGATTTGCATTAGCCACCTCCTGAAAGTCATTGCTTTAGGTGGGTGGCGGCGGGGAGGGTTCATTAAATTTGTGGGGGGAGGGCTTTCTGGGCACGCAGGGCTGGTTCGTTGACCTGTGGGAGCGGGCTTGCTCGCGAAGGCGGTGCATCAGTCAACATCAATGCTGACTGACACACCGCTTTCGCGAGCGAGCCCGCTCCCATAGGGGATTTGGGTTTAGTTAGCAGTAAGCGCGGGTGTACGCGGCGGAATCAGCCGCTTGCTCCCCGTCGCTTCAAACGCCGATGCCAACCGCAGCAACGTCGAATCGTCATACGCCCGGCCCGCAAACGTCAGCCCGACCGGCATGCCAATGTCCGCCATCACGCCCATCGGCACTGTCACTGTCGGCACGCCCAAATGGCGGATGGCGAGGTTGCCGTTGGCGACCCAAACCCCGTTGCTCCACGCGATGTCTGCCGACGCGGGATTCACATCCGCGTCCGCCGGGCCGACGTCGGCGACGGTCGGGAACAGCACGGCGTCGAGGCCGAGGCGGTCCATCCAGTGTTCAAGGTCGAGTCGGCGAGTCTGCTCAAGCCCCCGAAGTCCGTCCGGCAATGTGGCGATCTGGTCCCACGGGGTAATCCCGCGCTCGGCCATGCGCACGTACTCATCCATGCCCGCCGCCAGGTCACCTTCGCGATTCGGGAGTGTGCCCGGGTCGTGGGGGAAGATCAGCGGGCCATCGACATCGACCAGACGATTCAATTTCGGATCGCCGTTCGCCTGCAAGAAATCATCAAACGCCCAAGCCGTCAGGTCCCACAACTCATGGTGCAGGAACTCCTTGGACACGATGCCGCGATTGAACACGGTCGGCGCGCCGGGGCGGTCGCCTTCGCAGTTGGAGACCAGCGGGAAGTCGACTTCGATCACTTCGGCGCCGGCCGCTTCGAGTGCCTGGCGCGCCTGTTTCCACAGCTCGATCACCGAAGCGCGGGTGTTGATGCGTTGGCCGGTTGGGCCGCCGATGCCCGGTGCTTCGGAGGTGCCAGCTTCGGGATCGGCATTGATGTACATCTTCGGAATGCCGAGGCGTTTGCCGGCGAGTGCTTGTGGATTCGCGGCAAGTTCGGCATAGGACGCAGGGCGCACCGATGCGACGCTCGGGATCGGCACCCAGGGTTGCAGGCGCCACAGGTCGCCACGGGTGTCGGTGTCTTCGGCGACTACGACGTCGAGCACTTCAAGCAAGTCAGCCATGGTCCGGGCGAACGGCACCACCACGTCCATGGTCGGGGTCAGCGGCCAGTTGCCACGTACCGAAATCACCCCACGGGACGGCGTGTAGGCGCACAAGCCATTGTTCGACGCCGGGCCGCGACCGCTGGACCAGGTTTCTTCCGCCAGACCGAAAGCGGCGAAACTGGCGGCGGTGGCCGTACCAGCCCCGTTAGAGGAACCGGAAGCGAACGGCGCGGTGAGGTAGTCGGCGTTGTACGGGCTCTCGGCCCGGCCATAAACCCCGCGTTGCATCCCGCCATTGGCCATCGGCGGCATGTTGGTTTTGCCCAGGCAAATCGCCCCGGCGCCGCGCAGGCGTTCGATGGTGAAGGCGTCGCGATAGGCGATCAGGTTGGCGAAGGCCGGGCTGCCGGAGGCGGCGGTCAGGCCCTTCACCAGGTAGCTGTCCTTGGCAGTGTAGGGGATGCCATCGAGCGGCCCCAGGGTCTGGCCTTTGGCGCGTCGGGCGTCGCTGGCTTGGGCTTCTGCCAACGCCTCGGGGTTACGCACGACAACGGCGTTGAGGTCGCCGTCATAGGCGTCGATGCGAGCCAGATAGGCCTGGACCAGCTCAACCGCCGTGGTCTGGCCCGATTCGAGCGCCGCACGCAGCTCGGCAATGGAAACCTCGGTGACCTCGATCATGCTGTTCTCTCAACTTGGCTGTTCATGAGTGTTCTCGTTGTACGGTGTGGCGCGAATGGGCGCTATTTAACACCAAGCGGCGCGCCGAGGCATCGGTGAAATGGCCTTAACGACCGTGCGCCGCGTCTGCCAGTTGCCCGGTGTCCACTCGCACGAATACGGAGTCGCCGATGGCGGTGAGTACATCGCCGGCAAAGACCTCGCACACGACGCGGGTCTTGCGCCCGACCTCACCCTCGACTTTCGCCCGCAGCGTCAGCGTCACGCCCATGGGTGTCGGTTTGATGAACTTGATCCCGAGGTTGCCGGTGACGCAATCGATGCGCGGCAGGCTGCCCGGTTCGCGCTGCTGCGCGCGGTAGTGATAGGCCATCGCCGTCCAGTTGGAGTGGCAATCGACCAGCATCGCGATCAGGCCGCCGTAGACCAGATCCGGCCAGCCGCAGTATTTGGCGTCGGGGATGTGTTGGGCGACCACGTGCACACCGTCCACATCCCACACGCTCTTGACGTGCAGCCCATGGGGATTGCGGCCGCCGCAGCCGTAGCACACGCCTTCGGGGGCGGCGATGTCTTGCAGGGACGTTTCGATAGGGGGCATGGCGAGGTCATCCTGAACAAATGGTCGGGCCGATTCTAACGCTGAACCTGCCCGTAAATTAAAGGGTGCGCAGCGGTGCTGTGCGATCAACCAGACGCAGGCTGTCCCGGCCGCCACGCTTGGAGGCGTAGAGCGCGGCGTCGCCTTGTTCGATCAATGCCGCGAGGCCGCTGGGCGGCTGGTCGAACAGGCTGGCGCCGATGCTTAGCGTCACCGGTTCGGGGGTGGCGAATGTCTGGGAAGCGGTCTGCTGAAACTGCCCCCGCAAGGTCGTGCCCAGGCTGACCACTGCTTCGCTTGAGGCATTGTTCAGCAGGATGACAAATTCGTCGCCGCCGAGCCGGGCCGCCAGTGCATCACCGGGCAGCACCGAGCGAATCATCTCGCTCAGCGCGATCAACAGTCGGTCGCCGGCGGTGTGGCCGTACAAATCGTTGACCGATTTGAAGTTGTCGATATCGATCAGCAGCAAGGCGCCAGGGCGAGTTGCCGAGACGTCCGCCAGCAGACGCGGAGCCCGCACTTCGAGGGCGCGGCGGTTGTACAGGGCGGTCAGCGGGTCCCGTGCGGCGAGGTGGGCGATCTGTTTTTCGCGTCGATAGCGTTCGGTGCCGGTCATCGACAGGGCAATCAACATGATCGCCATCGCCCCTTCGACCAGGGAAATCTGGATGATCTCGCCACGCAACGCGGCCAGATCGATCAGCGTGCCCGGAATCACGGCGGTCAGTGCCTTGGCCACATAGAAGCTGCCGTGGATCAGCAGCACATAGCGCAACTGCACCGCGCCCACGCTCAACGACTTGCCATGGGGGCGCAGCAGGAAACTGGCGCGCAGGGTCGACAGCGCGATCAACAGCGAGTTGACCAGCAGCATGACCTTCGACCAGGTCGGCCCGTCCGGCAATAGCAGCATGGCCAGCCAGGCGATGAAGATCAGCGCCCAGCCACGGGACAGGCGCGTCTGCGTAAAGCGTGCGACGCCGAGCAGAAACAGGAAATGGGCGGTCACCAGCAGGCCGTTGGCGAACCAGATACCGATCAGCAGAAAACCGCTGCTGCGCAGCAGGGCGAGGGTCGAACCCACGGTGATCGTGGCAAACCCGGCGCTCCAGAACAGCAGCGAAGGCTCGCGAATACTGCGCCATTCGATCGCCAGGTACAGCGCGGCGGCCGCGGCAAGGGCGACCGAGAGTGTCAACATCGTGAGCGGGTCGAGCGGCATGTCCTGACGGGCCTGACTGGTTGCACAGAGAGAGCGCGATTGTAAGCGTTTGGCCCGATGCCAACCATGGTCCCTGTGGGTTTGGCTGTGCGACTTGCTCGCGAAGCGGGGTGTCAGTGGACATTTGTGTTGCCTGAAACGACGCCTTCGCGAGCAAGCCCGCTCCCACATGAGATTGATGCCGTGCGCGAGGTATGTGACCGGCACTGGCTCACTGTGGAAGCGGGCTTGCTCGCGAATGCGCTGGTTCAGGTGCAATCGGCGCTACAGCCACGACTCCACGATCCGCCGATCCAGCTCTTCCCAATCGGCCATGCCCAGTACTCGCGTGGTGTTGAGCCCGCGCAAATAGCCGCGCAACTGGTGGGCGACGGCCCGCACGGGCTCCGAGTCGGGGGCATTCTCGCGCAGCACGGTTTCGTACTCGACCAGGTACTCGGACACCCGGTCGCGGAATTCAGGCAAAACGGCATCGCGGATCAGATCAAAAGTTCGCACTGCGGGCCTCGCGGTTTTTAAGTTGTGATTGGACTGAAAAGGGGACAGATTTATTTTCTACAAATAATTCGTTCCCTTTTTACATTTCACTAGAAAATAAATCTGTCCCCTTTTCAGTCGTCCCCTTTTCAGTCCTTTTCAGTCTAGCGCCAGTGACTCAACGCCGATGTGTCGAGTGCCTGCCATGCTTCGGCATTTCCAAGTTGATCTTGGGTCAGCCAGAGTTCCCCGTGCGGGGTCAGCGCCTCGGCGGGCAGGGTGAGCAGGTCGCTCAACTTGATCACGGTGATCGAGCCTCGGTCTGTGTCATCCTCGGCCTCCCAGTCGCGCAGAAACAGACGCACTTTCAATGCATCAGCCTTGAAACTTTCAAATTGGGGGCGGTTGTGCAGCCATTGCGGTGAGCGCCGTAGGGTTCGCTCCTGCACATCCAGCAGCAAGACTTGCCATGCCGATCGGCCGCCGTGTTCATCGTCCATGTCGGTATGCAGTCGGGTCAGGGCGAGATAGCGCGCACCTTCGGACCAAATCATCGACGGCGCAAGATCGCCGATGGCGCAACCGGAGGCCGTCAGCAAATGCCCGCCCAGGCGTGGGCTCTGGACGCGCAGCCAACTGTCGGCGTATTCGGTTTCACAACCGAACAGCCAGGCGGCATCGGTATCCGTCGGGGCAGGTTGGACGAAGTTGCCATCGGCGACGGCGGATTGCGGTTGTTTGACCAGGCGCCAATCGGGGAGGGCGGTCAGGCCTTGCGGGCTGACGTTCAGCTCGCACCACTCATAGTAGAGTCGCGAATCCGGGCGATGCTGACAAAAGTCAGCGGCGTCGTGCGCTTCGGGTGGCGATTGATCGAAGCGTTGCAGCGGGGTGCTTTGGCGGTCCTGGTTCAGCCGACCGCGAATCACCGCCACGCTCACCGTGGGGCCACGAAAGTCCAGCAATCGTGCGACCAGCAGCGCAGGGCTGTTCAGCAGTTGCCGCTCCTGCGCGTCGGCCACTACCACATGGCCAGCCGCGGTGATCGGAATCAAGGCGATGTAGCGTCCGGCGTCTGAAACCCGATGGTCGAGCTGCCAAACACCCGGTACTGCCCATTCGCCAATCCGGCAGGTGTAACCGCCGAGCCCCTGGTCGTTGTCCTGCTGCCAGGTGAATTGCGCCCGGGTTTTACCTTGAACGGGTGATGACTCGACGATCGTCGCGCCGCGCTGTCCGTCTCCGGTCAGCGGCACGGCCAATTGCACGCGAGTCAGTTGCCGCTCCGCGACGAGTATCCGCCCGTTCGGGGCATGGCCAATCTGCGCGTCACAGTCGCTGTGGATGCTGTACAAGCCGTAGCCATAGCGGCCGTGATCGGGCTGCGGGTAGTCGAAGTAGGACGACAGTCGCAGGTGGTGGTCATCCAGCTCCAGCGGCTCGCTCCAGCCCAGCGAGGGTTCGCTGTCAGCAGGTGTCCATGGGCAAGGCAGGGTTTGCCAGCCCCGGTCCAGGTGCCAGAGCCAGTAGTCGGGAGACTCATCAGCCATCCGCGCACGGCAAGCGAAAGCGCGGCCATCGGGATGCCAGATGATCGCGGTATCGGCCCGGATCAGCAGCGCAGTGGGCTCTGCGTTGATGCTCACGCGGTATTCCGGGTTACGCAGCGGGTCGCAAGGCTGCGGCAGGTCCCGCAGACGGGTCGGCAGCACCAGGCTGGCGTCCAGGCGTTGCTGGCCATCGGGGGAGGTATGCCGCAGCGTTTCGACTTCTAGGTATTGTTGCCAGGCCCCCGGCTCAAGCCAAAGGTCGGCAATCGGCACAAGGCTGACTTTTTCCGCCGTCGCCAGCAGTTGCTCCAGGCTGATTTCCCGAGCGCCATTGTCGACCAGCGGGCTGTAACGCCCACTCAAGGTGCCGCCATTAAAAGCGTCCAGTTCCCAGAATTCATCACACGAACAGTGGTAGAGCTGATGCAGCTCTCGATCCAGCACCACCAAGCCCCAGGCCTGGCGCGAAGGCAAGGGCGCTGCGAAATAACGCCCGTCATTGGAGAAACGCGCCGACGCCCCAAGGCCCTGAAGCAGCACCCCATCCGGGAGCAGGTAATCGCACAGGACCGGCCCGCCCATGGCGATTTCGCTGTAGTTGAACACCCTGATCGGCTCGCCCTCGGGCGTGACTCGCGGCTCGTCGCCACCCCAGGCACTGGCGCCGCCGGAAGATTGGCCACCCGACAGCGGCGACGACTTGGCCTTCGCCTTCGTCGTGTCGGCCAGGCCAAAACGGCGTTCCAGATGACTGACGCACGCCAGCCCGCAGAACATCACCACCGCGGCTCCCGCGATGTCCCAGTACGCCGGCAACGCCCGGCCCAGATTAAAACCCAAGCCTATCGCCGCCGACGTCATGACCCGCGCCGCGCCTCGGCCGGTACGCAGCCAACCGGCTCGCGCCGCCAGCCACATCAGGGCCGCACAACCCAAGACCACACCGAGGGCCAACGGCAACGGCACGACCGTCACCAGGAATATCGGGATCAACAGCACGGCAAGTTGCCAAAGCAGATCGAGCAATAACCGAGGCAGGCTTTTTTCGTCCATACGTTGATCGCTAGAGTGGGGCACTATGACCTCGACATCAGGTGGGTGATTTCAAATACGCGGCTAAGCTGAAAAGCTCGGTACTTTGGCACTAATTGGATCCAGTGGCGACCGGGTTGGGCTGCTCAGGTCATGGGGTTGGGCGCATCTGCACGAATAACTTGTTGTCCGTCCCATAGTTGGCACTAAACGAATAAAACGATTGAAAAAAACCGCTATAAGCTTTAAACGGAAAGGTGGCTGGCATATTGCTAGCAATCAATAAAAAAGCATGGCCAGTTTTGGCTCAGGAAGGGCTGATGAGTTTTCTTCCATTGATCGACTCCCGGCGGCAATCGAACGATCGCGACGTTGGCGCATCTCAACTGAAAGGGAACTTGGATACCGTCGGCATGGCCTACGCTGGCAACGGGGACACCATCGAACACCTGCTGGACTCAGCGCGCCGCTGGGCTCATACCACCGCGTGGGGGGTGTATCGCGCTGGCGAACAAATGCATCTGGTCGGGCAGGGCGACCCGCAGGGGCAGTGGCCTTCCAGTATTGCCAATGACGAGTTTGAAACCTTTTGCCTGACCCGGCGCCTGCACCGCTGGCCGACGGGGCGGGGCGAAAGCGTGCTCGGATGGCTTCTCGCGCCCATCAACCATGCCATGGATCCGGCGCTTGCCGAGTTTGCCCAGCGCCTGGGCATTGAAGTGCAAGCCAATACCCTGGCCCGGGCGCAGATTACTCAGCGCGTGTTGTATGAAATCACCTACCTGGCCAGTTCCACCCGCGACCGCTCCGTGTTTCTGGTGGGGGTTCACCAACTGCTGGCCAGCCTGATCGACGCCGAGAACTTCTATCTCGCCCTGTATGACCCGCGCACGGGCAAGATGGACTACCCCTATTACGTCGACATCATCGATGTCGAAGCCCTGGAATCCGAGAACTACGAATACCTTGACCCTTCGCATCTGTCGTTGACCGCCCAGGTGTTGACCACCGGCCAGCCGTTGCTGATCGACGCCGCCGGCATTCACGCGGCAGCGGCCGAGGGGCGGTTTTACTGCGTAGGCGACTGCCCGGAATTCTGGATGGGCGCACCGCTGAAAAACGCCTCGGATGAGGTGTTTGGCATGCTGGCGATGCAGGTCTATGAAGTGTCTCGTGTTTACAGCGCTGAAGACCGTGCGCTGTTCCTGGTGGTGGCCCGCCACGTCGCCATGGCCCTGGACCGGCTTCTGCACCGGGCCGACCTGGAAGAAACGGTGATGCGTCGCACCCTGGAGCTTTCAGAGCTCAACCAAGCCTTGCGCCAGGAAGTGGCCGACCGCGAGCGCGCCGAACATCTGCAGAGTGCGCTATTTCAGATTGCCGAACTGTCGAGCCAACCCGGCGACATGGCGGAGTTGTTTCAAACCTTGCATGGCATCGTCGGTGATTTGCTGTTCGCGCAGAACTTCTACATTGCGCTGTTCGACGACGCGACCACTGAAGTGACCTTTCCCTACTATGTCGATGAGCGCCAGACAGTCCGCCCGGTAGCCCGGCGCGGCAGCCGGGGTTTGACCGAGTACGTGATCCGTCAGCGTCGAGCGTGTCTGATTGACTCTGACGAGGCCGAACGATTGACCGTGGAAGGCGAAATAGAAGTCGCCGATGTGTATTACCGATCCTATTCCTGGCTGGGCATTCCGCTGTTCGATGGCGACGTGGTGCGCGGCGTGCTTGCGGTGCAGAGCTACACCTCCGAGGTGCGATACAGCCTGCGCGACCAGGAACTGCTGACGTTCGTGTCGCGGCACATCGACACCGCCTTGTCACGCCGCACCGCCGCCGAAGCGATCCATGCCGCCAACCTCAAGCTCGAAGCCCGGGTGCAGAACCGCACCCGCGAACTCGATCACGCCAACGCCAAGCTGCAACACGAGAACTCCCACGATGCACTGACCGGGCTACCCAATCGCACCTACCTGCAACAGCGCCTCAACCAGGCCTGGGCGCAGTTCGGCAGCGAAGGCGGGCACCTGGCGGTGATGTTCATCGACCTCGACCGGTTCAAAATGGTCAACGACAGCCTCGGTCATCACTTCGGCGACCTGCTGTTGATGCAAGCCGCCCAGCGACTGCGCGGTTGCCTGCGCGACACCGACATGCTGGCGCGCCTGGGGGGCGATGAGTTTTCAGTGCTCGCCCCCGAAGCGCCGCTGGACGTGGTGATCGACATCGCCGAACGAATCCTGGTGGCGTTTGACCTGCCGTTTGTCATCAATGGCCATGAAGTTTTTTCCTCCTGCAGCATCGGTATTGTCAGCGCCGACAGTCAGTTCCATGACGAGCCCGCCGACCTGCTGCGTGATGCCGATGCGGCGATGTACCGGGTCAAGAGTGCCGGGCGCGACAGCTACGCGGTGTTCAACCAGGAAGTGCGCCGTGAAGTGTCGGATCAGGTCGAGCGTGAAGGCGCGTTGCGTAACGCGCTCAAGCGGACCGACGAATTGCTGCCGTATTTCCAGCCGATTGTCAGCGTCGACAGCGGCGAACTGGTGGCCCTGGAGGCGCTGATCCGCTGGCACCAGCCGGGTGGCCGGGTCATCGCGCCGGGCGAGTTTTTGCCGGATGTCGAAGGCCTGCGCCTGATCGGTCGCCTGGACCTGTACATGCTCACCCGCATCGCCGTGATCCTCGCCCAACCCGAGCACGCCAATTGGCCGCCGGTGCACGTCAACTGCTCCAGCTACAGCATGACCCGCCCGGATTTCGCCAGTGACGTACTTGCCCTGTTGGCGCGACACGGCGTGGCACCGTCGCGGATCTGCCTGGAGTTGACCGAAGGTGCCTTGGTGGCCGAGCCGGCGATTGCCCGACTGGCCATGCAGCAACTGGCCGACAACGGCATGTCGGTAGTGCTCGATGACTTCGGCGCCGGTTTTTCATCCCTGAGCTACGTGCACCAATACCGTTTCAGCGGCTTGAAGATCGACAAGTCGTTCATCCTCGAACTGACCGCCAGCGCCCGCAGCCGCGCGATCGTCCGGGCGATTGTGCGCATGGCCGAATCGTTGGACCTGAGCGTGGTGGCTGAAGGCGTCGAGGATGAAGCGACCCTGGACCTGCTGCGCGAAATGGGCGCGGGGCAGGCCCAGGGTTATTACTTTGCCAAACCGATGGGGTTGGCGGCGTTGCTGGCGAGTCCGCTGATGGGCGGCCGGGGCTGAGGGTTCGTCAGGTCAATTGATGCGTGGGTGCTGTTGCACCAGGGTCTTGCGCTTGGCCTCCAGTTCAGCAATTTGCGCGTCGATGTCTTCGATTTTCTGCTCGATATTGTCTTCGTGCTCCTGCAACAACTCTTTCGCTTCCTCAATATCCGACGCCGCCGGGGCCGCGCCACGCAGGGGCTTGTTCGCGGTTTCCTTCATGGTGATGCCGGTCACCAGGCCCACCACGGCGATCACCATCAGGTAATAGGCCGGCATGTACAGGTCGTTGGTGCTTTCCACCAGCCAGGCCACGGCGGTCGGGGTCAGGCCGGCGATCAGCACCGAGACGTTGAAGGCACCGGCCAGGGCGCTGTAGCGGATGTGGGTGGGGAACATCGCCGGAAGGGTCGAGGCCATCACGCCGATGAAGAAGTTGAGGATGACGGCAATGATCAGCAGGCCTGCAAAAATCAACCCGAGCTGGCCGCTGTTGATCAGCATGAACGCCGGAATCGACAGGCAGAACAGCGCGATGCTGCCGAACAGGATGAAGGGCCGGCGGCCAATCTTGTCACTGGCAAAACCGATCAAAGGCTGCACAAACAACATGCCGACCATGATCGCGATGATGATCAGCACCCCACGGTTTTCGCTGTAGTGCAGGTTGTGCGAGAGGTAACTCGGCATGTAGGTCAGCAGCATGTAGTAGGTGACGTTGGTCACGGCCACCACGCCGATGCAGGTCATCAGGCTGCGCCAATGCTGGGTGGCGACTTGCTTGAAGGACACCTTCGGGCCTCGGGCCAGGCCTTCGCGGTCGCCTTGTTCCAGTTTTTCGACGTGTTGCTGGAAGGCCGGGGTCTCTTCGAGGGCGTTACGCAGGTAAAGCCCGATCATGCCCAGGGGCAGGGCCAGGAAAAACGGCAGGCGCCAGCCCCAGTCCTGGAATTTTTCTTCGCCGATCACGGCGGAAATCAAGACCACCAGGCCCGCGCCGAGGACAAAACCGGCGATTGAGCCGAAGTCCAGCCAGCTCCCGAGAAAGCCACGCTTGCGGTCCGGGGCATACTCGGCGACGAAGATTGAGGCGCCAGTGTATTCGCCGCCCACCGAGAAGCCCTGGGCCATTTTGGCCAGCAACAGCAGGATCGGCGCCCAGATGCCAATCGAGGCATAGGATGGAATCAACCCGATGGCGAAGGTGCTCAGGGACATGATCACGATGGTGGCCGCCAGGACTTTCTGCCGGCCATATTTGTCGCCCAGTGCGCCGAAGAACAGACCGCCCAAGGGCCGGATCAGGAAAGGCACCGAAAACGTCGCCAGCGCGGCGATCATTTGCACGCTGGGCGAGGCGTCGGGAAAGAACACCTTGCCCAGCACATAGGCGACAAAGCCATAAACGCCGAAGTCGAACCACTCCATGGCATTACCCAGCGCAGCGGCCGTGATTGCCTTGCGCATCTGCGCGTCGTCGACAATGGTGATGTCTTTCAAGGTAATGGGGTTAACGGCTTTCTTGCTTGATTTCATGCGAATTACTCTGTCCCTGATCCTGTCGATGCCCTTGTTTTAATGGCATGCGCTCTTTGGGTCAGATACGTGGGGACGCTGAATAATTCACTGATCGCCGGCTTTTTTAGGGATAAATAAATAAGGGATAAATAAATCAGTCCCCTTATCGTTCCTTATCGTTTATCGGCTAGTTCTCCCGGGTGCTTACCACATCACCGGTGGCTGTATCTTCCAGCCATACTTCCAGTCGATTGAGGCCCACGTATCTTGAGCGTGCCATTATTTTCTGGCCGGGTTTGCCGTCGAACTTCAGGTCCGCAAACAGGAAATGACTGGGCAACCGGTATTCCAGTTGAATGACGTAAGTGCCCGGCTTCAGCACCGCACGCTGCGGGGAGTCGTTCTTGTAGTAGTACGTGGAGAACGGGATGTTGCCGACTTTTTCGTCGTTGATCTTGATGATGTTCAGGTTCGGCTGCATATCCGCCCAGTGGCGCTGGGGCCTGCCCGCATAAGTATCGGTTTCGACCACGGTATAACGCGACTCGTCACCGGCGCTGGCGGGATCGACGTTGGAGTACGCGGGCATTTCGGCACAACCTTGCAGGCTGAGTACTGCAATGACAAACGGCAGGAAGATCTTTTTCATCAGTAAAACCTGTTATTTCCCTAAAAGGTCAATGGCATTTGTTGTGTTTGGGTTTGGGCATGGCTGCCCGAATCCTGGGTATGCGCAGTTGATGGCGTATTGATACTATATGCCATAGGGCCTGCATCAGACAAAGGACCGCGCTGGTTGTGAAGCCGATCCGACTGGCCTTGATATTCAAAAAATGACGAAGGACCGTCCATGAATTCCCCTCTTCAAAACCGTAAATGCAGTGGTCTCGACAGTGCCTGGCTGTCGAGCCCAACGAACCACTGTCTCGGCCGCATCGCAATAACCTTAAACATCGTTAACCCATAAATTACGCACCCGCCACCGTGATGAATGGCGGGCGCGCCAAGGAGCTGTTTGCTGTGAATTTACTTTCTCGTCTGGCGGGCGCCGCCTTCGCTGTGACCCTGTCGGGTTGTGCCTTGCACGGCAATGGAATGGCCGACTACTACAAGCGGGTCGCTGCCGAGCATCAGGTCCAGAACCAGGCCATGACGGCCCGTATACAAACGCAACCGTTGCCGTTGGATACCACGATCAAACTCGGCCAAACGGCCTTGCTGACACTGAACGTCCCGGCTCAAGGCACCGAACCGGCCAACCAGGTTCGTCTTTTCGCCCTCTGCGATTCGGCGAAACTGGCCATGGAGTACCGTCGCGCCAAGGAATGGACCAGTGCTTATTACCTGCCGGCAGACTCTGCGCGGAACATGGCCCCGCAGTTGTGCCAAGCGGTGAAAGACAGCAGTTGGAGGCAGCTTCCGGGCGACGGTGAAGACAGCGTGTTAGTGGACGCGGGCACCCTGGGCACCACGAATGCTCGACGTGGGATTTGGGCGGGCATCGACTACGGCCGCACCCGTCTGGATGAAACCGAAGGCAAGCCCTACGACCGACAATTGGAGCGAGTCGAAGTCGATTGCACGGCCCGCCAGGCCAGCACCCGCCTGGTTTATCGCCTGAACGGCCAGGCGCTGCTGCCGCCACCCGTTCAGCCGCTGGACAGCGCCTTGGACAAAGACCAACGCACTCGTCTGATCGCGGCCGTGTGCGCCGAACCCGCCAACCTGGCGCAACTCGCCGCACCCCTCGAGCGGAAAAAATTGCCACCGACCCTGCAAACGCCAGAGATTGCGGCACCACTGCTGGCAAACGTCAGCGCATTGCCCCAGGGACAACCCACCCACACGCTCAGCCATTTGCAATTCTCGTACAGCGCGTCCTCGCCCATGATGCCGCTCGCCGTGATCAAGGACAGTCCATTGGACCTGTATCTGCAACCGGGCCCGGCCCGTGGTTTATGGCGTCAGCAAGCGACGGGCGCCTTGGGTCGCGAGCAGGTGAGCATCCGCTGGCGCGGGTTGATCGAACTGGCCTCGACCAGCGCTCAGCGCGCTGGAGAAATCGCTCAATCGAGCACGCTCAACGGCATTGACCTGGATGGCAATTGGCAAACCCTCAAACCCGGGAATCCCATTGCTTACAGCAAACGCTTTACCGACCGCGCCGGCAAACCGTTCGTGCAACGTTTCGAATGTTCGGTGGGTGAACCGTTTCCGGCCACACAGAAAGTCGCCTCGCTGCAAGGGACGGCGCGCGCCGTAACGTGCTTCGCCAACAACGGGCTGAATGCAACGACCACGTACCTGTATCTGGAAGCCTATGACTTGTTTGTGGAAACCTCTGATTCGTCCAAGCTCTTGGTTCAGGTGAACACGCTTAAGGCGGCGCAATAATCGCGAACGGTCAGTTGTCCGCAGTAAAACTGAGCGTTATCGATCGACCAGCGGATAGTGTTTGATACGACACGCATAGTCATTGCCATCGCCTTTGCAGATGCCGTCCAGATACCGGTAATCCACCCGCACCGACTGCCCTTTCCCGGGCCACTGTCGGCGCGGGAGTGGGGCCTGGTAGTCGGTGGTTTCCGGGGTGAATGTGAGCGTCGTCCCGACCTCTGGACATTCGACCGTGGCCGAGGCCGGAGTGATTTTCAGGATCTGCGCCTGGAGTTGCGGATAGGGACGTTTCACCACCTCAGTGATGCGAACATCCATCCTGCAAATTTGCCATGTGGAGGCCTGCGCGGGTTGGCTCAGTGCGGAGAGTGCCAAAACCCATAGCCCGTAGCGCGTCGCATGATTGTTCATTATTGGCCTTTCCTGGCGGGCGGCTGTCGAAGGCATTCACTGCCATCCGCCGATGATGGCAGCAACGCTGCGGCTTCTGCTAGCCTGCCGGCTCTGTGAGTTAACGGGGCTCAACCCATGTTCAATATCCGTGTCATGACCCTGGACGATTACGATGCCGTGATCGACCTGATGAAGCGCACGCCAGGCGTCTCGTTGCGTGATGCCGACTCTCGTGAATCGACCGCGAAATACCTGGCGCGCAACCCCGGGATGAGCTTCGTCGTTGAGGTTGAAGCGGGGCTTGGCGGGTGCGTGATGTGCGGTCACGACGGGCGTCGGGGGTATTTGCAGCATTTGGTGGTGCTGCCTCAGTTTCGGCGGCAAGGCATCGCCAAGGCATTGGTCGAACGCTGTCTGTCGAGTCTTGAGCGACACGGGATACTTAAATGTCATCTCGACGTTTTCAAGACCAATGCACTGGCGGCTGATTACTGGCGCAGTCAGGGTTGGCAGCTCAGGACGGATATCGATCGGTATTCGTTTACGCGCTCGGGTGATGAGAACGCTTGACCCTGGGGGCTTTTGGCTGCTGGCCCGTCCGAGCCTCGGCCCGCACCACCAGCCAGATCCCGATCCCGGACACCAGCATTCCCAGCGCCATCTGCCACGACAGCGGCTCGTCGAACATCGCCCAGGCCCAGAGCATGGTAATCGGCGGGCTCAGGTACAAAACGCTGGCAACCCGGGTGGCCGTGGCGCGACGCAGGCATATCCAGTAGAGCCCATACCCGCCCAGGGTCGACAACCCCACCGTCCACAACACGCTCAATGCGAACCCGGTGCTGGGGATCGGCGCGAGGCTGCCCTGAGTGCCCTCGGCAATGGCGAAGGCGATACTCGAAACGCAGCATTGCAGCCACAGGTTGGGCAGCAGATCCAACGATTGCGACGCGGGCAAACGCTTCTGCCACAGGGTCGCCACGGCCAGCGACAGCATGCCCAGCAATGGCAGGCCGTACGCCCATAAGGGCGCATCCCCCCAGGCCAACGCGCCATGGGTTACCACCACAACCCCGACCAAACCGATGACCAGCCCGGCCCAGACTTGCCAGGCCAATCGTTGCCCGAGCACCACCGCTGCGAGCAACGCCATGCCCATCGGCAACAAGTCGGCAAACAGCGCGGCCAGGCCCGCCGGTACACCGAGGGCGATGCCCTGGATGACGCCGGCCAGGTAACCCGCCATGGCCAGCAGGCCGATGCCGGCATTTTTCAGCAGCGTGGGCAGGGAGGCTCGGCGCAATGACTTGGCGACGAAGGGCAACAGCAGGAGCGTGACCACCACACAGCGCCAGAACACCACCAGCAACGCGGGGGCGTAATCGATTGAGAAGCGTGCGCCGACGAACCCTGAGCTCCAGGTCAGCAGCAATGCCACTTCGAGCACGGGCAGGGGCATCGTCCGGCGCCAATCGGGTGCGGCTTGTGGTGGGCAGACAATCGGTAGGGGCTGGTTCATTGCCACAGGCTACGAAACCCGACTAATCTAATAAATCAAAATAAACTGCAGCAGTCCTTCACGAAGTTGGAATCATGACAGCGATCCTCGATATCGAGCTGGTCCGAACGTTTCACGCCGTGGCGCGGATCGGAAAATTCAGTGCGGCGGCCGAGCAGTTGCATAAAAGTCCGGCGGCGGTGAGCGTGCATATCCAGCGCCTGGAAGCGGTGGCGGGCGGGCGCTTGTTGAATCGTGACAATCAGTCCGTTTCCCTGACCGCCCTGGGCAAGCGCCTGCTGCTGTCGACGACCGAATTGCTGAGCACGCACGACCGGGTGCTGGCCGATCTGCATGGCACCCATCTGGCGGGACGCATTACCCTGGGTGTGCCGGATGAATACGCCACTCATGTGATCCGCGACATCCTGCCGACCTTCATCGCCGCATGGCCCAACGTGGTACTGGAACTGAAGACCGCGCCCAGCTACGCGCTGCGCGAGCTGGTTCAGCGCGGCAAATTGCAGGCTGCCGTGATTGCCCAACCCGCCGGGCAAATGGAGGCGCAAGTGCTTGTCGCCACCACCCCGGTCTGGGTCGGGCCGATCAGCAAAGCGCTGGCCTCGATGGACCCGCTGCCACTGGCCGTGCACGCGGCGCAATGCCCTTATCGGCAAGCGATGATGGAGTCGCTGAAGCTGAGCGGCCGCCGGACGCGAGTGGTGCTGGAAAGTCCGTCCAACCAAGCGGTCAAGGCGTGCGTGGAAGCGGGGCTGGCGATCAGCCTGATTGACCGCGCCATGGTCACGGAGCACATGCAGATTCTCGATGGCTTGCCGGTCATACCGGAGCATGAAGTGGTGTTCATGCGCGCGCCGTCATCCCTGGATGATGAAGCGGTGAATCTGCTGGCCCAGGCGATGCAGCAGTACTTTCGGTTGTAGTCAGAAAACGCCTTGGTGAACTGCCGTACATTGGCGCCCCGGAGTCAACGGCCAGCCGCGAACGGTCCCACGGACAGAAAACGAACGCCACGGACCCATCGCGCAGGGATTTGCACTCGACGGCAATTTGTCATATTCGGTCGCACTTCGTTACAGATAGTGGGCAGCCCAACGCGTTTTCAATGAGGCTGCCCCGTGTTTCAACGTCTTCTGTGTTCGCTATCCGTTTTGAGCCTGTCCATCGCCGCTGCCCAGGCTGCCGAGACCACCCCCCTCGATACCCCGCGCCTGCGCAGCATCGACAATTTTCGTGATCTGGCCGGCACCACCACCGCCTATTCCACCGCCAACGACGGCACGATGCGCAGCGGCGTGTTCTACCGCTCCAATGCGCTGACCCCATCGGCGGCGGACCTGGCCACGTTGAACAGCCTCGGCATCAAGGCTGTCTACGACCTGCGCACGCCAAGCGAGATTGCCGGCACCCCCGACACCATGCTCACCGGCGCGACCTACGAGAACATCGACATCATCGGCAGCACCACGTCCGGCTCGAACATCACCACGGTCTCATTCACCAGCGCCGCCGATGCCATCGCCATGATGCAGCAGACCAACCGCGCATTCGTCAGCGATGCGGGGATGCGCGGGCAGTTCACCAAGTTGTTCAATGAACTGGCCAGTGTCGATGGCGCGCAATTGTTCCATTGCACCGCTGGCAAGGACCGCACCGGTTGGACCGCCGCCGTGTTGTTGAGCATTGCCGGGGTCGATAGCGCCACGATCATGAGCAACTACCTGGCGACCAACGACTACACCGCTGCGCGGATGAAGGCGACTTTGGCGGCGATGCCGGCGAGCATGGCAGCGATCTATGCACCGTTGCTCGGGGTCGAGGCCAGTTACTTGCAAGCGGGCCTGGATCAGGTCGCCGCGCAGTACGGCAGCATGGACAACTACCTCAAGCAAGGCCTGGGTCTGTCCCAGGAAACCCTCTACGTGCTGCGCGGCAAAATGGTCGAGTACAACAGCCTTCCGGGTCAGGCCGGCCTGATCGGCAACGCCGCCGCCGGTGCGCAGTTGTTGCAGCAATTGCAGAACAGCAACCTGTCCGGCACCTACAGCGCCTACAACTATTACCTGCAATCGGCCATTGATGCCGGCACCCTCGGCGGAGTCGAATCCACCGTCGGCGGGCAGGTGCATGCGGATGCCGCGAGTTATCTGCTGCGCCAAGGGGCGATGATTGATCAAGCCGCCGCGCCGTTCAGCAGCGGCACCGACCTCAAGGTCGGCCAATACCGGTTGTGGAGCACCGCGCTGGCGGGCTATCTGGGCACCGACGGTTCGTCCCATGCCGACAGCAGTAATGAGCACAGTCAGGGGCTGATGGTCGGCCTGACCCAGCGCTTCTCCGAACAACTCAGCGGCCATGCCGGTTTCGGCTACAGCCGGGGCAACGTCGGCGGGGCGGGTGGCGAGGCGGATACTGACCTGACGTTCTTCTCCGTCGGCGCACGTTACGCGCTGGACAGTCTGGAGCGCGGCTTGTTTGTGGATGCGGACGTTAACGCCGGTTGGCTCGACTACGACAGCAAACGCGACCTCGGCGGCGGACTCGGTTCAGCCAAGGGCAACAGCCATGGCAACCTCACCGGCGCCACCCTGGCGCTGGGCTATCGCATGCCGGTCAGTAACATGATCCTTGAGCCGAGCCTCGGCGTGCGCGTCAGCCGGCTGGACCTGTCGGGCTTCCAGGAAAAGGGCAGCGAACTGGCCCTGGATGTCGATGGCATCCAGGCCACCCGTCGTAGCGCCGTGGCCAACCTGAAAGCTTCTTTCGCACCGATCGGCATGGGCGCGTGGAACCTGGTGCCGGGTGTCGAGGTGGGTTACGAGCGTGTGCTGGGCGATCACACCGTCGACAGCGAAGGTCACTTGTTGGGGCTGGATATTGAACAGCGTGCGGCGTTCGATAATCGCGATCAGTTCACGGGTGGGGTCAACCTTATGGCCAACCTGGGGGCGCTGAGCGTGGGGGCCGAAGTCGGCGCCAGTGGCGGGGGCAATAGCCATGGTTTCAGTGGCGGGCTCAAGGCCAGCTATCTGTTCTGATGGAGGCAGGATGGCCCTGCAAACACCCATCCCCTGTGGGAGCGGGCTTGCTCGCGAAAGCGGACTGTCAGCCAGTATCAATGTCGACTGACACGATGCCTTCGCGAGCAAGCCCGCTCCCACATTGGTTTTGCGCCAATCCCCCTGTGGGAGCGTGGCTTGCCCGCGAAGAGGCCGGCACATGCAGCATTGATGTCGACTGACACACCGCCATCGTGAGCAAGCTCACTCCCACATTGGTTTGGTGTTGTTCGCGGGTAGTGCGCCCGACACCGGCCCCCTGTGGGAGCGAGCCTGCTCGCGAAGGCGATGGCACGGTCAAAAACTACATTGCCTGACACACCGCTTTCGCGAGCAGGCTCACTCCCACAATGGATTTGCGCCAATCCCCTTGTGGGAGCGGGCTTGCTCGCGAAAGCGGACTGTCAGCCAGCATCAATGTCGACTGACACGACGCCTTCGCGAGCAAGCCCGCTCCCACATTGGTTTTGCGGTGTCAGCGCCGACGGTTTTTGACATCCGCCGGGCTGACACCGTAGGCATTCTGGAAGTACTGGCAAAACCGGCCGACATTGCTGAAGCCATATCGCAGGGCCACTTCGGTCACGGAGGTGGCGGCGTCGTCTACAAGCGCATCGTAGGCCCGCTCCAACCGCACCTGGCGCTGATACGCCACAATCGACATCCCGACAAACCGCCGAAACCCATCCTGCAACGCACGCTGGCTGACGTTGCTCAGCCGCGCCAGCTCCGTGCCGCTGATCAAATTATCCGCATGCTCCCGGATGTACTCCACCGCCAACTTCACATGCCGTGGCGCAATCTGCGGGGCAGGGCGGCGCAGGGCTTGGGTGAAGTTGTGCGGCCAGGCTTCCAGCACCGCGTCCACCAACATCTCCCGCAGGCGCGACGGCATCAGCGTGCCGGCGTTGATCAGCAAGTCGAACTCGGTCCCCGTGGCCAAATCGATCAAGGCCTTGATGCCCTGGAAGGCGGGAGAATTCAGGTCCACCTCGGGTTCAAAAATCACTTTCTGCACAATCGGCTTGCCCAGCAACGTCGACAACCGCTCGGTGATCAGCCCACGCTTGATCGAAATCCCGTGCTGCGCATGGTTGTCGATGAAGCGCATCGAACGGATGTCAGCCTTGTCGATGGCCAAACCCACATGGGCAACGCCCACCGATTCAGTCCCGTGATTGAAAACAATCTTGCCGGCAGTGGGAATGACGAAGGTGATCTCATCCACCGGATCGGGAAACGCCACGGTGAAATCGCCCCGGTAATGCATGCGCCGAAAACTCACGCCCTCATGCCGACCGTACACACCGCCAATAATGATGTGCCCCGGCGGGGGCGGCGTGTCGGCATAGCGGTTGCCGAACATTTTCGAAAACAACGCGCCGAAGTCGTCGCAGCGCATGTCGTTGGAGCGGAGGATGATTTGTTGGCGGGTCGAGGTTGAGAACACCTTGAGGGATACCTTGGGTCGGGCCATGGGGCAGGGCGAGAGAGCGCGGGGACGATATCAAGCGGGGGTGACAGGTTTGTGACATGTAGGGTCAAGCGGTGCGGCGATCCGAAACGATAACGCGGTGTGTCAGGCTCGACGCCTTCGCGAGCAGGCTTGCTCCCACACGGAGATCAGGACCGACCGCTAATTCTGCGAACGGCACCAGACCCATGTGGGAGCGGGCTTGCTCGCGAAAGCGGAGTGTCAGGCAACAAGGACTTTGATTGAGCCATCGCCTTCGCGAGCAAGCCCGCTCCCACAGGGTTCGGGGGCGATGGCAATTCTATGGCTGGTGCTCGACACTCGCCTGCGCCTTGTCCACCAACCGCTGCACCCATTCGGCATCCTGCGGATTGACCACGGCGTAGCGGTCCGGCGGGAAAAAGGTCCAGTGATGGGCGACTTCGGCCAGGCGTTTGAGCTCATCGGCAGACAGCCAATACGACGTGTTCACCAATGGCATCGGCGCGCCGCTGAAACGCTGTCCCAGAGACAGATTAGTGCCGGGCGCAAATGCGATCGCCATTTCCTGGCCGGGTTGCAGTTGCTTGTCCGGCGCGGGCATTTTTCCCTCCCGTGCATAGCTGAAACTGCCCGGATATTGTTCCTTGAGCACCAACCACTGACCCGCCGTGGTCCGGGCCACGACCCACTGCGATACACCGCTGTCTTGCACGTTTTCGAGCTTGTCGTTTTTCCACTGCATGATCGTGTTGCAGTCCGGGTCGTAATCCGAGGACCACAGGTTGGTGCCGGATGCCAGGGTATGACGCTCAAGCTCGACCAGCCCTTGGCCGGGCATGGATTGCCAGTAACGTTTGGTCGGGTCGCGGGTATCGCGCAGGAAATTGCGTAAACCCCAGGCGGCCATGAACAGCAGCGTCGCGAGGGCCAGCCAGCCGAAAGAGGCCCCGACGATCTGGTCGATATCCAGCTCAGGGGAGACTAACGATCGATAAAGCAACAGGCCCACTAAAAACAAAATACCCGGCAGAACCGGGCCAAAGCACAACGGCGGCAATAACACCGCAATCCAACTGAAACGATGCCCAGCCGCACGCTCCCACGCCCAGGCCTGCTCCTGGGCAAGCATCGGCGCTTGTTCCCGTGGGGCGATGCCAGGGTCGGGCGTCTGAAAGCGAATGTATTGCGTGTAGGAATCGTCGCTCATAAGTCGACAGGCTTTGTCGGCTCCGGCCACGCCCGCATGCCAAGGTGACCAATCGCCAACACACGCTCTCTGGACGCACCGTCGCGGGCCTGCACGGCCATGCCCCGGAACAGAGCGCTGAAATAAGCCCCGAGCGCTTCAATATCAGTGTCTTGTGCAACATCACCTGCCGCTACGCCTTGCCTGAGACGCGCCACTAAAGCGCTCTCGGACGAAGCTCGGTGGGCGGACATCATGCTGCGCACCGATCCGTGCGCCGGGGACAGATGCGTTCCCGCCAAAGAAATCATGCAACCGGCCGGCAGGTCGTCGCGCGTGAACTGCGCAGCCGTGGCTTCGATCAGGTGCATGAAAGCGGTTTTGGCATCCGGCGCATCGGCCAGGGCGGCGAGGAACCATTCACTGGATTCTGTCAGATAGAAGTCAGTCGCCTCCTTGTAAAGGGCCTCCTTGTTGCCAAACGAATTGTAAAACGTCGATGGGCTGATCCCCATTGCGTTGATCAAATCGTCGAATGACGTCCCTTCATAGCCACGTTCCCAAAACAGCGTCATTGCGCCATGAATCGCCTGCGCGCGGTCAAACGCAACGGGTCGGCCGCGACGGCGTTTGGGTGGCTCCACCATTTCTGTTGTCATAACTCCAATAATCCTTGACTGCGTTACTGAAAGGCCTATCTTCTTAATACAGGAGGATTCACTCCAAAACAAATCACGAAGAAAAACAGCCTCGGCGGGCTAAAAAACACCGCCATTTTTCGGTGACCTTACCATCACTGTGACCAGCCACTCGATACCCGCAGGTGTTCGACGTTGAGCAGTGCCGCATCAATCTCTCAAACAGGAAACATGTTCATGACTCAATCATTGGCTGGCAAGGTCGCTCTGGTCACGGGCGGCGCACGAGGCCTCGGGGCTGCAACGGCCAAGGCGCTGGCAGCGCAGGGGGCGGATGTCGCGATCAGTTACGTCAATTCTGCCGACAAGGCCCAAGCCATCGTACGGGAGCTGGAAGCACTCGGTGTTCGCAGCGCCGCGTTCAAGGCTGACCAGGGCGACCGTGTGGCGGCCACCCGCTTGATCGACGATGTGGTGACCCGGTTTGGCCACCTCGACATCCTCGTGAGCAATGCCTCGATCAATATTTTTGGCACCGTGGATGATCCGGACTACGACGCCGATGCCTTCGAGCGTTTCTGGGCGGTGACGCTGACCGGCTTCATGGCCACCGTTCGCGCCGCGTCCCGGGTCATCAGCGACAGCGGTCGCATCATCATGATCGGCTCCAACCTCGGAACACGCATCGGCATGGCCGGGCTGTCGGATAACGGCGCGGTCAAAGCGGCCATCGACGGTTATGCCCGCGGCGTTGCCCGGGACCTTGCCCCCCGCAATATCACGGTCAACGTCGTGCATGCAGGCCTGATGGAGACAGACATGAATGCCGAAGCCGGGGACTCCCTCAAGCCGCTGTTGGCGACATTGTGCTTCCCACGGTTTGCCCGCATTGAAGAAGTGGTTGCGCCGATTCTGTTCCTCGCCAGCCCCCAGGCTTCCTACATCACTGGCGCCCTTATCGATGCTGACGGTGGCTACAACGCCTGAGCCGTGAAACGCATCGAGCGATGACTCACCACTGAGTCATTCCACCCGTTCAATTTTTCAAGTCTGGTTAAACCCTTCATCACACTCGCGGTGGCCGAAGCGCATTCGGCTGCGCAAAAAATATTTCAGGAGACACCCATGCAAACCCATCAAGCCGTATCCAGTCTCTCGACCTCGGTCATGATTACGCGAAGGGACGATGTCCCGCTTAACCTGTTCTACGACTATTGGGCCGACATCCACGGCGTTTTGGCGGCGCGTGCCGAAGGCGCGTTTGAATACTTTCAACATCGCCTGGGCACACCGCTCCCGGAATTTTTTCAGGGCATCAAAGGCGTTGATCAGCAACCGGCGCAGGGCGATCCGATTGTCGGCCTCGCCGAGATCACGTTCCTGACCCCAGAAGACCGCGAAAAACTGGTCAGCAGCGCAGCCGTCGGGCAGATGGTCGTTGATGAGCAGAATGTGCTCAAAGGCACCTACATGTATTCCACCGGGCCGGGCAACGCACAGACACTGACAGACCGCACCGGTGTGCCAACCCCCCAAGGTGTCAGCGGCGACTATCGGCTGATCGTATTCGTGCGCCAGGCGCAAGATGTCTCTGCCGACGAGTTCCGCACCTTCCTGCGCAGCGAGTGGGCTCACGCCGTGGCGCAAAATACGGACGTGATCAAAACCCGGCTGCACCTTCTGGAACAGTTTGACGAACAGGCCTGGCCGACTCCCAACGTCGATCATCGCCGGTCTGTCGAACAGCAATACGATGCTTACCTTGAGTTGGCCTTTGCCGATGAGGCGTCGGCAAAGCACTTCTCCCACTCAGCGCAAATGCTTGAACTCGGCACCCAGACCCACCGGTACATCGCGGCCCTCGCGACCTATCCTGACTTTGAAACCTACACGATGGTTTTCGCTGGCCGGCCAACGCAAGTGGGCCTTCGGGGATTGTCGGCGTTTCGCACCCTGGCGGCGTTGAATGAACCCGTCAACCAGAAGTCCCGGGACCTGCTGTCGGTGATCTTTGGCGACAACGTGCTTGAACCGTTGGTTTGAGGCATTTCGGACTTCTCTTCACAACCCATCAACTGGAGTAGAACACCATGATTGACGAAAATGGCCCTCACTATTTTGTCGCCTTCCAGACGCCTGGCCCGAACTGGGTCCAGGGTGTGAAATACAACGAGCAACCAGAGTTCATGGTCCACGTTAACTACATGATGCAACTGCAGGAGAAAGGCCTGACCGTTCTCAGCGGCCCGTTCATGAAGAAGGCCGGTGGCCTCAATGGCGAGCTGGAGGACGGCGGCATGACCATCTTCAAGGCCGCTGATCTCAATGAAGCCACCCGGATTGCCACGGACGACCCGACAGTGAAATCCGGCATGCTGAACGTCGAAGTGAAGATGTTCTGGGTGCCGTTCCATACCTGATTTACTTTTCCCGGCCTGGAGCTTGTGTATGTCTGATTCTCAGTTGAAAAGCCCCGGCAATCGAAAAGTTCTCATCCTGGGCGGATATGGCGTGACGGGTTCCGCCGTGGTCGATGCCGCACTGGCGGCCTCGTGGCCCGTGGTGACCGCCAGTCGCCGCGCCGCGCCAGACCGTTTGATCGATGGCAGGGCGGCGCCGCCGCATGTCAGTGTCGACCTGCTGAGCAAGTCTTCCATCGCCGACGCTTTCACCGGCCTGGCCGACGTGACGGATGTTGTTTACTGCTCCTATGTCGAGACGGGAAGCAACGCCACCGCGATTGAGCCGAACGTGGCCATGCTGGCTAACGCGCTGGAGGCATTGATTGCTCGGGGCGCAAAGCTTAGACACGTGGTCCTGTTTGGCGGAGGCAAGGCGTATGGCCCGCATCTGGGGGCGTACAAAACGCCGGCCAAAGAAAGTGACCCAAGAATTTTGGGGCCGATGTTCTATTACGATCAGGAAGACTTTCTGAAGGACTGGGGTTCCAGAAACAGCGTGCCATGGACAGTGCTGCGACCGGACGCCATCTTCGGTCCGAGCCTGGGGTCACCGATGAATCTGATCAATGGCATGAGCGTGTATGCAGCCGTCTGTCGCGAGCTGAACGTGCCATTGCGCTTCCCCGGCACGCATCAAGCCTGGAACGCCCTGACGCAATCCACTGATGCCGGAATTCTTGGCCGCGCCACGGTGTGGGCACTGGCGGCGGAGACGGCCAAGGGGCAGATCTTCAATGTCATAAACGGTGATCAGTTTCGCTGGCGTCAGTTGTGGCCAGAGCTGGGCTCGCTGTACGACATACCGCTGGCTGAGCCACAACCGATGTCACTGACCGAACAGATGGCCGACAAGGCCCCCGTGTGGGGCAGCATCATCCAAAAATACAACCTCAGGCCAACCGCTTGGGCGGACGTCGTCGCCTGGCCGTTTCTGGACGCTATATTCGGCATTGGCTACGACATGGTGCAGAGCACGATCAAGATCCGGCAGGCGGGCTTTCATGACTGCATTGACTCCCATGAAAGCCTGAAGCTTCAGGTCAGCCGATTGAGAGGGGCGCGGATCGTTCCTTGAGCATTGGCAGCGAAACAAGGGGCGGACTTATTGACCGGGAGGTCGTAGGTCGGTCCCGTTGTCCCACCTGGATCAGCTTTCAGAGGCACTGACGGCGCCCTGATCGGCTTCAGCCTCCAGCTTCAAGCGGTCGGCCTTGCTGATGTACTTGTCCTTTTTTTGCGGTGCCAGTTTGGCACTTGCCTTCTTGGCTTTGGCCTTGAACAGTTGCTGTAACTTTTTTTGGCGATTCATAACGTTCTACCGAGCTTGAAAACCCGCGAATGATAGCCGAAATGGGGGACAGATTTATTTAATAGATCTGTGCCGTTATCCAAAAAAAACGTTGTTGAAAAATCCTTTGCTACTACTCTGAGGTCGCGTATGTCATGCGCGAATAATCAAATGGAAGGCCAAGGATGAGCACGTTCGTACGATCCCTTACTGTCGAAATTTTTAATGCAAGCGCTGCTGACATTACTGTCAACTATGCCCTGTTGACGGGGGGAGAGTGGACGAGCCCGCCGATTCCCGGCTCGGTAATTTGCTCAACCCAGCAGCGAAGCTACGTGAACGGTGTGACCAATACGCTCTCGTCTCTTGGCGGTCAGATTTTACTGATGCCCGCCGCTGGCGGCAGCATCACCCCCATATGGACCTGGCCGTCGGATTCTCGGGTCTCTGGCAGTGTGAGCAACGCGGCAACGGACCTCGCCGTCTCTAACCAGATGATAAACACCCAAACCAATAACCCCACGATGCAGATAGTGATCAGTAACGCGACCACCTTCTCCAAGTTCGACCCGGCAGTGAAGAAAGCCGATCTCTGATTACTTCGTAATAAAAGAGACGATGCAAATTTTGTGAACGACGCAAAAACAAGTGTAGGAGCGAGGCTTGCTCGCGAAAGCGGTGTGTCAGGCGACAGTGTTTTTGACTGTGCCGCCGCTTTCGCGAGCAAGCTTCGCTCCTACAGGGCCGGGCGCTGGCCACAAATCCTGTTAACCATCTCTTATGGATGGCGATCTCAAATGGAGCGCTGGTTTACCCGGGCGGTAAGCTGCTCAGCGGTTTCTTTGCGTTCCGAGTAACGATCCACCAGGAATGCCTGGCGGTCCCGCAGCAGTACGGTGAACTTGACCAGTTCTTCCATCACGTCGACGACGCGGTCGTAATACGCCGACGGCTTCATCCTGCCGGCCTCATCGAACTCCATGTAGGCCTTCGGCACCGAGGACTGGTTGGGGATGGTGAACATACGCATCCAGCGTCCCAACACGCGCAGTTGATTGACCACGTTGAAGGACTGGGAGCCGCCGCAGACCTGCATCACTGCCAGGGTTTTGCCCTGAGTCGGGCGAACCGCCCCCAGCTCCAGGGGGATCCAGTCGATCTGCGCCTTGAACACGGCCGACATTGCGCCATGCCGTTCTGGCGAACACCAGACCTGACCTTCCGACCACAGCATCAGGTCGCGCAACTCTTGCACCTTCGGATGCTCAACCGGGACATCGTCGGGCAGTGGCAAGCCGGATGGATTGAAAATTCGTACCTCGGCACCGAAGTGCTCCAGCAGGCGCGCTGACTCCTCTACCAGCAACCGGCTGAAAGAGCGTTCGCGGGTCGAGCCATACAACAACAGAATGCGCGGTTTATGATTGTCCGAAATTGACCCTTTCAGGCTTTCGAACAGAGTTGGATCGAGGTTGGGCAGGTGCTCTGACATAAGTCCTCCTTAGAGAGTGCCGATTCGATCAATCTCGTGTTTGAGTTGGTCGCGACTGAGGCTGTTGAGGGGAAGGTCGAGGAAGGCTTTGCAGCGTTGTTCGATGCGCGCCAGCGTGGAGCGGAAGGCGAGGTCAACCGCCGCTTCGTCACCCATGACGTCAGACGGATCTTCCAGGCCCCAATGGGATTTCAGGGCCGGGCCGAAGTACACCGGGCAGGTTTCGCCCGCCGCCTTGTCACACACGGTAATGACGATATCCGGCGGGTTGCCTTCGAAGGCGTCGTTGCCCTTGCTGTTCAAGCCATCGATGGAGATACCAGCCCGCTGCAGTGTGGTGAGACTGCGCGGCAGCACTTGCCCCTTGGGAAAACTCCCGGCACTCACCGCTTCGAATCCGGGCGGCGCCAAGTGATTGAACATGGCTTCTGAAAGAATGCTGCGGCAACTATTGGCGGTGCACATGAACAGGACTCGCATGGGTTTGCTCCTGCCGCTGCGGGCGGACATCAAGGGTTCAGGCTCAGGCGCAACGCCAGGGCCGAGAGGCTGATCAACAGAACCGTAAGGCTCAGCAGCAGACAGCGTCACGGATGGGGCGTGCGTCCATGTTGAGCAGGCGGGAAGTGTTGTTCTGCAGCCAATCGGCGTTGGCCCGCAACGTGACCTGCAAAAGCTCATGTACCCAGGCTGGCAGGTCAGGATTGAGGCGGTAATAAACCCATTGACCCTGCCGGCGATCCAGCAGCAAACCGCTGCTGCGCAGCTGAGCGAGATGGCGACTTATCTTCGGCTGGCTGTCGTCGAGGGCACACATCAGCTCGCAGACACAAAGCTCACCCAGGTTGGCGATGAGCAGGGTGGCGCGGGCGCGGGTCTCGTCCGCCAGATTCTTGAAAACCTCGGGGGGAGTGATCATAGGGGGCTGCCGTACATATGGTTGGCCGAATATACGGATGCCCATATGTATTGGGCAAGCAAAGAATCAAATGTTTGCTTCTGGTCATTTGGCAAAAGGGGGGCGCGAAAAATAGATCTGTCCCTTATCCGGGTAATAAAGAGACGAAATGGTGTCGGCTGCAAATTTTGTGAACGACGTAAAACAAGTGTAGGAGCGAGGCTTGCCCGCGAAAGCGGTGTGTCAGGCGACAGTGTTTTTGACTGTGCCGCCGCCTTCGCGAGCAAGCTTTGCTCCTACAGGGCCGGGCGCTGGCCACAAATTCCGCGAACAACACCGAACCAATGTGGGAGCGGGCTTGCTCGCGAAAGCGGTGTGGCAGGCGACAGTGTTTTTGACTGTGCCGCCGCCTTCGCGAGCAAGCTTTGCTCCTACAGGGCCGGGCGCTGGCCACAAATTCTGCGAACAACACCGAACCAATGTGGGAGCGGGCTTGCTCGCGAAAGCGGTGTGGCAGGCGACAGTGTTTTTGACTGTGCCGCCGCCTTCGCGAGCAAGCTTTGCTCCTACAGGGCCGGGCGCTGGCCACAAATTCCGCGAACAACACCGAACCAATGTGGGAGCGGGCTTGCCCGCGAAAGCGGTGTGTCAGGCGACAGTGTTTTTGACTGTGCCGCCGCCTTCGCGAGCAAGCCCGCTCCCACATGGGGACCTGTGCCAGACTCAAATCTCGCGAACAACACCAAGCAAATGTGGGAGCGAGCTTGCTGGCGATGAGGGCGTTTCAGTCAACACAAGCAGTGGCCGATGCGCCGCCCCCGCTGCTTTCATTCAGGGTTGGTGCAATCCACCTACCGGCTGGCCCCACATGACCAAAATGAAAAATCCTGAAGATGTGCGCGGCGCGTTCCAGTCAGCCTGGAACAGCCCCGGCTGGTTTGGGGCGTTTTGTTTTGAGCGAGTAGCCGATAAAAAAGCCTTCCCGCCCATGAAAAATACATCTGTCCCATTATCCCGTGTTCATCCCCCACCCTCAGGAAAGATGCACCCGCCATTACGCACCAGCGCCTTCACTTCCTCGCTCACCTGCATGGGGTTTTGACTTAATCGGGCAACAAACTCCTCGCGGCGCCGCACGTATGACTTCGGATCATGCTTCGCGCTCCAGAGCACAATATTGATCACGATGGGAATGAGGTCCAGGCCCTTCTCGGTCAACGTGTAAAAGTCCTTGCGCCTGTCGTCGGGGCTGGGCGCCTTCGAGAGAACGCCTTGCTCCTCAAGAAAGGCCAGTCGGGAAGCAAGCACATTGGTCGCGATTCTCTCCTCCGATTTCAGGAAATCGCCATACGTTTTCTTTCCAACAAAAACGATGTCGCGAATGATCAAGAGCGACCATCGGTCACCGAAAATCTCCACGCCGTAGTTCACCGCGCAGTGGGATCGAAAGTCTTCTTTAAGAGATGTTTTCATGGCTGGATCTTAGCATCGCTTGCATGTCGCAAGTAAAATCGATTGGTAACTTGCTTTTTGCAAGTGAATCGACCAGCATGGATCTTGCGTTGAGTGAGTTCGCCGGATCGCACCAGCAGCCTTGGAATGATCAACCCCCTACCTGCAAGGAAACTGCGCATGAGCACTATCAGCATTATTGGCTCAGGTGACATGGCCGCAGCGATCGGCGGCCTTGACCCAATGTTTCTGGCTCGCACGTCTGCCTGCTGCCGCTAGGCCTCATTGCCCACTCCGTCGAGCACACCCACTTCTCAATCGGCGCCAGCCATCTCGACTGGGCCTTCCCGTATCGCCATTTCTCGAATCACATCTCTTATTTGGAGCCATAACATGCACGTTTTAGTCACTGGCGGAACCGGCCATATCGGTTCGTACATCATTCCCGAGCTCATCGCCGCCGGCCACGAGGTCACCGGCCTGGCACGGTCCGACAAGTCCGCGGCTGCGCTGGCCGCACTCGGCGCCAAGGTGCGTCGCGGGGATATTTCCGACCTCGACGGGCTCAAGGCGGCAGCGTCGGAGTCGGAGGGCGTTATCCACGTCGCGCACCGGCAAGACCTGCTTCCCACTGGCGGGATCGACGCCGTGGCCGCAGCGGAACTCCAGATCATGCTCGCGTACGGCGAGGCACTGGCTGGAAGCGGCAAGCCGCTGATCGTGTCGGGGAGCATCGGCGCGCCCGGGTGGGAAAACCTGGGCCGACCCGCCACCGAGGAAGACCCGTCACTTCCCGGCGGCGATGCGTACAAGGGAACCTTGCGGGTTCGCAACATCGTTGAAACCACCGTGATCGGCCTCGCAGAGCGGGGCGTGCGGTCGTCGATCGTGCGGATTCCTACGATCGCGCACAGCACGACCGATGTCGCCTTCCTTCCATTGTTGATCGGGCTGGCGAAGGAAAAGGGCGTCATCGGTTATCCGGGAGAAGGCGCGAACCTGTGGCCGGCCGTGCACGCCCGTGACCTCGCCGTCTTGTTCCGCCTGGCGCTGGAGAAGAGTGAGGCTGGCAAATATTGGCACGGTGTCGAGAGTGAGGGCATTCCGTTCCGCGAGATCGCCGAGGCCATTGGCCGCCGTCTGGGCGTGCCGGCCGTGAGCATTCCCGCGGATGTGCTGATGCTGCCGGGATACTTTGGGTTCCTCGCGAATCTGGTCACGCTGGACCTCCCGGCGTCCAACCTCATCACCCGCCAGACCCTCGGCTGGGAGCCTGCTCAGCCTGGCCTGCTCGAGGACATGGACAACGGCCATTACTTCCCTGGCGGTTGAGTCAAGTTGAGCACGCAGCCGGGTCGCAACTGGCCCGGCTGACAGTAACGAGAACTACCCTAATTCACGAGGAAACTGCACATGAGCACTATCAGCATCATCGGTTCAGGAGGCATGGCCACGGCGATCGCCGGTCGTACCGCCAACGCGGGATACACCGTTGAGGTGGTCAGCCGCGACTCCGCCAAGGCGCAGGCGCTGGCCAACAAGCTCGCCGCCGGAGCGACCACAGGGACGTACGGGGCCATTCCGGCCGGCGACATCGTCATCCTCGCCGTGCCGTACACCGCTGCGGCGTCGGTGGTGGCCGATTACGGGGACGCGCTCGACGGCAAGGTGATCATCGACATCACCAACACGGCCTCTCCGGATCTCACGGGCCTCGTTTCTCCCGCCGGCAGTTCGGGTGCGCAGGAGATCGCCAAGATCGCTCCCGCCAGCGCGCCTGTCGTGAAGGCATTCAACACGCTCTTCGGCCACGTCCTTGCGAAGGGGGGGCGTCTCGATGCATTCATCGCCGCCGACGATCCGCAGGCCAAGGCGCGCGTCTCGACGTTCATCGAGAGTCTCGGGCTGCGTCCGTTGGATGTCGGCGGCCTGCACATGGCCCAGACGCTCGAGGCGCTCGGCCTGATGATGATCGGCCTGGCGAAAAACGGCGCCGGCACTTGGGACATCGCCTTGAACGTCGATATCGGCTGAATCGCCGGCTTATTTCCACATTGCGACTACGAACATTCGTTCGCAAACGGCCACGATGAAGTTGGGTGCGGTGCACTTGTATGACGCCGAACTGAAAATATCCGCCGCGCCTGCCTTGGCGAAGTGTTATGGACTTACGCATGCTCAATGGAAGGCGTCGCGGGGGTGAAGGGGGCGGTCACTCATCTTCTATAGATGTTCCAACCCCCAGAAGTGGATACGCTGATTCTCGCCGTGCTGGCGAAGCGGGATGCCCGTTATCCACGAATAGTTGAACCAAATGCTGGCTGTCTAAGTCGGGATTGTTAACTGCACTTCTACCCTGACGAGGATCCCCACTATGCGCAACTACACCCTGGAATACTTGTTCGACGGCGAGCCCCGTACTCACGTGTTCGAACTAAAGCAGCTTCAACTGCCCATTCACGAGGCGGCGATGCACCTGCTACAGCTTCATTTCGGGGATGGCGAAAATAGCCTGATCATGCCCAGCGCGGACGCGACGCCGGCGCAGATTTTGGAGCAGGCTGAGCGGGTGGGGCTGACGCAAATTAAGGTTGTTGATCAACAGACAGATAAATAAATCCGTTCCCTTTTCTTTAAAAGCTTTCCGCCTCGGGCGCACGGAAGGCCTTGCTGTAGTAGCCGGATTGGTCAAAACAGCAAACATGCTTTTTGCCGGATGCAAGCATATCGCAGGCATCTGTAATTCGTTTTGCGCGCGTCTTAAGTTGTTTAGCTGAAGTAATCCAATGTATCCAGTCAACCCGTGCGAGGGTCGTCGTATCATTCCAGACTTTACGAGCCTCAGGAGTCGCTGCCAGTGCTTCTTGAAAATCTGGTGGGATGTCAGGCTCGGGTTCTTTCTTCACGGGGGTTAGCTCCAGAGTAACGATATCCCCAACGGCCGCGCCTGCGGCTTCGTGTAACGCTCTACTTACTTGCAGCCAATGGCTCAACTGACCATCCGGCTCAAGGGTTGCCTGGAAAGGGTGCCCATTGATTGTGCCTTCAACTGTCGTTCTTCCTCGCCTCGGAAGCTGTTCACTCGCGTCTCTCGGCAATACTACGAACGCCCACGACGGATCATTACCAGGCTTTGCCGGACGAAGAAGCTTTGCTTCGAATCGGGATTTCACATCGATTGTTGTCATTGCAACTCCTCCAGCTAATACGCCTGACTTTGGGCGACATCACTGTGGCTTTTAAACGCGAAATAGCTCAGGGAGAAACGTGAAATGGATGACGCCAAACTCAGTTGAGGTAAAGATTCGTGCAGAAGGTCGACGCTACCTATTTGCCACTGGTCTGTCCAGCGGCTGCTTCTGGCCGGTACTGCCTATCGCAAAGCCACTCAATCGCCTACCCAACTGCTAGCGTTAGGGAAAAAGGGGACGGATTTATTTACCGTTCATGCTGCAAATTTTGTAAACAACTCCAATCAAATGTGGGAGCGGGCTTGCTCGCGAAGGCGGCGTGTCAGGCAACATCAATGTTGACTATTACACCGCTTTCGCGAGCAAGCCCGCTCCCACAGGGTTCGGTGATATTCGGCTTATGATTCTGGATGAATAGTCGTGTAAAAAAGGAGACCCTGATGACCACCGCACACGTCTTCATCGCCACCAGTCTGGACGGCTTCATCGCCCGACCCGACGGCGACATCGACTGGCTATTGCAGCGCGATGATCCGACCGAAGACCACGGCTACCCAGCCTTCATCGCCGACAAGGACGTGATCGTGATGGGTCGGGGAAGCTACGAGAAAGTGCTGACTTTCGACACCTGGTTCTACGACCGCCCCGTCGTGGTGCTATCCCAACAACTGGCCAATTCGCCAGTGCCCGAAGCGCTGGAAGGCAAAGTGCGTTTCTCCAGCCTCACACCGGCAGGCCTGATGGAAGAACTGACAACGCAAGGCGTGCATCGGGTCTATGTCGATGGCGGACAACTGGTGCAATCCTTCCTGCGCGACGGACTAGTCGCGGACATGGTGATAACCACCGTCCCCGTGCTGATCGGCGCGGGAAGACCCCTGTTCGGCGTCCTCGCGCAGGACATCGAATTGAAACTGGTCGCCAGCCGCAGCTTTCCGTCGGGGTTGGTGCAGTCCACTTACCGGGTGGTCCCACATGACCAAAACGAGTCATAAGCGGTCAGGTATATCGCCCGACAGTTACTAACTGGAAAAAAAGGGGACTGATTTATTTTCTGGATTTATTTTCTGAGAAATAAATCAGTCCCCTTTTTTCCTAGCTGAATTTTCAGATTCTTAGCCGCATTCTGACGATTTCTGAATGAACGCTCCTGGCCTATAGCTACCTATCGCAAAGCCCTCCAATCGCCTACCCACCTGCTAGCGTTAAACAAACCTACTCTCCAAACCGGAGGACACGCCCCCATGCCCCCATTCACCGGCGGCTGCCTATGCGGCAGCATCCGCTTCGAAGCATCCGGCCAACCCTATCGCGTAGGCCTCTGCCACTGCCTCGACTGCCGCAAACACCACGGCGCGCTGTTCCACGCCTCCGCGATTTTCCCCCAGGACGCAGTAACGATTCAGGGCGAACCCCGCGACTACGCCGGACGCTTCTTCTGCCCAAACTGCGGCTCATCCGTTTTCTCCCGCAGTGACGACGAGATCGAAATCAACCTGGGTTCCCTGGACGACCCTGATCAACTGAAACCCACCTACGAAATCTGGACGGTGCGTCGCGAATCCTGGCTGCCAGCGTTCCCGCTCACGCGACGATATGAGCACGACCGTGAAGGCACTGACCGTTCCGAGGGATGATCAGGACACCACGCTCGACTGCTGCACAAATCGCTCAATCAACCACCGCTCCGCAGGCCCCGGCGGCAAGTCCGTGCGGTAGATCGCTTCAAACGAATAAATCCCGCGCCCTGGCGATCTTTGTTGAAATCGGTGGTGGTCTGGCGCTGATCCCTTGGGCGCTCAGGTCATATAGCCGCTGACACCATCCCACAGCAGTTTCACCGCCGTGACCACCAACAAGCCATAGCAAGCGCGGTACATCTGGCGCTGGTCCAGCCGCGCATGCAGCCGCCAACCGAGCCAGACGCCACAAGGAATGGCGAGCAGGCAGATTGCGGTCAGGCCCAGCACGTTGCCGGTGGGCCTGGCCAGCAACAGCCAGGGCACGGCTTTGAGCAGATTGCCCACGGTGAAAAACATGCTGGTGGTGCCGGCATACACCTGCTTGCTCAGGCCCAGGGGCAACAGATAGATCACCAGCGGCGGCCCACCGGAATGCGCGACCATGGTGGTGATGCCCGAGGTGAGGCCGGCGGCTACGGCTTTAGGCGACGAGCGCGGTTGGACCCGGACTTCGCCGCCAGCCTTGAACCAGAGGCCGACGAAGGTCAGCGTAATTGCCGCCATCACAATGGAAATCGCCCGGTGGTCCATCACTCGAAACAGCAGATAGCCGACGCCGATCCCGGCGATCAACCCAGGCACCAGCAACTTCAAATCCGGTTTGGACCAGGTGGACGGCTTCCAGTAGCGCAGGCTGAACAGGTCCATGGCGATGAACAACGGCGCGAGCAGGCCGCCGGCGGTGATCGGGTCCATCACCAGCGACAGCAGCGGGATGCCGATAATCGCAAAGCCACCGCCGAACGCGCCTTTCATGAAACAGATCAGAAAGACGCCGGCGAAGGTGATGAGGAGGGTGGTGACCGTCAATTCCATGGGGGCTGTCTCCTGTTCCAATTGGCTGGGGGGATTTCATTTCGGGTTGTCGGGCACCCATAATCTCGATCACGACCTGCACAATAAAAAGTGCCAGTTTTGAGGTGTTTCCATGGGCCAGTTTTCCACTCCGTCAAATGAATCCTCTCGTGGCGCGGAGCGCCGGATCTACACCCGGCTGCGCACGCAGATAGAAGACGGCACCCTGGTCGCCGGCGCGAAGATGGTTTCGACCCGAGCGCTGGCGGCCGAACTGGGTGTGTCGCGAACCACGGTGACGGCGGTTTACGAACAACTGGCGGCCGAGGGTTTTTTGGTGACTTCGGCGGGGAAAGCGGCGCGGGTTGGGGACGTGACGAGTACCCCAGTCGCGCCTGCCAACATAGAGCGCAACGAGCAACCGCCCGCGCTTTCCGCCTACGGGCAGCGGTTGGCCGCGATCAAGCCGTACAGCATGGCGTCGCCACAGGCCCGCATCGATTTCAGGTACGGCTCGGTGGCGTCGAGGGATTTCCCGGCCCTGGGCTGGCAGCGCGCCTACCGCACGGAACTGGTCAAGCGCCAGCCCGAAGGGGAAGGGCGCTTGTGCCGTGCGCTGCAAGCCTACTTGCGGCGGGCACGGGGTCTGGTGTGCGAAGCGGAACAGATTCTGATCGTGCACGGCTCGCAGCAAGGGATCGACCTCTGCGCCCGGCTGTTGCTCAACCCGGGCGATGCCTTCGTCTTCGAAGAACCGGGCTACCGCATGGCCCGCTATTGCTTCGAAGCCACTGGCGCGACAGCGTTGCCAACCACGGTTGACGCCTCGGGGCTGGATACCCGTGAGCTGCCAAAAGATCAACGTGTACGCCTGGCCTACGTCACGCCATCGCACCAGTTCCCCATGGGCGCGGTGCTGCCCATCGCCCGTCGACTGGAGCTGCTGAACTGGGCGAGTCGCCAGCGCGCGTGGATCATCGAGGACGATTACGGCGGCGAGTTTCGCTACGGCCAGCGTCCTATCGATGCATTGCAATCCATGGACGGCGATGCGCGGGTCATCTATGTCGGCACGTTCTCCAAAGCCCTGTCACCGCAGCTTCGGCTCGGGTATCTGGTGCTTCCCCAAGAGTTGGTCAAGGTGTTCCGCGAAGCCAAACGCCTGACGGATCGTCACTCGCCGGGCTGGGAGCAAAACGTACTCGCCGCGTTGATCGAAAGCGGCACCTACGAACGCCACCTGCGCCGCTTGCGCCGGGAAAGCGAGCGGCGGCGAAACGCGTTGTTGGGTGCCGTTGAACAGCATCTTTCGGAGTTCGGGCATTTGGTCGGTATGGCGGCAGGGCTGCATGGCGTGTTGCTGTTGCCGACATTACGTCCGCAGGATGAGCCCGCATTGCAAGCCGCCGCGCTGGCGCGAGGGGTGGGCGTTTATCCGCTGGCGCCGCTGTTTGCGGGGGCAGTGTCGGCAGCAGACGAGCGACCGGCAGGGCTGATTTTGGGCTATGCAGGTTTGACGACGCAGGAGATTGATGAGGGGGTCCGGCTTCTCTCGCAAGTGATCCGAGACTTCTCGGACACGTAAAAAACCCGCAACTCAGTGCGGGTTTTTTTTTCATGCTTGAACGCTTACACGCTGCTCGCCAGTTTCCCCGTGGACAACCGACGCTTATAAGCACTGTCGCGATTCGCCAACCAGAAATACAACGGCGACGTCACCAACAACCCCACCAGCCAGGACAAGTCCGCGCCGTTGATGTGCTCGGAAATCGGCCCGACGTACAGCGGCGTGTTCATAAACGGAATCTGCACCGCAATCCCGATCGCGTAGGCCAACAGTGCCTGCGGGTTGTAGCGCCCGTAGATGCCGCCATCGACGTGGAAGATCGAGTCGATGTCGTACTGACCTTTGTGGATCGCGTAGAAGTCGATCAGGTTGATCGCGGTCCACGGCACCAGCACCACCAGCAGCACCAGCACCATGTCGACGAAGTGGCCGATAAAGTCCGCCGAGGCGCCGACGGCGGCGAAGCAGCAGGCGCCGAGGACGATGACCGAGAGCACGGCGCGGCTTTTCGCGGTGGGGATCCAGCGGTAGGCGAAGGTTTGCACCAGGGTGATCAGCGACAGCACCGCGCCGTACAGATTGAGGGCGTTGTGGCTGATGACGCTGAGCAGGAACAGCACCAGCATCAATGGGCCGATGGAGCCGGTGGCGAGTTTGACCGCGTCCATGGTGTCCATGCCCACGGGTGTGGCGAGGACGGCGACGGCGCCGAAGATGAACGAGAGGCTGGAGCCGAGCACTGTTCCGAGGTAGGTGGTCCAGAAGGTCGAGGCGACCGGGACGTCGGCCGGCAGGTAGCGCGAGTAGTCAGAGACGTATGGTGCAAACGCAATCTGCCACAGCGCAGCCAGCGAAACCGTGGCCAGCCAACCGGAGATGTTGAAGCTGCCCCGGGTCAGAAAATCGGCGGTCTGCACATGCGTGAAGATGTAGCCGAAACCGAGCACGATGCCGGCGCCAAGCACCCAGGTGCCGATGCGGTTGAGCACGTGGATAAAGCGGTAGCCGATGATGCCGATGATCCCCGAACCGAGGGCGCCGATGACGATGCCCACCGGCACCGGCACGCTGTCGACCACGCCGTGCAAAGACTTGCCGGCCAGGACGATGTTGGAAGCGAAGAAGCCGATGTACATGATGCCGGCGATCAGCACCACCAGCAGTGCGCCGAGGGAGCCGAACTGGGCGCGGCTCTGGATCATTTGCGGGATGCCCATTTGCGGGCCTTGCGCCGAGTGCAGGGCCATCAGCACACCGCCAACCAGATGCCCGACCAGAATGGCGACGACGCCCCACACCAGGTTCAGATGAAACAGTTGCACGCCCAGGGCGCCAGTAACAATTGGCAGCGGCGCGATGTTGCCGCCGAACCAGAGGGTGAACAAGTCCCGGACCTTTCCATGGCGATCTTGCGGCGGGACGTAGCCGATCGTGTGCTTCTCGATCAGCGGAGCGGAGGTTGTTGCGGAGGTGACCATGACGAACTCCAAGGCAAAGTGAGTACGTGGACGTACTTCGGTGAGCGCCGCGTGAGCGACGCTTTTCTTGTTGGAGTGATCATGTGCAAAGCACCGGCATAGATAAATTAGTAAGTTTGTTGCTTCAAACCTTAAAAAAAATATGCCCGGGGCTTGGGTGGGTCCGGTATGTTCTGGGTGCGGTGTTCCCGCTGTTAACCAGCCAACACCGCCCCCTGTAGGAGCAAGGCTTGCCCGCGATGGCGTCCGTGAGATCGCTATCGCGGGCAAGCCTTGCTCCTACAGGATATGGGTGTGGTGTGTTTTTCTGGAGATCTGCATGGCCGCTTACAACCTGCGACAGCTGCGCTATTTCGTCACCACCGCCGAGTGCGGCAGCGTGGCGGAGGCTTCGCGCAAGCTCTATATCGCCCAGCCGTCGGTGTCGACCGCCATCAAGCACCTGGAAGAAAGTTTCGGCGTGCAGTTGTTTATCCGCCATCACGCCCAGGGTGTTTCCCTGACGCCCAGTGGCTCGCGGTTTTACCGCAAAGCGTTGGAGCTGCTGCGGGTGGCCCACGAGTTTGAGCAGAACGCCCTGGCGGACAATGACGTGGTGGCGGGGCAGATCGATATCGGCTGCTTTGAAACCGTGGCGCCGCTGTACCTGCCGCGTTTGATCGCCGGTTTCAAGGAGCGCTGGCCCGGGGTGGAAATCCGCATTCGCGATGGCGAGCAGCAGGAATTGGTGCAGGCGCTGACCGCCGGCAGCATTGACCTGGCCATGCTGTTCGAACACGACCTGGACAGCACGATTGAAACCGTCCCGCTGATGCCGCCGCAGCAGCCCTACGCCTTGCTGCCGGCGGGTCATCGCTTCGCGCAGCAGGCGAAAGTGTCGCTGGATGACCTGGTGCTGGAGCCGATGATTCTGCTCGACGTGGTGCCGAGTCGCACCTACTTCGTCAGCATTTTCGAAGAGCGCGGCCTGACCCCGCACATCGTCTTCAGCTCGCCGTCCATCGAGATGGTGCGGGGCATGGTCGGGCGCGGTTTTGGCTTTTCGATTCTGGTGACCAAACCGTTTTCGCCGTACACCTACGACGGGCAGCAACTGGTGTGCATTCCACTGGCGGAAACGGTGACGGGCTCGGGGTTATCGGCGGCGTGGCTCAGACGCTCGCAACTGACCAAACCGGTGCAGTTGTTCGTGGATTACTGCCAGGAAGAACTGGCCCGACTGTACACCTGAGCGTCGGGCCTGCGACTTAACTGATCGAAGCCAACATCCGTTGCAGCATGGCGTCGCAGCCGTTCAATTGCTCGACGCTGACAAACTCGTCCGGCTTGTGCCCCTGATCCATGCTGCCCGGCCCGCACACCACCGTCGCAATGCCCACCGCGTCAAACAGCCCGCCCTCGGTGCCAAACGCCACCGTCCCGAACTCACGTGAGCCGGAAAATGCAGCGATCAATTCAGCGGCTTCGCTGCGGGCATCGGTCACCAAACCGGGATAGGCCGACAACTCGCTGAAGCGAATATCGCTCTGCTCACTCACGGCACGCATACGCGGCAAGACCTGCTGCTCGGCGTAGGTCTTCAGCTCCTGCGCCACCTCGCTCGGATCGTGGGAGGGCAGGGCGCGGATCTCAAAGTCGAAACGGCAATCGGCGGGCACGATGTTCAACGCCTTACCGCCAGAAATCACCCCGGTTTGCACCGTGCTGAACGGCGGATCGAACCGGGCATCGTGAAGCTCGGGTGCCTTGAGTCGTTGGCCAATCCGCCCCAGTTCACCAATCAGTTCAGCGGCGTATTCAATCGCATTGACCCCCAGCGGCGCGTACGCCGAATGGCAGGCTTCACCGTGAACGTCGCAACGCATCGCCAGTTTGCCCTTGTGGCCGAGTACCGGTTTGAGTTCGGTGGGCTCGCCGATGATGCACAGCATCGGTTTGACCGGGCGCTGCGCCAGCACTTTGAGCAGCGAGCGCACGCCGAGGCAGCCGACTTCTTCGTCGTAGGACAGCGCGATATGCACCGGCCGCTTGAGCGAAGCCTTCACCAGCGACGGCACCAGGGCGAGCACGCAGGCGATGTAGCCTTTCATGTCCGCCGTGCCGCGCCCGTAGAGCTTGCCGTCGCGCTCACTGAGTGCGAAAGGCGCGACGGTCCACGGTTGGCCATCGACCGGCACCACATCGGTGTGCCCCGACAGCACGATGCCCGGCACGTCTGCCGGGCCGAACGTGGCGAAGAGATTGGCCTTGCTGCGTTCGTCGTTGTAGACCAGTTCGCACGGCACCTCGAAGCCGGCGAGGTAGCCGCGAACGAACTCGATCAAGTGCAGGTTGGATTCACGGCTGGTGGTGTCGAATGCCACCAGGGCTTCAAGCAACTCGCGACTGCTGTTCATCGGTCATCTCCGGCAACGCCGTAGCCAGGGGAGCGGTCAGGGGCGAGGGCGCGATCGATGTAGTCCTGGAGTTGCGGGCGATAGGCGTCCCACAGTTTGCCAAGGTGGCCGATCGGGTCTTCATCGGCCCAATCTACCCGCAGGTTGACGATGGGCCAGGTCAGCTCGCCGACCACCACCAACGCCGCCGAATGCACCGGCCCGGCTTCACCACCCGCCACGATGGCGGCTTGCATCGCCGCCAGCAAGCGATCCGCCAGTTGCCCTTCGCCCTGTTCGAAAGCGCGGACCATGGCCTCGATTACCGACTGATCCGCCAGCATGTTGCCGGCGGCCACACACTGCTCGCCGGACACCGCGTTGTGAATGCCGAGGGTTTGTGCGCCGCTGAAATGCGCGGTGCGGCCGAGGTGGTCAATCGCGGTGATCTGCCGGTATTGGCTGTAGCCGTTGCGGGTCAGCACCTTGTCCAGGGCCTCCGCCGGTGCGACACCTTGCTCCATCAGGGCGAGGGTCTCCGGGCCGAGGGACGGCAGGGTGATGTTTTGCGTGGAAACCGCGCCGACGCCGGGCAACAGCCACGGGCAACGGGCGCCGACGGCGATGCTGGAAGAACTGATGGCGATGCCGAACTGACCGGTGTCGGGGCAGCGGGCGGTGATGGAGAAGGTCATGGGTTTTGCTCCTTGTCTGGCCTTGGAGGAAAGTGTTGCCTGAGCGGGCGCCTTCGCGGGCAAGCCTCGCTCCTACAGGGGGACGCATTCCAAATGTAGGAGCGAGGCTTGCCCGCGAAGGCCGCGCCTCGGTCTAATTCCTTACTCTGGAATCACCGCAATCACATCAATCTCCATCAACCACTGCGGCTGCCCCAACGCCGACACCACCAACCCGGTGGAAATCGGGAACACGCCTTTGAGCCACTTGCCGACTTCCTGATACACCGGCTCGCGATAACGCGGGTCGATCAGGTAGGTGGTGGTTTTTACAATGTGGCTCAGGTCGCTGCCGGCTTCTTCCAGCAACTGCTTGACGTTGCGCATGGCTTGTTCGGCCTGGGCGCGCGGGTCGCCGAGGCCGATCAGGTTGCCCTCGAAATCGGTGCCGACCTGGCCGCGAACATACACCGTGTTGCCAGCGCGCACGGCTTGGCACAGGTCATTGTCCAGGCTCTGGTTCGGGTAGGTTTCCTTGGTGTTGAACATGCGAATACGGGTATGGGTTGGCGTGGCCATGTGAAGCTCCTGAAAAAAAGAATTAAGCGCTGACGATGGTTTTATGGGCGGCCGGGGCGGTGTCGGCGGCGCGCTGCTCGGCATCGCGGTAATCGAGGTATGAACGCTGGATCGCGATGTGGTCGGCCACGTACTTGGCGTCATGCCACACGCCCCAGATAAACGACGAACCGCGGCGTGACTGCCAGGGCAAACCGAGGAAATACACCCCCGGCTCGCTCGACACACCGCGCTGGTGCTGCGGCTTGCCGTTGTCGTCGAAGGCGTTGACCTTGAGCCAGCTGTAATCCGTGGCAAAACCGGTGGCCCAGATGATCGAGGTGACGCCGGCCTTGACCAGATCGAGCTCAAGAATCGGATTGGTCACGCAATCCGGGTCCGGGAAGGTATGCCGGGCTTCAGGTTCTTCCGGCAGGTCCAGGCCATTGCGCTCGATGTAGGCGTCGGCGGCATCGAGCAGCGCCCGGTAGTTGTCATCGCCACGGGCCAGGTTCTCCACCAGGTTCGGCTGGAACGTCGCCACGGCGCCGTTGAACGCTTGGGTCAGGCCGACCAGGGTCATGCCGCGATGGGCCAAACCACGGAAATCCACAGTGCGACCGCCATGGGCACCGCTGACGGCGATGGTCACGTGCTCGCGGCCGGGTTTCATCGCCGCTTGATCCCACTCACCGAGCACCCCCAGCCACCAGCAGAAATCCCGGTTGCGATAGGCGCGAGGCGGGCGGTCGTGGGCGCCCACTGAGAGGTAAACCTTCTTGCCGGCGTCCTGCAATTCATCGGCAATCTGCACCCCCGACGAACCGGCGCCGACCACCAGCACTGCGCCTTCGGGCAATTGCTGGGGATTGCGGTATTCGGCGGAATGAATCTGGGTGAACGGCGCGTCTTTGGGCGCAATCGGCGGGATCACTGGGCGCTGGAACGGCCCGGTGGCCGCCACCACGCGGTTGGCTTCGATCACACCTTCGGAGGTCTGGATGGTGAAACCGGGGCGACCGACATTGCGCTCAACCTTCAACACGTCCACGCCGGTACGCACCGGGGCGTTGAATTTTTTGGCGTAGGCTTCGAAATAATCGGCTACCCGCTCTTTCGGGGCGAAGCCGTCGGGGCTGAGGTCGTCAAACTCCATGCCAGGAAAACGATCGTGCCAGGCCGGACCATTGGCCACCAACGAATCCCAACGCCCGGTGCGCCAGCGTTCGGCGATCCGATTGCGCTCCAGCACCAGATGCGGCACCCCGAGTTTGCTCAAGTGTTCACTCATGGCCACGCCTGCCTGACCGGCGCCGACGATCAGCGTGTCTGTTTTTATTTTTTCAGTGGTCATCTCTCTACCCTTCGAAGTGGGAGTCAGGTCGGTTATGGCCTGCCATCTCTTGGGGTCAAGACTAGGGTTCACCCTGGTATCGGTAAAATATTATTAAGCTGGGAACTGAGCATAAATAACGGATGCAGAGCGATTGGCGCTGGTTATAAGCGGCTGAAAGGGAGAGATTGAGCCATGAATAAACAAACACTCAGCGACACCTATAGCGCCTACATCGACTGCCTCAACCGCCAGGACTGGGCAAACCTGGGGCAATCGGTCGATGAAAACGTGCACTACAACGGTGAGCGAATCGGGTTGTCCGGCTATCGGGCGATGCTGGAACGGGATTTTCGCCAGATCCCTGACCTGCGCTTCGTCATCGACCGGCTCATCGCCGACCCTCCGCATATCGCCGCCCGGTTGTGCTTCGATTGCACACCGGTGGGAGAGTTGTTCGATTTGCCGGTGAATGGGCGACGGGTGGTGTTTAGCGAGAACGTGTTTTATGAGTTCAAGGACGGGAAGGTTTGTGATGTCTGGTCAGTGATCGATAAGGCGGCCGTCGCGGCACAATTGACCTAAAGGCAACACTCACTAGTGTGGGAGCGGGCTTGCTCGCGAAAGCGGTGTGTCATTCAGCATTGATGTTGCCTGACACAACGCTTTCGCGAGCAAGCCCGCTCCCACAGGGATTGCGCCGCTTGTGTAAAACCTGTCAGGCCTTGCTGGCCGCCAGATAAGCACCCAGCCGACTGCCCATTTCCGCCCCCAACGCCTGCAAGCCACTGAGCGGACGAACCATCACTTCAAATTCAACGATTTTCCCCTGCTCATCGAACCGGATCATATCGATGCCCTTCAACGCCTTCCCTGCGACGTTGGCACTGAACTCCAGAACCACATTCAACCCGTCCGCTGTCGCCAGCTCGCGATGGTATTCAAAGTTTTCAAACACCTCGAACACGGTGTTGAGGATCATCGACACCACCGCCGCGCCCGGATATGGCGTGTGCGCCATCGGTGAGCGGAACACGGCTTGTGGGTCGAGCAATTCGGGCAAGCCTTGCAGGTTGCCGGTGCGGATCATGGCGTGCCACAGGTTCAAGGATGCTGCCGCTTTGGGATGCAGGTTCAGTTCAGACATTTGTAACTCCTGTTTTTTGTTGTTTTGTAAACGTCGGGCATGATCAGGCTGATGCCTCGACGATTTTAGCCATCATGCACCGCGCTTGGAGTATTGCAAAAAACCCAATCATATTCGGATACACTTCGATGATGCCAAAACATCATCACACGCCCCCGCGACTCACCCGGATCGCTAACAGCATCGTCACTCGACTGCTGTTATTGGCGCTGTGCATGGTCATTTTTGGCGCCGTGGTGCGTTATTACGTGTTGACCAACTTCCTGCGCGAAGACTTGAGCGCCGTGGTGGAAGGCCAGCAACTGACCCTGGCCACCTATGTCGCCCGGGATATCGACTACAAGCTTGTCCAGCGCCAGTTGATGCTCGATCACCTGGCGGACGTCGTGCCGGTCGAACTCCTGGGGCAACCGCAGCGTCTGCAAGCATGGCTGAAAGAGCATTACGACTACCAAACGATGTTCACGGCGGATTTATTCATTGTGAACACCCAAGGGCGTCTGGTCGCGAACTACCCGGACTCGGCCACTACCGATTACGCCGAGCGTGATTACATCAAGGCGGGTCTGGCCGGGCGTTCGTTGATCGGCCAACCGGTGATGGACAAGAAAACCCAAGCGCCGATCCTGCCGATGTCCGCGCCCATCAAGAACGCCGCCGGCGAAGTCCAGGCGGTGCTGGTTGGCGTCAGCGTACTCGGTACGACAGGGCTGCTGGATTCGCTGCTGCAAAGTCGCGTGGGGAATGCCACGGGGGATTTCCTGCTGGTGTTTCCGGACAGTCGAGTGTTTATCGAGTCTGCCAGCCGTGATGTGCAACTCAAGCCAACGTCGGCGCCTGGCGTCAACGCGCTGCATGACCGGGCGGTGGCGGGGTTTCGCGGCACGGGGCTGACGGTCAATTCCAATGGCGTCGAGGAAGTCGCCGCAATCGCGGCTGTACAAAGCGCCAACTGGTTTATCGTCGCGCGCTTACCGGCCAGCGAAGCGTTTGCCACGGTGACGCGGACCCAGCATTTCCTGATGAAGGGCGCGGTGTTTTCGATCCTGTTTTTCGCCACATTCGCCTCCATCGGCTTGTATTTTGTCTTCCGTCATCTATTCCGTGCCGCCGAGCAGGCTGATCGCATGACCCGCGATGAACTGCCCCACGCGCCGCTGGCGGTGGTGCGTCATGATGAAGTCGGGCATTTGATTTCGGCGTTCAATCGCCTGCTGCTCAAGTTGAATGACAAACAGGACGAACTGAAAAAGATCGCTCATCACGACACCCTGACCGGCCTGTGCAACCGCCATCATCTCTCGGGCCGACTGCGGCAGGTCTTGTCCCTGGCACGACGCACGGACACCCAGGTCGGCTTGCTGTTCATGGACCTCGACGGTTTCAAACACATCAACGACACCCTGGGCCACGAGGCCGGGGATGAGGTGTTGCGTCAGGTGGCCCGGCGGTTTGCTGCGGTGGTGCGCGAGAGCGACACCCTGGCGCGCATCGGTGGCGATGAGTTCGTGGTCCTGCTGAGCGACCTGGGAGCCGATGCCGAACAGACCCTCAGCCGCGTGGCGACCCAATGCATCGAGGCCCTGAGCGCGCCGTTTTTCATTTCCGGCACGGTGTGCATCGTTGGTGTGTCGATTGGCATCGCCCTGGGCGACGGGCAGAGCTCCGCCGATACCCTATTGCTGGCCGCCGACCGCGTGATGTACCAAGCCAAGAAAACCGGGCGCGGGCGCTATGTGACGTACAAGCTTTAGGCTATCGGCGTCGAATCCAAGGAGAACCAAGATGAGCCAGACACTGGAACGTGCCATTGCAATCGCCGCAGCCGCCCACGAGGGGCAGGTCGACAAGGGCGGCGCGCCTTACATCCTGCATCCGCTGAAAGTCATGCTGCGGGTGACCACTCTGGAACAACGGATCGTCGCCGTGCTGCACGACGTGGTCGAAGACACCGGCATCAGCCTCGAATCCCTGCGCCAGGAAGGCTTCAGCGAAGCCGTGCTGGAGGCGATTGAATCGGTGACCAAAGTGCCGGGCGAATCCTATGAAGCATTCGTCGAACGCGCGGCACTGAACCCGATCGGGCGGGTAGTCAAACTGGCGGACCTGGAAGAAAACAGCGACCTGTCGCGAATTGCCCAGCCGTCATGGGAAGACTTGGAACGGGTTGAGAAGTATCGGCGGGCGATTGGCGTTCTCCGGTCATAAATCAGCTCCGGTCGATGATTTCGTGCACGCCGCTGATCCCTTGTGGGAGCGGGCTCGCCCGCGAAGGCGGAGTGTCAGGCGACATCGATGTTGGCTGTGCCAGCCTCTTCGCGGGCAAGCCCGCTCCCACAGGAATTAGTGTTGGTCGATGATGTTGTGCCCGCCGCTGATCCCTTGTAGGAGCGAGGCTTGCCCGCGAAGGCGGAGTGCCTGCCTACATCGATGCTGGACGTGCGGGCCTCTTCGCGGGCAAGCCTCGCTCCTACAGGGTTCGGTGTTGCTCGATGACTTTGTACCCACCGCAAATCCCTTGTAGGAGCGAGGCTTGCCCGCGAAGGCGGAGTGTCAGGCGACATTGATGCTGGCTGTGCCGGCCTCTTCGCGGGCAAGCCTTGCTCCTACAGGAATTAGTGTTGATCGATGATTTCGTGCCCGCCGCTGATCCCCCGTAGGAGCGAGGCTTGCTCGCGAAGGCGGTGTGTCAGGCGACATTGATGTTGGCTGTGCCGGCCTCTTCGCGGGCAAGCCTTGCTCCTACAGGGGTTGGTGTTGGTCGATGATTTTTTGCGTGCCGCAGATCCCTTGCAGGCGCGAGGCTTGCCGGCGGCACGGCTATCAATACACATCCCGCAAGTAACGTTTCTGCTCGCTCAGTTGCCGCCAGTAAGCAACAGCGCCGTCCTGGCTGAGCCCACCGTGTTGTTGCGCCACCTCGCGCAACGCCTGGTCGACATCTTTGGCCATGCGACTGGCATCCCCGCAGATGTAGACCTGCGCACCGTCCTGTAGCCAGCGCCACAACTCGGCGCCTTGTTCGCGGATGCGATCCTGCACATAGATCTTCTGCGACTGGTCGCGAGAAAAGGCCAGGCTCAGTTGCGTCAGCAAGCGATCGTGCTGCATCCCTTCCAGTTCCTCCCGATAGTAGAAATCCGTCGCCGCGTGCTGTTCGCCGAAGAACAACCAGTTGCGGCCCTGGTCGCCCCGCGCCCGACGTTCTTGCAGGAAGGCGCGGAAGGGCGCCACCCCTGTGCCGGGGCCGATCATGATCATCGGCACGTCGCCATCGGCGGGCGTGCGAAAGTGCTTCGACGGCTGGACGAACACCGGAACGTCGCCATCCGCCACGCGGTCGGCGAGGAAAGTCGAGGACACACCCTTGCGCTTGCCGTAGCGCACGGCGGCCACGGTGAGATGAACTTCCCGTGGATGCGCCTTGGCGCTCGATGAAATGGAATACAGCCGTGGTTGCAGGCGTTTGAGTGTGCCGAGCAACTCATCCGCTGCGCAGTCGATCGGGAACGCGTGCAGTACATCCGCCAGTTGCCGGCCCCATAACCAGTCTTTCAATTCGGCCTTGCGCTCGCTGCCCAGCAGTTGTTTCAGCGCGGGGGCGCGGCTGCGTTCGGCGATGAACGCCAGGGTGTCGGGGGTAGGGCGGGCGATTTCATAGTGTTCGGTGAGTGCCTGGTGCAGCGGGACTTCACCGAGTCTGGCAACGTTTACCGTCGTGTCGGCGTGCAGGCGCGTCAGGTCGAGCAGTTCAGCGACCAGTTCCGGACAGTTGCGCGGCCACACGCCCAAGGCATCGCCTGCTTCGTAGCTCAATTCGGAGTCCGCCAGGCCCAGGGCAAACATGCGGGTTTCCTTGTGCGTGCTGCGGTGATTGAGGTGGCGGTTGGTCAGCAGCCGTGACGGATAGGTTTTGTCTTTGCTCGATGCAGTGGCGGTCACGATGGGCGCCACCGATCGGGTCGGGTCCAGGGTTTGCTGCAGTTGCGCCATCCACTTCTGTGCGGGTTCTTCAAATTCCGTATCGCAATCGACCCGTTCCAGCAGCCGCATCGCGCCCAGTTCCTGAAAGCGCTGATCGAGCTGCTTGCCGTGCCGACAGAACTGGTCGTAATTCGAATCCCCCAACGCCAGCACCGCAAAGCGCAAGGACTCCAGTCGAGTGTCGGCGGTGCTCAGGGCGTGCCAGAAACCCTGGCCGTTGTCCGGTGGATCGCCGTCGCCGAAGGTGCTGCTGATCAACGCCAGAGTCTGCGTTTTCGCCAGTCTGCCCGGCGCAAAATCCGCCATCGAACTCAGCTCTACACTGATCCCGCCGTCGCGCAATCGTGAACAAAATTGCTCGGCCAGCGCTTCTGCATTCCCGGTTTGCGAGGCCCACAACACAGTGACGTCAGCCACCGATTCAGGGGCAGTGACAACAGGGGCGGCCAATGGCAAAAACCGGTGCTCGATCAACTCGACCCGTTGCAGGGCGACGGCACAGAACTTGAACTCAGGCTGCAACGAAATCGGGTCAACTGCATCATGGGTCACGGCGTTGATTGCCAGGTTCTCGCCAAACACATCGTTCCAGTGGAAGGGCGCAAAACAGTTGCCCTCGCGCACCCGGTCGGTCACCACGGCGGGTAGCACCGCACGGCCACGCAGCGAACGTACCTCGACCTGATCCTTGTCCTGGATGCCGAAGCGGGCGGCATCTTGCGGATGAATCTCAACGAACGGCCGCGGATTCAATGTGTTCAGCGTCGCGACTTTGCCGGTCTTGGTCAGGGTGTGCCACTGGTGTTGCAAGCGGCCGGTATTGAGCACAAAGGGGAAATCCTCATTGGGCATTTCCGCCGGCGGCAGGTGTGGGCGCGGGAGGAAAATCCCCTTGCCGCGCTCGGTAGGGAAGACGATGGCGGGGCGGCTGCCATCGGTTTCAACCTTTAAATCCTGGCTGACGCCGTTGTTCAGATAGCGAATCGGATTGCGATCCAATGCCTCGTTTGACGCACAGGGCCATTGCAGCGGCTGTTCCCGCAGCCGCGAATAACTGGCGCCGCGAATGTCATAACCAGTCCTGGGATTCCACGCACCTTTGATCTCTTCAAACACCTCGGATGCCGAGGCATAGGTGAACGCGTCAGCGAAGCCCATTTCACACGCAACCCGCGCGATGATCTGCCAGTCGGGCAGGGTTTCGCCGGGCGGTTCCACGGCTTTTTCCATCAGCGTCAGGTTGCGCTCGGAGTTGATCATCACCCCCTCGGCCTCGGCCCACAGCGCGCCGGGCAGGAGGATGTCGGCGTAGCGGTTGGTCTCGGTGTCGAGGTACGCGTCCTGGGTGATGATCAGTTCGGCGGCCTGCAGGGCTTCGATCACGCTCTGACGGTTGGGGGCCGAGGCGACCGGGTTGGTGCAGATGATCCAGCAGGCTTTTATCTGCCCGGTGCGCATTTGCTCGAACATCGCCACGGTGCCCCCGCCGACGTTGCGCGGCAGGCTGTCGTGGGGGATGCCCCACAAGTTCTCGATAAATTGCCGGTCCTCTTCGACCAGCACCGAACGCTGCCCCGGCAGGCCCGGCCCCATGTAGCCCATTTCGCGCCCGCCCATGGCATTCGGTTGCCCGGTCAGGGAAAACGGTCCGCTGCCGGGCCGGCAAATGGCCCCGGTGGCCAGGTGCAGGTTGCACAAGGCGTTAGTGTTCCAGGTGCCGTGGGTGCTTTGATTCAGGCCCATGGTCCAGCAACTCATCCACTCGGCGGCCTCGCCGATCCAGCGCGCAGCCTGACGAATATCCGCCTCGGGAAGCCCGGTGATTGCGGCGACGATCGCCGGTGAATAGTCGTCGAGAAACCCCGGCATGACGTCCCAACCTTCGGTAAACCCGGCGATAAAGTCCGGGTCGGTGTGGCCGTTTTTCACCAGCAGGTGCAGCAGCCCATTGAGCAGGGCCAGGTCGGTGCCGGGTTTGATGGGCAGGAACAAACCGGCCTTGTCCGCCGTGGCACTGCGCCGGGGATCGACCACGATCAGCTTCGCCCCGGCCTTGACCCGATCCATCATGCGCAGGAACAGAATCGGGTGACAGTCGGCCATGTTCGCGCCAATCACGAAGAATAAATCGGCGCGGTCAAAATCCTCATAGGAGCCCGGTGGCCCGTCCGAACCCAGGGACAGCTTGTAACCACTGCTGGCGCTGGCCATGCACAGGCGCGAGTTGGATTCGATGTTGTTGGTGCGCACAAAGCCCTTGGCCAACTTGTTGATCAGGTACTGAGCCTCCAGCGACATCTGCCCGGACACATAGAACGCCAAGGCATCCGGGCCGTGCTGATCGAGGATTTTGCGCAGTTGGCTGGCGGTCTCGCTGATCGCCTGGTCCATGCCGATTCGCACCGGGTCGCGCTGGCGCTCCTGGCGCAGGAAGGCGTTTTCCATCCGTCCTGAATCGGCGATGGCCTGGCCGCAGGTGGTGCCTTTGGTGCAGAGCCGGCCGAAATTGCTCGGATGGGTCTTGTCCCCGGTGACCTTGATCACCCGGTTGTCCGCGACCTGCATGACGATGCCGCAACCCACCCCACAATAGGGACAGACGCTGCGTACGCTGGTGTTTGTCATCCTCGCCCCTTGATCCGCAAACAAAAAAAGCGCCATGCAACCCACCGTTAAAAAACGGGAGTGACACGGCGCCTTCGTCGTAGGTGTGCAATCAGCGTTGACTGCTTTGATTGGGGTACTAGCAAGTCACGCGCCAGAAGTCTTGTTCGGTCCTGCGCGGCTGATAATCAGCGGGAATTGCCCGGACCCAGGGCGACGGGAACTGCGCATTGGATGCACTTTTATATGGCGCCGTGCACCAGTCGGAGGCGCACGCTCAACGTTTTGAAACCGGTTAACAGTCCTCGAACGCCGTAGCCCGTGGCTTCTGATGATTGGCACAAACGCTGCAAGCCCTTGCTCAAACCCCATCCCGGTCAACGATGATCGAACAAGGTGGGCGACATCGGTGAACCCGGCACAGACGCCAGGTTTCAACACCGCAAAAGAACAGGCAAAGACGCCTGGAACCGTAAGGTTTCAGGCGTTTTTTTTTGCTTTTTGAACCGTGATTGGCCGTGCGAAGGGTGCTTTTTATGAACTCCAAAGTTGCCGCGTTGAACCACCTGCCAACCCTGATCGTGATCGGCAATGGCATGGTCGGACACCATTGCGTTGAACAACTGATCGAGCGCGGGGCGCTGAACCACTATCGCCTGCATGTCTTCAGCGAAGAGCCGATGCGTGCCTACGACCGCGTGCATTTGTCCGAGTACTTCACCGGCCGCGATGCCGAGTCGTTGGCGCTGTCCGAGGCATCGCTGTACCAGACGCCCGGCGTCACGTTGCACTTGGGCGTGCCGGTGCTGGAAATCGACCGTGTTCGACGCGAAGTCATTACGGCCCAAGGTTGCGTTGCCTATGACAAATTGGTCTTGGCCACCGGCTCTTATCCGTTTGTGCCGCCGATTGAAGGCGCCGAGGGTGATTCGCGGCTGGTGTATCGCACGCTGGAAGACCTTGATGCCATTCGTGCAGCGGCGGGGAATGCCCGGCGCGGCGTGGTGGTGGGCGGGGGCTTGCTCGGTCTGGAAGCGGCCAACGCCCTGAAAAGCCTGGGCCTGGAAGCGCATGTCGTCGAGTTCGCCCCACGGCTGATGCCAGTGCAACTGGACGACTTCGGTGGCCTGGCGCTGAAGACGCAAATTGAACGCCTGGGCGTTGGCGTGCACCTGTCCCGGGCTACGCAGTCGATCAGCGTGGGGCAGGATTACCGCTACCGGATGAATTTCGCCAACGATGAGTTTCTCGAAACCGACTTGATCGTGTTCTCCGCCGGTATCCGCGCCCAGGACTCGCTGGCGCGCCAATGTGCCCTGGACATTGGTCCCCGTGGCGGCGTGGTGATCAACGACCAATGCCTGACCGACGACCCGAACATCTACGCCATCGGCGAGTGCGCGGCGTGGAACGGCAGCGTGTTTGGCCTGGTCGCGCCGGGCTACCAGATGGCCCGAAATGTCGCGGCGCAGTTGTGCCAACAAGACGCTGAGCCATTTATGGGCGCGGACATGTCGACCAAGCTCAAATTACTCGGTGTCGATGTCGGCTCCATCGGCGACGCCCACGGCCAGACGCCGGGCGCCCGCAGCTACCAATTCATCGACGAAGCGACCGCCAGCTACCGGCGTCTGGTGGTGGACGCCAGCGGCAAGTACGTCTTGGGGGCGGTGCTGGTCGGCGACAACAGCTATTACGACACGCTGTTGCAATACATGCAGAACGCAATTGCCTTGCCGGCGGAACCGGCCAGCCTGATCCTGCCAACCACAGAAGGCGCACCGACCCTCGGCCCCGGCGCATTACCCGAAACCGCTACCCTGTGCTCGTGCCACAACGTCACCAAAGGCGCGATCTGCTCGGCCATCGACGGCGGCTGCACCGACCTCGGCCTGCTCAAATCCCAAACCAAGGCCTGCACCGGTTGCGGTGGTTGCGCCGGGTTGCTCAAGCAGGTTTTCGAACATGAGTTGATCGCCCGTGGCGTCAGTGTCGACAAAAGCCTGTGCGAACACTTCGCCTATACCCGCCAGGAACTCTATGCGCTGGTGCGGGTGGAAGGGGTGGTCACCTTCGAAGAATTGCTGGCCAGACACGGACGCGGCCACACCGGTTGCGACGTGTGCAAACCGGCGGTGGGCTCGATCCTCGCCTCGTGCTGGAACCAGCCGATTATGGACGCCTCGCTGGTGCCGTTGCAGGACACCAACGACACCTTCATGGCCAACATGCAGAAAAACGGCACCTATTCCGTGGTGCCGCGCATTCCCGGTGGCGAGATCACCGCTGACAAGCTGATCGCAATTGGCGTGGTGGCGAAGAAATACGAGCTCTACACCAAAATCACCGGCGGCCAGCGCATCGACCTGTTCGGCGCGCAGTTGCACGAACTACCGGACATCTGGAGCGAACTGATCGAAGCCGGATTCGAAACCGGCCACGCTTACGGCAAATCCACGCGCACGGTGAAGTCTTGCGTCGGCAGCACCTGGTGCCGTTATGGCGTGCAGGACAGCGTGAAAATGGCCCTGCTGATCGAGGACCGCTACAAAGGCCTGCGCTCGCCGCACAAACTTAAATTCGCCGTGTCCGGCTGCACCCGCGAATGCGCCGAGGCGCAGAGCAAGGACGTCGGCGTAATCGCCACCGAGAAGGGCTGGAACCTCTACATCTCCGGCAATGGCGGCATGCGTCCGCGCCACGCCGAACTGTTCGCCACCGACCTCGATGACGAAACCCTGATCCGCTACATCGACCGCTTCCTGATGTTCTACATCCGCACCGCCGACAAATTGCAGCGCACCTCGGTGTGGCGCGAAAGCCTGGAGGGCGGTCTGGAGTTCCTCAAAGCGGTGATCATCGACGACAGCCTCGGCCTCGGCGCCGAACTCGAAGCGCAGATGCAACTGGTGGTCGATCGCTATGAGTGTGAATGGGCCAACGCCCTCAAGGACCCGGAAAAACTCAAGCGCTTCCGCACCTTCGTCAACGACAAACGCCCGGACCCGGACATCCATTTCGTCCAGGAACGCGGCCAGCGGCGTCCGATCATGGCCGCCGAACTCAACCTGATCCCGGTCACCGAGGAGATTGCCTGATGAGTCCATCCAACACCCAGCGGATTGCCGTTCTGGACAATACCGAAGCCTGGCAAAGTGTTTGCGCGCAACAGGATTTGGTCAGCAACTCAGGCGTGGTCGTCTGGCTCGACGGCGCACAAGTAGCGCTGTTCTACCTGCCGGACGCCGAGGGGCAGACCCTGTTTGCCATCGACAACCACGACCCGCAATCCGGGGCGAATGTCATCGGCCGTGGATTGATTGGAAGCATCAAGGGCGATCTGGTGGTGGCGTCGCCGATCTACAAACAGCATTTTCGCCTGGAGGATGGGCGTTGCCTGGAGTATCCGCAGCAGTGCTTGCGGGTGTGGCCGGTGCGCTTGAACGGCGGGGTGGTGGAAATCGGAACGCCGATCACCCGCTAGCGCGCAAATTCTGTGGGAGCGGGCTTGCTCGCGAAGGCATTGGGTCAGTCGACATCTTTATTGAATGTTAATCCGCGTTCGCGAGCAGGCTCGCTCCCACAAGGTGACGGCGTCAGTGCTGTTTGAGTGCCTGGACTCAGTCGACCATTCGTTCAATCGATAGTGATCATCAAAAAATGCGAGTTCTGTTTTTCCAGCATCGGAGGAGGATAGCGTCATACCGATCTCGCTTCTGAAGGAACCTGCGCGATGAGAATTTCAACTGCTTTCGCCCTTGTCGCCGTACTGACCGGCGCTTTCGCCGCCACCACCCCGGCCTTCGCCGCCGACCCACAGGCCTGCCACTTCCTGCCGATGGGGGACAGCAGCGCCAACCTGCAACATTCCCAATCGGTGGGCGTGCTTTACAGCGAAAACACCGTCAACACCCTGCAATACCTTGAGAGCTACCACACCGTCGCGGTCAACGGCAGCAAGAATGCCGCCCTCGATCCGCGCATCAGCAACGCCTTCATCAAAAGCTCCGATCCGACCCTGGCGATCAACTGGCTGATGGGGTCGTTGCAGAAACAATTCGCCTCGGTCACCGTCTACGACAACCTCGACGCCCTGGTGCAAGCCAAGCCCGACGTGGTGGTGATGCTCGACACCTACAACCGCCTCGTGAGCAAGCGCAACAATCAGGTGGAAGCGCGTTTCCTCGCCAAGTTCTACGACGCGAACCTGCAATACATCGGTCAGGCCGAAGGCGCCCGCGAACAGCAAATGCCATCGGTGTGGGTGCACGGTAAAGCCGCGCCGGAGATTGCGGCGCAGATTGACCAACAAACCGAGTTGCAGGTGAATGCCCTGAAACAGTTCGATGCGTCGCTGAAGGCGCTGGTGACCTCGGGCAATGTGGCACGGGTGGCGAACAACTAAGAGGGCGGTTTGAAAAGGGTCAGTAGAGTTGTAGCTGTGACGAGTAACCGGTGGCGGGCTTAGCTATCGGCATTAGGCCACTGGATTGTATTTATGCAGGGCTTTGGCTAATCTCGCACAAACCCGCAAGATCAGGCAAAATCATGCATACCGCCATCGAGCTTCCTTCCCTGCGCCGGCAAAAAATCCTCTTGATCCTCGAACGTGACGGCAAGGTCATGGCGTCCGAGTTGAGCCAGCATTTCTCCGTCTCCGAAGACACCATCCGCCGCGACTTGGCAGAGCTGGACACTGCTGGCCTGGTCCAGCGGGTGCACGGTGGGGCGTTGCCGCGGCCCAAGGACACGGGCAAGGATTTCTTCACTCGGGTCAGCGAAACCGATGAGGTGAAATCCCACTTGGCGCAACTCGCGGCGCGGTACGTGAAGAACGGCCAGATTGTGATTTTCGATTCGGGCTCCACCACGTTGCAGATTGCCCGGTCGTTGCCTGCGGACATTGTTATCACCGCTGTCACCGCTTCGCCGATGATCGCGATCACCCTGGCCGAGTTCAAAGGCATCAAGGTGATCCTGGCCGGTGGTCAACTGAATCCGGCAACGATGTCGGCCAGCGGGCATGAGACGCTGCGACTGTTCCAGGGGATCAAGGCGGATCTGCTGTTCACCGGCGTCTGTGCGATTCATCCCGACGTCGGCATCAGCTCGTTGCACTTCGATGAAGTGCCGGTGAAGCAGGCAATGCTCGACAGCGCGGCCCATGTGGTGGCGGTTTCCACGGCGGACAAACTGGGTGCGGTGGAGCCGTTCGTCGTGGCGCCGTGCCGACGCATCCAGACGCTGATCACCGAGCGGTATCTGGCCTCGGGCAATGTCGAGGATTACCAGCGGCTGGGGATCGACGTGGTGCAGCAAGACACCGCGCTGTAACGGTCAGCGCAACAGATGCACGGCCAACCCGATCAGGGCGCAGCCGATCAGTACTTCAATCACCCCGCGCTTGAAGCGAAACAAGGCAATCGCCGCCGCCAGCGCCAGCAGCGCCGAAGGCCAGTCGAGGTGGCCGCTGAAGCCGCTCGGCCAGAGCACGTGGTAACCGAAGAAGCACGCGAGGTTGAGAATCACCCCGACCACGGCGGCCGTGATCGCGGTCAGGGGTGCGGTGAATTTCAGTTCGTTGTGGGTCGACTCCACCAGCGGCCCGCCGGCGAGGATGAACAGGAACGAAGGCAGGAAAGTGAACCAGGTCACCAGCGTGGCGGCGAGGGCGCCGGCGAAAAACACGTGGTCGGCGCCGAACACCTGCTGCACATAAGCACCGACAAATGCGACGAAGGCCACCACCATGATCAGCGGCCCTGGGGTGGTTTCGCCCAGCGCCAGGCCATCGATCATTTGCGTCGGCGTCAGCCAGCCGTAGTGCCCGACCGCGCCCTGATACACGTAGGGCAGCACGGCGTAGGCACCGCCGAAGGTCAGCAGCGCGGCTTTGGTGAAGAACCAGCCCATCTGGGTCAAGGTGCCGTCCCAGCCGAACAGCAGGGTGAGCAGACCCATCGGCACCAGCCATAACACCGCGCCGATGACGGCCAGGCGCAGCAATTTTATTGCGCTGAAACGCGCATGTTCGGGTGTCGGGGTGTCGTCATCGATCAGCGCCGGGCCATAGGAAGTTTGCGCCGCGCGGTGGCCGCCATGGCTGAACTTGCCCGGGGCCAGGCGTCCGCCGACATAGCCGATGAGCGCCGCGCCCAACACAATCAACGGAAACGGCACATTGAAGGCGAAGATGGCAACGAACGACGCCGCCGCGATGCCCCACAGCCAGTTGTTCTTCAGCGCCCGGGAGCCGATGCGATGGGCGGCCTGCAGCACAATCGCGGTGATCGCAGGCTTGATTCCATAAAACACGCCCGCCACCACCGGCACATCCCCGAACGCGATGTACAGCCACGACAACCCGATCAGGATAAACAGCGACGGCAACACAAACAGCCCGCCGGCCATCACGCCGCCCCAGGTGCGGTGCATCAGCCAGCCGATGTAGGTCGCCAATTGTTGCGCCTCCGGGCCGGGCAGCAGCATGCAATAGTTGAGCGCATGCAGAAACCGTCGCTCGGAAATCCAGCGCCGCCGCTCGACGAGTTCCTGATGCATGATCGAAATCTGCCCGGCCGGGCCGCCGAAACTGATCAAGCCGAGCTTGAGCCAGAACAGGAAGGCTTCGCGCAGGGGGATGGGTTGGGGTTTTGCGAGTGCGTCGCGCAAGAGGTGAGCCTTTTTCAACGACTGCGAGCTGCTAACAGTAGCGGTGAAGCGCCGATTCGGGTAGTCGGCGGCACATCCAGCAATGATGTGACGGATATACCGCCATCGCTGTAGGAGCAAAGCTTGCTCGCGAAGGCGACGGCACATCCAGTACGGCTGTGACTGACAGATCGCTATCGCTGTAGGAGCAAAGCTTGCTCGCGAACGCGACGGCACATCCAGTATGGCTGTGACTGACAGATCGCTATCGCGAGCAAGCTTTGCTCCTACAGGGGGAATGTGGCGGGCGGTTACTGGGTGCCGAACATCGCCGTCCAGTAGATTCCGCCATCACTTTTCGGATCGACCGCATAGGCCGCGCCCAATTCGCGGAATTGCGGGTTCATCAAATTGGCGCAATGCCCGGGGCTGCCGAGCCAGCCATCGACCACTTTGCGCGGGGTGTCTTGCCCGGCGGCGATGTTTTCGCCGATCTGCTGGGCGATGTAGCCGCCCAGTTCCGCGCGGTCGCCGGGGGTGCTGCCGTCGCGGCCCTTGTGATCGAAGTAGTTGTTGTTGGCCATGTCGCGGCTGTGGGTTTCGGCAGCGGCGCCCAGCGTGGCGTTCCAGGCCAGCGGCGTGGTGGCGGCGAACGGTTGGCCGCCGCATTGGCGCGGTTGGGCGCGGGCGGCGTTGAGCAGTTCCAGCAGTTTCTGCCCCTCGGCGGCCGCATCGCCCAGACGTGCGCTCAGGAGCGGACGGGCGAGTACGATGCGCCATTCCGAGCCTGAGTGACTGACCCCGACATCAATGAATTGCGGGTTCAGCACAACCTGGCAAAAGCTTTCCTGCACCGCCTTCATGGCCGACGTTGCATCACGCGGCCCGGACAGGGTGATCGCCTGCACATTGACCATCGGATATTTCGCCTGCGCCATGGCTTGTTGCAGGTCGATGAAGCCACTGGCGGGCAAGATCAGGCGCGGATCGGCGGCCAGCGGCGGCAGCTCCGACGACACCTGGCCGCCACAACGCTGCACCTGGCTGCGATAGCTATTGATCGACTGAACCAGTTGCGTCTCGTCGGTGGCCATGGCCGTGGTGGCAAAGAACAGGCCCAGCGACAACCCGGTTACAGACAAAACGGATGACAGAACGCGCATGAAAATCCCCCTTGAACGGACTGCGCCCATGATGCGCGATTTCTTCCCGTTAAGGGCAGCGGCTTTTTGCGGTTTGCCGTCGGCCTATTGGAACGATTTGCCGGCTACACTGTAGCGAAGTCGCTCGTCGACGTCCTACAGAGCCGCCCATCATGCGTTTCCCGTGGATAGCCGCCTGCCTTGCTATCACCCTGGTTGCAGGCCAGGTTTTCGCTGACGATCAGGAACAGAAAAAAGAAGTGGCCGTGGATAAGGCCCAGGTGCTGGAAGAGAAAGCCGCCGACAAGGGCAGCGCGGCCCCGGCACCGAAAAAGGGCGAGACCATCACCCAGTCGGAAGTCCAGGCGGTAGACCCGGCCGGCACCGCGCCGCTGGACGAAGCCATCACCTGCCTGGCCCGCAGTATTTACTGGGAAGCCAAGGGCAAGGACTCCGCCGACATGGAAGCGGTGGCCAACGTAGTGATGAATCGCCTCGGGCACGAGGGTTTTCCGGATACGGTGTGCGGGATCGTCAAGCAGGGCTCGGAAAAACATGCCTGCCAGTTTTCCTGGTGGTGCGATGGCAAGCCGGACACGGCTCAGGAAGATGTCCCTTACGCGCTGGCCAAGGAAATCGCGCGCAAGGCGCTGAACAAGCAACTACCGGATCGCACCCACGGCGCGATGTATTTCCATGACAAGACGGTCAAGCCGGATTGGGCCCGTGAATACATCAAGACCGCCCAGATCGGCTTGTTCACGTTCTACAAACCCCATGACGGGTCGGCGAAATAGCGCTTCAGGCGTGACCCAGCGCAATGGCGAAGGACACCACGATAAGACAGGCAATCGCCAGATTGAAATTCATGAGGAAGTCGTCCGAGCTGTTTTAGGTGGTGCCATCCTGAACAGGTCGGGGGCAAATGAAAAATTCGCATTCGTGATGTAAATGATCGAGAGAAATGATGGGTGGGCGGGCAGGCTTCGATTTCTGCGGTGAACGTCAGTCCGCCTTCGCGAGCAGGCTCGCTCCCACACTGGATGGGTGTTGCACCTGAAATTCACGCACACCACCGAACCCCTGTGGGAGCGGGCTTGCTCGCGAAGGCGGCGTATCAGGCAACTTCTACAGTGACTGACATGCCCTCTTCGCGAGCAAGCCCGCTCCCACATTGATTCTGTGGCACTCACAAATCCTTTGTGGGAGCGAGCCTGCTCGCGAAAGGGCCTTCAGCCTCTACTCAATACCCTTTCCAATGCCCCGGCACCCACACCCATTCGTTGTGAGCCCAACGATACTGCCCGGCCACCCAGTGATAACCCGGTGCCGGCATCACCGGGACCATTTCCACTCGCGGTGGCGGTCGGTGCGGTCGGGCCGGTTCGATGATGCAGCCGGACAGGGTGATCGCCATGAGGCTGGCAATCAGGGTGGTCTTGAAGATTCGGGACATGAGCAGGTTCCTTGATCCATACGCGCCGCGCCTGAATGGCGGACGGGTGATTCAGCGTCTAGCGGTCGGCGGCTCAGCGCACCCAGCGACCTTCGATCCAGTACCAGTTCGGCCCACGTGCTTCCCAATGCCCCGGCATCCAGCGTCCGCCGTGGTGCATGCGCTGCCAATGACCGGGCTCCCAGACATAACCGCGACCGTCCCAGCGCCAGTGGCCGTTGTCCCAGGCATAGCCGGGACGGGCCATGGGCACCGGTTCCATGCGCACGGGTGGCGGCGCCTGGCGAATGATGATCTCGGGCTGGGCGAACGCCGGCGTGCTCGCCAGCGCGGCCAGCGCCAGGGGGACGAGCAACCAATGCCGCAACTTGATCAGGGGGCGCACAGCGTTCATGACAACTCCTCAGGCCGCATCCGAAAGTGGATGGTGTTGATCCATTGGACGTCGAATCGGGAAAAGATTGGTCCCGCGAAAAATGAAATTTTCTTCAGGTTGGCGGCGGCGTTCGAGAGGGCGAACAGCGCGGCAGACGAAGGCGATCTACAGCATCGCGTTGCTGTTCTCGGAGGAAGAAACGCAAATCTGTTGATGCTCAAAAAAAATGTGGGAGCGGGCTTGCTCGCGAAAGCGGTGTGTCAGGCAACATATTTGTCGACTGGACTGACGCCTTCGCGAGCAAGCCCGCTCCCACAGGGGGGGTTGCGCTGGGGTTTAGAGTTCCATGCCCAGGAAGATCAGGGTATTGCCATGGGCCTCGACCGCTGCACGCTGGTTGTAGCTCTCGCGGTGTGAGCAGTTGAAACCATGCTCGGCTTCCGGATAAACCACGATCTCCACATTGTCGTTAGTGTCGAAACGCTCGGCGATTTTCTCCACGGCTTCCAATGGAATGTGGCTGTCCGCTTCGCCGAAGTGCATCAGAATCGGCACCTGGATTTCATCGGCACGGTCCAATTGGTTCTGGATGCCGCCGCCGTAATAGGCGATGGCCACGTCGACGAAACCGTTGGCGGCGGTGTGGTACGACAGCAGGCCGCCAAAGCAGTAACCGATGGAAGCGATGCCGCCATCCAGGCCCGGTTGGGCTTGCAGGGCGTCGATGGCCAATTTGATGTCAGCCTGGGCCGCGTTCACGTCGGTGGCATTCATCAGTTCAACCGCGCGTTTCCAGCCGGCTTCGTCATAGGTCAGTTCGATGCGCGGGCCGCTGCGCCAGAACAGGTCCGGTGCGATCACCAGGTAGCCGTCGGCGGCGTATTGCTCGGCGACCGAGCGGATGTGTTCGTTGACGCCGAAGATCTCCTGGATCAACACAATCCCCGGACCTTTTTGGGTATGGGGAATCGCCAGGTAAGCACCGAATTTACCTTCGGGGCTGTCGATCTCGATCCATTGGGTGGTCACGCTCATGGTGGCTCCTGTCTTCGTCAGTGAAAGTTGGATTTATTGCGGGATAGTCGCCTGGAAACTTGGCAAGGCCTGCAGACGTTTCCACCATTCGGCGAAACCGTCCACGGCGAACACTTGCGCTGCATCCGGTGTAATCGCGATATAGGCACAGGCCGGGGCCAGGTAGAAATCGCTGAAACTTGGGTTGAGCCCGGCGATGAACGGATCATTACCTTTGATCTTCATCAATTCGCGGATGACACGCTTGGCATTTTCGATGCCTTTGCGCCGCGAGTCCTCATTCTGCCCGCCGATGAAATCAGGAAACAAGTGAAACCCGAACACCGAGACCAAGGCGCCGTAACCATAGGCGTCGTAAATGCTCATGGCCATGTGATTACGGGCGCGGTCATGGGCGTTGTCCGGGGTCAGCGACGGGCCGGGCAGCACTTCATCCAGATAGGCCATGATCGCCGCGGTTTCGATGATCCGGAAACCGTCGTGGTCGATCACCGGCACCTTGCCGAAAGGGTGGCGCACCAGGTGTTCCGGCAGGTGCGGTTCGCCTTTGATGACATTGACCTGCACCTGATCGAAATCCGCGCCTTTCTCGACCAGCAGCATCTTGGCTGTTCGTACGTAAGTGCTGCCGTCAAAACCGTACAGTGTGAGGCTCATGAACGGGCTCCATTTTTATCGATTATGGGGAGTTATCGAGACACTGACGTTTCAGCGGTTAGCACGACGCCAGAAGAATCGAGCCAGCAATGCATCAAGGCTGAGCTTGCCGGCACCGGACAATAACAGCGGCATCAGTGCGGCCAGGTAGATCAGCGGCAGCTTGAAGTTACCGTGACCCTTATTAGTGATGGCGTAGCCTTGGGCAAGTTCACTCAATGTAGACCAATCGGCCGGCCAGTGGACAGCGGCGGTGGCGACCACGGTGACCACCATCAGGCTGATCGCCGACACCCGCGTGCCCAGGCCCACCAGCAGGGCGAGGGCGCAAATCAGCTCGGCCCACATCGACAACTCCCAGTTCAAATGGGCGGAAACATGGTTGAACGGAAACGGGAAGGCGTCTTGGATATCGGCAAACCAGTTCTCGCCGTTCCATTTCTCCAGTCCCGACTCGAAAAACTCCCAGGCCAGGAAAATGCGCAGGGTCAGTGGCGCAATCCAGCTGCCGGCGCGGTCGAGGTTCAGGTGCAGGCCTTTGACGGCCGAAGACAGTGCAATGTTCATGGGCTTGATCTCCGTTGAGGGCTTGGATTGGCCTCGCCAATCGACCAGCACATTTCATCAATGGGGTGTATCCGGGGTGTGTCGCGGGGGCGGGCTTTTGACGCCTTGGTGTGTCTGGGAAGGGGTTGTACACACTCAGATACATAGCCAAACGCAGAATCCCCAAACACCAAAAATTCCCCTGTGGGAGCGGGCTTGCTCGCGAAAGCGGTGTGTCAGCCAAATTGATGTCGACTGACACTGCGCCTTCGCGAGCAAGCCCGCTCCCACAGAGGGGACAGTGGTGGATTTCAGGTATAGGCAACCCGCTGGCTACGCTTATTCCTCACCGCGAGTTTGCCCACCCACCGCAGCGCAATCGCCGCGCACATGATCCCGAACGGCAGCACATACCAGGCACTCATCGGTATCCGCTTGAAGTTTGAGTAGGTAAACACCGCCGCAATCACCCACATCCCCGTCACATGCAGGGCCTTCCAGGCCTTGGGGCCGATCATCTTCGCGGTGGTTTTGAACGAGGTCAGCGCCATCAACACAATGAACAGATAACCCACCGAGCCGGGAATGTTGCCGACGGTGGTGCGTCCCGGCCAGAACTCCGTATTCAACTGCCCATAGCTGTAGATCAATACCGCATGCACCAGATGGGAAAAGGCAAACGCCAGGCCGATAAACCGTCGCTCGCGCACCAGGGATTTAGTGAACGGCGAGGGCACCAGCACGGCAAATGCAGACGCCAGAAACGCCGCGAGAAACAGTGCAAACGAAGTCCGGGCCGTGGCGCGGATGGCGCTGCGGGTGGCTTCCACCAGATCGGGGTTGAGCACCAGGATCAGGCCGGTCATCAGCAGCACCAGCAAGGACAACAGGCCAAACAGCGACCAGCCGTGGTAGCGCGGGATTGAGGTATTCATGGCAACACTCCGGAACAAGGGCCGACCAAGGTCAGCAGACACCCAAAGTGTTCCAGCGCGGTGTGTTGGCGATATGTCCCGAAAACCTCTTCATGTATCAGGACCGGCGCCAGATACATTCCTCTACAAAACTGTGATCCGCCCAGCGCGGGTGGCGTCTAGCGTCTGTGTCCCCGCAAACCCATGGGGCGAGACTTCGGAACCCGGCATGCAAGCGCTGTTGAACGAGATCCTTGACGCAGTTCGTCCCCTGATCGGCCAGGGCAAGGTGGCTGACTACATTCCCGCCCTCGGCACGGTGCCGGCCAACCAATTGGGCATTGCCGTGTATGGCAATGATGGCGAGCTGTACTGCGCCGGTGACGCCGAGACGCTGTTTTCAGTGCAGAGTATTTCCAAGGTGTTCAGCCTGGTGCAGGCCATCGATCATTCCGGCGAGGCAATCTGGGAACGCCTCGGTCACGAGCCGTCCGGCCAGCCGTTCAACTCCCTGGTGCAGCTGGAATTCGAACGCGGCCGCCCGCGCAATCCGTTTATCAACGCCGGGGCGCTGGTGATCTGTGACATCAACCAGTCACGCTTCGCCGCACCGGCCCTGTCGATGCGCGATTTTGTGCGGCGCCTGTCCGGCAACCCGCAAGTGATGGTGGACGGCAAGGTCGCCGACTCCGAATACCAGCACCGTGCGCGCAACGCCGCCATGGCGTACCTGATGCAATCCTTCGGCAATTTCCACAACGACGTCGAAGCCGTGTTGCGCAGCTATTTCAGCCACTGCGCCCTGCGCATGAGTTGCGTGGACCTGGCCCGGGCGTTCTGCTTCCTGGCCAACGACGGTTTCTGCAAACACAGCGGCGAGCAGATCCTCACCGCCCGCCAGACCCAGCAAGTCAACTCGATCATGGCCACCAGCGGCCTCTACGACGAAGCAGGCAACTTCGCCTACCGCGTCGGCCTGCCGGGCAAGAGCGGCGTCGGCGGCGGGATTGTCGCGGTGGTGCCGGGACAGTTCACGGTGTGCGTGTGGTCGCCGGAGCTGAACGCGGCGGGCAACTCCCTGGCGGGCATGGCGGCCCTGGAGCTGTTGAGCCAGCGCATTGGCTGGTCGGTGTTCTGACAGCGGTCTAGCGGTCTTTCGCCGGATTGGAGCTTTTACCCGGCCCCGTTCATTCGTATCGTCCGCGCTTTGACGCTTTGCGTCGGGTGGGCAGGGGATAGAGATGAATTTCGGATGGCGCAAGAAACCCGTCGCACAGAGCGCCGGTCCGCAGGCGATGGTCGTTGAACCAGTGGTGGTTGCCGTGGATGAAACGGCCCATCTGGCTGACCTGCGTGATCGCGATTTCTTCCGGGGCCTGGCCCGACACCTGCTGACCTGCGGTAACTCGCTGTCGCCGGTCAGCGAATCGTTCTCGATGCTCAACCATCGTCTCAAACTCAATCACCAACGGGCCGAAACCGTGGCCCGCGCCGCCGTGGATAACCGCGAGCGCGTCGGCCATCTGCAAGAGCAATCCCGGGTCATGGAAGCGGGGCTCGAAGCGCTGGAAGGGGTGATCACTCACTTGGTCGGCCGCGCCAGCGAGATTGACCGGATCGTCGACCTGATCAGCGACATTGCGCGCAAGACCAACCTGCTGGCCCTGAACGCCGCCATCGAAGCCGCCCGCGCCGGGGAAACCGGTCGCGGTTTTGCCGTGGTCGCCAGCGAAGTGCGCTTGCTGGCGGAGAAAACCGCCGAGGCGACCCGGGAAATCGTCAAGGAAACCTCGGCCATCCAGCAGCAAATCAGCGAGGCCAAACTGGCGATTTCGCAACAGAGCCAGGTCTCCAGTGCCTTCGGCGCAGTGATCGATAAAACTGCCGAGACCATGGCCGGCATGTACGACGAAGCGCAGCAGATGCAACGGGACATCGACCAGTCGCACCTGCTGTCCAACGTCGAACTGGCCAACCTGCAAGAGCTGACGCTCAAAGTCACGGTCTACGACCGCTTGCTCAACCCCAAGCCGCACGCGCCGCTCAAGCTGCCGGATGAAACCGAATGCCTGTTCGGCCAGTGGTACTACGGCGAGCAGAACCAGAGCCAGCAACGGGACGCCGATTTCCGCCGCATGGAAGTGCCCCATCGTTTGGTACACAGCAGTGGCCAGGCAGCGCTTGAGGCCCATGCCCGAGGCGAACTGGAGGTCACGCTCAAGCACGTCGGGCAAATGGAAGAAGCCAACGCGGCAGTCATGCGCACGGTCAAGGGATTGCTGCATTCGCGGCTGCAATCACCGGCCTGAAGGATGACGCTTGCAGGGTTTTGCTATACATTTTCCGGCCGCCCCCCTGCATGGTGAAACTGCTTCATGTCCCTGATGCTCGAACGTCTCGTCGCTGGCACGCCGATCCCTTTCGCTGGTAACCGTGTCTCCGTGGTCAGCCCCGAACTGGCGGCGCGCTTCCAGCCCGGTGACCATTTGCTGGTGGAGCAGGTCAGCGGCGAATTGTTGTTGATCCCGGTGGCGGACCAGCAAGCAGCGGCAGTGGCGATCGAGCGTGCGCAAGCGGCGTTCACGGCGATGTCGGCGGTGTCGGATGAAGCGATCAGCGAGTTTTTCGACCTGTTTGCCCAACGCCTGGGAACCCCCGAAACCTGGGCCTTGATCGAAGCCGCGAACCTGGCCGACATCGAGCGCGCCAAGGCCCGTGGCCGTTCCACAACGCGACTGCTGGCCGACGAACGCATGCGCCGCGACATGATCGCCGGCCTGCGAGCGTGGCGCGATGCGTCCGCCACCCGTGGCAAAGTCATCAGTTGCGTCGAGCATGACGGCTGGAAAGTCGAACAAGTGGTGTCGCCGCTGGGCATCGTCGCCTTCGTCTTCGAGGGCCGGCCGAATGTGTTTGCCGACGCCGCCGGCGTACTGCGCACCGGCAACACTGCCGTGTTGCGCATCGGCAGCGATGCCTTGGGCACCGCGCAAGCCATCGTCGAGCACGCGTTGAATCCGGCACTGGCCGATGCCGGGTTGCCGAGCGGCGCGGTGTCGCTGGTGGAAAGCGTCAACCACGCCGCCGGGTGGGCGATGTTCGCTGATCGACGTTTGTCGTTGGCCGTGGCCCGTGGATCGGGTCGCGCCGTCAGTCAATTGGGCAGCATCGCCCAGCAGGCAGGCACCGCTGTCAGCCTGCATGGCACCGGCGGTGCGTGGTTGATCGCCGATAAAGAGGCGGACGCCACACGGTTCGCCGCCGTGGTGCGCAACTCCCTGGACCGCAAGGTCTGCAACACCTTGAATGTCTGCCTGATCCAGCGCGACCGCGCCGCCGAACTGGTGCCGCTGTTTCTTGATGCGCTGCAACAGGCCGGTACGGCTCGCGGCCAAGGCTGCAAATTGCACATCGTCGAGGGCAGCGAATCTTGCTTGCCGAATGATTGGCAAACCGCCAGCGTCGAGGTCTATCGCGCCGAAGGCTACGTCACCGAAGCCTTGGCCGAACCCCTGGCGGAAGATCAATTGGGCCGCGAGTGGGAGTGGGAAGAAACCCCGGAAGTGAGCCTGAAAATCGTCGATGACCTGGATCAGGCCATCGCGCTGTTCAACCGCTACAGCCCGCAATTCACCGTGTCGCTGATCAGTGAAACCGCCGAGGCCCACGAGCGTTTCTACAACGCGGTGAATGCGCCGTTCGTGGGCAATGGCATCACCCGTTGGGTCGATGGCCAGTACGCGCTGAACAAGCCGGAACTGGGGCTTTCGAACTGGGAGAGTGGGCGACTGTTCGCTCGCAGCGCGATTCTCTCCGGCGATGGTGTGTTCACCATCCGCAGCCGCATGACTCAGGTCGATCTGTCGGTCAAACGCTGAGCCCTGGGGGGCGCACTATAATTAAGGGGTGTTTGTGATTGCGTGACGGAGGTTCGCACCATGAAACTTCATTCCTTTGAGCATTACTCCCATGACCTGGCCACGGTCGCCCGCGATGCGTGGATCACCACCCGGGTGAAATCGACCCTGGCCAGGGCCGAACCGGGTCTGGGCCTGCACATTCACGTCAAGACCCACGCGGGCATGGTGGCGTTGAGCGGCATGCTCGATACCCATCGCCAGTGCGATCAGGCGGTGAGCCTGGCCCGTGGGGTACATGGCGTCATCGAGGTCGATGGCAGTGCGTTGCGCACTCATGTGTTCAGGCCAGGAGGCCCTGACGAGCAATAATCCCGGCGTTTAGCGGGAAAACCTTCGCGCTCCGGCCACACACAGGATCACCGCAACGGTGACCGCGAGCATCCCCACGCTGACCTGCTCGTGCAGCAGGGTGGCCGCCAGCGCCAGGCCAAAAAACGGTTGCAGCAACTGAAGCTGGCCCACGGCGGCAATCCCGCCTTGGGCCAGCCCGCGATACCAGAACACAAAACCGATCAGCATGCTGAACAGCGACACATAGGCCAGGCTCAGCCAGGCCGGGGTGCTGATGGTCGAAAACGACGCGGGCAAGCGATACCAGGTCAGCGCCGCCATCACCGGCAGCGATACCAGCAACGCCCAGCAAATCACCTGCCAGCCGCCGAGGGTGCGGGACAGTTTCGCCCCTTCGGCATAACCCAGGCCGCAGACCACCACCGCCAGCAGCATCAGCAGATCGCCGGTGGGCGAGGCGGTCAGGCCTTGGGACACGGCGAATCCCACCACCAGCAAACTGCCCAGGATCGAGAACAGCCAGAACGCCGGTTTTGGCCGCTCGCCGCCGCGCAGCACGCCGAACACCGCAGTCGCCAACGGCAGCAGACCGATAAACACGATGGAGTGCGCGGAGGTCACGTATTGCAGGGCCAGCGCGGTCAGCAGCGGAAAGCCGACGACCACTCCCAGCGCCACCACGATCAACGGCAGAAACTGATGCCGGGCCGGGCGCTTTTCCTTGAACAACCACAGCAGACACAGCGCGAGTACACCGGCGATGGTGGCCCGGGCCACGGTCAGGAACACCGGGTCGAATTCCAGGACTGCCAGGCGTGTGGCAGGCAGTGAGCCGCTGAAAATCACCACGCCGATGAGGCCGTTGATCCAGCCGCGGGTGCTGTTTTCCAGCGGTGGGTTATTCAGGTTTGAGGTGCGTTCCATGGCGAGTCTCACTGGGTCAGGTTGCGTAAAGCCCATGCTATGACCGAAGATCAAGACAATCAAAAAATTGTCATGGATACATTTGCTATGGCGCGCTCTCGCTACAAGTCGCTGGTGGACACCTTTGCTGCTGATATCCGCTCGGGCCAATTGCCGCCCGGCACGCGCCTGCCCACGCACCGGCAGTTGGCGACCACGGAAGGTCTGGCGCTGGTCACCGCCAGTCGGGTGTATGCCGAGCTGGAGGCCATGGGCCTGGTCAGCGGCGAAACCGGGCGCGGCACCTTTGTCCGTGAAACGGCGTTGCCACCCAGTCTGGGTGTGCATCAGCCGAGCGTGGTCGCCGGGATGCTCGACCTGAATTTCAATTATCCGTCGTTGCCGGGCCAAGCCGATTTGTTACGAACAGCCCTGCGCCAATTGGCCCTGTCCGGTGATCTGGAATCCCACTTGCGTTACCAGCCCCACGCCGGTCGCCCCCATGAACGCGCCTCGGTGGCGCGCCATCTGCTGACCCGTGGATTGGCGGTGACAGCGGAGCAAGTGCTGATCGTCAGCGGTGCCCAGCACGGTTTGGCGGTAACGATGATGGCACTGCTGCAACCGGGGGATGTGATTGCCGCCGACGCCTTGACCTATCCCGGTTTCAAGGTGCTGGCCGAGGCGCTGCACCTTGAACTGGTGGCGATTGCGGTGACGGAGAGCGGGGTGGATCTGGATGGGTTGGAAAAGCTCTGCCAAAGCCGTTCGGTGCGCGCGGTCTACAGCATGCCGACTTTGCACAACCCGTTGGGCTGGGTGATGACGCTGGATCAGCGCGAACAACTGGTGTCGATCGCGCGCCAGCATGACCTGCTGATTATCGAGGACGCGGCTTACGCATTCCTCGCTGAAGCGCCGCCACCTCCCTTGGCTGAACTGGCCCCGGAACGCACGGTGTATGTGTCCGGGTTGTCCAAGAACATCGCCACCGGGTTGCGCGTCGGTTTCGTCGCCGCGCCAATGTCGAAAGTCCCGGCGCTGGAGCGCGCGATCCGCGCCACCACCTGGAACACCCCCGGCATCATGACGGCCATCGCCACTGCCTGGCTCGACGATGGCACCGTCACTTTGCTGGAAGCGCAAAAACGCGCAGATGCCCAGGCCCGGCAGACGCTGGTCGACGAGGTGTTGGCCGGTCTGCACTACGTGCGTCATCCCTGTTCCTACTTTGTCTGGCTGCCCTTGTCGGAGGAGGCCAGGGCGGACCAGATCGCCATGGCCTTGCTGCAGGAGCAGGTGGCGGTATCCACCGCCGAACCGTTCGCGATATCGGTCCATGTCCCCCATGCGATTCGCCTGGCGCTGGGCTCGGTGGACATGAACTCGCTGCGGCTCGCGCTGATGAAAGTGAAGCAGGTGGTGGGGCCTTGGTTTTAGTTCTGAACGGTCTTACTCAGGCGACTTGCGCAGCCTTGGCGTACACCGCGCAGGTCGTCGGGTGCTCGACCAGGGACACGAAGCTGCGGCTGTCCGCATCCAGGGCATCGATCGAACCGGTCTCGATGTCATACACCCAGCCATGCAGGTTCAACTGACCTTTTTCCTGGGCCAGGCGCACGCTCGGGTGAGTCTGGATATTGGCCAGTTGCGCGATCACGTTTTCGCGCACCATCGAACTTACCTTGGCCGCTTCATTGGCGTGAGGCCGGGATTCGTTGATCACCTTGGCCGACTCGGCGTGTTGCAACCAGCCACTGACGGCGGGCAGGTGATCCATGCATTTGCACTTGGCGACGGCGGTCATGGCGCCGCAATCGGAATGGCCGCAGATCACAATGTCCGTGACACCCAACACCGCGACCGCATATTCCACCGTGGCCGACACACCACCCGGATGCGGGCTGTAGGACGGCACGATGTTACCGGCGTTGCGGATCACGAACAGTTCACCGGGCTCTTGCTGGGTCAGCAGCTCCGGCACCACGCGGCTGTCGGAACAGGTGATAAACAACGTGCCGGGGTGCTGGGTGGTGGCCAGGTGTTTAAACAGGTCAGTGCGTTGCGGGAAGGCTTCGTTCTGGAACTTCAAAAAACCGTCGATGAGCGCTTTCATGGGGGCTACCTCATAAGTCTGGTGTGGTGTGGGGGCGGGCAAGCCCGCTCCCAAAGAGGGGGCTTAGAAAGGACGCAATGGCAGGAACTTGCCGTCCAGGGTGATCACGGCGCGGGAGCCGCCTTCCGGGTCTTCGACTTTCTTCATGTCGAGCTTGAAGTTGATCGCGCTGATGATGCCGTCACCGAATTGCTCATGAACCAGGGCTTTCAACGTTGTGCCGTAGATCTGGATCATTTCGTGGAAGCGGTAGATGGTCGGGTCGGTCGGCACACCGGCCAGGCTGCCGCGCAGCGGGATGATTTGCAGACGGGCGATGCTCTCAGCGTTCAGGTCCAGCTTCTCGCCGACCACTTTGGCGGCGGCTTCCGGCAGTGGGTGCTGGCCGAGCAGGGCGGCGGTGACGTAAGCCAGGCCCAGGCCGGTGCCGTCGGTGAGGTCCTGCCAGGACAGGTTTTTGCGGGCCTTGGCATCGAGAATCGAAGTGGTCAGGGCCAGACTCTGATCGTTGTAAGCGTGGGACTGTTGCATGGTGTGACTCCTATATCGGATTGGGTTGTCGCTGTGTGTGAAGCAATCTTCTGCCGATTGACCAATAGCGTCCAAGACCGATATGCAATGCCTGGCATAAGCACAGCCTATAGATGGAGTTTCTTGTTGCAGCGCCGGAATAGCTCCCACCATGCGGCGGCGTTGGCGTCTGTGGAGAGGGGGCTGGGCGGCGATTTGTCCTAATCAACACAAATCCCCTGTGGGAGCGGGCTTGCTCGCGAAGGCGGTGTATCAGTTAATGGAAGTGGTGACTGACAGACTGCATTCGCGAGCAAGCCCGCTCCCACATTTGATCTTTCGTGTCAGGAATTAAAGTGTCAGGCACAAAAAAGGGCCTGCTCCTTGATGGGGAGCAGGCCCTTTTTCAATCTTGGTTAGTAGAACCGATCAATCACCCGAACTTCGTTCTGGTTCTGCATCGATGCCCACGCTTGTTTCAGAGTTTGCAGAACATTACCGATGAAGTCCTTGTCGGCTGCGGCTTTCTTGCCGACGTAGCCCTGGCCGCGACGGTACATCTTCAGGCGGGCCAGCAGGTTCTGGTTGTTCTGGTCGAACTCTTCTTCGTGGGCATGGGGCGACAGGCAGTCCATATGCACCTGGCCCGACTTGCTGATCCACAGGATATGGCTGTCGTGGCTGTCTTTTTGCGCAGCGAACATACGAGCCAGTTCATCGATAGTGGGTTGATTGTTCAGATTCATAATTAAGCCCCTTGACCATTTGGTGATCTTTCAAAGTTGATTCGCTAATACAGGTAGCCCATCGGTTAGTTGATCCCTGGCACCGAAACCAGGACGTCAGCGGTCAGCCGCCAAATTGACGGGGTCTCGCGTCTGTTGCATGTAGTCGTGTTGAATAACTGCTACGCAATAGCGTCACAACGAAGAGAAGCGGCGAAAACCTTAAGGCCACTGCCGACGTTTTCAGGGTCGGCCACAAGCTTCATGAGATCGTTTCGCCAGCGCTTCTCGTCCTTGTACTGGACGTTCGGGCCAGGTCAGCTTCTTCAATCTGCCTTGTGGGCAGCGTGTATCCGGGGAAAACAGCTCGGCGGTCAGACGAGCTTGCTCAAACATGTTGCCTGTACTCCCGATCGGGGAGACGTCTGCATCATGCAAGGGCAAATCGACGGCGTCAACGGTTATGTAGTGATTATTTTTGGTCACTACATATTGTCGGACAAAGTGCTTTTGGTATTAGGAGGGCAGGCCTGGAGGCTGCTGGGGCGAGCTTTCAAAGCGGTAGAGGGTGCACTGATAGCCGTCCACCGTCAGTTGATGCGTGGTGAACTTTTCCTGCAAGAGGTCAGGCATCACGCAGGCCCAGAACCGCCGTGCAGGCTGGTTCGCATCGATGTGGAAAATTTGCCACTGACCGGGCAATCGTCTCAAGAGGGCAGAGACGACAAACTTCGCAACGCCTTGGCCACGAAAGCGTCGGCTGACAAAAAAATAGCCAATGTTGAACTCGGCACCGGCGACGTGGATGTCATCATCGACGGTCACGAACCCGGCGAGTTCGCCGTCAACCTTGATCAAGAATGGCCGCGTCGCCGGATTGCGCCAGTAACCCGGCTTGGGCTGGATATTGAATAACCCGTGCTCGCCAAGCTTCAGCGGCAACCATTCGCTGAAGTCGTACACGTAAAACTGCATAAGGTTTTCAATCGTCTCCAGCTCATCGCGCTGGGCAGGTTGAAGTTCTATTCGAGTCATGGCGCGGGCGCTTGGGCAATGCACGCTCTTGTAGCAGCTGCCGAGCCTGCGAGGCTGCGTTCCGCTTGTAGCAGCTGCCGAGGCACGAGGCTGCGTTCGGCTGCGAAGCAGGCGTAATCCTGAGCACGCGGTTTTCCTGATGTACCGCGTAGGCTGATTTCACGACTGCTGCGCAGCCGAACGCAGCCTCGTGCCTCGGCAGCTGCTACAGGCCGAACGCAGGCTGCTACAGATTGCGTTAGGGCTGACATGAGAATTTTACGACTCAGTGGGGCGCGAAGTCGTACTTGCCACCGGTTTTCAACGCCGCAACATAGGCCGGACGTGCCTGGAAGCGTTCAACCCACGCGGCAATGTGCGGGTAGTCGCGCAGCTTGCCCTGGGCTCTGGCGATTTCGCCGATGAAGCTCATCTGGATATCGGCGGCGCTGAATTCATCACCCAACAGGTAATCGGACTGGCTGAGGGCGGTGTCGAGGTAGCTCAGGTAGTTGGCCACTTCCGAATTGATCCGCGGATGCAGCGGCGCGCCGGCCTCACCCAACTTGCCGACGTACAAATTCAGCATCAACGGCAACATGGCCGAGCCTTCGGCGAAGTGCAGCCATTGCACGTATTGATCGTAGGCCGGGGTGGACGGATCAGGTTGCAGACGACCCTGGCCGTGGCGGCGAATCAGGTAGTCGATGATCGCGGCGGACTCGATCAGCTTCTGCGCGCCATCCTCAATCACCGGGGATTTGCCCAGGGCATCGATGGCTTTCAATTCCGGCGGCGCGAGGTTGGTCTTCGGATCGCGCTGATAGAGTTTCAGTTCATAAGGGATGGCCAGTTCTTCCAGCAGCCAGAGAATGCGCTGGGAGCGGGAGTTGTTCAGGTGGTGGACGATGATCATGGTCGGTGCCTTTTCAGAAAGTGGGGTGATCGCCGGGCTTGAAGAACACTAGACCATCCGGGGATTGCCGAAGTGCCCTCAGGCTTTGCTCGCCGGTTTGGCGGCGCGCTTGCTGCCGGTTGATGGCTTGCGCGCCGTGGTCTTGCGTTTTTTCTTCCACGGCGTGGCGCCGCGACCGGCCGGGCTCGCGGGCCCGCTGATGGTCATGCTCAGGCCGGCGCACCGAGCGACCTGCTTGCTCATCCACGCGGCCTGCTTGGTGACGAATTCTTCCAGGCTCATTTCGCCGCTTTGCACCATATCCAGGGCCTGTTCCCAGATCGCCGTGGTGCCGGGATCGGCGATGGCCCTCGGCACCGCGTCGATCAGACTGAACGCCGCCGGGGTCGCGGCCAGGGCCTTGCCGTTTTTCACCAGGTAACCCCGGTCTAGCAGGCCCTGGATGATCGAGGCGCGGGTCGCTTCGGTGCCGATCCCGGTGGTGTCCTTGAGTTTCTGCTTGAGCAGCGGGTCTTCCACCAGTTTGGCGACGTTCTTCATTGCCTTGATCAGGTCGCCCTCGGTGAACGGCTTGGGCGGTTGGGTCCAGAGGTCCTTGAGCCTGACCTCGTCCACCGCGCAATCCCGTCCTTCGGCCAGTGTCGGCAAGGTTTGCGGGGCGGGTGCCTCACGGCCCTTGGCCGGGGCGAGGGCTTCGGGCAGCGCACGCTTCCAGCCAGGCTCGACAATCTGCTTGCCCACGGCGCGCAGGGCTTCACCGGCACAGTCGAAGTCGGCCTGGGTGCGGTCGTATTCATGGTTGGGCAGAAACTGCGCCAGATACCGCGCGCGGATCAGGGTGTAGACCGCACGGTGCTTGCCCGTCAGCCGCTCAAGGTTCTTCGCGGCGGCGGTGGGGATGATGCCGTGGTGGGCGCTGACCTTGGCGTCGTTCCACGCTCGGGAGCGGCGCTGGGGCTGCAGATGCTCATTCAGGGCATTCAGGCTCGGATCGGCCTGGCGCAGCGCAGCGAGAATGCCGGGGGCTTCGCTGTGCTGACTGACGGGCAGGAAACCGCAATCGCTGCGCGGGTAGGTGATGACTTTGTGGGTTTCGTAGAGCGCCTGGGCGATGTCGAGGGTTTCCTGAGCGCCGAGGCCGAGCTTTTTCGAACAGACTTCCTGCAGGGTGCCCAGATCGAACGGCAGTGGCGCAATTTCCCGCATGCGTTCGGTGCGCAGCTTGACCACCCGGGCACTCGTCGCGTTGCTCATCGCGACCGCCGCTTGCTGGGCCAGGGCCTGGTTCAGGCAGCGATCCTGATCGTCACAGGCATCGGGATTCGCCCGCCACTGGGCGGTAAATGCGGTGCCTTCGTGCAGCAGTTGTACGTCGATGGCCCAGTAAGCGACCGGGACAAAATCGGCAATGCTGCGATCCCGATCCACCACCAGCCGCAAGGTTGGCGTTTGCACACGACCCACCGGCAACACCCCTTGGTAGCCGGACTGCCGACCGAGCAAGGTGAACAGTCGACTCATGTTCATGCCGATCAGCCAGTCGGCCCGGGAGCGGCCCAGCGCCGAATGATAGAGGCTGAAGGTCTCGGCCCCTGGTTTCAACGCGGCCAAGGCCTTGCGAATTGAGGCATCGTCCAGTGCCGACAGCCACAACCGACGGATCGGCCCGCGATATCGGCAATGCTCCACCAGTTCCCGGGCGATCATCTCGCCCTCACGGTCGGCGTCCGTGGCGATCACCAGTTCCGTCGCCTCGCCCAGCAGACGTTTGACTGCCTTGTACTGGCTGGCGGTACGCGGTTTGACGGTCATCTTCCATTTGTCGGGGATGATCGGCAGGTCCGCCAGCACCCAGCGTTTGTAGCGCGCGTCGTAGGCATCCGGCGGCGCGGTTTCCAGCAGATGGCCGATGCACCAGGTCACCGTGACGTTCGTTCCCAGCCAGCAACCGTCGCCCCGGCGCTTGGCGCCGAGCACTGCCGCTATGTCTTTGGCCTGGGAAGGTTTTTCACAGAGGTACAGCTGCATAACCACCATCGTTCAATTCGGTTTGAAGAAGGTGAACAGAATGCGCAGGGATTCTGATTGGGGCAACCTTTATCTGTATGGATATACAGATAAAAGGTTGCCGATGATGACGAGGCATCAGGCCAAGGCTTCAGAACCGGCCACGGCTTTCCATTCGGCCAGCGGCGTCAGGAAGTGCAGTTCATAGCGGCATCTCGTTTTTGATCCAGTCCAGGATCGACGTATGACGCGGCGCCCAGCCCAGTTCTGCCCGCGCCCGTTTGGCGATTACCCGGCTGTTGGTGCCGAAGGTGAAATGCACGTGCATCGGGTCCCAGTGTTGCGCAGCTTCTGTCACCGACCAGGACTGCACCGGGCCCAGTTCCATGCGCTCGGCGAGGGCCGGGCCGATGTCGGCGAAGGAGGCTTCACCGTTTTCGACAAAGTAGAACGCGCCGGCCGGGGCTTTTTCCAGGGCCAGCACGTACAGCTCGGTCAAATCGTCGATGTGCACGTTGGACCAGCGGCTGACCCCTTTGCCGATGATCCGCAGCACGCCTGTTTCCTTGGCCCGGGCCATCAGGAATGGCAGCTGAAAGCTGTGATCGGTCAGGCCATGGCCGACGCCATAGATGTTGCTCGGGCAGATCACCACCGTGCGAATGCCTTCGCTGGCGGCTTTCATCAGGCGCAGGTCGATGTTGTAGCGGGGCTGTTTCAGCGGGTCGATGATGAACGGCGTGTCCTCGTCGAAGATGTGCCCGGACAAATAATCGCCCTTGGCGTCATCGCCGATGATGCTGGAGCCGCTGGTGTGGATCAGCAGTTTGCCGGTGCCTTGCAGCGCTTCGATAAACGACTCGACAGCACCGGCGTGGTCGCTGTTCGCCGCATCAATCACCGCATCGGCCTGGCGCGCTTCAGCCATCAGCAGTTCGTGATCATCGAGGCTGCCGAGCACCGGGGTGATCCCCCGAGCCTTGAGTTGTTCGGCTTTCACCGGGTCGCGAACCAGGCCGCGAATCGAATGCCCGTCAGCCATCAGCCGATGAGCGACGCTGCCGCCAACAAAGCCGTTGGCACCGGTCAGGAAGATTTTCATTGTGCAGAACCCTTGAAGATGAGCGAGTGGCCACCTTAGTCCCGGACAATTAGCGGAAAAATAGGCCTTAGTTCTGTTTAGAATGGACTCCAGAGTCATCAATGGAGACTTTATGGAAAGTCTGAATGCCATCGGCGTATTCGTCGCCGCCGCTGAAGCCCGCAGCTTTGTCGGCGCCGCCCGAGCCTTGGGCATCTCGGCCTCGGCGGTGAGCAAAAGCATTGCGCGGCTGGAGGCGAAATTCGGCGTGCGGCTGTTCCATCGCAGCACCCGCAGCATCACCCTGACGGCCGAGGGCACACAGTTTGTCGAGCGTTGCCGACGGGTGCTGGCGGAGTTGGAAGTGGCGGGCGAGGAACTGTCGCAGAATGTATCGCTGCCCCAGGGACCATTGCGCATCAGCTTGCCGATGATCGCCAAACCGTTCGTGTGTATTTTTGGCGAGTTTCAATCGCGCTACCCGAATATCCAGCTGGACCTCGAATTCACCGACCGCCTGACCGATGTCATCACCGAAGGCTTCGATGCCGTGATCCGCAGTGGTGCGCCCCGTGACTCCGGGTTATCGGCGCGGCCCTTGGGCACTTACCGCATGCTCACCGTCGCATCGCCGGCGTATCTGGCCCGCCGAGGCGTGCCGCAACAGCCTGAAGACTTGCATCAGCACACCTGCATTCATTTCCGCTTTCCCAAGTCCGGCAAGTTGCAGGCGTGGTTGTTCAATCGCGGTGAGCAGTCGGTTGAACTGGAACTGCCACGGTCGATGATCTGCAATTCCGTGGAAGGGCGCATGGACCTGGCGGTGCAGGGCCTGGGCATCAGCTATGCGGCTGACTTTGTGATTCGCGAGGCTCTGGCGGAGGGTCGGCTGGTGGAAGTGCTGGAGGACTTCACCTGGGAGAAAGGGCAGTTCAATTTGCTCTGGCCGTCGGGGCGACAGGTGCCGCCGAAGTTGCGGGTGTTTATTGAGTTTTTAGTGAGCCATACGCCGTTTACGCGCTGACACTCCGCTTTCGCGAGCAAGGGAATAGCGGTCATGTGCAAACCCCCGATCCACCCCCGAACAACTGTGGGAGCGGGCTTGCTCGCGAAAGCGGTATGTCTGGTGATATCGATGTTGAATGTGCCGGCCCCTTCGCGAGCAAGCCCGCTCCCACATGGGAATTGCGGTGGTGCGCAAATTTCCGTTCATCACTGAACAACTGTGGGAGCGGGCTTGCTCGCGAAGGCGGTATGTCTGGCGATATCGATGTTGAATGTGCCGGCCCCTTCGCGAGCAAGCCCGCTCTCACATGGGAATTGCGGTGATGCGCAAATTTCCGTTCATCACTGAACAACTGTGGGAGCGGGCTTGCTCGCGAAAGCGGTATGTCTGGCGATATCGATGTTGAATGTGCCGGCCCCTTCGCGAGCAAGCCCGCTCCCACATGGGAATTGCGGTGGTGCGCAAATTTCCGTTCACCACTGAACAACTGTGGGAGCGGGCTTGCTCGCGAAGGCGGTATGTCTGGTGATATCGATGTTGAATGTGCTGGCCTCTTCGCGAGCAAGCCCGCTCCCACATGGGAATTTCGGTGATGCGCAAATTTCCGTTCATCACTGAGCAACTGTGGGAGCGGGCTTGCTCGCGAAAGCGGTATGTCTGGCGATATCGATGTTGAATGTGCCGGCCCCTTCGCGAGCAAGCCCGCTCCCACATGGGAATTGCGGTGATGCGCAAATTTCCGTTCATCACTGAACAACTGTGGAAGCGAGCCTGCTCGCGAAAGCGGTATGTCTGGTGATATCGATGTTGAATGTGCCGGCCTCTTCGCGAGCAAGCCCGCTCCCACAGGGAGATTGCGGTGGTGCGCAAATTTCCGTTCATCACTGAACAACTGTGGAAGCGAGCCTGCTCGCGAAAGCGGTATGTCTGGCGATATCGATGTTGAATGTGCCGGCCCCTTCGCGAGCAAGCCCGCTCCCACATGGGAATTGCGGTGGTGCGCAAATTTCCGTTCATCACTGAACAACTGTGGGAGCGGGCTTGCTCGCGAAAGCGGTATGTCTGGTGATATCGATGTTGAATGTGCCGGCCCCTTCGCGAGCAAGCCCGCTCCCACAATGGGATCAATGTGAGGACACAAATACCGAATTTTCTACCGGCGGCGGCAGGGCAAACGCACCTTTCATCCGCGCCACTTCCTCGGTAGGCGTGCGGCCAAACAGTCTTTTGAACTCGCGACTGAACTGCGAGCCACTCTCATACCCGACTTCATCCGCCGCCCGCGCCACGCTGTAGCCGTTGCGCGCCATCAACAGCCGCGCCTGGTGCAGGCGTGTGGATTTCAGGTACTGCATCGGCGAGGTGTGGGTGATGGCTTTGAAGTGGCTGTGGAAGGTCGGCACGCTCATGTTGGCTTCGGCGGCGAGGTGTTCGACGTCGAGACGTTCGCCGAGGCTGCCGTGGATTTTGCGCAGGGCCCGGGAGATGCGACCGAATTGCCCACGGGCGGCGAGGGCGGCGCGCATGGATCCGCCCTGGGCGCCGGTGAGGATGCGGTAATAAATTTCCCGCACCAGTGACGGCCCGAGCAAGCGGCCATCCTGCGGTGAGTCGAGGGCTTCGAGCAGGCGCAGCACCGATTGGCTCAGGCGCGGCTCCATCGGCGAGGCGTACATGCCTTTGGGCTCGGCGGCGGGCGGGTCGTCGAGTTGCAGCATCAGGTCGGCGGCGAGGTTGAAGTCCAGATGAAAGTAGATCGCCAGCAGCGGCTCCTCGGCGCTGGCATCGGTTTCCATGGTGAACGGCACCGGCACCGCAACGGCCAAATAGTGTTGTGCGTCGTAGAGGTAAGTCGCGTTGCCCCAATACCCGCGCTTGCGGCCCTGGCAGACAATGACGATGCCCGGGTCGTAGAGCACCGGCGTACGTTCCAGCGCCCGGTTGGAGCGCAACAGGCGCACATCGGCCAGGGCCGTGAGGTTGTAACCCTCATCCGGGGCGAGCCTGGCCAACAGCGCGATCATCCGCTGCTGGTCATCGTTTTGATCAACTCTTGAAGCGCTCACAAGCGTGTCCCGTCAGATATCCCCGGGCCTGAATGTGCACCGCCGTGCGCCGCAAAGCAATCGGCTCATAGGATTAGGCAAAAGACCCACAGTTATCGGCGTTCAGTCGTCGCTACTGCATCCCTATCATGGCCAACACATCACAGCGGAGTACGACCATGACGGCCATCAAAACCCTCTTCATCACCGGCGTCAGCAGCGGCTTCGGCCAGGCGCTGGCCAACGAAGCCCTCGCCGCAGGCCACCGAGTGATCGGCACCGTGCGCAGCGAAACGGCGCGCATCGAATTCGAAAACCACCCCTCGAAAAACGCCTTCGGCCGCTGCCTCGATGTCACCGATTTCAGCGCCATCGATGCCGTCGTCAACGAAGTCGAAAACAGCCTCGGGCCTGTGGATGTGCTGGTCAACAATGCCGGCTACGGTCACGAAGGGATTTTCGAGGAATCGGCGCTGGAAGAGATGCGCCAGCAGTTCGACGTCAACGTGTTCGGTGCGGTGGCGGTGACCAAGGCGTTTGTGCCGTTCTTCCGCCAGCGCCGAGCCGGGCACATCATCAACATCACCTCCATGGGCGGCTTTATCACGATGCCCGGTATCGCCTATTACTGCGGCAGCAAGTTTGCCCTGGAAGGCATTTCCGACACTTTGAGCCAGGAACTCAAACCCTTCGGCATCGCAGTGACAGCGGTCGCGCCGGGGTCGTTTCGCACCGACTGGGCCGGGCGCTCGATGCGCCGCTCCGAGCGCAGCATTGCCGACTATGACGCGAGCTTCGACCCGATCCGCAGCGCACGCCAGGCCAAGAGCGGCAAGCAACTGGGCGACCCGGTCAAAGCCGCCCAAGCCATGCTGACCTTGATCGCCAGCGACGCACCGCCCGCGCATTTATTGCTGGGCAGCGATGCACTGCAACTGGTGCGCGAACGGTTGGCGAACATGGCGCAGGAGATTGAGGCGTGGGAGGCGGTCACGCGCTCCACGGATGGTTGAACCACAGCGCTATCGAGAAATTGATTAGCACCACGTTTCAAGCTGTGTCAGTTTCCACGGGCCTTTAATGGGGCGAGTGACAGGACGATCTCGCCAAGGGATCGCCGTGGTCTGTCGGAAACCGACTACTTTGAACAAGGACGTAACCCATGTCTCAAGCAAAAGCCCGGGCCAGTGACGCCTACTCCCAAGTCGATCTTTTCAGCCACTTGTACGACCGTGGTGGCAGCGCGCTGATTAACGGCAAACCATCGTTCACCGCTGACCAGGCGGCGGACCAGATCCTGCGCAAAGGCGCGTCCTGGCACGACCAGAACGCGGACGGCAAGATCGACCTGAGCTACACCTTCCTGACCGCGAAACCGGCCAACTACAACCCGGCCCTCGGCACGTTCAGCGAATTCAGCGCCCAGCAAAAAGCCCAGGCGGTGTTGGCGATGCAATCCTGGTCGGACGTGGCCAACGTCACGTTCAGCGAAGGCGCCGGTCGCGACGGTCACATGACGTTCGGCAACTACAGCAACAACACCGGCGGCGCGGCGTTCGCCTATCTGCCCCAGGGCAGCCAGTACGACGGCCAGTCCTGGTACATGATCAACGACCAATACCAGGTCAACAAAACCCCGGACACCAACAACTACGGGCGCCAGACCCTGACCCACGAGATCGGCCACACCCTTGGCCTCTCGCACCCGGGCGTGTACAACGCCGGCAATGGCAACCCGACCTACAACGACGTGACCTACGCCCAGGACACCCGTGGCTACAGCCTCATGAGCTACTGGAGCGAAAGCAACACCCACCAGAACTTCAGCAAGGACGGCAGCGGCGCCTACGCTTCGGCCCCGTTGCTCGACGACATCGTTGCGGTGCAGAAACTCTACGGCGCCAACCTCGACACCCGCGCCAGCGACACGGTTTACGGCTTCAACTCCAACGCCGAACGCGACTTCTACAGCGCCACCTCGACAGCCTCGAAAGTGGTGTTTTCGGTGTGGGACGGCGGCGGTAACGACACCCTGGACTTCTCCGGTTTCGGCCAGAACCAGAAGATCAACCTCAACGCAGGTTCGTTCTCCGATGTGGGTGGCCTGGTCGGTAACGTCTCGATTGCCCACGGCGTAACCCTGGAAAATGCCATCGGCGGCGCGGGCAATGACCTGCTGATCGGCAACGCCGTGGCGAACAGTCTGGAAGGCGGGGCCGGCAACGACATCTTTTACGGAGCCGCTGGCGGTGATTCGTTGTGGGGCGGGGCCGGAGCGGACACGTTTGTGTTTGGCGCCGCCAGCGATTCGACCATGACCGCGCCGGACTGGATCATGGATTTCACCAGCGGCCAGGACAAAATCGACCTGTCGGGCATCGCCCAGTTTGCTTCGGGCGCGGCGACGCTGAATTTCGTCAGTGGGTTTACCGGGCATGCCGGTGACGCGATTCTCACGTATTTTGCGCAGACCAATCAGACCAGTTTAATGGTGGATTTGACCGGGCATGGCGCGGTGGATTTTGCAGTGGGGACGGTGGGGCAGGCGGCGGTAACGGATATCGTGGCTTGACCTGGAGAAAGATAAAAAGATCGCAGCGGGCCTGCGATCTTTTGCTTTTGTGGCGAGGGAGCTTGCTCCCGTTCGGCTGCGAAGCCGTCGCAAAGCTGAAATCTGGGTTATACCTGACAGTCGTGGTCTCAGGTTTTGGGGCCGCTTCGCAGCCTAGCGGGAGCAAGCTCCCTCACCACAATGATGAGCCCATCCCATGACTCAGGAGAAATCGATGAAAACCTCCGGTCCCAGTCCTGTCATTACCATTGCCGAGCAACCCGGCTGTCTGTTGGTGAAGTTTCATGGCATCCAGGTGGCCGCGTCCTCAAGGGCGCTGGTGTTGCTGGAGGCCAATTACCCGCCGGTGTACTACGTACCACGGGAAGACATCGACGAAAAATATTATGCCCGCACCGATCACACCAGCTATTGCCCCTACAAGGGCGATGCCAGCTATTTCAGCTTGCAGATTCCGGGGCATGAAGGGGCCAATGCAGTGTGGAGTTATGAAAACCCCAAAGTCTCTGTGGATCAGATTCGCAACTATGTGGCGTTCTATCCCGATCAGGTGAAGTTCGAGATTATTGAAAATTTTGAGTGACGGTGGCGAGAGGATCGACCTGACGCTGTTAATCAAGGAATGAACACCGCAATCCAAGTGGGAGCGGGCTTGCTCGCGAAAGCGGTGCGTCATTCAGCGGTTATATTGACTGACACAACGCCTTCGCGAGCAAGCCCGCTCCCACAGGTTGAGTATCAGGCACGTTCCTTCGCTGAGAGGCTTGATCCCAGGCGGGGTGATCCGCTTATCGCAGCGCCCCCACCAACGTCGACTCATCGATCTGCCCAATCGAAGTCACGCCGGTCAATGTCATGGCCACGCGCATCTCCTTGGCGAAAATATCCAACATGTTTTCCACCCCGCGCTGACCATCCGCCGCCAGTGCATAGGCCATGGAGCGCCCCAGCAACACGCCTTTGGCCCCCAGCGCCAGCATCCGCACCACGTCCAGCCCCGAACGAATCCCCGAATCCACCAGCACCGTCAGGTCATTGCCCACCGCTTGCATGATCGCCGGCAAGGCCTTGGTGGTGGAGAGCACGCCATCCAGTTGCCGCCCGCCGTGGTTCGAGACCACGATGCCATCGGCGCCGAAGCTCACCGCATCCCGGGCATCCTGTGGGTCGAGAATGCCCTTGATGATCATCGGGCCTTGCCAGAAATCGCGGATCCACTGCAGATCGGCCCAACTGATCGACGGGTCGAAGTTCTTCGCCAGCCAGCCCATGTAATCTTCAAGCGTGACGGCTTTGCCCAGGTACGCCGAGATATTGCCCAGGTCGTGAGGGCGGCCCATGAGGCCGACATTGAACGCCCAATCGGGCCGGGTCATCGCCTGCAACATGCGCCGCGACGAGGCAAAAGGGCCTGACATGCCCGAGTGCGCATCCCGATACCGAGCACCAGGCGTGGGCATGTCCACGGTAAACACCAGGTTCTTCACCCCGGCGGCTTTCGCCCGCTCCAGGGCGTTTTTCATGAAGCCCCGGTCTTTCAACACGTAGAGCTGAAACCAGATCGACTGTTGGCTTTGCGCTGAGACTTCCTCGATCGAGCACACCGACACCGTCGAGAGGCACAGCGGGATGCCTTTGTTTTCCGCGGCCCTGACCGCTTGTACTTCACCGCGACGGGCGAACATGCCGGTCAGGCCCACTGGGGCGAGGATGATCGGCATGGCCAGGGGTTGATTGAAGAGGGTGGTTTCCAGGCTCAGGGTTTCGACGTTTTTCAGAATGCGCTGACGCAGGCTGATGCTGGTCAGGTCGGCACTGTTGGCCCGCAACGTGTGCTCGGCGTAAGCACCGCCATCGATGTAATCGAACAGGAATCGGGGAAGTTTGCGCCGTGCTGCCTCGCGGTAGTCGGATGCGGAGGAAATGATCATGGGGCCTCGGTCTGTGAAGTGGCGGGGCTGAAATGTTCATCGAGCTTAACCTGTGGCGAGGGACTTGTAGCAGCTGCCGAAGTATGAGGCTGCGTTCGGCTTGTAGCAGCTGCCGAGGTACGAGGCTGCGTTCGGCTGCGGAGCAGTCGTGAAACCTGAGCACTCGGTCTTACTGAAACACCGCGGTGCCTGATTTTACGACTGCTCCGCAGCCGAACGCAGCCTCGTACCTCGGCAGCTGCTACACGAGCCGAACGCAGCCTCGTGCCTCGGCAGCTGCTACACGAGTGTATTGCGGTGAACTCAGTTGGTATCCAGGTCCACGTTCTTCGTCTCGCGCAAACAGATCAGCCCCACGATCAGGCTCACCCCGGTAATCACCACCGGATACCACAGCCCATAGAAGATGTCCCCGGTGTACACCACCAGCGCGAACGACACAGTCGGCAGGAACCCGCCGAACCAGCCGTTGCCGATGTGGTAGGGCAGGGACATCGAGGTGTAGCGGATGCGCGTCGGGAACAGTTCAACCATCAGCGCCGCCAGCGGGCCGTAGCACATGGCGGAGATGATGACCAGTGCGACCATCAACGCAACGATCATGGTTTTGTTGACCTGCTGGGTATCGGCTTGCGACGGATAACCCGCCAGGGTCACCGCGCCACGCAGGGCCGCTTCGTCGTAGCCGTCGATTTTCACGTCACCGACGCTGACCTGCACGCCCGCGCCAGCGGGGGCGGCGGCACTGGTGTAGGGCAGGCCTTGCTTGACCAGGAAGGTCTTGACCTTGTCGCACGGGCTATCAAATTTCGCCTTGCCCACCGGGTCGAACTGGAAGGTGCAAGTGGCCGGGTCAGCCAGCACGGTAATCGGTGCCTGTTGGCTGGCCTGGTCGACCGCCGGGTTGGCGTAGTGGGCGATGGATTTGAAGATCGGAAAGTACAGCGCGGTCGCCAGCAGCAGGCCGATCATCAGCACCGGTTTGCGCCCGACCTTGTCCGACAGCCAGCCGAAAAAGATGAAGAACGGCGCGCCAATAATCACGCTGACAATCAGCAGACTGTTGGCCAGGGCCGGGTCCATTTTCAGGAACTGAGTGAGGAAGAACAGCACGTAGAACTGCGCGGCATAGAAGGTCACCGCTTGCCCGGCATTGATGCTGAACAGGGCGATCAACACGACTTTGAGGTTTTCCCATTTGCCGAAGGAGTCCCGCAGCGGCTGCTTGCACAGCTTGCCTTCCTCTTTCATTTTCACGAAGGCCGGCGACTCGTGGAGGCTCAGGCGAATCCAGGTCGAAATGCCCAGCAGCACGATGGAAAACAGAAACGGAATGCGCCAGCCCCAGACTTCAAACTGATCGCCGGTGAAGTAACGGCAACCGAGCACCACCAGCAGCGACAGCAACAGGCCGAGGGTGGCAGTGGACTGAATCCAACTGGTGTGGAAGCCACGTTTGCCCATCGGCGCGTGTTCTGCCACATAAGTCGCGGCGCCGCCGTACTCGCCGCCCAGAGCCAGGCCCTGGAGCATGCGCAGCACCACCAGGATCACCGGCGCGGCAATGCCGATGCTGGCGTAGGTCGGCAGCAACCCGACGCAGAACGTCGCCAGGCCCATGAGGATGATCGTGGCGAGGAACGTGTATTTGCGCCCGATCATGTCCCCCAACCGACCGAACACCAATGCCCCGAACGGCCGCACGATGAAACCGGCGGCAAACGCCATCAGCGCGAAGATAAACGCCGTAGTCTCGTTGACCCCGGCAAAGAACTGCTTGCTGATCACCGCCGCGAGGGCGCCGTAAAGGAAGAAGTCATACCACTCGAACACCGTGCCGAGTGACGAAGCGAAGATGACTTTCTTGGTGCCGCTGCTGACGCCCGCGCTGCGCGTGGCTTCCAGGGGCTGAACGTGTTCTGACATATCGGTATCCCTCACAGTGATTGTTTTTGTTGTTCCACTGTCGGCACCGGCCTTGTGGGCCAGTGCCGCGTTTATCCATAAAGCGGGGTGTACGTACCGCAAATCTTCCTGTGCATTCATTCCCCGTAGGAGCGAGGCTTGCCCGCGAAGGCGTCCTCGAGATCGCCATCGCGGGCAAGCCATGCTCCTACGGTGATGGCGTCACGCCTGACACACTGCGTCATCGTTCTAGTGCAATTCCTGTGGGAGCGGGCTTGCTCGCGAAAGCGGTGTGTCAGTCAATAAATCTGTCGACTGAAGGGACGCCTTCGCGAGCAAGCCCGCTCCCACAGGTGTGGTGTTTACATCAGGGTTGAGGATCAACTGCGCCGCCTTCTCGGCAATCATCAGCGTAGGCGAACAGGTGTTGCCCGAGGTAATGCGCGGCATGATCGAGGCATCGGCGATGCGCAGCCCCGCAATGCCATGGACCTTGAGTTGCGCATCGACCACGGCTTCGGCATCGTTGCCCATCCGGCAAGTGCCCACCGGATGGAAAATCGTCGTGCCGATCCGCGCCGCCGCTTCATGCAATTCTTCTTCACTCTGCAAGCTGTCCCCCGGCAGATACTCAACCGGTCTGAACGCCGCCAGGGCCGGGGCCGCGACGATGCGCCGGGTCAGGCGAATCGCGTCCGCCGCCACCCGCAAATCTTCAGGATGGCTCAGGTAATTAGGCTGAATCAGCGGCGCTTCCTGTGGGTCGGCACTGCGAATTTCAATTCGCCCACGGCTTTGCGGCCGCAGATCACACACCGACGCCGTGAACGCAGGGAAGGGGTGCAACGGTTCGCCAAATCGCTCCAGCGACAACGGCTGCACATGGTATTCAAGATTCGCCGAAGCCTGCTCCGGCCCCGAGCGGGCAAACGCGCCCAACTGACTCGGCGCCATGGACAACGGCCCGCTGCGGTCATACAGATAACGCAGGCCCATGCCCATCTTGCCCCACACACTGCCGGCGATTTGATTGAGGGTGCGGGCGTTTTCCAGTTTGTAGATCAGCCGCAGTTGCAGGTGATCTTGCAGATTTCCGCCCACCCCCGGCAACTCATGCGCCACGCCGATCCCCAGCCGTCGCAACAGTGGACGCGGGCCGATGCCGGAGCGTTGCAGGATGCTCGGCGAACCAACGGAGCCAGCGCACAGGACGATTTCCTTGCGCGCCTTGAAGGTTTTCGCCTGGCCTTGCCAGCGAGTGATCACTGCCGAAGCACGACCGTTTTCCAGTAACACCCGGTCCACTTCAACGTCGGTCAACACCGTGAGATTGGCCCGATGCCGGATCGGCTTGAGAAACGCCTTGGCCGCGTTCCAGCGAATCCCGGCCTTCTGGTTAACCTGAAAATAACCGCAACCTTCGTTATCGCCCTGGTTGAAGTCATCGATGCTGGCGATGCCGCTTTGCTCGGCGGCGCTGCGAAAGGCATCCAGAATCGGCCATGACAGACGCTGGCGCTCCACGCGCCATTCCCCGGCGGCCCCGTGAAATTCAGAGTCGCCGGCAAAGTGGTTTTCGCTTTGTTTGAATAACGGAAAAACGTCTTTCCAGGACCAACCGGGATTGCCCTCAGCGGCCCAGCCATCGTAATCGCCCGCCTGACCACGCATGTAAATCATGCCGTTGATCGAGGAACAGCCACCGAGCACTTTGCCCCGTGGATAGCTCAGCGTGCGGCCTTGCAGGCCCGGTTGCGCTTCAGTCTTGAAGCACCAATCGGTGCGCGGGTTGCCGATGCAGAACAGGTAACCCACCGGAATATGAATCCACGGGTAGTTATCGCGCCCGCCGGCTTCGAGCAGCAACACCCGATGTTGCGGGTTGGCGGACAATCGATTGGCCAGCAAACACCCGGCCGGCCCGGCGCCGACCACGATGTAATCGTATTCATCAAGGGAAGTCTGCATCCCTGACCTCTGATTGTTTTTGTTGTTGGGTTCATCCTAGATGTTAGCTTTCGTATAAAGAATGTTAGTTTTTGCGCAGCCGCTGTGCGTTTTCAGACAGCGTAGCCCTAAGGAAGCCAGATGTTCGATTGGAACGACCTGCGGTTTTTTCTCGAATTGCAACGCAGCGGCCGCTTGCTCACCGCCGCCCGCCGCTTGAACACCACCCACGCCACCGTGGCCCGGCACATCGAGGCCATTGAAAAGAGCCTCGGCACCGCGCTGTTCGTCCAGCACGCCCAGGGCTATCAACTGACCCCGGCCGGCGAAGCGCTGCTCAAACACGCCGAAGCCATGGAAAACGTCGCGCTGCTGGCCCAGGAAGAAATCACCCAATCCACCGCGCCACTGGGCAAAATTCGCGTCGGCGTCACCGAAGGCCTGGGCATCATGTTCCTCGCCAGTCGCATAAACGGCCTGTTCGAACGCTACCCCGGCCTGGAAGTGGAACTGGTCGCCGTGCCGCGCTTCGTCAGCATCCTCAACCGCGAAGCCGAAATCAGCATCCACCTCGAACGCCCGGCCGCCGACATGCTCGTCACGCGCAAACTCACGGATTACCGACTGGCGCTCTACGCCAGCCGGGCCTACCTCGACCAGGCACCGCCGCTCAACAGCCGCGAAGACCTCGGTCGCCACGCCTGGATCGGCTACGTCGACGACCTGCTGTTCAGCCAGGAACTGATGTTCCTCAACAGCTTCTGCCGCAACCCCCAGGTGGTGTTTCACAGCACCAGCGTCATCGCCCAGCAACAAGCCGCACGCTCGGGGCTGGGGATCGCGGTGTTGCCGTGCTACATGGCCAGCGCTGATCCAGAACTGGTGCCGTTGTTGCCGCAGGAGAGCATTCAGCGCAGCTACTGGATCAGCACGCGGCGGGAGTTGCACAAGTCTGTGCGGTTGCGGGTGTTGTGGGATTACGTGGTGGAGTTGTGTGAGCAGGAGCAGGGCTTGTTGCTGGGGCAGGGGCAACGACAGGTTACCGACGCAGGCAACCGCTCATCTGAAAACGGCGCCAACCTGTAAGTTCTGACAGTAGCCATTTTTCCTGGTCGAGCGCTTGATAACCCCAGCGGTTTTCACATCGACAGGAGCACATCATGGGCAAGCCATCCGACACCTCGAACACACCAGGCATCCTGAGACTGGACTTTCCCGCCATTCCCGGCTTGGTAACACCGATTCGCCCCGCCGACCTGGCTCACGGTGGGGTTCCGCTTTCTATCGCCGATCCGGTCGACGGCAGCGGGATGGCGTGCGTGATCGACCCATGGCCGGACAGCCGCGCGTTCGGTGCGCTGGCCGTCGGTGACCGGGTCGACCTCTACGTCAATACAATCCCTTTCCCTGTGGACGGTCATACCATCCTTCGCGGCGAGGAGGACATGCGAATCTTTCTCTATGTTCCTCCGCGTACGCTGGTCAACGGCGTCAACGAAATCTATTACAAGGTGACACGCATCAGCAATAACAGTGACCAGTCCGACCCCCTGAAGGTGCTGTGTTATCGCCCGGGCCCCACCAATCCGCGCCTGGTCCTGCCACAGGACGTGTTGAGGGACGGTGTCAGTGCCGCGCGCGCCGCGCAAGGGGTGATTTGCGAATGTCACTACAGCACTCCGCACCCCTATGACATGGTGTATCTGACCGGTAATTCCGCCAACGTCAACCAATCGGTGGCGGCAGGGCAGAACTCCCCCATCGTGTTTACGCTAGACACCAATTTTTTCCGTCAGGCCGGAGATAACCCGGCGGCACCCTTCTACTTCACCGTCTTCGATCAGCTCGGTAATCGCGCGCAGTCGCCGATTGTTGAAATCGATATTCACCTTGATCGCGTGGACCTGGACCTGAAGGAGCCAACCGTTCTGGAAGCCAGGGAGCTCAACGGTACGGGCATCAACTTTGACCGGGATTTTTACTACGCAAATTTCGCCACCGTGCGGGTCAATTACACCGGTTCCGCACCCGGGCAATCCGTGAAGGTGTACTGCGTCGGCCGCAATCACACGTACGGTTCGCAAATCCAGAGCGTTCAAGTCGCTGGGCAAACCTTGACGTTCCTCGTTCCACGAATGGAGGTGGTTGATTCCATCGGCAAGAGCATGAGGTTCTACTACACCGTCAGGCTGCCGGGTGAAACGCAAGACCGGCCATCCAGAGACCTGAATGTCGATGTCTCCCCGCAAGAACATCAACTTATCGCGCCGACCATTAATGAGGCCAAGAATAATATCCGGGCGTATCACGAGAATTTAATTGGCCGGTACAGCGTTCGGCTCAGACTGACCAATGCCGAAAATCATGACGATGTACGGGATTCTGATGAGTTTTCCATTGCTCCGGATGCTACTTATACGAATCTTGCAATTCTACAAGCCTGGATTACGCAATACCGAGGCAGAGATGTCATCTTCAACTACACGCTGAGAAAAACCGGCACAGGTGAAAACATCATCTTTTCCTGGATTTTACGAGTGCGCCTGTAACGCCGCATCTGAACTTCTACTTACACGCTTTTAATCTGGCTTGAATACGGCGGGGCTGATGCCGGCGTATTCAAGCGAGGGCATTGTCATGCGTAAAATTATTGCACTATTGTCCGTGCTGCTGATGGTGGGTTGCAGCCAACAAGCGGTTATTGACACGACGGTTCCGATAAAGCCATTCAGCCATGTGTTATCCGGCCCGGAAGTTGCCGAAGAACTGAACGTCCTGTACTTGCGTCGATTCCCCAATTGCAATAACTCCGACGCACAACCGGCATTTCTGTGTTCCGGGGTGTCCTTGCGTGTCACAAGCAGAGACAAGGAAAACATCTATAAAGTGTGGGACCCCAGCCCAACTTCGCAGCTGAGCGGTGGTGTTTCATTTTCCTATTTGCGCTCTGACACCAACTTTCAGAGGTTCGCGTGGGACGGTACTAATGGCCTGATCTTTTATCCGACCCTCGCCGCCCCCGCAGGCAAGATTGCCGTGCAGTACCTTTGCTCCTATCCCGTGGATGCCTGGGGCTGGAGCCGTAACTCGCCCTGTGGTCCTTACACTGATTTTCCAGTTGAAAGTGGGCCGTGCCAGGACACGGGAGTAACCACCGCCGAAAAATGGATAGAGTTGTGGAGCCGTCCGTCCGATCTGCAGAATTTGCGCCAATGCAGTTTTGATGTCCGGGCTCAACGAGAAAACCTTGCCGGCCCGGCGTTCTACCAATCCGTGCGGGCCAAGGGAATGCTGGGCGCCAGAGGGTTTGGTGAACAAAACGAGGTCGTTGTAAAGACCTGGACTGCCGGTCAACCCGACACGCTGCCACTGATGGCATTTTTTTACGTCCCAGGCAGTCCGGCCAGCGCTTTGGCCGACGCTCGATACAACCAACGGGATTTCTACAACACCACACGGTCACACATCATCGTGCCGATCATTCGCCTGACCTTGCCTGCCACGTCGACGGGAGCTGTCGACTTCTCCTATCAAGAAGACGACCAGGTCATCAGCGCGCAGAGATAATCGGCGGTCATAGGGAGTGTGATGTCATGAGTGAGTTGCCACTGGACCCCTCGCTGCCGCTGCGCAGGCCTGAGCCGTTCGTCGCGATCGCACATTCACCTGTCAGATCTGACAGTAGGCAAACCGCTTGGCCCGGGTTGTGATGACGGACATGTACGTGCCTCATTCCGGGGGCACTCGTTTGGGGTATGACGCCATGAGTGATTTACCGCTGGATCCCTCGCTGCCCATCAGCGAGCCGGAGCCGTTCGCCGCCGCTGATGGCGGCCCGATACCCAGAACCGTCTGTTTGCAGCCCGGCGAGTCGGTGGTGGTCGAGGTTGATCCGGGAATCGGTACTCGACTGAGGATCACCGCACAAGAGAAGGGGAATGCGTTGCCCGGCAACGGCTTCCTGGCCACCTCGTCTGGGCCCGGGAGCGTGACCGCCGAAGCGGCAGCCACCTCGCTGGGGGTGGTGCAGCGGATTCTAGGAACCGCGTTCCCGCAAAGCTTGGTCATAAGTCCCGATGGCACACGCGTCTATGTCGCTGGCACGCACTACGCCTATCGTTATGGGGCGTTGGCGGTCATCGATACCGCCACCAACGAAGTGATCCGCACCCTCACATTGGGGGTCGAAGTTTCGGGTATCGCGGTCAGTGCAGATAGCCGGCGGGTGTATGTCGCACGATGTGTCGATGAGGCGCTCAACTTTGACATCGCCATCCTCGACAGCGCCAGCCTCAATATCATCGGCACGATCCCCGTCGCAGGCATCGGTTCATCCCGCCTGGCCCTGAGCCCGGATGGCGCCTTCCTTTATGCATGTGGCAACACGTCACCTTTCGCCGGTTTCCCCAATGGCAGGCTGGCCGTGATCGACATCGCCCGTGGCCAGGTGGTCCAGGCCATCGTTCTGCAAAACAACAGCAAGAGCGTGGCCATCAGTCCGGATGGCCGCCGTGTCTATGCAAGCAATTCCAATGGCACTGGCAACGGCCCCAGCGGCAGTGGAACGGTCAGCGTTCTGGACACGCGGACCCTGGCGGTGCTCAAGGATATCGAGGTTGGTGTGAACCCGGACGGGACGGTGGTCAGCCTCGATGGCACGCGCGTGTACACCGTCAACTTCTTTTATAAAACGCTCATCGTGATGGACGCCGCGACCCTGACCGTGATCCGCCAGGTGCCAATTGGAATAGGCGCGTTTTTTCTGGCGCTCAGTCCGGACGGCAAGTATTTGTGTGCCAGTAACGCGATTCCCGGTAATGGTGCGGCGATCATTGACACCAGCACCTTCAGCCTCAGTTACCTTCCTGACACTGCCGAAGGGACGGGCGTCGCGTTCAGTGCGGACGGTGCCCGAGTCTATATTTGCAATTGGGCGGGCAACTCTGTCTGGGTGGTGGATCGGTAGCTGATCAGTTGAGGATTGCGAATGAGGTGCTGGCCAGGCGCTCGCCATTCACCAAGATGTTCAAGGCATGGTCGGGCAACGTCCAGGCTTTGAACTCGGATGTGCTGACGCTTTCGCGAGCAAGCCCGCTCCCACATTGATTCGGTATTGTTCGCGGAATTTGTGCCCAGCGCCCGGCCCTGTAGGAGCGAAGCTTGCTCGCGAAGGCGTCGGCAAAGTCGATAACCATGTCGCCTGACACACCGCTTTCGCGGGCAAGCCCGCTCCCACATTCTTTCGGTGTTGTTAGCGGAATTTGTGGCCAGCGCCCGGCCCTGTAGGAGCGAAGCTTGCTCGCGAAGGCGTCGGCACAGTCGATAACCATGTCGCCTGACACACCGCTTTCGCGGGCAAGCCTCGCTCCTACACTTGTTTTGCGTTGTTCGCAAGATTTGCAGCCAGCGCCGGGCCCTGTAGGAGCGAAGCTTGCTCGCGAAGGCGTCGGCACAGGCAATGACAATATCGCCTGACACACCGCTTTCGCGGGCAAGCCTCGCTCCTACACTTGTTTTGCGTTGTTCACAAGATTTGCAGCCAGCGCCATTCCCTGTGGGAGCGAGCTTGCTCGCGAAGGCGTCAGATCGCGCACCGCATCTAGGGCAGGATTTCGAATGAGGTGCTGGCCAGTCGTTCGCCATTCACCATGATGTGCACGGCATGCTCACCCGCGTAGTGCCGGCGCGTAGTCAGCTCTTTGATCTGCTGGCCGCGACTGACCCATTCGCTGACGTGGCCGGGCAACGTCAACGCCTTGAGCTTGAACACCTTCGCCGATGTCCCGCCATTGGCCTTCACATAATCGATCGCATAGTCGATCACCAACCGCTGACTCTGCGCCACGGTGGATTTAACGGTGAACGACAAAGTGATTTTCTCCCCCAGCCGAATCACCGCCGGCTGCACCTTCACCCCGACAATCTCCACCTCAGGTTTGCCACCCGCGCCAATCACCGCCAACGCCCGCTGATTGCCCTGTTTGATCAAACTGCGCAACGCATGCTTGGCGATCCACGCCGTGTGTTTGTTCTCCAGCGACCAGCCCTCGATCAGGTCCAGCACCCACTCGGGATGGTCCTTGGTGATGTCGTTGAGGTGGTTGGCCACGGACTTGCGCACGTACAGGCTTTCATCGGCCTTGAGATTGTCGAGAATCGCGGCGGCCAACGTCGGGTCAGCCTGAATCGGTTCCAGGCGAAACGACCACGGCAAACGCGGGCGGCTGCCCTCGCTGGCCAGCCTGCGCACGTGTTCGCTTTCATCCAGCGACCACACCTGCATCAGCGCCAATGAACGCTCAAGATCACTGCGCAGAAAATGCCGGACCGCGAATTCAGAAGAACCGAACGAGGTGAAAAACTTCAGCGCCTCCATCGACTGCTCAAAGTCATCAGCGCCGTACATCGCCACGTAATGCGGCAACGAGATGCTGACAAACCCGCTATTGAGCCGAGGGGCGAGGGCGCGCAGCACTTCAAGAGACTCTTCATACCCAAGCGGCAACACCGCATGCAGACACTCACTGACCCGGGCCATGCGTTGCATGATCGACAAATCAGCGAGGCCGTCATTGGCCATTTTCAGGAAGGCCTTGGCGTTGAACGCCGGGTAAACCGCCGTCATTTCGGTCGCGATGTGCTTGAGGCGCTCGGCGTTGAAGATTTCCTTCAGCGCCGGGTTAGGGGTTTCGGCGGCGGTCATGGGCGAATCCGTGGAGAAGGGCGGCTCAGGTTATCGGGGTAGCGATGAACGCCTCAAGCGTTTCCGCTTGCGCGGTGAATTGAGCGATGTGTGGAAACCGCGAGGCATCGACCTGATCCGGGACTACAAGATTGGTGAAGCTCCAGGCGACCGCAACGGTAATGCCATCCTGCGCAATCCCGGAACCACCCACCAGCGGCTGCTTCGACAGCTCCCGCTCCAGCGCCGAATACGCCGCCGCCAGTTGCCCTTCAACCCGCTCAACCCACGGCTGATACTGAATCTGCGCCGGGCGCAGATTGCGTTCGTAGTAAAGCTGCACCGATTTTTCGCACGCCGCCAACGCCAATCCGATCACCCGCAACGAACGCAAGCGCTGCTGCAAATCACTGGGCATCAGGCTTTTCGATGGGCCGGCAAGCGCTTCGAGGTAGTCGATGATCAGCGTCGAATCCACCAACACTTCACCGTCATCCAGCACCAGCGTCGGCGCCTTGACCACCGGGTTGATCTGCTGGAACTGCTCGAAATGCCGGAACACCGACACCGATTCATGTTCCAGGTCGATGCCCAGCAACTTGGCGGAAATAGCCGCCCGACGCACGTAGGGCGAGTCCAGCATGCCGATCAGTTTCATCAACGCTCTCCTGTAAACGCTTTGATCTCAGTCCTCAAACCCAACCTGCTCATGAATCTCATCCACCTTCAATTCCAACCGATACGCCACCGCAATAAACAACGCCTGACACAAGCACAACGTCGCACTCAACGACCGGAACGCAAACGAACTGCCTTCATTGACCAGCAACACCGTGCTCGCCCGCTTGGCCAGCGGCGAGAGGTTGCTGTCGGTGATGATCAGGGTTTTCGCCTGATGGTGCTGGGCGATACGCAGGCAGTGCTGGGTTTCCTTGCCGTAGGGCGTGAAGCTGATGGCGATCACCAGATCATTGGCGCGCACGCTGCGCATCTGCTCGCGATAACTGCCGCCAAGCCCGGAAACCAGGTGAATGCGCTTGTTGGTGTGTTGCAGGTTGTAGACCAGATAGTCGGCGACCGCGAACGAGCGGCGCACCCCGACCACGTAGATGTTGTCGGCATTCACCACCAGATCCACGGCTTTGTCGAACGCCACATCGTCGAGTTCCATGCCCAACCGTTCGATGCCCGACAGCGTGGCGTCGATGCATTCCCGTGCGAGGTCGCCGCCACTGGCCTTCTGCGACTTGTTGGCGATCATGCTGCGGATGCGCTGCTGGTAGTTCTGCACCGGTGTGGTCTTGTGCGTGTACGCCTCGCGGAACAGCGCCTGCATCTCGCTGAAACCGCTGAAACCAAAGCGCTGGGAAAACCGCACGATGGCCGACGGATGCACCTCGCATTCACGGGCGATGTCGCTGATGCGGTCGACCATGATCCGGTCGCTTTGCTGGCTCATGTAGCTGGCGATGCGTTTGAGCTGGCGCGGCAGGCTTTCGTATTCGTTGGTGATCAGCTGCAGCAAACGCTCGGCATTGATCGGTGGGCTCTGGAGATCGCTCTCGGGCGTGCTCTCGGTCGTGGCCGGCTGATCGGTGCGGGACATAAAGGATCCTTCTGGCTTGTTCTTATAGGAATGACGAATCGGTCATCCCCTGACAATAGGTTGGCTGTGCGCAGTCTACAGGGTAGGCCCGGATAAAATCTTGAGCATGCCGTCGGCACACACGCTGCTGAAACGATGCACTGTGCTCTGGAACGCTCGTACCGGAGTTTATTGGAAAAAATATTCCACGTAAAAAATATATAGAATAAATATTGATTGTTCGGTCCCGCTCGTTTTAGTCTGCATCCACCAAGAGTGTTCGGCACGGCCACCGTCCCGAACGCAGGCTGATAAAAATAACAGGAGCCAGCATGGGCCAGACTCGTTTTGCCAGTGGGCGTCAATTGGATCTGATTTGCCTGGGGCGCCTTGGCGTCGACCTCTATGCGCAGCAAGTCGGCGCGCGGTTGGAAGATGTTTCAAGCTTCGCCAAGTACCTGGGCGGCTCCTCCGCCAACATCGCGTTCGGCACTGCACGCCTGGGCCTGAAATCGGCGATGCTGAGCCGGGTAGGGGACGACCACATGGGGCGCTTCCTGCTTGAATCCCTGGCCCGCGAAGGCTGTGACGTCAGCGGCATCAAGGTTGACCCGGAACGCCTGACCGCCATGGTCCTGCTGGGCCTCAAGGACCGCGAAACCTTTCCCTTGGTCTTCTACCGCGAAAACTGCGCCGACATGGCGCTGCGGGCCGAAGACGTCAACGAGGCCTTTATTGCCTCCAGCAAAGCCTTGCTGATCACCGGCACCCATTTCTCCACCGACGGCGTCTACAAGGCGAGCATCCAGGCCCTGGACTACGCCGAGAAACACAACGTCAAACGTATTCTGGATATCGACTACCGCCCGGTACTGTGGGGCCTGGCGGGTAAGGCGGACGGCGAAACCCGTTTTGTCGCCGACCAGAATGTCAGCCAGCACGTGCAGAAAATCCTCCCGCGTTTTGACCTGATTGTCGGCACTGAAGAAGAGTTTTTGATTGCCGGCGGCTCCGAGGATTTGCTCACGGCACTGCGTAACGTGCGGCGCCTTAGCGACGCGACGTTGGTGGTCAAGCTCGGCCCGCAGGGTTGCACGGTGATTCACGGTGTCATCCCGGTGCGTCTTGAAGACGGCGCGATCTACCCCGGCGTGCGGGTGGAAGTGCTCAACGTGCTCGGCGCCGGCGATGCCTTTATGTCGGGCTTCCTCGCCGGTTGGCTGGAGGACGCCAGCGACGAGCGCTGCTGCCAGTTGGCCAACGCCTGCGGTGGTCTGGTGGTGTCGCGTCATGCCTGCGCCCCGGCGATGCCGACCCGCGCCGAACTCGACTATCTATTCAACAGCCCGGTGCCGATCACCCGGCCGGATCAGGACGTCACGCTGCAACGCTTGCATCAGGTCAGCGTGCCGCGCAAACAGTGGAAGCAACTGTTCATCTTCGCCTTCGACCATCGCGGGCAACTCGTAGAACTGGCGCACAAGGGCGGTCGTGAGCTGAGTGCGATTTGCGAACTGAAGCAACTCTTTATTAAAGCCGTGGAACGGGTCGAAGCCGATTTGCAAAAGCAGGGTATCGAGGCTGATGTCGGCTTGCTGGCGGATCAACGCTTCGGCCAGGACTCACTGAACGCCGCCACCGGTCGCGGCTGGTGGGTGGCGCGGCCGGTGGAAGTCCAGGGTTCGCGGCCACTGGCCTTCGAACACGGGCGCTCGATTGGCAGCAATTTGATTGCCTGGCCGCAGGAACAAATCATCAAGTGCCTGGTGCAATTTCACCCGGACGACGAACCGCTGCTGCGCCTGGAACAGGAAGCGCAGATCAAGGGTTTGTATCAGGCATCCCAGGTCAGCGGTCACGAACTGCTGCTGGAAATCATCCCGCCGAAGGATCACCCATCGGCGCACCCGGACGTGTTGTATCGGGCGCTGAAACGCCTCTACAACCTCGGCATCTACCCTGCGTGGTGGAAGATCGAAGCGCAGAGTGCCGAGGAGTGGAAACAGCTTGATGAGTTGATTCAGGAACGCGACCCGTACTGCCGAGGGGTCGTGTTGCTGGGCCTGAATGCCCCGGCAGCGGCACTGGCCGAAGGCTTTCAACAGGCCAGCCAGAGCCAGACCTGCCGCGGGTTTGCTGTGGGCCGCACGATCTTCCAGGAACCGAGCCGAGCGTGGATGGCCGGGGAAATCGACGATGAAACGCTGATCCGCCAGGTGCAGGGCACGTTTGTCGAATTGATTGATGCCTGGCGCACGGCCCGGGCCTGACGCCACACCGCAAAACCCCATGTGGGAGCGGGCTTGCTCGCGAAAGCGGTGTGTCAGGCGACAAAAATGTTGAATGTGCCGGCCTCTTCGCGAGCAAGCCCGCTCCCACAGGGGATTTGCGTCGGTCTTACAGATTTGTAAAAACAATAAAAGGTGCAGCCATGCCCGCTATTCGAATTGGCATCAACCCGATCTCCTGGAGCAACGACGACTTGCCGTCCCTCGGTGGCGAGACGCCGCTGAGCACCGCGTTGAGCGAAGGCAAGGACATCGGTTACGAAGGTTTCGAACTCAACGGCAAATTCCCCAAGGATGCCAAAGGCGTCGGTGACGTGCTGCGGCCTTACGATCTGGCGTTGGTTTCCGGCTGGTATTCCAGCCGTTTGGCCCGTCGCTCGGTGGCCGAGGAAATCGACGCCATCGGCAGCCACGTCGAGTTGCTGGCGAAGAACGGCGCCACGGTGCTGGTCTACGGCGAAGTCGCGGACTCGATCCAGGGCCAGCGCATTCCACTGGTCGAACGCCCGCGTTTCCACACCGAACAAGCGTGGCAGGAATACGCCGACAAACTCACCGAACTGGCCCGCTTCACCCTGTCCCAAGGCGTGCGCCTGGCCTATCACCATCATATGGGCGCCTACGTCGAATCCCCGGCGGACATCGACAAGTTGATGGCCCTGACCGGCAGCGAAGTCGGCCTGTTGTTCGATTCGGGCCACTGCTACATGGGCGGCGGCGAACCGTTGCAGGTGCTGCGCAAACACATCGAACGCATCTGCCACGTGCATTTCAAGGACGTGCGCAAACCGGTGGTGCAACTGGCGCGCAACAACCTTTGGAGCTTCCCGGACTGCATCATCAACGGCACCTTCACCGTACCGGGGGATGGCGATATCGATTTCGGTGCTTTGCTCGACGTGTTGCTGGGCGCCGATTATCACGGCTGGCTGGTGGTCGAGGCCGAACAGGACCCAGCGGTCGCGCCGAGCTACATCTACGCCAAGAAAGGCTTCGACACCTTGCGTACGTTGCTCGACGAGAGGATTGCGTTATGAGCCTGCTGGTCAAAAGCAATGCCCGTGGCCGGACCATGGTCGAGTTGGGCCAAGGGGAATTGGAATACGTCGGTTTCGCCGCGTACCGCTTGAGCCTCGGCGAAACTTTGCCGGTGTCTGCGGGCGATAAAGAACTGTGTCTGGTGCTGCTCAGCGGTCGCGTCAGCCTCAAGGGCGAAGCACCGGGGCAGGGCGCGTTCGACTGGGACAATATCGGCGATCGCCAATCGGTGTTCGAAGACAAATCCCCATTCGCCGCGTATCTCCCACCCGGCAGCCAAGCCCAAGTCACCGCCCTCAGCGACGTGCAAATCGCCGTGTGCGCCGCGCCCGGCTCAACCGCCGACAACCTCGGCCCACGCCTGATCAAACCTGACTCTATGAAACGCAGCGTACGCGGCAAAGGCGCCAACACGCGCTACGTCTGCGACATCCTGCCCGACACCGAGCCCGCGCATTCGCTGCTGGTGGTGGAAGTGCGCACGCCGTCCGGGCATTCGTCGAGCTACCCGCCGCACAAGCACGACACCGACGACCTGCCGCACCAGAGTTTTCTCGAAGAAACCTATTACCACCAGATCAACCCGCCCCAGGGCTTCGTGTTTCAGCGGGTCTACACCGACGATCGCAGCATCGATCAGGCCATGGCTGTGGAAAACAGCGACTTGGTCGTGGTGCCCAAGGGTTACCACCCGGTCAGCGTGCCCTACGGCTACGAGTCGTATTACCTGAACGTGATGGCCGGGCCGAAACGCGTCTGGCAGTTCCACAACGATCCGCAGCACAGCTGGCTTCTGGATCTCTAATTCCAACACTTGCACGGAGAACAAGAACAATGAGCAACGCCCCGGTCATCGGCCATTACATCAGCGGCCAAGTGCAAGACACCGGCAGTGAGCGCTTCAGCAATGTGTTCAACCCGGCCACCGGCGTGGTGCAGGCGCGGGTCGGCCTGGCCAGCGAGCAGACCGTCGACCAAGCCGTGGCCTCGGCGCTGCAAGCCTTCCCGGCGTGGTCCGAGCAATCGTCCCTGCGCCGCTCCCGGGTGATGTTCAAGTTCAAGGAACTGCTCGACCGTCATCACAACGAACTGGCGGAAATCATCAGCCGCGAACACGGCAAAGTGCTGTCCGACGCCAAGGGTGAAGTCACTCGCGGCATCGAAATCGTCGAGTACGCCTGCGGTGCGCCGAACCTGCTCAAGACTGAGTTCAGCGACAACATCGGCGGCGGCATCGACAACTGGAACCTGCGCCAGCCTCTGGGCGTTTGCGCCGGGGTCACGCCGTTCAACTTCCCGGTGATGGTGCCGCTGTGGATGATCCCGCTGGCGCTGGTCACCGGCAACTGCTTCATCCTCAAACCCTCTGAGCGCGATCCGTCGGCCAGCCTGCTTATGGCCCGTTTGCTCACCGAAGCCGGGTTGCCGGACGGTGTGTTCAACGTGGTCCAGGGCGATAAAGTCGCGGTGGACGCCTTGCTGCAACACCCGGACATCGAGGCGATTTCCTTTGTCGGTTCGACGCCGATTGCCGAGTACATCCACCAGCAAGGCACGGCTCGCGGCAAGCGTGTGCAAGCACTGGGCGGCGCGAAAAACCATATGATCGTCATGCCCGACGCGGATCTGGATCAAGCCGCCGACGCCTTGATCGGCGCGGCTTACGGCTCGGCGGGCGAGCGCTGCATGGCGATTTCGATTGCCGTGGCGGTCGGTGATGTCGGCGACCAGTTGATTGCCAAGTTGCTGCCGCGCATCGACCAACTGAAGGTCGGCAATGGCATGCAGGGCGACAGCGACATGGGGCCGCTGGTCACTGCCGAGCACAAGGCCAAGGTCGAAGGTTTTATCGGCGAAGGCGTGGCCCAGGGCGCGCAATTGATCGTCGATGGCCGCAATTTCAAAGTGCCCGGCGCCGAGAACGGTTTCTTCGTTGGCGCGACGCTGTTCGATAACGTCACGACCGAGATGAGCATCTACCAGCAAGAAATCTTCGGCCCGGTGCTGGGCATCGTCCGCGTGCCGGATTTCGCCAGCGCCGTGGCGTTGATCAACGCCCATGAATTCGGCAACGGCGTGTCGTGTTTCACCAGTGACGGCGGCATCGCCCGGGCGTTTGCCCGCACCATCAAGGTCGGCATGGTCGGCATCAACGTGCCGATTCCGGTGCCGATGGCCTGGCATTCGTTCGGCGGCTGGAAGCGTTCGTTGTTCGGCGATCACCACGCGTATGGCGAAGAAGGCCTGCGTTTCTACAGCCGCTACAAAAGCGTGATGCAACGCTGGCCCGACAGCATCGTCAAGGGCCCTGAATTCAGCATGCCGACGGCCAAATAAGGAGCATATCGATCATGAGTAAACACCTGCGTTTCGCCCTGAACCGTATGGTCGCCCCCCGTTTGTCCCTGCCGGCGTTCATCGACCTGGCGGTGACCCTCAAGGCCGACGCCATCGAGATCCGCAACGACCTCAAAGGCGTCGAAATCGAAGACGGCACCGCGCCTGAAACGGTGCGTGAGTTATGCGCGGCCAAAGGCATCACCGTGCTGTCGATCAACGCGCTGTACCCGTTTGATGTGTGGAATGACGAGCGCCGTGTGCAGGCGTTGAAACTGGCGGCTTATGCTCGGGATTGCGGCGCGCAAGGGCTGGTCATGTGCCCGTTGAATGATCGCGCTGATCCGCGCAACGAAGCCGAACGGGCTTCGGGGTTGCGCACGGCGTTGACTGAACTGGCGCCGATCCTGCGGGATCACGGCATCCTCGGATTTATCGAGCCGCTGGGTTTTGAAGAGTGCTCGCTGCGGCGTAAACGTCCGGCGGTGGACGCGATCAAGGCCATTGGCGGGTTGGATGTGTTCCGGTTGGTGCACGACACCTTTCACCATCACCTCGCCAGTGAGCAGGAGTTTTTCCCTGAGCTGACCGGGTTGGTGCATATCTCCGGGGTCGAGGATGCCGAAGCGCCGCTGAACAGCATCCGCGATGGGCATCGAGTGCTGGTGGGCGAGGGCGACATTCTCGGCAATGCCGCGCAGATCGAGACCTTGCTGAGCAGCGGATACAGCGGCTACCTGTCGTTCGAACCGTTTGCCGACAGCGTGCATGGCCTGGCGAACATCGAACAGGCGATCGGCGCGAGCATGAACCACCTGCAAAACTCTCAAGGCTAATGAAGATCCCCTGTGGGAGCGGGCTTGCTCGCGAAAGCGGTGTGTCAGGCGACATCAATGTTGAATGTACCGCCGCCTTCGCGAGCAAGCCCGCTCCCACATTAGATTGGGTTTGCCTTAAAAAAAGGTGCAAGCATGACCACAACAAGACTGACCATGGCTCAGGCCCTGGTGAAATTCCTCGATAACCAGTACATCGAGGTCGATGGCGTCCAGAGCAAATTCGTCGCCGGGATCTTTACCATTTTCGGCCACGGCAACGTGCTCGGCCTGGGCCAGGCTCTGGAGCAGGACAGCGGTGACCTGATCGTGCATCAGGGCCGCAACGAGCAAGGCATGGCCCACGCCGCCATCGGTTTCGCCAAGCAACACCTGCGGCGCAAGATCTACGCCTGTTCCTCATCGGTCGGCCCCGGCGCCGCGAATATGCTCACTGCTGCGGCCACCGCCACGGCGAACCGCATCCCCTTGTTGCTGCTGCCCGGCGATGTCTACGCCTGCCGCCAACCGGACCCGGTGCTGCAACAGATCGAGCAGTTCCACGACCTGAGCATCAGCACCAACGATGCCTTCAAAGCCGTGAGCAAATACTGGGATCGCATCAACCGTCCCGAGCAACTGATGACCGCGGCGATCCACGCCATGCGCGTGCTCACCGACCCCGCCGAAACCGGCGCCGTGACCCTGGCCTTGCCCCAAGACGTGCAGGCCGAGGCCTACGACTACCCGGATTATTTCCTGCAAAAACGCGTGCACCGCATCGAGCGCCGTCCGGCCACCGAAGCGATGATTGGCGATGCGTTGGCGCTGTTCAAAGGCAAGCGCAAGCCGCTGATCATTTGTGGTGGCGGGGTGCGTTATTCAGGGGCCAATGCCGCGTTGCAGGCGTTTGCTGAGCGCTTCGACATTCCCTTCGCGGAAACGCAGGCCGGCAAGAGCGCGGTGGTGTCGAGCCATCCGCTGAACGTTGGTGGTATCGGCGAAACCGGTTGTCTGGCGGCGAATCTGCTGGCCAAGGACGCTGATTTGATTATCGGGATTGGCACCCGCTACAGCGACTTCACCACGGCGTCGAAATCGTTGTTCCAGCATCCTGAGGTTCAGTTTCTCAACCTCAACATCAGCCCCTGCGATGCGCTGAAACTCGACGGCGTGCAACTGCTGGCCGACGCAAAAACCGGTTTGCTGGCACTGGCCGATGCACTGGGCGACTACCGCTCGAGCTGGGGCGATCAACCGCGTCAGGCCAAGGTGCAACTGGACGAAGAAGTCGACCGCATCTATCAGATCGACTATCAGGCCAAGGATTTCGTCCCGGAAATCAACGACCACATGGACCCGGCCGTGCTGCGGGAATTCATCGAGCTGACCGGTTCCTGCCTGACCCAGAGCCGCGTGCTCGGGGTGCTTAACGAAACCCTGGCCGACGATGCAGTGATCGTCGCCGCCGCCGGCAGCCTGCCCGGCGACTTGCAGCGCAGTTGGCGCAGCAAGGGCGTGAACACCTACCACGTCGAGTACGGCTATTCCTGCATGGGTTACGAGGTCAACGCCGCATTGGGCGTGAAACTCGCCGAACCGGAGCGCGAGGTCTATGCGCTGGTCGGCGACGGCTCCTACATGATGCTGCACTCGGAGCTGGCGACCTCGATCCAGGAGCGCCGCAAGATCAACGTGGTGCTGCTGGACAACATGACCTTCGGCTGCATCAACAACCTGCAAATGGAACACGGCATGGACAGCTTCGGCACCGAGTTCCGCTTCCGCAACCCGGAAACCGGAAAGCTCGATGGCGGCTTCGTGCCGGTGGATTTCGCCATGAGCGCGGCGGCCTATGGCTGCAAGACTTACAAAGTGAACACCGTTGCAGAACTGCAAGCGGCGTTGGCGGATGCGCGGTTGCAGACGGTCTCGACGCTGATCGATATCAAGGTTCTGCCCAAGACCATGATTCACAAATACCTGTCGTGGTGGCGGGTCGGCGTGGCGCAGGTTTCCACCAGTGCGCGCACCGATGCCGTGGCCAAGACCCTGAACGAACGACTGGTCAAGGCCCGTCAGTACTGATAGCCCTCAAACCAATAAGCGGGAGTGTTTATATGTCTTTGAAGATCGGCGTCATCGGCACCGGGGCCATCGGCCAGGACCATATCCGTCGTTGCAGCCAGACCTTGCTCAATAGCCAGGTGGTTGCCGTCACCGACATCAACTTGCAGCAAGCGGCGAAAGTCGTGTCCGACCTGAAACTGACTGCCGAGGTCTACCCCGATGGCCACGCGCTGATCAAGGCGCCAGAAGTCGAGGCGATCCTTGTCACCTCCTGGGGCCCGAGCCACGAAGAGTTCGTGCTGGCCGCGATTGCTGCCGGTAAACCGGTGTTCTGCGAAAAGCCCCTGGCCGTCACCGCCGAAGGCTGCCGCAAGATCGTCGAGGCCGAAGTGGCCCACGGCAAGCGTCTGGTGCAGGTCGGTTTCATGCGCCCGTACGACGAAGGTTATCGCGCCCTCAAGGCTGTGATCGACAGCGGCCAGATCGGCGAACCGCTGATGCTGCATTGCGCGCACCGCAACCCGACCGTGGGCGAGAACTACAAGACTGACATGGCGATCACCGACACCCTCATCCATGAACTGGACGTGCTGCGCTGGTTGCTCGACGACGACTACGTGTCGGTGCAAGTGGTGTTCCCGCGCAAATCCAGCAAGGCCCTCGCGCATTTGAAAGACCCGCAAATCGTCCTGCTGGAAACCGCCAAGGGCACGCGCATCGACGTGGAAGTGTTCGTTAACTGCCAGTACGGCTACGACATCCAGTGCGAAGTGGTGGGGGAGACCGGCATCGCCAAATTGCCGGAACCGCAACAGGTGCAATTGCGCAGCGGGGCGAAGCTGTCGAACGCGATCCTGATGGACTGGAAGGATCGGTTTATTGCTGCCTACGACGTTGAGTTGCAGGCGTTCATCGATGGCGTACGTGCAGGGCAAGTCGGCGGCCCATCGGCATGGGACGGCTTCGCCGCAGCAGTGGCCGCAGACGCATGTATCGAAGCGCAAAACAACGGCCAGATCGTCAACGTCAGCCTGCCAGAGCGCCCCCATTTCTACGGCTAACCGCTGATCGTTCCCACGCTCCGCGTGGGAATGAATCCCGGGACGCTCCGCGTCCCAAGAGCGGACGCAGAGCGTCCATGGCGGCATTCCCACGCAGAGCGTGGGAACGATCAGCGTCAGGTGAAGGAGAACAAGAACATGCGCATCGCACTAGACCCCTACATGTACCGCACCCTGTCCCTGGGCAAGATGGTCGATAAGGTCGCCGAGCTCGGTTACGAACACATCGAGCTCTCGCCCCGTGAAGACTTCCTGCCGTTCTACAAAGCCCCCCGCGTCGATAGGGCCAGGATCAAGGAATTTCGCAAAGCCCTGAGCGACACCGGGGTCAAGCTCTCTTCTTTATTACCGATGTACCACTGGGCCGCCGCCGACGAGGGCCTGCGCGTAGCCGCCGTGCGCAACTGGAAGCGTGCGATCCAGATTGCGGTGGAGATGGACTGCGAACTGGTCAACACCGAATTCACCGGCCAGTCGGACAGCCCGCTGGTGTGCGAAAACCAGTTCATGCGCTCCATGGACGAGTTGATCCCTGAGTTCGAACGTGAAGGCATCAAGCTCGACATCCAGGCTCACCCTTACGATTTCTGCGAGCGCAACAACGAGTCGGTGGACATCATTCGCGGGCTGGATCGCGACTGGATCAACTACCTCTACGCCGCGCCGCACACGTTTTTCTATGACGACGGCGTGGGTGATATCGCCTCGATGCTCAAGTACGCCGGCTCGAAACTGAGCCACTTGATCATCGCCGACACCTACAACCACAAGGCGTCGTCGGGGTTGCGCTACATCGTTAACCCGCCGGGTGTGGTGGCCACCGTGCACCAGCATTTGGACATCGGCCAGGGTGAGGTGAATTGGGAGGCGTTTTTCAGCACGTTGCGCGAAATCCAGTTCGACGGCATCGCCACGGTGTCGGTATTCGCCTGGGAAGACCGGCCGGACGAATCCAACCGGATGATGCTCGAACGGGTCAAAAGCGAACTCTGCCGCTAAGCCCCACACAAACCCCTTGTGGGAGCGGGCTTGCTCGCGAAGGCGTCAGCACAGTCAATATTGATGTCGCCTGACACACCGTATTCGCGAGCAAGCCCGCTCCCACAGGGGGCCGCGATCAAGAAGGAGTTGAATCATGCGAATCGGACTTGTCGGTTACGGCCACGGTGGCCGGTTTTTCCATGCGCCGCTGCTCGGCAGCCTGCCGGGCGCGACGTTTGTCGGCGTGGTCACACGCTCCCCGGAGCGCCGTCAGTTGCTGGCCGCCGAACACCCCAACGTGCCGGCCTTCGACAGCATCGGCCAATTGGTGGAGGCCGGGGTCGACGTGTTGGTGATTTCCACGCCACTCAAGGGCCGCCCGGCGCTGGTCCTCGACGGCATCGAACACGGCGTGGCGGTAGTCAGCGACAAACCGTTCGCCGCCGATGCGCAACAGGCGAAAACCCTGATCACCATGGCCGAGCGCCAGGGCGTGCGGCTCAGCGTCTACCAGAACCGACGCTGGGATTCGGATTTCCTCACCGTGCGCAAGCTCATCGAGTCCGGTGCCCTCGGCCAAATCACCCGGTTCGAATCCCGGGTCGAGCGCTACTCGCCGAAATCAGTGAACAACGGCAGCGGCGGCGGTTTCCTGCGCGATCTCGGTAGCCACTTGGTGGATCAGGCATTGCTGCTGTTCGGCCCGGTTACAAAGGTCTACGCCGAGCTGGAATACCAGGAAAAAGACCAAACCTACGACAACGGCTTCTTTATATCCCTGACCCACGCCAGCGGGGTGATTTCGCATTTGGGCGGCAGTTGCCTGCAAAACACCCCCGGCCCGCGCTTTCGGGTGACCGGCACCCAGGGCTGCTACAGCGTCGATGGCCTGGACGGGCAGGAGGACCTGGCGCTGGCCGGGCTCTCGCCGAAATCCGAGGGCGAGCGCTGGGGTGTGGAAGAGCATCGGCGCTGGGGCTGGTTCGAGCAGGGCGAAGTGCGCGAGCGCGTGCCGTCCGAGCGTGGCTGCTGGAATCAGTTCTATTTACAGCTACAAACCGCGTTACAGAGCGGTGGCCCATTGCCGGTCGAGGCCCGTGATGCACTGGCGACCACCCACGTTCTGGACGCTGCGCGCTTGAGTGCCGAGCGCCGGCAAGTGGTGGATTTGGGGCCGTTCGATCCCCGTGGAATAAAATCAGAATAAAATTCTAAAATGAGTTGATATAGAAATTATATTCCAATAGAGTCATTTCCAGCGACCTGCCTCGCGCCACGTTTGACCCTGTTGCCGCTTACTGAAATCGTCACGCCATATCCATAAAACCAACAAGAATGTGGAGAAAGACTTTTCATGAAGACCCAGATCCGTTTCACCGCCCTTGCTCTCTCCTTGATGTTCGCCAGCGGCGCTGCATTGGCCGATATGAAGATCGGCGTGAGCATGTCCCAGTTCGATGACACCTGGCTGACCTACCTGCGCGAATCCATGGACAAGAAAGCCAAGTCCTATCCTGACGGCGTGCAGCTGCAATTCGAAGATGCCCGCAGCGATGTGGTCAAGCAGCTCAGCCAGGTCGAAAGCTTCATCAGCCAGAAAGTCGATGCCATCGTGGTCAATCCGGTGGACACCGCCGCCACCCGTAAAATCACCGAAGCCGCCGTGAAAGCCGGCATTCCGCTGGTCTACGTCAACCGCCGCCCGGATGACCTGAAACTCCCCAAAGGCGTGGTCACCGTGGCCTCCAACGACCTGGAGGCTGGCGAGATGCAGATGCAATACCTGGCCGACAAAATGGGCGGCAAGGGCGACATCGTGATCCTGCTCGGCGACTTGGCCAACAACTCCACCACCAATCGCACCAAGGGTGTGAAAGAGGTGCTGGCCAAGTACCCGAACATCAAGGTCGAGCAAGAGCAGACCGGTATCTGGCTGCGCGACAAGGGCATGACCCTGGTCAACGACTGGCTGACCCAGGGCCGCAAATTCGACGCAGTGGTGGCCAACAACGATGAAATGGCGATTGGCGCCGCGATGGCCCTGAGTCAGGCCGGCGTCGACAAGGGCACAGTGCTGATCGCCGGGGTCGACGGTACGCCGGATGGCTTGAACGCGATCAAGAAAGGCAACATGACCGTCTCGGTGTTTCAGGATGCGAAAGGGCAGGCCGACGGTTCCATCGACACCGCCGTGAGAATGGCCAAGAACGAAGCGGTGGAACAGAACGTCTGGGTGCCATACCGCTTGATCACCCCGCAAAACGTCGACACGTTCAAATAGCCCGTCCGCCCAATAACAACAATAAGCACGCAAGGTGGCCACTGCGACCTTGCTGATGGAGTACCTGATCATGTTCGCTTCAGCGACTGCTTCGAGCACCCCGTTGGTGGGTAGCCAGCCAACCGCAACACCTGTCGATGAGCCGTACCTGCTGGAGATCATCAACGTCAGCAAGGGTTTTCCCGGTGTGATTGCCTTGTCCGATGTGCAGCTTCGCGTGCGTCCCGGCTCGGTGCTGGCCCTGATGGGCGAGAACGGCGCGGGCAAATCGACCCTGATGAAAATTATCGCCGGCATCTACCAACCGGACGCCGGCGAACTGCGCCTTCGTGGGCAAAAAGTGGTGTTTGAAACCCCGCTGTCGGCGCTCCAGGCCGGGATCGCAATGATTCACCAGGAACTCAACCTGATGCCGCACATGAGCATCGCCGAGAACATCTGGATCGGCCGCGAACAGCTCAATGGCCTGCACATGGTCGATCACCGGGAAATGCACCGCTGCACCGCGAAACTGCTGGAACGCCTGCGCATCAACCTCGACCCGGAAGAGCAGGTCGGCAACCTGAGCATCGCCGAGCGGCAAATGGTCGAGATCGCCAAAGCCGTGTCATACGATTCCGACATCCTGATCATGGACGAACCGACCTCGGCCATCACCGACAAGGAAGTCGCCCACCTGTTCTCGATCATTGCCGACCTGAAAAGCCAGGGCAAAGGCATCATCTACATCACCCACAAAATGAACGAAGTGTTCGCCATCGCCGATGAAGTGGCGGTGTTCCGCGACGGTGCCTACATCGGCCTGCAACGGGCTGACAGCATGGACGGCGACAGCCTGATTTCGATGATGGTCGGGCGCGAGCTGAGCCAGTTGTTCCCGGTGCGGGAGAAGCCGATTGGCGACCTGCTGCTGTCGGTGCGCGACCTGAAACTGGACGGCATTTTCAAAGGCGTTTCCTTCGACCTGCACGCCGGGGAAATCCTCGGGCTCGCCGGGTTGATGGGTTCCGGGCGGACCAACGTCGCCGAAGCGATTTTCGGCATCACGCCCAGCGACGGCGGCGAGATTCGCCTCGATGGCCAGGTGGTGCGCATCACCGATCCGCACATGGCGATCGAGAAGGGCTTCGCCCTGTTGACCGAGGATCGCAAGCTCAGTGGCCTGTTCCCGTGCCTGTCGGTCCTGGAGAACATGGAAATGGCCGTGCTGCCGCATTACGCCGGCCACGGTTTTATCCAGCAAAAAGCCCTGCGGGTGTTGTGCGAAGACATGTGCAAGAAGCTGCGGGTCAAAACCCCGTCGCTTGAGCAGTGCATCGACACCTTGTCCGGCGGCAACCAGCAGAAAGCCTTGCTCGCTCGCTGGCTGATGACCAACCCTCGGATCCTGATCCTCGACGAGCCGACCCGTGGCATCGATGTCGGCGCCAAGGCCGAAATCTATCGACTGATTTCCTACCTCGCCAGCGAAGGCATGGCGGTGATCATGATTTCCTCGGAACTGCCGGAAGTGCTCGGCATGAGCGACCGGGTGATGGTCATGCACGAGGGCGACCTGATGGGCACCCTCGACCGCAGCGAAGCGACCCAGGAACGGGTGATGCAATTGGCCTCGGGTATGTCCCAGTGCCATTAATCAATGGCGAACACAGTCTCTGTGGCGAGGGAGCTTGCTCCCGCTGGACTGCGCAGCAGTCCCACGCTTTTGGGGCCGCTTCGCAGCCCGGCGGGAGCAAGCTCCCTCGCCACAAGTAAGCTCCAGACCACAGGTAATCACTGGTCACAGGGTATGTATTCGACGCCAGATTTTTTAGAAGGTGAGTGGTTATGAACGCGATACTGGAAAACAAGCCAGCAACGGCACCGACCAAGAGTCGTCGGCGCTTTCCGACCGAATTGAGCATCTTCCTGGTGCTGATTGGCATCGGCCTGGTGTTTGAGGTGTTTGGCTGGATCGTGCGCGACCAGAGCTTCCTGATGAATTCCCAGCGCCTGGTGCTGATGATCCTGCAAGTGTCGATCATCGGCCTGCTGGCCATCGGCGTGACCCAGGTGATCATCACCACCGGTATCGACCTGTCCTCGGGTTCGGTGTTGGCGCTGTCGGCGATGATTGCCGCCAGCCTGGCCCAGACCTCGGACTTTGCCCGGGCGGTGTTTCCGTCGCTGACCGACTTGCCGGTGTGGATACCGGTGATTGCCGGGCTCGGGGTCGGGTTGTTGGCGGGGGCGATCAACGGCAGCATCATTGCCGTCACCGGGATCCCGCCTTTCATTGCCACCCTCGGCATGATGGTCTCGGCCCGGGGCCTGGCGCGCTATTACACCGAAGGCCAACCGGTGAGCATGTTGTCCGATTCCTACACCGCCATCGGCCACGGCGCGATGCCGGTCATTATCTTCCTGGTGGTGGCGGTGATCTTCCACATCGCCCTGCGCTACACCAAGTACGGCAAATACACCTACGCCATCGGCGGCAACATGCAGGCGGCGCGCACTTCCGGGATCAACGTCAAGCGGCATCTGGTGATCGTCTACAGCATCGCCGGGTTGCTCGCAGGCCTGGCCGGCGTGGTGGCCTCGGCCCGCGCCGCGACCGGGCAGGCCGGAATGGGGATGTCCTATGAACTGGATGCAATTGCCGCTGCAGTCATTGGCGGCACCAGCCTGGCCGGTGGCGTCGGGCGCATCACTGGCACCGTGATTGGTGCGCTGATCCTCGGGGTGATGGCCAGCGGCTTTACCTTTGTCGGGGTGGATGCGTATATTCAGGACATCATCAAGGGATTGATTATTGTTGTGGCGGTGGTGATCGACCAGTACCGCAACAAGCGCAAACTCAAGCGCTGAAACAGAAACAACCCGAAACAAACCGCAAAATGCGCCACGCCTGACCCGCGTGGCGCTGCCGTTTGTCTTCTATATACAGCCGCTGGACTGAATTTCTTGCTATAAACGCACTCCGATGACCGCCACAACGGCTGCCGTAGTGCACTTTGCGGGTGTTGTCGGACAAATTCGCTGTCTTTTCAGTTGCTGAGGCCTCAAGTCGGCCTTAGACTGCCGGCCCTCGTAAATTGAGTGCCGGGTGGCGCTTGGAATAAACGGCGCCTTTGCGACGGCCTCCCAGGTCCGCCGCAACGCTCCCTAATTCGCCTTAATGCACGTTTTTTTATAGAGATATCAATGACAAAGGACAAGTTGCTGGCCATGCCGGCGGATGACTACATGAATGCCGAGCAACATGCTTTTTTCTACGAGCTGTTGCAGAACATGAAAGTCGAAACCCACGAGCGCATCGAACAGAACCGCATCGCCATCGAAAGTCTGGACACCCCGGCTGACCCGGCCGACGCGGCTTCCGTTGAAGAAGAGCGCACCTGGCTGGTCAACGCGATCGATCGCGACCAGCGCATGCTGCCTCAGTTGGAACAGGCGCTGGAACGCATCAAAGAAGACAGCTTCGGCTGGTGCGACGACAGCGGCGAGGCCATTGGCCTGAAACGCCTGCTGATCAGCCCGACCACCAAGTACTGCATCGAAGCTCAAGAGCGTCACGAACAGATCGACAAGCACCAGCGTCAGGCCTGATTTCGTAGCGTCACCATCGCGGGCAAGCCGTGCTCCTACAGGAGCGAGGCTTGCCCGCGATGCTTTTTGCCGTCTGCGATTTTTGTTGACCTGCTGCAACATCCGCGACTAACGGACCATAGATAATGGCCCGGTAGTGGCGTTTAATGCAGGCACAACAAATAGAAACGCATGGGGTGACGAAGATGACGAGAGACGGATCTCTGGTTGGGGCAGTTCCTGCACCCGTGCCAGCGGCAAAGGACCTTTGGCTGACGCCGACACTGCAAAGCATCGCCCTGGTGCTGTTGCTCTGTGGCATGTCCCTGGGTGGCGCATCGCTGTACATCGGCTTGCCGGTGGCGGTGCTGATTATCTGGTTGCCGCGCCTGCGCTCCCGGGCGATCACCGATTCAATCCCGGCGAACGCCACCAGCGCCATCGCCGAGCTCACTCGCGATCTTTCCTACACCACCAGTCACAACGCACTGTCCGCCGCTGGCGTGGCATTTTCGGTCAAGCAACTGGCCGAGAAAGTGCAGTCGCAGCTCGACGCCGCCAAGCGCATCGTCAGCAATGCCGAAGTGATGATCAGCACCGAACAAGCCACGTCGACCCTCAGCCGAGAAGCCTTGGGCGCGGCCAGCGAAGCTCATCAGAGCAGTGCCGCCGGACGCACGGAGCTGATTGAGTCAATCTCGCGCATGCATCAACTCAGTCAGCGCGCCAGTGCCAGCCGAGAACTGATCGAGGCCTTGAGCCTGCGCAGCGACGATATCCAGCGAGTCACGTTGGTGATCCAGTCCATCGCCAGCCAGACCAACCTGTTAGCGCTCAACGCCGCCATCGAAGCGGCCCGGGCCGGGGAACATGGCCGCGGCTTTGCCGTGGTGGCGGATGAAGTTCGCGGGCTGGCGGCGCGCACGGCGACGGCCACTGGTGAAGTCGGGGAAATGGTTGCCGATATCCAGCAACGCACCGCGCAAGTGGTGGAGCAGATCCGCCAACTTTCCAGCGACCTGGACGTCGGCGTCAAACAGGTGGAACACACCGGTCAGCATCTGGAAAACATCGCACGCCTGTCCGCCGGTGTTGAACAGCAAGTCGGGGAAATCGCCCGGGGGGCTGAGACCAACCGCGAGCAACTGGACAGCCTGTTCCATGCCATCGAGCAGATGCGTGGCGACCTGGCGATCAGCGACCAGCAAACCCAGCGCCTGGCCCAGGCGGCGGTGCAGATGGAAGGCCAGGCCGAAACCATCAGCGAACGCCTGGCCGAGGTCGGGCTGGACGACTATCACCAACGGATTTATGACCTGGCCCGAGAAGGCGCGAGCCAGATTGCTGCCCGCTTTGAAGCGGACATTGACCAGGGGCGGGTCAGTCTCGATGACCTGTTCGATCGCAATTATCAGGCGATCCCCAATACCAGCCCGGCCAAGTTCCAGACACGCTTCGACCGTTACACCGATCAGGTGCTGCCGGCGATTCAGGAACCGTTGCTACCGCGCCATGAAGGTTTGGTGTTTGCCATCGCCTGCACCCAGCAGGGCTATGTGCCGACCCATAACACCGTGTTCAGCCAGCCGCTGACCGGGGATACTCAGGTCGATACCCTGCAAAACCGCACCAAGCGCAAGTTCGCTGATCGCACTGGCATTCGCTGCGGCAGCCATCAGCAACCGGTGCTGTTGCAGACCTACACCCGCGATACCGGCGAGTTGATGCACGACTTGTCGGTGCCGATCACGGTCAAGGGGCGGCATTGGGGTGGGTTGCGGTTGGGTTACAAACCCGAGAAGCCGCGCTAGTGCGAGGCTTATTGATCACTTGACGGGCTTTTTGTGGCGAGGGGGCTTGCCCCCGTTCGGCTGCGAAGCAGTCGCCAATCCAGGCAGCTCGGTAAACCTGAGGGGGCCGCTTCGCGGCCCAACGGGGGCAAGCCCCCTCGCCACAGGCAAGCCCCCTCGCCACAGGCAAGCGCACACTTCAGGGGGCTCTTTTTTGCTCAAGATTTTTTCAGGTGTGCAGCCTAGTGAACCTGATGCATGCGCAAGTTCAAGTCATCCACCACCCGTGCCCAATCCGCGTCTTCACGCAGTTGTTCTTTGAGGAACCCGGCCTGTTGCGGGGTCCAGAATTCGGCGTCGATGAGTTTTTTGTCGTCGGGAAGCGGTGAGTGGCTGGCGATGAAATCGTCGATGGCCTTTTCGCTGGAGTCCAGGCCGAGCTGGTCGAACAAGCCTTTCAAATCGTGTGTAGGTGAATCCATGTCCATCTCCTTGCGGGTCGCGTCGAGTGCGAAGTCTGAGGTGCGGCTTCACTGCATCTGAGGGAGCCGCGCGTCAGGAGTTCGATTGCGATGGTTCAAAGCAGGGAGAGCATAGACGGCAAAGCGGAATCAGGCTTTCAGGGCGCCATTGTCGACGGCCAGCTTCAAGGCCTTGGCGGCTTCCTGGGCGGCAACGGCGGCGACGTCGGAGGTCTTGAACCAGCGATCCTTCTCGACCTGGTGGTAGGTCACGGTGTTCAAGGGTGGTTTGGTGCGCATCACAATGACAGCCTGGAATTCGCCTTCGACCTCTCTGGCTTCGCCCCGGATAAAAAATTCGCCGATATCAAATTCCGTCACGTAGCAGCCTTCCCTTGGAAATGTTCTGTTGTATTGAACGCCGTCCGCCGAGGGGCCGGAATTCATTGGTCGTGCAGTATGGCAGTAGTTGCCGGCCGACGGCTGAGTTAAGTCGTCGGCGTGACGAAACGTCATTAAGGGCAAATGCCTCAGTCACGGGCCGCCAATGAACGGGCGAGGGCGCAGGCCTCGTTATGGTGTGTGCGGAAACCTCTTACACGACCGGTGGAAGTTTCCCTGATATGAAAGAAAGACTTGCCCGCCGGTATGACCTGGAAGCGCGGCATGACCAAGGGCTGAAGCGGCAGGGCATAGACCTGGAACACCATGGGGAGCAGGGGCGCCGGGTGGTTTGTGTGAGGTGCCGGGTAATGCGCAAAGTGAGTCATGGTGCACATACAGAAGTCCTTTTCGTGTGTTAACCGACGTGCGTGCGTCGTTTTAGTAGTCTCGATGAGCGTGGCTGCTCTAGAATCGCCATCACTGGTTGGCGATTGGCATCCATCTAAAGCAATTTTTTACGAGCGATATGTCGGAAAAGTGCTTTTCTTAGTGAGAATTTTCCCTAAAGTCAGTAGTCCGCTTTTTCTGGCCGCAAGAAGGGCTTTTTCCTTCAACGTCTGGCGAACGTCAGGGGGGACGGCGCGAGTGACAATCCAGTAATCTCACAACTTCGCGATGGATGAGCGCTCAGCTCAGTTCAGGATTTCAACCCGGCTCATTCGGCAACACTTCGCCATGGCCTTTTTTCTGCTGTGCGTTTTTCCTGCGCACGGCATCATTTTCAGATGTGGGGATGTTTCCTTGGCAGTAAGTAATCTTGATATGCACGCATTGTTTGTTCTGGGTGATTTGCGGGCAAAGTTGGTCAAGCAGTTCCAGTCCCGTTTCGTCTACGTCACCGAACAGAACGCCGAAGGCATCTACATTGCCGAAATCGACACCGAAGCCTCGCTGGTGGTGGACGACAAACCGGGTCTGAAACTCAAGGTCGGCGATCATTTCAGCGCTTCGGTATTGCCCAGTCGCGAAGGCGGCAAACTGGACATCAAGTTCCGCGAAATCAAACTGACGGTCTACGGCCTGGGCGATTACGCGTTTGTCACCACCGCCGACGGCCACGGCATCGTGTTCAAGGAAGGCCATAGCGTGGTGATGGTGTTCGCCGCCCATCAGCAGTTGCAGGAAGGCCTGACCAAAACCCTCAAGGCAGTCACCGCCAAGGCCGCCAAGTGGCGCAAAGGTGAACTGGTCACCTTCAAGGCCAGCGAGTAATGCCCCTGACCCGCGCCGATTTCCATGTGCAGAACCTCGCCAGCGCACAGGTCGAGGCCCAGCGCCTTTTTGACCAGAAGGCCATTCTGCAGAGTGGTTGGCTGACCTGGGTGGCGTCACAGATCTACACCTTGCGTCCGGCGGAGTACGCCAGCATGGTGCGAAGGGAGCTTGCCCGCTTGCAGCAACCTTCTGAAAAGTAATCCTCGTACCTTGTGATCCCTAAAAAGCAGGAACCTCTACTACAGTCAGTGGACTGAGTATTCAGAGGCTTGCGGTCTTGTCTGCCAGGCCATCCTGCTATTGCTGTGAAAGCACGAGGTGCAAAAGCATGAAAGGACTTCGACGGTTGTTGGCCGCTACCCTGGCCACGTTTGGCTTGTTGGCCGGGCCGGCCCCGGTATTCGCCGCCCAGGCGCCGATTCACTTCGCCGACCTGAACTGGGAAAGCGGCAGCCTGATTACCGATATCCTGCGGATCATTGTCGAGAAGGGCTACGGCCTGCCCACCGACACGTTGCCGGGCACCACCATCACCCTGGAAACCGCCCTGGCCAACAATGACATCCAGGTCATCGGCGAAGAATGGGCCGGGCGCAGTCCGGTGTGGGTCAAGGCCGAGGCCGAAGGCAAGGTCGCGAGCCTGGGCGATACGGTCAAGGGTGCCACCGAAGGCTGGTGGGTGCCGGAATACGTGATCAAGGGCGATCCGGCCAAAGGCATCAAGCCCCTGGCGCCGGACCTGCGCAGCGTCAGCGACTTACCGAAATACAAGGACGTGTTCAAAGATCCGGAAAGCCCGGGCAAGGGCCGCTTCCTCAACAGCCCGATTGGCTGGACTTCGGAAGTGGTCAACAAGCAGAAGCTCACGGCCTACGGCTTGAACGACAGCTATGTGAATTTTCGCAGCGGTTCCGGCGCGGCGCTGGACGCGGAAATCGCCTCGTCGATCCGCCGGGGCAAACCGGTGCTGTTCTATTACTGGTCACCGACGCCATTGCTCGGCAAGTTCAAGTTGATTCAACTGGAAGAACCGCCGTTTGACGCCGAAGCCTGGAAAACCCTGACCGACGCCGACAACCCGAATCCCAAACCGACCCGTTCCCTGGCGTCGAAACTGTCGATTGGGGTGTCCACGCCATTCCAGAAACAGCATCCAGAGATTGCCCAGTTCTTCAGCAAGGTCGATTTGCCGATCGAGCCGTTGAACAAGGCCCTGGCCGAGATGAGCGAGAAACACACCGCGCCACGTCAGGCCGCGGAGGCCTTCATGAAGGCGCACCCGGATGTTTGGCAGGCTTGGGTGCCGAAGGATGTGGCGGATAAGGTGAGTGCCAGTCTTCAATGATGCGGCGGCACGGCTGACGCCTTCGCGAGCAAGCCCGCTCCCACAGGGGATTGGGGTGAACACACATGTTGTGTACACCCAGTTCCACTGTGGGAGCGGGCTTGCTCGCGAAGCTTTTGCTCTTAGAACTTAGTCTGTACAGCCAACTCGAAAGTGCGCGGCGTTCCCAGATAATACGCCGGCGAAACATGCGCAAACTCGGCATACACCTCATTGGTCAGGTTACGCACCCGCCCGGTGACGGTGGTGTGCTGGTCGACCTTGTAGCTGAGAAAACTCCCAAACAATGTGTACGACGGCACCGTCATGGTGTTGGCATTGTCGGCAAACACCGACGCCACGTACCGCGCATCGACGCCGCCCTGCCATTGAGGGGCGAAGTCGTAGGTCAGCCACAGGTTACCCACCCGATCCGGTACGTTGGTCGGCGTGTTGCCCTTGCGGGAAACCACCACGCCCGCCGCGCTCTTCTCGGTGAATTCGTCGTATTGCGCATCGACCCAGGCGAAATTGCCCTCGGCCAACAGCTTGTCGGTGATCTTGAAGGACGTGGCCAGTTCGATGCCTTTCGACGTCTGCTGACCCACCGGAATGCTCAGGGTCGAGTCCAGTGGATCGGTCACCGCGAAGTCCTTGCGCTCGATGGTGTACGCCGCCACCGTCGCCGAACCGCGACCGTCCAGGTAATCAAACTTGCTGCCCACTTCCCATTGCTTGCCGGTGGACACGTCAAAGTCTTGCGTGCCACTGGGCTGTTCGGCGGCGGTGCTGTATTGCACGTAGACGTTGGCCGACGGAATGAACTGGTAGGTCAGGCCGACTCGCCCGGTCACCGGCTCCCAGCTTTGCTTGAGGTGCCGAGGATTGGCGGCGGTCACCGCCCGGTGATTCGTCACGTCGAGGTCGATGTCGTCGTAACGCAGGCCAGTCAGCAGCGCCAGTTTGTCGGTCAGCGCCAGGCGGTTCTCGGCGAACAGCGCCTTGGTGGTGACCTCGTTGGTTTTGTCGCTGATCAGCTTCGGATTTATCCCGGGGATGTCATAGAAATGCCCCGGCTGGAAGTTGTTCGGATCGACCGTGCTCGCGCCTTTGACGTTCAGCGGCGAGTTGGTGGTCTGGTTGACCTTGTACTCGAAACCGCCGGACCAGGTGGTGTCCAGCCCCAGCAGTGTGTTGTCGTGGCGCAGTTCGAACTGGTTGCCGTTCTGCTCGCCCTGGTGCCGCACCTGATAGGCCGTGGAGCGGTTCACCGCGCTGTTGTCGGCGTTGTATTGGTAGGTTTCGAGGTTGCGGTAATCCCGCTGGCTGTCGAGGTGATACAGGGTGTTGCGCAGGGTGGTGCTGTCATTGATCCGGTAATCGATGATCGAACGCACCCAGATCGTGCGCTGCTCGTAGCGGCCGTCCTCGACGTTGTAGTTGTTGAAGCGGTTGTGTTTGTCGATCTTCAATTCGCCGGCCTTGGGATTGAGCACCGGCGTGCCCCAGTACGGACTGTCCTCGTGCTCGTCCTGATATTCCACGGCCAGGGTATGGGACAAGTTAGGCGTCAGGTCGCTGAGCAGCGAAAACGCCACGCTCCAGGCATCGCGCTCCTGACGGTCGATGTAGCCGTTGCTGGTGTTGTGGCTGACGTCGAGTCGCGCGTAGTGCTGAACGTCCGCCCCGGCTTCGCTGAGGGCGTGATTGAGGCCAAATGCGGTCTCGGTGGTGTCGTAGCTGCCGTAGCTGACCCGACCGTCGACGGCTTGCTCCTCGCGGGTCGCCAGTTTGGTCACGTAGTTCAGCGAACCGCCCACGGAGCCGGCGCCATTGATCAGCGATGACGGGCCGCCGACCAGTTCCACCCGATCATAAATCCATGCGTCCACCGGGCGTGCCAAACCGCCCGATACGTTGATGCCGTTGAACATCTGGGTGATCTGGCTGCTGGTGAATCCACGATAAGAGACAAATCCGCCGAACCCCGGCGGTGCACTGGCGTTCACCCCGGGCAAGGTGTTGCCGGCGTCCTGGAAGTTCTGCGCGCCGTGGCGCTCGATGTCGTTGCGATTGGCGATGGCCACCGAGGCCGGTGTGTCCCGCACGCTCAGACCCAGGCGCGAGGCCATGCCACTGGATTGATCGAGGCTCAGCCCGGGTTCGTTGCCGGCCTCGCCATCAATGGTAATCGGCGCCAGGTCCACGGTGGATTGCGCCCAGGCGTTGACGGACAGGCAGCCAAACAGGCTCGCCAGTAAAGGGATGTGTTTCATCGATTGAATCCTGAATGCTTGTCTAGGAAACAGCGCACAGGCAAACGCGGCGCGTTGGCACAGTGGGCTGATCAGTAAAGGCAAAGAAACTCAGGCGAAAGGCGGGGCGCGCGGGTTGGCTGACGGCCAGGTGTAGCGGGTGGGGAGATCGATGGAGGCAACAACAGCCAACGGCGGGCTGTGTTGTTGCGGCAGGATCGCCAGGGTCAGGCTGGAGTTGAGCGCCGGGCCCATCCCCCCGGTGGAACACAGCGGACAACCGAAAGCCTTGGACAGGGTCGGCAGCTTCTCCTCGGAGGTGTTCGACGATACGGGCGCCTGGGTCGCCGGGTCGACGCTGCAGAACTGGCCGCCGAGCCCGTTGAGCTGCATTCCGACCATTTGCCCGTGACCAATACTGCAGGCGAACACGTTGAACAGGACGCAGCAATAAAGCATCCAGGCCATCAATGTGCGATCAGTTCGGGCGAATTTCATGGGGCGGCACTTTACCACCGCCGATGACATTTACCCTTACAAAAATGCTCAATGAAGTTCATCCTGCTGCGACATTTCACGCTGGAAGTCTGAATATGAGCCTAATGGTCGCGCAATGGATTGCTGCAATCTTCCTGTTGATCAGCCTGATTCACTTGTATTGGGCGGCAGGTGGCAAGCTTGGAAGCGAGGCGGCGGTGCCGCGAGTGCCCGGGGAGGGCGGCGGGGAGTCAAGGCAAGCGTTCAAGCCCTCGGGCTTTGCCACGTTGCTGGTCGCGGTGGGGTTATTGTTGATTGCGATGCTGGTGTGTCTGCGGGTGGGGTTGTACCTGCCGACGGTGCAGCACTGGTCGTTGCAGTGGGTGATCAGCGCCATTGCGATGCTGATGTTTGCCCGGGCGATTGGGGATTCGAACCTGGTGGGGTTCTTCAAGCAGGTCAAGGATTCCAGGTTTGCCCGGCTTGATACCTGGGCTTATTCGCCGTTGTGTGTGGTGTTGGGGGCGGGATTGTTGGCAGTGGCCTGGATCTGAGTTGGCCGGGCTAACGCCTTCGCGAGCAAGCCCGCTCCCACATTGGAATGCATTTCCCTGTGGGAGCGGGCTTGCCCGCGAAGAGGCCCGCCCAAACACAGCGAGACTTTGAACTTAACCCTCAATCTCGGTGCGCCGACTACTCACCTCAGCCGGCACATCATCCCCGGCCATGCGCTTGCGAAACAGCGCCGCCCGCGCCAGCAGCAGCGTGGTCACCGGCACGGTAATCGCCAGCAGAATCGGAATCAGCCAGGCATGCAGCACCGGCGCGGACTTGAGCGCGGAAAAGTAAATGATCGACGCCAGCGCCACGCACCACGCGCCCAAGGTCGAGGCCAGGGCCGGCGGGTGCATGCGCTGGAAGTAATCCTTCATCCGCACCAGCCCCACCGCGCCAATCAGCGCAAACAGACTGCTGAGCACCAGCAGGATCGCCACCGGAATCTCGACCCACAACGACAATTCGCCCGTCATTCGATCACCTCGCCACGCAGCAGGAATTTGGCCAGGGCAAACGAGCCGACGAAGCCGAACAGGGCGATCAGCAGCGCTGCCTCAAAGTAAGTGTCACTGGCATAACGAATGCCCAGGGTCAGCATCATCAGCATGGCGATGATGTACAGGTAATCCAATGCCAGAACCCGGTCCTGGGCCGAGGGGCCTTTGAACAGGCGGATCAGGGTCAGGATCATCGCCACTGAGAAGATGAACAGGCTCAGCAGGATCGCATTCGACAGCAATTCGCTCATTCGAAGATCTCCATCAAGGGCCGCTCGTAGGTGGTCTTGAAGTGCTCGATAAACGAGGCTTCGTCATCCAGATCGAACACGTGCAGCAACAGAAAGCTGCGGTCCAGGGCCAGTTCCGACCAGACCGTGCCGGGCACCACCGTGCAGATCATCGACAACGCCGCCAGGCCGTTGGCGTCCTGCAGGTCCAGCGGCACCTTGATAAACGCCGACCGTGGTGGCCGGCGACCGGCGTTGATTACACTCCAGGCCACCGCAAGATTGGACACCACCACATCGCGGCCGACCAGGAAGAACAGCCGCACAATCACTCCAGGCCGCCGAATACGAATGGGCAGTGGCCGCAGCTTGCGCATCATCAACGGCGCGCAGACCCCCAGCACCGCGCCCAGCAGCAGATTGCCGGGGCTGATCGACAGGTTCAGCACCAGCCACAACAGCCACAGCGCCAGGGACAACCACGGTGCCGGAAACAGACGCTTCATGGTTGCACCTCCAGCATCGCCGCCCGGGCTTCGGGGCTCGGCACGGCGCGGGTGCCGAGCACCGCCATCACGTATTGCTGCGGATTGTTCAGCGCATTCGCCGCGGCCTGGGTGTAGCGCAGCAGCGGTTCGGCCTTGAAGGTCAGGGCGATGCTCAGCCCCAGCAGGGCGATGATCGGCACGCACTCAAAACGTCGCAGCAGCGGCGATGGCCGTTCTTCCGGAGTCCAGAAACGCTGGATGCCCAGACGCGAGAAGGCAATCAACGAGGCCAGCCCGGACAGGATCAGCAGCGCCAGCAAGCCCCAGGCTGCGTTCGAAATCGGCACATCAGCGCTGTGACCAATGCCCAGCGGATTGAGCAGGGCGCTGAGCAAGCCGAGCTTGCCGATGAACCCGGAGAGCGGCGGCATGCCGATGATCAGCAGCGAGCAGGCGATGAAACTCAAACCGAGGAAGGCCATGGTCCAGGGGATCACCTGGCCGACCACGGCTTTCTGTTCGTCGTCGAGGTTGATGCCCTTGGGCGGCTGCAGGGATTCCATCGGCCGTGGAAGCAAGTCACCGTCATCGTACAGCGGCATCTCGTTGACCGAACGGGAGCGCTCGATCAGTTCGGCCAGCAGGAACAGCGCGCTCAACGCCAAGGTCGAGCTGACCAGATAGAACAGCGCCGCGCCAATCAGATTCGGCTGGGCGAAGCCGATGGCCGACAGCAGAATCCCCGCTGAGACCAGGATGCTCAGGCTGGCGAGGCGCTCCAGGCGTTGCGCCGCCAGAATCGCCACGGCGGCGCAGACGATGGTCGCCATGCCGCCATAGATCAGCCAGTCGCCGCCAAAGTACGCCGAGGCCCCGGCCTGGCCGGAAAACAGCAGGGTCCACAGGCGCAGCAACGTGTAAATGCCGACCTTGGTCATGATCGCGAACATCGCCGCCACCGGCGCGCTGGCGGCGGAGTAGGCCGGCACCAGCCAGAAGTTCAGCGGCCACATCCCGGCCTTCGCCAAAAACGCCACCGCCAGAATCGCCGCGCCGGCATGCAACAGGCCGCGATCGGCTTCCGGCACCAAGGGGATTTTCATCGCCAGGTCGGCCATGTTCAGGGTGCCGGTGACGCCATAGATCAGCGCCGCACCAATCAGAAACAGCGACGAGGCCAGCAGGTTGATCGAGATGTAATGCAGCCCCGACGACACCCGTGCCCGCCCCGAACCATGCAGCATCAAGCCATAGGACGCGGCCAGCAGCACTTCGAAGAACACGAACAGATTGAACAGGTCCGCGGTCAGGAAGGCGCCGTACAGGCCCATCATCTGAATCTGGAACAGCGCGTGAAAGCTCGAGCCAGCGCCGTCCCAACGGGCCATCGCAAACAGCAGGGCGCTGACACCGATAATCCCGGTCAGCACCAGCATCATCGCCGACAGGCGATCGACCACCAGCACAATGCCGAACGGCGCCTGCCAGTTGCCCGGCAGGTACACGCCAATGGAGCCGGGCACGCCGGTGCTTTGGGTCCATTGCAACAGCATCACGGAGATGCCCAGCCCGACCAGACTGGAGAACAGGTTGATCTTGGCTTTCAGCGGCCGATGTTTTTCGCCGAGCATCAGCATGATCGCGGCGGTCAGCAGCGGCAGCAGAATCGGCGCGGCGATCAGGTGCGTCATTGCATTCATTCTTTAGGCTCCCGGCCATCCACATGGTCGGTGCCCGTCAGGCCCCGGGAGGCCAGCAGCACCACCAGGAACAACGCGGTCATGGCGAAGCTGATAACGATGGCGGTCAACACCAGGGCTTGGGGCAGCGGGTCGGTGTAGTGCAACAAATCCTGGGGCACGCCGTCCTTGATGATCGGTTCCTTGCCGATGAACAGACTGCCCATGCTGAAGATGAACAGGTTGACGCCGTAGGACAGCAGGCACAGGCCCATGACCACCTGGAACGTCCGTGGCCGCAGGATCAGCCAGACCCCGGAGGCCGCAAGGACGCCGATGGCGATTGCGATGACTTCTTCCATCAGACGGCTCCTTTGGCGGCAACGGACCGGGGCAGGCCGGCGGATTTGGGCTGCGCTGCAGTCTTGTGGCCCCGTACCGATTGGTGGGCGATGGCGGTGAGCATCAACAGGGTCGAACCGACCACCACGGCGTAGACGCCGATATCGAAGAACAGCGCACTGGCGATGTGAATGTCGCCCAGCACCGGCAATGAGAAATGCCAGGTGTGGGTGGTCAGGAACGGATACCCGGCCGCCATTGCCCCGAGCCCGGTGGCCGTGGCGAAGAGCAACCCGGTGCCCATCCAGCGCAACGGTCGCAGGCTCATTTGCGCCTCGACCCACTGCGTGCCGGCGACCATGTATTGCAGGATGAACGCCACCGACATCACCAGCCCGGCAACAAAACCACCTCCCGGTTGGTTGTGACCGCGCATAAACAAGTAGAACGACACCACCACGGCAATCGGCAGCAGCAGGCGTACCAGCACCGCCGGCACCATCATGAAACCGAGGGCGGTGTCGCTGGCGTGGCGTGGGTTGACCAGATCGGTAACCACGTCCGGCGCGAGCAACCGCTGTTGGGCCGGCAGTTGCAGGCTTTCTTTGGGCGGGCGGAAACGACGGAGCAGAGCGAACACGGTCAGCGCCACGGCCACCAGCACGGTGATTTCACCGAGGGTGTCGAAGCCACGGAAGTCCACCAGCATCACGTTGACCACGTTGCTGCCGCCGCCCTCGGGCAGGGCGCGGCTGAGGTAGAACGAGGAGATATCGTTGGGCGTCTGGCGGGTCAGCATCGCGTAGGCCAGCAACGCCATGCCGCCGCCCACTCCGGTCGATAGCAGCAAGTCACGGATACGGCGGATGCGCGCTTTGCGTAGCGTGCTCGGCAGCGGCGACACCTCTTCGATCCGCCGTGGCAACCAGCGCAGGCCCAGCAGGATCAGGACCGTGGTCACCACTTCGACCACCAGTTGGGTCAGCGCCAGGTCCGGTGCAGAGAACCAGACGAAGGTCACGCAGGTCATCAACCCGCACACGCTGACCATGGTCAGGGCCGCGAGACGGTGATACTTGGCCTGCCAAGCGGCGCCGAGGGCACAGGCGATTGCCAGCAGCCAGAGGATCACGAACACAATCGAGCCTGGAATCTTCGGCCGGTCGCCCCAGCTCAGGCTGCTGTGGAGCATCGGGATCAACCCGGCCAGCACGGCGGCGAGCACCATCAGGAACAGTTGGGTTTGCAGGCGCTTGGTGCTGATTCGCCGCTCCAGACGCCGGGCCAGGCGCATCATCACCACCAGGCTGCGCTCGAACAGGCGCTTGCCGTTGAAGCGGCCAATGATCGGTGGGTACTTGAAGCGGCCGCGCTTGAGCTGATTGCGCAGTAGCAGATAAAGCACGATGCCGCAGGACATGGCGATCAGGCTCATGATCATCGGCGCGTTCCAGCCGTGCCAGATGGCGAGGCTGTATTCAGGCAGGGTGCCGCCGACCACGGGCAGGGCCGCCGCCGCGAGCAACGGGCCGACCACTTGCGCCGGGAAGATCCCGACGATCAGGCAGGCGAACACCAGCAACTCGACAGGTGCGCGCATCCAGCGCGGCGGTTCGTGCGGGGTGTGCGGCAGGTCGGTGGCGGTTGGGCCGAAGAACACGTCCACGGTAAAGCGCAGGGAGTAAGCGACGCTGAACGTACCGGCGATGGTCGCCACGATTGGCAAGGTCATCTCGACCCACGCCGTGGCGTTGATGAACACGGTTTCGGCGAAGAACATCTCTTTGGAAAGAAAGCCGTTGAGCAACGGCACGCCGGCCATGGAGGCACTGGCGACCATGGCCAGGGTGGCGGTGAACGGGATCAGCTTGATCAGGCCGCTGAGCTTGCGGATGTCCCGGGTGCCACTTTCGTGGTCGATGATCCCGGCGGCCATGAACAGCGAGGCCTTGAAGGTGGCGTGGTTGAGGATGTGGAACACTGCGGCTACAGCGGCCAACGGACTGTTCAGGCCCAGCAGCAGGGTGATCAGGCCGAGGTGGCTGATGGTCGAATAGGCCAGCAGGCCTTTGAGGTCGTTCTGGAACATCGCGCAATACGCGCCGAGCAACAGTGTGCAGGCCCCGGCCCCGCCAACGATGTAGAACCATTCCTCACTGCCGGACAGTGACGGCCACAACCGCGCCAGCAGGAAAACACCGGCCTTGACCATGGTCGCCGAGTGCAAGTAAGCCGAAACCGGAGTCGGCGCGGCCATCGCGTGGGGCAGCCAGAAGTGGAAGGGGAATTGCGCGCTTTTGCTCAGGGCGCCGATCAGGATCAGGGGCAGCAGGATAGGGTAGAGGGCATGTGCGCGAATCAGATCGCCGGCGGCCAGGACCTTGTCCAGGTCATAGCTGCCGACCACATGGCCAAGCAGCATGACCCCCGCCAGCAGACACAAGCCCCCGGCACCGGTGACCATCAGCGCCATATAGGCGCCGCGTCGGGCATCGGCGCGGTGATGCCAATAGCCGATCAGCAGGAACGAGAAGAGGCTGGTCAGCTCCCAGAAAAACACGATCTGGATCAGGTTGCCGGAAATCACCAGCCCAAGCATGGCGCCCATGAACGCCAGGAAAAACGCGAAGAACCGTGGCACCGGATCATCCGGTGACATGTAGTAGCGGGCGTACAGCGACACCAGCGTGCCGATGCCCAGCACCAGCAGCGAGAACAACCAGGCAAACCCGTCCATGCGCAGGACGAAGTTCAGGCCCAGGCTCGGCAGCCAGAAAAACTCTTCGTGGATCACGCCGCCATGGGCGATTTGCGGGTACAGGAGGGCGACCTGAATGGTGCCGATCAGGGCAACCAGGCCAGCCAACAGCGATTCGGTGTTGCGCGCGTTATGTGGCAGCAAAGCCGCGACACAGCTGCCGATAAAAGGCAGAAGCAGTAGAACTATCAGGGACATAGGCTTCTAATCTGCGGAAGTTTGTGAAGCATCATACGTGCCAGCTCTCGGATCGCAAAACGCCAACGTGTGGCAGGATCCTACAAGGTAGGCGGGAAAACGGGTTTTCACTATTTGAGTTGCACGGTCGCGATGCCTGTCTACGGTTCACTGCAAGTCCGTTTGTGAAGGGTTTTAGAGACGCTACCTGTCAAGGTTGACAGTAGACGGCCTCGGCTTCTCGCGTGTTGAATCGTTTGCAGGACAGGCTTCGGTTGAATGCCTGTACCTTCTCGCCAAGTCATGAAAGGAGCATCAACATGTCGAACGAAGCCAAATCCGGCACCGCGTCGGAAGGGAAATCAGATGTGATACCTATCGATCAAAAGCTTGTCCCGCCCTTTATTGATGGGATTACCCCCGATAAAGCACTTCCGCTCAAGTGGGTTCAAGATGGTTACAAGTATCGTATTGACCCTTATCCGGGCATGGCGGTCGGGCAGGAAGTGGGGCCTTACGTGGAATATGTCGGGCATGGGCATTTCTTTGGTCAGACCAGAGTCATTACCGAGGACAATGTGGGGGCAGATCTGACCTTCAACGCTCACGGTTTTAAGGATCCAATACAAGATGGAAGGGTCGAGCTTTACTTCGTCGTCAAACATACGGATGGCTCGAAGACTGAATCGAAAAGACGCGTCTACCCCATTGGCGACTGACCGTTGACAGGTTCCAGCGGCGGGCAGGTTTCAGCCCTGGCTTTCCCGTTGCAATATCTCCCCGGTGGCAGGTTTGGCCCGAGTCTTCAATTCACTGACAATCACCGCCGCCACAATCAACCCCGCCCCCAGCAACGCAATCGCCGGCAACCGCTCCCCGGCAATCCGCCCGACAATTCCGGCCCACACCGGCTCGCCGGCATAGATCAACGTCGCCCGGGTCGGCGAAACGCTTTTCTGCGCCCAGTTCATCGCCACCTGAATCGCCGCACTGGCCGCGCCCAAACCCAGGGCGCTGCCCAGCAGCAACCAGGAGAAATGCGGAATCGCTTCCTGTGTTGGTACCACCATCAGAAACGCCAGCATCGAAGTCACCGCCAGTTGCACCACCGTCACCCGCCGCACATCCACCTGGCCGGCATAGGTGCTGATCAAAATGATCTCGGCGGCAATGGCGACGGTGCTGATCAGCGTGGCGATTTCGCCAGGGCTGAAATCCAGGGAAGCCCCGGAAGGCCCGGACAACATCATCAACCCGGTAAAGGCCAGCATGATGCCAATGCTCGGCATCAACCCCGGGCGTTTGCCGAAGACCATCCATTGCAGCAATGGCACGAACGGCACGTACAGCGCGGTAATAAACGCCGACTGGCTGCTGGGAATCGTCTGCAAACCCACGGTCTGTAAGCCATAACCGAGCATGATCGCCACGCCGATGAAGGACCCGGCCTTGAGTTCCAGCAGCGTCAATGCCCGCAGGCTGCGCCAGGAAAACAGCGAGACAATGCACGCCGCCGCCGCAAAGCGCAGGCCGACGAAGAACATCGGCCCACTGACCGTCATCGCATGCTGCACCAGCAAAAAGGTGCCGCCCCAGACCATGGTGATCAGCACCAGCACGCACTCGGCCTTGCTGAATCGCGAGAAACGGGAGGAGGTGTGGGGAGTGTTCACCGACGTCATGACCTTGCGCGCTACCTGAGGGGGACGCACAATGCGCCGAATGTTGCGCAGTATACTGCCCAACCCCACCAAGTGAGCAATATAGTGCACAAAGATTCTACCCAGCGGGCCTCGGTCCTCCAGCACGTCAGCCTAAACGTTCGACGCTTGCGCCACGCCGCCGACATGAGCCAGGCGACGCTGGCGGAAAAATCCGGGGTCAGCCGCCGGATGCTGGTGGCCATCGAGGCCGGCGAGAAGAACGTCAGCCTGACCACCCTCGACCGCGTGGCCGAAGCGCTGGACGTCGCATTCAGCGACCTGATCCAGGCCCCGGATGCCCGCGACCCGAGTCGCATCAACGAAGTGGCCTGGGCCGGGAAGATTCCTGGCAGCAAAGCCGTTTTACTCTCCAAAGCCACGGCTACCCGTGAGGTGGAACAGTGGGAATGGTGCCTGCAACCAGGGGAGATTTACCCGTCGCAACCGGATGCCGAGGGCTGGAGTGAACAGATCTATGTGTTCGAAGGCTGCCTGACGCTGATGCTGGGCGATACACCGCATGAGATCGCTGCCGGCGAGTTCTACATGTTCGCCAGCAACCAGCCCCACGCCTATCGCAACGATGGGCCGGTGGCCGCGCGGTTTGTGCGAAATGTGGTGATTTGACCTCTTACCGCTGATCGGAAAGGGTGGAGTACCTGTTATTTCTGACAGTAGACGGGCGCAGTAATTGTCTTTCAAATGGCCTTCAGCGCGCTGCTATTTTGTGCTGGCCTACCTAATAGAGGTCAGGTCTCACTCGACCGTCAACTGAAAGGAATTTGAATCATGGCCTTATTAGAACCGCTTGATATTCAAGAAGCTGTAGATGGAGTGATCAATCTGAAAGATGTTCCAAATGGCGCTACCGCTCGCATTGCTGAGCCTCCTAATCACACACCAGACGACCTTGTCAGCGTGCTTATTGCAGATAAGGAGGTAGTTTCGGATGCACCTGCCGGAGAGTGGGTCGATGGTTTTCTTTCAGTAACCATATCTAGAGCACACTTGCTTAATCATACTGGGCCGCAAAAAAAATTCAGTTACATTCTCTATTACGGGGGGGCTAACAGAAGCGACTCTGAGCCAACCTATTACGATATCGCGCACTAAAGGTTGCTTTAGTTAACGAAATGCTCGATTTGCGCGAGGAGGTCGAGCATTTTTTGCTGTCATTACTGTTTCCCGAGGAACAGTGAATCCACAGATTGTCTCGCTTCCGTTTGTGAAGTAATTCAACTGAATTTCGTAATTTATTGATTAATAAAGAATAAATATATTGGCACGACTTGTGTAATTGGTCTCGGGTACTCACCCGAAACCTCGGAGTCGGCCCATGACAGCCCCAGCTCAACCCCCTCGCACCGCCCACGTCATCCACTCTGACGCCGAAGCCATCGCCGTCGCTCACAAGCTCGCCGCACGCTTTGCCATCGAAGCCAGCGTACGGGATCGCGAGCGACGCTTGCCGGTTGCCGAGCTCGACGAGTTTTCCGCCAGCGGTCTGTGGGGCATCACCGTTCCCAAGGAATACGGTGGCGCCGGTGTTTCCTACGTGACCGTCGCCGAAGTGATCAAGATCATTTCCGCCGCCGATTCGTCCCTCGGCCAGATCCCGCAAAATCATCTCGGCGTGCTCGACATCCTGCTGCAAACCGCCACCGAAGAGCAGAAGCGTTACTACTTCGGCAAAGTCCTGCAGGGCTACCGTTTTGGCAACGCCTTCTCCGAATCCAAAAGCAAAAACGCCGGGGCCTTCGAAACCCGAATCCGTTTCGATAAAGACACCGCGCAAATCGACGGCGAAAAGTTCTACTGCACAGGCGCTCTATTTGCGCACATCGTGCCAGCGGTGGCGGTCAATGAAGAGAACAAGGCCTTCATCGCCTTCATCGAGCGCGACACTCCCGGCTTGACCGTTATCGATAACTGGGACGGTTTCGGCCAACGCACCACGGCCAGCGGCGGTGTCACCCTGAGCGCGGTGAAGGTCCCGCTCAGTGCGGTCATTCCGGCCCACAAAGCCTTCGACGAACCCACCGCCGACGGCCCGATTTCACAAATCATTCAGGCTGCCGTGGACACCGGCATTGCTGTCGGTGCCCTGGAAGAAACCAAACGCTACGCCCGCGAAGCCCGGCCCTGGATCGACAGCGGACAGGATCACGGCTGGCAGGACCCGTTCAGTATCGCTGTGATTGGCGACCTCGAATGGCGAGTCCACGGCACCGAAGCGATCCTCAAAAAGGCCGGTCGTGCCATTGACCATGCCTTGCTCAACCCCAACGAAGACACGGTGGCCCGTGCTTCGGTGGTGGTTGCCCAGGCGAAAGTGCTGTCCGCCGAGATCGCCTTGCTTGCCAGCAGCAAACTCTTCGAACTGGCCGGTACTCGCTCGGTGCTCGGCAAATACAACCTCGACCGCCACTGGCGCAACGCCCGGACGCACACCCTGCACGATCCGGCACGCTGGAAATACCACCTGATCGGCAACTACTTGCTCAACGGCGTGAAGCCTGCGCGCCACGCCTGGAACTGAGGAGCCCACCATGAACGCTTTGACTCAATCGATTGTTGCCGGGCACTCCCTGGCGAAAAGTCAGCATGATTTGCACAACGCTCGCAGCGTGCTTGATGCGACGTTGCGTTTCGTCCGGCAGCAGGCCCAAGCCACGGATGATCCTTACGTCATCAGCCGCTTCGGCGATTTGCACATCCGCATTGAAGTCGCCGCCGCGCTGCTCGAACGCGCCGAAGACTTTCTGAACAGCGTTGATGACGACACGGAAATCAGCGTCGCCATCGCCGAATCGCACCTGGCCAGCGCCGACGCACTCAATGCCGTCAGCAACGCCGAATTCGAACTCACCGGCCAACGCACCGTGTTGCCTGGATCGCTGCATGACCCGTTGCACCGGAAACTCCACCTCATCGGCAATTTCCGCCTCAACGGCATCCATCCCCCAAGTTTCCGGAGTGCGGTTTGATGGCCCGTGAAATTCGTCTCAACGCGTTTGACATGAACTGCGTCGGTCACCAGTCGCCGGGTTTGTGGGCGCATCCGCGGGATCGCTCCTGGCAATACAAGGATCTGGAGTACTGGACCGATCTGGCGAAAATCCTCGAGCGCGGCAAGTTCGACGGTTTGTTCATCGCCGACGTGTTGGGCATCTACGACGTTTACAACGGCAATGGTGACGCGGCGATCCGTCAGGCGGCGCAGGTGCCGGTCAACGATCCGCTGCAATTGATTCCGCCGATGGCGCTGGTCACCGAGCATCTGGGTTTCGGCCTGACTGCGTCGCTGTCGTTCGAACACCCGTACCCATTCGCTCGACGCCTGTCGACGCTCGACCATCTGACCAAGGGCCGTGCTGGCTGGAACATCGTCACCTCTTATCTGGAAAGCGGTGCGAAGAACCTCGGCCAGAAAAACCAGACCGAACACGACGCCCGTTACGACTTCGCCGAAGAGTATCTGGAGGTTTGCTACAAACTGTGGGAAGGCAGTTGGGAAGAGGGCGCGATTCTGCGGGATCGCGAGCGGCGGATCTTCAGCGACCCGAGCAAAATCCACGAGATCCGGCACGTCGGTAAGCACTTCCAGGTGCCGGGGATTCACCTCTGCGAACCTTCGCCGCAACGCACGCCGGTTCTCTATCAGGCTGGCGCATCGAGTCGCGGCAAGCAATTCGCGGCCGAACATGCCGAGTGTGTGTTCGTTGCTGCACCGTCGAAAGTGCTGCTGAAGAAAACCGTTGCCGACATCCGCCGCCGTGCTGCCGAGGCCGGACGCGATCCGTCGAAGATTCTGATCTTCAACCTGCAAACCGTGATCCTTGGCGAGACCGACGCCAAGGCCAAAGCCAAGTTCGAGGAATACAAAACCTGGGTTAGTTACGAAGGGGCGATGGCGTTGATCTCTGGCTGGACCGGAATCGACTTCAGTCAGTTCAAACCCGATGAACCGCTTAAACATGTGCACACCAACGCCATTCAATCGGCGGTGGAAGCGTTCTCCACGGCGGACCCGAACAAGGTCTGGACGCCTAACGAATTGGCCGACTGGGTGGGCATTGGCGGTTTTGGTCCGTTGTTTGTCGGCAGCCCCGAGACCGTCGCCGATCTGTTGCAGGAGTGGGTCGAGGAAACCGACGTGGACGGCTTCAACCTGGCCTATGCGCTGACCCACGAAACCTTCATCGACGCCGTGGAATTGCTGGTGCCGGAGTTGCAAAAGCGCGGGGTGTACAAGACCGAATACGCACCGGGGACCTTGCGCGAGAAGCTGTTTGGCGAGGGGCCGCGACTGCCCGACATCCATCCGGGGGCGGGGTATCGGGACCTGGCGGGGTTGCGGCAGCAGGAGAAGAAAGTGGTGTCGGCGTAGACGCCTTCGCGAGCAAGCCCGCTCCCACAGTTGGCCGGGGCGTACACAAATCCCCGGCCAGGCATAGAACCCCCTGTGGGAGCGAGCTTGCTCGCGAAGGGGCCGGCACATTCAACATCGATGTCGACAGATACACCGCCTTCGCGAGCAAGCTCGCTCCCACAGTTGATCGGGGCGTACACAAATCCCCGGCCAGGCATAGAACCCCTGTGGGAGCGGGCTTGCTCGCGAAGGGGCCTGAACATTCAACATCAATGTCGCCCGATACACCGCCTTCGCGAGCAAGCCCGCTCCCACAGTTGACCGGGGTGTACACAAATCCCCGTCCCAACAAAGATCCCCTGTGGGAGCGGGCTTGCTCGCGAAGGGGCCTGAACATTCAACATCAATGTCGCCTGATACACCGCCTTCGCGAGCAAGCCCGCTCCCACAGGGGATCGAGGGGATTCAGGCGACTGCTGCGCAGCCGAACGGGGGCAAGCCCCCTCGCCACAGCCCATGAACAGGAGGTCAATCCATGAGCGTGCATGAACTCAAGCGTCCGCCAATCGCGGACTCTGTCGAATGGCAGGTCAAGGCGCCCCAGGCTTTGGAGCAATTGCGCCATTGGGGGCAGGTCAGTCCGTTGCAAACCGCGCTGCGACATAAGCGCCACGGTCAGTGGTTTGTCTGGCGCTGGATCGATGCCTTGCGCGATGTCGAGCGTTTGGCCGATGGCTTCCGCCAGCAGGGGTTTACCGAAGACTCGCGCTTGGCACTGAGCGGTGCTTTCGAACCGAACCTGTTGCTGCTGGCGCTGGCGGCGAAGCATGTCGGCGGTGAAGTCCTCACCTTGCCCGACACCCTCGACGCCGAATCACTGCACAAAGCGCTGTGGCGCAGCCGTCCGACCCACGCTTTTATCCAGGGTCGGCAAACCCGACAACTGTGGCTCAACCACGGCCAATCACTGCTGGATTTTGACCAACTCCTCGGCCCGGTCGAACCCCCGCAACGCCTGCGCCTCGGCATCAACAGCGCCCAACTCTGGAGCGAAGAGGGCACCGACTGGCAGGACGGCCTCACCGTGTTGCTCGATCAATGGCTGGCCAGCGGCCAAGCCCTGGCCTTCCCGGAAAGCCCCGGCAGCGCCAGTCGTGATCGCCGGGAAGTCGCGCCCTCCGGGTTGCTGTTGTCCGCCGAACGCCTGCAACGCCTGGCGGACGAAATTGAAAGTCGCCTCGCGCCCCAAGGCACCTGGCGCCGACGCCTCTGCGACTGGGCCATCGCCCACCCAGAAAAACCGCTGCAACGCCTGATCAAAAACCGCGTGCGCCGATTGCTGGGCTTCCACAACCTGCATTTCATCTGGCAAGCCACCCGCAGCCCCGACACCCAAACCGCGCCGACCTGGCTCGCCGAATTCAAACGGGACATCGCATGAGCTCGACCGATTCCATCCTGCAAGTCAGCGGCATTTCCCTGTCGTTCAAAGGCGTGAAGGCGATCAACAAATTGTCCTTCGACGTACGCCGGGGCGAGATCTGCGCGCTGATCGGCCCCAACGGCGCGGGCAAGAGTTCGCTGCTGAACGTGTTGAATGGCGTGTACCGTTTCGATGCCGGCTCGATTGTGTTCGAGCAGCAACCGTTCAAACGCATCGACCCATTAAGCGCCGCTCGCCGGGGCATCGGCCGCACGTTCCAGAACAACGCGTTGTTCAAGAAAATGAGCGTGATCGACAACATCCTCACCGGCCTGTCCCGGCACCTGCGCAGCAGCTTTATCGAGCAGGCGCTGAACCTGCCCCGCGCCCGACGCGAGGCGCAGGACTTCCGCCAGCAAGCCCAGGGCATTCTCGAATTCCTCGAACTGCAAGCCCACCGCGATGTGCCGGTGGGCAATTTGTCCTATGGCCTGCAAAAACGCGTGGAACTGGGCCGCGCCTTGATCGCCGGCCCGCGCCTGTTGTTGCTCGACGAACCCATGGCCGGGATGAACGCCGAAGAGAAACAGGAAATGGCCCGCTTCATCGCCGACATCAATCGTGATCTGGGCACCACGGTGGTGCTGATCGAACACGACATGAGCGTGGTCATGGGCCTGTCCGACCATGTGGTGGTGCTCGATTACGGACGCAAGGTCGGCGACGGCACCCCCGCGCAAGTGCAGGCCGATCCCGACGTGATCGCGGCGTATCTGGGAGTGGTGCACTGATGACGTTCTTCTTCGAAACCCTGCTCGGCGGCCTGCTCGCCGGCACCATGTATTCCCTGGTCGCCATCGGCTTCGTGCTGATTTACAAGGCCAGCGGCGTGTTCAATTTTGCCCAGGGCTCGATGCTGCTGTTCGCTGCGCTGACCTTTGTCAGCCTGCACGATCAGGGCGTGCCATTTGCGTTGGCGCTGTTGCTGACGGTGCTGGTGATGATCATCGGCGCGCTGCTGATCGAACGGCTGGTGCTGCGGCCCTTGGTCAACCGTTCGCAAATCACTTTGTTCATGGCCACGTTGGGCCTGTCGTTCATCATCGAAGGCCTGGCTCAGGGCTTGATGGGCTCGCAAGTGCGGGCGCTGGATTTGGGTATCGATGACGTACCGATTTTCATCGGCGGGATGATGGTCAGCCAATTCGACCTGATCGCCGCCGCTGCGGCCATCGTGCTGGTGACCGTGCTGGCGCTGCTGTTCAACAAGACCCGGATCGGCGTATCCCTGCGCGCCGTGGCGGATGACACCACTGCGGCGTTGTCGATCGGCATCAACCTCAATCGCATCTGGCAGATCGTCTGGGCGGTGGCCGGGGTGGTCGGGCTGGTGGCCGGATTGCTCTGGGGGGCGCGCCAAGGGGTGCAGTTTTCCCTGTCGCTGGTGGTGCTCAAGGCCTTGCCGGTGCTGATCATCGGCGGCTTCACCTCGATTGGCGGGGCGATTGTCGGCGGGCTGATTGTCGGCGCGGCGGAGAACCTCGCAGAGGTCTATATCGGCCCGCTGATCGGCGGCGGCATCACGCCGTGGTTCGCCTATGTCCTGGCCCTGGCCTTCCTGTATATGCGTCCCGCCGGCCTGTTCGGCGAGCGCGCCATCGAGCGAGTCTGAACCCATGTCGATTTCCCTTACCCGCGAAACCGCGCCGTCGCTATTGGTCCAGCGCCGTGTGTCCATCGGACTGAGCGCTCTACTGCTGATCGCTTTCGTCATCGTGCCGCTGACCGGCAATGACTATTGGCTGAACGCGATTCTGATCCCGTTCCTGGTGCTGTCCCTGGCCGGGCTCGGCCTTAACCTGCTGACGGGTTACACCGGCCAGACATCGGTCGGCGCGGCGGGATTCATGGCGGTCGGGGCTTTTGTCACTTACGGCTTTCTGCTGCGACTGCCCGAGTTGGGTCTGCCGGTGGCGCTGCTCGGCGGCGGATTGATCAGCGCCGTGGTCGGCTTCGTGTTCGGTTTGCCAAGTTCGCGGATCAGGGGTTTTTACCTGATGGTCACCACGTTGGCCGCGCAATTCTTCCTCGAATGGCTGTTCGTCAAATTCCCCTGGTTCTACAACTACGGTTCCTCCGGGACCATTTCCGCGCCGAAACTGGCACTGTTCGGCCACGATCTCAACACACCGGTCGGTCGTTACTTGCTGACCCTGACCACGGTGTTGCTGTTGACCTGGGTCGCGGTGAACCTGGTGAAAAGCCAGATCGGCCGCAACTGGATGGCGATCCGCGACATGGACACCGCCGCTGCGGTGATCGGCATCCCGGTGGTGCGCTACAAACACCTGGCGTTCGCCGTCAGTTCGTTCTACCTCGGCATCGCCGGTGCGTTGTGGGCCTTCGCCTACCTGGGCACCGCCAGCGCCAGTAGCTTCGATATCAATCGTTCGTTCCAGATCCTGTTCATCATCATTATCGGTGGCATGGGCAGCATCGCCGGCAACTTCGTCGGCGCGGCGTTTATCAGCCTGCTGCCGATCCTGCTCAGCCACGCCGGGCAAGCCTTGTTCGGCGGCTCGGTGGACGCCGGGCAACTGCAAAACCTGCAAAAAATCATCTTCGGCGTGCTGATCATCCTGTTCCTGATCAAAGAACCGGAGGGCTTGATTCGCCTGCTGGGCAACCTTCGTGAACGGCTGAGCCACTGGCCGCTGCGCTTCTGAATTCCTGACCTATTAGAGAGACAACATGCGTGCATCCTTGAAACGTTCCTTGCTCGGCGCCGCCCTGACGTTGGCGGTTTTCAGCAGTGCGGTGCCGCTGGCCCAGGCTTCGGCGGACCAGCAATTCTTCCCGTTGGCCACCTACCGGGTCGGCGCCTACGCCTCCAGCGGCGTGCAGGTGTGGGCCGGGATGCTCGATTACCTGAACTACATCAATGAGGTGGAGGGTGGGATCAACGGCGTCAAACTGGTCTGGCAGGAATGCGAGACCGAATGGACGGCGGAGAAGGGCATCGAGTGCTACGAGCGCTTCAAAAAAGGCCTGGACGGCGCGCCGGTGGCGATCTATTCCCCTAACGGTGCCCCGGCGGCGTATGCCTTGAGCGAGCGGGCCGAGGTCGACAAAATCCCGCTGATCACCCTCGGCTACGGCCGCACCGAAGCCACCGATGGCACGGTGTTCCCGTACAACTTCCCGGTGATGCTGACTTTCTACAGCGAGGCGTCGAGCCTGATCAACTACATCGCCCAGCGCGAGGGCGGGTTCGACAAACTCAAGGGCAAGAAGATTGCCACGGTCTACCACGACTCGGCTTACGGGCGCGAAACTCTCGGACCGCTGAAGTTGCTGGCCGAGAAGTACGGCTTTGAAAATATCCAGATTCCGGTAGCGGACCCGGGCAACGAACAGTCGTCGCAATGGCGGCAGATTCGCCAGGTCAACCCGGATTGGGTGTTCCTGCGCACCTGGGGCGTTTCCACGCCCGTGGCGGTCAAGACCGCTGCCCGTTTCGGCTTCCCGGTGGACCATATCGTCGGCGATATCTGGGCCAGTTCCAGCGAAGACGTGTTGCCCGCAGGCGCCGCCGCCAAAGGTTATCTGGCGCTGACGCCATACCCGGCCGGCACCGATTTCGAGATCCACAAACGCCTCAAGCAATTCATCCTCGACAAGGGTAAGAGCGACCTCAAGGACCTGAAGAATTTCGGCAGCGTCTACTACAACTCCGGGCTGGTGAACGCGGCGGTGATGGTCGAAGCGATCCGCACCGCCCAGGGCAAATTCGGCAAGCGTCCGCTCAATGGCGAGGAAGGGCGCTGGGGCCTGGAGCACTTGAACATCGACGACGCGCGGCTCAAGGACATGGGTTACTTCGGGTTGATGCAAAACCTCAAATTGTCGTGCAAGGACCACGAGGGCGGCGGTTCGGCGCGGGTGCAGCAGTGGGACGGCGCCAACTGGACGCTGATCAGCGACTGGATCCCGGCGGATCGCGCCTTGCTGCGGCCGTTGATCGACGAAAAGTCGGCTGCGTTCGCCAAGGAAAAAGGCCTGACGCCACGCACCTGCACCGGGGATGAATAAGCCATGAGCCACGCCGCCAGCGACATCGCCGCCCATGACCTGTTGCAGGTCAAGGACATCGAAGTGATCTACGACGGTGCGATCCTGGCCGTGGCCGGGGTTTCGCTGACGGTGCCCAAGGGTGGCATCGTTGCATTGCTCGGGGCCAACGGCGCGGGCAAAAGCACCACGCTCAAGGCGATTTCCGGGCTGGTGCGGGCCGAACGGGCGCAGGTCAGTCGCGGCAGCATCGAGTTTCTTGGCCGCGATACGGCCGGGGTCGATCCGAGTGTGCGGGTGCGCCAGGGCATGGTCCATGTGCTCGAGGGCCGGCACGTGTTCGCGCAATTGACGGTGGAGGACAATCTGCGTAGCGGCGGGTTTGTCCGACGCTTGAGTCGCCAGGACCTGGCCCGTGATCTGGAGCGCATCTACGCCTGGTTCCCCCGCCTGAAAACCAAGCGCAAGACCCAGGCCGGGTTGACCTCCGGTGGCGAGCAGCAGATGGTCGCCATCGGTCGTGCATTGATGACACGTCCTACTTTGGTACTGCTTGATGAACCTTCCATGGGTTTGGCGCCTATTATCGTCCAGGAGATTTTCGAGATCGTCGCCCAGCTCAATCGCGACGAGCAGGTGAGCTTCCTGATTGCCGAGCAAAACATTAATGTGGCGCTCAAGTACGCGTCCCAGGCTTATGTGCTCGATACCGGGCGGGTGGTGTTGTCCGGCAGCGCCGAAGAGCTGCTGGCCCGGGGCGATTTGCACGACTTCTATTTAGGCAAACACTGACCGTGAGAATGCGATGAACCAACCCCCCAGCGGACAGGCGACCGACGCCATCCGCCACGCAGACATCCTGATCATCGGCGGCGGCCTCAGCGGCGCGATGCTGGCGGCGCAACTGTTGCGTTTGCCCGGCCAGCGTTCGCTGTTGGTGATCGAGCCCCGCGCCGAACTCGGCCGGGGCGAGGCCTACAGCGCGGTCGAGTTGGGCCATACGCTGAACGGCAACGCGGCGCGGATGAGCGTCGATCCGGATAACGCCGATGACCTGACGCAATGGCTGACGGACTACATCGCGGCGGGCGGCTGGCCGGAGTCGGATCAGCAGCATGTGCCGATCAGCGAGTTGTTCCCGCCCCGGGGGATTTTTGGCTTGTACGTGCAACAGCGTTTGGCGGAGGCCCAGGCGCTGGGCGCGGTGAACGGTTCGACGGTGGAGCATGTGCGGGCCGAGGTAGTGGACCTGCAAACCTTCGATGATTCGGTGCGACTGACCTTGAGCGACGGTCAACGCTTGCAGGGCGCGTTTGCGGTGCTGGCCACGGGGATGTTCCCCGCCGCACGCACCCCGCAGACCGAGTCCAGCGGTTTGAACGCGGCGGCGCTGGACCCGTGGGATGTCGCGGCCATGCAGCAACTCGATCCGCAATCCACGGTGCTGATCATCGGCTCGGGCCTGACCATGGTCGATGCGGTGGTATCGCTGGAGCAGGCCGGGCATCGCGGGCCGATCGAAGTGTTTTCCCGGCATGGACTGCTGCCCCATGTCCGGCGCCAGCCGCCGGCGTGGGTGGATTTTCTGGCCGAGGACCACAACATTCGCACGCCGCGTCAGTTGCTGCGCGAACTGCGCCGGCATTGCCGGGACGCCATCGCCCAAGGCATCGACTGGCAATCGCCGCTCGACACGGTGCGGGCGCATATCGGCCGGTTATGGAATCAGGCCACGGACGCGCAACGTCGGCAGTTTGTGCGGCATGTGCGGCCGTGGTGGGAAAGTCATCACCATCGTTCGCCGCCGTTGAGCGCGGAGCTGGTGGAGCGCTTGCTCGGGGAAGGGCGGTTGCGGATTCAGGCCGCATCGTTCAAAGGGCTGGAGCCTTCGCTGAACGGCGAGGTGAGGATTCGTATTCGGCGGCGGGGTGAGGCGGGGACGGTGATCGTCAGCGGTGCGGCGTTGATCAATTCCAGCGGTATCGAATACGACTGGCGGCGAGTCGCCCGGCCATTGCCACAACAGTTGCTGGCACGGGGCCTGATCAAACCGGGACCGTTGGCCCTGGGGATTGCGGCGGCGGTGGATGGGGCAGTGCTGGATGCCGACGGGCAAGTCGCCGGACGGCTGTTCGCCATGGGCCCGCCGTTGCGCGGCATGTGGTGGGAAAGTACAGCGGTGACGGATGTGGCGAGTCAGGCCAAAGCGTTGGCGGCGCGGTTGACGGGTTAAAGCGTCAGACACAAAAAACCCCGGAATTACCCGGGGTTTTTTGTTTGAAGCGGCACAAACTTACGAATCGATACGCTGATATTTCGAACCGAACTCAGGACGGTTTTCCGCGACGAAGAGTTTGGTTTGTTCGGCGTTCTGTTGCAGGTTGACGCTGCCTTTGCGTTCGGTGTCGATGCCGACGGTGTTGACGTTCTGGGTCGCCGGTTGGCCGACTTTCACGGCGGCTACAGCTTGTGGTGCAGCGTAGGCCGAAGTAGCGCCAAGGACGGTAAGGGCGAAGGTAAGACCGATAATGCGTTTCATGATGTTGCTCCAGAGAGTGGTAAGAAGATGTCGCCACTCTAGGGCTGGAACGCGGCGATGAAAAAACACCCTTGGGCATAGTCGATATCGAGAGCGTTGATTCTTGCTTCCACGGGGGGCTCGTCGCTGTGCTGTGGATCTGGGGCTACGCTCTGTCAGCCCAAAGGTTTTGTATCGCAGTGTATCCGAGGTCCTGCTTGATACCTTGAGCCTTGATAGCAGCGGTTTACGACACATGGCAGATACCTCGGAACGATTGAATGGGCTCCATCGAGATAAAACAACAGCCCATCGCCATTCCGAGGAAATCACCATGAACTGGAACAAACTCGCTACAGCCGGCCTTTTTGCGATCCTGAACGTCGCAGCATTTTCGACGGTTGCCCACGCGGCTGCGGAGCCTGCTGCGGCCAGCGTCGGTACGGTGAAGGCTGATCCGTTCGGCGCGCTGAAGCATGTCAAGACCGGGTTGCTGGATGTGGCGTACGCCGAGGTCGGCCCCGCTGACGGTCCGGTGGTGATTCTGCTGCACGGCTGGCCCTACGACATTCACAGTTACAGCGAAGTCGCGCCGTTGCTGGCGGCCAAGGGCTACCGGGTGTTGATCCCGTATGCCCGTGGCTATGGCGACACGCACTTCCTGTCGGACAAGACCGTGCGCAATGGTCAACCCGCGGCGCTGGCCAGTGATGTCATCGATTTCATGGACGCGCTGAAGATCAAAAAAGCCGTGCTGGGTGGCTACGACTGGGGTGCGCGCTCGGCGGACATCGTCGCGGCGCTGTGGCCGGAGCGGGTCGAGGCGCTGGTGGCGGTGAGTGGCTACCTGATCGGTAACCAGGCCGCGGGCAAAAATCCATTGCCGCCCAAGGCTGAGTTGCAATGGTGGTATCAGTTCTACTTCGCCACTGATCGTGGTGAGGCTGGCTACGAGAAGAATCGCCATGATTTCGCCAAGCTGATCTGGCAAACCGCCTCGCCAAAATGGACCTTCGACGACGCCACCTTCGACCGCAGCGCGGCGGCGCTGGACAACCCGGATCATGTGGCGATCACGATATTCAACTACCGCTGGCGCCTGGGTATCGTCCAGGGTGAACCGCAATATGAAGCGCTGGAACAGCGACTGGCCAAGGCGCCCAGCATCACGGTGCCGACCATCACCATGGAAGGCGATGCCAACGGCGCGCCGCACCCGGCTGCTGAGGACTACGCCAAACGCTTCACCGGTAAATATGAGTACCGGTTGATCAACGGCGGCATCGGCCACAACCTGCCCCAGGAAGACCCGAAGGCCTTTGCCCAGGCAGTGATTGACGCGGATCACCTGTAACTTCTGCCGCCAATTACTGTGGGAGCGGGCTTGCTCGCGAAGGCGGACTGGCAGGCGACATCAATGTTGAATGTGCCGGCCTCTTCGCGAGCAAGCTCGCTCCCACAGGGGGATGTGTGGTGTGCGCGGAACATGCGTCCGCCGCCGATCAATTGTGGGAGCGAGCTTGCTCGCGAAGGCGGACTGGCAGGCGACATTGATGTTGAATGTGCTGGCCTCTTCGCGAG
>NZ_MOBP01000021.1:0-51941 GCF_003732665.1 Pseudomonas frederiksbergensis | reverse complement strand
TGCTCGCGAAGGCGGACTGGCAGGCGACATTGATGTTGAATGTGCTGGCCTCTTCGCGAGCAAGCCCGCTCCCACAGGGAATGTGTGTTGTGCGCGGAACATGCGTCCGTCACCGATCAATTGTGGGAGCGAGCCTGCTCGCGAAGGCGGACTGGCAGGCGACATTGATGTTGAATGTGCTGGCCTCTTCGCGAGCAGGCTCACTCCCACAGGGGGATGTGTGGCGTGCGCGGAACATGAGTCCGACCAGGATCAATTGTGGGAGCGAGCTTGCTCGCGAAGGCGGACTGGCAGGCGACATTGATGTTGAATGTGCTGGCCTCTTCGCGAGCAAGCCCGCTCCCACAGGGAATGTGTGTTGTGCGCGGAACATGCGTCCGTCACCGATCAATTGTGGGAGCGAGCCTGCTCGCGAAGGCGGACTGGCAGGCGACATTGGTGTTGAATGTGCCGGCCTCTTCGCGAGCAGGCTCACTCCCACAGGGGGTGAGTGCTAGGCAACCACTTGATAACACGGCACATACGCCGCGCCGCCCGGTAGTTTCATCCGGTGTTGGGCGACGAAGGCTTTGAGCAACTGATCCAGCGGTTGCATCACCGCCGCATCGCCTCGGATCTGGTACGGGCCGTGTTCTTCGATCAGGCGGATGCCTTTGTCCTTGACGTTGCCGGCGACGATGCCGGAGAACGCCCGGCGCAGGTTGGCGGCGAGTTCGTGGGCCGGCAGGCTGCGGCTCAGTTGCAGGCTGGCCATGTTTTCGTGGGTCGGGTCGAACGGGCGCTGGAAGCCTTCGTCGATCTTCAACAGCCAGTTGAAATGGAACGCGTCGTTGCGCTCGCGGCGGAATTGTTTCACTTCCTTGAGCCCGGCCGTCATATGCCGCGCCACTTCCGCCGGGTCGTCGATGATGATGGTGTAGTGCTGTTTCGCCGCGTCACCCAGGGTGGCGCCGACGAACGCGTCCAGTTGTTCCAGATACGGCGCCGCGTGTTTCGGCCCGGTCAAGACGACGGGGAAGGGCAGGCCCGCGTTATCCGGGTGCATCAGGATGCCCAACAGGTACAGGAACTCTTCCGCCGTACCGGCGCCGCCCGGGAAGATGATGATGCCGTGGCCGACGCGCACGAACGCTTCCAGGCGTTTTTCGATGTCCGGCAGGATCACCAGTTCATTGACGATCGGGTTCGGCGCCTCGGCCGCGATAATCCCCGGCTCGGTCAGGCCCAGGTAACGGCCGCCGTGGATGCGTTGCTTGGCGTGGGCAATGGTTGCGCCTTTCATCGGGCCTTTCATCACGCCGGGACCGCAGCCGGTGCAGATGTCGAGGCTGCGCAGGCCCAGTTCGTGGCCGACTTTCTTGGTGTATTTGTATTCTTCGGTGTTGATCGAGTGGCCACCCCAGCACACCACGATCTTCGGCTCGACGCCGGGGCGCAGGGTGCGGGCGTTGCGCAACAGGTGGAACACGTAGTCGCTGATGCCTTGGGAGGTGCTCAAGTCGATGCGCTGGGCGTCGAGTTCGTTTTCGGTGTAGACGATGTCGCGCAGGGCGCTGAACAGCATTTCCCGGGTGCTGGCGATCATTTCGCCATCAACGAAGGCGTCGGCCGGGGCGTTCAGCAGTTCCAGGCGTACGCCACGGTCCTGTTGGTGAATGCGGATTTCGAAGTCCTTGTAGGCTTCGAGGATGGTCTTGGCGTTATCAACGTGGGCGCCGGTGTTGAGGATGGCCAGGGCGCACTGGCGGAAAAGGGTGTAGGTGCTGCCGGAACCGGCTTCGCTCAATTGCTGAACTTCACGTTGGGACAGGGTTTCCAGGCTGCCTTTAGGGCTGACCGAGGCGTTGATTACTTGTCTTTGGGACATTCAATGATCCTTAAAACGATGCCAGTCATACAGGAGGAGCGATTGGCATCCGAATAATATGTATCCATGAAAGAAGATGGCACGAACTGCGGTGTCTCGCCATGTTCTCCTTTTGACGGTGAAAAGATGAAAAGGAGCCTCAGCATAGCTAAATCCCCCATAGAGGCGATAATGCCCCGCACTCTTTTCGCTCACTGATCCAAGGACGTTTGCCACTATGTTCGAAATCCAGCCGATGAATGCCGACACCTTTCGCCGCCAGACCCGGCGCAGCACGGTGATCATCGCCCTGATTTTCCTGGCCCTGGCGATGGTGCTGTCGACTGCGGCGGTGGCGTTGTTCGGTGAACCGGGCGGTGACAACCTGCGATTCAACGTTGGCGGCGTGTTCGTCGCGGTGTTGCTGATGGCGGCGCTGATGCGCGGCCGGTTCTGGCACGAGGCGTGGATGGCCCCGGCGGTCTACGGCTGGCGGCTCAAGCGCAGCCTGATGAGCGTCACCAATGTCATGCATCAGGTGACGGCGGCGGTGGAAAAGGACGACCCGGACGCCATGAAGCTGCTGCGTTTCTATCACCTGGGGCTGCACCAGATGCATGAACTGGACGGCAACTCCAGCGATCACAGCCAGTTGATTCGCGAAATGGACCGGCACAAGGAACGGATGGAAGCCCTGGGTCTCGACACCGAGCAAACCCGACTGGACCCGGCCTGGCTGGAAGCGGTGAAGCAGACCCCGCGGTAATGGCTATAGTGTCGTCAGCGATCAGGAAATATCGCCTCTTCATCCGGTTACAGGTAACGTCATGGGACAACCGTCCGTAAAAGTTCGTATCGAAAACCTTCAGCCCACCGCGTCGTTGCTGGCCGAGCAGGTCGAGGCCAAGCTCAAGGTTCGTTATGCCGTGGTGCTGCTGCTGGCGGTATGCCTGTCCATGGCTGCGATTGCGTGCTGGGAGGCCTGGAATTCGCGCCAGTACCACTTGCATGACAAGGAAGTGGCCATGTCCAACCTGGCACAGACCCTGGCGGCGCAAGCGCAGTCAACGGTCAAGCAGGCCGACACCTTGCTGTTTTCCCTGGTGGACCGTCTCGAAAACGATGGCATGGATCCGGCCCAGATCCCGCGATTGCAAAGGTTGCTCAGTGCCCAGCGCCAGGAACTGACGCAACTCCATGGCTTGTTCATTTTCGATGAAAACGGTCATTGGCTGGCCAATTCCAATGGCGCCAATGTGCCGGACGCCAATAACTCGGACCGCGAATACTTCATCTTCCATCGCGACCATCCCGACCGTGGCCCGCATATCGGCCCGTCGATCAAAAGCCGTTCGACCAATGAATGGATCATGACCGTGTCGCGGCGCCTCAATCATCCCGACGGCCGCTTCGCCGGTACGGCGGTGGCGACGATTTACCTCTCGCACTTTCTGTCGCTGTACGACAGCATCGACATGGGCCAGAACGGCGCGATCAACCTGATGGCCGACAACGGCACCATCATCGTGCGCCGCCCCTTCAGGGAAACCGATATCGGCACCAGTGTCGCCAGTGGGCCGTTGTTCACTCAATTGCTGCCCCATGCCAGTTTCGGCACGGCGACCATCAAATCGGTGGTCGATGGCGTCGAACGGGTCTTGGGTTATCGCCGGGTCAACGGCTACCCGATGGTGGTTTCCGCCGCCCTGAACAAGGAAGAGGTGCTGGAAGCCTGGCGTCAGGAGTCGTTGAACACGGCGGCGATCGTAGCCTTGTTGCTGAGCTTCCTTGGCGCGCTCGGTTACCGGTTGATTCGCGTGATGCGCCAGCAGAATCACATTCAAAGCGAGTTGCTCGGCGCCCAGGAAAAACTCCTGGAGGTCAACCGCAGTCTGGAGCTGCTGGCCCTGGAGGATGCGCTGACGGGCCTGGCCAACCGCCGTCAGTTCGACCTGTTCATGGTCGCGGAAATGGGCCGCGCCCGACGCAGCCAGACGGGGCTGGCGTTGCTGATGATCGATGTCGATCACTTCAAGCTGTTCAACGATCACTACGGGCATGTGGCGGGGGATGTGTGTTTGCGCCAGATCAGCGCCATCATCAGCGAAAACATCAAGCGCCCCGGGGATCTGGCGGTGCGTTATGGCGGCGAAGAGTTTGCGGTGGTGCTGCCCGGCACCGACTACGTTGGGGCCTTTCTGGTGGCGGAGAAAATCCGTCGTGCGGTTCAGTTGGCGGGCATGGAGCACAGTGAAAGCACCGAAGGCATGGTGACGGTCAGCCTGGGTGTGTGCGCTTACGACCCGGCCTCACAAGCCGGGGCCGACGATTTGGTCAGTGCGGCGGACAAAGCGTTGTACGTGGCCAAGGCCAGTGGCCGGAACATGAGCGTGATTGCCAACTGAGATAAGACAAAGCAGTCACGGCAGAACCGTAGGAGCAAAGCTTGCTCGCGATGCGGCCAATGCGATCTGCCTGAGGATCCATGTTGACCGTGCCGGCGCTATCGCGGGCAAGCCTTGCTCCTACAAGGACGGTGTCGTTCGACGCAATCTCCACAAGCGTATCAACTGCACGTAAACCACCACGTTAATCGCCAAAACCACGCTGCCCAGCGCGAGTTGAATCGTCGGTGTCAGCCCGGCCGGGTAGATGATCGGCAGCACGTTATGCTCGATGAAACCGCCACCATAAACCGTTTGCCCGGCGGCTTCGCGCATCAGGTTTTCCCAGTAGGTCAGCGGGCAGGTCAGGTGAAAGACTTCGACGATCACGCCCCACGCGGCGGCGGGCAGGTGCCACCAGATCAGGTGGCGCCATTTAAGCACCAGCAGTCCGCCGAACAGCACGAACAGAATGAACAACAGGTGGAACAGCACCAGCCCGTCGGCGGCGATTCGGTAAAGCATGTCGACTCCCTGACTCTTTAAATGAATTGCTCCATGTTACTCGGGCGGTTGCCCGCGCTCTATCGATTCAATGCGCCCAGGCTAACTGCGCAAGATTGTTCAAGCCTTCGCCGGCATCTGCTGGCACAGTCGGCGGTCTTTCCCCAGGTTGTAGAGCGTTATGTCGAATTCACACATGCCGCGCAGTGCCTTTCTCCGTGGCGCGGCGGCGATCATGCCGTTGTCCCTGGCCACCGCGCCGTGGGGGCTGCTGGCCGGCTCCATGGCCATCGAGGCCAACCTCACGCCCCTGCAAGGCCAGGGCTTGTCCAGCATCGTGTTTGCCGGTGCCGCGCAATTGGTGGCGATCGGCATGCTCAAGGGCGGGGCCGGGATCTTTTCGATCCTGCTGACCACGCTGCTGCTGACGTCACAGCATTTGCTGTACGGGATGAGCCTGCGCTCGGTGATTTCACCGCTGCCGGGGCGCTGGCGGGTGGGGTTGGGCTTTTTGCTCACCGATGAGTTGTTTGCGTTGACCAGTCAGCACGACAAACAACAATTCAACCGCTGGTACGCCTTGGGCGTGGGGTTGACGTTTTACATTGCCTGGAACCTGTTCACTCTGGCCGGCATCGTCCTGGGCAGCAGCATTCCGGGCCTGGAACACCTGGGCCTGGATTTCTCCATCGCGGCGACCTTTATCGCCCTGATCACCCCGGTGGTGCGCAACGTGCCGACGGTGGTGTGCGTGGCGGTGTCGCTGTTCTGTTCAGTGCTGTTCAGTTATTGGCAATGGGGCTCGGCCCTGGTGTTGGCGGGGCTGGCGGGCATGACCGCCGGGTTTATCTGCAATAAGTTGTATCTGGAGCGCACATGATCGTTTGGGCAGTGATTATCGGCATGGGTGTGTTGGTATTTTTGAACCGCTACGTGTTCCTCGAACCACGTTTGCCGGTGCGCCTGAGCAGCAATGCGCGGCAGTTTCTCGGCTTTGCCGTGCCGGGCATGCTGACGGCGATCTGCGGGCCGATTGTGTTTATGCCGGACAAGCAGTTGAACTTGCAGTGGGACAACCCGTATCTGCTCAGTTCGCTGGTGGCGGTGGGGCTGGTGATTTATACGCGCAGTACGTTGCTCAGCATGCTGTTGAGCATGGGCTTCTTCTTTTTGCTGCGCTGTTGGCTTTGAGCCGGGCCGGGGGAAATGTTCTACGCTGAAGGGAATATCCGATCCCTTCAGGAAGCGAGGTGAACATGGCAACCGAACCCAAACAACCGGACCTGGACGATGACTCGGATGAACCGAGCGAAGAAGAGATCAAGCGCCAGCGACGCTCGACGCCAGACTGGAAACATCCGGACGATGGCAAGGAACTGTCCGACCGCGACATCGAGAGACCGCTGAAACCCTGACCTTCCGAGTGAAAGACAATTTAATGTGGGAGCGAGCCTGCTCGCGAATGCGTTGGGTCAGCCATGAAGATGTTGAAGCTGACGGCCCCTTCGCGAGCAAGCTCGCTCCCACAGTTGATCGCGTTGTGAATCAGATCTTTGCCCCCACAAAAATCCCTTGTGGGAGCGAGCTTGCTCGCGAAAGCGGCGTGTCAGCCAATGAATATGTTGAAGCTGACGGCCCCTTCGCGAGCAAGCCCGCTCCCACAGTTTTGATCGCGATGGAAATGAGATCTTCGCCCCCCACAAATCCCCCTGTGGGAGCGGGCTTGCTCGCGAAAGCGGTGGTTCAGCCATGAAGATGTCGAGGCTGACGGCCCCTTCGCGAGCAAGCCCGCTCCCACAGTTTTGATCGCGATGGAAATGAGATCTTCGCCCCCCACAAATCCCCCTGTGGGAGAGAGCCTGCTCGCGAAAGCGTTGGGTCAGCCAATGAAGATGTTGGAGCTGACGGCCCCTTCGCGAGCAAGCTCGCTCCCACAGTTGATCGCGTTGTGAATCAGATCTTTGCCCCCACAAAAATCCCCTGTGGGAGCGGGCTTGCTCGCGAAAGCGGTGGGTCAGCCATGAAGATGTTGGAGCTGACGGCCCCTTCGCGAGCAAGCCCGCTCCCACAGGTTGTTATGGGCGTTTAGATCGCTTCGTTCCACCGGATCTTTGTAATCCCCATTTGCTGGGCATTATTGCGGGCGCTTTCTAGGCTTGCGGGCCGGGGCATTTTGAGTCTGGATTCGGGATAGGCATGGGCAGAGGCCGATTGGATGGCTTCCACATCGGAAAACCCCACTGCCAGTTTGAAAAAATGCTGTCGCACGCCATCAAGCAGATAGTGCACGGCATAAGGGACTAATTCGCTCATGTATTCCATTTGGAGCCAGCCAGACATCGGCTTAGTCATTGAACGGGAATTCAGAGAGATCTGCGGTGCCAGCGTCGTGCAGAAATAGGGGCGCCTGAACAACAAGAGGCCAATCCGGCCTCATAGTTCAGAGTGCTTGCGGGGCGGGTTCGTTCAGTTCTGCCGCTGAAATGGTCCGTAAGTGCTGTTTTAGAGGTCTTCCAGTTGCGCAAAGTCGGGGTGCGCCGTGCGATAGCCCAGGGTTTTGTCGATCCATGCGTTTACTTCGTTGACCATCACCGGCGGCTGGCCCGGATAATGTTGCAGGGTCGCGCGCAGGATGCGGTCGATATCTTCGACGGAGTGCAAGTTTCGAGTCTTGATGTAATTGCGGATAAAGCAGTCGAGTTGCAGGTGTTCGGTCATCGAAAGATAGACACACGCCAGCCCACCGACTTGATTAATTGCAAAATCGTCGCGCAACTTATTTCTCTGCAAAGGTATGTAAAAGTTGTAGGGATTTCCTTGGGTTGTTGACTCGTTGGTCAACGGGCAATGCTTATGGAAATGCGGCGCGCATGCTATCCGTAGTCCCGTTAAATGTATGTATGACGGTTGGAATGTCAGACAAGCGGTTGATGTGTCAATTAGCCACAAATCTATAAGTGTCTCTTCAATGAAACACTCGATGTAACGTTTGAAGTTGTATATACAATTTTGTTCTCATCAAATGACATGCGCCCGTTGCAACTCGGTCAGCGACAATGCCTTGAGCTGCGCCAGCAACGGGTCCCGGCGATCACGGGGATGGGCCAGTTCCACCGCCAGTTCCTGACGAATGCTGCTCGGCCGATTGTCCATCACCAGCACCCGGTCGCTCAGGTACAGCGCTTCATCCACATCATGGGTCACCAGCAGCAGGGCGATGGCGTGGCGCTCGGCCAGTTGCAGCAGCAGGTCCTGCAGCTTCATCCGAGTAAAGGCGTCCACCGCGCTGAACGGTTCATCCAGCAGCAAGACCTGTGGCCGCGAATACAGGCCGCGAGCGATGGCCACCCGTTGCGCCATGCCGCCGGACAGGGCCTTGGGCAATGCCTGGGCGAAGCCGCCGAGGCCGACTTCCTCGATCAGTTGCGCGACCCAGGCCTTGTCATAACGGTTGTCGGCACTGAAACCAATGTTTTGCTCCACCGTCAGCCAAGGCATCAGGCGCGGCTCCTGGAACACGAACGCCACTTCACCGGCGTTGTTTTTCAGTTCGCCCTGAAAGTCCTTCTCCAGCCCGGCGACGATCCGCAGCAACGTGCTTTTGCCACAGCCGCTGGGGCCGAGCAGGCTGACGGTTTCCCGGGGTTTCAATTGCAGGTGGATGTTGTTGAGCACGGTGGTGGTGGCGAAGGATTTGCGCTCCACGCGGATGTCCAGCAGGTGTTCGGTCATGGCTCAATCCTCTGCGCTTTGGCCGTTGAAGGTGTCACGCCAGGCCAGGAAGCGTTTTTCCAGGCTGGCGAGAAGGCCGTCGCTGAGTTTGCCCAGCACCGCCAGCACGATAATCGCGGCGAGCACGATGTCCGGGCGCGAAGTTTCGCGACCGTCGCTGAGCAAATAGCCCAGGCCTTTGGTCGCGGCGATCAGTTCGGCGGCCACCAGAAACATCCACGCCAGGCTCATGCCGCTGCGCAATCCGGTGAACAGACCGGGCAGGGCGGCGGGCAGCAGGATCCGTCGCACCAGCCGCGCGCGACTGAAACCGTACATCTGCCCGACTTCCACCAGTTTGCGGTCGATGTCGCGGATTGCCGCGACGCCGTTGAGGTACACCGGGAAAAACGCGCCGATGGCAATCAGGACGATTTTCGAGGTCTCGTCGATGCCCAGCCACAACAGCAGCAGCGGCACCCAGGCCAGGCTCGGAATCGAACGCAGGCCGGCGAAGGTCGGCTCCAGATAAGCCTCGGCCTCGCGGCTCAAACCGACCCACGCGGCAAACACCAGGGCCAGGCTGGCGCCGATGGCGAAGCCCAGCAGCACCCGCAACAGACTGGCGCTGATGTGCTTCCACAGCGCGCCTTCGGCCAGATCGCCGAGGGTTACGGCGACTTCGCTGGGGGCGGGCATTTGGTAGGAAGGGAGCCAGCCGATGCGGACGACGAGTTCCAGGATGAGGATGATCAGCACCGGCAGGGCTAGGCCTTTGAGGCGCAGTTTCCAGGCGTTATTCAGACGTCGTGGTTCAGGTAGTACCAAGTGCGCGGGGAGGTCTTTGCTTTTGCTGGTCATGGGGTTCTCCAGACAGATCACAGCCCCCTGTAGGAGCGAGGCTTGCCCGCGAAGGGGGCTTTGAAATCGCCAAAAGCTTCGCGGGCAAGCCTCGCTCCTACAGGAGGGCTGCGTGCTTTATTGACGGGCCACGGTTTCCTTCGTGTCGATCAATTGATCAATAACCTGGTCGACGTTAACCCCTTTGCGCACCAACTCCTCAGACACCAGAATCGGCGCCGCAGCCTTGGACGCCAGCACATCCTTGGCCGTCAATTGCGGGCTGCTCAAGTCAGTACGCGACAGTTGCAACTTCGCCACTTCCAGCGGCAGGCCCGATTCCGTGGCGAGCAATTGCGCCAGTTCCTGCGGGTTTTTCACTGCCCAGTCCCGCGCCTGTTCATAGGCGTTGAGCACGGTTTCGATGGTTTTCGGGTGTTCCTTGGCGTAACTGTCGGTGACGCTGACCACGCCGTAGCTGTTGAAATTAGTGTTGCGATACAGCAATCGCGAGCCAGCCTGAACCTGGCTCGCGGCCATGTGCGGATCGAGCCCGGCCCAAGCGTCGACGTCACCTTTTTCCAGCGCGGTGCGACCGTCCGGGTGCTGCAAGTGCACCAGTTCCACATCGTCCTTGCTCAGCCCGGCCTGTTGCAGGCTGCGCAGGGTGAACAGGTAAGGGTCGGTGCCTTTGGTGGCGGCGATCTTTTTGCCTTTCAGATCGGCCACGGTCTTGTAGGGCGAATCCTTGCGCACCACCAACGCGGTCCATTCGGCGCGGCTGTAGACGTACACCGACTTGATCGGGCTGCCATTGGCCCGGCTCAACACCGCCGCGAGGCTGGCGGACGAAGCGAAATCGACGCCGCCACTGTTCAGGTATTCCAGCGAACGGTTACTGCCCTGGCTCAACACCCAGCCGACTTTGGTCTGAGGCAGGGCTTTTTCGAGAAAGCCGAAGTGCTTGAGTACCAGGCTCACCGGCGAGTAATAGGCGTAATCCAGATGCACTTCGGCCGGGGTGGTTTCAGCGGCCTGGGCCAGGGGTTGCAGGCTCAGGGCGATGGCGACGGCGCTGATCAGGTGCCTGGCTTTTGGGAAGCGGAAGAGGGAACTCATGGATGCAACTCCGGCAAGGCAACGGGATTCTTATGTTCTGATTAATGGTTGTAATGAATGCTTCCTGCATAAAAGGAATATTGCAGGCTCTGTGCCATGTTGCCGACTATGCGGTTTTTCGGGGCTTTGCGCGGTTTGGAGGGATGAAGCGCTGTCGCCAGCGAAACAGTCTGTTGCGCCGTTGTTGCTGGGCCAACACTGACTGTCACCGGTCATTAGCTTATGCATAAATCGAATTTAAAAAGCCTGCAATAAGAGCGTTATGGTCTATCGGAACAAAACCCCCGGAGCCTCCGATGAACCCGTCCCGATTCCTGAGCAGTCTATTGACCTGCGCGCTCTTCGCCACGCCTTTTGCCTACGCCGCCGAGCCGGTCGTCCTGCACGTGGGCGATCAGAATTACTACAACGTTCGCGCCTCGGTAGAGGCTTCGGGGGTGTTGGAAGGCGCGCCTTACACCGTCGACTGGAAACACTTCCAGGCCGCCGCGCCTTTGGCGGAAGCGCTGAACACCGGGGCGCTGGACCTGGGTTTTCTCGGCGACTCAGGCTTTCTGTTCCTCGCCGCGAAACAGGCGCCGGTGAAGCTGATCGGCGTATCGCGGCAGAACCCGGACACCATCGCTTTGTTGGTGCCCAAGGACTCGCCGGTCAAGACCATCGCCGACCTCAAGGGCAAGAAAGTCGCTTATTGGCCCGGCGCCTGGAGCCAGCAATTGACCTTGCGCGCTCTGGAGAGCGCCAACCTGCCGGAGAATTACGTCGACTTCATCAAGTTGATGCCCATCGACGCGGCGGCGGCATTGCCCCAGGGCAGCATCGACGCGTTCCCGGTGTGGGAACCGTACATCTCGCAACAGATTCTGTTCTCCGGCGCCCGTCCGATCCTTACCGCCAAGAACCTGATGCCCGGCCTCAGCGCCATCGCCGCTTCAACGCCGTCGATCGACAGCAAGCGCGAAGCCATCGCCGACTTCCTCGCACGCCTGAAAAAGGCCCGGGCCTGGGTTGATAACCACACCGACGAATACGCCGACCTGTGGGCGAAGAAAGCCAATCTTGACCAGGACGTCTCCCGTCACTGGTTGCGCCAGGCCCACATGACCGTCGGCCCGGTCGATCAGCAAGCGGCAACGGATTTGCAGAGCACTGCGGACTTCCTGTTCAAGGTCAAGGCCCTGCCGACAGCCTTGGCCACCGCGCCGATCATCGACAACTCATTCCAGAAGGCGTTGGCCGAGTAAGGCATTACCTTGCAGCATGTCGATAAAGCGCTGTGCTGCCGGGGCCATGGCCTGGCCGGTGCGGGTGATCAGGCCGATCTGCCGGGTAACGCCGGGATGGTCCACCGGCACTTTGACCAGATCATCGCGGCCATCATCGGCTGATTCCGGCAGCAGGCTCACGCCCAGTCCCTGACGCACCAGGGCCAGCACCGTCGACATGTAATTGGCCTCCAGCCCCGGCGACAACGGCAACTGTGCGTCGGCGAACAGTTGCTCCACCAACTCCCGCACACTGCTGTCGCGCCCGGTCAGGATCATCGGCTGCGTGGTCAGGTCGCTCAGTTTGACGGCGCGTCGCCCAGCCAATGGATGATCGGCGGGGATGAACAGGCACAGCCGATCCTCCAGCACCGTTTGAAACTCCAGCCCATGGCTCATCCGCGCCCGCACGCCCAGGCCAAAGTCCACCTCGCCATCGCGCACCAGCGTATCGATCCGTTGCGCCACCACATCCCGCAGCCGCACTTCGACCCCCGGAAATTGCTCGCGAAACTGTTTCAGCACTGGCGGCAGGGCGGCGGCGCACAGTGAGGGCAGGGCGGCGATGGTGACCACGCCCCGGCGTAGCGCAGCCAAATCCCGGGAGGCGCTCACGATGTTGTCCAGGTCCAGCAGCAATTTCTCCATGGGCAACAGCGCACTGTGGCCGGCGCTGGTCAGGGCCACATGCCGAGGGCTGCGTTCGAGCAGGGCGACGCCGAGCCAGTCTTCCAGTTGTTGAATCTGCACGGTCAGGGCTGAGGGCGACAGGTTGAGCGCCACCGCCGCCTTGGCGAAGTTGCCGGTTTGCGCCACGACGAGGAAGGCGCGGATATGCTGGATCGAGTTCTTCATTTTGTTTTTCCGAATGCAGGCCGCCGAACATTTCAATTTACAAAGATTACCCGCAATTCCAATACTCGGTGAAAACAACAACAGCGCATTTCATCGCCGCCGCGAGCGCAAATGCCGAACAGGACCTGCCCATGCTTGCCACACTCGGTGTCATCACCATTCTCTGTTTGCTCGTCGCGGTGATGAGCAAACGCCTGTCGCCCCTGGTGGCGCTGATCGCCTTGCCGATCATCGCCGCGCTGCTCGGCGGTTTCGGCCTGCAAACCAGCGCCTTCATCATTACCGGTATCAAGAACGTCGCCCCGGTGGTCGGGATGTTTGTGTTCGCGATTCTGTTCTTCGGCGTGATGACCGACGCCGGCATGCTCGACCCGATCATTGACCGCATCCTCAAACGCGTCGGCACCCGTCCGACGCGCATCGTCATGGGCACCGCGCTGCTGGCGTTGCTGGTGCACCTGGACGGTTCCGGGGCGGTGACGTTTCTCGTGACGATCCCGGCCATGCTGCCGCTGTACACACGCCTGGGCATGGATAAACGCATTCTCGCCTGCGTCACCGCCATGGCCGCCGGGGTCAATTTTCTGCCCTGGACCGGGCCGGTGCTGCGCTCTTCGGCGGCGTTGCATGTGCCGGTGGCTGACCTGTTCCAGCCATTGATTCCGGTGCAAATCGTCGGCCTGATTTTCGTCTTCACCTGCGCCTGGTTCCTCGGTCGTCGTGAAGAAAAACGCCTGGGCCTGGGGGCCGGTGCCGTGGTGGACGTGATGCCGCAACGGGTGTTGACCGAGGCCGAGGTCGCCCTGCGCAAGCCGCGTTTGTTCTGGCTCAACCTGGTGCTGACGGTGGTGGTGATGGGCGTGATGATTGCCGGGGTGGTCGACCCGGTGGTGATGTTCATGCTCGGCACCGTGTTGGCCCTGTGCATCAACTATCCCAACGTTGATGCGCAACGGGCGCGGATCGACGCCCATGCGAAAACCGCGCTAACCATGGCCAGCATTCTGCTCGCTGCCGGGGTGTTCACCGGGATCATGCAGGGCAGCGGCATGCTCAAGGCCATGGCCGAGGTCGCGGTGGCGCAGATTCCCGCCGGGCACGGCAAATTGATTCCGATGGTGGTGGGTTTTATCTCGATGCCCTTGAGTCTGCTGTTCGATCCCGATTCCTTTTATTTCGGGATCATGCCGGTGGTGGCCGAAGTCGGCCGCGCCCTCGGTGTCGATCCGTTGCAAGTGGCCCAGGCCTCGCTGCTGGGTGTGCACACCACCGGGTTCCCGGTCAGCCCGTTGACCCCGGCGACGTTCCTTTTGGTGGGCCTGTGCAAGATCGAACTGGCGGATCACCAGCGCTTCACCATCCCGTTTCTGTTCGCGGCCTCGGTGCTGATGACCCTGACCGCGCTGCTCTTTGGAGTGTTCTGAATGAAAACCTTACGCATCGGTTCCGGCGCCGGTTACTCCGGTGACCGCATCGAACCGGCCATCGAACTGGCCGAGCACGGCGACCTCGATTATCTGGTGTTCGAATGCCTGGCCGAACGCACCATCGCCCTGGCGCAACAGGCGCGGCTGCTCGATCCGCAAGCAGGCTTCGACCCCTTGCTGGGCGAGCGTATGCGCCGGGTGTTGCCCTTTGTCGGGCGGGGTGCGGATGGTCAGCGTCGCCGCTTGCGGGTGATCACCAATATGGGGGCGGCCAACCCTTTGGCGGCGGCCCGGGAAGTGCGGCGCATTGCCGGGGAATTGGGGTTGTCGGGACTGAAAGTGATCGCGCTGAGCGGTGACGATGTGCTGGCGACACTGTTGCAGGATCCGGCGCAGACCCTGGATAACGGCAAGACCTTGGCGTCCCTGGGCGAGCGTCTGATTTCGGCCAATGCTTATCTGGGCGTGGACGGCATTATCGAGGCATTGCGCGCCGATGCCGATGTGGTAATCACCGGTCGCGTGGCGGACCCTTCACTGTTCCTCGCCCCGCAGATGTTCGAATTCGACTGGGCGGCGGACGATTGGTCGTTGCTGGGGCGCGGCACCTTGGTCGGGCATCTGCTGGAATGTGCCGGGCAGATCAGCGGCGGCTATTTTGCCGATCCGGGATTCAAGGATGTGCCGGACCTGGCGCGCCTGGGCTTCCCCCTGGCCGAGGTGGATGCGACGGGGCGCGCGGTGATCAGCAAGGTGGCCGGGTCCGGCGGGCGTATCGATACCGCGACCTGCACCGAGCAGATGATCTACGAAGTGCATGACCCGGCGGCGTATCTGACGCCGGATGTCAGCGCGGATTTTTCCGGGGTGGCGTTCAGCGTTCAAGGGCCGGATCAGGTGCTGGCCGACGGCGCCGATGGTCGGGCGCGACCCTCATCCCTGAAGGTGTCGGTGGGTTATCTCGATGGCTGGATCGGCGAGGGCCAGATCTCCTATGGCGGGCCGGGCGCACTGGCTCGGGGGCGACTGGCCCGCGAAGTGGTGCTGGAACGCTTGAAACTGACCGGCGTGGTGTTTGAAGACATCCGCGCTGAACTGATCGGCGTCGATGCCTTGCACGGTCATGAATTGGGTTCACGAGCGGACTGCGAACCCTGGGAAGTGCGCCTGCGGGTGGCGGCCCGTTGCGCCGAGCGTGGCGAGGCCGTGCGCATCGGCAATGAAGTGGAAACCCTTTACACCAACGGCCCTTATGGCGGTGGCGGGGCGAGTAAATCGGTGCGCCAAGTGGTGGCGGTGGCTTCGCTGTTCCTGCCGCGAGACGCCGTTACGGTACAGATTCATTCGGAGGATTTGGCATGAAACTGCGTGAACTGGCGCATTCCCGAACGGGCGACAAGGGTGATACCTCCAATATCTCGGTGATTGCCTATCGCCCCGAAGACTACCCGCGTTTGTGTGAATGGTTGACGGTGGAGCGGGTCACTGCGCATTTCGCCGAGTTGCTGGAGCCCCAAGGCCCGCCGTTGCGTCGCTACGAATTGCCCAACGTCCATGCGCTGAATTTTGTCCTGCCCGGCATTCTGCGCGGTGGCGTCACCCGGTCCCTGGCCCTTGACGCCCACGGCAAGGCATTGGGCGCCGCGTTGCTCGATCTGGAGCTTTGAGCACAGGATAGAGCGGCACGTGAACCAAAACTGTGTAACCCTATCCAACTTGCGCCCGCCGCTACAGGCGATGCGGGCCGAGTGGAGGATCACCGGGCGAGGGGTTTTTGCCATTAACGTGATGACCGCAAGGGTCTGGCTTAAGGCAAAACATGACGCAACTGTTCAAGGTTCTATCGACGCTGGCCCTGGCCCTCGGGCTGGCGGGCTGCATTGCGGCGCCCATCGACATGACGCCGCAGACGCAGCAACGCTTGCAAGCGCAGGCGCCGGTCCGTTTCCTGCTGACCTTCGACGATGGCCCCAGCGCCTCCAGTTTCTGGAACCCGACCGACACTGTGCTCGACAGTCTCGCGCAAAACGATGTGCAGCCGAACCTCAAAGCGGTGTTCTTCGTCCAGACCGGCGCGTCACGGGCCGGGGACAGCGACATCGGCCGACGGGTCATGCAGCGCGAACATGCCGACGGGCAGATCCTCGGTTTTCACACCGCCACCCATTTCCACACCAATCATCGTTTACTCAGCCCGCAAGACCTGGAACAGTCCCTGAGCAAAGGCAGCACCGACATCGCCGCGATCACCGGCACGCCGCCGAGCCTGGTGCGTCCGCCGTTCTGGAACTACGACAAACGCACCTTCGCCGCCTATCAACGCCACGGCATGCACGTGCTGCTGACCGACCTGAGCGCCAATGACGGCAAGATCTGGGGCTTCAACGCCAGCCCTCGGCGGCGGGCGAACATGCTGCGGCAGATGTCGGAGGTGCGCGAGCGCATCGCCAGCGGCGAGTTGCCCACGGTGGACGGGGTTATTCCGGTGGTGGTGACCTTCCATGACCTCAATCGCTACACCGCCCGGCATACCCGCGAATACCTGCAAATCCTGCTCGACAGCGCCAAGGCCACCGGCGTGACCACCGCGCCGAAGCCGTTTTACGACGATCAGGGGCAACTGCTGCAAGCGGCCATGGCCCGCACCGTCACGGAAAGTGCGGAACCGGTGCAATTGCCGGGGATCTGGAATTGGCTCTGGGATGGGGATTCCCACTGATTGTTCAGCAAAGTGATAAGCGGATCGCATTAATTGTGGGTGTTTGCCCACGCAATCGGGCGAAAGCGCATCTATGCTGATCGGGTCGAATCCGATCAATCGCCATGGAGGCCTCCGTCATGGTCCCCGTTCAAGAACTGCGCCGTATTGTCGAGTCCGGTTTTGGTCCGCTTTCGTGTGATTGCACGGAAAACCCTGACGGCACGCTACGGATCAAGGTCTATGAACGGGAGACCGGGCGCATTGATCTATTGATCACCGGGGTTTCGCCGGCGCTGCTGACCAGCGTGCGGGATGTGTCCAACCTGATTGGTGAACTTCGCACTGAAATGCGTGCGGGGAGACGGGCGTTTGCCGGGTGACTCAAATAGCCCTGACAAACACCGACCCTGTGGGAGCGAGCTTGCTCGCGATAGCTGTCTGACATTCAACATCTGTACTGACTGGCAGGCCGCTACCGCGAGCAAGCTCGCTCCCACAGGGGATTTGTAGTGCTCAGGTTTTAGCGGGCAGACTCACAACCGCCGCTGAAACGCCCTGACGATCCGCAACGTCGCATCGCTGATGTTCAGGTTGTGAATGGCATCCAGGGGATGCCACATGCAGTCGGTAATCTCATTCAGCGGCTGCACCTGGTGCAGATTCACCACTGACGCTTCGTAAACGTGGTGCCGAGTGTCGCCTGAGACCAGCTCCATCAAATACAGCATGCCGTCGACCCCGAGCCCGGTTTCCTCCGCCAGTTCGCGCACGGCCGCGTCCAGTTTGCTTTCCCCGGGCTCGACCTTTCCGCCAGGCAATGTCCAGCGACACCTGGGCTTGCGCACCAGGAGGACGTGTCGGTCTTGTTCGCAAATCACGGTGGCGCGTACTTTCATGTGTTACCTGATTGCTCGCTTGTCATAAAACAGTCATTAAAATGCAATATTCAGGCCGAGGCCCCGTGTTTCGGGAGGTTCAAGGGGTTGGAGTTGTCGAGCGGGCCGAAAGTGCCACCGGGTGTCGCGACGTCTGGTCGGCACCCGGGCAAGGGGCGGGTGTAAGGTAGGCGGGTCGATCTTTGATTATCACTGCCGAAAAGGAGGTGACTATGAGCATTGAGATGCTGACCAGAATGCACATGAACGGTTACGACGTTCTCAGCGTGAACCACGGCCCATGGCGGGTGTGCACCAAAGGTGATCGCCTGGGTGCATTTGGCAGCCGCGAGGAGGCACTGGCGTTTGCGGCGTCTTTACCGGCGTATAAGGCGCGGTCGAGTCGGCCAAAAACTGACCAATAGCGCTTCGAGCGAGATGAGCCCCGGCCTGTGCCGGGGCTTTTTATTGGCGATCCGCTTAGTAGCCGCCTCCGCCGCTGGAAGAATGGGACGGCTCCCTGGCTTTTTGCTGGACGTTGCTCCACTCCGCGCAGCTCATGAAACTGGTGTGATCGACCTTGCCTCTACCATCAAAACTGACGTTGTAGCGTTGCTGATGGCCAGCCTGTGACAAGTTGTAGTCATAACAGCTACCGGGTTCCACCGTGCGATCGCTGGTGGCGAGCGGTTTTCCGCCAATCTGCTCGACTTGATCCCTGGTCATGCCGTTCTCGACTTTGGCGACGAGCGGCTGGTTACGATAGAGGCTTGATTCCGAGCTGCAACCGCCCGCCGCCGCCAGCACGGCGAGCACTGCGAACACAGGCTTGTTCATGACAGTGGTCCGTTAGTGAACTTTCGTTCGGCTAATGTGCCGCGCCTTCACTTCCTCGGCGTAGGTTTTCAGCCGTTCTTCGTCCCCCTGGAGCACCTCGCGCAGCCTTAGGGCTACCTGGGCATCCACTTCATTGCCGGCCTGGCGAAACTGCTCCGCCAGGCGCAAAAGTTCTACCGCCGACCACCGCAGATTCGACTCCACGCTCTGCAGGTCGCGCCGAAGTTCCTGTTCGAACTCGTTAAGCCACATGATGATCTCCTTCAAATCTTGGCTAGGAAAGATTAGTCCGGTTTACCGGGCAGGGCAGTCCGTTCGTAAGGGCGTACGACGGTTCTGTCAGATTTGCTGAGTGTGCGCTGGATGTCTGGGCAGGTACGCGCTACATTCGCCGTTTTTCAGGATAAGGAAGCGTCATGCGGATGTTGATAATGGGTCTGGGGGTGGCGATGTTGGCGGGCTGTTCGTTGCCTGCATCCGTGGTGCCCGGTGAGCCCAATGTCAGCAAATACAGCGCCAAGCCGCCGAAAGAGTACGTCGCGTGCGTGCTGCCGCTGTGGCAGGCACAGATTCCCAAGACCAGGCAAGTCGGGATTTCCAACGGCTATCGCCTGACCGCGCCGAGCATCATCACGGCGGACGAGATCCTGGATATCGTGAAATCGAAGGATGGCAGCCGGGTTTCCCTGTATCAGGGGCCGCCGTGGGCGAAATCGGGGGCGATGCGCCAGGCCGTGCGGGACTGCCTGTAACGCCGTTGTGGCGAGCGAGCTTGCTCGCCATAACTGACTACTCGGTGATGTCCGTCACCGCAATGCTCGCGCTTTTCTTTTCCCTGCGCTCCACCAGCCATTCATCGACCTGCCCGGAGAACTCCGGCGGGGCTTTGCGCCCGACCTTGCGCGCCAAATCCAGAATGGTGGTCTGGGCCAGGGCGTCTTCCATGCGTTTTTGTGCGGTCATCATTGCCCCGTGCACCGCGCACCCCCCATCCAGCGCCCAGGCTGGCGCCGAGCCTTCGAACAAGGCGCAGCGGCCACGGATCTCCCGGCAATCGAAGATCAGCTTCTGGCCGTCGATGGCGTTGACGATGTCCAGCAGGGTGATTTCGTCCGAAGGCCTGGCCAGTTTGAACCCCCCGCGCACCCCTTCAGTGGCCACCACCAGTTTGCCCTTGGCCAGTTTGGTGAAGATTTTCGCCAGGTAGTCCAGGGGGACACCTTGCAGCTCGGCGAGGTCGCGCACGCTCGCTTCGCGGGAGTCGCCGCCATTGCCTACCAGAAAAAGCAGGCAATGAATGCCGTACTCAACGCCTGCACTATAAAGAGACATAGTGATCTCCGACCGAATTAGTCGCAAATATTAGCAGCGGAATGGGAGGGCGGCAACGCGCTTCATCGGCGGGCTGTTTGCTTTTGAAACGTCTGTTTGGCCGTTGATGGCCGGTTTAGAACGGTGGCAGGGACACATTCGATAAACCGATTGGAATGATCAGTAAAGTTGACTTGTTTAGAATAAAGGCGACCAATAGAGTCGTAGTTATTCGGTCAGGCAGCAGCCGTGCCTCTGAACTCATTCATCACCTGGTTTTCCCTTCGGAGTTAAAAATGAAACAACAGATTCTGGTTATTGGCGCAGGTTTTGGTGGAATGTGGACGGCTTTGAGCGCCACGCGACTGTTCGATATTCATGGCCACGACGCCGTTGAAGTGACCGTCCTGGCGCCACAGGCCGAGCTGCGGGTGCGTCCGCGCTTCTACGAACCGAATGCCCATCAACTGGCCGCGCCGATTGGCGAGCTGTTCGATGCCGTGGGTGTGAAGTTCGTCCAGGGCGCTGCTGAAACCATCGACGTCGAGCAAAAACGCGTCGGCTATCTGGACGCTTCGGGTGCCAAACAGGCACTCAGCTACGACAAACTCGTTCTGGCTACCGGCAGCCGTTTGGCGTCATCCAACACCCCGGGCGTGGCCGATTTCGCCTTTGATGTGGACCAAATCGAACACGCCGTGCGCCTGGAAAACCACCTCAAGTCCCTGGCCAAACTGCCAGAAAGCAACGCCCGCAACACCGTGGTCGTCGCCGGCGGTGGCTTCACCGGGATTGAAACTGCGACCGAAATGCCCGCTCGTCTGCGAGCGATCCTGGGGGATAACGTGAACATCAACGTGATCATCGTTGATCGCGGCGAAAAGGTCGGTGCCTCCATGGGCGCGCAAATCAGCCAGTCCATCGCTGAGGCGAGTACTGAGTTGGGCGTGAAGTGGCAGCTAAATTCGTCGGTGGTTTCGGTCGATCAAAACGGTGTGACCCTGGCCGACGGCCAACGCATCGAAGCCAAAACGGTGATCTGGACCACCGGCGTGCGCGCCAGCTCGCTGACCGAACAGGTTCCCGCCGAACGCGATCACCTCGGCCGCCTGCATGTGGATGCGCACCTGAAAGTCATCGGCCAGGACGATATCTTCGCCACCGGCGACGTGGCCTACGCCGCAAGCGATGACATCGGCAACCACGCCCTGATGACCTGCCAGCACGCCATCGTCCTCGGCCGTCACGCCGGCAACAACGTGGCAGCGCAGATTCTCGGCGTGGACCCGACCCCATACAGCCAGCCCAAGTACGTGACGTGCCTGGACCTGGGGGCCTGGGGCGCGGTGTACACCGAGGGGTGGGATCGCCAGGTCAAACTGGTGAAGCAGGAAGGCAAGGAGCTCAAGACTCAGATCAACACCGTGTGGATTTACCCGCCAGCGGCCAATCGTGAGACGGCATGGGCCGCCGCTGATCCGCTGATTCCAATCGCTTGATGTCTTGAAGCCCGCACAAATAGTGATGATATATAAGGGCTTACGGCGTTAATTAACCGAACAGTGCGCAGAAATATATTGTTTCAAAGTGTTTTAGTAGGTTAATATTGCCCCGCGTTCACCACCACGGTTTATGCATTTTTAAGTCCCAGGCGTCCATCAGCTGCCTGGGATTTTTTTTTGCCCGCGATTTGTGCATCAGAACGCGTACTGCAACCGGGTGTAGTAGTAACCGCCGGTAAAGCCGAACGGTGAATAGCTGCCCCAGTTATCGCCGAACGACGAGTTGGGTACGCCGATATGGTCCGGGTATTTGTCGAACAGGTTCTGCGCGCCCACGGCCACGGTCAGTTGCTTGGTCAATGAATAAGCGACGTCGAGGTCGGTAATCCACTTGGCCGAGTACTCGCGGTCCAGGCTCGAATCACTCGAACTGTTGACCTCGGTGTAGGTGCCATAACGGGTCAGGCGCAGGTTGACGTCGAAGTCGCTGATGCCCCAGTCGGCGGAAAAAATCATCTTGCTGCTCGGCGAGGTCTTGGTGATCAGCGCCCGGGACTGGCGGCCCATCAGCTGGAAGTTGCCGCCCAATGCCGTGAGTTGTTCCGGCGTGTCGTTCACGCTGAGGATCTGCGTGTGGTTGTAGTTCAGCGCGGCCGTCCACTTCACCGTGCCGTAGCGGTTGAGGTTCTGCCGATAGTTACCGACCACATCGACCCCGGAAGTGCGGGTGCTCGCGCCGTTGGTGAAGTACTGCGCGCCTGCCGTGGCCGGTACGCCGATGCCGTCGAGCAGGGCGGCGATGCCCGGTCCCTGGAAGCGTTCGCTGAGCACCAGGCGATCACGCAAGTTGATCACGTAGCCGTCGACGGTCAGGCTCAAGTCATCGCTGGGGGTCAGGGCGAAGCCGAGGCTGAAGTTGGTCGAGCGTTCGGGCTTCAACGCTTCGGCGCCGAGGGCCTGGGCGCCTGCTGAATCCACCGGCAGGATCACGTAGTTGTAGGACTGGTAGACGCCATTAATGGTGTCGAACCCGGTCGAGCGCGCCGTGAAGATCTCGTTGGCCAACGACGGCGCACGGAAGCCATTGCTGACACTGCCGCGTACCGAGAACACCGGGTTGAATTCATAGCGGGTACTGAGTTTGCCGCTACGGGTGCCGCCGACGCCTTCGTTGTAATGCTCGTAACGCCCGGCGACGCCGACGTACCACTGTTCAACCGGATAGAACCCCAGATCGATGTAGCTGGCGACACTGTTGCGGCTGACTTTTTGCGCGTCCTGCGGGATGATGCCGTTGGTGACCTGCGCCCCCGGGTCCGGACGTTGCCCGGCCCGTGGGCTGTCGTCCGGGAACACGTAGCCGCCATCGATATACGAAGCTTCGGAGCCGGCGCGGGTCTCGTAGCTTTCCCGCCGATGCTCGAAACCGAAGGCCACGTCCAAGGGTTTGGCCAGGCCGATTTCGTAGCTGTTTTTCAGGTCGAGGTTGCTGGTCAACTGATCGGCGATGTAGATGCCGGAGGTGAACTTGTTCGGGGTGTTTTCGCCCAGGGACGGGTTCTGGTTGTCGTAGGTCCGTTGCTTGGCGTAGTTGCGGCCGTAAGTGCTGCTCAGGTCCCAGGCCCAACCGCCGAAGTTGTCGCCCTTGGCGCCGAACGCGGACTGGAAATCGGTTTCGTTGACCAGCCAGTAAGGGCTGTAGCCATCGGGATAGCCGTTGGGGCCGGTGGTGATGGTGTTGCGCCCGCTGGGCAGGCGGAAGTTCTGGCCGTCGTTGTTCTCCCGGGTGGCCACGGTCGAGAACGAGTACAGGGTCAGCCCATCGTTGAGCGGCAGGTCGAGGTTGTAGCCGGCATCGGCCAATTGACTGCGGGGCAAGCCGTAGCCTTTGTAGGTGTGGTGGCTGGCACCGGCCTCGCGCGGATCGGGCGAGCCATCGGCCAGGGGATAGTAATGAGCGCTGTAGCCGTTGCTGCCGGCCTTGTTGTCGCGCTCCTGATACCGGGTGTCCAGCGAGACGTTGAGCACCCCGGCTTCACCGACCTGAAACCCATAATTGAGCGCTTCCTGCCCGGTGCCGCGCTTGCCGTCGTAGCCCTGGCCGAGGGTGGTGTCGGAGCTGCCGCCGGTGGTCTGTTTGAGGATGATATTGATCACCCCGGAAATCGCGTCCGAACCATATTGCGCCGCCGCACCGTCGCGCAGCACTTCGATATGGTCGATGGACGCCACCGGGATCAGGTCCAGGTCGCTCGGCGCCGCGCCGCTGTTGATGCCGTTGATATTCAGGGTGGCGCTGGTGTGTCTGCGCTTGCCGTTGACCAGCACCAGCACATGGGACGCGGTAAGCCCGCGCAGGGTCGCCGAACGCACCACGCCGCTGGCATCCCAACCGGCGCGGTCGGGCAAGTTGAACGACGGAATGAATTTGCTCAACGCTTCCAGCAGGCTCGGTTTGCCGACCGAGCGCAGTTGTTCGCCCGTCACCACATCGATGGGTGTCGGGCTGGTGGTGACGGTGCGTTGCTCGGCGCCACGGTTGCCGGTGACGACCACTGTGTCGAGGGTCGGCGCGCCGGTTTCAGCGGCTTCGAGGCTGAACGAGGTCAGGCTGCAAGCGAAGGACAGCGGCAATAACAAAGGACGGTAAACGGGGACTGGGCAGTGGCGCATAAAGGTGAAGCTCCTGAATGTCTGGTGTTGTCCGTGTCACTTCTTGCGTGCGGCGACGGCTTCGATTTCCACCAGGCCACCGGGCAGCGGCAGGGCAACCACTTGAATCGCGGTGCGCGCCGGTTTGTTCGGCTGCGCGGTGCTGCCGAAGAACGGCGTGTAGCCTTCCTGCAAACCGGCGAAATCGAGCTTGTTGCCCTTGGCCGGATCACCCACCAGGAACACCCGCAGTTGCACCACATCACCGAGGTCCAGGCCCTGGCTTTGCAGCACGCCTTTGAGCTTGTTAAGGATCGAGGTGGTCTGGGTCGCGGTATCGCCGTAGGCGGCAAAAGAGTCTTTAGGCGCTTTCGGATCATGCAAGTCGGCGAGTAATCCGCTGACGAACAACAACTCGGTTTGCGCCGGCACTTGCACCGCCAGGGAAATAGGGAAATTCGAATTGGGCAGGGCGATGCGCTTGATTTCGTCAGCCTGGCTGGTGAGGGCGGTGGCGGTCATGAGCAATCCTGTGAGCAAGGTAATGGCTTTCATCGTTCAGTCCTTTAAGTGAGTCGGGAGAAATAACCTGTGGGAGCGGGCTTGCTCGCGAAGGCGTCGTGTCAGTCAGCATCTCTATCAACTGATACACCGTTTTCGCGAGCAAGCCCGCTCCCACAAGGGTTTTGCGCATCAGGCGGCAACGCCCGATTGAGTGCGTTCGGCATGCCGGCCAATCAGCGCGACGATGCGTCGTGCCGAGTCGGCGGCGCTGTTCTGCCAGATGCCGACCCCGCCGTGGGCGAGGGCGTCGCTGGCCAGGTAGGTGCGGCCCTGGGGTTGGTTGAGAATCTGATAAGCGCTCTCGCCGACCTCGTCGTTGACAATCCACGGCCCCTTGCTGAACGGCACCTTGGCCCAGTTGATCGCCACCGGTTTTTGCAGTTTGGCGCTATGGCCGGGGTGCAGCAGTTCGACCGCTTGCCGGGACGAGGCGAACTGTTCGGCGAGGGATTTTTGGCTGAAAGACTGGGCCGATTCTGCGGTGTTGTAGGCCGCGACCAGAATCCCCTGGGCGCTGTTCAAGCGATCGCTGGGATACCACAAGCCTTTGACTTCGTGATCGAGGTAAGACAGGCCACCGTAGATGTTGAAATCGGTTTCCCAGAAGCGCGGCGACTGCCAGGCGACCTTGTTCGCCTGATCGCTTTGGGCGCTGAGAATCGCCTGCTTGAACGGCTGACTGAAGTTGCTCGGCAGTTTTGCCAGCAACGGCAGGGGCACGGTGACTACCGCGTAATCGGCGTTCAGGGTTTGGGTCTTGCCGGTCTTGCGATCGCGATAGGTGATGCGGCTGCCGTTGTCGGACGTCTGGATGTCGCTGACCTCGGCGTTGAAACGCACCGCGTCCTTGAGCTTGTCGTAGAACGCATAGGGAATCCGGTCCATGCCGCCCACCGGTTGGAACATGGTCGAGGAAAACTCCGGGATTTCATCGAACACCAATGCGCCCCAGAGCTTGGGATTGAGCAGGGTTTGCAGCTCCAGCGGGGCGCGAGTCACACCGGTTTGATCGCCGGCGCCAGGCACGCGGGTGTAGCCGGAGCGCACCGAGCCTTTGTATTGCAGGTCGGCATTCAGGTCGCCGTAGACCTTGAGGAAATTCAGCAGCGCCTTGCGATCGTCGACACTCAAGTCCTGGTCCAGGGCCTTGCGGCTGACAGTGCGCGCCAGCAACTCCGATAACTGTCCACGGGTGTCGTTGACGGCCTGGCGCAACTGGAACGCCGGTTTGCTCGGGTCCGGCAGGGCCAGTGCATTGCGGCTGCTGTTGACCAGCACTTGCAGCTCCACACCCAACTCGCGGCAATAGCCGAGGATGGTCTGGTGATGGCTGGGAATGCGCGCCGGGCCGGCGTTGAAGAAGTGCCCGTCATCGAAGTCGACGGTCTGGCTCACGCCATCGTCGAAATCGACTTTGGTGCCCCGGCGCAAGGTCCAGTTACGGCCGCCGACACGCTCCCGGGCTTCGAGAATGGTCACGTTGAAACCGGCCTTGCGCAGCTCATAGGCGCTGACCAGCCCGGAGATCCCGGCGCCGACCACCACCACGTTTTTGCCTTTGCCACTGCTGCCCAGTTGCAACGGGGTGAACGTCGCCGCCACGGCTTGCGGCGTCAGCCCCAGTGCACCGAGGGCGCTAACGGCGGCGCCATAACCGCCGACGGCGGCAATGCGGGTAATCATTTCTCTGCGGGTAAAAGCCATCGTGTTGCTCCTTGGCATTGAAGAGATTTGGATCCCCCGTAGGAGCTGCCGAAGGCTGCGATCTTTTGATCTTGATCCTGAAAAACAAGATCAAAAGATCGCAGCCTTCGGCAGCTCCTACGGGGGGATCACGTGAGGGTTAAAGGTCGTAACGCAGCGACAACAACAGGGTTCGCGGGTCGTTGATCGAGTAGAAGCGGGCGCCACTGGACGGCACGTAGCCGACCGATTGCGGGTAGGCACGGTCGAGCAGGTTTTTCACCGCCAGGGTGGTGGTCCAGTGACCGTCGCTGGAGATGTAGCGGGTATTGGCGTTCCAGAAGGTTTGCTGGGGGATTTGCTGCACGTCGTCGTTCAATGCGTTGGCGTAGGACTTGGTCTGGAACTGCGCATCGGTGCCCGCAAGCAAAGTGCCGGGCAGTCCGGCCGGGATCGTGTAGTTGAGGCCGACGCTGGCGTTCCAGCGCGGTGAGAACACCAGTTGTTTACCGTTGGCATCGACCCCGGCGCCGCTGGCGTTTTCGAAGTCGTCGTACTGGCTTTGCAGGTAGCCGACGTTGGCGGTCAGTTGCAGGTCGCGGGTCAGGGCGGTGAGGGTTTCCAGCTCGACGCCGTAGGTGTGGGCCTGGCCGACGTTGGTGCGCAGACTCACCCCCAGCGCCGGGTCATAGGCGTTGGTCTGCAGGTCCTTGTAGTCGTTGTAGAACACCGCGACGTTGGCCCGCAGGCGCTGGTCGAAGAAGTCACCCTTGAAGCCGGTTTCGTAGGTGGTCACGTCTTCCGGGGAGAACGCTTGCTCGGCGGCGGCCCGGGTCGGTGCGCGGTTGTCGTAGCCGCCAGCCTTGAAGCCTTTGGCGACGTAGGCGTACTGATTCAGGTGCGGGGTCCAGGCGTATTCGAAGCCGATTTTCGGGCTGGTGGACTGCCAGGACTTGCTCGAATCGACGCTGAAGTTGGTGCCGGTGATCTGCCGGTCGGTGTTGATCGCGTAGTTGGTGTAGTCGAAATTCTTGTGTTCGCGGGTGAAGCGCAGCCCGGCGATCAGCGACAGTTGCGGGGTGATCTTGTAGCTGCCCTGGCCATACAGCGCGTAGCTTTCGGTGTTGGTCGTGCTGTATTGGCCCTGGCCGATTACTCGGTTGCGCGCCACGGAATAGGTCAGGTTGTCGCGGTCGGCTTCGAACTTCTCGCGGTACAGATAGAGGCCAGTGCTGAAGCTGAATTTGTCGTAGTCGCCGTTGAGCTGGAATTCCTGAGTGGCGTAGTCCTGCTTGTAGGTGATCAGGTTTTGCTGGATCAGCGCCGCTTGCCCCGAGTTGTCGTAGTCCACGGGCTGGTTGAACCCCGAGTAGGCGGTCACGGATTTGAAGTTCAGGTTGTCGTTGATCGTGTAGATCGCGCGCAGCACCGAACTGCCCTGATCGAGGCGGTTTTTCGGATCGAGGCTGCTGTAGCTTTTGAATTTGTCGAAGTGGCCGTTGGCATCGAATGGCGTGTAGCTGGTGGTGTCGCCACGGTCGAAGGTGCCGGCCAGGGTCAGTTGCACATCCCACGGCGAATCGATGGGGTTGAAGCGCAACTTGCCGCGATAGGACTGGATGTCGACGTTGTTCACGTCCTTGCCCCGGGTCGGGTTGGAGACGGTGCCGTCACGGGTCAGGCGAATCGCCGAAAAGCTGCCAAACAATGCGTTGTCCACCAGCGGGCCGCTGATCAGGAAGCGGCCGTTCTGCGCGTTGTAATTACCGGCGCCGAGTTCGAAGAAACCGCGGGTTTCCTGGGTCGGATCGCGGGTGATCACGCGGATCGCGCCGGCGCTGCTGTTGCGTCCATACAGCGTACCTTGGGGGCCGCGCAGCACTTCGACGCGCTCGACGTCGTTGAAATCGAGCATCGAGGAAATGGCCCGTGGGATGTACAGGTCATCGGCGTACACCGCCACGGCGGATTCCTGGATCGGGTCGGTTTCGCCGATGCCGCGAATGCCGTAGGTCTGGGCGCTGTAGGAGATCGACTGACGGCTGAGGGTCAGGTTCGGCACTTGCCCGGAGAGGTCCCGGACACTTTTGATCTGCTTGTCGTCCAGGGTTTTTTCGTCGAACGCCGAGATCGCCAGCGGGGTTTTTTGCAGGTCCTCGCTGTGGTGTTCGGCGGTGACGGTCACCGTGGGGAGGGCACCATCCTTGGTGTTTTCTTCGGCGTGGGCCGACAAGCCGAACAGGGCCAGCGACACGGCCAGCGTCAGACGGTTTGCAGTGAAGGTGTTGTGCATGGTGAGCCCCAGGTGTGTCATTGGCGTTGTCGTTTTTTTTGGGCAAAGCGTTGCCGGGGCCATGAGTCGAAAGCCATGGCGGCGGGTGGCTTGAGCCGGTTTTGGGTTTGGGTGTGGCAAGTGACCGTGGGGTGGTGTCGGCCGGAAAAACAAGCAGTTCCGTGGGCCTCCACCTGGTCAGGGGTCGGTGATGGTTGTAACAGTATTTGTATAAAGCGGCGCTGTAAAAGTCCGATTAGTTATAAGTTAATTATAAAAAATAGGCATTAAGTGCTTAGATGAAATGCGTAATGCTGATGTTGTTGCGGCGGATGATAAAACGCCTTCGCGGGCAAGCCACGCTCCCACAGGGGAATGCATTCCAATTGTGGGAGCGTGGCTTGCCCGCGAAGGCGGTGGATCGGCCGGTATCAATACCCGCGCTGTACGTTCGCCAGATTCTCCGGCGCCAAACCGTTAAGGAAGCGCTCAAGATTGGGCAGGAACGTGTCGGCGATTTCATGCCGGCTGTTGCTGGAAATCGCCGAGGTATGGGGCGACAGGCGCACCCTCGGATGAGCGTACAGCGGATGTCCATCCGGCAGTGGTTCGGGCTCGGTCACGTCCAGCGAAGCCAGGCCAATCGCGCCGCTGTCCAGCGCTTCAAGCAGCGCTCCATGGTCCAGCAAACCACCCCGGGCAATGTTGATCAGGTGCAGGCCGGGCTTGGCGCTGGCGAGTACCGCACTGTTGACGATATGCCGAGTGGCAGCGGTCAGCGGCGCGGCCAGTACCAAGTGATCGGAGCGGGCAAACAGCTCATGGATATCCCGCGCCGCTTCGACGCCTTCCACCTCGAACGGCGTATTGCTCTGGCGCAACGCAACCACGTTGATGCCCAGGGCATGGGCCTTGGTCGCCAGGCTGCGGCCAATCGCGCCGAAGCCGAGAATCCCCAGGGTGGTGCCCTTGAGTGGTGTCAGCGCGGTGAAATTCCATGTCGAGTCATGCACCCAGATATCCGGCAGATGCTTGGCGGCAGCGAAGATCGCGGCCAGGGCGAATTCGGCGATGTTCTCGGCGGCGCTGCCTCGGGAGGTGCTGACCGGTGGGCCGTTGAACAGCCATTTGGGGTAGAAGTCGATGCCGGACGACACCACATGAATCCACTTCAAACCATAGGGCCACCCCGGCGGCGGTGTGTCCGGCGCCAGGTAGCCGCGTACATTGATTGGCCGCGCCAGCAAAATGCTGACCTCGGCGGGCAGGTCGCTGGGCACACCGGCCGGCACATCCAGGACCACGGCGCCGGGATGGGTGTGGGCGAGGCGCTGGCGGATCACATCGTTGAAATCGACGTCCAGCTGGCTGGCAATCACGAGCTGGCTCATGGGCGGTCCTTTGGCTGGCGCTGGGCGAATACCGCTTTGCCGACGCCTTGCAGCACGGCATCGTTTTGCGGCGTGTGAACGCGACTGCACAGCACATCGCGGTAGTGCCGTTGCAGCGGATTGTTCCTGGATAAACCGGGATTGCCGGAGGCCTCGATGGCCAGCTCGACGGCGCGGATGGCGTTGCCGGTGACCAGGTATTTGAGTTGCGCGGCGTGGCTTGCAGGCGTGCGGCCTTCGGCGGCGGAATCGAGCAGGCTGCGGTTGGCGAACAGCAAGGTGTCGATGTGGCCGACGGTTTCCTGGAAGCGCGGCAGGGTCGACAGCGCCGCGCCGAGATTCGACGGTTTGCGTGTTTCCAGCCAACCGACAAACCAGTCCCGGGCAGCCTGGGCGACGCCGTCATACACCGACGCCAGCAACACCGACATCCACAGGAAACCGTCGCCATCGAGTTCCGGTTGCGGCGCGCTCCAGGGGCTGACGCTGACGGCGTGTTCCAGCGGCACCAGCACGTTATCGAACACCACTTCATGGCTGCACGTGGCGCGCATGCCCAGGTGATCCCAATCCTCGATGATGCTGATGCCCGGCGTGTCCTTGTGCACCAGCCAAGCGCCGACCAAAGGGTCTTCATCAGTGCTGCGCGCCCAGACGCTGAACCAGGTCAGGCCATGGCTGCCGGTGGAGTAGATTTTCCTCCCGCTGATACGCCAACCGGCAGCGGTGCGTCGGGCCACGGTGGCCGGCAAACCGCCACGGGCCGGGGTGCCCAGGTCGGGTTCAACCCGCAGGGCGTTGATCAATGCACCTTGCTCCACGGCGTCTTGTGCCACTCGCAAACGTAGGGCTTCGGGCCAGGTTTTACTGTCTTGCAGGCGGGTGTGTTGCAGGTACTGCATCACCAGGATCAACGCCGTCGAGGGTTCGCCCTTGGCGATGGCGCTGATGGCCTTGCGTGCCTGGCTCAGGTTCGCGCCGCCACCGCCGAGGGCTTTGGGCACGGTCAGTGCGACCAGCCCGTGCTCATGCAGCAACTTGAAATTGGCCTGGGGGAAGGCGCCGCTTTCGTCATAGACGTGGGCCGTGGCGCTGAGTTGAGCGCTGAGGGTTTCCAGCAGGGCTTCGAAATTGGCCGCTTCGATAGAGCGCAGCGGTGGAGCGTGTTGAGAAGAAAGACTCATGATTGATTCATCCGATCAAATAGGCTGGAAATCCGTTCACAGCGGCAGCAACTTGAAGTTTTTGTCCCACAACGGCGCGACATCCAGCCGCTCGCTCAGCACCCCGGCATCAAAGAACAAATCCGCCACTTCCTGTTGTGAGGCAATGGCCTGGTCGTCCACTTCGAGGACTTTCCACGGCTGGCTGCGGCGGTTGTACATGTCGAGGAACACGGCTTTATCAACCCCCAGCAACTGCGCGGATTTTGTCGCCCACGGCTCGGGGTTGTTGTTGATCCAGTCCAGGGTGCGGGCGGTGCGTTGCAGGTAGTCCTGAATCGCCTGTTTGCGCAGCGGGTCTTCCAGGGCGGCGGGGCGCGCGGCCATCAGGTAGTTGCCGGACAGGTAGCCCAGCGCCGTTTTCAACACCCGGGCACCGCTGCGAAATTTCGCCAACTGGATAAACACGCCATAAATCACCCAGGCATCGAGCTGGCCGCTCTGGAATGCACTGAAACCGTCCTGGGGCGTGAGCGCGACCGGCGTGATGTCGTTCATGGTCAGGCCCTGTTCCTTCAAGGCCTTGATCAGAAAATAGTGCGAGGTGGTGGAGCGCACGTAGCCAACCCGTTTGCCGCGCAATTGCTCGACGGATTCCAGCGTTGAGTCTTTGGGAATCAGGATCACCTGGTTGTTCACATCGCCCTGGATGACCGCGATCAGGCGGGGTTGGCGATGGCTCTGGATCGAGAAAATCGGCGGGATTTCGCTCATGGAACCGATGTCCAGGCTGCCCGAGGCCAGTGCTTCGACGATCAGGTTGCCGCCGGCAAATTCCGCGTAGTCGACCTTGTAAGGACGGTTGGCGGTGCCGGCGTCCTCGGTGAAATACGACTCCTGGCCGCGATAGGTGGCGACGCCCAGAGTCAGCTCCGACAGCGCGGTGTTTTGCGCGAAGGCGCGGGGGCTCAAGCCCAGGGAGGACAGCCCCAGCGCACCCACGGCAATCGAACTGGCGGTGAGGAAACCGCGACGATTGAACTGTCCTTGTTGAATGAGTTTCGTCATGGTCAGGCTCTGGTCAGATAGCGATTCGCACGGGGATTTGCCCGAGCAGTTGTTCAACGGCGCGCAACACCGGGTCGGCTTCGGTGCGTACCAGCCAGTCCGGGCTGACCTCGGCGAAGGCCACGGTGCCGTCCTGGGCGATCACCACCACGGTCGGTTGCGGTAGTTCCCAGGTGCCAGTGCCGGTGGTTTCGCCGATGCTTTTGCCCTTGGCCAGCGCGGCATTGCGCGAGGCGTCATCGAAGCTATAGAGAATGCCCAGGCGCCGGCCGAGCTGGTTGTCCGGGTCGCTGGCCACTTGCAGTTCCAGGGTGTGGCGGGTCTTGATCTCGATCAGGCGCTGCGGCACTTGTGGGCTGACCGCCACCAACGGCACACCGAGGGCGTGCAGTTGCGGATAGAGCCGGCGCTGGTAATAGGGCAGGGCGATGTTGCAGGCCGGGCAGCCGGCGAAGCGGAAGAAAATCAGCACCGCCGGGCCGTTGGCGAGCAATTCGTCACGGCTCAGTTCGCCGCCTTCAACTTTCAACAGCGTGAAGGGCTCAAGGGTGTCGCCGACCTTGACGAAGTCCTCGACTCTGGCTTCATCCACCAGGCGTTGACGCTGATCGATATTGACTTGCAGCGCCGCCGGCTCCCAGGTGGCCAGGCGTTCGGCGTGCAAGTCCGCGAGCAATTGATTGAGGGATTCGCTCATGCCACGGCCTCGCTTTTCTCTTGAGTTTGGGTGGTGGCGTAGCGGTTTTGCGGTGCTTGCAAACCCAGGTTGTCGCGCAGGGTGTTGCCGCTGTACTCATCGCGAAACAGACCCCGTTGTTGCAACAGCGGCACCACCAGTTCGGTGAAGTACTGCAAGCCATCGGGCAGCAACGAATTGATGATGAAACCGTCGGCGGCGCCGGCCTCGAACCAGGTTTGCAGGGCGTCGGCGACCTGCTCGGGTGTGCCGACGAAATCCCTTCGTGGCCGGGAGAAGCGCAGGGCGACCTGGCGCAAGGTCAGGCCTTCGTCCCTGGCCAGTTGTTTGATCCGGTCGGACCCACCTTTTTGACTGTTGGCGCCCAAGTCACCCAACTCGGGGAATGGCGCATCCAGTGGATACTGGCTGAAGTCATGGTCATTGAATGGCCGGCCGAGGGCGACAATCGCGTCCTCGATGCTCACCAGTTCCACCGCTTGCTGATAGCGGCTTTCCACTTCCGCTTCGTCGCGACCGACAATCGGGCGGATGCCCGGCAGGATCGACAGTTTCTGTGCATCCCGGCCGAAGCCGCTGGCGCGCTGTTTCAGGTCCTGATAGTAGGCCTTGGCTTCATCGAAGGTTTCGGGGCTGACGAAAATCGCATCGGAGTTCTCGGCGGCAAAATTGCGCCCGGCCTCCGAGGTGCCGGCCTGGAAAATCACCGGTTGGCCTTGCTGTGAACGAGCGATATTCAGCGGCCCTTTCACCGAGAAAAATTCACCCTTGTGCTCCAGCGCATGCAGTTTGCCGGGGGTGAAAAATTCGCCGCTTTGCTTGTTGTAGGCGAAGGCGTCGTCTTCCCAGGAATCCCACAAACCCTTGACCACTTCCACGTGTTCCTTGGCGATGCGGTAGCGCACGGCGTGGGGCGGGTGCTCGGCCTTGCCGAAGTTGTCGGCGGTGCCGCTGAGCCAGGAGGTCACCACGTTCCAGCCGGCGCGACCGCCGCTGATGTGGTCCAGGGACGCAAATTGACGCGCGACCTGGAAAGGTTCGGTGTAGCTGACGGTGACCGTTGCCACCAGACCAATATGTTTCGTGGTCGCCGCCAGCGCCGAAAGGATGGTCAGCGGCTCGAAGCGATTGAGGTAGTGCGGGCTGGATTTTTCGTGGATGTGCAGGCTGTCGGCGATGAACACGAAGTCGAACTTCGCCCCTTCGGCCAGTTGCGTCTGCTGCTTGTAGAAGTCGAAATTCACGCTGGCGTTGGGCTGGGCCTGCGGGTGGCGCCATTCGCCCCAGCCGTGGCCGACGCCATGGACCATCGCACCGAGTTTCAGTTGACGTTGTTTGCTCATGGTTCTACTCCTGAATTAGCGCGATGCCTGGCTGATCGGGGCACGCTGGGCGTTGAAGCTCTTGTCGAAACCTTGGGAGACGTCGATGTGCCGGGTGAGAATCCCTTCTTCCTGATAGATGTCCGCGGTGGTCTGCAAGCCGCTGATCACCGTGTCGTCGATGCTCACCGGTTGCATGTTTGTGCCTTTGTTCACGGCGATGTGCACGTCCAGCGGCAGGCCCGTGACCTTGGCCTGGGCGGCGGCATATTCCTCGGGGTGGGCGTTGGTCCAGCGGTAGGCGCGGTCGACCCGGGCGACGAAATCGTCGAGTTGCTGGCGCTTGGCGGCGATCGCCTGGCTGGTGGCGGCGAGATACAAATGGTTGGTCAGCAAGGTGTCGCCGCTGGCCAGGACTTTGGCCTGGCTCTGGGTGGTGGAAATCGTGGTGTAAGGGTCCCAGGTCGACCAGGCGTCAGCGCTGCCGTTATCCAGCAGGATTCGCGATTCGCTGGGCATCAGGTAGATGAACTGCACGTCGTGGGTGCTCAGGCCGACGCTGCGCAGGGCCTTGATCGCCAGGAAATGGCCGATGGAACCGCGGGTGGTGACGATGCGCTTGCCCTTGAGGTCGCTGGCGTTGTTCAGCGGCGAATCCTTGAGGGCGAGGATGGCCGTGGTGTAGCGACCTTCGGCGTGGATGATGCTGACGACTTTGAGCGGCGCACCGGCGCCGAGGGCGAATACATAAGGCGCATCACCGAGGGCGCCGATGTCCACCGCCCCAGCGTTCAGCGCTTCGCCTAACGGCGCGGCGGCGGGGAATTCGGAGAACTGGATTTCGTAGGGCACATCCTTCAATTCGCCGGAGACGTCCAGCAGCACCTTGATCGAGGATTTTTGATTGGCTACCAGCAAGGGTTGCAGGTCGGCGGCATGGCTGATGGCGGTGAAGCCCAGGGTGCAGAAGAGGCTCAACAACAGCGGTTTGAGTGACATGACAGGCTCCAGGCGGGTTCGTGTGGCCTCCGCCTGGAGAAGGGGTCGGTCTGGGGTTGACGTTATCTCTATAAAAAGCGGTTGGGAAAGTCTTTTTGGTTATATGCTAATTATTAAGTAAGTTGATTATCGGGATGATCAATATGAAATAAATGCATTTAATTGGGGCAAAACACAAATCCCCTGTGGGAGCGGGCTTGCTCGCGAAGGCAGTGTGTCAGCCACCATCCATGTTGATGGTGAAACCGCTTTCGCGAGCAAGCCCGCTCCCACAGTTGATCATCGTAGGGCGCAGATTTTGTGCCCACCGAAGGTCCCTTGTGGGAGCGGGCTTGCTCGCGAAGGCAGTGTGTCAGCCACCATCCATGTTGAAGGTGAAACCGCTTTCGCGAGCAGGCTCGCTCCCACAGTGGATCATCGTAGGGCGCAGATTTTGTGCCCACCGAAAGTCCCTTTTGGGAGCGGGCTTGCTCGCGAAGGCAGTGTGTCAGCCACTATCCATGTTGAAAGGGAAACCGCTTTCGCGAGCAAGCCCGCTCCCACAGTGGATCATCGTAGAGCGCAGATTTTGTGCCCACCGAAGGTCCCCTGTGGGAGCGAGCCTGCTCGCGAAGGCGTCGGGTCAGTCACTATCCATGTTGAAAGGGAAACCGCTTTCGCGAGCAAGCCCGCTCCCACAGTTGATCATCGTAGGGCGCAGATTTTGTGACCACCGAAGGTCCCCTGTGGGAGCGAGCCTGCTCGCGAAGGCGTCGGGTCAGCCACTATCCATGTTGAAAGGGAAACCGCTTTCGCGAGCAAGCCCGCTCCCACAGTTGATCATCGTAGGGCGCAGATTTTGTGCCCACCGAAGGTCCCTTGTGGGAGCGAGCTTGCTCGCGAAGGCGTCGGGTCAGCCACTATCCATGTTGAAAGGGAAACCGCTTTCGCGAGCAAGCCCGCTCCCACAGTTGATCATCGTAGAGCGCAGATTTTGTGCCCACCGAAGGTCCCTTGTGGGAGCGGGCTTGCTCGCGAAGGCGGTGTGTCAGCCACCATCCATGTTGAATGGGAAACCGCTTTCGCGGGCAAGCCTCGCTCCTACAGGTCGGCCATCAGAAGTTGTAAGCCAACCGCGTGTAGTAATACGCCCCGCCAAATCCAAACGGCGAAAACTGCCCGTATTTGTAGCCGCCGGCCCAGTCCTTGATGCCGTTTTTGTCCGGGTACACGTTGAACAGGTTGTTCGCGCCCAGGGCCACAGTCAGGTGCTTGGTCAGGTCGTAGGCCGCGTCGAGGTCGGTGATCCATTTGGCGCTGAATTTGCGGTCGTTCACCGGGTTGTTGTCGCCCTCGGTGTAGCTGCCGAAGCGGGTCAGCGCCAGGTTCAAGTTGTAGTCGGTGACTTTCCAGTTGGCGGCCAGGATCAGCTTCGATTGCGGCGTGGCGACGGTCAGGTCCTTCTGCAAACGGCGGTCGAACAACTGGTAATTCGAGCCCAGGCTGGTGAGTTTGGCCGGGTTGTCCTGGAGTTTTTCGATCTTGGTCTGGTTCCAGTTATAGGCCGCGCTCCAGCGTACCTGGCCGTACTCGTCCAGTTGCTGGCGGTACTCGTTGACGATGTCGATGCCCCGAGTGCGGGTGTCGACGGCGTTGGTGTAGTACTGGGCGAACAAGCCCGGCGACAAACCGTTAGCGGCAAGGATCTGCGACACCGCCGGACCGCCCAACAGGCTGGTGGACACGATGCGGTCGCGAATGCCGATCTGATACAGGTCGGTGGTCAGTCGATAGTTTGCCGTGGGGTCGTAAGTGAAACCGAGGCTGTAGTTCAGGGACTTTTCCGGCTTGAGCTTTTCCGCGCCCAGAGCCTGGGCCTCAGGCGTGTCCACCGGCAACACCTTGACCGGCACCGAGACCTGCTCGCCATTGACCACGCCGCCGGAAGTGAAGGTGGACGAGGCATAAATGGTCTGTGCCAGGGACGGTGCGCGGAAGCCGTTGTTGACCGTGCCGCGCAGGGCGAAGGCGTCGGTGATTTTGTAGCGGGTCGAGAACTTGCCGCTCCAGGTGCTGCCGATGTCCTGGGTGTAGTGCTCGTAGCGCGCGGCGGTGCCGACGTACCATTTATCGGTCACGTCCAGCCCCAGGTCGACGTAACTGGCGACGTTGCTGCGGCTGATTTCCCCGGCATCGGCGGGGCTGGTGCCGTTGTAGGAGGCCAGGCCGGGTAGCGGTGTGCGACCGGCAAAAGGGCCACTGGGGATCACATAATCACCCGGCGTATAGGACGCATAGTCACCGGGCTCGATCTGGTATTTCTCCCAGCGGTATTCAAAACCGAACGAGGTTTGCAGCGGGTTTTTCAGACCGATGTCGAAGCCGCGACTGAAGTCGAGGTTGTTGGTCCATTGATCGAAAATCTGCGACGCCAGGTTGAACGAAGTTGGGCTGGTTGGCCCCAGGGACGGGTTTAGGGTGTTGTTGGCATTGAGGGTCGAATCGTCCTCGCCCCAGGTCGAACTGGCGTCATAGTTCCAGCCGCCGACCTCGCCCTTGAAGCCGCCGGCGAACTGGAAGTCGATGGTGCGGTTGCGCCGCTGGGCGTGTACGCCGTCGGGGTAGGGCGTGTCCGGGTCGCCGGCCAGGGAGGTGATGTCGTTGGGTCGATAGTTGCCGGTGACTTTGGTGGTTTCCATGTAGCTGGCGGTGGAAAAGGAATAGAACCTCAAGTCATCGTGGATCGGCAGTTCCAGGTTGTAACTGGCGTTGGTGACCTTCTCCCGGCCCAGTCCATAGCTGGGGTTCCAGCCGTGGCGATTGACGGTCTGGTCGCGGCTGTCGGGGAAACCGGGTGATGAATACAGATTGCCCGTGGCGCTGCCGGTGCGGTCGAAGGGTTCCTGTTCCTTGCTGTCCAGGGCCAGGTTGGCGAAGCCGTCGTTGGGCAGCGCCAAACCGTAGTTGACGGTCTGGTGCACGGTGTCGCCATCGCCACTGCCGTAACGCCCGAATGAGGTTTCGGCGCTGCCGCCGCTGTCGTTTTCCTTGAGGATGATATTGATCACCCCGGCGATGGCGTCGGAGCCATATTGCGCCGAGGCGCCGTCGCGCAGCACTTCGATGTGGTCGATGGCCGAGACCGGAATCAGGTCGAGGTTGACCGGCACCGCGGCCGTGCCGATCCGCGCCAGGTTGTTGATCAGCGCAGTGTTGTGTCGGCGTTTGCCGTTGACCAGTACCAGCACCTGATCCCCGGACAAACCGCGCATGGTCACGCCGCGCACCGACCAGGACGTTCCGCCGCCATTGATCGCCGGCAGGTTGAAGGAGGGCAGCAGGCGAGCGAGCAATTCCTTGAGGCCGACCTTGCCGCTGGCCTGCAATTGCTCGGCGCTGATCACATCGATGGGCGAGGGGCTGTCGGTGATGGTGCGCGGCTGATTACCGCGGTTGCCGGTCACCACCACCGTGCTCAGGGTCTTGTCCGGCTCGCTGCTTTCGGCGTGGACCTGGAGGCTTGCAGTCAACAGGCTTAAGGCTGCGGCGGCGTAATAATCGTATTTCACTCGGGTGCTGGATGAGGTCATGACGCGAATTCCTGAAAGATTGCACGCACAGGCAAAAATACCGATCAGTTAAAAATCGCCAGCCAAACTGGTTTGTAGCAGCTGCCGAGGTACGAGGCTGCGTTCGGCGGCGAAGCCGTCGTGAAATCAGGCGATGCGGTGTTCAGGAAGTCCGCGTGCTCTGGTTTGACGACGGCTTCGCCGCCGAACGCAGCCTCGTGCCTCGGCAGCTGCTACAGGGAGTGGGGCGGCTAATTGATCGGCATTGGGGTTGCCAGGTCTTTTCTTGGGGGTGGAGTCAGGCCGCGTTGGCGCGTTTTACCCGATGTGGAATGTCGTCATAAGCGATCAGGACCCGTTCCATGCGGCGTGGATAATCACCGTAGTTGTAGACCGGGTAATGCAGGGTCGAGCGGTTGTCCCAGAACGCCACCGAGTTTTCACGCCATTTGAAGCGCACTTGGTGTTCGGGCTTGTTGAATTCCAGCAGCAGGCGATCGATCAGTTGCTTGCTCTTCTCCGGCGTCCAGCCGATGACCGAAGGGTTCTGCGAGAAGTTGATGAACAAGCCGTCCTCACCGGTTTCCGGGTGGGTGCGCACCAACGGATGAGCGAGAATCGGGTAATCGTAGCCAACCTTGTCCAGGGCTTTCTTGAAGTCATGGACCACATGCAGGTCGTCGATTTCTTCGCGCAGGTCATCGGGCAAGGCGCGATACACCGCGCCGGTGTCGGCCCACAAGGTGTCGCCGCCCACCGGTGGCAAATCCACTGCGCGCAGTATCGCGCCGAGGGTCGGGCGCAACAGCCAACTGGTGTCGGTGTGCCAACGACCGCTGATCCTTGGACCGTAGAGTTTGCGTTCGTCCTGGGCTTGAATCAGGTGCGCTTGGGGTTGCGTCGGGTCGTTTTGCTGGGTGGTCGGGTGAACGTAGAGCTCACCGAACTCACGGGCGAAGGCGATCTGCTGTTCGGTGCTGATGACCTGATCGCGGAAGAAAATCACTTTGTGTTCCAGCAGCAACTGGCGCAGTTCATCGCGCAGCGCGGGTGTCAGCGGCTGGCTCAAGTCAATCCCGGTGATTTCGGCGCCGATGGTCGGTTCCAGGCGGATGACGTGCAAGGTCGGTTGCGGCTGTGGGTCGGTGCGGTGCAAGACTGCGGACATGGTGGAACTCCTCTCGGTTGTGGGTTCAGCCTCCGCCTGGAGAGGGGTCGGATGTGGGGTGCATGTTGTGTGTGGCGGGTTTTGTAGCAGCTGTCGAGCAACGCGAGGCAGCGTTCGGCGGCGCAGCCGTCGTGAAATCAAGCGACGCGCTGTTTCAGGTAAACCGCGTGCACAGGGTTTGCGACGGCTTCGCCGCCGAACGCAGCCTCGCGTTGCTCGGCAGCTGCTACGACGGTGGTTAGATCACGAAGAAGCCGTGGGTGGCGTCGCGGGCCAGTTGCGCGACCAGGCCATATTCCCAATCCAGATACGCTTGCATGGCTTCGCGCGGGCTATCGGTGCCTTCGTACGGGCGGCGGTAGCGGTCGATGCGCGGCGAGGCGAGATGTATTTCGCCATCCTCCAGCGGCAGTTGCGCGGCGACCCAACTGGCCGTGCCGCCCTTGAGCAGGAACACCGGTTTGCCGGTCAGGGCTTCGACTTCGGCGACGGCCAGCCGCGCCAATTGGCTGCTGCCGCAGGTCAGCACGTAGCGTTGCGCAACGGGGACTTTTTGCAACGCTTCGCTTAATTGCCCGCGCAGCGTCCACCAGGCACCGGGGATGTGGCGTTTGACGTAGTTGGCGCTGCTGGTGAAATCCAGCACCACGCTGTCGCCGTGGGTCAGCCATTCGGCCAGGGTTTCGGGGCTGATTTCCTCAGCCTGTTGCGGTGCCGGAACTGGCGCCTGCCACGCACCTTTCTCGCTGAAATGTGCCGGCTGCACGTCATCCAGCACATTCACTTGCCAACCCAGTTGCGACAACCAGGACGCCGACATATTGGCCCGAACGCCATCGTCATCCACCAGCACCAGGCGCGCACCGCGCACGCTGGCGAAGTGATCGGTTTCCTGCACCAGTTGACCGCCGGGTGTGGAGCGGGCGCCGGGCAGGTGCCCTGCTTCAAATTCTTCCGGGGTGCGCACATCGAATAGGTAAGTGCTGCGCGTCGACTCCTGCTGCCAGCGCTGGAGATCAGCCAGGGTGGCGCGACCGACCAAGGCTTTGTCGGCGACCCGACGGGCGTCCTGGGCGGCGATGTGCCGATGCTCTTCGCTGGTCGGGGCAAACCGGCGCGACTGGCCGTGTTGCAGTTGTTGACCGGCGAGGGTCCAGCCAATGGTGCCGTTGCGCAGGGCTGAAACCGGGTTGGGAATCCCCGAGTTGATCAACGACTGGGTGCCGATGATGCTGCGGGTGCGGCCGGCGCAGTTGACGATGATTCGCGTCGCCGGGTCCGGTGCCAGTTCCCTGGCGCGCAGTACCAACTCCGCCCCCGGCACGCTGATCCCGGTGGGGATGCTCATGGTCTGGTATTCATCGAAACGCCGGGCGTCGAGCACCACCACGTCGGCCTCGCTGTCGAGCAGCGCCTGCACTTCTTCCGCCGCCAGGGACGGCGTATGGCGCTGGCTCTCCACCAATTCGCCAAAGGCCTTGCTCGGCACGTTGACGTCGATAAACAGCTCGCCACCGGCCCGGCGCCAACCGTCGAGACCACCTTCCAGCAGGGCAACGTTCACATAACCCAAACCCTGCAAGCGCTGGGCGGCAATCTGTGCCAGACCTTCGCCGTTGTCGTAGACGGTCACGGGGGTGTCGAGCCGTGGAATCCGCGAGTACACCTCCAGTTCCAGTTTCGACAGGGGAATATTGGCCGCGAACAACGGATGCGCCTCGGCGAACGGCGCTTCTTCGCGCACATCCACCAGGGCCAGTTCTTCCTTGTTCAGCAGGGCCTTTCGAATGTCGGCGAAGGTGCGGGTCAGTACGTTGCTCATAAGGCTTGGCTCTCTTTGGACAGATCCCAAATGTTGGGGAGAAAGGCGTTGGAATAACCGGAGATAAACAGTTTCTCGCTGCCGTCAGGCTGATACACCGCACGGCGCACGGCACCGATGTTGGCGCCGTAGACATGGATGCTGATCGACACCTGGTCGTCAAAGGCGTTGCTGACTTGATGAATGTCGCCAATCTTCGGCGACACGGCCTCGACCTGGCCGGGCTGCAGTTGAATCCGGTTGCCCTCGGGCACCAGCGTGCCATCGGTGTGGCGGGCGAACCCCTGGGAATATTCCGCGCCGCGCAACATGCCGATCAGGCCCCAGACCCGATGATCGTGGATCGGCGTGCGCTGCCCCGGGCCCCAGACAAAACTGACCACACTGAAGCGCTGCCGGGAATCGGCATGCAGCAGGAATTGCTGATAACGCTCGGGGTCGGGGCGGGCGAAGTCTTGCGGCAGCCAGTCGTCATGGCTGACCAATTGGCCGAGCAGCTTGCCGCCGCGATGCAGCAGGTCACCCTCGCGGGGGTTGCTGTCGATCAATTCCGCCAGGGCGCCTATGAATGCTCTGAGTCTCTCCGGGTGTCGGGCCTGGGTCATGGCGATTCCATCGTTGGTTTCGAAGGTTGATGTGGGTTATCTAAGCATAATGATTTGGCTTAATATGCAATTTTTAAATGATTAGCTTATAGCTGAAGGGAATTTAGAACTCGATTGAATAGCGTTAATCGTTATCGATCTGGACGCCTGAAGCTTCGGGCTATCCAGATTTCATCAATAGAACTATGCTTTTCAGACATCTTATTGACTGTTCTCTATGTGCGGGCCAAATGAAAATTGATGATATCGATGCCTTCGTCGAAGTGATTCGTTGCCAGTCCATCAGCCACGCGGCCGAGTCCTTGCAACTGACCCAGCCCGCCATAACGCGGCGCGTGCAGAACTTTGAGCAAGCCCTGGGCGTGGAATTGTTCGACCGCAATACCAAGCCGCTCAAGCCTACTTTGATCGGAACCCGGGTCTATGAACAGTGCCGTTTGATCCTTCGGGAAATGGACGCGTTGCGGGAACTGGTGGCCACCGACGCACCTCCCACCGGCCTGCTGCGCCTGGGCGTGCCGCAAACCATTGGCGATGTGGTACTGCTCGATGCCCTCAAGCATTTGCGCGTCGAATATCCGGAATTGCGCGCCCAGGTGGCGACGGGGTGGGGCAGTCAATTGGTAGGCAAGATCGAACGCGGCGAACTGGATGCGGCAGCCGCGCTGTTCCCGGCAGGCAAGATTTTCCCGGACAACATCGTCGGCGAGTCCATCGGCAAGATGGAACTGGTGGTGGTGTGCGCCAAAGACCAGGTGCCCAAGCGCCCGTGCAAACTGGCTGACGTTTACCAGAGCGGCTGGATTCTCAACCCCGACGGTTGTGGTTTCCGCGCCGGTTTGCAGCGCACCTTGTCGGATCAGGGCCTGGCGTTGCGGGTCAACCTGGAAACCTTCGGCACCGAATTGCAATTGGGCCTGGTCGCCGACGGCCTCGGTCTGGGACTGGTGCCGCGTCCGTTGCTGGAACGCAGTGCACATTTCGAGCAGTTGGCGGTGGTTCCGCTCAAGGACTTCAAACCAGTGATGGACCTGTGGCTGATCTACCCGCACTTCCTCGGCAACCTGCAAGGGCCGGTGGATGCCTTTGGCAAACTGGTCGCCGGGTCGTTGCAGAAGATCAAGAGCGCGGCATGATGCTCGGCTCAAGACATAAAAAAAAATGATAATTAGCTTAGATTAAAATGTGCTTTTTCTTATTTTTTCGCTTCCCCTAGGCTGACTGCACTTGTTAAGGCCATCCAGGAAGTTTTGCCATGAGCAGCGTCAGCCCGCTAACCAGCGTCTCGAAAAATGTCCGCCAGCGCGTCAGCCCCGAAGAATGGGAAGTCCGGGTCAAACTGGCTGCGGCCTACCGGTTGGCGGCGTTGTTCAAGTGGACCGACCACATCTACACCCACTTCTCGGCGCGGGTGCCGGGGCCGGAGGAGCATTTCCTGATCAACGCCTTCGGGCTGTTGTTCGATGAAATCAGCGCCTCCAACCTGGTCAAGGTCGACCTTGACGGCACCATCGTCGACGACCCCACCGGCCTTGGCATCAACTACGCCGGCTACGTGATCCACAGCGCCATCCACGGTGCGCGTCCCGACCTGCAAGCGGTGCTGCACACCCACACTCGAGACGGCATCGCGGTCTCCGCCCAGCGTGATGGGCTGCTGCCGATTTCCCAGCATTCCATCGGTTTCTCCGGGCGCGTGGCTTACCACGGTTACGAAGGCATCGCCCTGGACCTGGACGAGCGGGAGCGGTTGGTGGCGGATCTGGGGGACAAGAGTGTGTTGATCCTGCGCAACCACGGTCTGCTGACCGCCGGTGTCAGCGTTGAACACGCGTTCCAGCAACTGCATGGCCTTGAGCGGGCGTGCAATATCCAGATTGCCGCTCAGGCGGGTGGCAACGCCGAGCTGATCTTCCCGCCAGCCGAAGTGGTGGCCAAGGTCGAGCAGCAGGCGGAGGCATTCAAGAGTGGAACTGGGCCGGGCGTGGCGCGGCACTGGAATGCGCTTATTCGGCAATTGGAACGCAGTGATACCGCTTACAAGGATTGATGCAAAACCTGGGTTCACATTAAAACCCTGTGGGAGCGAGCTTGCTCGCGATGAGGGCATAACATTCAACATCTGTGTTGACTGTTCCACCGCCATCGCGAGCAAGCTCGCTCCCACAGGATTTGTGTCATGACTTGATTAAGGCGCGCGGTCAGCGAGTTCTTCCAGCAAATCCGCCGAAGGCACGAAGAACAACCCACCGGTGACCGCCGTGCTGAAGTCCAGCAAGCGGTCGTAGTTGCCGGCGGGCCTGCCGACAAACATGTTCTCCAGCATCAGCTCAATCGGTTTCGGCGAGCGGGCATAGCCGATGAAGTAGGTGCCAAATTCGCCCGCGCCAGGCCGGCCGAACGGCATGTTGTCACGCAGGATTTTCACTTCCTGACCGTCCTGGGTGATGGTGGTCAGGGCGCTGTGGGAGTTGGTCGGCTTCACCGCATCATCGAGTTCGATATCGGACAGTTTCGTGCGGCCAATCACCCGCTCCTGGGCCTCGACCGACAGCCCGTTCCACGCGTCCATCTTGTGCAAATACTTCTGCACCAACACATAGCTGCCGGCAGCAAACGCCGGATCTTCATCACCAATGATCGTGAATCTGGCCATGTGCCGATCATCCGGATTCTCCGTGCCGTCGACAAAACCGATGATGCTGCGCATGTCGAAATAGCGGAAACCCTGGACCTCATCGACCACCGCCACCGCATCACCCAGGGCCGAGAGCAACTGGGTGGCCAGCTCGAAACACAGGTCCATCTGGTCAGCACGGATGTGCAGCAGGATGTCCCCCGGCGTTGCAGGCGCTCGGCGGCCTTCATCGCCGAATTCGCGAAAGGCATGCAGCGACGCCGGGCGCGGGCCGCCGAACAGCGTGTCCCAGGCACTGGAGCCAAAGCCGCAGACGCAGGACAGGTAACCGGTCGGCACACGTTTGCCGACGGAGCGGGTGAGGGCGGCGATGTCGCCGCACCAGCCTCGGACTTTTTCCGCGGCATCGCTGCCGGGCGCCACAGTGGCGACGATGAAAATCGCGCTTTTGGTGATCGGGGCGCAGACGGCTTGAGGATCAGGCGTTGGATTAGTCATGGGCGTTGATCGTCATCGATAAAAAGTGCCAAGACAGTAGCAGATTCCGCCCTCAGGGAATCAAGCCCGCCGCTCGGTAGGATTCGATCATTTGGTCATAAACCGCGATGTCGTTGCGCCCACGGGACACCAGTTGCGCACCCTGAATGGCGGCAAATACCGACAGCGCTTGCCGTTCCAGATCATCGAGCAAAGCGTCCGGTTGTTTCAGCGCCAGCACCTTGCCCAGCCACCGCACATTCGCGTCGGTGAACCCGTCCACTTCAACCCGGACTTCGGCTGGAAGATCGTGGTGCTCGGCGGCGAGAATCCCGCACAGGCACATGCGATTGTCGTTTTCCAATGCTGCACGGAAAGCCGCGGTGTAGGCGTCCATCATCGCGGTGGGGTCCTGGGATTGCGTTAGCAATTGCTCCAGATAGCCCGCCGTGTCGTCGGTGTAACGCTTGGCCAGCGCTGCGCCCAGATCGCCCTTGGTGGGGAAGTGGTAGTGGATGCTGGCGCTCTTGATTCCCACTTCCTTGGCCAGTTCGCGAAAACTCAACGCGTTGTAGCCCCGAGCCTGCACGACGCGGCGAGCGGCGTCGAGGATGGTCTGTTTGGTATCTGTTACCGTCATAATCTATTTGCCTATCTACTGGTAGATATCTGTTGACCGAATCGATCGTTGCCCGCATTGTCTACCTCCCGATAGATAGATAGCAACGGAGTTCACGTGAAGATCTACGACATCCCCGGTTTCCCTAGCCCGTTACGCATTCGTGTGGTCATCGCCGAGAAGGCTCTTGCCTCCCAAATCGAGTTCATCAAAGTCGATCTGCCCGCCGCCGAGCACAAGCAGAGCGCGTTCCTGGCGATCAACCCGACTGGTACGGTGCCGGTTTTGCAGCTGGACGACGGCACTTACCTGTCTGAATGCACCGCCATCACCGAATACCTCGACAATCTGGAAGGCAACCCGACGCTCACCGGCACCACGGCGAAAGAGAAAGGGCTGATTCACATGATGCAAAAACGCGCCGACGACCAATTGATCGACGCCATCGGCATCTATTTCCACCACGCCACCGATGGTCTCGGCGCGCAACTCAAACCCTATAAGAAGCCCGAGTGGAGCGACCGTGCGGTGTGGGGGTAGATGCACCGCGATAAGGCCATCAACGGCATGAAGTATTTTGACGAGGTGCTGAAAACCCAGCCTTACGTGGCGGGGGACCAATTCTCGATGGCGGATATCACCGTGTGGGCGGGGTTGATCTTCGCCGGGTTTGCGCAGATTGCGATCCCCGAGGAATGCACGGCGCTGGTGGCGTGGAATGCCAAGGTCAGTGAGCGGCCAAGTGTGAAAAATCCGGCTTGAATGTTGTAGCAGCTGCCGAGCCTGCGAGGCTGCGTCCGGCGGCGAAGCCGTCGTAAATCCTGCGCCCGGGATCTACCTGAAACACCGCGTCGCCTGATTTCACGACGGCTTCGCCGCCGGACGCAGGCTTCGCCAGCTGCTACGGATCGCGTTACGGCCTAGGGGCTTGCCGCAAGGTAAGCCCCTTTGTCGTGTGCGCTGTAATCAGGCCACTTTTTCCGCCGCCTGCCGCTCCCGCTCGGCCACCAGTTGCCGGGTCAGTGGGATCAAACGCTTGCCATAGTCGATGGCGTCGTTAAGCGGATCGAAGCCGCGAATCAGGAACGTGGTGATGCCCAGGTCGTAGTAATCGAGCAGCGCCTCGGCCACTTGTTCCGGCGTGCCGACCAGCGAGGTCGAATTGCCTTGCGCGCCGAGCAGGCCTGCAATCCCGGTCCACAGGCGCTTGTCCAGTCGCGAGCCTTGAGCCGCTGCCGCCAGCAGGCGTCGCGAACCTTCGTTCGGTGGTTCGCGCCGCACAAAGCCATTCTGCTGCGCCAGGGCCGTGGCTTGTTGCAGGATCTGTTCGGCACGCTCCCAGGCTTGCGCTTCGGTGTCCGCCAGAATCGGGCGCAACGACAGGCTGAAGCGAATGCTGCGCCCATGCTTGGCCGCTTCGGCGCGCACCTGGTTCACCACTTCGCGTACCTGATCGTAGGTCTCACCCCACAGCGCATACACGTCCGCATGCTTGCCCGCCACCGCGATGGCCGCTGCCGATGAGCCGCCGAAATAAAGGGGAATGTGCGGCTGTTGCGGCGACTTCACCGACGAGTGCGCGCCCTCGACCTGGTAGTACTTGCCCTGATAGTCGAAGGGTTTCTCGCTGGTCCATTCCTGGCGCAGTACGTCGAGGTATTCGTCGGTGCGGGCGTAACGTTCGTCCTTGCCGATGTGACTGCCATCGGCGCGCAGTTCGCGGTCGTCGCCGCCGGTGATGATATGCACGGCGGTGCGGCCGCCATTGAACACGTCGAGGGTGTTGAACTGGCGGGCGGCGAGGGTGGGCGCGGCGAAGCCGGGTCGGTGGGCAATCAGGAACTTCAGGTTTTTCGTCACGCTGGCGGCGTGGGAGGCAATCAGCGTGCTGTCCGGGCTGTTGGAGTGGAACGCCACCAGGGCGCGGTCGAACCCGGCTTCGTCATGGGCGCGGGCGACGGTCTCCACATAATCGGGCTGCAACACCGGACCGCTGCGCGGGTGAATCTCCGAGGCATGGTGGCCGCCGATGTAGCCGATAAATTCGATGCTCATGCTGAGTTCCTTGTCTTTGGATAGGCGTGATTCAAGCCTCCACCGGGCAGGGGGTCGGTCCGTGGTGTCGAAAGTAGGCGCAGGAGGGTGATGCTGTGAAATGCCGTTTTGTTCTAAGTTAATTATTAACTTAATGAATCATATGAAAATGCAGATATCAGTAATCCGCATTTTAAGCGGCGTCAGAAGCCGACGCCGCAAGGGGCGCGGGCTCAAGGCTTTAATTATGCAAATAATTTATCTGGATGATGTCCTATCTGATTTTTAATCATATTAGGTTATTCCCAAAAAGAATTTCACTGAGGTTTTTTATGCGAATAGCATGAATCCGAAGCCATGTTCTTGATAGGAAGGAAGCCTGATGACCGAAAAGACCTTCGATACCCAGAGCGCCAGCAGCTCGTTTTCTGTCGATAAGGCTGTTGACCGCCCGGATGCCTCAAGGCTGTTGCCCAATTGGTTGCGCAACTGGCGCACCCCCGAAGTCTTGCTACGCCTGCTCAGCCCTATCGCGCTGCTGCTGTTATGGGAACTGGCGTCGCAGTTCGGCCTGATCCCGCAGCGGGTCATCGCCGCGCCCTCGCAGATTGGCGGCACGCTGTGGGCGATGATCATCTCCGGCGAGTTGGGCAAACATCTATTGGTTTCCCTGCAGCGCGCACTGCTGGGCCTGAGCATCGGCGTCAGCGTTGGCGTTGTCGCGGCGCTGATCACCGGCCTGTCGAAGCGCGGCGAGGTGATCCTCGATTCGCCCATGCAGATGCTGCGCACCATTCCTTCTCTGGCGCTGGTGCCGCTGTTCATTCTCTGGTTCGGCATTGGCGAGTTCACCAAGATTGCACTGATCGTCACCGGCACAACCTTCCCGGTGTACCTGAACCTGTTCTCCGGCATTCGCAATATTGACCCCAAATTGATCGAGGCCGCCAACACCCTGGGCCTGAATCGTCGTGAGTTGATCTGGCATGTGATCCTGCCGGGCTCCCTGCCTTCGTTCTTTGTCGGCCTGCGTTATTCCCTGGGGATTTCCTGGCTGGCCCTGGTGTTTGTCGAGCAGATCAACACCACCGCCGGCATCGGCTTCCTGGCCAGTGACGCCCGGGACTTCATGCGCACCGACGTGATCGTTATCTGCCTGCTGATCTACAGCGTCCTCGGCCTGTTGATCGACGGTCTGATCCGCACGCTGGAGCGTTTTGCCCTGGCCTGGCGCCCATCTTTTGTGAGGAACTGACATGTCGACTCTCGCGGCGAAAAACCTGCAATCAGAAGCACCGGTGCAACTGCGCAACGTGGTGCGCCAGTTCGGTCAGCAACGGGTCATCGATGGCCTGGACCTGGACATCGCCCCGGGCGAATTCGTGGCGCTGCTTGGGGCCAGCGGTTCCGGCAAAACCACCTTGTTGCGTAGCCTGGCCGGGCTCGACAGCATCGACAGCGGCCAGTTGCGCGTGCCCAAGGCGCGGGCGGCGGTGTTCCAGGAGCCGCGCTTGATGCCGTGGAAACGCGCCTGGAAAAACGTGATCCTCGGCCTGCACATCCCCGACGCCAAGGCCCGCGCCGTACAGGCCCTGACCGAAGTCGGGCTGGCCCATCGCCTGGAAGCTTACCCGGCGACCCTGTCCGGCGGTGAAGCGCAGCGAGTGGCACTGGCCCGTGGCCTGGTGCGCGAACCCAAGTTGTTGCTGCTCGACGAACCCTTCGCCGCCCTCGATGCCCTGACCCGGATCAAGATGCATCGGCTGATCATCGAGTTGTGGCGCAAACACACGCCGGCGGTGCTGCTGGTGACCCACGATGTAGACGAAGCGATCCTGCTGGCCGACCGGGTGATCGTGCTGGCCAACGGCAAGATTGCCGAGCAACTGACCATCGACTTGCCCCGCAGCCGCGACACCGGGCAGGACGGGTTCCAGGCGATTCGCGCACGGCTCCTGAGCCTGTTGGGCGTCGAAGTGGAAACCGCTGCGGTGGTTGAGCGTCAGACTGCGATCCGGCGGTTTGCCCATGCTTGATCGAGGTCTAGGGAAATCGGCGATGGCGTTGCTCTGCGGTGCGGCGTTGTTGCTGGGCGGTTGCGGCGATGCGGTCGAGCAAAAAGCCCAGACGGACTTGTCCAGCGTCACCCTGATCCTCGGCGATCAAGCCAAGGGCCTGCGTACCGTGGTCGAAGCCGCCAACGCCCTGGAGGGCATCCCGTACAAGGTCCAGTGGGCGAACTTCCAGGGCGCCGCGCCGCTGTTCGAAGCCCTGCGCGCCGGGGCTGTGGACCTGGGGCCGGCGGGGGATACGCCGGTGCTCGCGGCGGCCACCGGTGGCACACCGTTGCGCATCGTCGCGGTACGGCGCAGTCAATCCCGGGGGATCGCGATTCTGGTTCCGCACGACTCGCCGATCCACAGCGTCGCCGATCTGAAAGGTCGCAACGTGGTGGTGTCGTCGGTCCGGGGCAGCATTTCCCAGTACCTGTTGATTCGCGCCCTGGCCAGCGCCGGGGTCGATGAGAAGGACGTCAACGTCGGTTTTGTCCTGCCCACCGATGCCCTTGCGGCGTTCAATGCCGGCAAGATCGAAGCCTGGGCCACGTTCGGCATCTACCAGGCGTTCGCCGAACAGCAGGGCGCCCGGGTGTTGATCAGCGGCGAAGGGATCAACACCGGCCTGACCTTTATCACCGCCTCCGATGAAGTGCTCACCGACCCGCTCAAGCGCCAGGCCCTCAGCGATGTGTTGCAGCGGTTCGCCAAGGCTTTTGAATGGGCCCGGCAAAACCCCGACGAGTACGCGAGGGTGTTTGCCAAGACCAACGATGTGTCGCTGGAAGTCTCGCAACGATTGCGCAGTTGGGGTGATGAGTCGTTGTTGCCGATCGAGGCGCGGGACGTTCAGGCGTTGCAGCAGGTCGATGATTTATTCGTCGAGAAGAAGATCTTTCCCCATCGGGTCGACGTGGAAAAGTTCACCGATGCCCAGGTGTTTTCCAGCCAGTAAAAATACGCGGCAGCGTTAGATCAATTATTTCTTTCGGTTATTTATATAGGCTTGTATCGCATATCTATAGCCGGGAGAAACACGCTGCCGTTGGCGGTATATCTGCAATCAAAGCTGAAGTGTTGCAGCAACGGATAATCTGGTTCCGCCCGCCCATTTAAAGTCGCTTGAGCATTCATTCCGGCTGTTTGATCGCCATCTTGTTGCCTGTCGGCCAATCCTTAGAATCCTCCCCATCAGCTTCGTCCAACTATTCAATCCTTCGGGGAACAACACCATGATGAACGCCATGCAGATGCAAATGCCGATGAACGCCAACATGCCAATGATGCCGATGATGGGCATGCCGATGATGATGGCGACCATGACGTGCGACATGATGGACGACGGCATGATGTGCAAGATGATGCCGGCTGCGGGCATGGACATGGCGATGTTCAAGAACAGCGCTGAAATGATGCAGATGATGATGAACTGCGGCATGCCGATGATGATGCATTGCGGCAACATGAGCATGATGTGCATGTCCCCGGCGGCCATGGCCATGCCGATGATGAACATGATGATGCCGATGCCGATGATGGGCATGCCGATGCCATCGATGAAGTGCGTGATGGAATGCACCGTGATGGCCGACTGCATGACCTGCAAAATCATGCCGATGGCCGGCATGAACATGGACATGATGAAAAATTGCTGCACCCTGATGATGAAAATGATGAACGATTGCAGCATGCCGATGATGATGAGCTGCAACGGCATGCCGCTGATGTGCTGCACCTGCTGATCCCAGGCGCCACAAAAAAGCCCCCGCGAGCCTAAGGCCGCGGGGGCTTTTGCATTCCAGCAAACACCAAAAATCAAAATGTAGGAGCGAGGCTTGCCCGCGAAGGCGGTGTGTCAGTCCACACATCATGTGCCTGACACACCGCCTTCGCGGGCAAGCCTCGCTCCTACTGTTGATCATCGGCGCACACAGCAGACCTCCTGTGGGAGCGGGCTTGCTCGCGAATGAGGTGGGTCAGTCGAC
>NZ_MOBP01000172.1 GCF_003732665.1 Pseudomonas frederiksbergensis | reverse complement strand
CTGGTTGCCGAAGCGCACTTAATCACCCGGCGCCTGTTGCACCTTGACCGGCGCCCAATCGGCGTCCAGTTCATCGGCAACCACCATACTCAGGCTGGTGCGCACGCCCTGGCCCATTTCCGAACGGTTGCAGACCACGGTGAGCGTGCCATCGGCGGCGATGCTGACGTAGACCTTCGGATCATCGATCCAGCCGTTGGGCATGCCGTCGGCGCCGAATTTCTTCGGTTTGTCTTCGGCGAAATCGTCTTGCCAGCCCCATCTGGCGGCAAGCACCAACGCGCTGGTGGCGCCGACGCCTTTGAGGAAGCCACGACGACTGAGGTTGCTCAGGGCGGAATCATTCGGGAGCTGGCTCATGCCTTGGCCTCCTTC
>NZ_MOBP01000171.1 GCF_003732665.1 Pseudomonas frederiksbergensis | reverse complement strand
AGGCAGCAGCAACAGCAGCGACTGCCACTTGGCGAGCATGCCGGGAAACTCGTTGAACAACGTGATCAACTGATGCCAAAGCAACGGCACCACAACCCCGATGAACACCAGCAACACCCCCAGGAACAACGCGAAAACCAGCCCCACGGCCACGCCACCGGGCATGCGTAAACGCTCGAGGGTGACGACCAGCCCCTGCATCAGATACGCCAGCACCATCGCGGCCAATACCGGCGCGAGCATGCCGCCCAGCGTGAGCACGGCGGTGAACCCGAGGATCAGCAGCACCGCCAGCACCACGGCTTCTTCATCGGAGAAGTAGCGCTGAATCCAGTCGCGTAACACTTTGAACATCAATAATCCTTAGTAACGAACGCAGCCGGTTTCAGGCTTTTTTCAACCAATAGCGGTAAACACCCGCCTCGTCTTCTTCACGCAGCAGCGTATGACCGGCCAATCGTGCAAAGGTGCGGAAGTCGCGCTGGGAGCCCGCGTCCGTGGCGATCACCTTGAG
>NZ_MOBP01000170.1 GCF_003732665.1 Pseudomonas frederiksbergensis | reverse complement strand
AAGCTGGACCCTGCGCCGCGAAGCCTGGCTACCGGCGTTTGCGCTCGCGCACCATTACGTACGGGACCGGGAGGGCAAGGATCGATCCGAGGACCAGGCGATCAGCCAAACCCGACAATCGCCTTGATCTCCAGGTATTCCTCGAAGCCGTGGATACCGTATTCACGCCCGTTCCCGGAGCGCTTGTAGCCGCCGAACGGCGCCATGGGATTCCACGCCGGGTAGTTCAACAGCACTTGCCCGGAGCGGATACGCAGGGCAACGCTGCGCACCTGTTC
>NZ_MOBP01000169.1 GCF_003732665.1 Pseudomonas frederiksbergensis | reverse complement strand
ACTGCCACGGCGCCCCGCTGGGTGACGCGGAAGTCGCCCTGACCCGCGCTGCGCTGAAATGGAACCACGGCCCGTTCGAAATCCCGGCCGACATCTACGCCGAGTGGGATGCCGAGGAAAAAGGCCGCGCCGCCGAAGCCGAGTGGGACCAGCGTTTTGCCGGTTACCCCGCCGCGTTCCCGACCGAAGCCAACCAACTGATCCGTCGCCTGAGCGGCGAA
>NZ_MOBP01000168.1 GCF_003732665.1 Pseudomonas frederiksbergensis | reverse complement strand
ACAGTTGCAGGGTGTCGGCCACCAGTTGCCGGGCTTCGACACCGGGCTCCACGCTGTGCTCCAGCACCCGGTTGAGAAGGTTTTCCACCGCCCAGGCCAGCTCCCCCAGCACCAGCGCGCGCACCATGCGCCCGCTGCCCTTGAGGGTGTGGAAGGCCCGGCGCAGTTCGCTCAGGGCAGATGTGCCATGGGAGTCCGCGGCCCAGCGCGGCAGGTACTCGCGCAGCATCTCCAGCACTTCCTCGGTTTCTTCGAGGAAGACTTCCCGCAGTTCATCGTCCACCGGCTCCTCGTCCCCTGGCGGCGGCAACAG
>NZ_MOBP01000167.1 GCF_003732665.1 Pseudomonas frederiksbergensis | reverse complement strand
CGGCGACTTTCGGCGTCAATTCGCTTGGTTTGAACAGCACGCTGTTACCCGCCAGCAACGCTGGAACGAGGTGACCGTTGGGCAAATGACCCGGGAAGTTGTAAGGATCGAACACCGCCACCACACCGTGCGGCTTGTGGCGCAACACGGCGGTGGCGTCGCCCAACGGGCCGCTCTTCTCGCCGGTGCGTTCGCGGTAGCTCTGAATCGAGATGGCAATCTTGTTGACCATGCTGGTGACTTCGGTGGCCGATTCCCACAGTGGTTTACCGGTTTCTTCACCGATGCAGCGGGCC
>NZ_MOBP01000166.1 GCF_003732665.1 Pseudomonas frederiksbergensis | reverse complement strand
CAACCGCATCAAGAAGCGTGTGGAGAACACCCACAAAGTGGCCTTCGATTACGACGACGCGGTGATCGACCTGATCGTCTCCCGCTGCACCGAAACCGAAAGCGGTGGGCGGATGATCGACACCATCCTGACCAACAGCCTGTTGCCGGACATGAGCCGCGAGTTCCTCACCCGCATGCTCGAAGGCAAAGCGCTGGCAGGGGTGCGGATCAGCGCCCGGGATAACGAATTGCACTACGACTTCAGCGACGCGGCCTGACCGGCCTGGAACACGGTCAATGTGGGAGCGGGCTTGCCTGCGATTACGGTGTGACATTCAGCATTGATGTC
>NZ_MOBP01000020.1 GCF_003732665.1 Pseudomonas frederiksbergensis | reverse complement strand
ATCAGTCTGACTCCACAAGCACCCACACGAATTGCTTGATTCAGTTGTTAAAGAGCGGTTGGTTAAGACCTTTCGTCTCAACCGAGGCGCGCATTCTACAGCAGCACCGGTTACTGTCAAGCGGTTATTTTCCGAAGTTTTCAAAGTTTCCTTTGCAACTTCAACCACTTGCGCTTTCGATCTCTCGTTAGCGGGAGGCGAATTCTACAGCGTTACTCGCTGCTGTCAACACCTCTTTTTCAACCCCTTTCGCGCTTCGATGACCTGAAGCAACTCACTGCCGAAACCTGCGTAACTCTTTGTTTACCAAGGAGTTTTCCGTTTCGACTGCGCCGGAAGTGGGGCGAATTATAGACGTCCAGAATCTGCCGTCAACCCCTGATTTGGCTTTTCTATCATGACGCTGAAAATCACCGCTTATATATAGACGCAACCGCAATGAATGCGCAGTATATTGCCCAACGCCTACAACAACACTTTTGTTTCCTGCCTTGGACGATGCCTTGTAATGAATGACCAGCCCCGCAGCCTTGCCTCAACCCTCTTTTCGGTTGGCCTGCTGATAATAGCCATGGCATCGATCCAGTCCGGCGCCTCCCTGGCCAAGAGTATGTTCCCCATTGTTGGCGCCCAAGGGACCACCACCCTGCGACTGGTCTTCGCCAGCGTGATCATGCTGCTGCTACTGCGCCCATGGCGAGCAAAGCTCACCGCAAAATCCCTGCGTACCGTGATCATCTACGGAATGGCGTTGGGCGGTATGAACTTCCTCTTCTATATGTCCTTGCGTACTGTGCCTCTGGGCATTGCCGTGGCGCTGGAGTTCACCGGCCCGTTGGCGGTCGCTATCTATGCTTCGCGTCGCGCCATCGACTTTCTCTGGATCGCGCTTGCCGCTGTCGGCTTGCTGCTCTTGATACCCACCGGCGCCACCTCTACCGGCATCGATCTGGTGGGGGCTGGCTATGCGCTCGGCGCCGGCGTCTGCTGGGCGCTGTACATTCTGTTCGGCCAGAAGGCCGGAGCCGACAACGGTGTAACGACCGCCGCCCTGGGCGTGATGATCGCTGCGCTGTTCGTCGCCCCTATCGGCATTGTTCACGCAGGCGCCGCGTTGCTTACGCCCTCGCTGATCCCCGTGGCCATCGGCGTCGCGATTCTTTCCACCGCCCTGCCCTATACCCTGGAGATGGTCGCCCTGACCCGGATGCCAGCCCGAACCTTCGGCACGCTGATGAGCATCGAACCGGCGATCGGCGCGCTCTCTGGCTTGCTGTTCCTGCACGAGTACCTTTCCTTGTCTCAATGGATGGCCATCCTGTGCATCATCCTGGCCTCCGTTGGCGCAACCATGACCATGGGCAGCGCCGCCAAGCCTGCGGTCGCGGCCGATTGATGGGGGGATTTAACGAAGGTCTGGTATTTGCCGCTCATTTAGGCCATGTTTAGGCCCGCAACCCGGTGCCACCCATGGACTTCTACAGATAGGGATATCCGAGCGCCAAACGAAAGTGAAAGCGAATGCAGCCAGACCCGGACACAAGATCCGGGCCGCTTAAGGACAGTAATGAAACGAATTTTGCTCCTGATCGCCGTAATTGCAGTTGCGGGCTGCGCGGCGACCTCGAAGACCCAGGTCAAGCACGGCAAGAAAGGCCTGCATATCAACTGTTCGGGCCTCTCGTCTTCCTGGGACAAGTGCTACACCAGCGCCGCCAATTCGTGCGCGCCCAAAGGCTACAAGGTCATCGCCAAGTCGGGGGACGCGGTGGAAGAGCCCGGCGACTATCCATTCGGCCTCAACCCCGCCGGCTACACCAGTCGCAGCATGATCGTCATTTGCAAATAGCTTGATGCCGCCCGGCAATCTGGCGGCCAATCTCTTGCTGGCTGGATTGCAACACGGTTCGCTGGATATCCGCAGTGGCCAACATACGCGCCACCACCAGCGCACCGATGCACTGCGACAGAATCGCCCATGCCAGGCTGTCGCTGTCCAGAATCCGCGCCCAGCTCTCCTGAAGCCGACAAATCCAGAGCTCTGCCTGCTGGCGTACCACCAGGTCCGAACGGGCAATCTCGGCCCCCAACGCCGGCAAAGCACAGCCAGACTCCGGCTGCTCGACATGGGCCATGCTCAAGTAATGCTTGAGGCAACGCTCAAGCCTGGCGTGATCCTGCTCGCCATGCCCACCCAACCGGGCCAGGCTCTGACATAGCTCTCGCTCGACGATCGCCGCGAACAGCTCATCCTTCGACGAAAAATGACTGTAGAACGCCGCGCCACTCAAGCCGATCGCTTTCATCAGCCCGTCGACGCCGACCGTTGCAAAACCAGACTTCTTGGCCGACACCGCACTGCTTTCGAGCAACTTCTCTTTGGTTTCCAGCTTGTGATTGGGCGAGTAACGCATTGCCTTGTCCTCAGGATTGATCACCTTGACGCTGGCCGGATCGTAGCATAACGTTCGTTCAGTTAACGATCGTTTACTAAAGGGATCCACCCATGAATAACAAGAAGGTCGTACTGGTTGTCGGTGCTGGGGATGCTACCGGTGGCGCCATCGCAAAACGCTTTGCCCGGGAAGGTTTCATTGCCTGTGTCACCCGCCGCAGCGCCGACAAACTCCAACCGCTGGTGGATGCGATCAAGGCCAGCGGTGGCGAGGCTCACGGTTTTGCCTGTGATGCGCGCAAGGAAGAGGATGTGATTGCGCTGGTGGAACAGATCGAAACCGAGATCGGCCCGATCGAAGCCTTCGTCTTCAATATCGGCGCCAACGTGCCGTGCAGCATTCTCGAAGAAACCGCTCGCAAGTATTTCAAGATCTGGGAAATGGCCTGTTTCTCAGGATTTCTCAATGCCCGGGAAGTGGCCAAGCGCATGGCCAAGCGTCAGCGCGGGACGATCCTGTTTACCGGCGCCACCGCTGGTATGCGCGGCGCCGCCGGGTTTGCCGCTTTCGCCGGCGCCAAGCATGGCATTCGCGCCTTGGCCCAAAGCATGGCCAGGGAACTGGGGCCGATGAACATCCATGTCGCCCATGTCGTGGTCGACGGCGCCATCGATACCGACTTCATCCGCGACAGCTTCCCGGAAAAGTACGCGACCAAGGATCAGGACGGCATCCTCAACCCCGAGCACATTGCGGAAAATTACTGGTATCTGCACAGCCAGCCACGGGACGCCTGGACCTTCGAGCTCGACCTGCGCCCCTGGAACGAACGCTGGTAAGCCCTCCCCCACAACAACAATAAGCAGAGTGATTGACCATGAGCAAAACCGTGGAGTTCTACTTCGACCTCGGCAGCCCCGCCACGTACCTGGCCTACACCCAACTGCCGAAGATCTGCGCGCAGACCGGTAGTGAGCTGATCTACATTCCTCTGCTGCTGGGTGGCGTCTTCAAAGCCACTGGCAATGCCTCACCGGCGACCATCCCGGCCAAGGGTCGCTACATGTTTGAGGACCTGGACCGCTACGCCACGCGCTACGGCGTGCCACTCAAATTCAATCCGCATTTCCCGATCAACACGCTGATGCTGATGCGCGCCGTCATGGGCATGCAACTGCGCCATCCCGAGCGTTTCAAGGCGTTTATCGATTGTCTGTTTACGGCGTTGTGGGTTGAGGGTCGTAGCCTCGATGACCCGGCGACTGTGGCAGCGGTGTTGACACAGAATGGTTTTGACCCGAATGAGGTGCTGGCCCTGACCGCCGACGAGGAAGTCAAAGCCGCCCTCAAGGCCAATACCGAGAAGGCAGTGAAGCGCGGCGTCTTCGGTGCGCCGAGCATGTTTATCGATAATCGGTTGTTCTTCGGCCAGGACCGCCTGGACTTTGTGGTTGAAGCCCTGAGTTAGATCCCCGTAGCTCAGGCGCCAGATAAGGCGCCTGGGCTCAGATCGATCAAATAGCGGCAGTACGGGTGTTCAGCCACTCAAGGGCAGCACCATCGAGCAACGGGCTCAAGCGTTCGCGCACTTCAGCGTGATAAGCGTTGAACCACTCTTTCTCGTCCTGGGTCAGCAGCGACGGCTCCAGGCAGCGCGTGTCGATCGGGCACAGAGTCAGGGTTTCGAATTTCAGGAACTCACCGAATTCGCTTTTCCCGGCTTCACGGTTCAATACCAGGTTTTCGATCCGCACACCCCAACGACCCGGACGATAAGTCCCCGGCTCGATAGAGGTGATCATCCCCGCCTGCATCGCGGTTTGCGGCGCGGCTGCGGCTTGATAGGCAATCACTTGCGGGCCTTCGTGAACGTTCAGGAAATAGCCGACGCCGTGACCGGTGCCGTGACCGTAATCGACGCTCTCCGCCCAGATCGGCGCACGGGCGATGGAATCCAGCAACGGCGACAAAATCCCTTTTGGAAACTGCGCCCGGGACAAGGCGATTACACCCTTGAGCACCCGCGTGCAATCGCGCTTCTGCTCGTCGGTTGGCGTGCCAACCGGCACCATCCGTGTGATGTCCGTAGTGCCGCCCAGGTACTGGCCACCGGAGTCGATCAGCAACAAACCGTCGCCCTCGATCACCGCGTGTTCTTCTTCCGTGGCGTGGTAGTGCGGCATGGCGCCATTGGCGTTGAACGCGGCAATGGTATTGAAACTCAGCGACACATAATCCGGGCGCCGCATGCGCGCTGCGGTCAGGTGCTCGTCGATGGTCAGTTCGGTAATGCGCTCACGGCCCCAGGCCGATTCCAGCCAGGCGAAGAATTCGCACAACGCCGCGCCGTCCTGCTCCATGGCTTGGCGGATGTGTGCAGCGTCGTCCAGGCTTTTCCGGGATTTGGCCAGGGTGGTCGGGTTCAAACCTTCCAACAGTTTGACGCCGCTGTTCAGGTTATCCAGCAACCCGGCGGTGACGCGGGCCGGATCGACCTGCAGGCTCGCCCCACTCGGCACGGCGCCCAACGCATCGGCCACTTCGCTGTAATCGCGCAGGGTCACACCGTCTGCTTCGAGGATGGCGCGCAGTTCGGCGCTGACTTTGCTCAGGGCCACAAACAGGGTTGCCTGCTGCTGACTGATCAAGGCGAAGGAGACGAACACCGGGTTGAACGACACATCGCCGCCACGCAGGTTGAACAGCCACGCGATGTCGTCGAGGGTGGCGATGAAATGCCAATCGGCACCGCGCTCTTGCAAGACTTCACGCAGATTGGCCAGTTTCTCGCCACGGCTCACGGTCGCTTGCGGCGGCAAGTGTTGATAGATCGGCTCGTTCGGCAGGCTTGGGCGGTCGCTCCAGACTTCGCTCAGCAAGTCGATATCAGTACGCAGACGCGCACCGCGCTCTTCGAGTTTGCCGCCCAGGGTGCGTGCCGAGGCCACTGCCATCACCGCACCATCGACCGCGACCACGCCGCCTTCAGGGGTTTGCTCAGCCAGCCAGTCCAGCGGGCTTGGTTGACCCGGTTGCAGCTTGACCAGTTCGATGCCGCTGCCCTTGAGTTCCTTGGTCGCTTGCTCCCAGTAACGGCTGTCGGCCCAGACACCGGCGAAATCCGGGGTAACAATCAGAGTACCCACCGAGCCATGGAAACCCGACAGCCACTGCCGCCCTTGCCAGTAACCCGGCAGGTATTCGGACAGGTGCGGGTCGGCCGACGGCACCAGCAGGGCGTGAATGCCCTCCCGGTTCATCAGCTCGCGGGTTTGCGCCAGGCGCTGGGATACCAATCCATTGGTCAAAGGCTGCGTACTCATCATCTCTCCTGCTAACCACTTCATCATTATTGTTGAGTGCCGATCTGAGTCGGCGCTTTGACGGCCTATTGCCAGAACGCCGGCGCGCTGGCACAGGCCGCTTTAATCAGTTGAACCGCCTGGTCGATATCCTGCTCGGTGGTGAACCGGCCCAGGCTCAAGCGGATGGTGCGACCGGCCGAACGGGCGTCATGCCCCAAGGCCAGCAGCACGTGGGATGGCGCATTGCTCGCGGAGTTGCAGGCCGAGGTCGCGGAAAACGCGATCGAATGGCCCAACGACGCGACATTGAACTCGCCTTCGCCGAAGGTCAGGCTCAGGGTATGAGGGATACGCTGTGCCGCGCTGCCATTAAGGCGCACGCCGGGGATGCTCAAGAGCTGTTCGAGCAAGCGCTCGCGCAGGTGAACGATGGTGGCTTTCTCGTCCTCGAACAAAGTCGCCGCCAACGCAAACGCTTCGCCCATGGCCACGATCTGGTGCGTGGCCAGGGTGCCGGAACGCAACCCGCCCTCATGCCCGCCGCCGTGGATCTGCGCCTGCAAACGCTGTTGCGCACGAGGGCCGACGTACAACGCGCCGATCCCTTTGGGACCGTAGATCTTGTGCGCAGAGAATGACATCAGGTCCACCGGCCATTCGGCCAGGTCGATCGCGACTTTTCCTGCGCCTTGAGCGGCGTCGACATGAAACAACGCGTCACGATTACGCACCACCTGGCCGATGGCCGGGATGTCGTTGACCGTGCCCAATTCGTTATTCACCAGCATCAATGACACCAGAAACGTGTCGTCGCGCATGGCTTCGCTGACCGCTTGCGGGGTAATCAGGCCTTCGGCGTCCGGGACCAGATAGGTCACCGCCACACCGGCGTCCTGCAATTGTTTCGCGGTGTCGAGGATCGCCTTGTGTTCAATCTGGCTGGTGATGATGTGACCGCCGGACACACCCCGGGCCTGGGCGACGCCCTTGAGCGCGAGGTTATTGGATTCGGTGGCGCCGGAGGTCCAGACGATCTGCTCGGCTTGGGCACCCACCAGTTCGGCCACTTGCTGGCGCGCCAGCTCGACCGATTGCCGGGCTTGCTGGCCAAACGCATGGGAGCTGGACGCCGGGTTGCCGAAGTTGCCGTTGAAACCCAGACACTCGACCATGACCTTGATGACCCGCTCGTCCACCGGTGTGGTGGCGGCGTAGTCGAAATACAACGGACGTTTATTCATAAAAAGGCTCGCAGAGCGTGTTCCGGGATCAGGTGCGCGGGGTAAGGACACCAGCAATACCTGATCGGATGCTGTTAAAGAAATACGACTTCATTTCAAAGTGCGTAGGAACGCTCCTGAAGTCGAGCTTAACAGGCATCGGGCAACCGGTTGAAGCAATGCGTCAGCTAAAGCTTTCGATCAACAACGGATACAGCGAAGCCACCAGCAGCAAGGCCATGCCCCAGTTGAAGATGCGCAACCAGCGGCGATCCTTCAACACATTGCGCAACAAAGTGCCGCAACCGGCCCAGACACCGACGCTCGGCAGGTTGATCAGGGCAAAAACCGCAGCGATCACGATCACATTGGTGAAATAACCCTGCATCGGCGTGTAAGTGCTGATGGCGCCAATGGCCATGATCCAGGCCTTGGGGTTGACCCACTGAAACGCCGCGGCGCCGAGGTAACTGATCGGTTTGCTTTCGCCCTTTTCGCTTTCGGAAACCGGCCCGGAGTGGGCGATTTTCCAGGCCAGGTACAGCAGATACGCCGCGCCGACGTAACGCAGGACGGTGTAGAGCAACGGATAGGTTTGAAATACCGCGCCCAGGCCAAAACCCACCGCGACCACCAAAACGAAGAAACCGCAGGTGATGCCGAGCATATGGGGGATGGTGCGGTTAAAGCCGAAGTTCACGCCCGATGCCAGCAACATGGTGTTGTTTGGGCCGGGGGTGATCGAGGTCACAAGGGCAAACAGGGCGAAGCCCAGCAGCAGATCGAGCGAGAGCATGGGTGGCAGTCCGTCAGGGTCAGTCAGGTATTGACCCTATCGCACGCCTTGCCCGAAACCCACGGACAGTTGGGTAAAAGTTCGAGCAGTACAGTCTGGAATTAGCTTGGGCGACCGTGAAGGTGTACGGCACGTTCGGCGTTCATTTCGCCTTGGCTATCAAAGCCGAAGGATTTCTGCGGTTGGCCGAGCAACGCGGCTTTTTTCGCGTGGTATTCCTCGAAGGACAACCCTTGGCGGTTCAAGGCTTCCAGCGCCAGCTCCTTGGTTTCTTCAGCGGTGTAGGGCCGCAACTCGGGCGAAACATGGCTGGCACAACCGGCGAGAACGGAAACGGCGAGCAGCAAGGAAACAGTGAGTAAGCGGTTCATGGGGAGCGTCCTGACAAAGTTGTGTTTGGCGATGGGTGAAGGCTACGCCCGGCCCGGGTCTGGCAGAAATCAACGCTCTCGATAGTGGGTATCAGGATCGAACGCTCGCCGCCCACATATTCAATAACGGTCTATAAATATCCATTAATGATCTTTTACGGAATAACAACGAGCCTTTATAACAACGGCATCGCTGCATCCACTGTTGCCCACGCAACTGTTTGCCTGGCAACAGTCATTCAACAAACAGCCCCGCCAATCACACAGTTGGCCTTGAACACGGCGCTGCAAGCCTCGGAAAACGGGCCTTCTAAGGATTGGTACAGGTCTTGCTCAAGCCCAGTGACTCTTCACTGCTCCCCGAGCAACTGTTTAAAAAGGAACTGATCATGTCGCGTCCATTGAAAGTCGTTGCCCTCTCCGGCGGCACCTGGCGTCCGTCCCGCACATTGGTGCTGACCCAAGCGCTGTTGGCTGAACTTGGTGAACAGTTGCCGATCGAGAGCAAGCTGATCGAACTGGGCGACATCGCCCGCCCTCTCGGCGCCGCTCTGGCCCGCCAGGAATTGAGCGCCGAGGTCGAAGCCGAGCTGCAAGCCATCGAAGGCGCTGATCTGCTGATCGTCGCCGCGCCGGTTTATCGCGGTTCCTACCCTGGCCTGCTCAAGCACCTGTTCGACCTGATCGACCTCAATGCGCTGATCAACACCCCGGTTTTGCTGGCCGCCACCGGTGGCAGCGAGCGGCATGCACTGGTGCTCGATCATCAACTGCGCCCACTGTTCAGTTTCTTCCAGGCCCTGACCTTGCCGATTGGCGTGTACGCCACCGAAGCCGATTTCTCGAATTACCAAATAACCAGTGAGCCCTTGAAGGCCCGCATTCGTCTTGCTGCAGAACGCGCCGCGCCGTTGTTTGGCGTGCACCCCAAAAATCTGCTGAAAATCGCTTAAGGATCTCTTCATGGATGTTTTCTGGTTTCTGCCGACCCACGGCGACGGCCATTACCTGGGCACCACCCAGGGCGCCCGCCCGGTGACGCTCAACTATTTGAAACAAGTGGCCCAGGCCGCCGACAGCCTGGGCTACCACGGTGTACTGATTCCCACCGGCCGCTCCTGCGAAGACTCATGGGTAATCGCCTCGGCGCTGGTGCCGTTGACTGAACGCCTGAAATACCTGGTGGCGATTCGTCCCGGGATCATCTCGCCGACCGTTTCGGCGCGCATGGCCGCAACTTTGGATCGACTGTCCAACGGCCGCCTGCTGATCAACGTGGTGACCGGCGGTGACCCGGATGAGAACCGGGGCGACGGGATCTTCCTCGATCACAGCGAACGCTACGAAGTCACCGACGAATTCCTGCAGATTTGGCGTCGCGTGCTGCAAGGCGAGTCCGTCGATTTCGAAGGCAAACATTTGCAAGTGCAGAACGCCAAGGCGTTGTATCCGCCGGTACAGAAGCCTTATCCGCCGCTGTACTTCGGCGGTTCGTCGGAAGCGGCCCATGAACTCGCCGCCGAGCAGGTGGACGTGTACCTGACCTGGGGCGAGCCACCGGCCGCCGTGGCGGAAAAACTCGCCGATGTGCGTGAGCGTGCTGCGCGTAACGGGCGCACGGTGAAGTTCGGCATTCGCTTGCATGTGATCGTGCGCGAGACCGCCGAAGAGGCATGGAAAGCCGCCGACAAGCTGATCGAGCACATCAGTGACGAAACCATCGCCGCCGCGCAGAAATCGTTTTCGCGCTTTGATTCCGAAGGTCAGCGGCGCATGGCTGCGCTGCACGACGGACGTCGCGACAACCTGGAAATTGCCCCCAACCTGTGGGCCGGTGTCGGCCTGGTGCGTGGCGGTGCCGGGACCGCGCTGGTGGGCGATCCGCAGCAAGTGGCGGCGCGGATCAAGGAGTACGCGGACCTGGGGATCGAGAGCTTTATTTTCTCCGGCTATCCGCACCTTGAAGAGGCGTATCGCTTTGCCGAGCTGGTGTTCCCGCTGTTGCCGGAACCTTATGCCAGCCTGGCCGGACGTGGCGTGACCAACCTCACCGGGCCGTTTGGCGAAATGATCGCCAATGACGTGCTGCCCACCAAAGCCACGGCCTGACCCCGATACTCCTGTGGGAGCGGGCTTGCTCGCGAAGACGGTGGGTCAGTCAACATTAATGTCGACTGACACGACGCTTTCGCGAGCAAGCCCGCTCCCACAGGGGATCGGTGTCTGACTCAATAAGGAATCCCCTGCGTGACGGCCAAACCCCAAAGCACCCTGCTCTCCCCCTTGCACACCGCCCGCCAGTTGGCGGCGGAGTTTGCCCTGACCGCCGTCGAGCGCGACGAGCGCGGTGGCACGCCCAAGGCTGAGCGTGATGCCCTGCGCCACAGCGGTTTGCTGGCGCTGAGCATTCCCACCCAGTACGGCGGCCTCGGCGCGAGTTGGAGTGAAACCCTGACCATCGTGCGCGAGTTCGCCAAGGTCGACAGCTCCATCGCGCATGTTTTCGGTTTTCATCACCTGATGCTCGCCACCGTGCGCCTGTTCGCCAAACCCGAACAGTGGCAGCCGTGGTTCGAGCAAACCGCACGCAAGAACTGGTTCTGGGGCAATGCCCTCAACCCGCTGGACACCCGCACCGTGGTGAAAAATCTCGGCGGCTGGCGCGAGTTTTCCGGCAAAAAGAGCTTCTGCTCCGGCGCCACCGATTCGCAAATGCTGATTGCCTCGGCGGTGGACGAAAGCGCCGGCGGCAAGTTGTTGATCGCCGCGATCCCCAGCGGTCGCAGCGGCATCACCCTGCACGACGACTGGAACAACATGGGCCAGCGCCAGACCGACAGCGGCAGCGCCACCTTCGAACGGGTGCGGGTCGAAGAGTCGGAATTGCTGCTCGATCCCGGTCCGTTGAGCACACCGTTCGCCTGTTTGCGGCCGTTGATCGCGCAACTGACCTTCACCCACATGTTCCTCGGCATCGCCGAAGGCGCCTTCGAAGAAGCGCGGCAATACACCCTCATCGAAACCCGGCCCTGGCATAAATCCAGCACTCAGGATGTGCGCGAAGACCCGTATGTGCTCAGCCATTACGGCGAATTCTGGGTCGCCCTCGAAGGCGTTCGACTGCTGGTGGAACGGGCCGCCGACCTGCTGGACAAGGCGTGGGCCAAAGGCCCGAATCTCAGCGCCGAAGAGCGCGGGCATCTGGCCACGGCGATTGCCACGGCCAAGGTCGCCGCCACCCGCAATGGCCTGGAGCTGTGTAGCCGTTTGTTCGAAGTGACTGGCGCGCGTTCGACCCACGCCTCGCTGCGCCTGGACCGTCACTGGCGCAACCTGCGCACGCAAACCCTGCACGACCCGGTGGATTACAAACTCCATGAACTGGGTGATTGGGCGCTGAACCAATCCCTGCCGATTCCGACTTTCTATTCCTGACCTTCTCTTCATGGAGCCTGCCATGCAACTGCTGACCCTACCGCCCTCACCCGCCCTGGCCACGTCGATCCGCGCCACCGCGCAAGTGTTCGAAGACCCGAAATCCCAGGCCTTGCTCGCGCATTTGCAACAGGTCGCACCGAGTGAGGCCAGCGTGCTGATCATCGGTGAAACCGGCACCGGCAAAGAGTTGGTGGCGCGGCACATCCACAACCTCAGCGCCCGGCGCAACCGGCCGTTCGTGGCGGTGAACTGCGGCGCGTTCTCCGAATCCCTGGTGGAAGCCGAGCTGTTCGGCCATGAAAAAGGCGCCTTCACCGGCGCCCTGAGTGCCAAGGCCGGGTGGTTCGAAGAGGCCGATGGCGGCACCTTGTTCCTCGATGAAATCGGCGATTTGCCGATGGCGATCCAGGTCAAGTTACTGCGGGTGTTGCAGGAGCGTGAAGTGGTGCGCCTGGGCTCGCGCAAGAGTATCCCGATCGATGTGCGGGTGCTGGCCGCGACCAATGTGCAACTGGAGAAAGCCATCAACGCCGGGCATTTTCGCGAGGACCTGTATTACCGTCTCGACGTGGTCAGCCTGGAGTTGAGCCCATTGCGCGACCGCCCCGGCGACATCCTGCCCCTGACCCGGCACTTCGTCGAAGCCTACAGCCAACGCCTCGGCTACGGCACGATCACCATCAGCAAAGAGGCCGAACTGAAACTGCGCAGCTACAGTTGGCCTGGCAATATCCGCGAGCTGGAAAACGTCATTCACCACACCCTGCTGATCTGCCGTAACGGTGTGATCGAACGGGATGACCTGCGCCTGTCGAACATGCGCATCGAGCGTCAGGACGATCATCACGGCACGGTCGACGATTCACCGGAAGCGTTGCTCGACCGCGCCTTCCAAAAGCTCTTCGAAGAACAGGCCGGGGCGCTGCATGAGAAAGTCGAAGACGCATTGTTGCGCGCGGCTTATCGCTTCAGCCATTACAACCAGGTGCACACCGCCGCGTTGCTGGGGTTGAGCCGCAACGTGACCCGCACGCGCCTGATCAAGATCGGCGAACTGGCAGTGAACAAGCGCCGGCCCACGGAAAACGTGCAGGGCGAGCGCTTGATGCAGTTGTCGATCTAACTGACTAAGTTGCAGTGCAGCGCGTCGTCATGGCTGCGCTCCAAACTGTGCAATACCTGGAAGGACCCGAAGGTTACGGTTTTCGCCTGGTGGGCGCGGATCAGTTGCCAGAAATCCTGCTCGCCGCTTTCGAAGCACTGGAACGCGGCTTCCCCGGCCTCGCGGGATTGCCATTGCAGGTAGTTGAGCACCCGCCGGCCATCGTCGCTGGCCTGGATGCTCGCGCTCAGAAAACCGCTGAAATCCTGGGCCAGGCGTTCGGTCTGCGCCGACAGCGCCGACACCAGTGCGGGTTGCTGATGAGGCTCGATCTCGAATTCGATCAATTGGGTGAAACTGCGGTTTTTCGCTGACGTTTGCATAGTAGTCCCCACTCACCTTGTAACCGGATCTTGCGATCCGAAGGCCTGCAGGGTAAAACCTCAAGTTAACTAGAGGTCAAGGGGCTTTTTCCAAATGGTCACCGCGCAGAACCTGCACAAAGAACTCACCGTCGGCCAGGTGGCCGCTCGCAGCGGCGTGGCCGTCACCGCCCTGCACTTCTATGAAACCAAGGGCTTGATCAAAAGCCATCGCAACCAGGGCAACCAGCGCCGCTATCCACGGGAAGTGTTGCGACGGGTGGCGTTGATCAAGGTCGCGCAGCGATTGGGGATTCCGTTGGCGGAGATTGCCGAAGCCTTGAAGTCGCTGCCGGACAACCGCGCACCGACGGCGGCGGACTGGCAGGTGTTGTCCGCGCAGTGGAGCCGGGATCTGGATCAGCGGATTCATCAGTTGACGCTGTTGCGGGATCGGCTCAATGGCTGTATCGGGTGTGGGTGCTTGTCGATGGAGGCGTGTCCGTTGCGTAATTTTGGCGATGTGCTCGGGGAGCGTGGGCCGGGGGCGCGGCTCCTGGAATCGGGTTCTGCTCCGGAATAGCGGTGCGGCCTTCGCGAGCAAGCCCGCTCCCACAGGGTATTTGTGAGCGCCACAGATCCAGTGTGGGAGCGGGCTTGCTCGCGAAGGCGTCCTCAAGGCAAACCGAAGCTTAGAACCCCGGCGCAATCTGCCCTTTGTAACGGGTCAAGATGAACTGCCGAACCTCATCGGAATTCAACGCCTTGGCCAATTTCTGAATCCGTGGGTCGTTGATATTATCCGGCCGAGCAACCAAAAACTCGATGTACAGGCTCTTGCCCTTCTCCACGATCAACGCGCTGTTGGTATCGATCCCCGCCTCCAACGCATAGTTGGCAAACACAAACGCCAGATCCACCTGGCTCACCGACCGCGCCAGCAGCGCACCTTCCAGTTCACGAATCTTCAAGTGTTTCGGGTTGTCGATAATGTCTCGTTGCGTGGCCAGGGTGTTGCTCGGGTCCTTGAGTTTGATCAGCCCCGCTTCGTGCAGCAGCACCAACGCGCGACCGGTGTTCACCGGGTCGTTGGGGATCGACACGCTGGCGCCGTCCTTCAATTCGCTGATGTTTTTGATCTTGGTCGAATACGCGCCGAACGGTTCGATGTGCACGCCAACCACCGGCACCAGGTCGGTGTGGCGGGTCTTGTTGAAATCATCGAGGAACGGTCGGTACTGGTAATAGTTGGCGTCGAGGTTTTTCAGGGCCAGTTGCTGGTTGGGCTGGATAAAGTCGGTGAAGACCTTGATGTCCAGGTCCACGCCCTCCTTAGCCAGGGTCGGTTTGACGAATTCGAGGATTTCCGCGTGCGGCACCGGGGTGGCGCCGACGATGAGTTTTTCGTTGGCGTGAACGCTGAACGACAGGACGGCAGCCAGAATGGCCAGGGTCTTTTTCATGCTGTGCTCCAAGGCAGATTGAGTGGCCGTCGTGGGGTGGACGTGGGGCCTGATTTTTTTGAGTAAACATTTAGCGACGGCTGTAACGCGCAACGAGGCGGTCGCCAGTCATTTGCAGGGCCTGCACCAGAATCAACAGCAGCACCACGGTGACCACCATCACATCGGTCTGAAACCGCTGATAGCCGTATCTAATCGCAAGGTCGCCGAGCCCGCCGCCACCGATCACCCCGGCCATCGCCGTGTAATCCACCAGCACAATCGCGGTGACGGTGACCGCCGCCAGCAACCCGCCCCGGGCTTCCGGCACCAGGGTGTGGCGGATGATCTGCCACGTCGTACCGCCCATGGCCTGGGTCGCTTCCACCACCCCGCGATCCACTTCGCGCAACGCGGTTTCCACCAGTCGCGCGAAGAACGGCGTGCAGCCCACCACCAGCGGCGGAATCGTCCCCGGCACCCCCAGCGAGGTGCCCACCAGCAGCGTGGTCACGGGAATCAACACGATCAGCAAAATGATGAACGGCAGCGAACGCAGGGTGTTGACGATCACCGACAGCACCCGGTAAATCCCCACCGCTTGATGCAACTGGCGCTTGCCGGTGAGGAACAGCACCACCCCCAACGGCAACCCCAGCAACACGGTAAAACCGAGGGCGGCACCGAGCATGCTCAGGGTGTCGAGACAGGCCTGGGCGATGTCGGCCCAGTAGATGTTCTTGAACCATTCGGCCATGGTCAGGACCAGTCGTGGCGTGGCGGTTTGACGCCGTTGAGCAGCCAGTTGCCGACCACGTGGTACTTCCAGCGCACCGGATCGTGCAGGGTGTGGACCCGGGCGTTGCGCCAGTGGCGGTCGAAGTTGTGTGTTTTCAGGGTCGAGCGGGTGCCGCCGAGTTCGAAGAGTTTGTTGCTGGCTTCAATGGCGATTTCGGTGGTCAGCACTTTGGCCTTGGCCACGGCCAGGGAGGCGCGGGCGACGTTGTCTTCATCCGGTGCCGGGCGCGCTGCATCCAGTGCGCGACCGGCCCGTTCGAGCAAGGCTTCGGCGGCTTCGAGGCGAATCTCCAGGCCCCCGACTTGAATGATGGTCAACGGGTCTTCGCTGGCCTTTTCCACCCCGGCGTCGATCCATGGCCGGGCGAATTGCTGGACGAAGGCGATGGTGTCGCGCAGGGCGGCGCGGGCGATGCCGGCGTCGATGGCGGCGGTGGTCAATTGCGCGAACGGGCCGGCCAGGGTCGGGCTTTCATAGGAGCGATACGTCGGGAACACGTTGAACGCCGGGACGTGCAGGTCTTCGGCCAACACCGTGCCGCTGGACGTAGTGCGCTGGCCGATGCTGTCCCAATCATCGACGATCACCAGCCCCTGGGTGCCGCGTTCGACGAACGACAACTGGCCCTTCTGTTCCTCATCCACGGCCAGCACCGCCAGCCAATGGGCGTAGAGCGAACCGGTGCAGTAACCCTTGCGCCCATTGATCACATGGCCGTCACCGTAGCGGCGGATCGTCGCCTGAATATCCTGCACGTTCTTGCCGCCGGTTTCCGACAGCGCATTGGCAAAGCGATGCCCTTGCAGCGCCAGGCTGAAGAAGTGCGCTTGCTGCTCGGGCGTGCCTTGCAGGCGGATGTCTTCGAGCAGGCAATAGTGGTTTTGCGGGACTTGCCCGAGGGATGGGTCGGCCGCCGAAATAATCGCAATCACCTGGGTCAGCACCGCGTAGGACACCTGCGCGCCGCCGAATGCCTTCGGCACGCTGATGCCCCACAAACCGCTGTTGGAATACAGATCGACGATCTCGGCCGGCACCTGGCGACTGCGGTCGCGCTCGGCATCCTGTTCCAACAAAACCGCAGCGACACGCTCGGCGACCCGCAGGGCTTCGGCTTCGTCGGCGATCCGATGGGCGGCCGGCGGGTTGATCGGATAAACGGCAGATTCAGGCATACAAGACTCTCGACAACAGTGTTTCGAGAGGTCATTGCAGCTTCTGTGCCGACTGCGAGGCTCAATGTTTGCGGGGGTTTTAACGGCGTTGAAGGTGACAAACCCGAGCAATCTGCTGCTTCGCTGTTGATGGCTGAACAGTGGCGTTGTTATGCCTGATTCCCCGTAGGAGCTGCCGAAGGCTGCGATCTTTTGATCTTGATTTTTTGTTGCCCTCGACGGCGCCAAGGTCAAAAGATCGCAGCCTTCGACAGCTCCTACTATATTTGTTCGCTCCGTCCCACAACAAAAACAGGGAGAACCGTTATGAGCGTCCAACCCATTCCAGAGGGTTATCACAGCATCACCCCCTACCTCGGCATCCAGAAAGCCGCCGAGGCCATCGAGTTCTACAAAAAAGCCTTCAACGCCATTGAAGTGATGCGCCTGAGCATGCCCGACGGCGGCATCGGCCACGCCGAACTGCGCATCGGCGACTGCCCGATCATGCTCGGCACGCCGTGCGATCAAGGGCCGTTGAGCAATCCGGACAGATCACCGTCCGTGGGCCTGCACCTGTATGTGACCGATGTCGACAAGTCCTATGCACAAGCGATTGCCGCCGGGGGCACGGTGGTGTCCGAGGTCAAGGATCAGTTTTATGGCGATCGTTCGGGGACGTTGAAGGATCCCTATGGGCATTTGTGGTTCCTGGCGACGCGCAAGGAGGATCTGACTCAGGAACAGATTGAGCAGCGGGCGAAGGAGATGTTTAGTCAGGCTTGAATCTTGTAGTGCCTGGACCGGCCTCTTCGCGAGCAAGCCCGCTCCCACATTTGGAATGCGTTCCCCCTGTGGGAGCGGGCTTGCTCGCGAAGGCGGCCTATCAGACAACACATATCCCTTGAACACACTTCATGAACAACCACCCCACGCTTTGCGCCTTGCCGTAGCCGCCGAACAATTTCAGGATGCAGGCCACTACAACAAGGAGTCATCCCCATGTTCGCCGGATTCCTGAAAGACCAGCGCCACGTCAACGGCGTGGACATTGCCTACCGCATCGGCGGCACTGGCCCCGGCCTGCTGTTGCTCCACGGTCACCCGCAAACCCACGTCATCTGGCACAAGATCGCCGAGCAACTGGCCGCGCATTTCACCGTGGTCGCCGCCGACCTGCGGGGCTACGGCGACAGCGGCAAACCGCCGGCCAACGATCACCACACCAACTATTCGAAACGGGAAATGGCCAAGGACGGCGTCGAGCTGATGAAGTCCCTGGGCTTCGAGCAATTCTCGGTGCTGGCCCACGACCGTGGCGCAAGGGTTGCCCATCGTCTGGCACTGGATCACCCTGCCGTCGTGCAACGCATGGTGCTGCTGGACATCGCCCCGACCTTGTCGATGTACGCCCAAACCAACGAAGCCTTCGCCCGTGCCTATTGGCACTGGTTCTTCCTGATCCGCCCGGCGCCATTGCCGGAAACCCTGATCGAGGCCGATCCCGAATCCTACCTGCGCAGTGTGATGGGCAGCCGCAGCGCCGGGCTCAAGCCGTTCACCGCCGAAGCCTTCGGCGAATACCTGCGCTGCCTGAAACTGCCCGGCACCGCCCGGGGGATCTGCGAGGACTACCGCGCCAGCGCCAGCATCGACCTTGATCATGACCGCGCCGACCTCGACGCCGGCCGTCATTTGAACCTGCCCTTGCTGGTGTTGTGGGGCGCCGAAGGCACGGTTGGCCGCTGCTTCGAGCCGCTGAAGGAATGGCAACGGGTGGCCACCGACGTGCGGGGCAAAGCGCTGCCAGCCGGGCATTACATCGCCGAAGAAGCTCCCGAGCTGCTGCTCGCCGAAGTACTAGGTTTCCTGCGCTGACACCCGTTACAGCCTGACCTGAATCCACCTCCCGTCGCGGGCCGTCACTGGCCTGCGCGGGATCGTCATGCCCAAAAACCGTCTCGAGATAATAAAAATGACAATCAGAAAACTGCTGGGAACCCTCTATGTGCAGGTGCTTATCGCCATCGCCCTAGGCATTGTGATCGGGCATTACTGGCCCCAGGTCGGCATCGATCTCAAGCCGTTGGGCGACGGGTTCATCAAGCTGATCAAGATGATCATCGGCCCGATCATCTTCTGCACAGTGGTCTCCGGGATCACCAGCATGCACGACGTGAAACAGGTGGGCCGGGTCGGTGGCAAGGCGTTGCTGTATTTCGAAGTGGTGTCCAGCATCGCGCTGTTGATCGGCTTGCTCGCGGCCCATGCGCTGCATCCGGGCGCGGGTTTCAATATTGATGTGAAGACCCTCGACACCTCGGCCATTGCCGGTTTCGTCGGCCAGGCCCAGCACGGCGAAGGGGTGACCGGGTTTCTGTTGCATGTGATTCCGACGACGTTCTTCGAGGCGTTCTCCCAAGGGGAAATCCTGCCGGTGCTTTTTGTGTCGGTGCTGTTCGGAATCGCGCTGGTGATGGTCGGGGAAAAGGGCCGGCCATTGGTGGGCATCATCAACCAGGCCAGCGAGGTGTTTTTCCGCATTGTCGGCATCATCAGTCGCGTGGCGCCCATCGGTGCGTCCGGCGCGATTGCGTTCACCATCGGCAAGTACGGCCTCGGCTCGTTGCTGCCACTGCTGAAGCTGATCGGCACCTTCTACCTGACCGCGTTTATTTTCGTCGCCTGCGTGCTGGGCAGCATCGCCCGTTATGCCGGGTTCAGCATTTTCAAACTGCTGGCGTATATCAAGGCTGAGCTGCTGATCGTGCTCGGCACCAGTTCTTCGGAATCGGCGCTGCCACAACTGATCCAGAAACTGGAAAGCCTCGGCGCATCGAAAGGCGTGGTGGGGATCGTGGTCCCGACCGGTTACACCTTTAACCTCGACGGCACCAACATCTATATGACCCTGGCGGTGCTGTTTCTGGCCCAGGCGACCAATATCGATCTGACGCTGGAGCAGCAACTGACCTTGCTCGCCGTGGCGATGCTCACGTCCAAAGGCGCGGGCGCAGTGGTCGGTGCCGGTTTCGTTGCATTGGCGGCGAGCCTGGCAGTGGTGCCGACCGTGCCGGTGGCGGCGATGGTGTTGATCCTCGGCGTTGACCGTTTCATGGCCGAATGCCGGTCGCTGACCAACATCATCGGCAACGCCGTCGCAGCGTTGGTGATAGCTGCGTGGGAAGGTGAACTGGACCGCAGAAAAATGGCGCCGATTGCCCTCAAACATGGCCGACATGCCCGGGCCGCAGCCAAGCTGAGCGCCGAATAAATTCTGAAAGCGGCGATGCTATGCTGGCGGCTCATGCCGCCAGTGCTCGTTCTGCCATGACCCTCAAGAAAGACACCGTGCCCCTACCCGAAGACCTGCGAGTCCTGCTCACCGTCATCCGCAAAAACGGTTTCGCCGCGGCCGCCGATGAGCTGGGGCTGTCCCCTGCTTATGTCAGCAAACGCATCCAGATTCTCGAAACCACCCTCGGCACGCGCCTGCTGCATCGCACCAGTCGGCGTATTGCGCTGACCGAGGACGGCGAGCGTGTGCAGCGCTGGGCGTTACGCATTCTCGATGACTTCCAGCAACTGCACGACGAACTCTCCGACGCTCACGACAGCCCTCGCGGGCGTCTGCATTTGTGCAGCAGTTTCGGTTTCGGCCGCAATCACGTGGCCCCGGCGGTATCGCTGCTGGCCGAGCGTTATCCGGAACTGGAGATTCGCCTGGACCTGTTCGACCGGGTGGTGGACATCGTTAGCGAAGGTTTCGACCTGGAGATCCGCGTCGGCGATGACATCCCCGGCCAGCACATCGGCCGGCGCCTGGTGAGCAACCGGCGCGTGCTGTGCGCCGCCCCCGCGTATCTGCAACGCCACGGCACGCCGCAGACCCTGGCGGAACTGGAACAGCACCATTGCCTGGTGATCAAGGAGCGCGACAACGCCTTCGGCATCTGGAACCTGGAGCGCGACGGGGTTCAGGAAAGCGTGCGGGTCAGCGGGCCGTTGTCGTCCAATAATGGCGAGATTGTCCTGCAGTGGGCCCTGGATGGGCGCGGGGTGTTGCTGCGGTCATTGTGGGATGTGAAGCCGTTGCTGGAGCAAGGGCGGCTGGTGCAGGTGCTGGGGGATTACACCCAGAGTGCGAATGTGTGGGCGGTGTATCCGACGCGGTTGGCGTATTCCGGGAAGTTGCGCGCGTGTGTGGAGTTTTTGCAGGAGCATTTCAAGGGGTTGTCGGTTTAGCCCGAACAACACAGCACAACCTGTGGGAGCGGGCTTGCTCGCGAAGGCGTCGTGTCAGTCAAAATTGATCTCGACTGACACGACGCCTTCGCGAGCAAGCCCGCTCCCACAGGGGATGGTGTGTTCAGGAGAGCCAGGGATTGGCAGTTAGATGTTCGCGTTCGAAGGCTTTGATCTGTTCGGCGCGTTGCAAGGTGCTGCCGATGGCATCAAGCCCCAGCAACAATGCGGTTTTACGCAAGGTATCGATCTCGAACGGGATGACCTGGCCATCCTGTAGACGAATCTGCTGCGCCTCCAGATCAACGCTGATTTCCGCGCTTTCAGGCTGGCTGACAACCTGCCCCAGCCGCTGCGATACCGCCTCGTCCAAGGTAATCAGCAACACCCCATTACGCTGACAGTTGTCATAAAAAATCCCGGCGAAGCTTGAGCCGATCAATGCGCGAATCCCCATCTGCTTCAAACCCCACACCGCATGCTCGCGACTCGATCCGCAGCCGAAGTTCGGCCCGACCACCATAAAACTCGCGCCTTGCCACGCCGGTTGGTTGAGCACGAATTCAGGATTGAGCGAACCGTCCGGCAAGAACCGCAAATCGAAAAACAACCCGCGATCCAGCCCGGCGCGGTCGATGCCCTTGAGGAATTGCTTGGGCATGATCACGTCGGTGTCGATGTTGGCCGCGAGCATCGGCGCGGCTTTGCCGCTGACGTGGGTGAAGGGTTGCTGGCTCATGCGCGGTCTCCAAAGTGGCGGATGTCGGTCAGGCGACCGGTGATCGCGGCGGCGGCGACCATCGCCGGGCTCATCAGGTGGGTACGTGCACCGGCGCCCTGTCGGCCTTCGAAATTACGGTTGGTGCTGGAGGCGCAGCGGTCGCCGGGGGCCAGTACGTCGTCGTTCATCGCCAGGCACATCGAGCAGCCGGACTGGCGCCATTCGAACCCGGCGTCGATAAAGATCGCCGCCAGGCCTTCGGCTTCGGCCTGATCACGGACTTCGGTGGAGCCGGGCACGATCATCGCCCGCACATGCCCGGCCACGTGTTTGCCGCGCACCACGCTGGCGGCATCGCGCAGGTCTTCGATGCGCGCGTTGGTGCAGGAACCGATAAAGGCATGGCTGATGACGATTTCGCTCAGGGGCATGCCCGCTTCCAGGCCCATGTAGTTCAGGGCGCGGCGCATGTCCTGGCGCAGGATCAGGTCGCTGACGTCTTGCGGGTCCGGGACCCTGGCGCCAATCGGCGAAGCCTGATCAGGACTGGTGCCCCAGGTGACCATCGGCTCCAACGCACTGGCATCGACTGAAACCTCCCGGTCGAACTGCGCGTGCGGGTCGCTGTGCAGGCTGCGCCACTTCTCCACGGCGCGCTCCCACAACTCACCCTTCGGTGCCCGAGGTTTGTTCTTGAGGTAGGCGAAGACTTTTTCGTCCGGGGCCATGAATGCGCCTCGGGCGCCCGCCTCCACCGCCATGTTGCAGATGGTCATGCGCGCTTCGACGCTCAAGGCATCGATAGTCGAGCCGCGAAATTCGATGGCGTAGCCGGTGGCGCCCGACGCGCCGATCTGGCTGATCAGGGCCATGATCACGTCCTTGGAGGTCAGGCCGGCGCCCAATTCGCCTTCGACGGTCACGCGCATACTTTTCAGGCGTTTGTAGACCAGGGTCTGGGACGCCAGCAGGTGTTCGATCTCCGAGGTGCCGATGCCGAAACCGAAGGCCCCGAGGGCGCCGTAGGTGGTGGTGTGGCTGTCGCCGGCGGCGATGACCATGCCCGGCAGGATGAAGCCCTGCTCCGGGGCGATCACGTGTTCGATGCCCTGGCGTTTGTCGAGGATGTCCAGCAACTCGATGCCGAAATCCCGGCAGTTCTCCGCCAGATACGATACCTGCCGCGCCCCGCCAGCATCCGGCATGGCAGCGATGCGCAGCGGCGCGGTGGGGTTGACGTGATCGACCACGGCCAGCGCGGTTTCCGGGCGCCAGACCTCGCGTTTGGCCTCGCGCAAACCGCTGAAGGCTTGCGGGCTGGTGTATTCGTTGATGACCTGGCGATCGATGTACAACAGGACATGGCCCTGGTCATCGAGGCGACACACCGTGTGGGCATCGATGTGTTTTTCGTAGAGGGTTCTGGCTGGGGTCATGGAGGTGCTCGCTCGGGGGACGTCTGGGTTCCATCTTAAGGAGCGGGGGGTGGGCATCAATGGCCGCAGAGTGATGGCTTGGAACATGGATCGTGTTGGATCGAGGACAAAGTCAAAAGATCGCAGCCTTCGGCAGCTCCTACAGGGACCGTGTTCGCCACAAGGGTGGGGATGGACATCAATCCTGTAGGAGCTGCCGAAGGCTGCGATCTTTTCCATGGTCATCCACATTCCCCAACTGCAATACGAAACATTTACTTTCATATCAGCCTTCGGGATTTTCATTGCTCATCCGTCTTATCTAGATGCAGTCAGGCCGCGTAGGCAAAAGCCACGGCCGGGCTTTTCAGGGATCACCGCGCTGCGAAGCCCGCAGCAGAGGTCCTTCCATCGAAACAAGACCTTTAATCATGTCGAAGAAATCCCGTTCCAAACTCTGGTTTCTGGTGCATAGCTGGCTGGCACTGCCGATCTGGTTTTTTGTATTGATCGTCTGCGTGACTGGCACCCTCGCCGTCGTCAGCCAGGAAATCGTCTGGTTGGCCAACCCACAAATGCGCGCCAGCCAGCCCTCGGACGATGCGCCGTTGCTCAGCTACGACCAAGTCCTGGCGGCGATCAAGAAAGCCGAACCCCAGACCCTGGTCCAGACCATCAACCGCCCCGACGAATCGCACTTCGCCCTCGACGTGGACGTCAGCTACCCCGACGGGCGTTCAGTGACGGTCTACGTCAACCCGTACACCGGGGTGATCCAGGGTGTGGCGCCGGAATTCAACTTCAAGGCCTTCACCCGCGCCCTGCATGGCTGGTGGCTGGTGCCGTTTACCAATGGTTTCAGTTGGGGCTGGTATCTGGTGTCGTTCCTTGGCCTGCCGCTGCTGGTTTCGCTGATTACCGGGCTGGTGGTCTACAAGAAATTCTGGAAGGGCTTCCTCAAGCCGACGCTGCGCCTGCGCCACGGCGCGCGGATTTTCTGGGGCGACTTTCACCGCCTCAGCGGAATCTGGTCGATCTGGTTTATCGCGGTCATTTCCATCACCGGCACCTGGTTCCTGATTGAAGCCCTGCTGTCGGACAACCAGATTTCCATCTCCAGCGCGCCGATCATTCCGGCCATGGCCCGGGAAGCGGTGCCGTTGTCGCCCGACGGCACGCCGCCGCCACGGATCGACCTGGACCAGGCGATTGAAATCGCCCGGCAAAAAATTCCAGGGCTGGAAGCGAGTTTTGTCAGCCTGCCGGGCAATGGCTACAGCCACCTGGATATCGGCGGCCGTGGTTGGTATCCGCTGATGTACCAGACCGCGACCCTCAACCCGTACAACGGTGAAATCGCCGCCTCGCGCCTGCTCTCGGACCGCAATGCCCTGGAGTTCGTCACCGAGTCCATGCGTCCTCTGCACACCGGGGATTTCGGCGGTTTGTGGATCAAGCTGATCTGGTTCTTCTTCGGCCTGGTGCTGAGCATGATGGTGCTGAGCGGGCTGCTGATCTGGACCAAGCGCACCGCCCTCGCCACCGCCAACGCCCTCAAGCGCAGCCACAAGAAAGACCGCAGCACCACGGCGCAATTGAATCGCGAAACCTCGGAGGCCAGCCTGTGAGCAAAATCACCGCCGCCCCACCACCGTCGCGCCTGAGCGTGCTGTGGCACACATGGCGTTTCCACTTGAACATTTTGTTGCTGCTGATCCCGTTGGGCTTCATGCCCAAGTACTTCAGTGAAGCCGCGCTGTTTCGCGGTGACATTGGCCTGGGCGAGCATGAAATCGGCGAGATCAAGGTCGGGCCCTGGAGCCTGCGCCTGGCCGAGTTACGCGATGAAGCGCCGCGCCCGGATGGCCCGGCCGGTTACCTCAAGGGCTTCAATGCCGCGCTGTGCAGCACCTGTGTCGAACAGGTCAAGGCCACTTACCTGCGCATCGGCAAACCCCGCAGCCTGCGCGCCGCCGGGGTGATTTTCTTCGGCACGCCCTACCGCATGGGCGCGTCATTGCCGGTGCCGGTCAAAACCACGGCCGACGCCGAGCTGTGGATAACCATGGAAGGTTGGGACGGTTCCATGCACCAGGCCTCGATTCCCCTGAGCCAGGCGTCCCCGGCCACCCTCGCCTGGCTGAACAAACAAGGAGGCAAACCATGATCAACGCCATTCGCCCGCTGCGCGCCGTTCTGCTGGTGCTGTGCGCCGGTTTCAGCGCCAGCGCCCTGGCCCACAACCCGATGTGCGAGTGCAAGGCTATCGATGCCGAGCAAATCAAATGCACCGGCGGCTTTTCCGATGGCAGCGGCGCGCCGGGGGTGACCCTGGACGTGATCGGCTATGACGAAACCATCCTGCTGCCGGGCAAGCTCGGCGCCGATTCGACCGTGGTCTTCAAAAAACCTGCCGCCGAGTTTTATGTGCTGTTCGACGCCGGTCCAGGCCACGTGGTCGAAATCGACCAAGCCGACATCGAGGCGCCCTGAACATGAGTACGCCCACCACCCAAATCGTGCGCCCGGCCGGCGCCGGCCATGAAACCCTCTATGTGCTGTTGTTGTGCCTGATGATCCTTGCAGTCGCTGGTTCGGTGGTCGCCTGGCGCCATGAATCCCAGGCAGTGAGCAGCGTTAACAGTCATCAACTGGATGCCCGTCGCGACCTCAGCGCCGCCGAACAAGGCATCTACGCCGACCTGCGGGTGACCCTGGACGAGATCCACTTGTTGCGCCAGGAGCAAACCACCCTGCCCACGCCTGAAGCATTGGCCGATGAGGGTTTTGCCCCGTTTGCCCAGGACGCCAGTTCCGTCAGTCGCGGCGGCCATGCCTGGCAGTTGCTCGACGCCAAGGCGTATTTCGGCCAGAGCCAGGTGCCGAGCGTTGCCGGTTCTTTCCTGATGCGCCTGACCGCCGCCGACGATGCGCCGGACGTCTGGCTCAATCGCGGCAAAGCCCTCACGACGCCGACCGACCTGACTGATGCCGCGCTGGAAAGCGCTGGCTGGCAGCAGATCGTCGCGCAATTCGATGCCGGCGTGACCCGCCAGCACCGGCACTGAACCCTCGCCTTCACCCGAGAGAAGACCGCTTGCCCATGCCTATTTCATCGCTACGTTCGTTCTCGCGCCTGATCGTGGTCGGCCTGTTGGCCTGCCTGCTGGCGCCGCTGGCCAGTGCCGATCAGGCCAAGCGCCTGCGCATCGGCATCACCCTGCACCCTTATTACAGCTACGTGGCCAATATCGTCGGCGACAAGGCCGAAGTGGTGCCGCTGATTCCGGCCGGTTTCAATCCCCACGCCTACGAACCCCGGGCCGAAGACATCAAGCGCATCAGCGGGCTCGATGTGATCGTGCTCAATGGCGTCGGCCATGACGACTTCGCCGACCGCATGATCGCCGCCAGCGAAACCCCGAACATCCCGGTGATCGAAGCCAACGAAAACGTGCCACTGCTGGCCGCCACCGGCACCGCCGCTCGGGGCGCCGGCAAGGTGGTCAACCCGCACACCTTCCTGTCGATCAGCGCCTCGATTGCCCAGGTCAACAACATCGCCCGGGAACTGGGCAAGCTCGACCCGGACAACGCCAAGACCTACACCCAGAACGCCCGCGCCTACGGCAAACGCCTGCGGCAGATGCGCGCCGACGCCCTGGCCAAACTGACCCAGGCACCCAACGCCGAACTGCGGGTGGCCACGGTCCACGCGGCTTATGACTACCTGCTGCGGGAATTCGGCCTGGAAGTCACCGCCGTGGTCGAGCCGGCCCACGGCATCGAACCGAGCCCGAGCCAGTTGAAGAAAACCATCGATCAACTGCGGGAACTGGACGTGAAGGTGATCTTCTCGGAGATGGATTTCCCGTCCACCTACGTCGAGACCATCCAGCGTGAATCCGGGGTGAAGCTGTATCCGCTGTCGCACATCTCCTACGGCGAATACACCGCCGACAAATACGAAAAAGAAATGACCGGCAACCTCAACACCGTGGTGCGGGCGATACAGGAGTCCGGCGCATGACCGCGAAAGAAACCCTCAGCACACCGCAATCCCCTGTGGGAGCGGGCTTGCTCGCGAAGGCGTCCGGCCAGTCGACATCATCACTAAATGACACACCGCATTCGCGAGCAAGCCCGCTCCCACAGGGTTTGGGGCCGACGCTGGAGTTTGCGGAAGTCAGTTTGACCCTGGGGCGCACGACGATCCTCGATAAGGTCACCTTTACCGTTCAACCCGGCAGCGTCCACGCGCTGGTCGGCCCCAACGGCGGCGGCAAGAGCTCGCTGATCAAGACCTTGCTCGGGCAGATGCCCCATCAGGGTCGCCTGAGCCTGCAATGGCCCGGCGAGCCCGGCACCATTGGCTACGTGCCCCAGGCGCTGGAATTCGACCGTGGCTTGCCGATGACCGTCGACGATTTCATGGCCGCCATGTGCCAGCGACGCCCGGCGTTTCTCGGCCTGAGCAAACATTACGCGGCGGCGATTGGCGAGGCGCTGGAGCGGGTCGGCATGCAGGACAAACGCAAACGGCGCATGGGCGCACTGTCCGGTGGTGAGCGCCAGCGGGTATTGCTGGCCCAGGGGCTGATCCCGGCGCCGCAGCTGCTGGTGCTCGACGAACCGATGTCGGCCCTCGATGAAGCCGGGATTCAAGTGTTCGAACGCCTGCTCGGTGACTGGCGCCAGAGCGGCATCACGGTGCTGTGGATCGAGCACGATCTGGAAGCGGTCGGGCGCCTGGCGGACCGGGTCACCGGGCTCAATCGCCGGGTGCTGTTCGACGCCACGCCGAAACAGGCGCTGACCCCGGAACGTTTGTTGACCCTGTTCTCGACCCATCCACGGAGCGCTGCCTGATGAGTTATGAAGCCTTTCGCTTGATGGTCCAGGGCTGGGCCTCTTCCGGTTATCTGCCGGAGGCACTGGCCTATGGATTTGTGGTCAACGCCCTGCTCGCCGGGCTATTGATCGGCCCGGTGCTCGGCGGCTTGGGTACGCTGGTGGTGGTCAAGCGCTTCGCGTTTTTCTCCGAAGCGGTGGGTCACGCGGCGCTGACCGGCGTGGCCATCGGCATCCTGCTCGGCGAACCCTATACCGGGCCCTATGGCAGCCTGTTCGGTTACTGCCTGTTGTTCGGCATCCTGCTCAATTACTTGCGCAACCGCACCGGCCTGGCGCCGGACACACTGATTGGCGTGTTCCTTTCCGTGTCCCTGGCGTTGGGCGCAAGCCTGTTGTTGATTCTGGCGGGCAAGATCAACGTGCACATTCTGGAAAACGTGCTGTTCGGTTCGGTGCTGACGGTCAACGGCAATGATTTGCTGGTACTGGCGATTGTCGGTTCGCTGGTGATGGCCCTGGCCCTGCCGCTGTACAACCGCATCATGCTCGCCAGTTTCAACCCGCAACTGGCGGCGGTGCGCGGGGTGGCGGTGAAGACCCTGGATTATCTGTTCGTGATTCTGGTGACCCTGATCACCGTCGCCGCCGTGAAAGTCATCGGCGCGATTCTGGTGGGTGCATTGCTGGTGATTCCGGCGGCAGCGGCGCGGCTACTCAGCCAGTCGCTGAAGGGGTTCTTCTGGTGCTCGGTGGCGATTGCCACGGTCAGCACGTTGTGCGGGATTCTGGCGCCGATTGTCTTCGACCTGCCGATCCCGTCCGGTGCCGCGATCATTCTGGTAGCCGGTATCGCCTTCGCCCTCTCCGCCATTGCACGCGGTGTCGTTCCAAGTCTGAAAGGGAATCTCGGATAAATGACTTTTTCTCTGCGTCAATTGACCCTGGCCATGGCCCTGTGCGGGACAGCCTCCTTCAATGCGTTGGCTGGCGACACCTTCGAACCGATTCGCCTGGTGGCCAATCACGGCGTCGGCAATACGGTCCTTTTCGCTTCGTCGTCTGCGCACAAAATCCTGGTCCTGGCCTCGCTGCCAGTGACCTATGGCCTGGGCACCGTGCTGCTGGAAGGCACCGATGTCGCCATTGAGCGTGCAGCGCCGGCCAACCTGCCCGGTACACGCCAGACCGCTTACTTCACCGGGCGTGGCGCGGCGGAACTGAGCAAACTGGCATCCGACGCTGATGCGGTGATTGGCCTGCGCTCGTTGTGGCCGGACGATCCGCTGTACCCGAATGCGCGTCGCAGCAATATCCGCATCATTGAAATCGACGCCGCCCGCCCGGTAGACGGCGCCCTGCCCGGCATCGCCGTGCAGCCGGGCAACAAGGTCGATGGCTTGAACAGCCAGCCGTGGTTTTCCAGCAACAACATGGGGCGCATGGCGGACGTGATGGCGGCCGACCTGGTGCGCCTGGCGCCTGAGTCCAAGCCGAAGATCGAAGCCAACCTCGCCGCGCTCAAGCAGCGCCTGCTCAAACTCAGCGCCGACAGCGAAGCGCGCCTGGCCAGTGCCGACAATCTCACGGTGATGAGCCTGAGCGATCACTTCGGTTATCTGATCGGCGGCCTCAACCTCGAGCTGATCGGCCTCGATGCCCGGCCGGATGCCGAGTGGACGCCGGAAGCCTTGAAACAACTGGGCGCAACGCTGAAAGACAATGGCGTGGCGGTGGTGTTGCATCATCGCCAGCCATCGGAGGCGCTGAAAGCGGTAATCAGCGAAGCCGGGAGTCGGTTGGTGGTGTTGAGTACCGACGGGGTGGATCCGGTGGCGGAGTTGGAGGGGAATGTGGATTTGGTGATCAAGGGGTTGAGTGGGGCTTGAGACCGCGTCATCGTTCTTCGCGAGCAGGCCCGCTCCCACATTGGATCTACGGCACGACGAAATTCCAATGTGGGAGCGGGCTTGCTCGCGAAGACGGCCTCACGGACGACTCAAATTCCAGCCCCAAAAAAAACCGCTGACCGTTACCGGTTCAGCGGTTTTTTATGCGCGGTGGCTTTAGGGAGCCACTGCCGCCTGCTCGTCCATCTTCTGGCGCAAGCTCAGCGGTCGCATGTCGGTCCAGGTTTCTTCGATGTAGGCCAGGCATTCTTTCTTCAGGCCGCTCTTGCCCACGGTGCGCCAGCCTTGTGGCACGGCTTTGTAGTCGGGCCAGATCGAGTATTGCTCTTCGTGGTTGACCACGACCTGAAAGAGGATGTCCTCGCGGTCGAATACTGACGTCATGCTGTGTCTCCATCGCTGTAGGGGTGGGCTGCACGGCGTGTGCAGCCGGTATGTAGAAGGAACGTTCGGGGTGCCGGAAAATTTAGAGGCTGGTGGTGGCCGCCGCCAACGCCCGGCCGAAAATCTCCGCGACCCGGTCAATTTCCGCAGCGGTAATCACCAGCGGCGGCAGGAATCGCACCACCGCACCATGGCGGCCGCCCAGCTCAAGGATCAAGCCACGCTTGAGGCATTCGCGCTGCACCAGCGGCGCCAGGCGCCCGAACGCTGGCGGATGGCCTTGCACGTCCGGGTTGCCGCTCGGGTCGACCAGTTCGACGCCGAGCATCAAGCCACGACCGCGAATATCCCCCATTTGCGGGAAATCCCGTTGCAGGATGCGCAGGTGTTCGCTCAAGCGCTCGCCCATGGCAGCGGCGTGGGCGCAGACATCGTTGTCCTTCAGGTAACGCATCACCGCCGAACCGGCGGCCATGGCCATCTGATTGCCACGGAAGGTCCCGGCATGGGCGCCCGGCAGCCAGGTGTCGAGCCAGTCGCGATAGACCACCACCGCCAACGGCAGGCTACCGCCGATGGCCTTGGACAACACCACCACATCCGGAATGATCCCGGCGTGTTCGAAGGCAAACATCTTGCCGGTGCGGGCGAAACCGCTCTGGATTTCATCGACGATCAGCGCTACGCCGGCCTGCTCGGTAATACGGCGCAAGCCGCGCAACCAATCGAGATCCGCCGGAATCACCCCGCCCTCGCCCTGCACCACTTCGACGATCACCGCCGCCGGCAATTGCACGCCGGCCTCGGGATCGTTGAGCAGGTTTTCCAGGTAGTTGAGGTTGACCTGCACGCCCTGGGCGCCACCAAGGCCGAACGGGCAGCGGTAGTCGTAAGGGTACGGCATGAACTGCACGCCGCTGCTGAGCAAGGCGCCCAAGGGTTTTTTCGGCCCCAGGCTGCCCATCAGGCTCAGCGCGCCCTGGCTCATGCCGTGGTAACCGCCCTGGAACGACAACACGGTGCTGCGCCCGGTGGCGGTGCGCACCAGTTTCAACGCCGCTTCCACGGCGTCGGTGCCGGTGGGGCCGCAGAACTGGATCTTCGCTTCGGCGGCCAGGGCCGGTGGCAGCAAGCCGAACAGGTCCTGGACGAATTGATCCTTGACCGGCGTGGTCAGGTCGAGGGTGTGCAGCGGCAGTTCATCGGTCAGCACTTGCTGGATCGCTTCGATCACCACCGCATGGTTGTGACCCAGTGCCAGGGTGCCGGCGCCGGCCAGGCAATCGATGAAACGGCGGCCCTCGACGTCTTCCACATAAATACCCTTGGCGCGCTTGAGCGCCAGGGGAATCCGTCGCGGGTAGCTGCGGGCATTGGATTCCTGCTGGCTCTGACGGGCCAGCAACGGCGATTCGTTGAACTGGTAAAGCGTCTCGGCAGGCGACGGGGCGACCCGGGCCGGCTGATCTTCGATAAGGCTGGTAGCGACTGACATCTCTCGACCCCTCAATACGCTGTGGATAGTGACCAAAACTGCACACCGGGCAGGTGCGCGTTCCGGTCAGGGTGCGCACTTGCAGGTTTTCCTGTTCTGGAAACGCATCAGGGGCTTAAGGATTTAGACCCGCGTTCAGCTTTCTATGAAGGTGGCGTCAGTGCCTTGTGCATGGGAATGGCGTACAGCCCCGCCACGCTGAAGGTTTGCGCGCACTCGCGATAACCCAGGCGCCGATAAAAGGCTTCGCTGGTGCGGGTGCTGTTGAGGTGCGCCTGGCGCGAACCCTGTCCGAGCAACCAGGTTTCCAGGTCAAGAATCAAGGCGTGCCCGGCGCCGCGACGAAACCACTCCGGTAGCACATAGCAGAAGGCAATCCGGCCACTGCTCGTGGCCATGGCGACGCCGATAGGTTTGTCTTGAAGCAGGGCGATGCTCAGGTAAAACCTTGGGTCGATGAGCCAGGCGTGAATGTGTGCAGCGGTTTTGTTGTGAGTCCAGGCGGCGACGATTTTCGCGTCGTTGCGGTGATCGAGCGCGCAACCGACGCGGATCGAACGTTCGACGATGCGGCTGATAATGCCGGCGTCGGCCCGGGTTGCCTGGCCGATGTGCAGGGGTGCATCCATGGCGCTGTTCCCTCAATCCATTGAGTCAAAGCTGCCGGGGAAGATAGCGCCGGGGGCGGCAGGATGGCTAATGGAGAGAAGTTACATTTGATGTGCAACCGAGATCCCCTTGTGGGAGCGGGCTTGCTCGCGAATGCGGTGTGTCAGTCGCCGCATGTATTGGCTGACACACCGCATTCGCGAGCAAGCCCGCTCCCACAGGGTTATCGGGTGTTGGTCAGACCGTTTGCAGCGGCATGGTCAATTCGACCCGCAACCCATCCGGCCGGCTGTCGAAATGCAACGTGCAGGCACAGCGCTGAACAATCGCCTGGACAATCGCCAGCCCCAATCCGCAACCGGTGCTCTGGCCATTGCGCCAGAAGCGCTGGGTCAGGTGTTGCAAATCGTCTTCGGCAATACCCGGCCCATGGTCGCGGACCACAAAACGAACACGGTTGCCGGTGGTTTCCAGGCTCAGTTCCACGGCGCCGTCGCTCGGGGTATGGCGCAAGGCGTTGTCCAGCAGGTTGCGTAGCGCGGCAATCGACAGCACTGCGGGCATTTGCACCGGGGCGGCCGAACATTTGATCGGCGGTTGAAACTTGATGCGCTGGCGATCACCGCTGGCGGCATCCTGGATGGCCAGTTTCGCCACCTGCTCGGCGCTGCACTGCACGCCGTCATCGAACGACAGGCTGCCCTCGACCCGCGCCAGCAGGAGCAATTGTTCAAGGGTGCGGTGCAGACGGTCGGCGCCCTCTTCGGCCCGGGCCAGGGATTGATCCCGGGCCGCGCCGTCGGTCATGCGCGCCACTTGCAGGTGGGTCTTGATCGCGGTCAGCGGGCTGCGCAGTTCGTGGGCGGCATCGCCGGTCAGGCGTCGTTCGCGCTCGATGGTGCGGCCGATGCGCTGGAACAGTTGATTCTGCGTATCGAGCAACGGTTGCAACTCGCTGGGCAACGGCTGAATCTGCAACGGTTCGAGGGAGTCGGCGCTGCGGCGCATCAAGGCATCGCGCATGCGATTAAGCGGCGCCAGCCCCTGGCCGATGCCCAGCCAGAGCAGGCACAGACACCCGAGCAGCGCCACACCCACCGGCACCGAAGCGGCCAGCAGGATCGACATATTCAAGGCCTCGCGCTCGGTCTGCCGATCCGCCGTGGTAATGCGCAGATCACCGCGAGCCAACGTGAAACTGCGCCACGGCGCGCCGTCGATCATCTGGTCGTGGAAGCCCATTTTCTCGGCTTCGAGGGTTTGCTGCGGGTCGGTGTGACTGCGCGCCAGGATTTCGCCGCGCAATGAACTGACCTGACAGGCCATGCCACCGGGGACATTCAATTGTTCGGCGCTGAAATGCGTGCCTTCACCCTTGGTCGGCAGCGCCGGTAATTGTTCCATCAGCCCGGCGACCATTCGTGCCGATGCGACCAGGCGCTGGTCGAGGGAAAACATCATCTGGTTACGCAGGTCGCTGAGCATCCAGGCTGCCGCCAGCGCCCAAATCAGCGCAAACGCGGCGCCGAGGGTCAGGCTCAGGCGCAAACGCAGGCTCATCACTTCGATTGATCTCCGCCATCCGCAGGCCCGAGGCGATAACCCAGGCCGCGCACCGTTTCGACGATGCCATTGCCGAGTTTACGCCGCAGGTGATGGATATGAACGTTGAGCGCGTTGCTTTCCAGCTCATCGTTGAAGCCGTAGACGCTGTCCTTCAACTGTTCGGTGGACAGCACCCGGCCACGGTTGTGCAGCAGGGCTTGCAACAGCGATTGCTCGCGGCGCGACAGGTCCACCGGTTGGCCGGCGAGCAGGGTTTCGCGGCTGCTTGGGTCATACGTCAGGGCGCCATGCTCGATCAGGTTGACGCTGCGCCCGGCCACCCGTCGCAACAACGTGTGCAGGCGCGCGGCGAGTTCGCGCAGGTCGAAAGGTTTAAGCAGGTAATCGTCAGCACCGGCCTGCAGGCCATCGACGCGATCGGTGACCGAATCCCGTGCGGTGAGGATCAGCACCGGAATCTCCAGACCGTTATGGCGCAATTGCTGAAGCAGCTTGAGGCCGTCTTCATCCGGCAAGCCGAGGTCGAGCACCATGACGTCGAACTCGGCGACCTTGAGCATTGCCCGCGCCGAAGACGCCGTAGCGACATGCTCCACGGTCAGGCCCTGGGCGGTGAGGCCGGCGACGATACCGCTGGCGATCAGCTCGTCGTCTTCGCAAACCAGTACGTGCATGGGAGCTCCCTGAGCCAAAAAGGCGAGTCAAACAGAACAGGATTAAGCCGCAATTATGGCAGGGCGACAACCGACCGGGTGGCGGGATTTCAATCCTGGTGAATCTGCACAGAAGCTGCAGCAAACAACCCTCATCATTCAATATAAAAACATCGCAGCCCCTAACTTTCAAAAGAAACAAACATCAACACTTCGCAACTATACACCTCCAGGCCACCTCATTAACCTGCGCAAACGTCACCCAACAACTGAACATACAAAGAAGGAACTTCACATGCCCGAACTCAAAAATTTTGTCGCCGTCGATTGGCGCTCCGGCCCTGACCAGATCTATTTCTTTTTCAAAGATACCAATACTTACTCACGTTTCGACATTGGTGAAAATCGTGTGCCATTGGATTACCCCCGACCTGTTACTTCCAACTGGGGTGAGTTTAATAACGCGCGAAACATGCGTTTCGGATTCACCACCACCGGCTTCGATACGGACAGAATAGACGGTGATATCTTATGGCTGTTTGATTACTACACTTACGACGGCAGCACGATTCCGGGCGTTCGCAAATACGATCAAGATAGCGATACCTTAATCAGCTATGAGCCACTGGAGAAAACTCGCTGGAAGATACTGGCGCCGTACTTCAATAATATTGTCGCGGGCACGTGGTGGGAACAAGAAGGTAGGGCTCATCTGTTTCGCTTCCTGCTCAATGACGGTCGGGCACTTCGCTTCGATTATGACTACAACCGGCTGATCGTAGAAACCATTAATGAAAAAACCTGGCCAGGACTGGCTCGTTATAAAGACCGAATCATTACCGCGGCGCAGAACGATCGAGCGGCCAGAGATAATTACCTCTACATCTTTTTAACTAACCATGAATACCTGCGCTACAACATGGATGATAACGAACTGGATTCCGGGCCGATCAAGGTTGACGATGTGTCCTGGCCAGGACTATTGCGAGACTGACAACGCCGCGCAGTCCCCCACTTCAAATTGAAAGGATTCAAAGCATGCCTGAGCTTACAAACGTAGTCGCCGTCGATTGGCGCGCCGGAGCAGATCGTTGTTATTTCTTTTTCAAGGACAGCAACCAATACACCCGATTTGATATTTGTGACAACAAGGTTCCAGACGGCTACCCGGCCACGATCACCGACAACAATTGGCACGGCTTCTACCCTTATTTCAAGCATCTGCGGTTCGGTTTCACCACCACCGGCATCAGACCCGCTCGTTCGGGAATCTCGGGTGTTGATTCGGATATTTTATGGTTCTTCTATGAAGACGCCGGCGTACCGATGGTGTGCCGTTACGATCAAGACAGCGACAAAATGCACAGTCTTGACCGCTTGGCAGATTCACCCTGGCGTTTGTTAAGGCCTTATTTCAATCGCATTGTCGCCGGCACCTGGTGGCAAAATAACCGCGACGTTCAATTGTTCCGCTTTCTGCTGAATGACGGACATTCTCTTTACCTCGACTTGCCCACGCAAAAACTCACCCGCGAAGCCATTAACGAAACCAGTTGGCCGGGACTTGGGCGTTATAAGCATCGGATCATTACAGCGGTACAAAATGATCGATCCTTCACTGATAGCTGCTACTACATTTTCCTGACCGATAACGAATACATTCGCTACAACATTCCAAAAAACGAAATGGAGGCAGGTCCGATCAAAGTGGACGAGGTGAGTTGGCCCGGATTATTGCGAGACTGAAAAAAAGCGCTATTCGCGGGATGCGATACATATGTAACGCCTCCTGCCCTTCACCGCTCAATACCCTAGACGAGCTTAATCAACTCTTACGAAGGTATTGACCATGCAAGCGCATACAGATGACTTGACCACCTTTTTCAACCTGATCAACAGCTTGTCCGCCCTGATCGCCGAACTGAACGTGCACCAGGAAAATGCCCGGAAAAAAGGCCTGGAACTCTACAATCTGGGCAGCTTCAGGGCGTCGGAGCCCTACCTGACCATCGCTGCCTCCGCCGGTGACCGGCCAGCGCAATATGCCCTGGCTGAAGTGCTCAGGCGCCGGCAAGGCAGCATCACCGAAGAGGCCAAAAAGTGGTATCGACTGGCCGCCGCCCAAGAGGATGTCTACGCCTTGTTGCGACTGGGTGACAGCGAATCGCTGGACAAGGTCCGAGAACTCCTGCCGCCACGTATCGAGCAGGGCGATGGCGAAGCGATGCTGCAAATGTACGAACTGACCAAGGAGATCACGTGGCTGAAAAAATCGGCGAACACGCGATTCCCCGAAGCCTTGTACATCCTGGCGCTGCAGTACGACCGGGATAGAAGTCTGGTCCCGGAGGGCCAAAACCCAACGGATGTTATCGATCTGCTGCTGGAACGGGCGGCCCATGTCAACTTCCCCCTGGCGATGAACTGGTACACCAACCGTCAGAAAGTGACCACGTTCCCATCCCTAAGGCGCGAATGGCTGGAAAAAACCGCGGCGCTGAATGATCTCTACGGCGTGCTCAAATATGGGTTCGCCCTTGGCCACGGTGAATCGGGCGGTGATCCCGAGTATGGCTACAAAAAAAATTATCCCCTCAGCTACGCCCTCGTCTGGCTGGTGGTGAATTCGGCTCCGGAATACCAACTGCATAACAGCGCAGCCCTGTTCCTCGACGACCTCGGCAAGGCCATGAGCCCGCAAGAAATCGCTCTGGCCCTGAAGGTTGCCCAGACCTGGAAGGACTCGCACCCGCCCCTGTCGGAACATCGGCTGACCTATCACGGGGTCTGACCCTCGCGACGGCGCACTCGCCTTTGCGGGGTGTTGTCGGTCGGGTCCCTCAGACCGGCAACACCCCATTAATCACCGGTTAATCGGCGACCAGCATCTTGCCCTGACTTGTACCGGCACTGGATGGCTCATGCGGCGTTTTTTCTTACTCTTTATTCTCTTGCTCTCGGGTATCGCCCACGCAGGCTCGAATCCGTTCGACACCAAACCTGAATTTCTCCCTGTGGCGAAAGCGTTCATCTTTACCTCCGAACGTCTGGAAAGCGGTGAAACCCAGCTGTTCTGGCAGATTGCCGACGGCTATTACCTGTATCAGAAGCGTCTGAAATTCGATGGCCTGGCCCCGCAAAACATGCCTGTTTTGCCTGAGGGCGAGTCCCACAGTGATGAGTTCTTCGGTGAACAACCGGTCTATCGCCAAGGCCTGGAGCTGAAAATCCCGGCCGAGGCCACTGGCCAGATCAAGGTCGGTTTCCAGGGCTGTGCCGATGCGGGCCTGTGTTATCCGCCGCAAACCCAAGTGGTCGACCTGGGGGGCGCTGCGCCAACCACAGCGACCAATGAGGCACCGGATCAAGCCTTGGCCAGCAACCTGCAACAGCGGGCGCTGGGCTGGAGCCTGTTGGTGTTCTTCGGCCTTGGGCTGTTGCTGGCATTTACTCCTTGCACCCTGCCGATGCTGCCGATCCTCGCCGGTCTGATCGTCGGCAGCGGCGCCACGCCAAAGCGCGGTTTCGCCTTGGCCAGCAGTTATGTGATTTGCATGGCGCTGGTGTATGCGGCGATGGGGGTTTTGGCGTCGTTGCTGGGAGCGAACCTCCAGGCGTTGCTGCAAAATCCGTGGTTGCTCGGCAGTTTTGCGGCGGTGTTCGTGCTGCTGGCGTTGCCGATGTTCGGCTTCTTCGAATTGCAATTGCCAGTGGCGCTACGTGATCGACTGGAAAACGTCTCGCGCAATCAACGCGGCGGCAGCCTGATCGGTGCTGGCGTGCTCGGAGCCTTGTCCGGTCTGTTGGTCGGCCCGTGCATGACCGCGCCCCTGGCCGGCGCCCTGCTCTACATCGCCCAGAGCGGCAACGCGCTGCACGGTGGGCTGATTCTGTTTGCCATGGGCATCGGCATGGGCATCCCGCTGCTGTTGCTGGTGACCGTCGGCAACCGGTTCCTGCCCAAGCCCGGTGCCTGGATGAACCTGCTCAAAGGCGTGTTCGGTTTCCTGTTCCTCGCCACCGCGCTGCTGATGTTGCGGCCGGTGCTGGATCAATCGTTGTGGGTCGGCCTGTGCGGTGCGCTGTTGCTGATCGCGGCCTACAGCGCCTGGAAGCAATCGGAAGGTTTCGGTCGAGTGGCCCAGGTGTTTGGCGCCAGTTCACTGCTGCTCGGCGTGTGGGGCAGTCTGCTGATGGTCGGTGCGGCGGGTGGCAGTGATGACTTGTTCAAGCCGTTGCAGGTCTACAGCGCGGCTCGCCCATCCGGTGCAACCGTCGGCCACGACGCTTTCACGACGATTAAAGATCCCGCCGCCCTGCAACGGGAACTCGACGCCGCCCAGGCTCAAGGCCAGTGGGTGCTGCTGGATTACTACGCCGACTGGTGCGTGGCGTGCAAGGTCATGGAAAAACAGGTTTTCGCCAAGCCGCAGGTATTGGATGCATTAAAAGACGTGCGCTTGCTACGGCTGGACGTCACCGCCGACAATGCCGCCAGCCGCGAGCTACTCGGCCGCTATAAAGTGCCGGGACCGCCAAGCCTGTTGTGGATCGATGCCGATGGCAGCGAGCGCCGCAGCCAGCGCATCACCGGCGAGGTGGATGCCGAGACTTTCCTGCAACGCTGGAACACTACCCGAGAAGCCCGTTAATGCTGACCTTTACCCTCGGCACCTTTGCCATCGCGCTTAACCACCTGCTGCTGATCAGTGCCCTGGCGCTGGCTACATTCGTTGGCTGGCGGGTGGCCAAGCGTGGCGGCGAGAACCCCGAGTCGGTGCTGTTCAGCCTGTTCCTGCTGGGCCTGCTGGCGGCGCGGGTCAGTTTCGTGATCGCCTATTGGGCGCAGTATCGCAACGATCCGTGGCAGATCATCGACCTGCGCGATGGCGGTTTTCTCGCCTGGCCCGGCGTGATCGTGCTGGTGCTCGCGGCGTTGTATCGCGGCTGGCGTCGACCGGGGTTGCGTCGGCCACTGGGTTTTGGGGTGGGCACTGGCCTGTTGTTTTGGCTGCTGGCGACCTTCTCCCTGAGTATCTACGAACAAGGCACGCGCCTGCCGGACATCACCTTGCGCAACGCCGCCGGAGAAACCGTGCAACTGGCCGACTATCAGGGCGGCCCGCTGGTGATCAACCTCTGGGCCACCTGGTGCCCGCCATGTCGCCGGGAGATGCCGGTGCTGGAAAACGCCCAGCAACAGCGCCCGGACCTGACCTTCCTGTTCGTCAACCAGGCTGAGAGCATGCAAAGCGTCAGTACCTTCCTGGAAACCCAGGGCCTGAGCCTGTCCAACGTGTTGTTCGACGGCAGTGGCCGCTTGGGTCAAGCGGTCGGGTCCATGGCATTGCCGACTACGCTGTTCTATAGCAACGACGGTCGCCTGCTGGGCAGCCATCTGGGCGAATTGTCCGAAGCCAGCCTGGCCCGCGCCCTGGAAAACTTCGACGCCCCCACTCCCGCCACAAGGAAATTGCCATGCCCCGCCTCCGCCACCTGCTGACGCTGACCCTGGGCGCAGCCCTGCTGCACCTGCCGTCGGCGCAGGCTGTTGAAGAACTGCCCGAGGCGATCAAGAAGATCGAAGCCAAGGGCGCAAAAATCGTCGGCCAGTTCGATGCGCCAGACGGTTTGCGCGGCTATGCGGCGCAATACCAGAACCGTGGCATGGCGCTGTACCTGACCCCGGATGGCAAGCACGTCTTGCTCGGCAACCTGTACGACGCCGACGGCAATGACCTGAGCAGCGCACCGTTGCAGAAACTGGTGTACGCGCCGATGTCCAAGGAAGTCTGGGGCAAGATGGAAGCGAGCAACTGGATCGGCGACGGCAACAAGGACGCCCCGCGTGTCGTCTACCTGTTCAGCGACCCGAACTGCCCTTACTGCAACATGTTCTGGGAACAGGCGCGGCCGTGGGTCAAGTCCGGCAAGGTGCAGTTGCGCCACATCATGGTCGGCATCATCCGCGAAGACAGCCCCGGCAAATCCGCCGCGCTGCTGGCGGCCAAAGACCCGAGCAAAGCCCTGGAAGACCACGAGAAGTCCGGCAAGCAAAGTTCGCTCAAAGCCATGAAGGACGTCCCCCCGGCGATCCAGGCGAAACTGGCGGCGAACATGCAGTTGATGGAAGACCTGGAGCTGCAGGCAACCCCGGCGATTTTCTACATGGACGACAAGGGCGAGTTGCAGCAACAGCAAGGCGCGCCGTCGCCGGACAAGTTGTTGAAGATTCTTGGGCCGAAGTAGTTTTGATCGTTCCCACGCTCTGCGTGGGAATGCATCCTGTGACGCTCTGCGTCACGCCTGCGAAGGGACGCGGAGCGTCCCGGGCGGCATTCCCACGCAGAGCGTGGGAACGATCTTGAACAGTCGGCTAATTCCTTTCAGCCAAAAACTTCAACAACGCCTCAGTGACAAACCCCGCACTCTCCAGATTGGAGATATGCCCCGCCTCCGGCACCAGCACACACGAACAACCAATCAACTCAGCCATTTCCCGAGCCTCGCTCGGCGGACGCGGTTTGTCCTGATCGCCACACATCACCAAGGTGGTGTCAGGATTCAACTCACCCAGACGCGGCAACAGATCATCCCGTCCAAAGGTAATCCGCCCCATCGGCACGATGCTCTCGCGCAGACGCTCCGCTGGCAGCGCTGCCAATGCTGCGCGGAAATCCTGATACAGCGCCGACTGCGGATCGATGCCCGGCCGGAAGAAGATCGGCACCACGATGTCCAGCAACTGCGGGGCGATCACGCCGCTGTCTTCAATCTGTTTGAACAGCGAGAAATAGTATTGGCGAGTCGGTTCCGGCTCGACGCCGACGTAGGTGTCCATCAGCACCAGGCCGTTGAGCCGTTGCGGTGCCGACAGCGCCAGGCGCACGCCCCACATGCCGCCGACCGACAACCCGACCAGGGTGACGCGGTCGATGTCCAGATGATCGAGCAATGCCAGGGCCTGGCGCGCGATGTCATCCAGGGACGTGGTGCCTTCGGGGAGTTTTGCGGATTGACCGTGGCCCCAGAGGTCCAGGGCAATCACCCGGTAATGCTGGGACAACGCGGCAATCTGCGGTGCCCACATGGCCTGGTCCCACAGGTAACTGCCCGCCAGCAGCACGGCGGGGCCGGTGCCTTGGTCGGTGTAGTGCAGGGGTTGTCCGTCTATTGTTGCGAAGGGCATTAGCTGTCTCCTCACCAAAATGGAGGAGGAAGACTGGGCTGGTGTGGCCTGGCAGTCAACCTTGCTGTGGCTGTTACGGCCCTTTCGCGAGCAAGCCCGCTCCCACAGGGGAACGCGTTCCAATGTGGGAGCGGGCTTGCTCGCGAAGAGGCCCTTACAGACGCTAAAGAATCAAAACCCCTCCAACTCCGCCATCAGGTCATTCAACCGATCCACCTTCTCCTCGGTGATATCACTCGCCGCCAAGCCCTCGATGTACTGCGCCAACTCCTCCACCGAACTGCACTCGAACATCGCCCGCAGCGGCACGTTGCGTTGCAGGGCTTTTTGCACCCGCGAGGCAATCTGTGTCGCCAGCAGCGAATGCCCGCCCAGTTCGAAGAAGTTGTCGCGCACGCCGACCTGCTCGACCTTCAACACCTCGGCCCAGATATCCGCCAGGGTCTGTTCCAGTTCATTGCGCGGCGCCAGGTAGTCCTGGCTCTGCAACTGACCGATCTCCAGCGCCGGCAGGGCCTTGCGATCCAGTTTGCCGTTGGCATTGAGCGGCAATTTGTCGAGCCACAACCAGTGCAGTGGCACCATGTATTCCGGTAGCTCGGCGCGCAGGCGTTGCTTGATGCGCTCCAGTCGTTCGCTCGGGTTGAGCGCCGAATCCGCCGCCACCAGATAACCCACCAAGTGCTTGCCGTTGACGCCTTCCTGCACGCCGACCGCTGCGTCACGGACTTCCGGTTGTTCGTGCAGACGTGCCTCGATTTCCCCCAACTCGATGCGGTAGCCGCGAATCTTCACTTGATGGTCAATCCGGCCAACGTATTCCAGCACGCCGTCACTGCGCCGACGGGCCAGGTCGCCAGTGCGATACAGACGATCTCCCGGCTCACCGAACGGGTTCGGCACAAACACCTGGGCGGTGCGCAGCGGATCGCTGACGTAACCGCGACCAACACCGGTGCCGGCGACACACAACTCACCCACCGCCCCCAGCGGCACCAGTTCCAGTGCGCCATCGAGCAGGTACAAACGGTTGTTGTCGGTCGGCGTACCAATCGGCAAATAGCTGCCGCGGGTCGAGGCCATGTCGACACGGAAGAACGCCACGTCGTCCGAGCATTCGGCCGGGCCATAGGCGTTGACCAGCCCGATGTCCGGGTAGCGCAGCAGCCATTGGTGCGCCAGTTCCGGCGGCATCGCTTCACCGGTCGGCAGCATCCAGCGCAAGCCGTCGAGGCTCATACGCTCCTGGGCGAGCATGCCCTGGATCAACGACGGCACGCTTTCCAGCACGGTGATGCCCTGGCTCTGCACGTGGGCCAGCAAGCCCTGCGGATCGTGGGCGATGGTGTTCGGCACAATGTCCACCCGCGCCCCGAACAGCGGTGCGGCGAGGAACTGCCAGACCGAAATATCGAAGCTCTGCGAAGCGGTTTGCGCGATCACATCGGCGGCGCTCAGGTTCAAATACGGCACTTTGCTCAACTGGTTATTGAGCATGCCGCGCTGTTCCACCATCACGCCTTTCGGCAACCCGGTGGAACCCGAGGTGTAGATCACGTAGGCCAGGTTATCCGGGGCGCTGTAGATGCCCGGGTTTTGCACCGACGTATCACTCGCTTGCACCTCTTCCCAAACCAACAACTTCGGCCGATGGGCGCAACCGAACTCCTCCAGCAACGCCACCGCTTGTTCACGGCAAGCTTGGGTGCAAACCAGCAACGGCGTGCGGCTCAAGTCGATGATCCGGCTCAGACGCTGACTCGGCAGGCCCGGGTCCAACGGCAGGTAACCGGCGCCAGCCTTGAAGCTGCCGATGATCATACCCAGCAGATCGAGATTACGTTCCGCCAGCAACGCCACCGGTTGATCGAGCCCGACACCCGCCGCGATCAACGCATGACCGAGGCGGTTGCTGCGCTGGTTCAGATCGACGTAGCTGTGCAAGCGGTCGAGGCAACTGGCGGCGATGCGCTGCGGGTGCTGGGCGACCTGGGCTTCGAACAGCTCGACGTAGCTTTTTTCCAACGGGTAGTCGTGTTCGCTCTGATTGCAGCCATGGACCAGGAAGTCCTGCTCCTCGGCGCCCAGCAGCGGCAAGTCGGCCATGTCGCCATGGAAACCTTCGACCAAGGCCAGCAGCAAACGCTTGAACTCGCCGAGCATGCGCTCGACCGTGGATTCGTCGAAATAACGCTGGTCGTAGGACAGGTGCAACCCGAGGTCATCCCCCGGATAGCACACCGCCGTCAGCGGGAAGTTGGTGTGGGTGCGGCCCGAATCCGAGGTGGCGTTGAGGCTTTGCGCACGGTCCAGCACCGAGACTTCCACCGGGGCGTTTTCGAACACGAACAGGCTGTCGAACAACGGCTGGCCTTTGGGCAATTCGCTGTTTTCCTGAATGGTCACCAGCGGCAGGTATTCGTACTCGCGCAGCTGCATGTTGCTGTCGAGCAAACCGCTGAGCCACTGACGCACGCTGACACGCTGGTCGTCTTCGGGCATTTTCACCCGCAGCGCGATGCTGTTGATAAACAGCCCGACGGTGCGTTGCATCTCCGGCATTTCCACCGGACGCCCGGCCACCGTGACGCCAAACAGCACGTCGCGATCACCGCTCAAGCGCCGCAGCACCAGGGCCCACGCCGCTTGGGCGAAGGTGTTGATGGTCAGTTGATGGGCCTGGGCCAGTTCACGCAGTTGCGCACCGTCACGGGCATCGAGTCGGGTGTAGCGGTCGCCGACGATCATGCCGCCGCTGTCGCCCGCATGTTCGCGCAGGAACGGGCGGTCGCTCGGGATCGGCGTGGTGCGCTCGAAGCCTTGCAGGTTGGTTTTCCACCACTGCCGCGCCTCGGCCAGGCTCTGGCGTTGCAGCCAGCCAATGTAATCACGATAACGCGGCGGCACGGCCAATTGCGCGTCCCGGCCTTCGCCCAGAGCCATGTAGATTTCAAAGAAATCGTTCATCAGCAGCGAGCGGCACCAGGCATCGATCAGGATGTGGTGGTTGCTCATCATGAACCAGTAGCGCGCCGCGCCAACCTTGATCAGACGCAGGTGGAACGGCGCCTGATTGAGCAGATCGAACCCGGCTTCACGCTCGGTTTTCAGCAGCGTTTGCAGTTTCGGTTCTTGCTCGGTTTCGGCGACGGCAGTCCAATCCAGATACTCGATCGGCGTGCTGCCCGGTTTGTGGATAACCTGCAACATGTCTTCGCCGACGTTCCAGCAGAACGAGGCGCGCAAGGCTTCATGACGGGCGATCACCGCTTGCCAGGCCTGGGCAAAACGCTCGGGGTCGAGTTCGCTGTTGATGCGGTAGCGATCCTGCATGTAGTAGAGGCCGGTGCCCGGTTCCAGCAAGGTGTGCAGCAGCATGCCTTCCTGCATCGGGGTCAGCGGGTAGACGTCTTCGATCACGGCGGCCGGGATCGGCAGTGCGTCGAGTTGCGGCTGAGTGAGCTTGGCCAACGGGAAGTCCGAAGGTGTCAGGCCTCCAGCGTCGTCTTGCAGGCAGTGCTCGATCAGGCTTTGCAGCTCGCCCAGGTAGGCGTCCGCCAAGTCGCTGATGGTCTGCGGCTCGTAGCGTTCGGCGCTGAAGGTCCAGCGCAGCACCAGTTCGCCGCCGTAGACCTGACTGTCGACGCTCAGCTCATTCGGCAGCGGCGCATGGGGATCGTGGGCCGCATCGACCGGTTCATCGAGGGGCCGGAACAACGCGTCCGCGCCGAAGCTCTGGTCGAACTGGCCGAGGTAGTTAAAGGTGATCGGCGCCACCGGCAACGCGGCCATGGTCTGGCGACACAGGTCATCGGCGAGGTAGCGCAACACGCCATAACCCAAACCTTTGTGCGGCACGGCGCGCAGTTGTTCCTTGATCGCTTTGATCGAGGCGCCCTGCTCCGCCGCTGGCACCAGGCGCAGCGGATAAGCGCTGGTGAACCACCCCACGGTGCGGGTCAGGTCGATCTCGTCGAACAGGGTTTCGCGGCCGTGGCCTTCGAGTTGAATCAACGCCGATTCGTGGCCGCTCCAGCGGCACATCACGCGGGCCAGCGCAGTCAGCAGCAGGTCGTTGACCTGGGTGCGATACGCGCTCGGCGCCTGTTGCAGCAATTGCCGGGTGCGCTCGGCATCCAGGCGTACGCTGACGGTTTGCGCATGCCGATTCTGCTGCCCACCTTGCGGACGATCACACGGCAAATCGGCGCTTGACCCGGCCAGTTGCGACTGCCACCAGTCCAGCTCTTCGCGCAGGGATTCGCTGCCGGCATAGGCTTGCAAACGTGCGGTCCAGTCCTTGAAGGCGCTGGTTTTGGCCGGCAGCTTCACCGATTGCTCGGCATCCAGTTGACGGTAGACCGTTTGCAGATCGTCCAGCAGCACCCGCCAGGAAACCCCGTCCACCACCAAGTGGTGAATGGCGATGAACAAGCGTTGCTGACCTTCCGGACCATCGACCAGCAGCGCACGGATCAACGGGCCTTGTTCGAGGTCGAGACTGCGTTGGGCATCGGCGAACAGCGCAGTGCACTTGTCCATGGACGCAACGCGCACCTGCCACAGCACCGGGGTGTCGTTGATCGCCTGGTGCTCGGCGTGCCATTGCGCCTCGGTTTGAGTGAAGCGCAGGCGCAAGGCGTCGTGCTGCTCGATCACCGCCAGCAGCGCTTGCTCCAGGCGATGGGGGTCCAGCGCAACAGTCGGCTCCAACAGCAACGCCTGGTTCCAGTGCTGACGCTCAGGAATGTCGGTGTCGAAGAACCAGTGCTGGATCGGTGTCAAACCCGACTCGCCAACCAGCAGACCTTGCTCGGCGCTGACCTGCTCGGTGCGGGTCGCGACAGCGGCGAGGGTCTGCACGGTCTGGTGCTGGAACAGGTCGCGAGGGCTGAAGTGAATGCCCTGCTGCCGTGCGCGGCTGACCACCTGGATCGACAGAATCGAATCGCCGCCCAGCTCGAAGAAGTTGTCGTTGAGGCCGACTTGAGCGACGTTCAGCACTTCGCACCAGATGCCAGCCAGGGTCAGCTCCAGTTCATTGCTCGGCGCCACGTAGTGCTGGCGGTTCAGTTCCGGGTCCGGCGCCGGCAGTGCGCGGCGGTCGAGTTTGCCGTTGGCGGTCAGCGGCATGCTGGCCAGCAGGATCAGGTGCGTCGGCACCATGTAGTCCGGCAGTTGGGATTTGAGGTGAGCCTTCAGGGCTTCGCGCAGGGCGGATTGCTGTGCTTCGTCCTGTTCGGCGACGTCGGTAACGAGGTAGCCGACCAGTTGTTTACCGCTCGGCGCATCCAGCGCCAGCACCACCGCTTCACGGATGGATTTGTGTTCAAGCAGACGGGTTTCGATCTCACCCAACTCGATGCGGAAACCACGGATTTTCACTTGATGGTCGATGCGCCCAAGGTATTCCACCAAACCATCGGCGCGCTGACGCACCAGGTCGCCGGTCCGGTAGATACGCCCGCCATTGCTGGCAAACGGATCCGCCACAAAGCGCTCCGCCGTCATCCCCGCCCGCTCGTGATAACCCTGGGCCAGGCCGGCGCCGCCGACGTACAACTCGCCGGTCGCGCCTTGGGGCACCAACGCCAGATCGGCGTCGAGGATGTAGGCCACGCGGGCGCCGATCACGCTGCCTATCGGCACGCTGCCCAGGCCTTCATCCAACACTTCCGGCGCCAGACTGGCCAGCGGCATGACCACGGTTTCGGTCGGGCCGTAGGCGTTAAAGAACAGGCTCGGTGTGAACGCTGCGCGAATCCGCGACAGGTGTTCGCCGGTCAGGGCTTCGCCGCCGGTAATGATCATGCGCACCGGCAGGGTTTCGCCCTGGGTCGCCAGCCACTGCGCCAACTGGCTGCCGTAGCTCGGAGTGAAGCCGAGGATGTTGATCTGATGCTGGCGAATCAGGTCGCAGATTTCTTCAGCGTCCCACTGCCCTTGAGCACGCAACACCACCTGCGCACCACTCAACAGCGGCACCAGCAAACGTTCGGTGGCGGCGTCGAAGTTGATCGAATAGAAGTGCAGTTCGCAGTCGTCGGGACGCATGCCGAAGCGCTCGATCACAGCCTGGCAATGCATGGCGATTTCGCCGTGGGACACCACCACGCCTTTCGGTTTGCCGGTGGAGCCAGAGGTGTAAATCAGGTACGCCTGATGCTGCGGCAGGCTGATAAACGGCAGCTCGGTGGCCGGGTAGTTGGCCAGTTCGGCGGCATCGTCTTCCAGGCACCAGCGGGCCACGGTCGCGGGCAATTCACCGAGGGCGTTGAACATGGCTTTGTCACTGAGCAGCAGACCGATGCCGCTGTCTTCGATCATGTAATGCAGGCGATCGAGCGGGTATTCCGGGTCCAGCGGCACGTAAGCGCCACCGGCCTTGAGGATCGCCAGCAGGCCGATGACCATTTCCAGCGAACGTTCCAGCGCCAGACCAACGCGGACCTGTGGGCCGACACCACGCTCGCGCAGCATCCAGGCCAGGCGATTGGCGCGGCTGTCGAGTTCGGCGTAGCTCAGGGTTTGACCGGCAAAGGTCAGGGCTGGCGCATCTTTGCGGGCCAGGGCTTGCTCGCTGAACAGGTGATGGATGCACTGGTCCAGACGATGTTCGCCCGGTTCGATGCCGAGGCTGTCCAGCAGGTTTTGCTGTTCCGAGGTTTCGAGCAACGGCAAGTCGCTGAGGCGTTGTTGCGGATCGGCGAGCAGCGCTTCCAACAGGTTGCGCCAGTGCCCAGCCATCCGTGCAATGCGCGGTTCATCGAACAGGTCGGTGCTGTAAGTCAGGCAGCAACCCAGGCGATGGTCGAGGTCGGTGACTTCCAGGTTGAGGTCAAACTTGGTCGCCCGAGCATCGTTGGCCAGGTACTCGACGGTCATGCCGGCCAGGGTGCGGCTCTGCTGGAATTCCCAGCGCTGCACGTTGCACATCACTTGGAACAACGGGTTGTACGCAGCGCTGCGCGGTGGCTGCAAGGCTTCCACCAAATGATCGAATGGCAAGTCCTGATGGGACTGACCCTCGATCACAGTGTGACGAACCTGCTCGAACAATTCGCCGACGGACATTTGCCCGTCGAGCTGGCAACGCAACACCTGGGTGTTGAGGAACGCGCCGATCAGCCCTTCGCTTTCCGGGCGAATACGGTTGGCCACCGGTGCGCCGATGCGCAGGTCAGTCTGGCCGCTGTAGCGGTAAAGCAGCACGGCCAGGGCGGCGGTCATGGTCATGAACAGGGTCAGGCCGTTTTGCGCGTTGAAGGCGCGAACCCGTGCCGCGAGGTCGTCGCTGAGGTCGAAACGGAACAGCTCGCCCTGGTGGCTTTGCACCGGCGGACGCGGACGGTCGCCGGGCAATTCCAGCAACGGATGTTCGCGGCCCAGTTGCGCGGTCCAGTAGTCGAGCTGACGTTGACGCTCGCCGGACTCCAGCCACTGGCGCTGCCAGACGCTGTAATCCAGGTACTGCACCGGCAGCGCTTCCAGCGGCGATTCGCGGTCATCGACGAAGGCTTCGTAGAGCGCGCTCAGTTCCCGGGCGAAGATGTCCATCGCCCAGCCTTCGGTGACGATGTGGTGCAGGGTCAGCACCAGGTAGTGTTCCTGCTCGGCGGTCTTGACCAGGCAGGCGCGCAGCAGCGGACCGGTTTCCAGATTGAACGGGGTGTGGGCTTCGCTATCCGCCAGGGCCTGGACCCGTTGCTCGCGCAATTCGACGTCGAGCGCCGAGAAATCCTTCCAGTCCATGCGCATGCCGGTATCCGCATGCACCTGTTGCCGGGCCACGCCATCGATGCTTGGGAACGTGGTGCGCAGGGTTTCGTGGCGGATGATCAACGCTTGCAGCGCCGCTTCGAAACGCCCGACATCCAGCACCCCGCGCAGCCGCGCCATGCCACCGACGTTGTAGGCCGGGCTGTCCGGCTCCATCTGCCAGAGGAACCACATCCGTTGTTGGGAATAGGACAGCGGCACCGGTTGGCTGCGGTCGACCTTCTCGATGGGTGGCTGCTGGTTGGTTTTGCCGCTGGCCTGGATAAAGCGCACCTGTTCGGCGAACGCCCCCAGCTCACTGTTTTCGAACAACGCACGCAGGGGCAATTCGACGTCACAGGCCTGACGGGTGCGGGAGATGATTTGTGTCGCCAGCAGCGAATGGCCGCCGAGGGCGAAGAAGTCATCGCGCAGACCGATTTGCTTGAGGCCCAGCACTTCACGCCAGATACCGGCGATTTGCTGCTCAAGGGCGGTGACCGGTTCGACATGTTCGCGAACCTGCCATTGCGGTTCCGGCAAGGCACGGCGGTCGAGTTTGCCGCTTGGGCTGAGGGGCATTTCATCCAGACGCATCAACTGCGCCGGGACCATGTATTCCGGCAGCTCGGCGGCCAGCGCGGCTTTCAGACGTTGGGTTTGAACATCAATGTCTTCGGAAGAATCGGTTGAGGTGTAGTAACCGATCAACTGACCGCCAGCGGCCGTTTCGCGCACCAGCACCACGGCTTGGGCAACGCCGTCCTGGGCCAGCAGACGCGCTTCGATTTCTTCCGGCTCCACCCGGAAGCCACGCAACTTGACCTGCTGATCGAGGCGTCCGAGGTATTCGATCACGCCATCTGCGGTCCAGCGTGCACGGTCGCCGGTGCGGTACAGCCGCGCGCCGTTCTCGCCCAGTGGATCGACGACAAAGCGTTCGGCGGTCAGGCCCGGACGACCCAAGTAGCCTCGCGCCAGACCAATGCCGCTGATGCACAGCTCACCCGGCACACCGGCCGGCACCGGGTTAAGGTCGCTGTCGAGCACGCGGCAAACCACGTTGCCCAGCGGCCGGCCAATCGGCGAACGCTCGCCATCAGCCATCGTGCAATGCCAATGGGTGACGTTGATCGCGGTTTCCGTCGGGCCGTAGCGGTTGTGCAGTTGCACGGCGGGCAGTTGCTCCAGCACGCGGTTGCGCAACTCGGCGGGCAAGGCTTCACCACCGGAGAACACCCGGCGCAGGCTGGTGCAATCGCTGGTCAGCGGTTCTTCGATAAACAGCGCCAACAGTGGCGGGACGAAGTGCAGTGTGGTCACGCCGTATTGCTGAACCAGTTGCGCAATGCGATGGGGATCGCGGTGTTCGCCGGGACCGGCAATCAGCAGGCGCGCTCCAGTGATCAGCGGCCAGAAGCATTCCCACACCGACACGTCGAAACTGATCGGCGCTTTTTGCATCAGCACGTCGGTTTCGTCCAGGCGATAGGTGTTCTGCATCCATTGCAAACGTTCGGCGAGGGCGGCGTGGGTGTTGCCGACGCCTTTCGGTTGGCCGGTGGAACCCGAGGTGTAAATCACGTAGGCCAGGTTGTCGCCATGCAGGTGCAGACCGGGTGCCTGGCTCGGCCAGTTTTCCAGGTGCAAGGCGTCCATGGCGATCACGCTGACGCCGTCGCTGGTCGGCAAGCGGTCGAGCAATTCGGTTTGGGTCAGGAGTAATTCGACGCCACTGTCGCTGAGCATGTGGGCCAGGCGTTCGGCCGGGTAATCCGGGTCCAGCGGCACGTAGGCACCACCGGCCTTGATGATCGCCAGCAAGCCGATCAACAGTTGCGGCGAACGTTCGGCGGCGATGGCCACGCACACATCCGGGCCGACGCCCTTGTCGCGCAGGTAATGGGCCAGGCGATTGGATTGGGTGTGCAGTTCGGCGAAATCGAGTTGGCCACCGTCCCAGATCAGCGCGGTGCGCTCCGGGGTCAGGCGCAGTTGTTCATTGAGTAATTCCGGCAACCATTGGCTGGCCGGTGTGCATGGGGCGGTGCTCCATGAGGCTTGTTGATCGTGCTCACCCGAGGTTAACAGTTGCAGATCGCCGATGGCCTGCTGTGGCTGCTCGCAGACTTCGCGCAACAGGTTGGTGAAGTGCTCGGCCAGACGCTCGATGGTGGTGACGTCGAACAACTCGTTGGCGTAGTCGAAGGACAGGCTCAAGCGTCCGTTGCGGTCTTCTTCGCTGTGCAATTGCAGGTCGAACTTGGCCTCGCGGCTGTGCCACGGCAGCTCTTCGGCGAGCAGCCCCGGCAAGCGGCGCAGGGCGCTCAAGTCCCGCTGCTGGTGGTTGAACATGACCTGGAACAAACCCGACTCGCGAGCTTGCGGGAAGGCTTCCAGCAGTTGCTCGAACGGCAGGTCCTGATGGGCCTGGGCGCCCAACGCAGCCTGACGGGTTTGCGCCAGCAGCTCAACGAACGGCAGGCGCGAATCAACGTCGGCACGCAGCACTTGGGTGTTGATGAAGAAGCCGATCAGCCCCTGGGTTTCCAGGCGTGGACGGTTGGCGTTCGGCACGCCGATGCGGATATCGCGCTGGCCGCTGTAGCGGTGCAGCAGGCTCTGGAACGCGGTCAGCAACAGCATGAACGGCGTCGCTTCATGGGCCTGGGCGGTCTGGCGGATGGCCTCACTGAGGCTCACGCCCAGACGCACAGTGTGGCGGGCAGCGCTGTGGACGTGATGTGCCGAGCGCGGATGATCAGTAGCCAGGCTCAGCACCGGATGCTCATCGCCCAACTGGTTTTTCCAATAGGCCAGTTGCCGCTCGCCCTCGCCTTGGGCCAGCCATTGACGCTGCCAGCTACCGTAATCGGCGTACTGGGTCGGCAATGCCGCGAGCGTGGCTTTCTGGCCTTGGGAAGCGGCGGCGTACAGGCGCGAAAACTCGTCGATCAGCACGTTCAGCGACCAGCCGTCGGCGATGATGTGGTGCATCGTCACCAGCAGTTGATGGTCCTCGTCGTCGAGGCGCACCAGGGTCACCCACAGCAGCGGACCTTTCTCCAGATCGAACTGGGTGTGGGCTTCGTCCTCGCGGATTTGTTGCGCGCGGACTTCACGTTTGTCGACGGGCAAGTCACTGATGTCGATCAGTTGCAGATTGAATTCACCCGCAGCATCGACCCGTTGCAGGGCCACGCCGTCACGTTCGAAGAACCGCGTGCGCAGGGATTCGTGGCGCTCGATCAACTGTTGGAAACTGGCGCGCAACGCGTCTTCGTCCAGCTCACCGCGCAAGCGCAGGGCGCCGGGAATGTTGTAGGCGCTGCTCTGGGGGTCGAGTTGCCAAGTGATCCACAGACGGTTTTGTGCCAGGGATTGCGGCATCGCTTCAATGCGCGACAGCGCGGTGATCGTGCCTTGGGCAAGACCGCCGTCGTGTTGCTGTTGCGCCACAGCGGCGGCAAATGCGCCCAACGTCGGCGCTTCGAACAGCAGGCGCAGGTTCAGCTCCAGACCGAGTTCTTCACGCAACCGCGCGACCACTTGGGTGGCGGCGATGGAGTTGCCGCCGAGCAGGAAGAAGTGATCGTCGGCGTTGACCTGTTTGACGTTGAGCTGTTCGCACCAGATGTTGGCGATCAGGGTTTGCAGTTCGGAAGCGGATGGCGTGGCGGTTGCCTTTTCGGCGTCTGCCGAAGGAAACAACGCGTAGCTGTCGAGGCTGCCGTCCGCCAGGCGATTGCGGCACGCCGAACGTTGCAGTTTGCCGCTGGAGGTCTTCGGCAATGCGCCGGGATTGAGCAACACCACCACGCTCGGCCCTTCCTGATACGCCTCGGCCACGGCTTGGCGGATGGCTTTGATCAGCGCGTCGGGCGGCAGGATTTTCTGCACGCTGCGGCTGATTTCCGCGGCGATACCAATGCCTTCCTGGCCATCGATATTGACCGCGAACGCCGCGACGCGACCCTTGCGCACCACTTCCACTTCACGCTCGACGGTTTGCTCGATGTCCTGCGGATAGAGGTTGTGGCCGCGCACGATCAGCATGTCTTTCAGGCGCCCGGTGATGAAAAATTCACCGTCACGCTTGAAGCCCAGGTCACCGGTGCGCAGCCAGGTGCGGCCGGCGTGCTGGACAAAAGTCTTGGCGCTCGCCTCGGGGTTGCGCCAGTAGCCGTGGGCGATGCTCGGCCCGCTGGCCCAGACTTCGCCGACGGTGTTGTCAGCCAGTTCGGTGAGCGCGAGCGGATCGACGATCAGCACGGCGTGATCCGGCTGACTGATGCCGCAACTCATGATCGCCGCGCCCTCGCCCGCTTCGGCGCGGTTTTGCGCCAGGGCCTGGTCGTTCACTTTCAGATTGCCGATGCCTTGGCCACGAGGCGTGCCGGCGACGAACAGCGTGGCTTCCGCCAGACCGTAAGACGCCATGAAACTGTCCGGGGTAAAGCCGCAGCTTGCGAACTTTTCGGCGAAACGTTCGAGGGTGTCGAGGCGAATCGGCTCGGAGCCGGAATACGCCACGCGCCAGCCGCTCAAGTCGAGGCGTTCCAGCGCCGATTCACTGACCCTTTCGCTGCACAGTCGATAAGCGAAGTCCGGCCCGCCGCTGATGGTGCCGCCGTATTCGCTGATCGCTTCGAGCCAGCGCAACGGCCGGCCAAGGAAATACGCCGGCGACATCAACACACACGGCACACCGCTGAAAATCGGCTGCAACAGACCGCCGATCAGGCCCATGTCGTGGTACAGCGGCAACCAGCTGACGATCACGTCGTCCGGGTTCAGGTCGATGCCGAAGCCGTGACGGATCAGCAGCTCATTGGCCACCAGGTTGCCGTGGCTGACTTGCACGCCTTTGGGCAACGCGGTGGAGCCGGAGGTGTATTGCAGGAAGGCGATGTGGTCGTGTTCAAGGTTCGGCAAGACCCAATGCTCGGCCATCGAGTGGTCGAGGGTATCGACACACAGCAACGGCGGTGCGCCTTGGATTTGCTGCAAGGCGTCGCGCAGGCCGGCGCTGGTCAGCAACAGACGTGGTTCGGCGTCGCTGATGATCGACAGCAAGCGTTCCTGGTGGTGACGCTTGGTCGATTCCGGCGGGTAAGCCGGCACCGCGATCACGCCCGCATACAGGCAACCAAAGAACGCCGCGACGTAATCCGGGCCGCTGGGAAACAGCAACACTGCGCGATCACCGAAGCCGGCCTGAGCCTGCAACGCCCCAGCGATGGTTCGTGCGCGCTGATCCAGTTCGCGATAACTGAGCACCACCGTCTGATCCGCGGTTTCGGCGAGAAAACGCAAAGCCACTCGATCCGGCGTCAGGGCCGCACGGCGCTGGAGGGCTTGGACCAGTGTGCTGGGGAGTTCGAACGCGTCGGTCATGAGGTTTCCTGCCTGAATTCGGCTTGCAAGTTGGAATCGGTTTTCGTACGTCACGCTCATTCAAATGGCGTGCAGGGCGCGGTCTTCGCCGACCGCGCAAGGCTTGGGAATGCGGTTATGGCCGGAGCGTGTCCGGAACCATTCACCAATGAGAACGATTGATGTCTTGAAATAATTAGTCCGCAGGCTTCAACCCCAACAGGGACGGGCGCGACAGCGTGTCGCAGTTCGCACTCTGCACTTTTGTGGCGCATTAATTCTCTTTCTCAATTGACAATCATTATCATTCAACATAATTTGTCGTTCGATGTGTAGGACGGCTGCGAACCCTTCGTCGTCCCGCAACCCTATTTGCAGCAAGGTGATTTCCATGACGGAACAAGTATCCACAAGCAGGTGCGATTCACCGCTACTTCAGGCCTTTGTCGACAACCGACTGATTCTGGTCAAAATTGCAGCCCGCATTACTGGCTGCCGGTCGCGGGCTGAGGACGTGGTGCAAGATGCGTTCTTCCGGCTGCAATCGGCGCCGCAGATCACCTCTTCATTCAAGGCTCAGCTCAGCTACCTGTTCCAGATCGTGCGCAACCTGGCAATCGATCACTACCGCAAACAGGCACTGGAGCAGAAGTATTCGGGTCCGGAAGAAGAAGGTCTTAACGTGGTGATCCAGGGCGCATCGCCGGAAACCTCGCACATCAACTTCTCGACCCTGGAACACATCGCCGACGCGCTGACCGAGCTGCCCAGCCGCACGCGCTACGCCTTCGAGATGTACCGCCTGCACGGCGTGCCGCAAAAGGACATCGCCAAGGAACTCGGCGTCTCGCCGACCCTGGTGAACTTCATGATTCGCGATGCGTTGGTGCACTGCCGCAAGGTGTCGGGCAGTCGGGCGGATACCTTCGCTCGGCGCTAAGAGCTTCGCGGGCAAGCCTCGCTCCTACAGGTTTAGCGTCGAACCACAATGGCAGGGATGGCGCAAAACCTGTAGGAGCGAGGCTTGCCCGCGAAGGCTGACTCAAGATCGATGCAAACCTTGAGTCATACCCCATCAAGCCAATTTGCACCGATCAAAAAACCGCTCCCGCCCCAACACCATCAACGCCGCGCGCTTGTGCGGGAAGTCGAACTCTTTTTCGCAGTGAAAACACTGGTTGTGCATGTGCCCGATCATCTTCGCGTTGTCGGCGCGAGGCTCGGCAACCACGCGTTGGGTGCGCGGATCATCCAGGAACAGGTAATGCACCAGCGCCGACAGCCAGCTCGCGACTTTGTGCGGGCCGCGATGCGCCTCTTCGCCCACCAGCATATGAATGCCACGGTCGTAATCGCCGGCGTCGTAGAACGGCGCGATGCGATCTTCCTTGGCCCAATACGCCTCAAAGTACGCAAACGGCTGATCATCGAAGCAACCGATCAGGGTCAGGGTGTGCGGATCGGTGTCGAGTTTGCTCAGGTATTCCCGATGCTTCTCGAGACTGCCCTCCTCCTGCCAGAAACTGGCGACCCGGGGGCTGTTCTGCCAGCGATTGAAGCGCGGCAAATCCTGTTCGATTTCCACCGTACGCAAGGACACCCACGCACCGAGGCGCGCATCGAAACGGCGATAGACTTCGCCGCGCGGTTTGGCCGGGCGCAACGGATGACGCTTGCCAGCGCTGATGACCATTTGCTGCGGATAGCTGCCGGTCAGCGACGTCCCCAGCCACGGTTGCGGCAATTGCCAGAACAGCGTGCGTTCGCAGCGGTACTCGCCGACGGTTTCGGTCGGGATCAACAAACCGCTGAGCAAGGCTTCGGTGGGCGCCTCGCCCAGGCGCCAGGTCAGGCGCTGGCAGGCGGGGTCGCGGGCAAACAGCCAATAGCAAGCCGCCCAGAACGCCTGACCGGCGGGCAGGCCGAAGCGCTCCTCGACCTCGATATGCAACTGCGGCTCGCGGCTCAGGCGCAAACGGATCAGCGGCTGCCCTTCGAGGCTGAGGCTCAGGCGGCTTTCGGTTTCATCGGCTACAAGACTGCGCCCTGACGGCAAGGCCAGGGCAGTCAGGTCATTCAGATTGGACATGGGTCGGGCTCACAGTAATCGTCGACAGTTCAACGATGTGACGTGAGCCGGGCCAGGAAATTTAAGCGAAGGGGTTAAATCCGCGAACTGCGGCAGGTGTTCAGGGCTTGGGCACTGGCACCACGGCGATCTTGTACGGCTCGAAAATCTTCAGCATCTGGCCGTTGTCGCGCAAACCTTGCAGCAACTTGCTGAACGCCGGGCCACTGATCGGCGCGGCGGGGCTGAGCAGTGCGTAGTGGTGGTAGACCTGATCGATGCGCTGGGACACCAGCAGCTCATCGGCGACTTTCTCGTTGCGCAGCAGGTAATCGCTCAAGTAGGAGCGCGTGACCAGGGCAATGTCCGCACGGTCACGCAGCACCATCAGCAAGTTGCTGTCATGGGAATAGGTCAACGTGGCGTTGAAATTCTGCGCGAGGAATTTCGGGTCGGCGTTGAAGTTGGCGAATTCGTAGTGGTAGCCACTGAACAGGGCCAGGCGCTTGCCCGCGAGATCGGCAAAGTAGCTTTGCTGGCGGTCGGGTTTGCGTTGGGCGACAAAAATCTCGGCGTCTTCCAGGCCCATGTCGACGGTGGTGTGGGGAATTTCCTTCCAACCCCAGTCCGGGTTCTCGAAGATCGCCATGTCCACCCGGCCTTGCTTGAAATCACCGAAACGGCGCGGGATCGAAGTGGGCACCAGCACGAATTCGTAATCGGTTTGCAATTGATTCAGCGCTTCGACCAATTGCGGCAACAGACCGGTGTCGGCGCCGGACTCGGGGCGCACCGTGTAAGGCGGGAAATGCGCGGCACCGACCCGAACCTGTTGCGCCGCCTGGGACGGCAACACCCATAGCACCGCAAGCGCCGCCAGCAAAAGCCGCGAGACCGTCCAACTTGGCGAAGACATCAAAACAACCCACTCCCCGAAAAAATACGCATCAATGCATTCAAGCTAGGCGGTTTCGCCTACTTAGCCAGTTTCTTGTCCAGATAGGCGCTTCACGACTTCTCTTCAAGCACCAGAATCAACGCCTCTTCGGCCAATTGCTCAAGGCTCATGCTGCCGCCAGCGCGAAACCAGGTGGTGGTCCAGGACAAGGCACCCGTGAGGAAACGCCGGGTAATAAATACATCACCGCGGATAAAACCGGCCTCCTTGGCCTCACCCAGCACCTTCAACCAGATGTCTTCATAGATGTCCCGCAGGGCCAGCACCTTGACTTGCCCGTCATCAGACAGCGAACGCCATTCGTAGACCAGCACCGCCATTGCTTCGCCGCTGCCGCCCATGATCGACTGCAATTCGCAGCGGATCAGCGCCAGCACCCGTTCGCGCACGCTACCAGCCTCGGTCAGCGCGGCGCGCATCAATGCGGTGTTGTAACGGATGGTTTCTTCCATCACGGCGCGCAGGATCTCGTCCTTGCTTTTGAAGTGATGAAAAATACTGCCCGACTGAATGCCCACCGCGCCGGCCAGGTCGCGCACGGTGGTGCGTTCATAGCCTTTGTTGCGGAACAAGTGAGCCGCCACTTGCAGCAGTTTGCCACGGGCACTGTCCGGGTCGGTCAATTGGCCGTTATCGACCAATTCGCGCATCACCCTCAGGGCTTTTTGCTCGTCCACCCGTTCTCTCCTACAGTCGATCAATCAAATGCGCCGCTCGCCGCCAAAACAACGGGGTTGCGCGGGCAATTTAAGCTGGCCGGGGCGACCAAGCAAGCGCTTGGGGCGAAGATATTTCAGGCGTTTACAAACCAAGCGCTTGCTTGGTAGTCTCGGGGCACTTCTGTCGGAGCTGAGCATGGAGTTGACTGTGCCAAAAACAATCCGCATCGGTTGCGCCAGTGCCTTCTGGGGCGACACCTGCACCGCCGCCGCGCAGTTGGTGCAGGGCGGGCACCTGGACTATCTGGTGTTCGATTACCTGGCCGAGATCACAATGTCGATCATGGCCGGCGCCCGGATGAAAGATCCCCAGGCCGGCTACGCCAGCGACTTCATCGAAGTCCTCAGTCCCCTGCTGCCACAACTCGCCGAACAGAAGATCCGCGTCATCAGCAACGCCGGCGGCGTCAACCCGCACGCCTGCGCCACTGCCCTGCAAGCGGCGTGCGACAAGGCCGGGGTGGCGCTGAAGATTGCCGTGTTGCTGGGGGATGACCTGCAACCGCAGTTCAAACAACTCGCCAGCCAGGGCCTCCACGAAATGTTCAGCGGCACGCCCTTGCCGCCGATATGCGTGTCCACCAATGCTTATCTCGGCGCGCCGGGCATCGTCGAAGCCCTGCGCCTGGGAGCGGACATCGTGATCACCGGGCGGGTGGTCGACAGCGCCGTGGTCAGCGCCGCGCTGGTGCACGAGTTCGGCTGGTCGTGGCAGGACTATGACAAACTGGCCCAGGCCGCGCTGGCCGGGCACATCATCGAATGTGGCGCCCAGTGCACCGGCGGCAATTTCACCGATTGGCGCGAGGTGCCCGACTACGAGCACATCGGTTTTCCCATCGTCGAAGTCAGCGCCGACAGTCAGTTCATCGTCAGCAAACCCGAAGGCTCCGGCGGACTGGTCACGCCCCTGACAGTCGGCGAGCAGATGCTTTATGAAATCGGCGACCCCCGGGCCTATTTGCTGCCGGATGTGGTCTGCGATTTCAGCCAGGTCAAACTTCAGCAACAGGGTAAGCATGCGGTGCAGGTCCACGGCGCCAAAGGCTTGCCGCCGACCGATCAGTACAAGGTCAGCGCCACTTACCCCGACGGTTTCCGCTGCACCGCCAGTTGCCTGATCACCGGCATCGACGCGGTGGACAAGGCCCGGCGCGTCAGCGAAGCGATCATCAACAAGACCTCGGAAATCTTCAGCCAGCGCGGCTGGGCACCCTACAGCGAAGTGAACATCGAACTGCTCGGCAGCGAGGCCACCTACGGTCCCCACGGCCAGCGCCAGGACAGCCGCGAGGTGGTGATCAAACTCGCGGTGCGCCACCCGAGCAAACAGGCGTTGATCGTGTTCTCCCGGGAAATCGCCCAGGCCGCCACCGGCATGGCGCCGGGGCTGACCGGGATCGTCGGCGGCCGGCCGACGGTGTATCCGCTGATCCGGCTGTTCTCGTTCCTGATCGACAAAACCACCTGCACGCTGGAAATTGAGCTGAACGGCCAGCGTCATCCCTGCACCCTGCCCACCCTCGATGCACTCGACCCCGCTGATTTGCCCGTGCCGTTCGATCCACCCAAACCCGCCGAGCGGGCCGATGCCAGCGTGGCTCTGATCAAACTCGCGGTGGCGCGCTCCGGCGACAAGGGCAATCACAGCAACATCGGGGTCATGGCGCGGGAGCCGCAGTTCCTGCCGTGGATCGCCGAAGCGCTGACGCCGGAGGTGATCGTCGACTGGATGAGCCACGTGCTTGACCCGGTTCGCGGCCGTGTCGAGCGCTGGTATTTGCCCGGCACCCACAGCTTGAACTTCCTGCTGGAAAACGCCCTTGGCGGTGGCGGCGTGGCCAGCCTGCGGATCGACCCGCAAGGCAAGGCCTTCGCCCAGCAACTGCTGGAGATCCAGATTCCGGTGCCCCAGCGCATCGCCGACCAGGTCAACTAGAGGATCGCTGCCATGGCTTACGATTCGATTTTCAAAGCCGATTTGTTTGCTGGTCAAACCATCATCGTCACCGGCGGCGGCAGCGGTATCGGCCGTTGCACCGCTCATGAACTGGCAGCCCTCGGCGCCCATGTGCTGCTGGTGGGGCGCAACGCCGACAAACTGAAAAACGTCGCCCTGGAGATTGTCGAGGACGGCGGCAAGGCTGACTGGAAGACCTGCGATATTCGAGAGGAAGAAGCGGTCAAGCACCTGGTCAGCGAGTTCATCCGCCTGCACGGCCCGATCCATGGTCTGGTGAACAATGCCGGCGGGCAGTTCCCGTCGCCATTGGCCTCGATCAATCAGAAAGGTTTCGAAACCGTGATGCGCACCAATCTTGTGGGCGGTTTCCTGATGGCCCGGGAAGTGTTCAACCAGTCCATGAGCAAGCACGGCGGGAGCATCGTCAACATGCTCGCCGACATGTGGGGCGGCATGCCCGGCATGGGCCATTCAGGGGCGGCGCGTTCGGGCATGGACAACCTGACCAAAACCGCCGCGTTTGAATGGGGTTACGCCGGGGTGCGGGTCAACGCCGTGGCACCGGGCTGGATCGCTTCCAGCGGCATGGACACTTACGAAGGTGCATTCAAGGCTGTGATTCCGACCCTGCGCGAACATGTACCGCTCAAGCGTATCGGCACTGAGTCGGAAGTCAGCGCGGCGATTGTGTTCCTGCTCAGCCCGGCGGCGGCGTTTGTCAGCGGCAGCACCTTGCGCATCGACGGGGCCGCGAGCCTGGGTGGTCGGGCGTGGCCGATTCACAAGGCGCAGAACAGTGAATCGTATAACGGCTTTCATCGTGCCTACTTGCCCGATGTCCTCAAGGATAAGGAATAAGCCATGCCGGTGATCGAGTCCCAGATCGACCCTTTCAGCGAACAGTTCGCGCAAAACCGTGCGGCGATGCTGGTCGGCATCGAGCATATCCGCCAGCTCGAACAGAACCTGCTGAACAAGGCTTTGGAGGCCAAGGCCAAGTTCGACAAACGCGGCCAGTTGCTGCCCCGTGAACGCCTCAACCTGCTGCTCGACCCCGGCGCACCGTTTCTCGAACTGGCGAGCCTGGCCGGCTACAAGCTGCACGATGACAAGGACGGCAGTTCGGCCGGCGGCGGGTTGATTGCCGGCATCGGCTACGTGTCCGGAGCGCGGGTGCTGGTGGTAGCGAACAACAGCGCGATCAAGGGCGGGACCATCTCCCCCAGCGGTCTGAAAAAGTCCCTGCGCCTGCAACAGATCGCCATGGAAAACAAACTGCCGGTGATCACCCTCGCCGAAAGCGGTGGCGCCAACCTCAATTACGCGGCCGAGATTTTCATCGAAGGCGCGCGCAGCTTTGCCAATCAGGCGCGGATGTCGGCCATGGGCTTGCCGCAGATCACCGTGGTGCATGGCTCGGCCACCGCCGGCGGCGCCTACCAGCCGGGGTTGTCGGATTACGTGGTGGTGGTGCGCGGCAAGGCCAAGCTGTTTCTTGCCGGCCCGCCGCTGCTAAAAGCCGCCACCGGGGAAGTCGCCACCGATGAAGAACTGGGTGGCGCCGAAATGCACGCGCAAACCGCCGGCACCGCCGAATACCTGGCGGAAAACGATGCCGACGGCGTACGCCTGGTGCGCGAGATTGTCAGCCTGCTGTCATGGAACGAGCCGTTGCCCTGGCTACCCGAACCACAATGGAAGGAACCGCTCTACCCCATCGATGAACTGCTGGGGTTGATCCCGGATGACCCGAAAAAACCCTACGACGTGCGGGAAATCATCGCCCGGATTGCCGACGCTTCGAACTTCCTTGAATTCAAGGGTGAGTTCGATCAGCAGACGATCTGCGGCCACCTGAAAATCCAGGGTCGCGCCTGCGGTTTTATCGGCAACAACGGCCCGATCACGCCCAAGGGCGCGAGCAAGGCAGCGCAGTTTATTCAGCTGTGCGACCAGAGCCAGACGCCGCTGCTGTTTTTCCACAACACCACGGGATTTATGGTCGGCACCGAATCGGAGCAGCACGGTGTGATCAAGCACGGCGCGAAGATGATTCAAGCGGTGGCCAACGCCCGAGTGCCAAAACTGACCATCGTCGTCGGCGGTTCCTATGGGGCCGGCAACTACGCGATGTGCGGCCGGGGTCTGGATCCGCGCTTCATCTTCGCCTGGCCCAACAGCCGCACCGCCGTGATGGGTGGCGCCCAGGCCGGCAAGGTGTTGCGCATCGTCACAGAGGCCAAACAGCTCAAGGACGGCCTGGTGCCGGACCCGAAAATGCTCGACATGCTGGAGCAGGTTACCGCGCAGAAACTCGACAGCCAGTCCACTGCGCTCTACGGCAGCGCCAGTTTGTGGGACGACGGGCTGATCGATCCACGGGATACCCGGACGTTGCTCGGTTACTTACTGGATATTTGCCACGAGGCCGAGGTTCGGCCACTGCAAGCCAACAGTTTTGGTGTAGCCCGCTTCTAAGGGCGTTCAGGAGAACAATAAAAATGATCTTCACCCAGGAACACGAAGCACTGCGCCGCACCGTCCGCCAATTTGTCGATCATGAGATCAACCCGCACGTCGAGGAATGGGAAAAGGCCGGACGCTTCCCGATTCACGGCATTTTTCGCAAGGCCGGCGACCTCGGTTTGCTGGGGATTTCCAAGCCGGAGAAGTTCGGCGGCATGGGCCTGGACTACAGCTATTCGATCGTCGCCGCCGAAGAGTTCGGCACGATTCATTGCGGCGGGATTCCGATGTCCATCGGCGTGCAGACCGACATGTGCACCCCGGCCCTCGCCCGCTTCGGCTCCGATGAATTGCGTGAAGAATTCCTGCGCCCGGCGATCACCGGTGAGCAAGTCGGCTGTATCGGCGTCTCGGAAGTCGGCGCCGGTTCCGATGTCGCCGGGTTGAAAACCACCGCCCGCAAGGACGGCGATGACTACGTGATCAACGGCAGCAAGATGTGGATCACCAACTCGCCGAGCGCCGATTTCATCTGCCTGCTCGCTAACACCTCGGACGACAAACCGCACATCAACAAATCGCTGATCATGGTGCCGATGAACACGCCCGGTATCAGCCTGAGTTCGCACCTGGACAAGCTCGGCATGCGCAGTTCGGAAACCGCCCAGGTGTTTTTCGACAACGTGCGCGTGCCGCAACGCAACCGCATCGGCCATGAAGGCGCGGGGTTCATGATGCAGATGCTGCAGTTCCAGGAGGAGCGCCTGTTCGGTGCGGCAAACATGATCAAGGGCCTGGAATACTGCATCGACAGCACCATCGAGTACTGCAAGGAACGCAAGACCTTCGGCAATGCGCTGATCGACAACCAGGTGATTCACTTTCGCCTGGCCGAACTGCAAACCGAAATCGAATGCCTGCGGGCGCTGGTCTATCAGGCCACCGAGCAATACATCAAAGGCCAGGACGTCACGCGCCTGGCGTCGATGGCCAAACTCAAGGCCGGACGCCTGGGCCGGGAAGTCAGCGACAGTTGCCTGCAATATTGGGGCGGCATGGGTTTCATGTGGGACAACCCGGTCGCCCGGGCCTATCGCGATGTGCGGCTGGTATCGATTGGCGGCGGCGCCGACGAAATCATGCTGGGGATCATCTGCAAACTCATGGGCACCCTGCCGGGGAAAAAGAAATGAACAGCCTGCCGGTTTGCCAGACGCTGTTGCTCGAACTGCACAACGGCGTGCTGCACATCACCCTCAACCGCCCGGAAAACCGCAACGCCATGAGCTTGCAGATGGTTGCCGAACTGCGTGAAGTGCTGGCGACGGTGCGCGATGACCACGCCGTTCGGGCCTTGGTCATTGGCGGTGCCGGCGGGCATTTCTGCGCCGGTGGCGACATCAAGGACATGGCCAACGCCCGCGCCCAAGGCACGGAGGCTTATCGCGACTTGAACCGGTCGTTCGGCGCTTTGCTGCAAGAAGTGCAACACGCGCCGCAAGTGGTGATCACGGTGCTGCAAGGCGCGGTGCTGGGCGGTGGCCTGGGCCTGGCTTGCGTCAGCGACGTTGCCCTGGCCGATCACCAGGCGCAATTCGGGTTGCCGGAAACCAGCCTCGGCCTGTTGCCGGCGCAGATCGCCCCCTTCGTGGTACAGCGCATCGGCCTGACCCAGGCGCGAAGACTGGCCCTGACGGCGGCGCGGTTCGACGGCACCCAGGCCAAACGTTTGGGCCTGGTGCATTTTGTCGAGCACGACCCGCAAGCCCTGGCCGAACGCCTCGAAGAAGTGTTGGCCCATGTGCTGTGCTGTGCGCCGGGGGCGAATGCGCTGACGAAAAAACTGCTGCTGGCCAGTGCCGGGGAACCGGCCGATGCGTTGCTGGATCAAGCGGCGCAGTGGTTCAGCGAAGCGGTGACCGGGGCGGAAGGGGTCGAGGGGACCATGGCTTTTGTGCAAAAACGGAAACCGGGGTGGGCCTCCTAAAAGCTTCGCGAGCAAGCCCGCTCCCACAATTGGAATGCATTCCCCTATGGGATCGGGCTTGCTCGCGAAGAGGCCCTTAAATTCACCGCAAACACCAAGGGAAAGACCCATGCCCGGATTCAGCAAAATCCTGATCGCCAACCGCGGTGAAATCGCCTGCCGCATCCAGCGCACCGCCCAGGCCCTGGGCTATCGCACGGTCGCGGTGTTCAGCGACGCCGATGCCGACGCCCTGCATGTGCACATGGCCGACGAAGCCGTGAACATCGGCCCGGCCCCGGTACAGCAGTCATACCTGAACATCCCGGCCATCATCGACGCCGCCCGCCGCACCGGTGCCGATGCGATCCACCCGGGCTACGGCTTTCTCTCGGAAAACACCGGGTTCGCCCTCGCCTGCCAACAAGCGAATATCACCTTTATCGGCCCCAGCCCCGAAGCCATCGAACTGATGGGCAGCAAACGCCTGTCGAAACTGGCCATGCTCGACGCAGGTGTGCCCTGCATCCAAGGCTATCAAGGTGCCGAACAAGACGACGCGACCCTGAGCCGCGAAGCCGCACGCATCGGCTATCCACTGATGATCAAGGCCAGCGCCGGCGGTGGCGGGCGCGGCATGCGCCTGGTCCACGACGCCAGTGATCTGCTGGAGCAACTGCGCACCGCCCGCTCCGAAGCCCTGAACGGGTTTGGCAGCGATGAACTGATTCTCGAACAGGCGTTGATCGATCCACGGCATGTCGAAGTGCAAGTGTTCGGCGACCAACACGGCAACCTGATTTACCTTGGCGAGCGCGACTGTTCGATCCAGCGTCGCCACCAGAAAATCATCGAGGAAGCGCCCTGCCCCGTCATGACCGCCGACCTGCGCCAGGCCATGGGCGAAGCGGCACTCAAGGCCGGGCGAGCGGTGAACTATGTCGGCGCCGGCACCGTGGAATTCCTGCTGGATGCTCGCGGACAATTTTACTTTCTGGAGATGAACACCCGCCTGCAAGTGGAGCACCCGGTGACCGAACTGATCACCGGCCTGGACCTGGTGGCGTGGCAACTGCACGTCGCCGAAGGCCAGCCGCTGCCGCTGCGTCAGGAGCAGGTGCAACTCAACGGCCATGCCATGGAGGTGCGCCTGTATGCCGAGGATCCGGCCCAGGGTTTCCTGCCGCAAACCGGGCGGATCGACGCCTGGGAGCCGGCATTGCACAGTGGCGTGCGCATCGACCATGGCCTGATCGAAGGCCAGCATGTCAGCCCCTTCTATGACCCGATGCTCGGCAAGCTCATCGCCCACGGCGCCACCCGCGAAGAAGCCCGGCGCAAGTTGCTGCGGGCGGTGCAGGACAGCGTGCTGCTGGGGATGCAAAGCAATCAACGCCTGCTCGCCAGCCTGTTGCAACATCCGCAATTTATCAGCGCAGAATTCAGCACCGGTTTTATCCCGACACATTTCGCCGACCATCCCTGCCTGAATCCCCACATACCGAGTGCCGAAGAACTGGCCATCGCCGCCGCGTTGCTCTATCACGCCGGCGCAAAACAACACCCCGCCCCACTGGCGGGTTGGCGCAATAACGCCAGCGTGCCGCTGCACTATCGTCTTGGCGTGGAGGACAAGGACTGGACCGTGGGACTGAAGGCGGTAGCCGAGGAGCCGTACCGGCTAGAGGTCGGCGAACGGACCCTGGCGCTGAAGATCATCGCCTGCGACGGACGCCAGGCCACCCTGGAAATAGACGGCCTGCGCCAGCGTCACGCCTATCGCCTCGAGGGCCAGCACGTCTGGTTGTTCACTCGTCCCGGCAGTCTGCGCCTGGAAGATCGCACGCAACTGCCGGTCAGCAGTCAGGCCAGCGTCAGTTCCGGCACACTCAAGGCACCGATGGATGGCGCCATCGTCGATGTTTTGGTCAGCGAGGGCAGCGCCGTCAGCAAGGGTCAGCTATTGGTGGTGCTGGAGGCCATGAAAATGGAGCATCCGCTCAAGTCCGGTATCGACGGTGTGCTCAAACGCTTGCAGGTCAGGGTCGGCGATCAGGTCAAAAATCGTCAGATTTTGTTGGAGGTCGAATAAGGCGCTAGGCGGATCCGCCGGGTTTGGCTACGCTCAAGCCCTATCAGGACGCGGATACCAGGAAACCTGCGATGCCTCACTGGTTGGTCATTGATCTGGAAGCCACCACCGATGAGGGCGGCTGGCCAGTCACGGAAATGGAAATCATCGAAATCGGTGCCACTCTGGTGGACCGAAAAGGTCGAGAGCTGGATCAATTCCAGCGCTTCGTACGCCCGACGCGCCGGCCTCTGCTGACGCCGTTTTGCCGCGAACTGACCCACATCACCCAGGCCAATATCGATACGGCGCAATCACTGGTCGAGGTCTGGGGAGCATTCGAGCGCTGGTTGGCTCCGTACCATTCGCAGTTGGAAGGCTGGGTCAGTTGGGGCGATTACGACCGCCAGCAATTGGTCCAGGAATGGCAGCGCCTGCAACTCGACAGCTTCTTGAGCCAGGTGGCGCACATGAATCTCAAGCAGCGTTTTGCCAAGTCGCGGCGGCTGGAGCGCCCGTTGGGGCTCAATGGTGCATTGCAACTGGCGGGCATGCAGTTCACTGGCCAGCAGCATCGGGCGCTGGAAGACGCACGCAATACCGCGCGGTTGTTACCGCTGGTCCTGCCCATCCAGGAGAGGTGACGGCGCCAAGGGCCTTGTGCATACTGGCCGGCCCTTTTAAGCCCTTTTTTCGAGGAATCGCCCATGTTTAAAGTCAACGAGTACTTCGACGGCACCGTCAAGTCGATCGCTTTCGGCACCCCTGAAGGTCCGGCGACCATTGGCGTCATGGCCCCGGGCGACTACGAATTCGGCACCAGCCAGCGTGAAATCATGCACGTGGTGACCGGCGCCCTGACCGTCAAGCTGCCCGACAGCACCGACTGGGAAACCTTCGCCGCCGGCAGCCAGTTCAACGTGCCTGCCAACAGCAAGTTCCAACTGAAAGTGGCCGTCGACACCGCTTACCTGTGCGAATACCGCGGCTAAACCCCTGGGTTTTCACAGCGACAAAAAAATGCCCGTGTCCTTGGACACGGGCATTTTCATTTCAAAGGGCTGTTATTCGAGAATCGTCACCGGCAGGCCGACTTCCAGTCGACCGGTGCTGTCGTTGACCAGGTTCTGGCCGAACATCGCACCATCCGCTTCGGCGCGATATTTCTGCAACGTGGCCAACGGCTCGCGATCATTGCTGCGCTCCCCAGTCCTCGGGTCGATCGTCGTCAGAATGCAACGCGAGCACGACTTGACCACCCGGAACTCGACATCGCCGATACGGATGCGTTTCCAGCCATCCTCGGCGTAGGCCGCACTGCCCTCGATCACCAGATTCGGCCGGAATCGCAGCATCTCCAACGGTCGCCCGACCTTGTTCGACAGGTCATCCAGGGATGCCTGGCCAATCAGCAACAGCGGAAAGCCGTCGGCGAATGCCACCTGATCATCGTCCTTGCCGTAACCGGCCTGTGTGGTGCGCGCGCGATCCAGCGGCACCTGCACCAATCGCGTCGGCTTGCCGATGAACTCGCTGACCCACGCCCCTGCCGCGTCACCGGCATCGGGCACACGCAAGGTGTCGCGCCAAATGGTCACGCCGCGCAGTTCAGCATCGCTGCCGGGCAAGGCGATATCGATGGGTGAACGGCCTGGTGCGCTGAGGGTCAAGCCACCGTCAGCGTTCCACAGCGCCGACAACTGGCTCATCTGCGCCACTGCACGCTGGGTCAGGAAGCGCCCGCTGGCCTCGTCCACGAGCATCCAGCGTCGATCACCGTCCAGGCCCAACTTGTCGAGGCTGACCTGTTGCAGGGTCTCGCCCTTGCCGGATTTCAACGGATAACGATAAAGCGCGCTCAGACGCAGCATGGCCAGCTCCCTGGAGGTTAAAAACGCCACCCTATACGAGCTTGATCGCTGAATCAAAGGCAAAAAAATGTGGGAGCGAGCTTGCTCGCGAAGGCGGCTTAACATTCAACATTGATGTCGATTGCTCTACCGCATTCGCGAGCAAGCCCGCTCCCACAGATGGACTGTGTGCAGCCTTAGGCCGGCACTTCGTCGAGCATCAGACGCTGGCGCACCACGTCGACGAGTTTGTCCGGCTGGAACTTGGAGAGGAAGTTGTCGCAACCTACCTTCTTCACCATCGAGTCGTTGAAACTGCCGGACAGCGAGGTGTGCAAGACCACGTAGAGGCCACGCAGGCGCGGGTCGTTACGGATTTCGGTGGTCAGGCGATAGCCATCCATTTCCGGCATTTCGGCGTCGGTGAAGATCATCAGCAACTTGTCGGTCATGACCACACCGGTATCGGCCCAGGCCTTGAGCATGTTCAGTGCCTTGAGGCCGTCGCTGGCGATGTGCATCTTCACGCCCAACTGGCCAAGGGTGTCGCGCAATTGCGAGAGCGCCACGTTCGAGTCATCCACCAGCAGCACTTCACGGCCACGGGCACGTTCCAGCACCGGATCATCGAGTTTGTCCTTGGACACCTTGGCGTTGTACGGGACGATTTCGGCGAGGACTTTTTCCACGTCGATGATTTCCACCAACTGGTCATCGACCTTGCTGATGGCCGTCAGGTAATGCTGGCGACCGGCGCTGGTCGGCGGCGGCAGGATGGCTTCCCAGTTCATGTTGACGATGCGGTCCACGCCGCCGACCAGGAACGCCTGCACCGAACGGTTGTACTCGGTGACGATGATGGTGCTGGTAGGGCTTGGCACCAGGGGGCGCATGCCGATGGCCTGGGACAGGTCAATCACCGGCAGCGTCTGGCCACGTAGGTTGACCACGCCGCAAACGAACGGATGGCGCTGTGGCATCAAGGTCAGTTTCGGCAGTTGCAGAACTTCTTGAACTTTAAATACGTTGATCGCGAACAATTGCCGCCCGGCCAGCCGGAACATGAGAATTTCCAGGCGATTCTCACCCACCAGTTGCGTGCGTTGGTCTACCGTGTCGAGAATGCCGGCCATCAATGACTCCTGGGCTTGTTCTGATGAATTCACTAAAGAGGGTTATCGGCTGTTATTGCCGGACCTTGACCCCCAGACAAAATGCCATGCTCAGGCATTGATGTCACATTAACATCATGCTTTACTGGCCCCGTGATTTTCATCTGCTTCATTCCCTGTCGCGCGACCTCGGTTTGCACGTTAGGTTCCCCTGTGTAAGGGATTCCCCTAGTAACAATCAGGCCCAACCTGATATTCGCAATATCCAATAGCCATTAATGTGACGCCATTCTCATTGCATGAACGGAGTCAGGCTTTTGTGTGCGATCGCAGGTCAGTGGCCCTCCACCCTCTCGAATTCTCCAGCGCACGCAACAGCGGGCCGGGGTGTGCTTGCGCGAAAACGCGTGATCATCGACACACACGACATTCCCTCATCTGACATGACGTTGTGGAGATAAGCATGCCGAACGACCATAAAGAGGGGACTCAAGGGCTTCTCGAATTCCTCGTCGAGGCCGAATCACTCCTGGCCAAATCCGAAGAATGCCTCTGCCATTTGCAACTGATCAGCAATGATACGGACGCCATTGATTGCATGCTCAGCACGTTGCTCAAGCTGGCGAACAAGGCCGATGTCTTGGGGCTGGAAGCGGTTTCGGAGTTTTCGTTGCATATTCATGGGCTGTTGAACCATGCCCAACATCACATGGCCCTGCACAACCAGGCACTGGATGCGTTAAAAGACTGCTTTACGCTGATGGCCTGGCAACTCGAACTCATCGATCCGAAAACCGGCCAGTTGAGCCTGGATGACAGCGAGCAGATGTCGCTGATCGAAGCCTTTGCCTTTCAGGTTGGTCAGAGCCGCTTTCAGCCACCCGTCCATGCCAAACCGCTTACCCTGGTGACGTTCTCGGAACGGCAAGCCTGATTTTGCCAGGCAACTATGTGTCGCCTGGTGTTCTTATTGCTCCACCCGAATCAATAACTTATACGCGCAATGTCGCAATTGAATATTTCATATCTGTCCACGACAGCTCATTAGTCATATTTATTCTTGTCGAGCACGGACGTTCTGTCTTGGGCTCAGGTAATGCCTGACTTTAAAAATAAACCAGGCACCTCTACTATCTTTGCACCCTGAAAAACAAACTTTTCCATTATGGAACCAACGTCCAATTCAGCCAATTCCTGACTGTTTGGACATATATACCGAACGCGACCAACGGTATGTTAAGTGGTATTATGCCGGCCGTTAGTTGACTTCAATTAATGGCACCGCGATTCTCGACGGCTAAACTTCAGGGCTGGATTCCATCACCTGATTTGCCCCGTTGAAGTCGAAGATTGACCCAACCTTTTTTCAGACAGAGCCCCGTCAGCCGCCATGACGGGTCTACCCGCAGCGAACATCCATTGGCTCCATCTGCTATGTACGCCAGCCTCAAGTCAATCACCACGTGGCCACCCTCCCGAGAAAACGCGCGCCGGTTTACGCTGTTGCTGTGCACCTGTTCCGCGTTGGGGAGCCTGCTGGTCTATGGCCTGTCGACTCGTCTGCCGACGAGCCTGCTGCTGCTCAACCTGGCGGCACTGGCGTGTGTCTGGGTCGGGCATCGGCTGTCGCGCAAATCGATCAAGTTCCAGCCTCAGGAACTGGCCGACCGGCTTTTGCAAGTGCAGGAAAACGAACGCCACCGGCTCAGCCGTGAGTTGCACGACGACATCGGCCAATTGCTGACCGCGGCCAAACTGCAAAGTGAATGGCTCAAGCGCCGCTTGCCCGAAGACCTGCAGGGCCAGTGCTCGGTACTGTGCGACACCCTGGAAGAAACCCTGGCCAAGGTGCGCGATGTCTCGGCCATCCTCAATCCCCGGCAGTTGACCAGCCTTGGCCTGGAAGCCAGCCTGCGCGCGCATTTGCTCAAGACCCTGGCCAACACCTCGGTGCACTGGAGCCTGGAATGTCACCAGCGCCTGACCGGTATTCCGGAGGAAATGGCGGTGGCGGCCTTCCGCATTACCCAGGAAGCGGTGACCAATATCTTGCGCCACGCCGAAGCCAGGAATCTGCTGGTGCGCGTGCAACGCCTGCCGCAGGGCCTGACCTTGCTGATCAGCGACGACGGCCTGGGCTTTGCGCCTGCGGCCAACCCCGGGCGCGAGGGGCAACGGGGCATGGCCGGAATGTCGGAGCGGATCGAGCAATTGGGCGGGACCTTGAGCGTGACCAGCGAGCCGGGCAAAGGCACTCAAATCGAAGCACTTTTCCCCTGGGCGCCCCGCGCGCTCGAAAGGGCCAGTACGAATAAGGTTATGCGTTGACTTGTAACTTACTTCTGGTGGATGACCACTCGCTTATCCGGGCAGGCGTGCGCGCCCTGGTACTGGATATTCCCGGCTACGCAGTCGTTGGCGAGGCCAATGACGGCTCGCAACTGCTGGAAATGGTCGAGCAACTGTCTCCGGACATCGTCCTGCTGGATATTTCCATGAAGGAAACCGGCGGCCTCGAAGCCTTGCAGCGTCTCAAAAGGGTTCGCCCGCAAAGCAAAGTGCTGATCCTGTCGATGCACACCGACCCGGCGCTGATCATGCAGGCCCTGGAATCCGGTGCCCATGGCTACCTGCTCAAGGACACCACGGCCACCGAACTCGAACACGCACTGGACGCGCTGCGCAACAACGAGCGCTACCTGAGCCCGGCCATCGCCCACACGGTAATCAACCAGGCGCTAACCCGCACCCAGAAAAACCAGGCCCCCATTCCGGACTCCCACAACCTGACGGCACGGCAGCTGGAAATCCTGCGGCTGATCGTGCGCGGCAAATCCACCCGGGAAATCGCCAATGGCCTGGGCCTGAGCATCAAGACCGTCGAAACCCACCGCTCGCAGATCATGAAGCGCTTGCAGATCTACGACGTGGCGGGCCTGGTGTTATTTGCCGTGCGCGAGCAAATCATCAGCCTGGACGATTAAGAGCCGCTGATGCGCCCAACAGCGGTGAATCTGCCGGCAAGTGCACCTTCAACGCCGCCGGGCGCGCCTCGAATCGCAAGTCGTCGCCCTCCAATGGCTCGCCATCAAGGTTGATGTGCAAGCCTTCGGACACCTTGATCTCGACCCACGGCAAACGGGCGCGCACGAACATGTTGTCGATGCCGAAACCTTCGCTCAGCAGGTTTTTCAACGTGCCCACCACCTCCTGTGGTGCCGGCAGAATACTGATATCCAGCAACCCATCGTCCACCAGCGCCTCCGGGCACAACACACGCCCGCCACCGGCCTGTCGACCATTGCCGATCCCCAGCGCCAGCAGCTCGCCACGCCAGTGAAAGCCCGGCCCCTGCAACTCGCCATAAGCGGCATGCAATTCGCTGAAGCGCGATAAACCGGTGAACAGATATGCCGCGCCGCCGAGGACCTTTTTCAGGTCCTCCGAGGTATTGGCCGTGACATTACTGCCAAACCCGCCGGTGGCCATATTGAGGAAAACCTGTCCGCCGACGGTGCCCAAATCGATGGCGCTCGGGGCGCTGTCCAGCAACTCCAGGGCTTGAGCAGGCTCCAGGGGAATGCCGGCGGCACGGGCGAAATCATTGGCGGTGCCCAAGGGCAGCAGCACCAGACTGGCCTCGTTCGAATGCTCCGCCATGGCTTCGGCGATATCGCGCAAGGTGCCGTCACCGCCACCGGCAATCACCTGTCGGTAACCCGCCGCCAGCGCTTCACCCACCAGACGCCGCGCATCGCCGGCCTCCCAGGTCAACCGGACGGCCAGTTCCCAGCCCTGCTTGCGCTTGCCTTCAACGGCCGCGCGGACCTCCTCGTTGAGTGCCTGCTTGCCATGCAGAATCAACAGCGCCTTGCGCTCACCCATTGCGATCACTCCCATCATTGGAATCCGTATGGGAGATGTTGACCTCACAGGCAGGCAAAAAAGTCAGGAAAACTTGAATTAATTCAGGGTCCCGACGCACAGGGTCCTACAGAGCGGTATTTTTTCTTACGAAATATGAGGAATCGGCCCAATTGACCGAGCTTGGTGATTGGTACACCTTGGGGGCCTGCGGTCTCAGTCATCAAACTACAAACACACAAGGATGTGCACGCAATGAATGCAAGCGCCTTAAGGGCTCATCAGGCTGAATTCAAAAACAGCGCAAAACCCACTGGAGAAGTTGATATGGAACCTCGCGTCGTGGAACTGGAGACACACCTCAAATACATCCGCAGGGACATGGATGAAGTGCGCGGTGACGTCAAAGCCATCAAGCACCGCCTGGCCTACTCGACCGGCGCAACCGCAGTGGTGCTTGGGGTGCTGGGCTGGATCGCCAACAGCCGGTTTGAGCAGGTCGTGACGCTCCTGTCCCACTAAACCGCATGGTAAGAGCAGGCCCGGTTCGACCGAGCCTGCGTCGGCAAGCATCAGCCCAGGACTTCACTCAACGGGATGAAATGGACGAAATTACCCTCGACCAGCGTGCGGTCTTCCAGCACCTCCACCAGGCCTTCGGCCCAGGCAGCGCTGCGTAGTACGCCCGAGCTCTGATTCCTGTAGAGGGTTGCCCGACCGTTCTCGAGGCGTCCACGCAGGTACTCCCGTCGATTGCCAGCCTTGGGCCAGATAAAACCGGCCGGCACCTGGAACTTCAACGGTTCAACCTCCTGAACACCCTGACGGCGCAACAGGTAAGGCCGCGCCAGCAAAGCAAAGGTCACCAGCGTCGATGCCGGATTACCGGGCAAACCAATCACCGGCACGCCACGGAAATGCCCGAACGTCAGTGGCTTGCCGGGTTTGATGGCGAGCTTCCACAGTGACAGCTCGCCCTCTTCGCGCAAGGCAATGCCCAGGAAATCAGCCTCGCCCACCGAGACACCGCCCGTGGACAAAATCAGGTCAACATCCGCCAGTTCGCTCAGGCGAGCGCGAGTCACCGCCAGATCATCCGCCAGGATGCCGGCATCGATCACCTCGCAGCCCAGGCGTTGCAACCAACTGCACAGCAATACGCGATTGCTGTTGTAGATCTGCCCAGGCCCCAACGCCTGACCGGGTTCAATCAGTTCATCGCCGGTGGACAAAACCGCCACACGAACCTTGCGCACCACATCCAGTTCAGCACAGCCCAGTGAGGCGGCCAGCCCTTGCTCGATGGGGCCCAGACGCGTGCCGGCCGACAGGACCAACTCACCGACCGTGGTTTCCTGGCCCTGGGGGCGAATGTTCTGGCCCGGGGTCATGGCTTCGGTGAACACCACGCGCTCGTCTGCCTGGACCACCGCGTTTTCCTGCATCTCGACGCAGTCGGCACCCTCGGGCACCGGAGCGCCGGTGAAGATTCGCGCACAGGTCCCTGGCTGCAAGGGCTGCGGGGCCTGGCCAGCGAAAATCTTCTGGCTGACCACCAGTGGCTCGCCAGTCCAGTCGGCCACGCGCAAGGCGTAACCGTCCATGGCGCTGTTGGGCCACGGCGGCAGGTCCAGGGTCGAGATCAGGTCATCGGCCAGCACACGCCCCTGAACCTGCGCCAACGGCAAGCGCTCACGTTCACGGATCGGTGCGGCCTCGGCCATTTCCAGCAAGCGCGCCAGTGCCACCTCGACCGGCATCAGGCTGCCGGTCTTGCCGGGCTTACCCGCGGGATTCACAGGGTGCCGCCTGTTTCAGATGAGGGACGAAATTGCACGGGCGGTGCCGCGAATCCAGTTGCTCGGCGAGAATGCCGTCCCAACCGGTGCGCACGGCATTGGTCGAACCCGGCAAGCAGCAGACCAGCGTGCCATTGGCCAAACCGGCCAGTGCGCGGGACTGCACGGTCGAGGTGCCGATATCCGCCACGGATATTTGCCGGAACAACTCGCCGAAACCATCGACCTGCTTATCCAGCAGGCAACTCACCGCTTCCGGCGTGCTGTCGCGGCCGGTAAAGCCAGTGCCGCCCGTGATCAGCACCACCTGCACCACCTCGTCGGCAATCCAGGTAGCGACTTGCGCACGAATTTTGTAGAGGTCATCTTTAAGCAGCACCCGCGCCGCCAGGTTATGCCCGGCCGCGCTCAGGCGGTCGACAAAGACCTGGCCGGAGGTGTCGGTTTCCAGGGTACGGGTATCGCTGACAGTCAGCACCGCGATGTTGAGCGGCGCGAAAGGTACATCAGCCTTGGCTTTCATAGGCTCGTCCAGTTGTAGGGGAAACAGCCCGGTGTTATATCACAGCGCCTCAATTTTTCGCCGCCCCCATGGAGAGCTGCCATGACGTCCGATACATCGTTGCCGACCTGTTCAATTCTGCTCCTGGCCGGTGGTCGCGGCCAGCGCATGGGTGGCCAGGACAAGGGGATGATCGAGTGGCACGGCGAACCGCTGATTGCCCACCTGCACCGCAAGACCCGCGCCCTGAGCGATGACTTGATCATCTCCTGCAACCGCAACCAGGAAAAATACGCGCCTTACGCCGACCAACTGGTGGTTGACGATCACGCCGATTTCCCCGGCCCACTGGCCGGTATTCGCGCCGGTTTGAAGGCCGCGCGTCATGCCCATTTGCTGGTGCTGCCCTGCGATGTGCCGCGTATCGACGCCACCCTGCTGCATGACATGCGCGAAACCGCCGCAGAGCATCCGGACAAACCCTTGATGCTGCGTCACGGCGATCATTGGGAACCGTTGCTGTGCGTTATCCCTGTCGCCCTTTCACATGCGTTCGAAAACGCGTGGAACGAGGGGGAGCGCAGCCCGGGCAGAATCATGCGCCACCTGGGCGCCACCGCCCTGCAATGCCCGGACAATGACCCTCGCCTGGCCAACCTGAACACGCCGGAACTGTTAAGTGCACACCACAGTGTGTCAGACTGACACGAGAAGGAACTTGCGCGCGTTGCATACGTCTACAAGCTCAGTAACTAAAAGTATTCATATTCGGAGACACACTCATGACTCAACGGACCCTCGCCACTTTCATGCTCGCACTGGGCCTTGCGACCCTCGCCGGTTGCTCGTCGCCAACAGTGATCACCTTGAATGACGGTCGGGAAATCCAGGCCGTCGACCAGCCGAAATACGATGAAGAGTCGGGTTTCTACGAGTTCGAACAGCTGGATGGCAAGCACACGCGCATCAACAAGGATCAGGTACGTACCGTTAAAGAGTTGTAATCTTTACGGCGTCAACCGGATACAGAAAAGCCCGCTATCAAGCGGGCTTTTTCGTGGGCGCAGAAAAATGTCGTGGGATCACCACTGCAAGGTGATGGCGCTCTCGAAGATTCGCTCCTGACCGGTCACCGGGTCGACAAAGCGCAGCCCCTGGGCCAGCAGCTTCAAGGGATTGGCGTAGTCATCCTCGGCATCCTTGAGCACTTCAGGATAGAACGGATCGTTGCAGATGCTGGCACCCAGCGCAGTCATGTGCACCCGCAACTGGTGCTTCTTGCCGGTCACCGGGTAGAGCCCGTAACGCCAGAGGTCGCCGTTTTTCTCCCTGACCTCGACCGCCGTCTCGGTGTTGCTGACGCCCGGCCCTTCCTGCATGCGAAAGAACGGCTCACCGTCCACCAGCCGGCTTTTATGCACCAACGGAAAGGACAACTCCGGCAACGCCCGGGCAATGGCCTCGTAGCACTTTTCGATTTGCCGCGTCGGAAACAGCGACTGATACGCCGAACGCGTCTGTGGGTTGGCGGAAAACAGCACCAGCCCCGCGGTATGCCGGTCGATGCGATGCAATGGCACCAGATGCGGGTTATCCAATCGGTGGATCAGCCGCCGCAGCAGGGTCTGCTCCACGTACTCGCCAGCGGGCGTCACCGGCAGGAAGTGCGGCTTGTCCGCCACCACCAGATGCTCGTCGGCGTACAGGATGGTCTCAGTCACGGGAATCGGTTTTTCGTCCGGCACTTCACGGAAATAGTGAATCCGCAGGCCTTCCTTGTACGGCAGATCCACCGTGATCGGCAGGCCTTGGCCGTCGAGGACGCGGCCACGAGCGATCCGGTCCAGCCATTGCTCACGTCCGATGGCGCGGAAGTGCCCGCACAGGCAGTCAAGCACGGTCAGCCACTGGCCCGGTGGCAAATAGAGGGTGCTGGCCTGGCTGTGTGCAGCGGAAAACGACGAAGTGGACATACGAAAGCTCTAACCCTTAATGCAGGTCGGCATTATCCAGCACTGACCGGATCGAACCTAGCAGAGAATCCTCACGCCGTCCGCGCCGCCGCTTCGGTGAATTCCTTGAGCCAGCGCAGCACATCCACCGCTTCCCAGCGGCCCGGGTCGTAAAGCGCGTACATCAAACCCTGGTAACCCACGACATCCAGTTGCCGGTGATACCCGGCGCGCTGGAACAAGGCTTCGATTTCGGCGAAACAGGTGTTGAAGTGCAGCTTGTTGAAGGGGGTTTTGCCCTCGGTGACCAGGCCATCCAGGCGCAGTTCGGCCACCGCCTCGCGCACCACGTCGATCGACATCCGGTTTACGCTGTTCTTCAATTGTTCGACATTGACCACGGTTCATCCCTCTGACTAGCGGGATCACCTGGCCAAATCCGATGAGAAAGGACACGCGGCAGGCAATCCGAATAACTGTATGAACATACAGTAACCGAATAACCTGTTTTTCGCCAATGGACGAACACACCACCGCTACGGGTGGGAGGGCTTAAAGCAAGAACGCCACGACCTGATCAGCATCAAAAGGCCAGTCGAGTTCGGCACCGGTATCCAGGCGCCGCAACACCGGGATACGCAAGCCGTATTCATCGACCCAGGCGTCGTTCTCCCCGATATCGACCAATTCCACCATCAAACCGTGCTCGACCAGCGGCATCAGTTCGTCTTCGGCAAGTTCACACAGATGGCAACCCAGGGTGCCGAACAGCTGACATTCAGGAGGCATGACACACAGACCCGTTTAAGTAAGGGTCCATTCTAGGCCGACCATCGCCGCGGAGCCAGTGAGCACAAGCCCTGCAGGCACCCTCCAGTAAAATTCAAAAAGTTTCGGCAATTTCCTGATGCATATCATTTGCCTTGAATCCCGCATGCGTGATGCTCTGGTCTTTTTTTGCCTCTACGCTTGGGTTGCCCGACCCCGTGACCGGAGTATCCAGTGTTTGCCAACCTGTTGATCATCCTCGCCTCCTCCCTGGTGGTGATTGCCCTGTTCCGCCGCCTGCGCTTGCCGCCGGTACTGGGCTACCTGTGCGTGGGGCTGATGGTTGGGCCGACGGCATTCGGTTGGGTGAACGAGAGCGACGAACTGCCGGACCTCGCCGAATTGGGCGTGGTGTTTTTGCTGTTCTCCCTGGGGCTGGAGTTTTCCCTGTCGAAAATGCTCGCGCTGCGCCGGGTGGTGTTCGGACTTGGCAGCCTGCAAGTGCTGATTTCCGGGCTGCTGTTGGGGATCTTGCTGATGCTGTTCGGCATGTCGGTCACCCCGGCCTTGTTGCTCGGTGCCGGTCTCGCGTTGTCATCCACGGCGATTGTCAGCAAGGAATTGGGCAGCCTGGGTGAGATATTCAGCAGCCACGGCCAGAATGCCATCGGCGTATTGCTGTTCCAGGACGTGGTGGCGGTGTTATTGCTGACCCTGGTGCCGGTGTTCGCCGGCAGCAGCGAACAAGCCTGGTATTGGGCGCTGCCCCTGACCCTGGCCAAGACCGCGCTGTTGTTCGTCGGCCTGCTGCTGGCCAGTCGCTGGTTGCTGCCCCGGCTGTTCCAGGAAGTCGCCGCGTCCCGTTCCGCGGAACTGTTCGTGCTGCTGGCGCTGGTGATTGTGCTGCTCACCGCCTGGCTGACCCACCTCCTCGGCCTCTCCCCCGCCCTCGGCGCGTTCCTGGCCGGCATGCTGTTGGGGGAAAGCCATTACCGGCATCAGATCGAGGCCGACATCCGCCCGTTCCGCGACATCCTGCTCGGGCTGTTTTTCGTCAGCATTGGCATGCTGATCGACTTGCAACTGTTTGCCAGCCACGGCGTGCTCATTCTCGGCCTGACCCTCGGGTTGCTGCTGATCAAGGGCAGCGTGGTGGCCCTGCTGGTCAAATGGCGCGGCAGCGACAGCGAAACTGCCTGGCGCAGCGGCCTGGCATTGGCCCAGGGCGGCGAGTTCTGCTTTGCCTTGATGGCGCAGATGCAGCAACACGAATTGATGCCTGCCGACCTCGGCGGCCTGCTGTTGGCGGCGACGTTCTGTTCGATGCTGGTCACGCCGCTGTTGTTGCGAGCCGCGCCACGGATTGCCGCGCGCCTGCACCGCAAACCCAACGAAGAAGCCAAACTCGAAGAAATCAGCGCGCTCAACGCCGGGTTGCATGGCCATGTGGTGATTTGCGGTTATGGACGCGTGGGGCAATCCATTGGCCGCTTCCTGCACAACGCGCAGCAACCTTACATCGCCCTGGACAACGACCCCGTGCGAGTTCAGGAAGCGGCGGTCGGTGAGAGCAGTGTCCATTACGGCGACTCACGGCGCGGCGAGTTGCTGGTCGCTGTCGGACTGGAGCGTGCGCGGTTGCTGGTGATCGCGGTGGACCAGACCGATATCGCGCTGCTGATTCTCAAGGAGGCTCGACGCTACAACCCCGACGTGCCGATCCTGGTGCGCACCCGGGATGACAGTCAGTGGGCCGAATTGAAAGCCGCCGGCGCCAACGAAGTGGTGCCGGAGTTGCTGGAGTCGAGCCTGATGCTCGCCTCCCACGCACTGATCATGCTGGGATTACCTGCGCATCAGGTGCAGGAGCGGGTCGACCGAGTCCGGCATGACCGCTACCGCCTGCTGCACAAGTTTTATCCCGGGGCTGCAGATGAAGAAAATTAGTCCTGGCTCACGGCGCCGATCTTGTGCACCGACAAGTCCGCGCCGTAATACTCCTCTTCCTGACTCAGGCGCAAACCATGGAAGGCCTTGATCGTGCCGTACACGGCAAAACCGCCGGCCAGCGCCACGACCACGCCCAGCGAGGTGCCGATCAACTGGCTGATCAGGCTTACGCCACCCAGTCCACCGAGGGCCGTCTGGCCGAAAATGCCGCAGGCGATCCCGCCCCAGGCACCGCACAAACCATGCAGTGGCCAGACACCCAGTACATCATCGATGCGCCATTTGCCTTGAGCGGCGGTAAAGCACCAGACGAACAATGCCCCGGCGATCGCACCGGTCACCAACGCGCCCACCGGGTGCATCAGGTCGGAACCGGCGCAGATCGCCACCAGTCCGGCCAGCGGGCCGTTATGCAGGAAGCCGGGGTCGTTGCGCCCGACGATCAACGCCGCAACGGTGCCACCGACCATGGCCATCAGCGAATTCACCGCCACCAAACCGCTGACGCCCTGCAACGTCTGCGCGCTCATGACGTTGAAGCCGAACCAACCGACAATCAGAATCCACGACCCCAGGGCCAGGAACGGAATGCTCGACGGCGCGAACGCCACCAGCCGACCATCGCGATAACGTCCGTTCCGGGGCCCCAGCAACAGCACCGCCGCCAACGCCAGCCAGCCGCCCATGGCGTGGACTACCACGGAGCCGGCGAAGTCATGGAAACTGGCGCCAAAACGCTCCAGCAACCAGGCCTGCACACCGAAGTTGCCGTTCCAGATCATGCCCTCAAAAAACGGGTAGATGAACGCCACGATCAATGCGGTCGCGCACAACTGCGGAACGAAGCGTGCACGTTCGGCTATGCCGCCGGAAATGATCGCCGGGATCGCCGCCGCGAAGGTCAGCAGAAAGAAGAACTTCACCAGCGCGTAACCGTGATCGGCGTTAATCACCGCCGCCGGTTGCATGAAAGTGACGCCGTAGGAAATCCAGTAGCCTATAAAGAAATAGGCCAGAGTCGAAATGGCGAAGTCGCTGAGGATCTTCGACAAGGCATTGACTTGGTTCTTTTGCCGGACCGTGCCGACTTCCAGAAACGCAAAACCGGCGTGCATGGCCAACACCATGACGGCACCGATCAAAATGAACAACGTATTGGAGCTGTGGACCAGACTGTCCACAGCGCTTTGCAGATTTTCCATGGGGTTGGCAGACCTGAAGGCTAAAAAAGCACCAAAGCAGTTCGCGCAGTCAAACCATGCACCAAGTTGCGGCCTGTAGGGATCAACGCATTGATTCCAATGAACCGCTTTGGCGCACAAGGTCGTGACCTTTGCGCGGGTTTCGATTATTTGAGTTATGGTTTTGCTCAAATCATGCCCAGCAACAGCGCAACGGCGCAGGCTGACGCACCACGACATAGCAAAAGTTGTACCAGTCATTTGTACTGAACCTTCGCCCAAGGCTCATACTCGAACGCATCAGAAGCCACTTACGGAGATTTACCCATGGCCAGCATCAAGGCAAAGACTGCTCAAGAAATCCTGATGACCGATTTTCAAACCCTGGTCAGCGACACCGAACGGTTGCTGGAACACACCAAATCCATCGCCGGCGATCAGGCTGATGAATTGCGTGACCAGATCCACGACAGCCTGCTGCGTGCCCGGGAAACCTTGAAACTGACTGAAGACTCCCTGCGCCAGCGCGGCCAGGCAGCCGTCACCGCCACCGAAGACTACGTCCAGGCCAACCCATGGCAATCGGTCGGGATCGCCGCCGGCGTGGGCTTCCTGATTGGCCTGCTGGCCACGCGGCGCTGATATGTCTATCGGCGAATCCGGCCCGTCCGCGACGGGCACAAGCGCTTCCTCGCGGCGGCTGGGTGCGGCATTTCTAGGGTTGCTGCACAGCCATGTCGAGTTGTTCGGCATCGAATTGCAGGAACAGAAAGCCCGCACCGTCAGCCTGTTGCTGTTCGCAGGCCTGGCGCTGGTGTTTGCCTTGCTGCTGCTGGTGGGGTTGTCGACGCTGGTGATGATCCTGTTCTGGGACACCTATCGCCTGGCCGCGATCATCGGGCTGTGCGTGTTCTACACCCTGGCCGCGATTTTTTGCGGGATGCGGCTCAAAGCGGCCGTGTTCGATGAGTCCTCGCCCTTCCACGGTACTTTGGAAGAATTGGCCAACGACCGGGAGCGCCTGCTGCCATGAGCCTGCCACAACTGCCTCACAACAGTTCGCGCACGGAAATGCGTAAAGCGTTGATCCGCCTGCGCATGGAAATGCACCGCCAGGAAATCCGCCAGGAGTCCCGGCAACTGCTGCAACCCCTGCAACGGGTGCGCGGGATGACGCAAAACCTGCAAGACGGTTTCGGCATCAAACACGCCCCGCTCTGGGGCGTGGCGGTCGTCACCCTGCTCGGTTTCCTCACCGGCAAAGGTGCGAAAAGCGGTGGGGTCAGCAGTGTCACCCGCCTGGTTCAGCTCGGCACCAGTCTGGGGCCGCTGATCAAACTGGTGATGCAAGGCTCCGGGCGCAAACCGTAAATATTCGACAGTCATTATCTGGCTGCATTCTTGCAACACCGCCGGGATGAACCTCTTTATCGAGAGGTTCCATCCTGCGTGCCTACCCCGCGCCAGGTCTATCCAAAAACAAGACCTTACTAAGGAGGCCTCGTGATCGACGGGCAACCGCTCGCCTGCTTTCAGCCGTTCATCGATACCGCCACCGGGCGTATCGCGGGCGTTGAAGCCTTGGGTCGCCTGCGTCAGGCCGACGGTCAATTGACCTCCGTGGGGCCGCTGTTCGCCGACCTGCGCACCCCCGCCATCGCCCTGCGCCGCCTCGACCGCCAGATTCGCGACAACGCCCTGAGCCGTCTGCACGAAGCCCCCGCGGATTGGTTTCTGAGCCTGAACATGTCGCCGCGCTGGATCAGCCGCTTGCGCCCGGATCAAGCCCTGCCGAGCCTCAAGCAACTGGCCCGGCATGGTGTCGATCCGCAACGCATCGTCTTCGAGATCACCGAACTGGGCGGCGACAGCCAACGCCTGGCCGAAGTGGTAGCGCGCTATCGCCAGGCCGGCGCACGGATCGCCATCGATGACTTCGGTGCCGGTTACTCGCAACTTGATCGTGTGCTGGCCCTGCAACCGGACATTCTCAAGCTCGACATGCGCCTGTTTCAGGCCGCCGCCCTGGGTGGGCCGAGCAGTGAGGTGGTCAAGGCCCTGGCGCTGATGGCCGAGAAAACCGGGTGCTGGATCATCGCCGAAGGGGTGGAAACCGAAGCCCAGCTGAATTTCGCCCTGGAGTGCGGTTCCCGCTACGTACAAGGGTTTCTGTTCGCCCGGGCGCAAACCGATTTCTTCGCCACCGATGCCTTTGTCGAACAGTTCGCGCAACTGCGCCAACGCTACGTCCAGCGCAAGCTGATTGAACGCGGGCAACTGATGGTCATGCGCCGCCAACTCACCGAACTGATGGCGATCCTGCAACACTGGGCCCAGGCCCGTGCGCCGATCAGCGCGTTGCCGCAACTGGATGCGTTTCCCTGGCTGTTGCGTTTCTACCAATGCGACCGCCACGGCACGCAACTGACTCCCAACCTGGAGTGGCGCAATAACGGCTGGGAGGCGGACAACCGCTACCTGGGCCACAACTGGTCATGGCGCCCTTATTTCTATCACCTGCTGGCCGAGGGCTGGGATGAGCGTCGGCTGACCCTCTCCAACACCTACCGCGACGCCACCAGCAACCAGTATTGCCTGACGGCGGGACAGTTTTTCGACAACGGTGAACGCCTGCTGCTCATTGATATCGACGCCGCCGGATTGTAGTTCTGCTTGCAGGCACTGAGGCGAGACAGGACACTGGGCCCATCAGTCACTTGACGGAGAGAACCAGCCTTGGATTGGCAAACCCTGCTTACCCGCGAACGCCTTGGAAAGCCTGTGCACAGCCCGGAAGAACTCGGCCGCAGCCCTTTCCACAAAGATCACGACCGCATTATTTTCTCCGGAGCGTTCCGCCGCCTGGGGCGCAAGACCCAGGTGCATCCGGTGTCCAGCAACGATCACATCCACACGCGCCTGACCCACTCGCTGGAAGTCAGTTGCGTGGGCCGCTCCCTGGGCATGCGCGTCGGTGAAACCATCCGCAGCGCCCTGCCCGACTGGTGCGAACCGAGCGATCTGGGGATGGTGGTGCAATCGGCTTGCCTGGCCCATGACATTGGCAATCCACCGTTCGGTCATTCCGGCGAAGACGCGATCCGCCACTGGTTCCAGCAAGCCGCCGGACGTGGCTGGCTGGATGCGATGAGCGAGGTCGAACGCAATGATTTCCTCAACTTCGAAGGCAACGCCCAGGGTTTTCGCGTGCTCACACAGCTGGAATACCACCAGTTCGACGGCGGCACGCGGCTGACCTACGCCACACTCGGCACGTACCTTAAATATCCCTGGACCGCCAAGCACGCCGATTCCCTGGGCTACAAAAAGCACAAGTTCGGCTGCTACCAGAGCGAACTGCCACTGCTGGAGCAGATCGCGCACAAACTCGGCCTGCCGCAACTGGAAGAGCAGCGCTGGGCGCGCCATCCGCTGGTGTACCTGATGGAAGCCGCCGACGACATCTGCTACGCGCTGATCGATCTCGAAGATGGCCTGGAGATGGATCTGCTGGAATACGCCGAAGTCGAGTCCCTGCTGCTGGACCTGGTGGGCGACGATATTCCGGAAACCTATCGCCTGCTCGGCCCCCAGGATTCGCGCCGACGCAAACTGGCGATCCTGCGCGGCAAGGCCATCGAACACCTGACCAACGCCGCCGCCCGCGCCTTTGTCGAGCAGCAGGACGCATTGCTCGCCGGCACGCTGCCCGGCGATCTGGTGGAACACATGCACGGCCCGGCCAAGCGCTGCGTGCTGAATGCCAAGGACATGGCGCGCAAAAAAATCTTCCAGGACAAGCGCAAGACGCTGCATGAAATCGGCGCCTACACCACGTTGGAAATCCTGCTCAACGCCTTCTGCGGCGCAGCGCTGGAACAGCATAACGGCCGTACGCCGAGCTTCAAGAGCCGTCGAGTACTCGACCTGCTGGGCAACAACGCACCCGACCCCAATGGCCCGCTGCACACCTCGTTCCTGCGCATGATCGATTTCATCGCCGGCATGACCGACAGCTACGCCAGTGAGATGGCCCAGGAAATGACCGGGCGCTCGGTCCACGGGTAAAAACCTGGATCAGCCGTGTCGGATGCTTCTGACCGGCTGATTCAATTGGCTCGTCGTGCCCCGGCTACTGCTTCAGGTGGCACCGTCAATGGAAACATCGGCGCGCATTTCAGCGCCATTTTGGACATCCAGCATTTCAGGCACCGAGCGGTAGCCCTTGAAATTGCATCAATCAGACATGTGACAGGAATGTGGGTTTGACGACCGACAGGCGTCGTGCCGACTGCTTTACATGGACCCATCACAGCGGGTCAATTCAGCCGCACTTCGGCTTGACCGCATCGAGCACGCGCTACACCTGGACACCGGCATTACAGCCAAAACGTCCGAAGTGTTGGGAAACACGGCCCATTTATCCCCCCGGTGAAATCGCATTTACTGGCTCCACCCCCCCAACCCGACAGTCCACACGGCTTTCGACCCGGGCAGATATTCAAAGGCTCTTCCCTGTTCATTTCAGACCGAGGCAACCATGTCCAAACTTCACTCCCCCGTTAAAGTCGGCCCATTCACCTTCGCCCACCGCGTTGTATTGGCACCCCTGACTCGCATGCGTGCCGAACAAGGCGCTCGTCCTGGCACCTTGATGGCCGAGTACTACGCCCAACGCACCTCCGAAGGTGGTTTTCTGATCGGTGAAGCCACCATCGCCGCCCCCAACGGCAATGGCTATCTCGGTGCTCCGGGCCTGTTCGACGACAGCCAGATCGCTGGCTGGAAACACGTCACCGATGCCGTGCACGCCAAAGGCGGCAAGATCTTCCTGCAGCTTTACCATGCGGGTCGCCAATCCAATGTCGACGTGCAGCCTGAAAACAGCATCCCGGTCGGCCCCTCGGAAATCCTGCACGGCGGCGTCGCTTACACCACCGAAGGCTGGGTCCCCAATACCCCGAACCGCGCCCTGACCCTCGAAGAGATCGCAGCGCAGGTCGAAAACTTCCGCACCGCTGCCGAACGCGGCGTGAAAGCCGGATTTGATGGCGTGGAACTGCATGGCGCCAATGGTTATCTGGTCGACCAGTTCCTGCAGGACAACAGCAACAAGCGCACCGATATCTACGGCGGCTCGTTCGAAAACCGCGCACGCTTCCTGCTGGAAGTAACCAACGCGCTGATTTCGGTCTGGGGTAATGAACGCGTTGCCGTACGCATCGGCCCAAGCGGCACATGGGGTGACATGGGCGACAGCGATCCGGAAGGCCTGTTCAGCTATGTAGCGCAGCAACTGGCACCGCTGAACCTGGCTTATCTGCACCTGATCGAGCCGCGCATCCTGGGCAACATCGAGGACGAAAATGCCAACCCTGCCCCCGTAGCAGCCCAGTTGATTCGCAAGCACTACAAAGGCGTGATCATCGCTGCCGGTGGCTTCAACGGTGAAAACGCAGAAGCCATTCTTCAAGCGGGTGATGCGGATCTGGTCGCCTTCGGTCGCCACTTCATCGCCAACCCGGACTTGCCGGAACGCCTGCGCCACAACCTTGCGCTGAACGCTTACGACCGTCCGACCTTCTTCGGCGGCACCGAAGTGGGTTACACCGACTACGCGTTCTACAAAGAAGAAGCGACTGCATAAAACCACTGAAACAGTCAGACATCAGTTACTGGCTGGTCTTCGCAATGCCCCGGAAATCACCCTCTTTCGACATTGGCGAAGCACCACCCAGTACAGTGTGTAATTTTTACCACGAACATCATAACTTTCTGATTACCTGATCAGAACTTTCACCTTTCCTTATTCAAAACCCAGTTGATACGTAGCCCCATTCTTTTTCATTTGTAGGAATAGTCCTATATCGCTGCTACAGCCCCGTCCGTCCATGCGCCCTCTCAATTAACTGAGCTAAGGTGCGCGCTTTATTCGCGTACGTATGGGACTTGATTATGAACTCCGTTTTTATTGTCGACGATCACCCTGTCATCCGCCTCGCTGTGCGGATGCTGCTGGAGCATGAGGGTTATAAGGTCGTAGGCGAAACCGATAATGGGGTTGATGCCATGCAGATGGTCCGTGAATGCATGCCCGACCTGATCATTCTCGACATCAGTATTCCCAAACTCGATGGTCTGGAAGTTCTCGCTCGTTTCAATGCCATGAGCACACCGCTGAAAACCCTGGTGCTGACGGCTCAATGCCCGACCCTGTTCGGCATCCGCTGCATGCAATCCGGCGCCTCGGGGTATGTGTGCAAACAGGAAGACCTCAGTGAACTGGTCAGCGCCATCAAGGCTGTATTGTCGGGCTACAACTACTTTCCCAGCCAGGCCCTCAACCCCGTGCGCCCGGATGACGAGCGTTATGCAGAACTTGAACTGTTCAAGACCGTCAACGACCGGGAACTGATGGTGCTGCAACTTTTCGCCCAGGGACGTACCAACAAGGAAATTGCCAAAGGCATGTTCCTGAGCAACAAGACTGTCAGCACTTACAAGAAGCGACTCATGCAGAAGCTCAAGGCCAAATCCCTGGTAGCACTCATCGAGATGGCAAAACGTAACGCATTAGTGTGAGGCACAGGATGCGCAGTCGCATAAAGGACTATCTAATACTATTGGCCGCAGGTTTATGCCTGAGCACTTCAGCGTCTGCGGCACATACCGCCGTCGAGAACTATTCCCTGCTCAGTCGCGCAACAGTCGGACACCTGGAAGTCCAACTGGATAAATCACAACGGCAATGGGCCTACAACAAACGCGAATTGATACTCGGTACTTCCGCCCCGGACTACCCGCCTTTTGACATGACCGTCAGTGGCCATGACTATGAAGGCTTCACCGCCGACTATGCCGGGATCCTCGGCCAGGCCATGGGCCTGCCGGTCAGGGTCAAGCGTTTCGCCACCCGCCAGGGCGCCATCGAAGCGCTGGAAACCGGTGCTATCGACCTGCTTGGTACGTCCAACAGCTTCGAAGCACAGAACACCGGCATCGTCCTTTCAGCGCCCTATGCCGTGGATCAACCGGTGCTGGTGACGCGGGAGGGAGAAACCCGCTCACTGAGCGATGGCCTCGCTGGCCTGCGCCTGAGCATGGTCTATCACTATCTGCCACTGGACGAGGTGAAGGCGCTGTACCCCAAAGCGCTCATCGTTGATTACCCCTCCTATCAAAATGCAATCAACGCCGTGGCCTTCGACCAGGCTGACGTGTTTCTCGGCGACACCATTTCCACTCACTACATGATCAACAAGGGTTACCTGAACAACATCCGCATGGCCAATTTCGGTAAACATGAAGCCCATGGTTTCAGTTTCGCGGTACACAAGGACAACCCGCAGTTGCTGCAGATCGTCAACGCGATACTCAACAGCATCCCCACCAGCGAGCGGGAAAACATCGCCAAGCGCTGGAGTGCCGGCAGCGACATTCTCCTCACCGATCACAAGCTGCAACTGACCGACCGCGAGCAGCGTTGGCTGGCGCAACACCCGGTGGTACGGGTGGTGGTCAACGAGGCGTTTGCGCCGCTGACGTTTTTCGACAGCGACGGCAATTTTCGCGGCGTCACCGCCGACCTCCTTGAGCTGATCCGTCTGCGCACCGGCCTGCGCTTCGACATTCAGCGCAGCCGTGGCGATGACCAGATGATCGCCCAGGTCAAAGCCAATCAGGCCGACCTGATCGCGGCCCTGCTCCCCAGCCCCCAGCGCGAGGCCCAACTGAATTTCAGCCGGCCCTACCTGGAAAACTCCTTTGTTTTGCTGACGCGAAAATCCGCCGACAGTGCGACCAACCTTCCGCAACTGGAAGGCAAACGCCTGGCCATCGCCCAGGGCAATCCACTGGTGGACTACCTGCGCAGCACGTTTCCCCGCATCCACCTGATTGAAACGCCAGACACCTTTCACGCCGTGGAATTGCTCGCCGAAGGTCAGGTGGAGGGCGCGGTCAACTCACTGGTGATCGCCAACTACTTTATTTCCTCGCGGATCTTCGAACACAAACTGCAAATCAGCACCACCATCGGCACCCAGCAGGCATTGTTCTCCCTGGCCACGGCGCGGGGTGCCACGGAGCTGAGTTCGATCCTCGACAAGGCGCTGCTGAGCATTGCCCCGGAAGAACTGGGCGTGATCAACAGCCGCTGGCGCGGCTACTCGGCGGCTTCGGAAAAAACCTGGAACAACTTTCATCGCGTGTTCTATCAGATCGTCGCCGGTGCCAGCGTGTTGCTGCTGATTTCCATGGCCTGGAATGCCTGGATGCGACGCCAGATCAACCAGCGCAAGGCCGCCGAGCGCGCCCTGAACGACCAGTTCGAATTCATGCGTTCACTGGTCAATGGCACGCCGCATCCGATCTATGTCCGAGACCGCGAGGGACTGCTGCAAAGCTGCAACGACAGTTATCTGGAAGCATTTCAGGCCAAACGCGAAGAGGTCATCGGCAAAAGCGTCATGCACGGCAAGATGAACAATGCCTTCGAAGCCCGGGAATACCAGGCGGACTATCAACGGGTGGTGGCCGAGGGCACACCGCTGATCCTTGACCGGCCACTGCACATCGGCGGCCGCCGACTGACGATCTATCACTGGATCCTGCCCTACCGGGATTCGAGCGGTGAAGTGCAGGGCATCATCGGCGGCTGGATCGACATCAGTGAACGGCGGCAACTGTTCGACAAGCTGCGGGCCGCCAAAGAACAGGCCGATGAAGCCAACCGGGCCAAAAGTACGTTCCTGGCGACCATGAGCCACGAAATCCGCACGCCGATGAACGCGGTGATCGGCATGCTGGAGCTGACCCTCAGACGCATGGACCAGGATCATCAACATCGCTCGTCCATTGAAACCGCGTACCGCTCGGCCAAGGATTTGCTGGAGCTGATCGGCGACATCCTCGACATCGCCCGCATCGAATCCGGGCGCCTGAGCCTGAGCCCGGAGCGGGTCAACCCCGGTGAAATCGTCGCCTCGGTGGTGCGGATTTTCGATGGCCTGGCCCGGCAGAAAAACCTGCGCCTGCTGCTGGCGTTCAACCCTCCCCGGCCGCCCGTCGATGTCATCCTCGACCCCCTGCGTTTCAAGCAAGTGCTGTCCAATCTGGTCAGCAACGCCATCAAGTTTACGCAAGAGGGCGAGGTGCGAATCATCGTCGATCTGCTGCCGGGCGACGAAGCAGGCCATACGCGAATGCATGTGCAGGTCCGGGACAGCGGGGTCGGTATCAGCGAACAGGATCAGCGACGCTTGTTCGAACCCTTCGCCCAGGCCGACAACACCGGGCAGTTGGCCAGGGGCGGTGCCGGGCTTGGCCTGGTGATCAGTCGCCATTTGTGCGAAACCATGGGCGGCAGCCTGCAACTGAGCAGTCAGCCGGGGGTTGGCACCCAGGTCAGCGTTTCGCTGGACCTGCCGACCCTGCCGCCGGAGCAGTTGCAGGACCCGGTCGAGCCGTGCCTCAAGATCGCCCGCGCGCCCTTGAACGTCCTGGTGGTCGACGATCATCCCGCCAACCGCTTGCTCATGTGCCAGCAACTGGAATACCTCGGGCACCGGTTTACCGGGGCCGACGATGGCCAGGCGGGGCTGGCCATCTGGAAGCATGAGCCATTTGATCTGGTGGTGGTCGATTGCAACATGCCGATCATGAATGGCTACGACCTGGCCCGCGCCATCCGCCAGCAGGAGCAGCAGGAGCAGCGCCCGCCCTGTACCGTCCTGGGCTTTACCGCCAACGCGCAGCCGGAAGAAGTGCAACGCTGCAAGCAGGCCGGGATGAACGACTGCCTGTTCAAACCCCTCAGCCTGACGGCGTTGAGTCAGTGGGTCGAAGGCATCCAGCCGACGGTCCGTGAACAGCCGTTCAACCTGCAAGGCCTCGACCTGCTGACGGGGGGCAATCCGGCGATGGCCCAGCGACTGTTGGCCGAACTGCTGAGCAGCAACCGACTGGATCGTCGGGAATTGCTGGCACTCTTCGAACAAGAGTCCGGGTTCGAAACTCGCCAGGCGCTGCTCGATGTTGCACACAAAATCAAAGGCGCGGCCCGCATCGCCCAGGCCTCCCGATTGATCGAATGCTGCGAGAGTCTGGAACTCGCCTGCCACGACGCGGCGTGCGCCGATGAAGTCGCCAGATGCATCCACGCCATGGACCAGGCCATGCTCGAACTGGAGCGCGCATTCGCGCATCAGATAGACCTCAATGCCAACAGCAAAACGGCGGAGCCTTAACTATGCTTGGACGCTGAGCAGTGCGTTTACCACTATGGAGAGACACGTAATGCCCAGCCCACTGCGCCAGGATCAACGCCGGTTTCCCCTGCACGTCCATATCAGCGTCATGTTCACCTTCCTGCTGTTGCTGACCGGCGTGGTGCTGGGCATTTTCAACTACCACCAAACCACGCAGATCATCCTTTCGAGCAGTGAAAAGCTGTTCAATCGCATCGAGCAGGATGTACGCCTGGACCTGCAGTCCACCTATGAACCGATTCGCCATCTGTTGAGCCTGCTCGCCGACAGCCCGGCTACCCAGGCCCCGGCACTTGAGCAGCGCCTGGCGTTGCTCAAACCGTTCAGCCAGTCACTCAAGGACAACCCCAATCTGGCCTCGCTGTACCTGGGCTACGGCAATGGCGATTTCTTCATGGTTCGCCCGCTGCGCGATAACGCCCTCAAGACATTGCTCAAGGCCCCGGACGCGGCGGCCTATCAGGTCTGGAGCATTGAACGCCATGGCAGCGGCGATCAGCTCGTTTCCCAATCCTTGTTCTACGACCAGGCCCTGAACCTCATCAGCCGCCAGGCCATGACCGACGAAACCTACGACCCACGGACCCGCGCCTGGTTTACCAGTGCCCGGGCGGATGTGGACCAGATCACCACCGAACCCTACATTTTCTTCTCCACCCATAACGTCGGCACCACCCTGGCCCGGCGCAGCGGCGACGGCGCAGTGATGGGCGCCGACCTGACCCTGGCCGAACTGTCGGCGACCCTGGCCAAACATGTCGTCACCCCGAGTACCGAGATCGTCCTGTTCGATGCCCAAGGCAATGCCGTGGCCTATCCGGACAGCAGCAAGCTGATCATCGACGACCAGACCGCCCGTTTGAGCAAAGTCGCCGACCTCAGTCCAGCCCTCGGCGTCCTGCTCAACCATGCACCCACGGGCAATCGCCTGGACGTCGCCGGCCGCCAATGGATCGTCGCCCGCAGCCATATGCAGGAGGGTGGCCCCGAGGGATTGCAAATGGCACTGCTGGTGCCCGAAGACGAATTGCTGGTCGATGCCTATCGCATGCGCTGGCAAGGAGCGTTGATTACCCTGGCCACGTTGCTGCTGTGCCTGCCGATGGGTTGGTTGACGTCGCGCATCCTGGTCAAACCCTTGCGCGCCCTGGTGAATGAGGCCGACGCGATTCGCAGTTTCGATTTCAACTTCCCCGTCAGCCGCCGCTCGCCCGTTTTGGAAGTCGATCAGTTGAGCGTGTCGATGGCGCGGATGAAGGACACCCTCGGCAGCTTTTTCCAAATCACCGACAGCCTGTGCGCCGAAACCCGCTTCGCGCCCTTGCTGCAACGGGTACTGTTCGAAACCGTGAAAATCGCCCAGGCCCAGGCCGGCCTGATCTACCTGCGCGAGAGTGACGGTGATCGCATCGAGCCCCAAGGGCTGGTCATCAACGGCACGTCCCAGCCATTTTCTTCGTTCGACGTTCGAGGCCACGAACTGCAACACCCACACAACCCGTCATGGCTGCAACAATTGGCGAATGCCGACAATGTGGTGGCCAATCTGGGCTACGAACAGGCGGGGGATTTGCAGAAAGTCTTGCTCGCGATGGAAAGCCCGAGGGTGCATCTGATCGGCATTCGCCTGCGCAATCGGCACAACGAAACCGTGGGCCTGCTGATCCTGCTGCTGACCGACAGTGGCAGTCAAAGTGATCTGGAAAAACTGCGGCCGGATCGCATCGCGTTCTTGCAAGCGGTGTCTGGCGCGGCAGCGGTGAGTATCGAAAGCCAGCGTCTGCAAGCCAAGCAAAAACAACTGCTGGACTCGTTCATTCAACTGCTGGCCGGCGCCATCGACGCCAAAAGCCCCTACACCGGCGGCCATTGCCAACGTGTACCGGCCCTGACCCTGATGCTGGCCCAGGCGGCGGCTGCCAGCCAAGCCCCGGCGTTCAGCGGTTACCACCCCACCGAAGATGAGTGGGAAGCCTTGCACATTGCGGCCTGGCTGCACGATTGCGGCAAGGTCACGACCCCCGAATATGTGGTGGATAAAGCCACCAAACTGGAAACCCTGAACGACCGCATACACGAAATCCGCACCCGTTTCGAAGTGCTCAAACGCGATGCCTGGATCAATTACTGGCAGGCCATCGCCCTGGGTGGTGACGAGCAACACCTGGCCGAATTGCGCAACGCCACCCTCGCCGGCCTGGACGATGACTTCACCTTCATTGCCCGCTGCAACCTGGGCGGCGAGGCGATGGCCGAGGCCGATCTCAAGCGTCTGAACCTGATCGCCCAACGCACCTGGACCCGAACCCTGGATGACCGACTGGGGGTGTCCTGGGAAGAAAACCGTCGCCAGGCCCGTACCCCGGCGCCGACGCTGCCGGTCAGTGAACCGCTGCTGGCGGACAAAACCGAGCACCTGCTGGAACGCGCCGAAGGCGAACTGATCCCGGCGGACAATCCCTGGGGCTTCAAGCTCGATGTGCCGCACTACAAATACAATCGCGGCGAGCTCTACAACCTGAGCATTGCCCGAGGCACCCTGACCCGCGAAGAGCGCTACATCATCAACCACCACATGGTGCAGACGATCCTGATGCTCAGCCACCTGCCCTTCCCCGGCCACCTCAACAACGTCGCGGAAATCGCCGGCGGCCACCACGAAAAAATGGACGGCACCGGTTATCCCAAACAGTTGAAGCGCGAAGACATGAGCCTGCCGGCGCGGATGATGGCGATTGCCGACATTTTCGAAGCGCTGACCGCGGCTGATCGCCCGTACAAGAAAGCCAAGTCCTTGAGCGAAGCGCTGGGCATCATGGCGACGATGTGCCGCGACGCCCACATCGACCCTGAGTTGTTCGGACTGTTTATCAACGAACAGGTTTACCGGCAGTACGCCGAGCAGTTCCTCGACCCGAAACAGATCGATGCCGTGGACCCGGCGAGTTTGCTGGCCAAGGCAGGCTTACGCTAACGCCGAAAATCCCTTGTGGGAGCGGGCTTGCTCGCGAAGGCGGTGTATCAGTTAACACACATGGCGACTGACACACCGCCTTCGCGAGCAAGCCCGCTCCCACAGGAATGCATTTCACCTGACAGGAAGCTTTGAAAGGATGATCAGCAATCCGTCAGACGCAGGAAAATCGCCGCCAGTTGCTCGATGCCCGCCTGGTCTTCAACGGTGAAGCGCGCCAGTTTCGGGCTGTCCAGGTCCAGCACGCCGATCAGTCGGCCATCCTTGACCAGCGGCACCACCAGCTCGCTGTTCGACGCGCTGTCGCAGGCAATGTGTCCGGGGAATGCATGCACATCCTCGACCAACTGAGTCTGCAAGGTGGCCGCCGCCGCGCCGCACACGCCGCGACCGAATGGAATCCGTACACAGGCGATCTGGCCCTGGAACGGGCCAAGCACCAGTTCTTCGTTGCGATTGAGGTAGAAACCAGCCCAGTTCAGGTCATCGAGCTGGTTGAACAGAAACGCGGAAAACTGCGCGGCGTTGGCGATGAAATCCCGCTCGTCCGCCAGCAAGGATTCCAGCTGTGCCCACAACATGCCGTAGCCTTCGAGGCCCTGGCCGCTCTTTTGTAAATCGATCATGCCTTATGCTCCAACAACTTGAGACCTACCCAATACCGTGCAAATTGATAGGCACAACGACCATTGCGATTACCCCGGCCAGTGGCCCAACGGACTGCCAGGATGTCCAGTTCTTCGTCGCGCTGCCAGGCCAGGCCGGCCTTGTCCGCCAGTTGCCCGATCCAGTGTTCGACGACATTAAGGAAGTGTTCTTGAGTAAACGGATAAAACGACAGCCACAAACCGAATCGATCCGACAACGCGATCTTGTCTTCCACCGCTTCGCTCGGATGCAGCTCGCCATCGACCCGCTTCCAGTTTTCGTTATCGCTTTCCTTCTCCGGCACCAAGTGACGGCGGTTGGAGGTGGCGTACAGCAGAACGTTGTCCGGCGCCTGTTCCAGGGAGCCGTCGAGCACGCTTTTCAACACGCGGTAATCACCTTCGCCCGACTCGAACGACAGGTCATCGCAGAACAGCACAAAGCGTTGGGACAACCTGGCGATCTGTTCGACGATCCGCGGCAAGTCCGCCAGGTGATCGCGTTCGATCTCGATCAAGCGCAAGCCAGCCTCGTGATGTTCGGCCAGCAATGCGCGCACCAGAGACGATTTACCGGTGCCACGGGAACCCCAGAGCAGCGCGTGGTTGGCCGGCATACCGTCGATGAATTGCTGGGTATTGCGCCCCAGTTGCTCAACCTGGCGGTCGACACCGATCAGGTCGGTCAGGCGCGTCTCAAGGCTGACTTGCAGCGGCAACAGAAAACCGCTGCGGCCCTCGCGCTGCCAGCGCGCGGCCAGGCAATGGGTCCAGTCGATCGTTTGCCGAGGGGCCGGCAGCAGGGGTTCGATACGGGCCAGAACGGCATCGGCGCGTTCAAGAAAAGCATTCAATCGGGAATCCACGTCTTCTCCTCGGGCACGTTTCACAGTAATGATGGCGATACAGCAACTAAACACAGCATTCAACCACCCGCCAGCCCTTGCAAATGCTGGATGCGGGAACATCGGTATCCATGCATGATCGACTATGCTTGAGCAGCGAAGGGAAACGGAAGTGGTTCAACACCCCATGGATATCAAGTTCACCCACCGGCTGTCATACAAGCAGGCCCGGCTCACTGTGCTGGTCGGTTTCATACTGGGCACCTTGCTCAGTCTGGTGCAAATAGGCATCGATTATGCCAGCGAAGACGCCTCCATCAACCGCGAAATACTGTCTTTGCTGGAAATCAGCCATAACCCGGCCTCCCGCATTGCCTACAACATCGACGCCGAGCTCGCCCAGGAACTGACCATGGGCCTGTTGCGTTCGCCGGCGATCATCAGCGCACGACTGACCGACAACAACAATACGGTGCTAGCCAGCGTCAAACGCAAGGGCCAGCAAGACGGCTATCGGGTGATCAGCGACTTCCTGTTCGGCGCCAACCGGCAGTTCGAAGATCGCCTGTTCCTTGACCACTTGCCCGACGAATCCCTGGGCACCTTGCAACTGGAAGTCGACACCTATGCCTTCGGCAGCCGTTTCCTGCGCCGGGCCGAGGTGACGCTGCTCAACGGTTTCGCCCGCAGCCTGATCCTCACTGGCATCCTCCTGGCGCTGTTTTACGTGATGCTGACCAAGCCGTTGGTGCGGGTCATCCGCGAACTCAGCGGCCGTGATCCGCGCAGCGCGGAACCGACGTGGCTGGAATACCCGGCGGGGCATGAACACGATGAAATCGGCGTGCTGGTCAAAGTCGCCAATCAACAGTTCGAAAACATCGCCACCGAAATCCAGCAACGGCGCAACGCGGAAAATCGCCTGACTGACTACCTCGGGCAACTGGAAAACATCGTCTCGGCCCGCACCGCCGAACTCAAGGCGATCAACACCCGGCTCAGCCAATCCAACGAGGAACTGGAAGTTGCCCGCCGGACTGCACTGGACATGGCCGAAGCGCGCTCGGCGTTCCTGGCCAACATGAGCCATGAAATCCGCACACCGCTCAACGGTTTGCTGGGGATGATCGCGCTGTCCCTCGACGGCCCACTGAATGCCGAACAACAGCAACAACTGTCCATTGCCCATGACTCGGGCAAAGTGCTGGTGGAACTGCTCAACGATATTCTCGACCTGTCGAAATTCGATGCCGGGCAACTGGAACTCGAACACATTCCATTCGACCTGGGCTCGCTGATCGAGGACACCGCCAACCTGCTGTCACAGAACGCCGCCCCCAGCGTTGAACTGGCCTGCCTGATCGATCCGCAATTTCCGGCCCTGGTGCTGGGCGACCCGACCCGGGTCCGGCAGATTGTCAGCAACTTGCTGTCCAACGCGCTCAAATTCACCCGTTTCGGGCGGGTCGATGTGCGGCTGTCCACGTTTGAGGATGGCGTGCGCATCGAGGTCTGCGATACCGGTATCGGCATTGCCCAGGACGCCCAGGTCAAGATCTTCCAGCCCTTCACCCAGGCCGGTGCCGGCATCACCCGGCAATTCGGCGGCACCGGGCTGGGCCTGGCCCTGACCTATAACTTGTGCGAGGCCATGCAAGGACGGCTGACGATCAGTTCTGAAGCCGGGTTCGGCAGCCAGTTTTGCGCTGACCTGCCGCTGCCGTGCCACACCCGCGCTATTGCGCCCGCGCCGTTGCAAGGCAAGGTCATCGCGATCACGGCGGCCAGCAGCGGTCTGGCGGAGCTATTGAAAGGTCTGCTGCCGTTATGGGGGCTCGACTATCAGCAGCGTTCCATCGAGGACTCTTTGCTAGGCCTGGAACCGGATGTGTTGATCACCGACTGCCCGGAATGTCTGTTCGGCCTGCGTCCTACGCTGACAGCGCCGATTCTGTTGGTGACGGCTTATGGCAGTTTCATGCCCAGCGAAGAAGCCGCGGCCCTGGCGCCCTTACAGCAACAGGCGCGGCCACTGGCCCGCAATGCGTTGTACCAGACCCTGCGTCGGGTGTTGCAGCCGGAAACCACCACGATCAACGACGCCCGCCTCGACGCCCTCACCCCTCAGCGTCGTGGCCGGGTGTTGCTGGTGGAGGACAATCCGGTCAACCAATTGGTGGCCAAGGGCATGCTCGGCAAACTCGGCTGCGAGGTGATCGTCGCCGCCCACGGCGCGGAAGCCCTGGATCAACTGGAGCTGAGTGAGTTCGATCTGGTACTGATGGACTGCAACATGCCAGTGATGGACGGCTACGAGGCCAGTCGGCACATCCGCCGCAGCGGACGCTGGCCGCAGTTGCCGATTGTCGCCCTGACCGCCAACGCCATGTCCGAAGAACGGGAACGTTGCCGTGCGGCAGGCATGAGCGACTACCTGGCCAAACCCTTCCGCCGGGAAGAATTGGCCGCCCTGCTCGACTTGTGGATACCGACTACGACAGTGCTTTGATCTGCCCCAACAACTGATCGAGACCCTCGCGCAGTTGATTCAGGCGATTGAGGTCAACGCCACTGTCGCAGAGCAGGCGCGCCTTGAGTGGCCCGACCTGCTCGCGCAGTTCTTTGCCGGCTGGCGTCAGGCTCAAGTGCACCTCACGCTCATCCCGGGCCGAACGCTGGCGCTGGACCAATTGCAACTGCTCAAGGCGCTTGAGCAACGGCGTCAGCGTGCCGGAATCCAGCGCCAACCGTTCGCCCAGGGCCTTGACCGTCGGTTGCTCCGGCGCCGCTTCCTGCCATTCCCACAACACCAGCATCGCCAGGTATTGCGGGTACGTCAGGCCGAGCTGATCGAGCATCGGCTTGTAGCCACGAATCACCGCCCGGGAAGCGGCATACAGCTTGAAACACAACTGGCTGTCGAGCTTCAGGGAATCGGCGGACAGGCTGTTCATTTCAGCAGGGCTTCGATCTCGGCGCTCAGGTCCTGCGGCTTGGTGGCCGGGGCGAAGCGCTTGACCAACTGGCCGTCCTTGCCGATCAGGAACTTGGTGAAGTTCCACTTGATGCCTTGGGAGCCGAGCAGGCCCGGTGCGCGTTGTTTCAATTGCACGAACAGCGGATGAGCGTCGGAACCGTTGACGTCGATCTTCTTGAACAGCGGGAAGCTGACACCGTAGTTCAACTCGCAGAACTCGGAAATCGCCCCTTCATTGCCCGGCTCTTGCTTGCCGAACTGGTTGCAGGGAAAGCCAAGCACCACCAGGCCTTGATCCTTGTAGGTCTGCCACAGTTCTTCGAGGCCTTTGTACTGAGGGGTGAAACCGCATTTGCTCGCGGTGTTGACCACCAGCACGGCCTTGCCGGCGAAGTCGGACAGGGTTTTCTGTTCACCTTTGATGGTGGTGACCGGGATGCTCAGCAGGTTGTCGCTCATGGTTGCGGGCTCGGAATGAAGGAACGAGCACTGAACATAGCGAGCAATTGAATTGTGTGCAATTTAATAAATCAATAAAACACCCGCCAATCCCTGTAGGAGCGAAGCTTGCTCGCGAAAGCGTCGGGTCAGTCAACATCGTTGTTGAACGTTAAGACGCCTTCGCGAGCAAGCTTCGCTCCTACAGGGGGGCGCGTTATGTGCGGGGAACCAGGTCCAGGCACACCGAGTTGATGCAATAACGCAAACCGGTCGGTTGCGGGCCGTCCGGGAATACATGGCCAAGGTGCGCGTCGCACTTGGCGCAGACCACTTCGGTGCGGATCATGCCGTGGCTGACGTCACGGATCTCGACCATCGCACTCTCGCCGATCGGCGCATAGAAGCTCGGCCAGCCACAGCCGGAATCAAACTTGGTCTTGGAATCGAACAACGGCTCGTTGCAGCAGACGCAGTGGTAAACGCCGTCAGTCTTGGTGTCGTTGTACTTGCCGGAGAATGGGCGTTCGGTGCCCTTGAGGCGGCAAACGTTGTACTGCTCTGGATCGAGCATCGCCCGCCATTCTTCCAGGGTTTTATCCAACTTTTCCATCGTCACACCTCAGCAGCTGAAAAAGCCCGATCTGTACCTTTTCCACGGATCGGGCGGCACGTATGATTGCGCCTCGTCAAACGCCAGTCTGGCAGCCAGACCCCGCGCATTCAAACGGATTATGAGTGTCGCCATCCCAGGCTCCGGGCCTGGGTGAATACGCAGGATTCCCAGTACGGTAGTTCACACGCCGCCTGGATCGTTCATTTTCGGGAACACATCGCCATGCAGGTCAGCAAATCGAACAAGCTCGCCAACGTCTGCTACGACATTCGCGGCCCAGTGCTCAAGCACGCCAAACGCCTGGAAGAGGAAGGCCATCGCATCCTCAAGCTGAACATCGGCAACCCGGCGCCCTTTGGTTTCGAAGCGCCGGATGAAATCCTCCAGGACGTGATCCGCAACCTGCCGACCGCCCAGGGCTACAGCGATTCCAAGGGCCTGTTCAGCGCCCGCAAAGCGGTGATGCAGTATTACCAGCAGAAGCAGGTCGAAGGCGTCGGCATCGAGGACATCTATCTGGGCAACGGCGTTTCCGAGCTGATCGTGATGTCGATGCAGGCCCTGCTCAACAACGGCGACGAAGTGCTGGTGCCGGCGCCCGACTATCCGCTGTGGACCGCCGCGGTCAGCCTGGCCGGCGGCAACCCGGTGCATTACCTGTGCGATGAAGGCGCCGACTGGTTCCCGGACCTGGCCGACATCAAGGCCAAAATCACCCCGAACACCAAGGCCCTGGTGATCATCAACCCGAATAACCCGACCGGTGCGGTGTATTCCAGGGAAGTGTTGCTGGGCATGCTCGAACTGGCCCGCTCGCACAACCTGGTGGTGTTCTCCGACGAAATCTACGACAAGATTCTCTACGACGACGCCGTACACATCTGCACCGCCTCCCTGGCGCCGGACTTGCTGTGCCTGACCTTCAACGGTCTGTCCAAGTCCTACCGCGTGGCCGGTTTCCGTTCCGGCTGGATCGCCATATCCGGGCCGAAACACCATGCCCAGAGCTACATCGAAGGCATCGACATGCTGGCCAACATGCGCCTGTGTGCCAACGTCCCGAGCCAGCATGCGATCCAGACCGCCCTCGGCGGCTATCAGAGCATCAATGACCTGGTGCTGCCGCAAGGTCGTTTGCTGGAACAACGCAACCGCACCTGGGAATTGCTCAACGACATCCCGGGCGTGAGTTGCGTCAAGCCGATGGGCGCGCTGTATGCGTTCCCGCGCATCGACCCGAAGGTCTGCCCGATCCACAACGACGAGAAGTTCGTGCTCGACCTGCTGCTGTCCGAAAAGCTGCTGGTGGTGCAAGGCACGGCGTTCAACTGGCCGTGGCCTGACCACTTCCGCGTCGTCACCCTGCCCCGGGTCGATGAGCTGGATCAGGCCATCGGCCGGATCGGCAACTTCCTCAAGACTTACCGCCAGTAAGCCTGGGGTCAGCGTGCGACGCCAATCCGGGTCGCACGCTGATTGATTCAGCAACACATCTCTGCACCTTGCCCATTGCCCTTGCCGCCATCGCCGCCTGATGCGCGGTTTTGAGCTCGCGCCTAATAAAGACGGGGGCTGCGCAGGCCTTCGACTGACAAACCCTTCCTGCCTCACCGTAGGAAATGCCCTGCACGCAGCTAAACTGTTGCCGTAGGACACAGTTTGAAATAGTCACCCGGTTGAATAGCACGGTGCAGCACCTTATATACCCCGCAGTACGCTACATCTTTAGCATGAGGAGATTTCTACAACCATGATGCGCATCCTGCTGTTTTTGGCCACTAACCTGGCGGTCGTGCTGATTGCCAGCATCACCCTGAGCCTTTTCGGCTTCAACGGGTTCATGGCGGCCAACGGGGTTGATCTCAACCTCAATCAGCTGCTGATTTTCTGTGCGGTCTTTGGTTTCGCCGGCTCGCTGTTCTCGCTGTTCATCTCCAAGTGGATGGCGAAGATGAGCACCAGCACCCAAATCATCAGCCAGCCGCGCACCCGTCACGAGCAATGGCTGCTGCAAACCGTCGAGCAACTGTCCCGGGAAGCCGGGATCAAGATGCCCGAAGTCGGGATTTTCCCGGCCTACGAGGCCAATGCCTTTGCGACGGGCTGGAACAAGAACGACGCACTGGTCGCGGTCAGCCAGGGTTTGCTCGAGCGGTTCTCGCCGGATGAAGTCAAAGCCGTGCTGGCCCACGAGATCGGCCACGTGGCCAATGGCGACATGGTTACGCTGGCGCTGATCCAGGGCGTGGTGAACACCTTTGTCATGTTCTTCGCACGGATCATCGGCAACTTTGTCGACAAGGTGATCTTCAAGAACGAAGAAGGCCAGGGCATCGCCTACTACGTGGCGACCATCTTCGCCGAACTGGTACTGGGCATTCTCGCCAGCTCGATCGTGATGTGGTTCTCGCGTAAACGCGAGTTCCGCGCTGACGAAGCCGGTGCCCGCCTGGCCGGTACGGGCGCGATGATCGGCGCCCTGCAACGCCTGCGGGCTGAACAGGGGCTGCCGGTGCACATGCCGGACACGTTGAACGCCTTTGGCATCAACGGTGGCATCAAACAGGGGTTCGCCCGCATGTTCATGAGCCACCCGCCGCTGGAAGAACGTATTGACGCGTTGCGTCGTCGGGGCTGATTGGCTTCGTATTAACCGCACCAAATGAAAAGGCCCGCAGAGAATGCGGGCCTTTTTTTTGTCTTCTGATTGATGCTGTGTTCTTCAGGGCCTCTTCGCGAGCAAGCCCGCTCCCACAGGTGATCGAGTTGATTCACAATTTTGTGATCGACACAGATCCAATGTGGGAGCGGGCTTGCTCGCGAAGAGGCCGGCACAACCACCGCAGATCTATCAGCTGAAAACCCGATACACCCGCTCTTCAAGCCGTGTCACGCCGCTCTCGACAAACTTCCAGCTCTCACCCAGAACATCCTGGTCTTCCAGAATTTTCAATTCCCAGGTAGCTCCGAAAAGCCGCTGCACTTCGTCATCCAACACGGCAAACGGTGGCCCTTCCATCTGCGCCTGGTCGTAATCCAGGGTAATCAACACACCCAGAGAATCCTTTGGCAAGATCCGCTTCAGATGCTCGGCGTATTGCTCGCGCATCTTAGGTGGCAAGGCGATCAATGCCGCGCGGTCGTACAGCGCGCTGCAATCGGCGACGTCGCCGGCGGTCAGGGCGAAGAAATCACCGCACCAGATCTCGATTGAACCGGCCCGATAGACGGTGAAAGGCCCTTGATCGCTGACGTCCGGGTCAAACTGGTGCTCGTGGAAAAAGTCCTCCACGGCTTTTTCCGACAGCTCGACGCCCAATACCTCGTGGCCGCATTTGGCCAGCCACAGCAGGTCCAGGCTTTTCCCACAGAGCGGCACCAGTACACGCGCCCCCTCTTCCAGGCCCAGTTGCGGCCAGTACCGTTGCAGATATGGATTCACTTCCGGCAGGTGAAAGCCGATCTGATTCGACGTCCACCGCTTGTGCCAAAACTCCGGCTGCATAATTAATCCCGAAAATTCGATCAAAAGACCCTAAAACTTATATTAGATTTAGATCAATGATCTGACTGAAGATGACGCCATCTTACCCCTCAGGAGCTCTTTCATGTTCCCCAGCCTGTACATATCCCATGGTTCGCCGATGTTGGCACTGGAACCGGGTGCCAGCGGTCCCGCCCTGGCGCGCCTGGCCGCCGAAATGCCGAAGCCCAAAGCCATCGTGATTGTATCTGCGCACTGGGAAAGCAATGAGCTGCTGGTCAGCGGTAACCCGCAGCCTGAAACCTGGCATGACTTCGGCGGCTTCCCGAAGGCGCTGTTCGAAGTGCAGTACCCGGCGCCGGGCGATCCGCAACTGGCGGCAGAGGTTGTCGAGTTGTTGAAAGCCAGTGAACTGCCGGCGCGCATCGATGCAAAGCGTCCGTTCGACCACGGGGTTTGGGTGCCGTTGTCATTAATGTACCCACAGGCGGATATTCCAGTGGTGCAAGTCTCACTGCCAACCCGTGGCGGCCCGGCCCTGCAAACCCGTGTCGGCCATGCCCTGGCCAGCCTGCGCGAGCATGGCGTGTTGCTGATCGGCTCCGGCAGCATTACCCACAACCTGCGCGAACTTGACTGGCATGCCGGCCCGGAGAGCGTCGAACCATGGGCCAAGGCGTTCCGCGACTGGATGATTGAAAAACTTGCGGCCAACGATGAAGCCGCACTGCATGATTATCGCCAGCAGGCACCGAACGCAGTGCGCAACCATCCGAGCGATGAGCATTTGCTGCCGTTGTTCTTTGCTCGCGGGGCTGGGGGTGAGTTCGGGATTGCGCACCAGGGATTCACCATGGGGGCGCTGGGCATGGATATTTACCGTTTCGGCTGACAGATAGACCGAGTCGCGCCCTTCGCGAGCAAGCCCGCTCCCACATTGGAATGCGTTCCCCTGTGGGAGCGGGCTTGCTCGCGAATGAAGGCGACGCGGTCTTCAGACCAGGCCCAAACAGCAGGCAAAAAAAATCCCCGAACCAGTCGGGGATTTTTTATGTTCGATCAATCAGCCCGGGAGCGGATTAATCTTCGCGGTAGCGACGCAGCTTCAACTGCTTGCCAGCAACGCGAGTGTCCTTCAGTTTGGTCAGGAGTTTTTCCAGACCATCTTCCGGCAGCTCGACGAGGCTGAAGCTGTCACGCACCTGGATGCGACCGATTGCTTCGCGAGCCAGGCCACCTTCGTTGAGGATGGCGCCCAGCAGGTTCTTGGCAGCGATGCCATCACGCGCACCCAGCGCGGTACGGCAGCGAGCACGGCCTTCGGCCAATGGAACCGGAGCACGACGCTCACGATCACCACGGTCCGGACGATCACCGGTACGCTCTGGACGATCGCCACGCGGTGCGTTGTTCGGCACCAATGGACGTTCTTTCTCGATCGCAGCCAGGGTCAGCGCCTGAGCGTTAGTGGCCTTGCGCAGCAGCGCAGCGGCCAGGGCACGCGGGGTGCAACCGATGTCAGCGGTCAGGCGATCGAGCAGATCACCGTGAGTCGATTCGGCATCAGCAACCAGTGGCGACAGGCTGTTGGTCAGTTTCTTGATGCGGGCATCAAGAACAGCTTGGGCGTCCGGCAGGCGAACTTCGGCAACCTTTTGACCGGTTACACGCTCGATCACTTGCAGCATGCGGCGCTCACGTGGAGTCACCAGCAACAGTGCACGACCTTCGCGACCGGCACGGCCAGTACGGCCGATACGGTGAACGTAGGATTCCGGGTCGTACGGCATGTCAACGTTGAACACGTGAGTGATGCGCGGAACGTCCAGGCCACGGGCGGCAACGTCGGTCGCCACAACGATGTCCAGACGGCCATCCTTGAGGGATTCGATCACGCGCTCACGTTGGTTCTGAGCAATGTCACCGTTCAGCGCAGCGGCTTTGTAGCCTTTGGCTTCCAGGGCACTGGCCAGGTCCAGGGTCGCTTGCTTGGTGCGCACGAACATGATCAGGGCGTCGAAGTCTTCGACTTCCAGCAAGCTCAATACAGCCGAGGTCTTCTGGTCAGCGTGAACCAACAGGTGAGCCTGTTCGATCGCGGTAACGGTCTGAGTCTTGGTCTGGATCTTCACGTGCTGCGGATCACGCAGGTGACGCTCGGCGATAGCGCGGATCGACTGCGGCAGGGTCGCCGAGAACAATACGGTCTGACGGGTCGGAGGCAAGGCCTTGAAGATAACTTCGAGGTCGTCCATGAAACCCAGTTTGAGCATTTCGTCCGCTTCGTCCAGAACCAGGTGGTTCACGGTCGACAGGACTTTTTCGTCACGACGCAGGTGGTCGCACAGACGGCCCGGAGTGGCGACAACAATCTGTGCGCCATTACGGATTGCTTTCAGTTGTGGGCCCATCGGGGCGCCGCCGTAAACGGCCACAACGGTAACGCCCGGCATTTGCTTGGCGTAGGTTTCGAAAGCGGTTGCTACTTGCAGCGCCAACTCACGGGTTGGCGCCAGGATCAGGGCTTGCGGCTCGCGCTTAGCAGGATCGATGCGATGCAGGATTGGCAGAGCGAACGCGGCGGTTTTACCCGTACCGGTTTGCGCCTGGCCAATCATGTCGTGGCCGGCCATGATGATCGGGATCGATTGCTGCTGAATAGCCGAAGGTTCTTCGTAGCCGGTCGCGATGACGGCTGCAAGAATATTCGGATTAAGATTAAAAGCGGCGAAGCCGCCGGTTTCCTGGGTCATGGGTCTGCCTCTAAGTGCATCCGCAAAGACCCATGCTCCAAAGCTGCGCATGCCGTGTAAGACTCAAGAGTCGCCCTGGCTGCTTTGTCGGCGGGGATTTGCGAAAACGAATGAATGAAAAAGATTCGTCAAGGAAGAGTCCGCTGTGCGGACGTGCAGCCGAAGCTGACTTCGGGGAATTGCGCTACCTAAACGCGGCCCGGTTAAAGGCCGGCGCGCACTATACCGGAATTCGCCCAAAAAGGGAGCATTATTTGTCGGAAAACTGACGTATATACCGTTGTGTCACAGGCTTTGCGGATAATCGTGCAACGGTCTATTTTTCAAAGGCCCGGCCCTGCTGGCGATGGCGCTAAAACGGTTCACCCTGGTGACGCGGACCTTCGGTCTGGCACCCTCTTCCCGCCCGAGGAAATGCCCATGAATCAGACCGTTTCCAGTCGTGTCAGCCGTGAGCGGCGTGGTCATGTGTTGCTACTCGGCCTGGACCGGGTCGCCAAACGCAACGCCTTTGACCTCGATCTGCTCAATGAGCTGAGCCTGGCCTACGGCGAATTCGAAGCCGACAGCGAGGCGCGGGTGGCGGTGGTGTTTGGCCATGGCGAGCATTTCACCGCCGGCCTCGACCTGGTCAACGCCAGCGCTGCCCTCGCCGAAGGCTGGCAAGCACCGCCCGGCGGCTGTGATCCGTGGGGCGTGTTCGCCGGGCCAAGGGTCAGCAAACCAGTGATCGTCGCCGCGCAAGGTTATTGCCTGACCATTGGCATCGAGCTGATGCTCGCCGCAGACATCAACCTGTGCGCCAGCAACACCCGATTTGCCCAGATGGAGGTGCAGCGCGGAATCTTCCCGTTCGGCGGCGCCACCCTGCGCCTGCATCAAGTGGCCGGCTGGGGCAACGCCATGCGCTGGCTGCTGACCGGCGATGAATTCGATGCCCATGACGCGTTGCACCTGGGATTGGTGCAGGAAGTCATGGCCAGTGAAGATTTGCTGCCCCGGGCGATTGAACTGGCGGAACGCATTGCCCGGCAGGCACCGCTGGGGGTGCAGGCTACATTGATGTCGGCCAGGCAGGCACGCTATGAAGGAGAAACCGCGGCGGCGCAGGGGTTGCCGGCGATGGTGAAGAAATTGCTAAACAGCGAGGATGCCAAGGAAGGTGTGCGGTCGATGATCGAGAAACGACCCGGTGTATTCAAAGGGCTTTAAGGGATGTATTGGCAGACAGGGCCTCTTCGCGAGCAAGCCCGCTCCCACAGGTTGAACGGGTTGAATCACAATATTGTGATTGCCACAGGTCCAATGTGGGAGCGGGCTTGCTCGCGAAGGGGCCATCACAGACACCGCATCAAGTCGCCGGCCGAATCGCCTTGATCAACGACAACAACGAATACCCCAACCGCGGCGCCAGCCCTTCGGCCCGGGCGATCAAGCCGTCCATGTCCAGCTCCTGATCCAGCTCCGACGGCACGATCATGATCACGTTGCCCTCCTTCACCGGCAGTTCCCAGTAATGCCGGTGATAGAGCCCGCGAAACAGCGCCGCCCCCAACGGTTTGCCATCATCGGTGGCCCACTGGTTAATCACCAGCCAGCCTCCCGGATTCAAGCGCTTCTGACAGTTTTCCAGAAACCCCCACGCCAGATGCCCGACACCCGGCCCGACATCGGTATAGAGGTCGACGAAAATCAGGTCCGCCGGTTCAGTCGTTTCCAGCAATTCCAGGGCATCGCCGACGCGGATATACAGCCGGGGATCGTCATCCAGCCCCAGGTATTCGATGGCCAGGCGCGGAACGTCGGGACGCAGCTCGATGGCTTCGACGTCTTCCAACGGCAGGAATTTGAGGCAGGCCTGGGTCAGCGTACCGGCGCCGAGGCCTAGGAACAGCGCGCTGTCCGGCTGTTCATGGCACAACGCGCCGATCAGCATGGCCCGGGTGTAGTCGTACTCCAGCCAGCTCGGGTCGGCAGTGAACACGCAGCTTTGCTCGATGGCATCGCCGAATTCGAGAAAACGGTAATCGGCCACTTCCAGCACGCGAATCACGCCGAATTCATCCTGTACCTCGGCGAGCAGATGCTCGACGCGCTCCTCAGTCATTTCGTCTCCTGATTGTTGCCGGGCCTTCTTGGGCAACCAGCAACGCGACACGCCGCAACATAAAGCGGCAAAGGCGCGATTGTCCGCGAAGCGACGGGAACAGGTCACGCACTAATTGCTGATAACATGAGCGCCCGTGCGTAAACACTAGAGACCGTGATGAGCCAACCCTGGAGCCCTGACAGCTGGCGTGCCTTGCCGATCCAGCAACAACCCCGCTACCCCGACGCCGCGCATCTGGCGCATGTCGAGCAAACCCTGGCCAGCTATCCGCCGCTGGTGTTTGCCGGTGAGGCCCGGGAATTGCGCCGTCAGTTTGCCGAAGTGACCCAGGGCCGCGCGTTTCTGTTGCAGGGCGGCGACTGCGCCGAAAGCTTCGCCGAGTTCTCCGCCGCGAAAATCCGCGACACCTTTAAAGTGCTGCTGCAAATGGCCATCGTCATGACCTTCGCTGCCGGTTGCCCGGTGGTCAAGGTCGGGCGCATGGCCGGGCAATTTGCCAAACCCCGCTCGGCCAACGACGAAACCATCGACGGCGTGACCTTGCCCGCCTACCGTGGCGATATCGTCAACGGCATCGGTTTCGACGAAAAAAGCCGCGTGCCGGACCCGGAACGCCTGCTGCAGTCCTATCACCAGTCCACCGCCACCCTGAACCTGTTGCGCGCCTTCGCCCAGGGCGGTTTTGCCGACCTGCATCAAGTGCATAAGTGGAACCTGGACTTCATCGCCAACTCGGCCCTGGCCGAGAAGTACAGCCACCTGGCCGATCGCATCGATGAAACTTTGGCCTTTATGCGCGCCTGCGGCATGGACAGCTCGCCGCAACTGCGCGAAACCAGTTTCTTCACCGCCCACGAAGCGCTGCTGCTGAATTACGAAGAAGCCTTCGTGCGTCGCGACAGCCTGACCAACGACTACTACGACTGCTCGGCCCACATGCTGTGGATCGGCGACCGCACCCGTCAGCTCGATGGCGCGCATGTCGAGTTCCTGCGCGGGGTGAACAACCCGATCGGCGTCAAAGTCGGCCCGAGCATGAATCCTGAGGATTTGATTCGCCTGATCGACGTGCTCAACCCGGACAACGATCCGGGTCGCTTGAACCTGATTGCGCGGATGGGTGCGAACAAGGTCGGCGATCACTTGCCGCAACTGATTCGCGCCGTGGAGCGTGAAGGCAAGAAAGTGCTGTGGAGTTCCGACCCGATGCACGGCAACACGATCAAGGCCAGTAGTGGCTACAAGACCCGCGACTTTGCGCAGATCCTCGGCGAAGTGAAGCAGTTCTTCCAGGTCCACGAAGCGGAAGGCACCTATGCCGGCGGTATCCACATCGAAATGACCGGGCAGAACGTCACCGAGTGCATTGGTGGGGCGCGGCCGATTACTGAAGACGGATTGTCGGATCGGTATCACACCCATTGCGATCCACGGATGAATGCGGATCAGTCGCTGGAATTGGCGTTTCTCATTGCCGAAACATTGAAGCAGGTTCGACGCTAAACCGCGTCGCGTCCTTCGCGAGCAAGCCCGCTCCCACATTGGGAATGCGTTCCCCCTGTGGGAGCGGGCTTGCTCGGGTAGAAACCGGGGACATCCTTTACGTTTTAAACCGGAG
>NZ_MOBP01000002.1 GCF_003732665.1 Pseudomonas frederiksbergensis | reverse complement strand
GTGCATATTTCGACTGATACGACGCCTTCGCGGGCAAGCCTCGCTCCTACGGGGGTTTTTGACAGGTCGGATATTTGATAACACCGCCGATCCCCTGTGGGAGCGGGCTTGCTCGCGAAAGCGGTGGGTCAGTTGATAGAGATGCTGGCTGGCAGGACGCCTTCGCNNAGGCTTGCCCGCGAAGGCGTCATGTCAGTCAGTGCATATTTCGACTGATACGACGCCTTCGCGAGCAAGCCTCGCTCCTACAGGGGGATTTGGGTTTGGTCGTTAGTTTGTGGGGGCTGCCAGTTGCGGCGGTGGGGCGAAGTCGAAGGGCGCCAGGGCAAACCCTTGCTCATCCACCTGCAACGCCCAGCCCTGACGATCCCAATCCCCCAGCACAATGCGCTTGGCCGCTTGCTCGCCAATCTGCAACTTATGGATCGCCGGGCGGTGGGTGTGGCCATGGATCAGGGTTTTCACGCCAAACTCCTGCATGATCCGCGGCACTTCCTCGGGCGTGACATCAACAATGTCATTGGCCTTCATCCGCGTCTGCGCCCGGCTCTCGCTGCGCAACTTGCGCGCCAGTTTATGCCGGGTGCTCAGGGGCAGGTGCCGGAGAATGAACAGGGTGACGGGGTTACGCAGGTAGCGCCGCAGCTTCATATAGCCGACGTCACGGGTGCAGAGGCTGTCGCCGTGCATCAACAGCACCGGCTCGCCGTAAAGCGGCACGACACTCGGGTCCTTCAACATCGTGCAGCCGGCCTGTTTGCAAAAGGCCTTGCCGAGCAGGAAGTCGCGATTGCCGTGCATCAGAAAAATGGCCGTGCCGCTGTCGCTGAGATCGCGCAGGGCCAGGCAGATGGAACGCTGGAAGGGCGTCATGGCATCGTCGCCAATCCACGCCTCAAAAAAGTCGCCCAAGATGTACAACGCACTCGCCGAGCGGGCGCGTCCGGCGAGCAAATCCAGAAACGCCCGGGTAATGTCCGGGCGCTCCTCTTCCAGATGCAAGTCTGAAATCAGCAGTATCACGCTTCGATGATCTCGGCTTTCTCGATGATCACGTCGTCTGCTGGTACGTCTTGGTGACCGGATTTCATGGTGGTGGAAACACCTTTGATCTTGTCGACGACTTCTTTGCCTTCAACTACTTTGGCGAAGACCGCGTAGCCCCAGCCCTGGGTGGTTTTAGCGCTGTGGTTCAGGAAGCTGTTGTCAGCCACGTTAATGAAGAACTGCGCGGAAGCCGAATGCGGCTCCATGGTGCGAGCCATGGCCACGGTGTACTTCTCGTTCGGCAGACCGTTGTCGGCTTCGTTCTGGATGCTTGGGCGCTTGTCTTTCTTTTCTTTCATGCCTGGCTCGAAACCGCCGCCCTGGATCATGAAGTTACCGATTACACGGTGGAAAACGGTGTTTTCGTAGTGGCCGGCTTTGACGTATTCGATGAAGTTGGCAACGGTGATCGGTGCTTTTTCAGCGTTCAGTTCCAGGACGATGTCGCCGTGGTTGGTGGTCAGTTTGACTTGGGTCATGATCGGCACTCTTTCAAGAAATTCGTGGGTTTCGGGGCGTTTGGGCCCGCAACCGGTCTGGTCGGTATCAACCAAGGTGCGCAGTTTAGCGCGACAGGCGTTAATTTCGAGGCAGTTTTTCAAAACAGGTGGATTAAACGCACCTGATTTAGGGCCTGCTCTGTCAGCCGCTTGACAGCATCGGCTATGATAGCGGCTTTGTTTTGTCAGGCCTTTAGTTCCGGCCGCGCACTCGTACGTTCAAGGATCCTATGAGCAAGCCCACTGTCGACCCTACCTCGAATTCCAAGACTGGCCCTGCCGTGCCGGTCAATTTCCTGCGCCCGATCATCCAGGCGGACCTGGACTCGGGTAAGCACACGCAGATCGTCACCCGTTTCCCGCCTGAGCCCAACGGCTACCTGCACATCGGTCACGCCAAGTCGATTTGCGTGAACTTCGGCCTGGCCCAGGAATTTGGCGGCGTCACGCACCTGCGTTTCGACGACACCAACCCGGCCAAGGAAGACCAGGAATACATCGACGCGATCGAAAGCGACATCAAATGGCTGGGCTTCGAATGGTCCGGTGAAGTGCGCTACGCCTCGCAGTATTTCGACCAGTTGCACGACTGGGCCGTCGAGCTGATCAAGGCCGGCAAGGCCTATGTCGACGACCTGAGCCCGGAACAAGCCAAGGAATACCGTGGCACCCTGACCGAGCCGGGCAAAAACAGCCCGTTCCGTGACCGCTCCGTGGAAGAAAACCTGGATTGGTTCGCCCGCATGAAGGCCGGCGAATTCCAGGACGGCGCACGGGTGCTGCGGGCCAAGATCGACATGGCTTCGCCGAACATGAACCTGCGCGACCCGATCATGTATCGCATCCGCCACGCGCATCACCACCAGACCGGTGACAAGTGGTGCATCTACCCGAACTACGACTTCACCCACGGTCAGTCGGACGCCATCGAAGGCATCACCCACTCGATCTGCACCCTGGAATTCGAAAGCCACCGTCCGCTGTACGACTGGTTCCTCGACGCGTTGCCAGTACCGGCGCACCCGCGCCAGTACGAATTCAGCCGCCTGAACCTGAACTACACCATCACCAGCAAGCGCAAGCTCAAGCAACTGGTCGATGAAAAACACGTGTTCGGCTGGGATGATCCGCGCATGTCCACGCTGTCGGGCTTCCGCCGCCGTGGCTATACCCCTGCGTCGATCCGCAATTTCTGCGACATGGTCGGCACCAACCGTTCCGACGGTGTCGTCGATTTCGGCATGCTCGAATTCAGCATCCGTCAGGATCTGGACCAGAACGCTCCGCGCGCCATGTGCGTGCTGCGTCCGTTGAAGGTAGTGATCACCAACTACCCGGAAGATCAGGTCGAGAACCTCGAACTGCCGCGTCATCCGCAGAAAGAAGAACTGGGCGTGCGCCAGCTGCCGTTCGCCCGTGAAATCTACATTGACCGCGATGACTTCATGGAGGAGCCGCCAAAAGGCTACAAACGCCTGGAGCCGAACGGCGAAGTGCGCCTGCGCGGCAGCTACGTGATCCGTGCCGACGAAGCGATCAAGGACGCCGATGGCAACATCGTCGAGCTGCGTTGCTCCTACGATCCGGAAACCCTGGGCAAGAACCCTGAAGGCCGCAAGGTCAAAGGCGTGGTGCACTGGGTGCCGGCCGCAGCCAGCGTCGAGTGCGAAGTGCGTCTGTACGATCGTCTGTTCCGCTCGCCGAACCCTGAAAAGGCGGAAGACAGCGCCAGTTTCCTGGACAACATCAACCCTCAATCGCTGCAAGTTCTCACGGGTTGTCGTGCGGAGCCTTCGCTGGGCAATGCACAGCCGGAAGACCGTTTCCAGTTCGAGCGCGAAGGTTACTTCTGCGCGGATATCAAGGACTCGAAACCGGGCGCTCCGGTCTTCAACCGTACCGTGACCTTGCGTGATTCGTGGGGCCAGTGATTCAAGGAAACTGAAAGTGCTTACGATCTACAACACGCTCACCAAGAGCAAAGAAGTCTTCAAGCCGCTGGATGGCAACAATGTGCGCATGTACGTCTGCGGGATGACCGTGTACGACTACTGCCACATTGGCCACGGCCGCAGCATGGTCGCGTTTGACCTGATCACCCGTTGGTTGCGTTTCAGCGGTTATAACCTGACTTATGTGCGCAACATCACCGACATTGAAGACAAGATCATCAATCGGGCCAAGGAGAACGGCGAGCCGTTCGATGTGCTGACCGAGCGCATGATCACCGCGATGCACGAGGACGAGGCGCGCCTCAACATCCTCAAACCGGACATGGAACCACGGGCCACCGACCACATCGCTGGCATGCAGAGCATGATCCAGACCCTGATCGACAAGGGTTACGCCTACGCCCCGGGCAATGGCGACGTGTATTACCGCGTTGCCAAGTTCATGGGCTACGGCAAGCTGTCGCGCAAGAAGATCGAAGACCTGCGCATCGGCGCACGGATCGAAGTCGACGAGTCGAAACAGGACCCGTTGGACTTCGTGCTGTGGAAAGGCGCCAAGCCGGGCGAGCCGAGCTGGCCTTCGCCGTGGGGCGACGGTCGTCCGGGCTGGCACATCGAGTGCTCGGTGATGTCGACCTGCTGCCTGGGCGAGACCTTCGACATTCATGGCGGCGGCAGCGACCTCGAGTTCCCGCACCATGAAAACGAAATTGCCCAGAGCGAAGCGGCCACCGGCAAGACCTACGCCAACGCGTGGATGCATTGCGGCATGATTCGCATCAACGGCGAGAAGATGTCCAAGTCCTTGAACAACTTCTTCACCATTCGCGACGTGCTGGAAAAGTACCACCCGGAAGTCGTGCGTTACCTGCTGGTGTCGAGCCACTACCGCAGCGCGATCAACTACTCGGAAGACAACCTCAAGGACGCCAAGGGCGCACTCGAGCGTTTCTACCACGCGTTGAAAGGCCTGCCGAGCGTGGCGCCGGCCGGTGGCGAAGCGTTTGTCGAGCGCTTCACTCAGGTGATGAACGACGACTTCGGCACGCCGGAAGCCTGCGCGGTGCTGTTCGAGATGGTGCGCGAGATCAACCGTCTGCGCGAGAGCGATCTCGATGCAGCGGCGGGGCTTGCAGCGCGCCTGAAAGAACTGGCGAGCGTGCTGGGTGTGTTGCAGCTTGAGGCGGATGACTTCCTGCAGGCCGGCGCTGAAGGCCGGGTTGATGCGGCTGAAGTGGATGCGCTGATTGCCGCGCGTCTGGCGGCTCGTGCGGGCAAAGACTGGGCCGAATCCGACCGCATCCGCGACCAGCTCACCGCCATGGGCGTGGTGCTGGAAGACGGCAAAGGCGGCACGACCTGGCGTTTGGCTGACTGACTGCTGCGCTCGTTACAAACAAAACCCGCCTTGTGCGGGTTTTTTTTTGCCTTGACCACAAGTTTGGTGGTGCACCGGCTGGCGCCTTCGCGAGCAAGCCCGCTCCCACAAGGGACTTGTGTTGTACACACTATTGGATGTCACACCGGACCACTGTGGGAGCGGGCTTGCTCGCGAAGGTCTCAAGCCAAACATCGCCAGTAAGGCTCACTCCGTCATTCAGCCTGGCGCAACCGCTTGTAAAGGGTATTGCGACTAACCCCCAACCGCCGCGCCAAATGGGAGATATTCCCCCCAGCCGCCTGCAACAACCGATTCAAATCCTCGGCGTCATTCAAATCCGCCGCCAACGGCTCCGGCGTCTCCACCGGTTCCATCTCCAGATCGACAAAAAAATCATCCGGCAAATGCTCCGGCCTTACCGGTTGCTCCTCAGCCATGGCCAACGCCACCTGCATCACACTGCTGACCTGCCTCAGATTCCCCGGCCACGGATGACGGCTGAACAACTCCATCACCTCACGGCTCAGCCCGGCCCATTGCGACGGTTCCCGATGCTGCTCCCACAAGCGCTTGAACAGTGCCTGTTTGTCGGTGCGTTCCCTTAAGGGCGGCAGTTCCAGAGTCAAGCCACCGATCCGGTAGTACAAATCTTCCCTGAAACGACCGAGCTGAACCTGCTCGCGCAACGAACGGTTGGTCGCCGAAATAATCCGGATATCCACCGGGAACAACTCGCTGCTGCCCACCGGTTGTACGCAGCGCTCCTGCAAAACCCGTAATAACCGAGCCTGAGTCGGCAACGGCATGTCACCGATTTCGTCGAGGAAGAGGGTGCCTTTATCGGCCTTGCGAATCAGGCCGATGCTGCCTTTCTGGTTGGCGCCGGTGAACGCGCCTTTCTCATAGCCGAATAACTCAGATTCCACCAGTTCGGCGGGGATCGCCGCACAGTTGACGGCAATGAACGGTTGTTTGCTGCGGGAGCTGGCCTGGTGCAGCGCTTTGACAAAGACTTCCTTGCCGACCCCGGTTTCGCCGTGGATCAGCAGCGGAATGTCTTTTTCCAGCAAACGTTCGGCCTGGCGCACGGCTTTTTCTACGCGGCTGTCGCCGAAGTGCAGGGTGTTCAGGCTAATCGCGGTGGGCGTCGTGACGGTCGGTTCGGCAAACACTCTCGCCTGAATCGGCGCCTGTTTCGGCCGCTTCAACAAACACTGGAAGCGGTTGCGCCCGGAGGCTTGCAGGGCAAACGGCAAACCATCGGGCTGATTCAGCAATTCCAGCAGCGACACCTTGAACAGGCTCTCGACACTGACTCGCGACAGGCTGATCCCCAGCAGATTGTCAGCCCGGCGATTGGCCGACAGCACTTGCCCGGTCTCGTCGAAAATCAGCAATCCGGCCCATTGGCTGTCGAGGTTGTTCAACCCGGTGTTGAACGTCAGTTGAAAATGCTGGCCATGGAACAGGTTGAGGATCAGCCGGTTTTCCACGGTCTGGCTCATCATCTTGACCATGCCCAGGGTGTGGGACGGCGGCAAGTAACTGTCGCTGGACACATCCAGCACCGCGATCACCTTGCGCTCGGCATCGAAAATCGGCGCGGCGGAACCGGTCATGAAGCGGTTGGCTTTCAGAAAGTGTTCATCGTGCTCGATATGCACCGCTTGCTCGCAAGCCAGGGCGGTGCCGATGGCATTGGTGCCGCTGCAACGTTCTATCCAACTGGCGCCGGCGCTGAAACCCCGGGTCAGGCTCGGCTCGATGAAACGCTGGGTGCCCCAGGACGTCAGCACCTGGCCCTGGTTGTCAGCGAGCATGATCAGGCAATTGGAGTTGCTGAGGATGTTCTCGTAATACGGCAGGACTTCCTGATGGGTGGTCTGCACCAGGGAATGCTGGCTCTCCAGCAACTGCGCAATGCCGTCGGCCGGTAGCTGGTCGAAGGTCGGCACACTGTGGTGATCAAGACCGAACGCGCGGCAGCGGGACCAGGAGTCCTGAATGATGGCGTCGTGGGAGAGCGGCGAGGCAGGTACGGCCATGGCAGTCGATCTCTGAGCAAAGCTTTTATTGTTTTTATGGGTGTTACACAACACTTGATGCGCCACATAACCCTGTAGGAGCGAGGCTTGCCCGCGATGGCGATTTCGATGACGCCATCGCGGGCAAGCCATGCTCCTACAGGGGCAAATTGCATGCGTAGAGTGTTGTTCACTATTGTTCATTGTCAACCGTCGAACTGTTCAATTGTTCAGCCGCAACTGTTCATTTCTGTTCAGCAACGAACGCGGTTTTCCGCTCTTTCGCCGGATTTTCAAACCAGATCAAAGGCTTGTGATTTCTGGCACGAATGTCGCTCTATCGCTTCGGTCGCTTGACTCCAAATAATAAAAAAGGCCGAGCCATGTCACTCACCCTGGAGCACGTCAGCCGTACCGTCGAGGGCCAGACCTGGATCGACGATGCGTGCCTTGTTTTCGAACCCGGATCCTTCAACGTTTTGCTCGGGCGCACGCTGTCCGGCAAAACCAGCCTCATGCGCCTGATGGCCGGTCTGGACAAGCCCGACAGCGGGCGCATCCTGATGAACGGCGTCGACGTCACCCAGCGCCCGGTGCGTCTGCGCAACGTGTCGATGGTCTACCAGCAATTCATCAACTACCCGACCATGACGGTGTTCGAGAACATCGCTTCGCCTTTGCGCCAGGGTGGTGTGTCCAACGAAGTGATCCAGAGCAAAGTGCTGGAAACCGCGAAGATGTTGCGCATCGAGAAGTTTCTTCAGCGCCATCCGCTGGAACTGTCCGGCGGCCAGCAGCAACGCACGGCCATGGCCCGGGCGCTGGTCAAGGACGCCGAACTGATCCTGTTCGACGAACCGCTGGTCAACCTCGACTACAAACTGCGCGAAGAACTGCGCCAGGAAATGCGCGAGCTGTTCAAGGCGCGGCACACCATCGCCATCTACGCCACCACCGAGCCCAACGAAGCCCTGGCCTTGGGCGGCACCACCACCATTCTTCACGAAGGTCGGGTGATTCAGAGCGGCAAGTCCTCCGAGGTGTATCACCAGCCGCAAACGGTGCTGGCGGCGGAGTTGTTCTCCGAACCGCCGATCAACCTGATGCCGGGGCGCATTGCCGGTAACGAAGTCAGCTTTGCCAATTTCGTGCACTTCCCGTTGAACGTCGATCTGCGCCCGGTAGGCGAGGGCGAGTTCCGCTTCGGCGTGCGCCCGAGTCATATCTCGCTGGTGCCGAGCAACGACGATGACCTGGAACTCGCCGTGACGGTCGAAGTGGCCGAGATCAGCGGTTCGGAAACCTTCCTGCATGTGCGCAACGAGCATTTCCTGCTGGTGCTGCACTTGCCGGGGGTCCACGAATACGACGTCGATGCGCCGATTCGCATCTATATCCCGACCCATAAACTGTTTGTGTTCGATACGCAGGGGCGGCTGGTCCAGGCGCCCGGTCGTCGTATCGCGAGGGTTGCCTGATGGCCGAAATCCGTTTGCAGAACCTCGCCCACAGCTACACCCGCACGCCGAGCGGGCCTGAAGATTATGCGATTCGCGAGATGGACCACATCTGGGAGCAGGGCGGTGCCTACGCCTTGCTCGGGCCGTCGGGCTGCGGCAAGTCGACCTTGCTCAATATCATTTCCGGGCTGCTAAGCCCGTCCCAGGGCCAGGTGCTGTTCGACAGCAAAGTGGTCAATGACCTGACGCCCGAGAAGCGCAACATCGCCCAGGTTTTCCAGTTTCCGGTGGTCTACGACACCATGACGGTGTTCGACAACCTGGCGTTCCCCCTGCGAAACCAGGGCATGAACGAAGCGAAAATTCACAGCAAGGTGCAGGAAATTGCCGAGGTGCTTGACCTCCAGGCCCTGCTCAGCAAAAAGGCGCGCAACCTCACCGCCGATGAAAAACAGAAAGTCTCCATGGGCCGTGGGCTGGTGCGCGATGACGTGTCGGCGATTCTGTTTGACGAACCGCTAACGGTGATCGACCCGCACCTGAAGTGGAAGCTGCGGCGCAAGCTCAAGCAGATCCACGAGCAATTCAACATCACCATGGTCTACGTCACCCACGACCAGCTCGAAGCCTCGACCTTCGCCGACAAGATCGCGGTGATGTACGGCGGGCAAATCGTGCAGTTCGGCACGCCACGGGAATTGTTCGAACGGCCGAGCCACACCTTTGTCGGCTATTTCATCGGCAGCCCGGGGATGAACCTGATCGATGTGCAGCCACAGCCCGGTGGGGTCGGTTTCGCTTCGACGCACTTGCCGCTTTCCGACGCGATGCAGCAACAAATCGCCGACAAGCCGTGGAAAACCCTGAAGGTCGGTATCCGCCCGGAGTTCGTGCATGTGTGGGACGAACCGTTTGATGACGCGATGCAGGCACAAGTCGTACACATCGAAGACCTTGGCACCTACAAGATCATGACCCTGAACCTCGACGGCGCGCCGCTGAAAGTACGCCTGGCCGAAGACAAACCGGTGCCCGAGGGGATCGCCTATATCAGCTTCCCGGCGCAATGGCTGATGGTCTATGCCGACGAATACTTGCTGCCGGCCCAAGCCAATAACCCGCAAGCCAATAATGGGGTGCAGCCATGAACAAGGTGCAGAACAACAAGGCCTGGTGGTTGGTCCTGCCAGTGTTCCTGCTGGTGGCATTCAGTGCGGTGATCCCGATGATGACCGTGGTCAACTACTCGGTGCAGGACATCTTCGACCAGTCCAGCCGCTACTTCGTCGGCGCCGACTGGTACAAGCAGGTGCTGCTCGATCCACGGTTGCACGACTCGCTACTGCGGCAGTTCATCTATTCCGGCTGCGTGCTGCTGATCGAAATCCCCCTGGGCATCGCCATCGCCCTGACCATGCCGACCAAGGGCCGCTGGTCGTCACTGGTGCTGATCATCCTGGCGATTCCGTTGCTGATCCCATGGAACGTGGTCGGCACCATTTGGCAGATCTTCGGCCGCGCCGATATTGGTTTGCTCGGTTCCAGCCTGAATGCCATGGGCATTAACTACAACTACGCGTCGAACACCATGGACGCCTGGGTCACGGTGCTGGTGATGGACGTCTGGCACTGGACCTCGTTGGTGGCGCTGTTGTGTTTCTCCGGTCTGCGGGCGATCCCGGACGTTTACTACCAGGCAGCACGGATTGACCGCGCGTCGTCCTGGGCGGTGTTCCGGCATATCCAGTTGCCCAAGCTCAAGAGCGTGCTGCTGATCGCGGTGATGCTGCGCTTCATGGACAGTTTCATGATCTACACCGAGCCGTTTGTGCTGACGGGGGGCGGGCCGGGTAACGCGACGACTTTCCTGAGTCAGACGTTGACTCAGATGGCCGTAGGGCAATTCGACCTCGGCCCGGCGGCGGCTTTCTCGCTGGTGTACTTCCTGATCATCCTGTTGGTGTCCTGGCTGTTCTACACCGCCATGACTCACTCTGACGCCAACCGCTGAGGCCCATCATGAGCAAGAGAAAGCTGATCCCGTTGCTGATCTACATCCTGTTCCTGCTGGTGCCGATCTACTGGCTGCTGAACATGTCCTTCAAGAGCAACACCGAAATCCTCGGTGGCCTGACGCTGTTTCCGCAGGATTTTACCTTCGCCAACTACAAGGTGATCTTCACCGATCCGAGTTGGTACACCGGTTACCTGAACTCGCTGTACTACGTGAGCCTGAACACGGTGATTTCCCTGAGCGTGGCACTGCCGGCGGCTTATGCGTTCTCGCGGTATCGCTTCCTCGGCGACAAGCACCTGTTCTTCTGGCTGCTGACCAACCGCATGGCACCGCCGGCGGTGTTTTTGCTGCCGTTCTTCCAGCTGTATTCCTCGATTGGTTTGTTCGATACCCACATCGCGGTGGCCCTGGCGCACTGCCTGTTTAACGTGCCGTTGGCGGTGTGGATTCTGGAAGGTTTCATGTCCGGAGTGCCCAAGGAAATCGACGAAACGGCCTACATCGATGGCTACAGTTTTCCGAAGTTCTTCGTAAAGATCTTCGTGCCGTTGATTGGCTCGGGCATCGGTGTGACGGCGTTCTTCTGCTTCATGTTTTCCTGGGTCGAATTGCTGCTGGCGCGCACGCTGACGTCGGTCAACGCCAAACCCATCGCGGCGGTGATGACGCGCACGGTCTCGGCGTCCGGCATCGATTGGGGTGTGCTGGCGGCGGCGGGGGTGTTGACCATTCTGCCGGGCATGCTGGTGATCTGGTTTGTTCGCAACCACGTGGCCAAGGGCTTTGCCCTGGGCCGGGTCTGAGGAGCTGATGATGGAATGGATGAGTTGGACGGTCCCCACCGCGGCGTTTTTCATCGTCATCGGCCTGATCCTGGTGGGCATGACGACCTGGGAACTGCGTTCGCCGAGCATCCTTCGGCGGGGTTTATTGCCGATTGCCACCACCCGTGGCGATCGCTTGTTTATCGGTCTTCTCGGCAGCGCCTACCTGCATCTGCTGGTAATCGGCGTCACCGACTGGAGCATCTGGGTAGCGTCCGCGTTGTCCCTGGTGTGGCTGTTGGCTGTGATGCGTTGGGGCTAGTCGAATCGCTCGGCAAAGTTGCTCCGAAACTTAAACAGGAGGTCTCTATGTTCGACAAAAACAATAAGCTGCGACATAGCATTTCATTGGCAGCCATGCTGGCACTCAGCGGTTTGAGCGCGACGGCCTGGGCCGATGCCTACGAAGACGCGGCAAAAAAATGGATCGGCAGCGAATTCAAACCGTCCACCCTGACGGCCGATCAGCAACTCGAGGAATTGAAGTGGTTCATCAAGGCGGCCCAGCCGTTTCGCGGGATGGATATCAAGGTCGTTTCGGAAACCCTGACCACCCATGAATACGAGTCCAAGGTGCTGGCCAAGGCGTTCACCGAGATTACCGGGATCAAGGTTACCCACGACCTGCTGCAAGAAGGCGACGTGGTGGAAAAGCTGCAGACCGTGATGCAGTCGGACAAGAGCATCTATGACGGCTGGGTCAACGACTCGGACCTGATCGGCACGCACTTTCGCTACGGCAAGACCGAGTCGATCACCGACCTGATGGCCAACGAAGGCAAGGACTTCACCTCGCCGACCCTGGACATCAAGGACTTCATCGGCATTTCCTTCACCACCGCACCGGACGGCAAGATCTATCAACTGCCCGACCAGCAATTCGCCAACCTCTACTGGTTCCGCGCCGACTGGTTCGAACGGCCGGAACTGAAAGCCAAGTTCAAGGAAAAGTACGGTTACGAGTTGGGCGTGCCGGTGAACTGGTCGGCCTATGAAGACATCGCCAAATTCTTCAGCGAAGACGTCAAGGAAATCGACGGCAAGCGCATTTACGGGCACATGGATTACGGCAAGAAAGACCCGTCCCTGGGCTGGCGTTTCACCGATGCCTGGTTCTCCATGGCCGGTGCCGGCGACAAGGGCCTGCCCAACGGCTTGCCGGTGGACGAGTGGGGGATTCGCGTCGAGGACTGCCACCCGGTGGGTTCCAGCATCACCCGTGGCGGCGACACCAACGGCCCGGCGGCGGTCTACGCGACGCAGAAATACGTCGATTGGCTCAAGGCCTACGCGCCACCGGAAGCGGCGGGCATGACCTTCTCCGAGTCCGGCCCGGTGCCATCCCAGGGCAACATCGCCCAGCAAATCTTCTGGTACACCGCGTTTACCGCCGATATGACCAAGCCGGGTCTGCCCGTAGTGAACGCCGATGGCTCGCCGAAATGGCGCATGGCGCCATCCCCGCGCGGACCGTATTGGGAGGAGGGCATGAAGCTGGGCTATCAGGACGTGGGTTCCTGGACGTTCATGAAGTCCACGCCTGAGAAACAAAAACTCGCAGCCTGGCTCTACGCGCAGTTTGTGACCTCGAAAACCGTCTCGCTGAAGAAAACCATCGTTGGCCTGACGCCGATTCGTGAGTCGGACATCAACTCGCAAGCCATGACCGACCTGGCACCGAAACTCGGTGGCCTGGTGGAGTTCTACCGCAGCCCGGCCCGTGTGCAATGGACCCCGACCGGGACCAACGTGCCGGACTATCCACGTCTGGCGCAACTGTGGTGGAGCCACATCGCCGAAGCGGCCAGCGGCGAGAAAACCCCGCAACAAGCGCTCGATGGTCTGGCCAAGGACCAGGACGCCATCATGACGCGGCTTGAACGCTCCAAGGTGCAACCGGTGTGCGGACCGAAAATGAACCCGGAACGGGATGCGCAATATTGGTTTGATCAGCCGGGTGCACCGAAGCCTAAGTTGGCGAATGAGAAGCCTAAAGGTGAGACGGTTAGCTACACCGAGTTGCTGAAATCGTGGGCGGATGCGCGTAAGTAAGCTTCTGTACTGAGAAAGGCGAACGGCACCGAAAGGTGCCGTTTTTATTTGTGCCTGATGGACCGCCTTCGCGAGCAAGCCCGCTCCCACAGTGGATCTGTGGCGAACAAATTATTTGTGACAACCCCGAACCACTGTGGGAGCGGGCTTGCTCGCGAAGAGGTCGTCTGACTCACCAAGTCTTATCAACAGAACTAACATCTGACAGCAACGCTGAAATTCGTGGCCCGTAAGGTTGAAAATCAGAGGCCTCACATTAGGCTGCCTTGAAAATCATCGGATATAAGCCCCCTGGCTTCAGGTCAGGGCGGCGAGATGTTCGATCGTCTGCGGAAAGCGTTCGACCAGGCGGATAAGGGTCGTAGCCTGGGCATTGGGTGTTGCCCGTCCCTGTTCCCAGTTTTCCAGGGTTCGGGTATTGGTACGCAGATAGGCCGCGAACACTGACCGGGAGAGGTTGAGCTGTTGGCGGATAGCGACCACTTCCCCGGCAGTGATGGGCATCAGTTCTGGCAACTGAACCTTATGGGTTCGCAGCGTGATCTTGCCTTGGCGCTCATCGGCCAAGGCTTCGAGGCCATCCATCAGTTCAGCAAAAATGTCACGTTTCATAGTGGGATCTCGTTTTGATTTCTCTATCCAGCGTTTGTCTGAAAAGCTTTTTCTGAGTGGGCGACAGGTCGTCTTGCTCGTCTTTGCCATACACGGTGAACAGCCAGAATTGATCGAAGCCTGACCACCAGTAATAAATCACCCGTAATCCGCTTCGCTTGCCTTTGCCTCGTCGTTGGTCGCAGAAGCGAATTTTGCGCAGCCCCCCGGTGCCCTCAATCAGGTCGCCCGCTTCGGGGTTCTTCAGCAACTCCAATTGAAAGCTGCGAAACAGATCGTCATCCAGGTAATCGTCTCGATGTTTCTGAAACATACGTAACTCGACAAATAGAGCATCCATGTTCTGTACGCTACCTACGTATAGTGTTGTCTCGATAATCGAATCGGTCAAGGCATGGAAGCCATCCTTTTCGTTCCCGATTTCAACGGTAGACCCCAGTTGTAAAAACACCTGTAGGAAGAGTCGACCAGTGCGGTGAGAGCATTCGATAAAAGAGACGGGATACTTGGCTGTGGGACTGGCTTGAGAAGTGGTACATACATCGATGTTTGAAAATCATGATTCCACAAACGCAAAAACGGCACCCGAAGGTGCCGTTTCTGTTTTCTACCGAGTATCGCTAAGCGATCAACCGGCCAACCCGGCCTGTTGAACCAGGACCAGCAACGGCTGCGGATACAGCCCCAGGAAGAACGCCAAAGCGGCGATGGCCAGCAGCATCACGCCGCCTGCCTTTTGTTCCCAGTGCAGTTGTGCATCGTGGCGACGCAGGTTCGGTTCGATCAGGTACAGGGTGACCATCACGCGCAGGTAGTAGAAAACGCCGATGGCGCTGCCCAGTACCAGGGAACCCACCAGCCACCATTGGTGCGACTCGACGCCGGTGGCGATGATGTAGAACTTGCCGATGAAGCCCGCGGTCAGCGGGATGCCGGCCAGGGACAGCATCATCACGGTCAGGACGGCGGTCAGGTACGGACGGCGCCAGAACAGGCCGCGGTATTCGTACAGGGCGTCAGCGTCACGGCCTTTGTACGGCGAGGACATCAGGGTGATCACGCCGAACGCGCCGAGGCTGGTGATCACGTAGGTGACCAGGTATACGCCGATGGCTTCCACGGCCAGGCCTTTGCTCGCCACCAGGGCGATCAGCAGGTAACCGAAGTGGGCGATGGACGAGTAACCCAGCAGACGCTTGAGGTTGCTTTGCGTCAATGCCAGCAGGTTACCGAACAGGATCGACGCGATGGCGATGATGGTCAGCACGTCGCTCAGCACACCGCTGCTGGCGGCTGGGGAGATCTGGAACAGACGCACCATCACCGCAAACACCGCGACCTTGGAAGCGGTCGCCAGGAACGCTGCAACCGGTGCCGGAGCCCCTTCGTAAACGTCCGGGGTCCAGAGGTGGAACGGCACCAGCGACAGCTTGAACGCCAGGCCGATCAGCATCATGCCCAGGCCCATCTGCGCCAGGGAGCTCGGCAGGCCAGTCGCGGCCAGTGCCTGACCGATACCGACGAAGCTCAGGCTGCCGGAGTCGGCATACAGCAGTGCCATACCGAACAACAGGAACGCGGAACCGGCGGCCGACAGCACCATGTACTTGATACCGGCTTCCAGCGAACGCTTGTTAAAGAACGCATACGCCACCAGACCGTAGACCGGCACCGACAACAGTTCCAGACCGATGAACAACCCGGCCAGGTGTTGCGCGCTGACCAGAACCAGACCACCGGCGGCGGCCATCAGGATCAGCAGGTACAGTTCTTCGCGGTTGCCCGGGTAACCCGTGCCGCCATCGCCGAGGTAGGCGTGGGCGAGGGTCACACAAGCGAGGGTGGCGACCAGAATCAGCGCCATGTACAGGCAAGCGAAGTTATCGATTTGCAGCAGTGGGGTCACGGCCAGGGGCGCGACCTTCAAGGCTGGCAGGATCGACAGCAGCGCCAGGTTCAAACCCGCCACGGAAATCAGGAAGGTCTGGGAGTGGTTGCGGCGCCAGGCGATGGCCAGCATCACCACGATGATCGTGGCGGTGGTGATCAACAACGGCGCGAGCGCGATAAAGTGTTGAGTCGTGAATTCCATAGCGCTCTTACCGGGCCGAAGCGAGTTGAGTGAAGGCGGTGCCGAGCCACTGCTGCACGCCATGCATCGTCGCGGCAGAAGTGTCGAGGAACGGCTGCGGGTACACGCCGATGTAAATCAGCAGTACTGCCAGACCGACCACCATGATCAGTTCGCGACCATCCATGCCATGCAGCACCGCGTCAGACTTGGACGGGCCGAAGTAGGCACGGTGGATCATGATCAGCGAGTAGACCGAACCGAACACCAGACCCGACGTCGCGATCGCGGTGATCCACGGCGCAGCGGCGAAGGTGCCGATCAGGATCAGGAACTCACCGACGAAGTTACCCGTACCCGGCAAGCCCAGGGAAGCAGCGGCGAAGAACAGGCTGATGGCCGGCAGGTAAGCGATCTTCGACCACAGGCCACCCATTTCACGCATGTCGCGGGTGTGGGTGCGCTCGTACAACTGACCACTGAGGATAAACAGTGCCGCCGCCGAAACACCGTGCGCCAACATCTGCATCACTGCGCCCTGCAGCGCCAGTTGGCTGCCGGAGTAGATGCCGATCAACACGAAACCCATGTGGGAAACGGAGGAGTAGGCGATCAGACGCTTGATGTCGGTTTGGGCGAAGGCCAGGAACGCACCGTAGAAGATCCCGACCAGACCCAGGGTCATGGCGATCGGCGCAAACTCGGCCGAGGCATTCGGGAACAGCGGCAAGGCGAAACGCAGCAGACCGTAAGCCGCTGTCTTCAACAAGATACCCGCGAGATCGACCGAACCCGCCGTTGGCGCCTGGGCGTGAGCATCAGGCAACCAGGAGTGGAACGGTACGACCGGCAGCTTCACCGCGAAGGCGATGAAGAAGCCGAGCATCAGGATGTACTCGGTGGTGAGCGACATCTTGGTTTTCAGCAGGTCGGCGTAGTTGAAGGTGATCACGCCGGTGCTGTTGAAGTTGACCAGCACCAGACCCAGGATCGCCACCAACATGATCAGGCCGGAAGCCTGGGTGAAGATGAAGAACTTGGTCGCCGCGTAGATCCGGGTTTTCTTGCCGTCCGAAGAACTGTGACCCCAGAGCGCGATGAGGAAGTACATCGGCACCAGCATCATTTCCCAGAAGAAGAAGAACATGAACAGGTCGAGGGCGAGGAACACGCCGACGACACCGCCCAGGATCCACATCAGGTTCAAGTGGAAGAAGCCAACGTGACGCTGGATCTCTTTCCACGAGCAGAGTACCGAGAGGATACCCAGCAGGCCGGTCAGCAGGATCATCAGCAGCGACAGACCGTCGAGGGCCAGGTGCACGCTGATGCCGAAGCGCTGGATCCAGATGTGCTTGAACTCAAGCGCCCAGACCGGATCGGCGCCAGGCGCCGGAGCAAATGAATAGTTACCGTGGGCCCACAGCCAGAGGCCGAGAGCGAGTTCCAGGGTCATGGTCAACAGCGCAATCCAGCGGGGGAGGGTGGCGCCGAAGCGCTCACCCATCCAGCACAGCAGGCCGCCGATGAAGGGGATCAGGATTAGCCAAGGCAGAATCATGACGGGCTCAATTCCTTTCGCAAGTTCGCAAGGTTCATATTCAGACCGCTACCAGCACGATGGCGCCGATGACCAGCACGGAGCCGGCTGCCATCGAGGCCGCGTACCAACGCAGTTGACCGGTTTCGGTACGGCTCAGGGCGGTGTGGCCGCCTTTGGCCATACGCGGGATCAAACCGATGGTCTGATCGAGCGGGTCTTTGCGCAGTGCGTGGCTGATCGCAAGGTATGGCTTGACGAACAGTTTGTCGTAGATCCAGTCGAAGCCCCAGGCAGCGAACCACCAGGCCGAAAGGAAGCGGCCGATGCCGCTGTTGGCGATTGCAGTGACGAAACGACGCTTGCCGAGGAACAGCAGCGCGGCCAGCAGGATACCGGCCAGGGCGATGGCGCCCGAGGCGATTTCCAGACTGTGCTTGGCTTCGCCGCCGGCATGGCCGACGCTCTCTGGCAACACGCCGTGCAGCGGTGGCACGATCATCGCGCCGACGAAGGTCGACAGCACGATCAGCACCGACAGTGGCAGCCAGTGAGCGATGCCGTGACCGGCGTGGGCTTCGGTCTTCGCTTCACCGTGGAACGCGATGAAGATCAGGCGGAAGGTGTACAGCGAAGTCATGAACGCGCCAACCAGACCTGCGTAGAGCAGACCGTGGTTGCCGCTGGCGAACGCTTCCCAGAGGATTTCGTCCTTGGAGTAGAAACCTGCGGTCACCAGTGGCAGGGCAGAGAGTGCCGCGCCGCCGACGATGAAGCTGGTGTAAGCCAGCGGTAGTTTCTTCCACAGGCCGCCCATCTTGAAGATGTTCTGCTCGTGGTGGCAGGCAACGATCACCGCACCGGAAGCAAGGAACAGCAGCGCCTTGAAGAACGCGTGGGTCATCAGGTGGAAGATCGCGCCATCCCATGCGCCAACGCCCAGGGCCAGGAACATGTAGCCGATCTGGCTCATAGTCGAGTAGGCGAGGATACGTTTGATGTCGGTCTGAACCAGGGCAGCAAAACCGGCGAGAACCAGGGTCACACCGCCGACAACGCCGACCAGGTGCAGGATATCCGGCGCCAGGGCGAACAAGCCGTGGGTCCGGGCGATCAGGTAGACACCAGCAGTTACCATGGTGGCGGCGTGGATCAGTGCCGAAACCGGAGTAGGACCGGCCATCGCATCCGCCAGCCAGGTTTGCAGCGGCAGTTGCGCGGATTTACCGACAGCGCCGCCCAGCAGCATCAGGGTCGCCAGAACGATCCAGAAGTCGCCGACCTTGAAGTGCTCAGGCGCCTTCACCAGCAGTTCCTGGACGTTCAACGTGCCCAGTTGCTGGAACAGAATGAACAGGCCGATGGCCATGAACACGTCGCCGATCCGGGTCACGATAAAGGCTTTGAGTGCTGCGTTACCGTTGTTGCGGTTGCTGTAGTAGAAACCGATCAACAGGTACGAGCACAGGCCCACGCCTTCCCAGCCGAAGTACAGGAACAACAGGTTATCGCCCAGGATCAGGAACAGCATGCTGGCGATAAACAGGTTGGTGTAAGCGAAGAAGCGCGAGTAACCGTCTTCACCGCGCATGTACCAGGACGCAAACAGGTGGATCAGGAAGCCGACGCCGACCACCACACCGAGCATGGTGACCGACAGGCCATCCAGATACAGCGCGAAGTTCGGCGTGAAGCCTTCAACCGCCATCCACTGCCACAACACCTGGGTGTAGTGGCCGCCTTCCGGCGGGGCGACGTTGAATTGCCAGATCACGTAAGCCGCGACGATGGCAGACAGGCCGATGGAACCGACGCCAATCAGCGCCGACAGGTTTTCCGAGAAGCGGCCGCGAGAGAACGACAGCAGCAGGAAACCTATGAGAGGGAATACGAAAGTCAGATAGAGAAGATTCATCCGCGCATCTCGCTGGCAGCGTCGATATCGAGAGTGTGGAAGCGGCGATACAGCTGCAACAGAATCGCCAGGCCAATGCTGGCCTCGGCGGCTGCCAGGCTGATCACCAGGATGAACATGATCTGTCCATCCGGCTGACCCCAGCGGCTACCGGCAACGATGAACGCCAAAGCGGAGGCATTCATCATGACCTCCAGGCTCATCAGCACGAAGAGAATGTTGCGCCGGACCATCAGGCCGACCAGACCGAGGCAGAACAGGATGCCGGCGACCGCCAGACCATGCTCCAAAGGGATAGCAGGCATCGTCATTGCTCCTTGGCTTCGTTGCGGCCCAAGTGGAACGCCGTGACGGCTGCGGCAAGCAGCAACATCGAGGCGAGTTCGACCACCAGCAGGTACGGGCCGAACAGGCTGATGCCCACGGCCTTCGCGTCTACGGTGGTGTGGCCGATGGCCTGACCGCTGGAATGACTGAACAACACGTACAGCAATTCAGCCAGCAGCAGGGCGCCGAGCGCGACAGGGCCGAGCCAGATGCCGGGCTTGAGCCAGACGCGCTCTTGCTGAACCGAGGCCGGGCCAAGGTTGAGCATCATCACCACGAACACGAACAGCACCATGATGGCGCCGGCGTAGGCGATCACTTCCAGCACACCGGCAAACGGTGCGCCGAGGGCGAAGAATGTCATCGCCACGGCAATCAGCGAAATGATCAGGTAGAGCAGGGCGTGCACAGGGTTGGTGTTGGTGATCACGCGAAGCGTGGACACAACAGCGATACCCGATGCGAAATAGAAAGCGAATTCCATCTTTCTTCCTTAAGGCAGCAAGCTCTTCACGTTGATCGGTTCGGCTTCATTCTGCGCGGCGCCTTTCGGCTTCCCGGCAATCGCCATACCTGCAACACGATAGAAGTTGTAATCAGGGTTTTTGCCGGGGCCGGAGATCAGCAGATCTTCTTTCTCGTAAACCAGGTCCTGACGTTTGAACTCGGCCATCTCGAAATCCGGTGTCAGCTGGATCGCGGTGGTCGGGCAGGCTTCCTCGCAGAGGCCGCAAAAGATGCAGCGCGAGAAGTTGATGCGGAAGAAGTCCGGATACCAGCGACCGTCTTCGGTTTCGGCTTTCTGCAGCGAGATGCAACCGACCGGGCACGCCACGGCGCACAGGTTGCAAGCTACACAACGCTCTTCGCCATCCGGGTCGCGGGTCAGGACGATACGGCCACGGTAGCGCGGCGGCAGGTACACGGCTTCTTCCGGGTACTGCAGCGTGTCGCGCTTGCGGAAGGCATGGCCGAAGATCATCACCAGGCTGCGAAGCTGGGTGAAGAAGCCATGCACGATGTCAAATATGTACTTCATGATTCTCTATCCTCACTGAGCCGCGACGGCGGGCGTGTTTAGCAACACGATCGCAGCGGTCACCAGCATGTTGACGAGGGTCAGCGGCAGGCAGAACTTCCAGCTGAAATCCATCACTTGGTCATACCGTGGGCGCGGAATCGAGGCGCGCAACAGGATGAAGATCATGATGAAGAACGCGGTTTTGAGCGCGAACCAGATGAACGGGATCTGCGGCAGAATGCCGAACGGACCGTGCCAGCCACCGAAGAACAGGGTCACCAACAGCGCCGAAATCAACACGATGCCGATGTACTCACCCACGAAGAACATGCCCCATTTCATGCCGGCGTATTCAATGTGGTAACCGTCGGCCAGTTCCTGTTCCGCTTCCGGCTGGTCGAACGGGTGACGGTGAGTCACGGCGACGCCGGCGATGAAGAAGGTCAGGAAACCGAAGATCTGCGGGATGATGAACCACAGGTTCTGCGCTTGATATTCAACGATGTCGCGCATGTTGAACGAGCCGACCTGGATCACGATGCCCATCAACGACAGGCCCATGAACACTTCGTACGACACGGTTTGCGCCGAGGCCCGCAAGCTGCCCAGCAGGGCGAACTTGTTGTTACTCGACCAGCCGGCGAACAACACCGCGTAGACCGACAGACCGGCCATGGCGAAGAAGAACAGGATGCCGATGTTGATGTCCGCCACGCCCCAGGTCGGGGTGATCGGGATGATCGCGAAGGCAATCAGCAGCGCGCTCATGGCGACTACCGGTGCCAGGGTGAAGATCATCTTGTCGGCGAACGGCGGGGTCCAGTCTTCCTTGAAGAACATCTTGATCATGTCGGCCGCAATCTGGAACGCGCCGAACGGGCCGACGCGGTTTGGACCGTAACGGTCCTGCCAGAGGGCGAGCAGACGACGCTCGACCCAGCTCAGCAGCGCGCCGCACACCACCACGGCGAGCAGAATCACGATGGCCTTGAGGACCGCGATGATCACGTCAATCACTTCAGGCGTGAACCAGGTCATTGAGCTGCCTCCTGCAGACCGTCAACGGTTTTGCCAAAGATCGCCGCTGGAATGCCGGCGATACCCGCAGGCAATGCCACCAGGCCAGCGCCCAGCTCTTCGTTGATACGCAGCGGCAGACGCAGGGTCTGGCCATCGACGTTCACGCTGAGCAGGGCACCTTCGTTGACACCCAGGCGATCGGCTTCGGATTTGGCCAAAGCGACGTAGGCGGCCGGGATGCGTTCCTGGACCGGCGCGGCTTTGGAAGAGTTCTCTTCGCTGCCGAGCAGGTGGAAGAACGGCACGACCTGCCAGGTGCCCGGTGCCGGGTTGAAGGCGCGAGGCACACTGGCGAACCAGTTCAGCGAGTCACCGGTGCTTTCGATCAGGCGGGTGCCCGGGTCGCCAGCGCGGATGTGACCACCGACTTCGTCCTGGAACTTGTTCCAGGCTTGCGGCGAGTTCCAGCCCGGAGACCAGGCGAATGGCACTTGCTGACGCGGTTCGACCGAGCCCGAGTAACCTTCCATGGAGAACGAGAACGCGGTGTCGTTATCCTGGGAAGTACGCGGTTCGTGCACGCTGATATCAGCACGCATGGCGGTACGACCGGAGTAACGCAGCGGTTCGCGGGCCAGTTTCAGGCCTTTGATGCGGAACGCGGCGGACGGTGCGGCATCGACGATACGCGCCAGTTGCGGGGTGCTCGCGGCGCAGGCAGCGGTGACGTGGTCCAGTTGGGTCCAGTCGATCGGCTGGTTCAACAGGGTGGCGCGCAGGGCATGCAGCCAGCGCCAGCCTTCGTGAACCAGGATGCTCGCGTCGAGGTAAGTCGGGTCGAACACCTGGAAGAAGCGCTGGGCGCGGCCTTCCTGGCTGACCAGCGTACCGTCGCCTTCAGCGAAGCTGGCGGCTGGCAGAACCAGGTGCGCGCGATCGCTGGTGGCGGTTTTCTGATGGTCCGCCACGATCACCACTTTCGCGGCGTTCAGGGCAGCATCAACCTTGGCTTTGTCGGTACGGGTGTACAGATCGTTTTCCAGCACGACGATGGCGTCGGCCTTGCCATCGATCACCGCTTGCAGCGCGTCATCGACCGAGTTGCCGCCGAGCATGGCCAGGCCGAGGCTGTTGGCCTCTGGCACGATCAGGCTGATGGAACCGTTCTTCTCGCGCAGCTTCAGGGCCTTGGCGATGTTCGCGGCGGCTTCGATCAAGGCTTTGGAGCCCAACGAAGTACCGGCAATGATCAGCGGACGTTTGGCGGCGAGCAGGGCGTCGGCAATGCGCTTGGCCAGGTCGAGGGCTTCAGTATCGAGGCCTTCAACCGCTGGCGCGCTGGCGTCGAGGGCGTGAGCCACGGCGAAACCGATGCGGGCCAGGTCGTCTGGAGCGGCGTGAACGCATTCTTCAGCGATGTCGTCGAGCTTGGTTTCAGCCAGGCTGGCGATGAACAGCGGGTTCAGTTCTTTCTGACCAATGTTCTTCACTGCAGCGTCGAGCCACGGCTGGACGCGCATCGCGTCGGCCATGTCTTCGGCTTTGCCTTTGACCGATTGACGCAGGGACAGGGCCATGCGCGCAGCGGTCTGGGTCAGGTCTTCGCCGAGGACGAAGATCGCGTCGTGGTCTTCGATGTCGCGCATGTTCGGGATCGGCAGCGGGCTGTCTTTCAGCACTTGCATGACCAGACGGATGCGCTCCAGCTCGGCGGCTTCGATACCGGAGTAGAAGTGCTCGGCGCCGACCAGTTCGCGCAACGCGAAGTTGCTTTCAAGGCTGGCGCGGGGCGAACCGATACCGACGATGTTGCGACCGCGCAGCAGGTCAGCGGCTTTATCCAGCGCTTCGTCGAGGGTCAGCTTGGCGCCGTTGGCCAGCAATGGCTGACGCGGGCGATCTTCGCGGTTGACGTAGCCATAGCCGAAACGGCCACGGTCGCACAGGAAGTACTGGTTGACCGAACCATTGAAACGGTTTTCGATCCGGCGCAGTTCACCGTAGCGTTCGCCCGGGGAGATGTTGCAACCGCTGGAGCAGCCATGGCAGATGCTCGGCGAGAACTGCATGTCCCACTTGCGGTTGTAGCGCTCGGAGTGAGTCTTGTCGGTGAACACGCCGGTCGGGCAGACCTCGGTGAGGTTGCCGGAGAACTCGCTTTCCAGGGTGCCGTCTTCAACGCGACCGAAGTACACGTTGTCGTGGGCGCCGAACACACCGAGGTCGGTGCCGCCGGCGTAATCCTTATAGAAGCGCACGCAGCGGTAGCAAGCGATGCAGCGGTTCATCTCGTGGGAAATGAACGGGCCCAGTTGCTGGTTCTGGTGGGTACGCTTGGTGAAGCGGTAACGGCGCTCGTTGTGGCCGGTCATTACCGTCATGTCTTGCAGGTGGCAGTGACCGCCTTCTTCACAGACCGGGCAGTCGTGAGGGTGGTTGGTCATCAGCCATTCGACGACGCTGGCGCGAAACACTTTCGCTTCTTCGTCTTCGATGGAGATCCAGCTGCCGTCGGTGGCGGGGGTCATGCAGGACATGACGATCCGACCACGGGTGTCGTTGGCGTCGGTGTACTGCTTGACCGCGCACTGGCGGCAAGCGCCAACGCTGCCAAGGGCGGGGTGCCAGCAGAAATAAGGGATATCGAGGCCTAGCGACAGACATGCCTGTAACAGGTTGTCTGCCCCATCGACTTCGAGCTCTTTGCCGTCTACGTGGATAGTGGCCATGGTTCAAAGTTCTTCGTTGGCCCGGTGTCAGCGGGCGTGGCTAATGGAATCTTGTTATTCGCGTGAATCAACACAGCCGTTGAAGGCGTCATCACACGAGAAGGCGAAGGGCACGGACCCTTCGCCTTTTTAAGCGTTTACGCGCCGACTACGATCGGCCTTGCCAGAGGCGGGACGACGGCGCTGGTGGGCGCGATGCCGGCTTCGAACTCATGGCGGAAGTATTTGATTGCGCTGCCCAATGGCTCCACGGCGCCCGGTGCGTGAGCACAGAAGGTCTTGCCAGGGCCGAGGAAGCCGACCAGACCCAGCAGGGTCTCGATATCGCCGGCTTGCCCTTCACCGTTCTCGATCGCACGCAGAAGCTTGACGCTCCACGGCAGACCGTCACGGCACGGGGTGCAGAAACCGCAGGATTCGCGGGAGAAGAACTCTTCCATGTTGCGCAGCAGGGACACCATGTTGACGCTGTCGTCCACCGCCATGGCCAGGCCAGTACCCATCCGGGTGCCCACCTTGGCGATGCCGCCGGCGTACATTTGTGCGTCCAGGTGTTCCGGCAACAGGAAACCGGTGCCGGCGCCGCCTGGCTGCCAGGCCTTGAGCGTGAAGCCGTCGCGCATGCCGCCGGCGTAGTCTTCGAACAACTCGCGACCGGTGATGCCGAACGGCAACTCCCACAGGCCCGGGTTCTTGACCTTGCCGGAGAAGCCCATGAGCTTGGTGCCCATGTCTTCGCTGCCTTCGCGGGCCAACGATTTGTACCAGTCCACGCCGTCGGCAATGATCGCCGGGACGTTGCACAGGGTTTCAACGTTGTTCACGCAAGTCGGCTTGCCCCACACGCCAACGGCGGCAGGGAAGGGCGGCTTGGAGCGCGGGTTGGCGCGGCGGCCTTCGAGGGAGTTGATCAGCGCGGTTTCTTCACCGCAGATGTAACGCCCGGCGCCGGTGTGGACGAACAGCTCGAAATCGAAGCCGCTGCCCAGGATGTTCTTGCCCAGAAGGCCGGCTGCCTTGGCTTCTTCCACGGCACGGTTCAGGTGCTTGGCGGCGGTGGTGTATTCGCCACGCAGGAAGATGTAGCCACGGTAGGTTTTCAGCGCGCGAGCACTGATCAGCATGCCTTCGATCAGCAGATGGGGCAGTTGCTCCATCAGCATGCGGTCTTTCCAGGTGTTCGGCTCCATTTCATCCGCGTTGCACAGCAGGTAGCGGATGTTGATGGATTCGTCTTTGGGCATCAGGCCCCACTTCACGCCCGTGGGGAAGCCTGCACCGCCGCGACCTTTGAGGCCGGCGTCTTTCACGGTCTGGACGATGTCGTCCTGGGCCATGTCGGCAAAAGCCTTGCGCGCTGCCGCGTAACCGTTCTTGGCCTGGTACTCGTCGAGCCACACGGCCTCGCCGTCGTCACGCAGGCGCCAGGTCAGCGGGTGAGTCTCGGCCGAACGCTTGATGCGGTTGGCAGGACCGAAGGAAGTCAGGGTCATACGTAGCCCTCGAGCAATTGGGCGACGCCAGCAGGCTGTACGTCACCGAATGTGTCGTCGTCGATCATCAACGCCGGCGCCTTGTCGCAGTTGCCGAGGCAGCAGACCGGCAGCAGGGTGAAACGACCGTCGGCGGTGGTTTGACCCAGGCCGATGCCGAGCTTGCTCTGGATTTCGCTGACCACGGACTCGTGGCCGCCGATGAAGCAGACCATGCTGTCGCAGACGCGAATGATGTGACGGCCGACCGGCTGACGGAAGATCTGGCTATAGAACGTCGCCACCCCTTCCACGTCGCTGGCCGGGATGCCGAGGATCTCGCCGATGGCGTAGAGCGCGCCGTCAGGCACCCAGCCACGTTCCTTCTGGACGATCTTCAGGGCTTCGATCGACGCCGCGCGCGGGTCTTCGTAGTGATGCAGCTCGTGCTCGATGGCCGAGCGCTCGGTTTCACTCAAGGTGAAACGGTCTGTCTGGATAAGCGTGCTGTTCATGCTTAGCGGTCCACGTCGGCCATAACGAAATCGATACTACCCAGGTACGCAATCAAGTCCGCGACCATGCTGCCTTTGATCACCGAAGGGATCTGCTGCAAGTGCGGGAAGCTTGGGGTACGAATCCGGGTGCGGTAGCTCATGGTGCCGCCATCGCTCGTCAGGTAATAACTGTTGATGCCCTTGGTCGCTTCAATCATCTGGAAGGATTCGTTGGCCGGCATGACCGGGCCCCACGAAACTTGCAGGAAGTGCGTGATCAAGGTCTCGATGTGCTGCAGCGTGCGTTCTTTGGGTGGCGGCGTGGTCAGCGGGTGATCCGCCTTGTACGGGCCTTCCGGCATGTTGCGCATGCACTGCTCGATGATCTTCAGGCTCTGGCGCATTTCTTCGACGCGCACGATGCAACGGTCGTAGGCATCGCCATTGGCCGCCAGCGGCACTTCGAATTCGAAGTTCTCGTAGCCCGAGTATGGACGTGCCTTACGCAGGTCGAAGTCGCAACCGGTCGAACGCAGGCCTGCACCGGTGACGCCCCATTCCAGGGCTTCTTTGGTGTTGTAGGCAGCGACGCCGATGGTCCGGCCCTTGAGGATGCTGTTGTCGAGGGCGGCTTTCTGGTATTCGTCCAGACGCTTTGGCATCCACTCGACGAAATCTTTCACCAGTTTTTCCCAACCGCGTGGCAGGTCGTGGGCGACGCCACCGATGCGATACCAGGCCGGGTGCAGACGGAAACCGGTGATGGCTTCGATCACCGTGTACGCCTTCTGGCGGTCGGTGAAAGTGAAGAACACCGGGGTCATGGCGCCGACGTCCTGGATGTACGTCCCCAGGAACAGCAGGTGGCTGGTGATCCGGAAGAACTCGGCCATCATGATGCGGATGACGTCGACCTTCTCAGGCACCTTGATGCCGGCCAGCTTCTCGACCGAGAGCACGTACGGCAGGTTGTTCATCACGCCGCCGAGGTAGTCGATACGGTCGGTGTACGGGATGAAGCTGTGCCAGGACTGACGCTCGGCCATCTTCTCGGCACCACGGTGGTGGTAACCGACGTCCGGCACGCAATCGACGATCTCTTCACCGTCCAGCTGCAGGATGATGCGGAACGCACCGTGGGCAGAAGGGTGGTTAGGGCCGAGGTTGAGGAACATGTAGTCCTCGTTCGGGCCAGAACGCTTCATGCCCCAGTCTTCAGGCTTGAAGCGCGCGGCTTCTTCCTCAAGCTGTTGCTTGGCCAGGTTCAGGGTGAACGGATCGAATTCGGTGGCGCGGGCAGGGAAGTCCTTGCGCAGCGGGTGACCTTCCCAGGTCGGCGGCATCATGATGCGGGTCAGGTGCGGGTGACCTTTGAAGTCGATGCCGTACATGTCCCAGACTTCACGCTCGTACCAGTTGGCGTTCGGCCAGATGCTGGTGACGGTCGGCAAGCTGAGGTCGCTCTCGGACAAGGCGACCTTGATCATCACGTCACTATTACGTTCGATCGACATCAAGTGATAGAACACAGTGAAGTCGGCGCCGCTTGGCAGCCCTTGACGCTTGGTGCGCAGTCGCTCGTCCACGCCGTGCAGGTCATAGAGCATGACGTACGGCTTGGGCAGGTTGCGCAGGAAGGTCAGGACTTCGACGAGTTTGGCGCGGGCAACCCAAAGCACCGGCATGCCGGTGCGGGTAGGCTGGGCGGTGAACGCCTCGGGGCCAAAACGGTTGTTCAGTTCGACGACCACATCCTGGTCGTCTGCCTTATAAGGCGGGATGTACAGAGCACTGCCTGTAGTCATGGTTATTTATCGCTTTCGGTCAACGTAAAGAATGAAGCCAGTGTCTCGTTCTATAGAAGAAGCAGAGCTGGATCAGACTTCGTCGGGGCTGCGCAGGTTGGTGACTGCGATTCGCTGTTCGCGGCGCTGTTCCTTTTGCGAAGGCATCTCGGCGCGATAAACGCCTTGATCACCGACGACCCAGGAAAGCGGACGACGCTCCTGTCCAATCGACTCTTGCAAGAGCATCAGTCCTTGCAGAAAAGCTTCAGGACGGGGCGGGCAGCCAGGCACGTAGACGTCCACGGGAAGGAACTTGTCCACCCCTTGAACGACGGAGTAGATGTCGTACATGCCACCGGAGTTGGCGCACGAACCCATGGAGATAACCCATTTCGGTTCGAGCATTTGCTCGTAGAGACGCTGAATGATCGGCGCCATCTTGATGAAGCAGGTCCCGGCGATAACCATGAAATCCGCCTGACGCGGCGATGCCCGGATAACTTCGGCGCCAAAGCGCGCGATGTCGTGGGGCGCCGTGAAGGCGGTGGTCATTTCCACGTAGCAGCACGAAAGACCGAAGTTATACGGCCACAGGGAGTTCTTGCGCCCCCAGTTGATCGTGCCGTTAAGCACGTCTTCGAGCTTGCCCATGAAGATGTTTTTGTGAACTTGATCTTCTAACGGATCGGAAACGGTTTCCCGCTCGCCAATCGGATACTGCTCGTTAGGAGCATCGGGGTCGATCCTGGTGAGATTGTATTGCATTGCCAAAGCCTCATTGTTTCAGCTTCGCCTGCCGCTTGCGACGAGCTTCCGGAGCCCAGTCAAGGGCGCCCACTCGGAACAGGTAGACAAGACCTGCCAACAGAATTGCTATGAAAACGAGAGCTTCGACGAATCCGGTCCAGCCGCTTTCGCGGACGGACACAGACCAGGCAAAGAGAAAGAGGGCTTCGATATCGAAGATCACGAAGAGCATCGCGACCAGATAGAATTTGGCTGAGAGCCGCAAGCGGGCGCCACCTGTAGGTAGCATGCCGGACTCGAACGGTTCGTTTTTGCTGCGGCCCCAGGCTTTTGACCCGAGGAGGCTGGAGACGCCGAGCATGAAGGCGCAGAGGCCGACAACGCCCAGAAGGAAAATGGCAAAGCCCCAGTTGTGGGCCATGAGTCCTGTCGCTTCGGGCATGCTGGTAATCCTTAACAGAGAGCAAAGGTCTCTGAGCTTGAAAAGAAACAAAGCAGTGACGATATGTCGCAGCAATCAATCGCGGTGATTTTATGGCACAACACCGTGCAAGTAAAATTCCTATAGCGAAATTATTTATGGGAATAAGGACATAGCCCACCTCCACAGCCCTGTAGCCCATGCCACGCGGGCATTAGCCGGCTTTTTATCAATTATGTTTTGTAGGGAATGTAACGAACATAGTTGCGTCTAAATGATAATCAATATTGTTTGAGTCGGTTTTTAAACTGTTTAACGGGTGGGTGAGTGGGAAGTTGTCTTATATAGCCGTTACTGCAAGTAGCAGCGGCGCTCGTTTTACCGCGTTTTTTTGATCGGGGTGGCGCTCTGGATCAATGTTTTGCCTCATGGTGGCGCCGTCCCTTTGTGGGAGCGGGCTTGCTCGCGAAAGCGGTGGGTCAGTCGACATCAATGTTGAATGTTCAACCGTATTCGCGAGCAAGCCCGCTCCCACAGGGGATTGGTGGTGGATGGTGAATCGCGGGCAAAAAAAACGCCCCGAACCAGTCGGGGCGTTAGTTGTGCGACGTTGCGGTTAGCTTTCTATCGGGTCCGCAACGGCCGTTTGCTCAGGTGAAGCAGATCAGTGGAACTGTTCTTCTTCAGTCGAACCGGTCAGCGCGGTCACCGAAGACGAGCCACCTTGAATCACAGTGGTCATGTCGTCGAAGTAGCCGGTGCCCACTTCCTGCTGGTGAGCCACGAAGGTGTAACCCTTGGCAGCGTCAGCGAACTCTTGCTCTTGCAGCTTCACGTAGGCAGTCATGTCGTTGCGGGCGTAGTCGTGCGCCAGGTTGAACATGCTGTGCCACATGTTGTGAATGCCGGCCAGGGTGATGAACTGGTGCTTGTAACCCATGGCGGACAGTTCGCGCTGGAACTTGGCGATGGTCGCGTCGTCCAGGTTTTTCTTCCAGTTGAAGGAAGGCGAGCAGTTGTACGACAGCAGTTGGTCCGGGTATTCCTTTTTGATCGCTTCGGCGAAGCGACGAGCCTCGTCCAGATCCGGCTTGGCGGTTTCGCACCAGATCAGGTCGGCGTACGGCGCGTAGGCCAGGCCGCGAGCGATGGCCTGGTCCAGACCAGCGCGCACTTTGTAGAAGCCTTCCTGGGTACGTTCGCCAGTCACGAATGGCTGGTCGTACGGGTCGCAATCGGAAGTCAGAAGGTCAGCGGCGTTAGCGTCGGTACGAGCCAGGATGATGGTCGGTGTACCGGCAACGTCAGCAGCCAAGCGAGCAGCGGTCAGCTTCTGTACAGCTTCCTGGGTCGGAACCAGTACCTTGCCGCCCATGTGGCCGCATTTTTTCACGGAAGCCAGTTGGTCTTCGAAGTGAACGCCGGCGGCGCCTGCTTCGATCATGCTTTTCATCAGCTCGTAAGCGTTCAGAACGCCGCCGAAACCGGCTTCGGCGTCAGCCACGATTGGTGCGAAGTAGTCGATGTAGCCTTCGTCGCCCGGACCTTTGCCGGCTTTCCACTGGATCTGGTCAGCACGACGGAACGAGTTGTTGATGCGCTTGACCACGGTTGGAACCGAGTCCACCGGGTACAGCGACTGGTCCGGGTACATCGATTCGGCGGAGTTGTTGTCCGCAGCCACTTGCCAGCCCGACAGGTAGATCGCCTGGATACCGGCTTTGACTTGTTGTACAGCCTGGCCGCCGGTCAGGGCGCCCATGCAGTTGACGAAATCTTTCTCAGGACGGAAGGACGGGTGGGCACCTTGGGTGACCAGGTTCCACAGCTTCTCGGCGCCCAGTTTTGCAAAGGTGTGCTCAGGTTGAACCGAGCCGCGCAGGCGGACGACGTCAGCAGCGGAGTAAGCGCGTGTCACGCCTTTCCAGCGTGGGTTTTCAGCCCAATCTTTTTCGAGGGCTGCAATTTGCTGTTCGCGTGTCAGTGCCATGGAGATAAACCTCGTCGCGTCTTTAACGGAAAGTTGTTCTGCGGTGGAAAATGTATGCGCTCGCTGACCAGAAGCTTAGGTGGTCAAGTCGGGTTCGGCGGGGAAGGCGACGGGATGAACGATGGGCTCGAGGGGAAGTGAGCAGGTAAGGGCGAACTGGCGGGCGCATTCGGGCATCGTGGGCCGTGGTGCGAACATCAGAGTGGTGCCGGGTTACCTAATTACGCTTCCGTCCCTCGGGACAACTTCGTTCCAGTCGGCAACCTCGTCAAACACACCTTGTGGGCGGTACAGACACGAAGCGGCTCGCGGGGTAGATGCGAGCGTCGCCTCGAAGGCCCTTGCCAGGGCCCCTGATTAGCGGGAGCGAGGCCATCATGCCTTTGCTTTTTTGGATCGTCAAACATTTTGTAGTGCTTTTTTTCAAGCACTACATCTTTAGTCTAATACGACTAATCAGTCAGTTTTTGGTGCTTTAGTCCAGGGTGTCGACTTTCACCCGCAAGGTCATGTCATCCCGGCCCTGAGTAGAGTAGCTGCGGGTTGTGCCTTGTTTGTCGGCTTGAGTCTGGCGATTCACGCCGGCCAGGGTGATCCACTCGCCCAGGCGCCCTGTGACAGTTGTGTCGGTACTTTGCACATTCACTACATCGGGACGTTCCTGGCTCATACGGTCACGATTGGTACTGATCGCCAGATGAACGATGTCGCCGGTGACGCTGGCAGTCACGTAGAACCCCTGGGTGACGTTGCGATACTCGGTCTGGCTTTGCAGGCGACCGTAGGTGTCGGTCTGGGTGCTGGTCAGCGGCACGCTCTGGCCGACCTGAATCAGCGCCGGCGTACCTTCGCTGGCCTGGACCTGCTGGATACCGCCGTCGCGACTGTCGGTGCTGCGGTTGATGATGCGGGTCTGGCTCGGTTTGGCGCCGTTCACCGAATAACCCTGGTCACCCTGGAAGTTGTTTTCGTTGGTGTCGACGGTGATCAGCAGACGTTTGGCGGCCACGTCGAGCTGGCTGATCAAGGCTTTAAGTTCGTCGATCTTGCGTTGATCGGCGTTGACGATCAGTTGATTGCCATAGGCGCTGACCTGGCCATCCTTGCCGATGAAATTCTGCGCCACCGGCAGCATGTCAGCGCTGGTGCGGTAGTTCAGGGGCACGATCTCGGTGGCGGCCATGACCGAAAAACTGCAGGTCAGCAGCAGCGTGGTGAGCAAGGTGCGTAGGGACATGTCCGTTATCTCCGCTTTCGAAAGGCTTGATATTGCCAGTTTGTCGGCCCGGGGTGGGGCAAGTTGAATCCTGGACAGCAAAACGCCCCGGCATCCGAGGATGGCGGGGCGTTTTGTGGTGTGCTTTAGGGCCTCTTCGCGAGCAAGCCCGCTCCCACATTGGAACGCATTCCAAATGTGGGAGCGGGCTTGCTCGCGAAGGCCGCGCCGCGGTTTTAAACCGAATGCCGAACCATGTCCACATGGGGAATCCCGGCTTCCAGGAATTCCTCACTGACCAGGCTGAAGCCCAAACGCTCATAGAACGCCGTGGCCTGCACTTGCGCACTCAGCTTCTGTTGCTTCAGCCCGCGTTTCTCGGCTTCACTGATCACTGCTTGCATCAGCGCATCGCCCACTTTCAAGCCGCGCCAGTCCTTGAGCACCGATACCCGGCCGATGTGCCCGTCGGGCAGCAGGCGGGCGGTGCCAATTGGAAAGTCGCCTTCGAAAGCGAGGAAATGCACCGCTGTCGCGTCATCGGCATCCCATTCCAGTTCAGGTGGAACGGATTGCTCGGCGATGAATACCGTCTCACGAATGCGCCGGATCTCGGCGATATCCTTCTGCCAGTCTGCGACACGAACGTGGATTTTATTCATCAGCGAACCCCAGGCTGCCTTGCTTGACCAGCTCGCACAGCAGGCCGCGGCCGTCTTCGTCGTTCAGCCAGTCACCGAGGTTGTCGGTGTGCAGGGCGTCGGCGGCGCAGATCAGCTTCAGCAGCTCACGCAGTTTGCCTGGCAGGTAACGGCTCTGGCCGCTGGCGAACAGCAGCAGGTCGTCATCGACTTCGGACCAGGCCATGCGCGCACTCGGGTTGCGAATCAGCACGGCGCCCTGTTCCAGGCTGGCGAGGAAGTCTTCTTCTTCGATTTCTTCCGGGCCGACCACCAGTTCCGGGTAGCGCGGCTCGGTCATGTATTGGCCGAACCAGGTCAGCAGCAGGCGCTCGTCGCTCATGTGCTCGGCCAGCAAGGCTTTCAGGCGATCAAGCGCGTCGTGTTGAATCTGGTGCGGATCGACCGCCGGCAGGGCGTCGGCGTCGGTATAACGCTCTTCGTCGGTCAGGAACTGGCTGAGGAAGTCGGTGAAGTGGGTCAGCACTTCAGAGGCGCTCGGGGCGCGGAAGCCGACCGAGTAAGTCATGCAGTCATCCACCGCAACGCCGCAATGGGCCAGGCGCGGCGGCAGGTAGAGCATGTCGCCCGGTTCCAGAACCCACTCATCGGTGGCTTCGAAGTCGGCGAGGATGCGCAGGTCCGCGTGTGGCAGCAGCTTGCTCTCGGAATCGCACATCTGGCCGATCTTCCAGTTGCGCTTGCCGTGACCTTGCAGCAGGAACACATCGTAGTTATCGAAATGCGGACCGACGCTGCCACCCGGGGCGGCGAAGCTGATCATCACGTCGTCGACGCGCCAGCTCGGCAGGAAACGGAAGTTTTCCAGCAGTTCACTGACTTCCGGCACGAATTGATCAACCGCTTGCACCAGCAGGGTCCACTCGGTTTCCGGCAATTTGCTGAATTCGTCTTCGGCGAATGGGCCACGGCGCATTTCCCAAGGACGCTCGCCGTGTTCGATCACCAGGCGCGATTCAACTTCTTCTTCCAGCGCCAGGCCGGCCAGTTCGTCTGGATCGATCGGGCTTTCGAAATCAGGGATCGCCTGGCGGATCAGCAGCGGTTTTTTCTGCCAGTAGTCGCGCAGGAATTCGCGGGCCGTGATACCGCCCAGAAGTTGAAGAGGAATGTCAGGATTCATGTGTAACCTATTGAAAAAAAGCACTTTTCAGACGGGAATAAAAACGCCCGGCGCTGCCGGGCGTCTCAAAAGGGTCAAGCGGTCTATCAGATGCGTTTGGCTTGCTCTACAGCGTTACCGATGTAGTTTGCCGGCGTCAGCAATTTCAGCTCGGCCTTGGCGGCGGCTGGCATGTCCAGGCCGTCGATGAAAGTTTGCAACGCTTCTGGGCTGATGCCCTTGCCGCGCGTCAACTCTTTGAGCTTCTCGTACGGGTTTTCGATGTTGTAGCGACGCATCACGGTCTGGATCGGCTCAGCCAATACTTCCCAGCAAGCGTCGAGGTCAGCAGCGATTTTCTGAGCGTTGAGCTCCAGTTTGCTGATGCCTTTGAGGCTGGCTTCGTACGCGATCACGCTGTGGGCGAAGCCGACACCGAGGTTGCGCAGTACGGTGGAGTCGGTCAGGTCGCGCTGCCAGCGGGAGATCGGCAACTTGCTCGCCAGGTGCTGGAACAGTGCGTTGGCGATGCCCAGGTTGCCTTCGGAGTTTTCGAAGTCGATCGGGTTGACCTTGTGCGGCATGGTCGACGAACCGATTTCGCCAGCGATGGTGCGCTGTTTGAAATAACCCAGGGAGATGTAGCCCCAGATATCGCGGTCGAAGTCGATCAGGATCGTGTTGAAGCGCGCGATCGCGTCGAACAGCTCGGCAATGTAGTCGTGGGGTTCGATCTGCGTGGTGTACGGGTTGAAGCCCAGGCCCAGCTCGTCTTCGATGAAGGCGCGGGCGTTTTCTTCCCAGTCGATTTCCGGGTAGGCCGAGATGTGTGCGTTGTAGTTGCCGACAGCGCCATTGATCTTGCCCAGCAGCGGCACGGCAGCGACTTGAGCGATTTGACGCTCCAGACGGTAAACCACGTTCGCCAGCTCTTTGCCCAGGGTGGTCGGCGAGGCCGGTTGACCGTGGGTGCGCGACAGCATCGGCACGTCAGCGAAACGGATCGCCAGTTCGCGGATAGCTTCAGCGGTCTGGCGCATCAGCGGCAGCATCACGTCATCACGGCCTTCGCGCAGCATCAGGGCGTGGGACAGGTTGTTGATGTCCTCGCTGGTGCAGGCAAAGTGGATGAACTCGCTGACTTTGGCCAGTTCCGGCAACTTGGCCGCTTGCTCTTTGAGCAGGTATTCGATGGCTTTTACGTCGTGGTTGGTGGTGCGCTCGATCTCTTTGACACGCTCGGCGTGCTCCAGAGCGAAGTTGTCCGCCAAGGCGTTGAGCACCGCGTTGGCTTCGGCGGAGAACGCCGGCACTTCGCTGATGCCTGGGTGAGCGGCCAGGCGCTGGAGCCAGCGCACTTCAACCAGAACGCGAGCACGGATCAAACCGTATTCGCTGAAAATTGGGCGCAGGGCCTGGGTTTTGCCGGCGTAGCGGCCGTCAACAGGGGAAACCGCAGTGAGCGAAGAAAGCTGCATGGGGTGTTCTCGGACAGTCGGGCAACGAAATGGGGCGCGTATCATACATGAAAAAATCCGCCGGTCCGTTGCCAACTGACCGGCGTATTACGCGTTACAGATCTAAAGCGGTGTGGCGGGCGCGGTTCAGCTGCTGCGCATCAGCGGGTAAAGCTCTTTGAGCAACTTGCGACGGCTGATCACCAACTGCCAGCGATGACCGCCCAACTGCCGCCACAGGCGCGCCGAACGAATCCCGGCCAGCAACAGGGCGCGGATTTTCGAGGCGTTGCTCGGTTGCTGCAGGTTGCGCATGTCGCCGTGCACCTGGATCCGTTGGCGCAGGGTGCTTAGGGTGTCCTGGTAGAGCGCGCCGCAGGCTGCGATTACGTTCTCGTGGGCCGGCCCGAAATGCTCGACCTGGGATTGAATCTGCGGCAGACGCTTGCCGATCACCCCCAGCATGTCGTCGCGCTTGGCCAATTGACGCTCAAGCCCCAGCATCGCCAGGGCATAACGCAGCGGCTCACGCTGCAGGGTGCTCGGGTCGCGTTCCAGGGCGCCGATCAAGGCGCGATAGCCTTCGCGCAGATTGATGTCGTCGCCGCCGTAGACTTCCAGGGTGTCCTTGGGGTCGCGGATCAGCAAGCTGCCGAGCATGCAGGTCAGGCCGGCTTCGCTGGTCTGGCCGCTCTTGGCGATCTTGTCCACCAGCACCGCAGCGAGAAACACGCCGCCCAGTGCCGTCAGTTGCTCCTGAGTCGGGGTCATTGTGGCTCGCCTTGAGCAGTGCCTTTGCTGGTCCAGGGCTCGGCAATTTCGATCACGCCGCCGCCCAAGCAGATTTCACCGTCGTAGAACACCACGGACTGGCCTGGAGTGACCGCCCGTTGCGGATCATCGAAAGTGGCGCGGTAACCGCTGGCGGTTTTTTCCAGCGTGCACGGCTGGTCGCTTTGGCGATAACGGACTTTGGCGGTCAATCGGCGTGGTTCGCTCAGGTCGATCGGGTTGACCCAATAGATGTCCGAGGCGAGCAGGGCGCGGGAGAACAGATACGGATGATCATTGCCCTGGCCGACGATCAGTTCGTTGTTGACCAAGTCCTTGATCAGCACGTACCACGGCTCGTCACTGGCGTCTTTCAAGCCGCCAATGCCCAGACCCTGGCGCTGACCGATGGTGTGGTACATCAGGCCGTGGTGACGGCCAATGACTTCGCCTTCGGTGGTCTTGATCTCGCCTGGCTGGGCCGGCAGGTATTGCTTGAGGAAATCGCTGAAGCGGCGTTCGCCGATAAAGCAGATCCCGGTGGAATCCTTTTTCTTCGCGGTCGCCAGCTCATGCTTCTCGGCAATCGCCCGTACTTCGGGCTTTTCCAGTTCGCCGACCGGGAACAGGGTCTTGGCGATCTGTTCACCGCCCACGGCGTGCAGGAAGTAGCTCTGGTCCTTGTTCGGGTCCAGGCCCTTGAGCAGTTCGGTGCGGCCATCGATGTCGCGGCGACGCACGTAGTGGCCGGTGGCGATCAGGTCGGCGCCGAGCATCATGGCGTAGTCGAGGAACGCCTTGAACTTGATCTCGCGGTTGCACAGGATGTCCGGGTTCGGCGTGCGACCGGCCTTGTATTCGGCCAGGAAGTGCTCGAACACGTTGTCCCAGTACTCGGCGGCGAAGTTGGCGGTGTGCAGCTTGATGCCAATTTTGTCGCACACAGCCTGCGCATCCGCCAGGTCGTCCATGGCGGTGCAGTATTCCGTTCCATCGTCTTCTTCCCAGTTCTTCATGAACAGGCCTTCCACCTCATAACCCTGCTCGATCAGCAGGAGAGCGGAAACGGAAGAGTCCACGCCGCCGGACATGCCGACAATGACGCGCTTCTTTTGTATGTCAGAAGGGGCTGGATCACGCATAGGGATTCAATGAGTGTCTTGAAAAAGGACGCGATTCTAACAGGCCGAAGCCCGCAAGGCTAAAGAGAAGGGCGGATCAGTTCGAGGCCGAAGTGTTTACCGTCCAGATAATCATCGATGCAGCGGATGATCAGCTCACTGCGCCAGTTTGCGCGCTGTTCGATCAGTTCGCCACGGGTCAGCCATTTGGCGCCGACGATGCCGTCGTCCAGTTGATAGTCGGGATGGTGTTTCAGGGCTTTGGCGATGAAGCACACCCGTTGGTAAGTCACGCCATTACTTGGGGCGGTATAGAGGTAAATCCCCACCACGCCGGTCGGCTCGACATCCCAGCCAGTTTCTTCAAGGGTTTCGCGCACGGCGGCTTCGATCAGGGTTTCATCCGGGTCCAGGTGGCCGGCGGGCTGGTTGAGTACCGCTCGTCCGCCCTTGGTTTCTTCGACCATCAGAAAGCGACCATTGTCCTCGACGATGGTGGCGACGGTGATGTGGGGTAGCCAGGTCATGAAATATCCTCCGGTTGTCAACTTGTAGGAGCGAGGCTTGCCCGCGAAGGCGGTGTGTCAAATAACAATGATGTCGACTGACACACCGCCTTCGCGGGCAAGCCTCGCTCCTACAGGTATGGGTGGAAACAGAAACCCCGGCACTGGGCCGGGGCTTCTTTGCATCCTTACAACCTTAAACCAGCGCAGCGATCGCGGCGTTGAAGGTGTTGCTTGGGCGCATGGCCTTGCTGATCAGCTCGGCATTGGCGTGGTAGTAACCGCCGATGTCCACTGGCTTGCCCTGAACGGCGTTGAGCTCGGCAACGATGGTTGCTTCGTTCTCGGTCAGGGTTTTTGCCAGTTGGCCAAACTGCGCTTGCAGTGCATTGTCTTCGGACTGGGCGGCCAGGGCTTGTGCCCAGTACAGCGCCAGGTAGAAGTGGCTGCCGCGGTTGTCGATGTTGCCGACTTTGCGCGATGGCGACTTGTTGTTGTCCAGGAACTGGCCGGTGGCCTGGTCCAGGGTCTTGGCCAAAACCAGCGCTTTAGGGTTTTTATAAGTAACACCCAGGTGCTCAAGGGACGCGGCCAGGGCCAGGAACTCGCCCAGGGAATCCCAGCGCAGGAAGTTTTCTTCCAGCAGTTGCTGAACGTGCTTCGGTGCCGAACCGCCGGCGCCGGTTTCGAACAGGCCACCGCCGTTCATCAGCGGCACGATCGACAGCATCTTGGCGCTGGTGCCCAGTTCCATGATCGGGAACAGGTCGGTCAGGTAGTCGCGCAATACGTTGCCGGTCACCGAGATGGTGTCCTTGCCTTCGCGGGTGCGCTGCAGGGTGAACTTCATCGCGTCAACTGGCGCCATGATCTGGATATCCAGGCCGGCGGTGTCGTGATCCTTCAGGTAGGCCTGAACTTTCTCGATTACCACGCCGTCGTGGGCGCGCATCGGGTCCAGCCAGAAGATCGCTGGCGTGGCGCTTGCGCGAGCACGGTTGACGGCCAGTTTGACCCAGTCCTGGATCGGCGCGTCTTTGGTCTGGCACATGCGGAAGATGTCGCCGGCTTCAACCGACTGTTCCAGCAGAGTGCGACCAGCGCTGTCGGAAACCCGAACCACGCCGTTTGTCTTGATCTGGAAAGTCTTGTCGTGGGAGCCGTACTCTTCGGCTTTTTTCGCCATCAGGCCAACGTTTGGCACGCTGCCCATGGTGGTTGGATCGAAAGCGCCGTTGACCTTGCAGTCTTCGATGACCGCCTGGTAGATGGTGGCGTAGCAGCGATCCGGGATCACAGCCTTGGTGTCGTGCAACTGACCGTCAGTGCCCCACATCTTGCCGGAGTCACGGATCATCGCCGGCATCGAGGCGTCGACGATCACGTCGCTCGGCACGTGCAGGTTGGTGATGCCTTTGTCGGAGTTGACCATGGCCAACGACGGACGGTCGGCGTAGACCGCCTGGATGTCCGCTTCGATCTGCGCTTGTTGCTCAGCCGGCAAAGCCTTGATGCGAGCGTACAAATCGCCGATGCCGTTGTTCAGGTTGAAGCCGATCTGCGCCAGCACGTCAGCGTGCTTGGTCAGTGCGTCTTTATAGAACTCGGCAACGATCTGGCCGAACATGATCGGGTCGGAGACCTTCATCATGGTGGCTTTCAAGTGAACCGACAGCAGCACGCCTTTTTGCTTGGCGTCTTCGATTTCGGCGGCGATGAAGCTGCGCAGGGCGTTTTTGCTCAGTACCGCGCAATCGAGGATTTCACCGGCTTGCACGGTGGTCTTTTCTTTCAGGACGGTGGTGGTGCCGTCTTGAGCGATCAGTTCGATTTTAACGGCGTCAGCGGCGTCGATCAGGGCAGCTTTTTCGCTGCCGTAGAAATCACCGGTGCTCATGTGCGCGACGTGGGACTTGGAGTCCGCAGCCCAGGCACCCATTTTGTGCGGGTGCTTGCGAGCGTAGTTTTTAACCGACAGCGGGGCACGACGATCGGAGTTACCTTCGCGCAGGACCGGGTTCACGGCGCTGCCCTTGATCTTGTCGTAGCGCGACTTGGCTTCTTTGTCGGCTTCGGTGGTTACGGTTTCCGGGTAGTCCGGCAGGGCGAAACCCTGGGATTGCAGCTCGGTGATCGCCGCTTGCAGTTGTGGCACCGAGGCGCTGATGTTCGGCAGCTTGATGATGTTGGCTTCAGGCGTAACGGCCAGGTCGCCCAGTTCGGCGAGGTGGTCGGCTACGGCTTTGTCACCCAATTGCTCGGGGAAGCTGGCCAGGATGCGCCCTGCAAGAGAGATATCGCGGGTTTCCACGGCGATATCAGCGGAGGCGGTGAAGGCCTCTACGATAGGCAACAGTGAATAGGTGGCGAGGGCTGGGGCTTCGTCGGTGAAGGTATAGATGATCTTCGAGCGGGTGGGCATATTCGGATTAACTCTCTTCTTTGCTAAAGCATGCGCAGAAAACTCGAGGGGCGCCGGGTAAGCGCGTTCGTTCAAAGTCATCCATGAGCCGAATGTCGAGGTTTCTTCGCGGTGATGTTGGGTGCATCAGTCGAGCGTCAAGCGGGTGGGCTGCGGTAACAACCCGGCTTCAATCTGGCTGAAAGTCTCGTAATAGAGAGCTTGGCCTTTGTGACCCTTCGGTCAGCGGCGGCATTATACATAGGTAGCTGGCAATCTGCCGATGGTTCATACGCAACGAATATCGTCCATTGGTCTAAAGGTCGCAGGGCAGGGTGGAGCGTAGAGTCTTGCACCGTGCTTGAGTTTGGCGCTTTTCCCTTTGGTTTCAGGCTTGTAGATCGCGAACTGCACAGCTTTGCGGCAGATGGGTGGAACATAGGGTTTGCGCGCCGATTTAACTGGGGTACGCTCGAACGAAGCCAGATGTTCAATCCAAACAATGGAGTTCAGCATGGGATACAAGAAGATTCAGGTTCCAGCAGTCGGCGACAAAATCACCGTCAACGCGGACCATTCTCTCAATGTTCCTAACAACCCGATCATCCCCTTCATTGAAGGCGATGGCATCGGCGTTGATATCAGCCCGGTCATGATCAAGGTTGTCGATGCTGCTGTTAAGAAGGCTTACGGCGGCGAGCGCAAAATTTCCTGGATGGAAGTCTACGCCGGGGAAAAAGCGACTCAGGTTTACGATCAGGACACCTGGCTGCCTCAGGAAACCCTGGACGCAGTCAAGGATTACGTGGTTTCCATCAAGGGCCCACTGACCACCCCGGTCGGCGGCGGCATCCGTTCGCTGAACGTGGCCCTGCGTCAACAACTCGACCTTTATGTCTGCCTGCGCCCGGTGCGCTGGTTCGAAGGTGTACCGAGCCCGGTCAAGAAGCCAGGCGACGTCGACATGACGATCTTCCGCGAGAACTCGGAAGACATCTACGCCGGCATCGAGTGGAAGGCCGGTTCGCCGGAAGCCACCAAGGTCATCAAGTTCCTTAAAGATGAAATGGGCGTCACCAAGATCCGTTTCGACGAAAACTGCGGTATCGGCATCAAGCCGGTTTCGCTGCAAGGCACCAAGCGTCTGGCGCGCAAGGCGCTGCAATATGTGGTCGACAACGACCGCGATTCGCTGACCATCGTGCACAAAGGCAACATCATGAAGTTCACCGAAGGTGCCTTCAAGGAATGGGCCTACGAGGTGGCGGCTGAAGAATTCGGCGCGACCCTGCTCGACGGCGGTCCGTGGATGCAGTTCAAGAACCCGAAAACCGGCAAGAACGTCATCGTCAAGGATGCCATCGCCGACGCCATGCTCCAGCAGATCCTGCTGCGCCCGGCTGAGTACGATGTCATTGCGACCCTGAACTTGAACGGCGACTACCTCTCCGACGCCCTGGCGGCCGAAGTGGGCGGTATCGGTATCGCGCCGGGTGCAAACCTGTCCGACACCATCGCCATGTTCGAAGCGACCCACGGGACTGCGCCGAAATACGCTGGCAAGGACCAGGTCAACCCGGGTTCGCTGATCCTGTCCGCCGAAATGATGCTGCGGCACATGGGCTGGACCGAAGCGGCCGACCTGATCATCAAGGGCACCAACGGCGCGATTTCCGCCAAGACCGTGACCTATGACTTCCACCGTTTGATGGAAGGCGCGAAGTTGCTGTCTTCTTCCGCGTTTGGTGATGCGCTGATCTCGCATATGTAAGAAGCGAGCCGGCATAAAAAAACCGCCTTCGGGCGGTTTTTTCATGACTGGATGACGAGTTAGCTCAGTTCGATACCGGTTCTGTTTGAGAGGGCTGTGAGGTCTGTCCGGTCTCGGTCTGTTGTGCGACGGCCACAATGTTCACGGCGTGCAAGCCTTTAGGTCCTTGGACTATCTTGAAGTTGACGGCTTGTCCAGCCTTAAGGGTCTTGTAGCCGTTCATTTCAATGGCCGAGTAGTGGGCAAAAAAATCGATAGGTTTGCCGTCCTCGTCCTTGCCTTCTCTGGCGTCGGTGTTAATGAAACCGAATCCCTTGGCATTGTTGAACCATTTCACCTTACCGACAACCATGCTCATATCCCTCTGCAACAGACTCCATCACTGGAGTATCATCCAGTTCATCCGCAGTCGAATCTCATAAATAAGATTGACTCCGCGGACCTTTTTTACCCACTGTGGGCTCTATTGGTTGTAACACCGTTTTCCCGATAGTCAAGGTGACTGGGCAGTCGGAGTTGAAATCGTTGATAGCCGCCCCCACCACTGTATTTGCACAACTGACGAACCTTTCTTTCCATGCATGCAATCAGCCAGATTCGACTAACATTCAATCAGGATCGCCCGACTCTCCAGAAAGATCACCCGGAGGAACACGACGACGATTCCGCAGGCATTGCTGTTCAGGAGGCTAAGCCTGCTTTACAGGCGCCGCCGATGTACAAGGTGGTTTTGTTTAATGATGACTACACACCGATGGATTTCGTCGTCGAAGTGCTCGAGGTGTTTTTTAACCTGAATCGCGAGCTGGCGACCAAGGTCATGCTGGCCGTTCACACAGAAGGACGGGCAGTATGTGGAGTGTTTACCCGCGACATCGCCGAGACGAAGGCCATGCAGGTCAACCAGTACGCCAGGGAAAGCCAGCATCCGCTACTCTGTGAAATCGAGAAGGACGGTTAATCGCCGACCACTTGGGTATGAGGTGAAGCTATGTTAAACCGCGAGCTCGAAGTCACCCTCAATTTAGCCTTCAAGGAGGCTCGTTCGAAACGTCATGAATTCATGACCGTCGAACATCTCCTGTTGGCCCTATTGGATAATGAGGCTGCCGCCACCGTTTTGCGTGCCTGCGGCGCAAACCTCGACAAACTCAAGCATGACCTGCAGGAGTTCATCGACTCCACCACGCCGTTGATCCCCGTCCATGACGAGGATCGCGAGACCCAACCCACCCTGGGCTTCCAGCGTGTTCTGCAGCGTGCTGTCTTTCACGTACAGAGCTCGGGCAAACGCGAAGTGACTGGCGCCAACGTGCTGGTCGCCATCTTCAGTGAGCAAGAAAGCCAGGCAGTGTTCCTGCTGAAACAGCAGAGCGTTGCACGCATTGATGTCGTCAACTACATCGCCCATGGCATTTCCAAAGTACCGGGGCACGGCGATCACTCTGAAGGTGAGCAAGATATGCAGGACGACGAGGGCGGTGAGTCTTCTTCTTCAGGCAATCCTCTGGATGCTTATGCCAGTAACCTCAACGAACTCGCACGCCAGGGTCGAATTGATCCATTGGTAGGCCGTGAGCTCGAAGTCGAGCGTGTCGCGCAGATTCTGGCGCGTCGTCGCAAAAACAATCCGCTGCTGGTGGGCGAGGCGGGCGTGGGTAAAACTGCGATTGCCGAAGGCCTGGCCAAGCGTATCGTCGACAACCAGGTGCCGGACCTTCTGGCCAACGCCGTGGTGTATTCCCTCGACCTGGGCGCCTTGCTGGCCGGGACCAAATACCGTGGCGATTTCGAGAAACGCTTCAAGGCGTTGCTCAATGAACTGAAAAAACGTCCGCACGCCATCCTGTTCATCGACGAAATCCACACCATTATTGGTGCAGGTGCTGCGTCGGGTGGTGTCATGGATGCCTCGAACCTGCTCAAACCTTTACTGTCGTCGGGCGATATCCGCTGCATCGGCTCGACCACGTTCCAGGAATTCCGCGGGATCTTCGAGAAGGATCGTGCCTTGGCACGGCGCTTCCAGAAGGTCGATGTGTCCGAGCCTTCGGTCGAAGACACCATCAGCATCCTGCGCGGCCTGAAAGGGCGTTTCGAGACGCACCACGGCATCGAATACAGCGATGAAGCGTTGCGTGCGGCGGCTGAACTGGCCTCGCGCTACATCAATGACCGGCACATGCCGGACAAGGCCATCGACGTCATCGACGAAGCGGGTGCCTACCAGCGCCTGCAACCGATCGAGAAGCGCGTGAAACGCATCGAAGTGCCTCAGGTCGAGGACATCGTGGCGAAAATCGCGCGGATTCCGCCTAAGCACGTCACCAGCTCCGACAAAGAGTTGCTGCGTAACCTTGAGCGTGACCTGAAGCTGACCGTATTTGGCCAGGATGCCGCGATCGACTCGTTGTCGACCGCGATCAAACTGTCCCGTGCCGGCCTCAAGTCGCCTGACAAGCCAGTCGGTTCGTTCCTGTTCGCCGGTCCTACCGGTGTCGGTAAAACCGAAGCGGCGCGTCAGTTGGCCAAGGCGCTGGGCATCGAACTGGTTCGCTTCGACATGTCCGAGTACATGGAGCGCCACACCGTATCGCGTCTGATCGGTGCACCTCCAGGCTATGTCGGTTTCGATCAGGGCGGTCTGCTGACCGAAGCCATCACCAAGCAGCCTCACTGCGTGCTGTTGCTCGATGAAATCGAGAAGGCGCATCCGGAAGTCTTCAACCTGCTGCTGCAGGTCATGGACCACGGTACGCTCACCGATAACAACGGGCGCAAGGCGGATTTCCGTAACGTGATCGTCATCATGACGACCAACGCCGGCGCCGAAACTGCAGCCCGTGCTTCGATCGGTTTCACCCATCAGGACCACTCGTCCGATGCGATGGAAGTGATCAAGAAGAGCTTCACGCCTGAGTTCCGCAACCGTCTGGACACCATTATCCAGTTTGGTCGCCTCAGCCATGAGGTCATCAAAAGCGTGGTGGACAAGTTCCTTACCGAACTTCAGGCGCAGCTGGAAGACAAGCGCGTGCAGCTGGAAGTGACCGATGCCGCACGCAGTTGGCTCGCGGCGGGAGGCTACGATTCGGCCATGGGTGCTCGACCAATGGCGCGTTTGATCCAGGACAAGATCAAGCGTCCACTGGCCGAAGAGATCCTCTTTGGCGAACTGGCCGACCATGGTGGTGTGGTGCACATCGATCTCAAGGACGGCGAGCTGACCTTCGAGTTCGAAACCACGGCAGAAATGGCCTGACGTTAACCGCAACAAAGCAAAAGGCGCCGAAAGGCGCCTTTTTGCTGTCCGGAGAACTCCGAAGATCAAAGGTGGGAGCGGGCTTGCTCGCGAAAGCGGTGGGTCAGCTTGCATCTCTTGATCGTTCCCACGCTCCGCGTGGGAATGCAGCCCGGGACGCTCTGCGTCCCCTCAAGAGCCGAACGCGGAGCGTCCGTAGAGGCATTCCCACGCAGAGCGTGGGAACGATCCACACACAAAAACGCCCGGCATAACCGGGCGTTTTGTATTGACTTGATTAACGAGCGCGGTAAGTAATGCGCCCTTTGCTCAAGTCATAGGGCGTCAGCTCGACGCGCACTTTGTCACCGGTAAGAATACGAATGTAGTTCTTGCGCATCTTGCCGGAAATATGCGCGGTTACGACGTGCCCATTTTCCAACTCCACACGAAACATGGTGTTGGGCAGGGTGTCGACGACAGTGCCTTCCATTTCGAAGCTGTCTTCTTTCGACATGCAGTAAAGCCCTCGGTATCCAATGAATGGCCCGGTGCAACTGCGCCAGGCAAAAGCGGCGTGCATTGTGCCCGAAAAATGGTGTTTACGCCAAGGGGTTTACCGATTGCCTTAGTTCAGGACGACCCAGCGCTGATTAATCAGCAGTTCGATGGGGCGATACTGGGTCTTGTAGTTCATCTTTTTGCAGTTTTTGATCCAGTAGCCGAGGTAGACCGCTTCCAGTCCCAGCCGCTGGGCTTCGGCAATCTGCCAGAGAATGGCGTAGCGCCCGAGGCTGCGATGCTCTTCGGCAGGCTCGTAGAAGGTGTACACCGCCGACAGGCCGTTAGGCAGCAAGTCAGTTACCGCCACGGCCACCAGCCGTCCGTCGAGACGGAATTCGTAGAACCGGGAAAATGGCAGATCACGCACCAGGAACGTCGAAAACTGATCACGGCTCGGCGGGTACATGTCGCCGTCGGCATGACGCTGTTCGATGTAGCGCTGATAGAGGTCGAAATATTCTTCGCTGAATTTCGGCCGGGACGGACGCACCTGCAAGTCGGCGTTACGCTTGAAAATGCGTTTCTGCTGACGATTCGGGGAAAACTGAGCGACAGGAATGCGCGCCGGGACGCACGCATTGCAGTTCTGGCAATGTGGCCGGTAAAGATGATCGCCGCTGCGACGAAAGCCCATTTCCGACAGGTCTGCGTAGACATGCACATCCATGGGCTGACTAGGGTCGAGAAACAGGGTCGTGGCCTGCTCCTCAGGCAGATAACTGCAAGAGTGGGGCTGAGTGGCATAGAACTTCAAACGCGCCAACTCGGTCATGATCAACCCTCGGGAATAAGCTTTGAATTAAGTGTAAGCCACGCGGGCAAAAGTCGCTCAGCAAACCCAGGTGGCAACGCTGGGTTGATCCAGGTGCCGTGCGAGGTAGCCAGCGAATTCGCTGCGGGGAATCGCCCGGGCGCCGAGGCTGTGCAAGTGGTCGGTGGGCATCTGGCAATCGATCAGCACAAAACCCGAGTCTTTCAGATGGCGCACCAGGGTGGCAAAGCCAAATTTGGACGCGTTGTCGGCGCGGCTGAACATCGACTCGCCGAAAAACAACTGCCCCATGGCCAGGCCGTACAGGCCGCCTATCAGTTCGCCCTGGTCCCAGACCTCAACCGAATGGGCGTAGCCGCGCCGGTGCAGTTCCAGGTAGGCGTCCTGCATGGCCTCGGTGATCCAGGTGCCGTCGGCGTAGTCCCGTGGCGCGGCGCAGGCGCGGATGACGGCGGCAAAATCCTGATCGAAGGTCACTTGATAGCGTTGTTGGCGCAGCAACTTGTTCAGGCTACGGGAAACGTGCAGTTCGTCGGGAAACAGAACCGTGCGCGGATCCGGCGACCACCAGAGAATCGGCTGGCCCTCGGAAAACCACGGAAAGCAGCCGTGGCGATAGGCCTGGATCAGCCGATCGGCGGACAGGTCGCCACCGGCCGCCAACAGTCCATTAGGATCGCGCATGGCTTTTTCCAGGGGCGGAAAAGTCAGGGTGTTGCGTTGTAGCCAAGTCAGCATGGTCTTCGGGCTTACAGAAGGGGAGGGCAGTGGCGGGCGTGTCGGCCCGCCATGAAGTAGCGTGTCAAACGGTGGGAATATCGTCGAGGTATTTCTCGGCGTCCAGCGCGGCCATGCAACCGGCCCCGGCAGAGGTGACGGCCTGGCGGTAAACGTGGTCGGCCACATCACCGGCGGCGAATACGCCCGGGATCTCGGTGGCGGTGGCATCGCCTTCGCTACCGCCCTTGATCAGCAGGTAGCCGTCACGCATCGCTAACTGGCCCTGGAACAGGTCGGTGTTGGGTTTGTGGCCGATGGCGATGAACACGCCAGCCAGCGGCAGTTCGCGGGTTTCGCCGGTATGGCTGTCGCGCAGGCGGGCGCCGGTCACGCCGCTGGCATCCCCCAGCACTTCATCAAGGTTTTGGTTCCAGTGCAGGCGGACATTGCCGTTGGCGGCTTTTTCGAACAGTTTGTCCTGCAGGATTTTCTCCGAGCGCAGCTTGTCGCGCCGGTGCACCAGATGGACTTCCTTGGCGATGTTCGACAGGTACAGCGCTTCTTCAACCGCCGTGTTGCCGCCGCCGACCACTGCGACCACCTGATTGCGGTAGAAAAAGCCGTCGCACGTCGCGCAGGCCGAAACCCCTTTACCGGCGAAGGCCTCTTCCGAGGGCAGCCCCAGGTATTGCGCGGAGGCGCCGGTGGCGATAATCAGGGCGTCGCAGGTGTAGGTGCCGCTGTCGCCGATGAGTTCGAAAGGGCGCTGCTGCAACTTGGCGGTGTGGATGTGGTCGTAAACGATCTCTGTGGCAAAGCGCTCGGCGTGTTTTTGCATGCGTTCCATCAGCACCGGGCCGGTGAGGCCTTCGACGTCACCGGGCCAGTTGTCGACTTCGACGGTGGTTGTGAGCTGGCCACCTGCCTGTATCCCGGTAATGACCACCGGTTTGAGGTTGGCCCGGGCGGCATAAACGGCGGCGCTGTACCCGGCAGGGCCGGAACCCAGAATGATCAGGCGTGAATGCTTGGACTCGCTCATAAAAACACCTCATAAGCCTTTGTCACAAAAGAGAATGCGTGCTCAAATTGAACCGTCTGTGTTGTGCCTTTGGCTATGCTACACCCAAGGGTTGCCAGCATGGCATCGGCCGAACAAACCCGTACAATGCCCGCTTGTAACAGCACTTGTAGCAAAAAAGCGTTACGTGCCCTGTTTTGAAACATAGGGGTGCAGTGTTAAAAGTAGTCCCGGTTACGCCTGTTCACTTTTTTTACCTGCCTGGATTGGGCAGTTTTTATAGTCATTCAACAGATGGACGCGCCACAGGCGCAGGAAAAGAAGCGTTTTGAAGAAATCCACCGCAGCACCTAAACCAGCCGTCGTTCCGCTCTGGCGCCAGCATCTGCACTACCGACTCAAGGAAGGTGCGTTGATCGCCATCGGTGCCTTGTGCCTGTTCCTGATGATGGCCTTGTTGACCTACGGCAAGGACGATCCGGGCTGGAGCCATAACAGCAAGATCGACGATGTGCAGAACTTCGGCGGTCCGGTTGGCTCCTACAGCGCCGATATCCTGTTCATGGTGCTGGGTTACTTCGCCTACATCTTCCCGTTGTTACTGGCGGTCAAAATCTACCAGATCTTCCGTCAACGCCATGAACCGTGGCAGTGGAGCGGCTGGCTGTTCTCCTGGCGCCTGATCGGCCTGGTGTTCCTGGTGCTCTCGGGCGCAGCCCTGGCCCACATCCATTTCCACGCGGCGACCGGTTTGCCGGCCGGCGCGGGCGGCGCGCTGGGCGAAAGCCTCGGCGACCTGGCCAGGAACGCCCTGAACATCCAGGGAAGCACGTTGTTGTTCATCGCCCTGTTCCTGTTCGGCCTGACGGTGTTCACCGACCTGTCGTGGTTCAAGGTGATGGACCTCACCGGCAAGATCACCCTCGACCTGTTCGAACTGTTCCAGGGCGCGGCCAATCGCTGGTGGGCGGCCCGTGTCGAGCGCAAACAACTGGTCGCCCAGTTGCGTGAAGTCGACGACCGGGTGCATGACGTGGTTGCTCCGACCGTCACCGACAAACGCGAACAGGCCAAGGTCAAGGAACGCCTGATCGAGCGCGAACAGGCCCTGAGCAAGCACATGTCCGAGCGCGAGAAGCAGGTGCCGCCGGTGATTGCGCCCGCGCCGTCCAAGCCCGCGGCGCCGAGCAAGCGAGTGGAAAAAGAGAAGCAGGCGCCGTTGTTCGTCGACAGCGCCGTGGAAGGCACCTTGCCGCCGATCTCGATTCTCGACCCGGCGGAAAAGAAACAACTCAATTACTCGCCCGAATCCCTGGCTGCGGTTGGCCATTTGCTGGAAATCAAGCTCAAGGAATTCGGCGTCGAAGTCACCGTGGATTCGATTCACCCAGGCCCGGTGATCACCCGTTACGAAATCCAGCCGGCCGCCGGGGTCAAGGTCAGCCGCATCTCCAACCTGGCCAAGGATTTGGCGCGTTCCCTGGCCGTGACCAGCGTGCGGGTGGTTGAAGTGATCCCGGGCAAGACCACCGTCGGTATTGAGATTCCCAACGAAGACCGGCAGATCGTGCGCTTCTCCGAAGTGCTGTCATCGCCCGAATACGACAACTTCAAATCGCCGGTCACCCTGGCCCTGGGCCACGACATCGGCGGCAAGCCGGTCATCACCGACCTGGCAAAAATGCCCCACTTGCTGGTGGCCGGTACGACCGGTTCCGGTAAGTCGGTGGGGGTGAACGCGATGATCCTGTCGATCCTGTTCAAGTCCGGCCCGGAAGACGCCAAGCTGATCATGATCGACCCGAAAATGCTTGAGCTGTCGATCTACGAAGGCATCCCGCACTTGCTCTGCCCGGTGGTCACCGACATGAAGGACGCGGCCAACGCCCTGCGCTGGAGCGTGGCGGAGATGGAGCGTCGCTACAAACTGATGGCGAAGATGGGCGTGCGTAACCTGTCCGGCTTCAACCAGAAGGTCAAGGATGCGCAAGAGGCCGGTACGCCGCTGTCCGATCCGCTGTACAAGCGCGAAAGCATTCACGACGAAGCGCCGCTGCTGCACAAGCTGCCGACCATCGTCGTGGTCGTCGACGAATTCGCCGACATGATGATGATCGTCGGCAAGAAGGTTGAAGAACTGATCGCCCGTATCGCCCAGAAGGCCCGTGCCGCCGGTATCCACTTGATCCTCGCGACCCAGCGTCCGTCGGTTGACGTGATCACCGGTCTGATCAAGGCCAACATCCCGACGCGCATGGCGTTCCAGGTCTCGAGCAAGATCGACTCCCGGACCATCATCGACCAGGGCGGCGCCGAGCAATTGCTGGGCCACGGTGACATGCTCTACATGCCGCCGGGCACCAGCCTGCCGATCCGTGTCCACGGCGCCTTCGTCTCCGATGACGAGGTTCACCGGGTGGTTGAAGCCTGGAAACTGCGTGGCGCGCCGGAATACAACGACGAGATCCTGGCCGGTGTCGAAGAGCCGGGTAGCGGCTTTGAAGGCGGCAGCGGCGGCGATGAAGACAGCGAATCCGACGCGCTCTACGACGAAGCTGTGCAGTTCGTGCTGGAAAGCCGTCGTGCATCTATCTCGGCGGTGCAGCGCAAGCTGAAGATCGGCTACAACCGCGCCGCACGCATGATCGAAGCCATGGAAATGGCCGGGGTCGTGACGTCCATGAACACCAACGGTTCGCGCGAAGTCCTGGCCCCCGGCCCGGTGCGCGACTGAGTTGAATTAAAAAGGGTGGCGCAGTGACGCGCCGCCTGAACCCCACGAATATTCAAGAGGACTCCCATGCGTCTTATCCGCATGCTGTTGCTGCCGGTTCTGGCTTTGACCACGCTCTCGGCCCACGCCGATGACAAGGACGTGGCGCGTCTGACCCAATTGCTGGAAACATCCAAGACCCTGACCGCGCGTTTCTCCCAGCTGACCCTCGATGGCAGCGGCACCCAGTTGCAGGAAACGTCTGGTGAAATGTCGTTGCAGCGGCCGGGCCTGTTCTACTGGCACACCGAAGCGCCTGCCGAACAAACCATGGTCTCCGATGGCAAGAAGGTCACCCTGTGGGACCCGGATCTGGAACAGGTCACCATCAAGACCCTCGACCAGCGCCTGACCCAGACCCCGGCCCTGCTGCTGTCCGGTGACGTGTCCAAGATCAAAGAGAGCTTCGACATCAGCGCCAAGGAAGCCGGCGGCGTGATCGACTTCACCCTGAAGCCGAAAACCAAGGACACCCTGTTCGACAGCCTGCGCCTGTCGTTCCGCAATGGCCTGGTCAATGACATGCAAATGATCGACAGCGTGGGTCAGCGCACCAACCTGCTGTTTACCGGCGTGAAGGCCAACGAGCCGATCCCGGCGTCCAAGTTCAAGTTCGACATCCCAAAGGGTGCGGACGTGATCCAGGAATAAAACGCAGAACCTGTGGGAGCGGGCTTGCTCGCGAAGGGGGCATGCCAGTCGCCATCAATGTTGCCTGGCACACCGCATTCGCGAGCAAGCCCGCTCCCACAGGGTTTCACAGGATTTGAGAGCTACGTAATAAAGCGAGGTTTCAACCGTACGTGATGGACCTGTTTCGCAGTGCCCCGATCGCTCAACCCTTGGCCGCCCGCCTGCGTGCGGCCAATCTGGATGAGTATGTCGGTCAGGAACACCTGCTCGCTCGCGGCAAGCCATTGCGCGAAGCGTTGGAGCAGGGTGCCCTGCATTCGATGATCTTTTGGGGCCCGCCGGGGGTGGGCAAGACCACCCTGGCGCGGCTGCTCGCGGAAGTCTCGGATGCGCATTTTGAAACGGTGTCGGCGGTGCTGGCCGGGGTGAAGGAAATCCGTCAGGCGGTGGAAATCGCCAAGCAACAGGCCGGGCAGTACGGCAAACGCACCATCCTGTTTGTCGACGAAGTGCACCGTTTCAACAAGTCCCAGCAGGATGCGTTCCTGCCTTACGTTGAAGACGGCACGCTGATTTTCATCGGCGCGACCACCGAAAACCCCTCCTTCGAACTCAATAACGCCTTGCTCTCCCGGGCCCGCGTCTACGTGCTCAAAAGCCTCGACGAAGCGGCCCTGCGCAAACTCGTACACCGTGCGCTGACCGAAGAGCGGGGCCTGGGCAAGCGGCAACTGACCCTCAGTGACGAAGGCTTCCAGATGCTGCTGTCCGCCGCCGATGGCGATGGCCGGCGTCTGCTCAACCTGCTGGAAAACGCCTCCGATCTGGCCGAAGACAACAGCGAGATTGGCATCGATCTGCTGCAAAGCCTGCTTGGCGATACCCGTCGGCGGTTCGACAAGGGCGGCGAAGCGTTTTACGACCAGATTTCCGCGCTGCACAAATCGGTGCGCGGCTCCAACCCCGACGGCGCGTTGTACTGGTTCGCCCGTATGATCGACGGCGGTTGCGATCCGCTGTACCTGGCCCGGCGCGTGGTGCGCATGGCCAGCGAAGACATCGGCAATGCCGACCCTCGCGCCCTGAGCCTGTGCCTGGCGGCGTGGGAGGTGCAGGAACGCCTCGGCAGCCCCGAAGGCGAATTGGCGGTGGCCCAGGCCATCACTTATCTGGCCTGCGCGCCGAAAAGCAACGCGGTGTACATGGGCTTCAAAGCCGCGATGCGCAGCGCCACCGAACACGGTTCGCTGGAAGTGCCACTACACTTGCGCAACGCACCGACCAAACTGATGAAGCAATTGGGTTATGGCGACGAATACCGTTATGCCCACGATGAGCCGGACGCCTACGCCGCTGGCGAAGACTACTTTCCGGAAGAGCTCGAGCCACAACCCTTCTATCAGCCGGTGCCTCGCGGCCTGGAGCTGAAGATCGGCGAGAAGCTCAACCACCTCGCGCAACTTGATCGTCTGAGCCCCCGACAGCGGAGAAAATAGTGATTCGAACGATTCTTGCGGTGTCCGTGGCCGGTATCGCTGGTACATTACTGCGTTTCGCCGCCAGCACTTGGGTCAGCGCCAATTGGCCCCGGCATTTTTACCTGGCGACGCTGGCCGTCAATCTGGTGGGCTGCCTGATCATCGGTTTGCTGTACGGGCTGTTTCTGACGCGCCCGGAAGTGCCGATCGAAATTCGCGCTGGCCTGATCGTCGGTTTTGTCGGCGGTCTGACGACCTTTTCATCTTTTTCACTGGATACGCTGCGCCTGCTGGAAAGCGGGCAGGCACCGATAGCCTTCGGTTATCTGGCCATTAGCGTATTCGGCGGGCTGCTCGCCACGTGGGCTGGCCTATCCTTGACCAAACTTTGATAAACGAGAGACCGACATGCTCGATTCCAAACTGTTACGTAGCAACCTTCAGGACGTAGCGGACCGCCTGGCATCCCGTGGCTTTGTGCTGGATGTTGCGCGCATCGAAGCGCTGGAAGAACAGCGCAAGACCGTCCAGACCCGCACCGAAGCACTGCAGGCTGAACGTAATGCGCGCTCCAAATCCATCGGTCAGGCCAAACAGCGCGGCGAAGACATTGCGCCGTTGATGGCCGACGTCGAGCGCATGGCGAACGAATTGAGTGCCGGCAAGGTAGAGCTGGACCAGATCCAGACCGACCTGGATTCGATCCTGCTTGGCATCCCGAACCTGCCCCACGAATCTGTGCCGGTCGGCGCCGATGAAGACGGCAACGTCGAAGTGCGCCGCTGGGGCACCCCGACAGCATTCGATTTCCCGATTCAGGACCACGTGGCCCTGGGCGAGAAATTCGGCTGGCTGGACTTCGAAACCGCCGCCAAGCTGTCCGGCGCCCGTTTCGCCCTGCTGCGTGGCCCGATCGCCCGTCTGCACCGCGCTCTGGCGCAGTTCATGATCAACCTGCACACCAGCGAACACGGCTATGAAGAGGCCTACACGCCTTATCTGGTTCAAGCGCCAGCCCTGCAAGGCACTGGCCAGTTGCCGAAGTTCGAAGAAGACCTGTTCAAGATCAGCCGCGAAGGCGAAGCCGATCTGTACCTGATCCCGACCGCCGAAGTGTCGCTGACCAACATCGTTTCCGGCGAAATCCTCGATTCGAAGTTGTTGCCGATCAAGTTCGTCGCCCACACGCCATGCTTCCGCAGCGAAGCCGGCGCGTCGGGTCGCGACACCCGCGGCATGATTCGCCAGCATCAGTTCGACAAAGTTGAAATGGTCCAGATTGTTGAGCCATCGACGTCGATGGACGCACTGGAAAGCCTGACCGCCAATGCGGAAAAAGTCCTGCAATTGCTGGAGCTGCCGTATCGCACCATCGCGCTGTGCACCGGCGACATGGGCTTCAGTGCCGTGAAGACTTACGACCTGGAAGTGTGGATTCCGAGCCAGGACAAGTACCGCGAGATTTCGTCGTGCTCCAACTGCGGCGATTTCCAGGCCCGGCGCATGCAAGCGCGTTTCCGCAACCCGGAAACCGGCAAACCTGAATTGGTGCATACCCTGAACGGTTCCGGCCTGGCGGTCGGTCGTACCTTGGTGGCGGTGCTGGAAAACTACCAGCAGGCCGACGGTTCGATCCGTGTGCCAGCCGTACTGAAACCGTACATGGGTGGCCTTGAGGTCATCGGCTAAATGGACTATCTGCCGCTGTTTCATAACCTGCGCGGCAGTCGTGTGTTGGTCGTCGGCGGCGGGGAGATTGCCTTGCGCAAGTCCCGCCTGCTGGCCGAAGCCGGTGCGCTGCTGCGGGTGGTCGCACCTGAAATAGAGCCGCAATTGCGCGAACTGGTTGCCGGCAGCGGTGGCGAGTGCCTGTTGCGTGGCTACGTCGAGGCGGATCTGGACGGTTGCGGGCTGATCATTGCCGCCACCGACGACGAACCGCTGAACGCGCAAGTCTCCGCCGATGCCCATCGGCGTTGTGTGCCGGTCAACGTGGTGGATGCGCCGGCCCTGTGCAGCGTGATCTTCCCGGCGATTGTCGACCGTTCGCCGCTGATCGTTGCCATCTCCAGCGGCGGCGATGCGCCGGTGCTGGCACGGTTGATCCGGGCCAAAATCGAAACCTGGATTCCCTCCACTTACGGGCAACTGGCCGGTCTGGCGGCGCGCTTTCGCACTCAGGTCAAAAACCTGCTTCCGGATGTGCAGCAGCGTCGGGCGTTCTGGGAAGATGTATTCCAGGGTCCGATTGCTGACCGGCAACTGGCCGGGCAGGGCGCTGAAGCCGAGCGCTTGCTGCTGGCGAAAATCGCTGGCGAGCCGCCGACAAAAACCGGCGAAGTGTATTTGGTCGGCGCAGGCCCCGGTGATCCGGACCTGCTGACGTTCCGCGCCTTGCGCCTGATGCAGCAAGCCGATGTGGTGCTGTACGACCGCTTGGTGGCGCCGGCGATTCTGGATTTGTGCCGTCGTGATGCCGAGCGGATCTACGTCGGCAAGCGTCGCGCCGATCACGCGGTCCCGCAGGATCAGATCAACAAGCAACTGGTGGATCTGGCCCAGGCTGGCAAACGTGTGGTGCGGTTGAAGGGTGGCGATCCGTTCATCTTCGGCCGTGGCGGCGAAGAGATCGAAGAACTGGCGGCCCATGGCATCCCGTTCCAGGTCGTGCCGGGCATTACGGCGGCCAGTGGTTGCGCGGCGTATGCCGGGATTCCGCTGACGCACCGCGATTATGCGCAGTCCGTGCGGTTCGTCACCGGGCACTTGAAGGACGGTTCCACCGATCTGCCCTGGGCCGACCTGGTCGCCCCGGCGCAAACCCTGGTGTTTTACATGGGGCTGGTGGGCTTGCCGATCATCTGCGAGCAGTTGATCAAGCACGGTCGCGGCGCGGACACCCCGGCGGCGTTGATCCAGCAGGGCACCACGGTCAATCAGCGGGTGTTTACCGGCACGTTGGCCGATCTTCCACGGCTGGTGGCGGAGCATGAAGTGCATGCGCCGACATTGGTGATTGTTGGGGAAGTGGTGCAACTGCGCGAGAAACTGGCGTGGTTTGAAGGGGCTCAGGCGCAGGTCTGAACACCGCGTCGCCTGCATTCGCGAGCAGGCCCGCTCCCACATTTGATTTGTGTCGTTCACAAATCCCCTGTGGGAGCGGGCTTGCTCGCGAAGAGGCCCTCCAAACCCGCACACATATATCAGGCCCTACGCCAAACCCCTTTCCCACTCAACCGCGCCCGATCATGGGCCGCTGTGAAATCCTGCGCCGGCCCTTTCGGCACAATACCCGTCGGGTTGATGGTCTTGTGGCTGCCGTAGTAGTGATTCTTGATGTGTTCGAAATCCACCGTCTCGGCAATCCCCGGCCACTGATACAACTCCCGCAGCCAGTTCGACAGATTCGGATAATCGGCAATCCGCCGCAGGTTGCACTTGAAGTGTCCGTAATACACCGCGTCAAAACGAATCAGTGTGGTGAACAACCGAATGTCCGCTTCCGTCAGGTATTCACCCACCAGATAGCGGTTCTCGCCTAGCAGCGATTCCAGTCGATCCAGCTCGGCAAACACATCATCGAACGCTTCTTCATAGGCCTTTTGCGACGTGGCAAACCCGGCGCGGTACACACCGTTGTTCACCGCCGGATAAATCCGTTCGTTCAACGCATCGATTTCGCTGCGCAGCGGTGCCGGGTAGAAATCCAGATCGTTGCCCGTCAGGTCATCAAACGCGCTGTTGAACATGCGGATGATTTCCGCCGATTCATTGCTGACGATACGCTGCTGCTGTTTGTCCCACAGCACCGGCACAGTGACACGACCGGTGTAGTCGGCAGTGTCAGCGGTATAGCGCTGGTGCATGAAGTTGAAATGGTCGAGCTTGTCGCCGGTGGAGCCGAGGCTCTGGTCGAAGGTCCAGCCGTTTTCCAGCATCAACCAACTGACCACCGACACATCGATCTGGGATTCAAGACCTTTGAGTTTGCGCAGGATCAGCGTGCGGTGCGCCCAAGGGCAGGCGAGGGACACGTAGAGGTGATAGCGCCCGGCCTCGGCGGCAAAGCCACCGACACCGCTCGGGCCCGGCTGGCCGTCAGTGGTGACCCAGTTGCGGCGTTGCGCCTGTTCGCGCTGGAACGCGCCGTCCTTGCTGCTTTCGTACCACTGGTCGTGCCAGCGGCCTTCAACTAACAAACCCATTTCAAGACTCCTCAACCAATAAGCGTTGGAGAGGAGTCTATGCGCATAGGTTCGATTAAATAGCGCAAAGGTTGGGCAGTTATGATCGGTTAAATCGATCTATCCCGCGCATCCCAATACTGCTGGGCGGTTTCGAAGGCTTGCTCGCGGGTCTGGCCGAGGCCACGCAGGGCCAGGGCCATGGTGGAAATCAGGGCCATTTGCGGATAGCTGTCGACCACATCCCCGCGCCACACGGCTTTCAGATGCTCAGGGTCGAGGGACGCCGGTTTGACGTGGCGTTGCGTCGACAGTTGCGGCCATTCCTCATCCCAGCTTGCGCCGCCAGTGGTGCCGTACAAGTGACTGTCGGCGTCCGGGTTGATCTCGATTTCGCCACCATCGCCCTTGACCACAATCGCGGTGTCGCCGAGCAAGCCGCTGGCGTCGCGGTGTACAGCCTGGTAGCCCGGATGGAAAATGCTTTGCAGCCCGCAGCGAGCGCCCAGCGGATTGAGAATCCGCGCCAGGGAATGGATCGGTGAACGCAGGCCCAGGGTGTTGCGCAGGTCGATCATGCGCTGCAATTGCGGCGCCCAATCCACCAGTGGCATGAACGCCAGGCCACCGTGATCCAGGGCTGCGCCGACCTGTTGCCAGTCGCGGCACAATGGGATCTTCAAGCCTTCCAACAGTTGCTCGCTGTACAAGCGACCGGCCGTGTGCGCGCCGCCGCCATGCATAAAGATCCGCACGCCGTTCTGCGCCAGGCACTTGGCCGCCAGCAGATACCACGGCAAGTGACGCTTCTTGCCGGCATAGGTCGGCCAGTCCAGATCGACCTTCAATGCCGGCGCCTGCAAGCGCTCACGCAAGGCTTCGGTAAACCCGGCCATCTCCTCGGCGCTTTCTTCCTTGTGCCGCAACAGCATCAGGAACGCGCCGAGCTGAGTGTCCTCGACTTTATCGTCGAGCACGAAACCCATGGCTTGCCGGGCTTCCTCGCGAGTCAGGTCGCGGGCGCCGCGCTTGCCTTTGCCGAGGATTCGCACGAACTGGGCGAACGGGTGCTCGGCGGGGGTTTCGAGGGTCAGCGCTGGGAAGTTGGTCATAAGCAATTCGTCGGTTTGGGCAGGCCCGCCAGTTTCGCGGCGAGTTTGGCAGGGGTGCCTTTGAACAGTCGGTTCAGGTGCAGGCTGTTGCCTTTTTCCGGACCGAGCTTCAACGCGGTGTATTTGATCAGCGGGCGCGTCGCCGGAGACAGCTGGAATTCGTCGTAGAAACTGCGCAGCAGCTCGAGGATTTCCCAGTGTTCGGGGCTCAACTCGATGTCTTCGGCAGCGGCCAAAGCACTGGCGACCTCAAACGACCAGTCGCTCAGTTCGACCAGGAAACCGTCCTTGTCCAGCTCGATGGCGCGGGCGCCGACCGTCAGGGAATTCATAGCCAACTGTTGACCTTGTCGTAGTGAATCGACAACTCGACGAAGGCCGGGTAATCGATGGCTTCGGCCCAGTCCGGAACATTCAGTGCGCGGGCCTGGGCATCTTCGGCCAGCACGAACAGTTTCAGGTTGCGGGCGTGCAGCGCATTGAACGGCGCGGTGCCGGGTTGCAAGGCATACGCCGCGTCGCCGGACAGCAGCAGCGCATCATTAGCGCCGATCACCCGCAGGCAACTGCTCAGGCGATCGTCGCCGAAGGGGGAGTGAGACAACACATGCAAAGTCGACATCAGAGGGTGATCACCTGGTCATAACGGTCGATAAGGGCGGTGATTTCATCGGCGGCCAGCACCTGGGCCTCTTCAAGCGCCAGAGCGCTCGGGTCCAGGCCCCGTTCGGCGGCACTGTCGGCGCAGACAAACAGGTCTTCGACACCGAACATCGGCAGCGCTTGCAGGTTGGCGCTCAGGTCTTTTTGTTGCAGGGCCTTGGCGTCCTGACGGGCAGCGAGCTGCAATACGCCGTCATCGAGAAACAGCAGGCCGATCGGCAGATCGAATGCGCCGCCAGCCAGCACGATGTCCAGCGCTTCCCGGGCGCTAGGACCGGACCATGGCGCCTGACGGCTGATCACCAACAAGGATTTAGCCATCTCACGCGCCTCCAAAACAGATCAGGCGGTCGGCGTCTTGCACCGCGTCATGCAATTGACCGAGGCCGGATAATTCCCACGGCGCGCTGACCGCTACGGCTTCGCGCTGATAGCGCTTGGCTTCTTCTTCGTTCAACACGCCTCGACGCAGGGCGGCGGCGATGCAGACTACGCCGTCCAATTGATGCTCGGCGACAAACGCGCGCCATTGCTTGGGCAAGTCCTGTTCGTCCTGGGGCGTGACCACGCTGGCGGACGCGTTATAGACGCCATCCTGGTAGAAAAACAGCCGGACAATCTCATGCCCGCCGGCCAGTGCCGCCTGGGCGAACAGCAAGGCACGGCGCGAGGAGGGCGCATGGGCAGCGGAAAACAGCGCGATGGCGAACTTCATGACGGACTCGATCAGCAAAACTGCGGCCATGATAAAGCTTTATCGCCGGAGCGGCGAAGGGCGTTTGCTCGCGGACCGGGTCGCTGCCTTCGCGAGCAGGCGCGCTCCCACAGGGGTTTTGCTTCAGGTATTACATTGAAGTCCACCACAAATCCCTGTGGGAGCGGTGCCCGGCGATTAGCGCGGCATGTAGCCCAACTGCCAGCGCCGCGGAATCTTCAGCGACAGCAATCCCACCACCCCGGCCAGCAAACCGCTGACAAACAACGCCTTGAGCCCCAGGTGATGTTCCAGCACCGCGCCGAGTACCGCGCCGGCGAACATGCCGGTCCAGGGAATCAGTTGCACCCGCCAGCCATTGCGCCGCTCGCCCAGCATCCAGCGCCCCAGGCCCCGGCCGAAGCGCGACAGGGCGCCGGTGACGTAGGTCAGGCCGACCGGCAGTCCGTTCACTTCTTCCACGGCGGCATTGAGCATGCCCATGGCAATGATCGCCGCCAGCAGCGCCGGCAGTTGTTCGTCATAGGGCCACGCCGCGGCGCCGCAGAGCAGGGTGGCGATGCACAGCAGCAACGGCAGCGCCCGGCGTCCGCCGAGTCGGCTGACCACAATACCCAACGCATTACCGATGATGAACGTGGCTACGAGGATCAACAGGCGCAGGGTCAGCCCCAGGTCGCCATCGCTGATAGCCACGGCGAGCCGGGTAGTGTTGCCGCTCATGAACGACACGAAATCGCCGCTGGCCATGAAGCCGATGGCATCGGTCATGCCGGCGAGCACCGAAAGTGTGGCGACCAGCGTCATGCCGATGCGCCCGCGCCATTTCTGGATATGCAGGTGGCCAGGGCTGGCCCGGTGAGTCGAGGCGGATGGCAGCATCGGCGTAAATCGTCCTCAGGCAGTGACCATGGTGGTCACTTGCTCAATCCATATAACTCGCAATACTCCAGCCAGTCCATGCCGGCCATTTCAGCGACTTCCTTGTGCACTTCCATGCGCTGGGCCTGGTAGTCCTCGGCGGTGGGCGCGGTCAGTTGCAGCGTCAGCTCCCAGGCAAACAACCCCAGGCGCTCGGCCTCGGCTTCGAAGGCTTCGTGCAGGCGCTCGTCGCGATACTGCGCGGCGGTTTCGCCCTTGGCCTGGGCCAGCAGCGGATTGAGATTGTCGAGGTCGTGGCGCAACTCCGGGTGCTCATCGAGAAACTTCTTCAGGGCCTGTTCGTGTTGCTGTTCGGTGGCTGCCATGGTCGCTCCTTGAAGGCCGGGTTACGAAGACTGCTTCTTGGCCTTGGCTGCGGCGGCCAGGCATTCGAGGGCGAACTGCTCGGGGTAGGTCATCTGGATCGGCGTGGTTTCGCCTTTGACGGTGCGTTCGCCGTCGAGGATGTAGCGAATCCGCTTGTCGGTGACGCCAATGCGCTTGGCAATCCAGGACGGGGTCTGGCCGATCTGGCTGATTAGCTTGTCGGCGTATTCGGCGGTGGGTTTGTAGAATTCGGCGTTAGGTGTCATGTGGCTTTCCAGAAAAAGAGGTGATGCGCTGTTAATTGCGCGACAGGGTGCGCGAATCGTCACGCGGTGTCGCGCTATAAATGAAGTAAAGCAGAACGATAGGCCGCGCCACGGTGATACAGTCCGCTTTTTCTCGATGAGCGAACACAATGCGAATTTTGATGGTGGCGCTGGCCGCAACCCTGCTGGCGGGCTGCGCGGGCTCGGTAATGGACGACTCCCGCACCAAGACCCCGACCAAGACCTTGACCTCGAACAAACCGGAAAAAGTCGTCGCCCAGTGCGTGCAATTCGCCTGGCAGGACGAAGCGGTGTTCGGCGTGGATGCCGGGGCTTACCTGCAACCGGGCAAGAAGGGCGGTTCGACGGTGTACACCCGGTCGGCAGAAGTGTTCGTGGACTTGAGCAGCGACGCGTCCGGTACGCAGCTGGATTTCTACTCGCAGCACGATGATTTCGTGACCAAACGCCGGTTGGCGGCGTTGGCGACTTGTTTGTAAGCAAGAACACCACCGACCCTTGTGGGAGCGGGCTTGCTCGCGAAGGCGGCTTTTCATTCAACATTGATGTTGGCTGATCCACCGCTTTCGCGAGCAAGCCCGCTCCCACAGGGGGGATTTATTCGAGATTGATCAGGCGCTTCTGGAAGAAGTGGCGCTTATGCCCAGGCGGGTAGTCAGCGATGTGACCGAACTCGCTGTATCCCAGCTTCGTGTAAAACGCCGGCGCCTGGAAACTGAAGGTGTCGAGCCAGATCCCCACGCATTCCTTCTCTCGCGCCAACTCCTCGACCATCGCCATCAGCCGGGAACCCATGCCCTGGCCCCGGGCCTGTTCCGGCACCGATAGCAATTCGATAAACAGCCACTGATCTAACACCCGGCCATACAACCCGCCGAGAATCTCGCCGTGGTCGTCGCGCACCAGCAAGGCAACCGGCTCCGGCTTGGCAGGCCCCGCATGCGCCGCGTTGTAGACGCGTAGCGGTGCGAGGATGGCCTCGCGTTCTTCGTGGGTGGGGTCCAGCGAGCGTTCAATATGCAAGGTCATGGCTACGTCCTTATGGCGGTGACCCCGCAGACTATCTGGCCCGCCGCCATTGTTCCATCCCCGAACGCCGGTGGAACCGCCGCCAGCGCGCAGATGTCTAGCCTCTAGAGCGTCATTTCCAGAACGCGGCCATGAGGAGAGCCCATGAACATTTTCGAAGCCCTGCGCGAAAGCCACGACCGTCAGCGCGGTTATGCCGATGCCCTGATCAAGACCAGTGGCGACACCCCGGAACGGGTCGAGGCCTACAAGCAGCTCAAAGCCGAACTCCAGGCCCATGAAACCGCGGAAGAGCGGCATTTCTACATTCCGCTGATGGAGTTCGACAACGGTGTCGACCTGAGCCGCCATGCCATTTCCGAACACCATGAAATGGACGAAATGATGGAGACCCTGGACGAGACCGAGATGTCTGATCCGACCTGGCTGGTGACGGCGAAAAAGCTCTCCGAGAAGGTCCATCACCACCTTAAGGAAGAAGAGCAGAAGTTCTTCCAGATGGCCGGCAAATTGCTCAATGACAAGCAGAAAGAATTCCTCGCCGGCCAGTACGAAAAGGAATACAAAGCGCAGCTTCCCTGAGCTGAGAATGGTTCCGATTGCTGCCTCGCGGTGTAGGCCTTCTGCTACAGGAGGCGTAGGACTTGGCTCCAGATACTGTTTATCCATCCAGTATTTGCTGGCGATTCGCCAAGTCGACACCGCCAGACGCGATAAAGGGGTCGGTGGACAAAAAAAGCAGCTCCGTTAGGTTGAAGGCCTCTCCTCGAAGGAGAGTTCTTAAATCAATGGAGTGAAAAAAATGAACAAACCAGAGACTCAGGCTCAACTGCGACACGGTCGTGTCACGTCCCCTTCCAGCCGTGGCGCAGTCGCCATCGAACTGGGGCTGCTGGGTGATTGGCAGGTCAACGAAATGGAGGGCGGCAAGAACTTCCCTGCGCTGACCGCCGGCCCGTTCCAGGCCCCATATCAAACCGACAGCGACAGCGTTACCCCTCCCGCCGACGGCCATATCCTCAGTGGTGGCAAAGTCGATCAGCGTGATTGCGTCAACTTCACCAACGAAGAGTTGAGCCGAAAACTTGGCCGTCCATTCGCCTGGCCGCTGTTGAACGTCGACCCGGGCCAGACCTTCAAGGTCACCTGGAAATACACCGCCCCCCACGTCACCCGTGGCTATAGCTGGTTCATTACCAAGGACGGCTGGGACCCGAAACAGCGCATCAGCCGCGCGCAACTGGAGCCGAAATCGTTCTCCGACGATTTCTACACCCAGGTCCCGTACTACAGCCATTCCGCTGAGATGGTGGCCAAGGTCAACCACGAAGTGAAATTGCCGGCCAACAAAAAAGGCCACCACGTGATCGTGCTGATGTGGATCGTGGCCAACACCGGCAACGCCTTCTACCAAGCGTTCGACGTGGACTTCAAGTAAGCCCCCTGCGTTAACCCTCCACACGTTCTGAAGGAATAGAACATGTCAAAGATTGACTTTACGCTGCTCAAATCCCAACTCAGCGACGCCGCTTCGTTGATGCCGAGCATTGCCGGCAAAAAAATCCTGATGGGCTTCTGGCACAACTGGCCTGCCGGCCCGAGTGACGGCTATCAGCGTGGCCAGTTCGCCAACATCGCGCTGCAGGATGTGCCGAAGGATTACAACGTGGTGGCCGTGGCCTTCATGAAGGGCAACGGCATCCCGACCTTCAAGCCGTACAACCTGACTGATGCCGAGTTTCGCCGCCAGGTCGGCGTGCTCAACAGCCAGGGCCGGGCGGTGCTGATTTCCCTCGGTGGCGCCGATGCGCATATCGAGTTGCACAAAGGCAACGAACAACCCCTGGCCAACGAGATCATTCGTTTGGTGGAAACCTATGGCTTCGATGGCCTGGACATTGATCTTGAACAGAGCGCGATTGATTTCGCCGACAACAAGACCGTCCTGCCTGCCGCGCTGAAACTGGTCAAGGACCATTACGCCGGGGAAGGCAAACACTTCATCATCAGCATGGCCCCGGAGTTCCCTTACCTGACCACCACCGGCAAATACGTCGGTTATATCCAGGCCCTGGAAGGCTACTACGACTTCATCGCCCCGCAGTATTACAACCAGGGCGGCGATGGCATCTGGGTGCAGGAAGCCAACAACGGCAATGGTGCGTGGATCGCCCAGAACAACGACGGGATGAAGGAGGATTTCCTGTTTTACCTGACCGAAAGCCTGGTGAGCGGGACTCGCGGCTTCACCAAAATCCCGGCGAACAAGTTCGTCATCGGCCTGCCGGCCAACGTCGACGCAGCGGCCACCGGTTACGTGATCAACCCGGCGGCGGTGGTGAACGCCTTCAAGCGTCTCGACGCCAAAGGCTTGTCGATCAAAGGCCTGATGACCTGGTCGGTGAACTGGGACAACGGGGTCAACAAAGACCACGTGCCCTACAACTGGGAGTTCAGCCGTCGCTACGGGCCGTTGATCAACGGCACGCGTCTTTCTTCCCACGAGGAAGCAAGCGTGGCACCTGAAGTCGCCAGCCAGCCGTAAAAAGAAGCCCGGCAGAGGTGCCGGGCTTTTTGGTTTTCGCCTACCATGGGGTTCTTCTGACGAAAAAAGGATGTGGTGTCATGGTGAAAACAGCCGAGCGGGTCAACCTCATTGAAACCCAGGTGTTGTCCCACGACTGGTACTTGCTGAAGAAAATCACCTTCGACTACCAGCGCAACAACGGCGAATGGCAGCGCCAGACCCGTGAGGTCTACGACCGTGGCAATGGCGCGGCGATCCTGTTGTTCAACCGCGAGAAAAAAACCGTGGTGCTGACGCGCCAGTTTCGGCTGCCGGTGTTCGTCAATGGTCACGATGGATTGCTGATCGAAGTGGCGGCCGGATTGCTTGAGGGCGCCGACCCCGAAGAACGCATTCGTGCGGAGGCCGAGGAAGAAACCGGGTATCGCGTGCACCATGTGCAGAAAGTCTTCGAGTCCTACATGAGCCCGGGTTCGGTCACCGAAAAGCTGCACTTCTTCATTGCCGAATATGACGCGGCATCCAAAGTCAGCGAAGGCGGAGGGCTGGAGGAAGAGACCGAGGAACTGGAAGTGCTGGAGTGGTCGTTCGACGCGGCACTTGAGGCGTTTTATCGCGGTGAGGTCTGCGATGCGAAGACCATCATGCTGCTGCAATACGCGGCGATGAAAAACATCTTCGAACCTGCCTGAAGGCAACTGGCACACAACGACCCCTGTAGGAGCGAGGCTTGCCCGCGAAGGCGCCTTCACATCCAACATGGATGGCGACTGGCACGCCGCCTTCGCGAGCAAGCCCGCTCCCACAGGTTTTGTGCCCGTCAGCTCAAAACAGCTCACCCGTCCGGCGAGCGCCCGCCCACTCACAACCCTCCAGCGTCAACAGCCGTTCCTTGGCCTCAAGCCCCCCGGCAAACCCCGTCAACTTCCCCGACGCCCCAATCACCCGATGGCACGGCGCCACAATCGAGATCGGGTTCTTGCCATTCGCCGCGCCAACCGCCCGCACGGCGCTGGGGTTGCCAATCTGCTGGGCAATCTCGCTGTAGCTGCGAGTCTGGCCAAACGGGATGGTCAGCAGCGCCTGCCAGACCTTTTTCTGGAACGCCGTGCCGACGAAATCCAGCTCCAGGTCAAACTGAATGCGCGTGCCGGCAAAGTATTCCTGCAATTGTCGAGCAGTGCGCAGCAGGATCGGATTGTCTGGCGCCTCGGTCATCGCACCCAGGCGCACACGGTTCGGTTTGTCGTTTTCCCAGAGGATGGCCGCCAGTCTCGAACCGTTCGCGACCAGCTTCAACTCGCCCACCGGGGAGGGCAGGGTGATGAAGGTAAAACTCATGCCGGCGAACTCCGCAAAAGGCTGAACGGGCGCCCAGCATACTGCTTCATCGGGGAGGCGCAATGCGCAATCCCAGCCATACTGGCTACTGCTCTTGAAGCGTTCCCTCTGTTATGGCAGAGCCTAAAAACAAAAAAGAGACCGAATCATGAAGTTCGAACCTTTTGCCAAATCGCTGATAGCGACCTCCTTGGCCCTCAGTTGCCTCAGTGCTTTCGCAGCCTCCGTGGCCCCGGTCGCGGCGGAAAACGGCATGGTGGTGACGGCCCAGCACCTGGCCACCCATGTGGGCGTGGATGAACTGAAAAACGGCGGCAACGCCGTGGATGCCGCGGTCGCGGTGGCCTATGCACTGGCGGTGGTCTATCCCGCGGCGGGCAACCTGGGCGGCGGCGGTTTCATGACCATTCAACTGGCGGACGGGCGCAAAACCTTCCTCGATTTCCGCGAAAAAGCCCCCCTGGCCGCCACCGCGAACATGTACCTGGACAAGGACGGCAACGTCGTCCCGGACCTGAGCACCCGTGGTCACTTGGCCGTCGGCGTGCCGGGCACCGTGTCCGGCATGGAACTGGCCCTGAGCAAATACGGCACCAAGCCGCGCAAGGAAGTGATCGCCCCGGCGATCAAGCTGGCTGAAGACGGTTTCGAGCTGGAGCAGGGCGATGTCGATCTGCTGGAATACGCCACTGACGTGTTCAAGAAGGACATGCGCGATTCGGGCTCGATCTTCCTGAACAAAGGCGAGCCGATGCAGGTCGGGCAAAAACTGGTGCAAAAGGACCTGGCCAAAACCCTGCGGGAAATTTCCGCGAAGGGCGCCGACGGTTTCTATAAAGGCTGGGTGGCGGACGCCATTGTCACCTCCAGCCAGGCCAACAAGGGCATCATCACCCAGGCCGACCTCGACAAATACAAGACCCGCGAACTGGCCCCGGTGGAGTGTGACTACCGTGGCTACCACGTGGTCTCGGCGCCACCACCAAGCTCCGGCGGGGTCGTGATCTGCGAGATCATGAACATCCTCGACGGCTACCCGATGAAAGACCTGGGCTACCACTCGGCCCAGGGCATGCACTACCAGATTGAAGCGATGCGCCACGCCTATGTGGACCGCAACAGCTACCTCGGCGACCCGGATTTCGTGAAGAACCCGCTCGACCACCTGCTGGATAAAAACTACGCGACCAAACTGCGCGCCGCCATCGAACCGCAAAAGGCCGGCGTGTCGCGGGACATCAAACCCGGCGTTGCGCCCCATGAAGGCAGCAACACCACGCACTTCTCCATTGTCGACAAATGGGGCAACGCGGTGTCGATGACCTACACCCTCAACGACTGGTTCGGCGCCGGGGTCATGGCGAGCAAGACCGGGGTGATCCTCAACGACGAAATGGACGATTTCACCTCGAAGATCGGCGTGCCGAACATGTACGGCCTGGTGCAAGGGGAGGCCAATGCCATCGCGCCCGGCAAGGCACCGCTTTCCTCAATGAGCCCGACCATCGTCACCAAGGACGGCAAAGTGGTGATGGTTGTCGGCACGCCGGGTGGCAGCCGCATCATCACCGCCACCTTGCTGACCATCCTCAACGTGATCGACTACGGCATGAACATCCAGGAAGCGGTGGACGCGCCGCGTTTCCACCAGCAATGGTTGCCGGAAGAAACCAACCTGGAGACCTTCACCACCAGCCCGGACACGGTGAAACTGCTCGAAAGCTGGGGCCATAAATTCGCCGGACCGCAGGATGCCAACCACGTCGCGGCGATCCTGGTCGGCGCCCCTTCGCTGGGGGGCAAACCGGTGGGCAAAAACCGCTATTACGGCGCGAATGATCCACGGCGCAATACCGGGTTGTCGTTGGGCTATTAAGGGTTGTGTTTTAAAGGGGACGGATCTATTTTTCGTCCCCTGACCCGACGTCTTACAAGGAAGGAACCCATGAGCACCGCACTGCTGATCATTGACGTACAACAGGCCCTGTGCACAGGTGAATACGAGTGCTTCGACATCAAACGCGTCATCCAGAACATCAATGACTTGAGCGCCAAAGCCAGGGAAACCGGGATACCGGTGGTCCTGATCCAGCACGAAGAGAAGGGTGACCTGCTGCAACACGGCTCCAAGGGCTGGCAGTTGGCCGACGGCCTGGAGACGTCACCGCAAGACCTGCGCGTGCGTAAAACCACCCGGGATTCGTTCTACCACACTCACCTGCAAGCCTTGCTGCAAGACCAGGGCACGGATCGCCTGATCATCTGCGGCCTGCAAACCGACTATTGCGTCAACGCCACCGTGCGCCAGGCCCTGAACCTGAGCTTTGACGTGGTGCTCGCCGCCGACGCCCATTCCACCGTCGACAACGGCAACCTCGCCGCCGCCGACATCATCGCCGAACACAACGCCGACCTCGCGCACCTGACAGGCCCTGTTGCGCGGATCGACGTGCTGCCGACGGCTGAAATCCGCATTTAATCCACGTCCGCTTCCCCGCAAAAAGCAGCCGCGGCGACTCATGAAAGTCGCCCTGCGGCCGATCTTTAGTGATCGCGCCAGAGCGCGAGACACGTTTGCCTTCCCGAACCGAAAAGTGGACTGATCACAATGACCGGAGTCGTCATGAAACACCTCAAACTCGCCTGCCTGTTGCTGGCGAGCACCGCGTTGTTTGGCTGCGCAACCAGCCGTTCCGTGGTGGACATCACCACGCCGCCAGCGGCGAATGGCAATGGCCAGAAAGTCTTCATCAGCGTGCTCGACGAGCGCCGCTTCGAACTCAAGCCTGAGCTCCCGGAGATCCCGTCCCTCAAGGAAGGCGAGATCAACGATAAATCCATCACCGAGCGCGCCATTGCCCGTAAACGCAACGGCTACGGCAAAGGGCTGGGCGACGTGTTGCTGCCCGAAGGCACCAAACTCAGCGACCTGATCGCCAAGAGCATCGCCGCAGCCTACGGTCAGGCGGGTTACCGCGTAGTGCCTAGCAGCGAAAAAACCGTCGACACCCAAGCGGTCACCGTGCATGTCATCGAGTTCTGGTCGTGGATGTCACCGGGCTTCCTGACCGTCGGCGTGAACAACAAAGTGCACCTGAAAGTCGACACCGGCACCTCGGCGCCACCGGTGGAAATCTTTGGCCAGAACCGTGAAGGCGTGCAGGCCGTGACCGACAACGACTGGAAACAAAGCACTGAGCAAGCGTTGAAAACCGTCACTGACACCATGGCCAAGAATCTGTAAGCCATCGGTTAAACAAAACGGGCGCCTACGAGGCGCCCGTTTTTATTAGGGGCAGTGCTCGCCTGAAGAGGGGATCAGTCGTTCTGCGTTTGCCCCATCTCCTGTAGGAGCAAAGCTTGCTCGCGAAGGCGTCGGCCCAGTCGATAACACTGTTGCCTGACACACCGCTTTCGCGAGCAAGCCCGCTCCCACATTTGTTTTGCGTTTGCCCCATCCTGAAACACAACAACAATCCGCGAGAGGTGATCGCGGAAAGTTGATGTATTGAATTTTTAAAGTTGTATTTAATTTATAAATATTCCACTTCGGTAGCGAGTAAAGCGTAATGAATGGGGGCCCTACATCACGGGTGAAAAGGGCAGGTTGATCATCTGCAGCAGAGGTGCACTCATCAAATTTTAGTTTCGGTGAACTTTGTTCTCGTTGTATGTTCGTTCGCAGCGAAGGAAGAGAATTAAACATCCCGCTTGCATGCTCAGTATTGTTGGCTAGACTCTGGGGCGTCGCATTGAAGCGGCATCACTCTCAATCAGTTAGGAGTAAGACTCATGAAAGCTATCCAACTAGAATCGAAAAAAATCGCCAACCTGAACTGCCTCACTGCGGCTAAAGCCCGTTAAGTGAAGTGATTGATGGGCTGGGCGTTTCATTGCCCAGCTCATCGCTATTAAGCTCAGGGTTACCGATAACAATGCATATAAACCCAGACATTTTTATTATTGCTCGATCGCCTTTTATCGTTGTGTGGAACTACAAGGACCACACTCAGTTTGAACTGGACTCACAATATTCCACTCGACTGATACAACTTGTCGAGGACCCCTCTTCGTTTGACAGCACCCTCGAAATCGACTCGGCCTTCCTGGCAGCCGGACTCTTTTCCCACGATGAAAGACCCCAAGCCGAATGGGGTTGGGACGTACTGTCGAAGATCTTTCATGTCGGCACCAAGAACCTGCCTTTGGAACAAGTCCCCCGTGATATTCACGAATGGTCCGCGCAATACCTGGACCATTGCGAACAGGTGCTCGACACCCAGCCACCGGCCGATCGCTTTGCCGGGCACTACTCCAGCGATGAGCTGATCTGCTTGCCGGCACCTGAGCTGGAGAGGACTGGCAATGCCCTCACGCAAGTCCTGCTTGACAGAAAAACCTCACGCTCGTTTTCACCACAGGCCATCACCCTGGACGATTTGAGCGTGCTGCTTTACCTGTCGCTGGGCTACCTCAAGGAGCGCGAAGGCGATACGGATGCTTGCGTCCCCGCAGCACTTCGGTCGCGACGCAGCAGTCCTTCCGGCGGAGGTCTGAATGCTTGCGAAGGTTATGTCTACGCCGCGAGGATCGAGGGGCTGGACCCAGGCCTCTATTATTACCACCCGGACCGCCATGCCTTGAGACGGGTCCATTCGCTCTCATCCGAACCGTTGGGGCAACTTCTGGCCGGGCAACACTTCATCAATGAGTTGCCATTGGGGCTGTTTCTGACCGCACGTTTTGACAAGTTATGGTGGAAGTACGAACACTCGCGTGCTTATCGCATGGCGTATGTCGAGGCCGGGCATATTTCACAAACCTTTCAACTAGCAGCCACAAGCCTGGGATTGGCTACTTGGTTAACCGGTGCACTGTGTGACGAACAGGTAGAGCAGTTGTTGGGATTGGAAGGTACGGCAGAACAACCACTGTTTTTCGTGGGAAGTGGCTACGGCGATGGACAAACACAGTGCAAGGAACTCAAGGCGCTTATAGAACTTCGGGAGCGGCAACAATAATGCCGACTTCCAGCACTTCAACCACCGTGCCCGGCGCGAATCGTCAATACACACTGGGTGATTGGGATAATCGTTCGGCTGTTCGCAGTAAGAAAACCAGTTATCTATTGCCGCCTGTCGCTGAAGTCCAACAGCAGTTACACAGCAAAGACTGGTTTCCACCCTCGTTTATTCATTACTTCAAACATCCCGTCATTCGGCAGTCTTCGCAGCAAACCCGGCATCGTTTGGCGGCGAATCATCTGGTCTATTTTCTGAACTACACGACGATCCTGGAACATAAGATCGTCAACCGTTCGGTCGAAACCCTGATTCATGACGAATTGGGAATCGAGCTGCCCCATGCAATGAAAATTGCAGCCTTGCAGTTGTATACCGACGAGGGTTACCACGCGCTGTTCTCCTTCAAACTGGCTGAACAAGTGGCACGCTTTTATGACATGCCCGTGTGGGACGCACCGCCAAAACGTATCCGCCTGCTGCTTGACCTGCTGGGCACATGCACAGATGAATACCGTCCGCTGATGTGGTTTTTTGTCGGCTTTGTTTCCGAGACCATTATTGCCAAGGAACTGCTGGACCTTACGGGCAACACGCTGGTTTGCACGGTGTACCAGATGTTCCGGGAGCATCTGGAAGATGAAGCCCGGCACAGCCGCTATTTTTCCGAGGTGTTCCAATACCTGTGGCCAAGATTGTCGCCAGAGCTGCAACAAGACTCGGCCAGGCATCTGATCGACATCATCTTCGTTTTTTCCGAAGTGGATGAGCAGTGGTTGGGCGCCAGCCTGGCCAGCGCTGGCATTTGTGCGCTCGAGGCAACTGACATCATCCAGCAGTTACAGGCGCCCGGTGCCCGCGCCCAGCGTGCTCGCTCCAGTGCTGCCGCGACACTGCAAGCCATGAAGCGCGCCGGTTTTTTCGAGCAGGATGCCCACCGGACATTGTTCAGCCAATCAGGACTCATCGATGCTTGAAGTCAAGGAACGCAATACCACGACCACCAAGGTCGGTGCCGTCGTGCTGCTGATAACGATGGTCATGCTGGGCGTGTTCCCGATTGACGTACTCCTGCCTTCTTTTCCCTCCCTGTCGCAGCACTTCAGTACCACGACGTCAGACATCGCCTTGTCCGTCAGCCTTTTTGCGATCGGTATTTCCCTGTCGCAATTGCTGATCGGCCCCTTATCGGATGCGTTCGGGCGCAAGAATCTGCTCCTGGCCGGTATGGCGGTGTCGATCTTCGGGGCCTTGGGCTGTGTCTGGGCCAGCAGCTACGGGTATTTCCTGGTGTTTCGTGTGGTTCAGGCGGTGGGGTGTGGCTGCTTCGTCCTGTCTCAGGCGCTGGTCCAGGACCTGTTTGTCGGCAAAGAACGCGATCGCTTGCGGATACTGATGGTGACAGCCAGCGGGATCTTCATTTCAATTTCACCCCTGGCGGGTACGTTGTTGCAGAAGTTGATGGACTGGCAGGGCAGCTTCTATGTGTTCAGCGTCATTGCTGCGCTGGTGTTCTTGAAGGCGCTGAGGTCACTGGACAACCCGCCACCCACCCCCGCAGGGCGGCGTGTCAATATTTTCAAAGCTTACCGGCAGCTCTGCAGTCACTTCCGGTTCATGGCCTACTGGCTGATCTCAGCCATCGTCTTTGCCTGCCACTTCTCGTTCATCGTGGTGTCGCCACTGGTGTTCATGGAGCAGTTGCACATGAGCAGCTATGAATTCTCGCTGACGCTGCTGCTGTATGGCGCGGCCTACGTGATTGGCGGAGTCATCGCCGGTGTGTTGAACAAGCGCATGGCCAGCGGAACACAAATCATCACCGGCTTATGCCTGATTTTTTTCGCCGGGATCGTCATGGCGCTGCTGGCGAACGAGTACGGCCTGACCCCGGTGACGGTGCTGGTGCCCATGATCATTTGCACGGCGGGCACGACCATCACGCGACCCGCCGCCACTTCCCGGGCGATGGAGCTGTTTCCGGAAAATGCCGGGGCCTCGGCCTCGGTGGGCAATACCTTGATCTTTACCTGTGGCGGGCTGATCAGTGCCTTGGTCAACCTCAGCCCCTTTGATCTGCAAATGACGTTGGCCATGAGCTTTATTGTCTTGAGCGCCATTGGTCTGCTCATCATCCAGCGCGTTAATCGTGACGCCAGGTTGCCAGGCAATGTTCACTGATCGTTTCCGCTGCGTTTCTGTTCGCGGTGGTTCGATGACGTTCTGAATGGACGCGATTGTGGTGCCTGTGGCATCGTCCAGCGGATACGCCATGCAGCCAACAGGACAAGAACAATGGGGGAGGGTCACGACGTCGGTGCCATGGCCGCGCTCAGCGCATTCAACCGCTGCGTGCTGCATCTCGGTCGCCTCGCCCGGGATCGCGGTGACTCGCAATTCATCGAGGACGGCCTGCACGCGTTCAGCGAACTGGTGCCGTTCGCTTCCGCCTGGTGGGGCGAGATGTCGGCGGCGGACGCCGAGGCACCGCCCCAAAGCTGGATGCACGGGCGCATCAATCTGCCGGAGTCCTTCGCGGCGGAATGGCACTTGTGTGCGGCCATCGACAAGTTTTCCAACGACACCCTCAGCCAGCTCGGCGCGGTGGTGCGTGAAAGCGGCTATACCGACCCGAGTGAAGAAGTGAACGACTTCGCGCGTCGTCACGACCTCTACCATCCGATGTGCATCACCTTCGAATTGCCCGAAAGCGGCTTGCTGTTTTTCGTCTGCCTGTACCGTGGCGTGGATGCGCTGGGGTTCAGCGACAATGAGGCTCAGTTGTTTTCGGCGTTCTGCGATCATTTGCTGCAACTCTGGCGGTTCCAGGTGCAGGACATGATTCGCTTCGACACCGGCAGCGGCGCGACCGACTTCGGCATCGCCCGACTCGACGGCAGTCTGCTGTATGTGGGCGCCAGCCTGTGTGCTGCGATCCAGCGTGAACTGCCGGGGTGGAGCGGTTCGATGTTGCCCTGTGAGGTGATCGCGCAACTGGCCAAGGCGCCGTGCGTGATCCGCTTCGGTCGTTGCGCGCTGACCCTGAGCCCGAACGCCGAGCAGGTGATTCTGTCCCTCGAAGCGCAATCCCGGGGTGCGGTGCTGGCGCCACGGGAACGCACCGCGGCGATGCTGTTCGCCGCCGGCCATTCCTACAAGGAAATCGCCAAGACCCTGGGCCTGAGCCCGGCGACGGTGCGCACTTACTTGCGCAACTGCTATTTGCAGCTCGGCGTGAAGAGCAAGGTGGAACTGGGTTCGGTCCTGCGTTCGCCGCCCCACGATACCCGGCGTATTTCCCACTAATTGCCTGACCCCTCCTCATTTGTGGAGGTCCGGATTTCGACTGCGCGCTATAGGGTAGGCCCTGCCTGCCACGGGCTGGCGCGACAGTCTGTTCGGGCACTTCCAAAACTAATAAGAACAGGGGTGAGGCAGTTGAAATTTTCCAGGCTATTTATCGCGGTTGCGGCGACGACGGCGTTGGTGGGGTGCCAGAGCAACGGCTCGACCGGCGCCGATATGGTCATGCGCAATGGCTACGTCTACACCGTCGATGGCAAGAACTCGGTGCAACAGGCGATTGCCGTGACCGGCGGCAAGATCGTGTATGTCGGCAGCGATGAAGGGGTTGCTGCCTACATTGGCAAACAGACCCAACTGATTGATCTGGCCGGGCGCATGCTGATGCCGGGCTTCATCGACGCACACATGCATCCCGGCGACGGCGGCCGCGCCATGACCTTGTGCGACCTGAAATACCAGACCATGACCCGCAAGGAATTCCAGAACACCATTCAAGCCTGCCTCGATGCCGAGAAGGACAAAGGCCCCGACGTGTGGCTGGAGGTCGGCAGTTGGGATCGCATGGGCATGGACGGCCTCGACGGCGACCCGGACAAATCGACCCTGGATGCGCTCAAGACCAAACGCCCGATTCAGGTGCGTTCCACCGATTTCCATACCGTGCTGACAAACTCCCGGGGCCTGGAAGTGGCCGGCATCACTAAAAACACGCCCAACCCAAGTGACGGCAAGTACATGCGTGACAGCGCCGGCAACCCCAACGGTATTTGCGAGGACGGCGCCGCCGACACCATGGCCGCCGTGGTGCCGCCCGCCACCGACGCCGAAAAACTGACCCAGACCCGCGCCGCACTCGACGCCATGCGTCAGCAAGGCATCACCAGTTTCTTCGACGCCTTGTCGGGGCCGGAGAATGGCAAGGCCTTCACGACCTTGCAGCAGTCCGGCGAATTGACCGCCCGGGCGTTGCTGGCCATCAAACTCGACCCGGCCGCCGCAGCCACCGACCCGGCAAAAACCATCGCCGACGCCAAGACCCTGGCCACTACCTACGACCAGGGCGAAACCAAAGTCGCGCCGGGCGTGAGCATGCGTCACGTCAAATTGTTTATGGACGGCATCATCAACGCCCCTGCGGATACGGGGGCGATGTTGACGCCGTACTTGCACAACTCGGGCACCGACAAGGCGCCGAAGTGGACCGCCGGCAAGAACGTCGGCGAACTGTACTTCCCGCCGCAAGTGCTCAATCCGCTGCTGCTGAAAGCGGTTGAGGCCGGTTTCGATCCGCACCTGCATGCCACTGGCGACCGGGCGGTGCGCGATTCCCTGGACAGCATCGAATACGTGCGCCATCAACTGCCGGGCAACGCCTTTCGCCCGACCATTACTCACAATGAGGAAGTGGACCCGGCGGACTATCCGCGTTTCAAGGCACTGGACGTGACCGCCAACATGTCGTTCCAGTGGGCGCAGCAGGCACCGTCCACCGTCGATGGCACCAGCGATCACCTCGGCGCTGCGCGGTTTGCCCGCATGGAACCGTCGGGCAGCATCGCCCGGGCGGGCGGTCGCGTAGCCTATGGCAGCGACTGGCCGGTGGACCCGCTCGACGAATTCCTCGCGTTGAAAATCGGCGTCACCCGCTCCGGCGATCCGCAGAACCCCCACAGCTACGGCCCCAACTATGCGGGCAGGCTGAACGCTGAGCCGGCGCTGTCCCGGGAGGAAGTGCTGCGCACCATCACCCTCAACGCCGCCGAGCAGTTGAAGCTGGACGCAGTGGTGGGTTCGGTCGAAGTCGGCAAGTTCGCGGATTTGATCGTGCTGGACAAGAACTTCATGCAAGTGCCCGAGGCTGAACTGGCGCGCAATAACGTGTTGTTGACCATGGTCGGCGGCAAAGTGGTGTGGGCCAAGGCACCGTTTGTTGGCGTTCAACAACTATAAAAAATACTGGCATCAGAAGGGTGGCGAGGGAACCGGGTTCCCTTGCCACACGGTACGACTCGCCCCCTGACCCTGTTGTGCTGCCAGCCAAAACCATAGCCGTCACCGGTTGGCTGCCATCGGGCAAGTCGCCAGCCCCCCAGTGCTGAAACCCGGTGCAGGTCTGGTGAGTGTCTGCCGGACTGTGTTTTGCTATTCGCTTCGCCCGGACCAAACCTTACGCAAGGGAACCTCCATGACACTGCATGCCCAACGCGCCGACGCCAGCCACCTCGACCAAATCGCGCCTCTTTTCGACGCCTACCGAGGCTTCTACAAACAGCCCTCAAACCTGGCGCAGTCCCGAGCCTTCATCGCCGAGCGCATTGCCCAGGGTGAGTCCGCCATTTTTCTCGCCCTGGACGACAACGGCGATGCCTTGGGTTTCGTCCAGTTGTACCCGACGTTTTCCTCCATCGACGCCCACCGCACCTGGCTGCTCAGTGATCTTTTCACCGCACCGGCGGTGAGGGAGCGTGGGGTAGGGCGATTGCTGATGAACGCCGCCCGCGACTTTGCGTTGTCCACGGGGGCGAAGGGTTTGGTGCTGGAAACGGCGACGGATAACGTCGGGGCACAGCGGCTCTACGAGTCGCTGGGGTATGTGCGGGATACGGGGTATTACACCTATTGCCTGGATTTGACGCGGGGTTGATCGCGCAGCGAAAGCGGCAAGCCCCTCGTTACCCTGACGGGTGATGCTCGGTCAACGCTGACGCTGTTTGACAACGACGCCGGAACGCCCTGGCAGCATGCGCATCAAGGTGTTGTCCCGCACCCAGTAGTGATGGAACAACCCCGCTGCGGCGTGCAAACCGATCAACCAGTAACCGCTGCTGCCGAGCAGTTCATGCCAATACTTAATCTGCTTGGCCAGGTCCGGATCAGCGGCCACCGGCGAGAGCAACGGGAAGCCGAAATAAGGCATCGATTTGCCGGCGACGGCCAGGGTCAACCAGCCCAACACGGGCGTAACAATCATCAACACATAAAGCGCCAAGTGCATCAGGTGCGACACGCCGGTTTGCCAGCCCGGCGGGGCCGGGGTGATCGGCGGACGTGGTGTCAGGCGTCCGAGCAATCGGACCCAGACCAACACAAAAATGCTGATACCGAATACGCCATGCAGCCCCATGAACAGGCTTTTAGCAGTGCTGCCACGGGGCAGCAGCCCTTTGATTTCGATGCAGGCGTAGACGCCAACAAACAGTGCCAGCATCAGCCAATGCAAGGTGATCGACAGTTTTCCATAGCGGTGAGCGACTGAATCGCGGGTCATAACGGGCCTCGTGAAGTCTGGAGGGCTGGCGACTCATTCGCGCAGCCTGGTTTGGCCGGCGCCACCGTGCCTGTACAGCCTTAAGGCAATCTGAAGGTGGCGCGCCCGCCTGCTTTTTGTGACCTTCAGACTCCGTTAAGAAAGGCCCCCGATACTCCTCCCAAACTGACCCCGGGAGGTGTCCTGCAATGCCCGATTTCGACTGGAACATCCCTTTGCCCCTGCAGTTCGGCCAAGCCGAAACCCCGCAGATGAGTCTGGCCAGAGCCTTGCCGGACGAGCCCCAGCGTCCAGTCTTCGAAGCCTATATCCAGCAACGTTTCCGCACGGCCCACGGCGCCGATATCCGGCATTTCATGCCCGAACTGTTCGGCATGAGCAACGCGACCGGCGATCTCTGCGCGGTGGCCGGCGTGCGTCGGGCGAATGACGAGCCGCTGTTCCTGGAGCGTTACCTGGACGAATCCATCGACCCGCTGATCAGCGCCGCTGCCGATCGTCCCGTAGACCGCGCCGGTATCGTGGAGGTGGGCAACCTGGCTGCCAGCGACACCGGCAGTGCGCGCCTGAGCATCATCGCCATCACCTACCTGCTGGCCATGGGCGGCCTGGAATGGGTGGCGTTCACCGGCAACGTCGGCCTGGTGAACAGCTTCCATCGCCTCGGTTTGAAACCGGTGACGCTCTGTGCCGCCGACCCTGCGCGGCTGGGCGACGAGCGCCAGCACTGGGGCAGTTATTACGAAAGCAAGCCTTGGGTGCATGTCGGCAACATCCGCGCCGGGTTCATTCATTTGCGCAACATCGGGATGTTCAACCGCCTGGGATTGCCGTCTTCCATCGAGGGCGCCAGCCATGTCGCCTGAAGTCGAGCGTTTCAAACAGACCTTGCGCAGCCATGCCGAACGTAAGACCAACGCCACCGCCTTATGGGGGGATCGGCTGAAACTGGACTACGCCACGCTTTACGCCGAAGTGATGTACCGCCAGCAGCGTCTTCGCGATGAACACGTCGGGGTTGTAGCGCTGGCGCTGGACAACGGCGTCGAGGCCATGCTCTGGGACCTGGCCGCGCTGTTCGAAGGCGTGACCTGCCTGACGCTGCCACCCTTTTTCAGCGCCGCCCAACGCCGTCATTGCCTGGAGCAAAGCCAGGCAGAGCGGGTGATTGCCGAGCCGGGACTGCATGCCGAACTGGAAGCGGCCGGGTACGAGTCGCTCGGTGAATTCTGGCGCCGCACTTTCGATGGCCCGCCCCGGATGCCCGAAGGCACGGCCAAGCTGACCTTCACCTCGGGCACCACCGGTACGCCCAAAGGGGTATGCCTGAGTGCCGAGAGCATTATCAAGGTCGCCCGTGAGCTGGATCAGGCCAGTAAACCGACCGATCCGCAGCATCACCTGGCGCTGCTGCCCCTGGCGATCCTGCTGGAAAACATCGGCTGTTACGCCGCGCTGTACGCCGGTGCGACGTTGAGCCTGCCCAGCCAGCAAACCCTGGGCATCCAGGGCGCCAGTGGCGTCGATGCGTCCAAGTTGCTCGCTTGCCTGGCCAACCGCGCGCCGGAGAGCCTGATCCTGGTGCCGCAATTGCTGCTGATGCTGGTCAACGCCGCCGAGCAAAAGGCCTTCAACCCTCAATTCTTGCGGTTTGCCGCCGTGGGCGGTGCGCGGGTGGCCGAGGAGCTGTTGCACCGGGCGCAACGCATTGGCATCCCGGTCTACGAAGGTTACGGGCTGTCGGAATGCGCCTCAGTGGTGTGCCTCAACCGGCCGGGCGCACGCCGTGCCGGCAGTGTCGGCCAGCCCTTGCCCCATGTGGAAATCCGCTTGGCCGATGACGATGAAGTGCTGATCAAGGGCTCGACCCTGCTGGGCTATTTAGGGGACGTGCCACACGCCGACGAGTGGTGGCCCAGTGGCGATCTCGGCGAGTTCGACCCTGAAGGTTTTCTGTACCTCAAGGGGCGCAAGAAGCACCAATTCGTGACCAGTTTCGGGCGCAACGTGAACCCCGAGTGGGTCGAGGCTGAACTGACCCAGCGTCGGTATATCGCCCAGGCGTTCGTCTACGGCGAAGCGATGCCCCGCAACCACGCCTTGCTCTGGCCCCATCGCCCGGACTGCACCGACGCCGAACTGGCCGCCGCCGTGGCCGAAGCCAACGAAGCCTTGCCCGATTACGCGCAGGTCCATCACTGGTCCCGCCTTGAGCATCCTTTCACTCCCGCCAACGGCTTGCTGACCGCCAATGGCCGACCGCGCCGGGACGCCATTGTCGAGCGCTACCGGGCGCAACTCACTGAATTCGCTTTTTCCGAGGGACCCGCATCATGACCTTTTTCGACACGCTGCAAGAAGCCACTCTTCAGGAACGCCATGAGCTGTTCAATCTGCCCATCATCCGCGACGCCCTCGAAGGCAACGTCAGCCTCGAAAGCTACCGCGCCTTCCTGATCCAGGCTTACTACCACGTGCGCCATACCGTGCCGTTGATGATGGCGTGTGGTGCGCGTTTGCCGTCACGCCTGGAATGGTTGCGCAAAGCCGTCTGCGAGTACATCGAGGACGAATACGGCCATGAGCAATGGGTGCTGAACGATATCGACGTCTGCGGCGGTGACAAGGAGGCGGTGCGCGACGGACGTCCGTCGATGCCGATTGAACTGATGGTCAGTTACCTCTACGACCTGATTGCCCGGGACAATCCCGTGGGCCTGTTCGGCATGGTCAATGTGCTGGAAGGCACCAGCATCGCCCTGGCCACCCACGCGGCCGGCAGCATTCGCGAGCGCCTGGACCTGCCGGAAAACGCTTTCAGCTACCTCAGCTCCCACGGTGCCCTTGATGTGGAGCATATGCAGACTTACCGCCGCCTGATGAACACCCTGGATGACCCTGCCGACCAGGCTGCCGTTATCCACGCCTCGAAAGTGGTCTATCGGCTCTACACCGACATGTTCCGCGGCTTGCCGCGTGATGGGGAGAACCTGCATGCGCCTGACTGAGGCTCGCGTTGTCTTGACCGGCGCCAGTGGCGGCATCGGCCTGGCCATCGCCAGCGCCCTGTGCGCCAGTGGTGCCCGGGTGTTGGCCGTGTCCCGGCACCGGGAAGTGCTGGAACCGTTGATGCAGCGCTACCCACAGCATCTGGCCTGGGTCGCTGCCGACCTGACGTTCCTCGCCGACCGCCGCAAAGTCCTGGTCGCCGCCGAGGCCATCGGCGACATCAACCTGTTGATCAACGCCGCCGGGATCAATCACTTCGCCATGCTTGAACAGTTGGACGACAGTGAAATCAACGCGATGCTGGCGGTGAACATCAGCGCACCGATCTGCCTGACCAAACTCCTGCTGCCGCTGCTCAAACAGGCCGACAGCGCGATGGTGGTCAACGTCGGCTCGACCTATGGCTCCATCGGTTACGCCGGTTACGCCAGTTATTGCGCGACCAAGTTTGCCCTGCGCGGTTTCTCCGAAGCGCTGCGCCGGGAATTGGCGGACACCCGGGTCGGCGTGCTCTACGTCGCGCCCCGGGCGACTCGCACAACGATGAACAGCCCGGCGGCCCAGGCCTTGAATGATGCGCTGAAGGCCAATGTCGATGATCCGCAAACCGTCGCCTCGGCGGTGATCCATGCGATTGCCGGTGACCGCCGCGATCTCTATCTGGGCTGGCCGGAGCGTTTCTTCGTGCGCCTCAACAGCTTACTGCCCACCGTGGTGGACAAGGGGCTGCGCAAGCAGTTGCCGCTGATCCGTCGCCTGAGCCAGAAACCCGACAACGAGAACCTCAAGCCATGAAAAAATTAATCGCCTGCCTGTTGCTGGGCGCGTTGAGCCAGAGTGTCTGGGCCCTGGACGCCGCCGATCAGCAACGCCTCAGCGGCATCCAGCAAAATTGGGGGCACATTCAGTACGAAGTCCCGGCCGAGCAGCGTACCGCCGCCTTCGAAAAACTCGCCGATCAGGCATCGGCGTTCACACGGGAGCGTCCGACGCTGGCTGAAGCCTGGATCTGGTCCGGGATTGTCACCAGCAGTTGGGCCGGCGCCCAGGGTGGTCTGGGTGCCTTGAGCAAAGTGAAAGCGGCGAAGGTCGACCTGGAAAAAGCCCTTTCTCTGGACCCCAATGCCTTGCAGGGCTCGGCCTACACCAGCCTCGCGGCACTTTACGACCGCGTGCCGGGCTGGCCCATCGGCTTCGGCGACTCGGACAAGGCCGAACAACTGCTCAAGCAAGCCTTGCAACTGAACCCGACGGGCATCGATAGTCTGTACTTCTGGGGCGATCACCTCTACCGTCAAAAGCGCTACGGTGAAGCCAAGGACGCTCTGCAAAAAGCCCTGCAGGCCGCCCCTCGTCCTGGTCGGGAAGTCGCTGATGCGGGACGCCGCAAAGAGATCGACGCGTTGCTGGTGGACGTGAACAAAAAACTCAACTGACAGGAGTCCGTGTGCGCTTATTACTGATCGAGGATGACGTGGCTCTCGGCGAGGGCATCCATCAGGCCCTGGGCCGCGAGGGCTACACGGTCGACTGGTTGCAGGATGGCAGCAGCGCCTTGCACGCGCTGCTCAGTGAAACCTTCGACCTGGCCGTGCTCGACCTCGGGCTGCCGCGCATGGACGGCTTGCAAGTGCTGCGCCGTCTGCGGGACAGCGGTTCCAACCTGCCAGTGCTGATCCTCACCGCCCGGGACGCCACAGAAGAGCGCATCGCCGGGCTGGATGCCGGGGCCGACGATTACCTGATCAAGCCTTTTGACCTGGCGGAGCTGAAGGCCCGGTTGCGTGCCTTGCTGCGCCGCAGTGCCGGGCGCGCACAGATGCTGATCGAACACGCCGGCATCAGGCTCAACCCCGGCACCCAGCAAGTCAGTTACCAAGGTGAACCGGTGGCGCTGACGCCCAAGGAATATCAGTTGCTCCACGAATTGCTCTCGCCACCGGGCCGGGTCATCACCCGGGATCACTTGATGCAATTGCTGTACGGCTGGAACGAGGAAGCTGAAAGCAACACCCTGGAAGTGCACATCCATCACCTGCGCAAGAAATTCTCCAGTGACCTGATCCGCACCATTCGCGGTGTCGGTTATCTGGTAGAGGAGCGCCGATGAACTCGATCCGGCGGCGGACCCTGACGCTGATCATCGGTCTGTTGCTCGCGGGGCTGGCGCTGATCAGCGTGCTCAACCTGCATGACAGCAACCATGAAATCGCCGAGGTCTACGACGCCCAACTGGCGCAGAACGCTCGCTTGTTGCAGGGCGTCATGCGCATGCCGCTGGCCAGCAAAGAGCGCGTTGAGCTGTATCAGGCCTTCAACAAGGCTTTGGGGGAAGCCGAGCCAAGGGTCGATGGCCATCCCTACGAAACCAAGATTGCCTTTCAAGTCTGGAATCATCAGGGCGAAGTCCTGGTGCACACCGTGAGCGCACCGTCCTTCAAGTCGCCGCCCTCGATCCCCGGTTTCAGCGACGTGGTGGACGTGAACGGGCGGCACTGGCGAGCCTTCGTGCTGGAAGACAAACAGAACGCGTTGCGGATCTGGGTCGGTGAGCGGGACGACGTGCGCTCGGACTTGGTGGACCGCATCCTGCGCCATACCCTGGGGCCCAATGTGCTGGGCAGCCTGATCCTGGCGTTCCTGATCTGGTTAGCCATCGGTTGGGGGCTCAAGCCCCTGGCGGATATGGCCGCCACTTTGCGGGCGCGGCACAGCGGTTCGCTGGAACCCTTGCAACTGGCACCGTTGCCCAGCGAACTGGAACCGATGCAAGCGGCGCTTAATCGCATGCTCGCGCAAATCCAGGAACTGCTGGGCCGCGAGCGGCGGTTCATTGCCGACGCCGCCCACGAAATGCGCACGCCCCTGGCGGTGCTGCGGGTGCATGCGCAAAACCTGCTGGAGGCCGGCACGGAACAGGAGCGTCGAGAGTCCCTGGAGTTTCTGATTTCAGGGGTGGACCGCACCAGTCGTCTGGTCAACCAATTGCTGACCATGGCCCGCCTCGAACCCAAGGCCTCGGCACCGCTGCTGAACACTATCGACCTGACCAGTGCGGTGCGTGACAGCCTGGTGCAGCTCACACCGTGGTTGCTGAGCAAGGATCTGGAGCTGGCCTTCGACGTCAATGACGGTTCGTTCCAGGTCGCCGCCGATGCGGCCGCGATCGACATCGCCCTGAACAACCTGATCACCAACGCCGCCAATTTTTCTCCGGAACACGGGGTCATCACCGTGCGCTTGAGTCAGGCTGGCGGGTTCTATTCGCTGAGTGTCGAAGATCAGGGACCAGGCATCAACGAAGTGGATCAAGAGCGCTTGTTTGAACGGTTTTACAGCCGGGGCAATGCCCAGGGCGCGGGGTTGGGGCTCACCATCGTGCATACCATCGCCACTCGCCTGGGCGGGCGGATCACCCTGGTGAACCGGGCGGAAGGCGGCCTGCGGGCGACCCTCGATATTCCCGATGGATCGAACCGCAGCACGCTGGCGAACTCGCCGTTGGCGGACACACCGGAAGGTTATTGAGGCCCGATGAGCAGCGAGGGAGCACGCTCCCTTACCTGGATCGCATTCCCGGCACAGCAATACACTGCTTCAATGCCGCCAACGGATATCAGGCTATTACTCGTGTTCTGCCGTAGCTCACGGCGAGGTGTAACCAAAACGACTTGGAACCTGTAAAAGGCCACCTTCATAGGTGGCCCAACCATCCCCATTTCCGTAACATCCCCACCCCTCATTCCCCGCAACTCCCGCAGCCCCTGTCAGCGGCTCGCATTTTCAGGTAAGTCATGAAACTACAACGTCTGCGCGCCGATACCCTGGCCGGGCTCACTACATCGTTCGCGTTGCTGCCCGAATGCATCGCGTTTGCCCTGGTCGCTCATCTCAATCCGCTGATGGGCCTGTACGGTGCATTTATCATTTGTACCTTGACCGCGCTGTTCGGCGGGCGGCCGGGGATGGTGTCGGGTGCGGCGGGGTCGATGGCGGTGGTGATCGTCGCGTTGGTGGTGCAGCACGGTGTGCAGTATTTGCTGGCGACGGTGTTGTTGGGCGGGTTGATCATGATGGCGTTCGGGCTGTTGCGGCTGGGCAAATTGGTGCGCATGGTGCCGCACCCGGTGATGCTCGGTTTCGTGAATGGCCTGGCGATCATCATTGCGTTGGCGCAACTGGAGCATTTCAAAAGCGGCGATAGCTGGCTCAGTGGCACGCCGCTGTATGTGATGAGCGGGTTGGTGCTGCTGACGATGGCCATCGTCTATCTGCTGCCGCGCCTGACCCGGGCGGTGCCACCGGCGTTGGTGGCGATCCTTGGCGTCGGGTTGGCGGTGTATCTGCTGGGCTTGCCAACCCGCACGTTGGGCGACATGGCGCACATTGCCGGCGGCTTGCCGACGTTCGCTTTGCCCGACATTCCGTGGACCCTGGACACCCTGCGCATCGTCGCGCCCTACGTCATTTTGATGGCCCTGGTGGGCCTGCTGGAAACCCTGCTGACCCTGAACCTCACCGATGAAATCACCGAGAGCCGCGGCTACCCGGATCGCGAGTGTATGGCGCTGGGGGCGGCGAATGTGGTGTCGGGGGTGTTCGGCGGCATGGGCGGTTGCGCGATGATCGGCCAGACGGTGATCAACCTCAGTTCCGGCGGGCGAGGGCGGCTGTCGGGGGTGATCGCCGGGGTGATGATTCTGCTGTTCGTGTTGTTCCTGTCGCCGCTGATCGAACGTATTCCCCTGGCTGCGCTGGTGGGGGTGATGTTCGTGGTGTCGCAGCAGACGTTCGCCTGGGCCTCGCTGCGGGTGATCAACAAAGTGCCCCTGAACGATGTGCTGGTGATCATCGCCGTGACCACTATCACCGTGTTCACCGACCTGGCCACCGCCGTGCTCTGCGGCATCATCATTGCCGCGCTCAACTTCGCCTGGCACCAGGCCCGGGAGTTGTACGCCGACACGCATCTGGAAAGCGATGGCAGCAAACTCTACCGTCTGCACGGCACGTTGTTTTTCGCTTCAACGGCGCCGTTTCTCAACCAGTTCGATCCGGCGAATGATCCGGCGCAAGTGACACTTGATTGCCGTCACCTGAGCTTCGTCGACTACTCGGCCATCGCTGCGTTAAAGACCTTGCGTGAACGCTATGACAAGGCTGGCAAACATCTGCGGGTGTTTCACTTGTCGGAGCGGTGCAAGCAGATGCTCAAGCGGGCGGGGGGAGATTACAGCTGATTCTGACGTTCGCAGGTGGCCAGGAACGTGGGGGGACATTGCAATGAACCGTGACGCCCACCTGCCGGGTGCAGCGTCACGGGTGTACAGGCCAGGCCTTCAGTTCATCTTGTGATCAGGCATATTCAATGGCCGTGCCTGGGCTTCGACTTTTAGGGTTTCCTTTTCGCCTTTGGCATTCTCTACAACCAGCGTCAGCGGCACCTTGTCGCCTTCTTTGACCTGGCCAACCAGGTCAATGAGCATGACGTGATAGTTGTGCGGATCCAGGGCCACCGCTTTGCCGGCAGGCAAGGCAACGAACTCAACCGGTTGCATGCTCATCACGTCGTTCTTCATGGTCGACTGGTGAATCTGCACGGTTTTAGCCACCGGCGACTGCACACTGAGCAGCTTGCTGTCGCTGCTTGCCGTGATGGTCATGAACGCGCCGGTGGCCTGTTGGCCTGCGACGGTTGCGCGAACCCACGCGTCGTCGACCTGTGTCTGGGCCGACACCTGGAAAGCCAGTCCCAGCAGAGTGAACCCCAGTACGATTTGTTTGACGCGTTGGGTAATGCCGGTTTGATTGAGGATTGAGTTCATTAGCAGACCTCCATGACAGTGAGCAAATCTTCCGTACACTCTTGTGCGGAAAGCGAGGGAGACAATCCAAGGCGCAGGGTTCCCCTGGAGTCATAAACATAGCTCGTCGCCGTGTGGGACAGCGTATAAGTTGATCCGCTGGGGATTTTTTCGTAGAACACACCGAACTCTTTCGCCGTCGCTGCCGTTTCTTCAAGTGTCCCGTACAGGGCGACAAATGAAGGGTCGAAGGTTTTGACGTAGGCGTCGAGCACCGCCGGCGTATCCCGTTCGGGGTCCAGGGTGATGAAGATGACCTGAAGGCGATCGCCATCCTTGCCCATCAATTTCTTGATCTGCACCGCACGAGCCAGGGCGGTGGGGCAGACTGCCGGGCACTGGGTGAAGCCGAAGAACACCATTGGCATCATGCCGCGATAGCTCGAAAGCAGTTTCACGTCGCCGTCGGTATCTTTTAACTTGAACGTACGCCCGAGGATCTGATTACTCAGGTCCTTGCCGTATTTGTACGACAGTTCACCTCGGGTGTCGCAGCCAGCCAGGATGCCCAGGCTGAACAGCCCCATACCGGCAATCACCTGGCGGCGATTCAACAAAACACTCATTCGTTACCGCCTGTTCGCAGACTGGCAGACCTGATAGATCCGACCGTCAGACCCGCTGTAAAAGTCGGACATGGTATCAAAGTGACGAGGATCGATTCCTCAATTGGAGGATAGGTCGTCGCCTTGCCCGGGAGCCTAACAGCCTAATGATGCCGGCCACTTCAAGTCATCTGCGACATTTTGGCGCAGCCGCAGCCAATAGCCTGAGGGCAAAGGTGAGGCTGATCATTGCGCTGTAGGGCTACCGCTACTTTGCAGCAGTTCATCGACCACGCCCATGAACGCTTCGACGAGCAGGCTGCGTCCTTGGGTTCGCGTGAGTATCAGCAGTTGCGCGCAGGCTTCGGGGTCGGCCAGCGGGCGGTAGGTCACGCCTTTTTTGGCCAGGGTCTTGGTGCACTGGGGCACCAGTGCGACGCCTTGACCGGCGGCCACCAGGGCGATGATCGAGGTGATCTGTCGCCCGGAAGGCCCCGGACGCATGGGCAGGCCGTTGTGGCGGTACAGGTGTGCGATGGATTCGTTGAGCCCGGAGCCATAATCGGCCGGAAACAAAATCAAGGGATAGGCGCTGAGCTGTGCCAGGGTGACTTCGTCCTGGCTGGCCAGCGGGTTGTCGCTGGACAGCGCCGCCACCAGGGGTTCGCCACCCAGCGACAACACCTGGACATCGGTTTGCCCGCGCTCGGGTTGCAGGCGACTCATGCCGATATCGATGCGACCATCGACCACTTGCGAGTAAAGCGTGCCGGACGCACTTTCCACCAGGGTCAGTTGCACGTCCGGAAAGCGCTGGGCAAAGGCCTGGATGGTCTGGCTGAACAGGTCCGACAGCGCAATCGAACTGGCGTAACCCAATGCCAACTGACCGGCCGCCCCGGCGGCCAGTTTGCCAGCGATGACTTCGGTCAGGCTGGCCTGGTCGAGGACGGCCCGGGCGTAAGGCAGGAAATGCCGGCCCTGTGCCGTGAGCGTCACCGTGCGGCTGGTGCGATCGAACAGGCGAAAGCCCAGCTCGGTTTCCAGGGCCGAAATCTGGCGGGTCAAGGGTGGCTGGGCCAGGTGCAGGCGCAACGCTGCGCGGCCAAAGTGCAACTCTTCGGCGACCGTCAAAAAGTAACGTAACTTGCGGAGGTCAAGCATCCTGTTCCTTGGGTATTGATCGGTCCGAATTCGGTATTGGTGCTCGGCCGGCTGCGTATTCTATAAAGACCTCCGGGGATAACACGAGAGGTCTCATGAATTCGCGCCTGCACAGTGCTCGCGTCGCCCTGTTCCTGTGTGGCTGTGCGGCTTTTCTCAACCTCTATTCAACCCAGAGCATCCTCCAGGAGTTTGCCCTGAGTTTTCAGGTGAGCGCTCGCCAGGCTGGCTGGAGCATCACGGTCACCACACTGGCAGTCGCCCTCACGGCGCCCTTTGTCAGCCGCTTGACCCGTCGCTTCGAGCAACGCTCGGTGATTGTGGTCGCGGCGCTGTTGCTGGCGGTGCCGGCGCTGTTGACCGCCCATGCCGGCAGCTTTGCCGAGTTGCTGGTGTGGCGTTTTATCGAAGGCATGTTGATCCCGGTGGTATTCGCCACCAGCGTAGCCTACATCGGCGACCGCTGGAGCGGTGGCACCGTCACTGAAATCACCAGCCTGTATGTGGCGGGGACGGTGTTGGGCGGTTTCGCCGGGCGCTTCGTGTCGGGGATCATGACGGAGTATGTGGGCTGGCGTGAAGCCTTCGAGCTGCTGACGGCGATCAGCCTGTTCGTCGGCGTTGCCATCCACTTTCTGTTGCCGGCCAATCCAGTGTTGGCGCCCAGGGCTGCGCCCCTTCGTGCGCAAGTGTTTCGCGAGTTGTGCCGCAAGCCTTTGCTGGCTGCCTATGGCGTCGGTTTTTGTGTGTTGTTTTCCCAAGTGGCGACCTTTACTTACGCGGGGCTGTACCTCAGCCAGGCGCCGTTCAATCTGGGCGCGGCGGCACTGGGAACGATTTATGCGGTGTTCCTGCTGGCGCTGGTGGTCATTCCGATTGCCGGCCGCTTGAGCAAATCGCGACCGCAATCCGAATTGCTGACGGGCGCGGTGTTGCTCGGGGTCTGCGGCTCGATCCTGACCCTGTTGCCGTCGCTGTGGCTGATCGTCCTGGGCCTGGCCCTGAGTTCCACCGGGGTGTTTCTGGCCCAGGCGTCCGCCAATGCTTTCATCACCGCCACGGCCCGAAACAATAAGGCCGCTGCGGTGGGGTTGTACCTCACGGGCTATTACCTGGGGGGCAGCTTCGGCGCCATTGTCCCGGCCATGATCTGGAGTCGCTGGGGCTGGCAAGGTTGTGTGGCGCTGATCATTGGCTTCCAGTTGTTGTCGCTGCTGATCGCCTTGACCGGCTGGAAACCCCTCAAACCCGATACACCGGTCGCACGCGGCCGCAACGGTCCCGGCCGCACCGGCGAACCTGCCTGATTCATCATCCAATAAGGGAATATAAGAGGTGACCATGAGTAACGTACTGACCCGCCACAGCCAATTGTTGAAGATCGTCGAGCCAGTGCTGAACGACATGCCGGCCAGTGTGTTGAAACATGCGCTGTTCGAGGCGTTCTGGCAGGAAGAAGAGGCACTGGTGGACATCGAAAATGCGTTCGAACAACTCACCTCCCGTCGCCATCCGCCGGTCGCCTTGCGCAAGTTTTTCGCCAGTTGGTCCAAGACCAACAACTCGGCCACCAGCGTCTCTGGCCTGGCCAACCGCATTACCTTGCTGGCGCGCTCCGAAGCGGGTTCCGAGGCTGCCGAGCAGCTGTATCGGGCCTGCGGCAGTCTGCAACGGATCACCGACGAAGACCTCGGCGCGCTGGGCAACATCGTGCACTCGGAGCTGTTCTACAACATGGCGACGCCGTTGTGCGGCGATGACCAGTGGCTGTTGAAGGAAAACTGCCTGCCTTCGGCCCAGGCCTTCAAGGACTGGACCGACACCCGCCGCCTGCGCGATCGCGATTTGTTGCAAGGCCTGCTGACGACCTTGATCCATGAGGTCTACACCCACGGCGAAGTGGAGTTTATCCACCCGTTGTACAAGCAATGGTTCGTGCGCGACATGGGCGTGCCCGAGGCCAAGGCCCGCGCCACGGTCGCCTGGGTCACCGTGCACACCGGCGGCACCGAGAGCAACCATTTCGCCCACGCCGTGGCGGCGGTCAATGAGTTTGTCGAGGCGATGCAGATTGCGGTCGACCACGAAACCGCACGGGAGATTTTTTCTGAATACCTGCGCCGCAAAGCCACTGTGATGAAGGATTGCTCGCAGTTGTTGCAGTGATCACAGGTTCATTACTGCCTGACTATCCACGTCCACTGACCAGCCGTTGAAGACGATGAATGATTTGAAACTCGAAGTCGCTTCCCCCCACACGCCGCACCTTGCCGAGGCTTCGGTGCGTCGCCGATCCCTGATGGCAGGCTGCGGCGCGCACGCTGTGCATGACGGGTTGACCGACGTGATCTATGTGCTGTTGCCGATCTGGCAGGCGCAGTTCGGCCTGAGTTTCGCCCAGATTGGCCTGTTGCGCGGGGCCTATGCCGGGATGATGGCCGGTTTCCAACTGTTGGCGAGCCGGGCCGCCAAGCGCTGGGGGCGCGAGCGTCTGCTGGTGGGCGGAACGGCCCTGGCGGGCCTGGCCTATTTGCTGGCGGGGCAGGCGGGCGGGTTGACGGTGTTGCTGCTGGCGCTGCTGTTGGGCGGGTTGGGCGCCAGCACCCAGCACCCGCTGGCGTCGTCCTTGATCACCGACAGTTACGAGGCGGGCGGCGGGGTCAAACAGGCGTTGTCGCAGTACAACTTTTCCGGGGATATCGGCAAAACCTTGATCCCCGGGCTGATCGGCCTGTTGCTGACGGTCATCAGTTGGCGCGCCAGTGTCACGTTGCTGGGGCTGCTCGGGCTGGCGGCGGCGGGCCTGCTGTGGTGGTTGATCCCGGCCCGTGCCGAGGTTGTGTCCGCTCCCGGCAAGGCATCGAAGGCGATCAAGGGGCAGGGTTCGGCCAGCGGCCTGCGCGCACTGATCCTGACCGGCACGCTGGACAGTGCGGTGCGCATGGGCTTCCTGACCTTTTTGCCCTTCCTGTTGAAAGACAAGGGCGCTGGCACCGCCGGCATCGGTCTGGCGTTGACGATGCTGTTCGTGGGCGGCGCGTTCGGCAAGTTGCTGTGTGGCTATCTGGGTGCGCGCATCGGCATGGTGAAGACGGTGTGGTTGACCGAATTCACCACGGCGGTGCTGATCGTCATGGCGGTGTACCTGCCGTTTTTCGGCTTGATGGTGATGTTGCCGCTGCTGGGGCTGGCGTTGAACGGCACGTCGTCGGTGTTGTACGGCGCCGTACCGGATCTGGCGGGGCCGGGGAAACGCGAGCAGGCGTTCGCGGTGTTTTACACCGGCACCATCGGCGGCGGTGCGCTGGCGCCGGTGTTGTTTGGCAGTCTGGGCGACGTCACCGGCGTGCCCGTTGCGGTGATCCTGTTGGCCGCCACCCTGTTGTTGACGCTGCCGTTGTCCTGGTTTGTGCAACGTGGCCTGGACGCGGATGCGCGGCTTTATCCGAGCGCCCGTTGAGCAGCGTTTGTGTTTCCAAATCGTTTTCGCAGGTAGAACAATGAATAACAGCCAGACCTCTGCAATCCGATTGTCGTTATCCCATCGCGCTCAAAATCTCAGCGCGCCGGGAACTTCCAGCATGCGCAGTAAAGCCAATGCCTTGAAAGAAAGTGGCATCAAGGTGATCAACTTTGCAGCGGGGGAATTATCGTTCGATGCCTGCCAGGACATGAAGGCGGGGGCCATCGACGCGATTAACGGCGCGCGTAATCGGTATACGCCGCCCATTGGCTTGCCCCAACTTCGCACCAGACTTGCGCAGCATGTCAGCCAGCGTTGCGGCGTCCCGTTCGCCGCCAATGAGGTGGCCGTGACTGCCGGCGCCAAGCAAGCGCTCTACAACACCGCCATGGTGCTGCTCAATCCCGGTGACGAGGTGATTATCCCGACGCCTTACTGGGAAACCGCCCCGACGCAAGTCGTGCTGGCCGGCGCCATTCCGGTGTTTGTCGATACCAAAGCCGATGACTATCGCTTGACCTGCAAGGCCGTCGAAAGAGCATTGACGCCCCGCACTAAAATGATCCTGATCAACACCCCGAACAATCCCACGGGAACGGTCTATCAACGAGAGCAGTTGCGCCTGATTGCCCAACTCGCGTTCGATCACCAACTCTGGGTGGTGTTCGATGAGTGCTATCGCAAACTGGTGCGCCGGCCCCATGAACATCACAACATTGTGTCGCTGTTCCCGGCGCTGAAAAACCAGACGGTATTGGTCGATTCATTCTCCAAGAGCCAAGCGGTCACCGGTTGGCGCGTGGGTTACGCCTGCGCTCCGGCCGAGGTCATTGCGGCCATGCATAACTTGCAGGGCCATACGACATCGAACCCCAGCAGCCTTGCCCAATATGCGGCGCTGAACACCTTGATTGCCGATTCACCGCACTTTGGCCACCAGGTAAACGTCTTTCTCGATGAACAACTGCTGGCCGCGTGTACGTGCCTCGGTTATGTCGATGGCATTACCTGCGCGCCGCCGGAAGGCGCGTTCTATCTCTTTATCGATGTGTCTCGCAAATTGGGCTGCCGTTACCTCGGCACGAAGATCCGCGACGTCGATCATCTCGCCGATTTGTTATTGACCGAGGCACATATCGCCGTTGTTCCAGGCTCGGGTTGCGGCGATCCCCACAGCATCCGGATTTCCTACGCTGTTGAACGTGAAGAGTTGATCGAAGGGCTGACGCGCTTCGGGCAATTCATGTCTGAAGTCGTCGCGGATTGACGGCTGGTATTCATCTTGTCGTCGCGCAATGCCCCACCTAATAAGGAGATTAACCGTGGAACAGTTGAGCCGTAACTTTATCGGGTTCGTCAATCAGGCCCTGATTGATGTCGAGGACCGCAATCTTGTCCAGGCGCTGCTGAGTGGTTTTCACAGCCACCCCGACAAACTGGATAAGTATTGCGAGACCTACGTCGACATGACGTCCAGCAACTGGACCGAGTCTTCACTGTGCACCTTCTTTTGTGGCTGGCGCAGCCCGGACGGGGCGGCCCATGCAGTGTCCAGCATTATTGTGCGGATACTCCAGGAGTCCGAGTCTTTAAGCGACGATGCCAAGTTGAAGATGCTGGCCGCGGCGCGCCACTGTGGGGAAATCATTATTGAAGATGTGGGGCTCGGCGAAATGCACGGGCATCCGCACCATTCGAAGTTGTATTACCGCATGGCGTCCGCCATTTGTGGTTCCGATGACTGGCGTCTCCAGGACCGGTTCCTGGACCCGATCACCAAAGAGTTTTCCAGTTGGGTCGGCGAGAAAAGACCTTTGGCGCCGGAGCTGATTGAAGCGCTGGAAATGATGGCCATGACCGAGTTGTTCAACACCGGCGAATACAACTTGATGACCCCCATGTGGAAGCAGTGGCTGCGCGAAGTCCGGGGCTATCCGTCGGGCGAGGCCAATCGCGTCGCGGCGTTCCTCAGTGTTCACTGCGGCGCTGTCGAGGCCCGTCATTTCAAGCACGCGGCAGAGGCGCTGGAACTGTATGCCAGTGCGACCGGCCAGCCGATCAACTACTCACGCATCGAGCGTCTGTCCAAGGATTACGTGGCCAGGGCCTGTGACCATCTGGGGAAAATGGCTTCCGTGTTGAGAAGCGAAGTACCGGCCTGGGATTAACCCTGATGCCGCTGGACATCCTCGGTTGCTGCGCCGTCGCTCGCCTGATAATAAAAATGGAGCTGGACTTGCATGATGGATACTCAAACCCGCCGCACTAACCTGGCCGCGTTGTTCGACAGCAAACGCTGCCTTCGCGTCCTTGAAGCCCATAGCCCGATATCCGCCTTGTTGGCCGAGCGCGCCAGACTTGAACTGGCCCCGGGGCACAGCGTGTCCTATGACGCCATTTGGTCGAGTTCGTTGACCGATTCGACACAACGGGGTTTGCCGGACATTGAAATTCTTTCCCCCAGTAACCGCTTGCACGGCATTCGCGAGATTTTTGATGTGTGTTCGATGCCGTTGATATTCGACGGGGATACCGGCGGCAAACCGGAGCATTTTGCGATTCATATCAAAATGCTCGAGCGGGCGGGCGTCTCGGCGGTGGTCATCGAAGATAAATGCGGGTTGAAGAAGAACTCCTTGTTTGGCAATGCCGTCAGCCAGGAGCAAGAGTCCATCGAAGAGTTCTGCGAGAAAATCCGTGCCGGTTGTGCCAGCCGCAGCAGCCGGGGGCTGATGATTATTGCTCGGTGTGAAAGCCTGATTCTCGACCGGGGCATGGACGACGCCATTGCGCGGTGCCTGGCGTACGTCGAGGCCGGCGCCGACGGCATCATGATCCACAGCCGCAAGAAGGACGGTCTGGAAATCCTCGAATTTGCCCGACTGTTTCGGCGCCAGTGCGCACACGTACCGCTGATTTGCGTGCCGACCAGTTATTCCCACCTGCGTTTCGAGGTCCTGGAGAAAGCCGGGTTCAACGCGGTGATCTACGCCAATCACATGCTGCGCAGCGCGTACCTGGCCATGCGTGATATCGCCAATGGCATCTTGGCCAACGGTCGAACCCTGGAGATGGAACCGCGTTGCCTCGGGATCGAGGAAATCCTCGATCTGGTGCCCGGCACCCGGTAGTTCACCGTGGCGGAAGGCTCCAGTCTTGGCGAAGCTGCTCATATTGCGCCTCGGGCAACTGCACCAGCAGCGGCAGCTGCCGTGGGTCAAGCCAACCGAGCAACCCCGCGATATCCGCCGGGTCCATGGCCGTACACCCCAATGTCCCCGACGTCGGCCCACGCCAGATGTGGAAGAAAATGCACGAGCCTGAACTGGCCGACGCCGGGGTGTTGTGTTCGATGAAAATGCCTTTGCGATACATGTCATCGTCACGGCGCATGCGTTCGGAGCTGTTCCAGTCCTTGGCCACCGTCGCGCCGTCCACCAGTTGGTTGTAGCGTTTGGACTGGCTGTCATCCACGCATTCGACCGTAGGGGTCAGCGGCAGGTAGGGCAGTTTTGTGTCGGCGCTGTTGTCGTAGCCAAACGCGGTGCCCAGTTTGAAGATCCCGGCCGGGGCTTTGCCGTCGCCCTCGCGTTTGACCGGGCCATCGCGCTGCTCAACGACGGTCAGCCCTTTGCCCCAGGCCAGTCCGCTTTTACCGACCACCACCGCAAACGGCTTGCCGGTTTTCTCAAAGGTCTGGCCATGGCGCTCGTAGCGCTGGGCGGTGCCCTGGATGGTGGTCCAGTTTTTTGTGGTGACCACAATCAGTTGGTTGCTGGTCGCTAATGCGAAAGGGGTAATCGGGAAATCCATCACCTGATTCAGCGCCGGATTGCCGGTGTAGGTGAAGTGCCACCACTCCTTCGAATAACCGACAAATCCTTCCTTTGCCATGGCGCTGGTCAGCAATTGGCGATTGGCTTTGGCGGTCGCGTTGATCGCCGAACTGTCGGCGTGGGCCGGCTCGTCGAAGCAATCAAAACCGGTGCCCATGTCCAGCGCACCGTCCTGCCAGCGCTGGGCATAAGGCGCGGTGCAATCGACCTGTTTGATCGAGGGCGACCACGTGGCAGCGGGCAGGGCGTTGGGGCCGGTGAGGGTCAGGTCCAGCGTGCTGCCCTTGGAATGCCCCGAGACCCGAGCCACATAACCCAGGCGCCAGAAGTCTTGCTTGTCCAGCCGTGGATAGAACTCGGCTTTGGTGGGATCGCCCGGCACTTTGGCGAAATGACCCATGTCGGCGACCGCACGGGCAGGACGATAACAATCGAACACTTTCAAACCGTAGCCTTGCGCCTGCAATGCACTTTGCACCCGGGCGAGGGCCTTGGCGGCATCCACTGACAGCAGGCACTCGGGCGCCTCGTAACCGTCGAGAGGGTGGCCGGTGAAGTTGTGGGCCGTGGCGTAGCGAATGTCTTGCTCGATGCTCGGGGCAACCGAACGCAGGTAGACCATGTGCTCTGGGCGTGGCTCGGCACTGGCCAGGCAGGGCACGATAAGGCACAGGATCGCGATGAGTGTGTTGAGTGCGCGCATTAAATGCCTCCAGCGTCAGGTGCGATGGGCCACGTACACGAGGCTCTGGGGTTGCCCCGGTACATCGTCGAGCTCGCCGAAGCGCTGCATGCCGATTTTTTCCAGCACGCCGATTGAGGCCTGGTGGCTCGGCCGCACCAGCGCAAAAACCTGCTCGGCTTTCAGCGCATCGAAGGCGAACGCCAGCGCTGCGTTTCCCAACTCCGTGGCGAAACCCTGGCCCCACGCGGCCGTGTCAAAGCGGTAGCCGAGGTTCAGGCGCTGGACGTCGAGGTAGTTGTACAGCGCGATACCGCCGAAGCCGATCACATGCTCCGGTGCTTCACGGCGGGCAATCGCCCACTGTCCGTAACCGTGGTCTTGCCAGTGGCGCAGCCAGCCATCGAGCAACGTTTCAGCCTGATGAAGTTCGGTCAGCGGCCCGGCGGGGTTGAACTGGTGGGTGGCGGGATCGCCGTAGATCGCAAACAGTCGAGGCAGGTCTTCGGCTTGCGGTGGCCGCAAGATCAATCGCGCGGTGGTTCGGTGCATGGTCCGGTCAGTCCTTGTCGGCGCATCGGGGAGAACGATGGCTGGAGTGTATCGGCGATAGGGGCCGGGGCGCCTGCATTGATGAGCTTTTTTATCGCTCCCAAGCATATTTTTAATAATTTTCCTCTGCACAGGGATGTCGCACTATCGAGCCACACCCTGCGTGGTTCGGCGTTCCCGGATGGAAGCCGTTGCTCAAAACGATGTCGGTCCCAGGAGGCCAGCACGATGGAACTGTTATTGGTCTCTGACCAGCACTGCCCGGCTTTACCCTAATTTTAAAAAACAGCTGCGGGAGCGTTCCATGTCTTTAACCTTACGTACGTGCATCCCTTTTTCCCTGGCCCTGTTGTGCACTGGCGTATTCGCCACGCCGCAGGATTTGACCGTCATTTCCTTTGGCGGCGTGACCAAGCAGGCCCAGGACAAAGCCTACTTCCAACCCTTCAACGCCAGCGGCGCCGGACGCATCGTCGCCGGCGAATACAACGGCGAGTTGTCGAAGATCAAGGCCATGGTCGATGTGGGCCACACCAGTTGGGACGTGGTCGAGGTCGAGAGCCCGGAACTGCTGCGCGGCTGTGACGCCGGTTTGTTCGAGAAACTGGACGCCGCCAGTTTTGGCGACCAGAGCCAGTACGTCCCGGGGACGTTTACCGAGTGCGGCGTGGCCACCTACGTGTGGTCGATGGTTATGGCCTACGACCAGAACAAGCTGACCAAGACCCCGACGTCCTGGGCGGATTTCTGGAACGTCAGCGACTTCCCGGGCAAGCGCGGACTGCGCAAAGGCGCGAAGTACACCCTGGAAATCGCGTTGCTGGCCGACGGCGTCGCGCCGGATCAACTGTACAAAGTGCTGGGTACGCCTGAAGGCGTGAGCCGCGCCTTTGCCAAGCTCGACAAGATCAAGTCGAACATCCAGTGGTGGGAGGCCGGCGCGCAACCGGCGCAGTGGTTGATTGCCGGTGACGTGGTGATGAGCGCCGCCTACAACGGTCGGATTGCCTCGGCACAGAAAGAAGGCATGAACCTGAGCATCGTCTGGCCACAAAGCCTCTACGACCCGGAATACTGGGCCGTGGTCAAAGGCACGCCAAACAAGGCCCTTGCCGAGCGTTTCATTGCCTTCGCCAGCCAGCCGCAGACCCAGAAAGTGTTCTCGGAAAACATCCCATACGGCCCGGTCCACCGCCAGGCTTTGGCCCTGCTGCCCAAGCCAGTGCAGGATCAACTGCCGACCGCCGAAGCCAACATGGCCAAGGCCCGGGCGGTGGATGCGGAGTTCTGGGTGGACCACGGCGAGGAGCTGGAAGAGCGGTTTAATGCGTGGGCGGCTCGTTAGAGCGGACGCTGGAAATCTGTGGCGAGGGAGCAAGCCCCCTCGCCACGGGATCAGCGTTAAGGTTTAGCGCGCCACCAACCGCAACGCACTCGCCACACTCCCCACCGCCGCAAACCCGGCACCAATGCTCAGCGCCAGCACCGGCCCATGCGTCCCCGATATCCCGAAACTCAACGCCACCAACGCCGCGCCGGTCGCCTGGCCGATCAACCGGGCCATGGCGATGGTGCCGCTGGCGCCGCTGGAGCGTTCCCGAGGCGCGCTGGTCATCAGGGCTTTCTGGTTGGGGGCCTGGAAGAATCCAAAACCGATCCCACAGATGACCATGCGAATCCCGATCCCCAATGCGCCGGCATCGCTCGGCATCAACGCCAGTGACACCATGCCCGCGCAGAGAATGGCCAACCCGATCCCGCCCAGCAGCCCCGGCGGATAAGTGTCTGAAAGGCGTCCGGCAAACGGCGCGATCATCGCCACCACGATGGACCAGGGCGTCATCAGGAACCCGGTCTGGATCGGATCGCGTCCCAGGGTGGTTTCGAAGAAAAAGGGCAGCGAGACAAACGCCAAGCCTTGGGTGGCGAACGAACAAAACGCGGTCAGCGTCGACAAGGCAAACATCGGTCGCTTGAGCAAATCCAGGGGAAACATCGGCGCCGGATGCCCGGCCTCGCGGCGCAACATCAACGCCCCGGCGGCCAGGAACACCGCCAACGCAATCAACACGCTGCTCATCGAACCGAACTGCGCAGCCTGGCTCAGGGAAAAGATCAATGCGCCGAAGGTGATGACATTGAGCAATGCCGTCAGCCCGTCAAACACCACGGCTTTCGGTTGGCTGGTGGGCAGTGAACTCCAGGCAAACGTCAGGGCAAATAAACCGAGCGGCAGGTTGATCGCAAACAGCCACAGCCAATTGGCCACCGACAGCACCAGCGAAGCGATGGTCGGGCCGGCGGCAAAGCAAGTGCCGACCACCAGGGCGTTCAGGCCCAGGCCACGGCCGATGCGTTCCGGGGGGAAGATCAAGCCGATCAGCGCAGCGTTGACGCTCATGATCGCACTGGCACCAACGCCCTGGAGCACGCGGGCCACGGTCAGGGTCGGCAGCGACCACGCCAGCGCACAAAACCCCGACGCCACCACGAACAGAATGATCCCGCCGAGGAACACCTTGCGATGCCCGACGATTGCACCCAAAGCGGCGAACGGCAGCAACGTGGCCACGGCCGCCAGTTGATAGGCGTTGATGATCCACACCGATGCGGCGGGCGAGGCCTGCAAATCCGCGGCAATGGTGGGCAGCGCCGTGTTGGCGATGGCGGTATCCAGTACCGCCAGGGCAATCGACATCAGAATCGCCACCAGCCCGCGCAGCTCGCGTGAGGTGAGTTTGCCGGTGGCGGGGTTCGGGAGTGGCGCGGCTGGCGTGGTCATCAGGTGCGACTGGCCAGGTCAAGGCCGGCGCCGGAAAACAGCGCAAGGACTGAAAGACTGATCATGGTGATTCCCCGTGTGCAGGCGTTGCGCAAGGCCCTCACTCTACCTAAATCCGTCGGGGTTCTGTAGACGGCTGTCGCGTCAATTCGCCCCGAACAGCATCGTCCAGTAGACGCCTTCGTCGCTGCGCGCATCCGTGGCAAACGCCGCACCGACCTGGGTGAACATCGGGTTCATCAGATTGGCGCAGTGCCCGGGGCTGGCCAGCCAACCGGCCATGGCCTTGCTCGGTGAGCCCTGGCCGGCGGCGATGTTTTCGCCGATCTGCCGGCCACGATAACCGGCGGCCCTGGCGCGGTCCGCCGGCGTCTCGCCGTCGGGGTCCTGGTGGGCGAAGTAATTGCCGTAGGCCATGGCCTTGCTGTGGCCCTGGGCGGCGGCGCCGAGTGCGGCATTCCAGCTCAAGGGGCGAGCCGCGGCGAAACGCTGGCGACCACACATCCGTGGCCTGGCCCGAGCCGCGTTGACCTCGGCCAGCAAGGTCTTGCTCGCCGCTCGCCCGTCGCCGATCTGATTGTCGAGCAGCGGTCGCGCCAGCACCACTTGCCATTCGCTGCGGGCGCGGCTGATGCCGATGTCGGCGTACTGCCCGTCGAGCAGCGCACCGCAGTAGCGGTCTTGCAGCATATCGAAAGCGTCCTCGGCATCTTGCGCGCCCACCAGGCGGATGGTGCGCACGGTCACCGCTTGATAGCCGTTTTGCTTCAAGCCCTCGCGCAACGCGCCGCCATAACCGACCGGCAACGCCAGGTTCGACTTCAGCACCAAGGGCCTCAAGCCCTGGACCGGGCGCACCGAACAGCGGCGAGGATGGGCGCGATAGTCGTTGATGTCCGACACCAGTTGCCGTTCCTCACTGGCGTGGGTGGGCAGGGCGAACAGGGCAAGCAAAGGCATGAGGCAGAGCGAAACAACGCGAAAGGACACGAGGGGTTGGCGCATGAGGCGAACGGCTCTGATGAAAGACGACCATGGGGCTGAGGTGCGCTTGCCGAGGGCGAGCGCATTTCAGGGCAGGTCTGAGACTGCGGGTTTTGAATCTGGTTCAGGGCCTGGCGGCGGGGAGGGCGGTCATTTGTCGGACAGGTACTGAGTGAACAAATCAACAATGCCCTGGGGCGCGGTCTCGTTGAAAAACAACTTCAGGTTGTTGTCCGTTTCCGCTGCCGTTTGCGCACTGCGCGGGAACAGGTCGTTCTCATACGCGGTCAGCGCGGCTTCGACATGGCCCGGGTTGGCGACAATCGCCTCCGCGAGCAAAGCGCCGTCATACAAGGCGAGGTTGGCGCCTTCGCCGGCAAACGGCGACATCAAGTGCGCGGCATCGCCGAGGAGGGTCACGCCGGGGACACGGTCCCATTGGTGGTTGACCGGCAGGGCATGGATCGGACGCAGCACCGGGGTAGTGTCCGAATCGGTGATCAGCGCGATCAGTGCCGGCGCCCAGCCGTCGAATTCCTCGGCAACACGGGCCATGGCGTTTACCGGATCGGCGAGGTTGAGGCGGGCGAACCATTCCTCGGGCCGGTTCAGTGCCACGTAGGATTGCAGCGTACCGTTGCCGTGGCGATGGGCAAGGATGCCCTGGTTCGGCATGACCGCCATCAGGGTGCCGTCGCCGATGACCTCGGCGCTGGCCGGGTGGCGACGGCTGGCGTCGAACAGGAAGGTTTCGACAAAAGACAGGCCGGCGTAGGCCGGTTTCACGTCGGTCAGCAGCGGACGAACCCGCGACCAGGCACCGTCGGCCCCCACCAACAAATCGGTGGTCACGGTTGCACCGTTGGCGAAAGTCACCGCATGCCGCCCACCACCGAGCGAAGTTACCGCAGTGACTTTGTGCCCCCAGCGAACGGTGTCGGCCGGCAGCGATTCCAGCAGAATTCGGCGTAACTCCCCGCGCTCCACCTCAGGCCGACCGCCGTTGTCCGGGCTCGGCCAATCCAGCAGCACAGTGCCGTGCTTGTCGCAAATCCGCTTGGCATCGGCGCCCTCGATAATGATGCCCAGAAACTGCTCGAACAGGCCCGCCGCCTTGAGCGCGAGCTGCCCGTTGTATTCGTGGATATCGAGCAGGCCACCCTGGGCACGCGAGCCTGCCGAAGGTTCCGCCTCGTAGATCGTCGCCGCGATCCCGTGGACATGCAGCACCCGCGCCAGGGTCAAACCACCGAGCCCGGCGCCGATGATTGCGATGGGAGTGTTCATCCGGTTACCTGTGTGATTGGAGTGTGCGGTGAGTATCTATCACAGGCAGGCGTTGGCGTTAAATGCAGGGATGAGCGTTCAGAGGAAATGATCGAGCCTGACTGGCGTTGGGTCTGAAAACCTCTAGCGTCTAAGCCTTGCGCCGACGATCCAGGAATGCCAACAAGCCAATTAACTGAATTGCGCCTATGCCCATCGCCACTTTCTGCCCCACTGGCCCCAGGCTAATCAGCCATTGGATCAAAAGCACCAACGCCGCGACGCATAACGATATCAAGCAAAAGGTGTACAACCCCCGGATCAGCTTGCGATGGCGTTGAGACCATGTGGAGTTGCCTTCCTTTTGCGCCTCGGTATCCACGAGAGATATGGCGTCCAGGAGGGCTGAGAGGAATTCAAGCATGATTTCCTTTGGTGCGACGGCTTGGCGAGGTGAGGAGCGGGTGGGGTGAATATAGCAGGTGGTGGGGTGTGGGCTGATGAGGCGATGCGAGTGGTTGATAGAGGCTGAGTAGTGACCAAAGGGTTGATTTTGTGGAGGGGTGTTAATGTCCATGAGCGGCCACTGCCGCCAAGCAATACTCACACAGCATAGGCCGTAGATGCCTTCCGGAGCGGGGGATAGTCCACACAGCGTCGGTTACTGTCCAAAAGCGACGTCTATAGTAGTGGAGAAATAGATCTGTCCCCTTTACCTGAGAGGCTTAATAATCTGCTCCGACACGCCTAGGGCAATGCACGCATTACGTGATGATATGGATAGCTAGGGGAAGCGATGCAAATTCCAGATTTCAGGTTGGTGGATGACCTGAGCCATAAAGATTTTGAGCACTTTGTGAAGGACCTGCTGCTTGCGTCGGGCTGGCAGGACGCGGTGGTCACAGAGACTGGCAGCGAATATCGCTATGGTGATGGTGGGGTGGACATCTTTGCCTACCGCGAAGGACGTAAGTTTGCCGTAGAGGTCAAACAACGCAAGCGGGACACTACAGTGGACGTCAGCGCCCTAAACCAATTGGTCACCGGGGCTCGGCTCGCAGACGTGAAGCAGATGATCTTGGTCACCAACTCGTACTTCACCTCCGAGGTTAAAATACGCGCGTTGCGCCTTGGCGTTGAACTGATTGACCGGGACGCCTTGAAGAACTTGTTTGTGGTTCGCGGCTCTGAGATCGGCCGAAGGATCAAACCACGTGAATATCAGGTTGAGGTCATTCAACAGGCATTGGAGCAATTCGACGCAGGCAAACGAAAACTGCTGATTGAGATGGCAACTGGCCTGGGTAAAACCTACACCGTTGCGTTGTTAATAAAACAGTTACTTGAGCGTGCCGGAGGGGGGCAGCGTGTCCTATTTATTGCTCACCAGATTGAGATCCTGTTGCAGTCGGTGACTGCCTTCAAGAACGTGCTGGGTTTGGGGAGCTACAGCTTTTCTGCATGCTTTGCTGGTTCTCGACCTGAAAATACTGACTTGGTCTTTGCCAGCTTTGACACGCTGTACGGCCAACTGGCCGAACTGGCGTCCGGTAGCTTCGATTATGTAATCGTTGACGAAGCGCACCACACCCCAGCCAGAACATATGCGAGCGTTGTGGAGCACTTCCAGCCCCGTCTGCTTATTGGCCTTACCGCAACGCCTTGGCGCTCCGACAACAAAAGCGTTAGCGGCTTCTTCGGCGGCGCGGACAGCCATATTGGCCGTTATGACCTGATTTGGGGACTGCAGCATAAGAAACTGGCGTTTCCCAAGTACCTTGTTCTGCTCGACGACATTGACCAGGATCGTATTGACCAACTGGAAAGTGGTCTGTCGATTTCGGATTTGGATAAACGCCTGTTCCTGCATAAGAAGGATCAGGAAGTCGTCCGCCTGATCGAGGCTACGGTCGAGCAGAAGCAGTTGAGTAACGTAAAGGGAATCGTCTTCTGTCGGAACATCCGACATCTGCGACACCTGCTCGGTTTCTTCCACCCTGGCACCGCTACTAGTGTGCATTCACGGATGCAGGATGGTGAGCGGCGGGAAAACATCCGGCAGTTCCGCGAAGGCGATCTCAAGTACATCTTGGTGTGCGACCTGTTCAATGAGGGGATCGATATCCCTGAAACCAATCTGCTCGTGTTCATGCGCTATACGGGTTCGAAAACCGTATGGCTGCAACAGCTGGGCCGCGGCTTGCGCAAAACGAACAACAAAGATTGTGTTCATGTGCTCGACTTTGTGGGATCTCTGGATCGTATCAAGGATGTTCAACAGTTGGTCCAAGCTGTTGTACGCAGCAAACCAAGGAAAAAGCTGAGTGAGGGCGATCTGGATGAGGTTCGCGATGATCAACACGATCTACACGATGACACTATTGAAGTGACTTACAGCCAGTCGGCGGCTCGTGTGCTGGAGCTTATCGAGCGCCTGAAGTATCGACTCAATAGCCGTGAAGAAATGGTCGAGCAGCTTAGGCGCCACCAGAACGTCACCGGCACCGTACCGTCAATTGAAGCACTGGAAAGTAGTTTGGAGGACGTCTCTTTGGACCAGGTAGCCACGCACTTTGACTCCTATCAAGGGTATCTTCAGGCCGCGTTCGGCTGGGACATTGATACCGCAGCCATCAGTAGCGAAGTCTCTCGTTCCTACAGGATCTATCAGGACAAGCACGGGGTCGCACCTAGCCCCAAGGCGTTGTCGTTGGAGTTCCAGTACAAGACGCTGCCGTGGTTCACTACAGCGGAAATAGCGCGCTTGATCGCCGGGTTAGCACCGACACAGTTGCTGGATACCATTGCTCATGGCCGGCTAGGGGCTGCTGAACCAGAGGCAATTACAGCGCAGGCCAAGCCAGTCGTTCCGCCTGTCGTATCAGCTGTGCTGACTGAGGATCAAGCTAAGCTCGAGCTGCTCGCAAAATATCGCGGAGTAGTCAGCAGCCGCGCAGATCTGTTGACGCTGCCAAAAGAGCAACTCGACCAGATAACCGCGGTATTCCGTTCTACATCCGTGTTTTTGGTGCGGTTGAGAGGCTAGTAGAAATGCACGATGTAACCGAAATTAGGACAGCTGCCCGTTCGCTGAAAGTGCAGATGATCGCAGCAGGTCTGCTTTCCGCCAGCGAGACATCGGGGCGCCTGGATATCCTGATCGCCAAACTGGATGTTGAAGGCTTCCTTAGTCTGCGCGCGCTTCCAGCTTTCTGGGAGCTGCTGGCTCTTTGGCAAATGCCGGCTAATATCGAGCAAACGGCTGTGTCGCTGAAGGAACAGGAGTGTTTACGCCCACATATAAACAGCAATACTCTACCCCCTATGTCCCCGCTTGGCTCTCACACGAACGTGAAGGCAGAGCCTTCGGCAACTGACGTTCCTCATCTTCTCCCACATCCTCAGACCCTGGTCGGTGAGGTGCAACTCGGTGGCCGGTTCGATAAATTGGTTGCCCGACTGTGCCGGAGTGCAAGCAGTAGCGCCGGAATCACGGTCAATTTCGAGCGGCTTGAGGATATTTTGAACCTGCCAATTGATAGTCTGCTCAAGCTCGATGGCGTCGGTACGTCATACAGAGAAGACTGGCAGGAGCTTAAAGTCCTGTATTTCCAGGCAACCGAGTTTCTGCCTGTGCCACCAGACTTGTCAGACGTCGTTGAACCACTCGAGCTCGTTCGAGATGACATGCGACTCAATCTAACGCAGTTGGACGCTGCCGACCTAAAAGTCGTCGCCAAACTTGAGCGCGTAATCGGGCGCGCTGACATCAGGACGATTTTGAGCTTCGACTCATTGAAGGAGGAGGCGGCAAGAGGGCTGGGTGGTCGCACAAGAAGCCAACTAATGCAGGTGCGGGCACGTCTGGCTGCCGAGCTCCTGCTCATTGCGGCTGGCACTCTGGACTACTATGCGGCCCCATCCTCGTTGATTACCGCCACCACACAACCGTTCGTATCGGCGGCGGCATTAGGCAGATTTTTAATCGAGCGTGTGGATATTTTTCTGGCGACCCTCGATGAGAAAAGCCAGCTGATCTTCCAGCACCGATGGGGATTCGTGGATGAGCGCCTGACGCTTTCAGAAATTGGCAAAAGATATGACGTCTCACGAGAGCGCATCCGCCAACTGGAAAGCAAGATTAACGAGCGGCTCAATAACTATCTCGCACTAAATTCTGCCGAGATTTGGCACGCCGCCACAAGTATGTCGTATGAAGCGCTGCGCCTGGAGATGGCTGATCTGTCCGAATGCTTCGCGGAACTGGCCCATTTCCATGAATTTTTGGCATTCATTAGTCATGGCCGTATCGCCTTTACGGGCTCTTTGGCGCACCCGCCATTGACAGTACTTGATAGCTACTTTGCCCTGCATGGCACGGCTATTGAACGGCCGGTTATTCTTCAATACCTGCAGCAGGAGTTGGGCGGCGATGAAAAGGATGCATCCAATGCGCTGCAATTCCTTTATGAGCAAAGTCAAGTGGCACTTGAAAGCGCGCTAGTACGCCCGTTGAATCTAGGAAAGCGCGAGGCCGCGGCGGCGGTGCTTGCTGAGCATGCGAATGGCCTGCCGTGGCTGGATATTGCACGACACGCAAACAGGCGCGGTATCTCCAGGAGCTCGTTTTCGGAACAGACCGGTGGCCATGCACTGCAGGACTCCCCCCTGATGTATGTTGCCGGCAAAGGTGTGTACCGGCACACCCGCTTCGTCGACTTTTCCACCGTCGACGAGGCCGACATTTTCCACTCCCTGCGTTCCTACTTCGCTACTGCTGAACGGGAGGTGGCGCACTTAAGTGAGGCTCAGGCGGGGTTACCGGAGCTGCGTAAGCATGACTACTACATCCTTCGCTATGTAGTGAAGATGCACGGAGAAGGCCACGGAATTTACTTTAACGGTAAGTCACAAACCGACTCCATCAGCCTGAATCCGGAATTCGACTTATTCTCGCAAAAAAGTGTAATTCTGCAGTCTATGCGACAAAGACAAGCTCCTTTGACCACGAACGAGGTGGCGCAATTATTGAAGAGCCGTAGTTTGCGACATGCTAAGTTGTATCTCAAACAGTTAATGGACGCCAACCAAGTCGTTCAGATCGATCGTATGCTTTACACCACCTCGGAGAATGCTTACAAAAATATTGATCTGGACGCAATGCAACATACGATAGAGTCGGTTTTACGACGCCACGACAAGCCTGTAGATCCTTCAGTCATTCAACATGAATTGAATGCGCTGCAGGGCGAAGCCTACTCAAAATACTTCTATAGTTCGCTGGCGCGTTATTTTGCTCAGCTCGGGCATTGGCAGCGCCGCCACAGTCTGTTCGCTCTGCAGCCAATTTCCTTTGGCAGCTTGACTGATGCAATCGATACGCTTTGTAAAGCAGAGGATAGCGTTGATAAAAACTTCGCATCTCTAAGGCTGCATATCGCAATCAGTGAGGAAGCCGCCAGAGTATCCATCTATAACTGGAAAGCAGCGAAGGCACGACTGGCCTCTGGTGTAGCAGTACCTGAATTGGAGGATGAATTAGAAGGTGAGCTGGAAATCGGCTGATGAGTAGACCCTGCCACTCTAGAGACCTTCAGGACCCAAATAAGCCTCACTTTCTGTCCGCTTTTGGCTGATAGCAGCGAGTGATGACTGGCCGCTTATGGCCGATTTCGGCCAGTCGCATTAACCGAAACTAATCCAAAGTGAACATCAAAAACCAAGTCATGACGTGTTCGTCAGATCACTTTCACGGCGCGACCTATGAACTGCACTGGCCCTGTGGGTTTGCCAGTTTGCGAGCCGTTGGGGTTTTCCAAGGTCAGTTCAAAGAGTTGGTTGGATTCCAGCGGCGGCAACTTATTCAGAGGGACTGAAAGCGTTTGCCCGGGTTTGACCAATCCAAGGGATACCGGTCCTTGCCAGTCGTCCGCTTTGGTCCAGAACTCAAGTGCTTTGTCGCTTGGGACTTGCGCAACCCCTAACGGTATTAGCTGGATTTCCTTTGGGTTGCTCGCCTGAATGACCCAGCCGGGCGCCTGGTTCTGCGGAGCCACCAGAACGACCAAGTAGGTAGTCACCGGTGCGGCTCGTGTCAGCAGGATTGTTCCGAGCAACAACGTTGAGACAAGGCCTGCTGCCGCGAGCCCACGCCATAAAGGTACAAGGTTCCACCATGGGATTGGCTGCGCAGCGGTCGTCGCCCGTGGTGCTCGCCGGTCATTGCTGTTCAAGCTGCGCTCGATTCGCCCCCAGAGCAGTGGAGTAGGTGTTTGCGGTTCAGCCAGTTCGGTCAATGCAAGCAACCGTTGTTCCCACGCATCCACCGCTGCGCGCAAATCGGCTTCCTGAGCGAGACGCTTTTGTACCTCGATGCGTTGTTCGGCTGGCAACGTGCCTAACACATACTCACTCGCCAGTTCGTCAATGCGGTCGTGGCTGTCACCCTCTGGGCTTATGGTCATCCCATGCACTCCCGCAATGCCGCCAGACTGCGTTTGATCCAGGCTTTTACAGTCCCCAGCGGGGCGTCCAGTTTTTGCGATATTTCCAAATGCGAATAGCCGTCTACATACGCATGAAGTATGCAGTTGCGCCGCACTGGCTCTAGTTGTTCAAGGCACCTATAAATACGCCCTGACCGAACTCGAAAATCGAAGCTGTCCACACTCTGTAGCGATGTCTCCATGGACGCCAACGCTTGCTGCGCCCATTCGCTTTGCTCGCTGACGTGTACTTCTCTGGCGTTATCACGCATGAAGTTGAGCGCCAAATGCCGCGTAACGCTGAAGATCCAGCCACGCGCAGAGCCTCTCGCTGGATCGAAACTGGCGGCACGGGTCCATATCCTGATAAAGACATCGTGCACGATATCTTCGGCCAGGGCGTTATCGCGAGCGATTCGCCTGGCAACACCCAGAAGACGCGCACTTTCCTGCTCATACAAGTTGCGCAGTGCTTGCTGCTCGCCTCGGGCACAAGCAATCAGGCAGGCTTCATAGTCAAAAAGGGGCTCAGGCAAGGACAAGGTTTTCAGCCGTCAGCAGGTGGTCAATACCCCAGCCCGAAGGCTGGGGTTCTATCGGAGCAGCGTAGACGACTTTGTGCGCTGACAACCTGCTCTGAGTCGTAGACTTAATTGGCGGCCCAAAAAATATAATCGGCCTGATATTTCACTACTTCCCGTTTGCCTTTATTTGCGGCGGAGCACTCGGTCATGGGCGCTACACCGCCTTTAACGGCCACCCGCTGTACATAACTGACGCCGCTCATCGCGCCTTTACCTTCAGCGGGGTTGGCCTTGACCAACTGATAAGGGAGGTCACCGGTACTTGAGGGGGCAACCGCCAGTTGCGTCCCGGTGATTTTCGAGCCGTCTTTGGCTTGCCATGTAGCAGGCGGGCCGAAGTAAGTGCCAACCTGCTTGCCGCTGCGGTCATTCAGTACCGCTTTGGGGCCGACGAAAGTCCATTCAGTCTGGCCAACGGAGTTAGCCTTGTCGCGACACTCATAGGTGATTTCGCCCGTCCCGACGGTCTCCAGCGCGATCTTATGACCGTCCGGGACCTTGATGCTGTCCGGCAGATCCGTTTGCGCGTAGGCAGCCGGCACTGTGCCCAACAAGCAGGTAGCTGCAAGCGTAGTACTGACAATGCAGAGCAATCGTTTAGTGTTCATGCAATCTCTCCAGAAAGGTGATCAGTTCAGCAGCGCTGTGGCTACTACCTGTACTACCCACCAGAGGACGGACTGGATGCAGCCAATTGAAAAAATTTCAGCGCGGCAGCTCAGTACAAAGCCTCAGAAGCTGCTTGCGAACTGCTATGGCGGTTGAGGGGACAGAAGGGAAGGGGACAAATCTATTTACCCTTCCCACGCAGAGCGCGGGAAGGGTCGTCCCGCTACTCCGACGGCATTGCCCGCAATCGTCGGCCAATCACATCCAGCACATCACAGCCATCGCGCAACGGGATGGCGCACAGCAAGGCAAAGTCGCTGAGGATGAAGGATTCACATTCGATTGAATCGCGCATGGACAGGTTTTCCAGCACTTGGGTGACCGCGCGGATTCGGTAGAGTGCGGTGTCATGCAGAACGTCCAGCGGCGCGTGAGTATCGACGAACAACGTGGGCATGTCGTCGCAGTTGCTGGTGAGCGCCATGAAGCGGCTTTTGGGGTGGGGTGTTGGTTTTTCGTAGGGTGGGTCGGTGTGAAGATTTTTCATGCTTTTTGCCTCTGGTAGTAAATGAAGCTACCAACAGCCCTCCTACAGGCTTGGGTGGCAGCCATACGCGGGGTAGGAATATCGAGACCAGAGAACCCGACCACACCGAAGTGTGCCCGCGCACAGCCGCCGCTGCTGATATTACGGGCGTACGTTAACGGCCGCAAATCGGTATCGACGCCAAAGCGTTTCTCATGGTCGGAAGGGTTCCTACACCCTGTCACTGAATATGCAGCGACCCCCAAAGCCTACCGTTCGAACTCAACGCGCACCAGTTCACCAAAGTCGCCACAACTTGAAGGAAACTTCCGAAGACCTTGCCCGGAAATTTCACTTCCAAGAAGGGGACCAGAGAAAAGGGACAGATTTATTTACTAATCACGTTTAATAAATCTGTCCCCTGTGCTCTGTGCCTTAAAGCCAAAAACCGTTCAAAGCACCAGCATCACCCATGCCAACGCTGCTGTCCGGATCGATATGGTAAACCCGCGGTTCTTCCGAAAAGTACTCCTCCAGGCCCAGCATGAACATCCGATGGTCTTCACTCTCTTCGAAGCCCGGCGTGTGATCCTCAAGTGAAGCCCAGCGCACTATCAGGTTGAATAACTGGGGCGTTTCGATCCCTTGCGCGAGCAAATGGCCTTCGTAACCCTTTGCGCGGGTGAGCAAAGGAGCGACTTCGGCAAATGCACGTCTGAACATTTCAGTGCGTTCCTGGTGGACGGGGAGCAGGGCGATTTCATAAATCATGGCGTACCTCGAAAATGAGTCAAACGGTTAAAAGTGCGCATTTACGAGATGAGCGATGGCTCGACGGCAATCGCGATTTTTCCTCTGACACCGTTGTTGGGGCTCTCCAGCCGGGCATGGGCGAGCGCGATGTCGGCCAGCGAATAGACGGCGCCAATGTGTGGTCGCAGTTGGCCGCGCTCTACCAATGCGCTCAATTCATCAAGCTTGCCGCGGTTCTGTCTGGTGAAAACGAAGTGATAACTCGCGTTCTTGCCCCAGGCCTGAACGAGGTTTTGTGGCTGTGCAATGTCCACAATAGAGACCACGCGGCCAAGTTGTGCGAGCACGTCGGGGCTACGTGACAGTGTGTTGCCGCCGATGGTGTCGAACACGACATCGACTCCGTGGCCACCGGTTTCCTGGATGATGACGTCGACGTAATCTTCCTTTTCGTAGTCGATGACCACATCGGCCCCCATGCTTCGTGCGAACTCAGCGTTCGCTTCGCGCACCGTCGTGAACACCTTTGCGCCCATGGCTTTTGCCAGTTGGATCGCCACATGACCGACGCCGCCCGCGCCGCCGTGTATGAGGATGCTTTCTCCCACCCTGAGCGCCGCACGCACGATGAGGGCTTCCCACGCCGTCCCGCCAACCAGGGTCAAACTTGCCGCCTCAAGATGGCTCAGCGAGGGCGGCTTCTTCCCGATAATGCTTTCGGCAGCCACGTGGTACTCGGCATAACTTCCCGGGCCGTCAAATATTTGCGGGGTGTACCAGACTTCGTCGCCTGGCGCGAAGGTCGTCACACCCGGCCCGACGGCTTCAACCACGCCCGATACGTCGTGTCCGGTAATGGCTGGCAGTTGCACCAGGTCGGGATAATCGCCACGGCGAACCTGGTAATCCAATGGATTGATGGAGGTGGCGTGTACCCGGACCAGGACTTGTCCCGCACGCGGCACGGGCTTGGGTACGTCGCAGAGTTCAAACGATTCCGGGCCGCCAAATGATTTAAGCGTCATGGCTTTCATTGTTAATCCTCGTATCGATAAAAAGGGATATCGAGATATCTCGATATTCTGTGGTAAAAAAAACTACAGGTCTTTGCCGATGATCTCGGAAAGGGCGCTGATGGTTGCTTCATTGCGCTTGTAGTAGGTCCACTGACCGATGCGCCTGACTTCGACCAGGCCCACTCGTTGCAGCGTCGCGAGATAACCAGACACCGTGGACTGCGACAGCCCGATACCTTCTTGAATACTGCTGACGCAGACGCCTACCGTGAGAACGTCACCCTCATCCTGCGGAGGGAAGTTCTTTGCGGGGTCCTTCAAGCCTTTCAGGATTTGAAGGCGTGTAGGGTTTGACAGGGCTTTGAATATTTCGAGTAATTCCATGGCGCGAGGATATCGAGATTTTTCGATATGTCAATGCGACATTGGCGTGATCACGAAGAAGCGGTTCCTGCAAAGTGCGGAGACGTGCCGAAATACTCGATCAGGAGTTCGGTCAGAACCCGAATCTTCTGCGCGGGATGCTGACCTGCCGGTCGGACCATATAGGCGCCCGCCGGAGGTGGCGGATAACGCGTCATGATCGGCACGAGCGCCCCGGCGGTCACGCTGTCATGGGTGAGGCAATCGGGCAGGTAGGCAATCCCCAGTCCTGCTACGGCGGCAGCCACCAGCGCGACGCCGTTGTCGGCCTTGAAACGTCCCTGCGGACGAACCGAGATGACGTTGTCGCCATCCAGAAATTGCCAGGCTTCCGTGCTCTGCATCAGGGCTGGATGGGCGATAAGCTCCTCCGGTTTGTCCGGTGAACCATGGGCGCTGATGTAACCCGGGCTGGCGACCAGCTTGCCCTTGATCGGGCCGATGCGTCTGGCGATCAGGTTTGAATCCTGAAGGTAGCCAACCCGTATCGCACAGTCGTAACCCTCCGCGATGAGGTCAACGAAGCGATCGCTATAGCAGGTATGGATATGAAGCTGGGGGTGACGTCGGGCCATTTCCGCCAGCACAGGTGCGAAATGAGTCGGGCCAAACGAAAGCGGCGCGGCGACGCGTAGGCGACCGCGCAGCGCTCCGGCGGGCAGGATCGCTTCCCGTGCGACATCCATTTCGGTGCAGACCCTGGCGGCATACTCGCGAAACGTGACGCCGGCTTCAGTCAGCGCCGCGCCGCGAGTGGTCCGTGCAAGCAGTTGTACGCCAAGCTCCGTTTCCAGCCGCGCCAACCGGCGACTGACGATGGACTTGGACACGCCAAGCCGCAACGCCGCCGGTGAAACGCCACCGGCATCAGCCACTTCTACGAATGTCCGAAGCTCTTCGATATCCAAATCAGTGTTCCCCATTTCGCGACATGGCACGCCCGGCGATGCTACTCCCGATGCCAATAGGGGAACAGCACTCGTGTCAGGCGGGCCGTCTTGAGTGTGCCCGGGTTTATGGGGCGTTCCCCATTCGGCGACACAGCTAACCACCGAACGCTACTACCGGATCGAACAGGGGAACAGCACAGTGTCGGCCTCAGGCAACGTCACTGCCGGTGAACGTTGCCCGAAAACCAATCCCGCTCATCATGACAATAAAGGATGCATTCATGACTTTTCGTAACGGCCTTGCTTCGCTGCTTCGTCCGGAAGATTCAGTACTCGTGTTGATTGACCACCAGCCGTACCAACTGACGAACCTCAACAGCCATGAACCGCAGATGGTGGTCAACAATGCGACGGCGTTGGCAAAAGCGGCCAAGGCTTTCAACGTGCCCACCATCCTGACCAGCGTGATTGCCGAGCGTGGTGGTTTTATCTTCCCGCAAATCACCGATGTGTTTCCCGGCCAGGAGGTGATTGATCGAACGTTCATCAACACCTGGGAAGATCCGAAGGTCGTGGACGCGGTGAAAGCGACCGGCCGCAAGCAATTGGTCATCGCGGGCCTTTGGACCGAAATCTGCGTCGCCATGCCGGTGATCCAGGCGCTCGGGGAAGGCTGGGACGTGACAGTGATTACCGACGCCTCGGGCGCTGTTTCCGTCGAGGCTCATCAGGTCGCCATCCAGCGCATGATCGCGGCCGGTGCGAACATGATGACGTGGCTGGCGCTGGCCGCCGAATGGCAACGCGACTGGGCTCGGGCCGAAACCGCTGGCGCACTGACGGAGGTGCTCCAGCAGCATGCCGCCGGTAGCGGCATTGCGTATCTGTGGGAACAGCAATTGCTCAACACGCCAGTGCCGGCCACCGTCGGCTGATCCGGACGGGAATGAAAAAGCGCGTGCGCGGCGAGTTGTCTGACACCTGATTCGTTACCGAGCCTTCATCCTGTCTTCCTTCTCGCCCAACCGCCATCCTGAGGGTGGGAAGGGGGCAGATCTATTTCACGTCCCGTTGACCCTTCCCACGCAGAGCGCGGGAAGGGTCATCACGTTACTGCGACGGCATCGCCTGCAATCGCCGGCCAATCACATCCAGCACATCACAGCTTTCTGAGCGCTTTAATAAATCCATCCCCTTTGTTTTCCAGGTGTGTCAGGCACCGACAGCATAGCGCTCCAGCCAATGTGCGTACTGCGCCGGCAGCGTCCAGGAGGCTTTGTCGACCCCCAATTTGCGGGCGGCGTGGTAAGGCCAATGCGGGTTGCTGAGCATGGCGCGTCCCAGACTCACGAGGTCCAATTGACCTTGTTCGATGGCTTGCTCGGCCAGCTCGGGTGTGTCGATACCCCAGGATGCCGTCACGGGCAAACCCGTTTCATCGCGAAAACGCTGCGCAACCGGTGCGAGGAACGCGGGCGTGGCCCATGGCACATCCGGGGTGGGCGTCGAGAATCCCATGCTGACATCCAGCAGATCGACGCCCATGGTCTTCAGGGTTTTCGCCAGTTCAATGGACTCCAGCAGTGTTTCTTCATCGCGACCGTCGTATTCGATCACGCCCAGGCGTACCACCAACGGCAGATTGTCTGGCCAGACTTCGCGGATGGCGCCCAGGGTTTCGATAATAAAGCGGCTGCGGTTTTCAAAGCTGCCACCGTATTGGTCGGTGCGTTGGTTGGAGTGCGCCGAGAGAAAACCCATCGCCAGATAGCCGTGGGCAAAGTGCAGTTCCAGCCATTCGAAACCGGCATCCCGGGCCCTGATCGCTGCGGCGACAAAGTCCGCTTTGACGCGTTCGATTTCGCTGGTGGAGATGGCTTTGGGAACCTTCGGCAGGCCGCCGCCCAATGCGATGGCGGATGCCGACAGCGTCTCCCAGCCTGCCGCGTCATCCACAGCGATATGGTCGTCACCTTCCCAAGGACGGTTCGCGCTGGCCTTGCGCCCGGCATGGCCAAGCTGGATGCCGGCGATGGCGCCGGCGGACTTGATCGATTGCACGATCGGCAGTAGCGCTTGTGCCTGCTCGTCATTCCACAGGCCGGCGCAACCGGGGGTGATTCGCCCCTCGGGGGACACGGCGGTGGCTTCAACCACCACCAGACCGGCACCGCCCCGTGCCAATGATGCGTAATGGCTGTAGTGCCATTCGTTGGCCACGCCGTCGATAGAGGAGTATTGGCACATCGGTGTCACGACGATGCGGTTTCGAAGGGTCACGCTCTTGAGGGTGAAGGTCTGGAATAAGGCTGACATGGTTGAACCTCTCGACAGTAAGAAAAGGGTGGGGATGGGGCGATTAGCGGATGTCAGCCTCAGGCTGCATTCGTCATCAGGCGTTCCAGGGTAGGCAGCACCTCCGACGGTTCAGGGCGCAAGGTGTAATCGGCGTTTACTTCGGCGTATTGGATGATGCCGTCCTGACCAATCACATAACGGGCTGGCATCGGCAGGGTCCAGCTGTCTTCGCCGTTGAACACCGAGATGTCGGCACCAACGGCTTTATGGATGGGTTGCAGGTAATCGGGAACGTTCCAGCGCACACCGAACGCAGCCGCCAGGTCACCGCCCTTGTCGCCAAGGATCGGGAAGCCGAGTTTGTTGTCGCGCCGGGACTTGCGGCTGTTGGCGGCGGTTTGTTGCGACACGGCAACCAGGGTGGCGCCGAGCGCTTCGATGCTGTGGCGGGCTTCTTCCATCGCCTGCAAATCGTAATTGCAGTATGGGCACCACACGCCGCGGTAAAACGTCAGCACGAGCGGTCCTTTGGCCAGAAGCTCTTTGGAAGACACCATTTCACCGTCCGGGTCGGGCAGCAAAAAAGCAGGCGCTGCATCCCCTGCCTTCAGCGCACGGTCTGGCGCACCGCTGGCGATCAGCTCCGCGACAGCGCGGTGCAGCGCTTCCACGACAGGTGGCGGTGCCATCCTGGTTTCGAATTCGTGTTTCAGGGCGTCGAGTTTCGATTGCAGTGTCATGGCGTATTTCCTTGCGTTGGGCGGGGGATGCGCCAACTATGTCCCATGCAAAATCCAGCCAGTAGACGCCTTATTTGAGTAGCAGTTATTCACCATGACCATGAATGATCACCTGTTCGGCCTGCGTCTATTCCTGAGGGTTGCGCGCAAGGGCAGTTTTTCGGCGGCCGGGCGCGAGATGAATATCCCCCAGCCGACGGTTTCGCGCGTCATCTCACAGCTTGAAAAAGAGGTGGGTGCCGCGCTGTTGATCCGCACGACCCGCGCCGTCAGCCTGACGGAGGCCGGATCGGATTTCATGGCGCGGCTTGAGCCGATCCTTGCCGCACTGGAAGAGGCCGAGCAGGCTGCCAGGGGGGATGGCGAGTTGAGGGGCATCTTGCGAGTGGGCTTGTCGTCGAGTCTGGCCATTCGCGCCGTGGTGCCACGACTCCCGGTTTTCCTCCAGCGTCATCCTGAGTTGAAAGTGGAGTTGCTGATGGATGACCAGCGCCAGGACCTGGTGACCGAAGGCGTGGATGTCGCCTTACGCTTTGGCTCCTTGCCGGACTCCAACGCACTGGCCAAACGCATAGGCTCCACGCCCCGGGTGATCGCCGCCGCCCCCAGCTATCTGGCCCGCGCCGGGGCGCCGCGACTGCCCGCCGACCTTGCTACGCATTCGGTCATCGTCGGCCCGTCCATTGCCGGTCATGTCTGGTCGTTCCGGCATGAGGGCACAGTTTTTTCGGTGCGTGTGGACGGCAAGCTGTCGGTTTCGGTGAACGAGGTGTCGACAGTGGCCGCGGTAGCGGGTTTGGGGATTGTCTCGATGAGCCTGGCGGGCTGCCTCAAGGAGATTGAGGACGGCTCATTGGTGAGAATCCTGTCCGAGTGGGACATGGGCACGATAGAGCTCAATGCAGTTTTCGCCGCAGGCCGAGCCGCGAAACCGTCAGCCCGTGCCTTCGCGGATTTTTTAATCGAGGAACTGGACGGGCCGGTTTTGATGGCGGCCCGGTAAGCGGGCCTGATCGGCGATTACCGGGTCGTCGCCTCGATCCGCGCCGTTATCCACTCGCGACTGTAGGCGAGCACGCTTTGCGCAACCACAGTTGGAAAATGAATAAACCCATGGGGCGAAAACGGTAACAGGTGCACCTCAACCGGTGCCGAGGTCTGCCATCGCTCGGCGATTTCCAGGGTGTCGTCTTTCAGGGGATCCAGCTCGCCAGCGAACATGAGCGCCGGTGGGAAATCGGTGAAGTCGCCGTACAGCGGTGACAACGGTGGCTGCCGGCGTTGCTGGTCGTTCAAGTGCGGCGTCAGCAGGCGCAATGCCTCGACCATCCCCGGGCCGTCCAACAGCAGCGTATCCGCGGGCGCTGCGCGGACGCTTGCCGTCCCCGTCAAATCGTAGACGCCGTAATACAGCAGCGCGCCGCTCACCCGTTGCAGCAAGTCGGGCCATTGTTTCAGGGCCAGCATCGTTGCCACCGCCAGATGAGCGCCTGCCGATTCGCCGACGACGATAACGGGCAGCTTCGCAAACTCTCCACGGTCATCTTTCAGTACCCAGCGAGCAGCGGTGAGGCAGTCTTCCATCAGGCCTTCAATCGGCGTCGATACTGCCAACCGATAATCGATTGAGACGACCGTAACATTGCAGGTATTGACCATGGCCACGTTAAAGCCGTCATTCATTTGCGCATTGCCGATGACCCATCCGCCGCCATGGATATCCAGCACAACGCCCTTGGCCTTGCCTCGGGGCCTGATGATCCGCACGGCCACGGGAACGCCGCCGACCTCAATCACTTTGCTTTCAGCCTTGAGCCCGTGCTGGCGCAATTGACCCGCGCCGCCGATTTGACTGGCGCGCAGCAGCGCCTGAATCACCCGGGGCGTGAAGCGATTGCGGATTCGGAAGCGCGGTAACCAGGCGAGTTTTTTATTGAAGTTGCGCACCTGTTCCCAGTCCTGCTCGGTGGCAGGCCAGGGCACGTCAGGAGGCTTCACCATCAGCGGTTGTTGCGCAGAATGGAAAAATTCAACGCGGCGGCGACACACAACCACGCCAGGTAGGGGAACAGGATCAGCCCCGTGATCACGTCGAGCTGCAAGGCCATCACCACCATAGCCGCGACGACCAGCCAGAGTAGCGTCAGAATCAGCATGGCGGCGAACACCTGGTGCGCGCCGAAGAACACCGGTGTCCACAGTGTGTTAAGCGCAATCTGCGCCGCCCATAACGCCAGCACCGTCTGACTGCCAGGGATCAGGCTTAACCGATACCCGGCCCAGGCGAGCAACAGATAGATAACCGACCACGCGACCGGAAACAGCCAGTTGGGTGGCGTAAAGCTAGGTTTGACCAGGGTTTCGTACCATTGACCTGGTTTGAACAGAATCCCGGTGCTCGCCGCTGCAGCGCAGGCCAGAAGAAAAATAAAAAAGGTCATCACCGTTCCTTAGCTGAATTCAGTTGTGTGAAGTCACCACGCCATGTCGGCGGTATACAGCAGGGACGCCCGGTGAAGCGAAAAGTTTGAAAGGGATGACAATTTTCGCGCTCGACAGGCGCACGAACGCCAAACTCAGCCCAGCAATTCGACGATCCACCGCGCCTGTCGGGCGATCTCCTGAAGCTTCTCCTCGGGCACCGCTTCACGCGCATGGGCGAAGCTGTTCAAGGTCTTTTGCTTTTCGCGAAGGATACGCTGCCACTTGGCCAGGAACGCCGGGCTGCGTGCCTGCATCTGTAGCGGGCCGAAGTACAGTTCTTCAGGGGTGTAAGCCACCGGCCCGGCGCGTTCGGCGACGATGATTTCGTAGTCGAAGCGCTTTTCCCGCAGCAGTTCCTCGACGAGGATGCGGTAGTCATGCTCCATCAGCCATTGGCGCAGGGGCTGTTCGCCGCCGTTGGGTTGCAGAATCAGGCGTTCCTGGCCGCTGAGTCGGGCCTTGCCGTGGTCGAGGATGTCGCGGATGGTTTCGCCGCCCATGCCGCAAATACTGATCGCGGTGATCCCGTCGACCGGTTCGATGGCTGACAGGCCGCTGGCCAGGCGCACGGTGATGTGCTGCTCCAGGTCGTTCTCGCGAACGGTGCGTTCAGCCGCGCGAAACGGCGTCAACGCCACCTCGCCAGCCACCGCTGCGACGATAGCGCCACGACGCATCAAGGCCACCGGCAGGTAGCCGTGGTCCGAGCCGATATCGGCCAGGCGCGCACCCGCCGGCACATGCGCCGCCACGCGCTCCAGACGCATGGACAATGTGTGTTCGTTCAACTGCCGCCCCTTTTCACCACGAACGTCCGGCACCCTTGGCCGGATCGGGGCGTGACTGTGTCGAGCAACGTCGTGTGTGTCAAATCCCGGTGACCGGGGTTGTGGCCAGTGGGCGAAAAATCAACCGCTCAACCTGCGCCAATTCCCAAGTGCTGAGCAAACTCACCGGATCAGTGCCGTAACGCTGCCAACTCTCAAAAAACCCTTCGCGACCGTCCGGGCTCTGACAACTCTGGCAGTGCCGCAAACGCTCGCCGTCCAGGTCGAGGGTCAGGCGCCAGCCTTCGATTTCGATTCGTACGAGGTCGAGGCGCTGCAACGGGCGAATGCCCAACGCAGCATCGCGCAATACCTGGCACACCTCGCGGGCGGTCAGGGCAGGGCGGTGCGGGTTCATTGCGCGTCTTTCGTCGACTTGATGACATTGCTGCGCAACCGCACGATCGCTTTTTGCAATTGCGTGAACTCGTCTTGGGTCAGGCCGGTGGTATTCGGGGCCAGTTTCGGCTGGTCTTCACGCAAATCGCGGCCGGCCTGGGTCAGGTTGATCCGCACTTGGCGCTCGTCCTCAGGGTCCCGTTGGCGCTGGAGATAGCCCATGGCTTCGAGTTTTTTCAGGATCGGCGTCAGCGTGTTGGATTCCAGGAACAGCTTTTCGCCCAGGCTGCCGACGGTCTGGTTGTCTTCCTCCCACAGCGCAACGATGGTGATGTATTGCGTGTACGTCAGCCCGATGCGTTCGAGGACCGGCTTATAGGCCTTGCCGAATGCCAGGTTGGTGGAATAGACCGCGAAACACAGGAAGTCCGAGAGTTTCAGGTCGGTGGAGGGTGTGGTGTCAGTGGATTTCATAAGGAGCCTCTTGCGCCATGGGTGGATGGCGCGAACCCGTGAAATATACCTCGTGTGCGATGGTGTCGGAAGTGCTCAAAATGGCGAAGGATGGCCGGTTCGACGCTTATCGAACCGGCCGGCAATCATCACGCCGTGAGGACATTCAACGCCACATCGATGTTGCCTCGTGTTGCTTTCGAGTACGGGCAGATCTGGTCGGCGGTGTGCGCCAGGGTCGTCGCCACGTCTTGCGCCATTCCCGGCACGCGCAGGGTCAAGCGAGCCTGGAGGAAGTAGGCCGGGCCGGTCTGCCCCAGATCCACTTCGATATCGACGGAAAAGTCTGACGGCAACACCACGTTCATCTCACCAGCCACTAACCCGACGGCGGCGGTGTAGCAGGCTGACCAGGCGCCAGCGAACAATTGCTCGGCGGCCGGATGCGGTTGAGTGCCAGTGAAAACGTGCGCTGGCTTCGCGCTGCCGGGGGACGAGAGTTGGATATCGACGTCGGCGGTATGGCCGCGCGCGGTGCTGCCCGTGTTGCTGAGGGTGGTGTGGGTTTTGCCGGTGGCCAGGACTTTTTCGATCTTGCTCATGATGGGGGTCTCAATGTTCTGGTTGTTTTCGCATGCGCTTGTATCGCATGCGATATATAGGATTTTTAAGCGATCAAGCCGTCAGCACGTTCAGGGCTACGTCGATGTTGCCTTTGATCGCTTTCGAGTAAGGGCAGATGCTGTCGGCGGCGTGGACCAGTGCGGTGGCGACGTCTTCTGCCAGGCCCGGTACGCGCAGGGTCAGGCGAGCCTGGAGGAAATAGGCCGAACCGGTCTGGCCCAGATCCACTTCGATATCAACGGCGTGATCTGCCGGCAATTCGACATTCAATTGTTTGGCGGCGAGGCCGACAGCGGCGATGAAACAGGCTGACCAGGCACCGGCGAACAGTTGCTCGGCGGTAGGGTGCGGCTGGATGGCCGAGAACACGTGTGCCGGTTTTGCGCTGCCGGGGGACGAGAGTTGAATATCGACACTGCCGTTATGGCCACGGGATGTGATGCCGGTGCTGCTCAGAGTGGTGTGGGTTTTGCCGCTGGCCAGGACTTTTTCGATCTTGCTCATGGGATGAATCCTCAGAATTGCGTTGGGTTGGGTTTGTTGTCGTATGCGTTTAGATCGTATGCGATTTAAGTAAAAATTACGCAGGTGCCTATTGGTGTCAATGGGGGAGGGGATGCCTTGCCGACGAGTGGTTGAAGCTCAGGTTTTTCAGCCAACACACCAACAACTCCGCCATGGGCCTGTAAACTGCCCGCCACGTACTCCAGACACGAGATCCCCATGGCAAACCAAGACATCACCTTCACCCCCGACCCGGACACCGATTCCATCTCTTCCGACGTCGCCGGTTTCGGCGGCCTGCTGGTCTCCACACAAATCCCGACCCGCGCCGACGGCAGCCTGGAACTGGGCGGCATCGTCGAGCAGAGCGAATGCACCCTGCAAGCGCTGAAAGTCGCACTCGAACGCGCCGGCAGTTCCATGGACCGCGTCCTGCACCTGACCATCTACCTCACCGACATGGCCGACCGCGCCGCGTTCAACGAAGTCTACAAACGCTACTTCGCCAAACCGTGGCCGGTGCGTGCAGCGGTGGGCGTGGCTGCGCTGGCGGTTGAAGGCATGCGTGTGGAAGTGACGGCGATGGCGGCCAGGAAGGGCTGAGGTTGTGGGTTGATTCGGTGGTGCTGGTCAGTGCCTGCACTGCGCCAACACGACCTGACAAGTATCAGGCGTACCACCGGATCGGCCTGCATAGCGCATGCAGTTATCCAGGGATTTTTTGCGCGCCATGCTCAAGGTATCGCCCCAGGCCAGGCCACCCTCGCCGGAAGAGGGAAGCGCTTTGGCGTAGCAACTTGAGCCTCTGTTCGAAGCCGAATAGCGAGTCGTTTTGCTTGCACATCCCGCCGTCAGCGCCAGGTTGATGGCGATCAGGGAGGGAAGGAGCCATGACGCGCATTGGCGTGCTGTTTTCCTGGTCATCCCGGGTCCCCTGTAGCAAGAGGCGTGGTTGTGGTCGTGCTCTATTCAGATTAGCTGGTTTGCGCCAGGCCTCGGGCGGTTTGGCAACGGGCTGTCAGTCAGCCAAAAAAAGAGGCGGCTCCTTCGAGCCGCCTCTTTTTTGTACTTAGCCGCGTCGTGGCAGTTTCCAGCCTGGGCGGATGAAGTGGCAGGTGTAGCCGTCGGGCAGGCGTTCGAGGTAGTCCTGGTGTTCCGGTTCGGCTTCCCAGAACGGTCCGGCCGGGGTGATTTCGGTGACCACCTTGCCGGGCCACAGCCCCGAAGCGTTGACGTCGGCGACGGTGTCTTCGGCGACCCGTTTCTGTTCTTCGCTGAGGTAGAACAGGGCAGAGCGGTAGCTGGCGCCGATGTCGTTGCCCTGGCGATTCTGGGTCGTCGGGTCGTGGATCTGGAAGAAAAACTCGAGGATCTGGCGGTAGCTGATTTGCTGCGGGTCGAACACGATCTCGATCGCTTCGGCGTGGTTACCGTGGTTGCGATAGGTCGCGTTCGGCACATCGCCGCCCGAATAGCCCACCCGTGTGGACAGCACGCCGGGGTAGCGTCGCAGCAGATCCTGCATGCCCCAGAAGCAGCCACCGGCCAGGATGGCGGTTTCGGTTTGCGTCGTCATGGATGGTCATTCCCCTCGGGTCACTGATTGATTGGGCTGTTGAATTGGTCGGAATAACTGCCGTCCATCAGTGAGGATGCCACTCGATCCGAACCAATGCCACTGCGCGAGTAGGCGAGGCGGGCGGCGTTGGCGTGATCGGCGCCGTCTGAGGCGAGTGCACCGGCGCCTACGTGATCGGCACCATCGGAAGCGACTGCGCCAGCGCCTACGTGATCGGCGCCATCGGAAGCGACTGCGCCAGCGCCGACGTGATCAGCACCATCAGAAGCAACTGCCCCAGCGCCGACGTGATCGGAACCATCGGAGGCGACCGCCCCGGCACCGACGTGATCGGAACCATCGGAGGCGACTGCCCCGGCACCGACGTGATCGGAACCATCGGAGGCGACTGCCCCGGCGCCGACATGATCAGCGCCATCGGAAGCGACTGCCCCAGCACCAACGTGATCAGCACCATCGGAAGCGACTGCCCCAGCGCCTACGTGATCGGCGCCATCGGATGCGACTGCCCCAGCGCCAACGTGATCTGCACCATCGGAGGTGACTGCGCCAGCACCGACGTGATCAGCACCATCGGAGGCGACAGCCCCAGCACCGACGTGATCAGCCCCATCGGAGGCGACTGCCCCAGCACCGACATGATCAGCACCATCGGAAGCGACTGCCCCAGCGCCAACGTGATCAGCACCATCGGAGGCGACTGCCCCAGCGCCAACGTGATCAGCACCATCGGAGGCGACTGCCCCAGCACCAACGTGATCAGCACCATCGGAAGCGACTGCCCCGGCGCCAACGTGATCAGCACCATCCGACGCCACTGCTTGTGCCTTTGCCGCCCACGCACCGGGCATGACCACGGTCGCCGCGAGCGCCAGTACAACGCCTGAAAGAAGCTTATATTTCATGATGTTCTCCATAACCATCAGCCATTGAGCACAGTCGTTTTCGGGACTCGGGCTGGTTACTTTGGCGATTGGCACGGGTGCGTCGCACGGCGCACAGGTGTCGACGTGTTGCATAACGAACTTTTGAGTATAGATCGCCGCTGTCGACGGGCCAGACCCGGTGACCATCGGTGTCGACGGCCAGAATTCACTCGGCCCTGGGTCAATGATTGGCACGGTAAACGCATGTCTGTTCATTAAAGATTGTTGAACAATCACCACCGATGCGAGCGCCACAGTGAACCTATCCAAGGAAACAAGCTTGTCGCTGCCGGACCAGGTCGCCCTCGAGTTGCGCGCAGACATCATCGGCGGGCGCTTGTTGCCAGGCATGCCACTGGTGGAAAGCGAACTGGTCAACGCCTACAACGCCTCGCGCAATACGGTGCGCGAAGCGTTGCACCAGTTGGGTCGCGAAGGCCTGACCAGTTATGTGCGCAACAAAGGGGTGATAGTGCGGCGAATGGGGCTGGACGATGTGCGGGATCTGTTCAAGGTCCGCCGCACCCTGGAGTTGCAGGCGATCGTCGCGAGCAAGCCGCTGCGCGAGTACCAGTCCGACCTGATGCTCGACGCCATCGAGGCCGCGCAACTGGCCCAGGATCGCGAAAACTGGCAAGCCGTCGGCACCCACAGTCTGCGTTTTCACCAGCATATCGTCGGCCTGATGCGCAGTCCGTTGTTCGACGAATTCTTCACCCAGGTCGCGGCCCAGATGCGCCTGGTGTTTTCCAATGCACCCAACGAAGAAACCTTCCAGAAACCCTGGCTCGACCGTGACCGACACATTCACGACCTGCTGGGCGATGGCCGCAAGAAGGACGCCGAGGACGCCATGAGCCGCTACCTCAACGACTCCGAACGCGTGCTGCTGGACATTGTGAGCAGCCTCCCAAAACACTGAAAAAGAGGATTCATCATGTACAAGGATTATCCAGCGGCCTACCAAGTCAGCAAAGGCGCCGCGTTGCAGGTCGACAAGGCGTTCTATGACCGCGTGCGCGACAGCCAGGACGGCCGCACCCTGGTCGAGCAATTCGAAGTGCCGATCCGCACCGGTCGCGCCTGGAAAGTGCCCGCAGGGCATGTGTTTCGCGTGACCACGCCGGTGGGGCCGCAGGTCGGCGACTTCAACGTGTGGAACGCCAACGATCCCCGGGAACGCATGTGGGCTGCGCGCACCCGCCAGTTGCAAGGCGCCCACGTCACCACCTATGACCGTTTGTGGTCGAACCTGCCGTTCCTGCGGCCGATGGTCACCATCACCGACGACAGCCTGGCCGCCTACGGCATCGACGAACACGGCGGGCGCTTGCACGACCTGCTTGGCACCCGCTGCGACCCTTACGTGAACAAAATGCTCACCGGCGAGGACTTCCATCACCACTGCCACTCCAACCTGACCCGCGCCGTATTGCCCCACGGCCTCACCGAATTCGATGTGCACGACGTGCTGAACATCTTCCAGTGCACCGGCCTCAACCACGACGACATGTACTTCATGAAAGCGTGCCCGGCGAAGCAGGGGGACTATCTGGAATTCTTTGCAGAAATTGATCTGCTGTGTGCACTGTCGACGTGCCCGGGTGGGGATTTGTCGTTGCCGATGTGGGGGCCTGATGCGCAAGATCCGTTGAAGGTTTGCCGGCCGTTGGGGGTGGAAATCTATCGTCTCGATGAGTCGCTGCTGGAGGGTTGGAAACAGCCGGAGCGTGCGGCCTATAACGGTAACCACGGGTTAGTGATTCCCAAGGCTGACTGGGAAAAGTAAACACCCGGAACCCTTTAGGAGCAAAGCTTGCTCGCGAAGGCGATGGCGCATTCAAAAACCATGTCGCCTGACACACCGCTTTCGCGAGCAAGCCCGCTCCCACAGTTGTCTGGTGTCGTTTGCAGGATCGGTGGTCGGCACCGTTCCCTGTAGGAGCAAAGCTTGCTCGCGAAGGCGATGGCGCATTCAAAAACCATGTCGCCTGACACACCGCTTTCGCGAGCAAGCCCGCTCCCACAGTTGTCTGGTGTCGTTTGCAGGATCGGTGGTCGGCACCGACCCCTGTAGGAGCAAAGCTTGCTCGCGATGGCGATTGCACAGTCGAAAACCATGTCGCCTGACACACCGCTTTCGCGAGCAAGCCCGCTCCCACACTTGTCTGGTGTCGTTTGCAAGATCGGTGGTCGGCACCGTTCCCTGTAGGAGTAAAGCTTGCTCGCGATGGCGTCAGAGGGGCCAGCTAGAATGACCGGGTCACTCCCAATTCTGGAGAACCAAAATGGTCAGCAAAAACCTGATTTGTCTCTGGTACGACGGCGCCGCGCTGGAAGCTGCGACGTTCTACGCCAAGACTTTCCCGGACAGCGCGGTGGGCGCTGTGCATCGCGCCCCCAGCGACTACCCGGCGGGCAAGCAGGGCGATGTCCTGACGGTGGAATTCACGGTGATGGGCATCCCTTGCCTGGGGCTGAACGGCGGCTCGGGGGTCAAGCATAACGAGGCGTTTTCGTTCCAGGTGGCGACCGATGACCAGGCCGAAACCGACCGCTTGTGGAACGCGATTATCAGCAACGGCGGCAGAGAAAACGTCTGCGGCTGGTGCCAGGACAAATGGGGGCTGTCGTGGCAAATCACCCCGCGTGTCCTCACCGACGCGGTGACCCACCCCGATCAAGCGGTGGCCAAGCGAGCGTTCGAGGCCATGATGACCATGGGCAAGATTGATATAGCGGCGATAGAGGCGGCTGTGCGGGGTTAGCCTGTGTGTCAGTGACAGGGATGCTGGATGTGCCGCCGCTTTCGCGAGCAGGCTCGCTCCCACAGTTGTTCGGTGTTGTTCACAAAATTTGTGGCCAACCCAAGTCCCCTGTGGGAGCGAGCTTGCTCGCGAAGACGGCGGCACAGTCTAAAACCATGGCACCTGACACACCGCTTTCGCGAGCAAGCCCGCTCCCACATTGGTTTGAGGTTGTTAGAAGAATGTGTGATCGACCCAAGTCCCCTGTGGGAGCGAGCTTGCTCGCGATGACGGCGGCACAGTCAAAAACCATGGCACCTGACACACCGCTTTCGCGAGCAGGCTCGCTCCCACAGTTGTTTGGTGTCGTCCGCAGAATTTATGATCGACCCAAGTCCCGTGTGGGAGCGAGCTTGCTCGCGATGACGGTGGCACCGGCAAAAACAATGCCTCCTGACACACCGCTTTCGCGAGCAAGCCCGCTCCCACATTGGTTTGAGGTTGTTAGAAGAGTATGTGATCGACGCAAGTCCCCTGTGGGAGCGAGCTTGCTCGCGATGACGGCGGCACAGTCAAAAACCATGGCACCTGACACACCGCTATCGCGAGCAGGCTCGCTCCCACATTGGTTTGATGTTGTTAGAAGAGTATGTGATCGACGCAAGTCCCCTGTGGGAGCGGGCTTGCTCGCGATGACGGCGGCACAGTCAAAAACCATGGCACCTGACACACCGCTATCGCGAGCAAGCTCGCTCCCACATTGGTTTGAGGTTGTTAGAAGAGTATGTGATCGACCCAAGTCCTCTGTGGGAGCGAGCTTGCTCGCGATGACGGCGGCACAGTCAAAAACCATGGCACCTGACACACCGCCTTCGCGAGCAAGCCCGCTCCCACATTGGTTTGATGTTGTTAGAAGAGTATGTGATCGACCCAAGTCCCCTGTGGGAGCGGGCTTGCTCGCGAAGGCGTCAGGTCTGGCGCGCCACGTTGCCGTTCATCGCGAGTAAGTTTTGTTCCTGCGGGGTCAGGGAATAAACCGATACCCAACCCCTGTCTCCGTCACCAGATGCCGCGGCTGTGAAGGGTCGACCTCGACCTTCTTGCGCAACCCGCCCATAAACACCCGCAGGTACGGCGTATCCGTCGTATGGGAAGGCCCCCACACCGCTTTCAACAACTGCAAATGGGTCAACACCCGATTCGGGTGGGAGCACAGGTGCACCAGCAACCGATACTCCAACGGCGTCAAATGCAGCGGCGCGCCGGAGCGTTCCACGACACGGCGTTCGATGTCGATGCGCACATCGCCAAAGCTCAGCACCGAATTATTGTCGGCATCCTTCGCCTGCCGGCGTAGCAGGGCGCGGACGCGGGCAAGCAGTTCCCCGGTGCCAAACGGCTTCACCAGATAGTCGTCGGCGCCCGTGTCCAGGGCGAGGATTTTGTCGGATTCGGCGCCGCGTGCCGACAACACGATGATGGGCACCGGCGACCAACTGCGCACATCACGGATCAGGTCGATGCCGTCGCCGTCGGGCAGGCCCAGGTCGAGGATGATCAGGTCCGGGCGGCGGGTGCCGGCGTCGATGAGGCCGCGGTGGAACGTGTCGGCTTCATGCACCTCCAGGCCTTCGGCTTGCAGGGCCATGCGCACGAAGCGGCGGATTTCCTTTTCGTCCTCGATGATCAGGACGTGGGGCACTGATTCGGTCATGGCTGTTCCTCGTCAGTCTGCGGGGCAAAGGATTCGATCATGGGCGGTGTTTCTCGCGGCAGGCGCAAGGTGAAGCAGGCGCCGCCCTCGGGCCGGGTGATGCCGACGATGCTGCCGTCGTGGGCCTGGGCGATGGCCCGGCAGATGGCCAGGCCCAGGCCAACGCCGGGGATCGCGCTTTCCTTCTTGCCGCGCATGAATTTGCTGAAGATCGCCTCTTCGTGACCGTGGGGCAGCCCCGGCCCTTCGTCGGCGACCCACACCTCAATGGTGTCCGCCGTGGCCGAGCCACCCAGATGGATAGTGGTGGCAGGCGGGGTGTATTTGACGGCGTTTTCGATCAGGTTGATCAGGATGCGTTCGATCAGCACCGCGTCGATCCTCACCGGTGGCAAGTCATCCTCCAGGGCGACGTGCACGCTGCGCCCGCCGAGGATCGGCTGCACGGCACGTAACGCACTGCCGACCACGTCTTCCACCGGTTGCCACTGGCGATTGAGCACCACTTTGCCGGACTCCAGCCGCGCCATGTCCAGCAAGTTGTTGACCAGGGTGTTCATGCGCAGCGCCGATTCACCCACCGCCGTAGCGATTTCAGCGGCTTCGCCGGTCAAGGCTGGCTGGGTCAGTTTGAGCGCTTCGGCGAGCCCGACCATCACCGACAACGGCGTGCGCAAATCATGGGAAATCGCCGAGAGCAGCGAGTTGCGCAAGCGCTCGGATTCCATTTGCACGGTCGTGTCCTGGGCCACGTTGATGTAGTGGATTCGTTCCAGGGAGATGGCCAGCAACGACGCGCAAGTGTCGAGCAGGCGCCGCTGTTCCGGGACCACCAGCCGCGTCGTATCCCGAGGCTGTACGGCGAGGATGCCACGCACCCGCATCGGCGCCGACAGCGGCAGATAGAGCGTGGTGCTGGAGGGCAGGGTGTCGGTGCCGTAACCGGCCGGTTCGGTTTTATCGAATGACCACTGCGCAATTGCCAGATCGACTTGCGGGGCGTCACCGGTGAACATCGGCGCCAGCAATTTGTTGTTGTCATCGGCCACCAGCAACGCCGAGCGGGCGCCAAACTCGGCTGACAGAAACTGCGCGCTGATCTCGGCGACCTGCTCGGTGATCAGCGCGGCGGACAACAAGCGCGACATGTCATACAGCGCCCGCATGCGGTCTTCGCGCCGTTGCGCCACCCGCGCTTGATACGTCAGGCCGGCGGTCATCTGCCCGATCACCAACGCCACCACCAACATGACCACGAAGGTCACCAGGTACTGCACATCGGCGAAGGCAAAAGAAAAACGCGGCGAGACAAAGAAAAAATCGAAGGCGCCCACAGACACGAACGCCGCCATTACCGCCGGGCCGCGACCGAAACGCACCGCCACGGCGACCACCGCGAGCAAAAACAGCATGACGATATTGGCCTGTTCCAGAACGCTCGCCAGCGGCAAGGCAATCAGCGTCGTCACCGCGCAGATCCCGGCGCTCCACAGATACGTTGACCACAGGATTGGACTTTCGCGGGTTTCAGTCGCGGTCTCGGGGCGCGGACTGTTGGCTGGCAACGACACTTGAATCACATCCAGATCCGCGCCCAACGCGCCAATCCGATCCGCCAGCACCTGACGCCAGAATCGACGCTTTGGATGCTCATCCCGGCCCAATACCACCTTGGACAGGTTGTGCAGCCGCGCATATTTCACCAGGGCTTCGGCAATGTCCTGGCCAGCCAGGGTAGAGATTTGCGCGCCCATGTCCTGGGCCAGTTTCAGGGCTGCCAGCACCCGCCGACGCTTGGCTTCGGGCAAGCGCTGCAAGGCCGGGGTTTCGACATACACCGCGTGCCACGGCACATTCAACTGAGCGGCCAGGCGCGCCGTCGAACGTACGGTTTTTTCCGCTTGCTCATGGGGGCCGATGCAGGCGAGCAGCGAGTCGCGGGTGCCCCACACCGGTTTCACCGCGCTGCTTTGGCGGTACTGCAACATGTCGCTGTCGACCCGGTCGGCGGTGCGCCGCAGCGCCAGTTCGCGCAGGGCGATCAGGTTGCCTTTGCGAAAGAAATTCTGCACCGCACGCTCGGCCTGTTGCGCCAGGTAGACCTTGCCTTCCTTCAAGCGCTGCAACAGATCGTCGGGCGGCAAGTCGACGATCACCACCTCGTCGGCGGTATCGAACACATGGTCGGGCACGGTTTCCCACACGCGAATGCCGGTGATGCCGCCCACAATGTCGTTGAGGCTTTCCAGGTGCTGGACGTTCATCGTTGACCAAACGTCGATCCCGGCGCTGAGCAGTTCTTCCACGTCTTGCCAACGTTTCGGATGCCGCGAGCCGACGGCATTGGAGTGGGCCAGTTCGTCGATCAGGATCAGCCCCGGTGCGCGGGCGAGGGCGGCGTCGAGGTCGAATTCGCTGACGGTGCGCTGCTTGTCGATGACCCGTTTGAGCGGCAGTATTTCGAGGCCTTCGATCAGGGCGTGGGTTTCGGCGCGGCCGTGGGTTTCGATCACGCCGATCAGCACGTTGATGGCCTGTAACTGCGCGGTATGAGCGGCGGCGAGCATGGCGTAGGTCTTGCCGACCCCGGCGCTGGCGCCAAAGAAAATCTTCAGCCGACCGCGTTTGGCTTGCGCTTCCTCTTCGCGAATCCGGGCCAGTAGCTGGTCCGGGTCAGGACGTTGTTCGGCCATCACCCTCACCGTGTGTGAGTTGCCGCTCAGTGGGCGGCGTCGAGCGCCAGGTTCAGGGCCAACACGTTGACCCGAGGCTCGCCGAGGAACCCGAGCAGCGTGCCTTCAGCATACTCGCCGATCAGTTGCCGGACCTTCTCCACCGGCACGTTACGCACCCGCGCCACCCGCCCGGCCTGATACAGCGCGGCGGCCACGCTGATCTGCGGATCAAGACCACTGGCGGAACTGTAGACCAGGTCGGCGGGCACCGTGGCGTTGTTGCCGGGATCGGCCGCGTGCAGCGCCTCGATCCGGCCCTTCACCGCGTCCATCAGCGCCGGGTTCAGCGGGCCGAGGTTCGAACCGCTGGAGGCCTGGGCGTTATAGGGCATGGGGCTGGTGGCGGACGGGCGGCTCCAGAAATACTTCGGATCGCTGAAGCCCTGGCCGATGAGCAGCGAACCGACGGTTTTGCCGTCGCGCTCGATCAGGCTGCCGGCGGCCTGATGGGGAAACACCAGCCGCGCAATGCCGGTCGTCACCAACGGATAAGCCAGGCCGGTGAGCAGGGAAAAGACAATCAACAGGGTCAACGCCGGACGCAATTGAGTGGTCATGACAGTGCTCCCTCAAACCAGACCGACAGCGGCCAACGCCATGTCGATGATTTTGATGCCGATGAATGGAACGATGACCCCGCCCAAGCCGTAGATCAGCAGGTTGCGCCGCAGCAACAGGGCGGCGCCGACCGGACGGTATTTCACGCCTTTGAGCGCCAGCGGGATCAGGAAAATGATGATCAGCGCATTGAAAATCACCGCCGACAGCACCGCGGAATTCGGACTGGTCAGCCCCATGATGTTCAGCGCCGCCAGGGACGGATAGGTGGTGACGAACGCCGCCGGGACGATGGCGAAATACTTGGCCACGTCGTTGGCAATCGAAAACGTGGTCAGCGAGCCCCGGGTCATCAGCATTTGTTTACCGGTTTCCACCACCTCGATGAGCTTGGTCGGGTTGCTGTCCAGATCGACCATGTTCCCGGCTTCCTTCGCCGCTTGGGTCCCTGAGTTCATCGCCACCGCGACATCGGCCTGGGCCAGCGCCGGGGCGTCGTTGGTGCCGTCGCCGGTCATCGCCACCAGGCGACCTTCAGCCTGATAGCGGCGGATCAGCTCGAGTTTCTGCTCCGGCGTGGCTTCGGCCAGAAAGTCATCGACCCCGGCTTCGGCGGCGATGGCGGCGGCGGTGACGCGGTTGTCGCCGGTGACCATCACGGTCTTGATGCCCATGCGGCGCAGTTCGACGAAGCGTTCCTTGATCCCGCCCTTGACGATGTCCTTGAGCTCGATCACCCCCAAGACCTTGGCGCCGTCGGCTACCACCAACGGTGTGCTGCCCCGGCGCGCGACGTCTTCGACGATGGTTTGCACGGCGTCGGGGAAGTGGCCGCCCAGGCTTTGCACATGGCGCAGGATCGCCTCGCCGGCGCCTTTGCGCAGTTGGCGAGTGCCCATGTCCACGCCGCTCATGCGGGTTTGCGCCGAGAAGTGCACGAAGTGGGCGTCGAGTGCGCCGATGTCCCGTTCGCGCAGGTTGAAGCGTTGTTTGGCCAGCACGACGATGCTGCGGCCTTCGGGGGTTTCGTCGGCCAGGGAGGCGAGTTGCGCCACGTCTACCAGGTCCGCTTCCTTGATCCCGGGCGCGGGCAAAAACGCCGAGGCGTGACGGTTGCCGAGGGTGATGGTGCCGGTCTTGTCCAGCAACAGAACGTCCACGTCACCGGCCGCCTCCACGGCGCGGCCGGAGGTGGCGATGACGTTGGCTTCCATCATGCGGCTCATGCCCGCGACACCGACCGCCGACAGCAGGCCGGCAATCGTGGTAGGGATCAGGCACACCAGCAGCGAGATCAGCACGGTGATGGAAACCGGCGTCCCGACCTGGGCCACCGAGACCCCGAACAGCGAGAAGGGCAGCAGGGTCACTGTGACGCCGAGGAAGACGATGGTCAGCGCCACCAGCAGGATCGACAGGGCGATTTCATTCGGGGTTTTTTGCCGTTTGGCGTTCTCGACCATGGCGATCATGCGATCGACAAACGTTTCACCGGGGTTGGTGGTGACGCGCACCACGATCCAGTCCGACAACACGCGGGTGCCGCCGGTCACGGCGGAGAAATCGCCGCCACATTCGCGAATTACCGGCGCCGATTCACCGGTGATCGCTGATTCGTCCACCGACGCCGCGCCTTCGATGATTTCGCCGTCGGCGGGGATGATTGAGTCGCCCAGATCGCCGGCCTCGACCACCACCACATCGCCTTTGCACAGGCCGCTCGATTGCGCCAATTGCCATTCGGCGCCGTAGTGCGGTTCGCGCAGTTTCTTGGCCCAGGTTTCCTTTTTCAGGTCCCGCAGCGAAGCCGCTTGGGCCTTACTGCGCCCTTCGGCCAGGGCTTCGGCAAAGTTGGCGAACAGCACGGTGAACCACAGCCACAGGGCAATCGCCAGGATGAATCCGCTGCTGGCCTCACCCTGGCCGCGCAGGGCCTGGACCCACAGGGCGCTGGTGATGATCGCGCCGATGTAGACGACGAACATCACCGGGTTGCGCCACTGGATTCTGGGGCTGAGTTTGCGCACTGACTCAACGATGGCCGGGGTGATGAGTTTGGGGTCGAACAAGGAGAACGCTTTGCGTGTCATGTCCGTGATCTCACTTGATCAGATTGAGGTGTTCGACGACAGGTCCGAGCGCGAGCGCCGGCACGTAGTTCAGCAAACCGACCAGCAGCACCGTGCCGATCAGCAGCACCACGAACAGCAGGCCGTGGGTGGGCATGGTGCCGCCGGTGACCGCCAGGCGTTTCTTCGCCGCCAGGCTGCCGGCGATGGCGAGCACCGGGACGATCACGCCGAAGCGGCCGAACCAGGCGACGATCGCCAGCATGGTGTTGTAGAACGGCGTGTTGGCCGACAGCCCGGCGAAGGCGCTGCCGTTGTTGTTGGCGGCCGAGCTGAAGGCGTAGAGGATTTCTGAAAACCCGTGGGCACCCGGGTTGGCGATCCCCAGCCGTCCGGCCTCGGCCATGACCGCGATGGCGGTGCCGAAAAGTACCAGCAGCGGCGTCACCAGAATCGCGATGGCGACCATTTTCATCTCGTAGGCTTCGATCTTCTTGCCCAGGTATTCCGGGGTGCGGCCGATCATCAGCCCGGCGATAAACACCGCCAGAATTGCGAACACCAACATCCCGTACAGCCCCGAGCCGGTGCCGCCGAACACCACTTCACCCAGTTGCATCAACACCAGCGGCACCGCGCCGCCCAGCGGGGTGAACGAGTCGTGCATGGCGTTGACCGCCCCGCAGGACGCGGCGGTGGTCACGGCAGCAAACAGGCTGGAGGCGCTGATGCCGAAGCGCAGTTCCTTGCCCTCCATATTGCCTGCCGTCGTATCGATGCCCAGCGCAGAAAACTGCGGGTTGCCCAGTTGTTCGTAGTGGGTGACGGCGATCACTGCGACCACAAAAATAATGCTCATCGTCGCCAGCAGCGCCCAGCCTTGGCGGATGTCACCGACGACATGGCCGAAGACGAAACACAGCGCAGTCGGGATCAGGAAAATCGCGATCAGTTGCAGGAAATTTGTCAGCGCGGTGGGGTTCTCATAAGGGTGCGCCGAGTTGGCATTGAAGAAACCGCCGCCGTTGGTGCCGAGCATCTTGATCGCTTCTTGCGAGGCGACCGGGCCCATGGCGATGGTTTGCTTGTCGGTGCTGGCGGCCACGGTGACGGGGCTGCCCTGGGCGTCGAGCTTGGGTTGGCCGGCGTCTGTGAGCACTGGCGCCTGGTACTGCATGACTTCCATCGTCGTCACGTCTTTGTAGGGATCCAGATTCTGGATCGCGCCCTGGCTGACGAAGAACAGCGCGAAGATCAGCGACAGCGGCAGCAGGACCCACAACGTGATGCGGGTCAGGTCGGCCCAGGCGTTGCCGATGCTGCTGGCGCTGTGGCGGGCGAAGCCGCGAATCAGCGCCACGGCCACGACGATGCCGGTGGCGGCCGAGAGGAAGTTTTGTACGGTGAGCGCGAGCATCTGCGTCAGGTAGCTCATCGTTGATTCACCGCCATAGCCTTGCCAGTCGGTGTTGGTGACGAAACTGGCGGCGGTGTTGAACGACGAGTCCGGCGTCACCGCGCCGAAGCCTTGCGGGTTGAACGGCAGAAAACCTTGCAAGCGTTGCAGGGCATAGACGAAGAGCAATCCCAGGGCGTTGAACAGGATCAGGGCGAGGGCATATTGCAGCCAACTCATCTGCGCTTCGGGCGTGACCCCGGCCAGGCGATACAGCGGCGACTCAATCCGCGTGCCGAGGGCAAAGCGGCCCTCCATCACCGTGGTCAACCACCGCCCGAGGGGCCAGGCCAATAGACCCAACACCAGCAAAAAGGCCCCGAGGAGGATCCAGGCTTGAGTGGTCATAGGAAGTCCTCCGGAAAAAACAGCGCGGCGACCAGGTACACCAGCAACCCGGCCGCGATGATGCCGCCGAACAGATAAAAACCGGTCATGACCGTCTCCTGTCCAGCGCCGCGCAGCCATAGGCCAGGCCGATCAGACTGATGACAAACACGGCACCGAGGATGATAAAAATGAAGTCCATGGCGTTCCCTCCTGCTATGAGCAAAAGCCTAGAGAGATGCCTGGTAAGTTGTTATCAGGATTGAAGGTGGGGGAATAAAGATCTCATAAAGACCCACGCAAACCTGTAGGAGCAAAGCTTGCTCGCGAAGGCGTCGGCCCAGTCGATAACAATGTCGCCTGACACACCGCCTTCGCGAGCAAGCCCGCTCCCACATTTTGTCTTGTGTTGTTCGCAGGGTGTGTGGGCGGCCCAGGCCCCCTGTGGGAGCGAGCTTGCTCGCGAAGGCGTCAGGCCTGACACACCGCGTTATCGTTCATCGCGAGCAAGCTTTGCTCCTACAACCTGCACGCCGATCAGCAAAATCCCGCCGTGCGTTGACGATTATTTTGTTGTGCGATACAACTAAATCAACGTTACACACGAGGTGCGCGCCGTGATCGATTCCAACCTGATTAACCACGTTCGCTCGGCGTCGCGCCTGATGGTGCGCGAGTTGGGTTTTATGCAAGCCACGCTGGCGGCAACGGACTATCCGCCGTCCTCAGTGCACACCATCGTCGAGTTGGGCAATCGCGATTCCCTGACGGCGGTGGAACTGGTGGCGCTGTTGGGGCTGGAGAAATCCAGTGTCAGCCGCATGGTGCGCAAGCTGATCGAGGCCGGGGAGATTGAAGAGGTCCCCAACGAGCAGGATGCGCGCTCGAAAAAGCTGCAACTCACGGAGCAAGGCCGGCAAACCTTGCGCGCGGTGGATGCCTTCGCTATTGAGCGGGTCAGCGCGGCCATGACGCACTTGACCCGCACGCAGCAGCAAACGGTCAGCGATGGGCTCGGCCACTACGCGGCAGCCCTGCGCACCCAGCGGCTCGGTGCGCCACCACCGGATACCCCGTTGCAGATCGCTCGGGGTTATCGCCCCGGCATCATCGGGCGCATGGTCGAAATGCACGCCACCTATTACGCCAGGCACGCCAACTTCGGCCAGCCGTTCGAAAGCCTGGTGGCCAGCGACATGGCCGAGTTGATGGGGCGCCTGCATAACCCGCGCAACGAGGTATGGGTGGCGCTGGATGGCGAGCGGATTGTCGGTTCGATTGCCATTGATGGCGAAGGGGAGGATGCGGTGCTGCGTTGTTTTATTCTCGATGACAGCGCCCGGGGCAAGGGTGCCGGCAAGCGCCTGCTGGCTGAAGCGATCAGGTTCTGCGACGAATGGGGTTTTCGGGCGACGAAGCTCTGGACGTTCAAAGGTCTGGATGCGGCGCGCAAGCTGTATGAAGACGTGGGATTTACGTTGGCGCGGGAGGAAGAGGGGGAGCACTGGGGAGGGCGGATTACGGGTCAGTGGTTTGTTCGGCCCGGGGCGGGCAACCCACCTGGGAGCTAAAGGCTCCCAGGCAGGTCGATGCACTCAGCGGCGATCCAGCCACACGGTCTGCGCGTTGCAGAACTCCCGCACGCCAAAGTGCGACAGTTCACGGCCAAAGCCGCTTTTCTTCACGCCGCCAAAGGTCACCCGTGGGTCGCTGGCGCTGTAGCCATTGATAAACACACCGCCGGTTTCCAGTTCATCGGCCAGGTGTTTGGCCCGTTCCAGGTTGCGGGTGTAGATCGTGGCCGTCAGGCCGAATTCACTGTCATTGGCCAGGGCCAGCGCGTGGTCGGCATCCCGGGCGGTGATGATCGAGGCCACCGGGCCAAACAGTTCCTGCTTGAACGAGGTCATCTGGTCGGTGACGTCACCCAACACGGTGGGCTCGTAGACGTTGGCCGGGCCATCGCCTTTGTGGCCGCCGAGCAGCAGGGTCGCGCCTTCTTCCAGGGTGGCGCGCACTTGTTGGTCCAGTTCCTCACGCAGATCAAAACGCGCCATCGGACCGATGTAGGTCTCGGCGGCCAGTGGATCGCCGATCACCAGTTGGCGGGTGGCTTCGACGAATTTGCGAGTAAATTCCTCGACCACGCCTTGCTCGATGATCAAGCGCTTGGCCGCCGCGCAGACTTGTCCGGAGTTCTGGTAGCGGCCAATCACGGCCGCTTTTACGGCGTCGTCGAGGTCGGCATCGTTGAGCACAATGAACGGATCGGAACCCCCCAGTTCCAGCACGCACTTCTTCAACGCGGCACCGGCCTGGGCGCCGATGGCCATGCCGGCGCGCACGCTGCCGGTGAGGGTTACGGCGGCGATGCGCGGATCGGCGATGGCGGTGGAAACCCCCTCCGGCGAGACGTTGATCACTTCAAACACACCGTCGGCGAACCCGGCGCGCTGGATCGCATCACGCAGCAGATAGGTGCAGCCCATCACGTTCGGTGCGTGCTTGAGCACGTAGGTGTTGCCAGCGATCAATGCGGGGACGGCGCCGCGCAGCACCTGCCAGATCGGGAAGTTCCACGGCATCACGGCGAGGATCGGGCCCAGCGGGCGGTATTCGATGCGTGCCTTGCCGCCTTCAACCAGGGTTGGCTCGGCGTTGAGCATGGCGGGGCCGTGTTCGGCGTACCACTCGCACAGTTGCGCACACTTTTCGATTTCACCCCGGGCCTGGGTGATGGGCTTGCCCATTTCCAGGGTGATCATGCGCGCCAGTTTCGGCGCGTCTTCACGCAGTGCGTTGGCCAGGGCGGTCAACAACTGCGAGCGCTTTTGCAGCGGCGTGCGGCGCCACACGGAGAAGCCGCTGGCGGCACGGGCGAGGGCGGCGTCCAGTGCGGCCGGGGATTGGAAAGGGTAGTTGCCGATCTGCTCGCCGGTGGCGGGGTTGATCGAGATGGCGTGGGTGTGACTGGAAACCTGGGTCATGGCACCGTCCTGCTGGGTGGGTATGGGCTCAGGTTACTGGGGTGGTTGTTTTCTGGAAACTGAATAATACTGAGCGTATCGTTCACGTTTGGAGAATGACTTGGATCTGGTCCAGCTCGAAATTTTCAAGGCTGTCGCCGAGCACGGCAGCATCAGTGCGGCGGCTCAGCACATCCACCGGGTGCCGTCGAACCTGACCACGCGGATCAAGCAATTGGAGCAGGATCTGGGCGTCGATCTGTTTATCCGCGAGAAAAGCCGCTTGCGCCTGTCACCGGCGGGGTGGAGTTTTCTCGACTATGCCCGGCGCATTCTCGACCTGGTCCAGGAAGCCCGGGCCACCGTGGCGGGCGAAGAGCCCCAAGGCTCGTTCCCCCTCGGTTCGCTGGAGAGCACAGCGGCGGTGCGGATTCCCGAGTTGCTGGCCGCCTACAATCAAAAGCACGCCAAGGTTGAGCTGGACCTGTCCACCGGGCCGTCTGGCACCATGATTGACGGCGTCCTTTCCGGGCGATTGGCCGCCGCGTTCGTCGACGGCCCGGTGCTACACCCGGCCCTGGAAGGCGTGCCGGCGTTCGAGGAGGAGATGGTGGTGATCGCACCGCTCAACCATGCGCCGATCCACCGCGCGCGGGACGTCAACGGCGAAAACATCTATGCGTTCCGCTCCAACTGCTCGTACCGGCATCATTTTGAAAGCTGGTTCACCAAGGACGCCGCCGTGCCGGGCAAGATTTTCGAGATGGAGTCCTACCACGGCATGCTCGCCTGCGTCAGTGCCGGTGCGGGCCTGGCGCTGATGCCCCGCAGTATGCTCGACAGCATGCCGGGCTGCACCACGGTGAGCGTCTGGCCGCTGTCGCAGTCTTTCCGTTATTTGCGCACCTGGCTGGTTTGGCGCCGGGGCACGGTGTCGCAAAGCCTGACCATGTTTGTGCGTTTACTGGAGGAGCGGGGCGTGGTGCAAGCAGCGGCCTGAAAAAGAGCTGGCAGTGCTGATACCAATTGGCCACTATTTCCGGTAGAGTGCGCGCCGCTCGGGAGATGGATCCGGAGCGTTCTCTAAATGGAGTTACACCGTGAATTACCTCAGCAAGATGGTTGCCGTTGCACTGTTCGGTCTGGTTTTGGCAGGTTGCACTGGCACCCCGATGACGACCCAGCACTACGACGCTAACCAATACACCGTCCTGGGCCACAGCGAAGCCACCGCCACGGGCCTGCTGCTGTTCGGTTGCATCCCGATCAAGCACAACAACCGTTTTGTTCGCGCACAAGATGCAGCGATCAAGGCCAAGGGCGGCGATGCCATGATCAACACCCAGGTGCAGGAAAACTGGTTCTGGGCTTACGTCCTGACCGGTTACACCACCAAGGTTTCGGGTGATGTGATCAAGCTGAAAACCGTTCAGTAAGCCCCTGTGGGAGGTCATGCCCTGAGAGTCCGCAGGCATGAAAAAGCCCGCACGAAGCGGGCTTTTAAATTTGAGTAGGTGGCCGGTGCTGGTCTCCGGCTTACGAGATTTATCAGGCCTCTCACAGTAACGTTTTGTGCGTTGCTGCCTCACACGGCATAAGGGCTGGATCTCAGCGCGGAGATCTTTCTAACCGTGTACCCTTCGGAGCGCGCCCCACGCGTTCTCGCTATCCTCTTGCGCATCAGTCTGCGTCTTCACCTACAACTTCAGAATAGCCAATAAATCCAAGGTCCGGGCCGGTCTTTTTAGATCGATTGTGCCCAAGCAAAAGCTGCGCAGGACGGAAAAAAGCTATCGAGATTTGCGGCCCGGCGATTTGTTGAAGTAGTATACGTTTCATATGCATTTCATATCGGATGGATTTGTGGGAATCGTCAAAATTTCAGAAGACATGCACGAGAATCTGCGCGTCGCCAGCAATGCGCTGAGCCGCTCGATCAACGCCCAGGCCGAGCACTGGATGCGCATCGGCATGCTCGCCGAGTTGCACCCGGACCTCGATCACAACGCGATCTGCCGTTTGCTGATCCGTGCTGAACAGGCCGGCGGCCTCGATCTGCAACAGGTGTGCGCACTGGCCGATGAGTCGCCAGTCGTCGCGGGAGCCGTGCAATGAACCGTGCTGTGAAAGCCAACGTCCCGTTCAACACCCCGGCGCAAATCGCTCAGTCTGGCGTGGCGGGCAAACTGGCGGCTGAAGTGCTGGCGATGATCACGCCGCACATCAAGGCCGGGGTCAGTACCGACGACCTTGATCGGCTGTGCCACGACTACATCGTCAATGTGCAGAAGGCCATTCCCGGCAACATCGGCTATCACGGCTTTCCGAAAACCGTGTGCGCATCGGTCAACGAAGTGGTGTGCCACGGCATCCCGTCGTCCCGGATCCTGAAGGACGGCGACATCGTTAATATCGACATTGCCGTGGTCAAGGATGGTTGGTTCGGCGACACCAGCCGCATGTATTTCGTCGGCGAGCCGAGCCCGGAGGCGCGTCGCCTGGTGCAGACCACCTATGAAGCCATGTGCGCCGGGATCCGCGTGGTGCGCCCCGGTGCAACGCTGGGCGATATTGGCCACGCGATCCAGAGCGTGGCCGAGCGCGACGGCTTCAGTGTGGTGCGCGAGTACTGCGGGCACGGCATTGGCAAGGTCTATCACGATGAGCCGCAGGTTCTGCATTACGGCTTTCCGGGCCAGGGGATGACGCTCAAGACCGGGATGATCTTCACCATCGAGCCGATGCTCAACGCCGGCAAGCGCCACGTGAAAACCCTGGCCGATGGCTGGACCGTGGTGACCAAGGACCTGTCCTGGTCGGCGCAATGGGAGCACATGGTGGCGGTCACCGACGACGGCTTCGAAGTCCTGACCTCATGGCCGGATCAGGTAGAAGGCTATCCGGCGCCGTAACCACTCCCGGATAAACCGATGCCCCTGTGGGATTTATGTGGGGACGAGAATCTCATTCTCAACACGATCAACGGTGGGAGCGAGCCTGCTCGCGAAAGCGGTGTGTCAGTCAACGATGATGTCGACTGACACGGCCCCTTCGCGAGCAAGCTCGCTCCCACACGGGATTTGTGTCGGGACGAAGAGCTTATTTTCAACACGATCAACGGTGGGAGCGGGCTTGCTCGCGAAAGCGGTGTGTCAGTCAACGATGATGTTGACTGACACGGCCTCTTCGCGAGCAAGCCCGCTCCCACAAGGGATTTGTGTCGGGACGAAGAGCTTATTTTCAACACGATCAACTGTGGGAGCGGGCTTGCTCGCGAAAGCGGTGTGTCAGTCAACGATGATGTCGACTGACACGGCCCCTTCGCGAGCAAGCCCGCTCCCACAAGGGATTTGTGTGGGGACGAGGATCTCATTCACAACACGATCAACGGTGGGAGCGGGCTTGCTCGCGAAAGCGGTGTGTCAGTCAACGATGATGTCGACTGACACGGCCTATTCGCGAGCAAGCCCGCTCCCACACGGGATTTGTGTGGGGACGAAGAGCTTATTTTCAACACGATCAACGGTGGGAGCGGGCTTGCCCGCGAAAGCGGTGTGTCAGTCAACGATGACGTCGACTGATACGGCCCCTTCGCGAGCAAGCCCGCTCCCACAAGGGATTTGTGTGGGGACGAAGAGCTTATTTTCAACACGATCAACTGTGGGAGCGGGCTTGCTCGCGAAAGCGGTATGTCAGTCGACGATGATGTTGACTGACACGGCCTCTTCGCGAGCAAGCCCGCTCCCACAAGGGGATTTGAGCCCGTCTTGGGGATTCAGGCGGTGCTGCAAACCCGATTCCGTCCCGCGCCCTTGGCTTGGTACAACTGCTGATCGGCGCGTTTGATCAGCGCTGAGGTGTTGCTGTCCGAGAGTTCGGCCAGGCCCACGCCGATGCTCACGGTGACCCGGCCAACCGTGGCAAAGGAGGCCCCGGCGATGGCTGCACGGACTTTCTCGGCCACGACGTCGGGGCTTTCCGGCTCTTCGATTTCCGGTAACAGCACGGCGAACTCTTCGCCACCGTAGCGAGCGACAAAATCGGTGGCGCGGGTGCTGCCCTGGATCAGCCGGGCCAGGTGTTTCAGCACCTCGTCGCCGATGGCATGGCCGTACGTGTCGTTGATGCGCTTGAAGTGATCGACGTCGATGAACAGCAACGCGAACGGACGTCCCGTGCGCTGGAACAACAGGCTGCATTCGGCCAGTTTTTCATCGAATCGGCGACGGTTGAACACGCCGGTCAGCCCATCGTGGATCGCCAGTTTCAGCAAATCGGCGTTGGCCTGGGTGAGGGCGGCGGTGCGTTGCGCGACCGTGGCTTCCAGGGACGCATTGGCGTCTTGCAGTTCGCGCTCCTTGCCGAGCAATGACTGGGTCATGCCCTGGATCGACTGCACCAGTTGGGCGATTTCCCGCACGGAGTGATGCACCGGAAAAACCACGTCCGGTTGCTGCTCGCGCACCTGCTTGGCGGCCCGGGCCAGTTGTTCGATCGGGCGGCTGAGGTACAGCGCCAGGTAGTACGCCACCAGACCGAAAATCACCGCCGCCAAAACCCCCAGCGCCAGTAACTTGTAAAACAGGATCCGCGCCGGCTGCAGGGCGATGTCCAGCGGTTGCCTGACCGCGATGTACCACGTGAGGCCCGCGCTCGACGGCGTCGGCACCGCGACCGCACTGGTCAGGTAACCATGGCCCACCGACCAGCCCGGCCCAGCGCCGGGTTTTTGCGATGTGCCGGGCAGATTGGGCAACTGCTCCCCGGCGAGTTGTTCCGGGTAAAGCACTTTGCCGTCGTGATCGACGATCAACGCCTCGACGTCTGGCGTGCCCTTTTGCAACACAGCGGCATCGACAATCCTGGTCACCCAGCTCCAGTGCGCGTGGGCGCCCAGGACACCCACCACTTCACCCTTGGTATTGCGGATCGGCGCGGCGAAATCAATAAAGCGCAACGGCTCGCCACCGGGGTTGCCCGGCAGCAGCTTGGCCAGCAACACCGCTTCGTGCGGATCGCCGGTGTAGTCACTGCGCAACCCGGCCTGGAACCACGGACGCTCCTTCACCGACTGATTGACCAACAGCCCGTTCACCGCTTGGCGCACCCGGCCATCCGCATCGGCCACGCCCATCCAGGCGTATTCGGCGCGGGACTGGGTGCGCAGTTCCATCGAGGTCAAAATGTCTGGATCGTCGAGGTTGCCGCGCTTGAACAACGGCGCGCGACTGAGCAGGGATACTTCGAGCTGGCGCTCACGCAGTTGCGCCCCCAGCAGTTCAGCGGCCGACTTGGCGGTGCTCAACAACGCATTGCCGCTCGCCTGCTTCATCTGCTCGGTGGCGATATGGCCGACGTAGAAACCCACGCTCATTAACGTGAGCAGCGACAAACCGGCAAACCAGAGGGTCAGGTGGCTACGCAGGCTTGCTTTAAACATGAGAATGACTGCCGTTCGGGGTTGGCGGCATGGTAGGCGCAATGACTGGTTTGGAAAAGCCAATGGGAGAAATCATCAGGCAAAAAAAATGCCGCCGGTTAAGGCAGCAATAAAAAAACACGCGTTGTATGACCTGAGTATTGACCCTGTCAGATGACAGAATGATGACGATCAGTAGACTTGCGGCACGATCAGCTCCGGTGGCGTCGGGTTGCGGGAATAGTCTTCCTGGCGCACACGCTGGGGCAGTTCGATCATCGGCTGCTCGACTTCTTCATAGGGCATTTGCTTGAGCAGGTGGCTGATGCAGTTCAGGCGCGCCTTCTTCTTGTCGTCGGCTTGCACCACCCACCACGGCGCTTCGGCGATGTGGGTGCGTTCGAGCATGATTTCCTTGGCCTTGGTATAGGCTTCCCAGCGCCGGCGGGATTCCAGGTCCATGGGGCTGAGTTTCCACTGCTTGAGCGGGTCATGGATGCGGCTGAGGAAGCGCAGGTTCTGTTCCTGGTCGGAAATCGAGAACCAATATTTGATCAACTGAATGCCGGAGCGGGCGAGCATGCGCTCGAACTCTGGCACGGTGCGGAAAAACTCTTCGTACTGATCATCGTTGCAAAAGCCCATGACCTTTTCGACCCCGGCGCGGTTGTACCAACTGCGGTCGAACAGCACGATTTCCCCCGCCGCCGGCAAATGCGAAACGTAGCGCTGGAAGTACCACTGGGTCTGTTCGCGATCATTCGGCGCGGGCAGGGCGGCGACGCGGCACACCCTTGGGTTGAGGCGCTGGGTGATGCGCTTGATCACGCCACCCTTGCCGGCGGCGTCGCGGCCTTCGAACAGGATCACCACTTTGGCGCCGGTCTTGACCACCCAGCTTTGCAGCTTCACCAGTTCGCCTTGCAGACGGAACAGTTCGCTGAAATAGCGGCGTCGTTCTTCTTTCTCGCTGCCGTCGTTGACGTGGCCGTCGAACAGCTCGTCGAGGTTGTGGCCGTCCTCCAGCAGTTCCAGTTCCAGTTCTTCGTCGCTGTGATCGAGCAGCTCGCGGTGGATTCGCTGTATCAGGGTGTCGTTATTCGCAAGCATGGTGGGAGGCTCCCGTGGAAGGTGGCGTTGACATGGTATTGCGGGAGATATGACGAAGTGGTGACGAAAAGGCTGTAGGACATTGCATAGGGCGGTGTCATCTTCGTGTCACCTAAGCCATGGCAAGATCTTCGCAAACCGTCTTGAAGGCTCCGTTTGCGGGCTGATGAATCTGCCAGGAATCCCGACCATGAAAGGAGACGCCTCCCTGTTTGCGGCCATTGATCTTGGGTCCAATGCGTTTCGCATGATGATTGGCCAGTCGGTCAAACGAAACCAGCAATGGGCGATCCAGGAAGTGAAAACCCTGCGTGAACCGGTCCGTTTGGCCGAGGGATTCCAGGGTGGGGCGCTTGACGAACTGGCGTTGGATCGCGGCTGGCAGGCGCTGGCGCGATTTGGCAAGAAACTGCGTGGCTTTGAGTCATGCCGGGTGCGGGCCGTGGCCACCAGCGCGGTGCGCGAAGCGGATAATGCGCAACTGTTCCTCGCCAGCGCCGAGCGCCACCTGGGGTTTCGCATCGACGTGATTACCGGGCAGGAAGAGGCGCACCTGGTGTACGCCGGTGTCGCCCATACGCTGCCGGGTGTCGAGAGTCAGCGCCTGGTGGTGGACATCGGCGGTGGCTCCACAGAGTTGATCCTGGGGCGCGGCACCCAGCCGCTGGTCACCGAAAGCATCGCCATCGGCAGCGGCACCTTCGGTTCACGCTACTTTCATGGCGGCCGCATCACCGCCCAGGCGCTGCTTGAAGCCGAACGTGTGGCCTCGCTGCAATTCGAAAAAGTCGCCCGGCGTTATCGTGCATTGGGCTGGCAGCAGACCATCGGTTCGTCCGGCACCGCGCGGATGCTGGCCAAAGTGCTCAAGGCCAATGGCCTCAACGACGATGGCCAAAGCGGCATCACCTACGGCGGGTTGTTGCGCTTGTCGTTGCGGCTGCTGGAAGTGGGGCACGTCAAACAACTGAAACTGGCCGGGCTGCAAACCCATCGCCTGAGCATTCTGCCCGGCGGCCTGGTGGTGATGCTGGCGGCGTTCAAGGTGTTTGGCATCTCGCACATGACACCCTCCGAGCCGGGGTTACGCTTTGGGGTCATGCATGGGTTGATGAATCGGCACTGACTCGTCTAGCGCCGTGCGCAGTTGCTGGTAGGCGCTGACCAGTTGATCCAGCGAGAAGGCAAGATTCCTCCCGCTCGGATTGGGCAAGATCCACACCGCCGCGCCGCCAAAGGTCTTTGGCTGCAACCCCCACGCAATATCCCGTTGCCCGGATAACGCGCAATACGCCGCTTTGCCGAGAAACGCCACGAAGCGCGGCGCATAACGCGTGATCTTCTGTTCGAAGGCCTTGGCGGCGGTCGTGAACTCCTCCAGAGACAATTGATCCGCCCGCGCTGTCGGACGGTCAACCACAGCCGTCAGTCCACAGCGGTACTGCAAGATCGTCCGGTCGTTTTCCGGTTGCACCTGTTCTGGCGTGAAACCGGCCAGGTGCAACGTGCGCCAGAAGCGATTACTTCTGCCAGCAAAATGATGACCCTGAGCGGCGGCCATCATGCCCGGGTTGATGCCGCAGAAAATCACCGCCAGATGCTCGGCCAGAATGTCTTCGAGTCCCTCCATAAAAGCCCCTTATCCGCAGATCACGCTGACCGCATTGCGCACCAGTTCGGTCAGTTCCGCCCGGGATTTGCCGGCCCGTGCGCGGATTGAAATGCTGTGCAGCAGGGACGATGCGAGCACGGCCAGGGCCGCAGGGTCGGCATCGACTTTCAATTCGCCGGCGCTGACGGCGGTTTGCAGGCGGGTTTCCAGGTCGGTATCGAGTCGGCTCAAGCGGTCTGACAGCACGTCGCGGATTTCCTGGTCCTCAACCGCTTCGGTGGTTGCCGTGCCAATCGCAAAACAACCCCGTGGCTGGCCTTCACCCGAGAAGTAAATCGACAACTGCCCTTCATAAAAGCGCATCAGCGCCTCGCGCAAGGTGAGGCTGCTGTCGGTCAGCGCTTCGTGCATCGCCGCCGCCGCGAACTCCCAATATTGCTCAAGTGCCTTGATGTACAGCGCGTGTTTGTCGCCGAACGCGGCGTAGAGGCTCGGGCGATTCATGCCGGCCGCCGTGGCGATGCTGTCCAGGGAGGCGCCGGAATAACCGGTGTTCCAGAACACGCCCAGCGCCTGCTGCAGCGCGGTTTGCGGGTCATAAGCGCGGGGACGGCCACGTCCTTTGCCTTCGGTAATCTTTTTTTGTGCCATGTCGTACAAAATCCTTGATGGAATTTGGGTTCGTCGATATTCTTACATCATCGCACAAAATTAAGGAACCAAAAATTCCTTGCCTTGAAGGTTTGTTGTAGCGGAGCTCGAACGGGGTGTTGCGGCGACGAAACAGGTGCGGTGGAGCGATCCTCCCGACCGCACACGGTATGGCTGTTTTTTGCGGATGTTTTCCCCAATTTTCCGGTTACAGGTGCATTCGATCATGACCAAACAGTTCGATCTCTCAGCGTCACCCGCCGTCGAGCATCCAGGGCCGGACGCGCCCATCAAGAAGCCGCTCAAGGAAAAACTGCGTCCCTTGCTGATGATCGGTGTGCCGGTCATCTTCGCCGCCGTCGGCTATGCCCACTACGTGGCGGGGCAGCCCTTCGTCACCACCGATAACGCCTACGCCCGGGTAGCGAAGGCCTCGATCAATGCGCGGGTGTCAGGGCAAGTCATCGATATTGCAGTTGAGGACAACCAGCCCGTGAAAAAGGGCCAGGTGCTGTTTCGCATCGACCCTAAACCGTTCCAGATTGCCGTTGATCGAGCTCAGGCCCAATTGAGCGTCGCACGGTTGCGCATCGACGGCCTCAAGGCCAGCTATCGCCAGCAACAGGCGGAATTGCAATCGGCCAAGGAGTCGGCGGGTTTCGATCAAAAGGAATTTGCCCGCAAGAAAGCGCTGGTGGCCACCGAGTTCGTCTCTCGCGCCATTTATGAGCGTGCCGACACCGACCTCAAAGTGTCGCGGCAACGCATCGCCTCGATCGAACAACAGATCGCCAGTACCGTGGTTGCCCTGAACGGTGATCCCGATATCGACGCCGATCGCCACCCGACGGTGCACGAGGCCAAGGCCCAGCTCGATGAGGCGCAGCTCTATCTGTCCTACGCGACGGTGTATGCGCCGGACGACGGCATTGTGGCCAAGGTCGACGATTTGCAGGTGGGCAACTTCGTCAATAACGGCAGCCCAGCCTTCGCACTGCTGTCCGCGCGCAAGGTGTGGGTCGAAGCCAACTTCCGCGAAAACGAAGTGACGCACATGCGCCCCGGCCAGGAAGCGACGATCAGCATCGACACCTACCCCGATCACGTGTTCAAGGCCCACGTCACCAGCATGAGCCCCGGCGCCGGTGCGGATTTCGCCCTGTTGCCGCCGGAAAACGCCACCGGCAACTGGGTCAAAGTGGTACAGCGCGTACCGGTGCGGCTTGAGCTCGACGAGACGGACCCCGCGTTGCCGCTGTTCTCGGGGACCAGCGCCACGGTCAAGGTCGATACCGGTTTTCGCACGCCGTGGTGGCGTCCGCTCAAGTCGTTGCTGACCGTGGGGATCTTCTGATGAATACGCGCACATTGAGGTTCGCCGCGTTGCTGACGACCTACCTGCAATCGGCGAACCTGCCGTTGCCGAACTCGGCGCTGCGGTTTATCCAGGGCAGCCTGTCGATGACCGACGATCAGGCCGGGTGGATCTTCACCGCCTACCTAGCGGCGAGCGCGATCACGCTGCCGGTGGCGCAGTGGCTCGCCGGGCGTTTCGGCTTGCGCTTTATGTTTCAGCTCGCGATTGCCGTGTTCGCCCTCGGCTTGCTGCTCGCCACCCACGCAACCACGTCGCTGGAATTCATCGGTGCGCGGATCGTGCAGGGCGTGGCCAGTGGCGTGCTCGCACCGCTGTCGATGGCGATTGCCCTGGAGACATTGCCCGCAGCGAAGCGAGGGACATTCGGCGCGACGTTCACCGCCATCGTGCTGCTGGGCATCGCCACCGCGCCGAGTATCGGCGGCTGGCTCAGCGAGCATTACGGCTGGCGCTCGATGTTCCATATCAGCCTGCCGCTGCTGGCATTTATCCTCCTCGCGGCGACGTTGTTGCTGGCCGAGAAGAAAGCCGAGCGACGTTCGCCGTTTGATTTTTTCGGCGTCGGCACCTTCACCCTGGGCATGATCGGCCTGCAAATGTTCCTCGACCGGGGCGAACGCCTGGAGTGGTTCGCTTCGCCGGAGATCTGGCTGGAAGCTTGCGCCGCCGGGCTGGGGTTGTACCTGTTTGTGGTGCACGTGTTCACCGCGAAAGTGCATTTCCTCAACAAGCATTTGTTCCGGGATCGCAACTTTGTGTTGTCGACGATCATCTTCTTCGCCCTCGGTTTTGTGCTGCTGTCGACCATGGCCCTGACCTCGCCGATGCTTGATGAAATCCTCGGCTTCCCACCGGTCCTGACCGGCTGTCTGACGCTTCCACGGGGTGCCGGACTGGTCGGCGCTTTCATCCTGATGGGCCGCGTTCCCGCGCACATCGACCAGCGAATTTTCGTCGCCGCGGGTGTGGCGCTGGTGGCGTATGCCAACTGGCTGATGCTCGGTTATTCGCCGTTGATGGACTGGCCGCCGGTGGCGATTGCCGGTGCTCTCCAGGGTATTGGCCTGGGAGTGTTGATGCCGTCGATCAGCAAGGTCGCGTTCAACACCCTCGACCCTAAGCTGCGACCCGAAGGCACCGGTTTCTTCAATCTGGCCCGGGTCTACGGCAGCACGATTGGCGTGGCGGTGGTGCAGACCTTTTTCTTCAACAACACCCAGGCAATGCACCTGGCGCTGGCGAGCCACGTCACGCCTTATCACGCCTCGGTGCAGGGCCTGCCCCTACAAGCCCTGGGCGGGCTCAACGAAATGATCACCGGCCAAGCCGCGTTCATTGCGGTGATTGATCAGTTCAAGATTTTGCTGCTGGCGATGCTGGTGGTGAGCCCGTTGATTCTGTTGCTTCGCAAACCTGTTCCGACCAACTGATCTGTCGTGGAGTCTGCCCAATGAACACTCATTCGCTCGTATTCAACAGACACATGCCCACCCTGGTCGGCGCGATGTCATTCCTGGTGTTCCTGTCCGCCTGCACCGTCGGCCCGAACTTTCAAACCCCTGCGCCAAACGGGTCGCAGCACTACGACCAACAGGCCGAACAGCGCCTCGCCCGGAATATCGACATCGGCAAGAAGATCAATGGCGACTGGTGGACGGCGTTCCGTTCGCCGAAGCTCGACGCCTTGGTGCGGCGCGCCATCGACGGCAACCTGGAGCTGGTGGCGGCGGACGCAACCATCCGGCAAGCGGCGTCCTCGGTCGCGGCGGCGGAGGGCGCGTTGTATCCGCAGGTCGATTTCGGCGCCCAGGCTGGCCGTCAACGAACCCACAATGCCCCCGAGGCTTCGGTTTCCAACTTTTATGCCATCGGCCCGCGAGTCGGTTTTGACCTTGACGCCTTTGGCGGGAACAAGCGTCTGGTCGAACAGCAACAAGCCTTCACCGAACTGCAAACCCATCGCTACGAGGCGGCGTACTTGACCCTGACCGGTGATGTCGCCAGTCAGGCGCTGTTGCTGGCGTCGGCCAACGCGCAGATGCAAGCGGTGGAAAAACTGCTGGTCAACGACGCCAAGAACCTCGACCTGGTGCGAGCGGCCCACGCCAGTGGCGCGACGACTCAGATCGATGTGTCCCTGGCCGAAACGCGTCTGGCCCAGGACCGCACGTTGTTGCCGCCCTTGGCGCAGCAGCGTGATTCGGCGCGGCACGCGCTGGCGATCCTCACCGGTAAAGGCCCGGGTGACTGGGTTGCGCCGGAGTTCGAGCTCGCCGAGTTTGCCTTGCCGTCCAACGTGCCGGTCAGCCTGCCTTCGGAATTGGCCCACGGCCGGCCGGACGTCCTGCAAGCCGAAGCCGAGTTGCACATGGCCAGTGCGGCGGTGGGTGTGGCGACCGCCAACCTCTATCCCCGCATCGAGCTGTCCGCGTCGCTGGCGCAAGCCGCGTCCGGCAATGGCGGCGCCGCGCTCTGGGGGTTTGCCGCCGGGCTGACCGCGCCGATTTTCAATGGCGGCACGCTCAAGGCTGAACGCCAGGCTGCGGTCGATGGCTACCAGGCGTCCCTCGCGGGCTATCAGCAAACGGTAATCAAGTCGTTCGGTCAGGTCGCGGACACGCTGCAAGCGATCAACCATGACGCCGAGCAAAACCTTGCCCAGGAAGACGCGTTGCGCGCCGCCGACAGCAGTTTTCGCCTGAATCAGCAAGCCTACGCCCAAGGCGAGAACAGCATCCTGCAAGTGCTGGAAGCCGAGCGGGCCTATGAGCAGGCGTTGCTGGGGCAGATCCGCGTGAAGACCGCGCAATACCTCGACACGGTGCGGTTGTACGTGGCCCTGGGTGGTAATTCCGTCGGTGTGTTCGAACAGAAAGTGGCGTCTGGCGAAGCACCGAAACATTCGTATCAATAACGGCTGCGGCCCCAAGTTGTGGAGTAAAGACATGTCATATGAAGCCTTTCACGATGGACTTCGCGATACCACATTCGCGCTGAATCACGGCACAGGTCGGATTCCGGCCGTTGGGTTTGGTACGTTGTTTCGCGATCTCGGCACGACCACGCAAGCCGTGAAGGATGCGCTGGACGCCGGGTTCCGGCATTTCGATTGCGCCGAACGTTATCGCAACGAGGACAAGGTCGGCGTTGCTTTGAAGGAGGTGCTGGATGCGGGCAAGATCCGGCGCGAGGAGCTGTTCATCACCACGAAACTGTGGAACACCAACCATCGTCCCGAGCGTGTTCAGGCGGCTTTCGAAGCCAGTTGCCAACGGCTCCAGGTCGATCACATCGATTGCTACCTGATCCATACGCCGTTTGCCTTCCAGCCCGGTGATAACCAGGATCCGCGAGACGCGTTGGGGTTTGTTATCTACGATTCTGACGTGACCTTGATCGAGACGTGGCGAGCGCTGGAGCGCCTTGTGGATGAAGGCCGGTGCAAGTCGATTGGTCTGTCGGATATCACGTTGCCGGCCTTGAAGGCGATTGTCGCCCAGGCGCGGATCAAACCCGCCGTGGTGCAGGTGGAATCCCACCCGTATCTGCCGGAATGGGAACTGCTGGAGTTTTGCCAGGAGCACGGCATCATCGTCCTGGCGTTTGCGCCACTGGGTCATGGCATGGAGCCCAACGTGCTGGAAGACGCGGTGATTACCGGCATCGCCAAGCGCGTGCAGAAAACCCCGGCGCAAGTGGCGTTGGCCTGGTCGGTACAGCGTGGCGTGGCGTTTTTGACGACATCTGCCACACCAAGCCATATCCAGGAGAACATCGATATTGCTACCTTGCCGCAACGGGCCATGCGCGAGATCAAGGAAGAGATTACTACCCGGGTGCGATTCAACTCCGTGGTGGAAACCGGCGTGCCAGGGTTTATCCCACGCAAGCAATAACGCAAAACCTGTGGGAGCGGGCTTGCTCGCGAAGAGGGCGTGTCAGTCGGCATCATAGTTGTCTGATACACCGCTTTCGCGAGCAAGCCCGCTCCCACATTTAATACGGTGACGATTTTTATTCGTAGCCTCTGAGGTGCCATTGATGGACGTTTTCCAGACCATGCGTTTCTTCGTCGCCGTCGCGCAAAGCGGCAGCTTCACCGCAGCCGCAGAGTTACTGGACACCACCACAACCAACGTTTCCAAAGCCGTTTCCAGCCTCGAAGCCCGGCTGCACACGCGCCTGATCAACCGCACCACCCGACGCCTGGCGTTGACCGAGGCCGGCACGCGCTACTTGCAACGTTGCGAGAAAATCCTCGATGAGGTGCGGGAGGCGGATGAGGAGGCGGGCACTGCCCAGGTGATGCCGGTGGGCCGGCTGAAGATTCACGCGATGTCCGCCATCGGCAATCATTACGTGATCGATGCCATTGCCAAATACCGCGAGACGCATCCCACGGTGATGTTTGATTTGACCCTGACCAATCGGCTGCCGGATTTGCTGGAGGAGGGCTATGACATGTCGATTGTGCTGGCGCGGGATCTGCCCGATTCGGGCTTTGTCGCCCAGCGGCTCGGCATCACCTACAGCATTTTGTGCGCGTCGCCTGCGTACCTGGAAAAACGCGGAACCCCCGAATCGCCGAGTGCGCTGGGGGCCCATGATTGTCTGAGAATGGTCAATACCGTGATGCCGGTCGAGCATTGGGCCTTTGAAGGGCCGGTGGGGGTGGAGACAATCAACATCCCTGAATCGCCCTTCCATATCAACACCGCAGATGGCATGGCCGTGGCGATCAGTACCGGGATGGGGATTGGTATCCAGCCGATTGCTTCAGCCGTCGGCGGGCTGAAGTCGGGGAGTCTGGTGCGGGTATTGCCTGATTATCATCTTGAAGAGTTCAACCTGTTTGCCATCTACCCTTCACGCAAATTCGTCGATGCAAAAATAAAGACCTGGGTGGATTTCTTGAAAAGCTACATTCCAGGCGTGTTGGCTGCCGATGAAAAAATAGTGCGTTCAGTCCAGTAGTGATGCCCGTCGGTATGGAGTGTCGACCCTCCATTGACCACACGGGATCAACCGTTCGAACAGCCGGTGCCCATGATTTGGTACTGCATCACATGGCGCTTGCCCTGGGAATCTTCATAGGTCATTTGGGTTGGCACCGGGCCGCATTGATCAGCGGTATCGGTGATTGAAATGATTTTCTGAATGTCGAGTTTCATGCCGTAAGCATAACTTTCCACCGGCGGTTGACTGGTGGCGGCAGGGGCGTTGGCGTCATCGGCAACGGCGTGTGCGCCAACACCGACAAGAGCAAAAAACAGCGCAATGCTTGAAAGTTTCATGATGTTCACCGTCTCGTTCAAAGTGAGTTGTTTGACCCGCCAGGCCCTTTGCTCAGCGGGTAGAGACGATGCTAGGTGTTTGTTCTTCCTTCAAATAGCCGGCAACCGGACAAACACTGTTGCCAGATCGCGCATGAATAAAACCGTCAGATCGCCCCCAACTGACTGAGCAGCCACTCGCTGAAACTGCGCGCATTGGTTTCACTGTCACGATGGGTCAGCAGCGCCCAGTTCGGCCCACGAATGGTTTGCTCCACCAAGGGTTGCAACAGGCCATTGGCCCGGGCCTGGCAACTCAGCAGTTCGCTGACCAGAGCGATTCCAAGCCCGGCACACGCCGCGTCCAGCAACAGGCCGGGATCGGAGAAGTTCAGCCCTTGATCCTGCTGACCGACATCGATCCCGGCCTCCACCGCCCAATGACTCCAGTCCATTTCCCGCTCGCCGTGCAGGGTCGTGCGTTGTGCCTGGGGCAGCGCCAATTGGCTCGGGTGGCAGGCCGGGTAGAGGCGGTCGGCGTGCAGCACTTTGAAGCTGCATTCGGCCTGGGAACTGATGTCGTCGCGCACTGCGACGTCGATGGTCTGGGTGGTCATGTCCGGGACTTCATCGGTGCTGTAGATCCACAAATCCACCTCCGGATGCTGGCGGCGAAAATCCCCCAGACGTGGCAGCAGCCAATGCCGGGCGAACGCCGGCGTGGTGTTGAGCACCAGTTGATTGGGTTTCTGGTATTGCCCGAGACGCCGAATGCCCACGGCCAGTTGTTGTAGCAGCGCCTGAGTGGTGCTGAGCAAATCGTGCCCGGCATCGGTCAGGGCGACGCTGCGGCCGCTGCGGAAAAACAACGGTTGCTCAAGGTACGCCTCAAGGCTGCGAATCTGCTGGCTGATGGCCGATTGAGTGAGGTTCAGCTCGGCGGCCGCCTTGTGAAAACTGCCCAGTCGGGCGGCGGCTTCAAACCCGCGAAGGGTGCTGAGCGGGGGCCAGTGCTTGAGCATATCGATAAGTTCCTCTAATCAGTTTTCCACTAAATCCATCGTTTGTTTGCCCGTTTTACCCGCCGTAGCATTCAGGCCAAGACTTTCGAGACAGTTTTCATTGAACACAATGTCTTAACTAAAAGGTACTGATCATGCAGCAGAACAACAAGGGTTGGATGATGCCCGCAGAGTGGGTCAAACACGCCGCGACCTGGATGGTGTGGCCACACAATCAGGCGCTGTGGGAGTCCGGTTGGCGCGTTACCTTGGCGCAGGTGCAAGAGGATTTCGCCGGCGTGGCCAATGCCATCGCCCGGTTCGAACCGGTGAAAATGGTCGTCGATCCTTCGGCCATCGCCAGTGCCAAAGCGCTGTGCGGACCTGACATCGAGCTGATCCCGTTGGCGGTCAACGACAGTTGGTGCCGCGACTCCGGCCCAAGCTTCGTCTGCCACCCTCAACAGGGATTGGCGGGTGTGAGTTGGCGGTTCAACGCCTGGGGCGGCAAATCGGCCCACGACCTCGACGAAAGCCTGGCACGCCGCGCCCTCAATCACCTCGGCGTGCCGTGCTTTGGCACGCCGCTAAGCAACGAAGGCGGCGCGATTCACGTCGATGGCGAAGGCACGCTGATCACTACCGAGTCAGTGCTGCTTAACGCCAATCGCAACCCGGACATCAGCAAGGCCGAGATGGAAGACATTTTCAGCCGATTGCTTGGGGTGAAGAAAACCATCTGGCTGCCCGGCGATCCGGACTACGTGACCGGCGACATGACCGATGGCCATGTCGATGGCGTCTGCGCCTTCGCCCGTCCCGGCGTGTTGCTGGTGGACGCGACCCACGACAAGCAATCGGTGTACGCCGAAGTGGCTCGGGAAAATCGGCGTGCCCTGGAACTGGCCACCGATGCCCAGGGCCGCAAATTCGAGCTGATCGAACTGTTCGAAGCCACCGACGCCGTGGACACCGAAGCCGAAGTGTTCTGCGCTTCCTACACCAACTTCTACATCGCCAACGGCGCGATCATCATGCCGGCCTATGGCATCGACGCCGACCACGCGGCGGCCGAGGTGCTGGCTCAAGCCTTCCCTGGGCGCGAGGTGGTGCCGGTGCGGATCAACCATTTGGCCCATGGCGGCGGCGGGGTGCATTGCATCACCCAGCAACAGCCGGCCTGGCCAGTGGAGGGTTGAGGCCATGACCCTGTTAACGATTGCCACCACCCAGATGCCGTGCACCTGGGACTTGCCGAATAACCTCGATCTGGCCGAGCAATTGGTACGCGAGGCGGCAGCCAAAGGTGCGCAAGTGATCCTGCTGCAAGAGCTGTTTGCCACGCCGTATTTCTGCATCGAGCAAAGCCACAAACACTTGGCGCTCGCCGAAGAATATCGCGACAGCCAGGTGCTCAAACGCTTCGCTGCGTTGGCCAAGGAATTGGGGGTGGTGCTGCCCCTTAGCTGGTTCGAGAAGGCCGGCAATGCGTACTTCAATTCCTTGAGCGTGGCCGACGCCGACGGGCGCTTGTCGGGGGTGTATCGCAAGACCCACATCCCCAACGCCATCGGCTATCAGGAGAAAGAATATTTCAGCCCCGGCGATACGGGTTTCCGGGTCTGGGACACCGCGTTCGGGCGCCTCGGCGTGGGTATTTGCTGGGACCAGTGGTTCCCCGAGACCGCCCGTTGTTTGGCGTTGATGGGCGCCGAAGTCTTGCTGTTTCCCACGGCTATCGGCTCCGAGCCGGGCTGCGCGACCCTCGATTCCCGGGATCACTGGCAGATGACCATGCGCGGCCATTCAGCAGCGAACATTTTGCCGGTGGTGGCGGCCAATCGCGTCGGGCGCGAAGTGGCGACCACTGACCCGAGCCTGCAAATGGGTTTCTACGGTTCCTCGTTCATCTGCAACCACAAGGGAAAATTGCTCGCTGAGGCCGACCGCGACAGCACCGTCGTCCTGGTGCACAGCCTGGACCTGGCGGCGATGCGTGAAGAGCGCCTGAGCTGGGGCATCTACCGCGACCGTCGCCCGGACATGTACGGCGCGCTGCTGAGCCAGGACGGCCGTCACCTCCATTCACGCTGGGCCACTCAAGGGGTTTGATCATGGGTATTGCCAACCAACTGTTGCTCGCGACTCTGACCCTGGCGTGTGCCGCGCCTTCGCTGCACGCCGAGGAGAAGACCCTGCGGCTGTACAACTGGGCCGATTATTTTGCTGAAGACACCTTGAGCACATTCACCGCCGAAACCGGGATCAAGGTGATCTACGACGTCATGGATGGCAGCGAAACCCTGGAAGCGAAAATGCTCGCCGGCGGCAGTGGTTATGACCTGATCTTTCCCGGGGACACCGTGTCGGAGCGCTTGATGCGCGCCCACAGCCTGATGCCGCTGGATCAAGCCAAACTCACTGCTGTGGATGACATCGAGCCCGGTTTGCAGAAGCTGCGATCCCAGTACGAATTTTCCAGGAAAGCCACCGTGCCCTACACCTGGGGCACCATCGGCCTGACCTACAACGCCGAACAGATCAAGCAGCGCCTGCTGGATGCACCGGTCAATAGCCTGGATATGTTGTTCAAACCGGAACTGGCGGCCAAATTCGCCGATTGCGGGATCTCGATGATCGACTCCCCGGACGAAGTGCTGGCGGTGGTGCTCAACTACCTCGGTCGCGAGCCGCGCAGCGCCAAGCCTGAAGACCTGGCGGCGGCCAGTGATTTGCTGATGAAACTGCGACCGTACATTCGCAAGTTTCAGTCGCAACCGGTCACCGATCTGGTCAACGGCAACCTGTGCCTGTCCCTCGGCTACAGCGGCGACATGACCCAGGCGCAACGGACCTCGGACAGCGCCGGCAAGCGCACCTCGTTCCAGTACCGCATCCCCCGCGAGGGCACCACGGTGTGGATGGACACCATGGCCATTCCGGTCGATGCCAAGCATCCGGAATATGCCTACGCGTTCATCAACTTCGTCATGCGCCCGGAGAACATGGCGGCCATCAGTAACTTCACCGGCTACCCGACTTCCAATGCCAAGGCCCGTCCGAGCGTCGATGCGGCGATGCGCAATAACCCGGATATCTACCTCGATGAGGCGACCTATGCACGGCTGATTCCGGGCAAGGACATTCCCCAGGCAGACATGCGAGCGCGCATGCGTACCTGGACCAAATTCAAGACAGCCACTGCGAAATGATCAGGGAACCCTACATGTCGACGCGTCGGGAATTCATCAAACAGGTATCGGTGGTCGCCGGTGCAGGCATCGCGGCGTCCTTGGGTTTGACGCCCGTGCAAGTGGCTGCCGCTCAGGGTTGGCACATGCCGGATGAGGGCGACAAACACCAGCGGGCCTTCATCGCATTCGGTGCGCAGGAGGCAATCTGGGAGGATTTCACCGCCGACGTGCAAGCGGCCCTTGGCCGGGTCGCCCGGGCGATCGCCCGCTATGAGCCGGTGACCGTGTTCTGTCGCCAGCGCGAGCGGCAACTGGCCGAGCAACACTGCGGCACGGGCAACATCACTTACGTCACCACCGAACTCGACGACATCTGGATGCGTGATATCGGCGCCAATTTTGTGGTCGACGGGCAGGGTGGGCTGGGCGCCGTGGACTTCAACTTCAATGGCTGGGGCAACAAACAGCGGCACGGCAAGGATGCGAAACTGGCTGCCTTGGTCGCGCGCGGTGCCAAGGCCGATCACCTGCGCAGCGAATTGGTGGGCGAGGGCGGGGCGATTGAAGTGGATGGCCACGGCACCGGGATCATGACCGAAAGCAGTTGGATCAATGCCAACCGCAACCCCGACTGGAGCAAGGCCGAGGTCGAGGAAGAATTGAAGGCCCGACTGGGCCTGCGCAAAATCATCTGGCTGCCGGGCATCAAGGGCAAGGACATCACCGATGCCCACGTGGATTTCTATGCGCGTTTCGCCAAGCCAGGCGTGGTGATCGCCAATCTCGACAACGACCCCGAGTCATTCGACTACAAGGTCACCCGCGCTCATCTGGAGATTCTCAAGAACGCCACGGACGCCGATGGCCGCAAGCTACAGGTGCACACTGTGTCGCCGCCGCTGCAGCCGCGCCGGAGCAAATTCAACCGCAAAAACCCGGATTTTGCCGCGGGCTACATCAACTATTTCGTGATCAACGGGGCGATCATTGCGCCGGAGTTTGGCGATGCGGTCGCCGATGCCAAGGCCTTTACGCTGCTGTCCCGGCTCTACCCGGAGCGTGAGGTGGTGCAGCTCAATATCGACGCCATCAGCGCCGGAGGAGGCGGTATTCACTGCGTTACCAGTCATCAACCGTTGGTGTAACGGACAAGTGGCTGTTTTAAAACACATTTAACTTGCATTGGGGGCTTCCCAGAGCGAGCGAAAGTTGATAAATTTCCGCCCGCTCTTGCAGGGGCGTCGCCAAGCGGTAAGGCAGCAGGTTTTGATCCTGCCATGCGTTGGTTCAAATCCAGCCGCCCCTGCCATATTCCCAAAAAGGGGACAGAACTATTTTTCACAAAATGGACCTGTCCCCTTTTTCGTTCCCGACGAAAAAGTCCGATGGCGCACACGTCATGCCGCCTGTGCGGTGGGCTCGGGCGTGCCTGCGGATCAAACAGGCGCAACTATCGGTTCAAGCAATAGTGACCATCACCAAACGCAAGTTCTACTTCGTCGGGTAAACGTCGAGAATCGCCTCCATCGAAAACGTTGCCCTGGAACTTGTGCGATGAAGACATTGATCCGACTGGCCGTTGTGCCGTTGCTGCTAGCCGGTTGCGCCTCCGCGCCTAATGACCCGACGCTGACCCTGCAAACCCACAAGACCCCGGCCCAGTACGCCGATTGCGTCGTGCCCAAGCTTCAGGGCAGTGCCCTGGCCCCGACGGTTTCGCAAACCCAGCGCAGCTACCGGATCGTGGTGCCGAGCAAGGTTTCGGCGGACAACGTACTGGAAGCCTACAAAGCCCCGAACGGCGGCGGCAAAGTGTTTCTGTATGAGCGCCACCTGCTCGCGTCGAACTTCATCCCGTCCAGTTTCGAGCGTGCCGCTCAGGAATGCCTGTAACCGCTCAGCGTTTTTAACGATGCTCCTTTGGTTGGCCGCAACCAACCAATTCTTTGCCCCGCGCCCATTGGGTCGCGGGGCTTTTTTTTGCCGCAGGTTTACGGGCTCGCCGCCGCCACTGGTGACTTGAACCTGGCCGCATCCCGCACCGGCGGCATGCCGAACAGCCGTGCATATTCGCGGCTGAATTGCGATGCGCTTTCATAACCCACGGTGAAGGCGATGGACGCGGCGTCGCGAGGATCGAACAACAGCAACCAGCGCGCCCGAATCAGGCGCAGGCGTTTCTGGTATTGGATGGGCGTCATGCCGGTGATGGCTTTGAAGTGACGATAGAACGCCGCGATACTCATATCTGTCATCGCCGCCAGCGGTTCCACACGAAAGGGCTCGGTGTAGTGCTCGCGTATCCACTGGGTAGCGCGCCGCACCTGTTCCAGTCGGCCATCGGGCCGGGCGATTTCCCGCAGCAGGCTCCCGAGCGGTCCTTGCAAGACCCGGAACAGAATCTCGCGCTCGATCATCGGCGCCAGCACCGCCGCCTCGTTGGGGCGATCCATCAGCCGCATCATGCGCAGCCACGCATCGATCAATTCGACCGGCGCCATCACCGGGCTAAAGCGGTTGGCGATCGATTGCTCGGCCGATTTGACCTCGTCAGCCAGCAGCGTGGCGATGACGCAGGGGTTCAGGGTCAGGCTGATCGCGAGGTAAGGCTCGTCCGGGCCGTTCGGATAAATTTCGCCGGTGGCGGGCACGTCCACGGGCACCACGAAGTAGGTGTTAGGCGAGTACTCAATCACCTGATCGCCGATGGTCAATTTCTTCGAACCTTGCAGCACCAGGTGCAGCATCGGCTGATAGACCTGATTCGCACAGGCCTCGGCGCGCACCATCGCCACCCGCGCCAGGCCCGTGTCCGTCCACTTGTTTTGCGCGCGCATCACGATGCTGCGCAGTTCATCCATCGCTTCGTCCATGGGGTTGAACATGGCGCAGTGCTGGGCGCAACGCAAGACTGTGAGAAGAATAGGCAATCATCGGAGAAAAACCGGCAACCGTTTGAGCGGTGGTTGCCCGAATACTGAGGGCCACACTTCACTCATCTACCAAGGTCATCCCATGAAACTCAAAGGAAAAATTGCCGTGGTCACCGGCGCATCGAAAGGTATCGGTGCCGGCATCGCCAAGGCACTGGCCGCGGCCGGCGCGACCGTTGTCGTGAACTATGCGTCGAGCAAAGTCGATGCCGACGCGGTGGTCGCACAGATTCAAGCCCAGGGCGGCAACGCCGTGGGCATTCAGGCAGACATGAGCCAGTCCGCCGACGTGATTCGTTTGTTTGATACCGTCAAGACCGAATATGGAACGCTGGATATTCTGGTGAACAACGCCGGTGTCGCGGTGTTCCAGGTGATCGAAGACCTCACCGAATCGGCGTTCCACCAGCAGTTCAACCTCAACGTGCTCGGCTATCTGCTGGCGGTTCGGGAAGCGGTCAAACTGTTCGGCCCGTCGGCCAGCATCATCAACATCAGCTCGATTCTCAGCACCGATCCGTACCTGGCTTCCAGCGTCTATTCGGCCACCAAAGGCGCGGTCGATACCTTGACCTTCGCCTTGGCCAGGGAGCTTGGGCCACGCGGGGTCCGGGTCAACTCGATCCTGCCCGGTCACACGAATACGCCGGCCACGGACGGTAACTTTGCCGGTGAGTTTGGCGAAAAGCTGATTGCGGGCACGCCGCTGGGCCGCTTTGGCGAGCCGCAAGACATTGCGCCGCTGGCGGTGTTCCTGGCCTCCGCGGACTCGCATTGGATTACCGGGGAATCGATACGGGCGTCGGGCGGGGTGCGCGGGGTCGGTTACTAAAAGCACAAACAGGCAGGATTCTGCCAGAAACGACGGCGCCCGCTGAGCAGGCGAGGGCTACTGTGGTGACACCACTCAATCAGCACCTGTATCAGCGAGACTCAATGAAAACGTTAATGATCTACGGCGCAACGGGCTACACCGGGCGCATGGCGGCCGAGCATGCCAAGGCGCTGGGGCTGGACCTTGTCATCGCCGGGCGCAATGCCGACAGGTTGGCGTCTCTGGCGGCGCAATTGGATGTTGCTTTTCGTGTGTTCAACGCGGAGGCCACGACCGCAGAATCCCTGGCCGGCGTCAGCGTCCTGCTGAATGTCGCCGGACCGTTCGCCCACACGGCGCCAGCATTGATGGATGCCTGCATCAAAACGGGCGCCGATTACTTGGACATCACCGCCGAGATCAATGTCTATCGGCTGGCCGAACGGTTGGGCGCACAGGCAGCCGAGGCCGGTGTCATGTTGCTGCCGGGTGTTGGTTGGGACGTGGTGCCGACGGACTGCCTGGCGCTGCATGTGGCGCGCCGGGTGCAGAACCCGCAGTCATTGAAAGTGGCGCTGCAAGTCGCGGGCTCCATGTCCCGGGGCTCGGCCATGAGCGTCGGCGAGATCATCAGCGCGGGTCTGTTGGCCAGGATCGATGGGCAACTGGTGGCGACGCCCGACGCGCAGCCGCAAACATTCGATTTCGGCGACGGCCCTGAACTCTGCGCGCCGTTGTCGTTTGGTGATTTGGTCACCGGTTGGCACTCCACCGGCATTCCTGACATCGCCATGTTCGTGCACTTCACGGGTGAAGCCTTTCCCGACGGTGATCTGTCGCAAATGCCCGACGGGCCCAGCGCCGAACAGCGCGAAACCCATCGCGCCCGCGCGGTGGCTGAGGTGACCGGGTCGGACGGCAGCATTGCCCGCTCAATCATCGAAACGGTCAACGGCTACAGCTACACGCCGCTGGCTGCCGTGGAAGCGGCGCGCAGGGTGTTGGGCGGTGAACGGCGAGCCGGGTTTGAAACGCCTGGGCGGGTGTTCGGCATGGGGTTCGCCGAGACGATTGCCGGGACTACCATTACCGATTTTTAGAACGCTAAAACACCTCAATGTCGAAATGATTTTTGCCGATCCGCAATGGGGTGTTGCATTCGGGATCAATCATTTCCTATAGTGGCCCATGGAAAATACATCCCACCTCTCAGCGCGCCTAGGGCGTCCCCGTGAATTCGACAGTGATGCCGTGCTGGACAAGGCCATCACCCGGTTCAGCGAATTCGGCTATCACGGCACCTCGATCTCAGACCTGAACAAGGTGCTGGGATTGACCTCGGGCAGCATTTACAAAGCCTGGGGCGACAAGCGCGGGCTGTTTCTGGCAGCGCTCGGGCGCTACATGGAATTGCGCGCCGAAGCCTTGCGCCAATGCATCGCCAGTGCAGACACCGGGCGCGGCAAAATTGAAGCCGTGTTGAAGCACTACGCGCAGATGAGCAGCGAGACGGCTGGCCGTACCGGTTGCCTGGTCATCGAAACGGCGGTGGAGCTGTCGGTTGCCGACGCAGAAATCGCCACACGCATCGCCGCCCAGCAGCAGCAACGGGAAGCGCAGTTGCGGCGTTTGATCGAAGAGGCGCAGCGCGACGGTTCGGTGCGCACCGACCTGGACGCGGCACTCACCGCCAAGCTGTTAATGGCGATCCAGCAAGGCATGCGCATCCTGGGCAAAACCGGCGCCATCGGCGACGACATGCAGCGATTGGTGCCTGAGGCCATGCGGCTTTTCGATTGAAGTTTTGTCCAGATAGGAAACGCTTGATTCCTAACGAGAGGAAAAATCTGATGAACAGCGAATGGCAACAGCCGGAACAGGTCGGTACGGAGTTTTTTAACCGCGCCGATTTCTGGGGCACGTTCCGCCACGCCAGTGCGCGGGTGGGCGAGGTCAACCTGCATTACGTCGAGGGCGGGACCGGCGCGCCGATTCTGTTGATTCCGGGGTGGCCGCAGAGTTGGTATGCGTGGCGCTACGTGATGCCGAAACTGGTGGCGGCGGGGCGGCGCGTGATTGCGCTTGATCCGCGGGGCATGGGGGAAAGTGATGCACCCCCGGGGAGTTACGACATGCGCACCGTCGCCGCGGAAATCCACGCCTTCGCCGAAACGATCGGCCTGCTCGATAACGGCCCGATCGACGTGGCCGGGCATGACGTCGGCACCTGGATTGGCTACGCACTCGCGGCGGATTGGCGCACAGATATTCGTCGCCTTGCTGTGTTGGACGCCTTGATCCCGGGCCTGTCCACCCCGCGCACGGACCTGTCCCACACCGAAGCCAATTTGCGCACCTGGCACTTTGCGTTCAACCAACTCGATGGCCTGCCGGAGCTGCTGATCGCCGGTCGCGAGCAGGTGTTCCTGACGTGGCTGTTGCGCGCCAAATCCATTCAGTCCTGGACCGTCACTCCCGACGACATCGCCGTGTACGCTCGACAACTCGCGGCACCGGGCGCTCTGCGCGCCGCCAGCAGCTATTACCAATCCGCCTTATCGCCCGAAGGCCTCGCCGCCAGTCGCCAACGGGCGCAAGTGCCGCTCGACATTCCGGTGCTGGCACTGGGCGCCGAGCGGGGCGTTGGCGACAACATCGTCAACGCTTTGCGTGCAGTGGCGGGCAATGTAAAGGGCGGGGTGATCGAGAATGCCGGTCATTACCTGCCGGAAGAGGCGGCCAATCGTGTGGCCCAAGAACTGCTGGCGTTCTTCGGCGAGTAAGCGGTGAAGCGGCCCCGGGTGCCAGGGCCGCTTGGACGCATCATTTAATGCGATAACGCGAAGCAGGCGTGCCGGTTTGCGTGGCGGCGAAGAGAGTCGCGCTGGCGGTGGCGTACTGGTTCCACAAGGTTTCATCCTCCACCGAAGGCCAGGTGATGGCTTCACCGTTGTCGAGGCCGGCCAGGGCGGCGTCAACGCAATCCTCCGCGCTCATGACCGTGTCTTTTCCCAGCGCTGACAACGGCACCCCGGAGACGCCTTCGGTCCAGATTTCGGTGGCGGTCGAGGCGGGCAGAACGATTTGGAGCTTCACCTTCGAATGGGCCTTGGCCAGTTCATCCTGAATGCCACGGCTGAATGCCAGCACGTAAGACTTGGTGCCGCTGTACACCGAACTGATCGCCCAGGAGTGAACCGCCAGCACCGACGCCACGTTGATGATGGTGCCCGCGTCCCGCGAAACGAATGCCGGCAGCGCAGCCTGCGTGAGGCGGGTCAGCGCCACGATATTCAGTGCGATCTGCGTCCGGGCGTCTTCGGCGGACGACTCGGCCAGGGCGCGCAACTTCGCCAGCCCGGCGTTGTTGACCAGCAGTTGTACGCTGCTGTCGCTGGTCAGGACTTGCTCGACTTTGGCCACATCCGCCTCTTGCTCAAGATCCGCCACCAGACTCCGGACGTTGACGCCATACGTGGTGCTCAGTTTGTCTGCCAGTGCGGCCAGACGATCCGCGCGGCGCGCCACCAAAACCAAGTCATACCCCCGTGCAGCCAAGCGATCCGCGTAGACGGCGCCGAGGCCTGAAGATGCTCCCGTTACAACAGCGGTTTTCTTTGATGCAGTCATGATCTTGCCTCTTTAGGTTTAGTGCTCAAGCTAATAGTTGAGGCCGCAAGTGTATGTCCGGGAGAATGGGGGTTGTCAATAGTGTTGTGCTCAACCATTATTCCGCCATGAAGAACATTTCCAGTCATTTCCCAGCAATAAACGACGCACCCCAGGACTCAATCGAGGAGCTAAACGCCTTCGACAACCTGGTGTGTACCAACACGGCACTGCGACGAGCGGCGCGCCGCCTGGGCAATCTGTACGACGAAGCCCTCGCCCCGGTGGGATTGAAGGCGACGCAAGTGGGACTGCTGACGGAAACAACGCGCATGGCGGCAGCCAACGAGGGCAGGGCACCGACCTTGCAGGATCTGGCGGCAAAACTGGCGATCCAGATTTCAGCCCTGACCCATGCCCTGAAACCGCTGATGCGCGATGGGCTGGTCGAACTGCAGGCGGACGAGCAGGACCGACGCACCAAACGCGCGGTCCTGACCCCGGCCGGGGTTGAGCGGTTGCATCAGGCAATCACGCACTGGAACACCGCGAATCAGCGGGTTGAGGACGTATTGGGGGCCGAAGCGGCAGCCTCCCTGCGGGCGGCCGCCGATTTTGTGGCCTCGGATGAGTTTCTTGCGGCTTACAGCGCGGATTGATCCGGCGCTTATTTGCTGGCATCCAGCACAACGCGATAACGCGCCTTGCCACTGCGCAAATGCTCGACGGCTTCGTTAACCTGGCTCATCGCAAACATCTCGACTTGCGGCAGGATCTGATGCCGTGCGCAGAATTCCAGCATCGTCGCCGTGTTGCTCGGCGAGCCCACCGGTGAAGCAGACAGGGTTTTTTGCTGAGGAATCAGGTCGAACACATGCACGGGAATGGCGCTGGGGACGATGCCTACAAAATGCAGGCGACCCTTGCCGCGCAAGGTGCCGAGTATGGCCGTCCAATCAAGGTTGGCGTTGGCGGTGAGTAGTTCTTTCAGGAAATGTTTATGCGCGAGGTAGTAGCTTCGGCGGCCATTCTTCCTATAAATCAAGTAGTTCTTACGGGACTCGCTCTGATCACAGTATCAGTGGATACACCCGGAGTAATGGAACGTATGTCCAACCTTCCCATGCAACAAATCCAGATACCACGAGGAACAACAACTACAGCACGAGGGGAAATGTGAATCCGTACAACGGAAAAATCGGAACCAAACCTCGCGATTGAATGCAGTGAGGCAGCAGTTAAAGGAGAGCCCGTCAGCTACCCATGGCTGACGTGACATTCCATTTCTTCGTGTCCCTCTTTGTGCGTCTCCATGCGATCACCCGGCAATCTGTTCCGCCTGCTGCGCAAACCACGCCATGATCACCCCACACGCCGGATGACCCGCCGCTGAAGGTTGCGGGCACAGCGAATAAATCCCTCGGGTTTTCAACGGCTGCCCGAACGGCACCACCAGCACCCCGCGATCCAGCGATTCCTGGGCCAGGGTCAAATCCGTCATCGCCACCCCCAAGCCTCGCGCCGCCGCATCCAGCGCCAACTCGTCGAGGTTGAAGGGGATGTGCCGGTAATCCTCCAACGATTTACCGCCATTGGCCGCCAGCCATTCGATCCACGCCTGCTTGTCCGCCGAGCGATGCAGCAGGGCGAAGCGCACCAGGTCATCCATCGACGCCAGCGGCCCCAGGCCCGGGGCGCACACCGGCACCAACGCTTCCTCGAACAGGGTCAGGCTGGCGGGATCGTTCGACGGTTCGGGCAGGTAAAGGATGTAGGCATCGCTGTCGCTGGCCGGTTCGACGATCTCTGTCGCCACGGTTTCGATCGACAGGGAAACGTCCGGGTGACGCAGGTAGAAATCGCTCAGTTTCGGCAACAACCAGCGCACCGCGAGCGAGACGTGCATGCGGATGCGAAACGGGCGTTTTTGTGGCGAGAGCCGATCCTCAAGGGTTTTCAGTTGCTCAAGGATCGTGCGTGCACTGGCCAGGACGTGTTCGCCTTCAGCGGTCAGTTGCAGGCTGCGGCTGCTGCGGACGAACAGCGGCACACCGAAGTGACTCTCCAACTGCTGGATTTTGCGGCTGACTGCGCTTTGGGTCAGGCACAGCTTCTGCGCTGCTTGGGTGAAGCTGCCGGAATCTGCAACTTCCACCAACGCCTGAAGCCCCTGCAAGGACGGAACGTGACGAATCTTATCCATGCGTTTTCCGAATAGGTCGATGATTTTAAAACGTTGGTTGTATCACTACAGACCTTATAGATTCCAGTTCTGGCTGTCTTCATCTAAAACGGCTCATGCGATTACCGCATGCAGTGCGAGGGACGGCCCGCCGAACGACAGTCCAATGAGGTGATGTGTGAAGAATGAATGTGGCTGGATCGCTCAAACCGAAAGCACCCCGGTTCGTGATCGCCTGAGTGGTCTGCAAAAAGCCGATTGGCTGATCATCGGCGCCGGTATCACCGGGTTGTGCGCCGCTCATTCCCTGGCCGAAATGCACCCCCAGGCGCGCATCGTGATTGTCGACCGCCAGCGTGCGGCCCAAGGTGCGTCGGCGCGCAACTCCGGTTTCGTGGTGGCCCATGAACACCCGACCACGGATGAGCTTTTGAGCCATCAAGGTTTCGCCGGTTATGAAGTGGATACCTCGATCTCCCGCGCCGCCAGCATCGAAGTGCGCCAGCGCATTGCCCGTCACGGCATCGACTGCGATTTTCGGGATGCCGGCTACTTCTTCGCCGTCAGCGATCCCGCAAAGCTCACCCATGTCGAGGCCAAGCTGCAAACCCTGCAAGCGGTGGGTGCCTCGGCGCAGTTTCTGCAAGGTGAACAACTCCAGCAAAAACTCGGGATCGACCATTATCAAGCGGCGATCTGGTGCGGTAACGGCAACGCCTTACTGCAACCGGCCAAATACGTGCAGGGCCTGCTCGATGCATTGCCGGCGAATGTGACCCTCTACGAAAACACCGATATCACCGGTCTTGAACGTGCGGCTCAGGGACGGGTTCGCGCCCGAGGCATCGAGGGCCTCATCGAGGCCGCGCAAGTGCTGGTGTGCCTGAACGCGTTCATTCCGCGCTCGGGTATCGCCGACAGCGGCACCTTCGCGATGGAACTCAGCGCCAGCCTCACCCGGCCGTTGACCGAGCAGGAATTCCAGGCAATGGGCAGCGTCGAGCCCTGGGGCGTGCTGTCCACCCGACCGCTTGGCGCCACGGTACGGTTAACGCCGGATCGTCGCGTGATGATCCGCAACACCGCCGAATACCGCTCCCGGGATCTGTCCAACAGCGATCTTCAGGTCCGCAGAAAACACCATGTACTGGGTTTGCAACGGCGCTTCCCATGGCTGACCGAGCAGGACATTCGCTACACCTGGACCGGCCACCTGAGCGCTTCGCGTTCCGGGCAACCGTTTTTCGCCAAGGTCGAGGAGGGCGTGTTTGCCGTGGCCGGGTGCAACGGTTCGGGCGTTGCGCGGGGCACGCTTTGGGGCCGCTTGCTCGCCGAATTGGCCTCGGGCGCCGACTCGCCGCTGCTGGCCTCGGTCATGCATCGGGCCGAGCCAGGCTGGCTGCCGCCCAAACCTTTCCTCGATATCGGTGCCATGCTTCGCATGCGCGTGGAGGCGGTCAGGGCCAGAACAGAAATCTAGAAAACCAGGCATCACGACAAAACAAAAATCTTCAAGACTAGGTGATTGAACATGCGCGTCCATCCTGTTTCCCTGGCGGTCCTACTCACGACATTTTCGGCAGGCGCTTTCGCTGACGAACAGGTCAATATCTCCAACTGGAGCGGCTACATCGCCGACGACACCCTGCCCGGTTTCACCAAGGCCACCGGGATCAAGGCGACCTACGACATCCACGACAGCAACGAAGTCCTGGAGTCGAAATTGATGACCGGCAACACCGGTTACGACGTGGTCAGCCCGTCGAACCATTTCATGTCGCGGTTGATCAAGGCCGGGGCGATCCAGAAGCTAGACAAGAGCCAGTTGCCGAACTGGAAAAACCTCGACCCGGCGCTGATGAAGAAACTTGAAGTCAACGACCCGGGCAACCAGTACGGCTATCCCTACATGTGGGGCACGGCGGGGATCGGCTACAACGTCGAGAAGATCAAGGCGATTTTCGGCACCACCGACGTCACCCATTCCTGGAGCCTGTTTTTTGATGAAAACAACATCAAGAAACTCAGCCAGTGCGGCGTGGCGATCATCGATAACCCGACGCAGATCCTGCCGATCACCCTCAATTACCTGGGCCTGCCGCACCACAGCCACGAGCCTGCGGATTACGCCAAGGCCGAACAGGCGTTGCTGAAGATCCGGCCCTACATCCAGTACTTCCACACCTCCAAATACGTCAGCGACCTGGCTAACGGCAACATCTGCGCGGTGATCGGTTTCAACGGCGACATCGTGCAAGCCGCCGCCAGCGCCAAGGAAGCCAAGAACGGCATCGACATCGCCTATTCGATTCCGGACGAAGGCTCGACCCTGTGGATGGACATGGTGGTCATGCCCAAGAGGGCGCCCCACGAGAAAAATGGCTACACCTACATGAACTACCTGCTTGAGCCCAAGGTGATCGCCAACATCAGCAGCAGCGTGCATTACGCCAACGCTAACCTGGCGGCGGACGCCGATGTGGTGCCGGAGGTGAAGCAAGACCCGGCGATTTACCCGCCTAAAACAGTGTTGGACAGGTTGTTCACCGTCGAGGACCTGCCGCCCGCCATCGCACGGCTGACAACGCGCCTGTGGAACAAACTGAAGACCAACACCTAGAACCGCTTTCGCGAGCAAGCCCGCTCCCACAGTGGATCATCGTCGAGCACGTAATGTGTGTACGCAGCAGATCCCTTGTGGGAGCGGGCTTGCTCGCGAAGAGGTCCTTCCATCCAACATCAAACCCGTTAAATAAATGCGTCCCCTTTTTCCCACAGTGGATCATCGTCGAGCACGTAATGTGTGTACACAGCAGATCCCTTGTGGGAGCGGGCTTGCTCGCGAAGAGGTCCTTCCATCCAACATCAAACCCGTTAAATAAATGCGTCGCCTTTTTCCCGCAGTGGATCATCGTCGAGCACGTAATGTGTGTACGCAGCAGATCCCTTGTGGGAGCGGGCTTGCTCGCGAAGAGGTCCTTCCATCCAACATCAAACTCATTAAATAAATGCGTCCCCTTTTTCCTAGAGCGGAACAACCAACGTCACCCAGGTGTTCCAGCCTTCGGCGCGATTCTCGGCATCAAACTCGTAATAGCCCTTGAGGTTGGCGTACCACAGTTCTTTGCCGACTTTGAAGAAATGCCCGGCCTGGGGTCCGACGGCGCTGACTTTGGATTTGAAATCGCCCTGGGTGGCGCCGCTGCCGCTGTCCCCGGTGATCTGGTGGTAAACGTAGCCGACCAGGCCCAGGTGGGTCTGGCTGGTGACGAAGTGCGAGGCGCTCAGGTCGAGGTGGGCGTCGATACCGTTTTTGTAATCGATATCGGTGTTTTCCCAGTTGTAGGTCATGCCCGCCACGGCGGAAAACTCGTTGGTCTTGTCGAAATAGGTGTAGCCGCCGCCGGCATCCATCGAGGCATGGCCCAGCCCGGTGTTGACCAGCCGATCCGGGTCGTAGGCGCCGACGGGCAGGTTGCCCATGCTGTAGGCCATGAAATTGTGCACGCCGTGGTTCCACTTCAAGGTGCCGAGCAGGTAAATGTCGCTCGCGCCTTTCAGGCTATCGTCCGTGCCCCCGGAGAACGTCCGCCCACGCGGGCCGGTCAGCGTGGCATCGACACTGGCTTCGGAGCGGCCCACCGCCGCGACCATCGACACCGCCGCTTGCGCACCCAGGAACGGCTCAGCGAAGGTGTAGGTGGGGCTGGCGAACAGCAAATCGGCTTTCGCATCCAGCCCCACGGTCGTGCGACCGCCCCGTGGAAACGGCTTGCTCCCGCCCTCGCTGGCGCTGACATGGTAATAAATCAGCGGCATGCTCCAACCCGGCTCGGTTGGCGCCGCTGCCAGCGCACCAAACTGGCCGGGCAGCCAGAAACTGATGCCGCCGTCATCCGCTTGCACGGTGATCGCCGGCAATAAGGCCATGAGCCCAATCAGTGTTTTCGTTTTTGTCATTGGGGCCTCATTTCTCGACTTCCCATGAATAATCCATGCACCGGAGCCAAGTGTAGGCGACCGTGTGGATTTGGCTGTCGCAGATAAGGCATTTTGCTGGCCCACAACACTTCGCGTTATCGCCAGAATCGCCGCACTTTCAGATGCTTAGGTGAACTCCAATTGCGCAATTTAGTGATCTCGCTGGCACTGGCGAGCGTGGCCGTCTCGGTCGAGGCCAAGGAGTTGAAGCCCAATGATCGGTATATGTGCAGTTGGGGCGCGGGGACGGCGGCCAGGGCTCAGGAACTCAAGCTGCAGGGTGTTTCCCTGTATGCCGCGCGCCAGAAGATCCAGGTTTATAAATTCAACAAACCGTGGATGCACATGATGGCCATGGGCATTACCGAGCAAACCTACGATAGCCAGTCACGGTTCAAGCCCGAAGCGATCCGCAAGAGCTTTTATGAGGATTGCGTGCGCTACAAATTGGCCCGTAAATAACGCGCCGGCCACATTGCTGAACCAACGCTGTCGAGCTTCGATGTTTCATTATGTTTCCGGCGGGCCGGCGGCTTAGCATGATGGCTTCGGGTGGCGCGTGGCCAGGCTTGCAGCCAAAGGGACAGAACAATGAAAACCAATCTCGTCAAAGTCGTATTGATCGCCGGTGCGTTGCTCCTGAGCGCGTGTTCCGGTTCCGGCATGAGCACCAGCACCTGTTTCTCCGATGGTTGCCAGCAGTTTGACGGCCAAAGCGCCAACAAGCTGAACTTCGGCGGCAGCGCCATCGGCAGTCACTTCAACGAGTACAGCTCTGGCTTGTTGCACGATTAAATTGAAAGCTTCGGTCCGGGCGCCGGTCGTGATGAAATAGCCGCTCGTTTTTTCGAGAGCCGTTACATGAACCACGCTGGCGTACTGACCTTGGCTTTAATGCTTACCACTGGATTGTTCGGCACTCAGGCGAACGCCGCCGGCGATGCCGAGGCGGGCGGCAAACTGTTCAGCCGCACCTGTGGCGGTTGTCATCAAGTCGGCGAATCCGCCCGCCCGGGTTTTGGCCCTGTGCTCAACGGCGTGATCGGGCGCACCGCCGGCAGCACCGAGGGCTATCAGTACTCCGAGGCGATGAAATCCTCCGGCGTGGTCTGGACCCGGGAAACCCTGGCCAAGTACATCGAAGACCCGAAAAGCGTGGTGGCCGGCACCCGCATGATCTTCTGGGGCATCAGCGACCCGGAAAAAATCGAAAACCTGTTGGCGTACCTTCAGACCATGTAGCTGCAGCGCAAAACTCATTGTAGGAGCGAGGCTTGCCCGCGAAAGCGTCATAACTTCCAACCTCTAGGGTGGCTGTTACATAGCTTTCGCGGGCAAGCCTCGCTCCTACGGTTATTTTGCGGTGCGACGGGGATCACCGAAACCGCAACGGTATCGCCTCCGCAAACGGATAAAACTGAAAATAAGGCCTGGCTTCATCAATCACCCGCTGCACCGACGGCCTCTGCATCAACCGCTCAAAATAGGCACTCAAGTGCCCGCAGTCGGCGGGAAACGGCACCAGCGTGCTGGCATAGAACAACGCCGGGACTGCCGCGCAGTCAGCCAGGCTGAATGCCGCGCTGGCGACCCAGATCCTCGACGCCATCCGCCGCTCCAGCATCTGGTACGCCGTCGTCAGCAGATCGCGATCCCTGGTCAAATCCCCATGGGCGGCGAACAGCCGATCCGCCACGATCCTTTGCATCGGCTCATGCACATAGTGGTCGAAAAACCGATCCCACAAACGCACCTCCAGCGCCGTCTCCCACTCCTCGGGAACCAAACGGTGCGGACCCGGATAGAGCCGATCCAGGTACTCAATAATGATGGTCGATTCCGGCACGTCACGCTGGCGAGCGTGATCATGGATGACCGGAAACTTGCCGATCGGCCACAGCGCCCGAAGCTGCGCCCGGTCAGCCTCGGCGCTCAGGTCGACGATCCTTTTCTCGAACTCGGTTCCATTTTCGTACAGCGCGATCAGCACTTTGTGGCAGAACGACGCGAGGGGATGGTAGTAGAGAGTCAGCGGCATCTTTCAGTCCTCCTGAACCTGTGCAGCGCACGACGTTGAATTATCGACCGAGGTTGCGGGTTGCGCGAGGCGACAGGCCCAGCGGTCGTGGCGCCTGGAGAAAAATCGGCCATCGGCAATACTCAACAGTCGGCAACCCACACTAGAAATGCCACGCATGAAAAAGGCAACGGACGCAGAGGAGGGCGGCACGGCCTCATTGCAGATCGACGCAAAAATTCGGGAGGTGGAGAGCACGGTTCCTGAGAGTTCCTCAAAAAGGACAGGCGGCCCCATGAAAGGGTAGCTCGGCCCGCGTAAATTGCCGTCCACCGGCCCGCCATGAAATTCAATGAATCTTCCGCAGAGGGGTGAATCGTAAGAATTAGAGCGGCACAACGCCGAGATTTTTTGAGATGACTGCCAGGTACACCCTATGACACTCCTTCAGACCCTGACCGGCACGCCAATCGGTGGCCCGGCGGTAACAGACGGTAATCAGGCCAAGAGCGTCTACGACGCCTTGCTGCAGCCGAGTGAAAAGCTGCAACAAGTCGATGCGGTGGCATTTCTGCATCGAGAACTGGCCCGGGCGAAGCATGCAAGCTGCGAGGTGCCCATCCGCCCTGAGCAGCTCGAAGCCTGGATCGGCCAGGGTGTGGCGAACGTAGCCGAACAGTATTCGGCGTATCTGCAAGAACGCCATGCCGGCGGTCCCCGACGCTATTTCACCGGGCGCAGCCACGCGCTGTATTTCCTGCAGCATGTCGCGCCGACCAAGTTAGTCGACGGTGCCTGGCTGTATGGCCTGCTTCCCCATTGGGCGGACTATCGGTTTCACGGGCTGATTCGCACCTATCTGGAAGAGTTGGGCGATGGCGAGCCAGCGCTCAACCATGTGTGTCTGTACAAAAAACTCATCGCCGATCTGGACTGCGACCCCGGCGATACGCTGGCGGATGTCTATTACCTCCAGGGCGCGATCCAACTGGCGCTGGGTCAGCATGGCGCGGCGTTTTTGCCCGAGGTGATCGGCTACAACCTGGGCTATGAACAGTTGCCGTTGCACCTGCTGATCACCTCGTTCGAGTTGAACGAGTTGGGCATCGATCCGCACTACTTCACACTGCACGTCACCATCGACAACGCCAGCACCGGCCATGCACGCAAGGCGGCCCAAAGCGTGCTGTCGCTGATGCCCATGGGCGCGGAGCGGGATGAGTTTTATCGGCGGGTGGTGCAAGGCTACAAACTCAATGAGCTGGGGATTGGCTCTACGGCGGTCATCAAGTCCTTCGACCTGGAGCAGGAAGTCATCACCATGCTCGAACGCAAACGGACGTTCGGCCAGCACATGCATTCCGACTATTGCCGTTTGGAAGGCCTGACCATCAATGAGTGGCTGGCCCAGCCGGATCAGATTCCGGCCTTCCTCGACGCCTTGCTGAAAAAAGGCTGGATCAAACGCGATGAAGACCCGGCCAACAGCCGTTTCTGGAAGTTGATCGATGGCGCGGGCGCGCCGATGTTCGGGGTGTTCTCGGGCTATGAAAAACAGTTGTTGTGGGACTGGATTGCCGGCGAGCGGATCGTGGAAGAAAGCGCGGCCAATGCCTTCCGGTTTCAGTTCCGGAGCAAGACCTCGGGTGCCGTGGGTTTACCGGATTCGATCGTGCAAACCGACCCGGATTTGCAAGGGCTGATCAGCGATCTTGAACGCTGTGCGGCCGCTGAAAAGATGTCCTTGTTGAAGGATTTCATGTGCCCAGCGATGCACGCCACGCCGGCCGGGCTATTCGCCACGCGGGAATTCGTCAAGCTGATGAGCGAGGGGCAACCAGCATGAGTGGACCGTGCGCACTACTGCAATTGGGTAATCTGCTGCGCCAGAGCGGCTACACCTTCGTGACGCCAACGCCCATCACCCATCAACGGGTTAACGAGCGGGCGGGTAACGCAATCGGCAGAACGTTGCGTGATGCATTTGGCTGGAACAGGCCATTCGAGGCGGGCCTGCTGCCTGCGAACGACGAGGGTCAATTGATCGAAAACGGACTGTTGGAACGTAACGATGAGCGCCTCAAAAGCACAGTCCGGTGGTCATCGCTGGATAACCTGTTGCTCGCGCATTCTGCCTTCCCGACCACCCAGGAAGATTCGGTGTTCTTCGGCCCCGACACCTACCGTTTTGCGCAAACGATCGAGCGGCATTTGCGCTCGAGCCGTTGCGTGATCAAACGCGCCGTCGATATCGGCTGTGGCACGGGCGCTGGCGCGATGCTCATTGCCCAGGCGAATCCCCAGGCTGAAGTGTTAGCGGTTGATATCAACCCCAAGGCGCTGGATTTCACCCGGATCAATGCTGAACTGGCAGGCCTGAAAAACGTAACCTGCCATACCAGCAACGTGCTCAACGACGTGGAAGGGCGCTTCGACTTGATCGTCGCCAACCCGCCGTACATGAAGGATTCCAAGCAACGCGCCTACCGACATGGCGGTGATGCCTTGGGTGCGGACCTGTCCGTCAGAATCGCTCAGGAATCGATTGAGCGTTTGTCCGTTGGCGGTTCGCTGCTGCTGTACACCGGCGTCGCCATCGTTGAGGGCCAGGACCCGTTTCTCGCCGCCGTGAAAGAAACGCTGGATAACCCGGGCCTGGACTGGCACTACCGGGAACTCGACCCGGACGTCTTCGGCGAAGAGTTGCTGGAATCCGGGTACGAAAATGTTGATCGAATTGCCGCTGTGGAGCTGATCGTCACGCGACGTCTGCCGGCGTAGTTCCTTTTGCAGGATACCGTCATGAAATCATTCCAGAACCTGCTGACCCCGGCTCAAGAACAGCGACTCTGCGCGCTGGATGCCTGGCACCGTGCGCTCGACGACTGCTCGCTGCGTATGGAGTGCCCGGATGTTTATCATGAGGAGTTGCTGCGCCAGGCGGATGAGATGGATCGCCGGGGGATTGTGAATTGGGAGGAGTGGCGGGACCTGCGCAGGGCGGCGGATGAGGCTTATTTGCGGGCGGTGGCGGGAGGGGATTACCACCCGGGTTTGAGCCAGGCGCTACAGATGTAAGCTTTTATGTCCTTTTGCCGACATTCACTGGCTTGTTGGCGTTAGTCGGTCAATGACCAGCGCGTTAGAGTGGGGCCACTGTTTCTGGCGCCTGGATAACCTGATGACCCGTCCTCGTTTTTTACCCGACAACTTCACCCTGACCTTGATCAGCGTGGTGATCCTCGCCAGTTTCCTGCCCGCCAGCGGCCAGGTAGCGGTCGGTTTTGGATGGCTGACCAACATCGCCATCGCCCTGCTGTTTTTCCTGCACGGCGCCAAGCTGTCCCGCGAATCGATCATCGCCGGCGCCGGCCATTGGCGCCTGCATCTGCTGGTGTTCAGCCTGACTTTCATCCTGTTTCCGTTGCTCGGTCTGGCGCTCAAGCCAGTGCTGTCGCCGCTGATCGGCAACGACCTGTACATGGGCATGCTCTACCTCTGCGCGCTGCCGGCCACCGTTCAGTCGGCAATTGCCTTCACCTCGTTGGCGCGGGGCAACGTCCCGGCGGCGATTTGCAGTGCGGCGGCGTCCAGCCTGTTCGGGATTTTCCTTACGCCGTTGCTGGTGACCTTGCTTTTGGATGTGCACGGCGATGGCGGCTCGACCCTTGATGCGATCCTGAAAATCAGCGTGCAACTGCTGCTGCCGTTCGTGGCCGGGCAGATCGCCCGGCGTTGGGTCGGCGCCTGGGTGGGGCGCAATAAGAGCTGGCTGAAATTCGTCGACCAGGGCTCGATTCTGTTGGTGGTCTACGGCGCTTTTAGCGAAGCGGTGAACGAAGGCATCTGGCACCAGATTCCACTCTGGGAACTGGCGGGGCTGGTGGTCGCCTGCTGCGTCGTCCTGGGCTTGGTCCTGGTCGCGTCCACGGTGCTGGGCAAGGCCTTTGGCTTCAATCAGGAAGACCGCATCACCATCCTCTTCTGCGGTTCAAAGAAAAGCCTGGCCACCGGGGTGCCGATGGCACAAGTGCTGTTCGCCGGCAGCACGTTGGGGGTGTTGATTCTGCCGTTGATGTTGTTCCATCAGATTCAACTGATGGTGTGTGCCGTGTTGGCGCAGCGCTATGCCAATCGCCAGGAAACCGTGGCCGAGATGATGGGGCAGGTCGATCCTTGAGGGCGGGTTGCTTTCGAACCTCATATCGGGATAACTGTGGAGCTGTCCTGCCTTGAGGTGACTCGCGATGTTTGATCTGCCCTCTATCGTGACGTACGTCGCCGTGGTGATCGGTCTGTTCCTGATCCCAGGCCCCGCCGTGCTGTTAGTGATCACACGGACCCTTCAGGGTGGGCGCAAAGTCGGTATCGCCACCGGACTGGGCGTGGCCTCTGGTGACCTGATCCATACCCTCAGTGCTGCGCTGGGGTTGTCGGCCATCCTGATGACCTCGGCGCTCGCGTTTAACGTGGTGAAAACCGCAGGCGCCTGCTACCTGATCTATCTCGGCGTGCGCGCATTCTTCGCCAAGCCAAGCGCCGCTACACGAACACAATTAGCCGACGTGACCTCGACCCAGGCCTTTTTCCAAGCGATCGGCGCCGAAGTCCTGAACCCGAAAACCGCCATCTTCTTCCTGGCCTTCCTGCCCCAATTCATTCACCCGGAATCAGGCTCATCCTTGATTCAATTCGCAGTGCTGGGCTTGATCTTTTCGGCACTCAGCGCGACCTATACCAGCCTCCTTGTCATCACCATTCGCCCGTTGGGCCAGTTGATCAAAGGCCTGTCAACGCTGCGTCGCTGGGAAGGAAAAATCATCGGGACGATGTTTGTCGGGCTTGGAGTGAAAGTCGCTTTTCAACAGCGATAAAAAAGCCCGGCGGATTAGGCCGGGCTTTTCGTCGAGTCCTGCGGTAGAACCCTGCATTCACACTGCGCGGCGTTCAAGCAGACGATCCGCACCACCTTCGGCAACCTGGTTGCCTTTCAGATGATCAGAACCATCAGATGCAACGGCGTCGCTGAACAGCGGGTCGGTTTCGGTAGCGGCAACCGCGTCGCTGAAAAGGCGATCCTGAATGTCGGCAACAGCGCGTTTTTCCAGCAGACGATCAGCGCCACCTTCGGCGACACGATTCTGCATCAGATGATCCGAGCCGCCTTCAGCGACTACCGGTTGAGCAGACGTAGCGGCAAAAGCATTCAATGCGAAGATCGAGAACGCGATACTGAGGATGGCTTGGCGTTTCATGAGAGTGTGCTCCGGGTGTAGTGGGTTGGAATGGAGCCGATCTTACGCCGCGATGCTGATATGAGAACTTCATTGCGTTAATGGTTGTTATTGATGCAGTCAATGGTGGATGCGAAATGGGTGGGAGGAGGCGGTGGATGCTTGATTGCTGGCGAGGTGGGTGGGTAATTGCCAGGGGTGGAAAATGACTCAAAGTGGTCTGTGGCCGCATGGAAAATAGATAAATGTTTCGCTACCCCTTCAGTTACCACTCGTCATTCAAGACGAGTGGTAACCCATAGGGAGAGATATCAGACGATGGCGTCGCCAACGACTTTGATGATGCGTTCTGCGATGTAATCCACATGGGTTTCCAGCGCGAAATGCCCAGTATCCAGAAGCTCGATTACTGCGTTCGGGTTATCGGTGGCAAACGCTTCTGCGCCCGGCGGAATGAAGAACGGATCGTTCTTGCCCCAGATAACCAGTGTTGGCAATTCGGTGTCGCGGAAGAATTGCTGGAACGCAGGATAGAGCTTCAAGTTGTTGGCGTAATCGAGGAAAAGGTCGAGCTGGATTTCCTTGTTGCCTGGACGCTGCATCAGGAGGTCGTCCAACAGATACGACTCTGGTGCGACCGCATCAGGGTTGGAAACTCCGTGTAGGTACTGCCAGCGCGTGCCTTCCAGATTCAAGACGTTGTCGTGTATCACCTTGCGGTTTTCAGCCGTTGGGTCGGCCCAATAAGCTCTGATCGGAGCCCAGGCATCGCCGAGGCCTTCCAGGTAAGCATTGCCATTTTGGGAAATCAACGCCGTTACCCGTTCTGGATGAGCGAGTGCCAAGCGAAGGCTGGTCGGTGCGCCATAGTCGAAGAAATACAAGGCGTAACGTTTTAGGTTCAACGCGTCGACGAAGTCACCGAGGGTTTTGGCCAAAGTGTCAAAGCTGTAGACGTACTCGCGGGCCGCCGGGACTTCGGTAAAACCAAAGCCAGGCAGGTCTGGAGCGATAACCCGATAGTGTTTTGCCAGCAACGGAATCAACTGACGATATTGGTGAGACGACGATGGAAAGCCATGCACCAGCAGAATCACTGGAGCGTTGATGTCGCCAGCTTCGCGGTAGAAGACCTTCACTCCGTCCGCTTCGACATACTGAGTGACAACGCTGTTGGTTAGAACTGAAGTAGTCATGTGAAAGCCTCTTTAAGCATGATCAGTGGGTTTTTTAATCAACTTATAAGCAGCTACAGGCACCCACAATCCATCGTCAAACTCTATTCAGAAGGAATCTGAGTTCAGTCGAAAATCCGGATGTGGGACCTTTGCAGCCTCAAACGTTTTAAACGTGTATCAGAAGTGCGAGATGCCGCCATCAACGATAAGTTCTGAGCCCGTCATGAAAGACGAATCATCGCTGGCCAGGAAGACAACCGAGTTGGCGATCTCGCTCGCCTCACCAAAGCGGCCTAATGGAACCTGCGCCTCGATGCTGGCTGCCACTGCGCTCAGGTCAGCGTCCGACAAGCCAAGTTTGCCGTGGAATGGAGTGCTGATCGGGCCCGGGCTGATGGCGTTGACGCGGATACCACGTGGAGCCAACTCAGCCCCCAGGGTCAATGCCAGGGAGCGAACTGCTGCCTTGCTAGCGGACAAAATCGACAGCCCTGGCGCACCCACTCGGTTGAGGAATGAAGTGGTGAGGATCACGCTGCTGCCTTTGACCAACAACGGCGAAGCTTTCTGCACGGTAAAGAAAATGCCTTTGAAGTTCAGCGAGAACTGCTCATCGATCTGTTCATCGGTGACCGCTTCCAGAGGAGCCGCCGTGCCTGCGCCGGCGTTTGCGAACAACACGTCGATGTGGTCGTAGCGGGTGCGGATGGTTTTAATCACACGATCCATTTCAGCAACTTGGCGAAGGTCGGCGGAGATGACCATCGCGTCCGGGCCAAGCTCTTTCCTGGCTTCTTCCAAACGACCTGGATTGATACCCGTGACGATGACGTGAGCCCCCTCATCACGAAAACGCTTGGCGGTTTCGAGGCCGATACCTGAGGTGCCGCCAGTGATCAAAGCTACTTTATTGGTCAGTTTCATGATGATGCTCCATTGGTAAGGGCTGGTTGAGTGCAGGCGGTTTTGACTGCATGGACCCACTATCGGCGCGATCATGAACACTGCCAAATCAGAAGATCTGTGCCACATGCAAAGAAAAACTTGGGTGGTCGGTAAGTGGGCAGATTGGCGCCTTGAGTGCCCGACCAGCCCGCTGTTAGTGGACAAAAAAAAGCCCGACGGTCAGACCGGCGGGCTTGGTTTTTGCGAAAAATTGACGGTGTTCAGCTCACCTCGTTGTCTGGTGAGCGTGCAAAGTTACTGGCGGGCACGGATCGTGGTCCTAGCAATGGAGTCAGTGCAAGCATCAACAACGAGACGATAAACAAAAGCACATACGGGGCAGTGAATGCCCCTGACAAGTCTCGAAGCGCTCCGAACCCATAGGGCCCGATGGCTGCAATGAGGTAGCCGATGAGGCTACTGAAGACTGTCCATGCGTTTGCTTCTTCTGCCGAGCTCGTTTGATCCAGAGGCAGCGTCAGTCCTAAAGTGAGTGCGGCACCTAAACCAACGGCAATAAGCAGGATAAAAATAGCGGCTGAGATCGAACTGACAAATGCCAAGCCTGCAATACCCACGATCGTAATGACCGTGCTGATTGCGATCCAGACTCTTCGGTCAGGGGAGCTGCCCGCTATGAGCCCCATCACAAAATTCGCCACTGTGAATGCCAACGTAAACCCACTCAACAAGAACTCGGGTTTGAGCGTGGATGTCTGCATTTCAAGCATCGAGGGAGCAAGCCAGGCAAATACGGCATAACTTAGAAACTGGCTACAGCCGAAGTAAAGCGCGACCAGCCAGGCTTTGGAGCTTCCCCATGGGAGTTTCACCGATGTGCCAGCGCCTTTAACGCTAGTCGGCGCAGGGTGCGCCTTGGCCATGAGTACCCATGCCAGTGTGCCGGACAGGCTAAGGACTGCCCATATACCGGCCCCAGTTCGCCAGGAACCTGAGGCGTTAGAAATGGCCAGAGTGCTTGAGGTGGCGATGAGTGCGCCGGCACTGAGTCCTGTCGAAAAGATGCCCATAAACAAGGCTGCGCGACTGTCATAGTTTTGCTTGATCCACCCAGCCACGAGTGTGTTGGCGATAGCAATTCCAGCGCCAATGATCGCAGTGCTGAGCAAAAGGGCTGAGGTGGTGCCCACAGTTGCTCGCCATGCAGTAGCAAGCCCCAACAGCACGAGCGAGGCAATGATGGTTGAGTTCGTACCAAAGCGTTTGGCAAGAAACGGAGCAAGCAGTGCAAGAAACCCCATGCATAAATTCGGAATCGACGTAAGCATGGAAGCTTGCGTGTAGCTGAGCCCAAAGGACTGTTGGATGCTTGTCAGAATGGGGCCAACGGACATGATTGCCGGTCGCAAGGCCAGGGCAAGGATTATTAAGCCAATACCCGCCAGAAGCGGTGAGGGTGGCTTGGCTACAGCAGAAGACTTTGTCATCTGACACGCTCCGATGTTTGCTGATCCATCAGACGAATTTCTTCCAGAAAGTAGCGGTTTCGCTGGTTCTTCTTGACTCGGGTTGTTCACCCCTCAGCCTCGAATAACGATCAGCGATCAGCGATCAGCGATCAGCGATCAGCGATCAGCGATCAGCGTCGGCGGGCTCAATGAGCCAGCCGAGCTTTTCGGTTTTAGCGATCTACGACGGTGTACTGACGTTACTTGTTGAGCCATTCGCGGATGGCCGCGGCGAAGGTCTCGGTCGCTTCAAGCGGTGTGAAGTGACCCACACCCGGCAAGCGCTGGAGTGTGTAGTTGACGAAGAAATCGTCCAAACGGTCAGACCATGTGATCGGGAAGATGGGATCAGTTTCCTGCCATAGAATTGTGGTCGGAGTTTTCAGTCGATCGGCGGCGGCTGGCGCGACTTCCGTGGCATAGGCGGTCACAGGGTTACCGGAAGAGCGATACCAGGCGATCGAGGCGTTGAACGCACCAGGCGGTGAGTAAACGTCTGCCAGGTGATCGATACGCTTTTCATCGACGACGTAGCTTGGGCCCGACCAGTGAGACCAGAAGTGATGAAGGTAGGCGCGAGCTGCATCACGCTTGCCATCGACGAGTGTTCCGAAGAGTTCGAGATTATGGAAACTGGTGTACCAGAATTCCATCGCCTCTTTAAGCTCAAGAACACGGTCGCCGGCACCCGGCAGAGGAGGAGATACCACCAGCGCCTTAACCAGATCAGGGCGCATTGATGCAATGGTCTGGGAGATGAAACTACCCACGTCGTATCCGCAAACAATCGCATTTTTGATGCCTAGCTCGTCCATCAAGGCAATGACGGCACGTGCCTGACCCTGGCCGGAATAGATCTGCTCTGGATCAGCCTCGTGTTTGTCCGACTGACCGAAACCGCGCAGGTCGGGCACCAGTACATCGGCATAGTCGCAAAGCAGTGGGACTAGGTGGTCGTAGTCTGTGTGATCGCCCGGCCAACCGTGCAGCAGCACGACAGGATCACCTGTGCCTGAGCGTTCGTAAGCGATTTTAAAACCTTCAGTGACGGATGAAAATTTCATGGTGTTCAGCTTCCTGTATGGGCGGGAGTTCATGAGTGCCTTTCGGTGATTCACTATCGCCATACGGGATTTGCACGACAAATCAGAAGATCTGTCCCAGTCGGATAGAAAAACTTTCCTGCTCCGTTCCAGTCAATTCAAGAGCCCATCGTTTGAAGCTTGCCCTAAAAGCCAATCCTTGAATGCCTGTGCGGCGGCGCTGATCGGAGTGCCTTCTCTGGCCACGATGTAGAACGAAAAAATACTCGGTTGCGCCTCTCCGAATGGCCTGACCAGGCGCCCCGCAGCAAGATCTGCCGCAACGAGTGAACGCCTGCTCAGCGCTACACCGCACCCACAAATAGCTGATTGAATAACCGTTGCGGAATTATTGATTTGCAAGCCGCGTTCCACACCTTCATGAACACGGCCAATGTTCTGAAGCCAGGTTTTCCAAGTTAAAAACTCTGGCGAATCACGCATCGAGACATCATGCAGCAGTGGGTGAAATGCAAGTGCCTCAATTGATGTCAGTGGGTGTTCGTCGAGTAGCAGCGAGGGACTGCAGACCGGGAAAAATTCGTCGCTCATCAAATGCGTAGAGACGAGGCCTGGCCATTGACCGCATCCAAACCGGATTCCCAGATCGACTCGCTCCGTTGCGAAGTTCACGAGCCGGATATTACTGTCTAAACGAAGCTCATACTGAGGGAACAGAATCTGAAAGCTCTCCACCCTCTGCAGCAACCACTTATCTGCGAACGCCGGGGACGAGGTCACGTTGAGACATACCATTGCGCCCCCGGTTTTCAACGTTTCGACCGCTGCGCCGAGTAAGTCAAAGCCGCCTTGCAACTCCAGCAGAATTGACAAGGCAACTTCTGTAAGCACGAGACGAGCGGGGCCGCTGCGGGAACGATGGAAGAGGATGACGTTGTACGAATCCTCCAAGCCCCTGATCAACTGCCCCACAGCAGCAGGTGAAACATTGAGCTCCTCTGCCGCTCGAATGTAGCTGCAATGACGTGCTGCAGACTCGAAGGCTCTTAAAGCGTTGAGATGACCCGGCGCACGCATAGGAAGGACTCTACGGTAGGGCCTCTTGCCCAGCGGTCTATGAGAGAAAAACAATCAGACGAATGTAGTCCTTTTCAAGGAAAAAGGGATGAAATAGTGGGTGATATGTCAGCGTTAATCCTTCGACTTGTTGGTTTTGACAGGATTACACCATCAGAAAACAAACCCTGCTGGTTACGCCCGGCCAGGGGAGATTGTTTATTTTCGGCTCCTATAAGCCCTGGGCGATTCCCCCATGATTTTTTTAAACAGTGCGGTAAACGCGCTCGAACTCGCATAGCCGAGAGCGTGAGCAACACTTCCCAAAGCCTCTCCGCGTTCGAGCCTATGAAGCGCCTCGGCTAGGTGGACTTGCTGTACCCATTGCCTGAAGCTGAGTTTGGTTTCTTTGACAAAAAGTCTGATGAGTGTGCGAGAGCTCGCGCCTACTTCATCCGCCCAATATTCAATCGTCCTGGGGCTTTCGGGATGAGCAAGGATCGCGCTGCAGACGACCAGGAGCCTGCGGTCACTCGGCCAGGGAATGACGAGCGGGACCGTGGCAGCACCCTCCATTTGCAGCAGTATCAGTGCGGCCAGATGCATGCCTTTACCGTCTGTATCGTATTCGACTGGCTCGGAAACAAACGCAACAATCAATTCGCGCAGAAGAGCCGATACCTCAAGCAGCCTGCAGGCGCTGCCCATCTCTTTTGACTTCTCTGGGGAAACGTACAACGTCCGCATTTGGACTGACGTCACCATGAGTTGGTCGTGAACGATGCCAGGAGGAATCCAAAGCGCTTTGTTTGGAGGAACCAGCCATAGTCCGTGCTCAGTCTTGACCCTCATCAAGCCGGATATGGCATACAGCAGTTGTCCGCGAAAATGCTGATGAGGGGCGTTATAGCTCCCGGCGGGCTGGTCCCGTGGCATCCCACTGATATCCCGAGGGACATGTTGATAGTCCTCGGGCTCGCTGCTCTTCGAGTCGGTCATAGCGAACAACAGCCTCTTGTCACATAGGCGACGAATAATGTCTCAATTTATCCGATATGCCTCGATAGGCTGATGAGCATACGGACGAGCTTTCAGTTGCGTCCAGAATGTACCGGAGCTTCTGAAATGACACTCAAACATCAGGTAACGAAACGTCCATCCCACTTTATGGCGGCCGTGGGTCTTTTGATACTGTCGCTTGCTCTGCGTCCGGCCATCATTTCGATCGGGCCGATACTTCTGGATATCCGGCAGGCTTTCAATCTCAGCTTCACACAGGCGTCGTTGCTGACCTCAATTCCCGATTTGTGCATGGGGTTTCTGGCACTGGCTTCACCATTGTTGGCAAAACGCTTTGGCATTAATGGCACCGTTATTGGTTCTCTGGTGTTGCTGGGACTGGGTGTCGTCCTTCGGTCATGGATGGAGTCTGTGGCGGGCTTGCTGCTCACCACCTTCATCATCGGGATAGGTATTGCTGTAGCCGGTTCATTGATTGGCGGCTGGATTAAAGAGTTCTACAGCGCTCACGCTCCCATGTTCATGGGCATTTACTCCACTGGTTTGAGCTTGGGGGCGACTGCCGCTGCGGCAGGCACTGGTGCACTGGCATCTTCAACGGGGTCATGGCGGATGGGAGCGGGAATTTGGGTGATCCTTTGTGTCACCGGAATTTTCAGTTGGCTTTGTCTGGCCAAATCGCACACATCTCCAATAGATCGTCCCCAAACTCAAGACCGAGTAAGGCTTCCCTGGGGTAATCCGAAAGCCTGGCTTATTGCATTGTACTTCGGTTGCAGTCAGTTTCTGGGTTACGCCATGCTCGCATGGCTTGCTTCGTCAATGTTCCAGATGCACACATCGGCGATTGCCCCAAGCTATCTGCTGAGTGCCTTCACCTTGATTTTTACGGTCGCTAATTTCGGCACGGGCGCTATCGCTGGAAAGTCCACGGACCGGCGCTTACTGATTGCCGTGTCGTCGTCACTTACTGTGCTCGGGCTCGCAGGATTAGCGTTCATCTCTACGATTCCCTCCATCGTTTTCATCGCCTCAACGGCAGTTGGCCTGGGGGCAGCGTTTACCCTGGGGATGACGTTGCCTTTGGATCAAACTCACTCTGCTCAGCAAGCGAACGCCTGGACTGTATTTACATTGTTTATCGGCTATTTGATCGCGGCAGTGGGACCCTTCGGGTTTGGTGCATTGCGAGACCTTTCCGGCGGATTTGCCATGCCATACCTGCTTTTAACAGCGGTAGCAGTGCTGATGCTTGTACTGACTCCCTTGTTGAAACCTGCGACCGAACCGCACTCAGGAAAAGTATGCGCCGCAAAGATTCCCGGCCTTGGCTGATGGTTACAGACGTTGTGCTCAGTACCGCAAAAATCTGAATAGAAAACGTTCAGCATAGTTTTTCTTTGCGGGCGGAACAGTTCTTATGGTTTGGCTCGAATTTCCTTTGAGCCGATAGTTCTTCCAGGCAGGGAGGCGACCAAACATCAGGCGCTCTCAGCACCGTTGTCGGTTTCGACGCTCATCTCGGAGCAAGACGAGGCGCTCCCAATACAGCGACATCTAATTTTGAAGCCACGCGGAACGATCAGCTCACTGTGATTGGTGAATTCTTTCGGCTTCGTTGTGTGCTTGATCAATAAACTTATTAGGGCACTAAGTGCCGTTGGAGAATGGTCATGACTACGCCGATTCAAGAAACTGCAATCACAATCAATGTATCGCGGCGCCAAACTTTGGCTGCAGTAGCGGTCGGTGCAGCAGCGCTTTTAGCTCCCCAACTGAGCATGGCAGCCACACCAGTGAATGCGAAATCTGTAGCTGGAACAGGCGATGAAAACACACTGAAAGACGTCAAATACAAGACTCAGAAGGTGGGTGACGTTGAGGTGTTTTATCGCGAAGCGGGGCCTGCGAATGCGCCGGTCATTCTGCTGCTTCACGGTTTCCCGACCTCCAGCCATATGTTCCGCAATTTGATTCCTCTGTTGGCTGACAAGTACCGATTGATTGCTCCCGACCTGCCTGGCTTCGGTAACACCAAAGCTCCAGATCGTTCAGCGTTCGCTTACACCTTCGACAACCTCGCGAAAGTCGTAGGTGGCTTCACTGAAGCGTTAGGTTTGAAGCATTACGCGATTTACGCGTTCGATTATGGTGCTCCAACCGGCTTCCGACTGGCGATGGCCCATCCCGAACGTGTCACTGCAATTATCAGCCAAAACGGTAATGCCTACGTTGAAGGGCTCAGCGATCAATGGGGTGCCTGGCAGGACTACTGGCGCAATCCATCAGCGCAAACACGCGAAGCTTGTAGAGCGTCGCTGAGCGCAGACACGATCATCAATTTCCAATACCTACACGGTGCTGATCCATCATTGGTCGCTCCTGACGGCTACACGCTGGACATCGCCTATATGGCGCGCCCCGATGCCGAAGAAAAGCAACTGGATTTGATCCTGGACTATCGAACCAACGTCGCGCTGTACCCAGAGTTCCAAAAGTATTTTCGGACACACCAGCCGCCGCTTCTGGCTGTATGGGGTAAGAACGATCCAGCGTTCATTCCACCAGGCGCGGTCGCTTACAGCCGCGACATACCCAAGGCAGAAGTGCATTTCCTGAACACCGGACATTTCGCCCTGGAAACACATTCTCTAGAAGTCGCAGGCCTGATGCGTGAATTCCTCGCGCGAAAGCTTGCCAAGGCATAAACGCCTAACGATTGTTGAATAAACGGCTGGAGCGACGGTCGTTGTTCGCTCGCCGCATTTGATCGTATGCACGATGATTTTTTGAGGAATGTCTAATGGAACAGAAATCAGAAACACGTCCGCCATTGCCGCCGTTTACTCGTGAGACCGCAATTCAAAAAGTGCGTGGAGCCGAGGACGGTTGGAACAGCCGTGATCCCGAAAAGGTTTCCTTGGCGTATTCGACTAATACGTATTGGCGCAACAGGGCGGAATTTGCGCACTCGCGTGTCGAAGCGATGGTCTTCTTGGAGCGTAAGTGGGCCAAAGAGCACGACTACCGATTGATTAAAGAGATGTGGGCATTCTCGGATAATCGCATTGCCGTCCGTTTCGCTTATGAATGGCATGACGACTCGGGAAACTGGTTCAGATCCTATGGGAACGAGAATTGGGAGTTCGATGACAATGGACTGATGCGCGAGCGATATGCCTGCATTAACGACCTTCCGATTAAGGCCTCGGATCGCAAATATTATTGGCCGTTGGGACAACGGCCTGAAGATCATCCAGGGCTGTCGGAGTTGGGTCTTTAAATCTGCACACATTGGTGGAGGCGTCCGATGACGCTTCCTTCAGGGAGTATTGACCTATAACCACTGATCCGGGACGCAATGAGGTTATTTCCGTTGCCACCAAGTCAACATGCTGGGACGATGATTTCATCTTCCTCTAAGTCTCAGTGAGCCCTATGCGAGCGCCCAATCATCTGAATGCCCTACGGGCGTTCGAATCTGCAGCTAGGCATATGAGTTATGTACGTGCTGCCGAGGAGCTTAACGTCAGCCCGGCAGCAATTGGACAACTTGTGCGCGGGTTGGAAGAAGCCCACGGTGTAGTGCTGTTTCATCGTTCACGCGGCGGCCCGGCGCGTTTGGTGTTGACTGATCAGGCGCTCGCAGCTTTACCAGATCTGCAGACTGGTTTTGATTTCCTTTCACTAGCTGTTGAGCGATTGAAAGCGGAGGGTGGTGCAACGATCACGGTTACTGTACCGCCTGCATTTGCTGACAAGTGGCTGTTGTCGCGTGTTGAGGGGTTTCGTGCCCTACATCCTAGCTATGAACTCCGCCTTGATACCAACGGTAAACTGGTGGATTTCAATACCGAAAGGGTTGATTTGGGCATTCGCTTTGGGAACGGTCATTGGCCAGGACTCACGGCTACCCAGATGATGGGAGATGAGTTTTTTCCCGTGTGTAGTCCCAATCTTCCTAGCGCTGCTCAGCCACTCAATAGTGCTGAGGACCTGAAACACTTTCCGCTGATTCACGATGTCTCAATGCGATACGCCACAACTTTCCCGACTTGGCGTATCTGGCTACAGCGTGCTGGCTACGATTTCAGCGACGCTGAACGCGGGCTACAAATCAACGATTCTGCAGCAGTCATCCAGGCTGCTATTTCCGGAAGTGGTGTTGCCCTAGGCCGAAGTAGCCTTGTCAGTAAAGACCTTGAGGCAGGGCGCTTAATTCGACCGTTTGGGGATGCTCAAAGCTGCGATTTTGCTTATTACATTGTGCAGAAAGAAGGCGTGGAGCCAGAGCCTGCCGCCGCCGCTTTCAAGCATTGGCTACTAGAGCAGGTCGCCCAGAACTAACCTCAGTAACTTATCTCATACAGGCCTTTGCTTGGAGAGAGAATTACCGCTTCTGGCCGTTAGCTGCACCCCCAGATCATCCACCCCCCTGCAACCCCTTACTCAACCCACTTTCAACCATCTCGCCGCCGCATCCGCCGTATCTTGTGGCGAAGTATTGAACGCAATAGCAGCATCCGGAGCGGCCCTGTGCACCGCGTTGATCAATGCTTCGAACAACAACAAACTTTTGGCCGGTATGCGCAGTCCACCACCAATCACCACGCAATCGTAGTGACTTGCCAATAGTTGGCGCTGTACTTCGGCGGTCGCGGCGCTGATGTCTGGCTGTACCAGCAACAGGTCCGCATTCCAGCCGCGGTCGGCCATTTGTTGCATGCCTGAAGCGATGCCGGCCTGTATTTTCGCCGCGTCAAAGCCAGGTGGCAGGGCAGGGTCGGAGAAGTCCACGGTTTCAGGCAGTTGCCCGATGAACAGCACGCTTGCTGGATCTTTGGTCGCATTCATGAGCGGATACTCCTTAGGTGTGTAGTCACAGCTTAGGCGTGAAGGCGTTTGTGAAGGGTGTTTCCGTGCTTCCTGATGGTCCCGACCGTCTCGGAGACGTTGCGTCGTGTCCCTGATGGCCACCCCATCGTCACTGACCCGAATTCGCCGTTGCTCAAAGGTGCGCTGGGTTTCATAGCCCTTGCGCTCGTTGTTGGCGTGGTGGCTCAGGTGCTCGCGCTGCGCAAAGTCGGCCGACTCAGCAGTGCTTCAGCATCCCGTTAGGCCAGCGCGTCGCGCTGGGCAAAGATGCTCGCCATTTGCGCCGCGTTCTCGGTTCCCCAGGTGCACAGCGGGACGATCGCCTCAGCCAGGCTGCGGCCAAGCGGGGTCAGCGTGTAGTCCACGCGTGGAGGCACTTCTTTGTAGTCGGTCCGTGCAAGCACACGATCGGCTTCCAGGTCCTTCAACTGCTGGATCAGCACTTTGTCGCTGACGCCGGGGATCAAACGCTTCAGCTCGCCGTAACGCTTCGGGCCGTCGCGCAGGAAAAACAGGACCAGCGGTTTCCACTTGCCCGAGATGATGCGCAGCGTGGCGTTGAGCCCACAGCCGGTGTCACAGATTTCAGAATTCTTCGTCATTTTTTTGATACTTACCAAAAGGTGCATACTTGTCCTTAGGTTATCAGCGCTGCATCCTCGTCTCAAGCAAGCAATTTTCTGCTTGGTACAACTCCAACGAAGGATGCACGACATGACCAGACTGAATGGAAAGACCGCCGTGATCACCGGCGGCGCGACCGGCATCGGCCTTGCCGCAGCTAAGCGCTTTATCGAGGAGGGTGCCTTTGTCTTCATCTTCGGCCGTCGACAGGAGGCGCTCGACGCCGCTGTGGCCGACCTCGGACCCAACGCCCGCGCAGTGAAGGGCTCGGTCTCTGATCCGGCCGACCTCGACCGCCTCTACGCGACGGTGAAGGCCGAGCGCGGAACCCTCGACATCGTTTTCGCCAATGCCGGGGCGGGAAGCCCGCTTGCGCTCGGCAAGATCACCCCCGAGCACATTGACGAAATCTTCGACACCAACGTGAAAGGCTTGATCTTCACGGTCCAGAAGGCGCTGCCGCTGATGGGCCAGGGTGGTTCGATCATCCTCACCGGGTCGAGCGCCGGCACCACGGGTGCCCCGGCATTCAGTGTCTACAGCGCAAGCAAAGCGGCAGTGCGCAACCTCGCGCGGACCTGGGCCGAGGACCTGAAGGGCACCGGCATCCGGGTTAACGTGCTGTCGCCCGGCCCGACGGCGACCGAACTTGCAAAGGCAGCGCTGGGCGAAGAAGGCATGAAAGTCTTCGCTTCGATGAACCCGCTCCAGCGTATGGCCGATCCGGCGGAGATCGGAGCGGCGGCCGCGTTTCTCGCGTCGCAGGACAGCAGCTTCATGACCGCCAGCGAGGTCGCCGTCGACGGCGGCCTGGCGCAAATCTGATTCCCTGCGCCCGGCCAGTCACTCCATCGATATTCGGAGCCTGTTGGGCGTGGCAAACCTGAGGAACATCTATGAGCTACGCAATTATCGGCTTCGGCAAGCTCGGCCAAGCCTTGGCCAAGGCGTTTGCCCGCAGCGGCATTGAAGTATCCGTTGCAACCACTCGCGACCCGCAAAGCTTTGCCTCCGCTGCGGCGGCGATCGGCCCCGGGATCATTCCCAAAACACTGGCAGAGGCCGTCAAGGCGGACATCATCTTTTTGGCTGTGCGTTTTGAGTCGCACCGGGATGTCGCGAAGGCGCTGCCGACCTGGAAGGGCAAGACCATCATCGATGTGACCAATGCCTACGGCGTGCCGCCCGAGGAGCTGGGAGGGCAGCCTTCTTCCAGCGTCGTCGCGCAGGCCTTTACGGGTGCGAAACTGGTCAAGGGTTTCAACCATTTGGTCGCTGGCGTGCTTGACCAGGATCCGGCCATAAAGGGTGGCAAAAGAGTGGTGTTCCTGGCGAGCGACGATGACAGCGCCGCAGCGGAAATTGGTGCGCTTGCGGAAAATCTCGGTTTTTCGCCGATCAAACTGGGCGGGCTTTCAGAAGGTGGACTGCTTGTGCAGGCGCGCGGAAATAGCTGGGGACACCTGATCTTCAAGGACTTGGTCAAGTTCGACTGATCAATCGCGATCGCAAATGTTGAGACGGTCCAGCCGATGAAAAAAGGGGAGGCTAGGGCGTAACGCCCTAGCCAATCGCCGATGTCACTTTTTCTTTTTCGCCGGCTTGTCTGCCTTCTCTGATTTCTTGGCCTTTTCGGGCTTGCTATCAGCTTTTTCTGCAGATTTTTTGGGTGCCGCGTCTTTGCTCTTGTCTTTCTTTTCGGAAGCTTTCGAAAGAGCCGATGCCGCCGCTGATTTCTTTGCCGGTGATGACTTTTTGTCTTTCAAATCCTTGCTGGCTTTTGAAGACTCACCTTTACTTTTCTTCTCGTCTTTAGCCACGTTGACCACCTCTAGGAATGTGCCTGTGGGATTTTCCACACGCTGATCATTAGGCGAGCGCGTCCAGTGGCGGTTCAAAATTTTTTGCTGTGTCGAAAGGGGTATTGGGTGATGGACTCCTAGCCTTACGGTCACCCCTAGCGCCGGTCCAAGCACCAGGAAACAGCAGTGACAGCGGTTGAAATCACCCACCCGATAAAAGTTTGAAGTGTTTGTACAGCCACCGACGACTGGCGAAAAAACGGGTAATTTGCACGGCCAAAAACCGCCTGTCGCGAGCAATCGATCTTAATAAAATCTTCCCCGGCGCATCGACTTCAGATGACTGTGGGAGCCGCATTCGGTCAATCGTCGGATGAGCATCGGCGCCTTTAGGTCTGAGGAGATTCGTCATGTTCCTACACAACAAACGACTTCAATACACCGTACGCGTGGCTCAACCCAACCCCGGGTTGGCCAATCTTTTACTGGAGCAATTCGGCGGCGCCCAAGGCGAACTGGCCGCGGCGTCCCGGTACTTCACCCAGGCGCTGGCCGAGGACGATCCTGGAAGAAAGGATCTGCTGATGGACATCGCCACCGAAGAACTCAGCCACCTGGAGATCGTCGGTTCCATCATCGTGATGCTCAACAAAGGCGCCAAGGGACGCATGGCCGAAGGCGTGGAAGAAGAGGGCGAGTTGTACCGCGCCATTAATGGCGCCGGCAATGACTCACACATCACCAGCCTGCTGTACGGCGCCGGCGCGCCACTGACCAACTCCGCCGGTGTGCCGTGGTCGGCTGCCTACGTCGATACCATCGGCGAGCCAACTGCGGATTTCCGCTCCAATATCGCCGCCGAAGCACGGGCAAAAATCGTCTACGAACGCTTGATGAACGTCACGGACGATCCCGGTGTGAAAGAGGCGCTGGGTTTTCTCATGACCCGGGAAATCGCCCATCAACTCTCGTTCGAAAAAGCCTTGCATGCGATCCAGCCGAACTTCCCCCAAGGCAAGCTCCCAGGCATGCCAGAGTTCACCAACGTCTACTTCAACATGTCTCAGGGCGAAGGCAGTACCCGTGGTCCATGGAACGAAGGCGAGGAGTGGGAGTACGTGGAAGAGCCGATGCCCGCCGTTGATGGCGGAGATGGCAGCGCCAGTGTGCAGTTGAGCGCAGAGGAAGAAGAGCTGCTGCTGGACATGAAGGTGCGCACGATGTCCGACCCTGACAGCGACCCGGTGACCGGCGCTGATTTGGGCGCGGGGATGCAGGTGCGAGCCGATGTCTGACGGGTACACCGCATGCCTTCCGGGCGTGCGGTTTTTTTATGTGGCCCAAGCGTTGAGGTGAACCTGATGATTTCTCAAACAAGCATTTCCTCTGTCGATTCAACGAAAGGTTTTTCCCGTCTGTTCAGTGCCACCGCCGAGGCATTCGAACGTGAGGCTTCGCGATTATCAAGACAGATCCACACCGCCACACCGAGAGCAACCACCCAGCGCAGCCATGGCAAATAGGGGGCTCATGTCCGAACTTTCGACGGCTGGCTGAGCCTACTGTTCTGGGGCATTGGTGTTGCGAGTCACTGGGGGCTCGACACGGTGCCGGGCTAGACAGCGCCAGCGCCCGTCACGTTCACCTGGCCACGGGTTTCCCCAAGAATCCTAGCCGCATCCCGCGCCGGCGGCAGGCCGAACACCCGCGCATAGTCGCGGCTGAATTGCGTCGGGCTTTCATAGCCGACCTCGAACGCGGCACTGGTCACGTTTTTGCCGTTGGCCACCAGCAGCGTTCGGGCTTGCAGCAAGCGCACTCTTTTCTGGTATTGCAACGGGCTCAACGCGGTGACGGCTTTGAAATGGCGATGGAAGGCTGACACGCTCATCGTCGCCTGTTGCGCCAGGCGCTCTACGCGAATGGGTTCGGCGAATGCGCGCCGGATGTACTGGATCGCCAGACTGACCCGGGCCATGGCGCTGTCGGGCGCGGCGATATCGCGCAGCATCCAGCCGTGGGGGCCTTGCAGCACGCGGTACAGGATCTCCCGTTCATAGACCGGCGCCAGGGCCGCGATGTCCTCGGGCCGGTTCATCAAGCGCAGCATGCGCACCCAGGCGTCCATCAGGTCAGGTGTGACCGCCGCCACGGAAAAACCGGCGTCCTTGTCGTACTGGCCGACGGGTTGGGGCAGGTCGGCCAGCAGGTTCACCAGCACCGTCGGGTCGAGGGTCAGGCTGATCGCGAGGTAGGGCTCGCCGGATGCCGCAGGGTGAACCTGGCCGACCGCCGGCAGCTCGATGGACATCACGAAATAGGTCGCCGGGTCGTAGCGCAATGTGCGCTCGCCGACGGTCATGGATTTGCTGCCTTGCAGGATCAGGTTGATCATCGGGTCATACACGGCGGCCAGCAGGTGCTCGGGGATTTTGCCCTGCACCATCGCCACACGGGGGATACCCGTCTCGGTGCGGCGGTTTTCGGCCCGCGCCGCCAGGGCACGCAGTTCATTCAGTTGATTGTTCATGGCGACCATCTGACCCCAGGCGCATAGGCCCCGGCAAGCAAAAAGCAGAAACAGGCAGGATTGCAGCAGGAACGGCTGCGCCCGTGGTGCAGGCGATGGTTACTGTGGTGGCTCAACCCAGCGACCTTGGAGCAACAAATGAGCGTTATCGTCATCACCGGTGGCAGCCGTGGCATCGGCGCCTGCACGGCCGAACTCTGTGCCCGGCGCGGCATGGGGGTCATCCTCACCTACAAAAGCAATGCCGACTCGGCGACGGCCGTGGTCCAGCGAATTCAGGCAGCGGGGGGCAAGGCCGTAGCGCTTGAGCTGGACGTGGCCGACGTCAGCCGCTTCCACAGCTTCCGCGACGCGGTGCAACTGGCCTTGCAAGCAAACTGGGAGGTGGCCATCCTCGGTGGCCTGGTGAATAACGCTGGCCATGGCTTGTTCAATCCCCTGGAATCGGTCACCGAGGCGCAGTTTGACGGCTTGCTGAACGTTCACCTCAAAGGACCGTTTTTCCTGACCCAGGCCTTGCTGCCGCTGATGGAAGAGGGCGCCAGCATCGTCAACCTGACCAGCGCCACCACCCGCGTCGCCACGGCGGGCGTTGCGCCTTATGCGGCCTTCAAGGGCGGACTCGATGTCCTGACCCGCTACATGGCCAAGGAATTCGGGCCTCGGCGCATCCGGGCCAATGCCGTTTCGCCGGGTGCCATTCGCACCGAACTGGGGGGCGGTTTGAATGATGAATTCGAGGCACTGCTCGCCTCGCAAACCGCACTTGGCCGGGTCGGCGAACCCGAGGATGTCGCACGGGTTATCGCCCTGTTGTTGTCCGAAGAAAGTGGCTGGATCAATGCTCAAACCATTGATGTGTCTGGCGGCTACATCATCTAAACAGCGAGGCCATCAACATGCTGGATCATATTTTTCTCTCGGTCAGCGACGTTGACCGCTCCATCCGTTTCTACACCGCCGCGCTGACCCCGCTGGGCATCACCGGACGCCTCGATTACGACGGCAAGGACGCGCCACCCGGCCATCCGGACCTCAAGGGTTTCGGGGCCAATGGCCGGGTGTTTTTCTGGTTGCGCGAAGGCGTGGTGGAAGGGCGGGCCGTGCACGTGGGCTTCGTCGCCAAGAGCCAGGCCGAGGTCAACGCGGCTTATGCGGCGGCCATGGAAAACGGCGCCACCGACAACGGAGCACCCGGCGCACGCCTGCACTACGACCCCAACTACTACGCCGCCAATGTTCTTGACCCGGACGGCTACAGCCTCGAATTCGTCTACAAGAACTGGCAGCACGCGCACTGAAACAGCGCCCTGATCACGTGGATACTTCGGTCCAGTTCAACGTCGCCGATTCACGCCACTTGACCTCGGTCAGCCCGTACTTTTCAGCCTGCGGTTTGGACACGACTTTAAGCGGCGGCCTCCCGGGCTTGGGGATGGGCGCGATACCGGCGTCACAACTCGCCCAGTGCCAGGCCTGAGCGTTGCTCATGCTTGGCGCGCGGATGATGAAGGACTTCGTCTGTCCGTGGAGCATGTATTCGATGATGTAAAGTCCGGTCTTCATGAGGCCCCCTCCATTTGCTCATAGACAAGGGAGTGGTGGCGCCAGAAAAAAATTCAAAGCATTTTCAGGCGTTGTTACTTATTGATTTAAGTGGGGAAGATTGCGGGTCTCAGGGCGCGCTGGACGGTGGCCCTGGGGCGAGAGTTCAATGGCAATGACCGACGGCGCGGTCATTCATCTATCTGGAGCCTTACATGAAAATCGGCGTGATTTCCGACACCCATGGCTTGCTCCGTCCCGAAGCGGTGGCGGCGCTCGAGGGCTGTGAGCGGATCGTTCATGCGGGCGACATCGGTAGCGCGCAAATCCTTGATCAACTCAGGGCCATCGCGCCGTTATATGTCGTGCGCGGGAACAACGACCTTGAGGCGCCTTGGGCCCATCAGATTCCAGATCTTCTTTATTTCGAGGTCAATGGCTGGAAGACGCTGTTGTTGCATGACATCGCCGATGTCCCCGTTGAGCTCGATGCGGACGTCAGGATGGTGATTACCGGCCATTCCCATAAGCCGCTGATCGAGTGGCGGGGCGAGCGGCTTTATCTCAACCCCGGCAGTGCAGGGCGGCGGCGCTTCAAACTGCCGGTGACACTGGCGCTTGCTGAAGTGCTGGCGACTTCAATCGAGCCGCATCTGGTTTCGTTGGTGGAATAATCTTTTGGATGTGAGTCGTCGTACAACGGTGCTCATTTATCCTTGTTGCGCTCAGTCTTTGAATAATCCGCAAGCTGAAGCAGCGCCGATCAGCGCATCCGGCCAATAACAGCACAAGCGTTGTCATGACGAACGGCCATCTTTCAGATTGACAGCCCGGTATCAGCCTCGTTATAAAAGGCACAGTTGTACGACGACAGACGATAGATCGACTGTTGAACCCTAAAAATAAAAAAGAGTGTCGACCCCATCATGAATCCAACCTGCGTACTCGCCTCCCCGAATGCCGCCTCCGATGGTTCGATCCTGACTGTTTGCCTTAACGCACAGTCCGGTCCCTTGCAGGCGACAGTTCCGCCCAACGCCTCATAGCACTGACAGGTCTCACTCCAGCCGCCGGGCGTGGAGCACGTGCACCTGCACTCTCACAAGGTTGTCGAGAGTTCATCACCCTAATCCAATAATAAAGTGATGCCATGAATCTGAATGAGCCCATCAATGCGCAACGCGTCGGCCAGGCCGTAGGCAAATACCGCTGGACGATCTGCGCGCTGTTGTTCTTTGCGACTACCGTCAATTACCTCGACCGCCAGGTGCTCAGCCTGTTGGCGCCTGGCCTGTCGACGGAATTTGGTTGGAGTAATACTGATTACGCCAACATTGCTTCGGTGTTCCAGTTTGTCTATGCGATTTCGATGCTGTTCGCCGGGCGTGTGGTCGACAAGATCGGCACCAAAACCGCGTTCGTGGTAGCGATCGGCATCTGGTCGACGGGCGCGATCATGCATGCGTTTGCGGTGCCGATGGGCGAGGGGATCGCTGCGGTGTGCAGCGCGTTCGGCCTGGCGGTCATTCCGGTTTCGATTGCCGGCTTCATGCTGTCCCGGGCGGTGCTGGCGATTGGCGAGGCGGGTAACTTCCCGATCGCGATCAAGGCCACCGCCGAATACTTTCCGAAGAAAGAACGCTCGTTCGCCACCGGCATCTTCAACTCCGGTGCCAACGTCGGCGCGATCCTGGCGCCGATCTGCGTGCCGTTGATTGCCGGCCTGTGGGGCTGGGAAGCGGCGTTTATCGTCATCGGCATGTTGGGCTTCATCTGGGTGGCGGTGTGGATCGCGCTGTACCAGAAGCCGGAGCAGCAGAAACGCCTGTCGGCGGCGGAACTGGCGTACATCCGCAGCGATGAACCGGTGCAAGTGATCGCCACCCCGGTGGCGGGCGAAGTGGTCAAGAAAGTCTCGTGGTTCAAGTTGCTGACCTACCGCCAGACCTGGGCCTTTGCCTTCGGCAAGTTCATGACCGATGGCGTGTGGTGGTTCTTCCTGTTCTGGCTGCCGACCTACCTGTCGGCGCAATACGGCATGAAAGGCCCGGATATCGTGGTTCCGCTGGCCGTGCTTTACAGCATGACCATGGTTGGCAGCATCGGCGGCGGCTGGTTCCCGAGTTACTTCATGGCGCGGGGCGATAAGCCGTACGACGGTCGCATGAAAGCCATGCTGGTGATCGCGCTGTTCCCGCTGGTGGTGTTGCTGGCGCAGCCGTTCGGCTACATCAGCTTCTGGGTGCCGGTGTTGCTGATCGGTATTGGCGCCTCGGCGCACCAGGCGTGGTCGTGCAATATCTTCACCACCGTGTCCGACATGTTCCCGCAAAAAACCGTCGCTTCGGTGGTGGGGATTGGCGGCATGGCCGGCGGCTTGGGCGGTGTGGTAATGACCAAGATCGGTGGTTGGGTGTTCGACTACTACAAATCGATCAACGACATTCATACCGGCTACATGATCATGTTTGCCATCTGCGCAATGGCCTACCTGGTGGCGTGGAGCGTGATGAAAGCGCTGGTGCCGCAGCACAAGGAAATCACTGACCTGTGAGATAGGTTGGTGGATTGATGGTGGCTGTGCCGCCGTCTTCGCGAGCAAGCCCGCTCCCACAGGTGACCGTGTCCTTTCATGGGAATGCGATCAAATGTGGGAGCGGGCTTGCTCGCGAAGGCGTCAGCTGTCGCACCGCCTAAACATGTTCAAGCAAAAAAAAGAGAGAAGCGCTTTTTACGCGGCTGCCGGTTAGCATGGTGCTTATCAAAGCACCTGTTCGTTAACGTAACCGAGTGACCCAGACCTTGATCGAACGACGGCAATTCAGCGGAGGCATGAAAGGCAAGAATCTCCGCTATCTGAATGAGCAACCCGACGCGCCCGTGCCCGTGGCGCGCACAGGTTTTTGCTGTTGGAGCATTTCTCCCTGCCGGCCTTCACCCAGGCGCTGGACACCATCGTCACCGCCAACCTGCTGCGCCCCGGATTGTTCTCCACCCGCACCTTCGGCCTGAGCGATGGCGAAGTCATCAGCGACCTGGGCCTGGTCATTCGTCCCGACGCGCGTTTTGACGGTGTCGGGATTCAAGACCTGGACCTGCTGGTCATTTGCGGTGGCTACCGCACCGAACTCAAAGCCAACGAAGAGCTGATCCATCTGCTGAGAAATGCGGCCGATCATGGCCTGATCCTGGCCGGATTGTGGAACGGCGCCTGGTTCCTCGGCAGCGCCGGTCTGCTCGACGGCTACCGTTGCGCCATTCACCCGGAACATCGCCCGGCACTGGCGGAAATCGCCAAGGCCGCGCAAGTCACCAGCGAGCCTTACGTTATTGACCGCGACCGGCTCACGGCGTCCAGTCCTTCCGGGGCTTTCCACATGGCGCTGGACTGGATCAAAAGCCTGCACGACAAGGCCCTGGTCGAAGGCATCGAAGACATCCTGGCGTTCGAAGAATCACGCTACCGGCGGATCAAACCGACGGAAAACATCTGCGTCAGCGCACCGTTGCGCGAGGTGGTGAAGCTGATGGACGCCAACCTCGAAGAGCCGCTGGAGCTGGAACAACTGGCGGTCTACGCCGGCCGTTCCCGTCGGCAACTGGAGCGTTTGTTCAAGGAGCAACTAGGCACCACGCCGCAACGCTATTACATGGAACTGCGCATCACCGAAGCGCGGCGCCTGCTGCAACACACAGAACTGTCCCAGGTCGATGTGTTGGTGGCCTGTGGTTTTGTGTCGCCGAGTCATTTCAGCAAGTGCTACAGCTCGTACTTTGGCTATCGACCGTCCAAGGAAACGCGGCTGGTCAAGTAAGCAAGGGCGCGTCCGCTGCAACCGTTTTGGCTTCGAGAAACGCCTCCAGGCCAAAGACCCCGAACTCTCGGCCGACCCCGGACTGCTTGACCCCGCCGAAAGGGGCGAGCAGCTCCGGAACAATTCGGTTGATCAACACCGTGCCAGCCTCCAATCGGGAGGCGATGCGCTCGGCGCGTTTCTGGTCCTGAGAAAACACATAGGCTTGTAAGCCGTAAGGGCTGGCGTTGGCGATGTCGATGGCGTGTTCTTCGTGGTCGTAGACGAGGATTGACAGCACCGGGCCAAAGATTTCTTCCCGTGCGATGTCCATCTCATTGCTGACGTCGGCAAACACCGTTGGCTTGACGAAGTAACCCTTTTCAAGCCCGGCGGGCCGGCCTTCGCCGCCGATGACGAGGGTTGCACCTTGCTCCAGGCCGCGCCGGATAAAACCCTGGACGCGGTCGTATTGCGCCTGATTGACCAGAGGTCCGATGGCGGTGGCGGGGTCGTGTGGATCGCCCACGACCATCGCGCCGACGAAGGTTTTCACCCGCTCGATGACGTTGTTCAAGGCTGCTCGCGGCACCAGCAGACGTGTGCCGGCGACGCAGGCCTGGCCGTTGTTCATGAAGGCGGCATTCAGTGCCAGGGGGATCGCTGTATCGAGGTTCGCGTCGTCGAGCACGATAGAGGCGGACTTGCCCGTCAGCGCCAGGCTCACGCGTTTCATGGTTTCGATGCCGGCGTGAGCAATCAACTTGCCGGTCGAGGTGGAACCGGTGAACGAGATTTTGGCAATGTGCGGGCTGGTGCTGATTTCGTCGCCCACGTCATTGCCGCGTCCCAGCAGGATGTTGAACACGCCGTTGGGCAAACCCGCACGATCCAGCGCTTGAGCGAGCACCTGGGTTTGCAGGGCGCTCAGCTCACTCGGTTTGATCACCGACGCACACCCGGCGGCAATCGCGGAGGCCAGTTTGCTGCAAATCGTGCCGGCGGTGCTGTTCCACGGGGCTATCAGGCCGGCGACGCCCACGGCTTCCATAAAGACAGTGGCGCTGCCCATCGGCCGAACCAGTTCATAGTCCCGCAGGGTTTGCGCGGCGCTGGCGAAACACTGCGAGGCATATTGGCTGACCCATTGCGCACGGGCAAAAGGCGCGCCGTACTCCTCGATAGCGCTGTCACGAATCTGTTCGGTGCTCGCCAGCACGGCTGCTTGCAGACGCAGCAGCATGTCGATCCGCTCGGCCTTGGTGGTGCGGCCCAGCGCCACTTGAGCACGTTGCGCGGCAGCGATCGCTCGTTTGGCGTCTTCACGGTTGGCCAGGGTGACTGTGCCGATCAGCGCTTGCGTCGCCGGGTTGATGCACTCGACAACTTCACTTCCCATCACGGGAACGAACGCGCCGTCGATGTAGGCTTGATGGAGGGTGTGCATGGTGAGGCTCCGGCTGTGTTGTGGCGGTAGACCTACAATCTAAGCGCTCACTACTGTTTTGATAATGTGATCAAATGCGGATGAGTTATTTCGGAAAACGGAACTATGTATAAAAGTGGCCTGACAGAGCTGGAAGTGGTGCTGGCCGTGGCCAGGCGCAACGGCTTCCGGGCGGCGGCGGTGGAACTGGACATGTCGACCACCGCCGTCAGTAATGCCGTGGCCGGGCTGGAAGCCAGGCTCGGCACCCGATTGTTCCATCGCACCACACGCAGCGTTTCCCTGACGGAGGCGGGACAAACATTCGTGGACCAGATCGGGCCGGCGGTCGCGCATATCCAGGACGCGATGGCGACCCTGCTTGAACACCCGTCCATGCCCAGCGGCACCCTGCGCATCAACAGTTCCCTCGGGGCGGCGTTGATGATTTTCCAGCCGATTCTGCTGACATTCCTGCGGCGTTATCCCGCCATGACGGTGGACATTTCGACCGAGGGGCGGATGGTGGATATCATCGCCGAGGGGTTCGATGCGGGTCTGCGGGTGAGTTCAAAAGTGCCCAAGGACATGATTCGCGTGCCCATCAGCGATGACGTGCCGATGGTGGTGGTGGCTTCGGCGGATTACTTGAGCCAGCATCCCGCACCCGTCACCCCGGACGATCTCGCGAGCCACCCGTGCGTGCGCGCCCGACTGCCCAGCGGCGTGCCATCACCGTGGGAATTCATGCAGGACGGCCAGGCATTGAGGGTTGAAGTGCAAGGCCCGTTGGTGCTGGATACGCCCATCCTTATGCTCGAAGCGGTGCGGCAGGGCTTGGGCCTGGCGCAACTGCCCGAGTGGTACGTTACCGATGACCTGGCCAGTGGCCGGGTGGTCAAGGTACTGGAGCAATGGTCGGCAGCGTCGCCGGGATTGTCCCTCTATTATTCCGGCCATCGACACCTGCCCGCCGGGCTGCGCGCCCTGATCGGCGTGATTCATGAAGTGGGCGACACCCACACTCGGAGACTCAGCAATGCCTGATCGTGAAATCATCATTCCCGAAGCCATGCGGCCCATCGTCGAACGCGCGGGTTATGCCCCGGCGGTCAAGGTCGGCGACACCCTGTACTGCGCCGGCCAAGTGGGCCGCACGCCTGACCTGCAAGTGATCGCAGACCCAGAGCAGCAATTCATCTGCGCCTGGGAAAACCTGAACCAAGTGCTGGAGGCGGGGGGCTGTACCTTTGAGGATGTGGTCGAGATGACCACCTACCACGTCGATATGGCGCAGCACATGGCCGTGTTTCGTGAGGTGAAAAACCGCCTGTTCCCCAAAGGCCTGTGCGCCTGGACCTGCATCGGCGTCAGCGAACTGGCCCATCCCGTATTGCTGGTTGAGATCAAGTGCATCGCGGTACGACGCCAATAATCCAGATATCCGCATACCCCAGTGGAAGCGGGCTTGCTCGCGAAAGCGTCGGCACATTCAGCAGCAATGTGACAGACAAACCGCCTTCGCGAGCAAGCCCGCTCCCACAGGTTGAAGACTGAGATGGCCGTTTGATGCACGTACCGCTATGCTCCCGCGCAAATCGCCAATAACAATCCAAAAAAAGTGATGCCATGAGCCAATCACAGCTGCATGCGACTGCTTTAGCACTGTATCCCGAGGACTACCGCGAAGCGGCCGCACTGCTCAAACAGGCAGTGCCGCTCATGGTCCGACACAACATCGCGCCCAACCCGGTGCACTACGCGCTGTGGTACACCTACAGCAAAGGCCTGGAACCGGAACTCAATCGCCACCTGGACCGGGTCGTCAAAGACTTCGATTACTTCCCACCGGACTCCGCGTCCAAGCTGTTCCGCGACTACATCATCCGCGACGAACTGGAAGATGCTCGCGCCGGCCAGTTGCAAGCGATCAACCTGGTCGACGGCATGGAGCGCCACGTCACCCAAAGCGTCAACGGCAGCCTTAACTTCCAGACCAGCCTCGGCCACTGCCTGCAAATGCTCGCCGAACCCGTCGATGAGCGCTTGCCGACACTGCTCAGCGAACTGCAACACAGCACCCAGGTGATGCACGACCAGCAAGAGCGATTCCTCTCGCAACTGCACTCGGCGCAAAACGAAATCAAAAGCCTGCGCGACAAACTCGAACGCGCCCAACTCGCCGCCACCCTCGACGGCCTGACCCAAGTCCTCAACCGCAACACCTTCTCGCGCCTGTTGGAACAGGCACTGAGCACCGACGCGCAAGGCGTCGCGCTGGTCATGCTGGATATCGACCACTTCAAACAATTCAACGACCAATACGGCCATCCCTTGGGCGACCGCGTGCTTGAACACGTCGGCCAAGTGTTGCGCACCGCACTTCCACCTCAAGCCGTTGCCGCTCGTTATGGTGGTGAAGAGTTTTGTGTGATCTTGCGCGATTGCGCCGACCTCAGCGCCGCCCGTGATTTCGCCGAGGTCCTGCGACAGAAGATTCAGGCGCTGCGGATCAAGGCGCGGGGGACCAATGAAGTGCTGGATACGGTGACGGCTTCGTTTGGAGTTGCCATGGCTGAAGCGCGGGATACCGTGGAGAGTTTGGTGGTGCGGGCGGATGATGCGTTGTATCAGGCGAAGCGGAGTGGGCGGAATCGGGTTGTTTGATTGGATGAGTAGGACTATTAGTCGGTTGCAATATGGCGGATGGGCGCACTGTGTTGAGTTTCTATTAGCGAAACAGGTTGCTTATCGATGTTCCCAATGTGAACAGAGGATGATGCTGCACAGATCTGTGCGCTTGAAATCCGGGTCCTTATAGGCGAGGAAGTCATCGTTGAAAGTGCCGAAGGTACTTTGGGGACGATGTTTCATGCCAAGGTAAAATTCGTCGATCATCTTGTGAGCGAATCCGGCTTCCCGCGGATAGGCCAAAATCACCTCATTTCGTTGGTCGTCGGTAAACTCTTCAAAGCCACGTCCGGCTACGTCCATTCCTGCACCCGCCTGTAGAAGGGCGATTTCGGAATGCATGTGTTCCGGAATGCCCGGGGTGGTGTGAAGCGCGATAGCGTTCCAGACTTTTTCCACGTCCGTGGCGCAAATCCCATGACTGCGCAGAAAGTCACGCGCTGCATTGGCGCCGTCTACCTCAAAGCGCAGCTGGCTGTTGTTGTACTTCGACGTCAGGCCGACATCATGGAACATCGCCGCGGTATAGAGCAGTTCAGGGTCAAAAATCAGGTCCTTGCGATTACCTGTCATCGCCCCCCAAAAGTAGACGCGTGTGGAGTGTGAAAACAGTAAATCACTTTCGGTGTCGCGAATGAGTTGAGTCACTTCCCGGGCCAGTTGGCTGTCGGGAATGCTTACATCGAAACGTTCGGTCAGTGGCATGAGTGCTATCTCTCGAATACGCCAAAACAGATGTTGGTCGGTCTTAACAAAAGTTTAGAAGCCGTGAAGCGAAGCAAACGCTTCGATTGAAGCCTTGGGCATTTGCGGACGCCGCCGGGCCCATTGCGGATCACCAAAGCCCATCGCCATGCCGCACACCACCAACTCTTCAGAAGCCAGCGGCAAGCAGCGACGAAAAACGGTGTGGTAGCGAGCGAGGAACTCTTGCGTGCAGGTGTCCAGTCCTCGCGATTTTGCGGCCCACCATGATCTGCTCGACTTCAGTCAGCTCATGCATCGTCTCTGTTTGGGTGTCAGGCATGATTCACGTCCAGTCATTTAACGTATTAAGGCACTGACTACCCTACGTTTCGGACTTGATGTCTCTGAAGTGCAATTTTCATCACATGAAAATGCACACCGTGCATTCAGTCTGCAATTACTGTGGGCGTGGGTTACGGTTCCACAATCTGCGAAGACGGTGCCGCATTGGATAGCATGCTGCGCAGCCAGCTATGCCCTGGGTCGTGAGTATGTCGTTCATGCCAGACCATTTGCACGGCACGTGGCGGGGCTTGCCAAGGCAGTTGCGAAGCGCACGCTACGCCTGATTGGTGGAACAGATTCGCCAGAGTGCTTGGAACGATCGCGGCCATTTCGGTGCCGGAGAGCAGGCTTGGGACGGCCAGGAAATGCGGTTGCACCATCTTGATGTCGGGGTGTTTTCCGATCGAAGCAAACGCGGCTGTCAGAGCGTTCCGGTCAAACATTTCAGTGCGCCGCGTCAGACCGCGTTCGGAGAATTCGCCATCTTCCGAGCTGCCTGTGGATACAACCAGAAGAGGGAGGTTTGATAGAGCGTCCAATCCTATCTTGCTGTCGGCGAGTGAGTGATTTTTGTCAATCACCATCATGTCGTGTTCCTTGAACAGCATTTGTTCGCGCAGCCGGTGAGGAATGTCAGAGAACGAGCCAAGGGCAATGTCCACACGACCTACGTCAATCTGCGCAGTCAGGTCGATTCGGCTGGCAGGCAATACTGTGAAATTCGCGTAAGGCGCGATGGTTGAAATCGCCCGCAAAAAGTTCGGCAGTATCACTGCTGTCATATGGTCGGTTGCGGCAATACAGAACTGGCGATTGGTATGACTTGCATCAAACTCTCTGGGACCGACCGCACGTTCGATCGCTACCAAGGCGTCTCGCACCAGTGGTGCCATTTCGAGTGCCCGAACGGTCGGCTCCATCCCGTTCGTCGTGCGCACAAACAACTCATCGTTGAGCAGCGCCCGGAGTCGTGAAAGTGCATGACTGACCGCCGACGGGCTGAGACTGACGACTTCACTCGCCCGCAGGACATTTTTTTCCCGAATGATTGCGTCGAACACCCGTAGCAAATTCAAGTCCAGATTTCGCATTTCCAATTCACCACGTTTTGCGGCCTACCTACATTCCATCCTGCCGTAGCTGAACATTTTGTTGGTACGAGCCCGATAAAAATTCTAGTCAGTTTCTCCGTTGCGCAAGCGCCACCGCCATGAGCCAGGGCAACCGTACTGAGCATGCCTACGAACGTTGCAGCGTACTAGCAAGTTCATGATGTTTACTCCGGCTGCATTGCGAAGCCAACGCCAAAGCGATTCCAGGCGTTGATCGTGGCAATCTTCCCGGCCTGAAATACTGACTTCCAGAAAAGCCCAGCACTAAAATGACTTTAAAGGGTCAATAACCCCCGCACGGCCGCCAGCGCTCGTGCCGCCCGAATCCGCATCGGTATTTTGATCAAGGAACGTGTCAGCATGCTCGCCGCTTTCTAACCAGCAACGCCTCCCTTTGGTTCCGTCAATCGGAACTCGCCGTACGTTGACCCTCAATCCAAATCGAAGAATTTAAAGCATGCACCTACGCAAAATTGCAGTTGGGCTGTCGGCCCTTGTTTTGCTCTCCAACGGCGCCGAAGCGCGCAGTCTGCTGGACCTGCTCAAGCCGCAAACCGAGTCTCAGGCCCACACGTCGCACTCGGGCTCGATCAACCAGAACGCGGCCCTGGACCTCTATTCCACCAAACAGAAACAGCCCTCGTTTGATGGCTGCGCCGATCTGTTCCCGGCGGCGAACCCGATCAACACGGCCACTGTGCCGGCCACCATGAAACCCCTGGCCTTGTGTTCCGACAACTTCGCGGTGCTCTACTCACAAACCAGCAAGACCCCGCTGGTGGTGGTCGAACGCCTGAATGCCGCCCAGTTGCAGGATGCCAAAGGCGAGGAACGTACCAACCAGTTTTACCCGGACCCGCGCATTCCCAAGGGGGGACGGGCAGAGTTGAGTGACTACCGCAGCCAACACCCGGCCGTGGACCGTGGCCATCAATCCCCGGCTGCCGATGCGCCGAGTCCCAACGCCATGGCCCAATCCTTTGCGCTGTCGAACATGGTGCCGCAAGACCCCACCAACAACCGCAAGATCTGGAGCAAGGTCGAGGCGGATGTCAGGAAGTTTGCCAAGCGCGCCGATGGCAATGTGTTTGTTTTCACCGGCCCGCTGTTTGATTCAGGCCACGGCACCATCGGCGACAACAAGGTCTGGGTCCCGACCCGCCTGTTCAAACTGGTGTACGACGCCTCGTCCAAGCGTGCCTGGGCCTACGTCCTGCCCAACGCTGAAACCCGGATCGAACGACCGATGGACTACGACACTTTCGTGAAGAGTACCGGGCTCAAGTTGCTGGGAAATCTACCCATCAGCGGTTCCGTCGGCCGCTCCTGAAAAAAGGGGACAGATTTATTTTTTTCGAAAAATAAATCAGTCCCCTTTTTGCCAATACAAACGTAATCTCGTCGATTCGCTGACCAAGATAAAACAATAAATCAGGAGTCATTGATGCAACCGATTCGTCTCGGTCTGGTGGGCTACGGCAAGATTGCCCAGGATCAACACGTTCCCGCTATCAACGCCAACCCCGGGTTCCAGTTGGTGTCTGTCGCCACCCAAGGGCAGCCTTGTGCCGGGGTGGAGAACTTTCAGTCCTTGGGCGAGCTGCTGAAAAACGGCCCGCCCGTGGACGCCATCGCGTTTTGCACACCGCCCCAAGGACGTTTCGCCCTGGTGCAGCAAGCGCTGGCCGCGGGCAAACACGTGCTGGTGGAAAAACCGCCGTGCCCCACGCTTGGGGAGGCGATGGCGTTGGTCAATCAAGTTGCGGAGCAGGGTGTCAGTGGTTTGTTCGCCTGGCATTCACGCTACGCGCCCGGCATCGAGGCGGCCCGCGCCTGGCTGGCCAGCCGCACCTTGCAAAGCGTGCAGATCGACTGGAAGGAAGACGTGCGCAAGTGGCACCCCGGCCAGGCGTGGATCTGGCAACCCGGCGGCCTGGGCGTGTTCGATCCGGGCATCAATGCCTTGTCGATTGCCACCCACTTGCTGGCGCTGCCTTTGTTTGTCGAGTCCGCGGAACTGCGCGTCCCCAGCAACTGCCAGTCACCGATTGCCGCGTCCATCAAGATGTCCGACGCACGCCACCTCGACGTTCGTGCGGAATTCGATTTCGACCACGGTCATGACGAACTCTGGAGCATCGAAATTCGCTGCGCCGAAGGCGTGCTGCGACTGGACAACGGTGGCGCACGGTTGAGCATCGACGGCGTGCCCCAAGCGGTGTCGGAGGAGGGCGAGTACGCGGCGGTGTATCGGCATTTCCAGCAACTGATCGCCGACAAGGCCAGTGACCTGGATCTTCAACCGTTGCGGCTGGTGGCGGATAGTTTTTTTGTCGGCAGTCGGGCGACGGTAGAGCCGTTTTACGATTAGGACGAAGAGGCGATGTTGGCCGTCAGGGCCGGTGAACACAAAATTCGCGTTTGACCCTGATCCTTGTGGGAGCGGGCTTGATCGCGAAAGCTATTTCACATTCAGCATTGATGTCGACTGACACACCGCTTTCGCGAGCAAGCCCGCTCCCACACTTGATCGGCGGTATACACAGAGGTCGTGTAGGGCGCCAATCCATAGTAGGCAAGCCTTGCTCCTACAGGGGATTGTCGGCGAACACAAAATTTGCGTTTGGCCCTGATCCTTGTGGGAGCGGGCTCGCTCGCGAAAGCTATTTCACATTCAGCATTGATGTCGACTGACACACCGCTTTCGCGAGCAAGCCCGCTCCCACACTTGATCGGCGGTATACACAGCGGTCGTGTAAGGCGCCAATCCATCGCGGGCAAGCCTTGCTCCTACAGGGGATTGTCGGCGAACACAAAATTTGCGTTTGGCCCTGATCCTTGTGGGAGCGGGCTTGCTCGCGAAAGCTATTTCACATTCAGCATTGATGTTGACTGACACACCGCTTTCGCGAGCAAGCCCGCTCCCACACTTGATCGGCGGTATACACAGAGGTCGTGTAGGACGCCAATCCATTGTGGGAGCGAGCCTGCTCGCGAAGGTGTCGCGTCGTGTTTAACCGCGAATAAACCCCAGCAAATCAGCGTTGATCTGGTCCGCATTGGTCGTGGGCATCCCGTGGGGGAAGCCGGGGTAAGTAATGAGCGTGGGATGTTTCAATAATTTGGCCGACAACGGCGCCGAATCGGCGAACGGTACGATCTGATCATCCTCGCCATGCATGACCAGTGTCGGCACCTCAATTGCCTTCAGGTCTTCGGTGAAATCGGTTTCGGAAAACGCCTTGATGCAGTCGTAGTGCGCTTTTGCGCCGCCCATCATGCCTTGACGCCACCAGTTGTCGATGACGCCTTGGGAGACCTTGGCCCCGGGTCGGTTGAAGCCATAGAACGGCCCCGCCGGCACGTCCACGTAAAACTGCGCGCGGCTGGCGACCAGTGCCGAGCGGAAACCATCAAATACTTCCAGGGGTAAGCCGCCGGGGTTCTTTTCCGACTTGACCATGATCGGCGGCACCGCGCTGATCAATACAGCCTTGGCCACGCGCCCCGGTTTGGCTCGGGCGGCGTAGCGGGCGACTTCACCGCCACCAGTCGAATGGCCGACATGGATCGCCCCCTTGAGGTCGAGGGCATCGGTCAGTTCGATGACGTCGGCGGTATAGGTGTCCATTTCGTTGCCCTCCCAGGTCTGGGTCGAGCGTCCGTGACCGCGGCGGTCGTGGGCGATCACCCGGTAGCCTTTGAGCAGGAAGAACATCATCTGGTTGTCCCAGTCGTCCGCGCTCAATGGCCAGCCGTGGTGAAACACAATAGGCGTTGCGTCCTTCGGTCCCCAATCCTTGTAGAAAATCCGCGTTCCGTCTTTGGTGGTGATGGTGTTCATGGCGTGTGTCCCCTCGTGATCAGGTGGGTGTGGGGCGTGCAACAGGTTGCTGGCTCGAGGCCGCGACCGACGGGACACGAGCGAACTTGGTCAGTGTAGAAGACGCACAAGAGGCGACACGTTCAAACGATGGGTGGAGCTTGCCGCTACCTAAGCGGTCAATTCGGGGAAAAGAAAAGGGGACAAATCTACCTTCGAAAATAAATCCGTCCCCTTTTTTTATTGGCCATCCACGATGCGCGGCAGCTTCAATGGGTTGGCATCACGCAGGGCTTCGGGCAGTAGCGCATCAGGAAAGCCCTGGTAGGCCACCGGGCGCAGGAAGCGTTCAATGGATGTCATGCCGACCGAGGTGAAGCGGCTGTCCGACGTGGCTGGAAACGGTCCGCCGTGAACGGTGGCAAACGTGACCTCCTGCGGATGGGCGAAGGCGTTGACGACGATGCGTCCGGTACGCCGCTCCAGGACAGGCAGCAAGCGATGAGCCAGTGCCCTGTCACCGTCCTCAAGATGCATCGCGGCGCTGAGCTGGCCTTTGAATGCGCGAGCAACCGCGAGCAATTCAGCCTCATCCCTGACCTTCACCAACAACGCGGACGGACCGAATGCCTCATGGGCCAGTACCGTTTCAATCAGGAAATGAGCGCCCTCAACCTCAAGCAACGCCGATTGACCCTCCCATTCCCCAGAAGGTGCCGCGCCTTCGGCGATGCGACGGGCGCCGGCGTTTTCCATGGCGGCAAGACCACTGCGATAGGACGCATGAATACCCGGAGCCAGCATCGTGCGCGCCGGTGCCTCGTTCACGCGCTTGACCATCGCGGCTCGCAGCGCCTCAAAGCCATCACCCTCGATCGTGATCAGGATGGCCGGTTTCAGGCAGGCTTGCCCCACATTGACCAGCATGCGCTCGACAAACCCGTCGCCGATCTGTGCGCCGCGTGTGGCCAGGGCGTGGGGCAGGATGAACGTCGGGTTGACGCTGGTCATCTCGGTAAACACCGGAATGGGGTCCGGGCGCTGCTGGGCGCGGCGATACAGCGCCATGCCGCCCCGTTCCGAGCCGGTGAACGTCACCGCCTGGACCAGCGGATGATCGACCAGCGCTTCCCCAATGGCGTTACCGCTGCCGCGCACCATCGAGAACACGCCTTCGGGCAGTTCGTGCTCTTGCACCGCTTTGCGAATCGCCCGAGCCTGAATTTCCGATGCGCCGGGATGCGCGTTGTGTGCCTTCAGGATAACGGTTGCGCCTGCTGCCAGCGCCGAAGCGGTATCGCCACCCGCGACCGAGTATGAAATGGGAAAGTTGCTCGCACCAAATATGGCCACCGGGCCGATGGCGATCTTCTGCAGGCGATGATCCATGCGGGGGCGGGGCAGGCGATCAGGCTGTGCCGGATCGACGGCCAGTTGCAGGAATCGCCCTTTGCGCACGACATCCGCGAATTGGCGGAACTGCGTGGCCGCTTTTGCCGCCTCGCCCTCAAGCTGGGCCTCGGGCAGACCTGTTTCGAGGGCGGCGCGTGCGGCCAGCTCGGTACGGACGGCGTCGAGATTGTCGGCAATGCTGTCGAGGAACGCCGCACGCCGGGCGAGCGAGGTATGGCTGTAGGCGTCAAAAGCCTCGTCGGCGAGTGTCGCGGCCCGGTCGACTTCCGCCGCTCCGCCCAGGGCGAAATCCAGCTCGATCAACTGGTTGGTCGCCGGGTTGAGCGCCTTCATCGTGCCTTCGGTGGCGCCGACATCGCTTGCCCCGATGATCAGATGTCCTGTCAGTTTCATGGCTTCACCTGCGGCTGAGTCAGGGTGGCGATGAGTTCGTCAGTTGTCACAATCGCGTGGGCGAAGGTGGGGCCGTTCAGTTCATGGGCGGAATGCATCATTTCCGGTTTGAAGGCGGCGGTCGCATCACGCACCAATGTCACGTGATAGCCCAGCTCGCCCGCGTAACGGGCCGTGGCCTCGATGCACGTATTGGCCAGCAGGCCAACGATGATCACGTGGGTGATGCCTTTCTGCTTGAGGCGAAAATCAAGGTCGGTATTGGCAAAACCGCTTGAGCCCCAATGCTCCTGAACCACGATGTCACCGTCCTTTGGCGCGAAATCGGGGTGCCATTCGCCGCCCCATTCCCCGCGTGCGAAGTGATGCATGTGCATGATCTTGCACTGCGTGGGACTTGGATGATCCCAGTTTTCGTAGTCACCTTGCTCCCAGCGATGGTGCGGTACGATGACCACCGGAATGTCCAGGGCACGGACGGCGCGGTCGAGGGCGCGAAGATTATCGAGCAAGCCCACTTGCTCGGCGATCGGTTCGATCAACGGGTAGACTTTCCCGCCTTCCGAGAGGAAGTCATTGTAAGGATCGACCAGCAGATAGGCGGTTCTGTCCAGGGGATAGTGGGTGTTCGACATCGCGATTTCTCCAGGGATTTTAGGTGATCGGCGTCGTGAGCTTGTCTTGATGCCTTGCTGATATGATAATCATAGTAACTGTAAAAGAGGCAAGTCCTTATGTCGGTAAACACAAGTGCTCCCGAAACCCTTTGCCCGATTTCCCGGGCCGAGGCAATCGTAGGCGACCGTTGGACCGTGCTGGTTTTGCGCGAGTTGTTCATGGGCAGCCATCGCTTCGACGAGATCCAGGCGCAGACCGCAGGGACCCCGCAGATGGTCGCCGCGCGTCTGAAAAACATGGAGGCAGACGGTCTCGTCGCACGCCGCCCCTACAGCGAACGGCCGCTGCGCTACGAGTACCACCTCACGGCGAAAGGGGAAGCCTTCTATCCTGTGGTCATGGCACTGCGCGCCTGGGGAGAAACCTGGTGCAAGTCGCAAGAGGAGGGGTTGGCGGTCGTGTATACCCACAAAACCTGTGGCGAACCGGCCGGGCTGGGGCCGCTTTGCGAACACTGTGGTGAGTACTTGCGCCGTGAAGAGTTGATCAGCGAACCCGGTGCGGCCTACACCGCAGAACGAAAGGCACGGGGGGAGGCCTTCAAGGGAAATCGAATCAAGTCGTCAGGATGAGGCTTGATGCGGTGGGCGGGAAACACCAGGCAGCCAGGTCGAGAGAAATACAAAGCCCTCTAGGAATATTGGTAGTTCACTTGCCTGTCTCGTGTTACCCCACGAGACGCCATTAATTAGATGTCACCAATATCAACGATACAGTTTCTACCCTTGGATTTTGCTTGATAGAGCGCACTGTCTGCGGAGACTAATAACTGCTTGAGAGTGGGCCGCGATTCGGTCATTGACGCACACCCAATACTGACTGTGATTTTAACTTCCTCACCACCCGCATCGACGCCTGATGCCTCAATGCTGCTTCTGAGTCGCTCAGCAATAATGGACGTCTCGAGGCTGTTGGTATTAGGCAGCATAATTACAAACTCTTCTCCGCCAAACCGGGCTACAGTATCTGCGGGCCGAAGAATTCCCTGGATAATTTTAACAATCGACTTCAGAACGTCATCGCCAATCGGATGCCCCCAACTATCATTGACCAGTTTGAAGTGGTCGGCGTCTAACATGATTATCGATATCGACTGCCTGTATCGAGTCGCTCGCGCAAATTCTTTCTCCGCAAGGTTGAAAAAATGAGCGCGGTTAACTGCACCTGTGAGGTGGTCTTTAGTTAACAAGTCGGCCAGATTCTCGCTCGACACCTTTCGCTCGGTAATATCCCTGAACACCACGGTATAGCCAGAAAACTCATCATCCTCTTCACGCAAAACGGCAATCATTGCCTGAGCAAAAAAATGGTGTCCTGATTTGTGCTGGCAATCATAGTCCCGTGAATGCCAACCTTCCTCACGTGCGAAGGCCAGATGTTCACCTAATACGTGCGCATCCAAGGCGGAAAGATTACAGAAGTGGCGCAACGTCTCACCTATAGCCTCGGATTCCGAGTACCCCGTCAAACGCTCCGCTGAGGGGCTCCAACTATTAATCTCTCCTTGCTTGGTCAAACCGAGGACTGCGAAATCGTTAACAACAGTATAAATGGCGTCAAGCCATGAATCGGTTTGTCTTAGTCTCCGTTCAGTTGCGACTTGGCAAGAGATATCAGTCAGAACTGTTATCAAAACATCGTCGTTGACCTTCACGATAGTACAGGCCAGTACAACGCCTCCGTCGGCGGCGGACGTCACATGAATTCTATGGTTTACACAGATTGATCCGCATGATTCCCTGAAACTTGTCACAAGGTTACGTAGTTCAGGCGCAACGCACGCAAGTGTTTCGAACAGATTCTCAAGGCCAATAGCCTTAACCAATGGCATCATCAGTTGTGTTGCCATGGGATTGAGCATATCAATTTTTCCGCTGGGGTTAGTTCTAACCAGGCCTACGGGTGATAGATACATAAATGAGAGTAACGCTTCGTACTCTGACTCGAGGGAGTCATTATCCTGCTCGATGTCACTCATGTTTATGCCCATTCAACCAGCAGGAAGCGGGTGTTGTTATTGGTTTTTTTAAGCAGTCTTAACCTGACAGGGATAGGCCGCATTCTAAGCGCCAGAACATAAGAAATGATCACGTCCAACTCAGGCTCATTCTCAAATCTTTGAGCGACCATGGCGTTATTCATGCAAGGTGCAATTTCCAAAAATAAATTCTTTCCCAAGACCCGTGCCTGTCGTAAACCCGCGCGTGAAGCTTCTAAAGTATTGTAGATGACCACCTCTGAAGCGTCGTTAAAGCCAATGATGCCGTAGTTCAGAGTGTCCAGTTTGTCAGGCGCGTCCAGCAATGCTTGTATCGATGTTTCTTCGAACTTAAGATTCATTTCCCTAATCTCTCACACAGTAAAATATCGATTTGAGAACGCCCCCGCTGGGCGGTGTAATCTATGCTTTATGCCATGCCTTGGGAGCGACCACAGCCATTGCTTGAAATGCAGGCTTGGCGAACCAGAATCCCTGCATTAAATAAACTCCGCAGTCGGTGAGAAAATCCCGTTCCTCGGCATGTTCGACGCCTTCTGCAATGATTTCAATACCCAGTTCTGCACATATAATGACAACACCTCGGATTATTGACTGTCGGGAACGATCACGATGGATATTACGCACGAGCTCTATATCGAGCTTTATAAGATCCGGTTGAAAGTCTGCCAGCAGCTTGAGTCCTGAATAACCTGAGCCAAAATCATCAATGGCTGTTTTGAATCCCAACTCCCGGTACTCGCGCAGAATGTTGGTCAGATGGTGATTGTTATCAACGTATTCGCTTTCAACAGTCTCGAATATCAGCCGATCAAGTGGGAAGTTATGAAATTGTGCGGCGTCCAGCGTGCTTCTAATGCACAGTTCTGGACGGTAGACCGCGTTAGGAAGAAAGTTAATCGACAGGTGTTGCGTCATTCCAAGTTGCGCCGCAGTGGAAATAGCCCGTAGGCGGCAAAGTTGATCGAACCGATAACGGTTGTTATCGTTTACTTTCTCCAGTACTGACAACGCCCCCTCACCATTAATGCCTCTCACCAACGCCTCATGTGCAAAAACCGATTGATCGCGCACATCCACAATCGGCTGAAAAGCGAACGTAAAATCTAAATCCTGCTCAGAAGTGCTTTTGCAACCTTGGCAACCGTTGGGCGAAGTCAATGAGCGTGGGAAAGTTGTCACGTCGAGCTCCAAGAATTAGTTGCCGTTTTTATGTTGGGTATTCTAATTAAGGTCTAGGCATCGAAATAAACAACAAATTAACTGTGGAGGGGTTTGTAATGACTCGACTGGGCGTTTTTACTATAGCAGTTTATTCTTATGTTGCTTCTCATCGACCGATAATTGACGATATTTAGTCTTTGAAAAAACGTGGTGAGGTCAAAAAAGGTTATGGCTTAGACACTTAACCTAAATCCACGCCGCTAAACTTTTTTAATAGAGAGAACTATTAGTCGATAAGGGCGAGGCTATGCGGCGGAATTTGGGAAAAATGACGGGCCGCTATGAGCCCAGAGGCTGTAAAAACAGCGTTGACGTGTTCCTGGTCGCGAGCGTTGCTGGGCCGAAAGCCGCCAGTCTCAACCGGCGACTTTCGGCCCATCCTTCAAATCAGCGCCAATGCCTGCGCCAAATCAGCCCGCAAATCCTCCACATCCTCAACCCCCACCGACAACCGCACCAACCCATCGCCAATCCCCAACTGCGCCCGCGTTTCCGCTGGAATGCTCGCATGGGTCATGATCGCCGGGTGTTCGATCAGGCTTTCCACGCCGCCCAGACTCTCGGCCAAAGCAAAAATCTGCACGTTCTCCAGGAAGCGTCGGGCTCCGGCCAGATCGGTGTTCAGGTCGATGGAGATCATGCCGCCAAAACCGCGCATCTGCCGGCGTGCCAGTTCGTGCTGCGGGTGCGAGGGCAGGCCCGGATAGTAGACGCGGGACACTTGCGGTTGGGCTTCCAGCCATTGCGCCAGTTCAAGGGCGTTGCTGCAGTGGCGTTCCATGCGCAGGGCCAGGGTTTTTACGCCGCGCAGGGTGAGGAAGGCGTCGAACGGGCCGGAGATGGCGCCGACCGAGTTTTGCAGGAAGCCCAGGCGTTCGGCCAGTTCCGGGTTTTGCCCGACGATGGCGATGCCGCCGATCACGTCGGAGTGACCGTTCAAGTATTTGGTGGTCGAGTGCACGACGATATCGAAGCCCAGTTCCAGTGGACGCTGGATCCATGGGCTGGCAAAGGTGTTGTCGGCCACGCAGATGATGCCGCGGTCGCGGCACAGGCGGGCGATGGCGCTGAGGTCGGTGAGGCTGAGCAGCGGATTGCTCGGGGTTTCGACCCAGACCATCCGCGTGTCGTCCTGCAACGCGGCTTCGAGGTTCGCCAGGTTGGTCAGGTCGACGTAGCTGAAGCGATGCCCGGCGCTGCGTTGGCGTACTTTGTCGAACAGGCGGAAGGTGCCGCCGTACAGGTCATTGCCGGAGACAATGTGCGAGCCGGCGTCGAGCAGTTCGAGCACGGTGGAAATCGCCGCCAGCCCGGACGCGAAGGCGAAGGCCTGGGTGCCGCCCTCGAGGTCGGCGACGCAGCGCTCCAGGGCAAAACGCGTCGGGTTGTGCGAGCGGCCGTAGTCGAGGCCCTTGTGCACGCCGGGGCTTGATTGCAAGTAGGTGGAGTTGGCGTAGATCGGCGGCATCAGCGCCCCGGTGGACGGGTCCGGCACCTGCCCGGCGTGGATCACCCGAGTGGCGAAGGCGCGTGGCGCACCGGTTTCATCGTGCTGACTCATGTAAGGGATCTCCGTAGATGATTGAGAAGGTCGACGCGGGTAATCAAGCCGTGGAAGCCCGAGGCGTCGGCGATGATCGCCACCAGTCCGCGGTCGAGCTCGGCTTGCAGTTCAGCCAGGCTGGCGCCGGGCGGCAGGGTTTGTACCTTGTCGGTCATGGCACTGGCCACGGTCAAGCGAAAGTGTGAGGCGTCTTCCTGCATGCCCAGCAGAATATCGGATTCGTCGATCACGCCGACCAGTTTTTGCCCGTCCACCAGCACCGGCAGTTGCGACACATCCGCCAGGCGCATGCGCTGGAACGCGGTGAGCAGCGTGTCGTCCGGGCCGACGCTGATCACCCGGCCATCCTCGAAGCGCCGGGAAATCAGGTCACGCAGGTCGCCGTAGCGTTTGTATTGCAGCAAGCCCTGGTCGTTCATCCATTGGTCGTTGTAGACCTTCGACAGGTAGCGGGTGCCGGTGTCGCAGACGAACGTGACCACCCGTTTCGGTTCGGTTTGCTCGCGGCAATAACGCAGCGCCGCAGCGAGCAAGGTGCCGGTGGACGAGCCACCCAGAATACCTTCGGCGCGCAACAATTGGCGCGCATGGTCGAAGCTTTCTTCATCGCTGATCGAGTAAGCGTGACGCACGCTGGAGAGGTCGGTGATCGACGGAATAAAGTCCTCGCCAATGCCTTCCACCGCCCAGGAACCGGGCTTGCCGAGGGTGCCGCTGCGGCTGTATTCGGCCATCACCGAACCGACCGGATCGGCCAGGACCATTTCCAGGTTTGGCTGCACACGCTTGAAGAAACGGGTCAGTCCGGTCAGGGTCCCGGCGGAACCGACGCCGACCACAATCGCATCCAGGTCATGCTGGGTCTGTGCCCAAATCTCCGGCGCGGTGCTGCATTCGTGGGCCAAGGGGTTGGCCGGGTTGTTGAATTGATCGGCGAAGAACGCGTCGGGAATTTCCTTGGCCAAGCGTGCGGCCACATCCTGGTAATACTCGGGATGGCCCTTGCCGACATCGGAGCGGGTGATGTGCACTTCGGCGCCCATGGCCTTCAAGTGCAAAACCTTCTCGGTGGACATCTTGTCCGGCACCACCAGCACCACGCGATAACCCTTGGCGCGACCCACCAGCGCCAGGCCCAGACCGGTGTTGCCGGCGGTGGCTTCGACGATGGTGCCACCGGGTTTCAACCGACCGTCGCGTTCGGCGGCGTCGATCATCGCCAAGCCGATACGGTCCTTGATCGAACCGCCGGGGTTCTGCGATTCAAGTTTGAGAAACAGCGTGCACGGGCCGGTATCGAAGCGGCTGACGCGGACCAGCGGCGTATTGCCGATCAGTTCGAGCACGGCGGGGCGGGTGTTGGTGGGCATGTCGTCACCTCCTGGATTGACAGCGATGGGCTGCGAGTCATCGCACGCCCGTCAGTAGTGAAAAAACTCGCTTCGACCATAGGCCGGGCCAGCGCCGACCGCAACCAAGTGTCGCCATTCGGTAACAACGCGACGAAGTTCGCTCAACGAAAAACGCCGCGGCCCCAGATCGGGAACGCGGCGTCGATGTTTAGCGTCTGTTCGCTGCTTGTGTGGACCAAGAACTGGCTCTGTAGCGTCCAATTCGTCTATTTGGTCGGCCGTGCGTCTCGAACTGCTTTTGCCTGGTTGATGAAAGTGCTGATCAGCTCTGTAGATGTCGAAGCCGAACCGGGCACGTCTGAGGTGTCCACGCCACATTCAGAGTGCATGGTCACGGAACCCTTGGTGGGCAGTGCGGCCAGTTGCACAAAGTTTGGATCGGCAACTATGGTTGAAAACTTCATCTTGGAACCTGCGACAGTAATAGTCACCGTCGCATGACGACAGGCCGAATAGGCCAGTACCGATTGTTTATCCACGGACGCTTTTTTTATAAAGTCGTCATAGGGTATTGAACCAATAGGGACAGGGTCGATTTTCATATCAAACGCGTTGGAGGGATTTTCGACGCTACCCGTGACCGTTAAAGCTTCCGGCTTCGGGGGCTGCAAAAATACTTGGGTATCGATGGCCAACGGCAAACTCACCCCTGTCGCAGACGCGATCCCCAGTGCTCCGACGAGGGCTGCCCCTGCTGATCCAATCTGTTCAATGATTGCCTTGCGCTTATCTTCAACCTCAATATCAACCTGCTTTAGAAGATTGGTATTGGGAATCTTCGCGACCTTCAAGTGTGTGGTGACACCCCAAGTATCCGCCGGATGAAGGACCAGCAATTTGTCTGATTCCACTGGTATCGAAGCGATTTTTATCTCGTTGTCTTGCTCTTTGATTAACAAAATAGACGCCGCCAAGTTGTATTTAACCAGGCCTTCGTAATCCGGATAGAGCTTCCCGGTGTTGTTTTTATAGTCCGTGTAAAGGATTTTGGGCGGGGTGCTGCACCCCGACAAAACTAATGATGCAAGCAGAACAGTCACTGGACAGCAAATCAGATTTTTCATTGCGGTTGCCCCTGCGGTGTCGGGAAGCATTGTCACGATGACGGTAGCTCACCTGTTCCGATTTTTACGGGGTTGCGCAGTCCAATTCACCTGTCAGATCTGACAGTCCCGACAGGTGGTAATCAGTAGTCCGTAAACGGGGCAACGGAGTTGTACCCGCTGATTTATCCCGCCGCTAATCACTACCGTGGGAGCAGGCTTGCTTGCGAAGGCGGTGTGTCAGCCGATGCAAATGTTGGCTGATACTCCGCCTTCGCGAGCAAGCCCGCTCCCACAGTTGATGGGGGTGGACGGGTCAGTTGGTGGTGGTTTCGGGCAGCTTGGCGATGACTTTGATTTCGAACTGGAAACCATACAGCCAAGTGACGCCGACGCAGGTAATCGTCGGGTGCGGCGCATTGCCCCAGAACTCCGGCACGACCTTCCAGATTTTTTCAAACCGTTCTTCCGGATTGACGATAAACACCGTTACATCAATCGCGTCGTCGAACGTGCAACCGGCCGCGTTCAGGATCGCGTTCAGGTTGTTGAACGCCAGTCGCACCTGATCCTCAAGGTCTGGCTCGGGCGAGCCGTCTTCCTTGCTGCCGACCTGTCCCGACACAAACAAAAAGCCATTGGACTTGATCGCCGGCGAATAGCGATTGCGTTCATAAAGTGCCTGGCGTCCAGGCGGGAAAACCACGTCACGCTGAGTCATAAAAGTGCCTCCATCGGCAGGTCAACAGTGACCCGCAATTAACGATGAACTGACTGTAAGGACTTGCGCCGGCCCGATAAACGAGCAACCTTGGCTATCACTGTTTGTAAAACCCAAACAATCCGGGGCGAGAATGGACCGTTTTGATGCAATGCAGGCGTTTGCGCGGGTGGTGGAGACGGGCAGTTTCACCAAGGCTGCCGAGACTTTGCACATGAGCAAAACCAGCGTGACGCAACTGGTGCAGCAACTGGAGGCGCGGTTGCGGGTCAAGTTGCTCAACCGCACCACGCGCAAGGTCAACGTCACCGCCGACGGCGCAGCGTTCTATGAGCGGGTGGTGCGGCTGCTGGCGGACATGGACGACGCCGAGACCAGTCTGTCCGGCGCCGCTGTCCTGCCCAGGGGCCGACTGCGGGTGGATGTACCCAGCCCGTTGGCCAGGCTGATCCTGATGCCCGCATTGCCGGCGTTTCATGCGCGCTACCCGGACATCCAGATCGACATGGGCGTCAGCGACCGCATCGTCGATATCATCGGCGAGAACGTCGATTGCGTGGTGCGCGGTGGTGAGCTAACCGATCAGTCATTGATGGCGCGGCGGGTCGGTGATTTGCAGCTTGGGGTGTTTGCGGCGCCAAGTTACCTGGCACGGCTTGGCACGCCGCTGCATCCGCTGGAGCTGGAAGAGTCAGACCATCGTGTGGTCGGTTTCCTCTGGGCGCGCACGGGCAGGGCCTTGCCCTATGCCATGAGTCGCCACAACGAAAAGCTGCAGATCAAGGGCCGCTACGTGCTGGCGGTCGACGATGGCAATGCCTACCTCGCGGCGGGCCTGGCGGGGATGGGGGTTTTGTGGTTGCCCGAGTACATGTCCAAGGAACCAGAGGCGCGGGGTGAACTGGTGCGGTTGTTCGGGGATTGGCGGCTGGAGTCGATGCCGCTGTACGTGGCGTTCCCGCCGAACCGGCATATCAGCCTCAAGCTGCGGGTGTTTATTGATTGGGTGGCCGAGTTGATGGCTGAGCATGCACCCGTCAGCTAACACACAAAACCAATGTGGGAGCGGGCTTGCTCGCGAATGCGGAGTGTCAGTCAACATCTGCATCGGCTGACACTCCGCCTTCGCGAGCAAGCCCGCTCCCACAGGGGGATAGGTGGTGGGTTCAGGATTTCCCGGGGCCGATCCATTTATTGACGCTGGGTGCTTGCCACTGTTCCAGCGCATCAATCAGCGCCGCCGGGTCCGTGTCGAAGATCAGCATTTCACTGTGCTCAGTTTTCATGAAGCCCTCTTTAACTGCGTGTTCCAGCAGGCTGCGCACCGGGTTGAAAAAGTTGCCGATGTTCAGGCAAGCCACCCCTTTGCGGTGTTCGCCCAGTTGCGTCAGGGTCGCGGCTTCGAACAGTTCTTCAAAGGTCCCCAGGCCGCCGGGCAGGGCGATAAAGGCGTCGGCCCATTCGCTCATGCGGGTCTTGCGGCTGCGCATGTCGGCGGTTATTTCATGTCGGGTCAAGCCTCCGTGCAGGTGGCCGAGGTCGTGCAGGTAGCGGGTAATAATGCCGACCACTTCGCCACCCTCGGCGAGCACGGCGTCGGCGACGATGCCCATTAGACCCCGGTCGGTGCCGCCATACACCAGTTGCAAGCCGCGCCTGCCGATTTCCCGGCCCAGGGCGCGGGCGCCTTCGGCGTAGGCGGGGTTGAAGCCGAAGTTGGAGCCGGAGAAAACGGCAATGCTGCGAAGTGAGGAGGGCATCGGAAACGGTCCGGTTGAGAGCGAGCGCCCCATCCTGCGGTTTGCGGGCTCGGGGCAACAGCGCCAAGAATCAAAAGATTGATTGGGCCATGGGCTACAACAATTCCAGGATTCGCTGGCCAAGACGCTCGGCAGTAGCTTGTGAATCGATATTCGCGAAGCCGAGCAACAACGCCGAATCGGTCTGGCCACGGACACTGAAATCGCTCAACGCTTCGGCATAAATCCCGGCCTGCTGAAGCCGCTCGACCAGCAGGCGATCAGACTGGTGATCCGTCAATCTCAAGATCAGATGCATGCCACCGGGCTGCGCATCAATGCGAATGCGCTCACCCAGAACAGCCTTCAACCCCCGCGCCGTCGCCTCCCGACGTTCACCGTAGAGCTTGCGCATCCGCTGGATATGCCGGGCGAAATGCCCCTCCGTGAGAAACGTCGCGACGATGGCCTGGGTCAGTTCCGGACAGCCGCCGAGGAAGGTCTGGCCGATGTGTTCAAAGCGCTCGACCTGCGCCGGCGGCACCACCAGGTACGAGAGGCGGATCCCCGGAAACAGCACTTTGCTGAAGGTGCCGGCATAGAGGACGCGGCCCTCTTGATCCAGGCTTTTGAGCGCGGGCAACGGGCGGCTGACGTAGCGATACTCGCCGTCGTAGTCGTCCTCGACAATCCACGCCTGCTCGCGGCTTGCCCACTCCAGCAATTCCAAGCGGCGCGGTAGCGAAAGCGACACGCACAAAGGGCTCTGGTGTGCCGGCGTGACCACGGCTGCGCGGGCGCCCATCGAGTTGTTCACGGCCTCAGTTACTCGCATGCCGTCCTGATCGACGGGGACCGGTTCGGCTTCAATTTGCAGATGTCCGAGCAACTGCCGGGTAGGCAAATATCCCGGATCTTCCACCCAAACGCGGTCGCCCGGTTTGAGCAGCGAATGGGCGATCAGCGCCAGGGTGTTGCGGTAGCCCGAGGTGATAAACACCTGGGACGGTGCGCAGGTAATGCCCCGGGCGACTTGCAGGTAAGTGGCGATGGCGATGCGCAGCGATTCCAGCCCATACACCGACGGGTTGGCCATGTCCGACACCTGCGTGGCGCGCACGCAACGGGCGCCGATTTGCGCCCAGATTTTGCGGGGGAACGCGTCCAGTGCCGGCAAAGCCATTTGAAACGGCAGGATCGGTGCTTTGTCTCGGATCGAAGTGTTTGCGACGGTTCGCTGCGCAGACGAAGAGGGCGCCCGCACATTGATCCCCGGCGCCACCACCGTGCCGGCCTGGCCGCGCGCCTGGATGTAGCCTTCAGCGGTCAGCAACGAATAGGCGGTGTCGATGGTGCCCCGGGCCAGGCCGAGTTCTTTAGCCAAGGCCCGGGCCGCCGGAATCCGTTCGCCCGGTGTCAGCGCGCCATCGGTGATCGCGGCGCGAAACCGCCAGTAGATCTGCCGGTAGATCGGTTCCTTGGACGTTGGGTCCAGGGGTGAAAAAGCTTTGCCAGTCATTGCGCCTCGTGAGGTTGGAAATGTGCCTGTAGCGCCAGAGTGGTTGCGGCGCGAGCCTCAGCCACCGCGTCCGGGCCAAGGGCGGTGCCTTCGACCGTGAAGAAATGCAGGTCATGCAACCCGATCATGTTTAGCACGGCTTTGAGATACGGCGTCAGAAAGTCCGGCTGACGTGCCCGCTCCCCGGAGAATCGCCCGCCCGACGCAATGGCCACAAACACCGGGCGATCACTCAACAAGCTGGTTTTGCCCTGGGCGCCGACATTAAACGTGCGCCGCACCCGGGCGACGTGATCGATCCACACCTTCAACGCCGACGGCACAGTGAAGTTGTGCATTGGCGTGCTGATCACCAGCACATCCGCGCTTTTCAGTTCATTAATCAGCATGTCGGACGGGATAAAAGAACCCTCCTCAGCAATGTCCTCCAGCGATTGCTGGGAGATCGCGTAGTTCTCATCGACATGGGGAATTCCGCCAGCGCCCACCGCCCGGTTGATCAACTCAGCGTCGGGATATTTCTTCAATAAATGGCCAATCACGGATTGCGAGAGCCGATAGCTTTCGGACGCCTTACCGCGCGGGCTGCAACTGACGTGGAGGATGTTCATGGTGGCTCACTTCAAGGTTATCGAAAGAGGCCCCATGCTACGAAGCCCATGACCTAGCCAAAAGATCCATGAATGGTCTTAACGACTGGGCCAAGAATGTCAGCAGCATGGTCCACTGCAAAAGCCAAATCATGGACCTTCTTCGCTAGGCCATGACGCCCCACGATGGAGTCCTCAAATCAATCAACACGAGGATTCATCATGACCCATCGCATCGACTACGCCAGCGCTTCGCCCGACGGTTACAAGGCCTTCGGCGGCGTGTACATGGCCGTGCAAAAAAGCGGTCTGCCCCACGAACTGATCGATCTGGTCTACCTGCGGGTCTCGCAACTCAACGGCTGCGCCTACTGCATCGACATGCACTCCCGGGACCTGATCAAACTCGGCGTCAGCGTGGGAAAACTGGTGTTGGTGCCGGTGTGGCGCGACTCCGGCGCCGTGTTCACCACCCGTGAGCGCATCGCCCTGGCCTGGGCCGAAACCGTGACCCTGGTCGCCGAAACCGGCGTGCCAGACGCGGACTACCAGGCCACCGCCGCCGAGTTCAACGCCAAAGAACTCACCGACCTCACCTACGCCATCGGCCTGATGAACGCGTTCAACCGTTTCGGCATCACCTTCCGCTCGATCCCGGCGGCGGCTGCCCAGGCCTGACCCTCCAGATGAGCGCCTCGATGGGGCGCTCACTTACTCAACGAAAGGAACTGTCACCATGGCATGGTTACTCTTGGGCCTCGCCGGCATTCTCGAAATCGCCTTCGCCTTCGCAATGAAAGGCTCCGACGGCTTCACCCGACTGACCCCCGGCCTCATCGCCGCCGCCACCGGCGTGTCGAGCGTTTTCCTGCTGTCACTGGCGCTTCGCTCATTGCCCGTGGGCACGGGGTATGCAGTCTGGACCGGCATTGGCGCGGCGGGCACCGCGATTCTCGGCATGGCGATCTTGGGCGACTCCGCTTCACCGCTGCGGCTTCTGTGCATCGCGCTGATCCTGGGTGGGGTTATCGGGTTGAAGTTGGTGTCGGCGAATTGATCGGTGCACCATTCAACCATTCCTGATTCATCGTCTCGGCATCCCCCAAATAATCCAGCAACCAGGCCATGGCCGGCGAATGCTTGTTCTGATTCCAGGCCACGCACGACGGGCTGGCGGCGAACGGCCGTTGCAGGTTGAGGGCGACCAGTTCGCCCTGCTCGATCAGCGGCAGCATCAAGTGCGCCGGGGCCATGCCCACGCACAGACCTTCGCGCAAACAGTCCAGGGCCGAGGCCCAGTTCGGCACCACCAAACGCCGCTGATTATCCAGCGACCAGGTGTCGCGTTTCGGCAGGTGGCGCGAGGTGTCGTTCATGCACAGCGCGGGGTAGGGGCGCAGTTGGTCGTCGTCCAGCGGTCCGGGCATTGCCGCCAACGGATGCGCGGCGCTGGCCACGCACAACCAGTTCAACAGGCCCATGTCGCGAAAGCTGTAATGACTGGCCACCGGCACCGCGCTGGTGGCGCCGATCACAATATCGGTGCGCTCATCGGCGAGGGCGTCCCACACGCCGTTGAACACTTCGTAGCCGAGCAGCAGTTCCACGTCAGGAAACTGCTTATAAAAATCCAGCACCAATTGCCGGCAGCGTTCCTGTTTGACGATGGCATCCACCGCCACTTTCAACTGACCGCTCCAGCCATTGGCCACTTGCTGGCACAAACGGCGAGTGTCGAGCATCGACTTCATCACCCCGCGACTCTGCTCGATAAACAGCTTGCCGGCGGGCGTTAGCTCGACATCGCGATGCCGGCGCACAAATAACGGCACCGCCAGCCATTGCTCCAATTGGCGCACGGTGTAACTGATCGCTGACGGCACGCGGTGCAACTCCTGGGCCGCCGCGCTGAAGCTGCCATGCCGGGCCACGGCATCGACCACATCCAGGGAATATTCAGACCACATTCAGTTGCCTTCAAAAATATTGATAAGAGCGTCCAATTATTAGCGCTTCACACGAAATGCTCACCACCCATAATGGCACGCTGCTAACAAATTATTTGATTGAAGATTCAGTTAGGGCGTTGATGAAAAACTCGTTTGGCTTCACCTGTTACCTGATCGGGCTGAGCATGCTCGGCTATTTGGGCATGGACATGTACCTGCCGGCATTCGGTGTTATTGGCGGCGAATTGCATTTGTCCGCCGGCGCGGTGGGCGCGAGCCTCAGTATTTTCCTCGCCGGTTTTGCCGTCGGGCAGTTGTTGTGGGGGCCGATGTCCGACCGCATCGGCCGCAAACCGGTGTTGCTGATGGGCCTGAGCCTGTTTGCCCTGGGCTGCCTGGGCATGTTCTGGGTCCAGACCGACGTGCAACTGTGGGTGCTGCGCTTTATCCAGGCCATCGGCGTGTGCTCGGCGGCGGTCAGTTGGCAAGCGCTGGTGATCGACCGCTATCCGCCGCACCAGGCCAATCGCCTGTTCGCCGGGATCATTCCGCTGATGTCCCTGTCACCGGCACTCGCGCCGTTACTGGGTGCATTGCTACTTAATCACTGGGGCTGGTTGTCGATTTTTGCCGTACTGCTCGGCGTCAGCGTCGCTTTGCTGATTCCCACATTGCTACTCAAAACCACTGCGAAACGCCTGACAGCCAACGGCGAACGCTCCCGCCTCAGTTTCGGACAACTCCTCAAATCCCCGGCCTTCAGCGGCAACGTCCTGATCTACGCTGCCTGCTCTGCCGCGTTCTTCGCCTGGCTCACCGCATCCCCCTTCATCCTCGGCGGCATGGGCTACAGCCCCAGCGACATCGGCCTGAGCTACGCATTGCCCACCCTCGGATTTTTGATCGGCGGCTTCAGTTGCCGCAGTCTGCTGCAGCGGATCAGCGGCCACCTCATGCTGCCGTGGATGATCCTCGCCTACTGCGTGAGCCTGATCGCGCTGTACCTGGTGGCAACATTAACCACGCCGACCCTGACCACGCTGCTGATCCCGTTCTGCCTGATGGGCCTGGTCAACGGCGCCAGTTTCCCGATCATCATTACCAACGCTCTGACCCCCTTTGCGGAAAATTCCGGCAAAGCCGCAGCGCTGCAAAACGCATTGCAACTGGGCGCGTGTTTCGGCGCGAGCCTGCTGGTGTCGACATGGATCGAACAGCCGTTGCAGATCGCGGTGGTGGTGATGTTGGGCACAGTGCCGGTGGCGGCGCTGGGGTATTGGATGCAAGGGCGCAAGCGGGCCGAAACAAAACGATTCGAACTACAAAAAGGGGACTGATTTATTTTCGCTACGGTAGATGGCTAATTGATTTCAAATTGTTACCGCAGCAACCGTTTTTTTGTTAGATTGCGCGCCTCAAAATTAACCAGGGACGCGTTATGTTTTTTGTAATTTGGCAAGGATGGGGTCTTCTCGCTGTTGTAATCCCGCTACTGTGCATCATCCCTTTCGCCGGACTGCCCAACGGGCTCGGGCTGGGTGTCGGCCTGTTGGTTGGCGCTGCTGCCAACGCCTACGTTGGCCATCGCATGAACAACCAACCGGGCAAAACCTACATCGACAAAGACACCGGTGGCGAAGTCATCTTCCGCAAAAAGCACACACTGTTCTTTGTGCCGATGCAGTACGTGTCCGTGCTGTGGGCGGTGATGGGTGTATTTATGTTGTTCAACGCGCACTAAGACCTGATTTCAGGCACAAGAAAGCCCGGTTCTTTAGACCGGGCTTTTTTTCGTCTCAAGTTCACAGATTGGGGCGCGGGCTGAAGCGGGGAGCCCAGCTAACTTGAACTTGTCGCCTAGCAGCGCTTCAGGACAGGGAGCTGATCGGTCGGTCTGCAGATAAACCGTAAATCACCTCTCCCAAGGTAAAGGGGAAATACTGAGCTAGCCTCTTGGAGAGTATTTATAAACGGCGCCAAGAAAATCGGGGTACTCACCATTCTGTCAACGCAGCCGATAGGGTTATATGCAACCGACTCGCCTCCAAGAAAAGCGGGAAACCATGTCGAATAATCTCGCTACTATCGTCCATACCTTCACCAATCGCTCAAGCCTGTCGCTGGCACGCGGCTCCCTGTTCAAGTTTGTGGCGTTGTTGGCTGCCGTATTTGTACTGGCCAGCCTTTCACTCATTTATTTGGCCCATGATCTCGACCGCACGGAAGAGATTGAAAGTGCGTTTTACACGAAGAAGGCTATGCAATCGCTGGAAAAGTCTATGCGCTCGACGGTCAAGGATTACGCATTTTGGGGGGATGCTTACAAGCACCTGCATGCTGAAGTGGACACCGATTGGGCCTACGTCCGGCAAAACATTGGTTCAACGCTTTACGCAGATTTCGGTATGCAGGGAGTGTTTGTCGTCAACGACGTCAATCGCACCGTTTACTCCGTGATCAAGGGTGAACTCAAACCCGTAGAAGTTGCCGATTGGCTCGATCAATCCATTGTCGGCATTCTCGATAAGGCGCGTACCGGTGCGGAAACGGAAACGCCGATAACGGCCTTTATCAATGTCAAAGGCAACCCCGTTCTGGTCGCGGCAGCAGCGATTACTCCGGGAACTGATCCGACCGTGGTGCCTGATGACCGGCCGCCCTCAGTGCTGGTTTTCGTGGATATGTTGAACAGCACCAAACTTGAACTGATCGGCAATGAATTTGGCGTCTCTCGTTTGCATGTCGCCACCCCCGACGAAAAGGACGCGATTTCGCTTCTGCCATTGGGCGATAACGGTGCTGCCGGCACCCTGCATTGGAGTTCGTCACAGCCAGGCCTGCGCTTATTGGGAATTGGCCTGCCGTTGATTGGCGTCGCCGCGCTGCTGGTGTGGCTGATGACCTGGGCCATTTTGCGGCGCACGACCGCTGGCGCACTCGCACTCGACGCCAGCTATGCGTCGCTGCAGAGCAGTCAAGACGCCCTGGCCATCAGCGAAGCGCGTTTTCGCGACGTCGTGGAAGCCAGCTCGGACTGGGTATGGGAAATCGATTCTGACTGGCGCCTGACCTTTTTGTCCGAGCGATTTGAAGTGGTTACGGGGCTTTCCAGGGACGCGTGGGTCGGTGCGCTGATCGACGATCTGTTGGGCACCGAATTAGGCACCTTATCCCAGTGGCTCAGCATCCCGAACCGTCGTCCGGACATCAGCGTCCAGTGCCGCTACATCGACACCCAGGATCGCGAGCGCATCACTCGCCTTTCGGCGCGAGAAATGACCCAGGGCGGATTCCGCGGCACCGCGACCGATGTGACGGAGGAGGTTGAGTCCCGTCGGCGAATCGAATTCCTCTCGCAACATGACGCCTTGACCGGCTTGCCCAACAGGACGCGTCTTCAGGAATTTCTCGATGGCAAACTCAAGGCGCTGCCGACGGTAGAGCAACCGCTGATCATGCTGAGCCTGGACCTGGATCGTTTCAAGCCGGTCAACGACTTACTGGGGCATGCTGCCGGAGATCTGGTACTCAATGAAGTCTCCAGCCGCCTGGCTGCCTGCGTTCGCGATGGCGACCTTGTCGCCCGTATCGGTGGGGATGAGTTTGTCTTGATCCTCACCGACGTGAACTCTCAGGATGAAGTCGAGGCACTCTGTCATCGCCTGATCGAGTCCATCGAGCGGCCTATCGCCATCGACGAGCAGGAAGTGTTCGTCAGCGCCAGCATCGGCATCGCGATGGCGCCAACGGACGCGTTCGAGGCCGCCGAGTTGCTGCGCTACGCGGATATAGCGCTGTACGAAGCCAAATCAGCAGGTCGCAACACCTGGCGTTTTTACGCGGGGGACATGAACGCGAGGATCATTGAACGCCGTCGTCTGGAAAGCGACCTGCGTTTTGCCATCAAACACGGTGAACTCCGCCTGCATTTCCAGCCCCGTTATCGTATCGCTGACGGGCAAATGGTCGGTGCCGAAGCGTTGGTGCGGTGGCAACATCCAGAGCGCGGCCTGATACCTCCCGACACGTTTATCCCGATTGCAGAAGAGTCCGGGCTGATTCTCTCCCTGAGCGACTGGGTTCTCAATACCGCTTGCCGATGCGCCGCACAGTGGCCGGAAAAACTGTTCGTTTCCGTCAACCTTTCACCCATCGAGTTCAAACGAGGCAATCTGATTGGGCGCATTCAGAAAGCACTCCATGACTCTGGCATAGACCCCACCCGAGTCGAGCTGGAAATCACCGAAAGCGTCATGCTCGACGATGCCGCTGGCGCACTTGAGCTGATGCAAACGCTCAAACGCCTCGGTGTGCGCATATGCATGGACGATTTTGGCACCGGATACTCGTCACTGAGCTACTTGCGCGCCTTCCCATTCGACGGTTTGAAAATCGACCGCAGCTTTTTGAGCCGACTGGTGGAAAGTGACGATGACAAAGCCATTGTCCAGGCCATCGTGGGCCTGGGGCGCGCGTTATCGCTGACCGTGACGGCAGAAGGCATAGAAACCGGCCAACACCTGCAACTGCTCAAAGCCGTGGCATGCGACGAAGGCCAAGGCTATTTCCTGAGCCGGCCGCTGGATATTGACGCGTTCGACGCGTTGCTGGACGCCACCGAGTCTGCAGGCACCCGAAGCAACGTTTAAATCCCAGCGCCCAAACGCGCCTCAACGGGCGACGGTTGTCTCTCGGCATCAAAAAGCCCGGCTTATTAGGCCGGGCTTTTATCGTCTGGAGTGCGTCGCTTCGGTGGCAGCCAACGTAATCAATTAAGATCCTCGAAAGCAGGAACAGACCTCTCGACTCAAGGACGCGACATTTATGGAAACTCCCTTTTCTCAAATCAGCGAGCGTTTGCACAATCGCCGATTTACCGTAGCGGGCAACACCCATGGGGTATCCGGTGCGGGCACTGTGTTTCATTACGAAGTCGAGGGCGATGCCATCTCGGGCACTTACCAGGGCGGCCGGATCCGCACCGGCCAACAAGTCGGGCGCGTGACAGGTGCCGATACCATTGAACTGCTGTTTCAGTGCTTGACGACGGAAGGGGAGATGCTGGCTGGCTGGTCTCGCGGCACGGTTGGTGTAGACCACGCAGGGCGCACGACGCTGGCGTTTGTCTGGGGTTGGTTGTCGGGGGCGAGTGGGGGTGGGGAGTCTAGTTATGTTGAGGTTGTTGCGTAGTGGTGCTTCAGCTACGAAAAAGCCCGGCTGATTAGGCCGGGCTTTTTGTTAGGGACTGCGTTAGGGGCATTCATTCATTCATGCGTTGCGGTTTTGGATCAGATAGCCCGAGCTACCTTCAGCGACAGCCTGTTGAGCACAAGAAGCGGTATAAGCGTCAACCGAAAAAACCGCGGAAACAATGCTTGAAAGGATTTGGTGTTTTCTATGATGGGACCGCTTCATCTAGTTTATGAATTTCATAATCTCCTTCCAGATGTAGCCGTAGCTGTACCGCAGCCACGTGACCTTTAGTAAGTCGACATTACGTCGTAACCAACTGTTTTCTCGCGCTGCAACTTCCTTGGCTATTTCATCCAGTAGCCATTCATCTTTGAAGCCAGTCCAAATGGGAGGGACTGGCGTTTCGAGGTTACTGAAGCACACAGGTGCGACTTCTGAGTACAGGATATCCTCCACGACTTTCAGGTCGTAGCCCCTGATTCGTTCAGCTATATAGGCATAATCGACAGCGCTATCCACAAACGCCTCCGCCAGCGCGATCTGAACGCTCGCTCTTTCAGTAGCGGTTAGAAGATGTCCCAATGGGCAAGCTCCTCTAGCTCTGCGTCGAAAGTATCAGCTGCGACTCCGCCCGCAATGGCACCTGCGATGCTGCCAATGAGCACAACAGCGATAGCGCAGGCGGGCGCTGCCGGACCGCAAATAGTCGATATACCCAAACCCGCAAAAAAACCACCCGCCGCGCCACCACCAAGGATGGTGGCCTGACGAGCCGTTTCCTTGGGTTTGTCGTCGGCATTCAGAATTTGATAGGTGGCTATTACAGCCGTCAGGATGATGCCGACTTTGCCCATCGCCGTCATGATTTTGGTGCCAGCGGTGAAGTTTGTATTGGCGCTGCCGGACCGCTCAAGTGCTCTGTACAGGACTTCTTTTTGTTGAAGCTTTGAAAGTTGTTCGTAGTTCTTGTTGAACTGGGCTTGTGATTTTTCGTTCAAGACGTCGATGTGTGTTTTGCCAGCCCTTTTCTTCTTTTGAACGATGGCCAAGCCCTGTGCAGAGGTCAGCTTGCGGTGTTCGAACATAATTTTGTTACGCATCTCATTGCTGAACTTTGTACCGTCTTCAACAGTGATGTTGCCAGCCCTTACGTCTGCAAAAATCTGCTGCGACATCCGCCGAATGTTGCTCTCATAACTCGCGCGGACTCGTTCGTCCTTGATGGCATCAATGGAAAAACGAGTTGCAGCACCTTCCATACCCGCAACCGCCATCTCAAGTGGGGACTGGGTGAGCGTATGTTCATTTTTAACGACGTAGCTTCCGGTTACCAGATTCGGTTCTGTCACGAGAATCTCCTTATCCCAAAATGTCGTTCAGCAATCCGTCGATACCTGCCGTTGTGCAGGTGTCCTCGTGTCTGGCGAATTCCAAGGTATGACATGTTTTTCCGGTGGGATTGGAAAATTTGACCGAGTTCTTTGCGTCGAAAACGCCGGACATGGAAGAGCCATCGTCAAAGTGAGCTGTGCAAGCAAACCCTTCATAGCTTTCTTCTGCGGGAATCTTGAAGCTGATCCAGTTCCCGTAGAGGATCATAGGGATAGGAGGAGTAAACGGTGCCACTGTATGGGAATCGCCGATGATCACCGTACCCGAACCAGCGATTACGACATCGCCATGGGCACCCACGGTGCCTACCAGCGCGGCATTCTTACCGTTGATGAATACCGTTCCTGAAACCTCCGAGGCTAGAGCGCTGCCGCAGGTACAGGTGTCGCCCTTGCGTGCTGCTGAAAGGCCGTCGAAGAACACATTTGAAGAACCGGAGGCAATCGATTTGGGGCCATGCCCTGGCACGGGGCAACTGGTGGGGTCCGTGATACGTGCAGCGGGCTTCGCCATGCTTGACTTCCTGTCAAAGAATTTATTCGGGTGACTGTATCAGACTTGTTTTTAAAGGTGGCCCACAGCTTTTAGAATTGACGGCATGAAAAAGCCCGGCTGATTAGGCCGGGCTCTTTGTTAGGGACTGCGTTAGAGGCATTCATTCATGCGGTGCGGTTTTGGATCAGACGGTCAGACCCACCTTCAGCGACGCGGTTCTGGATCAGACGATCCGAACCACCTTCAGCGACGCGATTCTGGATCAAACGATCAGAGCCACCTTCGGCAACGCGTTTTTCCAGCAAACGATCCGAACCACCTTCAGCGACGCGATTCTGGATCAAACGATCCGAACCACCCTCAGCAACACGTTTTTCGATCAGACGATCCGAACCACCTTCAGCGACGCGTTTTTCGATCAGACGATCCGAACCACCTTCAGCCACACGATTCTCGATCAAGCGATCCGAACCACCCTCAGCCACACGGCTTTCAATCAACCGATCCGAGCCGCCTTCAGCGACCATGGTGTGAGACGAAGCGGCAAAAGCGTTAACTGCGAAAACCGAGAAAGCGATGCTGAGGAAGAGTTGGCGTTTCATGATCGTGTGCTCCGGGTGTTGTTAGTTGGGTATGGAGCGGATGTTACGCCGGGGATTTTTTATGAGAACTTCATTGACGTGATGGTGACCATCGACAGCAATGATGGTTGGCAGAATGGGCCATCGGTAAGGTTGATAATCCCGCCATCAACTCGATCCCCCTGTGGCGAGGGGGCTTGCCCCCGTTGGGCTGCGAAGCAGCCCCAAAACCTGCAACCGCAATCCAACAGGAAAAGCCATTCGCAGGGTTTACGACCGCATCACCGCCGAAACCCTCAACCCTCCTGCGGCCACTCATCCCCAATCTCAAACCACAAAGCCTTCTGCGAAACACAGGTATGCCGCTGCTTCTGCGCCCGAAACGGCGTATCCAGCGTCCCCACCGCAATCGAAATCCAATCCGCAAACGCACCATTGGAATCCGACCAAAACAACGAAGTGCCACAGTTAGAACAAAACTGCCGCGTCACCCCCGCCGACGACTGAAAACGCCTGAGCGCCTCCACGCTACTCGCAATCGAAACCGCCGACCTCGGCGCACTGGCATACGTCGCAAACGCAGCCCCATGGGCCTTCCGGCAAATGGCGCAATGACAGTGCGACACCGCGTTCAACTCACCCGAAACCTCATAGGTCACGGCACCGCAGAGACAACTGCCTTGATGAAACTCATCCATGTTCATCGGTCACTCAAAAAAAGAAGAGGAGAAGCAAGCCCGCAATCCTACGGCATCACAGACACAAAAAACGGGCGCCATCACAGCGCCCGCTCTTACTACTCCTTAACCTGCGCCCGCAAGCGCCGACCGATCACATCCATCAAATCACACCCGTCGCGCAACGGAATGACCAACAACTTGGAGAAATCCGCCAACACCACCGTGTCACAACCAATCTCGGCGCGATAAGCGATGTTCTCCAACACCTGCGTGACCGTGCGAATGCGGTAATCCGCCATGGCTTGCAAAACGTCGAGGGGGGCTTGGGTGTCGATGAGTAGGGACGCCGGGACCAGGTCGATTCCGGTGATAGGCATGTATCTTTCCATAGGTGAAACTCCGAATCAGATTTTAGTAAAGGACTGATCCGATCTGCAGGTCGCCAAACCTGGTCGCTTTGTAGGGGACGGGATGACTGTAAATTTTATCGCCTCATGGGGATAGGCGTAATTTCCGAGGTTGTTGTAGGACGGTTATGGATTGTAGGCAGGAGTTTGGAGTGGGCAGGTCTGGAGCGTAGGATCGGGAATTCGTGTTCGATCCTAATCGGTCGCTCGGCAACGACTGCTTTCGGCCAATAGCGGACGTTCGCGTATAGTCCGCTTCGGGAAAAATAAGGGTTGCTCAGCGTTCCGCAAGCTACATCCCTCACTTCATACGCGCATTTCTAATCATCGACGCGGCTGCCTTTCCAAGCAAATACTGACCATCGTTTATCATTATCTGAAATTTCGATGGGATTGATACGCAAATCCCTTTTCTACGAAGTCAAGGGCATACCACGTCGTGATCAAACCATGATTGGTTTTCAGTTCAAACGCATGAGTAAGCCGATTGATCATGCCAGGGAATCTCACAAGGATTACTCGATTTTCTTTCACCATCAGCTCCTGATACTTATCTGCAAATAAGCGAGGTATTTTCTCCTCCTCGTCTCTGGTAGGCCACCATTTTGCAAGTTCTAGACGTTTCCTTCGTAACCAATCCAGTCGGCGTGGTAACCACCAGACTGGGCGGGGGATTTCATAAACAGCTAAGCTTTGTATCACTGCTGACACCGACCCGGGGTTAAAGAAAACCAACTTAACTAAAACCGAGCCATCTAGTTGCTCGGCGCTGATCACATGAAAATCGTTCGTGCTGCTCCAGTGCGTCGACTGAGTCAGCCGATACATCGCTATCTGAGTTTTTCGGTTACGTATACTCAGGTACAGCGCCACTAAAGCTATCGCTGCATTCACGTAGGTCATGATTCCTCCACTACCGGCCATATCCATCGCGCTGTTCTCCTTTTCCAATTAGTGAATGGCAGAGCTTGCGGCATTACGCTTTAGCCGACTCAGGCTTGCCCCCCCTAACTTTTGCAAAGGGCATCTTACGTTTAGAAACGGAGTTGCGACCCGGGAGCTGCTTCCATCCAAACGCTGACGGTAGCGATAGTCTGGAAAGAGCCAAAAGCGGTCGCCTGCTATTGCAGAGATCGGAATAAGCCAGCAGCTCATGACTACCCCATCCTCTGCGTACCATTCACCTCGAAAAACTATCGTTCAAATAACTAAAGTTCGTATCTGCTCAGCCCCAAAGCGAATCCGATTGGGTAGAATATGTCTTGCCAGCGTACGTAAGCCAACTCGGTACCGGCGAAGGAGGTCTCGTCATTGCCTAAACGTAAAAGTTTGGCATTCGCAAGATATTTGTGAGTGTAAGCTCCGACGGTTTTTTCAGTAATCTTCGCTGGCAGTACGGCACGAATGGGGTCTCGATAGATTGGATCATCAGCGATCACCATGAACTCGTCAAAAAAGTGAGCAAAACTTTCTAGGTGTTCGCCCAAGTCCATCGAGTAAAATTCACTTGCCAAAATGCTGAATTTGATTTCACCCTTGTCATATTCCAAGATAGTTGCATTCAAATGTTCTATTTCACTGCGTAGTTCAGCTGGACAGAATACGAAGGCCGTGACAAATGACTTTTCATGCAACCACTCAATTGCATGAGGGATGATTTTTTCAAGCGGCTGGAAGGTGAGTTCCTTGCTAGGGTGAATTCCCCGGTAAAATTTTAGAGCCTCATTCATCTGCTTGTTGACAAATGAGTAGTCAATGTACATGACTCGAAACTTAGCAGGAGCGCGCTGCATGCGCTCTTCGTACATCTGACGCACCTCTGAAACACACCCCTGCGCGTCTCTGACGATTTCTCGTCCTGTGAAACGGATCACAGTGTAGCCGGCTCGGCTTAGATAGCGTTGTCTGACAGCATCCTTCTCTAACTGATCTCTTGTTGAATGTGATGAATGACCATCAAGCTCAATGATGAGTCGCGCATCTTTTAATATGAAATCCACCCGATAACGATGGTGCTTATCCGCGTCACCAAACCAATGTTCTCTTTCAATCAGGCCCGCGAAGTCAGAAGCAGCCTTGCTGAACTCGTCCTCAATAGGGGATGGCCCTCGATCGTGAAACCAACTCGGCGGTGTCGACATGGGATGGCCCAAGTTTTTCATCATGTAGCTTTCCGATTGCGAAAAACACACTTTCAACTTTCAGGTGATCAATGTCTAGTGGCTGAGGCTCACGCGTTGCTTTGGGATCTGTTCAGGATTTCGTTTTTGAGCCAGTCTCCTAGCATTTCTTATGAGGCATACGACTAAAGAAGGAGAGCGAATCGGAGACGACATCCACATTCCAGTCAAGGTATGGTAGATTCACCGTGGCGGCTGGATGACTGACCGCGGTTATGTCCGTGGGCATGAGTCCGTGCCCGATCTTTGAGGTCTTACATATTCCATCCAGCCGCCCCTCATTCTCTGCAGCCTCTAATGACTACAAGACGCCTGAAAGACATTCATTCCACCCAAGAGCTAGCTCACGCGGTAGGTGTGAGCGAGTCAAAAATAATCGAATACGCAGTTTCGGATTGCCAGGAAGGGTTCTACGAGAAGCTCGAAATCCCAAAACGCGGAAGAAACCGTAAAGGGGAATTTAGAGAGGTCTATAAGGCAAACCATAAGTGGGTCACCCAGCTCCACCGATCTGTTTCGATGTTGGTCACGAACAGCGCTAGCTTTGGTGCGCACGTACAAGGGTTTCTCAAGGGACGCTCGACCCTAACAAACGCTGAGCTCCATCTCCGTAAAAGCTTAATCCTTCACGCGGATATAAGAAATTTTTTCAACGTAATTACAGAACAACAAATTGCGAAAGCTTTTTTAACAATTGGAGCGACCCCTGAAATTTCAGAATTGCTAGCACGGATTTCAACCATTGACGGATTCTTGCGTCAAGGAACTCGCTGCAGTCCGACAATTTCGAATCTAGTTTGCAAGGGGTTGGATCAAGCGATGCTAGATTTAGCCTCCACCCATGACTGCATATATAGTCGCTACGCGGACAATATGACCATGTCAGGGGAGGAAACGCCAGATATTAGCGCTATTAGCCAGATTGTTAAATACAACGGTTTTGAACTAAGAGACAGCGGCTGTTATGTCCAGCGACGTGGTTCGAGACAGTTTGTCACAGGACTATCCGTAGTTGATCGAGAAAAACCAAGACTTCCAAAAAAATTGAAAAGGAGGCTCAGGCTTGCAGTCTACTACGCAAGCAAATATGGAAAAGAGCACTTTGAAAGAAGTCGACGAGTAGATGCAATTACACCTTCTTGGGCCCAAATGAAAGGTATGATAGCTTATGCATACTCAATTGAGCCAGAGTTCGCTAAAAAGCTATGGAGACTTTTGAGGCAGTTACGCTAGCGGATTACGATCTCGCAAGTGTTTTTCCCTCGTAACAACATTCTCGCCATATCTAATTCTCGTCTTAATATAGCCAATCTGGGCAACTGCAACTTGATCACCCGCGATGAAGCTAGCAGTTATTTTAGCGACAATATCCGCAAGCTCTTTAATTGCTGAAGTTTTTCCAGTACTGGTTTTTAGTGTTGGGCTTTCGATTTCACGGTGATAGTTTTCAGCTACAAGTTTTATGGCAGCGTCTGAAAATCGTTTGGCGTTTACCTCAGTAGTGAGAAGCTCATCAATCAATTCGCGCTTGCTGCTCAATCTGTGAAGCAAGGGCAGTGTCTTAAATTCAAGTTCGTATCTGGTTTCATCCCAATTTTCAATATTTATCTTTCGCGCATAATAAACATAGGCAGAAAAGTCTGCCACAGCCAAGTTCTGAAGGAGGATATGTGCTAATACAGGCTGCGCGACTATATTTTTTAGTGGTTCTCGAGCAATCTCAGACCTATTCGCATCAGGGATTAATGCGCTCCGAGCAACGAGCTCTTTCCAAGACTGTATCTGATTAGATAACGCTTCAGGTTCGTCTGTTACAATTAATGCGGTAAGCGCGACATCGCTCTGCTCGATACTAATGTGCGAAAAGGCAAGAGAGCATGTAATTGGGGTGGCCTCCAAGTTTCCAATTCTTGACGGTCCTAGTTTCGTCTTTACTTCTTGCTCAACAGCTATGTCTTTGAAGGAAAACAATACCAATTTTCGTTGAAGTGACCGTTTGTTGTAAGTGGCAGCTTGGCCCGCTCCTTCTCTTGCTATTCCTTTAAGAGTTTCCCATAGGTCGGTCGCGCGATGTTCTGCCCTAAGCACTGTCTTAAGTTCGTTTATCGCTGACGTGAGCAATGGAGAGCCCGATGTCATGACTCTTAAAGACTCTATATGAAGCCCTTAGAGAAATTCATATAATTCGTGCGGGGTCCTCCGGATCTGTGCGCCATCTAAGATATTACGTAGTACATCAATGAACTCTCTGAATTTTACGCTAGCCTGAGCTTCAATAGCCCAAAATGAGTCGCTACTCTCGCTACTTCGTGCGCTTTCACAGACAGTTTGAACATTTCTCAGGGATGAGCTTGCTATTTCGTCCGTTAGCGCTCCATAAATGTCATTACGATTTTCTTTTTTTGAATTAATGTAGGTCTTCCAGGAATTAACAACAATCCCCTTGAAATCTTCATTGGTCTTAGATGAGGATATGATGAGGCTGCGCTTGACTTGGAAGTGCGCCTTCATCTGAATTAAAGTATCAAATACGATAATGACATCATCAAGAGGAGCGCCCATAGCAGCTTGTTGAAGACGTACACTCTTTATTTTACTTTGCAATGGAGGCCTGACGGTCTCCGCAAGAAGGGCAGACATGAAATATGCAGCAACATGGCTTTCATAGACAAACCCGGCGCCACCAGTTAATTCGGTTGACTGAGACATAATAGATCCATCTAGATGCTTAAAAGGCCAATTCTATATGATTCCGATTTTTCTACGCCGCGAATTGACCAACTTTTAGTACCATCAATTCTGTCGAGAGCCGGCTTCCAAATGGCTTGGGCCTTGGCGCTCCAGATCTTGCCGAATGCTTTTTTACCACGGACGCAGTCGGAAGTCCGCTTCTGGCCGATAAAAGTCTGTGGTGAAGGACCGCAATCCACAAGAAAAGGGGACTCCCATTAGCCGGTCTCCAGTCAAGGCTAAAAGCCAACTCTCCCTGCAGTTTTTAACTGCAGGG
>NZ_MOBP01000165.1 GCF_003732665.1 Pseudomonas frederiksbergensis | reverse complement strand
AACAACGTTTTGGCCAACGTCGCGTCATCAAACGAACGATGCGCCCAGGTCAGGAAGTTCACGGTATTGCGGTGTTCGATCATCACGCCTTTGGGCAACCCGGTCGAACCGGAGGTGTAGATCACATACGCCAGATGCGCCGAAGTCAGCCCTTCAATCACAGGATTGAAGACGGATTCGTCCTGCCAAATGCCGCTATCCAGATCGATAACCGGCATCGAAGCCTCAGCCAACAACCCCAAAGTCGCGGCCTGCGCCAACACAACGGCCG
>NZ_MOBP01000164.1 GCF_003732665.1 Pseudomonas frederiksbergensis | reverse complement strand
CCATGACATGGCCTTGAACTTTGGCATTCGCGGCCTCAACCCGCGCCTGGCCTCGCGCTCAACTGTGTTGATGGACGGCATCCCGGTGCCCTTCGCGCCTTACGGTCAGCCGCAGTTGTCTTTTGCCCCGGTCAGCATGGGCAACATGGACGCGGTGGATGTTGTGCGCGGAGGCGGCGCAGTGCGCTACTGGCCGCAAAACGTCGGCGGCGTGGTCAACTTCGTGACCCGGGCCATTCCTTATCAACCAACGGTCAAGGGCGGTTTCCAGACTGAAACCAG
>NZ_MOBP01000163.1 GCF_003732665.1 Pseudomonas frederiksbergensis | reverse complement strand
GGCAAAAATTACGACGCACTGTTCTAATACGACCAGGCCTATATCGCTGCCGGCAGCAAGCCTGATGTCGCCCGGGAATACGTGTTTGCCCTGCAACGTGCGCGTCTGCCGGAACCGGCCCTGCGCCTGGCCAAGCAACGGCCGGGGCTGATCGATCCGGTGCATTTGCGCCTGATCGAAGGTGACCTGGCCGCCGAGCGTGTGCGCCTGGCTGAACTGCCCACCCGCAGCGAAAAAGAACGCTATGTGATC
>NZ_MOBP01000162.1 GCF_003732665.1 Pseudomonas frederiksbergensis | reverse complement strand
TGGTAGGAGCGAGGCTTGCCCGCGAAGGCGTCCAGTCAGTCAACATCGATTTCGACTGACCTGACGCCTTCGCGGGCAAGTCGGAACGCCGCCCGCTCGCTCCTACAGGTGTCCGATCTTTTGATCCTTAATCACCCAAATCAATAGTGCTGTTCAACCCTCGCGACTCTCCATATTACCCCCGTCATAAAGTCATTTCCCCGTGGAGCGTCCCATGCCCGTCAAAGCCCTGTTCAAACCGTTCCGCCTCGGCACCCTCGAACTGCCGACCCGTGTCGTCATGGCGCCGGTGACCCGCT
>NZ_MOBP01000161.1 GCF_003732665.1 Pseudomonas frederiksbergensis | reverse complement strand
AGTTGATTGCGCCCCACCGGGGAGTTGAGGTACAGCCAGCCACTGGTGCGTTTTAATAATTGTTTGGTCGCCATGGCATGTTCCTTTCATCGATTTTGCTCGGGGTTCCACTGGCTGTAACGCTGACCACGCAGGAACTGCCACAGACCGATACTCATCCCGACCAGGGTCACCAGGAGGAACGCGGCGAGGCGAAAGGGTTTGTGCAAACGGTGTTGCGAGTCCAGCAGTCCGGCAATCGCCAGGGCGTAACCGAGCAGTTGCGCCACCAGGCAAAATTGATAGAACCCGTGGTCATTC
>NZ_MOBP01000160.1 GCF_003732665.1 Pseudomonas frederiksbergensis | reverse complement strand
CCAGACCGTGCTTCGCGCAGATCAGGTGCCGGCTGAAGTTGTCGATCCGCGAAGCCATGTGTTCCAGCCCGCGGTGGTAAATGATGTCTTTGGGTGAGCGGGCGCTGTGGATAAACACCATGTCGACGTTGCCGTTGGTGTCGTAGACCCAGCGCGCTATCGACATGACCGGCGTGATACCGACGCCGCCGCTGAGGTACAACACCTTCGGCGCGGTGAAGTCCATGGCGTTGAACAGCCCGACCGGACCGTGCACCGCCAGCTCCTGGCCCTCGGGCAGGGTGTCGTGCAACCAGTTGGAGACTTTGCCCCCCGGTACGCGCTTGATGGTC
>NZ_MOBP01000159.1 GCF_003732665.1 Pseudomonas frederiksbergensis | reverse complement strand
AGCGGCCATGGCTTCGAGCAGCACCATGCCGAACGGTTCGTGATCGGAACGCAAGGCAAATACATCGAAAGCACGGAAGGAGCGCCGGGCCTCGGGCACTTGGCCGAGGAACAGCACGCGATCGCCGATCCCGAGTTCACGGGCCAGGTCCTTGAGGCTCTGCTCGAGGCGACCGGAACCGAGAATCACCAGTTGGCTATTGCCCGGCAACCCCGGCAACGCCGCGGCAAAACCATGCAGCAGCGTGGTTTGATCCTTGTCCGGGTGCAGCCGCCCGACGTTGCCGACCACCCAGGC
>NZ_MOBP01000019.1:1858-4876 GCF_003732665.1 Pseudomonas frederiksbergensis | reverse complement strand
CAAATTGCTTGGGTGTTATATGGTCAAGCCTCACGGGCAATTAGTATTGGTTAGCTCAACGCCTCACAGCGCTTACACACCCAACCTATCAACGTCGTAGTCTTCGACGGCCCTTCAGGGGACTCAAGGTCCCAGTGAGATCTCATCTTGAGGCTAGTTTCCCGCTTAGATGCTTTCAGCGGTTATCTATTCCGAACATAGCTACCCGGCAATGCCACTGGCGTGACAACCGGAACACCAGAGGTTCGTCCACTCCGGTCCTCTCGTACTAGGAGCAGCCCCTCTCAAATCTCAAACGTCCACGGCAGATAGGGACCGAACTGTCTCACGACGTTCTAAACCCAGCTCGCGTACCACTTTAAATGGCGAACAGCCATACCCTTGGGACCGGCTTCAGCCCCAGGATGTGATGAGCCGACATCGAGGTGCCAAACACCGCCGTCGATATGAACTCTTGGGCGGTATCAGCCTGTTATCCCCGGAGTACCTTTTATCCGTTGAGCGATGGCCCTTCCATACAGAACCACCGGATCACTAAGACCTACTTTCGTACCTGCTCGACGTGTCTGTCTCGCAGTCAAGCGCGCTTTTGCCTTTATACTCTACGACCGATTTCCGACCGGTCTGAGCGCACCTTCGTACTCCTCCGTTACTCTTTAGGAGGAGACCGCCCCAGTCAAACTACCCACCATACACTGTCCTCGATCCGGATAACGGACCTGAGTTAGAACCTCAAAGTTGCCAGGGTGGTATTTCAAGGTTGGCTCCACGCGAACTGGCGTCCACGCTTCAAAGCCTCCCACCTATCCTACACAAGCAAATTCAAAGTCCAGTGCAAAGCTATAGTAAAGGTTCACGGGGTCTTTCCGTCTAGCCGCGGATACACTGCATCTTCACAGCGATTTCAATTTCACTGAGTCTCGGGTGGAGACAGCGCCGCCATCGTTACGCCATTCGTGCAGGTCGGAACTTACCCGACAAGGAATTTCGCTACCTTAGGACCGTTATAGTTACGGCCGCCGTTTACCGGGGCTTCGATCAAGAGCTTCGCGTTAGCTAACCCCATCAATTAACCTTCCGGCACCGGGCAGGCGTCACACCCTATACGTCCACTTTCGTGTTTGCAGAGTGCTGTGTTTTTAATAAACAGTCGCAGCGGCCTGGTATCTTCGACCGGCATGGGCTTACGCAGTAAATGCTTCACCCTCACCGGCGCACCTTCTCCCGAAGTTACGGTGCCATTTTGCCTAGTTCCTTCACCCGAGTTCTCTCAAGCGCCTTGGTATTCTCTACCCAACCACCTGTGTCGGTTTGGGGTACGGTTCCTGGTTACCTGAAGCTTAGAAGCTTTTCTTGGAAGCATGGCATCAACCACTTCGTCATCTAAAAGATAACTCGTCATCAGCTCTCGGCCTTAGAATCCCGGATTTACCTAAGATTCCAGCCTACCACCTTAAACTTGGACAACCAACGCCAAGCTGGCCTAGCCTTCTCCGTCCCTCCATCGCAATAACCAGAAGTACAGGAATATTAACCTGTTTTCCATCGACTACGCTTTTCAGCCTCGCCTTAGGGACCGACTAACCCTGCGTCGATTAACGTTGCGCAGGAAACCTTGGTCTTTCGGCGTGGGTGTTTTTCACACCCATTGTCGTTACTCATGTCAGCATTCGCACTTCTGATACCTCCAGCAAGCTTCTCAACTCACCTTCACAGGCTTACAGAACGCTCCTCTACCGCATCACCTAAGTGATACCCGTAGCTTCGGTGTATGGTTTGAGCCCCGTTACATCTTCCGCGCAGGCCGACTCGACTAGTGAGCTATTACGCTTTCTTTAAAGGGTGGCTGCTTCTAAGCCAACCTCCTAGCTGTCTAAGCCTTCCCACATCGTTTCCCACTTAACCATAACTTTGGGACCTTAGCTGACGGTCTGGGTTGTTTCCCTTTTCACGACGGACGTTAGCACCCGCCGTGTGTCTCCCATGCTCGGCACTTGTAGGTATTCGGAGTTTGCATCGGTTTGGTAAGTCGGGATGACCCCCTAGCCGAAACAGTGCTCTACCCCCTACAGTGATACATGAGGCGCTACCTAAATAGCTTTCGAGGAGAACCAGCTATCTCCGAGCTTGATTAGCCTTTCACTCCGATCCACAGGTCATCCGCTAACTTTTCAACGGTAGTCGGTTCGGTCCTCCAGTTAGTGTTACCCAACCTTCAACCTGCCCATGGATAGATCGCCCGGTTTCGGGTCTATTCCCAGCGACTAGACGCCCTATTAAGACTCGCTTTCGCTACGCCTCCCCTATTCGGTTAAGCTCGCCACTGAAAATAAGTCGCTGACCCATTATACAAAAGGTACGCAGTCACCCAACAAAGTGGGCTCCCACTGCTTGTACGCATACGGTTTCAGGATCTATTTCACTCCCCTCTCCGGGGTTCTTTTCGCCTTTCCCTCACGGTACTAGTTCACTATCGGTCAGTCAGTAGTATTTAGCCTTGGAGGATGGTCCCCCCATATTCAGACAAAGTTTCTCGTGCTCCGTCCTACTCGATTTCATGACCAAGAGATTTTCGCGTACAGGGCTATCACCCACTATGGCCGCACTTTCCAGAGCGTTCCGCTAATCTCAAAGCCACTTAAGGGCTAGTCCCCGTTCGCTCGCCACTACTAAGGGAATCTCGGTTGATTTCTTTTCCTCAGGGTACTTAGATGTTTCAGTTCCCCTGGTTCGCTTCTTAAGCCTATGTATTCAGCTTAAGATACCTAACTTATGTTAGGTGGGTTCCCCCATTCAGACATCTCCGGATCAAAGTCTGTTTGCCGACTCCCCGAAGCTTTTCGCAGGCTACCACGTCTTTCATCGCCTCTGACTGCCAAGGCATCCACCGTATGCGCTTCTTCACTTGACCATATAACCCCAAGCAATCTGGTTATACTGTGAAGACGACATTCGCCGAAAATTCGCAATTACTCACAAATTTTACCTTAGCCTGATCCGTTACCAGTGAAAGTAACG
>NZ_MOBP01000158.1 GCF_003732665.1 Pseudomonas frederiksbergensis | reverse complement strand
TGTGCCCTCCCCCGGCTAGGCGCGCCACTTGTCATTTGCCACCTAGACGACACTAACTGTACGTGCGTATAGTCAGAACCAAAAATAACAAAATGGCCGCTCAGTCAGCCTCGAGCGGCAAACAGGAGGCTTTATGAACATCAACCTAAACGCTATGAAGTGGCGCGTACTCATCGGATGCTTCCTCAGTTACATGTTTGATGCGCTCGACATTTTGGTGCTCATTATCTCCTTGCCTGCGATCAAGGAAACCAGGCAGATCAGCACCACCGAAGCAGGATTCATGGTGACCGCGACACTCCTGGGCATCGGAGGTAGCAGTTTGGTAATGGGTGGCCTGGCCGATACCTTGGGACGTCGAAAAGCCCTGCTACTTTCGCTGGCAACCTTTGGCGTCCTCACCATTGCAATTGCCGGTGTAACCGATTGGAAGCAGTTATTAGTGTTGCGCTTCTTGGCTGGGCT
>NZ_MOBP01000157.1 GCF_003732665.1 Pseudomonas frederiksbergensis | reverse complement strand
CGGAAGGCTTCGATATGGGCCAGTACACGACTGCAGTCACAGCCGATGCGGTGGCCGAAACCATCTTCAATCGCCTGGCAGACTTCAAGCCCGGCACCACCGAAGTGGTTCCGGCACTGGCCGACTCCTGGGACATCAGCGAAGACGGTCTGACCTATACGTTCCACCTGCGCAAAGGCGTCAAGTTCCACACCACCGAATACTTCAAGCCGACCCGCGGCATGAATGCCGACGACGTGGTCTGGAGCTTCCAGCGCAAGCTGGACCCGAATCACCCATGGCACAAACTGTCGAGCGT
>NZ_MOBP01000156.1 GCF_003732665.1 Pseudomonas frederiksbergensis | reverse complement strand
CAGCTTCCAGCACACCATGTTCCAGCCCGTCGCCGGTGGCGGCCAGGGCGGTCATCTCGCTGGTTTCACCGCGCATGATCGACCACAGGCCGATCACCGCGTTGTGCACCGACAGGCTGAACTGGGTGGGCGACAAGGGTTGGTCGGCCGCCAGGTCCTTGAGAATCTCGAAAGTGCGCGGGGTTTCGCCGTGGCGGGAAATAAAGACCAACGGTAGGTTGGGACGCCCCTCGGCCAGCGGCCAGCCGACACTGAAGGCCAT
>NZ_MOBP01000155.1 GCF_003732665.1 Pseudomonas frederiksbergensis | reverse complement strand
GGAAGGTTAATTGATGGGGTTAGCTAACGCGAAGCTCTTGAGCGAAGCCCCGGTAAACGGCGGCCGTAACTAGAACGGTCCTAAGGTAGCGAAATTCCTTGTCGGGTAAATTCCGACCTGCACGAATGGCGTAACGATGGCGGCGCTGTCTCCACCCGAGACTCAGTGAAATTGAAATCGCTGTGAAGATGCAGTGTATCCGCGGCTAGACGGAAAGTCCCCGTGAACCTTTACTATAGCGTTGCACTGGACTTTGAATTTGCTTGTGTAGGATAGGTGGGAGGCT
>NZ_MOBP01000154.1 GCF_003732665.1 Pseudomonas frederiksbergensis | reverse complement strand
CTATTTTGTGGCAACAGATGACCCCCTCATCAATATTTCTCGAGTGCAGAACAGGGTTCGTCTTGGTGGTCATCCAGTGCCAGAAGATAAGATTGTGAGCCGTTACGCCCACTCTCTCGATCTTCTTCTTGATGCCATTCGCTACAGCGATCGAGCCTACATCTTCGATAACTCCAGCCACGAAAGTATCTGGTTGGCGGAA
>NZ_MOBP01000018.1 GCF_003732665.1 Pseudomonas frederiksbergensis | reverse complement strand
GGCGTTGAGCTAACCAATACTAATTGCCCGTGAGGCTTGACCATATAACACCCAAGCAATTTGCTGACCTGAAAAGGCACCAGATTGCGGTGTGTGAAGACGCAATGAACCGAAAGTTCGCAGCAAAAAAACACACAAAGCTGTCACATACCCATTCGCTGGAGCGTGATCCGCAAGGAAAACGAGCCGGCTACCGAATTTCTTGACGACCATAGAGCATTGGAACCACCTGATCCCATCCCGAACTCAGCAGTGAAACGATGCATCGCCGATGGTAGTGTGGGGTTTCCCCATGTGAGAGTAGGTCATCGTCAAGATTAAATTCCGAAACCCCTATCTGCGTATGCAGGTAGGGGTTTTGTTTT
>NZ_MOBP01000153.1 GCF_003732665.1 Pseudomonas frederiksbergensis | reverse complement strand
GGCAGCGACCTGGAACTGAACACTGTCGGCGCACCGGGGGAGTTGCTGATTTGCGGCGAAGGCCTGGCCCGTGGCTACTTCGAACGTCCGTCCCTGACTGCCGAACGCTTTGTGCCGGACCCGTTTTCGTTCAGCGGCGAGCGTTTGTACCGCACCGGCGACTTGACCCGTTATCGCGCCGAGGGCGTGATCGAGTACATCGGCCGCATCGACCATCAGGTGAAAATCCGTGGTTTCCGTATTGAACTCGGCGAGATCGAAGCGCGGGTGCTGGCCCTCGATAGCGTGCGGGA
>NZ_MOBP01000152.1 GCF_003732665.1 Pseudomonas frederiksbergensis | reverse complement strand
CTGCGCCTGCTTCACATAGGGATCATTGACATGTCTTTGCAGCCACTTAAGGCTTGTCCTGGAACGGGCCACTGGCCACCTCGAAAATAAAACGGGTCGTGATTAAGTGTGCGGTCCCGGACTCGCTCGGGTAAACTGGCCGCCGCTTTTTACGAGATCAGACACAGGGGTCAGATTATGCCGCTCAACCCAGAGCAGAAGAAACAATACAAAGCCATTGGCCACCATCTGAAACCAGTTTTGACTGTGGCTGACAACGGTTTGACTGAAGGTGTGTTAGCCGAACTTGAACGCGCTTTGGCGGATCACGAGCTGATTAAAATCCAGCTCAACATCCTCGATCGCGAATCCCGCCTGGCGACCATT
>NZ_MOBP01000151.1 GCF_003732665.1 Pseudomonas frederiksbergensis | reverse complement strand
TCGCGCCGCCGTGGGCAGGGCCCCAGAGTGCAGCGATACCGGCGGCGATACAGGCAAACGGGTTGGCACCCGAAGAACCGTCCAGGCGTACGGTCGAAGTCGATGCGTTCTGCTCGTGGTCGGCATGGAGGATGAAGATCCGGTCCATGGCCTTGGCGAGTACCGGGCTGATCGGTTTGATCTCGCACGGGGTGTTGAACATCATGTGCAGTAAGTTTTCCGCGTATGTCAGGTCGTTGCGCGGGTACATCATGGGTTTGCCCATGGAGTACTTGTAAACCATCGCGGCCAGGGT
>NZ_MOBP01000150.1 GCF_003732665.1 Pseudomonas frederiksbergensis | reverse complement strand
GTGCTGATTTTCAGCCATGGCCAGGCACCACGGCTGAACGCGCAACCGGTTCTGGAGCTGACCGATACCAACAACGGCCGGATCGAGATCAACAGCATGCCGCTGTTCGGCGACAACCCATTGATGGGCGCCGAAGTCTTTGGTCGCGCCGAGGGCCAGCAAGTCGCAGTCATCGCTTACGGCCCGAGCCTGAGCCAGGTGTTTGGCGAACGTTTCTTCAACTATGCGATGGCCGTGGCTATCCTGATGCTGGCGATGCTCGGTGCTTCGCAGTTACTGATCCGCTTCCTGCTCAGCC
>NZ_MOBP01000149.1 GCF_003732665.1 Pseudomonas frederiksbergensis | reverse complement strand
CGGCCAGCCAGGGATGGGCGAAGCCGCCGCTGGTGGAGTTTTAGACGAATTGCGGGTCGATCAGGTAAAGCGCGTCCGAAGGGGTGGGCATCCGTCCCACGGCGCTGACCAACTCGATGCTGGCCAGCGTCAAGGCACTCCAGGCCAGCAATACCGGGAGGGCCAGCCACCAGGGACGGCGGTAAAGCAACGCGATCAGCAAACCGCCGATGCCCAGGTCCGAGAGATAGCCCAGTGGGTCGGACCAGTCCAACGCCAGGCGCAGGCCTATCGGGACGAGTAGTCCGCAGCCCATCAGG
>NZ_MOBP01000148.1 GCF_003732665.1 Pseudomonas frederiksbergensis | reverse complement strand
ACTTGCTTCCGCTCTCTCACTACCTGAAGAAGTGCTGCGGGCCAGAATTCGAGGACCCAACCGAGCCAAAAGAAATTCTAGATCTCTTTACTTCAATGGTATGCGTTTGGTTTGCTTCCGGAATAAGCTCTGCTGCAAGGCAAACGCGGCATACTAGGGGCTGAGTTCAATTTTGGTATGGCTAGCTTTCGGGTAGGCTGCCTCATCCATTGCACTCAGGCGCCTCATGCAACCGACCGCTTCGGGACAGTTTTGGCCGGTCTCAACGGGCAAAGACCGGCCAGAAGCGGCCCGTCAGCGCCGGTAAAACCTACTTTCTCCCCGTGCTCTTCCTAGATCACCCTTCAACCGCCACTACGCTTAAAAAACTCTTACACTCTACCTACAGAGTCAGCGGTAGCCCGCATAAGGAACAACCAGCGTGAGCTTTGATCGGAAAGATGGGCAGTCTGTACATGGGCGCGTAATCGTTATCGAGGACGAACCGGTTGTC
>NZ_MOBP01000147.1 GCF_003732665.1 Pseudomonas frederiksbergensis | reverse complement strand
CGCAGGCGGCGCATCACTTGCACTGCATAAAGAGGTGGGCAATTATGCAGATTGCGAAAAAATATTCAACCTGCTTTTATGATTGTTTTGCCCAAGGAGCACCCGATGGATTATCGACAGCTAGGCCGAACCGATCTGAACGTGAGTGCAATCTGCCTCGGAACCATGACCTGGGGCGAGCAAAACAGCGAGGCAGAGGCCTTCGCCCAGATTGAGCGGGCCAAGAGCGCCGGGATCAATTTCATCGATACC
>NZ_MOBP01000146.1 GCF_003732665.1 Pseudomonas frederiksbergensis | reverse complement strand
AGGGTGGTCCCGAAGACCGGCATCACCATCAGCAGCGAGGTGACCCGGAACAGCGGCAACATGAAGCTCGCCACCCAGGTACCGATCTGGGTGTCGGTCAACGCCAGCAGGGACATGGGCTCAGCCGATCAACTGCGGAATACTGCCGTACAACTGACGGATGTATTCCATGAAGGTTTGCACCAGCCAGGGCCCGGCGACAATCAGGGTCACCAGCATCACCAGCAGGCGCGGCAGGAAGCTCAGGGTCTGTTCGTTGATCTGGGTGGCAGCCTGGAACATGGCCACCATCAGGCCCACCAACAAGCTGGGCACCACCAGCACCGCCACCATCATGGTGGTCAGCCAGAGCGCTTCGCGAAACAGGTCTACCGCGACTTCCGGAGTCATTGTCGATC
>NZ_MOBP01000017.1:85562-114914 GCF_003732665.1 Pseudomonas frederiksbergensis | reverse complement strand
AGGTCATCGTCAAGATTAAATTCCGAAACCCCTATCTGCGTATGCAGGTAGGGGTTTTGTTTTAGTAGAAGTCACCATTTTTTGCTGGGACGTTACTTCGGTAACGGGCCGGTCACAGAATTTCTTGACGACCATAGAGCATTGGAACCACCTGATCCCATCCCGAACTCAGCAGTGAAACGATGCATCGCCGATGGTAGTGTGGGGTTTCCCCATGTGAGAGTAGGTCATCGTCAAGATTGAATTCCGAAACCCCTGTCTGCTAACGCAGCCAGGGGTTTTGTCGTTTTGGAGCAGACGGCGTTCCAAGCGGCATAGAAGGCATTAAAGCTAAGCCAGAAGCTCTAGCACGCCGTTCGGCGGGAATCTGCCTGCAATTCCAGGCATTTCATACAAATCCCTAAGATTTATCCTCCTCGTGCCGAAAGACTGGTGAGACATGCGTGCACCAAAGTAGAGCGGCCTCTGTCAGAAGGCCGTCTGCGCTGTTACATGGAATGTTGCAATCCGGAACGCATCCCCACTTTCTGCATAAGAAGTCCCATGAAATGAATCTCAAGTTCAGCCATAAAATCCTGCTGGCCGCTTCAGGCGTCGTGGTGCTGGCTTTTGCGTTGTTCACTTTGTACAACGACTACTTACAGCGAAACACTATTCGGCAAAACCTCGAATCCTCTGTCCAGCAAGCCGGCGACTTGACCGCCAGCAGCGTGCAGAACTGGATGAGCGGCCGCGTGCTGGTGCTGGAAAACCTTGCACAGAACGTTGCCCATCAAGGTGCAAATGCCGATCTGCCAGGACTGGTGGATCAGCCGGCCTTCACCTCGAACTTCCAGTTCACCTACGTCGGTCAGGCCAACGGTGTGTTCACCCAACGCCCTGACGCGAAGATGCCGGACGGCTACGATCCACGCCAGCGTCCCTGGTACAAACAAGCCGTCGCTGCCGACAAGACTATGCTCACCCCGCCTTACATGGCCGCCGTCGGAGGCCTGGTCGTGACCATCGCCCTGCCGGTGAAAAAGAATGGCGAATTGCTCGGCGTTGTCGGCGGTGACCTGAGCCTGGAAACCCTGGTGAAGATCATCAACTCGGTAGACTTCGGCGGCATCGGTCACGCATTCCTGGTCAGCGCTGACGGTCAGGTGATCGTCAGCCCGGACAAAGACCAGGTGATGAAGAACCTGAAGGATATCTACCCGAACGCTGGCGTACGCATTGAGAAGGGTAACCAGGAAGTTACCCTCAATAAGCAGGACCGAATCCTGTCGTTCACCCCGGTAAGTGGCTTGCCGAATGCCGAGTGGTACATCGGTCTGTCGATCGATAAGGACAAGGCCTACGCTCCGCTGAGCCAATTCCGTACCTCGGCACTGATCGCGATGTTTATCGCCGTGAGCGCCATTGCCGTGCTGCTGAGCCTGCTGATCAACGTGCTGATGCGCCCGCTGACCACCATGGGCCGTGCGATGAAGGACATCGCCCAGGGCGAAGGTGACCTGACCCGTCGCCTGGCCGTGGAAAGCAAAGACGAATTCGGTGAGCTGGGCGGTGCGTTCAACCAGTTCGTGGAGCGGATTCACGCGTCGATTTCCGAAGTGTCCTCGGCGACCCGTCAGGTCCACGACCTGTCGCAACGCGTGATGGCCTCATCCAACGCCTCGATCATCGGTTCCGACGAGCAAAGCGCCCGCACCAACAGTGTGGCTGCCGCGATCAACCAACTCGGTGCCGCGACCCAGGAAATTGCGCGCAACGCCGCCGATGCTTCGCAGCACGCCAGCGGCGCGAGCGAGCAGGCCGATGACGGTCGTCAGGTGGTGGAAAAAACCATCCTGGCCATGACCGAGTTGTCGCAGAAAATCAGCCTGTCCTGCACCCAGATCGAAACCCTGAATGCCAGCACCGACAACATCGGGCACATTCTGGATGTGATCAAAGGCATCTCCCAGCAGACCAACCTGCTGGCGCTGAACGCGGCCATTGAAGCGGCCCGTGCCGGTGAAGCCGGGCGTGGTTTTGCGGTGGTGGCGGATGAGGTGCGTAACCTTGCCCATCGCACCCAGGAATCGGCCGAAGAGATCCACAAGATGATCACCTCGCTGCAGATCGGTTCGCGTGAAGCGGTGACCACCATGAACGCCAGCCAGGTTTCCAGCGAAGAGAGCGTTGAAGTGGCGAATCAGGCCGGTTTGCGTCTGGTCAGCGTGACCCAGCGCATCGGCGAAATCGACGGCATGAATCAGTCGGTAGCCGCGGCAACCGAAGAGCAGACCGCGGTGGTGGAAACCCTCAACGTCGACGTCAACCAGATCAACCTGCTGAACCAGCAAAGCGTGGCCAACCTCAATGAAACGTTGAAGGATTGTGATGCTCTGTCGTTGCAGGCCAATCGGTTGAAGCAATTGGTTGATAGTTTCAAGATCTGATTTCAGGTCAGTTCGACCGCGTTATCGTTCTTCGCGAGCAAGCCCGCTCCCACATTTAGCCGCATTCCTTCAGAAGGAATGCGGTCACCTGTGGGAGTGGACTTGCTCGCGAAAGCGGCGCACCAGTCACCGCCAAACCAAAGCCTTATGCAAACAGCTTCAACACATTATTCATCGCATCATCGGCAAACCCCTGCACGAAGTCCTTGAACCCCGGCAACGCCTCGGCGCCGCCCTGGGCCGGTTCGGCGATGATGGTCCACGTCGCCCGGGACTTGCCCGCGCCCAGGGATTCCACATTCATCGCCGCCCACAAATTGGCCACGCCCAGGGTGTTGTAGATCGTGGTCCAGGTCATGCTCAGCGCCTGATCGTCCCGAGAGTTGAGTTGTTCGACCACCAGGTTGCCGTCCTTGAAGAATTTCTTGCGCAGGGACGACACGCCTTCGCCAGTCATCTCGATATGCGACAGCGCCGGGATGAAGGCGTCGAAACCGGCAAAGTTGCCGACCACCGCCCAGACTTTCGCAGCGTCCGCCGGCACGTCCACCGAGGACGACACGTGGGAGCCGTGAGGGTTTTGGATCAAGGTATCGGGTTGCAGGGTTTTCATGGTGTTGCTCCTGTTGGGTGGTTCAGATGAAGTTGATTTCTTTGAGGTAGTCGCAGCCGCGACGCAGCAGCGCCGGGGATTTCTGCGGGTAGTGCGCGCCCATCTGCCGCACGCCGGCCTGGGCGTTGTCGTGGCCGATCATCGAGATGTCGCCGATGTCTTCCTCGAAGCCGTTGAGGTAGAAACCCAGCACGCCGAACAGCGCGTTGTCGCTATCCACTCGGCCCAGTTGCTGCTGCCAGTCGGCGACGCTGACCATCGAGAACTCGCGGCCGGCCTCGCGAAACGATGCCACGTAGGCATCCCAGCTCAGCGGCTCGGGGTTATGCAGGTTGAACACCGCGTGTTCCGGCTGATAACGACTGGCGTGGAAGGCAATGAACCGGGCGAGGAAATCCACCGGCATCAGGTCGAAGTTCAGCGCGAATTCCGGCACCTGGCCGAGCTGGATCGAGCCCTTGAGCATCAGCATCAAGCGATTCTTGTGGGGCTGGCAGACGCCGGTGAGGCTGTTGAAACTGATGTTGCCGGGGCGATACAGGTTGACCCGCACGCCGCGCTCCCGCGCCCGCTCAAGGATTCGTTCGCCGACCCATTTGGACAGGTTGTAGCCGTTCTTGATGTAGATCGGTGGCGTCTGTGCGGCGGGCAGTTCAAGCACCCGGCCATCGTCAGAAATCGTGCTGGACGCTGAGAGCGTCGAGACGAAGTTGAAGATCTTCTTGCTGCGCCCTTCACACAGGCGCAGGCATTCGAAAATCGGCTCGACGTTGTCCCGCGCCAGCGACTCGTAATCGAGCACGTGATTGACGTTGGCCGCGTTGTGCACCAACGCCCCGAACTCCCGGTCCAGGCGCTCGTAGACATCCGCTGCAAGTCCCAAAGAAGGACGGGTGATATCGGCCGCATAGACCCGCACCCGATGCAGATCCAGATGCTCCAGACGGTTTTCGCGTAATGCCTGGGCGAAGCGCTCCGCCGCCGTTTGCCCACCGCCATCGCGCACCAGGCAAGCGACTTCGGTGGCACCCCACGCCAGCAGCGCTTCGACGATGTGCACGCCGACAAAACTGTTGGCACCCGTGACGATCACCTTGTGCACATCGCCCATGCGGCTGACTGGCAACGGCTGAATATCCAGCTCGCGGAAGGCATCGGCCATGGCCTGTTCGCTCAACACTTCCTCGGTGCCCGAGCCACGAACCAGCGTCGCCAATTTCGCGATCGTGGGCAGTTCGATAAAGCGATTGATCGAGATGCTGCGCCCGAACTCCTCACGCAGACGCAGCAACATCCGCGACAGCAAAATCGAGTGACCGCCCAGATTGAAGAAGCTTTCGTCGGTGGAAATATCGCTCGCCGGCAACTCCAGCAACTCGGCCCAGATCTCCAACAGCAGCTCTTCATCCGCACTCGCCGGCAAGCGCCGAGCGCTGTTCTCCAGCACGGTTACCGGCAACGCCAGCAGCGCCTTGCGATCCACCTTGCCGTTACTGGCGAACGGCATGCTCGGCAGCTCTGTCCAGGCAACCGGTTGCATGTAATCCGGCAGAAACTGCACGGCATGGGCCTTCAGCGCTTCGCGGGCGGCGCCGGGTTGGTCTTCCTGGGGTTGGGCGAGGAACGCCAGGATTCGTCGCTGACTGTCGATCACCACCGCTACTTGCCGGTACAACTGACTGTCGCGCAGGCAACGTTCGATCTCTTCCGGCTCGACCCGGAAGCCACGAATCTTCACCTGATTGTCCCGCCGCCCGCACAGCTCGATGCCGTCGCCCGTCCACTTCGCCATGTCGCCGGTGCGGTAGGCGCGCAGGCGCTCGCCGTTCGGCAGGCTCAGGTCCAGATAACGTTCAGCGGTTTGCTGCGCGTTGTTCAGGTAACCCAGGCACACGCCCGGCCCGACGATGTACAACTCACCGACGGTCTGTTCGGCCACCGGTTGAAACTCTTCGTCGAGAATCAGCACCTGGCTGTTGGCAATCGGACCGCCGAGGGTGCGGTTGTTGTCGCCGGGCCGCAGTTGCCGCGCGGTGATCAGCACCGTGGCCTCGGTGGGGCCATAGAGGTTGTAGAGGTTGCCCTGACGGGTCAGTTGTTCGATGACGTAGGGTTCGCAGACGTCGCCGCCAGTCATCACGTGATCCAGCACTTGCAACTGATCCAGCGGCAGAATGCTCAACAGCGCCGGCGGCAGGAAGGCGTGGCTCAGTTGCTGATGACGGATCAGCTCGACCAGTTGCAACGGATCACGGCGTTGATCATCGCTGGGCACGATCAGCTCGGCGCCCTGCAGCAGCGTCGGGAAAATATCGATCAGCGACGAGTCGAAACTCAGCGATGAAAACTGCAATACCCGACTCTGTTCCGTCAGTTGCACATAGTCGGCGTACCACGCGGTGAAATGCGCGAGATTGGCCTGGCTGAGCAACACGCCTTTCGGATGCCCAGTGGTCCCGGAGGTGTACAGCGCCATGCAAGGTGCGTCGAGGGCGGGGCGCCGGCGCATCAGCGGTTGATCGAGATTGACGTCAGCGAAGTCGATCCGGCTGATGTCCAGCCCCGGCACCTGATCCGCCAGCGGATGCTCACCATCGTGCAGCAACAACACCGCCCCGGCGTTCTCCAGGATGTACTGCTGACGTTGCAGCGGATGGCTCGGCTCCAGCGGCAAATACACCGCGCCGCTACCGAGAATCGCCAGAATTCCCGCGTACAACGCGCTGCATTTCGGCAGGCAGATACCCACCACCAATGAACCTTGATGTTGATCCAGCAACGGCTGCAAACGCTGCTGGATCGCCCGGCTATGGGCATGCAACTGCCGATAACTTAGCGAGGTGCCGGCGATGTTCAGCGCAGGTCGTTCGGCGCTCTGGATAAAGCGCTGCTCAAGCCGCTCGATCATCGGAATCTGGCCGAGCTGCAACAGCCCTGGATTCGCCGTGAAATTGAGCTGATGGACGAAGGCCAGATGCTCCAGAAACAACAGGTTTTCCACCCGCGCAAAATGCACCGGTGTCGTCGGCTCGGCGAACAGAAAATACTCGCCGTCCCGGGAAAAGCGGCTGACCAGCAGTGCCACGTGATCCACCAGTTCCGCCACCGCTCGCTGGCGTAATGCCTGGCCGTTGCCGGAAGGTTCGTCGGCAATCGGCACGCGGGTGAACAGCGTTGAACCATAGGTGCACAGCAAGTCCAGGGTGGGCAGGCCAGCCGACTCACCAACACCCAACTGCAGCGTCAATCGCGGCACATCACCAAGGTCAGCCGAGGCCAGGCTCGCATCGTCGATCAGCAAGTCGACGTTGCCCAACCCCGGCTCGCCGACATCCGTCAGGCGAACCAGTGAGTGTCCATGTTGTTCGAGCTCCAGGGCCAGGTCGTTCAAGGCCTGGCTCTGCCCTATAAGCACAATGTCGAGACGTCTCATGATGTTCTCCTCGTTAAACCAGGTAGTCGCTCAAGGCTTCTTGAACGCACGGCGAATCGAGCAGCGAACTGCTGCGGAAAAACCGCACGATGTTGGCGACCAACGGGTGATGGCGATTGATCGGGAAGGCCAGCCCCGACACTTCGCTCTTGAGTGCCCGGCGTGCGGCGTCGCTGACCTGCAAGGACTCGATCAGGCGGAAGTCGAAGGACTTCTGGATGTCATTGGTCAGGTAGTGGCTGATGAACACCGGCAAGATCCGGGCGATGCATTGGCGATCGGCTTCACTCGCGGTGTGCCAGTAGATGCGCACCAACCGCGACCAGAATCCGGAATGGCGACCCTCGTCCAGCAGGTGATCGGCCATCAGGCCCTTGATCGATTGCTTGACCGTGTCGTCCTTGGCGAACGCCGCGACATCGCCTGTCACAGTGTTCTCGGCGATGGCCACGCAGATCAGCTCCACGGCGCTGCGCAGGTGTTCCGGGGCCAGCTCCACGGCAGCGGGGATCGCCCGGCTCAGTTCGATTTCATCCGGCAATTCGATGGGCGTGATGCCGGTCATCGCCACGGTCTGCTGCATGAAATCCATCGCCACCAGGGCGTGGTAATCCTCGTCCACCACCACGGTCATGGCGTCGTAGCGGCAGGCAAACGGGAAGGCCACGGCGAAGCGATTCTTGGCGATGCTGCGGGCGGTCTTGTCGACGATCTCGGTTTCGAAAATCACCACGTCGTTGATGAATTTGTAGAGCGTCTGCACCAGGGCGAAGTCCCGTTGTTCCGGGCATTCACGCAGGAAGGTTTCGCTCAGTACCAAGGGTTGGCGGCTCAACGGGTAGATCAGCTTGTCGTCATTTTCAAGCACGCGCCGGGGGCGGGTGCGAATGGTTGCGCGGCTTTCCCAGGCGTCGGCGAAGGATTGGTAGTCGGCGGCGTTCATGCGTTCACCTCGGCGACCGGTTCGCTCATGCTCTGGCGCAAGCCATCCCACAGGGCGATGCGACTTTCCACGGCGGCAATGGCGCTGGCGTAGACATCTTCTTCGCGCTGCGGATCGCCATCGACCAGGCGTGAGAGGAGTTTCTCGGCAGCCGGGCCGTGGTCTTCGGAGTCGACTTCAATGTGGCGTTCCAGGTAGTACCGGAAGGTCGGCGCCTGTTCGATACCGATGCCCCAGTCGTCGAGGATCCGCTGGAACATCTGCGGGATCACACTCTCGCGGCCATGCAGGAACGCGGCGGCAACACTGTGCCCCGGCGCATGCAGCGCGGTGTGCAAGGTATGGCGCACGAACTGCGCGGCGGCGGGGTCGACGTCCACACTTTGCAGCGCCACGTCGTAGCTCACGCCTTCTTTTTGCAGCGCGACGAAGCGTTCCACGGCCGCGGTACTCGCGCCGATTTCACGCATCGCATCCAGGTACAACTCGAAATGGCTGTAATGACCCCCGGTGGGCCGATCATCAGACTCTTCACCCAGCACAATTTCGTTGATCAGCCGCGCCGCCTGCGGGTCTCGCGGTGGCAGCCAGGGCAACTGCACACAGGTCAGTTCCTGCTGCAGACGCTTGGTCAGCGACATGAAATCCCACACTGCAAATACATGGGTTTCCATGAAGCGCTGCAGGATCGACAACGAATGTATTTCACCAAAGATAGGGTGAGCACTAAGTTCTGCTTTCTTTTGATTGAGACGGTCTTTAGTCGGTTTCATGAACGAGCCTATAAGTAGTCTGGAATACCATGGGAGGGTGTAATCAATAAGCGATAGTGAGTTGAAGTTTTCTGTTGGCGAGCGCAGGCCTCAAATGAATTGATGTGTATGAATCTTGAAACAGCCTCTGTAAGCCCTACTGGATATGGGTTTGTCTTGGATCCAATAGCGACGGGGAAAAACTAATACATGGATAAAGTTCACGGCAAGTGTTTTTTATATTATTTGCAAGTTTAACTTTCTCGGGCGCGACAAGTTCCAATAAAACTTTCAAAGTTGGTTTTATTTGGATGAAGTTGCTCCTTCCGGCTTATATAAGTCAGAATCGAATAAGAGAGTGAATGCCTCACTCGTAGCAACTTTCTAACTGCAATCGTTGGTGTCATCTGAGGGGGGAAGTTGGCCGGGAGTACGCCATTTACTTCCGTTCCCGTGGCAAGACTCCTTCCGTAGGTTCTTGGTGCGTTGACTGCGCCCAGGCGGCGGCGCGTCATCCGTCATAGTTGGGTTGGCAGGTTCAAGAGTGAGCGTAAACGGCGGCAGCCGCTATCGTTGGTGCGTCATTCGTCGGCTGCAATTATTGGGCTTGAGGGGGGAGTTAAAGGAAGGGTCAAGACAGACAGTAGCGGTTTCGCTCTACCGAACCGGCCGGAGCGCAGGGGGGATTTGTAAGAAGATTATTCGACGAGTAACGGGGCGGGATCAGCAGGAAGTGGCGACACGTGCAGGCGAGCACATTGAATGTGCTCGCGCTTGCCTGGGGACGGTTACTTAGAGGCCTTCTTGCCTTGGGTGGTGGAGCTGTCGAGATAACGGGTGATGACCTCGACGCCGCGGTTGAGGTGATGCTCAAGCAGTTTGATCGAACGCTCGATGTCCCGCACTTCAACGGCGCGCAGCAGGTCCCGGTGATCTTCCTGGGACAACTTGCCCAGGCCCATCGCCTCAAGGTTGAAGCGCAGGAAGCGTTCTTCTTCGTTCAACCCGTCTTCAACCAGCCGCAACAACCGACGATTAGGCGCTTTACTGTACAACGTCATATGGAACAGGCGATTGAGTCGGCCGATCTCGTTGTAGTTGTGCTCGGTTTCCAATTCCTCGATATAGCGGGCGGCCAAGTCGAAATCGGCGGCGTCAAGCAAGGGAATCGAGCGGCGCAAGGCTTCGGATTCCAGCAGGATCCGCAACTCATAGGTTTCTGTCGCATCGCCCTGGACCAGTGGCGCAACTACGGCGCCTTTGTGGGCGATGACATTGAGCAGCGCTTGCGCTTCGAGTTGGCGCAGCGCTTCGCGCACCGGCATGCGGCTGACACCGAACAGGTCCGCCAGGTCTTGTTGGCGCAGGGCGGTGCCGCACGGGATGCGTCCGTCGAGAATGGCCGAGCGCAGGGTTTCTTCAATAACCGAGCGCGCCAGGTGAGCGGGTATCGGCCCGTTGACCTTGATACTGTTTAGCGGATTGGGCTTCTGTGTCACTACTACGCACCCTGAATGAAGTTGTTTTTGGATCCAAATGGACACTAGTGACTGTTATACAGGTTGTCAAACCTTGTAAAAGACCGGTAGCGGTCTTTTTTACGACTACCCACATACCAAGTTTAGCGTGGCGGCAGTGATTGCATCGTGCCATTGTCTTTTAGCGGGCTAACCCTCACCATCAGCCGAATTCCACCTGCTTACCCTGGATGCCTCGCATTGGCGGTACGTTTCGCAATCCCCCGGATGATGCGCTGGCTAGGCTGCGCGCTGCTGCTGGCCGGCGTCATGCTGGGCGGGTTGCATGCCGATTGGGATTTTTCCCTGATCAGCCGTCGCGCCCAGGCCATTTACGGGCCGTTGGGCGAGGGGCAGCAACGCATCGATGCGTGGCAGCGCCTCCTGGCTACCCAAAAACAGGTCGGCGAGATGGAAAAGCTCAACGTGGTGAACCAGTTCTTCAACAAACAGATGCGCTACGAAGAAGACATCGACCTGTGGCACGAAGTCGATTATTGGGAAACCCCGATCGAAGCCCTGTGGAAAGGCGCCGGCGACTGCGAAGACTACGCCATCGCCAAGTATTTCAGCCTGCGCCATCTCGGGGTTTCCAGTGACAAGCTACGCATCACCTACGTCAAGGCATTGCGCCTGAACCGCGCACACATGGTGTTGACCTACTATTCCACACCCGAAGCCATGCCGCTGGTGCTCGACAGCCTGATCAACGAGATCAAGCCCGCCAGCCAACGAACCGATTTGCTGCCGGTCTACTCTTTCAATGCCGAAGGCTTGTACCTGCCCGGCGCCAAGGGCAACAAGAAAGTCGGTGACACCAAGCGCCTGTCCCGGTGGCAGGATGTGTTGAAGAAAATGCAGGCCGAAGGATTTCCGGTCGAGACGACTAACTAGGAGCACGCGCTCAGATGTCTTTGTTCAAACAGCTGTTGATCGCTATCTGCCTGTTCCTTGTGGTCGCCTTCACCGGCAGCTTCATGGTCAGCCTGGAGAGCTCGCGCACCCAGTACGTCAACCAGTTGCGCTCCCACGCCCAGGACGCCGCCACGGCGCTGGCGCTGTCCTTGACGCCGAATATCGACGACCCGGCGATGGTCGAGTTGCTGGTCAGCTCGATCTTCGACAGCGGCTACTACGCGAGCATCCGCGTGGTCGATCTCAAGACCGACCAGACCATCGTCGAACGCAGCGGCATTCCGGCGGTGAACAACGTGCCGGACTGGTTCGTCAAACTCATCGGCCTGGAGCCGGCCGGTGGTGATGCCCTGGTCAGCCGTGGCTGGGAGCAGGCTGCGCGGGTCGAGGTGGTCAGCCACCCGATGTTTGCCCTGGCCAAGTTGTGGCAGAGCGCACTCGGGAGTTTGGGCTGGCTGCTGATCTGCGGCGCAGTGAGTGCAGTGCTGGGCGCGTTGCTGCTGCGTCGTCAATTGAAGCCGCTGGACTACATGGTCCAGCAATCCCACGCCATTGCCCGCCGTGAATTCCTCAGCTTGCCGCAACTGCCGCGCACACCTGAACTGCGTCGGGTGGTGCAGGCGATGAACCAGATGGTCGAGAAGCTCAAGGCGCTGTTTCAGGAACAGGCCGAGCGCAGTGAAAAACTGCGGGTCGAGTCTTATCAGGACAACCTCACCGGCCTCGCCAACCGGCGCTATTTCGAAATGCAATTGAACGCCCGGGTGAGCAACCCGGAGCAGGCCAGTTCCGGTTATCTGCTGCTGTTGCGGGTCAAGGACCTGGCCGGTTTGAACCAGCGCCTGGGCGGTCAGCGCACCGATGAGTTGCTCAAAGCGGTGGGCGAGCAGTTGTCCCGCGAGTGCGCCAAATACCCGGAAACCCAGAACCTCGTCACGCGGATTCGCGGTGGTGAATTCGCCGTGCTGGCGCCTGGATTGGTACGCGAAGAAGCGCTGCAACTGGCACAGAACCTCGACAGCGCCCTGGCCAGTTTGCACGCGACCGGCGCCACCGACGTGGCCTCGGTGGCGTCCATCGGGCTCGCACCCTTTGTTCATGGCGACTCGCCGCAAGCGGTGCTGGGCCTGGCAGACCAAGCGCTGGCGCAGGCCGAGGGCCAGGGCGAATCGAGCTGGGCGTGCCTGGATCACAGCGCTTCGGCCAATGTCGGCGACGACCATCATGCCTGGCATAACTTGCTGGATGAGGCGCTTAATCAGCAGCGCTTCGAGTTGTACTTCCAACCGGTGGTGGCGGCACAGGACACCACGCTGGTGCTGCATTACAAGGTGTTGTCGCGCTTGATCGATGATCAGGGCCAGACCATCCCCGCCGGACGCTTCCTGCCGTGGCTGGAGCGCTTTGGCTGGACGGCGCGGCTGGATCGCCTGATGTTGGAGCTGGTGCTCGAGCAAATGGCCGAGCATGAAGAATCCCTGGCGTTGAACCTGTCTTCGGCGACCCTGGCGGATCCGCAGGCGTTGAATAGAGTCTTCGAAATTTTGCGTCAGCATTCGAACCTGGGTGAGCGATTGACCCTGGAGATTGGCGAAGAGCAATTGCCCGAACAAGCAGTGTTGGAGCAGTTGACCCGGCGTCTGCGCGAGCTCGGCTTCTCCCTGAGCCTGCAACGGTTTGGCGGGCGGTTCAGCATGATCGGCAACCTGGCGCGGCTCGGGTTGGCGTATTTGAAGATCGATGGCAGCTACATCCGGGCAATTGACCAGGAGAGCGACAAGCGTCTGTTTATCGAGGCCATTCAACGGGCGGCGCACAGCATTGATTTGCCGTTGATTGCCGAACGGGTCGAGACCGAGGGTGAGTTGTCGGTGATTCGCGAGATGGGGTTGTATGGGGTTCAGGGCCAGTTGTTTGGTGAGCCCAAGCCCTGGAAGTAATGTTTTAGATTAGGGCTGTCTGTGAGTCCGTCTTCGCGAGCAAGCCCGCTCCCACAGGGGAACGCATTCCAATGTGGGAGCGGGCTTGCTCGCGAAGACGTCAGTACAGACAACGCCAAAAGCAGGGGAAGTTAGATCAACCCCGTCTCATCATCATCGATCAAATGACTCAACCCGCCCAACGCTTCCCGGGCCTGGGTCCGGTCCATCAGTTTGGCCTGGGCGGCGGCCGGCAGGTCGGTGACGCGAATCACGCCTTTGCTGGTCAACACCTGGATCAAGTCGTCGAGTACCCGGATCATTTCCAGGTCGCTCTGCTTGAGCTGCTTGAGGCTGGTTTCCATCACTTCGTTGGCGTACCAGGCTTGAATCTCGTGATTGTCGGCCGGCAGTGTTTCCGTGGCCTCGGCGTAGGCCGCGGCTTCCACGCGCACCAATTGGCCTTGCGCATCGCGTTGCACGTAAAACATTGAGCATCCCTCAGAAATGGACCAGCGTCATGCTGTCAGCAGCATAGGCCAACTGGTGGCGAGTATGCGGTGCGGAGACGAAATCGTCACCGGTGACATAAGCGCAAACGTGACGGCCGCCCCATAAGGGCGGCCGTTTTACGTTGGATCAGCTGTTGTTGTGGTCGACTTTGATGGTCGGGTCACTGCCGGCAATCAACGAGTGAAGGTTGGCGGTGGACCAGTTGTTGCCTTCCAGTTTGATCGTCACATCCGGCGTTGCCGCGGCGGTATCCGCCGAGTTGAACTTGCCGGCGGAGCTGACCTGCAACGAAGACACGCCATCGACGGTGGTGATCTTCAGGAAGTTGTCGATGGTGCTGCCGGTTTCGCCCTGCAACAAATCGCGCAGGTCGATGCGGTCACCTTCGCTGGCTTTGAAGTCCTTGATCACGTCGCTGCCGGTATCGCCCGCCTTCCACACAAAGGTGTCGGCACCCGAGCCGCCAATCAGGATGTCGTTGCCCGAACCGCCCATCAGCGTGTCGTTACCGGTGCCACCGAGCAGGATGTCATTGCCCTTGCCGCCATCGAGCGTGTCATTACCGCCGGAGCCGAACAGGATGTCATTGCCTGCGCCACCCAGCAGAGTGTCGTTGCCGTCGTGGGCGCCGGACACGTCGAACGCTGTGTAGTGCTCGGTGATGAACTGGTGCACGTTGCTGGTGGTGACTTTGCTGACGTCCACGCCGGTCTGCTGGGCGACGAACGCCTGCATGGCCTGGTAGCCCTCGCCGGCGATGCCGTTGAAGCTCACCAGGTCGCCGAACAGGATGTCATTGCCGTTACCGCCGCTGACCGTGTCGGAACCTGGCAGCGTCGCTTCGGTGTGACCGATGATCGAGTTGGCCAAGTCGTTCGGGTTGATGTTGGTTTGCGGCGTTTTGTCCGAGTCGTATGGTTTGAGGTCGCTGAGCGTTACGTCGCTGTTCAGGCCGATGGCTTCGACGTTCGACAGGTTGCCCAGCAGCGCAAAGGCGCTGTTGGCGTTGTCGGTGGTAGTCGACGTGGTGCTGCTGCCGCTGCCCGCCAGGGCCGACAACTCGTAGGTGCCATCGCCCTGGGCGTGCAACGTGCCCGGGGTCGTGTACGACCAATTGCCGCCGGACTTGGTCCAGACCGTCACCGCACCCGAAGCGCTAATGTCGATCTGGTGAGTGGAGTCCGGGACCAGGCTGACGGCTTTGCCCAACTGGTAATTGGTGGTGTTAATCACGCTGTCCAGTTTGACGCTGCCGTACAGGTTCGGGTTGGTCTGCTCGCCGCTCTGGTAGTAGGTCGGCTTGCCGTCGGTGATGAAGTACGTGAGGTTCTTCGCCCCGGTGTTGGCCACCGCATCCGTGCTCTGGAACCAGTTGGCCGTGGTCTTGAACACGTCCTCGTAGTTGGTGCCGCCGCCGGACGACATCGAGTCCAGGACTGCCTTGAGCGAGGCCAGCGCGTTCGGGTCGTTCAGGTTGACCGACACCGACTTGTTGACCTGGGTATCGAAGTCCACCAGGAAGATGTTCACGGTGCCCGAGTTGCCGCCCATGCTCTGCTTGAGGGTGTTGAACACCGACGTCAGCGAGTCCTTGGCGGCGCTGATCGACGACGCGCTCATGCTGCCCGAACTGTCGACCATGAAGGCGATGTTGTAGTTGGTGCCCGGCACCACGGTCAGGCCGCCGATGTCGGCGATCATGATGTCGTTGCCGTCGGTGCCACTGATGGTGTCACTGGCTGCGGTGGCGGTGATCGCGTTGTACGTCGCCGGGTAAACGGTGACCGGGATCTGCGCCGTGGTGATCGCCGAACCGCCCAAGGCCTCGGTGGAGGTCGAGGTCACGGTCAGGTTGAACTGGCCGTTGTAGTAGGTCGGCGGGGTCACGGTCAGGGTGCCGAGGTTCCAGCCAGTGACGTTGGCTTCGCTGGAAGTCGCGGTGGCGGTGAAGGTGTGACCGGCGCCATCGGTGAGCACGGAGCCCGCCGGGATGCCGCCGATTTTCACGCTCAGGCTTTCGGAGCCGTCGGTGTCGGTCAGGGCCGTGTTGATCGCGGACAAGTGAACGCTGGTGCCTTCGAAACCGGTGTTGAGTTTGTAGCCGTCGTAGTAACCCTCACCGTTGGTGCCGTGCAGGTCGGAGACAGTCACGCCGGACGCGGCGAGATCGGCCACGCCGGTGTACAGCGGCACGCCGGTGCTGCTCAGGTCGACCGGGGTTGCGCCGTTGACCGACAGGTTGACGTCATAGCTGCCCGGGCCACTCTGGTTGTGGTGGTAGATGTCCAGGGTGTAGTAACCGCTGGCGGTCGGGGTGATCGAACCGCTCAAGTTGCCGCCCGCGCCCCACAGGGCCGACGCAACGTTCTTGCCGCCGACGGTCACCAAAAGGCTGTCATCGCCCGAACCGCTGAAGGTGTAGGTCTTGCCGGCTTCGAGGTAAATCAGGCCGGATGTTTTCGAGGCTGTACCTGCCGCGACGCTGCCGTCGGACTGCACGTTGGTCACGTTGGTGCTGGAGTTCGGCGTGCCTGCCGCGTCGATCACCGACTTGAGCGTGCCTGTCGGCGCGCCGCTGCCGTCGGTGCCAAGGCCCGACAGACCGGTCCACACTTCCTTGATCAGCCCGGTGGATTTGACGCTGTTGTCCGCAATGGTCAGGGACGGTGCATCGGCCACTGGTGTGATGTCGATTTTCACCGTGCCGGTGTTGCCCAGCAGTTGACCATCGGTTGGCTGGAACTTGATCTGCGCGTAATCCGCCTGGTTGTTGCCCACGCCGGTGCCGCCGTAGCCGTTGGTGCCGGATTCGTTGGCGTCCGGGGTGAAGCGCAGCTTGCCGGCGTCGATGTCAGCCTTGGTGAAGGTCTGGTTGTTGGTGACGTCGGTCCAGGTCGAACCGTTCAGGTACTGCAACTTGCCTTCGCCCGGCAGGCCGGTGATTTTCACGCCCAGATTGGCGGCCGGGCTGTCGACATCGCTGACGCCGAAGGTCGACCAGCCGAGGATCAGCGGGGTGTCTTCGGTGCCGGTGACGTTAACCGGTGCAGCGGTCGGCGCGTCGTTCACGGCCACCACGTTGACGGTGGTGGTCGCGACGTTGGAGTAGTTGCCGCCATCGGTCACGGTCACGGTGATGATCCGCGGTACGGTGCTCGGGTCTTCGCTGTTGTTGGTGAAGCTGATGTTCTTGATCGCCTGCATGTAGTCGGCCAGCGTCGCGTTACCCGACAGGGTCAGCGTGACGGTGCCGTTGGTGCTGTTGGCATTTATGGTGATGCCGTTGACGCTGTTGCCCAGGTTCAGCGCATCGCCGTCCTGACGGTTGGTCAGTACAACAGTGGCGCCGGTCAGCATGGTGCTGTCCGGGTCGGTGATCTTCAGGTCGGTGTCGGCAATCGACACACCCGCGCCCGGGGTGTTTTCGGTGAAGGTCACGTTGTAGTTGGCACCGGTGGCGCCGCTGGAATTGTTGGCATCCAGGTCGATGACCGGCGGCGCATCGTTGTCGATGATCGAGGTGCTGACGCTGCCATTGGTGGTGCTGATCGCCAGGTTCTCGAAGTTGCCGCCCGTGGCCGAGTCGATCTTGACCACGAAGTTCTCGGTGCCTTCGGTGATCTTGTCGTCAATGGTCGCCACGTTGAAGCTGGCGCTGCTGGCGCCGGCCGGGATCTTCACGGTGTAAACACCGGTGAAGTCCGAACCGTCGGCGGCGGTGCCGCTGTAGACGATTTTCAGCGTCACATCGGTTTGCGCCGGGTGCGTCAGGCTGACGGTGTAGCTGGCGGTCTGGCCTTCAGTCACCGAAGTGCTGCCGGTGATGCTGACTTGGGTGGTGTCGATGGTGTCGGTGACGTTGGTCACGGCTGGTGCGGTGTTGGTGGCCAGGTTCTCGAAGCCGCCGCCGGTGGCGTTGGTGATCGTCGCCTGAACGGTGCCCGCGTCTTTGTAGACGTCATCAGCCGGAGCCGGGATGGTCACGGTGCCCGTGGTTTTGCCCGCGTCGATGGTGATTACCGAACCGTTGCTCAGGGTTACGGTCACTGGCGTGCCAGCGGCGTTGGTCAGGGTCGCGGTGTAGGTGATCTGGCCACCTTCCGCTACAGAACCGGTGGCGCTCAACGACAGGTTAGTGGTGTCGACGGTGTCGGTCACGGTAGTGCTGACCGGGGTTTTGTCGGCTACGAGGTTCTCGTAGTTGCCGCCGGTCACGTTGGTGATCGAGTTGGTCAATGGTGCGTGGCCGGTGAGCACGTCGTTCGGCGCGAGGGTGGTGACGGTGCCGGTGGTCTTGCCGATGTCGATGGTGATCGTCTGACCATTGGCCAACGAAACGGTGACTGGGCTGCCGGTTACTGGCTGGCCGACGGTCGCGGTGTAGGTGACGGTGCCACCTTCGGCAGCGGTGTTGGTCGCGGTCAGTTTGACGGTCGAGGTGTCGATGGTGTCGGTGACGTTGGTCACGGCCGGAGCAGTGCTTGGCACCAGGCTTTCGAAGTTGCCACCCGTCGCGGTCTTGATGGTTGCCTGAACGGTGCCGGCGTCTTTGTAGACGTCATCGGCTGGAGCAGCGACGGTTACGTTGCCGCTGGTAGCGCCGGCGGCGATGGTAATCACCGCGCCGTTCGACAAGGTTACGGTCACTGGCGAGCCAGCGGCGTTGGTCAGCGTGGCGGTGTAAGTGATCTGGCCACCCTCGGCCACCGAGTTGGTAGCACTCAGCGACAGGTTGGTGGTGTCGACGGTGTCGGTCACGGTGGTGCTGACCGGGGTTTTGTCGGCTACGAGATTCTCGTAGTTGCCGCCGGTCACGTTGGTGATCGAGTTGGTCAATGGTGCATGACCGGTCAACACATCGTTCGGCGCGACAGCGGTCACGGTTCCGGTGGTCTTGCCGATGTCGATGGTGATCGTCTGACCATTGGCCAACGACACGGTGACCGGGCTGCCGGTTACTGGCTGGCCGACGGTCGCGGTGTAGGTGACGGTGCCACCTTCAGCCGCGGTGCCGGTTGCGCTCAGTTTGACCGTCGAGGTGTCGATGGTGTCGGTGACATTGGTCACGGCTGGAACAGTGCTTGGCACCAGGCTTTCGAAGTTGCCACCGGTTGCAGTGGAAATCGTCGCTTCGACTTTGCCAGCGTCTTTATAGACGTCATCAGCCGGGGCCGGGATGGTCACGGTGCCAGTGGTTTTACCGGCGTCAATGGTGATCACCGAGCCGTTGCTCAGAGTCACGGTCACTGGCGAACCAGCGGCGTTGGTCAATGTCGCGGTGTAGGTGATCTGGCCACCTTCTGCTACCGAGCCAGTGGCGCTCAACGACAGGTTGGTGGTGTCGACGGTGTCGGTCACGGTGGTGCTGACCGGGGTTTTGTCGGCAACGAGGTTCTCGTAGTTACCGCCAGTGACGTTGGTGATCGAGTTGGTCAATGGCGCATGACCAGTGAGCACATCGTTCGGCGCGAGGGTAGTGACGGTGCCGGTGGTTTTACCGATATCGATGGTGATCGTCTGACCATTGGCCAACGACACGGTGACCGGGCTGCCAGTGACTGGCTGGCCGACGGTCGCGGTGTAGGTGACCGTTCCACCTTCAGCAGCGGTGCCGGTCGCGGTCAGTTTGACGGTCGAGGTGTCGATGGTGTCGGTGACGTTGGTCACGGCCGGAGCAGTGCTCGGCACCAGGCTTTCGAAGTTGCCACCGGTAGCGGTTTTGATCGTGGCCTGAACGGTGCCCGCGTCTTTGTAGACGTCATCGGCTGGAGCGGCGACGGTTACGTTGCCGCTGGTAGCGCCGGCGGCGATGGTAATCACCGCACCGTTCGACAAGGTCACAGTGACCGGAGAGCCGGCAGCGTTGGTCAATGTCGCGGTGTAGACGATGGAGCCACCCTCTGCGACCGAGCCAGTTGCGCTCAAGGACAGGTTAGTGGTGTCAACCGTGTCGGTCACGGTGGTGCTGACCGGCGTTTTATCGGCCACGAGGTTTTCGTAGTTGCCGCCAGTGACGTTGGTGATCGAGTTGGTCAGCGGCGCGTGACCAGTCAGCACATCGTTCGGCGCGACAGCGGTCACGGTTCCGGTGGTTTTGCCGATGTCGATGGTGATCGTCTGGCCGTTGGCCAACGACACGGTGACCGGGCTGCCAGTGACTGGCTGGCCGACAGTCGCAGTGTAGGTGACGGTGCCACCTTCAGCAGCTGTGCCGGTTGCGGTCAGTTTGACCGTCGAGGTGTCGATGGTGTCGGTGACGTTGGTCACGGCTGGAACCGTGCTTGGCACCAGGCTTTCGAAGTTGCCACCGGTTGCAGTGGAAATCGTCGCTTCGACTTTGCCAGCGTCTTTGTAGACGTCATCAGCCGGAGCCGGGATGGTCACGGTGCCGGTGGTTTTGCCAGCGTCGATAGTGATCACCGAGCCGTTGCTGAGCGTCACGGTCACTGGCGATCCGGCCGCATTGGTCAATGTCGCGGTGTAGGTGATCTGGCCACCTTCTGCTACCGAGCCAGTGGCGCTCAACGACAGGTTGGTAGTGTCGACGGTGTCGGTCACGGTGGTGCTGACCGGGGTTTTGTCGGCTACGAGGTTCTCGTAGTTGCCGCCGGTTACGTTAGTGATCGAGTTGGTCAATGGTGCATGACCGGTCAACACATCGTTCGGCGCGACAGCGGTTACGGTGCCGGTGGTTTTGCCGATGTCGATGGTGATCGTCTGGCCGTTGGCCAACGATACGGTGACTGGGCTGCCGGTTACTGGCTGGCCGACGGTGGCGGTGTAGGTGACGGTGCCACCTTCGGCCGCTGTGCCGGTCGCGCTCAGTTTGACGGTGGAAGTGTCGATGGTGTCCGTGACGTTCGTGACCGCTGGAACAGTGCTTGGCACCAGGCTCTCGAAGTTGCCGCCGGTGGCAGTGGAAATCGTCGCTTCGACTTTGCCAGCATCTTTGTACACGTCATCAGCCGGAGCCGGGATGGTCACGGTGCCGGTGGTTTTGCCAGCGTCGATGGTGATCACCGAGCCATTGCTCAGGGTCACCGTCACAGGCGAACCGGCCGCGTTGGTCAGGGTCGCGGTGTAGGTGATCTGACCACCCTCGGCCACCGAGTTGGTAGCACTCAGCGACAGGTTGGTGGTATCGACGGTGTCGGTGACGGTCGTCGAAACCGGCGTCTTATCGGCAACCAGGTTTTCGTAGTTGCCGCCGGTCACGTTGGTGATCGAGTTGGTCAATGGTGCATGACCGGTGAGCACGTCGTTCGGCGCGACAGCGGTTACGGTGCCGGTGGTTTTGCCGATGTCGATGGTGATCGTCTGGCCGTTGGCCAACGACACGGTGACCGGGCTGCCAGTGACTGGCTGGCCGACAGTCGCGGTGTAGGTGACGGTGCCACCTTCAGCCGCGGTGCCGGTGGCGGTCAGTTTGACGGTCGAGGTGTCGATGGTGTCGGTGACATTGGTCACGGCTGGAACAGTGCTTGGCACCAGGCTTTCGAAGTTGCCACCGGTTGCAGTGGAAATCGTCGCTTCGACTTTGCCAGCGTCTTTATAGACGTCATCAGCCGGGGCCGGGATGGTCACGGTGCCAGTGGTTTTACCGGCGTCAATGGTGATCACCGAGCCGTTGCTCAGAGTCACGGTCACTGGCGAACCAGCGGCGTTGGTCAATGTCGCGGTGTAGGTGATCTGGCCACCTTCTGCTACCGAGCCAGTGGCGCTCAACGACAGGTTGGTGGTGTCGACGGTATCGGTCACGGTGGTGCTGACCGGCGTCTTATCGGCCACCAGGTTTTCGTAGTTGCCGCCGGTTACGTTGGTGATCGAGTTGGTCAGCGGCGCATGACCGGTCAACGCGTCATTTGGCGCGAGGGTGGTCACGGAGCCGGTGGTCTTGCCGATGTCGATGGTGATGTTCTGGCCGTTAGCCAGGGTTACGACAACTGGCGAACCGGTGACTGGCTGGCCAACGGTTGCGGTATAGGTGACCGTGCCGCCTTCAGCCGCAGAAGCATCAGCCTTCAGGGTAACGGTAGAAGTATCGATGGTATCGGTGACATTAGTCACCGCTGGAACCGTGCTCGGCACCAGGTTCTCGAAGTTGCCACCGGTGGCATCTTTGACAGTGACTTCAACCTTGCCAGCGTCTTTATAGACGTCATCAGCCGGAGCCGCGACGGTCACAGTGCCGGTGGTTTTGCCGGCCTCGATGGTGATGACGGCGCCGTTGCTCAGCGTGACGGTCACAGGCGTGCCGGCCGCATTGGTCAGGGTCGCGGTGTAAGTGATCTGGCCGCCTTCAGCTACGGTGTCGGTCGCCGTCAGCGACAGATTGGTGTTATCCACCGTGTCAGTGACGGTGGTCTTCGCCGGGTCGCCGTTGACGTCCAGTTTTTCGTAATTGCCGCCGGTCGCGTCCTTGATGGTGGTGCTCAGCGAGCCGCCGCCAGCCAGGGCATCGTTCGGCGCGACGAAATTGACCGTGCCGCTGCTTTTGCCGATGTCGATGGTAATGGTCTGGCCGTTGGACAGGGTCACGACGACCGGGGCGCCGGTCACTGGTGCGCTCACGGACGCGGTGTAGACGACGGTGCCGCCTTCAGCAACGGTCGACGTGGCGGTCAGCGACACGGTGCTGGTGTCGATGGTGTCGGTGACGCTGGTCACGGCAGCCGATGGGTCTTTGACCAGGTTTTCGAAGTTGCCGCCAGTAGCGTCCTTGATCGTGGCTTCGACTTTGCCGGCGTCTTTGTAGACGTCATCGGCTGGAGCAGCGACGGTTACGTTACCGCTGGTGGCGCCAGCCGCGATGAGGATGACGGCGCCGTTGCTCAGGGTTACGGAGACCGGAGTGCCGGCAGCGTTGGTCAGGGTCGCGGTGTAGACAATCGAACCGCCTTCAGCCACGGAGTCAGTCGCGCTCAGGCTGACAGTGGTGGTGTCCGGCGTGTCGGTGACGGTGGTGCTGACCGGCGTTTTGTCCGCTACGAGGTTTTCGTAGTTACCGCCGCTCACGTCCTTGATCGAGTTGCTCAGCGGCTCGTGGCCGGTCAGCGCATCGTTCGGCGCAACGGCGTTGACGGTGCCGCTGGTTTTGCCGATGTCGATGGTGATCGTCTGACCGTTGGCCAGGGTCACAACCACTGGCGAACCAGTGACTGGCTGGCCGACTGTGGCGGTGTAAACCACGGTGCCGCCTTCAGCGACGCTATCGGTGGCCGTCAGTTTGACGGTCGAAGTGTCGATGGTGTCGGCGACATTAGTCACCGCAGGCGTCGGGTCAGTGGCCAGGTTTTCGAAGTTGCCGCCGGTGGCTTCTTTTACGGTGACTTCGACTTTACCGGCGTCTTTATAAACGTCATCGGCCGGGGCCGCGACGGTGACAGAACCGCTGGTGGCGCCGGCAGCGATGGTGATCACCGCGCCGTTGCTCAGGGTGACGTTCACTGGCGTGCCAGCGGCGTTGGTCAGGTTGGCGGTGTAAACGATTGAGCCACCTTCAGCTACCGAGTCAGTCGCGCTCAGGCTTAGGGTCGTGGTGTCCGGGGTGTCGGTAACGGTGGTGCTGACCGGAGTTTTGTCAGCCACCAGGTTTTCGTAGTTGCCACCGCTCACATTGGTGATCGAGTTGATCAGCGGCTCGTGACCGGTCAGCGCATCGTTCGGTGCGACAGCGTTGACGGTGCCGCTGGTTTTACCGATGTCGATGGTGATCGTCTGGCCGTTGGCCAGGGTCACAACAACTGGCGAACCAGTGACTGGCTGGCCGACTGTGGCGGTGTAAACCACGGTGCCGCCTTCAGCGACGCTATCGGTGGCCGTCAGTTTGACGGTCGAAGTGTCGATGGTATCGGTGACATTAGTCACCGCTGGAACCGTGCTCGGCACCAGGTTCTCGAAATTGCCACCGGTAGCGGTGGAAATTGTCGCTTCAACTTTGCCGGCGTCCTTGTACACGTCATCAGCCGGAGCCGCGACGGTTACAGTGCCAGTGGTTTTGCCAGCGTCGATGGTGATGACAGCGCCATTCGACAGCGTCACGGTGACCGGAGTACCCGCTGCGTTAGTCAACGTCGCGGTGTAGGTGATCTGGCCACCTTCAGCCACGGAATCGGACGCGCTCAGCGACAGGTTGGTGGTGTCAGCGGTGTCAGTGACGGTGGTCGAAACCGGCGACTTGTCGGCCACCAGATTTTCGTAGTTACCGCCGCTCACGTCCTTGATCGAGTTGATCAATGGCTCGTGACCGGTCAGCGCATCGTTCGGTGCGACAGCGTTGACGGTGCCGCTGGTTTTACCGATGTCGATGGTGATCGTCTGGCCGTTGGCCAGGGTCACAACAACTGGGGAACCGGTGACTGGCTGGCCGACTGTGGCGGTGTAAACCACAGTGCCGCCTTCGGCCACGCTATCGGTCGCGGTCAGTTTGACGGTCGAAGTGTCGATGGTATCGGTGACATTAGTCACCGCTGGAACCGTGCTCGGCACCAGGTTCTCGAAATTGCCACCGGTAGCGGTGGAAATTGTCGCTTCAACTTTGCCGGCGTCCTTGTACACGTCATCAGCCGGAGCCGCGACGGTTACGGTGCCAGTGGTTTTACCCGCTTCAATGGTAATGACAGCGCCGTTCGACAAAGTCACGGTCACCGGAGTGCCGGCAGCGTTAGTCAACGTCGCGGTGTAGGTGATCTGACCACCTTCAGCCACGGAATCAGTCGCGCTCAGGCTCAGGGTCGTGGTGTCTGGCGTATCAGTTACCGATGTTTCAGCCGGTTTGCCGTCGACGTCCAGTTTCTCGTAGTTACCGCCCTTGGCATCGTCAATTTTGACGCTCAGGGAGCCGCCGCCCGCCAACGCATCGTTCGGCGCAACGAAGTTGACGCTGCCGCTGCTCGCGCCGACCGGGATGGTGATGGTCTGGCCGTTGGACAGGGTGACGACGACAGGCGCACCGGTCACCGGCGCGGTGACGGACGCGGTGTAAACCACGGTGCCGCCTTCGGCCACGGTCGAGGTCGCGGTCAGGTTGACCGTCGAGGTGTCGATGGTGTCGGTGACATTGGTCACGGCTGCCGTCGGATTGGTGGCCAGGGTTTCAAAGTTGCCGCCGCTGGCGTCCTTGATGGTCGCTTCGACTTTGCCGGCATCTTTGTAGACGTCATCGGCCGGGGCCGCGACGGTCACGGAACCACTGGTGGCGCCAGCGGCGATGAGAATAACCGCGCCGTTGCTCAGGGTCACGGTCACCGGAGTGCCGGCAGCGTTAGTCAGGGTGGCGGTGTAGACGATCGAGCCGCCCTCGGCCACGGTATCGGTCGCGCTCAGGCTCAGGGTGGTGGTGTCAGGCGTATCGCTGACGGCTGTGTCCGCAGGCTTGCCGTCCACTTCCAGTTTTTCGTAGTTGCCGCCGGTGGCGCCGTCGATCTTCACGCTCAGGGACGTGCCGCCCGCCAACGGGCTGTTTGGCGCGATGAAATTCACGCTACCGCTGGTTTCGCCCACCGGGATGGTGATGGTCTGACCGTTGGACAGGGTCACCACAACCGGTGCGCCGGTCACTGGAGCGGTGACGGACGCGGTGTAGACCACGGTTTCGCCTTCGGCGACGTTCGCGGTGGCGGTCAGCGATACGGTGCTGGTGTCGATGGTGTCATTGACGGTGGTGACCGCCGGGGTGTCGCTGCTGACCAGGTTCTCGAAATTGCCACCGGTTGCGCCTTTGATGGTCGCTTCAACGGTGCCGGCGTCTTTGTAGACGTCGTCTTTCGGTGCATCGACGGTCACGGTGCCGGTGGTTTTACCGGCGTCGATGGTGATCACGGCGCCGTTGCTCAGGGTGACGGTCACTGGCGTGCCGGCTGCATTGGTCAATGTCGCGGTGTAAGTGATCTGGCCGCCTTCGTCCACGGCGCCGGTCGCGGTCAGCGACAGGTTGGTGGTGTCGGCGGTATCGGTCACGGTGGTGCTGACCGGTGTTTTGTCAGCCACCAGGTTTTCGTAGTTGCCGCCGCTGACATTGGTGATCGAGTTGCTCAGGGGGGCATGACCGGTCAGCGCGTCGTTCGGGGCAACCGCATTGACGGTGCCGCTGCTTTTGCCGATGTCGATGGTGATGGTCTGACCGTTGGCCAGGCTCACGATAACCGGCGCGCCGGTTACTGGAGCGCCGACGGAAGCGGTGTAAACCACCGTGCCGCCTTCAGCCACGCTGCTGGTGGCGGTCAGGGTGACAGTCGAAGTGTCGATTGTGTCGGTGACGTTGGTCACCGCTGCAGCCGGGTCAGTGGCCAGGTTTTCGAAGTTGCCACCGGTGGCATCTTTGACGGTGACTTCAACTTTGCCAGCGTCTTTATAGACGTCATCGGCTGGGGCCGCGACGGTGACGTTGCCGCTGGTGGCGCCGGCAGCGATGGTGATCACGGCGCCGTTGCTCAGGGTCACGGTCACCGGAGTGCCGGCGGCATTAGTCAGGGTCGCGGTGTAGACAATCGAACCGCCTTCAGCGACCGAGTCAGTCGCGCTCAGGCTGAGGGTCGTGGTGTCTGGTGTGTCGGTGACTGAGGTGTCAGCCGGTTTGCCGTCGACGTCCAGTTTCTCGTAATTGCCGCCCTTGGCGTCGTCAATCTTGACGCTCAGGGAGCCGCCGCCCGCCAAGGCATCGTTCGGCGCAACGAAATTCACGCTGCCGCTGCTCGCGCCAACCGGGATGGTGATGGTCTGGCCATTGGACAGGGTGACGACGACAGGCGAATCGGTGACTGGCGCGCTGACGGATGCGGTGTAAACGACGGTGCCACCCTCGGCAACGGTCGACGTCGCGGTCAGCGAAACAGTGCTGGTATCGATGGTGTCGGTGACTTTGGTCACCGCTGGCGCCGGGTCGTTAACCAGGTTTTCGAAATTGCCACCGGTGGCATCTTTAATGGTCGTTTCGACTTTGCCGGCGTCTTTGTAGACGTCGTCTTTCGGTGCATCGACGGTCACGGAACCGCTGGTGGCACCGGCGGCGATGGTGATGACGGCGCCGTTGCTCAGGGTCACGGTCACTGGAGTGCCAGCGGCGTTGGTCAGACTGGCGGTGTAGACAATCGAACCACCTTCGGCCACGGAGTCCGTCGCGCTCAGGCTGAGGGTCGTGGTGTCCGGCGTGTCGGTAACGGTGGTGCTGACAGGTGTTTTGTCAGCGACCAGGTTTTCGTAGTTGCCACCGCTCACATTGGTGATCGAGTTGGTCAGCGGCTCGTGGCCGGTCAGCGCATCATTTGGCGCGACGGCGTTGACGGTGCCGCTGGTTTTGCCAATGTCGATGGTGATCGTCTGACCATTGGCCAGGGTCACGACGACCGGGGCGCCAGTTACTGGAGCGCCAACCGATGCGGTGTACACGACAGTGCCACCTTCGGCCACGCTGTCGGTGGCGGTCAGTTTGACGGTCGAGGTGTCGATGGTGTCGGCGACGTTGGTCACCGCTGGAACGGTGCTTGGCACCAGGTTCTCGAAGTTGCCACCGGTGGTGTTGGAAATGGTTGCTTCGACTTTACCGGCGTCCTTGTAGACGTCATCGGCCGGGGCGGCGACGGTGACGGTGCCAGTGGTTTTGCCAGCCTCGATGGTGATCACGGCGCCGTTCGACAAGGTCACGGTCACCGGAGTGCCGGCCGCATTGGTCAGGGTCGCGGTGTAAGTGATCTGGCCACCTTCAGCCACGGAGTCAGTCGCGCTCAGGCTGAGGTTCGTGGTGTCTGGGGTGTCGGTAACCGAGGTTTCAGCCGGTTTACCGTCAACGTCCAGCTTCTCGTAGTTGCCGCCCTTGGCGTCGTCGATCTTGACGCTCAGAGAACCGCCGCCCGCCAACGCATCGTTAGGCGCTACAAAGTTTACGGAACCGCTGCTCGCGCCGACCGGGATGGTGATGGTCTGGCCGTTGGACAGGGTGACAACCACGGGTTCGCCAGTGACCGGTGCAGAAACAGAAGCGGTGTAAACGACAGTGCCGCCTTCAGCCACGGTGCTGGTGGCCGTCAGGTTGACGGTCGAGGTGTCGACGGTATCTGTTACGTCGGTCACCGCTGGCGCTGGATTGGTGACCAGATTTTCGAAGTTGCCGCCTGCTGCATCCTTGACGGTCACTTCGACTTTGCCGGCGTCTTTATAGACGTCATCGGCCGGGGCGGCGACGGTCACGGAACCGCTGGTGGCGCCGGCGGCGATGGTGATCACCGCGCCGTTGCTCAGGGTCACGGTCACCGGAGTGCCAGCGGCGTTGGTCAGGTTGGCGGTGTAAACGATCGAGCCACCTTCAGCTACCGAGTCAGTCGCGCTCAGGCTGAGGGTCGTGGTGTCCGGAGTGTCGGTAACGGTGGTGCTGACCGGAGTTTTGTCAGCAACCAGGTTTTCGTAGTTGCCACCGCTCACATTGGTGATCGAGTTGGTCAGCGGCTCGTGGCCATTGAGCACGTCGTTCGGCGCAACAGCGTTGACGGTGCCGGAGCTTTTGCCGATGTCGATGGTGATGGTCTGACCGTTGGCCAGGGTCACGATAACCGGGGCGCCGGTGACTGGAGCGCCGACCGACGCGGTGTAAACCACGGTGCCGCCTTCAGCAACGGTCGAAGTCGCGGTCAGGGTCACGGTTGACGTGTCGATGGTGTCGGTGACGTTGGTTACCGCAGGCGCCGGGTCAGTGGCCAGGTTTTCGAAGTTGCCCCCGGTGGCGTCTTTTACGGTGACTTCGACTTTACCGGCGTCTTTATAAACGTCATCGGCCGGGGCGGCGACGGTCACGGAACCGCTGGTGGCGCCGGCGGCGATGGTGATTACCGCGCCGTTGCTCAGGGTGACGGTCACTGGCGTGCCAGCGGCGTTGGTCAGGTTAGCGGTGTAAACGATTGAACCGCCTTCAGCTACGGACTCGGTCGCGCTCAGGCTGAGGGTCGTGGTGTCTTTCGAGTCGGTGATGGTGGTCAGCGCCGGTTCGGTGCTTGGGGTCAGTTGCTCGAAATTACCGCCAGTGGTGCCCGTGATCGTGGTGCTGACGGTGCTGCCGTTGTTGTAGACGTCGTTCGCCGGGGTATCGACGATGACGCTGCCGGTGGTTTTGCCCGCTTCGATGGTAATGACCGAGCCATTGCTCAAGGTCACGGTCATCGGCGTGCCGGCCGGGTTGGTCAGGGTCGCGGTGTAGGTGATCTGGCCACCTTCGACCACGGTGCCGGTAGCGGTGAGGCTCAGGCCGGTGTTGTCGATCGAATCGGTAATGGTTGTAACTGCTGGTGCCGGGTTCGGCACCAGGTTTTCGAAGTTGCCGCCGGTTGTGCCGGTGATCGTGGTCGTGACGGTGCTGCCGTTCTGATAAACGTCATTGGCTGGCGTCGGAACGTCCACGCTGCCGGTGGTTTTACCGGCTTCGATGGTGATGGTCGAACCGTTGGACAAGGTGACGGTGACTGGCGTCTGCGCCGCATTGGTCAGGGTCGCGGTGTAAGTAATGACGCCGCCTTCGGTGACGGTGTTGCCCGCTGTCAGGGTGACGGTGGTGGTGTCGACCGAATCGGTAATGGTCGTCACGGCCGGCGTCGGGTTCGGGGTCAACTGTTCGAAGTTGCCGCCGGTTGTGCCGGTGATCGTGGTCGTGACGGTGCTGCCGTTCTGATAAACGTCATTGGCTGGCGTCGGAACGTCCACGCTGCCGGTGGTTTTGCCGGCTTCGATGGTGATGGTTGAGCCGTTGGACAGGGTGACCGTGACTGGCGTCTGCGCCGGGTTGGTCAAGGTCGCGGTGTAGGTAATGACGCCGCCTTCGGTGACGGTGTTGCCCGCGGTCAGGGTGACGGTGGTGGTGTCGACCGAATCGGTAATGGTCGTCACGGCCGGCGTCGGGTTCGGGGTCAACTGTTCGAAGTTGCCGCCGGTGGTGCCGGTGATCGTGGTCGTGACGGTGCTGCCGTTCTGATAGACGTCATTGGCTGGCGTCGGAACGTCCACGCTGCCGGTGGTCTTGCCGGCTTCGATGGTGATGGTCGAACCGTTGGACAGGGTGACCGTGACTGGCGTCTGCGCCGCATTGGTCAGGGTCGCGGTGTAGGTAATCACGCCGCCTTCGGTGACGGTGTTGCCCGCGGTCAGGGTGACGGTGGTGGTGTCGATCGAATCGGTAATGGTTGTAACTGCTGGCGCCGGGTTCGGCACCAGGTTTTCGAAGTTGCCGCCGGTTGCGCCGGTGATCGTGGTCGTGACGGTGCTGCCGTTCTGATAAACGTCATTGGCTGGCGTCGGAACGTCCACGCTGCCGGTGGTCTTGCCGGCTTCGATGGTGATG
>NZ_MOBP01000017.1:0-85519 GCF_003732665.1 Pseudomonas frederiksbergensis | reverse complement strand
AGGTAATCACGCCGCCTTCGGTGACGGTGTTGCCCGCGGTCAGGGTGACGGTGGTGGTGTCGACCGAATCGGTAATGGTCGTCACGGCCGGCGTCGGGTTCGGGGTCAACTGTTCGAAGTTGCCGCCGGTGGTGCCGGTGATCGTGGTCGTGACGGTGCTGCCGTTCTGATAAACGTCATTGGCTGGCGTCGGAACGTCCACGCTGCCGGTGGTTTTACCGGCTTCGATGGTGATGGTCGAACCGTTGGAAAGGGTCACGGTGACCGGGGTCTGCGCCGGGTTGGTCAGGGTCGCGGTGTAGGTAATCACGCCGCCTTCGGTGACGGTGTTGCCCGCGGTCAGGGTGACGGTGGAGGTGTCGACCGAATCGGTAATGGTCGTCACGGTCGGCGTCGGGTTCGGGGTCAACTGTTCGAAGTTGCCGCCGGTGGTGCCGGTGATCGTGGTCGTGACGGTGCTGCCGTTCTGATAGACGTCATTGGCTGGCGTCGGAACATCCACGCTGCCGGTGGTTTTGCCGGCTTCGATGGTGATGGTTGAGCCGTTGGACAGGGTGACCGTGACTGGCGTCTGCGCCGGGTTGGTCAAGGTCGCGGTGTAGGTAATCACGCCGCCTTCGGTGACGGTGTTGCCCGCCGTCAGGGTGACGGTGGTGGTGTCGACCGAATCGGTAATGGTCGTCACGGCCGGCGTCGGGTTCGGGGTCAACTGTTCGAAGTTGCCGCCGGTGGTGCCGGTGATCGTGGTCGTGACGGTGCTGCCGTTCTGATAAACGTCATTGGCTGGCGTCGGAACGTCCACGCTGCCGGTGGTCTTGCCGGCTTCGATGGTGATGGTCGAACCGTTGGACAGGGTGACGGTGACCGGGGTCTGTGCCGGGTTGGTCAGGGTCGCGGTGTAGGTAATGACGCCGCCTTCGGTGACGGTGTTGCCCGCGGTCAGGGTGACGGTGGTGGTGTCGATGGTGTCGGTGACTTGAGTCGTCGCCGGGCCGGTTGGCGTGGTGACGATGATGCCGGCGCCGCCGGTGGTGCCGGTGACGGTGACGTCGATTTGGCTCGGGTCGTTATAAACGGTGTCGTTCGGCGCCAGGGGCACGTTGACGGTGCCGGTGGTTTGGCCCGCCTGGATCACGATCACCGAGCCGTTGGACAGGGTGATGGTCAGGTCGCTGGTCGGTGCCTGGGTCAGGGTCGCGGTGTAAACCAGCACGCCGCCGGCTTCGGTGATGGTCGGCGTGGCGCTGAGGCTCAGGGTCGAGGCCTGCACGATGTTGGCGTTGTTGGTGGTCTGGCCGCCAATGGTGTTCTGGGTGGCCGCCCCGGCAGAGCCGATGCCCGCGGTCGGGAAACCAATGGTCGGGTCTACCCGGCCAGCGGTGGCATCCAACAGCACGAAGCTATGGCCACCACCTGCTGCGCCGCCAGTGCCCGCAGCGGTTGGGCCGGCTGCGGTGGCTTCGAGGTCTTTGGTCGGGTCGGCGCCGGCAACGATGGCCTGCTGCAGCTCTTCAACCGATGGCGCGGCTTGTGCAGTGGCTTCTGCCAGGTCGGTGCTGGAATCCGGATCGGTGCCACTCCATTGGGTGTCGCGGCCCAGGTCCAGGGTCCGGCCATCGGCCAGTTCGAGCGTGACGGCGCCAGCGGCACCGGTGTCTACCTGATCGCCGACAAACAGCCGGTCGCCTTCAACGAGTACGCGGCGGACGCCCTCTGGGGACACCGCGAAAACTTGACCAACAATGCTTTTGACGATGGCAACAACACTGCTCATTGAAGACTCTCCGGGTGTCACGTTCAGTTGACTTCCATGGACCTGATGGCGAACTCGCCAAAGCAGTCTGGACGTACTTTTAAAAAATTTAGTGCATAAGCTTGACGCTGCAATCCGTCAATAATTTGGCTATATTTTTTCGCTATTTAGTTTATGCCAAACTATTGACCTTATGGGTGCCATCCTAAACAATCGCCCCAGTAATGTCACATTGATATTTAAGCGGCGACCTGTCCTACAGCGTGTGATCCAGTTCCTGTTTTGAACTTTCCGACATACGGTCATTCCGGTCACCATCATCCGACGCAGCGCCACTCTTTGCTGTGATTCAAGACAAGAAGTTCTGGGAAATTTTCTACATGCGTTCGTACTTGTTCAAAGCGTTACCCTTCGCCCTTGCCGCCAGTTTCGTCCAAGCACAAAGCCTTCCAGAAGCCATGCAACAAGCGCTGGACGTCCATCCGGAAATCCAGGCAGCGGTTAATAGCCGATTGGCCGCGGATTATCAGTTAAAGGCCGCCAAAGGTGGATACCTGCCACGGGTCGATCTGCTGGGCGGTTATGGTCGCGAAGGTACGGATAACGTCACCACCCGCGCCGACACCGGCAGCAATCACTGGGAAACCCTGAACCGCAGCGAGTCAAGTTTGCGTCTGTCGCAAATGGTTTTTGACGGTTTTGCGACGTCCAGCGAAGTGGGGCGTCAACAAGCCACCGTTAACTCCCGTGCCTATTCCCTGCTGGGCACTTCCGAGCGCACCGCGTTGACCGTGGCCCAGGTTTACCTCGACGTGCTGACCCGCCGCGAATTCGTGCGTCTGGCCGAAGAGAACCTGAAGAGCCACGAGCGGATCTTCGATCAGATCAAATTGCGCACCTCCCGGGGTGTTGGCAGCGGCGCTGACATGGATCAGGCCGAAGCCCGTATGGCCCAGGCCCGCAACAACCTGATCACCGAACAGACCAACCTGGCCGACGCCGAGACCAACTTCCTCAGTGCCGTGGGCCAGATGCCCGACCAGCTCGAGCGTCCTGCGCCATTCCTCGCCCTGCTGCCGGCCAACCTGAATGAAGCCCGCTCGCAGATGCTGGAAAACAGCCCGATCCTGCGCTCCGCCGAGTCTGATATCGCCGCCGCCGAGAAGCAGTACGACGCCGCCAAGTCGTCGTTCTACCCGCGTTTCGACGCCGAACTGGGGCGTTCTGCCGACAACGATGTCGACGGCCAGAATGGTCACAGCAACGAATGGCAAGCCATGTTGCGCATGCGCTTCAACCTGTTCGCCGGTGGCAGCAACAAGGCGGACCTGGAATCCAAGTCGTACCTGTCGAACCAGGCGCTGGATATCCGCAACAACGCCTTGCGCGTGTTGAACGAAGAACTGGGCCTGGCCTGGAACGCGTTGAACAACGCCAATGCCCAAGTGCCGATCGCCCAGCAATATGTCGACCACAGCACCGCGGTGCGCACCGCTTACCAGAAGCAGTTCAGCCTCGGTCAGCGGACCTTGCTCGACTTGCTCGACAGTGAAAACGAGTTGTTCACCGCGTCCCGTCGTCTGGCGGACATAAAAAACACTCAGTTATTTACTCAGTACCGAATCAAGGCGACCATGGGCGAGTTGCTCAAGAGCCAGGGAGTGGTCGCACCGTTGGCATCCGTTGTGCAGAACGACGTGAAGCCAAAGGTTCAATTGCCCGGTATGAATTGAGCAGGACCTTTATTGTTCAATTGTTAGCCAAGAGTGCCGAGCGTGGAATCAGAAGTCAGTCGAGTTCAACTCATTCATGATCCACGCGCGCTGCATGACGATCCGTTACTGGATGGTCTGCTGGCCCTGTGCACGCTGCACCAGAAACCGGCCAGCGCGGCGATGCTCACCACCGGTCTGCCGCTGCCCAAGCAACGCCTGAGCGTCGAGTTGCTGCCCCGTGCCGCCGCTCGCGCCGGCCTGCAAGGGCGGGTGCTGCAACGCAAGCTGGAAGACATTCCGGCGATTGCGATGCCGGCGCTGTTGCTGCTCAAGGACGGACGCAGTGCCGTTTTGCTTGGCTGGCAGGGCGACGACCAGGCCCGTGTGCTGCTCAGCGAAACCGATGGCGGCGAAAGTGTCGTCAGCCGTGAATTGCTGGCCGACGACTACATCGGCAAAGTCTTCTTCGCCCAACCCCAACATAAATTTGACGTGAACCACGGCACGCTGATTCCGCGTGCGCGTTCGTGGTTCCGCGACACCCTCAAGCGTTCGCGCTGGCTGTATGCCGACGCCATCGCCGCCAGTTTCCTGATCAACATCATCGCCATGGCCGCGCCGCTGTTCGTGATGAACGTCTACGACCGCGTGGTGCCGAACCAGGCGGAATCGACCCTGTGGGTGCTGGCGATCGGCATCACCGGCGCCTATCTGTTCGACCTGATCCTCAAGAGCCTGCGCAGTCTGTGTCTGGACCTGGCCGGGAAGAAAACCGACCTGATCATCTCGGCCACGCTGTTCGAGCGCATCGTCGGCATGGCCATGAAGTACCGCCCGGCCCGGGTCGGCAGCTTCGCGCAGAACATCCACGAGTTTCAGAGCCTGCGCGACTTCCTCGCCTCGCTGACGCTGACTAGCCTGATCGACCTGCCGTTTACCCTGCTGATCTTCATGGTCATCGCCATTCTTGGCGGGCACCTGGTGTGGATTCCGGTGCTGGCGTTCCCGATTGCGCTGCTGATCGGTTATGCGTTGCAGAAGCCGCTGGTAGCGACGATGGAACGCACCATGGCCCTCGCCGCCGAGCGTCAGTCGAGCCTGATCGAAACCCTCGCCGGCCTCGACGCGGTGAAGGTCAACAACGCCGAAAGCGAACGCCAGTACCAGTGGGAACAGACCATCGGCACCCTAAGCCGCCTCGAACTGCGGGTGAAAATGCTCTCCGGCCTGGCGATGAACATCACCTTGCTGATCCAGCAACTGGCCGGGGTGATCATGATCGTCTTCGGCGTGTACCAGATCATCGACGGTCACCTGAGCATGGGCGGCCTGATTGCCTGCTACATGCTCAGCGGTCGTGCGCTGAGCCCGCTGGCCTCGCTGTCCGGCCTGCTGACCCGTTACCAGCAAGCGAAGGTGACGATGGTCTCGGTGGACCAGATGATGGAGCTGCCGCAAGAGCGCAATTTCGACGAGCGCCCGCTGAGCCGCAAGGTCCTGCAAGGCGCCATCGAATGCCGTCAGCTGAACTTCACTTACCCGAACCAGCAAAATCCGGCGCTGAAGAACATCAACCTGATCATCAAACCCGGCGAAAAAATCGGCATCATCGGTCGCAGCGGCTCGGGCAAAAGCTCCCTGGCCAAGTTGCTGGTGGGCCTTTATCAACCGGACGACGGCGCCTTGCTGGTGGATGGTGTGGATATCCGCCAGATCGACGTCAGCGAGTTGCGCCACAACATTGGCTACGTGCCCCAGGACATTCAATTGCTCGCCGGTACGCTGCGCGACAACTTGGTCTCGGGTGCGCGCTATGTAGAAGACGAACTGGTGCTACAAGCCGCCGAACTGGCCGGCGTCCACGAATTCGCCCGTCTGCACCCGCAAGGTTATGAACTGCAAGTCGGCGAGCGCGGGCAGAACCTGTCCGGCGGCCAGCGCCAGAACGTGGCCCTCGCTCGCGCACTGTTGCTCAATCCGCCGATCCTGCTGCTCGACGAACCGACCAGCGCCATGGACAACACCGGCGAAGAACGCCTCAAGCAACGCCTTGCTGCAGTGATTGAAAGCAAAACCGTGGTGCTGGTGACGCACCGGGCGTCGCTACTGTCGCTGGTGGATCGCCTGTTGGTGATCGACCGTGGACAGATTCTCGCCGATGGCCCGAAAGCCGCCGTGATGGAAGCGTTGAAGAAGGGGCAGATCAGTGTTGCTTAAGTCGGGTTTCAGGGATTCTGTGCGCCGTTACTTCAAAGGCTCGGCGTCGCTGCAAGGCCAGCCGTTGCCGGAAGTGAACAAAGCGCTGATCGAAGATGCGCCGCGCGTGGTGCGGCTGACCATCTGGGCAATCATCGGCTTTTTCGTGTTCCTGATGCTCTGGGCCAACTTCGCCGTCATCGACGAAGTGACCAAGGGCGACGGCAAGGCGATCCCGTCGTCAAAGATCCAGAAAATCCAGAACCTTGAGGGCGGGATCGTTTCCGAACTGTTCGTCAAGGAAGGCCAGATCGTCGAGGCCGGCGCACCGCTGATTCGCCTGGACGACACGCGATTCGCCTCCAACGTTGGCGAAACCGAAGCGGATCGCCTGTCGATGCTGCTGCGGGTCGAGCGCTTGAGCGCCGAGGTGGATGACCGTCCGCTGAACTTCCCGGCCGACGTGCTCAAAGCCGTACCGGGCCAGGCGGCCAGCGAAGAGTCGCTGTACACCAGCCGTCGTCAGCAGTTGCATGATGAAATCGGTGGCTTGCAGGAGCAGTTGATCCAGCGTCAGCAGGAACTGCGCGAATTCACCTCCAAACAGTCGCAGTACCGCAACGGCCTGGCGTTGCAACGCCAGGAAATCAACATGTCCGAGCCGTTGGTGGCCCAGGGCGCGGTGTCGCCGGTGGAAGTGCTGCGGCTCAAACGCGCCGAAGTGGAAACCCGTGGCCAACTGGACGCGACCACCCTGGCGATACCCCGTGCCGAGTCAGCGATCAAGGAAGTGCAGCGCAAGATCGACGAAACCCGCGGCAAATTCCGCAGCGAAGCCCTGACCCAACTCAACGAAGCCCGCACCGACCTGAACAAGGCCCAGGCCACCGGCAAGGCGCTGGAAGATCGCGTGAGCCGGACACTGGTGACATCGCCAGTGCGCGGGATCGTCAACAAATTGCTGGTGAACACCATTGGCGGCGTGATTCAGCCGGGCGTCGACCTGGTGGAAATCGTGCCGTTGGACGATACCTTGCTGGTGGAAGCAAAGGTTCGCCCGCAAGACATCGCGTTCCTGCACCCGGGGCAAGAGGCGACGGTGAAGTTCACCGCGTACGACTACACCATTTATGGTGGGCTCAAAGCCAAGCTTGAGCAGATCGGCGCCGACACCATCACCGATGAAGACAAGAAAACCACGTACTACATCATCAAGCTGCGCACCGACCGCAGTCACCTCGGGACTGATGAAAAGCCGTTGCTGATCATCCCGGGGATGGTGGCGTCGGTGGACATCATTACCGGCAAGAAGACCGTGCTCAGCTATCTGCTCAAGCCGATTATTCGGGCGCGGGCTGAGGCTCTGCACGAGCGATAGTCTTCGGTTGCTGCTTCTGGCCTCTTCGCGAGCAAGCCCGCTCCCACACGCAGAACCAATGTGGGAGCGGGCTTGCTCGCGAAGGCGGCCTAAAAGACACCACAATCCAAAAGCCGAACTGATCGTTCCCACGCAGGCGCGTAGGAACAATCGGTGGCATATCGTTATTCACTAACGGTATTTAAATTTCAATTCTTATGACTATAAAGTCACTCTCCTGCGTACCCGCCGACCAATCGGCGCGCCGCACGACACGAACCAACACGGGACCTCCGTGAGTTTCTGATCGACGCGCGCGCCCTTGAGCGTGCCGTGCGTGGGAGTGATTTACATGTCAGCCGTCTCTACGTCTCAAAGCATCGCGCCGCAAACCTTTGATATCCGCCCGTTCAGCGGCGCCGTCGGTGCCGAAATCATCGGCCTGGACCTGTCCCGCCCGATCAATGACCAGGATTTCGCGCGCATCCACCGTGCGCACCTGGATTATCACGTCGTTGTCTTCCGCGACCAGCGCATTACCCCCGAGCAGCAAATCGACTTCAGCCGCCGTTTCGGCGTGTTGCAAATCCACGTGCTCAAACAGTTCTTGCTGACCGGCCACCCGGAAATCCTCATCGTGTCCAACATCATCGAAAACGGCGTGTCCGTTGGCCTCGGTGATGCCGGCAAGTTCTGGCATTCGGACCTTTCCTATAAAGAACTGCCAAGCCTGGGCTCGATGCTGCACGCCCAAGAGCTGCCGTCCGAGGGCGGCGACACCCTGTTCGCCGACATGCACAAAGCCTGGGACGGCTTGCCCGACGCGCTGCGTAAAGCCGTCGAAGGTCGATCCGCCGCCCACTCCTACACGGCGCGCTACAGCGAAACCAAATTCGAAGGCAATTGGCGTCCGACCCTGACCCCGGAGCAACTGGCCCAGGTCGCCGAAGTCGTGCACCCGATCGTGCGCACTCACCCGGAAAACGGGCGCAAGGCGTTGTTCGTCAGCGAAGGCTTCACCACGCGCATCGTTGGCCTGCCGGAAGACGAGAGCCAGCAACTGCTCGCCGAGCTCTACGCCCACAGCGTGTTGCCGCAAAACATCTACCGCCATCAGTGGCAGCCCCACGACCTGGTGTTCTGGGACAACCGTTCGCTGATCCACCTTGCCGCCGGGTGCCCGAGCTACCTGCGCCGCAAGTTGTATCGCACCACCATCCAGGGCGACGCGCCTTTCTGATTTGCCGGAGAACCACCATGTCCAAACGTCTTTCATTGGCACCGCTGGCCGCGGCCATCGGCCTGGGTTTCAGCCTGATCGCCGGCAGCCTGATGGCGCCGACCGTGGCCCAGGCTGAAGGTGAAATCCGCATCGCCGAGCAGTTCGGCATTGTTTACCTGTTGCTCAACGTGGTGCGCGATCAGAACCTGATCGAGAAGTACGGCAAGCAGGAAGGCATCGACATCAAGGTCGACTGGACCCAGCTCTCGGGCGGGGCGGCGGTCAACGATGCGTTGCTCTCCGGCTCCATCGACATTGCCGGGGCCGGCGTCGGTCCGCTGCTGACCATTTGGGACCGCACCCACGGCAAGCAGAACGTCAAAGCTGTGGCTTCGTTGGGTAACTTCCCGTACTACCTGGTGAGCAACAATCCCAAGGTCAAAACCATTGCCGACTTCACCGAGAAGGACCGCATTGCGGTGCCGGCGGTCGGGGTGTCGGTGCAGTCGCGCTTCTTGCAATACGCGGCCGCCAAACAGTGGGGCGACAAGGAATTCAATCGCCTCGACAAGTACACCATCGCCATTCCGCACCCGGACGCCACTGCTGCGCTGATCGCGGGCGGCACCGAGCTGACCGGGCATTTCTCCAACCCGCCGTTCCAGGATCAGGCGCTGGAAAACCCCAACGTGCATGTGGTGCTCAACACCTACGACCTGCTCGGCCCGAACTCGCCGACGGTGCTGTTCGCCACCGAAAAATTCCGCGACGAGAACCCGAAAACCTACAAGGCGTTCGTCGAGGCGCTGACCGAAGCGGCGCAATTTGCGCAGAACGATAAAGGCGCGGCGGCGGACACATACATCCGCGTGACAAAAGCCAAAATCGACCGTGCGGCGCTGCTGAAAATCATCGACAACCCGCAGTTCGAGTTCAGCGTCACGCCGAAAAACACCTACCCGCTGGCCGAATTCCTGTACCGCGTCGGCGCGATCAAAAACAAACCGGATTCGTGGAAGGATTATTTCTTCCAGGACGCCAAACCGCTGCAAGGGAGCTGATCGACATGAACGCCCCCTTGCAAGGCCACACGGCCAGCAACCCGACCACGGCAACCCAGGCGCTGCTGTCGGTTGATCACGTAAGCCTGGAATACCGCACGCCGCAACGGGTGGTTCGCGCGACCCATCAAGTGAGTTTCGAGATCGATCCGGCGGACCGCTTTGTGCTGCTCGGCCCGTCCGGGTGCGGTAAATCGACGTTGCTCAAAGCAGTGGCCGGGTTCATCCAGCCGTGCGAGGGCGAGATTCGTCTGCTGGGGCAAACCGTCAATGCGCCAGGCCCGGACCGGATCGTGGTGTTTCAGGAATTCGACCAACTGCCGCCGTGGAAAACCGTCAAACAGAACGTGATGTTTCCGCTGCTGGCCTCCAAAACCCTCAAACGCAAAGAGGCCGAAGAGCGGGCGCTGCACTATCTGGACAAGGTCGGGTTGGCGGCGTTTGCCGATGCCTATCCGCACACCTTGTCGGGCGGTATGAAGGCGCGAGTAGCGATTGCTCGGGCCTTGGCGATGCAGCCGAAAATCCTCCTGATGGACGAACCCTTCGCCGCCCTCGACGCACTGACCCGACGCAAGATGCAGGAAGAATTGCTGCTGCTCTGGGAAGAGGTGCGCTTCACGCTGTTGTTCGTGACGCATTCCATCGAAGAGGCGCTGGTGGTGGGCAATCGCATCCTGCTGCTGTCACCGCATCCCGGGCGGGTGCGGGCGGAAGTCCACAGCCATCAATACGATTTGCACAGCCTCGGTGGCGTGGCGTTTCAGGAATCGGCGCGGCGGATTCACCGGTTGTTGTTCGATGAAGGCCAGTCCCCGGAAACCGAGCGCGAGCTGGATTTCTCTGACATTCGCATCGCTTACTGAGCCATTGAGAGGATTGCCCGATGAGCCAGTTTTCATCTGCGCGTAAAGAATTCGAAACCGTATTAGAGCCCCTGACGAGCGTACCGCTGGAGCGAGAATTGCCCCTCGGCCAGCGTGTATGGCAACAGGGCTGGATTCGTAAAAGCCTGATCCTGATCTTGCTGGCGGTGCTGTGGGAAATCGTCGCCCGTATCCAGAACAACGACCTGCTGCTGCCGAGTTTTTTGCAAACCGCCAGCGCGTTGTACGACGGTCTGCTCAGTGGTGAGTTGCTGGGCAAGGTGTGGATTTCCCTGGTGGTTTTGCTCAAGGGTTATCTGATCGGCATCGTCCTGGCGTTTGCCCTGACCACGTTGGCGGTGTCGACGCAGTTCGGTCGTGACCTGCTGAGCACGCTGACCTCGATGTTCAACCCGTTGCCGGCGATTGCGCTGTTGCCCCTGGCCTTGCTGTGGTTTGGCCTGGGGCAAAACAGCCTGATTTTCGTGCTGGTGCATTCGGTGCTCTGGGCTTTGGCGTTGAACACTTACGCCGGGTTCCTCGGCGTCTCGGAAACCCTGCGCATGGCCGGGCGCAACTATGGCCTCAAGGGCATGCGCTTTGTGTTGTTCATCCTGATTCCGGCGGCATTGCCGTCGATTCTTGCCGGGCTGAAAATCGGCTGGGCGTTTGCCTGGCGCACCCTGATCGCGGCGGAACTGGTGTTCGGCGCGACCAGCGGCAAGGGCGGGTTGGGTTGGTACATCTTTCAGAATCGCAATGAGCTGTACACGGACAAGGTGTTTGCGGGGTTGGCAGTGGTGATTCTGATTGGGTTGCTGGTGGAGAACCTGGTGTTCGATACCCTGGAGCGGGTGACGGTGAAGCGGTGGGGGATGCAGCGCTGAGTTTTGTGGTGCCTGGACTGGCCTCTTCGCGAGCAAGCCCGCTCCCACAGGGGATCTTCAGTTAATGAAGATTTTGTGCAAGGCAAAACACCCTGTGGGAGCGGGCTTGCTCGCGAAGGCGTCAGTCCAGTCACCACTCAATTCAAGTGTGTCTGCTAGCATTGCGCCTGAATCAATCCTGATCAGCCAAGAGTGCTCAGCATGCAACTCCCGGACATGAACTTGTTGGTCGCCCTCGATGCCTTGCTCGACGAGGGCAGTGTGGTGGGCGCCGCGCGGCGGATGAACCTCAGCCCGGCCGCCATGAGCCGAACGCTGACCCGTATCCGCGAAGCCATCGGCGACCCGATCCTGGTGCGCGCCGGACGTGGCCTGGTGCCAACCCCCAGGGCCTTGGCGCTGCGCGAGCAGGTGCGGGACGTGGTGGAGCAGGCGGCGTTGCTGTTTCGTTCGGCGGACGCCGTGGAACTGGGCACCCTGCGCCGGCGCTTCAGCATCCGCGCCAATGACTTTTTCGTCGGCGTCTACGGCGGCAAGCTGTTCGACACCATGGAGCGCCAGGCCCCGCACTGTGAACTGCGTTTCGTCCCGGAAGGCGATGGTGACGACGAGGCGCTGCGCGAAGGGCGGATCGACCTGAGCGTCAGCAACAATCGCCCGTCGATGCCGGAAGTGAAGATTCAAAACCTGTTCTCCACCCACTTCGTCGGCCTGGCCCGGGAAGATCATCCGCTGTTTGCCGAAGAAATCACTGCCGAGCGCTATGCCGGGTTTTCCCATATCAGCATGTCCCGACGCGGGATCGCCCGTGGGCCAATTGATACGGCACTGGAAGCCTTGGGATTGGAGCGGCGGGTGGCGGTGATTGCGCCGAGTTTCCATGCGGCGATGTTTGCCCTGCCCGATTCCGACCTGCTGCTGCCGGTGCCCAAGGAAGCGCTGCTAAGCGTGCGGCGCCTGGGCTTGAAATTGCGCTCGTTCACCTTGCCGATTCCATTGCCGATGCTGATGCTGACCCAGGCCTGGCACCCGCGCTACGACAAAGACCCGGCCCACCGCTGGATGCGCGAAACCCTCAAGGCGTGCTGCGATGAGACCTGGTTGGCTGCGCAGCCGGTTTGAAGCCGAAGTAAGTCCCCTGTGGGAGCGGGCTTGCTCGCGAAGAGGCCGGCACATTCAACATTCATATTGACTGACCCACCGCTTTCGCGAGCAAGCCCGCTCCCACAAGGGATTGGTCATCGTTGCGTCTGGCGCAGTTATAAACTGCCAATAAGTCAATTTTCGTAACGCCCCGCCCTCCATAAAATGCCCCGGTATTTCCTATTCCGGAGCGAGTCCATGACTTCCCTCACGGCCCCAGCCCCCCTCGCTGCGGCCAGCCCTGCCGCCGTCACGCCACCGGTCTTCGGTCTGCGGATCATCATCGGTCTGGTGGGCGTGTTGCTGGCGGTGCTGGTGTCCGGCCTGAACGAGATGGTGACCAAGGTCGCCCTGGCCGACATTCGCGGCGCGTTGGCCATCGGTTACGACGAAGGCACCTGGCTGGTCGCCAGCTACACCGCGACCTCCGTGGCAGCGATGGCCTTCGCGCCATGGTGCTCGGTGACGTTCTCGTTACGCCGCTTCACCCTCTACGCCATCGGCGCTTTCACGCTGCTGGGCGTGCTGTGCCCGTTCGCGCCGAATTACGAAAGCCTGCTGCTGATGCGCATCGTCCAGGGCCTGGCCGGCGGGGCGTTGCCGCCGATGTTGATGACCGTCGCCCTGCGTTTCCTGCCGGCCAACGTCAAGCTCTACGGCCTGGCCGGGTATGCCCTGACCGCAACCTTCGGCCCCGGCCTCGGCACACCCTTGGCCGGGTTATGGACCGAGTACGTCGGCTGGCAATGGACCTTCTGGCAAATCATCGTGCCGTGCCTGATCGCCATGGCGGCAGTGGCTTACGGTTTGCCCCAGGACCCGCTGCGCCTGGAGCGCTTGAAGCAGTTCAACTGGCGCGGTTTGTTGCTGGGGTTTCCGGCGATCTGCATGCTGGTGATCGGCATCCTGCAGGGCAATCGGCTGGACTGGTTTGAATCGAGCCTGATCTGCTTTTTGCTTGGCGGCGGTTTGCTGTTGTTGGTGCTGTTCCTGATCAACGAATGGTCGCAGCCGATCCCGTTCTTCAAGTTGCAGATGCTCGGCATTCGCAACCTGTCGTTCGCCTTGATGACCCTGGCCGGGGTGTTGGTGGTGTTGCTGGCGGTGGTGGTCATTCCGTCGAGTTACCTGGCGCAAGTCCAGGGTTATCGGCCGATTCAGACCGCGCCGATCATGCTGATCGCTGCGCTGCCGCAGTTGATCGCACTGCCATTGGTGGCGGCGTTGTGCAACCTGCGCTGGGTCGATTGCCGTTGGGTGCTGGGGCTTGGCTTGAGCATGTTGGTGTTGTCCTGCCTCGGTGGTTCGCAACTGACGTCGGCGTGGATTCGCGATGATTTCTACGTGCTGCAACTGCTGCAAATCTTCGGACAACCCATGGCGGTGTTGCCGCTGTTGATGCTTGCCACCGGCAGCATCACGCCGATGGAAGGGCCGTTCGCCTCGGCCTGGTTCAACACCGTCAAAGGCCTCTCGGCGGTGATCGCCACCGGCATCATCGACGCGCTGACCACCGCACGCCTGCATTTCCACTCGACCATGTTGGTGGACCGCCTCGGCAATTCGCCCCTGGTCGACAGCGACAGCGCCGGCCTTGCCCACCGACTGCATGAGCAGGCCGTGGTGCTGACCGCTTCCGATCTTTATCTGTGTATGGCGGGTGTCGCTGTCGCGCTGATCCTGCTGATTTTCTGGCTGCCGACGCGGATCTTTCCGCCCCGTGCGCCGACCTGAACGCATCACTGAAACTGAAGGTTTTTATGACGACTTTTACCAAGCAAAAAGTGGCGGTCGGTGTGGCCGCAGCCATCGCGGTCGGCGTGCTGATTTACCTGATCGCGCCGGGACTGTTCGGCAAACGCACGCAGCAGACCACCAACGACGCCTTTGTTTCGGCGGACTTCACCCTGGTCGTACCGCGAGTCGCCGGGTTTATCAAAGAGGTGTTGGTGGAAGACAACCAGCAGGTCAAGGCCGGGCAGTTACTGGCGTTGATCGATGACCGCGACCTGCGCGCCGCTGCCCAGGCTGCCGATGCCGAAACCCTGGTCGCTCGGGCGCAACTGCAAAATGCTCGGGCTACCCTTGAGCGCCAGACGTCGGTGATCGCCCAGGCCCAAGCCACGGTGGTCTCGGCCAAGGCGGAAATGGCCTTCGCCGAGCATGAATTGAATCGCTACGACCACCTTGCTGGCGTCGGTGCCGGGACGGTGCAGAACGCGCAACAGGCGCGCACCCGCATCGATCAGGCGACCGCTCGGCTGGCCAATGCCACAGCGGTGTTGGCGGCAGAACGCAAGCAAGTGGACATCCTCACCGCCCAGCGCGATGCCGCCGAAGGTGGGCTGAAACGCTCGCAAGCGGCGCTGGAAATCGCCAGTTACGAGCTGTCCTACACGCGCATCGTCGCGCCCCAGGATGGCATGATCGGTGAGCGGGCCGTGCGGGTGGGCGCCTACGTCACGCCCGGCAGCAAGATGCTCGCCGTGGTGCCGTTGGCGCAGGCGTATGTCGTCGCCAATTTCCAGGAGACACAACTGACGAACGTGCAGCCAGGGCAGGACGTGCAGGTTCGCGTCGACAGCCTTGGCGGTGAAATGTTGAGCGGTCGCGTCGAAAGCATCGCGCCGGCTACTGGAGTGACGTTTGCCTCGGTCAAACCCGACAACGCCACGGGTAACTTCACCAAGGTGGTGCAGCGGATTCCGGTGAAGATTGTGCTGGATGCGGGGCAGCCGTTGGCGCAGCGGTTGCGGGTGGGGATGTCGGTTGAGGCGAAGATTGATACGGCCGCCGAATTGCGTGAGGTTGCGCAGAAATGAACCTCTTTATAGGTCTGTCTGACGCTTTCGCGAGCAAGCCCGCTCCCACAGGGGAATGCGTTTCAATGTGGGAGCGGGCTTGCTCGCGAAGAGGTCGGTTGCCTCAACTCACCTTGCTGGTCTTGAGCCTCTCCGCCTGCACCGTCGGCCCCGACTTCCACAAACCCGAACCACAACAAATCGCCGAATGGTCAAAACCCGCCAAACCTGCCGAAAGCCAAGCCGTCTCGCAAACCATGGACGAACGCTGGTGGGAGATTTTCCACGACCCGAAACTTGCGGCCCTGAGCCAGCGCGCCCTGACCGATAACCTCGACCTGAAACTCGCCAGCAGCCGCTTGCAGCAAAGCCGCGCCGCACGCCAGGTCGTCACCGCTGATCGCTACCCGACGACCGCCGCCACCGGCAGCTACGGACGTGAACGCAACAGCGGCGCGGGCCTGAGCGACCCGTCCGGCAAAAACGGCGACTCGGCGTTCAACCTCTGGGACGCCGGTTTCTCCGCGTCCTGGGAACTGGATTTCTGGGGCCGCGTGCGCCGGGAAACCGAAGCCGCCGATGCGACCCTCGAAGTCGCGGAAAACGACCGTCGCGGCGTACTGCTATCGGTATTGGCCGAAACCGCCCAGGACTACATCCAGTTGCGCGGCGTGCAGAACACCCGCGCAGTGACTGAGCAGAACCTCGACGTTGCCCGGCACAGTCTGAAGCTCTCGCAACTGCGCCTGGCCGACGGCGTTGCCACCGACCTGGACGTCGCCGAAGCCGCCGCGCAAGTGGCGGCCATCGAATCGCGCCTGCCAGCGCTGGAGCAGCGTCAGTCACAACTGATCAACGCCCTGAGTTTGCTGATGGGCGAACCACCCCAAGCCTTGCACGCCGAGTTATCCACAGACGCCCCGGTGCCGCAGACCCCGCGCCAGGTCGCCATCGGCCTGCCGTCGCAACTGGCCGAACGCCGCCCGGACATCCGCCAGGCCGAAGCCCGTTTGCATGCCGCAACGGCAAGCATTGGCGTGGCCAAGGGCGATTTCTATCCGCGCATTACCCTGTCGGGCAACATCGGTTCCCAGGCCATGCAACTCAGCGATTTCGGCTCCTGGGGCTCGCGCTCGTTCGGCATCGGCCCGCAATTCAGCCTGCCGCTGTTCGACGGCGGTCGCCTGCGCGGCATGCTCAACCTGCGCGAAGCCCAACAACAGGAGGCAGCCATCGCCTATCAACAAACCGTGCTGCGCGCCTGGCATGAAATCGACGACCAGTTGACCGCCTACAACGCCAGCCAACTACGCCGCGACAGCCTCGCCGAAGCCGTGCGCCAAAACCAGATCGCCCTGCGCACCGCGCAACAGCAATACGTCGAAGGCGTGGTGGATTTCGTCAACGTACTGACCGTGCAAGGCGAGTTGTTGGCGACCCAGCAGCAATGGGTTGAGAGTTCGACGGGCGTGTCGTTGGCTATGGTCGGGTTGTACAAGGCGTTGGGTGGGGGATGGGAGTCGGTTTATCCGCTGGCGAAAGTCGCTACCAATAATCCGGTTTGATGGCTGGCGTCTTGCGGGTAGGGACCTTGTCTGGAAACTGGTGTGATTGCAGCTCCTCTGCGGAGATGGCGCGTCGCATCCAGTGCGAATGATCCTTCAAAGAACCGGGCGGAATTCGTTTGAGCCCTGTCCTATATGGAAGAACGATACCTATGGTTATGTGGGGAAAGTCTTCTCGGATAGCTTTCAGTGCGGGAGCCATATCTGTATCCCCGGATACCAGAACGAGTTGCTGGATGCTTTCAGCTGCGGTGACCTTGGTTTGTTTGGCCGCGGTGCGGTACATGCTTATCGCGATATGGACGTCAGTTTCCTTTTCTTCCAGCTTCCAGATAGGCGTTGTGTCCCGACGCGAGGCACCGATTTTCTTGTTGATGAAACGGGGCGCGCGCGCCGGTTCGAGTTGGTGGCGACCATAGTGAACGTCAACATTGTGAGCCCTCAGGGCCCGGACGTAAGTATCTTGAGCCTCCTTGGATGCGATGCCACGAGTAGCCAGTTCCGGTTTAACCGACGCAGTGAAGTAGTCGATTGAGGCGACAGAGCTTTGAGGGTTTTCAATGTGAGCGATATAGGCCAACAACTGCGGCAGGTTTAGCCATTTGTAAGGGGTATCAGCCAGCAACCCGTAGAACACGTTGTAGCCATCAACGAAGAACGCAGTGCGCACAAATCCAACCCTCAGAAACGAAAAAACCGGCCGAAGCCGGTTTTTTCACCCCAACTGCCAGAGAACTGAATCTCTGCGTACGGGGTTGAGTAGTGCGCAAATCCTAAATTGCATGTGTCATGCACGTCAACCGTTGACGGATCAGGGCTCTACTCGACTGGATTCTTTCCAGCACCGGCAACCCAGTTTTGGACAGGCGCCGGGTTGTTGGTCAAGTCACTAATGGCCTCATCTGTTAGTGATTGTTGCGACAGACAAGCGGCGGTGAGGGGAGGGTGTATAGAGGCAAAAACGTCCATCGCTCGCTTCAGTTTCGACTGAAGGCGAGTTCTCAATTTCGTGTGGGATTTTGTACCCGCTCTCATTAAGTGAGAGAGCAAACAAGCGCTCTGAAAATTTTGTCCTTTTTGAAACAACACATTTCCATCCAATGATGGCTATTCGCTTGACGCAACCCCCCGCTGTCGTAGACTCCGGTCATCCGTCAGGGAGTCACGGTTATGCCGCGTTTTGGAAGTTGGGTTATCGGATTGACCTTTGTAACGTGCGCAGTACAAGCGCAAACCCCTGCGCCAGACGATCCGTTGCTGGACAACAACGCTACCGGCGGCGCCGCCCTGGCCAGCAGTGAGGCTCGTGGTGTGCTGCGGGCTCGGGATCAAGCGGTGCTCGCCAGTGAGTTGCCGGGGCGGATTGTCGAGTTGCCGTTCAGCGAGGGCGAGTCGTTCAAGAAGGGCGATACCCTGGCGAAGTTCGATTGCTCGGGTTTTCAGGCCCAGCTCAATGCCGCGCAGGCCGCCAGCCGTGGCGCCAGTGAAGAATTGGCCCACAACAAGCAATTGGCGGCGTTGAATTCCGTCGGGCGTTTCGAAGTGGCGCGGGCCGAGGCCAAGGTCAGCGAGACTCAGGCGCAATCCCAGGTTTATCAGGTGCAGGTGAAACGCTGCAGCGTGCTCGCACCGTTTGACGGCCAGGTCGTCGAGCGCAAGGTCCAGCGTTATGAAAGCGTGGCGGCTGGCGCGCCGTTGCTGGATGTCGTCGATAACCGCACCCTGGAAATCCATTTGCTGATTCCTTCGCGCTGGATGGGCAAGCTCAAGCCCGGCCAGACTTTCAGTTTTGTGCCCGATGAAACCGGTCAGCCACTGGATGCCACGGTCAAGCGCCTGGGGGCGCGGATCGATGAAGGCAGCCAGACGTTGCTGCTGGTGGCGACGCTGCCAAACGCCACGGGCCTGTTGGCCGGCATGAGTGGAACGGCGCGCTTCGCGGAGCTCAAGTGAACGCCCCGATCAGCGGCGGTGCCGAGCAGGTATTCGCCCGGTTTCTCGATCTCGAACGCCTGACTCGTGCGGCGCGCACCTCTGCGCAATTGGCCTACAGCCTGGTCAATGACGGCCAGGCATTGTTCGGTTTTCGTCATGCGGCGTTGTTGATTGCCGGCAAGGTCCAGGCCGTGACCGGCGTCAGCGCGGTTGATCCGAACGCGCCGTTCGTGGCGTTTGTCGAGCAAGCGGTGGCGCAGCTGTTCAAGCTCGGTGTGCTGAAACAGGCGCGGGTGATCCCCCACGATGGCCTCAGCGCCTCGATTCAGGCGGACTGGCAAAGCCTCTCCACCGCCCAGGTATTCTGGTTGCCGCTGGTGGACCATCAAGGCGAAGTCTTTGGCGGTTTGTGGCTGGCCCGGGACACGCCCTGGAATCCTTCCGAACAGGTTTTGCTCTCGCAATTGGGCGACACCTATAGCCACGCCTGGCTGGCGCTGCAACCGCGCAAACCGTGGCGACTGCGCTGGACCCGTAAACGCCAGGTGGCGCTGGTCGCGCTGGCGCTGCTCGCCCTTTTCATCCCGGTGCGCCAATCGGTGCTGGCCCCCGCTGAAGTGGTGCCGTTGGGTGGCCGCGTGGTCGCCGCCCCGCTGGACGGGGTGATTTCGCAATTCCTGGTCAAACCCAACCAGACGGTGAAAACCGGCGACGTACTACTGCGCTTCGAAAACACTACGCTCAAGGCCCAGGCCGACGTGTCCGAACGGGCCTTGGGCGTGGCCGAAGCCGAACTCAAGGCCAACTCCCAGCGCTCCTTCGCCGACGCCGAATCCAGCTCGAAAATCGATCTGCTGGCGGCCCGGGTCGAACAGAAACGCGCCGAACGGGATTACGCCCGCGAACTGCTAAAACGCAGCGAAGTGCGCGCCGAGCGTGACGGCATCGCCGTGTTTGCCGACGCCGAGCGCTGGACCGGTAAACCGGTGCAGACCGGCGAGCGGCTGATGGAAATCGCCGACCCGAACCAGGCCGAGTTGCGTATCGAACTGGCGGTGGGCGATGCGATTGCCCTGGAGCCGGGAGCCGAGGTTTCGCTGTTTCTCGACAGCGATCCCTTGCAGCGGCACCTGGCCAAACTCGAACGCTCGGCCTACGAAGCGCAACCCACCGCTGGCGGACAACTGGCGTATCGACTGGACGCCAACTTCGACGCCGCGCCGCCACGAATCGGTTTACGCGGCACCGCAAAAATCTTCGGTGATCGTGCGCCATTGGCGTTGTACCTGTTACGTCGACCGCTGGCCGGGTTGCGGCAAAGCGTGGGCCTGTAGATGAGCCTGCCGAGCCTGCGGGCGGATCTGCAATTGCAAGCAGCGGCCCCGGCCCTCGACGGCTCACCGCGCTGGACCCTGGCCGACCCGGTGCGCGGTCGTTATTTCAAACTCGGCACGGCGGCCATGCGCCTGCTGCGCCACTGGTCCCTGGGCGATCCCGACAAGGTGTTACAAGCGGCGAACCGCGAGCCGGGCCTGCCGCTGGATGGCGCCGAGCTTGAGCAACTGCTGAATTTCCTCCGTGGCCATGACCTGATCACCGCCCTCGACCCGCAACAGCGCGCCAGTTACAGCCTGAAAGCCGCCGCCCAGCGCCAGACGCTGTGGCAGGTCCTGTTGCACCAATACCTGTTTTTCCGCATTCCGCTGTGGCGCCCGGATGCGTTTCTCAATCGCGCCTGGCCGTGGCTGGCGCGCTTCGGCCCGAATGCCTTGCGCTTCGGCTTGCCGGCCACCCTGATGCTCGGGGTGTTTCTGGTGTCCCGGGACTGGCAGCGCTTTATCGCCACCTTTCCGCATCTATTCAGCCTCGGCGGCGCCCTCGCGTTTGGCGTGGCGCTGTTCTTTGCCAAGCTCTGTCATGAGTTCGGCCATGCCTTTATGGCCAAGCGCGCCGGGTGTCGGGTGCAGAGCATGGGCGTGGCGTTCATGGTCATGCTGCCGATGTTCTACACCGATGTCAGCGACGCCTGGCGGGTCAATGACCGGCGCGCCCGGTTGCTGATCGGGGCCGGGGGGGTGATGGCGGAATTGCTGCTGGCCAGCATCGCCTTGCTGGCCTGGTCGTTTCTGCCCGACGGTCCGGGGCGCACGGCGGCGTTCATGCTCGCCAGTGCGACGTGGATCACCACGCTGGTGATCAACCTCAACCCGTTCATGCGCTTCGATGGTTACTTTTTGCTCAGCGATTTCTGGGAAGTCGATAACCTCCAGGGCCGAGCCTTTGCCCTGTGCCGCTGGCGTTTGCGCGAAGCCCTGTTCGGCTACGGCGCGCCAGCACCGGAGCCTTGGTCGCCGTCGATGCAACGGCGCTTGCTGATCTGGGGCTACGGCTCGTGGCTATGGCGTGCGGTGCTGTTTTTCGGGATCGCCCTGGCGGTGTATCACCTGTTCTTCAAGCTGTTGGGCATCTTCCTGATGCTGGTGGAACTGGTGTGGTTCATCTTCCTGCCCATCGTGCGCGAATGGCGTGAGTGGTGGACCCGCCGCGACCAGGCCCACGCCCCTCGGGTGTTGCTCAGTACCCTCGGGCTGGTGGCGATTGTTCTGCTGCTGGCGGTGCCATGGCGCAGCGCGGTGGAGTTGCCGGTGATGCTGGAGGCGGGACGCGTCAGCACCTTGCATGCGCCGGTGGCGTCGCGGGTCAAGCAGGTGAATGTGCACGATGGGCAGTTGGTGGCCCAGGGCGAGGTGTTGATTGAGTTGGAGTCGCCAGACCTCGATTCGCGTCAGGCTATCGTCCGGCGGGAAATCCAGATCCAGCAATTGCAGATGCGCCGTCAGGCCAGCCGCAGTGAAACTGCTGCCGATGCAGGGATCGTCGAGCAGCGTCTGGCCGAGGCCGTGGCTGAGTATCGCGGTCTGGCCGCGCAGCGTGAGCGCTTGCTGATCCGCGCACCCCAGGCCGGTAAGGTGCGCGATCTGTTGCCGCAATTGAATGCCGGACGCTGGTTGTCGCCCAAGGAAGCGCTGGCCAGGGTCGTCGAGGAGGGCGCGCGATTGCGCGGTTATCTGGCGGAGGCCGAGTTGTGGCGAGTCACGACCGGGGCTCAGGGGCGATTTATCGCCGAAGACCCGATGCACCCGGCCGTCGCCGTGCAACTGAGTGAAATCGACGCGAATGGCGCCGGGTTCATCGAGCAGGAAGCGCTGACTTCAGACCACCACGGGCCGATTGCCGTGCGCCGTGACCAGAGTCAGCGGCCGGAGCCGGTCCAGGCCCAGTACGCGGTGCGCCTGACTACACTGGACAGCATCGCCACCCCGACCCAGCCGTTGCGCGGTGTGGTGGTGGTGCAAGGTCGCAGTGAATCATTGCTGGGAACGGCCTGGCGCCGGATGGCGGCGTTGGGCGTAAGGGAGAGTGGTTTTTAGCGCAAGGAGACTTCGCAATGCTGAACAACAATTCCAATGGCGTGGGTGATCTGGTGGTGCGTCCGTCGAGTGCCACCGACGGGCCGTTTTTGCACAGCCTCTACCGCTCGGCGCGGCCCGATCTGCAATGGATCGATGGCGAGCAAGAGCTGGTGGAAGAGGTGGTTGCCCAGCAACTCAAGGTGCAGGAGCAGGGCACCGGCGAGTCGTATCCCGACGCCATGCACTTCGTGGTGGAAAAACTCGGCACACCGATTGGCGCGTTGACGGCCGATTTCGGCACCAATGAAATTCGCGTGTTGTACCTGGCGTTTATTCCGGCGGCCCGGGGCAAGGGTTATGGCCGCACGGTGTTGCAAGGTGTGCAGAAAGCCGCCGAACAGGTGCGCTGCCCGGTGGCGACGGTGGTCTGGACCAACAATCCCCATGCGCGCCGGCATTATCTGGCGCTGGGGTTTCAGGTCGAGGAAAGCAACGTGGCGGCCGAACGGCTGGTCTGGTATCCCGGCCAGCCGCAATCGGCAGTGGTCAGTTGACGGTGATGTCGAAGTAGACGTGGCTGGCGTCGCGCCCCAGCTCCGGGGTGCGTGAAACGACGATGCCCTCTATCCGGCCCAGCTCCGGCAGCTCGATCGCACAGGGGCCGTCGATGAAGGTCGTCTGCGCCACGCTGCTCAGTTCAACGCCAAACGGCATGCGGCCGTTGGCGGACATGCGTGCATTGGGCTTGTCCACCACGGACACGATCACCACCGGTATCTCGCTGCCATCGCTGAGGTAAAGCGGCTTGGAGGTGCCGAGCAACTGGCGGAAGTGGTCGCCGGTAATCTGATCAAGCATGAATCTACTCCCTGAAAAAATAGAGGGTCGGGGCCATAGGCCCCGACACCTGGGTCAGTTGCGAGAAGGGAAAAGCCCTTGCAGGGCGACACAGAAGTTCACCACCAGAACCGGGTTGACGATGCCCAGCGGTGAGCCGCTGCCGATGGTTTGCGCGGTGGCGGTCACGTTGACGGTGCCGCCCACGGTGCTGTTGACGCCTTTGAGCGCAATCGGATTGGCGCCCTGTGCGGTGGAGAAGATCGCGGCAGAGGTCGGCCCCGACGCGATGGAGGCGCCGATGTAGGCATTGTCATTCGACGGTGCGGTGGTGGGGGTGCTGGCGACGCTGGCCAGGTTGACCGTGGTGCTGGCGGTCAGGGCCGAGGTGGCGGTGGCAGTGATGACGGGGGCGTGAGGCGGCAGGTTAGCCAGCAGAACGCTGGTGTTTTCCGTGCCGATGACTTGACCGATCACCCGGTTAGTCAGGTTGACGCCTTGTCCCTGGTGCATCGGCAAGCGTCCGCAGAGGTTGGGCAACATGAAGGTCGTCGACCCATTGCCGCCATAGGTTATTCCCAGCAAGGTGAACAACGCCTGGTACTGGTTGACTGGCAGCGTCTGCCCGTTGGCTTGCATCCAGCCGCTGGGAGCGAACTGGAAGCCGAAGGGAAGAATGGTTCCGAGAAACACGTCCATAGTTATTTCATCCATGTAGTTTTTGAAGGAGACCGTACTGGCTCGACGCTACTGTTCGGGCCAGTCCTCAGCGTAGACGCTGGTGTGAAAGTCGCTGGATTGCGTTATGGCCCAGATGGGGGGAGCATCGAGCGAACTCCCGGGCGTGCTGCACGCTCCAAGAGTGATGAGTTTTTTTGACCAGGCGGGGAATGCATGAAGTACCGCAGGGAAACAGAACTGGCAGGCCGGCCTGACGGACGTGCCGGTCGCACCCAATCCACGGCGTTTTCGCGGCTGCCGCAATGGCTGGCTGATTACGGCTTCTGGTTGATTCTGGTGCTGGCGGCCATCGTGCGTTTCTACGACCTCACCGCCTCCGCGATTTGGGGGGACGAAGGCTCAAGCCTGTTGATGAGCCAGTATTCCCTGGGCGATATCTGGTTTCACGCCGCCCATGACGTGCACCCGCCGCTGTATTTCATGTTGTTGCATGGCTGGATCGAACTGTTCGGCGACGGCATCTTCTCAATCCGCAGCTTGAGCGCGTTGCCCGGTATTGCCACGGTGGCGCTGGGTTTCTGGCTGGTGCGGTTAGTGGCCAATCTCCGGGCCGCCATGCTCGCCGGCTTATTGCTGGCGCTGTTGCCGACGGCGGTGCGCTACAGCCAGGAAGTGCGCATGTATTCGCTGCTGGGGCTGTGGTTGCTCGGCGCGACCATTGCGCTGGTGTACTGGGTCAAGCAACCCCGGCATACGCGACACCTAGTGACCTACGCGCTGCTGATGACGGCGGGGTTCTACACCCACTACTTCACGGCCCTGTGCGTGATTGTGCATTGGGCCTACTTGCTGGTCCTGCGTCTGGATCCGGCTCATCCGATGAAGCACATCACACGCCCGGCCTGGTGGCTGGCCAACGCCGCGATTGTGGCGCTGTTTGTGCCCTGGTTGCCGGGGCTGATCGATTTGATTCAACACATGGATGCGCTCAAGGCCAATGGTGACGTGGGCTGGGAGCTGCCCGTGACCCTCAGCTCGCTGCCATCGATGGTCTGGGACTATCTGATCCAGGACGATGGCGATAGCTTGCCGTGGCTGATGTTCGCCGCTCTGCCATTGCTGTTGCTGGCGGTGATGGTGCTGACGGTCGTGCGTGATCGCAGCCTTTATCGCTGGAGCGCCTTGCTGGCGCTTTACACGTTGGTCCCGCTGCTGCTGGTGTTTGGGGTGTCGTTTATCTCGCCGGTGTTTATCGAGCGCTACCTGACCGCTTTTGCCCTGGGCTTGCCGCTGATCCTGGGGCTGGCCATCGATCGCCTGCTGGACGGCTTTCGCGTGGTGGCGCTGGCGTTACTCGTGCTGTTGCTCGGCACTGAGTTGGTGGGGCTCAAGACCAACGCCACGGTGGATGTGAATGACCAGGCCAGCGTGATGGTGGAGTTCGTCAACCAGCATTACGTCGAGGGTGATCGCATCGTTATCAGCGACATGCTCTGGTACATGCCCTACGTCTATTACAACCGCACAGACGCCACGCCATTGCTCTATACCCCGCCCACGGCCAATGGCACCTCCAGCCGCCCGAATGCCTATGGGTTTGGCACGCTGGTGGAGGACGACGCAGAAAAAATCTACCTCGATCGCCTCAGTGAACTACCTTCAGGTACAGGGCGTGTGTGGTTGATCAGCACCGCCGACCAGCCCGACGAATTCGCCCCGCTGCCCGCAGGCTGGCAAAAAGTCAGTGAAACGGCAGCAGGCAATAACCGGGCGCGGTTGTTCTTGATGGGACACGGGGACCGGGACAAATAATTTCAGTGGCCTGATTAAACGTTTCACCACGTCTGGCGCGCCACTTTCAGAGGAAAGCTGGCTTTTTAGCTTCGAATTGATATCAAAACACCACTAGTCGCTTTACGTTGCAATGGATTACGCTCGACCTACAAAGGGACTTTTGACTATGGTGAAGGGATTGCAGCAGTTCCACTTTATCTCCGGTTTGCCGCGCTCAGGGTCCACCCTGCTGTCGGCTATTCTTTTGCAGAACCCGCGCTTCCATGCCGGAATGAGCAGCCCGGTCGGCACGCTGTTTACCAGCGTCCTGGAGCAATGCAGCGCCGGCAGCGAGTTCGGTGCTGTGATCGACAAGCCTATGCGACGTCGCCTGTTGCGCGGTCTGTTCGACTCCTACTACGCCGAGCAAGCCGACAAACCCGTCATCTTCGATACCAATCGCCAGTGGTGCGCACGCTTGCCCGCGTTGCAGGACCTGTTTCCCCAGGCCAAAACCATTGCCTGTGTGCGCAACGTCGCCTGGGTGATGGACAGTCTTGAGCGCCTGTACCGCGCCAACCCGTTCGAAAACACCAAGCTGTTCAACGACGAAATCGAGCGCAACACCGTTTACAGCCGTTGTGAAACCCTGGCCCAGCGCAATCGTCTGGTGGGTTTCGCCTGGACGGCGCTCAAAGAAGCCTATTACGGCGAAAACGCCGACTCACTGCTGATTGTCGATTACGACCTGCTCAGCCAGGCGCCCGAGAGGGTACTTCGGCTGGTCTACGAATTTATCGGCGAGCCGTGGTTCGAGCACGATTTCGACAACCTCGTCTACGACGCGCCGGAGTTTGACCAGGCCCTGGGCGTCTCGGGGCTGCACCGGGTCAAACCCAAGGTGGCGCTGGAGCCGCGGCGAACGATCCTGCCCCCGGACCTGTTCGATAAATATGCAGAGCTGTCCTTTTGGCACGATGGATCATCCAGCGCCGCCAATGTCATTCGTATGAAAACCGACGCCGCGATCAATTGATCGCGGCTTTTTATTGGCAGTCATAAAAGTTCGATTTCGGTGAGCAGCATGTGGTGGAACAACGGCAAATCGCACAAGGCCCAGGGCGCTCGCGTACTGGCATCGCCGATGATCATGTCCCTGGAACCGCGCATGCTGTTCGACGGTGCCGTCGCGGCCACCGTGGCCGATGCGGCCCAGCCGGACAGTCACCCCACGGTGGATGCCGCCAAGCCGCCCGCTGCCGACCACCCGAGCGCGAGCAAAGACACCCACGGCCAGGCCGATAACGCCTCCGCCGCGACCCCCGCGCCTGCGGCCACACCCACTGCCGTACCTGGGCAGAGCGTGGTGTTCGTCGACTCGCGCATCAAGGACACCGACAGCCTGCTCAAAGGCGTCGCCCCCGGCACCGAAGTGGTGACCCTGGACGCGACCAAGGACGGCTTGCAGCAGATCGCCGCTTACCTGGACACCCACCAGGGCGTGAGTTCGGTGCAGATCATCGCCCACGGCAATGCCGGCGACCTGTGGCTGGGCAACAGCTACCTGTCGGCGGACAACGTTGCCGAGCGCAGCGATGTGCTGGCGCAGATCGGCAAGGATATGAACGTCGGTGGCGACATCCTGATCTACGCCTGTAATACCGGCGCTGATGAACGCGGCGTGAGTTTTGTCGACTCGCTGGCGCAACTGACCGGGCGCGATATTGCCGCGTCCACCAACCGTACCGGCGTGGGCGGCGACTGGAACCTGGAAATCGCCACCGGCAGTATCGAAAGCCGCAGCGTGTTGTCGTCCGAGTCCATGGCCGGTTACCAGTACAGCCTGGCGACGCTGACCGTGGTCAACAACGCCGACAGCGGCGTGGGTTCTTTGCGTACCGCCCTGGGCAGTGCCGTGGCCGGTGACACCGTCACCTTCAGTACCAGCATGATCATCGGCCTGAACACGCAACTGGACATCACCAAGAACGTCACCATTGACGGTGACCTGAATAACGACGGTGTTGCCGACGTCACCCTGAACGGCCAGTACAAAACCCGCGTGATACAGGTTAACTCCGGGATCACTGCGACCTTCGACGGCTTGGTCATCAAGCAGGGCATGGTGGCCGGTGTGGGTGCGGCGGCAGGCACCGACGGAGCCGGGGCGATGGGCGGCGGGATTCTCAACTCCGGCAACCTGACCCTCAGAAACGTCACCGTGACCGATAACGCGGCCTCGGGCGGCGGAGGTGGCGGTGGCGTCACCGCGCCTTACGTCGGCGGCGCGGTTGGCGGCGGCGGTGGTGGTGGCGGTGCGCTGGGTGGTCAAATCGGTGGTCATGGCGGCACTGCCGGTTTCGGTACTGGCGTGTATGCCGGTACGGCCGGCGGGGCGGGCAGTGGCGGTAATGGTGGTACCTACAACGTCAATTACATGGGCGGCAAAGGCGGGACCACCGTCGGTGGCGCCGGCGGTATCGGCGCGTCCAACTACAGCAGCGGCGGCAGCGGCGGCACGGCGACCAACGGCACGGTGTCCATCGGTGGCGGTGGCGGTGGCTCCGGTTGGGACCATGCGGGCCGGGCCGGTTCTTCGGCATCTGGCGGTATCTACAACGCATCCACCGGCACCCTGACAGTGGTCGGTACGTCCGTTATCTCCAACAACGTCGCGGCTGGTGGCGGCGGTGGTGGTGGCGGTGGCCTGGGCGGTTCCTCCGACAACGGTGGCGCGGCCGGCAAAGGCGTGGGCGCGATCTGGAACAAAGGCACGCTGTTGATGACGGCGGCCAACTTCGGTGCCATGGCCGGCAACGCCGGCGGCAGCGGCGCGGGTGGCTTGGCGGTGGGCGGCGGCAGTACGGGCAGCGTCCCGGCGGCGGTGAGCAACATCTTTAACGACGGCGGCGTGGTCAATACCAACTACCTGCCAGACGTAACTCCACCCACCGTGTCCAGCATCGTGGTCGGCACCACCAACCTGAACTCCGGTGGCACCTCGCTGGTGACCATCACCTTCAGTGAGGCCGTGAACAATTTCACCAACGCCGACCTGACCGTGGCCAACGGCACCCTGAGTGCCGTGAGCAGCAGCGACGGCGGCATCACCTGGACCGCGACCCTGACGGCGGCGGGCAATATCAACGCGCCGACCAACAGCATCACCCTCGACACCACCGGCGTGCAGGATTTGTCGGGCAACGTCGGCACCGGTTCCGGCACCTCCAACAACTATGTGATCCACGACACCGTGGCGCCGACGGCGACCATTGTCGTCGCGGACAGCGCGCTCAATAGCAGCGAAACCTCGTTGGTGACCATCACCTTCAGTGAAGCCGTGACCGGTTTCACCAACGCCGACCTGACCATCGCCAACGGCACGCTGACGGCGGTGACCAGCGGCGACGGCGGCGTCACCTGGACGGCGACCTTCACGCCGACCGCCGGCCTGACCGACAGCACCAACCTGATCACCCTGGACAAGACCGGCGTGCAAGACCTGTCCGGCAATGCCGGGCTTGGCGTCATCAACTCGAACAACTACGCCATCGACACCCAACGCCCGACGGCCACCATCGTGATGGCGGACACCGCGTTGAAAATCGGCGACACCTCGCTGGTGACCATCACCTTCAGCGAAGCGGTCAGCGGTTTTACCAACGCCGACCTGACCCTCGCCAACGGCACCATGACGGCGGTGAGCAGCGCCGATGGCGGCATTACCTGGACGGGCACGTTCACGCCGTCCACCAGCATCACTGACACGACCAACGTCATCACCCTGGACAACACCGGCGTGCAGGATTTGGCGGGCAACGCCGGCACCGGTACGACCAATTCCCCTAACTACGTGATCGACACCGTCCGTCCGACCGCGACCATTGTGCTCGCCGACACCAACTTGAGTGCCGGTGAAACCTCGCTGGTGACCGTGACCTTCAGCGAAGCCGTGAGCGGTTTCACCAACGCTGACCTGAGCATCGCCAACGGCACGTTGACGGCGGTGAGCAGCAGCGACGGCGGTATCACCTGGACCGCGACCTTCACCCCGACCGCCAGCGTCAGCGATACGACTAACGTCATCACCCTGGCCAACACCGGCGTGGCTGACCTGTCGGGCAATGCCGGCAGCGGAACCACCAACTCGGGCAACTACATCGTCGACACCGTGCGCCCGACCGCGACCATCGTATTGGCCGACACCGCGCTGAAAATCGGCGATACATCGCTGGTGACCATCACCTTCAGCCAGGCCGTCAGCGGTTTCACCAACGCCGACCTGACCATTGCCAACGGCACGTTGACCGCCGTGAGCAGCAGCGATGGCGGCATTACCTGGACCGCGACGTTCACGCCGACCACCAGCATCAACGACGCGACCAACATCATCACCCTGGACAACACCGGCATTCAGGCGACCAGCTCCGGCAACGTCGGCACAGGCGTCACCAACTCCGGCAACTACACCGTCGACACCGTGCGCCCGACGGCGACCATCGTGTTGGCCGATACCGCGCTGAAAATCGGCGACACCTCGCTGGTCACCATCACTTTCAGTGAAGCGGTCAGCGGTTTTACCAACGCTGACCTGACCATTGCCAACGGCACATTGACGGCCGTGAGCAGCGCCGATGGCGGTATTACCTGGACCGCGACGTTCACACCGACCACCAGCATCACCGACGCGACCAACCTGATCACCCTGGACAACACCGGTGTGCAGGATTTGGCGGGCAACGCTGGCAGCGGCACTACCGACTCCAGCAACTACGTGATCGACACCCAGCGCCCGACGGCGACCATCGTCCTCGCTGACCCGGCCCTGAGTGTCGGTGAAACCTCGCTGGTGACCATCACCTTCAGCGAAGCAGTCAGCGGTTTCACCAACGCTGACCTTGCGATTGCCAACGGCACATTGACTGCCGTCAGCAGCGGCGACGGCGGCATCACCTGGACCGCGACCTTCACCCCGACCGCTGGCGTCAAAGACACGACCAACATCATTACTTTGGCCAACACCGGCATTGCCGACCTGTCCGGCAACGCGGGCACGGGCACCACCAACTCCGGCAACTACACCGTCGACACCGTGGCGCCGACCGCGACCATTGTGGTCGCCGACAACGCGCTGAATATCGGTGAAACCTCGCTGGTGACCATCACCTTCAGCGAAGCCGTGACCGGATTCACCAACGCTGACTTGACCATCGCCAACGGCACGTTGACGGCGGTCAGCAGCAGCGATGGCGGGATTACCTGGACCGCGACCTTCACGCCGACCAGCGCCATCACCGATGTGAGCAACCTGATCACCCTGGACAACACCGGCGTGCAGGCGACCAGCTCTGGCAACGTCGGCGTCGGCAGCACCGATTCGAACAACTACGCCATCGACACCCAGCGCCCCACAGCGACCATCGTCGTTGCCGACCCGACCCTGGCCCTCGGCCAAACCTCGGTGGTGACCATTACCTTCAACGAAGCGGTAACCGGCCTGACCCTCGCCGACTTCACGGTGGAAAACGGCAGCCTGAGCGGCCTCACCACCAGCGACAACATCACCTACACCGCGACCTTCACGCCGAGCGGCAGCGTCAACGATGCGACCAACATCATTACGCTGAACAACACCGGGGTCGCGGACGTGGCCGGCAACGCCGGCTCGGGCACCACCGATTCCAACAACTACGTGATCGACAGCCTGCGTCCGACCGCCACTATCGTGGTCGCCGACCCAACCCTGAGTGCCGGCGAAACCTCCCTGGTGACCATCACCTTCAGCGAGGCGGTCAGCGGTTTCGACAACAGCGACTTGAGCGTCCCGAACGGCACCTTGAGCGCGGTCAGCAGCAGCGACGGCGGCATCACCTGGACCGCGACCTTCACGCCGACTGTGGGCGTGCGCGACACCACCAACCTCATCACCCTGAACAACGCCGGGGTCGCAGACCTGGCCGGCAACGCCGGGACCGGTGTCACCAACTCGGCCAACTTCACCATCGACACCGTGCTGCCGACCGCCACCATCGTGGTCGCTGACAACGCGCTGAACATCGGTGAAACCTCGCTGGTGACCATCACCTTCTCCGAAGCAGTGAGCGGTTTCAGCAACGCCGACCTGACCATCGCCAACGGCACCCTCGGCGCTGTGAGCAGCAGCGACGGCGGCATCACCTGGACGGCGACCTTCACGCCAACCACTGCCGTCACCGATGCCACTAACCTGATCACCCTGGACAACAGCGGTGTGCAGAACGCCTCGGGCAACGCCGGCACGGGCAACACCGATTCCAACAACTACGCCATCGACACCGTGCGGCCAACCGCGACCATCGTCGTCGCCGACTCGGCTCTGGGAGTCGGCCAGACCACCCAGGTGACCATCACCTTCAGCGAGGCGGTCAGCGGTTTTACCAACGCCGACCTGAGCATCGCCAACGGTACGCTGACCGCAGTGAGCAGCGCCGATGGCGGCATTACCTGGACCGCAACGTTCACGCCGACCGCCAGCATCACCGACACGACCAACGTCATCACCCTGGACAACACCGGTGTGCAGGATTTGGCGGGCAATGCCGGCTCTGGCACCACCGATTCCAACAACTACGCCATCGACAGTCAGCGCCCGACCGCCACTATCGTGTTGAGCGACACCACCCTGAAACCGGGCGAAACCTCGTTGGTGACCATCACCTTCAGCGAAGCGGTCAGCGGTTTCGACAACAGTGACCTGACCATCGCCAACGGCACGTTGAGTGCAGTGAGCAGCAGCGACGGCGGCATCACCTGGACCGCGACCTTCACCCCGACCATTGGTGTGACTGACGCGACTAACGTGATCACCCTGAACAACACCGGCGTCGCGGATGTGGCCGGCAACGCGGGCGCGGGCACCACCGATTCCGCCAACTACGTGGTGGAAACCCAAGTGCCGACCGCGACCATCGTGGTCGCCGACAACGCCCTCAAGGCCGGTGAAACCTCTGGGGTGACCATCACGTTCAGCGAAGCCGTCAGCGGTTTCACCAACGCCGACCTGACCATCGCCAACGGCACGTTGAGCAATGTATCGTCGAGCGATGGCGGTATCACCTGGACCGCGACCTTCACCCCAACCGTCAACGTGACCGACACCACCAACCTGATCAGCCTCGACAACACGGGCGTGATCAACGGTTCGGGCAACGCCGGCGTGGGCGTGACCGATTCCAACAACTACGCGATCGACACGGCGCGGCCGACCGCGACCATCGTCGTGGCGGATAACCGCTTGGGCATCGGCGAGACCACGACGGTCACCATCACCTTCACCGAAGCGGTATCGGGTTTCGACCTGTCGGACCTCAGCGTCGCCAACGGCAACCTGTCCAACCTGCTCAGCAGCGACGGCGGAAAAACCTGGACGGCGACCCTGACCCCAACGGCCAACATCAACGACACCACCAACCTGATCCTGCTCGACAGCAGCAACGTGACGGATGCCGCCGGCAATGCCGGCGCCGGCATCGCGATCTCCAACAACTACGCCCTCGATGCCACGCGGCCCACCGCGACCATCGTGGTCGCCAACCCGAACCTGGGCATCGGCCAAACCACACTGGTGACCATCACCTTCAGCGAAGCGGTGAATAACTTCGACCTGTCGGACCTGAGCGTCACCAACGGCGAACTGACCAACCTGGCCAGCAGCGACGGCGGCAAGACCTGGACCGGCACCTTCACGCCGACCGCCAGCATCAGCGACCCGAGCAACTTCATTGCCCTGGACACCAGCAACGTCACCGACCTGGCCGGCAACACTGGCGACAGCGTGGCGGTGTCCAACAACTACGTGATCGACGGCGAGCGGCCAAGCGCCACGGTGGTGGTGGCCAACCCGAACCTGGGCGTGGGCCAGACTTCACTGGTGACCTTCACCTTCAATGAAGCGGTCAGCGGTTTCGACCTGTCCGACGTCAGCGTGGCCAACGGTACGTTGTCCAACCTGTCGAGCAACGACGGCGGCAAAACCTGGACCGCGACCCTGACGCCCACCAGCAACCTCAGCAACGCCAACAACGCGATCAGCCTCAACGTCGCAGGCGTGACCGATGCTTCGGGCAATGCCGGCAGCGGCACCAGCCAATCCAACGGCTATGCGATCAACACCGTGCCGGCGCCATCGACCACCATTGTGGTGGTGCCGGCGGATCCGGAATTCCGCACCCCGGCACCGGTGATCGTCATCGATCAACCGCACCTGCCGCTGCAACCGGTGATCTTCGCCGCGCCAACCGGGACACTGGCCTCGCCACTGACCTTTGCACCGTTGTTTGAAGATCGGGTGCTGGGCGACGGTATCCGGCCGCTGGGGGACATCTTCATCAACCGTGGCGCGCTTGCCCCGAGCTTCATCGCTCAGGTCTTTGCCAGCAGCGACAGCGGCGCTGGCGATGGTTCGGGCCACGGTTTCCTCGGGTTTGGCGGCGGCGATGGCGGGGTGTTCGGCACCAGCACGTTGTCGAGCCTGTTCCATCAGGACAGCGGCGCCGAGCGCGACTCGCTGAATTCCTTTGGCAATCATTCGATCCGGGGCGGGGATGTTTCCCAAGGGCTGCGCGGGGTGTTTGGCGCGCCGTCGCTGGTCCAGCAACTGCAAGAACTCAAAGACACCGAGCAACGGCAGGTCAACAGCCTGGCTGCAGCTTTGCAACAAGTCGGCATCAGCGAAATGCAGGCTTGAACACACCACATAATTCAGTGCGGCACCTAGGGGCGATCCAGGGATGAAAAGAAGTCATAAGATATTCGGCGCCAGCCTGCTGGCGCTTGCAATCAGCGGATGTGCAGTCAAAAGTGAACCCATTGAACGCAGCGTCAGCGAGCAACGTGCCACCAGCGACATGAAAACCATGTACACCGGCCAGGAGCCACTCAACGGCCCGCTGACCTTGCACCAGGCCATGGCCCGTGCGGTGAAGTACAACCTCGAAGGCCGGCTCAAGATCATGGAAGAGGCCCTGGCCAAGCGCCAACTCGACCTGGCCAGTTTCGACATGCTGCCGCGCATGGCCCTGGATGCGGGTTATGTCGGGCGTAGCAACGTCGGCGCCTCCAGCAGCCAGAGCGTGCTCACCGGCACCCAGTCTTTGGAACCGTCGACCTCCCAGGACCGTGACCGTCGCGTCGCCGACCTGACCATGGTCTGGAACGTCCTCGACTTCGGCGTCAGCTACATCAGCGCCAAGCAACAGGGTGACCAGCGCCTGATCGTGCAGGAACGCCGGCGCAAGGTGATCAACACCATCGTCCAGGACGTACGCTCGGCCTACTGGCGCGCCGTGGCCGCCGAACGCCTGCTGACCCAGATCGACAGCCTGATGGCGCGGGTCGACACCGCACGTGGCAACAGCCAGAGCATGAGCCAGCAACGCATCGGCGACCCGGTGGTGGCGTTGGGTTACCAGCGCTCGCTGATCGAGGCCACCCGGCAGTTGCAGGAACAGCGCCGCGCGTTGTCCCTGGCCAAGACGGAACTGGCGACCCTGATCAACCTGCCAATGGGCACCGACCTGAAACTGGCGACCCCGGATGAGTACACCATTCCGCAGTTGAAAGTCGGCATGGCCAGCCTCGAACACGAAGCCCTGGCCAGCCGTCCGGAACTGCGCGAGCAGGATTACCAGACCCGCATCAGCACCGCCGAAACCCGCAAAGCCATGCTGCGACTGCTGCCGGGCATCGAGTTTTCGGCCGGCGGGCATTACGACAGCAACTCCTTTTTGGTCAACGACAAGTGGGCCGACTACGGGGTGAAACTGACCTGGAACCTGTTCAACGTGATCTCCGCCCCGGCGGCGATCAACGTTGCCAAGGCTGGCGAAGAAGTGGCCAAGGCACGCCGTCAGGCGATGTCGATTGCCGTGCTGGCCCAGCTCTACGTGGCCAACGCCAACTACCAGGAAGCGCTGCATCAGTTCCAGACCAACCAGGAGCTGTCGAGCATCGACGGCGAGATCCTCGGTCAGTTGCGTAACCGTCATCAGGCGGCCGGCATTGGCGAACTGGACTTGATCCAGGGTGAACTGAACACCTTGCAGGCGGATTTGCGTCGGGACCTGTCCTACGCCGACCTGCGCAACGCCTACGGCCAGATCTTCGCCAGTGCCGGGCTCGACCCGATGCCGGATGAAGTGCAATCCACCGAAGTCCAGTCCATCGCCACCGCGTTGGCCAATCGTGAAGCCGCGTGGGCGTCGGGCAACATTGCGGTGCCGGTGGCGGTGCATGACCCGGCCAAGTAATTTGCTGGCGCCCACCGCCAGCATCAGCCGTGCCCAACGCGAGGCCCGCAATGGTCATCGCGGCACGGCGATTTTGCTGACCGGTCTGCCGGCGGCGGGCAAGTCGACCCTGGCCCAGGCCCTGCACGCCGAGTTGTTTGAACGGGGCGTGCAAAGCTTGGTGCTCGATGGCGACGGGCTGCGGGTCGGGCTCAATCGCGATCTGGGGTTTGCCGACAGTGATCGTCAGGAAAACATCCGCCGTGCCAGCGAATTGGCGGCGTTGTTGGTGGAGAACGGGCAGATTGTGATCCTGGCGATGATCGCGCCGCTGGTGGAGCTGCGGGAGATATTCGCCCAACGCCTCGGCGAGGATTACCGCGAAGTCTGGTGCAGCGCCTCCCTGGCGGTGTGCGAGCAGCGCGACCCGAAAGGTCATTACGCCCGCGCTCGTCGCGGCGATCTGGCGGGTTTCACCGGTGTCTCCGCGCCTTACGAAACCCCTCCGTGCGCGTCGCTGGTGCTCGACACCGGCGTGCAGTCGGTCGAGGCCTGCCTCGATCGCTTGCTGACCTGGCTCGGCGAATGCGCGGTGCTGCCGCCACAATGAGCCGAGCTGCGTTCTCGCGCCTGCCGGTGACGGTGGATCTGCCGTTGCTGTTGCAGGCGTTGGCGGCGATTGGCAAGGACGAGTGGCGCGGTCATTTCAACACCAACTACTTCGCTGGCGACTGGAGCGGCGTGGCACTGATTTCGGCGGCCGATGCGTTGACTGAACTGTCGCCGGGCCTGGGTGAACCGCAGTTGCGGGCGCCGTGGTTGCGCGATGGCCGATGGCAGCAAGCCTTGCACGACTTGCCGTTGGAGATCGTCTCGGCGCGCCTGCTGCGGCTGGGGCCGGGCGCGCACATTCATGAACATCGTGACTATGACCTGGGCGAGCCGGAGGCGGATTTGCGTCTGCACATTCCACTGCTGAGTCCGCCGCAGGTGGATTTTTATCTTGATGGCCGGCGCATGCCAATGGCAGCGGGGGAGTGCTGGTTTCTCGATTTGTCGCGGCCTCATCGGGTGGACAATCACGACACTTCGACGCGGGTGCACTTGGTGCTCGATTGCCGTCCCGGTGCGTGGCTGGAGCAGGCGATTGTCGAGGGTTTGCCGACGACGCCTGCGCCTGACGTCGGGGAGGGTGCTTTGCAGCAATTTCAGCGGTTGGTGGCGGGGGATGCCGGGCTTTCGAAAGCGTTGCAGGGCTTGGCCGACACCGAGGTTTTTATCGCTCGTACTTTGGAACTGGCGGCGGAGCGAGGCCTGGTGTTTTCCCGGGAGGAACTGCGGGCGGCGATGCGCACCGGCCGTCGCCAATGGAATGAACAATGGAACGCCTGAACCTGGAAGGCTGGTTGCCGATTCGGATCTGGCAACAAGCCGGCGAGTGGCAGGTGGATTGGTGCTGGTTCGGTGATACGCCGTTGCATCAGCCGTTTTTTCGTGAAGCGGTGGACGATGCCCTGCGGTTGCCGTTCAACCAGGCGTTTCGTCGGCAAACGCCGCTGGCTGGGCTTGGCGACTGGCAGACCGAGAGTCCGGGGTTGGCGCCGAGCGCGTTTATTTTTCATGCGTCGCGGTGTGGCTCGACGTTGATCAGTCAGATGCTGGCCCGGCTCGATAATCACATCGTCATCAGCGAACCGCCGCCGCTGGATGCCTTGCTGCGCAGTGATTTGCCGGCGGCTGAACGGCGCCGGGCGATTGAAGGGTTGATGTCCGCTTACGGCCAGCGGCGTTGTGGTTTGGAGCAGCGGTTGGTGATCAAGCTCGATGCCTGGAACATTGCGGAATTGCCGCTGTTGCGGGCGTATTTTCCTGAGACGCCTTGGATGTTTTTGTATCGCGATCCGCTGGAGATTGCCGTTTCCCATGTGCGCCGTTCGGGCATGCACATGGTGCCGGGGCTGATCGGGGCGAGTGGGCTGGATGATGAGTTGCCCTTTGATAGCCGCGAAGATTACATCGCTCGGCGATTGGGGCGGTTGTTGTCGACGGGGTTAGCGCATTGCCGTGAATTGGGTGGGTTGGCAGTGAATTACAGCGAGTTGCCGGACGCCATGGCCGGGCGGTTGGCCGGGTTTTTTGGGTTGGATGATGAGCAGCGTCAGCAGGTGTTTGCGGCGGTGGGGCGGCATGCCAAGCAGCCGTCGGAAGTGTTTTTCGGGGACAGCGACAGCAAGCGGCGCGAGGCTTCGGCGTTGTTGATCGAGCGGGTGGAGCGTTGGGCACGGGGGCCTTATGAAGCGTTATGTATCGACAGTACAGACGCCTTCGCGAGCAAGCCCGCTCCCACAATGGATCTTCAGTGAACACACATTTTGCGCCCGCCTCCAATCCCTGTGGGAGCGGGCTTGCCCGCGAAGGCGCCCTTCCAATCACCGCAAAATCAACGGCTAAACCTTGGCCGCAGCCATCGCCTCATGGTGGTCCAGCACACGCTCCACCAACAACTGCACTCCATCGGTCAAACGGCTGATCGCCAAGGCGACAGATCGGCGTGAACCTTCCACTTCGTCTGCCAGGCCGGCCGCGATGGCGCTGATGGACAGCAAGTCTTCGGAAGCATTGGCCAGCAGGGCTTCGGGGTCGTCGATGTCCGGGGCGACGGTGAAGAGTTGGTATTTGCGGCGCTTGGCGGGTTTTGCATCCGCTGGGGGGAAGTAATGGGCGAAGGCGCGGTCGGCGGCTTCTTTCATTTTTATGGCGTCGAGTGCTTCGGGGGAATCGGTTCCAGAGTTATCTGGAGGATTCGGAGTAACTTTGTGCATATAAAAATCCTAAACAGTAAGTGGAGGCCGTCACCGTTCGCTTGCACGCGAATGGGGTGGCGGCCGAGCGCAGGTGTGCAAGACCGGGACTGTTTAGGACACCCAGCAGATCCGAGGATCTCCTGCGCGCAGCCGCCATAAAGCAGCGAGCCGATAAAGGCTCGTTGGATACATAGCAGTTGCAACCTAAACAGTTTCGTCGGACTTGCACGTCCGTGTCACCGTTTTATTCAGTGACAAGCCCAGACTAGACCTGGGTTTGGGCGGTAACAAGTTCACCAAAGCCACTACAACTTGAAGGAAATCTCCGACGGGATTGCCGGATGTTGGTGCTTGTAGGAAAGATCAAAAGATCGCAGCCTTCGGCAGCTCCTACAGGGGTTGCGCGTACACCCGTAGGAGCTGCCGAAGGCTGCGATCTTTTAAGGTTTGGACGACAAATCCGCCATCCCCTTCAACAATTCAATCGGCAACGGGAAGACAATCGTCGAACTCTTGTCCCCGGCAATCGAACTCAACGTCTGCATGTACCGCAACTGCATCGCCCCCGGCTGACGCCCGAGCATTTCCGCCGCTTGCATGAGTTTTTCCGAAGCCTGCAATTCGCCCTCGGCGTGGATCACCTTGGCCCGCCGTTCCCGTTCGGCCTCGGCCTGTTTGGCGATGGCGCGCACCATCGATTCGTTCAGGTCCACGTGCTTGATTTCAACGTTGGCAACCTTGATCCCCCAGTTGTCAGTCTGGGCGTCGAGCACTTGCTGGATATCGACGTTCAAGCGCTCCCGTTCGGCCAGCAACTCATCCAATTCATGCTTACCCAGCACCGCCCGCAACGTGGTCTGGGCCAATTGGCTGGTGGCCATGAGGAAGTCTTCGACCTGGATAATTGCCTTCTGCGGGTCGAGCACGCGGAAATACAGCACGGCGTTGACCTTGACCGAGACGTTGTCGCGGGTGATCACGTCCTGCGGTGGCACGTCGAGGACGATGGTGCGCAGATCGACGCGGACCATTTGCTGCACTGCCGGGATCAGCAAAATCAGGCCCGGCCCCTTGACCTGCCAGAAGCGCCCGAGCTGGAACACCACCCCGCGCTCGTATTCGCGCAGGATGCGGAAGGTCGACCCCGCCAGTGCAATCAGCAACAGCAGCAGCGCGGCAAAACCCAGTTGCAGGCCCATGGTTATTCTCCAGCCGGCGCCGCGTCAGCCGCGGCCACTTGTAGCAATAATCCCTTACGCCCCACGACCCGCACGTTCTGCCCCGGTTGCAGCGGCGTGGTGCTCAGCACCTGCCATTTTTCGCCTTGCAAATGCACCCAGCCGTTGTAGGCACTGTCGGCCTGCAGCGACATCACCGGGGTCACGCTGCCCACCAGTCCGGCATCGCCGCTGACGGTGCGCCGCGGTCGGGTTGTCAGGGCGTGAGTCACCAGGAAAATCAGCAACACTGCACTGATCAGTCCGAGCCCGATCATCAACGGCACCGGCACTTGGGTGTTGGTCAGAATCACCGCGCCGACGACAAACATCACCAGCCCACCGAGGCCGATCACGCCGTAATTGGGTATGGTCGCCTCGGCCACCAGGAACGCGATGCCGAACACAATCAGCCACAGGCCAAGGGGATCGGCCATGAACAGCACGACATTGTCCGCGGCGAACGCCGATCCGCTCAGGGCCCACAGCAACGCAATGGCACAGCAACGAGTGTTCACTTGACCCTCCGGGAGAGTCATGGGGTTCTTTGTATTCAGTCTAGTTGAGCCTGGGATTGTCTGAATTTTGATCAACCACAGGTGGTTTCCGGCGAGCAGATTTCCCACCGGTTGGCCCCAGCCGACCTAGACTTTCATTGGAAGCATTCACCATCGTCCGCCTGCCATTGCAGCGGACACCGAGGTGCATCATGCGTATGGCAAGAACGGTGCAGGACAGCCTCAACCGGGCTCAATGCGAATTCGACATCGTCACCCACCCGCACTCGGCCAGCAGCCTGGAAACCGCGCGTGTGTCGGGCATCCCCGCCGAACGGGTGGCCAAATCGGTGATCCTCGACGACCACCACGGCCACTACCTGATGGCCGTCCTCCCCGCCAGCCGTCACCTGGACCTGAGCAAAGTACGCGGCAGCGGCGAATGGCAAATCACCCGGGAAAGCACCCTGGCGCACCTGTTCAACGACTGCGAACGCGGCGCGGTGCCGGCGCTGGGCGAATCCTATGGGATGGACATGGTCATCGACCCGCTGCTGACCCGGCAGAAAGACATCTACCTGGAGGCGGGCAACCACAACAACCTGCTGCACATGAGCATGCCGGAGTATTTGCGGATGGTGCCGCATGCACAGGTTTGTGAGTTGAGTCATTAGGTTTACGGTGTCAGTGACATAGTCTTCGCGGGCAAGCCTCGCTCCTACAGGGGACCGCAGATAACCTGTAGGAGCGAGGCTTGCCCGCGAACCATTTTCCAACCACCCAGGAGCCCAACATGGAATCCCCAACCCACAGCCTGCCGTCCCTGTTCAAACAACTCGGCCTGGACAGCGACCCGGTCAGCATCGATAAATTCATCGCTACCCATTCACCGCTCAAGCCTGAATTGCATCTGGCGGATGCGTTTTTCTGGAACGAGAGCCAAAAGGAATTTTTGCGGGATGAAATTTTGGATGATGCGGATTGGGCGGAGGTGGTGGATCAGTTGGATGTGTTGATGAGGAAGGGGCGGGGGGTGTGAAAAATCGTGTCTGAATCGAAGAGAAATCCATCAGCAGCACTAAGTGCTGCGCATGGCGGGCCTGTCTTGGTGGCTCCGGCCGATGTTGAGTGCAAAGCGGAGCGACTTGATGACCTTGAATTGGCGGACATTGTTCGCTCACGCAGGCATGAAACGCCGATCCCGGTAAGTCTGGAGGATCTATAGGCTACGAAGTCCTGCGGGATAAACAGTCCAAACTCCCACTGGATGAGATGCGGAATTTGAGAGCTTCAGTGGGATCGGAAGCCGGAATCGGAAAATGCTCGTCTTCGTACTTTTCTACCAACATGGCCAACACCTCAAGCTCATTCCCTTCGGTTGAATTCGATGCAGCTCCCCACAGCTGTTCAATACGCAAAAGTGCAGTGTTGAGGTCGTCGACGGTTCGAATGGGTTTGGTGTTCATTGCATCTCCACATTGATCTGATTGCGTTGAGCATGCGCGACGAGCCCCCTGTCGTTGATCGCCAAATTGTTTCAAAACTTGACCACCCTTTCCCTCGAATGCGATATTGATAGTTAGCAAACTAACAGTGTGTCATTCCCCCGTGCCAAAAAACCTCGACGCTCTCCAGATGAACATCAGCAGTGCCATGGTGGTGGCCGCCAGGCATTGGCGGAAGATCTGCCAGACCACGCTGGTCAATTATGGAATCTCCGAAGCCTGCGCCGTTCCGTTGTTGATGATCGGGCGTTTGGGGGAGGGTGTGCGGCAGGTGACGGTGGCGCAGGCGGCGGGGATGGAGAGTCCGTCCCTGGTGCGGTTGCTCGATCAACTTTGTAATTCCGGGTATGTACGCCGCACGGAAGACGCTCATGATCGCCGCGCCAAATGCCTGAGCCTGACCGATACCGGTCGCGAATTGGTGCAAGCGGTCGAGGTCGAGCTGGTGCGTTTGCGTAATGAAGTGCTCGAAGGCATCGACCAGAGTGATTTGGAAGCGGCATTGCGTGTCCTGCGAGCCTTCGAAGCCGCCAATCCTCCTTTGGTGATCCACCCGTGAAAGGCTTCTGGACAGGCGTGCCCCCGGCGCGGGACTGGTTCTACGGTGTGCGCACTTTCGCCGCGTCGATGACCGCGCTGTACATCGCCATGTTGATGCAAATGCCGCGTCCGTATTGGGCGATGGCCACGGTGTATATCGTTTCCAGCCCGTTTGTCGGCCCGACCAGTTCCAAGGCGCTGTACCGCGCGGTCGGTACGTTCATGGGCGCGGCGGCGGCGGTGTTTTTTGTGCCGATGTTTGTCCAGAGCCCGTGGGTGCTGGTGGTGATCATCGCGCTGTGGACCGGGACGTTGCTGTTTCTGTCCCTGCACCTGCGCACCGCCAACAGCTACGCCTTGATGCTCGCCGGTTACACCTTGCCGCTGATCGCTTTGCCGGTGCTGGATAATCCGCTGGCGGTGTGGGATATCGCCGAGGCGCGGACCGAAGAAATCTTCCTTGGCATCGCCGTCGCCGCCGTTGTCGGTGCGATGTTTTGGCCGCGACGGCTGGCGCCGGTGTTCAACGATTCGGTGAATAAATGGTTCACCGATGCCTCGACCTACAGCCTGCGCTTCCTCACTCGCGAGGTGAAACCGGAAGAAGTCAGCGCTTTGCGCTCGGCCATGGTCACGACGTTCAACAGCCTGGAATTGATGATCGGCCAACTTCCCCATGAGGGAGCGCGGCCGCAAACGGTGCGCAATACCAAGGAATTGCGCGGGCGAATGATTCACCTGCTGCCGGTGATCGATGCCCTGGACGACGCGCTCTACGCCCTGGAGCGCCGCACCCCGGAGCTTGTGGATAAGTTCGCGCCGCTACTGGCCGCGACCACTGAATGGCTCAACTACAAAGACGCCGACCTCAACCGTTGGCAAGCGCTGAAAGATCAGCTCGAAGCCCTGCAACCGAGCGCCGAGGCACTGGATGATCGCAAGCAGTTGCTGTTTTCCAACGCCCTGTATCGCCTCGGCGAGTGGATTGATTTGTGGCAAGACTGCCGCAGCCTGCAGTACGCCATCCAGTGCGAAAGTCAGGACAGTTGGCGTGCGGTTTATCGGCACTGGCGCCTCGGTCGCCTGACGCCGTTTCTCGATCGCGGGTTGATGCTCTATTCGGCATTGTCGACGGTCAGCGCGATCATCGTCGCCTCGGTGCTGTGGATTCTGCTGGGCTGGACCGACGGCGGCAGCGCGGTGATTCTGGCGGCGGTGGCGTGCAGCTTCTTCGCTTCGATGGACGACCCGGCGCCGCAGATTTTCCGGTTCTTTTTCTGGACGGCGATGTCGGTGTTGTTCGCCAGTCTTTACCTGTTTTTGGTCCTGCCGAATCTGCATGACTTCCCGATGCTGGTGCTCGCGTTTGCGGTGCCGTTCATTTGCATCGGCACCCTGACGGTCAAGCCGCAGTTTTACCTCGGCATGCTGCTGACGCTGGTGAACACTTCGTCCTTTATCAGCATCCAGGGCGCTTACGACGCGGACTTCCTCAGCTTCTCCAACTCCAACCTCGCCGGGCCGATTGGCTTGTTGTTCGCGTTTGTCTGGACCTTGATTGCCCGCCCGTTCGGCGCAGAACTGGCGGCCAAGCGTCTGACCCGTTTCAGTTGGCGCGACATCGTCAGCCTCACCGAACCGGCGACCTTGTCCGATCACCGCAAGCTCGGCGTGCAGATGCTCGACCGGTTGATGCAGCACTTGCCGCGCCTGGGGCTGATCGGCCAGGACACCGGCGTCGCCCTGCGGGAAGTACGCGTGGCCCTGAACCTGCTCGACCTGCTCGCCTACACCCCGCGCGTGCTCGGTGTGCCGCAAGTGCTGCTGCATCAAGTGGTGGCGGAAGTCGGCGAGTACTTCAAGGCCTGCCTCAAGGCCGGCGAGCGCTTGCCGGCGCCGAGCCCGTTGTTGATGACCATGGACCGCGCCCGTCGCGCCCTCAACATCGAGTGCGATGACGGCGCCCGGCTACATTTGCTGCACGCCTTGAGCGGACTGCGCCTGGCGTTGCTGCCCGGGGTTGAATTCGTCGGCACACCACAACTCGAAGAACCCCTGCCCCATGGCATCGATGGAGCGCCTTTATGATCGGTGATCTGGATATCAGCGGGGTATTCCTGCCCACGCTGCTGGTGCTGATGGGCATTACCTACCTGTTTTACCTGTTGGTGCACGGGGTGCTCACGCGCCTGCACTTTTACCGTCTGGTCTGGCACCGGGCATTGTTCAACGTGGCTCTCTACGCTTTGCTCCTCGGCGCCGTGGACTCACTCAGTCGATACCTGATGACATGAAAAAACCTTTTTTGACCATTGGTCGCGTGCTGCTGACCCTGCTTATCGTGTCTTTCGCCGTCGTTGTGGTCTGGCGCATGGTGATGTACTACATGTTCGCGCCCTGGACCCGTGACGGCCACATCCGCGCCGACATCGTGCAAATCGCCCCGGACGTGTCCGGGCTGATCCAGCAAGTGCAAGTGCGCGACAACCAGTTGGTGCAGCGCGGCCAAGTGCTGTTCAGCATCGACCAGGACCGTTTCAAACTGGCCCTGCGCCAGGCGAAAGCCGCCGTGGCCGACCGCGAAGAAACCCTGGCCCAGGCCCAGCGCGAAGCCAAGCGTAACCGTGGCCTCGGCAACCTCGTGCCCGGCGAGCAACTGGAGGAAAGCCTGTCGAAAGTCGCCCGTGCCCAGTCGGCCTTGTCCGAAGCACTGGTGACGGTGGACAGCGCCCAGCTCAATCTGGATCGCTCGGTGATCCGCAGTCCGGTGGACGGCTATATCAACGACCGTGCGCCCCGCGCCCAGGAATTCGTCACCGCCGGGCGCCCGGTGTTGTCGGTGGTGGACAGCAACTCTTTTCACATCGACGGTTATTTCGAAGAAACCAAACTCGACGGCATTCACGTTGGCCAAGGCGTGGATATCCGGGTGATCGGTGACCGCGCTCGCTTGCGCGGTCATGTCGAAAGCATCGTCGCCGGCATCGAGGACCGCGACCGCAGCAGCGGCAGCAACTTGCTGCCCAACGTCAACCCGGCGTTCAGTTGGGTTCGGCTGGCGCAACGGATCCCGGTGCGCATCGCCTTCGACGACGTGCCGGCAGACTTCCGCATGATCGCCGGGCGTACCGCGACCGTTTCGATCATTGACGATAAAACCGAGGAGCCGGCGAAATGAGCAAAGCCTCGGCTTTGGCGGTGGCCGGGTTAGGCCTGTTGCTGTCGGCGTGTCAGGTGGTCGGGCCGGATTATCACTTGCCGGATGACGCGGCCCTGCACCGTGAAGACTTGCAGGGCAACCTGCTGCCGAACGACAAAGATGTGGTCTCGGCGCCGGTGCCCGGGGATTGGTGGCGCTTGTATCAGGACCCGCGTCTCGACCAATTGGTGGAGCAGGCCATGGCCTCCAACACCGATCTGCGCGTGGCGGCGGCCAACCTGTCCCGGGCTCGGGCGCAGGTGGATGAAGCGCAAGCGGCGGGCGGCTGGAGCGGCGGCGTGAAGATGGGCGCCCAGCGTTTGCAGGAATCCGGCGAAGCGTTCCTGCTGCCGGAAAAAGTGCCGGTGGCCAACGTTGGCGACATTGGCATCACCACGTCTTATCAATTTGACCTGTTCGGCACCTTGCAGCGCGGCATTGAAGCGGCCAAGGCTAACGCCGACGCAACCCAAGCAGCGGCGGACACGGCGCGCATCACCCTGGTGGCCGATGTGGTCCGGGCCTATACCCAAGTCTGCGCGGCCAACGAAGAACGGGAAATCGCCCAGCATTCCCTCGACCTGCAAGCCCAGAGCACCACGTTGACCCAGCGTCTGCGTGACGCCGGGCGTGGCGATGAAACCCAGGTCACCCGCTCGCAAACCCAATTCAAATCCTTGCGCGCCGACATGCCGCGTTATGAGGCGTCGCGTCAGGCCGGGCTGTTCCGCTTGTCGATGCTGCTGGCCAAGCCGCTGGATCAACTGCCGGCCGGCACCGACAGTTGCGCCGAACTGCCGAAGATTGCGCAATTGTTGCCGGTCGGTGACGGCGCCACGCTGCTCAAGCGCCGTCCGGATGTGCGTCAGGCTGAACGTCGACTCGCCGCTGCGACCGCCGGCATCGGCATCGCCACCGGCGAGTTGTACCCCGACATCAGCATCGGCGCGTCCATCGGCACCGTGGGCACCCTGGAAAACCTCGGGAAACCACAGACCAATCGCTGGGGCTTCGGCCCGTTGCTGAGCTGGACCGTACCGTCCAACGGCTCCCGTGCGCGAATCCGCGAAGCCGAAGCCTCGACTCAAGGCGCACTGGCGCACTTCGACGGCGTAGTGCTCAACGCGATTCGCGAAACCCAGACCGGTCTGGCCCAGTACTCCGCGCTGCTGCAACGCCGGGATGCCCTGGCCGATGCCGAGCAATCGGCAAAACTGGCGGCAGACCAGACCCACCGCTTCTTCCAGGCCGGCCGCGCTTCATTCCTGGCGGACCTGCAAGCCACCCGCACCTACACCGATGTCACGGCGCAACTGGCGTCGGCCAACACCCAGGTCGCGATGAGCCAGATCGATTTGTTCCTCGCGCTGGGCGGCGGTTGGGAAAGCGGACGAACGCAAGCGTCACAACCCGGCAAACCCTGAGGCCGTTGCTATGCTTTGACTTGATGAGGTTGCGTGAAGACTTCATCAGTCAAGGCTCGCGTTGGTCATGGGGACTCTAATAATGAAAAACCCTTATGCTCCCGGCTTCTGGTGCGCTATTGCGGCATTGGTGTTGCTGTCGGCCACCTATTTCTACGGCATCATGCTCGCCCACCAGATCGACAAGGCGCTGGTGTTCCTCGACAGCGCGGCGGCACTGATTGCCGTGATGTCCATCGTCGTGGTCGCCTGGGCGTCGGTCCAGGGCACGCGCATCAAACGAAGACACCTCGAACAAGGCAAGACCCTGGTGCTGATCTGGGACACCAAAGTCGCGCTGCGTCGGGTCGAAACCGTGTTTGACCGGTATTTCTGGGGCAGCTACTGGCAACCGGGGCGCACGTTCCAGGAAGTCATGGGCGAACTCACTGGCACCCCGCTGGAAAAAAGCCTCGAAGCCCTGAAAACCCAATGCCTGGCACTGGATAAACAGGTCACGGAAGAGGGCTGGCACTGGCTCAACAACGCCCGCGAACTCTCCGACGTGGCCAACGCCATGGCCCGCGAACGCTATCAACTGGACTTCTGCGACCCGCGCGCGGAAGTGACGGGCGGGGCGGTGATCAATCGGGATTTTGAAGTGCTGGTCTATACGTGGACGGCGCGGCTTAAGAGCTTTGATCATCAGTTGGATGAGATTGAAGTGCAGTATTCCTGATTCTGTATTGCCTGGACTGGCGCCTTCGCGGGCAAGCCTCGCTCCTACAGGGGATCGCGATCCTCTGTAGGAGCGAGGCTTGCTCGCGAAGGCGATTTCATGACCGCCGCAACTCTCGCCCCCTGCAAGGTGTCCATAGACACTCTTTCACCTTTAATCATTAAGCCCTCCCGCCCAGCAAATGCTAATCTCCACCGCACTTTTGCACAGTCGTGACCACGACCCGTCATGGGTTCAGGGAAGACGACCACATTTTCAACAACGGACATTGATCGGGTAATTCATGAATAAATCAGCAGGCGTGCTTCTTGGAATTGTCGTCGCCATCGGTGCCATCAGCGCCGGCGGTGCCTGGTACACCGGCACTAAACTGGAAGGCGTGCTCAACGCTTCCGTCGTAGACGCCAACAAAGAACTGCAAGCCGCGCTGGTCGGTTCCAACGGCACGGCGTCCCTGGAACTGGTGTCCGTGGAACGCGGCGTGTTCAGCAGCACCGCCCATTACCGCCTCAAGGGCGAAGGCGAGATGTTCGGCGGTGCGCCGGTGGAATTGCTCTTCGTCGATCACGTCGAACACGGCCCGCTGCCCTTCTCGCGCCTGGCTTCGTTGAAGTTGCTGCCGGTCATGGCCACCAACCACTTCGAACTGGAAAAAACCGCGCTGACGGAAAAATGGTTCGCCGCCGCCAACGGCCTGTCGCCGGTCAAAGGTGTGGTCAACATCGGCTACGACAATTCCACCAACGGTAATTTCGAATTGCTGCCACTGGAAATGGCGCTGGACGACAAGTCGAGCCTGAAGTTTTCCGGGCTGAACATGGACATCGCCGCCAGCGCCCAGGCCCAGAAGGTCAAGGCCGACGGCTACATGGACAGCCTGAAGCTGACCACCGTGTCTGAAGACCAGGCACCGGTTACCGTCGAGCTGAATGGCCTGACCGTGGCCAGCAACCTGGTGAAAAGTACTTACGGCTACTACACCGGCGAGAACACCCTCGAGCTGACCAGCAGCAAAACCACCTTCGGCGCCAAGCAGTCGATTGTCGGCGTCAATAAATTCGAAATGAAGAACCAGACCGAAGAATCCGGCACCAGCGCTTCCGGGCGCGCCGATTACAAGGTGGGCGAAGTGTCGTTCAACGGTAAGACCGTTGGTTCGGCGCAGATGGCCATGAGCCTGAAGAACCTCGACATTCCGTCAACCATGTCGCTGATGCAGATTTACCAGACCAAGCTGCAACCCTACGAGCAGGCCGCCGCCAAAGCCGCAGCCGCCGGTGAACCCGCGCCTGAGCTGAACCTGACGCCGGAAGAAGAAGCCCAGGTCAAATCCGGCCTGGAGAAACTGCTGGCCGCCGGTCCGCAATTCGCGCTGGAGAACCTGTCGTTCAACACCGCCAACGGTGAAAGCCGCGCCAACCTGGTGCTCGACCTGACCAAACCGGCGTCGATGGACCTGCCGCCGGACCAATTGGTCCGCCAGTTGATCGCCCTGCTGGACATCAACATTCAAGTGTCCAAGCCGATGCTGGTTGACCTGCTCAGCCTGCAAGCGCAAGCGGACGGCCAGACCGACGCTAAGGTCATCGTCGATCAGGCGACCGCCACCAGCGACATGTTCAGCAGCATGGCGGTCGGTACGCAGTTGGCCAAACTGGATGGCACCAATGTCGTCACCAAACTGCATTACGCCAACAATCAGGTGGAATTCAACGGCCAGAAAATGACCGTCGAACAGTTTGTCGGCTTCGTGATGGGCAAACTCGGTGGTGCCGGGCAAGTCCAGTAAAACCAGGGTTTACACCGCAAACGCCCGGCCTCTGCGCAACGCAGACGCCGGGCGTTTTGCTGTCCGGGATTTAAACGAGGCCAGGTAACATCACGAATCTGAAGAATTATTGCGTTCTGCAGGGCTGACCAAACTCGCGTGCAAGACTGCGCCCCGACAAGCCGGACCCTCTCGATCCGGCTTTCCATTGTGAATGGGCAGGGGACATTGCGACCGGCTGGCCATGGAAGGATGCTGACTGATGCCGCGTTTTGCAGGTCCCTTGATTCATCGTGGCTTACGCCCCTTGTTTGGCGTTGCGCTGTGCAGCCAGTTGCTCTGGCCGATGCTGGCGTTTGCCGACACCCCTTACGACCAAATGGTGCGCGATGCCCGTGCGGGCAACTACGCGCCCGCACTGACCGTGCTGCGCCAGGTTCCGGCGAGCCAGGCCTCCACCGGGCAGGTCAGCGACCATTTGCAGATCGCCAGTTGGGCCGGCCTCGACGCTGAAGTGGTGCAGGTCTATGAAACCCAGGGCCGCAACCGCGTGCTGCCGGTGCAGGCGTTGACCGCCACGGCCCGTGCCTATCGCAACCTCAAGCGCTGGGATTCGGCGACCGAGGTCTACAACAAGGCCCTGGCGCTGGAGCCTCAGAACCCGGACCTGCAACTGGGCCTGGCCCTGACCCAGGCTGACGCCGGCCAGCCCGACGAAGCCGTGACCCGCACCCGAGCCCTGGTGGCCGCCAAACCGGACGATCCGTCCCGCCGCTTGGCATTGGCCTATGCCTTGACCCGCGCCGGCAAAAATTACGACGCACTGTTCGAATACGACCAGGCCTATATCCGTGCCGGCAGCAAGCCTGATGTCGCCCGGGAATACGTGTTTGCCCTGCAACGTGCGCGTCTGCCGGAACCGGCCCTGCGCCTGGCCAAGCAACGGCCGGGGCTGATCGATCCGGTGCATTTGCGCCTGATCGAAGGTGACCTGGCCGCCGAGCGTGTGCGCCTGGCTGAACTGGCCACCCGCAGCGAAAAAGAACGCTATGTGATCGCGGATCGAGCATTGGCTGACTACGACAAATTGCTCGCCACCTGGACCCCGGACCCGGCGGCCCACGATGACGTCACCCGCTGGCGCATCGACCGCATGGGCGCGTTCAAGGCCCGGGCGCGCACCGCCGATGTGATCAGCGAATACCAGAAATTGATCGGCGAAGGCGTGAAGATTCCGACCTACGCCCTGCGCTGGGTCGCCTCGTCCTACCTGGACCAGCGCCAACCGGAGATCGCCACCGACCTCTATCGCCAAGTGCTGGTCGCGCCGGACGCGGATGTCGGTGATCGCCTCGAAGACAGCACCGCGCTCTATTACGCGCTGCTCGAAAGCGACAAGGCTGGCGAAGCGCGCAAGGTCGCCGAGGACCTGGCAAAAGCCCAGAAACCACGGGTCGAACTCAAGGGCTTGCCAGTGGGCAATCCCAACGATGAGTGGATGGATGCGCAACAACTCGCCGCCCAGGCCGGGACCTACGGCGCCGACCTGCCGTCCGGCGAGCAGCGCTTGCAGACCCTGGTCGATCAGGCGCCGGGCAACATTGGCTTGCGCCTGGCTCAATCCGACCTGTACCTGGCCCGTGACTGGCCGCGCCGCGCCGAATTGCAGCTCAAGGAAACCGAGAGCATGGTCCCGCGAGACATGGGACTGGAAGTCGCTCAAGCCCACACCGCCATGGATTTGCAGGAATGGCGGCAGATGGATGCGCTGACCGACGACGTGGCGGCGCGTTTCCCGGACAACCGTCAGGTCCAGCGTTTGCAGCGCCAGCGCGACGTGCATGACATGGCCGAGCTGCGGGTGCAGACCTACGGCGGCAAGAGTTATGGCGGTGGGGATAGCACGGCCGGTGCGGTCGCGGGCAGCAAGGATTTCGGCATCGAAACCGTGCTCTACAGCCCACCCATCGACGAAGACTGGCGGGTGTTTGCCGGGGTCGGTTATGCCACCGGCGATTTCCAGGAAGGCACCGGCCGTGATCGCACGCAGCGGCTGGGCGTGGAGCGGCGTACCCGCGACATGACCCTGGAAGCGGAAGTCTCCAATCACAACTTCGGCTACGGCAACAAGCAAGGCGCACGGCTGGCGATTGCCCGGGACATCGACGATCACTGGCAGTACGGCGGCAGCCTCGCTTACCTCTCGGCGGATACACCGCTGCGTGCGTTGAACAGCGACGTCACGGCCAACGGCGGCAGTGGTTTCATTCGCTGGCGCGCCAATGAAAGCCGCGAATGGAAACTGGCGGTCAGCCCGTCGCATTTCAGCGATGGCAACAACCGCGTCGAAGCCTTGCTGACCGGGCGCGAGGGCGTCTATACCGCGCCGAAAGTGCAGGTCGACCTCGGCCTGGAAGTCGGCACCAGCCACAACTCCGAATCCGAGGACGTGCCGTACTTCAACCCCAAATCCGACTTCAGCGTGCTGCCAACGGTCAACGTCAACCACGTGCTGTACCGCCGTTACGAAACGTCCTGGAGCCAACAATTCCAGGCCGGCGCGGGCACCTACAGCCAGCGCGATCACGGCACCGGCGGCATCGGCCTGTTGGGCTACGGCCAGCGCTATAGCTGGAACGACGTATTCGAGGTGGGCGGTTTGTTGACCGTGATCAACCGGCCCTACGACGGCGACCGCGAAACCGATCTGCGCCTGCTCGTCGACCTCACTTACCGCTTCTAGAAGAGTTTGAAGATGCCTTTTATCTCGCGTTTCATCCTTCTGCTGGGAGCGCTGCTGGTCAGCGCCTGCGCCCAGCAGGCCCCGGCCTTCACGCCGCCGTCCGAGCGCCCGTTGGCGGCCAACGAAAAGCCCTGGCCGAAAAACCACGTGCTCGGCATTGCCTATCACGACGTCGAAGACCGTGACCCCGATCAAGCGGTGGTCGCGGTACGCACCGAACGCATGATCGAGCAGCTTGCCTGGTTAAGAGAGAACAACTACAAACCGGTGACCGTCGACCAAATCATGGCCGCCCGCAACGGTGGTCCGGAGCTGCCGCCCAAGGCGATTCTGCTGAGTTTCGACGACGGTTATTCGAGCTTCTACACCCGCGTACTGCCGGTGCTGCGCGCCTATAACTGGCACGCCTTGCTGGCGCCGGTCGGGGTGTGGATCGACACGCCGCTCAACCAACCGGTGGATTTCGCCGGCACACCGCGCCAGCGTTCGGACTTCCTGACCTGGGATCAGATTCGCGAAATATCCAAATCCGGACTGGTGGAAATTGCCGCCCACACCGACGCCAGCCACAAAGGCGTGTTGGCTAACCCGCAAGGCAACCTGCAACCGGCCGCCGCGACCCGTCGCTACGATGCAGTCGCCGGTCGCTACGAAACCGAAGCCGAGTTCCAGGCGCGGATGCGCGCTGACGTCGCGACCATCACCGAGAAAATCCGCAAGGTCACCGGCTACAAGCCGCGTGTCTGGGTCTGGCCTTACGGCGCGGCGGACGGCTCTTCGCTGCAAGTGGTGAACGAGCAAGGCTACCAAATGGCCCTGACCCTGGACGACGGCCTCGATGCCCTCGACAACCTGATGAGCAGCCCGCGCTTTCTGGTGGCTTCGGACCCGGACGGTGAGCACTTCGCCAACAGCATCGTCTCGGTGCAAGCCGAGTCGCCGATGCGCGTGGTGCATGTGGACCTGGATAACGTCTACGACGCCGATCCGGCCCAGCAAGAAATCAACCTCGGCAAACTGATCCAGCGCATGGCCGACATGGGCGCCAACACGGTGTTTCTGCAAGCCTTCGCCGACCCGAAAGGCGATGGCCTGGTGCACTCGTTGTACTTCCCCAACCGCCATTTGCCGGTGCGCGCTGACATCTTCGACCGCGTGGCCTGGCAGTTGCGCACCCGGGCTCACGTCAAGGTCTTCGCCTGGATGCCGGTGCTGAGTTTTGCCCTGGATGCGAAGCTGCCGCGTGTCATGCGCTGGGACCCGAAAACCGGCACCACGTCGGTGGACCCGGACCAGTACAAACGCCTGTCGCCGTTCGACCCGAACGTGCGGCGGATCATCGGTGAAATCTACGAAGACGTGGCGCGCCTGACTTCGGTGGACGGCATCCTTTACCACGACGACGCGGTGCTTTCGGATTTCGAAGACGCCAGCCCCGAAGCGCTCAAGGTGTATGCCGCCAACGGCTTGCCGGGTTCGATTTCCGCGTTGCGCAATGACCCGGCCACGCTGCAACGCTGGACGCGGTTCAAGAGTCGCTACCTGATCGATTTCACTAAAGAGCTGACCGCCAAGGTCCGCGCCATTCGCGGCCCGCAGGTGCTGACCGCACGCAATATCTTTGCCGAGCCGATGCTCAATCCCCAGAGCGAAGCCTGGTTCGCGCAGAACCTCGACGACTTCCTCGCCACCTACGACTGGACGGCGCCGATGGCCATGCCGCTGATGGAAAAACAAAGCCTCGCGCAATCCGGGCCCTGGCTCGAAGCGCTGGTGGCCACGGTCAAGGCGCGCCCCGGTGCGCTCGAGCGCACGGTGTTCGAATTGCAGGCCAAGGACTGGACCAAACAGACCGACTCCGACATCGACGGCGAGCGGCTGAGCGACTGGATGGGCCGCCTCAAGCGTCAGGGCGCCACCAGTTTCGGCTACTACCCGGACAACTTCCTCGAGAACCAGCCGGACCTGAAAACCGTGCGGCCCGCGCTCTCAAACAAGTGGAACCCATAACATGCTGGATAGACTGCTGGCCGTGCTGGTCCTGGCGATCGTTCTGGGGATACCCCTGGGGCTGATCTTCCTGGTCACCGGGCAATTCCTGATGGACTTCGTGTTCTTTTATCCCCTGTTCATGTCCGGGCTGTGGATCGCCGGCGGCCTGTATTTCTGGCTGCACTGGGAGCGGCACTGGCCGTGGAAGGACGACACCTTGCCGCCGCCACTGGCCGGCGAACCGCTGATTTCGATCCTGATCCCTTGCTACAACGAAGGTGACAACGCCGCCGACACCATCCACGCGGCGCTGGCCCAGCACTACCCGAACATCGAAGTGATCGCGATCAACGACGGCTCCAAGGACAACACCGCCGCCGTGCTCGACGCGTTGGCGGCGCAAGACCCACGCCTGCGGGTGCTGCACCTGGCGGAAAACCAGGGCAAAGCCGTGGCCCTGCGCATGGGAGCCATCGCGGCGCGCAGCGAGTACCTGGTGTGCATCGACGGTGATGCGCTGCTGGCGCCCAATACGGCGGCGTATCTGGTGGCGCCGATGCTGGATAACGCACGCCTCGGCGCCGTGACCGGCAACCCGCGCATCCGCACGCGCTCGACGTTGGTGGGCCGGGTTCAAGTCGGTGAGTTCTCGTCGATCATTGGCCTGATCAAACGCACGCAACGGGTGTTCGGGCGGATTTTTACCGTCTCCGGGGTGATCGTCGCGTTCCGCCGCACAGCCCTGAACCGGGTTGGCTACTGGAGCCCGGACATGATCACTGAAGACATCGACATCAGCTGGAAACTGCAACTGGACCACTGGAGCATCTTCTACGAGCCCCGTGCCCTGTGCTGGATCCTGATGCCGGAAACCCTCGGCGGCCTGTGGAAGCAACGTCTGCGCTGGGCCCAGGGCGGCGCCGAAGTGTTGTTCAAGAACATTCGTGGCATCTGGCAGTACCGCCATCGCTACCTGTGGCCGCTGCTGTTCGAATACTGCCTGTCCACCGGTTGGGCGTTCACTTTCCTGCTGTCGGTGATCTTCTGGGGTGTGGGCAAGTTTGTCGAAATGCCGGCGGCGATTGCGGTGGATCACCTGCTGCCACCCGCGTTTACCGGGTTGCTGCTGGCGATGGTCTGCCTGGTGCAATTTGCCGTGAGCATCTTGATCGACCGGCGTTATGAAAAAGGTTTGGGCAAAACCATGTTTTGGGTCGTCTGGTATCCCTTGATGTTCTGGCTCATCAGTCTGCTGACGACCCTCGTGAGCTTTCCCAAAGTGCTGTTCGGCCAACACCAGAAACGCGCGCGCTGGGTCAGTCCGGACCGGGGCATCAAGCCGCTGGACGATGAGGAGGAAGTCATCAAATGAAAATCATCAGAACCCGGCAGCGACCGTTCCTGGTCGTGCTCGATGCTTTCTTCACCGTGCTGGCCTGGATCGGTCTGCTGTATTTGTTGGTGCGTGGCTTGTGGCCGCTGATTGATACCCACGATGGGCCACGGATCGATGCGTCGGTGTTCGACGCCCTCGGGACGTTGCAGATTTATTTGTGGGTGGCGGTGTTGAACGCGGTGATCCTGATTTCCTGGGCGCGTTATCAACATCGCAAAAGCAAGAGCTTCGCCCAGCGTCGCCTGCCCGCGCCGGTGGTGGATGATCATGGGTTGAGCAAAAGCTTCAAGTTGAGCGGTGATCGGTTGGAGAAACTGCGCACGCCAGGCTCGATGACGATTCACAACAATCAGGACGGCGATGTCAGCCATGTGATTACTCACTACTTCCCGATTGATCCCGCGCTGCGAGCGTCGCCGCTGGAACATCCGCTGGTGATTCGTTTGCCGGCTGAGGATGACGACAATCGCGAACCGGTGATCCATCTCTAAACTCGACACAAATCCCTGTAGGAGCGAGGCTTGCCCGCGAAGGCGTCCGTAAGATCGCCTTCGCGGGCAAGCCTCGCTCCTACAAATCCAGTTCAAGTTCAGCTCAGGTCTCGAACCAACTGCCAAGCCTCATCCACCGGCAACGGCTGTTTCATCCGCTCGGCCAGCATCGCCATCGCCCGCTCTTCTTCACAGGCCACCGCAGCCACCACCACCCCGTGCTTGCCGAACAGGCCAATAAACGGCGGATGGTCAGGATCACCCTTGAACTCGACCTCATCCCAACTTTCGGCATGGCCCAGGTAGTCGTAGTTTTTGCCAAAGTGCCAGGTCCAGAAATACGGCACGTCGAGGTAATGTTCATCACCGCCGAGCATGTTCGTGGCTGCGATCCGCGCCTGTTGCTGCGCCAGACGCCAATGCTCGATCCGTTGTGGCTGGCCGTTGAGCGGGAAGGTCGCGATATCACCGACCGCCCACAGCCCATCACTCACGCGCATGCCGCCGTCGACCTTCAGCGATTGGTCTTTCTCCTTGGGCAGGTCGGCAAACATCGCGGTGGCCGGGCTGACGCCGATGCCGACCAGCACCAGATCCGCCGGTAACCGCTGGCCATTGTCCAGAATCACCGCTTCGACCTTGCTGGTGCCCTCGATGGACGCGGCTTCACCTTCGGTATGAAACACCACGCCATGGGCCTCATGCAGGGCGCGAATCGACTTACCGACAGTTTCACCAAATTGAGCGGCGAAGGGCACGGCGTGGCGGGCGAGCACGGTCACGTCCAAGCCATAGGTGCGCAGGGCCGAGGCCGATTCCAGGGCGATAAAACTGTCACCGATGATCACGGCTTTTTGCCCGGGTTTGGCGGCTTCCAGAATTTTTGTTGCCTGATCTTTAGAGCGCAGTAAAAAAACCTGAGGCAAGTCAGCGCCGGGCAGGTCCAGTGGTTTGGGAATGCCGCCAGTGGCCAGCATGGCGGCGTCGTAGCTCAGGGTCTGGCCATCAGTCAGTTTCAAGGTTTTGTTGTGCGCATCGAGGCTGGCCACTTCGCCACGGATTTGCTCGATGCGTTGTTCGCGATAAAACGCTTCGTCGCGCAGAGGCGGGACTTCTTCCGGCGGCATCTCCCCGGCGATCACGAATTTGCTGAGCACGGTGCGGTCGTAGCCGGCGTCAGGCTCGCGGTCGATCAGTTGAATCCGCCCGCCAAAGCCTTTTTCCCGCAGTGCGGCCGCCGCAGCCGTGCCTGCGGCCCCGGCGCCGACAATCACAAAAGTACGTTCATCATCCGCGGGTGGCGTGTGGGCGTCGGTCATCGGCTGGTCGTCGACCCAAACTTCGTCTTCACGCATTTCAAGCGGATAACGCTGGAGCCCGTCCAATGACGGTGGCTCGCACAGCGCCCCATCTTCGATGCGATAAGCAGCCTTGTGCCACGGACAGATCAGCCGCCCATGACACAGCGCCCCCTCGGCCAGCGGCGCCCCGGCGTGGGGGCATTCGCCCTGGAAGGCGCGCAATTGATCACCGACCCGCAGCAAAACAATTTTGGTGTCGTCGATCCGGACCTCAAGGCCCCGGTTTTCCGGCACATCGGCGAAACGGGCAACGCGGTGCAGGGCCATGAGCGCTCTCCCAGGCAGGTATTTCTCTATTGAGTTTGGCCCTTATCCCGAGGTTCAGCCCAATTGCCACTGCCACCGCGCGAACGGTCCGGCTATAGTCTGCCAGCCGACGACGGCCCAACCCGCACAAGGTGCTCCGGTAATGACCCGATTGACCTCTCTGAACCCTTGGCTGGCGGCCGTTGCAGTCGCCCTTTGCGTGCAATTGCCCGTGCAGGCCCAGGAGCGTTTCACCCTCAATATCCCAGGTGTCACCGACGATCGACTGTTTACGTCGGCGGCCGCCAGCGATGCGCCCAATTGCGGCGGGCACAACCAGTCCCCGGCCCTGAACTGGAACGCCGGCCCGGCAGGCACCCTCAGCTACGCGATCGTCATGCACGACCCCGACGGCGCGAAAGGCCAGGGCGTTGATCATTGGGTGCATTACGGCATCAAGGCGACTACCCACCAGATCCCGGCCGGTGTCGGTGCGAAAGGTGCCCTCGAAGGCGTCGGTGGCACCAACGTCAAAGGCACCACCACCTATGTCGGCCCTTGCCCGCCGGCCGGCGACAGCGCGCACCACTACATCATCCAGATCTACGCCCTGGACCTGGCTCCGGACGCCTTGCCCGCCGGCCTGACCCGCGCGCAATTGCTGGAAAAAATCAAGGATCACGTCCTGCGCAACAGCAGCGTGGTGCGGCGTTATCACCGCTGAAGATTATTTTTCAGCGGCTTAACCCGAACCGGTTGGGCTGACCGTCTCAGAGGGTGAATGGATCAATTCCTCCTGAGGTCAGCCCCCATGTCCCTCCCTCTGCATTTCCTGCGCCCGGCCGCCCATGGTTTCGCCATTGGGCTGCTGCTGGCGGTTGCCGGTTGTGGTGTTTCGTCCACGCCTGATTCGGCGGTTGTTGCGCCGCCGTCACCGTCACCGGCTCAAGGTGAGTTGAAAACTGAAGCGATCAGGGCGGATGCCACGATGGCCAAGCGCAGTGTGCGTGCGGCGCCGATGGCTAGCTTTGCGCCAATGTCTGAAGCCGCTCCGCCCGGCTATCGGGATGAGCAGCGCGAGCAATATCAGGCGCTGGCCGACAACCCGATCCACAGCGTGGCTGAAGCGCCGGTTTCGACCTTCAGCGCCGACGTCGATACCGGCGCCTACGCCAACGTCCGGCGTTTGCTCAATCAGGGCCGCCTGCCGCCCGAAGGCGCGGTGCGACTGGAGGAGATGGTCAATTACTTTCCCTACGATTACGCCCTGCCCACCGATGGCTCGCCATTCGGCGTGACCACCGAACTGGCGCCGTCGCCGTGGAACCCGCATACCCGTTTGCTGCGCATCGGCATCAAGGCTTCGGACCATGCGGTTTCGGAGTTGGCCCCGGCGAATCTGGTGTTTCTGGTGGATGTGTCCGGGTCCATGGATCGCCGCGAAGGCCTGCCCTTGGTTAAAAGCACGTTGAAGTTGTTGGTCGATCAACTGCGCGAACAGGATCGGGTGTCACTGGTGGTCTACGCCGGCGAATCCCGAGTCGTGCTTGAGCCCACTTCCGGACGGGAAAAAGCGAAGATTCGTACAGCCATCGACCAATTGACGGCGGGCGGCTCGACTGCCGGAGCGTCGGGCATCGAATTGGCCTATCAAATGGCACAACAGGCGTTCATCCCCAAAGGCATCAACCGCATCCTGCTGGCCACCGACGGTGACTTCAACGTCGGCATCAGCGACTTCGACAGCCTCAAGCAAATGGCTGTGGATAAACGCAAGACCGGCATTTCCCTGACCACCCTGGGTTTTGGTGTGGATAACTACAATGAACACCTGATGGAGCAACTGGCCGATGCTGGCGACGGCAACTACGCCTACATCGACAACCTGCGTGAAGCGCGCAAGGTGCTGGTGGACCAACTCGGCTCGACCCTCGACGTGGTGGCGAAGAACGTGAAGCTGCAGGTGGAATTCAACCCGGCGCAGGTCAGTGAATACCGGTTGTTGGGGTATGAGAATCGCGCGTTGAAGCGTGAGGATTTTAGTAATGACAAGGTGGATGCTGGGGAAATCGGTGCAGGGCATACGGTGACGGCGTTGTATGAAATTGTCCCTGTGGGCGAGAAGGGTTGGTTGGAGCCGTTGCGGTATGGTGACGCAGCGTCAGTCACTTCCGGGAAGTCCGGGGAAATGGCCATGTTGCGCGTGCGATATCAACTGCCGGAAGGTGGGAATAGTCGCTTGATCGAGCGGCCGATTGCTTCGAGCTCGGCGCCTGCCAGTGATGACCTGCGATTCGCGGCGGCCGTGGCGGCGTTTTCCCGGCCGCTACACCGGTGATTTCAGCCTCAAAGACACCGAAGCCCTGGCCCGTGGCGCTCGGGGCGATGACCGCTTCGGTTTGCGCGCCGAGTTTGTGCAATTGGTCGAATTGGCGCAAAGCCTGCGGACTTCCACGGCTTCGAATCAAATGCCCAATGCCAACCGAATCGAGTGAAAGGGATCATCATCGACATGACCGCTCCTGAAATGAGCACCGACGCCAGCAGCGACGAATCGCTGCTGGCGCGCTATCGATCCGGCGACGGGCCGGCGTTCGAGATCTTGTACGCCCGCCACCGTCAGGGACTTTATCGATTCCTCCTCGGCCTCAGCGGCAAAGCCGAACTCGCCGAAGAGGTCTACCAGGACACCTGGCTGAGCCTGATCCGCAGCACCAGTCAGCCACAAGGCCGAGCGAATTTTCGTACCTGGCTGTACCAGATTGCCCGCAACCGACTGATCGACCACTGGCGCAAACATGGCATCCACAACCCTTTGCACGACAGCTACGACGAACAGGCCCACGCCGTGATCGACAACGCCGCCGACCCCGAACAACTGCTGAGCCTGAGCCGCGACACCCTGCGCCTCGAAACCGCCCTGCAAACCCTGCCCGCCGACCAACGGGAAGTCTTCCTGCTGCGCGCCCACGGCGACCTCGACCTGCCCCAAATCGCCACCCTCACCGAAACACCGCTGGAAACCGTCAAAAGCCGCTTGCGCTACGCCCAGCAAAAACTGCGTCGGCTGCTGGCCGAGGAGGTACTGACATGACTGACGCCCGCTCTAACAAAGATGACGAAGTGTTGAAGCACTATCGTGAACACAGCAACGATGGCCCGCCGTCGCATCTCGACGCGTTCATCCTCGCCACTGCCCATCGGGAAGTACCTGTACGCAAACCGAGCCTGTGGCAGCGTTGGGTCCAGGCCTGCCAGAAACCCCGTTGGCAGGTTGCGTTTGCCAGCCTCGTTGGCGTCGCGCTGATGTTGGCGCTGGTGCAACGCCCGCCCGAACAAGAGCCGCAGTTCGACTCCGCCCCTGCGCCGAAAACTTCGTCCTTTGCGGCCAAAAAAGAAGCCCCGGCACCCATTGCACGTTCGTTGTCCGCCCCCGCCGGCGCGTTATCCGCCCCTGCACCCGCTGCACCGATGGCCGATTACGCCGCGCCCGCCCAAAGCGAATCCATCAACGCGGAAATGGCCGACGAAGCCAAGGTCAGCAAACGCGCCGCTGCTCCGGTGAACACCCTCGATGATCAACTGCGTGAAGTCCTGCGCCTACAAAACACCGGTCAAACCCAAGCCGCCGACGAACTGCTCAAGACCCTGCACAAACGCTACCCCGACCAAAACCTCACCACCCGACTCAAGGCCCTGAAGAAAAACTGAGCCCCAGCCCCTCCACCCATTTGGCAACCAGCCCCGAAAGCGCGCACTATCGGGGCATAGCCGATGCGTTGGAGGAAGCCGTGGCGAAAAAAATCGATCGCATCGCCCAAATGCTCAACTGCCCGAAGAAGGGGGAAGAGCTGAGGCGGGGGATAATTGAGAGTCGTAAGGAGTTTCTGCTGAACAAGCAGGAAGCAGACGTTCCCGAGGAAGATGCCGGTGAGGATGAGGTGTTGGAGGAGGGGGACGAGGATGATGAGGAATATGACGAGTTTGATTGGACGACTGAATGACAAATCGCACTAAGCCCGTTCCTGGCAATGACAAACTGGCAGCTCAGCCCTCGTCATTCATGGGCTCGCAGCAGGCGCTTGATCAGGTACAAGCTGAGGCCGTTGCCGCTAGCCGTAGAGATTCACGTCCTAGTGTTGCCGCCGAAACAGTGTTTGCGGAGCTTTATGCGCTCATTGATGAAATTGAAGCTGAGCAATGCAGCACGTAAATAGCTCAATTCTTCTAAATTGCAGTTCCTGACACCGCCAGGAACCGCAATTTGAATGGCGGGTCGCCGCTATTCTTTGGTTTTTTCCTTCCGCGACGCTGGTTCTCGCGTCAGCACTTTCACCGCATCATCAACCAACGCCTTACTCAGCGCGGTCAAATAATGCGCCGCCCAGGCGTGTCGATCGCTTTCTCTGTCGTAGGCAGCATCCTTGGACAGGGCTTTGGCGAGGAACAGAAAGTCGGAAGCCATGGCTAGCGCATCGCCGAGAGGCACACCGCGAGTAACGTGGAACGCCGCTTGATCCGAGCAGTAGATGGCAGGCGTTAAGCCGATGGTTTTCAGCTCTGATGGATCGGTCATTTGCCACCTCCAGTGATGGAGGTGCGATGGGACCGCGATTCAAAATCGCGTAGAGGGATGAAACGAATTTTGTACGGATGACTATTGCGCATGGTCTAGCTCCTTGACGTGGAACTGCCACTTTTTCGTTACCAAGCGAATGGGTGGCAGCTGTGCGCAGGTTGGTAAACCGGGAGTCAAGGAATCCGGCACGCCCGAAGACGTCCCACGCACAGCCGCCATAACTCAAAATTGCAGACATAAAAAAACGCCTGCAATTTGATGGGGGCGCTGTTGCGCTTAACTCTCGGGTTACCAAGCCCGGTCGCTGAATTGGCAGCGACGGCGGAAGGGTATCGTGGAGGTGAATCTCCTGCAACCTCGGATATTGGGTGAATGGCAATGGCGACACTCAGGGCAGCAACGGACGCTGACTGCCCAAGAAACTACCCAAGAAACGTACAAGCACTACCCAAGAACTACCCAAGAAAGAGAGTCGAGGTTATGCGTCGTGGCGTGATACAGCCCGTCCAAATCAAGCGGATTCACCTGATCCTCTAAAAACTCAAAAAAAAGCCCCAGACCATAGGATCTGAGGCTTTCTCATTTCTACTTACGGTGCCAGGCGTCGTTTGAACTGGAGGCGGAGAGGCCCGGTTTGTATGGGTTTGTTCAAGGTGTTTTCGGTTAGGCATACACGTGGGCATACACGATATTGGCTGCTAGCGGCCGCAGCTAACGCGACGTCGTTATCTTCGTCTTCTGCTAGTCTTCCGCAACTTTCTACTCAATTAAGGGAAGCCAGTGGCTAACAAACTGCGCGCATTTATCAGTAGCACCATGGAAGACTTGGGTAATGAACGTCGTGCGGTCGTGCAGCAGCTGTTATCCATGGGGATTGAACCGATCAACGCCGAAGACATGTCGCCGGTCGGACGCCCGAGCTGGGAAACCATCCGCTCTGAAATTGAGCAATGCCACCTTTTCGTTCTGATCCTTGGCGACCGCTACGGCTGGGAGCCCGACAGCGGGTATGGTGCGGGCACTGGACTTTCAGTTACCCATCTTGAACTACAGGCTGCGCGCGAAGGCACCAAGCTGGTATTGGCATTTATGAAGAAGCTCCGCTACGGCGCCGCAGTCGACGTTAAGCGTGACTCGTTACGTAGGGAGGTATCTGATTGGGATACTGGTGTGTTCCGGCAGGACTTTGAATGGGCTGATGAACTTGCTCGCAAGGTGGGAGCGTCAGTTACCAGTCTGTTTACAGACGCCCTGCACAAGCAGTTAGTTAGGCGTGCCGATGCGACTTCTGGTGTCAATACGATCGTCTTAGCCGCACCTCGTGCAGGCAACGCAGTGTTGAAACCGAGTACCGAAAAGGTGCTCCTCGCAGGAGCCGGCATGTCAATCGCTGCTGGTTATCCAACAGCTTTGCTTCTGATGGGAATTTTGGCAAACGATCTATGGGGGCAACAGCAGGATGCAAGCCAACTGATGGTTTACAACTTCAGTGAGCTTGCCGCCTATTACGAGGCTGTTGTGGGGCGAAAGGAATTGGAGAACCGTATCGCAGAGGTGCTAGACACACCTCAAGCAGTCTTACCCACTCCGGCCCATATGAAAGCGGTTCGTGCCTTCAGAAACATCGTCACTACGAACTATGACATGCTATTTGAGCGTGCCTGTGAGCTGCAAGGGTTGACCTATCGAGTGGTGTATCCATTTGATGCCGCACCCGGCGATGAGTTTGAAGGCCTCACTATCTATAAACTTGTCGGTTCAGCCTTGGCACCGCACACACTGATCCTAACAAGCGACGATTTGCCTCGCGTCGCCCAAGGACAGGTATTTGCTAAGGTTCAGGACCTTATTGCGCATAATGAAATAGTGGTGATAGGCCATTCGTTACGGGATGGCAACGTTCAGATCCTACTAAAACATCGAGACTCGAAACACGAGGCTGTCTACGTCTCACCTTCTACAGCTGCCATCGAAGACATGGTGCTATCCCGGTATGGCTTTAAGCGCGTGCGGGCTACTGCGGATGACTTCATGTCCACCTTTCCAGCGTAACCAGAGAACCCCGTGAAACTAGGAGTTCTCTTTGGGATCCGGGCCATTACCTGTGCTTTAAAATGTTTTGGGTTCGGGGTACCTAGCGAGCCCCCACCCCCTGCGCAATGCTTCTGCATAGGGCTACGGTTTAGGAAGAATGCCGGGCCAGGTAACTGGCTGGGGCCCCTGAGGGATTCGGAGCGATACGGGGTCGGAAACCCGCGAGATCTTGGTAGCGACAGTTTTATCAGCTTACTGAAATTTCAACGTTGAAATTGAAAGGACATTGAAGAGAAAAAGGACATCGTTACCGCAACGGTAAAGGTGGTCTAGCGTGTTGTTGATAGCGAACAGTTGAGCCCCGTCAACCTTGGGGGTGGTGTCAAACACGTCAACCGGTCAACCAACGTAGAAAATCCAGCCGCTAACACGATTCGGCGGGTTCTTTGCCCCGTGTCATTCAGAAATGTTCAGGGTCCCCGGCGACCTTCCAACATCTTGTGCAATTGCACTGGTGAACTGTGCGTTCACCCGGTTCACCTGTTCACTAAGCTGGGCACCTGTCCGCTAACAAAGTCCGGCGGGTTTCCGACCCCGTGCGTGTCTCATCGCCACAGGGGCCCCAGCTCCCGCTCGAATCTTCTCGCTGGTGGAAGTCAATTCTCACGGGGAGTGGGGCAGGTACCTGTCAGATGTCGTGTAACTCGTGTTACAGGTGTAACGAGTCTAGTTAACTATTTGAATTTAAACGATAAATATAGCGTTACACACCCTGATAGCGTTCCGTGTTCATGGTGTAACGAAGACGAATTGTGTAACGCTTTCAGTCGGCGAAACCAAGGAAAATCAGCACCACTTAATCCGCCAGCACTACGGCGCGGGAACAATGAGGTCAGAGCGGATGTGGTGGGCATGTTGCAAATGGCCTTTAAGCTGGCACCGGTTACTGCTCCACACTGAATCCGCCAATGGCGGCGGTCTCGGCAAAGAGCTACTAACGTCTGGATTTCCCAGGAGCGCAGTACGCACAACTGCTGAGGCATACTAGGCGAGGCTTTTTTGGACAAAAAAAACCGCCTCGGCCGAAGCCGAAGCGGCATACCTCTCAGCCATTACTGACTTTTGAAGTAGTCTCGCAGCAGTTCAAAGACGTGATGCACACGTACACAAACCACCACGAAATCCCATGCATGTTTCAAATGTTTCAACATGCTAGGCCCTCCCGTAGTTGGGCCATACCTCCAGCGCGCTTATCCCGGAACACACGCGCCTTTCGGAACACACCACGCGTTCCCTATGAGGTGGCTAAGCTGATGGCCTCCCGAAATCCGGCACGGATTACTAAGCCCGTGTTGGGAAGTCCAAATTCATGCTCAAATGCTGGTCATTTACCCCAGCTGCCGAGCGCGAATCTGGCCCGATGTTAACGAATTTTTTCCAACCATGGTGGGGCGAATCCGGGCATTGAGCGGCTATAAAGGAGGAGTTTTCGGTGGAAGCTAGGGTTTACAGGGCTTTGGCTGGAGAAGATTTTTTTTAAGTTTTTTTTGTTATGGTTTTTTTTGTACAAAAAACAACCAAAAAGGCGCCAGCCCTTGCCCGCCGCCGCCTCTGAGCGCCGACGTCAGACTGAAGATAGACTGACGTCACACCGCCAATCGTTAATTATTGCGCGAGGTGGCACCAGCTTGTACTCTCTTGCGGACACCACGCGTTCCCTGTGAGACCGCCGGCCCGGCCACTAACCGGACTGGCGCAAAAAGCCGCCCTACTAAGGCGGCTTTTTTTTGCCTGGAAATTGCCAGCGTGACGCGTTAAAGGTTCTTACTGCCCGGGCTTGGTCATTGTCAGCACTTGGGCGCGCACCTGACAGCGCGTAACTTCCAATGCTTGGAAGGTTTGAGGGCAAAATACCTCGGCTTGAAGCAAGGCAGCGGCCCAACCCCCCCGATGGGCCATGGCCCAGGTGTCCCCCTCGTTTTACATAAGCGGCGTTATTGATATACCCAGATAAAATTAAATCATTGGTGACATCAAAATATTCGTGATGAATGGAAAATACAGTGGTCGACGAATCTTTATTGAATCGCCATCGGTATAAGTTTCTACACCTTGTGAGTACAGGCTTTTTATTAGGGTTTGCGTATCATTATCTAGCGAAAGCCACCAAGCTGGCGAAATATAAAAGTTCTCGATAAGTAGTATCATGAAAACTGCCAGGCTATCGGCTGTCAGCTTTTGATCTAGGATTTGCCTCATCAGTTTATTACAGGTTTCAGAATGCTCTGACAACCAAGACAAAACTATATACCCCTTGCCGTCACTAGAAAACGAATTGATAGCAATGTAATCCGGCATATCACTGGAGAGGCTTGATATATTCTGGGCTTTATTACCATTGAAATCAAAAGTTGGGCCAACCATGGCGCTCCCCATTATCGGTGGTGGGGAGTCAAGAGTAAATACAGCATAGTTCAGGCCAGAAAAATCACTCGATAGTAGCATTGCATCGAGCTTTGATTTTATATGCTTTAAGTCGCCAGTCGTAAGATCATTATTATTGCCAAATGAGCTTGAGGCGGCTTGGATTGCGACCTGTTCAGGCACGCTTTTTCCTCTATCGAGGGTTTTCATCAATCCAAAAACTTTTGAAGCATAATCTTTGCTGAATAATTCCTTGGATATTCCTCGATAAGTAACCAGAAAGCAATGCAGCGGAACAGGTCTGAATGCTTCATCTTCAATAGATGAAAATAAATTTTTGTCATGAACAGAGCAAAAACCAGAGAAGGTTGATGCGTTATTTATTCCGACCTCGTCAAGTATGATAGACGGCGCAGCATTGATCTTTAAGTCTATAGATATTTTTAATACATGACCGTCTTTAGCTATCGCCTTCAAGGATGAGCTTTTTGATACTGTATGCGCGTTAATTATCTTTTTTGAGCATTCATGCGCAAGTGATTGTGGGACGCTACATTTCTTTGTTTTTTTGAAAGAACCTAGAGCTTGAAATACTGTGTGAGTCTCTACGGATTGCTGACTTTCTATATCCCGGTGGCAGTGTTTATACTTTTTTCCTGACTCACACCAACAAGGGGCGTTTCTTCCGGGCGCTTTCATACTGCTCCTTGAATGAGGCTAGAAAATTCGTATTGTCGCGAGCGCCGCTTGCGGCCCATGGCGTCCACATCTGGTTGGCAGCCCAGCCGTATAGTGTATGCGTTAGGGGCCATGCCTTCAGAATCAGAGGGCGACTTCCTACGATTGCCGAAGTCGCAGGATCGCATCCGTCAGTGCTTGGGCATTTGTGTCCAAGGTTTCCAAAGCTACGACTGCGTTATCCGCAACAGTCCCTACGCCATTCTCCGAAAGCCATATGGTCACCTCTTCTATTGCTGCCGCCAGGGCGTGCTGGTTGTGCAGAAGCAATGTCAAAGCATCCGCCGTGGCAATGTTGGAGTCTGAGTTATCAGGCATGGAAGTCTTCCTTGGGATTATCGGGAAAGACTAGCTCATGCGGCCGCAGTAGTGTGGCCTGGACACTCACTCATCAGCCACCCTTTTTCGCACCAGCGTAGTGCGCCAGTCCCATATCAGTCCATATGGCCATTTTTCAGACACCAAAAACCACAAACAGCCGGTTTTTTCTAGGGAAATCAGTGGCTTTTGTTTACTGGATGTGGCGTTTAAGGAGTGATACGAACTCTCAATTTTTATAAGTCTGTAGCAGCTAACGACACGCTAACATGACAACGCTTTAGGTTGTCAGTCGCCTTACGCCAAGGTCCGTATCGGTTCGACCGCAGCAATCGTTTCGGAGCTATTACCGGCCAACGGCACGCGTTTATGACCGGTCGCTATCGGCCAATAGCTACCATTTTGTAGAGGGCTGCGTTTCGCCTCAGTACGAAGACTTACGACAGCTGGGCTTTGGAAGGGGGAATGCCAAGCACCAGCCCGTCCCTCCTAGTCCCATTATCAAGTTTTCCGTCCTCGCCTGAACCTTGTCAGTGCAGAGGGCTCGTGGGCTGCATCGCAAGCGCTACGTTTGGCTCAAGTGATTCCCCACTCCTCGTTGAGTGTTCTGCAGCATAGCAAGGCCATCCGTTTTAGCACTTCAGGCCACAAGCATAGGGTGCCTCTCCTGCTGATGGTGGGCATCTGTTGCGCTTTCGCGTTTAGCCGGTAGGTTTCAAACCCATAGCAGTTCTTGGGGTGGCATGCAATGAGCTATTTTGAACCGCCATCGCAGCTAGATAAACATGGGCGACTGCGTACCTTGCGTCCCATTTCGTGAAAGCTCGCAGCGCTCATAGAGGGATCTGACTGGATAAAGAAATATTTCGTACATCTGATCGGTATGTAGCGAGCGTAAGCTAGAACCATGCGCTAGCTCTTAGCTTGCACCGGCGTTACTCGTATGCCTATCCTTCACACCAAATTAATGCCTCGGCGTGGAGCATGTCTCATGCTTTTTAGTCAGGCGGAACTGCTAATAAAGCGCCAATGCAATAGCGCTATAATTCAAAACAGGAGCTGCAAATGGAGTTGGTTGATCAGTTCAATATTAGTGAAGAGGACGCTTTGCTGATTGTTACTGCTGTTGCAAATGGCGCGATGAATTTGCTGTTGGGGGCTGGAGGAAGCATTGGAGCTTTCGGCGGAGATGGCGTTGAACTCAAAGGGGGGGCGGGTTTAGCTAGTGAGCTAAACGAAAATTTTAAGTTGGGACTGGAAGATTCAGAGCAATGGAATTTACCATTAGTCTATGGAGATCTTGAAAGCTCTCCTAAAAATAAGCCAATCTTAAATAATTTTCTGAGCGGCAGGTTTGTTGGGTGCAGACCAACTTGGCAGCGCGTGCTCCACGACCTACAATGGAAAAGGATTTGGACATTAAATATTGATGATATTCTTGATAGGTCAAAGACGCGCGGTTCAATACCGAAGCTTGAATCTTTTCTTTGGTGTGAACCATATAAGCCACGTTCTCTAGAGAAAAAAGAACTACAAGTTGTCTACCTTCACGGAAAGGCATCCAAGTTAGCAGAGCAACCGGATCATCTTATCTTTTCGCTAAAAGAATACGCTTCCCGTAATGAGAGTACGCCTGGTTGGCATGCAGAGTTTAGATCGGAATGGGTGAAGAAGCCGTTTATCGTTTGCGGGGCAAGACTTCAAGAAGAGGTTGATTTAATAACTGTCTTTGAGTTTGGGAATCGGTCCAGAGATCGAGGCGGCTGTCCTTCTGTAATAGTTTTAAATAGCATGACCGAAGCACAAGTTACTCGATTTGCTCGCCAGGGACTTATTCCCATTGCTGCGAGCGGAAAGGATTTTTTTGAGGCGTTGCTGAAGGATTTGCTTGATTGGAAGGGGCGCAATCCAACTGTAAGTAAAGAATTTAAGGCCGCTCGTGAAGAAGTCAGAGCTAAGTTCAAGCAGCTTACGCTGGATATCATTGTCCCAAGGAAAGTATTAGATTTTTACGCGTCAGCGGAAACGCAGTGGGTGCATATACTTCAAGACTTAGATGCTCCACTATCAGCGGCGCTGCATAGCGCACAGTGGCTCACAGAGACTACTACGAAACCAGTCGTTAAACTTTCACTGATTTATGGCGGATCTGTCAGCGGGAAATCAGCCGCTGCACTTCGTGCAGCGAAAGAACTAATAGGCAAAGGCTATGAGGTTTGGTTCTTTAGGGGCGAAGAGCGTTTTAACGATGCTGACATAGTTGAGTATGCAAAATCGGCTAAGGTCGCCTTCATCTTCGACGATTGTGCAGATTTTTCAAGTTCATTGAAGTCATCTATAAACCTCGCGATAGAAAACAAGCATGATCTTCGCATTGTTGCTACATGCGACTCTCACAGAGTCCGCGCCGTAAGAGCCGACGTAATTGGTGCGGATCGTTTGGAATGCTCGCTAGAGCCGCTTGTCAGAATAGATTTTGCCAATATTTTTTCAAAGCGAAGCAGCAAGGGCCGCTTGGGGACGCGCAGCACTTTAACTGTTAGTCAGGCATGGAAGGACTTCAAGTCAGATTATTCAGGACAATTGCTGGAGTGGTTAGAAAGTTTAGAGAACGCTCACTCTTATCGAAATGCAATTGTTGAATTGCTTGCGAATCCAAACTCATTGCCACATGGTTTAATCGAACTGATAGTAGCCGCCGCAGCGGTTCACCGGTTCGGGTACTCTTTACCGTTCGACTTGGCTGATAGTTTCCTTTCAAAGGGAAAGCTAGAGGATATTTTCGATCAAGACACAGCTATAGGGCAAATCGGCTATTTAGATGATAGGGGGTTAAGGCTTCGAAGTAGTGCGTTTTCTGACTTTGTATGGGGTCAAATTGGCAGGAGTGAAAAACATAAGATTTCATTAATTATTGTGCGCGCACTTGCACCACTAGTAGTTCCCCAGACTATAGCTCGTCGGACTTTGCCATACCTAATCGTGCGCGCATTAATGGATCATGACACAATCGAAAAAGATATGGGGCCTAGTGCAGATGCTTGGTACTCTAGCTTAGAATCCGTATGCGGTTGGAACGCAAGATTTTGGGAACAGAGAGCACTATTGGCAAGCAATAAGAGCCAAGAAATCCTTGCATATTCTTATGCAAAAAAAGCTGTGGCACTGCTTGAGCATGACCCATTTCCGCATACCACTCTTGGTAAAATTTGCGTAAGAATAGGGATAGATCGAAAAGATTCCGTTGGCGTCGAGCGCTTCTGGGAAGGGGTGAGTGAGCTTAAAATCTCCAGAGAACTTTCTACGCAAAATGGATTGGAGTGGGAGCATCCTTACATTACCTTCTTTACCTACGCGCTTCGGGCTATGAAGTCTCCTCACTTTAGCGGTGAGATGGATGCGTTATCTTTGCAATGGAAGAGTTGGATGAAAGCCGCAGAAAATGCCAAGTCGTTAATTTTTGATGATCAAGGTAAATCTTCATTAGAGAATTTTCAACGTCAATGGATTCTGAATGCCGTAGCAGATTAACAATAGTCTGTTAAGTCCAGTCGGTCGCATCTAAAGGTCGAAAGCAGCCATACATGAATGTCTGCTTTTGGCCGAAAGTAGTGTTCCATTCATGCATTAGAAGGGTACGAATATGGGGGCGTTTCGCCAGAAGTATGCGAGCTGACGACGAAGTTTTTTACCACGAATACGGCGCTGCCACAAAAAAGGACCCGTCAGGGCCCTTTTTCAGGTGGTATTGTTTTACTTCTTCAACCATCCCTCGACGACGTCGGCACCGTGTTTTGCTTTCCACTCTTTCAACGCTTTGTTATTCCCGCCCTTGGTTTCGATGACTTCACCTGTATTCGGGTTCTTGTACACCTTGAGTTCGCGTGGTTTGCGTGTGCTAGCGGCCGGAGCTACAGCTTGGCGTCGGACCGAGGTCTGTGGGTCGAGCAAGTTAATGATGTGCTTCAGGCTGAAACCATAGTGATCGAGCAGCTTGCGCAGCTTGGTTTCGAACTCGATTTCTTTCTTCAGTCCATCATCACCTTTCAATGCTTCCAGTGCTAGGAGCTGCTCGGCGAGATGTTTTTCCAGCTGGCGGAATTCTGCGAGTTTGGACATTGTGTTTCCCTTGCTCAGTGTGGTCGTGCGTGGTTATTAAGATAGATTATGCTGGTTACAAGTTCAGCACTATTTTCGGCGATTCAGTTGGCTATCAATGAGCACTATTTCCGCTTTAATCGCGTTGATGGTCAGTGTTTGCGTTTGACTGGTTTTGCCCGCACCCGCGCTTATGATTTTCAGCAGGGCGTTCAGATAAGCTTTCCGAGTTTTGAGGGTGTCAGACCAGCTCGTGCTGTTCTGTAGTGGCTTGTTCATTGTGTTCATCCTTGCGTTGTTCCGGATTGCTCTGATCTTCAAGATGTTGCAGTACCGGCAGACTGTTGAGCTGGACTAAGTCCCGCGCGCTGTATTGACGAGAGCGGTCTATTAGCTCGTGCCATGTCCATAGACCATGGTCTTCGCCTTGCTCAGGCACCGCCAGTTTCATCAGGGCTACCTGATCAAGTTCCAAGAGGTTGTAGTTGGCCCACAACTTGCCACCCACCTCGAACAACGCTTTCGCGGCCTCGTTCCATTGCTCCTCCAGTACCGTCTGCGAGAGCCAGAGGGCGGTGCGTTCTATCCCTTTATGCTTTTCTTGTGCTTCGGCGATGTATTTATCTACGGTGACCAGCTCCTGTTCCAGAGCAGTCATCATCAGTGTTTGCCGACGGTTATGTTCGGCGGCCGCTGTCAGATTCTTCGCCGCCTTTTGGGCATCGGCGTTGGCGGTCTCCTCGCCTTCGGTGTCGCCCCATGCGACGGCCTGCGCGTACGCAGTGGCTGCGTCCGTTTCGGCCTGACGGGCTTTGGCCATGTCCTCAACCGCCTGTTGTTGGATCTGTGCCAGACGGGTGCTGAGGCTCTGGCGCTTTTCGTTTAGCTCCTGCTCATCCGCTTTCCAGTTATCCATCGCCTCGATGTAACCCGCCATCAAGGAATCGCAATTGGCGAGGTTCTCACGGCGACTGATCCGCCGGTCTAATAGGTCAGCATTGAGATCGCGCGATTGGAAATTCCGTTTCAGCTCGTTGTACTTGTCCCGCAGTTCGCGTTTCCGATCCGGCTCGATGGGGTCGTCACTTTCCAGCGCGGCCTCAAGGGGTAGCAGTTCGGCGTGTAGTCGTTCTGCCTCGCTGCGCAGTTGGTCGCGGCGGTCTTTCAGGTCTTGAATATCGTTCATCTGTTTAGTCTCTGTTCAATTCGATTGTGGGTTGGTTGAGTGGCTGGCGAGGCCGGAAATAAGCCGGCGCTACCTCAATCAGCAGAGATGCCCTCAGGCAGCCCGAGCCTCGCTCTCATCCATTCCAGGAATCGTCTTCACGATGTAGCAGCGTTGCTGACCGAGGCCGGGCAGCCGGACCAGACTTGACGCCTTGCCGTCGCTGCTCGGTTCCAATACTCCGCGCTGCAGTAGCTCCTTATTCACGGCGTTGATGTTCATGCCCCGGAAGATCTCCGAGCGCCATGCCTCGGGCAGCACGTAATAGGTGTTGGTGGTGTGCAGCGCATCACCCAGGCCGTGCTCCAGCGTCTTGCGAAAGCCGAGGCGGTCGATGGTGCGCGGGCCGTGTTCGTCGATCTTTGCCGCCGCTGATTCCCAGCGGGTGAAACGGCTTTCGCCGAAGCGCTCGATGACCTGGCGCAGCCGCGCCAAGATCGCATCACCTTCGAAGTTCCCGGCGCCGCCACGCTCGTTCATCCAGGCGTTGAGGCACACGCGAGCGGCGGTGGTGGCGGTCCCGTCGGGCCAGCCAGTGATCCCCATCGCGGTGGCCAGCTCACCCGCTGCGGCCGCGAGACCGAAGCGAGCGGCCGCACGGTGTGCCTGCCCGCTGGCCGAGGCCGGTAGTGATTGGGCGATAAACCCTTCCAGCGTGCGGCGCAGGATGGCGGACCAACCATGACGTTTGCCCGGTTCGCACAACGCCGTGAGGAAGGCGGTGAGCGGAGTTCCGTAATACTTCGCCACCCGTGCCTTGAGCGCGTCAGACAGCGCCGCTGCGTCATCAAAACCGTTGAGCGCGTCAAACATGCCGAGGCCTTTGCTCGCATCGGCCGGAACCGCGAGCATGCGTACTTCCATGCCCGCTTTCAGTTCCTTGTTGGCTTCGGCCATGTGCTGAGCCAGCGTCTTCTCGCCGGTGGAGAGAAACAGCAAGCGCCACTCCTGTACCTGTCGGCCTGCTTGGCCTCGATCATTGGCACGTGCCTTGCCGGTGCCGTTCCCCAGCATGTACACCGTCTCGCCGATGATGCGCGGATCGCACATGCCGATTTCATCCAGCACCAGAAGGCCATCGGAATGCGCGGCAGCGATGGATTCGAGCGCGTTATCCGTGGAGCGCCACGAGCGCACCAGACGCGGCCCGCCGTAGATCGAGGCGGCCACTTGCAGGTGCGTGGTCTTGCCGCCTGAGCTGTCGCCGTACAAGTGGAAACCGCCCGACTCATGGCCGAGCATGTGCAGCAGCGGGCCAGCAAAGGCCACGCTGACGACGAACGCCAATCGATGATTACCGACGCACAGTGCGCCGATTTGCTCCTGCCACTGCTCAAGCGAGCCGGCTTCGCTGATCGGCGGAAGCTGAGAGCCTGCCTCGTAGAAGTGCAGGTGTTCGCTGTGCGCGCCGACCTGTTGCTCGGGCAGCAGAAAGGCGCTGTCGTGCCAGCCTAGGCGGGTAACCAGTCGTGCCCGTTGCGCGCTGTCGAAGCCGCCAAGGTAACTCTGCAGGTCATTGCGTGCATTGCGTCCGGAGCGACTACCGGCGAGACGCAGCCCCATGTCCACCAACGGGCCAAGCACGTCCTTGCCGAAGTCGCCGGTCATGGTGCGCGCCGGTATGTTCCAGCGTTTTTTGGCGCCGTCGGGGTCGTCGAACTCCACCAGTAGGCCCCAGTTCTGGCCTTTGTCGTCGCGGGTACGAGCAAGGATTTCCAGAGGCGAACATACGGGGCGCGCTTCGCCGTCATCGCCCGCATAAAACACACCTTCGGACGTGAGGCGAAAACCACCGGGCATCAGGTCATTTTTCGATTTGGCGGGACGCTTGGTCGGTGCTTTCGTTTTCGCTTCTGGCTTGGCTTCAGTCGGTTCCGTTGCCGGCTGCTCCACAGGCAATCCAAACAATTCACCGCTGCTTTCCAGTTCGGCGAAATGGGCGGCTGTCCAGCCCTTAGCGAGCGCATCGACGGCGTCATCGCCGTCGTTCCATTGACCACCTTTGGTGAAGGTGGCGCAGCCGTTTTTCAGCGTGGGCTTGCGTTTGAACGCGTCTAGCGCGATGGCCCGAACCGAGGCGGTGCCGATTTCACGCAGCTTATTGGCGACGGCTTCCATGCAGGCTTTGCCGCTGGCGTCGTTGTCCGGCCACAACAGCACGTCACGACCCTTGAGCGGCGTCAGGTCGGCCTTGTGCCAGGAGTTGGAACCGTTCGGCCAGCAGGTGGCCACGTAGCCCGGCAGCAATTCAGCGGCGGCGTCGGCGGCTTTCTCGCCCTCGCACAGGGCTACCGGCACGTCAACGCGTTGGGCCAGGTCATCAAGGCGCAGCAGTGGCCGTGGATCGGGCAGACCCTGCCAGCGCCATTGCGTGGTCTGGCCATCGGCCCGCTGACACCATGTCAGGGGCGCAAAGACTTTCTTCGGTTTGCCGTCTTCATCGGGGCCGAGGTCGAAGCGGTAGAGTGCCATGAGTGGCTGGCCTTGTGCATCACGATAGATCCACACCTTGGATGGCGCGCCGTGCTGCCGGTGCTTGGCCGGGCACCTGTTCATGGCCTCGTCCGGGATCGGTTGAATGGCACTCCACTCAGGTGCTTTTGTCTTGGCAGGTGCTGGCTTCGCTTGGGCGGCACCGGGCGATACGTTGAGCAGATCTGCCAGTTTGTTACAGGCCTCGATGTCGGTGCCGCCGTCCAGATAGCGCACCAGATCGATCAGGTCGCCGCCCTTGTCGCCAGTGGCGAAGTCGGACCAGGTGCCCTTGCTCAAACTAATCTTGAGCGAACCGGCGCGTTTATCGCTGCGGGTCGGATTCGGGGCGGTGTATTCCTTACCGCCGTCCACGCGCTTACCGTTGGGCAGCCAGTGCGTCAGGACACGATTAATGTCGTTCAGTGCAGCGGCTTTCACGTCGGCGAAGCTGAGACGTTTTGCGGAGTTGCTCGGGCGTTGGCTCATGCGTCAGCCCTCGGCAAAAACAGCGCATCGTTGATGTCGTCGATCAGGGCTTTGGCCATCTCGCCCAGATACAGAGCTGGCCAACTGAAACGCTCGCCGCTGTCGCTCATGGCGGCATCGAAGTTGAGCTGGTTGGCGTGATGCTGCAGCAGGGAAACCATCTCTAGAGCATCCCCGACTGGTACTCCGGCATTTACCCGGAATAACTTCAAATCGGTGGCATTCACGCGAGTAAAGGTGGCGTGACCCAGCGTGGTGGAAGTGGTCATAGCGCACCGCCTTTCTGCGCAGCCGGAATCGAGGTGCTGTCACCGTGCAAGGCGAGGGTCTTGATCAGGCCAAGAGTGCCGCGTACGTCCCAAAGGACGGCTGCGATCACATGGTTGGCGAGGCGCGAGGATTCGCTTTCGAAGTGATCTTCAAGCAGCATCAGCACCGAATCGGCGCGAGCAATGGCGCAGGTGATAGCGTCGATCGGCACACCAGTTTCTACGGTTGGATTAACGCATAGCAGGTCTTCGGGCAGGGCAAAACTCAGTGCGCTGTTCATTAGGCACCGCCTGCGGTTTCGAGTGCGCGGGCTTTGGCCATGTGAGCGTTGTAACGGGAGAGGCGTGTAGCGAGGCTGGAGTTGGCGTGTAAAGCGGCGAGAGCCATTGCCCGATGGGCTGCGGCGCGAAATTTGGACGGATTGAGAGCAGGCATAGGTGACACTCCAAGTTTGAAGATAGAGCTGCCACTGATCGTCGCCAAACGATTTAAGGTGGCAACTGTGCGCAGGTTGGCGAACCGGGAACTTGGAACCCGGCAGACCCGAAGGTCTCCCACGCACAGCTGCCATAACACGAAACGGCGGGCACAAAAAAAGCGCCTGCTGTCGGTTTGGGCGCCTGTGCGCCAAGTAACTCGGGTCGCCAAACCCGGTCGCTGATTTTGCAGCGACGGTCAGAGAGTAACGTCCGGTTTTCGAAAGTGCAACTGCGTTGATGACTTGCGGTTTTTTCAGGTGCGGCATAAATTGTTCGTGCATGTAGATTTACCTCAACGCCTCCGGATCGCTCCCGGAGGCGTTTTCGTTTCAGGCATGGGCTTCCCAGCGCAGGGACAGGAGGGGCAGGAAGCCACCGCTGAGCATGGATCGTGCGTCTTCGTAGGCTTGCGTTTGCTGGCCTTCGTCGACGATCACGGTTCCGGTCTTTTCGCAGTGGAGGGAGAGGGCGCACCAGGTGCCGTCGGCCCAGCTGAGTACGCTAACGACACGGCCCAGCTTGTCCTGTTGGCTTCGATAGCGCTCAAGGCGCTGCATGAGGCGGGGCGAAAAGCCAATACGACGCAGCACTGAAAATGGCCGCATCACGGCGTAGTCGGCGATCTTTCGACTCATGCTGCCTCCTGTGCGAAGGCAAGCAGCGGCGGCGGTGTTTCGCCTTTGAGCCAAGCCAGTATCTTGCTGTCCTCGGCGCAGCGTCGGCGGTGTTCGACAGCCAGCGAATCACGGCTCTGTGCGAGGCATTCATCCACATACTGGGTCAGATCTGAGGTCAAGCGCATGTCGCGGTGAAGGCGCTCGGTAGCGGTTTTCTCCACGGCGAGACTCTCATCGGTGATGCGTTGCCAGACCGCCGGATCGTTCGCGTACCCCGCTGATTGATCCACCAGCCAGTAGGTGACCCAGTCGGTCATGCCGCGCGATTTCAGCGAGGTGAGGCGGCTTTCACTCATCGCGAAATAGCCGGTGCCGTAGACGCTCGAAAACTCTCTGCGCGCCGCATTTTTACGGATCAGTTCGGGTAATTCCCAAGGATTGGCTTTGAGTGGAAGAACGAGGCCGTCAGGGCTAAAAAAGAACGCTTCCTGTTCCTCGCCATTCCAGCTCACGCCCGCGATGGTGCGATGACGCCAGTTGATTGCTCCTGTTTGATAGAGGCGAAATCCGATGCTGTAGGAGTCGAGAAACGGCCCTTTGAATAGACTGTAGTTGCGCTTCATGCGGCCACCTGGTCACGGGCTTCAATACGACTTTTGACCCAGCTCTGCACTTCAGAAAAAACCCAGGCCACCGGTGCACCACGTGCTGTGCTGTTGCTCAGTTTGACTGGCAGTGGGAAACCACTTTCGGGACACTGCATAAGCTTGTAGATCGTCGAGCGCTTGAGTCCCGTAGCGATCTCAAGACGCGGCATTCTGATGAGGGTGGTGGTGGGGTCAAATGGAGTGGCTAAGTCGGGTACGGCGGAAGTGGAGTCGAAGGGGCTGGCAAGATTTGAGAAGGTTGGAGCGGACAGGTGGGCGAAGTTCTTGGTCATTGGAATTGCTCTCGATTGGTTTGGTCTGACGAGAGCAATGATCTAGGCGTTGAAATGCGGTGAGCAGTTCACTTCCATTTGAAATTTCTGGTTTACACCACCCAGTAGCGTTTCAGTATGGAGTTTACCTGTTTGCGGGTTAGTGCTTTTTCTGTTTCGAGGGGGATCCATTCAGGGCGTTGTTTTATAGGCTTCGCTATTTCCCTTTCAAGCCAGCAATGCGTCGCGGTTGTGACATTCCGATGCGTCATACCCTCCTTCAGCAGGCTCCGAGCATGGTTGACGATAGCGGCGTCACGATCGCTGATTTCCTCATTCCGATCCTTGCCACTGAGCACGCCACCTTTTCGCCTAACTGCGTTCTTGATCGTCTTTACCGCAAAGGGTTGCAACTCGTCATCCTGTAATGATGGCAGGGAGGCGATTGGCTCTAGGTACATCACGTACTGTTCGAGCGCCTCGATACGCTCATCCGAGTTGACCTGCATTTCCATAAACTCGCAGTACAGATCCCAAGGCCAATCCGGTATCTCTGTCGTGTGTGACCAAGCGTCTTGCTCCGCAACTCGCATCCAGTCGCTGAGAACCTCCAGTGCTTTCACCGCACAGGCCATGATGTAGGCCGCATGTGCCTGATCGTCTGTAGCTGATGGGCAGGCACCGTACTGCCTAACCCAATCAGCCAAACGCGCAGAGGTATCGGTTGAGGCGTACTGGAAAACAGCTTCTTCGTGCCTGGTTGTCTGGATGCACAGGGTGTTTAGGTCGCTATTGATATCGTCTGTTTGAATGCGTAAGCAGCACTGATCAATCAGGTGGCAGACGCTCATAACCTGTTCACGACAGAGCGCGTAGAGCGGTTGGGCCGCGAGGAATTCGATCAGGCCTGCTGAGGGCTTAGGGCGTTCGCAGGATTCTTGAATATGGATCAATGTCACGCGAACGATCTCTGTGCCAACTCGACCTGAGCCATCCCACGCCCTGTGTTTCTGCGGCATAACCAGCGTTCCGAGCGTGTTTGCAGACGGTGGAGATGGTTAGCCAGCAGAGGTAATGATGTGCTTTTGGCGTTACACGGATTTGTAGCGTTACACGACGCGTATGCCACCGCTCTCAAGCGTGTTACAGGCGTGAAGCTCAATATATTCAAGGGTTTGGTGTCGCCCGTTACACCAGTAACACGCGTTACACCGTTTTTGGATGGGGTATGGGTAAGGAGACTCATATCACCTTTCCAAATTGGCCTTGCACGACATTGCCAGTGGCTAGCTCATCAAGATGATCTGCGTACCACTGCATCATGACTTTGCGCTGTGGCAAATACACCGCCTTGTTGTAAACGCCTGCTATTCCCTCTTTTACGTGGGAGAGTTGAGCCTCAATGTGGTTCTCATCAAAGCCTTGCTCATTAAGGATCGTGCTCGCGATATGGCGGAAGCCATGGCCTGTCTGCCGGCCCGCGTACCCCAGCCTTCGCAGCGCCATCAGAAAGACGGTATTGCTACGGGGGACGGTTCGATCTTTCCTCCCAGGGAAGAGAAGGGGATAGGCTCCTGTCAGCGTGCGTAGCTCCGTTATCGATTCAATAGCCTGGCGAGATAGAGGCACTACATGCTCGCGACGACGCTTCATTCGCTCGGCTGGAATCGTCCATAGCTTTTTGTTGAGGTCGATCTCTGACCAGCGTGCTTCTCGAATCTCACTCGGGCGTGCCGCTAATAAGGCCAGCAATCGGAGACCTAGACGGACATCCTTCGCGTGAGGGTAAGAGTTGATAGCGCGAAGTAATGCAGGCAACTCTTCTATTGATACGTGTGCATAATTTTCAGCACTGCGCGTCTGTAGAAATTTATTGAGTCCTTCAAGAGGGTTGTGGATCGCTCGGCCTGTCACGCGTGCCAAGTCGTAGATCTCTTTGCAGAAGGCCCGAACTCTGCCCATTTGCTCAATGATCCCTTTCTGCTCCATGCCGCGCAGAAACTCCATCCATTCAAGGGGAAGTATTTCTGTGTAAATGCGTTTGCCGAAAACAGGGAACACGTGAAGCTCCAGGGCGCCAAGGACTCGACGAGACGTGCCGGCTTCCCAGCTCGAGCGCCTAGCCTCAAACCATTCGCGCCCTAACGCTTCGAAAGTGTTGTTGGCAGCCACCCTGTCAGTAATTTTGCGAGCCTGCTTACTGACTAAAGGATTTTTACCAGTCGATGCGTCATCTCGCAGTTGCGCCGCCTTCTGCCTGGCGAGCGAGCCACTGATTTCGGGGTAACCGCCTAGGCCCAGCCAGGACCATTTCCCATCTGGCTTTTTGTAGCGCAACTCCCACGACTTCTGCCCATTTGCCTTGACCCGAAAATACAAGCCGTTGCCGTCTTGCTCCCGATACGTCGCACTCTCTGGCTCCAAGCTTGCAAGAGTAGTGTCAGCCAGTGGGCGGCGTTTGATTTCAGTACGCTTCACTGCGTGTATGCCTCCAGTTCAATGAATCTCAAAGCATACACGTGGGCATACACGGCGTGAAGTTATAGGGGTAGACAGGGATGGATAGCCAGAAACAAGAAAGCCCGCACGGGGCGGGCTTCTTGAGGTGTTTCGTAGACTGTCTGAGACAGGTCTAGACTGCTATATGGTGCACCAGGCGGGATTCGAACCCACGACCACTGCCTTCGGAGGGCAGTACTCTATCCAGCTGAGCTACTGGTGCAAGCGGGCGCCATGATACTCATAAGCGTTGCGGGCGTCCATGCTGCTGAATCGCCTGTGTTTTTCCAAGCTGTAACAGCCGTTTGCTACGTTGATCAGAAAAAATCCGCAAATGCGCCGTTTTCGTTCTTTTTTTCGAACGCCCTATTGTCCTTTCCCGGCATTGATCCTAGGATTCGTTCGAGATTTCAAACGCTCTTGTCTGGGTGCTGAACCGCACGAGTCCAATCCGTGCGCTATTTATGTGCTTCAGCCCGGTGAATGATTTCCCTGACGGCAGCCTTCGAGGCGCCTTTCTACAATCATAATTCGCTCCGCGCTGGTCGCGGTGCTGTTAAGGAAAGCCGACATGCAGCTTAAAGACACCCAGTTGTTCCGCCAGCAAGCCTTTATCGATGGCGCTTGGGTCGATGCGGACAATGGTCAGACGATCAAGGTCAATAACCCGGCAACGGGCGAAATTCTGGGCACTGTGCCGAAGATGGGCGCTGCCGAAACCCGCCGTGCAATCGAAGCTGCTGACAAAGCGCTGCCGGCCTGGCGTGCTCTGACCGCCAAGGACCGTGCGAACAAGCTGCGTCGTTGGTTCGAGCTGATTATCGAGAACCAGGACGATCTGGCTCGCCTGATGACCCTCGAGCAAGGCAAGCCATTGGCCGAGGCCAAGGGTGAAATCGTTTACGCCGCTTCCTTTATTGAGTGGTTCGCGGAAGAAGCCAAGCGCGTCTACGGTGATGTGATTCCGGGCCACCAGCCAGACAAGCGCCTGATCGTGATCAAGCAGCCTATCGGCGTGACCGCTGCGATCACCCCGTGGAACTTCCCGGCCGCGATGATCACCCGTAAGGCCGGCCCAGCACTGGCTGCCGGTTGCACCATGGTGCTCAAGCCTGCTTCGCAAACCCCTTTCTCCGCATTCGCTTTGGCTGAACTGGCCCAGCGTGCCGGCATTCCGAACGGTGTGTTCAGCGTGGTGTCTGGCAGCGCCGGCGACATCGGCAGCGAGCTGACCAGCAACCCGATCGTGCGTAAGTTGTCGTTCACTGGCTCGACCGAAATCGGTCGTCAGTTGATGGCTGAATGCGCCAAGGACATCAAGAAAGTGTCCCTGGAACTGGGCGGCAACGCGCCGTTCATCGTGTTCGACGACGCGGACCTGGATAAGGCCGTCGAAGGCGCGATCATTTCCAAATACCGCAACAACGGCCAGACCTGCGTCTGCGCCAACCGTCTGTACATTCAGGATTCGGTTTACGACGCGTTCGCCGAGAAGCTGAAAGTGGCTGTGGCCAAGCTCAAGATCGGCAACGGTCTGGAAGAAGGCACCACCACTGGCCCGCTGATCGACGAAAAAGCCGTGGCCAAGGTTCAAGAGCACATTGCTGACGCGATCAGCAAAGGCGCGACCGTTCTGTCCGGTGGCAAGGTCATGGAAGGCAACTTCTTCGAGCCGACCATTCTGGTCAACGTGCCGAAGAACGCTGCGGTGGCCAAGGAAGAAACCTTCGGCCCACTGGCGCCGCTGTTCCGCTTTAAAGACGAAGCCGAAGTGATCGCGATGTCCAACGACACCGAGTTTGGTCTGGCTTCGTACTTCTATGCCCGTGACCTGGGCCGTGTGTTCCGTGTGGCTGAAGCCCTGGAATACGGCATGGTCGGCGTCAACACCGGGTTGATCTCCAACGAAGTCGCGCCGTTCGGCGGCATCAAGGCATCGGGCCTGGGCCGTGAAGGCTCCAAGTACGGCATCGAAGATTACCTGGAAATCAAATACCTCTGCCTGGGCATCTAAGCTCGTAAGACAAGAGCCGGGCAAGGCATTGCTTCAAGCGGAAAGGGCACGAGAGCGCTGTCCCTTTCTGCGTTTCAAATGGAATTTTCTCTGTGGCCGGGAAAGCTGTGGCAGTCGATCATCGCATGCTGCCGTAGTTGCCTCCCCGCCGCATTTTCCTTGAACTACGCCGCCCGATGAGCGGTGAATGAGGACTTTATGAGCAAGACTAACGCATCCCTGATGAAACGCCGCGAAGCCGCTGTACCACGCGGTGTTGGCCAGATTCACCCGATCTTCGCCGAGTCCGCGAAGAACGCCACCGTGACCGACGTTGAAGGTCGCGAGTTCATCGACTTCGCCGGCGGTATCGCCGTGTTGAACACCGGTCACCTACACCCGAAAATCATCGCCGCCGTGACCGCGCAGCTGAACAAGCTGACGCACACCTGCTTCCAGGTGCTGGCCTACGAGCCGTACGTTGAGCTGTGCGAAAAAATTAACGACAAGGTGCCAGGTGATTTCGCCAAGAAAACCCTGTTGGTGACCACCGGTTCCGAAGCCGTGGAAAACGCCGTGAAAATCGCCCGTGCCGCCACTGGCCGCGCCGGCGTGATCGCGTTCACCGGCGCTTACCACGGTCGCACCATGATGACCCTGGGCCTGACCGGTAAAGTCGTGCCTTACTCGGCCGGCATGGGCTTGATGCCAGGCGGCATCTTCCGTGCGCTGTACCCGAACGAACTGCACGGTGTGAGCGTCGACGACTCGATCGCCAGCATCGAACGCATCTTCAAGAACGACGCCGAGCCGCGTGACATCGCTGCGATCATCATCGAGCCGGTTCAGGGCGAAGGCGGTTTCTACGTCGCGCCTAAAGAGTTCATGAAGCGTCTGCGTGCCCTGTGCGACCAGCACGGCATCCTGTTGATCGCTGACGAAGTGCAAACCGGCGCTGGCCGTACCGGCACTTTCTTCGCCATGGAACAGATGGGCGTTGCAGCCGACCTGACCACCTTCGCCAAATCCATCGCTGGCGGCTTCCCGCTCGCCGGTGTGTGCGGCAAGGCTGAATACATGGACGCCATTGCTCCAGGCGGCCTGGGCGGCACCTACGCCGGTAGCCCGATCGCTTGCGCCGCGGCCCTGGCCGTGATGGAAGTGTTCGAAGAAGAACACCTGCTGGACCGTTGCAAGGCAGTCGGCGAGCGTCTGGTGACTGGCCTCAAAGCCATCCAGGCCAAGTACCCGGTGATCGGCGAAGTCCGTGCCCTGGGCGCGATGATCGCGGTCGAGCTGTTCGTCGATGGCGACAGCCACAAGCCGAACGCTGCCGCCGTGGCATCGGTTGTGGCCAAGGCCCGCGACAAGGGTCTGATCCTGCTGTCCTGCGGCACCTACGGCAACGTTCTGCGCGTCCTCGTACCGCTGACTTCGCCGGACGAGCAACTGGACAAAGGCCTTGCGATCATCGAAGAGTGCTTCTCGGAACTCTGATTGCAAGTGTGACCTGATCGACAAAAAAACCCGCTTCGGCGGGTTTTTTCGTGTCCGCGGAACACATCGTGCTGTATCGAATGGCCAGCATTGACTAAGGTTCATGCATTGCCGTTGGAGTGAACGAATGACCGCTGTGGTGTTACCCGCTGTTCCGCGAGTGCTGATTGCCGAGGCCGACCCCTGGTCCCGCGATCTGCTCAAGCAGGTGTTGTTGAATGTGCGTTGCGACGCACGGCTGGACCTGTGTGCCGACGGCCAGCAAGCCTTGGAGCTGCTGTCGCAGGTGCCTTACGACTTAGTGATCGTCGACTGGGAACTGCCCGGTGTCGATGGCCTGAACGTGTTGCGCAGCGTCCGTCAGCGCAAACGCAATCCACCGTTGCCGTTCATCCTGATGAGCAGCCGTAACGACAGCGCCAGCGTGCGCGAAGCCTTGCCCCTGGCGCCGACGGCGTACCTCACCAAACCCCTGGATATGGAAGGCCTGACTCACCGTTTGCAGGATTTGCTGCTCAATGCCGGTGAAGAGGTGTCGTGCGAGGTGCCGTCATTGGCGCCGGGCATGACCTTGTCGGTGTTTCTGGAGCGCCGCCGGGAGCAGACCGACGGTGCGCCGCTGATGACCGACGTGCAGTTGGCGGTCAAACGCAGCCTTAACCCCGATGGCCTCGACCTGACGTTGCTGGAAGGCGAGATTCGCAATGATCCGCAAATTACCGCCGTGTTGATCGCCGCTGCCAACAGTGCGGCCCAGCATCATGGCGCTGGCGTGCAAACCCTGTCCCAGGCACTGCATCGCCTGGGCACTGCGCAAAGCATGAACCTGATTCTGGGCCTGGCCCTCAAACGTTGCGCACGGCTCAGTGATCCGCTGCTGGCCGACTATGCCGAACGCTATTGGGACCTGTCGCTGCGCACCGCTGAATATGGCCGGACCCTGGCGCGTTTGCTGGACCTGGACCAGGAGCGCTGCTATTGCGCCGGGATGCTGCATCGTCTGGGCGATCTGGCCTTGCTGCGTTGCTTGCAGGAGTGGAAGCAGGCTGGTGGTGAGCTGGATGAGTGGGAAGAGATCGGCGATGCGCTGGCCGAGTTCGGCGCGGGCTATGGCTCGGCATTGCGCACCCGCTGGCGTCTGCCGCTGGAGTTGCGAGAGCTGATTGCGGCGGTCTACCAGCTCGGTGGCGGGGTTTACTCCCGCGAAGCGCTGGTGATGAACATGGCCGCGCAACTGGCGCGCCTGACCGAGCATGAGGGCATTGAGGCACTGGCCAAGAGCCGGACGGCGCGGTTGCTCAAGATCGGCTTGCCGGAATTGATGCGACTGCGCAAAAAGTAGCCAACACACTAATACCCTGTGGGAGCGGGCTTGCTCGCGAAGGCGTCGTGTCAGGCAACATCAATGTCGACTGACACGACGCCTTCGCGAGCAAGCCCGCTCCCACATTAGATTTGTGTTGGGCCGTCAGGCGGGGATGATTCGATTTTTTGCCT
>NZ_MOBP01000145.1 GCF_003732665.1 Pseudomonas frederiksbergensis | reverse complement strand
GCCCCGCCGGCTCACCGCCCACAAGCGCCAGGACGCTGAATGCATAAGGACGCTTGGCCAGATCCGCTGGCACTTGGCGCAATACATCGGCGTCCAACGGTTCGCCGCCCCCCATCGGGTCTTCGGCGTAATTGTTCAACACCAGCCAAATGGCCTCGGCGTGAATCGAGTTGGTGTAGCTGGCCTGCAGTACCAGTATGTCCGCGAATTCCATTTCCAGCCTCGATCACACAGCAAATTAGCCCCGCACATTAGCGCGACGATGGCGTGGCGACAACCCGGTCTTAAC
>NZ_MOBP01000144.1 GCF_003732665.1 Pseudomonas frederiksbergensis | reverse complement strand
CGGTACTGGCCAACCTGGAATTTAGCCTCAAGCGCATCCCGAAACAACAGCTCCGGGTCGATATGGCCCATGCCACCGAATTGCTGGGCATCGGCCACTTGCTGGATCGTCATCCGCAGCACCTCTCCGGCGGCGAACGCCAGCGCATCGGCATTGCCCGCGCCCTGCTCACCAGCCCGAAACTGCTGCTGATGGACGAACCGCTCGCAGCGCTGGACAGCAAACGCAAAAACGAAATCCTGCCGTATCTGC
>NZ_MOBP01000143.1 GCF_003732665.1 Pseudomonas frederiksbergensis | reverse complement strand
GCCTGCTGGACAAGGTGACCATCACCTCGAGCTCCCGCGAAGTACTTAAAGCCGCGCTGGACCTGGGGCCAGATGGGTCACGCGGATTGGTGGCCGAGTACGCCTGGCTCGACCCGTTGAAGGGCGCGCAAAGCTATGGCTGTGAGATTCTGGCGCTGAACTGGACCCTATGTACGCCGGAACGCCTGCAGAAGGCGCAGCGTCAGGGGCTGCATGTGTCGGTATGGACAGTCAACGAGCTCGCGCTGATGCGCAGACTCGCCGACTTCGGCGTTGACAGCCTGATT
>NZ_MOBP01000142.1 GCF_003732665.1 Pseudomonas frederiksbergensis | reverse complement strand
GGCGGTTCCGCCAAGCAGGGACGTAACCGTCGCACCCAGGCCATCCTGCCGCTCAAGGTGAAGATCCTGAACGTCGAGAAAGCGCGTTTCGACAAGATGATCTCTTCGCAAGAAGTGGGCACCTTGATCACCGCCCTGGGATGCGGCATCGGCCGCGACGAGTACAACATCGACAAGCTGCGCTACCACAACGTCGTCGTCATGACCGATGCTGACGTCGACGGTTCGCACAGCCGCACACTGCTGCTGACCTTCTTCTTCCGTCAGTTGCCGGAGCTGATCGAGCGCGG
>NZ_MOBP01000141.1 GCF_003732665.1 Pseudomonas frederiksbergensis | reverse complement strand
CGACCAACACCCTTTGTGGGGTCTAGGTTAGCGCGCAGTTGGGCACCGTAACCCAGCTTCCGGTTCATCCCGCATCGCCAGTTCTGCTTACCAAAAATGGCCCACTTGGAGCTCTCGATTCCATGGCGCGGCTCAACAGAGCAGCCGCACCGTCCTACCTATTTAAAGTTTGAGAATAGGTCGAGGGCGTTGCGCCCCCGATGCCTCTAATCATTGGCTTTACCCGATAGAACTCGCCCGCGGGCTCCAGCTATCCTGAGGGAAACTTCGGAGGGAACCAGCTACTAGACGGTTCGATTAGTCTTTCGCCCCTATACCCAAGTCAGACGAACGATTTGCACGTGAGTA
>NZ_MOBP01000140.1 GCF_003732665.1 Pseudomonas frederiksbergensis | reverse complement strand
CGTCCGTTCGGTGGCAGGTTTTCGATGAATCGTTGATAGCTTCGGCCAGGGCATGGTATTCCTGGCAGGTGCTGCCGCAGATCGATTTGATGTGCTGCAACTTTTCCTGGGCCAGGTCCAACCGGGCTTTGATCACATACGCCTCGCCGAGGTATTCGCGCACTTGTGCATACTGCGGGTCGAGTTTGACCGATTGCAGGTAGTAGCCGATGCCTTCGTCGGTTCGCCCCAGTTTACGCGTGGCGTAGCCGCGGTAGTTGAGGGCTTTGGCGGTGTTTGGATCTTTCAGCGTATCGAGCAGGGCCAGGGCTTCTTCGTAGCGACCGTCCTTGGCCAGGCGATAGGCGTAGTCGGCTCGATCGGCGTCCGGC
>NZ_MOBP01000139.1 GCF_003732665.1 Pseudomonas frederiksbergensis | reverse complement strand
CCACACCGTCAGTTCGCATCTGGCTGAAACCATTAAATTGTTTGTGGAGTGATTGGGATGGCAGATGCAGCGCCGGCGGTGAAGGAAGAACCGCCAAAAAGAGAAGTAAAAACCCACACGTTAACGTGCAAGACCGACCAATCCGTCAAGCCGGTTCCTGTGGCCTTGCGCGATTTGGTCATATTCTTTATTGGCGGTGCGGGCGATCAGGAAAGTTACTACGGGACGGGGCCGAATAATAATATTGACTATGTCCGCAAGATCACCGTGGACGATGC
>NZ_MOBP01000138.1 GCF_003732665.1 Pseudomonas frederiksbergensis | reverse complement strand
ATCACTGCAAAACGCCCAGGCACAGACCCAGGAGTTGCTGGTCTGCGGTGGTGGCGCGCACAACCAGACGCTCATGAAGCGCCTGGCCGAATTACTGCCGGACGCCAACGTCAGCAGCACGGCCGCCTACGGCGTGGACCCGGATTGGGTCGAAGCCATGGCCTTCGCCTGGCTGGCCCATTGCTGTCTGGCAGGTATTCCAGCCAATCGCCCAAGTGTCACCGGCGCCCGCGGCTTGCGCATACTCG
>NZ_MOBP01000137.1 GCF_003732665.1 Pseudomonas frederiksbergensis | reverse complement strand
CAGGGAACTCTTCAAGAAAGAAGTCCCGCAATATTGGAAAGACCGTGCAGCGGAGGCCGCAAAATGATACCGACCAAATTAAAATTACTAATTGAAAATCAGCCGGGCAATACCCTTCGAACAGACAAGCAATCAGTTACCGAGGCTTTAAAACAGCTAAACATAGACATAAATAGCGAACTCGCAGAGTTTTTTTTAAACTACACAATAACTTTTTTTAAAAGCAGTTCTTCTGATGAAGAATTGTGTGACATCGC
>NZ_MOBP01000016.1 GCF_003732665.1 Pseudomonas frederiksbergensis | reverse complement strand
CCTTACCCCTGTAAAAAGGCCGCGCCTGCGAAAGCCGGCGGGGCTTTTTATTGCCTGGATTTGGAGGGCCACACCAATCCCCTGTGGGAGCGGGCTTGCTCGCGAATGCGGTGTGTCAGTCGACATCAATGTTGTCTGACACACCGCATTCGCGAGCAAGCCCGCTCCCACATTTGGATATGTGTGTCAGGCGTTTACCGGTTCTGCCTTGCCAACCCGCTCAACCTTGGACGCCGGTCGATACAGGATGTAGTAATACGACCCCAGACAAATCAGCCAGCAGAAAATCGCCGTCCACACGTTGTGCGAGAAGAAGTGCGCACCCTGCATCATCCGGCTGATGGAAAACACAGTCCCCAGCGCGGCAGCGAAGATAAACGCCTTGCGTGCCAGCCGAGGACGACGATCACGCAGCACAAAGAACAGCGCAAACAGGGTAAAACCGGTCGCCGCATGACCACCCGGCCAGCAGCGGCCCGGTTTATCGGTGTGCGGACGCGGGCTCAGCAGTTCGCTGTAGGTCTCATGGCCGCCGAACTGTTCCAGGCTCCACGGGCATTGCACCGCTGTCACCACTTTCACCGGGGTGACAAAAGAAGTGGCCAGGCCCAGGGACAGCACCAGGCAACCCAGTTCCCGTTTGAACGGTTTGAGCCTTTCGACAAAAAACGCGCAAATAAAGCCGATCACCGCAAACACCGAGAACGCGATAACCACTTGCTTGGCCCTGTCGTGCAGGATGTTTTCCAGGAAGTAACTGTGCCGGCCGATGAAATCGCCAGCCGCCGGGTCATAAAAATACCTGGCCAGGTCCATGTCCAGGTCGGTCAGTTCGAGCAGCACCAAAACGATCGCCGCGACGGCGGGAACCCCGAGGCACACCCAGAAATTGAGTGGCTTGGAGGCAGGGCGAACAACGGTTGATGACATGGTGGATCCTAAGCAAAGGAAAAAGCCCCGGGGCATCAGCCCGGGGCGATTGAGTTAACGTTCGCTGACCTGGGGCGTGCCCTCCTTGGGCGCTCTCCAGCCAAGCAGCTGTTGCTTAAAGCCATAACTGGCGGTTTGGTAATAAGTGATGGCGCGGGTGATCAGCGGATCGCTGGCCTCGGCCTTCGATTCCCGGCTTTCGCTCAGCGCGTCGTCATGCCGACGCAGGCCCTGGCGTGGACTCAGGATCGCCAGATCCTTGCCGTCGAACAACCCCAGGTGTTGATAATTGCCGACCACGACTCGTGGTGGCAGCGGATTGTCCTGCAGCAGGTTGCGCCCGAAAAATGTCGATTGATAGTCCAGGTTCAGCAAACCCAGCAGGGTCGGCGCCAAATCAATCTGGCTGGCAAGCTGCGCGGTTTCCCGGGCCTCGATCAGCTTCGGTGCATAGATGAACAACGGAATCTGATAGTTGCTGATCGGCAAGTCTTCCATGCCGGCGCTGCCAGCAGTGTGGTCGGCGACGAACACGAAAATCGTATTGTCGAACCACGGCTTTTGCCGCGCCTGTTCGAGGAACTGGCCGATGGCGTAGTCGGTGTACTTCACCGCGCCGTCGCGACCGTTGCCGGATTTGATGTCGATGCGGTTATCCGGATAGGTATAAGGGCGATGGTTGGAAGTCGTCATCAGTTGCAGCAAGAAGGGCTGCTGCCTGGCGTAGTCGGCGTCGGCCAGTTTCAGGGTCTGGTTGTAGAGGTCTTCGTCGGCCATGCCCCAGGCGTTCTTGAAGTGAATCTCTGATTCGTCGACGCTGCTCTGATCGACCACGCGATAACCGTTGCCGCTGAAAAACGCGTTCATGTTGTCGAAGTAACCGCGCCCGCCATACACGAACACGCTGTCGTAGCCCACGGCGCCGAGCTGTTGGCCGAGGCTGGCGAAACCGCTTTCACGGCCCACGCGCTTGACGATCGAACGCCCCGGCGTTGGCGGGATGGCCAGGGTAATGGCTTCCAGGCCGCGGTCGGTGCGGGTGCCGGTGGCGTAGAAATTGTTGAAGTACAGGCTCTGTTTGCGCAGGGCATCCAGGTTCGGGGTTAGGTTGCGCCCGTCGCCGTTGCTGCCCATGTACTTGGCGCTGAAGCTTTCGATGGTCACCAGCACGATATTGGGTTTGCGCGGGGTGCCAGGGTTGTCGATGTTGCGGCGGATGTCTTGCGGGTCCTCGCCGATAAAGCGTGCGTTGGGTTCACTGAGTTCGGCGCGGATCTGGCCGGCGACGGTGGCGGGCGGCAGGCTTTTATAGAACTGCGGATAATCCAGTTCGTTATTGCGGAACGCGGCGAAGAATTGGTACGGGCCATTGCTCGCCAGTTCGTTCTGATACGCGTTGCCACCCTGAGCGCGGGGGGCGTCCTGGCTGAGCAGTTGCAGGCTCAGGCCCGCCACGATCAATAGGCCCAGGGCATTGAGCAGGCGAGGGCGCAACGCTGGCAGCGGCGCGTCCAGCGCGGCATTGAACGGCTTGCGCAGCACCAGGCTCAGGGCCACGGCCAGCACGGCGAGAATACTCAGCAACGTGCCGATCGGGTACGACTCCAGCAGGTTGTTCAAGACTTCGTCGGAATACACCAGATAATCGACAGCAATGAAGTTGAAACGCACGCCGAACTCGTCCCAGAACAACCATTCGGCAACGGCGGTAAACAGCATGGCGAACAGGCTGACGGTCAGCAGCCCTTGCAGAAACCAGCGATGGCCCCGGCGACGCCACAACGCGGGCGGGCACAGCAGCAAGTACAGGCCCATCGGCAATGCCGCGTAGGCAATGAAGCCGAGGTCGTAAAGCAAGCCAACCGCAAAAACCGACACAAAACCGCTACCGGCCTCATCCAGGTGAGTGAGCAACAGAATCGTTCGGGTCAGAAAGAAAATCACCAGCCAGACGCTGGTGACAAGCAGCAGAAAGCGCATAGGCGCAGTCTTGAAGAAGTCCATTGGCTACATTCCTTATATCAATGGCGCGGGAGTTTGAGCCGGTCACTGTAGTCAGGTTGTGAACCGATAGTGAAAAACTTGTTAACCCGTTCATTTGGTTGAACGAATGGATTGATCCGGTCAGCGGCCCTAGCCCTGCGCGCTGCTTGGTCGTAAGCTGCGCGGGCCAAGACGGCCGTTACTGTGTACGGAGGAGTGCCCATGCGAATTTTATTGGTTGAAGACAACCGCGATATCCTGGCCAATCTGGCCGATTACCTGGGGCTCAAGGGTTACACCGTGGATTGCGCGCAGGACGGTTTGTCGGGGCTGCACCTGGCGGCCACTGAGCATTACGACTTGATCGTGCTCGACATCATGCTGCCCGGCATCGACGGCTACACCCTGTGCAAACGCCTGCGTGAAGACGCCCGCCGCGACACGCCGGTGATCATGCTGACGGCCCGGGATCAACTGGATGATCGGCTGCAAGGCTTCAAGTCCGGCGCCGACGACTACCTGATCAAACCTTTCGCGTTGTCCGAGCTGGCCGCGCGCATCGAAGCGGTCATGCGTCGTGCCCAGGGCGGCGGTCGCCGGGCCTTGCAGGTCGGCGACTTGAGCTACGACCTCGATACCCTGGAAGTGACCCGCGAAGGCCGCTTGCTGAAACTCAACCCGGTGGGCCTGAAGTTGCTGGCGGTGCTGATGCAAAAAAGCCCCCATGTGCTGCGCCGTGAAATCCTCGAAGAAGCCCTGTGGGGCGATGACTGCCCGGACAGCGACAGCCTGCGCAGTCATGTTCACCAATTGCGTCAGGTGATCGACAAGCCATTCGCCAAGCCACTGCTGCAAACCGTGCACGGTGTGGGTTATCGCTTGGCCGAGGGCCGTGATGGAGTTTAAGCAGAGTCTTGCTCAGCGGATCATCATCGCCTTTGCGCTGATGAGCGCACTGGTGGCAGGGGCCTTCGCCATGGGCATCGTGGCGACCGTGCACCTGGTGGAAGAGAAACTGATATCGGCCGGCCTGGGTGGCGACTTGCAACGGCTGTTGCTGATGGACAGCGTGACTGACTGGAGCCACCGCCCGGAGCCGGATCAGCTGTTTTATTTCAGCGGCGGGCCAGGGGACTTCGAGTTGCCCAAGGATTTGCGCCATCTGGAGCCCGGTTTTCACGAAGTCTTTCGCGAACAACTGTCGTATCACGCGATGGTCGAAATCGTCGACGGCCGGCATTACGTGCTGTTGCAGGATCAAAGTGATTTCGAAGAACGTGAGCGGGTGCTGTTTGCCGTGGTGTTGGTGGGCTTCGTCCTGAGCCTGGCGCTGGCGGTGTTTCTCGGCTGGATCCTGGCGCGCAAGGTGATGGCACCCGTGGTGCGGCTGGCCCGTCAGGTGCGTCACCGCGATCAGTTATTGGGTTTGGCGCCGCCCCTGGCGCCGGATTATGCCGCGGATGAAGTGGGCGAACTGGCGGTGGCTTTCGACGCCACCCTCGGGCGCTTGCGTCAGGCCTTGACCCGTGAGCGCTTGTTCACCAGCGACGTCAGCCATGAATTGCGCACGCCGCTGATGGTGTTGGCCAGTTCCTGCGAATTGCTGCTGGAAAACCCCGGTATCGACCAGCGCGGCCGGGCTCAAGTCGAGCGTATCGCCCGCGCCTGCGAGGAAATGCGCGAACTGGTGCAAACCTTCCTGATGCTCGCCCGCGCCCAGCGCGAAGACGCCAGCATGGCGCCGCAGCAAACGGTCAGCCAGGTCGCCGAAGGGCTGCTCGGTCTTTGGCGCGAGCCGATCGAGTACAAGGGGTTGACGCTGATGTTCGAGCCGGGGAATCCGCCGAACCACCGCTACAACGCGACGTTACTGCATGCAGTGATGGGCAACCTGTTGCGCAACGCGCTGCATTACACCGAAACCGGCTTCATTCGCCTGACACTGACGGGCACCGGGTTTATGGTCGAGGACACCGGCGTCGGCATTCCCGAGGAGAAGCGCGAGGCGATGTTCGAGCCTTTCGTGCGGGGCAACGAGCAGCGTGGCGAAGGCCTGGGGCTGGGCTTGTCACTGGTACAGCGGATCTGCGAGAACCAGGGATGGACCGTCAGCCTGACCACCATGGAACCTAACGGTTGCCGCTTTGAGGTGGAGTTGGGTAAGCCCAGAGTGTAACGGCCATCTTGCATGGTGGCCCCGTGCTAGCACTCAACCCCTGTAAAACCTTGAAATACTTCACGATTGTACACAACGAAGTTTTCACAAAGTCATGACCTGACGCTGACACGGCGCTACCTAAGGTGGTTGCCATCAGCAATTCAGGAGATTTTGTGATGGCAGGCCCGATCAAACTGGACTTTTCCGAAAAGTATGACGATCAACATGCGCAAAAATATTTGCGCAAGCACCAGGACGGTCTCGGTCGTCGGTTGTCCCATTGGCGTGATGAGCAATTGGCCCGCAAGGCGCTGACCCTGGCCGGTGACCCTGGCCTGGTTCTGGATTTGCCGTGCGGCGCGGGGCGTTTCTGGCCACTGCTGGGCGAAAAGCATAACCGCGTGATCATCGGAGCCGACAACTCCGAGTCAATGTTGAAAATTGCGACCCAGTCGCAACCTGCCGAAGTCGTCAAACGGGTACAACCCTTGCACACTTCTGCATTCGACATTGCTTTGCCTGATAACGCCGTCGACAGCATTTTCTGCATGCGTTTGCTCCATCACATCGGGGAAGCCGAGCATCGGCTGGCCATTTTGCGTGAATTCGAGCGTGTCACCCGTGACAGCGTGATCCTTTCGCTGTGGGTGGACGGCAATTTCAAGGCCTGGAAACGCAAGCGCGCCGAGAAAAAACGCGGGCAGGAAGGTTACCAAAATCGCTTTGTGTTACCGGCTGTTACGGTAGAAAAAGAATTCGAGCAGGCCGGCTTCCGTATTCAGGAACAGCTGGACTTCATACCGCTCTACGCCATGTGGCGGGTTTACGTATTACGCAAGAGGTAACAGGATGGCAGTGCAATGTGCAGCAGAAACGGAAGTCGCTCCTCAGGACCGCTTCGACTATTTCTGGAATCAGCGCGGTGAATGGGTAGAAGAACCCAACGTTCGGCGCGGCGGGGAAAGCGGCGTGCAGCGTGTGCGCGGCAGCGACGGGCAACTGCTGTATGCCAAACGCCAGACCGGGCATATCTATCGCAGTTGGTTGCACCCCTTCGGCCGACCGACCGTATTGCGCGAGCAGGATGCGCTGATCGGTTTGACGGCGCTGGGTGTGCGCGTCCCGGAAATGGTGTTCTGCGGCGCACAACGCGACCCGGTGCACAAATGGCGTGCGTTGCTGGTCACCAAGTCTTTGGACGGCTTTGAGGAAATCGAACATTGGCTCGCCGGTGGCGGTCGCGAGCGTCACGGTGAAGCAGTGTACGAGCGCGTCCTCAAAGACCTGGCCGAGAACCTGGCCCGCATGCACAAGGGCCGTTGGCAGCACAGCTGCATTTACATCAAACACGTCTTTGTGCGGGTGAGCGGCGAAGGAGAAGCGGCCACCGCTGAAGTGGCGTTGATCGATCTGGAGAAATGCCGCCAGCGTTTGACTGCCCAGCGTGCTGCCAGCCATGACCTGAAGCAATTGCGTCGCCACTCGTCGTTCAGCGATACAGACTGGAAAAATCTGGTCTATTTTTATGAGACGGCGTTTGGCAGCGCTATCAAGGGTTTATAGCGATGAAACTCGAAATTGCACGAGGTGTGTTTCTTATAGGAGCCTTGGCAGTTGCTTCATTGGCGATGGCGGCTTGGGAGCAGCCTCGCACGCAAGTCCTCAGCGCAGCGAACGGTGACGTTCACTGCCCGTTGCCACGGGTTGCGAAAGCAACCGTGGCCACACAACCTGATCATGACTTGTTACTGTTCATGTTCGGACTTTCACAGGGATTGAGGCCGCAGAGTTGAACAGATTGAAGCCAAAATAAAAGGCCTCGCAATTGCGAGGCCTTTTTTTATGCCCGATTTTTAGCAACAACACAGAACCAATGTGGGAGCGGGCTTGCTCGCGAAGGCGGTGTGTCAGCCGACATCAGTGCTGAATGACACACCGCCTTCGCGNNAGCGTGTACACGCACGGCAATACAAACAATGTAAACAACGTCCCGATCGACATTCCCGTAGCGATCACCGTGCCGATATCAAACCGGCTGACCGCGCCCGCGCCCGTGGCCAGAATCAACGGCACCATGCCGAACACCATCGCTGCGGTGGTCATCAAGACCGGGCGCAGGCGAATGGCCGCCGCTTCCTCCACCGCCTCACGCGGGGTCAGGCCTTTCTCCCGGCGCAGTTTGTTGGCGAATTCGACGATCAGGATTCCGTGCTTGCTGATCAGCCCGATCAGCGTCACCAGCCCGACCTGGGTGTAGATGTTCATGCTCGACCAACCGAGGAACAGCGGAATCAACGCCCCGCAAATCGACAGCGGCACCGTCACCAGGATCACCAATGGATCGCGGAAGCTTTCGAACTGCGCCGCCAGCACCAGGAAAATGATCGCCAGCGCCAGGGCGAAGGTCACCCACAGCGCGCTGCCTTCCTGGACGAATTGCCGCGAGGTGCCGCCATAGTCAAAGGCAAACCCCGCCGGCGCTTCTTCCTGGGCGATCTGGCGCACGGTATCGATGGCCTCGCCCATGCTGACCAGCGGGAAACCGGTCACTGCTGCAGCGTTGAGCTGCTGGAACTGGTTCAACTGCCGTGGCCGCGCCCGGTCGGTCACGGTGATCAGGGTCGACAGTGGCAGCAGTTCGCCCTTGGTGTTCTTGACGTAGTAATTGTTCAGCCAGTCAGGGTTATCCCGGTAGGCCCGTTCGACCTGGGCGATGACCTTGTAGCTGCGCCCTTCAATGGTGAACCGGTTGATTTCCGCCTCACCCAACAGCGTCGCCAGGGTGCCGCCCAGGTCCTGCATCGACACGCCCATCTGCGCCGCCTTGGCGCGGTCGATATCCACCACCACTTCCGGCTTGTCGAACGCCAGGTCGATGTCGACGAAGGCAAACTTGCCGGACTCCAGTGCGCGTTTTTTCACCCGGTCCGCCACGTCCAGCAGCGAGGCGTAGTCGTTGGCGGTGTTGATGATGAACTGAAACGGCAAGCCTTCACCGGTGCCCGGCAGGGACGGCAGGTTGAAGCCGAAAATCTGCAAGCCGGGAATGCTCCCCAACTTCGCCTGGACCTCGGGCAGGATCTGCATTTGCGTACGGCTGCGCTCGTTCCACGGCTTGAGCAGGAAGCCGCCGATGCCGGATTGCACGCCATTGAAACCATTGATCTGGAACGAGGAGTAGTACTCGGGAAACTCCTTGAAGATCTGGATGAACTCGTCGGTGTAGGCATTGAGGTAGTCAAGGTTGGTCGGCTGCGGGGCGTTGGCCATCATGAAAATGATGCCCTGGTCCTCGTCCGGCGCCAGTTCCGATTTGGCGAACTTGAGAAACACCGGGATCAGGCAAAGAACGATCACTGCGAACACCAGCACCACCGGCCGGGTATTGAGCGTGCCGTGCAGCATGCTCTGATAACGGCGCTTGAGGCCTTCGAAAATCAGGTCGAGGCGATGGGCCAGGCCACTGGGATTGGTGTCGTGGCGCAGCAAAAAGGCGCACATCATCGGCGAGAGGGTCAGGGCGACAATGCCGGAAATCACCACGGCCCCGGCCAGGGTCAGGGCGAACTCCTTGAACAACGCCCCGGTGAGCCCGGTGAGGAACCCGATCGGCGCATACACCGCCGCCAGGGTGATGGTCATGGAAACCACCGGCATGGCGATTTCCCGCGCCCCCTCAATGGCCGCGTCCAGCGGCGTCTTGCCTTCCTCGATGTGCCGGTGGATGTTCTCCACCACCACAATCGCATCGTCCACCACCAGGCCGATGGCCAGCACCATCGCCAGCAGGGTCAGCAGGTTGATCGAGTAACCCATCATCTGCATGAAGAACATCACGCCGATCATCGACAGCGGGATGGTCACCACCGGGATCACCACCGAGCGCAGGGCGCCGAGGAACAGGAACACCACGACAATCACGATCAGCACCGCTTCGAACAGGGTCTTGATCACCTCGTTGATCGAGGCCTGGATAAACAGCGTGGCGTCGTAGGCAATTTCGCTTTTCAGGTTGGGCGGCAACTGGGCTTCCAGCTCCGGCATGATCTTGCGCACTTCCTTGATCACGTCCAGCGGGTTGGCGCCGGGTGTGGCCTTGATACCGATGTATACCGACGGTGTGCCGCCGAAGGAGCTGATGGCGTTGTAGTTTTCGGCGCCCATCTCGACCCGCGCCACATCGCTGAGCAGCACCCGGCTGTCGCCATCGACCTTGAGCGGAATCGCGGCAAAGGCCTCGGCGGACTTGAGCTCGGTGTTGGCGTTGATGCTGGTGACCACGTACTCGCCTTTCACTTCGCCGGCGGCGGAGAGGAAGTTGTACTGGCGCACCGCGTTGGTCACGTCGCTGGCGCTCAAGCCAAAACCGGCGAGTTTCACCGGGTCCAGCCACAGGCGCATGGCGAACACCTGGTTACCCAGGATCTCGGCTTCAGCCATGCCGGGCAGCGTCGCCAGTTTGGGCTGGATGACCCGGGACAGGTAGTCGGTAATTTGGGGGTTGTTCAGCTCCTTGCTGAAGTAACTGATGTACATCAGCGCCGAGGCATCGGCTGCTTCCTTGCTCAGTACCGGGTCTTCGGCATCCTGAGGCAACTGGTTCTTAACCTCGTTGGCCTTGGCCAGCAGCTCGGTGAACAAGCGATCGCTGTTGGAGCCGATACGGGCGTAGATCGAGATCACCGAGAAGTTCTGGCGACTGACCGAGGTCATGTAGTCGATGCCCTCGGCGCTCGCCAGGCTCTGCTGCATGGGTTGGGTGATGTAGCCCTGGATGGTTTCGGCGTTGGCCCCGGGGTAGGCGGTGGTCACCGTGATCAGGGCGTTTTCCATTTGCGGGTATTGGCGCAGCGGCAGCTTGCTCCAGGCCTGGAACCCCAGCAGAACAATCAACAGGCTGACCACGGTGGCGAGCACCGGGCGGCGGATGAACGGATCGGTAAAAGCCATGAGGATTCCTTGATCAGTCAGTGCGTGGCTGACTGTTCTTATCGGTCAGGGTCTTGTCGTCGCTGATGGCAATGTGTGAGCCGTTGACCAGTTTGATCTGGCCGGCCGTGACCACTTGTTCGCCGCTCTGCACGCCTTTGTTGATCATCACCAGGCCATCGCGGCGCTCGCCGGTTTCGATGAAGCGCCGTTCGGCGATCAGCACCGGTTGGCCCTTGTCGTCTTTTTCGACAGTGCCGTCCTCGGCTTTTTTCTGCCCGACCACGTACAACGAGTTGCCGTACAGGGTGTAGGTGATCGCGCTTTCCGGCACCACGATGTGCGGCTGCGGGTCCGGCAACATCACTTGCAGGCTGGCGAACATCCCCGGCAGCAATTTGCCATCCGGGTTGGCCAGGGTGGCGCGCACGAGAATGTTGCGCGTGCTGTTCTCGACCTTCGGGTTGATCGCACTGATGGTGCCGGGGAAGTTCTGGGTCGGATAGGCCGAGACGATGACCTGCACCGGTTGGCCGAGGCCGATCTTCGGCACCGATTGCTCGGGCAGGAAGAAATCCACATAGAGGCTGCTGAGGTCTTGCAGGGTGGCGATCATGGTGCCGCTGGCGAGGTAGTCGCCGACGTCCACCTGGCGAATGCCGATGGTGCCGCTGAACGGCGCGACGATGCGTTTCTTCGCCAGGGATGCCTTGAGCTGGTTGACCGTGGCCTTGTTCTTTTGCAGCTGCGCCGAGAGCCGGTCGTACTCGCCTTTGGAGATGGCGCGGCTGTCGACCAGTTGGCTGCCACGACCGAAATCCAGTTGGGCCAGCCCGAGGTCAGCCTGGGCGGTTTCCAGCAGCGCGCTTTCCACGGCGCTGTCCAGTTGCAGCAGCGGTTGCCCGGCCTTGACCTTCTGCCCCGATTCGAACATCAGGTCCTTGACGGTGCCGGCGATCTCCAGGCTCAGGTTCACCCCTTGCAATGCCTTGAGCGTGCCGACGGTGGGCAAGCGCATTTGCCACGGCTGTTCGGCGGCCGTGGCCACGGCGACACTGATGGGCGGTTTCGGCTTGGAGAAACCCTGGACCATCGTGTAGATCGAAAAGGCTTTGTAACCGCCCAGGACCAACACGATCAACAGCACAACACCCAACATGATCAGCATGCGGCGACGCAGCATATTTCCACTTCCTTGGAGAAAATCAGGCGAGACAGGCGGGAACATTACTCCGAGTGCGGGGGGTAATCCAACTGGCACTTATTACAGTCTGTAATGGGGCGAACACAAAACTTGTAGCGAAGGGGCTTGCCTGTGGCGAGGGGGCTTGCCCCCGTTGGAGCGCGAAGCGCTCCCTTACATTTCTTCAGTCATACTGCGTTTACAGGTTTTACGACTGCTTCGCAGCCGAACGGGGGCAAGCCCCCTCGCCACAGGGTAAATTCACCCACAGGGAGAGGAGGGCGCTCAGATGAGGTGCAGGTGGTTATCCCAAAGCCCCGCCGGCAGCTCCAACGGTTTTGCAACAAGATCTGTCTGACGGCAATCGTAGAACCGGCACCGTCCCTGACCGGAGGTGACGACAAAGCCATCGGCCACGGCGCCGACCCCGGCGCAATCCGGCAACGGCGCATCCAGGCGCACTTCGCCGCTGTCCAGGTCCCAGATGAAAAAGCGATTACCACGTGGTGCAGTCAATGCGACCAGCCGCAGTTCACTGTGTACCGCGACGCTGGCGGTGTAATGCCCCATGGCCTGCAACTGATGCTCCGGCACCGGGAACGCCACGAATGGCTGGCCGGGACGCTTGATCGCCAGCAGCTCCGACGACTCGTGGGACGGCCCCATGAACTGCTGGCTGGCGAGGATGGTGCCGTCGCTGGCAATCCCCAGGTGGCGCACGCTGTTCATCTGTTGGCCGAGGGTTTCCTTGCTCAACAACGTGCCGTCGCGCTGCATCAGGACCAGGCTCGGCTCCATGGCGTTGAGGTTCATCTCGACCCGGCTCTCGGCCTCGGTGCGAATCCCGCCGTTGGCCACCACCAGGGTTTCGCCGTCGGGCATCCACGACACCTGATGCGGGCCGACGCCATGGGTAGGGATTTCGCCGCTGTGGATAAGTCGCTCGCCCTCGAACTTATACACACCCAGCAGGCCACGCCCCGGATCGGACGTGTCGTTCTCGGTGGCGTACAAGAACTCGCCATCCTTGTGAATCACCGCGTGCCCGTAGAAATGCCGGTTTGGCTGCGAAGTGATGGTTTGCAGCAACGTGCCATCGCGCAGGTCGATCAGGTAACTCTCGGTGCCCGGACGCCGCGCCACGAACAGCGCAATCGCCAGGGTCGGGTGGTTGATGATGTCGTGGCAACGCTGGCCGACCTGGGTGGCGAACACCCGGGTGCCGTCCAGCCGATAACCGACGGCGTAATGTTTGCCGTCGGTATCGTCCCGCGCCGACAGCAGCAGCGGGCTCTGGTCCTTGTGCTTGAACAGCGTCCAGCCGCCCAGTGTCACTGCTCCCAGCAGCAAACTACCTAAAGTCAGAGCCTGACGTCGCAGCATGGCACTCGCCCTCATCAGTCACCGTCGTTGGCGTTGAAGCCCAGTTGAATGCCCAGCGCCTTGGCCAGTTCGCCTTCGTGCAGGCGATGGACGACGTTGAGGCTGTCGTAGATATCGTTGAGTTGCTGGCGACCGGCATCGTCGTTGAGCATTTCGGTCAGCGAGCGCTGGTTGCTGGCGAACAGTTTCAGCGAGGCGGCGTAGGCGGCATCAATCTTGTCGGCCAACGGCTTCTGCTCACTCGGCAACAAGCCGCGCAGGCCTTTGTTGTCGACGCCTTCCCAGACCGTTTTGGCGGCGGCGAGGCTGGCTTCCAGGCCAGTCAGGGAAGACTGGCTGCGCCACGCATCGGCCTGGAACGGTTGTGGCACGCCCTTGGTCTGGCGGCCCATCGGCGTGCCGAGTTTTTTCTTCAGGGTGTCGAGGGCGGTGACTTGTACCCGCAGCAGATCGGCGATGGCTTCATGGGAATCGGCGTAGCGCTGGTTCGGGAATTTGCTCATCTGCGCGAGCATGCCGTCGGTGTTGTTCCAGCTCTGCAGAATTTCTTCAGCCAACAGTTTCTGGCGTTCGCCAATGGCCTTGAGCAGTGGGCAATACTTGGCTTTTTGCGCCTCGTCGGCCATGTCTGGCTTGCTGTCGAACAGGATGTATTCGTAGGCCGACAGGCCCTGGACCACCACGCTCGATTTGGCCAGGGCGGCGGCATCGATCTGCGGCTGGGCAGTGACCAATTGCTCGACCTGACGGCCGACGAGGTTTTTCTTGTCCGGCCAGAACTGCACCTGCCACGCACGGTTGCCCTCGGCGAGCGGGCCGATCAGCAACGGTTGCAGCTCGGCCCAGGCTTTCTGCGCGTGCAGGAAGTCTTTGCGAGCGGTTTCCAGGTCGGCTTTGCCTTCGCAGTAGGCGAGGGCGCTTACCGCCAGTTGGCGGTCGGCTTCGACCCAGCGGCTGTAGGTCGGCAGGATCACTTGCTTGGCGATGGCCGCCGAGGTCACGGCTTGCGGATCCTGTGGCGAACAGGCGCCGAGGGCGAGCGCTGCAAGGCTGGTGAATAACAACTTGGGACGGAACATGTCGGGCTCCCGATTCTTTTAAGTGCTTAGAGAGAATTCAAAAACGCCAGCAACGCAGCGCGCTGCTCGGCATTGAAAGACAAAACCTGTTGCTGCGCCGCGCTCGCTTCGCCGCCGTGCCAGAGCACGGCTTCGAGCAGATTGCGGGCGCGGCCATCATGCAAAAACTGGGTATGACCGCTGACCGCTTGCGTCAGGCCGATGCCCCACAACGGCGGCGTGCGCCAGTCGCGGCCACTGGCCTGGAATTCAGTGCGGTTATCGGCCAGACCGTCGCCCATGTCATGCAGCAGCAGATCGCTGTAGGGGCGAATCACTTGATTGGCCAATTCAGGTTCGGCGGCGTTGGCGGCGGTGGTGTATTTCGGCGTGTGACAGGACTGGCAGCCGGCCTGGAAAAACAGATTCTTGCCGGCCAGCACTTGCGGTGCGTTGACGTCACGACGAGCGGGCACGGCGAGGTTGCGGCTGTAGAACAGCACCAGGCGCAGAATGTTGTCGCTGACTTCCGGCTCGCCATTCGGGCCATTGCCGTTGGGCGCCTGTTTACAAGCGATTTGCGCGTCGGTGCAGTCATCGTAGGGCCGCAGGCTGGTGGTCAGGCCCATATCACCAGAGAACGCGTGAACATTTTGTTGATTGAGGTTCGGTTGCCCGGCCTTCCAGCCGAAGCGGCCGAGGACGGTTTTTTGCTGCGCGTCATCCCAGACCTGGTTCGGGCGCCCCGCAATGCCGTTTTTGTCTTTAGCTTGGGCGGCGGCGTTGGCCAGGATCGCCTCATCGGGGATCGCTTCGAGCAGGCCCAGGCCGATCATTGGCGGGGCGACCCGGGCCGAGAACCGGGTGTCGGGGTGCATCGGGCCGTAGCCCAGTTGGGTGATTTGCAGCAGTGGTTTGCGCAGTTCGACTTCGGTGCCGTCCTTGAAACGGATTGGCACTGGCGTGTAGTCGACCCGCACCTTGCCTTCCGGGGCGACGCCGGGCACCGACATGTCCTGCAACTGCCCGCCGTAGACCGGCTCCGGGACCACGCCGATGTGCTCGATCAGCTTGGCGTAGGCCGGCGCATCAGGGATCGACAGGCGCACCAGCATCGACACGGCATTCGCCGCATCAGGTGTCGGCGGATGACCGCGACCGTCCTTGATGTGGCAGTTCTGGCAGGCGTTGGTGTTGAACAGCGGACCGAGGCCATCCCGGGCGGTGGTGGTCGACGGCGCGATCACCCAGGGGCTGCGGAAAAAGCTGTTGCCCACGCTGAAATCCACGCGCCGGGACGGCGGCAGGTTGGCGGAGGGCAGGGAAAATGAGTTCTGATCGGTCTTGCGCACCGTCGCGCTGCCACCGGACCGGGATTCACCGGGTTCGGCTTTGGTAAAACGCGGGGCGTCATCGCAGGCACTCAGGCCCAGGGCCATGAACAGGGTGCACCAGCGAAGAGGCAGCGACGGCATCAGGTTTCCTGAAAGACGAGCAAAACAAGGGCGCAAAGTCTAACAGGGCAGGGGAAATTGAATAAGAGGAATTATCGTTTGGTTGATGTGGGACATGATTTCCCTGCCCCCCACAATTCACCTGTGGGAACGCAATCCAATGTGGGAGCGAGCTTGCTCGCGATGGGGTCATCGCAGTCGACATTGATGTTGAATGTGCGACCGCTATCGCGAGCAAGCTCGCTCCCACATTTTTTCCGATGTGAAGCCTGAATTTGTGGGCGCCATCAATCCCCTGTGGGAGCGGGCTTGCTCGCGAAAGCGGTGGGTCAGTCACCAACGATGTTGGATGTGAGGCCGTCTTCGCGAGCAAGCCCGCTCCCACAAGGGGGTTGGGTTTAGGCGGGCATGAAAAAGGCGACCCGAAGGTCGCCTTTTTATTCGGCCAATGTTGATCAGAACTCGTGATCAGCGTTGTCCGGGTTCAGGTCGCTGATGCCCAGTTTGCCAGCGGCTTGTTCGATCGAACCGGTCTGCTTGACCAGGGACGCGATGGCGTCGCGCACGATCTGGTTGCCCGCGGTGTTGCCGGCGGCGATCAACTGGTCGTAGTGCTCACCCTTGTTAGCGTGGTCGACCATGATCTGGATCTTGGCTTCGGTGGCGGCCAGGTCGGCTTTGAGCGCGGTGTCGGCAGCCGGGTCGGCCTTGGCTACCAGGGACGACAGGCTGGCGCCGGTCATTTTGGTGCCGTCGACGCGGGTGTATTCGCCCAGGTACACGTTACGCACGCCTTTGGCATCGTAGAAGTGCGAGTTGTGGGTGTTGTCGCTGAAGCAATCCTGTTCGTCTTCCGGGGAGTTGGCTTCCAGGGAAACCTTCATGCGCTCGCCCGCCAGTTCGCCCAGGGACAGGCTGCCCATGCCGAACAGCATTTTGCGCAGGCCGGTTTCGGCTGGCTCGGCTTCCAGGGTGGCGCGGTAGTTGTCGGCCACGTTCGGCTTCCAGTTACCGACCATTTCTTCCAGGTCGCTGACCAGCAATTGGGTCACGGATTTCAGGTAGGCGCGGCGGCGATCATTGTGGCCGCCAGTGGCGCCTGCGCCTTCCAGGTAGTCCGAAGCAGGACGGTTGCCGGCGCCAGGGCCGGTGCCGTTCAGATCCTGGCCCCACAGCAGGAATTCGATGGCGTGGTAGCCCGTGGCGACGTTGGCTTCGGCGCCGCCCAGCTCGTTCAGGCTGGCGAGTTTTTCCGGGGTGATGTCCTTGACGTCGACCTTGTCTTCGCCGACCTGGACTTCAGTGTTGGCGATGATGTTGGCAGTGGCGCCCGGGTTACCCAGTGCATGCTCGTAGGATTTGTCTACGTAGTCGATCAGGCCTTCGTCCAGTGGCCAGGCGTTCACCTGACCTTCCCAGTCGTCGATGATGGTGTTGCCGAAGCGGAACACTTCGCTCTGCAGGTAAGGAACGCGAGCAGCGACCCAGGCAGCCTTGGCGGCTTTCAGGGTGTCGGCGTTCGGCTTGGCGAGGAAGGCGTCGACGGCGGTTTGCAGGGTTTTCGCGGTAGATTCGGCATCGCTGTAGACGGCGAAGACCATGTCGGCGTAATGCGCGACCACGGCTTTGGCGGCGGCTTCGTCGACTTTACCGGCGGCGGCTGGCGCGGCGGCGGTCGTGGTGGCGGCTGGCGCAGGCGTTGGTGCGGCGGCGGTCTTGTCTTTGCCTTCGCCGCAACCGGCGAGGGAAATAGCGATGGCCAACAGACTGGCGGTAGCCAGAGGCATACGAATCATGGCGAACATCCTGCTTCGATAGGGGTGGAATGGCGCCGGGGGCGCGCAAAGCTGCGACATAATGCAAATCTTTCGCATTATGTGTAAAGGGGTTGTGGTTGGAAATATTTCTTATTCAGGGGTTTGGTGCGGTAGATCAAAAGATCGCAGCCTTCGGCAGCTCCTACGGGGGGATGCGATTCATGTAGGAGCTGCCGAAGGCTGCGATCTTTTGATTTTTACAAAATAGCCGCGTTACTGCGCTGAGCCTGCTTTAAATACGCGCTCAACTCCCGCGCCGGCAGCGGTTTGCTGTAGTGATAACCCTGACCTTCGTGGCAGCCTTCGGAAATGATGTAGGCCTCTTGCTCGGCGGTTTCCACACCTTCGGCAATGACCTGCATGCCCAGGCTCTTGCCCAACTGGATGATGGCCCGAACGATGGTGGCGTCGTCGTCGTCATCGAGCAGGTCCTGGACGAAGCTCTTGTCGATCTTGATCTTGTCCAGGGGCAGACTTTTCAGATAGCTGAGTGACGAATAACCGGTGCCGAAGTCATCGATAGCGATCAGCGCGCCGGAGCGGCGCAGGCTCAGCAGGTGTTGGGCGGCGGTGCTGATGTCTTCCATCAGGCCGGTTTCGGTGACTTCCAGCTCCAGGCTGCGCGGCGGCAGACGGTAGATTTGCAGCAGGTTATTGACCACCCGCGGCAACTCGGCGTGGTGCAACTGCACGGTGGACAGGTTCACCGCCATGCGCAGGTCGACAAACCCCTGGTCGTGCCATTCGCGCAATTGCTTGCAGGCCTGGTCCAGCACCCATTCGCCGATGGCGATGATGGTGCCGTTCTGCTCGGCCAGCGGGATGAACAAATCCGGCGGCACCAACCCGTGTTCCGGGTGCTGCCAGCGAATCAAGGCTTCGACGCCCACCACCCGGTGATCGCGATAGCTGATTTGCGGCTGGTAGACAAGGTAGAACTGATCCCGGGTCAGGGCGTCGCGCAGGTCTTTTTCCAGTTCCCGGCGGCGGCGCATTTCGCTGTCGACGCTGGCGATATAGAACTGATAGCGGTTGCGCGAGCGGGTTTTGGCCAGGGTCATGGTCTGCTCGGCTTTTTGCAGCAGCTTCTCGGTGCTGTCACCGTCCTCGGGGAACAGGGTGATGCCGATGGTGGCGCGCAGGCGGATTTCCTGATGATCGAGGGCAAACGCCGCTTCCAGGTCATCGAGGATGCTTTGCGCCAGTTCCGCCGCTTCGTAAGGTTGCTCGATGTCGGCCTGAACCAGCGCAAACTGGTCGCCGCCCAGACGGGCTAGGGCGCCGAGGCGACCGCTGTGGGCACGCAGGCGATCGGCCAGGGCCAGCAACAGTTGGTCGCCGGTCTGGTAGCTGAATTGTTCGTTGATGCCCTTGAAGTCATCCAGGCCAACCACCAGCACCGCGACCCGGCGTTGCAACTTGCCGGCGTCCACCAGGATCTTGTCCAGTTGTTGCTGCAATTGCTGGCGGTTGGGCAGGCCGGTGAGGAAATCGTACTGGGCCATGCGCAGCAGGCTGTTTTCGGCTTCGTGACGCAAATGGGTGTTGCGCTCGATGGACTCGAGCAACTGGTTGGCGGTGTTGATCCAGATGCCCAATTCGTTCTTTTCGTGGCCCTTGATCTGCGGGATCTTGTGTTCGCTGGGACGGTCGGGGTTGATCTCGGTCAGGTGCTCGATGATCCGCGACAGCGGCTTGGTCAGCAGCCAGTGGTAAACCAGGTACAGGACCAGGCCCATGGCGAGGGCACGCAGCACCCCGGAAATAAAGATGATCACCGAGCTGACAATGAAACCCTGGCCATAGGTGGCAGTGTCGAGGGTGATGCTCAGGTCGCCGTAATACTCGCTGTAGGGCCCACGGCCCACCAGTTGGGTGGTGAAGGTGCGTTCCTGGCCGAGGATCAGGTCGGTCAGCCAGCGACTGTGGGAATGCTGCAGCTCGCGGGATTTCTGCGCGAGCATGGCTTCATTGGGATGGCCAATGGAGGCTTGGCGCACGGCGTCATCCTGGAACAGGCCTTCAATTACCTGCATGCCCATTTCCCGGTCCAGGCTGTAGACGGCCTGGGTCGAGGGGTCGCGGAACATGTCGAGGATGCGTTGGGCATCACCGGCCACGGCCTGGCGTGTTTTATAGGCATCGAAGACGATCTGCGCGCAGCTCAAGACCACGCCGACGATCAATGCCGACAGGAGCACGACCCGGAGCAACTTCACCGACAAGCTGTTCTTGAGTTCCAGCTTCAAAGGGTTATTCCTTGTTCCGTGCGGGTAGCATCAAGTTGCCATGAGTATTGGCAATCCCGTGATGGCAGTCAAAGGGTCAATTCAGCTCAGGGTGATTTGCCTGTGGCCTGGCCAATGTGCTGTTGTTTTGAGTATTTGTCCTAGTTGTACTGTGTCGGTTGTTTTGTCCTGCAACTTGAGGAGGATCGGGACTATTTTTCCTTTGGGTTGATGTTAGTCCGCTGTTGCGTTGGGGCAAGGGGCTCTTGGCTTCTTTCATCGTAGGAATTTGCGATTGGGCTTGTGGGGCACCTTGGCGGCCTTCGGGCCGACCATGTTCTTGGTGATGGTGTACATATCCGTTGCTGCGGTAACGGCGGCTTATGGTTTCGCCCTTACGGCGACTCACTTTTTTTTCAAACGCCAAAAAAAAGTAAGCAAAAAAAGGCTCGCCCCGGCGTCCGGCCCCTCGCTTGGGCTCGGCGTTCCTTCGCTCCGGTGTCCATCTGGGGGCATCGCCTCCGGTCGGCTTCGCTTCGACCTCCTCTCGATGTGTGCGGCTTCGCCGCACGGCGCTGCGCGCCCACCCCCAGATGAACACCTCCACTCAGCCTCCCGAAGGGGCGGGTAGAGCAAGATCAAGGGCAGGCGAGCTAACGCTCGGCCTAATGAGTGGTGAAGAGCGGGTGTGTGGGAGTCTGCTTTTGATTTTGATTTTGATTTTGTGGGAGCGGGCTTGCCCGCGAAGGCGGCCTGACAGCCGACCAATCTCTCCCGAATGTACTCAATCAAAATTGTGGGAGCTGGCTTGCCTGCGAAGGCGGCCTGACAGCCGACCAATCTCTCCCGGATGTACCCAATCAAAATTGTGGGAGCGAGCCTGCTCGCGAAGGCTGCCGCCTGGACAACGAATATGTTTGTTTAAGCGGCGGTAAAAAAACCAGACCTTTCCCACGAGGTTTTCAGGTTGCCCGTAGGAAGCGGGTTCAATAACCTTTGACGGTCGTTGAAAACTCAGCGATCGGGTGTGAGAACCCGGCAAGTCATAGTCATCCAGCGCCAGTATCCGCATAATGCCGCCGATTTGCTGCAATGCGTTGCGGCGGCTGTGTGCGGGCGGACTTCGGTCCGGCCGGGTGTCTATGACCGGTTTCTCACCCTGCACATAGCTGCCACCTCTTCGTCGCGTGAGAACGGCAAGGGATTGGCACCCAACGTCATAGGCATCCCCTTGGATAAATTAATCCCAGACCCACCCTACACCCCAAACCCCATGTTCATGATTTCCCCAGACATGAACATCGAAACCCTCCTGGCTCACGCTTGTGAGTCATTAGCCTCGGCCGGTGTCCTGGCCAGCGATTTCGCCACCTACCTGAGCGGTTCCCAACGCAGTACAGCATTGGCCATTGCGCAGGTGGTCATGCTGGCGGACCTCGCTGTGAACCGGGCGTTGGATATTGTCGACCCGCAGGGGTAGATATTCCGTCAGGTTGACCGCGTTATCGTTCTTCGCGGGCAAGCCTCGCTTCTACAGGGGGAATGCTTTCCAAATGTGGGAGCGGGCTTGCTCGCGAAGGCGCCAGAACAGACACCACCTTTGCAAGGCCCATAAAAAACCCGACCTAAGCCGGGTTTTTTTGACTGGTGTCGATCTTAAGCAGTGAAGGTTTTGCCTTCGAACTGCTCAGCCACGAATTTCCAGTTGACCAGGTTCCAGAACGCTTCGACGTACTTCGGACGAACGTTGCGGTAGTCGATGTAGTAAGCGTGTTCCCAGACGTCGCAGGTCAGCAGCGGGGTGTCGCCGTTGGTCAGCGGGTTGCCGGCGCCGATGGTGCTGGCCAGGGCCAGGGAACCGTCAGCCTTTTTCACCAGCCAGCCCCAGCCGGAGCCGAAGGTGCCGATGGAGGTTTTGCTGAATTCTTCTTTGAACTTGTCGAACGAACCGAACGAAGCGTTGATGGCTTCAGCCAGCGCGCCGGTCGGTTGACCGCCGGCGTTTGGCGCCAGGCAGTTCCAGTAGAAGGTGTGGTTCCAGACTTGAGCGGCGTTGTTGAAGATACCGCCCGAGGAAGATTTGACGATTTCTTCCAGGGTCTTGCCTTCGAACTCGGTGCCTGGCACCAGGTTGTTCAGGTTCACGACGTAGGTGTTGTGGTGCTTGTCGTGGTGATATTCCAGAGTTTCCTTGGAAATGTGCGGCTGCAGGGCATCGTGTGCGTAGGGCAGCGGCGGCAATTCGAAAGCCATGATGATTCTCCTAATCAGGTCAGTTGCGGTGAGCGCAAGGCCGATCACGGGCGGCCAGACAAGCGCCGGGGAGTTTGTACTCTTTGCGGCGCATCGAACCGGATCATAGCACCGGGGGTGCGGCATAACCACGCAACAACTGTGTGGGATAGAGGTTCCAGAGCCTTTTGGAATAAGTTAAGGGGCGGTGATTAGCTGGAACGCTACGGTAAACATCATCACAGCGACTAACAGGTCGAGAATCCGCCAAGTGCTGGGACGTGCCAACCAAGGTGCCAACCATGCCGCGCCCAGCGCCAGGGTAAAGAACCATAATAAAGAAGCGCTCGCCGCGCCGACGACATAAGCGCCCGGCTCGGTCTGTTGCGCGCCGAGGGAGCCGATCAGCAAAACCGTATCCAGATAAACGTGCGGATTGAGCAGGGTCACCGCCAAGGCACTGAGCATCACCGCCCGCAGCGAACGTACGGTCTGATTTTCACCTTGTTCCAGGCTTTGTTTCGCACAGGCCCGGCGTAATGCCTGGCTGCCGTACCAAATCAGAAACGCCGCGCCGCCCCAACGGGCCACTGCCAGCAAGGTCGGATTATGCGCCAGCACCGTCGCTAACCCGAACACGCCCGCCGCCACCAGAAGTGCATCGCAGACGACGCACAGCGCCGCCACCGGCAAGTGATGTTCGCGGCGCAGGCTCTGGGCCAGCACAAAGGCATTCTGGGTGCCGATCGCCATGATCAGCCCCGCCGCGACCAGCAGGCCGTTTACATAGCTTTGCCACATGATGGTCTACTCCCCGTTGGCTGCGAGATCGCGCAACACTTGCAGGGCGCGTTCGGCATCGGCCTGACCGACGAACAGATGATCGTGGTAATAACCGGCGATCACGTTGCAACTGATCCCGGCTTTGCCCAGCGCCGTGGCGAAGGCAGCGGTCAGGCCCACGGCTTCCAGGGCCGAGTGCACGTTCAAGGTGATCCACGCCGCGATGTAGTCGAAGCTGAAACCGGCCTGTTCGGCGTGGGATTTTTCCAGAATCACCGTCAGACCTTCCTGCTCACGAAAGCTGCCGATGATTTCCAGATCCGCCGGCAACGTGCCGTCGCGCAACGTGCAAAACACATACTCGCCGACGTTGAGCTGCGGGCTCATGCTGCGCAGCAGGGTTGCCAATGAGGTTTCGCCAGCCATGTCGGTGTTCCTTATAAAGAGTTCTTGCTGGCCATTCTCCGGCGCTTCGCTGTATAAGAAAAACCAATAGTGCTGATCGCTCATTAGGAAAACTGATGTTCGACTATAAATTGCTTTCTGCCTTGGCCGCCGTGGTCGAGCAGGCCGGATTCGAACGTGCCGCCCAGGTGCTGGGTTTGTCGCAATCAGCGATTTCCCAGCGCATCAAGTTGCTGGAAGCGCGGGTTGGCCAACCGGTGCTGGTGCGGGTCACGCCGCCCGCACCCACGGAGATTGGCCGGCGCTTGCTCAACCATGTGCAGCAAGTGCGTTTGCTCGAGCGGGATCTACAGACCCTGGTGCCAGCGCTGGACGAGGAAGGCCTGCCGGAACGCCTGCGCATCGCCCTCAACGCCGACAGCCTCGCCACCTGGTGGGCGGAAGCGGTGGGGGACTTTTGTGCCGAACAACATTTGCTGTTGGATCTGGTGGTAGAAGACCAGACCGTCGGCCTTAAACGCATGCGCGCCGGGGAAGTGGCGGCGTGTGTCTGCGCCAGCGAACGTCCGGTGGCCGGGGCGCGCAGTGTGTTGTTGGGCGCCATGCGCTACCGGGCGTTGGCCAGCCCAGCGTTTATTGCCCGACATTTTCCCGAGGGTGTGCGCGCCGAATTGTTGCCACGCACCCCGGCGCTGGTGTTTGGCCCGGACGATTTCCTACAGCATCGCTACCTCGCGTCCCTCGGGGTGGACGGCGGTTTCGAGCACCATCTGTGCCCATCGTCCGAAGGCTTTATCCGCCTCACGGAAGCCGGGCTCGGCTGGGGCCTGGTGCCGGAATTACAGGTGCGCGAACAACTGCAACGCGGTGTTTTAGTAGAGCTTTTGCCAGATAAGCCCATCGATGTGCCGCTGTACTGGCATCATTGGCGCAATGGCGGTCAGTTGCTGGGGTTACTCACTGACCAATTGGTACGTTCGTCGAAGCAATGGCTGGTGCCTTTGGCACAGTTGTAAGCGTCAAGCTGCAAGCTGCAAGTGAAGAGCTTGTGGTGTGTTTTTAAACTTGCGGCTCGAAGCTTGGAGCTCGCAGCTGCTTTGTTGGAGCTTTACATGAAAATTCTGGTCACCGGCGCAAGCGGCTTCATTGGCGGACGCTTTGCGCGTTTTGCCCTGGAGCAGGGCCTGGACGTGCGGGTCAACGGTCGCCGGGCCGAGGGTGTGGAGCACCTGGTGCGCCGGGGTGCCGAATTTATCCAGGGCGACCTGAGCGACCCGGAACTGGTGCGCGACCTGTGCGCCGACGTTGATGCCGTGGTGCATTGCGCCGGCGCCGTCGGGTTGTGGGGCCGCTATCAGGACTTTCACCAGGGCAACGTCCAGGTCACGGAAAACGTGGTCGAGGCCTGCCTCAAGCAGCGGGTGCGGCGCCTGGTGCATTTGTCCTCGCCGTCGATCTACTTCGATGGCCGCGATCATCTGGGCCTGACCGAAGAGCAGGTGCCCAAGCGCTTCAAGCATCACTACGCGGCGACCAAGTACCTGGCTGAGCAAAAGGTTTTCGGCGCCCAGGAATTCGGCCTCGAAACCATCGCCCTGCGCCCGCGTTTCGTCACCGGTGCCGGCGACATGAGCATCTTCCCGCGCCTGCTGAAGATGCAGCGCAAGGGGCGCCTGGCGATTGTCGGCAACGGCCTGAACAAGGTCGATTTCACCAGCATGCAAAACCTCAGCGAGGCGATGCTCAGCAGTCTGCTGGCCGGCGGTTCGGCGCTGGGCAAGGCCTACAACATCAGCAACGGCGCGCCGGTGCCGTTGTGGGATGTGGTGAATTACGTGATGCGAAAAATGGACGTGCCTCAGGTCACTCGCTACCGTTCCTACGGCTTGGCCTACAGCGTGGCGGCGCTCAACGAGGGCGTGTGCAAACTGTGGCCGGGGCGCCCGGAGCCGACCCTGTCGCGCCTGGGCATGCAGGTGATGAACAAAAATTTCACGTTGGACATCAGCCGCGCCCGGCATTATCTGGACTACGATCCGAAAGTCAGCCTCTGGACCGCCCTCGATGAGTTCTGCGGCTGGTGGAAGGCTCAGGATATTCGCTGATTGCTGTAGGACCTGTCCCGACACTGAACCGAGTGCAGGGTTGAGGGTCAACCCTTGCGGCTGTGGGGTTTATACTGCGCCGCATCCAGCCATTACCGCGTTTCACAAAGGTTGCCTCAATGTCCATGCGTAACGATGCCAACGACGACTTCGACGATGTACCGAGCCTGCGCGCCGATCCCCTCGATGACGATGATTTTCCGCCGACCGTTCGCACCACCGTGCACTCGCGTCCAGTGCCTGCGGTAAAAGTCAAAAGCGCCAGCACCGGGCCGTTGTGGGCGTTGGTCGGTGCCTTGTTCTTCGCTTTCGCGGGTCTTGCCTGGTGGAGCTTCCAGCAGATTTCGCTGATGGAGCAGCAACTGGTGGCCACCCAGGAAAGTTTCGCGCGGATCAGTGAGGAAGCGGCGGGGCGCTTGCAGGACATTTCCGGCAAGGTGGTCGCCAGTCAGTCCAACGTCAACAGCGACAGCGAAGCGCTGAAACTGCAGATCAAACAACTGGAAAGCAAACTCCAGGATCAGAGTCAGGCCCAGCAAGGCGTGGTCGGCCAGACCAGCGAGCTGGACAAGCGTCTGGCGCAAATGACTGCACAAACCACTGCACAAACCGCGGCCAACACCCAACTGCAGGCCCAGGTCAAAACCCTGAGCGATGAACTGACCGCACTGAAAAGTGCGCCGGCGGACACCAGTAAAGTCGACGCCGAGCTGAAAAGCCTCAACGCCGATATCGCGGCGCTGAAGAAACAGGGCAACCCGACTGCTGCAATTGATCGCCTGGAACAGGAAATTGTCGTGCTCAAAAGCGAGCAGGACAACCGCCCGGCCGCCGCCACGCCAAACCCGACCAACACCGCCGAGTTCGACGCCTTCCGCGCACAGACCACTCGCAACCTCAATACCCTGCAAGCGCAGATCCAGAATTTGCAGCAGCAGATCAACGCCCGGGCGAAACAGCCCTGATGCAAAATCTGTAGCGGCGGCTTTTGCGGCGAGGCAGCTCGCCACAGGCAAGCCCCCTCACCACAAGAGCTAGTCTCACCCCCCACACTCTCCTGAATATCCATCCATATCTCCAACCCCGTCTACGCTCTTGAAACATCAACAAGAACGAGGGATGCGCTATGGGGTTTGTGCACAAGATGGCCTGGCTGGTGGGGATGCTGTGGCTGAGCCTGGGCCAGGTTCAGGCGGCCACGGCGCCCAAGGATGACGGCCAGGCCGCCCGGGCCTTGCTTGAGAAAGCCCTGGCGTACTACCACGACAACGGCGACAAGGCCTTCGCGGCGTTCAGTCGTCAGGGCGAGTTTGTCGACAAGGACCGCTATGTATTCGTGGTCGACACCAAAGGCGTGATGCTCGCCAGCGGTGGGCCGTCCTCGGCGTTGATCGGGCGCGACGTGTCCGAGATGCTGCCGCCGGATATGCAGAAAGTCTTCAAGGACGCCTTGAAAGTGCCGGAAGGCAATGGCATTCAGCAGGCCGAATACCGCTGGCAGAACTGGGCGGACGGCAAGGTCGAGCGCAAGCATGTGTTCTATCAACGCATCGGCCAGCGGATCCTGGCGGTCGGTTACTACGTGCCCCGGGCGTCGGCGGAGCAGGCGATGGCGTTGCTGAATAAAGCGGCCATCGATCTGGCCAAGGACGAGAAGGGCACCCTGACGGCGATTAACTCCCTCAAGGGCGGCTACCTGCAGGACGACCTCTATGTGTTCGTGGTGGATCTGAATAACCAGCGCTACGTCGCCCATGGCACCAATCTAAGGCTGATCAATACCGACTTCGGCAAGGTCAATGACCCGGAAGGCAAACCGGTGGGCGAGCCGATCCTGGCATTGATCGGCAAGCAGGATCAGGGCGAGTACGAATACCGCTGGAAGAACCCGGTGACCGGCAAGGTTGAGGACAAGCATGCGTATCTGAAAAAGGTTGGGCACTTCCTGGTCGCGGTCGGGTATTACAGCCCTTGAATTGCGGTGACTGACAGATCGCTTTCGCGAGCAAGCCCGCTCCCACATTTGATCTATGGTGTTCACAAATTTTGTGTTCACAGCAGATCCAATGTGGGAGCGGGCTTGCTCGCGAATACAGGCGACGCGGTCTAACTACCGAACCTTATCTTCCCGCCCCCGCAACACCTTATTCGGCATCGCAATCGCCGCCGCCAGCCCCAGCAACGACACCGCCGCGCTGACCATCAGCAAATGCCGGAACGTCAGCAGCAGCTCCGCACGCAAGGCCTCTTTCGCTTCCCCCGGCGCGGCGTTCAAACCGTCCAGTAACACATTCCCCGAGTGGCCCTCACCGATCAGCGCCGAGCCGCTCAGGTGGGCGAAACTCGAATCCTGCAACAACGCCAGCAACAGCGCCGACATCAACGCCACACCCACCGCGCCGCCCAGCGAACGGAACAGGTTGGTGGTGCTGGTGGCGACGCCGATGTCCCGTTGTTCCACCGAATTCTGCGTGCCCACCAGCGAAGTCGGGAACTGCATGCCGCTGGCGATCCCGCTGAGCAACATGAACAGGCTGCTCATCAACAAGGCCTGGGGCGCGCTGAACGCCATGCCGAGGATCGAGATCGGCATCAGCAGCGCGCCGGTCAGGATCATCGGCTTGTAGCGCCCGGTCACCGAGGTGCGGCGCCCGGCGAAATAGGCACCAATCGGCAAGCCAATCGCCAAGGGCAACAGGTGCAGGGCGGCGCTGTCGGCCCCGGCGCCGGTGACGCTCTGGAAGCGCAGCGGCATCAGCACGATCAACGAAATGGCCTGGAAACTGGTGAAAAAAATCGTGCACCAGCAAAAGATTGCGCTGGGGTTGGCGAACAGATGCATCGGCAGCAACGGCTCCCGCGCCCGTCGTTCATGCCAGACAAATACCGCCAGCACCGCCACCGCGCAACCGAGCAGCCCCAGCACTTCGGCGCTGCGCCACGAGTGACCCTGACCGACTTGGGTGATGCCGAGCAGCAGGGCAGTCAAGCCGATGATCATCAACACCGTGCCGAGGTAATCGATGATCGGTTTGCGCTGCGGCACCGGCAGCCCCACCAGCGTGCGATTGGCCACCAGCCACGCGCCCAGGCCCAACGGCAGGTTGATCAGGAACACCCAGCGCCACGACAGGTATTCGGTCATGTAGCCGCCGAGCACCGGCCCGGCCACGCTGGCCACCGCGTACATGCTGCTGAAGTAACCCTGGTAACGACCGCGCTCCCGGGGCGGGACGATGTCGCCGATGATGGCTTGGCTGACCGAAATCATCCCGCCGGCGCCGATGCCCTGGATGATCCGTGCCAACACCAATTGCTCCATGCTCTGGGCCATGCCGCAAAAGAACGAAGCGAGGGTGAACAGCCCCATGCCAAACAGCATCAACTTGCGCCGACCGTACAGATCGCCGAGCTTGCCGTAGATCGGCACCGCCACGGTCATCGCCACCATGTAGCCGGAAATCACCCAGGCCAGCAGGCTGACATCCTTGAACTGGGCGGAAATGGCCGGCATCGACACGGCGACGATGGTCTGGTCCAGGGCACCGAGAAAAATCGCCAGCATCAGGGCGATCAACACACTGCGAATGGCCGGTTTGGGCGTTTCTGGGTGGTTCAGATTGGTCACGGTAAAACCTGCGGGCGGTGATTGTCCCGTCAGGAGCACTGCGGACGGGAATGCTCGCCAGTGTAAGTCGATAGCAGGCTATTCGATAGCCTCGTATGGAAGCCCGACGTAATTTTCTGCAATGGTTTTTCGCCCGGCCTCGGAGTTCACAAAGTAGTCCAGTTCCGAGGCGCAGATGCGCTGGCTGAAGGCATCGTGCTCCTCGAAATGGTGCAGCATCGAGGTCATCCACCAGGAAAACCGCTCGGCTTTCCAGACCCGGCGCAGGCAGATTTGCGAGTACTTCTCCAGCAAGTCCACACGGCCGTCGCGGTAGACCTTCAGCAGAATATTGAACAACGTGCTGACATCGCTGGCCGCCAGGTTCAGGCCCTTGGCGCCGGTGGGCGGCACGATGTGCGCGGCGTCGCCGACCAGGAACAGGCGTCCGTACTGCATCGGTTCCACCACGAAGCTGCGCAACGGCGCGATACTTTTTTCGATGGACGGCCCGGTGACCAATGTGTCGGCCAGCGCTTGGGGCAGCCGGGATTTGAGTTCATCCCAGAAGCGTTGATCGGACCAGTCCTCGACCTGTTCCTCGGCCGGCACTTGCAGGTAATAGCGGGTGCGAGTGGCCGAGCGCATGCTGCATAGCGCGAACCCACGTTCGTGGCGGGCGTAGACCAGCTCGTCGTGGACCGGCGGGGTGTCGGCCAGAATCCCCAGCCAGCCGAAGGGATAAACCCGTTCGAAGATCTTCAGGCACTCGGCAGGAATCGACTGCCGCGCCACGCCATGGAAACCGTCGCAACCGGCTATGTAGTCGCAGTCGAGGCGATACGTTTCGCCGTCCTTTTCGAACGTGACAAAAGCTTCGTCGCTTTTCATGCCGTGGGGAACGACATTGCTCGCTTGATAAATCGTCTGTGCGCCCGCGTCCCGACGGGCGGCCATCAGGTCGCGGGTGACTTCGGTCTGGCCGTAGATCATCACGGTTTTGCCGCCGGTCAGGGACTGTAGATCGATGTGCACCTGGCGGCCATCGAGGGCCAGGTCGAAGCCGCCATGGACCAACCCTTCAGCGTCCATGCGCCGTCCCACGCCGGCCTGGCGCAACAGCTCTACCATGCCTTGTTCGAGGACCCCGGCGCGGATGCGGCCGAGCACATAATCGGGTGTCTGGCGTTCAAGAATGAGGGTGTCGATGCCGGCGTTGTGCAGCAATTGGCCGAGCAGTAAACCGGACGGACCGGCACCAATGATGGCGATTTGGGTTTTCAGCGTTTTCATTGTTTTTATGACTCGCAAGCTTCACGCGACCATGGCCGCTGAATAATTTTTATGGATCGAGTGCTTGCATTTTTCCCTTGCGAGTCTGTCAATTGAAGGTGAAAACTGAGCCGATACCTGTACATTCTGCCAATCGGTGCGATTATCGCCCCGTCTACCCCGAGGCCTGGATTGAAGTGATGAACAAGCCTGACCTGCCTTCGATTCCGGTGTTCAAGCTCTACGGTGAAAGCCTGGATTGGCCGACCCCCGACTTGTTGCACTGTGAAACCATTTCCAAACGCAGCCGCGAGCATCAATGGGAAATCAAACCCCACCGCCACGCTGATTTGTGCCAGTTACTCTTCGTCTTCAAAGGTCAGGCTGAGCTTGAAATCGAAGGTAAACGCACGCAACTGACCGACCCGGCGATGCTGATCCTGCCGCCGCTGTCGGTGCACGGTTATCGTTTTTCCGAGGATGTCGAAGGCTTTGTCGTGACCCTGGCGGCGCCGTTGGTGGCGCATTTGCAGGCACAACTGGGCAACTCGGTGAGCGCCCTGACCCAGGCCGAAAGTTATCCGGCGGGCAAGGACAGCGAATACCTCAACAGTCTGTTTTCAGCGCTGCAAAGCGAATACACCGGCCATCAACCGGCCCGGGAAATGCTCATGCATTCCCTGGTCAGCGTGATCATGGTCTGGGTCAGTCGCCAGGTGTTGCAGCGACGCAACGCCAGCCAGCGACCGCAGCGCGCCCGGGAATACCTCAATGGCTTTATTCAACTGGTGGAAGAGACTTACCGCCAGCACGTCAAGGTCGAGGACCTGGCCCATCGGCTGGGGATTTCCGTGTCGCACCTCAACGGCACGTGCCGTGAACTGGCGGGGCAACCGGCGTTGCAGATCATGCACGAACGGCAATTGCTCGAAGCCAAGCGCCTGCTGACCTACACCAGCATGACCATTTATGAAATGTCTGACGTATTGGGGTTTTCCGATCCTACAAACTTCACGCGCCTGTTCCGGCGTCGCGTGGGGATTTCGCCCAAAGCGTTCCGCGACCGTTTGAAGGCCGATCAAGACAGCGAGACCTGATACGCCGCGTTAGCGCAGAGCGTTGAGGGTCGCGTTGTGGGGAATGCAGCGCTCGTAGTTGCAACTCGCGTATTCCCGGGGCAGTTGCCGCAACTGCTCGACCCGCCAAGCCGCGGTGCCATACAGCGCCAGCGTCGCCGCGCAGGTGACGAAAATGGCGAGGTATCTTCTTGTTTTGATGTTCATGGCGTTGACCTCTGAACGAATACCCTTGGGTACTTACATTCAGCATAGGTCAGCGCCCATGAGTTGCCACTGATGTGGCTTTCGCTTGTCACCCGATATTCAAAACACTGATATCTCCTGTGGGAGCGGGCTTGCTCGCGAAAGCGGTGGGTCAGTCAATGAAGATGTTGAATGTCAGTCAGCATTCGCGAGCAAGCCCGCTCCCACAGGAGGGCTGTGTGTTGATGGAGATCGCATTTATTGCGCCGGGCCATTGTGGGAGCGGGCTTGCTCGCGAAGGCGGTGGGTCAGCCAATGAAGATGTTGAATGTCAGTCCGCATTCGCGAGCAAGCCCGCTCCCACAGGAGTTCTGTGTGTTGATGGAGATCGCATTTATTGCGCCGGGCCATTGTGGGAGCGGGCTTGCTCGCGAAGGCGGTGGGTCAGTCAATAAAGATGTTGAATGTCAGTTCGCATTCGCGAGCAAGCCCGCTCCCACAGGGGTTCTGTGTGTTGATTGAGATCGCATTCATTGCGCCGGGCCATTGTGGGAGCGGGCTTGCTCGCGAAGGCGGTGGGTCAGCCTGCAAAGATGTTGAATGTCAGTTCGCATTCGCGAGCAAGCCCGCTCCCACAGGGAGGATTTGCGTATTTAGAGGCCCACATCCCACGCCGGTTCTTCGGGGAATCTGAGTACCAGGAAGTCGAGCATGCTGCGCATGGTTGATGGCATGTGTTTGCGTGAGGCGTAGACCGCGTACATGTTCATCTGTCGCGGTTCGGCGTGGGCCAGCAGGCGGGTGAGTTCGCCGCTGTGGATGTGCACGCCGGCCTGGTAGCTGGGCAGCATCGCGATGCCGGCGCCGGCCATGGTTGCGCGCAGCAGGGTGCTGGCCTCGTTGGCGCTGATGTTGCCCTGCACTGGCACCGAGACCTGTTCGCCGTCCTGTTCGAAATGCCAGAGGCTTTTGCCGAAGTAGGAGTGGGTCAGGCAATTGTGTTGGCTCAGGTCCTCGACCCGTTGCGGCGTCGGGTGTTCTTCCAGGTAAGCGGGGGAGGCGCAGATCACCGAGCGACATACCGTCAGGCGCCGGGCAATCAGGTTCGGGTCCAGGTCGTTGCTGGTGCGGATCGCCAGGTCGATGCGTTCGTCCACCAGGTTCACCGTGCGGTCGATCATTTGCATGTCGATGCTGACACCGGGGTAGCGCTTGACGTAAGCGGCCATGGCGTCCGCCAGTTGCGCCTGGCCGAACGAGGTGCTGACGCTGATCCGCAGCAGGCCACGGGGCGCTTCGTCCGGTTCGCTGATGGCAGCTTGCATGTCAGTGGTCAGGTCGAGCATCTGCCGACAGCGCGGCAGGATTTCGCTGCCCGCTGCGGTCAGGCTCAGCTTGCGCGTGGTGCGGTGCATCAGCCGGGCGCCGACCCAGTCCTCCAGCTCCGCCAGATACCGCGATACCACCGGCCGTGACAGGTCCAGGTGATCGGCCGCCGCCGACTGGCTGCCCAGGTCCACCACCGAGACAAACACCTGCATTGCTTGAAGACGATCCATGATTTGCCCACTTTTAGAAACAAACTATGTTCCAGCATCGCATTTTTTGTACTGAGTCAGGCAACTAAGCTCTCACCCCATCGCCAAGCAGGCATTTGGACATGGAGCAACAGATGATCGGTTTCACCACAATCAAGCGCATTCTCCTGGCAACCGCCACCCTCGGTTTCGCGGCCCACGCCGCCGCGTCGACCTTGACCCTGGACGTCTACAACCCGGGCGACAAGGCGATTTTCCCGGTGACCTCGGTGCTGGTCAGCGGCGAGAAAGACGCGATCCTGGTGGACGCGCAGTTCGGCAAATCCCAGGCCGAGCAAGTGGTGCAGAAAATCCGCGCCAGCGGCAAGCAATTGACCACCATCTACATCAGCCACGGTGACCCGGATTACTACTTCGGCCTCGACACCCTGACCGCCGCGTTCCCGAACGCCAAGGTGCTGGCCTCGCAACCGACCGTGGATCACATCAAGCACACCGTCGACGGCAAACTCGCTTTCTGGGGCCCGAAAATGGGCGCCGACGTGCCGGCCAAAACCATCGTGCCGGGCGTGCTCAAGGGCGACAGCCTGATGCTTGAAGGGCAGAAATTGCAGGTGATCGGCCTGGACGGCAAGCAGCCGGATCGCAGCTTTGTGTGGATCCCGTCGATCAAGGCTGTGGTCGGCGGGGTGGTCGTCGCTGAGAACATCCACGTGTGGATGGCCGATACGCAGACGCCGCAGTCCCATGCCGATTGGCTGACGACGCTGCACTCGATCGAAACGTTGAAACCGAAAACCATCGTGCCGGGTCACTACCTGGGTGAGAGCGCTCGCTCCCTGGCTGCTGTGACATTCACTGCTGACTACATCAAGGCGTTCGACGAAGAAACCGCCAAGGCGAAGGACTCGGCTGAACTGATCGCCGCGATGAAAAAACGCTACCCGACCCTGGGCGAGGAAAGCTCCCTGGAACTGAGCGCCAAAGTCGCCAAGGGCGAGATGAAGTGGTAACCGGATTTAGTGATTGAAGGGCTTTTGTGGCGAGGGAGCTTGCTCCCGCTGGAGTGCGAAGCGCTCCCCTGCATTCTTTCAGTCACACCGTGTTTGCAGGTTTTGCGACTGCTTCGCAGCCGAACGGGGGCAAGCCCCCTCGCCACAATGAGCATTGCCAAATCACTGTAGCTACACCCATCCCAACTGGAGAACGTCATGAGCAAAATCGCAATCATCGGTGCCACCGGTCGTGCCGGTAGCCAACTGTTGGAAGAAGCCCTGCGTCGCGGTCACAGCGTTACCGCCATCGCCCGTGATACGTCGAAGATCGGCCAGCGTGCCGGTGTGGTCAGCAAGAACGTCGATGCCCTGGATGCCGACGCCTTGCAAGCCGCCGTCGCCGGGCATGACGTGGTGATCAGCGCCGCGCACTTCTCGACCCTGCCGGCCAGCGCTGTGATCGGACCGGTGAAAAAGGCCGGGGTCAAACGCTTACTGGTGGTGGGTGGCGCTGGTTCGTTGTTGCTGCCCAATGGCGGTCGAGTGATCGACAGCGAAGGTTTCCCCGAGGAGTACAAGGCTGAAGCCAGTGCCGGGGCGTTGTTCCTGGAGAACCTGCGCAAGGAGCAGGAGCTGGACTGGACCTTCGTGTCGCCGTCGGCGGAGTTTGTCGAAGGGGAGCGCACCGGCAAGTTTCGGATTGGCAAGGATGATTTGCTGGTCAGCGCAGAAGGCCGGAGCTGGATCACCTTCGCCGATTATGCGATTGCGCTGCTGGATGAAGTGGAAACGCCGAAGCATTCGCGGCAGCGGTTTGCCGTAGGGTATTGAGGTTTGATGATCGTTCCCACGCTCTGCGTGGGAATGCAGCCCGGGACGCTCTGCGTCCCATTGGAACGCGGAGCGTCCCTTGAGGCATTCCCACGCGGAGCGTGGGAACGATCAGCGTACAGCGGCCTGCTCCACCAACCACCCCAACAATTCCTGTAACTTCGGCGAAGGTGCCGGCTTTTGCGGCAGGACCAGGTAATACGCCAGCCCGGTTTTCACCTTCAGTTCAAACGGCATGACCAGCCGCCCGGCGCTCAGGTCATCGCCGATCAGCGACCAATCCCCAATCGCCACGCCCGTCCCTTGGGACGCCACCGACATCGCCAAATCCAGCGTCTCGAAATGCTGACCCTTGCCTACATTGCTCAAGTAAACATCCGCCGAGGCCAGCCATGCCTTCCAGTCCCGTTCATCCCGGGTCGGGTGCAGCAGCATGTGTTGTTCCAGATCTTCCGGCGCCTGCAACGGCACCGGGCCCTCGAGATACGGCTTGGAACACACCGGCGTCAGTTGCTCGTCAAACAGCCGATGGGAGGCCAGTGAGGTGTCCGGCGGTACGCCGTAGATTACCGCCGCATCGAACTGCTCACGATGAAAGTCCACGCCATGTCGAACCGTGGTCGTCAGCTCCACCGGCACGTCCGGGCGTTCCTTTTGCCACTGCATCAAACGCGGCAATAGCCAGCGCATCACGCAGGTCGGGGCCTTGAGTTGCAGGGTTTCGCGCTTGGCGCCGATCTGGTCCACCGCCTCGCCGATCAAGCCGAAAATCTGCTGCACCCGGGGCAGCCACTCTCGTCCTTCAGCGGTCAGTTCCAGGCCTCGGGCCTGGCGAATGAACAACTCATACCCGAGGTGATCTTCCAGCCCGGCAATCTGCCGACTCACCGCGCCCTGGGTGATGTGCAACTGCTCGGCGGCCCTTGTGAAGTTGCAGCACTGTGCGGTGATCAGAAAAGTGTGCAGGGCGGGCAGGGGAGGCAGTCGTTTCATGAGGACCCAAGGTATGACGTGAGGACATGGCTAGTATGACTTTTTATCCATTGTTGCGGCTACGTGTCGCCCGTTCCAATGAGGCCATCCCTGGGCTTGCCTTCGCATCATAAACACTGCGCAGGCCCGGCGTCTCAAACGAACAAGAAGGGCAAAGACATGGCGACGTGCGGCGAAGTATTGGTCAAGTTACTCGAAGACTACGGGGTCGAGCAGGTGTTCGGCATTCCCGGGGTGCATACCGTTGAGTTGTATCGCGGGCTGGCCCGTTCGAGCATCAACCACGTCACGCCGCGTCACGAACAGGGCGCCGGGTTCATGGCCGACGGCTATGCGCGCACCAGCGGCAAGCCGGGTGTGTGCTTCATCATCACCGGCCCGGGCATGACCAACATCACCACGGCGATGGGCCAGGCCTACGCCGATTCGATCCCGATGCTGGTGATTTCCAGCGTGCAGACCCGCAACCAATTGGGCGGTGGTCGCGGCAAGCTGCATGAGCTGCCGAACCAGAGCGCGTTGGTCGGCGGCGTGGCGGCGTTCTCCCACACCCTGATGTCGGCGTCGGAACTGCCGGGCGTGTTGGCCCGGGCGTTTGCGCTGTTCCAGGCCGGGCGTCCGCGTCCCGTGCACATCGAAATCCCGTTGGACGTCCTGGTCGAAGAAGCCGACGACTTGCTCGCCAGCCTCCCGGTCAACATCGACCGCGCCGGTGCTTCGCCGTCTGCCGTGTCGCGCATGACCGAACTGCTGGCGGGCGCCAAACGCCCGCTGATCCTGGCCGGTGGCGGCGCCATCGACGCCGCCTCCGAGCTGACTGAACTGGCGGAATTGCTCGACGCACCGGTCGCGCTGACCATCAACGCCAAAGGCATGCTCGAATCCAACCATCCGTTGCTGATCGGTTCGACCCAAAGCCTGGTCGCCACTCGCGCCCTGGTCGCCGAGGCCGACGTGGTGCTGGCCATCGGCACCGAGCTGGCAGAAACCGACTACGACGTGACCTTCGCCGGCGGTTTCGAAATCCCCGGCAAACTGCTGCGCGTCGACATCGACCCGGACCAGACCGTGCGCAACTACCCGCCGCACGTGGCGCTGGTGTCCGACTCGCGCAATGCCGCCCAAGCCTTGCTCAGCGCCTTGTCCCACAAGTCATTGGCCGAACGCCGCAACGATTGGGGCCAGGTACGCGCCGCCCGTTTGCGTGAAGAACTCGCCGCGACCTGGGATGCGCCGACCCTGGCCCAGACCCGTTTCCTCGAAACCGTGCTGCATGAATTGCCGGACGCGGTGTTCGTCGGCGATTCGACCCAACCGGTGTACACCGGCAACCTGACCTTCAACCCGGAGCGTCCGCGCCGCTGGTTCAACTCGTCCACCGGTTACGGCACCTTGGGTTACGCCTTGCCGGCAGCGATTGGTGCCTGGCTCGGCGGTAGCGTCGAGGACGGTTCGCGTCCGCCGGTGGTGTGCCTGATCGGCGACGGCGGCCTGCAATTCACCCTGCCGGAACTGGCCAGCGCCGTGGAAGCGCGCACGCCGGTGATCGTGCTGCTGTGGAATAACCAGGGCTACGAAGAAATCAAAAAGTACATGGTCAACCGCGCCATCGAGCCGGTAGGCGTGGACATCTACACCCCGGACTTTATCGGTGTGGCCAAGGCTCTGGGCTGCGCCGCCGAAGCGGTCAACGGTGTCGAGCAACTGCGCAGCGCACTGCGCGTCGCCACCGACCGCCAAGGCCCGACCCTGATTGAAATCGATCAGACCCAGTGGATGAAGGCGGTGTCGAAATGAGTTTTCCAACGACGCTGGACGGTCTTTACATCGATGGTCAATGGTCGGCGGGCAGCGAACACCTGCGCGTGATCAACCCGACCACCGAAGCCTTGCTGACCACGGTGAATGGCGGCGATGAAAAAGCCGTCGAACAAGCCGTCACCGCCGCGACCCAAGCCTTCGTTGACTGGTCGAAAACCACCGGCACCGAACGCGGGGCGATCCTGCGTCGCATCGCCGCTGGCGTGGCGGCCGGTCGCGAGCAACTGATGCATTTGCAGTCGAGCAACAACGGCAAACCGCTGTTCGAAGCCGCCATCGACGTCGATGACGTGATCGCCACGTTCGAGTACTACGCAGGTTTAGCCGAAGGGCTCGATGCCAAGCAAGACAGCAACGTTGAGCTACCAAGCGACGACTTCAGCGCACGCCTGCGCCGTGAACCCTGCGGCGTCGTCGGCCTGATCGTGCCGTGGAATTTCCCGATGGTCACCACGGCGTGGAAACTCGCCCCGGCCCTGGCTGCCGGCTGCTGCGTGGTGCTCAAACCATCGGAAGTCACGCCGCTGCCGGAGCTGGAACTGGCCGCAATCATCGCCGAGGCTGGCCTGCCCAAAGGCGTGTTCAACCTGGTTTGCGGCACCGGCCTGGCAGTCGGCGCACCGCTGTCGGCTGATCCGCGCATCGCCAAGATTTCCTTCACCGGCAGCAACGCGGTGGGCGTGCAGGTGATGCAGCGGGCCGCCGAAACCGTGAAGGGCGTGAGCCTGGAACTGGGCGGCAAATCTTCGCTGCTGGTGCTCAAGGACGCCGACCTCGAATTGGCCGTGGAACTGGCCTGCGGCGGTGGCTTCTTCAACGCCGGGCAGATGTGTTCTGCCACCAGCCGCGTGCTGGTCGCGGATGAACTGGCGGATGAATTCCTGATTCGTTTGCAGGCCCGGGCCGAAGCGATTCGCGTGGCCGACCCGTTCGACCCGAATGTGGAAATGGGCGCGTTGGTCAATCAGGCGCAATACCAGCGTGTACTCGGTCACATCGATCGCGGTTTGAGCGCTGGCGCCAAGCTGATTTGCGGCGGCAATCGTCCGGCGGATCTGCCGCGCGGTTATTTTTTGCAGCCGACGATCTTCACCGAAGTGCCCCTCGACAGTGCGCTGTGGTGTGAAGAGATTTTCGGGCCAGTGATTTGCGTGCGCAGTTTTGCCAGCGAAGCCGAGGCGATTGCCCTGGCCAACGACAGCCAGTTCGGCCTGGTGGCCAGCGTGGTCAGCCGTGACAACGCAGCGGCGGATCGGGTCGCCAACGCCCTGCAAGCGGGGCTGGTGTGGATCAACGCGCCGCAAGTGATCTTCCCGCAGACCGCTTGGGGTGGCTACAAGCAGAGCAGCCTCGGCCGCGAGTTGGGGCCGTGGGGTTTGCAGGCTTTCCAGGAAATCAAACACGTGATTCGGGCCGTCTGATTGCCCGAAAAAGGTGAGCGCATGCCTCCTGATGAGGCATGCGCTGGCGTCATGGCTTCAATGAGTTTTTATCGATAGTCAGGTGTTTTGCACGACCTCAGGATGAACCCGTCGGCTCAGCTCAAGTCCTTTGAAACCGGGGGGCTCAAGCTGATTCGAGCACGGGGATGCAACGGTTGCGACCAACCTCATACTTACAAAAACAAAGGGAGTCCTTCATGGGCCAGCATGATCTGAACAGACGTCAATTCATCAAAACCGTGGGCGTGGCTTCGGTTGCAGCGGCGGCCATGAGCATGCCCTTCATCCGTGCCAATGCCAGCGACACCCGATTCCAGGGCAAGACCCTGCGCCTGCTGACCTGGTCCGATGACACCGGGTTGGCGGCACTGCGCAATATCGCGGCGACTTTCGAAGCCAAGTACGGCTGCAAGGTCATCGCTGACCGCACCGGCAGCACATCGGAAATGGTCGCCAAACTCAAGGCCGGCGGTGATCGTCCGCAGTACGACATCATCACTCTGGCCGGCGTCGGCGCCGAAGGCCTGGCCGCCGCCGATTTGCTGGAAAAACCCGACCTCAACCGCATTCCCAACCTGGTGGACGTGCCGGAGAAATACCGCACCGGCGCCAACGGTCACGGCATCGGTTACCTGTTGTGGTGCAACAGCCTGGTTTACAGCACGCGCACCCAGACCGAAGCGCCAACCAGCTACGCCGCGCTGTGGGACGCCGAGCTGGCGCCGAACATTTTCCTGCCGCCGCCGAACTGGACCGAGGCTATGGACCTGATCATCATCGCCGCCAAACTGGCCGGTGGTGACGAACACAACATCGAGCCGGGTTTCAAAAAACTCGCTGAGTTGAAGGACCGCGTGGTTACGCTGGGCGAAAACCCGAACCAGATCGCCGAGCTGTTCCGCACCGGTTCCCTGGACATGGGCGGGCTGTACGCCCCGGCGTTTTTCCCGAAACAGATTCGCGACCCGAACTACGGCCTCGGCGCCACGTTCGGGATGAAGGAAGGTTTCTACACCGACCTGATGCTCTCGGTCATGCCGAAGAATCGCCCCGGCGACACCGACCTGGCCTACGCCTTCATCAACCACTCCCTGGACCCGCTGGTGCAGGGCAAGATGGCCGAAGATATCTACAACGGCCCGGTCAACGCCAAGGCGATCATCTCCGCCGAAGCGCGCAAGAGCCCGTTCATCCTCACGCCAGAGCAGATTGCCGACAAGGCGATCATGCACGACAACGCCTTCCTGGCCACCGTGCATGACCAATGGATTCGTCGCTACACGGAAATCTTTTCTTCCTGATCTGCGCAAGGCTGAAGCGGCACCGAATCCCCCTGTAGGAGCTGCCGAAGGCTGCGATCTTTTGATCTTGATATGGCTTGGAAAAGACCAGGATCAAAAGATCGCAGCCTTCGGCAGCTCCTACAGGGATCGGGTTAGCACTTCGGCATCGCTGCGCAATTGATCTTCCATTGACGAGACCCTTGCTATGGAACACCAACCACATCTGACTCATCCGGTCGCCGCCGCGCCAGCGCCTTCGCGCCGTGGTGTGTCGCCGACCACCCGCGCCTGGCTTTTCCTGTCGCCGTCGATGCTGTTTCTCGGCGTGCTGATTGCCGCAAGCCTCCTGGTGCTGCGCATGAGCGTCGGCACCAAGGGCGCGGAATGGAGCGGGTTCAGCCTGGCCAGTTACGCGCAGTTGCTGGAACCGTATTACCTCAAATCCTTGATGCTGACCCTGCGCCTGGCGTTGTTCAGCGCGGTGATCGCGGTGTTGTTGGCGATCCCGGTGGCCTACACCATGTCGCGGCTGACGTCGCCGTTTATCCGGCGGATTTTCCTAGCGGCGGTGCTGCTGCCGTTGCTGGTCAACCTGCTGCTGCAAAGCTACGGCTGGCTGGTGATTCTCGGCCCGGCCGGGATGCTCAATCAGGCGTTGTTGGGCCTGGGTTTGATCAAGCGTCCGATCATGCTGCTCTACAACCAGAACGGCGTGCTGATGGGCCTGGTGCAAACCGCGTTCCCATTGGCGGTGCTACCGATTGCCAGCGCCATGCGCGGCGTCGCTCGCACCTATGAAGAAGCCGCCGCGACCCTCGGCGCCAGTCGCTTTCAGGTGTTCCGCCAAGTGGTGTTGCCGATGAGTCTGCCGGGGATCATCACCGGCGCGACCCTGGTGTTCGCCTACAACGCCAGCAGCTTCGTGGTGCCGTTGCTGCTCGGCGGTCGCCGGGTGCCGATGCTCGCGGTGATGGTGCATGACCAGATCGCGCCACTGATGAACTGGCCCGCCGCCTCCGCTGCCGGTGTGGTGTTGATTGTCACCACCCTGGCGATCATGACCTTGTCCGAATACATCACCGGCCGTCGTCGGCGCATGCTGGAGGCTTCGCAATGAGCACCCTGAGCAAGAAACGTTATGGGCTGCTGCCGGGGGAAACCGGCAAGTTCGCCGGCATCCTCTCGGGCTTCATCCTGCTGCTGGCGGTGTTGCCGATCCTGACCATGATCGTCATGTCGTTCAGCGGCGCCTCGAACCTCGACTTCCCGCCCAGCAGCTACAGCCTGCAATGGTATCGCGCGGCCTGGCACACCTTTGTTTCGCCAGACGCCAGCGACGTGCTGAGCCTCGGCAAAGCCATGACCACCAGCCTGATGGTGGCGTGCCTGACCATGGTCTTCGCCACGATTATCGCCGTGCCGGCGGCTTACGCACTGACCCGTTGCGAGTTCCGTGGCAAAGCCGTGGCCCTGCAATTGATGTCGCTGCCGTTGGTGTTCCCGATGGTGGTGCTGGGCCTGGCGTTGCTGCTGGTGTTCGACAGCCTGCCGTTCCAGATCACCACCTCGCGGTTGGTGATTGCCCACGTGATCCTGGCGTTACCGTTTGTGGTGAAAAACTGCACGGCAGCGATGCTGTCGATTGGCAGCGAAGTCGAAGAGGCCGCGCAAATGCTTGGCGCCTCGCCGACCCGGGCGATCATTGATGTGGTGGTGCCGCTGATGAAATCGGGGATTCTGGCGGGGATGCTGCTGGCGTTTATCGTCTCGTTCAACGAATTCACCGTGACCTATTTCCTCTACACCATCGACGTCATGACCGTGCCGATCTGGATGTACAGCCGCACCGTGTCATCGCTGGACCCAACCGTTTTCTCGTTTGCCGTGCTGATCGTGCTGATCGACTTCGTCCTGATCTGGGCGCTGGAGAAGCTGGTCGGTGAAGGTGGCGTTTCGTTCTGATTCTTGAGGTGATTTATGTCTGGTCTGATTCTGGAAAACGTCGAGAAACACTACGGCTCGGCCTGCGCGGTAAAGGATGTAAACCTGCATTTGCCCGAGGGCAAACTGGTGTGTTTCCTCGGCCCGTCGGGCTGCGGCAAGACTACGTTGCTGCGGATGATCGCCGGGCTCGAAACCCTGTCCGGCGGCGAGATTCGCCTGGACGGCGAAGACATCGGCCACACCCCGGCGCACCAGCGTAACTTCGGCATGGTGTTCCAGTCGCTGGCGTTGTTCCCGCACATGACCGTGGGGGAGAACATCGCTTATCCGCTGAAACTGCGTGGCGTGAGCAAGGCTGATCAGCAGGCGCGGGTGGTGGAGTTGCTGGAGCTGATTCAACTGAAGGAAATGATTGACCGCCCGGTGGCGAAACTCTCCGGCGGTCAACGCCAGCGCGTAGCGATTGCCCGGGCGATTGCCTCGCGGCCAAAAATTCTGCTGCTGGATGAGCCGCTGTCGGCGCTGGATGCCAAGTTGCGTGAGTCGATGCAGGTGGAAATCCGTCAATTGCAACAACGCTTGAACATCACCACCATCATGGTGACCCACGATCAGCGTGAAGCCATGACCATGGCCGATATCGTCGTGGTGTTGGGCGAGCACAAGGTGCAGCAAGTGGGCACGCCGATTGAAATCTATCGGCATCCGGCGAATGAATTTGTCGCGGACTTTATCGGTTCGGGCAACATCTTCCCGGCCACGGCGCTGGGTAATGGCAAGGTCGGGTTGCCGGGTGGTGATGCGCTGGAAGTGCCGATCTGCAGCAGCATTGTGGTGGGGGAGAAGGTGAAGATGCTGATCCGCCCGGAAGACCTGCAACTGTCGCAGCCACAGGCCACGGCGGGGAATCGCTTGCTGGGCAAGGTGACGTTTGTGCGGGACATTGGCGCGACCATCGAGACCACCGTGGAGTGTTCCGGGGTATCGTTTACCGCGTTGAGCACGCCGTGTCAGGGATTTGGGTTAAGCATTGGCAATCCGGTTTCGGTGACGTTGCCGGCTGAGGCTTGCCGCGTACTTAGCGCCTGACCTTCTAGTATTGGGCTGTCTTGACTGGCCTCTTCGCGAGCAAGCCCGCTCCCACCTTTGATCGGTGGTGTTCACACATTTTGTGTCCACCGGAGATCCAATGTGGGAGCGGGCTTGCTCGCGAAGGCGTCAGTCGCCCCACCGCCAAATCCGGATCACACGGATAAGCGCAACCGCGCCAAATCCCTCAGCGGCGGCGCCCCGAACAACCGGCTGTACTCGCGGCTGAATTGCGACGGACTTTCATACCCCACCCGATACCCCGCCGCCGACGCTTCCAGCCCTTCGGCGAGCATCAAGCGCCGGGCTTCCTGCAAGCGCAATTGCTTCTGATACTGCAACGGACTCATGGCCGTCATCGCCTTGAAGCGGTGATGCAGGGTCGAGACGCTCAGGTTCACTTCCTTGGCCAAATCATCGATGCGCAGCGGTTGTTCATAGTGGCCGTTAAGCCATTTGATCGCCTGGCTGATGCGATGGCTCTGGCTGTTGGCGATGGCGATTTCATACAAACGATGGCCCTGCTGGCTGCGCAGCAGGCGATAAAGGATCTCCCGGCGGATCAGCGGCGCGAGCATGGCGATGTCTTTCGGGGTGTCGAGCAAACGGGCCAGACGCAGCACGGCGTCGAGCATCGCCGCATCGAGTTTTTCCACATACAAACCGCGCCCGGTGGGCCGGGTCGGCACGCCCATGGGCCCGGCGTCGGCGATCAGCGCGGTGATTTCCGCCGGGTCGATGTCCAGGCGAACGGCGAGGATCGGCTCTTCGGAAGTGATGGTCACCACCCGGCCGCTCACCGGCATCGACACCGAAACCACCAGGTAATTGAGTGGGTCGTACGTGAAGACCTCGTCTACCAGCCGAACTTCCTTGCGCCCCTGGGCCATGATGCACAGCGCCGGTTGCGCCAGCCCCGGCGAAAACTGGTGGGTCTGGCTGTAGCGGGACATGAACAGCGAGCCGACGGCAGTCGCATAATTGCCATCCTCCGTCGTATTGCGGCGGATGATCGCGGCCAGTTCCTCGCGCTGTTTCTCCATGTCGGCGTCCAGCGGGGCTTCAAAGTGATCGAACGACGACATGCGGGGTTCCTCGTTGAAGCGTTGTTGATGGGGCAGAGCTTAAGTTTGTGCAATCGACAGCGGTAGACACATCCTGCCTGATGCTTGCCTGATTCTGCATTGGCTTATTTCACGGCGTTGCCAGAGCCGTGTCGCCGGGCTGAAACTTGCTTGAAACCGCTGTGTCATCGTCCGGGCATGCCCAAGTCATTGATTCAGGGCGATTTGGCCCGCCTCGCAGGATTGTGCAACAAGCCGGCAGGAATCGACTAACGGCTATCCCGTCGCAACGCCTAACCTTTGATCCTGTCGCAGCCCGTCCCTGGCTGCCACGCAACTCCTTGGGAGGGTTGAACATGTCTACGCAGATTCCCGTCAGTCACATGGCCTTCGTCCGTGCCCGCGCCGGGCGTTCGGCGGAACTCGGTGCACGCCTGAGCGCGTTGATCGAGCCATCCCGCGCCGCCAGCGGTTGCCTGAGCTTCGCCCTGCAACATTCGCAATGCGATCCCGACCTGTGGCTGGTGTCCGGCTTCTGGACCCATCAACAGGCCATGACCGCGTACTTCAGCACCCCGGCCATGCAGATTTTTGCCGATCTGGTGCAGGACCTGGTGGTCAATAGCCTGGATTTCCACACCTTCAAGGACGTCTCGGCGGCCCAGGCGCTTGGTCAGACCAAAGCACAGGTGCACAAACTGGTCGGTTGAGGGTTTAATGGCGGCAATCTCAACTTAGCCAGGATGCGCGACCATGGCACGCAAAGCCTTTGATCACTTCGAAGCTGTTTCCGCTGTAGTACCGGGCGAGGGCGGTTACCACGCCGCAATTGCCGTCAAAGCCATCGGTGGCACCGGGGCGCCACGTTTTCATAAAGTGCTGGAAGACCAGATCTTCAAGACTGCCAACGAAGCCGACCTGGCCGCCGCCAAAGAGCTGACTCGCCTCAAAGACGTCAAAGAAGACGCTGACCTGCTCTGGTAAGTTATTTTTTCGCCCCCGGGCGATACATTTTGAACAATGCCTCTGGTCCCAGCTGAAAGTAATCCGCCGGCCCGCCGCCGCGCAGAATCGGTTCTGCCGCGGCGGTGTCGTACACCCCATCCTTCAACAGCCACTTGGCGATGTGCACGGCGACCACTTCGCCGAGAATCAGCCAGCTCGGCACCACATTCCCGTCCGCACGCTGCAACTGAATGATCTGCGTGACCTTGCACTCGAAGGACACCGGGCTTTCGGCGACCCGTGGCACCTGGATGATTTTCGACGGGGCGGCTGTCAGTCCGGCCAATTCGAATTCGTTGGTGTCCGGCGCAACCATGGCGCTGCTCTGGTTCATCCGCTCGGCCAGTGGCCGGGTGGCGAGGTTCCAGGCGAATTCGCCGGTCTGTTCGATGTTGTTCAGGCTGTCTTTGCGCCCGACGCTGGAGAATCCAATGATCGGCGGAATGTAGTTGAACGCGTTGAAAAAGCTATAGGGCGCCAGGTTCAAGTGGCCGTTGGCGTCTTGCGAAGAAATCCAGCCGATGGGGCGCGGGCCGACGATGGCGTTGAACGGGTCATGGGGCAGGCCGTGGCCGTTGGCGGGTTCGTAGTAGTGGATGTCGTCGGGCATGCTCGGATTCCTGGGCGCGTTCGTTATGCGGCCATAGTGCAAGTGCGTGCCGTTAATTTCCAGTCAGATGCAAATCCCTGTGGGAGCGAGCCTGCTCGCGAAAGCGGTCTGTCTGTCACCTTGATGTTGGATGTGCCGCCGCCTTCGCGAGCAGGCTCGCTCCCACAGTTTCTTCACATGCCTTCAGACTTTCTTCATCCCCAGAAACGATAAGCCCGGCCGAAGCCGGGCTGTTCAATCCCTCCGATGTATTAACCGATAGCACCCGCGGTGCCGGTTTTATCAAAACCATCAGCGGCGATAGCGCCAGCGGTCCCGGTGTGGTCGAAACCATCCGAGGCGACAGCAGACGAGCGGGTGTGTTCGACGGAGGCAGTGGCGCCAGAGATGAAGTCGGCCGTGCCGGTTTTGTCGGAACCATCCGCGGCGTAGGTGTTGGCTGCCAGTACGGTCAGGGCCAGGGCGAGGAACAGTTGGGTTTTCATGATCGTAACTCCAGTTCGTTAAAGTTGATTTAAGTCTGTAGCTTTCACGCTAAAAAGTATCGATTAATTAGATGTTAAGGCCGCCAAACGTTCTCGCGTCCAGAGCTGGGGCGGGCGTATCGCAATTAATCAATCAGGCAGGATCAGGGTGGATTCCGGGCATTAACCGGTGATTAATCCCGGATAACAGTTTTTTCATGTCCCCTGGCCTTTGTGGTTTTGGGGGCTGCAGTGGATATACGTGGGGCACGGGGGGATGGATGCGCTGGAGGGCGAAAGATTTTGCCGGCGGGGGATTTAGCGGGGAAGGGCTTGGCTTGAGACCGAGGTGCGGCCTTCGCGGGCAAGCCTCGCTCCTACAGTTTTATGTCGCTCACAAAATGTGTGAACGACTCATACCTGTAGGAGCGAGACTTGCCCGCGAAGAGGCCATCACAGCCACCATCAATGCAACTGTCAGTCCGTCTCGATCCGCGAATGCTTGCGGGTGTCTTTCATGGTCACGTACACCAGCAGCGACACGGCGATACACGCGGTGACATACCAGTAGTAACCGGTTTCCATGCCAATGCTCTTGAACCACAGCGCGATGTATTCCGCGGTGCCGCCGAAGATCGACACGGTCAGCGCATACGGCAGGCCGACGCCCAGGGCACGAATCTCGGTCGGGAACAGTTCGGCTTTGACCACCGCGTTGATCGAGGTGTAGCCGCTGACGATGATCAGCGCCGCCATGATCAGGAAGAACGCGCCCCACCAGGTCTGGATGGTGTGCAGGGTGGTGAGGATCGGCACGGTGAACAGCGTGCCCAATACGCCGAAGGCAATCAGGATCGGCCGGCGACCGACCTTATCCGACAAGCCGCCGATGATCGGTTGCAGGCACATGAACAGGAACAACGTGGCTGCCGAGATGCTGGTGGAGTCGGTGATGCTCATGCCGACGGTGTTCACCAGGTATTTCTGCATGTAGGTGGTGTAGGTGTAGAACGCCAGGGTGCCGCCCATGGTCAGGCCGACCACGGTCATCAGCTCTTTCGGATGGCGCATCAAGGTGCGCATGGCGCTTTCTTTTTTCTCTTTCTTGACCTTGTTGAACGACTCGGTCTCTTCCATGCCACGACGCAGGTACAGCGCCACGACCGCACACAGCGCGCCGATGGCGAACGGAATGCGCCAGCCCCAGGCGTACAGCTGTTCGGTGGTCAGGGTCTGTTGCAGCACGATCAGCACCGCCAGGGCGATGAGCTGGCCGGAGATCAGGGTCACGTACTGGAAGCTGGAGTAGAAGCCGCGACGTTCCTTGGTCGCCATCTCGCTGAGATACGTGGCCGAGGTGCCGTACTCGCCACCGACCGACAGGCCCTGCAGCAAACGGGCGAACACCAGCAGGATCGGCGCGCCGATGCCGATGGTTTCGTAGTTGGGGCTCAGGGCGATCAGCAGCGAGCCGAAGCACATCAGGTACACCGAGGCCATCAGTGCGCGTTTGCGCCCGGCGCGGTCGGCGTAGAGGCCCATCAACCAGCCACCGATCGGACGCATCAGGAAGCCCACGGCGAAGATCGCGGCGGTGTTCATCAGTTGCGCGGTGGAGGAACCGGCGGGGAAAAACGACTTGGCGAAGTACAGGGAGAACGCGGCGTAGACGTACCAGTCATACCACTCGACCATGTTGCCGACCGAACCGCTGAAGATCGACTTGATCCGGCTGGCGGTGGTTCTTTCTTTGGCAGGCGCAGCGGCCGACCCAAGGGGCAGGGCGTTGGAGTTATCCATTGAAGGATCCTTCGTTTAATTGTTTTTGTGGAGCGCGTGTAAACGCAGCCTGCAGGGGCTATAGCAGGAGGTGTGCCAAGGGGAGGAGGGCCGGTTTAGAGGGGGGGGCGGAGTTGAGTGAGCGGAAATCCGCCTATTGGTGTCCAGGGATAAGCGGATAACCGCCGAAAAGATCGCAGCCTTCGGCAGCTCCTACGTTGGATCGGCGTACACCTGTAGGAGCTGCCGAAGGCTGCGATCTTTTGATCTTGCCCTTCATTCGCCGGTAAACATCTCCCGACTCAACCCATGTCTTTGCAACTTTTCATTGAAGGTCCGGCGCGGCAGTTGCAGCTCTTCAAGCACCGCTTTCACATCGCCCTTATGCCGCGTCAACGCCGCCCGCAAACAATGGGCTTCAAACGCTTCCTGCTGCGCCGCCAACGACTGGCCGGGATCGATGCCCACCGGTTCCGGTTCACCCAGCCCCAACACCTGCCGCTCAGCCACGTTCGCCAGTTCCCGCACATTGCCCGGCCAGTCGTGGCTCAGCAGGTGGCTCAGTTGCGGGCCGCTCAACGGTGGGAAGGTCCGGCCCAGGCGTTCGGCGGCGTGCTGGGCGAAGGTTTCGAACAACAACGGAATGTCTTCCCGCCGCTCGCGCAGCGGCGGCAGGCGCAGCTCGGCGACGTTCAGGCGATAAGCCAAGTCCTCGCGAAAGCGACCGGCCCGGGCTTCATCCAGCAGGTCGGGTTTGGTCGCAGCGATGATGCGCAAGTCCACGCGGATGCTCTGGTTCGAACCCAGGCGTTCCAGCTTCTGTTCCTGCAACACCCGCAACAACTTGACCTGCTGTGCCAACGGCATGCTTTCGATTTCATCGAGAAACAGCGTGCCGCCATCGGCGTATTCAAGCTTGCCGATGCGCTTGCCGGAAGCGCCGGTGAACGCGCCACTCTCATGTCCAAACAGCTCGGCTTCGAACAACTGCTCAGGAATCGCCGCGCAATTCAACGCCACGAACGGCTTGTCTGCACGCGGGCCGAAGTCGTGCAGGCAGCGGGCGACCAACTCTTTGCCGCTGCCGGTTTCGCCCCGGATCAACACGTTGACCGGCAACGTCGCCAAATCCAGCACCTGCCGACGCAGGGTCTGCAAACCACGGGACACGCCAAGCAACGTCGCATCGAGTTTGGCGCGGTTGTCGGCTTGCACATGCAAGGCACGGTTTTCCAACACCAACCGGCGTTTCTCCAGGGCACGACGCAAACTGCCGAGCAAAGTCTCCGGGCTGAAGGGCTTTTCGAGAAAGTCGTAGGCGCCATCGCGCATGGCTTCGACGGCCATTGGCACATCGCCGTGACCGGTCAGCAAAATCACCGGCAAATCGGCATCCCGGCGCTGCACTTCGGCCAGCAGTTCCAGGCCGGTCATGCCGGGCATGCGTACGTCGCTGAGGATCACCCCGGGAAAATGCGCCGGCAGTTGCGCCAGGCATTCATCGGCGCGGCTGAACAACTGCACCTCAAACCCCGACAGGCTCAGCCACTGTTCGACGGCGCTGCGGATGCTGCTTTCGTCGTCGACCACCATCACCGAATTCAGCATGAGACAGGCACCTCCAGATCAATCGGCAAGGTCAGGGTGAACACGGCGCCGTTGTCGTGATTGTCCGCCGACAGACGTCCACCGGATTCGTGAGCGATGGCAAACGATACCGCCAGCCCCAGACCCAAACCATCACCCACCGGTTTGGTGGTGAAGAACGGATCGAACACATTCGGCAGGTGTTCTTCGGCGATGCCGCCACCGTTATCGGCAACGGTCAGGCGCCACAGTTGTTCATCGGCTTCGAGGCGGATTTCCAGGCGTTTGCAGGGTTTGTCGTGCACCGCGTCGAGGGCGTTGCGCAGCAGGTTGATCAGCACCTGTTCCAGGCGAATCGCATCGCCACGCACCCAGGCCGGGCGGGTCAGGTGCAGCACGGTGCTGACGTTTTCGTCCCGCAGGCGCGCATCGAGCAACTGCAAGGATTGATCGACCACCGCCGCCAAATCCAGGCGTTCGCGCAAGCCACTGGGGCTTTTGCGGGCGAAGGTTTTCAGGTGGCCGGTCAGCGCCGCCATGCGCGTCAGCATGTCGTCCACCGGTTTCAGTGCTTTGTAGGCGTCATCGACCCGGCCGTGATCGAGCAACAGGCGCAGCGTTGCAAGCTGCATGCGCTGGGCGGTCAGCGGTTGATTGATTTCATGGGCCAGCGCCGCCGACATCTGCCCCAGCGCCGCGAGTTTGGCCGATTGCACCAGACCGTCCTGGGCGGTGCGCAGGTCGCGGGTGCGTTCTTCCACCAGTTGTTCGAGTTCTTCGCGGCTGCGCTGGCGCATCTTCGCCAGGCGCCAGCGCTGATTGAGGAACAGCAGCAAAAACACCAGCGCCAGCCACGATCCGGCAGCAGCGAGGCCGGCATTGCGGCTGTCTTCGAAAGCGACTTGCGGGCGGCGCAGCAGGTGCAGGGTCCAGCCTTCGGCGGGCAGCGGCAGGGATTCCCACAGGTAATCCGCCGTGCCGTCGGGGCCTTCGACTCGGGCCAGGTCACTGTTGTCGTCGAAGCGGCGTTTCGATTGATAGACCAGCGGCTTCAGTGGTTGCTTGTCGTATTGGCGGGTGACATTCAGTTCGGTGTGATCGCTGTCGTTCAGCGGTTTCAACGTGCGATAACGCCAGCCTGGTTGGTTGGCGATGAAGATGATGCCGCGGGCGTCGCTGACCAGCAGGGTATCGGTGCCCTGGCGCCATTCGCGCTCAAGCTCGGGGAATTCGAGTTTCACCACCATGGCGCCGAGGAACTCGCCGTTGTCCCGGGTCACTGCGCTGGACAGGAAATAACCGGGAATGCCGCTGGTGACCCCAACCGCATAAAAACGCCCGGTGCCCTGGGTGCGGGTCTGGCTGAAGTAAGGACGAAAGCCGTAGTTGTGGCCGACATAGCTGCTGGGCAGACGCCAATTGCTGGCGGCCACGGCCAGGCCGGTGTGGTCGAGCAGTTCCAGGGTCGAGGACTGCGCGGCGCCGTTGATCTTTTCCAGTTTGCGGTTCAGCAGGTCCTGTTGTTCAGGGCTCACCGGGCCATCCAGGGCCGAACGCAATTGCGGGTCCAGTGCCAACACGGCGGGCAGGGCGCGGTAACGGTCGATCAGGGTGTGCAGGGAGTTGGCGTACAGCGCCAGTTGTTGATTGGCCCGGGCCGCGTCTTCTTCCAGGGCCTGGCGTTCGGCGTGGCGCATGGCCAGGGCGGCGGCCAGCGCCGCGCCGGCAACGATCAGCAGGGTGTAAAGCGTCAGGCGCAGGGTTCGGGAAGTGGCAGGCATGGCGTCATAAACAGTCGGCAATACGGGGGCGCACGATACCACGCAGACTTGACGCCGTTCACCGGCAGGTATTTTGCACAGCTGTCATCTTCGCGAGGCCGTTCTTTGCTTCGCCAAAAACTGATTATCCGTGGTGCCAGCCAACCTATAGGCAGTCATGACCCCTTGAAGGTGACGGATGCTGTGAAGCGTTTCTGTGGTTGCCTGCTGCAATCCAGCCCGAGTAATCGGTGCCCGCGCGCCATTTGGGCCGGGTTCCAGGTGGAGGACGTTTGTGCCCAGCGCATCGAAAGCGGCTTCCATCCAGGCGCTGCGTTGCAAGGTAGCGCTTTCCCAATCGGCGAACATGCCTTCGATTTTTGCGATCTTGGCCGGGTCGAGCCGGTTCTTGATGTCCTCGGCTTCTATCGCCCGTTGAAACACGTTGAGTGCGCCGGGGAGAATCGATATCCAGGCGCTCAGCCCTCGACCGACGGCGAAATCCGGATTGAGGATTGCGTTGAGTGCCGGGTGAATCACCTCATCCTTGATGCTGTTCCAGTTGGGCTGTATTTCGTTGGCAGGAGCCGGGATACCCAACGCGGTATCGATCGCGGCAACAGACATCGTCGAGGTTTGCGGAATGAGTGGACCCACCCGTCCCATGCTTGCGGCAAAGTTGCCCATATGACCGCCTAAATGTTGAGCCTTGCCTGCCAATGCGCCGCCGAGTTCCGTCAGCGAGTCTGCCATTGAACCGGCAATGTCCCCGGCAAGATTGCCGCCCGTTACCGCGTCGACGTATGGAATTCTCGTCAGTGGTGTTCTGGGGGTGGCAGAGATAGCGTGCGGTGCATCTGCAATGAGTCGGCCCATTTGTTCACCTCCTTTGTTGCCGGCCTCATAGCCGAAGAACCCGAAAGCCACCACGTTCGCAAAATTCATCATCAGGTTGCGCTTGATGTTCTTTTGCTGGACGACTTCATGGAGCTGTGCGCGTGTCGTCTCGGTAAAGCCACCGAGCATGGATATGAAACCCGCGTAGAGGGTGATCACGCTTTCCGCTTTGGCGCCGCCTTCAGGGTCCACATAGCGCAACGGATTATTCCCCACAAACCCAAACATATTCAGCCCATCCACATCCCCGCCCGGATCGGCACTGACCCAGCGCTGCAACCACGGCGCGTAATACCGGGCGCCGTAGTAATACAACCCGCTGACATCCATTTCCTTGCCCGAATAACGAATCGTCTTGTAATCCACCTCCACCGCCGAACGCGCCGCCCACCACGCCGTGCCGCCGAAGGGGTAGTAGATTTCCTGGCTGATCAGCGCGCCGTTGCGGTCCAGTTCCAGCGTGCTGGAACCCAGATGATCGTCGAGGCTGTAGCGCAATTGATCCTGCTCGATGGCCGCCGGTTTGCCCTTGACCCAGTGCAGGCAACGCACGTTGCCCAGGGTGATGACGTGCAGTTCTTCGCTGTCGTCCAACGTGCGGATTTCCAGCCCCGGCAAGTACTGCACCTGCCGCACGTGGGATACCGATTGCGCCTGGGTCACCAGCCGTTTGCTCACGCGCTCACCCTGGCTGTAGACATAGGTTTCTTCATCGTTGGGGCCACCGCTGCGTTCCACCAACCGGGCCACCGCCAATTGATCGCGACTGTTCCAGGTCAGGGGCTGGCCTTTTTGCAGCCACAGCAGATTGCCGTGGGCGTCGAAGTGTTCGTCGAACACCGGCTCCGGCTCGCCTTCAACCCAGCGCACGCCACGGTTGCTGTCGGGGGCGATGCGCGTCGTTTGCGTGTGATTGTTGCCGTCGCGCACGTGGCGCAGGGTCCGCAGATTGCCAGCGGTGTCGTACTCATACTGCTGGGTGTAGTTGTAGAGTCGGCCGGTATCGATGGGCGTGATCGGGGTCGGCAAGCCGGGGCGCAGGTTCGGTGTATCGGTTTCAAAACCGCTGGCACTGCGCAACTGGTACAGGGAGTCGTAGCTGAATTCGCGATGGCCATCGACCCGCTGGTTGGCGAAGAAGATCGGAGTAAAGGCCAGGTCGTCGATGGCCAGCACGTTGCCGACCCGGTCGTAGTGGTAGCCGAGGTTTTGCAGCGCCGTGCGGCCGGGTAAACCGGCGTGTTGCTGGCTGAGCCGACCATCGGCCGGGTCGTAGGTCCAACGGCTGATCACGCCATTGTTCGCGTGCTGTTCGATCAACTGGCCGGCAGCGTTGTAGTGGGCATCGGTCACGATGTCTTGCGCCACGTCAGTGGGCGCGATCTTCAACTGCAACCGGTTGAGTTGCCCGGCGATGTCAAAGCCAAACAGTTGCTGATGCGCCATGGCATCGGTCTGCTCCAGCACGGCGCCGAGGGGGCTAAAGGTGCGGTGGCTGGCATGGGACGCGCCGCCGGCAAAGGTTCGGGTATCGCCCAGCACCTGGCCGCCCAGGCTATAGCTGTCGAAGCTGACGCTGCCCGAGAGGTCGATTTGCTCGACCAGTTGCCCGCGCAAGTTGTGGCCGGCGGCCGCCGTGGCATTGGCATAGGTGAAGCGCTCGACGTTAGGTTGGGCGTTTTCCTGGAGGGCAATCACGCGCAACTGGTCGTCATAGGTGGTTCGCCAATGCGTGCCGCGCAGGTCCCAGCGTTGCAACCCTTCACCGGCCACGCCGGCCAGGCTCAAGCGCCAACCGGCATCGACGCTGTCCACCCGAACCGCTTCGCCGGACAGGCGATAAATCGTCGCCAGGTTGGGTTTGGGCGCGAGGCCGAACAGCCTCGGGTCCCACTGGGCAACCGATCGGCCAGGCACGTCATGCTGCTGGCGGGTGATGAGGGCTTGTGCCGCAGCGCCCGCGTCCTGGCGCCAATAGGCGACTTGCCTGACGGGCAAGCCGCGACCGTCGATGGCGTTCAAGGTCGGGGTTCGGTAGTGAATGTTCTGACACATGGATGAGTCTCGCCCGCTGTGAAGTTGAGTGGCGTATGGATGGGGGTCACGCCATCGATACGGACCCGGTTCTCTGAGGGAACCTTATTCTGGGCTTGGGCACCGGTTTGATCGGCGTGCTGGCGATTTTCCCGGCCACGTCGGCCAATTCGGCCAAGCGCTGGTTGGCGCTCTCGGCTTCATTGAGTTGATGGCTGATATCCGCAGCCGCCTCCAGCACTTGGTCAATCGCTTCAAAGGGGTCAATGCCGGTGTTGATCACCTTTATCACTTCGCGCTTTGTCTGCGCCTTCAAACCATTTAGCTGCTCGTAGAAAACTTTCTGTAGCTGATCCGAATAGGCACCGATGAGGGCGGAGGTGTGTTTGATTTTATCGAGCAGTTCGGTGCCACCGCTGGCAAGGCTCTTGGCCCCCTCGTACATCGCGTTGGTTGTATCGGCGATTAACTGCGCACCCTCTTTGATCTCTTGTGTATGAAGTACTTGCACCATCTTCAGATCTTTTTTCAGGGTGTAGAACCGGAACGCTGGCAAGAAAATGGCGCCTACGAGCAGCCCTACGAGTGCCCCGATGCCCGTACCGGCCACCGGCACGACACTGGCCACTATCCCCGTGAAAATGGCGCCGGTGAGAGCACCTTGCTTGATGGCGTTGAGGCCGTGCCTGGTTCGAAGAAACTTCCAGAAGGTCAGGTCTTTGAGCAACTTTTCGACGTCGGCATCTTCAGGCACCAGACCATCGAACTTGGTGGCAAGTTCGTCCAGTTTGTTCGCGGCGTCGCTGGTTTTCTTCGCCACGCCGACGATATCGCCAGCGAATTTGTTCACAGACTTGAGCAGGCCTTTGCTCTCTCCCGTTTCGTCGACATACACCATCGGGCTGTTACCCACCATGGCATACAGATTCAGCCCGTCCACATCCCCCGCCGGGTCGGCGCTGACCCAACGCTGCAACCCCGCCGCGTAATACCGGACACCGTAGTAATACAGGCCGCTGTCGTCCATTTCCTTGCCCGAATAGCGCACGGTCTTGTAGCTGACTTCCAGCTGTGAAGCGGCCGTCAGCCAGGCCGTGCCGCCGAACGGGTAATAGCCTTCATGGCTGATCACCCGCGCCTGTTGATCGAGTTCCATTGCACAGGAGTCCAGGGCGTCGACGAGGCTATAGCGCAGTTGATTGGCTTCGATTCCGGCGGGTTGCCCCTGCGCCCAATGCAAGCAGCGCACCTGGCCACGGCCGCCCGGCAAGGTGATCACATGCAGTTCTTCACCGTTGTCGCGGGTGCGGATTTCCAGCCCTGGCAGGTACAGCACGTCGTGGTAATGGGCGGCCGAAGGAGTGTGGGTCTTGTGGCTTTTATAGACGCGCCGGCCCTGGCTGTAGAGGTAGGTTTCGGCGTCGTCGGGCAAACCATTGCCGTGCTCGAGCAGGGTGACTTTGCACAATTGGCCACGGGGGTTCCAGCTCAGCGGCTGGCCACGTCGCAGGGCCAGCAGGTTGCCGTTGCGGTCAAACAGTTCGTCGATGACCGGTTGCGGGTCGCCTTCCTTCCAGCGCACGCCGCGATTGCTCGACGGATCAATGAACATTTGCAGGGTATGACTGCCGCCCTCGCGTTCGTGGGACAGCCTGATCAGGTTACCGCCCGGGTCATAGTCGTAGCGTTGCGTGTAGTTGCGCTGATCATTGGGATCGCCGGGCAGCGGCCGTCCCGGCAAGTCCGACGGCGGGGCGGCGTCATGGCCGGTGGCGCTGCGCAGTTGGTATTGCGAGTCGTAGCTGAAGTCGCGGTGGCCGTCGATGCGCTGGTTGGCAAAATGGAACGGCGTGAACCCATGGTCTTCGATGCGCACCACATTGCCCATCGGGTCATAAAAATAGGCGAAGTCCTGCAGGGCTTTTTCCGGGTTTTTTTGCGCCTTCAGATGGCTCAGGCGTCCGTCGGCCGGGTCATAGCTCCAAGTGCTGAGCACGGCGTTACCCGCATGCTGTTCGATGATCTGGCCGGCGGCGTTGTACCGGGCATCGATGAGGATGTCCCGGGCCGCGCTGTCAGCGTCGATTCGCAGCTGAACCTGCTGGAGTTGCCCGGCGAGATCATGGCGAAACCGCTGTTGATGACCCCGTGCGTCGGTCTGCTCCAGCACCACTCCGAGCGGGCTGACGACTTGTCGGCTGGCATAGGCCTGGCCGTCGGCCAACGCGCGGCTGTCGCTCAACGCCTGTCCGCCCAGGCTGTAGCTGTCCACACGCAGCCTGCCCGATGGATCGAGTTGCTCGGTCAATTGGCCGCGCAGGTTGTGCCCTGGGTCGGCCGAGGCGTCGGCATAGGTGAAGCGCTCGACGTGGGGCTGGGCGTTTTCCTCGACGGCAATCACGCGCAGTTGGCCGTCATAGGTGGTTCGCCAATGATTGCCGCGGGTGTCCCAGCGCTGAAGCATTTCGCCGGCCACCCCGGCCAGGCTCAGGCGCCCGCCGGCATCGACGCTGTCGGTACTGATGACGTCGCCGGACAGGCGATACACCGTGCTCAGGTTGGGCCTGGGCGCATGGCCGTACAGGCGCGGGTCCCATTGGCCGGTCAGACGACCAGCACGGTCATGCTGCTGGCGGGTGATCAGGGCTTGCGCCGTTGCGCCGGGCGCGGTGCGCAAGTAGGCAACCTGACCAATGGGCAGGCCGCGACTGTCATTGACCGCCAACGCAGGCGTGCGCCAATGCACGGTGTTGTTCATGGCTCAAGCGTCTTGGGAGTGGTGGGCTCCGGTGGTTTGTAGGTGTCGTTGAAGTCGTGACTGGCGCGATACCAGGGATGCAAAGTCTCGAACGACTCATAGCCCTTGGCATTGATCAATTTGATCGGACGCCCGAGTGCGTCGTAGAACTGTTGGTCGTGGTAGCCGAACAGGCGAAAGGACTGGTCGCGGATATAGCCGTGGGTGTTGCAGAAGTAGGGGCGGAACACACGGGTCACGGCGCCCTTGTTGTTGTACTCGACACGTTCACTGATGCGCCAGCGCGGGTCGGCCTGTTTCTCCACAGGTTTGCCGTCCGCCAATTCCAGTTCGAGGTTTTCATCGGCACTGTAGGCCAGGCCGGGCTCGACCTTTTGTTGGGTTTGCAGTGCTCGGCCAAAACCGTCGACACAGGCCTTGGTGATCTGGATCTGCTGCAACGGATCGTCGTGGTAACGGTCGGCGACCAGCACCACGCTGTGCACCGGTTCCCGAGGCGTGACAGCGATCAGTTCCTTGAGCGCCTGTTCGGCGGCCGTGCGCGACTTGAGCCGGACCAGGCGCAGGCGGGCGTTGGCGCGAATGTGCAGGCTGGGCAGCACGTAGCCGCTGGCAACCCAGTTGGCCAGCCAGGTCGCCGTGAGTTGGGCGGTTGCAGGGAGCCGGCCCATCCAACTGAACAGGTCCTTGCGCAGGACGCTGGCGGCTTTTTGCAGCGCGGCGGGTGGGTTGTCGATGGCGGGGGTCGGCAGCAAATCGTCGGGACGGACGTATTCGCTTATCGGCCTGAAGCCGGCGCGGACCCCGTTTTCCGTACCGTAGAAGCTGACCGCCAGCGGTTGGCCGGAAGGTTCGTAAATCGCTTCCTCAATGTTGTCGTTGGCATCGATGAGGCGCAGCGGCTGCAACGCGTGGTAGTCGTACTCGGCCCGGGTGGTGCAGCCATCGGGCAAAGTCACCTCGGTGATCGCCAGGCTGTACGGGTCATAACTGGCCTGGGTGACGCCGTGGCTCAGGGTTTCGTTGTACTTGCGCACGGTGTAGAAGCTGGCCGCGTCAGCGTATTCGGCAAAACCATAGAGGGCCGACCAGAGGTTTTTCTGCTGGTCTTCGGCGGGGTCCGGTTCAAGAAACAGCGGCATGTGCACGTAGCCGATTTTCGCCAGCTCGGCGCGGATGTCGAAGGGCGCGGGCAGGGTGTTGTAGGCCTCCAGCGCGGTCTTATCCAGTTGCGCGATTTCCTGGGGCGCGGCCAGCGCTTCGAAGTCGGCCTGGCCATCGGCGCACAAGGTGCGATCAGCGGTTTTGAGGTAACGCTGCACGACTTGCCGGGTCAGTTCGCGGGCATTGTTCCACGGGGCGCTGGCCTGATGGGCAAGCAGTAACTCGTAGTTGATTTGCTCTGGGTTGAGCCCGGTGGGCAACGATCCCTTGGGCAGTTTCAAGGCATTGCCGCGCTGGCGATAGGGCAGCCCCAGGCGCCAGCCTTGTGGATCGGTCAGGTGAATGAACTCGGCGCGGGTTTCGCTCAGGTAGTAAGACTGCTGCGCCGGGTCATGGGCGTCGCGCCACCAGGTTTGTTCGTCCGGGTCATCGAAGGGGGGCGCGTCGAGTTCGGTCTTGCGCCGGGCGTAGTGGACGGTGAGGGCATGGGTCGGCTGGCCAAAGGCGTCCAGGCTCAGGGTGATGTCGTGCCGGCACAGCGGGTCATCGATAAAGCGCTCGTACTGGTAGCTGAGTTTTTCCAGTGACGAGGGCAGCAGCACGGCATAAGGCGAGTGCTCATCGATGGCACGTAACTCACGAACCTTGTAGCGATACTCCTCCACCTGAAAGGGCCGGTCGTCGTCTAGCCCATAGACTTCCATGCGCATCACGGCGCCGGCGAGGGCACGGGCGATTTCGCGGGAGGTGGCTTCGTCCGCAGTGATCGGTTCATCGACCCCATCGTTGGCGTGATAGCGACAGAACAACGTATTGTCCAGGGGCCAGGCGTCGTCATCACGGCCGAAATAACCTTCTCGCGGCATGTCCACGCTGCGACCCGTATGGAACCAGGTGCAGATCAGCGCCGGCGCCGTGAAGCCGATGTCGTCCTCGGCCTGCACGACTTCGCTGTCGGTCTGGCGCACCAGGCCGAAGCCGCGCAACTCACGCTCGAAACCATCGTAGTAACCGTGACTGTAGGTGAGGGTTTGGGTGAGGACGTTGCCGGTGATCTCGTCCTTTTGCTGCTGTTTACTGACGACTTGAACCGGGAACGGCAGGTACGACACCGCAAACATTTTGCGCTGGAGTAACTGCCGTTTTTCATCCAGCCATTCCTGCGCCGAACTGCGATACACCACTTGGGTTGCAAGGCCCATATTGTTGTTGCTGGCACTGAGCAGGTAGGGGCGGGCATCGACAAAATCATAGCGCCAATGCCGTGGTTTCATGTGCGGCACGCTCAGGATCAAACTGCTGCAACCCAGGCCTTGAAGGTCAGCGAGGGTCACCTGGCAATGGTTGTCGTAGCGCACACCTTCGGGCCATGACACTTGCACCGGGGTTTGCTCCAGGCCATTGCCGCCACGGTTGAAGTAGAGGTCGAAACCGGTGGATTTCAGGTAAATCAGCGCCGGTGCCCCGGAGCCGTCGAGGTCGGCAATGCGCACCCGCGCAGCATCGAATTCGTTGTAGCTGAAGGGCAGGGCGCTCATCACGAAACCCTGGCCGAAGCGGCCGTGACCCAGGTTGGGCCAGCATTTGATTTCATTGTGGCGAATGCGGCACAACTCGCTCATGTCACTGCCCAGCATGTTGCCCAGGAACACCAGTTCAGTGGGCACATCGCTGAACAGCGGCAAGCGGTCGTCGTCCGGTGTGTGGGGCACGTCCTCGGCCTTGGCGAAACCGTCGGCGCGGCGGTTGGCGTACAGGCGCACGCTTTTGGGACCGATCAACGCGAGGGAGCTGAGGCCGTCGCCGCTCAAGTCACCCAGTTGCGCCAGGGTGTTGAAGTACTCCACCGGGAACGCGCTGAACGGGATGAAGCCTGACCAGGTGCGATCCGGGTTCAGGGTGTGGAAGCCGCTCATGCCGGGTTGGGCGACAATCCAGTCCAGGCGCCCGTCGCCGGTCAGGTCGGTGAGGGTCTGTTGCACCGGTTTGCGGCTGTCGGCGCGGGGGATCTGACTCAGTTCGGTCCACGGACCATAGCTGATCTCATCGCCACCGGACTCGGCGCGCAACGGCTCGCGGTAGAACCAGCCCTGGTCGTAGCGGCACAGAAAACCCGGCAGGCCCTCGCCGAACAGGTCGACGCATTGATAGCGTTGCCCGTCTTCCAGGCCAGGCATGTTTTCCTGGGGCAACAAGGGCGCCGGTTGGGTATTGAGCTCGAACCCGGAGTAGTCAAACTCCAGGGGCGGGCGGTTTTCCACCGCGCCGCTGGCGTCGTAGGCCTGATAGTGCGCGGCCGCCAGTTGGTTGTAGCCCAGCGGGGTGGGGCGGTATTCCAGTAGCAGCCGTCGCACCAGTACCGGGTTCGCCCCCAATTCCTGCGGGAAGTGATGGAACATCAACACCTGATGACACAGGCGCCGGGTGCCCACTTCAAAGCCGTTGCCGTAGCTGTGGAACGGATCGCTGCGGATTGGCCACGAGTTCAAGGGCTCGTAGGTCGGTTGCTGTTCCCGGTCCAGGGTGCGTTCACCGTAGTCGAACAGCAGATGGAAATGCCACGCCGGCGCGGATGGCGGCTCGATCAAGCCATACAAATGGCTGCTGGCCTTGGCGTTGCCATACAGCACCTTTTGCAAGTAGCGCTGGGCCCGGTAGTCGTGGGGCGCTGGCGTTGCCTCTTCGACTTTGTATTCGTAGCCGATGTGCTCGCCATGGGCATTGAGGCTTTCCTGCAATAGCCAGGACGCCACGCGCGACGGATCGCTGGGGTCGGCCACGCGGGCGGTATCGGTTTTGCCGAACAGGTGCAGGCTGCCGTCGATGCCGTGCACCAGCCAGAAGCCTTGCGGGTCGGCATCGGCGTGCCAGAACTCGATCAACTCGAAGGTGCTTTCGACCCGGGGGATATAACGCACCACGGCGTGGGACCCCACGGGCTCGCCACGGTAGTGGGTTTCGTTCCTGGAGATGATTTGCCCTTTGGCATCCCGTTCGGGGCGCCACTGCTGGCCGTTGTGGCCGATCATCACGTCGTCATCGAGGTAACGCGGCACGCCCTTGTTGGTCTGGCGGGAAATGGCGCCGCTGTGCAACCCCCAGCCGATCCCGAACGGACCGTTACCGGCCTGGCTGTCATAGCTCAAGGTCAGGGCGGGATCGAAACCGCGCCCGGGCGACAGCGGCAGGGGCAACTCGAACGAAGCGCTGCCGGTGAAGCCGATCGAACCACTTTTGCCCACCATGGCAATCGAGGCGGTACGGGCAATGGAGGGCGTGGTGATGCTCAGTGCGGTGTGGTCTTCCATGCGGCGCATCCTGTTTCGGCCCAGGGCCGGTGCTCGGCGAAGGGTTGGGCGGTGGATCAACGCTATCAAGATGAAGGGGCGGCGTAACCTGTCAGATCTGACAGGTGGGGTGGGGTTTTTAGAATGATTGGGTTGCAAGGTGTGGCTATTTATAGCGATTGCCGAAAACCACACTTCCCCTGTGGGAGCGGGCTTGCTCGCGAAAGCGGTGTGTCATTCAGCATTGAGGTTGGCTGACAGGGCCCCTTCGCGAGCAAGCCCGCTCCCACAGTTGAGCTGTATTGTTCACATTTTCATGTCCCACTCCAATCCCCCTGTGGGAGCGGGCTTGCTCGCGAAAGCGGTGTGTCATTCAGCATTGATGTTGGCTGACAGGGCCTCTTCGCGAGCAAGCCCGCTCCCACAGTTGATGTGTGTTGTTCACAATTTTCAGGCCCAACTCCAATTCCTCTGTGGTGTTGGGGAATGGGCAAAAAAAAAGGCCGGGTCATCTGGGGAGATGGCCCGGCCGTTTTTGGAGGTGTTGGTGCTTACTGCACTTCTACCGCCAGGCTTTCACTGATCTTTTTCTGCCAGATGGCAGGACCGGTGATGTGCACCGATTCACCTTTGCTATCAACCGCAACGGTCACCGGCATGTCTTTGACGTCGAACTCGTAGATGGCTTCCATCCCCAGTTCGGCGAAGGCCACGACGCGGGATTTCTTGATCGCTTGCGCCACCAGGTAAGCCGCGCCGCCGACGGCCATCAGGTAAACGGCTTTGTGGTCCTTGATCGCTTCGATCGCGGTCGGGCCGCGCTCGGATTTGCCGATCATGCCCAGCAGGCCGGTTTGCTCGAGGATCTGACGGGTGAACTTGTCCATCCGCGTCGCGGTGGTCGGACCGGCAGGGCCAACCACTTCTTCGCGCACCGGATCAACCGGGCCGACGTAGTAGATGAAGCGACCTTTGAGGTCCACCGGCAGGGTTTCGCCCTTGTTCAGCATCTCGACCATGCGCTTGTGCGCGGCGTCGCGACCGGTGAGCATCTTGCCGTTCAGCAACACGGTTTCGCCCGGCTTCCAGCTCTGCACGTCTTCCGGGGTCAGGGTGTCGAGGTTGACGCGACGGGCCGACGGGCCGGCCTCCCAGACGATTTCCGGGTAGGCGTCCAGCGGTGGCGCTTCCAGCGAGGCCGGGCCGGAACCGTCGAGCACGAAGTGGGCGTGACGGGTGGCGGCGCAGTTCGGGATCATGCACACCGGCAACGAAGCAGCGTGGGTCGGGTAATCCATGATCTTCACGTCGAGCACGGTGGTCAGGCCACCCAGGCCCTGGGCGCCGATGCCCAGTTGGTTGACCTTCTCGAACAGCTCCAGGCGCATCTCTTCGATACGGTTGGACGGGCCGCGCTTCTTCAGTTCGTGGATGTCGATGGATTCCATCAACACTTCCTTGGCCATGACGGCGGCTTTCTCGGCGGTGCCGCCGATGCCGATGCCGAGCATGCCCGGTGGGCACCAGCCGGCGCCCATGGTCGGAACGGTCTTCAATACCCAGTCGACGATCGAGTCGGACGGGTTGAGCATGGCCATTTTCGACTTGTTCTCGGAGCCGCCGCCCTTGGCCGCTACGTCCACTTCCACGGTGTTACCGGGGACGATGGAGTAGTGGATAACAGCCGGGGTGTTGTCCTTGGTATTTTTCCGAGCGCCCGCCGGGTCGGCGAGGATCGAGGCACGCAGGACGTTTTCCGGCAGGTTGTAAGCCTGGCGCACGCCTTGGTTGATCATGTCGTCCAGGCTCATGGTGGCGCCATCCCAACGCACGTCCATACCCACGCGGACAAACACGGTCACGATGCCGGTGTCTTGGCAGATCGGACGGTGGCCGGTGGCGCACATGCGCGAGTTGATCAGGATTTGCGCCATCGAATCACGGGCCGCTGGCGATTCTTCGCGCAGGTAGGCTTCGTGCATCGCCTGGATGAAATCAACGGGGTGGTAATAAGAAATGAACTGCAGGGCGTCGGCAACGCTCTGAATCAGGTCGTCTTGCTTGATCACGGTCATGAGTCGCGCTCCTCTAAAAGACGGGAACATTCAATAGCTCTTCGAGCCAGCTTCAAGCGTTGAGCTGCAAGCGACAAGTGAGAGCAGTATGTGTACTGCTTTGGACTTGCCGCTTTAAGCTTGCAACTTGAAGCTGACTCGAAGAGTCGTGGCACGCCGGGGCTGCTGGCGCGACGCTAAAAAGGCGCGGCAGTATAACGCGGCTCGGTGGCGGGTACACATTGGCTTTTGGTCGGAGCTGACCTGTGGCGAGGGAGCTTGCTCCCGCTGGAGTGCGAAGCGCTCCCGATTTTTTGGGGCCGCTTCGCAGCCCAGCGGGAGCAAGCTCCCTCGCCACAGAAGCGGTTATGCCCATAAACATGAGTCAAGCGGGCCATGCTTTTGACGCCAGTTTTCTGCCCTGAAAATTGAATGGTCATTTATCGGTCGCGCCACTAAAGTGGCAATCGGCCTGTAGAGTAGGACGCTCTTTCAGCCACTTCTTCCTTGGTGAGTCAACGATTGACCCATAACGCCATCCAGCGCCTGTTGCTTAAACGTTTTGCCCTCGCGGCCGGCACCTATGCCCTGGCATTGCTGCTGCTGTGGCTGGCGTTTTTCACCGGTCACTACGCGGCGCCCCTGGCCAGCGTGGCGATTGGCAGTGCGTTGGTGGTCATCACTCAAGCGGCGCTGTTCGCGGTGTTCTACAGCGGCTGCAACCTGCGCTTCGCCGACCCGAGCCTGACCGAAGTCCAGGTATTGCTGGGCCTGGGCTGGCAAACCTGGCTGATCTTTCACCTGGACGAAGCCCGTGGCGCGTTCCTGGTGTTCTATATCCTGATTTTGCTGTTCGGCCTGTTCCACCTCTCGCGCCGGGCCTTTGTGCGGTGTGCGCTGCTGGTGTTCTTCAGCTTCAGCGCGATCACGCTGTGGGAGGGCTACCACTTCCAGTTGGCCGACCCGGCCCTGGCGCTGTTGCAAGTGTGCGTGCTGTTTATCGTGCTGGTGTGGCTGGTGCTCTACGCCCGTTACGTCCAGGCCTCGCGCCAACTCATGCGCCAACGCCGCTTCGCCTTGCAGGCGCATCAAGACACTCTGCGCGGGATGATGCGCCAGCTCGAAGACCTGGTGGCCACCGACGAACTCACCGGGCTGTTCAATCGCCGCCACTTCCTGCGCCTGGCCTCCCGCGAGCTCAACGCCATGGACGCTGGCGTGGTCCACGGTCTGGCGCTGATCGACCTCGACCACTTCAAACGCATCAACGACGTACACGGCCACGCCGCCGGCGATCAGGTGCTGCAAGCCTTCGCCGGGGTAGCCACGGCGTGCCTGCGCGACGGTGATGTGCTGGCCCGATACGGTGGCGAAGAATTCGTGGTGTTGCTGCCCGATTGCGATGCCGAACGCCTGACCTCGTGCTGTGAGCGCCTGCGCATCGCCTTCACGGATGTCGAGCTGTTCGGCCTGAGCGTGAGCAACCTCAGCCTGAGCGCCGGCATGACCTTGCTGGAACTGGGCGACGACCTCGACGACGCCTTGCAACGGGCCGACCAGGCGCTGTACCGCGCCAAGCGTGACGGCCGCAATCGGTGCGCGGCGGCGTGGGAGAACGTCGATGCCTGAGTTGCGCGTTGGCGAACGCCATTGGTCGGTGGCGGCGGGCAGCAACCTGCTCGATGCCCTGAATCAAAACGGCGTGTCGGTGCCTTACAGCTGCCGCGCCGGCAGTTGCCATGCGTGCCTCGTTCAATGCGTGCAAGGGTTGCCCAGCGACAGCCGTCCCGATGCCTTGAGCGCCGAACAGCGTCAGCAAGGCTGGCGCCTGGCCTGTCAGTGTGCGGTGGTCGAGGACTTGCAGGTGCACACCTTCGACCCGCTACAGGACGGTCGCCCGGCCGAAGTCGCCGCCGTCGATTGGCTCAGCGCCCATGTCTTGCGCTTGCGCCTGATCACACAACGCCCATTGCGCTACAGCGCCGGTCAGCACTTGGTGTTGTGGGCCGGCAACGTGGCGCGGCCGTATTCCCTGGCCAGCCTGCCGGAAGAAGATCGTTTTCTGGAATTCCACCTCGATTGCCGCCAGCCCGGGGAATTCAGCGACACAGCGCGCCAATTGCAGATCGGTGACACCCTGCGCCTCGGCGAACTGCGCGGCGGCGCCCTGCATTACGACGCGGACTGGCATACCCGACCGCTGTGGCTGTTGGCCGCCGGCACCGGTTTGGGGCCATTGTTCGGTGTGTTGCGCGAGGCGTTGCGCCAGGATCACCAGGGCGCCATCCGCGTCATTCACCTGGCCCATGACGCCGACGAGCACTACCTGGCCAAACCCCTGCAAGCCATGGCCGCCGGCCGCGAAAACCTCACGGTCGAACTCTGGACCCCGGCCGAGTTGCCCCAGGCGTTGGCGCAACTGCGGCTTGTCTCCCGGCAAACCCTGGCCTTACTCTGCGGTGGCCCCGACAGCGTCGACGCCTTTGCCCGGCGCTTGTACCTGGCGGGACTGCCGCGTAATCAACTGCTGGCCGACGTATTCCTGCCCCGTGGTTGAGCGCTGATCGTATAACGACGCGAGACCCGCCATGACCGATGCCATCCAGATTGAACGCGAACGCGGTCTGCTGACCCTGCGCCTCAACCGCCCCGACAAGAAAAACGCCCTGACCCGCGCCATGTACGCGCAACTGGCCAAGGCCCTGAGCGATGCCGACCAAGATCCTGAAATCAATGCCGTGTTGATCACCGGGTCCGCCGACTGCTTCACCGCCGGCAACGACATCGCCGACTTCCTCCAGCAACCACCGAGCAGCCTCGACAGCCCTGTTTTCCACTTCATGCTCAGCCTGCTCGACTGCCGCAAACCGGTGATCGCCGCCGTGGCCGGGGCAGCGGTGGGGATTGGCACCACGTTGTTGCTGCATTGCGATCTGGTCTACATCAGCCGCGATGCACGATTGCGCATGCCGTTCGTCAACCTCGGGTTATGCCCGGAATTCGGCTCCAGCCTGATCCTCCCGCGTTTGCTCGGCCACGCCAAAGCGGCGGAATTGTTGCTGCTGGGCGAAGGTTTCAGTGGTGAGCAAGCGGCGGCGTGGGGCATTGCCACCGAGGCGTTGGGCAGCGGCGAAGCGGCGTTGGCCAAGGCGCGGGAGATGGCGTTGAAGTTTGAAACGCTGCCCACCGAGGCCGTGCGTATCAGCAAACAATTGATGAAAGCACCGGACCGGGAATTGGTTCGTAAGGTGATCGAAGAAGAGGGAGCGCTGTTCACTCAGCGGCTGCGTTCGCCGGAAGCGCTGGCGGCGTTGTCGGGGTTTATCAATCGGCGTTGAGTCTTGTGGTGATTGCGCGGGCCTCTTCGCGAGCAAGCCCGCTCCCACATCCCTGTAGGAGCGAGCCTGCCCGCGAAGGCGTCAGCCCAAACAGCACTTGTCCTGGATCAAAAGCAAAAAGCCCCGTCATTCACATGGCGGGGCTTTTGTTTTTCAGGCGTCAGTCAACGGTGATTCAGTCAATCAATCCACAATACAGTTGGGCCTGGTACATGAAATAGATCCGATTGCCATGAAACTGCGCAGGAGCTGAGTACCATCTGTAATGAACGACGGGATAGTGTGTGGCCGCGTGACCCTTAGCGAATTTTTTGTCAGGTATCCCGTCGCTCAAGACACGAGTGAAGGTGAATTGCTGATCCGTCGAAAACCCTATGAGCATAATCTTGGCTTCGGGCTGGACAACCATCGCGGCTGACCAGACCGAGTCGGCGCCGTCGATGATGGCGGCCAACGGTTGACCTCTGTTGAACTGAATATTCGGTGAGCCGTCAGGTTCAAAACTCATCAGCAGGGCTTCATTTTTTCTGGAACTGTCATTGCTGCCAATCGTGCCACACACCAACAAGCGCTTGTTGGGTTGCACGGCAATGCCATAAAACTGGTTGAAGGCAGTTGGATTATTTTTCGGGAATAACAGGACGCCTTTATCGGCAAAGCCCTGGTCCGGCACACCTTTGCCAGTGAATTTAAGCAGTATTGCGCTCGTCCGGTAGCCGTTGTCATTATCGCCATAGCCGCACACCGCAATTTTGCCGTCTTCTGCTGCAATGACGCTGTGGTATCTCACCCATAGAAGCGGATCATTGGCGATCTGTGCATACCCGGCATCACCAAACCCGCTATCGAGTTTGCCATTGGGCCTGACACACACCAGCCCGTAGACGACGGGCAACGACAGGGTGAACTCCATAAGCATCACGATTCTGCCGTCATCCAGGACGCACATGTTCCTGCCCCCGAACCAGTCGGGTAAGTTCCGAGTTTCTCTATGGCGTGGGAGATGCCGGACGGTTGCTTGTGCGTTTGAGAGATAGGGGCGGTCTATCTGGACTGTGCCATTGATGCCGAAGCTGTGGTCCAGGGAGCCATCGGCATTTAAACGAGCCATGCCGTGGTCGCTCAGAGGGTCCGCTCGATAGTTGATGCCACCCAGTAGAATTTTGCCGTCGGGTAACACGATGATGTTTTGAGCGCCGGATTCGCTGTGCGGGTTCTTGTCGTAGTCGTAAACGCCCATGGCGAACCCGTTCACCCCAAAGCTTTTGTCGAGTTCACCGTCTGGTTTCAGGCGTAAACAGGCGTACAGCAGTTCACCTCCCCTTTGTGTCGCTTGACCACAAATCAACAAATTACCCTGGGCGTCGACTGCCATGTTTTCTTGATAAAAGGCCCCTCCCTCAGGCCATGGGAGTGAGAGTTGTCCGCTATCGCCGAAGGTCGGATCAAGCTTGCCAAGTGTGCTGGGAAAGTGAATGGGGGCGCTCATGAGTGTTCTCCTTAGCCGGGTGAGAAAGGGCATGCTCGCTTGAAAAAACAGCGCGAAATAGCTGTTAGAAATAACAGTTCCGACGAGTGGTAAAGCTCCCTCTGGAAGTCATCTGAGGGTTGGAAAGCCTCTCAGTGATGTCTTGTGGTGATTGGGCGGGCCTCTTCGCGGGCAAGCCTCGCTCCTACAGGGTTTTGTGTCTGACACAAAATGTGCACAAAACCCCGTAGGAGCGAGGCTTGCCCGCGAAGGCGTCAGCCCAGACACCACATCCCCCGGACCAGAAAGCAAAAAGCCCCGCCATTCACAGGGCAGGGCTTTATTTTTCAACGTGTCATTCCTCCAGCCAAAACGTCAGGCGTGGTAGCGCAATATCACGCCTTGAGCAGGGGTTCTGGCACACACCACAATTTTTCCATCCTCCTGCAACGTCAATCCCGTGGCGAAGTGCGTACCACTTGCCAGATGTGTGCGCACCCAGCCCTGGCCGTCATTGAAGTCTGAATCAAACCTGGCATCAATAAATCGGGCCACAACAATATCGACCTCACCATTAGGCTGACCTACGCCTCCCGCCACGACGATTCTTCCGTTTTTCTGCAGGGCTGCACCTTCCCAGCGGGTCACGGCGTTGGGCTCGAGTTCGGTGTAGAAGACTTCGCCTCTGTTGAACTGAATGTTAGGGCTGCCATCGTGTTCGATGCTGCTCATCAGGCCTTTGACGGGGGGCACGTAGGTATTGCCGATCCCCAAAATCCGCTGGTTGGGTTGCTGGAGCATCCTTTCGATCGCGGACTGTTGAGCGCCGTAAATGGTGACGAAACCGCTTTCGCCGCCGAAGGACAGGTCTGGTAAGCCCGTAGAGTCGTAGCGCACGAACATCATTGCAGGAGGATGCGTGCCGCCGTTCACATTCCCACACCCCAGATACTTGCCATCGGCCTGTACCATGAGATTTCTCAATACGGTGCTGTGAAGTAGATAGTCAGGGTGGATAACGGCGATGTAACCGATTTGGTTGAACGTGGTATCCAGCGCTCCATCCTGTGTGAGCCGAATAATAAGGCCATGACCTTGCCGAAGATTAAATGAGTGATGCTTGAAGGCCAGTATTTTTCCGTCTGGCAATATGACCACGCCTTGAGCCCCTGCGGCGTTGTCGCTGGCCGATGATGACCATCGGTCATGGTCGGTGCCAAGTGGCGCTGCGGCGGTTGAAGTCACTTGCGCAGGTGGTGACAGATCAATAATTAGTAAGCAATGGCCATCGGTGCCGAAGCGTGTATCCAGTTTTCCATCGGCGTTATAGCGGGCCAAAAACGGCGCGTTTAGATATTCCATACCGGTAGCATTGCCAAACAGCACGAGGCTGCCGTCTGCCTGGAACGCGGATGAGTGAACACTCATCAGACTGGCGCCGGGAGGCAGCCCGATGGTCAGGCCTGCTGTACCGAACGTAGTGTCGACCTTGCCATCGTCATTCAATCGGCCAAGAAAATAAACGGAGCGGGGCCCGACACCTCCTTCACCGGTGCCTGCGAAGTAGGTTTTCTTGTCAGGACCGATGCCCACACTTGTGATGTAGGACGAAGGGTAGCCAGGGATGCTGATTGAAACGATCCCGTTGGTCCCGAATTCTTGATCAAGCGTTCCGGCGTTATCGAGTGTACGAGTCTTCATCGCTGTGCTCCTGGGGCTGGTACTCGGCGTACCCCGAATGGAAGGTGGCAATTAATCAAACTCAGTGTTGATTGAGCGCTAGCTGTGATAACGGCTAACAGATGGCACGCTGTTTTTTTGCCCAGCCACAAGAATCTGCATCGGCGTCTGCACGGCCACGCTGGTTGTGATGTTCGGTGTGTGCTCGGCACGGTGGTTGCTGATACCCGAGGGAGAAAATGTGGTGTCAGGGCGACCGTCCCCGGTCAGGCGGCCGACGATACATAGCCGTGTATCGACTTCCCCAGCCACGACAATCGAGCCGTTTGCATCGATGTCTGCCGCTGTCCAATGCAGTCGTGCAAAGGGCACTTCAGTGATGACGGGGTTGCCGTTGTTAAAGGAACTGTCATCTGTGCCCGTGTCGAGTGTTCGGGCAACCCAGCCTTTGGAGCCGTTGGACATCGTACCGACGGCGACCGGTTTATTGTCGGTTTGCACCCGGACGGCATTGAGTCTGATAGGGCCGTCGGCGCTGATGAACGCTTTGACCCCTGCCTGGTCACCGAATGACGTGTCGCGCTGGCCGGTAGCGGTGTAGCCCACCAAAAAACCTTGGTCGGTGGTGGAGCCGGCCAGAATGATGCGGCCGCTGGCTTGGGTGACGACCCCCACAGTCGAGGTGTTCTGGTTGTTGTGCTTGAAGAAAATATAACCTCGACCGTCAAGGGAGGGGTCCAGCTCACCGGTCAAGGTCAGTTGAATCAGCAAACCCCAATATCGATAAGGGCCAGGCGAACTGTTATTGACCGTGAAGAGGATTTTCCCCGTGTCCGCCAAGCCACCGGATGCCGTCGCTGGCGCAGCGTTCGGGGGCGGGGTGGGGCCGGCTTGGGGAGCGGGTTCTCTGAAGGTGAACTGGCCAAAAACCAGATTCGGGGTGCCATTGCTATTGAACAGGGTGGCTGCGGGATAGTCGTCGCTGATCGAGGAAACCCGAACATGGCCGATCACCAGGATGGCGCCGTTATCCAACAGGGTCAGGCCTTGAGGGGTCGACAGGGCGGTGCTTGCGCCGAAGCGGCCCTCGGCATACCCCGTCCCGGCTTCTCCAAACGTGGTGTCCAGCAGGCCGTCTCGGGTGAGCCGGAAAAGCAGGAATGGACCCGAACCGTTACTGCACACACCAAGGATTTTGCCCTGATCGACCCCGGCGGTTTTCACCACAGCGAGGGCGATCACCCTGTTCCCTCGTAGCAGCGTGGTAGCGTTCCCTTCGCTGCCGAAACTGAAATCCAGGGTGCTGGGCTGATTCAACGAACGACGTTCATTTTGAGTGGGCATGGCGTATCTCCTGAAGTGAATGCCTACACACAGGGCGTGCAGCAACCATTCAGCCCAGAAAGCCGTCCCGCGTAAACTGTCATAGTTGACAGTTGGCCCATGGCCATCTGACTAGCTTGATAATGCAAAAAGCCCCGCCATTTACATGGCGGGGCTTTTGTTTTTCAGCGGTCGGTCAATCAGACCATCGGGTCGCCAACGTGCAGGATTTTCATCCCGTTGGTGCCGCCGATGGTGTGGTAGCTGTCGCCCTTGGTCAGGATGACCCAGTCGCCTTTCTCCACGACGCCGCGTTTGAGCAACTCGTCGATCGCGGCCTGGCTGACTTGCTCAGGCGGCAGCGATGCCGGGTCGAACGGTACGGTGTAGACGCCACGGAACATGGCGGCGCGGGCCTGGGTTTCGCGGTGCGGGGAAAACGCGTAGATCGGCACCGAGGAACGGATGCGCGACATGATCAGCGGCGTGTAGCCACTTTCGGTCAACGCGATGATCGCCTTCACGCCCGGGAAGTGGTTGGCGGTGTACATGGCCGCCAGGGCGATGGACTGGTCGCAGCTTTCGAAGACCTTGCCGATGCGGTGGCTGGAGGTTTTGCTGGTCGGGTGCTTTTCGGCGCCGACGCAGATACGCGCCATCGCTTGCACGGCTTCCAGCGGGTACAGACCGGCGGCACTTTCGGCCGAGAGCATCACGGCGTCGGTGTAGTCGAGCACGGCGTTGGCCACGTCGGACACTTCGGCACGGGTCGGCATCGGGTTCTGGATCATCGACTCCATCATCTGGGTCGCAACGATCACAGCCTTGTTGTGGCGGCGTGCGTGCAGAATGATTTTCTTCTGGATGCCCACCAGCTCGGCGTCGCCGATTTCCACGCCCAGGTCACCACGGGCCACCATCACGGCGTCGGACGCCATGATCAGCGCATCGAGGGTGTCGTCGTCGGCCACGGCTTCGGCGCGTTCGATCTTCGCCACCAGCCAGGCTGTACCGCCGGCCTCGTCGCGCAGTTGACGGGCGTATTCCATGTCGGCAGCGTCACGCGGGAAGGACACGGCGAGGTAGTCGACTTCCATTTCGGCGGCGAGCTTGATGTCGGCCTTGTCTTTTTCAGTCAGGGCCGGAGCGGTCAGGCCACCGCCGCGACGGTTGATGCCTTTGTGGTCCGACAGCGGACCGCCGATCAGCACGGTGCAGTTCAGTTCGGTGGCGGTGGCGGTATCGACGCGCATCACCACGCGGCCGTCGTCGAGCAGCAACTCGTCGCCCACGCCGCAGTCTTTGACCAGGTCCGGGTAGTCGATGCCGACCACTTGCTGGTTGCCTTCGGTCAGAGGATGGCTGGTGGAGAAGGTGAATTGATCACCGATCTTGAGCTCGATCTTCTTGCCGGCGAATTTGGCGATACGGATTTTCGGGCCTTGCAGGTCACCCAGCAGGGCGACGAAGCGGCCGTGCTTGGCGGCGAGGTCACGCACCAGCTTCGCGCGAGCCTTGTGCTCGTCGGGGGTGCCGTGGGAGAAGTTCAGGCGGGCGACGTCCAGGCCAGCCAGAATCAGCTGTTCGAGAACTTCCGGCGAGTTACTGGCCGGGCCAAGGGTAGCGACGATTTTGGTGCGACGGACGGACATGCATAGACTCCTGAGTTCAAGCGCTGAGTGAGGCTACTATGGTCTTTGGATGTAGTCATTGTTCGGATGCACTACTTATTCGCTTTTATCTTTAAACGAACATTCCTGAAGATTTCCGCCAACGGGTCGATACAGAGCTCAAGACAGGAGAACCCTCATGCGATTTGCGCTCATAGCCGTCATTGCCCTCAGCGTCACGGGCTGCACCCGTTGGTCGATGAACCATCATTTGAATAACGCTTACAGCGCCTATGACCGGGGCAATTGCGAGCAGGTGATGCTCGAATTGTCCAAGGTCGACCGCGCCAGCCGTGCCCGGCCGTATGTGCGTCCGGAAGTGTCGATGATGCGCGGCCAGTGCCTAGAACGGCAGAAGCTGTTTATCGACGCGGCCCAGACTTATCAGTACATCATCGCCGCGTACCCACAGAGCGAATACGCCTACCGCGCCCGTGCACGTCTCGAAACCCTGGAGTCCCTGGGCCACTATCCGACCCGCAGCGCTGCGGCAGTGGTACGGCCGACCCGCTTCTGATGATAGATCTCATACAAAGGCTGGCCGGTTGTACAGGTTCAGCTATAGTCGAATACATCGGCTTCAGCGCCTTGCCGCTGAGCCGACGCAACACCTGCGACTGACAGCGGTAAAAGTGGCAGCGATCTTGATGGCCTGTCACACCAGAAGCGGGGAGAGCGTGCCCATCCTGCATATAAACAGCAGAAGGCCCGTTCCGAAGCATTAGTGCGGCTCTGCTTAAGAGCCTTGCGTAGCGAATTCAGCATGTTTACCGACCGCCGGATCGAGCGGCATCAACTGCCGTATTTTCTGAAAGTGTTCAACAGCGTCACCGACAAGCCTATCGGCTTCCTGGGCAATGTGTCCGAGGATGGGCTGATGTTGATCAGTCAGTTGCCGATGATGATTGGTGCTGATTTCGACCTGCGTTTGAAAATCCCCGTCGGCGACGGGTGCACGCAGGTTGTGGATGTACGGGCCAGTTGTTTGTGGTGCCATGAAGACGCCACGCCTCACCACTATGACGCCGGGTTCAGCCTGCAATGGGCCCCCCCGGAGTACGGGCAATTGGTGAGCGCGTTGAGGCAGTATTTCAGCTTTCAGCCGATGCCTGCTTCGGCCTGAGGTGGGTGGTGTCTTTGATATCGTCTTCGCGAGCAAGCCCGCTCCCACATTGGATCTGTGGCGTTCACAAATCCCCTGTGGGAGCGAGCCTGCTCGCGAAGGCGTCAGTACAAACAACCCATCACTGAAGACTAAACCTCGCTAATCGCCGGCTCATTCTCCAGCGACTTTTCTACCAGCAACAACCCCATCTCACTCAACTGATAAATCGCCATGGCCAGGTGCCGTGGCTTGTCGTCCAGGCTTTCGGCCAGGTCGAGCAGCAGGATATTGACCGAGGAAAAGGTTTCGAACGCCTGGATGTTGACGGCGTGGGCCTTGGCTTGGGGGGCGACGGTGAACATTGTGTGCATGGCTCGATCCTTGGCCTTGGGCGCGTTCAGGTAATGGGAGTTGGGTTTGAGGTAGTGGTCGAGGGCGCGGTCGGCGGCCTCGCGGAGTTTCTTGGCATCGAGGGTGGCCGAAAACGAGTCCGTTCTCGGGGGATTGGGTGTTGCTTTGAACATAATCGTGACCTCTGGATGGAGCTGCCACCGAGTCGCGACTAAACGAAGGGGTGGCGGCTGTACACAGGTTAGTCGACCGGGAGGTTCACGAAAACCGGCGCGCCCGAGGGCGCCCTGCGCACAGCCACCATAACGTTCAGGAAGGGGGATAGGGACATCCCGACCGTCTGGTGGAACTTGTGCCATCTTCGTAAACCTCCCGAGCGACTAAACCCGGCCGCTGCCTATCAGCGACACGGATCAAATTACGGGGCAGGCCAAAAGTGCACAAGCCGGCCGATTCTGAGGGACTTGTAGGCAAAGGCGCAAGCCGTCGTAGTCCTCAAAAAATGTAGGAAAAGTCCGTAGGGCCGTTCGTCTGAACTGTCAGTTATTACAGGTAGGCAGACGGCAAGGGCAGGGCGTACAAAAGCCTGAACCATTGCTGCCGACGCCGAGGGCTCCCTGCCATGACTGATGAAACCGACCTTCCCGAAACAGGCGAGCCCGAAGCCGGCGAACCGCTGGCCGACACCCGGCCCTCCGTGACTTATCCCAAGGACATCTTCGTCCGTGATGGAAATGTGACGGTCGAGGGGAGCGGCCAGCCGGGGCGCAATGTGCGAGTGGTCTCCCCGGGACAAGAGGACGCCCTTAGCGATGAAATGCAAATGGGCAGCGACGGGCGCTTCCGTTTGCCATTGAAAAACACCCTCAAAGCCGGCCATCACCACCTTGAGGTTCTGCAATGGCGCAGCAGTCAGGATAGCCACCTGCGTTCTCCAGAGTTTTACGTATCGGTGGTGTCCGCACCTGTTGTTCTGGTGCCGGTCAACGGGGCTAACCTTGATGTTTTCACCTTCACTGAGGTGATTGGGATGAACGGGGCGCCCGGTGCGTTGGTGATCATTTGCAAAAGCGGTGATGGCAACACGATATACGGCCAAGGCTTGGTCAATTCTTGGGGCGATTGGCGCGTACAACTTGACAGACCGTTGCCTGGCGGCCGTTTCAGAGTGGCCTGCAGGCAGACGCTACAGGGTTTTCCGTCTGATTGGCACGATCCCGGACTCTTCTGGAACGTCAGCATTGCGCAGATTGAGTCTCCGCTGCCGGATACTTTGATCCCTACGGGCAGGCAGAGCGTCTTCAAGGGCAGCGGCGGCCCGGGATGGACGGTGACGGTGGTCAATGCCGATAATCGTAACGAGGTGCTGGGCAGTGCTGTCGTCATTGGCAGTAATGGACGCTGGGAGTGCCCCATCATCCCAACGTCGTCCAGCGGTACTGTTACCGTCGAGGCGAAGTTCTCGCGACCGACTCCCTCGCCTGCGGCTGTTATCTACTCGGCGCCCCTGACCTGCAAGATCCTCGGCACGCCCACCATCAATGCACCTTCCGGCCTCGTTGACACCACCTTCACTCTCTCCGGTGGCAATGGCTTCCAGGGTGCCGAGGTAGAAATTTTCAATGACTTCAACGGGACCAGGGTCGGGCGAACGGGGGTGTTCACCCCTCCAGGCTGGAACGGCTCCGTCACTGTCCTGCCGGGAGCGGTGACGCTGGTGGCGCGGCAAAGCGTGGACGGGGTTATTTCCGAGCGCGGTGCCCCGGTCATCTTAAAGGTTCGCCCACCCAGACTGAATGCGGTTTCGGTCACACCACTGGCCAATGCCGGCCTGAGGTTCTCGGGTGCGGGCTATGAAGGCGCCACCGTCGAGGTGACCAAACTCAGCGGGCCAGGCTCGTCGACGGTGCAGCCGGCCACGGTCGGCAGTACTGGCACCTGGAGCGTGGACGCCGCCAATTGGCCGCCGGGCCAATACACCTTCAAGGCCACGCAAAAAGTACCCGATAACACCGGTGGCTCGATTGTCTCCCCGGACTTCACCTTCAGCTACACCGTGCCGCTGCCGCTGCCCACGGCCAGTCATACCGGCGATTACAGGCCGGTGTTTTCCGGCATTGGCTACAACGGTGCCACGGTGGTGCTGTTGAACGCCCTTGGCGGTAACAAGGTCGCGCCGGATGCGCCGGTGAGCGGCGGGGGCTGGTCCAGTACGGCGTCTGAGGCGTGGGGCCCGACCTTCAAGCGCAAGGTTCAACTGCGACAGGAAATGAGTGGGCAACCCCCCTCAAACTGGGTGGAGCTGGAGGTGACCATTGCCCCTCTGGCGCCGGTCATCACCGAGATTACCGGGGGCGATGACAGTCAACGCTCACCCACCGTCAAAGGCACCTGCTGGCCTGGGGCGCTGTTGAAACTGGTCTTCAGTGATGCGCCGACCATGGTTCACGAATTCACTGTGCCTGACGGCAATTGGACCTATCGCCGCTCCACCCCGTTTGCCCCCAATGTGACCCATACCGTGACGGTCACCCAGACCGCCGCGTATCAAACGTCGGACGCCACAACGCGACCGTTCGAAGTTCGCAGGACGCTGCTCAAACCCGTCATCTTCGAACCCACGAACGAGTTAGAGGTGGAGCGCAATCTGACTGTCCGAGGTCGGGACGGCGTGGCCGGCGCGTCGATGCAGCTTCGTATCGGCGGCAACAATACGGGGCCGTCGCAACCGCTGACCAGCGACGGCTTATGGTCCATCGAGCTCAAGGGCCTGGCCTTCGGCCGGCTCATTCTGGACGCGCAGCAGACCCTCGACGGGCGGCCATCCGAGCGTAGCGAACCGGTCGTGGTGAACGTGGTGCTGATGCCGCCGCGGTTCACAACCCCAACGGCGGGCGGAGAATTGCCGCGCACATCGTGGATTTCCGGCACGGGCATGCCGGGTGCGCAGGTCGATGTCTGGCTGGAGGGCCGCGCTGATTTTCTGCTGCAAGGCTACCCGGTCGACACCAATGGTATTTGGAAAGGTCTGGTGACATTGCCCGTGGGGGGGACGAAATTGCAGGCCCGGCAAACCATCGCGCAGGTGGTTTCCAACGCCAGCCCGCCGTTGATGTGCTACGTGGTGCCCAATGCGCCCTTAATCGAAACACCGGTCAAGGATGGGCAGGTCGGCGGTACGACCGTGGTGTCCGGTTTCGCTGAGCCGGGGGAAACGGTCAGCGTTTATCTGGGCGCCACTTTACTGGGCAGCGCATTGGTGCTGATGGATCGCACCTGGTCGGTGCCCGTGACATTCACTCAACCCGGTGGTGCTTATGTGCTCGTGGCCGGGGCCTCGTTGGACGGGTTTGAGTCGGACCGTTCCGCCCAACAGCCTGTGGTGCTGGGGCGTTATGTACCGACCATCGATTCGCCCCGGGCCGGCAGCTCGGTCCGTCACCCGGTGACCTTCAGCGGGCAGGGCCGATCGGGCACCGGCCAGCTCGTGAGCTGGTTCAACCCCGAGTTTCCCTGGGCGCCGAACCTGACCGTTACTGCGCAGGGCTGGCAGGGGCTGTCGGTCCGGACGCTGCCGGCGGGCGGTAACTGGTGCCGCTTTAAGCAGACCATTGTCGATGGGGCTGATGCCTCGACGATCTCTGACTGGAGTGAGAGCGCTCGCTTTGAAGTCCTCGATCGTGCGTCGCGCTGAGGCCATCAACCGATAAACGGTGCCGTCTACTGTCAGTTCTGACAGTAGACCGTTGCAGCGCCTCAGGTGCAGATTGGTCACAGGATCAATGTCCGGACACGCGTTCGGGCGCTCATATTCAACGAGGAGCTTTGGCCATGGCGGACTCCGGTAATCGTGCCATCCAACAGATGTTCGAGCAGGTCTTCGACGAGGAACAACGGGCTACCCATGCCGAACTGTCGACGTACATTCAGGGGGACGGCTCGATCTTTCCCCTGGTGGAGCGCGGCGTGCAGGGACTGGTGCGCGATTACGGGCTGAGTCATGAGCAGGCGCAGCAGTTCTTGCGCCGGGCCAACAGCCTGGCCGCGTATGTGCGCCGCCAGTTTATCGAGCACAGCCTGACCGGCAGCGGGGAGCAGGACGGCAAGCCGCCGAGCGGGTTGTTGTCGCTGGTGCCGGGGCCAAGTTATGAGGCGTTGTTCTCCCCCAACTTTGACCAATTGTGCCCGCCCGAGGCCCTGGAATCGGTGACCTCGCCCGTGGCCTACCTGGTGGAGCTGTTGCGCTGGGTCCGCGACCGGATCGAACCGCTGGGCACGACCGGTCAACTGCTCTTGCATAATCGTCGCAGAGACTTGGGGCCGTTGTCCGTGGATTTCAACGCGGTGCACCAATCGGTGTCGGCGGTGGACATCATCGTCTCGGTGCTGGAGGCCTTCATAACAGGCGAAAATACGGCGCTCGATCTGGAGGAGGCCATGATCGAGGCCCGTTACCCCAATGGGCTGCCGTATTACCAGCATTGGGTCACGCTGGATACGGTCACCCGTCACCACGGTATGTCGGTGGGTAATTTTGTCCATATGGTGGATCTGTCCTCGCCGTATTTCCTTCAGCCCCAAGCCTGGGACGGCGATGCGGAACGGGCCTTGGCCCATGCTTCGCGGTTAGGGCCGTATCAGCGAAAGCTGTTGACCGAGGCGGCGGTTGAGGGGCCAGAGGACTTTTACCTGCGTAACTTCGGTGCTCAGGATTTGTCCTGGCAGAATCTCAATCAGGTGGCGTTTTTCGGTGAGCGCACCAAACTCGATGCCCGAGGTGTCGAGGCGCTGCTGTCAGTGCGTGATTTCGCCCCGACCCGTTCGCCCAACGTCACGGTGTATCCGGAACCTGCTGTGCCTGCGCAGGGCGAAAGCGAACGTTCAGGCTCGGTCTACATCAATGGCGGGATATACCCGGCGATCAAGATCGACTACAGCCCGGCGGGGGGAGTGTTCCACCGCTTGAGCGCTGATCCGCGTGACGACCTTGCCCATTTTGACCGGATGAACCGCAAGGTGCGCCTGGATCAATGGCTGGAGCTGCCCAGCGAACAGGTGGATGCGCTGCTGGTGGCCGCGATGAAAGCCGAAAACCGCGGCAGCACCACGAACCCGTGGCCGATAACCCCTGACACGGTCCATGCCCTGGGCCTGTTCCAGTCATTGCGTGAGCGCTACGGGTGCACGGCACCGGACTTCGCGGCGTTTATCGATACGCTGGGGATCTACGGTCGCGGCACGGCACTGTCGCAGTTCGACCAGGTGTTCAACAACCAGGGTGACTACCGCGCACCACTGGTGCTGGATAACTTGCCATTTCCGATCATCCCGGCATCGGGGGGCGTGGATTTGACGATCAACCGCTTGTGCAGTGGCCTGGGCATCGATCTTAAGACCTACGAATACCTGGCCCTGGTGATTGCCCGGGCGCACAACTGCACCGACGGCAACTTGTTGCGCACCCCGGCGATCATTTCTGCGTTCTACCGGTTGGTGAAGTTGCCACGCCTGTTGGGCATCACGCCGGTCGAGGGCGTACTGATGCTGACGTTGCTGGGCGGCGAGGACTGGGTCGATGGCCTGGCAGGCAACCCGAGGATCAAGTCGACCGGCAGCAGCGATACCAATCCCGATGCGCTGAACCTCATTTACGCGCTGCATGCGTGTGTGAGCTGGTGCCGGGATCGCGAGCTGCCGGTGCTGTGGATGCTGCAGCAGGTGTCGCCGCCGGCGGCGCTGGCGGTGGCGACCGATAAAGAGCGTCAGTTGTTCGAGCAGGCGGGCAACCTGTTGCCTGCCGCGCTGTTCACCCACGGTGCCTTGTTGATGGCCGGCGTGCCGCCGCTGGTAGGCTCGGACTGGCTGAACCTGCTGACGGTCCTGGTCGATTACTCGGGATTGGTGATGAGTGGTGCCGGCACCGAAGCCCAGTACCTGGCGTTCGCCCGCGAGGAATTGACTAAGGCCGTTCGCGATGGTCTAGGCCTCGATGAGACAGAAGATGCCGCACAGATCCAAGTCTTTGTCGAACGCATGCTCACGGTGCTGTTGCAAGCCCGGGACGCTCAGGCCTCGGTGGTCAAGGAAACCCTGGCGGTGTACACCGGCCTGGATGCCGAGCGGGTAGCCCATGTGTTGGTGTGGGCCAACAGCACGGTTTACCAGTTGCTGCGTCAGGTGCTGGAGCAGGCCGGGCGCGAGTTGCCGGGCACGCTGCGGGACGGGACGAATCCCTCGCTGACCTTGCTGGCCGATGTCCGGCGGCGCGCCAACGTGGTGTTGCACCTCGACCTGAGTGCCACGCTGCTGCAGGACTATCTGCAATATGGCTACAGGGCGTGGCTGCAACAGAACGACCGGCAGGCATTTTCGGTGCGCACCCTGTATTACCTGACGGCGCTGACCCGGGCCTTTGAACTCAGTGAAAAACCGGACGGGGAACTGCTGGATTACCTGCGCGAGGTCAACGCGCTGCCGGATCCGATCACCGACGAAGCGCTTGGGCTGGCGCAGAAACTGGCGGCCATCCGTCTGGCCGCGTTCTTCGACTGGAGCGTCGAGGAAGTGCGGGCGTGCATCGCGCATATCGACCCCGCCACGCACCTGGTGAAAAACCTGACTCAATTGGACCTGTTGATGCGCATCCGGGTGCTGTCCCGGCACACCGGCATGGACGCCTTGACGATTTTTCGCGTGGGTAAGCTGCCGGAGGCAGTCGATATACCCAAGTACCAGGTCGCCGCTGAAAGTGCCTTGCTGAGCCTCACTGAATCCGATGCTGCGTTGGCGGCCTTCTACGACGAGGTGCCTGAGCCGATCGTCAAGCTGACCTGCACCGTGGACAAGACCGATGTGGTCGCCAACAAGTCGGACGACAAAATCACCTTTACCGTGACGCTCGAGAACCCGGACGGCAGCGTCATCCGGCACGTCAATGTGTACTGGCAGGCCAGCCTCGGCACGATCGAGAAGAGGACGACCGACGAACATGGCCAGGTCATCGTGGAGTATTTCGGCAAGGTCCTGGGGGCGCATACGCCACTGTTCTGGCTGGACCTGATGGCGCCGATGCATGCGCCGACCGTTTACGTCATTGCCGACGCGTTTTCAATGACGATGGAGGGGGAGTCCATGTCTTGGGTGCCAGAGGAAGCGGTGCCCGCAGGCCGGGATGTCGAGTTCTACGGCACGCTGACGGACCGTTACGACAACCTCGGCATAGACCAGTTGGTGCGCTGGTCCGTGGAGCCGTTCCCCGGCACGACGGGCTCCGCAACCATCCGGCCGGCGCAGGGACGCAGCAATCAGGAGGGCCTGGTACGGGCCATTGTCTCCAGCGCCGGCGGCGGGCGTTTCATCGTCAAGGCGTACATTGAGGGGGCAGATACCGTCGTCGCTTTCGAATCCATCACTTTTGCCGCCCCCGTCACTGAATGACGACGGCTGGAAGGCGGTTTGCGCCCGACGGGCACAGGAGCAAGGAACATGGCACAGAACAATATCGGCGGTCTGCTGGAAAAGCGTCGGTCGGCACTGGTCGAGTACTGCATCGGGCAAGTCGGCAAGGGTGATACTGGCACTGACAAATACAACTTCCTGCGCACGCCGGGGGATCTGTTCGAACTGCTGCGCCTGGACCCGCTGGACAGTTATCCCGTGCAAAGCTCCTGGGTGGCGGAGGCGACCAGTTGTGCCCAGCAGTTCATTCATGCGGCCTACCGCAAGCTTGAGCCGGGGTATGACGCGACGGCGTTCGACCCGCAGGATCTCAAGCTCTGGGAGCTGTACAACAACTACCCGGACTGGGCGGCGGTGACACAAATCGGGATCTACCCGGAAAACTACATCAACCCCTTCGTGCGCCAACGCAAGACAGGCCTGTTCAAGATCCTGGAAAACGATCTGAACCAGACGCGCCTCAACAGCGATTCGGTGCAACGGGCGATGCAGAATTACCTGCAAGCCTTTGAGCAGACCTGCAACCTGGATGTGCTCAGCAGTTACATGGACGGCGCCACCCCCAAGCATGCCGACTATTACTTCATTGGCCGCCAGCGCGTGCCGCCGTTCCAGTACTTCTGGCGCAAGGCCGAGATCGAATTGGTGGCTGACTGCAAAGCCATCAACCCGGTGGCGTGGGGGGAATGGCAACCAGTGGATATCGGCACCGGCGACAAGGTGCTGGATGTTCGCCCGGTGTTTTGGAACGGGCGCTTGTGCGTAGTGTGGGCGCAGTGGCGCGACAGGGTTGTCGAGATGCAAGATGGCCAGCCAGTCGTGCGCTTGCCGTACAAGCTGGAGATCAATCTGGCGTTCATGACCCAGAACGGGCAGTGGTCGGCGCCGTTGAATCTGCACAGCAGTGAGCCTTCGCAAGATCTGTCGGTCGACTGCCGGTTGATCGCGACGATTGCGGTGGATGAGCGTCAGCCCAAAGGCGCGTTGGGCGTCATGCTGAAGTGCAAAGAGAGCAATTTTGACAAGTTCGTGGTGCGTGACGTGCTGCTGCGCCCAGTGCCGGAAGACGACGGCACCTGGCTGAACTATCTGGCGCTCTACCGGTTCCCCGATACCTTGACCGTGCAGCATCCGCTGTTCGGGCAGAACCAGCCGAAGGTCACTGCCGATGTCACCGCTCCTGGCTCATTGACAAGCTATTACGGTTTGCAGGTGTTGTTTATCAGTGGCAGCCAAGAGGATCAATTGATTGTCAGAGGGGTGTGTAAGCCCACTCCGCATACACCGGCGAGTGCCACGTTCACGCTCGAGTTGCTCAATGGGATTGTTGGAGATCCGACTAAGATCACCCTGCCCGGGGCTTCGACGGGCGGCGGCTGGGTGACGGCGTGGATGACGGTCAAGCGGCCGGCTGGTGGTTTTACCGGCAATGTGCAGTTCACACTGGGCTCCCCCACGAATCATGGCACCACGAGATTTACCCTGGCGATGCCCGGCCTTCCCCGGTTCGTAGCCGCCGCCCTGAAAAAGAACAGAGCCAACGCCGCGCAATTCATTGCCTTCAACCAGACCGGCACCCTGGCCCACGCCCGCCTCAATTCATTGTTCGGCCCGGAACTGGTGCAGCGCGCGCATATTTCGGTGGATGCGGTCCTGGACTGGGAAACGCAGTTCCTCGCGGAACCGCCGCCCGATTCCGCCGACCTCGACGAAACGAACGGCCCCTACAACGGTGCCAACGGTTTGTATTTCTGGGAACTGTCGTTTCACCTGCCGCATCTGGTGGCGACGCGCCTCCGGGCCGAGGATCGGTATCAGGAAGCACAGAATTGGCTGCATTACCTGTTCGACCCGCGCGCCCCGGCAGACCCGCCGTCCAACCCGGAGCAACCCTCTGACAAACCGGCTTACTGGCGCTGCCGTCCGCTGTTCAGCGACGGCAACCTGGGGTGTGAAAGCCAATTGCCGGTCGATCCGGATGCCATCGGCTACTCGGCGCCGCGGCACTTGCGCATTCTGGTGTTCATCGACTACGTGAACAACCTGATCGCCTGGGGCGACTGGTATTACCGCCAACTTACCCGCGACAGCCTGGTGGCGGCCAAGCTGTGCTATGTGCAGGCCGAATTCCTGATGGGCAAGCCACCGGTGGCGCGGGCAGTGACTGACTGGGAAACAAAAACGGTTAACCAATTACTAATCCTCAGCAGCACGCGCCCGGCGCTGGAGGCGTTCGAGCAAACCCTCGATGTTTCCCTGGCCGATATTCCGCCGTCCGCGCCGGCGGCACCCCTGCTCGGGCTGTTGGCCAACGCGCCGTTCAAACTGCCGATCAACGAGCAATTGCTCAGCGTTTTCGATTTGCCAGGCCGGCGCCTGAATAACCTGCGCAACAACCTGACGCTCGATGGCAAGCCGCTGAATATCCCGCTGTTCAGCCCGCCAACCGATCCCGACCAGTTGTTGCGCGACCTGGCCGCCGGTGGCGTCGGCGGACCACGGCCGATGGGCGGGCGTCTGGTGGTGGGCGCCTTTCAATGGCGGGTGGCGTTCGAGGTCGCGTTGCGTGCGGTGCAGGCCTTGCAAGACTACGGCAGCCAAGTGTTGCGTCTGCTTGAGCAACGGGATCGGGCCGAACAGGAGGAAATGCAACAGAGCCATCTGGTGGAACTGGGGGATTACGCGCGCAAGGTCCAGGAGCAGAGCATCGCCCAACTGGAGGCGAATGTGGCGGCGTTGCGGCAAAGCCGCGTCACGGCTCAGCAGCGCGCCGATACCTATTCCCGCTGGTATGACGACAACATCAGCGCGGCGGAATACGAGGTGATGGATACGCTGCAAATGGCCAAGGTCCTGCACATGACATCGACGGCCTTTCAGATGACAGGGGCGGTCATCGACACCTTTCCGACTATTTATGGCATGGCCAATGGCGGCGGTCGTCCCGGGTCCATGGCCTACGCCGTGGGCTATGGCCTGGAAGTCGCCTCGACTGCGGCGCAACTGGATGCCGACAAGAAAGCGGTCACCGAAACCTATCGCCTGCGCCGTCGCGAATGGGGGCTGCAACGCGACCAGGCCCGGGCGGAGACGCAGGCCATCGATGAGCAAATTCTCGCGCAACAGCTCGCGGTCGATGCGGCCAGGGCCAGCCTTGATCAGACCCTGCGCGGCAATGCCCAGGCGCTGACGGTGTACAACTTCCTGAAAAAACGCGCGACCAATGCCGAGTTGTTCGGCTGGCTGCTGGGCCAGCTCAAGGCCTTGCACTACCAGGCTTACGACGCGGTGGTCAGCCTGTGCCTGAGTGCCCAGGCCTCCCTGAGCGCGGAAACCGGCGAGTACGATTCAATACCGCCCCTGCCTCAGGTTTGGCTCGACAACCGTTATGGGCTGACGGCCGGCGAACACTTGCGCGAATACCTGTTGCGCATGGAGCGCAGCCACTTGCAAAGCCATGAGCGACGGCTGGAACGAGTCAAGACCGTTTCCCTGCGGCGGCTGTTCGACGACGCCAGCGACCCGCAATCGGGACATGCCAACTGGGGCGCGGCGTTGCTCAAGTTGCAAGAAACCGGTGTGTTGGAATTCAAGCTCACGCAGTTGCTGTTCGACCGCGAACACCCCGGCGACTACTGCCGGTTGATCAATTCGGTGGAGGTCGATCTGCCGGTGCTGGTCGGCCCTTACGAAGATGTGCGCGCAACCTTGCTGCAGATTGGCAGCACGACCGCCACCAAAGCGTCGGCGCATTCGGTCGACTACATGCTCGACCCTGATGGCAAGGTGGCGCCGGCGGATGTGCAGTTCAACTTGCGCAGCGGGCAACAGATCGCGCTGTCGGCGGGCATTGCCGACAACGGCATGACGGCGATCAAACCCGATGAAGGCTTGCTTAACCCGTTCGAGAACACCGGGGCCGTGTCGCGCTGGCAGTTGAATTTCCCCTGGCCCAAACGCGAGTCGCAAATCGCGATGCTGGGTTCCTTGACCGATGTCATTGTGCGCATCCGCTACACCGCCAAGGGCGGCGAGCCGAGCTTCAGGCTCGCCGTGGAAAACCTGGTGAACATAGCAGAAACGCCTCAACCGAAAGGTGCGAACAAAGGAGCAGGCAGCCATGCGTGATCCCGTAATTCAGGCCAATCAGAACCTGGTGCTCAATGGTGACTTCACCGAGGGCACCGACGGCTGGACCAAGCACCCGAACGGTACCAAATCGGTGACCCTGGTCTATGAGATGTATGAGGGTGAGTTGACCGGTTATCTGCGGATCAGTAACGACGCTTCGGTCAGCCAGGTGATCGTTGTGCCCAAGGCACTGGGGGCCGATGCCCGGTATGTGCTCAGTTTTCTCTGTGAAGTGCGGTTTAGCGGAACGGGGCGGCTGGTCGTGGAAATGGTTGGCTCGCCCGGGAACAGTCAGGAAATTCCTTTGCGGCTCGGCCAGGCACGTCACGAGGAAGAAGATCGGGCGCGGCTGCGGGACGGACAACCGCTGAATTATTCTCCGATCAAGTACGAAGTCCCGCTGAACCTGCCGCTGCAGGACGGGGACTCGATTAGCCTGAGGGTGTACAGCCCGACCGGTGGCACGGGCAATGTTTCGGTGTGCATCACCCGCATCCGGCTGGACCTGCATCTGCCACCGTTGGTGCTGCAATCGCTGATGCTGGATGAGCAGTCGTTGCCACCCACGGGGGTGTTGCCGCTGTGTCTGGGGGCGCCCAACCTGTCGTCGCATCGTCTGGTGTGTGTGCCCATGCCAGGTCACCCCTGGCAGGGCACCCAAGCGGCCTTGACGATTGAAAACAACCCGCTGGACGCTGTTCTCGCGGACCCGGACTGGGAGGTCGATCAGCCATTGGAATCGTGCTGGATGCTTCAAACCCCGTTGCTCGATGAACTCGGTGAAGGCCCGCATCTGTTCACGATGCAAGTGGTCAACCAGTACACCGCCGAGCCTTACCCGATCCCGGTATCGCTGGGTCACCATCGCCTGGTGTTCCCTAATGAATTGCAGGCCGCCTATTACCCAGTGCTGGAATACGGGCAGAGCGTGCGCCTGGGTGTGGAGGTCGCGTCGTACTACAACGGACAGACACTGAACGGCCGCCCGGTGACCTGGCGGGAGGCCGGGCAGGGCATCATAGGCTCGGGCCTGACGAACGAGAACGGCTGGGCCTACTTCGATTACGTACCGACAGTGGCGGGAGAATTTGCCATCGAAGCGACGGTGGAGAGTCTCTATTACGCCAGCGGCGTGGTTTCAACCACCCTGCCGGTCCGCGTACTGGCGACCGACCCGTGGAAAACGCTGATGGCCGTGGTCGAGGGCAGCGAGACGCGCTGGGAGGACAGGATCGGCTACCCCAATCGTGGTTCCGCGTATCGCCTTCACGTGCGATTGCCGGCCGACCATGGGTTGGCGGGGAGCGAGATGCAACTGCGCTGGAGTGGCGATTCCGCCGAACAATTGGGGGTCGCCGTCAGCCCGGTACTGGAATTGCCGGTGCCGGTCGAGGGCCGCGACCTGGTCTGGACATTGACCAGCGAGGATCGCCTCGACGGTCAGTTCGAACTGTCCCTGGTCTGCTCGACGCTGTTGTTGCCGTCACCGAAAAAAAAGATGTCGTTGGCACGCAATCTGGTGCGTATCGGCGATGTGCGCGAGGCCAACAAGTTTCCGGTGGTGGATGAACACGAAAGCGTGCTGCTGCGGATTCAGGTGGTGCATGTGCGAGGCGTTGACGACGGCGATCCCGTGGTCAATGCGCTGGTGGACTGGATTACCCCCGAAGGCCCGCTGCCGACCGTCACCACCGGGGCCGGCGGTTGGGCGAGTTTGCTGTACACGCCGAAAAGCGCCGGGGATCTGGTGGTCACCGCCCGTATTCGGGCCCATGAAGAGGCGGTGGTGGCTGAACATGATTTCACTGTCAAAGCCCTGGCCACCAGTCCCTGGAAAAATGAAGTCAGGATTCTGCTGGATAACGTCGAAGTCGATCGCGTGGTGCTGGGCGTGCTCTGTTGGCGTGGCCGCACGCACACCTTGAAAGTCGTGCCACTGCCCGGTAGCAAGTTGATCAATAAAGCCGTGACGCTGAACTGGCGCGGCACGCCGCCGGCCATCGGGCTGGTGGCGAGTGATATCGGAACCCCCAGAAACCTGACCGAAGCGGGGCTTGAGTGGAGGTTGACGTCTGTGCTCGGGAGCAGTACCAGCAGCCTGTTTGAACTGACACTGAGCGGCGAGGGCCTGACATCGGATCGGGAACTGTTCGGGCGTTTGATCGCCCCGGATCTGGCAGAAGAGGCGAGCCTGAGCCTGGATCAGGTCTCGGCGGTACTCGGTGATCAGAGGCTTTATCCGTGCCTGGGAGCGGTGCACCGTTTCAGTTTTCTGCCCCATGCACTGAGTCCGCTGGTGGGGCTTTCGACGACGTTGTCATGGACCGGATCGACGCCCGAGCAATTGCACGCGAGCATCGATCCGCCCTTGGCGCAGTCGCAGGTGATCGGCGACGGCGGCGCACGCTGGTCTCTGGACTTCAGTGATAGTGCGGTGCCGGGCAACTTTGCCCTGGGACTTGAGCTGCCGCAGTTGGGTCTGAACACCTCCGCCAACGCGATGAGCCTGGCGCACAACAAAGTCCGGATTGAGGCGTGGCGCGAGACGGCGGTGGACCCGGTGGTGGGGCAGGAGCCAGCCTGGACGTGGGTCCAGGTGTTTTCCTATTTCACCGGCCGTGCGGTGGAGCAGGTCGCTGTGAATTGGCTGGTGGGTGAGCAATCGGCAGAGGTGAAGACTGACGCCGAAGGCTGGTCCGGTTTCGCCTTTGCGCCCACGGTCGAACAGCAGCATACGGTGGAGGCGGTGCTCATCAGCCCTTTCGACGGCTACGAGGACAAGCGCCCGATGAGGGTTAGCGCGCTGGCGAACGATCCTTGGGAAGGAGTGACCGTCAGCTTTGATGATCAGCCGCCAGAACCCTGGGGCAAGAAAACCTATTTCCCGCGTCGCAAAGGCAATCACCTGATCAAAATCATGGCCCCCGCCAACAGCCCTTTGCTCGATCACGACCTGACGCTGGGGCTGACCGGCACCGGTCCGGCGGCGTTGGACATTCATTTTGTACCGCCGAACGCGCTTGGGACTGCGCGCTGGTTTTTCGAATTGGGCCTGGAATACAAATTTTGGGTCGGCGATCTGAAGGACGGTGCGTTCGCCCTGCGCCTGGCCGCCAGCCGGCTCGCCCGGTTGTCACCGGCCAACGCCATGTCCCTCGGCTCAGGGATTCAGGTGGTCAAGTTTCAGGGGGGCAGTCGTGTGGCCCAGACCCTGGAGTGGGGGCAGACACTGGTGGAACAGGTCGCGGTGGTGTCGGTCATCAACGGTAAGCCGATGGCCGGTCTGACCGTGACCTGGCGCAGCCCGGACCTGGGTGTTGTGACGTCGGTGACGGATTTTTATGGTGTGGCGAAGATCAGTTTTATCCCGACGCAACCGGGCCCGGCGCAGCTGACGGCGACGGTGGGGGATGAGCGTTACTCACAGTCGGTCACCCTGGCGTACAGCACCAGCGAACCACGCCAGATTCAATCACTGGTCTGCGCCGAACCGGCCGGTACGCCGGGGCAAGTGGTCTCGGCCATGGCCACGGTGGTGTCCGCTATTACCGGCGAGCCACTGGTGGGTGTCGAGGTGATGTGGGAATACTCGAGTGTCAAACTCGCACCGACACTGACCGGCGCAGATGGCGTGGCGATTCTTGAGTTCGTGTTGGGTGGGGTCGGCGAGGGCGCGTTGCAGGCGACTGTGAAGGGTGGTTTGGCTGGCTGGGAAATGGCGGTGGTCGGGGTGGATGTATGGCCGGTGCATGCGAGCATTCAACGGGTTTATGCGGAGCCCAATCCGGCTCAGACCAATGCCTTCACGACGATAAGGGTTGTGATCGTGGCCACGGACAGTGGCCAGCCGTTGGCGGGACGAGAGGTGTTTATATCTGAGAATGGAGGCACCTTTGGGCCTATGCTGACGGACGCAAATGGGCAAGTGGTGAGGCACTGGCGTCCGACGATGAGGGAGGAGGTGTATTCGCTCGATGTGGAAGTCCGAAACCCGGGTGAGCCTGCGAAACGGGATGGGGTGGTTGTGCCGGTGGTATAGAGCAATGGGCTTCAAAAGGCCCCGGCCTTCTTCCAGCTCAGGTAACGGGTGACCAACCCGTTGCCGAGTTCCTGGGGCAGCGCTTCGAGCAGCGGCACACCATGGGCGTTCAGTCGTTCATGGAGTTCGGCCCGGGCATTGAGGTAATCCAGCGTGCCGCAATACAGCAACGCGTCGGGCAGGGTTTGCACCGGGGTGTGGCGCAATTGATCGAGGACTTCTTCGCGCAGGCTGGCGACCAGCACTCGGTGTTGCTGACTCAGGCGTTGCACGGCGTTGAGCAACTCTTCATCGTCCTCGTCCCGCAGGTTGGTCACCAGCACCACCAGCGAACGGCGTTTCTGCCGGGCCAGTAATTGGCTGACGGCAGCCTGGTAATCGGCGGGACGTTGGGTGGTGTTGAGCGTGTAGACGGCGTTGAGCACGGCCTTGAGCTGGCCCGCACCTTTGACCGGGGCGAGGTAGAGCGGTGCCTCGCCGGCAAAGGTGCACAACCCCACCGAGTCGCCCTGGCGCAACGCGACATAGCTGAGCAACAGGCAGGCATTGAGGGCGTGGTCGAAGTGGCTGAGTTCGCCATCCTGGCTGCGCATCCGCCGGCCGCAGTCGAGCATGAACATAATCTGTTGATCGCGTTCGTCCTGGTATTCCCGGGTGATCGGCGTGCGCTGGCGGGCCGTGGCTTTCCAGTCGATCTGGCGCAGGCTGTCGCCTTCGCGGTACTCGCGCAATTGATGAAACTCCAGCCCCTGGCCCCGACGTTGGCGCTGACGTACGCCGAGCTGGCTGAGCCAGTTGTCCACCGCCAGCAACTCGCCGCCATAGAGGCGGGCGAAGTCGGGGTAGACGCGGGTGCTGTCGTTCACACTCAGTACGCGTTTGTCGGACCACAGGCCAAACGGGCTGGGCAGGTTGATTTCGCAGTGCTCGAACTTGAAGTGGCCACGTTGCAGCGGGCGCAGGCGATAGGTGATCTGGCTATGTTGACCGGGCTGCAACTCGACCGATTGTGGCAAGTGTTCGAAGACCAGGCCTTCGGGCGCATGATCGAACATCTGCACGTTCAAGGGTTGGCCAAAGTCATGCTCGATCGCCAGTTGCACCTCACCCCAACGTCCCAGTGCCAGGCTGCCGGGCATCTGCCGTTTCAGGCGCGGCGAGGGCAGGCGTTTGAGGCGCACGATATCGAGCAGGGCCAGGGCCAGAAGGGCGAGCAACAGGCCCCAACTGATGGCCGACAGATTTTGCGGCGTTGCGACTTCAAGCGCCCGCAGTGCACCCAAAACGATGTTCAGGGCCAGCAGCACCGAGAGCCAGATCAGCAGCAGACGCGAGGGTTTCATCGGCGTGCACTCCCTGTGGCGAGGGAGTTTGCTCCCGCTGGGCTGCGAAGCGGCCCCAAATTGAGCCAACGGGTTATTTCAGATAAACCGCGTCCGCCGGTTATGGGGCTGCTGCGCAGCCCAGCGGGAGCAAGCTCCCTCGCCACAAGGATCATGCGCATCACATCCTCGGCGCCGGGATTTGATCGAGCAGTTGTTGCAGCACCTGATCGACGTTCAGTCCTTCGATATCCAGTTCCGGGGCAATCCGCACCCGATGGCGCAACACCGCCAGGGCACAGCCCTTGATGTCATCCGGAATCACGAATTCGCCACCGCGCAGCAACGCCCGGGCGCGGGCGCAACGGACCAGCGCAATCGAAGCCCGAGGCCCGGCGCCGAGGGTCAGACCGGGCCAAGTGCGGGTGGCGCGAGCCAGGCGAATGGCGTAGTCGAGCACCTGTTCATCCAGTGGCAAGTCGCTGGCAATCCGTTGCAGGGCCATCACATCCTTGGCTTGCAGCACGGTGCGCAGCGGCTGTACATCGAGCATGTCGGCCCGGGTCGAACGGCTGACCTGGCGCACCATGTCCAGCTCTTGCTCGGCGTCGGGGTAGTCCATGCGCACCTTGAGCATGAAGCGATCCAGCTCCGCTTCCGGCAATGGATACGTGCCTTCCTGCTCGATGGGGTTTTGCGTGGCGAGGACCATGAACGGCTGGGCAATCGGCAGCGCCCGGCCTTCGAGAGTGACCTGGCGTTCCTGCATGGCTTCAAGCAGCGCGGCCTGAGTCTTGGCCGGGGCGCGGTTGATTTCGTCGGCCAGTAACAGGTTGGTGAACAACGGCCCTTTGCGCAGTTTGAATTGCTCGGTTTGCAGGTCATACACCGCATGCCCGGTGACGTCGCTGGGCATCAGGTCCGGGGTGAACTGGATGCGCGCAAATTCGCCACCAAAGCAACGGGCGAGGGCGCGCACCAGCAAGGTCTTGCCCAATCCCGGCACGCCTTCGAGCAGCACGTGGCCGCCGGCGATCAGCGCGGTGAGCACGTCGTCGATCACGTTGTTCTGGCCGATCACGGCTTTCTGCAATTCGCCGCGCACGGCCTGGGCCAATTGACTGGCGCGCTGGCGTTGTTGGGCGGCGTGGTTGGGTGTGCCGGGCTCGATGTCACTCATAGGGCATTCCTCAAGGTTTGCAGGTGGGCGACCTGACGGCTGAATTCAGCGCTGGACAGCCGCTGTTTCGGGCGCGGGCTCAGGGCCTGACTGATGGCGCGGGTGGGTTGCCGGGTCAGGCGCGCAAGCACCAGCCATTGTTCGGCAACCGCCAGTTGTTCGAAACCGGGATGACGGCGGCGGGCCCGGCGCAAGACGTCCTGCTGCAAGGCCTGCAACAGACTGTCCTGACCGTGGCGGCGCAGGATGAAATCGGCGCTGGCGCGCAGGTGTTCCTGAAGTTGTCGGCGCGCCCTGGGCACCGGTTCCAGCAGCGGACCGTGGCGCACGCCGAAGTGCCAGCAAGCAAGGCCGATCAACGCCGCGAGGGCCACCAGGGCCTGGGGGAAGTTGCGCAGGAGCAAGGTCAGCAGCGAATCGTGATCGGTGTCGTACAACAGGGTTACGCTGGTGTCGGCGTTCAAATACCAGAGCAGCCAGGCATTGTCGTATTGCTCAATGGCCGGGGCTTTCCACAGGTCGGCGTCGGTGACTACGGTGATCGTTCCGAGGCCGTGGTTGAGTTGCATCATGTGCGTGGCCTTGCCGCTGTTGGCCCAGGCCTGGGCGAGGTTTTTCGGGTCTTCGAGGTGAAAATCCGTGTCGAAGCTGACGTAGGCCGGGGCGTCCTCGTCTTCCAGGTAGAGCTTGGTCAGTTTCGGGTACGGATCGTCGGTCGGGTCGGGCGGTGGGTCCTTGAGGTCTTTGCTCAGGGATTGATGCAACTGCACCCGGTCGAGCAACAGGTCGTTGCTCTGGCCGGTCTTTTCATCCCACAGGGATTCGGCGACGAACACCAGCCGGCCACCGGCACGGGTCCAGTTCAGTACTTGATCAATCTGGCGCGGGGTCATGTTCGAGCGGTCACCGAACAGCAGCAGGCTGTGTTGGCGCGGGTCGATGCCGGGCAGCACGTCGAGGCTGTTGGCGTGGGTTACGGGCACATTGTGTTGGCGCAGGAACTGCTCGGCCGCGAGATACGGATTGGCCCGGGCTTCGGGGGAGGGGCCGTGATCCACCACCTCCTGATACGGCGTGGCCTTGAGGTACAGGTAGAAACACAACGCGCCGAACAGCACGGCCACCACCACGCCGAGTGCCTGCCATCCGCGCCGGCTCAACGGGGCGCTCCCGCATTAAATAATGCTCGCCAGCCATCGCAGAGTTCCTGTTGCGACTGCGCCGGTGGCAAGCGATGCCCGTAGGCCATGTTCTGCCAGTGGCGGGTCAGGGTTTGGCTGAAGGCCAGCAGCGCCGGTTGCTGCAATTGGTCGACCCGCGCCAGGACCTGGCCTTCGGTGTCGGCGTCTTTGAGCGGCAGGTTGAAGTCATGCAGCAAGCGGCTGAGCAGGGCGCGATACAGCAGGCCGAGGGCGTCGCGAGGGTTGGTTTGCCAGAGGGTTTCGGCAGCGGTTGCGACATCGGCGGGCAGGGTTTCGCGATGCACGTCCAGCCCGAACAGTTGCTTGGGCAACGGGCGATCAACCTTGCCACGCAGGGCGGGTCGGCGGCTGACAAACGCCTGCAACCAATCGCGGTAGCGCCAGATCAACAACCCGATAGCGGCGATGACCGCGCCCCACAGCAACACTTCAATCAGCGTCGCCAATGCGCCGAAGTGTTGACCTTCCAACAGCCTGAGCAGCGCCTTCAACCATTCGGGGGTGGTGCCATCGTCCTTGGTCTTGGCGTCGGGTTTGTCCTCGCCAAAACGGTAACGGGTGACGGTTTCCTTGTTCTTGAACGGCGGCTGGTCGAGGATCGCCTTGATGCTGTCCCGGGAGGCCTGACTGGTCAGGGGCTGATCGAGCAGGCGCGGGGTGTCCGGTGAAATCACCGGCTCGGCGGCCCATACGGGTGGCGCGCTCGGCATCAACACCATCACTGCCAGTAGCAGGACTGCCGCCGCGCTGCCCAGGCGCTGGCGCATGCGCCGGAACACCAGTTCGATGTCCCAGGCCTCCAGCACGGTGCGGCGGTTCAGATAAAGACTGAAGCCGCAGGCGACGTAGATCGGTTCCCACACCACCAGGATCAGTGCGTAAAAGGCGTTGGTCAGATGCTCCAGCCAGCGCCAGTCGTGGGTGGCCGCGGCGATCAGGGTTTGCCAGTCCCAGTCGAGTTCGATCTGTTGCGGCAAGAGCAGGTAGAACAGCACCATCAAGCCGATCCACAGCGCCGTTTCCAGATGCACACCGATGACCGTCAGCCACTGCGCGGCGCCGGCATTGCGTTGCAACAGCACGCGCAAGCGCTGTTGCCGAGCCATGCCGTCGAGGCCTTCGAGTTGCACCACCGGCATCGCGAAGCTGCGGCTCAGGCTCAGTCGGCGCCAGGTCAAACTGGCGAGCAGTTGCGGCTTGAGCAGGCGCGGCCATTCACGCAGGGCTTGTTTGAGGGTGGGGGTTTCACCGAACAGGGTTTTCGACAGGATGTACAGCGGCAATCGTTCGAACGCCGGTTTCAACCACCAGAAAATGAACACGGCCAGGGACGGTGAATCCCACAGCAACAGGCTGAGCAGAACGAAGATCGGCAAGGTGACAATGGCCCAACTGGTCATCAACAGGCGTCGATGGCGTTGACTCAGCAGCACCCCCAGGTCCATGGCTTCCCAGGTATTGCGCGGGCGAATCACTACCGTGGCGTCACTCAGGCGCATGGCGAGTCCGTCCGGCCAACAGCAGATACGCCGCCACTATTAACCACAACGCGGCGCCGACCAGGTATTTGGTCATCGGTGTGATTGAGGTCATGGACGACCAATAGGCTTCGATAAACGCCGCAATCAGCAGAAACAGCATCACCCCGCAAATCAGCAACACGCTTTTGCGCGCCGCCACCCGCAACGCTTCGCCTCGCGGCAGGCGCCCCGGTGCAATCAGCGCCCAGCCCAATTGCAGGCCCGCCGCGCCGGACAGGACGATGGCGTTCAATTCGAACGCGCCGTGGCCGATCACGAAGGACCAGAAGGTTTGCCCGTAGCCAATGTGGGTCAGGTGCCCGGCCACCGCACCGATGGTCAAACCGTTGAAGAACAGGAAAAACGCGCTGCCCAGGCCAAACAGCAAACCGCTGGCGAAGGTCTGAAAGGCGATGCCGATGTTGTGCATGATGTAGTAACCGAACATCACCCAGTCTTCGCTGGCCGCCCGTTGCGCCGAACGCCCGAGATGCCCGGCGACCGGGTCGTACATGCTTTGCATCTCGCTGACCTGCTCGGCCGGGATCAGGTTGTAGATCAGGTCCGGGAACAGGACCACCAGCACGCCCATGCCGATCAGGCTGCCAAAGAACATCAGCCCGGCGATGAGGACGAAGGGCCACTGCTGGCGCACCAGTCGCGGGAAGTCGGCAAGGATAAAACCCAGCGCGTTGGCCCCCAGCCGACTGCGATGGCGATAAAACTGTTGGTGCCCGCGCAACACCTGATGTTGTAACGAATCCACGAGGAAACTGCTGTAGCCGCGCTCCCGGGCCAGGGCCAGGTGATGGCAGAGCCGACGATAATCCTTGGGGAAACTGGCGATGCGTGAGGCGTCCTTGCCCCGTTCCAGTCGATCCAGGACCAGGGCGAAGTGCTCCCATTCGGCCTTGTGGCGACTTTCGAAAAGGCTTTGCTTCATGTAGGACCCAACAAGCCGCGGGCGATACCGTTGAGTTCGGCCACGGCCCGGGGCGGCGGGACGTGCAACGGTTGGGCGAGGATGGACGCCAGTTCATTGACCCGGGCCGGGGAGAGTTCACCCTGGCGTTCGGCAAAACCGAGGATGGCGCGCTGCTCGGCGAGGGTCAGGGCAAAGGCTGTCCGGCGCGGCTGGGCGTCGGGTATTTCGGGGCGGGTAAGCGGCCGTTCGCTGTAGATCACCAGCGTACCGGCGGCGAGGTCACCAAGGCGTTTGAACGAGGGGTGTTGCAGGCAACTGATGGCGCCGAGGAAATAGCCGAACGGCAACAGGTCGACAAAACGCAGCAGGTTACGCAGCAGCGACGCCGACCAGCCAACCGGCGTGCCATCGTCCTGCACCACCCGCAGGCCCATCCAATGCTTGCCCGGCGAGCGACCCTGGTTGAGCACTTCGAACAGCACCATGTACCACCAACTGACGGCGAACAGCAGGATCGAACCCAACCCGGCGCCGAGCTTGCCGAGAAACGCCAGGACGATAAACAGCAGGCCGAGAATCAACCCGCGCAGGCCAAGGTCGATGCTGAACGCCAGCACACGGACCATCAACCCGGCCGGGCGCAGCGGCAAGTCGATGCCCTCCGGCGTTTCAACCTGATACCGCGTATCCAGTGGCGGGGACAGCGGCGCAATCCTTGGCAGTGCTGTGGTCTCGAGCATGGGCAACCTGAATGATGGGGCCGGGTCGGGATTCAATCTTCATCCGATGCTAGCAGCCTCTCGGGGGAAAACGACATAACTATGTATTGCACGATGCAAACCCGGAAATGATTGAATGACAAGATGACTGGCCGCAGCGAGTGGTCTGCGCCTAGACTTCGCCGGTCTTCAGTTCAGGAATAGCCCGTGACCTCCATCTTCTGGTACGACTATGAAACCACTGGCATCAATCCCCGTTGCGATCGCCCGTTGCAAGTGGCGGGGATTCGCACCGACTTTGCGCTCAATGAAATAGACGAGCCGGTCAATCTGTACTGCCAGCCCAGCGACGACATCCTGCCGCACCCGGCGGCGTGCGCGATTACCGGCATCACCCCCAGTCGCCTGGCCGAGCAAGGCTTGAGCGAAGCCGATTTCATGACCCGGGTGCATGCCCAACTCGCGGCCCCCGGCACCTGTGGCGCCGGTTACAACACCTTGCGTTTCGACGACGAGATGACCCGTTACAGCCTGTATCGAAATTTTTTCGACCCCTATGCACGGGAGTGGCAGGGCGGCAACAGTCGCTGGGACCTGATCGATGTGGTGCGCGCCGCCTACGCCTTGCGCCCCGACGGCCTGAACTGGCCCACGGATGACGAAGGGCGGGTGACGCTGAAGCTGGATCGCCTGACCGTGGCCAATAACATCGATCACGGTAATGCCCACGAAGCGTTGTCGGACGTGCGCGCCACTATCGCCCTGGCCCGTTTGATCCGTGAGAAACAGCCGAAGCTGTATGACTGGCTGTTTCAGTTGCGCAGTAAACAAAAGGTGATGGATCAGGTTCGGTTGTTGCAACCGATGGTGCATATCTCCGGGCGTTTCTCGGCGGCGCGAAGTTATGTCGGCGTTGTGCTGCCCCTGGCCTGGCACCCGCGCAACAAGAACGCGCTGATTGTCTGCGATTTGCACCTGGACCCCCAGGGCCTGCTGGATCTGGATGCCGAGACGCTGCGTCAGCGCCTGTATACCCGTCGCGATGAGCTGGCCGAAGGCGAGTTGCCGGTGCCGCTCAAACTCATTCATATCAATAAGTGCCCGGTGGTGGCGCCGTTGTCGGTACTGCGTGCTGAAGATCAGCAGCGCCTGGGGCTGGATATGGCGCTATATCAGCAGCGGGCACTGCGGCTAAGTGACGCACAACAAGTTTGGCGAGATAAAGTCATGGCGATTTATGCCAGCGAAGATTTCGCCGCGAGCCAGGACCCGGAGCAACAGTTATACGATGGATTTATCGGGGATCGGGATCGGCGTCTATGTGAGCAAGTCCGGGCCGCAGACCCTGTGCAATTAGCGCAACAACAATGGCCGTTCGATGATGAACGTTTACCTGAATTATTGTTTCGATATCGCGCACGCAACTTCCCTGACACGTTGAATTTCGAAGAGCAAGAACGCTGGCGGCTGTTTTGTCAGCAACGTTTGAGTGCGCCGGAGTGGGGGGCACCCAATACCCTGGAATCTTTTGCGCAGGCCTCGGCACAATTGGCCAATAGCGCTACAACGTTTCAGCAAGAGGTACTGAATGAATGGGCAAATTATGTCCAGGGATTACGCAAACGTTTGAGTCTTTGAAATCGAATAGTGAAGCCTGAATGCCGGGCATAAAAAAACGCCAGCATACGCTGGCGTTCTTTTGTGTCACAGAACCGGTCTGCGACAGGCGTGCGGCTTAGCCCAGCAGGGTAGCCCAGCCTTCAACCACATCACCGCCCCACTTGGCTTTCCACTCTTTCAGAGTTTTGTGGTTGCCACCTTTGGTTTCGATGACTTCGCCGTTGTGCGGGTTTTTGTATTGTTTAACTTTGCGAGCACGCTTGGTGCCAGTAGTTTTTACTGCGCCGCCGCGTGGTGCCTTGGTTTTGGACTCTGGATCCAACAGCGCGATGATGTCACGCAGGGATTTGGAGTACTCACCCATCAGGGTGCGCAGTTTGCCTTCGAATTCCAGCTCGGTTTGCAGTTTGTCGTCTTGGGACAGATTCTTCAAACGGGCTTGCAGCTCTTTGATAGCTTCTTCGGTGGCGCGGTATTCGTTGATCAAGGACATGAGGACTACCTTATGTAGGACGCGGGATGGCAGGGGACAGTGCGGCAATAATAGTCAGGGTGTTTCATCAAGTAAACATTTAACCGGAGTTTATTTAATTTAGTTGCGATGAATCCGTCACAAATTGGATGTGTTGTTAAATAGTGTCAGACGAATCAACACAGATATTCACAATTGCGCTCTTGAAGATGGGCTGCAAGAGCACCATCGCGCGGGGCGCTGATGCTGTCACCCACCTGCGGCACTGAGCGGCGTGCAGGGCAGGGCGTGATCAATACTGCAGTTTTGCTGCGCAATCGCTAGAATGGCGGCCTTTACGAAGTTCTGGAGTTTGACCCACATGCGCACTTTTCGGCTGGTGATTGCTTGCCCGGACCGCGTCGGCATCGTTGCTAAAGTCAGTAACTTTCTGGCGTCACATAACGGCTGGATCACTGAAGCGAGCCATCACTCGGATAATCTGAGCGGTTGGTTCTTCATGCGTCACGAAATTCGTGCCGATTCGCTGCCTTTCGGTCTCGAAGCCTTTCGCGAAGCGTTCGCTCCGATTGCTGAAGAGTTCTCGATGAACTGGCGTATTACCGACACCGCACAGAAGAAACGCGTGGTGTTGATGGCCAGTCGTGAATCCCATTGTCTGGCCGACTTGCTGCACCGCTGGCACAGCGATGAACTGGACTGCGAAATTTCCTGCGTGATTTCCAACCATGACGACTTGCGCAGCATGGTTGAGTGGCACGGCATTCCTTATTACCACGTACCTGTCAATCCGCAGGACAAAGAGCCCGCGTTTGCCGAAGTCTCGCGCCTGGTCAAACAGCACGATGCCGAAGTGGTAGTACTTGCCCGTTACATGCAGATTTTGCCGCCAGAGTTGTGCAGCGAATATGCCCACAAAGTCATCAACATCCACCACAGCTTCCTGCCGTCGTTCGTCGGGGCCAAGCCGTACCACCAGGCTTCCCTGCGTGGCGTGAAGTTGATCGGCGCCACTTGCCACTATGTCACCGAAGAACTGGACGCCGGTCCGATCATCGAGCAAGACGTCGTGCGCGTCAGCCACAGCGACAGCATTGAAGACATGGTGCGTTTCGGCCGCGATGTCGAGAAGATGGTCCTGGCCCGTGGCCTGCGTTATCACCTGGAAGACCGGGTGTTGGTGCACGGCAATAAAACTGTCGTGTTCTAAACTACGCAATGATCGTTCCCACGCTCTGCGTGGGAATGCATCCTGTGACGCTCTACGTCATGCTTAAAAACGGACGCGGAGCGTCCCGGGCGGCATTCCCACGCAGAGCGTGGGAACGATCTGTGTAGCGAGAGGAATTGACCATGGCCGATCCATTGGACAAAGCCACTTCCAAGGCGCCTGCCACCCTGGGCGAAGGTTGTTTGAGTCGTTATGACCCGGAGGACATGGGCCCTGAAGACGGGACTGAATTCCCCGGTGCCGCCGAGTTGTGGGAGCAGTTGCAAGAAGAGTCCGACGACACACTTAAGCCTGCTTGAACTTCATCAGCTTCTTGAGCAACGGCCGCCCGAGCATCAGCAAGAACACCGGCCCACCGACCACCAGATAAAAGTAATAGGTCACCGCCCGCCAGATCAGGATCGCCGCCGCCGCGGTAGATTTCCCCACCATCGGCGCCAGCAGCGCCGCCGACGTCAATTCCGCCGCCCCGGCACCCCCAGGCAGCAAACTGAACTGCCCCGCACTCAGCGAGAGCATCTGGATCAGAAAGGTCCAGGCCCACTGCAAATCCGCGCCCAGCCCGCGCAACGCCAAATACAGCACGCTATAGCGAATCGCCCAATGCAGGCAGGTCAAGGCGAACACCTTTATCAGCGTCTGAACGGGCAGCTTCAGCGTGTCAGTGAATGCCGCCAGAAAGTGCAGGAGTTTGCGTGCCCAGCGCAGGCGGGTGGTGGCTTTGACGTTCAGCCGCGCCAGCAGGCGGCCCATGAGGCGAATCAGCAGCCGATGATAGCGGGCCACAATCACGCAACTGACCAACCCACCAAACATCGAGACGGCGCTGACAATCAGCAGCCACTCCATGCGCTGGCTGAGGTGCTGGAACAGCGCGTAAATCAGAATCCCGCACAGGGCGCAGAGGAAAAACAGCAAATCGCTCAATTGGTCCATGGCAAACACTGCGCTGCCCCGGGCCGGGCGCACGCCGTTGCGGGCGAGCAGGGCCATGATCGTCAGCGGCCCGCCACTGCCACCGGGGGTGGCGCAGTAGGCGAACTCGGCGGCCATCACCACGCCAAGGCTTTTGACGCGGCTGACCTTGTCCCGCTGATCCCCCAGCAACAGGCGCAAGCGCATCGTGTTGACCACCCAGCACAGCAGAATCATGCCGAACATGACCAGCAACCCGCTCAGGGGAAAGCTTTGCAGGCGCGACCAGGTTTCGTTGCCGCCCAGCACCAGTGGAATCAGCACCGCCGCGAGCAGGGCGAGGAACAGCAGAATCCCGCGACTCATGCGACGCGGCCGAGACGGTCTGGGTGCAGCATTAGCCAGTTGGCTTTGGTCATTGGCACACGGCCCTCGTCGAGTAAGCGTTTAAGGGTTTGTAGCCAGTAATTGCGGGAAAATCCATGGCGCATGTCCACCGGGTGCAGGCCCAGGCGAATCACCGGAGCCTGGCGCCAGCGTTGTTCGCGCTGATCGCTGACCCATTTCGACAGCCCGCGACGCCAGGCACTGCGCGCACTCCAGACCAGGCCGGGGGCATCGATCGCGGTGAAGTCCGGCAGACGATACAGATGTTGCGGGCTGCTGGTGTAACTCAATGGCAACTCGCGCAATGCCTGGCGCGTGCCTTCGCTCATCAGCCAGGCCGGGGCGACAAACCCCTGCAACGGCCAATGGTAGCGGTGAAAGACTTCGATGCCGGCGCGCAGGCGGGCGAGGGCGGCGGCTTGGGACAGGCTGTAGAACTCGCCTTCGTGGGTATAAATGCGCCGCATGAACCAGTCTTTGGGCGTGGTGGCCGGTGGGCTGTCATCGCAATGAAAATAACCGTGCAGCGCCAATTCATCGCCGCGCTCGACGCGACCGCTCAACATCCGTCGAAAGCCCGGGTGTGCTTGCAGATCATTGTGTTTGTGGAAGTCGGGCACCACCAGCCAGGTCATCGGCACCCGGCCCAAGGCATCGACAGCTTCGACAAAGGGTTGGTAATCGGCCCAGGTCTGCGGTGCGACGTCGTGCAGCACCAGCAACAGCGCGGGAGGGTGCGTGAACTCAGCCATTGGCGGTCAGCGGCCAGGGCTCGCCGAGCACGGCGTGATAGTGGCCGAGCAAGCTGTTGACCACCGCATCCCAGGCGTAATGCCGTTCCACATGCTGCCGGGCCTGCTGGCCCAGGCTGATGTTGCCCCGACTGAACAATTCGCGCACCGCGTTGGCCATGGCCAGCGGATTGTTGGGGGCGCAGAGCAGGCCGCATTGATCGGTGATGATTTCCTTGAAGGCCCCGGCCGCCACCGCCACCACCGGAATGCCACTGGCCATGGCTTCGAGGATCACCAAGCCGAAGGTTTCCTGATCGCCGGCATGCAGCAGCGCATCGGCACTGGCCAGCAACCGCGCAACCTGGGTGGCCGGGCAGAACTCATCCACCACCGTGACGTTATCCGGCACCTGGGCCGGCATTGACGAACCCACCAGCAGCAAGTGATAGCGCGGCCCCAGGCGTTGCATGCAGTTGAGCAGTACCGGCAGGTTTTTCTCTTTGGAACCGCGACCGGCGAAGATCAGCAGCCGGGTGTCTTCAGCAATCCCCAGTTCGGCCCGCAGGTCGTGGTCGCGGGCGCCGGGGTTGAAGGTTTGCAGGTCGACGCCCAAGGGTTGCACGAATACGTTGCGGACACCGAGGCCGGTCAGTTTGTCGGCCATGACCTGACTCGGTGCCAGCACGCGGTCGAAATTGCCGTAGAGCTTGCTGACGTAGGCCTCGACATTGGTGGTCACCCAGTTGCCCATGCGGTTGCTCACCAACAGCGGCAGGTCCGAGTGATAAAAACCGATCACCGGCACGTCCAATTGCCGCCGGGCGTCCAGCGCCGCCCAGGCCGTGAGGTACGGGTCGCCGACTTCGATCAGATCGGGCTGCAAATCCTGTAGGACATTGCGCCAAGGCGCGAGACGGAGGGGAAAACGATAACCCTTGCCGAAGGGCAGGGCGGGAGCGGGAACCTTGTACACACCGTCCTGTTCGCTCAGGTGAGAACCCGGAATCAGCAGACTGTGACGAATACCCGGTTTCACACTCAAGCGACGGTGCTTGGCATCCAGATACGTGCGCACGCCACCGCTGGCAGGGGCGTAGAACATGGTTATGTCCGCGATATGCACGATGAACATCCCTCCGGTCTTGGCTCTCCCTAGGTTGACCTTTATGAAGGATAGATGTTCGGTTGGGGTTTTGCGGGCGGGGGATGTGGTGGTTGATAGGCCGCCTTCGCGGGCAAGCCTCGCTCCTACAGGGGATTGCGTAATCCTTGTAGGAGCGAGGCTTGCCCGCGAAGAGGCCCTAAAGGATGCCTCAGATACGGAAACTGCCCACCAACTGCTTCAACCGCGCCGCTTGCTGTTCAAGGTCCGAACACGCACGCAAGGTCGATTGCAGGTTTTCGACGCCTTCCTGGTTCAGCGTATTGATCTCGGTAATGTCGACATTGATCGACTCCACCACCGCCGTCTGCTCCTCGGTCGCGGTAGCCACCGACTGGTTCATCCCATCGATCTCGCCGATGCGCAGGGTCACGCTGTTCAGCCGTTCGCCGGCCAAGTTGGCGATTTCCACGCTGTCCTGGCTGTGGCGCTGGCTTTCGCTCATGGTGCTGACGGATTCCCGGGCGCCGACTTGCAGCTCCTCGATCATGGTCTGCACCTGTTGCGCCGATTCCTGGGTGCGGTGCGCCAGGTTGCGCACTTCGTCGGCTACCACGGCAAAGCCGCGACCGGCTTCACCGGCACGGGCCGCTTCAATCGCGGCATTAAGCGCCAGCAGGTTGGTTTGCTGGGAAATGCTGGTGATCACTTCGAGAATCTGCCCGATGTTCACGGTTTTGCTGTTCAACGACTCAATGTTGGTGCTCGACGCACTGAGCATGCTGGAGAGCTGATTCATCGCCTTGATGCTGCGATCCACCACTTGCTGGCCGTCTTCGGCGAGGCTGCGGGCGTCGCTGGCTTGGTTCGACGCTTGTGCAGCGTTACGGGCGATTTCCTGGGCGGCGGCGCCGAGCTGATTGATCGCCGCAGCCACGCTATTGGTGCGCGAGGCTTGCTGGTCGGAGTTGAACATCGACGAGTTCGAAGCCGCGACCACCCGCAGCGCGACTTCGTTGACCTGGCCGGTGGCCGAGGAGACTTCGCGGATCGAGGTATGAATCCGCTCCACGAAACGGTTGAACGCGGTGCCGAGGATGCCGAATTCGTCCTGGTTCTGGATGGTCAGGCGCTTGGTCAGGTCGCCTTCACCGTCGGCGATGTCTTCCATGGCGCGGGTCATGACGTGCAGCGGCTGGATCAGGATGCGGATCAACATGCCAAGCAGGGCGATGATGATGGCCACGGCGATGAGGGTGGCGATGATGGCCGAGGTGCGAAACTCACTGAGCATGGAGAAGGCTTTGCCCTTGTCCACGGAGAGCCCTACGTACCAGTTGACCGAGGACAGGCCCTTGATCGGCGTGAAGGTGACGATGCGGGTTTTGCCGTCAACCTCGATTTCGCTCAACTGACTGCTGATTGGCGGGGTGTCTTGCGGGTAGACATCCTTGAGCGTTTTCATCACCAGCGCTTTATCCGGGTGGGCGAGGATCTTGCCGTCGGCGCTGACCAGGAAGGCATAACCCATGCCGTCGAAGTCCAGTTCGTTGAGGCTGTCGGCGATCACCTGCAAGCTCAAATCGCCACCGACCACACCCACTTCCTGACCGTCCTTGATGACCCGGTTGACGATGGAAATCACCAATTGACCCGAGGCCAAATCGATGTAGGGGTCAGTCAGGGCCGAGCCGCTGGCGCTTTGCGCAGCCTTGTACCACGGGCGAACACGAGGATCGTAGCCGTCAGGCATTTTGCTGTTCGGGCGGATAATGAACGAGCCGTCCTTGTTACCCAGGAAAGCCCCCATGAAGGTCGAGCTCACGGACTTTTGTTCGAGCAGGGTGCCGACGTTGCTCGCCTCTGTGTTCAGGGCAACGGTTTGTGACAGGTTTTCGATCAACAGGCTGCGGCCGGCCAGCCAGGTTTGAATGTTTTTGGCGGTGACGCTGCCCATTTCTTGCAAATAGTTGTCCAGATCGCGGCGAATCGCATTGCGCTGCAAATAGTCGTTGTACAGCGTGAACGAGGCAAAGGCAGCGATGACGATGAGGGCGGCGGCAAGCAGGATCTTATGGCTAAAGCGCAGATTTTTGTTCATGGCTTGGGGTGTCCGCTAAGGTCTTAATGTCCAGGGGCGTGCTTTATAAAGGCGCGCAAAATGGGCAGTGTTGAAAACATGCTGATATTCCGTCTCTCCTTAGGGGATTACCGACGCGTTCTTCAGTCTGGTCTCTCGCTTCTATTTATCGGCCGTGCAGAATCAAAGATTAACCGGGGTGACAAAATGCCTGACTCATCGCAACTCGTTATCGGCGCCGACCTCGCGGGGCAGCCGATCGCCCAGGCCATGCGCCTGGCCAACCGTCACGGACTGGTCGCGGGCGCGACCGGCACCGGCAAGACCGTCACTTTGCAGCGCCTGGCCGAAGCCTTCAGCGACGCTGGCGTGGCGGTGTTCGCCGCCGACATCAAGGGTGATCTGTGCGGTCTCGGTGCCGCCGGCAACCCTCAGGGCAAAGTCGCCGAACGTATCGCCGGCATGCCATGGCTGAACTACAAGCCCCAGGCGTATCCAGTGACGTTGTGGGACATTCACGGTGAGTCCGGTCATCCCTTGCGCACCACGTTGAGCGAAATGGGCCCGCTGCTGATCGGCGCGCTGCTGGAACTGACCGACAGCCAACAGTCGGCGCTGTACGCCGCGTTCAAGGTCGCCGACCGCGAAGGCCTGTTGCTGCTGGATCTGAAGGACTTGAAGGCGCTGCTCAATCACCTGAGGGACAACCCGCAATTGCTCGGTGAAGACGCGGCGTTGATGACCACCGGTTCCAGCCAGGCGCTGCTACGACGCCTGGCGACCCTGGAACAGCAGGGCGCCGAAGCCTTGTTCGGCGAGCCGGCGCTGCAACTCGAAGACATCCTCCAACCGACCGCCGATGGCCGCGGGCGCATTCACTTGCTCGATGCCAGCCGTCTGGTGCACGAAGCGCCCAAGGTCTACGCGACCTTCCTGCTGTGGCTGCTGGCGGAACTGTTCGAACAACTGCCGGAACGCGGCGATGCGGACAAACCGCTGCTGGCGCTGTTTTTCGACGAAGCGCACTTGTTGTTCGCCGACACCCCCAAGGCGTTGCAGGAGCGCCTGGAGCAAGTGGTGCGCCTGATTCGGTCCAAAGGCGTGGGCGTGTATTTCGTCACACAGTCGCCGGGGGACTTGCCGGACGACGTGTTGGCCCAGCTCGGCTTGCGGGTCCAGCACGGCTTGCGGGCGTTCACCGCCAAGGAACAGAAATCGTTGCGCGCCGTGGCCGAGGGCTTCCGGCCGAACCCGGCGTTCGACGCCTTGTCGGTGTTGACGGAACTGGGGATCGGCGAGGCGCTGGTCGGCACCTTGCAGGACAAGGGCACGCCAGAGATGGTCCAGCGAGTGCTGGTCGCACCGCCGCAGTCGCGGATCGGGCCGTTGACCGAAACCGAGCGCACGATGCTGATCGCCGGGTCGCCGTTCAAGGGGCGTTACGACAAGCCGATTGATCGTGAGTCCGCGTATGAAGTGTTGATGGGGCGCAAGGGCCTGGCGCCGGAGGCTGAACCGGGTAAGCCGGCTGCTGAGGAGCCGAGTTTTACCGACAAGGCCGGGGAATTTCTGGGTACGGCGGCGGGGCAGGCGCTGAAATCGGCGATGCGACAGGCGGCGAACCAGTTGGGCCGACAGTTGGTGCGTGGGTTGATGGGCTCTCTATTGGGAGGAAGCAAACGCCGCTGAATTCCTGGCTGGCCACAATCAATGTAGGAGCGAGGCTTGCCCGCGAAGAGGCCCTTGAGGGCGCCAAAAGCTTCGCGGGCAAGCCTCGCTCCTACAGGATTTTCATCAGTCTTTTGGTTTGGCGTGCGCCGCCAGTCGTTCCAGCGCTGCCCGCAAATTCGGATCAGTGATCCCATCCGCCGTCGCCTGAATCGTAGCACCCGCATCCACGGACAAACTGATGGTATGCCCCGCCGCGCCCTGCTGGACGGTCGGTGGTTGCACCTTGAACAGGATTCGGGTCAGGCTGGCGAACTCGTCAAACAATTGCAGCTGCCGTTGCAGGCGTTTTTGCTGATAACGCAGGCGTGTCGCCCAGTGACCGTCGGTGACAATTAGCAATAAACTGCCTTCGCGCCACGAGGCCACGTGGCAGTGTTCCCGGGCGGCGGGTTGCAATTGGCTTTCCACCAGGCGTTGCAAATGACCCAGGCGTTGAGCATGGCCGAAAATGGCTTTCAGCGGTTTGGCTTCGCGAAGCAGAACGGCGGGTGCTCTGGCCGTGAGAGGGCGAAATGCCATGATCAGACACCTGAAGTAACAGAGCGGCCATGTTAGCAGAAAGCACTCGATGCGCCTGACCCATTGCTTTGCGAGCGCTTTACCCATTAAATCAACAAGTAACTTCTACCGTGAATGGCTTGAAGTTCAGCAAAAAGCCCTTATTTTAAGTGAGCCCCGTAACAGCGCAGTGCATGCATCGTGGAATAACGCCACTTTCCTCACCATCGTTTCCGGGTAGAATGCTCGTTCGCATGCGGCCATGAGGGCTGCACGGGCGACTCACGGGGCCGCCCTCCATCCCTTTAGTGTGGAAGATCCTGCCGATATGTTTGCGCCTTTGTTAAAGAAACTTTTTGGAAGCAAGAATGAGCGTGAAGTCAAACGCATGCTCAAGACGGTGCAACTCGTCAATGCCTTCGAAGAGCAAATGGTGGCCCTTTCGGACGATCAATTGCGTGCCAAGACAGATGAGTTCAAGGCCCGCATCGCCAAAGGGGAAACCCTCGACAAGCTCCTGCCTGAAGCCTTTGCGGTCGCCCGCGAAGCCGGTAAGCGTGTCATGGGTATGCGTCACTTCGATGTCCAGTTGATCGGCGGCATGACCTTGCATGAAGGCATGATCGCGGAAATGCGTACCGGTGAAGGCAAGACCCTGGTGGCCACACTGGGCGTTTACCTGAACGCGCTGTCCGGTAAAGGCGTGCACGTTGTTACCGTGAACGACTACCTGGCCCGTCGCGACGCCAACTGGATGCGCCCGCTCTACGAATTCCTCGGCCTGACGGTCGGCGTGGTTACGCCGTTCCAGCCGCCGGAAGAGAAACGCCTGGCTTACGCCGCCGACATTACCTACGGCACCAACAACGAATTCGGTTTCGACTACCTGCGCGACAACATGGCGTTCAGCATGGAAGAAAAATTCCAGCGCGAACTCAATTTCGCCGTGATCGACGAAGTCGACTCCATCCTCATCGACGAAGCCCGTACGCCACTGATCATTTCCGGTCAGGCCGAAGACAGCTCCAAAATGTATGTCGAGATCAATAAACTGATCCCGCAACTGGAACTGCACATCGAAGAAGTCGAAGGCGAAGTCACCAAGGCTGGCCACTACACCGTCGATGAGAAGACCCGCCAGGTCGAACTCAACGAAGCCGGTCACCAGTACGTCGAAGAAATGCTCACTCGCATCGGCCTGCTGGCTGAAGGCGAGAGCCTGTACTCGGCGCATAACCTGGGCCTGTTGACCCACGTTTACGCCGGTCTGCGTGCGCACAAGCTGTTCCATCGCAACGTCGAATACATCGTGCAGGACGGTCAGGTTGTACTGGTCGACGAACACACCGGTCGTACCATGCCCGGCCGTCGTTTGTCCGAAGGCCTGCACCAGGCCATCGAAGCCAAGGAAAACCTGAACATCCAGGCCGAAAGCCAGACCCTGGCCTCGACCACGTTCCAGAACTACTTCCGTCTCTACAACAAGCTGTCCGGCATGACCGGTACTGCGGACACCGAAGCGTTCGAATTCCACCAGATCTACGGTCTGTCGGTGATGGTTATCCCGCCGAACAAACCGCTGGCGCGTAAAGACTACAACGACCTGGTGTTCCTCACCGCGGACGAGAAATACGCGGCCATCGTCGCCGACATCAAGGAATGCATGACCCAGGGCCGTCCGGTGCTGGTGGGTACTGCGACCATTGAAACGTCGGAACACATGTCCAGCCTGTTGGTTAAGGAAGGCATCGAACACAAGGTCCTGAACGCCAAGTTCCACGAAAAAGAAGCAGAGATCATCGCCCAGGCCGGTCGCCCAGGCGCACTGACCATCGCCACCAACATGGCTGGTCGTGGTACTGACATCCTGTTGGGCGGTAACTGGGAAGTGGAAGTCGCGGCGCTGGAAAACCCGAGCCCCGAGCAGATCGCCCAGATCAAGGCCGACTGGCAGAAGCGCCACCAGCAAGTGCTGGAGTCCGGCGGCCTGCAGGTAATTGCCTCCGAGCGTCACGAATCGCGTCGTATCGACAACCAGTTGCGTGGTCGTGCCGGTCGTCAGGGTGACGCCGGTTCCAGCCGTTTCTACCTGTCGCTGGAAGACAGCCTGATGCGCATCTTCGCCTCTGACCGGGTGAAGAACTTCATGAAGGCCCTGGGCATGCAGTCCGGTGAAGCGATCGAGCACCGCATGGTGACCAACGCCATCGAGAAGGCCCAGCGCAAGGTTGAAGGGCGCAACTTCGACATTCGCAAGCAATTGCTCGAGTTCGATGACGTCAACAACGAACAGCGTAAAGTGATCTATCACATGCGTAACACGTTGCTGGCCGCCGACAACATCGGTGAAACCATCGCCGACTTCCGTCAGGACGTGCTCAACGCCACCGTCAGCGCGCACATTCCACCACAATCGCTGCCAGAGCAGTGGGACGTGGCCGGTCTGGAAGCGGCATTGCAGAGCGACTTCGGTGTGGCGCTGCCGATCCAGCAATGGCTCGACGAAGACGATCACCTGTACGAAGAAACCCTGCGCGAGAAGCTGATGAACGAGCTGATCGCCGCGTACAACGAGAAAGAAGACCAGGCGGGCGTCGACGCGCTGCGCAGCTTCGAGAAACAAATCGTCCTGCGCGTTCTGGATGACCTGTGGAAAGACCACCTGTCGACCATGGATCACCTGCGTCACGGCATCCACTTGCGTGGTTATGCGCAGAAGAACCCGAAGCAAGAGTACAAGCGCGAGTCGTACACGCTGTTCTCCGAGCTGCTGGATTCGATCAAGCGCGACTCGATCCGCGTGCTGTCCCACGTTCAGGTTCGCCGCGAAGATCCGGAAGCGGAAGAGCAGCGCCTGCGCCAGGAAGCCGAGGCACTGGCCGCGCGCATGCAATTCCAGCACGACGAAGCACCGGGTCTTGAACAGCCGGAACTGCTGGGTGAAGAGGTCGATGTCGCCCTTGCCACCGCGCCGGTACGCAACGAACAGAAGCTGGGCCGTAACGAACTGTGCTACTGCGGTTCGGGCAAGAAATTCAAGCATTGCCACGGGCAGATCCAGTAAAACCCGTTTCAATCGCTGAAATACCCGCGCCGCGACCGGCATCAGCCGTCGCGGCGTTTTGCCATTTAAACCCACCGTTCTTCCTGAAACGGTGCTGACATCATTTAGAAAGGAGCGCATTCATGGCTGTTGGTCTTGGTCCTTTGCCAACGTTGCACCCGGTTGCCGGTTTTGAACTCGGTATCGCCTCGGCCGGCATCAAGCGCCCTGGGCGCAAGGATGTCGTGGTCATGCGCTGCGCTGAAGGTTCCACGGTCGCGGGTGTGTTCACCCTGAACGCGTTTTGCGCAGCTCCGGTGATCCTGGCCAAGCAGCGCGTGCAAGGCCCGGTGCGTTACCTGCTGACCAACACCGGCAATGCCAACGCCGGCACCGGCCAACCTGGCCTGGCCGCCGCCGAGCGCACCTGCGCCAAACTGGCCGAACTGACCGGGGTCGACGCCAGCCTGGTGCTGCCGTACTCCACCGGTGTGATCGGCGAGCCGCTGCCGGTCGAGAAGATCGAAGGCGCGTTGCAAGCCGCCCTCGACGACCTTTCGGTGAATAACTGGGAAGCCGCCGCCACGGGCATCATGACCACCGACACCTTGCCAAAAGGCGCCAGCCGTCAGTTCCAGCATGACGGCGTGACCATCACCGTCACCGGCATCAGCAAAGGCGCGGGCATGATCCGCCCGAACATGGCAACCATGCTCGGCTACATCGCCACCGACGCCAAAGTTGCCCGTGACGTGCTGCAAAACCTGCTGCTGGACGGTGCCAACAAGTCGTTCAACCGCATCACCATCGACGGCGACACCTCGACCAACGATTGCTGCATGCTGATTGCTACCGGTCAGGCTGCGCTGCCGGAAATCACTTCCGCCAGCGGCGAATTGTTCGCCAAGCTGAAACAGGCTGTATTCGAAGTGTGCATGGACGTGGCCCAGGCCATCGTCCGTGACGGCGAAGGCGCGACCAAGTTCGTCACCGTTGAAGTCAACGGCGGCGGCAATCATCAGGAATGCCTGGACGTCGGCTACACCGTGGCCCACTCGCCGCTGATCAAGACTGCGCTGTTCGCCTCCGACCCGAACTGGGGCCGCATCCTCGCTGCCGTCGGCCGTGCCGGCGTGCCGAACCTGGACGTGAGCAAGATCGACGTGTTCCTGGGGGACGTGTGCATCGCCAGCCGTGGCGCCCGTGCCGAGACCTACACCGAAGCCCAAGGCTCGGCGGTGATGCAGCAGGAAGAAATCACTATCCGTATCGAACTGGGTCGCGGCGATTGCAGCGAAACCATCTGGACCACCGATTTGTCCCACGAGTACGTGAAGATCAACGCTGAGTACCGGACTTAAGACCGAGTCGTTCCCTTCGCGAGCAAGCCCGCTCCCACAGTTGATCTGTGGCGCTCACAAATCTCCTGTGGGAGCGGGCTTGCTCGCGAAGGGGCCCGACCAAACGCTAGAGATTCTGGCCTGTACCCCTTCACCAAAAGGTCCCGAACATGAGCCTCCACCTGATCATCGGCGACAAACTGCTTTCCTCCTGGTCCCTGCGCGGTGCCCTGGCCCTCGACCTGACCGGCGCTCCCTATACCGAAGAACTGATCAAACTCGGCCAGCCCGACACTCGCGACCGCCTGCTCAAGCATTCGCCCACCGGTAAAGTCCCGCTGCTGAAAACCGAGCACGGTGTCATCGCCGATTCCCTGGCAATCGCCGAATACCTGGCCGAGCAGTTTCCCGATGCCGGCCTCTGGCCCAAAGACACCGCCGCCCGCGCCCAGGCCCGCTCGGCCTGTGCGCAGATGCACAGCGGTTTTTTCGCGATGCGCGGCAACATGTCCTTCGACCTGAGCCGCGACGAAGCGCTGGCTTCGACCCCGGCTGACGTTCAAGCCGAAATCGAGCGGATGCTGGCGTTGTGGGCTGAATGTCGCGCCGTCGCAACCGACAGCGGTCCGTTCCTGTTTGGCGGCGCCACGCTGGCCGATGCTTTCTTCGCCCCGATTGCCGTGCGCTTGCGCACCTACCGGGTGAAGTTGCCGGCAGTGGATGAGGCTTACGTCGAAACGATTTACCAATGGCCAGCCTTCAAGGCCTGGCAGAAGGCGGGTCTGGAGGAGGTAGCGCTGTGAAACGAGTTCATGTCGCCGCCGCTGTTATCCGTGACAGCGCTGGCAAGATCCTGATCGCCCGCCGTGCCGATACTCAGCATCAGGGCGGTTTGTGGGAGTTTCCCGGGGGCAAGGTCGAGGCAGACGAGTCCGTCGAAACGGCACTGGCTCGCGAACTTCAGGAAGAACTGGGGATTGTCGTCGGGGCGGCGCGGCCGCTGATCAAGGTTCGCCACGACTACCCGGACAAGCAAGTGTTGCTGGATGTCTGGGACGTCTCGGCGTTTACCGGCGAGCCCCACGGCGCCGAAGGCCAGCCGCTGGAATGGGTCGCGCCCCGTGACTTGCTGAACTACGAGTTCCCGGCGGCCAACCAGCCGATCGTCGCGGCGGCGCGCCTGCCATCGCAATACCTGGTGACTCCCGAAGACCTGGAAACCCCGGCGTTGTTGCGCGGCATTCAGAAAGCCATTGCCGGTGGCATCAAGTTGATCGTACTGCGCGCCCCCAACGGCTACGACCCGAAATACCGCGACCTGGCGGTGGATGCGGCGGGGCTGTGTGCCGGCAAGGCGCAGTTGATGATCAAGGGGCCGTTTGAGTGGCTGGGCGACTTCCCGTCCGCCGGTTGGCACATTACGGCTGCGCAATTACGCAAATACGCGGAGAAGGGCCGACCGCTGCCGGCGTCGCGCTGGTTGGCGGCGTCCTGCCATAACGCGGAAGAACTGGCGTTGGCCGAGCAGATGGGCGTGGATTTCGTCACCCTGTCGCCGGTGGAGCTGACCCAGACGCATCCCGATGCCCGGCCGTTGGGTTGGGAGCAGGCGGCGACCCTGATCGAAGGCTTCAGCAAACCGGTGTTCTTGCTCGGGGGCATTGGCCCGGCGGAGCTGGAAAAGGCTTGGGCCGCCGGGGCGCAGGGTGTGGCGGGGATTCGGGCGTTTTGGCCTGATTCTTTGGTGTAGCTAATGGCCTCTTCGCGGGCAAGCCTCGCTCCTACAGGAATACGCATACCCCCCCTGTAGGAGCGAGGCTTGCCCGCGAAGGCGTCCTCAAAGGCGCCGCTTAACTCTGTGGTTTGGCCGCCGGTTGCCACAAAATCTCGGCAATCCCCTGGCGCTTGGCAATCAACCGCGCCACCACAAACAACAAATCCGACAGCCGATTGATATACGCCAGGCCCACCCCGGCCAACGGCTCAACGGCATTCAAATGCTGACAACGCCGCTCCGCCGTGCGCGCCAGGCTTCTGCACACATGGGCCTGGGCGATCAATGCCGAACCGCCCGGCAGTATGAAATTCTCCAGCGGCCCCAACTCTTCATTCCACACATCGATGGCCGCTTCCAGCCTTTCGATCTCCGCTTCATTCAAGGCCTGATACACCGGCATCGCCAGTTCACCGCCGAGGTCGAACAGTCGATGCTGACAGGGTGCCAGCACCTCGATCACTTCCTGCAAACCCGGAAAAGTCGCGCTTTCGGCGGCCAGTCCGGCGAGCAACACACCGACCTGACTGTTCAGCGTATCAACCTCGCCAATGGCCTCGATGCGCGGGTGGTCCTTGGGCACACGGCGGCCATCACCCAGGCCGGTTTCGCCTTTGTCGCCGGTGCGGGTGTAAATCTTCGACAAGCGAAAGCCCATGGTTACCTCGGTAGCTGATTGAGTTCTTGGGAGACGAGCGGGGTGCCCGCCAACGGCAGGCGCAGGGTGAAGCAAGTGCCTTGGCCGAGGGTCGACTGCACTTCCATCTGGCCCTTGTGGTTATTGGTGATGATGAAATACGACACCGACAGCCCCAGGCCCGTGCCTTGGCCGATTTCCTTGGTGGTGAAGAACGGCTCGAAGGTGCGCTTGCGCACGTTCTCGCTCATGCCGATGCCGTTGTCCTCGACCTGGATTTCTGCCCACGGTGGATTGAGCTTGGTGCGCAGGATAATTCGTCCCGGTTCGCGGTCGTCTTCCCGTTGGTGAATGGCCTGGGCTGCGTTTTTCAGCAGGTTGAGCAGCACTTGCTCCAGTTCGTTGGCGGTGCCGGGCACCGGGCCGAGCGCCGGGTCGAACTGACGAATAATTGCCTGGCCCTTAAAGTCGAAGCCGATGGCCAGGTCGAAGTCATTGCCGGCGATTTCCACTGCTTGATCGATCAGCGCCGGCAAGTCGCACGGGGCCATTTGCCGGGTGCTTCGGCGGCTGAAGCTGAGCATGTGCGTCACGATCTTCGCCGCCCGCGCCCCGGCCTGCTGGATGCCATCGAGCAACTGCGGCACTTCCCGGGCTTGCAGGTAGCGATTGACCGTTTCCAGCTCAATCCCGACGTGTTCGGCCTGCTCCAGATTTTTCGGCAGGTCCGGGGACAGGCGCCGGCGGATGTTCTGCACGTTGTGCAGGATCGCCCCCAACGGGTTGTTGATTTCGTGGGCCATGCCGGCGGCGAGTCCACCGACCGAGAGCATTTTTTCCGACTGCACCATCATTTCTTCCAGGGACAGGCGCTGGGTGATGTCATCGATGCGGATCACCACGCCACGCCCGGCACCGCCCATCAACGGATAGAAGGTCAGGGCGTAGTGCTTGGCTTCGTCGTCCTTGAACCAGGTCACCCGCTCGATCTTGGCCACGGTGTGCTGCTCGACGGTTTGCTTGAGCTGTGGCAAAAACGGCTTGAGTGGTTCGAAGGCGAGGAAGATCGGTTGGTTCAGCGCTTCATCCAGGCGCGTGCCGGACAGGGCGCTGGCCTCCTGATTCCATTGGGTCACGTAGAGTTGTTCATCGAGGGCGATCAACGCCGAGGGCATGGAATCGATGATGCTGTTGAGGTAGTTCTGGAACCCGGTGAGCTTCTTCTCGATCTTGCTCCGCACCTGGACTTCCAGCTCCAGCTTGCGGTTGGTGTGGCGGGTTTCTTCCGCCAGGCCCTGGGCCTGATCGTAGGCAGCCTGGGAATCGTCCCGGGCGCGCTTGAGTTGTTGCTCCCGGGCTTCGATACGCGACAGCATGGTGTTGAACGCCTCGGCGAGGCTACCGATTTCATCGTGGTTGCCGCGAGAGGCGCGCAGGGCGTAGTTCTCTTCCCGGGTCACTTGCCGGGACAGTTCTTCAAGTTCATGGATCGGCCGGGTGATCAGGCGTTTGATCTGCCGGGCGATCACCAGCCACAGCAACACGCTGAAGATCAGGATGCCCAGACTGGCCGTCAGGGTCCCGGTGTAGAACGCCACCGGCAATTCGCTGCTGGCCACCAGCAACAGATGACCGGGATTAGTCCCGGGGCGGGGCAGGGTAATGATTTGGTTGCTGCGAAACTCCGTGGCTTGCCAGGCTTCGATATGCCGGTAGCGCTCCGGCAGCTTGAGCTTGTCGCCGTGCTGCAACTGCGCCAGGCGTTCGCCGTCACCGTCATACAGTGCCGCTGCGCGCAACGGTGAATAGCTGTTGAGTTCATTGAGCAGGCGTTCGGCGCTTTGCGGCGACTTCAAGGCTTCGGCCACCAGGCTCGGGTTTGACACCAGTCGGCCGATAGTCTGCAGGGCCTGGGGCGCCATGCTTTCCTGGGAAATGTAGTACGCGGCGCTGATGAAGGTCAGGTTGGCGACCAGCAGGACGGTAATCAACAGCACCAGCAGGGCGGCCAGCAGTTTCTGGCCGACGGGAAGGTTTTCGAGGCGCTGGCGCAGTGGCATCAGGTTCATCGCACAATAGGAACAAGTGGCCAGCGTAGCCGCTGCTCAGTCGCTGGGCAATCCAAGGCTGTGCAGATGGGCAACCAACCGCGCTTCGAGCTGATTGAGGTGTGGCAGGTTCAAGCGGTGCCGCGCCGCCACTTTGCAGACATAACCCAATAGATAGCTGATTTCGGTGCGGCGCTGATTGGCGACGTCCTGGTACATCGACGAGTAATTGGCGGCGGTGGCCTGGATCACCCGTTCGACTTCCTGTTGCAGGTGCTCAGCGGCGGCCGGTTGCCCACAACGCTCCAGCAGCTCGGTCAGTTCGGCGCAGAGGGTAGCCACCTCGCAGTGATGCTGCTGCAAACCGCCGTTGCGACAATCGTGCAGCACGGTCAGCGGATTGATCGCACAGTTGAGCGCAAGTTTGCGCCACAGCCGGGTCTGGATGTCGATGCTCCACTCGTGGGGAATTCCGGCGGCGCTCAAGTCGTCCAGCCAGATTGGTGCCACTGGATGCCCGGCGTCCCCCAGCCAGGTGTAGCCGTGGCCGGCGAACACCACGCGCCAGTCGCCATCGCGGAACGCACCTTCGGTGCTCGACGCGCTGATGCAGCGGGCCTGGGGCACCTGCGCGGCGACCGCATCCTGACTGCCGAGGCCGTTCTGCAACAGAATCAGCTCGGCACCCTGGGCCAGGCGCGGTGCCAATTGCGCCACGGCTTTTTCGGCGTCGTAGGCTTTGCACGCCACCAGCAGACGGTTGATCGTCTCGCTGCTGTCGGGCGTTTCGCCGGGCACGGCATAGGTTTTGGCGACGCCGTGCTCCACCAGCGTCAATCCGTCGCTCGTCTGATAGGCCTGCAAACGCTGTTCATCGCGCAGGATCAACCGGACGGGAACACCGGCCCGCGCCAGGCGCGTGGCCCACAATGTGCCGAGACTACCGGCGCCCAAGACATGCCAGGTGGTGGACATCAGCTTTTTGCTCGGTTTGAGGCAGGCATGTGAGGCTCGCAGTATCGGTTGGAAAAGACCCGTTATAATGAGCCCGATTTTAACCGCAAGCCAAGCGCGCTCCATCGTGATCGAGCGCGCCTTTTTATTGGAGAAACTACATGCCGTCGTTCGACGTGGTATCCGAACTGGACAAACACGAAGTCACCAACGCGGTCGAGAACGCCGTCAAGGAACTCGATCGTCGTTATGACCTGAAAGGCAAGGGCACCTTCGAGTTCAAGGAAAAGGACCTGACTGTCAACCTGACCGCTGAAGCCGATTTCCAGCTCGAAGCGATGATCGAGATCCTCAAGCTGTCCCTGGTCAAGCGCAAGATCGACGTGCAATGCCTTGAAGTCAAAGATGCTTACGCGTCGGGCAAGCTGATGAAGCAGGAAGCCGTGCTCAAGGAAGGCATCGACAAAGAGCTGGCGAAGAAAATCGTTGCTCACGTCAAGGACGCCAAGCTCAAGGTCCAGGCCTCCATCCAGGGCGAGCAAGTGCGCATCACCGGCAAGAAGCGCGACGATTTGCAGGAAGCCATCGCGGCCCTGCGCGCCAAGACGTTTGACATGCCGCTGCAGTTCAACAACTTCCGCGACTGATCCTTCAATGCGGGAAACCCCTGTGGGAGCGGGCTTGCTCGCGAAGTGGGCGTATCAGTCGACATCGATGTCGAATGACACACCGCTTTCGCGAGCAAGCCCGCTCCCACACTGGATTGTGCTTAACCGAGGAGAAAGTAGATGGATTTGAATGCTGAAGTAGACAATCTGGTCAAGGCGTCTCAAGCCTGGATCCCGATGATCATGGAATACGGCAGTCGTGTGCTGCTGGCGGTGATTACTCTGGGCATCGGCTGGTGGCTGATCAACAAGGTCACACAGAAGCTCGGCGGCCTGCTGGCACTGCGCAATGCCGACCTGGCGCTGCAAGGTTTTATCAGCAGCCTGGCCAACATCATTCTCAAGGTGCTGCTGATTGTCAGCGTGGCTTCGATGATTGGTGTGGAAACCACCTCGTTCGTCGCCGCCATCGGTGCGGCCGGCCTGGCCATCGGCCTGGCATTGCAGGGCAGCTTGGCGAACTTCGCCGGCGGCGTGCTGATTCTGTTGTTCCGTCCATTCCGCATTGGCGACTGGATCGAAGCCCAAGGCGTGGCGGGTACGGTCGACAGCATCCAGATTTTCCACACCGTACTTCGCACTGGCGACAACAAGACCATCATTGTTCCGAACGGCAACCTGTCGAACGGCATCATCACCAACACTAACCGTCAGCCAACCCGCAAAGTGGTGTTTGATGTTGGCGTGGATTACGAAGCGGACTTGCAGAAGGCCCGTGAAGTATTGCTGGAACTGGCCAAGGATGAGCGCATCCTGGCAGAACCTGCACCGCAAGCCGTTATTTCGACGTTGGGCGACAGTTCGATCACTGTTTCCCTGCGCGTGTGGGTCAAGACGGCCGATTATTGGGATGTGATGTTCATGTTCAATGAACAATCCCGTGATCGCTTGAAGACTGCCGGTATCGATATTCCTTTTCCACAGCGGGTTATTCGTGTGGTTCAGGAAGCGTCGGCGAGTTGAGATGAGTGTGTTGCTAATGTCTGACTTAACGGTCAGGCATTATTGAGTAGCAAGCTAATCAATTAAGCAAAACAGCAGTCAATAAAAAAGGCCCATCCGAAGATGGGCCTTTTTATGCTTACTAACTAACCAACTGCGATTACAAGATCGACAGTGGGTAGTCAACGATCAGACGGAACTCTTTAACGTCGCCTTCACCTTCGTCGCCGTTAGCAACGTGCCACGCTTGACGAATACGGAACGAAAGATCTTTAGCCGGGCCGTTCTGAACAACGTACTTGGCTTCGAAGTTGGTTTCGTGGTGTTTGCCATCTTCGCCGTACAGGCCAGCGTATGCGCTGCCAGCCGGAGTATGGGTGCCGTCGATGTCCCAACCAGTTACATAACGGGTCATGAAGCTCAGACCAGGAACGCCGTACTCAGCCATTTTCAGATCGTAACGGATCTGGGCAGACTTCTCGCCAGGGGCGTTGAAGTCAGAGTACTGGATGGAGTTGGCGAGGAAGATCGAGTCGCCGCCACGGTTGTTCTTGCCGATACCGATGTAGTCGAACGGGGTATCGCCATTAACCTTTTGGAAGGCCAGGGTGATGGTGTGTGCTTTCAGGAACGAGAGCGCAGTGGCCAGCGAGAACGCGGTGTTGCTGATGTCGCCAGCTTTCGCGTCACCGGTGTCGGTGGTGCGATAGATGTTGAAGTCAGTGTTCAACGAAGTGTCACCACTGATTGGAGTGGTGAGGTTCACGTTCGCGTAGTACTGGTTCCAGATGTCTTCCAGCTTGGCGCCGTACAACGATGCGCTCAGGTTCTCGGTGATGCCGTATTTGCCACCGAAGTAGTCGATGGTGTTGGCTTCAACGCCTGCGTAGGTTGCAAACAGGCCGCCGTCACGGGCGTTTTTGTCTTGGCTGGTGCCCGAGTAGAAGTGACCGGCTTCGAGGTCAAGGTCTTTGACTTCGCTGCTCTGCAGTTGGAAACCGCTGGCAGTTTGCGGGAGGATACGGGAACCGCCGACAGCGAACACTGGAGCAGTGCTTGGCTGCATGTCGCCGACTTTCAACTCGGTTTTGGAGACGCGGAATTTAATCGCTGCGCCGGCTTTACCCTGGCTGTCGTTGACGTCGCGGCCACCGTTAGCGTTAACGGTGTCGCTACGGCTCATGTTACCCGAGCCGGAGGTGCCATCGCCGCCATCCAGCTTGATAGCCAGGTAACCGAATGCATCAACACCAACGCCAACAGTACCTTGGGTGTAACCGGAGCTGAAGTTGCCCCAAATACCCTGAGTCCAGTCTTTGACGTCGCGGTTGCCATTCTTGTTGTCACGGTTGAAGTAGTAGTTGCGAACCAGCAAATTCAACTTGGCGTCGTCAACAAAACCCTTGGCTTCAGCCTGGTCACTTACAAAAGGTGCGGCCGTAGCCATTTGAGTACTGGCGGCTGCTGCAACTGCCAGTGCGATCATGCTCCACTTCATCACGCGCATCGTGATTTGCTCCTTTGGTTTTAGAAGAGTACTGCCGTCCCACCTGTTTTATTATCTGGGCGGCTCTTTCTTTTTGAGTCGGCGCAAACTTATATCACGCCGACAATGTTGGCGATACTTGCGCATCTAACCTTTCAGCTTCTTTACGACCCTGTCGCAAATGGCTTGGTAGATGTCGCAAATTCACTGCCCCAATGCAACCGGATTGACAACTTTAGCGCTGTTTTTCTGGGATTTAGCATCGGTAAAAAGAGTCCCTGGTGAAACGTTTGAATCTCCATCGGGCAACCCTGCCGCTGTTTTTATTTGCCTGAAGGCTCCCACTTCCCGTGGGGCACTTACCGGCGATATGGGTGTGAATGCAACAAGCGTGCTCAAAAAAGAATTCTGCGGCCGTTTTTTTCTGAAGGCCCGTTCGATGCTGTAAAAACCTCATAAAACCGGGGCTTTCAAGCGCATTTTGTTTGCGCTTGACGCCGGGGTTGCCATGGTGTTGCTACGTCGCTCTCATCGCACGACCACAAAAAACGTTACCGGTTCACCCCAAAAGTGAGTAATTGGTGCAACCCTGTCGGACTCAGCGTAGACGCACTGTGCGGTTTTGGTGCAAAAAATTTTAATCACTGTGCTGAATTCATACAGTGCATGGCTGCGCCACTCGGGAACGCAGGGTTGTCAGTGGGTCACTCCAGCGTTTTTTCTGTGCTGGTCGGTTCTGTAATGGTGCGCTCCGGCGAAAAACGTCCCATGTCGGGGCGGGTGTACCGTTCAACTGAATTTGCCTGGCGCTTGCGAATGCGGTTCACCGTGAAGCCTGGGGCATTCGCGGGTATGCTGCCGTCCTGTCGCTTGGCGCACCGCCTCCGGTGAGGGGCGCTAAGCTGAAAAATGATGAACAGGCGGGAGTGCGCACAGTGTTCGCTTTAGATCCACGACTTCAACAAGACACGCTACCGATCGGCGATTTCCCTCTCTGCCGGTTGCTCTTGTCCAATGATTCCAACTACCCCTGGTTCATCCTAGTGCCGCGCCGCGACGATATCAGCGAGTTGTTTCAGTTAAGTGTCGCCGATCAACAGCAGCTTTGGCAGGAAACCACCGCCCTGGCGGAGATGCTCAAGGATTCGTTCGATGCCGATAAGTTGAACGTCGCTGCGTTGGGTAACGTCGTCAGCCAGTTGCATATGCATGTGATTGTGCGCAAGCGCGACGATGCTGCCTGGCCAGCCCCGGTCTGGGGCAAACACCCGGCCAAGCCCTACAGCGCCGAGCAGGTTGCGGTGATTCGCGAACGGCTGCGCCTGGTCTTGACCGATCAATTCACGTTCCTGGAGGGCTGAACCATGAGCCTGGAAGAGCGCGTCAACGATCTGGAAAGCCAACTGGCGTTCCAGGACGACACCATTCAGTCATTGAACGATATCCTGGTGACGCAACAGCGGGTGGTCGAACGCCTGCAACTGCAAATGGCTGCGTTGCTGCGGCGCCAGGAGGAGATGGCCGGTCAGTTCGAGTCCTCGGAAGAAGAGGCTCCACCGCCGCATTACTGAGTGATGCGGCTAAACCCCGGGCAAAAAAAACCGCGAACAGCCAGGCTGCTCGCGGTTTTTTTATCGCTCGAAATCAGCGACGGGGCAATGCGGCAATCACATCTTCGGCCTGCAGGCCTTTGTCGCGATTCATCACGGAGAACTCCACGCGCTGGCCTTCGACCAGGACGCGGTGACCTTCGCCACGAATGGCCCGGAAGTGCACGAAAATATCATCGCCGGAATCCCGGGAGATAAAGCCGAAGCCTTTGGAGGTGTTGAACCACTTGACGGTGCCGGTATCGCGGTTGCTCATGTCATAGCTTGGCGAAGCGGCGGCCGGTGACGATTTGTAGAAGCTGATGGCCAGGTGCAGGCACACGGCAACCAGGGTAACGACGAGGCTGAACAGCACCGCAGGTTGACCGGCAATGACCGGCATCGGCGCGATCAGTGTCAGGGTTTGCAGCACAACAGCCAGGACCAGCAGGGCGCTGACCAGGTTTTGCAGTTGGTGACGAGGACCTTTGTTCCAGTAAGGGATAACCGGAGCGAGGGTCAGGTTGAGCAGGCCGAAAAAGGCCAGGTAAAGTGCATCGGGTTGTTGCAGGTAAGGTACGGCTTCGGATCGCAGGCTAGGGATGAAGGACAGCAGCAAGGCTGCTGCGCCCATTAGCAGGTGGACGATTTTCAACATTTTGATTGACTCACGTTAAGACGGATCACAAGGAAGAGCTGATTGAGCACGGTCCGCTTCAGAACAATAAGAGGCGGTGGACACGTACCCGCTACCAGCCTATGCGCCGCGCCCCGGAAAATAGGGGCATAGCGACACGCTGCCTATTTAACAGCAAAGCCTGCGGCTACTCAAATCAGCCGGGCCGGCGGTGGCCTGGGGGGCGATTTGTCGCAGGTGCGTTGGCCATCCAGGGGAGCAGGGCGGGGAGAGCCTTGCTACAGTGGTCCTGCACTTGTTGGATGAATTTCATCATCTTTAGGGGGTAAACATGGCAATCGATATCGGTATCAGTGAAGAGGACCGCAAGTCCATCGTCGACGGACTGTCGCGGCTGCTGTCGGACACCTACGTGCTTTATCTGAAAACCCACAACTTCCACTGGAACGTCACGGGGCCGATGTTCCGCACCCTGCACCTGATGTTCGAGGAGCAATACAACGAGTTGGCCCTGGCGGTGGATTCGATTGCCGAGCGCATTCGTGCCCTGGGCTTTCCGGCACCCGGTGCCTATTCGGTATATGCGCGCCTGTCCTCTATAAAGGAAGAAGAGGGCGTACCCAGTGCCGAAGACATGATCAAGCAACTGGTCGAAGGCCAGGAAGCCGTCACCCGCACCGCCCGCGGCATCTTCCCGCTGCTGGACAAGGTCAGTGACGAGCCCACGGCGGATCTTCTGACTCAGCGCATGCAGGTTCATGAAAAAACCGCGTGGATGCTGCGCTCGTTGCTGGACCAGTAACCGCAAAAGCTGCGCGGGGCCGTCGGGGGAGGCGTCGTTCGCGCAGCGCTTTTTTCTCTCGGATAAATGCCTTTGCGCCTGAAGAAAATACGCCGGCTCATGTAGGAAATCGTCGCGTGTAGGATCGTGTCCATGATCCTCGCCACGCTGTTGGCTTATCCTACGTTGATGGTCAAAAAGTCATCTGGCTATAACTTTGCCCCTGCGTTTTTATAAAGAGACAGGAGATTGCTCTTATGAAAACCACGGATGGCAAAGGAGTGTCAGCGGTATGGTTTATGGAGAAAACGGGCGCGAATGGAGGCTCGGTGCGCCACCGGCGATAAAGATTGATCCGTTCGTCAGCGAATTCGATATGGAGCTGGCCAGGCCTTCATCCCGGTCGGTGCGCTTGAACGGTTTTGCCACCTGCCTGCGGCTTGAGCAGGTGTATTGGGAAATCCTCGGTGAAATGGCGACGCTCAATGGCTGTTCGGTCAGTGCATTGTTGTCCCACGTGGATCGCGAGGTGCATCTGCGTCACGGTGGGGTGAAGAATTTCACCGGGCTGGTGCGCGTCGTCTGCGTCGTGCACAGCTTGAAGTAGTGCTTGGCTCACCTGTTCCGGGCTGGAACGGGTGGTATGTCAGTCTGTGCAGTCTTACGGCTGCACAGGCTGCATTTAATGGATATAATCCCGCTCTTTGCCGCAAAACCCAGCGTAAGCGGTAGCAATCTGATCGCCGAGACAACCCCCATGCCGATGTACGACTATCAATGTGCTTCCTGTGGTCATCAGTTGGAAGCCATTCAAAAGATCAGCGCAGCACCGCTGGTCGACTGCCCTGCGTGCCAGGCGCCAGAGCTCAAGAAGATGCTGTCCATGCCGGGTTTCCGCCTCAGCGGCACCGGTTGGTACGAAACCGACTTCAAGACCGGTTCCAAGAAGAATCTGGCCGGCGGCGACAAAGCTGACTAAGGTCTGGAACCTGAGTTGAACCACACGCGCGAGCTCTTGCAGCATCTGCAAGGCCTCCAACCGAATTTCGATTACGAGAAGTGAAACCACTACCATGATGCGCAGCCATTATTGCGGCCAACTGAACGAAGCCCTGGAAGGCCAGGAAATTACCCTTTGCGGATGGGTTCACCGTCGCCGTGACCACGGTGGGGTGATTTTCCTCGATATCCGTGATCGTGATGGTCTGGCCCAGGTGGTGTTCGATCCGGATCGCGCCGAGAGCTTCGCCGCCGCCGATCGCGTGCGCAGCGAATACGTCGTGAAGATCACCGGCAAGGTACGCCTGCGTCCGGCCGGTGCCACCAACGCCAACATGGCGTCGGGCATGATCGAAGTGCTGGGCTACGAGCTGGAAGTGCTGAACGAATCGGAAACCCCGCCGTTCCCGCTCAACGAGTTCTCCGACGTTGGCGAAGAAACCCGCCTGCGTTATCGCTTCCTCGACCTGCGTCGCCCGGAAATGCTCGAGAAGCTGCGCCTGCGTTCACGCATGACCACCAGCATCCGTCGCTTCCTGGACGAGAACGGCTTCCTCGACGTCGAGACGCCGATCCTGACCCGTGCCACGCCAGAAGGCGCTCGCGATTACCTGGTGCCGAGCCGTACCCACGCCGGTTCCTTCTTCGCCTTGCCGCAATCGCCACAACTGTTCAAGCAACTGCTGATGGTTGCCGGCTTCGACCGCTACTACCAGATCGCCAAGTGCTTCCGTGACGAAGACCTGCGCGCTGACCGCCAGCCGGAATTCACCCAGATCGACATCGAGACCAGCTTCCTCGATGAAAAAGAGATCATGGCCATCACCGAGCAGATGATCCGCAACCTGTTCAAGGAAGTGCTGGACCTGGAATTCGGCGACTTCCCGCACATGACCTTCGAAGAAGCCATGCGCCGTTACGGTTCCGACAAGCCGGACCTGCGTAACCCGCTGGAACTGGTTGACGTCGAAGACCAACTCAAAGACGTCGACTTCAAAGTGTTCAGCGGCCCGGCCAACGATCCTAAATGCCGCATTGCCGCCCTGCGCGTTCCAGGCGCCGCGAGCATGCCGCGCAAGCAGATCGACGACTACACCAAGTTCGTCGGCATCTACGGTGCCAAGGGCCTGGCGTACATCAAGGTCAACGAGCGCGCCAAAGGCGTCGAAGGCCTGCAGTCGCCTATCGTCAAGAACATCCCTGAAGCCAACCTCAATGTGATCCTCGATCGCGTTGGCGCGGTTGACGGCGACATCGTGTTCTTCGGTGCCGACAAAGCCAAGATCGTCAGCGAAGCCCTGGGCGCGCTGCGGATCAAGGTCGGCAACGACCTGGACCTGCTGACCTGCAAGTGGGCGCCAATGTGGGTCGTCGACTTCCCGATGTTCGAAGAGAACGACGACGGCAGCTTCACTGCCTTGCACCACCCGTTCACCGCGCCGAAGTGCACACCGGAAGAACTGGAAGCCAACCCGGCGACCGCGCTGTCCCGTGCCTACGACATGGTTCTGAACGGCACCGAGCTGGGTGGCGGTTCGATCCGTATCCACCGCAAGGAAATGCAGCAGACCGTATTCCGCCTGCTGGGTATCAATGAAGCGGAACAGGAAGAGAAATTCGGCTTCCTGCTCGACGCCCTGAAATACGGCGCGCCGCCCCACGGTGGTCTGGCCTTCGGTCTGGACCGTCTGGTGATGCTGATGACTGGCGCCCAGTCGATCCGTGAAGTGATCGCTTTCCCGAAAACCCAGAGCGCGGCTGATGTCATGACTCAGGCTCCGGGTGCTGTAGATGCCAAGGCATTGCGCGAATTGCACATTCGTCTGCGCGAAACGCCAAAGGCTGAGTAAGGCTGACCCTGAAGGCGCATCCTTATGGGATGCGCCTTTTTCATAGGTCGAGATTTTTTCTTGCTGGCTGGCGCGAACAGGCGCAGCGGGCAATGTTTCAAAGAGAATTCGGAGCGAGATATGGCGGGTCATTCCAAGTGGGCGAACATCAAGCACCGCAAAGAACGTCAGGATGCCAAGAAGGGCAAGATTTTCACCAAGTGGATTCGTGAACTGACCGTTGCGGCCCGTCAGGGCGGTGGCGATCCAGGTTCCAACCCGCGTCTGCGCCTGGCGCTGGACAAGGCGCTCGGCGCGAACATGAGCCGCGACATCATTGATCGCGCGGTGGCTCGCGGTGCTGGCGCCGCCGACACCGACGACATGGTCGAACTCAGCTACGAGGGCTATGGCCCGGGTGGCGTGGCGGTGATGGTCGAGTGCATGACCGACAACCGCAACCGCACCGCAGCCGCTGTTCGTCATGCGTTCAGCAAATGCGGCGGCAACCTTGGCACCGACGGTTCGGTGGCCTACCTGTTCGAACGCAAGGGGCAGATTTCCTTCGCGCCGGGCGTCGATGAAGACGCGCTGATGGAAGCAGCCATGGAGGCCGATGCCGATGACGTGGTTACTCACGAAGACGGTTCGATTGACGTGTTCACTTCGTTCGCCGGGTTCTACTCCGTGCGTAACGCGCTGGAAGCGGCTGGTTTCAAGGGTGATGACGCGGAAATCGTGATGCTGCCGACCACCAGTGCCGAACTGGATCTGGAGGGCGCCGAGAAGGTGCTCAAGCTGATCGACATGCTCGAAGACCTGGATGACGTGCAGAACGTCTACTCCAACGCGGACATTCCGGAATCGGTTGCTGCACAGCTCGGCTAAGGGCGACTAAGATCCCTTGTGGGAGCGGGCTTGCTCGCGAACGCGGACTTTCAGGCAACATAGTTGCTGAATGTAAAACCGTATTCGCGAGCTAGCCCGCTCCCACATTGGTTATTCGCTTCATTGAATACACTGCTCATCCTTGACCGCAGGCGTTATGACTTTAATCCTTGGTATCGACCCCGGTTCGCGCATCACCGGTTATGGCGTGGTACGCGATACCGGGCGCGGCTGCGTGTACGTGGCGTCGGGTTGCATCCGCACCGGCTCCGGCGAGTTGCATGAGCGTCTGCAAATCGTCTATCGCGGCGTGCGGGAGGTCATCCAGACCTATGGCCCGACGACCATGGGCATCGAAAAGGTGTTCATGGCGCGCAACGCCGACTCTGCGCTGAAACTGGGTCAGGCTCGCGGCGCGGCCATTGTCGCCGGCGCCGAAGAAAGCCTGGAAATCGCCGAGTACACCGCGACCCAGGTCAAACAAGCCGTCACCGGCACCGGCGCGGCGAATAAAGAGCAGGTGCAGATGATGGTCATGCACATGCTGAAACTGACCAGCAAGCCACAAATCGATGCCTCGGACGCCCTGGCCATCGCCATTTGTCATGCGCACACCCGTTCCAGCCTGTTACCGCATGGCTTGGGAACCGCACGCAGTCGTGGCGGGCGCCTGCGTCTCTGATAGCATCAGCAATCATTTTTACGGGATGAGGGTTTTGCGCCTGGGTTGTCGGCGCAAAACCCTTGTCCTGTCAGTCGCTGGCCTCGGGCTGGCCAACGCTCAAGGATTCGAAACGTGATTGGACGCTTGCGCGGCACCCTGGCTGAGAAACAGCCGCCGCACCTGATTCTGGATGTAAACGGCCTGGGGTATGAGCTGGAAGTGCCCATGACCACGCTGTATCGCTTGCCGTCGGTCGGTGAACCGCTGACCTTGCACACCCATTTAGTCGTACGCGAAGACGCGCAGTTACTCTATGGCTTCTACAGCAAGCGTGAGCGAGACTTTTTTCGCGAGTTGATCCGTCTCAATGGTGTAGGGCCGAAATTGGCCCTGGCCTTGATGTCGAGCCTGGAAGTCGATGAGTTGGTGCGTTGCGTGCAGTCCCAGGACACCTCGGCGCTGACCAAGGTGCCGGGCGTGGGCAAGAAGACTGCCGAACGCCTGCTGGTGGAACTCAAGGACCGCTTCAAGGCCTGGGAAACCGTGCCGGCGATGTTTGCCCTGGTGCCCAATCAGCCGGGTGGGCCAGATGCGCCGGCCCCGGCGGTTACCGCCGAGAGTGATGCGATCAGCGCGCTGGTCTCCCTGGGCTACAAGCCGCAGGAAGCCAGCAAGGCGATTACCTCGATCAAGGAGAAAGGCTTGAGCAGTGAAGACCTGATTCGCCGTGCCCTGAAGGGAATGATTTAAGTGATTGAAGCTGATCGTCTGATTGCCGCCACGCCTGGGCCCCGCGACCGCGAGGAAGTCCAGGACCGGGCGATTCGTCCCCTCAGTTTGGCCGAGTACATTGGCCAGCCGACCGTTCGCGAGCAAATGGAGTTGTTCATCCAGGCGGCCCGTGGTCGCAGCGAATCCCTCGATCACACGTTGATCTTCGGTCCGCCGGGCCTGGGTAAAACCACGCTCGCCAATATCATCGCCCAGGAAATGGGCGTGTCGATCAAAAGCACCTCCGGCCCGGTCCTTGAACGTCCGGGTGATCTGGCGGCGCTGCTGACCAACCTCGAGCCCCATGACGTGCTGTTCATCGACGAAATCCATCGGTTGTCGCCGATCGTCGAAGAAGTGCTGTACCCGGCCATGGAAGATTTCCAGCTCGACATCATGATCGGCGAAGGCCCGGCCGCACGTTCGATCAAGCTCGATCTGCCGCCGTTCACCCTGGTCGGTGCCACTACCCGTGCCGGCATGCTGACCAACCCGTTGCGCGACCGTTTCGGGATTGTTCAGCGCCTGGAGTTCTACAGCACCGCCGACCTGGCGACGATTGTCAGTCGTTCGGCGAGCATTCTCGGTTTGCCGCTGGACCCGGAGGGCGCCTTCGAAATCGCCCGTCGCGCCCGGGGGACACCGCGGATTGCCAACCGCTTGTTGCGCCGGGTGCGGGATTTCGCCGAAGTGCGCGCCAAGGGCCACATCACCAAACCGATCGCCGACCTGGCCTTGAATCTGCTGGATGTCGACGAACGTGGCTTCGATCACCAGGATCGGCGTCTGCTGTTGACCATGATCGAGAAATTCGACGGTGGCCCGGTGGGCGTAGACAGCCTGGCAGCGGCCATCAGCGAAGAGCGTCACACCATTGAAGACGTGCTGGAACCGTACCTGATCCAGCAGGGCTACATCATGCGAACACCGCGGGGGCGGGTGGTCACCCGGCATGCGTACCTGCATTTTGGTTTAAACATTCCGTCACGATTGGGCGAGATGCCCGTGGTAGACGAATTTCTCGATGCAGTGGACGATTAATTAACGTTTGCGGGCTGATCGATTGGGGGTTTGTGTGGTCCTAGTGGCTCACATGACGAATCTTTCACTAGAAAGCCGCAGAACAATGAAAAACAGTTGCCTGGCTGGATTGGCAACCTGAGGAGTAAGCACTAGAGTATGCGCGCGCAAAACGGGCTTGAGCCGTTCGCACATCGTTGTCGCGTTTATTACGAGGACACCGATGCGGGCGGCATCGTGTATTACGTTAATTACCTCAAGTTTATGGAACGGGCTCGAACCGAGCGGCTCCGGGAACTGGGCTTTGCCCAATCCCAGCTGGCAGGGGAGGACCTGTTGTTCGTCGTGCATTCCAGCGAAGCGCGTTACCACGCGCCGGCGCGACTGGACGACGAGCTGCTGGTAAGCGCTGAAGTAATCGAATTGAACCGTGCCAGCCTGCGCTTTAAACAGCAGGTCAGGCGGGCTACGGATAATGCGCTGCTCTGTGAAGGGCAGTTTTTGGTGGCCTGTGTGCGCACTGACAGTTTGAAACCCCGGGCCATTCCCGAAACTCTACGTGCGGCCTTTGCCGACGTGAGCGGCGCGGGTACACACTCAAAGCAGGAGATAAAGCGTGGAAGCTAACGTCGTCGACCATTCCTCCATGTGGAGCCTGGTCAGCAATGCCAGCGTCGTGGTGCAGTTGGTAATGCTGATTCTGGTAGCCGCATCGGTGACCTCATGGATCATGATCTTTCAGCGCAGCAACTTGCTGCGCGCCGGTCGACGTGCCCTGGAGAGCTTTGAAGAGCGCTTCTGGTCAGGTATCGATCTGTCCAAACTCTACCGTCAGGCCGGCAGCAACCCTGACCCGGATTCGGGCGTCGAGCAGATCTTCCGTGCCGGCTTCAAGGAATTCTCCCGTCTGCGCCAGCAGCCAGGCGTTGACCCGGAAGCGGTCATGGAAGGCGTGGCCCGTGCCATGCGCGTCGCCATTTCCCGTGAAGAAGAAAAGCTCGAGCAGAGCTTGCCGTTCCTCGCCACCGTCGGTTCCGTCAGCCCGTACATCGGCCTGTTCGGTACGGTCTGGGGCATCATGAACTCCTTCCGCGGCCTGGCCACTGCCCAGCAAGCGACCCTGGCCACCGTGGCCCCGGGCATCGCCGAAGCACTGGTGGCTACTGCCATCGGCCTGTTCGCAGCCATCCCGGCCGTTATCGCTTACAACCGTTTTGCTGCCCGCAGCGAAACCCTGCTGAGCCGTTACTACACCTTCGCCGACGAATTCCAGGCGATCCTGCACCGCAAAGTGCACACCAGCGAAGAATAAGCAGGTAATTTCCAATGGCTTTAATCGCTCGAGCTCGCAAAAAGCGCAAGCCGGTCGCCGAGATGAACGTGGTGCCATACATCGACGTGATGCTGGTACTGCTGGTCATCTTCATGGTGACCGCGCCGATGCTCAATCAGGGCGTGAAAGTTGATCTGCCCAAGGTTTCCAGCGAAGCCTTGCCGCAGGACAACAACACCCAGGTCCTGACCATTTCGATCAAGTCTGACAAGACCTACTACTGGAACCTTGGCAGCGAAGTCGACACCGACAAGCAGCAGGACAAGGCCATGACCTTGCCGCAGATGACCAGCGCCGTGACTAAAATCATCAGCGCCGGTAACGAAAACGGCAAGCACACCCAAGTCTTCATCCGTGGCGACAAGACCGTCGACTACGGTTCGGTCATGGGCGCCATGGGCGGGTTGCAGAAGGCCGGAGTCGGTAATGTTGGCTTGATTACCGAGGCGCCCTGATGCAGCAACAACGAGAGCCAACAGCCTCGGAAAGCTACTTCTGGCCTAGTGTCTGGGCGATTGGCTTGCACGTGCTGGTTTTCGGCATGCTGTTCGTCAGTTTCGCCATGACGCCTGAGTTGCCGCCGGCCAAGCCGATTGTCCAGGCGACCTTGTACCAGCTGAAATCGAAAAGTCGGGCGACCACCCAGACCAATCAGAAGATTGCGGGTGAAGCGGTGAAGTCTGCTGCGCGCCAGACCGAAGTCGAACAGATGGAACAGAAAAAGGTCGAGCAGGAAGCGGTAAAGGCTGCGGAACAAAAGAAAGAAGAAGCGGCTCAAAAAGCCGAGGAAGCCAAGAAGGCCGACGAGTCCAAGAAGTCTGAGGAAGCGAAAAAGGCTGATGAAGCCAAGAAAGCCGACGAAGCGAAGAAGACCGCCGAAGCCAAAAAGGCCGAAGAGAAACAATTGGCTGATATAGCCAAGAAGAAATCTGAAGAAGAAGCCAAGAAAGCTGCTGAAGAAGAGGCCAAGAAAGCGGCCGCTGAAGAAGCGAAGAAAAAGATCGTCGAAGACGCGAAGAAGAAAGCCGCGGACGACGCCAAGAAGAAAGCTGAAGCTGAAGAGGCGAAGAAGAAAGTCGCCGACGAAGCGAAGAAGAAAGCTGCTGCCGATGCTGCGAAGAAGAAATCGCAGGATGCGGCACGTAAATCGACCGAAGACAAAAAGGCTCAGGCCTTGGCCGATTTGCTTTCCGACACGCCGCAGCGTCAGCAGGCGTTGGCCGATGAGCAGGGCGATGAAGTCGCCGGCAGTTTCGATGATTTGATTCGTGCTCGTGCAGCGGAAGGCTGGGCTCGTCCACCTTCGGCACGCAAAGGCATGACAGTCGTGTTGCAAATCGGCATGTTGCCGGACGGTACGGTGACTTCGGTCAGCGTTTCCAAGTCCAGTGGCGATGGTCCGTTTGACTCGTCTGCCGTGGCTGCGGTCAAGAATATTGGACGTTTGACAGAAATGCAGGGAATGAAGCCGAGCGATTTCGCTCCGTATCGTTCATTCAAGATGACATTCACACCTGAGGATCTAGCCTTGTGAGAAACCTTCTTCGAGGAATGCTTGTCGTTATCTGCTGCCTGGCAGGGATGGCGGTAGCAGATGAAAAAAACATTCTGGTCACCAGCGGCAGTGATCGGGCTACCCCGATTGCGGTAGTGCCGTTCGGCTTCCAGGGCGGCACCGTCCTGCCGGACGATATGGCCGAAATCATTGGTAACGATTTGCGCAACTCGGGCTACTACTCGCCGATTCCAAAGCAGCAAATGATCAGCCAGCCGAGCCAGGCCAGCGAAATCATTTTCCGTGACTGGAAGGCGATCAGCGCCCAATACATCATGGTCGGCAGCATTGTTCCGGCGGGCGGTCGCCTGCAGGTTCAGTACGCACTGTTCAACGTCGCTACCGAGCAGCAAGTGCTGACCGGCAGCGTGTCGGGCAGCGTCGATCAACTGCGCGACATGGCGCACTACATCGCTGACCAGTCGTTCGAAAAACTCACCGGTATTAAAGGTGCGTTCTCGACACGCCTGTTGTACGTGACCGCCGAACGCTTCTCCGAGAAGAACACGCGCTACACGCTGCAACGTTCGGACTACGACGGTGCCCGCGCCGTGACCCTGCTGCAATCGCGCGAGCCAATCCTGTCGCCGCGTTTCGCACCGGATGGCAAACGCATCGCTTATGTGTCGTTCGAGCAGAAGCGTCCGCGCATCTTCATGCAGAACATCGACACCGGTCGTCGTGAGCAGATCACCAACTTCGAAGGCCTGAATGGCGCGCCAGCCTGGTCGCCGGATGGCAATCGCCTGGCGTTCGTGCTGTCGAAAGACGGCAACCCGGACATCTACGTGATGAACCTGGGTTCGCGTCAGATCTCCCGCGTCACCAACGGTCCCGGCATCAACACCGAACCGTTCTGGGGTAAAGATGGTTCGACCATCTACTTCACCTCCGACCGTGGCGGCAAGCCACAAATCTACAAGACCAGCGTCGGTGGTGGCGGTGCGGAACGTGTGACTTTCATCGGTAACTACAACGCAAACCCGAAACTTTCGGCCGATGAAAAGACCCTGGTGATGATTCACCGCCAGGATGGCTTCACTAATTTCAAGGTGGCGGCCCAGGATTTGCAGCGCGGAAGCGTAAAAATCCTCACTGATAGCACTCTGGACGAGTCGCCTACTGTTGCGCCCAACGGCACCATGGTAATCTACGCCACCCGCCAGCAGGGCCGGGGAGTCTTGATGCTCGTGTCCATTAATGGACGCGTAAGGCTCCCGCTTCCTACCGCACAAGGCGAAGTCAGAGAACCTTCCTGGTCCCCTTACCTGAACTGACGCGGCGCTACACGTTTTACTTAACACACTGGGGTTCATTAGGAGTTTCACGATGGAAATGCTGAAGTTTGGTAAATTTGCTGCGCTGGCTCTGGCCATGGCTGTAGCTGTAGGTTGCTCGTCCAAAGGCGGCGACAATGCCGGTGAAGGCGCTGTTGATCCAAACGCTGGTTACGGCGCTAACACTGGTGCAGTTGACGGCTCCCTGAGCGAAGAAGCTGCTCTGCGCGCAATCACCACTTTCTACTTCGAATACGACAGCTCGGACCTGAAGCCAGAAGCCATGCGCGCTCTGGATGTTCACGCTAAAGACCTGAAAGCAAACGGCGCTCGCGTTGTTCTGGAAGGCAACACCGACGAACGTGGTACTCGTGAGTACAACATGGCACTGGGCGAGCGTCGTGCGAAAGCCGTTCAGCGCTACCTGGTACTGCAAGGTGTTTCCCCAGCTCAGCTGGAACTGGTTTCCTACGGCGAAGAGCGTCCAGTTGCTACCGGCAACGACGAGCAGTCCTGGGCTCAAAACCGTCGCGTCGAACTGCGTAAGTAATTCGTCATGCGAACGTGCCGTCGTGCTGTAACTGTTTTGGCTCTCAGTCTCGCGCCGCTTGCGGTGTGGGCTGCGGTTCCTGTGGTCGATGACAACTCCGGTTATAACAATAGCGGGAGCAGTTATCCGCCTGCGGGTTACGGTACGAACGGCGCCTATGCCGGGGGAGGGGTTTCGGCCCCTGTCTCGGCACAGGGCGAGCTGTTCAACCAACTGCAATCGATGCAAGAGCAGATCTCACGCCAACAGGGTGTGATCGAAGTCCTGCAAAATGATGTAGCGCGCATGAAGCAAGAAAACCTGGAGCGATACCAGGATCTTGATCGGCGCATAGGAACCGGCGTTGCACCAGCCGCAAGTCCTGATAATTCTTCCACCGGTGGCACGTTGAATGCCCCCGGTGCAGCAGCCGCTGCAGGCGCAGGTGCGGGAGCGGTCGCCGCTCAAGCCCCGGCCGCCAGCAGTGAACCGGGTGATCCGGCGAAGGAAAAACTGTATTACGATGCAGCCTTCGACCTGATCAAAGCCAAGGATTTCGACAAGGCCAGCCAGGCTTTCGCCGCTTTCCTGCGCAAATACCCGAACAGCCAATACGCGGGCAATGCCCAGTACTGGTTGGGCGAAGTCAACTTGGCCAAAGGCGATCTGCAAGGTGCAGGTCAGGCGTTTGCCAAGGTTTCGCAGCTGTACCCCAAGCACGCCAAAGTGCCTGACTCGCTGTACAAGCTGGCTGATGTAGAGCGCCGACTCGGTCATACCGACAAGGTCAAAGGCATTCTGCAGCAGGTGGTGTCCCAATATCCGGGCACTTCCGCCGCTCAGCTGGCCCAACGCGATCTGCAACGTATGTAAGCGTGCTTGACCCGAATTGAAGAAACCCGCGCTTGTCGCGGGTTTTTTCGTTAGAATTCACGCCCTTTTTCTGAAACACGCTTTTTGGGATTCGCGCGTTGGCGGGGTTCCTTGAAGAGCCTGACGGAGGCGGACAGCCTGTTTAGCTGTTACGCCCGTGGCGACTATGCAAGACACATTGAGAATCACCGAAGTTTTCTACTCGTTGCAGGGTGAAACGCGGACTGCCGGGCTGCCCACTGTTTTTGTGCGCCTGACCGGTTGCCCATTGCGTTGCCAATACTGCGACAGCGTTTATGCGTTCACCGGCGGCACCATTCGCCCCCTCGACGACATCCTCGAGCAAGTGGCCGGTTTCCGTCCGCGTTACGTGTGTGTCACCGGCGGCGAGCCGTTGGCGCAACCCAACGCCATCCCATTGCTCAAGCGGTTGTGTGATGCCGGTTACGAAGTGTCACTGGAAACCAGTGGTGCACTCGACATCTCGGCGGTAGATTCCCGGGTCAGTCGCGTCGTCGACCTGAAAACCCCAGGTTCGAAAGAAGCGCACCGCAACCGCTATGAGAACATCGAACTGCTGACTCCCAACGACCAGGTGAAGTTTGTCATCTGCTCGCGGGAAGACTACGACTGGGCCGTGTCCAAGCTGATCCAGTACGGTCTTGATCGACGGGCCGGCGAAGTGCTGTTCTCGCCAAGTCACCATGACCTGAATGCTCGGGACCTGGCGGACTGGGTGGTGGCGGACAACTTGCCAGTACGTCTGCAATTGCAGCTGCATAAATATCTTTGGAACGACGAGCCGGGGCGCTGATATGACTGAACAACTGAACACCACCGAAAAACGTGCGGTGATCCTGCTGTCCGGCGGCCTCGACTCGGCGACCGTCGTGGCCATGGCCCGTGCTGAAGGCTACGCCTGCTACACCATGAGCTTCGATTACGGTCAGCGCTCCCATGCCGAATTGCACGCCGCTGCCCGTGTCGCCCGCGACTTGGGTGTAATCGAGCACAAGGTGATCGGTCTGAACCTGGACGGTATGGGCGGCTCGGCACTGACCGACAGCAGCATCGATATTCCGGAAGAGGCGGGCGAAGGTATTCCGGTAACGTACGTGCCGGCGCGCAACACGGTGTTTCTGTCCCTGGCACTTGGCTGGGCTGAAGTGCTCGGTGCCCGTGACATCTTTATCGGTGTGAACGCCGTGGATTACTCCGGTTACCCGGATTGCCGTCCGGAGTTCATCGAGTCCTTCGAGCGCATGGCCAATCTGGCGACCAAGGCCGGCGTCGAAGGCAATGGTTTCCGCATCCAGGCGCCGCTGCAGAACTTGAGCAAGGCGCAGATCGTCCAGGCAGGCGTGAAGCTGGGCGTCGATTACGGGCTGACGGTTTCCTGCTATCAGGCCGACGATAAAGGCTATGCCTGCGGCAAATGCGACAGCTGCCGCCTGCGTGCAGAAGGCTTCGCGGCAGCCGGAATCAGCGACCCAACACCTTATTTTTGATTTATTTCAAATTAGGTGTTGAATAGTCCTTAAAAATCAGTATTATACGCGCCACCACACAGCGGGTCGTTAGCTCAGTTGGTAGAGCAGTTGGCTTTTAACCAATTGGTCGTAGGTTCGAATCCCACACGACCCACCATTTTTGTAGCAGTTTTAAAAGTCTGGAAGGCCCACGCAAGTGAGGATTTCCGGATTTTTTTTTGCCTGCGATTTGAGCTTGACTCAACACGGGGCTACACCGCGTGACGCAGGTCAGAATCATCTTTTGCATCCGAGGGATATTCTGTAGCCTTGCCCGGCTCCAACGCTGTGCCTGATGAATACTCACTCTCCCGGCGGGACCCATTAGCGGTCCGGAGCCGGGTGTATACTCGACTTTCGCGCGAAAGCGCCCGCAGGTCTTGCGATCATGACGCAAATTTCCGAACGCCTACTGGTTCAAGCTCACCTCGACGCCAAGCAGCCCAAGCCGCTGACCGCCGAGGAAGAGGCCTATTACCGTTCTGCCATCGCAGCCGAGCTCAAGGCTCAGGACGCGGTGCTGGTGGCCCACTTCTATTGCGATCCGGTGATTCAGGCCCTGGCCGAAGAAACCGGTGGCTGCGTCTCCGACTCCCTGGAAATGGCGCGCTTCGGCAATGCCCATCCGGCCAAGACCGTGGTGGTCGCCGGGGTGAAGTTCATGGGCGAGACTGCAAAGATTCTCAATCCCGAGAAACGCGTGCTGATGCCAACCCTGGAAGCGACGTGCTCGCTGGACCTGGGCTGCCCGGTGGACGAGTTCTCGGCGTTCTGCGACCAACATCCGGAACGTACGGTGGTGGTATACGCCAACACCTCGGCAGCGGTGAAGGCCCGGGCCGACTGGGTGGTGACTTCAAGCTGCGCGCTGGAGATCGTCGAAAGCCTGATGGATAACGGCGAAACGATTATCTGGGGGCCGGACAAGCACCTGGGCACCTACATCCAGCGCAAGACCGGCGCGGACATGCTGCTGTGGGACGGTGCCTGCATCGTTCACGAAGAGTTCAAGTCCAAGCAGCTCGAAGACATGAAGGCGCTGTACCCGGACGCGGCCATTCTGGTGCACCCGGAGTCGCCGACCTCGGTGATCGAACTGGCGGACGCCGTCGGATCCACCAGTCAGTTGATCGCCGCCGCGCAAAGCCTGCCGAACAAGACGCTGATTGTCGCCACCGACCGCGGCATCTTCTACAAGATGCAGCAGCTGTGCCCGGACAAGGTCTTCATCGAAGCCCCAACGGCCGGTAACGGTGCCGCGTGCCGCAGTTGCGCGCACTGCCCGTGGATGGCGATGAATACCCTTGAGCGCACGCTCAAGAGCTTGAAGGAAGGGACGAACGAGATCTTTGTCGATCCGGCGTTGATTCCCCAGGCGATCCGGCCGTTGAAGCGAATGCTGGACTTTACCCAGGCTGCACGGATGAAGTTGGCTGGCAACGCTTAAGCCACACATCCTCCTAGTGTGGGAGCGGGCTTGCTCGCGAAAGCGGTGGGTCAGTCACTATCAATGTCGACTGATACACCGCTTTCGCGAGCAAGCCCGCTCCCACATTGTTTTTTGCGCTACAGGATTACTTGGTTTTCTTCGGGATTCGCACCAACTGCGTATTGGAATACATGTCATGCCAGCTGCGCTTCTGTTTATCAAACAGCGGCCAGAGAAAGCCCAGGCCCACGCATAACCAAGACCCGATCGACACGACAAACCGCAACAGCGCCTGCCAAAGACTGATGGAAGAACCATCGGCATTCTGTACCCGGATGCCCCACACCTGCATGCCCAGGGTCTGTCCAGACCAGGTCCAGAACTTGGCGAAAAACCCGAACAACACGAACAACAGCACCGTCGACAGGAGTGGATCGCCGTCCAGTGCCCCGGCTTCGGTCAGGGTGCGCATCTTGTCTTCGCCGATGATCGCCATCTGGATCATCTTGTAGATGCCGCTGGTGACGATCAGCAGGGCGGTGCACAACAGGAAGTCATAGAACATTGCTGCCAGGCGACGACCCAGGGTGGCGGCGGGAAAGTCGCCCTTGGGGTTGAGCAGGTGTTTCGACATGGCAGCCTCTGGCGGAAAAAGAAGCCATTTTACGGATTTACGCGCACAAAAAAGCCCCTGATGTCAGCATCAGGGGCTTTTTCGTTACAGAAGGTTAGGCTTCTGCTTGTACTTCGTCAGCCTGCATGCCTTTCTGGCCTTGCACAGCGACGAAAGTCACTTTCTGGCCTTCTTTCAGGCTCTTGAAGCCGTTGCCCTGGATGGCGCGGAAATGCACGAACAGATCCGGACCGCTTTCAGGAGTGATAAAACCAAAACCTTTCTCGTCGTTAAACCACTTAACAGTACCGCTCTGACGTTGGGACATTTCTTATTTCCTTTGACGCAAAAATTAATGACAGTCTCTTCCTCATGAAAGAGTACTGGGGCTGGTTGCAGGAGAGTAAGAAGACGTCGAACGGGATGTAGCTAACTTGTAGGCTACTGCCCAGGTCACGATTCCAAGCGACCCATGCAAACACAGTGAACAAACTCTACGCCAACTAGCCGATAAAAAACAAGCCCCTGTGAGGGGCCCGGTTTTGCTCAGGTTGGAGGCTGTTAGTCAGTCCACTAGTGCGGGCTTATACGAATGTGGTGTTCAATTGTTTTCGATCGTTATAAGCCAAGTTCAATATCGAACGAATGCACTGTTTTATGGCGGTTGCGTTACAGATTAGTGCACTGTTAACGCAACCGCGTTACTTATAGAAACAGTCAATCAACCGCGATAGTAGCGTTGTGGAACAAATGGCATTTTGCTTACAAGCAAAGGCACCTTTTTCCCACGAACAATTGCCCAAACTGGCGTTTCCAATGCGATGTACGCGCTGTCGAGGTAACCCATGGCCAGGGGACCGCCGAGGGTCGGACCGAAGCCGCCGCTGCATACGCTGCCGATGATCTCACCCGCTTCGTTGACGATCTCCGCGCCTTCACGCACCGGGGTGCGTTCTTGCGGCAGCAGGCCAACGCGCTTGCGGCTGACACCGCCCTGTTGCTGGGCGAATACGTTTTGCGCGCCGGGGAAGCCGCCGGCCCGCGCACCATCGGCACGACGAGGCTTGGAAATGGCCCACAACAAGCTCGCTTCAATTGGGGTGGTCTCGGTGTTCATGTCGTGGCCGTAGAGGCACAGGCCGGCTTCCAGGCGCAGCGAGTCACGGGCGCCAAGGCCGATGGCGGCGACTTCCGGTTCGGCCAGCAGCGCACGGGCCAGGGCTTCGGCACTGGCGGCCGGCACGGAGATTTCGAAACCATCTTCGCCGGTGTAGCCCGAACGGCTGACAAAGCAGTCCACGCCCAGCAGCTTCACCCGGGCGAACTGCATGAAGGTCATCTTCGCCACTTCAGGGGCCAAGCGTGCGAGTACGGTCACGGCGGCCGGACCTTGCAGGGCCAGCAACGCACGCTCTTCGAACAACGGCTCGATGGTGCACTGATCGCCAATATGCTTGCGCAGGTGCGCCAGGTCCTGATCCTTGCACGCGGCGTTGACCACCAGGAACAGTTCGTCGTTACCCAGGTTGGCAACCATCAGGTCGTCGAGAATGCCGCCGGTTTCGTTGGTGAACATTGCGTAGCGCTGCATGCCCACCGGCAAATCGATGATGTCCACCGGCACCAGGGTTTCCAGGGCCTTGGCGGCATTGGCGCCGGTCAGGCGGATCTGGCCCATGTGCGAGACATCGAACAGCCCGGCCTGGTCACGGGTGTGCTGGTGTTCTTTCATCACGCCCAGCGGGTATTGCACCGGCATGTCGTAGCCGGCGAACGGCACCATGCGCGCGCCGAGTTCGATGTGCAGCGCGTGCAGCGGGGTTTTCAGCAATTGTTCGGTGGACATATTCAGCTCCTGAAAAAGTGTGCAGATGCCAATGCGCGGGCATCAGCACTCGATAATGTTGACCGCCAAACCGCCACGGGCGGTTTCCTTGTATTTGCTTTTCATGTCAGCGCCGGTCTGGCGCATGGTGCGAATGACCTTGTCGAGGGAGACGAAATGTTGACCGTCGCCACGCAGGGCCATGCGTACCGCATTGATGGCTTTCACCGAGCCCATGGCGTTGCGCTCGATGCATGGCACTTGAACGAGGCCGCCAATCGGGTCGCAGGTCAGGCCGAGGTTGTGTTCCATGCCGATCTCCGCGGCGTTTTCCACCTGCGAAACGCTGCCGCCGAGAACTTCGCACAAGGCACCGGCCGCCATCGAACAGGCCACGCCGACTTCACCCTGACAGCCGACTTCGGCGCCGGAAATCGAGGCGTTTTCTTTATAGAGAATGCCGATGGCCGCTGCAGTCAGCAGAAAACGCACGACGCCGTCTTCGTTGGCGCCGGGGATGAAGCGCATGTAGTAATGCAACACCGCCGGGACGATTCCCGCCGCACCGTTAGTGGGCGCCGTGACGACGCGTCCGCCATTGGCGTTTTCTTCGTTGACCGCCAACGCGTAGAGGTTGACCCAGTCCAGCACCGACAGCGGATCGCGCAGGGCCGATTCCGGGTTCTTGCACAGTTGCCGATGCAGCGCCGCGGCACGGCGCTTGACCTTCAAGCCACCGGGCAGGATGCCTTCGTTGCGGCAACCGGCGGCGACGCAGTCCTGCATCACTTGCCAGATATTCAGCAGACCGGCGCGGGTTTCCGCTTCCGGGCGCCAGGCGCTTTCGTTGGTCAGCATCACCTGGCTGATCGACAAACCGTAGGTGGCGCAGTGAGCAAGCAGGTCCTTGGCGCTTTTGAACGGGAAGGTCAGCGGCGTGGCGTCTTCGACGATGCGGTCGGCGCCAGCGGCGTCTTCATCGACAACGAAACCGCCGCCAACCGAGTAGTACTCTCGGCTGCGCACTTGCAGGCCTGCGGCGTCAAAGGCACGAAAGATCATGCCATTGGGGTGATAGGGCAATGGTTTGCGGATCATCGCCAGGTGTTCTTTCTCGTTGAACGCAATGCTGTGTTCGCCGAGCAGGTTCAAACGACCGTTGCCACGAATTTCTTGCAGACGGGCAGCGACGGTTTCGGTGTTCACGGTGTCCGGGTGTTCGCCTTCCAGGCCGAGCAGCACGGCTTTGTCGCTGCCGTGGCCTTTACCCGTGGCGCCGAGCGAGCCGTAGAGCTCGACTTTGACGCAGGCGGTGGCGGCCAGCAGCCCTTCACGGCGCAAGCCTTCGGCAAAACGCGCAGCGGCACGCATCGGGCCGACGGTGTGGGAGCTGGAGGGGCCGATGCCAATCTTGAACAGGTCGAACACGCTTAACGACATGAGTTGTTCTCCGGTTTCTTGTTATGAGGAGCAACGCGAACCTGTAGGAGCGAGGCTTGCCCGCGAAGAGGCCATCACGGCCGCTAAAAGCTTCGCGGGCAAGCCTCGCTCCTACAGGAGGTGTGGCGTCCTTGTGAGGGGCGAATAAACCCGCCCCCCTATAGGTCAAGCGTAGCTTTCGATCGACGGGCAGGCGCAAACCAGGTTGCGATCACCAAACACGTTGTCGACGCGACCGACCGGCGGCCAGTATTTGCCTTCGATCAACGACGCGACCGGGTAAACCGCTTGCTCACGGCTGTACGGATGCGTCCACTCGCCGACGATTTCCGCCGCGGTGTGCGGGGCGTTTTTCAGCGGGTTGTCTTCCTTGTCCAGCGTGCCGTTTTCCACCGCGCGGATTTCTTCGCGGATGCGGATCATGGCATCGCAGAAGCGGTCCAGTTCTTCCTTGGATTCGCTTTCGGTCGGCTCGATCATCAGCGTGCCGGCCACCGGGAACGACATGGTCGGCGCATGGAAGCCGAAGTCGATCAGGCGCTTGGCCACGTCATCGACGCTGATGCCGCTGCTGTCTTTCAGCGGACGCAAATCGAGGATGCATTCGTGCGCCACCAGGCCGTTGCTGCCGGTGTAGAGCACTGGGTAATGCTCTTCGAGGCGACGGGAAATGTAGTTGGCATTCAGGATCGCCAGTTGCGAAGCACGCTTGAGACCCGCGCCGCCCATCATCCGAATGTACATCCAGGTGATCGGCAAAATGCTCGCGCTGCCGAACGGTGCCGCGCAGACCGCGCCTTCTTTACGCTCCATGGTGCCGTGACCCGGCAGGAACGGGGTCAGGTGCGACTTGACGCCAATCGGACCAACGCCCGGGCCGCCACCACCGTGGGGGATGCAGAAAGTTTTGTGCAGGTTCAAGTGCGAGACGTCGCCGCCGAACTTGCCCGGTGCGCAGAGGCCGACCATTGCGTTCATGTTCGCGCCGTCGATGTACACCTGGCCGCCGTGGTCATGAATGATGCCGCAGATTTCGCGGATGCCTTCTTCGAACACGCCGTGGGTCGACGGGTAAGTGATCATCAGTGCCGCGAGGTGTTCGCGGTGCTCGATGGCTTTGGCGCGCAGGTCTTCGATGTCAACGTTGCCACGGGCATCGCACGCGGTCACAACCACGCGCATACCGGCCATGTTGGCGGTGGCCGGGTTGGTGCCGTGAGCCGAGGACGGGATCAGGCAGATGTCGCGACGATCTTCGCCACGGCTCTGGTGATAGGCACGAATCGCCAGCAGACCAGCGTACTCACCTTGGGAACCGGCGTTCGGTTGCAGGGAGATCGAATCGTAACCGGTCGCGGCGCAGAGCATCTCTTCCAGTTCATCGGTCAACTGCTGGTAACCGGCGCTTTGCTCGGCCGGGGCGAACGGGTGCAGGGCACCGAACTCAGCCCAGGTCACCGGGATCATTTCGCTGGCGGCGTTGAGTTTCATGGTGCACGAACCCAGCGGGATCATGGTGCGATCCAGGGCCAGGTCCTTGTCGGCGAGCTTGCGCAGGTAGCGCATCAGCTCGGTTTCCGAGTGGTAACGGTTGAACACCGGGTGGCTGAGGATCGGCGATTGGCGAACCAGGGCTGCCGGCAGAGTACTGACCACGGAGGCAGCGAGGGCGGCGAAATCTGGCAGCGCTTTGCCGTCGGCCAAGACGCTCCACAGGGTTTCGACGTCGGCTTGCGAGGTGGTTTCGTCGAGGGACAGGCCCAGGCGTTCAGCATCGACCACACGCAGGTTGATTTGCTGGGCGCGTGCCTTGTCGTGCAGCTTGGCGGTGTTGGCGCCGGTCTTGATCGTCACGGTGTCGAAGAAGTTTTCTTGCTCGACGCTCAGGCCCAGTGCATTCAAGCCTTTGGCCAGGATGGCGGTCAGGTGATGAATGCGATTGGCGATCTGGGTCAAGCCTTTCGGGCCGTGGTACACGGCGTACATGCTGGCGATGTTGGCCAACAGCACCTGGGCGGTGCAGATGTTCGACGTAGCCTTCTCGCGACGGATATGTTGCTCGCGGGTCTGCATGGCCAGGCGCAGGGCCGGCTTGCCGAAACGGTCCACGGAAACACCGACCAGACGGCCCGGCATGTCACGCTTGAACGCATCTTTCGTCGAGAAATAAGCCGCGTGCGGGCCACCAAAACCCAGCGGCACGCCAAAGCGTTGTGCGCTGCCGATGGCCACGTCGGCGCCGAATTCGCCCGGCGGGGTCAGCACGGTCAGGGCCAGCAGGTCAGCCGCGACGGCGACCAGGGCGTTGGCGGCGTGGAAGCGTTCGGTCAGTTCGCGATAGTCGAACACATCACCGTTGCTGGCCGGGTATTGCAGCAGGGCGCCGAAGAACGGCGTTACGTCGGTCAGTTCCAGCTCGTCGCCAACTACGACGTCGATGCCCAACGGCTCGGCACGGGTGCGCAGCACGTCGAGGGTCTGCGGGTGGCAATGCACGGAAGCGAAGAAGGCGTGGCTGCCTTTGTTCTTGCTCAGGCGTTTGCAGAAGGTCATCGCTTCGGCGGCGGCGGTGGCTTCGTCGAGCAGGGAAGCGTTGGCGATCGGCAGGCCGGTGAGGTCGCTGATCAGGGTCTGGAAGTTCAGCAGCGCTTCGAGACGGCCCTGGGAAATTTCTGGCTGGTACGGGGTGTAAGCGGTGTACCAGGCCGGGTTTTCCAGCAGGTTGCGCAGGATCGGCGACGGCGTGTGGGTGCCGTAGTAGCCCTGGCCGATGTAAGTCTTGAACAGTTGGTTCTTGGCGGCGATGCCTTTGATCAACGCCAGGGCGTCGGCTTCGCTCAGGCCATCGTCCATGCCGAGGACGCTGGTGCCTTTGATGCTTTCGGGAATGACGCTGGCGCTCAGGGCTTCCAGGGAGTCGAAACCGAGGCTGTTGAGCATGGCTTGCTCATCGCCGGAACGCGGGCCGATGTGGCGGGCGATGAATTCATTGGCGGTGCTGAGATTTACTTGAGTCATGTCGGTTTCCTCAGGCGTCGGCGTTGGCTTTGATCAGACGGTCGTAGGCGTCCTGATCCAGCAGTTTGGCAACGGCCGAGGCATCTTTTGGCTGGAAGCGAAAGAACCAACCTTCGCCCAGTGGATCTTCGTTGACCAGCTCAGGGCTGCTGTCGAGCGCCGGGTTCACTTCCAGCACTTCACCGTCGAGGGGCATGTACACGCCGCTGGCGGCTTTGACCGATTCCACGGTGGCGGCTTCAGCGCCTTTGTCGTAGGACTGCAGCTCAGGCAGTTGTACGAAAACCACGTCGCCCAAGGCGTTCTGCGCGAAAGCGGTGATGCCGACTGTGACGCTACCGTCAGCTTCAGTGCGCAGCCATTCGTGATCTTCAGTAAAACGCAACTCGCTCATGGAAACTCCTAAGGGGGCCAGACTCGTCTGGTGGACGCGATTGAATGCTTGGGCTAAAGCCCTTCTTTATGAGCGGTTACTAAGCAAGATCGCGGCCAAGGTTATTAAGTCGTTACAAATCAATGCCTTGAGTGTTTTTTGATGGCGAGGGTTTTGAATGACTGTAGCGAAATCGCTACAGCGCGAAGCGAAGAAAAAAGCGTAATGGGATCAAAGCCTTGCACAGCGGTGATCCAAGGAGGGTGTATCGATATCATTCCGCTGTAGCGCTTTCAGTACAGATGCAGGTCGCTTTTAAACAGGTTACAAGCTCTTGAATTGGAATACGCCCCGTAGGAGCTGCCGAAGGCTGCGATCTTGTCCCAGGCGCTACAAGGCTAAAGTCAAAAGATCGCAGCCTTCGGCAGCTCCTACGGGGGGGTGATCGTTCCCACGCTCGCGTGGGAACGATCAACCGAGTAGGGCTTACGGCTTATTGGGAATGCCGTACTTGCGCAATCGATGGGCAATCGCGGTGTGGGAGGTTTGCAGTCTGCTGGCCAGCTGCCGGGTGGACGGATAGCTGACGTACAGCTTCTCCAGCAGGGTTTTCTCGAACTCTTCCATTGCCTGTTCGAGGCTATCCACTTCACTGTCACTCTGCCGCGCTACCGAGGTGCCGGCGATGTCGAGGTCCCCAATATCCACCAGACTGCTTTCGCAAATCGCGGCGGCGCGGAAGATCACGTTTTGCAATTGCCGCACATTCCCCGGCCAGCGGTTACCCAGCAGCGCGGGATAAGTGCCCGGCGCGAGGCGACACACGGGGCGCTGGATTTGTGCGCAGGCTTGCTGCATGAAGTAGCGGGCCAGCAGCAGAATGTCCTGGCCCCGTTCGCGTAGCGGCGGGACTTCGACGTTGAGCACGTTGAGGCGATAGAACAGGTCTTCGCGGAAGGTGCCTTCGCTGACCATTTTTTCCAGGTCGCGGTGGGTGGCGCTGAGGATGCGCACATTGACCTTCACTTCGCGATCACCACCGACCCGACGGAAACTGCCGTCGTTCAAGAACCGCAGCAACTTCGCCTGCAAGTACGGCGACATCTCGCCAATCTCATCGAGAAACACCGTGCCCTGGTTGGCCAGTTCCATCAGCCCCGGTTTACCGCCCCGTTGCGCGCCGGTGAAGGCGCCAGGGGCGTAGCCGAACAGTTCGCTTTCGGCGAGGTTCTCCGGCAATGCCGCGCAGTTCAACGCCAGGAACGGAGCACTGTGCCGCGCACTGATGGCGTGACAGGCTCGGGCCACCAGTTCTTTGCCGGTGCCGGTTTCGCCCTGGATCAACAGCGGCGCATCGAGGGCGGCCACACGTTGAGCGCGAGCCTTGAGCGTGCGGATGGCCGGAGATTCGCCAAGCAGCGCGTCGAAACCTTCGGCATGGTCGTGGTGCAGGGCCGACAGACGTTCGCCGATGCGGCTCGGTTGATACAAAGTCAGCAGAGCGCCGGCGTCGGTGATCGGCGTGGCGTCCAGCAGCAAGGTCTGGCCGTTGACGGTGATTTCCCGCAGCGGCAGGCGGAAGCCGTTTTCCAGCAAGGTCTCAAGCAGCGCCGGGTCGGCAAACAACTCGGCGATGCTTTCACCGGCAGGTTCACGACCGTACAGAGCAATCAGCGCCGGGTTGGCCAACAGCACTTTGCCGGCGCTGTCCAAGGCCAGTACCGGGTCGGTCATGGCCGCGAGCAAGGCGTCGAGCTGCAAGTGCCGGCGCTGGCCGGGCAGGATGTCGACCACCGTCATCGCCTGCACGCCGCGTACGCTGAGCAACGCATCGCGCAACTCGTCGAGCACTTCCGGGCTCAGGGTCGGGGCGTCGATGTAGACGTTGGGCGGAACCATTTCCACCGCATCCAGATTGAGATTGCGCCCACCGAGCAAGGCCAGGACTTCCTGGGTAATGCCGACGCGGTCGATAAAGCTGACGTGGATACGCATGGGGCGGTTTTTGATTCTGGAGTGCGGAGGGTGGCAAGTATGCCTTGGAGGAGGGGTTAGGTGAAATGCTGGACGGATGATCGTTCCCACGCTCTGCGTGGGAATGCTGCCCGGGACGCTCCGCGTCCCTTCAGAGCCGAACGCGGAGCGTCCGTTGCGGCATTCCCACGCAGAGCGTGGGAACGATCAAATCCTGCGCAGGACTTCGGCCTGGTGATGATCCCTTGTGGGAGCGGACTTGCTCGCGAAAGCTGTGTGTCAGGCAACATTGATGGTGACTGATCCACCGCTTTCGCGAGCAAGCCCGCTCCCCCAGGGTTGCGCTACAGCAGGAAATTTATTCCAGGTGTTCGGGTTTTACCGGATCACCGGACTTCATATCCAGCTGCACCCGCACATCTTCGAACATCGCGTCGTAATGCTTGTGCACCGAGCCAATGCCGCTATGGGTCTTGGGAACCCCGTATTGCTCGGCGATTTTCGTCACGTTGCTGGCGAAGTTATAGGCCTGATCCTTGGGCAGGAAAAATGACTCTTTCATGTCCTTGCCCAGGATGTTGCCGTGCACGGTGAACTGCATGCCTTTTTCCGGATCCTGGGTGACTTCATAGTCAATGCACAGGTTGTAACTGACATCATCGTCGTTCAACGCGTGGCGTTCGATGTGCAGGTGACCCGGTTCGAACGTGGCCATATTCATCTCTCCTTCGAAGGCATTGGAGAACGGCAGACCCCGGGCCTGCCGCCGAGTTTCTTTTTAAAGGTAAGTAATGCCAGGTGTCGCCGTGCTGATGCGGGTGCCGGCCTTGCCCTGGACGATCGCTTCGATGTCCGAGAGTGAACCGATGACCGCGACTTTGCCAGTATGGCGGGCGAACTCGCAGGCTGCCTGGACCTTCGGCCCCATGGAGCCGGCGGCGAAGCCGAGTTTTTCCATGTCGTCGGGGTGGGCCTGGGCGATGGCTTTCTGGGTGGGTTTGCCGAAGTCGATAAACGCGGCGCTGACGTCGGTGGCGATCACCAGCAAATCGCATTCAAGCTGTTCGGCCAGCAGCGCCGAGCACAGGTCCTTGTCGATCACCGCTTCCACGCCTTCGAGCTGGCCGCTGGCACCGTACATGGTCGGAATGCCGCCACCGCCCGCACAAATCACGATGCTGCCCTTGTCCAGCAGCCACTTGATCGGGCGGATTTCGAAGATGCGTTTCGGCCGTGGGCTGGCGACCACGCGCCGATACTTGTCGCCATCCGGGGCAATCGCCCAGCCTTTTTCGGCGGCGAGTTTTTCCGCTTCTGCTTTGGAGTAGACCGGGCCGATGGGTTTGCTCGGGTTCTGGAATGCCGGGTCTTTGGCATCGACTTCGACTTGCGTCAGCAGCGTGGCGAACGGCACTTCGAAGTCCAGCAGGTTGCCCAGTTCCTGTTCGATGATGTAGCCGATCATGCCTTCGGTCTCGGCACCGAGCACGTCCAGCGGGTAAGGCGACACCGAGGTGTAGGCCGCCGCTTGCAGAGACAGCAGGCCGACTTGCGGGCCATTGCCGTGGGCGATGACCAGTTGGTTGCCTGGGTAGATTTTGGCGATCTGTTCGGTGGCAACGCGGATGTTGGCGCGTTGATTGTCCGCGGTCATGGGTTCACCACGGCGGAGCAGGGCGTTACCGCCCAGGGCGACGACGATACGCATGGTGCAGTCCTTCTACAAAGAGCTGGCAAACAACTCGGTCCACTGTGGGAGCGGGCTTGCTCGCGAATGCGCTGTGTCAGTCGCCATCAATGTTGCCTGACACACCGCTTTCGCGAGCAAGCCCGCTCCCACATTGACCGTGTTTCGTCAGGGGGAGCCGGTTTGGTACTTAGATATCCGCCAACGCCGAGACCAATATCGCCTTGATCGTGTGCATGCGGTTTTCCGCTTGTTCGAAGGCGATGTTGGCCGGGGATTCGAAGACTTCTTCGGTCACTTCGACGCCATTGGCCAGGTGCGGATAGCGTGCGGCGATGTCTTTGCCGACTTTGGTTTCGCTGTTATGGAACGCGGGCAGGCAGTGCATGAACTTCACCCGCGGGTTGCCCGAAGCTTTCATCATCGCGGTGTTGACCTGGTACGGCAGCAGTTGCTCGATGCGCTCGTCCCACGCTTCCACCGGCTCACCCATCGACACCCAGATGTCGGTGTGGATGAAGTCCACGCCTTTGACCGCTTCTTTCGGGTCTTCGGTGATGGTGATGCGCGCACCACTCTCGATGGCGAAGGCTTGGCACTGGTCAATAAAGTCCTGATGCGGCCACAGCGCTTTCGGCGCGCCGATGCGCACGTCCATGCCGAGTTTGGCGCCGATCATCAGCAGCGAATTGCCCATGTTGTAGCGCGCATCGCCCAGGTAGGCGTAGCTGATCTCATGCAGTGGCTTGTCGCTGTGCTCGCGCATGGTCAGGGTGTCGGCGATCATTTGCGTCGGGTGGAATTCAGCAGTCAGGCCGTTGAACACCGGTACGCCGGCGAACTTGGCCAGCTCTTCGACGATTTCCTGTTCGAAACCACGGTACTCGATGGCGTCGAACATCCGGCCCAGCACGCGGGCGGTGTCTTTCATGCTTTCTTTATGGCCGATCTGCGACGACACCGGATCGATGTAGGTGACGTGGGCGCCCTGGTCGTGGGCCGCAACTTCGAAGGCGCAACGGGTGCGGGTCGAGGTTTTTTCGAAGATCAGCGCGATGTTCTTGCCTTTCAGGTGCGCACGCTCGGTGCCGGTGTACTTGGCGCGTTTGAGGTCGCGGGACAGGTCGATCAGGTAGTTGAGCTCGCGAGTGGTGTGGTGCATCAAGCTCAGCAAGCTGCGGTTGCGCATGTTAAAAGCCATGATTTGGATCTCCTTGGGTTTCGGTTATCCCCCGGCCTCGCGCCTTATAAGCGCGAAGCAGGGCTACGAAATTAATAGTCGATAGGGTCGCGAATGATCGGGCAGGTCATGCAATGGCCGCCGCCACGGCCCCGGCCCAGTTCACCGGCGCTGATGGTGATGACTTCCACGCCAGCCTTGCGCAGCAGGGTGTTGGTGTAGGTGTTGCGGTCGTAACCGATCACCACCCCCGGTTCCAGGGCCACCACGTTGTTGCCGTCGTCCCATTGCTCGCGTTCGGCGGCGAAGCTGTTGCCGCCGGTTTCCACCACGCGCAGCGTTTTGAGATTGAGTGCGGCGGCCACGGTGTCGAGGAAATTGGTTTCTTCGCGGCGCACGTCGATGCCACCCGGTTTGCTGTCGTCGGGGCGCAGGGTGAAGGCGACGATCTGGTTGACCACTTCCGGAAAAATCGTCACCAGGTCGCGGTCGCAGAAGCTGAACACCGTGTCCAGGTGCATCGCTGCCCGGGACTTCGGCAGGCCGGCCACGATCACCCGCTCAACGGCGTTGTGCTTGAACAGGTTGAGCGCCAGTTGGCCGATGGCCTGGCGGGACGAGCGCTCGCCCATGCCGATCAGCACCACGCCGTTGCCGATTGGCATCACGTCGCCGCCTTCGAGCGTGGCGTTGCCGTGCTCCTGATCCGGGTCGCCGTACCAGACCTGGAAGTCGGCGTTGGTGAATTCCGGGTGGAATTTGTAGATGGCGCTGGCCAGCAGGGTTTCCTGACGGCGCGCCGGCCAGTACATCGGGTTCAGGGTCACGCCACCGAAGATCCAGCACGTGGTGTCGCGGGTGAACTGGGTGTTGGGCAGCGGCGGCAGAATGAAGCTGGAGTGGCCGAGGAAGTCGCGGAACATCTCGATGGTCTTGCCGCCGAAGCTGTTCGGCAGGTCATCCGCCGATACACCGCCAATCAGGAATTCGGCGATCTTGCGCGGCTCCAGGCTGCGCAGCCATGAACCCACTTCATTGATCAGGCCCAGGCCCACCGAATTGGCGGTGATCTTGCGTTCGAGAATCCAGTCCAGGGCTTCGGGAATCGCGACGATGTCAGTCAGCAGGTTGTGCATTTCCAGCACGTCGATATTGCGTTCGCGCATCTTGGTGACGAAATCGAAATGGTCACGCTTGGCCTGGGCGACCCACAGCACGTCGTCGAACAGCAGTTCGTCGCAGTTGTTCGGGGTCAGCCGTTGGTGGGCCAGGCCGGGGGAGCAAACCAAGACTTTGCGCAGTTTGCCGGCTTCGGAATGCACGCCGAGCTTCACTTTTTCCGTGGTCATTACAGTGATCCTCCAGATTGAAACGGTTACAGAGTCAGGAAGCCGGCATACAGCCCGTAGGCCGCGATCAGGGCGCCGACGGCGACGGCGGCGAAAATCAGCTTCTCGACATTGGTGAAAACCGGTTTGCCCACTTCGAGCTTGGCCTTGGCGAACAGGATCGCGCCGGGGGCATAGAGCAGGGCGGACAGCAGCAGGTATTTGATGCCGCCGGCATACAGCAGCCAGACCGCGTAAATCACGGCGACACCACCGATGATCAAGTCTTTTTTGCGCTCGGCCAGGGCGTTCTCATAGGTTTCGCCGCGCACCGCCAGCAGCAACGCATAGGCCGCCGACCACAGGTACGGCACCAGAATCATCGAAGTGGCGAGGTAGATCAGTGACAGGTAAGTGCTGGCGGAAAACAGCGTGATGATCAGAAACACCTGGACCATGGCGTTGGTCAGCCACAGGGCATTGACCGGCACGTGGTTGGCGTTTTCCTTGCGCAGGAACGCCGGCATGGTGTGGTCCTTGGCGGCGGCGAACATGATCTCCGCACACAGCAGCACCCACGACAGCAACGCGCCGAGCAACGAGATGATCAGGCCGACGCTGATCAGTACCGCGCCCCAATGGCCGACCACATGTTCCAGCACCGCCGCCATCGACGGGTTCTGCAACTTGGCCAGTTCCGGTTGGGTCATGATCCCCAGCGACAACACGTTCACCAGCACCAGGAACAACAGCACGGTGATGAAGCCGATCACGGTGGCTTTACCGACGTCGCTGCGTTTCTCGGCGCGGGCCGAGAAGATGCTCGCGCCTTCGATGCCGATAAACACCCACACGGTGACCAGCATCATGTTGCGCACCTGGTTCATCACGCTGCCCAGGGTGGTGTTTTGGCTGCCCCAGATGTCAGCGGTGAAGATGTCCAGTTTGAAGGCGAACACCGCGATCATCACAAACAGCAGCAGCGGCACGACCTTGGCGACGGTGGTCACCAGGTTGATGAACGCCGCTTCCTTGATCCCGCGCAACACCAGGAAGTGCACAGCCCAGAGCAGTACCGAAGCACCGATCACTGCGGCGACGGTGTTGCCTTCGCCAAAAATCGGGAAGAAGTAACCGAGGGTGCTGAACAGCAACACGAAGTAACCGACGTTGCCCAGCCACGCACTGATCCAGTAACCCCAGGCCGACGAGAAACCCATGTAGTCGCCGAAACCGGCCTTGGCGTAGGCGTAGACCCCGCCGTCCAGGTCCGGTTTGCGATTGGCCAGGGTTTGAAAGACGAAGGCGAGGGTCAGCATGCCCACCGCCGTAATCGCCCAACCGATCAACACCGCGCCGACGTCCGCACTGGCGGCCATGTTTTGCGGCAAAGAGAAGATCCCGCCACCAATCATTGAGCCGACAACCAGCGCTACCAGTGCGCCGAGTCTTAGTTTTCCGGGGGTTGCAGACATTGCATGACTCCAGTGCAGGAGAAGAGAGACAGCAGACTAAATCTGTTAACTGTTCAATCAACTGACATAGATCAGTGCATGGGCACATTCCATTGTTAATGAAAGACTTATGAACTATTAGCGCGCATAGATGTATCGCTGGAAATCCCCATTCCAGAGGCGTTGGCGGGGTTGTGAGGAAATAATGCTGAATGCGGTGAGGTTTTTAAGTTAGTTCGCTTTTGGGTTTTCGCAAGTTTTGCCGATTGTTTGCAGTACAGAATGATTGATCAGAACTTCCATATATAACGGGCATAGATTGATCGGCTATAAATAACAGGCTCTTGTGGGAGCGAGCTTGCTCGCGATAGCGATATCACGTTCACCATGAATGCCGATTGTTACGCCGCTATCGCGAGCAAGCTCGCTCCCACAGGTTTTGCGCTAACCGTTGGAGGGTTGTTGCGATGAGGTTGCTGCTGGCGTATCGACCCCCTTATGACTGGGTGGCGATGCTGGGTTTCTTGTCGGCGCGGGCGATTATCGGGATGGAGACGGTGGTCGATGGCGTGTATTCGCGCAGCATCGGCTTGAACGGTGTGCACGGCACGTTTTCGATTGTTCCGGCCGGTGGTGATGCGCTGGAAGTGACGCTGGAGTTTCCGGACCCGAGCGCCGTGCCCGAGATCGTGGCGCGGTTGCGGCGGATGTTCGATCTCGACGCAGATTTGCCGGTGATCCATCGATATTTGGCGGCTGATCCGTTGATGGCGCGGCTGATTGCCGAGCGTCCGGGCTTGCGCGTGCCAGGGTCGTGGGATGGCCTGGAATTGGCGATCCGTGCGGTGTTGGGGCAGCAGATTACCGTGGTGGCGGCGATCAAACTGGCTGGCAAATTAGTTGCGCAGTATGGCGATCCATTGGATTCGACAGTGCCGGGGCTGACCCATGTGTTTCCTGAAGCGGCGGTGTTGGCGGCGGCGGACCTGGCGACATTGGGCATGCCGAAAAGCCGTGGCCGGACGTTGTCGGGCGTGGCCCAGGCGTTGCTCGATGATCCATTGTTATTTGAGCCAGGGCGCGAGGGCGGCGTGGCGCGGTTGTTGGCGTTGCACGGGATTGGCGACTGGACGGCGCAGTACATTGCGTTAAGGCAGTTGCGGGATATGGATGGGTTTCCAAGCGGCGATGTGGGGTTGATCAATGCGCTGGCGGCGCTGGAAGGCGGGGCGGTGACGGCGCGGGGGTTGTTGCAGCGGGCGGAGGGGTGGCGACCGTTTCGGGGGTATGCGGCGCAGGTTTTGTGGGCTTCTTTGAGTCGGGCTGACTGAGGGTTTTTTGGTGACTGACCCGGCCCCTTCGCGAGCAAGCCCGCTCCCACAGGTGACCGGGTTGATCGTTCCCACGCTCCGCGTGGGAATGCCTCAAGGGACGCTCCGCGTTCCAATGGGACACGGAGCGTCCCGGGCTGCATTCCCACGCAGAGCGTGGGAACGATCGGTCCAAAGATCACCACCACTGCGCCCGATGGGAACCCAATTCCGCAGCCGGCAGTGTCCATTGCAGCGGTGTCCCGGTGATTTTCAGGGGGACATGCAACCGATGCGCCGGCCCCCAAGGCGTCTGCTCCACCAACAGCCCCTGATCATTCTCATCCTCGGCCCGCAACGGCTCATTCGTCCCGGCGCCTTGCTCGATCAACAACTTCGCCGTCCGCGCCAACGACAGCCGCGCCGATCCACCCTGTCCCAGCAACTTGATCGCCGCAGCCGCCATCAAATACCCGGTGGCGTGATCCAGCGCCTGCACCGGCAATGGCGTCGGCTTGTCCGCTTTCTTCCATTGCTGTCCCGCCTCGGCAATCCCGCTGCTCATCTGCACCAGGCTGTCGAAACCCCGGCGGTTCTGCCACGGGCCGCTCCAGCCGTAGGCGTTGAGGCAGACATCGACCAAACCGGGCGCCAACTCCTGGCGTTCGGACACGCCGTAACCCAAGCGCTCCAAAGCATCGGCGCGGTAGCCGTGGAGCAGAATGTCGGCGTCCTTGAGCAGGCTTTCGAACACGGTGCGATCAGCCTTGTCGTGCAGATCCAGGCGTGCGCAACGTTTGCCGAGGGTGACTTCCGGCACCACGCCGGGCTCGTTCCAGGTCGGTGGGTCGATGCGCAAGACATCGGCGCCGAGGCCGGCGAGGAAACGGCTGGCGACGGGGCCGGCGAGCACCCGGGTCAAATCCAGCACCTTGATTCCGGCCAGCGGCCGCGCCACCGAGCCTTGCCATGGTTTGGCGATGCTGTTGGCGCTGAACTGAATCAACGGCTCGGCGTTCACCGCAATGCCTTGGGGATGAGTTTGCCATTGCGCCCAGGTGCGCATTTCGGCGGCGCAGCCACCGGCCTCGACCACGGCGTGCTCCAGATCGGTCTTGGCCCATTTCGCCACTTGGCTCGCCATGGCGGCGCGGTCGGCGCAGGCGCCGAGCACGCTTTCAGCGGCGGCGCGGTGATGCGGGGCGTTGGTGTGCAGGCGGATCCAGCCGTCCTTCGTCGCATAGTCCCCGGCCACCGGGTCCCACAGCGGCGGTACGTTCCAGCCTATGGGGCGGATCGACGTGGCGAACCAGAACGAGGCGAGGCGGCGGTCGACTTCAAGGCTGGGCAAACGACCGGTGTGCTGTTGCAGTAATTCGCTGACCGCCTGGCCGGCGGCGGCAATGCTGGCGCAGGCCAGGTCGGTGACGGCGAACGCCGAGGGCAAGGCGCCGCTCGACGTGAAAGGGATCGGGGTGTGCGGCAAGCCGAGTGCGGCTTGAATGGACGTGAGTAAATCAGTCATCGAAGGCCCTCCGGAACGAGGGATCGATCATAGATCAAAACAACCTGCGATGATCATTCCCCTGTGGGAGCGGGCTTGCTCGCGAATGCGGTGTGTCATTCAACATTAACGTCGACTGACACGGCCTCTTCGCGAGCAAGCCCGCTCCCACAGGGGGGATTTGCGGTGGGACTTTAAACCCGGAACTGATCCATCAATTTCATCTGATGGGTGGCCAAAGCATTGAGTTGGCTGCTGATCTGCGCCGACTCGGTCGCTTGCCCGGTCAGGGTTTCGGTGACGGTGCGGATCGCCGAGACGTTGCGGTTGACCTCTTCGGCCACGGCGCTTTGCTGTTCGGCGGCGCTGGCGATTTGCAGGTTCATGTCGCTGATCACCGTCACTGCATCGCTGATCTTGCCCAGGGCCTGGACGGCTTGCTGGATCTGCCCGGCGTTGCTGTGGGCCTGGGTTTGGCTCGAATGCATGGTGGCGACCACGCCACGGGTGGCGGTCTGGATGCGTTCGATGACGAGGCGGATTTCTTCCACCGAATCCTGGGTGCGTTTGGCCAGGTTGCGCACTTCATCGGCGACCACCGCAAAACCACGGCCGCTTTCCCCGGCGCGGGCCGCTTCAATCGCGGCGTTGAGGGCCAGCAGGTTGGTCTGTTCGGCGATGCTGCGGATCACTTCCAGCACCGAGCCGATCTGCTCGCTGTTCACCGCCAGGGCTTCGACTTCGGTCACAGCCTTGCTGACTTCATCGGCCAGCAAGTTGATGTCCCGGGTGCTGCGCTCGATGATCTGCATGCCATCACGAGCCGATTGGTCGGCGCCCTTGGCCGCGTTCGCTGCGTTCGACGCGCTGTTGGCCACATCGTGGGCGGTGGCGCTCATTTCGTTGGACGCGGTGGCGACCTGATCGATTTCGCGGAACTGCACCTGCATGCCTTCGCTGGTCTGGCGGGCGATTTCCGAAGACTGGTCGGCGGTGCCACGGGCGTCGGTGATGCTTTGTTTGATCTGGGCGATGGTCGGTTGCAGCTTGTCGAGGAAACGGTTGAACCAGCTCACCAGTTCGCCGAGTTCGTCTTTCTTGCTGTACTGCAAACGTTGGGTCAGGTCGCCGTCGCCGCTGGCAATCGCCTTGAGCATTTCAGCCACGCTGTTGATCGGCCGGGTCACGCCAGACGCGGTGAGCCAGATCAGCAGCAGACCGACGAGGCCCGCCGCAATCGCCACCAGCAACGCCTTGATGGTGCCGCTTTGTTGCGCGTCATCCAGCACCGCTTGCAGCTTCACCGAATCGGCCAGCAGCACGGATTTGGGCAGGTCGATCACCACGCCCCACGCCTTGGAATCAGGGATCGGGCTGACCGGGTACACGGCACGGATCAGGTCACCTTGTTCGAGAATCTTCGGTGTGCCGTTGCCCACCAGTTGCAGCGCTTCCTTGCCATCAGCGCCCAAGGTGTCGCCGATGCTTTTACCAACCTTGCTCGCGTCAACGCTGTAACCGGCGAGCACACCGCTGCCGGAGACGATCAGCATATGCCCGGCGCCGTTGAACAGGTCACGCTGGGAATCCACCGCTGCCGCTTGCAGCGAGTCGAGGGCGATGTCCACGCCGACCACGCCGATGGCTTTGCCGTCCACCAGCAATGGCACGGAAATGGTGGTCATCAGCACCTCCTTGCCGCCGACGGTGTCGGAGTACGGGTCGAGCAGGCAGGTGCGCTTGTTGTCCCGAGGGCAGGTGTACCAACTGTTGTAGGGTGTGCCGCTGAGGCTCAGGGTGGTTTTGGTCATGTCGTCTTCGACCATGATCGTGTTCAGCCCGACCCCGCCCGCACGGCTCCAGTAACTGGCGAAACGCCCGGATTCGTTGGACTGGCGCGCTGCGTCATTGGCGAACTCACTGTCCTTGCCATCGAGGCCGTTGGGCTCGAACGCCAGCCAGATCCCCAGCACTTTGCTGTTGCGCTCGAAAGCGGTTTTCAGGCTCTGGTTCAACTCTTCGCGCAGGGCGCCAGCGTCCAGGGAACGCTTGGCGGCCATGGTGCGCATGTCCTTGATCTGGTCGGCCAGGGCCGTCACCACCAACAGGCTTTCACCGAAGGTCTTCTGCACCCGCACGGCTTGCTCGGCGGCTTTGGCCTGAAGCAGGTTCTGCACACTGGCGGTGAGCATTTTGCTGCTGGAGGCGTTGACCAGTTCGTCGTTCTGATTGGTCTGGTAGATGTTCATGCCGACGATCAAGGCGACAACGCCAAGCAGGCACAGGCCAGACAGCAGGACGATTTTCAGGCGGATGGACAGAGAGTCGAACATAGGGCGAACTCGCAAATGGATGAGGTGTTGGCCAAGAGACGGGAGTACTCCCGCTTGCCAAGTCCATTCAGCGCCATTCCTGAACCATCGGCGTGGGGGTGAGTTGCATGAGGAAAAGCCGATGAGTGGTCGGCGTAAACGTTTGCGCTGGATTTTGTGGTGTTTGGGCTGGCCCTTTCGCGAGCAGGCTCGCTCCCACATTTGGAATGCATTCCCCTGTGGGAGCGAGCCTGCTCGCGAATGCAGACGACTCGGTAATCAGGAAGGTTGTGGCAAGGATTCCGGCCGCGACCAGATCCACAAATTACCCAAACTCATCCCCGCAATCGCCAGGTAAATCGGCCAGCCATGTTCAAGCATCGCCAGCATCAACCCGGCGCACAGCAACATGCTGACCGTGGCGCTGACCTTGGCCCGACGGGCGATGATTTTGCCGTTGCGCCAGTTGCACAGGATCGGTCCGAACAAGCGGTGGTTTTCCAGCCAGGCACTCAGGCGCGGCGAACTCTTGGTCGCGGCCCACGCGGCGAGGAGGATGAACTCGGTGGTCGGCAGGCCCGGCACGACAATCGCAATCAGGCCGATGCCCAGGCTGAAGTAGGCCAGCAGGGCGAACAGGACGCGGGCGAGTTTGGAGGAGACGGGTTGTTTGCGGGTCATAAGGTCGACGTTTATACCCTGTAGGAGCGAGGCTTGCCCGCGAAAGCGGTGTATCAGGCGCTATTGATGTCGACTGACACACCGCCTTCGCGGGCAAGCCTCGCTCCTACAGGGGGTTGCGTTGTCAGGCGAGTTCCGGGGTGTAGGCCTGTTCCAGTAGCACGGTGAAGCGGTTGAACGCATCGACCGCCGCTTGCTCGATTTGCGCTTCTTCCTCGGCGCTGAACTCCAGCGAGTCGAGGGTCTTGACGAAGCTTTTCCAGCCTTCCGCACGACCACCGTCCGGTTCACCGAGGTGACGGGCGCCGAAGGTTTCGCTCAAACCCAATCCTACGGCGCGCTTGATCAAAAACGCAGCGCCGAGTTTCGAGCCTTCGGAGACGAACAACCAACCCAGGGCCGCCGCTTTGGTTGGATTCTTTACCGCGCCAGCCACCGGTGCTGGAACCTCGGTGTCCAGATCCGCTAAGTCAGCCTTGGCCGCTTCAGCCCGGCAGCGCGCCGGCAGGTCCGGGACGATGGCCGTGAGTTCGGCATCGTTGTACAGCGACACCAGTTCCGACTGGAACAAATACTGCGCCACCACGAAACGGGCGAAGTTGGCCTGGGTTTCGAACGGTGCGTGGGCTTTGACCAGGGCATCGAGCTTGGTGTGCGGCTCGTTGGTGATCTGGTTCAAACGTTGCGAACGCAGGGCGGGGCGTTGAGCAGTGTCCGGGGAGGTCATGAGTAGTCCTTGAGAAAATTTAGGCGCTTGGTAACGAGACGAACAAGAAGACGCCCGAGCGTAAAAAAACCTCACTGCGCGACGTTAATAAAGCCGCGCAATGAGGTGTTCAGGGTCAGATGTCCCAGACCAGGTTGATCGCGAAGTTGCGACCCGGCTGGGTCAGGCGATCGAGGTTGGCCGGTTGCGTGACCGAGGCTTCGCCGACGCTGTCGTAGCCGCGCACGTCATCCCACTGCCAGTACTTCTTGTCGGTCAGGTTGTAGAGGCCGGCGTTGACGGTCACATCGTCCGTGACCTTGTAGAAACCGGCCAGGTCGAGCACGCCATAACCCGGAGTCTTGAACTGGGTGCTGGTGCCGTCCGGGGTCTTGAAGCTGGTGCTGTCGACGCGGTCCTTGCGCTTGACCAGGGTCCAGCTCAACAGGGCGCCGTAATTGTCCTGGTCGTAACCGAGGCCAAACACGCCGGTCAGCGGGTTGATGCTGTTCAGCGGCTGGCCGCTGTCATCGTTGCGGCCATACAGGTACGACGCCGAGCCTTGGGTGTAGAGGCCGGTCGGCGCGCCGAAGGTGTCGAGGTTCAGGCGACCTTTGAGCTCCACACCTTTGATGGTGGCGTGCTTGATGTTGTTGCTCTGGAACGTGGTCTCGGTGTAACCGGGAGTGATCGCATTCTCGTCGATGAAGTCGCGGTATTTGTTGTAGAACACCGCCACATCGAAGCTGCCCGCCTCGAACTGGCCACGCAGGCCGGTTTCATAACTCTTGCTCTTTTCCGGGTCGAGGTCCGGATTCGGCGCGACCTGGTAACCACCGGCCAGGTTTTCGAAGCGACCGTACAACGCCTTGGCGGTCGGCGTGCGGAAACCTTCGGCGTACTGGCCGTACCAGGTGTAGTTGTCGTTGAAGCTATAGGTGGTGCCGAATTTCGGCGACAAGCGATGCCAGGTCTTGGTCTTGTCGCTCACCACGCCGTTGCCGCTCTGGTCGGCGGTGGCCAGGAACTCGTCGGTGATGTGCGGTTTGAGCTGGGTGTAGTCGTAGCGAGCGCCGGGCAGGAAGGTCCAGTTGCCCCAGCTGATCTGATCCTGAGCGAACAGGCTGTAGCTGTTGATGGTCGGGTCCGGGAAGTCACTCGCAGGTTTCAACGTGTCGGCGGCGCTAGGCGCACCGATCACCCGGCAGGCGCCGGCCACGGTCAGGCAGGTGCCGCTGCCGGTGCGCAGGCCGGTGACCTTGTCCTGTTTGATGGTGGTGCCGTAGGTGACAGTGTGATCGGTGTCAGCAATGGCGAAGGACTTGTCAGCCTGGGCATCGAACACCCATTGGCGATCCTTGTAATTGGTGTTGCGTTCACGCAGCACGGTGCGCGACGGCGCGTAGATTTCTTCGGTGCTCTGGTCGGTCTTGGCGATCTGGTAGTTCAGCGACCACTTGATGTTGTCCGCCAGCGCGGAATCCAGGCCGAAACTGTGCTCAATGCCGAAACGTTCGCGACTGACCGTGTCGTTGCCGGTGCGGGATTTGTAGAAACCAAAACCGCGTCCGGCGTTGAATGGGCCACCGACAGCGCTCAGTTGGTTGGTGTCGCGGTCGTCCTTGTATTTCTCGTAGGTCAGGCCCAGACGTGCATCGTCGGCGTAGTTCCAGCCCAGTTTGGCCAGCACGTTGGTGGTGCGCACGTCCTCGGGGTTGGCCTCGGTGCGGTTCAGACCGGTGCCGCCGGTTTCGCCGTAGGAGTCGGTTTCATGGCCATTGCGCTGGCTCAGGTGCAGCAAGCCGTCGAACTCGCCGGTGCGGCCGGCGACGGTGCCGGAGGTCAGCCAACTGTCATCCGCCGAGCTGTAGCCGGTTTTCAAACGGGCGCCAACGTCCTTGCCGGGCTTGATGATGTCGTCCGGGTCGAGGGTGTAGTAGCTGACGGCGCCGCCGATGGCGTTGCTGCCGTAGAGCACCGACGCCGGGCCACGGAGAATCTCGACGCGTTTGACGATTTCCGGGTCGACGTAGTTGCGGTTGGTCTGGGCGTAGGGGCCGTTGAAGAAACTGTCGGGCACTTGCACACCGTCGACTTGAGTCAGCACGCGGTCGCCGTCGATGCCGCGAATGTTGTAGCCGGTCAGCCCGGCACGCTTGCCGGCGCCGCCCACCGAAACACCCGGTTCGTAGCGCACCAGATCCTTGATGTTGTTGACGTTGTTGCGGTCCAGCTCTTCGCGGGTCTGGACCGTGACGGTGGCCGGCACGCTGTCGATGCTCTGTTCCTGGCGGGTGGCGCTGATCGTCACTTGTTGTAGATTGAGCGCGCCGCTGCTGCTGCGTTTCTCCAGCACGATGTTGTTATTGCCCAGTTTGCGATAGCCGAGGTTGGTCCCCACCAACAGGCGATCGAGGGCTTTCTCCGGCGGTAACGAACCGCGCACACCCGGCGAAGCGACGCCTTGGGCCAGTTCGGCGGGCAAGCCGACCTGCCAACCGGTCACGGCGGTAAAGGCATTCAGTGCCGACACCAGCGACTGCTGTGGAATGGCGAACGAATAATCGCCCATGTTGCGGCTCGGCTGTTCAGCGGCAGTGGCCGCCATCAGCGGCGCAGCACCGGCCATCAGGATGGCGGCGGTCAGCAGCGACAACACGCGGGAAGGTGAAGAGGACTGGCGGGTATGGCGAGAGGACATCGATAGCGCTCCGTGTCGCACGAATCTTTATAGGTGCAGATTGGCATCTTCAGATGCGAATCAATTGCATTGGCTATAACGAGACGAACGAGCTTCAGCTATCGAGTAAAAATAATTCTCATTTAGTTCAAGATCACCAAGGCGGGGAATTCTTGAAGGCGCGCCGAGGTGATGTGAGCGAGGGAGCGGACCACGTCCAGAGGCTGGTCGAGCCGGTAATTGCCAGTGACGGCGACGTCGGCCAACTGTTCGTTGTTGTTGATAATCCAGCCCGGGTAGTAGCGCCGCAGCTCCGCCAGCACCTGGCTCAGCGGGCAGTTCTCGAACACCAGCCGGCCCTGGACCCAGGCCAGGTCGGTGGCGGCATCGAGCTTGGCCGGGCGGTCGAAACCGTTGGGGCCGATGCGGATGCTTTCCCCGGCCGTGAGACGCACCCGCGCATCGTCACGGGTGGCGCGCAAATCCACATCGCCACGCTGCACCCGAACCTGCGCCACGCCGTCGAGGTAACGCACGGCAAACGCGGTATCGCGCACGCTGGCCTTGACCGGCCCGGCATCGATTTCCAGGGCCTGGCCACGGTTGGCCGGCACCTCGAAAAACGCCTCGCCCTGATACAAGCGGGCCACGCGCTGCTGATCGTTGATGGTGCTGGAGAAGGCCGAGTTGGTATTGAGCAGGACTTTCGAGCCGTCCTCCAATTGCAGACGCTGGCGTTCACCGACCACGGTCAGGTGATCGGCCTGCAGGCGCATCGGCAGATTGCTGAAGCTGAACAGACCGACGATCAACACCGCCGCCGTGGCCAGGGGTTTCCAGTGCGGACGCAGGCGCGACAGCACGCTGATTTTCGGTGGTTGGGCGGCGAGGCTTTGTGCGCATTGCGTCACCAGCGGCCCGTCCCAGATCGCCTGGGCCTTGGCGAACGCTTCGGCATGCAACGGATCGGCTGCGAGCCAGTCGTGAAACTGCCGGGTTTGTTCTTCGCTCGGACTGCCCATGACGATCAACCAGTCCAAAGCCTGGTCCATCGCGCTGGCGGGGTCTCGCGCCGGGGTGGGCGCTGAGGAGCGGTGGGTGTCCGTCACGGTGTTTCCTCGGAAACAGATTCAAGTTTCAAGCTACAAGCGGCAAGCTCAAGCCAGTTCGGTGTTTAGCTTGCAGATCGATGCTTAAAGCCTACCACTGCCGTCGTGTTTTTCTGCAACACCGATGCAGATAGCCATGATCAGCTTCAGTTCCTTCTGCACGGTGCTCAACGACACTCCGAGTTGTTCGGCGATTTCCAGGTAGCTGTGGCCGTGCAGGCGACTGAGGATGAAGATTTGTTGCTGGCGATGGCTGAGTTCACTGAGGCTCACGTTCAAACGCTCCAGCAATTGTTCGGCATGGGCGGCGTCTTCGGCACTGCTGGCGGGGGCGGCGACGCTTTCCACCACGTCCAGCGGGACGTCATCGAGCATCGTGCGCGACTGGATACGTCGCGCACGTAAATGGTCCAGCGCCAGGTTGCGGGCGGTCTGGAAGACGAAGGGTTCGAGGTGATCAATGGCCCGCTCACTGAGCGCCCGGGTCACGCGCAGGTAGGTTTCCTGCAGCAGGTCTTCGGCGGTGCTGTGATTGTTGACCATCCGCTCCAGCGTGCGCAGCAGGGAAACCCGCTGGGCGATGAAGACGTGATTGAAGCGCGATTGACTCACGGGAGGACCTGATCCATTTCGAGCGAATGATAATGCTTATCATCCGCCTGAGTGGTCAAGTGTTGATTTGTGCACGATCTGTAATGCACGCCAAAACCTGTGGGAGCGGGCTTGCTCGCGAAAGCGGTGTATCAGTCAACATCATCGGCGACTGGCACACCTTCTTCGCGAGCAAGCCCGCTCCCACAATGAATTGCGTTTATTCGGCGTTGCACAGCGCCAGGCAGTTATCGAGCATGCGGTTGGAGAAGCCCCATTCGTTGTCGTACCAGGCCAGGACCTTGAGCAGCTTGCCGCTGGACTTGGTGTGGTTGGCGTCGAAGATCGACGACAGCGGGTTGTGGTTGAAGTCGCTGGAGACCAGCGGCAGGGTGTTGTAGCCAAGAATCTTCGAGTGTTGCGCGGCTTCTTTCAGCAGCGCGTTCACTTCATCGGCCGACGCTTCGCGCTTGAGCTGCACGGTCAGGTCCACCAGCGATACGTTGATCACCGGCACACGCACGGCCATGCCGGTCAGTTTGCCCGCCAGTTCCGGCAGCACCAGGCCGACCGCTTCGGCGGCGCCGGTCTTGCTCGGGATCATGTTCTGGGTGGCCGAACGGGCGCGGTACGGGTCGGTGTGGTAGACGTCGGTCAGGTTCTGGTCGTTGGTGTAGGCATGGATCGTGGTCATCAGACCGCTTTCGATCCCCAGCTCGCGGTGCAGCACCTGGGCCACTGGGGCCAGGCAGTTGGTGGTGCACGAGGCGTTGGAAATAATCTGGTGCGATTGGCGCAGAATGTCGTGGTTGACCCCATAAACCACGGTGGCGTCGGCGCCTTTGGCCGGGGCCGAGATAATCACTTTGCGCGCGCCAGCCGTAATATGTGCGGCGGCTTTGGCACGGTCGGTGAACAGACCGGTGCATTCGAATACCACGTCGATTTTTTCCGCAGCCCATGGCAGTTCGGCCGGGTTGCGGATGGCGCTGACGGAAATGCGGTCGCCGTTGACGGTCAGGCTTTCATTATCGTGCTGGACATCAGCGTCGAATGTGCCGTGAACGGTGTCGTACTTGAGCAGATGAGCGTTGATCGAGCTGTCACCCAGGTCATTGATCGCGACGATCTGCAAATCCTGGCGGTAGCCTTGGGTATACAGTGCGCGCAGGACATTACGGCCAATACGGCCAAAACCATTGATTGCGATTCGAAGAGTCATTTAACTGGGCCGCCGTCGATTTGTTGTTGGAATTACAAGATTATTCGCATAAAAATAGAAAACAAGCCTTTTTAATGGCAATATTTTGTTCAATCTACAACGAGTGACCTGAATCAACTGGTCCGATCGATCAAGAAAGCCGCCCGTCACCCCATCGACAACGGCCCTTGATCAGCATAGACAATCAGGTCGCCACATCCGTTAGCCTGGAGTTCTACACATGCATCCCCGCGTCCTTGAGGTCACCGAACGGCTTATCGCCCGTAGCCGAGCTACTCGTGAGGCTTACCTTGCGCTGATTCGCGGCGCCGCCACTGACGGTCCGATGCGCGGCAAGCTGCAATGCGCCAACTTCGCCCACGGCGTGGCCGGTTGCGGCACCGACGACAAGAACAGCCTGCGGATGATGAATTCCGCGAACATCGCAATTGTTTCTTCATATAACGACATGCTCTCGGCGCATCAGCCGTACGAAGTCTTTCCTGAACAAATCAAAAAAGCCCTGCGCGAGATCGGCTCGGTCGGCCAGTTCGCCGGCGGCACCCCGGCGATGTGCGATGGCGTGACCCAGGGCGAGCCCGGCATGGAACTGAGCCTGCCGAGCCGTGAAGTGATCGCGATGTCCACCGCCGTGGCGCTGTCCCACAACATGTTCGACGGCGCGCTGATGCTCGGCATCTGCGACAAGATCGTCCCGGGCCTGATGATGGGCGCGTTGCGTTTCGGTCATCTGCCGACGATCTTCGTGCCGGGCGGGCCGATGGTCTCGGGCATTTCCAACAAGCAGAAAGCCGATGTGCGTCAGCGCTATGCCGAAGGCAAGGCCAGCCGCGAAGAGCTGCTGGAATCGGAAATGAATTCCTACCACAGCCCCGGCACCTGCACCTTCTACGGCACCGCCAACACCAACCAGTTGCTGATGGAAGTCATGGGCCTGCACTTGCCGGGCGCGTCTTTCGTCAACCCGAACACCCCGTTGCGCGAGGCCCTGACCCGCGAGGCCGCGCATCAGGTCACGCGCCTGACCAAGCAGAACGGTGACTTCATGCCGATCGGCGAAATCGTTGACGAGCGCTCGCTGGTCAACTCCATCGTGGCCCTGCACGCCACCGGCGGCTCGACCAACCACACCTTGCACATGCCGGCCATCGCCATGGCCGCGGGCATTCAACTGACCTGGCAGGACATGGCCGACCTCTCCGAGGTGGTGCCGACCCTGAGCCACGTCTACCCGAACGGCAAAGCCGACATCAACCACTTCCAGGCTGCCGGCGGCATGTCGTTCCTGATCCGCGAACTGCTGGAAGCCGGGTTGCTCCACGAAAACGTCAACACCGTGCTCGGCCATGGCCTGAGCCGTTACACCGTGGAACCGTTCCTCGATAACGGCGAACTGGTCTGGCGCGAAGGCCCGATCGAGAGCCTCGACGAAACCATCCTGCGTCCGGTGGCCCGTGCGTTCTCGCAAGAGGGCGGCTTGCGGGTGATGGAAGGCAACCTCGGTCGCGGGGTGATGAAAGTCTCCGCCGTCGCTCTGGAAAATCAGATTGTCGAAGCGCCAGCGATGGTGTTCCAGGATCAGCAGGATTTGGCCGACGCGTTCAAGGCCGGTTTGCTGGAGAAGGATTTTGTCGCGGTGATGCGCTTCCAGGGCCCGCGTTCCAACGGCATGCCGGAACTGCACAAGATGACGCCGTTCCTTGGCGTGCTGCAGGATCGCGGCTTCAAAGTCGCGCTGGTCACTGATGGTCGGATGTCCGGCGCCTCGGGGAAAATCCCGGCGGCTATTCATGTCAGCCCCGAAGCATTTGTGGGCGGCGCTTTGGCGCGGGTGCAAGAGGGCGATATCATCCGCGTCGATGGCGTCAAAGGCACCCTGGAGCTTAAGGTGGACGCCGAAGAATTCGCAGCGCGCACCCCGGCCAAAGGTTTGTTGGGCAACAACATCGGCAGCGGGCGCGAACTGTTTGGTTTCATGCGCATGGCCTTCAGCTCCGCAGAGCAGGGCGCCAGCGCCTTCACTTCTGCCCTGGAGACGCTTAATTGAAACTGGCTTTGGTCGGTGACATCGGTGGGACCAACGCACGTTTCGCGTTGTGGAAAAACCAGCAACTGGAGTCGATCCAGGTGCTGGCGACAGCGGATCATGCCAGCCCGGAGGAGGCCATTGGCGTCTACCTCAGTGGCCTGGGCTTGAAACCGGGGGACATCGGTTCGGTGTGCCTGTCGGTGGCCGGTCCCGTGGGCGGCGACGAATTCAAGTTCACCAACAATCACTGGCGCCTGAGTCGCAAGGCGTTTTGCCAGACCTTGCAGGTGGATCAGTTAATGCTGGTCAACGACTTCTCGGCCATGGCCCTGGGCATGACCCGTTTGCAGCCGGACGAATTCCGCGTGGTCTGCGAAGGAACGCCGGAACCGTTGCGGCCGGCAGTGGTGATCGGGCCTGGCACCGGATTGGGCGTCGGTACACTGCTCCATCTCGCAGAAGGCCGTTATGCGGCGTTGCCGGGGGAGGGTGGTCACGTCGATTTGCCGCTGAGCAGCCCACGGGAAACCCAGCTGTGGCAGCACATCTTCAATGAAATCGGGCATGTCAGCGCCGAGACGGCGTTGAGCGGCGGCGGCTTGCCTCGGGTTTACCGGGCCATCTGCGCAGTGGATGGCCACGAGCCGGTGCTCGACACCCCGGAAGCGATTACCGCTGCCGGTCTGGCGGGGGACCCGATTGCCCTGGAAGTGCTGGAGCAGTTCAGTTGCTGGCTCGGCCGCGTGGCCGGCAACAACGTGCTGACCACTGGTGGGCGCGGCGGTGTGTACATCGTCGGCGGGGTGATTCCACGGTTTGCCGATTTCTTTGTTGAAAGCGGTTTCGCCCGCTGCTTCGCCGACAAGGGTTGCATGAGCGATTACTTCAAAGGCATCCCGGTGTGGTTGGTGACAGCGCCGTATTCGGGGTTGGTGGGCGCGGGTGTGGCGCTCGACCAGGCTTGAGACCGTGTCGCGCCCTTCGCGGGCAAGCCTCGCTCCTACAGGTTGTCGGTGTTCTTTCGATCAACACCCATCCTGTAGGAGCGAGGCTTGCCCGCGAAGAGGCCCGCACAGACACCAACGATCTACGCACGATAATGATCGTTCCCACGCTCTGCGTGGTAATGCAGCCCGTGACGCTCCGCGTCACTGGACGCGGAGCGTCCCTTGAGGCATTCCCACGCAGAGCGTGGGAACGATCGAACGATCAGGCATAATCCGCCCAATTCAAACAACAAGGATGCCGCCCCTGTGAGCTCAGTCAACAAGTCGATTTTGTTGGTCGATGACGATCAAGAGATACGCGAGTTGCTGGACACCTACCTGACCCGTGCAGGTTTTCAGGTGCGCACGACGCCGGACGGCGCAGGCTTTCGCCAGGCCATGAACGACGCGCCGAGCGATCTGGTGATCCTCGATGTGATGCTGCCGGACGAAGACGGTTTCAGCCTCTGCCGCTGGATTCGCCAACACCCGCGCCAGGCCCAGGTGCCGATCATCATGCTCACCGCCAGCTCCGACGAGGCCGACCGGGTGATTGGTCTGGAACTCGGTGCCGACGATTACCTCGGCAAACCCTTCAGCCCCCGCGAACTGCAAGCGCGGATCAAGGCCTTGCTGCGCCGTGCCCAATTCGGTCAGGAACGTTCCGGCAGTGAAGTGCTGGCCTTCGACGACTGGCGCCTGGACATGGTCAGCCATCGGCTGTTCCACATCGATGGCGAAGAAGTGATTCTCTCCGGCGCCGACTTCGCCTTGCTGAAACTGTTCCTCGATCACCCCCAGGAAATCCTCGACCGCGACACCATCGGCAACGCCACCCGTGGCCGCGACTTGATGCCGCTGGATCGCATCGTCGACATGGCCGTCAGCCGTTTGCGTCAGCGCCTGCGGGACACCGAAAAGCCGCCGCGACTGATCCGTACCGTGCGGGGCAGTGGCTACCAACTGGCTGCCAATGTGGTTGCCAGCAATGGCCACTGAGTGGTTGCGTCGCCTCGCTGCCAAGGTGCCGGTGCCCCGTTCGTTGCTTGGGCGGATGTTGCTGCTGACCCTGTTGGTAGTGTTGTTCGCCCAGGCGCTGTCGAGCGTGATCTGGGTTTCACAACTGCGCGCTACCCAGCTCGAAGGCCTGGTCACCAGCGCCCGCAGCCTGGCCCATTCGATGACCGCCAGTGTCAGTTATTTCCGCTCGTTGCCCGTCGCATTCCGGCCGTTGGTGCTCGATCAGTTGCGCAGCATGGGCGGCACCCGGTTCGTGGTGACCCTCAACGACAAACCCCTGGGGATGGAAGTGCTGCCGATCACCCCGCGCAAAGCGGCGGTGCTCAAGGCTGTGGACGAAGTGTTGCGCGAGTCCCTGGGCCACGACACCGACATCTCGGTGACCTTTGTCAGCCCCGAAGACCTGCGGATCTTCAACAGCGGGTTGAAGCTCGATGAATTGCCGCGCTCCTGGGCGCATTACGCGTTGACCCTGGAACCGGTGAACCCGCCGGTGCTGGTCACGCAAATCCAGATGGCGCCGGGTGAATGGCTGTACATCGCCTCGCTGCTGCCCGAGCCCTACACCAGTCTTGAAGAGCAGGGCCTGCCGGCGCAGCAAGTGTGGTTTATCGTGCTCACCAGCGGCTTTTTGCTGTTGTTTATCGGCCTGCTGGTGCACTGGCAAAGTCGTCCGCTCAAGCGTTTGGCCCGGGCGGCACGGGACATGTCCCTCGGCGCTGAAGTCGAGCCGGTGCCCGAGGGCGGCGGCAGTGAAGTGGTCGAGGTGGGTCGCGCCTTCAACGCGATGCGCGAACGGATCAGCCGTTACCTGACTGAGCGCAGCCAGTTGTTCAGCGCCATTTCCCACGACCTGCGCACGCCGATCACCCGGCTGCGGCTGCGGGTCGAATTGCTCGAAGACGAAACGCTACAAGCCAAGTTCGGCCGCGACCTGGATGAGCTGGAGCTGCTGGTCAAAGGCGCGCTGCAATGCGTAAAAGACACCGATATCCACGAAAACATCGAGCCGGTGGACCTCAATCACGTACTCGATTGTCTGGTGGAACCGTACCTGGCGCCCAACGGCAATGGCCGCGTGACTCAGCAGGGCCGGGCATTTGCCGCGTATCCAGGCAAACCCCTGGCGCTCAAGCGCTGCATCGGCAACCTGATCGACAACGCCTTGAAGTACGGGCAGAACGCCCATTTGCACATCGACGATGACCAGAGCGCGTTCATCCTGCATGTGGACGATGAGGGGCCGGGGGTGCCGGAGCAGCGGATGGAGCAGGTGTTCGAACCGCACTTTCGCCTGGCCGGGCAGCAGCAGGGTTATGGGTTGGGGTTGGGGATTGCGCGCAACATTGCCCATAGCCATGGCGGCGAGGTGAGTTTGCAGAATTTGCGTGAGGGTGGGTTGCGGGTGACGTTGCAGCTTCCTCGGTCGCTCGATTAAAGACCGCGTTATCGTTCTTCGCGAGCAAGCCCGCTCCCACATTGGAATACGGTCACCTGTGGGAGCGGGCTTGCTCGCGAAAGCGTCAGACTGTTCAACACATCCTTCAAGGTCAATGTCACAACCCAGTGACAAAACCCGCCCCCTTCGTTACCTGCCCCGCCTCGACCGTTGTTTAGACTGCCCTCCAGTCATAACAACAAAAAAGGTACTCCATGGACACCTTTCAACCGGCCTTCAGCAGTTGGCTGAACGCGCATGCCCACCAGCAATGGCTCGCCGCCGAAGGCTTGCGCCTGCTGGCGTTCGCCAAGGCTTCGAAGCTGCCCGAAGGCTTCGGCAATCTCGATGAAAGAGGCCAGCTCCCGGCAAACGCCCGCGCCGAAACCATGAACACCGCGCGCATGACCCATAGCTTCGCCATGGCCCATATCCAGGGCCTGCCAGGGTTTGCCGAGCTGGTGGATCACGGGGTCCAGGCCCTCAGCGGCCCGTTGAAGGATGCTGAACACGGCGGCTGGTTCGCCACGGCCCATCATCGCGACGACAACACCGGTAAAGCCGCCTATCTGCATGCCTTCGTCGCCCTCGCTGCCAGTTCTGCGGTGGTCGCGCAACGCCCCGGCGCCCAAGCGTTGCTCGACGATGCGATCCACATCATCGACACGCATTTCTGGAGCGAGGAGGAGGGCGCCATGCGCGAATCCTTCAATCGCGACTGGAGTGAGGAAGAAGCCTATCGCGGCGCCAACAGCAACATGCACGCCACCGAAGCCTTCCTCGCGCTGGCGGATGTCACCGATGACCACCGCTGGCTCGTCCGGGCCCAACGCATCGTCGAGCGCGTCATCCACGGTCACGCCGCCGCCAACGATTACCTGGTGGTCGAGCATTTCGACCGCGATTGGCAGCCGCTGCGCGAGTACAACCACGACAACCCGGCCGACGGTTTCCGCCCTTACGGCACGACGCCGGGTCACGGTTTCGAATGGGCGCGGCTGCTGTTGCACCTCGAAGCCGCACGGGTCCAGGCCGGGATGCTCACGCCCGGTTGGCTGGCGACGGATGCGCAAAAACTGTTCGATCACAATTGTCGTCATGGCTGGGCTATCGATGGTTTGCCGGGGATTGTCTACACCCTGGATTGGGACAACCGCGCCGTGGTTCGCCACCGCCTGCACTGGACCCATTGCGAAGCCAGCGCCGCCGCCAGTGCGTTGCTCAAACGAACCGGCGATGAGCAATACGAAACCTGGTATCGACTGTTCTGGGAATTCTGTGACAGTCATTTCATCGACCGTTGCGATGGCAGTTGGCACCATGAACTCAATCCGCAAAACCGCCCGAGCGCCGATATCTGGGGCGGTAAACCGGATCTGTATCACGCCTGGCAAGCGCTGCTGATCCCGCGCCTGCCATTGGCGCCGAGCATGGCCACTGCCTTGGGGCAGTTGTCCCAGAGCGCTCCTGTGTAACCATGTGGTGACATTCAAGCGTCCCTTCGTTACCTGCGAGGGGATAACTCCTGTTTAAAATCCCATGCAGCGCAAGCACCAGACTTGCATGCATAACAACAAGAAAGGTAATTCTAGATGAATGCGATTTCTCGCCTCGCTACTGTCATTTCTCTTGCCTCATTGCTTCCAATCTCTGCATTCCCCCTCAGTGCACTTGCCGCCGATGCCAAAGGTTCGGTAGAAGTCGTTCACTGGTGGACCTCCGGTGGCGAAAAAGCCGCTGTCGATGTCCTCAAAGCCCAAGTTGAAAAAGACGGTTTCACCTGGAAGGACGGCGCAGTCGCCGGTGGTGGCGGTGCGACCGCCATGACCGTACTGAAAAGCCGCGCCGTTGCCGGTAACCCGCCTGGTGTAGCGCAGATCAAAGGTCCGGACATCCAGGAATGGGCGTCCACCGGTCTGCTCGACACCGACGTCTTGAAAGAGACTGCCAAGTCGGAGAAGTGGGACAGCCTGCTCGACAAGAAAGTCTCCGATACCGTGAAGTACGACGGTGATTACGTGGCCGTACCGGTGAACATTCACCGTGTGAACTGGCTGTGGATCAACCCGGAAGTGTTCAAGAAAGCCGGGATCGAAAAAGCCCCGACCACCCTCGAAGAATTCTACGCCGCTGGCGACAAGCTCAAGAAAGCGGGCTTCATTGCCCTTGCCCACGGCGGCCAGCCTTGGCAGGACAGCACCGTGTTCGAAGCGGTGGTCCTTTCGGTCATGGGCGCCGACGGCTACAAGAAAGCCCTGGTCGACCTGGACAACGCTGCGCTGACCGGTCCTGAAATGGTCAAGTCGCTGACCGAACTGAAGAAAGTCGCGACCTACATGGACGTTGACGGCAAAGGCCAGGACTGGAACCTGGAAGCGGCCAAGGTCATCAACGGCAAGGCCGGCATGCAGATCATGGGTGACTGGGCCAAGAGCGAATGGACCGCGGCCAAGAAAGTCGCCGGCAAGGACTACGAGTGCGTAGCCTTCCCGGGCACCGACAAGGCCTTCACTTACAACATCGACTCCCTGGCGGTGTTCAAGCAGAAAGACAAAGGCACGTCCGCTGCCCAGCAGGACATTGCCAAGGTCGTTCTGGGTGAGAACTTCCAGAAAGTCTTCAGCATCAACAAAGGCTCGATCCCGGTTCGCATCGACATGCTGAACAAAATGGCAGAAAACGGTTTCGACTCCTGCGCCCAGACCGCGGCCAAGGATTTCCTGGCGGACGCCAAGTCCGGCGGCCTGCAACCGAGCATGGCGCACAACATGGCGACCACGCTGGCGGTACAGGGCGCGTTCTTTGATGTGGTGACCAACTACATCAACGATCCGAAGGCTGATCCAGCCGATGCTGCCAAGAAACTCGGCGCGGCGGTCAAGTCGGCCAAATAACCGTTAGAGCCGCAGCTCCCCCTTGTGGGAGCGGGCTTGCTCGCGAAGGCGTCGTGTCAGTTCATACAGAGTTGCCTGACACTCCGCTTTCGCGAGCAAGCCCGCTCCCACACAGGGAATGCGCTTGTAATCCTTTTTCTACGTACTGGATCTTCCCATGAGTTCTGTTGCTGTGTTCAGCAAGGCCTCGCCGTTCGATGCATTGCAACGCTGGCTCCCTAAACTGGTGCTGGCGCCGAGCATGTTCATCGTTCTGGTGGGCTTCTATGGCTATATCCTCTGGACGTTCGTTCTGTCGTTCACCACGTCGACCTTCCTGCCCACCTACAAATGGGCCGGCCTGGCGCAATACCAGCGGCTGTTCGACAACGACCGCTGGTGGGTAGCGAGCAAGAACCTGGCGGTATTCGGCGGCATGTTCATCGGCATCACCCTGGTGATCGGTGTGCTGCTGGCGGTGTTCCTCGACCAGCGCATTCGTCGCGAAGGTTTCATCCGCACCATTTACCTGTACCCGATGGCGCTCTCGATGATCGTGACCGGTACGGCCTGGAAATGGCTGCTCAACCCGGGCATGGGCCTGGACAAATTGTTGCGTGACTGGGGCTGGGAAGGCTTCCGCCTGGACTGGCTGATTGACCCGGATCGCGTGGTGTACTGCCTGGTGATCGCTGCCGTCTGGCAAGCCTCGGGCTTTATCATGGCGATGTTCCTCGCCGGTTTGCGTGGCGTTGATCAATCGATCATCCGTGCCGCCCAGATCGACGGCGCGAGCATGCCGCGCATCTACCTCAAAGTGGTGTTGCCGAGCCTGCGTCCGGTGTTCTTCAGCGCCGTGATGATCCTCGCGCACATCGCGATCAAGAGCTTCGACCTGGTCGCGGCCATGACGGCTGGTGGCCCGGGTTATTCCTCCGACCTGCCGGCGATGTTCATGTATTCCTTCACCTTCAGTCGCGGCCAGATGGGCATGGGCTCGGCCAGTGCGATTCTGATGCTCGGTGCGATTCTCGCAATCATCGTGCCTTACCTGTACTCCGAGCTGAGGACCAAGCGTCATGACTAGTTTCGCTGCCAAACCTTCCATCAGCCTGAGTCGCATCGCGATCTACGCCGTGCTGATCCTCGCGGTGTTCCTGTACCTGATACCGCTGGTGGTCATGCTGTTGACCAGTTTCAAGACCCCGGAAGACATCAACTCCGGCAACCTGCTGAGCTGGCCGACCGTGGTCAGCGGCATTGGCTGGGTCAAGGCCTGGGGCACGGTTGACGGGTACTTCTGGAACTCGATCAAGATCACCGTCCCGGCGGTTTTGATTTCCACGGCTATCGGTGCGTTGAACGGCTATGTGCTGTCGATGTGGCGCTTCCGTGGTTCGCAGTTGTTCTTCGGCCTGCTGCTGTTCGGTTGCTTCCTGCCGTTCCAGACCGTGCTGCTGCCGGCCTCGTTCACCCTCGGCAAAATGGGCCTGGCCAGCACCACCACCGGTTTGGTGTTCGTGCACGTGGTCTACGGCCTGGCGTTCACCACGCTGTTTTTCCGTAACTACTACGTCAGCGTGCCGGATGCGCTGGTGAAAGCGGCGCGGCTCGATGGCGCAGGTTTCTTCACCATCTTCCGGCTGATCATCCTGCCGATGTCCACCCCGATCATCATGGTCTGCCTGATCTGGCAGTTCACCCAGATCTGGAACGACTTCCTGTTCGGCGTGGTGTTCTCCAGCGGTGATTCGCAACCGATCACGGTGGCGCTGAACAACCTGGTCAACACCAGTACCGGGGCTAAGGAATATAACGTTGATATGGCGGCGGCGATGATCGCCGGGCTGCCGACCCTGCTGGTCTATGTGGTCGCAGGCAAGTATTTCGTGCGCGGGCTGACGGCCGGCGCAGTCAAGGGGTAATCATGGCTACGCTCGAACTTCGCAATGTAAACAAGACCTATGGCCCCGGCCTGCCGGACACCCTCAAGAACATCGATCTGTCGATCAAGGCCGGTGAGTTCCTGATCCTGGTCGGACCTTCGGGTTGCGGCAAGTCGACCCTCATGAACTGCATCGCCGGCCTGGAAACCATCTCCGGCGGCGCGATAATGATCGGTGACCAGGACGTCAGCGGCATGAGCCCGAAAGACCGCGACATCGCCATGGTGTTCCAGTCCTACGCGCTGTACCCGACCATGAGCGTGCGCGAGAACATCGCCTTCGGCTTGAAGATCCGCAAAATGCCCGCCGCCGATATCGAAACGGAAGTGGCGCGGGTAGCCAAGCTGCTGCAGATCGAACACCTGCTCAACCGCAAGCCCGGCCAGCTCTCCGGTGGCCAGCAACAGCGCGTGGCCATGGGTCGTGCCCTGGCGCGGCGGCCGAAGATTTATCTGTTCGACGAACCGCTGTCCAACCTCGACGCCAAACTGCGGGTCGAGATGCGCACCGAAATGAAACTGATGCACCAGCGCCTTAAAACCACCACGGTCTACGTGACCCACGACCAGATCGAAGCCATGACCCTGGGCGACAAAGTGGCGGTGATGAAGGACGGGATCATCCAGCAGTTCGGCACGCCGAAAGACATCTACACCAACCCGGCCAACCTGTTCGTGGCGAGCTTCATCGGTTCGCCGCCGATGAACTTCATCCCGTTGCGCTTGCAGCGCAAGGACGGTCGCCTGATCGCATTGCTCGACAGCGGCCAGGCCCGGTGCGAGTTGCCGATGGGCATGCAGGACGCAGGTCTGGAAGATCGCGAAGTGATCCTCGGCCTGCGCCCGGAACAGATCGTACTGGCGAACGGCGAGCCGAATGGTTTGCCGACCATCCGCGCTGAAGTCCAGGTCACCGAGCCTACCGGGCCGGACACCCTGGTGTTCGTCAACCTGAACGAAACCAAGGTCTGCTGCCGTTTGGCGCCGGACATTGCACCGGGCGTGGGCGAGACCCTGACCCTGCAATTCGATCCGTCGAAAGTGCTGTTGTTCGATGCCAAGACCGGGGAGCGTTTGGGGGTTGCGGGCGTGGCGAAGACCGAAGCATCGGTTGGCAACATCGCGCAATTCAAAGGCCGATAAAGATCAAAAACTGTAGGAGCCAGGCTTGCCGGCGAAGGCGATTTCAAGGACGCCTTCGCCGGCAAGCCTGGCTCCTACAGGGGGGATACGCAGTGAGCGGCCTGTCGCTCATCGCAATCGATGTAAACCGCGTTAGATAAAAACAGTTAATAACAATAAAACGAGGATGTAGGGATGAAGAAGAAGAACAACGCTCAGCTTATCTGCCAATTATCAGCTGTTGCGGCGGCGATGACCCTGGTCGGTAGCGTTCATGCGGCTGACGCGTTCAGCGCTGATTCCCAGTGGATGACCGGGGATTGGGGTGGTGAGCGGACCAAGCTGATCGAGCAGGGTATCGACATCAAGATGGACTACGTCGGTGAAGTGGGCGGTAACCTTCACGGCGGCTACAACAACGACAAGACAGCGCGTTACTCCGACCAGTTTGGCCTGGGCGTCGCGTTGGACCTGCAAAAACTGCTGGGCTGGGACAACACCCAGGCCAAGGTCCAGTTCACCAACCGTAACGGTGAAAACATTTCCAACGACCGTGTTGGCGACCCGCGTGCCGGCACCTTGAGTTCTTCGCAAGAAGTCTACGGTCGTGGCCACATGGTCCGTCTGACTCAGTTGTGGATCAAACACCAGTTCCTCGACGGCAAACTGGACGTCAAGGCCGGTTACTTCGGCGAAGGCGAAGACTTCAACACCTTCCCTTGCGAGTTCCAGAACCTGGCGTTCTGCGGTTCCCAAGTGGGTAACTGGGCAACCAACATCTGGTACAACTGGCCCGTCAGCCAGGCTGCACTGCGCGTGAAGTACAACATCTCGCCTGAGTTCTACGCTCAGATCGGTGCGTACAACCAGAACCCGTCGCAACTGGAGCACGGCAACGGCTTCAAACTCAGCGGCAGCGGTACAGCGGGCACCGTTATCCCGGTGGAACTGGTCTGGTTGCCTAACCCGAACAACCTGCCGGGCGAATACCGTGTCGGTTACTACAAAAGCACGGCCAAGGCAGATGATGTCCGTGAAGACGTCAACGGTGATGATGCCGCCACCAGCGGTAACGCCTATCGCAGCCACAGCAGCAAGTCCGGCTACTGGTTCGTCGCGCAGCAACAACTCACCAGCCACAACGGTGACGCGTCCCGTGGTCTGAACATCGCCGCCAACGCCACGTTCCACGACAAGGACACCAACATCGTCGACAACTACCAGTCGCTGATGTTCGTGTACAAAGGCCCGTTCGACGCACGTCCGAAAGATGACGTTGGCATCGGCGCCGCCCGTATCCATGTCAACGACGACGTGAAGAAAAACGCCGAGCTGGTCAACGCTTCCAATGGCGTCAGCGACTATCAGGATCCGCTGTTCGCACCGCTGCGCAGCACCGAGTACAACTACGAAATCAACTACGGCTTCCACGTTACCAACTGGCTGACCGTGCGTCCTAACCTGCAATACATCACTCACCCGGGCGGTGTGGATGAAGTCGACAACGCGCTGGTGGCCGGTCTGAAAATTCAGTCGGTGTTCTAACGCTGTTGCGATAAGCTCCTCTCTATGTGCGCATATTTGCGGATGGCCAAGGCTATCCGCTTTTTTTTGGGGGCGGCGCACCCCGGGCAAGATGATTTTCAGGACTGCGGCACATGCATGAGCATCCGCTACAACGCTTCTTCAAATCCTTGCGCGAACGACCGGTGTTTGCGTGGGAGCGCTATCAGATGCGCGACGTGCTGGTGATCGATCATCCGCTGTGCCAGGCGGTGTTCAGTCGCCAGGGCGCGCAGTTGTTGCACTTTCAACCGACGGGGCAGAAGCCCTGGTTGTGGTGCGCGGCGAAGTGGCCGCACGTGGGCGCCATTCGTGGCGGCGTGCCGGTGTGCTGGCCGTGGTTTGGCCGTCACCCGAGCGAAAACGCCTGGCCATCCCATGGTTGGGCACGATTGCTGGACTGGAAGTTGCTGGACAGCAGCGCTGAAAACGATGGCGTGCGCTTGCACTGGCAATTGCAACTGTGCGACTGGACCGTTGACCTGCACGCACATCTGGGTGAGCGCATGGACCTGCGCCTGAGCACCGAGCATCAAGACACCCTGCCATGCCAACTGAGCCAGGCGTTGCATGCCTACTGGCGTATTGGCGATGTCAGTGAGATAGCGCTGTCTGGGCTCGACGGGGCGCAGGGTTACGATCAGTTGAGTCGCCAAGTGTGTCAGCAGGAAGGCGAGTTGCGGGTCGATGGCGGTTGTCAGCGGGTGTTCCAGCACGACGGCGAATTGCAGCTAAAGGACCACGCCTGGCAGCGGGAATTGTGCATCGACACCGGCGACCATGCGGACACGGTAGTGTGGCATCCGGGTTCACGGCCATTGCTGGGGGTGAGCTGGAATGAGGTGTTGGAGTTTGTCTGCGTGGAAGCGGCGAGTGGCGGCACCGACAGCCTGAGCCTGGCGCCGGGGGAGCGGGCGCATTTGAGTTTGCAGGCAAGGGTTGGGGTTTAGCTCAGGTCCTGCGGTGTTGCGGCTGACGCTTTCGCGAGCAAGCCCGCTCCCACAGTTGATCTCCAGTGAACATGAATGTTGTGTTCACAAAGATCCCCTGTGGGAGCGGGCTTGCTCGGGTAGAAACCGGGGACATCCTTTACGTTTTAAACCGGAG
>NZ_MOBP01000136.1 GCF_003732665.1 Pseudomonas frederiksbergensis | reverse complement strand
GCGCCTCCAGCAGCCAGAGCGTGCTCACCGGCACCCAGTCGTTGGAACCGTCGACCTCCCAGGACCGTGAACGTCGCGTCGGCGACCTGACCATGGTCTGGAACGTCCTCGACTTCGGCGTCAGCTACATCAGCGCCAAGCAACAGGGTGACCAGCGCCTGATCGTGCAGGAACGCCGGCGCAAGGTGATAAACACCATCGTCCAGGACGTACGCTCGGCCTACTGGCGCGCCGTGGCGGCCGAACGCCTGCTGACCCAGATCGACAGCCTGATGGCGCGGGTCGACACCGCACGTGGCA
>NZ_MOBP01000135.1 GCF_003732665.1 Pseudomonas frederiksbergensis | reverse complement strand
AGACCCAGTCGCGCGGCTTGACGGAAGGCCACGGTCAACACGCCGTACACCGAGCGAACAAACGACAGGGCGTACTGTTCCTGCATCGGCCACAGCAACAGCTGGTCCAGCGAAGCACGGTCCAGGCCGGTCAACGGCAAGGCATTCAGTCGGGGGTGTAATTGGCAGCGCACGGCCGACTTGGCGCTGGCTTTGCGTTTGGTCGATAAACCACGGTCACGGGACATGCGCTCCAGGTACCACGTCAGCAGATCGCCGACCGTTTGGTAGCGGTTGACCGTCGAGCGTGCCCCCGGCTCGGCAGCCCGACG
>NZ_MOBP01000134.1 GCF_003732665.1 Pseudomonas frederiksbergensis | reverse complement strand
CTGGCGTAAGTTGCCAATGACGAGGATCGTCACCTTGCTTCCCTTGTTTGCAATTACCGGTGAACCTCGAAAAGACTTTGTTCATGGAGTTAAGCAGGTGTACAGACCATGCTGAACATTCTTTACTAGCATAACTACAGACAATACTAGATATGAAATGATAGCAAGTATATGCTAAATGATTATGGCGTGCGTAGCCTAATAGATAATTTCCACTTTGCTTTCCTCGTTTAGAAGGTCTTAGCAACAGGTAGTCTCGGAAATAATCAAGCTTTGAATACGTTGAATAACGAT
>NZ_MOBP01000133.1 GCF_003732665.1 Pseudomonas frederiksbergensis | reverse complement strand
GCCGCATGAGCTTCGAGCTCGAGCAGTTGCCGGGCCACGCCTTGCTGGCGGAACTCGCCCCGGAAGCCATGCCGCGCCTCGGCGCAGAGCACATCATGGTCGCGTTGCCTCCCCGCAGCCTGCAGGTGTTTGCCTGATGAGCGCGAACCTCGCGCTGGCGATACCGCACAGGCAGGTTCGGTAGACCTCCCGGGCCGAGATCGGTGATCGGGTGTTCGTGGTCGGCGGCAAATTGCTTTTGCTGGTGATGCTCGGTGTCGCGGTGTTGATGCCGTTGTTGGCGATCTTCTGGCGCGGTTTCAGTTCTGAAGCCGGACACGGCGGCGGTCTGCTGGCTGCCCGTGAGTTGGTGACCAGCGAGAATTTCCACTGGTTGCTCGGCAATAGCC
>NZ_MOBP01000132.1 GCF_003732665.1 Pseudomonas frederiksbergensis | reverse complement strand
TCAGGCTCAGCCCGAACAGCGCCAGCATGAAACCGCTGATCAGTACCGGATACCAACGCAGCAGTGCCGGACTGTCGAAAACCGCCAGCAGCAGGCAAAACACGATGGCGACGATGGCCATCCACAAGCTGCCGGGCCTGCGTACGCCGGTCAGAATGCGGGCCAGCCACAGGCTGCCCAGCAGTAAGCCGAACTGCCACGGCGCGAAGTGCTCCATGCCGAAATACACCGCAAAGGGGTACAGCAGGCCCGCCAGCAGCCGGCCAAGGCC
>NZ_MOBP01000131.1 GCF_003732665.1 Pseudomonas frederiksbergensis | reverse complement strand
TCGGCGTTTTCCATGTCCAGCAGTTCTGGATGGTTGCTGATGATGTCGGCGAGGTTCGTCAGTAGGGTCAGAAGCATGTCGTTGCGGCCGATAGCTTCGGCGTCGCCCATTTTGCTGAACATCGCCACTGTGTATTCCGGGATCGGCTGGTCCATTTAGCCCATAGCATCGTCCAGCTCGGAACATTTACGGTCGTGGATGTGGATTTGCTTGCCTTTGATTTTGGCGCGTTTGGCGCGTTTCTGTTGCTTTTTCAGGGATGCCATGGGTATTCAGTT
>NZ_MOBP01000130.1 GCF_003732665.1 Pseudomonas frederiksbergensis | reverse complement strand
GAATGTTACGTAAGTGTGCCCTCCCCCGGCTAGTCGCGCCACTTGTCATTTGCCACCTAGACGACACTAACTGTACGTGCGTATAGTCAGAACCAATAATAACAAAATGGCCGCTCAGTCAGCCTCGAGCGGCAAACAGGAGGCTTTATGAACATCAACCTAAACGCTATGAAGTGGCGCGTACTCATCGGATGCTTCCTCAGTTACATGTTTGATGCGCTCGACATTTTGGTGCTCATTATCACCTTGCCTGCGATCAAGGAAACCATGCAGATCAGCACCACCGAAGCAGGATTCAT
>NZ_MOBP01000015.1 GCF_003732665.1 Pseudomonas frederiksbergensis | reverse complement strand
GTCTCCGGTTTAAAACGTAAAGGATGTCCCCGGTTTCTACCCGAGCAAGCCCGCTCCCACAGGAGATTGAGGTCAAATTGCAAATCCTGCGTTCGCCAAAGATCCAATGTGGGAGCGGGCTTGCTCGCGAATGCGGCTTCACTTTCAACAGAGATGTTGACTGACCCGACGCCTTCGCGAGCAAGCACGCTCCCACAGGAGATTGAGATCAAATTGCAAATCCTGCGTTCGCCAAAGATCCAATGTGGGAGCGGGCTTGCTCGCGAATGCGGGTTCACTTTCAACAGAGATGTTGACTGACCCGACGCCTTCGCGAGCAAGCTCGCTCCCACAGGGATTGAGGTCGTACACAAATGCTGTGGTCGCCGAAGATCCAATGTGGGAGCGGGCTTGCTCGCGAATGCGTCGTGTCAGTCGATGATGGGTCGACTGACACACCCTCTTCGCGAGCAAGCCCGCTCCCACAGGTGGCTCAGGGTTGTACGACGGCTCCCGGCACCAACGGTAATTCCAGGCTGGCGATAAACCCGCCGTCCGGGTGATTGGCCAGGACCAGGCTGCCGCCATGCCGTTCGGCGGCTCGCCGGGCGATGGCCAGGCCCAGGCCATGACCGGCCGCAGTCTGCCCCGGCGCGCGGTAGAAGGGTTCGCCCAGCAGGTTCAAGTGCTCGGCCTCGACTCCCGGCCCATGATCACGCACGCTGACCACCATTCGCTCGCCCTGGCGCGAGGCCTGCAATTCAATCGGCTGACCCACCGGGTTGAAGCGCTGGGCATTGCGCAGCAGGTTGTCCACAGCGCGTTCGATCATGGTCGGCCAGCCCTTGAGGTTCAACTGCGGCTCAGCTTGCAGGTGCACGGTCTGTTCCGGGAAACCCAGTTGCGCGTCCTTTTGCAGGGTGTGAAGCAAAGCGTTGAGATCGACTTCTTCGGCACTGGCGTTGTCCGCATCGACCCGAGCCAGGACCAGGATTTCGCTGATCAAGGCTTCCAGTCGGTCGCATTCCCGCGTCAGGCGCGGCCAGAGTTTTTCCCGTTCTTCGGGGTTGGCCCGCTCGGCCAGGGCCAGGGCAATGCGCAACCGGGCCAGGGGCGAGCGCAGCTCGTGGGACACATCCCGCAGCAATTGCCGCTGGCTGCCGATCAGGCTTTGCAGGCGCGCACCCATGCGGTTGAAGTCGTTGGCCAGCACACCGAATTCATCGCGGCGGTTGGCCAGTTTTACCAGGCTGTTCTGCTGATAGGTGGTTTGCCCCAGGTCATGCACCGCGCCGCGCAAACGGCTGAGGGGGCGGGTGATCGAGAGTGTCACCAGCAAACTGAACAAGGTCAGCACCACCAGCGCGATACCCAGCGCACTCAACGGCCAGAGCAGGCTTTCGCGGTGCCAGGAATCCAGTTCCGGGTGCGGGATGCGGTAGATCAGCAGATAGGTGTTGCCGGTTTTTTCGCTGGTGTACTCGGCGGTCAGGCGGCGCCATGGCAGGCGACGATCATCATCATTCTGCCGCGCTTCAAACGCTGCCGCCCGGCGCGGGAAAGTGCCGCGCACCACCGGGTCGCCGCTCTCGTTAAGCACCTGGACGTCGATGTGATATTGGCGTTTGCGTTGTTCGAGAATGTCCTGTGCGGCGTCTTCACCCTGGGCTTCGTAGGTTTGTGTCCATTCTTCGGCCAGTGTGTTGAGGCCCGGATGGCGGCTGAGAATCCACGCGTCCTGGTTGAGCATGTGCCCCAGCAAAAGGGAAAGCCCTGCAACCAGAGCGATGGCCAGCCAGAAGCTGGCCAGGATACGCCAAAACAATGAACGCACGGAAAATCCTCAAGCAAACACAAGATCCTTGTAGGAGCGAGGCTTGCCCGCGAAGGCGATTTAATGACCAACAGAGATGTTGAATGTTAAATCGCCTTCGCGGGCAAGCCTCGCTCCTACACGGATCTAAATGGCAAAAAAACCGACGGGGTTAACCGTCGGGTCTGTGGTTAACGCATTATTGCGCTTTTTGCGGCTGCTGCGCTTTCCAGGCCTTGAACTCGGCCCATTCCGCACGACGCTCGGCCTGTTTCTTCTGGATCTCGTCGAATTTCTTCTGTTGATCCGGTTTCAGCACGGCGCGGACATCGGCCTGGGCTTTCTGATGCTTGGTGGCCATTTCGTCTTTCATGGCTTTCTGGTCAGCCGGGGAGAGTTTCTCCAGGTATTTCTCGACCAGTTGTTTGCGATCATGCATCTGCTCGCCCATGATTTTACGGATCTGCTCACGTTGTTCGCGGCTCAGGTCCAGTTGGCTGTACGGGCCGCCTTTACCGTGATGGTACATCTGACCGCCGTGGCGCGGGCCGTCCAGCGGGCCACCCATCGGGCCGGCACCTTCAGGCATGGCCATGGCAACGGTCGGCAGGGCGGCGGCGAACATCAGAGCGATAAGAGTCTTGCGCATGGTGAATCTCCTTGTCTCGTTCCCGGTAAGTTCCGGATGAGTTCAGATTACGGAGATCAAGGTCAGCGGCGGTCAGCGGAGCGTAAAGCTTGGGTAAAGACAGTTTTGCGCCGACCTGACACTTCTGCGAGGCACTGGTCTGTGGCGAGGGAGCTTGCTCCCGTTGACTGCGCAGCAGTCTGCTTCTTTTCAGGTCAAGAGAGGGCCGCTTCGCAGCCCAGCGGGAGCAAGCTCCCTCGCCACAGGTCGCATTTAGCCAGTTAGAGGCTGTAGTAGTAGCCGCGGCTACGCAGGGCGACGATGCGCGGGCGACCATCGGGGTGCGGGCCGATCTTTTTGCGCAGGTTGCTGACGTGCATGTCCAGGCTGCGGTCGTACAGGGTCAGCTTGCGACCCAGGGCGATTTGCGCCAGTTCCTGTTTATCCAGGGGCTCGCCGGGTTGCTTGATGAGGGCTTCGAGCAAGCGGCTTTCAGAGACGGTGAGGGTGAATTCCTGTTCATCGATGCTGACCACGCCGCGCACCGGGCTGAAGCAAAGGTCACCGAGTTCGAGCTGGCTCGACACGGCTGCCGGATGACTGCGGCGTAATACGGCGCGCAACCGGGCTGTCAGTTCTCGTGGGTCGCACGGCTTGGCCAGGTAATCGTCGGCGCCCAGTTCCAGGCCGAGAATGCGGTCCAGGGGTTCGCCCCGGGCCGAGAGCATCAGCACCGGCAAGTCGGGGTGGTCGCTGCGCAACTGCTTGAGCAACTCCAGGCCACTGCCGTCGGGCAGCATCACGTCCAGCACCACGGCGGCGGGGGAGGTTTCGGCCAACGCACGGCGGGCACTCTGGCCATCGTGACAGGCACGGACCACAAAACCTTCCTGGCTCAACCAACTGCCCAGGAGCTCACACAGCTCCTGGTCATCATCAATTAATAACAGCTCGCTCATGACTCACTCAATTTAGCCATTGCCGACGTTTTCGACTTGCTCCACTGGCAAAGATACCGCAGAGCAGGGCCAATAGCGCTACTCCGCCACCGGTGACGAACCATTGTTGCTGATCGGTCAGCAAGCGAGGCAGCGGGCTGCTGGCCAGGGCCTCCTTGAGTTGCAGCTTCAAACGCTGATTCTCCTGGCGCAGCCGGCTCAACTGGGCGCTTTCGCGTTCGCCATCGGCACTTTGCAGTTGTTTGTTCAGTTCTTCTCGTTGCTGCTCGCTGACCTTCAAGCGTTGCTGCAACTCGGCGATCTGGCTGCCGGCGCTCAAGGACAGCGGCGTGGAATTGCTGCCAGCGGCAGCCTCTTCACCGTGCGCGGGAGCCACGATCGACAACGTCACCAACATCAGACACAACGGACCCTTGCGCATCACGACTCCTGATTCCAATCGAGTTATTGGGCAAGTTGTCGGCAGGCAAACGAGAATAATGAGCGATTGAGAGCGCGATGAACCGACAAGGTTCATCGCGAGGGGGAAATTTACGGCAGGACTTGCTTGAACGGCTTCACGGAAACGTTGGCGTAGACGCCTGCGGCGACGTACGGGTCAGCGTCGGCCCAGGCTTGCGCAGCGCTCAGGGAATCGAATTCGGCGACAATCAGGCTGCCGGTGAAACCCGCAGCGCCCGGATCATTGCTGTCCACGGCCGGGTTGGGGCCGGCCAGCACGATGCGGCCTTCGCCCTTGAGCACTTGCAGGCGCTCAAGGTGTGCCGGGCGTGCGCCCAGGCGAGCTTCCAGGGAGTTGGCGACGTCTGTTGCAACGATGGCGTAGAGCATGTCAGTCCTCGGTTTTTGGCGTTGTAGTGTCGGCGTCATGCAGGTGGCGGGACAGGTAGATGCCCTGCGCAACCAGGAACAGCAGCGTCATGCCCAGGCTGCCGAACACCTTGAAGTCAACCCAGTAGTTCTGGAAGGTGAAGGCGACGAACAGGTTGGCAGCGCCGCAGAACAGGAAAAAGGCGATCCAGGCGATGTTCAGGCGGGTCCAGACTGCATCCGGCAGGGTCAACGCGTGGCCCATAATGCGTTTGATCAGCAGTTGATCACCGATGAAGTGACTGCCGATGAAGGCCAGGGCGAACAGCCAGTTGACTACCGGGGCTTTCCATTTCAGGAAGGTTTCGCTGTGGAACGCCAGGGTCAGGCTACCGAAGACCAGGCAGGCGATCAGCGTCAGCCACTGGCTTTTCTCCAGCTTGCGCTGCTTGATGAAGATCGTGCCGTATACCACCAGGGAACTGATGATCAGCATCGCCGTGGCGCTGTAAATACCGCCTACAGTGACCTCATGTCCGGCAATGTCGACGACCCGTGGATCGATTTTGAAGACGATGAAAAACAGCAGAAGCGGGATGAAGTCGATGAATTGTTTCACAGTGGCAGCCAGAAGCAGGATGTGTCGGCATAATAACAAACATATTGGCGCGCGATAGCGCCAGCTGATTTGAGGTTACAAAGCCCTGTGAATGTTGATTTGCACTGCCATAGCACGGCCTCCGATGGCGCCCTGGCGCCTGCGGTACTGGTTGCGCGTGCGTTCGAGAAAGGCGTGCGAGTCCTGGCCTTGACCGATCACGACACCCTCGAAGGCCTCGATGAGGCCCGCAGCGCCGCCACCGCGTTGGGGATGCAACTGGTCAACGGTGTCGAATTGTCCTGCACCTGGGGCGGTGCGACCATTCATGTGTTGGGCTACGGTTTCGACGTCAACGCCATACCATTGGTCGAGGCAATCGCCAGATTGCACGATGGCCGTTGGCTACGGTCAGAAGAAATAAGCCGCAAACTGGCGCTTAAAGGTATGCCAGGCGCGATGGACGGTGCCCGGGAGATGCAACAAGCATTGGGCGACAGCGGCAACGCGCCGGCCCGTCCGCATTTTGCCGACTGGATGGTGCGTGAAGGTTACGTCAAGGATCGCGCCGAGGCCTTCCGCAAATGGCTGGGCGCCGGCAAGCTGGGGGACGTCAAGCAACACTGGCCGACCCTCGAAGACACCGTCGCGACCCTGCGTGCCGCCGGTGCCTGGGTCAGCCTGGCGCATCCGTGGCATTACGATTTCACTCGCAGCAAGCGTCGTCGCCTGATTTCTGACTATATTCAAGCGGGGGGCCACGCGATTGAAGTGGTCAATGGCCATCAGCCCGCCGAACAGGTCGGCAGCCTGGCCATTCTTGCTCGCGAGTTCGGTCTGCTGGTCAGCGCCGGCAGTGATTTTCATGGCCCTGGAGGCTGGTCGGAAATCGGTGAATACCGCCCGGTTCCGGAGGATCTGCCACCGTTATGGTGTCGATTCAAACATGACCCAATTATTGCCGCCGTCTGAACAGGTAGAGAATGTGAGTCAATTTTTCCAGATTCATCCGGAAAACCCGCAAGCGCGCCTGATCAAACAGGCGGTCGAGATCATCCGCAAAGGCGGGGTGGTGATTTACCCTACAGACTCGTCCTACGCCATTGGTTGCCAGATCGGCGACAAAAACGCTGTGGAGCGCGTGCGACGGTTGCGTGGGCTGGATGACAAACACAACTTCGCGCTGATTTGCAGCGACCTGTCGCAACTGGGGCTGTTCGCCAAGATCGACACCGGCACCTTCCGCATCCTCAAGGCCCACTTACCTGGGCCTTATACGTTCATTCTCAACGCCACCCGGGAAGTGCCGCGCCTGTTGCTGCACGCCAAGAAGCGCACCATTGGCCTGCGGGTGCCGAGCCATCCAATTGCCCTGGCGCTGCTGGCCGAATTGGGCGAGCCGCTGATGAGCGTGACCCTGATCATGCCCGGCGACACCGATCCGCTGAGCGATCCCCATGAAATGCGCCAGTTGCTGGAGCACCAGGTGGACCTGATCATCGACGGCGGTTTCGGCGGGATCAAGGCGTCCACGGTGATCAACCTGGCCGACGGCGAGCCCGAAGTGATCCGCGTCGGTTGCGGCGACCCCACGCCGTTCATGGCCGAGGCCTAGATGTCCGCAGTAGAACCCGTCGACAGTCAGGCCGGAGCCCAGCAAGAGCTGCCCTTCGCCATGGTCTATGGCCAGGCGGTCATGGAAATGCCGCTGGACCTGTACATCCCGCCGGATGCCCTGGAAGTCTTTCTCGAAGCCTTTGAAGGCCCGCTCGATTTGCTGCTGTACCTGATCCGCAAACAGAACATCAACATCCTCGACATCCCGGTGGCGGAAATTACTCGCCAATACATGGGGTATGTCGAGCTGATGCAGTCGGTGCGCCTGGAACTGGCCGCCGAGTACCTGGTGATGGCGGCGATGCTGGCCGAGATCAAGTCGCGGATGCTCCTGCCCCGTGCCGAATCCATCGAAGCCGAAGAAGACGATCCTCGGGCCGAACTGATCCGTCGCTTGCAGGAATACGAGCGCTTCAAAGCCGCTGCCGAAGGCATCGACGGCCTGAGCCGGGTCGGTCGCGATGTGGTGGTGCCCAAGCTCGATGCCCCGGAAGCCCGGGCGCGCAAGCTGTTGCCGGATGTCAGCCTGGAAGAATTGCTGATGTCCATGGCCGAGGTGCTGCGCCGGGGCGACATGTTCGAAAGCCACCAGGTCAGCCGCGAGGCGTTGTCCACTCGCGAGCGCATGAGCGATGTGCTGGAGCGGCTCAAGGGTGGCGGTTTCGTGCCCTTTGTCGAGCTGTTCACTGCTGAGGAAGGACGGCTTGGGGTGGTGGTGACCTTTATGGCGATCCTCGAACTGGTCAAGGAATCCTTGGTCGAGCTGGTGCAAAATGAAGCGTTCGCGCCGATCCATGTGCGGGCCCGAGCCGAATAACGAGTTGAATCATGAACCTGACTGAACCCCGCGAGCTGGCGCCACTGCTTGAAGCCTTTCTGTTGGCCTCGGGAAAACCGCAATCCCTTGAACGCCTGTTCGAACTCTTCGAAGAGGGCGAACGGCCCGAGCCACCGGTATTCAAGAAAGCCCTGACGATCCTGGCCAAGTCCTGCGACGGTCGCGCCTTCGAACTGAAGGAAGTCGCGTCCGGCTATCGCCTGCAGATTCGCGAAAAGTTTTCGCCGTGGGTCGGCCGCTTGTGGGAAGAACGCCCGCAGCGTTATTCCCGGGCCATGCTCGAAACCATGGCGCTGATCGCCTACCGCCAGCCGATCACCCGGGGCGAGATCGAAGACGTGCGCGGAGTGGCGGTCAACAGCCACATCGTCAAGACGTTGCTGGAGCGCGAGTGGATTCGCATCGTCGGTTACCGCGATGTGCCGGGCAAACCGGCGATGTTCGCCACCACCAAGGTGTTTCTCGATCACTTCAACCTGAAAAACCTCGACGATTTGCCGCCGCTCGCTGAGCTGCGGGAAATGGAGCCGGACCCCGTGCTCGATTTCGACGACGCGCCGGTGCCGGCCGGGTTGCAGGAACTGGCCGACGCCAGCGCCGAGCCGGAAGAACCCAAGGAAGAAACCAGTTTCCACACGCTGTTGCTGGAACTGGATGATATGGAGCAGGGGATCAAGACCGACTTTGATGACTTGTTGCGTGATGGGGCGGTGACGGAGGGCGAGGAGGTTCAGGAGCAGTCCGAGCCTGAGATTGAAGTTGAACTTCAGCCTGAGCCTGAAGCCACAATCGAAGATGAGCCGCAAGCAGAGCTTGAAGACGATGTCCTCGGCGTGGCCGAAGCGCGAGAGAAACTCCTGGCCGCCGTCGCTGCTTTAGAGCAGCACAAACCGGAACCCGAGCTCAGCGACGAAGAAGCCGAAGCCCGCGCCCTCGCCGAAGCGATCGAAGCCGAACGCCGGGAATTCGACGACTGACCCCACACCCGCGGGCAACGCAGCTCCCCTTGTGGGAGCGGGCTTGCTCGCGAAGGCGGCTTATCATTCAACATAGATGTCGCCTGACACTGCGCATTCGCGAGCAAGCCCGCTCCCACAGTGGACCTGAGCCGCACCGAACCCTGTGGGAGCGAGCTTGCTCGCGATAGCAATCTATCAGTCACTCAGATGTTGAATGTGCCGCCCTCATCGCGAGCAAGCTCGCTCCCACAAGGGTTTGTGGAGTTTTCTGGAGTAGGTATGAGCTCAACCAAAGACCCCTGCATCAGCATCTGCAAGTTCACCGACGACATCTGCGTCGGTTGCGGGCGCAGCAAGCGCGAAATCAAGGCCTGGAAGAAACTCGACAAGGCCGACAAGCGCACGGTGCTGGCCGAGGCGGCGCTGCGCTTGATCAAGCTCGGCGCCACCGGTCGGCGGAAAAGCAAGTGAATCTGCATTCATCAGCTAGTCTCTGATGCGCGAACGCTGACATGAGCGTATGATTCGCGACCCTCCGGCGATCCCTTCGTCCGAGACCCAGTTTTACATCGCTTCAGGCCCCTCACCCCAGAGCTGCCTGAACAGACCACACCGGGAGGTGCCCAGATGAGTATCAACGACCAGAAAGACGACGCCGAAATCGGCCCAGCAGGCGAAAAACTGCAGAAAGTCCTCGCCCGTATCGGCGTCGGCTCGCGCCGTGACGTGGAAGCCTGGATCAGCCACGGCCGCATCAAGGTCAACGGCAAAGACGCCACCCTTGGTCAGCGCGTCGACATGCACGACGCCATCACCATTGATGGCCGTGTGATCAAGCGCGAAGAAGCCGCCGAGTCGGTACGCCGCGTGATCATGTACAACAAGCCCGACGGCGAAATCTGCACCCGCCTTGACCCGGAAGGCCGTCCGACCGTATTCGACAAGATGCCAAAACCGAAAGAAGGTCGCTGGATCAACATCGGTCGCCTGGACATCAACACCACCGGTCTGCTGATGTTCACCACCGACGGTGAACTGGCCAACCGCCTGATGCACCCTTCCTACGAAATGGACCGTGAATACGCGGTACGTGTGCGTGGCGAAGTCGATGACGAGATGATCGAGCGTCTGAAAGCAGGCGTCGTCCTCGAAGACGGCCCGGCCAAGTTCACCGACATCAAGCAGGCGCCGGGTGGCGAAGGTTTCAACCACTGGTATCACTGCGTGGTGATGGAAGGTCGCAACCGCGAAGTTCGTCGCTTGTGGGAATCCCAGGGCCTGGTGGTCAGCCGTCTGAAGCGCGTGCGTTTCGGTCCGGTGTTCCTCAACTCCGACCTGCCGATGGGCCGCTGGCGCGAAATGAGCCAGTACGAAGTCGACATTCTCAGTGCCGAGGTTGGCCTGACGCCTGTGGCCATGCCGCAGATGAACGCCAAGAGCAAAGACAAGCTTGATCGCATGCAGCGTAAATCGTCGCGTCCGATGGGCAAGACCGAGCGTGTGCGTTCGTTGCGTCCAGCCATCGGCAACCAGACCGCTGCAACCCCGCGTGATACCCGTGAACCGCATTTCGAAGGCGAGCGTCCAGCACGCAAGCCGGCAGAACCGCGTGCTGATGGTGAGCGCGGTCCACGCACGCCACGTCCGGCCAACGGTCGCACCGAGCGCGGCGAAGGCCGTGGTGCTCCGTCCGGTGGTCGTAGCGATCGCGGTGCTCCTCGTGGTGAGTCCCGTGGTGATTCGAGTCGCGGTACGCCGGTGGCAGACCGTCCGGCCGACACCAAGCGTCCGGCCAAGGCACCGGCGAAGAAACGCCCAGGCATCGTTCTGGTCAACAAGGACGCGCCATCGGGCAAACGCCGTGGCGCGCCAGCCGGTTCGGGTCAGCGTCCTGGGTTTGGGCGTCGTAAGCCGGAGTGAAGCAGCGGTGAGTTTTTAGCTGCAAGCTGCAAGTGAAAAACGCCAACCTTAGGGTTGGCGTTTTTTTTGGACGGGCTTTAAGGGTGTAGTGAATGTTCGGGCCTCTTCGCGAGCAAGCCCGCTCCCACAGGTGACCGAGTTCTATCAGGGGAATGCGATCAACTGTGGGAGCGGGCTTGCTCGCGAAGGCGCCAGCAACAGCACCGCTTTCTCACGGACTAAAACACAAACCGCCCATCAAACACCGGCTCATCATCCAGCGCCAACACGCCTCCGGAGAAGATCAGGTCCAGGTGATGACTGCCCTTGGCCCCGCCACCCAACCCAAGGTGCAAGCCGCAATGGCGCTCCTCGAACCCGGCGTTGCGCGCATAGAGCGCCTTCACGCCTTCGTTGGTGCCGATGCCCAGCTCCTCGATCCGCCGATTCGACGGATTGGCGTCCAGGAACTTATTGAAATCATGTTCCAGCCCCGGCACGTCCGTGGCGATTTTGCTGATGGTCGAGTTCTCGATCCACAACTCCAGCGGCGACTCCAGCACCCCATATTTGCGGGCAAACGGAATGGTGCTGAGGAACGTCCCCATAAACTTCACACGGCCGTTAATGTCTTCGCTGTGGGTGGCTATTTCACCGGGCGCCAAATCAAAGTTGCCGACACCGTTGATGTCCGTCCACTTCTTGATACTGCTTAGCGGTGTTTCGAACCATGAGCCGTGATCATCTTTGAAACTCAGGGTCGTGGCGTGGGACATGCGCTGGATCAGGTGGCTGTTCAACCCGGCAATACGCTGTGGGGTGACGCTGAACGTGTCGTAGAAGTAATCGCCGTAATCCTTGAACAGCAGCGACTTCTTCCAGTTTTCTGCCATCACCCCTTGCAGTGCGCGGAGGAATTCCGGGCCTTCGGGGCGCGGGTTGGGCAGGGTGGAAGAGTCGTAGAAGAAAATGTACAGATCGCTGTCGGCAATCGCCTCGGCCAGCAAGTCCGTGGGTTCGAGGTCCAGGCGCAGCGCGCTGAAGCTGAAGAGAGGGCTGTTACCTGCCTGTTCGGCAATGGCGCCGGTCAGTGCTTCGTAATCAGCGGTGTGGCCGAGCAAGACCTTCGCCGGGTTGATGCCGACTAGGGCCGGGTGTTGTTCGAGGTAGTAAAGGAAATGCGAGATGGCGCGTTGCTTATCCATGTAGTCCTCCCTGACAAACCGAGCAAATGGGGCAGGCACAACCGGCCGGATCGTACCTGCCGGGGATGGCTTACAGAGGCCACATCGCCGTGCCGAACGGAACAACCGCGTCGGCTTGCATCATTTCTACGGCGGCTTCATGGGTCGGTGCTTCAAACCATTCGTCCAGTTGCAGTTCAGTTTCCAAGTCTTTGTCCAGTTGCATAGTGAATCTCCCAGATGACTTTTGAGGTAAAAAACTGGCCGGTCGATGCGGCTCGGCAAGTCGCTGAAAACCTAGTTCACAGGGTTTTGGAATGCAAAAAAATAATCAAATAAGATTTATTTGATTTTTTTATTCTGTTTTTTGCCGGGCACTTTGTTATTAAAAAACAGAAAACTAACTCGACCATTTCCGTAGGAAGCTTCCTTTCGTCAATTTGCAGTCGTCTTACGAAAAGATCTGATTTGGCAATATTTCGTTACGCTTTGTCAGAGAATCTTTACGAAATACAGCGCCAAACCTCGCCGGATCAGTCTTTCAAAAGCGTTGTAAGGAAATCCTTCCGCCCATCCTCCGATCAGCCGTGCCTGAGGGCTCTGGTCCGCTTGTTTCGGCGGCGTTTGCAGGGTGAGATGCGCCCCATGCCTGTCGTGCAGGTGCATAACAAGAAGGAGGCGCAATGAACGCCGTGAATCATCTCCATCTCTCCCCGTGGGCCGATTTTTCCATCGTCCGCGCCGATGACCTGCAAAGGTCTGACTCTCTTTTTGCAGCCGCCCGAGACCCTCGGGGCGGACACAGGCAATCCCGGCAACCGACGCGCTGATCCAGCGGTGTCTGGCAGCAGGGGGTTAGCGGTGTACAATGCGCCGCGTTTTAACTGTGACCTCCTGCGCACCTGCGCAAACTTCAAGGCTATCCGTCTTGTTCACTCCGCCGCGCCACAAGCGTGTCGGGTTCGATTTCGTCACAGATAAAAACAAACAGGTGACGCATGACCGTAGTAAATACGCTGAACTCCTGGTGCTTGCGCTGGGGTTTGATCGGCGCTGCTTGAAATTGCAACCGAGCAGCAACGTCTACTGAACATCATCAAACCTTGCGTGAGACCCTTTTCATGAGTGGACAAAACTCGCATTCAGGCGAGCTTAAACGCGGCCTGAAAAATCGCCATATCCAGCTGATCGCCCTCGGTGGCGCGATCGGCACCGGGCTGTTCCTCGGCTCGGCGGGCGTCCTCAAATCCGCTGGCCCGTCGATGATCCTCGGCTACGCCATTTGCGGCTTCATTGCGTTCATGATCATGCGCCAGCTCGGCGAAATGATCGTCGAAGAGCCGGTGGCCGGTTCCTTCAGCCACTTCGCGCACAAATACTGGGGCGGTTTCGCCGGTTTTCTCTCGGGCTGGAACTGCTGGATCCTGTACATCCTGGTGGGCATGTCGGAGCTGACCGCAGTCGGCAAGTACATCCACTACTGGGCGCCGGATATTCCGACCTGGGTCTCGGCGGCCGGTTTCTTCGTGCTGATCAACCTGATCAACCTGGCCAACGTCAAAGTGTTTGGCGAGGCCGAGTTCTGGTTCGCGATCATCAAGGTCGTGGCGATTGTCGGCATGATTGCCCTGGGCAGCTATTTGCTGGTCAGCGGCAACGGCGGCCCGCAGGCGTCGGTGAGCAACCTGTGGTCCCACGGCGGCTTCTTCCCGAACGGTGTGAGCGGTCTGGTGATGGCCATGGCGATTATCATGTTTTCCTTCGGCGGTCTGGAAATGCTCGGTTTCACCGCAGCTGAAGCCGACAAGCCGAAAACCGTGATCCCGAAAGCGATCAACCAGGTGATTTACCGGATCCTGATTTTCTACATCGGCGCCCTGGTGATCCTGCTGTCGCTGACGCCATGGGACAGCCTGCTGGCGACCCTGAATGCGTCCGGCGATTCCTACAGCGGCAGCCCGTTCGTGCAAGTGTTCTCGATGTTGGGCAGCAACACTGCCGCGCACATCCTCAACTTTGTGGTCCTGACAGCGGCATTGTCGGTGTACAACAGCGGCACCTACTGCAACAGCCGCATGTTGCTGGGCATGGCCGAGCAGGGCGATGCGCCGAAGGCCCTGGCGAAGATCGACAAGCGCGGCGTGCCGGTGCGTTCGATCCTGGCGTCGGCGGCGGTGACGTTGATCGCCGTGTTGCTGAACTACCTGATCCCGCAAAACGCCCTGGAGCTGTTGATGTCCCTGGTGGTGGCGACCCTGGTGATCAACTGGGCGATGATCAGCTTCTCGCACTTCAAGTTCCGCCAGCACATGAACAAGACTAAACAGACGCCGCTGTTCAAGGCCTTGTGGTATCCGTACGGGAACTACATCTGCCTGGCGTTCGTGGCGTTCATCCTGTGCGTGATGCTGTTGATCCCGGGCATCCAGATCTCGGTGTACGCGATCCCGGTGTGGGTCGCGTTCATGTGGGTCTGCTACGGCATCAAGAACAAACGCAGCGCGCAGCACGCGTTGCACACTGCAGTGAAATAAACGCAGCACGCAGAAACCACAAACCCGGCCATGTGCCGGGTTTGTGGTTTTCAGGGTTCACACAACCCCCTGTAGGAGCAAGGCTTGCCCGCGAAGAGGCCAGCACATTCAGCATTGATTCCGACTGACCCACCGCCTTCGCGAGCAAGCCCGCTCCCACAGTGGATTTGTGTTGAACACAGCATCCGCGAACACCACCCCACCCCTGTAGGAGCGAGGCTTGCCCGCGAAGGCGTCGGTACATTCAGCATTGATGTTGGAGGTGCCGACGCCTTCGCGCGCAAGCTCGCTCCCACAGTGGATTCGGTGCTGTCAGTGATTATTTTTCATCCAGGAAGCTCTGCACCGATGCATTGAAAAACGCCGGGTCCTGGATGAAGGCGAAATGGCTGACATTCGGCAGGATCAACAGGCCGGCACCGGGAATGGCCGAGGCCATGTATTCGGTGTGTTCGCGCTTGATCGCCTCGTCATGGTCGCCATCAACGATCAAAACCGGGCTTTTGATCTTGGCCAGGTCTTCGGTGGTCCAGTTGGGCTGGCTCGCCCACATATGGCTGATTTGTTCGACGAACGCATCGTATTCCTTAGGTGTGGGCGACAGCTTCGCGTACTCCTTGCCGGCGCGTTCAATGTAGGCGGCGAAGGTCGGGTTCTTCTCGACGCCTTCCTTGACCCCCGATGTCTGAGTATTGGCGGCGAAGGCGAACACTTTGCCGACGCGCTGCGGATAGCGCATGGCCAGATCCAGCCCGAGAATCGCGCCGTCACTCCAGCCCACGAAGTCGGCGCGCTCGATCTTCAGCTTGTCGAGTACCGCGATGACGTCGTCCGCCATCAGGTCATACCCGAAAGGTCGCGCATCTCGCGAACTGCGACCATGGCCACGGCTGTCGAGGGTGATGACCGTGTGCTTTGCCGAGAGCGCCTTGACCTGATTGCCCCAGTAATCGGAGTTGGCCAGACCGCCATGAAGCAGTACAACGGGTGAGCCGTGACCGGTGATCGAGTAATAAAGCTTGATGCCGTTGACGTCGGCACGGCCGGTTTTTGCGCTAGTGATCGGGGCGGGGGTGGCCGGCAGTGTTTCCCAGCGCTCGGTGGCGTGAGCCGTGTTGAATGACATCAGCAAACAGAAAGCAGCGAGTAAGCGACGAGGCATGGGTCTCTCCGTTAAAAAGGCCTGATCGGCGTGATCCGGATTCTTTAGCGTAGAGCAAACCCCTGTGGGAGCGAGCCTGCTCGCGAAAGGGTCATTACATCCAGCATTGATTTCGACTGGTACACCGCATTCGCGAGCAAGCCCGCTCCCACAAGGATCTATGCGAGCCCATCCTCCGCGAACACCACAAATCTCCTGTGGGAGCGTGGCTTGCCCGCGAAGGCGTCGGTACATTCAGCATTGATGTTGGATGTGCCGACGCCTTCGCGAGCAAGCCACGCTCCTACAGGGGCTGCATTCGTTCAGCGCATTCGCGGTATCCTGCACGCCCTGAACCCGGACGCTTTTTTCCATGCTGGTAATCTCCAACAATGTGCATCTGCCAGATGCCGAGATCGAGTTGACCGCCATCCGCGCTCAGGGCGCCGGTGGGCAGAACGTCAACAAGGTCTCCAGCGCGATGCACCTGCGCTTCGACATTCCGGCCTCGTCCTTGCCCGAGTTCTACAAGGAGCGGCTGCTGGCGCTGCGGGACAGTCGCATCACCAGCGAAGGTGTGTTGATCATCAAGGCCCAGCAATACCGCACGCAGGAAGCCAATCGCGCCGATGCGCTGGAGCGGTTGGTGGAGTTGATTCTCAGCGCCACCAAAGTCGAGAAGAAGCGTCGCCCGACCAAGCCGACCCTCGGTTCGAAGAAGCGTCGGCTGGAATCGAAGACCAAGCGCGGCAGCATCAAGGCTGGGCGCGGCAAGATCGACTTTTAGCGGGCGTCGCGTTCTTCGCGATACTTGGGCGCTTGTCGGTACAGATAAATGCTCAGCATCAAACCGCTGAGCGCGGCGAGGGCCGCAAACAGGAAGATCGAAGCAAAACCAAACCCGGCCGCAATCGCCCCCGCCAACGGCCCGGTAATCCCCAGCGACAAATCGATAAACAACGAATAGGCCCCCACCGCCGCGCCGCGACTGGACGCCGGCACCAGGTTGACCGCTTCCACGCCCAGCGCCGGGAACACAAGCGAGAAGCCGAAACCGCTCAGCGCCGCACCGGCCAGCGCCCAATGGGCATCCGGCGCCAGCCACAGCAGCAACAAGCCCAGGGTTTCCACCGACAGGCAGGCAATCGCCACGCGAAAGCCGCCGAGGCGGTTGATCAGGTTGCCGAACAACAGTCGCGCACCAATGAAACTGGCACCGAACAGGCTCAGGCACAGCACGGCATTCGACCAATGCTGCGTCGCGTAGTACAGGGTGATGAAGGTGGCGATAGTGCCGAAACCGATGGAGCCCAGCGCGAGGCCGCAACCGTGGGGCAATACCCGGCCCAGCACATGCATGAACGGCAGGCGTTCACCGACGACAATCGGCGCGGCGGTTTTCGGCCAGGCCAGCGCCAGACCCAGTATGGCCAGCAACACAATGCTCACGCCCATGCTCCACAAGCCCAGTTCACCGACCAGCCACACCCCCAGCGGTGCGCCGATGGCGATGGCGCCGTAACTGGCGATGCCGTTCCAGGAGATGACTTTGGCGGTGTTCGCCGCGCCAACCCGGCCGATGCCCCAGCCGATCGAGCCCGAGCCCACCAGGCTTTCCGCGCTGCCGAGTATCAGGCGGCCGATCAACAGGCTGATCAGGCTGAGCATCGGCAGGCTTTGGGTCCAGGCCGAAATCAGCATGAACACCCCACTCAAGCCGCAGCCAGCGAGGCCGTACATCACCGCCAGTTTGCTGCCTTTGTTGTCGATGATGCGCCCGGCGTAAGGGCGACTGAGCAGGGTGGCAAGGTATTGCACGCTGATCACCAGCCCGGCGATCACCGCGCCGAAGCCCAGGTCACTGTGGACATAGCCCGGCAACACGGCCAAGGGAATGCCGATGTTGAGGTAGCCGATGAAGGTGAACAGGACGATGGAAACGACTTGCAGCGTGACCGCCAGGGGGCGCTGGTTTTCTGACATGGGTAAAGGTCCACGGGGCAGCAGGATAGATAGGCTGCTTATGATAGCGGCGGGAAGGGCGGGCGGTCGTGGAAAAGTAAAACTATTTGCCGGGCGGGGGTGAATCAGGATTTGGCAGGGGCGACCAGTTGCGTGGTAACCAGGGCGGCGAGGGCGTTTTCTTCGCTGCCGAAGCGGGCCAGCAGGGCGGCTTGTTTTTCCGGGGAGAGGCGATTCCAGATCTCGATCATTTTCTCGGCGGTGCCGATTAGAACGCTGGCCTGGGTTTCAGAAAATTCATCGGTCATGGCGGGGTGCTCGGGGTTCAGGCGGTGTGGAAAGCGCATGTTAGCGCTTTCCACACGGTCTGGCATTGCAGGTGTTTCAGTCTTCGCTGTCAGTCTTTCGACTGTCAGTGGCTTCTTTCGGCTCGGGCTGTTGGGCGCCGGCTTGTTGCGTGGTTGTCTGCTCAGTTTCGTGCAGGCTTGGGAAGGGGAGATTAGGGATCTCGTGCATGTTCGCGCTCCTCGCAAAGTCTGTTGATAGATCTGGTAGATCCGCGCTTTTAAAAAGCTTGGGCAGGATACAGCAGGAGAAATGACAAACAGACTTTTATATCCATTTGTTTCGACGAGTGGGATTGTCTAGACAGGTCGCTAGCAGTCACACAAATCAAATGTGGGAGCGGGCTTGCTCGCGAATGCGGTGTGTCAGTCGACATCAACATTGACTGACACTGCGCTTTCGCGAGCAAGCCCGCTCCCACAGGGGAATTACCAATGTTTGAGGGTTATTTGCAGACTTCGGCAATCGCCTCGGCCAACAGCGCCAGCCGCGTTGCATCAATCCCCGCCACGTTCGCCCGCCCGGAGCTGACCATGTACACGCTGTGATGCTCGCGCAGTTGCTTGACCTGCTCCGGCGACAAACCGGTGTAGGAGAACATCCCGCGTTGCACGCCAATGTGCGCAAAGCGCTCGCGCAAGCCGTGGGGCTCAAGGGCTTCCACTAGACCGCTGCGCAGTTGCGCGATACGCAAGCGCATGGCTTCCACTTCGTCGGCCCACAGGCTTTTCAGCTCCGGGTCGCCAAGGATGGTCGCCACTACGGCCGCGCCGTGATCCGGCGGTGTCGACCACAGGTTGCGGGCGATGTTGGCCAGTTGGCTGCGGATATCCACCAGTTTGTCGGCGGTTTTCGCACAGACAATCAGCGCGCCGGTGCGGTCGCGGTACAGGCCGAAGTTCTTCGAGCAGGAGCTGGTGATCAGCACTTCCGGCAACGCATCGACGAATAATCGGGTGGACCAGGCGTCCTGTTCCAGGCCATCGCCGAAACCTTGATAAGCGAAGTCGATCAGCGGCAACAACTCGCGGCGGCGGACCACGTCGAGCACCCGGCGCCAATCGTCATGGGACAGATCGAAACCGGTTGGGTTGTGGCAGCAGGCGTGCAGCAGCACCACGTCGCCCTTGGGCGCTTCGTTGAGCACCGCCAGCATGGCATCGACATCGAGACGGTTGTCGCTGCCCACGTACGGGTAGTGGCTGACCTTGACCCCGGCCGTGGCGAAAATCGTTTCATGGATCGGCCAGGTCGGGTTGCTCAGCCATACGCCACGGCCCGGCAGCATGTGCGCGATGAAGTCCGCGCTCAAACGCAGGGCGCCAGTGCCGCCCGGGGTCTGGGTGACACCGGCCCGCTGCTCGGCGATCAGAGGCGAATCGGCACCCAGCACCAACTCGTTCATGACTTTGCCGAACGCCGGTTCGCCGTGACCACCGATGTAGGTCTTGGTGTTCTGGCGATCCACCAGACGCGCCTCGGCGAGTTTTACCGCTTGCGGAATCGGCGTCAGGCCCTGGGCGTCTTTATAGACACCCACGCCCAGGTCGAATTTGCGCGGGTTGGGGTCCTGCGCATAGGCCTCCATCAGGCCGAGAATCGGGTCGCCGGGTACTCGGCCGATGGCGTCGAAATGCATTATTTGCGGCCCTCGGCGTCCTTGGCCACTTCATCAGTGCGCGCGGCCATGATGAAGTCGTTGCGGTGCAGGCCTTTGATGGAGTGGCTCCACCAGGTCACGGTGACTTTGCCCCACTCGGTCAACAGGCCCGGGTGGTGACCTTCGGCCTCGGAGATTTCACCGACCGCGTTGGTGAACGCCAGGGCATGTTTGAAATTCTTGAACAGGAAAACTTTTTCCAGCTGCATCACGCTGTCGCGCACTTCAATGTTCCAGTCAGGGATCTGCTTGATCAGGACCGGCAGTTCTTCGTCGCTGACCTGGGGGGCGCCGGCTTGGCAGGCTTCGCAGTGGGCTTGGTTCAAAGCGGACATGGTCTGTTTCCTGTATCGAGTTTTTTTATATGGGCTATATCGGCCGTCAATGCCGACACGCTAAACCAAAGCCGCGCCGACTGACAGGCTCACTTGTCAGTAAAAGTCGCGGTTCACGCGGCCTTCGGTTTGGGTGGGAATTTCGGAGCGTGCAAGCCCAGCTGCATGCCTTGCTTGACCATGGCCATGATGTCTTCATGGGCCACGTCGAACAGACGCTTGAGGTTGGGCAGCACAAAGTACAGCGGTTGCAGAATGTCGATGCGATACGGCGTGCGCATGCATTCCAGCGGATCGAAGGCCTGATGTTCCGGTTCGTCCGACAGGCAGTAAACTGTTTCTTTGGGTGAGGACAGGATGCCGCCGCCGTAGATGCGCAGGCCCTCTGGCGTGTCGACCATGCCGAACTCGATGGTCATCCAGTACAGGCGCGCCAGGTAAACGCGTTCTTCCTTGGTGGCCTGTAGGCCGAGTTTGCCGTAGGTGTGGGTAAATTCAGCAAACCAGGGGTTGGTCAGCAGCGGGCAGTGGCCAAAGATCTCGTGGAAAATGTCCGGCTCTTGCAGGTAATCCAGCTCCTCGCGGGTACGAATAAAGGTCGCCACCGGAAACTGCTTGCTGGCGAGCAATTCGAAAAAGGTCTGGAAGGGAATCAGCGCCGGAACCCGGGCTACTTGCCAACCGGTGGTTTCACCGAGGACTTTGTTGATCTCGCCCAATTGCGGAATGCGGTCGTGGGGCAGACCGAGTTTTTCGATACCGTCCCGGTATTCCTGGCACGCACGCCCTTCGATCACTTTCAGTTGACGAGTGATCAGCGTGTTCCACACCGCATGTTCTTCGGCGGGGTAGTCGATAAAACCTTGCGCATCGGGCTCGCGGGCCACGTATTGCGTCTGCTTCATGCTGCTCTCCTGCTAGGGGAATTCGTTCTTGTTATGTACAGCTATGGACCTAGAGATACCCCAAGGCGTGCGGTGATGCAGCGGGTGGATTGCAGCTCGCGTAGGAAAAGTCCGTGATTTTCGTAAAGTTTTCGTTACGGATTGGTGGGTGTGGCGCAGGTATTGAGTTTTTCGGGTTTGAAAAGGGCTGTGGGTGTCACATAATCTTGACGACTAACTTTGCGCCCTGTCAGAAAATTCCATCCGCAGGCACCGCAATAACCCTGTGGGAGCGGGCTTGCTCGCGAAGGCGTCGTGTCAGCCAATGATGATGTCGACTGACACTCCCTGTTCGCGAGCAAGTCGAATCGTCGCACCGCCGCTCCCACAGGAGGTATGTGTTTGGCATCCAATTCACTCACCGCTTTTTCGGGCCTTTTATATGCGTATCAAAGTCCACTGCCAAAACCGCATCGGCATCCTGCGCGACATCCTTAACCTGCTGGTGGAATACGGGATCAACGTCGCCCGCGGTGAGGTGGGCGGTGAGCATGGCAACGCGATCTACCTGCATTGCCCGAACCTGATCAACATCCAGTTCCAGGCGTTGCGTCCGAAATTCGAGGCGATTGGCGGAGTATTCGGCGTCAAGCGTGTAGGGCTTATGCCCAGCGAGCGTCGGCACATGGAGCTCAATGCGCTGCTCGGCGCCCTGGAATTCCCGGTGCTATCGATCGACATGGGCGGCTCGATCGTCGCGGCCAACCGGGCGGCGGCGCAGTTGCTCGGTGTGCGGGTGGACGAGGTGCCAGGGATCCCTTTGTCCCGTTACGCCGAAGATTTCGACTTGCCGGAGCTGGTGCGCGCCAACAAATCGCGGATCAATGGCCTGCGGGTCAAGGTCAAGGGCGACGTGTTTCTCGCCGACATTGCGCCGTTGCAATCGGAGCACGACGACAGCGAGGCCATGGCCGGCGCCGTTTTGACATTGCACCGGGCGGACAGGGTCGGGGAGCGCATCTATAACGTGCGCAAACAGGAACTGCGCGGTTTCGACAGCATCTTCCAGAGTTCGAAAGTCATGGCGGCAGTGGTGCGCGAGGCCCGACGCATGGCGCCACTGGACGCGCCGCTATTGATAGAAGGCGAAACCGGCACCGGCAAGGAACTGCTGGCCCGGGCCTGTCACCTGGCCAGCCCTCGCGGTCAGTCGCCGTTGATGGCGCTCAACTGCGCCGGTCTGCCGGAGTCCATGGCCGAGACCGAGTTGTTCGGTTATGGCCCCGGCGCCTTCGAAGGGGCGCGGGCCGAAGGCAAACTCGGGCTGCTGGAGCTGACGGCGGGCGGCACGTTGTTTCTCGATGGCGTCGGGGAAATGAGCCCGCGCCTGCAGGTGAAATTGCTGCGCTTTTTGCAGGACGGTTGCTTCCGGCGTGTCGGCAGCGATGAAGAGGTCTACCTCGATGTACGGGTGATCTGCGCGACCCAAGTGGACCTGTCCGAGTTGTGTGCCCGAGGCGAGTTTCGCCAGGATTTGTATCACCGCTTGAACGTGCTGTCGTTGCACATCCCGCCGCTGCGCGAATGCCTCGACGGTTTGACGCCGTTGGTGGAGCACTTCCTCGACCAGGCCAGTCGGCAGATCGGTTGTCCGTTGCCGAAACTGGCACCGGCGGCGATGGAGCGGCTCAGTCATTACCACTGGCCGGGCAATGTGCGGCAGTTGGAGAACGTATTGTTCCAGGCGGTTTCCCTGTGCGAGGGCGGGACGGTCAAGGTCGAGCATATTCGCCTGCCGGACTACGGCGTGCGTCAGCCCCTTGGCGATTTCTCGCTGGAAGGTGGATTGGATGCGATTGTCGGGCGCTTTGAGAAAGCGGTGCTGGAGCGCTTGTATTCCGAGCATCCGAGCAGTCGGCAACTGGGGAAACGGTTGGGGGTTTCGCACACGACCATTGCCAATAAATTGCGCGAGTACGACGTTGGTAAGACTGAGTCATAGCCAATAGGTGTTGTGTCTGTGATGGCCTCTTCGCGAGCAAGCCCGCTCCCACAGGGGAATGCGATCACCTGTGGGAGCGGGCTTGCTCGCGAAGGCGGCAGTCCGGTCAACCTCCAGGTCAAGCCTTGCCACCAAACGGCATAACACCGCCGGTTTTTCGACTTCGACACAATCCCCTCATCCCCTCAAAACCCCTCAAGTCCTTTGTTTGCCGGGCCCGGCGCTGTCAGAAAAAAGTTGGTCTGCAAATTGCTTAAGGCTCAGAAGTACAGCAGTGGGCGGCAAACGTCCGGCAGGCAGAGGAAAGAGCGTGGACAAGTACCTTTATGTGGCAATGACCGGCGCCAGCCAGAATGCACTGGCGCAGAAGGCTCATGCGAACAACCTGGCGAACATCTCCACCAACGGTTTTCAGAAGGACCTGGAACAGGCCCGTTCGATGCCGGTGTTTGGTGACAGCTTTCCGGCGCGTGCCTATGCCATGACCGAACGCCCGGCCACTGACTTCTCGCCTGGTTCGATGGTGGAAACCGGCCGTGACCTCGACGTCGCCGTGACCGGCAATGGCTGGATCGCGGTGCAGAGCCCCGATGGCAGCGAAAACTACGTGCGCACCGGCAGCCTGAACATTGACGCCCTCGGCGTGTTGCGGGCCGGCAATGGTATGCCGGTAATGGGCAATGGCGGGCCGATTGCCGTGCCGCCCGAGCAGAAAATCGAAGTGGGCGAGGACGGCACCATCAGCATTCGTTCGATGGGTGAAGGCCCACGGGTGATGGCCGAAATCGACCGCATCAAACTGGTCAACCCAGACCTGAAGAACATGACCAAAGGCCTGGATGGTTCGATCCACACCAAGGACGGCAAGCCGGCGCAAGCCGATGCGGGCGTCAAACTGGTGTCCGGGTTCCTTGAGTCGAGCAACGTCAACGCCGTGGAAGAGATGACCTCGGTGCTGGCTTTGTCGAAGCAATTCGAGCTGCACATCAAGATGATGAACACCGCCAAAGACGATGACCAGGCCATGGCTCGGGTCTTGCAGATCAGCTAATTACCAGAACGTCGCGCCGTAAAACAGGCGCACGAGGAGAATCGAAATGCTTCCGGCTCTATGGGTTGCCAAAACAGGTCTGTCCGCCCAGGACACTAACCTGACCACCATTTCCAACAACCTGGCGAACGTATCGACCACGGGTTTCAAACGTGATCGCGCCGAGTTCCAGGACTTGCTGTACCAGATCAAACGCCAGCCTGGCGCCCAGTCGACCCAGGACAGCGAATTGCCGTCCGGCCTGCAATTGGGTACGGGTGTGCGCATCGTCGGCACCCAGAAAAACTTCTCCGCCGGCAGCCTGCAAACCACCGAGCAGCCGCTGGACCTGGCGGTCGACGGTCGCGGTTTCTTCCAGATCCTGCAACCGGACGGCACCACGTCCTACACCCGTGACGGCACGTTCCACCTCGATTCCAACGGCCAGATCGTCAACGCCAGCGGTTTCGCCCTGGAACCGGCCATTGTCATCCCGAACAACGCCCAGACCTTCACCGTCGGCACTGACGGCACGGTGTCCATCACCGTTCCCGGCAACCCGGCCTCCCAGGTGATCGGCAACCTGCAAACCGCCGACTTCATCAACCCGGCCGGTCTGCAAGCAGTGGGTAACAACCTGTTCCTGGAAACCGCCGCCAGCGGTGCGCCGCAAGTCGGCACGCCGGGCCTGAACGGTTTCGGCACCACGCTGCAGAACACCCTGGAAGGTTCCAACGTCAGCACCGTTGAAGAGATGGTCAACATGATCACCACTCAACGCGCCTACGAGATGAACTCCAAGGTGATCTCCACCGCCGACCAGATGCTCTCGTTCGTAACGCAGAATCTGTAATCAAGTCTATGGGGCGGCCATACGGGCGCCAGCAACACCGTGAGGTAGGGTCATGAATCGCTTTGTATCTGTTGTGGCACTGAGTGGGGTGGTCGCGCTCGCGGGCTGCGTCGCGCCGACGCCTAAACCCAATGACCCTTACTACGCCCCGGTGTTGCCGCGAACGCCGTTGCCGGCGGCCGCCAACAATGGCTCGATCTACCAGGCCGGTTTCGAACAGAACCTGTACAGCGACCGCAAGGCGTTCCGGGTCGGTGACATCATCACCATCACCCTGAACGAGAAGACCCAGGCCAGCAAAGGCGCCAACTCGCAGATCGATAAGACCAGCAAGACCGGCATCGGCCTGTCGTCGCTGTTCGGTGGCGGCTTGAGCACCAATAACCCGGTGGGCGGCGGTGACCTGAGCCTGGACGTCGGCTACAGCGGCGACCGCGCCACCAACGGCGCCAGCAAGTCCGGCCAGAGCAACAGCCTGACCGGTTCGATCACCGTGACCGTCGCCGACGTCTTGCCCAACGGCATCATCGCCGTGCGCGGCGAGAAGTGGATGACCCTCAACTCCGGTGATGAGCTGGTGCGGATTGCCGGTCTGGTGCGCGCCGATGACATCGCTACCGATAACACCGTGTCGTCGACCCGCGTCGCCGATGCACGTATCACCTATTCGGGCACCGGTGCGTTTGCCGATGCGAGTCAGCCAGGCTGGTTCGACCGTTTCTTCCTCAGCCCGCTGTTCCCTTTCTAGGTGGCTACGTTGAACTTCAGAAGTCTCATGGTCGCTGCCTTGTTGATGTCCGCAGCCTTCACCGCTCAAGCCGAGCGGTTGAAGGACATCGCCAGTATTTCCGGCGTGCGGTCCAACCAATTGATCGGTTACGGCCTGGTGGTCGGGCTTAACGGCACCGGTGACCAGACGACCCAGACCCCGTTCACCCTGCAGACCTTCAACAACATGCTCTCGCAGTTCGGCATCAAGGTGCCGCCGGGTTCGGGCAACGTGCAGTTGAAGAACGTCGCGGCGGTGTCGATCAGTGCGGATTTGCCGGCGTTTGCCAAACCGGGTCAGCAGGTCGATATCACCGTCTCGTCCATCGGTAACTCCAAGAGCCTGCGCGGCGGCACCTTGCTGCTGACGCCGCTCAAAGGTATCGACGGCAACGTCTACGCCATCGCCCAGGGCAACCTGGTGGTGGGCGGTTTTGATGCGGAAGGTCGCGACGGGTCGAAGATCACCGTCAACGTTCCGTCGGCCGGTCGTATCCCAGGCGGTGCGTCGGTCGAGCGTTCGGTGCCGAGCGGTTTCAACCAGGGCAACAGCCTGACGTTGAACCTCAACCGTTCCGACTTCACCACCGCCAAGCGTGTGGTGGACAAGATCAACGACCTGCTCGGCCCAGGTGTCGCCCAGGCCATCGACGGCGGTTCGATCCGCGTCACCGCGCCACTGGATCCGAGCCAGCGGGTCGACTATCTGTCGATCCTGGAAAACCTTGAAGTCGATCCGGGCCAGGCGGTGGCGAAAGTCATCATCAACTCGCGCACCGGCACCATCGTGATCGGCCAGAACGTGAAAGTGTCCCCGGCCGCCGTGACCCACGGCAGCCTGACCGTGACCATCACCGAAGACCCGATCGTCAGTCAGCCCGGCCCTCTGTCCAACGGGCAGACGGCGGTCGTGCCGCGCTCGCGGGTCAACGCCCAGCAAGAAGCCAAGCCCATGTTCAAGTTCGGTCCGGGCACCACCCTCGACGAAATCGTGCGTGCGGTGAACCAGGTCGGCGCGGCGCCGGGTGACTTGATGGCCATCCTTGAAGCACTGAAACAGGCCGGCGCGTTGCAAGCCGACCTGATCGTGATCTGAGGACGACGACCATGGTGGATATGCGCAAAGGCGCTTTGGTCGGCACTGGCGATTCGGGTTCGTACTCGGACCTCAATCGCCTGAACCAACTGAAAGTCGGCGACAAGAACAGCGACAGCAACATGCGCAAAGTTGCGCAGGAATTCGAATCGCTGTTCCTCGGTGAAATGCTCAAGTCCATGCGCTCGGCCACCGACGAGTTGGGTAAGGACAATCCGCTCAACACGCCGGCCGCCAAGCAATACCAGGAAATGTCCGACCAGCAGTTGGCCGTTTCCATGTCCCGTGAGGGTGGCGGTATTGGCCTGGCCGACGTGTTGATGCGCCAGATGTCGAAGAACAAACCTCTGGCACCGGGTGAGGCGGCGGCCAATTCGGCGGCCAAGCAGGAAGCGGCGAAAGCCAAGGCCGAGGCAATCACCACCCCGGTGGCTGCCGGTACGACCGCCACCAATGGCCCGTTGTCGCGCCTTAATGGCGAGCGTCCGTTGTGGGCTTCGCGCGGGGTCAAGGCACCGACGGCGACCGCCGCTCACAGCAATGACGTGGCGCTGCTCAACCAGCGGCGCCTGGCCCTGCCACCGAAACTGGCGGATCGCTTGCTTGCCGGCCTGGTGCCGTCCACCGCGACCAGCACCACCGCTGCGGCCCCTCTCAAAAACCTGCTGCCTGAACGCGCCACCGCCACGACGACTGGCGCCGGCCCGCTGTACAACGGCGATTGGCTGGCCACGGCCACGGCAACGTCTACGGCGTCGAGCGGGCAGATGCAGATTTACGGTCGCGCCATGGCCCAGATTCCGTTGGCGCCGGCGAAAAAAGCGTTCAGCTCCGCCGACGAATTCGTCAACACCATGTTGCCGATGGCCAAAGAAGCCGCCGATCGCATCGGCGTCGATCCGCGTTACCTGGTGGCTCAGGCTGCCCTGGAAACCGGTTGGGGCAAATCGGTCATGCGCGCCCAGGATGGCAGCAGCAGTCACAACCTGTTCGGCATCAAGACCGGCAGCAGTTGGAAAGGCGATTCGGCGCGGGCGATCACCAGCGAATTCAGGGATGGCGCGATGGTCAAGGAGACGGCGGAGTTCCGTTCCTATGCCTCGTACAAGGACAGCTTCCATGACCTTGTGACTTTGCTGCAATCCAATAATCGCTATCAAGATGTGGTGAAGTCGGCCGATAACCCAGAACAGTTTGTGCGCGAGTTGCAAAAGGCCGGTTATGCAACCGACCCGAACTACGCCAACAAGATTTCGCAGATAGCCAAGCAGATGACGAGTTACCAAAACTACGCTGCGGCGGGCGCTTCCACCACGCCTCTATAGGCACAAGGCATAAGGTCTGAACCATGAGTTTGCTCAATATCGGGATGTCGGGTCTGGCGGCTAGCCAATCCTCCCTGGCTGTGACAGGCAACAACATTGCCAACGTCGACACCGCCGGTTATTCGCGTCAGCAAACCGTGCAGGGCACCAAGGCCTCGCAGCAGTACGGCAACGTCTTCATCGGCACCGGTACGACCCTGGCCGACGTGCGCCGGGTGTACAACTCCTACCTCGATTCGCAATTGCGCACTGCGACTTCGCTCAACAGCGAATCCGCCTCGTACCTGGCCCAGGCCACGCCGCTGGACGCCTCGCTGTCCGATACCAACACCGGCCTGACCGGCGTGTTGCAAAAATTCTTCACCTCCATGCAAGGCGTCTCGACCTCGGCGACCGACGACACTTCGCGCCAGGGCGTACTGACCGGTGCCCAGGCCTTGAGCGCCCGCTTCAACGCCCTTGCCAAGCAGTTGAACGACCAGAACACCACCGTCAACGGCAGCCTGGCGGACATGGCGGCCCAGGTGAACAAGTTGGCGACTTCTATTGCCAACCTGAACCAGAAGATCGGCGAAATCTCCACCAGCGGCGGCCAGCCGAACGACCTGCTCGACACCCGTAACGAAGCCGTGCGCCAACTGTCCGAAATGGTCGGTGCGCAGGTCGTCGAGCGCGGCACCAGCTACGACATCTATGTCGGCAGCGGCCAGCCATTGGTGATGGGCAACACCACCAACACATTGGAAACCGTGCCGAGCAAGGACGATCCGTCGCGCATGGGCCTGCAGATGAACCGCGGCTCCAGCACCATCGACATCACGTCCGTGGTGACCGGCGGCGAAATCGGTGGTTTGCTCACTTACCGCAAGGAAGTGCTCGACCCGTCGCTCAACGAACTGGGGCGCGTGGCCCTGGTGGTGGCCGACCAGATCAACAGCCAGCAAGCCCAGGGCATCGACAAGAACGGTGACTTCGGCGCGGCGATTTTCAACAACATCAACAGCGCCGCCCTGATCAGCCAGCGCAGCATCGGCCAGGCGGGCAACAGCGCCGGCTCGGGCAACCTCGATGTCACGATCAAGGACACCGGCAAGCTGACCACCAGCGATTATCAGGTGACCTTCACCAGCGCCACCGACTACAGCGTCAAGCGTTCCGACGGCACCGACATGGGCGCCTTCAGTACCTTGACCACGCCGCCACCGGTGATCGACGGCTTCAGCCTGTCGTTGAACGGCGGTGCGTTGAGCGCGGGCGACAGCTTCAAAGTCACGCCGACGCGTGGTGCCGCAGCCAGCATCCAGACCATACTGACCGACCCGAAGAAAGTCGCTGCGGCAGCGCCGTTGACCGGCGTGGCCAGCTCCAAGGCCACCGGCACCTACACCCAGCCGACGCTGACCAGCACCATCGATATCTACAACTCGACCAACCAGTCCGACATGCAGACCGGGCTCAAGTATTCGACGCCGGTCAAGATCACCTTCGGTGCGCCGAGCGGTGGCAGCCAGACTTACACGCTGAGCGACGCCCAAGGCAATCCGCTGGGCAGCGGCAGCATCGTTCCGGGGCAGAACAACACCCTGAACCTGAATGTGCCGATGGTCGACGCCAGCGGCAATCCGATCACCAGCGGTACGCCGCCGGTGCAGAAAACCTTCACCGTGCAGACCACCGTGGGTGGCTCGCCCGGCAACGGCGAAAGTTTCTCGATGTCCCTGACCGGCGCGGCGTCCTCGGACAACCGCAACGCCCAGGCGCTGGTCGGCCTGCAAACCAAACAGACCGTGGACACCGGTTCGGCGAGCAAGGGCATCAGCCTGACCGACGCCTACAACACCCTGGTGACCAACGTCGGCAGCAAGGCTGCCCAGGGCAAGTCCGACAGTGCTGCCACCACGGCGATCCTGACCCAGGCCAAAGGCGCCCGGGACTCGCTGTCCGGGGTCGACCTGGATGAAGAAACCGGCAACCTGGTCAAATACCAGCAGTACTACACCGCCTCTTCGCAGATCATCAAGGCTGCGCAGGAAACTTTCAGCACGCTGATCAACAGCCTTTAAGGAGTCGTAATTCATGCGCATTTCTACCGCCCAGTATTACGAGACAACCGCTGCCAACTACCAGCGCAACTTCAACAAGGCGATCGCGACCAGCAACGAAGCCAGCAGCCTGACGCGCGTCAACACCGCCGCCGATGATCCGATCGGTGCCGGTCGTTTGCTGCAGCTCGGCCAGCAGAGCGCGATGCTGGATCAGTACAACACCAACATCAGTTCGACCAAGAGCTCGTTGAGCCTGCAGGAAACCACCCTGGATTCCATTGGCACCGCGTTGCAGCGCGCCAAGGAAATCGGCCTCAGTGCCAACAACGGCATTGCCACCGATGCTGACCGCAAGGCCTTCGCAGCGGAATTGGGCCAGATCCAGCAGCAAGTACTGGGCCTGATGAACTCCAAGGATTCGTCCGGCAATTACCTGTTCTCCGGTTCGAAAACCGACACCCCGCCGTACTCGCAGAATTCCGACGGCACCTACACCTACAACGGTGACCAGACCAACATCAACCTGGGCATCGGCGACGGTTTGACCGTGGCCAGCAACACCACTGGCTGGGACGCGTTCCAGCAGACCATCAACACCAGCCGCACCCAGGTCGCCATGACCGTTCCGGCGGTGGATGATGGTCGCGTGGTCCTGTCCAACGGCCAGGTGACCAACAGCGCCACCTACGATTCCAAGTTCGCCGCCGGCCAGCCGTACACGGTCACCTTCCTGAGCAGCACTCAGTTGAAGATCACCGACGGACTGGGCAACGATGTCACGACCGAAGCCAGCCAGAACGGCGCCTTTAGCAACAGCAACGGCGCGAACCAAGTGGTCAATTTTCGCGGCGTCGACCTGAACCTGAACATCAACCTCAAGTCGGGCGATGTGGCGGACACGGTCATTGCCGGCCACACCTTCCAGTTGACGGCCAACCCGGACACCATCGGTGCCGTGCGCAGCGCCGGTAACCCGTCCACCGCCGTCATCACCGGTTCCAGCGTGACTGACCCGGTGGCCTACAACAAAGCCTTCCCGAACGGCGGGGCGGTCCTCAAGTTCACCAGCGCCACCGCGTTCGATTTGTACGCGGCGCCAGTGACGGCCGACAGTCGTCCGGTATCGTCGGGCGCCGTGGTGGCCGGACCTCCCTCCACCGCCACCGCAGCGGGCGTGACCTTCACCCTGGGCGGCGGCAGCGCACCGGCTGCCGGCGACCAGTTCGCCGTGCAGGCCAACGATCATCAGACCCAGAACGTGCTCGACACCCTGGGCAAGATGATCAACGCACTGAACTCGCCGGTTGACGGCAACACCGTGGCCAAACAGCAATTCCAGGCCGCCATGGATTCGGGCCTGGCGAATCTGGACAGCGCGAGCAACCAGTTGGGTTCCGCCGTTACTTCGATTGGTGCACGCGGTCAGTCGCTGGATGACCAGTCCACGACCAACGAGAGTCTGAGCCTGGCGAACACCGCCACCCAGGGCTCGATTCGTGACTCCGACCCTGCCGAAGTCATGACCCGCCTGACCCTGCAACAGACCATGCTGCAAGCCGCGCAATTGGCGTTCAGCAAGATCACGTCGCTGGGTCTGTTCAACAAGATCTGACCGTGGCCGGGCGCGCAAGCGCCCGGTGACCGCTGACCCTGCAATATCTACTGTCTTTTTCCGCGGTTCAAAGGGCTCGCTTTCCCGGGCGAGCTCTCGCCGCCTGCGAGTCCGCCGTGAATTCACTCCCTCTTGTCAGCCTTGTCATTCCCGCCTTCAACCCACGCTTTTTCAGTCGGGCGTTGCACAGTGCCGTGAGCCAGGGCTATGGCAATCTCGAGATCATTGTGTGCGACGACAGTCGTGGCACTGAAATCGAAGAGGCGGTCATTTCGGTGTCCGAACAAACCGGCGTGGCCGTGCACTACGTGCGCAATCCGCGAACCCTGGGCATGGTGGGCAACTTGCAGGCCTGCCTGGAACAAGCCCGGGGCGAGTTCATCAAGTTTCTGTGTGATGACGATCATCTGTTCACGGCCTGCGTCGAGCAACAGGCCCAGGAGCTGATGGCGCGCGATGAAGTGAGCCTGGTGCTGGCCCAGCGTCTGTTCTGGGACGCCGACGACATGCTGCTGCCGTCGCGCCTGGAAAACACATCGCTGTCCCCGGTGAGCGGCCTGTTCAAGGGCGACGACCTGCTGGCAATCTTCGAGAATTTCCCGGTCAACATCCTCGGTGGTTTCAGTAATGCGCTGTTCCGCCGGGCAGACGTGCTGGAATTGCTGCCCGCCCTGTCCGAGGCAGGCTTCGTGGCGACCCTCGATTTTGCCTTGTACGTGTGCCTGTTGCGGCGCGGCAATATGGTGATGTCCAACAACGTGCTCAGCGTCGAGCGCTTGTACCCGGAGCGCTTGAGTGCCCAGCAGGCGATGAAGGACGCGGTAGAGGTCGAGCGCGAATGGGTGTTGCAAATGCTCAAGGCCCGCAGCGGCGAGTCAGCCCCGGCGCCTGGCTGGGTGCGCTATCTGCCGTTGACCCGCACCGAAGAGTCGCCCCGGGTCTGGGAAGAACTGCCCCTGAGCCGAACCCTGGGCACCAAGCAAAGTGCTCAGGAATGGCTGGTGGGCATTGCCAGCAGCAGTTTTGCCGAACTTTATGCCCAATGGCTGGCGTGCCGTGTGCTCAACGAGGGTCAGCGCCTGCTGTTGCCGGACACCATTGCCGGTTGGACCCACACGCCGAAAATCGTCCCGGTCATCCTCGATGAGCTCGGCAGCCGCTCCGCGCTGGACCTGACGTTGCAGTCGCTCGCCGCCCAGGACTACGCGCCCGAGTTGACCCTGGTGTTGTCCGCTTCGTGCATCGAAGCCGCGCTGGAAGAACGGGTATTGCGTTTGCCGTTGCAAGAGGACTGGCTGGCGCAGGTCAATGAACTGTTGCCGCAGTTGCAAGGGGCTGACTGGTTCTACTTGTTGTGTGCCGGTGATCGCCTGGTGGCGCCGGCCTTGCTGGCCATGGCCGAGCGGATTGTCCTTTCGCCCGCGCTGACGTGCCTGTACAGCGATGAAGGCAGCTTGCGTCAGGGGGAATCGGCCGAGCCTGCATTCAAACCTGACTTCAACCTCGACCTGCTGCGCAGCTACCCTTACGTGGGCCGCGCCTTGGCATTCGAGCGTGAACGTTTCCTGGCCCTGGGCGGTTTCGATTCGGTGCATGGCGAGCTTGCGCCACACGATGTGCTCTGGCGCCTGGTGGAGCAGGACGGCACCCAAGTGATCGGGCACATCGCCGAAGTGCTGGTGGAATCGACGTTCGACCTGGCCAAGTGGCTGGCCCAGCCCGATGTGGTGGATAACAGCCCGTTGCTGCTGGACGCGCATTTGCAGCGTTTGGGCGTGCCCTATGAAAACCGCAGCGCCGAAGGCGAATTGATCAACCGTGTCGACTATCGGCACGGGGTACGGCCGCTGGTGTCGATCATCATCGTCAGCAAGGATCAGACCGTCGCGGTGCAGCGCTGCGTCGAAAGTCTGCTGGAGAAAACCGCCTACAGCGATTACGAGTTGTTGCTGGTCGACAATGGCAGCGAAAGCGCCGAGGCCCGTGCCTGGCTGGCCGGCATGGCAGGCTTGGGCAGCGAACGGATTCGCGTGTTGCCGTATCCGCAACAGGGCAATGCCGCGGCGCTGCATAACTTTGCGGTGAAGCAGACGGCTGGCGAGTACGTCCTGATGCTCAACCCGTACACGGTGATCACCCAGGGCGACTGGCTGGATGAGCTGCTCAATCACGCCCAGCGCCCGGAAGTCGGCGTGGTCGGTGCCAAGCTGTTCAACCCGGATGGCCGGGTGTTGCATGCGGGTCTGATCCTTGGCCTGCAAGGGCCGGCCGGCGTACCGTTTTATGGCGAGTCCTTGCAGGCGCCGGGCTACATGTTCCGTTTGCAGGTCGCGCACAACCTGAGTGCTGTCGGTGGCGATTGCCTGATGGTGCGCAAGGCTGTGTTTAATGCGGTCGGCGGGCTGGACGAGCAACACCTTGCGCACTCCCTCAATGAAGTGGACCTGTGCCTGCGTATCGGCCAGGACGGTTACCTGGTGGTGTGGACGCCCTACGCCAAACTGGCCCTGGGCGCACGTCCGGTGGTGGCCGCGCAGGACGGCGAGCAGGCGTTGCGCAGCCAGGAACAGGAAGAGTTTTATAAGCGCTGGCTGCCGGTTATCGCCCGTGACCCGGCCTACAACATCAACCTGTCATTGCAGGGGCTGGGCGGTTCAAGCTTCAGCCTTGAGCCGGGTTTGCGCACCGGATGGAGCCCTTTTTCCAAGGCGCAGTTGCCCAAGATCCTTGCTGTGCCGATCAACGCCTCCGCGATCGGTCATTACCGCGTGACCCAGCCGATGATCGAGCTGGAAGCCGCAGGCCGGGCCGAAGGGCGGATTCACTACAACATGCCGTCGATGATTGAGATCGAGCGCCAGTCGCCTGACGTGATCATCCTGCAGGGGCGTTACTCCGAAGGCACGATCAACGAAATCGTGCCGCTGCAAACTTACTCCAATGCCCGGCGGATCTACGAGCTGGACGACTACGTGATTCACGTTCCCCATCGCAACGCGCACATCCGCAACATGCCGAACAAGGACGAAATGGAGCGCCTGGTACGCCGCGCCATCGGTATGTGCGACCGCGTGGTGGTCTCCACCGAGGCCCTGGGTAATGCGCTGTCGGACATGCATCAAGACATTCGGGTAGTGCCGAACATGCTGTCCCGACACCTGTGGAATGACATGCGCAGCCAGCGCCGCACCTCGAAAAAGCCTCGGGTCGGCTGGGGCGGAGGCACCAGTCACCACGGCGACCTGGCGGTGATTGCCGAGGTGGTCCGCGAACTGGCCAATGAAGTCGACTGGGTGTTTTTCGGCATGTGCCCGGATGATTTGCGTCCGTACATGCATGAATTCCACGGCGTGATCGGGCTGGATGTCTATCCGGCGAAACTGGCCAGCCTGAACCTCGACCTCGCGTTGGCACCGCTTGAGTTCCACATTTTCAACGACTGCAAGAGCAACCTGCGCCTGCTGGAATACGGCGCGTGCGGCTACCCGGTGATCTGCACCGACACCGAGGCCTACCGCGGGTATCTGCCGTGCACCCGGATCAAGACCAATAGCACCGACGAATGGCTGCAAGCCATCCGCATGCACCTGGCCGACCCGGACGCCAGTTACCGCATGGGCGATCAATTGCGCGAAGTGGTGCTGCGCGACTATGTGTTGCGCGGCGACAACCTGCGTTACTGGGAGAACGGTTGGTTGGCGGACTGATTGTCATGCCCTTCCAAAAAAACAGGCGACGTTGAGTCGCCTTTTTTTTTGCCCGACATTCAAGCATCCGGTTCCAGTGGCCGATAGTTGCCCATGGATTTGGTTTTTTTCACACCACGGCAAGGAAGAAGACATGACAGTTATTAACGGAACAAACGGCACGGATACGCTGATCGGTAGCAATGAGGATGACGTGATCAATGGACGGCGCGGCGATGACATCCTGATCGGCGGCGCCGGCGCGGACCAGCTCGACGGTGGTGCCGGGTTTGATACGGCTGATTATTCCTGGTCTTCGGCCGGCATCAATATCGACCTGCGCAGCGGCGTCAGCCAGCCCGGGACCGGCGGCGATGCCGAAGGCGACACGCTGAGGAATATCGAGAAGGTCATTGGCAGTGATTACGATGACACCTTCACCACCACATTGGGCAGCCGGACCCTTGAAGGCGGTCGGGGCAACGACACCTACATCGTCAATGCCGGCGGCACGAAAATCATTGAAGAGAGCGGCTGGGCGGGTGGTTATGACGATCAGGTCCTGACCAACCAGAGCCACTACACCCTGGATGCCAACATCGAACGCCTGACCTACACCGGCACCGGCAAATTCACCGGTTATGGCAACGCCAGCGATAACGTGATCACCGGCGGGGCCGGCAATGACGTGCTGCTGGGCGGCGGCGGGGCCGACCATTTGATCGGCGGCGCAGGGTGGGACACCGCGAGCTACACCGACAGCACCGAGGGTCTGACTTTCGATCTGAAGTACGGCTCCAACACCTCCGGAATCGCCGTTGGCGACACCTTCACCGATATCGAAGCGATCCGTGGCTCGAACCACGACGACGTGTTTATGAACGTTGGAAATTTCAAGGCCCTGGACGGTGCCGGTGGTTTTGACACGGTGGACTACTCGATGTCGGAAGCGGCGGTCACCCTCGACATCCGCAATGGCACGAGCAAGCCCGGGATTGGCGGTGATGCCGAAGGCGTTACGCTGAAAAACATCGAGCACATCGTTGGCACCATCTGGGGCGACACCTACGTGGTCAACACCCCTGGCGTCACGATTTCCGAGCAGGGCTTCGGGTCGGGCATCGACGAAATTCGTACCGGCCTGGGTTCCTACACCATGGACGCCAACATCGAGTCGCTGACCTACACCGGGAAGGGCTCGTTCACCGGTTATGGCAATGCCGGCGACAACACCATCACCGGCGGCACCGGTAACGATGTGCTGGTGGGCGGGGAGGGCGCGGACCACTTGATCGGCGGCGCCGGCCTGGACACTGCGAGCTATGCCGACAGCACCGAGGGTGTAACGGTTGATCTGATCTCCGGGCAACTGAACACCGGCGTGGCGGAGGGTGATACCTACGCCGGTATCGAGCTGATCCTGGGTTCGAACTTCGATGACTTTTTCCGAGCCAATGACTTACCGATCGGCTTCGATGGCGGGGCCGGTTTCGATACCGTGGATTACTCCTGGTCCAATGGCGCAGTGAACGTCGATATCCGCGAAGGGGTCGGCATGCCCGGCGTCGGCAACGGAGCAGAAGGCGACACCCTGGCCAATGTAGAAAAAGTCATTGGTTCGTTCGACGCCGACACTTTCACCAGCTCCATCGGCGGCGTGACGTTCGAAGGTGGCCGCGGCAACGACATCTACAACATCAACGCCGAGGGCGTGAACATCATCGAAGAGGACTTTCTCGGCGGTTACGATGAAGTACGCACGAGCCTCGCAGTGACGCACTTGGACTCGTTCATCGAAAAAATGACCTACACCGGCACCGGTGACTTCACCGGTTTTGGCAATGACCTGGAGAACACCCTCACGGGCGGCGCGGGTAACGACGTGCTGTTTGGCGGCGGTGGCCCGGACCTTTTCATTGGTGGCGAAGGCGTGGATACCGTCAGCTATGCCGACAGCGAGGTGGGGGTCAGCATTGATCTGCAGGCGCGGCAGAATTCCGGTATCGCCGAAGGTGACCATTATTGGGATATTGAGATCTTGCGTGGCAGCCACTTCAACGACACGCTGACAGGTAACAGCCTGGCAAGTAATTACTTTGAAGGCGGCCTGGGCGATGACGTCATCCAGGGTGGCTGGGCCGCCGATCACCTTTATGGGGGTTTTGGGCCGGTCAACGGGCCTTCGAACGAGATCGATACGGGCAATGTTGCCCAGGCCGACATGCTGTATGGCGGCGCAGGCGACGACATCATTGTCACCGCCGTAAACGATCGGGGCAGCGTTGCCTATGGCGACGGTGGTAATGACCACATCACCGTGGCCCACGGCACTGCCGACGGTGGTGGAGACGATGATGTGTTGACCGGCACCGCTGACAGCTATGTGCTGCTGGGCGATATTGGCTTTGATCAGTTGATCATGAACGCCAGCGGCTTCGCCAATGGTGGGGAGAACGACGACACCTACATCGTCAACACCAGCAACCTGGTAACGATCCGTGATGACGGCCATGACATGTTCGGCAATGACACGCTGATCCTGAACAACGTCGCCAGCGCCGCCGACCTGAGCGTCACGCGGGTGGGGGATGATCTCTACCTCGGCAACGCCAACCCGACGTCGGGCGCGGTTCCGGATAACGGCGTGAAACTCCAGGATTGGTTCGCCGGTTTTGCCACCATCGAACACATCCAGACCGCTGATGGCCAGGCCTTCAACCTGCCGACCGGCGCTGATGGGTTTGCCATGTTCGGCTAATCCCACGATCCCCAGCCAAGCACCACCCCCTTGTGGGAGCGGGCTTGCTCGCGAAAGCGGAGTGTCAGTGACATTGATGCTGACTGACACACCGCTTTCGCGAGCAAGCCCGATCCCACAGGTTCTCTCCCTTCGGCGCCTTCTGGGCTCACAGAGCTGGCGCGTTTCCTGCAAGTCCCCCTTCATATCGCCATAAAACGAGCACTTGCGCCTCGGCGGGCAGTGCATACAGCGGCGTTGAGCGTTTTATCCAGAAGGCCGGCAAAAGCTTGATACAGCTTGGCCGGGCCCTGTGACGAACAAGAGGGGAAGAGGATGAAGGCAGTTATTTTGGCGGGTGGCCTGGGCACGCGAATCAGCGAAGAGTCGCACCTCAAGCCCAAGCCGATGATCGAGATCGGCGGCAAGCCAATTCTCTGGCACATCATGAAGCAGTACTCCGCGCACGGAATCCACGATTTCGTGATTTGCCTTGGCTACAAGGGCTACGCGATCAAGGACTTCTTCGCCAACTACTTCCTGCATACCTCCGACGTCACCTTCGACATGTGCAACAACCGCATGGACGTTCACCAGAACTACAGCGAACCGTGGCGCGTGACCCTGATCGACACCGGTGAAGACACCATGACCGGCGGCCGTTTGCGCCGCGCCGCGCGTTATCTGGAAGGCGAACAGGCCTTCTGCTTCACCTACGGCGATGGCGTTTCGGACCTCAATATCGGTGCGCTGGTGGACTTTCACCTGGCCCACGGCAAGCTCGCCACCGTCACTGCCGTGCAACCGCCGGGACGCTACGGCGCCCTGGAGCGCGACGGGGACAGCGTCAAAGGTTTCATCGAGAAGCCGCGTGGTGACGGCGGCTGGATCAATGGCGGCTTCTTTGTCCTGTCGCCGAAAGTCTTGCCCTACATCGCCGATGATCAGACTTCCTGGGAAGCCGAGCCCCTGGCGGCATTGGCCAGCGAAGAGCAATTGCAGGCCTTCCAGCACGACGGCTTCTGGCATCCGATGGACACCCTGCGTGACAAGAACCACCTCGAAGCCTTGTGGCAGAGCGGGGAGGCCCCATGGAAGCAATGGGTCTGAGCCCGGAATTCTGGCGCGGCAAGCGAGTCCTGCTGACCGGCCACACCGGTTTCAAAGGCAGTTGGTTGACGCTGTGGCTGCAAAGCCTCGGCGCCGAAGTCAGTGGGTTTGCTCTGGATCCGTCCACCGAACCGAGCCTGTTTGAACTGGCGCGGGTTCACGAAGGCATCAACGATCAGCGCGGCGACTTGCGTGACCTCGGTGCGCTGCTGGAACTGATCGCCGAGACCCAACCGGAAATCGTCCTGCACCTGGCAGCCCAGCCGCTGGTGCGCGAAGGCTATCGCGATCCGTTGGGCACTTACTCCAGCAACGTCATGGGCACCCTCAACCTGCTGGAAGCGATTCGTCAGGTGGGCGGTGTGCGTGCCTGCGTGCTGGTGACTACGGACAAGGTCTACGCCAACAAGGAATGGCTGTGGCCATACCGCGAGGACGAAGCCCTCGGCGGCCACGACCCTTACAGCAGCAGCAAGGCTTGCTGCGAATTGCTGGCGCAGTCCTACGCCGCGTCGTTCTTCCCGGCGGACAAGCATGCCGAGCACGGTCTGGCCCTGGCCACGGCGCGGGCCGGCAACGTGCTGGGCGGCGGTGATTTTGCCCCGGAGCGCTTGATTCCCGACGTGCTCAAAGCCTGGTCCGCCGACGAACCGGTGACCCTGCGCTACCCCCAAGCCGTGCGCCCTTGGCAACACGCGCTGGAGCCGCTGGCCGGCTACCTGCAACTGGCCGCCGGCCTCTACGAACAAGGCCCGGAATACGCCGGTGCGTGGAACTTCGGCCCAAGCGAAGCGGACATGTGCAGCGTCGGCGAAGTGGTCGAATTGCTCGCCAGTCGCTGGCCGCAAGCCCGTGGCCTGCGCATCGAACCGAGTGATTTGCATGAGGCCGGCCTGCTGCGCCTGGACAGCAGCCGCGCCCGTCAACTGCTGGGCTGGCAACCGCGCTGGTCGTTGCAGCAATGCCTGACCCAGACCCTCGACTGGCACATGGCGTGGCAAAACGGCGACGACATGCGCGCCATTACCCTTGGCCAGTTGAACCTGTACCGAGGCGCGCTGTGAGCGAATTTCTAGTGAAAGCGTTGCCGCTGAACGGCTTGTTCAGCGTGCAGCACAAACGCTTTGAAGATGATCGTGGACACTTCGCACGGCTGTTCTGCGAAGGCAGCCTGAGCGCGTTCGGCCAGGCGTTTCATATCCGCCAGATCAACCATTCCTGCACCCGCGCGCGGGGCAGTGTGCGTGGCTTGCATTACCAGAACGCCAACGCCCCGGAAGCCAAATTGATCACTTGCCTGCGCGGTGAAGTCTGGGACGTGGCGGTGGATTTGCGCCCCGACTCCGAAACCTTTCTGCACTGGCACGCCGAGCACCTGCGCGCCGGTGACGGTCGCAGCCTGTTGATCCGGGCCGGGTTCGCCCACGGTTTCCAAACCCTCACCGATGACGCCGAGTTGCTCTACCTGCACAGCGCCGATTACGCGCCGGCCCATGAGGGCGGTTTGTCGGTGAACGATCCACGCCTGGCGATTGCCTGGCCGTTGCCTGTCAATAATCTGTCAGCCCGGGACGCCAGCCATCCCGTGCTCGATGAACACTTCGCCGGAGTGCGTCTATGAATTGCCGTGGTTGCGCTACGCCGCTGGCCTTGCCGCTGATCGACCTCGGCACGTCGCCGCCGTCCAACGCCTACGTGCGTGCCGATCAACTCGAGCAGGCCGAGCAGTGGGTGCCGTTGAAAGTCGCGGTGTGCCAGCAATGCTGGCTGGTGCAGACCGAGGATTACACCAGCGCCGACAGCCTGTTCGACGCCGAGTATGCGTATTTCAGTTCGTTCTCCAGCACGTGGCTGGCCCATGCCGAGCGCTATGTGACCGGGATGGTCGAGCGCTTTGGTTTGAGCGCCGACAGCCGCGTAGTGGAAATCGCCGCCAATGACGGTTACTTGTTGCAGTACGTCGCCGGGCGCGGCATCCCGTGCCTGGGCGTCGAGCCGACCCGCAGCACCGCCCAGGCTGCGCGGGACAAGGGCCTGGAAATCCGTGAGTTGTTCTTCGGTCGCGACACCGCGTCGCAACTGGTCACTGAAGGCTGGTCCGCCGACCTGATGGCCGCCAATAACGTGCTGGCCCACGTGCCGGACATCAATGATTTCCTCGGCGGTTTTGCGACCCTGCTCAAACCGACGGGCGTGGCGACGTTCGAATTTCCGCAACTGCTGACGCTGATGGCCGGCCAGCAGTTCGACACGCTGTATCACGAACACTATTCCTACCTGTCCCTGACCGCCGTGCAAACCCTCTGCGCGCGCAATGGCCTGGAAGTGTTCGACGTCAGTCAGTTGTCGACCCATGGCGGTTCGCTGCGGGTGTTCGTGCAGCGCCTCGATGGCGAACGTCGTGACGTGCAACCGGCGGTGCAACAACAGTTGCAAGCCGAACTTGCGGCAGGCGTGAAAACCCCCGAGTACTACACAACCCTGGCGCCAGCGGCCGAACGCATCAAGCACGAACTGCTGCGCTTTCTGTTGCAGGCCAAGGCCGACGGCAAACGCGTGGTCGGTTACGGCGCGGCAGCCAAGGGCAACACCTTACTCAACTACGCCGGGGTCAAGCCGGACCTGCTAGCCTGGGTCGCCGATGCCAACCCGCACAAGCAGGGCAAGTACCTGCCGGGGAGCCGCATTCCGATTGTTTCGCCGGCGCAGATTGACCTCGAAAAACCCGATTACGTGCTGGTCCTGCCCTGGAACCTGCTGCACGAAGTCAGTCAGCAACTGGCCCAGGTGCGTCAGTGGGATGGCCGTTTCGTGATCGCCGTGCCCGAGTTGACCGTCCTGTGAAGGTGCTGGTCAGCGGCGCAACCGGGTTCGTCGGCCGGCATCTGGTCGCGGCGTTGCTCGCCCGTGGCTGTGAAGTCCGCGCCGTGGCGCGCAATGCCGAGACCGCTGTGGGTTTGCCGTGGATCAATGACGTGGAATTCATCGCGGCGGATATTCACGCTGCCGATCTGGACATTGGCGCGCTGACCGAGGGCGTCGATGCCTTGGCGCATCTGGCCTGGCCCGGTTTGCCGAACTATCAGGCGCTGTTCCATTTCGAGCACAACCTGATGGCCGATTACCGGTTCATCAGGGGCGCGGTCGAGGCGGGGGTATCGCAGGTATTGGTCACCGGCACCTGTTTTGAATACGGCATGCAGAGCGGACCGCTCACCGAGCAGACCGCGCCGCAGCCGGGTAATCCTTACGGCTTGGCCAAGAACACCCTGCGCCTGTTTCTGGAAAATTTGCAGCGGGTTCAGCCGTTCACCTTGCAGTGGGCGCGGCTGTTCTATCTGCACGGCGAAGGCCAGAACCCCAGCAGTTTGCTGGCGGCGCTGGACCGGGCGATCGATGCCAGGGACGCCACGTTCAATATGTCGGCTGGCGAACAGTTGCGCGATTACCTGGCCATCGACGTCGCGGCGGGTTACCTGGCGGCGATCCTGCAACAGCGGGATTTCAACGGGGTGGTCAATTGTTCCAGCGGCCAGCCGATATCGGTCAGGACACTGGTGGAACAGCGATTGCGCGAACGCGGCGCGTCCATTGGTTTAAACCTCGGCCACTATCCATACCCGACCCACGAACCGATGGCGTTCTGGGGCGTGGCGGACCGTTTGCAGCAGCTACTGGGAGGCAATCATGAAGCATGAGTTGTATCGGGTCGCCGACCTGCCGGTGTTGCAGAATCGCACCTTCGCCGACCCGCAATCGGCCCGTGCCTCGGCCTGCGCCGACATGGTGCTGGTGCAGGATGAACAGAGCGGGTTGATCTTCAACGACGCCTTCGACGCCGACAAGCTCAGCTACGACGCCGACTACCAGAACGAACAGGCCCATTCCGGCCAGTTCCAGCAGCACCTGAGCGACGTGGAAGGGATCATCGCCCGTCACTTCAAGGGCCAGGAACTGATCGAAGTCGGCTGCGGCAAAGGCTACTTTCTCGAACTCCTCAAAGGCCTGGGTTACGCCATCACCGGCATCGACCCGGCTTACGAAGGCAGCAATGCCGACGTGATCAAGGCCCCGTTCACCCGCGGCCTGGGGCTGGCGGCAGACGCTATCGTGCTGCGCCATGTGCTGGAACACATCCAGGACCCGGTGAATTTCCTCGCGCAGATGGCCGAGGCCAACCAGGGCGGGCAGATCTACATCGAAGTGCCGTGCTTCGACTGGATCCTGGAGCACCGCGCCTGGTTCGACCTGTTCTACGAACACGTCAATTATTTCCGCCTCGATGACCTGCGCCGGATGTTCGGCACCGTGCACGAGGCCGGTCACCTGTTCGGTGGCCAATACCTGTACATCGTCGCCGACCTGTCGACCCTGCGCCTGACCCCGGAACAACCGGTGCCGCGCCTGGAACTGCCAGACAATTTCACCAGCAGCCTCAAGCGTGCGGTGCAGATTATTCAGGCGAATCCAGAGCAAGGTTCGGCCATCTGGGGCGCGTCGTCCAAAGGCGTGATCTATTCGCTGTTCCTGCAACGGGCCGGCGTGGCGGTGGATCGCGTGGTGGACATTAACCCGGCCAAACAGGGACGTTACCTGCCCCTGAGCGGTGTGCGGGTGTCTTCGCCCCAAGAGGCCATGGACGCGTTGCCCGAAGGCGCCAACCTGTTTGTGATGAATTCCAACTACCTCGAAGAAATCAAGCGGATGACCGGTGGACGCTACGTCTATCACGCCGTAGACAGCGCTTCGTTCCAGTGACTATTGAGACTTATAAAATGACCGACAACACCATCAATAAAGCCTTCGAAGCTGAGTGCCAGGCAGAAATCGCACGTCAGGGCGATGACCAGAAACTCACCGGCCTGGCCCGGGATTTCTTCAACGAATCGGCCAAGCACAAGTACAGCTACCATTTCTCGTGGATGGGCCGTCCGATCATCCAGTTGCCGCAAGACATGATGGCGATGCAAGAAATCATCTGGAACGTCAAACCGGACCTGGTGATTGAATGCGGTATCGCCCACGGTGGCTCGATCATCTACTACGCGTCCCTGTTGGAGTTGCAAGGTCACGGCGAAGTTTTGGGCATCGACCTGGACATCCGCCCGCACAACCGCGAAGCCATAGAAAGCCACCCGATGAGCAAGCGCATCAAGATGATCGAAGGTTCGAGCATCGACCCGGCCATCGCCGCTCAGGTCCGCGCGGCGGCCGAGGGCAAGAAAGTCATCCTGGTGCTCGATTCCAACCACACCCACGACCACGTCCTGGAAGAGCTGCGTCTCTACGCACCACTGGTTTCCATCGACAGCTACTGCGTGGTGATGGACACCGTGGTTGAAGACATGCCGGCCGATTTCTTCCCGGACCGTCCATGGGGCCCGGGCGACAACCCGAAAACCGCCGTGTGGAAATACCTGGAAGAGAACAAGGATTTCGAGATCGATCAGCAGATGCAAAACAAGCTGCTGCTCACCGTGGCGCCGGACGGCTACCTGCGTCGCGTTCGTTAATTTCGGCACATCATTAAGCGTTAACCAGGCGTTTCGCCGGTCGTGGGAGAGGTTATGCAAGGCAAGTCGGTTTCTGAGCACATGTTGCCGTTGAATGAGCTGCTGACGGTGGTGTTGATTTCCCACAACCGTCCGGCTTTTTTGCGCAGGGCAATGAAGTATTACGGCGACTTGCCTTGCAAGGTGCTGGTGCTCGATTCCGCCACCGAGCATTTCCAGGGCGAGCTCCCCGACGTCGAATACCGCCATGTGCCGCAGTTTGCCTACAGTGGCTTCCAGGCCAAGATCGCCTATGGCGTGGAACAAGTGACCACGCCGTACATGGTGCTGGCCGCCGACGATGACTTCATCGTGCATGAGGCGCTGGCCGAGTCGGTGGACTTCCTTGAAGCCAACGGCGATTACGGCATGTGCCACGGCTATTGCCTGATGTACCTGACCCTCGCCGGCAGCGTGAGCTACTACCGGCGCGACAAGAAGGTGTGCGAGGACTACTCGTCCGAGCGCCCGCAGGATCGCGTGGTCGAATACATGCGTCAGTACCTGCCGCCGTTCTACGCGGTGACCCGCACCTCGCTGATGAAATCCTGGTACGCGCTGTTGCCGCCGGGCACCAGTTTCCAGTGGCAGGAAATCGGCCACGTTTACTACATGCTGGCCTGCGCCAAGGCGCGGATCCTGCCCACCGCTTACGTAGTGCGTGAGATCAACTACGGCAACTCCGAACACAACACCGAGGTGTATCACTCGCTGACCTACACCGACAGCAAGTCGGTGGCCGAGCGTGAGGCCTTCGTCGATTTCCTGGTCTCGTTGCCCACCGGCATCAAGGACCTGGACCTGTCCCAGGGCAAGGCGTTCGTGCAGGACAGTTTCGATGCGATGATCGACAGCCTGCAAACCGGCCGGGCCCTGACGGCGGAGCTGATTTTCGGTTCCATCTGGAACAATGACCTGAAAGAGCCCAAGCGTCGTTTCGGGCCACAGCAGTACGTTGAGATGCCGTTCTATAACCAGGCCTTTTTCGATCAGTTGACCCGCTTCGAATTCCTGCTCCACACACTGCCGGCCGGTCGTCTGCAACTCGAAGAGCTGGAGGGGATATGGGCGCGCCAGGAACACTTGCTGGCCCCGCGCAATAACGACACGCCGGAAAGCGTGGTCGACCGCTTGTGGCAGGCCTACGACGCCAACGCGTTCAACCGTACGGTGAACAAGCGTCTGGCAGCGCAACTGGAATTGCTCGGCGAGGACGAAGACGCGCAATCAATGCGTGACTGGATCGAGCGCATTGAAGTGGTGTCGGCCGACGATCACCGCCCGACGTTCGACAAGATGCGTTCGGGTCGCCTGCTCAAGTGGCTGGCTCCCCGTCAGCCAGACGCCGAACAGGTCGAGTCGATTGCCCGGCACCTAGCGGCCAATGACGGTGGTCCGCAGTTCGGCATCTTCCTGCTGGACCTGGACAACAACGTCGACAAATTGCAGATCAGCCTCGACAGCTTGCTCGAAGGCCACAGCAAGGCCTTCAAGGTCGTGGTCTTCACCACCGGCGAAGCTCCGGCGGCGACTACCGCGCAAAACACCCTGCACTTTGTGCGGGTCACCCCGAGCAACTTCGTCGACAAGCTGAACCTGAGCGCCCATCAGTCACCGTGCGACTGGCTGCTGCTGGCCGAGGCCGGCGATGAGTTCACCGCTGGCGGCTTGTTGCGTGCCAGCCTGGAGCTGTCGGGCGCCGCCGACGTGCGCGCCGTGGCCACCGATGAAATCCAGCGGACCGACAATGGCGCGCTGGTGGATGTGTTCCGTCCGGGCTTCAACCTTGACCTGCTGCAAAGCCTGCCGGCCCTGATGGCGCGGCACTGGCTGATCCGTCGAGACGTATTGATCGAAGTCGGTGGCTACCAGGCCGATTTCAGCAAGGCCCTGGAATTTGACCTGTTGCTGCGCATCATCGAGGAGGGTGGACTGAACGGTTTGGCTCACCTCGACGAGCCACTGCTGATCGCCCAGGCGCCGGTGCTGGAAGAAAATGCCCACGAGCGCCTGGCACTGCTGCGTCACCTGGGCAACCGTGGCTACAAGGCCAAAATCACCTCGGCCACGCCGGGCACTTACCAGATCGACTACCGCCATACCGAACGCCCACTGGTGTCGGTGATCATCCCGGCCGGGGACGACCTGGCGCTGCTGCAACAATGCCTGCAAGGTGTGCTGCTGCGCACCCGCTACACCCGCTACGAAGTGCTGATCGCGGTCAACCCGAACCAGTCGGCCGAGGTCAACGATTGGCTTGGCGCATACCAGCATGCCAAGGTGCGCGTGCTGTGCGCTGATCGTCCATTGAGCGACGTCGCGCTGTACAACGCGGCAAGTCAGGAAGCGAAAGGTGAATATCTGGTGCTGCTGGCGGTCGACGGTGAAGTGGTCAACCCGAACTGGATCGAGTCGCTGCTCAACCATGCCCAGCGTCCTGAAGTGGGCGTCGTCGGTGCCAAACTGGTGGATCGCGACGGCAAGGTGACCCAGGCCGGTTTGATCCTGGGCATGAATGGCGGCGTCGGCTCGGCGTTTGTCGGCGAGCGCTATGACGCCAGCAGCAGCTATATGCAGCGATTGGTGCTGGAGCAGAACTATTCGGCGGTGTCCCAGGCCTGCCTGATGGTGCGCAAAGAACTGTTCGACGCTTTGGGCGGTCTGGACGACGCGACATTTGCCGAAGGCTTGAGCGATGTCGATCTGTGCCTCAAGGCCGGTCAGGCCGGTTACCTCACCGTGTGGACGCCGCTGGTCCAGGTTGTGCATTCGGGCGTTGTGCCACAGGGGCCGCAGGTTCTCGCCGCCCTGCGTGAAAAATGGACTGCAGCGTTCGACCAGGACCAGGCTTACAACGCCAACCTGGCACTGACCGGCAAGGGTTTTGCCCTGGGTGAAAGCGCGCCGATCAACTGGGCGCAACTACTCGCATAAACCTGGCTGACAGGCACAAGGAACTCTAGGCATGTTCAACGGTAAATCGATATTCATCTCCGGCGGCACCGGTTCGTTCGGGCGCAACTTCATCCGCCGCTTGCTGGAGCAATACCAGCCCAAGCGCGTGGTGGTGTTCTCCCGTGACGAGCTCAAGCAGTACGAGATGCAGCAGACGTTCAACGCCCCGTGCATGCGCTATTTCCTTGGGGATGTGCGCGACGCCGAGCGTTTGCGCCAGGCCATGCGCGGCATCGATTACGTGGTGCATGCCGCGGCCCTTAAGCAAGTGCCGGCCGCCGAGTACAACCCGACCGAATGCATTCGCACCAACGTCAACGGCGCGGAAAACATCATCGCCGCCGCCATCGACAATGGCGTCAAGCAAGTGGTCGCGCTGTCCACCGACAAGGCGGCCAGCCCGATCAACCTGTACGGCGCGACCAAGCTGCTGTCGGACAAACTGTTCGTGGCCGCCAACAACATCGCCGGCGAACAGCAGACCCGCTTTGCCGTGGTGCGCTACGGCAACGTGGCCGGCTCGCGCGGCTCGGTGGTGCCTTTCTTCAGCAAGCTGATCAACGAGGGTGCTACCGAACTGCCGATCACCGACGAGCGTATGACGCGCTTCTGGATCACCCTCGATCACGGCGTGCAATTCGTGCTCGACAGCTTTGCCCGGATGCACGGCGGTGAAGTGTTCGTGCCGAAGATTCCGTCGATTCGCATTGTCGATCTGGCGCGAGGCATGGCCGAACACTTGCCGCACAAACACGTGGGCATTCGTCCGGGGGAAAAACTCCATGAGCTGATGGTGCCGCTGGATGATGCGCGCATGACCCTGGAATTCGCCGATCACTACACCATCCAGCCATCGATCCGTTTCACCAGCGTCGACGTGGATTTTGCCGTGGACAAATTGGGCGAGCAGGGCAAGCCGGTCAGCGAAGATTTCGAGTACCGCTCCGACACCAATCCGCATTACCTGTCGGTCGGCCAGATCGCCGATCTGCACGCGGAGTTGCCGGCATGATTCCCTACGGTCGGCAGAGTCTTGATCAGGCGGACATTGACGCGGTCGTCGCCGTGTTGCAATCCGACTGGCTGACCCAGGGGCCGACCATCGAGCGTTTCGAACAGGCCATGGCCGAGCGTTGCCAGGCGGATTTCGCGGTGGCGGTGTGTAACGCCACGGCGGCGTTGCACATTGCTTGCCTGGCCGCCGGCCTGGGGCCAGGTGATCGCTTGTGGACCACACCGAATACCTTTTTGGCCTCGGCCAATTGCGGTCTGTACTGCTGCGCCGAGGTGGATCTCGTCGATATCGACCCGCTGACCTGGAACCTCGATGCCTATGCCCTGAAGGCCAAACTCGAAGCGGCGCAGGACAACGGCACGCTGCCCAAGGTGCTGGTGGCGGTGGCGTTCTCCGGGCAGAGCTGCGATATGCGCGTGCTCGCCGAGCTGGCCGAGCGTTATGGCTTCACGATCATTGAGGACGCCTCTCACGCGGTCGGCGCCTCCTATGCCGGGCGACCGGTGGGCTGCGGTGAATTCGCGGCGATGACGGTATTCAGTTTTCATCCGGTGAAGATCATTACCAGCGCCGAAGGTGGCATGGTGCTGACCAATCGCCGGGACCTGGCCGAGCGCCTGCAACGCCTGCGCAGCCACGGCATGACCCGTGACCCCGCACAGATGACCCAACCCAGCCACGGCCCCTGGTACTACGAGCAAGTGGAGCTGGGCTTCAACTACCGCATCACCGACCTGCAAGCGGCCCTCGGGTTGTCGCAACTGGGCAAACTGGATGAGTTCATCGCGCGTCGGCGTGAACTGGCGGCGCGGTATGACCGCTTGCTGGCGTATTTGCCACTGACCTTGCCCAGCCCTCAGCCCGAGGCCGAGTCGGCGTGGCATCTGTACGTGGTGCGCTTGCAGCTGGATCGCATCAGCCTTAGCCATCGCCAGGTGTTCGAAGGGTTGCGAGCGGCCGGTGTCGGGGTGAACTTGCACTACATTCCGGTGCATTTGCAGCCGTACTACCGTGACTTGGGTTTTGCCGAAGGGGACTTCCCGCAGGCCGAGCGTTACTACGCCGAAGCCATCAGCCTGCCGCTGTTTCCGTTGCTCAGTGATGAACAGCAGGATTATGTGGTCGAGCAATTGCGACGACTGACTGAATAAACGCCGCAGACCCCAATGTGGGAGCGGGCTTGTGTGGCGAGGGGGCTTGCCCCCGTTCGGCTGCGAAGCAGTCGTAAAATCATTACACGCGGTGAATCTCATATATCGCGTTTGCAGGTTTTGGGGCCGCTTCGCGACCCAACGGGGGCAAGCCCCCTCGCCACACAAGCCCGCTCCCACAGGGTGCAGCGTTTTAAATGAGAGTGTGCAATGCGTGAATTGAGTGAGCAGGAAAAATTCTGGCAAGGCGACTTCGGCAATCAATACGTCGATCGCAATGTCGGCCAACCGTTGGTGGCCGCCAACCTGGCGTTGTTTGCCAAGGCGTTGACCCGTGCCGGGCGGATTGAAAGCCTGGTGGAGCTGGGCACTAATGCCGGCAATAATTTGCAGGCGTTGCATCAGTTATTGCCACAGTGCGAGCTGTTCGGTGTGGAGATCAATGCCAGCGCCCATGCCCAAGCCCAGGCACTGGGGATCGCGCAGATCTGGCACGGCTCGCTGTTCGATTTTCCCCGGGAGCGCCGCTTTGACCTGACTTTGAGCAAAGGCGTGCTGATCCACTTGGCGCCGGAGTTGCTCTCGGCGGCCTATGCGCAGCTGTATGAATTGAGCCAGCGTTACATCCTGATTGCCGAGTACTACAACCCAGCGCCGGTCGAGGTCTCGTATCGCGGCAACAGCGGCAAGTTGTTCAAGCGTGATTTTGCCGGTGAGATGCTCGATCGGTATGCTGACCTGCAACTGGTGGATTACGGTTTCGGTTACCACCGCGATCCGCAATTCCCGGTGGATGACATCACCTGGTTTCTCCTGGAAAAACGCCCTTGAACAACGTCGCAATCATCCCGGCCCGCGGTGGCAGCAAACGCATACCGCGCAAGAACCTCAAGCCGTTCGACGGCGTGCCGATGATTGCCCGTTCGATTAAAACCGCCCTCGATTCGGGGTTGTTCGCACAAGTGGTGGTCAGCACCGATGACGAAGAAATCGCTGACCTTGCCCGGGCTTGCGGTGCGCAAGTGCCGTTCATGCGGCCGGTGGCATTGGCCGATGATTTCACCGGCACGGCGGCGGTGATTGTTCATGCGCTGCAAGCGATGTCGGATCAGGACGTTGATTTCGCCTGTTGTCTCTATGCCACGGCGCCGCTGCTGCAAACCCGGTTTCTGCAACAGGGGTTGAACCTGTTGGAACAGCATCCGGACAAATCCTTCGCGTTCTCGGTCTGCGATTTCGGCTTTCCGGTGCAGCGTGCCCTGACCCTGGATGATCAAGGCGCGTTGACCGCGTTGTACCCACAGTTTCGCGAGACACGCTCCCAGGACCTGCCGCCGGCCTATCAGGACGCCGGGCAGTTCTACTGGGGCCGCAGCGATGCCTGGTTGCGCGGCGAGGTGCTGTATTCACCGCAAAGCCTGCCGGTGATCCTGCCGCGCTACCTGGTGCAGGACATCGATACACTCGAAGACTGGAAACGCGCCGAATACCTCTACGCCGCGTTGAAGGCCGGTGGTGAATTGCAATGAGGATGCTGATTCGTTCCGACGCCTCGCCGACCATCGGCAGCGGCCACATCGCCCGTTTGCTACCCCTGGCCCGGACCTTGCGCAAGCAGGGCGTACATGTCGCGTTTGCCTGTCGCGAGTTGCCGGGCCATCGGCTTGCCAGTCTCGCCGCCGAAGGCTTTGAAACCTTCGCGCTACCTGACCGCTATCCCGACGAAGACCCGCAACAGGCCATCGAATCGATGCTGCCGTGGCAGGCGGACATTGCCGCGCTGGATGTGTTGCTGAAAAACCAGGCGTCCTTCGACTGGGTCATCGTCGACCACTACGGCCTCGATCATCACTGGCAGAGCGCAGCCCGGCGCTGGGCGCCTCGGATCGCGGCAGTGGATGATCTGGCGACACGCACCTACTGCGTCGATCTGCTGCTCAACCAGAATCTGTCGGGCACGGCCCAAGCCTATGTCGGACTGATCGGGGCCGATTGCCGGACCTTGTTCGGGCCGCGTTTCGCCATGCTGCGCGATGAATTCCGCTGCCCGGCCATTGCCATCAAGCCCCAGGCCAGACGCGTGCTTGTGAACTTCGGCGGCTTCGATGCGGCGATGCAGACCCACCATGCGATGCAGGCACTGGCGGATTTTCATGAGCTGGAAGTCGACTTCGTTGCCGGTGCCGACAACCCGGCCTGGGAGGCGATGCAAGCCCTGGCGGCCCATCGGCCGAATTGGCGTTTGCACAGTTTTGTCAGCGACTTTTATCGCTTGATGACCGAGGCCGACCTGTTTGTCGGCGCCGGTGGCGGCACCAGTTGGGAGCGGGCGGCGATGGGGCTGCCGACGATTTGCATTGCCGTGTCGAACAATCAACAGGCCAACGGCGAGGTCATGGCCACTTCCGGTGCCCATGTGTATCTCGGGGCGCGTGAGCAGGTCAGTGTCGAGCAACTGCGCCAGGCCATCGGTTTTGTCGCCGCTAATCAGGGCTTGCGCCAGAGTCTGGCCGAGCGTTCCCGTCGGTTGGTCGATGGCCGTGGTGCACAGCGGGTGGCGGCGGCGCTGGTCGGGGCGGTGTTGCCCGTGCGCGAGGCGACGCTCGACGATGCGCCCTTGTTGTTCGACGGGCGCAATGCCGAGGTCGTGCGACGTGGGTCGCTGGACAGTCGTGTTATCGATTGGCCGTCGCATCAGGCCTGGCTGGCGGCGAGTCTGGACAACGAGCAGCGCTTGCTGTTGATCGCCGAGGCAGGGGATGGTCCGGTCGGAGCGCTGCGCTACGACCTGCACGGGTTGAGCGCCGAAGTCTCGATTTATTTGTTCGAAGGCCACTTCGGGCTGGGTTGGGGCAGGGCGCTGCTGGAGCGTGGCGAAACATTCGTCCGCGCCCGTTGGCCACAGTTGCAAAGCATCACCGCGCAAGTATTGCCCGCCAACCAGCCGTCGCTGAGTCTGTTTCGCGAAGCCGGTTTCACCCAGAGTGCTTGCGCGTTCACCCGCGCTTTAAAGGATCACCGCAATGTCTAGCTTCAAGATTGGCGACCGCTTGATCGGTGCCGATGCGCCGCCGTTCATCATTGCCGAGATGAGCGGCAACCATAACCAGTCCCTGGACGTGGCGCTGCAAATCGTCGAGGCCGCCGCCAAGGCCGGCGCCCACGCGTTGAAGCTGCAAACCTATACCGCCGAAACCATGACCCTGGATATCGACGAAGGCGAGTTCTTCATCAAGGACCCGAACAGTCTGTGGACCGGCACGTCGTTGTACGCGTTGTACGAGAAAGCCCATACGCCCTGGGAATGGCACGCACCGATTTTCGCCCGGGCCAAAGAGCTGGGCATGCTCGCCTTTTCGACGCCGTTTGATGACACCGCCGTGGACTTCCTCGAAAGCCTCGACGTGCCGGCCTACAAGATCGCCAGTTTCGAAAACACTGACCTGCCGCTGATTCGTCGGGTCGCCGCCACCGGCAAACCGCTGATCATCTCCACCGGCATGGCCAGCATCGCCGAGCTCGACGAAACCGTGCGGGCCGCCCGCGAGGCCGGTTGCAAGGACCTGGTGCTGCTCAAGTGCACCAGCACCTACCCGGCGACCCCGGCCAACAGCAATGTGCGAACGATTCCACATCTGCGCGAGTTGTTTGGTTGTGAAGTCGGTTTGTCGGATCACTCCATGGGCGTCGGCGTTTCTGTCGCGGCGGTGGCGCTCGGGGCGACGGTGGTGGAAAAGCACTTCACCCTCGACCGTGCCGCCGGCGGGGTGGACGCCAGTTTCTCCCTGGAACCGGCGGAACTGGCCAGCCTGGTGATCGAAACCGAGCGTGCCTGGCAAGCCATGGGCCAGGTGCATTACGGCGTGACCGAGGCCGAGCGCAAGTCGCTGGTGTACCGGCGCTCGCTGTACGTCACCCAGGACATGGCCGCCGGTGAACCCTTCACCACCGCCAATCTGCGAGCCATTCGCCCGGGCCTGGGGCTGGCGCCCAAACACGCTGAAAGCCTTCTGGGCCGCCGCGCTCGCCAGGCGATCAAGCGCGGAACCGCGCTGGACTGGTCCTTGGTCGAATAACCCTTGTCGGGTTGATTCGGCAAAATAGCGTGACCTGTGAGTCATAACGCGCATCTTCACTGTATTGTATTGACCGGGGAGATGGCGCCTGGCCCTTGAACGGGTCCAGTGATAGCCCTTAACGCTTCCCGCTGCGGCCCTTGATGGGCGGCTGAAAATCTCTGTATGTCGGCGCCCCTCGAATCCTTGCGAGCGGTGGTATTGGGCTGTTTATTATTGGGAAGCCGTAATGATTGGCATAAAAAGCATTGCGAGCTACGTTCCTGTAGCCGGCGTGGACAATTACGCACAAGGTGCAAAATTCGAGAAGGATGAAGAATTCATCCTGGGCAAGATCGGTTCGGCCTTCCTGCCGCGCAAAGACGCTGAGCAAGAAACCTCGGACCTGTGTGTCGAAGCAGCCAACGCGCTGTTCGCCAACAACCCCGATTTGAAACGCGAAGCCGTCGACGTGCTGATCGTCGTCACCCAGAACGGTGACGAAGAAGGCCTGCCGCACACCGCCGCCATCGTCCAGGACAAACTGGGCCTGTCGACCAATGTGGCGGCGTTTGATATTTCCCTGGGCTGCTCGGGTTATGTCTACGGCATCTACGCGATCAAGGGCTTCATGGAAGCCACTGGCCTGAAAAACGGCCTGCTGATCACCGCCGATCCGTACTCCAAGATTGTCGACCCGGAAGACCGCAACACCACCATGCTGTTCGGCGATGCCGCCACGGCGACATGGATGGGCGAAGGCGCACCGTGGCAACTGGGCAAGGCCAAGTTCGGCACCGACGGTTCCGGCGCACCGCATTTGAAGGTCACCGACGGCGTGTTCTATATGAACGGTCGTCAGGTCTTCAACTTCGCGCTGCTCAAGGTTCCGGCGCATTTGCATGAGTTGCTCGATGAATCCGGCCTCAAGGCTGACGATATCGACGCCTTCTGCATTCACCAGGGCAGCGCGGCGATTGTCGATGCGGTGGCCCGGCGTTTCGAAGGCGAGCCGGAGAAATTCATCAAGGACATGGTCGAGACCGGTAATACCGTGTCGTCGAGCATTCCGTTGCTGCTGGAAAAACACGTCCTGGACTCGAGCTGGAAGCGCGTGGCGCTGAGCGGTTTTGGTGTGGGGCTGTCGTGGGGTTCGGCGATCATCTACCGTCCGTGAGCCACAACCTGATATAAAAATAGCGTTCAAGGTTAACCCTTGAACGCTATTTTTTTGCTTGTAGGAAAAGCGAGGCCGCATGAGCGAATGCTTTGACGATAATGCCCGGGTGATCGAACGGCGCTGGCCGAACCTGTTTGCGCGGTTGATGCTCGAAGACACCACGGCGATCCCGGCCGAGTTGGCCGAAGGGCAGGGGTCGACGCTGAGTATCGGCGGTATTCAACTCACCAGTCGGCATGACCGTGTGCATGAAGCTCGGGTGCAGGCGGCCAGCCTGCCGACGGACAAGGCGCGGTTACATGTCTATGGCACCGGCCTGGGGGATTTGCCCGCCGTGCTGCTTGAGCGCGACAACCTTGAGCGGCTGTATGTGCACATTCTCAACGGCGCTCTGTTCGCCTTGGTCCTGCAACTGCTCGACCAGCGGCAATGGCTCGACGACCCCCGCGTGGAGTTGCTGTACGCCGGTGATCAAGCGGATATCTACACGCCGTTCTTTGCGCTGCCCTCCGAGATGGTACTGGCGGACGACTTCAACGCGAAAATTCGCGATCGGCTGGTCAGTGAAGTGCACCTGAGCTTCAACAACCGTGATTTCGATCCGCAGTCCCCGTTCATTCTCCAGCGTTTGAAGGACAGCCTTGAAGTGTTGCTTGCCGACGATGATGTTGCGCAACTGTTCGGTACGTGCGCGGGCCGGGAGATCTATGTGATCGGCACCGGGCCCAGCCTGGAGAGCCATTTCCAGCAATTGGCGGCGATACGCGAACAGGCACAGCGACCGCTGTTCATTTGCGTCGACACCGCGTATAGACCGCTGCGAGAGCACGGGATCAAGCCCGACCTGGTGGTGACCATTGATCAGCGCATCACCTTCCGGCATTTGCCCTTTGAGGAGTCCGATGGCATCCCGCTGGTGTACCTGCCCATGAGCGATCCGCAGGTATTGAAGGCCTGGAAGGGCAAACGTTATGGCGGCTACTCGGCCAGCCCGATCTACGCCACGCTGCGTCAACAACATGCCAGGGCGCAACTGTACGTGGGCGGCAGCGTGATTCATCCGGCCGTGGACCTGGCCGTGAAGATGGGCGCCGAGCGCATTACGTTGTTTGGCGCCGACTTTGCCTTCCCGATGAACAAGACCCATGCCGGCTGGGGCGATGGCGATCTGGGGCCAGGGGTGAATCTGGCCCGGCACTGGGTGCGCGACGGGCATGGCGAGCGGGTCAGGACGCAGCTGAATTTCCGTAGTTACCTGTGTGAGCTGGAGCGCTACATCGCCGGACACCCCGAGGTGCGCTTCTATAACAGCAGTCGTGCCGGCGCGCTGATCGCCGGCACGCAGTTCAACCGGGAGTTCGTGCAGTGAGTGCGCTATCGCAATGTGTCGACGACTGTCGGCAGTGTGCAGGGTTGTTTCGTCTGGGCCGGGATGTCGAAGCGGCGCTGAGCATGGTCGATGTCTTCGATGAGGCACAGCGCTTGTTGTCGACGGCACCCCGGGACATTCAGCTGGAATGGACGCAGGTACTCACACAAATGCTCGCGTGCCAGGAGCGCCAGGATTGGTTAGGACTGGCCGACTTCATGGAATACGAACTGGTCGATTTGCTGGAAAGCGTCCAGCTTTGAAAGTCGACCAACGGCTCTGGTTGGGATGTTTGGGTATCGGACGGTTTTATGGCGTCATTTTTCGGGTGGAGGGAGGCCGCTAAGCCTTTGTTTTCTAGGGGGTGGCAGTGTGATGGCAATATTTTTTAAAAAAGCCCTCAAGCAACCTGCATTCCCGACGATAACTATTACGAAGGTTCTCTAGGCCATACCCGGCGGTTGCCAGGGCCGGAAGCCGCAGTACCCAACCAACGAGGATTTCGTCATGGCTTTAACAGTAAACACCAACACCACGTCGTTGAACGTTCAGAAAAACCTGAACCGCGCTTCCGACGCTCTGTCGACTTCGATGTCTCGTCTGTCTTCCGGCCTGAAAATCAACAGCGCTAAAGACGACGCTGCCGGCCTGCAGATCTCCAACCGTATGTCCTCCCAGATCCGTGGCCAGAACGTAGCGGTAAAAAACGCCAACGACGGTATCTCGATGGCTCAGACCGCTGAAGGCGCTCTGCAAGAATCGACCAACATTCTGCAACGTATGCGTGAACTGGCTGTACAAGCACGTAACGGCACCAACGGCACTGCTGACCAGACCGCAACCAACGCTGAATTCGCTCAGATGTCTGACGAACTGACTCGTATCGCGGCTTCGACCAACCTGAACGGCAAGCAACTGCTGGACGGTTCGGCTGGCACCATGACCCTGCAGGTTGGTTCCAACACTGGTACTGCCAACCACATCGACCTGACCCTGAGCTCCAAGTTCGACGCCGTCAGCCTGTCGGTTGGTAGCGGTACTGTTGCTCTGACTGGTACTACCGCTGTTTCGGGTGCTGGCTCCGCTGCAACCAACATCGACAACGCGATCACCGCGATCGACGCTGCAATCGCTGCCATCGGTGCAACCCGTGCAAACCTGGGTGCTTCGCAAAACCGTCTGACCAGCACCATCTCCAACCTGCAAAACATCACTGAAAACGTTACTGCTGCTCAAGGTCGCGTACAAGATACCGACTTCGCCGCAGAAACCGCTAACCTGACCAAACAGCAAACTCTGCAACAAGCTTCCACCGCTGTTCTGGCCCAGGCTAACCAGCTGCCATCCGCTGTACTGAAACTGCTTCAGTAATTTCGGATTGAGTTTTGGCGGGGGAGTGCGCTTGCGTGCTCTCTCGCTTTTTCCGTTTAAGAGGTGATGGTCATGGACATGAGCGTGAAGCTGAACTTGTCTTACCCGGCCCCGAAACCGGCGGTCAGCACTACCGATAAGCCGGCGGATGCGCCTCGCGCCGAAATTCCCCAGGCTGTCGCTGCAACTGCAAAAAGCTCGAATTCAGACAATTCGGACACTTCGGACAACTCGGATAAGTTGAAAATGGCCGTTCAGGAGATCGAAAAGTTTGTTCAGTCGGTCAAGCGTAACCTGGAGTTTTCCATCGACGAAACGTCCGGCAAGGTCATCGTCAAGGTGATTGCCAGCGAATCCGGTGAAGTGATTCGACAGATTCCCTCAGCCGAAGCCATGAAACTGGCTGAAAGCCTGCACAACGCCAGTAATGTTTTGTTCGATGCCAAGGCCTGACACTGGCATGAAACGTGTTTGTACGATCATTGTCCGCGCATAGTGGTCAAAAGACCGGCGACACTCAGATAGGGAGATGCACATGGCAAGTCCAATTCTACCGGGTTCGGGTCTAGGGTCCGGTCTCGACATCGGTGCGATCGTGACCGCGCTGGTCAACTCCGACAAATCGGCCAAGCAGACGCTGATCACCAATCAGACGACGATCAACACGGCCAAGATTTCCGCTACGGGTTCGTTGAAGTCGGCGCTGGCAGCGTTCCAGACCGCGATGACCAACCTGGGCAAAAAAGACGCGCCTGCGTTTTCCGGTTTTACCGCGACGTCGAGCACCCCGACGACGCTGACCGTCACCTCGGATAACACCGCGGTAAACGGTACTTACAACGTGACTGTCACTAACCTGGCAACCAGTTCGAAAGTGGCCAGCGCGGCATTTGCCGGCGGTGCCAGCAGTGCCATTCCGACTGGTACGTTGAAAATCAGTCAAAATGGTATTGATTACCCGGTGACCATTCCCAGCGGTGCGACCCTGCAGTCGACCCGTGACGCAATTAACACCTCGCTGCAAGGCAAGGGCATCAGCGCCAACATCATCACCGACGCCAACGGTTCGCGCCTGGTCATCGGCTCCACGGTGACGGGCGCAGGCTCGGACCTCAAGGTCAGCGGCATTGCCGGGCTGGAGATCGACGGTTCCACCAGTCTGGGTTCGACCCCGGCTGCGGGCGCGTCGGGCAACATCGGTGGCCTGGCCGAGGACGCAACTGTCGTCATCGATGGCCTGACCGTTACCAGCAAGAGCAACACGATCAGCGGCGCGGTCGGCGGCATCAACATGACCCTGGTGGCGGAAAGCCCAACGCCGGTCAAGGTGACTGTCGGCACCAACACCGATGGCCTGAAAACCTCGTTGCAAACGTTCGTCGATGCCTACAACACCGTGATCAACACCCTGACCACGCTGACCAAGCCAAGCCTTGATGACGAGGGCAACCCGACCATCGGCGCGGCCATGACCGGTGACTCTCTGCCACGTAACCTGATCACTGCCGTGCGCAATGAACTGGTGGCTCCAGGGGCTGGCGGGCAATTGTCGGTACTGTCGCAGTTGGGCATCCAGACCGATCAGAAGACCGGTACGCTGACCATCGATGCGACCAAGTACGCCAAGGCCATGGCCACACCGGGCATGAGCAATTCGGTACAGAACCTTTTCACTGGTACTGATACCAAGAATGGCCTGCTGGCGCGCATGTCGGCGGCGATCACGCCTTACTCCCAGACGGGTGGCATCCTCGATCAGCGCAACACCAGCCTGAGCAAGGTTCAGAAAGACCTGAGCTCCCAGCAGACCGCGCTCGACCTGCGAGTGACCAACCTGACGGCATCCCTGACCGCCAAGTACAACGCGATGGACCTGTTGGTCGGCCAGATGAAGGCCACCGCCAGCAACATCACGGGCTTCTTCGCGTCGTTGAACGCCCAGCAGTCCGCCAAGTAGTCATGGGCTGACGACAAAAACCCGGCTACGCTTTTCGGCGTGCGCCGGGTTTTTGTCTTGTGATCTAAAGTTTCTGGGTTTGCAGGCGATACACTGGTCATACGAGTCATTGAGTGGCAATGAGGTAGAAAATGAATCCGATGTTAGCCCTTCGGCAATATCAGAAGGTTGGGGCACAAGCCCAGACGTCCGAAGCCAGCCCGCACCGCCTGGTGCAGATGCTGATGGAAGGCGGCCTGGATCGCATTGCCCAGGCCAAAGGCGCCATGGAGCGCAAGGACATTCCTGGCAAGGGAACGTCAATCAGCAAGGCTATCGGGATCATCGGTGGCTTGCGAGAAGGTCTGGATCTTGAAAAAGCCGCCGATACCGTCGGTGAGCTCGATCGTCTCTACGCTTACATGATGAAGCGCCTCGCCGAGGCGAACATCAAGAGCGACCCGCGGATTCTCGATGAAGTCGCCGGTCTGCTGCGCACGGTAAAAGAAGGCTGGGATGCCATCGCCGCGCCTGGTCCGCAGTTTTAAGGAGATCACCATGAGTCTTGTATTGCAGCGAATCGAACAAACCCGTGAAGCGTTGGTCGGTGCATTGGCCGAGCGCAACTGGGAGGCTATCGGTCAGTTGGACCTGCATTGCCGTTCCTGCATGGAAGATGTCTTGAGTGAAGCTTCGCTGGACGAGGTGGCGTTGCGCGCCAATCTTGAGGAGTTGCTGGGGGTCTACAAGGAACTTCTTGAGGTGGCGATGGGGGAGAGACAGGCGATAGTCGACGAGATGTCTCAGATCCACCAAGCGCAAAACGCTGCAAAGGTTTACCATCTGTTTGGTTAATTAATCCCCGGTTAATCCAAACTAGTGCGCCATAAATTTGACTGTGCACGGTTTTTTGACTTAACTAGTGGCTGTATCCAGATTTCAGGCGTCTACAGGCATAACGTGTCTGCAAGCGTCTAGCTTGCCCCCTCATTTCGGGCATTGAGTTGACTAGGGAAGTTGCTATTGCATGTGGCGTGAAACCAAAATTCTGCTGATTGATGACGATAGCGTCCGTCGCCGCGATTTAGCGGTGATTTTAAATTTTCTCGGTGAAGAAAATTTACCCTGCGGCAGCCATGACTGGCAGCAGGCGGTCGGCTCGTTGTCATCAAGTCGTGAAGTCATTTGCGTACTAATCGGGACAGTCAGTGCTCCTGGTGCGCTTTTGGGCCTGTTAAAGACACTCTCAACCTGGGATGAGTTCCTTCCGGTTTTGTTAATGGGCGATAATTCCTCCGTTGACCTGCCTGAAGACCAGCGTCGCCGAGTGCTTTCGACGCTCGAAATGCCCCCCAGCTACAGCAAATTGCTCGACTCCCTGCACCGTGCCCAGGTCTATCGCGAGATGTACGACCAGGCCCGCGAGCGCGGTCGTCACCGTGAACCCAATCTGTTCCGCAGCCTCGTCGGCACCAGCCGGGCGATCCAGCACGTGCGCCAGATGATGCAGCAAGTGGCCGACACCGATGCCAGCGTGCTGATCCTCGGCGAGTCCGGCACCGGCAAGGAAGTGGTCGCGCGCAACCTGCACTACCACTCCAAGCGGCGTGACGCGCCGTTCGTGCCGGTCAACTGCGGCGCGATCCCGGCCGAGTTGCTGGAAAGCGAACTGTTCGGCCACGAGAAGGGCGCCTTCACCGGGGCAATCACCAGCCGCGCCGGGCGTTTCGAGCTGGCCAATGGCGGCACCCTGTTCCTCGACGAAATCGGCGACATGCCGTTGCCGATGCAAGTCAAGCTGCTGCGGGTTCTGCAAGAGCGCACCTTCGAGCGCGTGGGCAGCAACAAAACCCAGAGCGCCGATGTGCGGATCATCGCGGCGACCCACAAGAATCTCGAAAGCATGATCGAGATCGGCGCCTTCCGCGAAGATCTCTACTATCGCCTGAACGTGTTCCCGATCGAGATGGCGCCATTGCGCGAACGTGTCGAGGACATCCCGCTGCTGATGAACGAGTTGATCTCGCGCATGGAGCACGAGAAGCGTGGTTCGATCCGGTTCAACTCGGCGGCGATCATGTCCCTGTGCCGTCACGGCTGGCCGGGCAACGTCCGCGAGCTGGCCAACCTGGTGGAGCGCATGGCGATCATGCATCCGTACGGGGTGATCGGCGTGGTCGAGCTGCCGAAGAAATTCCGCTACGTCGATGATGAAGACGAGCAACTGGTCGACAGCCTGCGCAGCGATCTGGAAGAACGGGTGGCCATCAATGGACACACCCCGGACTTCAGCGCCAATGCGCTGCTGCCGCCCGAAGGCCTGGACTTGAAGGACTACCTCGGTGGTCTGGAACAAGGCCTGATTCAACAGGCGCTGGATGATGCCAATGGCATCGTCGCCCGCGCTGCCGAACGCCTGCGTATTCGTCGCACCACCCTGGTGGAAAAGATGCGCAAGTACGGTATGAGTCGTCGTGATGGTGATGAACAGGCGGATGATTGACGCCTGTTTTTCAAGTCCTTCATTTATAGGCGGTTTTTTTTAGGCACGGGTATTGCTACATCCCTCGCAACGTTCCGTTTCACTGACGGTCAGCCAAGCGAGAGAGCACGATGCCCCAAGCCGCCCAGATGTCTTCTGCCCCTGACGCTCCGGGGCAACCGTCGTCCGTAGAGCAGGCAAGCCGACTCGGCCTCGAGCAGGCGTTTGCCCTGTTCAACCAGATGTCGAGCCAATTGACTGACTCCTACAGCATGCTCGAAGCCCGGGTCACCGAGCTCAAGGGCGAGCTGGCGGTGGTCAGTGCTCAGCGCATGCAGGAACTGGCGGAAAAAGAACGTCTGGCCAACCGTCTGCAAAACCTCCTGGATCTGTTACCCGGTGGCGTTATCGTCATCGACGCCCACGGCATGGTGCGCGAAGCCAACCCGGCGGCCTGCGAACTGCTTGGTCTGCCCCTCGAAGGCGAGTTGTGGCGCCAGGTGATTGCCCGCTGCTTTGCCCCCCGTGAAGACGACGGTCATGAAATCTCCCTCAAAGACGGTCGGCGCCTGTCGATTGCCACCCGTTCGCTGGATGCCGAGCCCGGTCAGTTGGTATTGCTCAACGACCTGACGGAGACCCGGCAACTGCAAGGTCAACTGGCCCGCCACGAGCGCCTGTCGTCCCTGGGGCGCATGGTCGCCTCGCTGGCTCATCAGATTCGCACACCGCTGTCCGCCGCGTTGCTGTACGCCAGTCATTTGACTGAGCAGGAGCTGCCGGTCGCCACCCAGCAACGCTTCGCCGGGCGCTTGAAAGAACGCCTGCACGAACTGGAGCACCAGGTGCGTGACATGCTGGTATTCGCCCGCGGCGAACTGCCGCTGACCAATCGTGTTACCCCCAAAGAACTCATGCAATCGCTGCAAGCGGCGGCGCTGACCCATGTCCAGGAGCTGCCGATTCGCTGGCAGTGCGACAGTCATGCCGGGGAGTTGCTGTGCAACCGCGACACCCTGGTCGGCGCCATCCTGAATTTGATCGAGAACGCGATTCAGGCCAGTAACGGCGACGTGCGCCTGAAGGTTCACCTCTATACCCGTGGCAACAACTTGCGCCTGTCTGTCAGCGACAGCGGCAGCGGTATCGACGACGTGGTGCTGGCGCGCCTGGGCGAGCCGTTTTTCACCACGAAAACCACCGGTACTGGCCTGGGCCTGACCGTGGTCAAGGCAGTGGCCCGCGCCCATCAGGGAGAATTGCACTTGCGCTCGCGGCTCGGTCGCGGCACCTGTGCGCTGGTGTCCCTGCCGTTGTTTTCCAGCGCATCGGATGCGGAGTGAAGGACATGGCAATCAAGGTTTTACTGGTCGAGGATGACCGCGCGCTACGGGAGGCACTGGCCGATACGCTGCTGCTCGCGGGGCACGATTACAAGGCTGTCGGTTCGGCTGAGGAAGCGCTGGCGGCGGTGGGCATCGAGGCGTTCAACCTCGTCGTCAGTGACGTCAACATGCCAGGTATGGACGGGCACCAGTTGCTCAGTTTGCTGCGGGCCCGCCAGCCGCAATTGCCGGTGCTGTTGATGACCGCGCACGGCGCGGTGGAGCGCGCCGTCGATGCCATGCGCCAGGGCGCGGCGGATTATCTGGTCAAACCGTTCGAGCCCAAGGCCTTGCTCGATCTGGTAGCGCGTCATGCGTTGGGCAGTCTCGGCGCCACCGACGGTGAAGGGCCGATTGCTTTCGAGCCGGCCAGTGCGCAATTGCTTGAATTGGCGGCGCGGGTCGCACGCAGCGATTCGACCGTGTTGATTTCCGGCGAGTCCGGCACCGGCAAGGAAGTGCTGGCGCGCTACATCCACCAGCATTCCCACCGCGCCAGCCAACCGTTCATCGCGATCAACTGCGCGGCGATCCCGGACAACATGCTCGAGGCCACGCTGTTCGGCCACGAGAAAGGCTCGTTCACCGGCGCCATCGCGGCCCAGGCCGGTAAGTTTGAGCAAGCCGATGGCGGGACCATCCTGCTCGACGAAATTTCCGAAATGCCCATGGGCTTACAGGCCAAGCTGTTGCGGGTGTTGCAAGAGCGGGAAGTGGAGCGGGTCGGCGCACGCAAGCCCATCAGTCTGGATATCCGCGTCGTTGCCACCACCAACCGTGACCTGGCGGGTGAAGTGGCGGCGGGACGCTTCCGTGAAGACCTTTACTATCGCTTGTCGGTGTTCCCCCTGGCCTGGCGTCCGTTGCGCGAGCGCACCGCCGACATCCTGCCGCTGGCCGAGCGTCTTTTGGCCAAACACGTCAATAAAATGAAGCATGCGGCGGCCAGACTGTCCCCCGAGGCCCAGGCGTGCCTGATCGGTTATCCGTGGCCGGGCAATGTGCGGGAGCTGGATAACGCCATTCAGCGTGCACTGATTCTGCAGCAGGGCGGGTTGATCCAGCCCCAGGATTTCTGCCTGTCGGGCCCCGTCGCTTGTGCGCCGTTGCCGGCGTTGACGCCAGTGCGAGTCGTGGAGGTCGAGGCCGAATCCGCCAGCGCCCTGGGCGATGACCTGCGCCGCCACGAGTTCCAGATGATCATCGACACCCTGCGATCCGAGCGTGGCCGACGCAAGGAAGCCGCCGAACGCCTGGGCATCAGCCCCCGCACCTTGCGCTACAAACTCGCGCAAATGCGCGATGCCGGCATGGATGTCGAAGCTTATCTGTTTGCCACCTGATCAAACTGTGGGAGCGGGCTTGCTCGCGAAGAGGGCGTGTCAGTCGACATCATTGCTGAATGACACACCGCTTTCGCGAGCAAGCCCGCTCCCACAATGTTTTGTAGTCATCCAGGCCCTGAGCGGCTTTTGTGAAACAAGCCCCCGGAGCTGGCACCCTTGTTGCTAACACCTCAGTACCCGCCGAGTGAGTGTCAAAAAATTGCGGGTCGCCAGAGAGAGTAGATCATGAGCCAAGGTATTGAATTCAATCGATTGATGTTGGACATGCGCTCCATGCAAATGGATGCCATGTCGGCACCTAAATCGACTGCCGCCGTTCCTGAACTGGGGGGCAGCAGTTTTGCCGATATGCTCGGTCAGGCCGTCAATAAAGTGAACGACACCCAGCAAGCGTCGAATCAGCTGTCCAGTGCCTTTGAAATTGGCAAGAGCGGCGTTGATCTGACGGATGTAATGATTTCTTCGCAGAAGGCCAGTGTGTCTTTCCAGGCGTTGACCCAGGTGCGTAACAAGCTGGTTCAGGCTTACCAAGACATCATGCAGATGCCGGTTTAAGGACGAGATTGAGTCATGGCAGAAGCAGTCGCCGATAATGTTCCGGCCAAGGCCACCCCAGTAGACGGCAAACCGCCGCTGTTCGGGTTGTCCTTCCTGGAAAACCTCTCCGAGATGACCATGTTGCGTCAGGTGGGCCTGTTGGTCGGCCTGGCTGCGAGCGTGGCGATTGGCTTTGCCGTGGTGTTGTGGTCGCAGCAGCCGGACTACCGGCCTCTGTACGGCAGTCTTGCCGGTATGGACGCCAAGCAGGTCATGGAAACCCTGGCCGCCGCTGACATTCCTTATACCGTTGAACCGAATTCCGGTGCCTTGCTGGTCAAGGCCGATGATGTGTCCCGTGCGCGACTCAAGCTCGCGGCCGCTGGTGTCACTCCCAGCGATGGCAACATCGGTTTTGAAATCCTCGACAAGGACCAGGGCCTGGGCACCAGCCAGTTCATGGAAGCGACCCGTTATCGTCGCGGCCTCGAAGGTGAACTGGCGCGCACCATCTCCAGCCTGAACAACGTCAAGGGCGCCCGCGTCCATTTGGCGATTCCGAAAAGCTCGGTGTTCGTGCGCGATGAGCGCAAGCCAAGTGCGTCGATTCTGGTGGAACTGTATTCCGGCCGCTCCCTTGAGCCAGGCCAGGTACTGGCGATCATCAACCTGGTCGCCACCAGCGTGCCTGAGCTGAGCAAATCGCAGATCACCGTCGTCGACCAGAAGGGCAACCTGCTGTCGGATCAGGCGGAGAACTCCGAACTGACCATGGCCGGCAAGCAATTCGATTACAGCCGCCGCATGGAAAGCATGCTCACCCAGCGTGTGCACAACATTCTGCAACCGGTACTGGGCAACGACCGCTATAAAGCCGAAGTGTCGGCCGACGTGGATTTCAGTGCCGTCGAATCGACCTCCGAGCAGTTCAACCCGGATCAACCGGCGCTGCGCAGCGAGCAATCGACGTCTGAACAACGCACCGCCAGCAATGGCCCGCAAGGCGTGCCGGGTGCTCTGAGCAACCAGCCACCGTCGCCAGCCTCGGCGCCGCAAACCACCGGTGGCGCTACTGCTTCGGCCGGCATGGTGCAGCCAGGTCAGCCGTTGCTCGATGCCAATGGTCAGCAAATCATGGACCCGGCCACCGGGCAGCCTATGCTTGCACCGTACCCGGCGGACAAGCGTCAACAATCCACCAAGAACTTCGAGCTTGATCGCTCCATCAGCCACACCAAGCAGCAACAGGGCCGTTTGAATCGCCTGTCGGTGTCGGTGGTGGTGGATGACCAGGTCAAGATCAACGCGGCCAACGGGGAAACCACCCGTGCGCCGTGGAGCGCCGACGAATTGGCGCGCTTCACTCGCCTGGTGCAGGACGCCGTTGGTTTCGACGCCAGCCGTGGCGACAGCGTCAGCGTGATCAACATGCCGTTCTCCGCCGAACGCGGCGAAGTGATTGCCGATATTCCGTTCTACTCCCAGCCTTGGTTCTGGGACATCGTCAAGCAAGTGCTGGGTGTGTTGTTCATCCTGGTGCTGGTGTTCGGTGTGCTGCGCCCGGTGCTCAACAACATCACCGGTGGCGGCAAAGGCAAACAACTGGCTGGCTTGGGCAGCGACGTAGAGTTGGGTGGCATGGGCGGCCTGGACGGCGAACTGGCCAACGACCGCGTCAGCCTGGGCGGGCCGCAAAGCATCCTGTTGCCGAGCCCGAGCGAAGGCTATGACGCACAGTTGAATGCAATCAAGAGTCTGGTGGCAGAAGATCCGGGTCGTGTGGCCCAGGTCGTGAAAGAGTGGATTAACGCAGATGAGTGATAACCGAGCCGCTGTCGCCAAACTGTCCCGGGTCGATAAAGCCGCGATTTTGCTGCTGTCCCTGGGTTCGACCGACGCTGCCCAAGTGCTGCGCCACATGGGGCCTAAAGAGGTCCAGCGTGTGGGCGTGGCCATGGCGCAAATGGGTAACGTGCACCGCGAGCAGGTCGAGCAGGTGATGAGCGAGTTCGTCGAGATCGTCGGCGACCAGACCAGCCTGGGCGTCGGCTCCGACGACTACGTGCGCAAAATGCTCACCCAGGCCCTGGGCGAAGACAAGGCCAACGGCCTGATCGACCGCATCCTGCTGGGCGGCAACACCAGCGGCCTCGACAGCCTGAAGTGGATGGAACCACGCGCCGTCGCCGACGTGATCCGTTACGAGCACCCACAGATCCAGGCGATCGTCGTGGCGTACCTCGACCCGGACCAGGCCGGTGAAGTACTCGGGAACTTCGACCACAAGGTGCGCCTGGACATCATCCTGCGCGTCTCGTCGTTGAACACCGTGCAGCCAGCGGCCCTGAAAGAACTCAACCAGATTCTCGAGAAGCAGTTCTCCGGCAACTCGAATGCCTCGCGCACCACCCTGGGTGGTATCAAGCGTGCGGCCGACATCATGAACTTCCTCGACAGCTCGATCGAAGGTCAGCTCATGGACTCGATCCGCGAAGTCGACGAAGACCTGTCCGGTCAGATCGAAGACCTCATGTTCGTGTTCAACAACCTGTCCGATGTCGACGACCGTGGCATCCAGGCGTTGCTGCGCGAAGTGTCTTCCGACGTGCTGGTGCTGGCCCTCAAGGGTTCGGACGAAGGCGTCAAGGAAAAGATCTTCAAGAACATGTCCAAACGAGCGGCCGAACTGTTGCGCGACGACCTCGAGGCCAAAGGCCCGGTGCGTGTCAGCGACGTGGAAACCGCGCAGAAAGAAATCCTCACCATTGCCCGCCGTATGGCCGAAGCCGGAGAAATTGTTCTCGGTGGGAAGGGTGGCGAAGAGATGATCTAAGGTCACTATGTCGTCCAAACATGATGAGTCCAACACCGACCTGATCCGTGGCAAAGGGGTCAGCGGTTTCGACGTGTGGTCGTTGCCCAGCTTCGACCCGCATGTGCCGGAGCCCGAGCCGGAACCCGAGCCCGAACCGCCGGAAATGGAAGAAGTGCCGCTGGAAGAAGTCCAGCCACTGACCCTGGAAGAACTCGAAAGCATCCGTCAGGAGGCCTACAACGAAGGCTTCGCCACGGGTGAAAAAGAAGGTTTTCACAGCACTACGCTCAAGGTTCGTCAGGAAGCTGACGTAGCGCTGTCGGCCAAGATTGCCGGCCTGGAACAGCTGATGGCCAACCTGTTCGAGCCGATCGCCGAGCAGGACTCCCAGATCGAAAAGTCCCTGGTTGATCTCGTGCAGCACATCACCAAACAGGTGATTCAGCGCGAACTGGCCATCGATTCCACTCAGATCGAAAGCGTCATGCGTGAAGCCCTCAAGCTGTTGCCGCTGGGCGTGGGCAATGTGCGGCTGTACATCAATCCCCAGGATTTCGAACAGGTCAAAGCCCTGCGCGAGCGCCATGAAGAAACCTGGCGCATCGTCGAGGACGAAGCGCTGTTGCCCGGTGGTTGCCGGGTCGAAACCGAACACAGCCGCATCGACGCCACCGTCGAAACCCGCGTTACCCGGGTCATGGATAAGCTCTTCGACCAATTGCACGAACAAGCCCTGCACCCGGCCGAGCCGGACATGAGCCTTGAGCTGCCCGTCGAGTCCAAGCCTGCGGCCGAACCGCAAGCCGAGCTGCCGCCAGAACCGGACACCCCCGATGCGCCTTGATCGCACCAGTTTCGCCAAGCGCCTGGGCAGTTATGCCGAGGCCACGGAACTGGCCGGTGCGCCGATCCTCGAAGGACGCCTGCTGCGCATGGTCGGCCTGACCCTCGAAGCCGAAGGTTTGCGCGCCGCCATGGGCAGCCGCTGCATGGTCATCAACGACGACAGTTATCACCCGGTGCAGGTCGAAGCCGAAGTCATGGGCTTCTCCGGCAGCAAGGTGTTCCTGATGCCGGTCGGCAGCGTCGCGGGTATTGCCCCCGGCGCGCGCGTGGTGCCGATGGCCGATACCGGGCGTTTGCCGATGGGCATGAGCATGCTCGGGCGGGTGCTCGACGGTGCCGGTCGCGCACTCGACGGCAAGGGCGGGATGAAGGCTGAAGACTGGGTGCCGATGGACGGCCCGACGATCAACCCGCTCAAGCGTCACCCGATCAGCGAGCCGCTGGACGTGGGCATTCGCAGCATCAACGGTTTGTTGACGGTCGGTCGCGGTCAGCGTCTGGGCCTGTTCGCCGGTACGGGTGTGGGTAAGTCGGTGTTGCTGGGCATGATGACCCGCTTCACCGAGGCCGACATCATCGTGGTCGGGCTGATTGGTGAGCGGGGTCGAGAAGTTAAAGAGTTCATCGAGCATATCCTCGGTGAGGAAGGGCTCAAGCGCTCGGTGGTCGTCGCCTCCCCGGCGGATGATGCGCCGCTGATGCGTTTGCGCGCGGCGATGTACTGCACGCGCATCGCCGAATATTTCCGCGACAAGGGCAAGAACGTCCTGTTGCTCATGGATTCCCTGACCCGTTTCGCTCAGGCCCAGCGGGAAATCGCCCTGGCCATCGGCGAGCCGCCAGCCACCAAGGGCTATCCGCCGTCGGTGTTCGCCAAGTTGCCGAAACTGGTGGAACGGGCCGGTAACGCCGAGAAGGGCGGCGGTTCGATTACCGCGTTCTACACCGTGTTGTCCGAAGGCGATGACCAGCAAGACCCGATCGCGGATGCCGCACGGGGCGTGCTCGACGGCCACATCGTGCTGTCCCGGCGCCTGGCCGAGGAAGGGCATTACCCGGCCATCGACATCGAAGCGTCCATCAGCCGGGTCATGCCATCGGTGGTCACGCCGGAACACATGATGCGCGCCCAGTACTTCAAGCAGTTATGGTCGCGGTATCAGCAGAGTCGCGACTTGATCAGCGTCGGCGCCTATGTGGCCGGTGGTGATCGGGAAACCGACCTGGCCATCTCCCTGCAACCGCAACTGGTCAAATACCTGCGTCAGGGGCTCAACGACAAAATCAGCCTGGGCGAAAGCGAAGCCTACCTCGGCACGATCTTCGCCCCAGCGGCCGGCGGCTAATCGGCCATGGCCCAGACTCGCGCAGGGCGCCTGGCACCGGTGGTCGAAATGGCTGAAAAAGCCGAGAAAACCGCGGTCCAGCGTTTGGGGCATTTCCAGGGCCAGGTGCGCCTGGCGCAAAGCAAGCTCGACGACCTTGAAGCGTTTCGCCTCGACTACCAGGAGCAATGGATCGTGCGCGGCAGCAGTGGCGTGTCCGGCCAGTGGTTGCTGGGTTATCAGGGCTTCCTGGCACAACTGGGCACGGCCATCGATCAGCAGCGACAGAGCCTGGTCTGGCATCAAAACAATCTGAACAAGGCGCGTGACGCCTGGCAGCAGGCGTTTGCCCGGGTCGAAGGCTTGCGCAAACTGGTCCAGCGCTACATGGACGAGGCGCGCAGGCTCGAAGACCGGCGTGAGCAGAAGTTGCTGGATGAGTTGTCCCAGAGGTTGCCGCGCCAGGATCCGTATTGAGTCAGTTGGACCGCGTTATCGTTCTTCGCGAGCAAGCCCGCTCCCACATTCGATCTCCGGCACGACGAAGATCCCCTGTGGGAGCGGGCTTGCTCGCGAAGAGGCCCTCACATTCATCAAATCTTTTGACGAACCACTGACATCTCCCGCCTTGCCGCCGCCCCCGCCAAGTGCTAAACCTTGTACACACGTTGTTCAATGACAAGGAAGCCGTTAAATGTCAGTCGTTACAGAAGTCTCCCCAGATGGGCAAAAGCTGACGATTTCGATCAAGGGACGATTCGATTTTGCCAAGCATCAGGAATTTCGCGAGTCCTACGAAAAACTCGAGCCCAAACCCGGATCCTTTGAAGTGAACCTGAAGGATGCCACTTATCTCGACAGCTCCGCGCTCGGCATGTTGTTGCTGTTGCGCGATCACGCCGGTGGCGAGGACGCCGATATCTCGTTGACCCATGCCAACGCCGACGTGCGCAAGATCCTGGCGATCTCCAACTTCGAACAAATCTTCGACGTGGCGTGATCGCCGTGCAGTCGTTGTTTGAACCGCTGACGATCCTGATCGCCGAAGACAGCGCGGCTGATCGCATGCTGTTGTCGAGTATTGTCCGGCGTCAGGGCCATCAGGTGCTGACGGCGGCCAACGGTGCCGAAGCGGTTGAAGCGTTCCGCGAGCAACGACCGCAACTGGTGTTGATGGACGCCATGATGCCGGTGATGGACGGTTTCGAGGCGGCGCAGCAGATCAAGGCACTGGCCGGGGAAACACTGGTGCCGATCATCTTTTTGACCTCGCTGACCGAAAGCGAAGCCCTGGCCCGTTGTCTGGAGGCCGGCGGCGACGACTTTCTGGCGAAGCCCTACAACCAGGTGATCCTTGCCGCCAAGATCAAGGCGATGGACCGCTTGCGCCGCTTGCAGGCCACCGTGCTCGATCAGCGTGACCAGATTGCCAGGCACCACGAGTACTTGCTCAACGAGCAGCGGGTGGCCAAGGCTGTGTTCGACAAGGTTGCCCACTCCGGTTGCCTGAACGCGCCGAATATCCGCTACCTGCAATCGCCTTACGCGCTGTTCAACGGTGATCTGCTGCTGGCGGCGTTTACCCCGGCCGGCGACATGCACGTCTTGCTCGGCGACTTCACCGGCCATGGCTTGCCGGCCGCCGTCGGCGCCATGCCCCTGGCTGAAGTGTTCTACGGCATGACCGCCAAGGGCTACGGCTTGCCCGAAACCCTGCGGGAGATGAACGCCAAGCTCAAGCGCATCCTGCCGGTGGATATGTTCTGTTGCGCGACCCTGCTGTGCCTGAGCTTCCAGCGCCGTTCGGTGGAAGTCTGGAATGGCGGCATGCCCGACGGTTACCTGCACAGCAATGCCACCGGCGAGCGCACGCCGCTGCGGGCGCGGCACTTGCCATTGGGTGTGTTGAGCCCGACCACCTTCAACGATCGCACGGAAGTGTTTCCGATGGCGGTCGATGATCGGGTGTTCCTGATGTCCGACGGGGTGATCGATACCTGCGATGCCAACGAGCAATTGTTCGGCGTGGAGCGCCTGGAGCAGGTGTTTGCCGCCAATCGCCGGCCAGACGCATTGTTCGAGGAGATCGAGCAGGCCCTGCGGGATTTCCGTGGCGAGTTCCGCGACGATGTGAGCATGGTCGAGGTCCGGCTGCTGGATCCGGCGCAGTTGAGCCCGCCGGCCCTGGTGTATTCCGACAGCGGCCAGTCGTGCCCGCTGGACTGGTCGGTGAGTTTCGAGTTTCGCGCCGCCACCCTTAAACGCTTCAACCCGCTGCCGTATCTATTGCAATTGCTGCTGGAAGTCCACGGCCTGCGGGCGCAAAGCGGCGCGTTGTATAGCGTGTTGGCCGAGTTGTATTCCAACGCCCTGGAGCACGGCGTGCTGGGCCTGGATTCAAGCCTCAAGCGCGATGCCTCGGGATTTGCGCGTTATTATCAGGAGCGCAATACCCGTCTGGACCAATTGCAGGACGGTTACGTGCGCTTGCATTTGCAGGTCACGCCGAAGGGCGAGGGCGGTTGCCTGTCGATTCGGGTCGACGACAGCGGCAAGGGCTTCGATGTGGCGCGGGTGATGGAGCGGCCGGTGGATGGCGTCCGTCTGTCCGGACGCGGTGTCGGTTTGATCCGTCAATTGAGCCGCAAGGCCAGTTGGTCAGACGATGGTCGTAGTGCGCACGTGGAGTTTTATTGGGAGGCTCTGGCATAATCCCGCGAATTCTTGATCAAGGAGTGAACAAGTGGCTGACACACATCTGGATCGCGACGTGCTGAGCGCGTTGCAAGAAGTGATGGAGGACGAGTATCCGACCTTGCTGGATACCTTCATCGCCGACTCCGAAGAGCGTTTGCGTGTACTGCGAAAGGCAGACGACGCCGCGCAACTCATGAATGCGGCCCACAGTTTCAAAGGCAGCAGCAGCAACATGGGCGCCATTCGCCTGGCTGAGCTGTGCAATGAGCTGGAGCAGCGCGCCAAGCAAAAAAGCCTCGCCGGTATCGAAAAACTGGTCGGGGAAATCGACGGCGAATTTGCCATCGTCCGCCCGCTCTACGAAGCGGAGCGCCAGCGTTCCCTGGCCGAGTAGCGCGACCGTCCGGCGCTCCAAGCGACTATTGAGCAAACCTGGCTCGACCTTTGCAGTTATCCCGGTCAACTGTACAAACGATCCCAGTGCAGCGGAGACCGCGTCATGCCCGTTACCCCCAATTCGCTTCTTCAGGCCACTGCAAAGGCCAAGCCTCAAGCCACCCCGGCCAACAACCCGGTGGTGGCCGCTGAGCCTGGGGATAAGGCCTCCAGCTTCGCCAACGTCTTCGCCAATCAGGCCCAGAAAAAGCCTGCGGTATTGGCTGACGCACCGCTCAAACCGGCACGGGACAAGACCCCTGACAGCCCTGCCAAAAAGGACGTCGGCAAGGATAAGCCTGCCGCTGCGGACCCGGCCGTTGCCGATAGCGGCAAATCCTTGCCCGCCGACAAACCGGCAGCAGCATCGACCGATGACAAAAGCGCCGACGATAGCGACGCGCAGACAGATACCCCGGTCGCCGCCGACACCCCGCCAGTTGACCCGACGCTGGACCCGGCCCTGATGCAAGTGGCTCAGCCAGCGACTCCCGCGCCGGCGCCGGAAACGCCGCCCGTGGTGACCACCGCGCAACCGCAAGTCGAAGCGACCGTTGCCGCCGCCGTGACTGTGCCGACGCCAGCCCCGGCGACCACCGACACCGATTTCGATCCCGAGGCCGACCCGCTCGATGCGCTGCCAGCTCTGCGCATGGCCATGGAGCAGAGCGGTCACGTCTCCGCCTCCAGCCAGGCCCAGCCCAAGGCGACGCCGGCCCAGGCCTCCGCCGATGGCGACCTGACCTCGGCACAGAATTTCGCCGCTGGCATGGCGACCATGCTCGATGTGAAGGCCGATAAGGACAGCACCAGCCAGGGCGGTGGTGAAAAGGCCTTTAGTGGCTTGCTCAATGACGGCCTCAAGGACCTGACGTCCGCCAGCAGCGATACCCGTGTCGATGATTTCGCCAGTCGTCTGGCGGCGTTGACCCAGGCGGCCACGCCGAAAACCGCCAATGCGCTGCCGGTCAATCAGCCGATCGCCATGCACCAGAGCGGCTGGACCGAAGAAGTGGTCAATCGGGTCATGTACCTGTCCAGCGTCAATCTCAAGGCGGCGGACATTCAGTTGCAACCGGCCGAATTGGGGCGCCTGGATATTCGGGTGAACATGGTCCCGGACCAGCAGACCCAAGTGACTTTCATGAGCGCCCACCCGAGCGTGCGCGAAGCACTGGACGGGCAAATGCATCGCCTGCGTGACATGTTCGCCCAGCAGGGCATGGGCCAGGTCGACGTCAACGTCTCCGACCAGTCCCGTGGCTGGCAGGGTCAGGGCCAGGAACAGCAAGCGCAACAAGGGCAGGGCGGTCGTACCAGCGCCAGCGGTGGCCGTGTGGATGCCATGGACGATGAGATCGTGCCGACCGTCGCGGAAATCGCGGCCAGCACCACCAGCGTCATCGGTTCCAGCGCCGTCGACTACTACGCCTGATCCAACACACATCACTCCTGTGGGAGCGGGCTTGCTCGCGAATACGATTTAACATTCAACATTTATGTCGACTGTCATACCGCTTTCGCGAGCAAGCCCGCTCCCACATTGGATCTGCGCTCGCCGATCCATCACCGTCTACATAGCCCTCCACACTTCTGGCATAACACTTGCTCTTGCCTTGCCGTGCGACTGTGAAAACCTGAATAGTGACGGATTATTGGCATGGCGAAGAGCGAAGCAGCAGCAGTGGTTAAAGACCCTGCAACCAAAGGCAAACTCAAGCTGATCATTGCGATCGTGCTGGCAGTGCTGCTGGCGATCGGCTTGTCCGTGGGGGCCACCTGGTACTTCATGCACAGCGCCCAGAGCAAACCTGCGGTCGCGGCCGAGACGGCCCCGAGCGGCAAGCAACCGGCGATTTTCGAACCGATGGCGCCGGCCTTCGTCGCCAACTACAACCAGAACGGTCGCCCGCGCTACATGCAGGTGAGCATCACCATGCTCGGCCGCAACCAGGCGGATCTGGAAGCACTCAAGGTGCACATGCCGGTCATCCGCAATAACCTCGTCATGCTGTTCTCGGGCCAGGACTTCGCTACGCTGGCGACGCCGGTCGGCCAGGAAATGCTGCGCCAGAAGGCCACCGCCAGCGTCCAGGAAGTGGCGCAGAAAGAGCTCGGCAAAGTGGTGATCGAACAGTTGCTTTTCACTAATTTCGTACTGCAGTAGGAACACGACATGGCCGTGCAAGACCTGCTGTCCCAGGATGAGATCGATGCGCTGCTGCATGGCGTCGACGATGGTCTGGTACAGACCGATACCGCCGCCGAACCCGGCAGTGTCAAAAGTTATGACCTGACCAGCCAGGACCGGATCGTCCGCGGACGCATGCCGACCTTGGAAATGATCAACGAACGTTTCGCCCGCTACACCCGCATCAGCATGTTCAACATGTTGCGCCGCTCGGCGGACGTTGCCGTCGGTGGCGTGCAGGTAATGAAGTTCGGCGAATACGTGCACTCGCTGTACGTGCCGACCAGCCTCAACCTGGTCAAGATCAAACCGTTGCGCGGCACCGCGCTGTTCATCCTCGACGCCAAACTGGTGTTCAAGCTGGTGGACAACTTCTTCGGCGGCGATGGCCGTCACGCGAAGATCGAAGGGCGTGAATTCACCCCCACCGAGCTGCGTGTGGTGCGCATGGTGCTGGAGCAGGCCTTCATCGATTTGAAGGAAGCCTGGCAGGCGATCATGGAAGTGAACTTCGAGTACATCAACTCGGAAGTGAACCCGGCCATGGCCAACATCGTCGGCCCGAGCGAAGCGATCGTGGTGTCCACGTTCCACATCGAACTCGATGGCGGTGGCGGCGACCTGCACGTGACCATGCCGTACTCGATGATCGAGCCGGTGCGCGAAATGCTCGACGCCGGCTTCCAGTCGGACCTCGATGACCAGGACGAGCGCTGGGTCAACGCCCTGCGCCAGGACGTGCTGGACGTGGACGTGCCGATCGGTGCTACGGTGGCCCGTCGTCAACTGCGCCTGCGAGACATCCTGCACATGCAGCCGGGGGACATCATCCCGGTCGAGATGCCGGAAGAAATGATCATGCGCGCCAACGGCGTGCCTGCGTTCAAGGTCAAGATGGGCTCGCACAAAGGCAACCTCGCGTTGCAGGTGATCGAGCCGATCGAGCGCCGCTAACCGGCGCTTAACTCCCCCATTTAACACTGGCCGCTTCTCAGAGCTGCCCGCCGAGGACAAACGATGAACGACGATATGAACGCCCAGGACGACCAGGCACTGGCTGATGAATGGGCTGCCGCGCTGGAAGAAACCGGTGATGCCGGCCAGGACGATATCGATGCGCTGCTGGCTGCCGATACCGGTAGCTCGGCGTCCAACCGTCTGCCGATGGAAGAATTCGGCAGCGTGCCGAAAAACAACGAACCGGTGACCCTGGACGGCCCGAACCTGGACGTCATCCTCGACATCCCGGTGTCGATTTCCATGGAAGTGGGCAGCACCGACATCAACATCCGTAACCTGCTGCAACTCAACCAGGGTTCGGTGATCGAGCTTGATCGCCTGGCCGGCGAACCGCTGGACGTGCTGGTCAACGGCACGCTCATCGCCCACGGCGAAGTGGTTGTGGTCAACGAGAAGTTCGGCATCCGCCTGACCGACGTGATCAGCCCAAGTGAACGCATCAAGAAGCTGCGCTAAGTGAACAAGGTTCTGGGGTTGTTGCTGGCGCTGCCGTTCAGCGCCTTGGCGGCTGAACCGGTGGCCACGACGGCGGCGGCCGTTGCACCGGCGGTCAACAGCGGTGTGGCCGGGCAATTGACGCAATTGGTGTTCGGCCTGTTGTTTGTGCTGGCGTTGATCTTTTTCCTCGCCTGGCTGTTGCGCCGGGTCCAGCAGGCCGGGCCGGCGGGCAAGGGGCAGGTGATCGAGATCATCGGTTCCCGGGCGCTGGGTCCCCGTGACCGGCTGATGCTGGTGCAGGTCGGCAACGAACAGATCCTGCTCGGCCTGAGCCCCGGCACCATCACCGCGCTGCATGTGCTCAAGGAGCCGGTGCACGTGCCGAGCACCACGGAAAAATCGACCCCGGAATTTGCCCAGCGCCTCATGGAACTGTTGGGCAAGGATCAGAAGGATAAGAAGTAATGGGTGCGCTCCGCATCGTCTTGACGCTGGCCCTGATGCTGGCGGCGCCGTTGGCGCTGGCCGCCGATCCGTTGTCGATTCCGGCCATCACCCTGGGCACCAATGCGCAGGGTGCGCAGGAATACTCGGTCAGCCTGCAAATCCTGCTGATCATGACTGCGCTGAGCTTTATTCCGGCGTTTGTCATGCTGATGACCAGCTTCACGCGGATCATCATCGTCTTCTCGATCCTGCGCCAGGCCCTGGGCCTGCAACAGACGCCATCGAACCAGATCCTCACCGGCATGGCGCTGTTCCTGACCCTGTTCATCATGGCGCCGGTGTTCGACCGGGTGAACAACGATGCCTTGCAACCGTACCTGGCGGAGAAGCTCACCGCCCAGGACGCCGTGCTCAAGGCGCAAGTGCCGATCAAGGACTTCATGCTGGCCCAGACCCGCACCAGCGATCTGGAGCTGTTCATGCGCTTGTCCAAGCGCACTGACATCGCCACGCCGGATCAGGCGCCGTTGACCATCCTGGTGCCGGCGTTCGTCACCTCGGAACTGAAAACCGCGTTCCAGATCGGTTTCATGATTTTCATCCCGTTCCTGATCATCGATCTGGTCGTGGCCAGTGTGCTGATGGCGATGGGGATGATGATGCTGTCGCCGCTGATCATTTCCCTGCCGTTCAAGATCATGCTGTTCGTGCTCGTCGATGGCTGGGCGTTGATCATCGGTACATTGGCCAGCAGTTTCGGAGGTGTTTCGCCATGACGCCAGAAGTCGCCGTAGACATCTTTCGGGACGCGCTGTGGCTGACCACGATGATGGTGGCGGTGCTGGTGATTCCGAGTCTGTTGGTGGGGCTGTTGGTGGCGATGTTCCAGGCCGCGACCCAGATCAACGAACAGACCTTGAGCTTCCTGCCGCGCCTGCTGGTGATGCTGGTGACGCTGATTGTCGCCGGCCCGTGGCTGGTGCAGACCTTCATGGAATACATCCTGCGGTTGTACGGCAATATTCCCATGGTCATCGGCTAAGCCATGTCGCTGCTGCAACTGACCGATACCCAGATCAGCACCTGGGTGGCGACGTTCATGTTGCCGCTGTTTCGCGTCGGTACGCTGCTGATGGTCATGCCGATCTTCGGCACGACCCTGGTGCCCCGGCGGGTGCGGGCGTATCTGGCCCTGGCGATCACGGTGGTGATTACGCCGGCACTGCCGCCCATGCCGCCCGTCAATCCTCTGGACCTCAGCGGACTGCTGCTGATCGGGGAGCAGATCCTCATCGGCGCGGTGCTCGGTTTCTCCTTGCAGTTGTTCTTCCAGGCGTTTGTCATCGCCGGGCAGATTGTCGCGATCCAGATGGGCATGGGCTTCGCGTCCATGGTCGACCCCACCAACGGCGTGTCGGTGGCGGTGATCGGGCAGTTCTTCACCATGCTGGTAACGCTGATGTTCCTGGGGATGAACGGCCATCTGGTGGTGTTCGAAGTCCTCACCGAAAGCTTTACCACGTTGCCGGTCGGCAGCGGCTTCATGGTCAATCATTTCTGGGAGCTGGCCGGCAAGCTCGGCTGGGTCCTGGGGGCGGCGCTGGTGCTGGTGTTGCCGGCGATCACCGCGCTGCTGGTGGTCAACATCGCGTTTGGCGTGATGACCCGGGCGGCGCCGCAACTGAACATCTTCTCCATCGGTTTTCCACTGACCCTGGTGCTCGGCATGTTCATTCTCTGGGTCAGCCTGGGGGACATCCTCAACCAGTATCAACCCATGGCCGTCGAGGCCTTGCAGTTTTTACGCGAACTGGCACAGGCGCGCTGAGTCATGGCTGAGAGCGAAAGCGGTCAAGACAAAACAGAAGACCCCACGGACAAGCGCAAGAAAGACTCCCGCGACAAAGGCGAGGTGGCGCGCTCCAAGGAACTCAACACCCTGGCGATCATGCTGGTCGGTGCCAGTGCGTTGCTGATTTTCGGCGGTGCCTTGGCCCAGGACATGATGGAGCTGATGCGCATCAACTTCAGCCTGCCACGGGAAGTGATCATGGATCAGAAGTCCATGGCCAACTACCTGCTGCACTCCGGGCAAATCGGTTTGTGGGCGATCCAGCCGATCATGATTTCACTGGTGCTGGCGGCGATCATCGGCCCGATTTCTTTGGGTGGCTGGCTGTTTGCGTTCGGTTCCCTGGCACCGAAGTTCAGTCGGATGAGCCCGCTCAGTGGCCTCAAACGGATGTTTTCCACCAAGGCCCTGGTGGAGTTGCTCAAGGCATTTGCCAAGTTCATCATCGTCCTGTTCGTGGCGCTGGCGGTGCTGTCCTCGGACATCGACGACTTGCAGCGCATCGCCCATGAACCGCTGGAGCTGGCGATCATTCACAGCCTGCAAGTGGTGGGCTGGAGCACCTTGTGGATGGCCTGCGGCCTGATCATCATCGCCGCCGTCGACGTGCCGGTGCAGTTGTGGGAAAGCCACAAGAAACTGCTGATGACCAAGCAGGAAGTGCGCGATGAGCACAAGGACTCGGAGGGGCGGCCGGAGGTCAAGCAACGCATTCGTCAGCTCCAGCGCGAGATGTCCCAACGGCGGATGATGGCGGCGATCCCGGATGCCGACGTGGTCATCACCAACCCGACTCACTACGCCGTGGCCCTCAAGTACGACCCCGAGAAGGGCGGCGCGCCGATGCTGATCGCCAAGGGCAGCGACTTCCTGGCCTTGAAAATCCGCGAAATCGCCGTGGCCAACGAAGTGCTGCTACTCGAATCGCCAGCCCTGGCGCGTTCGATCTACTACTCCACCGAACTCGACCAGGAAATCCCTGGCGGCCTGTACCTGGCAGTCGCCCAGGTCCTGGCCTACGTCTACCAGATCCGCCAGCACCGCGCCGGCAAAGGCAAACGCCCGGATCCGCTCAAAGACGACCTGCCGATCCCGCCGGATCTTCGCCGCGACTCCTGACCACACCCCAAAACCTGTGGGAGCGAGCTTGCTCGCGAAGAGGCCGTGTCAGTCGATGGAAATGTCGCCTGACACACCGCTTTCGCGAGCAAGTCGAATCGTCGCACCGCCGCTCCCACAAGAGGGTGGTTGGTCCCCGGCCGTTAGTCCGAAACAGAGCGGAACCTGTCAACTTTGACAGTAGGCAGCGTTGGGTCCTTGTTGTTTTATCGTCGTAAGGGCACAACAAGCGTGCCTTTTCGGTCATTCAAGGAGAAGGGTCATGGCTACTGGTACGGTTAAGTGGTTCAACGAATCAAAGGGGTTTGGTTTTATCGCGCCGGATGACGGGTCGGCAGAAGTTCCTGTGCACTATTCGGCGATTGCTAGTGATGGTTATAGAGCTTTGACGGAGGGCCAGAGGGTCAGCTTTGAGGTAACTCCGGGGCCCAACGGGCCGAATGCTGCCAATGTTCAGCCGCTTTGATTTCTTCGAATAGGTTCAACCTCGAAAAGCCGAGAAAGCCTGGCTTTGCAACCTGTGGGAGCGGGCTTGCTCGCGAAGAGGTCATGTCAGTCAATAGAGATGTCGACTGACACACCGCTTTCGCGAGCAAGCCCGCTCCCACATTGATCGTTCTCGGCCACAGAATCGTTGTGAAAACACGGTCTCCTGTAGACGCTGCCGAACTGCGATCTTTTGATCCTGCGCGCTTGCACCCACCTCTATTTCCTGCCCCGGCAAAAGTTGGAAGGCTTCTTGCAGTAGCCGCTCTGCGCCTGCTTCAGGCGTCAAAAGTTTGCTTTAAAGGAACGGGGAAAACCGGTGGATCGCTCTCAGTTAATCAACAGTGCTCGCACAAACGTCGCCGACTTGAGTCGGGGCAATCTGGGTGTGCCGCTGTTGCTGCTGGTCATGCTGGCCATGATGATGTTGCCGGTGCCGCCGTTCCTGCTGGACGTGTTCTTCACGTTCAACATCGCCTTGTCGATCGTCGTGCTGTTGGTCTGCGTCTACGCCTTGCGGCCACTGGATTTCGCGGTGTTCCCGACGATTTTGCTGGTGGCGACGCTGATGCGCCTGGCACTGAACGTGGCCTCCACGCGGGTGGTGATGCTCCACGGTCAGGAAGGGCATGCCGCCGCCGGTAAGGTGATCCAGGCCTTCGGTGAGGTGGTGATCGGCGGTAACTACGTGGTCGGTATCGTGGTCTTCGCGATTTTGATGATCATCAACTTCGTCGTGGTGACCAAGGGTGCCGGGCGGATTTCCGAGGTGAGCGCACGTTTCACCCTCGACGCCATGCCCGGCAAACAGATGGCCATCGACGCCGACCTGAACGCCGGCCTGATCGATCAGAACCAAGCCAAATTGCGCCGCATGGAAGTCGCCCAGGAAGCCGAGTTCTACGGTTCCATGGACGGTGCCAGCAAGTTTGTGCGCGGTGACGCCATCGCCGGCCTGCTGATTCTGTTCATCAACCTGATCGGCGGCATGGCCGTCGGTATCTTCCAGCACGGCATGAGCTTCGGCGATGCCGGCAAGGTTTACGCGTTGCTGACCATCGGTGACGGTTTGGTGGCGCAATTGCCATCACTGTTGTTATCCACAGCAGCGGCGATCATGGTGACCCGTGCTTCCGGCTCGGAAGACATGGGCAAACAGATCGGTCGCCAGATGTTCGCCTCGCCCAAAGCGTTGGCCGTCGCGGCAGGTTTGATGGCAGTGATGGGCCTGGTGCCCGGCATGCCGCACTTCTCGTTTCTCAGCATGGCGGCCCTGGCCGGCGGCGGCGCCTACCTGTTCTGGAAGAAGCAGAGCGTGGTCAAGGTCCAGGCCCTGCAAGAGGTCAAGCGTCAACAAGAGCTGCTGCCATCTCCGGCCCGCGCCCAGGAAACCAAGGAATTGGGCTGGGACGACGTGACCCCGATCGACATGATCGGCCTGGAAGTGGGCTATCGCCTGATTCCGCTGGTGGATCGCAACCAGGGTGGTCAGTTGCTGGCGCGGATCAAGGGTGTGCGCAAGAAGCTGTCCCAGGACCTGGGCTTCCTGATGCCGACTGTGCACATTCGTGACAACCTCGACCTGGCGCCGAGCGCCTACCGGCTGACCCTCATGGGCGTGATCCTCGCTGAAGCGGAGATTTACCCGGACCGCGAGCTGGCGATCAACCCTGGCCAGGTCTACGGCACGCTCAACGGCATTACCGCCAAAGATCCGGCTTTTGGCCTGGAGGCGGTCTGGATCGAAATCAGCCAGCGCGCCCAGGCCCAGTCCCTGGGATACACCGTGGTCGATGCCAGTACGGTGGTGGCAACCCACTTGAACCAGATTCTGTACAAGCACTCCAGTGAGCTGATTGGCCACGAAGAAGTGCAGCAACTCATGCAATTGCTGGCCAAAAGCTCGCCGAAACTGGCTGAAGAGCTGGTGCCGGGTGTGGTGTCGCTGTCGCAACTGCTCAAGGTCTTGCAGGCGCTGCTCGCCGAACAAGTGCCGGTGCGCGACATTCGCAGCATCGCCGAGGCCATCGCCAACAATGCCGCCAAGAGTCAAGATACTGCCGCGCTGGTGGCCGCGGTGCGCGTCGGCGTAAGCCGCGCAATCGTCCAAAGCATTGTAGGGACTGAGTCGGAGCTGCCAGTTATCACCTTGGAGCCAAGGTTGGAACAGATATTGCTCAATAGTCTTCAGAAGGCAGGACAAGGCTCGGAAGAGGGCGTTCTGCTGGAGCCAAGCATGGCAGAGAAGCTGCAACGTTCGTTGATCGATGCGGCACAGCGTCAAGAGATGCAAGGTCAACCGGTGATTCTGCTGGTAGCCGGTCCGGTTCGCGCGATGCTCTCGCGATTCGGCAGGCTGGCAGTCCCGGGTTTGCACGTGTTGGCGTATCAGGAAATCCCTGACAACAAGCAAGTGACCATCGTTGCGACAGTAGGGCCCAACGGCTGAGGTAGTGGTTTATGCAAGTTAAGCGTTTTTTCGCCGCCGATATGCGTCAGGCCATGAAACTGGTTCGTGATGAGCTGGGCGCTGACGCGGCCATTATTGGCAACCGCCGGATCGCCGGCGGTGTCGAGCTGACGGCTGCCCTGGATTACAAACTGTCGGCGCTGGCCCCGCGCGTTCCGAACATGGAACTCGAGGATGAGCTGCGCAAGACCCAGTCGCGTATCGTCACCGCCCAGGCCGAACTGAGCCTGCGCGGCGAAGGCGAAACCGACGGAGACAAGACTACCAATCGCCAGTTGTTCGCCGGCCTGCCGTTGACCGCCGCCGAGCCGCTGATCGAACCGACTTATAGCGAACCTCGTCGTGCAGCGCCGGCCCCAGCGCCTGCCGCCGGCGGTGTTGATCCGCGGGCTTTCGATTCGATGCGCTTCGAGCTCAACAGCCTGCGCGAACTGATGGAAGTGCAGCTCGGCTCCCTGGCCTGGAATCAGCTGCAAGGCAGCCGTCCGGCCCAGGCCAACCTGTGGCGTCGCCTGCAACGCATCGGCTTGTCCGGCCCGTTGTCCCGGGACCTGCTGGCGCTGATTACCGATATTGAAGAACCCCGTCAGGCCTGGCGCATGTTGCTGGCGCACCTGGCGCGGATGATTGCCACACCGGAAGTCGAACCACTGGAAGAGGGCGGCGTGATTGCCATGGTCGGCCCCGCCGGCATGGGCAAGACCACCACCCTGGCCAAGCTCGCGGCCCGTTACGTGCTCAAGTACGGCGCGCAGAACATCGCGCTGGTGAGCATGGACAGCTACCGTATTGGCGCTCAGGAACAATTGAAAACGTTGGGTCGCATTCTTAACGTGTCGGTGACCCACGTCGATCCGGGCCAGTCCCTGGTGCAGGCGCTGGATCCGTTGCTGCGCAAACGCGTGATTCTGATCGATACCGCCGGCCTTCAGGCCAGTGACCCGGCCCTGCGCATGCAGCTCGAAAGCCTGGCCGGTCGCGGGATCCGATCGAAAAATTATCTGGTCCTGGCAACCACCAGCCAGAAACAGGTTCTAACCGCCGCTTATCACAGTTACAAGCGGTGTGGGCTGGCCGGCTGCATCCTGACTAAACTGGATGAAACGGCGAGTCTGGGCGAGGTGTTGAGCCTGGCCATCAGTCATGAATTGCCGGTGGCTTACCTCACCGATGGCCCGCGCATTCCAGATGATTTGCATCTGCCGCGGCGTCACCAGTTGGTCAGTCGCGCGGTCAGCGTGCAAATGCAGGAAGAACCCAGCGAAGAAGCCATGGCTGACATGTTCGCTGATATTTACCACAGCCCGACCAAGCAGGTTGGCTGAGGTACTAATGAACAGTTTTTGTACCTACATCGATGGTCTGCCATGCATTGTTCAGTTAATGAACGCGCAGCCAGTAATGTGGCCTCCGTCTATGCAAGACAAGGTAAAGAAATAACATGGGCAGCATGCATCCCGTACAGGTGATCGCGGTGACCGGCGGCAAAGGTGGCGTCGGGAAGACTAACGTGTCAGTGAACTTGTCCCTGGCTCTAGCAGAGCTTGGCCGACGCGTCATGCTGCTGGACGCCGACCTGGGTCTGGCGAACGTCGACGTTCTGCTGGGACTGACTCCCAAACGTACCCTGGCCGACGTGATCGAAGGCCGCTGCGAGCTGCGCGACGTTCTGTTGCAAGGCCCTGGCGGTATCCGTATCGTCCCGGCCGCGTCCGGCACCCAGAGCATGGTTCATCTGAGCCCGGCCCAGCATGCCGGCCTGATCCAGGCCTTCAGCGATATCGGCGATAACCTCGATGTATTGGTCATCGACACCGCTGCGGGTATTGGTGACTCGGTAGTCAGTTTTGTCCGCGCCGCGCAAGAAGTGTTGCTGGTGGTGTGCGATGAGCCGACCTCGATTACCGACGCCTACGCCCTGATCAAATTGCTCAACCGCGATTACGGCATGAACCGCTTCCGCGTCCTGGCCAACATGGCCCAGAGCCCGCAGGAAGGTCGCAACCTGTTCGCCAAGTTGACCAAGGTCACGGACCGCTTCCTCGACGTCGCCCTACAATACGTCGGCGCCGTGCCTTACGACGAAAGCGTGCGCAAGGCCGTGCAGAAGCAGCGTGCCGTCTACGAAGCCTTCCCGCGCTCCAAGTGCGCCCTGGCGTTCAAGGCGATTGCGCAGAAAGTCGACACCTGGCCGCTGCCGGCCAACCCGCGCGGGCACCTGGAATTTTTCGTCGAGCGTCTCGTGCAACAGACCGCAGGACCCGTCCTATGACAGCCAGTGGCTACAACCTCTACAAGAAGTCGGCACGTGATGCGCAGTACGAGCTGATCGAGCGTTACGCGCCACTGGTCAAACGCATTGCTTACCACTTGCTGGCGCGTTTGCCGGCCAGTGTTCAGGTGGAAGATCTGATTCAGGCCGGGATGATTGGCCTGCTTGAAGTGTCGACCAAATACGACGCCAGCAAAGGCGCGAGTTTCGAGACGTACGCGGGCATTCGAATCCGTGGCGCGATGCTCGATGAAGTACGCAAGGGGGACTGGGCACCACGTTCGGTCCACCGCAATACCCGCATGGTCAGCGACGCAATTCGCTCGATTGAAGCTAAAACCGGCCGTGATGCTAAAGATCACGAGGTTGCGGCCGAACTCCAATTGAGTCTCGACGATTATTACGGGATTTTGAACGATACCTTGGGCAGCCGCCTGTTCAGTTTCGACGACCTGTTGCAGGACGGCGAACACGAAGGGCTGCACGAGGATGGCGCCAGTGCTCATCTGGAGCCGTCACGCGATCTGGAAGATGAACGCTTCCAGGCTGCATTGGCGGACGCGATTGCCAATTTGCCGGAGCGTGAGCGACTGGTGTTGGCGCTGTACTACGACGAAGAGCTGAACCTCAAGGAAATCGGTGAGGTCCTGGGTGTCAGCGAATCCCGTGTCAGCCAGTTACACAGCCAGTGCGCGGCCCGTTTGCGGGGGCGTTTGGGGGAGTGGCGAGCGCGCTGAAGGCAGTGTGGGGACACTGCGAACGAGGCTGGTGTGGTGTTGAACTGCAGCGGTCTCGATCTGTTGTGCTCCAGACAGTCATTTGAGTGCTTTGCCGGATTGATTGAAATGGCGCGTCCAGGTGCTGGGCGCGTTTAAGACTGCTTGGAGGTCGAATTGGACAAGAACATGAAAATCCTCATCGTTGATGACTTCTCAACGATGCGGCGGATCATTAAAAACCTGTTGCGTGACCTTGGGTTCACCAACACGGTCGAGGCTGATGATGGCACCACTGCCATTCCGGTCCTCAACAGCGGCAGCATCGACTTTCTGGTAACAGACTGGAACATGCCGGGCATGACCGGTATCGACCTGCTGCGCCACGTGCGCGCCGATGAAAAACTCAAGCACTTGCCAGTGCTGATGGTGACCGCTGAAGCCAAGCGCGAACAGATCATCGAAGCGGCCCAGGCCGGTGTTAACGGCTATGTGGTCAAACCCTTCACGGCCCAGGCGTTGAAAGAAAAAATCGAAAAGATTTTCGAACGCATCGGTTGAGTAACTGCGCCACGGGGGAGCTATGGACCACAACGAATCTTCACAGGGCGATTTTGAGTCGACCCTGAAAAAACACGCGGTCGAACTGGTCGAAAGCCTTGAAAAAGGCAGGTTCGGCGACGCTGTGCAACTGATCCATGAGCTCAACCAGACCCGTGACCGCGGCCTGTACCAGGAAGTGGGCAAGCTCACTCGTGAGCTGCATAGCGCGATCGTCAATTTCCAGATTGACCCGAACATGCCGCAAGCCGAGGAAGTCTCGCAGATCACGGACGCTACCGAGCGCCTGGGGTATGTGGTCAAGCTGACCGAGGCCGCAGCCAACCGCACCATGGACCTGGTGGAAAACGCCACGCCGCTGGTCAATGGCCTGAGCACCGAAGCCCAGGCCTTGAGCGCCGACTGGGGACGCTTCATGCGCCGCGAAGTCGGGGCTGAAGAGTTCCGCGAACTGGCCCGCCGGGTCGACGGTTTCCTGACGCGCAGCAGCGCGGACAATCGCACGGTGTCGAGCAACCTCAACGACATTCTGCTGGCCCAGGATTACCAGGACCTCACCGGTCAAGTGATCAAGCGCGTGACCCAATTGGTCACCGAAGTTGAAAGCAACCTGCTCAAGCTCGTGCTCATGGCCAGCCAGGTAGACCGCTTTGCGGGTATCGAACATGACCGTGAAGCGATGCTGGCTGAAAAAGATCCACAAAAACATCTCTCGCAGGGTGAAGGTCCGCAGATTCATGCCGATAAAAGAGAAGATGTTGTGTCCGGTCAGGACGATGTGGACGATTTGTTATCCAGTCTTGGATTTTAGGTTTTTTAGGTTTTAGACCTTAGGAGCACCCCCTTAATGAGCTTCGGCGCCGATGAAGAGATCCTTCAGGATTTCCTGGTTGAGGCCGGCGAGATTCTAGAGCAACTGTCCGAGCAACTGGTCGAGCTGGAAAGTCGACCGGATGATGCGGATTTGCTCAATGCAATTTTTCGCGGTTTTCACACTGTAAAAGGGGGCGCCGGCTTCCTCCAGCTCAATGAGCTGGTGGAGTGCTGTCACATCGCCGAGAACGTGTTCGACATCCTGCGCAAGGGTGAACGACGCGTCGACTCGGAACTGATGGACGTAGTTCTCGAAGCGCTGGATGCGGTGAACGGCATGTTCACCGAAGTCCGCGAACGCAGCCCGATCACGGCCGCCACTCCAGAATTGCTTGAAGCCTTGGCCCGTCTGGCCGAGCCGCAATCCGCCGACGCAGCCCCGGTTGCCGACGTAGTGGAAGAACCCGCCGCCGAGAGCGAATCGGGCGACATCACCGATAACGAATTCGAACAACTGCTGGACTCGCTGAACGCCGTCAAGGCCCAGGCCGAAGCCCCGGCGGCTGCGCCAGCGCCGAGCAGCAATGCGGCGGCCAGCGACGAAATCACCGATGCCGAGTTCGAGTCATTGCTCGATCAGTTGCACGGTAAAGGTCAGTTCGCGGTGGATGCCGTGGCAGCCCCGGCGGCACCGGCAGCCAAGGCCCCGAAAGCGGCCGGCGACAGCTCGGACATCACCGACGACGAATTCGAAGCCCTGCTCGATCAGCTGCACGGCAAGGGCAACTTTGCCGTTGATGCGCTGGAATCGGCCATTGCTTCGGCACCGGCCCCGGCTGCACCCACCGCTAAGGCGGCCGGTGGCGATCTGATCTCCGATCACGAGTTCGAATCGCTGCTCGACGAATTGCACGGCAAAGGCAAGTTCACCGAAGTCGGCACCGGCACTGTGGTCACAGCGCCCGTCGCCAAGGCACCCGCGCCGGCAGCGAAACCTGCGGCCAAAGCGCCAGAACCTAAAGCTGAAGCGCCGAAACCGGCGGCAGCAGCGGCACCGGCTCGCGCCGCGCCTTCTGCGCCGCCAGCGGAAAAACCGGCCAGTGAAGCCGAGACCACCGTGCGGGTTGATACCGCGCGTCTCGACGAAATCATGAACATGGTGGGCGAACTGGTACTGGTGCGTAACCGCTTGGTCCGTCTGGGCCTCAACAGCGGCGACGAAGCCATGTCCAAGGCTGTGTCGAACCTCGACGTGGTCACGGCCGACCTGCAAACCGCGGTCATGAAGACCCGGATGCAACCGATCAAGAAAGTCTTCGGGCGCTTCCCGCGCCTGGTTCGCGACCTGGCTCGCCAGCTCAAGAAAGAGATCAACCTGGAATTGGTCGGCGAAGAAACCGACCTCGACAAGAACCTCGTCGAGGCCCTGGCCGACCCGTTGGTCCACTTGGTGCGCAACTCGGTCGACCACGGTATCGAAGAGCCGACCGAACGCGAAGCGATGGGCAAGCCACGCAGCGGCAAGGTGATTCTGTCCGCCGAACAGGAAGGCGACCACATCCTGCTGTCTATCTCCGATGACGGCAAGGGCATGGACGCTGACGTTCTGCGCGGTATCGCGGTCAAGAAAGGCTTGATGGACAAGGATGCGGCGGACCGTCTCAGCGAGTCGGATTGCTTCAACCTGATCTTCGCCCCGGGTTTCTCGACCAAAACCGAGATCTCCGATGTGTCGGGTCGTGGCGTGGGCATGGACGTGGTGAAAACCAAGATCGCCCAGCTCAACGGCACCATCAATATCTACTCGACCAAGGGCAAAGGCTCGAAGATCGTGATCAAGGTCCCGTTGACCCTGGCGATCATGCCGACGCTGATGGTCATGCTCGGCAACCAGGCCTTTGCGTTCCCGCTGGTGAACGTCAACGAGATCTTCCACCTCGACCTGTCGCGCACCAACGTGGTGGACGGTCAGGAAGTGGTGATCGTGCGGGACAAGGCGCTGCCCTTGTTCTACCTCAAGCGCTGGCTGGTCAGCTCCGCCGCTCATGAAGAGCAGCGCGAGGGCCATGTGGTGATCCTTTCGGTGGGCACCCAGCGGATCGGCTTTGTCGTCGATCAACTGGTGGGCCAGGAAGAAGTGGTCATCAAGCCATTGGGCAAAATGCTCCAGGGAACCCCGGGCATGTCCGGCGCCACCATCACCGGTGACGGCCGCATCGCGCTGATTCTCGATGTCCCGAGCATGCTCAAGCGTTACGCCGCACGGCGTATTTGATTCTGCCGCAGCGGGGCGACAACGCCCCGCTGCGTCTAACGGAGTGTTTATGGTAGTCAAAGTCCTGGTGGTGGACGATTCGGGGTTTTTCCGCCGCCGCGTCTCGGAAATTCTTTCAGCGGATCCGAACATCCAGGTTGTCGGTACGGCGACCAACGGAAAAGAGGCGATCGATCAGGCCCTGGCCCTCAAGCCAGACGTGATCACCATGGACTACGAGATGCCGATGATGGATGGCATCACGGCAGTGCGGCACATCATGCAGCGCTGCCCGACCCCGGTCTTGATGTTCTCCTCGCTCACGCACGAAGGCGCCCGGGTCACCCTGGATGCGCTGGACGCCGGTGCGGTGGACTTCCTGCCGAAGAATTTCGAAGACATCTCCCGCAACCCGGAGAAGGTCAAGCAACTGCTGTGCGAAAAGATCCTGAGCATTTCGCGCAGTAACCGTCGCGCCAATACCTACACCGCACCGGCCCCGGTGGCTGCTCCGGCACCAGCGCCTTCGAGCGTCAGCAGCTACGCCAGCACGGCGCCTGCGCGTCCGGCCCCGGCAGCGTTGCCGACCCGTGCGCCAGCGGCTTCCAGCCCATCGTCGCCCGCGCCGAAACGCAAAGCCTACAAACTGGTGGCCATCGGTACGTCCACCGGCGGCCCGGTTGCCCTGCAACGGGTGTTGACCCAATTGCCGGCCAACTTCCCGGCGCCAATCGTGTTGATCCAGCACATGCCGGCGGCCTTCACCAAGGCCTTCGCCGAACGCCTGGACAAGCTGTGCCGCATCAACGTCAAGGAAGCCGAGGATGGCGACATCCTGCGTCCGGGCCTGGCGTTGCTGGCACCGGGTGGCAAGCAAATGATGATCGATGGCCGTGGCGCGGTGAAAATCCTGCCCGGCGACGAGCGTCTGAACTACAAACCGTGCGTGGACATCACCTTCGGTTCGGCGGCCAAATCCTACGGTGACAAAGTTCTGGCGGTGGTGTTGACCGGCATGGGCGCCGACGGTCGCGAAGGCGCGCGTCTGCTCAAGCAGGGCGGCAGCGCGATCTGGGCTCAGGATGAAGCCAGCTGCGTGATCTACGGCATGCCGATGGCCATCGTCAAAGCCGATCTCGCCGACGCGATTTACAGCCTCGACGACATTGGCAAACACCTGGTTGAGGCTTGTATCTGATGGATGTACTGAGCCTTATCGGGATCATCATGGCGTTCGTCGCCATCATTGGCGGCAACTACCTTGAAGGCGGTCACCTCGGCGCTCTGGCCAACGGCCCGGCGGCGTTGATCGTCATTGGTGGGACCGTCGGTGCGGCGCTGTTGCAATCGCCGATGAGCGCGTTCAAGCGCGCCATGCAGATCCTTGCCTGGATCCTGTTTCCACCCCGTGTGGATCTGGCTGGTGGCGTCGATCGCGTCGTGAACTGGAGCCTGACCGCCCGCAAGGAAGGCTTGCTCGGTCTGGAAGGGGTGGCCGACGCCGAACCGGACAACTACTCGCGCAAAGGCCTGCAACTGCTGGTCGATGGCGCCGAGCCGGAAGCAATTCGCAGCATCCTGGAAGTGGATTTCTACACCCAGGAAAGCCGCGACATCGAGGCCGCCAAAGTCTTCGAAAGCATGGGCGGTTACGCGCCGACCATCGGCATCATCGGCGCCGTCATGGGCCTGATCCACGTCATGGGCAACCTCGCCGATCCGTCGCAACTGGGCAGCGGGATTGCCGTGGCGTTCGTCGCGACCATCTACGGCGTGGCCAGTGCCAACCTGGTGTTGCTGCCGGTAGCGGCCAAGCTCAAGTCCATCGCGTTGCGTCAGTCGCGTTATCGCGAAATGTTGTTGGAAGGGATTCTGTCGATCGCCGAAGGTGAAAACCCTCGCTCTATTGAGTTGAAGCTTCAGGGCTTCATGGATTGATGGGAGACATGGACCATGGCACGTCGTCGCCAACCTGAAGAACATGTAAACCATGAACGCTGGCTGGTTTCCTACGCCGACTTCATCACCTTGCTGTTTGCGTTCTTCGTGGTCATGTACTCGATCTCTTCGATCAACGAAGGCAAGTACAAGGTCATTTCTGAAGCGTTGATCGGCGTGTTCACTGATTCGGATCGTGCCCTCAAGCCGATCCCGATTGGTGAAGAGCGCCCGGTGACCGTGACCCCGGCCAAGCCGCTGGTCAAGGACGCCGAGCAGGTTGACGCCGGCATCTCAGGTGCCAGCGATCCGCTCAAAACCATTGCCGATGACATCAGCGCCGCGTTCGGCGACTTGATCAAGTCCAACCAGATGACCATTCGCGGCAACGAGTTGTGGGTCGAGATCGAACTCAACTCCAGCCTGTTGTTCGGCAGCGGCGATGCCATGCCCAGCGACATGGCGTTCAGCATCATCGACAAGGTCGCGGCGATCCTGAAGCCGTTCGATAACCCGATCCACGTCGAAGGCTTTACCGACGATCAACCGATCCGCACCGCGCAGTACCCGACCAACTGGGAACTGTCCTCGGCCCGTTCGGCGAGCATCGTGCGCATGCTCGCGATGCAGGGCGTGAACCCCGGGCGCCTGGCCTCGGTGGGCTACGGTGAATTCCAGCCAGTGGCCAACAACGCCACGGCGGAAGGCCGGGCGCGCAACCGTCGGGTGGTGCTGGTGGTTTCGCGAAATCTCGATGTACGCCGCAGCCTTACGGGCACCGGAACCGCCAATGCGAAACCGGATGCCGCGTTGAAGCGCGCTGGCACACAAACTGCACCGACCCCGGTCAAGTCGCCGGTACGAGAGAGCGCCGTCAATTCTCCGTCACCCGCATTAACACATTGAGCTATTTCTCGGTCGAGCTGATCGACCGGGAGGAACAATCCGAATGAGAGTCTGGGCAGTTGCCAATCAAAAGGGTGGTGTTGGTAAAACCACTTCCTCTATCGCTTTAGCCGGGTTGCTGGCCGAGGCGGGCAAGCGCGTGGTCATGGTTGACCTGGACCCGCACGGCTCGATGACCAGCTATTTCGGCTACGACCCTGACACCCTGGAACACAGCTGCTACGACCTGTTCCTGCACAAGGGCAGCGTGCCTCACGGCTTGCCCGGCCAGTTGCTGATGCCCACCAGTCACAACAATATTTCCTTGTTGCCGTCGAGCACCGCGCTGGCGACCCTTGAGCGTCAGTCGCCAGGCCAGAGTGGCCTGGGCCTGGTGATCGCCAAGAGTCTGGCGCAATTGTGGCAAGACTTCGATTACGCGGTGATCGACAGCCCGCCGTTGCTCGGTGTGTTGATGGTCAACGCCCTGGCTGCGAGCCAGCAGTTGGTGATCCCGGTGCAGACCGAACACCTGGCCGTCAAAGGCCTTGAGCGCATGGTCAACACCCTGGCGATGATCAACCGTTCGCGCAAACAGGCGTTGCCGTTCACCATCATCCCGACACTGTTTGACCGCCGCACCCAGGCCTCCCTCGGGACCTTGCGCGTGCTGCGCGACAAGTACCCGGAAGAAATCTGGCAAGGCTACATCCCGGTGGACACCCGCCTGCGCGATGCGAGCCGGGCAGGGGTCACGCCTTCGCAGTTCGACGGCAAGAGCCGTGGCGTCCTCGCCTACCGAGCGCTGCTCAAGCACCTGCTGGCTGCACAACTCGTCCCGGCGGTGGCCTGATGAACCTGATTTCTGTAGGAGCGAGGCTTGCCCGCGAAGGCAGCACCTCGGTCTTAACCGTTAAACCGCGTTATCGTTCTTCGCGGGCAAGCCTCGCTCCTACACAGGTGTGCGCATGAACCGGCCGGTGAAGGTGACTTCGCGTCCGCAATTGGCGCTCCAGTCTTATCTGGACAGCTTGCTGATGGAGGCGACTGAAGAGCTGCCGCCGGAAGTCGAGGCGGTGGCTGAAGTCATCGAGGTTGTCGAAGCGGTCGAGGTTGAAGCGGCGCTGGATGAGTTCCAGTTGGCGGTGCTTGAAGAACAGGCCCGTGATGCGCGTCCAGCGGCTGCCGTTGCTGCGCCGGACGTGGCGCCAGTGATTGCCAAAGCGCCAGTCGCCCTGATCGAAGCCCCGGCCCCGATCCTGGCGCCGGTGTCGACCATCGCGCCGCTGCTGCAAGCCTTGGTGCCGCCCGTCGTTGAAGTTCACCTGCCACCGAGCAACACGCCGCCACCGGTGGAAACCGATGATCGTCCGTCCTGGGCCGCCGAGCCGTTCGAATGCCTGTTGTTCGACGTCGCCGGGCTGACCCTGGCCGTGCCGTTGGTGTGCCTGGGTTCGATTTATTCCCTGGCCGGCCACGAGCTGACGCCGTTGTTCGGCCAGCCGGAGTGGTTCCTCGGGATCCTGCCGAGCCAGGCCGGCAACCTGAAGGTCCTGGATACGGCGCGCTGGGTCATGCCGGACCGTTATCGCGATGATTTCCGCCAGGGCCTGCAATACGTTATTTCGGTGCAGGGCTATGAGTGGGGGCTGGCGGTGCATCAGGTCAGCCGCTCGTTGCGTCTGGACCCGAACGAAATCAAATGGAGAAGTCATCGAGGTCAGCGGCCATGGCTCGCCGGCACGGTGATTGAGCACATGTGTGCATTGCTGGACGTTTCCGCACTGGCCGAGTTGATCGCCAGCGGCGGGGCAAAGCACATGGGCGGCAGTAAGCCGCTACACAAATCGACATAGCAGCCGACATAACAAGTAGGCGACGGCATTGTTGAATGCCGCCAACAGAACACACACCGCCAGAAGCGGTTTTTTGAGGGGTCAGGTATGAGTAATCAGGCGACGAATGCAAAAGGTTCTGAAGATCCGATCCTGCAATGGGTGACCTTCAAACTGGACAACGAAACCTACGGCATCAACGTGATGCGCGTTCAGGAAGTCCTGCGTTACACCGAAATCGCCCCGGTCCCGGGTGCCCCGAGCTACGTGCTGGGCATCATCAACTTGCGCGGTAACGTGGTCACCGTGATCGACACCCGTCAGCGCTTCGGCCTGATGAATGCCGAGATCAGCGACAACACCCGTATCGTCATCATCGAAGCCGACAAGCAAGTGGTCGGGATCATGGTCGACAGCGTGGCCGAAGTGGTTTACCTGCGTCAGTCGGAAATCGAGACCGCGCCGAACGTCGGTAACGAAGAGTCCGCCAAGTTCATCCAGGGCGTGTGCAACAAAAACAACGAACTCCTCATCCTGGTCGAACTCGACAAGATGATGAGCGAAGAAGAATGGTCGGATCTGGAGAACATCTGATTGATTCTTGAGGTTGCAGTCATTGTCCTGTTCCTGTTTTGGGCAGGCACGCTGGCGATGTTCCTGGCCTACATCCGTAGCCAGCGAGTGATCGCTGCGCAACAGGCCGAGGGCGATGCGCTGCGCGATCAGCGCATCAAAGACCTGGCCAAGCGCGTCGACAACTACCAGAGCGGCAACGTGCGCATGGGTGAAGATCTGCACGAACTGCGCGCGGTGGTCAGCCCGTTGCCGGACAAACTGGCCCAACTGGAACAGCGCGACCCGTCGAGCCTGTCGTTCGCCCAAGCGGCGCGACTGGTGGGCATGGGCGCTACTGTTGATGAACTGACTCAGTCCTGCGGCTTGACCCAGGCTGAGGCGGAGTTGATGCGTAAGTTGCACAAGAACTGATCAATAAAGAATCGTAGCTTTTGGCGACGCCTTCCGGATATTCACGGTAGACGTTGCTGAAAACTGCGATTTTTTTTTGCCTGGGCGTTGAACATACAGAGCATTTTGGAAGACTTGAAAGTCGTACTGGTTAGTACATTATTGGCTTCCTTAGCGCAAAAAGCCCTTTGCAGTATTTAATATTTAAATTGTAGTGAGATTTTTACCGGGTAGCGCCAGGGTTATCTTTATTTGGTCGGGCGCGGTGTTGATTTAAAAGATTTCAAATGATAGTTTGCCCGCCTCGATTTTGTTGTGTGTCTTACCTGATACATGACATTGGGATATCCATAACAATAATTCAAGGATGATCGGGGATGTTGTCGGACAAGGCGTGCATGGATGCCGCACCCAGGGAGAGACTCTATCGTCTCCATGATGGTCGGGGCCTGTATCTTGAAGTGAAGTCCACGGGTGTAAAAGCGTGGCGTTATCGGTTTACGCTACACGCCAAGGCTTCGATGTATGCACTGGGTAACTATCCCGAACTAAGCCTGGAAGACGCACGTCTGGCATGTGATGCTGCCCGCCATCAGGTAGAGCGCGGTATCAATCCGGCTCATTTGCGCAAATCCGAAAGAATTAAACATATCCTTGATGCCTCCCAGACGTTTGAGGTAATGGCTGAGCGTTGGCTGGCTTCTCGTCCCTGGGCGCCAATTACCAAAATCAGACGACTTTCATTACTGCAAAAAGTAGCTTTCCCGATTATTGGTAAACACCCCGTATCTGGCATTACCTGCGACCATATTCGTTTTATTGTCGATGCGGCGGTGGAGCGCGGTGCGATCAGTGTGGCGCTGCAAGTGGGGCGCACCATCAATGCCATTATCGAGTTTTCACTGCAGCACCGAGGGGTATTCCATCAATTCCCGGCGTCGTACTTTAACGCAGGGCACGCGAAGGCTCAGGTGTTACCCGGTCGCGACGTGACCTTGACTGAGTACGAGGCGCGACAACAAAAGCTGAAGTTTCGTTGTTATGCCGAGCTGCAAAAGCTGAGTTCATGCGGCACTCAGACGCTCTCGATGGCGCAGTGGCCCGAGTTCAAGCTCGATCAGCAAGTCTGGGAAATACCGGCGCAGCGCAGTCCGACGGGAGATCAGTTGTCCCTGAGCCTTCCTACGTCGGTGGTGGGGTTGTTGAAAGAGCTGGCGGATATCATCGGCCCGCAACGCTACGTGTTTCCCAACAAACACCGCAATGGTCCCATGTCTGTGCGCTCCTTGAAGCAAGGCCTCAAAGTACTGTCCTGATTTTCAAGGCTCGCCTTTTTCAATCAAAACTATTTTCATTCCTTGTGTTGTATCAACAGGCGGGGGGGGGGCTCGGCGCCTGCCTGTTATTTTTTAACTTGATTAATAAGAATGCAGCGCCGTCTCTATGCAGTGCGGTCTTGTTTGTTCGCCTCAAAAAAGTGCATTTTCCTCGGGCGTGGATTAAAAGAGGGCCGTTAATTCGCGGGTGGTTACTGCTTGATCCTGTTGGATGTTCTCAGATTGGCTGGGTGTCAATTGTGGTGGGTTTTTAGATGGCGTTCCAGTCGAGTATCAGGACGAGTACAAATGTGTTCTAAGTTGATCAGGGGCTCTATTTTGCTGGGGCTCGCGAGGGGTGAACTGTTCCGCGTGCAATTCCAATACAAGAACTGTATTGAGGGCTAATAGATGGCTCAAAAAAAACAATTGAATGTCTCCAGAATCAGGGGTTTTCTTCTGTTGTGAATTGAAATATCTTTTGCCCCGGGATGATATCTGCAACATAAACAGCATCGACCATCGAATGCTGAAAAATAATAAGGAATTATATGTACCTCGATAAGGTCAAGGAAATTACCGCGAATATACTGTTTCTGGATTCGCCAAACGATATTGATGCCGCCGCTTCTTTTGAACAGATCGGCTTTACTTCAATTGACTTTATTGACTTCTGTTATGAGGTCAAGGCGCAAATAAGTCCAACCATCGAGTCTCACGATATCTGGCCTTTTGCGCAACTTCTGGTCGATCCGTTGTTTTATGCCGAAGGGCGCTGGACCGAGAAAGGCAAAGTACGAGTCAACGAAATATTAGGCCTTGAGGCCGGTGTTGAGCTTGATCCAAAGTCCCTGGATAAATACTGGACGCCTGGATTCTGCGCACACCGGATCGAGACCGTTCTGAATGGCTAACCTATTTATTACTGGCTATGGCATTGAACAGGCCTCTTTAAATACCCATGACCTGCTTCAACGCCTGGCTGAGCCACCGGTTCCCATGCCGGACACTCAGCCAGGGGAGCCGAAGTTGTCTGCGGCGCTGGTGCCACACATCGCGCGAGAAGATCGCGCGATGCTGACCCCGCAAACGATGTGCAGCCTGAATGTCGGTTTCTCGGCCATGAACATGGCCGAACAAAACGCTGCATTCACGCCGGCTGAAAAAGATGCCATGTGTGTGTACACCACCTATGAAACGATCCGCGATTTCCATGAGGTGGTCTGGCAGTTCAAATCGTCCAGCGAATGCTATGCGGACAAGGCGTGCCTGTTTCGTAACCTGGGGAAAATGGCCAACGCCGTGCATCCGTTGCGGCTGTTTCGCAAGTTGCCCACCAACGGTCTCTACCATTTATCCAAGCTCTTCGGACTCCGGGGCGGTGGCTATCCGTTGCGCAAGATGTCGTTGGGCGGGCTCTCATTGCTGGAGGAAGCTTTTTATAACCTGTCGTGCAGCGAGTCGAGCGGCGCCTTGATTTGTGCTTATGGCGACATGTTGAAAGCCGATAACGCCCAAGTGTTCAAGAAAATGGGCCTGATGGACACCCGGGAACCCGATCGTTCAACGGTCCAGGGCACCAGCGGTGCTGTGTCGCTGGTTGTCGAGACCGAGGAGCGGGTTTCCCGGTCGCAGGTCCAGCCACTGGCGCACGTGTTACTGGCGGTCAGTCGGTTCTCCACCAGCATGTTCGCCACGCGCCAGGATTGGCTCGAGGCGTACGCACAACTTGAACCCTGGGTCCGTGAAAGTCATCCGGTCGTGGTGCTGTATGACAACGGCGCGCCAGGTATCGGTGAGGCAGAGGTGCAGGCGCTGGAGAGCAGCCTGAACACCTTCGAAGTGCGTCGATACAAACCCTGGTCACGCTATGCAGTGGCCACCAGCGGCCTGGCAGATCTGGTGTGTGCATTGGCCGACCCGTCGATCGAGCCCGGACGCGTCATCATCATCCATGGCGAAGGTGCCGGGATGGGGCTGGGGTTGATTGTGTTGCGCAAATTGTCCACGCCATCACCGGGGATGCCGTCATGAGTCAGAAAAGGGTTGTCATCAGCAGCTTCGGTTGCTGTACCCCGTTGGGCGATCACTATGCAGCCATTGAAGAATCGCTGCGCGATGGTCGCTCCGGGGTGAGAAAAATCGCCAAATATGACACCGCGACATTCAAGAGCCATTTTGCCGGGATTCCGCTGTCGGGAAACTTCCCCACACACGACGTTCGGCGGCGGTTCAGTCACGATGAGTTCTATACCCGTACCGCCATGGAAAATCTGCTGGCGTCGGTGTCCTTTGATCCTGGCGCGATCGGTGAGCAGCGCATTGGTTGTTTCCTGGGGGTTGACGAGCCCGTAGTGGACATTCAGCAAACGGTCGACCTGGCCTACGATCTGAACAAGGTGGACGGGCAGTTTGCCAATCTCGACCCGGCACTCGAAAGGCATTTTCGCGTACAGGATTTCATTCGATACGACCCGACCAATGCGTTGCGCACGGTGCATAAGTTTGTGCCGTTCAAGGGGCCGGCATCGGTGCATCTGGGGCTGTGTTCCGCTTCCCTGCAAGCCATCGGCACCGGTTTTCAAGCCGTGAGGCAGGGGCGCGTGGATGCGGCGATCGTTGGCGGTGTCTCGGCCAAGGTCACCGCCGAGCATTACATCGGGTTGGAGTCAGTCGATATCATCGCCACCGATGAACGACTCGACCCCACGGCGCTGTCGCGCCCCTTCGATGCGCGGCGTTCGGGTTATCTGCCCGCTGAAGGCGCGGTGCTGTTTCTGCTCGAGTCGCTGGACGCATGCCTGAAAGCAGGGCGGGAACCGTTGATGGAACTGGTGGGTTTTGGCACCAGTACCAACGCCAGCCATATCGTCAAACCCGCACCCGACAGCGGCGAGATGAAACTGGCCATGACCCGGGCCTTGAAAAACGCCGGATTGCAGGCGCGCGATATTGGCATGGTCAATGCGCACGGGACTTCGACAATACTCAATGACTTGCACGAGTCCGCCGCCATTTGCGCGGTCCTGGGAGAGCAAGTGCCTGTCACCGCCAACAAGTCTTTGCACGGGCACATGATTGCCGCCGCCGGGGCCATGGAAACCCTCAATAGCTTGATCAGCCTGCGTTCGGGGTTCATTCCGGGAACGATCAATCTCGAGTCCAGGGACCCTGACTGCCTGGCCAATGTTTCTCCGTTCACCTTGCAGCGTCCAGTGGACTACTGCCTGAAAAACTCCTTCGGCATGGGCGGCCTGGCCGCGTCGATGATATTTAAAAGAATCGGATAATGACTATAAAAAGCCGCACTTCGTTTGATATCGAAAAATTCAACAAGATGATCGGCGAGTACGCCGAACAGGGTTATCCGCTGGATTTGCCAACGGTCACGGGATATGACGATTTCGTGCACAAATACCCGCCGTTGAGCAAGAAAGCACTGATGCAGGTCAGCGATACGCTGATTGATGCTGGCAAGCTGAAGCATTGCTACGTCATCTCGACCTCGGGCACCACCTCGGCGCCGCTGGTCCTGGCCAGTCGTATCTTCCAGCGTGTCACCGAGGACAGCTACCCCTATCAGGTGCGCGGTTTCATGGCCGAGCATGTGTTTTGTGCCGAGGACACCGTGGTCAATCTGCTGACCGCCGGGTGCCTGGGTTACAACTACGAAGGCATGTGCCGGATGCTTGAGCCGATCGGCTCGACGGTGTTGCCGGTAGGGCGTCCCGACGTGATGAACAACATGCCGTCGTTACTCGCCACCATGAAGCGTTTCAACGCAAACGTATTGGTGGGCTCACCGACCGGAATCATCCAGGTCGCCCAGGCCGCGGAACAGCTTGATGTGGATCTGGCCATCACCAAGATCGTGTTTGTCGGGGAAGCATTTCACCTGGGCAAGCGCGAATTTATCCAGCGCCTGTGGCCCAAGGCGCAATTCCATAGCCTGTACGGGGCCACGGAGCTGGGGTTCGCGGCGGTGAACACGCCGGCCATGGCGCCGCACCAGCACTTGATATTGTCAGACTGGTTCTTCATGGAGCAGACCGATTCCGGCGAGCTGCTGGTGACCGACCTGAAGGCCCCGGTGGTGCCGATCATTCGCTACCGGATTGGTGATGTCGGGGAGCTGACCCTGAGTGAAGACAACCAGTATTACCTCAAGATCGGTCAACGCGTGGCCGAGGAGTTCAGTCTCGGCGGGCACCGCATCAGCCTGACGCTGATTGAGCAGGCATTGGTGGCCGCCAAGGTGCCGTCAGAGGCGTTTCAGGTGCGCCTGTCGACCACTGACGCAGGCAAGGACAGCGTTACGGTCCTCGTCGATGTCGAGCCTTCGGTCATCGATGATGCCTGGGGCGTGCGTCTGCAAGAGCAACTCTTGCTGATTCCAAAGTTGAAGGAGGCAGTGACGCGTGGGGTTGCGGTGATCAAGTGGGCGAACAACGCAGACTTCTCCTATAACCCACGGGGCAAACTCAATCGTTTGCTCGACCATCGCAATCAACTGTCGGTTGTTGGCTGATCGTCATTGTTTGTCTCAGGCATGTGCAGTGCCAAGGGGTTTTTATGCTGGACATTTTGCGCGGTACGCCGCTGTGGGTTTATGCGGTTTTTTTCATCGTGACCTATTACGGCGTCATTGCCTGCTTCACCAATCATGAATCGAAACGCTCGTTGCAAATAACGCCGGTGATCTTCGTCGCCATTTCCCTGGCCTCGCTGAAACTCTCCCAGGGGGTCGTGATTCCGCTGTCGGTTTATGCCCTGGGATTGCTCGCGGGATGGGCGCTGGCCTTGCGCTTTTACTCGTATCACAACGTGGAACGTGAGGGTGAGCGGCTGGTACTGGGCGGCACGATCAAGGTGCTGTTGGTGTACTGGTGTTTTTTTGCCTGGCGTTACTACAGCGGTTACCAGGCGGCGATGCATCCGGAGTTGGCCGATGAGGTGTCGGTGGCGGCCTGGTCGGCGCTGGGGTCCGGGCTGATCAATGGTCTGATTGTCGGCCGAAGCCTCAGGCTGCTGCGTTTTTTCAAGACCGATAACGTGACCGCGGCGCCGTCCAAATGAAGGCTTACCTGGACATGTGCCCTTCGGTCGAACCGATGGGAGAGGGCTGGAGCAGCCAAGTCAATGAGGGGCGCTTTGAGCGGTATATCGAACGGTATGGCGCGGTCGTCGTGCTGTCCGAATTGCTCAATCAGTTTGCCGTGCGATGCGTACGCGGGGCTAGCGGTACAGCGCCGTCGACCCATTACGTCCCGGCGTTGATTACCGGTTTGCGCGTCTTGAACCCTCGGCAGATCACGCAATTGACGGGGCGAGTCAGTGTGGACGGCGGCGCAGGGCGTGTCGAAGTCTTCGCCACGCTCGGTCCAGATGCCCAGGCTCATGCGTTGGCGACCATCACGGTGTTGAGCCTGAAGGCGCGCCATCCATGATCAAACTCATGATTCCCTGGTTGTTGTTTCCCTACCTGATTGACTGGTTCAACGGCAATTTTGCGAAGGCCGCCTTGTCGGTAGCCTTTTTGATGTTCGTCTTGTGTTTCGACACGCTTCGAAAGGGCTTCGTCATTGAGTGCACGTTGGTCATTTGCCTGCTCGGTATGGCGCTGATGTCCGTGTATTGGCCAGGTCTCGCTACCTTCGAAAACGTCAAGCTCCTGCTGTACGGCGTGTTGACGGTCATCGGCTGGTCGAGTGTATGGCGCGGGCAACCGTTCACCTTGCAGTACGGCAGTGAAGGCGTTGACGAAGATGCCCGCCAGTCCAGTGCGTTTTTCGGCATCAACAACACCATCACCAAGGCGTGGTGCATGACGTTCTCGATCAACGCGGTGTTAGCGGGGTTGAGCCTGGGTTTTGAAGCGTACTGGCCGGTGTTCCTGATCGGTTCTTACATGAGCATTTTGGTGGCATCGGTCATGACGGAAGTTTTCCCGGATGCCTACTTCAGCAAAAGGATGTCAGCTAATGGCTGATTTGCAGATTTTTCAAATCGACGCCTCCGAGGCCTCGGCCCAACGTTTCGACGCTCGCTTGACTGTCAACGAGGCGGCGCCGATTTTCGCAGAGCACTTTCCCGATTTTCCGATTGTGCCGGGCGCTTGCATCATTGGCTTCGTCAGTGACTGCATCGCACGGATGAAGGGGGCGGCCGTCGAAGCGTTTACGGTTTCCCGGGTGGCTTTTCTCGAACCCATCGTCCCGCGTTTGTCCCTGTGCCTGGTGATCGACAAAAAAACCGCGGGCCAGGACCCTGGCCACCAATACAGTTTCAGGCTCCATCACGAGGCCATTAATTACTGCCGTGGCGTGATTTCGCTGCAAGGAGAGGGTGCATGAGCGGCATTGCGGTGGTAACGGGTGGCACGCGGGGGATCGGTCGTCGTATCGCCGAACAGTTTCTGGGTGCCGGTTATAAAGTGTTCGTCACTTACGCTCGGGACGAACAGGCTGCGGCCAGTTTCATGGCGGATTTCCCTGACCTGACCGCTGTGCAACTGGATGGTCGGCGAATCGACCAGGTACAGGCGTTGTGTGAGCGCATTCGTCTGGAAGGCGTGCCCGCCGTATTGGTCAACAACGCCGGCATTACCGGGGACGGGATTTTTCTGAATACCAGCCCGGACATGTTTCATCAGGTGATGGACACCAACTTCGGCAGTACCTTGAATTACTGCAACGTCTTCGCGCCGGTCATGGCCGCCGCCCGTTTCGGCAATATCGTCAATATCAGTTCGGTGGCAGCCACCAAGATCAAACTGGGTAATACCGCCTACGGTTGTGCCAAGGCAGCTATTGAACGATTAACCCTCGGCTTGGCACTGGAGTTGGCAAGGTTTGACGTGAAGATCAATGCCGTCGCCCCCGGATTTGTCGACACGGATATGTTCAAGGCCTTTGCCCAAGGCGGCGAACGGGAAATCTTGAAGTCGATACCGGGACGAAAAATCATGCAGCCCGAGGAGGTGGCAAACATGGTTTTCTTACTAGCGAGCCGTCAATTCAATACAACCGGCACGGTGATCAAAGTGGGTAACGGCGAAAATATCGGATAACCACTGTTTGTTGCGCACGTCACCAACGTTACTTCTCCCGTAATAGTTGAATCCTCCCTTTTTGCGAGGTTGCATCAGTGAATGCCGAAACGGTTTCATCGCGCCTGCCAGAGGCGTGCGAATCTGGGGTGCCTGCCTGGCTGGAGCTTTACTTCAAGAGAATCAATCTGGATGTGCCCACGGATATCAGTATCGACACGCTGGCGGATATCCACTTTGCCCACGCCAGCAACATCGCGTACGACATGCTCGATGTGTTCCTCGGCATCGCGCCTTCCTTCGATATGCAGCAGATTGGCGACAAACTGATTTCGGGGCGCCGGGGCGGCGGTTGTACACAGATGAACGGGTTGCTCGCCGTGGTCCTGGAAACACTGGGTTTCAGTGTCCGCCGGAGCCTGTCGGCGGTGTCTCGTGAAGATGGGTCCATGAATCTGTCCACCCATATGGTGTTATTGGTGCGGGTTGATGATGAAGAGTGGATATGTGACGTCGGCTTTGGTTATCGGGGTTTTTTGTACCCCTTGCGTTTGTTGCACAACGCCCAGGTTGTGCAAGGTGTTCATGAGTATCGAGTACAGCGGGTCGGTACTTCGGTATGGGGCATTCAATACCGGCGTGGTGTGCAATGGATAAATATGTACATATTGCGCGACGCCTGTTACGGCGCCCATGAGTTTGTGGTCGGGCAGTTTTTCAACGCCTACTCACCGCTGTCGCCCTTTAAAGACAATCTGGTGTGTGCCCGGCCCTCGCTTCAGGGGGGCTGTTATCTGATCAACAATGTGTTGGTCTCACTGCAGCAACATACGCGCCACCGCCGCATTATCAGATCACGCCATGAGTTGGTGGATGTGTTGGATGAGTACTTCAGTATTGAACTTGAGGTCGGCGACTTTGTGTCGCTGCCCGTCGATATGTTTGATGGTTCACGGTAACTAAAGGATAAGAATATGCCGTCATGTTTAATTGCCAATCCTGTCTCGAACGCCAATATTCTGGTTCGCTATTTGAAAGAGCGAGGGGTTGACTGCTACGCAATTATTGAACTCGATAAAGTGGCACGAATTCCGAAGCTCAATGCAAAGAAGAAAGGTGAGTTTCAAGCCGAACTCTATAAAGGCATCTTCACCAGTGAAGACCAATTGCCTCCCGTGGAAAGTGGTTTGTTCGATGCGGTGTTGGCGGGCAGTGAAAATGGTGTGTTTCTGGCGGAGAAACTCGCCGCTCACTATCGGCTGCCCGGGAACGACCCGGCTACCTCATTCCGACGCCGACACAAGGACCAGATGCAGCAATCGCTGGCGCAAGCGGGGCTGGCCTTCATTCCCACCGTCGTCGTCAACGGCCCCGAAAGTGTCGGGCGGGCGATGGCCGAGTGGGATCACTATCCGTGCATTCTCAAGCCGCAATCGTCTGCCGGCGGCGAAGGCGTGCAGTTGTGCAATAACCGCGAAGAGCTGCAACAGGCACTGGACAGCACGTCGTGGGACACATTTTCTGCGACCTGGACCGTTAACGACCACTTTTTGATCCAGCCCATGATCCGGGGGCCGGAGTATGTGGTGGATATGGTGGCCTGCGCAGGCAATTACGTTGTTTCAGCCGTTTGTCGCTATGTGCGCAGCGATGAACTGGACATTGCCGGCTGCGACTTCGTCAAGAAATTCACCTTCATGCTGCCTCTCGATGCCCCGGTCTGCCAAGCCCTGAGCGCCTACGCCAAGCGTGCCGCCAAGGCCCTCGACATCAGCTACGGCGCGGTGCATATGGAACTGGTCATGGGCGAAAACGGGCCGGTGATGATCGAGGCGGCTGCTCGCATGCACGGCACCATCACCCCCAAATTGTTCATCGAGTGCTATGACTCGTCGCTGCTGGAACAGGTGTACGAAGCGTATTTCGGGGATAGCGCCAATATGCGTGATGCCGAACTGAAATCCCCTGCCGTTGTGTCTGATGTCATTTGCATCGACAGCGGTGTTTTTTCAATCAGCGAGCCGTTGCTGGAGCAAAACCTGGCGCAATTGAAGTCCTTCAAAGGCTACGTCTGCGTCATCGGCGAAGGCGACGAGTACAAACCGACCCGGGATTTGATCTCGTCACCGATGAACGCCTGTTTCTGTGACACCGATACGGACCGGTTATGGGCCGATGTGATCGCGTTTGACCAGACGGCAGAACGCTTGCTGGGCGGGACGGCATTCAGCGAGGACGGCTGGCGCTCGATTCGTCGTACCTATGATGAGTACCTGGTGGGCTGACAGGCAAAGAGGAGGAACGCCGTCTGGGGGACGGCGTTTTCTATACCGGGCTAGCGTAGAGGCCGCTAATAGTCATCCCCACGATCCGTCACATCCTTCTCCACCGCCGGCGCATTCGGATCCTGCCCCTGCGGGAATTTCCCCTTCAGGTTCCACGCAAACGCGATGATCTCGGCGATGGTGCGATATAACTCTTCCGGAATACTGTCCCCCAGTTCCATCTTCGCCAGCAGCCTTACCAGCTCCGGATTCTCATAGATCGGCACTTCGCATTCGCGGGCAATCTTCAATATCGCTTCGGCCAGTTCTTCGTCGCCCTTGGCGGTGAGGGTCGGGGCGTGGGTGCCGTCGTATTTGAGGGCGATCGCCTGGCGTGGGGTGTTGGGGTTTCTCATGCGGTTTCGTCGACCCAGCGTTGTTCGAGGCGGGTTTGTGCGCCTTGGGGTGGTGTGCCGAGGTGGCAATCCAGGTCGCCGACGTTGAGGCCGGAGGCCAGCAGGCGTTCGCGCAGGGCGGTCAGGTTGCTTTCGATCAGGCTCGCGGTGTACGGCCGTTCAGCCCAGAGCTGGCTGGACAGGCTGCCCTGGATCAACTGCGCCTGAACCTGCAACGGGCCCAAGGGTTCCATGTCGAACGCCAGCTCGACACGCCACAATTGTTGCTTCGGCTCGCGCTCTTCACGCCGCTCGTTCTGCGGCTCTTTTTCCGGGGCTTCTTCGCGCTGGAACTTGACTTGCAACGGCACGATGTCTTGCAGGTTGCGCATCGGGATTTCCAGTTGCCAGGTGCTCATCAACCGGCCATCGTCGGTGACGCCAGTTTGCTCCAGGCTCGACAGTTGATGGCTTTGCAGGCGCGAAACAGCGGCGGCGGCCAGACGTAGCAGGTGTTCCAGATCACCTTCGCCATCCTGGCTCTGCAACAGCCGGTCAGGCAGCGGGAAACTGGTGGGCGACGGTTTGGCGCTGACCTGGCCGAGCATGCCCAGCGCACTGCGCACGAAGCTCGGCATCGCCTGGGCCAGGGTGTTGGCGGCGATGATGGCGCCTAGGTTGGTGTTGGCCGGCAATCCGGGCGTCAATTGCGCGATCAGCTTGAGCAGGTCGGCTTTCATGTCCGGGGCCAGCGCCGGGGTCTGGCCGGTGAGCAATTTCGTTTCGAGGAACAAGCCGCTGTTGGCCAGCGCCAGGGCCAGGCCTTTGGGCGTGCTCAACTGCTGCACGTCGGGCAGCCCGGCGAGCAGTTTGTTCACCGCGGCTTGCAGGTCGGCGGACGTTTCGTCGGACGTTTCGTCGGACTGCGGCAGGTTCTGCAAGGCGCTGAGCAGGCCATCCAGCGAACCCTGGCGGCTCTGCTGGGTGGTCAGTTGCTGAGTCACCGCCAACTGGTCCTGGCGATTGCTCAGGGGCAGGAACTTCAGGGTCTGGGTGTCCTGCACCAGCGCGCTGAGCAAGGTGCCGATGCGCAGCGGTTGCGGGCTGTCGATGGTCAAAGTGCTGCCGCTCAGGGCGGTGTTGAGCAAACTCACCAGCGAACGAAACACCGTGGGCTGCCCCGGCGTCTGGGGCAACACTTGAGAAGTCAGCACTTTGCCTTGCAGCAGGGTGCCGACCGGCAGTTGCGCGGTGTCGATCCGGGTGAGGGTGGCGACGCTGGAAGCAATCGCCTGCTGCACCGTGATCGCCAGGTTACTGGCCGACGGCTGGGTGATCGCCAGGTTGGTGCCGGTGGGCAGCGGTTGCAGGCTGGTGGCCTGGACCGTGGTCTGGCGACCGTTGTCGAGGGTGACTTTGAGCAGCAGTTGAAAAGTCTGATCCGCCTGCTTCAGCGATAGCACCTGGGCGCTGGCGGTCTGGCCGGCACCGATCAGGCCCTCCATCGGCGTCAGCAGCTTGAGCAAGTCGCCGCTGACCACCTGCGGACGTGTAACCGTCGGCGGGGTCGGGGGGACTGGGAGGATGTTCATTTCGCCTGTCATACGCGGTCACAACCTTTGGAAAATGCGCTCTTTAGAGTAAGGCATGGCATGTATAATGCCGCCCGTCTTTCAGGGAGCGGAGAAAACATTGCAATTGTTTTGATCCAGCTCTCTAAAACCGGCCGCCAATGCATCTATGCTGCACCTCTTTAGCGGCCGCGCCACTGCTGACTTGAACCGCCGATTTGAAACGCCGATGTGAAACGAAAAGGCCCGTGATCTCTTGAACAGTCCACTCCTGCAAACCGTCGACCTCGCCTGTGAGCGAGACCTTCGGCTGCTCTTCGAAAATCTCGAATTGAGACTGTCCAGTGGCGAAATGGTGCAGATCAGCGGCCCCAACGGCAGCGGCAAGACCAGTTTATTGCGCTTGCTGTCCGGGTTGATGCAGCCGACCGCCGGTCAAGTGCTGCTCAACGGCCAGCCGCTGAACGAACAACGCAGCGAATTGGCGCGCAACCTGTTGTGGATCGGCCATGCCGCCGGGATCAAGGATTTGCTGACCCCGGAAGAAAACCTCAGCTGGCTCTGCGCCTTGCACCAACCGGCAAGCCACGAGGCGATCTGGCAGGCACTGGCGGCAGTCGGGCTGCGCGGGTTTGAGGATGTTCCCTGTCACACCTTGTCCGCCGGCCAGCAACGCCGTGTGGCCCTGGCGCGCTTGTATCTGGACAGCCCGCCGCTGTGGATCCTCGACGAACCCTTCACCGCCCTCGATAAACAGGGCGTGGCGCAACTCGAAGAACACCTGGCCGGCCATTGCGAGCGGGGCGGCATGGTGATTCTGACCACCCACCACACGCTGACTCGCATGCCGGCCGGCTATCGCGACATTGATCTTGGGAACTGGGCCGTATGAGTGTGTTCGGCCTGCTGGTCGCCCGTGAAGCTCGCTTGCTGTTCCGTCGTCCGGCGGAACTGGCCAATCCGCTGGTATTCTTCGCCATCGTGGTGTCACTGTTCCCGTTGGCGGTCGGACCCGAGTCTCAATTGTTGCAAACCTTGTCTCCGGGACTGGTCTGGGTGGCGGCCCTTTTATCGGTTTTGCTCTCGCTGGACGGGCTCTTCCGCAGTGATTTCGAAGATGGATCGCTGGAACAGTGGGTCCTTTCGCCGCACCCCCTGGCTCTTCTGGTTTTGGCCAAGGTACTGGCACACTGGGCCTTCTCTGGCCTGGCACTGGTTTTGCTCGCTCCATTGCTGGCGTTGATGCTCGGTTTGCCTGCCGCCTGTCTGCCGGTGTTGCTGCTTTCTTTGTTGCTGGGTACACCGGTGCTGAGCCTGCTCGGTGCGGTGGGCGCGGCCCTGACGGTCGGATTGAAGCGCGGTGGCCTGTTGCTGGCGCTGCTGATTCTGCCGCTGTACATCCCGGTGTTGATTCTCGGCAGCGGCGCCTTGCAGGCGGCGTTGCAGGGCATGCCGGCGACCGGTTATCTCTTGTGGCTTGGTAGCCTGACCGCCCTGGCGATAACCCTGACACCCTTTGCAATAGCTGCTGGCCTGAAGATCAGCGTCGGCGAATAATGAGGTCTGGTTAAATTTTAACCAGTAAAGACCCTTGGCTCTTCATAGCGAAGAGCAACCGTGATGGAAACAGTAATGAACTGGACCTGGTTTCATAAGCTCGGCTCACCCAAATGGTTTTACGGCATCAGTGGCAAACTGCTGCCGTGGCTGAGCGTCGCGGCGTTGCTGCTGATCAGCGTCGGCGTGGTCTGGGGCCTGGCTTTCGCGCCACCGGACTACCAGCAAGGCAACAGCTTTCGCATCATCTATATCCACGTTCCCGCCGCCATGCTGGCGCAGTCCTGTTACGTGATGCTGGCGGTGTGCGGCGTGGTCGGGCTGGTGTGGAAGATGAAACTGGCCGATGTCGCCCTGCAATGCGCGGCACCGATCGGGGCCTGGATGACCGCCGTGGCGCTGGTCACCGGGGCGATCTGGGGCAAACCGACCTGGGGCTCGTGGTGGGTCTGGGATGCGCGACTGACGTCTATGCTTATTCTGCTGTTCCTGTACTTCGGTCTCATTGCGCTGGGCAACGCCATCAGCAATCGTGACAGCGCGGCCAAGGCCTGCGCGGTGTTGGCGATTGTCGGCGTGATCAATATCCCGATCATCAAATACTCGGTGGAGTGGTGGAACACCCTGCACCAGGGCGCGACCTTCACCCTCACCAAAAAACCGGCGATGCCCGCCGAGATGTGGCTGCCGCTGCTGCTGACGGTGCTGGGTTTCTACTGTTTCTTTGGCGCGGTGCTGTTGCTGCGCATGCGTCTGGAAGTGCTCAAGCGCGAAGCCCGGGCCAGTTGGGTCAAGGCCGAAGTGCAGAACAGTCTGGAGGCCGCTCGATGAGTTTTGCTTCATTCGGCGATTTCCTCGCCATGGGCCATCATGCCCTGTATGTCTGGTCGGCCTATGGCATTTGCCTGGCGGTGCTGGTCCTGAACGTGGCGGCGCCGATCCTGGCCCGCAAGCGGTATCTGCAACAAGAGGCGCGTCGTTTGCGCCGGGAGAACGGCAAGTGAATCCGCTGCGCAAAAAGCGTCTAATCATCATTTTCGCGATCCTGATCGGGGTCGGCGCCGCCGTCGGCCTGGCCCTGAGTGCCCTGCAGCAGAACATCAATCTGTTTTACACGCCGACCCAGATCGCCAACGGCGAAGCCCCGCAAGACACGCGCATCCGCGCCGGCGGCATGGTCGAGAAGGGTTCGCTGCAACGTTCCGGGGATTCCCTGGACGTGAAATTCATCGTTACCGACTTCAACAAATCCGTGACCATCAGCTATCGCGGCATCCTCCCGGACCTGTTCCGCGAAGGGCAGGGCATTGTGGCCCTGGGCAAACTCAACGCCGACGGCGTGGTGGTGGCCGACGAAGTGCTGGCCAAACACGACGAAAAATACATGCCGCCCGAAGTGACCAAGGCCCTGAAAGACAGCGGTCAGTCGGCGCCTACTCAAGCCAAGGAGGGTTGATCGATGACCTCTGCACTGTTTATCCCGGAGCTGGGCCAATTGGCCATGATCCTGGCGCTGTGTTTCGCGCTGGTCCAGGCCATCGTGCCGTTGCTCGGTGCCTGGCGTGGCGACCGCTTGTGGATGAGCCTGGCTCAACCCGCCGCCTGGGGGCAGTTCGCTTTCCTGGTGTTCGCCTTCGGTTGCCTGACCTACGCCTTCATGACCGACGATTTCTCCGTCGCCTATGTGGCCAGCAACTCCAACAGCGCGTTGCCGTGGTACTACAAGTTCAGCGCGGTGTGGGGCGCCCACGAAGGGTCGTTGCTGCTGTGGGCCTTGATCCTCGGCGGCTGGACCTTCGCGGTGTCGGTGTTCTCCCGGCAGTTGCCGCAAGTCATGCTCGCCCGCGTCCTGGCGGTGATGGGCATGATCAGCACCGGTTTCCTGCTGTTCCTGATCCTCACGTCCAACCCGTTTGCGCGGATCCTGCCGCAGATTCCAGCGGACGGTCGTGACCTCAATCCATTGCTCCAAGACATCGGCCTGATCGTGCATCCGCCGATGCTGTACATGGGTTATGTCGGTTTCTCCGTGGCTTTCGCCTTCGCCATCGCCGCTTTGCTGGGCGGTCGTCTTGATGCGGCGTGGGCGCGCTGGTCCCGTCCTTGGACCATCGTCGCCTGGGCCTTCCTCGGTATCGGCATCACCCTGGGCTCGTGGTGGGCTTACTACGAACTCGGCTGGGGCGGCTGGTGGTTCTGGGACCCGGTGGAAAACGCATCCTTCATGCCATGGCTGGTCGGCACAGCGCTGATTCACTCCCTGGCGGTCACGGAAAAACGTGGCGTGTTCAAGAGCTGGACCGTGTTGCTGGCCATCGCCGCGTTTTCGTTGAGCCTGCTCGGGACCTTCCTGGTGCGTTCCGGCGTGCTGACTTCGGTGCACGCGTTTGCCTCCGACCCTGAGCGGGGCGTGTTCATCCTGATTTTCCTGCTGTTTGTGGTCGGCGGTTCGCTGACGCTGTTCGCCCTGCGCGCGCCAGTGGTGAAGAGTCATGTCGGCTTCAACCTCTGGTCCCGGGAAACCCTGTTGCTGGGCAACAACCTGGTGCTGGTGGTGGCGGCGTCGATGATTCTGCTGGGCACCTTGTATCCGCTGATCCTCGATGCGATGACCGGCGCCAAGCTGTCGGTCGGCCCGCCGTACTTCAACGCGCTGTTCATTCCGTTGATGGCACTGCTGATGGTGGTGATGGCGGTCGGCATGCTGGTGCGCTGGAAAGACACCCCGGTCAAATGGCTGGTGGGCATGTTGACCCCGGTCTTGCTCGGCAGCGCTGCGCTGGCCGTGGTGGCTGGCGTTGCCTACGGTGATTTCAACTGGGCGGTGATCGCGACATTCATGCTCGCCGCGTGGGTATTGCTGGCCGGCGTGCGCGACATCCTCGACAAGACCCGCCACAAAGGTTTGATCAAAGGCTTGCCTACCCTGACCCGCAGCTATTGGGGTATGCAGGTTGCTCACCTCGGCATCGCCGTGTGCGCCCTCGGTGTCGTGCTGTCGAGCCAGAACAGTGCCGAACGTGATTTGCGCCTGGCGCCGGGCGAGTCCATGGACCTGGCCGGTTACCACTTCATTTTTGAAGGCGCCAAGCATTTCGAAGGACCGAACTTCACCTCCGACAAGGGCACCATCCGCGTGATCCGCGACGGCAAGGAAGTCAGCGTGCTGCACCCGGAAAAACGCCTCTATACCGTGCAGAACTCGGTGATGACCGAAGCCGGGATCGACGCCGGTTTCACCCGTGACCTCTACGTCGCCCTCGGCGAACCGTTGGGCGATGGCGCCTGGGCCGTGCGTGTGCACGTCAAACCGTTCGTGCGCTGGATCTGGTTCGGTGGTTTGCTCACAGGTTTCGGCGGGGTGCTGGCGGCGCTGGATCGGCGTTATCGGGTCAAGGTGAAAAGCCGCGTGCGTGAAGCACTGGGCATGACAGGAGCCACTGCATGAGACGTTGGTTGATGCTGCTGCCACTGGCGATTTTTCTGGTGGTGGCTGTTTTCCTTTATCGCGGGCTGTACCTGGACCCGGCCGAGTTGCCCTCGGCCATGATCAACAAGCCGTTCCCGGAGTTTTCCCTGCCAGCGGTGCAGGGCGACAAGACCCTGACCAAGGCTGACATACTCGGCAAACCGGCGCTGGTCAACGTCTGGGGCACCTGGTGCATTTCCTGCCGGGTCGAGCACCCGGTGCTGAACAAACTGGCCCAGCAGGGCGTGGTGATCTACGGCATCAACTACAAGGACGTTAACGCCGACGCCTTGAAGTGGCTGGTGGAATTCCACAACCCGTACCAACTGGACATTCGCGACGACCAGGGCACCCTGGGTCTGAACCTCGGTGTGTACGGCGCCCCGGAAACCTTCTTTATCGACGCCAAGGGCATCATCCGCGACAAGTACGTCGGCGTAATCGACGAACAGGTCTGGCGCGAAAAACTGGCGGCCAAGTATCAGGCGCTGGTCGATGAGGCCAAACCATGAAGCGCTGGATCGCCGCCGCTGTATTGGGTTTGAGCATGGCCGGCGTGGCCCACGCGGCCATCGACACTTACGAGTTCGCCAAAGAAGGCGACCGTGAGCGTTTCCGCGAGCTGACCAAGGAGCTGCGTTGCCCCAAGTGCCAGAATCAGGACATTGCCGATTCCAACGCACCGATTGCCGCCGACCTGCGCAAAGAGATTTTCCGCATGCTCGGCGAGGGCAAGGACAACCAGCAGATCATCGACTTCATGGTTGATCGCTACGGTGATTTCGTCCGCTACAAACCCGCTCTGAACGCCAAGACCGCTTTGCTCTGGTTCGGCCCTGCCGGCCTGCTGCTGGGCGGCTTCGTGGTGATCGCCGTGATCGTCCGCCGTCGTCGCGTGCAACGCGCTGACACCCCGGACACGCTTTCTGCCGAGGAGCGTGAGCGCCTCGACCACCTGTTGGATAAAAACCAAGAATGATTGATTTCTGGCTCGCTGCAGGTCTGCTACTTCTGGTTGCCCTGAGTTTTCTGTTGATCCCCGTTTTGCGTGGCCGTCGCGCCCAACTCGAAGAGGATCGTACTGCCCTGAACGTCGCGCTGTATCAAGAGCGCGTGGCTGAGTTGCAGACTCAGCAGGAAGAGGGCGTGCTCAACACCGCGCAAATGGACACCGGCCGCGCCGAAGCGGCCCGTGAGTTGCTGGCCGACACCGAAGGCGTCGCGGCGCCACGGGTATCGAGCCTGGGCAAGCTGTTGCCGTTGCTGGCAGCGATCCTGGTGCCGGTGCTAGGCCTTGGCCTGTATCTGCATTTCGGCGCCAGCGACAAGGTCGAACTGACCCGGGAATTCTCCCAGGCGCCGCAGTCGATGGAAGAAATGACCCGTCGCCTGGAGCGTGCAGTGGCTGCCCAGCCGGATTCGGCGGAAGGCCTGTACTTCCTCGGTCGCACCTACATGGCTCAGGATCGTCCGGCGGACGCGGCGAAGATTTTCGAACGCACCGTCAACCTCGCCGGTCGTCAGCCGGAATTGCTCGGCCAATGGGCCCAGGCCCAATATTTCGCCGATGGCAAGAAATGGTCGGACAAGATCCAGGCCCTGACCGACGAAGCATTGAAAGCCGATCCGAAGGAAGTCACCAGCCTCGGCTTGCTCGGCATTGCCGCGTTCGAAGCCCAGCGTTATCAGGATGCCATCGACTACTGGAATCGCCTGCTGGCGCAACTGCCGCCGGACGACAATTCCCGTGGCGCGCTGCAAGGCGGGATCGCCCGGGCCACCGAGAAACTCGAAGCCAGCGGCGGCAAAGTGGCCCAGGCACCGGTCACCAAAGGCGCGTTGCTCAAGGTTCGTGTGGACCTGTCGCCAGACTTGAAAGCCAAGGTGCAACCGGGCGACAGCGTGTTCATCTTCGCCCGCGCCACCTCCGGCCCACCGGCGCCCTTGGCCGCCAAGCGCCTGACCGTGGCTGACTTGCCGGTTACCGTCGAACTGGGCGATGCCGACGCGATGATGCCGCAGTTGAAACTGTCGAACTTCCCTGAAGTCCAACTGGTTGCGCGCATTTCCCGCGCCGGCCAACCGACAGCCGGCGAATGGATCGGTCGCAGCCAGCCCCTGGCCAGCAGCACCACCGCGCAGCAGCACGTGACCATCGACAGCCCGGATAAATAACAGGAAGCGCCCCATGACCGCCATCGCTCGTATCACCCTGCTCAGTCTCGTCCTGGGGTTAAGTGCTTGTGCGGTCCAACGGCCCCCTCAGCAGACGTTGCCGCCGATCCCGCCGTCGCAGCCCAGCCCGACACCCTCGCCGACACCGTCGCCGAGTAAACCGAGCATCCCGGCCAAACCCGCGAAACCGCTGCCCCGCACCTCCGCCAGCTTCGCCCCGCCACCGGGGGGCAACAGCCATTGGGATGCGAAGATGGGCGTTTACGTCCTCGACGACCAACCCAACACCTTCTACCGCCAGCGCACCTACTACCGCTGGGACAACGGCTGGAGCCGCTCGATCAGCCCGAACGGGCCATGGGAAGACACCGACATCCATGGCGTGCCGGGTGGGTTGGGACGGCAGTTCGGGCAATGACACAAACGCAAAGGCGACCTTCGGGTCGCCTTTTTTTGTGCCTGCCAAAAATCCAACTGACCGCCCCAACCCCCCTGTGGGAGCGGGCTTGCTCGCGAAAGCGGTGGATCAGCGACATCGATGTTGACTGACACTCCCTCTTCGCGAGCAAGCCCGCTCCCACAGTTTTTCGGGGGGCGTTTGGCTCAACCTTTCATCAAACCTTCATCAAATGGTTATTCCGGGGACTTGTACAAGTCATAGGGCTGACATGCCCCGTGCCTAAAGTCGGTTGAACTCCACAGCGGCCAGGGACGGCTGTTCAACCAGACAGAGAAGCCCATGAACACAGCTATCCATGTCGAGCACCTGAACAAGACCTTTGCGCGCAAGACCGCACTGGTCGACCTCGAACTCACCATCGCCACCGGTGAGATGGTCGCGCTGATTGGCGCTTCCGGCTCCGGCAAATCCACCTTGTTGCGTCATCTCGCAGGCCTGGCCTGTTGCGATCGCAATAACGGCGGCAGCGTCAAGGTGCTGGGGCGGGAAGTGCAGGCGTCCGGGCGGTTGAATGGCAAGGTGCGGCGCTTGCGGGCGGATATCGGTTACATCTTCCAGCAGTTCAACCTGGTCAACCGCCTCAGCGTGCTCGACAACGTATTGCTCGGTTGCCTGGGGCGCATGCCGCGCTGGCGCGGGAATTTCCGCCTGTTCAATGCCGAGGAAAAGCAGTTTGCCCTGGCGTCCCTGGAACGGGTCGGCCTGGTCGATCTGGCAGCCCAGCGCGCGTCCACCTTGTCCGGCGGCCAGCAGCAACGGGTGGCGATTGCCCGCGCCCTGACCCAGCGCGCCGAAGTGATCCTGGCCGATGAGCCGATCGCCTCCCTCGACCCTGAGTCGGCGCGCAAGGTCATGGAAATCCTTGCCGACATCAACCGCCGCGACGGCAAGACTGTTGTGGTGACCCTGCATCAAGTCGATTACGCCACCCGCTATTGCCCCCGCGCCGTGGCGCTCAAGGGGGGGCGGATTCATTTCGACGGCCTCGCCGCCGACCTGAGCAGCCAGTTCCTCAACGATTTGTACGGTGCCGACATCGACACCAGCCTGATGTTTTCCGACCAGACCCGCCGCCCCGAACCCGCCCCTCGGCTGGTGTTGGCCCGCGTTTGAACAACCCCGTTATTTCCCATGGCGCACCCCAAGGAATCTTTTCCATGTTGAACCGTATCGGTCGCGTTTTTGCTGGCGTCGCATTGCTCGCCAGCTGTGTGCTGGGCACCGCCCAGGCTGAAGAAAAAGCCATCAACTTCGGCATCATGTCCACCGAGTCTTCGCAGAACCTGAAGAGCATCTGGCAGCCGTTCCTTGACGATATGCAGCGCAAGACCGGGCTGAAGATCAACGCCACCTTCGCCTCCGATTACGCAGGCCTGATCCAGGGCATGCGCTTCAACAAGGTCGACGTCGCCTGGCTCGGCAACAAGGCCGCGATGGAAGCGGTGGACCGTTCCAACGGCGAGATCTTCGCCCAGACCGCTGCCGCCAACGGCGCCGCCGGCTACTGGAGCGTGCTGATCGTGCGCAAAGACAGCCCGATCAACTCCGTGGACGACATGCTGAAAAACGCCAAGTCCCTGACCTTCGGCAACGGTGATCCGAACTCCACCTCGGGCTATCTGGTGCCGGGCTACTACGTGTTCGCCAAGAACAACGTCGATGCCGCCACCGCGTTCAAGCGCACGCTGAACTCCAGCCATGAGGTCAATGCCCTGAGCGTGGCCAAGGGGCAATTGGACGTGGCGACTTTCAACACCGAAAGCTGGGATCGCCTGGAAGTCACCCAGCCGGACAAGGCGGCACTGCTCAAAGTGATCTGGAAATCGCCGCTGATCCCCGCCGACCCACTGGTGTGGAGCAAGGCCCTGAGCGACAGCGAGAAGACCAAGATCCGCGATTTCATCTTCAGCTATGGCGACACCGACGAGGAAAAAGCCGTGCTCAAGGGCATGCAACTGGGCAAGTTCCTGGCCTCCAGCGACGACCAGTTGCTGCCGATCCGCCAGCTCGAATTGTTCAAGCAGCGCACCACCATCAGTGCCGACACCAAGCTTGAAGCAGCGGACAAGGCCAAGCGCCTGGCGGAGATCGATGCCGAACTGGCCAAGTTGCAAGAGCGCATCACCTCGCTCGAGAAGAGCGAGAAAAAGACCGCCAACGCCGGCTAATTCACTGCAGATCAAGTGTGGGAGCGGGCTTGCTCGCGAAGACGGCGGCACATCCACCTTCGATGTCGACTGACCCACCGCTTTCGCGAGCAAGCCCGCTCCCACCGGGGTTTGCACCCGGCATTAGTTATGTGTCGCGCATTAATTAGAGAACGCTCATGACCACTCTGCACGCTGAAGCTGTCGGCAAGCACACCTGGCCGCAGTACCTTGGCTGGGGCCTGTTCCTGGTCCTGCTGGCCTGGGCCTGGCACGGCGCCGAGATGAATCCGATGGCGCTGTACCGCGACTCCGGCAACATGGCGACTTTCGCCGCGGATTTCTTCCCGCCGGATTTCCATGAATGGCGCTCCTACCTCAAGGAAATGATCGTCACCGTGCAAATCGCCCTCTGGGGCACGGTGCTGGCGATTGTCTGTTCGGTGCCGCTGGGCATCCTCTGTTCCGAAAACATCACGCCGTGGTGGATTCACCAGCCCCTACGCCGGGTGATGGATGCCTTCCGCTCGATCAATGAAATGGTCTTCGCGATGTTGTTCGTGGTGGCCGTCGGTTTGGGCCCGTTCGCCGGGGTCCTGGCGCTGTGGATCAGCACCACCGGAGTTCTCGCCAAGCTGTTCGCCGAAGCGGTCGAGGCCATTGATCCCGGCCCGGTGGAAGGGGTTCGCGCCACCGGCGCCAGTGCCTTGCAGGAAGTGATCTACGGCGTGATCCCGCAAGTGATGCCGCTGTGGGTGTCCTACGCGCTCTACCGTTTCGAGGCCAACGTGCGCTCGGCGACGGTGGTGGGGATGGTCGGCGCTGGCGGCATCGGCGTGATTCTGTGGGAGAACATCCGCGCCTTTCAGTTCGTCCAGACCTGCGCGGTGCTGCTGGTGATCATCGTCGTGGTCAGCCTGATCGACATCCTGTCGCAACGCCTGCGCAAGCAGTTCATCTGATTTTCGGAGGGGTGCCCCTGGGCGCTTTTTTTTAAGCATGCAGTTGTCTAGACAAGATGAGCCGGTGTACCGCGAATTGGCCGACATCCTGCGCCGTGAGCTGGCGGACTATCAGGCCGGGGACTTCCTGCCGGCGGAGGTGCAACTGGCCGAGCGCTTCGGCGTCAACCGCCACACCTTGCGCCGCGCCATCGATGAGCTGGTGTTCGAAGGCAGCCTGCTGCGCCGCCAGGGCAAAGGCACGCAAGTGCTGGAACGTCCGCTGATTTACCCGATGGCCGCCGACAGTGCCTACAGCCAGTCGCTGTCGGCCCAGGGCCTGGGCGTCGAGGCGGTGCTGCTCAAGCGCCGCTATTGCTTCGCCAGCCGTGAGGAAGCGCAACACCTGGGGCTGGCGGAGATGGCGCCGATGATCGAATTGCAGACCCTGCGCAAGCTCGATCACCAACCGGTCAGCCTGATTCGCCATCGCTACTGCGCCAGCCATGCGCCGCTATTGGCGGACTACACCGGCGGTTCCCTGCGCCAGTACTTGCGCGAACGGGACCTGCCGCTGACCCGCACCCTGAGCCTGATCGGCGCCCGTTTGCCCAGCCGCGAAGAAGCCGCGCTGCTGATGATGCCCCGGCATTTGCCGGCGCTGAGTGTGTTCACCCTTTCCCGCGACCGCGACGGCCGCCCGGTGGAGCTGGCCCAGTCCACCAGCCGTTCGGATCGCTTCCAGTACCAGGTCGTCACCTGATGGAGAACTCAACGATGAACCCTGCTTCTCAAACCGAGCGCCAGCACTGGATCGGCGTTCTGGCCCGTGCCCGCCGCAGCGAGTTATTGCCCTTCGAAGACGCGTTGCGCGATGTCGAGTACCACCTGATCCGCGCCCCGGAAATCGGCATGACCCTGGTTCGCGGGCGCATGGGTGGCAACGGCGCGCCGTTCAACGTCGGCGAAATGAGCGTGACCCGTTGCGTAGTGCGCCTGGCGGATGGCCGCACCGGTTACAGCTATTTGGCGGGCCGCGACAAGGCCCATGCCGAATTGGCCGCCCTGGCCGACGCGCATTTGCAGGGCGCGCAACAGCGCCATTGGCTGGAGCAAGTGATCACGCCACTGGCCAATGCCCAGGCCGAACGCCAGGCCCGGAAAGCCGCGGACACCGCCGCCACCAAAGTCGAATTCTTCACCCTCGTGCGAGGCGAAAACTGATGAACCCACAGCTGTTGCAACCGGCGTTCGCCGATTCGGTACTGGACGCCCAACGGAGTTTTCGTGCCGCGCTCAACGCGCTGGCCGGCCCCGGTGTGATCCAGACCCTGCACGCCACGCCAAGCCTTGAAGGGTTGGCGCCGGCCACGTATGCGCTGTGCCTGGCCTTGCTGGATGTCGATACGCCGCTGTGGCTGGCGCCGTCCTTCGACACGCCGACGATCCGCGCCAACCTCGCGTTCCATTGTGGCTGCCCGCTGACCACCCAACGCGGGGCGGCAAGTTTTGCCTTGCTCGGCGCCGACGACTTGCTCGATCTCAGCGGTTTTGATCACGGCAATGACCGCTACCCGGATCAGTCCTGCACCTTGCTGGTTCAGCTGTCGCAGCTCGACGGTGGGGCAGGGCTGAACTGGCGCGGGCCGGGCATCGAGCACGCCAACTCGGTGAACCTGCCGGTGGCCGATGGCTTCTGGCGCGAGCGTGAACGGCGCAATGAATTTCCCCGTGGGCTGGACCTGTTGTTCACCGCCGGCCATGACCTGATCGGCCTGCCCCGCAGTACCCGCATTACACAGGAGCGTGTCTGATGTACGTAGCCGTCAAGGGTGGCGAACAGGCCATCGACAACGCCCACCGCCTGCTGGCAAAAAAGCGCCGGGGCGACACCTCGGTCCCTGAGCTGGATGTCGAGCAGATTCGCCAGCAACTGCCGCTGGCGGTGGCGCGGGTGATGAGCGAGGGCTCGCTGTATGACGAAGAACTCGCCGCCCTCGCCATCAAGCAAGCGGCGGGGGATCTGGTGGAAGCGATCTTCCTGCTGCGCGCCTACCGCACCACGTTGCCGCGCTTCAGCCCGAGCCTGCCGATCGACACCGCCAACATGCAGCTCAGTCGACGTTTGTCCGCGACCTTCAAGGACGTGCCGGGCGGGCAATTGCTCGGGCCGACTTTTGATTACACCCATCGCCTGCTGGACTTCGCGCTGCTGGCCGACGGCGAATACCCGGGGCCGCAAACCACCCCGGACGCCAGCCTCGAACCCTGCCCACGGGTCTTGGGTTTGCTGGCCAAGGAAGGCTTGATCAAGACGGAAACCGACAACCGTGAAACCGTGGCGGACATCACCCGCGATCCACTGGAACTGCCCGCCAGCCGTGCCCAGCGCTTACAGGCGCTGGCCCGTGGCGATGAAGGTTTTCTGCTGGCGTTGGGGTACTCGACCCAACGGGGTTATGGCCGCAACCATCCGTTTGCCGGCGAGATTCGCATCGGCGACGTGGAGGTGTGGATCGACCCCGAGGAGCTGGGTTTCCCGATCAACCTGGGCAGCATCGAAGTGACCGAGTGCGAGATGGTCAACCAGTTCGTCGGTTCGGCCACTGAGCTGGCGCAGTTCACGCGCGGCTACGGTCTGGCCTTCGGGCATGCCGAGCGCAAGGCCATGGGCATGGCCCTGGTGGACCGTGCGCTGCGGGCCGGCGAGTACAACGAAGAGATCGTGTCCCCGGCGCAGCAGGAAGAGTTCGTGCTGATGCACTGCGACAACGTCGAGGCCGCCGGTTTTGTCTCGCACCTCAAATTACCGCACTACGTGGACTTCCAGGCCGAACTGGAACTGATCCGCAAACTGCGCAAACCCGCCGAGGGCCGCCACCATGAATGACCTGACTCAGTTGCCCGAGCGCGACGCGGCGTACAACTTCGCCTACCTCGATGAACAGACCAAACGCATGATCCGCCGCGCCTTGCTCAAAGCCGTGGCCATCCCCGGTTACCAGGTGCCGTTCGGTGGCCGCGAGATGCCGCTGCCTTACGGCTGGGGCACCGGCGGCATGCAATTGACCGCTGCCATCCTGGGGGCTGATGACGTGCTGAAGGTCATCGATCAGGGCGCCGACGACACCACCAACGCCGTGTCGATCCGCCGCTTCTTCGCCCGCACCGCTGGCGTCGCCACCACCGAAAGCACGCCAGACGCGACGGTGATTCAGACCCGCCACCGCATCCCGGAAACGCCGCTGCATGCCGGTCAGGTCATGGTCTATCAGGTGCCGATCCCGGAGCCGCTGCGCTTTATCGAACCCTCGGAAACCGAGACCCGGACCATGCATGCCCTCAATGATTACGGGGTCATGCACGTCAAACTCTACGAGGACATCGCCACCTTCGGCCACATCGCCACCGCTTATGCCTACCCGGTGATGGTCGATGAGCGCTACGTGATGGACCCGTCGCCGATTCCCAAATTCGACAACCCGAAACTCGACATGAGCCCGGCGCTGATGCTGTTCGGTGCCGGCCGCGAAAAGCGTTTGTACGCGGTGCCGCCGTTCACCCGGGTCACCAGCCTCGACTTCGAGGATCACCCCTTCGAAGCGCAGAAATGGGAGGAGTGCTGCGCCATTTGTGGCAGCCGCGAGTCGTTCCTCGACGAGCTGATCATCGACGACGCCGGGACCCAGAGCTTCGTCTGTTCCGACACCTATTACTGCGCCCAGCGCGTCAGCCAGCAGGAGCAGGCCCAATGAACCAGGCACTGAAAAACCAACACGCCCACGTCGCCGTGGAGCCGTTGCTGCGGGTGCGCGACCTGTCGTTGCTGTACGGGCTGGAGAAGGGCTGCCAGGACGTCAGTTTTGATTTGTACCCCGGTGAGGTCTTGGGAATTGTCGGCGAGTCCGGCTCGGGTAAATCGACCTTGCTTTCGTTGCTCAGCGGGCGCTTGCCGCCTCAGCGCGGCAGCATCGGTTACCGCGACAAACAGGGCGAATGGCTCGACCTGTACAGCGCCAGCGAAGCCGAGCGACGGACCTTGTTGCGCACCGAATGGGGCTTCGTCGAACAGAACCCGCGAGACGGTCTGCGCATGGGGGTTTCCGCCGGTGCCAACATCGGCGAACGCCTGATGGCCCAAGGCGTGCGCAATTACCAGCAACTGCGCGGCGCCGGGCTCGACTGGCTGAGCCAGGTGGAAATCGACCCACAGCGCATCGATGACTTGCCCCGGACCTTTTCCGGCGGCATGCAACAGCGGCTGCAAATTGCCCGCAACCTGGTGTCGAGCCCGCGCCTGGTGTTCATGGACGAACCGACCGGCGGCCTCGACGTGTCGGTGCAGGCACGTTTGCTCGACCTGTTACGCGGGTTGGTGCGGGAACTGGACCTGGCGGTGGTGATCGTCACCCATGACCTGGCCGTGGCCCGTTTGCTGGCGGATCGGCTGATGGTGATGCGCCGCTCGCGGGTGGTGGAAACCGGCCTGACCGACCAGATCCTCGACGACCCGCAACACCCTTATTCGCAACTGCTGGTGTCTTCGGTGTTGCAGCCGTGAAGCCGCGTCCATCTGTGGAAACCCGAGCGATGAATACCTTGATCGAGGTCCGTGGCCTCTCGAAAACCTTCACCCTGCATCAGCAGCACGGCGTGGTTCTGAATGTGCTGAGCGGGGTGGATTTCAGTGTGGCGGGTGGCGAATGCCTGGTGCTGCACGGCCAGTCCGGCGCGGGCAAAAGCACCTTGCTGCGCACCCTGTATGGCAACTACCTGCCGGCGGGCGGCAGCATCCGCGTGCAGCACGACGGGCACTGGCTGGAACTGGTGGGCGCCGAGCCCCGGGACATCCTGCAAGTGCGCCAACGCACCCTGGGTTACGTCAGTCAGTTTTTGCGGGTGATCCCCCGCGTCGCCTGCCTGGACGTGGTGATGGAGCCGGCGTTGGCCCGAGGCTGGTCCCGGTCCCTTGCGCAATCCCGTGCCGAGCTGTTGCTGAGCCGACTGAATATTCCCGAACGTCTCTGGCAACTGGCTCCCGGTACTTTTTCCGGCGGCGAGCAGCAGCGGGTCAACATCGCTCGCGGTTTTATGGTGGCCTGGCCGGTGATGTTGCTCGACGAACCCACCGCGTCCCTGGACGACACCAATCGCCAAGTGGTGTTGGAACTGATGAACGAAGCGAAAGCGGCGGGTGCCGCGTTGATCGGCATCTTCCACGACCGCATCGCCCGGGAAGCGGTTGCCGACCGTCATCTCGACATGACTCCAGCCGCTGTGAACCACGAGGAATTCGCCAATGTCCGCTGAACAGATCCTGAGCAACGCCCGACTGGTCACCGCTGACCGTGTATTCCTCGGCAGCGTGGTGCTGCGCGACGGCTTGATTGCCGAAGTCGCCGAAGGCCCGAGCCGACTGCCCCAGGCCCAGGACCTCAACGGCGATTTTCTGTTGCCGGGCCTGGTGGAACTGCACACCGACAACCTGGAAAAACACATGACCCCGCGCCCCGGCGTGGACTGGCCGTCGGCCTCGGCGGTGCTCAGTCACGATGCGCAGATTATTGCGGCGGGCATCACCACGGTGTTCGACGCCGTGTCCATCGGCGATGTGAACCCCAAGGGCAATCGCATGCAGAAATTGCCGGCGATGCTGGAGGCGATTTCCAGCGCTTCCGACGCCGGGCTGACCCGTGCCGAACACCGCTTGCACCTGCGTTGTGAGCTGTGTCACCCGGACACTTTGAGCGTGTTCCGTGATCTGGTGCAGCATCCGCTGGTGCAACTGGTGTCGGTGATGGACCACTCGCCGGGCCAGCGTCAATTCGTCCTGGAATCCAAGTACCGTGAGTACTACATGGGCAAATATCACCTGACGACCACCCTGATGGATGAGTTCATCGTCCTGCAAAAGGCCAACTCCCTGGAGTACAGCAACCGCTATCGGGCAGCGATTGTCGAGCATTGCCTGGCCCTGGGCCTGTCGGTGGCCAGCCATGACGACGCGACGTTGGCGCATGTCGAAGAGTCTGCGCGCTACGGCATGACCATCGCCGAGTTCCCGACCACCCATGAGGCGGCCCGTGGCAGCCAGCAATTGGGCATGAAGGTGTTGATGGGCGCGCCGAATATCGTTCGCGGCGGTTCCCACTCGGGTAATGTGGCCGCTGCCGATCTGGCCAAGGCCGGATTGCTGGATATTCTTTCCAGCGACTACTATCCGGCGAGCCTGCTGCAAGCGGCGTTCTTGCTGGCGGCCCAGGACAATGACTGCGACCTGGCCCGGGCGGTCGGCATGGTCAGCCTGGCACCGGCCAGGGCGGCGGGGTTGAGCGATCGCGGCGAGATTGCCCCCGGTTTGCGTGCGGATCTGGTACAAGCCAGGACCCGGGATGGCTTGCCGGTGGTACAACAGGTTTGGCGCCAGGCGAAGAGGGTATTTTGATGACGGGCAGGTTGATCTATCTCATCGGGCCTTCCGGCTCGGGCAAGGACAGCCTGCTGGATGCCGCACGCGCGCCGCTGGCCGAGCGCGGCTGTCGCATCGTGCGCCGGGTCATCACCCGTTCGGCGGAAGCGGTGGGGGAGGCGGCGCTGGGCGTCAGTGCGCAACAGTTCGCCGAGATGGAGGCTCAGGGCGCGTTTGCCCTGAGCTGGCACGCCAATGGCCTGGCCTATGGCATTCCCCGGGAAATCGACGATTGGCTGGCGGCGGGGCAGGATGTGCTGGTCAATGGATCACGCGGGTATCTGCCTCAGGTTCGGCAGCGTTATCCACGGTTGTTGGTGCTGTTGTTGAGCGTTGATCAAGCGGTGCTGCGCCAGCGATTGCTGGCGCGGGGCCGTGAATCCATCGACGAGATCGAGGCGCGGCTGGCGCGCAATGCACGCTTCAGCGAACGCCTGCTGGCAGACCACGACCCGGCGCTGCACCTGCTCGACAACTCCGGGCCGCTGGCGCACACGGTGGCGCGCTTGCTGGCCTGCCTCGACGAACAAACCCCATGCGCCTGACCTTATTGGGCACCGGCGATGCGCGGCAGGTGCCGGTCTACGGTTGCGCCTGCGCGGCCTGTGACCTGGCCCGCGACGATGAACGCCGCCGACGTCGGCCCTGCAGTGCGCTGATCGAATGCGGCGACCAGCGCTGGTTGATCGACAGCGGCCTGCCCGACCTCACCGAACGCTTCCCGCCCCGCAGCTTCAACGGTATCTTCCAGACCCACTACCACGCCGATCACGCCCAGGGCCTGCTGCACCTGCGCTGGGGCCAGGGCCTGGTGATCCCGGTGCATGGCCCGCAGGACCCCGAAGGCCTGGCCGACCTTTACAAACATCCCGGCATTCTCGATTTCAGCCAGCCGTTCGCCGCCTTCGAAACCCGCCAGTTTGGCTCGCTCAACGTCACTGCATTAGCGCTGCAACACTCCAAACTCACTTTCGGTTACCTGTTGGAAGGCGAAGGACGCCGCATCGCCTACCTCACCGACACCGTCGGCCTGCCACCCGCCACCACGCAATGGCTGCAACGCACCCCCCTCGACGTGCTGGTACTCGACTGCTCGATACCGCCCCAACCCCAGACACCGCGTAACCACAACGACCTGACCCTGGCGTTGCAATGCATCGAAGAATTAAAACCGCACTTGGCGGTGCTGACCCATGTTGGCCATACGCTGGATGCGTGGTTGCTTGAACATCTCAGTGAGTTGCCGGGGGATGTCAGGGTTGGGTTTGATGGCTGTGTGCTCTAGCGGAGACGCTTCAAAGAATCGCCCGATAGTTGGTCAATACCTTGCTCGATTGAACCAGCCCTTGGCGCAACAGGAGATCGAGATAAGTGCTGACATCCATGGGCGGCATTTTCAACTGCTTGCGCTGGCGTTGGGCTGCGGCCACAACAGCTGCCGGGTCCAGGTCAAACAGGTTTTCGACGAACTCATCAGGATGCTGTGCCTCGATGCCAAATGGCTCCAGTTCGGTGCAGGGGAAGTCTTTTTGATTGAAGGTGACGATGACGCTGGCGTTGCAGCGAATAGCGGCTGCCAGGACATGACGGTCATTCATGTCCGGCAGCGTCAACCCTTTCACAAGGTTTTCGTAACCTGTGACACAGGCATCGGGGATGGCCTGATCCATTAGTTCGGAGGTTCGATCCAGTTGTTCGGCTGTCAGGTCCGGGCGGTTCTTCAACAGATTTCGTTTCCATTCGTTGTGTATCTCCAGTGACCATCGCGCCCGGAAACGCCCTGAGAGCGCGAGCCACATCAGGAAATCTCTCAAAGGGGCGGGGTACAAAACACATGCGTCATATACAGCGGTAAAAGGGGAATGCCTCACTCGTATCCTGTCCTTAACGCTTGTGCTTGCTCGGCGAGTAGCGTCATTGCTTGCTCGCTGGCGGTGTCGCGCCGGTTTTTATAATCCATCAAATCGGCAAAGCGCACACGTCGGTGCTTGCCTGTTTTGTGGTAGGACAACTCGCCGGACTCCAGCAGTTTGATGAGGTACGGGCGTGAGACGTTGAGCAGGTCCGCCGCTTCCTGGGTCGTCAGTTCTGCGTGGACCGGTACAACTTTGACGGCGTTGCCTTCTGCCAATGCCGCCAGGATATCGACCAGTAAACGCAGCGCCGACGTGGGCAGTTCGACGCTGTGGGCTTCGTTCTGCTCGTCGAATATCTGAATGCGCTGGGTTTCGAATTGAGTCGCGAGATAGGCGGTGAGGGCGCGCTGGCCTTCGATGGCAGCCTGGACTTCGCGCGCCATGGGCAGGTTGATTGGGGGATGGATGACTAAAGACATGATGGTTTCCAACATTCAAAGTAGCGATGCTGGAAAGGCTATTCGAATCAAACGAAAATCGCAATAAACGAAACTGAAGTCTTGTTTAAGACTCTTTTGCCATCAACGCCTGAACATAATCGGCAAACGCCCGAGCCTTGGCACTGGCCATTCTCCCCGTAGGGAACACCGCCCAAAGATCCTGGTTCGGCAATGCCCAGTCGCTCATCACCTCCACCACTGCGCCTCTGGCCAGTTCCGTGGCGAACATCCATTCGGACGCCATGGTCAGCCCCAAATGCGCCAGTACCGCTTCGCGCAGGCCTTCGGCGGCGTTGACGCGGATCCGGCCGCTGATGCTCACCGGGTGTTCTTCGCCGGCCTTCTGGAACGGCCAATTCGCACCGCCACCCAAGGTGTACACCACCGCCTGGTGTGTGCTCAGGTCGGCAGGGCAGGCGGGTTTTCCGTGTTGGGCGAAGTACTGCGGCGTGCCCACGACGACACGCCGGCACTGGGCGATCTTGCGTGCGGTGAGGCCGGAGTCGCTCAAGGCGCCCAAGCGCAGGGCAATGTCGACGCCGTCTTCCACCAGGTTGATGTTGCGGTCGTCGAGCATCAGGTCGATGTTCAGTTGCGGGTTCTGTTCGAGAAACGGCCCAAGGTGCGGCACGATGTGCTGGCGGCCGAAGGTCACGGCGGCGCAGATTCGCAGGTTGCCGTTCAGCCCGCTGGCGGCACCACGGGCGGCATTGTCGGCCTCGTTGGCTTCTTCGATAGCGCGCTTGGCCCGGTCGAAAAAGGCCAGCCCGGCTTCGGTCGGCGTCAGGCCACGGGTCGAGCGCAACAGCAGCCGCACGGCGAGGCGGGTTTCCAATTGCGCGATGGTTTTCGACACGGCGGGCTGGCCGATATTCAGACGCCGGGCGGCGGCGGAAAACGAACCGGTTTCCACGACGTAGACGAAGGTTTCCATGGCGGCGAGGCGGTCCATCGGTTTTCCTTTTTTTGTGAATCAAATCAGCCGCGAATCGCAGCCAGCATTGCGTCAGGCTCTGGTCGCTGAGTGTAATCCGGGTTGACCTCGGCGTAACGAATCACGGGGATGTCCAGCCTTGCAATCACACTCTGTAAAACAACCGAACGTCGAGCTTTCGATTTTTGTGCTTGAGTAAAGATAACTCTAGAGTTACTTTTGTTTGGGCTGGAGCAAGGAGGCTGGTGGTGCAAAGCAGGTTATTGATCAAGGAACTGGAGGAGGCGGGCTGGACGCTGGATCGGGTCACCGGCAGTCATCACATCTTCACTCATCGTTACAACCCCTACACGATTCCCGTCCCGCATCCGAAAAAGGATTTACCGATCGGGACGGTCAAAAGCATCAGGCGGCGAGCCGGGTTGTATAGCCCGCCAGCCAGTTACGCAGGAGATCCATAATGCAATATCCCATCTGTATCGAGTGGGGCGACGAGAACACCGCCATCGGTATTCAGATCCCCGATATTCCGGGCGCAGTGACTGCCGGGGATACGTTTGAAGACGCCTATAACGCAGCAGTCGAGATTGCCCACATCATGCTGCAAGAGATTGCGGCTGACGGGGAGCCGATTCCGATGCCGACTTCAGCGGCTGCACACCGTGGTAATCCCGAGTTCGCCGATATGGGCTGGGGAATGCTGGAGTTGGACATTGCGCCGTACATGGGCAAGACCGAGAAGGTCAATGTCACGCTGCCCGGTTATGTCATCCAGCGTATTGACCGCTATGTACGGGAGCATAACGTCAAAAGCCGCTCCTCCTTTCTGGCGGATGCGGCGATGGAAAAGCTGGTTCGGCACTAGACGGTGACGGTTGTATCGCTTTCGCGGGCAAGCCTGGCTCCTGTAGGAGCACGGCTTGCCCGCGATGCTTTTAAAGCCTCACGCCGTCGCCAGCGAACCCTTCTGCGAAGCACTCAAAAACCGCAACAACGCCAGCAACGGAAACACGCTGCCCACGATCACGATCCACAACCAGCCGCCATGCTCATACACCGCACTGGCCACCGAAGAGCCGAACGCGCCGCCGATGAAGATGCTGGTCATGTACAGCGCATTCAAGCGGCTGCGGCTTTTGGCGTCGAGGGCGTAGACCGCCCGTTGGCCCAGGACCATGTTCATCTGCACGCAGAAGTCGAGGACCACGCCGGTGACGGCCAGGCCGATGACGCTGTAGATCGGGTGGATGAACGCCGGCAGGAAACTCAGGCTGGCGAACACCAGGGCCAGCAGCGAGGCGATGCGGGTGTGGCCGGCATCGGCCAGGCGACCGGCAATCGGCGCGGCGATGGCACCGATGGCGCCGACCAGGGCGAAGATCGCGATTTGGGTCTGGCTCAGGCCATGATTGCGCGCCAGTTCCAGCGGTACGGCAGTCCAGAACAGGCTGAAGGTGGCGAACATGCAACCCTGGTAGAACGCACGCTGGCGCAACACCGGTTGCTGACGCAGCAACGTCCACAGCGAACCGAGCAACTGGCCGTAGGAAGCACTGTGATCAGGCTGGCGCTTGGGGATGGTCAAGGCCAGCACGATGCTGATCGCCGCCATCAACGCTGCGGCGATTATGAACATCGCCCGCCAGCCGAAGTGGTCAGCCACCACGCTGGACACTGGCCGCGCCAGCAAAATACCCAGCAGCAAACCACCCATGATCCCGCCGACCACCCGGCCGCGAGATTCTTCCGGCGCCAGATGGGCGGCCAGTGGAATAAGGATCTGCACCGACACAGAGCTGAATCCCACCAGCAACGAGATCAGCAGAAACACGTTCGGCTGATCGGTAAACGCCGCGCCCAGCAGGCTGGCAATCGCCACCAGCGTGGTGATGATCATCAGCTTGCGGTTTTCCAGCAGATCACCCAACGGCACCAGGAAAAACAGGCCCAAGGCATAACCAATCTGGGTCAGGGACACGATGAAACTGGCCATGGTGCTGGTCAGGCCGATGTCCGGCGCGATCAGGCCAATGATCGGTTGGGCGTAGTAGATGTTGGCGACAATGGCACCGCAGCAGAAGGCGAACAACATCACCATGCCTTTGGTCATTGTCACGGCGCCGTGGGGCGCCTGAGTCGCTGGGTTCATAACGTGTCTCGCTAAACTGGAGGAATGCGCGAAGGCTAAAGGGCTGACCGATACGGCGGAAGAGAGGTTGAAGTGATAGTAATCATTCCTTTGCGGAATGAGTGACGGACGCGTGCGGTGTCCGCCGATGAACCTTGCGGCAAAACTTTGAGGTCCGATGATACATTCACTTACATCTTGTTCGATAGCGTGCTTATGTTCTCTCTTCACGTTTCATAACAGGAAGGCATTTCCATGAATGCGATGTTTCGTCACCTGATTCGCAATGCGTCAGTAATTACCTTGATCAGCCTGTTCACGGCGGGCGCCGCCCAGGCCGCCGATGCGCAGGGTATGCGCATTCGCGGCGAGATCACCGGCGTCAGCGCCGACATGTTGAAAGTCCACGCCAAAAATGGCGACAACCTGGTCATCAACCTGACCAAGGACACCCAGGTTCGCGCGGTCACCCTCGCTAATATCGAAGACATCAAGCCCGGCAGTTACATCGGCTCGGCGGCGATTCCCCAGCAAGACGGCACCCTCAAGGCCCTGGAAGTCCACGTCTTCCCGCCTGAACTGGCGGGCAGCGGCGACGGCCATCGACCGTTCGACCTGAGCAAGGACAGCACCATGACCAATGGCAGCGTCGGCGATCTGGTGGTCAGCAATGGCCGGACCCTGACCGTGAACTACAAGGGTGGCCAAAAGAAGATTCTGGTGCCTGAGGATGTACCGATTGTGAACCTGGCACCGGGGGATCGCAGCTTGCTCAAGGTCGGGGTGAAGATCGTGACGTCCGTGACCCCGAGTGCGGATGGGACGTTGACGGCTCAATCCATCTCGGCCGGCAAGGATGGCGTGACACCGCCGATGTAACAGCAGCCACAAATCCCTGTGGGAGCGGGCTTGCTCGCGAATGCGGTGTATCAGTCAATATCAACATTGAATGACACACCGCATTCGCGAGCAAGCCCGCTCCCACAAGGGGATCTTCAGCGGACTCAAGTCTTGTGTTCGGGCACAAAAAAGGCGACCTCTGCAGGTCGCCTTTTTCATTGAGCCTTAGCCCTTACTGCGCATAAATCTGGTCAAAGATCCCGCCATCATTGAAGTGGGTCTTCTGCACGGTGCGCCAGTCGCCAAAGGTTTTCTCTACCGAGAGGAAATCCACCTTGGGGAAGCGATCGGTGTACTTGGCCAAAACAGCCGGGTCCCGCGGACGCAGGTAGTTCGCTGCGGCAATCTCTTGGCCTTCCGGCGACCACAGGTATTTCAGGTATTCCTCCGCCGCCGCGCGAGTGCCTTTTTTGTCGACGGTTTTATCGACCACCGACACCGGCGGCTCGGCTTCAGCAGAAACGCTCGGGTAGATCACTTCAAACTGATCACGACCAAACTCGCGGGCAATCATTTCCGCTTCGTTTTCGAAGGTCACCAGCACGTCGCCGATCTGGTTGGTCATGAAGGTGGTGGTGGCTGCACGGCCACCGGTATCGAGCACCGGTGCTTGTTTGAACAGTTTGCCGACGAAGGCTTTGGCCTTGTTTTCATCGCCGCCGTTTTTCAGCACGTAGCCCCAGGCCGAGAGGTAGGTGTAGCGGCCATTGCCCGAAGTTTTCGGATTCGGCACGATCACTTGGACGCCGTCCTTGAGCAAATCGGGCCAGTCTTTCAGGGCTTTCGGGTTGCCTTTACGCACGATGAACACAGTGGCCGAGGTGAACGGCGCGCTGTTGTTCGGCAAGCGCGTGACCCAGTTGTCCGGCACCAGTTTGCCGTTGTCCGCCAGGGCGTTGATGTCGGTGGCCATGTTCATGGTGATGACGTCAGCGGGCAGGCCGTCGATCACCGAGCGTGCCTGTTTGCTGGAGCCGCCGAAGGACATCTGCAGGGTGATGTTTTCGTTGTGCTCGGCTTGCCAGTGTTTCTGGAACGCAGTGTTGTAGTCCTTGTAGAAATCGCGCATCACGTCGTAGGAAACGTTGAGCAGGGTCGGTGCGGCGTGAGCCACGCTGGTCAGTGCCAGGCCCGCGGCCAGAAGTGAGGCGCCAAAGAGTTTTTTCACTGCGCATTCCTTGTTTTGTGTAGGAGCTGCCGAAGGCTGCGATCTTTTGATTTTCGGCGTCATAAGACCGCTGAAGATCAAAATCAAAAGATCGCAGCCTTCGGCAGCTCCTACGGGTTATTTGTCAGTCATTGAAGGTGTTGCCACCGTTTTGCCAGCGACTATAGCCGGGCTTGCATAGGCCTTTAAAGATTAAAAAGCACTTTGCTTATTCCAGTTTCTTAAACAGTTGATTGCCACATCGCGAGCAAAACGCCGCGCCGTGCTCATGGCTGTTTTTCTTGCACACCGGGCAGTCGTGTTGCAGTTGTTCGCCGCGCATGGCATTGGCCAGTTCGGCGGTGAAAATCCCGGTCGGCACGGCGATGATCGAGTAACCGGTGATCATCACCAGCGACGAAATCACCTGGCCCAGCGGGGTTTTGGGCACGATATCGCCGAAGCCCACGGTGGTCAGCGTCACGATAGCCCAATAGATGCCTTTGGGAATGCTGGTGAAGCCGTGCTCCGGACCTTCGATCACGTACATCAACGTGCCGAACACCGTTACCAGCGTGCAGACGCTAACCAGAAACACCACGATCTTTTGCTTGCTGCCGCGCAACGCCGACATCAAATAGTTGGCTTGCTTGAGGTACGGGCTGAGCTTGAGCACGCGGAAAATCCGCAGCATCCGGATGATCCGAATGATCAGCAAGTACTGCGCATCGGCGTAATACAGCGCGAGGATGCCGGGCACGATCGCCAGCAAATCCACCAGCCCATAAAAGCTGAAGGCATAGCGCAATGGCTTGGGCGAGCAGTACAGGCGCAGGCCGTATTCGATGGCGAAAATAACGGTGAAGCCCCACTCGATGTACGCGAGCACGTCGGCGTAGTTCTGGTGAATCGCGTCGATGCTGTCGAGCATCACGACCACGATGCTGGCGAGGATGATCAACAGCAAGATGCCGTCGAAACGGCGCCCGGCCTTGGTGTCGCTCTGGAAAACCATGACGTAAAGCTCTTCACGCCAGTTTTTGCTGATGTCCATGGATAACGCCTGAACCGAGAATCAGCGAAGCCTAGGGTGATTCTCCCCGGTAGCGCAAGGCGCACGGTCATTGGCGGCCTGACGCAGCAGGCGGATACCGGCGCGGATCAGCCAGCAGGCGAGGATGAACGGCGCGGTCAACGTGGCCAGACCCACTGCGGCGAACCCCGGTGTGAGCAACACCGCCAGCACAATCCCCAGCAACGGCAGCCAGGGTTGGCGACGGAACTGACAGAAGGCGAGGGCGGTGAGCACCGGGTTGTAACTGCTCAAACCCAGCAGCGCGGCGGACGTTTCGTGGTGCAACAAGGCAAAACCGAGACCGGCCACGGAACCCAGCAACGCCCAGCAAAAGGCGCGGCGGTCCGCGATCAGCAAGCCGATGGCAATCATTACGCCGGCCAGCGGATGCCCGAGAAACATCACCTGGCCAAAGCCTTTCAAGGACGCGGCGATCAGGTTGAGGCTATTCATTTCTAAAAGGAGCGCGGGAGGCTGGGGCGCGGCGAATGCGAGCAGCATCCAGCTCAAGCCCACGAACGGCGCGGTGTAGGCCGGCAAGCAATGGTGATCCCGGCAACGCTTGAGCCATTGCTGGGTCAGCATGGCGCTCAGACCGCCGCAGGCGATGATCAGCAGTGGCAACAACGCGGACCAGGGGAAGGACAGGCTCAGCAGCAAGCCGAGTAAAACCCCGTTGTAACTGAACAGCCCGGCCTGGCGATCAGCCTTGGCATAGTTGCGACGTTGCGCGGTCAGCAACCCGGCGACGCCGCCCAGCAACGCACCGCCGAGCAGCGTCGGTGCGCTAAAAAGAATCGCCAACAGGCACAGCAGACCGCACAGCGGATGGCGCTGGAGGAAGATCTGGCTGAAACCGTTGAGCAGGGCCGTGGCCCAGTCGGGGCAGTGGGTGTTGAAGTGGTTGGCAGGCATTTTATTTTTTGTTTGTCAGAGGACCGAGTTGCCCCATTCGCGAGCAAGCCCGCTCCCACAGTGGATTTGTGTTGTTCAAAGATCCATCGACTGAACAGAGATTCAATGTGGGAGCGGGCTTGCCCGCGAAGAGGCCAGTACAGGCGCTAAATCAACGTCTCGATACGCAACGAATTAGTCGACCCCGGTTGCCCAAACGGCACGCCCGCAGTGATCAACAGCGTATCGCCACGCTGTGCCATGCCTTGGGCCTGGGCAATCTCCAGCGCCGTTGAACACACTTCATCCACCTGGCGCAGCCGATCATTCACCACCGAGTGCACGCCCCAGGCCACGGTCAAGCGTCGCGCGGTTTGCAGGTTCGGCGTCAGGTTCAGAATTGGCACCGTCGGCCGTTCCCGCGCCGCCCGCAAGCTCGAGGTTCCGGACTCGCTGTAGTTCACCAGTACCGCCACCGGCAGCACATTGCTGATACGACGGATCGCGCAACTGATCGCATCGGACACGGTCGCTTCAGCCTTCGGCCGGCTCACGTCCAGTTGCGTCTGATAATCCGGACCATTCTCTACCTGACGAATGATCTTGCTCATCATCTGCACGGCTTCCAGCGGGTATTCGCCGGACGCGGTTTCCGCCGACAGCATCACCGCATCCGCGCCTTCAGCCACGGCGTTGGCAACGTCAGTCACCTCAGCGCGAGTCGGCGCGGGGGAGAAGCGCATCGACTCCAGCATCTGCGTCGCCACCACCACCGGTTTCCCGAGTTCGCGGCAAACGGTGATGATGTTTTTCTGAATCTGCGGCACGCTTTCGGCCGGCACTTCCACGCCCAGATCACCGCGAGCGACCATGATCGCATCGCTCAATTCAGCGATTTCCCGCAGTTGCGTGACCGCCGACGGCTTCTCGATCTTCGCCATCAAAAACGCTTTGTCGCCGATCAGTGCGCGAGCTTCGCGAATGTCTTCCGGACGTTGCACAAACGACAGCGCCACCCAGTCAACACCCAGCTCCAGACCGAAGCTCAAATCCCGGCGATCCTTGGCCGTCAGCGGACTGAGGTCGAGCACCGCTTGCGGGACGTTCACGCCTTTGCGGTCCGACAATTCGCCGCCATTGAGCACCGTGGTGTCGATCGCGTCGGTGTACTTGGTCACCACCCGCAGGCGCAGCTTGCCGTCGTCCAGCAGCAGGTCCATGCCCGGTTCCAGGGCGGCAATGATTTCCGGGTGCGGCAGGTTGACCCGGCGTTCGTCCCCCGGTGTCGGATCGAGGTCCAGACGCAGGGCCTGGCCGCGATGCAGTTGCACCTTGCCTTCGGCGAACTTGCCGACCCGCAGTTTCGGGCCTTGCAGGTCCATCAGAATCCCCAGCGGATAATTCAACTGGCGCTCGACTTCACGAATCCATTGATAACGCTTGGCATGGTCGGCGTGATCGCCGTGGCTGAAATTCAACCGGAAGATGTTGACCCCGGCCTCGACCAACTCGCGGATGTCATGGATCCCGTCCGTGGCCGGGCCGAGGGTGGCGAGGATTTTGACCTTTTTATCAGGCGTCATTTTTTGTGCTCTCGAGGATCAGGATGGCGCGGAAGTCGTTGACGTTGGTGCGCGTCGGCTCGGTGACGATCAGGGCGTCCAGCGCCGCGAAATAGCCGTAGCCATTGTTGTTGTCCAACTCGTCGCTGGCGCTCAGACCGAGGGCGGCGGCGCGGGCGTAGCTGTCCGGGGTCATGATTGCGCCGGCATTGTCTTCTGAGCCGTCGATGCCATCGGTGTCGCCGGCCAGGGCGTAGACGCCGGGCAGGCCTTTGAGGCTGTCGGTCAGGCTCAGCAGGAACTCGGCGTTGCGCCCGCCGCGACCATTGCCGCGCACGGTGACCGTGGTTTCGCCGCCGGACAGAATCACGCAGGGCGCGGCCAATGGCTGGCCATGCAAAACGATCTGCCGGGCGATGCCGGCGTGGACCTTCGCCACTTCCCGGGACTCGCCTTCCAGATCACCGAGGATCAGCGGACTGAAACCGGCCTGGCGGCACTTCACTGCCGCCGCTTCAAGGGATTGCTGCGGGCGGGCGATCAATTGGAAATGACTGCGGGCCAGGCTCGGATCGCCGGGTTTGACGGTTTCCGATTCGGGGCTTTGCAGCCAGGTACGCACCGAGGCCGGGACTTCGATGTTGTAGCGCTTGAGGATCGCCAGGGCTTCGGCTGAAGTGCTCGGGTCGGCCACAGTCGGGCCGGAAGCGATGACTGTGGCGAGGTCGCCGGGCACATCGGAAATCGCGTAGGTGTAAACAGTCGCCGGCCAGCAGGCCTTGCCCAGACGCCCGCCCTTGATCGCCGAGAGGTGCTTGCGCACGCAGTTCATCTCGCCGATGGTCGCGCCGGATTTGAGCAGGGCTTTGTTGATCGATTGCTTGTCGGCGAGGGTGATGCCTTGTGCTGGCAGGGCGAGCAACGCCGAGCCACCGCCGGAGAGCAGGAAGATCACGCGGTCGTCTTCGCTGAGGTTGCTGACCAGTTCCAGCACGCGTTTGGCCACGGCCAATCCAGCCGCGTCCGGCACCGGGTGCGCGGCTTCGACCACTTCGATTTTTTCGCACGGGGCGCCGTGGCCGTAGCGGGTGACCACCAGGCCGGAGACTTCACCCTGCCAGCAACGCTCGACCACTTGGGCCATGGCGGCTGCGGCTTTGCCGGCGCCGATCACGATCACCCGACCGCTGCGATCTTTGGGTAAATGGGCTTCGAGGACTTGCTGCGGATGGGCCGCGTCGATGGCTGTGGCAAACAGCTCGCGCAGCAGGTGTTGCGGATCGACCGACATGGCGGGCTCCCGGAATTTTTTGTTATTTGAAGGGCAACTCGGTTCCCTGTGGGAGCGGGCTTGCTCGCGAAAGCGGTGTGCCAGCCAATGCAAATGGCGCTTGATACACCGTCTTCGCGAGCAAGCCCGCTCCCACAGGTTTTTGCGGCGGGCTTATTTTTTGTCGCGAATCGAGAAATTCGCCATGTGTTCCAGGCCCTTGATCAGCGCCGAGTGGTCCCAGTTGCTGCCGCCGATGGCCGCGCAGGTGCTGAACACTTGCTGGGCGTTGGCGGTGTTCGGCAGGTTGATGTTCAACTCCTTGGCGCCTTGCAAGGCCAGGTTCAGGTCCTTCTGGTGCAGGCTGATGCGGAAGCCTGGGTCGAAAGTGCCTTTGATCATGCGCTCGCCGTGCACTTCAAGAATCTTGGACGAAGCGAAACCGCCCATCAGCGCTTCACGGACCTTGGCTGGGTCAGCACCGTTTTTCGAGGCGAACAACAGCGCTTCAGCCACGGCCTGGATGTTCAGCGCAACGATGATCTGGTTCGCCACTTTCGCGGTTTGACCGTCGCCGTTGCCGCCCACCAGAGTGATGTTCTTGCCCATGGCCTGGAACAGCGGCAAGGCGCGTTCGAAGGCGTCGGCATCACCACCGATCATGATGCTCAGGCTCGCGGCTTTGGCGCCGACTTCACCGCCGGACACCGGCGCGTCGAGGTATTGCGCACCTTTCTCGTTGATCTTGGCGGCGAACGTTTTGGTGACGGTCGGCGAGATCGAACTCATGTCGATCACCACTTTGCCTTTGCCGACACCGGCGGCAATGCCGTCGGCGCGGAACAGCACGTCGTCGACCTGTGGGGTGTCCGGCACCATGATGATGATGAATTCAGCTTCTTGCGCGACTTCTTTCGGGTTGGCCAGGGCGATGGCGCCACCGGCAACCAGATCAGCCGGGGCAGCGTCGTGGTGCGCCGACAGGAACAGGCTGTGACCGGCTTTCTGCAGGTTCAACGCCATTGGGTGGCCCATGATGCCGGTGCCGATAAATCCGATTTTAGCCATGAGAAAATCCTCTTGTTTTTATAAACAGCCGTAGGAGCTGCCGAAGGCTGCGATCTTTTGATTTTGCTTTTGAAGGTCAAGATCAAAAGATCGCAGCCTTCGGCAGCTCCTACAGGGGTATGCGTTTAGATCGCGTTATGGGTTTTCAGCCAGCCGAGGCCCGCTTCGGTGGTGGTCAGCGGCTTGTATTCACAACCGACCCAACCCTGATAACCAATGCGATCCAGGTGTTCGAACAGGAAGCGGTAGTTGATCTCACCGGTGCCCGGTTCGTTGCGCCCTGGGTTGTCCGCCAGTTGCACGTGGTTGATTTCGCCCAGGTGCGATTGCAGGGTGCGAGCCAGGTCGCCTTCCATGATTTGCATGTGATAGATGTCGTATTGCAGGAACAGATTGGCGCTGCCGACCTGTTCGCGAATCGACAGGGCTTGCGCCGTGTTGTTCAGGTAGAAACCCGGGATGTCGCGGGTGTTGATCGCTTCCATCACCAGTTTGATGCCCACCGCTTGCAGCTTGTCGGCGGCGTACTTGAGGTTGCTGACGAAGGTTTTTTCCACGGTGGCGTCGTCGATGCCTTGCGGACGAATACCGGCCAGGCAGTTGATCTGGGTGTTGCCCAGCACTTGCGCGTAGGCAATCGCCAGATCGACCCCGGCGCGGAACTCTTCGACCCGATCCGGCAGGCACGCGATACCGCGCTCGCCCTTGGCCCAGTCACCGGCCGGCAGGTTGAACAGCACCTGGGTCAGACCGTTGGCATCGAGCTTGGCCTTGATCTCGGCGGAGCTGAAGTCGTAGGGGAACAGGTACTCGACACCACTGAAGCCGGCCTTGGCGGCCGCTTCAAAACGGGCAAGAAAATCCTGTTCGGTGAACAGCATGGACAGGTTGGCTGCGAAACGCGGCATGGTGGTCTCCCGTAAATGTGTGGTCCCTTGTGGGAGCGGGCTTGCTCGCGAAAGCGGTGTGTCAGGCGACATCAATGTTGATTGTGCCGCCGCCTTCGCGAGCAAGCCCGCTCCCACAGGGGATGATCAATCGAGCAACGAAATCGCGGTTGGCGCATCGTTGCCGACCAACGCCAGGTCTTCGAATTCGTTGACGGCGTTGATCTCGGTGCCCATGGAAATGTTGGTCACGCGCTCCAGGATAATCTCGACGATCACCGGCACCTTGAACTCTTCGATCAGTTCCTGGGCCTTGCGCAGGGCAGGCTGGATCTGACCCGGTTCGAATACGCGCAGCGCCTTGCAGCCGAGGCCTTCGGCGACTGCCACGTGATCGACACCGTAACCGTTGAGTTCCGGCGCGTTCAGGTTATCGAAGGACAGCTGCACGCAGTAGTCCATGTCGAAACCGCGCTGGGCCTGGCGGATCAACCCAAGGTACGAGTTGTTCACCACGACGTGGATGTACGGCAGCTTGAACTGCGCGCCCACCGCCAATTCCTCGATCATGAACTGGAAATCATAGTCGCCCGACAGTGCCACGACTTTGCGAGTCGGATCAGCCTTGACCACGCCCAGCGCCGCCGGAATGGTCCAGCCCAACGGGCCAGCCTGGCCGCAGTTGATCCAGTGACGCGGCTTGTAGACGTGCAGGAATTGCGCGCCGGCAATCTGCGACAGACCAATGGTGCTGACGTAGCAGGTGTCTTTGCCGAATACTTGGTTCATCTCTTCATACAAGCGCTGCGGCTTGACCGGCACGTTGTCGAAGTGGGTCTTGCGTTGCAGGCTGGATTTGCGCTGCTGGCAATCTTGCAGCCAGGCGCTGCGGTTTTTCAGCTTGCCGGCGGCTTGCCATTCGCGAGCGACTTCGATGAACACGGTCAGCGCGGCGGCGGCGTCGGAGACGATGCCCAGGTCTGGCGTGAACACGCGGCCGATCTGGGTCGGTTCGATGTCGACGTGAATGAACTTGCGGCCTTCGGTGTAGACGTCGATCGAGCCGGTGTGGCGGTTGGCCCAGCGGTTACCGACGCCCAGCACCAGGTCGGACTTGAGCATCGTCGCGTTGCCGTAGCGGTGCGAGGTTTGCAGGCCGACCATGCCGACCATCAACGGGTGATCGTCGGGGATGGTGCCCCAGCCCATCAGGGTCGGGATCACTGGAATGCCGGTCAGCTCGGCGAACTCCACCAGCAATTCGCTGGCGTCGGCGTTGATGATGCCGCCGCCGGCCACCAGCAATGGACGCTCAGCCTGATCGAGCATGGCCAGGGCCTTCTCGATTTGCACGCGGTTGGCGGTGGGCTTGGCCAGTGGCAGCGGTTCGTAGGCGTCGATGTCGAATTCGATTTCGGCCATCTGCACGTCGAACGGAAGGTCGATCAGCACCGGGCCTGGACGGCCGGAACGCATTTCGTAGAAGGCTTTCTGGAACGCATACGGCACTTGGCCCGGTTCCATGACGGTGGTGGCCCACTTGGTCACTGGCTTGACGATGGCGGTGATGTCGACCGCCTGGAAGTCTTCCTTATGCATGCGCGCCCGGGGTGCCTGGCCGGTGATGCACAGGATCGGGATCGAGTCGGCCGAGGCGCTGTAAAGGCCGGTGACCATGTCAGTGCCCGCCGGGCCGGAGGTGCCGATGCACACGCCGATATTGCCGGCCTTGGTGCGGGTGTAACCCTCGGCCATGTGCGAAGCGCCTTCCACGTGGCGAGCGAGGACGTGATCGATGCCACCGACCTTCTGCAGGGCGGAGTACAGCGGGTTGATCGCGGCGCCCGGGATGCCAAAAGCGGTATCAACCCCTTCGCGGCGCATCACCAGAACGGCGGCTTCGATTGCTCTCATTTTGCTCATGGTTTTGGTGCCTCTTACGTTTTGTAATTGTATACAAGTGGCTTTGCGCAGAGTGTATTCACGGCGGACGGCGCAGGTCAATCCATTTTCTCAAGCGTCTGTTTCATTCGTCGGAAGCCCATCCTGCTGTGGCTTTTCGTCGCATGTGGCGCTTTTCGAGAATTATTGTATACAAATAAATAATCTATTGTGTTCTATTTGTTGCATCGGACTGCGGCACAAAACCGCAGCCCAACCGCTTTCCAAAAACAAAATGAGGACGGCACCATGAGCGCTTTAACCTTGAACGTCGCAAACAACCTGATCGCCCAGGCCATCGCCGCAGGGCGTGCAATCTCCGCAGCCCCCCTGACCATCGCCGTGCTGGACGCCGGCGGCCACCTGATCTCCTTGCAGCGCGAAGACGGCGCCAGCCTGCTGCGCCCGCAAATCGCCATCGGCAAAGCCTGGGGCGCGATTGCCCTGGGCAAAGGCTCACGCCTGCTGGCGCTGGACGCGCAACAACGACCCGCGTTTATCGCCGCGCTCAACAGCCTGGGGCAGGGCAGCGTCGTGCCGGCACCGGGCGGCGTGCTAATTCGCGATCAGGACGGGAACGTGCTGGGCGCGGTGGGGATCAGCGGGGATATTTCCGATGTGGATGAACAGTGTGCAATTCAGGCGATTGAAGCGCTGGGGTTGCGGGGGGATGCGGGGGTTAGTGCTTAAGATTTTTGTTGATTGAACTGGCGCTTTCGCGAGCAAGCCCGCTCCCACAGGTGGTCTTGTAGTGTTCACACAATTTGTGTCCACCCCAAACCCCTTGTGGGAGCGGGCTTGCTCGCGAAGGCGATCCTCCAGACACATCCAGCTAAAAGTCTGAACTACGAGCTTCCGTTCCCAGGTCTAGCCTTTTCATGAATCAATCATGAAAGGGGCAAAGGAATGCCTGAGCTGTCCGCTTCACATCGCTTGCGCATCGGCCGCTATGCCGAGCAAAACCGCATCTACCTTCTGACAGCCAATACCCTCAAACGGGAGCCTGTTTTCAGGGATTACACCTTGGGCAGGATGGTGGTGCATCAATTCAAACAAGCACAGGAGCAAGGGTTTGTTGACTCCTTGGCCTTTGTTGTCATGCCAGACCATTTTCATTGGTTGATCCAGTTGCAAAAAGGATCACTGGGGCAATTGATGTGTCAGACCAAATCCCTGAGTGCACGAGCAATCAATGAGGCCGCCGGCAGAACGGGCAGTCTCTGGCAGCAGGGTTTTCACGACCGAGCTTTGCGGCGGGAGGAGTGTTTGGTGAAGGTTGCGCGGTATGTGGTGACCAACCCATTGCGGGCGGGGTTGGTAGAAAGGTATGGCGACTATCCGTTGTGGGATGCCGTTTGGCTTTAGGCTTGGGACCGAGTTGCCCCATTCGCGAGCAAGCCCGCTCCCACACTCGATCTCCATAACACTGAAGATCCCCTGTGGGAGCGGGCTTGCTCGCGAAGGCCGCGCCGCGGTGTATCAGTCCGGCTCACACCCCTTCAACACCAACCGAATAATGGTCTGCGCCGCCGCTTCATAATCCGCTTCATCCAGCTTGGCTTTACCCGTCACCGCCGAGATTTGCCAGTCGAAGTCGGCATAGGTCTGGGTGGCGGCCCAGATGCTGAACATCAGGTGGTTGGGGTCGATGGGGGCGATTTGGTTGCGGTCGATCCAGGTCTGGATGCAGTCGATGTTGTGCTTGGCCTGGCCGTTGAGGCGTTCCACCAGGTCGGCGCTCAGGTGCGGGGCGCCGTGCATGATTTCGCTGGCGAACACCTTGGAGGCGAAAGGCAGGTCGCGGGAGATGCGGATCTTGGAGCGGATGTAGCCGCTCAGCACTTCGCTGGGTACGCCGTCGGCGTTGAACGGCGTCGAGGCCTGCAGGATCGGCTCGATGATGCTTTCCAGGACCTCGCGGTAGAGGTTTTCCTTGGATTTGAAATAGTAGTAGACGTTGGGCTTGGGCAATCCCGCCTTGGCCGCGATATCACTGGTTTTGGTCGCAGCGAAGCCCTTGTCGGCAAATTCTTCACTGGCGGCACGCAGGATCAGTTCTTTGTTGCGCTCGCGGATAGTGCTCATAAACCAGGGGGTTCCTTGCCTGTTCTGGCGGTTGCGCATGGTAGCACCGGCCTCCCGCGGCGCTCAAGAATGCGCCGTGCGGCGCTCGGCCGCGGTATGCTGCGCGGCATTCATTATTCGAAGGAAACCTGATTCATGGCAGGAAGCAGTTTGCTGGTGCTGATCGACGATATCGCCGCCGTGCTCGACGACGTGGCGTTGATGACCAAAATGGCCGCGAAGAAAACCGCCGGTGTGCTCGGCGACGACCTGGCGCTCAACGCCCAGCAAGTCAGCGGTGTGCGTGCCGAGCGGGAAATCCCTGTGGTCTGGGCCGTGGCCAAGGGCTCGTTCCGCAACAAGCTGATCCTGGTGCCGTCGGCGTTGGCCATCAGCGCATTTATCCCGTGGCTGGTTACGCCGCTGCTGATGGTGGGCGGTGCTTACCTGTGCTTCGAGGGTTTCGAGAAACTGGCCCACAAGTTCCTGCACAGCAAGGCTGAAGACGATGCCGGGCATGCACAACTGGTGGAAGCCTTGGCCGATCCGGCGACCGACCTTGTGGCGTTCGAACAGGACAAGATCAAAGGCGCGATCCGTACCGACTTCATCCTCTCGGCAGAAATCATCGCCATCACCCTCGGCACCGTGGCCGACGCCTCGCTGACCCAGCAAGTGATCGTGCTCTCGGGCATCGCCATCGTCATGACCATCGGCGTCTATGGCCTGGTGGCGGGTATCGTCAAACTTGATGACCTGGGCCTGTGGCTCACGCAAAAGCCTGGGCAAATGGCCAAAAGCATCGGCGGGGCGATCCTGCGTGCGGCGCCGTACATGATGAAAAGCCTGTCGGTGATCGGCACGGCGGCGATGTTTCTGGTCGGCGGCGGGATTCTGACCCATGGCGTGCCGGTGGTGCATCACTGGATTGAAAGCGTCAGCGCCGGGGCGGGTGGTGCCGGGTTTATCGTGCCGACGCTGTTGAATGCGGTGGCGGGGATTGTGGCGGGGGCGGTGGTGTTGGCTGGCGTTATGATCGTGAGCAAGATCTGGAAATCAGTGAAAGGCTGACCCCTGTAGGAACGGCGGTGTTGATCGTTCCCACGCTCCGCGTGGGAATGCAGCCCGGGACGCTCCGCGTCCCATTCAAAGCCGAACGCGGAGCGTCCGTTGAGGCATTCCCACGCAGAGCGTGGGAACGATCTTCAGAAAGCAGAAAGGCCATTCGACTCGCATCGAATGGCCTTTTTTATTGCCGCCAGATGTTGTACCGCCAGAGTTACTCGGCGATTTGCAACTTGCGGGACTCGGTGTACACGTAACGCACCTTTTCATACTCGAACGGCGAGTTCAGCTGGCCGTAGCGGAAGCTGGTCTGGTAGCGCTTGTCGACGCCGCGCAGGACCCAGATTTCCGGATGGTTGGAGCTGACTTCTGAGACGTTCAGGAAGTTGACCGCTGCTTCGCCGGTGTAGTCGACCACCAGGCCGGCGGTGTCGCGCAGGTTGGACGGGCCGAGGATTGGCAGGACGAAGTAGGCACCGCCCGGTACGCCGTAGAAGCCGAGCGTCTGGCCGAAGTCTTCGCTCTGGCGCGGCAGGCCCATGGCGGTGGCCGGGTCCCACAGGCCGGCGACGCCGATGGTGGTGTTGAGCAACAGGCGCGCGGTGGTTTCCAGGGAGCGATGGCCCTTGAGCTGGAGCATGCTGTTCAACAGGTTCGGCACGTCACCGAGGTTGTTGAAGAAGTTACTCACGCCCGTACGCAAAAAGCTTGGGGTGATGTAGCGATAGCCGTCCACTACAGGCAGGAACACCCATTGGTCGAAGCGGTAGTTGAAGTGGTAGACCCGGCGGTTCCACTCTTCCAGCGGGTCGTAGACGTTCAACGCGTTGAGCGTCGAGCGCTCGAACTCGCGCTGGTCCAGGCCTGGGTTGAACTTGAGTTTGCTCAGCGGTTCCTTGAAGCCATCGTTGTCGATCACAACCGGCGCGTTGGCTTTGCTGTTGTCGGCATTGGCGACGCCTGCACAGAGTAACGCTGCGATAAGCAGGAGATATTTAGCCACGGAAGAACTCCAGCATGGCGTCGCTGTTGACGCGATAGTTAAGGTTGCCGCAATGGCCGCCCAATGGATAAACGGTCAAACGATCGCCGAAGGTCCGGCGCAGGAAGCCCAGGTCACCAGGGCCGAGGATCACGTCATCGGCGTTGTGCATGACGGAGATTTTCGGGCTGTCGTGCAGGTAATCCTTCAGCGCATACAAACTCACCTGATCGATCAGTTGCAGCAGGCTGCCGCCGTCGGTGCGGGCGCGCCACATCGGGATCACTTGCTCGGTGATGTAGCAATCGAAATCGCACTGCAACGCACGCTTGAGGAACGGCGTGAGGCTGGTGCCTTCGGTGATCGGGTACTTCGGCGGGGTGATCAGGCCGCGACGGTTGATCAGGTCCGAAGTGAAGGCAATGTCGGCCGCCGAGAAACGGAACGAGGTGCCGATCAGCATCGCCATTTGTTCGTTGGTCAGGTGCTGCTTGGACTGCTGGAAGTCGTAGAGCAGGGCATCGTTGAGGTCGATGTAGCCTTTTTGCTGGAAGTAGCGGGTCAGTTTGTTCAACACCAATTCATAGAAAGTGGTGCTGTTGTTGATGCCCTTGACCTCGGTCTGTACCAGCTTGTCGAGGTTGGTGATCGAGGTGTAGAGGTTGACCGGCGGGTTGAGCAGCAAGACTTTCTTGAAGTTGAAGCTGCGCCGGGTTTCGTCCAGGTGCGCGACGAAGGCTGCGTCCAGTGCGCCGAGGCTGTAACCGGTCAGGTAGTACTCGGTGACGGGCGTCTTCGGGTTTTGCGCCCGCACGGCCTGCATCACCCGGTACATGTCTTCGGCGTCTTCCTTGGTGATACCGGGCGTGGCGAAGCGTGACGCGGCGCTCATGAAGTCGAAGCTGGTCGGCGACGACAGCTGCACCACGTGGTAGCCGGCCTTGTAGTAGAGCTTTTTCAGGTATTCGTTGAGGCTGCTGTCATAACGCGCACCGGTGCCGGCGATCAAAAAGATCAGTGGCGCGGCGTGGTCCTGGGTGGCGATGCGATAGGTGAGTTTCTTCACCGGCCAGAAGTTGTCCGGCAGGCTGAATTCACGCTCCGGGCGCAAACGGACGCTACGGTCCTGCTGATTGATGTCTTCGTTGGCCGGCAACTCCGGGCGCAACTCCGGTGGAGTCGTGGCGATGGTCGCCTCGAACGGGTTCGTCAAGGGGTAGCCATAGCTGGCGGCGTCGATGTCGACCGCCAGTGCGGACGCACTCAAAATAAGGCCGCCAAACAGGGCGGCGAAGCGCAAGGAACGGAGCATGACTAAATCCCTTAGAGGAAAGGTGCCGAATGAGGTTCGCAGGCTATGACCACGGGGTTTGCGCCAAAGTGCCATGGATCGGCACCAATCAGGGCGAATTTCGGAGTAATAGTAGCTGGACGATACACTTTGCAGTGATTGCCTGCCCAGTTAACTGTTGTTAACGCTTGCACAAGGCTGTCGGGGGATTAAGCTGGCCGCCGTTTTCGTCTATTGGAGTGCTTCATGTCCCGCCGTCTGCCCGTGGTTCTGCTGCTTGTTTTGCTGCCGTTATGGCTGGCCGCCAGTTATGGCGCCCGTTATGGCTTTATGGAAGATGCGCAATGGGTTGGCCTGTGCGTGGACGAGGCGAGCCGCTGGGAGTGCCAGGTCCGGTCGAACCTTGGGTTGATGATTCACTTCAAGGTCTTGGGCTGGGGCGCATTGGCCGCGGCGGTCATCGGTTTTGTCTTGCCGGGCCGGGCAGGGTGGTGGCTGGCGGTATTGGCGCTGGTGCTGGGGTTCCCGGCATTGGCGTTGTACAACACGACGTTGGCGGTGTTTGCGGTGGTGATTGCGGCTCTGCGGTTGGTCCGGGCTTCTCGTAGCGCCTGATAGATTGCCTTCGCGGGCAAGCCTCGCTCCTACGGGTTTGTGTCGTTCACTTCATTTTTGTACGACGTAACCCTGTAGGAGCGAGGCTTGCTCGCGAAGAGGCCGGCAGCCGCGCTAAAGATCAGCCCTTACGAACCCGCAAACAACGCCACAACGCCGCCACCATCAACACACTCACCAGCGCCCAACCCCAGGCCTGCTGGTTCTGCAGCCCTTCACGGAACAGTTGCGGCGCAATGCCGGCACCGATGATGAAGGTCAGCACGGCAATCTCCCGACGCGGCACACTCACCGGACGGCACAGGTACACCAGCGCCGGCAGGATGAAGGCGACACTCGGGAAGCTGCGATAGCGCGGGTCGAACACCAGTTCCAGCATCATCACCGCCGCCGCAAAGCCTGCCGCTGCCACCAGCCAGCCTGCCCGACGTTCCAGCACATTGAAGGCCCGTCCACGCCAACCGCTGCGAGCGCTCAACGTCAATGCGGCATGGGCCAGCACCAGCAGGTTCAACGCCGTCAGCAGGCCGACCCACAGCCATTCACTGGCGAACCGCGTGGTGACCCGCGCCAGATCGCCCCAGGCGCCAATCGAGCAGGCCGCCAATGCACCGAGCAATGGCAACACCAGCGCCGCCCGGGTGCTGCGAACCCGACCGCCCAGCAGCAACGTACCGAGGAAGATCAAACCGCCCACCGCCAGCCATTGCGACCAGTACGGCACGTTCGACACCGGACCGGCCAGCACGCCCTTGTCCTGGCGATCGGCATCGAACAAGCCCCAGTAACCGCCGACCGCGCCTTCGCTGGCACGTTTCCACGGCTGGTCAAAGGCTTCGATCAGGTTGTAATGCCAGCCTTGCTGCTCAGCCATCGCGACAAAACCCCGAATGAACTTGGCCTCGTTGACCCGGCTCGGCAGCGCGGTTTCGCGCTGGCGGCCTTCGCTCGGCCAACCGGTTTCGCCAATCAGCACATCCTTGGGCGCGAATTTGTTGCCGAACACCTGGCGTACTTCGGCCACATGTTGCAGGGCGGCGTCGATGTTTGACGGGTCATCTTCCCAGTACGGCAGCAAGTGAATGGTCAGGAAATCCACCGCCGGGGCGACTTCCGGGTGCTTGAGCCAGAATTCCCAGACGTCGGCATAGGTGACGGGCTGCTTGATCTGGCTTTTAACCTGATTAATCAGTTTGGCCAGTTGTGCGCCGGTGACTTCCTTGCGCAGCAGCGCTTCGTTGCCGACGATCACCGAGGTCACCACGTCCGGGTTGGCGTTGGCCGAGGCGATCAGCAGATCGACTTCCTTGGCCGTGTCTACCGGGTTGCTGTTGACCCAGGCGCCGATCATCAGCTTCAGCCCGTGCTTGCGCGCCAGGTCGGGCAGGGCTTCGAGGCCGGTCATGGAATAGGTGCGAATGCATTCGAAGCTTTTGGCCAGCAGCGCGAGGTCGGCGTCCATGCGCTCCGGGCGCAGCTTGAACGGCTGGTCGAACGGCGATTGGTCTTTGTCGAACGGGGTGTAGGAGGCGCATTGCAACTTGTGCGAGGCGCTGGCCACGTCCGGCAGGATCACCGGTTTACCGAGGCCGTACCAGAAGCCGCCGAGGGCAAACAACCCGAGCAGGCAGGCGAAAAGATAAGCAAAAAAAGGAAAGCGTGATGTCGCGGGCATGATCAGGCCGTCTGGGAGCAAAGCCGCGCATGTTACCTGCATTTGCCCCGGGCTTGGTGGCCTGCATGATTTTGACATGCAAAGTTCGGGCGGATCGGGCAGGGTGTTTAGGGCGCTCACGATTAATGGCGTTCTGATGTCGTTTCTCGATGCCTTGAGGTCGCTGGCAGAGCAGGTCGCTGTTGGCGTGAGGTTGATTATCGAAGCGTCAGTACTCCGCTGACGTTCTAACGATTTTGCGGTGAGGCGTGATGGGGGCGCTGTGCACCATAACAATACGTTGACGCCGCTCGGCATCCGTCGGGCGCAGCACTTTCGGGGAAGTAACGATGAAGATGCGACGACTTTTAGGCGCGAGTGCCGCTCTGGTGCTTGCGATTGGCTCCACATTCGCCAATGCCGAGAGCAAAACCCTGAGCATCGGTTACGTTGACGGCTGGTCCGACAGCGTGGCGACCACCCACGTGGCCGCTGAAGTGATCAAGCAGAAGCTGGGTTATGACGTGAAGCTGCAAGCCGTCGCGACCGGGATCATGTGGCAAGGCGTGGCCACCGGCAAACTCGACGCCATGCTCTCCGCCTGGCTGCCCGTGACCCATGGTGACTACTGGGCCAAGAACAAGGATCAGGTCGTCGATTACGGCCCGAACTTCAAGGATGCGAAAATCGGCCTGATCGTGCCGGAGTACGTGAAAGCCAAGACCATCGACGATCTGAAAACCGATGACAGCTTCAAGGGCCGTATCGTCGGCATCGACGCCGGTTCGGGCGTGATGCTCAAGACCGACCAGGCAATCAAGGACTACGGCCTGACCAACTACACCCTCAAGGCCAGTTCCGGCGCCGGCATGATCGCCGAGCTGACCCGTGCCGAGAAGAAAGAAGAATCCATCGCCGTCACCGGTTGGGTGCCGCACTGGATGTTCGCCAAGTGGAAACTGCGCTTCCTCGACGACCCGAAAGGCGTTTACGGCGCGGCTGAAACCGTCAACAGCATCGGCAGCAAGGAATTGGCAACCAAAGCACCGGAAGTGGCCAAGTTCCTGAAGAACTTCCAGTGGGCGTCGAAAGACGAAATCGGCGAAGTCATGTTGGCGATTCAGGATGGTGCCAAACCTGAAGCCGCGGCCAAAGATTGGGTGGCCAAACACCCGGACCGCGTTGCCGAATGGACCAAGTGATTTGAGCGTAGGCGTCTAGTCAGTACCTTCCAGAGCCCCTTGGCAGCGATGCCAAGGGGTTTTTGTTTTTCCCTGTGGGAGCGGGCTTGCTTGCGAAGGCGGTGGGTCAGTCAGCGATGATGTTGATTGGCCCACCGCCTTCGCGAGCAAGCCCGCTCCCACATTTATTTACCGTGTGCTGAAAAATGGCGATTCTGTCATGTCGTTCTAATACTAAGGTCGTCTGGAACCCGTCCCGCAGCCGCATAGAGTGGATACGTTCTAACAATAATCTGTGCTGCGAGGATAAAAACAATGAACGACAGCATTTACCTCTCGATTCAAAACAGCCCGCGCTTCAAGGAGCTGGTTAGTAAGCGAGAAAAGTTCGCCTGGATTCTATCGGCGATCATGCTTGGGCTTTACTCCGGATTCATCCTTTTGATTGCTTACGGGCCGCATATTCTAGGGGCGAAAATCAACCCTGAATCTTCGATTACCTGGGGGATACCGATTGGTGTCGGGCTGATTCTTTCGGCCTTTATCCTGACTGCAATCTACGTACGACGCGCCAATGGCGAATTTGACGACCTGAACAATGCGATTCTCAAGGAGGCTCAGCAATGATCCGGCGTCTAATGGCTCTATTGAGCATCGCAGCCTTCGCACCAGGCGCCTGGGCGGCTGAAGCCCTGACCGGCGAAGTGCACAAACAACCGCTCAACGTGTCCGCGATCCTGATGTTCGTGGCGTTTGTCGGCTTGACCCTGTGCATCACCTACTGGGCCTCCAAGCGCAACAACTCGGCGGCCGACTACTATGCGGCCGGCGGCAAGATCACCGGTTTCCAGAACGGTCTGGCGATTGCCGGTGACTACATGTCGGCAGCGTCCTTCCTGGGGATTTCCGCGCTGGTGTTCACTTCCGGCTACGACGGCCTGATCTACTCGATCGGCTTCCTGGTGGGCTGGCCGATCATTCTGTTCCTGATCGCCGAACGCCTGCGTAACCTGGGCAAGTACACCTTTGCCGACGTGGCGTCCTACCGCCTCGGGCAAACCCAGATCCGCACGCTGTCCGCCTGCGGTTCGCTGGTGGTGGTGGCGTTCTACCTGATCGCGCAAATGGTCGGCGCTGGCAAGCTGATCCAGCTGCTATTCGGCCTCGACTACTACGTCGCGGTGATCCTGGTCGGCATCCTGATGTGCATGTACGTGCTGTTCGGCGGCATGTTGGCGACCACATGGGTGCAGATCATCAAGGCTGTGCTGTTGCTGTCCGGTGCCTCGTTCATGGCGCTGATGGTGATGAAGCACGTCAACTTCGACTTCAACATGCTGTTTTCCGAAGCGATCAAGGTTCACCCTAAAGGTGAAGCAATCATGAGCCCGGGCGGGCTGGTGAAAGACCCGGTTTCGGCGTTCTCCCTGGGCTTGGCCCTGATGTTCGGTACGGCGGGCCTGCCGCACATCTTGATGCGCTTCTTCACCGTGAGTGACGCGAAAGAAGCGCGTAAAAGCGTGCTGTATGCGACTGGCTTCATCGGCTACTTCTACATCCTGACCTTCATCATCGGTTTTGGCGCGATCCTGCTGGTCAGCACCAACCCGGCCTTCAAAGATGCGGCGGGCGCCCTGTTGGGTGGCAACAACATGGCGGCGGTGCACCTGGCCAACGCGGTGGGTGGCAGTATTTTCCTGGGCTTTATCTCGGCGGTCGCCTTTGCCACCATTCTGGCAGTTGTGGCTGGTTTGACTCTCGCAGGTGCGACGGCGGTGTCTCACGACCTGTACGCCAGCGTGATCAAGAAAGGCAAGGCTAACGACAAGGATGAGATCCGCGTTTCGAAGATCACCACCGTCTGCCTGGGTGTGTTGGCGATTGGTCTGGGCATCCTGTTCGAAAGCCAGAACATCGCATTTATGGTGGGCCTGGCGTTCTCCATCGCGGCGAGCTGTAACTTCCCGGTGCTGCTGCTTTCCATGTACTGGAAGAAGCTGACGACGCGCGGTGCGATGATTGGTGGCTGGTTGGGTCTGGTGAGTGCTGTGGGCTTGATGGTGCTTGGGCCGACCATTTGGGTGCAGATTCTGCATCACGAGAAGGCGATCTTCCCGTATGAGTACCCGGCGTTGTTCTCCATGGCGATTGCCTTTGTCGGGATCTGGTTCTTCTCGATTACTGACAAGTCGACTGCAGGTGTAAACGAGCGGGCGCTGTTCTTCCCTCAGTTTGTGCGTTCGCAAACTGGTTTGGGGGCGAGCGGGGCGGTTTCGCACTAAGGCCTTTATATAAGCTGCGCTAATTAGAAATGCCCTGGTCGAGAGATTGGGGCATTTTTTTATGGGCGATTATCGGACCCTGTGGGAGCGGGCTTGCTCGCGAAGGCGGCCTCACTGCTGACGTTTTTGTCGCGGATGTACCCCGATCAAATGTGGGAGCTGGCTTGCCTGCGAAGGCGGCCTGGTAGCCGACCTGTTATTTGTTGATTGGGTACATATCCGTTGCTGCGGTAACGGCCACTTAGGGTTTCGCCCTTACGGCGACTCACTTTTTTTTCAAACGCCAAAATAAAGTAAGCAAAAAAAGGCTCGCCCCGAGCGTCCGGCCCCTCGCTTAGGCTCGGCGTGCCTTCGTTCCGGTATTCATCTGGGGGCATCGCCTCCGGTCGGCTTCGCTTCGACCTCCTCTCGATGTGTTCGACTTCGTCGAACGGCGCTTCGCGCCTGCCCCCCAGATGAACACCTCCACTCAGCCTTCCGAAGGGGCGGGTAGATCAAGATCACAAGCCAAGCTAAAGCGAGGCGGCCTGCGGGCCGACCTGGCTTTACGACGCTGCGCGGGGCTGATCGCTGATCGTTCCCATGCTCTGCGTGGGAATGCCGCCGGGGACGCTCTGCGTTCCGCTGTCGACGCGAGGCTTGAGTTCTTCGCAATGGTGACGCGGAGCGTCACGGGATGCATTCCCACGCGGAGCGTGGGAACGAGCGGTCGGTCGGGTGTACGCGCAGGTAAAACAGGCCTGCCGGTAGGCCGCCTCGCCGTGCGATGCACGCCCCCTCGAGAGGCCGAGTGGAGGTTCTGCGTAGTGGGCAACCCGGCATGGATGCCGGGTTAGCCGCCCCCGGCCATGGATGGCCGATGGCGGCGGGCCCACGGAGCAGGACCGGAGCGAGGGCATGCCGAGCCTAGGCGAGGCACCGAACGAAAGGGGCAAAAGCGCTTTGGTTACTTTCGCGCTTTTCGAAAGTGACTCGCTGTAAGAGCGAAACCATAGGAAGCCGTTACCGAAAAAACGGATATGCCCCCGATCAAGGACTCAATAATCCAGCACAAACAAAAACGGCCTCTAATAAATAGAGGCCGTTCCCGGTACAACTTAAGACGTTATCGCAAGACAAGCCTTATTTGCGGTCTTCCAGCTTGGTGATATCACGCGACTCGTAGCCGGTATACAACTGGCGCGGACGGCCAATCTTGTACGGGCTGGAGAGCATTTCTTTCCAGTGGGAGATCCAGCCGACAGTCCGCGCCAAAGCGAAGATCACCGTAAACATGCTGGTCGGAATGCCGATCGCCTTGAGGATGATCCCCGAGTAGAAGTCGACGTTCGGATACAGCGAGCGCTCGATAAAGTACGGATCGGTCAGGGCGATCTCTTCCAGGCGCATGGCCAGTTCGAGTTGCGGATCGTTATTGATCCCCAGTTCCTTCAGCACTTCGTCGCAGGTCTGTTTCATGACGGTAGCGCGTGGGTCGCGGTTTTTGTAAACCCGGTGACCGAAGCCCATCAATTTGAACGGATCGTTCTTGTCCTTGGCCTTGGCGATGAACTTGTCGATGTTCGACACATCGCCAATTTCGTCCAGCATGGTCAGGACCGCTTCGTTCGCGCCGCCGTGGGCAGGGCCCCAGAGTGCAGCGATACCGGCGGCGATACAGGCGAACGGGTTGGCACCCGAAGAACCGGCCAGGCGTACGGTCGAAGTCGATGCGTTCTGCTCGTGGTCGGCATGGAGGATGAAGATCCGGTCCATGGCCTTGGCGAGTACCGGGCTGATCGGTTTGATCTCGCACGGGGTGTTGAACATCATGTGCAGGAAGTTTTCCGCGTATGTCAGGTCGTTGCGCGGGTACATCATGGGTTGGCCCATGGAGTACTTGTAAACCATCGCGGCCAGGGTCGGCATCTTGGCAACCAGGCGGATCGCGGAGATTTCGCGATGCTGCGGGTTATTGATGTCGAGGGAGTCGTGGTAGAAGGCCGAGAGGGCGCCGACTACACCGCACATGACGGCCATTGGGTGGGCGTCGCGACGGAAGCCGTTGAAGAAGGTCTTCAACTGCTCGTGGACCATGGTGTGGTTCTTCACGGTGCTGACGAACTGGGCCTTCTGTTCTGCGGTCGGCAGTTCGCCGTTGAGCAGCAGATAGCAGGTTTCCAGGTAGTCCGACTTTTCAGCCAGCTGTTCGATCGGGTAGCCGCGGTGCAGCAGAATGCCGTTGTCGCCGTCGATATAGGTGATCTTCGACTCGCAGGAGGCGGTCGACATGAAGCCAGGGTCAAAGGTGAAACGGCCCGTGGCCGTCAGGCCCCGAACATCAATTACATCGGGACCAACGGTGCCGGTTAAAATGGGCAGCTCGACGGGGGCTGCGCCCTCGATGATCAACTGCGCTTTTTTGTCAGCCATGTGGCCTCCTATTTATGCTTGAAATCATCAGACAGACCCCCCACGCAGGGCCCGCACCACTATAGTGAGATAAATTCGAATGTCAATTTGCCTAAAGTCTTGCTCCAGAAGGCTTTAACCCGACTTTTTCCTCGAAATTACCTGCCATTTACGCCTTTTATCCGACTTGTGCAATGAGCTATTAGGGGAAGGTGATTGCGTTGTCATTAGTAGCCTAACTGTCTATACTCGGCCACCGACCGCCAGGGGCTTTTGGGCCTGCTTTGCTGGGGGTCGCATCCCTGGGTGGTGGTTACCTGACCAGTGCACTCCCCAACAACTTTGCCCTGATTGTTAGGGGCTCTTCAGTGTGAAAAAAGCCGTGAAAAGCCAACGACCTGTAAACCTAGACCTAAGGACCATCAAACTCCCCATCACCGGCGTTACGTCGTTTCTTCACCGTGTTTCCGGCATCATCCTCTTCCTGGGCATTGGCTTCATGCTGTACGCATTGAGCAAATCCTTGGGTTCCGAGGAAGGTTTTGCCGACGTGAAGGCAACCTTGACCAGCCCGCTGGCCAAGTTCGTAGCATGGGGCCTCCTGTCCGCTCTGCTGTATCACCTGGTAGCCGGTGTGCGCCACTTGATCATGGACATGGGCATCGGTGAGACGCTGGAAGGCGGCAAGCTGGGCTCGAAAATCATTATCGCCGTGTCTGCGGTGTTGATCGTTCTGGCGGGAGTTTGGATATGGTAACCAGCGTTACGAACCTGTCGCGTTCAGGCCTCTATGACTGGATGGCACAGCGTGTGTCTGCGGTTGTTCTCGCGGCTTATTTCATCTTCCTGATCGGATACCTCGCTACGCACCCTGGCATTGGCTACGTCCAATGGCATGAGCTGTATGCAAGCAACGGAATGCGTATCTTCAGTCTGCTGGCCCTCGTGGCCCTGGGCGCACACGCCTGGGTTGGCATGTGGACCATCGCGACCGACTACCTGACGCCAATGGCGCTGGGCAAGTCCGCGACTGCAGTACGTTTCCTCTTCCAGGCAGTATGCGGCGTTGCGATGTTCGCCTACTTCGTCTGGGGTGTGCAGATTCTTTGGGGTATCTGATTCATGTCTACTACAGTTAATACGCTTTCGTTCGACGCCATCATCGTTGGCGGTGGCGGTGCCGGCATGCGCGCTGCCTTGCAGTTGGCACAGGGCGGTCACAAGACTGCCGTGGTTACCAAGGTTTTCCCTACTCGCTCGCACACCGTATCCGCACAGGGTGGCATCACCTGCGCCATCGCTTCGGCCGATCCGAACGATGACTGGCGCTGGCACATGTACGATACCGTCAAGGGTTCCGACTATATCGGTGACCAGGACGCTATCGAATACATGTGTTCCGTAGGCCCGGAAGCGGTTTTCGAGCTCGAGCACATGGGTTTGCCGTTCTCCCGTACCGAACAGGGCCGCATTTATCAGCGTCCGTTCGGCGGTCAGTCGAAAGACTTCGGTAAAGGTGGCCAGGCTGCCCGTACCTGCGCTGCTGCCGACCGTACCGGTCATGCACTGCTGCACACCCTGTACCAGGCCAACCTGAAGGCCGGCACCGTATTCCTCAACGAATACTATGGCGTCGACCTGGTGAAGAACGAAGATGGTGCCTTTGTCGGCATGATCGTCATCTGCATCGAAACTGGCGAAACCTCCTACGTCCGCGCGAACGCCACCGTATTGGCGACCGGCGGTGCAGGCCGTATCTACTCGTCCACCACCAATGCCCTGATCAACACCGGTGACGGCGTCGGCATGGCGCTGCGTGCAGGCGTGCCGGTACAAGACATCGAAATGTGGCAGTTCCACCCGACCGGCATCGCCGGCGCCGGTGTACTGGTTACAGAAGGCTGCCGCGGTGAAGGCGGTTACCTGATCAACAAGCACGGCGAGCGTTTCATGGAGCGTTATGCTCCGAACGCCAAAGACCTGGCTGGTCGTGACGTGGTTGCTCGCTCGATGGTTAAAGAAATCATCGCCGGCAACGGTTGCGGTCCGGATGGCGACCACGTAATGCTGAAACTCGATCACCTCGGTGAAGAAGTTCTGCACAGCCGTCTGCCAGGCATCATGGAACTGTCCAAGACCTTCGCTCACGTCGATCCAGCCGTGTCGCCGATCCCGGTCGTTCCAACCTGCCACTATATGATGGGTGGCGTGCCGACCAACATTCATGGTCAGGCGATTACTCAGGACGCTGAAGGCGTTGACCAGATCATCCCGGGCCTGTTCGCTGTTGGCGAAGTGGCTTGCGTATCGGTTCACGGTGCCAACCGTCTGGGCGGCAACTCGCTGCTCGACCTGGTGGTATTCGGTCGTGCTGCCGGCCTGTTCCTGGAACAGACCCTGAAAGAAGGCGTCGACTACGCTCGCCCACGCCAGTCCGACATCGACGCTGCCCTGGCACGTCTCGACGGCCTGAACGCGCGGACCGAAGGCGAAGACGTCGCCACCCTGCGTAAAGAACTGCAAAGCTGCATGCAGAACTACTTCGGTGTGTTCCGTACCGGCGAATACATGCAGAAGGGTATCGCTCAGTTGGCTGATCTGCGTGGCCGTATCGCCAACGTCAAGATCAACGACAAGAGCCAGGCGTTCAACACCGCCCGTATCGAAGCGCTGGAACTGCAAAACCTGCTGGAAGTGGCCGAAGCCACCGCCATCGCTGCAGAAATCCGCAAAGAGTCCCGCGGCGCTCACGCCCGTGAAGACTATGAAGATCGCGACGACGAAAACTGGCTGTGCCACACCCTGTACTTCCCGGGTGACAAGCGCGTAACCAAGCGTGCCGTGAACTTCTCGCCGAAGACTGTTCCGACTTTTGAACCTAAGATTCGGACTTATTAAGGGTGGCTGCCATGTTGAAAGTCAGTGTTTATCGCTACAACCCTGATCAGGACGCCGCGCCGTTCATGCAGGAATTCCAGGTCGATACCGGTGGTAAAGACCTGATGGTGCTGGACGTGCTGGCCCTCATCAAAGAGCAGGACGAAGGTTTCTCCTATCGTCGCTCTTGCCGTGAAGGTGTTTGCGGTTCCGACGGCATGAACATCAACGGCAAAAACGGCCTGGCCTGCGTTACGCCGCTGTCTTCTGTCGTAAAAGGTAACAAGCTGGTTGTTCGTCCTCTGCCTGGTTTGCCGGTTATCCGTGACCTGGTCGTCGATATGAGCATCTTCTACAAGCAATACGAGAAGGTGAAGCCATTCCTGCAGAACGACACGCCGGCTCCGGCCATCGAACGTCTGCAGACCCCGGAAGAGCGTGAAAAGCTCGACGGTCTGTACGAGTGCATCCTGTGCGCTTGCTGCTCGACCTCGTGCCCATCCTTCTGGTGGAACCCGGACAAGTTCCTGGGTCCAGCTGCCCTGCTGCAAGCGTACCGCTTCCTGGCAGACAGCCGTGACACCAAGACTGCCGAGCGTCTGTCTTCGCTGGATGACCCGTTCAGCGTATTCCGCTGCCGCGGGATCATGAACTGCGTCAACGTCTGTCCGAAAGGCCTGAACCCGACTAAGGCCATCGGTCACGTACGTAACATGCTGCTGCAAAGCGGCGTGTGATACAGGCTGTAACCGCAGGACCGTTGTACCCGTAGATGCTACGGCGCAGGCTTCAACCGGCGCCGTAGTTTTAACCTGGGCAGCAGCCCATAAAGCTGCGGCTCTTATTTTGAAGAAATGAGACAAGCAGGGGCATCCGGGCTGGTACCCGGACTATCAGCGTGATCCTAAGTGGCTTGTTTTGGTCGCTGCATTCGGACTTCTGCAAGTTTGCTCGGTGTCGACGCCGGTGGTGTTCCCCTAACCGAGGGTGACCAAGCATGCAAGAAAGCGTGATGCAGCGCATGTGGAACAGCGCCTACCTATCCGGTAGTAACGCTGCCTATGTGGAAGAGCTCTACGAGCTCTACCTGCACGACCCTAACGCTGTGCCAGAAGAGTGGCGCACCTACTTCCAGAAGTTGCCCGCTGACGGCAACACTGCCACCGATGTTTCGCACTCCACGATTCGCGATCATTTCGTCTTGCTGGCAAAGAACCAGCGCCGCGCCCAACCGGTTTCCGCCGGCAGCGTGAGCAGTGAGCACGAGAAGAAGCAAGTTGAAGTGCTGCGATTGATCCAGGCCTACCGTATGCGTGGCCACCAGGCAGCCCAGCTTGACCCGCTGGGGCTGTGGCAGCGTCCTGCACCTGCAGACCTGTCGATCAATCATTACGGCTTGACCAATGCCGATCTTGATACGACCTTCCGTGCCGGCGACCTGTTCATCGGCAAAGAGGAAGCGAGCCTACGCGAAATTCACGAAGCGTTGCAGCAGACATATTGCCGCACCATCGGCGCTGAATTTACGCACATCACCGATTCCGAGCAGCGTCACTGGTTCCAGCAGCGTCTGGAAAGCGTGCGCGGCCGTCCGACGTACTCTGCCGACATCAAGAGCCACCTGCTCGAGCGCGTCACGGCCGGTGAAGGCCTGGAAAAATACCTGGGCACCAAATACCCGGGTACTAAGCGTTTCGGCCTGGAAGGCGGCGAGAGCCTGATTCCAATGCTCGATGAGCTGATCCAGCGTTCCGGTTCCTACGGCACCAAGGAAATCGTCATCGGCATGGCCCACCGTGGCCGTCTCAACGTGCTGGTCAACACCTTCGGCAAGAACCCGCGCGAGCTGTTCGACGAGTTCGAAGGCAAGAAGAAGGTCGAGCTGGGTTCCGGTGACGTTAAATATCACCAGGGCTTCTCGTCCAACGTCATGACCGCCGGCGGTGAAGTTCACCTGGCCATGGCCTTCAACCCGTCCCACCTGGAAATCGTATCTCCAGTGGTCGAGGGTTCGGTTCGCGCCCGTCAGGATCGTCGTAACGACCCTACCGGCGAGAAGGTTCTGCCGATCTCCATCCACGGTGATGCTGCATTCGCAGGTCAAGGCGTGGTGATGGAAACCTTCCAGATGTCGCAGACCCGCGGTTTCAAGACCGGCGGCACCGTGCACATCGTGATCAACAACCAGGTCGGTTTCACCATCAGCAACCCGCTGGACTCGCGTTCCACCGAGTACGCCACCGACGTCGCGAAAATGATCCAGGCGCCGATCCTCCATGTGAATGGTGATGATCCGGAAGCCGTATTGTTCGTGACCCAGTTGGCCATCGACTACCGCATGCAGTTCAAGCGTGACGTGGTAATCGACCTGGTCTGCTACCGTCGTCGCGGCCACAACGAAGCTGACGAGCCTAGCGGCACCCAGCCTCTGATGTACCAGCAGATCACCAAGCAGCGCACCACCCGTGAGCTGTACGCCGAACGCCTGACCCAGGCCGGTGTGGTTGATGATGCACGCGTACAGGCCAAGATCGACGAATACCGCAACGCGCTGGACAACGGTCTGCATGTTGTGAAAAGCCTGGTCAAAGAGCCGAACAAAGAGTTGTTCGTGGACTGGCGTCCGTACCTGGGCCACGCCTGGACTGCACGTCACGACACGCGTTTCGACCTGAAAACCTTGCAGGAACTGTCCGCCAAGCTGCTGGAAATTCCGGAAGGCTTCGTGGTTCAGCGCCAGGTCTCGAAAATCTACGAAGACCGTCAGAAAATGCAAGTCGGCGGCCTGCCGATCAACTGGGGTTACGCCGAAACCATGGCGTACGCAACCCTGGCGTTCGAAGGTCACCCGATCCGCATGACGGGTCAGGACATCGGCCGCGGTACGTTCTCGCACCGTCACGCTGTTCTGCACAACCAGAAAGACGCCGGCAGCTACATTCCGCTGCAGAACCTGTACAAAGGTCAGCCACGTTTCGACTTGTACGATTCGTTCCTGTCCGAAGAGGCCGTACTGGCGTTCGAATACGGTTACTCGACCACCACGCCTGAAGCGCTGGTGATCTGGGAAGCCCAGTTCGGCGATTTCGCCAACGGTGCCCAGGTGGTAATCGACCAGTTCATCACCAGTGGCGAGCACAAGTGGGGCCGTCTCTGCGGTCTGACCATGCTGCTGCCGCACGGTTATGAAGGTCAGGGTCCGGAGCACTCTTCGGCACGTCTGGAGCGTTACCTGCAACTGTGCGCCGAGCACAACATTCAGGTAGCAGTACCGACCACGCCGGCTCAGATCTATCACTTGCTGCGTCGTCAGGTTATTCGTCCGCTGCGCAAGCCGTTGATCGTTCTGACTCCGAAGTCGCTGTTGCGTCACAAGCTCGCCATATCGACCCTGGAAGATCTGGCCGAAGGTTCGTTCCAGACCGTTATCCCGGAAATCGATGCCCTGGACCCGAAAAAGGTCGAGCGCATTGTTCTGTGTAGCGGCAAGGTCTACTACGACCTGCTGGAAAAACGCCGTGCCGAAGGTCGTGATGACATCGCCATCGTGCGTATCGAGCAGCTGTACCCATTCCCTGAGGACGACTTGAACGAAGTCCTGGCTCCGTACACCAACCTCAAACATATCGTTTGGTGTCAGGAAGAGCCGATGAACCAGGGTGCCTGGTACTGCAGCCAACACCACATGCGCCGCATCGTGGGCAATCACAACAAGGCGCTCGTTCTCGAGTACGCCGGCCGTGATGCTTCCGCCGCACCGGCTTGTGGTTATGCATCGATGCACGCTGAGCAGCAGGAAAAACTGTTGCAAGACGCCTTTACTGTTTAACGCCTTCGCGCACCTGAAACCGAATTTAAGGACCCACAGATAATGGCTATCGAAATCAAAGCCCCCACTTTCCCGGAATCGGTTGCCGATGGCACCGTTGCCACCTGGCACAAAAAACCAGGCGACGCCGTCAAGCGTGATGACCTGATCGTCGATATCGAAACCGACAAAGTGGTACTGGAAGTGTTGGCCACCGCTGATGGCGTGCTGGGCGCTATCGTCAAGAACGAAGGCGACACCGTTCTGTCCGACGAAGTCCTGGGCTCGATCGAAGAGGGCGGCGCTGCTGCTGCCGCTCCGGCTGCTGCCGCTGCTCCGGCCGCTGCACAAGCTGCTGCTCCGGCTGCCGAAGGCGAAGACGATCCTGTTGCTGCACCGGCTGCTCGCAAGCTGGCTGAAGAAAACGGCATCAACATCGCTTCCGTTGCCGGTACAGGCAAAGGCGGTCGTGTGACCAAGGAAGACGTTGTAGCTGCTGTTGCTGCCAAGAAAGCCGCTCCGGCTGCCGCGCCTGCCAAGGCTGCTGCCCCGGCTGCCGCCGCTCCTGTGTTCGCCGCTGGCGATCGCATCGAGAAGCGCGTACCGATGACCCGCGTGCGGGCCACCGTTGCCAAGCGTCTGGTAGAAGCCCAGTCGAACATGGCGATGCTGACCACGTTCAACGAAGTCGACATGACCGAAGTCATGGCCCTGCGTTCGAAGTACAAGGATCTGTTCGAGAAGTCCCACAATGGCGTACGCCTGGGCTTCATGTCGTTCTTCGTCAAGGCTGCCACCGAAGCGCTGAAACGCTTCCCGGCTGTCAACGCGTCGATCGACGGTGCTGACATCGTTTACCACGGTTATGCCGACGTTGGTGTTGCCGTTTCCAGCGACCGTGGCCTGGTTGTACCGGTCCTGCGTAACGCCGAACTGATGAGCCTGGCTGAAATCGAAGGCGGCATCGCTGCTTTCGGCAAGAAGGCTCGTGACGGCAAGCTGTCGATGGACGAGATGACCGGTGGTACGTTCACCATCACCAACGGTGGTACTTTCGGTTCGATGATGTCGACTCCGATCGTCAACCCGCCGCAAGCGGCCATCCTGGGCATGCACAACATTCTGCAGCGTCCTATGGCGATCAACGGTCAGGTCGTTATCCGTCCGATGATGTACCTGGCTCTGTCCTACGATCACCGTCTGATCGATGGCAAAGAAGCTGTGACCTTCCTGGTTACCATCAAGAACCTGCTGGAAGACCCGGCTCGTTTGCTGCTGGATATCTGATAGAAGCGGCTGCAGGTTTCAGGTTTCAGGTTGCAAGCAATTGCAGCCTGGCTTGAGGCTTGCGGCTTCAAGCTTGTTGCCAAAAGAGGATTTTTTGAATGTCGCAGAAATTTGACGTAGTAGTGATCGGTGCGGGCCCTGGCGGCTACGTGGCTGCCATCAAGGCAGCGCAACTGGGTCTCAGCACTGCCTGCATCGAGAAATACACCGACAAGGAAGGCAAACTGGCTCTGGGCGGTACTTGCCTGAACGTCGGCTGCATTCCTTCCAAGGCGCTGCTGGACAGCTCCTGGAAATACAAGGAAGCCAAAGAAGGCTTCGCGATCCACGGTATCAATCACGCTGGCGTGACCATGGACGTGGCGGCAATGGTTGGCCGTAAAGCCAACATCGTCAAAGGCCTGACCTCTGGCGTTGCCACCCTGTTCAAGGCCAACGGCGTCACTTCCCTGCAAGGCCACGGCAAACTGCTGGCCGGCAAGAAAGTCGAGCTGACCAAGCCAGACGGCACCGTTGAAATCATCGAAGCCGAGAACGTGATCCTGGCATCCGGCTCGCGTCCGATCGACATTCCACCGGCTCCGGTTGACCAGAACGTGATCGTCGATTCGACTGGCGCACTGGAATTCGCGGCCGTACCTAAGCGTCTGGGCGTGATTGGCGCTGGCGTGATCGGTCTGGAACTGGGTTCGGTATGGTCCCGCCTGGGCGCTGAAGTCACCGTTCTGGAAGCCCTGGAGAAGTTCCTGCCAGCGGCTGACGAAGCGGTTTCCAAAGAAGCCTACAAAACCCTGACCAAACAAGGTCTGGATATCAAGCTGGGCGCTCGCGTCACCGGTTCCAAAGTGAATGGCGACGAAGTCGTTGTGAACTACACCGATGCCAATGGCGAACAGAACATCACCTTCGACAAGCTGATCGTTGCCGTTGGTCGCCGTCCAGTGACCACCGAGCTGCTGGCGGCTGACAGCGGTGTGAACATCGACGAACGTGGTTTCGTTTTCGTTGACGACCAGTGCGCTACCAGCGTTCCGGGCGTTTTCGCAATCGGTGACGTGGTTCGCGGCATGATGCTGGCGCACAAGGCGTCCGAAGAAGGCATCATGGTTGTAGAACGCATCAAGGGCCACAAAGCCCAGATCAACTATGACCTGATCCCGTCTGTTATTTATACTCACCCGGAAATCGCGTGGGTCGGTAAAACCGAGCAAACCTTGAAAGCTGAAGGCGTTGAAGTTAACGTCGGCACTTTCCCGTTCGCAGCCAGTGGCCGTGCCATGGCAGCCAACGATACCGGCGGTTTCGTGAAAGTCATTGCTGATGCCAAGACTGACCGCGTACTGGGCGTCCACGTGATTGGCCCGAGCGCTGCAGAACTGGTTCAACAAGGCGCGATCGGTATGGAATTCGGCACCAGTGCCGAAGACCTGGGCATGATGGTTTTCTCCCATCCGACCCTGTCCGAAGCCTTGCACGAAGCTGCTCTGGCAGTGAATGGCGGCGCCATTCACATCGCCAACCGCAAGAAGCGTTAAGACAAGACAATAAGAAACCACGGCGGAAGGCCCGTCGTGAGCCTTGCGTGCAAGACTCACCGCGGAATGTCCGCCGGACGCAGCCTTGCGTAGTCTCACCGGTTATCCGGAACACCTACGCAAGCAGCAGTCACAGGTGGTGCGGCACTTGAACGAGTGCAGCACCGAATGCGCAGTACCTAACGAAGACGGTAATAAGCATGAATCTTCACGAGTATCAGGGTAAGCAGCTGTTCGCTGAGTACGGCCTGCCAGTATCCCAGGGTTTCGCCGTAGACACCCCGGAAGCAGCAGCAGAAGCGTGCGACAAAATCGGCGGGACCGAATGGGTTGTCAAAGCCCAGGTTCACGCAGGTGGTCGCGGTAAAGCGGGCGGCGTCAAGCTGGTTCGCAGCAAAGAAGACGCCAAGGCATTCGCTCAACAGTGGTTGGGCAAGCGTCTGGTGACTTACCAGACTGATGCCAATGGCCAGCCAGTCACCAAGATCCTGGTTGAATCGTGCACTGATATCGCTAAAGAGCTGTACCTGGGCGCTGTCGTTGACCGTTCGAGCCGTCGCATCGTGTTCATGGCTTCCACCGAAGGTGGCGTGGACATCGAGAAAATCGCTCACGACACTCCAGAAAAAATCCTGAAAGCCACTATCGATCCACTGGTTGGCGCTCAGCCATTCCAGGGTCGCGAGCTGGCATTCCAGCTGGGCCTGGAAGGCAAGCAAGTTGCTCAGTTCGCCAAGATCTTCGTAGGTCTGGCCAAGCTGTTCAAGGATCACGACCTGGCTCTGCTGGAAGTGAACCCGCTGGTGATCAAGGCTGACGGCGATCTGCATTGCCTCGATGCCAAGATCAACATCGACGCCAACGCCATGTACCGTCAGCCTAAGCTGAAGACTTTCCACGATCCGTCGCAAGACGATCCGCGCGAAGCGCACGCTGCCAAGTTCGAACTGAACTACGTAGCACTGGAAGGCAACATCGGTTGCATGGTCAACGGTGCTGGCCTGGCCATGGGCACCATGGACATCGTCAACCTGCATGGCGGCAAACCAGCCAACTTCCTCGACGTGGGCGGCGGTGCTACCAAAGAACGCGTTACCGAAGCGTTCAAGATCATCCTGTCCGACACTAACGTCGCTGCAGTACTGGTCAACATCTTCGGCGGCATCGTTCGTTGCGACATGATTGCCGAAGGCATCATCGGTGCAGTGAAAGAAGTCGGCGTGAAAATCCCGGTTGTTGTTCGCCTTGAAGGCAACAACGCTGAGCTGGGCGCTAAAGTACTGGCAGAAAGCGGTTTGAACATCATCGCTGCTACCAGCCTGACCGACGCTGCTCAACAAGTTGTCAAAGCTGCGGAGGGCAAGTAATGAGCGTCCTGATCAATAAAGACACCAAAGTTATCTGCCAGGGTATTACCGGTTCGCAAGGTAGTTTCCACACCCAGCAAGCCATCGAATACGGCACCAAGATGGTTGGCGGCGTAACTCCTGGCAAAGGCGGCACCGAACACCTGGGTCTGCCAGTGTTCAACACCGTGAAAGACGCTGTAGCTGCCACTGGCGCCACCGCCAGCGTGATCTACGTTCCAGCTCCTTTCTGCAAAGACTCCATCCTGGAAGCAGCCTTCGGCGGCATCAAGCTGATCGTTTGCATCACTGAAGGCATTCCTACCCTGGATATGCTGGATGCCAAGGTCAAGTGCGACGAACTGGGCGTAGTCCTGATCGGTCCTAACTGCCCAGGCGTGATCACTCCAGGCGAATGCAAGATCGGCATCATGCCAGGTCACATTCACTTGCCAGGCAAGGTCGGTATCGTTTCCCGTTCCGGCACCCTGACCTACGAAGCTGTGAAGCAGACTACTGACGCCGGTTTCGGTCAGTCGACTTGCGTCGGCATCGGTGGTGACCCGATCCCGGGTTCGAACTTCATCGACATCCTGAAGCTGTTCCAGGAAGACCCGAAGACCGAAGCGATCGTAATGATCGGTGAGATCGGCGGTTCGGCTGAAGAAGAAGCGGCTGCCTACATCAAGGCACACGTGACCAAGCCGGTTGTTTCCTACATCGCTGGTGTGACTGCCCCTGCAGGCAAGCGCATGGGCCATGCTGGCGCAATCATCTCTGGCGGCAAAGGCACTGCAGACGAGAAGTTTGCTGCCCTGGAAGACGCAGGCGTTAAAACCGTGCGTTCGCTGGCAGACATCGGCAAGGCTTTGTCCGAGCTGACCGGTTGGGCGATCAAATAAGCCTCGCGCTTAACTGACGCTTCACCAGACAAAGGCCACCTTCGGGTGGCCTTTGTTGTTTCTGGAAGTTGTAGTGTCTTTGCGGGCCTCTTCGCGAGCAAGCCCGCTCCCACATGGGATCTTCTGCGAACATATTATTTGTGAACACTGCAGATTCCATGTGGGAGCGGGCTTGCTCGCGAAGATGGACTTATAGGCGCCAACCAATTACATGCAAAAACGCGACACGGAAATGTCGCGTATCGGATAGTTCGCCCTCTAACAGTGCGTTTGCCGGGCAAATTCGTTAGGCTAGCCGCCATTTTTGCGTCCGCGTCCCACAAGGAAGCTTCGCGCTAACGGGTCGGTCTTATACGGATCGACAGCATTTCCCTCACCCCTCAGGGAAATCCCTCTCTAAATTCCGATTCAGTAGTGTGGTATTTCCTTCATGAAAGTGTTGAAAGGCCAGGACATCCTGGCACTTGGTTTTATGACGTTTGCCCTGTTTGTAGGGGCTGGCAACATCATCTTTCCGCCGATCGTCGGCTTGCAGTCCGGGCCTCATGTCTGGATGGCGGCGCTGGGCTTCTTGATCACGGCGGTCGGTTTGCCGGTGATCACCGTGGTCGCCCTGGCCAAGGTCGGTGGTGCAATGGATGCGTTGAGCAGCCCGATCGGTAAAGTCGCCGGTGGCATCCTGGCCGCTGCGTGCTACCTCGCGGTCGGCCCCTTGTTCGCGACGCCGCGTACGGCCACCGTATCTTTCGAGGTGGGTTTGGCACCACTGACCGGCGAGAGCCCGTTGGCGCTGTTCCTCTATAGCTCGGTGTACTTCCTGCTGGTGTTCTTCATCTCGCTCTACCCGGGGCGTTTGCTGGATACCGTGGGACGTTTCCTCGCACCGCTGAAGATCATCGCCCTGGCCGTGCTCGGCATTGCTGCATTCGCGTTGCCGGCCGGTGATATCGGCGTGGCCACGCCCGAATACGTGGCAGCACCGTTCTCCCAGGGCTTCATCAATGGTTACCTGACCATGGATACCCTCGGCGCGCTGGTGTTCGGCATCGTTATCGTCAACGCGATCCGCTCCCGTGGCGTCGAGTCGCCCGCGTTGATCACCCGTTACGCGATCATTGCCGGGATGATTGCCGGTGTGGGCCTGGCGCTGGTTTACGTCAGCCTGTTCCGCCTCGGTTCGGGCAGCCATGAAGTGGCCGCCGGTGCTGCAAACGGCGCGGCGGTCCTGCATGCCTACGTGCAGCATACCTTCGGCTCCTTGGGCAGCGGTTTCCTGGCGGTGTTGATCTCGTTGGCCTGCCTGGTAACAGCGGTGGGCCTGACCTGTGCCTGTGCCGAATATTTCAGCCGGGTGTTGCCGCTTTCCTACAAGACCCTGGTCATCATTCTGGCGGTGTTCTCGCTGTTTGTGTCCAACCTGGGCCTCACCAAGCTGATTGCCTTCTCGATCCCGGTGCTGACTGCGATCTATCCGCCGTGCATCGCCTTGGTCGCCCTGAGCTTCTGCAAGGACTTCTGGCGTGACCAGCGCCGCATCGTCGGCCCGGTGATGCTGGTGTCGTTCATCTTCGGCCTGATCGACGCGTTGAAAGGCGCTGGCCTGGCGGACTGGATGCCGACACAACTGTCCCACTTGCCGCTGAGCGAGCAAGGCCTGGCATGGCTGGTGCCGTCGGTCATGACCCTGGTCGTGGCCGCCGTGTGCGACCGCATGCTCGGCAAGCGCGACGAAGCTTTGGCATAAACCCTGCGCGCTCGCCACAAGCGGGCAATGGGTTGAAACACAAATGCCCCGTATCCATCGATACGGGGCATTTTTTATGGGGATGAGGGAGTGTCTTTTCCCGGGAACCAACGTCGAAGACTGCGAGAATTCCATGTGGGAGCGGGCTTGCTCGCGAAGGCGGTGTGTCAGACGACATAAATGTTGAATGATAAGCCGCCTTCGCGAGCAAGCCCGCTCCCACAGTTTTCACCTACATCACAAGGACCTGCATGTCGTTCATCCACGCCAACCTGATCCACTTCCTCGCCGCGCTCTGGTTTGTCATCTGCTGGGGCGGTTACACCCGTTATGCGTCGTGGAAGGCCCGTGATACCGCGTGCCTGGCCAGCGTGTTGCACCTGTACCGCGAAGACTGGATGCGCCGCATGCTGCTGCGGGACAACCGCATCGCCGACGCCAGTGTGATCGGCAACCTGGAGCGCAATGCCTCGTTCTTCGCTTCCAGCACGCTGATTATCCTGGCGGGCATTCTCACCGTGCTCGGCGCGTCCGAACGGGCAGTGTCGTTGCTGGCGGATATTCCCATGGTGCAACAGGCGTCCCAGGGCATGTCGGAGATCAAGTTGCTGTGCCTGGCGCTGGTGTTCGTCTACGCGTTCTTCACCTTCAGTTGGTGCATGCGCCAGTACAACTTTGCGGCGATCCTGGTGGGCTCGGCGCCGATGATCGGCGAGCGCCATGTGTCGGAGCAGGAGCGCAAGGCTTTTGCGGCACGGGCTGCGCGGGTGATTTCGATGGCGGCCAACCAGTTCAACTTCGGCCTGCGTTCTTACTACTTCGGTATGACCATGCTGGCGTGGTTCGTCAGCCCTTGGTTGTTCATGTTGATGAGCGCTGGCGTCGTACTGGTTTTGTATCGCCGGGAATTTCATTCCGATGTTCTCGACGTGATGGTCTATACCCCTACAGAGGCGCCATTGCCTGAAGCCAACAAAGAGGCCGCTTGATGAGTATTCCGTTCTGGTGTGTGTTTATCAGTGCATTGCTGATCTACGTGGCCCGTATGCCCGTGGCCAAAGCCATGAAAGAGCAGGGCGGGTACAACAATCACTTGCCCCGCCAGCAACAGGCTCAACTAACCGGGTTTGGTGCCCGGGCCGTGGCGGCTCATCAGAATTGTTTTGAGGCGTTCATCTTATTTGCGGTGGGGGTGTTGATGGCGCACACCACGCAAACCCAGGGGTGGCTGATTGATTCCCTGGCGATCATCTTTGTGATCACGCGCATCATTTATCTGCTGTGTTATTGGGGCGATCTTGCCTGGCAGCGCAGCCTGGTGTGGATCATCGGCTTAGTCTGCTCGTTACTGCTGATGATTAGTCCGACTTTTAGAACCGTCTTGCTCTAATCGCCAACTAACACGCAAAAGAAAACCCGCACTTGGCGGGTTTTCTTTTATCACGCTAAAAACCGGTTTAGTTTTTAGGTGCTTCGGTTGGAGCGGCCGGAGCGGACTCCTGTGCAGCAGCTTTGTTCGATTCAGCCTGAGCTTTGGCGGCTTCGGCGTTTTCTTTCGCAGCGTCGTTCACTTTATCCTGTGCTTTGCTCATGTCTTGCTGAGCTTGCTCAGCATGTTGGTTAGCATCTTGAGCTTTGTCCTCGGATTTTTTATCGCAAGCAGCGAGACCGAGGGAAGCGGTCAACATCAAGGCAATAGCTAAAGTCTTACGCATGGGGTGTATCTCCTTATGGAAAATATCTACTGGCCTTTCGAGCACAGCCCTCAGCGATAAGTTCCTCATTTCATACAGATATATAAGTTTTTATCGCGATGGAACTTTCGCCTGATAACCAGATGCTTTGACCGGAAACTAAGAAGGGTTCTTATCAAATGGCCGAAAACCCCGTTTTTGAGCGCGCGACACGATTTCTCTCGGCGTTGCGACATTGTCAGGTGTTGGGCTTGCGCGTTCACAGCGCGAGTACCGACGGACTAACGGTCGTCCTGCCTTACAGCCCGCAAATCGTCGGCAACCCGCAAACCGGCGTGATTCACGGTGGTGCCCTGACGTCGTTGATGGACACCGCGTGTGGCATGTCCACATTGTGCGTGCTGCCGGAATTCGAAGTCTGCCCGACCCTGGATTTGCGCATCGACTACATGCACGCCGCCGAACCGCACAAGGATGTCTACGGTTTCGCCCAATGCTACCGGGTGACCACCGACGTGATCTTCGCCCGGGGCTTTGCCTATCAGGACGATCCAGAGCAGCCGATAGCTCATGTAGTCGGCACCTTTATGCGCATGGGCAAGGGCATCAAGGGCACCAAAGGCTTTGGCGGCACAATCGCAGCAGGTGTGAAATGACTGACTCATTCAAGGAACAACTTCAGCAGGCCCACGCCCAAGGGGACTACGCCTCGCTGCTGCACCTGATTCCCTATGCCAAGTTGATCGGCGTCGAGTGTTCGCGGGTTGGTGATGAGCTGCTGTTTCGCTTGCCGGCCAACAAGGACAACATTGGTAACCCTTTATTGCCGGCGATCCATGGCGGCGTGATTGCCGGGTTCATGGAGCTGTCGGCGGCGCTGCACCTGCTGATTTTCACCGGCTCGCCCGGTGTGCCGAAGATCATCGACTTCTCCCTCGATTACCTGCGCGCCGGGCAATTTCGCGATACTTGGGCGCGTTGCCAGGTGTGTCGGCAGGGACGGCGGGTGGCCAACGTGGCGATTACAGCCTGGCAAACCACCGAAGCCGAGCCGATTGCCACGGCCCGGGGCCATTTCAAAATCGAAGAGGCCTTGAAATCCTGAACTCAGCCCCAAACTCTGATGACAACCCGCCGTCGACCCTGAAGGTCGCGGCCACTGCCATCTGATTGGAGTTTGATGACCATGAGTGTGGAAACTCAAAAGGAAACCCTGGGCTTCCAGACCGAGGTGAAGCAACTGCTGCACCTCATGATCCATTCGCTGTATTCCAACAAGGAAATTTTCCTTCGCGAGTTGATCTCGAACGCCTCTGACGCTGTCGACAAATTACGTTTCGAAGCCCTGTCCAAGCCTGAGTTGCTGGAAGGTGGCGCCGAACTGAAAATCCGTGTGAGCTTCGACAAGGACGCGAAAACCGTCACCCTCGAAGACAACGGTATCGGCATGAGCCGCGAAGACGCGATCACCCACTTGGGTACGATCGCCAAGTCCGGCACTGCCGATTTCATGAAACACCTGTCTGGCGATCAGAAGAAAGATTCGCACCTGATCGGTCAGTTCGGTGTGGGTTTCTACTCCGCGTTCATCGTTGCCGATAAAGTTGACGTGTTCAGCCGTCGCGCTGGTGCCGACGCTTCCGAAGGCGTGCATTGGTCGTCCAAGGGCGAGGGTGACTTCGAAGTTGCCACCGTCGAGAAAGCCGAGCGCGGCACCCGTATCGTTCTGCACCTGAAGTCCGGTGAAGACGAGTTTGCCGATGGCTGGCGTCTGCGCAACATCATCAAGAAGTACTCCGACCACATCGCTTTGCCGATCGAGTTGCCGAAAGAAGTGGCAGCCGCCGAAGGCGAGGAGAAGCCGGCGCTTGAGTGGGAAACCGTCAACCGCGCCAGCGCCCTGTGGACCCGTCCTCGCACCGAGATCAAGGACGAGGAATACCAGGAGTTCTACAAGCACATCGCCCACGATTTCGAGAACCCGCTGAGCTGGAGCCACAACAAGGTCGAAGGCAAGCTGGAATACAGCTCGCTGCTTTATGTGCCGACCCGCGCTCCGTTTGACCTGTACCAGCGTGAAGCGCCGAAAGGCCTGAAGCTGTACGTGCAGCGTGTGTTCGTGATGGACCAGGCCGAGTCGTTCCTGCCGCTGTACCTGCGCTTCATCAAAGGCGTGGTCGACTCCAACGACCTGTCGCTGAACGTGTCGCGGGAAATCCTGCAGAAAGACCCGATCATCGATTCCATGAAGTCGGCGCTGACCAAGCGTGTTCTGGACATGCTGGAAAAACTGGCGAAGAACGAGCCTGAGCAATACAAAGGCTTCTGGAAAAACTTCGGCCAGGTCATGAAAGAAGGCCCGGCTGAAGATTTCGCCAACAAAGAGAAAATCGCTGGCCTGCTGCGTTTCGCTTCCACCAATGGCGATGAAGGCGAGCAAGTGGTGGGTCTGGCTGACTACCTGGCTCGCGCGAAGGAAGGTCAGGACAAGATTTACTACCTGACCGGCGAAACCTACGCGCAGGTCAAGAACAGCCCGCACCTGGAAGTCTTCCGCAAGAAAGGCATCGAAGTGCTGCTGCTGACCGACCGTATCGACGAGTGGCTGATGAGCTACCTCAGCGACTTCGACGGCAAGAGCTTTGTCGACGTGGCACGCGGTGACCTGGACCTGGGCAACCTGGACTCGGAAGAGGACAAGAAAGCTGCGGAAGAAGTCGCCAAGTCCAAAGAAGGTTTGGTTGAGCGTCTGAAAACCGCACTGGGCGATTCTGTCGCTGAAGTCCGGGTTTCTCACCGTCTGACCGATTCCCCGGCAATCCTCGCCATCGGCGAGCAGGACCTGGGCCTGCAGATGCGTCAGATCCTCGAAGCCAGCGGGCAGAAGGTTCCGGATTCGAAGCCGATCTTCGAATTCAACCCGGCTCACCCGCTGATCGAGAAACTCGACGCCGAGCAGAGCGACGAGCGCTTCGGCGACCTGTCGCACATCCTGTTCGATCAGGCGGCCCTGGCGGCCGGCGACAGCTTGAAAGACCCGGCAGCCTACGTGCGCCGTCTCAACAAGTTGCTGGTTGAACTGTCGGTTTAACTGAGCTGTACAAAAACCCGCTTCGGCGGGTTTTTTTATTCTTGAGTCTTAGGAGTCTGAAATGAGCCAAGTCACTGTGCGTTCCGTGGTCTATCAGCTTGATGGCCAGTCTTACGAAAGCCGTCTGGCCTTCGATGCCGATCACAAAGGGCCACGCCCGGGCCTGTTGATGGCACCGAACTGGATGGGCATCAGCGCCGGTGCCGAAGAGATCGCCAAATCAGTGGCGGCCAAGGGCTATGTGGTGCTGATTGCCGACCTTTATGGTCAGTCGGTGCGTCCGCAGAACGGCGACGAGGCGGGCGCAGCGATGATGCCGCTGAAGAATGATCGCGGCTTGCTGCGCCAGCGTATGCAGGCGGCATTCGAGCAGTTGCAGGCTCAGGGCGATGCGGCGGTCGATACCTCGAAACTGGCGACTTTCGGTTTTTGCTTTGGCGGTTGCTGCGCGCTGGAACTGGCCCGCAGCGGTGCGCCGGTGAAAGCGGCGGTGTCGTTCCACGGCTCGCTGGATACGCCGAACGTCAGCGATGCGAAAAACATTAAGGGCTCGGTGCTGGTGCTGCACGGCGCGTCCGATCCATTGGTGCCGAAAGAGCAACTGCCGGCGTTCGAAGCTGAAATGAACGCGGCGGGCGTGGATTGGCAACTGCTGAGCTACGGCGGCGCGGTGCACTCGTTTACCGATCCGCACGCCAATGTGCCGGGCAAGATGATGTATGACGCGAAGACCGCAGGGCGGGCGTTTGTGTCGATGCATAACTTGCTGGATGAAGTGTTTAGCGGCTGATGATCGTTGGTGTCAGGGCTGGCCTCTTCGCGAGCAAGCCCGCTCCCACAGGGCAATGCATTCCAAATGTTCCACAGGGGAATGCATTCCAAATGTGGGAGCGGGCTTGCTCGCGAAGGCGGTGTAACTGGCGCTGAGGATCTCAGGGCAACTCGATCCGCTCACTTTCCCCCGGCACCGTCGGCCAATCCCCGGCCGCCCAGCGCCGCCGAGCCTCATCAATGGCCGCTGGATCGCTCGCCACAAAATTCCAGTTGATCCGCCGTGGCCCATCCAGCGGGGCACCGCCGAACAACACGGCGTGACAGTCGCTCTCGGCAAACAACGTCATCTCTTCCCCGGCCGGCAACACCACCAGCGAATGCGGCTCTATCAACTCGCCATCCAGTTGTACCTCGCCGTCCAGCACGTAGAGTGCCCGTTCTTCGTGCTCGGTGGGAATCAGCAAAGTCGTCGCGGTTTGCAGGTTCAGTTCGGCATATAAGGTAGGAGAAAGCACCGGCACCGGCGATTCCAGGCAAAAGCCTGACCCGGCGATCATCCGAATCTTCACCCCCAGGTTTTCGCTGACCGGCAACGTGGCCGCCGGGTGATGGCTGTAGTGCCCCGGACCTTGCTCATGCTCCTTGGGCGAGGCCAGCCAGATCTGCAAGCCATGCATCGTGAAGCCGCTGTCTTTCAGCGCCTCAGGTGTGCGTTCGACATGGGCGATGGCGCTGCCGGCGGTCATCCAGCTGACGTCGCCGGTGCCGACCACCTGATCGGAACCGAGGCTGTCCTTGTGCTGGATCTGCCCCTGGAACAAATAGGTGAGGGTCGACAGACCGATGTGCGGATGTTGTCGGATGTTCATGCCTTTGCCCGCCGGATAACGGGTTTCAAGCATGTGGTCGAAAAACACGAAAGGCCCGACGCTGCGGCATTTGGCCGACGGCAACGGGCGCAGAATCGGCTGGCCTTCGACATCTTCGGCGCGGGGGCGGATCACGAGGGGCGTGTTCATGCGGCATTCCAGGCTGGGCGGGTGATGCGCAGAGCATAACCCGCCGCTGGCATCGGGGTGATTACTGGCTGTCGAAGCCCTGTGGGGCGTGGGTTTCGATGGTGACGTCGGTGGTGGTCATCAGTTTATGGATCGGGCAACGGTCGGCGACGCGCAGCAATTCTTCCCGTTGAGCGTCAGTCAGCACGCCTTTGAGCGTGAGGGTGACGTGCAGGGCATATTTGCCTTTTTGCTCTTCGCTGTTGTCGCGTTTGACCTCGACCCCCACGCCGGTCAGCGGGATGTCTTTCTTCTTCGCATACATCTTCAGGGTCAGGGCCTTGCAGGCGCCGAGGGCGGCATCGAAGTAATCGTGGGGGCCCGGCGCCGAGCCTTCGCCGCCGGCGGAAACCGGTACGTCGGCAAACAATTCGTGGTCATCGATCTGCACAGTGTGACGAAAGCCATCGCTGGAAACGGTATTGACGGTAACAGTCATGGGAAACCTCATCGGCAGTAGGAAAAGTCGTTCGATCAAAAAAGACCCTGAAGGTATAGAGCATTGTGCCCGGAGTGCGTTCCCCTTTCTTGCGCGGGCGTGCTCGACCGGATCGGCAGACTGAATCGTTCCCGCCTGGGGTTCGAAGTATTAAGGCGTTTTGATATCACGTTTTGGTCTTACGCAAATCTCCCCGTGGCCGATACCTTCTAAAGCAACCCGCTGCAGGGATATGCAGTGCATTTTTGGAAGGAACCAGAGCAATGAGTATTCGAAGTCTCAATATTGCGCCGCGCGCGAGCCTGGGTTTTGGCTTGCTGGCGCTGATGGTGTTCGGTTTGGGGGCGTTCGCCCTGCTGCAAATGTCCAACATGCGCGCCCAGTCCGATCAGGTCGACAACAACTGGCTGCCCAGTGTGATGTCGGTCGGGGACATGAGTCAGGACATGCTGCGCCTGCGTGCTTTGACCATGCGTCTGCTGATCAACCGCGACCCCGGGGCGCTGGCGCAGAACGTCAGCAAACTCAACGAACTCAAAGGCGTGCTCGGCGATGCGCAACAGCGCTACAACGCGTTGATTGTGCTGCCCGAGGAGCGCTCGCTGTTTGATCGATTCAAGGCTTCGGAACAGAAATACCTGAATTTTCAGGGGCAGGTGATGAACCTGTCTGCCCAGGGGCGGATCGAGGAAGCGGCGGTCATCGTCAATGGTGAAATGAGTCCGTTGGCCGACGAGATTGCCGTGACCCTCAAATCCCTGGTGGAGCTGAACAAGCACCAGGCCAACCTGGCGACCGAAGCGGCGCGCCTGGTGTTCAGTCATTCGCGGGTCTGGGTCGGCGTGATGGTCGGGTTGGCGGCGTTGATGACCATCGGCCTCGCTTTATTGCTGACCCGCAGCATCGTCTTGCCGTTGTCCCAGTCTCTACGGGTGGCCGAGGTGGTGGCGGCGGGCGACCTGACAGGCGACATCCACATCAGCGGCAGGGACGAACCGGCGCGGCTGCTGCACGCGCTCAAGAGCATGCAGCAGAACCTGCGGGATACGATTCGCCGGATCTCCGACTCGTCCAGCCAATTAGCCTCGGCTTCGGAGGAACTCAGTTGCGTCACCGAAGACGCCACTCGCGGGCTGCATCAGCAGAGCCTGGAAATCGAGCAAGCGGCCACGGCGGTCAACCAGATGACAGCAGCGGTGGAGGAAGTGGCGAGCAATGCGGTGGCCACCTCTGAAGCATCCCGTGAATCCGACCGGATCGCCCAGCATGGCCGGGCGCAGGTGCAGCAGACCGTGCTGTCCATCGAATCCCTGGCCGATGACGTCACGGCCAATGCCTCCCAGGTCGAAGACTTGGCGCAGAAGGTATATGGCATCAGCAAGGTGCTGGATGTGATTCGCTCGATTGCCGAACAGACCAATTTGCTGGCGCTCAATGCTGCCATCGAAGCGGCCCGCGCCGGGGATGCCGGCCGCGGTTTTGCCGTGGTAGCGGATGAAGTGCGGGCGTTGGCCCATCGCACGCAGCAATCGACCCAGGAAATCGAGCAGATGATCAGCGGCATTCAGCAAGGCACCGATTCGGCTGTCAGCTCGATGCAGCAGAGCAACAGCCGGGCGCGCTCGACCCTGGAAGTGGCGAAAGCGGCGGGGGTGGCGCTGGAGGAGATTGCCTCGGCGTTCACCTTGATCAACGAGCGCAACATCGTGATCGCCAGCGCCTCGGAGGAACAGGCGGCGGTGGCGCGGGAGGTGGATCGCAATTTGATGAATATTCGTGATCTGGCATTGCAGACTTCGGCGGGGGCCAATCAGACCAGTGCGGCGAGTCAGGAGTTGTCGCGGTTGGCGGTGGACTTGAACACGATGGTGGCGCGGTTTTCGGTTTAGCCATCAGTCGAGTCAACACAGAACCCTGTGGGAGCGGGCTTGCTCGCGAATGCGGTGTGTCATTCAGCATAGATGTTGACTGACACACCGCTTTCGCGAGCAAGCCCGCTCCCACAGGTTCCTTACTTGGTTCGATGATCGTTCCCACGCTCCGCGTGGGAATGCCTCTTGTGACGCTCTGCGTCAGGCTTTGGAACGCGGAGCGTCCCTGGCTGCATTACCACGCAGAGCGTGGGAACGATCAGCAAAAAAAAGCCCCGCAATCGCGGGGCTTCTTGGGTGGATCCGGATTAGCTGCCTTTGACAGCCTTGCCGTTGACCGTACCGTCCAGGAGCATGATGTTGTACTCCTTGCCGTCGGTTTCAACCTGTTGCAGGCGGACCAGCAGGTAATCCCAGTCCTTGGCGAACCACATCACGGTGATGCGTTTGCTTTGTGTCGGGTCGCGTACGCGCTCGACCTTGATCGCATCGATCTTGCCAGCCTTGGTGTCGACTTTTTCCGTGCCCAGCACGCGGAAGTCGTAGGTATCGACTTCGCCGTCATCGACGACCTGGTAGCTCATGCTTTTCTTGCCGGCGGCCACGTCGTGTTGCAGGGCCAACTGGTAAGTGGATTTGTCGACCATGCCGCGGTTGAGCGGGATCTTGACCGCGTCACCACGATCGGTGCCGGTGACCATTTTGGTGGCCCAGTCGAAGTCCAGGTCAGCCTTCTTGGCTTTGCCCAGGCCGCCACGTTCGAAGTGGTAGGACTGCGGCAGCAAAGTGTCCTTGTCCAGGGTCAGGGTGCTTTGTTCGGACAGGCTGGCGATCATCATCGATGCCTTGAAGCTGAGCGTCCAGACGCCGTTGGCGCCCTTGGTCAGGCTGCGCTCGGCGGTGCCGCTCATGGGCAACTGTTTCCAGTCGGCGGTGTAACTGGCGGAGAAAGGTTGAAGGTCTGCGGCCTGCGCGAAGGGCAGGGCGAGCAGAGCGCAAGCGAAGAGCAAGGCGCGACGCATAAAATCTCCTAGGTTCGAATCAAGTGGCCGCTGGCCGCGAGTAACGTGTCATCGAGTAAAGCACCTTGCTCGCCGAGGGACAGACGACCTTCGGCAAACCAGCGTACAGCCATTGGGTAGATCAGGTGTTCCTGAACGTGGACCCGCTGCGCCAGACTCTGCGGCGAATCGTGCAACTCTACCGGTATTACTGCCTGTACGACCAGTGGTCCGCCATCGAGTTCCTCGGTGACGAAGTGCACGGAGCAGCCGTGCTCGGTGTCGCCGGCCTCCAAAGCGCGCTGATGAGTGTGTAACCCTTTGTATTTGGGCAGCAGCGAGGGATGGATATTGAGCAGGCGACCCTGGTAGTGGCGCACGAAACCAGCGCTGAGAATGCGCATGAAACCGGCGAGTACCACGAGTTTGGGGTTGAAGGCGTCGATCAGTTCGATCAGCGCGGCATCGAAGGCCTCGCGGCCCTCGAAAGCCTTGTGATCCAGGGAGCGGGTGTCGATACCCGCGTCCCTGGCGCGTTGCAGGCCGTAGGCGTCGGCGCGGTTGGAAATCACCGCAGCGATGCGGACCGGGCTGTCGCCGGTCCGCGTGCTGTCGATCAAGGCCTGCAAGTTACTGCCGGTGCCGGACAACAGCACCACGACATCACAGGTGGCGGACATTAGTGCGCCTTAAGGTTCTTCAGTTCGACTTGAGCCGCGCCTTCGGCAGCGGTGGAGATCTGACCGATGACCCAAGGTTGCTCGCCAGCTTCACGCAGCACGTTCAGGGCGGTTTCAACGTGCTCTTGAGCCACGCAGATGACCATGCCCACGCCGCAGTTCAGCACGCGGTGCATTTCGTTTTCGTCGACGTTGCCTTTCTCTTGCAGCCAGTCGAACACCGCCGGGCGGGTCCAGCTCGCGACGTCAACCACCGCTTGCGCGCCTTTTGGCAGTACGCGCGGGATGTTGTCCAGCAGGCCACCACCGGTGATGTGGGCCATGGCTTTGACGGCGCCGGTTTCCTTGATCAGCTTGAGCAGCGGCTTCACGTAGATACGGGTCGGGGCCATCAGCAGGTCGGTCAGCGGTTTGCCGTCGAGCTGGATGTTTTCGATGTCGGCACCGGACACTTCGATGATCTTGCGGATCAGCGAGTAGCCGTTGGAGTGCGGGCCGGAAGACGGCAGGGCGAGCAGGGCATCGCCGGCAGCGACTTTGGAACCGTCGATGATTTCGGATTTTTCCACGACGCCGACGCAGAAGCCGGCCAGGTCGTAGTCTTCGCCTTCGTACATGCCCGGCATTTCAGCGGTTTCGCCGCCGACCAGGGAGCAGCCGGACAGTTCGCAGCCGGCGCCGATGCCGGTCACGACCTGAGTCGCGGTCTCGACGTTGAGTTTGCCGGTGGCGTAGTAGTCGAGGAAGAACAGCGGCTCGGCGCCGCACACCACCAGGTCGTTGACGCACATGGCAACCAGGTCGATGCCGATGCTGTCGTGCTTGTTCAGGTTCAGCGCCAGGCGCAGCTTGGTGCCGACACCGTCAGTACCGGAAACCAGCACGGGCTGCTTGTAGCCGGCCGGGATTTCGCAGAGGGCGCCGAAACCGCCCAGGCCGCCCATGACTTCCGGGCGCGCAGTGCGCTTGGCGACGCTCTTGATGCGTTCGACCAATGCTTCACCGGCGTCGATGTCTACACCGGCGTCCTTGTAGCTCAGGGAGGGTTGCTTGCTCATGATCCAGGCCTTTAGGGGGGATTCAGGGGTAACGACCGAGTCCAGTGGGACCGCCGGAACAGACAAAGGCGAGTGCCTTGCGTGAATTCCAGGGGGCCCGGCTGTTGCCGGTCTGCGAAGGCGCGCGATTTTATCAGGCTTGAGAGGCAGCGGCCATCCTCGCGCCGACGGCAGGGGCATATCCCGTTAAAAAAACCGCAATTGCCCGTGTTGGTGACGCCGCTCATGCCTGTATAAGGTATCGCCATTAACCGTCTATCGTTATGACAGTGCCAAAAACTTATCGAGGCCGGGTGAATGTTTTGCACGGGGCGATGGTCACAGCTTTGCTCTACACGTTCACGCGGCCAGTTCCAGCCGCTCTTGTCGCCAGGAATCCTCCATGCGTTTTTTTTCCAACTATTTATTTGCCGGATGTTTGTCGCTGGTCAGCCTGGCGAGTCATGCCGAGCCGGTGAAAAACCTGTATCAGGTCCGTGAGCCCGTCAGCGGCCAGAGCCCGGAGGTCCGCGATCAAGCGACCCAGGCCGCGCTGGATACCCTGGTGTTGCGCCTGACCGGCGATCCCAAGGCTGCGCAAAACCCGGGACTGGCGGCGATCCGCAAAGACCCGCAGCAAATCATCAGTCAGTACGGCTTTGATGCCGGGCCGCCGGAAGTGTTGAAGGTCGATTTCGACCCGGCCAGCACCGATCAGGCGTTGCGCCGTGCCGGGCTGTCGTTGTGGGGCGCGAATCGGCCGTCGATCCTGGGTTGGTGGTTGAACGACTCCGCCGAAGGTTCGAGCCTGGTCGGCGACGGTCAGGCCAGCGCTGCGCCATTGCGTCGCGCGGCGCAGCATCGGGGCCTGCCATTGCGCTTGCCGCTGGCGGATTTGAGTGAACAACTGGTGGCCACGGCGCCGAATCTGGAAGGTGCGGACGCGACGCCATTGCGCAGCGCCTCGGAACGTTACAACGCCGATGCCTTGCTCGCGGTGCATGCCCATGAAGACGGTGGCCAATGGCAAGCCAAGTGGCACTTGTGGCTCGGCGACCAGAAGGAAGCGGGCAGTGTGCAAGGTGCCGATCAGGCTGCGGTGGCCGATGCGGTCATGCTGGCGGTGACCGAGCGTCTGGCGCCCCGCTTTGTGGTCAAGGCTGGCGCTTCAAGCGAACAATTGCTGGAAGTGCAGGGCATGAACCTGGAGCGCTACGCGGCGCTGGGCCGTTTGCTCGATCCGTTTGGTGGGCGTCTGGTCAGTGTCGACGGTGACCGTATTGTCTATCGGGTCAATGGCAGCGCCGAGCAGTTGCGCTCGCAGTTGTCCCTGGCGAAGTTGCAGGAGGTTCCGGCCGGTGAAGCCCCGGCGCCCGTCGCACCGGTTCAGCCGGCCGAGGGTTCGGCGCCGGTCGTAGCGCCCGCCCCGGCACCGGTGCCGCAACTGCGATTCCGTTGGTAAGGTTTTCTTTCTTTATATAGATGCATAGGGAGTTGTACATGGCCGATACGCGGCGGTGGTTCTGGTTGGGCGGGGTGGTCCTGCTCTGCGCGTTTGTCTGGCTGTTGCATCCGATCCTGACGCCGTTCCTGGTGGCGCTGCTGTTGGCGTATCTGTTCGATCCGCTGGTGGATCGGCTGGAGAAGGCCGGGCTGTCGCGGACCTGGGGCGTGGTGTCGGTGTTTGCGCTGTTCACCTTGATCTTCACCACGTTGTTGCTGGTGTTGGTGCCGATGCTCGCCAAGCAGTTGTTTCGCCTGTACGAACTGGCGCCACAAATGCTCGACTGGTTACAGCACACGGCGTTGCCATGGGCACAGTCGAAGTTCGGCCTCTCGGATAACTTCTGGAAGTTCGACAAGCTCAAGGCTGCGATCAGCGATCACATGGGTCAGACCACCGACATCGTCGGCGTGGTACTGAGCCAGGCGACGGCATCCGGGCTGGCGCTGATCGGCTGGCTGGCCAATCTGGTATTGATCCCGGTGGTGAGTTTCTACCTGCTGCGGGACTGGGACCTGATGATGGCCAAGATCCGCAGCCTGTTGCCCCGCGATCGCGAAGAGCGTGTAGTGACACTGGCCGGTGAATGCCATGAAGTGCTCGGCGCATTTGTGCGCGGGCAATTGCTGGTGATGCTGGCGCTGGGCGTGATCTATGCCGCTGGTTTGATGCTGGTCGGGTTGGAGTTGGGGCTGTTGATCGGCCTGATTGCCGGCCTGGCGGCAATTGTGCCGTACATGGGCTTTGTCATCGGGATCGGCGCGGCGTTGATTGCCGGGCTGTTCCAGTTCCATGGCGACCTGTATCCGATGCTTGGCATCGTCGCGGTATTCATGGTCGGGCAAGCGCTGGAAGGCATGGTACTGACGCCGTTGCTGGTGGGCGACCGGATCGGCCTGCACCCGGTGGCGGTGATTTTCGCGATCCTGGCCGGTGGCGAGCTGTTCGGCTTTACCGGTGTGCTGCTGGCACTGCCGGTGGCGGCGGTGATCATGGTGCTGGTGCGCCATCTGCATGATTTGTATAAAGATTCAGATGTGTACAGCGGGACCGACGAGCCCGAGCTGTAAAGTCGTCTGATCCCGCGTAACGGGCGGCCTGGTTCCTCGCCAGGCTGGCCCGCTTCCCTCCGGTGGCTGTCACATGCGCCGCCAAAGAAACTGTCATAAAACCAGGGCGTTAACGCAAACCTTTGATTTTGCTTGTGGTCTGCCGCATTGTGCGGGCTGCCCCACGGGTATAAACTTCGCAAACTTTACACAGAGGCCACTAACGGTTCCTTTGGAACTGTTCAGTCAGCATGAAACCGATTCAGCTGCCCCTAGGTGTGCGTCTGCGTGATGACGCTACCTTTATCAATTACTACCCAGGCGCCAATGCCGCTGCACTCGGCTATGTCGAGCGGCTATGCGAAGCCGACGCCGGCTGGACCGAAAGCCTGATTTACCTCTGGGGCAAGGACGGGGTAGGGCGCACGCACTTGTTGCAGGCCGCCTGCCTGCGCTTCGAACAGATGGGCGAACCGGCGGTGTACCTGCCGCTGGCCGAGTTGCTGGATCGTGGCATCGAAATCCTCGACAACCTCGAACAGTACGAACTGGTCTGCCTCGACGATCTGCAAGCCGTCGCCGGCCGGGCGGATTGGGAAGAAGCGCTGTTTCACCTGTTCAATCGCCTGCGTGACAGTGGCCGGCGTCTGCTGATTGCAGCTTCGACCTCACCGCGTGAACTGCCGGTGAAGCTGGCGGATCTCAAATCGCGCCTGACCCTGGCGCTGATCTTCCAGATGCGTCCGTTGTCCGACGAAGACAAATTGCGCGCCCTGCAACTGCGCGCATCCCGTCGCGGTTTGCACCTGACCGACGAAGTCGGGCATTTTATTTTGACCCGGGGCACCCGCAGTATGAGCGCGCTGTTCGAGCTGCTTGAACGCCTCGATCAGGCCTCCCTTCAAGCTCAGCGCAAGCTGACAATTCCCTTCTTGAAAGAAACCCTGGGCTGGTAGCTAAACCAGTAAAGCCAACGCCTCCAGCGGGTTCTGGCATATTCCAGGCGCCAGCAAATCCGCTTTCCTGTCGGGTGGCAGGCTGCGCGAAGATTCGAAACGGGTTTAAGCGCTTAGATGTAAACGAGAAACCGAGAAGTCACAAATTGATCGATTGAATTTGCAAATGAGGTTGATAGCGGGCATAGTCTCGGCTTCTTTACAACTATCAGCCACGGTCGTGCCCATGCTAAATCGCTTCGCACCCCTCGTGCCTCTCGCACTCGTCACCCTGTTGTTCGGTTGCGCTGCTCACTCTCCAGTGTCCCAGCAAGAGCCCCAGCAACAGGTTAAAAACTCTGTTACCGCTCAATCTTCTGTTCTTTATCAAGAAGAGATGGCCACCGAAAAAGAACTGGCTGACTTCGCCGATGGCAAGTCGTACCAGCTTCCGGTTCTGGCCGACAGCATCCTCGAACGTGGCATGTCCCTGATCGGTACTCGTTACCGTTTCGGCGGTACTTCTGAAGCCGGTTTCGACTGCAGCGGTTTCATCGGCTACCTGTTCCGTGAAGAAGCCGGCATGAACCTGCCGCGCTCCACTCGCGAAATGATCAACGTAGATGCCCCACTGGTGTCGCGCAACAACCTGAAGCCTGGCGACCTGCTGTTCTTCGCCACCAACGGTCGTCGCGGTCGCGTCAGTCACGCCGGTATCTACCTGGGTGATGACCAGTTCATCCACTCCAGCAGCCGCAAAAGCGGTGGTGTACGGGTCGATAACCTGGGCGACAGCTACTGGAGCAAGACCTTCATCGAAGCCAAGCGCGCACTCGCGATGGCCCCGACCGTGGTCACCGCTCGCAAGTAAGCACACTTTATGTAAGGCGAACTTAAAGTCTTACTTGAAGTTTGGCGCATAGGCGCTAGAATCCTGATCTATTATTGATGGCAAACCGCCTGCGTCCTGCGCAGGCGGTTTTCTTTTCTGTCTTTCGACAGAAAAAAAGCCGCAGCCAGATCAGGATGTTCTGCTTATGACGATGTCGGCCCGCCTCACCCTGATGCTCTTCGCAGCGCTGCTCAGCGCCTGCGCCAGCCGCACACCACCGCCGCCTGCGCCCGTGGTTCGCGCACCGATTGTTTTCAGTACCTCCCAATCATTCTCGCCTGAAGCCGAAGACGTGCTGTTCCGCGCCCTCGGCCTGGTGGGCACGCCGTATCGCTGGGGCGGCAATACGCCGGATTCCGGGTTCGATTGCAGTGGCCTGATCGGTTACGTCTACCGTGATGTCGCTGGCATTTCCCTGCCGCGCACCACGCGGGAGATGATCAGCATGCAAGCGGCCAATGTCGGCAAGGAAGGCCTGCAAACCGGCGACCTGATCTTCTTCGCCACCAATGGCGGCTCCCAGGTCAGCCACGCCGGGATCTACGTCGGCGAGGGCCGCTTCGTCCACGCCCCGGCCACCGGCGGCACGGTGAAGCTCGACAGCCTGTCCAAAGCCTATTGGCAGAAAGCCTACCTGAGCGCCAAACGCGTGTTGCAACCGGAACACCTGGCGCGTAATCAGTAGGTTTTTGCGCGGAGGTTGTGATGACCAATCGCACGCTCAATCTCGACGATTCTCTCTATAGCTACCTGCTCGACGTTTCCCTCAGGGAAACGCCGCTGCTCAAGCGTTTGCGCGACGAAACCCAGACGCTGCCCATGGCACGCTGGCAAGTGGCGCCGGAGCAGGGGCAGTTCCTCGCGTTATTGGTCAAGCTCACCGGCGCCAGGCGTTTGCTGGAAATCGGCACCTTCACCGGTTACAGCGCCTTGTGCATGGCGGCCGCACTGCCGGACGATGGCTCGCTGATGTGTTGCGATATCCCTGGCGACTACAACGCTATGGCCCGGCGTTACTGGCAGGAGGCGGGTTTGGCCGAGCGCATCGAGTTACGTCTGGCGCCGGCGCTGGACACCATCGCTCAACTGTCAGGGCCGTTTGATCTGATCTTCATTGATGCCGACAAGGCTAACTATCCGAATTACCTGGAGCACGCCTTGCGCTTGCTGCGGGTCGGCGGTCTGGCGGTGTTCGACAACACGCTGTGGAGCGGACGGGTGCTGGAAAGCACCCCGGAAAGTGCCGACACCCGTGCCATCCAGGCCCTCAATCGAGCCTTGAAGGATGACACGCGAGTGGATTTGTCGTTGCTGCCGATTGGCGATGGCTTGACCCTTTGCCGTAAACGGTAGCCGCAGCTCAACGTTCAGCCGATTTGTTGCGCCGGCAACGCTCCGAGCAATAGCGCACCTCAGCCCAGCAGCGCGCCCATTTCTTGCGCCAGGCGAAGGGCAATCCGCAGACCGCGCAGGTTTTGACCGGCGGTTCACTCTTGTTCAAAAGGACTCTCCGGCATCCAGTTTGGCGAGCAGCTTCTCGCCGCCTTCCCAGAGCGCTTGCTGCTTGGGTTCGGTCATGCGGTCGAGGTTTTTGTAGACCATGCCCATGCGTTGATTGCCGCGCAACAAGTCGCCGTGACGCATCAAAAAATGCCAGTACAGCGCATTGAAAGGGCAGGCGTCGTCGGTCGTGCTTTCACTGACTTTGTATACGCAGTTACGGCAGTAATCCGACATGCGCTTTATATATTGGCCGCTGGCGCAGTACGGCTTTGAGCCCAGGTAACCGCCATCGGCGTGCATCACCATGCCCAGCGTATTGGGCAGTTCGACCCAATCGAACGCGTCCATGTAGATCGCCAAGTACCAGTCGCAAATCTGGCTCGGCGCGATGCCGGCCAGCAGCGCAAAGTTGCCGGTCACCATCAATCGCTGGATGTGGTGGGCATAGGCGTGTTTCAAACTTTGGCCTATCGCCTGGCCCATGCAGTTCATTTTGGTGTCGCCCGTCCAGTAGAACTCTGGCAGCGGCCGGCTGTTGCCGAACAGATTGCCGCCGGCGTAGTCGGGCATTTTCAGCCAGTAGACGCCCCGCACGTATTCCCGCCAGCCGATGAGTTGGCGGATAAAGCCTTCGGCGGCGTTCAGCGGAATCCGCTGTGTCCAATACGCCGCCTCGACATCGCTGCACACCTGGCGCAGATCCAGCAGGCCGATATTCAGGGCGGCGCTGATCCGCGCGTGAAACAGGAAGGGTTCATCACTGGCCATCGCATCCTGGTAGTCGCCGAACGCGGCCAGGCCCCAGTCTAGAAAGTAATCCCACAAGGCCTGGGCGTCGGCGTGGGTGACCGGGTAATCGAAGGTGTTGAGGGCGCCATAGTGGCCGGAGAAGTTTTTGGCCACCAGCGCCAGCACATCCTGGGTAATTGCATCGGCCAAAAGTGCATGGGCGAGGGCGCTCTCACGCCTTTGGGCAGGGCCTTGCGGTTTTCGGCATCAAAATTCCAGGCGCCGCCTACCGGGCTGCCGTCACCGTTGAGCAACAGGCCACTTTTGCGCCGCATCTCGCGGTAGAAAAACTCCATGCGCAACTGCTTTTTGCCTTCGGCCCAGGCGGAAAATTCGCTGCGCGTGCAGAGAAAACGGCTATCGCCATGCCACTGGATGGCCAGGCCGCAGTCCTTGAGCGACTGCTCCAGGCGCCAGTCACCGCACTCGGTCAAGTGCAATTCCTGCGCTTGCAGATGCGACTGCCAGCGCCGTAACTCGCCCGGTATCGATCCGCTATTGTGCGGATCATCGAGGGTGACGTACTGCACGCTGATGCCACGCTGGCGCAACGCCTCGGCAAAATGGCGCATCGCGCTGAAGATCAGGGCGATTTTTTGCGGGTGATGGGGCACGTGGCTGGCTTCTTCCATCACCTCCGCCAGCAGGACTGTATCGCGCTCGGGGTCCAGCCCCTGCAATGAGGCCAGATCGAAGGACAGTTGGTCGCCCAGCACCAGGCACAGTCGGCGGATCTTGCTCATTGGCAAGTCACCGGCGCACGGTTATTCAAGGTTTACTCCTTGCCTACCAAGGTGCGGGCATCGAACTCATCGTTGCTAATGTCAATAAACAGCAGTCGACTCTCGGTGACGTGTCGGCGCAGGATCTTGATTTCAAGCGGGCATTCACCGTCAAAGTACAGCGTCAGCGGCCAAGGCTATTTATTGTACATTGTAAAGTGTCTTGTATAGGTTTTGTATAAGATAGACCGAAAAAAGCCGTCTGACAATGACGGTGATTTTTTGCCTGAAGGGTTGATTGGTGTTCGCGAGTCTTGATCAAGAACGCCACGCGCAGGAGCTCACCCTCGCAGGCAGTTGCGCTGGAGATTTATATGAAAGTTGGCGTGATTTCAGACACCCATGGTTTGCTGGGGAGCGCAGGGCCGCGACGTTTCAAACTGCCCGTGACACTGGTGTTGCTTGAGGTCAGCGAAACCTCGATTGAGCCTCGCCTGGTGCATTTGCTGGAGTGACCCGACCCGCAACGCCTGTCGCCAAGTGCCAGGCATCGCGGATCGTGAGGCGGTTTATTTAGCCGCCGAAACCCGCCAAACCTTGTTCCCCACGTCATCCGCCACCAGCAAGCCACCCTGCTGATCAATCACCACCCCCACCGGGCGGCCCAGGGCGTTTTCGTCCTTGTCGAGGAATCCGGTCAGGACATCCACCGGAGCCCCGGTCGGTTTGCCCGCCGTAAACGGCACGAAAATCACTTTATAGCCGCTATGGGGTTTGCGATTCCAAGAGCCGTGTTGGCCGACAAAGGCGCCGTTGGTGAACGGTGCCGGCAACTTGCTGCCTTCGGCAAAGGTGAAGCCCAGCGAAGCGGTGTGCGGGCCAACGGCGTAGTCCGGGGCGATGGCCTTGGCCACCAGGTCCGGATTCTGCGGTTCGACGCGTACATCGACGTGCTGCCCGTAGTAACTGAACGGCCAGCCATAGAAAGCGCCGTCCTTGACCGAGGTGATGTAGTCCGGCACCAGGTCGCTGCCAATTTCGTCCCGCTCGTTGACCGAGGTCCAAAGCGCGCCGGTACTCGGTTCCCATCCCATCCCATTGGGGTTGCGCAGGCCCGAGGCGAAGATCCGGTGATGACCGGTGGCGCGATCCACTTCCCAGATTGCTGCGCGTCCTTCCTCCTTATCCAGACCGTTTTCGCCGACGTTACTGTTGGAGCCTACGGTCACGTAAAGCTTGCTCCCGTCCTTGCTGGCGATGACGTTTTTGGTCCAGTGGTGATTCAGCGTCCCGCCCGGTAAATCGACGACTTTGGTCGCGGGCGCGGTGATCGAGGTTTCGCCGTCCTTGTACGGAAAGCGGATCAACTTATCGGAATCGGCCACGTATAAGTCGTTGCCGACCAGCGTCATGCCGAAGGGCGAGTTGAGGTTTTCCAGGAACACGCTGCGGGTTTCGGCCACGCCGTCGTGGTCCTTGTCCCGCAGCAGGGTGATGCGATTGGGGCTGGGCACGCCGGCGCCAGCGCGGCCCATGACTTTCTTCATCACCCAGCCACGGATGCCTGTGCCGTCATCGGGTTTGGGCGGAGCATTGGTTTCCGCCACCAACACATCACCGTTGGGCAACACGTAGAGCCAGCGCGGGTGATCCAGCCCATCGGCGAATGCCGCCACCTGCGTCCCCGCCGCGGCGGTGGGTTTGACGCCGGCCGGCCAGCCGATTGCCGGGGCAATGTTCACCGTCGGGATCAGGGTTTTGTTCGGTTCTGGCAGCTTGGGCGAGGGGCCGGTGCCGTCCGAGACTTGCAGGCTTGAAGTCTCGCCGCAGGCAACAAGCCCTCCGGCGAGCGCGATGACGAAAACGAGCTGGGGCTTGCGCATGCTGATCTTCCCTATGAATGCACTGTTTAATCATAGAGAAGAAACAAACCGCGATGGTTCAACCCATCAACCACGGGCCTCTTTGAACAGCACTGCGATGCCCGGGTGATAATTGCCCGATTCGTTGCGCAACTTGCGGTAGGCGTAGGGGAAATACCAGGCGACGGCGCAGGTGTGTTCCTTTTGCAGGTCGTCGACCATGTCCTGGAGTTCTTCCGGCGTCGCGCTTTGCTGGGCCTTTTGCGGGGCGACGAACAGGCAGCCGAGTTTCAGGTCGCTGGCGTAGCTGATTCGCTTGGCGTCGCTGGTGATATCTGCCAGGGCTTGTGTCAGGTTCAGGCTGTTGACTCGCGGCCAGCGTTGGCTGGTCTGCAACCAGGCGCGTTCTTCACTGCTGGCGATAAACAGATCGGCCCGGGCATTGCGTTCGCCTTCTTCGGTCTGTTTGCGCGTCGGGGTCTGTTGCAGCGTGACCATTTCCGCCATCCAGGCCGCTGCCGAGAGCAGGCCACGGTTGGCGTTTTCGTCGAACCAGTAGGGCGCATCGTTATCGCCGCGCACGGCGTTGTAGCGGTCGATACAGTCAAACCAGCGTTCCAGCAGCGGGCGCAGGAATTCCAGCTTCGGATTGCTGATGATCATGCCTTGCATGGGGCTCACCTTTGTTATTGTGTTGTGAGATGTGGCTCTTTGATATCACTGCTGGGAGTGTGGCACAAGAATGACGTCAGATAATTGATCGACGGCAGTTATTCGCCCAGTGGCATCCCGGCTTTAATTGACGCTCCACCCCCAACCCTCTAACCTTCGCGGCTTGTTTCAGGTGCTCTGTGACTGCGGTCGACAGAGTGAAACAGGGAAGCCGGTGAGTGATTTGCCCCCAGTGCGCAAAATCCCGATCCCGGCGCTGCCCCCGCAACGGTAAATGAGTGAAGACTGTGCCTTGAGCCACTGTGTCGAACATCGATATGGGAAGGCGCGCAGTCCGGTGCAAACCGCTCATGAGCCCGGAGACCGGCCTGATCCATCCAGCGGCATCACGGTGGGCGATGCCAGGCTTCTTGCCGTCTATTCTTGTGCCTGCCCGCCGTTATCCAGCCTCAACGGAGAGCTCCCCCATGACTGATACCCCCGATCGTGACGAACGCCATCTGGCGCGCATGCTGCGCAAAAAAGCCGTGATTGACGAACGCATCGCCAACTCGCCGAACGAATGCGGCCTGCTGCTGGTGTTGACAGGCAACGGCAAAGGCAAAAGCAGCTCGGCCTTCGGCATGCTCGCCCGCTCCATGGGCCACGGCATGCAGTGCGGTGTGGTGCAGTTCATCAAGGGGCGTAACAGCACCGGCGAAGAATTGTTCTTCCGCCGCTTCCCGGAGCAAGTGCGCTTTCATGTGATGGGCGAGGGCTTCACTTGGGAAACCCAGGACCGCCAGCGCGACATCGCCGCCGCCGAAGCCGCGTGGGAAGTGTCCCGCGAGTTGCTGCGCGATCCATCGATCGGTCTGGTGGTGCTGGATGAACTGAACATCGCCCTCAAGCACGGCTACCTCGATCTCGATCAAGTGCTCAGCGACTTGCAGGCGCGTCCGCCGATGCAGCACGTCGTCGTCACCGGTCGCGGCGCCAAGCCGGAAATGATCGAGCTGGCCGACACCGTCACTGAAATGAACGTGATCAAGCACGCCTTCCAGGCCGGGATCAAAGCGCAAAAAGGCGTCGAGTTGTGAGCTGCACTTTATGAATAGCCATCGTCAATGCCCGGCGGTATTGATTGCCGCGCCGGCCTCCGGTCAGGGCAAGACCACCGTCACCGCCGCGCTGGCCCGGTTGCATCGCAATCAGGGGCGCAAGGTGCGTGTGTTCAAATGCGGCCCGGATTTTCTCGACCCGATGATTCTCGAGCGCGCCAGCGGTGCGCCGGTCTATCAATTGGACATGTGGATGGTCGGTGAGCAGGAAAGTCGTCGACTGTTGTGGGAAGCCGCTGGCGAAGCGGACCTGATCCTGATCGAAGGCGTGATGGGTTTGTTCGACGGCACGCCGTCCAGCGCTGACCTGGCGCGTCATTTCGGCGTGCCGGTGCTCGCCGTTATTGACGGCACCGCCATGGCCCAGACCTTCGGCGCCCTGGCGTTGGGGCTGGCGAAGTATCAGCCGGACTTGCCGTTTGCCGGCGTCCTGGCCAACCGCGTCGGCACCTTGCGTCATGCGCAATTGCTTGAAGGCAGCCTGACGGAAGGCCTGCGCTGGTACGGCGCGCTGTCCCGGGAAACCGGAATCGAGTTGCCCAGCCGTCATCTTGGTCTGGTCCAGGCCAGCGAGTTGAACGACCTCGATCTGCGCCTCGATGCCGCTGCCGATGCGTTGGCCAGCAGTTGCGAGGTAGCGCTGCCACCCGCTGTCGAATTCGCCGCTCCTGATGTGATCAGCGCTGAACCGCTACTCAAAGGCGTGCGCATTGCCGTCGCTCGTGACGAAGCGTTTGCCTTCACTTATGGCGCGAGCCTGGATTTGCTGCGGGCCATGGGCGCCGAGCTGGCGTTTTTCTCGCCGATCCGCGATACCCAATTGCCCGAAGCTGACAGCCTGTATCTGCCCGGCGGTTATCCCGAGTTGCATCACCTGGCACTGTCGCAAAACACCTCGATGCTGACCGCGATCCGTGCGCACCATAAAGCAGGTAAGCCGCTGCTGGCCGAGTGTGGCGGCATGCTTTATTTGCTCGATTCGTTGACCGATGTCGAAGGCACTCGCGCTGAGTTGGTTGGGTTACTGGCCGGCGATGCGGTGATGCAAAAGCGTCTGGCGGCGTTGGCGTTGCAAGCGGTGGACATGCCGGAAGGCTTGTTGCGTGGGCACACTTATCATCACTCGTTGACCAGCACAGAGCTGGAGCCGATTGCCCGAGGCCTGAGCCCGAATGGCGGGCGCGGGGCGGAGGCGGTTTATCGTGAGGGGCGGATGACGGCCTCTTATGTGCACTTTTATTTTCCGTCCAATCCAACTGCTATCGCCGCACTGTTTGCGCCTGACCTTGAGGGCGCCTTCGCGAGCAAGCCCGCTCCCACAATGGATCACCTGACCTCTGTGGGAGCGGGCTTGCTCGCGAAGAGGCCATGACCGACAACGCATTCAGCCCGGCCGAACGCGAAGCGGTCTACCGCGCCATCGCCGAACGCCGCGACATGCGTCACTTCAGCGGCGGCACGGTCGAGCCGCAACTGCTGCGACGTCTGCTCGAAGCCGCGCACCAGGCCCCCAGCGTCGGCCTGATGCAGCCGTGGCGGTTTATCCGCATCAGCGATAAAACCCTGCGCGGGCAGATCCAGCAACTGGTGGAAGAAGAACGCATCCGTACCGCTGAAGCCCTCGGCGAGCGTACCGATGAGTTCATGAAGCTCAAGGTCGAAGGCATCAACGACTGCGCCGAAGTCTTGGTCGCGGCGCTGATGGACGACCGCGAGCGCCACATCTTCGGCCGTCGCACCTTGCCGGAAATGGACATGGCCTCGCTGTCCTGCGCAATCCAGAACCTGTGGCTGGCGGCCCGCGCCGAAGGGTTGGGCATGGGCTGGGTCTCGCTGTTCGAACCGCAGGCGTTGGCGGATTTGCTGGGCTTGCCCGCCGGCGCCAAGCCGCTGGCCGTGTTGTGCCTGGGTCCGGTCAAGGAATTCTATCCGGCGCCGATGTTGGTACTCGAAGGCTGGGCGCAGGCGCGTCCGCTCAGTGAACTGCTGTATGAAAATTATTGGGGAGTGAGTCAATGAGTGTGGCGTTGTTGAGTGTCGCCGCGGTGGCGCTGGATGCGCTGCTGGGTGAACCCAAACGCTGGCATCCGCTGGTGGCGTTCGGCCGTTTTGCCGATCGCATCGAGCAACGTTTCAACTCCGGTGGCCGGGGCTGGCGCAGCCATGGCGTCACGGCTTGGGTGATCGCGGTGTTGCCGCTGACCTTGCTCGCCACGGCGTTTTCCTGGGCGCCTTATGTCGGTTGGCTGGTGGACATCCTGGCGCTGTACTGCGCCCTCGGCATGCGCAGCCTCGGCGAACACGTCGAGCCGGTGGCCAAGGCTTTGCGCAGCGATGACTTGGACGAAGCACGCAAACGCGTGGGGTATCTGGTCAGCCGTCAGACCAGCGAACTGGATAAAACCGAAGTTGCCCGCGCCGCCACCGAATCCGTCCTGGAAAACGGTAGCGACGCAGTATTCGCCGCGCTGTTCTGGTTTGCCGTGGCCGGTGCGCCGGGGGTGGTGCTCTATCGACTGAGCAACACCCTCGATGCCATGTGGGGTTATCGCAACGAACGCTTCGAACGCTTCGGCTGGGCGGCGGCCAAGATCGACGACGTGCTCAACTACATCCCTGCGCGCCTGGTGGCGTTGACCTACGCGCTGCTGGGCAACACCCGACTCGCGTTGAAGTGCTGGCGCACCCAAGGCCCGACCTGGGACAGCCCGAACGCCGGCCCCGTGATGGCGGCCGGTGCCGGTGCGCTGGGGGTCGAGTTGGGCGGGGCGGCGATTTATCACGGTGAATTGCATCAGCGTCCGCAACTCGGCGAAGGCCCGGCGGCGGATGCGGACTCCATCGACCGTGGCTGGCAATTGGTCCAGCGCGGCGTATGGTTATGGCTGCTGATTCTCTGCGTGGGAGCTGAATTCTATGCTTGAGCACGGTGGCCGGTTGCGCAAGGCAGCGCTCGAATACGGCATCGCCGAAGCCGATTGGCTCGACCTCTCCAGCGGCCTCGCGCCGTGGCCGTTTCCGATCCCGCAGATTCCATTGCGGGCCTGGGCGCGACTGCCGGAAACCGATGACGGTCTGGAGCAGGCCGCCTGCGATTATTACGACGCCGCCCAAGTGCTGCCGGTGGCCGGTTCGCAGATGGCAATCCAGTTGCTGCCGCGTCTGCGTCGGGCCGGCAAGGTCGGAGTGCTGTCGCCGTGTTATGCCGAACACGCTGAAGCGTGGCGGCGCAACGGCTACATCGTGCGCGAAGTGCTGGAGCAGGAAGTCGACTTCTTTCTCGACAGCCTCGATGTGCTGGTGGTGGTCAACCCGAACAACCCCACCGGCCTGAGCCTGACCCCGAGCCGCTTGCTCGACTGGCATGCGCGGCTGGCCCAGCGCGGTGGCTGGCTGGTGGTGGACGAAGCGTTCATGGACAACACGCCGCAACTGAGCGTGGCGCCGTTTGCCAATCAGGTTGGCTTGATTGTGTTGCGTTCCTTCGGCAAGTTTTTCGGCCTGGCCGGGGTGCGTCTGGGTTTCGTCCTGGCTGAACGCAAGTTGCTTAAATTGCTGGCCGAGCAAGTCGGGCCGTGGGCGGTGAGCGGTCCAACTCGGGTGCTGGGCCAGGCCTGTTTGCAAGACACCGAAGGCCACGCCCGGCAACGGCTGCGCAGCGAGCAAGCCAGTCAGCGACTGGCCGCGTTGCTGGAACGCTACGACCTCAAACCCCAGGGCGGTTGTGCCTTGTTTCAATGGCTGATTACCGAGCGCGCCGAAGAGCTGCATGAGTTCATGGCCCGGCGTGGCATTTTATTGCGACTGTTCACCCACAACAGCAGCCTGCGTTTCGGCTTGCCCGCCGACGCCACCGAAGAAGCGCGACTCGAGCAAGCCCTGCAAGCCTTCGCCAAGGAAAGCCAATGACTACGTTGATGGTGCAGGGCACCACGTCCGACGCCGGTAAAAGCACGCTGGTGACGGCGTTGTGCCGCTGGGTCACGCGCCATGGCGTCAGCGTCGTGCCATTCAAGCCGCAAAACATGGCGCTGAACAGCGCTGTGACCGCCGACGGTGGCGAAATCGGCCGCGCCCAAGCGGTGCAGGCCCAGGCCGCCAACCTTGAGCCGCACACAGACATGAACCCGGTGCTGCTCAAACCCAACAGCGACACCGGCGCCCAAGTCATCATCCATGGCCGCGCCGTCACCACCATGAACGCCGTGGCCTATCACGACTACAAAGCCATCGCCATGCAAGCGGTGCTGGCCTCCCACGGGCGATTGAGCGCGGCGTATCCGGTGGTGATGGTCGAAGGCGCGGGCTCCCCGGCGGAGATCAATCTGCGTGCCGGCGACATCGCCAACATGGGATTTGCCGAAGCCGTGGATTGCCCGGTGGTGCTGATCGCCGACATCAATCGCGGCGGGGTTTTCGCTCATTTGGTGGGCACGCTGGAACTGCTGTCACCCAGCGAGCAGGCGCGGGTCAAAGGTTTCATCATCAACCGTTTTCGCGGCGACATTGCCTTGCTGCAACCGGGCCTCGACTGGCTCGAAGAACGCACCGGCAAACCGGTGATCGGGGTCCTGCCGTATGTGATGGACCTGCACCTGGAAGCCGAAGACGGCATTGATCAGCGTCAGACCGACAAGGCTGATCAAGTGTTGAAAGTGGTGGTGCCGGTGCTGCCGCGCATCAGCAACCACACCGATTTCGATCCGCTGCGTCTGCACCCGCAAGTAGACCTGCAATTCATCGGCCCCGGCCAGGCGATTCCCTCGGCGGACCTGATCATTCTTCCCGGCTCCAAAAGCGTACGCAGCGACCTCGCGTACCTGCGCGCCAACGGTTGGGACACGGCGATCTCCCGCCACTTGCGCTATGGCGGCAAGGTGCTGGGGATTTGCGGTGGCCTGCAAATGCTTGGCGAACAAGTCCATGATCCGCTCGGCCTGGAAGGCGCGCCAGGTTCCAGCGCCGGTCTGGGGTTGCTGGCGTTCGACACTTTGCTCGAAGCAGAGAAGCAACTGCGCAACGTACGCGGGCGGCTGGCGTTGGAGAATGCCGAGGTCAGCGGCTATGAAATCCATGCGGGCGTGACCACCGGCCCGGCGCTGGAGCATGCGGCGGTGCAGTTGGATGACGGTCGCTGCGATGGCGCGCAAAGTGTCGATGGGCAGATTTTTGGTACGTATTTGCATGGCCTGTTTGAGTCACCGGCAGCGAGCGGCGCGTTGCTGCGGTGGGCCGGATTGCAGAACGTGCAGGACGTGGATTATCACGCCTTGCGCGAACGGGATATCGAGCGGTTGGCGGATTTGGTGGAGAAGCATTTGGATACCCGACTGCTCCGAGAGCTTTGTGGGTTTTGAGGGCGCCTTCGCGGGCAAGCCTCGCTCCTACAGGGTTAGCGTCGTATTTGTGAACACCGCTTTACCTGTAGGAGCGAGGCTTGCCCGCGAAGAGGCCCGTCGCCACACCGCACATGTTAAGGAATAAACCATGCTCCAACTAATCCTCGGCGGCGCCCGCTCCGGCAAAAGTCGCCTGGCGGAAAAACTCGCCACCGACAGTCAACTCCAGGTCACCTACATCGCCACCAGCCAACCCCTGGACGGTGAGATGAACGAACGGGTCGCCCATCACCGCGCCCGTCGTCCCGCCGAATGGGCGCTGATCGAAGAACCCCTTGAACTGGCCCGGGTACTGCGCGAAAACGCTGGCGCCGAGCGTTGCCTGCTGGTGGATTGCCTGACCCTGTGGCTGACCAACCTGCTGATGCTCGACAACTCCGAGCGCCTGACCGCCGAACGCGATGCCTTGCTGGACTGCCTGGCCTCGCTGCCGGGTGAAATCATTTTTGTCAGCAACGAGACCGGAATGGGTGTCGTGCCGCTGGGCGAATTGACTCGCCGCTATGTCGATGAAGCCGGTTGGCTGCATCAAGCCCTGGCTGAGCGCTGTCAGCGAGTCGTCCTGACCGTCGCCGGCCTGCCCCTGACTCTGAAAGGAACTGCGTTATGACTCAATCCTGGTGGCTGAACCCGTGCAAGCCGATCAATGCGGCCATCGCCGAACAGGCCGAGGCCCGGCAGCAGCAACTGACCAAACCGGCCGGCTCCCTCGGTCGGCTGGAATCGGTCGCGGTGCAATTGGCCGGGTTGCAGGGGCAGGTCAAGCCGAGCCTCAATCAGGTGTGGATCGCGATTTTTGCCGGTGACCATGGCGTGGTCGCGGAAGGGGTGTCGGCGTTTCCCCAGGAAGTCACCGGGCAGATGTTGCACAACTTTGTTACCGGCGGCGCGGCGATCAGCGTATTGGCGCGGCAGTTGGGCGCTTCCCTTGAAGTGGTCGACCTCGGCACTGTAACGCCGTCGTTGAACCTGCCGGGTGTGCGTCATCTGAACGTTGGCCCCGGCACGGCAAACTTTGTGAAGGGTCCAGCGATGACGGCGGCCCAAGGCGAACTGGCGTTGCAGGCCGGTCGCGACAGCGTGTTGCGCGCCATCGCGGCGGGGGCACAGTTGTTTATCGGCGGCGAAATGGGCATCGGCAACACCACGGCGGCCAGTGCCTTGGCCTGTGCCTTGCTCGACTGCCCGGTGGTGCACCTGACCGGGCCGGGCACCGGGTTGAACGCGGCGGGTGTCAGCCATAAAGCGCAAGTGATCGAGCGTGCGTTGGCCTTGCACGGCGCCCAGCGTGGCGACGCGCTGCAAACCCTGTTCAACCTTGGCGGTTTTGAAATCGCGGCGTTGGTTGGCGCGTACCTGGCCTGCGCCCAGGAAGGCGTGGCGGTGCTGGTGGACGGCTTTATTTGCAGCGTCGCCGCGTTGGTCGCAGTGCGCTTGAATCCCGAATGTCGCCAGTGGCTGCTGTTCGGTCATCGCGGCGCCGAGCCGGGCCATCGTCACGTGCTGGAAACCCTCAACGCCGAGCCATTGCTGGACCTCGGCCTGCGTCTGGGCGAGGGCAGCGGCGCGGCGCTGGCGGTGCCGTTGTTGCGCCTGGCGTGCGATCTTCACGGGCAGATGGCGACCTTCGCTGAAGCAGCCGTGGCGGATCGTCCGGCATGACGTTGCGCCTGGATTTACTGCGTCACGGCGAGACCGAACTCGGCGGCGGCCTGCGTGGCAGTCTCGACGATGCACTGACCGATAAGGGGTGGGCGCAGTTACGTGCAGCGGTGATCGGGCAGGGGCCTTGGGATCGTCTGGTCAGCTCGCCGTTGCAGCGTTGTGCGCGATTCGCGGAGGAACTGGGCGGGCAACTCGGCTTGCCGGTTCAACTGGAAAAAGACCTGCAAGAACTGCATTTCGGCGCGTGGGAAGGGCAGAACACTGCGGATCTGATGAAAACCAGTGCCGAGGCGTTGGGGTTGTTCTGGACCGATCCGTATTCGTTTACGCCCCCCGAAGGTGAACCGGTGGCGGACTTTTCTGCGCGAGTATTGGCGGCGGTCGAGCGGCTGCACGGGACTTTTGCAGGCGAGCGGGTGTTGCTGATCACCCATGGCGGCGTGATGAAATTGCTGCTGGCCCAGGCCCGGGGCTTGCCTCGCGAACAACTGCTCAATGTCGAAGTCGCCCATGCGTCACTGCATTCGCTGTCGGTCGGCTCCGGCGCGGTATTAAAGGAAGTGCTCTGATCATGTTGCCGTTCTGGATCGCCCTGCAATTCTTGAGCAGCCTGCCGATTCGCCTGCCGGGCATGCCGGTGCCTCAGGAATCGGGGCGTTCGCTGCTGTTTTATCCGCTGGTGGGGCTGCTGTTCGGTGGTTTGTTGTGGGGGTTGAACGGACTGTTGGCGGGCACGCCGTTGTTGCTGCACGCTGCGCTGCTGCTGACGGTTTGGGTGTTGCTCAGCGGCGCGCTGCACCTGGATGGTTTGGCCGATAGCGCCGACGCCTGGCTCGGTGGATTTGGCGACCGTGAGCGAACCCTGACCATCATGAAAGACCCGCGCAGCGGACCGATTGCGGTGGTGACGCTGGTGCTGGTGTTGTTGCTCAAATTCGCCGCGTTGCTGGCGCTGATCGAGCAGGGGCAGGGCGTGGTGTTGATCATTGTTCCGCTGATCGGGCGTGCGGCGTTGTTGGGGTTGTTCCTGACCACGCCTTATGTGCGGGCCGGTGGATTGGGGCAGGCGCTGGCGGATCATCTGCCGCGTAAGGCCGGTTGGCGGGTGTTGGCGGTCAGTGCGCTGGGTTGTGTGTTGATCGCTGGAGTTTTCAACGGTCTGGTGGCGCTCGCGATGGCGGCGGTGGGGTTTGTCTGGCTGCGACAAGTGATGGTGCGGCGGTTGGGCGGGACCACGGGCGATACGGCGGGGGCGTTGCTGGAATTGCTGGAGATGGCGGTGCTTGTAGGGTTGGCGTTGGTCTGATGGATATTGGGGTGGATGTGCTTGCCTCTTCCTGTAGGAGCAAAGCTTGCTCGCGATGGCCGCGCCTCGGTCATGCAGGCTAACCGCGTTATCGTTCATCGCGAGCAAGCTTTGCTCCTACAGGTCAGATGTATCAAAAATTTGCTTTCATTTAACCGCGGGTATATACACGCACCATGCTCGACTCCCAATGCTTATGCACCAACCTGCGTCGCGCCGCCCGTGGCGTCAGCAGGCATTACGACGGCGCTCTCGACGGCTTCGGGATCAACGTTGCCCAGTATTCTTTGCTGTGCAATTTACAGCGCCTGGATCAACCGAGCATTTCCACCTTGGCCGAGGCCATGGGCCTGGACCGAAGCACCCTGGGGCGCAATTTGCGCGTGCTGGAGGGCGAAGGGCTGGTCACGCTGGTCGAGGGCGCGGACATGCGCAATCGCATCGTTCTGCTCACCGAGGCCGGTGCTGAGCGCCTGGCGGCGGCATTGCCGGCCTGGGAGGCAGCGCAACAGCGGTTGATCGACCGTCTGGGCGCGGAAAAACGTGAAACCTTGATCAGATTGCTGGACGAACTGGCTTGAGGCCGGTTTGTTCAAACTCAAGCGGGTATATACCCGCGACCGGAGAATAAGAATGACCTCGATGTGGCGTACTTGCGGTTGGGTGTTGGTGGGGAGTGCGTTGATCCTGGCGTTGTCTCTGGGTGTGCGACATGGCTTCGGGCTATTCCTGGCGCCCATGAGCGCCGAGTTCGGCTGGGGCCGCGAGACGTTTGCCTTTGCCATCGCCCTGCAAAACCTGATCTGGGGCCTGGCGCAACCGTTCACCGGCGCCCTGGCGGATCGCTTCGGTGCGGCAAAAGTGGTGTTGGTCGGTGGCGTGCTGTACGCGGCGGGGCTGATGTGCATGGGCTTTGCCGACTCGGGGGTGACCTTATCCCTGAGCGCCGGACTGCTGATCGGCATCGGCCTGTCCGGCACGTCGTTCTCGGTGATCCTCGGCGTGGTCGGGCGCGCAGTGCCGCCGGAGAAACGCAGCATGGGCATGGGCATCGCCAGCGCCGCCGGTTCCTTTGGCCAGTTCGCCATGCTGCCCGGCACATTGGGGCTGATCGGCTGGCTCGGTTGGTCTGCGGCGCTGTTGGTCCTGGGCCTGCTGGTGGCGCTGATCGTGCCGCTGGTGAGCATGCTCAAGGACAAACCGCTGCCGACCTTCGGCCATGAGCAAACCCTGTCCGAAGCGTTGCGCGAAGCCTGTTCCCACACCGGGTTCTGGCTGCTGGCGTTCGGTTTTTTTGTCTGCGGTTTCCAGGTGGTGTTCATCGGCGTGCACCTGCCGGCCTATCTGGTGGACCAACACCTGCCGGCCAGCGTCGGCACCACGGTGCTGGCATTGATCGGGTTGTTCAATATCTTCGGCACCTACACCGCCGGTTGGCTCGGCGGGCGAATGTCCAAGCCGCGTTTGCTCACCGGTCTGTACCTGCTGCGGGCGGTGGTGATCGGCTTGTTCCTGTGGGCACCGGTCACCACGACCACGGCGTACCTGTTCGGCATGGCGATGGGCTTCCTGTGGCTGTCCACGGTGCCATTGACCAACGGCACGGTGGCGACCTTGTTTGGTGTGCGAAACCTGTCCATGCTCGGTGGGATTGTTTTCCTGTTTCACCAGCTCGGCTCGTTCCTCGGCGGCTGGCTGGGCGGGGTGGTGTATGACCGAATGGGGAGCTACGACTTGATCTGGCAAGTGGCGATTCTCTTGAGCCTGTTGGCAGCCGCCCTGAACTGGCCGGTGCGCGAGCGGCCGGTGGCGCGGTTGCAGACCCAAATGAGTGCGATATGAACAGTCTCTGGCCACGGATCATTGTCGCCGCTGGCGGTGCTTTGCTGCTGGCCCTGGCGTGGTGGGGCTGGCATCAGGGCGGGTTGGCGTTGATGCAGTTGGGCATGGGTGCTTGCTAGGGCGCTGCGAGGGCGAGTAAGTTCGTTTTCTGACGACTTTTCAAGGATGCACCGACATGCCGATGCGCTGGCTTGCAGTCCCCGCGTTGCTGATGGCGTTCACCGGGTTGGCCCAGGCGGCCGACTGTCCGGAGCTGTTGCAGGGCTCGCTGCCCAAGTTGCGGGCCAAGGAATCCATCGATCTGTGCCAGCGCTTCGCCGGCAAACCGCTGGTGGTGGTCAACACCGCCAGCTTCTGCGGTTTCGCCCCGCAGTTCAAAGGCCTTGAGGCGCTGTATCAGCGTTACAAGGACCAAGGGCTGGAGGTGATCGGCGTTCCGTCCAATGACTTCAAACAGGAGTCCAAGGACGGCGCAGAAACCGCCAAGGTCTGCTACGTCAACTACGGCGTGACCTTCACCATGACCGAGCCGCAAACAGTCCGCGGCGACGATGCCACCCACTTGTTCAAAGTCCTCGCCGAGCAGAACAGCGCGCCGAAGTGGAATTTCTACAAGTACGTGGTTGATCGCCAGGGCAAGGTGATCGCCAATTTCTCCAGCCTGACCAAGCCCGACAACCCGGAATTCATTGAGGCTGTCGAGAAGGCCCTGGCTTCGAAACCCTGATCGCCGCCCACTAAAAAGCCCCGCCTCTGTACAAGAGAGCGGGGCTTTTTTTGATTCAGGTGGCGAGTGGTTCAGGCTCGCCTTGAATCATCAGAAGCGGTAGGTCGCGCCTACACCAAAACCGTTCGCATAGTTTTGGTATTTGGCGTCGTAGCTCTGGCCACGGTCGTTGCTGTTGGCGACCTTGACCGACTCTTCACGCAGGTACGAGTACGCCACGTCGATGGTCAGGTCGTCGGTCGGGCTCCAGCCGGCGCCCAGGCTGAAAATCTTGCGATCGCCAGTCGGGATGCGTGGGGAACGGTCGACGTTGTTGGTCGGTGCCTGGTCGAAGGACAGGCCGGTACGCAGTACCCATTCCTTGTTCAGCTGGTAGGACGCGCCGATGGCGTGAGCCCAGGTGTCGTGCCAGTTCTGTTCTTCGGTGATCGAACCGAACTGACCGTTCAGGACAGCAGGAACACCTTTGTTTTCTACGGTGATTTCTTTCAGGCGGCTCCAGCGAGTCCAGGTGCTGCCTGCGTAGAGAGTCCACTTGTCGTCGAGCTGGTGAGTGACCGAGAAATCCACCGATTCAGGCGTGGTCAGGTCCAGCGAGGCGTCGTACTTCTGGCTTGGGTTCTGACCGATCAGGCCCAGTACGCCGTAGTTGACCTTGGTATTGCCTTCGAGCTTGTACTTCACTTTCGAGTGATAGGTCAGGCCGACGCGGGTGCTGTCGGTCAGCTGAGCCAGGATCCCGATGTTGTAGCCCAGTGCGGTGTCGTCGCCTTTGATCTTGACCTGACCATCGGGAGCCGCCTGGGTAATCGACAGGTTCGATTCCAGCTTGCCGTCAATACGGTTGATGGTCGGACCGAAACCGATCGAGACTTTGTCGTTGAAGGCGTAGCTCACGGTCGGTTGCAGGGTCACGACTTTTACGTCGCTGGTGCTGCCGAAGTAACGGCCGGCAAAGCCGTGCTCGTAGTCGGTCACCAAACCGAACGGTGCGTAAACGCCTACACCGACTGCCCATTTGTCATCGATAGGCTTGACGTAGTAGCCCATCGGCACGGCGATGAACGGCACCATGTCGCCGTCGTTGCTACCAGTGTTCGGGCTGGAGCTGGCCTTGCTGATATTGGTGTGTGCGTCGAGCATTGCAGCGCCGCCGGTGACTTGTTCGCGCTTGATGCGCGCCATGCCGGCAGGGTTGCCATAAATTGTGCTTGCGTCATCGGCAGAGGAAGATCGCCCGGCAAAACCTGTACCCATACCGCTGATGCTTTGTTCGTTGATGGCGAAGCCACTTGCGAAGAGCTGGGTGGATGCCAAGGTAACGGCGAGGCTAAGGGTGGTTTTGAGCATTACTTTTTTCATTATTAGAACTCCTGGTGATCACCGGGGCGAAAATTACCAATATTTTCGTCCCAGCGCTATAGCCTGTATGGCTTGAGTTAGAGCGGTTTTGTAGGACAATCAGACCAGATTCGCGTCTTGTTGCGCGATCTTGTGAAACGCGGGGGTCAGCAAGCGACTTGATTCAGCGATGAAACACAGGTTTGCCAGGCAAAAGTGAAGTCGCGCAGGCGTCCCTGGGGCTGGAAGGTCTGGCGCCAGATACGGGCCATGCCCAGCACATCATCGGGATCGGGGAGGGGCGTGTTTTGCTCTTCTACCAACAGCCAGGCGATGGCGGTGGCGTAACGCAGGTTGACGGTCAATTCCAGGTGCGGGCTGCTTAGAAAGGCGTGCTGACTGGCCAGGCCGCGCACCAGGCTGGCGCGTTCCGGGTCGAGGGCCAGGTAATGATCCCATAACGCCCGGTGACGGGGCTCGGCGATCCGGTACAGGCCGTGCCCACGGCGGTCATGCAGGGCAGAACCAAGGGCTGACTGACTGGCGGCGATGCCCAGCAGCAGGGATTCGGCAGTTGCGCTGTGGCGCCCGAGGTAGATCAAGGTCGGGCGGATCACATAACGGCACAGTTCGCTGGCAGCGATACCCATAAAGCCCTCGAAACATGAAATGGGCGGCGATACCTGAAGGGGGGCTTGGCAGCAGTGAATCGACTCAGGCTCGCCGGAAGCGGATCAAGCCGCTTGAGTTGAAGTGTAGTGTCATATTCGCGACGTAAAGGCCTGTTTTTAAAATATTTCCGGCAGCCAGTTATAACCGTTATATCGGTTAGTGCTTAGGCCGCAGGCGAGAAAAGAGAAATATCAGGCAATAAAAAGCCCTGCTTTTTGAGCAGGGCTTTTGGGTTTTCAGTCTTTCTGGCGTCTCAGGCAACCAGTGCCTGGCGAGTACGATCGATCACGGCCTGCAGCGGTTCAGCGCTGGAGTATTGATCGGGGTACAGGCGTTCGCTGTGACGGGCGATGCCGTGTTCGTTGACCAGAGTGAAGCTGAAGCAGCCTTTGCGAGCGGCCATGATCAGGCAGTTCATTGGTGCAAAAGCGTTAGTTAGGGTGCGAATGGCATCCTGAGTGTGGATTTGAGTAGACATTATTAGGTGTTCCTACAAGCGACACGGAGTAAGAGCCGTGCAAAATTAAAACGTTCCAGTGACGACGACCACCATTGGTCGAACGAAGAACCCGACTGGAACAAAGCAGCCAGTTTGAAGCGCTGATAATTGGCGCGCTTGGGCTGGCAGGTAGGTACTTAGGAGGGCAGGCGACACATCAAGGGCAAAGGTTCTGGGCCCGGGGTGAAGATCCTGATCAATTTGCAGGCTGGTTCGGTCAGAGTAAGTGAGCTTCGCAACACCCTTTGCATTCATTTCAAAGGCAGTGTTGACACAAGGTTTACCTGGAAACCATCGAGGTGGTCGATCCCGCTTTGTCGGTGGAGGCTTCTCAAGGGAAGGCTGACCGGGGGGATTTGTTCGACCAGAATTGACTTTCAGCTTGGTACTAACGCCGCGGATACTAACGGATTGAATTTGAGAAAGGAAGTGTGTTAGCAAAAAAGATTGTTGGCGGCGGCGATTCGAGTCATCGCGAGGGCCGTGATTATAGTCGGTAAACCGGGGGTTCGCCCCGTAATAGCGCCGGATTTGACCGTTGGTCGCTGCGCCTGTTTGGTCTGGAATCCGTTCGAATGGCGGTTTGCGCACGGCTTATCCCCAGGCTTGCAGCAAAAACGCGCCGAAAACGCGCATCGATATAACCGCCTCGATGGTACTTGTGCACATTAGTTGCGCAGGGTGTCACGTCACTGTCACATCCCCTTCAAGCGCAGTGGGTGCCTGTAATGAAAATTTAAGTCAATGAAAAACATCGCTTTTTTTTACTGGTGAAAAAATCGTCAGTTTGACTGCGAGCCCCATTCCACAGGGCTTTGCGAGAGTTCAAGGTGGGTTGTCCACTGAGTTATCCACAGCTTCTGTGGATTGTCCCAAGCGCTTGCTCTAGGACGGGCGTGCCGGGTTTTTTTCGACTTTACCTGTAAGAAAAAAAGAGTAGAGTGGCGCGCCTTCCGATCTGCCCCACAGTGCTTTATGAAGTTTCGCTCAGTATCAACCTCTGTTACCGATACACCGCCCAGTGTTACCCCACCCAAGCGCTTTTCCATGCGCGTGGCCGAGTGGCTGCTGGACAGCCCGCGCCTGGGCGATAACCAGAACATCAAGCACTTCGCCGGACGTCTGCTCAAGCAGCCGGCCCGTGAAGGCGTAGTCGCCGCGCAAAGCCGCCTGGGCCAGTTGATGTGCCGCGAATGTGGCAACGCCCGGGATCGGCGCATCGGCCACGACCTGTTGCGTCAGGCCGCCCGCGCCGGCGACTTGCGCGCCCGCCAGGAACTGGGGCTCAGCGAAGACTGAGCTGTCCAAGACCTGACGCCTTGGTTAACCTTCAGGCTTTATCTCATCGGCAGGAATCGCTATGGCTATGGACTTGACCAGCCTATTGCTCGGTCTGGCGGGCGCAGCAGTGCCTTTGCTGGCGCTGGCCTGGCAACTCCAGCGCCGGGCCAGCTCGACACAGGCCGATCAGGCGCTGCTGGAAGAGCGGCTGGCGATGGCCCAATTGGCCCAGGACGGCTTGAACGCCCAGCTCGATGCGTGCCGCGACGAAATCGGCGATCTGAGTCAAGCCAACTCCACCAAGCAAGCGGATCTTGCCGCGCTGCGCCGTGAGGTCGAGTTGCTGCAAATCGAGCGCGACGACGCCCGGGATGCGGCCCATGCCTGGAATATCGAGCGCGCCGGCAAAGAGGCTGAGTTGCGGCGCCTGGACGCGCAGACCGCGTCCCTCAACGCCGAGCTGCGCGAACAGCAGGAAAGCCACCAGCAACGTCTGAACGATCTCCAAGGCTCACGGGATGAACTGCGAGCGCAGTTCGCCGAGCTGGCCGGCAAAATTTTTGACGAACGCGAGCAGCGTTTCGCCGAAACCAGTCAGCAGCGCCTGGGGCAGTTGCTCGATCCGTTGAAGGAACGCATCCAGTCTTTCGAAAAACGTGTCGAAGAAAGCTATCAAACCGAGGCTCGCGAGCGTTTTTCCCTGGCCAAGGAGCTGGAGCGCCTGCAACAGCTGAACCTGCGCTTGAGCGACGAAGCCACCAACCTGACCCGTGCCCTGAAAGGGCAGAAAACCCAAGGCAACTGGGGTGAGCTGATACTCGAACGAGTGCTGGAACACGCCGGCCTGGAGAAGGGCCGCGAGTACCAGACCCAGGTCAACCTCAAAGGCCCGGACGGCGAGCGCTTCCAGCCGGATGTGATCATTTACCTGCCTGGCGACAAGCAAGTGGTGGTCGATTCCAAGGTCAGCCTTACGGCCTATCAGCAGTACGTTTCGGCTGAGGACGATGCGATTGGCCAGATTGCGATCAAGCAGCACGTGCTGTCCTTGCGTAATCACGTCAAAGGCCTGTCCGGCAAGGATTACAAGCGGCTCGACGGCTTGCACAGCCTGGATTTCGTGCTGCTTTTCGTGCCGATCGAAGCGGCATTTTCTGCGGCGTTGCAGGCCGAACCCACGCTGTTTCAGGAAGCCTTCGATCGCAACATCGTGATCGTTAGCCCGACCACCTTGCTCGCCACGCTGCGGGTGATCGACAGCCTGTGGAAGCAGGAGCGCCAGAGCCAGAATGCGCGTGAGATTGCCGAGCGGGCGGGGTGGCTGTACGACAAGTTTGTGCTGTTTATCCAGGACCTGGATGAAGTCGGCAATCGCTTGCAGCAACTGGACAAAGCCTACAGCTCGGCGCGCAACAAGCTGACAGAAGGACGCGGCAACCTGGTCAGCCGCAGCGAACAACTGAAATTGCTGGGCGCCCGGGCGAGCAAGAGCTTACCGGCGGATTTGCTGGAGCGGGCGATGACCGATGTGGATGGGTTGGCTGAGTTGCCTGAGTAACTGATCGTTCCCACGCTCCGCGTGGGAATGCATCCCGTGACGCTCTGCGTCACAGCTGCAGAAGCGGACGCGGAGCGTCCATGGCGGCATTCCCACGCGGAGCGTGGGAACGATCGGTGCTATAACGGCAAATGCCGACTCAATAACGCCCGCAGCGCCGCCGGTTTCACCGGTTTGGCCAAATAATCCAACCCCGCCGCATGCACCCGGGCCACTGTCTCCGGCCGCCCATCGGCGCTGATCACCACCCCCGGCACCGGCTCGCCCAATCGCGTGCGCAGCCACGCCATCAGATCAGTGCCGGTTTCGCCTTCGTCCAGGTGGTAGTCCACCAGCGCCAATTGCGGCCGCATCCCATCAGCGAGTAGCGCCGCACACTCTTCACGATTACGCGCGGTCAAGACTTGGCAGCCCCAGCGGGTCAACAAGCTGTTCATGCCAATCAAAATGCTGTCTTCGTTGTCGACGCACAGCACCTGCGCGCCAGTCGGCAATTTGCCATTGAGTTCGACCACGGTGTTCGGCACCACGGTCTGCGCCCGGGCAAGCGGCACGCTGACGCTGAATACGCTGCCGCGACCCGGCCAGGAGCGCACGCGCAACGTGTGACCGAGCACCTGGCACAAACCATCGGCAATCGCCAGGCCCAGCCCCAGGCCTTTCTCGGCGCGGGTCTGGTGGCTGTCGAGGCGTTTGAACTCTTCAAAAATCACCTGCTGCTTGTCTTCGGGAATCCCCGGCCCACGGTCCCAGACTTCCAGGCACAACTCGCCCCCGCGCCGCCGAACCCCGAGCAGCACCGGGCCTTTGGCGTAACGGAAGGCGTTGGTCAGGAAGTTTTGCAGGATCCGTCGCAGCAACTTGATGTCGCTGTTGACCCGCAACGTGCTGCCCCGCAGGCGGAATTTCAGCCCTTGTTCCTGGGCCAGGGCCTTGAACTCGGCACCGAGGATATCGAACAACTCATTGAGCACGAACGGCTTGGGATCGGGGTTGATCTTGCCGTTTTCCAGGCGGGAAATGTCCAGCAAATCGCTGATCAAGTCCTCGGCTGAACGCAACGAAGTGTCGAGGTGATGAATCAGCTTTTGCGCTTCGCTGGACAAGCCATCGTCCTGATGGGTAAGGGCGGCGGAGAACAGCCGCGCGGCGTTCAGCGGCTGCATCAAGTCATGGCTGACCGCCGCCAGGAACCGGGTTTTCGACTGGTTGGCCGACTCGGCGGTGCCTTTGGCTTCGGTCAGGGCGACGTTGAGTTGCGAGAGTTCGTGTGTCCGTGCGGTGACCCGTTGCTCCAGGCCTTCGTTAGCCTCGGTCAACGCCTGCTCGGCTTCGCGGAACGCGGTGATGTCGGTGAAGCTCATGACGAAGCCGCCGCCGGGCATCGGATTGCCGATCAACTCGATCACACGACCATTGGGGAACAGTCGTTCAGAGGTGTGGGCACGGCCCTGACGCATCCAGTGCAGGCGTCGGGCGACGTGGACTTCCGCTTCGCCGGGGCCGCACAGCCCGCGTTCGGCGTTGTAGCGAATGATGTCGGCAATCGGCCGGCCGACGCTGATCAAGCCGTCCGGGTAGTTGAACAGTTCCAGGTATCGGCGGTTCCAGGCCACCAGTTTCAACGACTGGTCGACCACGCTGATGCCCTGGGTGATGTTCTCGATCGCTCCTTGCAACAGGGCGCGGTTGAACTGCAACACTTCCGACGCTTCGTCGGCGATGCGAACGACGTCCTCCAGCTGCATTTCCCGCCCTTCGATGGCGGCTTTTACCACGGCCCGGGTCGAAGAAGCGCCGAGGACACCGGCCAGCAAGCGTTCGGTGTGGGCGATCCATTCACCGTCGGCGTTCTGGTTCGGGTTGAAGCCTTTGCCCTGGCGGTAGGCGAAACGGATAAAACTTTGCCGGGCGCGCTCTTCACCGACAAACCGTGCGGCCAGTTGCAGCAAATCGTCGATTTGTACCGCGAGCATCGAGCGGGCGCTGGGCCGGGCGCTGATTTCCTGACCAATGAAACGTCCTGCCTGCCAGTGCTCGGACACCCGCGTGCGCGACAGCACTGAGACCCAGGCAAACAGCGTGAAGTTGGCCGCCAGGGACAACACCACCCCTTGGGTCAGCGGCGTGAGCGGCAGGTTCAGCGGGTTGCTGTGCAACCAGGCCAGCCCCGGAAAACTGCTCAGGGACAGGCCGAGGCTGTGGGCGGCAATCGGCAGGATCAAGGTGTAGAACCACAGGAACGTCCCGGCGGCGAGACCGGCGAATACGCCGCGACGGTTGGCCTGTTTCCAATACAGCGCGCCGAGCATGGCCGGGGCCAGTTGGGTGACGGCGGCGAAGGCGATCTGGCCGATGGTCGCCAGGCTCGCGGTGGAGCCGAGCAGGCGGTAACTGACGTAGGCCAGCAGCAAAATCACCACGATGCTGACCCGTCGCACCGACAACATCCACTGGCGGAACACTTCGAACGGGCGCTCGGCGTTGTTTCTGCGCAGCAGCCACGGCAGCAACATGTCGTTGGACACCATGGTCGACAGCGCCACACTGGCCACGATCACCATGCCGGTCGCCGCCGACGCGCCACCGATAAACGCCAGCAACGCCAGCGCCGGGTGGGCCTGGGCCAGGGGCAGGCTGATCACGAAGGAATCCGGCAACACTGAACTGGGCAGCAACATCTGACCGGCCAACGCGATCGGGACGACAAACAATGCGGCCAATGCCAGATAAGCCGGGAACACCCACTTGGCCAGGCGCAAATCCTGGGGCTCGATGTTCTCCACCACCGTGACGTGGAACTGCCGGGGCAGGCAGATGATCGCCATCATCGCGACGCCGGTCTGCACCACCATCGACGGCCAGTTGATGGTTTCTTTCCAATACTCTTCAAGGCGCGGGGCGAGCATGGCCTGGTTGAACAGGTCGTCGAAACCGTCGTACAGGCCAAAGGTCACGAAGGCGCCGACGGCGAGAAAGGCGAACAGCTTGACCAATGATTCGAAGGCAATCGCCAGCACCATGCCGCGATGGTGTTCGGTGGCATCGAGGTTGCGCGTGCCGAAAACGATGGTGAACAGCGCCAGCACCAGGGACACGATCAGCGCCGTGTCCTGGGCACGCACGCCCATGGCATCGGCCCCGGCGCCGATCAGCAGATTCACGCCGAGGACGATGCCCTTGAGCTGCAAGGCGATGTAGGGCAACACGCCGACCAGGCAGATCAGCGCCACCACTACCGCCAGCGATTGCGATTTGCCGTAGCGCGCAGCGATAAAGTCGGCGATGGAGGTGATGTTCTCCTGCTTGCTGATCATCACCATTTTTTGCAGGACCCACGGCGCGCACACCAACAGCAGGATCGGCCCAAGGTAGATCGGCAGAAACGACCAGAGCTGTTCGGCGGCTTGGCCTACGGCGCCAAAGAATGTCCAGCTTGTGCAGTAGACGGCCAGCGACAGGCTGTAGACCCAGGCACGCACCCGCGGCGGCAACGGCGCGCTGCGACGGTCGCCGTAGAAGGCGATGGCGAACATGATGGCCATATAGGCCAGGGCAACGGCGGCGATCAGCCCGCTGGACAGCGACATGGAAACTCCCGGCAAAAGACATCCGGGGTTCAGGCCCGGTCAGACAGTCTCGCACGACCGTCCGCGTTAGTCAGTGTCGACCAAGGTCGAGGCGTGGCGGGGTGTCGCAGGGTTTTGTGTCAGGTAGATCGTGGGGGTTTGGGCGGGCCTCTTCGCGAGCAAGCCCGCTCCCACAGTCGACTGAGTTTCCCTGAAGAAATGCGATCCCCTGTGGGAGCGGGCTTGCTCGCGAATGGCGGCCTTAATGACTCAACGCAATCTCAATCAACCGATGCAACTCCTCAACCTCCAGCGGCGCCGCGGAAAACACGATGCGAAACACCGTCGGTGCGACGATCAGGTTGATCAGCCGATCCACACTCGGCAGCGACTGGTTGGGATAGCGATCCAGAATGGTCTGCAACTGCCCGCCGATGATCGCCGCGCAAAAGCCCGGGGTAGAGCTGCATTGCACATCGCGCAACAGGTTGCGCCCAAGCTCTGAGCTCATCTCATCCAGATACTGCTCGGCCCAGGCACGCAGGTCACCGCGCAGGCTGCCGGTGTTCGCCGGCTCGCTGTCGGGTTGCATGCGGGCGAGGGCGACGTCCGCCAGCAACACCGACAAATCCCCCCAGCGCCGATAAATCGTCGACGGCGTCACCCCCGCCCGCGCAGCGATCTGCGGCACGGTCACGGTCGAGCGCTCCTGTTCTTCAAGGAGCGCGCGGACTGCCGAATGAATCGACTCTTGCACCCGGGCACTGCGGCCGCCGGGGCGTAAACCTTCTTTAATTGCCATGTGGCGGACCTTAACACAAAGAATTTGCTTTAAGCGCTAACGAGTAGCACACTCCGCAAAAGCAAAAACTTAGCTTTTGCGGAGTGTGCCCATGTCTCGTTCTACCTCAAATCGTGTAAGCCTGTGGTTTCTGGCGATCACTTTACTCAGTTTTCTCGCCGCTTCCACGGCGCCGACGCCGTTGTATCACTTGTATCAGGAGCAGTTGCAGTTCTCGGCCGCGACCCTGACCCTGATTTTCGGCGTATACGCCCTCAGCTTGCTGGTGGCGCTGCTGACCGTCGGGTCGCTCTCGGATTTCCTCGGGCGCAAACCGGTGATCTTCACCGCGATCCTGCTGAACATGCTGGCGATGCTGCTGTTTATCAACGCCGACAGCGTCACTTGGCTGATCAGTGCCCGGGTGCTTCAGGGCTTCGCCACCGGGATGGCCACCGCTGTATTGAGCGCCGCGCTGCTGGATACCGATCGCCAGCAAGGGCCGCTGATCAATAGCGTGGCGCCGTTGCTGGGCATGGCCATCGGGGCGATGGGCTGCGGCTTGTTGGCCGAGTTCGCGCCGCTGCCGTTGCAACTGACCTTTTGGGTATTGCTGGGGCTTTTCGTGATGCAGGCGCTTTACGTCTGGCGCTTGCCGGAAAGCGTCAGCCCGCAACCGGGCGCCTGGGCGTCGCTGCGCCCGACCTTGCACGTGCCGGTCCAGGCGCGGCGCACCTTGTGGTCGGTGCTGCCGATCAACACCGCCGTGTGGGCGCTGGGCGGTTTCTTCGCTTCGTTGGCGCCGTCACTGGTGCGTACGGCCACGGGCTCGACCTCGAACCTGATTGGCGGCGCGACGGTCGCGACATTGACGGTGACCGGTGCATTGATGATCTACACCTCACGCAATCGGCCAGCGGACAAGGTGCTGCGTCTGGGCGCCAGTCTGTTGCCCATCGGCGTGGTGCTGATCCTGACCGCCGTCCACAGCGCCAGCCTGTCGCTGTTTTTCATCGGGACGCTGGTGGCCGGTTGCGGTTTCGGCGCCGGTTTCCTGGGTGCCGTGCGCAGCCTCGTGCCGCTGGCCTTACCCCACGAGCGGGCGGGATTGATGTCGTCGTTTTATGCGCTCAGTTACCTGGCGTTCTGCCTGCCGTCGTTGTTGGCAGGAAATCTGACCCGTACGTTTGGGCTGATCGCGACCACCGATGGCTATGGCGCGGTGCTGATCATCCTGGCCGTCGGTGCGCTGCTGGCCTTGATGCGCCAGCGCTCATTGAAAGTCTGCCAGCCATAAAAAAACGCGGCGCCCATCAAGCCTTGCTGCTGATCCGCCGGTTTGAGTTAGCCTTGGCTTCGCCATTCACTCGACAGGCCGACCATGAAAATCATCCGCAGCAAATCCTTCACTGCCGAGCGTGCCTGGGGCGCGCTGGACATCGCCAACATGAACGGCATCACCACCCGTTTGCACTGGACCGATCAGCCGTACAAATGGCACGTCAATGACGGGCAGGAAGTGTTCGTCGTGCTCGATGGCCAGGTGCAGATGCATTACCGCGAAAATGGCGCCGAACAGCAGACCTTGCTGGAGGTCGGCGATATTTTTTATGCGTCGGTGGGGACCGCGCATGTGGCACATCCCATCGGTGTGGCGCGAATTTTAGTAATCGAATCGGAAGGAAGCGTCTGACGGTATATCTGCAAAACAGATAACAGTTAGAGATATTACCCGTTATATAGATATTCGATTCGGATCTACCATGGCTCCACCTCATCAGAGGACAGGAGTTCGCCATGATTTGCCCCAATACTGCCAAGCCCGCTTACAAACCTTTAAGCCTTCTGCCACGTCCGCTGGAGGCGATTCGCCAATTCACTCCGAACTGGTTCGCCGCCACCATGGGCACTGGCGTGCTGGCCTTGGCGCTGGCGCAATTGCCTGTCGCGATTCCCGGTCTGCACGGGGTCGCGGAGGGTTTGTGGCTGTTCAACATCTTTCTGTTTGTGTTGTTCACCGGGTTGTACGCCGCACGCTGGGTGCTGTTCTTCGATGAAGCGCGACGGATTTTCGGCCACTCCACGGTTTCGATGTTTTTCGGCACGATTCCCATGGGCCTGGCGACCATCATCAACGGCTTCCTGGTATTCGGATTGCCGCGTTGGGGCGAAGGCGTGATTCATGTGGCCGAAGTGCTGTGGTGGCTGGATGTGGCGATGTCCCTGGCCTGCGGAGTGTTGATCCCGTACATGATGTTTACCCGTCAGGAACACAGCATCGATCAGATGACCGCCGTCTGGCTGTTGCCCGTGGTCGCGGCAGAAGTGGCGGCTGCAAGTGGTGGTCTGTTGGCGCCGCATCTGGCCGAGGCCCATTCGCAACTGGTGGTGCTGGTGACCAGCTACGTGCTGTGGGCTTTTTCCCTGCCGGTGGCATTCAGCATTCTGACCATCCTGTTGCTGCGCATGGCCCTGCATAAATTGCCTCACGAAAACATGGCCGCTTCGAGTTGGCTGGCGCTGGGACCCATTGGCACCGGGGCGTTGGGCATGTTGCTGCTGGGCGCTGACGCCCCGACGATCTTCGCCGCCAATGGCTTGCCGGGCATCGGCGAAATCGCCGCCGGGCTGGGGCTGGTGGCCGGGATCACGCTGTGGGGCTTCGGGCTGTGGTGGATGCTGATCGCGGTGCTGATCACCGTGCGTTACCTGCGGGCCGGCATTCCGTTCAACCTTGGCTGGTGGGGGTTCACCTTCCCGCTGGGCGTCTATTCTTTGGCGACGCTGAAACTGGCCAGCACCTTGAACCTGACCTTCTTCAGTATTTTTGGCTGCGTGTTGGTGGCGTTGCTGGCGGTGATGTGGCTGATCGTCGCCAAGCGCACCGTGCAGGGCGCCTGGCGTGGCGAGCTGTTTGTCTCACCGTGCATTGCAGGATTAAAGAAATAACCTGCAAAGATTAGGTAATGTGTGGCCTGGATCGGCGTTCGATATTCCAATAACAAAATCCACGCCGCACTCTACCTAACATCAGCTACCTAACATCAGGGAAACACGGAAGATGAGTCACCCCTCACAGTTCACCTTGCTTCGTACCCGGCGTTTCCTGCCGTTCTTCGTGACCCAGTCCCTCGGGGCGTTCAACGACAACATCTTCAAGCAGTCGCTGATCCTCGCCATTCTGTACAAACTGACTATCGACGGTGACCGTTCGATCTGGGTCAACCTGTGCGCGCTGTTGTTCATCCTGCCGTTTTTTCTGTTCTCGGCCCTGGCCGGCCAGTTCGGGGAAAAATTCGCCAAGGACGCGCTGATTCGTCTGATCAAGCTTGGGGAAATCGCGATCATGGCGGTGGGCGCGGTCGGCTTTATGTTCGATCACCTGTCGCTGATGCTGGTGGCGCTGTTCGCCATGGGCACCCACTCGGCGCTGTTCGGGCCGGTGAAATACTCGATCCTGCCCCAAGCCTTGCGTGAAGACGAACTGGTGGGCGGCAACGGCCTGGTGGAAATGGGCACGTTCCTGGCGATCCTCGCCGGGACCATTGGCGCCGGGATCATGATGTCGTCCGGGCATTACGCGCCCATCGTTTCCACCGCGATTATTGGTGTGGCGGTGCTCGGTTACCTGGTCAGCCGCAGCATTCCCCGCGCGGCGGCCGCGTCACCGGAAATGCGCCTGAACTGGAATATTTTCACCCAGTCCTGGGCCACCTTGAAACTGGGCCTGGGGCAGACCCCAGCGGTGTCGCGCTCGATTGTCGGCAACTCGTGGTTCTGGTTTGTCGGGGCGATTTACCTGACGCAGATCCCGGCGTATGCCAAGGAATGGATGCACGGCGACGAGACCGTGGTGACGTTGATCCTCACCGTGTTTTCGGTGGGTATCGCACTCGGTTCGATGCTCTGCGAAAAGCTCTCCGGGCGTAAAGTCGAGATCGGCCTGGTGCCGTTCGGCTCGTTTGGCCTGACGGTGTTTGGCTTGCTGCTGTGGTGGCATTCCGGTGGAATCCCGGACAGCGTGACCGGCCATGGCTGGATCGAAGTCCTGGGTTTCGGCCATACCTGGCTGGTACTGATCGACATTCTCGGGCTTGGGGTTTTCGGTGGTTTCTACATCGTTCCGCTGTACGCGCTGATTCAGTCGCGCACGGCCGAGAATGAGCGGGCGCGGGTGATTGCCGCCAACAACATCCTCAACGCACTGTTTATGGTGGTGTCGGCGATTGTCTCCATCGTGCTGCTGAGCATGGTGAAACTGTCGATCCCGCAGTTGTTTCTGGTGGTGTCGCTGCTCAACATCGGCGTCAACGCCTACATCTTCAGCATCGTTCCCGAGTTCAGCATGCGTTTCATGATCTGGCTGCTCAGCCATTCCATGTACCGCGTGGAGCATCGCAACCTCGACCTGATTCCCGACGAAGGCGCGGCGTTGCTGGTGTGCAACCACGTGTCGTTCGTCGATGCGTTGCTGATTGGCGGCGCGGTGCGTAGGCCGATTCGCTTTGTCATGTACTACAAAATCTACAACCTGCCAGTGCTGAACTTTATCTTCCGCACCGCCGGGACGATTCCTATCGCCGGGCGCCAGGAAGACATCCAGATTTACGAAAAGGCCTTCAAGCGGATTGCCCAGTACCTGAAGGACGGCGAGTTGGTGTGCATCTTCCCTGAAGGAAAACTGACCGCTGACGGTGAGATCAATGAATTCCGGGGAGGGCTGACGCGGATTCTTGAAGAGACACCGGTGCCGGTGATTCCGCTGGCATTGCAAGGGTTGTGGGGGAGTTTCTTCAGCCGCGATCCGGCCAAGGGCTTGTTTCGCCGGTTGTGGTCGCGGGTGACTTTGGTGGCGGGGCCGGCGGTGGCGGTTGAAGTGGCTGAGCCGGCAGCGTTGCAGGCGTTGGTGGGGGAGTTGCGCGGGACAGTTAGATAGTTGTGATGATTGAGGGCCTCTTCGCGAGCAAGCCCGCTCCCACAGTTAACCGAGTTCCCCTGGAGGAACGCGGTCCCCTGTGGGAGCGGGCTTGCTCGCGAAAGCGGTAGAGGCCTAAGCGCTGACCTTAAGCCCAACCAACCCGGCAATAATCAACGCCACACTCGCCAGTCGAAACAGCGCCATGGACTCACCAAACAAAATGATCCCGGCAATCACCGTGCCCACCGCGCCCACGCCGGTCCAGATCGCATAGGCCGTGCCCAGCGGCAATTCCTTCATGGCAAGGCCCAGCAAGCCGAGGCTGATGGCCATGGCGGCGACGGTGAGTGCAGTGGGGAGAGGGCGGCTGAAGCCGTCGGTGTATTTCAGGCCAACGGCCCAGCCGACTTCGAACAGGCCGGCGAAAAACAGAATGATCCAGGACATGAATGACCTCCATCGATTGACGGGGTCGTCCCCAGATTAATGACTCGATCGAGCCGCGAGGTCGTCCTCGCGTTGGGCCATAGAGTGCCCATCATTAACCCGAGGATCAAGTTTGAGCGCTTACTCGGTCGCCTGCCGCGCTGCGGTTTCCCGGTCTTCTTTCTCGCTCATGCGGCGGAAATACGTCGAGAGCAACGCCCCGGAAATGTTGTGCCACACACTGAACAACGCGCTCGGCACCGCCGCCAAAGGTGAGAAGTGCGCACTGGCCAGGGCGGCACCCAAACCGGAGTTCTGCATGCCGACTTCCAGGGCCAACGACTTGCGCTGGGCCAGGGGCAGCTTGAACAGGCGCCCGGTGAAGTAACCCAGCAGGTAGCCGAAGCTGTTGTGCAGCATCACCACCGCCATGATCAACAGGCCGGACTCGGCAATCTTCGCCTGACTGGCCGCGACCACGGCGGCAACGATGATCACGATGCTCACCACTGACACCAGCGGCAACACTTCTACCGCGTGACGCACCTTGTTGCCGAGCAGTCGTTGAGCAATCACGCCGAGCACGATCGGCAACAGCACCACTTGCAGGATCGACCAGAACAACTCCATGAACGACACCGGCAACCAGGCCGAGGCCAGCAACCAGATCAGCGCGGGCGTCAGCAGCGGGGCGAGGAGGGTGGTGACGGCGGCGATGGCTACCGACAGCGCCAGGTCGCCGCGGGCCAGCCACGTCATGACATTGGACGACGTGCCGCTCGGGCAGCAACCGACCAGGATCACGCCGACAGCAATTTCCGGCGGCAGGTGAAACGCCTGGCAAAGCAACCACGCCATACCCGGCATGATCACGAAATGCGCGACCACGCCCAGTGCCACGCGCCACGGATGGCGAGCGACCTCGGCGAAGTCTTCGAGTTTGAGGGTCAGGCCCATGCCGAACATCACCAGCCCCAGCAATGGCACGATGGCGCCTTTGAGGCCAACGAACCACGTAGGCTCCATGAACGCCAGCACGGCGAAAATCAGCACCCAATAGGCGAAGGTGTTGCCGACGAAGCGGCTTAAAGCGGCGAGTGCGCGCATGGCCTGATCCTTATTATTCGATGTTGAAAATCACACAGAACCCCTGTGGGAGCGGGCTTGCTCGCGAAGGCGGCTGATCATTCAACATTTATGTCGTCTGACACACCGCTTTCGCGAGCAAGCCCGCTCCCACAGGGGATATCACACGGCTTTAGATGCCTTGTGGGGTCTCTTCGCCACCCAGCGCTTCAACCAGCGCCGGCAGGAAGTCGCCGAAGGTCAGCATCATCAGGGTGAAGCTGGCGTCCAGTTGGCCCAGGGCTTCGTCGCCGCCGTCCTGTTCCGCCTGGTCCTGCAGCAAGTCTTCGAACTTCAGGCGCTTGACGGTCATCTTGTCGTCGAGCATGAACGACAACTTGTCCTGCCACGCCAGGGACAGCTGAGTCACCACTTTGCCGGTGCTCAGGTGCAGCTGGATTTCTTCGCTGGTCAGGTCCTGACGCTTGCAGCGCACGATGCCGCCGTCTTCGTGGGTGTCGCGCAGTTCGCACTCGTCCAGAACAAAGAAGTCGTCTGCGGCTTTCTGGGTCTTCACCCAGTCGGTCATGGTGGCAGTCGGGGCCATTTTCACGGTCAGCGGACGCACCGGCAGCGAGCCGATGACTTCACGCAAAGTCGACAGCAAGTCTTCGGCGCGTTTCGGGCTGGCCGAGTTCACCAGGATCAGGCCTTGTTTCGGCGCGATGGCGGCGAAAGTCGACGAACGACGGATAAAGGCGCGGGGCAGGAAGGCCTGGATGATTTCATCCTTGATCTGGTCCCGTTCCTTTTTATAGACCTTGCGCATTTGCTCGGCTTCGATCTCTTCGACCTTTTCCTTGACCGCGTCACGCACGACGCTGCCCGGCAGAATGCGTTCTTCTTTACGGGCGGCGATCAGCAGGAAGTCACCACTGACGTGCGCCAGCGGGGCATCTTCGCCCTTGCCGAACGGCGCGACGAAACCGTAGGTGGTCAACTCCTGGCTTGCACATGGACGCGCCAGTTTGGTCGCCAGTGCAGTTTCCAACGCCTCGGCATCAAAAGGCAGATCTTGGGTCAGGCGATAGATAAGCAGGTTTTTGAACCACATGGGGCGAGTCTCTCCTTTATACAAAGGGGGGCATTATTCTCTTCGCGGCGCCATAGGCCAACCCTTCTCTAAGCCTTTGGAAGGCCTCGGAAAATTAATTAAAAAAGTGCTTGCCAGAGGTTGGACCCCTCCGTAGAATGCGCGCCACACCGAAGCGAAGGGTGATTAGCTCAGCTGGGAGAGCGTCTGCCTTACAAGCAGAATGTCGGCGGTTCGATCCCGTCATCACCCACCATTCGTTCTTAGTGTTACGCGCAGCGGTAGTTCAGTCGGTTAGAATACCGGCCTGTCACGCCGGGGGTCGCGGGTTCGAGTCCCGTCCGCTGCGCCATATTCGGTCACCTGGAATGCTGAACGCCAGGTCACCACGGAAAAGCCCGCTAACGCGGGTTTTTTTCTGTCTGTTGTTCCCGCGGGATGTGTGATTTCACCGGTTTTCAGATTTAATTGAAAAAATATTCAATTAAATCAACACTTTACGAAAACCTGTGGCATAATGCGCCCCGCAACGAAGGTAAAGGGTGATTAGCTCAGCTGGGAGAGCGTCTGCCTTACAAGCAGAATGTCGGCGGTTCGATCCCGTCATCACCCACCACTTTCAACGCTACGCGCAGCGGTAGTTCAGTCGGTTAGAATACCGGCCTGTCACGCCGGGGGTCGCGGGTTCGAGTCCCGTCCGCTGCGCCATATTCGGTAACCTGGAACGCTGAACGCCAGGTCACCACACAGAAAGCCCGCTTGATGCGGGCTTTTTGCTGTCTGGGATTTGACTCACTACCGCGATTCCCCTGTGGGAGCGGGCTTGCTCGCGAATGTGGTGTGTCAGCCAACATCTTCGGCGACTGATACACCGCATTCGCGAGCGAGCCCGCTCCCACAGGGTTACTGGGTTTGGCGTTTATTGCTCGGCGTTGCGGCTGTGGCGGTAGTCGCTGACCGCTTCATACACCGCCTTGCGCAGACGATTGATCCCCCCAATCGGCCGATGCGCCTCCAGCCCAAACCACGGGTTGAACGACAGGTTATCGCATTGCAGATTCAGCGCCGGGGTATCGAAATCCTGGGCCGGCACATTGATCTTCGCCACCGTCTCGAATGCTGCATCACTTTCACGCCACTCAATGCTCGTGTCCTCGATCGGCATGTACTTGTTTGCGTCCTGGCGCTGGATCTGCAGGACGAAACACGCCGGCACCCGGTCAGTCGACAACTGTTGATTCAGCGCACTGCGCAGGAAGTTCGGCAGGTCCTGATTCTGCTTGGGCAACACATAAGCCGGGCAGCTTCCCGGGTCCGGCATCACGCGGAACTTGGCGTTCGCGCCGCCGAATTTGTAGGGCGAAACTGAAAAGTAAGTCGTCTGGGTCGGGCTGTCGGGAGCGGGAGAGAGCGTCGCCAGGGCGATAAACAAATGGCGAACCTGCCACGTGCGCGGGTCCCAGCCCGGAAAGAACGCCATCGCCGTTTTGCCATCGGCCTGGGCGGCCACATTCTGACGGTACTCGGCGACATCGCTGACAAAGAAATTCGGATGACTGAACATCACGAAGTCCTGCTCCTGGCGCGCCGTTTGGTCGGCCAGCAATTGTTTGCCGGGCACGTCGAGCAACTTGATCGCCATGCCCCGGGCATCGCGGATGCTGTCGAATTGCGGGTAGGCGTTGCCGTTGGACAGGCGCACCGTGGCTTGCCAGGTTTTCCCCGGTTCGCTGAACACACCTTGACGCAAATCCGCTGCCAGATCCGGCAACACCTGGACCTCGGCTTTCACGCAACCATGGGCCTTGGCGTGGGCGTCGCGCAGGTAGCGCGTGTTTTCACGGTGCTGATCCACGATGCGTACGGCGGTCTGGATGATGTCCTGGGTCATCGCCGCTTCACCCGTCGGAACCTGTTCATCCGCGGACACCGCGCCGCTGTGCTGCCAGGCAAACCACGCAGTCGCCAGCGCCCAGCCCAGCAGCGCCAGGCCCAGTATCCAAAGCAGAAGTTTTCCGAGAAAGGCACCGAGGCGCAGCCAAAGGGTGATCAGCATCAGCAAGTCCTTTTGACGAATTCAGAATTCATGGCAGTTGCGCCTCCAGCGGGCCGCCCAGCACTTTCAGGTATTCCAGCAGCGCCCAGCGTTCTTGCGGTTGCAGCAAACGGCCAATAACGCCGTTGCCACGCTCGCCGGCGCGGAATTCGTGGCCGCTGTTGTGATTGCCGGTGATGCGCGTGTCGAACACGAAACCGTTAGTAAAGGCTTCGGTGCGATAGCCCAGGTGTTTAGGGTCGTACTCGAAAGTGCCTTTATAGAAAGTGGTCGCGCGTTCGTCCTGGGGCGACAGCAACTGATAAATGCTCGGCACTGAGCCGTTGTGCAGAAACGGCGCGGTGGCCCACACCCCCGCCAGTGGCCGGGCCTTGTAGGCGCGCAGCTCCTGAACACCGATGGGCAGGCCGAAGCCGTCCAGGTTCGGTCGTTCTGCGGGGGTGACCTTGGCCTCGCGGTAAGCCCGGTTTTCCACGAACGCCGTGACGTAGGCCAGGCCCTTAGCCACCGAGAGTTTGCTCAGGTCCAGCGGTTCGGTCGGTTTGGGATGCAGTTGAACATCCAGTTGCCCGAGTTCCGCCGGGTCCCATTGCAGGGCTGTCAGGTCGAAGCGATGGTCGGCGATGTTGTTGGCGGCGGTGGGGTCGGTGCCGATGGCGGCGACGGGCAGCAATTTGAGTTGTTGCACCGCACGATCGCCCACCTGATTGACCCGTGGCACGTGGCAACTGGCGCAGTTCTCGGCGAACAGCGTGCGGCCTTGGGCGGCCAGGGCTTTGTCCACGCGGCCCAGCACCTCCTCCGGCCAGGCGGGTGGCTTGAGCCGTTGCAGGGTTTCTTCGATCAGGTTCAGGTCGCGCACCCGGACACTGGAGGGATAGCGCGCATCTCCGCTGAGCGGCTGTCCATCGGCATCGAAGAAATTCAACGTCGCGCCCACGCCCAATGCCTCGCCGATATTGCGCGCCATCGGTTGCTGCGCCGAGCCGTTCCACTGCACCCAATCGAAGGTCCAGATGTCCCACAGCTGTGGATAATCCACTGGGGCGTTGGCCACGCGGTAGTTATCCGGGGAAATCGCATCGCCGAAGCTGGCATTGGCAATGCGGCCGAATGCGTCGGTGCGGCCGGGGCCTTCTTCGGTGGGATAGAGGCCGCGATGGGTGTCGTTCCAGGCGGCTTTCACAAAGGTATCGAGAGATTTTTTGAAGTCTTCCCGTAGGACGTTATGCCGGGCGTCGTAGTCCGCGCCCAACACGTTGCGTGCGAAACGTTCGAATTTCCACGGGTTGTAATAAGTCGATACAAGGCTGGCCACCAATGCCTGGCCGAAACTGCCGCCGCGCAGGGTCGGCACGCTGGACGGCAACACATGCTGCGCCGAGCCGCCATCAATGCGCACCGCTTGGCCGTTAAAGCGCAACTCGCCGGTATGGCACGCGGCGCAGGTGATGTCGAGGAACTGGTCCTGGCTGCCGGCATTCTGATGCCGGGCAAAGCCCACGGGCAGGTTGCCAGGGTTATTTGGCGTGGCTTTCTGGGCAGGATCGATCAGGAAACCGAAGCGTGCGAGGTATTCCGGGGCGGCGAATCGCTGTTGCGAGAACGGCAGCTCCAGCGCCTCGAACCAGTCGTAATGCAGGCCTTTGACCTGGGTGCCCTGGGGCGTGAAGTAGTAGGCCTGGCGGTCGGCGGCGCTCCACTGCTCGAGGTAATGCACCTGTTGCGCAGGAGAGTAGGTCGGCAGTTTTGGATTGGCCACGTAGTACAACACCACGGCCAGGCCAAGCCCCAGCAGTACAGCGATCACAACCAGCAAGCGGAGTAAGAGGCGCAAGATAAACGTCCTTGTCGATTTATAGCTCTCTTATGCCTCAGCTCCGTACGGGGCGGCAAGTGGCCATTACGCCAAGTGTTGTAGGAACCGGCATCTGCGTCTGTGGGGCGAAGATGACAGAAACTTCATCCAGCCCATTCCCGAAATGCTTTAAAAGACCTGAACTTATCAGAAGTTTCCTGCTCTCATGCCGGTAGCCATTGGTCGTGGCCGCCTGATAAGCTCGCGGCTTTATTCGATTGCCCTTTAGGCGCATGAACAAGGAAATAGCATGAAACAGCATCGGTTGGCGGCGGCGGTGGCCCTGGTAAGCCTGGTACTTGCGGGTTGTGATTCGCAGACCAGCGTAGAGCTGAAAACCCCGGCGCAAAAAGCTTCCTACGGGATTGGCCTGAACATGGGCAAGAGCCTGGCTCAGGAAGGCATGGATGATCTCGATTCCAAGGCCGTAGCCCAAGGCATCGAAGATGCCGTCGGCAAGAAAGAACAAAAGCTGAAGGACGACGAACTGGTCGAGGCCTTCGCAGCACTGCAAAAGCGTGCAGAAGAACGCATGGCGAAGATGAGCGAAGAGTCGGCAGCCGCCGGCAAGAAATTCCTCGAAGACAACGCCAAGAAAGCCGGTGTAGTGACCACTGCATCCGGTCTGCAGTATGAAGTCGTGAAAAAAGCTGATGGTCCTCAACCTAAGCCTACCGACGTAGTGACTGTTCACTACACCGGCAAGCTGACCAACGGCACCACCTTTGACAGCTCGGTTGATCGCGGTAGCCCGATTGATCTGCCGGTCAGCGGTGTGATCCCTGGTTGGGTCGAAGGCCTGCAACTGATGCACGTCGGCGAGAAGTACAAGCTGTACATTCCTAGCGACCTGGCTTACGGCGCGCAAAGCCCAAGCCCGGCAATCCCGGCCAACTCGGTGCTGGTATTCGACCTGGAACTGCTGGCGATCAAAGATCCAGCGAAAGAAGACGCCGCCAAGTAAGCGTCGTCTGCTGCAAACACAACGCCTCGCATTATGCGGGGCGTTGTTGTATCCGGGGTTTGGGCGCTGGCAAACAAAGCGAACGGATGCTGTAGGCTGGAGTCAGAGGCATTGAGAGTGCCGGACTAGCCGCACCGAACCGCCAAGTCAATGAAATCTTGGGTTTTTTTATGTGAGTAAAAAACGCCCGATCTGAGTTGAGCCCTTATAAAACGGGGCTCTCAGCGGTGAAATGCAGCTCTGTTCACAAGGTTATCCACAATTTGTGTGGATAACATTTCAGTGGGAGGAAAAGATGAAAACACCCTGGAATTTTGCTCGCTTCCTGCCATTGGCCGGGCGCCTGCTGGCCCGAGGGCGTTTGCCGACCCTGTTGTTTGCCGTGGCCAGCAAAAGCGCCAGTGAGGGCGGGCGCCTGGGTAAGCTCAAGGATGATCTGCGCCTGTTGCAGGCCTTGTGCCTGGCTTACTGGCGCGGTGAGTACCGGGCCATCAGCCGCAAGTCGATCCTGGTCGTTGTCGCCGGCCTGATGTATTTCCTCAGTCCCCTCGACGCCATCCCGGATTTCATCCCGGTTTTCGGCATGCTCGACGACATCGCCGTGCTGGCCTGGGTCATGAAAACCCTCGACGACGAACTCAATGCCTTCCGCGCCTGGCGCAATCGGCAGTTGCCGGAAAAGCTTGCGGTAGTGGAACGATTGCCCGATACCCCGGAGCAACTTCAGCTTCAAGGCCCGAAAGATGACTGAGTGACGGCAGTTTCATCCAGAGATTGATGCCCCCGCGACCTTGGCCGCTGTTAGGATTACACTTCAAGGGAAAAGCTCCGACTCGCTAAGTGTCGTTGTCCTACGGGGAAGTCATGGATATTCAGATAATCACACGCGAAGGCGAGCCCGAATATGCGGTTGTGCCATGGGCTCAGTATCAGGCTCTTCTGAAAGCAGCAGGCATCGAGCAACAACCGACGCGGGTCGCCCCAGAGCGCCCGGCGGCCGCAGCAGACCAGATTCTTCCGGGTCTGGATCAACTCCGTAATTTGCGCGAAGGGAAGGGCATCGCCATCGAGGCGCTGGCCCGCACGGTAGGCATCAGCCCGTCTTATCTGGCCTTGATCGAAAGTGGCGAGCGTCAACCCGACGCTGCGATTCGCCGCAGCCTGGCCTGGGAATTGACGGTGCCAGGGTGGAGGGATGAATCGTGAGCGTACGCATCAGTCGTCAACATTGGGACGGGTTGTTGGGTGAACTGGACCAGGCGCGCCGCCAGCGCCATCTTCTGACATATCGAGCGCTGCTGGAGCGATTGCAATTGCCCACGCCGGCCATGCAAACCCTCACCGCCGCCCTCGAACACCTGGCCGCGCTGGACGCCAAGGCCGAGCAGCCATTGCGCAGTTCGCTGGTGATCAGCCAGGGCGCCAGTCGCCTGCCGCGCACCGGTTTCTTCGAATGCGTCGAGCGCCTGGGGCGGTTCTCCGGCCCCTCAGATGGCGTCGCCGCCGCTTCATGGCACGCCTCGGAAGTCGTCCGCGTCTTCGAATACGAATACCCCGAATCAGCCGAGGCCTGAGTGTTCTTACGACTCAAGGCGCGGGCCGCCTACTGGCTGGCCCGCAGGCTGTTTCACTGGTCATGGTTCGTGCGCCAGCCCCGAGGCTGGAAATGGCTCGAAGGCCAATTCGCGCGCATGGCCAACCTCGGCGACGTCGGCGCGCAAAGCTTCTATGGCCACATCCTGACCTTTCGTGGTGTTGGCCTGGGTGCGCGTGAGGAAGGCGTGCGATTGCTGCGTCTGGCGGCATTGGCGGGGGATGGCAAAGCGGCGTATCAGGTCGGCGTGATCTGTTTGGCAGGCACGCCGAGCAAAGCGCCGGACCCAGTGGAAGCGGCGCGGTTCTGGCGGATCGCGTTGAAGGCCGGGCATCCGTTGGCGGAGATCAAGTTGAAAGGCTTGCCGAGCGACAGCTAACAGATCGTTCCCACGCTCTGCGTGGGAATGCAGCCCGTGACGCTCCGCGTCACAACAGTGTCCGACTCGAAACCACCAGTACAATTGCAACGCAGAGCGTCCCTGGCAGCATTCCCACGCAGAGCATGGGAGCGATCATCTCAAACAGATTTCAGGTACAGATGGATCAATCTACTCAAGGAAGATAAAAACAATGAAAAAAGCTCTCGGCCTCTTGCTTCTAACCTGCCTTACCACCAGCGCATTCGCCAACGATAACCTCATCGGCTTCCAGTCCTCGACCCTGCCAGACCCGCAAAACGAGCGCCCACTGGAGATGGTCGTCTGGTATCCCAGCACAACCACCGCCACACCGCAGCTATTCGGCGACAACCCCGTATTCATCGGCGCCCTTGCCGTGCCCAACGCGCCACCGACCGCCGGCGAGCACCCATTGGTGGTGCTCTCCCACGGTAACGGCGGCAGTTGGATCAACCAGACATGGCTGGCCAGCGCACTGGCCCACAAGGGCTACATCGTCGCGGCGGTCAACCACCCCGGCACCACCAGCCGGGACCGCAGCCCACAAGCCGCCGCACAACTATGGCAACGACCCGCCGACCTGAGCCGAGCCATCGACGCGGTGACGGCCCAACCAGAAAAATTTGGCACAGTCGCCAAGCGCCAAATCGCAGCCGTGGGCCACTCACTCGGCGGCTGGACCGTCCTCGAAATCGCAGGCGCCCGCTTCGACCCCGATCGCTTCGCCAAGGACTGCAAAGTCCACCCTCAATTGGCCAGTTGCACCGCTTACCAACAGATGAACACCGCCAGCACCCCGGAATCCAAGGCCCGACTGGCCGCTGACTTGCGCGATAAACGCGTTACCGCCGTTGTTTCATTGGACTTGGGCTTGTCGCGTGGAATGACCGATCAAAGCCTTGCAAAGTTGCCGGTGCCGATATTGGTGATCGCAGCGGGTGTTCCGTCTGTGGATCTTCCGGCGCAGTTGGAGTCTGCTGATTTGGTCAAACGGTTGCCACAGGCGTCGAAGCGCTATGTGGAGATCAGTGATGCCAGCCACTTTAGTTTTATGGCGGTGTGTAAGCCTGGGGCGGTGGCGATGCTTGAGGAGGATGTGAAGGGTGATGGGATTATTTGTGGGGATGGGGTGGGTGGTAGGTCGCGGGAGGTTATTCAGGAACAGGTTACGTCGTTGATATCAGGGTTTCTGGCGCGGCCACTATGAACCAAAACCCTGTTGAAGCCTGCCCCCGATTTGGATCAATCCAGCACGTTAGACCCAAGGCAATCTTGATAGGAGCAACAAGTCCCAAGAAACGCTTTGGCGGAGAAGAAAAGTCGGGCTTTCGTCGCTTGGATCAACTTGCAGTTGATGAATGCGATCCTGCCGAATTGAAACCTGCGCTGTTGGAGCAGCTTGTCGATGGATTTTATTGTGATAGTTGCGGGGTAGGTTTTGTGGCTAGTGGACTTGTACGGGGTAGCGATCGATTGGCACAGTAAAGCCGGTGTCGCTGAGCGCGATAGATAAAATAGGGACAGGAAAATAAAACTGTCCCATTTGCTCGATTTGCTCTTTTGTACGTTCAAAAAGAAAGTCCAGCTCAATGCCAGTGAACTCTATTACTTCGACGAATTACGGGGGTCGTGATGACTATCAATATAGTCGAGTCCCAGCGGGCCTATTCCGTAAACTTGAGAGACATACTCCCCCGACTTGGCCCAATGGAAATGTGGAGTATTGGCCGGAAGTACGACTACGCTACCTGGACCATATGCAACCAGCTTGCTCGAATCAAAAATGGTCCCAAAGCCAATATAAAACACACCCGATATTACGGTGTATATACGATCTTCAGGGTGTGTATGAGGCATTAATTTAGTGCCGTTCGGGACTTTAACTCGCACAACGTAGGGTGCTGGTTTACTTGGGTCTCCGACCAGAACAGACAATTTCACTTCTTTTGGGAACGCTGGAAAGCTGCGCCATTCCACATCTTCATTGTGTAGGGCCCCGGTACTTCCCAGTGGTAGTGGTTGCGCCTGGACTAATGGCGCAGCGGCGCTTGCGGCAAAAAACGTAGTCAAGCAAGCAGCTTTGATAATGCTTTGAATCATGAGAGGCACCTTAGATACGCAATAACAGACCGGTATCGCCACCAGCATTACCGATCAATTTGACAAGCGAAATGTGGCGAGTCGCCGCTGGCAACAGATAGGGCGCACTATATTTGGGTGCAACGTCTTTGATAATGGCATTAGTATGCATTTCAGTTGATACATTATGTAATTAATACACTGAAGGGACGAATGTGCCACGTTCGCCTTTTATTGAGAGAAATTTCTGGGCAAGGTCCTAGGAAATTTCCTTCAAGTTGCGGCGACTTTGGTGAACTGGTGTGCGGTGCGTCCCATCGGTAGGCGTTAGTGGTCGCTGCATATTCAGCGGCAGGGCGTAGGAAACCTTCAAGACTTTTAAGGTGACATTGGCGCAGTTTCCATCACACTTTCAAGGTTTCGAAAATGACAAACTTCATCCCGATCCATCCTACGAAAGACCAATTACCCACCCCAAAAGCCGCTTCATGGCGCTTACCAGCAACTGCGACGATGTGATTGGGCGGCGGTTGCGGGCGATGCCGTCGGCGCAATAGTTTTACAGAGCTCGGGTGTTTGATCTGGCGTCTTCGCGGGCAAGCCTCGCTCCTACGGGGTTTTGTGTTGGTCGCAAAAATCACGCATGACGCAAAACCCCGCAAGAGCGAGGCCGGCCAGTTGATTTTCAGATCTATGGGGATGGGGTGGGTGGTAGGGCGCGGGAGGTTATTCAGGAACAGGTTACGTCGTTGATTGAAGAGTTTCTGGCAGTGCAGCCTGTATGGGCAAGGCCGTGATACCTTCCATGACTCATTAATGACACGGAGGTCGCCATGCGCAGTCTTTATATCCCTTTCATCCTGGCGGCAACTTTTTTGGCATCGGGTTGCAGCATCAAGCAAACCGTGACGCCTGCTGACCTGTCTTCCGAGATGACACCAGAGATCTGTCTGATCCCTGCCGAAGGACTGCGAGAGGGATTCAACACTACTTATGAGAACTTGCTCAAAAGTAAGGGATTCCATACGCGTCAAATCCCGCCCGGCAGCGCGCCGTCCACCTGTCCTCTTTCGACGACTTATATCGGTACTTGGTCCTGGGACTTGGCTATTTACATGAGCTATGCGGATATCCGCGTTTATCAGTACGGTCAGCAGGTTGGCCAAGCTGAGTACGACTCGCGTTGGGGCGGCGGTCGGGTAGTTGATAAATTCATTAATGCTGAGAAGAAAATCACAGAACTGACCGATCAGTTGTTTCCAAAAGGTGCAGCAGGTTTAAAGGGAGTTAAGGAGTCAAATTCCGGAACCGGTGCCGGACTCATGACAAAAGAAGCTTACAGGCAGCAACAGATTGAACAGCTTGAACATCAGGGCCTTTCCTATGACGAATACCAGAAGCGTTACAAGCGGATCATGGCTGACTAGCGCTGGACGGTGTTGGTTTTTCGCACGACAAGCTATTTAAAATCAAATAAGGAGTTTTTATGAATCGTATTTTCGGACTGATTTTGTGCGCATTAGTGCTGCCAATGAGCGGCTGCGTGCAAGGGACTTACACCAAGTCCGTTCAGGTCACCAAGGATGAGACTGGTCGCGTTGTGCAGACTATCGAAACTGAGAGCGTGACGCAGGTGGGTCAGGGCAATGCTATGCGGTTGGAAAGAATTAAAGGGGTTCAAAATTAAGTAGTCGGAAACCGCCTACTCATCTCAAGGCTTGCCTCCTACCGGTGGGGGCAAGTATTTGTCAATGCGCGCTGAGCGTATTCAAGCCGTTATCCAGGACGCGGGCCGCCCTCTATACATACTCATCCTTTGAGTATTCAACTCCTGTTTATTGCATTCCTACAGAAACTGCTTCGAATTAGCCGGCACGAATGTCAGCAATAGGTCGAAGCGGCCTCCCGTTGAGTGGAGAAATTTCTGGGCAAGGTCCTAGGAAATTTCCTTCAAGTCGCGGCGACTTTAGTGAACTGGTGCGCGGTGCGTTTCATCGATAGGCTTTGGTGGTCGCTGGGTATTCAGCGGCAGGGCGTAGGAACCCTTCAATATCTTTAGAGCTACATTGGCGTCGATACTTGATTGCGGCCGTTAACACGCGTCCGTAAGATCCGTTTCGGCGGCTTTGCGCGGGCACGCTTCGGTGTGGTCGAGAATTGCTCTAAAGGACTCGATATTCCTACCCCGCGCATAGCTGCCACCCACGCCTGTAGGAAGGCTGTTGGCAGCTCTCATTCCTTCCTTAAGAGCTTTCAAATGACAAAACTCCATCCCGATCCACCCTACGAAAAACCAACACCCCACCCCAAAAGCCGCTTCATGGCACTCACCAGCAACTGCGACGATATGCCGACGTTGTTCGTCGACACCCACGCGCCGCTGGATGTTTTGTATGACGCTGCCAATTACCGGATTCGTGCGGTGACCCAAGCGCTGGAGAATCTATCCATGCGCGATTCCATCGAGTGTGAGTCCTTCATCCTCAGCGACTTTGCGTTGCTGTGCGCCATTCCATTGCGCGATGGGTGTGATGTGCTGGATGTGATTGGGCGGCGGTTGCGGGCGATGCCGTCGGCGGAATAGTTTTACAGATCTCGGGTGTTTGATCTGGCGTCTTCGCGGGCAAGCCTCGCTCCTACAGGGTTTTGTGTTAGTCGCCGAACCCTGTAGGAGCGAGGCTTGCCCGCGAATGCGTCAGGTCAATCACCGCTGTCCCATCAGCAATTCATCCTCTCGCCCGGGCACCGCAAGGCTATCAATCACATGCACGCTATACCCCGGCACGTTCTTCGCGTGGTGTTTGGCTTGTGATGCCATCTCGGCCAGTTGGCTGGCATCCAACCCGGCACAGGCTTCGGGGTGCAGGTGCACCACGCCGATGGACAACGACAGCAGGGGAAATTCCTGCCGTACGCCTTGGCGGTTCGGTGCAATGAAGCAGCCAGCCTCCAGGTGTTCGGCGCGGTAGAAGCGGCGGCATTGGCTGTGGAAATCATCCAGCAACTGGTTCAAACGTTTGCGCCAGTCTTCCGGCCCGAGCACCAGCAGGAAATCATCACCGCCGATATGTCCTACGAAGTCGCGGGAAGGGTCGACGCGGTCGTTCAGGCATTGCGCCAAACACAGTAGGACTTCGTCCCCGCGGCCGTAGCCGTAGATGTCGTTGAAGGGTTTGAAGCTGTCGATGTCGACGTAGCAGATCACCGATTCCCGCGCTTGTTGCAGCAGGCGGGTCAGGCATTGTTGGATCGGCACGTTGCCGGGCAGCAGCGTGAGCGGGTTGGCATAGCGGGCTTGTTGGATTTTCAGTTCGGTGATCAGTTTGAGCACGTCGATGACCCGGCCGAGTCCGAGATAACCACCGTTGAGGGTGATGATGAAGTCTTCTTCGATGCGTTGGCGGGCGCGGCTGGTGATGAGGCGGCTGACTTGTTGCAGGGACTGGCTCATTTCCACGGCGAGGAAGTCGTCGTTCATCAGGCGGCTGATGGGTTTGCGGGCAAACAGGTCGGTGGCGAAGGGCTTGAGCAGTGCGTCCGAGAGCGAGTGGCGATGGACGATGCCGCAGGGTTGGCCTTGTTCGTCGAGCACCGCCAGGGAGTTGAGGTTGGCCTGGCGGCGGAAGGCTTCCAGTACGGTGGCGGTCGGGGTGTCGCGGCCCACGGCCGGTTGGTCGTTGAGCAGGGCGCTGAGGTCGCTGCTTTCGTCGTTGAACGCCACCGTCGTGCTTTCCTTTTTCGGCATCAGCGCCCGAGCGTCCCGGGGCGGATGCTCTTGCGGGCGGCAGAGCAAATAGCCTTGCACCAGGTCGACGCCCATGTCGGTCAGCACTGCGAGTTCTTCCGGCAGCTCGATGCCTTCGGCGATCACCTGCGCCCGGGAGGCCTTGGCGATTTGCAGGATCGAGCCGACAAATTCACGTTTGAGCGCGTCTTGGTGGATGCCATCGATAAAGTGCCGATCAATCTTCACGTAGTCCGGACGCAGCTCGGACCACAGCCGCAAACTCGAATAACCGGCGCCCAGGTCATCCAGCGCAATGGAAAACCCCATGGCCCGGTAGTGATGCAGGGCGTTTTGCAGCAACTGAAAATCATCGGTCGGGGTTTGTTCGGTGAGTTCGATCACCACCTGGCTCGGTGGAATCCCGAAGTCCTGCAGCAATTGCAAAGTGCGACCGGGTTGGTGCGAGGTTTCGAGCAGGGATTCCGGCGACACGTTGAGGAACAACTTGCCCGGCAGTTGCTGTTCATTGAATCGACGGCAGGCGCTTTCCCGGCAAGCGATTTCCAGTTCGCTGAGGCGCCCGGCCTGGCGGGCCACGGCGAACAGGGCGATGGGGGAGTGCAGCGGGCTGTTGGAAGGGCCGCGACTCAGGGCTTCGTAGCCGACGATTCGTCGTTCGGAGAGGGAAATGATCGGCTGGAACAGACTGTGCAAACCGCTTTGAGCCAGAATTGAACTCAAGGCACTCAGCTGTTCTGTCGTGGTCATGGCGATCTCTGGCGATAAAAAAAGGACTGGGAGCAGCTAGCTCCCAGTCCTTCATTTCACGACAGAATGATGACTGTTTGATGACGCTCCGGGGAGCGTCAGCATTAAATTGCCATCATGTTAGTGCTTGGCCACCTGGTTGCTCAATTTCAGGTAATCCAGCAGCACTCGCCCGGTCTCGCTGAGGTAGGCGTCGTCTTCCGGCTTGATCTTGTCCGGTTCGGCCGCGATAGCATCTTCGTCTTCTTTCTTCAGCTCTTTGAGCGGTTCTTCGCCCTTGGCCTTGCGACGGATGTTTTCCATGACCAGTTGCTTGGCTTCGATGTCGGCATGTTGCTTGCGACGATCCGCTTCGTTGAGGCTGACGGTTTTTTCTTCCATCAGCTTCTGGGCCAGGGCCAACTTGTCACGGATAAACACGAACTCGGCGTCTTTGGCCGAACGCGCGTCATGCTCGGATTTGAGCTCGGCGATGTAAGGCTTGAACGGGTCGGTCGCCGGTTTGATCGAGGCCTTGATGGTGTCCCACGGCATGGCTTCCGGCAGGGCGCTTTCGCCGATTTCCTTGGTGTCGATGATCGACGGGAAATCCACATCCGGCAGTACGCCCTGGTGCTGGGTGCTCTGGCCGGAGACCCGGTAGAACTTGGCCAGGGTCAGTTTCAGTTCGCCATGGTTCAGCGGCTGAATGGTTTGCACGGTGCCTTTGCCGAAGGTCTGGCCGCCGATGATCAAGGCGCGGTGGTAGTCCTGCATGGCGCCGGCGAAGATCTCCGAAGCCGAGGCTGACAAGCGGTTGACCAGCAACGCCATCGGGCCTTTGTAGAACGCACCCGGGTTTTCATCTTCCAGCACATCGACCCGGCCATCGGCGTTACGCACGAGTACGGTCGGACCTTTGTCGATGAACAGACTGGTCAGCTCGGTGGCTTCCTGCAAGGAACCGCCGCCGTTGTTGCGCAGGTCGATGACCACGCCGTCGACCTTGTCTTTCTGCAACTCGGTCAGCAGTTTCTTGACGTCGCGAGTGGTGCTCTTGTAGTCCGGATCGCCAGCGCGGAACGCTTTGAAGTCCAGGTAGAAGGCCGGGATCTCGATGACGCCGAGTTTGTAGTCCTTGCCGTCCTGTTTCAGGTTGAGGATCGACTTTTTAACGGCCTGATCTTCAAGCTTCACTGCTTCGCGGGTGATCGGCACGATTTTGCTGGTCTGGTCGTTGGGTGCATTGCTCGCCGGAATCACTTCCAGGCGCACCACGGTGCCTTTCGGGCCGCGGATCAGCTTGACCACTTCGTCCAGGCGCCAGCCGACCACGTCGACCATCTCTTTGTTGGCCTGGGCCACGCCGATGATCTTGTCGGCCGGGGCAACCATTTTGGTCTTGTCGGCCGGGCCAGCAGGCACCAGGCGTACGACTTTCACCTGGTCGTTATCGCTCTGCAACACGGCACCGATGCCCTCGAGGGACAGGCTCATGTTGATGTCGAAGTTTTCCGCGTTATCCGGCGACAGATAGTTGGTGTGCGGGTCGTAGGACATGGCGAAGGTGTTGATGTACGCCTGGAAGATGTCTTCCGGACGGGTCTGGTCCAGGCGCGCCAACTGGTTCTTGTAGCGCTTGGTCAGGGTTTCCTGGATCTGCTTGGAATCCTTGCCGGCGATCTTCTGGCGCAGCACTTCGTCCTTAACGCGTTTGCGCCACAGGTCGTCCAGTTCTGCGGTGGACTTGAGCCACGGAGCGTCCTTGCGATCGATCAGCAAGGTTTCCTTGGTGGTGAAGTCGATCTTGTCGACGCCTTTGTTCAGCTCTGCAAGGGCGAAGTCCAGACGCGCTTTGACGCGGTCCAGGTAGCGCTTGTAGATGGTGAACCCGGCGTTCAGGTCGCCGCTTTTGAGGAAGTCGTCAAACTGGGTTTTCCACTTGTCGAATTCGGCAATGTCGCTGGCCATGAAATAGCTGCGCGATGGGTCCAGCAGCTTGAGGTAGCTGTCGTAGATGATCACCGAGCGCGCATCATCGAGCGGCGGCTTGCTGTAGTGGTGGCGCTTGAGCAGCTCGACCACGTTCAGGCTGGCGATCACTTCGTCACGATCAGGCTGAAGGTTGTCCCAGCTATTGGCTGCAAACGAATTGCTCGACAACGGCAAGAGGCCGATACCAATAAATAGGGCTAGGGCAGTGCTGGGAAACAGTTGCTTCATGCTGATTCGACGCGGGGACAATTGATCACGCATATTAGGCCGTCTTTGAAGTCGCCGGTTCCACAAAGGGCCGGTCACATAATGCAAGAAAGCCCGGCGCTACAGCTACGGGCTCAGTCCAGACTCACTATGGAGGCACTGTGAAAGCATTGCAAGGCGTTGACGGTCAAGTGGAGTGGGTTGAAGAGCCGAGTCCTACATGCGATGTAGGACAAGTTCGCATCCGAGTGGCGGCAGCGGGCCTCAATCGCGCCGATTTGTTACAGAAGGCGGGCCTGTATCCGCCCCCGCCGGGAGCCAGTCAAGTGCTGGGTCTTGAGTGTTCCGGGGTCATCAGCGAGGTCGGCGCGGGCTCGTCCTGGCAGGTCGGGGATAGGGTTTGCGCCTTGCTGGCCGGGGGTGGGATGGCCGAAGAGGTGGTTGTCGACGGACGGCATGTGCTGCCGGTGCCGGAAGGTTTGTCGCTGGCCGAGGCAGCAGCGTTGCCCGAGGTGTACGCGACTGTTTGGTTAAATTTATTTCATCTGGCCGGCCTCAAACCCGGTGAGAAAGTTCTGCTGCACGCCGGGGCAAGTGGAATCGGTTCAGCCGCCATTCAGTTGTGCAAGGCGTTTGGCAACCCGTGCTGGGTCAGCGTCGGGTCCGCCGAGCGTTTGGCGTACTGCGAAGCCCTGGGCGCCCAGGGTGGGGTGGTGCGCACCGGGGATCTGGAAAGCTTGAATGACCTGGGGCCGTTCAATGTGATCCTGGATCCGGTGGGCGGCAATTACGCGGCGCTGAATCTCAAGTTGATGGCGCTGGATGGTCGCTGGGTGTTGATCGGTTTGATGGGCGGGCGTGAGGCGAAACTGGACCTGGCGCAGGTGTTGGGCAAACGCGTGCAGTTCCTCGGCTCGACGCTGCGCAGTCGCGATGATCAGTTCAAGGCGGATGTGTTCAGTGATTTGAGCCAGCATGTGTGGCCGTTGTTTGCCGAAGGGCGGTTGAAGCCGCAGTTGGCCAAGGCATTCCCGATCAAGGATGCGGAAGCCGCGTTTGCGGAGTTGGCGAGTAACACGGTGGCGGGGAAATTGGTGTTGGTGATCGACGAAACCCTGACCTGATTCCCTTTTCCCTGTGGGAGCGGGCTTGCTCGCGAAAGCGGTGTGTCAGTCAACAGATGTGTTGAATGTCAGTCTGCATTCGCGAGCAAGCCCGCTCCCACAGGTTCAGCACAATCCCTGTAGGAGCGAGGCTTGCCCGCGAATGAGACGACGCGGTGCATCTGTTAAACCGCGTCATCGTTCTTCGCGGGCAAGCCTCGCTCCTACGGGGGCGCGGGTTATTTCCAGAGGTGGATTGGCCAGCCAGCCTTCTGGGCATGTTCCAGCAACACCGGGTCCGGGTTCACCACGTGCGGGAAATCCACCTTCAGCAACAACGGCAAATCATTGCGTGAGTCCGAATAGAAACTCGCGCCTTCCAGGTTTTCCTCTTCGGCATCCAGCCATTCCAGCAACCGGGTGATCTTGCCTTCGCGGTAGGTCAGGGTGCCGACCGTGTGGCCGCTATAAACCCCATGCGCCACTTCCAGTTCAATCCCCAGAATCTCATCAATACCCAGGCGATCGGCAATCGGCCGCACAAGGTGCGTGCCCGACGCCGAGATCACCAGGATCCGGTCGCCGGCCTTGCGGTGGGCGGCGATGGTTTTGGTGGCGTCGCTGAAGATAATCGGCTCGATGAAATCTTCGACCCACGGGCCTACCAAGTGATCGACCTCTTCCGGGGTGCGGCCGATCATCGGTTCCAGGCTGAAGGTCATGTAGTCCTCCATCCGCAGCTTGCCGTGGCTGTAGGCGTCCATCAGTTCGTTGTTCTGCCGCATGAACGATTCGGGATCGACCCAGCCCAAGCGGCCCATCTGCTCGCTCCAGAGGGTGGCGCAGTCGCCGTGGATCAGGGTTTCGTCCAGATCAAAAATTGCCAGGGCCATCAGTGCAGTTCTCTCTTCAACATCAGCAAAGGCATCAGGCTACCTCACACAGGGCCGTCGGATCGATGGAAAGTGCCAGGCGCTGACCATCGGGATGCAGATCGGCCGCAGAGCGGTTGAGCACATCCACCACCAATTCCACGCCCCGGGCTTCGATCCGGTAGCGAATCACGTTACCCAGCAGGCTATGGCTGCGAATCTGCGCATCGAGTTCGCCGTTGAGGCTCAGTTCGATGGCTTCCGGGCGAATCGCGATGCGGTGGCTGATCGGCCGTTGCAGCAGCTTCGAGGCGGCGTCGGCGTCCAGCAGGTTGTAGTTGCCGATGAAACCGGCAGCGAACACATCCACTGGCGCGGTGTAGAGGGTTTCGGCATCGCCGCTTTGTACGATTTTTCCCTGATTCATCAGAAAAATGCGATCAGACATGGTCAGAGCTTCTTCCTGATCGTGTGTGACGAAAATCGTAGTCAAGCCGAGTTCGCGCTGGATCGCACGAATCTGTTCGCGCAAGTGCTTGCGAATCCGCGCGTCCAGGGCCGACAAGGGTTCATCCAGCAGCAGCAACCGTGGCCGGGTGACCAGCGAGCGGGCCAGGGCCACACGCTGGCATTGGCCACCGGACATTTGATGGGGATAGCGCGAGGCAAAGTCGTTCAACTCCACCAGTTTCAGCACTTCTGCGACGCGTTTGTGGCTGTCGTCGGCGTTGACCTTTTGCATGCGCAAACCGAACGCGACGTTCTGCTCCACGGTCATGTTCGGGAACAGGGCGTAGCTCTGGAACACCATGCCGATCCCGCGTTTCTGCGGGCTCAGCGGCACGATATCGACGCCATCAAGCAGGATCTTGCCGCCATCCACCGAAGTCAGCCCGGCGATGCAACGCAGCAGCGTGGACTTGCCGCAACCGGATGGGCCGAGGAGGGTGACGAACTCGCCCTTCTGGATCTCGCAGTTGATATCGCTGAACACCGTAGTGCCCGCGTAATTCTTTTGAAGGTGTTGGACGCTGACATAGCTCATTCGCTTTTGTCCTTGTTCAAGATATTGGCCGCCCAGGTCAGAACCAGCACAAAGAAGAAGTAGGAAATCACCAGCGCACTGGTGAAATGGCCGCTGCTGTTACGCATGTTGTTGAGGTAGACCTGCAGGGTTTCGTAGCGGGTGCCGACGAGGATGTTGGCGAACACGAACTCGCCGAACAGGAACGAGAACGACAGCAGCAACGCCACCATCAAGCCCTTGCGCAGGTTCGGCAGCACCACCAGGATCGCCGCTTGAAAGGTGCTGGCACCGAGCAGTTGCGCGGCGTCCATCAGGTCGCGCAGGTTGATCGCTTGCAGGTTGTTGGTGATCGCCCGGTACATGAACGGCAGCGCCACGGTGAAGTAGCAACCGATCAGGATCCACGGCGTTCCCACCATGGCAAACGGTCCGGAACCGTAGAGTTGCAGCAACCCCACCGACGACACCACCGGCGGCACCGCGAAGGGCAGCAGGATCAGGATGTTCATCAGCGCATCGAGCTTGGGGAAGTGGTAATGCACCACGAACAGCAGCGGCAGAATCAGCACCACCGACAGAATCAGCGCGCCGACGCACACCAGCAGCGACTGCCCGAAAGCATGCAGAAAGCGCGGATCGCTCCACAGTTGCACATACCATTTAAGGGTGAAGCCACTGGGCAGGATGGTCGCCGACCAACTGCTGGCAATCGAGTAGATCAGCGTGCCGGCCAGCGGCAGCAACAGAATGGCGAACAGCAGATACACCACGACCCGGTGGTAGACGCCCACAGGCCCTAAATCAGCGCGAGACATGGTAGCTCCTCTTCAACAGCAACTGATGCACGACGGTCACCAGGGTCATCAACGCCACCAGCACCACGGCCAGGGCACTGGCCAGGTTTGGATCGAGGGAAATGTCGCCGGACACCATCGCTGCGATGCGGATCGGCAGCACGTTGAAGTTGCCGGTGGTCAAGGCGTACACCGTGGCGTAGGCGCCGAGGGCGTTGGCCAGCAGGATCACGAAGGTGCCGAGCAACGCCGGGGTCAGCACCGGCAAGCCGATATGGCGCCAGTATTGCCAGCCATTGGCACCGAGCAGTTCGGCGGACTCGCGCCAGTCTTCGCGCAACGCATCGAAGGCCGGGTAGAGCAGCAGCACACCCAGGGGAATCTGGAAGTAGGTGTAGAGAATGATCAGCCCGGTTTTCGAGTACAGGTTGAAATCCTGAATGATCCCGGCCTGCTTCAACATGATCGTGAAACTGCCGTTGAAGCCCAGCAGAATGATGAACGCGAAGGCCAGGGGCACGCCGGCGAAGTTGCTGGTCATGTTGGCGAAGGCGTTGACGAAGTTGCGCAGTTTCGAGTCGACCCGACGCAGGGAGTAAGCGCCGAGCACCGCGATGATGATCCCGAATACGCTGGACCAGAAACTGATCTCAAGGCTGTACTGGATCGCCTGCAGGTAGAACTTCGAACTGAAGATCTTGGTGAAGTTTTCGATGCCCCAGCCGAACTCTTCCGATTGCAGGCTGTTGATCATCACCCACACCAGCGGGGCGATCTCGAACACGATAAAGAACAGTGCGAAGGGCACCAGGCATAACGCTGCCAGCCATTTGCCGCGGATGATGGAGTTCACTTGAGCAGCTCCCGGCACACAGGTTTGTCGTGGGCCACGCCGAGCAGTTCGCAGACGGTGCCGCAGATCTGCGTCTGCTTCGGTGCGGCGCCGGCGTTGAAGTTGAAGGCGTCGCCGAGGACGAACAGCGGCACTTCCCGTTCCTCTGGCAGCAGGCCGTTATGGGAGCGGTCGTTGTTCATGCCGTGGTCGGCGGTCACCAGCACCTGGTAACCGGCGTCGAGCCAGCCTTGCAGGTAATCGGCGAGGATGATGTCCGCCGAGCGCGCACTGTTGCGGTATTGCGGGGTGTCGAGGCCGTGCTTGTGCCCGGCGTCGTCGATGTTCATCGGGTGAATCAGCAGAAAGTTTGGCGCGTGGCGCAGGCGCAGGTGTTCCGCGTCGGCGAACAGGTGCGAATCGGGGTAGTGATCGCTCCAGTAGAAATGACCGTGCTGGATCGGCAGTTCCGGGTTGTCGGTGTGACGGTCCCGGGCGGCTACGAACGGCGAACGGTTGTACAGCTCGCTGACCCAGTGATAGGCCGCCGCCGCAGTGGTCAGGCCGGCGTCGCGGGCGTAGTGATAAATGCTGCGCTGGTTGGACAGGCGCGAGACGTTGTTGTGGACGATGCCGCTGTCGATCGGCGTAACGCCGGTCAGGATGCATTCATACAGCGGTCGGGACAGGGCCGGCAGTTCGCACTCCAGTTTGTAGAGCGCTGCGCGTCCTGCGCCGACGTAAGCCTGCAGGTGCCCCATGGCGTGGCGCGCAACCTCGTAATTGAGGCCGTCGAGCACGACAAGGATGACGTTGTGCTTCATAGGGGCGATGACTCCGCAAAACAGAAATTCGAAAAACGCTGGCTTCACTCGGTCCTGTGTGGGAGCGGGCTTGCTCGCGAAGGCGGTGTGTCAGTCAACACATGTGTTGAATGTAAAACCGTCTTCGCGGGCAAGCCTCGCTCCTACAGATGAAGCATCACTTCATTTCTACGATGACTTCTTCGTTCCACTTCTGCGGCAGGGCCTTGGAAGTCTTTTCCCATGCATCGGCATCTTTGATCGGCGTTACTTTTTTGTACTGCTCATTCGGCAGCAGCTTGGCCTGGACGTCGGCCGGCAGTTGCAGGTGCTCGGCGCGGATCGGGCGGGCATTGCCGCGTGCCAGGTTGATCTGGCCGGCGTCGCTGAAGATGTATTCGCGGGTCAGCTTGGCGGCGTTCGGATTTTTCGCGTATTTGTTGATGATGGTGGTGTAGCCGGAAATCACCGAGCCATCCGATGGAATCAGCACAACGTAGTCATCCGGGTTGGCCATCTTGGCTTTGTAGCTCAGGCCGTTGAAGTCCCAGACCACGCCGACTTCGATCTCGCCTTTTTCCATGGTGGCGATGGTCGGGTTGGCCATCGACAGGCGACCTTGCTTGGCGATGTCTGCGAACAGCAACAGCGCTGGTTGCAGGTTTTTCTCGTCACCGCCGTTGGCCAGTGCAGCGGCCAGTACGCCGTTGGCGGCTTGGGCGGCAGTGCTCACGTCACCGATGGAGACTTTGTATTTGCCGGTCTTGAGGTCAGCCCATTTGGTTGGGGCTTCGGAACCGTGCAGCAGCTTTTTGTTGACGATGAATGCGATGGTGCCGGTGTAGGCCAGAGCCCAGTTGCCGTCCTTATCCTTGGCCCAGTCCGGGACTTGTTCCCAAGTGCTTGGCTTGTACGGTTGCACCACGCCTTGCTTGACCGCGATCGGGCCGAAGGCGGCACCGACGTCGCCGATGTCGGCGCTGGCGTTGTCTTTTTCAGCGGCGAACTTGGCGATTTCCTGGGCCGAGCTCATGTCGGTGTCGATGTGCTTCAGGCCGTAGTTCTTGGCCAGGTCGTCCCAGGTGCCTTTCCAGTTGGCCCAGTCATCGGGCATGCCGACGCTGTTGACGGCGCCTTCCGCTTTCGCAGCGGCTTCCAGAGTTTTCAAATCCGTATCAGCAGCCATGGCGGCGGTGCACATGGCAATGGTCGAGCCTAACAGTGATGCCAGGAAAAGCTGTTTCATCCGAAGCTCCTTTGGGCGTTTTCAACGCTGCGATTGCGGTTGTGTTGGTCTAGGTCAGCAATACCTGAGCCAATTTAAGGGGACTGCATGACACTTTCATGTCGCTCGTCGCCCTGCGGGACTTTTATTTGCCCGCAATTGGTGGGTGCCCGGTAAGCGTAGACCATGGGTAAAGGCCCGCAGGGCAAGGGACTTGGCCGATGTATTGCAAGGTTTTGACAGCCGTTCGGCATGACCGTTGGGCGGCTGTCATCTCTCAGTCATCTGCACTGCCTAGGCTTGCAGAATGTTGAAACGAGCCGGTTTTGCCGTGCGGTTCTGCTCCGAAACAGTGCTGGTCTAGTCCAGATAGGTAACGTTGATGCGCGATGAGGCAACAAAGGCGGTGACAGCCATTGGCCAGGTGCTGCAAGAGCAGCTCGACCATGGCCTGTTGGCGGCGGGCAGCAAGCTGCCGGCCGAGCGCAAGCTCAGTGAGTTGTTCGGTACGACGCGGATTACCGTGCGCGAAGCGTTGTTGCAACTGGAAGCGCAGGGTCAGATTTATCGCGAAGAGCGCCGTGGCTGGTTTGTCTCGCCGCCGCGCCTGGCCTACAACCTGATGCAGCGCAGCCACTTTCACGCGATGGTCAGTGCCCAGGGACGGGTGCCCTCCACCGAAGTGATTTCAGCGCGCCTGCAACCGGCCTCGGCGGCGGTGTGTGCGTGGTTGCAGTTGCCGGCGTTGTCGAGTGTGATCCAGATTTGCCGTGCTCGGCGGATTGATGGGCGGTTGGTGTTGTATGTCGAGCACTACCTGAACCCGCAATATTTTCCGGGGATTCTGGAGTTTGATTTGAATCAGTCGATTACTGAGCTGTATGCGCGGCATTACGATTTGCACTATGGGCGGGTGCGGTTTGAGATTGTGCCGACGTCGTTGTCGGTGGATGCGGCGGCGGCGTTGCGGGTGTCGGTGGGGAGCCCGGGGTTGCGGATTGCCCGGGTTAATTATGATCAGCATGAGCGGTTGATCGATTGTGACCTGGAGTTTTGGCGGCACGATGCGATTCACGTTGGGGTTGATGTGGTTTGACCTTGGCGGCCTGCGGGCCGACCAGGTTTTGGGTGGTTGAGTACATATCCGTTGCTGTGGTTACGGCGGCTGGCGGTTTCGCCCTTACGGCGAGGCACTTTTTTCAAACGCCAAAAAAGTACCCAAAAAGGCTCGCCCCGGCGTCCGGCCCCTCGCTTAGGCTCGGCGTGCCTTCGTTCCGGTATTCATCTGGGGGCATCGCCTCCGGTCGGCTTCGCTTCGACCTCCTCTCGATGTGTTCGACTTCGTCGAACGGCGCTTCGCGCCTGCCCCCCAGATGAACACCTCCACTCAGCCTCCCGAAGGGGCGGGTAGAGCAAGATCAAGGGCAGGCGAGCTAACGCTCGGCCTAATGAGTGGTGAAGAGCGGATGGTGTACGCCGCTTTGCTTTTGCTTTTGCTTTTGTAGGAGCGAGGCTTGCCCGCGAAGGCGTCCTGACAGACGACCATTCTCTTCCGGATGTACTCGGTCCAATTGTGGGAGCTGGCTTGCCTGCGAAGTCGTCCTGACAGACGACCATTCTTTCCCGAATGTACCCGATCCAATTGTGGGAGCTGGCTTGCCTGCGAAGGCGTCCTGGCAGATGACCATTCTTTCCCGAATGTACCCGATCAAGTTGTGGGAGCTGGCTTGCCTGCAAAGGCGTCCTGACAGTCGACCAATCTCTTCCGGATGTACCCGCTCAAACTGTGGGAGCTGGCTTGCCTGCGAAGGCGTCCTGACAGTCGACTAATCTCTCCCGAATGTACCCGATCAAATTGTGGGAGCGAGCCTGCTCGCGAAGGCGTCCTGACAGTCGACCATTCTCTCCCGAATGTACCCGTTCAAATTGTGGGAGCTGGCTTGCCTGCGAAGGCGTCCTGACAGACGACCAATTTCTCCCGAATGTACCCGATCAAATTGTGGGAGCGAGCCTGCTCGCGAAGGCGGCCTGGCGGCCCGCCAGTCGCTCGCAGGCGTAATGGTTTCTAGCGCTCAAGGCTTGGCATTGGCATACAGATAATCAGTCGCCAACGAAGCCAGTGTCCGCACCCCAACCACCAACGCCGACTCATCCACAAAGAACCCCGGATTATGATTCGGCGCCGCTTTGCTCATGTCCTGGTCCCGTGGTGTCACGCCGAGAAACACGAACAACCCCGGCGTCTCCTTGGCATAAAACGAGAAGTCCTCCGCGCCGCCCACCAGCGGCCCTTGCACCACGTCATCTTTCGCGGCCCAGCGCAGGGTCGGCAGCATTTTTTCGGTCAATGCCGGGTTGTTAATCGTCGGGTCGTACTTCTCGATGATCGTCACTTCAGCCTTCGCGCCACCACTCTCGGCGATTTTTTCGACGGTCTGGCGTACGTCGGCATGCAGTTTCTGGCGGATGCCGTAGTCGTAGGAGCGGATGGTGCCGGTCATGTCTACGGACTCGGGAATGATGTTGTAGCGGGTGCCGCCGTTGATCGTGCCGATGCTGACCACCGACGGATAAGAGGAAATGTCGGTGCGGCGGCTGACCACGGTTTGCAGGCCGACGATGGTTTGCGCGCCGACGGTGATCGGGTCGATGCCATCCCAGGGGCGACCGGCATGGGTTTGTTTGCCGAGGATCTTGATGCGCAGGTCGTCGGAACTGGCCAGGGTCGGGCCGGGGCGGTAGGCGATCTGGCCGGCGGGGACGCCAGCCCACACGTGCAGGCCGAAGACGGCGTCCGGTTTCGGCGATTTCATCACGCCTTCCTCGATCATCATTTTCGCGCCCCAGGTGTTTTTGCCGTCGGGGATGAAGTCGCTCGGGCCTTCTTCGGCGGGCTGGAAATAGAACACCACGGTGCCGGGCAAGGTGTCGCGCATGCCGGTGAGGATTTTCGCCGTGCTGAGCAGGATGGCGGTGTGGGCGTCGTGGCCGCAGGCGTGCATCACGTCGACTTCTTTATCGAGGTAGGTGCCTTTGGCCTTTGAGGCAAAGGGCAGGTCCGAGACTTCCTTGACCGGCAGCGCATCCATGTCGGCGCGCAGGGCCACGGTCGGGCCGGGCAGGGCGCCTTTGAGAATGGCGACCACGCCAGTGCGGGCGACGCCGGTCTTGACCTCCAGGCCCATGGCCCGCAGTTGATTGGCCACCAGTTCCGCAGTGCGTTTTTCGGTGTTGCCCAGCTCCGGGTGCGCGTGGATATCGCGGCGGGTTTCCAGCAGTTCCGGCTCAAGCGCTTTGGACTGCGCGGCGATTTGTTCGCGGGCGCTATCCAGCGTTGCGGCGCTGGCGTGACCCGCCGCGAGGGTGAGCAAAAGCGTCTGGGCAATGCGTGTGAGCTGCATCGGGTTTCTCCATGGTTATTATTTTTCTGGCTGCCTTGCCTGTGACCCGAACCTCGCGCCTAAGTGCTATTCCTTCTGCGGCCCGCCACCGGCCGTGACCACTTGCACGCTCATGCGCGGCGTCGCCAGATCCAGTCCGGCCTCATCCAGATGTCGTTTAAGCGAAAGGTTGAATGCCCGTGAAACTTCCCACTGCTTGATCGGCGCAGTCTTGAACCGGGCGCGCAGGATCGCGTTGCCGGACTCAAAACTCTCGACCCCCTGGATCTCCAGCGGCGACCAGATGTTGCGGCGTTGCAGTGGATCGGTGCGCATTTTCTGGCCGACTTCGCGCATCAGTTTGATTGCTTCGTCGATGTCCATGTTGGAGGGCACCGCCACCCGGAAGATCGCGTAGCCGAATTCCCGGGAGTAGTTCTTGATGCTTTTGATTTCGCTGAACGGAATGGTGTGGACGATGCCGTCGATGTCCCGCAGGCGCACGGTGCGGATGGTCAGGCCTTCGACGGTGCCGAGGTGGCCGCCGACGTCCACGTAGTCGTCGATGGCCAGGGAGTCTTCGATGATGATGAACAGCCCGGTGATCAAATCCGCCACCAGGGACTGCGCGCCGAAACCGATGGCCAGGCCGATCACGCCGGCACCGGCCAGCAGTGGCGTGACGTTCATGCCCATGTTCGCCAGGGCGACGATCAGCGCGATGATGAAGATCGCCACGAACAGCACGTTGCGGATCAACGGCATCATCGTCTGCGCCCGGGCATTGGCCAGGCCTTTGCGCGAACGGGTGAGGGCGTGGTGCACGGCGGTGTCGCTGAGGATCCAGATCAGCCAGGCAAAGATCAGTGTGCCGGCGAGGCTGAACAATTTGACACTGACTTCATGGCCTTCGCCTTCGGTGAAGGCAATCAGCGACATGCCCCAGACTCGCAAGCCGAGCTCGATAAACACCAGCCACACAATCAGGTGGGCGAGGGTGTAGCAAAAGCTTTTCAGGCGCTCGGAATACAACGCATGGCGCTTCACGCCCCGTTGCGGTTTCAGCGAGTGCCGCCGCACCAGGCCATTGATGACCATGCACAACACCAGCAACACCGTGCAGATCAGCGACTGGCGCAACGCGGTGCTGGTGTCGCCCGCCGAAATGAAGGTGGCGAACAGCGAAATGCACACCAGCACCAGCGCCGGCACGTACCAGAAGGTGCCGAGGATATCGATGGTATCGCTGAGGGCGCGGCGGGTCAGGCGTCGGGACAACGGCTGGTTGCGGATCAAATGCGCGATCGGCCGGCGGAAGCGCAGGATAAATAACCCGGTGGATAATGCGGCCAGGACATTGGCGACTGTTGCGGCGGTATGGGCGAGATGGCTGCCGAGGCTGGCCACCAGGCGCGGGTCGCTCAGGGCTTCACCGAACGCGGCGAAACTGCCGATCAGCCACAACGGCCGGAATGCCTGATGACGCAGGATGTACAAGGCGCGATGGCGATGCGGCCCGTCGAGCACGGAGAAGGCAATCACACAGATCGCCGAGAAGCAGGTGCCGACCACCAGCGCATAGGCCAGCACCATCGCCAGGCTTTTGCCCAGGGACGAGGGCAGCGCGTAGGTCATGTAGACCGTCATCACCAGGGCAATCAGCCATGGCCCGAGCTTGCGCAGGGCGAAGCGCAGCATGTCGAGGGCCTTGGGATGTTGCGGCAGTTCTTCGGTCAGGCCGAAGCGCATACGCACCCGATGGCTGACCCAGATCAGCGCGGCAGCCAGCAGGCTCCAGACCATCAGGATCATGGCGAAGGCAAAGATGATCGGCAGCCATTCATTGGCCGGCAGCATCAGGGCCGAGAGTTCTTCCTTGGCCAGATCGAATTCATTGGACCAGCGGGTGAGGGGGCTGTCGGCGCCGGTGAACTGCTTTTCGAAACTGGCCAGGGTGCCGCCGATCAAGCCCAGTACACCTTGCTCGGCGGTGGGTTGGGCTTTTTTGGTGACGTCGCGCAGCTTCTTCAGGTCCGCCAGCAATTTACTGCGTTGCTGGTCGTTTTCCAGGGACTTGATGACTTCATCGAGGGATTGCCCCAGGGGTTCCTGGGCTTCGGGCTGAGCCTTCGCCGAATTGTTCAGCAGCCCCGGCAGGCTGACCGCCTGGGCAGGCGCCATCGGCAGCAGCGTCATGAGGCAGACAAGGAACAAACAGGGCAGGGCGAAAAGACGAGCGAACACTAGGCGGTCAACCTCGGGAAGAGCGGATCGGCCGAGTGTACGAGCCCGTCAAAATCAATGCGAGCGGGGCGCATGCATTTATTCGTTGAGTTTGGCCAGGATTTTGTAAACAACGGTGGCCAGGATCAGCAGCATGCCGAGCCACATGGCGAACACGCCGGCATTCTTGTCACGGAAATTGAAGCCGATGGCCAGCATGATCATGCCGACGAGAATCGGGATCAGCATGGCGTGGAAGGAAGACATCGAGATCATGGCGACAGCCTTGTCGTAGGGGATAACTTAAGTCTAGGTGGCTTTTGGCGACCGGTGGTAAACACCTGTAGGAGCAAGGCTTGCCCGCGATGGCGATCTCATTGACGCCATCGCGGGCAAGCCTTGCTCCTACAGGGGTGCAGCGTCTACGGCAACTCGCGGCACGCGTAGAACGCGCCCAGCACTTTGACCAGGTGCGCCAGGTCGTGGCTGCCGCACAGTTCACGGATCGAGTGCATGGCGAACGTCGGCAGGCCGATGTCCACGGTGCGCACGCCCAGGTGGCTGGCGGTGATCGGGCCGATGGTCGAGCCACAGCCCATGTCGCTGCGTACCACGAAGCTCTGCACCGGGACTTCTTCGGCCATGCACAGATGGCGGAAGAACCCGGCGGTTTCGCTGTTAGTGGCGTAGCGCTGGTTGCTGTTGACCTTGATCACCGGGCCGGCGTTGAGTTTCGGGCCGTGGTTGGCGTCGTGTTTTTCCGCGTAGTTGGGATGCACGCCGTGGGCGTTGTCCGCCGAGACCAGCAGGGATTTCTGAATCGTGCGGACGAATTCATCCCCTTCAGGCAGCAGGCGACGCAGGGTCTGCTCCAGCATCGGGCCATCGGCGCCGCAGGCCGAGCAGGAACCGACTTCTTCGTGGTCATTGCAGACCAGTACGCAGGTTTCGTCGGTTTCAGTGGTCAGCAACGCTTGCAGGCCGGCGTAGCACGACAGCAGGTTGTCCAGGCGCGCACCGGCAATGAAGTCGCCATGCAGGCCGATGACCGCTGCGCTTTGGGTGTCATAGAAACTCAGCTCGTAGTCGAGCACCACGTCGGCGTTGAGGCCGTGTTCCCGGGCGAGTTGATCGGTGAGCACCGCACGGAAATCCACGCGCTCGTCACCGGCGAATTGCGCGAGGATCGGCGGTAATTCGGTTTGCGCATTGATCGCCCAACCCATGTTGGCTTCACGGTTGAGGTGAATGGCCAGGTTGGGGATGGTGGCGATCGGTGCCTTGAAGTCGATCAACTGGCTCTCGACCTTGCCATCACGGCGGAAGGTCACGCGGCCGGCCAGGGACAGGTCACGGTCGAACCACGGCGCCAGCAGCGCGCCGCCATAGACTTCGACGCCCAGTTGCCAGAAACCCTGGCGTTGCAGCTCCGGCTGCGGCTTGACCCGCAGGCATGGGCTGTCGGTGTGGGCGCCGACCAGGCGGATGCCGCCGTGCAGGGGCGAATGGCGGCCCATCTTGAACGCGACAATCGAGGAGTCGTTACGGGTGACGTAGTAACGACCGTTGGTTTCGACGGCCCACGGCTCACGCTCATCAAGACGCGAAAAACCTGCCGCTTCCAGTCGCTGAACAAGGCTGGCAGTGGCATGAAACGGGGTAGGGGAGGCCTTGAGAAAGTCGATCAGGCCTTGGTTCAACTCTTCGCGCATAAGAAACTCCAGACAGCAATGGGCGGCAGTTTAACGTATTGGCCTGGGGCTTTGGGCATCACATGTGTCACCGGCGTCAGCCGGCAGCCTCGACCCGTTTTTTCAGGTATTGCATGATCACCCGTTCATCTTCGGGTTTTTCCGGTTTGGGCAGTTGTTCCGGCCAGAGACTGCGAGTGCTCAGCAGCTTTTTCTGACGGCTTTCGTCCCAGCGCAAAATCTCCCGCGAGGCGCATTCCCACCATTCATGGCGGCAAGCCCCGTAATACGGCCCCTCAGGTGCGGCACTGCCATACAGCAAGTCGCGACCGACCTTGCGCAGCGCGCCGTTCTGGTGGCGCAACTTCCATTTGATTTTCAATCGCTGCCAGGCCGATGGGAACGGTTTGACCCGCGGCACATCACGGCAAAGCTCAACCAGATCGAGGCTGAACTGTTCGCCATGTCGGGAGAAGAAATAGGCAACCATCGCATGGAAGAAGCGTTTTTCCGCGAAGTAGTGATAGATGTACTTTTTCGCCTCACCCACGGGTTTGTCGCGCATCGCGAACGACAACGCAATTTGCTCGATGGTGTGGATGTCGAAACCGTCCCGGGTCCATTCGTCGATCAACTGGATGGATTCGTCCAGCAGAGCGCCGTCGTGGTGAGTCACGCCGCACAGTCCGCTGTTGTACAACTTGAAACCGTTGTCCGCGTTGACGCCATGAGCTTGCAGGCACGTACCGAGTTTCAAGTATTCGGGGCGCTCACAGACGTAATGCCAGTCGTACTCGAAGCGATCCATCAGGTATTGGCCGGGCTCGATCTTGCTGAAGGCCCGGTTCGGGTCGCTGGTGAACAACGTGTCGGTATCGACGAACAGGGTTTTTTCAGCAAGTGTCAGGCCGGCGGCAATGGCGCAGGCCTTGCGCCGGTGGTGATAGCCGTTTTCGCCCTGCCACTGTGTCAGGATTTCCTGGCTCAGAAACACGGTTTCAACCGGCCAGCCGGCGTAATCCTGAGGGCGATCCGTGAGGATTCTGATGCGTGGGAACTTCGCATTTTTTACATGGGACAGCGCGGTCAAGATGCTGAACTTGGCTTCGCGCCGGTAAACGTCCTGGTTGCCGTAAATCAGGTAAAGCAGTTGGTTGCGGGTTTTTTTAACGGGTGTTTCCAGAAAATCGGTAAAACTCATCCGGATGGGGGTCCTTTTAAAGCGGGCAACTGCTTGTCAAGCAGCGCTTAAAACGGGGCCGGGCATTCGAAACGCAAGCGTTCGCCGGTTTGAGGATGGGTGAAGCTGAGCATACTGGCGTGCAGGCACAAACGTGGCCAGGCAGTGAGGGCTTGTTCGTGGGCGTAGAGCCCGTCACCCAGCAACGGGTGGCCGATGGACAGCATATGCACGCGTAGCTGATGGGAGCGGCCGGTGATCGGCGTCAGCTCGACACGGCACCAGTCGCCGCAACGTTCCAGCACACGCCAGAAGGTCAGGGCGTTCTTGCCGAATTCGTGGTCCACCACATGGCGAGGCTTGGTCGGCGGATCGTAGCGCAGGGGCAGATCGATGCTGCCACTGTCCAGTTCCGGCTGACCCCAGCACAGGGCGGTGTAGGCCTTTTCGGTTTCGCGGTCGTGAAATTGCCTCGACAGTTCGCGATGGGTATCCGGGTCACGGGCCAGCAGGATGATGCCGGAGGTTTCCCAGTCCAGGCGATGGACGATCCGCGCTTCCGGGTAGCCGTTTTCTTGCAAACGGGTAATCAGGCAGTCCTTGTTGTCATCGGCCCGGCCGGGGACGGAGAGCAACAGGGTCGGTTTGTTCACCACCAGGACGGCGTCGTCTTGATGGATGATGTGGACGTTGGACAACGGCATTAAAACAGCCTCGTAACAAACGCCAACGGCGGCTCAGAACCCTGCACACCTGTGTAGGAGCGAGGCTTGCCCGCGAATCGCATCAACTCGGTGTGTCAAATACACCGAGTTGCCGGGGTTCGCGAGCAAGCTTCGCTCCTACACGGAGCGCAGGTCTGAGCCGCCGTGGCTCCCGCTGGATCGACTAGCGATCCGGAAGGGTGATATTGAGTTCCAGAATCGAGCAGCTACCCTGGTTTTCCAGGGCGACGTGCACGTCATCGGACCCGATATTGACGTACTTGCGGATCACTTCCACCAGTTCCTTCTGCAAGGCTGGCAGGTAGTCCGGGGTACTGCGCTGGCCGCGTTCATGCGCCACGATGATCTGTAGACGCTCTTTCGCTACCGACGCGGTGCTGACCTTTTTGCTGGCACGAAAGAAGTCAAAAAGATTCATTATTTACCTCCAAACAGGCGCTCGAAGAAGCCCTTCTTCGTCACATCGAGAAAACGATGTTCCTTTTCTTTGCCAAGGAGGCGATCGACGGCATCGCCGTACGCCTGGCCGGCGTCGCTCTGGTCGTCGAGGATCACGGGCACGCCCGAGTTGGAGGCTTTCAGTACGGCTTGGGATTCCGGAATGACACCCAGCAGTGTCACGGCCAGGATTTCCTTCACGTCTTCGACGCCAAGCATTTCGCCGTCGCTCACGCGTTGCGGGTTGTAGCGGGTCAGCAGCAAATGTTCCTTGATCGGATCTTCGCCACGTTCGGCGCGACGGGACTTGCTGGCCAGGAGGCCGAGCATGCGGTCCGAGTCACGTACCGAGGACACTTCCGGGTTGGTCACGATGATCGCTTCATCAGCGAAGTACATGGCCAGGTGAGCACCTTTCTCGATGCCGGCCGGGGAATCGCAGACCACGAATTCGAAGTCTTCTTTCAACGCCATCAGGACTTTTTCCACGCCTTCGACGGTCAGCGCGTCTTTGTCGCGGGTCTGACTGGCGGCCAGTACGTAGAGGTTTTCCAGGCGTTTGTCTTTGATCAGGGCTTGTTGCAGGTTGGCTTCGCCGTTGACCACGTTGACGAAGTCATACACCACGCGGCGCTCGCAACCCATGATCAGGTCGAGGTTACGCAAACCGACGTCGAAGTCGACGATGACTGTTTTGTGGCCGCGCAGAGCGAGGCCTGTACCGATAGCGGCGCTGGTGGTGGTCTTACCCACACCACCCTTGCCGGATGTAACCACGAGAATCTTGGCCAAGGTGTTTCACCCCTAAGGAAAAAGGACTTTTAGCCCCTGAAAAACATCTCTTGAAAAACTACTGCAGTCGGACAGCCTTGGCTGGAATCCGGTCCTTGGCGGTATCTACCTGCGGTAAACACTGCTTTTGGCCTTTTTCCTACTTCGTTTGAGCCGTTTTCGCTACGTTTTAGAGATGCTTGGAAAATGCGGCAGTATCCGTTAAAGCCGAATGATGTTCAACACGTCGCCCGACAGGCTGACTTGTACGCCCGAGCCCCACAACGGATCGCGGCGCAGATCTTCGGACACCTTGTAGTGGCCGGCGATGGACAGCAGTTCAGCGCTCATTTGCTGACAGAAAATCCGTGCTTTCCAGTCACCCTTGACCCCGGCCAGTGCACGACCGCGCATAGGGCCGTATACATGGATGTTCCCATCGGCGAGAAGTTCCGCCCCCGGGCTGACCGAGGAAATCACTACCAGATCGCCACCTTGGGCATAGATCTGTTGGCCACCACGTACTGGCGACGTGATGATTTTCGTCGGTTTGATGGTCGGCTCCGGTGGTTTTTCCGGTTTTTTCACCACCACGCCTTCGTTCGGGTCCAACGGACGCTCACGGGCGCCGGACGGCGGCAGTACTGGCAGGTCGACGGCAATGGCGGCGGCGATGTCTTCGATGCGGCTGGCGCGGATCGCCAGGGTGCGCAGGCCGTGGGAGCGGCACACGCGCATCAGGCCGGGCAGATCGACCGCGCCTTCGCTGGCCGGGAGTTTGTCCAGGGCCAGCACCAGCGGCGCATTGCTGAAGAAATTCGGCGCCTGGGCGACCTTGGCGGCCAGTTGCCGATCGAGGCTCTCGAGGTCGTTTCGGGCCAGCTCCAGCACCGTAATGGCGAGCATGCTGCCCTTCAACTGGAACACGGGATCTTGGTCTAGCGGTTCGGTTTGGCTCATGGTCGGCATACAACGGCTTGTCACTAAAAGTGCCGAGACTTATAACGATAACGCCCGCAGGCCGCAAGCCGGGTCGAACGATGTAGAATGCGCGGCCATTGTCTTTCCGGAACCTTTAATGGATCGCCCGCGTTTTCGTACAGCATTTCTTTCTCCGCGTTTCTGGCCGCTGTGGTGTGGGCTGGGGCTGTTGTGGCTGATCGTCCAGTTGCCGTATCCGGCGTTGTTGTCCATCGGTCGCCTTTTGGGTGCCTTGATGTACCGGGTGGCCGGCGACCGACGGCGCATCGCCAAGCGCAATCTTGAGCTGTGTTTCCCTGAAAAGTCCGCCGCCGAGCGCAAGCGCCTGCTCAAGGAAAACTTCGCTTCTACCGGCATCGCCTTCTTCGAAATGGCCATGAGTTGGTGGTGGTCGCGCAAGCGCCTGGCCAAATTGGCCCATGTCGAAGGCCTGGAGCATCTGAAAAAAGCCCAGCGCGACGGCAAGGGCGTGATCCTGATGGCCCTGCATTTCACCACCCTGGAAGTCGGCGCGGCGCTGCTGGGGCAGCAGCACACGATTGACGGCATGTATCGCGAACATAAAAATCCGTTGTTCGACTTTATCCAGCGTCGCGGCCGCGAGCGGCACAACCTCGATTCGCTGGCGGTGGAGCGCGACGACGTGCGCGGCATGCTCAAGTTGCTGCGCGCCGGCCGGGCGATCTGGTACGCACCGGACCAGGACTATGGCGCCAAGCAAAGCATCTTCGTGCCGCTGTTCGGGATTCAGGCTGCCACCGTGACCGCGACCAGCAAATTTGCCCGGTTGGGCAAAGCGCTGGTGGTGCCGTTCACCCAGGAGCGTCTGGCGGACGGCAGCGGCTATCGGCTGGTGATTCATGCGCCACTGGAGAATTTCCCCGGCGAGACTGACGAGGCGGATTGCATTCGCATCAATCAGTGGGTTGAAGGCGCCTTGCGCGACTGCCCGGAGCAATACCTCTGGGCCCATCGCCGCTTCAAGAGCCGCCCGCCGGGCGAGCCCAAGTTGTACGCAAAACGCGGTTGAACCACCGACCCCTTTAGGCACCATGGAGTGTTGCGATGAGCCCAGCTGAACCGGTTACAGGGTTGATTCTTTCCGGCGGCGGGGCTCGGGCGGCGTATCAGGTGGGCGTGCTGGCGGCGATTGCCGAATTGCTGCCACCGGGGGCAGACAACCCGTTTCCGGTGATCGTCGGCACCTCGGCCGGGGCGATCAATGCGGTCAGCCTGGCCAGCGGGGCGATGGACTTTCGTGGCGCCATCGAGCGCCTGACTGCGTTCTGGCAAGGCTTTCGCAGTCATCTGGTGCTGCGCAGCGACTGGCCCGGCGTCATCCATCAAGCCAGTCGTTTTGTCAGCCACAGCCTGCTCGGCATCGGCGCCCAAGTGCCGGTGGCGTTGCTCAACAGTTCGCCGCTGCGCGGGTTGCTCAACGACAAACTGCAGATGAACGGCATCGCCGAAGCCATCGCGCAAAAGCAGTTGCAGGCGGTTGCGGTGACCGCGTTCGGCTACGAGTCCGGCCAGGCCGTCACCTTCTATCAGGGCGGCGGGACCATCGACGCCTGGTTGCGCCATCGACGAATCGGCGTGCCGACCCAATTGACCGTTGAACATTTGCTCGCCAGTTCGGCGATTCCGCTGTTGTTCGCCCCGATAAAAATCGGCGAAGAGTTTTTCGGCGATGGCGCAGTGCGGCAGTCGGCACCGATTAGCCCGGCGCTGCACCTGGGCGCGAGCAGGGTACTGGTGGTGGGCGTCAGCGGCAACCCGCGTGGGGTTGACCCGGAGCAACCGCTGCAACGGGCCTACACCGGCCAGCAGCCGACCTTGGCGCAGATCGGCGGGCACATGCTCAACAGCACGTTCATTGACAGCCTGGAAAGTGATATCGAGCTGTTGCAGCGTTTGAACCAGTTCAGCCACTTGATGCCCGATGGCACACCGACCCGTGCCTTGGGCGTGGCGCCGGTGGACGTGCTGGTGATTTCCCCAAGCCAGCCGATCGATGAAATTGCCGCACGGCATCGCCAGGAATTGCCGGCGGCGCTGCGCCTGTTCCTGCGCGGGCCGGGAGCGACCAAGACGAGTGGGGCGGGGGTGTTGAGTTATCTGCTGTTCGAGGCGGGGTATTGCAGCGAGTTGATCGATCTCGGGCGCCGGGATGCGTTGGCCAAGCGTGATGAGTTGTGCCGGTTTTTGGGGTTGGCGGAGCCGGTGGTTCCGGCTTGAGATGGGCGGTGCGGCCATTCGCGGGCAAGCCTCGCTCCTACAGGGTGGTGTCGTTCGCGAATTCGGCGAACGACACAAAACCCGTAGGAGCGAGGCTTGCCCGCGAAGCTTTTAAGATCAGAAGTGGAACTTCACCAGGAAGCTCGTGGTGTTCTGATTGGTGGTGAACGCACGGGTGTCGTCGATCCCGTACTTGTCTTTCCAGTAGTCGTATTCCACACCGACGTACAACTGCTTCTCGCCAAAATTCAGCGCTTTGCCCAGGTCGTATTTAACCTGTGGGTTGAAGTGCAGGTTGGCGTGGTAGTCGCCGTGGGAATTGGAGTCGTTGTCGACCACCCAGTCCATGAAGCCGTCGATCAGGATGTTCGAGTCGCCGACCGGAATGGTGTAGGACCAGACCGGGGTGATCTGCCAGACGTTGTCACCGGCGCGCGGGCCTTCAGTGTGACGCTGGTAGAAGTTCAGTTGGAAGTAGTCGAAGCCGGGAATCGCCAGGTCGAAACCCGGGCCGATCAGGTACGACTCGACGTCGCCTTCACCGAACTCGTAAGTCATCGCCAGCAGGACGTCTTTGATCGGGCCGAACTCGATCTTCTGGTCGAGGACCTTGCCCAGGGAAATACGCGGGCTGAACTCACCGTAGTAGGTGTTCGGGCCGACGTTGAAGTCCTTCTCGCCGTTGTAGAAGATCTTGTCGACGAAGAGGAAGTTGTCCCCGTATTTCCAGGCGTCAGCGTGCTCGAAAGTGACGGTTTGCTGAATGTGCGGGTTGACCTTGAAGTCCTTGCCATACAGGTAGGTCAGACTGTTGTTTTGCCATTGCAGCAGGTCGCCGGCCATCGCCTGGCCCCCGGCCAGCAAGGTTCCCGCGAGCATCAGGCTGGTGCACGTACGTTTCATTCGGTTGCTCCCAAAAAGTAGGTGGTTCGACGTTTTTTTTTCTTAGGTCGGCGCTCTGGTGTGGCGCCTTTTCTTGCAGCTGTAAAAATTCATCCATTCGGTCAGCTTTGTTGCTGTTAGCAAGAGCTGAGCCAAGGCATTCAAAAAGCCAAAAAACGCCCGCTCGGCTGTTCGGAAACAGTCGATTACGAGAGATTTTGGGATGCCTTGATGCCGTCCAGTGCCGGGATAAGTTGGCTTTCTGGTCAGGAATTAAATCCGGGCTTTTTTTTAGACCAGATTCGGGCGGCCGCGGAGAATACTGACTCCTTGGCCAGGTCTCAAGTGCCCCGCAACAGCGCACCGACGACAGGTTTGGGGCACGGTTGGCGGAAGTGGGCCTGCCGTCGTCAAACGACAGGCTTGAGGGGGTAAAAACCATCGGGTGCTTCCTCTTGTTTTTATTGTTGAGGCGCAGGCTGTGGCTGACCCGTCCCTGTGTGGGAGCGGGCTTGCTCGCGAAGGCGGTGTGTCAGAACCACATGAGTCGACTGATACGACGCTTTCGCGAGCAAGCCCGCTCCCACAAGGGGGGATCTGTGTTTTTCCGGTTAGTGCGGGTGGGCCGCGCAGTCGTTGATGGCTGCGCGTTCGCGGCCGCCGAGAATGTTGAACAGCAGGTTCAGCGCCAGGGCACTCAAGGTCGCCATGGCGATGCCGCTGTGGGTGATCGGGCTCATCCACATCGGCAAGTGCGCGAAGAACTCCGGACGCACCACCGGGATCAGGCCCATGCCAATGCTCACTGCCACCAGCAGTTGATTGCGGCGGTCGCCGATGTCGGCTTCTTGCAGGATCTTGATGCCAGTGGCCGCAACCATGCCAAACATCGCAATCGCCGCACCGCCCAATACCGCCGGTGGAATCGAAGCCACCAGGAACGCCGCTTTCGGCAGCAGGCTCAGAACCACCAGCAAGCCACCGGCGACGATGGTCACCGAGCGGCAACGCACGCCGGTCATCTGCACCAGGCCGATGTTCTGCGCGAAGGAGGAGTGGGTGAACGTGTTGAAGAACCCGGCGAAGAACGACGCGCCGGCATCGCAGAGCAGACCGCGACGGAGCATCCGTGGGCAGACTTCCTGGCCGGTGATCTTGCCCAGGGCGAGAAACATCCCGGTGGACTCGACGAAGATGATCACCACCACCAGGCACATCGACAGGATCGGCGCGAGTTCGAATTTCGGCATGCCGAAGTGCAGCGGGGTGACAATCTGCACCCACGGCGCCTGGGCCATGCCGCTCAGGTCAACCATGCCGATTACACCGCACAGCGCGTAGCCCAGGCACATGCCGATCAACACGGAAATGTTGACCCAGAATCCGCGCATAAAGCGGTGGACCAGCAGAATCGTGGCCAGCACCAGCGCGGCGATGGCCAGGTAAATCGGCGAACCGAATTGCGTGGCGCCGGCACCGCCGCCGGCCCAGTTCACGGCGACGGGGAACAGCGACAAACCGATCGAGGTGATGACCGTGCCGGTCACCAGCGGCGGGAAGAAGCGCACAACTTTGGACATGAACGGCGCGATAAGCATGCCGAAGAACCCGGCGGCGATGGTCGCACCGAAGATCCCCTGCAAACCGATCCCGGGCATGCCGGCCATCGCCACCATGCTGCCGACCGCAGCGAAACTGGCACCCATCATCACCGGCATACGAATGCCCATCGGGCCGATGCCGAGGGATTGCACGATGGTGGCGATGCCGGCCACCAGCAGGTCGGCGTTGATCAGGAAGGCGATTTCTTCACGACTCAGGCCAGCGGCCTGTCCGATGATCAGCGGCACCGCGATGGCACCGCCGTACATCAGCAGAACGTGTTGCAGACCGACCAGGATCAGTTGCAAAAGGGGCAAACGCTGAATGGCGGGTGCGTCGGGGATGCGCGCTTGGGATAGCTCGGACATGCAACACCTCGGATCTTTTTTATTCTTGTGATTTTTGCAGCAGGCAAACCTGTGGAAGCGGGCTTGCTCGCGAAGGGGCCATTACATTCAACATCTTTGTTGACTGACCCGACGCTTTCGCGAGCAAGCCCGCTCCCACAGGTCAACGTGGACCTTGTAGGAGCGAGGCTTGCCCGCGAAGCTTTTAACGATTAATTGGTCTGGGCTCCCTGGTTGATCCACGCACCAATCAGGTCACGTTCCTGCTGGGTCATCTGTGTGATGTTGCCCAGTGGCATGATCTGGCTGGCGACGGCTTGCGCCTGGATCCGCGGGGCCAATTGCTGGATTTGTTGCGGGGTGTCGAACATCACGCCGGCCGGTGCTGCACTGAACAGCGGGCTGGTCGGTTTGGCCGAATGGCACACGGCGCAGCGTTCCTGAATCACGCTGTGCACCTTGTCGAACGCCGGGCCCTGGTTCGACGCTTGCGCCGGTGCAGTGGCAGGCGCGGCAGGCTTGGCTTCAGCAGGTTTGGCGCCACCACCGAGGGCGGTTTCCGGCAACGGCTGGTACTCGATAGTGCCAGGGGCCTTGGCCACTTCCGGTGCGCTCGGCATCTGCGCCGGGCCAGTCACGTAGGCCAGGCTGATCATGCCCACGGCTGCGACCGGCAGGGTCCAGGCAAACTTGTGGCTGTCGTGACGGGTGTTGAAGTAGTGACGCACCAACACCGCCAGCACCGCGATCCCGGCCAGGATCAGCCAGTTGTATTGGCTGCCGTAGGTGCTCGGGAAGTGGTTGCTGATCATGATGAACAGCACCGGCAAGGTGAAGTAGTTGTTGTGACGCGAACGCAGCAAACCTTTGGCCGGCAGCGCCGGATCCGGCGTGCGGTTCTCGGCAATCGCCGCCACCAGTGCACGTTGCGCCGGCATGATGATGCGGAAGACGTTGCCGACCATGATGGTGCCGATGATCGCGCCGACGTGCAGGTACGCACCACGACCGCTGAACACTTTGCTGAAGCCGTAGGCGGCCGCAATGATCAGCACGAACAGGATGCCGCCGAGCAGGGCAGGGCGTTTGCCCAGGGCCGAGTCGCAGAGGAAGGAGTAGATGAACCAGCCGATGAACAGCGAACCGATACCGATGGCCACACCTTCAGGACCGCTCAGGGTGCTGCCCGGTGCCAGCAGATAGAGTGTCGGGTTGGAGTAGAACACCACGCACAGCAGCGCGATCCCCGACATCCAGGTGAAGTAGGCTTCCCATTTGAACCAGTGCAGGTTGTCCGGCATGGTCGGTGGAGCCAGTTTGTATTTTTCCAGGTGATAGATACCGCCGCCGTGGATCGCCCACAGATCGCCCGCCAGACCGCTTTTCGGGTTGACCCGATTGAGGTTGTTTTCCAGCCAGACGAAATAGAACGACGCACCGATCCAGGCCACGCCAGTAATCATGTGAACCCAGCGCACGCTCAGGTTCAGCCATTCCAACAGATGTGCTTCCACAGTCTTTACCTCTCGCCCGTCACTCTGTTGTCGAGTGATCAGACCTTCTCTTATTGGTGGGGGGCAAGGATCAACCGCTCATCCTCTTTGAAAAAATGCTCATCGCAGTTATTGCCTGTGCCACTGCGATCAACCACCAGGAAGTCATCCCGCTTTTCGATCGTCAGCACCGGATGGTGCCAAACGCCGCGATGGTAATTAATGCCCTGCCTGCCGTTGGTGACGAAGGCGCGGACCAAGCCTGATACAGGTTCATCGCCAAGTGGCGCGACCACGATCAGAAAGGGGTTGCCGAGCAGCGGGATGAAAGCCTGGCTGCCCAGCGGGTGACGCTCCAGCATGCTGACGGTCAGCGGCATGTCCTGCGCGTCGGCGCGGAAAATGCTGATGATCGCGTTGTCTTCTGGCGTGGCGGTTTGCACCGTCGCCAGTTTATGAAAGCGCATGGTCGAACCGTTGTTGATCATGAAGTGATCGCTGCCGTCGGTTTCAATCACGTCACCGAAAGGGGCGAAGGCTTCTTTGGTCAGCGGTTCAATCGTCAGTGTGCGCATGCTGGTCTTCTTACCTTGAATTCTGTGTTGTTAGTTCTGACGCCTTCGCGAGCAAGCCCGCTCCCACATTTGGAATGCATTCCCCTGTGGGAGCGGGCTTGCTCGCGAATGGCTTCACCGCTTATTTAGCCACTTTGCCGAGCACGCGCAGGCGACTCACACCACCATCCGGGAACACATTGAGGCGGATGTGGGTGATCGGGCCCAGGGCTTTGATCTGCTCGGCGAAGGTGTGTTCGGCGTGCATTTCCAGTTTCTGCGCCGGCAGCAGTTCGCGCCAGAACAGCGATTGGGTTTCGATCTGGCTGTCGGTGCCGCCCTTCACGAAAGCGCCCTGGATCGAGCAAGTGTCCGGGTAGTTGCCCTTGAAGTGCAGGGTGTCGACGATGACTTTCTCGACTTCGCCGGCATGACCCAGCGCGACGATCACCCAGTCATTGCCCGGCGTGCGACGACGTGCGGTTTCCCAGCCATCGCCCATGTTGACGCCACGGCCCGGGTTGAGAATGTTGCTCATGCGACCGAAGTGTTCGTCGGAGCAGGCGAGGGCGCGGCCACCGTTCAGGGCTGCGGCCAGGTCGATCTGTTCGTTGTCGCCCACCGCCGACCAGTCGCGGTGCGGCACACCATACACACGCAGACGCGCTACGCCGCCATCCGGGTAGATGTTGAAACGCAGGTGGCTGAAGGCCTGGTCGTTGTTGATTTCGTGGTAGTGGTGGCTGTTGCCTTGCAGCTCGACGGCGGACAGCACTTCAACCCACTGGGTATTTTCGGTCGGCTCGCCTTCAGCCAGGAAACAGGCTTCCAGGGAGGCCGACGGCGGGAAGTTGCCGGTGAAGAATGAAGTGTCGATGTCCACGCCTTTGATCGAACCGGCGACACCCAGGCGAATCACCGCGCTGTCATAGCCTTCGAAGCGCTTGCGGCGCGATTCCCAGCCGTCCATCCACTTGCCGTTGTCATCGAACACGCCTTCTTTCCACACAGCCGGGGTCGGCTGGAACAGGCGGTTGGCATCAGCGAACCAGTCATCGGTGACCGAGATGATTTTGGTGCCCAGGCGGGCGTCGGCCAGGTTGACGAACTTCTCGAAAGGTACGGCGTAAGCTTTCATTCTTCTTGTCTGCCTTTAATTAGTTGGCTTGGGATGCTCTCGGGGCCCTGGGAAACGCAAGCGTTCATGAGGTTTCTCGGGCCAGGATCGCTATAGGGTCAGTAATCGGAACAGGGCGATCTTGTTGATCTCCGCCAGCGCGCATTTGAATTCGGTATCTGCCGAGTTGTGAATGCGCGTTTCGAACGCCGCGAGGATCTGATGCCGGTTGCTGCCTTTTACCGCCATGATGAAGGGAAACTTGAACTTGGCCTTGTAGGCGTCGTTCAGCTCGGTGAAGCGCTGGAACTCTTCGGCCGTGCATTGGTGAATACCGGCGCCAGCCTGTTCATTGGTGCTGGCTTCGGTCAGTTCGCCCTGGACGGCAGCTTTGCCGGCCAGGTCCGGGTGAGCGTTGATCAGGGCCAGTTGGCTTTGATGATCGGCACTCAACAGGATGTCGCTCATGCGCTGGTGCAGGGTTTCGATCTCGTCGATCGAGGCGTCCTGGCCCAGGTCGAAGGCCTTTTCGGCCACCCATGGCGAATGTTCGTAGATGTCGGCGAACGCCGCGACAAACGCCTCGCGGCTCAGGGTCGATGGTTTGACGGTTTGAAAGGTGCTCATTGGGCAGCCCCTTGGTACGGGTGGGTTTCGTGCCAGTGGCGAGCGATGTCGACGCGACGGCTGAACCACACCTGTTCATGACTTTTAGCGTATTCGATAAAGCGCTTGAGCGAGGCCAGGCGCGCCGGACGGCCAATCAGGCGGCAGTGCAGGCCGATGGACAACATCTTCGGCGCTTCGGCACCTTCGGCGTACAGCACGTCGAACGCGTCCTTGAGGTATTCAAAGAAATCGTCGCCCTTGTTGAAACCCTGGACCTGGGTGAAGCGCATGTCGTTGGTGTCCAGGGTGTACGGGATCACCAGGTGCGGCTTGCCGGTCGGGTTGTTCGGTTCCCAGTAGGGCAGGTCGTCGTCGTAGGTGTCGCAGTCGTAGAGGAAACCGCCTTCTTCCATCACCAGCCGACGGGTGTTCGGGCCGGTGCGACCGGTGTACCAGCCCAGTGGGCGTTCGCCGGTGAGCTCGGTGAGGATGCGGATCGCTTCGAGCATGTGCTCGCGTTCCTGGGCTTCGTCCATGTACTGGTAGTCGATCCAGCGATAGCCGTGGCTGCAGATCTCATGGCCGGCCTCGACCATGGCGCGGATCACGTCCGGGTGGCGCTGGGCGGCCATGGCCACGGCGAAGATCGTCAGCGGGATGTCGAATTCCTTGAACAGTTTAAGCACCCGCCACACGCCGGCGCGGCTGCCATACTCGTAAAGGGATTCCATGCTCATGTTGCGCGCGCCTTGCAGCGGCTGCGCCGAGACCATTTCCGAGAGGAAGGCTTCGGATTCTTTATCGCCATGCAGGATATTGCGCTCGCCACCTTCCTCGTAATTGAGCACGAAGGACAGGGCGATGCGGGCATTGCCCGGCCAGTGTGGGTGCGGAGGGTTACTGCCGTAACCGACCAGGTCGCGTGGGTAGTCAGCGCTCACTGCAGTCTTCCTTCTTGTTCGTGTTGACTTGAGTTGTGTGGCCGCCTGGTGTGGCGTCACAGCGATGGGCTGATTGTATACAACTTTATATTCACTTTGTAAGCCTGATTTTTTGCATTTTTCATTAACTGTCATGAATGGATGCTACTGCAAGAAACCTGCCTGACTGGTCAGCTAATGGATAGAAGGTCCGCTGCACGTATGGTTCGTGGTTAGATTCGCCGGGAATCCCCGGATGACGGTGGTCGGGATAAAAATGTCATTTTTATTGTGTACAATATTTTTGAAAAGTGTCTTAATCAGTCGCTCGCCGCAGCTTTTCGTGCTCCGAAACGGTGCGGTCTCCTTTTCAACTGACTTCGGGAGGCGCGAGGCCTGACTGCTGTATGCAGGCAGGCGCGCAGAATCAATGGGACGTTTGACTACACACGTTTTGGACGCTGCACACGGTTGCCCGGGCAGCTCGATCAAGGTCGAGTTGTACCGCGTTGAAGGTTCGCAACTGGAATTGGTCGCCAGCGCGATCACCAACAGCGATGGCCGAGTCGATGCACCGTTGCTGCAAGGCGATGACTACCGTTCCGGGGTCTATCAGGTTCAGTTTCATGCGGGCGATTACTACCGCGCCCGTGGCGTTCAGTTGCCTACACCTGCGTTCCTCGACGTGGTGGTGCTGCGGTTTGGCATCTCTGCAGAACAGGATCACTACCATGTGCCGTTGCTGATTTCGCCCTACAGCTATTCGACCTACAGAGGAAGCTAGGACTTTCCCCCCAAGAATCCTGCGCATAAAGCTTCTTTGGTCTTTTGCCCGCCCACACTGCGGGCTTTTTTTTGCCCTTGAAAAAGTGGTGCCTGTCAGGGCCTCTTCGCGAGCAAGCCCGCTCCCACAGGGGAACGCATTCCATTGTGGGAGCGGGCTTGCTCGCGAAGCTTTTGCTTTTAGCGGCTCAACAACGACGCCGCACCCGCACCACCAAACAACCCGGCACTGACCCGGTTAAACCAACTCTGCCCCTTGCCGCTGCGCAAATACCGCGCCGCGCCATGGGCACCCAACCCATAAGCCAACTTGCACAGCAGATCGAGCACGGTCCAGGTTGCAATCATCACCAGCAACTGCGGCAGGAACGGTTGCTCGGCGCTCAAGAACTGCGGCAGGAACGCGGCGAAGAACAGGATGTCTTTCGGATTGCTCGCGCCCAGCACAAACGCGCGCCCGAACAGCGCACGGAAACGCGGCACTGGCGCAGCCTGGGGCACTTCGGCGCCCACTGATGGCTGGCGGGATTGCTGCCAGCTCTGCCAGGCGAGGTAGAACAGGTACAGCGCGCCGACGATCTTCAGCGCGCTGAACAGCTGTTCCGAGGCCAGCAGCAGGGCGCCCAGACCCAGCGCCGAGGCACTGAGCAGACAAATCGAAGCAATCACCCCACCGAGAAAGGCCGGGTAAGAACGGCGCAAACCGTAGTTCAAACTGTTGCTGATCATCAGCAAAGACAATGGCCCCGGGATCAGGATCACCACCAGCGCAGCGCCGCTGAACAGCAGCCAGGTTTCCAGACTCATCACTTTCCTCCTAATGTGCAAAAGCCCCACCCGACGGGGTGAGGCTGTTTGAAGCTATGACGGGTTACAAGAAAATGAACTTGGCGATGAAGATCGCGCAGAGCACCCACAGACTGATGGAAATTTCCTTGTACTTACCGGTGCCGGCCTTCAGCACCACGTAAGTGATAAAGCCCAGCGCGATGCCGTCGGCGACTGAAAAGGTCAGCGGCATCATGATCGCGGTGACAATCGCCGGGATGCTGTCGGTCGCTTCATCCCAGTTGATGTGCGCCATGCCGCTCATCATCAGCATCGCCACATAAATCAGCGCACCGGCGGTGGCGTAAGCCGGAATCATGCCAGCCAGCGGTGCGAAGAACATCGCGGCAATAAATAGCACACCTACGGTCACGGCGGTAAGACCAGTCCGACCACCAGCGGCGACACCCGCGGCACTTTCCACATAGCTGGTGACTGGAGGGACACCGACCATCGCCCCGAAAACGCTGGAGGCACTGTCGGCTTTCATCGCGCGGGAGAGGTTTTCGATCCGGCCGTCAGCGTTCACCAGGTTGGCGCGCTGGGCGACACCCATCAAGGTGCCGGCGGTGTCAAACATGTGCACGAATAGGAACGCCAGCACCACGCTGATCATACTGACGTTGAACACGCCGGCGATGTTCATGGCCATCCAGGTCGGGGCCAGGCTCGGCGGGGCGGACATGATGCCTTCATAGTGAACGAGGCCCAGGCCCCAGCCGGCGGCGGTCACGGTGATGATGCTGATGAGAATCGCGCCGAACACCTTGTGATAGCTGAGCACAGCGATCATCAGAAAGCAGATGGCCGCCAGCAGCGGGCCGGGTTCGCGCAGGGAGCCGAGCTTGATCAGGGTGGCCGGGCTGGCGACGATGATGCCGGCGGTTTTCAGGCCGATGATCCCCAGGAACAGCCCGACACCCGCGCCCATGGCGTAGCGCAGGCTCACGGGAATACTGTTGAGCAGCCATTCGCGAATCTTGGAAAAGGTCAGGATCATGAACAATACACCGGAGACAAACACCGCGCCGAGGGCGGTTTCCCAGTTGTAGCCCATGGTGCCGACCACGGTGTAGGTGAAGAACGCGTTCAGGCCCATGCCCGGCGCCAGACCGACCGGCCAGTTGGCGTACAGGCCCATCAACAGGCAGCCGAGCGCGGCGGCGATGCAGGTGGCGACGAACGCAGCGCCGTGATCAATGCCGGCGTCGGCCATGATGTTCGGGTTGACGAAGATGATGTAAGCCATGGTGATGAAGGTTGTCAGACCGGCAATCAGCTCGGTCTTCACCGTGGTGCCATGCAAGGTGAGTTTGAAGAGGCGTTCCAGCAGACCATTACGTAATGGCGGCGAGAGGTCCAATGTCGGGGCTTCGGATTTGCGGCTTTCCACAGCGAGTACTCCTCAAGAGTTTTATTTTTATTTCCAGGGCCGGACCCATGAGGGTGGCAGCGGCCCTTTGAGGCAGATACGAATTTGTTGACCGCTTGGTCAGGAACTCGCACGAAGTGGATTATGCTTTTGTATACAAATAAAGCAAATAATGTTTTTGTTTTTGTCGACGAAAAGTTTGGCAATAGAGATATATCGCCTGTGCTGGCCCCTTCGCGAGCAAGCCCGCTCCCACAGGGGAACGCATTCCAATGTGGGAGCGGGCTTGCTCGCGAAGGGGCCAGAACGGCCCAAACAAATCCAGCCAATAAAATTCAGTCAGCAGTCCCCTGGCTTTTCCCTGAATCTGAGGCTGAACTTCAACCACATCGATTCGGCTCGACTGGATGAAGGGCTCAGGCGATTGGCGGCGGTGGCAAGGCAGGCCTTGGCGGCGAAGGCAGCCTGAGGTCATAAAAAAACCGGCTTGAGGGCCGGTTTCTTTTATTCGGAATTTACGGTGTATGGACGGACGCCTTCGCGGGCAAGCCTGTTGGGGTCCAGTTTTTTTGGACCACTCCGTAGGAGCTTTAGGCCGCC
>NZ_MOBP01000129.1 GCF_003732665.1 Pseudomonas frederiksbergensis | reverse complement strand
GCCGTAGAACACCTTGCTCATTTTGCCCGGTGCCATCCTGACGAGGCGGTCGGAAAGGATGGCCAGTTCATCCGTCGTGTGAGCGGCGTAGGAATGATAATAGGCGAGGCGGTAGGCCTGTCGCGAAATCGCCTCAGCTACCTCGGTGCGGCCATAACCGACATTGACGCAATAAAGACCGGCAAATCCATCGATCAATTGCTTGCCGTGCGCGTCCTGAATGCGGATGCCCTTGCCGGTTTCAACGATGGTGGGTTCGCCGAGTTTACCGCTGGCAAAATCCTTGAGCTGCGTGAAGGGATGCAGAACGGCGTTTCGATCCATTTCCGCGATATTTTTGATGTCGATGGTCATAGGTGAGATCCTTTCAGGCAGCCAGATTGCCGAAGCAGACATATTTGGGTTCGAGATATTCCATGAGGCCATGACGCGAGCCCTCGCGGCCAAGGCCTGATTGTTTCCA
>NZ_MOBP01000128.1 GCF_003732665.1 Pseudomonas frederiksbergensis | reverse complement strand
CACCTATCTGTTCGACAACGGCGACGATAAGCCAGGGGTGATTTGCCTGTCGTACTCGTGGATGAGTGACGCGCTGAAAATGCTCCCGCACCCGGTGGAAAAACGCGTGAAGCTGGCGCTGGATGCGTTGAAAAAGATCTACCCGAAAGTCGATATCGCCGCACGGATCATTGGCGATCCGATCACTGTTTCGTGGGAGTCCGACCCGCACTTCCTCGGCGCTTTCAAAGGCGCCCTGCCCGGCCACTATCGCTACAAC
>NZ_MOBP01000127.1 GCF_003732665.1 Pseudomonas frederiksbergensis | reverse complement strand
AACGACGATCAGGTGAAAATACGCGGTTTCCGCATCGCACTCGGCGAAATCGAAACCAAACTCGCCCAGCACGCAGACATCAACGAAGCCGTCGTCCTGGCCCGGGAAGACATCCCCGGCGAAAAACGCCTGGTCGCTTACTACACCGCGCCGCAACCCCTCGATATCGACGCACTGCGCCGCCACCTGCAAACCCAACTGCCGGACTACATGCTCCCGGCGGCTTACGTCCACCTCGACACACTGCCACTACCCCCCAACGGCAAACTCGACCGCAAAGCCCTGCCGGCGCCAGACCTGGCTTC
>NZ_MOBP01000126.1 GCF_003732665.1 Pseudomonas frederiksbergensis | reverse complement strand
TTTGAATTGTTTAGCGGGGTGGGGCCGGATGCGCAGCGGATGTTGGCGCATTTTCAGAGTTTGAATGGTTGATAGACCGGGAGGGGGGCTGCTTCGCAGCCCAACGGGGGCAAGCCCCCTCGCCACAGGTCATGCCTGCAAATACCGCAAAACCGACTCGCAAATCATCGTCCGATGACGCTGCTTGACGCTTTCAGCCGGCAAATCCACCTGGAAAATTTCCCCCAACGTGTGTCGGTTCGACACGCGGTAGAAGCAAAACGAACTGATCAACAAATGTACATCCAGTGGCTCCA
>NZ_MOBP01000125.1 GCF_003732665.1 Pseudomonas frederiksbergensis | reverse complement strand
GGCGCCTGCAACTGCTGCTGATCGCCTTCTGCTTCGGCGCGTTCTTCGAAGGCGCGGCCGGATTCGGTACGCCGGTGGCGGTGACCGGGGCGATTCTGATCGGTCTCGGCTTCTCGCCCCTGGCCGCATCGGGCCTGGCGCTGATTGCCAACACCGCGCCGGTGGCCTTCGGCGCCCTCGGCACGCCGATCATCACCCTGGCCAAAGTCACCGGGCTGGATGAAATGGAGCTGTCGATGATGGTCGGTCGGCAACTGCCGTTTTTCTCGGTGCTGGTGCCGTTCTGGTTGATCTGGGCCTTCGCCGGCTGGCGCAAGATGCTGGAAATCTGGCCGCCGATTCTGGTGGCCGGGGTCAGTTTCGCCGTGCCGCAATTCATCGTGTCGAACTACCACGGGCCGATGCTGGTGGACGTGATCGCCGCGCTGATTTCCATGGCCTGCCTGACTGGTTTCCTCAAGGTCTGGAAACCCGCCACCGTGCACACGTCAG
>NZ_MOBP01000124.1 GCF_003732665.1 Pseudomonas frederiksbergensis | reverse complement strand
AAAGCAGTAGGTGTCATCACGCCATCATGTAACCAAGCCGTCCATAACCCGACTAACGGGCGGCGCTACAGCCCCCGGAAACCGGGAAAGATGGCTTTTTGACAGGATGTTGACGTCAATCTTCTGCCCGGCGGGCATTAACAAAGCACGCGACTACGCTTATAAAGGCAACCCGCCAAGGCCCGTGCTAGGGCTTCTGGAACGGGCGTGCAGCATGGATTCGTGGAAGCTTTGTCTATGATCGATCTCGCAACATGGAACCTCCGTGTTCCTGTGGGCAATCCGCCTTACACCGTTG
>NZ_MOBP01000123.1 GCF_003732665.1 Pseudomonas frederiksbergensis | reverse complement strand
GGCTTGGCTTCGATCAGCTTGGAGATCATGCCCTGCTCGATGATCGAGTAGCTGCGCGGGCCCAGGCCGGTACCGAGGAAAATGTCGGTGATGTCGCGGCGACGGCATTTGGTGCCGTTGAGGTAGTGACTGTTCTGGCTGTCGCGGGTGACTTTGCGGCGAATCGAGATTTCCGCGTAGGCCGCGTATTCGCCGACCAGGGTGCCGTCAGAGTTGTCGAACACCAGTTCGATGCTCGCCTGGCTCACCGGTTTACGGCTGGTGGAGCCGTTGAAGATGACGTCGGTCATCGACTCGCCGCGCAGGTTCTTGGCCGAGCTCTCGCCCATCACCCAACGCACGGCGTCGATGATATTCGACTTGCCGCAACCATTGGGCCCGACCACC
>NZ_MOBP01000122.1 GCF_003732665.1 Pseudomonas frederiksbergensis | reverse complement strand
GTGATGGTCACCAGCGATGTGTCGCCGATTTTCAGCGCGGTGTCGGCCAATACGATGGTCGCGGTCGGGCGAACGGTGTCGACGATGTAGTTGCCCGAGTTGGTGGTTCCGCTGCCGGCATTGCCCGACAGGTCAGCCACGCCGGTGTTGGCCAGGGGGAGGACGTTAGTCGTATCGCTGACGCTGGCGGTCGGGGTGAAGGTCGCGGTCCAGGTGATACCGCCGTCGCTGCTGCTCACCGCCGGCAACGGGCCGGGGGCGAGGCGCAGGGA
>NZ_MOBP01000014.1:390207-398624 GCF_003732665.1 Pseudomonas frederiksbergensis | reverse complement strand
TCTCCGGTTTAAAACGTAAAGGATGTCCCCGGTTTCTACCCGAGCAAGCCCGCTCCCACAGGGAGCGGTGTACACAAATCCATTGTGGGAGCGGGCTTGCTCGCGAAGAGGCCCTCGGGCTCGACGCAAAATTACCCGCCGCTGCGGACCAACAACACCCGCACCACCCGCCGCTCCTCGACCGCCGCCACTGTCATCGTCCAGCCATCCCATTCATGGCGATCACCGATCACCGGCAACCGATCCAGCACACTCATCACCCACCCGGCCAAGGTCTGGTAGTCATCGGAGGGCTCAGCGCTAAAACCGGTCAACTGTCGCACCCGCGTCAGGTTCAACGCACCGCTGACCATGAACCCACCCTGCTCTTCAACCACGTCCGGGCCTTCGATTTCGCTGGCGTCCGGCAGTTCGCCGGCGATGGATTCAAGGATGTCGGTCATGGTCAGCACGCCCACGAAGTCGCCGAATTCATTGACCACAAAGGCAATGTGGGTCGAGGCTTTGCGCATCTGTTCCAGGGCGTTGAGGATCGAATAGCTGTCGAGCAAGTTGATGGTCGTGCGCGCCAGGTCTTCAAGGTCCGGGTCATTGCCGGCCAGGTACTCTTTCAACAACTCCTTTTTGTGCACAAAGCCCAGGGGCTCATCCACCACGCCGTCGCGGACCAGCGGCAGGCGTGAGTAGGACGAATGCATCAGGCGTGTACGAATGGTCTCGGCATCATCGGCCAAATCGAGGTGATCGACGTCAGCCCGTACCGTCATCAGCGTACGAATCGGCCGCTCGGCCAGTTGCAGCACGCCACTGATCATGACCCGCTCACGGCGGTCGAACAGCACTTCACTTGGTGCTTCACCATTGTCCAGCAGGTCGGCAATCTCCTCGCCGACCTCTTCCACCGCCAACCGGCGACCGCCCAGCAAACGCATCACCGCATGGGCCGTGCGCTCGCGCATAGGCTTCAGACCCTGCATGGAGCGCTTGCGCCGGGCGCGGGCGATCTGGTTGAACACTTCGATCAGGATCGAGAAACCGATGGCCGCGTACAGGTAACCTTTGGGAATGTGGAAGCCCAGGCCTTCGGCGGTCAGGGCGAAACCGATCATCATCAGGAAGCCCAGGCACAACATGATCACCGTCGGGTGTTCATTGACGAATCGAGTCAGCGGCTTGCTGGCGACGATCATCAGGCCGATGGAAATGATCACCGCGATCATCATCACCGCCAGTTCATCGACCATGCCCACGGCGGTAATCACCGCATCCAGGGAAAACACTGCGTCGAGCACCACAATCTGCGCCACGATCGGCCAGAACATTGCGTAAGCGGCATTGCCCGTGCGCTGGCCGACGTGGCCTTCGAGCCGCTCGTGCAACTCCATGGTGGCCTTGAACAGCAGGAACACACCGCCGAACAGCATGATCAGGTCACGCCCGGAGAAGCTCTTGTCGAACACCTCGAACAGCGGCTGGGTCAGGGTCACCAGCCAGGAAATACTCGCCAGCAGGCCCAGGCGCATCAGCAGCGCCAGGGACAAACCGATGATCCGTGCACGGTCGCGCTGATGCGGCGGCAACTTGTCCGCCAGGATCGCGATAAACACCAGGTTGTCGATGCCCAGCACCAGCTCCAGCACGATCAACGTCAACAAGCCCAGCCAGGCAGTGGGGTCAGCTATCCATTCCATAAAAATGTCTCGATCTCTTTAGCGAATTCAGAATGCCGGGCAAGGCAAAGTGCGGCGCGAGGGCCGTGGGAGCGTAGATGCAGAAAGAGATAGAGGTCGGAAAACCGGGTGTTTGACGTGCGTCAGGGTTGCGCGAAAGCGCGAGATGGAGGGCTGACTGGGGGGCTCCGTGAGGGTGTTCATGCAGGTCCTGAATGGGAAAAAGGACTTGAAGCGTACAGGTGAAGGTAACAATTCCTACAACTGGAAATCGTTACAAAATCTGTAACAGCGTCGTTTTGGCGGACGCCTTCGCGAGCAAGCCCGCTCCCACAGGTGATCTTCAGTGTTCACAAATCCCCTGTGGGAGCGGGCTTGCTCGCGAAGCTTCTAGCGGTTTCGAACCTGCTCGATATACCGAGCCACCGCCGCCGACTTCTCAAACCGCCGATAAATCATCGACAACCACGAACTCGCTTCACCCCCCTCAATCTCCCGATACACAACCCCCGGCAACCCGACATGCCCGACCACCGACGCCGGCACCACCGCCACACCCTGCCCCAGTGACACCAGGGCAATCACCGCCACCAAGCCGCCCGGCTGCGCGCCCAAGGTTGGGGCGAAGCCTCCTTCGGCGGCGACTTGCAAGGTGCCGTTGATTTGCTCCGGCAGGATAAAGGTTTCATTTTGCAGATGCGCCGGATTGATCCGGGGCAGTCGGCACAGCCACGACTCACTCGACAGCGCCAGCACAAACCCCTCCGAATCGAGCCGCAGCGCTTCCAGCCCCTCGGGCAAGGTCATCGGCGAGCGCACGTAACCGATGTCGAACCGGCCCTCGATTACCAGGCCCGGCAACGCCGCCATCGGCGTCTCGCGCACATTCAGGCTGACATCCGGACACTCGCGGCAGAAGGCCTGCACCTGCTTTTGTAGCAAACCGGAATACACCGCCGAGGCCACGTAACCCAGCTCGATGTGGCCGATATCCCCGCGCCCGGCGCGCTGGGCGTTGCGTTGGGCGAATTCGAATTGGCGCACCGTGGCTTCGGCCTCGATCACCAGTGCCGCGCCGGCCTCGGTCAGGCTGACTTCCCGTTGCTGACGCAGGAACAGCCGCGTGCCGAGCTCCGTTTCCATGTCCTGAATCTGTCGGCTCAAAGTGGGCGGCGCGATGCCCAGTTGCTCGGCGGCTCGGGTGAAGTTGCGCTGCCGGGCAACGGCCAGGAAGTAGCGGAAATGCCTTATATCCATGGTGCATTAGCTCAAAGGTAATGAAGTCCAGACTGACAGCTAACAAAGCCTCGCGCAGACCGGGATAAGCTTTCGATGCAACCACACTAGAGAGCTAAAACCATGCACGTCAAACCCCTTACTCAAAAGGCAATCCGATCATGAGCAAGGTCAGCCCACGTCTGACGCTGCTGACCGCCTCCGGGGTGTGTTCGCTGATTGTCCTCGATACCAATATTGTCGCCGTCACCCTGCCGACCATCGCCCGGGACCTGGGCGCCAATTTTGCCGACATCGAATGGGTGGTGAGCGCCTATATGCTGGCCTTCGCCGCGTTGTTGCTGCCGGCGGGGAGCATCGCCGACCGCTTCGGCCGGCAGAAAACCCTGCTTTGGGGCCTGGGGATTTTCATCCTCGCCTCCCTCGGTTGCGGCGCTGCACCGAGCGCGTTGTTCCTCGACATTGCCCGGGCGATCAAAGGCGTTGGCGCCGCGTTGCTGCTGACTTCGGCCCTGGCTTCCATTGGCCACACCTTTCACGACGAGGTGGAACGGGCGAAGGCCTGGGCGTTCTGGGGCGCGTGCATGGGGGTGGCGATGACGGCGGCGCCGACCCTCGGCGGTTTGATCACCGAATACATCGGCTGGCGCTGGATTTTCTACCTCAATCTGCCGGTGGGTGCGTTGCTGATGGCGATGGTCTGGCGCAACGTGCCGGAATCCCGGGACACCCAATCTGCGCGCCTCGACCCGTGGGGCAGCCTGGCTTTCAGCGCGAGTCTGCTGTGCCTGATCTGGGGCCTGATCGAAGCCAATCGCATCGGCTGGAACAATCCCATGACCTACGCCCGACTGATCGGCGGTGCGCTATTGCTTGGGCTGTTTGTGCTGATCGAGCGCATGCAGCAGCGGCCCATGGTCGACCTGCAACTGTTCAAGCACCCACGTTTTATCGGCGCCCTGCTGGGCATGTTCGCTTACGCCGGTTGCGCTCAGGTGATGATGACGATGCTGCCGTTCTACCTGCAAAACGGTTTGGGTTTCTCGGCCATCGCCTCGGGGCTGGGGATGTTGCCGTTTGCGTTGACGATGCTGATTTGCCCACGCATTGGAGCGCGGCTGGCGAGCCGTTTTGCCCCCGCGACTTTGATGGCGGCGGGACTGACCCTGGTCGGCGGCGGCAATTTGCTCAGCGCCTGGGCGGTCAACAGCGGCGGTTACCTGCCCTTCGCCCTGGCCATTGCGGTGACCGGCGCCGGGGCCGGGTTGCTCAATGGCGACACGCAGAAAAACATCATGGCTTGCGTGCCGAGGGACCGCGCCGGGATGGCCTCGGGCCTGAGCACCACCATGCGTTTCAGCGCGATCATGCTGGCCATCGGTGTGTACGGCGCGTTGCTGGCCAGTCATACCGAGTTGTTGCTGCGTGACAGCCTGTCGGGGCAATGGGTTGAACAGACCCGCGGCATCGCCTCGCGAGTGGTGGCCGGAGATATGACGGCGGCGCTGGGCTTGCTGCCGGACACGGCGCGTGGCGTGGTCGAACCGCTGGCCCGGCAGGCGTTTGTCGGTGGTTTCAGTTTGTTGCTGGTGGTCGCGGGGTTGTTGGCGCTGCTGGGGGCGTTGGTGGTGGGGACGCTGATGCGTAATCCGATTCCAGCCCCCTCAAACCATTTATCGGGGACCGTTGCTCAGCAGTGATGACATTGCGCTGACTATCAGGGCCTCTTCGCGGGCAAGCCTCGCTCCTACAGGGGTCGGTGGTGAACACAGATGTTGTGTACGACGATCCCCTTGTAGGAGCAAAGCTTGCTCGCGAAGGCGGTTTCACATTCAACAGGGATGTTGGCTGGCCCACCGCTTTCGCGAGCAAGCCCGCTCCCACAGGGGATTTGGGGCGATCAGCGCGGGTGCTTGAAGGACGCCAGCACCCGCTCGGCATTCGCGTCGCAGCCCATGCCTTCGGGCTTCGCGTGGATATCGTCGATCACCGCCAGCAGCTTCGCCTTGCTCTGCGCCAGGTGTTGCTGCATTTCTTCGATCTGTTCGACTTTGCGCGTCAGGCCCGCCAACAGTTCGTCGTGCTTGAATTCACCGGTGGCGGTGTCCGGCATCAACTGCTTCAACTCTTCCAGGCTGAACCCGGCCTGTTGGGCGCACTGGATCAGGTACAGCGTCTGCAACACCTGTTCGGGGTAATGCCGGTAGCCATTGGCCCGGCGCGCGACTTTCTGGATCAGGCCCTGGGCCTCGTAAAACCGAATGCGCGACGGGTTGAAGCCACTTAACTCCGCCAATTCACCAATCTTCATCCCAACCTCATTTGCCCGCTTGACATTAAAGTTAACTTTAAGCTTAGCCTCCTCCCATCACTGATGAGGAGTCAAGCATGTCGCCCTTTCAAACGCTGAATTTGCCCAACGGCCAGACTATCGGCAATCGCATCGCCAAAGCGGCGATGGAAGAAAACCTCGCGGACACCCGACAGGCGCCTTCCGATGCCCTGTTGCGTCTGTATCAAGCCTGGGCCGGGGGCGAAGCCGGGTTGTTGCTGACTGGCAACGTCATGATCGACCGTCGCGCCATGACCGGTCCCGGCGGTGTGGCGCTGGAAGATGAGCAGCACCTTGAGCGTTTTCGTCAGTGGGCAACGATTGGCCGGGCCGGTGGCGCGCAGTTCTGGGTGCAACTCAATCATCCGGGGCGCCAGACCATGGCCAATCTCGGCCAGCAAGCCTGGGCGCCGTCGGCGGTGGCGTTGGACTTGGGCTCGTTCTCGAAGATGTTCGCCGAGCCCAAACCTATGACCGAAAGCGATATCCACGAAGTGATCCAGCGCTTCGCCACCAGCGCGGCCCTGGCGGAGAAAGCCGGATTTACCGGGGTGCAGATTCACGCGGCCCACGGTTACTTGATCAGCCAGTTTTTGTCACCGCTGACCAACCGTCGCACCGACCAATGGGGCGGCTCCCTGGAAAATCGCGCTCGCCTGCTGCTGGCGGTGGTCAGCGCCGTGCGCAAAGCCGTCTCGGCGCAGTTCTGCGTCTCGGTGAAGCTCAACTCGGCGGACTTCCAGCGCGGCGGCTTTGACGCCGACGATGCCAGGCAAGTGATCCAGTGGCTCAACGAGCAGCAGCTCGATTTGCTGGAGTTATCCGGCGGCAGCTATGAAGCCCCGGCCATGCAAGGCGAAGCCCGTGACGGCCGCACCCTGGCCCGTGAAGCGTACTTCCTGGAGATGGCCGGCGAACTGGCCAGCGTGGCGCGCATGCCGGTGATGGTGACCGGTGGCATCCGTCGCCTGGCCATCGTCGAACAGGTGCTCGACAGCGGCATCGCCATGGCCGGGATCGGTACCGCGATGGCGGTGGAGCCGCACCTGGTCAAGCACTGGCGCGAAGGCAAGAACAGCCATCCGCAATTGCCGCCGATCCTCTGGAAGCGCAAACCTCTGGCGGCGCTGGCGACCATGGCGGTAGTCAAGTTCCAGTTGCATCGCCTGAGTCGCGGCCACCAGCCCCGGCCGCAGGTCTCGGCGCTCTGGGCGTTGATCCGCGATCAGCTGTACATCGCCCGGCGTACCCGCCAATACAAACAGGCGATGACCAAGTAAACGACTCTTCACAATTCCCCGGGAGTCATGCCAGCCGTTGAGTTGTCCCTTTTTCTATCCCAAGGGCAACTCATCGATCACTGGAGTACCTCATTCATGGCGAAAATCACCCTTGCCCAGCAACTGGCAACCACCCTCGAACAGGCCGGCGTCAAACGCATCTGGGGCCTGACCGGCGACAGCCTCAACGGCTTGACCGACGCCCTGCGCACCATGGACAGCATCGAGTGGATGCACGTGCGCCACGAAGAGGTCGCGGCATTTGCCGCCGGGGCCGAGGCAGCCGTCACCGGCGAACTGGCGGTGTGCGCCGGCAGTTGCGGGCCGGGCAATCTGCACTTGATCAACGGGTTGTTCGACTGCCACAGAAACCATGTGCCGGTGCTGGCCATCGCGGCGCAGATTCCGTCGTCCGAAGTCGGCCTCAACTACTTTCAGGAAACCCACCCGCAGGAACTGTTCAAGGAGTGCAGCCACTTCGTCGAACTGGTCAGCAACCCGGCGCAGATGCCGCAGTTGCTGCACCGGGCGATGCGCAGCGCGATCCTCAATCGCGGCGTCGCGGTGGTGGTGATTCCCGGTGACGTGGCGTTGCAGGAAGTCGAAGACAACCTCAAGCCGTGGCCGGCGCTGTCCAAACCGCGCACCTTGCCGGCACCGCAGGATCTGGATCGACTGGTTGAACTGCTGAGCCAAAGCAAAGCCGTAACCCTGATGTGCGGCGCCGGATGTGCCGGCGCTCATGATCAACTGGTGGCCCTGGCCGACGCCCTCGGCGCGCCGGTAGTGCATGCCTTGCGCGGCAAGGAACACGTGGAGTGGGACAACCCGTTCGACGTCGGCATGACCGGGCTGATCGGTTTCAGCTCCGGCTATCACGCGATGCTCAACTGCGACACGTTGGTGCTGCTCGGCACCGATTTCCCGTATCGCCAGTTCTACCCCACCGACGCCACCATCATTCAGATCGACCACAACCCCGAGGCCCTCGGCCGCCGGACCACCCTGGACCTGGGCATCGCCGCCGACGTCGGCGAAACCCTCGCCGCGCTGCTGCCGCGCCTGCCCTATCGCGGTGATCGCAGCTTTCTGGAATCGTCCCTCGAACATTACAAGAAAGCGCGCCAAGGCCTCGATGACCTGGCACAGCCTTCCGCGCCGGGCCGGCCGATTCACCCGCAATACCTCACGCGCCTGCTCAGCGAATTGGCGGATGACGATGCGATCTTCACTGCTGACGTCGGCACGCCAACGGTGTGGGCTGCGCGTTACCTGAAAATGAACGGCAAACGCCGATTGCTCGGCTCGTTCAACCACGGCTCGATGGCCAACGCCATGCCCCAAGCCATCGGCGCTCAGGCAACATTCCCTGATCGGCAGGTGATTTCACTGTCGGGGGATGGTGGTTTCAGCATGTTGATGGGGGATTTCATTTCCCTGGCGCAGTTGAAATTGCCGGTGAAGATCATCGTCTACGACAACGCGTCGTTGGGCTTCGTCGCGATGGAAATGAAATCCAGCGGCTTGCTCAATACCGGCACCGACCTGCACAACCCGGACTTCGCGGCGATGGCCAACGCCATGGGCATTCTCGGGATTCGCGTTGAAGAATCGGAAGACCTGGAACCGGCATTGCGCCGGGCATTGGCCCATGATGGGCCGGTGTTGGTGGATGTGATTACCGCGACCCAGGAACTGGCCATGCCGCCGACGATCAAGCTGGAGCAGGCCAAGGGGTTCAGCCTGTACATGCTTAAAGCGGCGATGAGCGGGCGTGGGGATGAAGTGATCGAATTGGCGCGGACGAACTGGTTTCGCTGAGATTTGATGTTGAATTGACTGGCCCCATCGCGAGCAAGCTCGCTCCCACAGTAGAGCTGGGTGATGGTAAAAATCACA
>NZ_MOBP01000014.1:80604-390149 GCF_003732665.1 Pseudomonas frederiksbergensis | reverse complement strand
CGCTCCCACAGTAGAGCTGGGTGATGGTAAAAATCACAGTCACACCGCCAATCAATGTGGGAGCGGGCTTGCTCGCGAAAGCGTTGGGTCAGTCGATATTGATGTTGACGGACACGCCGCCTTCGCGAGCAAGCCCGCTCCCACAGGGAGTTTTCTAGCGGCCGGAGAATCGCAGTCGTGACAACTGCCGCAAATCCCCCTCCACAAAATAATCATTGGTCCAACTGTCATCCGCCGCCAGCGGCTGGACCTCTTTCAACGCCAGTTTCTTCGCAAAATACCTGAACCGGTAATGCTCATAAAACCGCAGCAACTCCAGGCCATAGCGGTCCGCCAGGTCCGTATCACCGCGAATGATCAGGTAGTTCTCGTCATTGCCATTACTGGCCGCCGCGCTGAGGTTGTGGCTGCCGCTGATGATGGTCGGTGCGTCGCTGGTGAAGTCAGTGACGATGGCTTTGGTGTGCACCAGCAGGTTGCCCTTCTGGCCTTTCATGTTTTCCTTGAGCCAACCTTCCAGCCCGGTGTTGAGCAGCGCGGTGGCGGCGAATTCGGCAGTGCGGTCGGCGTGGAAACCGGTGATGCGGCTGACGGTGTTTTGCAGGCCGTAGCGCAGGATGTCGTCGTGGGGCTCGCCGAGCAAGGCGTTGAGGATGTCGTCGGGCAAGGCGAACGCGGTGACGAACAGCACATCTTTTTTCGCGCCGTTGATGATCTGCACAAACTCGTGCAAGTCGCCCTGGCCGGTACGCGGTGAGAACCCGGCGAACAGCGGCTGCGTCGGGTCCATGGGGTTGTTTTTGGTCAGCCAGGTGCGCGTCGCGCCGACGTCCGCCGGGTTCGCCCACACCTCTTCGAAGGTTTGCAGGTAACTGGCGCCGATCCGCGCGTCGTCGAGCACATGCACCACGTTGGCCTGACGATAGACCCCGTTGGGGGTGAAATTGGTGCTGCCACAGAGCACCGCTTGCGGCCGATGCTCACCGCCCTCGAGTTTGCTCAGGACGATGAATTTGTCGTGGAAGATATTGTGGGTGACCCGCCCGCGCTTGTTCGCCGCCGGGATCTTCTCCAGGCTGGTTTCGTTCATCGTGGTGTCTTCATCGTTCGGCTGCGCGTGATACAGCACCCGCACCTTGACCCCACGGGCGAACGCGGCGTTCACCTCATCGACAATCGACTGCAACTGGTATTCGTAGATGGCGACGTCCAGCGCCCACTGGTCATCCACCGCACGCTGGATAAACCCGAGCAAGCGCCCGAGCAAACCGTTTTCCAGCCACTGCTGCGCCGCCAGGGGCCAGGCTTCGATGGGCATGTTCTTGTTGGCGCTGATCTGCGCGTCGAGGTCGGGAAATTTGCGCTGGAACGCCTGACTGGCCGCCACGGCGCGGTTGAAGATCACACTTTGATTGGTGGGATGGCCATCGTCGGAGGTGATCGTCAGTTCCAGAAACTCACCCAGTTGCGGCGCATCCGGCGTGCCGTAGGCCAGGTGCACGCGGTAGTGCAGGGTCGTGCCTGGATTGACCGCGTAATCGGCCCAGCGAAATTTCTGCAGCGGCGCGATATCGCTGGGGGTGGCGTGGTACTGGGGGAAGGTGTGGACCTTGCCGGGGAAAGTCAGGCTGTTGAACAGGAACAGCCAGGGTTTAGTGCCCGCCTGCTTTTCAATGGCAAAACCGAGCAACCCCTTGCGGCGCGGCTCGGCCAGGTCCATGGCCAGCAGCACGCCGTTGGTGCCGGCGTAGGCTTTGACGCGGAAATCGTCCTGATGGTTTGCGACTAGAACGCGCATGGGTCACTCCTGTGAATGGGGTTGGCTGGATGCAGCATAGATGCGGATTGGGAGTGCTGATCTGAAACCTTGGTGATGCATTCGCGAGCAAGCCCGCTCCCACATTGGAATGCATGCCCCCTGTGGGAGCGGGCTTGCTCGCGAAGAGGCCAGCTCAGACACCAAAACACTCAGCCCAGAATCAGCTCATCAATATGCCGATAGTCTGTCTGCAGTTCAGTAGCCAACACCCTGGCCCGCCCAAGCCGAATCGGCCCACGCTCAATATCAATCAACAACCCCGGACACCCCAGCACCGGCAACCCCGACCATTCCTTCAACCGCCCATCCGTCACCAGCAACAGGCGCTGCTGCTCCGCCGGGAAGCGCTTCTGCCGCGCCGCCAGCCACTGCCCCGCTTCGCCCAGTGCCGCCAGCAACGGCGTGCCGCCGCCCGCCCCCAGTCCATCGAGCCAGTCCCGCAAGCCGTTGGAGGCTTTCAAGCCTTGCACTTGCCATGTCGGCACATTGCCGCTGGCCGTCAGCAGCGCCAGGCGCGCCCGTTGCCGGTAAGCGTCGTCGAACAGTTGCGCCAGCAAACCCTTGGCATCACTCAGCGCCTGATGACGACGGGTCGAAGCCGAGGCGTCGACGATCACCAGCCACAGTTCGTGGGGCGAACGGGTGCGCAAATGAAACAGCAGGTCTTCGTGCAGACGCGGGCGACCGTTGAGCAAGGTGCCCGGCCAGTTGACCGAACCTTGGGGCGCGGCGCGGCGCTTGCCTTGGCGGCCGTTGTCCAGTTGTCCGGCACGGGGTTTGGCATTCGCCCCCGCGTCAGATCGAGGGCGAATGCCTAGGGCTTTTTTGGCCAGCTCGGCACTTCGCGTCGGGCGCCGGTTGGCAAGGCTTGAGCGGGCATTTCGCCCCATTGACCCTGGCCTTCGCTTGGGTTGGCGTTTTCGGTCGAAGGTGGTTGGGACTGTTGCGGCGCGGGGTGAGAATGTTCGCGGCGACGATGGCGCAAGGCAAACTCGGCCACCGCGTCGATGTCTTCTTCGGCAATCGCCGTCGCCCCGCGCCACGCCGCGTGGGCACGGGCGGCACGCAGCCAGACCAGATCGGCGCGCAGGCCATCGACCCCGGCGGCAAAACAGCGCTCGGTAATCTGCGCCAGCGTGGCGTCATCCAGGGGAATGCCCGCCAATGCACTGCGCGCCTGTTGGCAGCGTTCGCGCAATGCGTGTTGCTGAGCTTCCCATTCGGCGCAGAAGCCTTGGGGATCGCTGTCGAAAGCCAGACGCCGACGGATGATCTGACCCCGCTCCGTCGGCGCGGTGTGACCGCTGAGGGCGACGTTCAGGCCAAAGCGGTCGAGCAGTTGCGGACGCAGTTCGCCCTCTTCCGGGTTCATGGTGCCGATCAGCACGAACTTCGCCGAATGCCGATGGGAAATGCCGTCGCGCTCCACCAGGTTGGTGCCGCTGGCGGCCACGTCGAGCAACAGGTCGACGAGATGATCGGGCAGCAGATTGACCTCATCGACGTACAGCACGCCGCCGTCAGCCTTGGCCAGCACGCCGGGGGAAAACTGCGCACGGCCCTCGCTCAGGGCGGCGTCGAGGTCGAGGGTGCCGACCAGGCGCTCTTCGGTGGCGCCCAGGGGCAAGGTGACGAACTGGCCGCTGGCGAGCAGGTCCGCGAGGCCACGGGCCAGGGTCGACTTGGCCATGCCTCGCGGGCCTTCGATCAGCACGCCACCGATTTTCGGGTCGATGGCGGTCAGGTACAGGGCGAGCTTCAAGTCATCGGCGCCGACCACGGCGGAGAGCGGGAAATGAGGGGTGTCGGTCATCGTTAATACTCGGTCATGGTCGGTGATCCATCAGCAGCAACTTCATCCCTGTGGGAGCGGGCTTGCTCGCGAAGGGGCCGTGTCAGCCGACATCATCGTTGACTGACACACCGCCCTTCGCGAGCAAGCCCGCTCCCACAAGGGTTCAGCGTGCTAGCTGTCTTCTTCTATATCCAGCAACAAATTCTCCAGCGCTTCGCGATACTCCCCGGGCTCTTGCCACATCCCCCGCTGCTGCGCCTCCAGCATGCGCTCGGTCATGTCGCGCAAGGCATGGGGATTGTGCTCGCGGACAAAATCCCGGATCGCCGGGTCGAGCAAATACGCATCCGCCAGCAACGCGTACTGGTGATCGTCGATCAACTGCGTCGTCGCATCAAAGGCAAACAGGTTATCGACCGTCGCCGCGAGTTCGAAAGCGCCCTTGTAGCCATGGCGCTTGACCCCATCAATCCACTTCGGATTCGCCGCCCGGGAGCGTATCACCCGGTTCAACTCTTCCTTCAACGTGCGGATCTTCGGCAAGTCCGGCTGGCTGTGATCGCCGTGATAACTGGCCGCCGCTTCACCGCTAAGGGTTTCCACAGCGGCGAGCATACCGCCCTGGAATTGGTAGTAGTCGTTGGAATCGAGCAAGTCATGCTCGCGGTTGTCCTGGTTCTGCAACACCGCTTGCACCTGGCTCAGGCGCTGGGCGAATTGTTCGCGGGCGGCGGTGCCTTCATCGGAACCGCCGTAGGCGTAACCGCCCCAGTTCAGGTAGACCTCGGCCAGATCCTCACGACTTTGCCACAAGCGACCGTCGATGGCGCCCTGCACACCGGCGCCATAGGCACCGGGTTTGGCCCCGAAAATCCGCCAGCCGGCCTGACGCCGGGCCGCTTCTTCGTCCAGACCGCTGGCCAGCAAGGCCTCACGCTCGGCGCGCACCTTGGCGGCCAATGGGTTGAGATCGTCCGGTTCGTCCAGATCGGCAACCGCTTGTACGGCGGCGTCGAACAGGCGGATCAGGTTGGCAAACGCATCGCGGAAGAACCCGGACACACGCAAGGTCACGTCCACTCGCGGACGGTCAAGCAGGCTGACCGGCAGGATTTCAAAATCATCGACCCGCTGACTGCCCGTGGCCCACACCGGGCGCACACCCATCAGCGCCATGGCCTGGGCGATGTCATCGCCACCGGTGCGCATGGTGGCCGTGCCCCATACCGACAGACCGAGCTGACGCAAATGGTCGCCGTGGTCCTGCAAGTGCCGTTCAAGGATCAGGTTGGCCGACTGGAAGCCGATGCGCCACGCGGTGGTGGTCGGCAGATTGCGCACGTCCACCGAATAGAAATTGCGCCCGGTGGGGAGTACGTCGAGGCGACCGCGACTCGGTGCTCCGCTAGGGCCGGCCGGGACGAAACGGCCGCTGAGGGCGTCGAGCAGGCCACGCATTTCTGCGGGGCCGCAGGCGTCCAGGCGTGGGGCGACCACTTCACACAAATTGTCGAGAATGGCGTGCACTTCGGCCCAACTCGGCCCCTGTGGGAGCGGGCTTGCTCGCGAAAGCGGTGGGTCAGGCAACTTCGATTCGGCTGATACATCGCTTTCGCGAGCAAGCCCGCTCCCACAGGGTTGGGGTTCGCTTAAGGTCTGCGAAATCAGTTGGGCGGCGAACAGCTCAAGACGTTCGCGGGTATCCCCCGCCGTGCGCCACACTTCATCGCTGATCGCTTGCAGCTCATCTGGACGAGCACCGACCCACGGCTGCGCCAATTCACAATCCAGCGGATCAAACCCCAGCGCAAACGCCTTGGCCAACGCCCGCAGCAAACTCGACTGCGCCCCTCGCCCATCGCCCCGGGGAATCCGCAGCAACGCCAGCAAGGTATCAATGCGCAAACGCCCGGTCGGCGATTCGCCAAAGATGTGCAGGCCATCGCGGATCTGCGACTCCTTCAAATCACACAAGTAAGTGTCCAGGCGCGGCAACCAAATCGCCGCATCCGCATCGCTGTCGAGTTTGTCGTCCAGTTGCAGTTCGCGGTCGATGTGGGTGTCGCGCACCAGTTGCAGGATGTCGCGCTGCAATTCCCGGGCGCGGCGCGGATCGAGCAGTTGCGCTTCGTAATATTCGTCGGCCAGCAGCTCAAGATTGCGCAGCGGGCCGTAGGTTTCGGCGCGGGTCAGGGGCGGCATCAGGTGGTCGATGATCACCGCTTGGGTGCGACGCTTGGCCTGGGCGCCCTCTCCCGGGTCGTTGACGATAAACGGGTAGATATTCGGCAGCGGCCCGAGCAATGCGTCCGGCCAGCAGTTTTCCGACAATCCGACACCTTTGCCCGGCAGCCATTCGAGGTTGCCGTGCTTGCCGACGTGGATCACCGCGTGAGCGCCGTAGGTGTTGCGCAGCCAGAAGTAGAACGCCAGGTAGCCGTGGGGCGGCACCAGGTCCGGGTCGTGATAGACCGCGCTCGGATCGACCTGATAACCCCGGGCCGGCTGGATGCCGACAAACGTCAGGCCGAAGCGCAGACCGGCGATCATCATCCGTCCGCCCCGGAACATCGGATCGTTTTGCGGCGGGCCCCAGCGTTCCAGCACCGCTTGGCGATTGGCTTCGGGCAGTGCGTTGAACATCAGGTCGTAATCGACCAGCGCCAGGCTTTGCATGCACGGGCGCTGGTCGAGGGTGTCGAGGTCATTGCTGACGCCGCCGAGTAATTGCTGGATCAACGCGGTGCCGCTGTCCGGCAAATCAGCGGGCAGCGGATAACCTTGCTGATGCAGTGCACGGAGGATATTCAGCGCCGCTGCGGGGGTGTCGAGGCCGACGCCGTTACCGATGCGACCGTCGCGGGTCGGGTAGTTGGCGAGGATCAGCGCGATGCGTTTGTCGCCGTTGGGCACCCGCGCCAGATCAATCCAGCGCCGCGCCAGTTCGGCGACGAAGTCCATCCGATCCGGTTGCGGCCGGTAGCAGACCACGTCGGACTGGCTGCGCTCACTGCGCCAGGCCAGGTCCTTGAAGCTGATCGGGCGGCTGATGATCCGCCCATCAAGTTCCGGCAGCGCGATGTGCATCGCCAGATCCCGTGGGCCGAGACCTTGTTCGCTGGCGCGCCAACCGGGTTCGTTGTCCTGAGCGCAAATCGCCTGAATGACAGGAATGTTGCGGCGAAACGGTCGCAAGTGCGGCGCTTCGGGGCTGGATTGGGCGAAACCGGTGGTGTTGAGAATCACCGCCGCTTCGACTTCATCCAGCAGGTCCTCGACCACCGTCAGGCAGCCGGGCTCTTTCAAACTGGCCACCGCCATCGGCAACGGGTTCAAGCCCGCCGCCTGCAAGCGTTGGCAGAAAACATCGATAAAACCGGTATTCGCCGCCTGCAAATGCGAGCGATAAAACAGCACCGCCGCCACCGGCTGATCGGCTTGCCAGTCGGCTTGCCAATCGCTCAGTTCAGCGGGGCTTTTGTGCGGATGGTAGATCGCGGTGCGCGGCAGGGTTTGCGGCTCGGCCCAGGCGTAGTCGCGGTCCAGCCAGCGGTTAGCCAGGCAGCGGAAGAAATCCAGGGCATTGCCCATGCCGCCCTGACGCAAAAACTGCCAGAGGCGGTCGCGATCTTCAGCGTCCACGGTGCTCAGGTCGCTGAGTTCCGGGTCCGGGCGATCATCGCCGGGCACCAGGATCAATTGCACGCCGCGTTCGGACAACTCGACCAGCCGCTCGACGCCGTAGCGCCAATAAGCGATGCCACCGTGCAGCGAGATCAAAATCACCTTGGCGTGGCGCAGCACTTCATCAACGTACAAATCCACCGAGGCGTGGTTCTGCACCTGCATCGGATTGGCCAGGCGCACGCTCGGATAGTCGTCGGGCAACTGCTGCGCGGCTTCAGCGAGCAGCGCGAGGCTGGAGTCGCCGCTGCACAGGATCACCAGTTCGGCGGGGGTTTGTCCAAGGTCGGCGATGTTGTCATCCGACACGAAACCGCCGGGCTGGGTCCTGAGCAGGTGCATGGCTTAAACGCTGAGCGCGGCGCGCAGTTGCGCTTCGAGTTGCGCGGCATCCAGTTCCTGGCCGATCAGCACCAGACGGGTGGTGCGCGCTTCATCGGCGCCCCACTGACGGTCGAAGTGCTTGTCGAAACGCGTGCCCACGCCCTGGATCAGCAGGCGCATCGGTTTGTGCGGGATCGCGGCGAAGCCTTTAACGCGCAGGATGCCGTGCTTGACCACCAGTTGCGTCAGCGCGTCCATCAGCAGGCTTTCGTCGGCTTGCGGCAGCTCGATGGAGATGGAATCGAAGGCGTCATGATCGTGGTCATCATCGCCGTCACCGTGGTGGTGATCGTGATGGCTGTGACGGCTGTCGATGTGTTCTTCGGAACCGGCGCCGAGGCCGATCAGTACATCCAAAGGCACGCGACCGCTGCTGGCTTCAATAACTTTTACGGCCGGCGGCAGTTCTTCGGCGACTTCCAGGCGCACCCGGGCCAGGTCTTCCGGGCTGATCAGGTCAGCCTTGTTGAGGATGACGAGGTCGGCGCTGGCCAGTTGGTCGGCGAACAATTCGTGCAGTGGCGATTCGTGGTCCAGGTTCGGATCGAGTTTGCGCTGGGCGTCGACTTGATCCGGGAACGCGGCGAAGGTGCCGGCGGCGACGGCCGGGCTGTCGACCACGGTGATCACCGCGTCAACCGTGCAGGCGCTGCGGATTTCCGGCCACTGGAAGGCTTGCACCAGGGGTTTTGGCAGGGCCAGGCCCGAGGTTTCGATCAGGATGTGGTCGAGGTCGCCGCGACGGGCCACCAGTTCGCGCATCACCGGGAAGAACTCTTCCTGGACGGTGCAGCACAGGCAGCCATTGGCCAGTTCGTAAACTCGGCCGTTGGCTTCTTCTTCGGTGCAACCGATGGAGCACTGCTTGAGGATTTCGCCGTCGATGCCCAGTTCGCCAAACTCGTTGACGATCACCGCGATACGGCGACCCTGGGCGTTGTCGAGCATGTGGCGCAGCAAGGTGGTTTTGCCCGAGCCGAGGAAGCCGGTAACGATGGTGACGGGGAGTTTGGCCAGTGTTTTCATCGGATGCCCTTTGGCAAGGTGGCGGGCATACGGGACGACGACCGCGGCGATGAATGCGCGGAAGATTTCGCCACCGGATCACCCCGCCCGGTTGTAGTGAGAATTCGTTTCGAGGCAGGTCTCCTGGCTTTCAGTGCGCCGGCCTTGGGGGCCTGGCATTCGCTGCGCCTTCCCGCGAACCCTTTGAATCGGGCTTGCAGTGGCGTGGCAGCGAACATCACCGTTCACAGTTGCGGGGGCAGCCGCGGCATCGACCGCGTTCCCTTCTTAGCTTCGGCCAACGCCGAAGAACCTCGAAAGCGCAAGGCTACGCATCGGTTGGGGGCGGGTCAATGTCTTGTGGTGTCCGTGCGCACGCCTTCGCGAGCAAGCCCGCTCCCACATGGGAATGTGGTCACCTGTGGGAGCGGGCTTGCTCGCGAAGGGAGCGACTCGGTCTCCAACTGAGAACCCCTGCCAATTGACTCCCCCGCCCCGCCCATGCTCTCCTGTGCGCCTTGTTACGGGTGCCCTTCACAGGGTGAAACGGGAAACCGGTGAATCATGTGCTTTACTCTAAAGTCATGTCAGTCCGGTGCTGCCCCCGCAACGGTAAGCGAGCGAAGAATCAGATCCACTGTGCCGGCAGTTCGGCATGGGAAGGCGATTCTTGCAGGTTTCGGCGCAAGCCCAAGCCCCTCGTGAGCCCGGAGACCGGCCCGCAACACAAAGTGACCACTACGATCACTGAATAACAAACCCGCGGTGGGCGGGCGCTGTTCGAACCTTTGCGTGCCCTATGCGCAAGGGTCTTTCATGCGCTCTATTCACCCGCTGACAGACCAGAGGGAAGCGCCATGTCGATCATCAGCAGCACCGACCACAGCAGCACCGCCAGCAGCACCACAACCCTGAGCCAACGCCTGACCGCCGCCGTATGCGCGTCGATCCTGGGCGCGTGCCTGGTGTATTTCGCCGGGTTCTCGCACATCGAAGCGGTGCACAACGCCGCCCACGATACCCGTCACAGCTCCGCGTTCCCGTGCCATTGAGACCTGCCGACATGATCAAGCGTATTGCGCAAACCGCAGGTTTCACCGGGTTGCTGGCCGCCCTGTTGCTGACCCTGCTGCAAAGTTTCTGGGTCGCCCCGCTGATTCTTCAGGCGGAAACCTATGAAAAATCCGAGCCGGCGGCAGTGGTTGCTCACGAGCACGCCGAAGGCGCCATGGCCGCCCACACCCACGACGCCGAAGCCTGGGAGCCGGAAGACGGCTGGCAGCGCGTGCTGTCCACCACCGGCGGTAACCTGGTGGTCGCGGTTGGCTTTGCGCTGATGCTCGCGGGCCTCTACACCCTGCGTGCGCCGACCAAAACCGCTCAAGGCCTGCTCTGGGGCCTGGCGGGCTACGCCACTTTCGTCCTGGCGCCGACCCTCGGTTTGCCGCCGGAACTGCCGGGCACCGCCGCCGCCGATCTGACACAACGGCAAATCTGGTGGATCGGCACCGCGGCGTCCACCGCTGTCGGCATCGCGCTGATTGTGTTCAGCCGTCACTGGCTGATGAAGATCCTCGGCGTGGCGATTCTCGTGGTTCCACACGTGATTGGCGCGCCGCAGCCGCAAGTCCACTCGATGCTGGCCCCCGAAGCCCTGGAGTCGCAGTTCAAAATCGCTTCGCAGTTGACCAACGTGGTGTTCTGGCTGGCCCTGGGCCTGATCAGCGCCTGGTTGTTCCGCCGCAAAAGCGATGGCCAAACCCACGCATGACTGACACCAGCACAGCGCCGACCTTAGTGGTCGGCCTGGGCTGCCAGCGCGGCTGCCCTGCCAGCACGCTGCGGGCGCTGCTCGATCAGGCACTTCAGGCGCATCAAATCGAACTTCGTGAGATCAAGGCCCTGGCCAGCATCGACCTGAAGCGTGATGAACCCGGCCTGAGCGAGTTGGCCGCGCAACTCGGACTGGAGCTGATGTATTTCAGCAGCGAACAACTGGCCGGGTATCAGCCGCAGCTCAGCCATCAATCGCAGATCGCGTTCGAACGCACCGGTTGCTACGGCGTGGCGGAAAGTGCCGCCCTGGCCCTGGCCGAACACCTGGCCCAGGCACCGGCCAAATTGCTGATTTCGCGACAAAAATACGCCCAGGCCACCCTTGCATTGGCCAGCGCTGCCTGAAATCCCCGATAATCCCCGCCTCGATCATGAGCAATCTTCATCTGAAGCATTGCCCAAGCCCTTTTTATGACAGCTCTTTTTAGGAACAGACGATGACCGTCTACTTCATTGGCGCAGGCCCCGGCGACCCGGAACTGATCACCGTCAAAGGCCAGCGGCTGATTCGCAGCTGCCCGGTGATCATCTACGCCGGTTCCCTGGTGCCGGCGGCTGTGCTGGAAGGTCACCGGGCGGAAACGCTGGTCAACAGTGCCGAGTTGCACCTGGAACAGATCGTCGAATTGATCAAGACCGCCCACGCCAAGGGGCAGGATGTGGCGCGGGTGCATTCGGGTGATCCGAGTTTGTATGGTGCGATTGGCGAGCAGATTCGTCACCTGCGCGAGCTGGATATTGCGTTTGAAATCATTCCTGGCGTCACCGCCACGGCAGCTTGCGCGGCGTTATTGGGCGCCGAACTGACCTTGCCGGACATCTCGCAAAGCGTGATCCTCACCCGCTACGCCGACAAAACCGCTATGCCGGCCGGCGAAGAACTGGGCAGCCTGGCGCAGCATGGGGCGACCATGGCGATTCATCTGGGGGTCAATCATCTGCAGAAAATCCTGGCTGAACTGCTGCCGCATTACGGCGCGGACTGCCCGATTGCGGTAATTCATCGGGCGACGTGGCCGGATCAGGATTGGGTGGTGGGGACGCTGGAGGATATTGCCGCGAAGGTTGAAGCCAAGGGATTTCGGCGTACGGCGTTGATTCTGGTGGGTCGGGTGTTGGGGAGTGATCAGTTTAGTGAGTCGTCGTTGTATCGCGCCGGGCATGCGCATTTGTATCGTCCTTAGCGGCCTCTTCGCGAGCAAGCCCGCTCCCACAGGGGATTGTCGTCGGACACAAAATCTGTGTGCACCGCAGATCCTGTGTGGGAGCGGGCTTGCTCGCGAAGGCGTCAGTGAATCGCCCCCATAAAAAAACGGCACTCACGGGGTGCCGTTTTTTATGTCGCAGCGAACACCTTAGTAGTAGGCGTTTTCTTTCTGCGTATGGTCAGTCACGTCACGAACACCCTTGAGCTCCGGAACGCGCTCGAGCAAGGTGCGCTCGATGCCTTCGCGCAAGGTAACGTCAGCCTGGCCACAGCCCTGGCAACCGCCGCCGAACTTGAGTACGGCGATGCCGTCTTCGACCACATCGATCAGGCTGACCTGACCGCCGTGGCTCGCGAGCCCCGGGTTGATCTCGGTTTGCAGGTAGTAGTTGATGCGCTCGTTGACCGGGCTGTCGGCGTTGACCATCGGGACTTTGGCGTTTGGCGCCTTAATGGTCAGTTGGCCGCCCATGCGGTCGGTGGCGTAGTCGACGACCGCATCATCCAGGAAAGCTTCGCTGAACGAGTCGATGTACGCGGTGAAGCTTTTGAGCCCCAACGCGGTGTCTTCAGGTTTTTCTTCGCCCGGCTTGCAGTAGGCAATGCAGGTTTCGGCGTACTGGGTGCCAGGCTGGGTGATGAAGACGCGGATGCCGATGCCTGGGGTGTTCTGCTTGGAGAGCAGATCAGCCAGATAATCGTGGGCGGCGTCAGTAATGGTAATAGCGGTCATGGAAACTCCTCGCAGGCTTGGGCGCAGTTTACGCCAATCATCGCGCCGCACAAAGTCCTAGTATTTTTGTCGGGAAAGAGCCGGTGCCGGTTGAGTTGCCGTTTCGCCGTCAATCCACTCTTTAAGCCACCGATAGCTGCGTTTTTCCACCCATTCGTAACTTGCCCAGGACGCAACGCCGATAGTCGCCGCGCAAACGGCGAACATCACGTAGGGATTTACGCCATAACGTTGTGCGACAAATCCCCCGGCCGACAGCACCAGCACGTGCATCAGGTACACCGAATAGGAACAATTGCCGAGCAGCGCAAACACCCGGTTATGCTCGACATAACGCTCCAGCGAGATGCACGCCATCACCAACACCGCACTCGGCAAGCCCCAAGCTAGGAAGCGTGGCACCGGTGGCAGCAGGTAAATCATCAGCAATGCGCCGCCAATCCCCAGCAGCGGCAGCCAATATCCCGGCCTGATCCAGCCTTGGCGGTAGATCATGCCGAGTGCGATCCCCAGCAAGAACTCATAAACGATGTCCGAACGGTAGAACTCGCTGACCCAGCCATAACCGGTCCAGGCCTGGCACACCGCGAACAACAGCGCGGCGACGATCAATAACCGCCAATGCAAGCGGAACAGCAGCGCCCAGGCGAACAGCAGGTAAAACAGCATTTCGTAGTTCAGGGTCCAGCCGACGTTGAGCGTTGGGTAAATCCCGTAACCGCCGGGGTTTTGCGTAGGAATAAACAACAGCGACAGCAGGAAATGCGACCAATCCACCGTTTGATCAGGCAAAACCGGCCGCGCGAATACAACCACCAATGCCATCAGCGCGGTGTACAGCCAATACGCCGGGACGATGCGGAACAGTCGATACAACAGGAATCGCATCGGCGGCAGGGATTTGCCCTCGGTGGACAGGAAAATCACCAGGCCGCTGATGACGAAGAAGATGTCCACGCCCACCGCGCCCTTGTCGATAAACGCCTGCCCCACCGGCCCACGGGCGTGGAAGTCGAAGAAAATCTGCATGAAATGGTGACCGACCACCGCCCAGGCAGCGATGAAGCGCAGGGCTTGTACCGAAATCAACATCAACCGCCCTCCGAGCGCGATTCGCAAATCACCGCAAATCCCCTTGTGGGAGCGGGCTTGCTCGCGAAGGCGGTGAGTCAGGCGCTATCAATGTCGACTGATACGCCGCTTTCGCGAGCAAGCCCACTCCCACAGGGGTTCGGCGGTGCCTTATAGATCCGACACCGGCCTGCCATCAAAAGTCGATCAAAGATTCTCGTACCGATTCATATCCAGCACGCCCTCTTCCACCGGATCCGTCTCGTGGACGTAGGTACTCAGGTCATGGAAGTAAAACCAGAACTGCGGATGACTGCGGCGAATCCCCCAACGCTCAACGATTTTCTCGAAGCGATGGGCATCCTTGGCGTTTTCCATGGCGTCCACGAACGCCGGCACTTGATGCGCCGGGATGTTGAACATGAAGTTCGGGTAGCTGCTGAGCACGCCCGGATAAATGGTCAAGGTATCCAGCCCCGGTTGATAGCGCAGGGATTCGCCGAGCAGGAACGCCACGTTGCTATGGGCGCGGTTGCGCAGCAGGCTGTAGATCTCGCGCTTGCCGCTGACAGTTTCGATGCGCAGCATTGTCGCTTCCGGCAACTGATCGATGACCTTCAACCCCGCCGCCGGTCGCGACGCCAGGCGACTCAGGGCTTGTTCGGCGTTCTGCAATGCCGGATCAATATTCGGCCGCGAGCAATAGGCGCCGTCGCAACGGTTGATCGGGTCAGGCTTGGCATTGAGGTCGCCGTAACGGGCCAGCAACTGCAGGGCAAAGTCGCGTTTCGGGTCTTTTTCGTCGAGTTTCAGCGCAGTCGGTTTGTCATTGTCGATGGACTCGTAATCCAGCCACATCTTGAACCTGCCGCTGCTCTGATACCAATCGTCGAGGTAGTCGTTCCGGGAGTCGGCGGGCATCAGGCGCAGGAAATTCTGCTCGGCGCCATTACGGATCAGGTCGAAATACAGGCGCGTCTGGGCTTGGTGGGAAACGTTGCCGAACACATCGAAGTTGACCGCCAACTGGTAATACGTGCGTTCCAGCAGCGGGTAATCGAACAGCCAGATGGTTTGCGGCACGTCACCGATCAGGCCTTTGTTCACCGAAGCGCTGTCGAAATGCCGGAAAATGCTCAACAAAGCATTGTCATTACCGGCCCACAACGTCGACCAGCTCGGCGCCGGCGCATCGGCGTAGCTGTCCCGGCGCAGGGCTTCGTATTCGTTGCGCTTGTCGCGGTAGTCGTGCCACAGGCCCAGCACGCTGCCGACATCGTCATTCTGCCCCGGCATCGCCAGCAACGGTGTGGCCTGGCCTCGGTAGTTCGGGTCGGTGATGTACAGGTCGTGCTCCGGGGCCTGGAACAGCGCCCAGAAGTTATCGCGGATCACATCAGTGGCGATCTGCCCACGACACACCGGGCCGCGAATAAAGGTGCGAACGAAGTATTCGGCGTTATCGAGCATAAACTGATAGCGCGCCTGGGCCGGGATCGCTTCAAACGTGGTGAACGGATTGGCCCGGCGTTCCGGGCCGTAACCCGGCAAGGCGTTGACCTGCCAGTTACCGCTGAAAAACAGACTTTTGACCCGCGACAACTTCGCCGCGCTCAGCGGGTAGGTGATGTGGGTCTTTTGCACGATCACGCCCTGCACCGGCCACAACCGGTAATACACCTGGGTGCCGGGATCATCGTTCGGGCGGCGGGTGTTGATCAGATCGATGGGTTGCCCGGTGGGCGTGCGCGAACGTACCCACTGGAAAAAATGCCCCGGCTCGCCATCCTTGAAGTAGATGTGCGCCAGGAACCAATGCTCAAACAGCCAGCGCCCCACTAGACTGCCGCGAGAGCCGTTGGCGTTGAGCAGGTTTTCCCATTGCACCACCTGCAAGGCTTCCTGCGCGGAAGGCACCAAACCTTGCTCATCAATCGGCGCCCCGGAGGCGAGCCAGCGTTGCAACGTCTGGTATTGCTGATCGGTCAGGCCGGTCACCGCCAGGGGCATGCCTTCTTTGGGGTGGGCGCCGGCATAACCGTCGAACTCCGCCGGCATCGCGCACATGTTTTCCCGGTTCAGGCCCAGCACGATGTCTTCCGGCAACTTGGCGTTGGGCGTCAGCGGGGTTTTGTGGCCCAGTTCCAGCATTCGCGCCATCAACGCCGCCTGACTGCCCTGGGCGTCGAGGACCGAATAGAAGTCCTTGTGCTGCCAGGCCCGTTTGCCGAAAGCGTCATAAAACAGCCGGGTCGGCGCGGCGGCGACACTGCGCTCGCCGTCATAGACCGGAATCTTGGTCGCGCCACGGGCCGCCCCTTCGCCACTGCCCAGGTTGAGCTGACAAGCGGAGTCGTAGCAGGCATGGCAGGCCACGCACTTTTCGGTGAAGATCGGTTGGATGTCGCGGGTATAGGAAATGGCAGCGGAAATTTCAGGACTTTGCGCAGCGGCGCCCCAGCTTGATAGCAGCATTAAAATGCTGACGACGACGCGATACGACATGTCCCTGGTCCCGATCATGAAAAAACGCCGCGATTCTACCGGTCTACCAATGCCACCAACATGAGCGATATTCATGCAAAACCTTGGCATGCTCTAAAAGCGCACAGGTTTGCTATGATCCCGGCCCTTCGTCATGGTCTTTCCGAGTAGTCCAAATGTCCGATCGCAGTGTTCGCCTTCAAGCTCTCAAGCACGCCCTCAAAGAGCGCATCCTGATTCTCGACGGCGGCATGGGCACGATGATCCAGAGCTACAAGCTCGAAGAGCAGGATTACCGTGGCAAACGCTTCGCCGACTGGCCGAGCGACGTCAAGGGCAACAACGACCTGCTGATACTGACCCGTCCGGACGTGATTGGCGGCATCGAGAAAGCCTACCTGGATGCCGGCGCCGACATTCTGGAAACCAACACCTTCAACGCCACCCGGATTTCCATGGCCGACTACGGCATGGAAGAACTGGCCTACGAACTGAACGTAGAAGGCGCTCGCCTGGCGCGCAAGGTGGCCGATGCGAAAACCCTCGAGAACCCGGACAAGCCGCGCTTCGTCGCCGGCGTGCTCGGCCCGACCAGCCGCACCTGCTCGCTGTCGCCAGACGTGAACAACCCCGGCTACCGCAACGTGACCTTCGATGAACTGGTGGAAAACTACACCGAGGCCACCAAAGGCCTGATCGAAGGCGGCGCCGACCTGATCCTGATCGAAACCATTTTCGACACCTTGAACGCCAAAGCCGCGATCTTCGCCGTGCAAGGGGTGTTCGAAGAGTTGGGCATCGAGTTGCCGATCATGATCTCCGGCACCATCACTGACGCCTCCGGCCGCACCCTGTCGGGCCAGACCACCGAAGCGTTCTGGAACTCCGTGGCCCACGCCAAGCCCATCTCGGTCGGCCTGAACTGCGCCCTCGGCGCCAGCGAATTGCGTCCGTACCTGGAAGAGCTGTCGAACAAGGCCGGCACCCACGTCTCGGCGCACCCGAACGCCGGCCTGCCGAACGAATTCGGCGAGTACGACGAACTGCCGGCGGAAACCGCCAAGGTCATCGAAGAATTCGCCCAAAGCGGCTTCCTCAACATCGTCGGCGGTTGCTGCGGCACCACCCCGGGCCACATCGAAGCCATCGCCAATGCCGTGGCCGGTTATGCACCACGTGAAATTCCGGACATTCCGAAGGCTTGCCGCCTGTCGGGTCTGGAACCGTTCACCATCGACCGCAACTCGTTGTTCATCAACGTCGGCGAGCGCACCAACATCACCGGTTCCGCCAAATTTGCCCGCCTGATCCGTGAAGACAACTACACCGAAGCCCTGGAAGTCGCCCTGCAGCAGGTCGAAGCCGGCGCCCAGGTGATCGACATCAACATGGACGAAGGGATGCTCGATTCGAAGAAGGCGATGGTGACCTTCCTCAATCTGATTGCGGGTGAACCGGACATCTCCCGCGTGCCGATCATGATCGACTCCTCCAAATGGGAAGTGATCGAAGCCGGCCTCAAGTGCATTCAGGGCAAGGGCATCGTCAACTCGATCAGCATGAAAGAAGGCGTCGAGCAGTTCATTCATCACGCCAAACTGTGCAAGCGCTACGGCGCTGCGGTGGTGGTGATGGCGTTCGACGAAGCCGGCCAGGCCGACACCGAAAAACGCAAGAAAGAAATCTGCAAACGCTCCTACGACATTCTGGTCAACGAAGTCGGCTTCCCGCCGGAAGACATCATCTTCGACCCGAACATCTTCGCCATCGCCACCGGCATCGAAGAACACAACAACTACGCCGTCGACTTCATCAACGCCTGTGCCTACATCCGCGACGAGCTGCCGTATGCCCTGACCTCCGGCGGCGTGTCCAACGTGTCGTTCTCGTTCCGGGGCAACAACCCGGTGCGCGAGGCGATTCACTCGGTGTTCCTGCTGTATGCGATCCGCAACGGCCTGACCATGGGCATCGTCAACGCCGGCCAATTGGAGATCTACGACCAGATCCCGGCCGAGCTGCGTGACGCTGTGGAAGACGTGGTGCTCAACCGCACCCCGGAAGGCACCGACGCCCTGCTCGCCATCGCCGACAAGTACAAGGGCGACGGCAGCGTCAAGGAAGCCGAGACCGAAGAGTGGCGCGGCTGGCCGGTCAACAAGCGGCTGGAACATGCCCTGGTCAAGGGCATCACCACGCACATTGTTGAAGACACCGAAGAGTCCCGTCAGTCGTTCAGCCGCCCGATCGAAGTAATCGAAGGCCCGCTGATGTCCGGCATGAACATCGTCGGCGACCTGTTCGGCGCCGGCAAAATGTTCCTGCCGCAAGTGGTGAAATCAGCCCGGGTGATGAAGCAGGCCGTGGCCCACTTGATCCCGTTCATCGAACTGGAAAAAGGCGACAAGCCGGAAGCCAAGGGCAAGATCCTGATGGCCACCGTGAAAGGTGACGTGCACGATATCGGCAAGAACATTGTGGGCGTGGTGCTGGGCTGTAACGGCTACGACATCGTCGACCTCGGCGTGATGGTGCCGGCGGAGAAAATCCTGCAGGTGGCCAAGGAGCAGAAGTGCGACATCATCGGCCTGTCCGGCCTGATCACGCCGTCGCTGGATGAAATGGTTCACGTGGCTCGCGAGATGCAGCGCCAGGACTTCCACCTGCCGCTGATGATCGGTGGTGCGACCACTTCCAAAGCACACACCGCGGTGAAAATCGAACCGAAATACAGCAATGACGCGGTGATCTACGTCACCGACGCCTCCCGCGCCGTGGGTGTGGCCACGCAGTTGCTGTCCAAGGAATTGAAGCCGGCCTTCATCGAGAAGACACGCCTGGAATACATCGAAGTCCGCGAACGCACCGCCAACCGCAGCGCCCGCACCGAACGCCTGAGCTACCCGGCGTCGATTGCCAAGAAGCCGCAGTTTGACTGGAGCACTTACGAGCCGGTCAAACCGACATTCACCGGTTCGCGGGTGCTGGATAACATCGATTTGAAGGTGCTAGCCGAGTACATCGACTGGACGCCGTTCTTTATCTCCTGGGACCTGGCTGGCAAGTTCCCGCGCATCCTCGAAGACGAAGTGGTCGGTGAAGCCGCGACCTCGCTGTACGCCGATGCTCAGGAAATGCTCGCCAAGCTGATCGACGAAAAACTGATCAGCGCCCGTGCGGTGTTCGGTTTCTGGCCGGCCAATCAGGTGCGCGAGGATGACATCGAAGTCTACGGCGACGACGGCAAGCCGATCGCCAAACTGCATCACTTGCGTCAGCAGATCATCAAGACCGACGGCAAGCCGAACTTCTCCCTGGCCGACTTCGTCGCACCGAAGGACAGCGAAATCACCGACTACGTGGGTGGTTTCATCACCACCGCCGGCATCGGCGCCGAAGAAGTGGCCAAGGCGTATCAGGACGCGGGTGACGATTACAACTCGATCATGGTCAAGGCCCTGGCCGACCGTTTGGCCGAAGCCTGCGCCGAGTGGTTGCACCAGCAAGTGCGTAAAGAACACTGGGGTTATGCCAAGGACGAGACGCTGGACAACGAGGCGCTGATCAAAGAGCAATACACCGGCATCCGCCCTGCCCCTGGCTACCCGGCCTGCCCGGATCACACCGAGAAAGGCACGCTGTTCGCCCTGCTCGACCCAGAAGCCAGCGAAATGCAGGCCGGCCGCAGCGGCGTGTTCCTCACCGAACACTACGCGATGTTCCCGGCAGCGGCGGTCAGCGGCTGGTACTTCGCGCATCCGCAGGCGCAATACTTCGCCGTAGGCAAGATCGACAAAGACCAGGTGCAGAGCTACACCTCGCGCAAAGGCCAGGAACTGAGCGTGACCGAACGTTGGCTGGCGCCGAACCTCGGGTACGACAACTGACAAAACTTGTGGGAGCGGGCTTGCTCGCGAAAGCGGTGGAACAGTCAACGGAGATGTTGAATGTGATGGCCTCTTCGCGAGCAAGCCCGCTCCCACAGGGGTTTGGGGGCGATCAAAAATACTCGGTTCAACACCGATCAATTGTGGGAGCGGGCTTGCTCGCGAAAGCGGTGGAACAGTCAACGAAGGTGTTGAATGTGATGGCCCCTTCGCGGGCAAGCCTTGCTCCTACAGGGGCTTTGTGGCGTTTACAAATACCCGGTTCTACATTGATCAATTGTGGGAGCGGGCTTGCTCGCGAAAGCGGTGGAACAGTCAACGAAGTTGTTGGATGTTACGGCCCCTTCGCGAGCGAGCCCGCTCCCACAGGGGTTTGGGGGCGATCAAAAATACCCGGCTCCTACAGGAATCCCCTGCATTGTCTATGCTTGCCTGACACACAAACATGACGAGGGATTTATGGACGATCCAGTCGACAACAAACCGCCGACCTTATGGCAGATGCTGCACAGCGTGGTCGCTGCGGCTTTCGGGGTGCAGAGCGGGAAGAACCGTGCGCGGGACTTCACTCACGGCAAGCCGAGTCATTTCGTGATTCTGGGGATTTTGTTCACGGCGGTGTTTGCGCTGTCGCTGTTCGGCATCGTCAAACTGGTGTTGCTGCTGGCAGGGGTTTGAAGCGGTTTCAATGCATCAACGTTTGCAGACTGAAGGGATACCGATAGGACGTCGGTCGCCCCTTGGCCGACAGGTGCCGGAAGTTCACGCCGTAATCCGGTGCATCGCCCATGGCCAGCATTCGCTTGGCCTGGGCCTTGTCGATCAGTTGCAACAGCGGAATCTGCCGGTCACGCCCGCCGTAACGGTTCAGGTCTACGCCCTGATCGATGTCATGCAACTCCACCATCGCCCAGCCACCCAAGGTGAAATGCCCGCCGAGCAAGACGCTCAAGCGTCCATCAACCATGGCTTTGAGCGCCTGCGGTGAGGTATTGAAGGCGCTGAACCACGCATCCCTGCCCGGCGTGCCTCCAGCCTCCGCAAACGCCTGCATGGCGCCGAACGCCATTTCGTCATTGGCCGACCACACCAGCGTGACCTTCGGGTAGCGCTGGAACAACAACCGCGCCTGCTCATAGGCGCGCTCACGGGTCCAGCCGCTGTAGACCAGTTGCCGCAAACGCACTTCCGGGTGTTCGGCCAAGGCTCGCAGCATGCCTTTTTCCCGCAGTTGTGCCGACGGGGTGATCTTCAGCCCGGAAAACGCCAGCAACTCGATGGATTGCCCCGGTTGTACCGGCGGATGCTGGCGAATCAGCTCCTGAAGCATCAAGTAGCCGCCCTCCTCGTCGTTGGGCACCAGGCTGCCCACGCGATCCGGGCGGTCGCCCAGCAGGCTCAGTTGGTTGTCGGTCAGCGATGCATTGACCATGAACAGCTTCACCCCGCTGTCCTGGGCCAGGCGCAAGATTTGCGGAGCGACGTATTGTTCGTTGGCGAACAGCAGATAATCCGGACGATGCGGCCCCTGCAACGCCTCGCGGGCCTGGGCGATGGTGAGTTCGGGTTCGCGCTGGGAATAGAGAATCTGCAACTCCATGCCCAAGTCCTTGGCTGCCGCCTGCATGAATTGCGAATAGCTGATCCAAAACGCTTCCGTGGTGCTGCCCGGATTAAGGAACAACACTGAGGCCGCCTGGGCGCTGGGTCCGAAGACCGAGCCAAGCGTCAGCAATACACCACAGAGAAACTTCAACATTAAAGTCCGAGCCCCGGAAATTCGCCGCGCATTATAGCCAGCGAACGCCCGAAAACGGGGTTTATTCCGGTCTTTGTCCGACAATCATCGGAACCGGGCTCGGACGACGTCGCTATTGGTGACTGACCCAGAACACTGCTGTTCCTACAACCAGGATGATCAGGAACAAAATCGCCCAGGCATCCACCGTGCTATCGCTTTTCCGTGCTTTGGTCGGGTTGCTCATTGCATCGCCTCTTGTCGGTTTTATCGGTGATTGCATAAAGACTCGACCACAGTAAAGACGACGATTGCCCACACCACAAATACGGGTTTAGTAATAACGGTTCTCGTTAGTCGTTTTGGTTCTTTACATATACTCAAACATCACTTTTGCGCATAACTGCAAACTGGTATCTTGCCCCGGCTCCGTAGGGAGTGCGCGGCCGTGCGCGCAGAATTGCCGAGGCAGTATCGGAGACTTCAGCAAGCGAAAAACGCAACTGGAACCGACCGGCCCAAGCCTGAGAACAGGACTTATATGTACGTATACGACGAGTACGATCAGCGGATCATCGAGGACCGCGTCAAGCAGTTCCGTGATCAGACCCGACGCTATCTGGCAGGCGAGCTGAGCGAAGAAGAATTCCGCCCCCTGCGCCTGCAAAATGGCCTTTATATCCAGCGTTTCGCCCCGATGTTGCGGGTGGCGGTGCCTTACGGCCAACTGACTTCGCGCCAGACGCGAATGATGGCCAAGATTGCCCGCGACTACGACAAGGGCTACGCCCACATCAGCACCCGGCAGAACGTGCAGTTCAACTGGCCGGCGCTGGAAGACATCCCGGACATCCTCGCTGAATTGGCCACCGTGCAGATGCACGCAATCCAGACCAGCGGCAACTGCCTGCGCAACGTCACCACCGACCAGTTCGCCGGTGTCGCTGCCGACGAGTTGATCGACCCGCGTCCGTGGTGCGAAATCGTCCGTCAGTGGACGACGTTCCACCCGGAATTCGCCTACCTGCCGCGCAAATTCAAGATCGCCATCAACGGTTCGACTTCCGACCGTGCGGCCATCGAAGTGCATGACATCGGCCTTGAGCCGGTGCTCAACGCTGCGGGCGAACTGGGCTTCCGTGTGCTGGTCGGTGGCGGCCTCGGTCGTACGCCGGTGGTTGGTGCGTTCATCAACGAGTTCCTGCCGTGGCCGGACCTGTTGAGCTACCTCGACGCCATCCTGCGGGTTTACAACCGCTACGGCCGTCGCGACAACAAGTACAAGGCGCGGATCAAGATCCTCGTCAAAGCGCTGACCCCTGAAGTCTTCGCGCAGAAAGTCGACGCGGAAATGGAACACCTTCGCGGTGGCCAGACCACGCTGACCGAGGCCGAAGTGCATCGCGTGGCCAAACACTTCGTCGACCCGGACTACAAGGCGCTGGAGAACCAGACCGCCGAACTGGCCGCGCTCGACAAAGAGCATCCAGGTTTCGCCCGCTGGCGCACCCGCAACACTCTGGCGCACAAGAAGCCGGGTTATGTGGCCGTGACCCTGTCCCTGAAGCCGACCGGCGTTGCGCCGGGCGACATCACCGACAAGCAGCTCGACGCCGTGGCCGACCTGGCCGACCGCTACAGCTTCGGTCAACTGCGCACCTCCCACGAGCAGAACATCATTCTGGCCGACGTTGAGCAGTCGCAACTGTTCGCGATGTGGGGCGAGTTGCGCGAGCAAGGTTTCGCCACGCCGAACATCGGCTTGCTGACCGACATCATCTGCTGCCCGGGCGGTGATTTCTGCTCCCTGGCCAACGCCAAGTCGATCCCGATTGCCGAATCGATCCAGCGTCGCTTCGACAACCTGGATTACCTGTTCGACATCGGCGAGCTGGACCTGAACATTTCCGGTTGCATGAACGCCTGTGGTCACCACCACGTCGGCCACATCGGCATCCTCGGGGTGGACAAGAAAGGCGAAGAGTTCTACCAGGTGTCCCTGGGTGGCAGCGCCAGCCGTGACGCCAGCCTGGGCAAGATCCTCGGCCCGTCCTTCGCCCAGGAAGCCATGCCTGATGTGATCGAGAAGCTGATCAACGTGTACATCGAACAACGTCACGAAGATGAGCGCTTCATCGACACCTACCAGCGTATTGGCATCGACCTCTTCAAGGAGCGCGTCTATGCAGCGAATCATTAAGAACAACGAAGTCGTCGACGAAACCTGGCACTTGCTGCCCAAGGATTTCAACATCGACGAAATCAGCAACTGCGACGACCTGATCGTGCCGCTGTCGCTGTGGCGCGAACATGCCCGTATGCTCAAGGCCCGCGATGGCGGCCTGGGTGTGTGGCTGGACGCCGATGAAGAAGCCGAAGAAATCGGTGAAGACGTGGATAACTTCCAGGTCATCGCCCTGAACTTCCCGGCCTTCACCGATGGTCGCAACTACTCCAACGCCCGTCTGCTGCGTGACCGTTATGGTTTCAAAGGCGAACTGCGGGCGATTGGCGATGTGCTGCGCGACCAGTTGTTCTACCTGCATCGCTGCGGTTTCGACGCGTTTGCCATTCGCGCCGATAAAGACCCGTATGAAGCCCTTGAAGGTCTCAAGGACTTCTCGGTGACGTACCAGGCCGCCACTGACGAACCGCTGCCGCTGTTCCGACGCCGCTAAGCCGCACTAACGGAAAACCTTGAGCCATGGCTGCGAAGCCGGGCTCAAGGTTTTTTTTCGCCTGCCTTAATGTGCCGCGCCGGCGTTAAACGCGGCGACCCGCGCCTCCAGCTGTTCGAAGCTGGCGAAGGGATCATCGCCATTGGCGGCGGTCCACTCCACATCGCGGAACACGTGCTGACACAGCGCGGGCGATGCTTCGATGGCATCGACCAAGTGCCAGACCCGCTGTTGCAACGCCGCATAATTCACCCGGAAATCAGCGCTGCGCCGAACCATGTCCAGCGTGCCGAAAAACCGTTCGTTGCCCTCCAGGGTGGCCAAGTGTTGCCAGCGCCCGGCCTGGGTTGCCGCCTGCTCGGGTGACAACCCCGTCAGCCAAGCCTCGGGCTGGGCGAAATCGGCGCTCGGCAAGCCCATCCACACGTTGATCCCGGTTTCCTGGCGGTGACGGACGACCCAGCGCAGGCTGTCGGCATCGTTCAGTGGGTTGCCCGTCAGCAACAGCCGATTGTTGCCCACCGACTGCATGCGCACGGCTTCGGGGATCCGGTCGATGTGGTTGTAACGCAGGTCCAGCAATTGCAGATACGGGTAATCGAGCACACCCACCGGGCAGTTGCGAATCCCGGTGGCACGCAGGTTGAGGCGGCGCAACGCGGGCAGGAACAGCACCAGCGGTGGCAAATCCAACGGGTTAGTGCTCATGTCCAGCGACGTGAGGCGGGTCAGGCTGCTCAACCCGCCGGCCGCTTGTTCGGTCAGGGTCAGGCCGGTTTGCCGCAGGTTCAAGTGCGTGAGTTCGGTCAGTTCGCTGATGGCCGCCGGCAAGCGGCCAACCCAGGCGCCGTTGGCAGCGCTTTGGCGCAGGTCGGTGCCGGCCAGGTCCAGCACGCGCAATTTGCGAAATCCGCGTAAAAACGGCGAGAGGCTGTCCGTCTCAGTCAACGAAAAATTGGACATGGTCAGTTCCACCACCTGGCCCAACTGCACGTTCAAGGCTGGCAGGCTGTGAAAATGCTCGTAGTCCATCTCCAGGCGAAACCCCACGAATTCACCGTTGTTGTAGACACGCCTGGACGTATCGCCCCGTTGCTGCCACAACAAATCCAGCTCGGAGGCCAGTTCCATTCGGGTTTGCCGCTCGTAGCGAATGGCGTCGGCGATCCGGGCATCGTTCTCCGCTTGGATTTGCTCGGCGCTGAGGCCGGCGGTTTCCGGATCGTTGGCTTCCAGCAGGTCGATGTCCATGTGGTCGATATCGTCCTCGACCTGCTCAACCCAGCTCGTCAGGTCAACGCGCAGTTGCTGCATTTGCCTACTGAGGTCGATCAGGTGTATCTGCGCGTTTTCGCCCCACAGCGCCAACTGTGCCTCGATCTCTTGCTCCGTCCTGGCCGGGTATAGCTCCTGCAACTGGAGCTTTTCGATGGCCCGGGAAAAAGCCGCCGCATCGGTCGTGGACGGGAAGCCGCCGCCACGCAGCCCGAGGCTGTCGAACGGCAGGCCGGCATCCATGCGCCGCAACCCGGATTCGAGGTCGGCGCGCGGACGCGGCATGGCGCGCAATTTCGCCTGCAGATCTTCCAGCCCGTGATCGACACGCAACCCCAGGGCCGTGCGTTGTTCGGGGGACAAGGCCTTGAGCAAGGCGGGGTAAAAGTCCACGGTTTGCCCTGCGTCCTGGAAGCGCATTCCCAACTTGATCAATTGGCGGGTCGACGTCCCGATGCGCGGGCCGATGCTGTCCAGGACTCTGCCCAGCGCAGAATCTTCGCGAACCTCAATTCGCGCCCCGACCGGCCAACCGGCGAGGCGCTCCAGGGAGTGCAAGGCCAGCACTTCACTGTCAGCGTTCTGCACCGCCGCGAGGTACAGGCCTTCGTAGGCGCGGGCCAGGCGCACATGCCGTTCGTATTGCTGCGCCTTGACGCTCAACTCGCCCAGCACGCGCTTGGCCTCGGCCAGGGTGTGGGGCGCGGCGATGTCGATGCCCGAGCGGTCGAGCATCTGTTCGATGGCCTGCTTCGGCAAGCCCGGGTACTGCGACTGGAACAGCCTCACCCACTCATGATCGGAGTGCTGCGTCGCGGCGTAGCGCAGGTTGAACTGCTCGGCACGCGCCGCCAGCGCCTGCCCGGCCTCGGCCGACCCCACCGGCAGGCGGTCGATGGCCTGTTGCAACGCCTGATCGATACGAAAACGACTCAAGGTGTCCGCCAGAATCGGCGACGGTGGCTGCCCGGCCTGCAACAGGGCCAACGCGTTGCTGTCGAGTTCGCACACTTGATCGATGGCGCGCAGCGCATCGTCGCCGAGGGCAGCGGTTTCAGGAATGAGCGTGCGCAGTCGAGCGATCCGCGATTGCACCGTGGCCACGCTGTCGCTGACGGCACGCTCGGCGGTGTGGGCGGCCTCACTGCCCACCCCGGACGCACTCGCCTCTGCGGCCCGTTCCTCGCCTTTGAGCACAGCGTCCCCCTTGATCACCGGCAAGGCATTGAGCAAACCAAACAGGGTGCGCCCGACACCGGCCCTGCGCTCGTCCGGGGTCTTGCCGTTCACCGCTTTATCCAGGCCATACCCGGCATCAATCAACCCCGCCAGCGCCAGCAGGCCCTCGCCCCCCGGCACAAACAAGGCGAGCGGGCCGAATCGGTTGACCCATTGCACCACCGGCTCGACCACGGCACTCAGGTTGTCGCGATTGACCTGAGCGTCGTCGCGAATGGTATCGATGCTGGTCTGCGCCGCCCGTTTCATCACCCGCACCCACTGCGCGAAAGGGTCTTCGGTGCGTGGCGCCACTTCGACCCTGACATAGGTTTCGGGCGGCCAATAACCACTGTTATTGAAAAAACCATGGCCCTTTTTCAACCGGTATTGGCGCGGGTACGTGACCATCCCGGCCAGGGCGGTCAGCACCCCGGCGTGAAAGGTGCCGTCCTCTCGATCATCTTCGGCGAAGTGTCCGGCGAGCGCTTTTTTGCGCGTACCGTCACGGGCCATCTCGACCACCCAGGCGCACAGGGCCTGATGGTCGGCAAATTCATGGAACGGCGAAGCATTACCGGGCACGTAGAGCAGCATCCGCCCGGTCGAGCGATCGCGAAAACGCCAGATGTCGTCAGCGCTGTAGCGATAGATCACCAGCCGCGCCGCCTCCACGCAGTCCGGCACCACCGTGCTCGCCTGCAACTGCGCCAGCGTCAGTTGCGCCCAGGTTTGCCGTCCGTCCAATGCGGCTGCGCGCAACGCCAGGTCGAGCCCGGCGTCGCTCAAGCTGCGTTCCTGATGCTGCAACCAGGCAGCCATGACAAAGGCCAGTTTGACCGCCGTGCGCAACGGATAAGCGCCCGCCGCCAACAAGGCTTGATCCTGGGGCCAGGCATCCGCCACGTAAGCGGCGTATTGCGTCTTGAACTCCAGGTTCCACACCCAATCCTTGAACACCGCCGGTTGCAACGTTAATTGGGTGGACGGCCCGTAGACCTGCGGCAGGGTGGTTCGGTAGATCCCCTCGTAATCGCGATAACCACCGCCGGGGTTGATCGATTCGTCGATCTCGACGATCCGCACCTGCGGCCCGATGGTGGGCGGTGTGTACAGGCCGAACGCGGTTTCGCCGAAGCGTCCGGCGCCCACGGTCTGGTAGTTCTCCAACAACGCCTGGACCAGGCTGCGGGAGGTGCGCGCCCTGCCCTGGTGAACATCGCCCTGGGCCGGGTAGCCGTAAAAATCGTAGTTGAGGTCCACCAGAACCGCATCAAGCACCGCTGTGCCCCAGCGTTGCCCGATCAGCTTCGCGGCGTATTGCGCCGGGGTCATTGGCAGCACGGTGTCAAGGGTCAGGCCGGCGAAACGATCAGTGCCGACCGAGTGTTTTGGGTCAATGCGCATCCTGTGAACTCCTTGTCTGTTCCGGCTCTGTCCGTTGCCCCGTCGGGCTGATCGTGAATCGGGTAGGCGTGCGCTTCGTTTCGTCAATGATCGACGGTAAGCCAGGGTTGCGCCGCAAGCTGTCAGCGGTCAGCTTGGCCATCAGCGCAATGCGTTCATTGCGGAAATTGTTAACGATCGCGTCCATGTGTTGATTGAACTGCTCGCGGCTAAAGCGCGACTCGCGATCCAACTGCTGGAAAGCCACCGCCGCACGTAACACCAGATCATCGAAATCGGCTTGATGGACGCTTTCCACGTAACGCTTCCAGAACTCCTGCAGCGTCATCCAGTGCGCCAGCGCCGATGACTGTTCAAGCCTCAGCACTTCGCCGTAGACCCAGTCGAGGGTTTGCGGAATCACGTCGATTGCCAGGCTTAAATTCATGTCCCGCGGTTGCGCCGGCAAATCGAGGCGTTCGGCCAGCCCCACCCGATAGGCCAGGCTAATTTCCATCGCTTGTTCGAGGGTCAGCGGGCCGATGCGCGAACGGGAGATGACGTTTTTCACGGCAAGGCGCTCGACTTCTTGCAGGCGATACAAACCGCGCAGCAACCGCACCAGTTCCGTCTCGGTCGCGGCCCTGTCCCGCACCACGCCCAGCGCCCGATAACACAGCACTTGCACGTGCAGATCACTGAACACCAGGGACGAGCCATCGGCGCTGAGTTGCCCGACATTGGCCATGCGGAACAAGGTGCGGCGCAGATGACTGTCCTCGGCCGCCGCCTCGATCACGTCCCACACCCGCTGGCTCAACGAGCGATAGACCACCCGGAAATCGGCGGTGTAGCGCAGGCGATTAAGCAAGGTGAAAAACGGCCGCGAATCCGGGTACGCATACACCGCGCTCCACACCTGGCGCCGGCGCACCGCATCCAGCGCTGATGCGCCCGTCAGCCAGGTCGAACTCATCGAGAGGTCCATCAATACGTCTTGCACACCTTGCCCGCGCCCCGTGGCAATCAACCCCAGGCTGATTTCACTGGTTTGCTGGAAGGCAGTGAGGCGCTGGCGTGTTTGCGCCGACAGCGGATTGCCGGAAATATCGGTGCCCATGTTCAAACTGCCCGGCGCGGAGAACACATCTTCCGGGATCTCGGTGATGCTGTTATCGCGCAGGTCCAGAACCCTCAGGCGCCGCAATCCGGTCGATCCGTTGGGCCAGTGGCTGATGCCGGTGCTGCGCAACTCCAGGCGCTCCAGCAGTTGCATGTGCGCGACATCCGGGGCCTGCCTCAGGGTCGGATTGGCGTTTAGATTCAATTGTTTCAACCGGGACAGCCCCGCCAGATCAGCCACTGCCGCCGGAGTCATCAGAATGCGGTTATCACTCAAATCCAGGTTTTCCAGGCGCGGCATGCTGCTGACGGCCTGGGGCACGCGCGTCAACTGGTTGCCCACCAGGGACAAGCGGCGCAGGAACTTGAAGTTGCGCAGGAACGTGTTCAACCCGGGACTGGCCCCGACCCGGTCCATGACCAATGCGCCGACATGGCTGAAATCACCGGTGATCAACGGCAAGTTACCCAATTGCAACGGAGCAAACGACAGTTCATACAGCCTGCCGTCGAGGGTCAGTGTGCTGGGGGTTTCCCGTCGCCAGCAGCGGATGATGTCCATGGCGGCGCGGTTCTTGGCCAGGGTCGAGACCTTGAGCCGCGGCCCCGTCTCGGCTTGATACCAGGTGTCGCGGTTGATCCAGTTTTGCAGCACGGTCCTGATGGTCAGGAATTCCAGGCGCAGGTTTTCCAGTTTTCTCAGGACCAACACTTCGACCGGCCCCAGGCTGCTGAGAAACAGCTCGATCTGCTCCATCGAATGGGTCGGGTACAGCTCCTGCGCACGGCGGATAACCGCCGAGGATCGGCCGATCAACTGCGGAACCTGTGGGGCTGCACCCGCGGACGGCTTGCTGAGCAAAGGGTCCGCCAGGCGCATGGGCGAAACGTAATTCGCCCGCACCGGAAAAATACCAAGGCTCGCCTGGGCGAATGCTCGCCGTTCCTGGGCCAGGCGGGTAATTTTCGCCCTGAGGCCGACCCCGTGATCCTCGACGTGCAAGCCCAGCGCCGAGCGACGGGAGACGGACAAGCCTTCCCACAGCGCCTGGAAATAATGTGCGCGGGTGCGCCCCGGCAGGTAGCTGAGCAGATTGGAACTCGCGTCGCGGACTTCATAACGGTCGGGATGGGCATTGATCAGCAACTGTTGCGAGGCGCTTTCCGCGCCGATGCTGGCCATTTCGTCGGTGTAGAACGACCACTCCAGCACATGCACGTACAGATCGCTTTGCCAACCGGGCAAATGCCGCAACGCACCGAACACCACGCGGTCGGTGTCGATGCCGCCCACTGCGTCCAGGTACAGACCTTCGTAGGCCCGGCTGACCCGTACCACCTGGCGATAGCGCCGCGCCTCCTCGGCCAGACGCAACGGCACGTCGCCGGCTTCCAGTTCGATCAGTTCACTGCTGTCGGCATGGCGGATCAGCTCATCGATCACGCTGACCGGCAAATCGGAGAATTGATTGCTCAACGCCGTGGCGCGCAGCACTTGCTCCGGCGCGGCGCGCTGATAAATCCATTCGAACAAGTCCCGGCGCTTGCGATCAGCCTGCTCGGCCAATTTCTGCACCAGCGCGGTGATCTGCTCGGCGGCCACCACCGACGGCGAATCGAGCAAGTGCGTGCGTTCACTGGCGCTCAGGCCGGACAGCAGTTCGGGGTAGAACTCGCCTTTGCGCACCTTGTCCAGGCTCAGTTGCAGGCTCTTGCCGGGCTGCTCGACGTCAGGCGCGGTGTACCGGCTAAAAGGCTGGCCGGTGGCATCAATGACATTGATCGCGGTCTGCGCCGGCCAGGTCTTGAGCGTGGTCAGCAAACGCAATTGCAGGTCGGCGTCGGCGACGGCCGCCGTCCGCTCAGTGCTCATGTCCTGGATGAACCCGCTGACCCTGCTGTCCGTAGCAAACCGGCGCACGGTATCGACCAGCAACGCCGGCGGCCGGGTTCGATCGATCAGCACCTGGCGCAAGGCGTTGTCGTCGGTGGCGCTGACCAGCAGGATCTGCAACGCCTGCGCATCGGAGATGTCCTGCTCCAAATAGCCCAGGCGCCGGAACAGCGTCAGGCGATCCCACTCCATCGGCAGTTCGGAGTCATGGCGCCATGCGCCGACGTTGTTGGTTTCCAGCGCCGGCGCATAGTTTTCGCCCAGGTTCGAGCCCTCGATCTCCCACAGGTCGGTGTCCTCCTGCGGGCGAACCGCGTAGATGTCCTTGTCCAGCGCCAGGTACGCCTGGTCTTCGAACCAGCGCAGGCCTCGTTCGTCGGGTTTGAGCCAGCGCGGCAGCGAGATATGGCGGCGATAGGGCGTCAGGTCGGGCTTCCACAAACGAACCTTGTCGGCGGAGAACTTGACCTCCCGCAGGCTCTCGACGAAGGGGCTGGTGCGCACGGTCCTGAGCGCGCCCCTGCCGAGCCCGGCGCCAGCAGACAGCGCCCCCATCACGATCAGGTTTTCCAGGGTATCGAAGAAATAGTCCGAAGCCTGTTCCTGCTCGCCCGCCGCCCAACTCTCGATCCCGTGGTAGACCCCCAGCAGCAAATCGGCGACGGTCAACGCCATCATCACCTCCCCCACCACTGGGATGAATGAAATGCCGAACAGCACCAGATCGAGGCCGATGGTGGTGTAAGTGTCCATCCGGCCAAGGCGGGTTTTCTCGTCTTCATCGTCGGTGGGCACGACCAGCAGACGCGCATCGGCCATGACCTGCTCGGCGCGTTGCAGGTAAAGATCGGCAAACAGATTGCTTGTCACCGCGAGGGCCGTCACTGGCAAGGAAGCCCGTTGCGAGGGTTGCATCCAGTTGCTGCCGGGGCGCACATCCCGTGCCGCGAGCGCCGAATGGAATCCGGGGCGATCCCTCAGCGAGACAAAGCGCATGAGCAAGGATTGGAATGTCTTGTCGAGCAAGCGCGAACCGAGGTCCACTTCCAGTGCGGTGACGCTGCCGTACTCTTTCAGCGGTTGCTCGGCATCCCCCGGCAAATACAGCACGCAAGGATTGTTGACATAGGCCCCGTCACTGACCGTCACGATGAGCATCGCGCCGCACAGCTTGTAGCCCAGCAGCTCAAGGCGCTTATGAGCGACGGTGCGCTGGCCCCACTTGATCGACGCCGTGTTGTCCATCACCTCACCCAGCATCTGGAACGCCGGTTCAGTGATGTGTTTCTTCATCAGCGCCTGATAGCGGTCCACATCTAACACGCGCTGGGAATGATGGACACAGGCCTGGCGCACGGCGCCGGTGTCGGCGTACGGTTCAAATACGCTGTTCAGGTGGGTCTGGTACTGCTTGCCCAGATCCAGCTTGCGGCACAACTGGGCAAACTCATGGGGTTTGAGGGCGAGTATTTTGTTGGAAGTGCCGTTAATACGTTCCGGCTGATAAATAAGTGACTTGTCATCATAGTTACTCTCGAGTGTTTCAGAGGTCTCGAAGTTTTCACACGCAGCGACTAACAAGTCACGATCAATCGGCAGCACCAGTTTCTTGCGCAGCCCAAGCAGGCTCGAAGTTGAACGAACATGCTGAAACACTACGCCCCTGATATCCAGCGACTCGCCCAACTTGGCTTCCATGGCTTTGGCCAATAACGGTGAACAAAACTGTTGCGGGCTTTTCAGTGCGGCCATCGCCGTGGCGGCTTCGACCCGGGATTTCTGGCTGGCCACTACCCGTGCATACAGCGACGTACGGGCCGGGCCGTCGGCCTCGGACAGCCAGGACGGAATGGGATGATCCTTGAATAATGCGTAAAAAACGCCTTGTTGTTCAGGCGTCATATCCGTGGTGCTAGTTGTGGACGAGGACGACGTTATTTCAGAAGACATGAATACGTAACTCTTTTCACAATAAGAGCCTTCAGTCTAAAGATCAAAGTTTCAATTAAAAGCTTCAATATCCGATCAGAATAACGACAAACCCATCAACTATATGAACATCAGATATATATAAATACCACCATACACTTAACGATTAATGCATTGATAAACAACGGGCATAAAAAAACCCGGCCAACGAATTGACCGGGTTATTGTCAGCGACTTACCAGAAGCGCTGTTGAGTCAAGCGACTCCACCAGCTCAATAGCAAGCGATCGACCGAACCGCTGGCGGCCATACCGATGCGTTCTTGCAGGCTTTTGCGTTCGGCGTAGTGCAGGTGGTACAGCTCGGCACTCTTGGCGCGCTCGGACAGGTACTCGTCGCTGGTCTTGAGTTCGTCCACCAGTTGCTTGTCCAGCGCGGCGATGCCGAGCCAGATTTCGCCAGTGGCGACTTCATCGATGGCCAGTTGCGGGCGATAGCGGGCGACGAAGTTCTTGAACAGTTCGTGGGTGATGTCCAGGTCTTCCTGGAATTTCTCCCGGCCTTTTTCAGTGTTTTCGCCAAACACGGTCAGGGTGCGTTTGTACTCGCCGGCGGTCAGCACTTCGAAGTCGATATCGTGCTTTTTCAGCAGGCGATTGACGTTGGGCAACTGCGCGACCACGCCGATGGAGCCGAGGATGGCGAACGGCGCGCTGATAATTTTCTCGCCGATGCACGCCATCATGTAGCCGCCGCTGGCCGCGACCTTGTCGATGCACACGGTCAACGGCACGCCGGCCTGACGGATCCGCGCCAGTTGCGAAGAGGCCAGGCCATAGCTGTGGACCATGCCGCCGCCGCTTTCCAGGCGCAGGACCACTTCATCCTTGGGCGTGGCGAGGGTCAGCAGCGCGGTGATTTCGTGACGCAGGCTTTCAGTGGCCGAAGCCTTGATGTCGCCATCGAAATCCAGCACGAACACCCGGCCCTTGGCTTCGGGTTTTTTCTTGTGTTTTTTCTCGGTTTTAGCCTGGGATTTGCGCAAGGCCTTGAGCTGATCCTTGTCGAGCAACGTCTGCTCCAGGCGTTCACGCAGGCCTTTGTAGAAATCATTGAGTTTGCTGACCTGCAACTGGCCGGCCGACTTGCGCCGACCTTTACTGCGCAATGCCGCGAAACTGGCCAGGACCACCAGAATAGCGATCACCAGGGTCACGGTCTTGGCCAGGAAACTGGCGTACTCGGCGAAAAACTCCACACAGGACTCCTTTGATACTGATGCGCGGCTGAAACACTCGCGCGGGATGGCTCCAGCATACCCATGCCCCGGCTTTGGGGCCAGCCATGAAACCTTTGGCAACAGGCCTGTAACGGGCATTTCAAACAAGCGTATGTTTTTTCATTGACAGCCCGCAGTCATCCTCATAACCTCGCCAAACCTTCAACGTACCGGGATGACGCGGACGTGGGCAGCATCTACTTGATTCGACATGGCCAGGCCTCCTTTGGTGCAGACGACTACGACGTCCTCTCGCCGACCGGTGTGCGCCAGGCAGAAATCCTCGGCCAGCACCTTGCTGAGCTGGGTATCAGCTTCGATCGCTGCCTTGCCGGGGACTTGCGTCGCCAGCAGCACACGGCCACCACCGCGCTGGAGCAATTTTCCGCCGTGGGCCTGCCGGTGCCAACCCTGGAAACCGATTCCGCCTTCAACGAATTCGACGCCGACGCGGTGATCCGCGCCCTGCTCCCGGCCATGCTGGCGGACGAGCCCGAGGCCCTGGAAGTGTTGCGCAACGCCGCGCAAAACCGTGCCGAATTCCAGCGCATCTTCGCCCTGATCATCGAGCGCTGGCTGGCCGGCACTTACGACACGCCGGGGCTCGAAAGCTGGCTGGGTTTTGTCGAACGGGTCCAGGCCGGTCTGAATCGCATTCTCGAACTGGCCGACAACACCCAGAAAATCGCCGTGTTCACCTCCGGCGGCACCATCACGGCCCTGCTCCACCTCATTACGCAAATGCCTGCCCGCCAGGCCTTTGAACTCAACTGGCAAATCGTCAACACCTCGCTCAACCAACTGAAGTTCCGTGGTCGCGAGGTGGCTCTGGCTTCCTTCAACAGTCATGCGCACCTGCAACTGCTGAAGGCCCCGGAACTCATCACGTTTCGCTGAGTCCGGACTATTGCGACCCTGGCTGTAACCACCCAGCTGTAATTCTCAACAAAAGGATCAAACCATGACCTCCGTAGCTGATGCCGTACAAGCAATGAAAGCCAAGTTCAACCCAGCCGCCGCTGCCGGTCTGGACCTGGTCTTCGGTTTCCGCATCGACGACACCAAGAATTTCTCGCTGATCGTCAAAGACAGCACCTGCGAGCTCAAAGAAGGCGAGAACCCGGACGCCCAGGTCACGCTGGTGATGGACGCCGAGACCCTGGAAGGCATCGTCAGCGGCGAAACCGACGGCATGCAAGCGTTCATGGGCGGCAAACTGCGCGCTGAAGGCGACATGATGCTGGCGATGAAACTGTCCGAGCTGTTCCCGTCGTAAGATGATGGCTCCCCGCACAGGGGAGCCTCTCTGGCTGCACACGAATCCCGCCCCTTGTGGCGGGATTCGTGCATTTGGGCGTCGGCAAAGTGATTTGCGGTCTATATTCCTTCTGGCCGCATGCGTCAGACATCGGCTGTTCAATCCCTTTTCTTTTATGAAGAACTGAGCGGGGAACACCGTCATGAGCCCACCTGACGAGCGCAACGGATTCAACCGCCGCCATGTACTGCAAGGCCTTTCAGCGGGCGCCGTCGGTGCCTGGGTCAGCCCACTTTTCGCAGGGAGTAAAACCATGCCCGATGCCCCGGCCGATCTGATTCTGTACAACGGACGCCTGCACACCGTCGACCGCAAGAAGCCACAGGCCAGCGCCGTGGCGATCAAGGACGGACGCTTCGTGGTGGTGGGCAGCGATGCCCAGGCCATGGCCCTGCAAGGTCCCGGCACGCAGATCATCGACCTGCACGGGCGCACGGTGATCCCCGGCCTCAACGACTCGCACCTGCACCTGATTCGCGGCGGCCTCAATTACAACCTGGAACTGCGCTGGGAAGGCGTGCCGTCACTGGTCGATGCGCTACGCCTGCTCAAGGACCAGGCCGACCGCACGCCCACCCCGCAATGGGTGCGCGTGGTGGGTGGCTGGAATGAATTCCAGTTCGCCGAAAAACGCCTGCCGACTATTGAAGAACTGAACAAGGCTGCGCCAGATACGCCGGTGTTCGTCCTGCACCTCTACGACCGCGCCCTGCTCAACCGCGCCGCGCTGAAAGTGGTCGGCTACACCCGCGACACGCCGAACCCGCCGGGTGGCGAGATTGTCCGCGACTCTAATGGCGACCCTACCGGCATGCTGATCGCCCGGCCCAACGCGATGATCCTCTACTCGACCCTGGCCAAGGGCCCGAAACTGCCGCTGGAACACCAAATCAATTCCACCCGCCAGTTCATGCGCGAACTCAATCGCCTGGGCGTGACCAGCGCCATCGATGCCGGTGGCGGTTATCAGAATTACCCGGACGACTATCAGGTCATCCAGCAACTGGCCGACGACAAGCAACTCACGGTGCGCATCGCCTACAACCTGTTCACCCAAAAACCCAAGGAAGAGCTGACCGACTTCAAGCACTGGACCGGCAGCTCCCATTACGGCCAGGGCGATAATTTCCTGCGGCACAACGGCGCCGGGGAAATGCTGGTGTTTTCGGCGGCGGATTTCGAAGACTTCCTGGAACCGCGTCCAGACCTGCCACACACCATGGAACAGGAACTGGAACCGGTGGTGCGCCACTTGGTGGAACAACGCTGGCCGTTCCGCCTGCACGCGACCTACAACGAATCCATTAGCCGCATGCTCGACGTGTTCGAGAAGGTCAATCGCGACATTCCATTCGACGGCTTGCCGTGGTTTTTCGACCACGCGGAAACCATCACCCCACAAAACATCGAGCGGGTGAAAGCCCTGGGCGGCGGGATTGCGATTCAGGATCGCATGGCGTTCCAGGGTGAATACTTCGTCGACCGCTACGGTGCCCAAGCCGCCGAACACACGCCACCGATTGCGCGCATGTTGGCCGAAGGCATTCCGGTCGGCGCCGGCACCGATGCCACCCGCGTGTCGAGCTACAACCCCTGGACCTCGATGTACTGGCTGGTCAGCGGCCGCACCGTCGGTGGTTTGGCGCTTTACCCCCAGGGCTTGAGCCGCGACACCGCGCTGGAACTGTTCACCCACGGCAGCGCCTGGTTCTCGTCCGAGCAAGGGCAGAAAGGCCAGATCAAGGTCGGGCAACTGGCGGATTTGATTGCGCTGTCGGCGGACTATTTCCATATCGAAGACGAAGCGATCAAGTGGATCGAATCGGTGCTGACCATCGTCGACGGCAAGATCGTCTATGGCAGTGTCGAGTTTGAAAAACTCTCGCCACCACCAATTCCGGTGGTGCCCGAGTGGTCGCCGGTGGCCAAGGTGCCGGGGCACTGGAAACCGTTGGCGGCGCAGGTTCATCAATGTGTCGGCGCGTGTGCGGTGCATGCCCACAGTCACCAGCGGGCGCGGATGTCGTCGGCGCCGGTCAGTGACTTCCAAGGCTTTTGGGGCGCTTTTGGCTGCTCCTGTTTCGCCTTCTAACCAACACTGACAATCCCCCTGTGGGAGCGGGCTTGCTCGCGAAAGCGGTGTATCAGTCAACATTTACATCGGCTGACACACCGCTTTCGCAAGCAAGCCCGCTCCCACATTGGGTTAGTGGTGTTCTGTAGAAATCAATCACTCGCTGCTACAAATTTGATCCCCGTCAGTAGCCAGCCTTCCTGCAATCACTACTATCGCCCTTCCATCGAAAGCCAGGGACGGCTCATTGCGAGCCCGCGGCTGAACATTCTCACGGAAGAGGCACCTATGCGTTCGCTAAAAATCATCCTGCTGTCATCCGCCTTCAACGGCTTGACCCAACGCACCTGGCTGGAGTTGCGCCAGGCCGGGCATTCACCCAGCGTGGTGCTGTTCACCGACGACAACGCAGTGTGCGAACAGATTGAGCATTCCGGCGCCGATCTGGTGATCTGCCCGTTCCTCAAGGACCGGGTGCCACAACAACTATGGAGCAACCTCGAGCGCCCGGTGGTGATCATCCATCCCGGCATCGTCGGTGATCGCGGCGCCAGCGCTCTGGACTGGGCGATTAAACATGAACTGGAGCGCTGGGGCGTCACCGCGCTGCAAGCCGCGCAAGAAATGGACGCCGGGCCGGTGTGGGCCACCTGCGAATTCAACCTGCCCCAAGGCCTGCGCAAATCCGAGCTGTACAACGGCCGGGTCAGCGATGCGGCGATCCGTTGCGTGCGCGAAGTGGTGGACAAATTCATCGCCGGGTTCGTCCCGGTGCCGGTGGATTACCGTCAACACCGAGTGCTGGGCCGTTTGCAGCCGAACATGAAACAGGCCGACCGCACCTTCAGTTGGCACGACTGCTCACGCTTTATCAAACGCAGCATCGACGCGGCCGATGGTCAGCCCGGCGTATTGGCCAGTCTGGCCGGCGGTCAGTACTACCTGTATGACGCACACCTGGATCAGCGCAGCGGCACGCCGGGAGAGATTTTGGCAGTGCATGACGACGCGGTGCTGGTGGCGACCGGTGATCACAGCGTCTGGATCGGTTCGCTGCGCCGCAAGCCGCTGCCCGGCGAAGAAACCTTCAAACGCCCGGCGCGGCATGTGCTGGCCCAGCAGTTGAGCGACGTGCCCACCCTTGACTGGTCAATCGCCGCGAACCCGTTCAACACCGAAGACTATCAACCGATCAGTTACCGCGAATCCGGGCAGGTCGGCGAGCTGACGTTCGAGTTCTACAACGGCGCCATGAGCACCGAGCAATGCCAGCGGCTGGTAGAGGCGTTGCGTTGGGCCAAGGCCCGGGACACCCAGGTGCTGCTGATCAAGGGTGGACGCGGCAGTTTTTCCAATGGCGTGCACCTGAACGTGATCCAGGCTGCCGAGGTGCCGGGGCTGGAAGCCTGGGCCAATATCCAGGCGATCGATGACGTTTGCGAAGCACTGCTCAGCGCCCGGCAACTGGTGGTGTGCGGCGTGACCGGCAGCGCCGGGGCCGGTGGTGTGATGCTGGCGCTGGCCGCCGATATCGTCTTCGCCCGCGCTGAAATCGTGCTCAACCCTCACTACAAAACCATGGGGTTGTACGGCTCCGAATACTGGACCTACAGCCTGCCCCGCGCCGTCGGCCAGGCCATGGCGGAAAAACTCACCGAGGACTGGTTGCCGCTCAGCGCGACCCAGGCCTTGCAACTGGGCATGGTCCAGGAAATCGGCCCGCGTTGCCCGGATGAGTTCGGGTTGTGGTTGTTGCAACGGGCCAATGGCGCGTTGAGTGACCCGGCGTATGCGGCGATTCGTGAGCGCAAGGGACGCAGTGATACGCAACTGATGCAGCATTGCCGGAATGCGGAGCTGGAGCAGATGCAACTGGACATGGTGCAGAACAGAAAGCAGTTTGCCGAGAAGTGCGGGAATTTTGTGTTCAAGCGCAGGGTGTGTGGCACGCCGTCGCGGTTGGTGGCGGAGTGGGCGGTGGTGCCAGAGGTTGAGTTGGCGGGGTGATTTTTGCTGCGTTTTAGGGCCTCTTCGCGAGCAAGCCCGCTCCCACAGGGGGGTTGTGTGCGACGCAAATCCAATGTGGGAGCGGGCTTGCTCGCGAAGAACGATCACGCGGTCTCAAGCCTGTAAAAGCAACGCCACCAACGCCGTCCACCCCGTCTGATGACTGGCGCCCAACCCGCGCCCGGTCTCGCCATGGAAGTACTCATGGAACAACACCAGATCGCGACTGGCCGGGTCAGCCTGCAACTGCGCATACCCCGCCATCGACGGCCGATTGCCCGCTTCATCCCTTAAAAACAGCTTGGTCAAACGCTGGCTCAAGCTGTCCGCCACCTCTTCCAGCGACGCGAGAAACCCCGAGCCCGTAGGGTATTCCACCGAGAAATTCTGATCGTAGTACCGGTGAAACTCGCGCAAGGATTCGATCAGCATGTAGTTGATCGGCATCCACACCGGTCCACGCCAGTTGGAGTTGCCGCCGTACAGCCGCGATTCGGATTCCGCCGGTTCGTAATGGGCGCACAGGCTGTCGCCATTGATGCGGATGCCGAAGGGTTGTCCGGCGAAGGCCTTGGACAAGGAGCGAATGCCGAACGGTGACAGGAACTCACCCTCGTCGAGCATGCGTTTGAGCAGGTCCTTGGTCCGTTCGCCCCGCAGCAATGCGAGCAACATGCGATTGCCTTCGCCGGGTTCGGTCCAGCGTGACACCAGGCTCGCCAGGTCCGGGCGGTGGCGCATAAACCCGAGTAACCGCTCGCGCAAACCGGGCAGGCCTTCGTGTTCGTGCTGCTCCAGCACCTGCACGGCGAACAGCGGCATCAGGCCGACAATCGAGCGCAGGCGCAGCGGCTCGTTGACGCCATCGGGGTGGTGCAGCACGTCGTAGAAAAACTGGTCCTGCTCGTCCCACAAGCCTTCGGCCTCGGAGTCGATCTTGTTGATCGCCCCGGCGATGTACAGAAAGTGCTCGAAGAACTTCACCGCGATATCGACGTACACGCTGTTGCGCTTGGCCAGTTCCAGGGCGATGCGCATCAGGTCCAGCGCATAGGCCGCGACCCATGCCGTGCCGTCGGCCTGATCCAGTTGATAACCCGGGGGCAGAATTGCCGAGCGGTCGAAGAGCGCGATGTTATCCAGCCCCAGGAATCCGCCCTGAAACAGGTTGCGGCCCTCGGCGTCCTTGCGGTTGACCCACCAGGAAAAATTCAGCAGCAGCTTATGGAAAATCCGCTCCAGGAAATCCATGTCCCCGGCTCCGGTCAGCGCCTTGTCCTGCTGGTACACGCGCCAGCAGGCCCAGGCGTGCACGGGCGGGTTGGCGTCGTCGAAACGCCATTCGTAGGCCGGCAACTGGCCGTTGGGGTGCATGAAACGGTCTTTGACCAACAGCAACAATTGGTGCTTGGCGAAACCCGGATCGATCAACGCAAACGCCACCGCTTGAAAGCCCAGATCCCACGAGGCGTACCACGGGTATTCCCAGGTGTCGGGCATGGACACGATGTCGAAATTCGACAGGTGCCGCCAATGGGTATTGCGAATGTGCATGCGCTCGGGCGGCGGCGCCGGTTGTGCCGGATCACCGTCGAGCCACTGGTTGACGTCGAAATAGTAGAGCTGTTTTGACCACAGCAACCCCGCCAGGGCCTGGCGCTGCACATTGCGCGCATCGGCGTCCTTGATCCCGGTTTGCAGCGCGGCGTAGAACCCGTCGGCTTCAGCGCGGCGGCGTTCGAACAAGGTCCGGGCGCTGATCTGCGGCGACCCGGCCGGGGCAAAGCGCAGGAACACGCTGCGGGTCTGGCCGGCGTCGAAGTTCAGGATGAAACGGGCAGCGACCTTAGTGCCGCTGTCGTGCCGCACCGCATCGGTGGCGCCGTCGACAATGAAATCATTGATGCCGTCCTTGAACGGACCTTGGGCCGGCACGTTATCGAGCTTGGGAAAGTTGCTTTCATTTTCACAGAACAGCCATTCACAATCGGCCTCACCCCACGCTGTGGCCTGGCGGTCCGGCATGTGCGGATGTTGGGCCAGGACCCGATCGCCACTGAGGCTCAGGTTCGGTTTCTGCCCGTCGGCCACCCAGCTCCAGGTGTTGCGTGCCCACAGCTGGGGCAACACCTGCAACCGCGCCGGTTGATCGGAACGGTTGTGCACGGTGACGCGCATGAAGATGTCATCCGCGGTGTGCTTGGCGTATTCCACCGTCACGTCGAAATAGCGGTTGTCATCGAACACACCGGTGTCGAGGATTTCATATTCGGTATCGGCCAGGCCCCGGCGGGCGTTTTCCCGGACCAGATCGGCGTAGGGAAATTCGGCCTGGGGGTATTTGTAGAGCATGCGCATGTAGGCATGGCTCGGCACGCCGTCGACAAAGAAATACAGCTCCTTGACGTCCTCGCCGTGATTGCCTTCGCTGTTGTTAAGGCCGAACAGACGCTCCTTGAGAATCGGGTCGCGCTCGTTCCACACACCCAGGCCCAGGCACCAGTGCTGTGCCTTGTCGCTGAAGCCAGCGAGGCCATCCTCGCCCCAGCGATAGGCACGGCTGCGCGCGTGTTCGTGGGGGAAATAGCGCCAGGCATCGCCGTCCGCGCTGTAGTCCTCGCGCACCGTGCCCCACTGCCGTTCGCTCAAGTACGGCCCCCACTCGCGCCAGTCCTGGGCCTCGCTGCCGGCCAGGCGCTGGCCTTCCGGGGTGGCGAGGATGTTGGCGGTGGGCTTTGCAGGCATGGGGTGGTCCGTTGGGGCGGGAGATGGGTGCAGTGTAGTGCGCGGGGCACGGCGGGAATGTGAAAACTCTGACACCTTGTCACGAAGGACCGAACACCACCGAACCCTGTGGGAGCGAGCTTGCTCGCGATAGCGGACTGTCTGTAAACATTGATGCAGGATGTGCCGCCGTCATCGCGAGCAAGCTCGCTCCCACAGGGATTGCGGTGTTCAGTAAGACTGGGGGCTCTTACAATGCCCGCACCCCTGACTCCGGCCACCCCATGGACATCGACCTCGCCCGCACTTTCCTGGAAATCGTTCGCCACGGCAGTCTCGCCGCCGCCGCGGAAAAACTCCATGTGACCCAGACCGCCATCACCGCTCGGGTGCAGAAGTTAGAAAGCCAATTGGGCAGCACGCTGTTCGTGCGCAACCGCGCCGGCGCTCGCCTGACCCCGAATGGCGAAGCCTTTGTGGTCTACGCCAATCAACTGGTGCAAACCTGGGAGGCCGCCCGCCGCGACCTGCCACTGCCCGAAGGCTATCGCGACGTGTTGCACATCGGTGGCGAGGTCAGTTTGTGTAATCCGTTGATGCTCAGTTGGGCCGCTGAGTTGCGCGAGAAAATCCCCAGCCACGCCCTGCGCATGGAAATCCGCGACGGCGAAAACCTGCTGCGGCAACTGGAACTGGGCGTGCTCGACGCAGCCCTGGTCTATCAGCCGGAATACTGGCCGCGCCTGCAAGTGGAACAGGTGCTGGAAGAAAAACTGATCCTGGTGCGGCTTGCGGGTAAACCTGATCCCTACGTGTACATCGATTGGGGTCCGGACTTCCGCCGCCAGCACGACGCTGCCCTGCCGGAAAAAGCCAAGGCTGCCCTGAGTTTCAACCTCGGCCCGCTGGCCTTGCAGTACCTGCTGGAACACGGCGGCAGCGGCTATTTCCGCACCCGGGTGGTGCAAAGCTACCTGGAAAGCGGCGTGCTGGAAGTCGTGCCCAAAGCCCCGGAATTCAGTTACCCGACCTATCTGGTTTACTCCCGGGACCGGGACTCGACGACCCTGCAACAAGCCTTCGACCTGCTGCGCGATGTGATCAGGACCGACGATGACTGGTCCCAGCGCTGGAACCCGTTGGGCTGAGTCCATCAAGTGGCAGTTGTGCCCTCAAGGTTCGCCAAGCCTGCGCGGCGGGATCGGCTAATCTGCTGTGATAACAACAATCACAGGTGAGCGCAGTGAGGCAGACCACCCAGGCTTTTCGCACCCGTTACCGTGCCGCGATTCATCGGCGCTACAACCCGTGGCTGCACGGTTCTTTTGTGTTGCTGTTCGGCATCCTCGCCATCGCCGGGTTCTGGCGCACGGTGCAGCAAGTGCAGCCGTTGGAATGGCTGACGGTGCCGTTGACGCTGTTGTTCTTCAACTTCGGCGTGTACATGGTGCACCGCCACCTCGGGCACCATAAAAAGAGCTTCGCGCGGATGTTCTATGCGCGGCATGCCGGCGACCACCACAGCTTTTTCACCCCCGGCCACATGACCTACGACAGCGCCCGGGACTGGCGAGTGATCCTGTTTCCGGCCTGGCTGATCGTGCTCCACACGCTGGTCATCACCCTGCCCCTCTGGTGGCTGTTTTCCCGGGTCAACGCCAACGTTGCCGGGCTGTTCGGCGGCTGTATGGTTTTGGGTTACCTGACCTATGAAGTGTTCCATGCCTGCGAGCACTTGCCGCCGCGCAATCCGGTTACCAGGCTGCCGTGGATCCGCCAGATGCGGCGCCTGCATGAGCTGCATCACCGCCGCGAAGTGATGCAGGAGCGCAACTTCAATATCGTGTTTCCACTGATGGATTACCTGTTCGGCACCCTCTATTGGGAGCCGGAGCACGCCAACCCGCACCCGACGAGAATGCCCATGACCCGCATGCAGCACCAGATCGACATCGCCGGCAACCCGATTGCCGTGCTCGCCTACGCCAGCACCGTGACCCGCTGGCCTGAGTGGCATCCGTCGTCGCTCAAGGTCGATGGCCAGGGCGGCTCACTGCATGCCGGTTCGCACTTCGAGGAGGACATCCGCGCCGGCGGGCGTGACGGGCATTTGAGCTGGGAGGTCGAGGAGTATTTGCCGGGACGGCGCTGGAGTGCCCGGGCCAGGGGCGATCATGGTTTGTCGCTGGTGGTCACCTATGAGTGCGAAGCCCTCGGGGACGGCACGCGGTTTGTCCGCACCCTGGATTATCAATTCAGCGGCTTGGGCATGCGCATCGCCAATCTTGTGCTGCTGAAACGGCGGATCGAGCACGAATCCGCGGCGTCGATGCTGGCGCTGCGGGACATGGCGCAGCGGCACCTGGCCCCGGCGGGAGTGAGCGCGTGAGAGCAGTGTTCAGGTTTGTGTCGCTGCTGATCGTCGTTGTTGTCGCGTTTTTGCTGTTGATGCCGACCCGGCTGAACCCGGTGGCCTGGACCCCGCCGCCAGCGCCGTCCCTGGCCAGCGGCGTGTATGCCGAGAACCAGCGGCTCAAAGAGGTGGAACCGGTCGGCGCCTCGGACATCGACGGGCCAGAGGCGTTGCTGCTGGAAAACGATGCCCTGATCACCGGGCTGCACGACGGCCGGGTGATTCGCACCAGCCTCGATGGCAAGGTGACGAAAGTGCTGACCGACACCGGCGGCCGGCCCTTGGGGTTGGCTCGGCATCCCAATGGTTTGCTGGTGATCGCCGATGGGGTCAAGGGTTTGCTCTCCCTGGATGCCCAGGGCCGGCTGATCCCGTTGACCACCGCCGTCAACGGCGTGCCCTTCGGCTTCACCGATGACGTGGTGATCGACAAACCGGGGCATTACGCCTACTTCAGCGATGCCTCCAGTCGTTGGGGCTATGGCAAGGACGGCGAGGCGATCATCGAACACGGTGGCGACGGGCGTTTGCTGCGCTACGACTTCCAGACCGGCAAAACCACGCTGCTGCTGGACAAACTGGAATTCGCCAATGGCGTGACCCTCGGGCCGGACGATGCCTTTGTCCTGGTCAACGAAACCGGCGCCTATCGCATCACTCGCTATTGGCTGACCGGAGCGAAAGCCGGGACCCATGACGTGTTTATCGACAACCTGCCGGGTCTGCCGGACAACCTCGCGTTCAATGGCCGGGATCGGTTCTGGGTGGCGCTGTATGCCCCGCGTAATGCACTGCTCGATGCCACGGCAGCGCACCCGTTCGTGCGCAAGGTGATCGTGCGGGCGTTAATGGTTCTGCCCAAACCGGTGGAGAAACGAGCGTTTGTGCTGGGGCTGGATGTGGACGGCAAGGTGATAGCCAATTTGCAGGATGCCGGCAGCGGCAACTACTCACCCATTACTACCGTGCGCGAGTATGGCGACTGGCTGTATTTCGGCTCGCTCAAGGCGCAACACATGGCGCGGTTGCCCCTAAGCAAGGCCTTGAACTGATCGTCAATCAAACACCAAACCTGTAGGAGCAAAGCTTGCTCGCGAAAGCGGCGTGTCAGTCAACATGGATGTTGAATTTGATGTCGCCTTCGCGAGCAAGCTCGCTCCCACAGGGGATGGGGTGTTTATCGAGAATAGGTGGCGAAACCAATCAAATGTGGGAGCGAGCCTGCTCGCGAAAGCGCCTGCACATCCAACATTGATGGGTCAGACAAACCGCCTTCGCGAGCAGGCTCGCTCCCACAGGGGGAGTTATGCGTCGGGGATTTCGGGGTTTACTGGCTTGCCCTTCTCATCGTCCGGAATTTCATCGGTATCCGGTTCTTCAGGCTTGACGGTATTGCGCTGCGGGCTAAGCGGTTCAGGGTGAGTCGGGATCGGGTCGTACCCGCCCTGCTCTTCACTGGGGAATTTTGGCTCGGTCATAAGGGCACCTCTGAAAAGCGAGTCACTGGATGTTCAGACTCTGTACTTTCGAGGTGCCGGTCGTTATCGCCGTTCCAATTATTCAGTCACCGGTCGTCGGTGGTTCAGGTAGGCGACTTGAGTTGTTGGACGATTTTGTCCTTGACCAGCAATCGCTGTTCCTTGAGCTTTTTCAGGGCGTCGTCGCTGGGGGCATCGGACTGGGCGGTCTCAGCCTTGACCACCTCTTTATCCGCCTGCACGTACTTATTGATCAGTGAATCCAGTAACGGATCCTTGGTGCGTTTTTGCTGGATCTCTTCCTTGGATATTTTCAGGTCCTGATAAAGGTCGTGTTGCACCGGCATGGAACACCTCCGTTTGTTGATCGGCAGCAAACGCGATCGATTGCGTTCACCAACCATCAGAATGGCCTCGGTTACCCGGTTCTGTCGACCTCCTGTCAGACCAGCGGTGGCCGTTCGTCGTCGCTTTGCGATTGCGATCAAACCTTTCGTCCCGCGCTTGCCTCCACTGAATAACGGTCACCCGATCGCCTACATAACCCGTGTGGAGAATAACCAATGGACGGATTAAACCTGCGCCACCTCGCCCTGGCAGTCGCCCTGAGCAGCAGCATGGGCACCGCTTTCGCGGCCACTTCCAACGATTTTGTCGACAACGCGGCCGCCGGCGGCATCGCCGAAGTCGAAACCAGCAAACTGGCCCTGGAAAAAAGCTCATCGGCGGACATCAAGTCCTTCGCCAACATGATGATCACCGACCACAGCAAGGCCAACGATGAGCTGGCGGCCCTGGCGAAAAAGCATGACATCGAGGTGCCGGACAGCACGACGCTGGTCAAGCAGGCCAAGGCGAAAATCCTCGACCTGCGCGACGAATCCTTCGATGCGGCCTACGCCAACAACCAGGTGAAGGCCCATGAAGAAACCATCGCGCTGTTCAAGAAGGAAGCGGACACGGTGACCGACGACAAAAAGCCGGGGGCCACTGAGTTGAAAGGCTTTGCGCAGAAAATGCTGCCAGCGTTGCAGAAGCACCTGGACGCGGCGAAAGAACTGCAAGTGGCTCACCCCAGTAAATAAGCCGTCCGCATAACCCCTGTGGGAGCGGGCTTGCTCGCGAAAGCGCCGGATCAGTCAATGATGATGTCGACTGATCCAACGCCTTCGCGAGCAAGCCCGCTCCCACAGTTGTTTTGTGCTCGGCGGTTAGCCCCCGTCAGTATCAATATCCGCATCGGTTTCTTCCCTTGGCTTCGGTCGATCCGGTTTTGGCGTGAAGCCCGGGCTGAACTCGTTGTCATTGTCGTCATGGCGGTTTTTCTGATCGACCGCTGAGTCGGCGCTATTGGGCTTGGCGGTGGTCTGGTTCTGCCCGCTGTCACCGTCCCCCGGCACGTGCGGGTCAATCGCCGGGTCATTGCGATCCACCGGCGCCCCGGTCTGATCCTGTTGTTGAGACTGGTCTTTCATAAGTACCTCGCTCTTCAGTGCACATGCACGGCCAAAACAGTCGGGCCTTGAAGATTCGAAGCCATCCACCGCGCAGGGTTCAATCGGATGAAACGCGTTCCCCTACGGATGAAAAACGGCCCCTGCGGACGAAACGCACCCCCTGTAGGAGCAAGGCTTGCCCGCGATAGCAATCTCAAGGACGCCATCGCGGGCAAGCCTTGCTCCTACGAAAGCGCTGGGGTAAAAGATCGCCGCCTTCGGCAACGCCTACTAGAGTTGTGCTCAGGATGAAAAAATCCTGCCGTGGGCGAACAACTATTTCACGCGGCAAATGTCATTGATTTGCGCCGATTATTTTTAGGGCAGTCGGCCATCATTCCAGGGAGATACGACACATGGCAGCACTGCACAGCAACACGCTCGAAGCGATCAAGAACAACCAGGCGCAGTTACTCGCCGAATGGACAAAAAGCCTCGAGGCCAGTGGTGCAACGCGCAACGTCAAGGAGCAAGACCTGAAGCAACAGACTTCAGAGTTCCTGCACCTGATCATTTCCGGGCTGGAGCACGGTAACGGGCAGAACATCACCGCCCCCGGCTGGGACGAGATTCGCCAGTTCCTCGAAAAACTGTCCCATAGCCGCGCCTTGCTCGGCCTGGATTCGCAACAAACCGCCAGTTTTATCTTCTCGCTCAAAGGCCCGATGTTTGGCCTGCTGCAAAACCTCTACAAGGACACTCCGGCGCAGTTGGCTGAACAGCTCTGGGAAATCTCCGAACTGCTCGACGCCCTGGGCATGCACACCATCCGCACCTTCCAGAAATCCCGGGAAGCGGTGATCAAGCGTCAACAGGAAGAATTGCTGGAGCTGTCGACCCCGGTGGTCAAGCTGTGGGATGGCGTGCTGGCGTTGCCGATGATCGGCACCCTCGACTCGCAACGCACCCAGGTGGTGATGGAATCGCTGCTGCAACGGATCGTCGACACCGGTTCGGAAATCGCCATCATCGACATCACCGGTGTGCCCACCGTCGACACCCTGGTGGCGCAGCACCTGCTCAAGACCGTGACCGCCATTCGCCTGATGGGCGCCGATTGCATTATCAGCGGCGTGCGTCCGCAGATCGCGCAAACCATCGTGCACCTGGGCCTGGACCTGCAAGGCGTGGTCACCAAGGCCAACCTGGCTGATGCCCTGAAACTGGCCCTGACGCGCCTGGGAATCACCGTCAGCAAGGCGGTATGAGGCGATGGAACGCATCCCGATTCTGCAAATGGGCGACTTCCTGCTGGTGACCATCCAGGTCGACATGCATGACCAGCTCGCCCTCACCCTTCAGGACGACCTGTCCGAGCGCATCAGCCGCACCTCGGCCCGGGGCGTGTTGATCGATATCTCGGCGCTGGACATGGTCGATTCGTTTATTGGGCGGATGATCGGCACCATTTCCGGCCTGTCGAGCATCATGGACGCCAAGACCGTGCTGGTGGGCATGCAACCGGCCGTGGCCATCACCCTGGTGGAGCTGGGTATGACCCTGCCCGGCGTCAGCACCGCGCTGAACGTCGAGCGGGGGATGAAACTGCTGCAGGACCGAGTACGCGAACAATGACCGTGCGCAGCAGCGGCAGCCAACCCATCCAAATCGAGCAAGACGTGGTGCTGGCCCGCCAGACCGCGCGCAAACTCGCCCAGGAATGCGGCATGCGGCTAATCGACCTGACCAAACTGGTGACCGCCGTCAGCGAGCTGGCGCGCAACACCATGGTCTATGGCGGTGGCGGCGACATGGACTGGCAAATCCTCGACGAAAACGCCCGCACCGGGTTGCGCCTGGTCTTTCGTGACGAAGGCCCGGGCATCCCCGACATCAAGTTGGCCATGACCGACGGCTGGACCTCCGGCAGTGGACTTGGACTTGGGCTGACCGGGGCCAAACGGCTGGTGGAAGAGTTCGAACTGGAAACCGAGCCTGGCAAAGGCACACGCATAACGATTACCCGATGGACATGACTATTGGCGGCACCCTGACGCTCGTACTGCCGATCGAAGACAGCAGTCAGATCGGTCATGCCCGGCGCACCGCGCAGAAACTCGCGGAGCAACACGGCTTCGACGCCACCGACGCCGGACGCGTAGCGCTGGTGACCACGGAGCTGGCCAGCAACATTCTCAAGCACGCGGCCCGGGGCGAATTGCATATCCGGACATTGCCGCGCCCGAACGGCGCCGGGGTTGAAATCCTTGCCGTGGACCGTGCCGGCGGCTTCGATTTGCAGGCGTGCCTGACCGATGGCTTTTCCACCGGCGGCACCCAGGGTATCGGATTGGGCGCGGTGTCGCGCCAGACTGACGTGTTCGACGTCTACGCCGATTCCCGTGGTGCGGTGCTGTTGGCGCGTCTGTATCCACGCAGCGACAAGGCGCCGGACCGGCGCATCGGCGTCAGCCAGCATTCATTGCATAACGACCCGGCGTGCGGCGATGTCTGGCACCTGGCGTTTGACGGGCCGCGCATCAGCGTGTTGGTCATCGATGGCCTGGGCCACGGCGAAGAAGCCGAACGCGCCGCCCGGGCCGGTGAAAAAGCCTTCGCCGTGGCGCCGTTCGCCTCGCCGCTGCTGTTGCTCGGAGACATGCATCACGCCATGATCGGCACCCGTGGCGGCGCGGCAGCCTTCGCCCAGTTCGATGGCGATGCCTTGAAATATGTCGGCATCGGCAATATCGGCGGCTGCCTGATCACCCCGGACAAATCCCGTGGCCTGGCCTCCCACCCCGGCATTGTCGGCGGCCAATATCGGAAGGCCCAACCCTTTGACTATGCTCATGTGAACGGACACCTATTGATCATGTACAGCGACGGCCTGCAGTCCCGATGGAACCTGCAAGATTACCCCGGCCTGGTGCACCGCCACCCCGCCGTGATTGCCGCTGTCCTGCACCGCGATTTCTGTCGCGCCCGGGACGATGTAACGGTAGTGGTCGTTGCCCTGGAGGCCGCCCATGGCTGAGTCACCCAACCTGACGCCGGACGAACAAGCGACCCTCATCGCGCAATTGCAGAGTGAAGCCAACGCCCTGCGCGACGAGCTCGATGAAACCAACCAGGGCGTGCTGGCGCTGTATGCCGAACTCGACGAACAGGCCGACCAATTGCGCCAGGCCTCGGACTTGAAAAGCCGTTTCCTGTCGTACATGAGCCACGAGTTCCGCACGCCGCTGGGCTCGATCCTGAGCATTACCGGCCTGCTGACCGATGAACTCGACGGCCCTCTGAGCCCCGAGCAGCACAAGCAAGTCGCCTTCGTCAGCGGTGCGGCGCGGGAGTTGAGCGACATGGTCGACGACTTGCTGGACCTGGCGAAGATCGAGGCCGGGCGCATCAGCATTTCCCCGGCCTGGTTCGACATGTTCGACCTGTTTGCCGCCCTGCGCGGCATGTTCCGGCCTATCGTCGATGGCAGCGCCGTGGACCTGATCTTCGAAGAGCCGGTGGGCATCCCTCGGCTGTATACCGATGACAAGAAACTCGCGCAGATCCTGCGCAACTTCATTTCCAACTCGCTGAAGTTCACCACCCGTGGTGAAGTGCGGGTCTCGGCGCGGCTGGAAAACAGTGATCACGTGCGTTTCGCGGTCAGCGACACCGGAATAGGTATCGCCCCGGAGCTACATGGCGCATTGTTCGAGGACTTTTCCCAGGTCGATTCCCCGCTGCAAAAACGCCTGCGCGGCACCGGGCTGGGTTTGTCCCTGTGCAAACGCTTCGCCGCGCTGCTGGGGGGCGAAGTCGGGGTGCAGAGTACGCCGGGCGCCGGCTCGACCTTTTTCGTGATCATCCCGCTGGCCATCGCCGTGGAGCCTGCCGATGAAACGTGACATTCGCTTGTTGATCGTCGACGACAACGTTGCCACCCGCTACGCCCTGCGCCGGCGCCTGGAAAGCCACGGCTACGAGATTCTCGAAGCCGGCACCGGTGGCGATGGGCTGGCGCTGATCGACAGCGAACGGATCGACGCGCTGATCCTCGACGTCAACCTGCCGGACATGAGCGGTTTCGACATCGTGCGCAAATTGCGCGCCGACGCGGCCACCGCCCTGCTCCCGGTGATTCACGTGTCGGCGGCGTCGATCCAGACCGGCGACATCATCACCGGCCTCGACGCCGGCGCCGACGCTTATCTGATTCACCCGGTGGACCCGGACGTGTTGCTGGCGACTTTGCGCACGCTGCTGCGGGTGCGGGACACCGAGAACGCGTTGCGCGAAAGCGAGGCGCGCTTTCGCGAGATCTTCACCAACGTCTCGGCGCCCATCGCGGTGATGGACGCGGCCCTGAAAGTCCATGAGTGCAATCACGCCTTCGCCCAGTTGATCCAGGACAACCTCGACCCGCAGACCCTGCGCGAATGCTTTGCCGACGATCAGGGCGCGGTGATCGATGAGTTGCGTTTGCGCCTGGCCTACGGCGAGCGCTGGAAAGGCACGCTGAACATGCGGGTCGAAGGCCAGGTGCGGGAAACCGAGTGGCAGATTTCGCCGTATCGCACTCCGGAATTGAGCCTGGTGTTCGTCGAGGACGTCACCGAACACCGGCACCGCGAACGCTCGCACCTGGCCCGGCTCGACGACGCCACCACGCAGTTGGCCAAAGAAGTCGCCGAGCGGGTGCGCACCGAAGCGCAACTGTTGCAAGTGCAGAAAATGGATGCCTTGGGCAAGTTGACCGGGGGCATCGCCCATGACTTCAACAATCTGCTCACCGGCATCATCACCAGCCTGGAACTGATCCAGAAACGGGTCGCAGATGGGCGCACCGACAAGGTTCAGTTCTACGCCGAAGCCGCGCTGAACTCGGCCATGAGCGCCGCGTCCATGACCCATCGCCTGCTGGCCTTCGCACGCCAGCAACCACTCGACACCCGGCCGGTGGACATCAACGAAAACATCCGTTCCCTGGAAGAACTGCTGATTCGCACCATCGGCGAGCGCATTACCCTGAGGCTGGAACTGACCTCCAAAGCGGCCATCGCGCTGGTCGATCCGATCCAGCTGGAAAGCGCTGTGCTCAATCTGGTGATCAACGCCCGGGATGCGTTGCCCCAGGGCGGCAATATCTGGGTCAGCACCTACGCCGCTTACTCCCATGGCGATCCGAATCTGGCGGATGGCGCCTATGTGGCGCTGGCGGTGCGCGATGACGGCACCGGCATCGAGCACAGCGTGATCGACAAGGTCTTCGATCCGTTTTTCACCACCAAACCCTTGGGCCAGGGCACCGGGTTGGGGCTGTCGACCATCTACGGTTTCGCCCGCCAGTCCGGGGGCGACGCGCACATTCGCAGCGTGGCGCGACGCGGCACCGAAGTGACTATTATGCTGCCGGCCAGCGCCGACCTGCTGGCCACCGAAACGCAAGCGGTGGTCGTGGATTCCCAGGGTGCAGGGGAGCATGTGCTGATTGTCGAAGACATGCCGTCGGTGCGTATGTTCGTCGCCGAGGTGCTGGTGGATGCGGGGTATCGCTGCACCCAGGTGGAAGACATCGAAACGGCGCTGGAGCGGTTGCAGAACGACCCGTCGATTGACCTGATGCTCACCGACGTCGGCCTGCCGCGCATGAGCGGCCGGGAACTGGCGGATGTCGCCCGGGGTTGGCGCGAGGGCTTGCCGATCCTGTTCATGACCGGCTACGCGGAAAATGCCCTGAATCGCCAGGTGTTCCTGGGAGAAGGCATGGACATGCTGATCAAGCCGTTTCAGATCAGTGAATTGCTGGACAAGGTTCGCCGCAGCCTCGACGGCGCCTGACCCCCGATCGTTCCCACGCTCTGCGTGGGAATGCAGCCCGGGACGCTCTGCGTCCCATTGGAACGCGGAGCGTCCCTTGAGGCATTCCCACGCAGAGCGTGGGAACGATCCTTCACCGCTATTTCAAACCAGCACCCGAGCCAAAAACGGCGCCGTGCGGCTTTTTTTGTTTTTGGCCACGGTCTGCGGCGTGCCCGCCACGACAATTTTGCCGCCCTGATCCCCCGCCCCCGGCCCGATGTCGATCACCCAGTCACTCTGGGCGACCACGCGCATTTCATGCTCGACCACGATCACCGTGTGCCCCGCCGTCACCAGGGTGTCCAGTTGCTCCAGCAACCGGTCGACATCCCGTGGATGCAACCCGGTGGTGGGTTCGTCGAGCACGTACAGCGTCGCGCCGCGCTGGTTGCGCTGCAGCTCAGTCGCCAGTTTGATCCGCTGGGCTTCGCCGCCAGAGAGTTCGGTCGCCGGCTGACCCAGGCGCAAGTAACCGAGGCCGATATCCCGCAGCACTTCCAGCGAACGGCGAATCCCCGGTTGCTCGGCAAACACAGTCACCGCGTCGTCCACGGTCAACTGCAACACTTGGGCGATGCTCAGGCCCTGCCAGGTGATGGCCAGGGTCTGCGGGTTGTAGCGCGCACCGTGGCAGGTCGGGCATGGCGCGTAGACGCTGGGCATGAACAGCAATTCAACGCTGACAAACCCCTCGCCTTCGCAGGTCGGGCAACGGCCCTTGGCGACGTTGAAGGAAAACTGCCCGGCGTCATAACCCTCAGCCTGGGCCGCAGGAGTCGCAGCGAACAGTTTGCGTACGTTATCGAACAGCCCGGTGTAGGTCGCCAGATTGGAGCGCGGTGTGCGACCGATGGGTTTCTGATCGACTTGCACCAGGCGCTTGATCGACTCCAACCCCGCCGTAACCTGGCCACCGCTGACTTGCGGCGCGTCGTCCTCCAGGCTCAGTTCTTCCGGTTCGCTGGCCGTCCGCCCCAGATGCGCGCCGACCAATTCCAACAGCGCCTGACTGACCAGGCTCGACTTGCCGGAACCCGAGACACCGGTCACCGCCGTGAAGCAGCCCAGGGGAAATTCGACGCTGAGGTTATTCAGGTTATTGCGGGTGATGCCTTCCAGCCGCAGCCAGTCCTGGGCCTTGCGCAGCTTGCGCGGTGCCGTGAAGTGTTCGGCGAACAAATAGACGCGGGTCTGTGATTCAGTGACGTGCTCCAACCCCGAAGGATGGCCGCTGTAGAGAATATGCCCGCCATGCTCGCCCGCCGCCGGCCCGACATCGATCAGCCAATCCGCCCGACGCATGGTTTCCAGGTCATGCTCGACCACGAACAAGGTGTTGCCCGCCGCTTTCAAACGTTGCAGGGCTTCGAACAACGCCTCGCCATCCGCCGGATGCAGGCCGGCGGACGGCTCGTCGAGCACGTAGATCACGCCAAACAACTGCGAACCCAATTGCGTCGCCAGGCGCAGGCGCTGCAATTCGCCGGACGACAGGGTCGGCGTGCTGCGCTCCAGGGCCAGGTAACCGAGGCCAAGGTCGGTCAAGGTGCTGACCCGCTCCAGCAAGTCCTGGGCGATGCGTTGCGCGGCCAGGCGTTTCTCCACCGACAGGTTTGGCGTGTGGCGCACGTCCGGTGCGTTAGTGTGACCACTGGCGCCGTGGGCGACGCGCTGTGCGCGTGCCTCGCGGGTCTGGTCATGGGTCAGCACTTCGCCGGGTTCATCGGCCTGTTCGAGGTAGCTGTGGGCCGCCACCGGGCGCAGCACTTCGGCCACTTGCAGCAACGGCATCTGCGACAACTCGCCAATGTCGTAACCGGCGAAGGTCACCGACAACGCCTCGCGCTTGAGGCGTTTGCCGTCGCACAACGGGCACGGACTGCCGAGCATGAATTGCGAGACGCGCTTCTTCATCAGGGCGCTTTGGGACTGGCTGAAAGTGTGCAGGATGTAGCGCCGGGCGCCGGTGAAGGTGCCTTGGTAACTCGGTTCCATTTTGCGCTGGAGGGCGACTTTGGTTTCTTGCGGCGTGAGCCCGGCGTACACCGGCACCGTGGGGGTTTCTTCGGTGAAGAGAATCCAGTCCCGCTGCTTTTTCGGCAACTTGCGCCAGGGAATATCGACGTCGATGCCCATGGTCACGAGGATGTCCCGCAGGTTTTGCCCTTGCCAGGCCAACGGCCACGAAGCCACCGCACGTTGGCGGATGGTCAGGCTCGGGTCCGGGACCATCAGCGCCTCGGTCACTTCATAGACCCGACCCAGGCCATGGCACTCCGGGCACGCGCCTTGGGGCGTGTTCGGCGAGAAGTCCTCGGCGTAGAGCATCGCTTGCCCCGGCGGGTAACTGCCGGCCCGGGAATAGAGCATACGGATCAGGCTCGACAACGTGGTCACACTGCCCACCGAAGAACGCGTGCTCGGCGTGCCCCGCTGCTGTTGCAGGGCCACGGCCGGCGGCAAGCCTTCAATGGAATCGACGTCCGGCACCCCGACCTGATCGATCAGGCGCCGGGCATAGGGCGCCACGGATTCGAAATAGCGCCGCTGCGCTTCGGCGTACAGCGTCGAAAACGCCAGGGACGACTTGCCTGAACCGGACACACCGGTGAACACCACCAGGGCATCCCGAGGAATGTCCACGTCGACGTTCTTGAGGTTGTGCTCCCGGGCGCCGCGCACCCTGACCATGCCGGAGGGAGGGGTTGGGGTGCGCTGTGAAGTCATGGAATAACCTTGATTAATAACTGAAAAAACACTGAACCCAATGTGGGAGCGGGCTTGCTCGCGAATGCGGTTTTACATTCAACATCTCGGCTGACTGACCCACCGCTTTCGCGAGCAAGCCCGCTCCCACAGGGGATTGGTGTTAACCGTTGAGGACCGCGCGCACCATGTGGGTCAGCGCCTGCGGCCCATACGGTTTGCTGAGCAAATGGGTATCCGGGCTCAACTGGTGATTGCGCGAGATGATGTCCCGGGTGTGCCCCGAGGTAAACAGCACCGCCACCGGCGGGTTCTGCACTTTGGCCCAGGCCGCCAGGTCCGAGCTTTTGATCAGGCCGGGCATGACCACATCGGTGAAGATCAGGTCCACCGTCACGCCCTCCATCAGCATCTGCATCGCCGTGTCGCCGTTCGTGGCGGTCAGCACCTGATAGCCTTCCTCGCGCAGCAATTCCACTGCCGACACCCGCACCGCTTCATTGTCCTCGACCACCAAAATGGTTTCATGGCCGCCCCGCGTCTGTGGCGTCTGCAGAGGGGCTTCGTTCGGCAACGGTCGCAGGCTCCGTGGGAAATACAACTGCACCCGCGTGCCCTCGTCGACTGCGCTGGACATCTCGATATGCCCGCCGCTCTGCTTGACGAAGCCGAACACCATGCTCAAGCCCAGCCCCGTGCCCTGGCCGTCGGCCTTGGTGGTGAAAAACGGTTCGAACGCCTGGGCCAGCACATCGGGCGTCATGCCAACGCCGCCATCAGTCACGGTCACGCGCAGGTAGTCACCGGCGACGATGCCCTTGCCCGCACAGAAGCGGCGGTCGAGGACGATGTTCTCGGCGCGCAGACCGATAATGCCCTCGCCCTTCATCGCATCCCGGGCGTTGATCGCCAGGTTGAGGATGGCGTTTTCCAGTTGATTGCGATCCACGTGCACACGCCAGGCATCCTCGGCCACGGCCATATCGATCTGGATGGTTTCCCCCAGCGCCCGCTGCAACAACTCCCCCAGCCCTTCGAAGATTTGCCGGGGTTCGCACACGGCGGGTGACAGCGGTTGGCGACGGGCAAACGCGAGCAGTTGCGACGACAGCTTGGCCCCACGCTCGACCGCCGCAATCGAGGCACTGACCCGGCGCTGCACGTTGGCGTTGTCCGGTTCATGGCGAGCCAGCAGATGCAGGTTGCCGGCGATCACTTGCAGCAGGTTATTGAAGTCATGGGCCACGCCGCCGGTGAGGCCGCCAATGGCTTCCAGCTTCTGCGCCTGGCGCAATTGCTCCTCCGCTGCCAACCGCGCATTGACTTCATCGGCAACCCGCTGCTCCAGGTTGCGGGTGAACTTGAGCAAGGATTCTTCGGCGATTTTGCGTTCGTGGATGTCGATCAACACCCCCGGGAAACGGAACGGCCGGCCCTGTTCATTGAATTCGCAGCAACCGCTGGCCAACACCCACAGGTAGCTGCCGTCGGGGCGCAGGACGCGGTATTCGGCGTTGTAGGGTTCGCCGGTTTTCACCGATTGATCGACCTGCTCCTGGACCCAGGCGAAATCGTCCGGGTGAATCCGCGATTCCGCGATGCGGGTGGGCAGGTCAGCCAGATTCTGATCAGCGGGATAGGAAAAGGTGCGGGCGAAACGCTCATCCCCGGACAGCACGTTGGTCTCGATGTCCCAGACGAACGAGCCGAGCAAGGCCCCGGCATTCAGCGCCAGGCGCACTCGTTCGTTGTCGGCGCGATAGGCGCTCTCGGCTTCCTGGCGGCGGCGTTCGGAAATCACATGGGCGGTGGTTTCGACCACCATGGCCATGACGCCCGCCGGTCGTCCTTCATCATCGGCCACCGGGCTGTAATAGAGGTCCATCCATACGTCTTCCGGCACGCCGTCGCGCAACAGCACCAGCTCTTTATTGCGATAGGACAAGGTGCCACCGGCCAGGCAGGTATCAACCACATGGCGGTTGAACTCGGCGACTTCCGGCCAACCGAGCTCCACGGGTGAACCCAGCAGGTAGGGGTGACGACCGCCGGCAAAGACCGAGTAGGCATCGTTGTAGATCATGTAACCCGCCCGCCCCCAGAGCATCACCATCGGCAGCGGCGAAGCGAGCATCAGCTGCACCGAACTCCCCAGGCTGCGGGGCCAGTCATCGATGTTGCCGAGTTCGGTCTGGCTCCAGTCGAACGCGCGAATGCGTCCGGCCATTTCGCCAGTCCAGCCGGCACATCCGTGGCTATCTGATAGAAACTGCATTGACTGACTCTGCGTCCTGTAATGGCGTCCGATTGTTTCGAGCACAACTTTCGAGCACGGCGGATGCCAATGGTTTCATAGAGGTATAGCTGATTAACGCAAGACCCTGTGGGAGCGGGCTGCTCGCGAAGGCGTCGTGTTGAAGATCGTTCCCACGCTCTGCGTGGGAATGCCTCAAGGGACGCTCTGCGTTCCAATGGGACGCGGAGCGTCCTGGGCTGCATTCCTTTGCTGCGCGTGGGAACGATCACAACGATCGGGGGAGGGTTTCAGTCAGTGCCGTATTTCGGCGAACGTGGTCCGTACAACAAACCCGCTGGTTGTCCTGCCGACAGCAGCCGATTGCTGGCAACTCCGGCAATCGGGTAACCGGCGTCGGTGGAGCTGTTAATGATCTGCTTCACCGCTGCGGTAATCAGCATGCCAACCAAACCGCCGCCGCTGTTGTTGCCGCCCTCTTCGCTCGACGCACGTGCCGCGCCGGTCCACAGGGTGGTGCCGGTTTTCAGGTCCACCAGTTTGGCGGTGGCCGTGACGGCTGTTTCGCTGCTGATCACCATATAGCGAGTGCCGTACTCGGTCACGGTGATGTACAGCGCCGCGTCAGCACCGAAAATATCCCGCAGCTTGTCGGCCGGTGCCTGGTGAATGTCCGCCGGGGTGGTCAGGCCATTCTGGCGAAACGTTTCGTCGACCAGGGCAATTGGCAGCACGTAGTAACCGGCTTCAGCCAACGGAAAAGTCACCTGGGACAGCATGGCGTAGGACGCCTTGACGTCCGGCGAGTCGTTCAGCGGCGGCAGCACCAGAATGGTTTTCGGGCGTGCTTGCTTATACGCCGAGTAGTCCACGGTTTTGGGGCTGACACAACCGCCAAGGACGGCCAGCGCCAGCAGGCCGGCCATCAGTTTCAATGCGCGCGGGATCATTTGGCGTCTCCGGTCTTAGCGTTCTTGAGCAGAAAATCCATGTATTGCCCGGACTCGGGGAACAGCGTCTTCTCGGTTCGGAACTGCTGAACCATCTGGTCGTCCTTGCCCATGCTCAGGTACAACAGGCCTAGGTGAGCGTGGTAACCCGGCGGCGGGGTCTTGCCCGTCGAAGCGATCTTCTGCAGATCGCGTTCCAGGGCTTCGGCCTGCGCTTCCTTGGGGGTTTCGCCCTTGAAGTACTCGTAGACTTCCGGCTGGTAGCTTTCCCATTGGTACAGGGTTTTCGGGCCGCCGTTGCAACCCGTCAGCAGCGAGCTGCCCGACAGGGCCAATGCCATCAATGGCCACGATAGAAACTTGTTCATCGGTTATTCCTCCTTGATCAGTTGCCCGGTTTCCATGCACCGGAATTCATGCCGTCGACCAGGCGATTGATCGCCTCGCGCATGGCCAGGTCGAGCACTTTGCCGTTGAGGGTCGAATCGTAGGCCGCGGTGCCGCCGAAACCGATGATTTCACGGTTGGACAACGCGTATTCACCGGCGCCCTGGGTCGAATAGACGACTTCCGAGGTGCTGATGTTGACGATGTTCAGGTTGACCTTGGCGTAGGCCACTTGGGTCTTGCCGCGACCGAGAATACCGAACAATTGGTGATCGCCGGTTTCCTTGCGGCCGAACTCGGTGACATCGCCGGTCACCACAAAGTCAGCACCCTTGAGGCGCTGGGCCTGGCCCTTGATCGACGCTTCCTGCTGGATCTCGCCCATGTTGTCGCGGTCCAGCACGCTGAAGCGGTTGGTCTGCTGCAAGTGCGTGATCAAAATGGTCTTGGCCTGACCGCCGAGGCGATCCACGCCATCGGAGAAAATCCCGCGCATGTAGCTCGAACGGTTATCGAACTTGCCCACCGCCATCGGTACGCGAGCACCGGCCCAGGCTTGGGTGGCGCTTTCGACCTTCTCTACCGGCAATGCCCGGGAGCTTTCGGTCGCACACCCGCCAATTACGCTCAGAACGGCAATCGCGGCCCCTGATACCAACATCCGAGAGATCATTCTCACTGTGCATTCCTTCTTAAAAGCTGTTGATCCCGGCACGGCAATGGCCAACCGCTGCGGGTTGCAGCGATGAAACAGCGATGGGGATGTAATCGATAATCGACGTGCGGGACGTCGGCGGCGGGCATTATGCCAAAGTGCCATCACCTGTAACAGTGTTTAAATAATTTGGCGTCAGATCGTTGACCTCCTGCTGATCGTTACTGATCGTTCCCACTCTGCGTGGGAATGCCTCAAGGGACGCTCCGCGTTCCAATGGGACGCGGAGCGTCCTGGGCTGCATTCCCACGCAGAGCTTGGGAACGATCAGTAGGAACTGCCGAAGGCTGCGATCTTTTGGCAGCGTTAAGATTGTCGAAGATCAAGATCAAAAGATCGCAGCCTTCGGCAGCTCCTACAGGGGGAATGCACATCAGCGGAAATCCCGGCTGCGCACGCTAATGCCATCCAACAAGGGGCTCAGGTCGCTCAGCCGTCCGGCAATCAGGTGCCGCACCTCGCCTTCCCGTTCCCAGCGCCCATCAACCTTGAGCAGTTGCGAGCCCACCAACACCTGGCGCTGGCGTTCGGCCAAATCACGCCAGACCACCACGTTGACGTTGCCGAATTCGTCTTCGAGGGTAACGAAAGTCACGCCGCTGGCGGTGCCGGGGCGTTGGCGGCCGGTGACCAGCCCGGCGACGCTGACGGGGCGGCCATGTTCGACGTCGAGCAATTCCCTGGAACTGCGGCAGCGCCGGGCCTTCAATTCCGGGCGTAACAGCGCCAATGGATGCGGGCCAAGGGTCGTGCCCACCGACGCATAATCGGCCTGCAAGTCTTCGCCCACCGTGGGCTTGGGCAGCGACACTTCGGGCTCTTCCTGACGGGGCAACCCGGCGAACAACCCGAGTTGCTTCTGCACCCCCGCCACTTCCCAACGGGCGCGATGGCGGTCGCCGGCCAGTCCGCGCAAGGCCCCGGCATCGGCCAGTTGCTCCTGGGCGCGGGCGTCGAGCTGCGCCCGTTCGCCGAGGTCGGCGATGTCGATAAACGCGCCTCGCGAACGCGCAGCTTCGATGCGCCGGGCATCATCCTCACGAAAGCCCTTGATCATCCGCAGCCCCATGCGAATCGCCGGTTGCGCGCCGCTGATCGGTTCCAGGCTGCAATCCCAGTCGCTGGCGCGCACGTCCACCGGGCGAATCTGCAAATCATGCCGACGGGCATCCTGCAGGATCTGGTCCGGGCTGTAGAAACCCATGGGCCAACTGTTGATCAGCGCACAGGCGAACGCCGCCGGTTCGTGGCATTTGAGCCAGCAACTGGCGTAGGTCAGCAAGGCAAAACTGGCGGCGTGGGATTCGGGGAAACCGTAGCTGCCGAAGCCTTTGATCTGTTCGAAGATTTGGGCGGCGAATTCCGGCGTGTAGCCCTTTTTTTTCATGCCGGCAGCAAGACGATCCTTATGCGGTTCAAGTCCGCCGTGGCGCTTCCAGGCTGCCATGGAGCGACGTAGCTGATCGGCTTCGCCGGGGCTGTAACTGGCAGCCACGATGGCTATCTGCATCACTTGTTCCTGGAACAGCGGAACACCGAGCGTGCGCTTCAGCACCTCCCTCAACTCTTCGGAGGGATAGCTTTCGAGTTCTTCCTTGTTTCGTCGCCGTAGATAGGGATGCACCATGCCGCCCTGAATAGGCCCGGGGCGAACGATGGCCACTTCAATCACCAGGTCATAGAACTTGCGCGGCTTGAGCCGGGGCAACATCGACATTTGTGCCCGGGATTCGATCTGGAACACGCCGATGGTGTCGGCCTGGCCAATCATGTCGTAGGTTTGTGGATCTTCCGCAGGGACCGTCGCCAGGCTCAAGTCCAGATTGCGGTGGCGGCGCAGCAAATCGAAACAGCGGCGAATCGCGCTGAGCATGCCCAGGGCCAGAATATCCACTTTGAGCAGCCCGACCGCATCAAGATCATCCTTGTCCCACTGAATGATGGTGCGATCAGCCATTGCCGCGTTTTCCACCGGCACCAGACTGTCCAGCGGATGCTCGGAAATGACGAAGCCGCCGGGATGCTGGGACAGATGCCGGGGGAAACCGATCAACTGTCGGGTCAAGCTCAGCACCCGTTTAAGCACCGGACTCTCGGGGTCGAAACCACTTTCAATCAGGCGCTCGACCGGCGGCGTATTGTCACTCCAGTGACCACAACAATCGGCCAGGGCATTGATTTGATCCGGCGGCAGTCCCAAAGCCTTGGCCACATCACGCACCGCGCCCGCCGCGTGATAAGTGCTGACCACGGCAGTCAACGCGGCACGGGTGCGGCCATAGCGCTGGAACACGTACTGCAAGACTTCTTCGCGCCGCTCATGCTCGAAGTCCACGTCGATGTCCGGCGGCTCGTTGCGCTCCTTTGAGAGGAAGCGCTCGAACAGCATGTTCATTCGCTCCGGATCGATCTCGGTGATACCCAAGGCAAAACACACCGCCGAGTTGGCCGCCGAACCTCGCCCCTGACACAGGATTTTCTGGCGGCGGGCGAAGGCGACGATGTCCTGAACGGTGAGAAAGTAGCTCTCATAACCCAGCTCGGCGATCAGCCCCAACTCCTTGTCGATCAGGCCCCTCACTTTCTCGCTGATGCCTTCGGGCCAACGCTCGCGAACGCCGCGTTCGGTCAATTCACTCAGCCAGGACGCAGCACTGTGCCCCTCCGGCACCAGTTCCCTGGGATATTGATAGCGCAACTGCCCCAGATCAAAGGTGCAACGCCGGGCGATGACCAGGGTTTCATCAAGCAATGCCCTCGGATAGATCTCGCCCACGACATCGAGACTGCGCAAATGCCGCTCGCCATTGGGGTGCAAACGCAACCCGGCCGACGCCACCGGCAGGTGATGGCGGATCGCGGTCATGGTGTCCTGCAAGGCGCGGCGGCCACGGGCATGCATGTGCACATCGCCGCTGGCCACCGCCGGGATGCGCAATTCCCTGGCCAGCATCAACAGGTCGTTCAGCCGTCGGCTATCGTCCTGCCCGCGATGCAACTGGACCGCCAGCCACAGGCGTTCGGCAAAGACCTGTTTAAGCCAGTGGCCCTGGGCAACATCATCCACTGCGTCCGGCACCCACAACGCCAACAACCCCGGCAACGGCTCGCTGAAGTCCTCCCGCAGCACCTGATACTGGCCCTTTTGCGTACGACGCCGGGCGCGGGTGATCAGCCGGCACAACGCCTGATAGCCCTCGAGGTTTTCCACCAGCAGCACCAGTTTCGGCCCGTCCTCAATGCGGATTTCGCTGCCGATGATCAACGGCAGCTCGACAGACTTGGCCGCTTGCCAGGCCCGGACAATGCCGGCCAGGGTGCATTCATCGGTGATCGCCAGGGCCTGATAACCCTGTTGTCTGGCCCGTTGAAACAACTCCAGCGCACTGGAAGCCCCGCGCTGGAAGCTGAAGTTCGACAGGCAATGCAGTTCGGCATAGTCGACGCTCATGCGAACCACCCCTGCAGCCACAACGGGCCGTCCTCACCCACCGCCCGATAGGCCCAGCCCTGTTGGCCGGCGCGGGTCTGGATCAGGTAGTAATCCCGACGCACATCGGCGCCATCCCACCAGCCGGACTCGATGCGTTCCGGCCCCATGAGGATGCGCGCCGAACCTTCGTGCACCGCCAGCGGTTCGGTCAGCAGCCAGCCCGGCCGTTGCACCTTCGGCAGTCCGTCGCAAGGCTGGTTGTCGACATGGGTTTGCCACGCACACTCGGGGCGATGATCGGCCTGAAAGCGCAAGCCTTGCACCGCCTCGTCCCCGAGCCGCGCCCGCAAGCGTTCGCGCAACTGCTCCCAGGGCAAGGACTGCTGCGGGCGGTCATCGAACAGTTCCTGGTGCTGGGGCACGAAGCTCGGCAGGTCTTCGGCGCGCAGGCGGAAACCGCGCACCGGGGCCTCGACCTGTACTTGCTCCAAACGCCCCCGGGCCAGCTCAAAGAGCATCGCCGGATCGCGCTCGGCGCTGAGCAGTCCGACCTTAATCACGCTGTCCGGCAACCCGGCGTGCTCAAGGTGCAGGTCGAAACGCTGCACGCCGCTGTCCCGGCCGCAGAGGAACGCCGACAGATCGCCGGTCAACCGGCGCAGTGGAAACAGCAGCGCCTGATGGGATTGCACGTCGAAGTTGAGCTCGATGCGCACATCAAAGCGATCCGGCGGCAAATAAAACGCCAGGGCCAAGTGGCGCAAGCCGAACAAGGCGTCCAGATGCTTGAGCACCTGGGCCTCGAAACGCCGGGCCAGGGTATGTCGCGGCAACGCCTGCACTTGGCTCAGGGTGCGCAGGCCCATGCGCGACAACGCTGTGGCCACCGTGGGTTCCAGGGCGATGCGGTCGACCGGCAGTTGTCCCAGGTGATAACGCAAGGCTTGATCGTCCGGCACCACCAGCCCGTCATAGACGTTAGCCAGCACCCGCGCCGCCACCGGGTTGGGCGCGGCGACGATGCGGTGACGAAAACCCAGCGCGGTGAGTTCGCTGCGCAACCGTGCTTCGAACTGCGGCCAGGCGCCGAACAGGCCCAGGCTCGACTCGATCTCAAACACCACCGCCCGTGGGTAATGCACGCTGACCTGGGAACTGAAGCCATAGGCCCAGGCCGCGAGAAACTGCTGCCAGTGCTCGATGTCGGCGGCGTCGTACTCGGCGGTGACAAAGCCTTTGCTCAAGGCCTGGGCCGCGGTCATCGACTGACCGGGACGTAAGCCCAGTGCGCGCGCCGAACCGTTGACCGCTTGCAACACCCGGCGCTGGGCCGGGCCGGTCAGCAGCGCCAACGGTTCATCGGGGTCAGGGCGCTGGCGCAGTACCGCGTCCAGTGCCAATTGCGGGAACAGAATGCATACCCAGCGCATGGCAACCTCAATGTCCCATGGCAAAGGCTATCGGCGCCGTGCGGGCCAATCCGCCCCGGCACTTCAAGACCCGCAACTGCGCAGGCCTGGCGTCGATGGCAATGCGCAGGGCCGCCGGCGAAGGATTCACCGCTTCGGCCATCGAGCGATAGGCGAACGCCAGGGTCGAGCCGGTTTCCGCCGCCACTTGCAAGCGCCGCAAGGCACGGTCATCGGCCTTGTGCGGCCAACACAGCACTGCGCCGCAACTGCCGGAACGCAGGCATTGTTCCGCCGCCCACAGCGCATCGCGCTCGCTGGCCTGGATGATCGACAACTGGCGCAGATCGACCCCGGCGTTCTGCCAGGCCTGGGGATATGGCACGTAGGGCGGTGCAACCAATACGATGCGTTCGCCCGCCGCCGACAACCGCGCCAGGGCCGGCCACACCAGTTGCAACTCGCCAACGCCCTGCCCGGCCAGGAGGATTTCGGTCAGCGCCGCTTCCGGCCAGCCCCCGGTGGGCAGCGCCGCATCCAGCGCGGCATGCCCGGTGGGTTGCGGGCTGACGGCCGGGGGCGCAGGCCGCCCCTTCCAGACCTGGCCGCCATTGAACAGCGTATCCAACGCAACGACGGCGCCCATCACCCTTGCCTCACCAGACCGCAGAACACCCCTTCGATGGCCAGGTCCTGATCAGCCTCGACGATGATTGGCTTGTATGCCGGGTTGCGCGGCAGCAGCCGCACCCGGTCGCCGACCCGTTCAAAACGCTTGATGGTCACTTCGCCGTCAAGCCGCGCCACCACGATCTGGCCGTTCAGCGCCTCGGGGTTGCGGTGCACCCCCACCAGATCGCCGTCGAGAATGCCGTCTTCGATCATCGAATCGCCCTGGACCCGCAGCATATAGTCCGGCACCCGGGAGAAGATCGACGGATCGAACAGCAAACGGCTGTGGACCTCGGCATCGGCACCAATCGGCGCCCCCGCCGCCACTCGGCCGAGCACCGGGATGTCCAGCAACTCGGGCCGCGCCGGTTGCCCGAGCAAACGAATGCCCCGGGCCTGATGCGGGTTGACCTCGATAAACCCGGCATCGGTCAGCGCCAGCACATGCTTGCGCGCCACGCTGCGGGAGGCGAAACCAAAGGCCTCGCTGATTTCAGCGAGGCTCGGGGACTGGCCGTGCTCCGCGATTCGATCACGGATAAAGGTCAGGATGGCGGTACGGCGGGGAGTGAGAGTCGTCATGGAGTACATTTGTACTCTTTTGGCGTTTTTCTGGCAACGACCACCAGTCAGGTTGGCGCTGACGGCTGACTGTAGGAGCAAGGCTTGCCCGCGAAGAGGCCGGCATATTCAGCAAAGTTGTTGCCTGACCCACCGCTTTCGCGAGCAAGCCCGCTCCCACAGGGGATGTGTGGCGGGACATAAAGTTATGCACGACGCAGAACCCTTGTAGGAGCAAGGCTTGCCCGCGAAGAGGCCGGCACATTCAGCAAAGATGTTGCCTGACCCACCGCTTTCGCGAGCAAGCCCGCTCCCACAGGGGATGTGTGGCGGAACATAAAGTTATGCACGACGCAGAACCCTTGTAGGAGCAAGGCTTGCCCGCGAAGAGGCCGGCATATTCAGCAAAGATGTTGCCTGACCCACCGCTTTCGCGAGCAAGCCCGCTCCCACAGGGGATGTGTGGCGGAACATAAAGTTATGCACGACGCAGAACCCTTGTAGGAGCAAGGCTTGCCCGCGAAGAGGCCGGCACATTCAACATAAAGGGTGACTGACCCACCGCTTTCGCGAGCAAGCCTCGCTCCTACAGTTTTTTATTTCCGGTGTTTGTTACTGGATGTTTACGGAATTTTTACCAATGTTCTTCTACAGTTACGCGCGTATCCGTATTTGAGTAGAGGAATGTTTGAAATGGCTTTGGGCAAAGGACTGCGTTTTCCGTCCATCACTCCGACCCGTCTGGTGCTGCTGTTTTCCCTGGCACTGGTGGCGCTGTACAACCTGGCGACCTGGAAGGCGCTGGGCACGTTGATCACCCTGCAAGGTGCGCACAAACTGGGTTTTTTCGTCTCTTTCGGGCTGTTTTTGTGGGCGGCCATTACCCTGTTGCTGACGCTGGTGTCGTTTCGCTGGACGCTCAAACCGGCGCTGACGCTGATCGCCCTGCTCTCGTCCTGCGCCGCGTATTTCATGAGCGAGTACGGGATCACCATCGACACGGTGATGATCCAGAACGTGTTCGAAACCAATCCCGCCGAAGCCACGGCGCTGTTCAACGGCAAGCTGCTGGCTTACGTGCTGCTGCTCGGCGTGCTGCCGGCGGTGCTGGTCTGGTGTTGGCCGGTGCGCTATCGACCGTTCTTTCGCGGGTTGCTGAACAAGCTCCTGGTGATCGCGGCCTGTGTGCTGGTGATCGGCGCCTCGGTCGGTGCTTTCTACTCGACCTACGCGCCGATTTTTCGCGAAGAGGACAAGCTCACCCACTTCATCAACCCGACCAATTACATCTACGCCATCAGCAAATACACCAAGCAGCGGCTGGGGATCAAAAAGCACTTCGTGGTGCAGGCCATTGGCGAAGACGCGGTGATGAGCGCGCGGGCCGCCAGTCGCGAGAAGAAATCGCTGATGGTGTTCGTGGTCGGCGAAACCGCCCGGGCCGACCATTTCTCGCTCAATGGATACGGGCGCGACACCAACCCTGAACTGAGCCAACTGGACATCCTCAACTTCACTCAGGTGCATTCCTGCGGCACCTCCACGGCGGTCTCGGTGCCGTGCATGTTCTCGATGTTCCCCCGCGAGGACTACAGCGACAAGAAAGGCAAGACCTACGAAGGCCTGCTGGACATCCTGCAACGGGCCGGCGTGCAGGTGCTGTGGCTGGACAACAACAGCGACTGCAAAGGCACCTGCCTGCGAGTGCCGCACCGGGACATCGCGAAGAATCAGCCGGGGCCGTTCTGCGACGGCAACAACTGCCTGGACGAAGCGCTGCTGGCGGATCTGCAAGGCTACATCGACAGCCTCAAGGGCAACGCGATCATCGTCCTGCACGCCGACGGCAGCCATGGCCCGGAATACTACGAGCGCTACCCGAAGGAACTGGAGCGCTTCACACCGATCTGCCACACCAACCAGTTGGGCAGTTGCAGCCGCGAGGAACTGGTGAATGTGTACGACAACACCATCCTCTACACCGACCATTTCCTGGCCAAGGTGATCGAGCTGCTCAAGCGCAACCAGGACAGTCTCGATACCTCGATGCTCTACGTCTCCGACCATGGCGAATCCCTGGGGGAAAACGGCCTGTACCTGCACGCCGCGCCCTATGCCTTGGCGCCAGAAGCGCAGACCCATGTGCCGATGGTCATGTGGTTCGGCACTAACACCCTGGCCCAGTTGGGGATTGATCGCGGTTGTTTGCAAGGCAAGAGCGGCCAGCCGGATCTGAGCCATGACAACCTGTTTCATTCGGTGCTGGGGTTGTTCGAGGTCAAGACCTCGTTGTATCAGCCGGGGCTGGATATTTTCCGGGGATGCCGGCCTCCCATGACCGCTAACCAATAACCTGATCACCACACAATCCCTGTGGGAGCGGGTGGATACAAATCATGTGTCCAGCGCAAATCCTGTAGGAGCGAGGCTTGCCCGCGAAGGCGGTGGATCAGTCAACGTCGATGTCGACTGATAGTCCGCTTTCGCGGGCAAGCCTCGCTCCTACAAGGGAGGTGTCAACCCTGAGAGGTAGGGCCACGGGTAGATGCCGCGCTCGTGGCCGTCGCTGAAGATCAATTGCAGGCCGTAGCCCTGGGCGTTCAACTCGACCACGCGGATGCGCGAATCCACCTTCACCGTCAGCCCTTGCAGCCGAAACGCCCGGCATTGCGAGCATGGGCATTGGCGGCGCAGTTCGGCGTGGTCGAGCAGTTGCTCCCGGCCATCCGGCCAGTTCAGCCGCAATTGCTGTTTGCTTTGGGAGTTACCCACCGCCAACGGGTTCATTGCAACTGGCTCAAGGCGATGCGCACGGCTTTGCGCACTTCCGGGTCGCCGTCGTCTTGCGCCGCTTGCAGGGCTGCAACGGCCCCTCGATCATTCAATTCGCCCAACGCCAGCGCGGCTTCCTTGCGCAAATTGCTGATGCGATGGCCCAAGGTTTCGATCAATGCATCAAGGGCCGGGGCATACCGCAAGCGTCCGAGGCTGCGGGTGGCGCGCAGGCGCACTTGCCAGTAATCGTCGCCCAGGGCGTCCACCAGCGCAGGGCCCGCATCCAGGTGGCCGACTTTGCCCAGGGTGGTGGCGGCTTCTTCGCGCACTTGCCAGGCGTGGTCCTGCAAGGCCTGGCGCAGGGCCGGCAGCACTTGAATGTCGGAGGCCAAACCGAGGGCGCCGGTGGCGGCGCGGCGCACTTCGGTGTCCGGGTCGTCGCTGGCCAGTCGGGCCAGGGCTGGCAACGCATCCAGTTGCTTGAGCCAACCGAGTACGCCAACGGCTTCCCGGCGCACGCTGGCGTCTTCATCGCTCAATGCGTTTAAAGCAACACCCGCGGCACCGGGAAAGCGCAACTCACGCAAGGCCCTGAACGCGGCAACCCGCACACTGATATCGGCATGCCCGGTCCACGGCAAAATCACCCGGCCCGCCGCTTCGCTTTTCAGCAGGCTCAAGCTCTGTGCGGCGGCGGCTTGCACGGCCAGGGATGGATCGGTCAGCGCCTGGCACAAAGCCTGGACCACCGGCTCATCCTCCCAGGCTTCCAGCAGCCGGGCGGCTTCGGCGCGGACTTCTTCGGTCGGGTCTTGAGCCAGGCGATTGACCAGCCACAACAAGCCTTCCGGCTCTTCGAGGTCCGCCAGTTCGATCAGGGCAATGCGGCGCACGCCGGGGTCTGCGTCGGTCAGGCGCGGTTGCAGGGTGAGGATGTCGTCGTTATCGGTTACATCGAATAGAGAGGTCATAGGGCAAATCGCGGCAGTTTGTTTTCTAGGGGAAGTCCGAGGGGGTTCAGGCGTGGCAGTTGCCGACCGTCCTCGTGACGCAGAAGCTCAAGGCAGTGACGCTTCAAGCGGGAAAACTCGTGGCTGGTCACCAGTTCCGTGGTGCGTGGCCGGGGGAAATCGAGGCGCAGGTCTTCGATGATGCGACCGGGGCGCGAACTCATCACCAGCAGGCGATCGGCGAGGAACAGCGCCTCGTCGATGTCATGGGTGACGAACACCACGGTGGTGCGAATCCGTGTCCAGATGTCCAGCAGCAGTTCCTGCATGTTCAGCCGGGTCAGGGCGTCGAGGGCGCCGAAGGGTTCGTCCATCAGCAACAGGCGTGGGCGATTGATCAATACCCGGGCGATTTCGACCCGTTGTTGCATGCCGCCGGAGAGCTGATCCGGCCAGCGTTCGGCGAAGCCTTCGAGGCCCACCAGCCCGAGGATTTCGTCGGCGGCTTTGTGCCGTTCGGCTTTACCGATGCCGCGCATTTTCAGGCCGAACGCTACGTTGTCCCGCACCGTGCGCCAGGGGAACAGCGTGTGATGCTGGAACACCATGCCCCGCTGTGGCGACGGCCCCAGGACCGGCGCGCCATCGACATTCAAGGTGCCAACACGGGGTTGCAGGTGCCCGGCCAGCGCACCGAGCAAGGTGGATTTGCCGCACCCGGACGGCCCGAGAATGCACACGAACTGCCCCGGTTCGATCTGGCAATCCAGTCCTTGCACGGCTTCGAACGCGGCGCTGCCCTCCCCCAGGCTGATCGATAAGTCGCGAATATCGATCCGCCCTTCGGGGTGTTGAAAAACGCTCATCAGGCTTTTCCTCGTGGTCGATGCCAAGGCGTGAACAGCCCGCCCAGGCGTTTGATCAGCAGGCTGCTGCCCATTCCGAGAACACCGATCAGCAACATGCCGACGACGATGTCGGCGTAGTTCTGGATGGTGTAGGACTCCCAGGTGTAATAGCCGATGCCGAACTGGCCCGAGATCATTTCGGCGGTCACCAGGCAGAACCAAGAGGTGCCCATGCCGATTGCGAGGCCGGTGATGATGCTCGGCGCGGCGCCGGGCAGGATCACTTCCAGCAAGATGGCGCGGCGCCCTGCCCCGAGGCTGCGGGCCGAGGCGATCAGGCGTGGGTCGACTCCTTCGACGCCGTGGATGGTGTTGAGCAGGATCGGGAACAGCGCGCCGGTAAAGGTGATGAAAACCATCGACAGTTCCGAGGACGGGAACATCAGGATGGCCAATGGGATCCACGCGACGGCGGGGATCGGTCTCAAGACTTCAAGAGGCGGCAGCAGCAAGTCTTCGGCCCATTTCGAGCGGCCGATGGCCAGGCCCAGGGCGATGCCGATGACCAGCGCCGCGAGATAACCGGCGAACACCCGGCTGAGGCTCGCGCCCAGGTGTTGGCCGAGCTTGCCGGAGTCGCCCAGGCCCAGTGCGGCGTGGATCACCGACAGTGGCGTCGGGACGTTGGCGAAAGTCACCAGGCCGAGGTTCCAGTGGCCGCTTGCAGCGAATTGCCAGAACAACAGGCAGAGCAGCAATGAGGCGGCTCGGGGGAGCCAGCGTGAATTCATGTGTCACCTCTGATCGTTCCCACGCTCTGCGTGGGAATGCATCCCGTGACGCTCTGCGTCACATTCAAAAGCGGAACGCGGAGCGTCCCTGGCGGCATTCCCACGCAGAGCGTGGGAACGATCTGAATCAGCGGCTGGCAACGGCCTGGGTGGTGGCGTCGGTGAAGTCGAGCACTTTGCCGCCCTGGGCCGTGGCGAATTGCTGGGCCTGGCCTTTGAGCAGGAACGCGCTGAGTCGCCCTTTCGCGTCGCTGGCAAACCACGCCTGATCCGCCAGCAACTTGATGCCGCTGTCACTCGCCTGGGCATACACCGCGCGGATGTTCTTGCCTTCCGATTTCAACCCGGCCAACGCGCTGAACGCCGCTTCCGCCGAGGCGTATTGCCGGACTTTAGGCTCGCCACGCACCCAGATTTCCGCCACATGGCTGACATCGGTAATGGCTTTGCCGCTGACCGCATCGACCGTATTGAGCGGCGTTTGCGCGTAGTTGGCCAGTTGCGCGGTGTAGTCCAGGTTCGAGGCCTTGAACGCGGCGCGGATGTATTGGTCGTCGATGAAGGTGTTCAAGTCGAGGCCGCGATCAGCCTTCTTCAGCAACTTGAGGGTATCGATGGCGGTGCCAACGGCCTGACGGTATTCCGGCTTCCAGCTCAGGTCGCGGGTCTGCACGCCCAGTGGGCCATGGAACAGGTAATTGACCTCGGCATCGACGCCGGTGACCTTGGCGATCAGCTCGCTGTATTTCTCCGGTTCCGCCGCCAGCAGTTGATTGGCTTCGATGCTCGCCCGCAGGTAGGCGACGACGATTTCCGGGTACTTCTTCGCGTAGGCCTGATCCACCAACGCCCCGTGGAACGTTGGCGCATTGGCCTGGGCGCCGTCATAGATCTTGCGAGCGAAACCACGGCTCGGGAACAGTTCTGCAAACGGAACGAAGTCGGCGTGGGCATCGATCTTCCCGGCCTGCAACGCCGAGCCGGCAACCTCCGGGGGCTGGGCGATGATGTTCACGTCTTTCAGCGGGTCCCAGCCCTGGGCGGCAACGGCGCGCAACAACATGCCGTGGGCCGTGGAGGCGAACGGCACGGAAATGGTCTTGCCCTTGAGCTCCGCCAACGACTGCACACCCGACGCGCTCGGCACCACAATGCCGTTGCCGCTGCCCTTGATGCTGCCCGAGAGCACGTTGATAAACAGGCTGTGCTTGCCGGCGGTTTCGAACGCCACACCGTTGAACGCGCCGGGGAAATCCGCCATGGCGCCGAAGTCGAGTTTGCCGGCGACCATCTCGTTGGTCAGGGGCGCGCCGCTGGTGAAGTTTTTCCACTCCACTTCATATTTCGCGTCCTTGTAGGGGCCGTCGTGGGGCAGGTATTTGTCCAGCAGACCGAGTTCGCGGATCAACAAGCCGCCGGCGGCGCAATTGATGGTGGTGTCCTGGGTGCCGATGGCGATGCGGATGGTTTCAGCCGAGGCTGACAGGGTGAATGAGGCCAGTACCAGACCGGCTAACGTTGCACGCAGCGATGTTTGCAAAGACATGGGTGAATCCCCTCGAATCATTTATTGGATATTCGTCTCCGCCACGATCAGGGCGTGGTGGGAAACGAGGGGTGTTTTGAAACGGGCGTCCGGGGGTGGCCGGATGGCTTTTTTGTTGTTCGTGGCGGCCTCTTCGCGAGCAAGCCCGCTCCCACAATTTGATCGTGGGTGGACATAAATCTTGTGCCCGGCATAAATCCCCTGTGGGAGCGGGCTTGCTCGCGAAGGCGGTTCAACATTCAACATTGATGCTGGCAGACCCACCGCTTTCGCGAGCAAGCCCGCTCCCACAATTTGATCTTGGGTGGACATAAATCTTGTGCCCGGCACAAATCCCCTGTGGGAGCGGGCTTGCTCGCGAAGGCGGCATCACATTCAACATAAATATTGACTGGCCCACCGCTTTCGCGAGCAAGCTCGCTCCCACAATTTGATCTTGGGTGGACATAAATCCTGTGCCCGGCACAAATCCCCTGTGGGAGCGGGCTTGCTCGCGAAGGCGGTTCAACATTCAACATTGATGCTGGCAGACCCACCGCTTTCGCGAGCAAGCCCGCTCCCACAGGGGATTGTGTTTCAGCGCAAGAGGTACGGGATTTCGACTTTCACTGCACCAGTCGGGCAGTCCTTTTCGCAGGGCATGCAGTACCAGCATTCATCGAAGGCCATGTAGGCTTTTTGCGTGGCTGGGTTGATCGCCAGCAGGTCCATCGGGCAGACGTCGACGCACACGGTGCAGCCTTTGTGGGCGATGCAAAGGTCCTCGTCGACCGTGACCGGTGCGTTGGAGCGGAAGAAGATTTCCTGGGGTTGATAGGCCATTTTTCGGTCTCTCTTATAGTCTGGCTCAGGCCGCGAACGCGCCGACCCGCAGCCGGTCGTAGGCCTGCATTTCTTCGGCGTCGAGCGGGATGATGTAGGGCTCGACGGCTTTCTTGAAACTGGTCATCTGGCCGTCGTCGCCCTTTTTCAGGTGGCAATGGCAGAACCAGTCGCTGTCGTTGCGTTGCGGATGATCGACCCGATAGTGGTAAAGCCCCCAGCGACTTTCAGCGCGAAACAACGAGGCGCGAGCGGCCATTTCGGCGCAGTCGCGGATCATGCTGACTTCCATGGCGCGCATCAGTTCGTGGGGGTTGTGGGCCTTGATCTGGTCGAGATCGCGCTGGATATCGCTGAAACGTTGCAAGCCGATTTGCATCTTCTTGGTCACTTTCGGCGGTTGCAGGTAGTCGTTCACGAAGCGACGCAGCTTGTATTCGACCTGGGCTGGCGGCAGGCCGTGCTCGCGATCCAGTGGCGCGTAGACCCGTTGTTTTTCCGTCTCGATTTGCTGGGCATCCACCGCCGAAAACTCGCGCCCGGCGACAAAGTCCGCGGCATTGGTGCCGGCAAACCAGCCGTAAGTGAACGCGCCGAGCATGTAGTTATGCGGCACTGCCGCCATGTCCCCCGCCGAGTACAAACCCTTGACCGAGGTTTCAGCCTTCTCGTTGACCCACACGCCAGACGCCGAATGCCCGCTGCAAAACCCAATCTCGGAGATGTGCATTTCAACCATTTGCGTGCGGTAATCGGTGCCGCGATTGGCGTGGAACTGGCCGCGACTCGGGCGTTCGTTGCTGTGCAAAATCTCTTCGATGTTCTGGATGGTTTCCTCGGCCAAGTGATCGAGTTTGAGGAACACCGGGCCGTTGCCGCTTTCGAGTTCCTGGTGGAACTCCCACATCATCTGGCCGCTCCAGTAGTCGCACTCGATAAAGCGTTCGCCCTTGTTGTTGGCGGTGTAGCCGCCCAAGGGCCCGGTGACGTAGGCGCAGGCCGGGCCGTTGTAATCCTTGATCAGCGGGTTGATCTGGAAGCATTCGAGGTTCGCCAGTTCAGCCCCGGCGTGATAGGCCATGGCGTAACCGTCGCCCGCGTTGGTCGGGTTTTCGTAGGTGCCCATCAGGTAGCCCGAGGACGGCAAACCCAGGCGTCCGGCGGCGCCGCAGGCGAGGATCACCGCTTTGGCTTTGATCACGTGGAAGTCGGCGGTGCGGCAATCGAAGCCCATCAGACCGTTGACTGCGCCCTCTTCGTCCGTCAGCAAACGGGTGCAAACCACGCGATTGGTGATGCTGACCCGCGCCCGTTTCAACTGGCGATACAGGACTTTTTTGATGTCGTGCCCTTCCGGCATCGGCAGCACGTAGGCGCCCATGTGGTGGACCTTTTTCACCGCGTAATCGCCGGTTTCGTCCTTCTCGAACTTCACGCCCCAGCGGTCCAGTTGCTCGATGGTTTCAAAACTATGGGTCGCGTAGGCATACACCGCGGCCTGATTGACGATGCCGTCGTTGGCGATGGTGATTTCCTTGGTGTACTGCTCCGGCGTCGAGTGGCCGGGGATGATCGCGTTGTTCAGGCCGTCCATGCCCATGCTGATCGCGCCGCTGCGTTTGACGTTGGCCTTGTCGATCAACAACACGCGCAAATCACGGTTGCGTTCCTTGGCCTTGATCGCCGCCATCGGGCCAGCGGTGCCGCCGCCGATCACGACGATGTCGTATTCCTGTTCCAAAGTCGTTCGGGTCATGCCTGATCCCCTTTTTGCCGATCGATCCGCAAGCGGTACTGGAAGGCATCGCCGCGGTAGTAAAGGTGTTCGAAGTCCACGGGTTGACCGCTGGCGTCATGGGTCAGGCGTTCGATGCGCATGATCGGCGAACCGGCTTCGACGTTGAGAGCCTGGGTCAGGTCGCTGTCGGCCAGTACCGCGTCGATGGCCAGATCGGCGTGGCCAAGGGCGAGGCCGCAGTCGTTTTCGAGAATGAGGAAGATGTCGCGGGTCACCAGGTCAGCCTTCTCCAGCCGTTCGCCGATGACTTTGGGCAGGTAGGTGATTTCCAGGGAGATTGGCTCGCGGTTGATCAGGCGGACGCGTTTGATCTGCGCCACGGTTTCGCCTTCGGCCACCTGCAAACGCTCGGCGACCAGTTTATCGGCGGCGATGAATTTGAAACTGCGCAGGCGGTTGATCACCTCGTAGCCACGGCCGGTCATGGACTCGGCCAAGCCTTGCAGGGTGCTGACGTTCTGGAAGGTCTTGGGCTTGGCGACGAAGGTGCCTTTGCCGTGGATCTTGAAGATCAGGCCTTCTTTCTGCAGATCACCGAGGGCCTGGCGCACGGTGATGCGGCTGACTTTGAACAGTGCGCCGAGTTCGCTTTCGGACGGCATCTGGCTGTCTTGCGGGTATTCACCGTCGAGGATGCGGGCGCGGAGTACGTCGCGCAGTTGGGTGTGTAGCGGGACGCTGCTGAGGGAGAGAACGTTATCGGTCATGTGGGATCACTTGTTATAACGAGTTATGACGTGATCTTAGAGAGGTGATGCGGGGATTGAGAAATATTGTTTATGCATAAGGTTAGATTCACTGCCGCATTCCCTGTGGGAGCAGCATTTGTGACTGGCAGCGATCAAGTGTGGGAGCGGGCTTGCTCGCGAATGCGTTGGGTCAGCCAGCATTGATATCAACTGACACGCCCTCTTCGCGAGCAAGCCCGCTCCCACAGGGGATCTGGGTTGGGAGCAGAATTTGTGTGTGGCAGCGATCAAGTGTGGGAGCGGGCTTGCTCGCGAATGCGTTGGGTCAGCCAGCATTGATATCAACTGACACGGCCTCTTCGCGAGCAAGCTCGCTCCCACAGGGGATCTGGGGTGGGAGCAGTATTTGTGTCTGGCAGCGATCAAGTGTGGGAGCGGGCTTGCTCGCGAATGCGGTGGGTCAGCCAGCATTGATATCAACTGACACAGCCTCTTCGCGAGCAAGCTCGCTCCCACAGGTCGCTCCCACAGGTTTCAGGTGCGCTTGAGGATCTGGTCCATCACCCAATCGGTCTTCGCTGCTTCTGCGGCCAGCGCCGGGTGCTGCGCCTCGCCACGGATATGCGCGTTCATGCCCAGCACGTGATGCCACTGGATATGTTCGTGATGCTCGATGGTCAGGCTGATGTTTTCATCGGCTTCGAGCTGAACAGGATGTTCATCAAACACCGAGAATGTGATCCGCCCTTTATTGCCAATCACCTCGACCCGATCCTCGCGCCGATCCGCCACAAAATTCCAGCAGCCCATACCTGTAGCCCCCGACGCAAAGCGCCAACTGGCGCTGACCGCGTCTTCAGCCGCATATAATCCGGCCTGGCGAGCAGTGAAACCGGCGACGTCAGTGATGTCGCCGAGCAAATACTGAAACAGGTCAAAGCCATGGCTAGCGAGGTCGGCAAAGTAGCCGCCGCCGGCAATCGTCGGGTCGGTGCGCCAATTGTCTGCACCGCCCAAGTCCGCCGGTGAAGGAGTCTTGGTCAGGGTCCAGGTCAGGTGCCGCACCTCGCCGATCCGCCCCTCCTCCAGCCATTGCCGCACTTGCTCGAAGCGCGGCAACGAACGGCGATAGTAGGACACAAACAGGTGCAAACCGGCGTCGGCGAAGACCTGTTGCATCTCACGGCTTTGCCCGGCATTCAGCGACATCGGTTTTTCCACGCAGCAATGTTTGCCGGCGGCGGCGACCTTCAGGGCATAAGCGTGGTGACTGTCCGGTGGCGTGGCGATGTACACCGCATCCACCTCGGGATCGTTGATCAGCGCATCGGCGTCAGTGTAGAACCGGGCGATGCCGTGGCGCGCGGCATAGTCAGTCACCGCCTCCAGCCGTCGCCCCATCACCGCCACCAGCGCCGAACCGGGTGCCTTGTAGAAGGCCGGCCCACTCTTGCGTTCGGTGACATCCCCGCAACCAATCATGCCCCAGCGCACCACGTTCATAGTCACTCCTTGATGGGTTTAGCCAATGCGCAAAGCGCGCAGGTCGAGGTGACCGTCCTTCAGTGGCGGACACCAGTAATAGCCGCCGGTGATCGGTCGGCTGATGCGATACAAACCGTCGGTGATGCCGTCTTCGAGGCCGCTCATGCGTCGCAGTTGCGCTTCGAAGGCGTCGAGGGAAAAGCCGAACGCGAGGAACATCAGGCCGGCGCGGTCGCCTTCGATCCACGGCATCGAACGGCGTACCACGAAGGCTTCGGGGGCGAAGCTTTCCTGGGCGGTGCGTTTGACGTGGGCGGAGATCGGCGCGTCGTCGAGTTCTTCGTTGTCGCTCAGACGACGGCCCATGATGTTGTCCGTCTCGTGGGACGGCATGGCGCGGAAACCCTTGAGGTCGTGCTGCCACTGCTGGATCGCGGCGAAACTGCCACCGACCGTGCCGTCGGCGCCATTGCTGACCAGCGCGGCAGCCACGGCGGCTTCGTCGTGGGGGTTTTCGGTGCCGTCTTCATAGCCGGTCAGGTCGTGGCCAGTGAGGTGGCGGAAGGTTTCGTTCATCTGCACCAGGCGAAACGCCGGGGCCAGCGCGGCTTCGATGGCGGTGCTGCGGTTGAGCAGTTCACCGCGATCGACGCCGTGCAGCCAGCACCAGAGAGCGTGTTGAGTGGACGGGTTGTCGACGCCCACGCCGGTCATGGCCGGGAATGCGCGCAGGCCTTCGATCTGACCGTGCAGGGCCTTGACCAGGGATTCACCGAAACCGACCACCGCCGACTGGCCGTCCACCAGTTGCATCAACTTGTCCAGCGCGGCCGGCAGTGCGGCGGCGGATTCGAGGGCGAAGAACATATGACGGGCTTGAGGCGGAACAGGGGTGGCGAGAATGCCCGGCTGGTAGTAACTCATATGAACTCCTTGGGAAAGAAGCGCGGAGTTTAACCGTTGCGGGGCCATGAAGGGCAAGGAAACTGGCAGGGTTGAACACAGGCCCCTGTGGGAGCGAGCTTGCTCGCGAAGGCGGCGGCACATCCAACATTGATGGTGCCTGACACACCGCTTTCGCGAGCAAGCCCGCTCCCACAGGGTTCAGCGGTGCACAGTCTATGAGCTGACCCGAAACGCCGTCGGGCTCATCCCCGTCCAGCGCTTGAACGCCCGGCGAAAGCTGCGCACGTCGCTGTAGCCGACTTCTTCGGTAATCCGCTCGATCGACATTTCCGGATTGGCCAGCAAGCTCAAGGTCCGCGCCTGGCGCACTTGCTCCAACAGGGTTTCGAACGTCAACGCATGCTCAGTCAGGCGCCGCCGCAAGGTCCGGCTGCTCATATTCAAGTCGCCGGCAATTTTCTCGATATGACTGCCCCGCGTCAGATCCCGGGCAATCGCCCGCTCCACCGCTTGAATCAAATCAATCTTCTGATGCACTTGCGCAGCTTCCAGCTCCAGTAACTTGACGGCCTGACGCAACGCCAGAGAGTGATGGTTAGGCAGGCGCACATCCAGCCAATGCGCGGCGATCACCATGCGGTTTTGCAGGCAGCCGAAGCGCACATCCGGCCCCAGTAAGCGCTGATATTCCGCAAGGTAATCCGGTGCCGCGTGGACAAACTCCACCGCCATCGGCTTGAAATCGGCACCCACCAACGCCCGCCCATACACCAGCAGGCTGGCGAAAAACTCTTCCACCGCAAACAACTGCACATCGGCAAACGGCAGCCGGCATTCGATGTCGACGAACACCCGATCCCCCGCCTCTTCGACGCTCGACACCACGATGCCGCCGGAGGTGTGCTGATGGCGGATGCCCAGCTCAAACGCATCGCGCAGGGTCTTGCATAGCGACAGCACATGCCCGAGCAGGCCCAGGGTGCCGAGCACATTCTGCGCGCCGACCCACAAGCCGAGCCCACGATTGGGCAGCACTTTGAGCGCACGCTGGATCATCGCCACGGCTTGGCGGTAGGAAATGCGCTGGGCCGGGTCCTGGAGATCTTCGAGGGTGAAGCCCAGTCCACGGCACAGGCTTTCGGGATCGATGCCTTTGAGCTCGACGACTTCGGCCAGGGTTTGCAGGAGGAATGGCGACACCAGCGCCAGTTCGTAGGTCGGATCGACGACTTTCATTTGCATGGGGCAAGACATCCCGGATCAGGCTGAATTCTTATTTTTGTTACCGGTTATGTCGAAAGAACTTAGCACAGGGTTTTACACCTGTCCGCAGAAGTCCCCCTATGTGGCCGCCAATACCCTGCCCGGCCCGGCCCGAACCGCTTATTTCTATGCAACGGCCCGCGCGGCCGGCGGTGCGTCCCTAACAATAATAATGAGTACACCCATGAACCCGACCCGCACGACTTTCTGTTTGCGCCTGGCCATCAGCCTCGCCGGTGCGTTCGCCATCCAATTGCCGGCCCTGGCCACCGAAGCCGGCGTGGACAATATCGGCACCGGCACCGACGGGTTTTTCATGCTGCCGCTGGAGGTCGACAGCCTTCCGGACAACATGGTGGCCTTCAACATCTACTACAACCACTACAAAGCCACCAAATTCAACATCAGCTCCCTCGGCGGCAAAGTACCGAACGTCGAAATCGAATCCACCGCCGTCATCCCGCGCCTGGACTACCTGAGCCCTGTGCGTATTTTCGGCGGACGGTTGGCCGGCTACATCGCCCAGCCCTGGCTCAAACAGGAAGTCTCGGTATTCGGCTTGCAGGACACCCGCGAAGGCATGGGTGACACCACCATTGCGCCGATCATCCTGTGGGACATGGGCAAGAACCTTACCCTCGGCGCCGCCGTGGAAATCACCGTACCCACCGGCGAATACAGCACTGATCGCCTGGCCAACACCAGCAACAATTTCTACACCTACAAGCCGCTGTTCTCCTTCACCTGGCTGCCGACGGACCGGACCGAGGTGTCGATGAAAACGACGTACAGCTTCAATGAAAAGAACAAGGACACCGATTACAAGTCGGGGCAGATTTTCCACTTCGATTATTCCGCCAGCTACAAAATCACCGACAACGTGATGCTCGGTTTGAATGGCTACTACCTCAAGCAAACCACCGACGACAAACAGTTCGGCCGCACCGTGCAGTTCAATGGCGAAGACGTGAACGACGGGGTTCGCGGCCAAGTGTTCGCCATCGGCCCGGCACTGCACCTGACCTTCCTCAAATACGCCAGCGCCGAGATCCGCTGGGCCAAGGAATTTGATGTGGAAAACCGGCCGGAAGGCGAAATGCTGTGGGCCAAAATCAGCATCCCATATGCGTTTTGACAGGCAACGACCTCATCAACTGTAGGAGCGAGGCTTGCCCGCGAAAGCGGTTTCACATTCAGCATCAATGGTGACTGACCCACCGCCTTCGCGAGCAAGCCCGCTTCCACAGGGGATCTTCGGCGAACACAATATCCGTGTTCAGCACCAACCCCTGTAGGAGCGAGGCTTGCCCGCGAAGGCGGTTTCACATTCAGCATCAATGGTGACTGACCCACCGCCTTCGCGAGCAAGCCCGCTCCCACAGGGGATCTTCGGTGAACACAATATCCGTGTTCGGCACCACCCCCTGTAGGAGCGAGGCTTGCCCGCGAAGGCTATTTAACATCCACCACGGATGTTGACTGACCCACCGCTTCCGCAAGCAAGCCGAATCGTCGCACCGCCGCCCCAACAAAAGCTCCACAAGCCACTTCGCCATTCATCCGAAACCACCCCGCACCTGTAACTTCTGACAGTAGCCGAATGCGCCACCGTCGGTATTTGATGTGCCATGCCCCCACCGAACCCGCAGGTGCGCCATGGACACTGAACAACCGAACGCCGAGATTCTGGTCAACTATCCGCCCCAGATCCTGGGCGCCACCCCCAGCGTGATTCCCTATACACCCGTGCCGCAAAATGAGCCGGTGGTGGGGGCACCGCTGGCCCTGTTCACGCCAGTGCTCAATCGGCTGGGCGTGCTGGCCAACGCGGTGAAAGTCCTGATCGACCCGCCCGGGCGCGACGGCTCCGGTGACGACTACATTTCCATCGAGCTCTTGCTCAACGATATTTCCTTGGAGAGCCGCCCGATCCCCATCGCCGATCGGGACCAACGTACGGAATTCACTCTGTTCGAGTCCTTGTTGAACGATGGCATCAACAACAAGCTGGAATACAAAGTCCATCGCCCCAGCGGCAATGCCGGCGACTCGACTCCTCTGTGGATCCTCTACAGCGTGCAACTGCCCGGCGGCAATATCGTGCCCGGTGACAATGAGCATCCTTACCTCGACATCAGCCTGCCGCCCGAACTGGGCAATCCGCCGGTGATCGGCAAGGACGAAGTGGACAAGGGTGTGCCGTTGACCCTGTTCTACCCCTACATGAAGGCCTACGACGTCATTACCGTGAGACTGCAAAACTCGGACTTCCCCCTGCCGCCACTGCTTCCCGAAGAAGTCGGCAAGCCAAAGGTCGTTACCGTCATTCGCGAAGTGCTCGAAGGCATCGGCAGCAACTCGGAGTTCCAGTTCTCCTACACCGTGGTCGATCAGTTGAGAAATCCGACGCAGCGGCGACGCTGGTCGAAGATCCTCAAGGCCGACGTGGACGTGGATCGGATCGTTGACACAACCATCACCTCGGTCAAAGGCTCGCCGAGCAACGTCGATATTCCCAACGGCGGCATCACCGTTGAAACCACCGTCATCCTGAGCGGTACTGCGGGCAAAGGTCAGAAGGTGCAAGTGCTCGACGACGGCACCCTGAAAGGTGAACCCATCGCCGACCGGACGACCGGTGTCTGGACGCTCACTGTCTCGGGCTTGACCCTAGCGGCCCACCGTTTTACCGCCAGGGTTGGCGCGGGGACGGCCTCGGCGGCCAGGACGTTGACCGTGACGGCGGTCATCGTCCCAACCCTCACCTCGGTCAAAGGCTCGCCGAGCAACGCCGAGATTCTCGAGAATGGCATCACGGTTGAAACCTCCCTTATCCTCACCGGGACTGCCAGCAAGGGCGGCACGGCAACGGCCAACGCCACCAGCGGCGTCTGGCAATTGACCATCGCCGTTGCGGTCGGCGCGCACCGCTTGTACGCAAAATCGAGGTATCACCCCACACCGGTCTTTTCAAACGTGCGCAATTTGACGGTGACGGCGGTCATCGTCCCGACCCTCACCTCGGTGAAAGGCTCGCCGAGTGGTGTCGAAATTCTCGAGAATGGCATCACGGTTGAAACCTCCCTTATCCTCACCGGGACTGCCAGCAAGGGCCTCCGGCGCCAGCGCAGTGTCCAAGGGAACGGCAACGGCCAACGCCACCACCGGCGTCTGGCAATTGACCATCGCTGTTGCGGTCGGCGCTCACCGTTTGTACGCAAAATCGGGGTATCACCCTACTCCGGTCTTTTCAAACGTGCGCCATTTGACGGTGACGGCGGTCGTTGCCCCGACCATTGCTTCGGTTCGCGACTCCAAAGGAGAGCTCGCCAAACCTGGTACAACGTTCGACACCAGCATCACCCTTATCGGCCAAGCCAGTGGTGGCTTGACTGTGCAGCTGTACAACGGCGCCACGCCAATTGGACCGGTGGTTAGCGTCCCGGCCAACGGCACTTGGACGACAACCCTTAGCGGATTGAGCGCCAACACCACCTACAGCCTCAAGGCCAGAGCCTTGTACGGGACGGGGCAGGAATCGGCGGTGTGGACGGTTAATGTCGCCGCAGTAGTGTCGCCAACCATCGACTCGATATGCGATTCCAAAGGTCAACTCGCTAACCCCGGCACAACCTTCGACACCAGTGTCACCTTGACCGGCAAGGCCACTGGCGGCCTGACCGTGCAACTTTACAACGGCGCCACGCCTATTGGTCCGGTGATTAACGTTCCTGCCAACGGCACTTGGACGACGACCTTAAGCGGGTTAAGCGTTAATACCAGCTACAACATAAAGGTCAAAGCGCTTTACGACATAGGAGAAGAGTCAAGAACGTGGACTTTGATGATTGAATCGAGCATAGCAATAGAAGATTTCGAGACCCTTGACGTCCCTAACGCCGACTTAAATTTGCAACTACCATGTCAATTACCCCATATGACTATAGTGAGCGGAGAGCAAGTATGGGCAGCTAAAAACGGCTGGTATCCAGGAAAAATAACAGGGAACTATATTTATATAAATGGCTCTGGGGCAACAACAAGGCGGATTCGGATCGAGTTAAAACGCCCATGTACCACAATCAGCTTCTGGTATAGATCCGGAGGAACCTACCCCTTATCCATCTTTGTAGAGTTCTTCGATATCAATAACAACAGGTTAGACTACTTTTCTTTAAAGGACATTTATGAGCCTGAATTATTTTCATTTTCCGGGGTAAATATCAAATATATTAACCTGACCGTCATGGGCATACCGTATTTCGACAACTTCACGCTACATTGGTCAAGATAAAAAAGGGTCCGAAAACAAGAGAGGGAAAGCAGAGATAAATGTATAAAGGGGACGCATTTATTTAAAAGGCCCACGTCCCTTGTAGGAGCTGTCGAGTGAAACGAGGCTGCGATCTTTTGATCTTTATTTTGAATGGCAAGATCAAAAGATCGCAGCCTTCGGCAGCGCCTGCGGGAGTATGGCCGGGTGCGGAAGTTGCCTACTAGAAAAAGGGGACAGAATTATTTAATTCGTCCCCTCTTATCTAAGAGCATGTCGTTGTTGTAAGACGCGGAACATGCCTACAAGTAAACCAGCCGTTTCCGGCCTTTCGCCGGTTGACTGCCCTGCCCTGGCTCCCTATCCTCACGCCCGTCACGACTCATTCGTGATCGGGTTTGACGGCTCGGCTTTTTTCCAGGACCTTGCGCGGCTTTATGGCAGCTGTGCGTGGGGCACTTTCGAGTGCGCCGGGTTCCTGGACCGGTCCGTCAACCTGCGTACAGTTGCCACCTATTCGTTTGACGGCGATGACGTGGTAACTCCATTTTTTCAGGAGATGCACATGACCAACGCAACCACAAAATCCACCCCCTTCTCCCTCTGCGATCACGTCGATCACCACCTCTTCGCCGTACAACCCGACATCCCCCTGCTCGATGCACTGGAACACGCCACCGTTTACCTCAGCTGCGCCGAAGCCCTCGCCCACCAAGCCCCCAATGCCACCCGCCCGGAACATATCCAGACATTACGCTGGGCCAGCAAGCACATGCTCGACACCGCCCGTTCACTGGTGCAGGCCTCGGTCGATGGTTTGCACGCGGCGCAAGCGGGAGGTGAAGCATGAACCCGCATATGCCGATGACCAGCAATGAGGGCGAGGTTCCGGTTTTGCTGGTGGCCACACAAGCGCCGTTGGATGAATTGCACAGCAACGCCGCGACGCGGTTTCTGGCGGGGACGCAAATGATGGAGAGTCTGGCCAGCCTCGATATCAGCCAGGCCAAGGGTGCCGATGTGCAGCAACTGGCGCAGGCGGCGGCGATGTTGTTGCGCGATGGCTGTGATGTGATGGATGTGTTGGGGCGGCGGATTCGGGCTCGGGGGTAAGCGCCGGGTTTGATGTTGGCTGTCAGGACGTCTTCGCGGGCAAGCCTCGCTCCTACAGGGGGTCGGTGGTGAACACAGATTTTGTGTACGACGATCCCACCCGTAGGAGCAAAGCTTGCTCGCGATGGCGACTGACCAGCCAACATTGATATGGGCTGACACGGCGCTTTCGCGAGCAAGTCGAATCGTCGCACCGCCGCTCCCACAGGGGATTGGTGATGTAAGCGGGCAAGCTTGCCCTACACCTCAAACCACTCCCGCCGCTCGGCAAACGTGTTGCGGATCAACTGCGCAATCATCTGCACGTCGGCCACTTCATCGGAGTCGGCATTCACCGCCAGCCATACCCGGTGCTGCATCGGTTCGCGGAACAGTCCCGGCAGGCTCACAAGGCTGCGGTCGTAACGACTCATGTAGGCTGGCAGTAGGCCGATGCAGGCGCTGCAGCGGATCATGTCCAGCATCAGCTCATAGGACTGCAACTTCACCACCCCTGCCAGACGCTGTTCCACCAGGTTGTTCCAGGGCCGGAAACCTTCGCTCTGACGGTCGTGCTGCCATTGCACCAGCATGAAATCCGCCAGGTCGTCGACGCTGTCCGGCCGGGCCGTGACCCGGGAATAGCGTTTGGCGATATGAGGCAGATAACTCAGTTGCGCCAGGTGCTGGGGTTCGGTGGTGGCGAAGGTCGGGCCGGGCAGTGGCACATCCCCGGTCGCCAGCCATAGCACCACATCGGCACTGATGGTTTGCAGGGCCAGTTCACTGTCCAGGGAGATGATCTCCAGGCGAATGCTGGCGTTGCGGCGCAGCAGCGAGATCAGGTCACGGCCGAGGATGTCATGCAACAGCGATTCAGCCACGGCCAGACGGATGCAGGGTTGTTCGACCACCGGCAACCGGCGTTCGTTGGCCAGGACGGTCAACTGTGCGTGCAATTGCTGGCCTTCGCGGCTCAACGTCAGGGCGCTGCCCTGGAAGTTGAACAGTGACCGTTGCAAGCGCGCCTCCAGTTGCGCCAATTGTTTGCGCAGCGAGGCCGCCCGCGCATTGAGACTGCGCGCCGCTTGCATGAAACAACCGCACCGGGCGCTGACCATAAAGTACTGAGCCACCTCATCCTCAAGCCCGGCGGCCAGCGCCAGCCAGGATTCGGACGTGGGCGGCGGTGAGTGGTAATCGGCAGTGCCCTGGCGGCCTGCGGTTTCTGTCAATGACATCGATGACTCCCTGTCGATCTTTGCTTGGTTTGAAACTGGAATGGCAGTGCCTGTCAGAGATCCCCTGTGGGAGCGAGCTTGCTCGCGATGGCGGTGTGTCAGGCCACATCAATGCTGAATGTGCTGGCCTCATCGCGAGCAAGCTCGCTCCCACAGGGGCAAGACCGTTCGTTTTTTTACAGCGCTGGAACCTCGTCTGCAGCAACCTCGGCGGTTTGCGCCTGGGCCTGCAAATTAGCAGCGTTCTGGCTGTATTCACGCAGGTACACGATGAATTCCTGCAACAGGCGATCCCACAATTCCAGATTGCCCTTCAAGTGGTCAGCACTGACACCGGCGGCCACCACCACGTCCATTTCCATCACCAGAAACTCGCCCTGCACCGACAATCGGGCAAAACGGCGCGAGGCGTTCCACAGTTCCGCCAGCCCGGCCGGCAACTCTCCCTGCACACGCAAGGCGCAGCTGAAAGTGAAGTCGACATAGCTGCCCGCCTCCGGCGCCGCGTTACCGAAACGCACGGCATAGCCGATGCCCTGGCTGGCGCTGAGCAGTTGCACGATGCCGTTCTGTTCGGTCTGGTTGACCCGGTAACCCGCGGCTTGCAGCACGTCGGTCAGGGATTGCGGCGAGACGTGGCTGATCAATTGAGTCATGTGGTTCATCCTTGGTTTGGTAAACGAGCGCCGGTTGGGACGCATTCTTGACTGAACATTGCTGCACTTGTGTGTCACGTTCAGTCAATTGCGTCTGGAGCTTAGACCGTTCTACCAAAACAGTGCGGGAGCGGGCTTGCTCGCAAAAGAGGGGTGTCAGGCGACATTGATGGTCACTGATCCACCGCATTCGCGAGCAAGCCCGCTCCCACAGGGGGGATACCGCAAACTTCAGTCGCTGGGGGTCTGGCGGAAACTCACCGCGAACCGATTCCAGCTATTGATCGTGGTCACGGCTATGGTCAAGTCCACCAGTTCGCCTTCACTGAACTGCTCCCGCGCCAGCGCATAGACCTCATCCGGCACATGACTTTGCGCGAGCAGCGTCACCGCTTCCGTCCAGGCCAGCGCCGCCCGCTCCCGGGGGTTGAAGAAGTTGCTGTCGCGCCAGACCACGATTGAATACAAGCGCCGGTCGGTCTCGCCCAGGCGCCGGGCATCCACCGAGTGCATGTCGGTACAGAATGCACAGCCGTTGAGTTGCGAGGCGCGCACTTTGATCAGGTGCAGCAAGGCCGGCTCAATGCTCAAATGGCTGGTCAACGCCTCCATGGCAAGCATGGCTTTCATCGCTTTGGGCGAGGCGCTGTAGTAGTCCAGGCGGGGAATCATGAAAGGACCTCGTAGCGCGGATGTGTACCTTCAAGGTAAGCGCTGATACGACGGCGTTACAGGTCCAATTCCACGAAAAATCCATGGACCACTCGCGGGCAGACCAATCCGGCGCTTTTTGCCTGCGCAACTTCTATGCAACGGCGTAATAGGGGTAATCTGGCGCGAACCCTCAGTCGCCCCAGGAGCCCCGCCGGTATGGAACTTCACGTTGTCATCAACGGCCGCAAGGACTTGGCAGGCCAGTTGTACCAACAACTGCGCAGCGCCATCGAAACCGGTCGCCTGGCAGCCGGCACGCAACTGCCGCCCAGCCGTTTGCTGGCCGAACAGTTGGGGATCTCGCGCAAGACCATTTCCGACACCTACTCACAACTGACCTACGAAAATTTCCTCACCGGCGTGACCGGCAAAGGCACCTACGTCAACGCGCGGCCGGCGAAGATCCAGCGCAAGCAAAGCCACACGGAACTGGCCAGCAGCGAGGTCATCGAGTCCTGGCGCAACCTGCCGGTGTTCCTACGCCACCCGACGCTGGAAGGCTCGTTGCGCTACGACTTTATCGGCGGCGCCACCAGCAAGGGCCAGTTCCCCCAGGACGACTGGCGGCGCTGCACCTCCCATGCGCTGCGGCAGATGGCCGGGGCCAAAGGCTTTTACAGCCTGCCCGAAGGCTTGCCGGCGCTGCGCAACGCGATTGCCCGGCACATCGCGTTTTCCCGTGGGGTCAATTGCCAGGACGAGGACGTGGTGGTGTGCAACGGCGCCCAGCAAGCCCTGGACCTGATTGCCCGGGTGCTTATCCAGGCCGGCAGCCTGGTGGCGATGGAAGACCCCGGCTATCCGCCGGCACGCCTGTTGTTCGGTAGCCACGGCGCCACGGTGGTCGGGGTGCCGGTGGACGCTGAAGGCCTCCAGGTCGAGCGGATACCCGACGGTACGCGGTTGATTTACGTCACGCCGTCCCACCAATTCCCGTTGGGCATGCCGATGAGCCAGGCACGGCGTGAAGCCCTGCTGGAGCGGGCGTATGAGCTTGGCGCAATCATTATCGAGGACGACTACGACAGCGAATTCCGCTACGAAGGCCGACCCACCGACTCCCTGCAAAGCCTGGATGAGCGCGGCATCGTCGCTTACGTCGGCACCTTCTCGAAAACCTTGCTGCCGGAGCTGCGGCTGGGCTACACGATTTTGCCGCCAGCGATCCTCGAAGCCGTGATTCGCGCCAAGCAACTCACCGACCTGCACACTTCGACCCTGCCGCAATGGGCGCTGGCCAAATTCATCGCCGAAGGTTGCCTGCTCAAACACATCCGCCGTTGCCACACCATCTACGCCGGGCGCCGCGAGCGGATCCTGGCGCGCATGGCCGGCGATCTTGCGCCGTGGTTTGAAGCCGTACCCACCGTCGCGGGGTTTCACATGGTGGTGCTGTGCAAGGTGCCGATCGATATCCCGCTGGTGATCGAACTGGCGCGCAAAGTCGAAGTCGGGCTCTACGCCATTAACGGTTTTTACTACCAGCAAGCGCCCCGTGATGGCCTGCTGATGGGGTTTGGCGCGATTGAAACCCTGGACATCGACACCGCTCTGGACCGTGTGCGGGACATTTTGCAGCAGGTGAGCTGACGATTGGTCTGTGGGTTTATCCGGCGATTGGCTATTGGCGGTCCGGCAGTGCAGGACTATTGTGCAGGGGCGTTGTCCCTCAATGAGCCGGATTTATCCGACTTGATTCAGGAGTCTGAGTAATGTCCAACGAAGTGATCAACACCGTACAGGTGCAGGCTGCCGCCGGCCGCTCTGAAGAACTGGGCAAACAACTGCAAAAGATTGTCGACACCCTGCGCGAACTTCCGGGCTGCGATTCCTATATGGTCGACCGCTGCCCAGAGGACAGCAACCGCTGGAACGTCAGTGCCCGCTGGCAATCGGAAGCGGCCATGCAATCGCACTTCAACTGCCCCGAAGTGCAGGGTTTTATCGGGTTGATTGATAGCCGACTGGCTAATGCCGTGGACTTCAACAGCTTCCCGATTGTGTAAACCTCTGCGACGCCTTCGCGAGCAAGCCCGCTCCCACATTTGATCGCATTCCTCTGTAGGAACGCGGTCACCTGTGGGAGCGGGCTTGCTCGCGAAGGCGTCAGTATTGCCACCCCGCTTCTGTGCCCGGAACGCGGAAGATTGGTCCCCTCACCTTCCCGAAAATTGGCCGTTTTGTTACGCCAACCTGCGGCTTACTGTGGTCACTGACGACTCACAACCCCCAGGTGATCCACCATGAAAGCTCTGCATGTACTGGCCGCCCTGGCCCTGACTGTTTCCGCCTCCGCCTTTGCCCACGACCCATCGGAAAAGGTCACGGTGCTGCAAGATGAACTGCTGCAAAACGTGCCCGGCAAAAAGGCCATGATGATCGAGGTCGACTACAAACCCGGCCAATCCTCCATCGCCCACAAACACGACGGCACCGCCATGGCTTACGTGCTGCAAGGTCAGGTCATTTCCCAGGTCAAGGGCCAGAAAGCGATCACCTACAAGACCGGCGAGTTCTGGTACGAGCCGGCCGGTTCCGAGCATCTGGTGTCGAAAAACGCCAGTGCGACCAAACCGGCGAAGTTGTTGGTGTTCATGGTGTTGTCGCCGGACGAGAAAGTGTTGATCCCCTTGAAAAACTGATCGCTGTTGCACCAGCCATAAATAAACAGGCTCGAATTGACGATTCGGGCCTTTTTATTACCCGGCGCAATTAGATTGAAACGCTTACAGCAAACAAAACTATGGATCAGTCGATAAGTGTATTCATGGACGGTTTCATTCAGTGACAACAGGTTTAGTCTGAGTCCATCGCCGGTTAATACCGGTATTGAACTTACGTTGTTTCACTGGAGAAACACTATGAACCGTGTGCTGTTCAGTACGTTGACGATTGCTGCACTGTTAACCGGTTGTTCGGTGCCCACCGCGCCTAAAGCCGTTTCGTCGCTGGATACCTTGTTCAGCGCACCGGTCGGCCGCTCCAGCGCCACCCATATCGCCAATGGCGGCAATGTGTCCCTGGGCATCCTCTACAGCCCAAGCACCCAGGCCAACCGCGACTACCTGCGCCACTACCGTGCCAACGCCGGCACCGGTTTCGGCCAGAGCCTGCTGGTACAACCGATCCACGACGCCTACGTCGCAACGTCCAACCCGGACTTTGCCGTGGATGGGGTCAAGGCGTCGTTGCAACGCCAATTCGGCTCCGTGACGGTTTATCCGGACCTGCAAAGCCTGCGCGCCGCCAGACCCGATGTGGTCGCCATCATCGACACTCACAGCCAGTTGATGACCTCACGCAGTTCGGATATCAAGGCCGATGTCAGAGCGGATTTTTATGATGCGAAGTTCAACTACATAGGCACTGCACAGGGGCATGATGCCAAGTCGTTGAGTCCAGTCTGGGCGGACTTTAAACGCAGTGAAGAGATAGTCGCGGATATTAACCAGCAACAGGATGTGCAAGTTCGCGCATTGCAGAAGTTTGACCAGTCGCTCAGTAATTTATTGACCAGGCCGACAAGTAGTGTGTCGATGATTGATAGCAAAACGGATCAGAAGTTGTAGTGAGGCGGATGGCCCCTTCGCGGGCAAGCCTCGCTCCTACCGTTGATCGCGTTCCAATAATGTAGGAGCGAGGCTTGCCCGCGAAGGGGTCCGCCCAGCCACCACAAAAACCTCCCTGGCACAACAAACCCTCACTTCTACGCCCCCTGAGTCAACTGGCACAACTGTCAACTCTGACAGTAGACACCCCATGTCCGTGCGCTGCATAAAACACACTCTGGTTACGCGCATGGACGAACCCGCGTCCTTGGCAACGACCGCGGCGGCTTGAGCCTTCGAGGAGCGATGAAAATGGACAGAAACTCAGAACCTCATGCAGGAATGCTGGACCTTTCCTTTGGCGAGCAAGGCAAAGCCTTTCCCGACACCGGTGAAACCGTCAATGGCGTCAACGTCACCCCGGCTAACCACGTGCTTCTAGCGGGTCGGCGAGCGAATGACTACATGATCATACGACTGCAATCCAACGGCAGAACCGATCCATCATTCGGCCAGAACGGTATCGTCACTGGCAAATTTCAGAAAGGGTTCGTCTCCATCGGCCTCAGCGCTTCCATGACTAACGATGGGCGAATCCTCCTGGCAGGCCGCTACTCCAAACCTGGGGACATCAGTGGTTCTCCAGCACTGGCGCGTCACCATCAAGATGGCAGCCTGGATACCAGTTTTGGCGACCAAGGCACCCTAGTGATCCGTTATCCGATCAAACCTTACGAAACCGATGCTCGATCCACGCAGACTGACGGCCAATCCGCGACAGTCGGTATGGATAAGACATTGCTATTGCCCGACGGAAAAATCCTGGTAGTCAGTACACATAATTTCGACTACAGCACCATCGTCGGTGTACTTGCGCGCCTCAATCCTGATGGCAGTTTTGACGAAAGCTTCAACGACGGTAAAGGCTTTACCGTCGTCAAGTATCAGAACAATTCAACGCAACTCTCGACATTGCTGCAGCAGCCCGACGGCAAAATCATCGTGGCAGGCTTTACAGTTGTGGCGGTTGATGAGTGGGGGCTGGTGGCGCGAATTAATGCCGACGGTACGCTGGACACTCACTTTGGCGAGTCCGGCTTTTTCCTGACTAGAGGCCCCGCAGAAAAGCGCCGGATATTCGCCCTGGCCTCACAAAGCAACGGTTCGATCATTGCCGCGGGTGATTTGGGAACGGGCGTCTCTGCGCTACGCTGCTTGCTTTTGGGTTTGACCGCATCAGGCACCTTCGACCCGCTATTCAATAAAGGTCAGCCGCTCATCACCCAGGAAGACGAACACCAGTTGGGTTCCCAATGGCTCAGCGTCGCCACGCAGCCTGACTCGAAGATCGTCGTTCAGGGCAACACGGCTGGCCTTCAAGAATCAGACGTGATCCTGCGCCGCTACTCCGCCCTTGGCGAGCCGGATCTGGATTTCGGCGATCAGACGGGGCAGGTGCGAACCGAAGTGGGAGACTATATTGACATGGGCAGATCCATGACTCTGGACGGCACACGGATCGTTGTTGCTGGCTCCTATATGAAAGATGCTAACAATTTTGACTTCAGGCCGTTTGCCCTGCGTTATCTGGCGTGAACATGATTCGAGAAGCTCAATCGTAAAACGGGTCAGAAGTTGTATTGAGGCGGACGGTCCCTTCGCGAGCAAGCCCGCTCCCACAGTTGATCTCTGGTGTACATAAATTGTGAATACACCCCAATCCCCTGTGGGAGCGGGCTTGCTCGCGAAGAGGCCCACCCAGACACCACAAAACCTTATGGCACAAAAAAGCCCCCGCATCTCACGATACGGGGGCTTTTTCATTCAGCGCCTGGAATCAGGCTGCCGGTTCCAGCTCCAGTGCAGCAACGACAGGCACAACCGCCTGACCGCTCAACGCCAGATCCAGCAACTCGCGGTTGGCCACCGCGTACATGGCGTAGTCCGTGCCGCTGGCGGCACGGATTTCCACCAGCATGGCGCGCCAGCGTTCGATCATGCCTTTGTGCTCTTCCATCCACAGCGCCAGGCGTGTTTCCACGTCCTGGGTGCCGTCGCCCTGTTGCAGGACGGAGATGGTGATCGCACGTTGCTGCCAGTCCACATCGTCGCGGAATGCTTCGCGGGCAAGGGCCTGCCAGTTGTTTTCAACCGGCAGCGCGCTGATCTGTTGCAGATACCAGGTGATGTCCAGGGCGCTGCCGACGGCGAAGTAAGCCTTCGCGACGTCTGCTGCGTTCTGGCCGGTCACGTCGGCGGCTTCGATGATCGGCAGCAAGGTGTAAAGGTGCGAAGTACCCGCCACCATGCGTGCGAGCAACTCAGGCACACCGGCTTCGACGTAAGCCTCATAACGGGTCTGCCAGTTTTCGTGGATTTCGCCACTCAGCAGTTCGTCAAGTTTGAGACCCAGCTCCTTCAGATGCGGACCGAAGTGTGCAACATCACGGGCAGCGTTCTGCTCGTTGCGGCGGGCACGCAGGAACCAGCGCGTGGCGCGGCGACCCAGACGCATCAGCTCGTCCATCAGCTCCAGTTGCACGTCAGCGGAAACCTGGTAATCCAGGGCTTCAATCTGACGGAACCAGTGCGGGAGATGGAAGATGTCACGCACGATCACATAGGCGCCGGCCACGTTCGCCGGGCTCATGCCGGTCGACTCTTTGAGTCGTTGAACGAAGGTGATGCCCATGTGGTTCACCAGATCGTTGGCGATCTGGGTGCTGACAATTTCGCGCTTGAGACGGTGACGGCGCATGGCTTCGGAGAACTTGCTCACCAGGCTCGGCGGGAAAGCGGTTTCCATGTCGCGGGTCAGGTAATCGTCGTCCGGCACCTGGGAGTTGAGCAGCGCTTCCTTGAGGTCGATCTTGCTGTAGGAGATCAGCACCGACAGTTCGGCACGGGTCAGGCCATGGCCTTCCGCGAGGCGTTCGTTGATCGCTTCTTCCGACGGCAGGAATTCGATGGCGCGATCCAGCTTGCCACGGCCTTCCAGATCGTTCATCAGACGCTTGTATTCGGCAATCCGCACGAAGGCGCGGCGTGCCGCCAAGGACAGGGCCTGAGTCTGCTTGTAGTTGTTGCCCAGCACCAGGTTGCCGACTTCGTCGGTCATGCTCGCCAGCAACTGGTTACGTTGCTTGTCGGTCATGTCACCGGCCTGAACCACTTCGTTCAGCAGGATCTTGATGTTCACTTCATGGTCGGAGCAGTCCACGCCACCGGCGTTGTCGATGAAGTCGGTGTTGGAGCCGCCACCATTGAGGCCGAATTCCACACGACCCAGTTGGGTCATGCCGAGGTTACCGCCCTCGCCCACGACTTTGCAGCGCAGTTCGTTGCCGTTCACGCGTAGCGCATCGTTGGCCTTGTCGCCGACATCGGCGTGGCTTTCGCTGCTGGCCTTGACGTAAGTGCCGATACCGCCGTTCCACAACAGGTCCACCGGCGCCTTGAGCAAGGCGTTCAACAGTTCGGTCGGGGTCAGCTTGTCAGCCTGGATGTCGAAGCGCTCTTTCATCTGCGGGGAAATCGCGATGCTTTTCGCGCTGCGGGAGAAGATCCCGCCGCCTTCGGACATGATGCTGGTGTCGTAATCGGTCCAGGCCGAACGCGGCAGGTCGAACAGGCGCTGACGCTCGACGAAGCTGTTGGCCGGTTGCGGGTTCGGGTCGATGAAGATGTGCAGGTGGTTGAAGGCTGCGACCAGTTGCAGTTTGTCGGACATCAACAAACCGTTACCGAACACGTCACCGGCCATGTCGCCGACGCCCACGACCGTGATGCTGTCTTCCTGGACATTGATGCCGCGTTCGCGGAAGTGACGTTGTACGCCAACCCACGCGCCTTTGGCGGTGATGCCCATTTTCTTGTGGTCGTAACCGGCCGAACCGCCGGACGCAAACGCGTCACCCAGCCAGAAGCCGTAGTCGATGGCGATGCCGTTGGCGATGTCGGAGAAGGTCGCAGTGCCCTTGTCCGCCGCTACCACCAGGTACGGGTCATCGTCGTCATGACGCACGACGTTGGCCGGCGGCACCAGGGCGCCGTCCTTCAGGTTGTCGGTGATGTCCAACAGGCCCGAGATGAAGATGCGGTAGCAGGCGATGCCCTCGGCCGCGATTTCGTCTCGACCGCCACCCAATGGCAGGCGACGCGGCAGGAAACCGCCCTTGGCGCCCACCGGCACGATGACCGAGTTCTTCACTTGCTGGGCTTTTACCAGGCCCAACACTTCGGTGCGGTAGTCTTCTTCACGGTCGGACCAGCGCAGGCCGCCACGAGCGACGTTGCCGAAGCGCAGGTGCACGCCTTCAACGCGAGGCGAGTAAACGAAGATTTCGAACTTCGGAACAGGCTTCGGCAGCTCGGGGATCTGGTGCGGGTTGAACTTGAAGCTGAAGTAGGACTTGTTATGGCCCTGGGCATCGGTCTGGTAGAAGTTGGTGCGCAGCGTGGCCTTGATCAGGTCCAGGTAGCGACGCAGGATGCGGTCTTCGTTCAGCACCTGGACGTCGTCCAGCGCGGTAACGATGGCTTGTTCCAGGCGTTGCTGTTTGTCTTCCAGGTCGTCGCTGGACAGCTTGCGCGCCAGGTAGAAACGGGTCTTGAACAACCGGGTCAACTCGCGGGCGATGTCGGTGTGGTTGTTCAGGGTAGTGGCGATGTAGCCCAGGTCGAAGCCCAGACGAATCTGCTTCATGTAGCGGGCGTAGGCACGCAGCAGCGCCACGTCACGCCATGGCAGACCGGCGGTCAGCACCAGGCGGTTGAACGCATCGTTCTCGGCATCACCACGCACGATGTGGACGAAAGCGTCCTGCAGCGTGTCGTTGAGTTGCTGGATGTCGAGTTCCAGGCCGTCAGCGGCGGTGAACGCGAAATCGTGGATCCAGAATTCACGGCCATTGTTGTGACGCAGGCGATACGGGAACTCGCCCAGCACGCGCAGGCCGAGGTTTTCCAGGATCGGCAACACGTCGGACAGCGCCAGCGGGGTATCGGCGTGGTACAGCTTGCAATGCAGCTCGCGCTGACCGGATACCTGGCCCAGCGGCTGATAGAAGCTCATCACCAGCGGGTTTTTCTCGGTCAGGCTCAGCAGGTGCTGCATGTCGACCACGGCCGAATGCGCGGCGAAACGCTCGCGATAACCGGCCGGGAAGCCTTTCGGGAAATCCGCCAGCACATTGGTGCCGTGGGCTTCGCCAAAGTTTTCCACGACCAGGCTGGCGTAGTCGTCCTGCCAACTGCGGCAGGCTTGCACCACTTCTTTTTCCAGCAGCACAGGGTCGATGTCCAGGCGATTCTTCGGATCAACCCGCAGAATCAGCTGTACGCGAGCCAGCACGGACTCGGAGAAGAAGGTCCAGAACTCGCAATCCGAGGCTTTCAGGCGATCCATCAGCACTTGCTGGATCTTCTGGCGCACTTCGGTGGAGTAAATGTCACGCGGCACGTAGGCCAGGCAGTAGCAGAAGCGGCCGTACGGGTCTTTGCGCAGGAACACGCGGATCTTGTTGCGTTCCTGGATCTGTACGATCGACATCACGGTGCTGAACAGCTCGTCCACCGGGGTCTGGAACAGATCGTCGCGGGGCAGCACTTCGACCACCTGCGCCAGTTCCTTGCCCAGGTGAGCCTTGGCCTGGAAGCCGGAGCGGCGTTCGATTTCCTCGACCTTGCGGCGGATGTACGGGATGACCCGCACGCTCTCGCCATACACCGAAGAGGTGTACAGGCCCATGAAGCGGCATTCCTTGATGACTTTGCCGTCGGCGTCGATTTCACGGATCGACACGTAGTCCGGGTACGCCGGACGGTGCACACGGCTCGGGTGCGCAGCCTTGGCGAACGACAGCAAGGTCGGTTCGCGCAGGTAGTTCACGGCGTAGTCTTCGATGCGCAGGTCTTCGTAGGTCAGGCCGGTACGCAGCAGTTTGGTCAGGCCGAGGAAGGAGTTCTGGTCGTACTCGATGTGGCCGCCGTCGGCCTGGTCGCTGACCACGAATTCTTCGTAGCCCAGGAAGGTGAAGTGGTTGCCCACCAGCCATTCCAGGAAGCTTTTGATTTCGGCTTTTTCTTGCGGATCGACCTGGAACTGGCTGTTGTCCAGGCCCGTCAGGATTTCCTGGACCTTGGCTTTCATCGGCTCGAAATCGGCGACCGCGACGCGGACTTCGCCGAGAACCTGTTCCAGTTCCTTGCTCAGGACATTCAGCTCGGCCGCGTTGGCGCAACGGTCGATTTCCAGGTACATCAGCGATTCTTGCAGGATGCCTTCGCCCTGGGTGCCTTTTGGCAGGATTTCCAGCAGCTCGCCCTTGCTGCCGCGACGCACGCTCAGCACAGTGGTTTGCAAGGTATGGATGCTGTAGCCGCGACGGTTCAGCTCGGTGCGCACCGAGTCCACGAGGAATGGCAGGTCGTGGTGCAGCACTTCGACCGCGGTGTGGGTCGACTGCCAGCCGTGGCGTTCGTAATCAGGGTTGTAGACGCGAACCTGTGGTTGCGCGTGATCGAAGCGCTCAAGCAGGCGCCACGCAGAAAGGGTACAGCCAGCGAGGTCTGACAGCCGACGCTGGGTCAGCTCGTCGAGGGAAATGATGCCGAAAAATTGTTCAGCAAACAGCGCCACTTGTGGCAGTGCCTGTTCACTGATGTGCTGCGCCAGTGCCGCTTGCAGTTGGTGCTGGAAGTCGGCTTTGCTGGCTGCGGTGAAGAACGCCATCTGTGGTACTCCGCTTGGGCTTGTTATTGATGGAAGCGTCGCGTGCAAAACCCCTTTCGGGGCGATCCGTCACCCTGTTCCTGATTCTCGGGCAGAGGAAACAGGGTGACAGGTGGGTGAAGCTGGACGAGACACTCAGGTCACATTCACCTTCCAAGAATGGCTATCGGCAAAAGCGACTGTACGATGAATTGCACAATGCCTTTACGGGTATCCATTCGATGCGCAGCTTAACGAGTGCGACAACGTGGCTGCTTGCGGTGCTGCGACATATTCGGTCATCGGCACGCAGCTTGCGCCTTGTGCACCGGATAACACTAGCAGCCACACGACGAAACCGGGAGTTTAACCCCGGTTTTGCGGCACGTCCGTACCCGAAATGACCGGCAACACACCGGATGTTCACGACACATCCTCTGACACTCAGACGAGCAGAAATTCCCGCCGGCTGGCAGAATCGCCCTTTGTTCGTCTTCACCATGCTCGTCGAGCCAGGAATTACCCATGCAAATCACCACCGAACTGTTGATCGTCAACCCGTGCGATGACGAAGAAGACAACCTGGCCATGCTCTGCTGCACCAGCGACGATGGCGAACTGTTCCTGATGAGCCGTTTCCCGGACGAGGACGAACTGGAGATCATCTTCCAGGACAAGCCTTCGGCGCTGGATGGCGTGAAAGTCACCCTGGGCGCTACCCGCCTGCTGATCGAAATCGCAGCCGCCGACGCCGATGCGTTGAATGGCGAGGATGTCCTGGAAATCATTCACAGCACCGATGCCAGCGACCTGCCGGAAGTGGAAGAAACCTTGCAGAACATTCTTGAGGGGATTGGCACCTATATCAGCGAGCTTTGATTTTCGGCGCTTGTGCCGGCCCCTTCGCGGGCAAGCCTCGCTCCTACAGGTGACCGCATGTATCTGACAGGACTCGGTCACCTGTAGGAGCGAGGCTTGCCCGCGAAGGCGTCCAAAAGAACACCACCGCTCCCCCGCCCTACAATTTTCAGACAAATTCCCCAGCCATTTCCCGCACTTTGCGCAAAATGCCGTTAGTCGCCACCCCCCGCGATGCATTAAAGTAACGCCCCCAGCCCTGGCGTTATTCGAACGTCTTCGGTCACTCTTTCCAGGAACAGTCATCGATGGAACATCGTGAAGCGCTGCTTGCGCTGCGAACCTTTCTTTCAACGCAGATTCTCGGCCAGGAAAAACTCATCGAGCGCTTGCTCATCGCCTTGCTCGCCGACGGCCACATGCTGGTCGAGGGCGCTCCGGGGCTGGCCAAGACCAAGGCCATCAAAGAGCTCGCCGAAGGCATCGAAGCGCAGTTCCATCGCATCCAGTTCACCCCCGACCTGTTGCCTGCCGACATCACCGGCACCGAGATCTATCGCCCGGAAACCGGCAGTTTCGTGTTCCAGCAAGGCCCGATCTTCCACAATCTGGTGCTGGCGGACGAAATCAACCGTGCCCCGGCCAAGGTGCAATCGGCCCTGCTCGAAGCCATGGCCGAGCGCCAGGTCAGCGTCGGGCGCAGCACTTATGAGTTGTCGCCGCTGTTTTTGGTGATGGCCACGCAAAACCCGATCGAGCAGGAAGGCACCTATCCGCTGCCCGAAGCCCAGCTCGACCGTTTCCTGATGCACGTCAAAATCGGTTTCCCGGACGCCGCCGTCGAACGACGCATCCTGCAACAGGCTCGTGGCGAAGCCCTCAACGGCGAAACCAAGCCCGAGCGCCGGGTCAGCCAGCAGGCGATTTTCGCCGCACGCAAGGAAATCCTCGGTTTGTACATGGCCGACGCCGTGGAGGAATACCTGGTGCAACTGGTCATGGCCACCCGCACCCCGGCCAAGTTCGACCCGGAAATGGCCGAGTGGATCGCCTATGGCGCCAGCCCCCGCGGTTCCATCGCCCTGGACCGCTGCGCCCGGGCCCACGCCTGGCTCGCCGGGCGCGACTTCGTCAGCCCGGAAGACATCCAGGCGGTGCTGTTCGATGTGTTGCGTCACCGCATCATCCTGTCCTTTGAAGCCGAGGCGGCTGGCATCGACCAGGACCGGGTGGTCCAGCGGATTCTCGACGTCGTAGCCGTCGCTTGACCCCGATGAACGTCATCCTGCCGCCCGAGCCGGGCATCCGTGTCAGCCTCGCCGAGCTGATCGAGATGCGCCATCGGGTGCGCGAAGTGCAGTTGTTCTCCACGCCGAGCCAGCGCAGCCCGTTGATCGGCCTGCACCACTCCAAGCTGCGCGGGCGTGGTGTCGATTTCGATCAGGTGCGGGTCTATCAGGCCGGCGACGACGTGCGCACCATCGACTGGCGCGTGACCGCCCGCACGCAAGAGCCGCACACCAAACTGTTCCATGAAGAACGCGAACGACCGATTTTCATCATGGTCGAGCAAAGCCGTCGGCTGTTTTTCGGCTCGGGGCTGATGTTCAAATCCGTACTCGCCGCCCAAGCCGCGAGCCTGATCGGCTGGGCCGCCCTGGGGCATAACGACCGGGTCGGCGGGCTGGTGTTCGGCGATAACGAGCACTACGAAATCAAACCCCGGCGCAGCAAGCAAAGCCTGCTGCAATTGCTCAACCGTCTGGTGCGAGTCAACCAGTCGCTGCACACCGAAAGCGAGCAGAACCGCGACTCCCTGAACATGGCCCTGCGCCGCGCCCGGGAGGTGCTGCGGCCCGGTAGCCTGGTGATCGTGATCTGCGACGAACGTGCGCTGACCGAAGGCTCCGAGCAACAGTTGAGCCTGTTGTCACGCCATTGCGACCTGTTATTGCTGCCGCTGTCCGATCCGCTGGACCACGCCCTGCCCGCTGCCGGGCTTTTGCGCTTTGCCGAACGCGGCGCGCAACTGGAACTCGACACCCTGAATTTCGACCTGCGCCAGACCTATCGCGCCCAGGCCGAAGCGCGCATCGCTCACTGGGAATTGCTCGCGCAGAAGCTGCGAGTGTTGTTGATGCCGTTGAGCACCCAAAGCGAAATGGTCGAGCAACTGCGTGAATACCTGAACCCACAGAAACCGGGGAAAGGTCGATGAGCAGCCTCGATCAACTGCAACCGCTGATGACCCCGCCACCGATCGGCTTCTGGCCGCCGGCGCCCGGCTGGTGGCTGCTGCTTTTATTACTGCCGCTGATCGGTTTCGGCCTGTGGCAGTTGCGCCGTTTTATTCCGAACAAGCGGCCTGTCGTGCGCGCCGAGCAACCCCTGGACCCGGTGCGCGTCGCCGCCCTGGCCGAACTGGCGCGGATGCCCAAGCCCTACGACGGCGCGCCGGCCGGTGCCTGGCTGCAGCAGCTCAACGGTCTGCTCAAGCGCCTGTGTCGCAACCATTACCCCTACAGCCAGAGCCACACGCTGAATGGCCGCAAATGGCTGGCGTTCCTCGACAACCGCTGCCCCGCCGCCGGTCTGACCCGCTGGATGGTGCTGGTGGAAGGCGCGTACAAGCCCGAATGCAAACTCGACGACAAGGCCATCGCCGGCCTGACCCAAGCCGTCGACACCTGGATTCGCAAACATGTTTGAGTTCGCCTGGCCGTGGATTTTCGCCCTGTTGCCGCTGCCGTGGCTGATGCGCGTGCTGCTGCCGGTAGCCGACAGCGGCGAGCCGGCGCTCAAGGTCAGTTTCTTGAGCGATCTTGAAGGCCTGACCCGCCGCCGTGCCCGGGCCAACCTGCCGGCCTGGCGCCAGCAGGCACCGTTCATTCTGTTGTGGCTGTTGCTGCTGATCGCGGCCGCACGTCCGCAATGGCTGGGCGAACCGTTGCCGATTGCCGCCAGTGGTCGCGATCTGCTGGTGGCCGTGGACGTGTCCGGTTCGATGGATTTCCCCGACATGCAGTGGCAGGACGAAGACGTCAGTCGCTTGTCTTTGGTCCAGCATCTGCTCGGTGACTTTCTGGAAAGCCGCGAAGGCGACCGGGTCGGCCTGATCCTGTTCGGCAGCCAGGCCTATCTGCAAGCACCGCTGACCTTTGACCGCCACACCGTGCGCGTATGGCTGGATGAAGCGCGGATCGGCATCGCCGGCAAGAACACCGCCATCGGTGATGCCATCGGTCTGGCGCTTAAACGCCTGCGCCAGCGCCCGGCGCAAAGTCGAATATTGATTCTGGTGACCGACGGTGCCAACAACGGCGGCGAAATCGACCCGTTGACCGCTGCGCGCCTGGCCGCCAGCGAAGGGGTGAAAATCTACCCGATCGGCATCGGTGCCGATCCGGAGCAAAGCGGCACCCTTGGCTTCCTCGGCATCAACCCGAGCCTGGACCTCGACGAGCCGGCGCTCAAAGCGATCGCCGAAGCCACTGGCGGCCAATACTTCCGCGCCCGGGACGGCAAGGAGCTGGAGGCAATCAAGGCCACCCTCGACAAACTCGAACCGGTGACCCAGCAACCGACCCAGGCCCGCCCGGCCCAGGCGTTGTATCAGTGGCCCCTGGCCCTGGCGTTGCTGTTGAGCACCTTGCTGGTGGCCCGTGAACTGTGGCCAGACAACCCGCTGCAACGCTTACTGACCAAGGACCTGTTTTTGCAATCTCAATTGCCGGATTGGCGCCAACGGCTTAATCGCCTGCGCCTGCGGAGGCGTCGATGAGCGCGCTCTGGCCTTACTGGTTCCGGCCTTGGTGGCTGCTGCTGTTGCCGGTGCTCGGCTGGTTGCTCTGGCAACTGTGGCACCGGCAGAAACGCGCCGGGCGCTGGCAGATGATCTTGCCACCCGCCTTCCACGCCGCGCTGCTCAGCGGTGGCAAAGGTCACGACAGTAAATTGCCGTGGGTGGTACTGGGCCTGGCCTGGGTGCTGACCATCGGCGCGCTGCTCGGGCCGAGTTGGGAGCGCGTGGAACAGACCAGCCAGAAACCGGCCGATCCACTGGTGGTGCTGCTGGAGCTGACCCCGGAAATGCTCGCCACCGACAGCCCGCCGACCCGCCTGGAACAGGCCCGGCGCAAACTGTTCGACCTGTTGCAAAGTCGCAGCGATGCGCAGACCGCCATCGTCGTCTACGCCGGCAGCGCCCACACGCTGGTGCCGCTGTCGGATGACCTGTCCACCAGCCGTAATCTGCTGGATGCGCTCAAGCCATCGTTGATGCCCGAGGCTGGCCATCGCGCCGATCTGGCGGTGATCAAGGCCTTGGCTTTGCTGGATCAGGGCGCCCTCGGCCAGGGCCGGATCCTGCTGATCGGCTCGTCGCTGACCGAACAGGAACGCTTCGGCATCGAGCGGGCGCTGGACAGCAAATCCACGGAATTCCTCATGCTCGGCGTCGGCACTCCCGAAGGCGCGCCGGTGGCCCAGGAGGACGGTAGTTTCCTCAAGGACGCCCAAGGCGCGATTCTGGTGCCGCACCTGGACAACTCGGGGTTGAAAGCCTTTGCCAGTGACTTGGGTGGCCGCTACCACGCCTCAAGGCTGGACGATGCCGACCTCGGCGCCCTCGGCCTGCTCGATGGCCCGCGCAACCTGCGCAACGACGGCCAGACCCTGCGCCTCGACACCTGGGCCGATCAGGGTTACTGGCTTCTGTTGCCGCTGTTGCTGCTGGCCTCCTTCGCTGGCCGGCGTGGCTGGTTGTTCTGTTTGCCGCTGTTGTTCCTGTTGCCACAACCGAGCTACGCCTTCGATTTTGAAGACCTGTGGTTGCGCCCGGATCAACGGGGCCTGCATTTGCTCAATCAGGATCATCCGGCCAAGGCCGCGCAGCACTTCGAAGACCCGCAATGGCAAGGCGTGGCGCTGTACGAGGCCGGCGACTACGCTGGCGCCGCCCAGCGCTTCGCCCAGGGCAATGATGCCCGGGCGCACTACAATCGAGGCAACGCCCTGGCCAAAAGTGGTGAACTGGAAGCGGCGCTGGACGCCTATGAACAAGCCCTGGAGCGCCAGCCGGATCTGCGCCCGGCGCTGACCAACAAGGCCCTGGTGGAAAGCCTGATCAAACAGAAAGCCACGCCACCGGCGGTGGAACCGGACAAGTCCGAAGGCGAGGAGCTCGGCGGTGCCAGCGAAACCCCGCCACCCGGCGCCACCACCCAGCCATCCACTAATGGCGAACCGAAGGCCGAGGCTCAGCCCAACGCCCCGGACACTGAACAGCCATCCACCACGCCACCCAAACCGGGGGCCAACGAGGTGCCGGGCAGCGAATTGGGGGACGAACAAACCACCACCCCGCCACGCCGCCCGATCAACGACAGCATCGAAGGCGAACAGGCCCAGGCGCTGGAGCAATGGCTGCGCAAAATTCCGGATGACCCCGGCGAATTGCTGCGACGCAAATTCTGGTACGAACAGCAACAACATCAGGATCAGGGAAAAACTCGATGACCCGCTTCACCGCTTTCTTGCTCGCTCTTCTTTTCTGGACGTTTCAAGTCCAGGCTGCGGACCTGGTTGCCAGTGTCGACCGCAGTCGCCTGAACTCCGGCGAAACGGTGGAACTGACCCTGGAATCCAACGACGTCACGCTGTTCGGCAAGCCCGACCTGACGCCCCTGGAACCGGCCTTCGAAGTGCGCGGCACGCGGCAGGTCAACCAGTTGACCACGATCAACGGCGACAACCGCGCCACCACCCGCTGGATCATCACCCTGCTGCCCAAGCAGAACGGCAGCGTGGAAATCCCGTCGCTGCAACTGGGCGAAGTGCGCAGCCAGCCGATCACGATCCAGGTGATCGAAAGCGAAACCCAGGACACCGCAAACACCCTCGCGCCGGTGTTCATCGAGGCCAGCCTCGACCAGAGCAGCGTGTACGTGCAGGCCCAGGCAATCCTGACCTTGCGCATCTACCATTCGGTGTCGCTGTACGACGACAGCAGCCTGACGCCGCTGCAGATTCCCGATGCGCGTATCGAGCAACTGGGCGAGTCGCGCACCTATGAAAAAGTCATCAATGGCCTGCGCCATGGCGTGATCGAGATGCGCTACGCGATTTTCCCCCAGCACAGCGGCGTGTTGACCATTCCGACGCAAGTGTTCAGCGCGACCCTGGTGGACGTGCAGCCGTCCCCGGACGTCGCGTCCCAGGGGCCGAAACCGGGTAAGGTGATGCGCGTCAGTTCCGCGCAGATTCCGCTGACGGTCAAGGCCAAACCCGCCACCTATCCGGCCGACGCGCCGTGGTTGCCAGCCCGAAGCCTGAGCCTGAGCGAAAGCTGGAGCCCGGAACCGGATCACGCCCAGGTCGGCGATTCCCTGACCCGCAGCCTGACCTTGAAGGCCGATGGCCTGGCCAGTTCGCAATTGCCACCGCTGCCCGCCACCGATATCAACGGTTTGCGCCGCTACCCGGACCAACCAGTGCTGGGCAACCAGCACGGCGAACGCGGACTGATCGGCAGCCGTGAAGATCGCGAAGCGCTGGTGCCGTCCCACAGCGGCGCCATCGATTTGCCGACGGTGGATGTGGTGTGGTGGAACACGTTCGAAGATCACCTGGAACACAGCAGCCTGCCGGCCCGGACCCTGCAAGTGAGCAACAATCCAAGCCTGATGGTCGACACCCCGGCGGGCACCACGCAAGTGAACTACGCCGCCGACAGCGAAGCATTGGGGTGGTGGAAACTCAGCACCGTAATCCTGGCCTGCACCACCTTGCTCGGCTTCGGCCTGTGGTGGCGCGCTCGCTGGCAACCGGCGATCCTGCGTGCCGCGCAAACCGGCCCGAGCCCGCGGACCGTGCTCGACGAGCTCAAGCGCGCCTGCCAGGCCAACGACCCCCACGCCACCCGCCAGGCCCTCGATGCCTGGGCCCGGCAACAACCGGAAACCCTGGCGGACATGGCGGCGCGATTTGTGCCGCTGTCCGATGCCCTCGACGGCCTGAACGGCGCGCTGTACAGCGAAACCGGCCAGCATTGGCAAGGCGAAGACCTGTGGCGTGCGACTCGGGCTATTCCGCTGGCCGAGCGAGTTCAGGATCCGGTGGGTGATAGCGGGTTGCCGCCGCTTTATCCGAAATAGCTGTCAGAAACGTCTGACATTCGACCGCGATCGCATCTTGCGGATAAGTCCTACAGAAGTTATCGAATCGACTGGCTTCGCCTACACGTAGCTTCAAGCAAAGTCCCGTGCCTTAAAGACACAGGGATGCGCGGATGGTTACTACGGCGAACGAAGTCGTTTTCAGACTCGACATTGCAGGTTTTTCATACGACCTTCAGGTTCTCGAGTTTCAGGCCAGGGAAGCGCTGAACAGGCCCTACGAGGTCAAGCTCGAACTGGTCAGCGAACGGCCCGATGTGGATCTTGAGTCGCTGCTGCATCATCCGGCATTTCTGACATTCGCTTCCGACAACGGCGGCATTCACGGCCACGTCTATCGAGTCGCCCAAGGTGATTCAGGCAAACGCCTGACCCGCTATCAAATCACCCTGGCGCCCCGCCTCGCCTATCTCGCGCATCGCCAAAACCAGCGTATTTTTCAGCACCTGAGCGTGCCGCAGATCATCGGCAGAGTACTGACCGATCACGGGATCCAGGCGGACGCCTGGCGCTTCCAACTCAACTCCGAGTACCGGCCACGACGCTATTGCGTGCAATACAACGAGTCCGACCTGCACTTCATTCAACGGTTGTGTGAGGAAGAAGGCCTGCACTTTCATTTTCAGCACAACGCCTGCGGGCATGTGTTGGTATTTGGCGACGATCAGACGGTATTCCCCAAACCCGCAGGCCCGACAGCGTATGCCCAGGGCAGCGGCATGGTCGCCAAAGCCTCGGTGATTGAGCGCTTCCAGGTCAGCCTGGAAACCCGCACGACCCACGTCAGCCGACGTGATTACCACTTCGAAAAGCCGCGTCTGCCGCTGGATAGCGAAAGCAAAAGTCCGCAGTTACCCCACTTGGAGGATTACGCCTTCCCGGGGCAATTCACCGAGCGTGAACGCGGCAAACATCTGGCCAGGCGCACTCTGGAACGCCATCGCGCTGATTATCAGCAAGCCCGAGGTCGCAGCGATCAAAGCGCCCTGCGCAGCGGGCAGTTCGTTGACATGACCGAACACCCGCGTGGCGACTGGAATGGTCTGTGGTTGCTGACTGAGGTTGAGCACGTCGGCAAACAGCCTCAGGTTCTGGAAGAGTCAATGACCGACGGCAACCCTGAAGATGGCTTCAGCCAGGGCTACCGCAATCACTTCGTCGCGACACCATGGGATGTGGCTTTTCGACCGGCCCTCGACCATCCCAAGCCCCGAGTGACGGGTAACCAGCACGCGGTAGTTACTGGACCGCCCGGTGAAGAGATCCATTGCGATGAGTACGGTCGGGTAAAGGTTCAGTTGCTGTGGGACCGTGACGGTCAGCTCAACGAACATTCAAGCTGCTGGCTGCGAGTCTCCACTGGTTGGGCGAATGACCGCTATGGCAGCGTGCTGATTCCGCGAGTCGGCATGGAAGTGCTGGTGGGTTTCAGCGAAGGCGATCCCGACAAACCCTTCGTTCTGGGTTGCTTGCCTAACGGGGCAACGCCCGTGCCGCTAGACCTTCCAACCGAACAAACGCAAAGCATTTTCCGCAGTCAGAGCAGCCCCGGTGGTGGCGGCTATAACGAGTTACGCATCGAGGACCGAACGGGCGCAGAGGAAATTGCCCTGCGAGCCCAGCGTGATTTCGTCCAGCTTGTGCTCAACGATGAACGACTTCAGGTCGACAGCCAACGCACCGTCGTGGTCGGCGGCATCGCCAGTCACGACCTGCATGCAGAAGAACAACTGCGCATTCACGGCACCCGCCTCACCGAACTCAAACAGGACGATCACCTGGTGGTGCTGGGTGACCAACACATTCGTGTCAAAAATCACCGACTCAGCGCCGCTCAGCAAATCCACCTCGGTGCCGGGCAACAAGTCGTCATTGATGGCGGAGCACACCTGACGGTCAAGGCTGGCGGTCATTGGCTGACGCTGGGGCCGGAAGGCATCCTCAGCAGCGTGAAGATTGTGCCGGGCGGCGCCCCGGCCGTGGGCATGCCGGCAACGCCGTTGATGCCAGGTGCATTGCCGCTGCGCAAAGTGACCTTCGATGCAGCGCGGCAACGCCATGCACTGGTGTCAAACCGCAGCTCACGCTGCCTGATTTGCGAGGCGGCCCTCGCATGAAATGCTCAACCTCGTTACCTGCCGGCCTGCCCTGGAACACGCAACAGGCTTTTGTGTTGCTGGACGGCGCCACTGTCAGTCATCTGCCAGAGCGTTTGAAGCAGCTAAGCCCCAGGGTCAGCAGCGTTGCGCTCTACGACCATCCGCCCTTCACCGAGCTGCGGGATATCTCACCGCTGTTGGTGCTGATCGAACATCCTGACGCAGCGGTTTTTCAGTTCTATCTGGAGCACGCGCACGAGGAATGGGGCGTGCTGTTGTTCAGCTCCGCGTCTATGAATGACGTCGCTCAGCATTTGCGAAAACTGCTGATGGTTGAAATGCCAGAGGGTCTGCCGGTAATGCTGCGACTGGCCGACGCCGCTGTAGCGCGGACGCTGTTCGGCAGCAGCGATCAACGTTTGTTGGGGCCACTGTCCTGTGTGGTGACGGCCGACAGCGTCAGTGCGAATTGGCATCGCCACCAGCCGTTGCTGTGCGAGCGCCCGGAACTACCAACGCCTTACCGCCTGAGTCCTGAGCAGAACTCAGCGCTGGACCACGCTGATCGGCGCCGCGTACTGCTCGAACTCGACGCCCATCTACTCACCTATTTCCCCGAACAACATGGCGGCGAAACCGTGGCCCTGCGTTGGCCGACGCTTCAACGGCTTTTCGAGGAAGCCCAGGCCCTGGGGTTAAGCAGCCAGTCCGAGCTGTTTTATTACGCCAATGTCATGGCCTGGCTGGACGGATCGCCCCTCGACCAGCATTCGCACATCGATCGATTACTCCATACGCCATCGCTGCAATCACCCGGCGAGCGCGTTGCGCTGGCCGCTGACCTCGCCCACCAGTGGGCCATCCAACGGGGCCGCCCATGAACGCACCAGCCAACCTCGCCGCCGCTGCGGCAACCAAGACCGCCATCAGCTCACCCGGCGCCTGCCCATTGCAGCAAGCCCAGGTGCAGCTTCTGCCGTTGCGCTACGGCCTGGTAGAAAAGCCTCTCGATCCGAGCGCAGCGCTAAAACTGCCTTACACCCTTGAAACCCGCCCACTGGGCATTCGCCTGATGCGCGATGGCTGGTTATATGTGATCGACAGTGTGACCGGCCATTTGCATGAATACCGCGTCCTCGACGGACTGATCAGTGCCTTGTTGCACAAGGGTGGCAAGGTCAATAGCGATCAGCGCACGCCCGTCGAAGAGCGTCCGGCGCTGGTGTTTTCCAGGCTTAGCCTCTTGCACGTGTGCTTCGCCGAAGTGCAATGGACCGCCGCCAAATGCGCTCAAGTGACAGACAGTCGTGAAGAGCGCGAACACTTCATGCAAGCCGTTGACCTCGCCCCCGTCGATTGCAAAAACGGTGGCGAGCATCTGCTGACGGTCGAGCAAGGCAAGCAGTGGTTGGCGGAGGTTGCCACGGTTGCGCCTCAGCAGGCACCCGCCGCACAGGACGGTGTCGAGCCAGGCACCGCTCTTTTGCCGACGGTACACGTCAGCGAAGCCCCCGAACACGAGCGCGAGCCGTATCTATGGGAACAGCCTCGGCGCTTTCGCGAGGCGCATATCGGCGAGTTTCTGGGTCAGGTGCGCACGCCCTATCAGGACGACACGTTGTTCCTCGTGGTGCAGGACGACATCGGCGTATTGCGCGACCTGGCCGAGTATCAAGACCGCGTGGTCGGCTGGATCGACGACTGGACCAATGCAGGTCACAACGAGCGTAATTACTTGCTGGCCTGCTACATCGAGTCGCTGAGTCAGCTCAGCCCGGCGGATATCGAAAAACTCTCCGAAGCCAGTAACGACCCGCGACACAAGGCGTTGTTCACTGACCTGGAACAGTTGCCCGAGCCAGACCGGGAAGACACCCGCAAAGCCTTGCTCGACTACCTGAACAAGGGCGGCAAAGTTGAGCCGCCGGATGCACCCGTGACGCCGGAACTGGAGCAACTGCGCAAGCAGGCCCACACCGAAGCGTTCGAAATGGCCAAGTACCAGGGCGCCGATCCCGATTTCACCGCGCACAGCCGCGCCAGTGATGATGCAGACCGCCGATATTACGCTCGCCAACACTTTTCAGTGGCCCCGGACGCCTTCATCGAACGCCACCTCGACACCCTGGTCAATCTCGGCAGGGAGCAAAACAAACGCATCAAGGACGCGCTAGAAGGCCCCCGTTTCAGCGGCAAACGCGGGATCAACGATTTCATCGACCGCCCGGCCATGGACAACGAACTGTTTCAGTACCGCGCCGACCTCGGCCGCTGGAACCGCGTGCTTGAACGCATCACCACCGACCGCACGACGCTGGTGTGCGCCGGGCGCTACCACCGTTCGGCCTGGTACTACGACGGGCACGAGCCATCGCAACTGGGTCAGGCCTTCAGCGCCGAATACGCCTGCATCAAAGACATCTGCCGCAGCGATCACGCGAGCGAAAAAATACTGGCCTATCTGGAAAAACACCCGGAATTGACCCGGCCATTGTTCTACACCTTGCCCTTGCGCCTTCAACAGGAACAGGCCGCGCAATACAGCACGCTGTTCAACGCCGGCATGGCCCTGTTCAACAACTTGCCGAGCTGGCTGGCCGAGCTAAAGAAGATCGAACAACCGCACCTCCCTGCCCTCGACGATCTGCCCGACCACACCCGCGCCGTCGCTGACGCCGCCCAGCACAGCCTCAGCCCCGCGCTGAACCTGGGCCTGAGCCAGGCGCTGGAAGGCTTCGACCTGACGGGAGACAAAATCCCCGACCTCGACGAACTGTTCCAGCGCCTGCCAAAAGCGATTCACACCCGACTACTCGATGCCGCGAAAACCACAGGCGTGACCTTCACCGTCGCCACCCCGGCAGAACAGGCGGCGCTGCAAACCAACCTCAAGGAATTGCTCAGGGAGCGTGATTACCTCAAAACCCTGATGCGTGAACGCAACCAACTCACCCACAACAAAAACCGCCAGGGGCATAAGACGCCACGGGCAGTGGAGTTGCAGGGTGAGATTGCCCGGGTGCGTGGGGAGTTGACGCTACTGGAAGGTCGGTTGGCGGGGGCGCTGAGCCCGATTGCCGAACTGCCGGATCAGTCGGCGCGGCTGTATGGCGCGACCCAGGCACGGGCGGGAGTGACGGTGGTGTTTCCGCCGGCGCAGCAGCAGGAAGTGCGGGGGTTGTTGAAGAATATTCGGATGGGGGTTGGGGCGGTGCCGAATGCGGGGTTGATTCGGAGTGAGGGGATGGGGTTGGTGGTGTTTTTGGTGCAGGGGGTGAATTTGGTGGGGGTTGTGAGGGAGACGTTTGGTCAATCTCCGGATAAGCGTAAGTTGGGGCCTTTGATCAACTCAGTTATATCTACAGGCGCAGCTGGATTCACGGCAGCCCAAAGTCTTACCGATACGGCGTTAAAGGCTCGAAGTGCTGAACTCGTCGCAGGACTTCAACGTCATGCTTTACAGAGTGTGCATGTGCAGATGGGGAAAATACATATTGGACTTGGTATCTTTACCTACACTTTAGGGTTTCTATCTTCGCTATCTAGTGTGAGCACCCATCGGCAAAATTGGCAACAAGCGACGCGCAGCGGAAACGTCTCGGCACAGAGCAGCGCAGCTCTTGCAGCATTTGGAGCTAGCGGCATGGCGACTGTTAATGCCTATGGGCTTAGTAACACCGTCCACGACACTTTCAAAGTACTGACGGCACGGAGTGCTGAGGCGCGAACCGCTGCTTGGGCCGCTGCCGGCACACGGCTCTCTACCGTTTTTTTTCGATTCAACCTTGCCGGAGCATTGTTCACTGTATTGGAACTGGGCGGCACTTGGCTCTTCAACCGCTACAACATCGATGCTCAAGATAAATGGCTGAAAACCACGCCATGGAGCCTGGATGCCGATGAACGTGGCGACCATACTCTGAATGAATATCAAAGCGGTCTGGCCTATTTGCTTCATGCCCCTTACTCCCAACTGGGTCCAAACGAGCATGACTCGTGGCTGAAAAACCTTTTGTTAAAGGCCAAACCAAAAGATATCCACCTGGTACTACCAGGGCTCAAGCTCAATGATTTTCAGCCTCCCTTGAACGGTCAAGCAGCCCGTCGCCTGGAAATCGGTGCCCACCGTATTTCCATCCCTCTTCACAGTCGCGGCACGCCGCGGGTACGCAAGAATGTCATTAGCGATGAAGTTGCGAACAGCCTGCGCATCGCACGAGCAGGACCAGACTTTCTGGTGCTATGCCTGCGATATCCAATGGATGCTGATACCGAATTTACGCCAGCTTCCGAAACACTGGAACTGACTGTCTGTATACAGACTTTGGCCAATAACGGCGCCTGGATTTCTCGCAATCGCGTCATTCGCCTCAACCCAATTGACGAGGGTCGTTTCCCTGCGCTACCTGCTGAACTAATCACCGATCATCCACCGATGCTGTTGATCGAACCCCATTTGCTGGAGCTGGCCGACCATGCCCACCAAGATTAATAACCAAGCGCCTAGCCAGCACATTGTGCATTCCCGAAAAGCTGGGGATGTCGAGCCGTTCCCAAGTGGCAGAATCACTTATCTGGCGCCTTTGCCGTTGCCAACACCGATGCCGCCGCATGGCCCTCACATCGGAGAACTAAATGAGGTGTTCATGGACTTCGGACTGGGGTTGCCGCAGATATTTTCATGGCAGGTCGTATTAGGTGGACCTTTCAGTACTTCTTTTATGATTGCCTTTATTTTCCCGCCCGTCATTGGCTGTCTTGGTCTCATGCTCGGATACGACCTTTCGTACACATGGGAGTTTGTCGTTGACTTTTTTTTTGCCATATCCAACTACGCGATATTAGGAGGAGTTTCTGGCTTGTTCATCGGCCTCTGCACCTGGCACCACAACCACAAAAAACGCCTCCAAATCATCCCCACCCGCTTCAACCGCCAACGCCGCGAAGTCTGCTTCACCCCCGAAGGCGCCACCGAACCGCTCTTCGTCCCCTGGGAATCCCTCTCCGCCTGGGTCATCGAAGCCCAGGGCGCGACCCAATACGGCATCCACCGCCAATACGGCATGGGTATCGGTTTCCAGCACGGCGAAACCCTGACCAGCGTCGAATTCCCCTGCTTCGGCCTGCCGCTCGCCATCAGCCATTGGGAAGCCATCCGTGGCTACATGGAATACGAAGTCAACGACCTCAAAACCATCCAGGACCTCGAAGACCTGCAACTCCCCGGCGACCCGCCCCACGAAGGCCTGCACACCTTCCGCAACGCCCGCGCGCGCATGCATCAGGAGATTCGCGACGGCTCACGCAATCGGCTCTCGGGGTTTTTCTGGTACCTGTACCACGTCATGACCCTATGGACGATCCCCAACCACCTGACCGAATGGGAAGTCCGCCGTATCCAGAAGTTGGGCCCGCAGGCCATGCCCGAAGTGATGCAGCAATGGTCCGAGCCGTTGCCGAAGGAGCAATGGGCCAAGCCGAGTGAAGAACTGGTGCGAATGAGCGAGCAGGTTCGGCAACTGCACAAACGCCAGCCGAGGCGGCCGATTACCGAGATTTTTGCTGAAGTGCGGCGATTGAACGCTGACTGCATAGTAAAAGGATAAAAGAGCTTTTTGTGGCGAGGGAGCTTGCTCCCGCTCGGCTGCGCAGCAGTCGTCAATCCTGCCAACGCGGTGCATTTGAAGGTATGCAGAGGGCCGCTTCGCGCCTAAGAGGCAGCAAGCTCCCTCGCCACAAGGTGATGCCTGACCACATCCTTGGCATTTGCCAGTAAACTCCCTCCCCTTTAGCCGCCATCATTCCCACGCGGCCATCACCTTATTTCCTACGGAGTACGCCTTGCGTCTGTTCCACACCTCCGACTGGCACCTTGGGCAGAACCTGCACGGCCAGGACCGCGATTTCGAGCACGGTTGTTTCCTCGATTGGCTGCTGCGCCAGTTGAAGCTGGACCAGCCCGACGTGCTGCTGATCGCCGGCGATATCTTTGACACGGTGAACCCGCCGGTCAAAGCCCAGGAGCGCCTCTACGATTTCATCGTCAGCGCCCACGAGCAGCAGCCGTTGCTGACCATCGTGATGATCGCCGGCAACCACGACTCCGGCTCGCGGATCGAACTGCCGGCGCCGTTGATGCGACGCCTGCGCACCCACGCGTTGGGCCGGGTGCTGTGGCTCGATGACGGACAGCTCGATTCCGAACGCCTGTTGCTGCCACTGCCCGACGCCAGCGGCGAGATTGCCGCTTGGTGCCTGGCGCTGCCGTTCCTGCGCCCGGCCGAGGTGACCGGTGCGCAGTTGGGCGACAACTATTTGCGCGGCATCGGCCAGGTGCATGAATGGCTGATCGAAGCGGCCAACGCCAAACGCAAACCGGGCCAGGCGCTGATTGCCATCAGCCACGCGCACATGGCCGGCGGTTCGGTGTCGGAAGACTCCGAGCGCAGCCTGATCATCGGCAACGCCGAAGCCCTGCCCGCCAGTTTGTTCGGGCCGAGCATCAGCTATGTGGCCCTCGGTCATTTGCACAAGCCGCAGAAGGTCAACGGTGAAGAACGCATCCGCTACAGCGGCTCGCCGATTCCGTTGTCGTTCTCCGAAATCAATTATCAGCATCAGGTGCTCGACGTCATCCTCGACGGCGAAACCCTGGTCAGCGTCGAACCGAAACTGATTCCCCGGGCGGTCAATCTGCAACGGATCGGCCCGGCGCCGCTGGCGGAAATCCTCCTGCAACTGGCGGATTTGCCAAACACCGACCTGCTTGAAGACCTTCAGCGCCAACCCTGGCTAGAAGTGCGGGTGCGTCTGGACGAACCGCAACCGGACCTGCGTTTTCAAGTGGAAACCGCCCTGCAAGGCAAAGCCGTGCGCCTGGTGCGGATCGCCGCCGAATACGCTGGCAACGGCAGCAAGGACGGCGCCGATGACGGCGCAACCCTGATCGAACTGGATCAGCTCTCGCCCCAGGAACTGTTCAGCCGCGCGTGGCAGGACAGCTATGGCAGCGAGGTCGACGAGCAAACCCTCAAGGACTTCGCCGAGCTGTTGCAAGACGTGCAGATGGAGAGCGAACAGCCATGAAGATCCTCGCGATCCGCCTGAAAAACCTCGCCTCCCTGGCCGGGCCCTTTGAAATCGATTTCACCGCCGAGCCCTTGGCCAGCGCCGGATTGTTCGCCATCACCGGGCCGACCGGCGCCGGCAAAAGCACCTTGCTGGATGCCTTGTGCCTGGCGCTATTCGGCGCCGTGCCGCGCCTGAACAACACCGGGCGCGATGCCAAAGTACCCGACGCTGACGGTGAAATCGGCACCGGCGACCCGCGCACCTTGCTGCGTCGCGGCACCGGCGAAGGCTATGCCGAAGTGGATTTCGTCGGCATCGATGGCCGTCGCTATCGTGCGCGCTGGGAAGCCAATCGCGCCCGGGAAAAGGCTGGCGGCAAGTTGCAAGCCAGTCGCCAGAGCCTGCGTGACATCGATCAGGATCAACTGCTGGCCAGTCAGAAAGGCGAGTACAAAACGGCGCTTGAAGCCGCGTTGGGCCTGAACTTCGAGCAGTTCACCCGCGCCGTATTGCTGGCTCAGAGTGAGTTCAGCGCGTTCCTCAAGGCTGACGACAACGACCGCAGCGAGCTGCTGGAAAAACTCACCGACACCGCGCTCTATACGCGTTTGGGTCGCCGGGCGTTCGACAAGACCAAAGAGGCTCGCGAAGCCCACAAGTTGTTGCAGGACCAGGCCACTGGCGTCACCCCGTTGTCCCCCGAAGCCCGGGCGGAACTGGACGAGCGTTTCAACGAAGCCCAGCAGCAACTCAAGCTGCAACAGGCCCAGCTCAAGCAGCTTGAAGAGCAACACACCTGGCTCAAACAACTGCGTCAATTGCAGGACGAACAACAGAGCGCCACCGAGCAACTGCGATCTGCCCAGCAACACTGGGAAAGCCTGGCCGGTGAACGCCTGAAGCTGACGCGCCTGGAGCACCTGGCGCCACAGCGGCATCAGTTTGCGCGCAAGACCGAACTCACGGCGCAGCTCACACCGCTTGCATCACAGATTCAACAGCACACACAGCAGCAACAGGAACTGACCGAACGCCAGACGCAACTGGAACAAAGCCTGAGCAACGCCCACACCGCGTTGACCGAGGCGCAAAACCAGCACAGCGCCGGCGCGCCATTGCTGCGCCAGGCATTTGAAGAGCAAAGCACCCTCGCCCGTCTGGCGAAGGATGCAAGCCTGAGTGCCGACGCCAGGCAACACGCGGAACTGGCCTGCACCCAGGGCCAAAGCACGCTCCAGGGTTTGCTTGATCAGCAGAAACAAGTCGCTGCACGTCTTGAGCGCATCGCCGCAGAGCTTGAGCAAAGCACTCATCTGGCGCCGTTGAGCGATGCCTGGAACGCCTACCGTGATCGCCTGCAACAACTGATGTTGATCGGCAATCGCCTGAACAAAGGCCAGGACGAACTGGCGGCTTTGGAACAGAGCGCCACCCGCGCCGCCGAAGAACTGGCCGCGCAAAAGCAGAACCTGGAAGTGCTCTATAAAGAGGCCGGCGCCGAACCCGAAGCGGTGGCCGAGCAAATCCAGTTGCTGAGCACGCTGTTGCAGGACAACCGCAAACAACTGCGAGCCTTCGAAGAGTTGACGCGGCTGTGGGCCAGTCAACAGGAGCTGGATAAACGCGGCGCCGAGCTGCAACAGCGCCAACTCGCAGCCCAACAGGAACGCGAACGCCTGACCCAGGACGGGGTGAAAACCAAGGCTGAACTGACCGTCGCCGAACAGACCCTGACCGTCACCCGGGACCTGCTGGAACGCCAACGCCTGGCCCGCAGTGAAAGCGTCGAGGAACTGCGCGCACAGTTACAGGATGATCAGCCGTGCCCGGTGTGTGGCAGCCCGGATCATCCTTATCATCAGCCCGAAGCGTTGCTGCAAAGCCTCGGTCGACATGATGAAAGTGAGCTGACCAACGCGCAGAAAGCCGTTGACCTGCTGAAAGAAAAACTCACCGACCTGCGCGCCGAAGTCGGCGGTTTGATCGCGCAGCAAAAGGAGTTGCTGCAACAACAGGAACAACTGGCGACTCAACAGCAAGGCCTGACCCCGAGCCTCGAAGCCCATCCGTTGTCCGCGCAATTGCTGAACCAGGACGCCGCCAAACGCGATGCCTGGCTGACCCAGCAAAACAGTCAGTTGAACCAGAGCATCACCCAGGACGAACAACGCCAGACCGCCCTGCTCACCCTGCAACAGGATGCCGCTCGCCTGGCCCAGCAACTGCGCAGCGCCGAAACCGCGAGCCAGCAAGCGACCCAGCACCTGAGCAATCAGCAGCAGGCCTTGAGCAGTGACCGTCAGCGCCTGGACGAAGAGCTGACGGCGTTCAGCACCTTGCTTCCCGCCGAGACGCTGGAAGCCTTGCGCAACGAGCCGGCTGCGACCTTTATGCAGCTCGACCGGCAGATCGCCCAGCGCCTGGAACAACTCGACCAGCGGCGTGACGAACTCGGCGAACAGCAGCAGCGTCAGCAGACGCTTGAGAAAGAGCAGGACCGCCAGCAGACCCGCGTCCAGCAACTGGAAGCCGCGCAACAGCAGTTCACAGTGTTGGCCGAGCAGCAACAGGCCTGTCAGCAAAAACTCGCACAATTGCTTGGCCAACACAGCAGCGCCGAGCAGTGGCAGCAGCAACTTGATCAAGCCGTGGAACAGGCACGCCATGCCGAAGCGGCGGCCAATCAGGAACTGCAAACCGTGCGCACGCGTCTGGTGCAATTGGCTGCTGAACTCAAGGCGCAGCAAGAACGTTCACAGGCGCTGGAGCATGAAGACCGCGAGTTGAGCAGCAAGATTACCGACTGGCGTGCGCGACATCCGGAGCTGGATGACGGCGGCCTGGAAGAGTTGCTGAGTGTCGACGATCAACAGGTCAGCGACCTGCGCCAGCAATTGCAGCACAGCGAAAAAGCCATCGAACAGGCCAAGGTGCTGTTGCAGGAGCGCGATGAGCGCCTGCTCAAACATCAAGCGCAAAGCAACGGCAACCTCGACGCCGAGCAACTGGCGACGGCGCTGACCGAACTGCAAAACCTGTTTGCCGCCAGCGAACACCGTTGCGCCGAATTGCGCGCCGAACAGGCCGAAGATCAGCGGCGGCAAAACGCCAACCAGGCCCTGGCCCAGCAGATCGCCGATGCCTACACCGAGTATCAGCGCTGGGCGCGGTTGAATGCCTTGATCGGCTCGGCCACCGGCGACACCTTCCGCAAGATCGCCCAGGCCTACAACCTCGATTTACTGGTGCATCACGCCAACGTGCAACTGCGGCAATTGGTGCGACGCTATCGCCTGAAACGTGGCGGCAGCATGCTTGGCTTGCTAGTGATGGACACGGAGATGGGCGACGAACTGCGCTCGGTGCATTCATTGTCCGGCGGCGAGACGTTCCTGGTATCGCTGGCCTTGGCGCTTGGACTGGCGTCGATGGCGTCGAGCACGCTGAAAATCGAATCGCTGTTTATCGACGAAGGCTTCGGCAGCCTCGATCCGGAATCCCTGCAACTGGCCATGGACGCCCTCGACGGCTTGCAGGCCCAGGGGCGTAAGGTCGCGGTGATTTCCCATGTGCAGGAAATGCATGAACGGATTCCGGTGCAAATCCAGGTTCGCCGCCAGGGCAATGGCCTGAGCACTCTGGAGGTGAAATGACCAGGCTCTACTCCTTCCGCCGCTGCCCCTATGCCATGCGCGCACGCATGGCCCTGCGTTATTCGGGGGTTGAGGTGCAGATTGTCGAAGTCAGCCTGAAAGCCAAGCCCGCCGAAATGCTCGCGCTGTCGAGCAAGGGCACGGTGCCGGTGCTGGAGGTCGAGGGTCGAGTAATTGATGAAAGCCTGGGGATCATGGGCTGGGCGTTGGCGCAGAACGATCCGCAGGACTGGTTGCTCAAGGATGATCCTGCCGGGCAGTCGTTGATGGCTGAACTGATCGAAGAAAACGATCAGGTGTTCAAGGTGCATTTGAATCGCTACAAGTACGCCGAGCGCTATCCCGAGCAACCGATGGAACATTATCGGGCCGAGGGCGAGGTGTTCTTGCGCAGGCTGGAGGAGTTGCTGGAGGATCGTGATTATTTGCTCGCCGGGCACATCAGCCTGGCGGACGTGGCGCTGATGCCGTTTGTACGGCAATTCGCCCATGTGGATCGGGAGTGGTTCGGGCAAACGCCTTACGTCCGGTTGCAGGCATGGCTACAACGCTTCCTCGATTCCGACCTGTTCACCGCCATCATGCGCAAGCCCCCTCTGTAGGAGCAAAGCTTGCTCGCGATGGCGATTTCAAAGACGCCATCGCGGGCAAGCCATGCTCCTACAGGGTTATGCGGAATCAGGTCAAAACAGAGCACATCCCCAACGCCGAGCAATCCACCTGAAACGGCCCGAGAAACCCGGCCCGTTCCTTCAGCGGTGGATTCCCCACCAACAAGCCCAACGCCTTGGCCGTCTGGATGTTGTGCGCAATGTTGTGATTGCATTCGATGGCCCGCGCCACCGATCCCGCCGAGCCCTGCCCTATTCCCAATAATGACGAGCCATTGGTCATGACCGCCAGGAAGGCGATGACCCCGAGTCTGCTGCCTTTCATGCGCCGACAGCCTCCTCGATAACCGCGTGATCAACCACCGCGTTTTGCGAGCGATGTTCGAACTGGATGCCGGGATAGGCGACTTCGACCGGCGCTTGCCGCTCGTGCTGCGATTGGGCCGAAAGACTGACCACAAGGACCATGGCCACGTAGAGACCGATGGCCAGGTAGGCGCCGTGTTTGGCAGAAGTGAGGATTGCGCTGGCCATGGTGTTCTCCGTGGGCATGTTTCAGTGCCCATAGGATCGATCAAAAAAGCAGGGCTAACCACTCAGGGTTTTCCATAGTGACCATCAGCTTGCTTGATCATTAAAGCCCTCTATGCCGGCGCAACAGAAAACCTATGATCCATGAAAATACACACGCACAAAAAAGCTGCCGAAGGCTGTGATCTTTTGCTGTTGAAAGTCAAAAGATCGCAATCTTCGGCAGCTCTTTATAGGGAGCGTTGGACTCCGTGAATCTCAGGCCTGGGTTTTGTGGTCCAGGGCTGCGTAAAAGTTGGCGCTTTGTTGCAGGTATTTCTGGGTGTAGCTCTGGGTGTGGGATTTTTTGCTGTTGATCTCAACGTTGGCGCTGGCTGGCAGAGCAACGGTGGCGGAGATAGCGGATGCGGCGATGATGGAAAAGATATTGAAGTTCATGGTGTGTTCCTCGGAGTCAGTTGGCTTGCTTGCCCGGTTAGGCCGTGGAGCAAACTTAACCTTCGAGGGTCCGCGTCTTGAAATGCTTTGTAGCATTAGCGGATATCAGTCTCATTAATAGAAGGCCGCAGGCCCCATCAACCGGGGCCTGCGGCCTATTGCCGCACCTATTGACGCGTCAGAAACTTGAGGTCACTGGGGGCATCCATCGGCAATTTCTGCACGGTTTTACCCAGCAAACCGGTCTTGGCATCGCGTTCGACAACGACAATCTCGTTGCTTTTCTGGTTGGCGATCAGCAGGAACTTGCCACTCGGGTCGAGGCTGAATTCCCGGGGATGGTCACCCTCGACGGAGCGACGCTGCAGCTCCTTGAGCTGGGCGGTGGCCGGGTCGATGGCGAACACCAGCATCTGATTGGCAGTGCCACGGTTGCTGACGTAGAGGAACTTGCCATCCTTTGACGCATGCAACGCCGCGCCGGCCTTGTCGGACACCGGTTGCCCCGCCGCCAGATCAACCATTTGCGTTTGCTTGAGGGTGCCGTCCTGATAATCGAACACCGCCACTTGCGCGCTCATTTCCATGGTCAGCCAGGCGTGCTTGCCATCGGCGCTGAACAGCAAATGCCGTGGACCACTGCCCGCAGGCAAGGCTACCGAGGCCGGAGTGGCCGGGGTCAAGGGCAATAGCGGGTTGGCCTTGGGATTGAAGCGGTAGACAAAGATCTTGTCCGCGCCCAGGTCATTGGAGAACACGTACTTGCCATCCGGCGAGGAAATCGTCGAATGCACGTGGGCCGACACCTGCCGCTCGGGATTGACCCGGCTCGACGGGTGGCTGCTCATCTGCACGACGGTGTTGAGCTTGCCATCGGCGCCCACCGGCAACACCGCCAGGGTGCCACCCGGATCTTCGAGCACCGAATAATTGCTGACGAACAAGTGGCTGGCATCGCCGCTCAGGCTCGAATGGGTCGGCTCGTTGCCCAGGCTTTGCACCTGGTTGATCAGCTTCAGCTCAAAGGTCTTGGGGTTGATCGCGTAGCTGCTGACCTTGCCCACCGGGTCGGTTTGCCCCGGACCGTTTTCGTTGACCACGAACAGGTGCTGCTGGTCCTTGGAAATCGTCAGCCAGGACGGGTTTTCGCTCTTCACCACTTGCAGTGGCTTGGGGTTGATCTGCCCGGTGGCGCTGTTGAAGTCCAGGCGATAAATCCCCTGGCTCTGGCCTGCCGTGTAGGAACCGACCAACAGCTGATAATCGTCGACCGTGGCCGCCTGAACGCCCATGGCGCCGACGCTGCCGGCCATCAACAGTGGCCAGAAATTACGCATCTTCATGCTCTACTTCCTCGTCGTCATGGGCGCCGAAAGCGGCCATGCACACCAGCCGGTGCTCGCCGGAGTCCCCGGTGATCAGCCAGCTCTGCAGGGTTGGATCGAAAGTCGCTGCCTCGATTTCGACCATCCTGAACTCCCAACGCTTGGCCGCACGGCCATCCATGCATTCGATGTGCAAGTTGTCTTCTTCATCGAGGGAGAATTCGAAGGCGTGCAAGCCATCGATTTCCAGCATGTCGCAGTTTTCGAGGGCGTTGAGCAAGGTATCGGTTACGGCAGTCATGGCAATCAATCATTCAAATGGAAAGACGCAATGATAGCTCAATGTGGGAGCGAGCCTGCTCGCGAAGGCGGCGACACAGCCAACATCCATGCAAGCTGACCCAGCGCTTTCGCGAGCAAGCCCGCTCCCACAGGGGCCGGAGTTGAACAAATATTTCAGGTACAACACTGAACAAATGTGGGAGCGGGCTTGCTCGCGAATGCGGTGGGTCAGTCACTAATGATGTCGACTGATCCGACGCTTTCGCGAGCAAGCCCGCTCCCACAGGGGGCAGTGGTTGGCAGTTAGAGCGCGTCGCGGGAGGGTTTGCCGTCCACCAAGCGCTGAATCCGCAGCGGGTTGCCGTTCTTCAGTGCTTCCGGCAGCAAGCTGTCGGGGTAGTTCTGGAAGCACACCGGGCGCAGGAAACGGTCGATGGCCAGGGTGCCCACCGAGGTGCCCCGCGCATCTGAAGTCGCTGGATACGGCCCGCCATGGACCATCGAATCACACACTTCGACACCCGTCGGGTAGCCATTAAGCAAGATCCGTCCAACCTTCTGTTCCAGCAACGCGGTCAATTCGCCGAACTGTTCAAAGTCCGCCGGCTCGCCAATGATCGTCGCCGTCAGTTGCCCATGCAGGCCGTTCAACGCGGCGCTGAGCTGTGCCTGGTCCGCCACTTCGACAAACACCGTGGTCGGGCCGAACACCTCTTCCTGCAACACCTCATCGCCATTGATCAACAAGCTGACATCGGCTTTGAAGAGCTGCGGTTGCGCCTGATTGCCCTGCTGCGCGCTGCCGGCCAAATGCTCGATCCCGGGATGCGCGAGGAGTTTTTGCAGCCCCTTGCCATAGCTGCCCAGCGTTCCGGCATTGAGCATGGTTTGCGCCGGTTGATCCGCGATCAACGCCGCGACCTGCTGCACAAATTCACTGAACTGCGGCGAACGAATCCCGATCACCAGCCCCGGATTGGTACAGAACTGACCACAGCCCTGCACCACCGAAGCAGTCAGGTCACGGGCGACGGTTTCCGCCCGGGCCGCCAGTGCCTGGGGCAAGATGATCACCGGGTTGATGCTCGACATCTCGGCAAACACCGGGATCGGCTGCGGCCGTGCGGCGGCCATGTCGCACAAGGCGCGGCCACCCTTGAGTGAACCGGTGAAGCCGACAGCCTGGATCGCCGGGTGCTTGACCAGCGCTTCGCCGACCCCGCCGCCGTAGATCATGTTGAACACGCCGGCCGGCATGCCGGATTTTTCCGCCGCACGGATGATGGCGTCAGCAACGAGTTCTGCGGTCGCCATATGGCCGCTGTGGGCCTTGAACACCACCGGGCAACCGGCGGCCAGTGCCGAAGCGGTATCGCCCCCCGCCGTGGAGAACGCCAACGGAAAGTTGCTCGCCCCGAACACCGCCACCGGGCCGAGGCCGATGCGGTATTGACGCAGATCCGGGCGTGGCAACGGCTGACGGTCGGGCAAGGCCTGATCGATCCGCGCCCCGTAGAAATCCCCGCGACGCAGGACCTTGGCGAACAAGCGCATCTGGCCGCTGGTGCGACCCCGCTCGCCCTGGATGCGTCCGGCGGGCAACGCGGTTTCGCGACAGACCACGGCAACGAAGTCGTCACCCAGGGCATCGAGTTCATCGGCAATCGTGTCGAGAAACTGTGCCCGGCGCTCGGCGCTCAGGCTGCGATAGGCCGGGTAAGCAGCCGCGGCAGCCTTGGCGGCGGCGTCGACTTCTTCCGGGGTCGCCTGGTAGAAATCGCCCGGCAGGTTCTCGCCGGTCGAGGCATCGACGCTTTGCAGTTTGAGGTCGCCAGCCGCACTGCGCTGGCCGCCGATGTAGTTGTGACCAAGAATCTGGGTCATGCAAATCTCCTTAAAGGATGCCGACGGTGCCGGGTTCGAATGCCGCTTCTGCCGGCGCAATGCCGTTGATCAACGGCGCGCCGAATTCGGCCTGGCTGATTTCAAACACGTCACCCGGTTGGGTGCGGATGCCGTCGGCGAAGGACAGGGTCGCGGTGCCGAAGAAGTGAATGTGCACATCCCCCGGTCGCAGGAACTGGCTGTACTTGAAATGGTGATACTCAAGGTTCTCCAGGCTGTGGCACATATTGGCCTCGCCGCTAAGGAACTCGTTTTGCCACAACACTTCGCCATCGCGCAGGATGCGACTGGTGCCTGCCAGGTGTTGGGGTAGCTCTCCGACGCGAAGTTCCGGGCCATAGCTGCAACTGCGCAATTTCGAGTGGGCAAGGTAGAGGTAATTCTTGCGTTCCATCACATGGTCGGAGAACTCGTTGCCCACCGCGTAACCGAGGCGATAGGGCTTGCCGTCGTGGCCGATGACGTAGAGGCCGCTGAGCTCCGGCTCTTCCCCGGCGTCTTCGGCAAAGGGTGGCAGCGGGAACGGTTGGCCGGGCCGAACGACAATGCTGCCGTCGCCCTTATAGAACCATTCCGGTTGCACGCCAGCCTGACCGACTGCGGGTTTACCGCCCTCCACGCCCCACTTGAAGATGCGCATGGTGTCGGTCATCGCCGCTTCGTCGCCGACCTGCTGATGCATTTTGTCCCGGGCCGAGGCGCTGCCCAGGTGGGTCAGGCCGGTGCCGCTGACCAGCATGTGCGCCGGGTCCGAGTGATCAAGGGGCGGCAGGATGCGCAGGCTACTCAGCAACTCGGCATAGTCGTGACTGACGCACAGGCCTTGGCGTTGCACCTGTTGCTCAAGATTGATGCCCGCCTCGATTGCTGCCAGGGCCAGGTCGCGGACGGTGTGCACCCCCTTCACTTCCAACACTTGACCTGCTTCGACCACGCCAACCCGGCGCTCGCCGTTAATCAATTCGAACTGAACTAAATGCATGATTTTCTCCTGTATTCACAACCTGAAAACACCGCACAACCCCTGTGGGAGCGGGCTTGCTCGCGAAAGCGGTGTGTCAATCGCCATAAATGTTGAATGTGATGGCCCCTTCGCGAGCAAGCCCGCTCCCACAGTTGATCGGGGGTTAACCCTCAGCGAGCACTCGCCGCAAATTGATCCGCCGGCAACACATGCTTGCGCTCCAGCAACCGATAAACCACCCCAGTCAGCACCAACCCAAACACCATTACCCCGGACAAAAAGTACAACCCGGACGCCAGGTTGCCGGTGTATTCCTTCAGCGCGCCAATCACAAACGGCCCGATGTAGCCGCCGAGGTTGCCCACTGAGTTGATCAGCGCGATCCCTGCCGCTGCACTCGCACCGGCGAAGAAACGTCCCGGCAAGGTCCAGAACACCGCCGTGCAGGAAAACAGCGCGAACGCCACCAGACACAGCGCCGCCAGTTGCGCCACCGGCAGGGTCAGCCAGGCGCTGAGGAACAGGCCAATGGCGCCAAGCACATAGAGCACCGCCAAGTGGCCGTAGCGATCATTCAAGCGGTCGGAGCTGCGCGGGATGATCAGCAAACCGATGATCCCGAAGATGTACGGCACCGACGAGACGAAACCGGTCACCAGGTCCGTGCCACCAAACTGTTTGATCAGCGTCGGCAACCACAGGCCCAGGCCATAGATGCTCAACGTCACCGGCAGATAGAACAGCGCCAACAGCAAGACCCGTTTGTCTTTCAATGCATGAAGCGGGTTGCCATGGCGGGTCTGGCCATATTCTTCGAGGTCTTTTTTCAGCTCACCGGTGAGCCAGTCCTTCTCGGCCTGATCCATCCATTTCACTTGTTGCGGACCGTCCGGCAACCAGCGCAGAACGGGCCAGGTCAGCAGGATCGCCGGGGTGCCGATGACGATGAACAACCACTGCCAACCGTGCAAACCGAGGGTGCCGTCCATGCCGAGCAAGCCGCCGGACACGGGGCCGGTGATCATCATCGCGATGGGTTGGGAAAGGATGAACAGCCCGAGGATCTTGCCGCGATGGCGCACCGGGAACCATTGGGTGATGTAGTACAGAACGCCCGGAAAGAACCCGGCTTCCGCGGCGCCGAGCAGAAAGCGCATCACATAGAAACTGTGCGGGCCCTGGACGAAGGCCATGCCGATGGTGATCGCGCCCCAGGTGATCATGATCCGCGCAAACCAGCGCCGGGCGCCGAAGCGTTCGAGCATCAGGTTGCTGGGGATTTCCAGCAGGAAGTAGCCGATGAAGAACAGCCCGGCGCCGAGGCCGTAGGCCGCATCACCAATCCCGATGTCGGCGCCCATGTGCAGCTTGGCGAAGCCGACGGCGGAGCGATCCACATAGGCGATCAGGTACAGCAGGATCAGGAAGGGAATCAGTTTCAGCGTGATGCGGCGAATAAGCCGCAGTTCCTGGCTCATGGGATCGGTCTCCGATTGTTGTTGTTATAGAACCTCGGGGGACGCCTCTCGCGGAAAACCGCCAGGGCCAATCCCTCCGTCGAAACCGACTATATAGTAATACTAATTAACCAACAACGCTTCCAAAGCGCCAGTTTTGCGCTTATGTTATCCGTCAGATGCAACAATATAGTCATACAATAAGAGAATCGATCATGTCTGATAAGAAACCCACCCTGCGCTCCGCCCAATGGTTTGGCACGGCCGACAAGAACGGCTTCATGTACCGCAGCTGGATGAAGAATCAGGGCATCGCCGACCACCAGTTCCACGGCAAGCCGATCATCGGCATCTGCAACACCTGGTCGGAACTGACCCCGTGCAACGCGCATTTCCGGCAGATTGCCGAGCACGTCAAACGCGGGGTGATCGAGGCTGGCGGCTGGCCGGTGGAATTCCCGGTGTTCTCCAACGGCGAATCGAACCTGCGCCCCACCGCCATGTTCACCCGCAACCTGACGAGCATGGACGTTGAAGAAGCGATTCGCGGCAACCCGATCGATGGCGTGGTGCTGCTGACCGGTTGCGACAAAACCACCCCGGCGCTGTTGATGGGCGCCGCCAGTTGCGACGTGCCGGCGATCGTCGTCACCGGTGGACCGATGCTCAACGGCAAGCACAAGGGCCAGGACATTGGTTCGGGCACGGTGGTGTGGCAGCTCAGCGAGCAAGTGAAAGCCGGCACCATCACCCTCGACGATTTCCTCGCGGCCGAGGGCGGCATGTCCCGCTCGGCCGGCACCTGCAATACCATGGGCACCGCCTCGACCATGGCCTGCATGGCCGAAGCACTGGGCACTTCCCTGCCCCACAACGCGGCGATTCCGGCGGTGGATGCGCGGCGTTATGTGTTGGCGCACATGTCCGGCATGCGTGCGGTGGAGATGGTGCGCGAAGATCTGCGGCTGTCGAAAATCCTGACGAAAGAAGCCTTTGAAAATGCGATTCGGGTCAACGCCGCCATCGGTGGTTCGACCAACGCGGTGATCCACTTGAAAGCCATCGCCGGGCGCATCGGCGTTGAGCTGGAGCTCGACGACTGGACCCGCATGGGGCGCGGCATGCCGACCATCGTCGACCTGCAACCGTCCGGGCGTTTCCTGATGGAAGAGTTCTACTACGCCGGCGGTTTGCCGGCGGTGCTGCGTCGCCTCGGCGAAGCCAATCTGATTCCGCATCCGAACGCCTTGACCGTCAACGGCAAGAGCCTCGGCGAGAACACCAAGGACGCGCCGATCTACGGCCAGGACGAAGTGATCCGCACCCTCGACAACCCGATCCGCGCCGACGGCGGTATCTGCGTGCTGCGCGGCAACCTCGCACCACTCGGTGCGGTGTTGAAACCTTCCGCCGCCAGTGCCGAATTGATGCAGCATCGTGGGCGGGCCGTGGTGTTCGAGAACTTCGACATGTACAAGGCACGGATCAACGACCCGGAACTGGACGTGGACGCCAACTCGATCCTGGTGATGAAAAACTGCGGGCCGAAGGGTTATCCGGGCATGGCCGAAGTCGGCAACATGGGTTTGCCGGCCAAGCTGCTGGCCCAGGGCGTGACGGATATGGTGCGGATTTCCGATGCGCGCATGAGCGGCACGGCGTATGGCACCGTCGTGTTGCACGTCGCCCCGGAAGCCGCGGCCGGCGGGCCTTTGGCGGTGGTGCAGGAAGGTGACTTCATTGAGCTGGATTGCGCCAGCGGGCGTTTGCACCTGGACATTTCGGACGCTGAACTGGCGGCGCGCATGGCGGATCTGCGGCCACCAGAGAAGCTGATCGTCGGCGGTTATCGTCAGCTCTACATTGATCATGTGCTGCAGGCGGATCAGGGCTGTGATTTCGACTTCCTCGTCGGCTGCCGCGGCTCCGAAGTCCCGCGCCACTCTCACTAACCCCACCAATCCCCTGTGGGAGCGGGCTTTTGTGGCGAGGGGGCTTGCCCCCGTTGGGGTGCGCAGCGCCCCTGAAACCAGCCACCGCGATTCTGGATGGGTCCGCAGTGACTGGTTTACGATTGCTGCGCAATCGAACGGGGGCAAGCCCCCTCGCCACACAAGCCCGCTCCCACATTGGTTGTTCATCTGATTCAGGATTGAGCCCTGCCTGCTATCATGCGCAACACCCCCACCCGCCCAGGATCGCGCCGTTCCCCATGGATTACCGCAAACCCTCCGACCGCAAAAGCATGCACTCGCGCATCGTCCAGGAACTGGGCATGCAGATCGTCTCCGGACGCTTCAAGCCCGACGACAAACTGCCCGCCGAAGCCCTGTTGTGCGAAGAGTATGCGGTCAGCCGGCCGGTGTTGCGCGAAGCCACCCGGGTGCTGGTCGCTAAAGGTCTGGTGTATTCCCGCCCGCGAGTCGGCACGGTGGTCAAGGCGCGCAAGGAATGGCACATGCTCGACCCGGACGTGCTGCACTGGCTGATGCAAAGCAGCCCGCAGAATGAGTTCTTCGGCCTGTTGACCAGCGTGCGCAGCATCATCGAACCGGCCGCCGCCGCCCTCGCCGCACAATACGCAACCGACGCCGACATCGCCTCCATCGGCGAAGCCTACCAACGCATGGAAGCCGCGCCGACCCCGGAAGCGCTGCTGCAACCGGACCTGGATTTTCACAGCCGCATCGCCGACGCCACCCACAACGACTTGCTGGCCAACCTGTGCAACATGCTCTCGGTGGCGATTGCCGAGGCGCTGAAGCATTCCAACCAGCGACCGAACCTGCATGAACTGGCGCTGCCACGGCACAAGGCGATTCTCACCGCCATCGAAAATCGCGATGCGCTGGGTGCGCGGCATGCCACCCTCGTGCAGCTCGATGATGCGCGCAGTGCCTTGAATGTCGTGTTGGGCAGCGATCCCACCAACAACCACTAACCCCTGTGGGAGCGGGCTTGCTCGCGAAAGCGGCGTGTCATTCGGCAAAGATGTCGACTGATACACCGCTTTCGCGAGCAAGCCCGCTCCCACAAGGGGTTCGGTGTAAATCAGAAAATGTGCGGTATCTATATACCGCACAGCTCGTTTATCCAGGCGTTAAGGTCCACGCATCAACCATGCAAAGGACTGCATCATGCCAACCGCTTCATCGCCGACCGCCCCGGCCGGGTACGCCGACATCATTGCGCACACCATCAGCGCCCGCTTCAGTACTCGTCCGACCTTGCGTTCGGTCACCGCCAGCTTGCTCAAGGACGAGTTGCTGGAAAAATATCCGCCACTGGATTTTGACCCCTACCGCACTCAAGTCGCCCAACCGCTCCCGGAAGGTGGCTGGCGTCTCACCTTGTTGCTGGAGGTGGTGCTCAATTATTTGGCCAGCGGTAAACCCCCGGCACTCAGCGAACAATTTGGCCGTGCCTGTTTCCTCACCAACAAGCCACCCACCCACCTGAGCCTGGACAGCACCGGTCAACATGAACCGGACATGCAGCTCATCGCCGACATCATCCGCGAGCTGCCGGCCATTGTGTTTGTCGCTTTCCAGGAAGCCCTAAGTGGGTATTGGAATACTCCTGCCGAGGCCGGCAACAGTCGCTGGCAATGGCTGGGCGACTTGCTGGGCGGCGTGTTGAAAACCTCGGCAGTACGCCAAGCGACCATCAATCCGCAGCACGCCGATATCCTCACTGAGCTGTGCCAACACCCCGATAAACAGCAGCGCCTTGAAGCGCCCTGGGCAAAAGGCCTGATCCAGGCCTGCACACTTGAAACAACCCTGAACATCGGTGAGCTATCGGTCAATCTGCAAAGTCCGGACATTCTGCTGATCTGTGGTGAAACGGTGTTGTTGTGCAGCGTAACTGGCAGCATCGAGTCGTTCGCCTCACTGGAAGCGTTCGGACAGGCCTGGGGCGAACGGTTTGAGTTGCTCTTCATGGCCGACGCGATTTCCTGGAAACGCTATGAACCTGACGGCAATATCTTCGACACCCAGGCCGCCCTGCTGTTGAACCAGCAACTGGAAGACCTGGCCGCGCTGAAACTGCCCGCCGGCCAGCACCTTGAAGAGCTGGAGCAACGTTTCAAGCCGATCACCGATGTCGCGGCGCTGTTCGTTGGTGCGCAAGCCGCCGGGTTGAACACGCACGTTCAACGCATCCAGACAACCATGCCCGAATGGCTGCAAACCGCCGACGCAATTGATCGCATGGCATACCGCAAGCACGTGCTGACGCTCGCGAGCATCAAGCAACGCACCGGGGGTCGCACCTTCCAGACCGGCCTGGATGACCTGCACACCTTCGCCAAAAAAGCCCTGCACCGGCAGATGCTGGAGGATCAACCGCAAGCCCCCGGTTATGACGCCGACCAATTGGAGCTGACCTTCCATGTGCCCGTCGGCGACCTGGGCAGCGGCTACCTCGAACCGGTGAACATGACCCTGACGGAACTGGCCATCAAGAACCTCGCCGGTCGCCCCAAAGGCCGGATGACCGTCCGACACACCGGCGGGCAACTGATCCAGGACTGGACCACCGAGGCCTATCTGCTGGACCTGGTCAGTCGCGTCGATGTCGGCCAACACTATCCCGAGCTGATTCGCCGCGAATTACTGGCCGATACCGCCCCAGCGCAGGAACGCGGGCGTCTGTTCGGCCTGGAACTGTCCGTGCGCCTGCCGCTGTTGGCACTGGAGCAATCGATAAAGGCTGAGCATGGCTTCACCCGCCAAGGTTACCGCTACGTCGATGCTGTCCTGCAGCGCACCCAGGCTGAACGATGTGTCGATCAGCAGGAAATTGTCCTGCGGCCATTGGCGTTTCAAAGAAAAGCGGGCGCTGACAGCGATGTCGCGAGCAACCTGTTCATCATCGAGCCTCTGGACTTGAACGCCGCAGGCCCGCGCATTCTTTACCGACCGCAATACACGCCGGCGTTGCAGCAATTCGCCGACCGCGCGGCGCTGTTTAATGCGATCGCCCAACCCGGCGCCCTGCAAGCCAGCGTACTGACCCGGCTGCCGGACCGCGCCCGACCAATCTACGCCAACAACGGTTTCAACGAACCGCACATTGTGCACATGCACCTGGGCGATGAGTTCAGCCCCCCGACAAAACCAGCGCCCGCGACCCTGTCCGTCGACGAGGCCAGCGGCGAATGGCTTGCGGCGCTGAAACAGGGCCGGCTCCTGCGCCAGCTATTCGACAGCAACGCCCGGGCACTGGTGGAACTGGCGGACCGACAGTCGATCTCCAACGCCGAGAGCCGCTGGGCAATCATCCTCGAGGGCGGTTGGTTGGTGTTCAACAACCTGGTGCTGCCGATGTTGCGCGGCCCCGCCATGCTGGTGGGCTGGATGCTGCAACTCACCCACAGCCTGATCCAGGACTTGCCTGCCCTGGACAGCGATGACGTCACCGCCCGGGAACAGGCCTGGGTCGATGTGCTGCTGAACCTGGGCCTGGTGCTGTTGCATGTGGGGCAAAACCGGCTCGACAGTCAACTCGCACTGAGCGCGCCCAACGAACCCCCGCTCACCCTTTCGCCACTGCGCCGCGCCCTGCCCCAAATCCATGCCCCGGGAGAGATTGCCGTTACCCAAGCCGCACCCGGATTGCCGTCCGAGCCACCGGGCAGTGGCCACACCTTGCTTGACTTCAACCTGTCGACCGCCCGAGATTCAGCATCCGCCCGTTTATTCGAACACCTGCGCGCCGTGCGGGTGGCCTGGCCCGCGACACTGCCGGAACCTGTCGCCATCGGCCCCTTCAAAGGCCTCTATCGCATCAACGACACCTGGCACGCCACCATTGCCGGCCTGCTGTTTCGCGTGCAGATCGTGCCGGGCTTCGGCGAGGTCTTCCTGGTCCATCCTGAACACCCGGACCACCCCGGCATCAAGCTTAAAACCGATGGCCGCGGCCGCTGGTCCCTGGACCAGGGGCTGAAACTGGTCGGCGGTGGCCGCAACAGCCGAATCGCTGCCGAAAAGGAAAAAAGGCGCCAGCGCATCGAAGAACTGAAGCTGCAATCCATCGAGTTCTTCGCGCAACAGGAGCAGGCGCAAAAGCGTGTCGACATCGCCGACAACCTCAGAATAATCAAAGAAAGCAGCGCGGCCAGTTCCTCGGCTGAACGCACCGCATTCCGGCAGCGCTACGTGGCAGAACTGGACAAGCAGACGCAAAGCTACAGGGCGTTGATTGCCGGCACCCGAGAAAAAAGCGCTCTGACCGACCTGCCTCTGGACCTGACATTGATCAGCGGATTACTGGGAAACATCATCAGGAATGCCCGCAAACGGGTCGTCATCGCGGATATGGAGCGTGACACCGCGAATACGGACTACAGCGACTACCGCAGCGGCCCGGACAAAATTCATGAGTTACTGAAAGCTGAAGGCGACGTTGTCGTGAACCGTTACTTTGAGTTCATGGAGAAAAACCGTGAAATCAATGAAACCATGATCAGCTCGCTCGAAGAGATCGAGAAACGTATAGAAGAACTCAGGCAAATCCCCCTTCAGGGTGCAAAAACCCTGGAGGCGCTGAACAAGGACCGGCCGGAAAACGAACTGACGGGGCTGCGGGTCAAGGTCTATCACCTGGTGATTCTGCGCATCCTGAGCGTCAAGGCCATAGCCACTGACGTCAGCCCGGCCCTGGAGTCCGTCATTAATCCATTGCAGATCCTGGCACGATCCCATGCCGAGTTGCAGACGACTCACGTCTACGAACGCGGTGATCGTATCGCCGTGCTGGACAACCTGGTCGAGCGCTATAAAAACGCCCAGAGCGCGCTTGGCGGAATCTGGATCTTCAATGCCGATGAGCTACAGATGCCGGCGTTCAACCGCCTGCGGGTGCTCATTGACGAATTGCGTGTCGACGCCGAGCAGCGCCTGGTCGAGGAAATCGAGCGACTTGCCTCGCAACAGGAACCGCCAGCCGATGAAGCCTCATCCCAAGCCGCCGGCACGTCCAAAGAGGCGAGCAAGAAAAAACCCAAGGTGCTCGTCGCGCCCGCCAGCAAAAAGCGGGTCATCAAAACGTCCCAGGGTGCGTTGATCGGTGACCTGCGCCCGCGTGTTCCCGATCAGGGCGGGGACATCATCGACATCAAAGGCCCCATGGACGACAAGCCCCTGGTGTCCTTCCATGAGCACGAGCCCAATGTCTGGGTCGAGATCGTCGACACCCAGCCATCAGCCTCAAGGCCCGCCTCGATTCCACTGCCGCAACTCAAGGGCGAAGCGCGCAAGACACTGGCAAAAGTCGATGATCAGGCACGCAAGATCGAGGGTTACGCACAAGGCGGGAGTTCACCCAGGGAAATCGAAGAACAATTGCAACGCGAGGCACAAAAGCTCAGCCACTATGCCGACAGCCTGGACAAACATGAGGACGCTTCGCCGGCCAGAGAAAAGGATGCCGCACTGATTGCCGAATTGCGCAACAAGGCCCGGAGCCTGGAGAGCCAGGCCACACAATCGCGCATCCGCCTGACCCTCGCGCAGGCACCGACCAGCGATGGCGTGCAGTTCCTCCTGCAACACCAGGAACTCCACGTCAGACCCATCGGCCGTCGGGTCCAGCTGAAAACCGGGCGCAAGAACTTCATGCAGGAATATGCCTTGTTCAACCGCAACGATCAGGCGCTGTGGTACGCACATTTTCACTACGCCGCGCTGACGGATGACAAGGCCACGTTCACCACGGCGCATTTGAAAACCGAGGCGCAACGCTTCGAAACCTACGAGTCGGCCCTGGCCAAGGCGACGAACCCGGCACAAAAAATCCAGATCTACCACGGCGCCATCAACCCGACCCTGGCCAACCAGTATTTCCTGCCACTGGAACCGCGTTAAGCCTGTCTGGCGCCTATGAAAAAGCCGCAACCTAGGTTGCGGCTTCTGTGTATCTGCCGGGTTTTAGTGAGCGAACAACGAATTGCCCTTCTGCCCCGCCAGTTTTTCCGGTTTGATCAGGAACCGCGCCAGCGCCGGCAACAGCCACAGCGCGCCGAACATGTTCCACAACAGCATGAAGGTCAGCATCAGGCCCATGTCGGCCTGGAACTTGATCGCCGAGAAGATCCAGGTGCACACGCCGATGGCCAGGCACAAACCGGTGAACAGCACGGCTTTACCGGTGGACTTCAGCGTCTGGTAATACGCTTCTTGCAACGGCAGACCGGCACGCAGGAAGCTTTCCAGGCGGCTGTAAATGTAGATGCCGTAGTCCACGCCAATCCCCACACCCAGCGCCACCACCGGCAGGGTCGCGACTTTCACGCCGATGCCCATGAACGCCATCAACGCGTTGCCCAGTACCGAAGTCAGCACCAGCGGCAGCACAATACACAGGGTCGCCGCCCAGGAACGGAAGGTGATCATGCACATGGTCGCGACGCAGATGTAGACCAGGATCAGGATCGTCAGCTCCGACTCCTTGATCACTTCGTTGGTCGCCGCTTCGATCCCGGCGTTACCGGCGGCGAGGATGAATTCCAGGCCGTCCTTGTTGTTTTCCTTGGCGAAGTCCTGCACCGCATGCACCGCACGGTCCAGCGTTGCGGCCTTGTGATCGTTGAGGAACACCAGCACCGGCGCCAGGGAACAGCTGTTGTTGTACAGGCCATCAGCCCGGGCGATGGAGTTGTTCAGCACGTCCGGGTTGCGCGACAGGGTTTCCCATTTCAGGTTGCCCTCGTTCATGCCCTTGATCATCTGCTTGGACACGGTCACCAACGAAATCGCCGACTGCACGCCCTCGGTGTTCTGCATCTTCCACATCAGCTCGTCGATGGGCGCCATGGCTTCGTAGCGCGAGCAACCTTCAGGCTTGGTCTTGACCATCACCACCAACACGTCGGAACTGGTGGAGTAGTTGCTGATGATGAAATTGTTGTCCTTGTTGTAGCGCGAGTCCGGACGCAATTCCGGCGCGCCCTGGTCGAGGTCGCCGATTTTCAGGTTCTGGCTGTACCAGAGGCCGCCGCCGAAAGCGATCAAGGCCATGAATATGGAAATCGGTGCGACTTTGGGGCTGGCGAAGTTCGACAGCAGGCGCCAGAACGGGTGTTCGCGGTGCGCGTCTTTCTTGCTGCGTTCCACTGCTCGTTTGCTGATGCCGACGTAGGAAATCGCCACCGGCAGCAGGATCAGGTTGGTGAACACGATCACCGCCACACCGATGGACGCACCGATGGCCAGTTCACGAATCACGCCGATGTCGATGATCAGCAGCGTGATGAAGCCCACCGCATCCGCGAGAATTGCGATCATCCCCGGCAGGAACAGTTGGCGGAAGGTGCGCCGCGCCGCCGTCAGGGCGTTGTCCGCCTCGCTGGACTGCAAGGCGATGCCGTTGATTTTCTGCACGCCGTGGGAAATACCGATGGCGAAGATCAGGAACGGCACCAGCATCGAATACGGATCGAGCCCGAAGCCGAAGAAATGCATCAACCCCAGTTGCCAGACCACCGCCACCAACGTCGTACTCAACACCGCCACGGTGCTGCGCATGCAGTTGGTGAACCAGTACAGCAGGATCAGGGTGATGACGAAGGCGATGCCGAAGAACATCACTACCATCACCAGACCATCGATCAGGTCGCCAACTTTCTTGGCGAAACCGACGATGTGAATCTGCACGTTGGGGTTCTGCTTTTCAAACTTGTCGCGGATTTTTTCTTCAAGTTCGTGGGAAAACTTGCGGTAGTCCAGGGCCAGCAACTTGCCCTGGTCCTGCGGGTCCGGGTAGGACTCCAGCAGCGGGATGTCGACAATGCTCGACTTGAAGTCGTTGGACACCAGACGCCCGACCTGGCCGGACTTGAGCACGTTGTTGCGCAGCAGGTCGAGGCTTTGCTGGGAGCCGTTATAACTCTGCGGAATCACCTCGCCGCCGGCGAAACCCTCCTCCGTCACCTCGGTCCAGCGCACGCTCGGGCTCCACAGCGACTTGAGGCCGGAACGGTCGACGCCGGAGATGTAGAACACTTCATCGTTGATCTGGCGCAGGGTCTCCATGTACTCCTTGGAGAAGATGTCACCGTCGGTGGCTTCCACCGAGATGCGCACAGTGTTGCCCAGGTTCGCCAGATCGTTGCGGTGCTCCATCATCTTCTGAATGAACGGATGTTCCAGCGGGATCATTTTTTCGAAACTGGTGGACGGCCGGATCAGCGTCGCTTGCCAGAACAGGAAGATACTCACCAGCAGGCAGATGACGATCACTGCCGGGCGGTTGTTGAAAATCAGGCGTTCGAGAAACGTCGCCTTGTCTTGGTGATGACTGGTCAATGATGTCATAGCTTCGCCCTTCTTATTATTTGCCCGGTTCACTTGCCAAGCTCAGCGCCGGTTGGCGAAGTGGCGCGAACGCCGCCCTGTCCTGCCAGAATCAGATTGCCGTTACCTGCTGCGGTGACCGCCGACACGGAAATCCGGTCCGGGCGGTTGAACACGGTGAAGTTTTCGCCGTTGTCGCTGCTGCTGATCACCGAGCCGCCGTTGCCGACGATCACGATGGAGCCGTCATCCAGCAGCGTGGCGCCGGACAGGCCAAACTCCAGGGTGCCGCGTGCAGCCTGGAGCGGAACTTGCTCCCAGGTGCTGCCGAAATCCGTGGAACGGTAGAGATTGCCGCGCAAGCCGTAGGCCAGCAGGGTGTTGGGCTGAGCCGTGCCGATCACGCCGAACAGCGAACCTTCGTACGGGCCTTCGAGCTTTTCCCAGGTCTGCCCCCAATCGGCGGAGCGGAACATGCTGCCCTGCTCGCCGACGATGAACAGGCCTGCATCCTTGACCGCCGCGATGGCGTTGAGGTGGAACTGGTCTTCGTTGTCCAGGCGGTCGCTGGCGTCTTCCCAGTGCTTGCCGCCGTCGGTGGTTTCCATCAACGCGCCATACGCGCCCACGGCAAAGCCGCTGTTGACGTCCTTGAACCAGACGTCGAGCAGCGGCGATTCGCGTTTGAGGTCTTCGAATTGTTTGGTCCAAGTGACGCCGCCGTCTTCGCTGGCGAGGATTTGCGCGTCATGGCCGACGGCCCAGCCGTGTTTGTCATCGACAAAAAACACGGCGGTGAGCAGTTGCCGGGTCGGCACCTTGGCCTGGGTCCAGGTCGAACCCTGGTCATCGGAATACAGAATGTGCCCACGATCCCCGACCGCCACCAGGCGTTTGCCGGCGTGGACCACATCGAGCATCAGGCTTTTGGCGGCTTTGGCTGATTCAACGGAATACACCGTATCGGCCGCCGGCGCGTCGGCGGCCAGCACCGGTGCCGATAACACGGCACAGCCCAACAGCGAGAGCGCTGTAGCCAGCAACGCGAATTTGCGCAGCGCCGGCGGGCGGCAGATACCCACACCCATGACAGGCTCACTCATAGACCTTCCCCCATTATTATTGTTAGGTCGTTCAACCTTTCAGGGCGCCGTAAGGGTGCTCTGGGTGATTGGCTGGTTGGAGCATAGTCCTGAAACCTGCAATCTAGAGCCCCTTCGGAAGCTGGCTTATCCTATCGGGCTTTGGAAAGGTCTGACAATCGACGCCACGTTATGTTTTGTTAACCTGGGGGGGTATGGGGTGTCGGTGAATGGTTGGGTATCAGGTGGGGTGATTTGGGTTTCTGGGTTTTGTGTGAATATCCGTTTCTTCGGTAACGGCGGAAATTGGTTTCGCTCTTACAGCGAGTCACTTTCGAAAAGCGCGAAAGTAACCAAAGCGCTTTTGCCCCTTTCGTTCGGTGCCTCGCTGAGGCTCGGCATGCCCTCGCTCCGGTCCTGCTCCGTGGGCCCGCCGCCATCGGCCATCCATGGCCGGGGGCGGCTAACCCGGCATCCATGCCGGGTTGCCCACTGCGCAGAACCTCCACTCGGCCTCTCGAGGGGGCGTGCATCGCACCGCGAGGCGGCCTACCGGCCGGCCTGCTTCACTTGCGCGTACACCCGACCGACCGCTTACTGATCAATGATCGTTCCCACGCTCCGCGTGGGAATGCATCCCGTGACGCTCCGCGTCACCACTGCGCAGGACTCAAGTTTCGCGTCGACAGCGGGACGCAGAGCGTCCCCGGCGGCATTCCCACGCAGAGCGTGGGAACGATCAGCGATCAGCCCCGCACACCGTCGTAAAACCAGGTCGGCCCGCAGGCCGCCTCGCTTTAGCTTGGCTTGTGATCTTGATCTACCCGCCCCTTCGGAAGGCTGAGTGGAGGTGTTCATCTGGGGGTCAGGCGCGAAGCGCCGTTCGACGAAGTCGAACACATCGAGAGGAGGTCGAAGCGAAGCCGACCGGAGGCGATGCCCCCAGATGAATACCGGAACGAAGGAACGCCGAGCCTTAGCGAGGGGCCGGACGCTCGGGGCGAGCCTTTTTTTGCTTACTTTTTTTTGGCGTTTGAAAAAAAAGTGAGTCGCCGTAAGGGCGAAACCCTAAGTGGCCGTTACCGCAGCAACGGATATGTACCCAATCAACAAATAACAGGTCGGCTATAAGGCCGCCTTCGCAGGCAAGCCAGCTCCCACAGTTTTGATGGGTGTACATCCGCAAGAGGCAGGTCGGCAGTGAGGCCGCCTTCGCGGGCAAGCCTCGCTCCTACAGGGGTTCGAGTGAACCCTGAAGGAGCGAGGTTAACGTCAGGCCAGGCTTTTGCTGACCACCTCAAACACATCACTGGACAGTTGACCCGAAGCCCGAATCCGCTCCAGCTCCCCTTTCATCAACGCCTGACGAGCATCGTCATATTTGCGCCAGCGAGTCAGCGGTGCCAGTTGGCGCGAGGCAATCTGCGGGTTAAACCCGTTCAACTCAATCACCAGATCCGCCAGGAACCGATACCCACTGCCATCCGCCGCATGGAAATTGATCAGGTTTTGCCCGGCAAACGCGCCAACCAGCGCCCGCACCTTGTTCGGGTTCTTCATGTTGAACGCCGGATGCTCCATCAACGCCTTCACCCGTGCCAGACCACCCGGCAAGGTGCTGCCCGCCTGAACGCTGAACCACTGATCCATGACCAGCGGATTGTCCTTGAAGTGCTCGGCGAAACTGGCCAGGGCGTTGGCCTTCTCGTCTTCGAACGACGAATTGACCAACACCGCCAACGCCGTCAGGCGCTCGGTCATGTTGTCGCTGGTTTCGAACTGCTCCAGTGTCGCCGCCAGCACCTCAGGCTTGCCACTGAGCATCAGGTACGACAGCGCGATGTTCTGCAAGGCGCGACGAGCGAAGTGCTCGGCCTCGGCCACGTACGGGGTTTTCTTCGACAGGTCGCGGTTGGCCTGATAACGCAGCCACAGCGCTTCGAACAAACCCTCCGCCAATTGCTTGCGGGCAAATTCCCGGGCGATGTGAATGGCGTCAACGTCAGCCACTTCAGTGATTTCAGTCAGGTACGCCTCTCCCGGCAGCGAGAGCATTTCCGCGACCATGGCCTGGTCCAGCGTCTCGTCGGAGAGCACGGTGCGCAATGCCGAAATCAGCCGCTGATCCAGCACCAGCGCTTCACCTTTCTGTTGCTGGGCAATCAGTTCTTGCAGCACTTGCACCGACAGTTGCTGACCGGCATCCCAGCGATTAAAGCCATCGCTGTCGTGCTGCATCAGGAACATCAGTTGATCGCGGCTGTACGGGAAGCTCAGCTTCACCGGTGCCGAGAAACCGCGCAGCAGCGATGGCAACGGTTGTTCAGCGATGTCGACGAAAGTGAAGGTCTGCTCGGCTTCAGTCACCGAGATGACCCGCGAAGTGCCTTGTGCCGACGCTTCGCCGGACAAACGCAGCGCAATCGCCGCGCCTTTGGAGTCCAGCAGGCCCAACTCCACCGGGATCACGAACGGCAGTTTTTCAACCTTGTCCGGGGTCGCCGGGCAGCTCTGGCGGAAGGTCAGGCTGTAGGTTTTTGCCGCTGCATCGTAAGACTCGCTCACTGCCAAACGCGGGGTGCCGGCCTGGCTGTACCAGCGCTTGAACTGGGTCAGGTCAACGCCATTGGCATCTTCCATCGCTTTGATGAAGTCGTCACAGGTCACGGCCTGGCCGTCGTGGCGGTCGAAATACAGGTCGCTGCCTTTGCGGAAGCCTTCGGCGCCGAGCAAGGTGTGGATCATGCCGACCACTTCCGAACCCTTTTCGTACACGGTCAGGGTGTAGAAGTTGGAAATCTCGATAAAGCTGTCCGGGCGCACGGCGTGGGCCATCGGGCCGGCGTCTTCGGCGAACTGGTGGGTGCGCAGGTATGCCACGTCCTGGATGCGCTTGACCGTGGCCGAGTTCATGTCGGCGGAAAAGCCGGAATCGCGGAATACGGTGAAGCCTTCCTTCAGCGACAACTGGAACCAGTCGCGGCAGGTCACGCGGTTGCCCGACCAGTTGTGGAAGTATTCGTGGGCGACGATCGCCTCGACCCGCTGGTGCGCGGCATCGGTGGCGGTTTCGGCCCGGGCCAGCACGGCGCTGGAGTTGAAGATGTTGAGGCCCTTGTTCTCCATGGCGCCCATGTTGAAGTCATTGACGGCGACGATCATGAAGATGTCCAGATCGTATTCACGACCGTAGACCTCTTCGTCCCAGCGCATCGACTTCTTGAGGCTGTTCATGGCGTGCTGGCACTTGTCGATGTTTTCCGGTTCGACGTAGATGCGCAGCGCCACGGAGCGCTCGGTCATGGTGGTGAAGGTGTCTTCGACGCACCACAGGTCACCGGCCACCAGCGCGAACAGGTACGCCGGTTTCATGAACGGGTCTTCCCAGGTCGCCCAGTGCCGGCCGTCTTCGCCAGGGCCGCTGGCAACCGGGTTGCCGTTGGACAGCAGCACCGGATAGCTGTGCTGCTCGGCGACCACGGTGGTGGTGAACTTGCTCATCACATCCGGGCGGTCGAGGTAATAGGTGATCTTGCGGAAGCCTTCGGCCTCGCACTGGGTGCAGAACATGCCGCTGGATTTGTACAAACCTTCCAGCGCGGTGTTGGTTTCCGGGTGGATGCGCACGCTGGTGTCGACCGTGAAGCGTTCGCTTTGCGGGTGCAACGTCAGGTGGTTTTCGGTCAGCAGATAGTCATCGGCGCTGAGTTCGCGGTCGGCCAGGTTCACGGTCAACAGCTCAAGCTGCTGGCCATCGAGGACCAGCGGCGGCAGGCCCGGGCCACGCTCGGGGTTGCGGCGCATCACCAGTTGCGCATGGACCAGGCTGTGGTCCTCGAACAACTCGAAGGTCAGGTGCGTCTCGTCGATCAGGTATTCAGGCGCCTGATAGTCCTTCAGGTAGATCATCTTCGGTTGTTCGGTGCGCATGCTGGAGTCCTTAACTATGCACGGCGAGCTGATAGGCCGTGTACTTACGAATATTGATCACGCCGGTATCGAAAATCAGGTATTGGCCCTTGATCCCCAGCAGCGTGCCTTCGGCAATCGGGTTCTTGTCCAGGTTGAAGCTGACGATTTTGGCCGGGTATTGCTCGATCGGATAGCGGATTTCGAGGACGTCTACGTCGGCAATAGTCTGGATTGCCTGTAGTCCAAATCGTTCCTGCAAACCTTGCAAACCTTCGGCGCAGCTTTCAAATAGCTGATCGCGGACTTCGGCCAGGTCCACCGACACCGCGTCGCCCTTGAGTAAAGCACGCCAATTGGTCTTGTCTGCCACCTGGCTGCGGAACAGGTCTTCGACGAAGCCCGACTGCTGGCGGGTCGAGACGCGCATGATCGGCAAGGCCTGACGGGCGCCCTGGTCGATCCAGCGGGTCGGCATCTGGTTGGCGCGGGTAATCCCGACTTTCACCCCCGACGAGTTGGACAGGTAGACGATGTGATCGGTCATGCAGAACGTCTGGCCCCACTCCGGCTCTCGGCAGGTGCCGGCGTCGAAATGGCAGCGCTCGGGGCTCATGATGCAGACATCGCACTGGGCCAGTTTGGTCATGCACGGGTAGCAGTAACCCTGGCTGAAACTGGTTTTGGTCTTGCGTCCGCAATGGGAGCAGAAAATCGCCCCCAGGTATTCCAGGCGCACTGTGCTGCCAATCAACGGATTGACCGGCACCTCGGTGTCGCCCAGACGGAAAGCGTACTGCACGTTCGGCCCGTCCAGGCGCGCCGACATTTTGTTGATTGCACCGCGGCCAATCTCGATCAATGGATGGCATCCGACTTGAACAGGATGTTCGGCACGCTGATCGACTTGGAACTGCATTCCTGCGGGCCCATGTAGCCGGTACGCTGTTCTTCGGGCAGGTTCTGGATTTCCCAGGCGATCATCGCTTGCAGGGACAGTTCGCGCTGTTCGGCGGTGAGTTTGCCACCGTCGGACCATTTGCCGATTTCTACCGCCAGTTTCAGGCTCTGGTAGATGTCGGGGGTGATGTTTTTGATCATTTCGTTAAAAGAGGACATCAGGGTCTCCGTGCTCTTTATTCAGTAACTGTTTTAGACGGCGAGTTTACGGCGGTTGTACAAACCACCCAACAAACCGGTGAAGCATCCGATGAGCAACCCGCCGACATGGGCAGCGTTGGCGATTTCGCCGAAACCGATCATCGAGATCAGCCCGGACATGCACAGCACCAGCCAGACCAGCATCATCACCAATACGCCCCGTGGCAGGCGATAGGCCGGGTTCGGCGACAGCAACTGGAAGATCCAGCAGTGCCCGAGCAAGCCATAAAGCACGCCGGACAACCCGCCAAACAGGGTCGCGCCGCTGAACCAATACTGGGCGTAGTTGGACACCAGGCTGAACAGCAACGTCAGGCCAATCAGGTTGATGCTGCCCTGACGCGCCTCGATGCGCCGCCCCAGTTCCCAGTACCACATGCCGTTCATGGCCAGGTGCAGGAAGCCGAAGTGGATCAGCATCGGCGTCACCAGACGCCACCACTGCCCCGCCGCCAGACCTTCGTCCAGGGGCGTGAATTCGATGTAGTCGCCGATCACGCGGAAATCGAGGAAGGTGAACCAGTGCATGGTGTTGAGGTTTTCGCCGAGCACCGTGATGGCGCCGACGATCAGGCACAGCAACAGAATGCCGGCGGTGGCCTTGCTGTAGCGCAATTGTTCGACGAAACCGGGACGGCGCGGGGTCTGTGCCACCGGGATGTCCAGTTGCTGGTCGGGATCACCCGCCGGAAAACGCTCGTACAGCGAACGCACGTCCTCGCTGATGTTGGCCGGCACCCACAGCACCTGCTCGCCCGCCTCTTCGCTGACGCGATGGGGCACCTGCATGCGTTGCAGCAATTTGACGAAACCACTCAAGTCCACCGCCAACGGCAGACGCAATACCGCAACCGCACTCATTGCAAGGCCTCCGGCCGTTCGACGTCGACCCAGACAAACTTATGCGGGTCGAGACGGGTTTCCTGATCCAGGCGATAGGCCACCAGTTTGCCGTACAGCACCGCGCTGTAATCCAGGCACGCCAGGTTCGGCCGGATTGGCGCCGGTTTGCCGCTGCGCCAGTAATGGCCGACGAACAGCAACGGTTCGTCGATACCGTAGCGCAGCAAGGTGTTTTTCTCGGTGGATGACAGCGGCGTGCGGGCCACCGGCTCGGGCAAGGCGTCGGGTTGGAACACAATGTCTCCGTAGGTCTGCGGGTCGTCTTCCCAGAATTTGGTGCGGAAGAACGAACGCGTCAGGCCATCGCCGCTGGTCATGGTCTGGCCATCCGGCAGGCGCATGTCGGTGCCGCGCAGCAGGCGGTCGAACACGGTGCAGGCAAAACTGCCGGGCACGGCCGAGGCCTGGAGGAAGTGCTCGTCGACGCAACCGTTCGGGAATAGCGCCCGCAACGGCTCGATCAGGCCCGCGTCCCAGCAGGCATGCACCACGCGGAAACGCCCGGCATCGACGAACAGCGGCAGTTCATAGAACCATTGCTGGAAGTCATGCCAGTCGCCCGGATGGTCTTCGAATTGGGTTAGGGTTTCCCCCAGCAGCCGGGCGTGGCGTGGCGTGTGTTCGCGCACGAACTGCTTGCCGCTGCCGGGCGGTGCCGGGGTGCTCCAGCCGAGGGCGTTGAATTCGTGGTTGCCCATGATGCACAGGGCCTGGCCGGCCTCGACCATGTCGTGGACGATGTGCAGCGCCTCGCGAATACGCGGGCCGCGGTCGATGATGTCACCGACGAACACCGCCATGCGCGACGGATGCCGCCAGACGCCAGCGTGTTTGTGGTAACCGAGCCGGTCGAGCAAGTGCTCAAGGGTCAGAGCGCAACCGTGCACGTCACCGATCAGGTCGTAGCTACGCGCGGGATCGAGCATCAGTCGCCTCCACCACCCAACCGACTGCCCCAGCCGAGTTTGGTCCGGCACACTTCGTAGTAGTTGTGGTCGAGGGGGTGAATCAGCCGCAACTTCTGGGCTTTTTTACTGATGGTGATGGTGTCGCCCGGCGCGCAGGTGAAATGGTTCTGCCCATCACAGGAGACTTGCGGGTAGATCTGCATATCCTTGGACACGACGATTTTCAGCTCACTGTTGCCATCGACCACAATTGGCCGGCCTGACAAGGTATGGGGGTACATCGGCACAATCACAATAGCGTCGAGCTTGGGATGCATGATCGGGCCACCCGCAGAGAGTGCATACGCGGTCGAACCGGTCGGCGTGGCGACGATCAGGCCGTCGGCCTTCTGGCTGCAGACGAACTGGCCGTCGATGTACAGCTCGAATTCGATCATCCGCGTCGATTTGCCGGGGTGCAGCACCACGTCGTTCAGCGCATCGCCCTGGCCGATGGCCTCGGCGTGGCGGCGGACTTCGGCTTGCAGCAGGAAGCGGTTTTCCACCAGGTAGTGGCCGTCGAGCACTTCGGCGACTTTGACTTCCAGCTCGTCGGGGCGGATATCGGTCAGGAAACCCAGGCTGCCCCGGTTGATCCCGAGCACCGGAATATTGTGCCGGGCAAGAGCCCGCGCAGCGCCGAGCAGGCTGCCGTCGCCGCCGACCACAATCACCATGTCACAGACTTCGCCGAGCATCTTGCGCGACGAGGTTTGCAGGCCATGCCCCGGCAGGACTTCGGCGATGGTGTCTTCGAGGATCACGTGCAGGTGACGATCGAGCAGAAACCGTTTCAGTCGGCGGACGGTATCCAGCACCTGCGAACTGCCCAGGCGACCGATGATGCCGATATTACGAAATTGCTCCATGGGGCTCCTGCGGGGCAGCGAAAAAACACGATTATGGGCGAAAGCGCGGGATAGACAAAATCCTTTAAGCCGCAACTTAAGAGGCTATGCTCGCAGAATGATCTTATTCCCGGATTTGCTCCAGTTGCCCCACCAGTTGCGCCACCCGGAAGTGCGCGACCTGGCGTGGGTCATCCTTGCGCCGCCGATGCTCGGGGAACCGCCGTGGCCGCAGCGTCATCCCTTGGCTGGCAGCGACTGGGTGCAGGCGCCCGAAGGCCTGGAGCGCTGGCTGCGGCAACTCGATCGCGACAGCTATGACTTGCTGCATTGGCTGGCGCAGTCGCGCACCCGGCGCCTGGGCCTGTATTACGAACGCCTGTGGCAATACGCGGTGAGGCATGCGCCGGGTATCGAGCTGATCGCCTCCAACCTGCCGATTCGTCGCGAAGGCCACACCCTCGGCGAGCTGGACATGCTGCTGCGCGATCGCGACGGCGTGCATCACCTGGAACTGGCGATCAAGCTCTACCTCGGCCCGCAAAACGGCGATGGGCACGACACGGCGACCTGGCTCGGGCCCGGCTGCCATGATCGGCTGGACCGCAAACTGGCGCACTTGAGCCAGCACCAACTGCCGATTTCCGCCCGCCCGGAGAGCCGCGAAGTACTGGCGGCGTTGGACATTCAGGAATTCAGTGCGCATTTGTGGCTGGGTGGTTATCTGCTCTATCCGTGGCCGGGGCAATCCGCATCGCCGAATGGCGCCCATCCCCAGCATTTGCGCGGTAGCTGGTTGCATCAGAAAGACTGGGCGGACTTTATCCTGCAACGGCCGTTCGGGCGTTGGCAGCCCCTGCCCCGCCATGCCTGGCTGGCGCCGGCGCATTATCCGGCGGAGCAGACCTGGCGCACGGAGCAGTTGGATGCGTGGATCAGTGATTTGGAGCCGTTGGCCCCGGCGCAGTTGATGGTGCGGCTGGTCGAGAATGCCAATGGCGAATGGGAAGAGGCTGAACGATTGTTTCTGGTGGCGGATCTTTGGCCGAATGTGCCGGGTAGTGGCTGAGATTTGTGTTGTCAGGTCTGGCCTCTTCGCGAGCAAGCCCGCTCCCACATTTGAAATGCATTCCCCTGTGGGAGCGGGCTTGCTCGCGAATGGGGCCAACCCGATTTAAAGAGACAACCGCAAAGCCAACGCCGCCAACGTCACCAGCAACACCGGCACCGTCAGCACAATCCCGACCTTGAAGTAATACCCCCAGCCAATCTTGATGTTCTTGCGCTCCAGCACGTGCAGCCACAACAACGTCGCCAGACTGCCAATCGGGGTGATTTTCGGCCCCAGGTCGCTGCCGATGACGTTGGCGTAGATCATCGCTTCCTTGATCACACCCGTGGCCTGGCTCGCATCGATCGACAGCAAACCGATCAGCACCGTCGGCAAATTGTTCATGATCGACGACAACAGCGCCGTCAGCACCCCGGTGCCCATGGCCGCGCCCCACACGCCGTAACCGGCAAAGCCGTTCAGCCAACCGGCCAGGTAGTCGGTGAGCCCGGCGTTGCGCAGGCCGTAGACCACCAGGTACATGCCCAGGGAGAAAATCACGATCTGCCACGGCGCTTCTTTCATCACCTTGCGCGTGGAAATTTTGTGCCCGCGAGCCGCGATACCCAGTAGTAACGCCGCGCACACCGCGGAAATCGCGCTGATCGGAATTCCCAGCGGTTCCAGGGCAAAACAGCCGACCAGCAAGATCACCAACACCACCCAACCGGCATAAAACGTGGCTTTGTCGTGGATTGCGGTGGCCGGGTCTTCCAGTTGTTCGGGGTCGTAGGCCTTGGGAATGTCCTTGCGGAAGAACCACATCAACATGCCCAACGTGGCGGCAACGCTGACAAAGTTGACGGGAATCATCACCGCCGCATAGCGGTTGAAGCTGATATGGAAGAAATCAGCCGAGACGATGTTCACCAGGTTCGACACCACCAGCGGCAGGCTCGCGGTGTCGGCGATGAACCCGGCGCCCATCACGAAGGCCAGGGTCGCGGCGGGTGAAAAACGCAGGGCCAGCAACATCGAAATCACAATTGGCGTGAGGATCAGCGCAGCGCCGTCATTGGCAAACAACGCCGACACCAACGCGCCGAGCAGCACCATAAAGGCAAACAACTTGCGTCCACTGCCCTTGCCCCAGCGCGCCACGTGCAGCGCCGCCCAGGCAAAAAACCCGGCCTCGTCCAGCAACAGGCTGATGATGATCAGCGCGACAAACGTGCCGGTGGCGTTCCAGATGATCTGCCACACCAGCGGGATATCGCTCAGGTGCACGACGCCGAAGATCAGCGCCAATACTGCGCCAAACACCGCGCTCCAGCCGACGCCGAGGCCTTTGGGTTGCCAGATCACCAGGGTAATGGTCAGCAGGAAAATCCATGAAGCGATGAGCATGCGAAAGCAGCCTTGAACAGACAATCGGGATGGGGGGACGTGCAACAGAGTAAATCGCCGGGGTGATAATTCCGTGAAGGGACACAAAAATCCAGCACACCTAAATCCCTGTAGGAGCGAAGCTTGCTCGCGAAAGCGTCGTCCCAGTCAACATCACTGCTGACTGACACACCGCTTTCGCGAGCAAGCTTCGCTCCTACAGGTCATTTGTCAGACTTTTTTGTGTTGTTCGACCCACTGCCCGTAAGCATTGATGAAACTCTGCAAGAACGGCTTCACGGATTCCGACAATTTGCCCGCCTCGTCAAACGCCGTCCCCGCCCCGCCCAGATACGCTTCCGGCTGCTGCATGCACGGCACGTTGAGAAACACCATGGACTGGCGCAGGTGATGATTGGCCCCAAAACCGCCAACCGCCCCCGGTGAAACGCTGATCACGCCCCCTGGTTTTCCGCTCCAGGCACTCTTGCCATAAGGCCGCGAACCGACGTCAATTGCGTTCTTCAGCGGCGCCGGCACCGAGCGGTTGTATTCCGGGGTGACAAACAGCACTGCGTCGGATGAGCTCACTTGTTGCCGGAAAGTGCTGTAGGCTGCCGGCGGTGAAGCGCCATCGATGTCTTCGTTGTAGAGCGGCAAGTCGCCAATTTCGACGATGTTCAATTTCAGATTGGCCGGCGCCAGATCCGCCAGGGCCAGCGCGACCTTGCGATTGATCGATTCTTTTCTCAAGCTGCCGACTATGACGGCGATCGTGTAGACGTTGCTCATGGAAGAATGCTCGACTATCGATGGGAAGAGCCTGTAGTTATAGATGACGATTCATTCAGCGGGCGAGCGAAAATCGCCGCCTCTGACTATTTTTTTCCTGTAGGAAAACTTACCTCGCCCAACCACGGTCTACTGAGCCGCAAATTGAGTGATTTATCTCCAGAGGTTCTAAGCAGATGGCAGCAGTACTCGTCGGTCAGTTCCATGCAAGAGACGCGGAAGGCCGCGTTTATTCCGTGCATGAGTTCCAGGAATCCAACCCGTCGGCAGACGGTGTCGAAGGCACGGAGCCTGTCACCACCTACAAACTGGCCATTGGCGATCGCATGAAGAAGCTCGACGACAATCGGTTCCAGTTGATCCAGTCGGATATCACCCTCACTCGCGAACCGGACACTTACATCGGTAGCCTGCCGGAAACCACCGTCGCCTCATAACCTTGTGTTATGAGCAGAAGTCATATGCGCGCACTTGAGTTAGGATTCAGCCACTGACTCCCTCACCTGCTGAACATGGACTTCACGCATGCGTTTACGTCATATCGAAGTGATCCAGGCACTGTTGCAGACCGGTCACCTGGGCACTGCGGCCGAATGGCTGCAATTGCCGGTGGCCGAGGTCGAAGGGATTTTGCGCGACGCCGAGGGTCAGTTGGGCTTCATGCTGTTTTCCAGCGTGCGCGGTCGCTTGCAGGCCACGCGCGAGGCGCGGGAGTTACAGGTCGAAATCGCCCACGTCTATGAAGCCCTTGAGCCGGTGCAGCGCCTGGCCAACAGCCTCAAGCAATACCTCGCGCCGCCCCTGCGCGTCATCGGCACCCCGCCGCTGGCCCAACAATTATTGCCCCACAGCATCGCGGCCCTGCGCCGACGTTTCCCCGATGCGCCGTGCACCCTCCTCAGCCAACCCACCCGCGAGATCGTCCGCAGCCTGTTGCTGCGCGAAAGCGATCTGGGCCTGAGCCTGCACGACCCCGATCACGCCGATATCGATTGCCAGGTGATTGCCCAGGGCAAACTGCAGTTGCTGGCGCCCCACGGCTGGCTGCAACCCAAGCAGAAATATGTGTCGGTGCAGGACCTGGCGGGCCAGGCGATGGTTGGCCTCGATGGGCACGACCCGCTGAGCCCGGCGCTGGAAATCAAGCTGCAAGCGCTGCGCCCGACCCTGGTGATCCAGACCCGGGTGCAGACTCATCAGATGATGCGCAGCATGGTCGAGGCCGGCGAAGGCCTGGCCATCGTCGACCCGTTCACCGCCCTCGGCGCCAAGTCCTCCGGACTGGATGCCTGCCCATTGGCCCCGGCGGTGCCGATCAGCCTCTACGCCCTGACCCTGAAGAACGCCGAGCCCTCGCCCGCCGTTCAGGCCTTGTTGGCGATCATCACGGAACAAGCCGTGGCGATGCTGGCGAACTGACCGGGCTTTCCAGCGGATTATCGAACAATCGATACCAGAACAACGCCACTTCAGCCGTGTTCGGGTCGATGCCGCGATAGCGCAGGTGATCGATCCCACCAATCACATAGCCACAGCGTTCATAGAGCCGGCAGGCGCCGAGGTTGTTGTTCTGGGTTTCGAGCATGATGCCCGGCAGTTTTTTCTTGCGGCTCCAGAACTGCGCCACATCCAGCAACGACTTGGCCACGCCATGCCGCCGGGCCGGGGCATGCACCGCCAGTTCGTCGATATGCGCGAAGCCGTTCCAGTTGGTGCTGATCACCAGATGACCCACCGGTTCGTCATCCAGGTACGCCATGAAAATCGCGCTGTCGGCGGCATCGCGGAAACTGCTGAATTCTTCCGGATCGATGCCGTAGCACTTTCGATACGGGGTGATCGGCGTCACCGGCCACTGCGCCACCGGCTTGCCAATTTGCGCGGCACCGTAGGCGGCGACTTCAAAACTGAAATCGCTGCCCCAGATGTAGGCCGCAAAACCATCGTCGGCAACCCGCACCGACAGCCCTGGGTATTTCGGATTCATGACCGGTTGCATGCTGGGAAAGGTCCTCATTCCTTGATGCAATCGACGGTGTAGTGCCGCCCATTGCCCTCGTCTTCGTGTTGCAATCCGTGCACATCGGCGACAAATCCCGGGAAGCTGCTGTCGAAGGTACGGGCGAATGCCAGGTAATCATTGATCGAACGGGTCGACTCGGTGAAGCGTTCACCGGGCATGATCAACGGAATTCCTGGCGGGTACGGCACCAGCATCACGGCGGCGATTCGCCCATCCAGGGCATCGATCGACACCGCCTCCACCTCACCGCGCACCAGATAATCATAGGCGTCGGCGGGTTTCATGGCGATTTCCGGCAGCACGGTGTACATGCGCTTGAGGTGCTTGGCCGTGGCGTTGCTGCGGTAGCAGGCGTGCAGTTGGTCGCACAGATCCCGCAGGCCCATGCCCTGATAACGCGCAGGGTTCTCCTGGGCGACACACGGCAGGCAGGCATTCAGGCTGACGTTGGCGTCGTAGCTGCGCTTGAACTCCAGCAATTCGGTGAGCAGCGTGCTCCACTTGCCCTTGGTGATGCCCATGGAGAACAGCACCAGGAACGAATACAGCCCGGTCTTCTCGACCACCAACCCTCGCTCCCAGAGGAATTTGCTGACCACTGCCGCTGGAATCCCGCGTTCGCTGAGCGCGCCACCGGCGGTCAAGCCCGGCATCACCAGCGTGACCTTGATCGGGTCGAGCAGCACGTAGTCATTGGTCACGCCGCCAAAGCCGTGCCAATCGGCATCCGGTTGCAGCAGCCAGTCTTCGGTAATGACCTGAGTGATGCCTTCCACCGACGGCGGTTGCCAGATGGAGAACCACCAGTCATCCGCCGCGATGTGCTGGCGCAGATTGGCCAGGGCCCGGCGAAAACTCAGGGCTTCGTCGAACATCTCTTGCAACAGCGAACGTCCCGCCGGGCCTTCCATCATGGCCGACGCCACGTCCAGCGAGGCGATGATGCTGTATTGCGGCGAGGTGGAGATGTGCATCATGAACGCTTCGTTGAAGCGGTCGCGATCCAGTTGTCGCGCCCCGCCGTCCTGCACATGGATCATCGAAGCCTGGCTGAACGCCGCCAGCAGTTTGTGCGTGGAATGCGTGGTGAACACCAGCGGGCTGTCGTCGCTGCGGGAGGTGCCCATGCCATAACGCCCGGCGAAGAACTCGTGAAACGCCGCGTAGGCGTACCAGGCCTCGTCGAAGTGCAAGACCTCGACGCTGTTGCCGAGCTGCTGCTTGATCAGCTCGGCGTTGTAGCAAAGGCCGTCATAAGTCGAGTTGGTCACCACCGCCAACTTGACCTTCGGCGCTCGGCCCTTGGTCAACGGGCTGGCGTCGATCTTGGCCTGGATCGATTCGCGGCTGAATTCGCTCAGCGGGATCGGGCCGATGATCCCGAGTTCATTGCGCTCCGGGCACAGGTAGAGCGGGATGGCGCCGGTCATGATGATCGAATGCAGCACCGACTTGTGGCAGTTGCGATCCACCAGCACCAGGTCATCCCGGGCAACCATCGAATGCCAGACGATCTTGTTCGCCGTGGAGGTGCCATTGATCACGAAAAAGGTGTGATCGGCGCCGAAATTGCGCGCCGCCCGGGCCTCGGCTTCGGCCAGGGGGCCGGTGTGGTCGAGCAGCGAGCCAAGCTCGGGGACCGACACCGACAAATCCGAACGCAGGGTGTTTTCCCCGAAGAACTGGTGGAACGCCTGCCCCACCGGACTCTTGTGATAGGCCACGCCACCGCCATGGCCGGGGGTGTGCCAGGAATAGTTGGAATCGGCGGTGTGTTGCACCAGCGCCTTGAAAAACGGCGGTAGCAGACCATCCAGATACTTGCGCGCCGCCCGTGCAACCTGGCGGGCGAGGAACGGCACGGTGTCTTCGAACAGATAGAGAATGCCGCGTAACTGATTGAGCTCGGCCATGGCGTCGGCCGGAGCGTTTTCCAGGGTCACCTGCTCGCCCAGGGCGAAAATCGGCAAGTCCGGTGCGCGCACTCGGGCCAAACCGATCAATTCAGCCATATTGTGTAACAAATGAGCGTTGGTGTTGGCGTCTTCAGCGGCGATCAACATGCACGAGAGGCCGTGATGGGTCGAGGCGACCAGGCGCCCTTCGGAGTAATCCACCGCACTGAGAATGCTGAAACCTTCCTGCTCCAGCTCCCGGGCGATGCCACGCACGCGGTCGCCGGCAACCGTGTCTGCCTTGATGTCGCGGTGAACGATCAAGACCGGGAATTTCAAATCTTTATACATGGGGCTCAGTGTCCTGAGGCGGCAGACCGTGGCCTGCCAATTACCTCAGGGTAGAGGGTTGCGGCGGATGTGGCGAGTGCGGATACCCTGAAGCGGGTCAGTGGGCGCACCATCATGTGGCCAGCAATCTCAGCCTGAATGATGAGTTGTGGCTTGGTGATGACCTGTGGCGAGGGAGCTTGCTCCCGCTGGGGCGCGAAGCGGCCCCCTGCATTGTTCCAGATATACCGCACTCGCAAGGTTTACGACTGCTGCGCAGCCGAGCGGGAGCAAGCTCCCTCGCCACAAAGGTCTCGCAAGCCTCAGGCTTGTGCTTTTGCTTCGACCAACTGCTGCCACAACGACGGCGCCCCGGCGGATTTGGCCACCGCCTCCAGGCGTGCGATGTGTTGTGCCAGGTCATCTTCACTGGCGCGGATGATCCGGGTCGGCTTGCGATCGGCCGGCAAGCGACGGATTTCGGTGGCGGAGTTGTCCGCGCCCTCGCCCGAACCGTTGCCGTCAGACGCATTGCCCGCCAGGGACAGGCTGGTCTGGCCGCCGGTCATGGTCAGGTAAACGTCGGCAAGGATCTCGGAGTCGAGCAAGGCGCCGTGGAGTTCACGGCCGGAGTTATCGACGCCATAACGTTTGCACAAGGCGTCGAGGCTGTTGCGCTGCCCCGGGTGGCGTTCCCGGGCCATCATCAGGGTGTCGAGGATCGAGCAGTGCTGCGTGATGTCAGCGCGATCGTGCTGGCCCATCAGCGCAAATTCGTTGTTGATGAAGCCAACGTCGAACGCCGCGTTATGGATGATCAGTTGCGCACCCTTGATGAACTCGAAGAACTCATCAGCTACTTCGGCGAAACGCGGCTTGCCCACCAGGAATTCGTTGGTGATGCCGTGGACACCAATGGCGCCCTCATCACTCTCGCGGTCCGGTTGCAGGTAAACGTGAAAATGCCGGCCCGTGAGGCGCCGACCAATCAACTCGACACAACCGATTTCGATAATCCGGTGGCCGTCGGTCACCGGCATGCCGGTGGTTTCGGTATCGAGTACAACGGATCTGGTGGCCATCAGTGCTCAGCTCTCAACGGGTCAATCGTGCAAAAGCGGCGATCTTAACATGCTCGCCGCGTCCGACTGTAGGAACAAAGCTTGCTCGCGAAACAGGCGACGCGGTCCGTAGGAGCAAAGCTTGCTCGCGAAACAGACGACGCGGTCTTTCAGGCCCACCGCATCATCGTTCTTCGCGAGCAAGCCCGCTCCCACAGGGGAATGCATTTCAAATGTGGGAGCGGGCTTGCTCGCGAAGGCAGCGCCGCCGATCAATCCTGCTTGTACCCGCGCACTTCATCGACGCCACGGTTAGCCAACTGGTCAGCCCGTTCGTTGCCATGGTGACCAATGTGCCCGCGCACCCATTTCCAGGTGACGTTGTGGCGGTTGACCTGCTCATCCAGCAGTTTCCACAGGTCTGCATTTTTGACCGGCTCTTTCGCCGCGGTTTTCCAGCCGCGTTTTTTCCAGTTGGCCATCCACTCGTTGATGCCCTTCATCACGTACTGGGAGTCGGTCACCAGCAACACATCGCAGGAGCGCTTGAGTTCTTCCAGGCCTTTGATCGCGCCCATCAGTTCCATGCGGTTGTTGGTGGTGTTGGCTTCGCCACCCCACAGCTCCTTCTCGACGCCCTTGCACACCAGCAGTGCGCCCCAGCCGCCGGGGCCGGGGTTGCCTTTGCAGGCGCCATCAGTGAACAGTTCTACGCTATCGCTCATGCCAATCTATCCAGAAAAATGCGGTGGCTCGCCGATACAGGATCGACGATGCCCGAGGCCGGGGGTGATCCGGCCGGGAAAATAAAGAGTGTTTACGGCTCGATATGGCGACGATTGACCTTGGCCATCGGCAACGGAATCAGCTTGCCCATGGGCTCGCGCCGGGCCTGACGCACGGGTCGCAGCCCGACTGCAATCTTGCGCGCCACTAATAAATAGAAGCCGCCGCCCGACAGTTGCCAGTCACCGGCCTTGCGCTCCCAGCCTGCCAGACGGGCCTGCCATTTGGGCGACGCAAGCGGCGGACGATAGCACCCGAAGCGGCGTTTCTCCAGCGCGAAGCCCAGCAGGTTCAGCCAGTCGCCGACCCGGGACGGCGAAATGCAGCGGGCCTTGCGCATGGCGTCATGGGCGAACACATGGCGCAGGCCCCAGGTGCTCCAGGGATTGATGCCGATGATCAGCAAATGGCCGCCGGGCCGCACGCTGCTCGCCGCTTCGCGCAGCAAACCGTGGGGCGACAGGCAGAAATCCAGACCATGCTGCAACACCACCACGTCAGCGGCGTGCTCGCTCAAGGGCCAGGCCTGTTCTTCGCAGACGATCTCGACCCCAGGCAGCGGCGCGCCGAGTCGCACGTTGCGTTGCACTTGCGGCGCCGACGGCGGGGTTTCAGCCGACGGCCCATAATGCACCAGATAGCCGCCAAAGAACCGGCCCAACTCGTCTTCGAGCATGCGCCGTTCTTCGTCCAGCAGAAATTGCCCGATGGGGCCGGCCAGCCATTCACGGGCAGCGCTGATCAATGTCAGCCACTCAGGATCGGCCTGAGCGAACGCTTTATCGGTCATTGCATTCTCCAAAGCGCCAGGAAGTTCTAAGATGCGCCATTGTTTTCCGCTTGGCGAATCCGACGATGATACAGATCAGTGCCCTGCCCGCCTTCACCGACAACTACATCTGGTTGTTACAGGACCACCGCACCCAACGTTGCGCCGTGGTCGATCCGGGCGACGCCGCGCCGGTCCAGGCCTGGCTGGCGGCCCATCCGGGCTGGGTGCTCAGCGATATTCTGATCACTCACCATCATCATGACCATGTCGGCGGCGTCGAGCAGCTGAAAAACGCCACGGACGCCAAAGTCTACGGCCCGGCCAGCGAAAACATTCCGGCCCGGGACGTGGCGCTCAAGGACAACGACCGCATCAACGTGCTGGGCTGGGAGTTCGAGGTGTACGCCGTGCCCGGGCACACACTGGGGCATATCGCTTTCTATCACCATGGCCTGCTGTTCTGCGGCGACACCCTGTTCGCCGCCGGTTGCGGCCGGTTGTTCGAAGGCACGCCGGAGCAAATGCACACCTCGCTGACGCGCCTGGCCTCGTTGCCCGAGGATACGTTGGTCTATTGCACCCACGAGTACACCCTGAGCAACCTGAAATTCGCCATTGCGGTGGAACCGAACAACCCGGACACCGCCGAACGTCTGGAAAAAGTCACCGCGCAACGCGCAGCCGCAATCATGACGCTGCCCTCTACCTTGGCGCTTGAAAAGCTCACCAACCCTTTTTTGCGTGTCCATGAAACATCCGTTAAAGAAAAAGTGGACGAACGGAATGGAACCCGAAACCTGGGTCCGAGTGCGGTTTTTGCTGCCTTGCGGGCTTGGAAAGATAAGTTCTAAGCAGGCTACCTATTGGTACAAAAATTCTGAATGGTTGACCGCAGGGGGTACGCTTTCTAGAATCGCCCGACATTTTTGCCCGGAACTCACTTCCAGCCAATGTCGTCACCTATTCGTAAAGCCATCAATTCAGACGCATTGACCCGCTTGGCTCAAGCCATCGCGGTGGCTGTGTCCGCCACATTGGCGGGCTGTTCCAGCCATGTGCCGCAAACCGAAGCGACACACACTCCGAATATCGCCGCGCGAGCCAAGCAAAAACCCATCTGGCTCAGCGAAAAACCGACACCGCAAGTACCGCAAGACGTCTGGGAGCGCATGCGCCAGGGCTTCCAGTTGCAGGATGGCCTGGGCGTCAACCCGCGTATCGAGCAGCAACGACTGTGGTTCGCCAGCAACCCGTCCTTCCTCGAAAACGCCGGCGAACGCGGCAGCCTGTACATCCACTACATCATCGAACGCCTTGAAGAACGCAACATGCCGCTGGAACTGGCGCTGCTGCCAGTGATTGAAAGCGCCTACAACCCGATGGCCTATTCCCGGGCCGACGCTGTGGGTCTCTGGCAATTCATCCCTTCCACCGGGCGTTACTACAACCTGCGCCAGACCCGTTTCTACGATGGCCGTCGCGATATCACCGCCTCGACCACCGCGGCCATGGACTACCTGACCCGCCTGCACGACATGTTCAACGGTGACTGGTTGCTGGCCCTCGCGGCTTATAACGCTGGCGAAGGCACGGTCAGTCGCGCCATCGAGCGTAACGAGAAGCTCGGCCTGCCGACCGACTATTGGAACCTGCCGCTGCCGGCCGAAACCCAGGCCTACGTGCCGAAGTTGCTGGCCCTGTCGCAGGTGGTGCTGGCGCCGGAAGCCTACGGCGTGAACCTCAACCCGATCGCCAACGAACCGTACTTCCAGGTCGTCGAAATCAACCAGCGCATGGACCTGTCCAAGGTTGCCGCGGTGGCCAACATCGACGAAGACGAACTGTTCCAGCTCAACCCGGCCTTCAAGCAGCGCACCACCATCGACGGCCCCCAGCATTTGCTGGTGCCGACGTCCAAGGCGCAACTGCTGACCGCCAGCCTGTCGACCATGCGCCCAGAGGAGCTGATCAGTACGCGTCAGCTCAAGCCTGTGTTCGAAGGCGCCGACGACAACGAAATCGCCAGACTCAAGCGCGCCTACCGGGTGAAACGTGGCGACAACCTCGCCGCCATCGCCAAGGCCAACAAGGTCGACGTCAAGGATCTGCAGCGCTGGAACAAGATGACCGGCAAGAACCTCAAGGTCGGCCAGACCCTGGTCATGCAGGACAAAACACCTGCCAAGCGCAGTGGCGGACGCGTCAACACCGTCGTGGCGTCGAACAGCAAGTCCAGCGGCAAGGCAACCAGCAAAACGCAGCAAACTCAGTACAAGGTCCAGCAAGGCGACTCGCTGTACATGGTGGCCAAGCGTTTCAACGTTGAAATGCAACACCTCAAGCGCTGGAACCCACGGGTTGGCCAAGCGCTGAAGCCTGGGCAGATGCTGACAGTGTCTTCGCCACGCTAAAAAAGAGCCCCTGAAATTCAGGGGCTTTTTTTTGCCCGAAATTTGAGGTCTGAACCAGATCCCCTGTGGGAGCGGGCTTGCTCGCGAAACCGGTGTGTCAGGCAACATCAAAGGTGAATGTTGCGCCGTCTTCGCGAGCAAGCCCGCTCCCACAAGGGGGCTTTGTCGGGCGGAAATCTTGTATACGATCCGGTCAACTGTGGGAGCGGGCTTGCTCGCGAAAGCGGTGGGTCAGTCGATATCAATGGTTACTGTGCCGGCCTCTTCGCGAGCAAGCCCGCTCCCACAGGGAAAGAGGCGCGCAGGGCTGGCGTGCCAGCAATTAACAGCGCATTAACCCCCTGTCTTTTTCCTGTCGATACAAGCTGTTACTGTACGGCCCACAAAGCCCAAGCCGCCTGGATCGGATCCCTGACTTGAAGCGTACCTTCCTCCTTCTCCTGATCAGCCTGGCCTTGAGCTCCCCCGCAAGCGCGACGATCAGCGAAAGCCATGGTTATGCGCAGTTCGGCACGCTCAAGTACCCGGCCAGATTTACCCACTTCGACTGGGTCAACCCGCAAGCGCCCAAGGGCGGTACGTTGCGGGTGATGGCGTTTGGCACCTTCGATACGCTCAATCCGTACACCTTCAAGGGCACCAGCCCGGTGACCACGGCGAATTTCCTTCAATACGGCATCAACGAGCTCAACGAACCGTTGATGGTCGGCACCGGCCAATACGCGCCGTCCGGCGACGAGCCGACCTCCAGCTATGGCCTGATCGCCCAAACGGTGGAATACAGCGAGGACCGCAGTTGGGTGGTGTTCAACCTGCGCCCGGAAGCGCGGTTCCACGACGGCACACCAATCACCGCCTACGACGTGGCGTTTTCCTACCGTTTGCTGCTCAAGGAAGGCCATCCGCAGTACCGCACCGCGCTCCAGGAAGTACTGCGGGTCGACATTCTCAACCCGCAACGCATCCGTTTCGTGTTCAAGCGCGCCGGCAATCCGTTGCAGATACTGCGCCTGGGCGAGTTGCCGGTGCTGCCCCAGCACTACTGGAAAGGTCGCGACTTCAAGGCCACCACGTTCGAGCCGCCGCTGGGCAGCGGGCCGTATCGCATCACCTCGGTGCAGCCAGGGCGGCAGATTGTGTTTGAGCGGGTCAAGGATTACTGGGGCAAGGACTTGGCGGTCAATCGCGGCAAGTACAACTTCGACCGCATGGAAGTCGAGTTCTACCGCGACAGCGACGTGGCCTTCGAAGCGTTCAAGGCCGGCGAGTTCGACATCTACATCGAGCACCAGGCCAAGAACTGGGACAACGGCTACAACTTCCCGGCGGTGCGCCGCGGCGATGTGATCAAGGCGCAGATCCCGCACCAGATTCCGACCCAGAGCCAGGGCCTGTTCATGAACACCCGGCGCCCGACCTTCAGCGAGGTCAAGGTCCGCGAAGCTCTGGGGCTGATGTTCGATTTCGAGTGGACCAACCGCACCCTGTTCAGCGGCGCCTACAAACGCGCCATGAGTTTCTACCCCAACAGCGAATTCGCCGCTACCGGGCTGCCGGTCGGCCACGAATGGCTGATGCTCAAGCCCTACCGCGAACAGTTGCCCGCCAAGCTCTTCACCGAGCCCTTCAGTCTCCCGCAGACCGACGGCCGCGGCATCCCCCGGGAAACCTTGCGCAAGGCCCTGGGCCTGCTGGGCGAGGCCGGCTGGAAGCTCAACGGCCAACGGGTGGAAAACGCCAAGGGCCAGCCGCTCAGGTTTGAAATCCTGCTGGTCAACCCGAACCTGGAACGCATCCTCCAGCCCTACGTCGAGAACCTCAACAGCATCGGCATCGACGCGCGGCTGCGCACGGTGGATCGCGCCCAGTACAAACAACGCCTGGATCAGTTCGACTTCGACATGATCCTCATGACCCTGAACCAGACCCTCAGCCCGGGCCTGGAGCAATGGCAGTACTTCCATTCCAGTCAGGTCGGGGTCAAGGGCAGCAAGAACTACGCCGGCATCGCCAACCCGGTGGTCGATCACTTGCTCGACCAATTGCTCGCCGCCCAGACCCGCGACGAACAAGTCGCCGCCGGCAAGGCCCTCGACCGGGTATTGCTGTGGCAGCACTACATCATTCCCAACTGGTATCTCAATTATCATCGCCTGGCCTACCGCAACCGGTTGGCCTTCGTCACCACGCCGCCCTACACCTTGGGTTTGAGTGCATGGTGGATGAAGTCTTCGGAGAAAGATCAATGAAACCCGTACGCGCCCTGCTCTTGCAGGCCAGCGGTCTGTTGTTCGCCGGGCTGGCCTGCGCCGCCCCGCAACATGCCTTGACCCTCTACAACGAGCCGCCGAAATACCCGGCCGACTTCAAGCACTTCGATTACGTCAACCCGGACGCGCCCAAGGGCGGGATCTTTCGCCAGGCCGGTTTCGGTGGCTTCGACAGCCTCAACCCGTTTATCAGCAAAGGTGTGCCGGCCGATGACGTCGGCATGATTTACGACACCCTGGCCAAACAGGGCCTGGACGAGCCGTTCACCGAATACGGCCTGATCGCCGGCAAAATCGAAAAAGCCCCGGACAACAGCTGGGTGCGTTTCTACCTTCGCCCCGAAGCACGTTTCCACGACGGCCACCCGGTGCGCGCCGAAGACGTGGTGTTCAGCTTCCAGATGCTGACCAAGGACGGCGCGCCGATGTATCGCGGTTACTACAGCGATGTCGAGGACGTAGTCGCTGAAGACCCGTTGACGGTGCTGTTCAAATTCAAGCACAGCAACAACCGCGAGCTGCCGCTGATCCTCGGCCAGTTGCCGGTGCTGCCGAAACACTGGTGGGCCACCCGCGATTTCAACAAGGGCAACCTGGAAATACCGCTGGGCAGCGGGCCTTACAAAGTCAGCGAAGTGAAGGCCGGGCGCTCGGTGCGCTATGAGCGGGTCAAGGATTACTGGGGCAAGGACCTGCCGGTGAATCGGGGTTTCTACAACTTCGACGTGATGACCACCGACTATTACCGCGACAACACCGTGGCCCTGGAAGCGCTCAAGGCCGGGCAGTTCGATTACTGGCTGGAAATGACCGCGAAAAACTGGGCCAACGCCTACAACATTCCGGCGGTGACCGAAGGGCGGCTGATCAAGGAACAGATTCCCAACGGCAACCCGACCGGCATGCAGGGCTTCGTCTTCAACCTGCGCCGCCCGGTGTTCCAGGACATCCGCGTGCGCCAGGCTCTGACGTTGCTGCTGGATTTCGAATGGACCAACAAGCAACTGTTCAACGGCGCCTACGCCCGTACCCGCAGTTATTTCGAAAACTCGGAAATGGCCGCCACCGGCCTGCCGGACGCCGATCAACTGGCGATCCTCGACCCGTTCCGCAGCCAGCTCCCGGCCCAGGTGTTCAGCGAGGCGTTCCAGAACCCGACCACCGACGCCAGCGGCATGATCCGCACCCAGCAACGCCAGGCCTATCAACTGCTGCAAGAGGCCGGCTGGAAGATCGTCGACGACAAAATGGTCGACGCCACCGGCAAACCGGTGACCATCGAGTTCCTGCTGGCCCAAACCGAGTTCGAACGGGTGCTGCTGCCGTTCAAGCGCAACCTCAGCGACCTTGGTATCGACCTGGTGATCCGCCGGGTCGACGTCTCGCAGTACATCAACCGCGTGCGTTCCCGGGACTTCGACATGATCGTCGGCAGCTTCCCGCAGTCCAACTCGCCGGGCAACGAACAGCGCGAATTCTGGATGTCCGCCGCCGCCGACAAACCCGGCAGCCGCAATTCCATGGGCTTGAAAGACCCGGTGGTGGACCAATTGGTCGAGGGCCTGATCAACGCCGATTCGCGCAAAAGCCTGGTAGCTCACGCCCGTGCGCTGGACCGCGTGCTGCAATGGGGCTATTACGTGATCCCCAACTGGCACATCAAGACCTGGCGCGTGGCCTACTGGAATCACATCGGCCATCCAAAAATTTCACCCAAGTACGACGTCGGCATTGCCACCTGGTGGGTCAAGCCTGACGCGAAACCGGCGGTAGAAGTCGAAACCAAACTGCAAGCCGACCCTGCGGGCACGGAGTAATCAGATGCTGGCGTATATTTTTCGGCGACTGCTGCTGATCATCCCGACCTTGTTCGGCATTTTGCTGATCAACTTCGTGATCATCCAGGCTGCCCCCGGTGGCCCGGTGGAACAGATGATCGCCAAGCTCGAAGGCTTCGAAGGCGCCACCAGCCGCATCGCCGGTGGCGGTGCTGAGGTCTCGGTGGCAGGTTCGGCTTATCGCGGCGCCCAGGGCCTGGACCCGGCGCTGGTCAAGGAAATCGAGCACATGTACGGCTTCGACAAATCGGCGCCGGAACGTTTGTGGATCATGGTCAAGAACTACGCGACCCTGGATTTCGGCGACAGCTTCTTCCGTGACGCCAAGGTCATCGACCTGATCAAGGAAAAGATGCCGGTGTCGATCTCCCTCGGGCTGTGGAGCACGCTGATCATGTACCTGGTGTCGATCCCGCTGGGGATCGCCAAGGCCACGCGCCACGGCAGCCACTTCGACGTCTGGACCAGTTCGCTGATCATCGTCGGCTACGCGATCCCGGCGTTCCTGTTCGCCATTTTGCTGATCGTGCTGTTTGCCGGCGGCAGTTATTTCGACTGGTTTCCGTTAAGGGGCCTGACCTCGAACAATTTCTCCGAGCTGAGCATGGGCGGCAAGGTTCTCGATTATTTCTGGCACCTGGCCTTACCGGTGACCGCGCTGGTGATCGGTAACTTTGCGACCATGACCCTGCTGACCAAAAACAGCTTCCTCGATGAAATCAACAAGCAGTACGTAGTCACCGCCAAAGCCAAAGGGCTGACCAATCACAAAGTGCTGTACGGCCATGTGTTCCGTAACGCGATGCTGCTGGTGATTGCCGGGTTCCCGTCGGCGTTTATCGGGATCTTCTTTACCGGCTCGTTGCTGGTGGAAGTGATTTTCTCCCTCGATGGCCTGGGCCTGATGAGTTTCGAGGCGGCGATCAACCGCGATTACCCGGTGGTGTTCGGCACGCTGTTTATCTTCACGTTATTGGGGCTGGTGGTGAAACTGATCGGCGACCTCACCTACACCCTGGTCGATCCGCGCATCGACTTCGAACACCGGGAGCATTGAGATGAGCCTGTCCCCCCTCAATCGCCGACGATTCGAACTGTTCAAGGCCAACAAGCGTGGCTGGTGGTCGCTGTGGCTGTTTCTGGTGTTGTTCGGCCTGAGCCTCGGCGCCGAGCTGATCGCCAACGACAAACCACTGGTGGTGCATTACGACAACGGCTGGTATTTCCCGGCGCTCAAGCGCTACCCGGAAACCACTTTCGGCGGCGAATTCCCGCTGGAAGCCAACTACAAGAGCCCGTACATCCGCGAACTGCTCAAGGCCAAGGACGCGTGGATTGTGTGGGCGCCGATCCCCTACAGCTACCAGAGCATCAACTACGACCTGAAAGTCCCGGCCCCGGCCCCGCCCTCGGCGGACAACCTGCTGGGCACCGACGACCAGGGCCGCGACGTGCTGGCCCGGGTGATCTACGGTTTCCGGATTTCGGTGTTGTTTGCCCTGACGCTGACCATTCTCAGCTCGATCATCGGTGTGATTGCCGGGGCCTTGCAGGGTTTCTATGGTGGCTGGGTCGATCTGGCCGGGCAGCGTTTCCTCGAAATCTGGTCCGGGTTGCCGGTGTTGTACCTGCTGATCATTCTGGCCAGTTTTGTGCAGCCGAACTTCTGGTGGCTGCTGGGGATCATGCTGCTGTTTTCGTGGATGAGCCTGGTGGACGTGGTGCGCGCCGAGTTCCTGCGCGGCCGCAACCTTGAATACGTGCGCGCGGCCCGGGCGCTGGGGATGCAGAATGGCGCGATCATGTTCCGCCACATTTTGCCCAACGCCATGGTCTCGACCATGACCTTTATGCCGTTCATCCTCACCGGCGCCATCGGCACCCTGACGGCCCTCGACTTCCTGGGTTTCGGTTTGCCGGCGGGCAGTCCGTCCCTGGGTGAACTGGTGGCCCAGGGCAAATCCAACCTGCAAGCGCCGTGGCTGGGCATGAGCGCGTTTGCCGTGCTGGCGTTGATGTTGAGTTTGCTGGTGTTTATCGGCGAGTCCGCTCGCGATGCCTTCGACCCGAGGAAGTGAAATGAATCAGGACAATCTGATCGAAGTGCGCGACCTCGCCGTCGAATTCGTTGTCGGCGAACGCTGTCAGCGGGTGGTCGAAGGCGTGAGCTTCGATATCAAGCGCGGTGAAACCCTGGCCCTGGTCGGCGAAAGTGGCTCCGGCAAATCGGTGACCGCCCACTCGATCCTGCGCCTGCTGCCCTACCCGCTGGCCCGGCACCCGTCCGGCACCATCGAGTATTCCGGGCAAGACCTGCTGAGCCTGAAAGAGAAAACCATTCGCCACATCCGCGGCAACCGGATCGCGATGATCTTCCAGGAGCCGATGACCTCGCTCAATCCGCTGCACTCGATCGAGAAGCAGATCAACGAAGTGCTGGGCATCCACAAGGGTCTGGTCGGTAAAGTGGCGACCAAGCGCACTTTGGAACTGCTGGAGATGGTCGGCATCCCCGAGCCGCACAAGCGCCTCAAAGCTTTGCCCCATGAGTTATCGGGCGGCCAGCGCCAGCGGGTGATGATCGCCATGGCCCTGGCCAACGAGCCGGAGCTGCTGATTGCCGATGAACCGACCACCGCTCTGGACGTGACCGTTCAGCTGAAAATCCTCGAATTGCTCAAGGAACTGCAAGCCAGATTGGGCATGTCGCTGCTACTGATCAGTCACGATTTGAACCTTGTGCGAAGAATTGCGCATCGCGTATGTGTCATGCAGCGCGGTTGCATCGTCGAACAGGCATCGTGCGAAGAGTTGTTCCGCGCGCCGCAGCATCCGTACACTCGGGAACTGCTGGCAGCGGAGCCCAGCGGCAAGCCGGCAACCAACGTGATTGGCCCGCCATTGCTGCAAGTCGAGGACCTGAAAGTCTGGTTCCCGATCAAGAAAGGCTTCTTGAAAACCACGGTGGATTACGTCAAAGCGGTAGACGGCATCAACTTCACCCTGCCCCAGGGCCAGACCTTGGGGATCGTGGGAGAAAGCGGTTCCGGCAAATCGACATTGGGTTTGGCGATTTTGCGGCTGATCGGTAGCCAGGGCGGCATCCGTTTTGAAGGCAAACAGCTAGACTGCCTGACGCAGGGCGAGGTTCGACCGTTGCGCCGGGAGATGCAGGTGGTGTTCCAGGACCCGTTCGGCAGCCTGAGCCCGCGGATGTGCGTGAGCCAGATCGTCGGCGAAGGCCTGCGGATCCACAAGATGGGCACCGAAGCGGAACAGGAACAAGCGATTATTGCGGCATTGAAGGAGGTAGGCCTGGACCCGGAAAGCCGGAACCGCTACCCCCACGAATTTTCCGGCGGGCAACGGCAGAGAATCGCCATTGCCCGGGCATTAGTGCTAAAACCGGCGCTGATCCTGCTGGACGAGCCGACGTCGGCCCTCGACCGGACAGTGCAGCGCCAAGTGGTGGAGCTTTTGCGGTCACTGCAAACCAAGTACAACCTGACGTATCTGTTTATCAGCCATGACCTGGCTGTCGTCAAAGCGCTGAGCCACCAGTTGATGGTGGTCAAGCATGGCCAAGTGGTCGAACAGGGAGACGCGCAAAGTATCTTTGCCGCCCCCCAACATCCGTATACACAGCAGTTGCTGGAAGCCGCTTTCCTGGCACCAGCCACTGCGCAATAACCTGAAAGAGAGGAGCAACACATGGGTTTTCTCGCCGGTAAGCGCGTACTGATCGTCGGTGTCGCCAGCAAGCTGTCCATCGCATCCGGCATCGCTGCCGCCATGCATCGCGAGGGCGCTGAGCTTGCCTTCACTTATCAGAACGACAAACTGAAAGGTCGTGTTGAAGAATTCGCACAAGGCTGGGGCTCGAGCCCCGAGCTGTGCTTCCCGTGCGACGTGGCCAGCGATGAAGAAATCGCCAAGGTCTTCGAAGAATTGAGCAAGAAGTGGGATGGCCTGGACGTGATCGTTCACTCCGTCGGCTTCGCCCCGGGCGACCAACTGGACGGCGACTTCACCGAAGCCACCACCCGTGAAGGTTTCCGCATCGCTCACGACATCAGCGCCTACAGCTTCGTGGCCCTGGCCAAGGCTGGCCGCGAAATGATGAAAGGCCGCAATGGCAGCCTGCTGACCCTGTCGTACCTGGGTGCCGAGCGCACCATGCCGAACTACAACGTGATGGGCATGGCCAAGGCCTCCCTGGAAGCGGGCGTTCGTTACCTGGCCGGCTCCCTGGGCCCGGAAGGCACCCGCGTCAACGCCGTATCGGCTGGCCCGATCCGCACCCTCGCCGCTTCCGGCATCAAGAACTTCCGCAAAATGCTGGCCGCCAACGAAGCGCAAACCCCGCTGCGTCGTAACGTCACCATCGACGAAGTCGGCAACGCCGGCGCCTTCCTGTGCTCGGACCTGGCGTCCGGCATCAGCGGCGAAATCATGTACGTAGACGGTGGTTTCAACACCACTGCGATGGGCAATATCGAAGAGTGATCTTTGGTTAGCGCCTGAAAAAACCCGCCGAGACTGGCGGGTTTTTTTTGCACTAATGAATATCGGTACAGAACAGTCAGCCGAGAACACCCACTATCAGCGGGGGCCGTGTATCCAGCGCGATAACAATTCGCTGACTGGCATCCAATACAATGGCGGCTCCCAACCGTCGGACCTGATTGTAAGTTCCAATACCCCTATTACCGAATGTCATATCAAGGGCTCCTTTAGGCAGGAGGCGAAGCCAGAAAGCAGAAGTCTGACCTGCGGCCCCCGCCACAACGATTTTCTCATCCGACTGTACATTGACTGCATCGGCCGAAACGCTATACCACGGCCAATCAGATGGAATATTAATCGTCAACAGTTCGCCACCATTAAAGTCTGGATCAAAGACCCCCTCCACTGTCACTCTTGCCATGGCCATTGCAAAACCTTTTACCTGGCTTACATTGCCCGCACAGATTATTTTGTCTTTATGAACAATCATTTTCTGCATACCCGAATAGCCCGCCTTCAACTCCCAACAACCTGAATTGCCAAAGGTTACATCCAAGTCTCCACTTGGAAGAAAACGGGCTACAGCCATATCCGCTGTATTATTACTTGCTCGGCTAATTTGACCGCCAACCAGAATTTTATCGTCCGGCAAAACCGCCAAGCTTGTTAATGATGAATTCTGGTCTTTAAACCGCACTTCGATAAATCCACGACCCTCACCAAAGCTCATATCCGCCTGGCCGTCAGCTAAAAGTCGACGGACCACGATGGCCCTGAAACCATCGCCAATCCTGTAGTACTGTTGAGCTAATAGAATCTTGCCATCGGCCTGAAGACATCCCGTCGGAAAATCCGAAGTAATGTTGCCCTCTGCAGGGAAAGGCAAAATCACATTACCGAAAATCAGGTCCGGACTACCGTTCGCGTTGAACCGCGTAATGGCTGCTTGCGACCTTTCTATTTCGGTTCTAACGGCACCGACAAGGAGGATTTTTCCATTGTCTGCTCGGAGTAACTGAGCGGGTATTGATTCCTTGCCAGGGTGAAATGCCCATCGTGTATAACCTCCCTGTCCAAATCCAGTATCAGGAGTTCCGTCTTCCGACCCACGGCCTAATACACACTCTCCAGATTCCCAATAGGTATAAACAAAGCGGCCTTCGTCATCTTCGAGGAGCCCTCTGAATGAGCCACTGAAACTAGGGACTGGATAAGTACCGTTTTGCCCGAACTCAGGATCCAGATCACCCGGCGTTGCTGTGAGCGCTTGATCATTATGCGTTGACATTTTAAACATCCTTTTCAGTTTGCTTGTCCTGGCAACTATTGCTCTACCTACGCATGTTCCACACCTGTCATAAATATCAGTTCCAGTACCATTACGAGCCAATGTTATGTCTTCAAGAGCCAACTACCGGTTGATTTCAGGTGGGCAGGAGGCACCGGGCAAACAACTGCTGAATTGGCTGCATCCGCTGGCTATAGCGCTGCAACAACACGATTTCCCGGTAAAACGTCAGGTCACCCAAGGCAATCACCCTGACTTTCGCCCCATGCTCCACCCACAACCCCGCCTCCGGCAGCAGCGAAACCCCCAACCCGCACTCAACCATTTTCACAATCGCTTCCAGCTCATCCAGCTCCAGCCCGACCTTGACCTCAATCTGCTGCTCCCGCAGGAACCGCGTCACCAAACGCCCACCAAACGAATTACGGTCGTAGCGCACGTGAGGATGCTCGGCGAGTATCTGCAATGGATCATCACCTTCCAGCTCCGCCGGTACGATCAGCACGAACGGCTCCTTGCGGATAATCTGCGCCGACAACTCCTTGGGCAGTTCGAACGGCGGCTTGATCAGGATCGCCAAATCCACTTCGCCGGTGTCCACCTGACTCAACAGGTTCAGCGACACCCCCGGCACCAGTTTCGGCTCAAGCAACGGTGCCTGCTGCCGCAAGCGCAACAACGCCTGGGGCAGCAAACCGGTCTGCACCGTGGCCACTGCGCCGATCTTCAGTTCGCCGCGATACTCACTGACGTCATCACTGACGGCCATCCGGGCAAAGGTTTCCAGCATCTCCCGGGCCATCGGCAACGCCCGTTGCCCCGCCGCGTTGAGCAGCGCCTGGCGCCCGGTGCGGTCGAACAGGCGGATGCCCAGGGCCTGTTCCAGATTGCGAATCTGCGCGCTGACCGCCGATTGTGTGAGGCCGATGTGCATGCCCGCCGCCGCAAAGGTGCCGTAGCGGGTCACCGCGATAAAGGTTTTCAGTTCCCGCAGCATCGGCGCCACCATTGATCGAAATAATTTGAGCTCGACGCAAAAATTATCGTCTTTTAATCGAAAAGCACAGGACTAAACTCGACTGCAACTTTCCACCGTTGAGGATGACCCCATGCAGCTCTCCCCTTTCCACCTCGCCATTCCGGTGTATGACCTGGCGGCCGCACGCAGTTTTTATGGCGCAGTGTTTGGCCTGGAAGAAGGCCGTTCCAGCGATCACTGGGTGGATTTCAATTTTTTCGGTCATCAACTGGTGATTCACCTGGCGCCAAAGAACGCCTCGCAAGAAGCCGCCCACACCAACGCCGTGGACGGCCATAACGTGCCGGTGCCGCACTTCGGCGTGGTGCTGGGCATGGCGCAATGGGAAGCCCTGGCCGAGCGTCTGCAAGGCCTGGGTACGAAGTTCGTGATTGAGCCGGGGATTCGTTTTCAGGGACTGGTGGGCGAGCAAGCGACGATGTTTCTGTTCGATCCCTGCGGCAATGCGCTGGAGTTCAAGGCGTTCAAGGACATCAGCCAGTTGTTCGCCAAATGATCCGCGCCGCACTGGATGCCACGGCCATCAGTGAAGCGGTCAAGAATGGCGAGACGACCGTCGCGGACATCGCCGATGGTTTCCTTGAGCGCATTGAAGCGCTGGAACCGGACGTCCAGGCCTTCGCCTCGTTCAAACCGCTGCAAGTGCGCCTGCAAGCCTCGTTAAATGAGGGCCGGGGCTTGCTCGCGGGAGTGCCAGTGGGCATCAAGGACATCCTCGACAGCGCCGACCATCCCACACAGTTCTTTTCGCCGATCTACGCCGACCACCAGCCGTCCCGGGATGCCCATGTCGTGACCCTGCTGCGCCAGGCCGGCGCGCTGATCATGGGCAAGACCCACACCACCGAATTTGCCTACATGCGCACCGGTCCGACCCGCAACCCCCATGACCTGGCGCGCACGCCGGGCAGTTCCAGCGCCGGTTCGGCGGCGGGGATGGCGGCGGATTTCTTTGCGATTGCGTTGGGCACACAAACCGCTGGTTCGCTGCTCAAACCAGCGGCTTACTGCGGTTTATTGGCATTCAAGCCATCGTTCGGGCTGGTGTCGCTGGAAGGCGTGAAACCCCTGGCGCCGAGTTTCGACACCGTGGGCTGGTATGGCCGCTCGGTGCGGGACTTGGGCCTGGTGGCGCGGGTGTTGATTCCGGGTTTCGAACTGCCTGAAGCACCGCAACGCCCACTGCACCTGGGCTTCTGCCGTACGCCGCGCTGGGATCAGGTACAACCCGAGGTGGCCGAAGCGCTGGAACAGGCCGTTGAACAGCTGCGCCACGCCGGTCACCAGGTCAGCGAACTCAAACTGCCGGATAAATTCGCCGGGGTGTTCGACGATCACCTGACCATCAACGATTGTGAAGGCGCCCGTTCGCTGGCGAAAGAGTTTGAACAACACCGCCCCCTGTTGAGCCCCTCGATACTGGCGATGTTCGATCGCGCCGCCGCCACCACTTGGGATCAGGAAACCGCCGCCAAGGCCCGACTGGCCGCGCTCGCACCGCGCCTGAACCAACTGTGCCAGCCCTTCGACGCCATCCTCGCCCCCAACTGCGGCATGCTCGCGCCCCTGGCGGAGGACAGCGCCGAGAACACCGGGCCATCGGACTTCATCAAGTTCTGGGGTGCGTTTGGCTGGCCGCAGGTGAATATCCCCCTGCCACGGGCCGAAGGGTTGTTGCCGATGGGTGTGCAGATGATCGGCCGGTTCAGGCAGGACGGCTCGCTGTTACGAGTGGCCGAACGGGTGGCCGCCGACTTGTTCGCTGATCGCCGCCAATAAACCTTCCGCGGATTGGTGCTGCGCGGGGTGAAATTCGAGTTGGGTGACACTGAAACGGATGTCATACCCGCGATGCACCGTGGCGTTGCGCTCGTCGAGCATTTCTTCGAGCCGCGCGCGGATCGCCGGAATCTCCACGCCATTGCTGCCGGTCAGCAACGCGGCGAATTCATCGCTGCCCATGCGCCCGATCACGTCGCTTTCGCGAAAAGCGATCCGCAGCACATCGGCAAAGGTCTTCAAGGCATCGTCGCCTTCGGCGCGGCCGTACAGGTAGTTGATGTGTTTGAAATTATCGAGGTCGAAAAACAGCAAAGTCGCCGGTTTGCCGAGCTGCAAGCACGCATCCAGCCCCCGTTGGGCCAGGGCCTCGAAGCCGTGATGATTGGGCAGCAGCGTCAATTCATCCATGCTCGCCACTTGCACTGCCGTCAGTTCCTGCTCGGCCTGGCGGGCCAGGTCGCGCAGCAATTCGCGCTCCTGCAGTGCGGTGTCCGGGCCGTGCAAGGTGTCTGCGCAAGTGCCCGGTTTGATCGGTTTGCCTGGAACCAGCATGTTTCACTCCTGTGGGGGTATGTACGTTAGAGCCGCACAGACCCGGTTTGACTCCTAATTAACCCGCCGTTGGTCAGATGCCCGCCACCGGGCACGGTCCTCCGGCGTCAGCCCAGAGCTTGAATTGCGTGACAAAGATGTCGTGGGGCACTGGCACCGGTGCCCGGTTACCGCCCGGATTCCAGCCCCAGAGCACCAGTTTGTCGTCGCTGACGTGCTTGATCAGCGCAGCGAAATCCCGGTCGCCATTGCTGGAACGGTCCTTGATCAAAGCGCAGAGTTTGTCCGGTGGCAGGCCGATCCAGGCCATTTTGTGCGAGGCCGGCGGCAGGCTCCAATGGGGCGCGCCCGGCGGCGCGTGAGGGCCGTAGCTGGCCGGCGGGTTGTTTTCCGCGTGGCAGGTGGCGCAGGGCAAACCGGCGGCGCCCTTGCCGTCCATGCCGCGCACCACGTTCATCATGTGCGGCGTACCGGCGTCGAACTGCAACGGCGAATCGCCGGGAATGTGGCAGTTCTGGCAGCGCGGGCTCTGGAACACCTTCTGCACGGTGCCGAAGGCTTCCAGCGCAGCCTGATTGTCCGCCGCAAACAGGTCCGAGGCGTAGCCGGTCAGGCCCACCAACACCACCGCACCAAGGATCAAATGTCGTCTCATGTCACACCCCCGACAGTTGCAGCGGCAGTTCGCGCAGGCGTTGCCCGGTCAGGGCGAACACCGCGTTGGCCACCGCCGGCGCCACGGGCGGTACACCGGCCTCGCCGATACCGCCGGGTTTGTCGGTGCTGGGCACGATGTGCACCTCCACCACCGGCATTTCGTTCAGGCGCAGCACCTGATAGTCGTGATAGTTGGACTGCACCACCTGGCCGTCCTTGAAGGTCAGTTTGCTGCGCAGGGCAAAACCGAGGCCGAAGGTGACGCAGGATTCCATCTGCGCCGCGATGCTCTGCGGGTTGACCGCAATCCCGCAATCCACCGCGCACACCACCCGGTGCACGCGAATTTTCAGGTTGTCCTCGGACACTTCCGCAACATGCGCCACATAGCTGCCAAACGACTCATGCACCGCCACACCCAAGGCGTGGCCGTCCGGCAGCGGCGCGTCCCAATTGGCCTTCTCCACCGCCAGATTCAGCACGCCGAGATGCCGTGGATGCTCCTTGAGCAGGGTTCGTCGGTATTCCACCGGATCCTTGCCCGCCGCTTCGGCCAATTCGTCGATCAACGACTCCATGACAAACGCGTTATGGCTGTGCCCCACCGAACGCAGCCACAACACGCTGATGCCGGTCTTCGGTGAGTGCAGTTCGACCTGATGATTGGCCAGTTTTTCGATGTAGGGACTGTCGGCGACGCCTTCGACCGAGGTCTTGTCGATGCCGTCCTTGACCATGGTCGCGGCGAACGCAGTGCCGTCCATGATCGACTGGCCGACCATCACATGCTTCCAGGCCAGGGGCATGCCGTCGGCGTCCAGGCCAATATTGGCTTGATGCAGGAACATCGAGCGGTAATAACCGCCGCGAATGTCGTCCTCCCGGGACCACACGGTTTTCACCGGCACGCCCGCAGCTTTGGCCACTTGCACCGCTTCGGCGACAAAATCCGAGGTTGGATTGGCCCGGCGACCGAAACCGCCGCCGAGGAATTCGGTGTGGATTTGCACCTGTTCGGGTTTGAGCCCGGTGATCTTGCCCGCGACCATCTGATCGAGGGTCTGGAATTGGGTGCCGGTCCAGATTTCGCATTTGTCCGTGGTGATTTTCACCGTGCAATTGAGCGGTTCCATCGGCGCGTGGGCCAGGTACGGCACGCTGTATTCGACATCGATGGTTTTCGCCGCTTTTTTCAGCGTCGCAGCGGTGTCCCCGGCCTGGCTGGCCGGCATCCCGGGGGTGGCGGCGAGTTGGCGAAAGCTTTCCAGCAACTTCACGCTGTCGAGACCGGTGTTCGGCCCCAGATCCCAATCGATTTTCAGCGCATCGCGCCCCAGTTTCGCCGCCCAGTAATGATCGGCAATCACCGCCACGCCCGTGGGCACTTGCACCACTTTGTGCACGCCGGGCACCGCCAGCGCCTCGGCGCCTTCGAAGGATTTGACGCTGCCGCCGAATACCGGCGGCCGGGCGACCATGGCGGTCATCAAGCCATCGAACTGCACGTCCATGCCGAATTTGGCGCGGCCAGTGATTTTCTCCGGGGTATCGAGGCGAGGGGTCGGTTTGCCGATGATCTTCCAGTCCTTGGCCTCCTTGAATTTGATCGAGGCCGGATCCGGCACCGGCAGCTTGCCGGCGTCATCCGCCAGTTCGCCGTAGGTGGCGCGTTTGTCGCCGGCGATGACCACGCCCGGCTCGGTGCGAATCTCGGACGGTGCAACGTTGAAGCGCTTGGCGGCGGCGTCGATCAGCATCAGGCGCGCGGCGGCACCGGCCTGGCGATAGCGGTCGAACTCCATCCAGGTTGAAGTCGAGCCGCCAGTGATTTGCATGTCGCCAAATCCGGCCAAACCGTAATCCTTGGCCGAGGCCGGGGAATGTTCGACGCGGATTTTCGACCAGTCGGCGTCCAGTTCTTCGGCAATCAGCATGGTCAGGCCGGTCCAGATGCCCTGGCCCATTTCCGAATGGCCAAGCAGGATGGTGACGATGTTGTCGTTGCTGATGCGCAGGAAGGCATTGGGCGCGAAGGCGTTGCCCTGGTTCTCCGCCCCCATGGCGAAGCGATGACCGCCGGGGATGACAAACGCCACCACCAGCCCACCGCCAAGCATGGCGCTGCCCTTGAGAAAACCGCGACGTGAAACAGGATTGAGGCTGTTCATTGAACTGACTCCCATCGATGGAGCATCAACCGATTTCGGCGGCGCGTTTCACTGCCGCACGAATCCGTGGGTAGGTGCCGCAGCGGCAGATATTGCCGGACAGCGCCTGGTCGATATCGTCGTCGGTGGGTTTGGGGATTTTCGCCAGCAACGCGGCGGCGGACATGATCTGCCCCGACTGGCAGTAACCGCACTGCACCACGTCGAGTTCGGCCCAGGCTTGTTGCACCGGGTGCGAACCGTCGGTGGACAGGCCTTCGATGGTGAGGATCTTTTGCCCGTTGGCCACGGCGGTGGCCGGGGTGATGCAGGAACGCAGCGGCGCGCCGTCGACATGCACGGTGCAGGCACCGCACTGCGCCATGCCGCAACCGAACTTGGTCCCGGTCAGGTGCGCGACATCGCGCAAGACCCACAGCAGCGGCATGTCCGCGGGGACATCCAGCGCCTGGTCCTTGCCATTGATATTCAGGGTCAGCATGGCGGATCTTCCTCAGACTCACGGTGTTCTGAAGGGGGCGGATTACTGAGACCACCACACCCTACGGGGTCGGCGGATCTACGCGCGCCTCGGGTTATCCATACAGCTAAGCGCAGATTGACCAGCGGGCCAGCTTCTGCGACCGCCGGTCACATATCCCTGGCCCCTGAAGATCCCTTGTGGGAGCGGGCTTGCTCGCGAAGGCGGAGTATCAGGCAACAGTTATGTTGAATGTTAAGCCGCTTTCGCGAGCAAGCCCGCTCCCACAGGGGATTGCTGGGGTGGGTTAGAAATCGGTGGACTCTGACAGGGTGCGCCAGGTGTTCAATTCACCGGTGACGAACTCGGTCTTCGCCTGGATGTAACGCACCGAATCCGTGCCCAGGGGCAAGCGCAGTGGCGGGTTGTCGGACTCGACCAGGGTGATCATCGCCTGGGCCAGTTTCTCCGGGTCGCCCGGTTGCTGCTGGTTCACAGCCTTGGCCAGTTTGCGCACTTCACCGGCCGTCGGAGCGTAGTCGGCAATGGTTTCCGGGGATTCGACCAGGGAGTTGGTGTCGAGGAAGTCCGTGCGGAAGTAGCCCGGTTCGACCACGGTCACCTTCACCCCCAGCGGGGCCAGCTCACCGTGCAAGGCTTCGCTCAACGCTTCGACGGCGAACTTGGTCGAGCAATACACGCCATAACCCGGCGCCGACTGGAAGCCGCCCACCGACGAGATGTTGATCACATGCCCGCTGCGGGCGGCGCGCATGTACGGCAATACGCCGCGAGTGACATTCAGCAGGCCGAAGACGTTGGTTTCGTAGAGTCGCTTGATCTCATCACTGCTCGCCTCTTCCACCGCCCCGAGCAAACCGAAACCGGCGTTGTTGACCAGCACGTCGATGCGGCCGAATTGTTCGATGGCGGCCTTGGCCACCGCCGCGCCCTGGGCTTCGTTGGTCACGTCGAGCGTGGCGGCGAGCAGGCCCGGCTGGTCGCCGAAACGCTGGATGATCGTGCTGGCGTCCCGGGCTGTCGCGACCACGGCATCACCGTTGGCCAGGGCCGCGGCGACGATTTTGGCGCCGATGCCACGGGAAGCACCGGTGACCAGCCAGACACGTTTGAAAGAAGAAGTGCTCATGATCGATACCTTGTGTGGGTGGGGGATGTGCCCAAGGTACGCAGGAAGATTGCCGGGAAAAATGCCCTCGTGCTACAAGCACTATGAAACGCTCTTTCATAATGGCGCTCTTTGCATGAACCATGATCCGTTCGACGGCTTGACCGAATTCCTCGCGGTGGCCGAGCACAAAAGCTTCACCCTCGCCGCCACCCGCCTGACCGTCACGCCCACGGCTGTCAGCCACGCCATCAAGTTGCTGGAGCGGCGCACAGGGGTGCTTTTATTCCAGCGCACCACCCGGCGCGTGGCGTTGACCGAGGCTGGCGCCAGCCTGTTCGCCCGCTTGCGCCCGGCGGCCAGTGAAATCGATGAGGCGCTGGCGGTGCTCAGCGGCTTTCGCGATCAACCCATGGGCACCTTGCGCATCACCGCGCCTCGGTTGTCCGGCGCCCTGCTGATCGAGCCGCTGATCCCGTTGTTTCGCCAGGCCTATCCGCAGGTCACCCTGGATATTTCCCTGGACGACGCCACGGTGGACCTGATGACCGGGGGCTTCGATGCCGGGATTCGCCTCGGCGAGTCCATCGAGAAGGATATGGTCGCCGTGCGCCTGACCCCGGACTTGCAATGGTCGGTGGTGGGTTCCCCAACGTATTTTGCCAGGGCCGGCCAACCCGCCAGTCCAGAAGCCCTGACCGGGCATGAATGCATCGGCTTTCGCTTTTCCACCTCGGGCAATGCCCATCGTTGGGAGTTTCGCCGGGACGGGCGCGACTTTACCGTGGGGGTCGCGGGCGGCGTGATCGTCAATGACCGTAAGTTGCTGGTGGCAGCGGCCCGGGATGGCTTGGGCCTGGCGTATGCCTGCGACCTGGAAATTGCCGACGAGTTGGCGGATGGACGCCTGCAACGGGTACTGCAACCGTTTGTGCCGTTGAGTTCAGGACTGTACCTGTACTTCCCCAGCCGCACTCAGACCCAGCCGAAACTGCGGGCGTTTATCGATATGGCGACGGGTTGGATCGCCGAGCGAGGCGGCCTTGGACGCTGACCCCTTGTGGGAGCGGGCTTGCTCGCGAAAGCGGAGTGTCAGGCACCATTGATGGCGGCTGGTACACCGCTTTCGCGAGCAAGCCCGCTCCCACAGGTTTGCGCTTTATGCCATTGCCGCGACAGGGCAGACGCTCAGCCGATGCTGGGCCAGCAACCGCATCACATAGCCGATTTTGAGCAAGGTCGGGCCGATGATGGTCAAGGCGTGCATCGACACAAACCTCCCGTAGGAGCGAGGCTTGCCCGCGAAGGCGGTGTGTCAGCCAGCATTGATGTCGGCTGACACACCGCCTTCGCGGGCAAGCCTTGCTCCTACAAGGTTGTGTTTTATGCCATTGCCGCGACAGGGCGCACGCTCAGCCGATGCTGGGCCAGCAGCCGCATCACATAGCCGATTTTGAGCAAGGTCGGACCGATGATGGTCATGGCGTGCATCGACACCAGCGCTACGATGGGCAAGTGACCGCCGTAAAAGTAGGCGCCGTAGATGCCGACTAAAAGCAGGGTCAGGCCCAGGCCCAACACTTTGCTCGACAGGCGCAGAACGTTCTGGGGATTGCTGAAGAAATCGAACATTTTTCCGTACTCCTGAAGCCGTTCAGTTGTACGTTGGCTAATCCAAAACCCGTGCCAGGATTTATAGGTCGGTAAATCAACAGGTTGGCTGCCATGCGGTCAATATGACTCAAGCCCGCGTTGGTCTTAATGACTCAAAACCCAGTCATAGTGACTACAACGCAACCCATTGCCCCGCTCCGCCGCCTAAAAGCAAACCAATATCATTTGCGAACAGCAAAACCATTTGGTTTAATCGCGACCCATTCTTATTTGCACTGAAGGCGTACGTCGCCCATGGACATGTGCTCACGATGACGGTCGCCGATTCCTCCTGCGTTCAGAACCTCTACCTCGCGCATCACCGCTGGTTGCATGAGCTACTGCGTCGACGCTTGAGCAACGCCTTCGATGCCGCCGACCTGGCCCATGACACCTTTATCCGGGTGCTCAAGCGTCCGCCCGCCTTCGACTGCGAAACCCGTGAACGCTCGTACCTGGCGACCATCGCTCGGGGTCTGTGCATCGATCACTGGCGCCGCCGCCAACTGGAGCAAGCCTGGCTCGACACCCTCGCCGCTCGCCCTCAAGCCGTGCAGCCGTCGCCGGAGCAACGGGCGATCATCGTCGAAACCCTCTATGAAGTGGACGCCATGCTGCAACGGTTGCCGGCGCGGGTGCGCGATGCGTTCATCCTGGCCCAGGTGCATGGCCTGCCCTACCGCGCCATCGCCGAGGAAATCGGCGTGTGCGAGCGCATGGTGAAGAAATACCTCGCCCAGGCGTTGATGCATTGCGCGCTGCTCGAGGCCGAACTCGACGGCCTGCTGATCGAGTAATCCATGTCCGGCATTTCCTCGAACAGCATCAGCCACGCCAGCCTCGAACAGGCGGCGCAATGGTATGTGCAACTGCACGACCAACAGGCCGGCGAACAGGACCGCGAGCGCTGGCAGGCCTGGCTGGCAAAAAGTGGCGAGCATCAGCAAGCCTGGCGCTACGTCGAGCGGGTCGGCCAACGCTTCACCGCGCTGCACAATGATCAACCTCAAGCGGCCAGCCATGTGCTGCGCAACACCCCTCGCGCACCGATCAACCGCCGGCAGACGCTCAAGGGGCTGTTTATCCTGGCGTCGGGCAGTCTGTTGGGCTGGGGTGCCTGGCGGCAAAGTCCGTTGCCGGATGCGCTGGGCCGCTGGACCGCCAACCTGGCTACCGGCACTGGAGAAACCCGGGAAAGCCTGCTCACCGACGGCAGCCGGATCTGGCTCAACGCCCTGAGCGCGCTGAACGTGCGCTTCGATGCCGGGCAACGGCTGTTGCTGCTCCGTTGCGGCGAAGTGTTGATCGACACCGCCAAAGACCGCAGCAGACCGTTTCTGGTACAAACCGCCCAAGGCCGTATGCGTGCGCTGGGTACGCGTTTCAGCGTGCGTCAGGACCAACGCCAGACGGTGTTGAACGTCTACGAAGGCGCGGTCGAAGTCCGGACGTTGAGCGGCCAGGTACACATCGTCGAGGCGGGCCGGCAATTGGCGTTCACCGAGGATCAGACTTCAGCCGCCACGCCGGCAGCGGCAGGACGCGAAGCCTGGCGCCGTGGGGTGCTGCTGGCGGACAACCTGCCGCTGGGGCAGTTGATCGAGGAATTGAGTCGCTACCGGCCGGGGCACCTGGCCTGCGATCCGGCCATCGCCGGGCTGCCGGTGATGGGTTCGTTCCCGCTCAAAGACACCGATCAGGCCCTGCGCCTGCTGGAAGCGGCCCTGCCGATCCGGGTGCACAAGACCATGGCCTGGTGGGTCAGCGTCGGCCCGAAAGCGTGATTCGGCCGATGGCACTGGCGCTGGCGGCGGGGCTGATCAGCCTGGCGCCAGGCATCGCCCCGGCCGCCAGCGAGCAGTCCGCCAGCCAGAAGCGCCACTATGCGATCGCTGCCGGTTCGTTGGTCAACGTGCTTAACCGCTTCGCCGAACAGGCCGGGATTTTCCTGGCCGGGCACAACGACCTGGCCAGCGGCAAAATCAGCTCGGGGCTCAATGGCGACTTCACCGAACAACAAGCCTTGCAACGCCTGTTGCAGGGCAGCGGCCTGCAAGCGCAACCCCAGGTCGGCGGCGGTTATGTCCTGCGAACCACGGGTGGCCCGCTTGAACTGGACGCCACGACTGTCGCGGGCCTGAACCTCGGCGCCGTCACCGAAGACACCCACGCCTACACCACCGGCTCGACCTCCTCGGCCACCGGTCTGGCGCTGTCATTGCGACAAACCCCACAATCGGTCACGGTCATCACCCGCCAGCAAATGGACGACCAGGGCGGCACCAACATCGCCGACGTGCTGCGCCGCGCCCCCGGTGTCAGCGTGCAGAACTACGACAGCGAGCGCTGGGAGTTTTCCAGTCGCGGCCTGCCGATCACCAATTTCCAGTACGACGGGGTAAATACCGACTACGACGGCGTCTACGATTACGGCACCACCAGCACCGACATGGCGACCTTCGACCGCGTGGAAATCATCAAGGGCGCCACCGGCCTGATGACCGGTTCGGGCGATCCGTCGGCCACCGTCAACCTGATCCGCAAGCGCCCGACCCCGACCTTCAAGGCCTCGGTCAGCGGCAGCGTCGGTTCCTGGGACAGCTACCGCAGCGAGGGCGATATCGCCGGCCCGTTGACCGACAGCGGCAAGCTGCGCGGGCGTTTGGTCGGGGTCCATCAGGACCGCAGCGCCCACGCCGATCACTACCAAAACACCCGGGACATCGCCTACGCCATCCTCGAAGCCGACCTGACCCCGGACACCCTGCTGACCTTCGGCATCGATCAGCAAAACACCCGTTCCCGTGGCGCCAGTTGGACCGGTTTCCCGATGTTCTACAGCGACGGTTCTCGCACGCACTTCTCCCGCTCGTTCAACCCGGCCAGCGACTGGAGCCGCCGGGATTTCAGCAACCAGACGCTTTTTGCTTCGCTGGAACAGCAACTGGCCAACGCCTGGAAACTCAAGGTCAGCTACGACCGCAAACACCGCCAGCACGACACCTTTCTCGCCTCGGCCAGCGGTGGTAATCCGGACCCGGTCAGCGGCGACGGCATGTTCATGTACATGGGTAAATTCAAGGGCGATGAGGTGCAGGACAACCTCGACGTCAACCTCAGCGGCCCGTTCAGTCTGTTCGGGCGCGAGCACGAGTTGATCGCCGGTTTCATGGCGATGAACACCCGCCAGGACATCCCGGTACACGGCTCGGTCTACCCGGCGCTGGACGGCAGCATCTTCGATTGGCGCGGCGAATTCCCGAAACCGGACATCCCCCAGATCGGCAACGACGACATCGTCCAGCGCCAGACCGGCGCCTACCTGGCCACGCGCCTGAAGCCCAGCGCTGACCTGGCGCTGATCCTTGGCGCGCGGGTCAGCGACTTCAAGGGCAGCGATCACCTCGACTACTTCAGCGCCCCGGATGTGCGCGACGGTTACCGCCAGAGCGGCGTGGTCACGCCCTACGCCGGGCTGATCTACGACCTCGACGACACCTACTCGGCGTACACCAGCTACACCAACATCTATCAGCCGCAAATGAGCAAAGACGCCTCGGGCCGATTGCTCGACCCGGTAGAAGGCGACGCCTACGAAGCCGGGATCAAGGCTGAATATTTCGCCGGGCGGCTGAACGCCCGGTTCGCCCTGTTCCGCATCGAACAAGGCAACCTCGCCGAGTACGTCAGCGGCGTCAACACCGAGTCGGTGTACCGCCCGGTGCAAGGCGCGACTACCAAGGGTTTCGAGTTCGAGCTGGCCGGCGAAGTGCGCGAAGGCTGGAAACTCTCGGCCGGCTACACCTACAACCACACCCGTGATACCAAGGGCGATGACGTCTACGGCTCTGTGCTGCAAACCACCGCCCCGGCGCAAGTGGTGCGCGTGTTCAGCACCTATCGCTTGCCTGGTGCCTGGGAAAAACTCACGGTCGGGGCTGGGGTGAACTGGCAGAGCGAATTCTTCGGCAACGTGTTCCAGCCCAGCGCCAACGGCAGCGGCCACGCTGCGCGCATCACTCAGCAGAGTTATTACCTGGTGGACGTGATGACGCGCTATCGCGTCAACGAACACCTGAGCGCGATGCTCAACGTGAAGAACCTGTTCGACAAGACCTACTACACCGGGCTTGGCAATTTCGGCACCGGGTTTTATGGAGAGCCGCGAAGTGTGCAGGTGACGACCCAGTGGGATTTCTAGCGGGCCTTTGACGGCAAGAGCTAATACACTCGGGGCCTGACCCGCCCAGGACACCGACGATGAAGCACGCCGTTGCCAAAGATGCCGACAAAGCCCCGCGTTTCTGGCGCGACGACGCCCTGCCCTTCATCGAGGCCCGGGCCATCGCTGATGGGCGTGACGTCTGTTATGCCCGGCATTCCCACGCGCATTTTTCCATCGGTGCGATCACTGCGGGGCGCAGCACGTATGTGCATGAGCAATCGGCGTTCGAGGTCAGTGCCGGCACGGTGGTGCTGATGAACCCCGGTGACGTCCACGCCTGCAACCCCATCGATGACCAGCCCTGGTCGTACCTGATGCTCTACGTCGAGACGCCGTGGCTGACCGACTTGCAGCATCAATTGGGGTTCAGTCAGGAGCAGGCGTTCCGGCGGTTTTCCATCACTCATCTGCACGACGCCAGCCTGTTTGCCGGGCTCAAGGGTTTGTATGAGGTGTTGGTCGATGGCCAGCAGGATGTGCTGCGCAAGCACAGCGCGGTGGTGGAGTTTTTCACCGATGTGCAACAGCGCCTCAATCCCGGCGATCAACCGCTGCGCGAGCCCAATTTCAAACTGGAACGGGCCGCCGAGTACATCCGCGATAACTGCACGCAACTGCTCAAGCTGGAAGATATTTGCGCGGCGGCGCAGTTGTCGCCGTCCTACCTGATCCGTGCGTTCAAGCAGCATTACGGCATGACACCCCATGCGTTTTTGCTCAACCGGCGTATCCAGTTCGCTCGGGAGCAGCTGCGCAGCGGCAAGTTGATTGCCGATGTGGCACTTGAAGCCGGGTTTGCCGATCAGGCGCACTTTCAACGGGTATTCAAACAGCATCTGGCGGCGACGCCTGGGCAATATCGAAGTTGACATCGGCTGCCATCAATAAAAAGAAACACTGGCAAACTTCCGAATATACATACTGCAATAAAACACTCCCCCATAGACGTGGCACGCCAACCGGCGCCCTCTTCTTCTCACGCCTGTTTTATACATATGTGGACATATAGATAAAAAGACAGCGCGCCTCAGTTCCCTTAGCGTGACGAGCAAGTTCCCGCCCGTCAGGGAACTTCTCATTCATTCGAAGATGGAACTTCAATCATGCAATTGCAAGAACAGGCCACCCTGACTTCCGGCGACGAACGCCAACGAATGGTGATTATCGAAGCGCTCACACACGCCATGGGTGATGAGTACATCCACCAGACGCTGGCGTGGCCATGGGACCTGCTGGCCGTTTCCTGCGTGCCCGGCTCCGCGCTCCATGCCGTTCATCAAAGCAGTGCCTTGGTGTTGTCGCGAATGATCCGACAGCCGGACTTCATGAACATCCGCGCCGAACAGCTTATTCCCGAACAGGCCAGTTTCCATGTTGACCAGGAAAGTCGACTCTATTACGTCCGGGAAGACATCAGTTCTTCCGCTCTTCCAGGCAATGCCTCTGAATCTGTCACCAACTACTTCTTTGCACGCATCGACATCACCCCTCATATCAATCAACTTAACGGGTTCGCACAGGATCTTGAGTTACTGGCAAAGATGGCCAGAATCACCGGCGGATTTATCTCTTCCAATAACCGGATTGCAGTAGGCCAATGGTTGCGTTTCCACAACTTGCCACTGCCCACCGATGAAGAAAGTACCAAAGCGCTGATTGACCTGCTCAACTTCGCCGTTATGCCGGACACGGAAAACTACTGGGAACTGCTGGACGCGCCAGCCGATTCACCTTTCGCACTCACCGAGAACAACCGCGCAATTATTCGTGGCATCACCGCACAACTGACCGGCAATGAAATGCCGCTGGCCGAATACTTCGGTGCATCGCTGGTGTTGGAAAACGCAGGGTCGGACAAGCAACCGCAAAGCCTCGAGTACCGCTTGCAACGGCTGATCAGCGACGCCGGCCTCCTGGATGAAACCGGGCAGAAGTACATTGACGCGCTGGGTTGGTTCGCCGACGAATCCGGCCCCCAGCCGTCGAAACAGTTGATCAATCAGTTGCTGATCGCCGCCATGCTGCTGGACCTCGATCCCGACGTCGACACCGCCAATACAACGTTCGCCGGGTTCAAGCTCTACTCGTCAGCCCATGTCCAGCGCTTGCCTTCCGATATCCGCAGCGACCTGGAAGCGCATCTGATTCAGCGCTGCAAGCTCCACAAACTCATCGCCCCTCTGGTGGCCGAACTGGTGTTGGCAGGGATGGCGCCGGCGTATCTGGTGCGCGAACTGCCCCCTTCGTTGAAGGTCGGAACCCCGGGCTGGGTCATCCTGAGCCAGGCTGTGGGCCTGGCCGAAAGTGTCGTTCCCGGTGCGGCCCGGCGTATGACCTACGAACACATGCTGGGCTTCAGCCCGATCGCCGAGCTCACCCCGCAACTCAACGAGTTGCATGCCCTGGCGGGGATCGACCCGGTTGTGACGTGGGCGTTGATGAATGGCCTGATCCAACGGGACGCAAACGGCGAACTGCGCCTCGAAACGATCAATCAAGGCATCAAGGCCTATAACGAACACGTCCAGACCCTGTCGAGCGCTCTGGATGCAATCAACAAACCCATTCCCCGGCGCAAAGCCCTCGCATTGAAAGAGCTGGCATCGAACGAACCGGCCTGCGACCCACATGAACGGCTGGTCAAGCACCGGGGCTCTGGCGGCGGTGCCGGACGCGAAGTGTCGGTGCTGGATCTGTACATGAGCGACCAACTTCACTCGCAAGACTGGGGGCGTGTCCGGGGCCGCGATATTTATCAGGAATTTCCGGGGCTCAAGGACCTGTTTCCGGTGGCCGATTTGTACGAAACCGCCGTGCATAGTCACTACAACGAGTTGATAGCCGGCCTCTCGACCACCATTCGCTATGTGTTGTCGCAGCTTACGCAATCCAACAGGAAATTTATCGAACACGGGCGCTTGGCGATCTATCGCGTAGAAGCCTACAAACAGCATTTCGACGCCGGGTCGATACCCGAGGCGACCCGGGAGCGAACCGGTCGTTACGGGGTGATTATTTGCGCAGAACTTCAAGGCACGCTGGTTCGCTGTTTCGAACTGTTCCCGCTGCGCTCGGAATGCCGGAGCACGCCGGAACTGCGGGAGAAAGTCGGAAAATACCTGTTTGCCTACGATCAAGACGGCACGCGCAGCCACTTCGTCGAAGACAACAGCCTGCTGGATGCGCCATTGGATCTGGATGCCTACTTCAAGAACGCTGCGCCACGCAGTGATGCAACCTCTTCGGTATTCGTGCGCAAGATCGGTGAGTTCGACAGTTCCTGGCATCCGACTCACTCCGACAGACCGATGGCTTACTTCAACGCCGAGCGCATAAAAGCCATCAGCGATTTGATCGCCAAGGAGCATCCCTTCCTGACCGAGAGCGAACTGGCGGACATGGGCCGTGACAGCACGGAACAAGAGCTGGCCGCCGAAAAGTTCGATGTGATCTTTAACAAGCTGCTCAATTTGATCATTCCGTTCAAGGAATGCATCGAGGGCTTGTCTTCAGGGGTTCCGGCCAGGCAACGGGACGCCATCGCCAGTTGCGTGATGGACGCGGCGGCGGTTGCTTTCATCTTTGCCAGCGTGCCGGTGCAAGTGGGCAAGGCTGTTGGAAAGAGCGCGTCCCTGGCCACCAAGTTGTTGTCCGCGTCCAGGATTGGCACACGCACCGTCGTTTCCCTGTTGAACCCGCTGGAGGGCGTGCCGACCCTGATCAACGGCGGTTTGAAACTGGTGGGCAGAGGCGCGATAAAACTCGGCGGCCATGCGCTCGGTGCAGCGCAGGTTGTCAGGTCGCAGCTGTATCGCCTGACCGGCGCACATTCCTACAACCTGCTGCGGGCCCTCGACCACACCGGTGCCGCCGCGCGGATCCGCATGTCGCTGGACACCGTTTCCCATGCGCGGGCGTTGTTCAAGAATGACGGCATTACCACCCTCGAAGAGGTGCTGACGCGCCTGAGTGACAAAACTATTGCCCTGCCAAAGGGTGCAGACCCTGTCGAATGGCAGCACCTGTTCAACAATGCCGCTAAAGAAGTGGGACTTGCGAATAAGCATGGTCAAGACCTTGCAGGGCTAATTGGCCAGGCAGCAGCCGATAAAGTCCTGACAGAAACCATGAAGATTTTTCCTGCCAATTACGCGAGTAACGCAACCTCGGCGAGTGATTACGCCGAGACATTGGCCGACATTGCCAGGCTTGAGACGAAGAAAGCCACCTATCTCAAAAACCATCAGCAGAACATATTGAATATGGATTTGGGCAGGGCGCCTTATGACGCGGTCGTGCCAGAAAAGGTCTTCAACCCCCAAGGCTTTACGGACCCGGCACAGCGGGCCGGGGCGTGGATGGTGAACGGGGCCACTTCCCAAACCAATGACTTTGACCACTTTGTTGCAGTGCTGCGCGAATACGCGGGCAACAGTAAATCCTTGACGGACCCGAGCGTCATCACCGAAGTCCACAGCAAGCTGATATTTACTAACGTGGATCGTGTGCGCGGCGTTGGCCTCGAATCGAAATATGGCAGTAGCGTCGCCGGTTTTGCCTTGATGGAACAGCATCTGAAAACCCTGGATACAGCCCACCAACATTTTGATAAGCACTTGCTCGCAACCGTTATCGGATTCCAGTCCTTTGGCGATGGCAATGGGCGTACTGCCAGTGCGCTGTACGCTATCAGCCAACTACGTGCCGGCCGATTTACGCCTCTGCCAAGAGAGACCGTCGATTTGCTCAGCGGAATACGCTGACGCTTAACACCTGAGTCCGCGCCCCGTGTTCTTTGCGGGGCCGGATTCGTTGCGCGAACTTCAGGCATATAACAAATACACCGCACTCCCCGCCAGCAACAACGCCATGCTGCGATTGAACCAACGCATCCCCGCCGGGTGACTCAAATAACCACGCAAAAACGTCCCGGCATACACCCAGCAGCCGACCGACAAATAGCAAACCACCAGATACACCGCTGCAAACTGCCAGACCAGTCGCGTCTCGCCATCGGCGACAAACGCGCCCATGCCCGCGACACAGGCCAGCCAGGCTTTCGGGTTGAGCCATTGCATCAGCGCGCCGTAAAGCATCGACGGCGCCCTGGCCGACTCTTTGGCCTCCAGCCGCCCGTCATCGGTGGCCAGTTTGAACGCCATGAACAACAGAAACCCCACACCCGCCCATTGCACCACCCGCGTTAGCATCGGCCACAGGAGGAGCAATTGGTGCATGCCCAACCCCATCAACACCAGCAGCAAGACAAACCCCAGCGTCGCCCCCGCCACATGCCGTTGACTGGCCCGAAAGCCATACCGCGCCCCGGACCCCAACGCCACGATATTCACCGGCCCCGGTGTGATCGAAGCGACCAACGCAAACGCCGCCATGGACATCATCAGACTCATCACAGACCTTCTTCAATTCAGTGGACTTGGCGCTCAAGGTAAAGAGCACCCAGCCCCATGTATTGAAGAAAACTGCCCACAAAACCTGTGGGAGCGGGCTTGCTCGCGAAGGCGGTGGGTCAGTCGCTACATGTGTTGACTGACACTCCCTCTTCGCGAGCAAGCCCGCTGCCACAGGTTGCGCTGTGCTAATCATCCTCGTGCAGCTTGATCCCCCGGGCATGCAGCAGATGCGGCACCAGCAACACCAGCAGCGTCAACGCCAGGAACGACGCGGCGATGGGTTGGGTGATGAAGATCGACCAGTCGCCTTCGCCGATGGACAGGGCGTTACGCAACTGCTTTTCCGCCATCGGCCCCAACAGCATGCCGACGATCACCGGGGCGACGGGGAAGTCGAAACGCCGCATCAGCACCCCGCCCCAGCCGATAGCCAGCATCAGCAGCAGGTCGAAGGACGAATGGCGCATGCCGTACACGCCAATGGTGGCGAACACCAGGATCCCGGCATTCAGGTAAGGCCGGGGAATTTGCAGCAGCTTGACCCACAGCCCCACCAGCGGCAGGTTCAGCACCAGCAGGATGACGTTGCCGATGTACAGCGAGGCCACAAGTGTCCAGACCAGTTCCCCGGAGGTCTGGAACAGCATCGGCCCCGGTTGCAGGTTGTAGTTCTGGAACGCCGCCAACAGGATCGCCGCCGTGGCGGAGGTGGGGATTCCGAGGGTCAGCAAGGGCACCAACGACCCCGTCGCACTCGCATTGTTCGCCGCCTCGGGGCCGGCCACGCCCTCGATGGCGCCCTGGCCCTTGCTGCCGGCGAACTCTTTCGGAAACTTGCTCAGCTTGCGTTCGGCGGAATACGACAGAAAGGTCGGAATCTCCGCGCCACCGGCCGGAATCGAGCCAAAGGGAAAACCGATCAGGGTCCCGCGCAGCCATGCAGGAATCGAGCGTTTCCAGTCGGCGCGGGTCATCCATAACGAGGTCAAGCGATGCCGACCGGACGTTTCCTCTTTTTGATACAGCAAGCTGTACAACGCCTCGCCCACCGCAAACAAACCCACCGCCACCAGCACCACTTCGATGCCATCCACCAACTCCGGCACGCCCAGGGTATAGCGCGCAATGCCCGAGGTCGCGTCGAGGCCGATCAGGCCCACCGCCAGACCAATCCCCAACGAAGCAAACCCCCGCAGCATCGACGCACCGAGCACCGCCGACACCGTGGTGAAGGACAACACCAGGATCGCGAAATACTCCGCCGGACCGAACTTCAGCGCCAGGGTGGCGACGATGGGCGCAAACAACGTCAGCAGGATCGTGGCGATGGTGCCGGCGACGAATGAGCCGATCGCTGCCGTGGCCAATGCAGGTCCGGCGCGACCGTTGCGGGCCATGAGGTTGCCTTCCAGGGCGGTGACCATGGACGACGATTCCCCCGGTGTATTGAGCAGGATCGAGGTCGTAGAGCCGCCAAACTGCGCGCCGTAGTAGATCCCGGCGAACATGATCAGCGCCCCGGTGGGATCAACCTTGGCGGTGATCGGCAGCAGCAACGCCACGGTCAGCGCCGGGCCGATCCCCGGCAGCACACCAATCGCGGTGCCGAGCAAGCAACCGATAAAACCCCACATCAGGTTGATCGGAGTCAGCGCGGCGGAAAAACCAATGGCCAGGCTTGCGAGAATATCCACCTTGTCGATCTCCTTCGGCCCGGATCAGATCCAGGCGTTGATCAAGGGCGGAAGGGAGACCCCAAGCCCGGCGTTGAACAGCCAGTAGATCGGTAGCGTCAGGGCGATGCCGATGATCAGGTCCCGCAGCGGCCGGCGACTGCCAAAGCCCCGGGCCGAACAGGCAAACAGCAGCCCGGCGGCGAGGACGAAGCCGATGAAGTTGATCAGCACCGCCACCGCTACCAGCCCCGCCGTCACCCAGGCCACACCGGGTTTGCCACCCGGTAGCGCCTTGTCACTTTCCTCACTGTGATCGGCCAGTTCGCGGAAACCGCCAGTGATCGCCTGATAACTCAGCAGCAGACCCACCACAGCGAGAAACGCGGCCAAGGCATAGGGATAGACGTGGGCGCCGAGGATGACGAAACCCATCTCGGCCGGAAAGCGAAAAGCCCCCACCGCCAACACGGCGCTGATGACGAGGACCCCGGCGCCAATCGCCAATTGCGCCGGGACTATTTTGCGCGTCGTGGCCATCTCAAAGCAGCCCGACCTTGACCAGCATGCCGTGCAGGCGCACGTGCTCTTCGTCGACGAATTTGCCGAACTCCTCACCGGTGAGAATGCTCGGCGACCAGGCGTTGATCTTGATGTTCTCTTGCCAAACGTTGCTGTTGGCGGCGGCCACCACCGCGTCGGTCACTTCCTTGCGCTGCTGCGGGGTCAGGTTCGCCGCGCCATACACCCCGCGCCAGTTACCGATGATCACGTCGTAGCCTTTCTCTTTCAGGGTCGGCGCATCGATGCCGGCAACGCGCTCCGGCGCGCCGATGGCGAGGACGCGGAACTGGCCGTTCTTGATGTATTGGCCGAGCTCGGCATAACCGCCGGTGATCACCTTGATCTGGCCGCCCAGGACCTGGGCCACCACTTCCCCGCCGCCGGCGAAGGCGACGTAATTGACCTTGTTCACCGGGATGTCCATTTTGCCGGCCAGGTCGGCGATGCCGATATGATCCACCGAACCCTTGGAGCCGCCGCCCCAAGTGATGCTGGAGGGTTTTTCCTTGAAGGCCTTGAGCAAGTCTTCCAGGGTCTTGAACTCGGATTCCTTGCGCACGGCAATCACGTTGTATTCGGTGAACAGCCGGGCAATCGGCGTGACGTCTTTCAAGGTGATTTGCGGTTTGTTCTGCTCAATGCCGGCGACCATGATCGCGCCGACTACCAGCAACGCATTCGGGTCACCCTTGGTGCTGTTGGCAAACTGCGCCAGGCCCAACGTCCCGCCCGCGCCGCCCTTGTTTTCGAAGGTGACGGACTTGGCGGTCTTCGCCTCGACCAGGGCCTTGCCCAGATCCCGGGCGGTCTGGTCATAACCGCCCCCCACGGAGCCGGGGGCCATGAACTTGACCGTTTCGAGGGCGAATGCGGGGCCGGTGGCGACAAGCGTCAAGGCAAGCGCGCAGGTGAGTCGACGGAATAAGGGCTGCATGAGGGGTCTCCCGATATTGTTGTTTTTGGGATGGCGGTTTTATCTCGCTCAGGAGCAAACCGCGCTCACTGAACAGGCATCTGTGAACAAGCGTAGGCCATGGATTGGTTTTTTGGTGGGACAAGGCCGGGTGTACGGCGTCTTGCGCCCACCCCTGCATGGATTATCGACCCATGGATATTTCGAATTCAATTTTGCCTACCGTCAATTTTCCAACTACAACTGATATTGGGCGTTAAGTGTGTCTGAATATGTCCAAATCTTGACGGTTTCTGTCACGGAGGGACGTCCGATAGAAGGCAAGCGTAGGGAGGGTCAAGCACATGGCCAATGGCAAATATCGCTCCGACATCGATGGGCTGCGGGCCGTGGCGGTGATTGCGGTGCTTCTGCATCACATCAACACCAGCCTGGTGCCCGGGGGGTTCGTAGGCGTTGACATCTTCTTTGTGATCTCCGGTTTCCTGATCACCTCCCAGGTTTTTTCCGAGGTCAAGCGCGGGGCGTTCTCGTTGAAGGGGTTTTATCAGCGACGCATCAATCGCATTGTTCCTGCATTGGTCACGGTATTGCTCACGACTGTGATCGTCGGGGTGTTTGTCCTTTCTCCCGTCGACCTGATCCGGCTCAACGTCAGCGCCCTCCTCTCTTTGCTCGGCGTCTCGAACGTTTACATCTGGATGAAATACGGCAATTACTTCGCCGCCGACGCCCACGAAGCCCCCCTGCTGCATACCTGGTCGCTGGGTATCGAGGAGCAGTTCTACCTGCTCTGGCCGCTGTTCATTGTGTTGATCTATCGCCTGGCACCGCGTTATGTACTGCCAATCGTGGGTGTTGGCGTGGTGGTCGCCATAGGCGTTTCACAATACGCGACAGGCGTCTTCGCGACGGCCGCCTACTACCTGCTGCCCACGCGCTTTTTCGAATTGATGTTGGGTGGGTTGCTCGGCATCTACCTGTATCAACCGCGCATCATCGGCAAACTGACGGCCCATGGCATCGCGCTGGCGGGCTTGCTGCTGATCGGTTTTTCATTGTTCGGCCTGAATCCCGACTCAACTTTCCCCGGGGTCAACGCCTTGATCCCATGCCTGGGGGCCGCGCTGTTGATTCTGGCCGGCAGTGGCGACACACGCTCACGTTTGCTCACCAGCCGGCCCATGGTGTTCATCGGCTTGATTTCCTATTCGCTGTATTTGTGGCACTGGCCGTTGATTGCCTACCTGAATTACCTGGAGATCCCCATTGATTTGCCCGTGGGCGCGATGCTGATCGTGGTCTCGATCACCCTCGCGTGGCTGTCCTGGCGGTATGTCGAGGTGCCTTTTCGTCGCAACGGGGCGAGGTTGCACTTTCCCCGGGTCTTCACCCGTCGATTTGCCGTTCCGGCATTGGGTCTGGCGACGCTGGCGGTGCTGAGCCTGCATTTCAATGGCTTCCCGCAACGTTTCAGCCCGGATGTGTCCGTGCTTGAAGCGATGACCCTGCAGAAGCCGAGCGAGATACGCAAAGGCTGCCACGTGACCAATGCGCTGTACGGCACAGAGCCCAATGACGCCTGTCGCCTGGGGGTCAAAAAAGCCGAGCTGGACGGCATCATGATCGGTGATTCGTTTGCCAATCACTTCACCGGCATGGTCGATCTGCTGGCCAAGCCAAACAACCTGTCGATCATGGACTACACCATGGACTCGTGCCCGCCGATCATCGGCTACACCGTCGACATGTCCGCGGTCTATGCCGCCCATTGTGCAAAACGCAACGAACGGGCGTTCAGCCTGATCGAGAAGAACCACTACCGCTATGTGGTGCTGGCGGCGATCTGGCCCAGGGACGCGATTGCCCATGACATGGTTGAAGCGAGTATCAAACGAGCCGTGGAGAACAGCGGCGAGGTGATCGTCATCTTGAGGAATCAACACATCGACAAAGCCGCAAGTTGCCCCATCCGCCACCTGATGTTCGGGACCGAGCACAGTTGCTCGGTCGCCCAAAGTGCCTTGGCGCCCTATTGGGCTGACATACGCGTGGAATTCCCCCAGGTGCGCTTTATCGACCCGAATCAAGTGATATGCCCCGCCGGCGTGTGCAGCCCGATTATCAACGGCCAACTGCTGTACCTGGATGACTCGCACTTGAATGAGGTGGGATCGCGCTTTATCGGCCGCACGCTACTGGATCGCGGCTACTCGTTGCTGCACGATCCGGCGACGAGCCCAACGACTGCGGGGGCGACATTTGATGCCTCTGCCCACCTGTAGGCGCAGCGCTTGCTTGCGATAGCGGTTTAATCTTCAACATTAATGTTGCCTGGTATACCGCTTTCGCGAGCAAGCTTTGCTCCTACAAGGGTTTGCGGTTTTTTTTGTGAGGGAATTGCCTGTCGATTTTCCGGTGGAGGCGCCAGTCCACCGGCCTTATGCTCAGCCCATGAACCTACAAAACGCTGTCCTGCCCCCCCACGCCGAGATGGTTCGCGCCATGCTCGAACGAGACACCGCCTATGAGGGGGTGTTCTTTACTGCGGTCAAGACCACCGGGATTTTCTGCCGCCCCAGTTGCACGGCGCGCAAGCCCAAACCGGAGAACGTCGAGTTCTTTGCCCACGCCGATGAGTGCATGTCCGCCGGCTACCGCGCCTGCCTGCGCTGCAAGCCGCTGGATGCCGCCGCCATCGCTCCGGACTGGGTGCAGCGTTTGCTCACCTTGGTAGACGCCGACCCGGACCAGCGCTGGACTGACACGCAGTTGCAATCCGAAGGCGTCGAGCCGCTGAAACTGCGTCGTTGGTTCAAGCAGCATTTCGGCATGACCTTCCATGCCTGGCTGCGCACCCGTCGCCTCGGAATGGCGTTGGGCGGGATCAAGCAAGGCGAGTCCATCGACAACGTGGCGTTCGATTCCGGCTATGAATCCCTGAGCGGTTTTCGCGATGCCTTTCAGAAATCCTTCCACATCACCCCCGGCCGCGCTGCCAACAGTGAGCCGCTACTGTTCACCCGACTGACCACGCCGTTGGGGCCGATGATTGCCATGGCTGAGCGCCGTGGGTTGGTGCTGCTGGAATTCCTGGATCGCCCGGCGCTGACCCGGGAAGTCGAAGAACTGCAACACCGTTACGGCTACGTGGTGGCGCCGGGGCACAACGGCCATTTGAAACAAATCGAGCATGAACTGGCGCACTATTTCGCCGGGCAACTGACCGAATTCACCGTGCCGTTGCACTTGCCGGGCAGCGAGTTCGCCAAACAAGTCTGGGCCGAACTGGCGCAAATCCCTTACGGCCACACCCGCACCTACGGCGCCATCGCCGCGCTGTTGGGTAAACCCGGCGCCAGTCGTGCCGTGGGCCTGGCCAACGGGCATAACCGCCTGGCGATTGTGCTGCCCTGTCACCGGGTGATCGGTGCGGACGGTTCGCTGACCGGCTATGGTGGCGGACAACCGCGCAAGGCGTTTCTGCTGCGGCTGGAAAAAGCAGCGCTGCAGATCACTCAACAATTGGCATTCTGATCATTTCATAGGGAAGGAAATTCGATGCAAGCGTTCGACCAACAATTTCACCGGTTGCACCAGGACGGCCTGCTGATCCTCACCAACGTCGCCGATGCCACCGGCGCGCGGTTGGTGGAGCAACTGGGCAGCCAAGCCGTGGCTACCAGCAGCGCGGCGGTGGCCTGGGCCCATGGTTATCCGGACGGCAACACCCTGCCCCTCGATCGCTTGGTGGCGACGGTGGAATCCATCGTTCGGGTGATTAACGTGCCGTTGACCGTGGACGTCGAGGCCGGCTATTCCGATGACCTGGCGCGGGTTGGCGAAGTGATCGACGCGGTGATCGCCGCCGGTGCCGTCGGGATCAACATCGAGGACGGCGCCTCGCCGCCGCAGTTGCTGGCGCGCAAGATCGAAGTCGCCCGGCAAGTGGCCGAGCGCCGTGGGGTGAAGCTGTTTATCAACGCCCGCACCGACGTTTACCTCAAGGGCCTGGTGCCCGCCGAAGATCGCGTGGCCGAGACGCTCAAGCGCGCCGCGTTGTATCAGGCGGCCGGGGCTGATGGGTTGTTCGCCGCTGGCGTGACGGCGGAGTACGAGATTGCGGCGATCTGCCAAGGCACCTCGCTGCCGGTGAACGTGCTGGGGCTCGCCAGCCTGCCGTCGCCCGATGAACTGAAAAAACTCGGTGTGCGGCGTTTGAGCGCCGGTTCCGGCATTGCCGAATTCCTCTATGGCGCCATGGGTTCGCTGGCGAAAAGTTTCCTCGAAACCGGCAAGCTCAATACCCATGATGTGAAGGCGTTCACTTATGGCGAGGTGAACGGCCTGCTGAAAAAATCCTGACGTCCATGCCCGACCTCTACCAGCCTGCCAGTGCTTTTCTAGCGTCCATCGACGAGGACTGGCAGCGCCATATTGCGACTGTCGGCCCGTGCCTGCATCAACCGCACCCGGCGCGGGACCCTTATGAGTCGCTGGTGCGGGCCATTGCCTATCAGCAACTGCATGCCAAGGCCGGGGATGCGATTGTCGGGCGGCTGGTCGGGTCAGTGGGTTCGGGGGCGTTTCCCCGGCCGGAACAGATTCTGGCGGCGAGTTTTGATCAGATGCGCAGTTGCGGCTTTTCCGCAGGCAAGATCGCAACCATCCAGGGCATCGCCCAGGCCTCCTTGGACGGGGTCGTGCCGGATTACGCCACGGCGCTGGCAATGGAAGACGAGGCGCTGATCGAGCGTTTGATCACCCTGCGCGGGGTCGGGCGCTGGACGGTTGAAATGCTGCTGATCTACAGCCTGGAGCGCCCGGATATCTTACCGGCGGATGACTTTGGCGTGCGCGAAGGGTATCGGCGGATGAAGGGGTTGGCGGTGCAGCCTACGCGTAAGCAGATGATTGAGATCGGGCTTGGGTGGAGTCCGTTTCGCACCGTGGCTGCGTGGTATTTGTGGCGGGTGCCTGGACGGTAGACCGCGTTATCGTTCTTCGCGAGCAAGCCCGCTCCCACACTGGATTTGCGGTGCACACAAATCCCCTGTGGGAGCGGGCTCGCTCGCGAAGGCGTCAGCCCATTCACCACAAATCCCCCAGCCCATCACCCTCCCTTATCAAGCATGACGTCTTACAAAACCCGGCGCATGTTGATCCCTCAACCGGAGGAATTCGCCATGCTCAACGCACTCAAGCAGATCAATTCAACCTCGGCGTTCAACCGCTGGGCCGGCTTCGAAGTCACCCGCGCCGAGAGCGGTGAAGCCGATCTCACCCTGGCCTTTCGCGAAGCGGACATGGCGCAATATGCCGGTTTCCTGCATGCCGGCCTGATCGGCGCGCTGCTCGACACGGCGTGCGGGTTTGCCGCCGGGACCGTGGCCGGCAACGTGCTGGCTTCGCACTTTTCGGTCAACTGCCTGGCGCCCGCCGTTGGCGAGGTGTTCATCGCCAAGGGTCGGGTGATCAAGGCAGGCAAGAAGCAGGTGTTTGCCCGTGCCGAGCTGTTCGCACAGACCGGTGATCAACTGAAACTGGTGGCGACCGGCGACGCGATTCTGGTGCCTGTCGAAAGTCGCTGAGGGTCTAGGCTGTCTTGAGTCATTCAAGAACTGCCGGAGGATGTCATGCAGCTCGAAGGTTCCTGCCATTGCGGCGCGGTGTCGTTCAGCCTCACCAGCGCCCACCCCTACCCTTATCAGCGTTGCTACTGCTCGATCTGCCGCAAGACCCAGGGCGGCGGCGGTTATGCGATCAACATCAGTGGGGATGCCAACAGCATGAAGGTCCGCGGGCGCAAGCACATCGCGATCTACCATGCGCGGCTCAAGGATGAAGGCGATAAACGTGCCCACAGCAGCACCGCCGAGCGGCACTTTTGTTCGGTGTGCGGCAGCGGGTTGTGGCTGTTCAGCCCGGAGTGGCCGGCGCTGATTCACCCGTTTGCGTCGGCTATCGACACCGCGCTGCCGGTGCCGCCGCAGCACACGCATTTGATGTTGGGTTCGAAGGCGCCTTGGGTGGAGGTTGAGGTGAAGCCCAAGGACAAGCAATTTGACGTCTATCCCGAAGAATCGATTGCTGATTGGCATGAGCGGTTGGATTTGAGCCAATAACACTCAACAAGAGTGAACACAGTCCCTGAGCTAAAGAAATTCCACTGTGGCGAGCTCACTCGCCACAGGTTTCTCATTGCCCTTTCATTTCTGGACTCACACAAAAAACCTCCGATTATTTTGCACCCGGCAGTTCCCCTTTGCGTTTTTCGTTCGGTTAACCCTCAGAAGCATTCAACTACCGACCGATTCGATACAAAGGGACCGCCATGCCGCACCACTTCGCCGCGCGTTTTCGTTTTGCCTTGTGCCCCTTGGCACTGGCCCTTCCCGCCGCTCTGCTGAGCCTTGCCGCCCACGCTGGCGAAACAGCCGCCGCCAAGGGCGACACACTGCAACTGGATGCCACCAACATTTCCGGCCAGGCCTTGGGCGCGACCACCGAAGACACCCATTCCTACACCACCGGTTCGACGTCCTCGGCCACCGGCCTGCCGCTGTCGATTCGCGAAACCCCGCAATCGGTCACGGTCATCACCCGCCAGCAAATGGATGATCGTGGCGTGCAGAGCGTCGGCGACGCGTTGCGCAACACCCCCGGCATCTCGACGCAAAAGTACGACAGCGACCGTACCGAGTTTTCCGCCCGGGGCTTTGCCATCACCAACTTCCAGTACGACGGCGTGAACCAGCCCTACGACGGTGTGTATGGCGAAAACCCCAACAACAGCGACGACTCGGCCAGCCTGGACCGCATCGAAGTGATCAAGGGTGCCACCGGCCTGATGACCGGTTCGGGTGACCCGTCCGCGACTGTCAACCTGATCCGCAAGAAGCCGACCAAGGATTTCAAGGCCTCGATCAGCGGCACCGTCGGCTCGTGGGATGCCTATCGCAGCGTCGGCGATATTTCCGGGTCGCTGAATGATTCGGGCACGGTGCGCGGGCGGTTTGTCGGCGCCTACTCGGACAAGAATTCCTACCAGGACCACTACAGCCAGAAGAAAGACCTGTATTACGGCATCCTCGAAGCCGACCTGACCCCTGACACCCTGCTGACCTTCGGCATCGACAAGTCCAGCGCCACCCCGCGCGGCAGCTCCTGGACCGGTAACCCGACGTACTTTTCCGACGGCGGCCGCACCGATTTCCCGCGTCACTTCAACCCGGGCGCCGACTGGAGCCGTCGCGATTTCGACGAAACCACCTACTTCGCCGCGCTGGAACAAGCCCTGGCCAATGACTGGACACTCAAGGTCAGCCTTGACCAGAAAACCACCGATCACGACACGCAACTGGCCTCGGCCAGTGGCGGCAACCCGGACCGCGCCACCGGTGAAGGCATGTTCCTGTATTGGGGTCGCTGGGAAGGTCATCGCGTACAGAACACCGCTGACGTCAACGTCTCCGGGCCGTTCAGCCTCGGCGGTCGCGAGCATGAACTAGTGGCCGGCGTCATGGCCTCGCATTCGCGCCAGACCGGCGCGACCTACGACACCAGCGCTTTCCAACAGGTGCCGGGCAGCATCTATGACTGGGACGGCGAGCTGCCGAAACAAGAGTTCCCGAAGAACGGCAAATACGAACGCACCCAGAGCCAGAACGGCGTCTACCTGGCCACGCGCCTGCACCCGACCGACGACCTGTCCGTCATCCTCGGCAGCCGCCTGAGCACCTTCAAGTACAACGAAGACTACGGCTACAACCCGGGCGCTGGCCTGGACGATACCCACGCCAGCTACAAGGAACACGGCGTCGTCACGCCGTATGCCGGTGTGGTTTATGACCTGAACGATGTGTACTCGGTGTACGCCAGCTACACCTCGATCTACCAGCCGCAAACCTACAAGGACAGCAACGGCACGACCTTGGCCCCGGTGGAAGGCGACAGCTATGAAACCGGGCTGAAAGCGGCTTATCTGGACGGCAAGCTGAACGCCAGCCTGGCCCTGTTCCGCATCGAGCAGGATGGCGTGGCGGAGTCGATCGGCACTAACCCGATCACCAACGAGGGCATCTACAAAGCCGTCGACGGCACCAAGACCCAAGGTATCGAGCTGGAACTGGCCGGCGAACTGGCAGAAGGCTGGAACCTGTCGGCCGGCTACACCTACGCCCGCACCCGCGACGCCGATGAACAGCGGATCTTCGGTTACCCGCTGTCCACCAGCAAACCGGAACACGTGGTGCGCACCTTCACCACCTATCGCCTGCCCGGCGCGCTGGACAAGATCACCGTCGGCGGCGGCATCAGTTGGCAGAGCGCCTTCTACGGCAAGATCTACAGCCCGACCGTGGGCGACTACACCCAGATCAAACAGGGCGGCTACACCCTCGTGGACCTGATGACCCGCTATCAATACAACGAACATTTGAGCTTCACGGCCAATGCCAACAACGTCTTCGATAAGCGTTATCTGACGGGGCTGGGCAACTTCGACACCACGTTTTATGGCGAGCCGCGGAATTTGACGTTGACCACCAAGTGGGATTTCTAAGTTCACCCTGACAGCAAGGGGGCTGCTGGAGGCCTCTTCGCGAGCAAGCCCGCTCCCACAGTGGATGTGTGTCGTTCACAAAACCAATGTGGGAGCGGGCTTGCTCGCGAAGGCGTCAGCACAGGCAGCACACTAATCCAGATGCGCCCAGGTCATCCGAAACGACGCCCCACCCCACGGCGAATCCGCCACTTCGACTTGCCCCCCATGGGACTGCGACACCCGTCTTACCAGCGCCAACCCCAATCCAAAACCACCGGTACGCCGATCCCGACTGGCATCCAGCCGCGAAAACGGTTCGAAAATTTTCTCCCGTCCATCCACCGGCACGCCCGGCCCGTCGTCGTTGACCCGTACTTCGTAGTGGTCACCGCTGCGCACCAGCGACACTTCCACCCGACCGTCGGCATAGCGAATGGCGTTGCGCAGCAGGTTGATCACCGCCCGGGCCATGAAACGCGGTTCGATGCGCACCACGTCGAGCTGACACTCGACAATCAGCAGTTGCACGCCCGCCGCTTCCGCTTCCAGCGCCACACTGCCGACCACGCTGTCGAGCCAACTGCTGGCCTGGATATTCTCGCGGTTGATCACCGTGGCGCCGCGCTCCAGGCTGGCGTAGGTCAGCAGCTCGGAGACCATTTCTTCCAGTTCGCCCAGGTCGGCGTACATGTCAGCGATCAGTTCGCGGTTCTGCGCCGGATCGGGTTGTTGCTTGAGCTGATCGAGTTCGAACGACAGTCGCGCAATCGGCGTGCGCAATTCATGGGACACCGCGTTGGTCAGCTCGCGCTGATTGGCGATCAGCCCTTCGATGCGTGCGGCCATCAGGTTGAAGTGTTCGGACAGGTCGCGGATGTTCGAGCGCTTGGACAACTGGATGCGCGACGACAAATCATTATCGCCAAAGCGCTCGGCGGCCAGGCGCAGCTTTTCCAGATCCCGCCAGTGCGGGCGCACCCAGAAGAACAGCACGATGCCAATCAGCACCGCCAGCATCAGGTAGGCGGCGGCGATGTAGAACGGCATCAGGCTCGGCTCCGCCGGCAGCTTGATGCTCAGCAGTTGCGAGCCACCGTCGATCGCGGAAATGAACTGGGTGTACTTCTCCCGAATCACCAGCAGGCCGTCGGCCAACAGCTGTTTTTCCTGGTCATTGAGCTCCAGTTGGTCAGCCTCGACCAGGGTCAGCCCCAAGCCGTAGTGCGGGCGCAACGTTTCCAGTTGTTGCTCACGCCCCGGGCCTTCCAGGCCGCGTAATTGCTCCACTAACGAATACGCCTGACCGCGCACGGCCTCGCGGTTGTAGGCCTGCATCTGGTTGTCGAGCAACGCGTTGAAGGTGTGTTCGACGGTCTGCAACGCCAGCACCAGCCCCACGGCCAGCATCAGGTACAACCCCAGAAATAACCGCAGCATCTAAAGCTCCCACGCGAACGGATTGAACAGATAACCCTTGCCCCAGACGGTCTTGATGCACGCCGGCTCCCGGGGATTGTCCTTGAGCTTGGCCCGCAGCTTGCTGATGTAGACGTCGACGCTGCGGTTGAGACCGTCGAAGGCGATGCCGCGCATGCGATTGAGAATGTCATCGCGAGACAGGATCTTGCCGGCGGCGCTGGCCAGCAGCCACAGCAATTCGAATTCCATGGTGGTCAGCTCGATGCCCTCGCCCGCCAGACGCACTTCGCGGCAACTGCGGTCGATGCTCAAGTGACCGAACTCCAAGGCACTGCACACGGCGGTTTCCGGCACTTGGCGGCGTTGCAACGCACGCAAACGGGCGAGCAGCACCGGGGGCTTGATCGGTTTGATCACGTAATCGTCGGCGCCGGATTCCAGGCCCAGGATATGGTCGAGGTCGTCCTCTTTGGCGGTGAGGATCACGATGGGCGTGTCAGACACGCTGCGAATCTCGCGGCACACGTGCAAACCGCTCTGGCCCGGCAGCATCAGGTCAAGCACGACGATTTTCGGTTTGAATTCAAGGAACGCGGCCAACGCCAGGTCGCCCCGGTGCACCGCCCGGACCTCGAAGCCGTGTTGCGCCAGGAAATGCGCGATCAGCCCGGCAAGCTTCTCGTCGTCTTCCACCAGCAAAACTTTGCCAAAACCCAGGTTATCCATAACGCCCGTCTGCCAGCCCTTGTTTGAAGTGGGCGGCATTATGGCGGCAATCGGTGGCGGGACGGTGACGGCAGGCAGCAAAAACCGGCCGTGGGGGCCGGTTTTGGTTGATGTTTCATACTCTTAAGAGTTTTTAACAATATTGAATCAAAACATCACAGCCTGCGGATGATGCTTTCTGTAGGAGCGAGGCTTGCCCGCGAAGGCGGTGTGCCAGTCAACATCGATGTTGAATGAAACGACGCCTTCGCGGGCAAGCCTCGCTTCTACAAGGGGTTATGCGGCGGTTGATTGGGTTATGCGGCGGTCGGGATGCCGCTGTGGAAACGGAATTCCACGTCCGGCGATTCGATCAGTTCCTGCTCGGCGGCGCGAACCCGGTCGATCACTTGGGCGATGTCCTTGGCGTCCCCATACTGGTAAGCCAGTTTCAGATACCCCTGAAAATGCCGTGCTTCGCTTTTCAGCAAACCAAAGTAGAACTTGCCCAATTCTTCATCCAGATGCGGCACCAGCGCCTCGAAACGCTCGCAGCTACGGGCTTCGATGAACGCGCCGACCACCAGGGTATCCACCAGTTTTACCGGTTCGTGGCTACGCACCACTTTGCGCAAACCCGAGGCGTAACGCCCGGCGGAGAGCTGGCGCAGTTCGATCTTGCGCTTTTTCATCAGGCGCATGACTTGTTCGTGGTGCACCAGCTCTTCCCGGGCCAGACGCGACATCAGGTTGATCAGATCGACGTGGGAGTGGTATTTGGCGATCAGGCTCAACGCCGTGCTGGCGGCCTTGAATTCGCAGTTCTTGTGGTCGATCAGCAAGGTTTCCTGATCGGCCAGCGCGGCCTGGACCCAGCCGTCAGGGGTGCGGCAGCCGAGGAACTCGTGAATTTCGGGAAGGATCATGGGGCTCACGGATAAAAGGTTCAAAACGAAGGGCGCCGATTATACGGGCTTGTCGGCAGACCACCAGTCGCCGCCATTGATATGCATCAAGTCCCGTGTTGCCGGGCAGCAACTATAGTTGTCCAACGCAGTGTTTTTCACTTCCTGGAGATCCCGACCATGCAAGCCATCCGCAGCATCCTGGTGGTCATCGAACCTGAACACTCGGAAAGCCTGGCGCTCAAGCGGGCCAAGTTGATCGCGGGCGTGACCCAGGCGCATCTGCACCTGCTGGTGTGTGATCGAAAGCATGACCACAGCGCCATGCTCGGCGTGCTCAAGGCTGCGCTGCTGGAGGACGGCTACAGCGTCACCACCGAGCAGGCCTGGAACGAAAGCCTGCATGAAACCATCGTCGATGTGCAGCAAGCCGAGGGCTGTGGGCTAGTGGTCAAGCAGCATTACCCCGACAGCCCGCTGAAAAAGGCCCTGCTGACCCCGGCGGACTGGAAACTGCTGCGCTACTGCCCGACGCCGGTGCTGCTGGTGAAAACCTCCAAGCCGTGGACCGGCGGGGTCATCCTGGCGGCCATCGACGTCGGCAACACCGACGGCGAACACCGCACGCTGCATGCGTGCATTGTCGATCACGGCTACGACATCGCCAGCCTGGCCAAGGCGCAGTTGCACGTGATCAGTGCGCATCCGTCACCGATGCTGTCGTCAGCCGACCCGACGTTCCAGCTCAGTGAAACCATTCAGGCGCGCTACCGCGAGCAATGCAGGGCCTTCCAGGCCGAATTCGACATCGACGACGATCACCTGCATATCGAGGAAGGCCCGGCGGATGTGTTGATTCCGTTCATGGTGCATAAGCTGCAGGCCGCGGTGGTAGTGATTGGCACCGTGGCGCGGTCCGGATTGTCCGGGGCGTTGATCGGCAATACGGCGGAAGTGGTGCTGGATGCGGTGGAGAGCGATGTGCTGGTGCTCAAGCCGGACGAGATCATGGATCATCTGGAAGAGGTTGTGACCCGGCATTGAGGTTTTGTGGCGTCTGGGCGGACGCCTTCGCGAGCAAGCCCGCTCCCACAGGGGATTTGTGAACGCCACAGATCCAATGTGGGAGCGGGCTTGCTCGCGAAGCTTTCAGGCGCCGAAGGCGTCTTTTAGAAACCCCGGCGCGATGTAGCGCTGGTAATGCGCTTCCGACAGCAGGAAAAACTCCCGATCAATGGCATCGCGCAATTGCGGCAGGTTCCAGTCGCGGAACTCCGGCATCAACACCATCCCATAGGCCTCCAGATTATTGATCACCCGCGCCCCGCGAGCGATCAACTGGTAGGCCCAGCAATACTCCGACTGATGCGGCACAAAGCGGATCTTGCGCTGTTCAAGCTGAAAGCGCAGGCGCTGCGGGTCGAAAATCTCCAGCTTGCTGGCCATCACCTGGGACAGCAGTTGCTCAAGACGCAGCCACACCGCGCGTTTTTCTTCCTCGTTGTAACCGTTCCAGTTGATCACTTCGTGGTGGAAACGCTTGCAGCCACGGCACACCAAGTCACCGTAAACGGTGGAGCAGAGGCCGACGCAGGGGGTCTTGATGGTCTGATTGGGCATAGGTAGGCAAAACACGGGAAAGCAGAACAGGTCGGCATGTTAGCCCTTTGTCCGACATTGATCACCCCTCAAAGTTAAGGGGCGAAAGGTCCATTGGACTTTGGTGCCGGCCGCGTTGGCCCAGCAACGCGGCACGCCACCAAAGTCCAATAGGCCCTCACTTACCTTTAATTTTTTTTTGCCGTAGAATCAGCCAGCCTTTTAAGGCGCCAATGTCCGTTAGAAGCTGTTTTCAAAGCGTCACGAGCACAGTCGTTCCTTCAGAGCGGTGTTGGCGAAGGGTTTTTCCAGCGGGGAAAAGCTCTACGCCAACCCTCATCAGCTCCCCGTTCTGCAGGCGTAAAACTTTGAAAGCAGCTTCTGTAAGGAATGTCCGGTAATTCTGGCTAAGTGGCCCACAACGCCACGCAGCGCATGAGTACGAGCATTTCGCGACGAGCGTCCCGGACACCCATTTGGGACCACTGATGAGGGTAATAACTGTGCTTGAAGCCTACCGCAAACATATCGAAGAGCGTGCAGCACTGGGTATCGTTCCCCAGCCGCTTAACGCCGAACAAACTGCAGGCCTGGTCGAGCTGCTGAAGAATCCCCCGGCTGGCGAAGAAGCTTTCCTCGTTGACCTGATCACCAATCGCATTCCACCTGGCGTGGACGAAGCAGCCTATGTAAAGGCCGGTTTCCTGTCTGCCCTGGCCAAAGGCGAAGCCACTTCCCCTCTGATCGACAAAAAGCGCGCTGTTGAACTGCTCGGCACCATGCAGGGCGGCTACAACATCGTGACCCTGGTTGACCTGCTCGACAGCGCCGAACTGGCCCCTGTCGCTGCCGCTCAACTCAAGCACACCCTGCTGATGTTCGATGCGTTCCATGACGTGGCGGAAAAAGCCCGCAACGGCAACGAACACGCCAAAGGCGTGATCCAGTCCTGGGCTGACGGCGAGTGGTTCCGCAACCGTCCGACCCTGGCCGACAAGATCAGCCTGCGCGTGTTCAAGGTCACCGGCGAAACCAACACCGACGACCTGTCCCCTGCCCCGGACGCCTGGTCCCGCCCGGACATCCCGCTGCACGCCCTGGCCATGCTGAAAATGGCCCGCGAAGGCATCGTGCCTGACGCCCAAGGCGTGACTGGCCCGATGAAGCAGATCGAAGAAATGCGCGGTCAAGGCTTCCCGATCGCCTACGTCGGTGACGTGGTCGGTACAGGTTCGTCGCGTAAATCGGCGACCAACTCGGTCCTGTGGTTCTTCGGCGACGACGTTCCTTACGTGCCGAACAAGCGTGCTGGCGGTTTCTGCTTCGGCAGCAAAATCGCTCCAATCTTCTACAACACCATGGAAGATGCCGGCGCACTGCCAATCGAGTTCGACGTCACCAACATGAACATGGGCGACGTGATCGACCTGTACCCGCATGCTGGCAAAGTCTGCAAACACGGCACCGACGAAGTCCTGACCACCTTCGAAATGAAGACTCCGGTACTGTTGGACGAAGTTCGTGCCGGCGGCCGTATCCCGCTGATCATCGGCCGTGGCCTGACCGACAAGGCGCGCGCTGAACTGGGCCTGGGCCCTACCGATCTGTTCAAACTGCCTGAAGCACCTGTCGACACCGGCAAGGGCTACACCCTGGCACAGAAAATGGTCGGCAAGGCTTGCGGTCTGCCGGAAGGCAAAGGCGTTCGTCCTGGCACCTACTGCGAACCGAAGATGACCACCGTCGGCTCCCAGGACACCACCGGTCCAATGACCCGTGATGAACTCAAAGACCTGGCGTGCCTGGGCTTCTCGACCGATCTGGTGATGCAGTCCTTCTGCCACACCGCGGCTTACCCTAAGCCGATCGACGTGACCACCCACCACACCCTGCCAGACTTCATCATGACCCGCGGCGGCGTTTCCCTGCGTCCGGGCGACGGCATCATCCACTCGTGGTTGAACCGTATGCTGCTGCCGGACACCGTCGGCACCGGTGGTGACTCCCACACCCGTTTCCCGATGGGCATTTCGTTCCCGGCCGGTTCCGGTCTGGTGGCGTTTGCTGCAGCCACTGGCGTTATGCCGCTGGACATGCCGGAATCGATCCTGGTGCGCTTCAAAGGCAAGATGCAACCGGGCGTTACCCTGCGTGACCTGGTTCACGCCATTCCTTACTTCGCGATTCAGGCTGGCCTGCTGACCGTCGAGAAGAAAGGCAAGAAGAACGCGTTCTCCGGCCGCATCCTGGAAATCGAAGGCCTGGACAACCTGAGCATCGAACAGGCTTTCGAGCTGTCCGACGCCTCGGCTGAACGTTCGGCTGCCGGTTGCACCATCAAGCTGTCGAAAGAGTCGATCACCGAGTACCTGAACTCCAACATCACCCTGCTGCGCTGGATGATCGGCGAAGGCTACGGCGATGCTCGTACTCTGGAACGTCGCGCCCAAGCGATGGAAGCCTGGGTTGCCAACCCTGAGCTGATGGTGGCCGATGCTGACGCCGAATACGCTGAAATCATCGAAATCGACCTGGCCGACATCAAAGAGCCTGTGCTCTGCGCGCCAAACGATCCGGACGACGCCCGTCTGCTGTCCAGCGTTGCTGGCGAGAAGATCGACGAAGTGTTCATCGGTTCGTGCATGACCAACATCGGTCACTTCCGCGCTGCCGGTAAATTGCTGGATCAGGTCAAGGGTCAGCTGCCAACCCGTCTGTGGCTGTCGCCGCCGACCAAAATGGACGCTCACCAACTGACCGAAGAAGGCTACTACGGCATCTACGGCAAGGCTGGCGCACGCATGGAAATGCCAGGCTGCTCGCTGTGCATGGGTAACCAGGCACGTGTAGAGCCGAACTCCACCGTGGTGTCCACTTCGACCCGTAACTTCCCGAACCGTCTGGGTGACGGCGCGAACGTCTACCTGGCTTCGGCTGAGCTGGCGTCTGTTGCTTCCATCCTGGGTCGCCTGCCGACCGTCGAGGAGTACATGGAATACGCTGGCAAGATCGACAGCATGGCGGCCGATGTCTACCGCTACCTGTCCTTCGACCAGATTGCCGAGTTCCGTGAAGCTGCTGCGAACGCCAACATTCCGGTCGTTCAAGCCTAACGCTGCAACGCAATAAAAAACGCCGCCCATCGCGAGATGGAGCGGCGTTTTTTTATGCCCGCAACGTTCACACTAACCCCTGTGGGAGCGAGCTTGCTCGCGAATGCGGTCTGTCAGCCAACATCACTGCTCAATGACCCACCGCCTTCGCGAGCAAGCCCGCTCCCACAGGGTCAGGTGTTGGGATTGAGGGCTTGTTTTACCGCGCCATCCACACTCAACCCACTAAGGATCACCTGCTCCAACTCCAGCGCCGGCAACGACGCCAGCACCGCTTTGGCCTCATGTTTAAGCCGCGCCAGGATCAACAACTTATCCTGCGCCCGAACCTGCAAAAAGAACGCCTCCAGCGCTTCAATGCTGGTGCCGTCCAGATCCGGCGATTCCTCAAGGCTGAGAATAATCGTATGCACCGGCGGTTCCGCATGCCTGGCCAGCCTTAGGGCGCCACCGAGAATTCGCTCTACGTTGGCGAAAAACAGCGCTTCGCTAGGCCGCACAATCAGTACGCCAGGTATTTGCCGGGCATCAGGATGCCGTTGCACATCAACATAATCATGACCGCTGCCCATCTGCCCCAGCACCTGGATATCCGCCGATGACATCTGTTTGAGCATCAACACCACACTGATCGCCACCGCCACCAGCAAGCCGTCCAGCACACCCAACACCAGCACTGCCGCCACGGCGCTGATCACCAGCAGGCGATCACGGCGCCAGATGAAATAGCGCCCCAGCGGTTGCAGGCTCAAGCCTCGGGCCAGGGCGTGGATGACGATGGCGGCCAGTACCGGCTCGGGAGTCAGGGCGATGTAGGGCAACACCGTCAACACGATCAGCAGCACCACCGCCGCCGCGACCCCGCCGGCCAGACGTGAACTGGCGCCCGCCGCCTCATTGGCCGAGGTTGCAGAATACCCGGCGCCCGCCGGCATGCCATGGAACAGGCCGGACAGCAGATTCGCCGCGCCGAGGGCCAGCAGATCACGGTTCGATGAAACCCGGTCGCCGTGCTTGAGCGCAAAGGAACTGATCGAGCCGTAGGATTCGGCGTACAAAATCATCACCATGGCAAACGCCAATTCCCCCAGGCGCAACCAGTCGGCAAACGGCAAAACCGGCAGGCGGGGCACTTCCAGGCGCAGGTCGATCACGCCGATCAGGTCCACCCCATAGGCCTGCAAGTTCAGCCACTGCCCCGCCGCGATGCCCAGCGCCACCACCAGTAAACCGCCCGGTACACGGCGAAACCGCGCGCACAACGTCAATACCAACAGCGCCACCGCCGCGACCAACAGGCCGACCAGATTCCATTGCCGCCACTGCACCAGCATTTGTGGCAGGAAACGGATCAGGTTGCCGCTGTCCAGGTGCACATCGACGGCGCTCGCCACCTGCTTGAGGATGATGGTCACCGCCAGCCCCAAGGCAAAGCCGCGCAATACCGGTTTGGCGATAAAGGAAGTGACGCTGCCAAGCTTGAACAACCCGGCCAGCAGGAAGAACGCACCCGTGACCAGCACCAGGCCGAACGCCAGGGTCATGCGCAGGCCGGCATCGCCGTTGGCCAGGGTTGCGGTGGCCGCCGCCAGCACCGCCGCCGAAGAGGAGGTCGCGGACACAATCGCAAAACGGCTGGTGCCCATCAGCCCGTAGCACAGCAGCCCGGCAAACAACGCAATCACCCCGGCCTGGGGCGACACCGCAGCGATGCTGGAATAAGCCACCGCCTCCGGCAACAGCAAACCGGCAATCGACAACCCGGCCAACAGGTCTTGCCAACGGTTCGGGGTTTCGGGCGAAAGTTGCGCCGGGACGCGGGCGATCGATTGCGGGGGGGCACCAGCCATGTAGCGACTCCGAAGGAAAACCAGCCAAAACCCGGGACGTGTGGGAGCTGGCTTGCTCCCACAAGGAACACGGTGTTCAAGGGTAGCCGTTTATCTGCGGGGATGTGTGCGCCGGGTCATGGCGTATGCCATAAAAAAACGCCGCCCCTTTTGCAAGGAACGGCGCTTTTTTATGCCGAGATGAAGATCACCTGTGGGAGCGGGCTTGCTCGCGAATGCGGTCTTACCTTCAACATCAATGTTGACTGATACAACGCCTTCGCGAGCAAGCCCGCTCCCACAGGGTAGTCGGCGTGCCCCGCAATTTAAGCGGTCAGCGAATAAATCAACGCCGAAATCGCCACCAGCCCCACCGCCGTCACGAAGACGTTGGAGGCCTGGCCGCGATAACGGGCCATGGCCGGCACTTTGCGGATCGCGTACATCGGCATCAGGAACAGGATCGCGGCGATGATCGGGCCACCGAGAGTTTCGATCATGCCCAGGATGCTCGGGTTCAGAGTCGCGACGATCCAGCACACCACCAGCATGAACGCAGCGGTCATGCGGTCCAGGGCTTTGGGCGACGGACGCTTGCCGCTCTTGACGATCAGGCCTTTCAAGCCTTCGCTGGCGCCGATGTAGTGGCCCAGGAACGACTTGGAAATCGCCACGAACGCAATCAACGGCGCAGCGAAGGCGATGGTCGGGTTGCTGAAGTGGTTGGCCAGGTACGACAGGATCGACAGGTTCTGCGCCTTGGCTTCGGCCAGTTGCGCCGGGGACAGGGTCAGCACGCAGCTGAAGACGAAGAACAGCACCATCACCACCATCAAGGCGTGGGCGCGGGACAGGATCTGCGAGCTGCGCTCTTCGGCGTGCTCACCGTAGCGACGCTTCTGGTCCACCGCGAACGCCGAGATGATCGGCGAGTGGTTGAACGAGAACACCATCACCGGAATCGCCAGCCACAAGGTGTGCAGCAGTGCCGACGGCTCAGGCAGTGTGGACGCGGTGCTGAGGATGCCGCCGTTCCAGTGCGGAATCAGGAACACCGCCAAAAACAGCAGCGCAACGATGAACGGGTAAACCATCAGGCTCATGGCCTTGACGATCACCTGCTCGCCGCAACGCACCACCGCCAGCAGACCGAGGATCAGCACGAACGACAGAATCGCCCGTGGTGGCGGCATGATGTGCAGTTGATGTTCGAGGAAACTGCCCACGGTGTTGGTCAGCGCCACGCTGTAGATCAGCAGGATCGGGAAGATCGCGAAGAAGTACAGCAAGGTGATCAGCGCACCGGCCTTGATGCCGAAGTGTTCTTCCACCACTTCGGTGATGTCCGCGCCTTCACGACCGGACAGCACGAAACGGGTCAGGCCACGGTGGGCGTAGAACGTCATGGGAAACGCCAGCAGCGCCAGGACCATCAGCGGCCAGAAACCGCCGAGGCCCGCGTTGATCGGCAAAAACAACGTACCCGCCCCGATCGCCGTGCCAAACAGGCCCAGCATCCAGGTGGTGTCTTGGCGATTCCAGCTTTCGATGACTACTGGTTTTGCCGCTACATAGCGTTCGTCGACGCTATTGGCCTGATCATTCATCCGGTGGGATCTCCGCATTCCGGTCAGTTGCTACCCGACCAGGACGAGTCGGAAAAACCCGACAGGCAGCGCCCTGGCCGAAACAGGGGCGCGATTGTCCGGGATTAATGAGCAGAAGCAAAGACTTAGCTGAGCAGTGGTTGTGCGGATCAGATGGCAAAAGCGCCACAGGTCCCGGCGGTAGCGGGCTTGCTAGCGAAAGCGATTTCACCTTTCAACATTAATGTTTGCAGGTATTGCGCTTTCGCGAGCAGGCTCGCTCCTGACCCCCCTTGCGTCGGAAACTAATAGATGTTTTAAAAAATCTATTTAATAAAGGACGGACGTCATGTATTTTCAATCCACCTGCTGATCGTCAGCCCCCACCCGCGGAGTCATCCCATGCCACTCGTTCGCATCGACATCAAAAAGCACCAGGACCCCACCTTCGCCAAGCAGGTCGGCAAGCTGATCTATGCGGCGATGCACAGCACCATCAATGTGCCCGAGAACGACAATTTCCAGATCCTCGCCGAGCACGATGAAAACCACTTCATCTACGACCCGACCTTCATGGGCATCAACCGCACCGATGGCCTGGTGATTATCCAGATCACCCTGATGGAGGGCCGCACCACCGAGGCGAAAAAACTGCTCTACAAAACCATCGCCGAGAGCCTCAACAGCGAGTTGGGCGTGCGTCTGGAAGATGTGTTTATCAACCTGGTAGAGGTCAAGCGCGAGAACTGGTCGTTCGGCAATGGCATCGGTCAATTCGCCGGTTGAGAGGTCCAATCCATCACACCGCCCCAGGAGTACAACCATGAAACAGGCCGCGTATATCGCGTTCGCTTTGCTCGGCCTGATCTGGGGCACCAACTTCATTTTCATGAAGTGGGCGGCTGCCTGGATTACCCCGACCCAGATTGTTTTCCTGCGGGTGTTGTTCGGGTTCCTGCCGATCCTGATCTTCGCCCTGGTGCGCCGCAGCCTGAGTTGGTCGCACCTGCGTCATAGCCATCACTTCCTGGTCATGGCGCTGCTGGCGACGGTGATTTACTACTACGCCTTCGCCAAAGGCACCTCGCTGCTGTTATCGAGCGTGGCCGGGATGCTCAGCGGCGCAATCCCGCTGTTTTCCTTTGTGACGGCATGGCTGTTCCTGCGGGCCGAGCCGTTGAATCGTCGCACCGCTTTCGGCATTTTCCTCGGGTTTGTCGGGGTGATCCTGATCGCCCGGCCGTGGAACAGCCTGGCCGCAGGCGTGGATGTTCGCGGTGTGTTGTACATGATTGCCGGCTCGCTGAGCGTGGGCTGTTCGTTCGTGTATGCGCGGCGCTTCATTACACCCCTGGGCCTGTCGCCGCTGGCGCTGTCGACTTACCAGATTGGTCTGGCGCTGGTGTTGATCACGCTGATTACCGATATGCACGGCATGAGCGCGATCAGCGCCGATCCGGTAGCACTGACAGGGGTGATCCTCGGTCTGGGCCTGGCCGGCACCGGCATCGCGTACATCCTTTATTACTTCATCGTGCAACGCCTGGGCGCCCTCGCCGCTTCCGGTGTGACTTACATACCGCCGGTGATTGCATTACTGATTGGCACTCTGCTGGTGGGTGAACCGATCAAGAGCCTCGACCTGCTGGCGATGTTGCTGATCCTGGGCGGTGTCTACGTCCTGCAATCGGGCAAGAAAAACCCGACGTTGGCGCCGAAGGTCGCGCCGAAACCGAGTATTTGAATCAACCCGTCAGGAAGACACGGCGCCGGCAGTTCCCTAAGATGCCGGCCATCAATACGTTTTTAAGAATGTGAGTCCGCCATGCCTCGAGTGTCCCGCAAACAAGCCGAACTCAACCGCGAAATCATCGTCGAGGCCGCCACGCGCCTGTTTCGCGAGCGCGGTCTGCACGGGATCAGCGTCGTCGACGTGATGGGCGCCGCCGGCCTGACCCACGGCGGCTTCTATGGCCACTTCGAGTCCAAGGAAGCCCTGGCGCAAGAGGCTTGCAGCCGTGCGTTCACGCAGTCGATGGAACGCTGGAAACAGAAAATCGACGACAGCAGCGACCAACTCTCGGCCCGCGCCAGCATCATCGCGCCCTACCTGTCGACGGCCAACCGCGACAATCCGGGGGAAAGCTGCCCGGTCACCGCGTTTGCCGGCGATATGTGCCACGAAACCGCCGAAAGCGGCTTGCACCAGACCTACACCCAAGGCCTGGAAGCCTTGCTGCAAATGCTCACGCCGCTGATGGGCGCGGACCAGCCCGAGGTGAATCGGCAGCGAGCGTTGGTGGATTATTCGCTGATGGTGGGTGCGCTGACTCTGGCGCGGGCGACTCGGGGGGATGGCTTGTCCGAAGAAATCCTCGATGCGGCCCGAGACTTTCTGACCGCAACCCCAATCCCGTAGAAGCACAGCTTGCTCGCGATGGCGTCCTCGTAATCGCCATCGCGAGCAAGCTTTGCTCCTACAGAGCCCTGCACGGCGTCGGAAACGGGGCGCACCCTCCCACAGGGCTCCAACCCATAGCCTATGATCTTTGGTAATTGCCAAACCGCTCTGGAATCAGCAATCTGAAAAGACTTTCGAGCCCCCGACATTTCGATGCCCACAGGAGCCCAGCATGACCACAACCGTTCTGGTATTGGTTGAAACCATTAATGACTACCTGCCGATTCTTGAACATCAGGGCTTTCACCTGATCCTCGCACCAACGCCCGCCGAGCGAGCCCAGGCCATCGCCACCCATGGCGCACGCGTCGATGCCGTGTTGACCCGGGGTCCACTGGGGTTGTATGCCGAAGAAATCGCCGCCCTGCCCGCCCTGAAAATAATTTGCGTGATTGGCGCCGGGTACGAACACGTAGATCTGCAGGCCGCCAGCGACCGGGGCATTACCGTGACCAATGGCGCCGGAGTCAATGCGTCTTCGGTGGCGGACCACGCGATGGCGCTTCTTCTGTCCCTGGTGCGCGACATTCCCCGGGCCGATGCGGCGGTGCGCCGTGGTGAATGGCCGAAAATCATGCGCCCGTCCCTGGCGGGTAAACGCCTGGGGATTCTCGGGCTGGGGGCGGTCGGCATGGCCATTGCCAAGCGGGCGGCCCATGGTTTCGACATGAGCGTGAGCTACCACAACCGCCAGCACCGCAGCGACACGCCCTACAGCTACTGCTCGACCCCCACCGAACTGGCCCGGGCGTCGGACTTCCTGATCGTCGCCACGCCGGGTGGGGTCGGTACTCAACACCTGATCAACCGTCAGGTGCTGGATGCGCTGGGGCCTAATGGTTTCCTGGTGAACATTGCCCGGGCCAGTGTGGTGGTTACGGCGGACCTGATCAGCGCCCTGGAACAACGACGGATCGGCGGCGCGGCGCTGGATGTGTTCGACCACGAACCCAAAGTGCCTGACGCCCTCAAGACTTTGACCAACGTGATCCTGACGCCCCACGTCGCCGGCCTGTCCCCGGAAGCGACCCAAGGCACCGTGGAACTGGTGGGTAAAAACCTGGTGGCATTCTTCGCCGGCCGGCCGGTGCTGACGCCGGTTGTGCTGCCGACGACGGTGGTTAGCCGAATTGGCTGACACCATCAAAACCTGTGGGAGCGGGCTTGCTCGCGAAAGCGGTGTGTCATTCAGCGGTTATGTTGACTGACACACCGCATTCGCGAGCAAGCCCGCTCCCACCGTTTGATCGGCGTCAGACGCGCCTTCTGCATTCACCCAAAATCCCCTGTGGGAGCGAGCTTGCTCGCGAAAAGGCCGGCACATCCAGCATCAATGTCGGCTGACACGCCGCCTTCGCGAGCAGGCTCGCTCTCACCGTTGATCGCGTGTGGATTACGGCGGGGGCCGCGCCGAAGCTGCATTGCAGGGTGGCAGTGGCACAGACTTGCGGACAGCCCATTTCAAAGCTCCTTCCTGGAAGCGTTGCATCCTCTGAGCCACAGCCCGCCGCGCCCGCGACGCGCCCATTCGGAACGCTGATTATCCTGCAACACGCTAACCTATAAGACCGGGCCACGCTTGTGGCACGCCCGTCTCACCATTAGATTAGCCAATGATGTCTGGCCTCCAAAATAAGCAGAAGGGATAAGCATGGCGCTTACTGATCAGTCCACCCGTATCCGCTCCGGCGAAGAACTTGATGCCAGCCTGATCGATCCGTACCTCAAGGCCCATATCCAGGGCCTGAGCGGCGAGCCTGCGATCAGCCAGTTTCCCGGTGGTGCGTCGAACCTGACCTACTTGATCGAATACCCCGGCCAGGAATTCGTCCTGCGCCGCCCGCCGTTCGGCCACAAGGCCAAGTCCGCCCACGACATGGGCCGCGAGTTTCGCATCCTCAACCAGCTCAAGGACGGTTTCCCCTACTGCCCCAAGGCCTACGTGCACTGCACCGACGAATCGGTGATCGGCGCCGAGTTCTATGTGATGGAGCGGGTCAACGGCATCATCCTGCGCTCCGAACTGCCGCCGGAACTGGGTCTGAATTCGGCGCAGACCGAAGCCCTGTGCAAAAGCTTTATCGACAAATTCGTCGAACTGCACCAGGTCGACTACAAGGCCTGTGGCCTGGCTGATCTGGGCAAACCCGAAGGCTACGTCGCCCGCCAGATCAAGGGCTGGAGCGAGCGCTACGAGAAAGCCCTGACCCCGGACGCGCCGCAGTGGGACGTGGTCAAGGCCTGGCTTAACGACAAGATGCCGGCCGACCACCCGACCTCGAGCATCGTCCACAACGACTACCGCTTCGACAACGTGATCCTCGACCCGAACAACCCAATGCAAATCATCGGCGTGCTCGACTGGGAACTGACCACCCTCGGCGACCCGCTGATGGACCTGGGCAACACCCTCGCCTACTGGATCGAAGCCGGGGACCCGGCGCCGGTGCAACTGATGCGCCGCCAGCCGAGCCACGCGCCGGGCATGCTGACCCGCCGTGAATTCGTCGATTACTACGCCGAACGCTCAGGCATCCAGATCGACAATTTCGACTTCTACTACACCTACGGCCTGTTCCGCCTGGCCGGCATCGTGCAGCAGATCTACTACCGCTTTTTCCATGGCCAGACCCAGGACAAACGCTTCGCGCAGTTCATTCACATGAACAAACTGCTGGAGCAGATGAGCTTGCAGGTCATCCAGAAATCCAGCCTCTGATTCGGCTCCATAACAAGGAAACATCATGTCCAAGACTCAGTTGTTCGACCTCGACGGCAAGATCGCTTTCGTGTCCGGCGCCAGCCGTGGCATCGGTGAAGCCATCGCCAAACTGCTGGCCCAGCAAGGTGCCCATGTGATCGTTTCGAGCCGCAAACTCGACGGCTGCCAACACGTGGCCGACGCGATCATCGCCGCCGGCGGCAAAGCCACCGCCATCGCCTGCCACATCGGCGAAATGGAACAGATCACCCAAGTCTTCGCCGCGATCCGCGAACAGTTCGGGCGCCTGGACATCCTGGTCAACAACGCGGCGACCAACCCGCAGTTCTGCAACGTGCTGGACACCGACCTCAGCGCCTTCCAGAAAACCGTCGACGTGAACATTCGCGGCTACTTCTTCATGTCGGTGGAAGCCGGCAAGCTGATGCGCGACAACGGCGGCGGCAGCATCATCAACGTCGCCTCGATCAACGGCATCTCGCCGGGGATCTTCCAGGGCATCTACTCGGTGACCAAGGCCGCCGTGATCAACATGACCAAGGTCTTCGCCAAGGAATGCGCGCAATTCGGCATTCGTTGCAACGCGTTATTGCCGGGGCTGACCGATACCAAGTTTGCTTCGGCACTGGTGAAGAACGACGCAATTCTGAAGACCGCGTTGCAGCAGATTCCGTTGAAGCGCGTGGCGGATCCGAGTGAGATGGCCGGGGCGGTGTTGTATCTGGCCAGTGATGCGTCGAGCTACACCACGGGTGTTTCGTTGAATGTGGATGGTGGGTTTCTGTCCTGATTCGTGTCGCCGGAGACTCGAAGGCAGCCGCAAAGCTGCCTTTTTATTGCCCGCTACGATCCCACCGTAGGAGCTGCCGAAGGCTGCGATCTTTTGATCTTGATCTTGATCTTTAGCGGTCTTGCGGACGCCAAATCAAAAGATCGCAGCCTTCGGCAGCTCCTACGGTGGAGATCATGCAGCGAGAATATTTATTCCAAATATTGCAATGCAGGAATATTTATTCCATAAATAGCCCTCCTGAAAACAAAAACCCAAAAGGACCCCGGCTATGCGCGAACTCGGTATCGGACTCATCGGCACAGGTTTCATGGGCCGTGCCCACGCCTTGGCGTTTCGCAATGTCAGCGCGGTTTTCGAGTTGCCCCTGAAACTCAGGCTCGCCGCCCTGGCCGATGCCGATCCGCAACGCGCCCGGCAGTGTGCGGAATCCTGGGGCTTCGAGAGTGCCCACAGCGACTGGCAACAATTGATCGATGACCCAAAGGTCAATCTGATCGCTATCACCACCCCCAATCACCTGCACTACCCCATGGCCATGGCCGCCCTCGCCGCTGGCAAACCGGTGTATTGCGAAAAGCCGCTGGCGGTGAATCTGCAACAGGCCGACGCCATGCGCCTGGCGGCGAAAGCAGCGGGCGTGGTGACGCGGGTGGGTTACAACTATCAACACAACCCGATGATCGGTCTGGCGCGGGAGCTGATTGAAAACGGCGAACTGGGTGACCTGATCAGTTTCCAGGGTGAGTTCAGCGAGGACTTCATGGCCGACGCCGCATCGCCGTGGTCCTGGCGTTGCGACGCCGGGCATGCCGGTGGCGCCCTGGCGGACCTGGGCAGTCACTTGCTGGCGATGGCCCGTTATCTGGTGGGCGATGTCGAAGCGGTGTGCGCCGACACCCAGACCGTGCACCGGCAACGCCCCGCCACCGCCGGCAGCCAGGAACAACGCGCCATCGCCGTGGACGATCAGGTCCACGCGCTGCTGCGCTTTGCCAACGGCGCCCGGGGCACGTTCAGCAGCAGTTGGCTCAAGCACGGCTACAAGAATCACCTGAGCTTCGAGATTAGCGGCACAAAAGGCACCCTCGCCTTCGATCAGGAACGCTTGAATGAATTGCGCCTGTTTCGTGCCGGGCAGGACGGTTTCCAGCGCTTGCTGGCGGGGCCGAGTCTGCCAGGCTATGCGGCGTTCAGCCCGGCGCCGGGGCATCAACTGGGTTACAACGAACTCAAGACGCTGGAAGTGCATGACCTGATGATGGCGCTGGCCGGGCTCGGCCAAGGCGGGACGGATTTCGAGCAGGCCTGGGAAGTCGAACGGCTGGCAACGGCCACTCGCCTGGCCGCCAACGAATCACGCTGGGTCAGCATCGAGGAGGTATGAGAATACCTGTCAGCAAAGGCTGGCACTGAACCTGTGGCGAGGGAGCCTGCTCCCGCTCGGCTGCGAAGCAGTCGTCAATCCAGGCGACTCGGTCGATCTGAAAGATTGCCGGGGACCGCTTCGCGACCCAGCGGGAGCAAGCTCCCTCGCCACAGGGTATTGGGTATCCACTCGGTTATTGAGTCACGCAGCGTGTGGTTGTGGTGACCCGAGTCACCTGCTCGTCCATGCGCGCATCGCCCATCACATCGGTTTTATCCAGGGTTTCGCAGGTGCGTTCAGGCGGTGGTGGCGGCGGCGTAATGGGGGGCGGAGGCGGCGGGCTGGCACAACCACTTAAAATCACGGCGCAGAATGCGAGCGACAGTGGCGTAAAACGGCGTTTCCCAAGACTGTTCATAGGCTGACCTGCGGTGGCGAATCGACGTGTTTCCGCGACACGAAATAACACCGCGCAGCCGCGGACCGGTCACAGAAAAATAAGTACCACGCATTTCTTATAGCCCAGCCGCCGGCCAATGCCAGTAAACACCCTGAAACGGAGGTTTGTATCGATCACAAATGATGGGCCTGACACAAATCTAATGTGGGAGCGGGCTTGCTCGCGAAGAGGCCAGCACAGTCAACATCGATGTCGACTGACACTGCGCCTTCGCGAGCAAGCCCGCTCCCACAGGGTCAGGTGTGTGGCTTATGAGATTTCGGGGCGATGCAGGCCGTTGCTCTCAAGCTCATAGCGCAGCTCTTCGATCAACGCCACCACCGCTTCCGGGGTCCTGAGGTTCGCCACACTCAACCCGCTGACCACCAGATCCACTTGCCCCGAGGCCGGGTGATAGAGCTTCACGGTCAAGGATTTGTCGCCCGAGAGCGTGCAGTCACAGGCCAGCGGCGAAAAACTGCGCTCCAGTTGAGCACGCAATTGCGTCAAATAAATCATCCCGATTTACCCGACCAACACTGCAGAAACGAACACGCTGTTGAAGTGTTTGTAATCCATGTGACTGTTCCTTAGCTGTTTCGAAGGGGACGCGGTAGCGGTCCGCAGACGCCTACCGCACCCTGACAGATTAAGAACTGTCGTCCCGCGCCAGAACTTGCATTTGCACCCCGGGCGCTAGTGCATTTGCACCTCATCGCTGGGCCTTCGGCCGCCATTCGCTGGAGAACAATCCACGCTCCCGGGCCCAGACGATGGCCTCGCTGCGGCTGTGTACATCCAGCTTGGAATACACCGTGGAAACATGATTGCGCACGGTGTTCGGTGCCAGTTTCAGGCGTGCGGCGATTTCCTTGTCGGCCAGGCCTTCGCAGATCAGCCCCAGCACATCGCGCTCCCGGGCCGTGAGGTCAGTGAACGACACACTGGGCAACTTCGGTGAATTGACACTCTTCACGTTGGCCAGTTTTTCGATCAGGGTGCGGCTGAACCAGGACGCGTCTTTCATCACCTCTTCGATGGCGGATACCAGTTCCAGCTCGGTACGTTTGCGCTCGGTGATGTCCATCAACACCAGCAGGTAGCAAGGATTGTCCTGAATGATCACGGTGTCGGCCGACACTGCGCACTCAATCAACTCACTGCCCTTCCTGCGCACCCGCACGTCCACGCGATCCAGCCTGCCGGCCTTCTCCAGAGCGGCGAATAGCCGTGTGCGGGTGCCCTTGTCGTCGATAAAGTCGATCTCGGCCACGGTCTTGCCCAGCACTTCTTCGCTGGGGTACGCCAGGGTGTCAAAGAAGGCTTCGTTGGCGTCCAGCACCAGTTGATTCTCGGCGCTGCACACCAGCGTCGGCACCGGCGTCAGGCGGAAGGCCTTGGCGAAGCGTTCCTCGCTTTGGCGCAGGGCGAGTTCGACTTTGTGCCGAGGCTCCATGTCGACGAAAGAAAACAGCATGCAGTCTTCTTCGTTGAGCTCCAGCGGTTGCCCGGCCACCACCACTTGCTTGCTGCCGCCACCGGGCAATTTCAACTCGGCCTGCATTTGCGGGATCGTCGCGTGCTGGCGCAAGCGCTCGATCGCCAGGTCCTTCTTTTCCGCGCCATCGAGCACGTCCAGCTCATAGGTCGAGACACCGATCACCTGATCACGGGCGTAGCCGGTCATTTCCAGAAAACCCTGGTTGACCTTGATGTAACGCAAATCGCTCAGACGGCAAATCACCGCCGGGGCCGGGTTGGCGTTGAAGGTCTTCTCGAAACGCTGCTCGGCACTGGCCCATTCGGTGACGTCATTCATGATCAGCACCAGGGATTCCACCTTACCTGCGCCGTCAGCCAGTTCCATGCTGCGAACGCTGTGAACCCGCATGCGTTCTTCGTCGTCGGCCGGCATCACTTCCACCAGCACATCACTGAAAATCTCGCCCCGGGCAATCCGGTTGATCGGGTAGTTGCCCGCCGGCACCGGGTGATTGTTGCGATAGCGCAAGGCGAAACGCTTGGCGTACTCCTTGGCATTGGCCCCCAACTCATCAAGTTTGCTGACACCGTGCATCGCCAGCGCGGCGTCATTGGCCCAGAGAATGGTCTGGTCAAGCTCCAGCAAAATCACCCCGTCGGACAACCCGGCGATGATCTGCTGCAACTGACGACGATTGGTTTCGGTGGTCAGGACGTCCTGGCTCATTGGATCTCCACAAAAAGTGCGGCGGCGCTGTCACGCGCCGCCCTGTGAAGATTACGACCGCGGGGGGTTGGGATAGTGCGGCAAACATCCCCGAGGCCGCGCCCGTCAAAGATCAAAAGATCGCAGCCTTCGGCAGCTCCTACGCGGATCGGGTTCGCACGCGGTCAATGTAGGAGCTGCCGAAGGCTGCGATCTTTTGATCTTCTGACGCGACAGAAACATCATGTAAACGCTTCGGCCAACAGCAAAAAAAAGCCAACGACTAACGTTCCTCTACAGATCGCAGCCTTCGGCAGCTCCTACGCGGATCGGGTTCCCACGCGGTCAATGTAGGCGCTGCCGAAGGCTGCGATCTTTTGATCTTTTCGACGCGACAGAAACATCATGAAAACGCTTTGATCAACAGCGAAAGCTCCAGCGACTAACGTTCCTCTATCACCACTCCAAGGAGGGCAAAGGAATGCCTGTTGCTGCACATGGATGTCGCCTGCGCAAAGCTCGTTTCTCCGAATCCGGTCGCATCTATCTGCTGACCGCCGTCACCGAACAACGTCGACCCGTGTTCGCCGATTGGCGGCTGGGGCGACTTTTGGTCGATCAACTGCGTAGCGCAGACGAAACATCGAACGTCACGTCCATGGCCTGGGTCGTGATGCCGGATCACTTGCATTGGTTGGTGGAGCTGCATAACGGCACCTTGGCCGAGCTGATGTGCCGCATCAAATCCAGGAGCAGTCGTTCGATCAATCTTCGGCGTGGCGATCAAGGCCGATTGTGGCAACGCGGTTATTACGACCGGGCGTTACGCCAGGATGAAGATATCAAGGGCGCCGCGCGGTACATCGTCATGAACCCGTTGCGGGCAGGGTTGGTAAAACGGATGGGCGACTATCCGTTGTGGGATGCGATTTGGATTTGAAGATCAAGATCAAGATCAAAAGATCGCAGCCTTCGGCAGCTCCTACGGGGGATCGGTTGTTCACGCCGCATCGGGGCGTGAACAATCGAAGGTGTTCAACTCAAGCCGCGAGTTGACCACTGGCAATCGCCGCCGATGCCGCGAGCATCGCCCGCAACAACACCGCACAGCCATCCGCCAGATCCTGCGGCGCGGCGTTTTCGATTTCGTTGTGGCTGATGCCGCCTTCGCAGGGTACGAAGATCATCCCGGCGGGGCCGAGTTCGGCGAGGAAGATTGCGTCGTGCCCTGCCCCGCTGACGATCTCCATGTGTGACAAGCCTAGCCCTTGGGCGGCGCCGCGCACGGCTTCGACACAGCCCTTGTCGAAGTACAGCGGCGGGAAGTCGGCGGTGGGGGTCAGTTCGAAGGTGAGGCCGTGTTCCTCGCAGGTGGTTTCGATGACTTCGCGCACTTCAGCGATCATCGAGTCCAGGCGCGCCGGTTCCAGATGCCGGAAGTCGAGGGTCATGCGCACTTCGCCGGGGATCACGTTGCGCGAGCCCGGGTAGGCTTGCAGGCAGCCGACGGTGCCGCAGGCGTGGGGTTGATGGCCGAGGGCGGCGCGGTTGACGGCGCCTACGATGACGGCGGCGCCGACCAGGGCGTCCTTGCGCAGATGCATCGGGGTCGGGCCGGCGTGGGCTTCGACGCCGCGCAACTTCAGGTCGAACCATTTCTGGCCGAGGGCGCCCATGACGATGCCGATGGTTTTGTGTTCGTCTTCGAGGATCGGGCCTTGTTCGATGTGCGCTTCGAAATAGGCGCCGACCGCATGGCCGCTGACCTTGCGCGGCCCGGCATAACCGATGGCGTTCAGCGCATCGCCGACCGAAACGCCGTCGACATCAACCTTGGCCAGGGTTTCTTCGAGGGTGAATTTTTCCGCGAACACCCCGGAGCCCATCATGCACGGCGGAAAACGCGAGCCTTCTTCGTTGGTCCAGACCACCACTTCCAGCGGCGCTTCGGTTTCCACGCCGAGGTCGTTGAGGGTGCGCAGCACTTCCACGCCGGCAAGCACGCCGAAGCAGCCGTCGAACTTGCCACCCGTGGGTTGGGTGTCGATGTGGCTGCCGGTCATCACCGGTGGCAAGTCCGGGTTGCGCCCGGGGCGACGGGCGAAGATGTTGCCGATGCCATCAACGGTGACGGTGCAACCGGCCTCCTCGCACCAGTTGACGAACATGTCCCGGGCCTGGCGATCGAGGTCGGTCAGGGCCAGGCGACACACGCCGCCCTTGACCGTGGCGCCGAGCTTGGCCAGTTCCATGAGCGACTGCCACAAGCGGTCGCGGTTGATGTGCTGATGGGTGGATTGCAGAACGTCTACGGCAGCGTTCATGGGGATCTCCTCAGGCGGTTCTTATGAGTTTCTTCAGGTAGTTCTTTGGTGTTTATGCGGCCGTCTTCGCGGGCAAGCCTCGCTCCTACAGGGGAACGCATTCCAAATGTAGGAGCGAGGCTTGCTCGCGAAGAGGCCATCCCTTACACCGAAGACTTCACAACAGACGGACTGGTCCGCATCGAACACAACCCGTAATAAATCACCCCACCCAGCGCCGACCCGGTAAACCAGCCATAGCTGTAAAACCAGCTAAACGCATCGCTACCGAGCGACAACAAGGTCAGCACCACGGGCACGCCAAACGCGATAAAACCAAACCAGTTCCACGCCGGGTACACGTCATCGCGATAGAGCCCGGCCAAATCCAGTTGCTGTTTCTTGATCAGGAAATAGTCCACCACCATGATCCCGGCAATCGGTCCGAGCAGGCTGGAATAGCCGAGCAACCAGTTGGAATAGACGGTTTCCAGGCTCACGTCAGAAACGATCAGCCCAAGTTTTTTCAGCAGTTCATGGCCCATCAGCAGCAACCCGACCACACCCGTCAGCATCACTGCTTTGGTGCGGTTGATGACCTTGGGCGCGATGTTCTGGAAGTCGTTGGTCGGCGAGACAATATTGGCGGCGGTGTTGGTCGACAGCGTGGCAATGATGATCAGCGCCATGGCCACCGCGACCCACACCGGGCTCTGGATATGGCCGATCAGGCTCACTGGATCAGAGACGGTCACGCCCACCAGTTTCACCGACGCGGCGGTCATCACTACGCCGAGGGCGGCGAACAGGAACATGGTCAGCGGCAAGCCGAAAATCTGCCCGAGGATCTGGTCCTTCTGGCTTTTGGCGTAGCGGCTGAAGTCGGGGATGTTCAGCGACAGCGTGGCCCAGAACCCGACCATCGCCGTCAGCCCGGCGGCGAAGTAACTGACCACGCTCGCGCCTTCCGGACGTTTGGGCGGGATCGCCAGCAATTCGGTCATCGACACATTGGGCATCGCCCACACCAGCAGGCCGATGCCGACTGCCACCAACAACGGCGCAGACAGGGTTTCCAGCCATTTGATCGACTCGGCACCGCGCAGCACCACCCACAGATTCAGCGCCCAAAAGATCATGAAACCGATCACTTCACCGGTGCCGCCAAGGGATTTCCAGCCTTCGAAAATTGAACCCAGAAACAGGTGAATGGCCAACCCGCCGAACATCGTCTGAATGCCAAACCAGCCGCACGCCACCAGCGCCCGAATCAGACACGGCACGTTGGAGCCGAGGATGCCGAAGGACGAGCGCAGCAACACCGGAAACGGGATACCGTACTTGGTCCCGGCGAACGCGTTGAGGGTCAGCGGGATCAGCACGATGAGGTTGGCAAACAGAATCGCCAATAACGCTTCGCCGACACTCAGGCCGAAATACGCGGTGAGCACCCCACCGAGGGTGTACGTGGGCACGCAGATCGACATACCAATCCACAGCGCGGTGATGTGCCATTTGTTCCAGGTTCGTTCGTGCACCTTGGTCGGTGCCATGTCGTGGTTGTAACGGGGACTGTCGAGGACGTCGGTGCCGGCTTCTAGCTCAAACAAGCCGTCGCGCTCGGTCACTTGCGATCTGATCTGTTGCATGGCCGCTCCACTTTCTTTGAATTATTTTTTGCTCATCAGGGGCTGGCGCCAAGGAGCGCGAGCCGACGATGGCCGGAGGAACTGACAACTTTCATGGCCCGGCCAAGGTATCAGCGGCGGCATCAATAAACGTGCCGGGGTCCCCGCTGGCGCCTCTTGCCGTGCCATAAAACTTTGCTAAACAACTGATGTTTATCAGTTTTATTCATTCAACTATTGAGTCTTCGATTACTTGCCACGCCACTCAGGCGGAATGTGCAGAAAGTTGTCGGAACAGTCAGGACTCAATCTGGTGCATCGATCTTTTTTTCAAACTTGCGCATCAACCATAGTCCATCCTCAAGCGGCTGATTTCACATAGGAAATCTGGTCTTTTTTTCGATCCTGTCAAGTGCGTCAAATTGGTGAGAGGCCTCACCATTTTGGTGATTTTGATTTTTTATCGTTATTTTTCAACAGCTTAATATCGATATAAGCTTATAAAAAATAATCTTGCTCATTCCATCAACACCAGCTAGCGTCTATTCCTGACAGCGTTGACAGGAATACACCTGTTTGCGTCGGCTTCATATAAAACATTTAGAACCGGCATAAGTCGGTCATGCCTGCGAGGAACTCGGAATGTCTCTGTTGATCCGTGGCGCCACCGTTATTACCCATGATGAAAGTTACCGTGCTGATGTGTATTGCGCCGACGGCGTGATCAAGGCCATTGGTGAAAACCTCGATGTTCCCGCCGGTGCCGAAGTGCTCGACGGCAGCGGTCAATACCTGATGCCCGGCGGCATCGACCCCCACACCCACATGCAACTGCCCTTCATGGGCACGGTGGCCAGTGAAGACTTTTTCAGTGGCACCGCAGCAGGTCTGGCCGGAGGCACGACGTCGATCATCGACTTCGTGATTCCCAACCCGCAGCAATCGTTGATGGAAGCGTTTCATCAGTGGCGTGGCTGGGCCGAGAAGTCGGCGTCGGACTACGGCTTCCACGTCGCGATCACTTGGTGGAGCGAGCAAGTACGCGAGGAAATGGCCGAGCTGGTCAGCCATCACGGCATCAACAGCTTCAAGCATTTCATGGCCTACAAGAACGCGATCATGGCCGCCGACGACACCCTGGTGGCGAGTTTCGAGCGCTGCCTGGAACTCGGCGCGGTGCCGACCGTGCATGCGGAAAACGGTGAGTTGGTCTATCACCTGCAACGCAAGTTGATGGCCCAGGGCATTACCGGGCCGGAAGCGCATCCGCTGTCCCGGCCTTCGCAAGTGGAAGGTGAAGCGGCGAGCCGGGCGATCCGCATCGCCGAAACCATCGGCACGCCGTTGTACCTGGTCCACGTCTCGACCAAGGAAGCCCTCGACGAAATCACCTATGCCCGCAGCAAGGGCCAACCGGTGTACGGCGAAGTCCTCGCCGGGCATCTGCTGCTGGACGACAGCGTCTATCAACACCCGGACTGGCAGACCGCCGCCGGTTACGTGATGAGCCCACCGTTCCGCCCGCGCGGTCATCAGGAAGCGCTTTGGCATGGCTTGCAATCCGGCAACCTGCACACCACCGCCACCGATCATTGCTGCTTCTGCGCCGAGCAAAAAGCTGCGGGGCGTGACGACTTCAGCAAGATCCCAAATGGCACCGCCGGCATCGAAGACCGCATGGCGCTGCTCTGGGATGAAGGGGTGAACACCGGTCGCTTTACGATGCAGGACTTCGTCGCCCTCACCTCCACCAACACCGCGAAGATCTTCAACCTCTACCCACGCAAAGGCGCGATCCGCGTCGGCGCTGATGCGGATCTGGTGCTGTGGGACCCGGAAGGCACGCGCACCATCTCCGCCAAAACCCACCATCAGCAAGTGGACTTCAACATCTTCGAAGGCAAGACCGTGCGCGGCGTGCCCAGCCATACCGTCAGCCAGGGCCGCGTGGTCTGGGCCGATGGCGACTTGCGCGCCGAGCGTGGGGCTGGGCGGTACGTCGAACGGCCGGCTTATCCGGCGGTGTTTGATTTGCTGAGCAAGCGGGCTGAGTTGAATAAGCCGGTTGCCGTCAAGCGCTGAGATCGAGGCCTTCGGCCTTCGCGAGCAAGCCCGCTCCCACATTTGGAATGCGTCCCCCTGTAGGAGCGAGGCTTGCCCGCGAAGAGGCCGGCCCAGACACTACAAAACCCACTGCCCACCAGAGGCAGACACCTCAAAAACCATGAGGCCTTAAACCGTGATCAAGACCCTGAACCACCTCCCGCATCCCTACGAGAATGCGGCCGCCCTCGCCGGCCATTTCACCGACCTGGCGCCGCCGCTCAACGACCGTCAGGCCCATCTGGAAGCCTCGCGCTGTCTGTACTGCTACGACGCGCCGTGCGTGAATGCCTGTCCGAGCGAGATCGATATTCCGTCGTTCATCCGCAATATCCACACGGAAAACGTCCAGGGCGCTGCGCAGAAAATCCTTTCGGCGAACATCCTCGGCGGCAGTTGCGCCCGGGTGTGCCCGACGGAAATCCTGTGTCAGCAGGCTTGTGTGCGCAACAACGACCATGAGTGCGCACCGGTGTTGATCGGCCTGCTGCAACGCTACGCTGTGGACAACGCGCACTTCAGCGAACATCCGTTTCAGCGCGCCGCCGCCACCGGCAAGCGCATCGCCGTGGTCGGTGCCGGCCCGGCGGGTTTGTCCTGCGCTCACCGCAGCGCCATGCACGGCCATGACGTGGTGATCTTCGAAGCCCGGGAAAAGGCTGGCGGCCTCAACGAATACGGGATCGCCAAGTACAAGCTGATGGACGATTACGCGCAAAAGGAACTGGATTTTCTGCTGCAAATCGGTGGCATCGAGATCCGTCACGGACACAAACTCGGCGAGAACCTGACCCTCAGTGAGCTGCACCAGCAATTTGATGCCGTGTTCCTCGGCCTCGGCCTGGCCGCCAGTAAACAACTCGGTCTGGATCACGAAGATGCCCCAGGCCTGGTCGCCGCCACCGATTACATCCGCGAACTGCGCCAGGCCGATGACCTGACGCAACTGCCGCTGGCTGACCGTTGCATCGTCCTCGGCGCCGGCAACACCGCGATCGACATGGCGGTGCAAATGGCACGACTCGGTGCCCACGACGTGAATCTGGTCTATCGCCGTGGCGTCGAGGACATGGGCGCCACCGGTCATGAGCAGGACATCGCCAAGGCGAATCAGGTGCGCTTGCTGACCTGGGCACAGCCTGAAGAAGTGCTGCTCGACGACCAGGGCAATGTGCGCGGGATGCGTTTTGCTCGCACGCACATGGTCGAAGGTCGCCTGCAAACCACCGGGCAAACCTTCGAACTGGCCGCCGACGCGATCTTCAAAGCCATCGGCCAGGCTTTCGACGGCAGCGCCCTCGCCGACCCGTTGGCCCGGGAACTCAAGCGCCAGGGCGAGCGCATTCAGGTGGACGAAAACCTGCGCACCAGCATCCCCGGCGTGTATGCCGGCGGCGACTGCACCAGCCTCGATCAGGACCTGACCGTGCAAGCGGTGCAACACGGAAAATTGGCCGCCGAAGCGATCAACGCCCAACTCATGCTCAACGTGGAGGCCGCGTAAATGGCTGATCTCTCGATTGTCTTCGCCGGCATCAAAGCCCCCAATCCGTTCTGGCTGGCCTCCGCGCCACCCACCGACAAAGCCTACAACGTGGTCCGCGCCTTCGAGGCCGGTTGGGGTGGCGTGGTCTGGAAAACCCTGGGTGAAGACCCGGCGGCGGTTAACGTGTCTTCGCGATACTCGGCGCACTTTGGCGCCAACCGCGAGGTCATGGGCATTAACAACATTGAGCTGATCACCGACCGCTCCCTCGAGATCAACCTGCGGGAAATCACCCAGGTCAAAAAGGACTGGCCGGACCGCGCGTTGATCGTGTCGCTGATGGTGCCGTGTGTCGAAGAGTCGTGGAAATTCATCCTGCCGCTGGTGGAAGCCACCGGCGCCGATGGCATCGAGCTGAATTTCGGTTGCCCCCACGGCATGCCGGAACGCGGGATGGGCGCGGCGGTCGGCCAAGTGCCGGAGTACGTCGAACAGGTCACACGTTGGTGCAAGACCTATTGCTCGCTGCCGGTGATCGTCAAGCTCACGCCGAACATCACCGACATCCGCGTCGCCGCCCGTGCGGCCCACCGTGGCGGCGCCGATGCCGTGTCGCTGATCAATACGATCAACTCGATCACCAGCGTCAACCTGGAACAAATGGTCGCCATCCCCACCGTCGGCCATCAAAGCACCCACGGCGGTTATTGCGGCTCGGCGGTGAAGCCGATTGCCCTGAACATGGTCGCGGAAATCGCCCGCGACCCGCAGACCCAGGGCCTGCCGATCTGCGGCATTGGCGGCATCGGCAGTTGGCGCGACGCGGCGGAATTCATCGCGTTGGGCAGTGGCGCGGTGCAGGTGTGCACGGCGGCGATGCTGCATGGTTTTCGCATCGTCGATGAAATGAAGGACGGTTTATCGCGCTGGATGGACAGTCAGGGCTATGCCAGCGTGTCGGAATTTTCCGGGCGGGCGGTGGGCAATACCACCGATTGGAAGTACCTCGACATCAACTATCAGGTGATTGCGAAGATTGATCAGGAGGCGTGTATTGGCTGTGGGCGTTGCCACATTGCTTGCGAGGATACGTCGCACCAGGCGATTGCCAGCCTCAGGCAGGCGGACGGGACGCATAAATATGAAGTGATCGATGATGAGTGCGTGGGCTGCAATCTGTGCCAGATAACATGTCCGGTGGCGGATTGTATTGAAATGGTGCCGATGGATACCGGCAAGCCGTTTCTGGATTGGAATCATGATCCGAGGAATCCGTACCACGTCGCGGTTTGATGGTTGATCGTTCCCACGCTCTGCGTGGGAATGCAGCCCGGGACGCTCCGCGTCCCATTGGAACGCGGAGCGTCCCTTGAGGCATTCCCACGCGGAGCGTGGGAACGATCCTGTCAGGGCTCCAACCCGATCCCGCGCAATATCACGCTGGTCACCGTCTGCACCGCCCGCTCGAACTGCATGTCCGATAACGGCTGATGCTCATTCAGGATATTCACCTGGTGATCAAAGTCCGCGTAGTGCTGGGTCGAGGCCCAGATCATGTACAGCAGCGCCGAAGGCTCCACCGGCAGGATGCGTTTGTCCTCCACCCACTGGCGAATTTTCGCTTCTTTCATCTTGGCCCAGTCGTACAGGCTCACGTCCAGTTTCTCACCGAGGGTCGGGGCGCCGTGGATGATTTCGTTGGCCCAGACTTTCGAACCGTAGGGCCGGCTGCGGGAGTGGTTCATCTTGGCGCGGATGTAGCTGCTGAGCACCACCCGCGGGTCGTCGAACATCTCGAAACACAAGGCGTCCTGCTTCCACACTTCCAGCAGGTCGAACAGCACCGCGCTGTACAACTCACCCTTGGTGCTGAAGTAGTAATGCAGATTGGAGCGCGGCAGTTGCACTTCGGCGGCGATGTCGGCCATGGCGGTGCTGCCGAAGCCCTTTTCGGCGAAAACCTTCTCGGCCCCCAGCAGGATTTTCTCGACGTTACTGCGACGAATCTCGATCTTGTGATTGCCCATGAGGGCTCCCTGACTACAGCGTTGCCCAAGACTAGCATCCGCTCTGGATCGCGGCGACAGGCCTTTTTTACAGCGTAAACATTTCCGGGCGTCTACCGTTCATGCTTAAGTAACGCCCATTCATCTGCCCCGGAAGGAAATTGACCATGCTGCTGAAAAAAGCCCTGACCACCGCTGCCCTTCTCGGCTCGCTGCTCGCCGCTTCCTCGGTGCTCGCCCATGCCCATTTGAAAAGCCAGACCCCGGCTGCCGACAGCACCGTCGCGGCCCCGGCGGATTTGCGCCTGACCTTTACTGAAGGCGTCGAAGCCAGTTTCACCAAAGTCACCCTGACCAAGGATGGCGCCCCCGTGGCGGTCAAGCCGTTGACCACGGAAAACGACAAGAAAACCCTGATCGTGACCCCTGCCGCGCCATTGACCGCCGGCGCTTATAAAGTCGAATGGCACGCCGTGTCGGTCGACACCCACAAAAGCGAAGGCGCCTACAGCTTCAAGGTTGGCCAATAATTCATGACCGACGCGCTGGTGCTGTGCCGCTTCCTGCATTTTGTGGTGGTGTTGATGTTGTTCGGGGCCGGAGTGTTCCGGCCGTTGTTGCTGGACGCTGACGCCGGGCATTTGGATCGGCAACTGGCGCGGATCACCCGCTGGCTGACCGCCGTGGCGCTGGTCAGCGGCGTGACCTGGCTACTATTGATCACCGCCAGCATGGCCGGGGCCTGGGACGCGGCGTTTGATCCGCCGACCCTGGGCCTGGTGCTGGGCAATACCTTTTTCGGCCAGGTGTGGAGCTGGCACTTGCTGCTCAACGCCTTGTTGATGGTGTTGCTGCTGACGCCGTTGGGCGCGAATGTACCGCTGAGACTGCTCGTCAGTGGTCTGCTGCTGGCGACTCTCGCGCCGGTCGGTCATGGCGCGATGCTCGACGGCCTCAGCGGCCAATTGCTGATCCTCAACCAGATCATTCACCTGACCTGCGTCAGTGCCTGGCTTGGGGGGTTGTTGTTGCTGGTGATGATTCTGCGCCACCCGTCCGGGTACTCGCTGAGCACCATTCTGCGGCGCTTTAGCGGTGTAGGTTATGGCTTGGTGGCGGGACTGGTGATCACCGGGTTAATCAACGTGCGCGTGCTCACCGGGGCGTTTTGGCCGACGCCGTTGTTCTCCGGGTTTGCCCTGATTCTGTTGATCAAGGTGCTGCTGGTGGCGCTGATGCTGGGGCTGGCGTTGTTCAATCGGTTGCGCATCAAAGATTGCGAGCGGCGGGTTGGTGCGCTGAAAACCAGTGTGATGCTGGAGTGGTTGCTGGGGATGGGCGCGGTGGCGGCGGTTTCGCTACTGGGCACCATGCCCCCGATGATTGCAGGTTAACCCCGCCATCCCCTGTGGGAGCGAGCCTGCTCGCGAATGCGATCTATCAGCCGACATCTATGTTGCCTGACACACCGCATTCGCGAGCAGGCTCGCTCCCACATTTAGTTTTGTGTGGTGTCTGGGGTATCGCTGTGTCCTTGCGCTGCGGTATCAATGCTGACCACCACCGACATCCCCGGCCTTAACCGTTCACTCTGCTCCTGCCCCTCATCCACGGTAATCCGCACCGGCACTCGCTGAGCGATCTTGACGAAGTTGCCGGTGGCGTTGTCGGCCTGCAACAAACTGAATTCCGACCCGGTGGCCGGGGAAATCCGCTGCACCTTGCCCTTGAATTTACGATGGTCGAGGGCATCGACGGTGAAGCTCACCGGTTGGCCGACGCGCACGTCGTCCATCTGGGTTTCCTTCATGTTGGCGATCACCCACAACTGGTTCGGCACCAGCGCCATCAACTGCGCGCCGGAGTTGACGTAGGCCCCGAGGCGCACGCCGATCTGCCCGAGTTGGCCGTCACGCGGGGCGATGACGCGGGTGTTGGACAGGTCGATCCGCGCCAGTTGCACCGCCGCTTCCGCACTCGCCACCGCCGCTTCCAGCGAACCGCGATTAACGATCACCGTTTGCAAATCCTGGCGGGCGATTTCCAGATTGGCTTGGGCCTGGGCCACGGCGGCGATGGTCTGGGCGTTGGCGGCCAGGGTCACGTCCAGTTCGCGCTTGGACACGGAGCCGTCATTGATCAGCTCTTTGTTGCGGCGCAGATCGGCTTCACTCTTGCGCTGCTGTGCCTGACTGTCAGCGACCGCCGCCTGACGCAACTTGATGGTCGCTTCGGCGCTGTTGCGTTGCTGCACCACGTTGGCCAGCGCGGCTTTCTGCACCGCCAGTTGCGCCAGGGACTGATCGAGGTGCTGCTTGTAGATGCGGTCGTCGAGGCGCACCAGCAAATCGCCGGCCTTCACAAACTGGAAATCCGTCACCGGCACTTCGTACACGTAGCCGCTGAGCTGCGGGCCGATGATCGTCACTTGGCCGCGCACCAGGGCGTTTTCCGTGGTTTCCACGGCGCTGCTGAACGGCGGCAGTTGCCAGGCGTACAACACGATCAGCACGCCGACGATGGCAATCGCCGCGAAGCCCATGGACGAGATAATCCGCACCCGCAACGAGCGCGGTTCGGTGGCCGGCGCGGACGGTGGCGCCACGCCTTCGGGGGTGGCGGCGATGGCGTTGGTGGTCGTGGTGGTCGGTTCAGTCATGAAGAAGTGGCACCGCTGGGTTGAACGGAAGGTGTGGCAGGCCCTGGGGCGACGGCTTGGGTGGTGCTCATCAGCCACAGGGCGCGAATGGAAATCCAGATCATGGTCAGCACCGCGATCACGGCGATCAGCATGAACACATCGTTATAGGCCAGCACGTTGGCTTCGCGAGTGGCGGCCGTTGCCAGGCTTCGGATGCCCTGAAGGTTGCGCAGGCTCGGGTCGGCGATTATCGAGCCGACCGCGTTGCCGCCGCTCTGCACCCGCGCTGCGACACGCGGGTCCATCATCGTCAGGTGTTCGACGATGTTGCTGGAATGGAATTTCTCGCGAACGATCTGGAACGTGCCGAGCAACGCCGCGCCGATCAAGCCGCCGAGGTTCTGGCAGATCCCGAACAGCACGGAAAAACTCACCAGGTTGCGCGGGTTGGTCAACACCCGGCGCGTGCCCAGGACCATGGTCGGACCGAGGAAAAACGTGCCGCCGAAGGCCAGCAGAAACTGGCTGAAGTATATGTTTTCCGGGCGGGTCAGGTTGTTCGAGTAGCTGTCCATCACCGAGCCGACCGCCATCAAAGCGAGGGACACGATCAGCGGCATGAACAGGTGTTTGGGGTCGATGGTCAGGGCGCTGGTGGCCAGGCCCGCGATGCTGCCCAGCAGCATCACCACATAGAGGCTGTGCAGTTGCTGATTGCTCATGTTCAGCATCTGCATGAAGCCGACCGCGCCGGTGGATTGCTCGGACAACACCATGCGAATCAGGATCACCGCCAGGGCCAGGCGAATCATCACGCCGCTGCCGAGCCAGCGGGTCATCAGCAGCGGGTTGCTGCGGTTATGTTCGATGGCCAGTCCCGCAAGGATCAGCACGATGGAGGCCGCCGAAGCAATGCCAATCCACGGCGCTTCCAGCCACCAGTCAATGCGTCCCAGGGACAGCACGGCGCAGAGCAAGGCCACGCCCGTGGCGAGAATGGCGAAGGTCAGGAAGTCGAGTTTTTCGAAGGTCTTGAAGCGGTCCCCGGGCGGCAACTTGAGCAGGAATACGCAGCCCAATGTCAGCAGCGCCATGCCCAACTCGAACAGATACAGCCCACGCCACTCGGCGATTTGCATCAGGTCTTCGGAGAACAGTCGCGCCAGCGGCAGCGCCAGTTGCGACGCACCGAGCCCGAGCACCAGCGCTTTCATCCGCCATTTCGCCGGGAACGCCTGGATCATGTAATACAGGCCCAACGAACTCAGCGCCGCGCCGACCATGCCGTGGGCTGCGCGCACGGCGATGGCCGAACTCAAATCGTTGACGAACAAGTGGCCGAAGGTCACCAGGGCGTAGAGCACCAGGAACACTTCGGTGAATGCGCGCAAGCCGAACTGCTGGCGAAACTTCACCAGCAGCAGGTTCATCGACACGTTGGTCATCACGTACGCCGCCGGCAACCAGGCCATCTCGGCGGTGGTCGCGCCGAGCGCGCCTTGCAGGTAAGGCAGGTTGGCGATCACCAGGGAATTGCCGAGGCCACCGGTCAACGCCACCAGCAACCCCACCAACGCATAGGCCAGGCGTTTGGGGTTGGAGTGATCGGGTGTCGAAGGAGAACCGGGCAGACTGGGCCGTTCGTGGGGTTGCCAGTTGCGCGGGGCGTAATGATCCATTCAAAGGCCTTGTTCTGAGGACCGTGCCAGTTTGCCGGAAATCCGCAGGCAACACACATCCCCTGTGGGAGCGGGCTTGCTCGCGAAGGCGTTGTGTCAGGTGACGTTGATGTTGAACGTGCCGCCGCTTTCGCGAGCAAGCCCGCTCCCACAGGGTTTGTGTTTTTATCGCCATGTCATCGTACAACTTCTGATTGACAACCCCGTAAAGCCGCGCAAATAATCGCCGCCATGTTGTACGACGACGTATAACAAACAATAAAAACAACAAGAAGCAAAAGGGATCGTCACTGTGAGCAAACTCGTCCGCCATTCCTCCGTCTGCACCCCTCGTCCCACGTTCGTCCGCCGCCACACCCTGAGCTTGATCGGTTGCAGCAGCCTGGCTCTCGCCTTGCCCATGAGCGGCCACGCCGAAGGTTTCGTCGATGACGCCAGCGCCACGCTGAACCTGCGCAACGCCTATTTCAATCGCAACTTCACCAACCCGGCCTACCCCCAGGGCAAGGCTGAAGAGTGGACGCAAAACTTCATCCTCGACGCCAAGTCCGGCTTCACCCAGGGCACGGTGGGTTTCGGTGTGGACGTGCTGGGCCTGTACTCGCTGAAACTCGATGGCGGCAAAGGCACCGGTGGCACGCAATTGCTGCCGCTGGATCACGACGGTCGTCCGGCGGACAGCTTCGGGCGCACCAACGTCGCGTTGAAGGCCAAGTTTTCCAAGACTGAATTGAAGGTCGGCGAATGGATGCCAGTGCTGCCGGTGTTGCGCTCGGACGACGGCCGTTCCCTGCCCCAGACCTTTCGCGGCGGCCAAGTGACGTCCAGCGAAATCGACGGCCTCAAGCTCTACGGCGGCCAGTTCCGCGCCAACAGCCCGCGCAACGATTCGAGCATGGACGACATGTCGATGAACGGCAAAGCCGCGTTCACCTCGGACCGTTTCAACTTCGGCGGCGGCGAATACACCTTCAATGAAAAGCGCACGCTGGTCGGCGTCTGGTACTCGCAACTCAGCGACATTTACCAGCAAGAATATTTCAACCTGAGCCACAGCCAACCCATCGGCGACTGGACCCTGGGCGCCAACCTCGGCTTCTTCACCGGCAAGGAGGACGGCAGCGCCCTGGCCGGCGACCTCGACAACAAAACCACTTTCGCCATGCTCTCGGCCAAGTACGGCGGCAGCACTTTTTATGTCGGCCTGCAAAAACTTACGGGCGACGATGCCTGGATGCGCGTCAACGGCACCAGCGGCGGCACCCTGGCCAACGACAGCTACAACTCCAGCTACGACAACGCCAAGGAAAAATCCTGGCAACTGCGCCACGACTACAACTTCGTCGCCCTCGGCATCCCCGGCCTGACCCTGATGAACCGCTACATCAGCGGCGATAACGTGCACACCGGGGCGATTACCGATGGCAAGGAATGGGGCCGCGAATCGGAACTGGCCTATACCGTGCAGAGCGGCGTGCTGAAGAACCTCAACGTGAAATGGCGCAATGCGAGTATTCGCAAAAACTTCAGCACCAATGAGTTTGATGAGAACCGGATTTTTGTGAGCTATCCGATTTCGTTGTTGTGAGGCGAGCATTGGCATAAGGAGCGACTCAATCCCTGTGGCGAGCGAGCTTGCTCGCGCTGGAGTGCGAAGCGCTCCCAACTATTTTGGGTCTGCTGCGCAGCCCAGCGGGAGCAAGCTCCCTCGCCACAGCAAGCTCCCTCGCCACAAGAGCATTGAGCAACTCATTGACCCTCCGTCAATTTCCATCACCAACGCGTTGACAACCACCGGACAGGCTAACGATACTCCGCCCAAGTCATACGACAACTTACAACAACCGCAATGACGCCGAATTCAGGAATTTCCATGACCACGACATCCCCTGCCCCTTTCAATCGCCTGCTGCTGACCGGTGCCGCCGGTGGCCTCGGCAAAGTCCTGCGTGAAACCCTGCGCCCCTACGCCAATGTGATTCGTCTGTCGGACATCGCCGACATCGCCCCGGCCATCGATGACCGCGAAGAAGTCGTGACCTGCGACCTCGCCGACAAGCAAGCCGTGCATCAACTGGTCGAAGGCGTGGACGCGATCCTGCACTTTGGTGGCGTGTCCACCGAGCACGCTTTCGAAGAGATCCTCGGCGCGAACATCTGCGGCGTGTTCCACATCTATGAAGCCGCCCGGCGCCACGGCGTGAAGCGGGTGATCTTCGCCAGTTCCAACCACGTCATCGGCTTCTATAAGCAGGACGAAGTGATCGACGCTCGCTCGCCGCGCCGCCCGGACAGTTATTACGGTTTGTCCAAGTCCTACGGCGAAGACGTTGCCAGCTTCTACTTCGATCGCTACGGCATCGAGACCGTCAGCGTGCGCATCGGCTCTTCGTTCCCGGAACCGCAAAACCGCCGCATGATGAGCACCTGGTTGAGCTTCGGCGACCTGACCCAATTGCTGGAACGTGCGCTGTACGCGCCGAATGTCGGCCACACCATTGTCTACGGCGTTTCCGACAACAAGAACGTCTGGTGGGACAACCGCTACGCCGCTGGCCTGGGTTATGTGCCCCGGGACAACTCCGAAGTATTCCGCGACAAGATCGAAGCACAACCGATGCCGGCCGCAGATGACCCGGCGATGGTGTATCAGGGTGGCGCGTTTGTCGCGTCCGGCCCGTTCGGCGACTAAACCAACCTCCAAAGGAATGAGTCGCCATGCAAGCCGAATTGATTGTCGATGCCCGTAACGCCGTCGGTGAAAGTCCGGTCTGGGTGCCTGAGGAAAACGCCCTGTACTGGGTCGACATTCCCGCCGGCGGCCTGCAACGCTGGAGCGCCGCGACCGGGCATGTCCATGCCTGGAAAACCCCGGAAATGCTCGCCTGCATTGCCCGTCACAGCGACGGCGGTTGGGTCGCCGGAATGGAAAGCGGCTTCTTTCATCTGCGCCCGCACAACGACGGCAGCCTCGACAGCGAACGACTGGCCCACGTCGACCACACCCGTCCCGACATGCGCCTGAACGATGGGCGCTGCGATCGTCAGGGGCGTTTCTGGGCCGGCAGCATGGTGCTGAACATGGGGGCCAACGCGGCTGAAGGCACGTTGTATCGCTACACCAGCGGACAACAGGGGCCGCTTGAGCCGCAACTCACAGGTTTCATCGTCCCCAACGGCCTGGGTTTCAGCCCCGACGGCCGGACGATGTACCTGTCTGATTCGCATCCACTGGCCCAGCAAATCTGGGCCTTCGACTACGACATCGACAGCGGCACGCCGAGCAATCGGCGGCTGTTCGTCGACATGAATCACTTCAGCGGTCGCCCCGACGGCGCAGCGGTGGATGCCGAGGGCTGCTACTGGATCTGCGCCAACGACGCCGGGCTGATTCACCGCTTTACTCCGGATGGCCGGCTCGACCGTTCCCTCGCCGTGCCGGTGAAGAAACCGACCATGTGCGCGTTTGGTGGCAGTGGGCTGGACACGTTGTTCGTGACCTCGATTCGTCCTGGTGATGACCATGACGAGCAGTCGTTGGCGGGTGGAGTGTTTGCGCTCAATCCCGGAGTCAAAGGCCTGCCTGAACCTCTGTTTCAAGATTGTTGAAACCCTAAAAGATCGCAGCCTTCGGCAGCTCCTACAGGATTGACGTTCGCCCGAATGCAGCCGATCCCTGTAGGAGCTGCCGAAGGCTGCGATCTTTTCAACCCTTCAACGCAGAACGAGATCTCATGAAACTTCTGGAACTCGAAGACGATTTCACCCACCTCACCCTCACCCCCGAACTCGGCGCCAGCATCGTCAACTGGACCGTTCGAAGCACCGGCCAGCCGCTGTTGCGTCACAGTGACCAACAGGCCCTGAACACCGGCCTGCCCGGCAAACTCGGTTGCTACCCGCTGGCCCCCTGGTCGAACCGGATTTCCGAAGGTGGTTTCGACTGCCCCGAAGGCTGGCTCGCCCTGCCCCCCAACAGCCTCACCGATCCCCTGCCGATCCATGGCAGCGCCTGGCAACAGCCGTGGCGAATTGTTTCGCAAAGCCACAACGAAGCCGTCCTGGAACTCGACTGCACAACGCCCTTCGCCTACCGCGCCCGGCAACGTTTCCATCTGAGTGAAGGTCGGTTGAGCATCGAGTTGCAGGTCACTCACCTGGGCGAACACGCGGTGTGGCACGGGCTCGGTTTGCACCCTTACTTTCCGCGCACCGCCAGCACCCGGTTGCAGGCAAGCGCCCGACAGGTCTGGTTGTGCGACTCCGCGAAGCTGCCGACACAACTCAGCCCCTTGCCGGCGGATTGGGATTTCCAACAGCTCAAAGCGCTACCGCAAACCTTGGTGGACAACGGTTTCTGCGAATGGGACGGGCACTGCCTGATCCAGCAACCCGAGCTCGGTTATGAACTGGAATGCCAGGCCAGCGGCTGCGATTACTACCTGCTCTACTGCCCGGTAGGGTTGGGGTTTTTCTGTATCGAACCGGTGAGCCATCCGGTCAACGCCCATCACTTGCCGGGTCGGCCGGGGTTGCGTCTGCTGGAGCGCGGACAATCCACCGAATTGGGTTTCAGCCTGCAATACCGCGAACTCGCCTAGCCCAGCAACTGACTCAAGACCGCGCGCAATTTGCCGGGCTTCACCGGTTTATTCAGCAGCGGCGCGTCGAGCCGTTGCAGCGAGCGGCGGCATTGGTCGGTGCGGTCGGCGGTGATGATCACGGCCGGAATCGCCTGGCCAAAATGCTCGCGCAAGTGCCGCACCACATCGCAGCCCACCACCCCATGATCGAGGTGATAGTCCGCCAGGATCAGTTCCGGCGCCTGTCCCTGCAACGCCGCCAGCGCGGAAAATTCATCCGTGGCGATCACCACTTCACAGCCCCACTGCTCCAGCAGCGCGCTCATGCTTTCAAGGATGCTGACCTCATTGTCCAGCACCAGCAGACGTCGGCCCGGCAGCGGGTTGCCGGTGCCCTGCGTCGGCGCGGCCAGGCTGACCGGCAGCGGCACCTCATGGGAAATCGGCACGTCGATGCTGAACACCGAACCGCGTCCCGGCCAGGAACGCACCTGGACTCGGTAGCCGAGAATCTTGGCGATGCGTTCGACAATCGCCAGCCCCAGGCCCACGCCTTTGCGGTCAGCGGCGCGGCCGACGTCCAGTTGGTTGAATTCGAGGAAGATCGAATGCAGCCGATCCGCTGCAATCCCGCGCCCGGTATCCCAGACTTCCAGGCGCAGCATTTCACCCCGGCGCCGCGCCCCGAGCAGGATGCAGCCCTCGTCGGTATAGCGGCAGGCGTTGCTGAGGAAGTTGCGCAGTATCCGCGTCATCAGGCGCAGGTCGGTGCTGATGGCAAAGTCGCCCATGTGCACCCGCAGGTTCAATCCTGCCGCCTCGGCCACGGACTGGAATTCCGAAACCAACGGGGCGAGTAATTCGTCGAGGCGGTACAGCGCGACATCGGGTTTCACCGCAGCCTGATCGAGCCGGGAAATATCCAGCAAATCGGTGAGCAAATCCTCGGCGCCTTCCAATGCCTGGTGCGTGCGCTCCACCAGCACCTGTTCGACGTCGGGCAACTTGCGTTCGCGCAAGGTCGAGATCAGCAACCGCGCCGCATTCAGCGGTTGCAGCAAGTCGTGGCTGGCGGCGGCAAGGTATTTGTCCTTGCTGCGGTTGGCCGCTTCGGCAGCGTCCCGGGCATCACGCAGGGCCTGGGCGATCTGTTTACGCTGGGTGATCTGCTGTTGCAGGTTGCGGTTGGCTTCGAGCAATTCATCGGTGCGTGCCGTGACCCGCTGCTCCAGTTCATCGTTGAGTTGCTGCAAGCGTTGCTGGGCCAGTTTGCGCTCGGTGATGTCGGCGACAAACCCTTCCACCAGCCCTTCCTGATCGGGCTTGAGCAACAGGTTCATCAGCACGTCGAGGCTGCTGCCGTCCTTGCGCCGCAATTGGGTTTCATAGCCGTGCAGGCTGCGTTCGGTCTGGAGGATTTCGCCGATGCTGGCCAGTTCCTTGGCGCCGCCGACAAACAGGTTGCTCGCCAGGTCCGCCAATGAAAACAGCACCTCCTGCGGACTGTCGTAGCCGAGCATCCGCGCCAGCGCCGGGTTGGCGGCGCGCATGCCTTCCAGCAGGCTGGCCTGGAAGATCCCGTGGACCGCGTTTTCGAACAGCCATTTGTAGCGGTTGCGCTCGGCTTCCAGTTCATCCAGGCGCGCATTGAGCTCCGGGTAGTGACTCTTGCGCGCCGAGTGACTGCCTAACCCGAGTAACCCGGCCAGCGCCCGTTGCTGGTCTTCAGAGGGCTTCGCCATAGACGACCTCGACATCACGCTGACTGGATTCGCGTGGGTTGGTCAGGATGCACGGGTCGTGCATGGCGTGCTGCGACAGGAACGGAATGTCCGCCATGCTGACCCCGTGCAGGCCCAGGGTTTCGTGGAACCCGATGGAATGTTTCAGGGCAATCAGATGGTCGACCAACCGTTTGCAGATTTGCCGGTGATTCAGGCCCCGGCAATCGATGCCGAACGTCTCGGCGATCACCTTGAAGCGGTCCGGCGCCGAGTTGTAGTTGAACGCCACCACGTGCTCCACCAGCACCGCGTTGCACAAGCCATGGGGCAAGTCGAGGAAGCCGCCGAGGCTGTGGGACATGGCGTGCACCGCGCCAAGGATCGCGTTGGAAAACGCCAGCCCGGCCTGCATGCTGCCGAGCATGATTTTCTCGCGCAGGGCGATGTCGGTCGGATTGGCGATCATCTGCACCAAGTTGCCGTTGATCAGGCGCATGGCTTCCAGCGCATGGGGGTCGGTCAACGGGCCGTGGCCGGTGGAGACGAAGGCTTCGATGGCATGCACCAGTGCGTCGATACCGGTACAGGCTGCCAGGAACGGGTCCATGCTCAGGGTGGTTTCCGGGTCGATCAGCGACACGTCCGGCACCACGGCTTTGCTGACGATGGAAAACTTCATGCGTTCTTGCTGGTTGGAAATGATCACGAACTGCGAGACGTCGGCCGAGGTGCCGGCGGTGGTCGGGATCAGGATCAGCGGCGGGCTGGGCACGCGGATGGTGTCCACGCCTTCGAATTCAAGGATGTTGCGGCCGTGGGCGACGACGATGCCGATGCCTTTGCCGCAATCCATCGGGCTGCCGCCGCCGATCGCGACAATCACATCGCAATGGTTTTCCTTGTACAGCTCGGCGCCGAGCATGACTTCTTCGACCCGGGGGTTGGGCGAGACGTCGCTGTACAGGAAGTAATCGATGCCCTGGGCTTGCAGGCTGGCCTCGACATCCGCGACCCAACCGGCGGCAATCACCCCGGGGTCGCTGACCACCAGCACCTTGCGGGCGCCGAAGGTCTTGGCATAGTTGCCGACGTTGTGCCGGCAACCGGCACCGAAGATGATTTCAGGCGACACGAATTTACGCAGCTGGCTGAGACTCTGGCTCATTGGAAAGCCTGTTTTTATTGTTTTGGAAGGTAGGAGCCACACTAACCCATCCGGTGGTGAATGCAATCAGACCAATGGGTAGCACCACAGGCTTTAAATCCAGTGGAGATCCAGTGTGGGAGCGGGCTTGCTCGCGAAAGCGGTGTATCAGCCAGCATCTATATCAACTGACACGCCGCTTTCGCGAGCAAGCCCGCTCCCACAGGGGATTTGGGTGAACTCTGGTTTATCCGCGATAGATCAGCCGTGAAGCCTTTTCATTGCGCAACGTCAGGTGTTCCATGCCCTGCCCCGGCGCGTCCGCTTCTTCGCGGGCCTTGAGGATCACCCCGTGGTGCGGCGACTTGCTGCACACCGGGTCGGCATTTTCGGCATCACCGGTGAGCATGAACGCCTGGCAGCGGCAGCCCCCCAGGTCCTTGTGTTTTTCATCGCAGGAGCGGCACGGTTCCTTCATCCAGTCATCGCCGCGAAAGCGGTTGAAGCCGAAGGAGTCGGTCCAGATGTGCTCAATGCTGTGCTCGCGCACATTGGGAAACTGCACCGGTAACTGGCGGGCGCTGTGACATGGCAGCGCGGTGCCGTCCGGGGTGATGTCGAGAAACAGATTGGCCCAACCGTTCATGCAGGTCTTGGGGCGTTCTTCGTAGTAATCCGGGGTGACGAAAATCAACTTGCACGGGTGGCCCTCGGCCTCTAGCCGCTCGCGGTACTCGTTGGTGATGCGCTCGGCGCGCTGCAATTGCTCGCGGGTGGGCAACAGGCCGACGCGGTTGAGTTCGGCCCAGCCGTAGAACTGGCACGTGGCCAATTCGACGAAATCCGCCTCCAGCTCCAGGCACAGGTCGATGATCCGGTCGATGCGGTCGATGTTGTGCCGGTGGGTGACGAAGTTCAGCACCATCGGGTAGCCCTGGGCTTTCACGGCGCGGGCCATGGCCAGTTTCTGGGCGAAAGCCTTGCGCGAGCCGGCGAGCATGTTGTTCACCGCTTCGTCGGCGGCCTGGAAGCTGATCTGGATATGGTCGAGCCCGGCCACTTTGAAATCGCGGACCTTTTGCTCGGTCAGGCCGATGCCGGAGGTGATCAGGTTGGTGTAGTAACCCATGTCCCGCGCGGCTTTGATCAGCTCGGCCAGGTCCTGGCGCACCAGCGGTTCGCCGCCGGAAAAGCCCAACTGCGCGGCGCCCATCTCCCGGGCCTCGCGGAATACGCGAATCCATTCTTCGGTGCTCAGCTCTTCGCCGGATTGGGCAAAGTCCAACGGGTTGGAGCAATACGGGCATTGCAACGGGCAGCGATACGTCAGCTCCGCCAACAGCCACAGCGGCGGACCCGGTGGCGCGATCAGGTTCACAGGGCGATCCCCCGGTGCCAGACGTTTTCGGCGGTCACCGTGTGATACGGCGGGCGCTCCAGTTCATAGGCCATGCTCATCGCATCGAGCATGCTCCACAGCACGTCGAGTTTGAACTGGAGGATTTCCAGCATGCGTTGCTGGCCTTCCAGGGTGACGTAATGGGCCAGGGTGATGCGCAAACCGTGCTCGACATCCCGCCGCGCCTGGCTCAAGCGGGTGCGGAAATAGTCGTAGCCGCCGGCGTCGATCCACGGGTAATGGGTCGGCCAGGCGTCGAGCCGCGATTGGTGGATGTGCGGGGCAAACAGCTCAGTGAGGGAGCTGCTGGCCGCTTCCTGCCAGCAAGCGCGACGGGCGAAATTGACGTAGGCGTCCACCGCAAAACGCACGCCGGGCAGCACCAATTCTTGAGAGAGGATTTGCTCGCGGTCCAGGCCCACGGCTTCACCGAGGCGCAGCCAGGCCTCGATCCCACCTTCGCTGCCGGGCGCGCCGTCGTGGTCGAGGATGCGTTGCAGCCATTCCCGGCGCACGTCGCGGTCCGGGCAATTGGCGAGGATCGCAGCGTCCTTGAGCGGGATGTTGACCTGATAGTAGAAGCGATTGGCGACCCAGCCCTGGATCTGCTCGCGAGTGGCGCGGCCGGCGTACATGGCTTGGTGGAACGGGTGATGAATGTGGTAGTAGGCGCCTTTGGCGCGCAGGGCCTGTTCGAATTCGCTGGGGGTCATTGGAGTATTGGTCATTGTGGTTCTCCTGGGCGTTTTGCGGTGTCTGGCCTGGCCTCTTCGCGGGCAAGCCTCGCTCCTACAGGTTCATGTCGATCTGTTGCCCCCCCCTGTAGGAGCGAGGCTTGCCCGCGAAGAGGCCGCCCGCTACAACACAAGACTCATGCCATCAAACGCCACCTCAACCCCCCGCCGCTCGAGCAATGCCCTTTCGGCCGACTCTTCGTCAAGGATCGGGTTGGTGTTGTTGATGTGGATCAGCACCTTGCGCTGGCGGTCAAATCCCTCCAGCACCTCAAGCATCCCGCCGGGACCACTCTGCGGCAGGTGCCCCATTTCACTGCCCAGGCTCTGCCCGACTTCGCACACGCGCATTTCGTCGTCGCGCCACAAGGTGCCGTCCAGCAGCAAACAATCGGCGAGTTGCATCCAGCCCAGGACTTCTTCGTCGATTTGCCCCAGGCCCGGCGCGTAGAACACTGAGGCGCCGCTACGCAGGTCTTCGATAAACAAACCGATGGTGTCGCCCGGCTGCGGATTGCCGCGATTGGGCGAGTACGGCGGTGCGTTGCTGACCAGGGGAATCGCGCGGAACTGCAAATGAGCGCACGCCGCGATGCTGAACGGCTCGCGCTTCAAATCAATCGGCTGCCACTGCAAGCCGCCATTCCAATGCTTGAGCATGTTGAACAGCGGAAAACCGCTGCTCAAATCCTCATGCACCCGCTCGGTGCACCACACCGAATGCGGGCAGCCTTCGCGCAGGCTCAACAGGCCAGTGCAATGGTCGATCTGGCTGTCCAGCAGGATCACCCCGGCAATCGCCGTATCGCGACGGCGGCGCGCCGGTTGCAACGCCGGGAAACTTTCCAGTTGCGCCCGAATGTCCGGGGAAGCATTGCACAACACCCATTCCACGCCGTTGTCGCTTACCGCAATCGAGGACTGCGTGCGCCGTTGGGCGCGCAGGCTGCCATCGCGCACGCCGGTGCACTGGCGGCAGTTGCAGTTCCATTGCGGAAAACCACCACCAGCGGCGGAACCGAGAACGCGGATGTGCATGAGCAATGCTCCAGAAGGCAGGCCCGGCCAACGCAACGGCTGGCCGGGTGATCAATCAACGGTTGGCGAAATACATCGTCACTTCGAAGCCAATGCGCAGATCGGTAAACGCGGGTTTATTCCACATGGGTCAATCCTCTTCTTGTGCCGGGCAATTCCGGTAAAGCCATTAATGCACGGGGCGCCAAGGGCCCGAATGCTACTTTCGAAGGAGATGGCGGCGTGCGTTGGTAGGGGGTGTTGCGGATCATTGGAAACACACATAACCCATGTGGGAGCGGGCTTCTGTGGCGAGGGGGCTTGCCCCCGTCGGGTCGCGAAGCGGCCCCCCTTCGTATCAAAAAAAGAAGGGGACTGCTGCGCAGTCCAACGGGGGCAAGCCCCCTCGCCACAAAAGCCCGCTCCCACAGGGGGGGTTGTGGTGTGCTTGGGGTTAGAAGAACCCCATCGGATTGATGTCGTAGCTCACCAACAGGTTTTTGGTCTGTTGGTAATGGTCGAGCATCATTTTGTGGTTTTCACGGCCAACCCCGGACTTTTTGTAGCCGCCGAATGCGGCGTGGGCCGGGTACAGGTGGTAGCAGTTGGTCCACACGCGCCCGGCCTTGATCGCTCGGCCCATGCGGTAGGCGCGGTTGATGTCGCGGGTCCACAGGCCGGCGCCGAGGCCAAACTCGCTGTCGTTGGCAATCGCCAGGGCTTCGGCTTCGTCCTTGAACGTGGTGATGCCCACCACCGGGCCGAAGATTTCTTCCTGGAACACGCGCATTTTGTTGTGGCCCTTGAGCAGGGTCGGCTGGATGTAATACCCCGTCGACAAGTCGCCCTCCAGCCGCTCGGCCGCGCCACCGATCAGCAGCTCGGCGCCCTCCTCCTGGGCAATTTTCAGGTACGAGAGGATCTTGTCGTATTGCTGCTCCGACGCCTGCGCGCCGACCATGGTTTCAGTGTCCAGCGGGTTGCCGCGCTTGATCTTGACGATCTTCTGCATCACCACTTTCATGAAATCGTCGTAGATCGATTCCTGCACCAGCGCCCGGGACGGACAGGTGCAAACTTCGCCCTGGTTGAAGAAGGCCAACACCAAACCTTCGGCGGCTTTCTCGATGAACTGCGGCTCGGCGTTCATGATGTCTTCGAAGAAGATGTTCGGCGACTTGCCGCCCAGTTCCACGGTGCTCGGAATGATGTTCTCGGCGGCGCAATGCATGATGTGCGCGCCCACCGGGGTGGAACCGGTGAAGGCAATCTTGGCGATGCGCTTGCTGGTGGCCAGCGCCTCCCCGGCTTCGCGACCGAAACCCTGGACGATGTTCAGTACGCCGGCGGGCAGCAAGTCGGCGATCAGCTCGGCGAACACCATGATCGACAGCGGCGTCTGCTCGGCAGGTTTGAGCACCACGCAGTTACCGGCGGCCAGGGCCGGGGCGAGTTTCCACGCGGCCATCAGCAGCGGGAAGTTCCACGGGATGATCTGCCCGACCACGCCCAACGGCTCGTGGAAGTGGTAGGCGGTGGTCAGCTCGTTGATTTCGGCAGCGCCACCTTCCTGGGCGCGAATGCACCCGGCGAAATAGCGGAAATGGTCGGCGGCCAGCGGCACGTCGGCGTTCAGGGTTTCACGCACGGCTTTGCCGTTGTCCCAGGTCTCGGCGACGGCGAGGATTTCCAGGTTTTGCTCGATGCGGTCGGCGATTTTCAGTAGCACCAGGGAACGGTCCTGGGCCGAAGTCTTGCCCCAGGCATCGGCGGCCGCGTGGGCGGCGTCGAGGGCTTTGTCGATGTCGGCGGCGCTGGAGCGCGGGAACTCGCCGATCACTTCACCGTTGACCGGCGAGGTGTTGGTGAAGTACTCGCCGTTGACCGGCGGCACGAATTCGCCACCGATGAAATTGCCGTAGCGCGGTTTGAAGGAAACGACGGCGCCGGGGGTGCCAGGTTGTGCGTAGATCATGGTGGGCCTCTGTCTGGTCGGGGCCTGTCGGGCAAACAGGCGATGCATCGATAGTAGAGAGCCCCGGTGGCCGGGCGAATGCGCCGTTGGCAGGGGGACTCTCGTTATTTGGTCGTAGGTTTGGCGCAAATTCCCTTGTGGCAAATAACCCTGTGGGAGCGGGCTTGCTCGCGAAGGCGGTGTGTCAGTCGAGATTAATGTTGGCTGACACACCTCTTTCGCGAGCAAGCCCGCTCCCACAGGGGTTACGCGGTGGGCTCAGGGTCAGTGCTTGGCCACGACCAGGTCTTTCGGCAGCTTAAAGGTCCAGAGCATCCCGCCCTGGTTGAAGTCCTTGATGCGCTTGGCCACTTCGCCGCCCCACAGCGGTACGGCGCCGCCCCAACCAGAGAGGACCGAGACGTACTGTTCGCCGTCCATTTCCCAGGTCACGGGCGAGCCGAGCACGCCGGAGCCGGTCTGGAATTCCCAGACTTTCTCGCCAGTCTTGGCGTTGAAGGCCTGGAGGAACCCTTCCGGCGTGCCGGTGAACACCAGGTTGCCTTTGGTGGTCAGCACCCCGCCCCACAGCGGCGCGTAGTTCTTGTGGCGCCAGACTTCCTTGCCGGTGACCGGATCGATGGCGCGCAGCACACCGATGTAGTCTTCGTTCAACGGCTTGATGGTGAACCCGGCGCCGAGGAACGCCGCGCCTTTTTTGTAGGCGATGCCTTCGTTCCAGATGTCCATGCCCCACTCGTTGGACGGCACGTAGAACAGCTTGGTGTCCTTGTTGTAGGCCATCGGCATCCAGTTTTTCGCGCCGAGGAATGCCGGGGCTACAAACACTGAGCTGCCCTTGGCTTCAGAGCCCGGCGCGCCCGGACGGCTGTCTTCGTTGTAGATCGGCCGGCCATCCTTATCCAGGCCGGTGGCCCAGGTGATCTTGTCCACGAACGGGAAGCCACGGATGAACTTGCCGTTGGTGCGGTCCAGCACGTAGAAAAAACCGTTACGGTCGGCGGTGGCGGCGGCTTTGATTTCCTTGCCGCCCTCGGTGTAATTGAACGAGATCAGCTCGTTGACGCCGTCATAGTCCCAACCGTCGTGGGGCGTGCTCTGGAAGTGCCATTTGATGGTGCCGTCGTCCGGGTTCAGCGCCAGGCGCGACGACGAATAGAGGTTGTCGCCAGGACGCAGGTGCGAGTTCCACGGCGCGGGGTTGCCGGTGCCGAACAGCAGCAGATTGGTTTCCGGGTCGTAGTAGCCGCCGAGCCAAGGCGCGGCGCCGCCGGTTTTCCACAAATCGCCGGGCCAGGTCTTGCCGGCTTCGCCGCCGGAGATGCCGTTCTCAATCGCTTTGCCGTCCTTGTAGATGTAGCCCATGTGGCCTTCGACCGTCGGCCGGACCCACAGCAACTCACCGTTTTTCGGGTCGTAGGCGGAGATCTTGCCCACCACCCCGAACTCGCCACCGGCCACGCCGGTAATCAGTTTGCCGTTGATCACCAGTGGCGCGGCGCTGATGGAATAGCCTTCCTTGTGGTCGGCCACCTGCTTGCTCCACACCACTTTGCCGGTGTCCTTGTTCAGGGCCACGAGCTTGGCGTCGAGGGTGCCGAAGAACACCAAGTCGCCGTACAGCGCCACGCCACGGTTGATCACGTCACAGCAAGGGCGGATGTCATCCGGCAGGCGCGCATCGTATTGCCAGAGCTTCTTGCCGGTGCGCGCATCCACCGCAAACACCCGGGAGTAGGAACCGGTCATGTACATCACGCCGTCCTTGATCATCGGTTGTGCTTGCTGACCGCGCTGTTTTTCACCGCCGAAGGAGAAGGCCCAGACCGGCCGCAGTTCCTTGACGTTGTCGACGTTGAGGGTGTCCAGCGGACTGTAGCGCTGACCCTGGACGCCCAGACCGTTGGTGACGATCTGCTCCGGGTTCTTGGGGTCCTGGAGAATGTCCTGGTCGGAGACGGCAGCCAATACCGAGCCGGACAACAGCATGGCACTGAGCAACACGCTCAAGACGAAGGGTTGGCGACGTGCGGGTTGGGTCATGACGGCTACCTCTGCGGTTTTTTGTTATACCCGGGAAATTTTCCCGGTCTGGTGCAGATTCTTGGGCGCCGCCGCCCTGGCAACAATTGCCCGCAGTGTTGAGATTGCTAGTTCCTTAGTACCGGGTCGATGTAGCGATCACCCTGGAACCCTTGTGGGAGCGGGCTTGCTCGCGAAAGCGGTGTGCCAGGCAACATCACTGTCAACTGATACACCGCTTTCGCGAGCAAGCCCGCTCCCACAGGGGTTCTGTGTTGGGTCATTGGGTTGCGGTGGAATCGACGCGGGTCATCTGTGCCCGCTCGTAGCCCGGGTACAAATGGCTGACACTGCGGATCAGTTCGTAGCGACTCAGGTTGATCCCGGCAAACCGCTCGGGAATCGGGCTGCGGATCATCTCGGACATGTCGCTGCCATTGGCGGCGCCGTCACGCAGGAGTTGGTCGAGCCAGGTCAGGTAGTCATGCATTTGTTCGAAGGGTCTGGCATCCGTGGTCACCGGTCCGTGGCCGGGCACGATCAGCGTCCAGGGCAAGGCTTGCAGGGTGGCGATGTCCGCCAGCCACACCGCCAGCCCCGGGCTGTTCGGGGTGGTCAGGGCCCGCTGATAAAACATCAGGTCCCCGGCAAACAGCACGCCGGTTTGCTGGTCGAGAATAGCCAGATCCGCGCCGGTATGCCCACCCAGGCTTAGCAGGCGCAGATCGTGGTTCCCAAAACTTTTCAGCCCCGGTGTCAGCGTCTCGCTGGGCAACACCACCTCGGTGCCGCGCATCCAGTCGCCCACCAGCCGATACATGTTCTCGGCCATGGCATCGCCCTGCTGATGCAGCAGTTCGGTGGTGCCGGCCAGTGCGCCAATCGGCACGTCAGCAAACGCCTGATTGCCCAGCGCATGGTCGGGGTGATGATGGGTCAGCAGCACCTCGATCACCGGTTTATCGGTGACCGTGGCGATGACCTTGCGCATCGCTTCGCCGTAACGTTTCGACGGCCCGGTGTCGATCACCACCACCCCGCGCTCGGTGACGATAAACCCGGTGTTGACGATATTGCCGCCGTTGGCCTTGGCGAAATTGTCAGTACTGCCCTCCAGCAGCCAGGTGTCTGGAGCAATCAGCCGCGGCTTGAGTGCGTACTCGAGCTCCGCCGCCAACGTAGGCAGGCTCAGACCGATGAACAACAGCAATATCCAACGCATGACGCGCTCCTTGGCTCAGGGGATGGCCGCATCGAATTGATTGCCGCTGTTGTCCCGCAGCAACAGGCGCGTCTGCCCTACCCCTTCGATGTCGAAGGCCAGGTTGGGGTTTTCGCTGACGGCGGGAAACAGCTCCAGCGTCGCCAGCACCTGATCGTTTTGATCGCGCAGTTCGGCGTGGTTGATAAAGAATTCCGGGATGCCGCTGACCATGCCGTTGTCCATCGGGTGCGCCACCTGCAAGCGCACACGGCTGAATTCGCCACGGGGATAACGCCCACCGAGTACTTCGCCAATGTGCTCTTCCCAACCCGGTTGCGTGCGCACCACGCTCGGCGCCGTGCAGCCGCCGCCCGCCGCATCGATCAGGGTCGAGCCGACATGCCAGACGCCATCCCGGGTCAACACCGCCGCACGCAATGGCGTGGCCTGTTCGATGCGGATGCGGATCGACAACCATGGCAGCACCCGATCCTGCGGTTGGAAATCGACGATTTTCGGCAGCGGATTGAGCTCGGCCCAGGCGAGGATCTTCACCACCTCGCCCTTGAACGCCCGGGCATCGATTTCCAGCGGCACCTGGCGTGCGTCTTCGGCGAAGGGTGGCGCCAGCAGCTTGACCCGCTCATCGAACACGAACGGGGCATCGCCGAGCATTTGCTTGTGATAGAAGGCCCACATCACCGAGGGCACCGGGTCCTGACCGGGATCGATATCCGCCGCGTGTGCGGCCAACGGCAGCCAACAGACCAGCAGGCAAAGCGCTCGTCCGTTCACTATTGATACATCTCCGGCACTTCGTATTGCAGGCCGTAACGGGCGTAAATGGCTTGCACCGAGCCCTCGCGGATCATGGCTTCCAGCGCCTCCTCCAGGGCATACGACAATTGCCGGTTGCTTTCATGCACCGCCATGCCGATCTCCCAGCGCTGCTTGCCCATGTTCGGGTAGGCGTTTTGCGCCAGCGCCACTTGCGGATCGTGGGCTTCATGCACCTGCCAATCGACTTCGCCACGCATGGCCATCACCGCGTCGACTTCACCGGCCTTCATAGCGGCAAAGGCCTGGGGTACGCCGGGGTAGTGGTGAGTCTTGGCGGCGAGCATGCCGTTGAACACCGAGGTCAGGTAGAACGAGGGCACGCTGTCGACTTCGACGCCAATCGGGTGCTGTTCGAACACCGCGACGCTGCCCACCGAGTCCAGGCGACGACGGTCATAGGCGACCTGCCATTGCTCGTTCTGATACGGGCCGAACATCACCACATGGTCGTTTTCCAGCTCGCCGAGTTCGTTGCGCTTCTGGGAGTAATCCCGGTCATAAGGCACGCGCATCATCAGGTCGGCCAGTTGCTGATCGTGCAACTGACTCGCGCGCCAGATGTAATCACGCAGGTCGTCGTCGAGCTTCTCGCCGGCCGGGGCCCAGATCAGTTTGAGCTTGACCCCCAGCGCGGTGGCCAGGGCCTGGGCGAGGTCGACATCCACGCCCCGGGGCTGGCCGGCGTCTTCGAAACTGTAAGGCGCGAAGTCCTTGTACACCGCGACTTTCAGCTCTCCGGCGGCGATCATTTGGTCATAGGTCCGAACCTGCGCCTGCGCCCCTTGGCAGCACAGCAACACAGCACTGATCAACACAGCGAGCAGGCGCATGGGTTACTCCTCGGAGTGCACGCTGTCCAGGTAGGTACGCACCGCCCACAAGGCTTCCTGACTCAAGTAATCCGCCATTTTCGGCATGTAGACCCGGCCGTCACGCACGGCGCCATTACGCACTCGTTCGACGAACCATTCATCACCGGCGTCGCCGACATCGAGAAGGCGCAGATCCGGGGCGATGCCTCCAGACTTGGCTTCCAGACCATGGCAGGCCGCGCAATTCTGGTTGTAGGCCGATGAGCCGATTTCCAGCGCTTTATCGTGCTGCGGGGAGTTGCGATACGGGTTCACCGTCGCCCAGCCATCGCCATCCACTGGTACGCCGGCGTCTTTGATCGGGGTCAGGCCCGGGGTTTCCACCGCTTGTGGCACCACGTTGCCGTGGGCCCAGATCGGACCTGCGCTGATAAAACCGGCCAGCAGTCCGGCAACAAGCAAGGCGTTGCGTTTTGTTGTCATTGTTATGCCCTCAGGGTTGCACGCAAAACCTCCGTGAAGAGGCTATGGGACCCATCTTAGGAACCCCATCCCGCCAGCCCCATGCTGCTTTGGTGGCCGCCGCCCAGTACCTTGGTAGTAGGGCTTGTGGCGCACCGTCGCCGGGATTTACGACCTTGGTACTGGCTGTCCGCTACTTTCTGCATATTTCCTCTACCTCACAGGCTTCCTATGCTGGCGCTACCCGACATGGAGTGCCTTATGCGCCAGCTTGCCCCCTACGCCTTGATCTACCTGCTGGCGATTGCCTGCGCCGCCGGGCTGGCAACCCAGAGCCAGGCCGCCGACGCGCCGTTGCAGGTGCAGATCGGCTACCTCGGCTATCGCCCCGATCCGGGGCCGCTGCTGTCGAATGTCATTCCCGAACCTGCCGATGCCGGGCTGCGTGGTGCCGAACTGGCGATCACCGACAGCAACAGCACCGGACGTTTTCTCAACCACAGCTACAGCCTGGTCAGCGCCAGCACCGACACCCCGGATGCGCTGATCGACGCGGCCAAGGCCCAACACGACCAGGGCCTGCGCCTGTTTGTGGTGAATGCGCCGGTGGAAACTCTGCGCCGGCTCAGCGCGGTGTTGCCGGACAGTTTGCTGTTCAACGCCGGCAGCCCGGATGACAGCCTGCGCAGCACCGATTGCTTGCCGAACGTGCTGCACAGCCTGCCGAGCCGGGCGATGTTGGCCGACGCATTGGCGCAATTTCTGGTGGTGCGCAAATGGCAACGGGCGCTGCTGATTGTCGGCCCGACCCCGGACGATCAAGCCTACGCCGCCGCCCTGCGCCGCGCCGCCAAACGCTTCGGCCTGAAACTGGTGGCGGAAAAAGCCTGGAGCTTCGACAACGATCAACGCCGCAGCGCCCAGGCCGACATGCCGCTGTTCACCCAGACCGCCGAGTACGACGTGGTGCTGGTGGCGGACGAACGCGGTGACTTCGGCGAATACGTGCCCTACCAGACCTGGTATCCGCGCCCGGTCGCCGGCACCCAGGGCCTGACCCCGGTGGGCTGGCACAAGACCGTGGAAACCTACGGTGCCGCGCAGTTGCAAAAACGCTTCGAAGCCCTGGCCGGTCGCTGGATGAATGACCGGGATTTCGCCGCGTGGATGGCCGTGCGCAGCATCGCCAGCGCCGTGACCAAATTGCGTCAAACCGACCCGATGGCGATCCGCACCCTGGAGATCAGCGATCAACTGCCGCTCGACGGTTTCAAGGGCCGCAAGCTCAGTTATCGGGCGTGGAACGGCCAGTTGCGCCAGCCGATCCCCATCGTGCAACCGCGCGCACTGGTCAGCACCTCGCCCCAGGACGGTTTCCTGCACCCCGTCAACGAAATGGACAGCCTGGGCTACGACAAGCCCGAAGTGACCTGCCGCTTTCCCTGATCCGACTTTCCACAAAAACCACAACAAAAAAAGGAATCCGCCATGCGCCGTACCCTGCTTTCATGCGCCCTGCTGCTTGCCGCCGGGCACGCCGTGGCCAGCACCGCCTGGGTCTCCAACGAAAAGGACAACAGCCTGAGCCTGATCGACATGCAGACCCTGCAAGTCACCGACACCCTGCCCGTCGGCCAGCGCCCGCGCGGGCTGTTGCTGTCCCACGACAGCAAGCTGTTGTACATCTGCGCCAGTGACTCGGACCGGGTCCAGGTGATGGACGTGGCCACGCGCAAGATCATCAAGGAACTGCCATCGGGCAAAGACCCCGAGCAATTCGCCCTGCACCCGAACAACCGCTGGCTGTACGTTTCCAACGAAGACGATGCGCTGGTGACGGTGATCGACACCGAAACCTCCAAGGTGCTGAGCCAGATCAACGTCGGCGTCGAGCCCGAAGGCATGGCGGTCAGCCCCGATGGCAAGTGGGCGGTGAACACCAGCGAAACCACCAACATGCTGCACTGGATCGACACCAGCACTCAGACCCTGGCCGACAGCACATTGGTGGATCAGCGCCCACGGTTCGTCGAGTTTTCCCCGGACGGTTCGCAACTCTGGGCCTCGGCGGAAATCGGCGGCACGGTGACGATTCTCGATGTGGCGACGCGCAAGATTCTCAAGACCGTGAACTTCCAGATCAAGGGCGTGCACCCGGACAAAGTCCAGCCCGTAGGGATCAAGCTCAGCGCCGACGGCAAGTACGGCTTCGTCGCCCTCGGCCCGGCGAACCATGTGGCGGTGGTCGATGCCAAGACCTTCGCAGTGCTGGATTACCTGTTGGTCGGGCGCCGGGTCTGGCAGATGTCGTTCACTCCGGATCAGAAGCAATTGCTCGCCACCAACGGCGTCAGCGGCGATGTGTCGGTGATTGATGTCGACAGCCTCAAGGTCAGCAAATCGATCAAGGTCGGGCGCTATCCGTGGGGCGTGGTGGTCACGCCATGAATGCCCTGGAAGTCAGCGAACTGAGCTTCGCCTATGGCGCCAAGGAGGCCTTGCGTCAGGTGAGTTTCAACCTGGCGCCGGGGCGTTTTGCCGCGTTGCTGGGGCCGAACGGGGCCGGGAAGTCGACGCTGATTGCGCTGCTGACCCGGTTCTACGATGTGCAGCGCGGGGACATCCGCGTCGGCGGTTGTTCATTGCGCGAGGCACCGCGCCCGGCGCTCAAGCAATTGGGCGTGGTGTTTCAGCAAAGCACGCTGGACCTGGACCTCAGCGTCGAGCAGAACCTGCGTTATCACGCCGCGCTGCACGGCCTGTCCCGGCGCCAGACCGGCCTGCGGGTCGAAGCCGAATTGACCCGCCAAGGCCTGACCGAACGCCGCCGCGAAAAAGTCCGTGAACTGAATGGCGGCCACCGGCGCCGGGTGGAAATCGCCCGGGCCTTGCTGCATGAGCCGCGTCTGTTGCTGCTGGATGAAGCCAGCGTCGGCCTCGACCCGGCCAGTCGCCTGGCGCTCAATCAACACATCCGCAGCCTGTGCCGCGAGCAAGGGATCAGCGTGCTCTGGACCACGCATTTGTTGGATGAAGTGCAGCCGAGCGACGACTTGCTGATTCTTCATCAGGGACGACTGGTCGCCAGTGGTCAAGCTGACGTTCTGAGCCTGGAGCACGGCGGCGACCTGGGTTCAGCCTTCGCTCGACTGACCACCACGGGAGCCGCTCGATGAATGCGTATTGGCAGTGTTTCAACGGGATTGTGCTGCGCGAATGGCTGCGTTTTGTGTTGCAGCGCACGCGGTTTCTCAGTGCGCTGGTGCGGCCACTGTTGTGGCTGCTGGTGTTCGCCGCCGGGTTTCGCGCGGCACTGGGCATCGCGATCATCGAGCCTTACGACACCTACATTCCGTACGAGGTGTACATCATTCCGGGGCTGGCCTGCATGATCCTGCTGTTCAACGGCATGCAAGGTTCGCTGTCGATGGTCTACGACCGGGAGATGGGTAGCATGCGCGTGCTGCTGACCAGTCCCCTGCCCCGGACCTTTTTGCTGTGCAGCAAGTTGTTGGCGACGTCGCTGATTTCGCTGTTGCAGGTGTATGGGTTTTTAGCGATCGCCTGGGTGTACGGCGTGCAACCGCCGGCCATGGGGCTGTTGATTGCTTTGCCGGCGTTGCTGCTGGTGGCGTTGATGCTCAGTGCGTTGGGGCTGTTGCTGTCCAACGCGATCCGGCAGTTGGAGAACTTCGCCGGGGTGATGAATTTTGTGATCTTCCCGCTGTTTTTCCTGTCGTCGGCGCTGTATCCGCTGTGGAAAATGCGCGAGTCCAGTGAGTGGTTGTATTGGCTGTGCGCGTTGAACCCGTTTACCCACGCGGTGGAGTTGGTGCGGTTTGCCCTGTATGAGCGCTTTAACCCATTGGCGCTGGCGGTGTGCATGGGGTTGACGCTGGTGTTCGTGCTGCTCGCGGTACTGACCTTCAACCCGCAACACGCTGCCGTGCGCAAGGTTAGCTAACAACACAAGTCCCCTGTGGGAGCGAGCTTGCTCGCGATAGCGGACTCTCAGCCAACATCTATGTTGAATGTGGCGGCCTCATCGCGAGCAAGCTCGCTCCCACATAAAGCACCTGCCAATCAGCTGAAATTACTACTTTAGTACTGCTTTACCTGTCTATCGTCGCATTCCCTTCGCACCGCGCCTGGCATGTAATAGGTTCATAACGATAAGGATTGAACCCCATGCCGCGTGCCCGACGTTGTCTGCTGCGCCCCTGCCTCGCCGCCTTGTCGCTCAGCCTGTTGCTGGGCGTCGCGCACGCCGAAACCCCGCTGTTCTCCGCTGACGGTTACCGCATCGGCCTGTACCGCAGCCCGACACCGAATCAATTGCAAGACGCGACGATCATCGACACCCCCGCCCTGCAAAACCTGCTCAACCAGACGCCGCGCCCGGTGCTGATCGACGTCTACCGCCGCCAATGGCTGCAAGGTCAATTCATCGAAGACCAGCCCCACGAAAACCTGCCCGGCAGCCATTGGCTGGCCAATACCGGCGACGGCGACCTGACACTCGACTGGCAGACGTACTTTGCGCGTAATCTGGATAAATTCACCGACGGCGATCACCAGCAACCGCTGGTCTTCTACTGCCGTTCCGATTGCTGGCTGAGCTGGAACGCGGTAAAACGCGCCACCGCCATGGGCTATAAGTCAGTGTATTGGTATCGCGATGGCCTGGACGCCTGGCAAGCGGCGAACCTGCCCGTTGCGCCGGCCCAGCCCGAGCCCTTTCCCTGACTGAAGACGTGCACGATGTTGCCCCACCAAAAATCAAAATAATGAGGTGAATGGCCATGTACAAAATTCTGATTGCCGACGATCACCCGCTGTTTCGCGAAGCCATTCATAACGTCATCAGCGACGGTTTCCCTGGCAGCGAAGTCATGGAAACCGCCGACCTGGACAGCGCCCTGCTGCTGACCCAGGAACACGACGACCTGGACCTGATCCTGCTCGACCTGAACATGCCCGGCATGCACGGCCTCAATGGCCTGATCAACCTGCGCAACGAGGCGCCGACCATTCCGGTGGTGATTGTCTCCGCCGAACAGGACAAGCAGATCGTGCTGCAAGCCATCACCTATGGCGCGGTGGGGTTTATCACCAAGTCCTCGCCACGCCTGCATATGACCGAGGCCATCCAGCAGATTCTCAACGGCAATGTGTACCTGCCGCCGGACATCATCCGCACACAAAAACCCGGCACCCATCGGCGGATGAACGACAACCCGAGCTTCCCGCCGGAACTGCTCCAGGCCCTGACCCGCAAGCAGTTGCTGGTGCTGGAACGCATGACCAAGGGCGAGTCGAACAAACAGATCGCCTACACCCTGGAAATCGCCGAAACCACGGTCAAGGCGCATGTGTCGGCGATCCTGCGCAAACTCAATGTGCACAACCGGGTGCAGGCGATCTTGAGTGCCGGGGATATTGATTTTGGGTCTTACTTAAGGCGTTGAGACCGCGTCGCCTCATTCGCGAGCAAGCCCGCTCCCACATTTGAAATGCATTCCAATGTGGGAGCGGGCTTGCTCGCGAAGGGGCCCTCACAAACTCCGCAAATCTCAAGGCCTACCGAGCATATGACTCATCGCTGTCTTGAGCTTCATCGGCCGCACTGGCTTATGCATCAAGGTGTGCCCCAACTCCCGAATCTGCAGCTTCAGCTCATTACTGTAATTGGCCGTAATCATCATTGCCGGGATGGCCGAGCCGCGCCGAGCATTGATCCGGGCCACGGCATCGACGCCGTTCTGGTCATCGTCCAGGTGATAATCGGCAATCAGCAGGTCTGCTTCCTGGTGATAGTTGTCCACTTGCCGCGCAAGGTCCTGCTCCGACAGCGCCGTGACCACCAGACAGCCCCACCCTTCCAGCAACGTGCGCATCCCCGCGCAAATCGCCGCGTCGTTGTCCAGCACCCATACCCGCGCCCCGCGCAGGCGTTCCAGCATCGGTTCGCTCATCAGCAGGTTCGGCAACGCCTTGGGCGCCGTAGCACTAAGCGGCACTTCGACGGAAAACATCGAGCCCTTGCCCGGCCACGAGCGCACATAAATCCGGTGCCCGAGAATGCCCGCGATCTTCTCGACAATCGCCAACCCCAGGCCCAATCCGCGATCCTGATCCGGCCGCTGCACATCGCCACGCTTGAACTCCTGGAAAATCTCCTCCAGACGGTTTTCGGCGATGCCCATGCCGCTGTCCCAGACTTCAATCGACAAACGCTGATGATGGCGCCGGCAACCGAGCACCACGCGGCCGCTGTAGGTGTAGCGAATCGCGTTGCTCAGCAGATTGCGCAGGATCCGCGCCAGCAACTGGATGTCGCTGCGCACCAGCGCCGAACAGGGAATGAAATGCAGCTCCAGCCCTTCGCTGCGGGCCACATGGGTATATTCGGCGGCGAGATTTTCCAGCAATTCGCTGAGGGCAAATGGCGCGATATCGGCCTTGATCACCCCGGCATCGAGTTTGGAAATGTCCACCAGGGTGCCGAGCAGGTTTTCCACGTCTTCCAGGGAATTGCTGACGTTGCGCACCAGCATTTCGTTGGCCTGGGGCTCCCGGCGTTCGAGCAAGGCGCTGGCAAACAGTCGGGCGGCGTTCAGCGGTTGCAGCAAATCGTGGCTGACGGCGGCAAGGAACTTGGTCTTCGACAGGTTGGCCTGTTCGGCCTCCAGTTTGGCTTCGCGCAGGCGAGATTCAACCCGGCGGCGCTCGTCTATCTCGCGCAACAGTTGATCGTTGAGGGTGGTCAGTTCCGCCGTGCGCTCGCGCACTCGCAACTCCAGGTTTTGATAGGCCTGGTGCAAGGCTTCGGCGGTGCGGCGGCGTTCGGTGATGTCGCGGATCAACACGAAAATCCCCACCACTTCTCCGGTGGCCAGGCGATTGGGTACGTAGGAGCGCAGCATGTAGCGCTCCTGGTTATTGATGTTGGTTTCGGCGAACTCGAAGGTCACGCTCTCCCCGGCCAGAGCCCGGGCGACGTAGGCTTCCAGGCGCTGGTAATGCTGCTCGCTGTGCACTTCCCGCAGGCTCTGCCCGAGCATCACGCCCCGGGGCCAGCAGTACCATTCTTCATAGACCTTGTTGGTGAACTCGTAGACCAGATCGGCGTTGAGGTAGGCGATCAACGCTGGCACGTGGTCGGTGATCAGGCGAATCCAGCGCTCGCTTTCGCTGAGGGCTTCGGCGTGCTGGTAGCGTTCGGTGATGTCGGTGAAGGTGTTGACGAAACCGCCAGTGGGCAGCGGATGGGTGCGAATTTCCAGGACCCGGCCGTCATAGAGTCGCTGTTCGCATTCCTGCACCGGCCGGCCATTGTTGTCGCGACTGGCGGGGGTCAGCAGGGTTAATTCGCTGTCGGCGATGACTTCGGCAAAGGGCCGATGGGCGGCCACCGGCGCGAGGCCACTGAGTTCAAGGAAGCGCCGGTTCCACAGCTCCAGAATGCCCTCGGCGTTGACCATCGCCACGCCTTGGGACAGGTTGTCCACCGCCCGTTGCAGCAGGTGGGATTTTTGCGCCACCGCTTGCTCGCGGCGCACGGTTTCGCTGAGTTTGACGTCGGTGATGTCGGTGAACAGGATCACCCGCCCGCCCTCCTGGGTCGGCCGCTCGCTGACCTGCAACCAACGGCCATTTTGCAGGCGATACAGCAGGTTCTGATCGGCGTGGCCCCGGGGTTCCTCGATGAACAACCGGGTGGCGGTCATCAAGCGCTTGACCTCCGCCAGGTGCATGCCGGCGATGATCCGCACCCGGCTGTTGCCCCAGAAGGCCTTGAAGCGGCTGTTGAACAGCACGATGCGCTGGTCTTCGTCGAACAGCACGAAGGCGTCGGAAATGCTCTCGATGGCATCGATCAAATGCTGGTGCGCGGTTTCCGCCCGCAAGCGGGCATCGCTGAGCAAATGATTGCCGGCCTTGAGTTCGGCCATGGCCTGGTTCAGCGCATCGGTACGCTCGCGGACCTGCTCGGCCAGCACCACCGAATGCTGGAACGCCGCATACGGGTCGTTGCCCCGGGTGATGCCGGATTCAATGCGTTCGATCAGCGCGCCGTTGATGCGCTGCAGTTTGTGGTTGTCGCGCTGCAAGCTGGCGATCTGCGCCTGTAGCTCAACGGTGTCCAGGGGAACGGCCTCGGGCAATGGCAACCCCGGTGAAGGTCTGGTTGATGTGCATGCCATTGAACTGTTCTCCGTAGGTGTTGAACCCCATCACCCGATGCTCACGTAAAAACGCTCCGATCGACTCCAGGCTGTCGCCGCCTTCCAGTTCCAGGCGCCGCAAAAAACAGTCGCAGCCGATGGTCAGCAGCAGGTCGCCGAGGCGTTCTTCCAGGCCCGTGAACAGCGCTTGCAGGTTCGGCAGCATCGGGCCTGGGGTCATGGCGGTGAGGACGATACCGTTTTCCACGGCGCAGTAGAAACTCAGGCTCAGGTCCGGGTGCACCTGCTGGATCGCGCGTACGTAATACTGATCGTTGATCCTCACCGCCAACGGGTGCGCGGCGAAGATCCGGTGATCGAGCTCGGCCACCGGTACGCCGATGTGCCGGGCGTACTCCTCGGCGGCGGGTTCGGCGTTGAGTTCGAAGACCCGTCGTGAGGCGCTGTCGGCCCCGGTGACCACCAGTTTTTCCGCCCGGGGCAGGATGTGGTGGGTGGTGAACACTTCGAAGTCGAGCCAGGTGTTGACCAGCACCACCACCGCCGCGCCGCTGTGGAACGCGCCGTCGAAGTACACGTGGGTGTGGGTCAGGTAGTTGTCATCACCGGCGGAACCGCCGAAATGCGGGATGTCGCCCAACGCCGCACTCAACGCGGCGAGGACCATTTCTTCGCGGCTGGACAGGCCATCGAGCAAGGTCAGGGCAAAGCTGTTGCCCTTGATCGGCGCCAGGGTGTTACTGCGGCAGCCGCCCACCAGGCGTTCGACCATTTGCTGGGCGTCGATCAGGCTGAAGCGCTCCATCTCATCGATCAGTTCGATGGCGATGGAAAAGTGCCGATGATCGAACCCTACCGCCGTCACGCAATTGCGGCCGTAACCTTGCGGCGTGATTTCCCCGGCGCTGGTGCAACCCACCAGGCGAATCCCGCCGAAGCTCTGTTGCAAGGCCGGGCCCAGCACCTGCAAGTCGTACTCGGCGGAACAGAAAAACAGCACGAAGCCCAAATGCGGATGCAATAGCTGTCGCGCCAACTCCTGGGCCGCCTGCTGCCCATCGGTGGCCTGGGACATCGCGCTGATCACGCCTTCACTCTGGACCTGCTGCATCGTCGCCTCCCGCAGGTGCGCCTGTATGAGGTGCGAGTGTACGAAGCCTGCGGGCCGGGACGTATGCTACTTGGGTAGCGGTCAGGCGCTTCCATGGGATGAGAGTGGTGTCAGATCGACAAAACCCCACAGAACCTTTGTAGGAGCGAGGCTTGCCCGCGAAGAGGCCGTCACATTCAACATCCATGTCGCCTGACACACCGCTTTCGCGGGCAAGCCTCGCTCCTACAGGGGTCCAGGTTTAATCGGCTAGTGCCTAGACGCCCGCTTTAAACAGCATGTAGGCGGCGACCACGACGCAGACGCTGGCGAAACCCACCTGCAACGCCCGCGCCGGAACCCGTGCGCACAGCTTGCGGCCAATGACCATGCCAACGATGCTGGCGACGATGAACGCCACGCCCAAACCATCAATCCGCACCCCGGCATGGAACGCGCCGATCACGCCGATGGCCGAAATCAGACTGATGACCATCAACGAGGTGGCAATAATCCCGCGCATCTGCACATCGGTCAGTTGCTTGAAGGCCGGCACGATCAGGAAGCCGCCGCCCACGCCCAGCAACCCTGAGACTACGCCGGTCACCGCGCCGAGGGCCGCCAGGGTCGCGGTGCATTTGGCGGTCCAGGAGAAGCGTCCGGTCTGTTGATCGAGCATGCAGTTTTTCTGGCCCCAGTTGGCGTGGCCGTGGTCGCTCGGGCCTTCGTCCTGACGCTCCCTGCGCAACATCCGCCACGCCACCATGACCATCAGCAGGCTGAACAGGACCATCAGGATTTTTTCCGGCAACTGATGAGCGAAGAAGATGCCCAGCGGGGAGAAAATCGCTCCCATCAAAGCAATCAGCAACGCCGCGCGATAGCGCACCAGGCCATGGCGCAAACCGTCGATGGCGCCGACCGCCGCCGCGCTACCGACCGCAAATAACGCCACCGGCGCTGCTTGGGTCATGGTCCAGCCCAGGCCCAGCACCAACGCCGGCACCGCGAGAATCCCGCCCCCGGCGCCGGTCAAACCGAGCACCAGGCCCATCAGCACACCAAAAAAACTTGCCAGCAGCATAGGGTTCTCTCAATCGACCTTGGACACGGCAGTCAGCCACTCGCGGCCCTTGAGCATGCCGTTCCAGTAGAACCACGGCAGCAGCGTCGCCTTGAGCCACCACGCCGAACGACGGGGCACGGTCGGGTCCAGGGGAAAGGTCGGCAGCAATTTACCGCCGTAGCCGAATTCGGCGAGGATCACCTTGCCCTTCTCCACCGTCAGTGGGCAGGAGCCGTAGCCGTCGTACTTCAGTGGCAACGGTTGTTGCTTGCGCTGGGCTAGCAGGTTTTCGGCGACCACCACGATCTGCTTGCGCACCGCAGCGGCAGTTTTTGCGTTGCTGGTGGAGCAGATATCGCCCAGGCCAAAGACTTCGGGATAGCGCACGTGTTGCAGGCTGTGCATGTTCACTTCGCACCAGCCGGCGGCGTCGGCCAAGGGGCTTTGGCGGATGAAATCCGGGGATACTTGAGGCGGTACGACGTGCAGCAGGTCGAAGGTTTTAGCCTGCGTTATTACTTCGCCCGCAGCATCCTTGACCTCGAACCACGCGGTTTTCGTCGGGCCATCGACCTTGATCAGGTTGGAGGTAAAGGCCAGCCGTGCGTTGTATTTTTCGATGTATTTCATCAGCGGCGGGACGAAGGTCGGCACGCCGAACAGCGCGGCCCCGGCCAGGTTGAACTCGACGTCGATCTTGTTCAGCACGCCGCTTTTCAACCAATGATCGCAGGACAAGTACAAGGCCTTTTGCGGCGCCCCGGCGCATTTGATCGGGATCGGCGGCTGGGTGAAGATCGCCTTGCCACCGCGCAGGTTCTTCACCAGATCCCAGGTGTAGGCTGCGTGCTGATAGCTGTAGTTGGAAGTGACGCCGTTTTGGCCGAGGGACGCCTGCAAACCTTCGATCTTCTCCCAGGCCAGGCGCAGGCCGGGGCAAACGATGAGGTTTTGATAGCCGACGGTGCGGCCATCATCGAGGGTCAGGTGTTTGCTGTCGGCAGCAATGTCGGTGACCGCAGCTTGCAGCCAGGTGGCCCCGCGTGGCATGACGCTGGCCATCGGGCGCACGGTGTCTTGCACCTTGTAGGCGCCGCCGCCGACCAGGGTCCAGGCCGGCTGATAGAAATGCTGGGCGTTGGGTTCGATAACGGTGATGTTCAACGACGGATCGCGCTTGAGCAGGCTGGCGACCATGCCAATCCCTGCCGTGCCGCCGCCTATCACCACGATGTCTGCACTGATGGTTGGGCCCCAGTGTTGATCGTTCATTGGTTGTTCCCTATTTACTGCTGTGTGGCTAGGGAGCTTGCTCCCGTTTGAGTGCGCAGCGCTCACAAAGATTTTGGGGCCGCTGCGCAGCCCAGCGGGAGCAAGCTCCCTCGCCACAGGTTATTCGGCGTTTGCTTTATCGGGGCCGGCCCAGCTTTTCAGTACCGCCCCGCAATACAGGCCGGACAGGGTCTTCATGACTTGAATCACTTCATGGCTGGCCAGCCCATAAAAAATGTACTTGCCCTCACGCCGAGTCGCGACCAGGCCCTCATCGCGCAAGATGCCCAGTTGTTGGGACAGTGTGGGCTGGCGCACGCCGGTCATGGTTTCCAGCTCGCCGACATTGCGTTCGCCCTGAGTTAACTGGCAGAGGATCAACAGGCGATCTTCGTTGGCCAAAGCCTTGAGCAGCGCGCAAGCTTTGGAGGCCGATGCCCGCAGTTGGGCGACTTCACATTCGGTCAGACTGGATTGCATTTGCAGGATGCCTTCGACGTCACTTAAGCTGCAGACATTATGTGTAAACATAAAGTGTTGCAACCGGTTACTGTCTTCCCACTCCTTGCACAGGTTCGTGTCCCATGCCCGCGCTGATTGAAGCCTTCCTCGACCCCGCCTCGTCGACCTACAGCTACGTGATCTACGAGCAGGCTGGCGGGCAATGCGCGATCGTCGACCCGGTGCTCGATTACGACCCGGCGGCCGGGCGCACCACCACCGTCCAGGCTGATCGCATCATCGCTTTCGTGCGTGAATACCAGTTGCAAGTGCAATGGCTGCTGGAAACCCACGCCCATGCCGATCACCTCTCCGCCGCGCCGTACCTGCGCCGGGAGCTGGGCGGGAAAATCGCGATCGGGCAGTCGATCAGCAAGGTTCAGGGGGTGTTCAAGAGCCTGTTCAATCTGGAGCCGGAGTTCTGTGTGGATGGCTCACAGTTTGATCACCTGTTCGCGCCGGATGAGTCGTTCCTGATCGGCAACCTCAAGGCCACTGCCCTGCACGTCCCCGGACATACACCGGCGGACATGGCGTATTTGATCAACGGTGATGTGATTTTGGTCGGTGACACGCTGTTCATGCCGGATGTCGGTACGGCGCGCTGCGATTTTCCGGGGGGCAATGCCAACCAGTTGTTTGCCTCGATCCAGAAGCTGCTGGCCTTCCCGGCCGGTGTTCGGCTGTACGTTTGCCACGACTACCCGCCCGAGGGACGTGAGCCGCAGTGCCAGAGCACCGTGGGTGAGCAGCGTAAAAGCAACATCCATGTGCATGACGGCATCGATGAAGCGGAATTTGTCGCCATGCGCACACAGCGTGATGCGGGGTTGGGCATGCCGAACCTGTTGCTGCCGGCGATTCAGGTGAATGTACGGGCGGGGAACATGCCGCCGGCTGAGGACAATGGCGTCACCTACCTGAAGATCCCCATCAACCAGCTTTAAGATCAAAAGATCGCAGGCTTCGCCAGCTCCTACGACGATCCCATGCAGCCGTGATCCGGCGGATGTACCCGCCACCTGTAGGAGCTGCCGAAGGCTGCGATCTTTTGATTTTGTCCTTAGGCGAGGGTCAACCCATTCGCCGGCAACGGCAGCGCCGTCTTGTAGCGCACTTGCTTGAGCGCAAAGCTCGAACGAATGTTGGCGACGCCAGGGACTTTGGTCAGGAAGTCCATCATGAAGCGCTCCAGCGACTGAATCGTCGGCACCAACACTCGGATCAGATAATCCGGGTCCCCCGCCATCAAGTAGCACTCCATCACTTCCGGGCGATCAGAAATCGCCTCTTCGAAATGCGCCAACGCTTCTTCCACCTGTTTCTCCAGGCTGACATGAATGAACACATTCACATGCAGCCCCAGCAGGTCGGCATCCAGGAGCGTCACTTGCTCGCGAATCAGCCCCAATTCTTCCATGGCCTTGACCCGGTTGAAGCACGGCGTCGGCGACAGGTTGACCGAGCGGGCAAGGTCGGCGTTGGTGATGCGGGCGTTCTCCTGAAGGCTGTTGAGAATGCCGATATCGGTACGATCCAATTTGCGCATGAGACAAAACCACCTGTTATTTTTGTTTATGCAGATTTTTTATCCTCAAATGACCGCCAACGCAACGAAACACAGATAAATATTCTCCTGTGCCGGGCCTATGATGTTTGTAGGACAAGATTTCCATCACCCATGGAATGACCGTCAGCTCACTACAAAAAATTCACAAGATCGAGCGTAGAAGCCATGAACCAAGCGTACGAACCGCTGCGCCTGCACGTTCCCGAACCTTCGGGCCGTCCCGGCTGCAAAACCGACTTCTCCTACCTGCGTCTGACCGACGCCGGCACGGTGCGCAAACCCCCAATCGACGTAGAACCCGCCGACACGGCTGATCTGGCCAAAGGCCTGATTCGCGTGCTCGATGACCAGGGCAACGCCCTGGGTCCGTGGGCTGAAGGCGTGCCATCCGAGATCCTGCGTAAAGGCATGCGCGCCATGCTCAAGACGCGGATTTTCGACAACCGCATGGTGGTCGCCCAGCGTCAGAAAAAAATGTCGTTCTACATGCAAAGCCTCGGCGAAGAAGCCATCGGCAGCGCCCAGGCCCTGGCCTTGAACATCGACGACATGTGCTTCCCCACCTACCGTCAGCAAAGCATTCTGATGGCCCGCGAAGTGCCGCTGGTGGACCTGATCTGCCAACTGCTGTCCAACGAGCGCGATCCGCTCAAGGGCCGTCAGTTGCCGATCATGTACTCGGTGCGCGATCACGGCTTCTTCACCATTTCCGGCAACCTTGCCACCCAATTTGTCCAGGGCGTGGGCTGGGGCATGGCCTCGGCGATCAAGGGCGACACCAAAATCGCCTCGGCCTGGATCGGCGACGGCGCCACCGCTGAATCCGACTTCCACACCGCCCTCACCTTCGCCCACGTTTACCGGGCACCGGTGATCCTCAACGTGGTCAACAACCAGTGGGCGATCTCGACGTTCCAGGCGATTGCCGGTGGTGAAGCCACCACGTTTGCTGGCCGTGGCGTTGGTTGCGGGATTGCCTCCCTGCGGGTCGATGGCAACGATTTCGTCGCGGTCTACGCGGCCTCTGCCTGGGCCGCCGAACGGGCGCGCCGCAACCTCGGCCCGACCATGATCGAATGGGTCACCTACCGCGCCGGCCCGCACTCCACCTCCGATGATCCTTCGAAATACCGTCCAGCCGACGACTGGAGCCACTTCCCGTTGGGCGATCCGATTGCGCGCCTCAAGCAGCACTTGATCAAGATCGGCCAGTGGTCCGAAGAGGAACACACCGCCGTCAGCGCCGAACTGGAAGCCGAAGTGATTGCCGCGCAGAAAGAAGCCGAAACGTACGGCACCCTCGCCGGTGGCCAGACGCCAAGCGCCGCGACGATGTTCGAAGACGTCTACAAAGAGATGCCGGAGCACTTGAAGCGCCAGCGTCAAGAGTTGGGGATCTGACATGAACGACCACAACACCAGCATTGAATTGGAAACCGCCATGATCACGACCACCATGACCATGATCCAGGCCCTGCGCTCGGCCATGGACGTGATGCTTGAGCGCGACGACAACGTCGTGGTGTTCGGCCAGGACGTGGGTTACTTTGGTGGCGTGTTCCGTTGCACCGAAGGTTTGCAGACCAAGTACGGCACCTCTCGGGTGTTCGATGCGCCAATTTCCGAAAGCGGGATCGTCGGCGTTGCCGTGGGCATGGGCGCCTATGGATTGCGGCCGGTGGCCGAGATTCAATTTGCTGACTACGTGTACCCGGCGTCCGACCAGATCATTTCCGAAGCGGCGCGCCTGCGTTATCGCTCTGCCGGCGAGTTCACCGCGCCGATGACTCTGCGCATGCCCTGCGGCGGCGGCATCTACGGCGGCCAGACCCACAGCCAGAGCATCGAGGCGATGTTCACTCAGGTCTGCGGCCTGCGCACCGTGATGCCGTCCAACCCGTACGACGCCAAGGGCTTGCTGATCGCGTCCATCGAAAACGATGACCCGGTAATCTTCCTCGAGCCAAAACGCCTGTACAACGGCCCGTTCGACGGCCACCACGACCGCCCGGTAACCCCGTGGTCGAAACACCCCGCCGCACAAGTGCCGGACGGTTACTACACCGTGCCGCTGGACGTCGCCGCCATCGCCCGTCCGGGCAAGGAAGTCACGATCCTGACCTACGGCACCACGGTTTATGTGTCGCAAGTCGCCGCTGAAGAAAGCGGTGTCGACGCGGAAGTCATTGACCTGCGCAGCCTGTGGCCGCTGGACCTTGAGACCATCGTCAAATCCGTGAAGAAAACCGGTCGCTGCGTGATCGTTCACGAAGCCACCCGCACCTGCGGTTTCGGCGCCGAACTGGTCGCCCTGGTGCAAGAGCATTGCTTCCACTACCTGGAAGCGCCGATCGAACGCGTCACCGGTTGGGACACCCCCTACCCGCACGCGCAAGAGTGGGCGTATTTCCCAGGGCCGTCCCGAGTGGGCGCGGCGTTGAAACGGGTTATGGAGGTCTGAATGGGCACGCACGTTATTAAAATGCCGGACATTGGCGAAGGCATTGCAGAAGTTGAGTTGTCGGTGTGGCACGTCAAGGTCGGCGACATGGTGGTCGAAGATCAGGTGCTGGCCGATGTCATGACCGACAAGGCGATGGTCGACATCCCTTCGCCGGTGCATGGCAAGGTGATTTCCCTGGGCGGCGAGCCGGGCGAAGTCATGGCGGTTGGCAGCATTTTGATCAGCATTGAAGTTGAAGGTGCGGGGAACGTTAAAGAGTCTGCGCAGCCTGCGGCTGTTGCGGCTCCGGCAGCACCGGTTGCTGCGCCTAAAGTTGAAACAGTGGTTGCGAGCAAACCGGTCGCGGCGCCGCGTCCAGCCGCCGTGTGCCAAGGCCCGATGGTGGCTCGCGAGGCCGACGAACGTCCGCTGGCCTCCCCGGCCGTGCGCAAACATGCGCTCGACCTCGGCATCCAGTTGCGTCTGGTGCGCGGTACTGGCCCGGCCGGTCGCGTGCTGCACGAAGACCTCGATGCCTACCTGGCCGAAGGTCAGTCGAATGCGTCCGCTCCGGTGGCCGCCGCTTACGCTCAGCGTACCGACGAGCAGCAAATCCCGGTGATCGGCATGCGCCGCAAGATCGCCCAGCGCATGCAGGACGCCACCCAGCGCGCCGCCCACTTCAGTTATGTCGAGGAAATCGACGTCACCGCCGTGGAAGAACTGCGTGCCCACTTGAACGAAAAACACGGTGCGACTCGCGGCAAGTTGACCTTGCTGCCGTTCCTGGTCCGCGCCCTGGTGGTTGCCCTGCGCGACTTTCCGCAGATCAACGCCCGCTACGACGACGAAGCCCAGGTCATCACCCGCCTCGGCGCGGTGCATGTCGGCGTCGCCACCCAGAGCGATATCGGTTTGATGGTGCCGGTGGTGCGTCACGCCGAAGCCCGCAGCCTGTGGGACAGCGCGTCGGAAATTTCACGTTTGGCCACCGCTGCACGTAATGGCAAGGCCAGCCGCGATGAACTGTCCGGCTCGACCATCACCCTGACCAGCCTCGGCGCGTTGGGCGGTATCGTCAGTACGCCGGTGCTGAACCTGCCGGAAGTGGCAATCGTCGGCGTGAACAAAATCGTTGAACGCCCGATGGTGGTCAAAGGCCAGATCGTGATTCGCAAGATGATGAACCTCTCCAGCTCCTTCGATCACCGGGTGGTCGATGGCATGGACGCGGCGCAATTCATCCAGGCCATTCGTGGCCTGCTCGAACAACCCGCCACCCTGTTTGTGGAGTAGGAAATGCAAAACTTGAACACCACGCTGCTGATCATCGGCGGCGGCCCTGGCGGTTACGTGACAGCGATCCGTGCCGGCCAGTTGGGCATTTCGACCATTCTGGTGGAAAGCGAATCGTTGGGCGGCACCTGCCTGAACATTGGCTGCATTCCGTCGAAGGCGCTGATTCACGTCGCCGAGCAGTTTCACCAGACGCAACACCACAGCCAGCACTCGGCCCTGGGCATCAGCGTTTCGGCGCCGACCCTCGACATCACCAAAAGCGTGGAGTGGAAGGACGGCATCGTTGATCGCCTGACCACGGGCGTGTCGGCGCTGCTTAAAAAGCACAAAATCCAGGTCATCCAGGGTTGGGCCAAGGTCATCGACGGCAAGACCGTTGAAGTCGGCGACACGCGGATCCAGTGCGAACACCTGGTGCTGGCCACCGGCTCCAAGAGCGTCAACCTGCCGATGCTACCGATTGGCGGGCCGATCATCTCCTCCACCGAAGCCCTGGCGCCGAAAAGCGTACCTAAACGCCTGATCGTGGTCGGTGGTGGTTACATCGGTCTGGAACTGGGGATTGCCTATCGCAAACTCGGTGCCGAAGTCAGCGTAGTCGAGGCCCAGGATCGCATCCTGCCGGCCTACGACGCCGAACTGACCCATCCGGTACACGAAGCGCTGAAGCATCTCGGCGTGAAGCTTTACTTGAAGCACAGCGTTCAAGGCTTTGATTCTGCGAGCAATACGCTGCAAGTGCTTGATCCGAATGGCGACGTTTTGAATCTTGAAACTGATCAGGTATTGGTGGCCGTCGGTCGCAAGCCGAACACCCAGGGCTGGAACCTCGAAGCGCTGAACCTGGCGATGAACGGTTCGGCGATCAAGATCGACAACCGCTGCCAGACCAGCATGCGCAACGTCTACGCCATCGGCGACCTCAGCGGCGAACCGATGCTCGCCCACCGGGCCATGGCCCAGGGTGAGATGGTTGCCGAGTTGATCAGTGGCAAAACCCGCGAATTCAACCCGACCGCTATCGCTGCCGTGTGCTTTACCGACCCGGAATTGGTGGTGGTCGGCAAGACCCCGGCCGAAGCCGAAGCGGCCGGTCTGGACTGCATCGTCTCCAGCTTCCCGTTCGCCGCCAATGGCCGGGCGATGACCCTGGAATCGAAAACCGGCTTCGTTCGAGTAGTCGCTCGTCGGGACAATCACCTGATTGTGGGCTGGCAAGCGGTCGGTGTAGGGGTTTCGGAGTTGTCGACGGCGTTCGGCCAGAGCCTGGAAATGGGCGCCCGGCTGGAAGATATCGCAGGCACCATCCATGCGCATCCGACGCTGGGCGAGGCGGTGCAGGAAGCGGCGTTGCGTGCCTTGGGGCATGCGCTGCATTTGTAATTCCGGGAAATTGATGGTGTAGGTGATGGCCTCTTCGCGAGCAAGCCCGCTCCCACATTGGAATGTTGGCGTACACAAAACCAATGTGGGAGCGGGCTTGCTCGCGAATTCTCAAGGGCGACATCATTTATCTGCCAATCACCCGATAGTCCGGGCTGCGAAACCGGCCCGGAATGAAGTATTGTTGTCCCCATCCAAAAAACGTCAGAAGCCTTGAACCGTTTCGGCGGTTGTTCAGTGATAGAGGGTGTCATGGGTAACGAAAGCATCAATTGGGACAAGCTGGGTTTTGACTACATCAAGACCGACAAACGCTATCTGTCGTACTGGCGCAATGGCGAGTGGGACGCAGGCACCCTGACCGAAGATAACGTGCTGCACATCAGCGAAGGCTCGACGGCTCTTCACTATGGCCAGCAGTGCTTCGAAGGCATGAAGGCCTATCGTTGCAAGGACGGCTCGATCAACCTGTTCCGTCCGGACCAGAACGCCCTGCGCATGCAGCGCAGTTGCGCACGCCTGCTGATGCCGTTCGTCGAAACCGAACAGTTCATCGAAGCCTGCAAAGCCGTGGTCCGCGCCAACGAGCGTTTCATTCCGCCTTACGGCACTGGCGGCGCGCTGTATCTGCGTCCGTTCGTAATCGGCGTGGGTGACAACATCGGCGTGCGTACTGCGCCCGAGTTCATCTTCTCGATCTTCGCCATTCCGGTCGGCGCCTACTTCAAGGGTGGCCTGACCCCGCACAACTTCCTGATCTCCAGCTTCGACCGCGCCGCCCCACAAGGCACCGGTGCGGCCAAGGTCGGTGGCAACTATGCCGCCAGCCTGATGCCGGGCTCCCAAGCCAAGAAGGCGCACTTCGCCGACTGCATCTACCTGGACCCAATGACCCACACCAAAATCGAGGAAGTCGGTTCGGCCAACTTCTTCGGGATCACCCACGACAACAAGTTCGTTACCCCGAACTCGCCGTCGGTCCTGCCAGGCATCACCCGCCTGTCGTTGATCGAGCTGGCAAAATCCCGTCTGGGCCTGGAAGTGATCGAAGGCGACGTGCTGATCGACAAACTGTCGGATTTCAAGGAAGCCGGCGCTTGCGGCACCGCTGCTGTGATCACCCCGATCGGCGGCATCAGCTACAACGACCACCTGCACGTGTTCCACAGCGAAACCGAAGTCGGCCCGGTCACCCAGAAGCTCTACAAGGAGCTGACCGGTGTACAGACCGGCGACATCGAAGCGCCAGCAGGCTGGATCGTCAAGGTTTGACCTGACGCCAGTTGCACAAAAGCCCCCCATTGCCTGGCAATGGGGGGCTTTTTTATGCATCCCGAATTCAATGAAGTACCCCTTGTGGGAGCGGGCTTGCTCGCGAAAGCGGTATATCAGTCGACATCTTTATCGCCTGACACTCCGCTTTCGCGAGCAAGCCCGCTCCCACATTTTAATCCCGGTCTACACCTACTCCGTATTCACCGCAGAACCGCGCTCGCTATCTCCCAACGCAATCCGCTTACCGCCCCTTCCCTTGATTCCACTCGCCTGCCCATCCTGCTGTTTGCCCGTGCGCGCCTGGGTGATCAATCCCGGAATCAACACCCCTTCAGGCAGGTTTTTCCAGAACCGCGCCGGCAAATGCCCCTGCATGACCTTCGGGTTCAACCGCGCCGGGTTGAAGATGTGGCTGTAGTAGGCCAACCACATATCGCCGTGGGGGTCGTCGACGTTTTGCGCCAGTTGTTGCCATTCAATCGGGCAGCGCCGCTCGTGGATCAACTGCTCGCCATCGTAGTAAACGCCATCGCGAGGGGTGGCGATCAACCAACGGTGACGGCCCATGCGTCCGACAAAGTGCTCGCTGGCGCTGTGCAGGATGTCGTGGGCCGGTTCATGCCACGCCACGTATTGCGGGCCTTCGGCATGCTTGGGCCGCTCGACGAATCGCACAAACGCATGCAAGTGATGCGCTTCGCGCTGCACCTGCTTGATCCGTCGCTGCAATTCACTGCCGAGCTTGTCACCGGCCAGCATCGCCGTGCGATCACCATGACTGACCCGCCACAACACCTCATACAGCAGGCTCCAGCGCTGATCGCCACGATAACGGGCGGCGCCCTCCAGGATACCGAGCAAGGCCAATGGAATGCGCGCCTGGAACGGACCATTGCCATCGGGTGGCGCATCATCGCTGGCAAACAGGTCCACCACGCCTTCCGAAGCCCAACTGACCAGGCTCGGATCGATTTCATGGCTGAGCAACCACCGCGCCTGCTGGCGCCAAGTGTCGAACAGGTCGTCGCAATCCAGGCTGATCATCCCCACAACCCCATCTGCTGCGGTTGCGGCCGGTCCCGCAGTTGCTGATAGAGCAAGTGACTGGTGACTTCCGCCTGCTGTGGGTGGTAATCGCTGGTGATAAAGAACGGCTTGGCTTTGGCCAGCACGCAGCGCATACGTGCCAGGTCTTCATAGCGAATGCGCCGTTGCCGACGCAACTCCACCAGCCGCTCAGTGGTGCGCAGGCCGATTCCGGGGATACGGGCGATCAACGAAGCTTCGGCGCGATTGAGGTCCAGAGGAAACACATCACGATTCTCCAGCGCCCAGGCCAGTTTCGGGTCCATGTCCAAGGCCAGGTCTCCCGGCCCCTTGAACAACTCGCCTGCAGTGAAGCCATAACTGCGCAGGAGAAAATCAGCCTGATACAAACGGTGTTCGCGCATCAGTGGCGGCGCGGCCAGGGGCACGCTTTTCGGGCTGTTGGGGATCGGGCTGAACGCCGAGTAATAGACCCGGCGCAAGCGATAGTTGCCATACAGTGCCTGGGCACTATGGAGGATGGTGCTGTCGTCGGTGTCATCGGCGCCGACGATCATCTGCGTGCTCTGCCCGGCCGGGGCGAATTTCGGCGCCCGAGGTTCGTTGAGCACGGTTTGCTCACCGGTGTAGATGGTCTGCATCGCCTGCTTGATCGAGCCCAGTTGCTTTTCCGGCGCCAGGGTTTGCAGGCTCGCATCGGTGGGCAGTTCGATGTTGACGCTCAACCGGTCGGCATAGCGCCCCGCTTCGGCAATCAGCGCAGGATCGGCTTCGGGGATGGTCTTGAGGTGGATATAGCCACGGAATTCATGCTCTTCGCGCAACAGTTTGGCGACGCGGATCAGTTGCTCCATGGTGTAGTCAGCCGATCGAATGATCCCGGAACTCAGAAACAAGCCGCTGACGCAATTGCGCCGGTAGAAATCCAGGGTCAGCGTCACCACTTCTTCCGGGGTGAAGCGCGCCCGGGGCACATCGCTGGAGCGGCGGTTGACGCAATACTGGCAGTCATAGAGGCAGAAATTGGTCAGCAGAATCTTCAGCAGCGACACGCAACGCCCATCCGGCGTGTAGCTGTGGCAAATGCCCATGCCATCGGTGGAACCCAATCCGCTCTTGCCTTCGGAGCTGCGCTTGGGCGCGCCACTGCTGGCGCAGGACGCGTCGTACTTCGCGGCGTCGGCGAGAATGCTGAGCTTGTCGATGAGTTCCATGGGGCACGCCCTATACTGTTCGGATATACAGTATCGCGTCGCCCTTCGACACACAACCCGCAGATGCCCCCTTCGTCGGATCAGAGGAAATCGGCGCCCGCCCTGATTCGTTACTAAACTTGCGGCGTGCAACCGCCATCGACAGGTATTAACCACCCATGGGCAAATTCTGGCGCAAGTATCTGGCCTTGCTGGACACCGACTTCACCACGCAGGTGTTCGACAACATCAAGAACCTGCTGGTCTGCGCATTACTGTTTGCGGCGGGCACCAATGCGTTGCACAGCGAACATCACCCGTACATGGGGCTGCTCACCTCGGATGTCGCGGGCTGGGCGCTGATCGCGGTGTCTGCGCTGCTGATGCTGCTCAGCGTCAGCGACGGCTTGCGGCGCTTGTCACGACTGCCCTATCACACGGCGTTCCAGGTGATTCTGTTTTTGATCTACCTGGTGCTGGCGGTGCGGGTGGTGGAGTACGTCTGGGATTTTCGGGCATAGGAAAGATCCGCCGGCAAAACCAGCTCGAACCACGCCCCCATCTCCTTGCGCCCCAACGCGGTTAATGCCAACGCCCGACTGTCCAGGTCCTGGGTCACCCATTTGCGCTTGATCGCCACCTGCAACAACGCCGCCCCGAGCGAACCGCCCAGATGCGGCCGACGCATACTCCAATCCAGGCATGGGCAGGCAAAGCGGCGGCGCTGAAGGCTCAGGTCCTTGACCTCGACGCCCAGCCCTTCGAACAACGCCTCGCCGCTGGCGCTCAGTTGATAAACCTGCTCGTCGGTTTCCAGCAACCACCCCGCCTCGATCATCCGGTCATGCAGCAACACCGCCAGGGTGCCGGCCATGTGGTCGTAGCAGGTACGGGCGAATTGCAGACGATCGGGGGTGCGGGGGTTGAAGGTCGGTGCGGTGTTCTGGCCGATCACCATCAAGGCTTCCAGCGCTTGGGCCACGCGTTTGTCCGCGAGGCTGTAATACCGATGGCGGCCCTGGACGTGCAGCCGCACCAGGGCCGACTCCTTGAGCTTGGCCAAATGCGCACTGGCCGTGGACGGGCTGACCTCGGCAATCGCCGCCAGCTCGGTGCTGGTGCGGGCGTGGCCGTCCATCAATGAGCAAAGGATCTTCGTCCGCGCCGGCTCCGCAATCGCAGCCGCCACCTGAGAGACGCCGATGTCGTGGTGTTCAACGTTCATATTTCGCTCCCGGACGAATCAAGGCCCGTGTGAACTGGAGATAGTAGCAACACTTTCCCCACCACGAACAAGGCTGCGACCCATGGACCCGATCATCGCTGCGACTCATGCCGATCCTTATCCCTATTACGCGCAATTGCGTGCAGAGGGTGGGCTGGTTTTTCATCAAGGCTTGAAGCTGTGGGTGGCCAGCAGTGCCGCTGCCGTGGCTGCCGTGTTGGCGCATCCTGATTGCCAGGTGCGCCCGACGACTGAACCGGTGCCGAAGACAATTGCCCGCGGGATGGCCGGCGAGGTCTTCGGTCGTTTGATGCGCATGAATGAAGGTGAACGGCAGCGCTGTCCTCGGTCGGCGATTGAACCGGGGCTGGCGTTGATTGATGCGGAGGAAGTTCGGGCGTTGGTCAGTGCGCGACTGATCACACCGAATGCCGAGGGTTTGTCGAAGGCAATGTTTCGCGGCCCGGTGTGCGTGGTCGCGGCGCTGCTCGGCTTCACCCCGGCTCAGGCCCGGGTGATCAGCGAATTGACTGCCGACTTCGTGGCCTGCCTGTCGCCGCTGAGCCATCAGCTTCAACTGGATTGCGCACATGAGGCGGCTGAGCAATTGCGCGGGCATTTCTTCGAACTGCTGGATGACTCGGACGTGCAGAGCCCTCTATTGAATGGCATCAGGCAACGCTTCGCTTCTTCGGATATGGAAATGCTGATCGCCAACCTGATCGGGATGTGCTCGCAAACCTATGAAGCCACCGCCGGGTTGATTGGCAATGGTTTGGTGGCGCTGATTCGCGATCAGCTGTTGCTGCCGGGCGATGTCGACGCGTTCCTGGCCGAAGTCCAACGCCTCGATCCCTCAGTCCAGAACACCCGCCGGTTCGTCGCCGCACCTTGTGAAATCGACGGCATCCATCTGAAATCCGGCGACACGATTCTGGTGATGCTGGCCTCGGCCAATCGCGATCCGCAGCTCAATGACGATCCTGACGCGTTCATTCTTGACCGACCGAATCGTCGTAGTTTCAGCTTCGGTGCTGGGCGCCATCAATGTCCGGGGCAGGTGTTGGCATTGAGCATCGCCAGCGCCACGTTGAGACAGATTCTGGCGATAAACCTCGATTTGGGCTGCTTAACGTGGCACTACCGGCCTTCCTTGAACGGGCGTATTGCGCTGTTTACTGAGGCATAACGACCTCCACAAATCCTTTGTGGGAGCTTGCTCGCGATGGCGGAGTGTCAATCGATATCCGTGCCGGATGTGCCGGCCTCTTCGCGAGCAAGCCCGCTCCCACAGTGTCCAGTGTGGATCGATAATCCTGTGCCTACTGCCAATCCCCTGCGGGAGCGGGCTTGCTCGCGAATGCGGCCTTACAGACAACGCATCATTTCAGCCTTGCAATCTCGACAAAGAAACCATCGCAACGCGCCCATTTTGTAACAGCAGACACAGTTTCAGACTCGTCCTACAGCTTCGAAATATCTTTATGAGATAGCGTCCGCATCGTTTTAAGAAGATGAAACAAGGACGCTCATGGCTCGTAAAACCGACATCCCTCGGGTTCAAAATCCACCGTCAGGCGACTAACACCTTGGCGAATTCAACCATGAAACCGGTGAACAAATAGATCCCGCAAAACCCGGCAGATTCACCAACAAATAAACGTGGAGGATATTTATGTTTTTATGGATCAGCGGCTTCTTAAAAGATGATGTTGAGGACGACTCTTTAAAATACGAGCATACCGTTCGACCAGAGTTTGAAGTCGCCATAATGGATATTCTTGGCTGGAACAGCCTTGATGAGAGCACGGATGGCGAATGGTTGCTTACTGGTGAGCAAGCCCGGCAAATAGGTGTGCGTGGTTAGGTAGGATTTTCTTGAATACAGGCAGTAAGCCAAAGTGCCGATAAAGGGCCTACATTCTGTGAGCTAAAACGTGAGCCTTCTCTACCAAGATCCATCCATGAGCCACGACGAAGCAGCCAGCCTCCTTGCCAGCGGCGTAGAAGCAAACATCATTGCCGCGCTGGTTTCCATCGGCCTTAACGAACAGGATAGAGGCTGGGCTGAAGTCATTTGCCTGCGCAGCCTGAATCGTGACAGCGAGGCTGTCGTAGCATCGGCTATCACGGCGCTCGGTCACATCGCCCGTAGACACGGAGTGTTGGATATGAAAGCCGTGCTACCGGCTTTAAACACTGCGAAGAAGAAATTCCCCACGCTTGAAGCAACGGTTGCCGATGCACTTGATGATATTGAGATATTTACCTAATTCGCTGGCTCAAACCTGATCACCTACGCCGTCCGATGCTCAACCGTCAAATGAGACAACTCATGCACCGGCGCCAGGCGCTCGCGGATGGCGTCGGCGGTCACGTTGGCGGCCGCTACCACGCTGACTATCGCCGCCCGGGCATCAGGTCCGACCTGCCAGACGTGCAGGTCGCTGATGGTCACGTCGCCGGGGGTTTCCAGCAGTTCGCGTATTTCTTCGGCCACGTGTTCGTCGGTGGTATCGAGCAGTACTGCGGCGCTGTCGCGCATCAGGCCGAAGGCCCATTTTGCGATGACGACGGCGCCGACGATCCCCATCACCGGATCGAGCCAGACCCACCCCAGATAGCGGCCGGCCAGCAACGCCGCAATGGCGAGGATCGAGGTCAAGGCATCGGCGAGCACGTGGACATAGGCTGAACGCAGGTTGTTATCGTGATGATGACCGTGGTCGTGGCTGTGACCGTGATCATGGGCGTGATGCCCATGATTGCCCGCCAGCAGGAAGGCGCTGACGACGTTCACCGCCAGCCCCACCACGGCAATGATCGTCGCCTCCGTGAAAGCCACGGTGGTGGGTTGAAACAGGCGCAGAACGGACTCGCCAGCAATGCCCAGCGACACCAGCCCCAGCACCATCGCCGAGGCAAACCCGGCCAGGTCACCGACCTTGCCGGTGCCGAAGCTAAAGCGCGCATTACTCGCGTGGCGCCGGGCAAACCCGTAGGCCGCCGCCGCAATGCCCAGGGCTACGGCATGGGTCGCCATGTGAAAGCCGTCGGCCAGCAAAGCCATGGAACCGGTTATATAGCCCGCGGCAATTTCGCCGATCATCATCACGAACGTCAGCGCCACCACCCACAATGTGCGGCGACCGTTTTCGTCGTGGGACGCGCCGAGGAACATGTGATCGTGGGCGTAGCGTGAAGCCTGAGGGGTCAGTGTCATGGTGTTCGGCCTACTTCGAATAACGGCGGATGGCTTGCAGCAACTCTTCCACGCCTTGGGCGCGCTCTTCGTTACTGAGGTCGGGATGGGCCACATGCTCACGGGCGTGGGCGTCGATGAACTGATCCATCAAGCCGTTGACCGCACCGCGAATCGCCGCGACCAGATGCAAGGTCTTGGCACAATCGGCGTCGGTTTCCAGCGCCTTTTCCACCGCTTGCACCTGCCCGGCGATGCGCCGGACGCGGTTGAGCAAATCGTCTTTGTGTTCGTGAATGTGCGACATACCGATACCCCCTACCCCTATATGGCGCACATAGTCACGGATAGTACCGGAGGTGGCAAGCAGTGGTTTGGAGGTTTTTCGGGGGGACCGCGTTATCGTTCTTCGCGAGCAGGCTCGCTCCCACAGAGGTATGCATTCAAATGTGGGAGCGGGCTTGCTCGCGAAGACGGCCTGACAAACGACGCAGGACTTGGATAGTTAACGGCGGGGTTCGTCGTTTAAATCTCAAACAAGCCATCAATCATCCCGCGTCAAAACTTCCAGCAATTCAATCTCGAAAATCAGATTCGAATTCGGTGTAATCGCGCCCATCGTCCGCTCGCCATAGGCCAAATGCGCCGGCACCAGTAGCTTGCGCTTGCCACCGACCTGCATGCCCATAATCCCCTGATCCCAGCCTTTAATAACGCGACCCGTGCCGATCACACACTGAAAAGGCTTCCCACGGCTGTAGGAAGAATCGAACTCGGTGCCGTCTTCCAGCCACCCACGATATTGCGTCGTGATCAGCGCGCCTTTGACCGCTGTCTTGCCGTCACCCAGTTCAAGGTCGATTACCTGAAGCTCATCATTCATTACATGCACTCGTCTGGTCACTCCCCAAAGGGCCTCATGGCCGCCGTTTTCCCAGAATTGCGGGCAATTGGCAACCGTTCGGCGCGGGTTTGTACTATTTGCGGTTGTCACCGTGAACTAAGATAAGCAGCATCACCCCACGGTAAAACACGCCATGACGGCTATCCCTGAATGAGTGTCCTCTGGATCAGCGCTGCCATCGGCTCCGTTATGCTTGCCCTGCTGGTGCTGCTGGTCTGTCGCCAATATGCCCTGCAACGGCAATTGGCTGAATGCCGCGCGTTGATCGCCAATCTCTCCAAAGGCCAGAACATTCATCTGGACGGCGACGCCGAACGCTTCAAGCGCAGTCAATATTTCGCTCGCATCGGCACTTGGGATTGGGATGTGGACACCGACAAGCTGTATTGGTCGGAAGCGATCTACGGCATGTTCGGGTTCAAGATCGGCGAAGTCACGCCCTCCTACGCCTTGTTCTGTTCCTGCGTGCACCCGGACGACCGGGCCAAGGTCCGCGCCGGTGAGTTGCGTTGTCTGGAAACCGGCGAAAACCATGACGAGGAATACCGCGTGGTCTGGCCCGACGGCACCATTCGCTGGCTGCGCGAGACCGGCAACGTGGTAAAAAATGATCACGACACCACCATCAAAATGATGGGCGTGGTGCGCGACATCACTGAAGAAAAAGCCTCCGCCAGTTACCTGCAACACCTGGCCCACTACGACCCGCTGACCGGCCTGCCCAATCGCCTGGTGCTTGAAGAACGGCTGTCCGACGCACTCGAACAGGCGCGCATCAGTGCGACACGGGTGGCGTTGGTGTTCGTCGACCTCAACGGTTTCAAGGCAATCAACGACCACTATGGCCACGCGGCCGGCGACCGGGTACTGATCACCACCGCCACACGACTCAAGCGAATCCTGCGCACCACCGACACCGTCGCCCGAATCGGCGGCGACGAATTCGTTGTCATCCTCCAAGGCCTGTCGCCCGGCATCAACCTGCAGGACGAAGCGCGCAGCATCTGCCAGAAAATCTTCGTCGAACTCTCACCACCGGTGACGATTGGCAATGACCAGCGCCACATCGGCACCAGCCTGGGCGTCGCTGTGTTCCCGGACCATGCGCCGAGCATGGACCGGCTGATTCATATTGCGGATCTGGCGATGTATGAGGCCAAGCGCAGCGGGAATAATCAGTATCGATTGGGCATCCAGGCGTTGAGTCCTAGTTAGTGACGGACGAACTAACGCTCCACCGGCGTAACTTCCACAATCGTCCCGCTGGTAATCAACACCATCATGTACTTGTCATTGATCTGTACCCACTGCGCGTCAGATGCCGGGGCCTTCAGGCCTTTGGCCTTCCAGTTTTTCACGGCTTTTTCGCTGCGTTGATAGACCTCCGGCGCACGGTCGCCTTTCACCAGGCTGCGGGCGTTGTTCGCGCCGGGCTGGACGGTTTTCTGCGCCGTTTCGGCGGCTTGGACGATAGGACTGATCGCGGCGATACCGGCGACGAGGGCGAGGCTGGCGATAAGGGTTTTGCTGTTCATCGGTGAACCTCTTGGGATGTCGTGGCTACTGAGTTCCGACTGCGCGGGTGGCGAATCATTCCTTACTGTAGCGATGATTCTGCGGTGCACTGTACGGATGGCATTGCGCGGGGTCGGCGTAGGCTGCGAAAAAACCAGCGAGACTCGCCATGCATATCGCCATTCTGACCTTCGACGGTTTCAACGAACTGGACTCACTGATCGCCTTCGGCATGCTCAGCCGGATTTCTCTGTTGGGGGACAAGGACTGGCGTGTGAGCATTGCTTCGCCAACACCGCGGGTGACGTCGATGAACGGTTTGACCATCGATGCGCACATCGATTTGCAGCAAGCCTGCGCCGCCGACGCGGTGCTGTTCGGCAGCGGCATGAAGACCCGCGAAGTGGCCAATGACCCGGCGATCATGGATCAGCTGACATTCGACCCGGCGCGGCAACTGCTGGGTTCGCAATGCTCCGGCACGTTCCTGCTGGCCAGGCTCGGGCTGCTTGGTGATGCACCGGCGTGTACCGATACCACCAGCAAACCCTGGGTCCAAGCGGCCGGGGTGAACATCGTCAACCAGGCGTTTTTCGCCAACGGCAACATTGCGACTGCGGGTGGGTGTTTGTCGGCGCAGTATCTGGCGGCGTGGGTGTTGGCGCGGCTCAAGGGCGTTGAAGCGGCGCGGGAAGTGCTGCACTACTTCGCGCCGGTGGGTGAGAAGGATGAATATGTGGCTCGGGGGATGGCGCATATCGAGGCGTACATCTGACGGGTGGGTTGGCTGTTCGAGCGCCATCGCGAGCAAGCCCGCTCCCACACTTGAACCCGATTGTTCGCCGATTCCATGTTCACTGAAGCCCCTGTGGGAGCGGGCTTGCTCGCGAAAGCGGTGCATCAGGCAACATCAATCCCAAACCCATTGATCCACCTCGCGCATCAATGCATGCCAACAATGCAATTAACATATCGATGCCCCTGCTCCACTATCCGCCCCAATAAGAACCGTGCGCCGCTCCCACGCAGCGCACGTCATAAAAGCGGTGGAGTACAGATCAATGACAGCCTCAATCCCTTCCGGTCGCTCCCGGGCCGGTGCGATTTTCCGGGTCACCTCGGGTAACTTCCTGGAACAGTTCGACTTCTTCCTTTTCGGCTTTTACGCCACGCAGATTGCCGCCGTATTTTTCCCGGCCAGCAGCGAATTCGCCTCCCTGATGATGACCTTCGCGGTGTTCGGCGCCGGGTTCCTGATGCGCCCGCTCGGCGCCGTGGTGCTGGGTGCGTACATCGATGATGTGGGCCGGCGCAAAGGGCTGATCGTCACGCTGTCGATCATGGCCAGCGGCACGATTCTTATCGTTTTGGTGCCAGGTTACGAGACCATAGGGCTGTTCGCCCCCGCCATCGTGTTGATCGGTCGTTTGCTGCAAGGCTTCTCTGCGGGCGCGGAAATGGGCGGTGTCTCTGTATACCTCTCGGAGATCGCCACGCCAGGCAACAAGGGCTTTTTCACCAGTTGGCAGTCCGCCAGCCAGCAAGTGGCGATCATCGTCGCGGCGGCCCTGGGTTATGGGCTGAACCAATGGATGGCGCCGACGATGATTGCCGATTGGGGCTGGCGGATTCCGTTCTTCGTCGGCTGCATGATCGTGCCGTTCATCTTTTTCCTGCGCCGCAACCTCGAAGAAACCGCCGAGTTCGCGGCGCGCAAACACCGCCCGAGTATGGGCGAGGTGTTCCGCACCCTGGCGCAAAACTGGGGGATCGTGCTCGGGGGGATGATGATGGTCGCCCTGACCACCACCGCGTTTTACTTGATCACCGTGTACGCCCCGACCTTCGGCAAAACCGTGCTGCACCTGAGCACGTCCGATGCGCTGCTGGTGACGTTGCTGGTGGGTGTTTCGAACTTTTTCTGGCTGCCGATTGGCGGGGCCTTGTCCGACCGCATCGGCCGGCGCCCGGTGCTGATCGCCATGGCGCTGCTGACCCTGGCAACGGCCTATCCGGCGCTGACCTATCTGGTGAACGCGCCGAGCTTCCTCAACATGCTGCTGGTGTTGCTGTGGCTGTCGTTCATTTATGGCCTGTACAACGGCGCGATGATCGCCGCGCTCACCGAAATCATGCCGGTGGAAGTGCGGGTCGCCGGGTTCTCCCTGGCGTATAGCCTGGCGACGGCGGTGTTTGGCGGGTTCACTCCGGCGATGTCGACCTTCCTTATCCAATACACCGGCGACAAGGCTGCACCCGGTTACTGGATGAGTTTTGCGGCGCTATGTGCCCTGTGCGCGACCTTGTTTCTCTATCGCCGCTCCACCGGCCGCCTGCAACCGGCCGTGTCCTGACCCACCTTTGACTGCGAGAACTATTCGATGAAAAAGCTGTTCAACTACGCCGCTCTGCTGCTCATCGCGGGTCTGAGCACCATTGCCCAGGCCGAAGAGATCCACGTGATGACCTCCGGCGGCTTTACCGCGGCTTACAAAATCCTCGGCCCGGAATTCGCCAAGTCCACCGGCAACACCCTCGACACCGCCCTCGGCCCCTCGATGGGTAAAGCACCGGAAGCGATCCCCAATCGCCTGGCACGCGGTGAACACGCCGACGTGGTGATCATGGTCGGCTACGCACTGGACGAGCTGATCAAACAAGGCAAAGTCGACCCCGCGTCACGGGTGGAACTGGCGGATTCGCGGATCGGCCTGGTGGTGCGCCAAGGTGCGGCGAAACCTGATATCAGCACTGTGGAGGGTTTGAAAAAGACCCTGCTCGATGCCCAATCGGTGGCCTACTCCGACAGCGCCAGCGGTGTGTACATCGAGGAGCAGTTATTCAAAAAACTCGGCATCGAAGACCAGCTCAAGCCGAAGTCGAAGATGATCCCGAAAATCCCCGTGGGCTCGGTGGTGGCTACCGGCGATTATCAACTGGGCTTCCAGCAGGTCAGCGAACTGTTGCCGGTGCCGGGGGTGAGTTTTGTGGCGAAGATTCCCGAGTCGGTGCAATCGGTGACGCGTTTTGCCGCCGGCATTCCGGTGGGCGCGCAACACCCCGCGCAAGCCAAGGCGTTGCTGGATTACCTGGCCTCCCCGGCCGTTCAACCGCAGGTGCAAGCCACCGGGCTGGATTCGGTCACGCGCTGATCGGCTGGATTTTCATTTCCACCACCAGCCGCTCCAGTTCCAGGGCTGCCGGGGTCAAGGTTCGACCCCGGCGCTTGATCAGCCCTACACTGCGCATCACCTGCGGATCGGTCAGCGGCACCCGCGTCAGAATCGGATGGTCTTCCGCCGGCATCGCCATCAATGGCACCGCCGCCACGCCCAACCCCGCCTCCACCAGCCCGATCATCGTCGTGACGTGACGGGTTTCACAGATACTTGGCCGCTGCGGCACCACGCCGGCCAGCGCCTGATCCAGCAAAAAACGGTTACCCGAGGTCTTGTCGAGCGAGATGTAGTCCTGCCGGTAAAACTCGTCCCACGTCACGCTGCTGCGCCCGGCCAACGGATGATCGCGGCGACAGGCCACCACATAACCTTCTTGCACCAAGGGTTCGAAATCGACCTCGGCCTCCAGCGTGCCCATGAAACTCAAACCGAAATCCGCCTCGCCGTTGACCACTGCGCTGAGCACATCGTGGGCGCTGGAATCCAGCACCTTGACCTTGATCCGTGGAAATTGCCGGTGGTAGTGGGCAATCACCCGCGGCATGAAGTAATACGCCGCCGACGGCACACACGCGACGGTGACGTGGCCGAGCCGGGTCGAGGAGACTTCGCTGATGCCGAGCAGCGCCACGTCCAGGTCGTCCAGCAAACGTTCGACGCTGGGAATGAAGCCGCGCCCGGCCTGGGTCAGGCTGACCTTGCGCGTGGTGCGTTCGAACAGCTTCACACCGAGGGCATCTTCGAGTTTTTCGATGCGCCGGCTCAGCGCAGGCTGAGAAATGCGCACGGTGTCGGCGGCCTTGCGAAAACTGCCCTGCTCGACCACGGCGCGAAAGGCTTGCAGGTCGTTGAGGTCGAAATTGATGGCCATTGGGCGTGCTCGTGGGGCGGGTGATTGATCAGCTTATCCTATGAATGTAACCAATTGATGCTAAATGTAACTGAGTGCCGGTCCGCCTTCGCGAGCAGGCTCGCTCCCACAGGGCTCTTTGGTGGATGCAGAACTTAGCTACAACCAAGATCCAATGTGGGAGCGGGCTTGCTCGCGAAGAGGCTATCTCATTCAACATCTCTGTTGCCTGGCACACCGCTTTCGCGAGCAAGCCCGCTCCCACAGTAGATTTGTGTCGTCATTTCATCTGCGTGGCTGACGCATGCAGTCCCAGCCTTTATCCTTGTCACCCCCGCCGTACCGAGTCTTTGGAGTTTCGCCATGCCCCATGAAGGCAACCTGTTGCAAGCCGCTGTCGTGTTTCTGTTCGCGGCGGTGCTCACCGTGCCTTTGGCCAAGCGTCTGCAGTTGGGCGCGGTGCTGGGTTATCTGTTTGCCGGGGTGATTATCGGGCCGTCGGTGCTGGGGTTGATCGGCAACCCGGCGAGCGTCAGCCATATCTCCGAGCTGGGGGTGGTGTTGCTGCTGTTCATCATCGGTCTGGAGCTGTCGCCGCGACGGTTGTGGGTGATGCGTAAATCGGTGTTCGGCGTCGGACTGGCGCAGGTGTTGCTGACCGGTTCGGTGATTGGTGTGCTGGCACTGTTCGTGTTCGGCCAGTCGCTGAACAGCGCGATTGTGCTGGGCCTGGGCCTGGCGCTCTCCTCCACCGCGTTTGGTTTGCAGAGCCTGGCCGAGCGCAAGGAGCTGACCAGTCCCCACGGGCGTTTGGCGTTTGCGATTCTGCTGTTCCAGGACATCGCGGCGATCCCGTTGATTGCCATGGTGCCGTTGCTGGCCGGCGGTGATCACACCAGCAGTGCTGCCGAGGATTTGAACCACGGCCTGCGGGTGTTGGGCAGCATCGCGGTGGTGGTGATCGGCGGGCGTTATTTGCTGCGACCGGTGTTCCGAGTGGTGGCCAGGACCGGCCTGCCGGAAGTGTCTACCGCCACGGCGTTGCTGGTGGTGATTGGCACCGCATGGTTGATGGACCTGGTGGGTGTGTCGATGGCGCTGGGGGCGTTTCTCGCCGGGTTGCTGCTGGCGGATTCCGAATACCGTCACGAACTGGAAGCGCAGATTGAACCGTTCAAGGGTTTGTTGCTGGGGCTGTTCTTTATCAGCGTCGGCATGGGCGCCAACCTGAGCCTGCTGCTGAGTGCACCGATCACAGTGCTGGGGTTGACCCTGCTGTTGATTGCGATCAAGTTGCCGCTGCTGTTTGTGGTCGGACGTTTGGCCGGAGGCTTGGGCAAGGTCAGTGCGATTCGCCTCGGTATCGTCTTGGCGGCTGGCGGTGAGTTTGCCTTTGTGGTGTTCAAGATCGGGCGCGACCAAGGCTTGTTCGAGCCGCGTCTGTACGACTTGCTGGTGCTGACGATTACCCTGTCCATGGCCGTGACACCACTGTTGCTGCTGTTGTGCGCACGGCTGTACTCGCCGAAGGTGGAGCCAGTGGTGGTGCCGCAGAAATTCCGCGAAATCGACACGGATTCGCCCCGCGTGGTGATCGCCGGCATGGGCCGGATGGGCCAGATCGTTGCGCGGATTTTGCGGGCACAGAACATCAAGTTCGTAGCGCTGGACACCTCGGTGGAAACCATCGAATTGTCCCGCAGCTTCGGTGGTGTGCCGGTGTTCTACGGCGACCCGATGCGCCCGGAAATCCTCAGTGCGGCCAAGGTCGAGCAGGCGGAATACTTTGTGATTGCCACCGACGACCCGGACACCAACATCAAGACCGCCGAGCTGGTGCACAAGCTCTACCCGCACATGAAAATCATCGCCCGGGCGCGCAACCGCCAGCATGTGCACCGGTTGGTGGACCTGGGCGCCGAAGCAATTCGGGAAACCTATTACTCCAGTCTGGAAATGAGCCGGCGCACGTTGGTTGGCCTCGGGTTGACCCAGGCCCAGGCTGATGCGCGGATCAAACGCTTCAAGCATCACGATGAACAGGTGCTGGAAGCGCAGCATGCGATTTATGACGATGCGGCGAAAGTCTTGCAGACGGCGCAGGAAGCCCGGGCCGAGTTGGCCAAGTTGTTTGAAGCGGATCAACTGGAAGAGCAGGAATCGGGTAAGGCTTGATCGTAACCTGATAGTTCCCACGCGAGCGTGGGAACTATCAACTGAAGACCCCCTGTGGGAGCGGGCTTGCTCGCGAAGGCGTCGTGTCAGTCGACATCTGCTTTGACTGATACGATGCCTTCGCGAGCAAGCCCGCTCCCACAAGGGGTCAGGCCATTTCCAGCGCCTTCACTTCAACCCCGGCCTTGACCTCGAACCGATCCGCCAGGAACGGCGTGATGTCCAGTGGCAGCGGTTCGTGGTTCACCAGCCGGTCCAGCAACACCCCGGTAATCGCCGAGGTCAGAATCCCGGTACGGAAATGCCCACAGGCATTGAGATACCCTTCCACCCCCTTCATCGGCCCAAGAATCGGCAACTCATCCGGTGATCCCGGGCGCAGCCCGGCCCAGGTACGCTTGAGATTCACGTCGGCCAATTCCGGAATGCAACGCACGGCGCCTTGCACCAACCCGGCGATTTCCGGGTAGGTGGTAGTGACGTCGAAGCCTTTGTCTTCAGTGGTGCTGCCAATCAGAATCTCGCCGTTGTCCTTCTGCGCCACGTAGCAATCACTGGTAGTCAGGCAGCCACGGAGGATTTTCGGCATGCGCTCGGTCAACAGGATCTGGCCCTTCACCGGGTTCACCGGAATGCGAATGCCGGTGGCCTGCTCGCTCAGGTCCGCCGCCCAGGCACCAGCCGCATTGATCAGGGTGTCGCAGTGAAACACCCCCGCCTCGGAGGTTTGTACGCCGATGACTCGCGAGCCTTGATGCAACACCCCGGTGACGTTGGTGTTGAAATACAGGTCCACGCCGTTTTGCCGAGCGCCCTCGGTGTAGGCATCGGCGAGGCGGAACGGGCTGACCTGGTGGTCGCACAGGAACTCCAGCGCTCCACTCGCCTCGTGGCTGACACTCGGCTCGGCTTCGCGCAACGCGGCCTGGTCGAGCCAGCGTATCTGGTCCGCCAGATGCGGAATGCAGGCGACGATGTGCTCGGCGTAGAGCCGGTCTTCATCGTCGTAGATCACGAATTTCAATCCGGTCTTCTCGAACTTGAAATCCATCCCGTGATTGTCCTGCAACTCTTTGTGCAAGGCAGGGTACATGGCGTTGGACTGCAAGGCGAAATCGAAGAACGAATCCGGCAGGATGTGCGGTGTGCTGGAGTCGACCACCACCGCCGAGCCATGGGCTTCGCGTTTGCGATTGGCCGACATCATCCGAAAGAAAATCACCCCACAGCCCAACCCCACCGACTCGCCGATGGCCCACAAGCCACCCGCCGAGGCGCGGGTGGCGTTGCCCGGGCGCTTGGCGTCGATCAGCGCGACCTTGAGGTTCTTGCGCTTGGACAATTGATAGGCGCAGGACGCCCCGATCACACCGCCGCCAGCGATGACCACGTCATAGAACTTACTCATGATGGGCGCCCTCCGTGGCGGCATTGTGAAAAGCTGAAAACGGAATCGGATCGATGGGAAAGCGCGGGCGCAACCAGCCCACGTCCTGGCGCCCGGTGGCTTCGCGCAGGCGGTCGCTGCAATAGCCGACGCACATCCGTCCCTGGCAGTCGCCCATGCTGACCCGGGTGCGCATTTTCAGGCTGGCCATGTCTTGCACGCCCTGCTCCAGCGCCCGGTCAATGTCGGCGCGGGTCGCGTGTTCGCAACGGCAAATCACCGTGTCAGCGGCGGGCAACGCGGTCTGCCCGGCGCCACGCTCGGTGTAACGATCGACCGCTGCGCGGAAACGCACGATGGACTTGAGTTTTGACAGATAGCGATCACGCCGCACCAACGCCGGTTCGGTGTCCAGCACGTCCCGTTGCTGCAGGATCGACAGCGCCGCGATCTTGCCCGCCAGCATTGCCGCTTCGCCGCCGCGAATGCCGCCCATGTCACCGGCCAGATGTACGTGGGATTCGCTGCTTTGTTGCCAGATATTGGCGTTGGCCCGCAGGTAGCCGTCGTCGCTGAAACCGTGGCTCAAACCCATCTGCTGACTGAGCTGGGTACGCGGGATAAAGCCGTAGCCGACCGCCAGGGTCTGGGCCGGAATCTGTTCGGCGCGGCTCAGGTCCGGCACCCAGGTGCTGGAATACGGCGCGACGGTGACGGATTGCAACTCGCCAGTGCCCTGAGCCTCGACCACGCCCCAACCGTAATACATCGGGATGCCGTGCAACTTCAGGAATGCCAGCATGCTCAAACCGTCGAGAAACAGCTGTGGTTTGTTCAGCAGTGACAGGCTTTCCCGGGCGATCTTGCCGAACGCGCACGCCTCGTAAACCCCGGCCACGGTGACCCCAGACGCGTGCAACTGACACGCCACCAGCGGCAGCAACGGCCCGGTGCCGGTAATCACCACCGGCCCCCGGGGCTTGACCACACCGCTCTTGATTTGCAGTTGCAAGCCGCCGAGCAGAATGACGCCGGGCAAGGTCCAGCCCGGAAACGGCACGCTGCGCTCATGGCAACCGGCGGCCAGCAGCAATTGCGGATACGGGATTTCGTGCAAACGCTCATCGCCATCCAGCACCATCAACGCCCGCGTACCCTCGGCACCGACCACGCGATGATTGAGGCACACATCGATCAGGCCCGACTGCTCCTGGAATTCACCGTGCAACCTGGACAGGACTTCGGAATAGCGCGGCCCCAGATAGTCGAGCTGCACGCCATCACGCAACGGTCCGCGATAGACCACGCCGCCGAGTCGCGAGGCTTCTTCCAGCAACGTACTGCGCACACCATGCCGGGCCAGTTCAATGGCCGCGGCCATGCCCGCCGGGCCGCCGCCGACGATCACCGGATGCAGGCTCATAAGGCCTCCTGCTCGGCGATGCGATTGACCTGGGTTTCGACGGTCATGCCGTCACGTACGAGGGTCTGGCAGGCGCGGCGCTTGTGCCGACCGTTGATTTTCACCAGGCAGCACTGGCACACGCCCATGCCGCAATAAGCGCCGCTGATTTGATCGTGATCGTTGCGAGCCACCTGGCGCAGGCCAAGGGATTGAATGACCGTGAGGACGGTTTCGCCGATGGCGGCGCTGACCGGTTGGCCATTGATATGCAAAGTCATGTCCGCACGGACCAGCGGCTGGATATCGAAGGTTCTGTCTAAGCGTTGCATTGCGATGTTCTTCCGTGAAATTTCAGGTGGGTTCGTCAGCTCCATGCTGCACTAACCTTGCTGGCCAACTGATACACAACAAAGAGCAGGTCTGCACGGGGTCTTCGGCAACGCACGGGCGGCGCGCCGAAGCACTTTAGTCGATACAGCAGCGAGGGCTTGGAAGTTTTACGTTAAGCGATATTTCAAATCGAAATATTGATCCACGCCGGTGAAAGCAACCCCCGCTCTACGCCTTGGGTCAGTTGGAAAATACGTACTGGCCCTTGATTTTTTTCGGCCCGATAAACGCCAGGTCCGGAAACAGCAGCGTCTTCACCCAAGCGACAAAGCACACCATGCCCAGGCCGATCGCCGCACCGATCAGGGTCGTCACCGGGTCCTCGGCGAAGTCTTTGAATATCCGCGAGAACTGGCTAAGGGAAAGGATGACGTAGACGGTGAAGAACTGCGCCCGGTACTTGTAGAAGCCATAGGCGAACCACAATGGGATGAGCCCCACGAACAGGGTAAAAAACACCGTCGCCTTCGGCCCGATCATTGAGCCCAGAACGAACCCTGAAATAGCGCCAAGCAAGGCTTGAACGATCATCAACCCAAGCAGCGTCTTGACCTTGCCCGAATGCTTCGCGTTAAGCGCCGGGTCCGGCCGGGAGCCGATCAAATAAGCCAACGCCCGATCCTTGACCGCCCCGCCGGAGAACGCCTTGAACGTCTCGGTCCTGGAACGCCCGGCATCGAGCATCGCCGCCACTTGCCGTTTGATTTCCTTTTTATCCAACTCAACTCTCCCTGACACGACATTAATTAATTGTGGGAGCGGGCTTGTGTGGCGAGGGGGCTTGCCCCCGTTCGGCTGCGAAGCAGTCGTAAAACCATTGCCTGCGGTGTATCTGATGCACCGCGATGGCAGGTTTCAGGGCCGCTTCGCGTCCCAACGGGGGCAAGCCCCCTCGCCACACAAGCCCGCTCCCACAGGTATAAATCCAGTTACATCTTGCCTCAAAATGCAAAATGCCGCTTCTACCAGAGGCAGAAGCGGCACAGGCATGTGGCCTAAGGGCGATATCAGTGCATGAACAGGGCGATCAGGATGATGATCGGGATGGGCACGCCGAGAAAAAACAGAAGTAGTGAGCGCATGATGATTCTCCTGGGTTAGCGAACAGGTGGCAGCGTGGTGGTAGTGGCGTAGGCATCCGATTCCAGATACACCACGGCATCCCGACGGCGACCGCCGTAGGTTGCGGCAAGGCTGGCGAAGAACGCACCGGCCAGCAGCGCGATGAACATCCACAACGCGGTCCAGGCAGCGACTTTGGCGGCGGTGTCGGCGGCTTGTTGAGCAGCTACCTTGGCGTCGGCAATGGCTTTCTGGGTACGGGCATACACTTCATCAACGCGGCGCTCGGCATCAGCCTGGGTCAGGTTGGTGCGTTGGGCGACCAGTTGCGCGAGGTAGGTCCGGTCTTCGGCGGACAGGCCGTTGTTGCTCAGGCTGCGCGCAAAGATGCGGGTGACGGTGCCACGGGCGGCGTCATCGCTGACGGCGGCTGGGCGATCATCGCGGAACAGGCTATCGACGAAGTAACCGTACTGGTCACTGCTGGTATTGGCGGCGGCCGTGCCGGCAGCGGCGGTCATGGCCGTTGCAGCGCCACCGGCGACACTCGCCCCGGCCTGCACGCCACCGCTGACGATACTGCTGACCGAACCGACCACCAGGGTCGCGGTCACCAAGGTCGCCACGCACCAGGCGAGGAAGCCGTGGGCGGTGTCACGGAAATAGACTTCATCGCCGTGCATGTTGGCCCACTTCACCCGCAAACGGCCGGCAATGTAACCGCCGAGCCCAGAGGCAACGATCTGCGTAACGGCCAGCCAAACGATGGTGGAAATGCCCAGGCCTTTGGCGCTGACGCCCTCGTTGGCCCACGGTGAAACAGCCGAGAAGCCCAAGCCGAAGCCGAGCAACACCAGAATCAGCGACAACGCAGCGGCCGCAGCGGCCCCGGCGAAGATCGCGCCCCAGGACACGCCCGAGAGCGTGCTCGACTCATCTGCGGCAGGATAAAAACCCTCAGAAGATCTATTCATTATTGTTCAGCTCCAGGCATGAAAGATGGTGTTACAACTCTTCGAGGGAGGAATTGCAGGCACCGTGCCAGTCGCTGACTTTTAATAAATCGTTCTAAATCAATTGGTTAAAAATACTAAATTTCCTAGGACCATGCATTTTGCAATAGCTGCTGAATATCAGCGGGTTTTATGCATTGAGCTCAATACGTCCGTTTGGCGTTCGCCGGGTTACTTGCGTTTGTAGCTTTTATTACCGCTTGGCGTCAGGCAATACACGCCACCTCGAGGGCCGGTGCAAAACGAACTGGTGCCGCATGCGCAACCGTCACTGTTCTGCAAAAAGGACTGTGGCCGCGCCTGGTTTTGGCCGCCATACATCGCCGAACAACTCTTCTTTGAAGCGCTGATTGAACCGTCATTACATAGAAACAACTCGCCATCGCAGCGATCAATACCACCCTTCTTCCCTGAACATGGGGTATTGCCGGCCCAGGCGGCGGAGCAGATAACACTCAGCAACCGTACAAACATCGGCATCCAGCCACGGCGAATCAACGTGCGCACAGTGAAACTCCTATTCAGTCATGGCCAGATGATATCAATGTTCCATGCAAATAAACGGAGCCTGCGCAAGGTTCCTCAACCAAGATGAAAGTTAATTTAATAAGCCGCGCGTATTTCTTGGCAAAATGCCCTCATTCTGTAACGAACCGAATAGCAGGCCCGCCCTATGACCCGCATCTTGACCATCGAAGACGACGCCGTGACCGCCCGGGAGATTGTGGCTGAATTGAGCAGCCACGGTCTGGATGTGGATTGGGTCGACAATGGCCGCGAAGGCCTGGCGCGGGCGGTCAGCGGGGATTACGACCTGATCACCCTCGACCGCATGCTGCCGGAGCTTGATGGCCTGGCCATCGTCACGACGCTGCGGACCATGGGCGTGGCCACACCGATCCTGATGATCAGCGCCCTCTCCGACGTCGACGAGCGCGTGCGCGGTCTGCGGGCCGGTGGCGACGATTACCTGACCAAGCCTTTCGCCACCGATGAAATGGCGGCGCGGGTGGAAGTGTTGCTGCGCCGGCAGAACACCGTCAGCGCCCAGGCCACCACATTGCGGGTGGCGGATCTGGAGCTGAACCTGATCAGCCATGAAGCCAGCCGCAGCGGTGAATTGCTGACGCTGCTGCCCACCGAATACAAACTGCTTGAATTCCTGATGCGCAACACCGGGCAGATCCTGTCGCGCATGATGATTTTCGAAGAGGTCTGGGGTTATCACTTCGACCCCGGCACCAACCTGATCGATGTGCACATCGGCCGCCTGCGCAAGAAGATCGATCCGCCCGGCAACGTCCCGTTGATCCGGACTGTGCGAGGCTCGGGGTATGTCATTGCTGAACCCCTCTAAAGGCTGGCGTTCTTCCAGCAGCCGACTGCTGGCGCTCTACAGTTCACTGTTCGTGGCCTGGAGCGGGATTCTCATGGGGGTCATGTATTACGAGGTCTCCGGCTATCTCGACAACTTGGCCAAGCACTCGCTGATGCAGCGTCAGCACCTGTTCTCGCGTTTTCAGGGCGAGCAATTGGTGGACGCCCTCGCTGCCAGCATGACTTTCGACATCCGCGGCATCGACGCCTATGGCCTGTTCGACGCCCAGCACCGCTACCTCAGCGGCGCCCTGCGCGAGATCCCGGCGGATCTGCCGCTGGATGGCCGCATTCACATGCTCGACAACTGCGCCGAGTCCGACGACCCGACCCTGCCCGCCGACAGTTGCGACGCCGTGGCCACCCCGACCCTCGACGGGCGCTGGCTGGTCCTGGTGCGGGACAACGGTTCGTTGTTTGCCGTGACCCAGATCATCCTCCACGCGTTGTTCTGGGGCGTGTCCCTGACCATCCTCCCCGGCATCGCCGGTTGGCATCTGTTGCGCCGCCGTCCGCTGCGACGCATCCGTGCGATTCAGGCCAGCGCCGAAGCCATCGTCGCCGGCGACCTGACCCACCGCTTGCCGCTCTCTAACCGCCGCGATGAACTGGACATGCTCGCCGCCATCGTCAACGCCATGCTTGAACGCATCGAGCGCCTGATGAACGAAGTCAAAGGCGTGTGCGACAACATCGCCCACGACCTGCGCACCCCGCTCACCCGCCTGCGGGCGCAGCTGTACCGGATCCAGCAACAGGCGGGCGACGGTTCACCGCTGTCGGTGCAACTGGATTCGGTGCTGGCCGAGGCCGACACCTTGATGGCGCGCTTTCGTGGGCTGCTGCGGATTTCCGAACTGGAGGATCGGCAGCGGCGTTCGGGATTTGTGCAGCTTGATCCGGTGCCGTTGCTGCGCGAACTGCATGACTTTTATCTGCCATTGGCGGAAGAAGGCGAATTGGTTTTCCACCTGCAACTGCCCGCGGAGTTGCCGACATTGAATGGTGATCGGGCGTTGCTGTTCGAAGCGATTGCCAACCTGCTGAGCAACTCGATCAAATTCACCCCGCCCGGCGGCAGCGTGATTTTGCGCGGGATCAATCAGGGCGGGCATACGCGGATTGAAGTGCTCGACTCGGGGCCTGGTATTGCGCCGTCGGAACGGGAAGCGGTGTTCCAGCGCTTTTATCGGGCCGAGGGTGGCAATCAGCAGAGTGGGTTTGGGCTGGGGCTGTCCATCGTTGCGGCGATTGTCAGCCTGCATGGATTCAGCCTGGAAGTCGGCACCAGTGATAACGGTGGTGCGCGATTGGCGCTGGATTGTCGGCAGAGCCTGATCCCGCAGACCTGAGGATCAATGAAGATCCCCTGTGGGAGCGGGCTTGCTCGCGAATACGGTGTGTCAGTCGGCATCTTCATTGCCTGACACTCCGCTTTCGCGAGCAAGCCCGCTCCCACAAGGGATCACCTGTCGGACACGGATTTTGTGTTCACCGAAAATCAACTGTGGGAGCGGGCTTGCTCGCGAATACGGTGTGTCAGTCGGCATCCTAATGCCTGACACTCCGCTTTCGCGAGCAAGCCCGCTCCCACAAGAGATCACCTGTCGGACACGGATTTTGTGTTCACCGAAAATCAACTGTGGGAGCGAGCTTGCTCGCGAATACGGTGTGTCAGTCGGCATCTTCATTACCTGACACTCCGCTTTCGCGAGCAAGCCCGCTCCCACAAGGGATCACCTGTCGGACACGGATTTTGTGTTCACCGAAAATCAACTGTGGGAGCGGGCTTGCTCGCGAATACGGTGTGTCAGTCGGCATCTTCATTGCCTGACACTCCGCTTTCGCGAGCAAGCCCGCTCCCACAAGGGATCACCTGTCGGACACGGATTTTGTGTTCACCGAAAATCAACTGTGGGAGCGGGCTTGCTCGCGAAAGCATTGTGCCAGTCGGCATCCTAATGCCTGACACTCCGCTTTCGCGAGCAAGCTCGCTCCCACAAGGGATCACCTGTCGGACACGGATTTTGTGTTCACCGAAAATCAACTGTGGGAGCGAGCTTGCTCGCGAAGGCATTGTGTCAGTCGGCATCCTAATGCCTGACACTCCGCTTTCGCGAGCAAGCCCGCTCCCACAAGGGATCACCTGTCGGACACGGATTTTGTGTTCACCGAAAATCAACTGTGGGAGCGGGCTTGCTCGCGAATACGGTGTGTCAGTCGGCATCCTAATGCCTGACACTCCGCTTTCGCGAGCAAGCCCGCTCCCACAGGGTTTTGTGGTGCTTTGGCTTAGGCCGGGTAGTTGGCCCGCAGGGCTTCGAGGCCGCCCTTGTAGATGCCGTCAAACAGCGCTTCCACTTCCGCATCCGTCACGCCTTTGGCGGTAAACCGACCCGACCAGGTCACCCGTGCGCCCTGCCCTTGGGCTTCTACCCGCAACGTCGCCAGGTATTCAGCGGCCGGGAACGGCGCCTGTTCAATCGAATAGCTGTAGGTCTTGCCGGCGTTGTCGAACGCTTGCAGACGCTCGATCACCACCGCGCCGTCCGCCGTTTGCAGGCTGCGCACGCGCCCGCCTTCGCTCAGTTCGCTTTTGACAATGAACGGCAACCAATCCGGCAGCGAGTCGAAGCCGCCGATCAATTGCCAGACTTGGTCGGCCGAAGCCGGGATGTCGATAGAGGCTGATGCAGTTGCCATAAATTAATATCTCTCTGTGAATTCAGGTTCAGATTGCCATGCTGTCGACCACGCCGCCATCGACCCGCAACGCCGCGCCGGTGGTGGCCGAGGACAGTGGCGAGGCGATGTAGGCCACCAGGTTGGCGACTTCTTCGACATCCGCCACGCGCTGGATGATCGAGCTCGGGCGGGCCTTGCGCACGAAGGCGTCGGCCTCTTCCCGAGCGCTGCGGCCGGACTCGGCGGTGGCGTCCTTGAGCATCTGCTCCAGGCCGTCGGTGAAGGTTGGGCCGGGCAGGATCGCGTTGACTGTGACGCCGGTCCCAGCCAGGCGTTTGGCCAGGCCATGGGACACCGCCAGGTTGGCGCTTTTGGTCACGCCATAGTTGATCATGTCGGCCGGAATCGCCACCCCGGATTCCGAGGACAGGAAGATCACCCGGCCCCAGCCGTTCTTGACCATCTGCGGTGTGTAATGCCGGGACAGACGCACACCGGAGATCACGTTGACTTCATAGAAGCGCGTCCACTCGCTGTCCGGCGCGTCGAAGAAATCCACGTCGTCGAAAATCCCGAGGTTGTTCACCAGGATGTCCGCGCGGGGTTCGGCGGCGAACAGTTGTTCGGCGCCTTCGGCGGTGCCGAGGTCAGCAGTCAGACCACGCAATTGCGCACCCGGCACGCGTTGACGAATGTCCGCCAAGGCTTGCTCAACCTTGGCCGAGTCGCGGCCAATCACCACCACCGTCGCGCCGCATTCGGCCAGCGCCTTGCTGATGCCCAGGCCAATGCCGGCGGTGCTGCCGCTGACGATGGCGAGTTTTCCGGTCAGATCGATTTTCATGCCACACCTCCTGGCAATGGAGCCCGTTCGGAAATCAGCTTCGAGTCACGCAGTGCCTGCCAGAACGCTGCAGGAATCACCTCATTCAACGCCGCCACATCTTCAGCGATGCGATCAGGACGGCTGGAACCGGGAATCACCGCCGCCACCGCCGGGTTGGCCAGGGAGAACTGCAACGCCGCCGCTTTGATGCTCACGCCATGGGCCGCCGCAATCTTCTTGATCTGCTCGACCTTGTTGACGATCGCCGGGCTCGCCTTCTGGTATTCGAAGTGCGTACCGCCGGCCAGAATGCCCGAGCTGTAAGGGCCACCGACGACGATTTCGACGTTCTGCGCCAGGGCCGAATCCATCAGGCGTTGCAGGGCACGGTCATGATCGAGCAGCGTGTAGCGGCCAGCCAACAGAAAACCGTCCGGCTGCGCTTCGGTCAGATCCAGGGTCAATTCGCACGGCTCAACCTTGTTCACACCCAAGCCCCAGCCCTTGATCACGCCTTCTTCGCGCAAACGGGTCAGAACTTTGAACGCGCCGGTGCGGGCTTGGTTGAAGTATTCCAGCCATTGATCGCCGTAGAAGTCCTGGGCGATGTCGTGCACCCAGACGATGTCCAGGCGATCGGTTTGCAGGCGCGTGAGGCTGTCCTCGATGGAACGCATCGTTGCGTCGGCGCTGTAGTCGTTGACGATTTTGTTCGGGCGACCGTGTTCAAACACACCCGCCTTCTCGCCGAGGTCACGGGCGGCGGTGTCTTCGACTTCATCGAGAATCACCCGGCCGACCTTGCTGCTGAGCACGTAGTCGTCGCGGTTGTATTGGGACAACGCGGTGCCGAGGCGAATTTCCGACAGGCCCGAACCGTAGAACGGCGCGGTGTCGAAGTAACGCACGCCGGCATCCCAGGCAGCGTGCACGGTGGCCATCGCCTCTTCTTCCGGGATGGCGCGGAACATGTTGCCCAATGGGGCGGTGCCGAAACCCAGCGTGCCGGGCAGTTTGTCTTTCAAGCTCATGGGTAATTCCTCTTGAGTGTCAGTGGCCAGCTCATGGGTGACCGTTGAGCAGATCGTAGATTGCCGGAGTCGGACCGTCCAAGACATAATGCGCAGCACTTGAGTCCCCAGAGGTCTGACATGATCGACATCCGCCAATTGCGCTACTTCGTCGCCGTCGCCGAGGAAGAACACGTCGGTCGCGCCGCCGAACGCCTGCACATTTCCCAGTCGCCCCTGAGCCGGCAGATCGCCCAGCTCGAAGAACGCCTGGGCCTGACCCTGTTCGAACGCAGCCAGCAACGCATCCGCCTGACCCGCGACGGCCAGACCTTCCTCGCCGAAACCCGTGCCCTGCTGACCCACGCCAGTCGCTTGGAGTCCCTGGGCAAACGCCTCGGCCGTGGTGAAGAAGGCGGGTTGTGCATCGGCTACATCGAAAACGCCATGCACGCTGGCGTGTTGCCCAATGCCCTGCGCGTGTTGCGGGTGGACCGGCCGAACGTGCACGTTGCGCTGTACAACCTGAGCTCTGCCGAACAATTGGAAGGCCTGCGCCAGCGTAGTCTGGATATCGCCCTGGTGAGTGAGCCGCCCGTCAGTGATGACCCGGATTTGCTGGGTTTTCAGGTGCTGGACGACCCGATGTTGTTGGCGTTGCCGGAAGATCACCCGCTGGTTCAGCAGGCGGTACTGACGCCGGAAGATCTGGCCCATCAGGAATGGATCGGCGTGCAGCACCACCATAACCTCACCGGCCGCGAAAACTTCGTCAGCGCCTGCATCCGCGCGGGCTTCACCCCGGACATCCGCATGGAGGCCACCGGCCCCTTCACTGCATTGGCCCTGGTGGCTTCGGGACTGGGCATCGCCATGATCCAGAAAGGCCTGAGCCGCAACGCACCGCCCGGCGTGGTCCTGCGGGAAGTGCCGTGGATCTGCTTCACCCGACCGCTGTGGGCGGCGTGGCACCGGATCAATTTGCGGCCGTTGGTGGAGACGTTCAGGAAAGTGCTGACCGATCCGGGATCATCGCAATGATGCAGTTCCCCTGTGGGAGCGGGCTTGCTCGCGAAGGCGGTGTATCAGTTGATGCAGATGTCTACTGACACGACGCCTTCGCGAGCAAGCCCGCTCCCACAGGGGGACTTGTGGTGGTTAGTGGATCGCGGTGATGACCCGCTCGGCCAACGCCAGGCAACTGGTCAACCCCGGCGATTCGATGCCGAACAGGTTCACCAGCCCCGGCACACCATGCTCCGCCGGGCCGCTGATGATGAAGTCAGCAGCCGGTTCGGTCGGCCCGGTGATTTTCGGGCGGACGCCGCTGTAGGCCGGTTGCAGGCTGTCATCCGGCAACCCCGGCCAGTAGCGGCGAATCGCTTGATAAAACCCATCGGCCCGGCGCGGATCGACGCGGTAGTCGATATGGTCGACCCATTCCACATCCGGTCCGAACCGCGCCTGGCCGCCCAGGTCCAGGGTCATGTGCACGCCTAGCCCGGCGCTTTCCGGTGCGGGATAGACCAGGTGCCGAAACGGCGCCCGACCGCTGAAACTGAAGTAACTGCCCTTGCACAATCGCGGCGCGGGAACGTGCTGTGCGGGCAAGCCGACGATCCGGCTTGCCACCTCAGGCGCAGATAACCCCGCGCAATTGATCAACTCGCGACAGCTCAGCGTCATCGGCTGCGCACCGCCCATTTGCAGTTCGAAACCCTGCTCAATACAACGAGCGGCCAGCAGTGGCGTGTGAAATGCAATCGACGCACCCGAGGCCTCGGCGTCCCCTTGCAACGCCAACATCAGCCCATGGGAATCGACGATACCGGTGGACGGCGACCACAGCGCAGCAACGCAGGACAACGCCGGTTCAAGCGCTTGCGCCTGAGCCGCATCCAGCCATTGCAAATCATCAACGCCATTGCGCAACCCCTGATCCAGCAACCGCTGCAACGCCACTCGCTGCCCGTCATCGGTAGCCACGATCAACTTGCCCAACCGCCGGTAATCCACCCCGCGCTCATCGCAAAAGGCATACAGGCGCTGCTTGCCCTCGACGCACAGTTGCGCCTTGAGGCTGCCGCTCGGGTAATAGATTCCGGCGTGGATCACTTCGGAGTTGCGCGAGCTGATGCCCACGCCAATCCCCTCGCCCGCCTCGACCACGATCACTTCGCGGCCGCTCAAGGCCAGGGCCCTGGCCACCGCCAGCCCGACCACCCCAGCCCCGACCACCACACACTCAATATCGACGCTCACCTGCCCTCCGCTCATTCAAGCCAGACCCCGTTCGCGATAATCGATCAGGCTGGAGAAAATCGCCAGCAGCGCGGCCATGACCACGAAGAAGATCAGCACCAGGAAGTACGAACCGGTGAACTGCACGATCAGGCCGATCAGGATCGGCACAATCACCCCGGCCATGTTGCCGCAGAAGTTCATGGTGCCGGCCAGAATGCCGGTTTTTGACGTGCCGCCGAGGATCGACGGGATGCACCAGTACATGCCGCACCAGCGGATGAAAAACATCGCCACGCAGAGCAGGCCAATCGCCTTGCTCGCCTCAGTCGTATAGGCCACCGCCAGCATGCACAGCGCCGCGACCAGCGCCGAGCCGCTGAACATGCTGCGCATCACCAGGTTCGGCGAAGCACCGCTGGATTTCCATTTGTCCCCCAGGTAACCGCCCACCAGTTCGCCGACGAAGCCGCACATGAAGATCAAAAACGTCGCGCCGCCCATGCTCGAAATGTTCAAACCGTGGGTCTGGTGCAGGTAACTCGGCATCCAGGTCAGCAAGCCGTAGAACACGCTGAGGATGCAGCAGTAACCGGCAAACATCGCCAGCACCGAGCGGTCCTTGAGCAGTTCTTTGAGGGCGATGCTGGTGACCGCGCCGGGTTGGCTGGTCTGGCGGTTGCCTTCGGTGATGTGCGCCAGTTCGGCGGCGTTGACGCCGGGGTGTTCGCTGGGGTGGTTGCGAATGTATTTCCAGGCCAGCACACCAGCGAGCATGGTGCCGACGCCGGCGATGACGAACGCGATGCGCCAGGAGTCGAACCAGCCGATCAGGCCGGCAATGATGATTGCGCCAAACGCACTGCCCAGCGGCGCGCCACCGTCCACCAACACCGCGCCGCGTCCGCGTTCGTTGGGGGTCAGCCAGGCGCCGTTGAGCTTGGCCCCGGCGGGCATGATCGGCGATTCGGCGATGCCCAGGCCCATGCGCGTGATCAGCAGCACAATCCAGTTATGCGCGCCCGCCGCCAAAGCCTGGAACGCGCCCCAGGCCACGGTGGCGATCACGATCACACGACGGGTCTGGAAGCGATCCAGCAGCATCCCGCCGGGAATCTGCATCAAGGCGTAGGACCAGAAAAACGCGCTGAGCATCAAGCCTTCCAGCGCCGGAGGGATCTGGAATTCGCTGGAAATCAGCGGCAACGCCACCGACAGCGACGCGCGGTCGATGTAGTTGATCGCGGTCAGCAGCAACATGATCAGGAAGATTCGCCAGCGCACGCTGGTGGGACGCTCGACAGCGGTCAGGGGAAGTGTTTCGGCACTCGGATTGTTCATGAGGGGCGCTCTTTATTGTTGTGGATGCAAGCGACCCAATCCCATCAACAACACACCCCTCTGTAGGAGCAAGGCTTGCCCGCGATGACGGTGTGTCAGAAACGATGATGTCGACTGACACACCGCCATCGCGGGCAAGCCTTGCTCCTACAGAGGCTTGCGTGTTGTCTGGATTGGCATCAGGTAGCAGCCCCACTCTAATCACGCGCCCCACGAGTGAATAATGATGGGATCTGATTGGGGGATCACTGAACGTCATCCCCCGCACCATCAGAAAGTTCCGGGGTAGCTGCCGCCGTCCAGCAACAGATTCTGCCCGGTGAGGAACCCGGCCTGGGCGCTGCAGATGAACGCGCAATAGGCGCCAAACTCATCAGGCTGGCCAAAGCGTTGCGCGGGGACGTGTTTGCGCCGTTTTTCGCTGACGGCTTCAACACTGGTGCCGTTGGCGTCGGCGGCAACGCTCAGGGTTTTGTTCAAGCGCTCGGTTTCGAATGGCCCCGGCAGCAAGTTGTTGATCGTCACGTTGTGCCCGGCCAACCGCGACTGCCGCGCCAGCCCGGCGATAAAACCGGTCAAGCCACTGCGGGCGCCGTTGGACAGGCCCAGCACGTCAATCGGCGCCTTCACCGCGCCGGAAGTGATGTTGACCACACGGCCAAACCCGCGCTCGGCCATGCCATCGACGCAGGCCTTGATCAGCTCGATAGGCGTGAGCATGTTGGCGTCCAGCGCTTTGAGCCAGTCCTCGCGCTGCCAGTCGCGGAAATCACCCGGCGGTGGGCCGCCGGCGTTGTTGACCAGAATGTCGACCTGCGGACACGCCGCCAGCACCTGTTCGCGCACGCTCGCGTCGCTGATGTCGCCGATCACGGTGCGCACTTCGACGCCCAGGTTGCGCAGTTCCGTGGCGGCGACCTGCAAGGCCTCTTCGCCGCGAGCGTTGATCACCAGGTTCACGCCCTCCTTCGCCAGGGCCCGCGCACAGGCCAGGCCCAGCCCTTTGCTGGCCGCGCAGACGATGGCCCAGCGACCCGATATTCCCAAATCCATGACCATGCTCCCAATCGTTGAAAAAACCTACGTTACCACCGCCACCCGGCACCACAGGGGATGACAAAGGGTGATCCCCCGGTCAGACCTTTTCATTATCAGCCGCCCGCCTCGCTATTTACTGTCTCCCGACCAATAAGAAACCGGAGACACCCATGAACCCGTTCCAGTTTTATTTCCCCACGACCTTGAAGAGCGGCAACGCCCTGGTGCGTCAGGCCGGTGCATTGCTCAAGCCGCACGTTCGAAAAAAACTGCTGGTGGTCACCGATCAGGGGTTGATCGCGTCCGGGGTGATGGAAAGTTTTTTCGCCTCGCTGGCCGAGAGTGAAATCAGCTACGAAGTGTTCGCCGGGGTCGAGCCCAACCCCACGACTGATGTGCTGGAGCGCGCGGTGGCGTTCCTGAAAAGCCACGACTGCGACTCGGTGATCGGCGTCGGTGGCGGCAGCAGCATCGACACCGCTAAAGGCGTGGCGGCCATGGCCACCAACCCCGGCAACATTCTCGACTACGAAGGCTACGACAAACTGCTGCACCCGCCGCTGCCGGTGTTCGCCATCCCGACCACCTCCGGCACTGGCAGTGAATGCACGGCGTCCACGGTGTTCACCAACACCAAGACACTGTTCAAAACGGTGATCATCAGCCCGGCGCTGTTTCCGAAACTGGCGATTCTCGATGCCGAACTGACCCTCAAGTTGCCGCCGTCCATCACCGCCGCCACGGGCATGGACGCCTTGACCCACGCCATCGAATCCTACGTGTCGAAACAGGCCAACCCGGTGAGCCAGGCCTTGGCCCTGCAAGCGATCAAGATGATTTGCACGCACCTGCCCAAGGCGTTTTTCACCGGTTCGGATTTGCATGCGCGGGAACAGATGCTGCTCGCCTCGTTCCTGGCCGGCGTGGCGTTCGCCCAGTCGAAACTCGGCAACGTGCATGCGATCTCCCACACCTTCGGCGGCGTGTTCAACATCCCCCACGGCATCGCCAACGCGACGCTGCTGCCCTACGTCATCGAATACAACCTGGCGGCCTGCCCGGAGCTGTTTCGCGAGATCGCCATCGCCATGGGCGAAGACGTCGATGGCCTGAGCCTCGCCAATGCCGGGCGCAAAGTGGTGGAGCACGTGATGGCGCTGAACAAGGCCATCGGCATCCCGGCCAACATCAAGGACCTGGGCGTGGACCTGGACTACATGCCGCAAATGGTCAGCGACTCGATGCGCAGCGGCAACGTGCTGGTCAACCCACGCCTGACCACCGCCGCCGACATCGAACGGATCATTAACAACGCCTACCACGGCACTCATTGCTGAGAGACAAACCCATGTTTTACGAAATGCGCACCTACACGATCCAGATCGGAAAAATGCAGACCTACCTCAAGCACTTCGAAGAGAACGGCCTGCCGGTGATCTCCCGCTACGCCACGCTGGTGGGCTGGTGGTACACGGAAATCGGCGAGCTGAACCAGGTGATCCATATCTGGGCCTACCCGAGCCTTGATGAGCGGATCAAGAAACGTGCGGCGCTGTATCAGGATGCGGATTGGCTGGAAGGCTTTGTGCCGATCGCCTTCCCGATGCTGGAAAAAATGGAATCGAAACTGCTGATCGCGGCGGACTTCTCACCCATCAAATAACCCCAGACGCCACCGCCCCCTGTAGGAGCGAGGCTTGCCCGCGAAGACGGAGTGTCAGTCGACATCAAGGGTGCCTGACCCACCGCCTTCGCGAGCAAGCCCGCCCCCACAAGGGGATTTGTGCTGGTATGCCAAATCCAAGGACACCCCCATGTGCGACCACAACTCTAATAACACCGCCGCCCCGTCCCCCGACGCCAAAAAACTCCTCGAAGGCCTCCCCACCAATTGGGGCAAATGGGGCCCGGACGATGAAGTCGGCGCCCTGAATTACCTGCAAGAAGCCGAGGTCCTGCGCGGCATCGCCTCGGTGCGCCAGGGCAAGACCTTCACCCTGCAAGTCCAGATCGGTCACCCGAAAGGCGAACCGCTGTGGCCCGGTCGTCGCCCGTCGATGCGGGTCAACGTGCTGGACAAGGGCCACTTCCTGGCCGGCAAAACTCACTTCGACGGCCACGTGGAATACGCCGACGACGTGATTTTCATGCACCTGCAAGGCTCGACCCAGTACGACGCGTTGGGCCATGTCTGGCACGACAACAAGTTGTGGAACGGCTACGACGCCATGAGCACCATCGGCAGCATGGACAAGGCCAGCATCCTGCCGATTGCCGAACGCGGGATTGTCGGGCGCGCGGTGTTGATCGACATGGCCCGGCATCGCGGCAAAACGGTGCTGGACAAGGGCGAGACCTTCACCCACCTGGACTTGCTGGCGGCGGCGAAAGCCCAAGGCATCGAGATCGAGAAGCGCGACATTCTGATCATCCGCACCGGGTGGATCGGCTCGTTCTACGAGCGCGAGCCGGAAGAGTTCTACAAGGATTTCGCCGAGCCGGGCCTGACCTTCAGCCGTGAGTTGGTGGAGTGGTTTCACCAGATGGAAATCCCCAACCTGGTCACCGACACCATGGCCAACGAAGTGGCGGTCGACCCCGCCTCTGGCGTGTTGATCCCGTTGCACAACGCGTTGATGCGCAACCTCGGCGTGACCTTCACCGAAGTGGCGCTGCTCGATGAACTGGCCAGCGACTGCGCTGCCGACGGCCAGTGGAAATTCCTCTACACCGCCGCGCCGCTGAAGATCGTCGGCGGCACCGGCGCGCCAGTGAACCCGATTGTGATCAAGTAATCGGGTCTTGTTGCAACTCGCTGATCAGCAGGGTCGCCGCCGGAGACAAGTCGGCGCCGGCCCGGCTGATCACGCCGAAGGGCTCGCTCAACGCCCGCAATGGCACCGGCAGCTTCACCAGCAAAGCGTGTTGCTCGCAGAACGCGGCAACTTCCGCCGGGATCACCGCCAACAGCGTCGGGTCTTGCTGCACCAGCAGGATGGTGGCGAAGATTGACGAGGTCTCCAGCGGATAACGCGGGATTTGCAGCCCGGCCTCGTTGAGTTCGCGCTCCAGGGCCTGACGCATCGGCATGTCCTTGGGATAAACCAGCCAACGGTAATCGCTTAACTGCGAGAGCTGCAAAGTGCTGGCATCCGCCAGTGGATGGTTCTTGCTGGCGACCACCGCCAAGGGTTCTTCGCTCAGTTCGATGCAGTCATAGGCGTCCAAACGCTGGCCGACGCTGGTGCGACAAATCGCCAGACCCAGCCGCCCCTGATCCAGCAACCCGAGCAAGGTCGCGCTGGTGTTCTCCACCAGTTCCACCGACAGCTCTGGCTGCTTGAGGCGCAACGCGGTCAGGGCCCGGGTCAGCAACGGCATCGCGCCCATGATCACCCCCACCGACAAGCGCCCGCCCTGCCCCTGGAGGATGCTGAGCATTTCCTCGTGCAAATGTTCGACATCGCTGTGGATCAGGCGCGCGTAACGAATCATGCAACGCCCCATTTCATTGGCCACCAGGCCCTTGGGCTGGCGCTCGAACAGCGGCATGCCGATCAACGCCTCGACTTCATGCAACGCCTTCGTCGCGCCGGACTGGGAGATGGAAATATGCTCGGCAGCCTTGTGCAACGAACCGCGATCATCCAGGGCAATGAGCAGGCGCAGTTGTTTGAGGCGCAAGCGTGAAGCGATGCTGGCGAGGGAAGGCACGGTGTCCATGTGTTCTCCATGTCCAGAAACAAAAAAAGGCCGGGGGGTTGGTCACGCCCCGGCCGGTCATGCGTGTCAGCGCAATCAGCGAATCGCCACCGGGTTGATGTTGACTTGGGTCGAGCCCTTGTACAGCGGCTGGCCGAGGACAAACATGAATTCCCAGGCCTTGTCTTTCACCAAGGCGCGACTATCGATCAGTTCCAGGTTGTAGATGCCGTTCTTGGCCAGCATGTACTGGTTGACCGGGAACTCCTGGCCGTCTTTGGCCGGGTAGATTTCAGAGGCCCAGGTGTCGCCGCCGAACGCGACGATCTGTTTGTCCACCAGCCATTTGGCCGCCGCCATGCCGATGCCTGGTTCCACGGCGAGGAACTTCGCGTTGTCCTTGCCCAGCAGTTCCAGCCAACCGGTGTTGAACAGCACCACATCGCCCTTCTGGATGGTGACGCCTTGCAGGTCGAGGGCTTTCTGGATGTCAGCGACGGTGAATTCGGTTTTTTCCGGCACGATCGGCGTGCCGTACACGGCGGTCATGTCCAGCACCACACCACGGGTGACGATCGGCGGGACCTTCTCGATCCCGAGTTTTTTCACGCCTTCGACGGTGACGAAATCGGCGGCGCGGTTGCCGTTGTAGTAGACGTAATCGATGCCGATATGGCCGATGCCGTTGAGCTGGGTGCCGACGCCGGTCCAACCCACCACCAGTTCATCGTTGAAGGTGAATTTGTTCGGGCCCATGGTCGTGCCACCCGCCTCGCCCGGCTGGACGTTGGTCAGGTTGAAACTGCGATGGCGGAAGGCCGGAAGGGTCTTGTCGATGGGCACGGCCAGCGGATACGTCTTGCCGGTCTTGATCAGTTTGGCGGCGTTGAGCACCGAATCGGCGTTGAGCAGATTGAGCGCGCCGATTTCATCGTTGGCGCCGTATTTCGAGGGGTACCATTTTTCAGAGTCCGCGGCCTGAGCGGCGCCGAGGGTGAACAGCAAGGTGAACGGCAGTATCAAACGATTGAGCATGTGGGGGTCCTTTTGGAGTAACAGTGGACCCAAGGTACGCAGCCCTCCTGTGGGGAAACAGACAGGCATGGGCAATACATTAGTTCTGGATAGTCATGAGTCATGTTGGCGTGGGTACGTCTCGCACTGAACCCCTGTGGCGAGGGAGCTTGCTCCCGCCGGGCTGCGAAGCGGCCCTAACAAGGCTGTCGCGGTCCTCCTGAAAGAACTCAATAACCGATTTGGGGCCGCTTCGCAGCCCAGCGGGAGCAAGCTCCCTCGCCACAAAAGTGTTCAAGGGCAGTGAGGGAGTCGTCTCCCTCGCTACCGTGCCTGGCGCTTACCCGGGCTTGTGGTTGTCCAGTATCCGATTGGCCGCCATCTCACCCATCAGGAGCGACCGATGCAACACCAGCATCGTATGGCGTCGTGGGCCGTCCGTCAGCTCGACGAAATCGTTGACCATCTTGCGGGCCGTTGATAACGATTCGTAGACCTCGACCAGCAACGTCTCGTCATCCACCGCTGCGTCGATGGTGAAGAAAGTACCGGAACTGCGGGGCGGTATCTGCGTTTTCGTCGCCCCGGGGTTGAGGTAATGGCTGAGCGCGCGGTCGGCGGCCTCTTTCATTTTCTTGGGGTCAAGCTCGAAGGAGGCGTCGTAGGGGACTGGACCGGCATTCGGCGGATTAGGTGTGACTTTGAACATAGGGACTTTCTCCAGTAGAGCCGCACCGACTCGCTACTAAACGAGGGGTGGCGGCTGTGCACAGGTTAGTAGACCGGCAAAGTCACCTAAAAACCCCGGCGCGCCCGAGGGCGCCCTGTACACAACCACCATCAATTGCAGGCAAATACCTGACTGGATGACGCTTGTACAACCGAAGATGACTGCCGAGCTACTAAACCCGATCACTGATGAGCAGTGACAGGAACAAAGTTACCGACGAGCCCCAAGCCGCACAAGCCGGCGGATTCTGGCGTACGCGTAGGCAACGGCGCAAGGCGTTGTAGCCGTTTATGACGTAACACCGGATGTCTTTAAACAGTCGTCGTTAAACATGTTTAGCTGGTGCGCCAGACACACCGCGTTATCGTTCATCGCGAGCAAGCTTTGCTCCTACAGGGTTCGGTGTCGGCCACCCATTTTGTGAACA
>NZ_MOBP01000014.1:0-80538 GCF_003732665.1 Pseudomonas frederiksbergensis | reverse complement strand
GCTCCTACAGGGTTCGGTGTCGGCCACCCATTTTGTGAACATCCCAAACGAATGTAGGAGCGAGGCTTGCCCGCGAAGACGGTGTGTCAGGCGACATCATCGTTATAGATAGACCGCTTTCGCGGGCAAGCCTCGCTCCTACGGGGGTTCGGTGTCGGAACGAATCAGCCGTACGCCACTTCCGGCTTGCCAGTCTCCAGCGCATCCACCCGAACGCAACATCGACCAGATCGCCCGGCAGTGCGGGTTTGGCGACGAAGAACGCATGCGCTTCACCTTCCAGCGCAACCTGGGGATCTCACCGCGAGACTATCGCAACCGCTTCTCGCGCTGAGCTCCTCCTCGGTCTAGGGTTTGGCGGCGGCGATGCGCCAAATTTTGTTCCCCACATCGTCAGCCACCAGCAACGCGCCGCCCTGATCCAGCGTCACGCCCACCGGCCGCCCCTGGGCTTCGCCGTCGGCATTGAGGAACCCCGTCAAGAAGTCCACCGGCAACCCCGAGGGTTTGCCATCGCTGAAAGGGATGAACACCACCTTATAGCCGGCCTGGGGATTGCGGTTCCACGAGCCGTGCTCGCCGACAAACACGCCGTTGGCGAATTGGGCGGGCATGCCTCGGGCATCGGAGAACGTCAGGCCTAGCGGTGCCACGTGGGTGCCTAGCGCGTAGTCCGGCGCGATGGCCTCGGCCACCTTGTCCGGGCGCGGCGGCTCCACGCGGATATCGACGTGAGCGCCGTAGTAGCTCCACGGCCAGCCATAGAACGCGCCGTCCTTCACCGAGGTCAGGTAATCCGGCACCAGGTCGCTGCCAATTTCGTCCCGTTCATTGACCACGGTCCACAACTGGGTCGAACCAGGTTTCCAGGCCAGCCCATTGGGGTTGCGCAAACCGCTGGCGAACAGACGCTTGCTGCCGCTTTTGACGTCCACTTCCCAAATCGCCGCACGCCCTTCTTCGGCATCGAGGCCGTTTTCGCCGACGTTGCTGTTGGAGCCCACCGTGACGTAGAGCTTGGTGCCCTCGGGGTTGGCGATGACGTTCTTGGTCCAGTGGTGATTGATGCCGGCGGGCAGATCGGTGACTTTCACTGGCGTGGCGCTGACCTCGGTCTGACCCGGGTTGTACGGCACTTTGACCAGGGCATCGGCATTGGCAATGAACAACTCATTGCCCACCAACGCCATGCCAAACGGTGACGTCAGGTTGCTCATGAACACCGTGCGCACTTCGGCGCGGCCATCGCCGTCGGCATCACGCAACAATGTAATGCGATTGGCACTTGGCGCATCCGCCCCGACCCGTCCCATCACAAACCCCATGACCGTGCGCTTGGCCCAGGCAATTGGCCCGCTGCCACCGTCGGTAGCGCCCTCAGGCATCGGCGGGTGGTTGCTTTCGGCGACCAGCACGTCGCCATTGGGCAAGGTGTAGACCCAGCGCGGGTGATCCAGATTCTCCGCCAGTGCGCTTACCTTGAAACCGGCCGGCGCCGTGGGCATGGCATTGCCCGGCCAGCCGATGGCTTTGGACACTTTCAAGGTCGGGATCAGCGAGGTGGTGGGTTCAGGCAACTGCGGCGCCGGGCCGACGCTGGCCTGGGGCGGCAATTTGGAAGACTCGCCACAGGCGCTGAGCAGTGCGGCAGCGGTGATCAGGAGCGCAAGTCGGTTGGATACATTCATTGTTCTAACCTCGCGGTGGCCATCCATGGGCCAGTTATAGGACAGACAAAATCCCGCTGAGTATCGCGGCGCTGATCCGTGACAAACACCGCGTCTGGCTCAAATCACATTTGCCTGAATTGCACGAATGCGCAGTTTCAAACCCCGTCAGTATTCGAAGAGCCTCATACCGGGTTCAGCAACGCCTCACGCAACAGCCGCGCGGCGGGCGAATCCGGGACGTTTTTGCGCGACACCAGTTCATAGGGTTCGCTGCGGGAGGTAATGGGCAGCGGCAGCGTGGTGGTAAAGCCGTAGCCGGAGCAGAACCTGGCCACGTCGGTGGAGACCAGCGCGACCAGGGTCGGGTTTTCCTGCAACAGCGACAGGGTGGCGAAGGCTGACGTGGTTTCCAGCAAGTGCACCGGGAAACGCAGGTCAGCCTCATGGAACTCGCGCTCCAGTAACAGACGCATGGGCATGTTGGCGCGGTAGACCACCCAGCGGTAATCCACCAGGTCCTTGAGCGACAGTTGTCGGGCATAGGCGAACGGATGTTGAGTGCTGGCGATCACCGCCAGGGTTTCTTCGACGAAGGTCGAGCTCTCATACAAGTAGGGGGTGGTGCTGATGGTGGTGCGGCAGATCGCCAGGTCCAGACGCCCGGCGTCGAGTTGGCTGAGCAGCGCGGCGCTGGTGTCTTCGACGATCTCGATGGACAGCTTGGGGTTGTCGGCGATGACCCGGCTGATCGCGGTGGTCAGCAGCGGCACGGCACCCATGATGGTGCCGACCGACACACGCCCACCCTCGCCGCTCATGATGCCGATGATCTCTTCGCGCAGGTGCGCGAGGTCGGTCTGGATCAACCGGGCGTAGCGAATCACCGAGCGTCCGGCATCGGTGGGTTCCAACCCGCGGTTAGTACGGGTGAACAGCGAGGTGCCGAACGTGGTTTCGATTTCTTGCAGCGCTTTGCTGGCCCCGGGTTGGGTCAGCGCGACCTGTTTGGCCGCGCCCAGCAAGGAGCCGTGGTCATCCAGGGCGATCAACAAGCGCAGTTGCTTGATGTGCAGGCGGGACATGATTGAGTTGAGTGAGGGCGTCATCAGGGTTAACTAAAAGTTATAGAGGTATCGAAAGTTGTCAGTATCGGGGCTCGCCGCGACGGCCCTATAGTCCGCCCCACAACCAGGCAATGCAATGGGTTTGACCCGAGAGCGAGAGCCCTCCTGCCCCGGACCGATTGCAACAATAACAATCCTGTATAACTTGTGGTGAATCATGTCCCTCATCAATTACGTCACCAAGATCCAGTTCGGCTACGACAGCCTGGCGCATCTGGCCGCCGAAGCCGAGCGCGCCGGCATCACCCGGCCGCTGATTGTCACCGACCTCGGCGTGCGCAATGCCGGCATCGTAGACAAGGTCATTGCGGCCCTGGGCGCTAGCCTGACGCCGACGATTTTCGACGCCACCCCGCCTAATCCGAACGAACATGCGGTGCGCGAAGCCGTGGCGCAATATCGCCTCGGCGAGTGCAACGGCATCATCGCCGTGGGCGGTGGTTCGTCCATCGATCTGGCCAAGGGCGTGGCGGTCTGCGCCACCCACGATGGTCCGCTGCAAAGCTTTGCGGTGATTGAAGGTGGACTGGATCGCATCACCGCCGCCACCGCGCCGCTGATCGCGATTCCGACCACCGCCGGCACCGGCAGCGAAGTCGGCCGCGGCGCCATTTTGATTCTCGATGATGGCCGCAAAGTCGGCGTGATCTCACCGTATGTGGTGCCCCGCGTGGCGATCTGCGACCCGGAACTGACCCTCGGCCTGCCCGCCATGCTCACCGCCGCCACCGGCATGGACGCCATCGCGCATTGCATCGAGACGTTCATGGCCCCGGCCTTCAACCCCGCCGCCGACGGCATTGCCCTCGATGGCCTGTGGCGCGCCTGGGAACACATCGAACGCGCCACCACCGAGCCCGGTGATCGTGAAGCACGGATGAACATGATGAGCGCGTCGATGCAAGGCGCCCTCGCGTTCCAAAAGGGATTGGGCTGCGTGCACAGCCTGTCCCACGCCTTGGGCGGGATCAATCCGAAGCTGCACCACGGCACCTTGAACGCGATCTTTCTGCCGGCCGTCGTCGACTTCAACGCCAACGCCCCGACCGTGCGTGACGAACGCAAGCTCGAACGCCTGCGCCACGCCATGGGCCTTGCAGCCGGGGCCGATATCGGCGTGGCCATCGAGGACATGACCCGACGCCTGGGCCTGCCGACCCGCCTGAGCGAGATCGGCGTCGATGAGAGCCTGTTCGCCGGGATCATCGAAGGCGCCCTGCACGATCACAGCCACAAGACCAACCCTCGCGAAGCCTCGCCGGCGGACTACCGGTCGATGCTCAAACAATCGCTGTAAGCAAGCGCTATCCAACAACAATAAATCAGGAGGCAACCGCGTCCTCGGCCAAGCTGAGGACAGCGGGACAATCATGAAGCCCACCGTCCTTATCGAACGGCAAGCCGCCATTGCCATCGTCACCCTCAGCCATCCGGGCAAAATGAACGCCCTGACCCTGTCCATGTGGCAGGACCTGGGGGATGTCATGACCGAACTGTCCGCCGACACCTCCGTGCGCTGCGTGGTGTTACGCGGTGCCGGCGAACAAGCATTTGCCGCCGGCGCCGATGTCAGCGAATTCCCCAGCGTGCGCGCCAATCAGACCCAAGCCCGCCACTATGCCGAAATAACCTCGGCGGCCATGCGCGCCGTCGTCGAATGCCCACACCCGGTGATCGCCATGATCCACGGCGTATGCGTCGGCGGCGGCCTGGAGATCGCCGCGTTGTGCGACCTGCGCATCTGCGGCACCTCCAGCCGTTTCGGCGCGCCGGTCGGCAAGCTGGGCCTGGTCATGTCCTATGACGAAATGGCCGGGCTGGTTGCATTGGCCGGGCGTTCGACCACCCTCGAAATTCTGCTGGAAGGTCGCATTCTCGACGCCAACGACGCCTACGTGAAAAACCTCGTGACCCGGGTCGTGCCGGATGCCGAGGTCGAATCCGAAACCCTCGCCACCGCCAAACGCATCACCCAAGGCGCGCCGCTGGTCGCCCGTTGGCATCGCCAGGCTGCGTTGCAACTGGAGGCCGGCGTGGCACCCACCGTCGAGCAGATCGACGCCAGTTATTCCTGCTACGACACCAAAGATTTTCAGACCGGCCTGAACGCGTTCATCGCCAAAGCCAAACCACTATTCGAGGGTAAATGACATGGGACCGCTGACAGGCATGCGCGTGGTAGAACTGGCTCACATCATGTCCGGACCGGTGTGCGGGATGATGCTGGCCGACATGGGCGCGGACGTGGTGAAGGTCGAAAAAGTCCCCGACGGTGACGACTCGCGGCGCTTCTCGCCGATCATGGCCAGCGGCGAATCCGCTTCGTTCATGGTGGTCAACCGCAACAAGCGCGGCATCGGCCTGAACCTGAAAACCGACGGCGGCCGCGATGTGTTGCGCCGCTTGTTGCTGGACGCCGATGTGGTCACGGAAAACTACCGCGCCGGCACCATGGAAAAATTCGGCCTGGGTTATGACACCCTCAAAACCCTCAACCCTGGCCTGATCTACTGCGCGATTTCCGGCTACGGGCGCAGCGGGCCGTTTGGTGAGAAAGGTGGCTTTGACCTGATCGCCCAGGGCATGAGCGGGATGATGAGCATGACCGGTGAAGCCGGGCGTGAACCGGTCAAGGCCGGTTCGCCGGTGGCGGACATCAACTCCGGCATCCTCGCCGCCCTCGGCATCTGCGCCGCCTACGCCGCCAAACAGAAAACCGGCCTCGGGCAAATGGTCGACACCTCGCTGTTCGAGGCCGGCCTGCAACAGATGTACTGGCCGGCGGCGGCGTTTTTCGCCGATGGCACCATCCTGCCGAAAATGGGTTCGGCCAACTCCACCAGCGCGCCGTACCAGGTGTTCCGCACCGCCGATGGCTGGATCAACATCGGCGCCGCCAACCAGGCCAACTACGAACGCCTGGTCGAAGCCCTGGCCGTGCCGCAACTCAAAGCCGACCCGCGCTTCGCCAGCAACGCACTGCGCATGGAGCATCGCCTGGCCCTGGTGGACATCCTCAACGAAGTGCTGGTGGCGCGCACCACGGATGAATGGATGGTGTTGTTCGACAGCCTCGGCCTGCCTGCCGGGCCTGTGCTGGATATCGCCGCCGCCCTCGCCCATCCGCAAACCATCGCCCGGGGTATGGTGGTGGAAACCGAACACCCCACCGAAGGCCGGGTGCGCGGCATGGGTTTGCCGATTCACTTCTCGGACATGGACAACGCCGCAACGCCGACCAGCCGCCATGCGCCGCTGCTCGGTGAGCACACCCGCGAGGTGCTGAAGGAAAGCGGTTATGCAGACGATGAAATCGACGAGCTGATCAAAAGCAAAGCCGTGGTGGCCCTGGCATAGCGCCAACCCCCTGTGGGAGCGGGCTTGCTCGCGAAAGCGGTGTGCCAGGCAACATTTCCATTAACTGACACACCGCCTTCGCGAGCAAGCCCGCTCCCACAGGGGGACAGGGTTCGCAAATTTGATCCGCAGATTTTTGAACAACTACAAAAACAATAAGGTGAACATCATGAGCCGTATCTTGACCGAGACTGTCAGCCGCCGATCATTCCTGGTATCTGCCGGCGTCACCGTGGGTGGTGCCTTCGCTGCCAACCTGCTGCCTTCCAGCGTTTTCGCCGCGACCAAACCCATCGTGCTGCGCTACACCAGTAGCCTGCCCGACACCCATCCGTTGAACAAACAGATGAAGGCCGCGTCCGAAGCGATCAAGGCTGAAACCAACGGTGCCGTGGACTTGCAGGTGTACGCCAACGGCGCCATGGGCGGCGACACCGACATGCTGTCCCAGGTGCGCGCCGGGGCCATCGATTTCATTCCGTTGCCAGGGGCGATTCTCTCGACCCTGGTGCCGGCCATGTCGATCGAAAGCATGCCGTTCGCGTTCAAGGACTACGACAGCGTCTGGGCCGCACTGGACGGCAAACTCGGTGAATACGTGCGGGCCAAGACCGAGAAAGTCGGCCTGATCCCGATGGAGAAAGTCTGGAACAACGGCTTCCGCCAGATCACCAGTTCGACCCGGCCAATCAACACGCCGCAAGACCTCGCCGGTTTCAAGTTGCGGGTGTTGGTCAGCCCGTTGTGGACCTCGATGTTCAGCGCCCTCGGCGCTTCCCCCACTGGCATCAGCATCAACGAAACCTACTCGGCGCTGCAGACCAAAGTGGTCGATGGCCAGGAAAACCCGTTGGTGGTGGTCGAGTCCGCTCGCTTCTATGAAGTGCAGAAATACTGCTCGATGACCGACCACATCTGGGGCGGTTTCTGGATCGTTGCCTCAGGCAAAACCTTCCCCAAACTGCCTGCCGATGTGCAGGAAATCGTCTCCCGGCAGATAAACGCCGCCGCGATGATCCAGCGCCAGCAAGTCATCGACCTCAACACCAGCCTGGAGCCATCCCTGACCGCCCACGGCATCACCTTCAACAAAGTCGACCGTTCATTGTTCAGGACCGACCTGCAATCGAAAGGCTTCTACACCCAATGGAAAGAAAAGTACGGCACCGAAGCCTGGAGCTTGCTCGAGCAGTACGCGGGTCAATTGTCCTAAGCCGGAGCCAAGGTCATGAAAAACGAACTACCAATGACGGACGTTTCCCCTGCTGACGGACTCAGCCCACGGCAAACCACTTTTCGCCTCGGCCGCGCCCTCGACACCGGCCTGCGCTGGCTGACCGAGGGCAGCGCGGCGTTGCTGGTGGTGGTCGAAGTCACCCTGCTGTTCTGCAACGTGTTCTCCCGCTACGTGCTCAACCAGCCGATTGTCTGGGGCGATGAACTGGCTTCGCTGCTGTTCCTGTGGCTGGCGATGCTCGGCTCGGTGGTGGCGATGCGGCGCGGCGAACACATGCGCCTGACCTCGTTTATCGGGCGCCTGCCCGCGGAAAAACGCGCCTTCGTCGACACCTTGGGCGCGGTGATCGTCATCACCTTTATCGGGCTGCTGTTCACCCCGGCCTGGGAGTACGTCAGCGACGAGTGGATCATCACCACCGCCGCCCTGGAAATCCCCAACGCTTTCCGCGTGTCCGCCATCGCCGTTGGCCTGAGCCTGATGCTGATGACCTGCGTCGCGCGCCTGCTGACCAGCGCCCGGCTGATCGACTTCACGGTGTCGGTGGCGATGCTGGCCTCCCTGGCGGCGTTGTTGTGGGTCGGCGAAGGCCTGTTGTTGCTGGCGGGCAACTGGAACCTGATCGTGTTTTTCATGATTGGGGTGATGGCGATGATCGTCATCGGCGTGCCGATCATGGTCGCGTTCGGTCTTGCCACCGTGGCGTACCTGTCGACCATGACCGCCACGCCGCTGACCCTGGTGGTCGGGCGCATGGACGAAGGCATGGCGAGCCTGATCCTGCTGGCGATTCCGCTGTTCGTGTTCCTGGGTGCGTTGATCGAAGCCATGGGCATGGCCCGGGCGATGATCCGCTTCCTGTGCTCGTTGATCGGCCATGTGCGCGGCGGGCTGTCGTATGTGCTGATCGGCGCCATCTACCTGATCTCCGGCATTTCCGGCTCCAAGGCAGCCGACATGGCCGCCATCGCACCGGCGCTGTTTCCGGAAATGAAGAAACGCGGCGAGGATGAAAACGAACTGGTGGCGATGCTCAATGCGTCCGGGGCAATGTCGGAAACCATTCCGCCGAGCCTGGTGCTGATCACCATCGGTTCGGTGACCGGCGTGTCGATTTCCGCGCTGTTTACCGGTGGTTTCATGCCGGCGGTGGTGGGTGCGATTGCCATGGCGGCGGTGATCTGGTGGAAGAACCGCAAGGGCGAAGCCTCCACCGGCAAACGTGCCACGGGCAAGGAAATCGGCCACTCGCTGCTGGTTGCACTACCGGCATTGGCCCTGCCCTTTGTGATCCGCACGGCGGTGGTCGAAGGCGTCGCCACGGCCACCGAAGTGGCGGCGATTGGCGTGGCCTACACCTTTATCGTCGGGTTGCTGTGCTATCGCTGCTTCGACTGGCGCCGCCTCTATCCGATCCTGGTCAGCACCGCGTCGTTGTCCGGCGCAATCCTGATCATCATCGGCAGCGCCACCGCCATGGCTTGGGCGCTGACCCAGTCCGGCTTCTCCCATCAACTGGCGCAGGTGATGTCGACCGTGCCTGGGGGTGCGATGGGCTTCCTGATCATTTCGGCGGTGGCCTTCATCCTGCTGGGCAGTTTTCTGGAAGGTATCCCCGCCATCGTGCTGTTCGGACCGTTGCTGTTTCCGATTGCCAAGACCATGGGCATTAACGATGTGCATTACGCCATGGTCGCGATCTTCGCCATGGGCCTGGGCTTGTTCGCGCCGCCGTTTGGCGTGGGTTTCTACGCCGCGTGCGCCATCGCCAAGGTCGACCCCAGCGGAGCCATGCGCCGGGTCTGGCCGTACCTCGGCGCGCTCGTCGTGGCCCTGGGCGTGCTGATCGCCGTGCCGTGGATTTCCATTGGTTTCCTGCCCAACACCTGATCACTCCTTTGCTAACCCGAGGTTGCTTATGAATTTCTCAACGCTGGAAACAGGCACCGCCACTGAACGCCGACTGATGGTCGATCAGCCCCGCACCATTTCGTTTTTGGGCGAGGACCTGCGCATCTACGCCACGCCGCGCCTGGTGGACGACATCGAGCAGACTTGTCTCGACTACTTGCTGACCTTCCTCGATGAAGGCGAGAACACCGTCGGGGCCGCGGTCGATATCCGCCACGTCGGCGCCACGCTGCTGGGCATGTCGGTGAGCATTGTCGCCACCGTTACGCGGATCGAGGGCCGCAGCGTGACCTTCAATGTCGAGGTGCGCGACGACGTCGAGCTGGTGGCCACCGCCGCCCACACCCGCGTCGTGGTCAACGTCGCCAAGCTGCGCAGCCGCGTCCAGGCCAAGGCCGAAGCCGCTGCTGCGGGCGAAGTCGAAGACGGCGTGCTCAGTCCTTCCCAATTCGCTGCGTCACGCTGAGCAAGGGTTGCCGTCATGATCACGCTGCACGAACGCAATGGCCTGCCCAACCTTGCACCCGAGGATGCCCTGCCAATGGTCGATGCCCACCATCACCTGTGGGACCTCGGCAACGGGCGATATCCGTGGTTGCAGGACGAGTATCACGAAGGTTTTTTTCTCGGTGATTATCACAGCCTGCGGCGTGATTTTTTGCCGGAACACTTCCTGGCCCTGACCGGAAACCAGCGCTTGGTCGGCACGGTGCACGTCGAGGCCGAGCGGGCCCGGGATGAGCAAGTCGCCGAGACCCTTTGGCTGGAACAGGTGCACGCCCGTTTCGGCTTCCCGAATGCCATCGTCGCCCATGCCTGGTTCGATCGTGACGACAGCGCCGAGATCCTTGCGGCCCAGGCTGCCCGGCCGTTGGTTCGGGGGATTCGCTCCAAACCCGTGACCTCGACCTCCCCGGATGTCTCGATTGCCGGGGCCAAGGGCACCATGCAGGACCCGAAATGGCTGGAAGGCTTTTCGCGCCTGGCGGAACACGGTTTGTCCTGGGATTTGCGTGTGCCGCCGTGGCACCTGGCCGAGGCTGCGGAAGTGGCGGCGATGTTTCCCCAGATCCAGATCGCCTTGAACCACACCGGTTTCGCCTGGGACCGCAGCCCCCAAGGCATGGCGCGCTGGCGCAAAGGTCTGGAAGCGCTGGCCTTGCAGCCCAACGTGCACATCAAACTCTCGGAGTTCGGCCTCAAGGACTCGCCCTGGAATTACGACGACAACCGGGTTGTGGTGCTGACGGCACTGGAGATCTTCAGTCCCGAGCGTTGCATGTTCGCCAGCAATTTCCCGGTCGCCGGGTTGCGCGCGTCCTACGACACGATTGCCGATGGCGTGGCCGCGATGCTCGCGCCGCTGGGGCGTGCGGTGCAGGAAGCGGTGTTCGCCGGCAATGCGCAGCGCTTCTACCGTCTGGAGCCACAGCATGGATAACTGGCGCGAACGTTTTCTGGCCAGCGGCGACGACGCGGATTTACCCATTGTCGATGCCCACCAGCATTACTTCGATCTCGAGGCCCACTACTACCCGTGGCTGAACGACCGGCCATTGCGGCCGTTTCGTTACGGTGATTACTCGTCGATCTGTCGCACCTTTTTGCCCGAGGACTATCGCCGGCTGACGGGCCAGCATCGCATCTTGCAAACGGTGGTGATTGAGGGTGAATGGGATCCGGCGACACCGGCCGACGAAGTGCGTTTTATCGAGTCCCTGACGGAGCACGAACCGACCTTGGCGGCGATGGTCGGCCAAGCCTGGTTGGATCGCGAGGACGCAACCGAGCTTCTGCGCCTTTACGGCAAACACCCGCTGGTACGCGGCGTGCGCCACAAACCCACGGTCACCAGCCGTAAAGCCTGGCGCGAAGATTTTGCGGCGCCCGGCTCCATGCGCGATCCGCGCTGGCGCGACGGCTACGCCCGACTGGCGCAAAACGGTCTGCATTTCGAGTTGCAAGCACCGTGGTGGCATCTGCCGGAAGCCGCCGAACTGGCCCGGGACTTTCCCGACGTGCCCCTCGTGGTCAATCACACCGCGCTGCCAGCGGATCGCTCGCCGCAAGGTCTGGCCGGCTGGCGCGACAACCTGGCGCTGCTGGCTCGCGAGCCCAACGTCGCGCTAAAGATTTCCGGCATTTGCATCCCAGGCCAGGCCTGGCCCGTGGAAGCCAATCGCGTGGTGGTGAACGACGCGATATCGATTTTCGACGTCAGTCGCTGCGCCTTTGCCAGCAACTACCCGGTCGATGGTGTGGTGAACAGCCTCAGCGAGGTGCTCGACGGTTTCAAAACCATCGTCCGCGACCGTTCCCGCGTTGATCGACTGGCGCTGTTTCATGACAACGCCCGACGTATTTATCGGCTCACTTGATCCCCATTTTGAACAGCCCTTAAGGAGTTCCCATGTTTGAAGTTTCAGGCCACAACTACATTGCCGGCGCCCGTTCGGCCAAAGGTTCGAACACCCTGCAAAGCCACGACGCCAGCACCGGCGAAGCGCTGCCGTTCCGGTTCCATCAGGCGACTGTGGAGGAAGTGAATACGGCCGCAGAAGCGGCGGCTACGGCTTACCCTGTTTTCCGTAACCTGTCGGCCGCCCGCCGTGCCGATTTCCTTGACGCCATCGCCACTGAACTCGACGCGTTGGACGAGTCATTTATCGCCCTCGTCTGCCGTGAAACCGCCCTGCCCGCCGGGCGTATTCAGGGTGAGCGCGCCCGCACCAGCGGCCAGATGCGCCTGTTCGCCACGGCGCTGCGTCGGGGCGATTTCTACGGTGCGCGCATCGACCGCGCCCTGCCGGAGCGCAAGCCGCTGCCCCGTCCAGACCTGCGCCAATACCGCACTGGCGTCGGTCCGGTCGCGGTGTTCGGCGCCAGCAACTTTCCACTGGCGTTCTCCACCGCCGGGGGTGACACCGCGTCCGCCCTCGCCGCCGGTTGCCCGGTGGTGTTCAAGGCCCACAGCGGCCACATGGCGACTGCCGATTACGTCGCCGATGCGATCACCCGCGCCGCGCGTAAAACCGGCATGCCCGACGGTGTGTTCAGCATGGTCTACGGCAGCGTCGGTGAAGCCTTGGTGAAACACCCGGCGATTCAGGCCGTAGGCTTTACCGGGTCGTTGCGCGGTGGCCGGGCCTTGTGTGACATGGCAGCAGCACGGCCGCAGCCGATCCCGGTGTTCGCCGAGATGAGCAGCATCAACCCGGTGTTGCTGATGCCCGGCGCGCTCAAGGCACGGGGTGAGAAGATCGCCACCGAACTGGCGGCGTCCGTGGTCCTGGGCGCCGGTCAGTTCTGCACCAATCCCGGTTTGGTACTGGGTATTCGCTCGCCGGAATTCACCGCGTTCCTCGAACGCTTCGCCGGGCTGATGGGCGAGCAAAGCGCCCAGACCATGCTCAACAGCGGCGCGCTGAAAAGCTATTGCCACGGCCTCGATAACCTGCACGCCCACCCGGGCATCACCCACCTGGCCGGCGCCGCACAACAGGGCAATCAGGCCCGGCCGCAGTTATTCAAGGCTGATGTCAGCCTGTTGATTGACGGCGATGAGTTGCTGCAGGAAGAGGTCTTCGGTCCGACCACTATCGTTGTCGAAGTGGCCGATCACGCCGAGTTGCTCCAGGCCCTGCACGGCTTGCGCGGCCAGTTGACTGCCACCCTGATTGTCGAGGATTCGGAACTCGCCACCCTGAACGATGTGTTGGCCCTGCTCGAACAGAAAGTCGGCCGCGTGTTGTTCAACGGTTATCCCACTGGCGTTGAGGTGAGCGATGCCATGGTCCACGGCGGGCCTTACCCGGCGACCTCGGATGCGCGCGGCACGTCAGTGGGAACGCTGGCGATCGATCGATTCCTGCGGCCGGTGTGCTTCCAGAACTGCCCCGACAGCCTGTTGCCGGACGCCCTGAAAAACGCCAACCCGCTGGGCATCGCCCGGTTGATTGACGGGGCCAGCAGCCGCAAAGGGCTGTAAGACTCAGCGTCACCACCCGCTATCAGCCACAACGCCCACGCCTGTTGAACAACAGGCGTCGGATTCGCTCGTCCAGAAAACCGCTGTACCCCCACAACAACAAAAACAGAGGAAGACCCATGCACGTTCAACTTCACCCGAAACAACGCCTGTGCAAATTGGTGTTGGCTGTTTCTGCCGCCGTACTGCTCAACACCGCGGCCACGCAATTGGCCGTTGCCGACACTTCACCCACCGCGACGACACCGCCCATGCAATGTGCCACCGAAGCCACCCCGCGCTACACCAAGACGCCCACCGGTTACCTGATGGTCCTGCGCATGGGCGACAACGCCTTCAAGGAACTGACCAAACTGGCCATCGCCGAAAAAATCCCGAGCGCGTCCATCAGCGGCATCGGCTTCGGCAACGCCAAGTTCGGCTTCTGGAACAAGGACAAAAAGGACTTCGACGCCAAGGTCTTCAGCAACGTCGAGATGGCCAGCATCACCGGCTCGGTGGCGTGGAAGAACGACCAGCCTTCGATCCATATGCACGGCGTCGCCGGTGACGCCACGTTCCAGGCCTATGGCGGCCACATCCTCGACTTTGACGTGACCACCGGCTCCATGGAAATCACCGTCGTCGTCCACCAGCGTCGTCTGGAGCGCGGGATCGATCCGTGCATCGGCGCCAACGTGCTGGGTATCTGAACCGAGCTTCAGGCTCCCACGGATAGCGGGAGCCACCCTTCTGAATTCGAATTACAAAAAAAATAGGGGCGATTTTGATGAGCAACAAAAACACGGTGGTCACCCTGGCGCTGGGCGCCATTGCACTAAGCACCCAGGCGCAGGCTGACTTCCTGAGCGACAGCAAAGCCACCCTGGGCCTGCGCAATTTCTACTTCAACAACGACAACCGCGACGGCACCGCCACGCCGTCGAAAACCGAAGAATGGGCGCAAGGTTTCATGCTCGACTTCAAGTCGGGTTATACCGATGGCGTGGTGGGTTTCGGCATCGATGCCTTGGGCCTGGCGGCGATCACCCTGGACAGCGGCAAGGGGCGGCATGTGGGCGGCTCGATGATTCCGTCGGACAGTGATGACAGCGCGGTCGATTCGTGGAGCCGGTTGGGGTTGACCGGCAAGGTCAAGGTGTCGAAGACCGAACTGCGCCTGGGTACGTTGATGCCGAAGCTGCCGATCCTGGTGTCCAACGACGGTCGCCTGCTGCCACAAACCTTTGAGGGTGGGCAGATCACGTCAGGCGAGTTCAAGGATCTGACGTTCACCGGTGGCCGGATCGAACATGCGACGGGCCGGGGCTCCAGCGATCAGACCGGGTTGGCCGCCGTCGGTGGCACCCGTGAAAGCAATGCGTTCGACTTCGCCGGCGGCGACTGGAAAGTCACCAAAGACCTGACCGCCCAGTATTACTACGCCAATCTCGACGACTACTACACCCAGCAGTTTTTCGGCCTGATCCACACCCTGGCGATCTCGGACAATCAGTCCCTGAAGACCGACTTGCGCTACTTCAAGACCGACTCGTCCGGCGCAAATAGCTCCGGCACCTCGGGCTACAAAATCAGTGGCTACACCCGGGATGGCGATGGCGAGATCGACAACAAAACCTGGAGCGCGGCGCTGATTTATTCCTTGGGCGCGCATGCGGTCACGGCGGGTTATCAAAGCGTATCCAGCGGCAGTGGCTTCACCCAACTCAACCAGGGCGGCCTCGCGGACAAAGGTGCCGGCGGGGTCAGTCTCTACCTGTACACCGATCGCCTGATCCAGACCTTCACCCGCGCCGGCGAACGCACCGCTTTCGGCCAGTATGCGTATGACTTTGCAGGCTTGGGGCTGCCGGGTCTGAAGGCGTCGGTCATGTACCTCAGCGGCGACCACATCAAGACCACGTCCGGTGACAACCAGAAGGAATGGGAGCGGGATATCAGCCTCGACTATGTGTTGCAGTCCGGGGCGCTGAAAGGGGTTGGCTTTGGATGGCGCAATGGCAAGTCCAACGGCGAGGCGTCGCGTAATCAGGATCAGAACCGGTTGATCGTCAGCTACAGCATTCCGTTGCTTTAACGTAATCCCGCTTAGCTTTTGTAGGAGCGAAGCTTGCTCGCGAAGGCGGCTTCAAATTCAACATTGTTGTCGACTGATACACCGCTTTCGCGGGCAAGCCTCGCTCCTACAGGGGACATCAACAACATGACCATTAACTGTCATTTACCTGAACAACTTACAATTTCAATAATCGGATCCTCTTCAATTGAACTTTAATCAAGTATTGAAGGTTGACTTCATCCACCTGCCTGAGTAAATTGCCCGGGCCGGTTTCACAGGCCTTTTTTCAACTCACAAAAGAATCCAATGGACACAGTATCTAGTCGCCGCCGGTTGACTGCGAATTCGCAGGCGCTGGCGCATAACCCAGCACATGACGGGACTCGACTTTGCGGTCGGGTGAGCTGCGCTAGAGCTTGATGCTCCACCGTAACTTGCCTCGCCGGCGTCAGTCCGGTCCAGAGGTATGTTATGAACTTCAACATCACTGTAATGCCCGGCGTACGCGCCTTTGCCTCGACCATGCGGGTCAAGTCCTGCCGTGAGCGTGTCGTGGCGGCACGGGCCAATACGCCGTTTTCCAGCCAATCCTCCCCTGCCAAGGCGCACCTGCGTGCCAACTGGCGTGTCTGCCCGATGACGGGCCGGCTTCAGCAACGCTGGAGCCTCGACGACAACCCGGAACCACCGAGTCGGCGCATCGCGCGTCTGTTCCAGCAGGCGCGCCTGATGCTCGGCCTGTACCTCGGGGCGTGCACTTTCAATTGAGCTGAAGGCACTTTCCAACGCCTTCCTTAACGAATTCCTTATATCGGAATTCGGCAACTTCTTATTGCCCGTCAAATAGTGAGTTAGTTATGGACGAAGCCAGTAGACGGTTCGCTGCCCACAACTACAAAGTTGCTGGACAGCGAACATTAAACATTAAAAACGCAACGATCATAATCGATCGCCTATTGGCGGCTCGGCATACGTGCGCTCGTCTTTAATTAGCTGAGGTGCCTGTGTGTCGTGCCGCGAATCGGTGGCAGGAGCACAGCAATGACCCTTGTAAAAACCGCAAAGAAAACCACACAGGGCGCCAGCAACGACAACGCCAAACTGTCGATGCGCGCCGCTCGGGAAGCACAAAACGGCCTGGCCGTGACGCTGAGCAACCTCAACGCCAGCACTGACGGCCTGACCGAACTCGAAGCCCAGGGCCGCCTGGCCCGGGACGGTCACAACGAAGTGGCCCACGACAAGCCGCCTCACGCCCTCGTCCAACTGCTAAAAGCCCTGAACAATCCCTTCATCTATGTGTTGCTGACCCTGGCGGGCATCAGTTTCTTCACCGATTACTGGCTGCCGATCAGCAACGGTGAAGCGGATGACGCCGACCTGACCAAAGTCATCATTATCATGACCATGGTCAGCCTCAGCAGCCTGTTGCGGTTCTGGCAGGAATACCGCTCGGCCAAGTCCGCCGAAGCGCTGAAGGCGATGGTGCGCACCACCGCCACCGTGCTGCGCCGCGAGCACAAGGACGGCAAGCCGCTGCTGCGCGAAGTGCCAATGCGCGACCTGGTGGCCGGCGACATCGTGCAATTGAGCGCGGGCGACATGATCCCGGCAGACATTCGCCTGATCGAATCCCGCGACTTGTTTATCAGTCAGGCGGTGCTGACCGGCGAAGCGTTGCCGGTGGAGAAATACGACACCCTGGGCAACGTGGCGCAGAAGTCGGCCACCGGCAGCGCGGCGGATCAAAACAACCTGCTGGACCTGCCGAACATCTGCTTCATGGGCACCAACGTGGTCAGCGGCACCGCCAAGGCTGTGGTGGTCGCCACCGGGGCGCGGACGTACTTCGGTTCCCTGGCCAAAGCCATCGTCGGCTCCCGGGTGCAAACCGCGTTTGACCGTGGGGTGAACAGCGTCAGTTGGTTGCTGATCCGTTTCATGCTGGTGATGGTGCCAATCGTGTTCCTGCTCAACGGCTTCTCCAAGGGCGACTGGGGCGACGCGTTCCTGTTTGCCTTGGCGGTGGCGGTCGGCCTGACCCCGGAAATGCTGCCGATGATCGTCAGCGCCAACCTGGCCAAAGGTGCGATGGCCATGGCCAAGCGCAAAGTGGTGGTCAAGCGCCTCAACGCGATCCAGAACTTCGGTTCGATGGACGTGCTGTGCACGGACAAGACCGGCACCCTGACCCAGGACAAGATCATTCTCGAGCACCACGTCGACAGTCACGGCCGGCGCGACGATTCGATCCTTGAACTGGCGTGGCTCAACAGCCATCACCAGAGCGGGTTGAAGAATCTGATGGACCAAGCCGTGGTGCAATTTGCCAATGCCAACGCGAAGTTTCGAGTTCCATTCGCCTACAGCAAGGTCGATGAATTGCCGTTCGACTTCGTGCGTCGGCGCCTGTCGATCATCGTCAAGGACAGCCGCGACGATCACCTGATGGTATGCAAGGGCGCGGTCGAGGAAATGCTCTCCATCGCCAGCCATATCAATGAGCGCGGCCAGGTGGTGGCGCTGGATGAGCAACGGCGTAAAGACCTGCTGGCCCTGGCCAACGAGTACAACGAGGACGGCTTCCGGGTATTGCTGGTGGCTACCCGCGAGATTCCAAAAGCCCAGAGCAAAAACCAGTACCACACCGCCGATGAGCGCGATCTGGTGATTCGCGGCTTCCTGACCTTCCTCGATCCACCGAAGGAAACCGCCGGCCCGGCCATCGCCGCGCTGCGGGACATGGGCGTCACTGTAAAAGTGCTCACCGGTGACAACGCCGTGGTCACTTGCAAAATCTGCCGCGACGTCGGAATCGACCCAGGCACCCCGCTGCTCGGCCAGGACATCGAGCACATGGACGACACCACCCTCAAGCTGCGGGTCGAAGAACGCACGGTGTTTGCCAAGTTGACGCCGCTGCAGAAATCCCGGGTGCTCAAGGCCCTGCAAGCCAACGGTCACACCGTGGGTTTCCTCGGCGACGGCATCAACGACGCCCCGGCCCTGCGCGATGCCGATGTGGGTATTTCGGTGGACAGCGGCACTGACATTGCCAAGGAATCGGCGGACATCATCCTCCTGGAAAAGAGCCTGATGGTGCTCGAAGAAGGCGTGCTCAAGGGCCGCGAAACCTTCGGCAATATCATGAAGTACCTGAACATGACCGCCAGCTCCAACTTCGGCAACGTGTTCTCGGTGCTGGTGGCCAGTGCATTCATTCCATTTTTGCCGATGCTGTCGATCCACCTGCTGCTGCAAAACCTGATGTACGACATCTCTCAGTTGGCGTTGCCGTGGGACAAGATGGACAAGGAATTCCTGCGCAAACCACGCAAGTGGGATGCGAAGAACATCGGCCGCTTCATGCTGTGGATCGGCCCTACCTCGTCGATCTTCGACATCACCACCTTCGCCGTGATGTGGTACGTGTTCGCCGCCAACAGCGTGGAAATGCAGAGCCTGTTCCAGTCCGGCTGGTTCATTGAAGGGCTGCTGTCCCAGACGTTGGTGGTGCACATGTTGCGCACGCAAAAAATCCCGTTCTTCCAGAGCACCGCGGCGCTGCCAGTGATCCTGGCGACCGGCACGGTAATCTGCCTGGGCATCTACATCCCGTTTTCGCCGCTGGGCACGCTGGTCGGCCTGGTGCCGTTGCCATGGGACTACTTCCCTTGGCTGGTGGGCACATTGCTCAGCTACTGCGTGGTGGCGCAGACCATGAAGACGATCTACATCCGCCGATTCAAGCAGTGGTTCTGATTGCCTGAACACCACAGATCCCCTGTGGGAGCGGGCTTGCTCGCGAAGGCGTCGTGTCAGTCAACATTTGTATCAACGGACACACCGCTTTCGCGAGCAAGCCCGCTCCCACAAGGGACATGCGTTAACCCTTGGAAAAAGGAGAGTTCTCATGTCGGGAACGACTCTACTGCTCAACCTCGCGGGCGCCATTGCACTGTTGCTGTGGGGCACGCACATGATTTCTTCGGCGTTGTTGCGCGGTTTCGGCACGCCATTGCGCCACTGGATGGGCCGGCACCTGAACAACCGCTGGCTGGCCCTGCTCGCGGGTATTGGCATCACCGGCATCTTGCAAAGCAGCACCGCCGTCAGCCTGATGGCCACCTCGTTCACCGCCGCCGGCACGTTGGGCCTGGCCCCGGCGCTGGCGGTGATGCTGGGTGCCAATATCGGCTCGACGCTGGTGGTGCAACTGCTCAGCGCGGACATCTCGATACTGACGCCCATCGTTTTGCTGGCCGGGCTGATCATCTTCCGGCTGCGGGATGACTCACGTTTCGAGAGCATCGGCTGTGCGCTAATCGGCCTGGGATTGATGCTGACGGCGCTGCACATGCTCGGCTCGACCTTGGCGGAAGTGGAAGCCACGCCGGTGTTCCAACTGATCATGCAAAGCCTGGACGGCGATCTGTTGATCGCGTTGCTGGTGGCGCTGATCCTCACCTGGCTGTGCCATTCCAGCGTGGCCGTGGTGCTGTTGATCGTGTCCCTGGCCGCGACCGGCATGCTCTCAGCCACTACCGTCGTCGCGCTGGTGCTCGGGGTAAACATCGGCGGCGCGCTGCCGTCGGTGATCAACGCCGGATCAAACGTCGGTCGGCGACTGCCCTTGGGCAATCTGTTGGTGCGGGCGTTGGGGGCGGCGGTGGTGTTGCCGCTGGCCGGGTGGTTGGCTTCGCTGAATCTTGATCCCGCAGCGTTGGTGGTTTACCTACACACCGGTTTCAATCTGTTGCTGGCGCTGGTGTTCATCGGTTTCACCGGGCCCATGGCCAATCTGCTGACCCGATGGCTGCCGGAGCCGGTGCGCGATGCCGATCCGGGCATGCCGCGTTATCTGGACGAAGCCGGGCTGGAAGTGGCCAACATCGGCCTGTCCAACGCCGCTCGGGAAGCCCTGCGTATCGCCGATATGCTCTCGGCCATGCTTGAGCGCACGCTGCAACTGTTCCACACCTCGGCGCCGGTGTGTGCCGATGAGGTGCGACGCATTGATCAATCCACCGACCTGCTGAGTGCGGCGATTCGCGCTTATCTGGCGGACATCGGCCAGGAAGGCATCAGCGACAGTGATGCCGATCGCGCCCAGGAAGTGCTCACGTTTGTGATCAACCTGGAACACGCGGCGGACATTCTTGCCAGCAGCCTCACCCAACTGGCCATGCGCCGTTTGCGCCGTGGCGAGCACTTCTCGGTGTTCGAACTGCGCAACATCGCGCCGCTGCACGAAGCGCTGCTGGAAAGCCTGAGCCTGGCGATCACCGTGTTCCTGCGCGAAGACATTACCACTGCGCACCAGTTGATCAGCCGCAAGGAAACCGTGCGCCGCCTTGAAGCCGACGCCAGCCGTCAACACTTTCGCAAACTGCAGGAGGACAAAAACACCTGGGCCGAATCCGGCGACATCTTCCAGCGGGTGCTGCGCGATTACCGTCGCGTGCATCACCACATCGCGGCCCTCGCCTATCCGTTGCTGGAACGGGCTGGCGAGCCGCTGGGCGATGATCAGGCCAACGAGGTCTCGCCATGCGCGTCCTGATCTGTGCGGGCCGCCACTACACCGACAGCCGCCAGTGCCGCCGCGTGCTCGACGCCTTCCAGCGCCTGCACCCGGTGCGGGTGTTGATTCACGGCGGCAATCAATACCTGGGCGCCGACATCGAGGAATGGGCCCGGGAACACGGCGCCGACATCGTGCGCTACCCACCCAACTGGCAGCGCCACGGCAAACTCGCCGAACGCCTGCGCAACCACTTCATGCTCCACGACAGCCGGCCCGATGTGGTCATCGCCCTGCCCGGCGGTGAAGACACCGAGGAGTTAGTGGCACAGGCCCGAGGCAAGGGTTTGCAGACTTTATCGGTGGCGGATCGGGGATGATCCGTCAGAACACAAAACCTGTGATCAACTTCAATCCCCTGTGGGAGCGGGCTTGCTCGCGAAGAGGCCATCACATCCAACATTTATGCTGACTGAAATACCGCCTTCGCGAGCAAGCCCGCTCCCACATTGGATCTCGGGTGAACCCGGAACCTGTGACCCACCACACCCCCCTGTGGGAGCGGGCTTGCTCGCGAAGGCGCCGTGTCAGGCACCCTCTGCACCAACTGACCCAGCGCTATCGCGAGCAAGCTTTGCTCCTACAAGGGATTTCGGGTGAAAGTTGGATTTGTGATCGACTTCAATCTCCCTTGTGGGAGCGAGCCTGCTCGCGAAGAGGCCATCACATTCAGCATTCATGCTGACTGATACACCGCTTTCGCGAGCAGGCTCGCTCCCACAGGCGCGCTCTGGTGAGCACAGAATCTTTCAGCGATATCGCGCTGCCGCCGTGGAGTGGCCGAACGAGCCGCTGAGCACCTGGCGCTGGGCCTCGTAGGCATCCCACTTCTCGCCTTCATGCAGGCCCGGGATGGTCACCACTTCGCCATTCGCCAACCCGACCAGTGCGGCATCAACCATGTCCTGGGCTGACATCACGATCTCTTGCGGCAGGTTTTCCACCGGGTTACCGGCTTCGCTCCAGAAGTCGGTGGCGGTGGCGCCGGGCAGTACAGCCTGGATGTGCACACCTTTGTCGGCGAGTTCGTGGTGCATGGATTGGCTCAGGCCCAGCACAAAGGCCTTGGTCCCGCCGTACACGCCGTTGAGGATTTCCGGGGCGATGGCGACAATCGAGGCGATGTTGATTACGGTCCCGGCGCCACGGGCGACGAAGCCGGGCGCTGCGGCGTAGGCCAGGCGCATCAGTGCGGTGACGTTGAGGGTGATCATGTCTTCCATGTCGTCCACCGGGCTGCCGAGCAGCGGCATCACTCCACCGACCCCGGCGTTGTTGACCAGCAAGGTGATGCTGGCGTCGCTGCGCAGGATGCTTTCGACGCGCAGCAGGTCGGCCTTGTCCTTCAGGTCGGCGGCGACCACTTCGACGGCACGCCCGGTTTCATTGCTCAGGTGGTTGGCCAGGGTGTTCAATTTGCTTTGGCTGCGGGCGACCAGGATCAGGTCGTAGCCTTGCCGGGCGAGACGGTCGGCGTAGACCGCGCCGATGCCCGAAGAGGCGCCAGTGATCAGGGCGGTGCCTTTGGATGAAAGTGTCATGTTGAGTTTCCTTCACAGTGAGGCGATACGCTCGCCGGGTGTGAACAGTTATAAAGGGGCTGACACAAGTCTCAAATGACGTTTAACCTACGTTTTTCGGACATGACCTTTTGAGGACACAGAAATGACTAGCGTGGCGTTCGTGGTGTTCGAGGGTTTCCAGTCCATGGCGCTGGCGGCCATGCCGGTGTTCGAGTACGCCAACTTCAGCGCTGGCGAGCCGTTGTACGAAGTCAGCGTGTTGTCCGCCGATGGCCGCACGTTGCGCGCCTCTGGCGGGTTGAGCGTTGGCACCGAGGCGTTCGATGAGCGGGTGTTCGACACGGTGATCGTGGTCGGCGGCGATTCCATCGTCGAACAGGCACCCGACGCGGTGCTCTCCTACCTGCGCGACAGCGTGAAGACCGCGCGGCGCACGGCGTCGATCTGTTCCGGGGCGTTCGTGCTGGCCCAGGCCGGGTTGCTCGAAGGACGGCGCGCCACCACCCATTGGGCGTATGCCCGGGAGCTGCAAGCGCGGTTTCCGGCGATCAAGGTCGAGGAAGACCGGATCTTCGTGATCGACGGCTCGATCTGGACTTCGGCGGGCATGACCGCCGGCATCGACCTGGCGCTGGCCATGGTCGAGAAGGACCACGGCGCCGACCTGGCCCGGGCCGTGGCGCAGAAACTGGTGATGTACCACCGCCGTGCCGGCGGGCAATCCCAGCACTCGGCGCTGCTGGAACTGGAGCCGAAATCCGACCGTATCCAGACCGTGCTGGGTTATGCCCGGGAACACCTGACCTCGGCCCTGTCGGTGGAGCAACTGGCGGACGTGGCGCGGCTCAGCCCACGGCAATTCAGCCGGACATTCCGCGCCGAAACCGGGCAATCACCGGCCAAGGCGATTGAAAATCTGCGCCTGGAAGCGGCGCGGCAGATGCTCGAACGGGGCCGGTTGACCCTGGATCAGATTGCCGAAGAGACGGGGTTCAGTGATCGGCGACGGATGCGAGAAGCGTTTCTAAGAGCATTCGGGCAACCGCCGCAAGTCATCCGGCGCAATGCCAGATCGGCTTGATGCTGATCTCCCTGTGGGAGCGGGCTTGCTCGCGAAAGCGGTCTTTCAGCCAGTACGGATGTTGCCTGACACATCGCCTTCGCGAGCAAGCCCGCTCCCACAGGTTCATGGCTCGCCGCAAAGGGGTCGTCGACTCAATACGGTATCTACACTGGATGTATGCACTGTGTGGAGCCAACCATGAACATCTCCCCCAAACTGGCGTTTTTCGCCGTCATCTCCACCCTCGCCTACCTCGGCCTCGCCGTGTGGGGGTTGGGTGGGTTTGCGGCGTTCTTTGCCCACGGTTCGCTGGTGCTGGTGGCGCTGGCCACGGGGGTGATGGCGGTGGCGTCGCTGTTCACCGAGGTCAACCTGAGTTCCGGCGAACGGGAAGACCGGGGTAATCGCTGGGTGCTGCCGGTGTTCGGCATCATCGGGTTGCTCAGCGGATTCCTGCCGGCCTACACCGACCGCCTCGATGTCTGGACCTTTGGTGGCGAAGGCGTGCGTTGGCTGGGTGCGCTGCTGTTCACCCTCGGCGGCGCCCTGCGGCTATGGCCGGTGTTTGTGCTGGGCAAACGGTTTAGCGGGTTGGTGGCGATTCAGCCGGGGCATACCCTGGTGACCGACGGAATCTACCGAACCCTGCGCAACCCGAGTTATCTGGGCTTGATGGTGATCGGCATTGGCTGGGCGCTGGCGTTTCGTTCATCGGTGGGGCTGGTGTTGGCGGCGTTGACGCTGATCCCGCTGATTGCGCGGATTCATTCGGAGGAGGCGCTGCTGCGGGCGCAGTTTGGTCGTGAATATGAGGAGTATTGCGGCAAGACCTGGCGGCTGATCCCCGGAATCTACTGACCCACACTAAACCCTGTGGGAGCGGGCTTGCTCGCGAAAGCGGTGGGTCAGCCACTATCTATGGTGACTGACCCACCGCTNNATCGATGGTGACTACAGGACTTGCAGGCGAATCCGGCCATCGCTGTCAGCCCGGACTTCGACCGAGTCGTAATCCGCCATCGTGGCGTGCGGCGTCTCAATCGGATGCTCATGGGTCGAGGTCATCACCAGCAGATCGGCTTCCGCCGCTTCCGCCGCTTGAATCCCCACGGCGGCATCTTCAAAAATCAGACACTGCGTCACTTCCAGGCCCAACCGCTGCGCCGCCAGGCGATAACCCGCCGGATCAGGCTTGCCCGCCTTCACATCCTCAGCCGTCACCATCACCGAAGGTTCGGGAATCCCTGCCGCTGCCATCCGCCGCAAGGCCAAGGCCCTCGGCGCCGAGGTCACAATCGCCCACTGATCGGCAGGTAACGAATTCAGAAAACGGGCAGCGCCGGCCACCTCGACAATCCCTTGCACATCCTCGATTTCCGCCTCGGTGATAAACCTCGCTTCAGCCTCGGCATCGAGCCCCGGCAAGCCTTGGCGATTGATCGTGTCGATGGCTCGGGCGCCGTGAATCGTCGGCAGGAATGTCTCGACATCCAGCCCGTGACGCAACGCCCACGCCGTCCAGATACGCTCGGCGGCGGCGATGGAGTTGAGGACGGTGCCGTCCATGTCGAACAGAAAAGCGCGGTATGACGTATTGAAAACGGAGGTCTGAGCAGGCAAAAGACAGCTTCCTATCGCAAGGGGCCAGGCGGTGTGTCAGGCAATGTACCATCGCCAATCAGTTACGCCAGCGGCCGCTGGGATTTCAAAGCCCCTTCCACGCAATCAATCAACTGCCCCAACGCCCAGGGTTTCTTGATAAAGGACACGTGATGCCGCACCCCCGAACTTTCCGGAGTTTCGAAGCCAGACATGATCATGATCGGCTTGTCCGGCCAGCGGTCGCCGAACTCGTTGGCCAGGTCTGCGCCATTGCGCTGCCCGGGCATGGTGATGTCCGTCAGCAACATCTGTACCTCGCCCGCATGTTCTTCCAGATACTGCACAGCCGCGTCGGCGCTGATTTGCGGCTGCACGACAAAGCCTTCGTCCCGAAGAATTTCGCAGAGGAATTCCAGAATCAGCGGGTCATCTTCAACCACCAGAATCAAGCCGCCAGGTAACGACTCGTCCGCCCCTTGTTTTTGATTCATGACCGTCCCACTCCCTGATTGCACCCAATGATTTTGCAGCTCAAATCCGCCACCTATCAGGTATGAACGGCGGACTGGGCGGAAATTCATTTTTGATACAGCCAGAGTTGAAATCAGGCGTCCTGCAGGATCAGATCGGCGCCCTTCTCCGCCACCATCAATACCGCGGCGTGGGTATTGCCGCTGGTTACATTGGGGAAAATCGAGGCATCGACGATGCGCAAACCGTCAAGACCATGGACCTTGAGCCGCTTGTCGACCACCGACCGCTGAACGTCCGAGCCCATGGCGCACGAGCCGCACAGGTGATAAATCGAGCCGCTGTTTTCGCGAAAGTACTGCAACATTTGTTCGTCGCTTTCGACCACCGGCCCCGGCAACACCTCTTCAACGGTGATGCTCTTGAGCGCCGGCGCCTGCATGATCTTGCGCATCAAGCGACTGCCCTGGATCACTTCGTCGATGTCCTTTTGCGTGCTCAGGTAATTGGGGTCGATCAGCGCCGCGTCACGGGGATTTTTCGAGGCGATTTCGATATGCCCGCGGCTGGTGGGCCGGCACGGATTGAAGCACAGCAGGAAGCCTGAATACGGCTCAGGCTTGAGGCTGGCCTTGTTGTTTTTTGGAATCTGGTACGACAACGGGTTGAAGTACAACTGCAGGTTTGGATTGGCCTGGGTCTCATCGCCACGGAAAAAGCCTCCGGCCTGATTGACGCTCATCGCCAGCGCACCTTTGCGGGTCAGCAGGTATTTGAGGCCGAGTTTGAACTGGCCGAACAGCGAACCGAGCTGATCGTTGAGGGTCGGGATATTGGCCTTGTAGTAATAGCTGGCGCACAGGTGATCCTGCAGGTTCTGCCCCACCGCCGGCAGGTGCTTGACCACGGGAATCTGGTGCCTGGCCAACAGCTTCTGATCGGCGACGCCGGACAATTGCAGGATCTTGGGCGTGTCCACGGCACCGGCGCAGAGGATCACTTCCTTGCGCGCCGTGAAGGTGCGGACCACGCCGTGTTGGGTTACGGAAATACCGGTGGCCCGCTCGCCGTCGAACAATACGCGGTCGACCAGGGCGTAATGCTCGACCGTCAGGTTCGGCCGGCTCAGGGCCGGGTGCAGGTGCGCGAAGCTGCTGGAGCTGCGCTGGCCGTCCTTGGTGTTGACGTCGTAGATGCCCGAGCCTTCGAATTTCGGGCCGTTGAAATCGTCGCTGTGGGGGTAGCCGAGTTCGTCGCAACCCTTGAGGAACACGTCGCAGATCGGGTGGGTCTGGCCTTTCATCGGGGTGATGCTGATCGGGCCGCTGCCACCGTGGTATTCGCTGTCGCCCAGGGGATGGTTTTCCAGTTTGCGGAAGTACGGCAGCACGTCCTTGAAACCCCAGCCATCGTTGCCGTTGGCCGCCCAGTCGTCGAAGTCATGGGCCTGGCCACGGACGTAGACCATCGCATTGATCGAACCCGAACCGCCCTGGACCTTGCCGCGCGGGGCGTAGATTTCGCGGTTGTTGAGCTGTTTCTGCGGCTGGCTGTAGTACATCCAGTTGAAGGTCGGGTTGTAATACATTTTGGCGAAGCCGACCGGGATCTTGAACCACAAGGAACTGTCCTTGCCGCCCGCTTCCAGCAGCAGCACCGTGTGTTTACCCGAAGCCGAGAGCCGGTTGGCGAGGATGCAGCCTGCGGCGCCTGCGCCAGCGATGATGTAGTCGTATGTCATGCACAGTTACCGCGTAAGTCGTTATCCAAAAAAACCGCGCCGTCCCCTGTAGGAGCGAGGCTTGCCCGCGAAGGCGTCGTGTCAGTCAACATTGAAATTGATTGACCCACCGCCTTCGCGGGCAAGCCTCGCTCCTACAGGGGGATGCGCCATTTTCGTCAGCCCCTGGCCGGCGATGTGTCTTTGACGTCGGCCGGGGTCGGCGCCATTTGCAGGTGCAGACGCTCACCGGTGTACGGCGAATGCCGGCGCACCACGTCCATGTTCAGCTCCACCCCAAGGCCCGGTTCGGTGGACGGGATGATGTAGCCGTCCTCCCATTGCAGCGGTTTGGTCAGGACTTCGGCATGGAACCCGCCCCAGGTCATGATGCTTTCCTGGATCAGGAAGTTCGGCGTGCACGTGGCCAACTGGAAACTCGCCGCCGCGCCAATCGGCCCGTTATAGAGATGCGGGGCGATTTGCGCGTAGTAGGCCTCGGCCATGCTCGCGATTTTCTTCGCTTCGAGCAGGCCGCCACAGCGCGCCACGTTCATCTGCAAGATCGACGCGCCGCCGGCCTGCAACAGCTTGAAGAATTCGTACTTGGTGGTCAGCCGTTCGCCGGTGGCAATCGGGATCGTGGTCTTGGCCGCGACTTGCGCCATGGCGTCTTCCTGGCCCGGTGGCACCGGTTCTTCAAACCACAGCGGATCGTATTTCTCCAGGCGCTTGGCCAGGCGAATCGCCGAGGACGGAACCATTTGCCCGTGGGTGCCAAACAGCAAGTCGCACTTGTCGCCCACCGCTTCGCGGATCTTGCGGCAGAAGGTTTCGCAGCGTTCCAGCACTTCCAGCGAAATCTGGTGCCCGGAGTACGCGGTGTACGGCCCTGCCGGGTCGAACTTCACGGCGGTGAAGCCTTTGTTCATGTTCTCGACGGCGCACTCGGCGGCCAGGTCCGGGTCGTCGTAGTCGTACTCGCCCTTGCTGTTGACCGGGTACAAATAGGTGTAGGAACGCAGGCGTTCGTTGACCTTGCCGCCGAGCAATTCGTAGACCGGTTTGTTCGCCGCTTTGCCGATGATGTCCCAGCACGCCATCTCCAGACCGCTGACCACGCCCATCATGGTCAGGTCCGGGCGCTGGGTGAAACCGCTGGAATAGGCCTGACGGAAAAAGCGCTCGATGTGGTGCGGGTCGTGGTTGAGCAGGTAGCGTTCGAACACGTCTTCGATGATCGGCAGCATGGCTTTGGGGCCGAAGGTCGCGGCGTAGATCTCGCCCACGCCTTCGATGCCGCAATCGGTCTTGAGCTTGACGAACAGCCAGTACATGCCACCGATGTGCGGCGGTGGTACGGCAACAATATGGGTTTCAAGGGCGACGATTTTCATCTCAGGCACCTGTTTTGTTCAAAGATTGACGATTGATACGCGCGCGCAAGGTCAGGGCCGCCAGGGTCCCGAGCAGGCCGACGAAGGCGATGTAGCCGAAATACAGCTTGTAACCAGGGGCACCGGGGAAATGTTCGGTGAGGTAGCCGTTGATCAAGGGAATAAAGGCGTCCGGCAGGTAACCGACCACCGAGACAATGCCGATGGCCAGGCCGGTGATGCGCAGCGGAATGTTGCAGGTGTCGAGGATCGCCCAGTACAGCCCGCGAATGGCGTAGGTCATCAGGCCGATGAAAATCACCGTGCCAATCAGCAGACCCATGCTGTTGAGCGCCGGGAATACGATCAGGCCGACCATCGCCAGCGTCGCGCAGAACAGCGCCACGATCAGCACCGAAATATTCGAGAACTTGTCACCCAGCCAACCGCCGCCGATGCCGCCAATCGGGCGCATCCACAACTTGATGGTGGTGATGGTGCCGGCCATGACCGCCGTCATACCGCCGCCCTGCAAGTAATCGGAGAAGCTGTAGGTGGCCCAGAAGATGTGATATCCGCAGAACACGATGGCGGTGACCAGCCACAGTTCAGGGATTTTCACCAGCGTGAGCAAGTCGCTGGCCAGGTTGTACTTGCCCTTCTCCACCGCCGCCGTGTCTGCCATCGACTTCGGGTCTTTGATCAGCACCAGCACACAGCCGATGGCAATACAAGTGAAGGCGTAAAGGTAGACCACATGCTTGAAGCCTTCGGCCGCCGACTCGCCACGGGTTTCAGTGGCGAAGGCAAACAGGCCCAACGCAACGGTGGCCAGCAACGCCTCAACCAAACCGCGACCGCCGTCGAGGATGCCGAAAAACCGGCCCTGCTCGGTGTGATGGGCAATCATCTTCACCCGCTTGAGCACCGAGGCCCAGAACGTCAGGCCGGTGGTCAGGCCCCAGCACCCGAAGATGATCATCAGACCGGTCATCGACGGCGCGGTGGAGTACCACAGGCCCAGGGCACCGGTGGCCACCAGGGAAAAGAAAATCAGGAAACGCGGAGCGATGCGGTCAGCCAGCCAACCGCTGGGCAAGTAACTGAGGAGGAAAATCGTGCCGAGCATCGAGTACAGATAACCCAGCTCGCTGTGGTTGATCTGGAACACTTCGAGCATGGTGGTCTGGTAGACCTGACGCAGGTACAGGATCGGGTAAATCGCACCGGCAGCCAGGACCAGCAGCATCAACTGGAGGTAGCGACTTCCCTTGTCACTGTGGCTTTTTGAACCCGCGTTCGAACCCTGAACAGCGGCAACAGTGGTTGCAGGCTTGGACATCTGTGAGACCTCGGGCAGCCCGGTGGTCCGGGCACCTCAATAATTATTTTTATATAACTCAGGTGTACTCAGGCCTTTGTGGGAGCGGGCTTGCTCGCGAAAGCGGTGTGTCAGGCCATTGATGTGTCGACTGACACACCGACTTCGCGAGCAAGCCCGCTCCCACATAAGCGGGAGGGGTATTGCGGGTGAATCAGTACTTCATGACGACCAGTCGCGTCTGGGTGAATTCGAGCATGCCGTGCTTGCCGTCATCGCCGCCCAGGCCTGAGCGTTTCCATCCGGCGTGGTAGCCCTGGTACGGGTCGGCCGGGGTGCGGTTGACGTACAACTCGCCGGCCTCGATGGCGTTGGCGACTTTCATGGTGGTGCGGTAGTTCTCGGTGTACAGAACCGATGACAGGCCGAACTGGTGATCGTTGGCCATCGCCAGGGCTTCGTCGATGTCGCGATACTTGAGCACCGGCAGCACCGGGCCGAAGATTTCTTCCTGGATGATTTCCATGTCCTGGCGGCAGCCACTGAGCAAGGTCGGCGGGTAGAAATGACCGTTGCCTTCAGGGATAAACCCGCCTGCTTCCAGTACAGCACCGTCGGCGATGGCGCGCTCGACCATGGCATGGATGTTCTGCCGGGAACTGGCATTGACCAGCGGCCCCATCAGGTCGGCGTCGGTGGTGCGGTCGCCGAACTTCACAGCGCTGATTTTCGCTTTCAACAGCGCAAGGAACTGCTCGTAGACGCTTTCCTGCACGTAAACCCGTTCCACCGCCGTGCACAACTGGCCGCAGTGGGTGGTCTTGGAGGCCACGATGGCGCTGGCGGCGGCTTCAAGATCGGCATCGGCTTCGATGATCGCCGGGGTCTTGCCCCCCAGTTCAAGCGATGGCTTGGCGATGTTGGCCTTGCAGTAATCGAGCACGATGCGCCCGGCGTTGACGCTGCCGGTCAAAGTAATCAAACCGACGGCTTTATGGGTGCACACGGCGGCGGCGGTGGCGTGGTCCATGGTCAGGATGTTCACCACGCCAGCCGGCAAACCGGATTGCTGCACAGCCTTGGCGATTTCAAACGCCGAGGTCGGGGTGTTGTTGCTCGGGCGCACCACCACGGTGTTGCCGGCAATCAGCGCCGGGGCGATTTTGCGCAGCAGCGTATAGACCGGGTAGTTGAACGGGATCAGGCAGGCGACCACGCCAATCGGCTCACGGTGCAGGAACAGGTTTTCGTTCGGGGTGTCGCTGGGAATGATCTCGCCTTCGATCCGCCGCGCCCACTCGGCGTGGTAACGGGTGATCTGCGCGGCGTAACGGGCCTCGTTGCTGGCATCAGCGACGCTCTTGCCGGACTCGGCGGCCAAGGCGGCACCGATGTTGTCGGCGCAGGCCTCAAGGGCATCGGCGAAAGCGCGCAGGTGCTCGGCGCGTTCGATGCTGGTGAGCTTGCCCCAGACCTTCTGCGCCGCGGCGGCAGCGTCAACGGCGGCGGTGGCTTCAGCGGTGTTGGCTGCCGAAACGTGGCCCACCAGGGATTCAGTCGCCGGGTTGTAGACCGCAATCAGCGCGTCGCTGGCAGGCTCAATAAAGTGACCGTTTACAAAATTTCGCTCGAGTCGCATGTGCATCGCCCATCGTTGTTTTTATCCAGTTGCTCCAGTCTTGGCGCGCTGGACGGGTTGAACAAACGATTTATTGAGCGGGGGAACATTCGAAAATTGCACGTTACCCCAATCCTTGTAGGAGCGAGGCTTGCCCGCGAAGGCGATATGTCTGCTGGCATTAATGGCGCCTGACACGCCGCCTTCGCGGGCAAGCCTCGCTCCTACAGGGGGTTGTGGGTGTTTAGCTGGCGGCGGTAGAGGGTTCGAGCTGGCGTTGCGCCAACCAGATTTCTTCCTGCAACCACTGGCTGAACACCTGCAATTGAGGCATCAAGGTCTGCTCCGGCCGGGTCACGAGCCAGTAGGATTGATGCCCTTCCACGTGCACGTTCAGCACCTGGGTCAACTGCCCGCTGGCCAGTTCCGGGGCGACCATGTGCCAGTCAGCGATGGTGATGCCCAAGCCATCGGTAGCCGCGCGGATCGCCAGGTCCAGCAGGTCGAATTCATAGCCGCCCTGGATGTCGACGCCGCTGATTTTCGCCGCGTCGAGCCAGTGTTTCCAGGTCAGGTAGCGTTGGTCTTCCTTGGCCAGCACATGCAGCAACGTCAGGCGATTGAGGTCGATGCCGCCCTCGCTCCACTCCCGTGCATACAGGGACGGCGCGCACACCGCGATGTGCCGCTCCTGGATCAGCAGCGAGGCGTCCAGGCCATCCCATTCGCCGTCGCCGAAACGGATCGCGCAGTCCAGGGTGCTGGTTTCCGCGAGGCTGTCTTGCAGGCGCGTGGTGATGCTCAATTCCAGCTCCGGGTGCCTCTCGCGCAGGCGTCCCAGGCGCGGCATCAGCCAGCGATTGGTGAAGGTCGGCGGCGCGTTGATGTGCAGGCGATTGGCGTGGGATTTCTGCTGGATGCTGCGCACCGTCAGCTCGATCTTGTCGAAGGACTGGTGCAGCGCCCGCAGCAAGACCCGGCCGGCGCTGGTCAGTTCCAGGTGATGATGGCGGCGCTCCAGCAGGTTCTCGCCGAGCTGTTCCTCCAACTGCCGCACCTGGCGGCTGACCGCACTCTGGGTGACATTCAGCAACTCCGCCGCCCGGGTAAAGCTGCCGGTGCTGCCGGCCACTTCGAAGGCTTTGAGCGCATTGAGCGCGGGCATTTTGCGTTTCATGAAAGGGACTCGCGCTGGGGCTGACGAGCGCCAAGCATCCCACGGCTTGCGGGAAATTTCCTGAGTAACATGCATTTTTGTGTTGTGCGGGGTGATTTGAAGCGGATGAAGATTGGCTTTGTGTGGGAGCGGGCTTGCTCGCGAAGGCGGTGTGTCAGGCAACCTTGTTTTGGCTGACACACCGCTTTCGCGAGCAAGCCCGCTCCCACATTTGATCTGCGTTGTATCAGGGGGGTCGTTTTTTGAATGGGGAACTGTCGTTCACGCATAAATAGCATGAGTATTTCGCCGCACACTCATGACTATTAAGCACTGGCTGTTTTATTTATATAAACGCTAGTCTGACCTCAACTAAATACTTCAATACGTCAGCGCACTTACCTAGGGCGAACAGCACAACTTCGCCCCATCCTGTTGCAATTAACCCGAGCCGAATATATGCCAACCCCTGTTCATTCACCCGCCAGAAGTATTGGCATATTGGCGCTCATCTTCACGGCCTGTAACGCCACCACCCACGGTTTCAGCATTTTTCTGTATTCGGCGTTATTGCCCGACATCCGTCAGGTATTCGAACTGAGCTACAGCCAGGCCGCGTTCATTGCGGCGCTGTTGCAGCTGTTCTATATGGGCGCGTCGATTGTCAGCGGGATCGCGGCGGCATGGATCAGCCCGCGCAACATGGTGCGCCTGACGATGGCCTTGAGCCCGGCGCTGTTGGCCCTGGCGGTCGCCACGCCCTGGGTGCTGCCGTTTGCGCTGTGCCTGGCGCTGGTCTCGGCCTGTGCGGTGTCGAACTGGAACGCTATCGCGGCGTTGGCCAGCGAGGTGATTCCGGCCTCACACCGCAGCCGTGTGCTGGGGTTGGCGTCTTCCGGGGCGGCGTTTGCGATTTGCCTCAATGGTGTGCTGATCGCGTTGTTGCACGGCATTTCCCTGAAGCACTTCTGGTTGATCTGCGCCGGTATGACGCTGATCGTCACCCTGTTGACGTTTTGGGCCCTGGCCCCGCTCGCCGCGCAGCAACGCCCCAAGCCCAGCAGCGCGCCGTCGCTGCGTCGGGTCCTCAGGCAATGGCTGCACCTGTGTCTGGAGCACCCGGTGGCGCTGCATATTCTGCTGCTCAGCGCCTTTATTGGCGCCATCAGCGGACCGTTCCTGAACTTCCTCTCGGCGTTTGCCACCGAACGCCTGGGCGCCAACGCGCAAATCACCGGTTCACTGTGGACGCTGATCGGCATCGGCGGCGTGGTCGGTGGTTTGCTCCTGGGTTCATTGGCGGATCGCTGGGGCGCATTGCGGGTGATGGCGCTGAGCATCGGCGCTTTCGGCCTGGCGATGCTGGCCCTGCTCTGGCAACCGAGCCTGACCCTGACCTGGCTGGCGGCCGGGTTGTTCGCGCTGTTCTATTTCCCGGTCTGGGGCTTGATGGCAGCCTACCTCAGCGCCCGATTGAGCCCGGTGCAAAGCCTGCAAGTGGTGAGCCTGAGCATGGTCGGTTACGGCCTGGGCAGCGCCACCGCCAACGGGATCTGTGGCTGGCTGCTGCAAGCCACCGGGCAGTTTGCCCTGGTGCATGGCTGGATCGCCTGCTGGGTGGCGGCCAGCCTGTTATTGCTGGGGTTGATGGCCCGCCGTCAATCCCGCGAGCTCGCGTTGGGTCAGCCGCTCTGAACGGCCCAACTCGCGGCACAGAATCTCCACCAGTGCCTCGACGGCCGGTGCCTGAGACTGAGCCGAACGCCAGACCATCAACCGCGCCGGGTCGATCGGCGGAAAGCCCTGGGCCTCATCGAGCACCTGCCAGCCCGGCGGCACCAGCCGTCGCGCCGTGACGCCCACCGACTGCCCCTGCTCAATGGCAATCCCGATGCCCCGCGGGCTCTGGCTGGTGTAAACCACATGCCACGGCCGCCCGGCCTCGGCCAGCGCCCGCACCGCGTTGGCCCGGAAGGCGCAGCCCTCGGCATACACCGCCAACGGCACCGATGGGTCCTTGCCGGCGCGCCACCCTTCAGCCGCCACCCACACCAGCGGCTCATCGCACAGAAATTCACCCGGCTGCAGGTTGGCGTGCTGCACACCGAGTACCAGGTCCAGTTCGCCGCGCTGCAAACGGCTGACCAGCGCGGTGGACATCTCACAACAAATGTCCGGCCGCACCTTGGGAAACTGCGCCTGAAAGTCGCGCAACACCCCGCCCAGGCAAAACTGGGCGTAGTCCTCGGGCATGCCGACGTGAATGCACACCTGTTCGTCGGGCAGTTGCACAGCGTTGATCGCATCGGCGTGGAGCTTGAGGATCTGCCGGGCGTAGATCAGAAAGGTTTCGCCGTCGGGGGTCAGGCTCACCGAACGACTGGAGCGTTGCACCAGCGGCGTACCGACGATCTCTTCCAGGCGCTGCAAACTCTGACTGATGGTCGATTGGGTTTTATGCAGGCGCTCGGCTGCCGCGGAAAAACCGTGGCACTCGATAATCGCGACAAACACTTTAAGTAAGGTCCCATCCAATTCGCCTGACATAACTATCGCCCCTGCCGATGGATTCGATCACAACTTGTAATTTCCACTTCGCACCTCTTTAAGCAACTATCGATTCAACGCCAGACACTGTTAATTGATAGTTCCAGGAGACTTGCATGAGCCTTCAACTTGCCGACGCCGAAGTGGGCGATATCAGCGACATCATTAATACCGAGTTGTACCCCATACATGATTCGGGCCATGTCCAATTACAGGCACTGATCGAACACGCCCGCGCCGAACTGGCCAAGGACGGCTGCTGCCTGCTAAAGAATTTCCTGCGCCCCGAAGCGCTGGAACAGGCCCGCGCCGAAGGTCAGGCGCTGTCGGGTAAAACGTTTTACTCGGTGCGCAAGGTCAACGCCTACTTCACCGAAGACGACCCCGCCCTGCCCCAGGATGACCCGCGCCGCACATTCATGGAGCGCACCAGCGGTTTCGTGACCCGGGACATGATCGCCCCGGACGCGATCATTCATCGGCTGTACGTCTCGCCGATGATGAAGCGCTTTATCGGCGCCTGCCTCAACGAACCGGAAATTTTCGAATACGCCGACCCGTTCGCCGGCCTGGTGATCAATGTCATGCCCCACGGCACCGAGCAACCCTGGCACTTCGACACCAACGAATTCATCGTCAGCATGATGACCCAGAAGCCCGAGGCCGGTGGCGTGTTCGAGTACGCGCCGATGATCCGCACCCGCACCCAGGAAAACCTCGGTGCGGTGGGCAAAGTGGTGCGCGGCGAAGACCGCAGCCGGGTGCAGGAACTGGAACTCAACCCCGGCGACTTGCAGATCTTCAAGGGCCGCTTCTCCGTGCACCGGGTGACCCGCGTCGAGGGTGCCACCGAGCGTAACACCGCCATCTTCGCCTACTCCGAAAAGCCCGGAATCATCGGTCGCGCCCAGCGCACCAAACAGCTTTACGGACGCCTGTCCGAAGCTCACCTGCAAGCCGAACGCAACCTGGTGCGCAGCGACCAGTTGCTCGACTGATTTGCCCAAAAAAAATCTTAGAAAAAACCAACCGTATTTGCCCTGCGAGGAACACCCCATGAGTCTGTCCGGCCCCAACCGCAACCCCGCCGATTGCGAACCGACCTACGACGAGATCCAGCAAATCCAGCTCGACCGTTTGCAACGGGTGCGCAACGAACTGAAAAAACGCGACTACGCCGCTTGCGTGCTGTTCGACCCGACCCACATGCGCTACGCCACCGGCTCACGCAACATGCAGGTGTACTCGGCGCGCAACCCGGCGCGTTACGCCTTCATCCCGGCGGAAGGCCCGGTGGTGATCTTCGAGTTCGGCGGTTGCCTGCATCTGGCAGAAAAGCTCAACACCGTCGATGAAGTGCGCCCGGCCAAAGCCATCTCCTACTACTTCTGCGACAGCTTCCTGAGCAACGTCACCGCTGAATGGGCCGCCGAAATCGATGAACTGGTGCGCAAGCACGGTGGCGGCAACAAACGCATCGCCATCGAAAGCGCGACCTCGGCTGCTGCGTTCGAACTGCAAAAACTCGGCTATCAGATTTTCGACGCCCAGGAACCGCTGGAACGGGCGCGCTGCATCAAGGTGCCGAACGAGCTGAAAATGATCCGCGCCAGCCTGCGCGCCACTGAAGCCGGGGTGCGTCTGATGGAAAGCAAACTGGTGCCGGGCATCAGTGAAAACGAACTGTGGTCGCACCTGCACCAACACGTGATCGCCACCGACGGCGATTATGTGGAAACCCGCCTGCTGTCCTCCGGGCCGCGCACCAATCCATGGTTTCAGGAGTGCAGCACCCGGCCGATCGAGGCCGGCGACCTGGTGGCGCTGGACACTGATGTGGTCGGGCGTTTCGGCTACTACGCCGACTTCTCGCGGACCTTCCTCTGCGGCGAACAAGCCGCGACCGCCAAGCAACAGGAGCTGTACAAACTGGCCTACGAGCAAGTGCAGACCAACATGGAAATGCTCAAGGCCGGGCGCAGCTTCAAGGAATACGCCGAGCTGGCGTGGAAGATTCCCGACAACTACAAAGCCAACCGTTACTTCGCTTTGGCCCATGGCGTCGGCATGACCGGTGAATACCCGTACGTGGTGCACCGCGAAGACATCGATTCGCTGGGTTACGACGGCGTGTTTGAGGCGGGCATGACCATCTGCGTGGAAAGCTACATCGGCCACGATGAAGGCGGCGAAGGCGTGAAACTCGAAGAGCAGATCTACATCCACGAAAACGGTATCGAATTGCTCTCCGACTACCCGTTCGATCCACGCCTGATGCCGCGATGAGTTGCGCGGACGGCGTCGTCATCTCCTTCGGCACCGTCCGTTTTTCCCCTTGTTCCCACCCGGAACAAGGGGCGTTTGCGACTTCAACGCCCCGTTCCTTCAGCAGCCCGGCCTGTCTAGCTCAAGCGGCAGCCTTCCTTACGGCCAGTAACATGCATTTATCGAACGTTTCACCGTTGAATTTATCGTTTGTCGATCTTTGCGCAGATGACAAAACTGCGGGCATCTCTAATAAAAACAACATGAGAGCAGCCCTATGTCCTACCCCATTCCCGACCTCCTGATTTCGTTGCGCCTTGTTCTGCTGCCGGCTTCACGCCTGTCTTGCCTGTGCCTTCGCGGCGCCTGCCACTGACAGTTTCGGTTTATCGAAAACCGACCGCGTCTGCCGCTTACCCCACCAGCGGCCAGTCGAAAAACGCATTTTCTGCACGTTATCGGAGAGGCATATGAAAGAGTTAATGATACTGGACGGCGCCCTGCCGCATCCAGCGGTAAACGACCTGTGCACCCAAGTCAAAAGTGGCGAGATCAACCGCCGGCAATTCCTGCGCACCGCCACCCTCCTGGGTATCACCGTGGCCAGCGCCAGCACCTTCCTCGGTTCGGCCCTGCTCGGCAATAGCGTGCGCGCCGCCGAGGCTGTCCCGCCACGCCAGGGCGGCACGCTGCGGTTTGCCTGCGCGATCCAGGAAATCCAGGACCCGATGCTGATCACCTGGATCGAAGCCTCGAACCTGCTGCGCAATTCCCTGGAATTCCTGACCTGGGTCGACGCCGACAACATCACCCACCCGTACCTTGCCGAGAGCTGGAGCCCGTCCGAAGACTTGAAGACCTGGACCTTCAACCTGCGCCAGGACGTGAAGTGGAGCAACGGCGACACGTTCAACGTCGAGGACGTGCAGCACAACATCCAGCGCTGGATTGCCGCCGATTCGAAATCGGTCAACCGCACCGCATTCCAGGACATCAGCGCCTTCGAGAAAGTCAGCGACTTCCAGTTCCGCCTGGTGCTCAAGCGGCCGATGCTGGCGATCCCGGAGATGCTCAATGCCTTCACCTGCGCCATCGTCCACCGCAGTTTCAAGGCCGGTGATGACTGGGTGAAAAACCCGCTGTGCACCGGGCCGTTCAAACTGGTGTCGTTCGCGGTGAACAAGCAAGCGACCTTCGCCAAGCGCGCCGACTACTGGCGCAAACCGGCCAACCTCGACGAGTTGCGCTACGTCGACATGGGCACCGACGTCTCGACCCACCTCGCGGCATTGCAGGCCGGGCAAGTGGACGTGCTGTACCGGGTGACCGTGGCCGAGCTGGACCTGGCCAAGCGTTTGCCGGGTGCGCAACTGCTGACCTGCAAATCGGCGCAAACCGTGGTCATGCGCATGGCTTGCGATCAAAAACCTTTCGACGATGTGCGAATTCGGAAAGCGGTGGTGCTGTGTGCCGACAACGCGCAAATGCTCAAGATCGCCTATCGCGGCATGGGCACGTTGGGCGAAGACCACCACGTCGCCCCGTCCCACCCGGAATATTTCCCGCTGCCCAAACGGGCTCGTGATGTGGCCGGCGCGAAGAAACTCCTCGCGGAGGCCGGTCACCCCAACGGCATCGACATCGATCTGATCGTCGGCAACACCCAGGGCCGCTACGAACAGGACTGCGCGCAAATCCTGCAACAGAACTGCGCCGAAGCCGGCATCCGCATCAACCTCAAGGTGATCCCGGCCACCCAATACTGGCCAATCTGGGACAAAGCCGCGTTCAGCCTCACCTACTGGGCCCACCGCCCGTTGGGCGTGATGTCCCTGGAACTGGCCTACCGCAGCGGCGCCGCGTGGAACGAAAGCCACTACAGCGACCCGGCGTTCGATGCGGCGCTGGACAAGGCCATGGGCATCATCGACCCGAAACAACGGGCGGTAGCCATGCAAAACGTCGAGCAAATCCTGCAAGACGCCTGCGTCATGGTGCAGCCGTTCTGGGGCGACAAATTCACCGCCGCCAGCAAGAAAGTCCAGGGCTTCCAGGTTCACCCCTCGGACTTCTACCCAATGGATGAAGTCTGGTTGAGCGCCTGATTCACGCGCCCTCACGCGGTTCGCCCACCTCGGTGGGTCGGGCCGCCATCCCTTGATTAGCCGGAGCGTGCGAGCATGGCTGAATTTCTTTTGCGCAAGTTATTGGCGCTGGCGGCAACCCTGCTGTCGGTGTCGGTGATCGTGTTCCTGGCCCTGGAACTGAACATCGAGGACGTCGCGATCAACGTCCTCGGCCCCTACTCCGCCGCCGACCAACGCGCCGCGTGGCTGGCGGAACACGGTTACAACCAACCCTTCGTCTGGCGCTATTTAGTTTGGTTGAAAGACTTCGTCCACGGCGATTGGGGCACCTCGGTGCACTTTCGTGAGCCGGTGATTGACCTGTTGCTGCCGAACCTGTGGCAAACCCTGATCCTCGCCGGGCTGGCCCTGGCGGTGATGGTGCCGGTGGCGCTGACCCTCGGGATTCTGGCGGGCATTCGTCAGGGCTCGGCGGTGGATCGGCTGGTGTCGTTCCTGTCGATCGTCACCACCTCGATTCCGGACTTTGCCAGTGCGGTGTTCGTCTCGGCGATTTTCGTGTTCTGGCTCAACTGGCTGCCCGGCGTGAGCAGCATGAGCGACGGCTTCAATGCCGTGGAACTGGCGCTGCCGCTGATGGTGCTGTGCCTGTTCGGCATCGGTTACCTGGCGCGGATCACCCGCGCCTCGATGGTCGAAGTGATGCAGGCGCCGTACATCCGCACCGCCCGCCTCAAAGGCGCATCCACCTCGCGCATCGTCCTGCGGCATGCGTTGCGCAACGTGCTGATCGCACCGATCACGGTGATCATGTTGTACATCCCGTGGCTGCTGTCGAACGTGATCGTGGTCGAGGTGTTCTTCGCCTACAAAGGCTTCGGCTCGCTGCTGTACACCGCGTCGCTGAACCATGACGTCTACCTGATCGAAGCCTGCGCGATGATCAGCGGCATCGTGGTCGGCGCGACCAAAATCTTCTCGGACCTGGCCTACACCTGGCTCAACCCGCGCATCACCCTGCGCAGTCTTGGCGGAGGCGGCCAATGAACTTCCTCAATTCGTTCAAACATCCCTTGGCGTTGCTCGGTTTGCTGCTGGTCGGCGGTTGGGTGTTGATGGCGCTGTTCGCGCCGTGGCTGGCGCCCCACGATCCACTGGAAAGCTTCACCCCACTGCTGACGCCGATGACCCCGGATGGCAACGGTGTGAGCTTCCTGTTGGGTACTGACATGATCGGTCGGGACATTCTGTCGCGGCTGATCTGGGGCACCCGCACGGTGTTGTTCTGGTCGATCCTCGCGACCCTGACCGCGTTCGCCGTGGGCATCGCCATGGGCCTGTGCGCCGGTTACTTCAATGGCTGGGTCGATGCGCTGCTGTCCTATGTCGCGGACACCGTGCTGTCGTTCCCGGTGCTGGTGTTGTACATCGTGATCATCATCGCCCTCGGTGCTTCGGCGCTGAACATCCTGATCGCGGTGACGTTCACCAGCGCCCCGGCGATCTTCCGCATCATGCGGGCGCTGACCATCGACATCCGTTCCCGGGACTACGTGCTCAGCGCCATCACCCAGGGCGAAGGGTCGCTGCGGATCATGCTGGTGGAAATCCTGCCCAACTGCGGCGGGCCGCTGATCGTCGATTTCTGCCTGCGCATCGGCTACACCGCGATCATGATCGGCGCCCTCGGTTTCCTCGGCCTCGGCCTGCCACCGCCCACCCCGGACTGGGGCGGCATGATCAACGAAGGCCGCAGCATGGCCATCGCCTTCCCGCACCTGGTGATCTTCCCGTGCATTGCCATCTCCACCCTGATGCTGGGCCTGAGCCTGTTGGCGGACGGTCTGGACGAACACGCCCAGAAAGGCACAAGGAGTTGAGCATGAGCCAACAACAAGTCTTAAAGGTTGAGAACCTGTCCATCGAACTGCCCGCCGGCGCCGACCGCAGCCACGCGGTCAAAGGCATCAGCCTCGACGTGCGCAAGGGTGAAATCCTCTGTGTGATCGGCGAGTCCGGCTCCGGCAAATCGGTGTTGTCGGCGGCGATCATGGGCGACTACGCCAAGGGTCTGCGCCACAGCGAAGGGGTGATCGATTTCCTTGGCGACGACATCTGCCGCATGGATGAAAACGCCCTGCGTCGCTTGCGTGGCAACCGCATCGCGATGATTTTCCAGGAGCCGATGGCGGCGCTGAACCCGGCGATTCGCATCGGTCAACAGGTCGAGGAAATCTTCGACATTCACGCGCCGAACATGCCCGCCGCCGAACGTCGCGAACGCATGCTCGCCCTGCTCGACTCGACCCAATTGCCCGACCCACCACGGATCGCCAACAGCTTCCCCCATCAGCTCTCCGGCGGCCAATGCCAACGGGTGGTGATTGCCATGGCGTTGGCGATGAACCCGGATTTGCTGATTGCCGACGAACCGACCACGGCGCTGGACGTGACCACTCAGGCCCAGGTGCTGAAACTGGTGCGCGACCTGCGGGGTCGCGGTCAGCACGGCATTCTGTTCATCACCCACGACTTTGGCGTGGTCGCAGAAATCGCCGACCGCATCGCCGTCATGGAGGGCGGTGTGCTGGTGGAAATCGGCGAGCGCGATCAAGTGCTCAACGCGCCAAATCACCCCTACACCCGCAAGTTGATTGCGGCCGTGCCGGCGTTGCATCCCGAGTTGCACGTGCCGTGCGCCGACGGTGAGATGGCGTTGCGCATCGAGCATCTGACCAAGACTTACAACGTCGGCGGTCGTTTGGTGCCGGCGCTGAAGGATGTGTCGCTGCAACTGCCACGGGGCAAGACCTTGGCGATTGTCGGCGAGTCTGGCTCGGGCAAAAGCACCCTGGTCAAAGCCGCGATTCGGCTGGTGGACAGCGACAGCGGTCACGTCTGGGTCGGTGATACGGATTTCCTCGCCTTGCGCGGCTCGGCGCTGGCGGCCAATCGGCGGCGGATCCAGATGATTTTCCAGGACCCGTACGGCTCGCTGAATCCACGGCACAGCGTCGGCGACATCATCGCCCGCGCCGCGCAATTGCGTGGTTTGTCGGCCAGGGATGCCTGGACCGAGGCCGGCGACTTGCTGGAACAGGTCGGGCTCAAGCGCGACGCCCTCAAGCGCAAGCCACGGCAATTCTCCGGCGGTCAGCGCCAGCGCATCGGCATCGCCCGGGCCCTGGCCATGCGCCCGGAAGTGTTGATCGCCGATGAGAGTGTTTCGGCGCTGGACGTGTCGGTGCAAAAACAGGTGCTGGAACTGCTGGCCGAGCTGCAACAGCGTTTCAACCTGAGCATCTTGTTCATCACCCACGACCTGCGGGTGGCGGCGCAGATCAGCGACTACATCGCAGTGATGCGCCAGGGTGAAGTGGTGGAATACGGCACCGCGCAACAGGTGCTGTTGCGCCCACAGAACACCTACACCCAGACCTTGCTCGCGGCGGCGCCCGGCGCTTCGGCGATACCGGTGGTGCCCGTCGCTGAACCACCGCTGAGGCTGATCCGACCTCAGGCCAACTGAGTCAATAACCCTTTCCCCAGGTCGCAGCGTTCGCTGCGGCATGGGCTGCTGTTGCCAACCATAACTAAAAAATCAGGAGTATGACTGTGCGCACAACCACCCCACTTGCGGTCCGTTCCATCGCTCTCATTCCGCTGCTCGGCGCCTTCGCGGCGCCGGCCATGGCGGTGCAGGTCACCGACAACCTCGACCTCGGCGGCGCCATTCGGGCTCGTTGGGACTATGACCCGGATCGCGACATTCAGAAGTTCGGTCTGGACACCGTGTTTCTCAGCGCCAAATACAACTCCGACACCTGGATCGGCGAGGCGCAATACCGCTTTTACGGGCGCTCTTACCCTTACCAGTACACCAAGAACTACGGCGATATCCAGTTCGCCAAGTTCGCCTGGGCCGGTTACAAGTTCAACCCCGACCAGCAAATTCAAGTGGGTTTGAACACGATACCGTTTGGCTTGCAGCCGTATTTCGGCAGCACTTTCTACGAAACCCTGGGCAACGTTATTGGTCTGGAAGATGTGCAACAGGTCGGCGCCAAGTACATCCAGCAAAGCGGCGACTGGAACATCCAGGCCGGCTACTACCTGCGCCCGGCGTGGCAAGGCAAAGGCACCAGCAAAGGCGTGACCTATTCCAGCGTGGTGTCCGGCGCCGACAGCTACGTGGGTGACGGCAGTGACAACCAGGAACGCAACACCGTGGTGCTGCGGGTGGCCAAGGCCCTGGACCTGGGGCCGTGGAAATCCGAAGTCGGCATTTCGGGCCTGACCTCGACCCTGGAGAACAAGGACACCGACAACGACGGCCGGCGTAACGCCGTGGCCGTGCACTACCTGGGCAAGAACGGCCCGTGGGGCGTGCAACTGCAAGCGGCGCGGCAGCAGATGTCGCCACGCAACGCCGGCACCGATGAAGTGGTGACCCTCGGCGGCTACGACGGCACCTACAACGTCGCCAGTCGCGGCAATCTGTACGTTGCCGACCTGAGCTACGACATCGGCGGCAAGTACCTGTTTGATCAGATCAGCGGGGTGAAGCTGTACGCCAACTACAGCGCCTTCGACAAATCCGCCGATGAGTTCAAGACCTCGCAGCGGATGATCCTCGGGACGTCGTTTTCCTTCAGCAAATTGTGGATCGCGACGGAGTGGCTGTATGGCAAGAATGACCCGTACATCGGTGGCAGCAGCTACACCCAGAGTTTGGGGGCTGGCGGGACTGATCATTGGGAGAATCAGTTGTATATGAACATTGGGTATTACTTCTGATCCGGGATTTGTGGCGCTTTTGAAGGCCTATTCGCGAGCAAGCCCGCTCCCACAGTGGACCGCATTCCAATGTGGGAGCGGGCTTGCTCGCGAAGACTTTAGCCCAAACAACACTTGCATCCGCCCCTGCCACAGGAGTCAGATACGCCCTACAGAACATTCGCCAAAAACAATAAACCCGGCCCGAATCGGCGCCAGGTGCGGAGCCAGCCTTTCATGCGTCAACTGCCCTCGCTCAACATGCTGCGTGTCTTCGAAGAAGTTGCCCGGCATCGCAGTTTCAGCCAGGCAGCGCTGAGTTTGAACGTCACCCAAGGCGCGGTCAGCCGGCAGATCAAGCAACTCGAAGATTACCTCGGCGTGGCATTGTTCATCCGCACGCCCCAAGGCCTGTCCCTGACCGAAACCGGCCTCGCCCTCTCCCCGCAACTGAGCGATGCTTTCGACCACCTCGAACGCGCCCTGCAAGCGGTGCGCGTGCCCAACCTGCGCCAACGCCTGCGCATCGTCGCGCCACCGACCTGGGCCACGCGCTGGTTGTCGGCGCACCTGCGCGCGTTCTGCCAACGCTACCCGGACATCAGCCTCAGCGTGACCAACCAGAGCGGCCACGACAGCCTCGCGGAAATCGACTGCCACATCCGCTTCGGCCTCGAAGCCGCCAGCCATTGCAGCAGCCAGTTACTGGTGATGGAACGGCACATGGCGGTGGCCAGCCCGGAGCTGTTCGTCAATGGCCAACCGCCGGACCTGCGACAGTTTCCCTTGCTGCACATCCTGCACGACGGCAAGCGCTTGAAGGTCTGGGAAAACTGGCTGGCGGCGATGGGCCGCGACGATATCGATGCGGGGCAAGGGCTGGAATTCAGCACCCTGGACCAGGTGATCCACACGGCGCTGGCCGGGGGTGGTTTGGCGGTGATTGACCGGCAGATGATCGAAAAGGAACTGGCCAATGGCAGCCTGCTGCCGATCACCCCGGTGGAAGTGGTCGGGCCGTATGGGTATTGGCTGGACGTGGCGAACGACAAACAGGGGTTATCGAAGGTGCGGTTGTTTACCGAGTGGCTGGGACTCGTCAGCAATCCCTGAAAATGCCGATATTCCCTGTGGGAGCGGGCTTGCTCACGAAGGCGGTGTGTCAGTTTGCATTGATCGTTCCCACGCTCAGCGTGGGAATGCAGCCAGGGACGCTCCGCGTCCCACAAGCGGACGCAGAGCGTCCATTGAGGCATTCCCACGCAGAGCGTGGGAACGATCATGCTTCAGATCGGGGCTGCGACTTTCACCGTGACAGGCACCCCACTCTCCACCGGACTCTGCGCCTTGCACGCCTGGCTCAAGGTCAGGGATTTGGTTTCCGGCGCCCAGGCCCAGGAAATCATCGCGCCCAGCGCCAGGATCGCCGCCAGGATGCCCATGGTCGGACTCAACCCGATCCCCGCCACACTCACCGGCAGCAGGAAGGTACTGACCGCCGAGCCCAAGCGGCTCACGGCCGTGGCCAAACCAATCCCGCTGGCCCGCACTTCGGTGGGGAAGCTCTCGGCTGGGAACACCCCCACCAGGTTGCTCACCGCCGACAAAACCAGGGTGAACAGGCCGAACACCAACACCATCAGGAACGCCGCGCTGCCTGGCAATACCGCCAACAGAAACAACGCCACCGCGAGGATGATGAACGAGTTGATCAGGAAGCCCCGGCGCGAGAATTTCACCGTGCACCAGATGCCGATCAACGCGCCGAGGATCAGCAGCAGGTTCAGCATCAGCTCCGTGCCAAAGCCTTCGGCCAGGCCCATCTTCTGCAGAATTGACGGCAGGAAAGTGTAGATCGCGAAGTACGGCATCACGATGCACACAAAGAACAGGCAATTGAACGCGGTGCGCTTGCGGTATTCACGGCTGAACAGCACCGCGTAGCCGGAGCGGGTTTCGGTGGAGCGGGTTTCGTCGAGTTCGACGTTGTCCCCCAGGTGTTTCTTGACGATGGCCCGGGCTTCGGCAATGCGGCCCTGATTGACCAGCCAACGCGGTGACTCGGGTGTGCCGATGCGGGCGATCAGGATCAGCGCCGCCGGAATCGCCGACGAGGCCAGCATCCAGCGCCAGGCGTCATCGCCGAGGTTGAGCATCGCCGTGCCGACGAAGGTCGCGGCGACGTAACCGAAGGTCCAGATCACGCTGAACGAACCGAGCAGCACGCCGCGATGTTTCTTCGGTGAAAACTCGGCAAGCATGGCGTGGCCGACGCTGAAGTCACCGCCCAGGCCAATGCCGATCAGCACCCGGCACAGAAATAATTGCAGCGCGGTTTCGGCGTAGAACTGCATCAGCGAGGCGATGGTGATCAGCACGAAACTGACCAGGAAGATTTTCTGCCGGCCAACCTTGTCAGAGATCCAGCCGAAGAACAGGCTGCCGAGAAACAGGCCGATCAGCGCCGAGGCACCGATCAGGCCTTGCCAGAAAGCGTCGAGGTGCATCTGTGGGCTGAGCAGGGTGAAGGCTATGCCGATCAGGCCGAGGATGTAGCCGTCGGTGAAATGCGCGCCGAACGTCAGCCCGGCGATTTTGAGATGAAAGCGCCCGATGGGCAGGTCGTCGATCTTTATCGATTGAGCGGACATGTTCGTCTCCAGTTGTTGTTATTGACGGAGAAATGAAACCGGTCTGGCTTTTAACTATGGGATCTGAGGCACTGGTGGAACCTGTGGGAGCGAGCTTGCTCGCGATAGCGGTCTGTCAGGCAATATCCATGTCGGATGTGACGGCCTCATCGCGAGCAAGCTCGCTCCCACAAGGGGTTATCGGTGTTCTTTTTAGAGCCCGCCCATCAACAGGTATTTGATTTCCAGGTAGTCTTCCAGGCCGTACTTGGAACCTTCGCGACCGAGACCCGATTCCTTGATGCCGCCAAACGGCGCGACTTCCGTGGAGATGATCCCTTCGTTGATCCCGACCATGCCCGCTTCCAGGCCTTCGGCCATGCGCCAGACGCGGCCGATGTCGCGGCTGTAGAAGTACGCCGACAAGCCGTAAGGCGTGTCGTTGGCCCGTTGCAACACTTCGGCTTCGTCCTTGAAGCGGAAGCACGCGGCGACCGGGCCGAAGGTTTCATCCTGGGCAATCAGCATGTCGCTGTTGGCGTCGGTGAGGATGGTCGGCTCGTAGAACGTGCCGCCCAGGGCATGGCGGCGGCCACCGCACAGTAACGTAGCGCCCTTCTCCAACGCGTCGCCGACATGCAGTTCAACCTTGGCCAAGGCAGCGGCGTTGATCAGCGGGCCTTGCTCGGTTTCACCGTCCAGGGCACTGCCGACGCGCATCGCCGCGACCGCTTCGGCGAGTTTGCCGGTGAAGGCTTCGTAGACGCCGTCCTGGATAAAGAAGCGGTTCACGCAGACGCAAGTCTGCCCGGTGTTGCGGAATTTCGAGGCCATGGCGCCTTTGACGGCGGCATCCAGATCCGCATCGTCGAAGACAATGAACGGCGCGTTGCCACCCAGTTCCAGCGAGACTTTTTTCAAGGTTTCCGAGGCCTGGCGCATCAGCAATTTGCCGGTGCGGGTCGAGCCGGTGAACGACAGTTTGCGCACGACGCTGGAGGCTTGCAGCGCCCCGCCGATTGCCACGGCATCACCGGAAACGACGTTGAACACGCCAGCCGGAATGCCCGCCTGCTCGGCCAGCACCGCCAGGGCGAAGGCCGACAACGGCGTCTCTTCCGACGGTTTGAGGATCATCGTGCAGCCCGCCGCCAGGGCCGGGCCGACCTTGCGGGTGACCATCGCCAGCGGGAAGTTCCACGGGGTGATCGCCGCAACGACGCCGATGGCTTCCTTGACCACGATGATCCGCGCATCCGCCTTGTGGCTCGGAATCACGTCGCCGTAAGCGCGCTTGGCCTCTTCGGCGAACCACTCCAGAAAACTCGCGGCGTAGACCACTTCGCCCATGGCTTCAGCCAATGGCTTGCCCTGTTCGCGGCTGAGCAAGGTGGCCAGGTCCTTCTGGTGGCTCAGCATCAGCTCGCTCCAGCGCTTGAGCTTCTGGCTGCGTTCCTTGGCGGTCAGTTTGCGCCAGGCCGGCAACGCCCGATTGGCGGCGGCGATGGCGAGGTTGGTTTCCTCGGCGCCAGCCTTCTGCACCTCGGTGATAAGGGCTCCGTTGGCCGGATTCCACACCGGATAAGTGGGACCACCGCTGGACCATTGGCCATCGATGAAGTTGCCATTGCGGATCAGCGCGCTCATGCCACGGCCTCGGTCAAGTTGAAGCGTTCCAGCCCCGGACGGGCCGAGCGCAGGATGCGTTTGCCGGCGGTGTAATCGTTGATCACATCGCATGGCGTGTAGTTGCGTTCCAGTTCATGCAGTTCTTCGGCGTCGAGTTTGGTTTCCAAGGCTGCCAAAGCACTGTCGAACTGCGCGGTGGTGTCGGCGCCGACCAGCATGCAATCCACACCCGGATGGTTAGCGACCCAGGCCTGGGCGATCTGCGCGTTCGACACGCCACGGGCGCGGGCCACGCGCTGTACCGAATGGGCGATCTGGAACGAGGCTTCGTCGCTGTACATCTGCTGGGTGAAGAAGTCGGTCTGGTTGCGGGTCGATTGCACGTCGCCGGTCAGCAAGCCACGGGCCAGTGGACTGAACACCGAGACACCCAAACCTTGATCGCGGCAGAACGGGATCATCTCGCGCTCTTCTTCGCGGTAGGCGCAGTTCAGTTGCAACTGCATGTTGATCGGCTTGACCCAGCCATTGCGCTCGCAGGCCATGAGGATCTTCGCCAGTTGCCCGGTGAGCATGGTCGAGACGCCGATGTAACGGGCCTTGCCGGAGCGCACGATGTCGTTCATCGCGCTCATGGTTTCCTCGACCGGGGTGTTCACATCGAAGTAATGCAGCATGAAGACATCGACGTAATCCATGTCCAGACGCTTCAGCGAGGCGTCGATGCTGTCCATGATGTGCTTGCGCGAATGGCCGCTGGCATTGATGCCGTTGCGGGTGCCGTAGCCGACCTTGGTGGTAATCACCAGGTCATCGCGACGGGCCAGGCGCTTGACGATGCGCCCCACCACTTCCTCGCCGACGCCGGCGGAATAGAAGTCCGCGAGGTCGATGAAATTCACCCCGTTGTCGAGGGCGTGGGCCACGATCGGCTCGCTTTGCTTCTCATCGAAAATCCACGGCTTCCAGTCCGGAGTGCCCATGTTCATGGTGCCCAGGCACAGGCGGGAAACTTGCAGGCCGGAGTTGCCCAAACGAATGTATTGCATGGCGCGGACCTCAGGCTTTTGGCGTGTAGAAAGGGTTGCTGATGTGATCGACCACATCCGCCAGTTGCGCGGTTTCCGGCTTGCCGGTCAGGGCGGCGCGGATTGCGGTGCGGCAGGCGTTGTAGTTGTTCAGGTACACCGCATCGAGGTCATCGCAGGCCGGGTTGACCCAGTTAGCCGTGACGATGGCCCACTCGTCTTCAGCTTCCGGCGGCAAGGTGCCGTCCAGCAATGCTTCCAGAACAGCCTTGGCGATCCCGGCCTGGGACGCGCCCCAGGTGGCGTTGCCGTGCAAGTCGCTGCTGATCGCGGCTTTGTTGACGTAAAGGGTCATCGGCTTAACCGGGATGTTCGGCTGGGCGATCACCATGAACGGGCAATGGCCTTGGCTCGGCGACGCCAGGCTATTGGCAAACGCCTGCCCCGCCGGACCGTTACGCGGGCCGATCAGGATGTTGATGTGCGCGGCGTTCACGCCCGGGCCTTCGAAACCTTCACCGATGTACAGGTCGAGTTCTTTCATGGGTCGTTACTCTTTTTGGAGTTTTTGGGTGATCAGAAGCGCACGCAGATCGTGAAGATCGCGGGGCAAATGTCGGGGTTCGAAGAGCGCAGCACGGGGCTGGCGAGGACGCGGCAGTGAGGCTTGATCATGATTGCAAACGCTCTTTTTTGTTGTTGATGAGCTGGTTTGCGATTTTTTAACACTGGGGGTTGGCGGGGCTGTAACCATTAAAAGTCATGGGGGTATGAGGTTAGGTCATACCCTTTTTCAGGCTGAGAAAAACCCTGTGGGAGCGAGCCTGCTCGCGAAGGCTGTGTGTCAGTTGATGTGAATGCTGACTGACACGACGCCTTCGCGAGCAAGCCCGCTCCCACAGGGGTATTGGGGTTGGCTTGGGTTATTGCGACATGGCGTCTTTTTTCATGGCGTCTTTGCTCATGCTGTCCTTGGACATGTTGTCTTTCTTCATCGTGTCCTTGCTCATCGCATCCTTGGACATGCTGTCTTTCTTCATGGTGTCCTTGGCCATGTTGTCCTTTTTCATCGTGTCTTTTTTCATGCTGTCTTTGGACATGGCGTCTTTGGACATCGAGTCCTTGCTCATGCTGTCGTTGCTCATGGTGTCGGCGGCGTAGACGCTGGCGACGCCCATGGCCAAGAACAGGGACAGTGCGGCGGTGGCTAGCTTTTTCATGGTGGTGTTCCTTATAGAGTTGAGTGTGCTTGCGGTGAAGTGCCTGGGCGTCCTCAGCTACCACCGAACCAGTTGTAGCCCTGGTCTTCCCAGTAGCCGCCGCTGTAGGTGTTGCTGACGAAAATCGCCTGAATGTGTTTGGGGTTCTTGTAGCCAAGCTTGGTGGGCATGCGCAGCTTCATCGGGAAGCCGTACTCACGGGGCAACACCGCGCCGTCGTACGTCAGTGCCAACAGGGTTTGCGCATGCAGGGCCGTGGCCATGTCGATGCTGGTGTAGTAGTCGTCGGCGCATTTGAAGCCGACGTACCTGGCGCTGGTGTCGGCGCCAATGCGCTTGAGGAAATCACTGAAGCGCACGCCGCCCCAGCGGCCAATGGCGCTCCAACCTTCGACGCAAATGTGCCGGGTGATCTGGTCGATCTGGGCCATGGCCCGCAACTCTTCAAGGCGCCAACTGCGTTTGTCGGCGACCAGGCCGGTGACTTCCAGGCGGAAACTTTCTTCCTCGACAGTCGGTGCGTCGTCGATGCCGTAGAAGGCATTGAACGGGAACGGTCGGGTGATCATCGACTCGGGATAGGTCGGCGCCATGGCGTTGGGGTTGAACAACCAGCCCTGGACCCGGTCATTGAGGCGCGACATCGAGGACAGTGCGGTTTCAACGCTGTCGTTGTCGGTGATGTTGCAACCGGACAACATGGCCACGCCACCGAGGGTCAGGCCGCGCATCAGGAACGAGCGCCGGGAACGGTCTTCGATCTGCGGCGCCAGCACCTTCCGGGCTTCGCTGAGAATGGACGATTCGTCGAGTCCTTCGATGCGCTTTTTCATACCGGCTCCTTGCGACCAACGATCATGGCCCACAGCGTTTTCGGGACCAGCAGCACCATCACCAGATGCACCACGATGAACGCCACCAACAGCGCCATGGCAATGAAATGCACCTGCCTCGCCCCTTCGTAACCGCCCAGCAGTTCACGCAACAACGGGAACTGCACGGACTTCCACAGCACCAGCCCGGAGACCACCATCATCGTGATGTCGAGCATGACGAACAGGTAGGCAAATCGCTGGACCTGGTTGTAATGATTGAGGTCGGCATGCCCCAGCCGCCCTCTCAGGGCGGCCCACAGGTCATGCAAAATGCCTTTGGGCGACACCGGGAAAAACCGTCGGAACAGACGACCGCTGGCGAGGTTGATGATCAGATAGACGAGGCCGTTGATCGCCAGGAACCACATCGCCGCGAAATGCCATTGCAGCGCACCGCCGAGCCAACCACCGAGGGTGAGCGACGCCGGGAAGCTGAAATCGTAGAGCGGCGAGGCGTTATAGATGCGCCAACCGCTGGTGAGCATAACCACGACCGCCAGGGCATTGAGCCAATGGGTCAAACGCAGCCAGCGTGGGTGGCTGGCCTTGGGTGAAGCAGTTGGCTGCGACATGTCCGGCTCCTTGTTTGTTGTTCGATGGGGCCAAGTATGGGAGCCGGAAGATCGCCAAATCCTCACGTAAAGTTAAATTAAACGTGATAACTATCCGCGGGGTGCCGGCGCACATTTGTGGTTAAAATGCCGCCCACTCACATTGCCGACGTTGCCTGATGAACCCTGACGCCCTCGCCACGCTTCACACCCACCTGCTGACCGCCCTGGCCACCGCCCCGGCCGAAACCCGTCGCCTGTTCCATGGGCGCGGACGTTGCTGGCCGGGGCTGGAGCAGTTGACCGTGGACTGGTTGCAGGGGGTGGTGCTGGTGTCGCTGTTCAAGGAGCCGGAACCCCAGCAACTGGAGGACTTGAAACAGCTTTTGATGAAGATCACCGAGTCCGCCGAGTGGCAGCAATCCAGGGCGCATACGTTGCTGCTGCAACACCGCTACCTGCTGCAAAGCACCACTGAATGGCTGCTGGGGGACGCGCTCGAGGAGATGACCATCACCGAGGGTGGCCTGAAATATCGGGTGGACCTGGGTCGCAAACAGAATGCCGGGCTGTTCCTCGACATGCGTTATGGCCGCGATTGGGTGCGGGCCAATGCCGAGGGCAAGCGGGTGTTGAACCTGTTCGCCTACACCTGCGGCTTTTCGGTGACGGCCATCGCGGGTGGCGCTGACCATGTGGTGAATCTGGACATGTCCAGCTCGGCCCTGAGCCGTGGCCGCGACAACCATCGGCTCAATGGTCATGACGTGAGCAAGGTGACATTCCTCGGCCACGACCTGTTCAAGTCCTGGGGCAAGGTGATTGGCAAAGGGCCTTATGACCTGGTGATCATTGATCCGCCGTCATTTCAGAAAGGCAGTTTCCTGTTGACCAAGGATTACCAGCGGGTGCTGCGTCGGTTGCCGGAGTTGCTGACCGAACGGGGCACGGTACTGGCGTGCATGAATGATCCGGCGCTGGGTTCAGATTTTTTGATCGAGGGCGTGACTCGGGAGGCGCCGAGTTTGCGCTTTGTGGAACGGCTGGAAAACCCGCCGGAATTTCCGGATGCGGATGTGGAATGCGGGCTGAAGGCGTTGGTGTTTCGGCAGGGGGATTGAGGGGCGGCTTTCGCGAGCAGGCTCGCTTCCACATGGGCCTGCTGCTGAAGATCCCTTGTGGGAGCGGGCTTGCTCGCGAAAGCGGTCTGTCTGATACATCAATGTTGGATGTGCCGCCGTCTTCGCGAGCAAGCCCGCTCCCACAGGGGGTTGGTGGTGGGTCTGTTATTTGGGTTGCAACACCAACGCAAACAACTCGCCATGACCGCTGACGTTGAGCTTGTGGTACAGATTGCGCCGATGCACCTTCACCGTTTCCGGGGAGATGCTCAGTTGCTGGGCGATGGCTTTGCTGGAGAAGCCCTGGAGGATCAGGCGCGCAGTTTCGACTTCCCGCGCCGTCAATCGCGCATCGAACTGATCGAGCAAGGTGGCCAGGTCCCCGGCCACTGCGGTCGGCCCCTCCGGCGGCACCAGTTGCAAGTGTCGGCCCATCGCGGCCAGCAGCCAGTCGCGCACGCAAAGCAAGCGTCCCTGTTCTTCCAGGGTAAACCGCGAGACTCGACCCAGGGACAGACCGAGCACGGCGCCGTCCACGTTGATCATGAATTGCAGTTCATCGCCACCCACCACCGAACGGAAGTAACTCTGGTAGTACTCGCTCTGCTGAAACTGGTCCGGGGCCACTGAATCGAGGCTGTGCAACCCGTCGCTGATGCCGGCGCAAACAGCTTGGTAGAAAGGATCGAGCAAATACATGCCGGCACTGTAGCGGGCCAGTTCTTCTTGCTCGGGAGCGCTGGCCCGGGAGTCGAAATCGATTAGCAGCACCGGCACCCTTCCCGCCCGCATGACTGCGACCAAGGCGTTATCCAGCGGCACCAGCAAGCGCAAGGTATCCACCAGCGCCCGCCAGAAACTGTCGTGGCCCAGCGCGCCAAACACTCGGGCCAGCCCTTGGTGCACCGGCAGTTCTTTCAACAACGCGTCCACGCCCTACCCCTTTCGAGTAACCCATGATGGGAATGGGTGACGGCCACCCTGATCGATACGCTGCATGCACTTATTGACCACCGGCCTGCAGCAGGCCAGGAGTGCCGCATCATGAGTCGTCATCGCACGTATATCAACCTGGGACTGGGCGCCTGTCTGTCAGCGTCGTTGTCGGCATTTGCCGCCGATGCCCCCACCGTGCACGTCTACAACTGGTATGACTACATCGGTCCCACCACCCTGCACGACTTCAAGCGCGACACGGGTATCGCGCCGGTCTACGACACTTTCGACAGCGCCGAAGTGCTGGAAGGCAAACTGTTGACCAGCCGCAGCGGCTACGACGTGGTGGTGGCGAGTAACTTCAGCCTGCCGACCCTGATCAAGGCCGGCGCCCTGCAACCACTGCCCCGGGCGCAAATGCCGGACTTCAAGAACATGGACACCGAGCTGTTGGCGAAACTGGCCAACAACGACCCGGGCAACCAGTACGCCGTGCCGTATCTATGGGGCACCAACGGCATTGGCTACAACGTCGACAAGGTCCGCGCCGCCCTTGGCGACAAGGCGCCGGTGGATTCCTGGGACCTGGTTTTCAAGGAAGAAAACCTGGCCAAGCTCGGCGAGTGCGGCGTGGCCATGCTCGACTCGCCATCGGAGATGCTGCCGGTCGCCCTGCATTACCTCGGCCTGCCGCCCAACAGCACCAACCCCGAAGACTACAAGAAGGCCGAAGCGCTACTGCTCAAGTTGCGGCCGCACATTGCCTACTTCAATTCGTCCAAATTCATCAGTGACCTGGCCAACGGCAATATCTGCGTGGCAGTAGGTTGGTCCGGGGCGATGCTCGAAGCAAAAAAAACAGCTGAACAGGCCGGTAACGGCGTGAAGATCGCTTATAGCCTGCCGAAAGAAGGCGCGCCGGTGTGGTTCGACACCCTGGTATTGCTCAAGGACGCACCGAACCCGGCGCAAGGCTTGGCCTTTATCGATTACCTGATGCGCCCGGAAGTCATTGCGCCGGTCAGTGATCACCTGTCGTACCCGAACGGCAATCGCAGCGCGACGCCGCTGGTAGCCGAAGCAACCCGCAACAACCCGGCGGTCTACCCCTCGGCCGAGGCCATGGCCACGTTATTCACCCTCCAGCCTTTGCCGCCAGCGACTGAGCGGGTGCGCACGCGGGTGTGGAGCAAGGTCAAAAACGGCCAATAAAACCAGCGCAATTCCCTTGTGGGAGCGGGCTTGCTCGCGAAGAGGTTGGCACATTCAACATTGATGTCGCCTGACCCACCGCATTCGCGAGCAAGCCCGCACCTACAAGGGATTGCGCCAGTCATTAAGTATTTGGATTGAACATGAGAACAACCATGAAACCACGTGCCCGCGATTTGAATATCCAGTTCGGCCAACTGCAACCCGGCCCGCTCAACGCCATTACCGACGTACCCGGCGTGCGGGTCGGCCATAGCGATGTGCGCGGGCGTACCGCCCAGGGTCGCGACATCCTGACCGGCGTCACGGTGATCGAACCCCGCGCCGGCTCCACCAGCCAGCAGCCGTGTTTTGCCGGGGTCCATGTGCTCAACGGCAATGGCGATGCCACCGGGCTGGAGTGGATTCGCGAGGCCGGGCTGTTGACCAGTCCGATCGCCTTTACCAACACCCACAGCCTGGGCGTGGTGCGCGATGCGCTGATTGTGCTGGACCGCGAGCAGCAACCGGACGACGGACGGCTCTACTGGAACATGCCGGTGGTGCTGGAGACGTTCGATGGTTTGCTCAACGACATCAATGGCTTTCATGTGAAGCCGGAACATGTGGCCGAAGCCCTGCGCACGGCGGTCGGAGGGCCGGTCATCGAGGGCAATGTCGGCGGTGGCAGCGGCATGATCTGCCATGAATTCAAGGGTGGCATCGGTACTGCGTCGCGCCGCTTGAGCAGTGCTCAGGGTGGCTGGACAGTGGGCGCCATCGTCCAGGCCAACCACGGTATTCGCAATGAACTGCGCGTCGACGGTTACCCGGTCGGGCGCTATATGGAAAAGGCTGACTCACCGTTTCTCAAGGCGTCATTGCCGCATCCGGGCATGGGCTCGATTGTCGTCTGCCTCGCCACCGATGCACCGTTGCTGCCGCACCAATGCACGCGCCTGGCCCAACGCGCCAGCCTCGGCCTGGCTCGTACCGGGGGCGGCAACGAAGACCATAGTGGCGACATCTTCATTGCCTTTTCCACCGGCAACGATGTACCGCCGGCGGCGTATGAAAGCAAGAAAGCGCCGACCTGCGACAACCTGCGCATGGTCAACAACGACCACATCAGTGAGCTGTTTTTGGCGGCGACCGAAGCGGTGGAAGAAGCGATCATCAATGCGTTGTTGGCGGGTGAAACGGCTGAGGGCAATGGGCATGCGGTGCCGGGGCTGGATGCCGGGACATTGCTCAAGGCGTTGCGCCAGGCCGGTTGGCCGGGGGCCGTCTAGACGCCAATAAACCAATGTGGGAGCGGGCTTGCTCGCGAAGGCATCAGGTCAGTCGACATCTATATTGACTGACCCACCGTCTTCGCGAGCAAGCCCGCTCCCACATTTGGACCGCGGTGCTCACACCGGCTCGGTCACTTCAGAGAAGAGGTTTCGGCCCAGAGCCCGCGCGGCTTTCAGGTGAATCTGCGGCTCCTGGATTTCCGAGTCCAGAAACAATTCAGACGTGACCACCCGCGCGCCGCAGTATTGGAAGATGCCATGGTCGATCTGCGTCTTCATCGCCTGGTCGTAACCATGCCGGGCAAACGAATCTGCATCGGCGCCGCCCACCCCCACCAGATGCACCCGCAAGTGGCCGAGCTTCTGCACAAAAGGCGTGTCCAGGCTGAAGTCGAACGCCCAGCCGTTGGAGAACACCCGGTCAATCCAGCCCTTGAGCAACGCTGGCATTGACCACCAGTAAACGGGAAAGACCAGCACCAGTGCATCGGCGCGATCAATTCGTGCCTGTTCGGCGAGGACATCGGCGGGCGGCGGAGCTTCGCGGTGATGCACCGCCATGTCCGCCCTGCCGAACCGTGGATCAAAACCTTGCGCCGAGAGATCGGCGATTTCATAGGTGTTGCTGGCATCGGCAGAGGTCAGGCCTTCGGCGATTTGCCGGGCCAGATTGTGGGTCAGCGACTGGGGATTGGGATGAGCCACTACGATCAGTGCGTGCATGCTGAAACTCCTGATTGAGAGCACAGGGCGGACCTTATATACTCTTGGTAAGTTACGATCAGTAAGTTACTTTTGGTACATAGCCATGTCAAGCACTGAAAAAACCGAGCCGGATTCTACGCCGCAACCCCGTCGCCGCCTGTCCCGGGAGGATCGCCAACGCCAGTTGCTGGACGTCGCCTGGCAAATGGTCCGGGAAGAAGGCACCGATGCATTGACCCTCGGGCGCCTCGCCGAACTGGCCGGGGTGACCAAACCCGTGGTCTATGACCATTTCACTACGCGCTCGGGTTTGCTGGCCGCGCTGTATCAGGATTTCGACGCCCGGCAGACCGCGATCATGGACGCGGCGCTGCTGACCTGCGAACCGACCCTGGTCAGCATGGCCCAGGTTATCGCGTCGTCGTATGTGGCGTGTGTGCTGACCCAGGGCAACGAAATCTCCGGGGTGATTGCCGCGCTGGCGAGCTCGCCGGAACTGGAGAAGATCAAGCGCGAGTACGAGGCGATCTTCCTCGATAAATGCCACGACGTGCTGCAACCCTTTGCTGGAGCGAGCACGATCAAACCCGCGAGTCTGCGGGCGATGCTGGGGGCGGCGGAGGCCTTGTCGAATGCGGCGGCGACTGGGGAAATCACCGCAGGGCAGGCCGAGGAAGAATTGTTTGAAACCATCAAGGCGATGGTTGAAAGAACGGCGCGCAGTACCTGACACCACCACTTCCCCTTGTGGGAGCGGGCTTGCTCGCGAAGGCTGAGTGTCAGGCAACATCTTCATCGACTGAACTGACGCCTTCGCGAGCAAGCCCGCTCCCACAGGGATCTTCTACACCGGCAAGATCTTCATCAATTGCAGACTTCCCCGCTGGAAATCGATCGCCACGCCGCTTCTGCAAGCACGTCCCTGTAGACCGTCGGCCTTCCCTTCACCCGCCCCGACAACCACGTCCGGCAATAACTCTCCGCCTGGCCGATGATCAGCGACAGCATCAACTCCGCCGGAACCCCTTTCAGCTCATCCCCCCGCTGCGGGGCTGACAGCCATTCCCACAGTTGGCGGTTGCGGGTTTTGTTGCGGGTTGCCAGTTCGTCCTTGAACGGTCCTTTGGTCACGGCAAACCGTGCGTGGTACTGGAACCGCGCCCATTCGGGCTGGTTGTCGACCCAATCCACATAGCTGTGCACCAGGGCGTAGATACCGGCTCGCGTGGTGTCGGCATCGGCCAGGTAGCTGTCGCGAAGCTGCGCTTGATCATCCAGTGCGGTGAAGAACAGCCCGGCCACCAGGCCTTCCTTGTTGCCGAAATGGTGGTAGATCGCGCCGACGCTGGTATCGCATTCGGCGCGGATCATCTCGATGGTCGTGGCCTCGATCCCCTGCTCGTTGAACAGCTTGAGGGCTTTACGAAAAATATCGCGCTTGAGTTCGGCTCGTCGTCCGGGGTAGCAGCGCTCGAGTAAATCTGCGGTTTCCATGCTCAACACAGGCCCAAAAAATCAAGGGTAAGGCAGCGGGCTGCCCACGAATAAGTGGCGCTAGGTTGACAGATTTCCCATCGACCGAATACTGTTCCGTTACAGAATATTATTCTGTTACGGAACATCATTCGGTTAATCCAACCTTTCACGAGGCTTCAACATGAACCAGTTTCTCAATATGTTCACCAGCGCCGGCCCCGAAGCATTCAGCCAAATGGCCTGCCAGGTGGCGCCCTACTTCAGCACCATCAACCCGCTGGTTTCGGAACTGCGTCCAGGCTATTCGAGCGTGAAGGTGCCGTTTTCACGGGAGGTCACCAACCACTTGGGCACCGTCCACGCCATTGCCATGTGCAATGCCGCGGAACTGGCGGCCGGGACGATGACCGACGTTTCCATTCCCGAAGGCGCACGCTGGATTCCTAAAGGCATGACGGTGGAGTACCTGGCCAAGGCCAAGACCGATGTGACGGCAGTTGCGGATGGGCAAACGGTGGACTGGTTGACCGGGGGCGACAAGATTGTGCCGGTGGATATTCACGATGCCGAGGGCAAGAAGGTGTTTACGGCGCGGATTACGATGAATGTGAAGCTTTCATAACGGCTCAGAGGCTTTTAACCGTAGGAGCGAAGCTTGCTCGCGAAGGGGCCGGCACATCCAACATCGATGTCGGCCAACAAGCCGCCTTCGCGAGCAAGCCCGCTCCCACAAGGGGATTTGTGTTGGATGGGAAATGGTCAGACCAACCGCAACCTCGGTGCCATGGTCGGCACCGCCTCATCCCCCAACCGCCCGCGCACAAATTCGTTGGCCTTGCGCGTCAGTTGATCCAGATGCCGATCCCGCTGTTTTTCCGCATCGGTCATCGCCCGTTTGCCGTTCTTTTGCAGCAAGTAGTTATGAATCTGCCGCACTTCCAGCGAGCTGTAGATCGGTGCCGTGTCCAGCACCGCCATCAAGCCGTCCGTGCCGTGGTCGCAGGTGTTCATCAGCACTTGCGTGGCGCGCACGCCCAGTACCTGGAAGCCCATCGCCTCGAAATACGCGACTTTGCCGACACTGCAAGTCAGTTCCGCATGTGGGTAGCGACCGACCACTTCGCGCAGCATCGCCCGGGCAATGCCCTGGCCCCGATGGCTGGCATCGACGGCCATGTAGGCCACGCCGCACGCCTCGGGATCGTCCTTGACCGGCAGGTACAACACGAAGCCAATGACCTTTTCCGGATCGTCCACGTCGGTGGCCACGATCAACTCAACCGCCAACCCCTTGGCCCCGTTCAACGCTTCCAGATAAAGGTGCACTTCATAGCCGATCGCGTACTGGTACACGTTGTACAACAGGTTGCTCGGCGGCAGGGCCACGGCGCTTATGTCGGTCAGGTTGTCGACCACCAGTTGCAGGATCTGGCTGGTAACGGGCTCGGGGCACGGGGTTTTGAAATGGCTGATCTGGGGCATTGCTGGGGCTGACTCCGGGGGCGGATGCGAAAAGCGTGTCGCGGACGTGCCTATCATAACGTGCTGGCGCACGGTGGCGAGGGGCCGTTGCCTGACCCAATAGTGAGGGTCTTCACCCAATTGAACTGGTTTTGATAGTTCGTTTAAACGACTACCCGCTGTTTTTAAACGGATTTTAGTTGGCATCAGGCGATGGAATGACCTTTGCATCGGCGACTGAGCAAGTGCCGTCACCCGGCATCCCCCCGCGAGAGAAACCCAATGAAACGCTCAGTCCCTGTGATCAAGTCGCCTGGCTTTTTCCGGGCGCAAGGCATTACCTCAGTAATGCTGATGACGTTCAGCCTGGCCACGGCCAGCGCCGCCCCGCTCGATGATGTCGGGCAACCGCCACCGACGGATCCCTCGGCATTCACCAATCCTCCCGCCGATCCCAAGGCGGCGCTGGAAGCCCTGAAAACCTTGCCCGAGGCTAACCAAGGCGCGATTGCCCTGCCCAACGACGTATTTGGCGATCGCAACACACCGCGGGCCGACAACGTATTGCCACCGTCGCTGCAAACGTCGTTCAACTTCCCCACAAACGGCAAACCCAGCCCCTTGTTCGGGGCCGAACCGTTTACCCAGCAACTGCTGTTGTTCGAAGAATTCGGTACGGAAAAACTCGACCCGACCACCCCGCCGCAAACGCTGACGTTCCCGGTGCCCACGCTCGGTCCGGCGCCCCAGCAAGACCCGAACAACGTCGCTCGCAGCGGCCCGTCCAGCGCCGCGATCGAAGCCTTCATGCGTCAGCCGGGTTTGTTTCCATTCCCGGCGCAATTTTCCAACGTGCTCGACCGCAACCCCTGGAAAGCGCAGATCGAAGCCTTCCTCAATCGCCACCCGGTCGGCTCGCCCGCCGAGGGTCGGCCACCGGGCAAAGGCTGGTCGCATCAGCGCTGGAACGAGTTTTTTCCTCAGGTGCAATTCAAGACCGTGCAAATGGGCGCGCGCACCAATCAGGGCCTGCGTGACCGCAAACAACTGCACAATTACGCCAATGGCGAATTCGCCCCCGGCGGGCTCTACTACCAAACCTCGGACATCCCGGAAACCGCCGGCACCACCCGGGGCATCGACGTGCGTTTCCACTCCAAGATGCCGTTACAAAACCACAACTCGTTGTGGACCTTCGACGGCTCCGTGCCACCGAAACTGCTGATGGTCCGCTACGGCCAACCGGTGTTGATGCGTCACTACAACGCCCTGCCCATCGACCCGGCGGCCAACGCCGGTTTCGGCCTGCACACCATCAGCACCCACGAACACAACGGGCACTCCCCGGCGGAAAGCGACGGCTACACCAACGCATTCTTTTTTCCGGGCCAGTACTACGACTATCGCTGGCCGCTGCAATTGGCCGGTTACGACACGATCAACACCACCGCCCAAGACCCGCGTGCGGCGTTCCCCTGCTCACCGGGCGAAACCCTGTACGTCAACGACGCCAACCCCGGCCTCAAGACCTGCGACCACGGCAGCATCAAGATTCGTGGCGACTGGCGCGAGACCATGAGCACCCACTGGTTCCACGACCACATGCTCGATTTCACCGCACAGAACGTCTACAAGGGCAACGCGGTGATGATGAATTACTACAGTGCCCTGGATCGGGGCAACGAGGCCATCGACGACGGTGTGAACCTGCGCTTGCCCAGCGGTTCGGCGCTGCCCTGGGGCAACCGCGACTATGACGTCAACCTGCTGGTGGCCGACAAGGCCTGGGACGAGAACGGTCAGTTGTGGTTCAACCCGTTCAACACCGATGGCTTTCTTGGCGATCAGATCCTGGTCAACTGGCAGTACCAGCCACGCCTCAAAGTGCGTGCGCGCAGCTATCGTTTCCGCATCCTCAACGGCTCGGTGTCGCGCTTCTTCAAGTTTGCCCTGGTGCGTGAAATCAGCGGCAACGGCGGCGAGTTTCCCGGCCCGGCGGGCTCGGGGGTTTCCTACAACCGCGTACCGTTCCACCTGATCGGCAACGACGGCAACCTCATGGAGCACACGGTGCCGTTCGACGGCAGCATGGACCTGGACGGCGATGGCGACCGTCAGGACCACAACGCGATCCTGCCGACCCAAGGCATTGCCGAACGCTACGACATCATCGTCAACTTCGCGAAAAACGGCATTCAGCCCGGCGACAAGCTGTACTTCGTCAACCTGCTGGAACACCGCACCGGCAAGGGCCCGGAGAAAAACGAACTGGCCCTGGCGGACGTGTTGTCCGAGAAATACAAAGCAGTGATCAAGCAGACCAGCAAAGGCCCGCAATGGGACAAGGGCGACCCGGCCGTCGGCAAGTTCCTGCAACTGCTGGTCCAGCCCTACAGCGGCCAGGACCTGAGCATGAACCCGGCGGACTTCGAACCGGCCAAACCCGGCAAGCCCGCCGGCAAGACAATGATCCCGCTGACCATCGACCGCGACAACCCCAGCGACCAGGCCAAACTCAAACTGGCGCGGCATCGTCATTTTGTATTCGGTCGTTCCGACGGCACCGACGAAGCGCCCTGGACCATCAAGACCGATGGCGGCCTGGGCTACAACATGGACCCGCGCCGTATCAGTGCCGCGCCGCAACTGGCCAACGGCCCGACCGACGCGGGCTTCGCCGGTGACGGCACCCTCGAGGTGTGGAAAATCGAGAACGGCGGCAATGGCTGGAACCACCCGGTGCACGTGCATTTTGAAGAAGGGGTGATCCTCAGCCGCGACGGCAAGGCCCCGCCGGAATGGGAGAAATGGGCGCGCAAGGACGTCTATCGCATCGGCGAAGGCATCGACAGTTCAGTGGATGTGGAAATGGCGATCCACTTCCGTGAGTTCGCCGGCACCTACATGGAGCACTGCCACAACACCCAGCATGAAGACACTTCGATGTTGCTGCGCTGGGATATCGAACACCCCGGGCAGTTCCAGTTGATGCCCACGCCGCTGCCCGGTTGGGACGGTGTCACCTACGTCAACTCCGCCGCGCTGCCGACCTTCCGCACCGGCGATCAAGGTGAGGAGAACAACGGCCCGAACAAAAAACCCGTGGCCAACCCCGACAGCGCCATCAGCAACAATGGCCAGCCGCTGACCATTAACGTGTTGGCCAACGACACCGATCCCGACGGCAACCTGCCGCTCAAAGTGGTGGGCCTGAGCCAGCCGGATTCGGGCCAGGGCACGGTCAGCACCGACGGTGTGCGCGTGGTCTACACCCCGCCGGCCGTGGTCAGCGCGCCGTTCACCGCGACCTTTACCTACCAGGCCAGTGACAGCAAGGACGCGGTCTCGGACAAACCGGCCACGGTGTCGGTGGCGGTCAGCGCGGCGGCGGTCAATGAAGACTTGCAGGTGACCAGCGCCACCGTGGTGGCCCGCAGCAACAACCGCTACACCTGGGACCTGGCGGGCACCACCTCCCGGGCGGCGGGCAACAGCATCACAGTCAGCGCGACCACCACCGGCGGAGCGCTGAATCTCGGCACGGCGGCCCTGACGCCCAGTGGTGCCGGGGCGCGCTGGCGGTTGTCCGTCACCACCACTGGCGACGGGCCGACGCCGAGCCCGACCGCCACCGTTCGCTCGGCCCTGGGGCAAGCGGTGACGGTGCCGATTGCGGCGCATTGAAGATTGGCGCCCGGCTCAACACCGGGCGCCATTGAAACTGGCTTAGCTGTATTGGCGCAGTGCCGGAGCTGATCCGGAATTTGCGTTGGATGTCAGGGCCTCTTCGCGAGCGAGCCCGCTCCCACGCGGGATCTTCAGCGAACACAAAATATGTGTTCGACGCAGATCCCGTGTGGGAGCGGGCTTGCTCGCGAAGGGGGCACCTCGGTTTCCCTGACTCTGCCCTTTGCAAATCCCCCGCCCGCCTCTACTCTGCGTCAACCCCTCCTGCATCGAGCACACCTCCCATGATGGACAGCCTCAGCGGTATCACGGCCTTCATTCAGGTGGCTGAAACCCGCAGCTTCACCGAAGCCGGGCGCTTGCTGGAAATCTCCTCCTCGGCCGTGGGCAAAAGCGTGGCGCGCATGGAAGAGCGCCTGGGCGTGCGGCTGTTCCATCGCAGCACCCGCAGCGTCACCCTGACCACCGAAGGCGAGCTGTTCCTCGACCGTTGCAAGCGCATCCTCAGTGAAGTGGAAGCCGCGCAGATGGAGCTGCTGGAACTGTCCGCCACGCCCCGGGGCAAGGTGCGCATCAGTGTGCCGATCCAGAACGTGCTGATCATGCCGGTGCTGGCCGGATTCATGCGCGCCTACCCGGACATCGAGCTGGACGTGGACATGTCCGACCGCATGGTGGATGTGATCGAGGAAGGGTTCGACGTGGTGATCCGCACGGGCGCGCCGCAGGATTCGCGGTTGATGGCGCGCAAGCTCGGTGGCTATCAGTTGCAGTTGGTGGCGTCGCCGGCGTACCTGAAACGCCACGGCAACCCGGCGCACCCGGATGAACTGGTCAATCACGTGTGCCTGCTGCACAAGTTTCCGGCGACGGGGATGATCGAGCGTTGGCCGCTGCGTGTCGACGAGACGCACATCGAGCCGAATCTATCGAAGGCCCTGACGTGCACCACGATGGATCCGCTGACATACCTGGCGATCGATGGGATAGGCATTGCCTGCCTGCCGGACTTTTCAATCCAGCAGCCGTTGGCCGATGGCAGGTTGAAGGTGGTGCTGGCGGACTACACCGACCACACCGGCAACCTGTGGATGCTCTGGCCTGCATCGAAGCAGACCGCACCGAGGCTGCGGGTGTTGATCGATTTCGTCAAAGACAACATCTTGAAGCGTTGATTCAGCGTTGCAGGGCCTCGGCAATCGGGGCTTTGCTGATGCCGAAGCTGAGCATCACCGCCAACCCGAGCACGCCGATCGCGGCGCCCAGCCACAGCGCCGAGGGCACGCCGAAGTGATCGACCATCAAGCCGCCGACCAGCGAACCCGAGGCGATTGCCACCTGGAACGTGGTGACCAACATGGCCGAACTGGCTTCCGGCAATTGCGGCGAGGTCAGTTGCATCCAGGTGCTCACGCCCAGGGGAATCGCCCCGTAGGCAATGCCCCAGACCAATACCGCCAATGCCACACCCCAACCGTGTAACCCGGGCAAGGCCAGTTGCACGATCACCATCAACACCACCACCGCCCCCAGGGACAGGCGCAAATGCCGGACGATGCTACCGGCCATCGCGAAATTGGCGAGCATGCCCAACAAGCCGAAGCCAAGCAGAATCGCGGTGATTGCACTGGGCGAGTAGCCGACCTCATGGGCCAGGAACGGTGCAATGTAGGTGTAGGCCGTGAAATGCGCCGCCACTACCAGGCCTAACAGCAACATGCTGCGTCGGGCGTTGCTGCGTTTCAGGAAACCCAGCAATGCACGCACCTGTAAGCCTTCGCTGGAGGGCAACGAAGGCAAGGTCAGCCACTGGGCGAGCAACGTCAGCAACGCCAACCCGGCGGTGGCCGCGAACGACACCCGCCAGGAAAACAACGTGCTGACAAAAGTCCCGAACGGCACGCCGAGCACGGTCGCCAGGGTGATGCCGGCAAAGATCAACGCCGTCGCCTTGGCAGCTTTTGACTCGCTGACCAACCGCCCGGCAGCCGCAATCGCCACCGCCCAGAAACCACCCAGCGCGACGCCCAGCAGCCCTCGTCCCAACAGCATGGTGGCCAGCGTTGGCGCCACGGCCGACACCAGGTTCGAAGCCACCAGCAACAGCGTCAATAACAGCAGCAGATGCCGTCGATTCATTTTGCCGGCGCCGAGCATGATCGCCGGGGCCGAGATCGCCGCGACAATGCCGGGCACCGTCACCATCAACCCCGCCACCCCGTCGGTGATATTCAGGCTGCTGGCAATCTGCGGCAGGATGCCCACCGGCAGGTATTCGGTGGTGACAAACGCGAAGGCACCGAGGGCCACCGAGAATACCGAGAGCCAGTCGCGTGAGGAGGATGGCGGCTCAAGCGCAAGCGCTGGCGTGGCCGGGATGACGTGCATATCGTTCATGGGGGAAAGCTCCACAGTAATGAGTGGAGCCATGGTAGGGAGCGGCCCGCGGCGGAAAAACGGTGCAGAGCTCCAATCACTCTGGATCGATCACTCCGCAATACGGCGCTCTGGACCGCGTATTAGCGCCATTTTTGTCCAGAGAGTCCGGCCCTGTGGCCTGTTTTTCCCAAGGACCGTGCTCCCTAGACTTTGCCTCGTCTGCCATCAACCTTACGAGGCTAAACCTATGACCACTTCTCACTCCCCCATTCGCGTCGGCATCGTCGGCGTTGGCACCTGGGCTCGCCATGGCCACTTGCGGGTCCTGGCGCTGCTGCCGCAATACCGGGTGCAAGCGGTGTACAGCGAACACCGCGAACGCGCCGAAGCCGCCGCCAGCGAGTACGGCATTCCACAGGTCGCCGATTCCCTTGACGCGTTGGTCAGTAATCCGGAAGTCGACCTGGTGGTGGTGCTCAATACTGCGCCGCAACACGAACAAACCGTGCGCGCCGCCATCGCTGCCGGCAAGAATGTCTACTGCGAATGGCCGCTGACCACTACCACCGCCGCGTCCGAACAGTTGGTCCATCTGGCCAAGGACGCCGGCGTGCGCCACATCGTCGGCCTGCAACGCCGCCACGCGCCGCACAACCGTTATCTGCAAGACCTGCTGCAACAAGGCTATGTCGGCCAGTTGCGCTCGGTGCGCATGCATGTCAGCACTCACTACCTCCAGGCGCGACGTTCCAACTCGGTGCGCTGGACGGCGGCTGAGGAGAACTTCTCCAGCATCGTCTCGATCTACGCCGGGCACTTCCTCGACATGCTGTTCACGGCCACCGGTTGGCCGGTGAGTGTCTCGGGATTAACGGTCAGTCAGTTCCCGAAAGTGACCATCATCGAGACCGGCGAAGTACTGGACAGCACCGCACCGGATCAACTGGTCCTCAGTGGGTTGCTGGAAAACGGCGCGGTGATTTCGATCCATATCGAGGGCGGCAAACGCAACGGTTCCGGCGTGCAGATCGACATCACCGGCGATGAGGGCGACCTGAAAATCACCAACCGCTCGGCCTTCGGGAATGTGGGCGATGACTTCGTGATCGAAGGCGCCCACGGCGACGACCTGCCGCTGCAACCACTGCCGGTGCCGGACAGTTATCAACGCTTGCCGGAATCTGCATTGCCATCGGCGGTGCTGGAACTGGCGGAGTTGTATCACGTCTTCGCCCAGGACCTGGCGGACGGCACCCATGCCGCAGTGTCATTTGAAGATGCCCTGCGCATGCATCGGTTGCTGGACGTGGCAAAAGTCAATCAACTGACTGCCCTGTAGGAGCAAAGCTTGCTCGCGATAGCGCCGGCACAGCCAACATCGATGTCGCCTGACACACCGCCTTCGCGGGCAAGCCCGCTCCCACAAGGGATCAGCGGTCGGCACAAAATCATCAATCAACACCGAACCCTGTAGGAGCGAGGCTTGCCCGCGAAGAGGCCGGCACGTCCAGCATCTATGTCGCCTGACACTCCGCCTTCGCGAGCAAGCCTCGCTCCCACAAGGGATCAGCGGTCGGCACAAAATCATCAATCAACACCGACTCCTGTAGGAGCAAGGCTTGCCCGCGAAGAGGCCGGCACATCCAGCATCGATGCCGCCTGACACTCAGCCTTCGCGGGCAAGCCTCGCTCCTACAAGGGATTTGCGGTGGGCACGAAATCATCAATCAACACCGAACCCTGTAGGAGCAAGGCTTGCCCGCGAAGAGGCCGGCACAGCCAACATCAATGTCGCCTGACACTCCGCCTTCGCGAGCAAGCCCGCTCCCACAAGGGATTTGCGGCGGGCACAAAGTCATCGATCAACGCTGATTCCTGTAGGAGCGAGGCTTGCCCGCGAAGAGGCCGGCACGTCCAGCATCGATGTCGGCTGACACTCCGCCTTCGCGGGCAAGCCTTGCTCCTACAAGGGATCAGCGGTGGATGCGTCGTTCTCGTATCGCGCAACATCTAAAGTTGCTGCCTTCGCGGCCGATTTGCTCTAGCCAATCCCTACTGCGAAGGACCGTCAGATGTTCTACCCCCGCGAAGCCGAAAAAGACCACCTGTTCAATCGCGTGATCCTGTTGACCGTCGCCTGCTGTGTCGTGTTGCTCCTGGCCAGCATGGCGCGGGGTGAAGGGATCCTGTATGCCGCCCTGAAGCTGGGCGCCGTCGAAACCACCGGCACGGTGACGCAAATGGACGACATCCGGATGAACCCGAATGGCAAGGTCATCCACTACACCTACACCGACGACAAAGGACAGCGCCATGAAGCCGAATACGTCGATGAGCGCTACGCCCAAAACGATCACTATGAAACCGGCGGCCCCATTCCCCTCCTGTACTCGCGCTGGCTGCCAGCGCAAAACAGCATCGCCAACCGGGTAGACAGCAACCGGCCCGGCTTCTGCATCATGACCGGCGGGGTGTTGCTGGCGCTGTTGTTCCTGGGGATTTCATTCAAGACGCTGGGGCGGATTTATGCGATGAAAGAGGAAGACCGGTTTTATTGAGCAACCGATCAACGCACAACACAAACTGACTTCACGTTTGCCGCGGCTGATACGGTCACTGGCCGCTACGATGGTTACTCCGTAATCCCATACGGCTTGAGACTCCGGGTTGAACCGCAGATTTTTCTCGAGCCGTTCACGACCTGATGCTCGCCTCATTGATACAACCCCGTTACTCCGCCTGTTACCTGACTGACCGGAACAGGCACAACCACTGCCACGAATGTAACGCCAAGACACTTAGCCCCCCTGCCCCTCGCGCCTACTGTGAAGCCGTCAATGTGCCTACAGGGTTGTGACACATCATCGACGCCCGCTGCCCATTGATTGCCGAAACACAACCAAGACAGAACAGAGGGACATCATGAGTAAGTCTAGCGCTGCAAGTAACCAGCAAGCACTGCACGACGACGTTCAAGCGGCCGTCAAGTCGCTCCTCGCCGCGCCAACGGCCTTGAAAACCACCGACTACAGCAAAGTGCTGACGTCGACCCTGGCCGCGACGCAAAAAACCGTTTCGATCCAGATCGATTCCGCCGACCTCACCACGCTCAAGCAGAATGGCTACAAATTGTGCTTTGCAAAAAAGGTCGGGACCGAAGCCTACAACGTGGTCTGGCAGTCCTACGTCCAATACCTGAGCTTCAATGACTTCAGCTGGACGCCGCAATATCAGTTGTTTGGCACCAACCAGTTCCAGGCGAACGTGACCGTGCGGGCGTCGACCAACACGATCAACATCGGCCTGGGCCAACAATCAATCCTGGACAACAACGGCCTGCTGGGTGGTGCGGTGTCCGGCGGTCCTGAAACCTCGATTACTCTGATCAACAATTACGGTTCGATTCATCCCGGTATCAACCAGTTGTCCACCGGCCTTGATGGTGCTCAGGTCAGCACGCCGATCTACGTCGCCACCAATGCAGTGGTCACCGGCCAGGTGACGCTGACGCCAGTCGAGACCATTCTCGTGTGGTTCGAACAGAACGTGCAGACCAGCACCATGTTCAGCACCTCGCGCTCCAATGCCATCGAAGTCGACTTGACCAACGTCAACAGCGCGTCGCGCCTGTACGTCGGCGGCGTCTGGAAAACCGTGTAACGGCAGCACCGGGGGCAACCTCGCGGTTGCCCCTGTTACCTTCAGCCATCGTTACAACCCTGGGCGAAATAGCCCGTGAGCGACAGACAGATCGATTCCGCCAGATCCTCCTGGGTCGCGATGCCGTAGGGTCGATTGCGATCAAACTGCTCCGACCAGCGAATCCGCCCCTGATCGACATCGATCAAGCGCACCGATGCCCGCACTCGCGCCGGTTCCACCCGCACGCTGCCCTCCAGCGAATAACGACCGCGCCCCCGCCCTGGCACCAGCGCCTTGATGCTGCTTCGCGGGACGTTCATCAACACATGATTGCCACGGGTTTGCGTGTGTTCGAAGGACTCGAACAAGCGGCAGCTCAACTCTTCGCACAAACCACGGGTAAAGTCGCCGCCATCATGGGTGATGCAGGTGAATTGTTGCAGTTGCACAACCGGATGCTGCTGGCTGCGCACATTGGGCTTGAGCCGTTCGTAGGCCAGGCGATAACTGCCGGCGGGCACGTTGAGGCGCACGGGGTCGTGTTGGCCGAGGGTGGCGTAATAAGTGGCGAGCTTGCGCCGCAGCCGACCGACCTGCACCCGCACCACCGGATCGTCGCCCGTGCAATAGACCACCGGGTCGCGGCGAAATACGGCGATGCCAATGGCGTGTTCGGTGAGCGGGGTATTGGCGAACTGCAGGTCGTGTTCCACCAGAAAACGCAGCAGCCCGCCCATCCGCCGGGACTTGGCGAACAATGGACTGGCCAGGAGCAGCGCCAGCACCTGCTCCACTTCTTCGCGAACGAACGGCTCAGAAACCCCGCGCGCACGTGTATCGGCAATGCGTTTGATCATCATCAGTCTGCCTCCTTGCAGATTGTCGCGTTCAACTCGGGCTTTGCACGGGCGTAGCTTAGCAGTTGGGGGGAAATCGGTAGTGGCACCTTGATATATAGCGTGACTACCGGTCAGGAATACTGCGCCTGGCGCGGATCCAGTGTGGGAGCGGGCTTGCTCGCGAAAGCGGCGGGTCAGGCGATTAAGATGTCGACTGACATTCCGTCTTCGCGAGCAGGCTCGCTCCCACAGGGGATTGAGGGCTGGGTACAAATGCTGTCACCACTGGAGATCCAGTGTGGGAGCGGGCTTGCTCGCGAATGCGGCGGGTCAGGCGATTAAGATGTCGACTGACATTCCGTCTTCGCGAGCAAGCTCGCTCCCACAGGGATTCAGAGCGGGTCACAAATGCCGCGGCCATTGGAGATCCAGTGTGGGAGCGGGCTTGCTCGCGAAAGCGGCGGGTCAGGCGATTAAGATGTCGACTGACACGCCGTCTTCGCGAGCAGGCCCGCTCCCACAGGGGATTCAGGGCTGGGTACAAATGCTGTGACCATTGGAGATCCAGTGTGGGAGCGAGCCTGCTCGCGAATGCGGTGGGTCAGGCAATGAAGATGTCGACTGACACTCCGCCTTCGCGGGCAAGCCTCGCTCCTACAAGGGATTTGCGGCGGGCACAAAATCATCGATCAACACTAAACACTGTGGGAGCGAGCTTGCTCGCGAATGCGGTGGGTCTGGCGATGAAGATGTCGACTGGCACGCCGTCTTCGCGAGCAAGCTCGCTCCCACAGGGATTGGGGATGGCTAGCGCTGCGGCGCGACCATGCGGAAGCGGATGTTGATGTCTTTCGACACCACGCCATCCGCCCACTCCCCCGCGCCAATCTGGAAGTCGTCGCGGTTGAGCGCGAATTCGCCGACGAACACGCCGATGCCGCTTTCCGCTTTCAACTCGACTTGCACCTGCACCGGGTGGGTGACGGTTTTCAGGGTGAGGTCGCCGGTGAACAGGTAACGGTCGCCGCCCAAGGCTTTGACGCTGGTGGATTTGAACAGCCCCAGCGGGTAGTGCTCGGTGTCGAACCAGGCCGGTTTTTGCAGTTCGGTGTTGGCATCGCTGCTGCCGGCGTCGATGCTCGCCAGTTGGATGCTGAGGGCGGCGTGGGCGGCGGCGGGGTTTTGTGTGTCGAAATCGAGGGTGCCTTCGAACTGGCTGAACGTGCCATAGACCCGCGAGCCGAACTGGCTGAAGGTGAAACTGATCTGGCTGGCGGCGGCGTTGACCTGGTTGTACTCGACGGCATGGGCGCTGACGGCGAAGACCAGGGCAGCCGCGATGGCGGCGAACTGCGGGAACTGAAAGCGCATGGGATTCTCCGGTCGAAGATGCCGGGCGTGTTGGCCAGCGATAAGGTGGACTAAAGCAAATAACCGCCGGTTATTCCACTGGCGCTGGCCTGCATGACACAAAACGGCTCAGGAAGCCGCGCTATCGATCGCCAGCGAATCGAACAGTCGGCTGAACCCGGCAATCGCCGGCAGGATCTCGCGCTCATACGCCCGATCATAATCGTCGCGCCGGCCCAGGCACTCTTCACACAGTCTGGACAGCCAGCTCGGCGTAATAAGCGTGAACTCACACTGATCAACCAGCGTGCCGGGCGCATGGTCCGTGGTTTGGCTGATCAACAGGATTCGCCGCCTCGGCGCGGTTTCGGGCGGTTGTGCCTTGAACAGTTCATGCAGGCGCAACTCATCGGATGACACTGCTGGTTTCATCGTCAAAACCAGACTGACGAACGTCCCCGTCTCGGCGCCGCCGCTCAGGCGAATATGTTCAGCGAGCGCAACCGTCCGAGCCACCAACGCAGTGGTTTCCTGCAGACGCCGGGCCACATTGGACACATCGAACGGGTAATGCAGCGACTTGGCTTTCCAGGCATTGCGACGGCTTTTTTTCGACACGGCCTTCGTGGTTTGGAAAGGCTTATGCACTCGATTCCACTTCGGGTTTTCCACAATGATCGCGTGCTTCTCGGCTTCGGCGGCCAGCGCCAGATTGGGAAAGCGCTCTATCTCTATCGAAGCAATTTCATCGGCCCAGCGGGATGTGCGTCGGTGCTGGGATAACCTGCTGACAGTGCTCAGCGAGATACCGACGTACAGCAGGTTTTTGGCGGAATCAAAATGTCGGTAAAGCTCTCTTCCTCGAGTCGCCATGTTCGAAAGACCTCCCTGGTCAAATGCGAATGTGTTTCGAGGCTACTAATTTGCTATCACTCTGTCCAGTTGTGTGGAACCCCCGTCCCAGACATCTGCGCTTTCAAATAGCCGATTAACGCCGTCACCTTCGGCGAGGGCAAATGCTCCCGCGCCGTGACCGCATTCAGGTCCTGGGGCGGGCCGATCCACTCCGGCAACACCCGTTGCAGCCGCCCTGTTTCCACGTCGGCCCGCATGCTCAGATCCATCCCCAGGCTCAGCCCTTCACCGGCCAGCAGCGCCTCCTTTAACAAGGCGGGGTCGTTGGCAACGATCGTGGGTTCAACCAGATAGTTGCGCAACTTGGCGCCGGACTTGCGCAACGGCCAGACGTAACCGACATCGCGCCGGGCCTGATTGAGCACCAGGGTGCGATGTTCGATCAACTCATCAGGTGTGGCCGGGCGTTTGATGTAGCCCGGCGCCGCGTAAATCCCCGTGGCGTAACTGGCCAACCGCCGCGCCACCAAGCTGGAGTCCGGCAACGCCCCCAACCGCAGCGCCACATCGATCTCCTGCGCCACCAGATCCAGCGGCACGTGGGACGCCAGAATCTCCAACTTGATCTCCGGATACGCCCGACGAAACCCCGCCACCAACGGCGCAAACCAACTGACCCCGAACGAGTACGGCACCGTCACCCGCAGCCAGCCACGCGGCCCATCGCGCAATTGATGCACGGCCAGTTCGGCATGTTCGAGGGTCGCGGCGATGTCCTTGCATTGTTCGTAGTACACCGCCCCGGCCTCGGTCAGGCTCAACTGGCGGGTGGTGCGGCGCAGCAGTTGCACGCCCATGGCCTGCTCCAGTTCGCGCACGCGGCGACTGACGGTGGTCTTGGGAATCTGTAACGCCTGGGCCGCGGCGGTAAAACTGCCCAGGCGCACCACCCGCACAAACACCAGCGTGTCATTCAAGTCCCGGATCATCGCGCAGCCTGCCATTGAGGAATCGCTGGATTGTGCCATCAACGGCACATTGCAAACCGCTTTTATGGGCTAATCGGCGACCGGCGCTTTACCTATGATCGGGTCTCTGAACTGGAGACCGCTTATGAACCTCAACGAATACGCCGCCCTCGACGGCATTGGCCTCGCCCGATTGGTCGCGGCAGGCGAAGTCAGCGCGAAGGAACTGGCCGACCTCGCGCTGGCCGCCGTGCAACGGGTCAACCCGCAGATCAACGCCGTGATCGAAACCTGGCGTCCCACCGTGACGGAAGGCACCGGGCCATTGGCGGGCGTGCCGTTCCTGATCAAGGACCTGGCAATCACCTCGGCGGGCCGGCGCGTGGAATTGGGCAGTCGTCTGGCCCAAGGATTGGTCGCGGAGGCGGATTCGTACCTGATGCAACGCTTCATCGCCGCCGGCCTTGCCACCCTGGGCCGTACGACCACGCCGGAAATGGCCTTCAGCACCGAAACCGAATCCGCCCTGCAAGGCCCGACCCGCAACCCGTGGGACACGCGGTTATCGGCGGGCGGATCGAGCGGCGGCTCGGGTGCGGCAGTCGCTGCCGGCATCGTGCCCATCGCCCACGCCACCGACGCCGCCGGCTCGATCCGCGTCCCGGCAGCCTTCAACGGCTTGGTCGGCCTCAAACCCACGCGTGGCCGCGCCTCCAACGGCCCGGCGCTGGACGAAGTGTTTGCCGGGTTCGGCGTACAACTGGGCCTGTCGCGCAGCGTGCGGGACAGCGCGGCATTGATGGACATCGTGCAAGGCGGCGCCCCCGGCGATCCTTACCACACCGTCGCGCCGGCCGAAGGCTTCCTCGCCCACGTCGGCCGCGACCCGGGACGACTACGCATCGGCTGGCTCGAGACTCCGTGGAACGGTGCCGCCATCGACCCCGATATCGCCGCCGCCAGCCACGCCGTCGCCCGGGAACTCGAAGCCCTCGGCCATCACGTCGAACCGGTCAGCGCCCCCCTCGGCACCTCGTGGGATTCCTTCGTCGAAGCCAACGCCAACATCTGGTGCGCCACCCTCGTGCGCTGGATCAACGGCCTCGCCGCCGCCACCTCGCGCCCCATCGACCTCACCACCCTCGAACCCGCCACCCTCGCCTGCTACGCCTACGGCCAACAGGCCCGCGCCGTCGACTTCGCCGCCGCCCTCGACACCCGCAACCTCATCGCCCGCAGCGTCGCCGGGTGGTTCGAGCACTTCGACATTCTGCTCACCCCAACCCTGCCCCGCCTGCCCCAAACGCTGAACACCTACAGCCTCGGCGCCGAACACATGGACGGCTTGCAATGGACGGCGCGAGTGTTCGACCACTCGCCGTTTACCCCCGTGTTCAACGTCGCGGGCACGCCGGCGATCTCGTTGCCGCTGGGGATCTCGCGCAATCAGGGCTTACCGATTGGCATTCAGTTTGCGGCACGGTTCGGCGCGGAAGATGTGCTATTGCGATTGGCGAGCCAACTGGAAGTGGCGATGCCGTGGCATCAACGCCGCCCCGACATCTGGGCAGGCAACGCATAACCCCTGCAAGCCTCAAAAACCACTGTGGGAGCGGGCTTGCTCGCGAAGGCGCCCTATCAGCCAGCACAAATACTGACTGACACGACGCCTTCGCGAGCAAGCCCGCTCCCACATTCCAAGAAGGTGTATAAACCTACAATCGCTCATGGCAGGCAGCCCCCCAAAAAGGCCCCAGGCAAATGAAAACCACCCTAGACCACCTCGCCATCATCGCCCCCAACCTCGACACCGGCTGCGCCTTCGTCACCCGCCATCTCGGCGTCGACCTGCAACCCGGCGGCGCCCACCCACGCATGGGCACCCACAACCGCCTGCTGCGCCTCGGCCCCGACATTTACCTCGAAGTGATCGCCATAGACCCAACCGCCAACCATCCCAACCGCCCACGCTGGTTCGGCATGGATGACCTGCCGTTAGATGCACCACCACGGCTAGCCACCTGGGTCGCCCGCACCGACGACATCCAGGCCATGAACGAAACCTGCCGCAACCTCCTCGGCGACCCCGAACCCATGACCCGAGGCACCCTGTCCTGGCAAATCACCATCCCCGCCGACGGCCGCTTGCCGCTGAACGGCTCAGCCCCGACCTTGATTCAATGGGCGCAAACGCCACATCCCGCGAGCGCGATGGTGGATCAGGGTTGCTCATTGGTAGCACTGGACGCATTCGATCCCGATCCGGAAAAAGTCCAGGCGCTGCTCACCGCCATCAACTTCAGCGGCCCGGTTCATCTGCATGCGCTGGAAGCCACTGCAAATCCCTACCTGCTGGCGCACATCCAAACTCCCACCGGTTTGAAAACCCTCTCCCTCTAGAGACTTACACCAACCGCTCAATCTTCTGATGCTGCCAAACCCACTTGTAGTAAGCCGTCTGCAACGCCAGCATCCCCAAATACGCCACCGGGAACGCCATCCACACGCCCTGCAACCCAAACCGCCCATCCAGCCAATACGCCACCGGCAACTGCACGCAGAGCACGCAAAAAATCGACACCGCCATCGGCACCATCACCGTGCCGCTGGCGCGCATGATCCCGCCGATAATCGCCTGGAAGCCAAACACCAACAGGCTCCACAACATAATGTGCAACAGATGCTCCGCCATCGCCTGGGTGGTCGGCTCCGTCAGGAACAACCCCAATAACCAGTGCGACAGCAAATACCCCAGCAACACCAGGCCACCGGTCAAACACACATTAATAAGAAGGCCCGTGCGTAAAATCGGCGTGATCCGCTCCAGCCGCCCCGCCCCAATCGCCTGCGCGCCGAGAATCGACGCCGTGATCGCAATCGACAACGCCGGAAACTGCACGTAATTCACAATCTGCGTCACCGCCCCATACGCCGCCGTCGCCTGGGAACCGTGCTGATTCACCAACGCCAGAATCACCAACTCCGACGCCGACAACACCACCATCTGCAACCCGGTCGGCAACCCGATGCGCAACACCTTGCCCAAAATATCCAGGTCCAGGCGCATCGCCGCAAACATCTCCCGATCCGGCGCCAACGGATGCCCCTTGCGAATCAACCGCCACGCCAACCACCCCATCGCCGACAAATTCCCCGCCAACCCCGCAAACGCCGCACTCTGAATCCCCATCGGCGCAAAACCCAGCCAGCCTTTTATCAAGGCAGGCGTCAGCGCCAGACCGATACACGTCGACACCACCAACGCCACCAACGGCGAAACCGTATCACTCACCCCCCGCAACAACTGCGTGAACAGCACATACACCAACAACGACGGCATGATCCACATCATCACATGCGCATACGCCACCGCATCGTCCAACACATCCGCCGGCGTCCCCAAACCCTGCAACGCCGGCCTGGCAAACACACTGCCCAACACCGCCGCCACCAACCCAATCATCGCGCCCAACAGCAACGTTGTAGCGGCAATGGTCTTCACCAAATGCGTCTCCCGAGCGCCCCAGGCTTGGCCGATGAGCACACCCGCGCCCGCGCCGAGGCCGATGACCAGGGCGATGAAGAAGAAGACGATTGGGAACATGCCGGACACCGCCGCTAAAGCCTGGGTGCCGAGCATTTGGCCGATGTAGATGCTGTTGATCGTGCCCGACATGGATTGGAGGAAATTGGAGAGGACCATGGGGGCTAGGAAAAGGAGGTAGGTTTTCCAGAGGGGGATGGAGGTGGTGGGGGTTTGCATTGAGGCTCCGTCTCGGGGTGGGCTGGGGCTTGGGGGATTCTACGCTAGGGGGCGGGTATCGATGCGTTCCTATGTTGAGGATTTGGTTAGCGTGAAGAATGTCTGGTTTCGGTCAGAAGCGGCCAGTCGGATTGATCGGGGCTTTCCGTACGATATATTTTGAGAGGTGTTCACTCGTTAGCAAGATGATTATTGATCGGGATTTGCCGCGAATAGATCGTCCATCCAGCCACAGCATTCTTGCGCCAGACGCAGCCGATTGTTGAGTTGCACATGACCGTCTGCACCAGTTTGCGCCGGCAACTCGACCAGCGATTTTTGCGTTGATCCAATGGCTGCGTGCCAAGTTCTAGCCTGCTCGGTGAACAGGTCCGATTCGCCACCGCCGAGCAAGGACAGAAACGGTACCGTGACCCGAGCCGGATCGGCGCGCATGGCGCAAGTGCGGTCGACCAGTTCCGTTGGTGTTCGAGCGCCAGCCTTCCAGAAGGTCGTCTGGTAACTGCGCAGCGTGGCCGCAGAAAACGCAGTACTGGCCTGGTTCCTGGTGGCGGCTTGCACTGAACGGGCAAACAGCAGTCCGGCGTCATGTAGTGGAGTGCTGGCGATTACTGTTGCCAGACGGGTTTCGTGCCCGGCTGCACGGCTGACGAAATACCCCCCCAGACTCAACCCCAGCAGGGCAATTCGACCTGGACGGGCACCGAAGCGAATGATCAATTGGTCGATGATGGCGCTTATCGGCTTCTCCGCTTCGGCTTCCCAATACAGACCTTGCGCCTGCAACTCACCTTGGCCGGGCAAGTCCGCGAGTGCCACAGAATAGCCGCGCTCGAGCAAGTTGCGGCCGACGGTGAGGAACAGGTCTTCATGGCACGTGTCCGCGCCGCCAATCACCAGTACCAACTGAGCGTCCGGATCCGGATTAGCGAAATAATGCCCAGGTAGGCTGGTATGTTTCCACGGGATTTCGAAACGTGTGGCGGGTAGCCGTAGTTCGTCGATGGCCAAGGCGAAGGTGCGTTGATGCTGGGCATACAGCTCGCTGAAACGTTGGCCGGGGCCAGCAAACTGCCAGGCAGACCGATAGCTGGCAAAGGCCTTCAGGCGCATTTCACCGGCGGAATGTCGCCAGCCTTTGGCCCGCCAGGTGTTGGCTTGTTGATCGAGATAGTTGCCGTAAAGAGCAAAGGCGTTCACCCACGTGTCCGGGTCACCGTCTGTGATCGTTTCAGCGATGTGGTAGACCTGACCGACATCCAGACCGCCGGCTGGCCCCCACCCCAAAGCTGCCATGAAAAACAGATCCATATGCTCGTCGTTGAAACGGTAGGTCATGCCAAGCCGACGGGTCGGGTTCTGCTCTACTTCTGTTACTTGAGGTGTGTGATTCATGGAGTCACCCGTTAGTTGCGATATGGCTGCCATAATAGGCAAGCATTTCGCCTGCCTGTACTCGCATTCCGGGAGAGCGCTCTTGGTAAAAAAAATAAAAGAAAATCAGTTGGATAGCCGTCGATCTCCGTCGCAAACACGCGCGCAGGTCAAGGTCGAACTCATTTTGGAAGCCTCACGGCGCATCCTGGAGCGGGACGGCATCGATGGATTTACCACCAACCATGTCGCCGAACTGGCCGGTGTAAGCATCGGCACGCTCTATCAGTATTTTCCCAACAAACAGCGGGTTCTCGATGAACTGGCGTTGCGTGAGCTGGGAGCATTGACTCGCGAGGTGATGACAGTCATCACAAGTGATGAGCCTGTCGTGCCCGGGGCGCGGGTTCGAGCGGTGATCCGTGCGATTGTCAGCGCCTATGGTGGGCGTACCGGGGTGCATGGTGTACTGATGCACTACCTGTTGAGTCGGGGGGCGGGCACGCCGTTGCCGCAGTTGCGCGCAGCGGTCATCCAGTACTTCACTGACACTGGCCTGATTGACGCCGACCACCAGCGGCGCACGCTTGATGAGGCCGAGGCTTTTGTGCTGACTCACGCAATCAGTGGTGTGTTGCGCGCCATGCTCAACGACCCGCAAACCCTTGAACCTGGCAGTCGCCAAGCCATTGAAGATGCTTTAGTACGGATGGTGGTCAACTTCACTTGAGTCCTTTCGATAGCGGCAAAAAACCTGAGTTCGTTTGAAGCAAAAAGTCGTTTTTGCCATACCGAATACTAATTAAATAACTGATTTAAAAGGTTTTTTTGGCTTGATTCAGACCTTGGGGAAAGCGAGTCCAAAAAACTCGCGCTGATTCCTATCATGGACGCCTCAGTCCAATTTCACGGGCCCTCCAAGATAAACTTCAATGTCCCCGAATTATGTTGGCGGCTCCCGGCTGCCCGGCTTGAATCCGTTCGTCCTGACGCCACTGGCGGTGGTGCTGAGCAAAAAGGGGACTGATCTATTTTTTTAAAATAGATCTGAGAATCATCTGGCCGGCCTCCCCACCTCACAGAGGTGGCGCAAAATTCAAGGTGCGAA
>NZ_MOBP01000121.1 GCF_003732665.1 Pseudomonas frederiksbergensis | reverse complement strand
TTCACCGAGCCGTTCAGCCTGCCGCAGACCCAAGGGCGCGGCATCCCCCGGGAAACCATGCGCAAGGCCCTGAGCCTGCTCGCTGAGGCCGGCTGGAAGCTCAATGGCCAACACGTACAGAACGCCGCTGGCCAACCGTTGCGTTTGGAGATCCTGCTGGTCAACCCGAACCTGGAGCGCATCCTTCAGCCTTACGTCGAGAACCTCGCCAGCATCGGCATCGACGCTCGGCTGCGCACAGTCGATCGCGCCCAGTACAAGCAACGCCTTGATCAGTTCGACTTCGACATGATCCTGATGACCCTCAACCAGACGCTCAGTCCGGGCCTGGAACAATGGCAGTACTTCCATTCCAGCCAGGTCGGGGTCAAGGGCAGCAAAAACTACGCCGGTATTGCCAATCCGGCGGTCGACCATTTACTCGAACAATTGCTCGCCGCCCAGACCCAGGATGAACAGGTCGCCGCCGGCAAGGCCCTGGACCGGGTATTGCTGTGGCAGCACTACATCATTCCCAACTGGTACCTCAATTATCACCGCCTGGCCTACCGCAACCGGTTCGCCTTCGTCACCACGCCGCCCTACACATTGGGCCTGAGCGCATGGTGGCTGAAATCTTCGGAGAAAG
>NZ_MOBP01000120.1 GCF_003732665.1 Pseudomonas frederiksbergensis | reverse complement strand
ATCGCCCACGCCGAGGCCACCGGTTCGATCCGTGGTCTGGGCCGCCAGGGCACAGGCATCCAGGAGGCCAAGTTCGTCGGCGTGCCGGGTTCGCTGGGCGCGGCGGTCGGTACGGCGGTGCTCATGCTGCCGCCGGCTGATTTGGATGTGGTGCCGGCCAAGACCATCACCGACATACACGCCGAGCTCGGGCTGTTCAAGACCGCCCTCGAAGGCGTGCGCGCCGACATGCGCGCCTTGTCCGCCAAACTCGCGCCCCAGTTGCGCCCGGAAGAACGTGCGCTGTTCGACGTCTATT
>NZ_MOBP01000119.1 GCF_003732665.1 Pseudomonas frederiksbergensis | reverse complement strand
GGGTTTATCAGGCCTGTGGGCTGAAAGCGTTCCAGGCCAGTGAGCGTGAGTCCGGTGGCTAGCCGTTGCGCGGAGGCCCGTTCAAAGGCTTCCTCGCGGCGCTGAATTTATTGCAACGCGAGTTCCCCGACGACGCTTGCCCGATCCGCACCGCGCTGGTCACCGCACGCTCGGCGCCAGCCCACGAACGGGTGATCCGCACGCTGCGCGAGTGGGACATCCGCCTGGATGAATCGCTGTGCCTTGGTGGCCTGACCAAAGCGGCGTTTCTGGAAGCCTTTG
>NZ_MOBP01000118.1 GCF_003732665.1 Pseudomonas frederiksbergensis | reverse complement strand
GTTGGGCATCTTCCTGATGCTGGTGGGACGGGTGTGGTTCATCTTCCTGCCCATCGGGCGCGAATGGCGTGAGTGGTGGACCCGCCGCGACCAGGCGCACGCCCCTCGGGTGTTGCTCAGTACCCTCGGGCTGGTGGCGATTGTTCTGCTGCTGGCGGTGCCATGGCGCAGCGCGGTGGAGTTGCCGGTGATGCTGGAGGCGGGACGCGTCAGCACCTTGCATGCGCCGGTGGCGTCGCGGGTCAAGCAGGGGAATGTGCACGATGGGCAGTTGGTGGCCCAGGGCGAGGTGTTGATTG
>NZ_MOBP01000117.1 GCF_003732665.1 Pseudomonas frederiksbergensis | reverse complement strand
GGACCCTGTGGTGCAGATTCCTGCGCGCGCGGAAAACGTTGGCGAAACCACGATGTCGACCACGCTGGTCAACGGTGACGTCAAAGTGGACACGGTGGAGCACTTGCTCTCGGCCATGGCTGGCCTGGGCATCGATAACGCCTACGTCGAGCTCTCCGCGTCCGAAGTCCCGATCATGGATGGTAGCGCTGGACCTTTCGTATTCCTGATTCAATCGGCAGGCCTGGAAGAGCAGGACGCCGCCAAGAGGTTCATCCGGATCCTGCGGGAAGTGACAGTGGAAGACGGCGACAAGC
>NZ_MOBP01000116.1 GCF_003732665.1 Pseudomonas frederiksbergensis | reverse complement strand
AACAGCCAGAGCATGAGCGATCAACGCATCGGCGATCCGGTGGTGTCGTTGGGTTACCAGCGCTCGCTGATCGAAGCGACCCGTCAGCTGCAAGAGCAACGCCGCGCGTTGTCCCTGGCCAAGACCGAACTGTCGACCCTGATCAACCTGCCGATGGGTACCGATCTGAAACTGGCGACCCCGGACGACTACACGATTCCGCAACTGAAAGTCGGCATGGCCAGCCTCGAACACGAAGCCCTGGCCAGCCGTCCAGAACTGCGCGAGCAGGATTACCAGACCCGCATCAGCACTGCCGAAATCCGTAAAGCCATGCTGCGGTTGTTGCCGGGGCTGGAGTTT
>NZ_MOBP01000115.1 GCF_003732665.1 Pseudomonas frederiksbergensis | reverse complement strand
GCACCGCGCCGATCACGAAGTTGAGGCTCAGGTCTTCACCCAACAGCACCGCGCCGAAGGTGACGCCGAACAGCGGCGTCATGAACGAAAACACCGCCAGATTCGCGGCAAGATAACGGCGCAACAACCAGAACCAGGTCAGGTAACTGAAGAACGACACCACCAAGCCCTGGAACAGCACGCTGGCCTCCGCCACGGTGGGCAGGCTGACGTGCGTGACCTGACCGCTGAGCATCGCGATCAGCACCAGGCCGACGAACCCGACGATCAACTGATAGAACAACGTCAGGGTCACCGGC
>NZ_MOBP01000013.1 GCF_003732665.1 Pseudomonas frederiksbergensis | reverse complement strand
TCTCCGGTTTAAAACGTAAAGGATGTCCCCGGTTTCTACCCGAGCAAGCCCGCTCCCACAGGGTTATGCAGCGGTCATAAAGGCACCGAAAAGGTGCCTTTTGCATATCCGCCAGCGGCAAACCCGCATTGCCCTGTGTCACTCAACACACTCTCTCTGATAACGTGCGTCTATCGATTGCAGCCGGTATGCTTGGCCCGCAACTTCATGGACGCTCGCTATGACTCTTACAGAATTACGCTACATCGTTACCCTCGCCCAAGAGCAGCACTTCGGCCACGCGGCTGAGCGTTGCCACGTCAGCCAGCCGACCCTGTCGGTGGGCGTGAAAAAGCTTGAAGACGAACTCGGTGTGCTGATTTTCGAGCGCAGCAAGAGCGCCGTGCGTCTGACCCCGGTCGGCGAAGGCATCGTGGCCCAGGCGCAGAAAGTCCTGGAACAGGCCCAAGGCATCCGCGAACTGGCCCAGGCCGGCAAGAACCAACTGACCGCCCCGCTGAAAGTCGGCGCGATCTACACCGTCGGCCCGTACCTGTTCCCGCATCTGATTCCGCAACTGCACCGGGTCGCCCCGCAGATGCCGTTGTACATCGAAGAAAACTTCACCCACGTGCTGCGCGACAAACTGCGCAACGGCGAGCTCGACGCGATCATCATCGCCCTGCCGTTCAACGAAGCCGACGTGCTGACCCTGCCGCTCTACGACGAACCGTTCTACGTCCTGATGCCGGCCCAGCACCCGTGGACCCAGAAAGAAACCATCGACGCCGCCCTGCTCAACGACAAGAGCCTGCTGCTGCTCGGCGAAGGCCACTGCTTCCGCGATCAAGTGTTGGAAGCCTGCCCGACCCTGGGCAAAGGCAATGACGGCGCGAAACACACCACAGTGGAATCCAGCTCCCTGGAAACCATCCGCCACATGGTCGCCTCTGGCCTGGGCATCTCGATCCTGCCGCTGTCGGCGGTGGACAGCCACCATTACGCCCCTGGCGTGATCGCCGTGCGCCCACTGTCGCCGCCGGTGCCGTTCCGCACCGTGGCCATCGCCTGGCGCGCGAGTTTTCCGCGGCCGAAGGCGATTGAAATCCTCGCTGACTCCATTCGCCTGTGCTCGGTGGCCAAGCCACAAGCGCCGGTGGTGGCCGGCTAAGTCGCTGCCATGACCGAGTTGTCGCAAGTGTCGGTGACGGCACTCAAGGGTGTCGGTGAAGCCATGGCCGAGAAATTGGCCAAGGTCGGCCTGGAGAATCTCCAGGACGTGCTCTTCCACTTGCCGTTGCGCTATCAGGACCGCACTCGCGTGGTCCCGATTGGCCACTTGCGACCCGGCCAGGACGCGGTGATTGAGGGCACCGTCAGTGGCGCTGACGTGGTGATGGGCCGGCGCCGCAGCCTTGTGGTGCGGATTCAGGACGGCACTGGCGGCCTGAGCTTGCGCTTCTATCATTTCAGCAACGCCCAGAAAGAAGGCCTCAAACGCGGCACGCGGATTCGCTGCTACGGCGAAGCACGGCCCGGTGCCTCGGGGCTGGAAATCTACCACCCGGAATACCGCGCCATCACCGGCGACGAGCCGCCGCCGGTGGATGAAACCCTGACCCCGGTCTACCCGCTCACCGAAGGCCTGACCCAACAACGCCTGCGCCAACTGTGCATGCAAACCCTGACCCTGCTCGGCCCCAGCAGCCTGCCCGACTGGCTGCCCACCGAACTGGCCCGGGACTATCAACTGGCGCCGCTGGCCGATGCGATCCGCTACCTGCATCACCCGCCCGCCGATGCCGACGTCGACGAACTCGCCCTCGGCCATCACTGGGCCCAACATCGTTTGGCCTTCGAAGAACTGCTGACCCATCAACTGTCCCAGCAGCGTCTGCGCGAAAGCATGCGTTCCCTGCGTGCGCCGGCGATGCCCAAAGCCACCAAGCTGCCGGCCAAGTACCTGGCCAACCTCGGCTTCACGCCGACAGGGGCCCAGCAACGGGTTGGCAACGAAATCGCCTACGACCTCAGTCAGCACGAACCGATGCTGCGGCTGATCCAGGGCGACGTTGGCGCGGGCAAGACCGTGGTCGCCGCCCTCGCCGCCCTGCAAGCACTGGAGGCGGGTTATCAGGTCGCGTTGATGGCGCCCACCGAGATTCTTGCCGAACAGCACTTCATCACCTTCAAGCGCTGGCTCGAACCGCTGGGTATCGAAGTCGCGTGGCTGGCCGGCAAGCTCAAGGGCAAAAACCGCGCAGCTGCGCTGGAGCAAATCGCCAACGGTGCACCGATGGTGGTCGGCACCCACGCGTTGTTCCAGGAAGAAGTGCAGTTCAAGAACCTCGCGCTGGCGATCATCGACGAACAACACCGCTTCGGCGTCCAGCAGCGCCTCGCCCTGCGCCAAAAAGGCGTTGGCGGGCGGATGTGCCCGCATCAATTGATCATGACCGCCACACCGATTCCACGGACCCTGGCGATGAGCGCCTACGCCGACCTCGACACTTCGATCCTCGACGAATTGCCCCCCGGCCGAACCCCGGTCAACACCGTGCTGGTCACCGATACACGACGCGTCGAAGTCATCGAACGGGTGCGCGGCGCTTGCGCCGAAGGGCGACAGGCCTACTGGGTCTGCACGCTGATCGAAGAATCCGAAGAGCTGACCTGCCAAGCCGCGGAAACCACTTACGAAGACCTCACCGCCGCCCTCGGCGAGTTGAAGGTCGGGCTGATCCACGGGCGCATGAAGCCTGCCGAGAAAGCCGCGGTCATGGCCGAGTTCAAGGCCGGCAACCTGCAATTGCTGGTCGCCACCACGGTGATTGAAGTCGGTGTGGACGTTCCCAACGCCAGCCTGATGATCATCGAAAACCCTGAACGCCTGGGTCTGGCGCAACTGCACCAATTGCGCGGCCGTGTCGGTCGGGGCAGCGCCGCCAGCCATTGCGTGCTGCTCTACCATCCGCCGCTGTCACAGATTGGCCGTCAGCGCCTGGGCATCATGCGCGAGACCAACGACGGTTTTGTCATCGCCGAAAAAGACCTCGAACTGCGCGGCCCCGGGGAAATGCTCGGCACCCGCCAGACCGGCCTGCTGCAATTCAAGGTCGCGGACCTGATGCGCGACGCCGATCTGCTGCCAGCCGTGCGCGATGCCGCCCAAGCCTTGCTGGAACGCTGGCCGGATCACGTCAGCCCGCTGCTCGATCGTTGGCTGCGCCATGGGCAGCAATACGGCCAAGTGTGAGCACCGTCGCAGTTTCTGGACCATGGCTTTAAACAAGCTGGTTATACTCCAGCAATTGTTTCAAAAACGGATACACACCATGACCGAAGCTGCCCTCATCCCCGAAACCCCGCACGCTCCGTCTGTTATTCGGCTACTGCTCGGCAAGCTGGGCATCGCCTACGAAGAAGTCCTCGACCATCACGGCCTCAACGCCTCGCGTAAAGTGCAGGCGGTTTTGCTCGATGACGCCGTCGGCGCGCTCATGGTGCTGTTCCCGCAGAGCCAGTTGCTGGACCTCAATCGCCTCGCCGAACTGACCGGCCGCCGACTGACCGCCGTCTCCACCGAACGCCTGGAGAAGATGCTCGGCAAACACAGCCTGAGCCTGCTGCCGGGCCTGCCGGCGCTCACCAGTTCGCCCTGCCTGTACGAAGAAAGCCTGCTGCGTGAACCGAAGTTGCTGATCAACTCGGGCGAGCCGAACGTACTGCTGGAAATCTCCAGCGACGACTTCAAGAGCATGCTCACCAAGGCCAGCGCCGCCAACTTCGGCGAAGCCCTGACCAGCATCCGCCCGAACCTCGACCGCCCCGACGATGACCGCGAGGAAATCACCCAGGCCGTCCAGGCATTCACCGCACGGCGCATCCAGCAACGCCTGGAAGCCACCATCGAAATCCCACCGCTGGCCGAAACCGCGCAGAAAATCATCAAACTGCGGGTCGACCCCAACGCCACCATCGACGACATCACCGGCGTCGTCGAAACCGACCCGGCCCTCGCTGCGCAAGTCGTGAGCTGGGCGGCGTCGCCGTACTACGCCTCGCCGGGCAAGATTCGTTCGGTGGAAGACGCGATCGTCCGCGTGCTCGGCTTCGACCTGGTGATCAACCTGGCCCTGGGCCTGGCCCTCGGCAAGACCTTGAGCCTGCCCAAAGACCACCCGCAACACACCACGCCGTACTGGCAGCAATCGATCTACACCGCCGCCGTCATCGAAGGCCTGACCCGCGCCATGCCCCGCGCCCAGCGCCCGGAAGCCGGCCTGACCTACCTCGCCGGCCTGCTGCACAACTTCGGCTACTTGCTGCTGGCCCACGTCTTCCCGCCGCACTTCTCCCTGATCTGCCGCCACCTGGAGGTCAACCCGCACCTGTGCCACAGCTACGTCGAGCAGCACCTGCTCGGCATCAGTCGTGAACAGATCGGTTCGTGGTTGATGCGTTACTGGGACATGCCCGATGAGTTGGCGACTGCGCTGCGCTTCCAGCACGATCCGGGCTACGACGGCGCGTATGCCGAATACCCGAACCTGGTATGCCTGGCGGTGCGTTTGCTGCGCAGTCGCGGGATTGGCTCGGGACCGGATGAAGACATTCCGGATGCGCTGCTGGAGCGTGTGGGCTTGACCCGCGACAAGGCCAACGACGTGGTCAGCAAAGTGCTTGAAGCCGAAGTGCTGCTGCGCGAACTGGCCTCGCAATTCACCCAGGCCTAAAAGCATTCGCGGGCAAGCCTCGCTCCTACAGGAGCAAGGCTTGCCCGCGATGAACCCTACCCGATCGTTCCCACGCTCCCGCGTGGTAACGCATCCCGTGACGCTCCGCGTCACAGCCCCAACACCGAACTCAAGCCTTAGGCTTAGCCTTCCTCGGCTTCAAATACTTGGTCAACCCCTGGAACCAGATCACCAGCGCCGGGTTGCCCTTGATCTGAATCGACTTGTCCTGAATCCCTGTCATAAACGCCAACTGCTTGTTCTTCGCCTGCATCGTGGCAAAGCCATACGCCGCATCTTTAAAGGCAATCGCAAACGCCGGCTCGGCATACACGCCAGACTTACTGGTGATGCGCTGATCTTTCACAAAGAAATGCCGCGCCACTTTCCCGTCCAGGGTCTGTAGTTGAAACACCAACTCCTTGTCACCCAACTGCTGTTGAAACGCAGGATTAGTCCGACTGGCCTTACCCATCAACAAACCCAGCATCCACAGAAGAAAACGAAATTTCATGCGCAAAGCCTCAAAGGAAAATGAACGGCTGGCGGAGTGTAGCGGCTTCAAGCGATAACAACACCATCAGGTTGCTTTAGAAGAAGATGCACCGTTTTTTGGCACCAATGACTACCAAGTCACACTATTCACACGACGCACAATCCCCTGAAGGAGCTGCCGAAGGCTGCGATCTTTTGATCTTAAATTGCCCCATCTCACTAAATCGCAAAATCCGAAACTTCACTGAGCATCCAGCACTTTCCAAGCACAAATCGATACTCAACCAAGTAGTCGGTATCTGGCTTATTCAAAATAGCCGTGGCGGTATCTCCGCTGCGCTCCTTGATACTTAAAGTCAGACCTTCCGCTTCCCGGTGTGCGCGATCAGGCATTAGCGGATATTTGATCTGCTTATCTTCCAGGGCTCGCTTCTCCAGCCGAGGTTCGGGCTCGGCATCTACCGTTGCCAGAAATTGAAGAGGTCGCTGAATAAACGCTCTCTGAACGGCCGAATTCTCTGCAAACGAAGCGAGGAACACATTGAAGTCAGTCGATGGGCAGGAGACGCCGAATTCGTCCGGCACAATCCCGTCCAGATAAGCCGCGCGCTCCTGGCTCATTCTGGCAACGCAAAAGTTGATCGTTGTGAGAGACGCCTCTACGCCCGGCTCAATGTCTGTGGCCTCAAGTGGGCAATTGGTGTCTCGCAACTTAAGCCAGGCGCGCTGGGAATCCCTGGCCATGGTCATGAAGACCTTTCCTTGCTCGGGGTTAATCCGGTGCTGAGATTCAAACCGCGCTATCAATTTTTTGTAGCTGACGTTGAGTTGCGCATCGGCGGCTTTTCGTTCGGACTCCGAGCACCTGTAGACCGACACGCCCAGGGTGACTTCTTTGCAAGCATCCTCAGCCTGAGCGGCCATTGGTAGCAAACCAAGCAGTGCTAACAGAACTTTTCTCACTTCAGATCCTTTGAAATAACCAGCCAACCAAACACCCGCCCTACTTCACCAACACCAACTCACCATCCCGATACAACACCTCACGCCCCACCCACGCCAGATCCACCTGAGGCAGCACCGCCGAAGGCTTGCGCAATTCCCGCAGCAACGTCGAGCCATGGGACAACCGCCCACCCATCCGCGCAATCACCGCCCGCGCGGCTTGGTAGTGTGCGTGGCGGCCAGGGTCGAGGGTGTCCTCGAGCAAAATGTCGTCGCCCAAAATCCCCTGCACCTGGCCCGGATAAATCATGAACCCGGTCGCTTGCTCGGTGCCTTCGCGACCGTCCTGCCAGAAACTGCCGTCGCGGCTGCGAATGTCGGGATGTGGCGCGAACCAGTGCGCTCGATCAGCCATCGGCATCGCATGGTGCAGGCGAAAGAAGATCCGCATGAGGTTGTCGCGATACCACTCGCGCACTTGCAGGTAGTAGCCGCGCAGGCCCGGCAGGCCGGTGGAATGGGCGATGCGGATAAGCGCGGGCCATTGCGGGAAGGCTTGCAATGGCAGGTCGGTCGGCGCCGGGCGTGGTGTGGCCGGGTCGGTTTCCCACGGCAGTCGATGGGGGCTGTTTTCGAGGTCGTCATACGCAGTTGGCGGTCGGCCCAGCAAGTCGCCGCCACTGCTGGCCAACGACGTGGCGATGCACAGGTTGCCCTGCACCACGAACACATAAAACCGGGTGAACCAATCGGCCAATTGCTGACCATCGGCCCCTTGGGCGATGAGTTCGGACAGCTCCTGATCGAAGCGCTGCAAACCCCTTTCCAGCGTCAGCAAATGCCCGCGAGCGATGCGCTGCATGCGCAGGAACAACGGCACCGAACGCAGCATTCGCAACGGCCGCCAAGGCAGGTGCGGTGTCGCGCCGCCGACTTCACCGGCGTAGCTGCTGGCGGAAATGCCCCAGTCCGCCAGCCGCGCAAGAAACAGGTCATTGTTGATGTAGGAAGCGCCGCCAAACACCGCAGTAAACGGCTCGTTGTCCTGCAACACCCGAGAATCCCAGCGCGCCATGATCGCCGGAATACTCGCCGCCGCACGTCGTTGCGCGTACTCCACGAACACGCTCGGCTGTGGCGGCAGGATCTCGGCGATGTTGGCGGCGGTCAGGTGTCGGCGCCAGCCGTAGTCGCTGATCGGCCGGTATTGCAGCAGCCAGAGTTGCTGGCCGTCCCAGGCCCATTCGACGTCGCCTGGCACGTAGTGGAAGACCCGCAACACGCCTTGCAGAAAGCGCCACAACGCTTTCGCCGTCAGGCCATGGGAAGGTTTGAAGGTGCCGCTACTCCACGAATCGCCGAGGCGGGAAATGATGGCGCGTTCGGGACTGACCTGACCGTCGGCCAGCGACTCCAGGTGACCCTCGACCCACTCCAATTCCACCGACAGATGCCGCACAAACGCGATCCCGGACAGTTGCGGCGTAATGAAGCGCTGCACCACCACTTCTTCCACGCCCGCCGCGCTCAACTCGGCAATCCGTGCTGGCACGTTGGACGTCGGTTCGCGCAGGAACGTGGTGCTCAACCCGGCATTCGCCGCATCGGCCTGATCCTCGCCATAGCTGGAAGAACGCACCGCCCACGTGGCGTCCGGTTGGCTGGCGAGAAACGCCGGCAAGCGCGAATCGTGAGCATCGTTGAGCGTCAGCGCCGGCGGCACCGCTTGCCCGGCCAACTCGGCCAGACGCAAGCGACCGCCCTTGGTATGCGCGACGAATCCGCATTCGCCCAACTCCAGCCACGCGGCGAATTCCGCTGGCGCATCGATCCACGGGTAATGCCCCCAACCGGTTTTCAGGCTGATGGTCAGGTCGGCCCGGGCCAGAATCGCCGACCACGCCGCAGCCTGGGCGATGCCGAGCACATTGTCCTGATCGCCCCAGACCAGCTCGACCGGGTCGGTGATCCACTCCAGCAGCGGCAACGCGGTATCGGCGCGCACCAGGTCCCAGTGCGGCACAAATGCGCGGCACCGCGCATACCCGGCGCCCATGCGAGCGTACTGCGCAAGCGTCCAGGTCTGGTTGGAGAACTTGTGCGCGAACACCGCAGGCTTGTTCGCCAGCAACCAATGAATGGTCTTGCGAATCGGCAGCGGCGACATCAGCGCCGGCAATCGCCGCTGCCACAAAAACGCCCCGACCGGCGCCAGCAACACGCTGCGACAGAAATACCCCGGCTTGCGTTGCAGCGCATGCAACACCAGCAGCGCATTAACCCCGACCGCCATGATTGCGCTGCCCTCAACCGTCATCGCCAGCAATGCCTGAGCGTACGCCGCGAGGTCTTCGCACGGGTCTTGAGGATTGTCGCCGAAGCCCGGCAATTCCAACGGCACCACGTGATAGCGCTCAAAGTGCGGCAGCGCGTCATCCCACCAATCGGCGGCTCCACCGTTACCGGCCAACAGGTACATCACAGGTTTGTTCATGGACACATCCTGGAAACGCGGCGGTCGTGGCGGTAGAGCCAGAATAGCGGCGGCAGCAACGCCAGGAGAGCGAAGCCGTCGATCCACAGGTTCAACCAGAGCTGGGTGCTCAGGGAAAACCACATGTCCTGCGGTGCCCAGAGCACGATGCCCGCGATCAACCAGCCCCACGCCATCGGGGTTTTGAGCCGACTGCCAATGCGCACAAGGGCGAGCATGTAGAGGGAATAACTTTGCAACGTCGCGCCAAACACGGCGAGCCACCAGAGTTGTTGTTCACGGGCGGCGTGGGGTACGGCGTCGGTGGCCCAGAAGGCTTGCTCGATGATTTTCAGATAGCCGCCGAGCAGGCCCGAATGGCCGGCCCAGGCGAGGGCGATGCTGACGAACAGATGCACCAGCGCGGCGGCGTAGAGCCAGGCGATCAGGGCTTTGCGAAGGGTGTTCGGGGGGACTGGCATTCCGTGTCCTGGGGGCTTCCTTGAGGGGGGCAAGTCTAAAGGGTTTATGGGCGGATGGCCGTTGGCGAGATGAAATAAATTGGCGATTTATCTGACGGAAAAGGTACTTCTGTAGGAGCTGCCGCAGGCTGTGGTTTTTTGGTCTTAATGCCCGCAAACCTCTCGGACATTTCCTTCAATACGGAGGGATGTTCGTGAACTAGGCGAGGTTTGCGTTCACCGATAACCTCTTCTCGTCATCGCACAAAACGGTGACACGGACGTGCAAGTCCGATCTGGAATACATTCGCTTATGGCTATTGGCTGTGCATTTTTTTATGCTCGCAAATCGTTATGGCGACTGTGTATGGGAGACCTTCGGGTCTGCCGGGGTTCCGGACCGGTCTTGCACACCTATGCACAGTTGCCACCTCTTTCGAAGTGCAAGCGAAACGGTGTCAACTCCAATTACCGGAAGATACCTATGATCAAGCCAACACCGAATCCACCTAACGACTTATCTACATCCCCCTACGAATCCCTCGATTCGAAAAAACTCCACGAAGCCGCCGAACGCGCCCTCGACTACCACCTCGGCCCAAACCCCGACGCGAAACCCAAATCCAAGCCGCGCAAAGGCGCCCTATTCGCCGCCTCCCGCGACCTCCACGCCGAAACCCTCCTGGCCAATGCGTCCGAAGACCTGCTGTCCATCAGCGCCATCGCTGCGGACCTGGCGGACGACGTAGAAGGCACACGCCGCTCGGTAGCCTTGGCGCTGAGTCGATTGGCGGATGGGGTGCATTTATTGGTAGAGCGTGCGCTGGATCAAATTGATTCGCCGGATCCTGGGGCGCATCGGGCTAAGGCGTAGAAAAAACGAAGGGGACTTAATGTCCCCTTCTTCGATGTTTATATGCACAGCAAATTTACAGGCAGTGACTGGGCTTTAAGTCTGGGTCTTGCGAAACCAAGCGCTTCACGCCCTCGCTCCCCTGCGGGCGACTTCTATCAGCGGACAACTGATAACAGGCCAAGGCTCGGGACAGATCCTTCGTTCCCAACTCGCCACTTTCAAAAGAAGAGCCCAGATAATTCATCGCATCTGAGGACCCCATGGAAACCGCGCGAATTGCCTCCTTTTCTGCCTGCTCCGGGTGCAGGCAAGGACCGCTATAGTCCGTGGAATTACCGTTACAAAAATACGTGGCATAACCGAGCGCGCCGTCCGCAGTCGTCGATGCCGCTTTGAACAAAGCCTCGACCTTGCTGGTTTCCAATTGAGGCGCCATCTGCGAAAGACTTAAACGTGCCGCCGATAGACTCGCCTCCGGATCACCCGACGCCGCAGCACAGACGTAATTTTCCAGGGACGCTTCAATCAACTCCGCAGTCAGACGGTATTGCTCAAGAAACCCCAACCCACCCAAACCCTCTGCCCGTTGATAACAAAGGTTCTCGGCGCGGCTCATTCCAGGTCTAGCGGGTGCGACAAGCTCCTTCTCACTGAGCGACCAATCCTCAATCCCGACAAGCGCCCAGCACGACTTTTTAGCAAAGTTAAAAATCTTGATATTGCTGTTACCCGCCCGTTTATCCACAACGTTCATGTGAGTGTCGTCGACCGTTTCAATCTCAACCGTTTCAGACCTGCCCTGGATCGCAGCCATTAACGGAAACGTCAAACTGGCGCCTGTCTCAGCAGTAATTTCCGGCAAAAATCGGCCAGGGTCCGAGGTCCGTTTCAACACCAATATCTTCACCGCCAGTGCGGTTAGGCGTTTCTGGGATTCTGCGGAGGCAGAAAATGCTGGCAGAAACTGCGCGAAGTCCGAGGATGGACACGACCTACTACCTCCGCCTGCGATGTCTGGCGCGATCCCGTCCAGATAAGCCGAACGCTCCCGACTCATCTTCGCAATGCAATTGTTCACCACCGCCACATAAGCAGGCTTGCCCGCGTCAATCTCGAACGCCTCTACCGCGCAATTCGTATCCCGTAACTTGATCCATGCACGCTGCGATTCCTTTACCTGCGCCGAATACTCCGCACCCAATTTCGCATCGACTGAATATTGAGATTCGAGCCTCGCCATCAATTGGTGGTAGCTCGTATTCAACTGGGAATCGGCGGAATTCTTTGTAGCCTCGGAACACCGGACAACCTGTGAGCTTGAGCTGATTTCACTGCAATCGTCTTGGGCAAATGCGGCTGAAACAGGCAATAGCGCAAACGCGCCCAGTATCCAACTCAATCTAAAACGCATCACTGTCTTCAATCCTTGATTCATATAAAGGGTATGCCGGTCTAATATTTGAGGGGATTTGGTCTTGCACGCATTTGGTTCATTCATCCCTGAGCGCGGCAAATTAAATCAGTCCCCTTGTCACATACGCAATCAAGGCGTGAAAGTCACGGTCCTTAACGTTGATTCGATTTCCTCAAAGGCTTTTTCGTCAATCCATGATGGCTTGGAATTACTTATAGCTGAACCCAGCAAAACATCTCCATCGTGCACTAAACAAAAATTAATACGACTCATACTGCCCCTATTCTCACTCTTGAAACCAAACATGAATCCCGACCAGTTAGCGCCACTTAGTTTGCGAAAAACGTAATCTTCCGGTCGGCCTGCGTTAACATTTGGCACCCACCCTTTCTCTGTCAGCGTCGCAGGGCATTTAAGGTCGTTCGCCTCTTTAACAAACTGAAGTTCTGGACTATCGCCGCCAGCGCTTTTACTTTGATCAGAACGGAGCAAACCAAAATTCTCAGCACTCTCGCACATCAGCCCAAACCATTTTGATTTGAAATTGTTATTCTCTTTAAAGCTCCAGTCATACCCCGCAGACATTTCCGCCTGTACAAGGTGCGGCCAATACTCATCCTTCGGAATTATCTTGGACTCAAGAAACACAGCATCAGGGGAATGAAACTGTACGTGTTGATTTTCGAGCAGGGCCAAGGAGTATTTGCAATCTCCCTGAGAGATTGAAGCCACCGATTTTCCAGAAGCAAGGGCTGAATCGCCCCGGTCATTACCTACCTTTACGGCTGTGCCAATGCGATCAACCTCGGAGGAGAAAACGGGCATAGCGGTCATACATACGAAAATTGACGCGAGTAATAGGAAGGCTCTTTTCACTCTTTGCTCCCCGAAAGACCGAATGGGGACGGATTTATTTATAGGCAGATAAATATCTTAGCCGACCCCATAACAAATACATCTCCCCTCTAATTCAGACCCTTCAACCTCGCTCGATCACTCTCTTTGGAACTTTTGCAGTCTTTCCAGACTGAATCATAAGCGAGTTATATTTATTATAGTTTTCAGCGGCCTGCTTCTTGTTTCCCAATCCCCAATAAGCATCCGCCAAATTTAGATAAGCGACCGTCCTATCTGGATGATTGGCAATAACATAGCTTAGTAACTCTACCGCCTCACCATAATGACCAGACTCTTCAAACAAAAATCCTAGATCATTTGACCAGCCGGGATTTTTTGAAAAATAATACTTCCCTACAACATAAGCTTCAGGTGCACATGCTGAATCTTCACCTCCACCCACAAGAAAATAGCTCATCACCTCATTAAACTTATCTTTATCTCCTTTCTTATAAGCTGCTAAGGCTTGATCAAAGTTAGCAGCCAAGTCAACGGGCATAAGCTTATCGCGACTACCTGTCCCAGACTGGCTTTCTATATGCAATTTTTTCAAATATTTAAATGCGTCTGCACCGTTGAAATCATCTAACGACGTTGAACTTAGGGAACCAAGAGACAAAGCATAAACGCCTAATAGCGAACGGTCACACGATTCGATATTTGTCACAAGAAGCAGATTTCTCAGCACCATTTTTTTTATTTTAGCATCGTACTGAAACTGCAAATTAAAATTGTATTTTGTATTATCCTCTTCAGTAGTTTTCAGGTACAAATATTCTGCCGGCATTATAGAATCGTACTTCAGCGAGACAGTTTCACCTTGTATATCCACCGCCGTAATGACATTTTTCCTGGAAGTAGCAGTACCAACTTCAAATCCATCATAGCTCGCTGGCGAGTATGTATTTTTTATTAATGGCAGGGCTGAATTTGACTCCAGAACCACGGTCGACTTCCCCTCCCCCCCAGCGGTTAAAAGAAGTTTTTGGGCTTCGTCACCCGGCTGCGCTTTTAGAACCAGAACTTTTTGATCCTTTAATCCTTCAATCAGATTTACATTTAATGTCTTAATGATTAAAGAGTTCAAAGGGGCCACGGCATCTGTCCCCGCATTAGCAAAGGTCGTTGCAGCAGTTAATACGGCGAGCGCAATAAACGCAACTGAATCAGTTCTACGACTCATTGTGAAAACACCTGATAAATTTCTGTAAAGTGCGTACGACGTTCTTCGTAGCTTTCGGTATTCAAATTTACAACCTTGGTAATATTGTCCGTACTCACCACGTTAGGGGCGACTTTATTATTGAGTTTCTGCCACTCCCAAAAACCCATTGCGGACAATAAACCCATTTTTGTCTCTAGCAACCGATCAGGATTAGCTACGATGTCAATTGTCTCCTCTGGCAACTTTGCCTTTAGAACATCTTCCACTGCTTTGTAGTTCGCCTTCCATGTAAGCTGAATGAATCCTTTTCCTTTATAGCTTAGCCCTTCTGAACACCCCCCGGGAGTCAGAACAAAGGTCCCAGCCTCCGAACAACAGCAGTAAACACGTTTAGCAATTTCGTCCGGTTGAGGGAACTGAGAGTACGCCCGTCCTTTAAATATTGTATAACCACTTTTGGCGGCGGGACTAAGAGCATTATACTGAGCCATTTCAATCCGCTTATAACCTAACTGGTCCGCTTCTGCGGGATAGGTGTCAAAATACCTTTTGAACAGGCTTTTCAGAACAGGTATGGCATAAAAAAGGCTTTCCGACTTACCCACTAAAGCAGCACCGACCTCAGTCTTAACTTGTGCAAAAAACTGAGAAATCCTTGCAGGCGTATTAATTTCAAAACGACCTGCATACTTATTAAATAGCTCTCTGACTTCTTCACGCTTGCTATCAGAAGAGCTAGGAAACATTCTTTCCATTTGATTTTTTGATATCAACTGTGACGACGCTGATGCGAAGTTCCCTATCAACCCTATGCTGTGAATATGCCATATCTTTCCGTCCGCACTAAGCCCCTCTTTCCCAGCCACATCGCTCCACCAACCCAATTTCTCGATCCGCTTCTTCTCAGCTACCCAATTTAAGTTGGGGTGCGCGGCCGTATGCCCCATCAACTCGTCCAATGCATCCCACTTCTCGGCCTTATAGAGCCATTCACTCTCATACTTGGTTGCCAGCAGGGAAATGGACTGCGCGAACCAAGGTTTAGCCAGCGCCGCGCGGATTTCTGTCAGAGTGAGTTTGTCGTTCTTGTCGGTATCGATGATGTTGTACAACCGCTCTTTCACTGGCCCGTTAGTTGAAGTGCTGGCCTTGGGCACAAACGTGGCCTTTTCGTCGTCGGTGAGTAGGTTGAGATCATGCAGATTGGCAGCTAGATGTTCGGTGTTACTGGCGGTTTCTTCGATAAATTCGAATCCCTCCCACTCCCACGAATTGTGGCGCGTGGTCATCAGGTCTTGTTCTCGCAACCATCCGCTGATGGGATTGCCTTGGCCGTCGCCCAGTAGACCTTCGAGGCGCCACCATTGGACAGTCCCTTCCTTGATTTTCTTTTCGGCTGGTAGTGCCTCCAGCACGCTGGCAGGGATAACCAAGTCGTAACCGATCAGTATCCCTTCATCATTAACTTTGGGCGGGTTGCTGCTGGTGATGTCAGCGCGGTGGGTAATAAGTTTCGTGCCCTTATAAACCTTCATCAGATTTTTCTGATCCGCTGGCAAGGCTCCAGCTTTGCTTTGGCTTTGGGTAACGAAGGTATGAATATCCTCACAGCAAAAGACTTCTAAATGCAGCAAATTTTTCGGGGCCGCATCCGAATGATTCTGGTACTTCCCTATATGCCCCAGGACTTGACCAGCCTTGATCTTGAAGGACGGACTCAAGGAAATGACGCTGCCCATTGGACTATGCGGTTCACTCATAGGCTCAAGCGAGTCCGACCAAACGAAACCAGGCAGTTTTCCATCTGTACCTGGCGTCAGAGCAGGGTTCGATGAACCACTTATGATCTCTACTAACTTCTTAAAATTGTTCGGCGTTGCATCATCACCGAGCCTTATTTGCGTACCCGGTGGTAGATGGCTAAGAGGCAGCCCGGCTGTATGGGCGTCACGTACGTTTGCGCCGTGCTGCGCGCCACCCGGCATTGAGTCTTTTGCCTCATTGCCTACGAGGTATTTCCCCTCTCCCAAGTCTTTGAGTTCTCCCTTGAACACCCAGCCCGTATCAGCCGCTAGTCCAGCGACTTCTGGAGTGATGCTGACAATTTTGACCCAATTTTCATTCGTGGCCCCAGGTTGAATCACCACGTTTGTCCCTCGTGGCAGAACCGCCAAAACTGGATGCTGTCCAGAATTGCCGCTTCGAACCCGGATGCCTAACGCTTTATCTGGTGCACTCGCCTTAACCTTATAAAGGCCTTTCCCCCAGAACCCAGGAGGCGTCAAGGTCGGATTTTTCTTGTAGTTATCCCAATCCAGCAAGTGCATGTACAAGCTATAAAAAGTCAGGCTCGGTCCCGCTGCTGGAGGAGCGCTTGGCGCTGCACCCTGCGCAGGGGACGGCGCAGGAGGTGCGGGGACTTCAAGTCGGTGCTTAACCAAAACAAACCCAGTCGAATAAACGGACTGTGCCGAGCCGAAATCTGATTTGGGATAGGCCTCATCAATCCGATAAGCCACAACCTCACCATCAGCAATGCATCTGACCTCCGTCAGATCCTTCGCCAAACCGGTGTCTTCGTCAAAGTGAATGCCGCCATGCCAAAGACCATTAGCACCTAATGGGTAGTAACCATCCTTAGCCTTCGCCAATGCCTTATAAAACTGCTGCGGATCGGTCGCTTCGGCAGTTCCTATTTTCAGCGGATACGACCATTTCTCTACTTTGCTTGTTGTTGTCTCAGTCATTACTAATTACCTGAATCCTGATCCCTGGAGGCGTGTAGCGCCGTTGGTGTCTGTTAGCCGGAAAAATTGAGCATTCGTTGCGGTTTGCGTTTGACCTGTTCTTCCGGCGCATTCATCAACGCCTGATCCATCAAACTCCCCGCCTTATCCTGATCCGCAGCCCCCGGCAGCACCGGCGGTTTAATCCCGATCCCCGTCCCACTCCCCGCCGACCCACCCGCATTAATCTTGATCACCGGCCCAACAACGGTAATCCCACCCGCATCCAGCTTGATAAAACTCCCACCCGCCTTAACGGTGAGTTCCATCCCAGCCTCAATAACAATCTTGTCCCCAGCCTTCAGATGAATCTCCTGCCCCGCACTGGTCAACTGCGCAGTCCCCAACTTCACATGCTGGTTCTGCCCAATCGTCAGGTGGTCGTCCATCCGCACTTCACTCTTGCGATCGGCAATCGTCGTGCGATGTTCTTCCGCCTTCAACTCGGTGTAGGTGTTTTTCTCCACCGTGTCATGCCGCTCATTGCCGACGCGGATCTTCTGGTCGTGCTCAATGTTTTCATCCCAATCCCGCTGGGCGTGGATGAAGATTTGTTCCGCGCCTTTTTTGTCTTCAATCCGCAGTTCATTGAACCCGCCGCCCCCCGGTGAGCTGAGGGTTTTGAATACGGTGCGGGTTTTGTTGGCCGGCAGTTCGTAGGGGACCTGGTTTTCCTTGTGGTACAGGCAACCGGTTACCAGCGGCTGATCGGGGTCGCCTTCGAGGAAGGTGACGAGGACTTCCATGCCGATGCGTGGGATGGCGATGGCGCCGTAGCGGTCGCCGGCCCAGCTCGACGAGACGCGCATCCAGCAACTGGTTTTGTCGTCGGCCAGGCCTTCGCGGTCCCAGTGGAATTGGACTTTGATGCGGCCGTATTGGTCGCAGTGGATTTCTTCGTCTTTGGGGCCGGTGACCATGGCGGTTTGGCTGCCGAGGACGCGGGGTTTGGGGTGTTCCAGGGCCGGGCGGTAGAACACGTTCCATGGCGTGGCCAGGAAGCGGTTGCGGTAGCCCTGGTGGAAGTCGTCTTTTTTGTCGGTGGTGTCGCTGGGCACCGATTCTTCCAGCACTTGCGGCTGTTTGCCTTCGTGGACGATTTCGGTCAGCAGCCAGAGGTCGTTCCACTCGGTGCGTGGGTGGTCGGAGATTTCCAGGAAATGGCCACTCACCAAACGCGTCTGGTCGCCCCAGCCTTCCGCTTGCTGGTAGTCGGCGCGGTGGCGTTCCAGAGCGCGTTGGCTGAGGAATTTGCCCCGGGCGCGGTCGATGAAACGGCCGGGGTAGTCGTAGTCTTCGAGGTCCGGCTCGGTGCTTTCGCCGTCGGGTTTGTACGCCGCTTCGAGTTGCAGGCGTGGCTTTTCGAAGTCGTAGTCGCGACGGGTGACGCGGCCGGTGCGGGTTTCCAGGCGCAGTTTGAAGCCTTTGATCACCGGTTCGTCCGCGACCATGCCGCTGCCCTGCACATACGCGGTGGGTTGGCCGAGTTTCGGGAACACCGTTTGGTCGTCGCCGAACACCAACAGATGAGCTTTTTCGCTGTGCTGGAAGTGGTAGTGGATGCCTTCTTCTTCGCACAGGCGCTGGACGAAGTGCAGGTCGGTTTCGTCGTACTGCACGCAGTAGTCGCGGTCCGGGCAGGTTTCGCTGAGCTGGAAGCTGTAGGCGTTGCCCTTGATGCCGTGCTCGTCGAGGATCAGCGCGATGATTTTCGGCGCCGACATCTGTTGGTAGATGCGTTGGTTGGTGCGGTGGTGCAGGTATTGCAGTTGCGGCACCAGGGAGATTTTGTAGCGGGTCAGGCGTTTGCCGGCATCGCCCTGGGCCACGCGGTAGATCTGGCCGTGGATGCCAGAGCCTTGCGGGTCTAACGCCAGGAACGCCTGTTTGTGCAGGAGTTTTTCCAGGTCCAGGTCGGGGTTTTCGCTGACCAGCTCAATGTCGAAGCGATACGGCTGGCTGATGCCTTCGGTGCCGGTGAACGACAGCACTTGCAGGTCGCCCACGTAATCTTCAACCGTGAGGCTGAAGTGCGTTTCGTTAGCGGGGTTGAACATTGTTTGCTCCCTGTTCGGTTGTCATCCGTTACGCCCGCAGTCGCAGGCGTTGCAGCAAAGACGAGGTGGCGCCCATGGCGCTGAGTAATTGGGCGGCCGTGATGGTGCGTTTAGCCGGGTTGAAGGTCAGCGCTTTGCGCAGGGCTGGCCAGCAGTGTTTCGGTAGGTTGCGGGGTGCGTGCAGCTCGCGCTCCAGGCGTTCATCGCGGGCCTGGGTCGAGGGCAAGCGGCGGAACGGGTGTTTGCCGCCCGCCAGTTCGTAGAGCACGCAGGCCACGCCGTAGACGTCAGCGCGGGCGGTCAGCGGCTGGCCTTCGAGCAGTTCCGGGGCGGCGTAGCCTGGGGTCCAGGCATTGAAGCGGCTGCGGCTCAGGTGTGGCAGGCCCGGCAGGATGCCCTCTTCGGCCTGGCCGAGGCCGAAGTCGAACAGGCGCACGCCTTCTTCGCTGAGCATCACGTTGCTCGGCTTCAAGTCACCGTGCAGCACGCCGCGAGCGTGGGCGTAGGCCAGCGCGTCGAGCAGCGGCAGCGCGATGTCGCGCAGTTCTTTCCACGGCAGGCCCAGGGGCCGCTCGCAGAGTAATTTGTCCAGGGTCAGCCCACGCATGAGTTCCATGGTGATGAAGGCACGCTGGCAGTCGGTGTCGACTTCAAAGGTGTGGAAGCGCAGCACGTTGTCGTGGCGCAGGCGTCGGGTCAGGGCGAACTCGCTGTAGAGCAAGGCACTGGCGTCCGGCGATTCGGCAAATTCTTCGCTGAGGATTTTCAGCGCGATATAAGGGTCGGGATCGCCGAACTGTTCGTTCAGCAAGTCCCGAGCGCGGTAAACCGCGCCCATGCCACCGGCACCGAGCAGACGCTCGATGCGGTAACGGCCTGCCAGCACATCCGGCAACTCACCGACACTGGCCCGGGTCGGCGCCGGCGCGGGTGCTGCCTGATGCGGTTTGGCGAACGCAAAGTAGGTCAGGTTGTTGTCCTGCTCTTCGCTCACCAACAGGTCGTCGAGCGGTCGCATGAGTTCAGTCATTGGCGGATCACCACGGCAGTTAGGTTGTCCCGCGCCGAGCCACGCAAGGCGCCGTCGAACAGACGCTCCAGCGCAACATGCGGCGCGGTCAGGCTCAGGGCATTGCCCAAGGCATCGCTGCTCAGCCCTTGGTACAAACCGTCACTGCACAACAGGAACGTATCGCCGGGGTAAACCTCGAGTTCGAGCACGTCCAGGGTCAGCACATCCGCCGCCCCGACCGCACGGGTCAGGGCATGGGCCGAGGGATGGGCGCGGGCGTCTTCGATGCTCATGTTTTGCTCGTCGATCAGTTGCTGTTGCAGCGAATGGTCCTTGGACAGCTGATACAACCGTTGCCCACGCCACAGGTAGCAACGGCTGTCGCCGGCCCAGATGCAGGCCGCGCGACTGCCTTCTACCAGCAGCGCCACCACGGTGCTGCCCATGATGCTGTCGTGGCGCCCGGCGGTGACGGTCAACTCCTGGCCCAAGCGGCGATTGATCCAGTGCAAGCACTGGCGAATGCCTTTGAGTCGTTCGTCGAAGTCGTCTTGCACCGGCAATTCCGCCAGGCTGGCGACGATCAACTGGCTGGCAATGTCGCCACCCTGATGACCGCCCATGCCGTCCGCGACCACCCACAGCCCCTGCTGCGGACAGTCGAGAAAAGCATCCTCGTTGCGCGCCCGAACCTTGCCCGGATCGGTACGCGCAGCGCTGCGCCAGGGAGTGGCAACCAGCATCAGAGCTGCACCGGCATACGGAAGGTGCGCAGCACGCCCATGTCGAACGGGTTCGGCGTGCGCTGGCTCGACAGCAGGTAGTTGGCGCGCAGGCCACCCACGTCCGCTTTCAGCACCAGCACGTCACGACCGTTCAGGTACTCGGTCTGCATCAGGTCGAACAGACGGAACAGCGACCATGGGCCGGTGTTCTTCTCGATACCGATCGGGCGACCGACCATTTTGTCGAGGACCAGGCTGGTGCGACCATCTTCAGCGTCGGTCGGCCATTTGAACGACACCGGCACGATCGGACCGTGACGGTATTCGATGGTCTTGTCGCCAAACTTGAACTCGGAACGGCTGACGGCCGGGTCGAGGGTGTACGGCTCCAGTTTGAATTGCACCTGCGGCTCGGCCGGGTTTTCGGCGAAGAAGCTCTGGCGAATGGTTTGCGCCGCCGCCATCTGGTCGAGGTAGACCTTGGAGATCGGCAGGCTGTGACCATCGACGCTGCGCATGCGGTAGTTGCCCGGATCGCCGCTGACGAATGGACGCATGTAGGTGTCGAAGAACCGGTCATTGATGCCCTGGGCCTTGAAGAACTCGCGGAAGTCGCTGATCGCCACGTCGCTGGTGCTGTGGGCGCTGAACGGATACCGCTTGTTGATCGCCTTGCCGTAGAAGCTGTACAGCTCGCTCTGGTAGCGCTGGTTCAGGTACTGATAGGAATCGTTGAGCACCAGACGCCAGGTGTCTTCGGCCAACACGTTGAACCAGACACTGACCGGACGCGGCAAACGGTTGGAGGCATTGCGCAGGTTGCTCAGCGCATCACGCTGGCCGCCCATGCGGGTCTTGGCCATTTCAAACGCAGCCTGCTCCGGCGAACTGGCGCGGGCCAGGCTGGCGACTTGCAGTTGCAGGTCGTTGAGCGCTTGCAAGGCAGGGGTCAAATCAGCGGCCGGGCCGTTGTTGTCATCCAGCAGACGGTGCAGCGGTTCGAAGCGACGTTGCAGGGATTTCTTCGCAGTGTCCGGCAGGTTTTTCGTCGCCGCCATGTCCGAAGCTTTGTCCGCAGCGGCAGAAGCGAGTTTACCGAGTTTGCCCAACTTGCCTTTCTGATCGGCCAGTGCGCCCGCAGCATCCGCTGCTTGGTCAACCGGATCGGCTTCGGCCGGGAACCGGGTGTTCTCGCGCACTTCCACCAGCAATTGCAGCACCGGCGAGTTGGCCGAGGTCAGGCCCGCCAGTTGCTCGGCGCCGTCGCTGAAATCGCTGATCGCCGGCAGGGCAACCTGGCCTACGGCTTCGCTCCAGAAGTTGGCGTAGTCGCGGAAGTACAGTTGCTCCAGTTCGACCATCAGGCGACGCAAGTCCATGCCGCTGATGCCCGAGCCTTCGCCCAGCACCCAGTTGTCGCGCAGGATATCGGTGACCAGCGCCGAGCCCTGGATCGAGAAGTACTGCTGATAACCCTGTTGCGTGTAGAACCCCGGGATCACGTAGTCGGTGCCGACAAACATCGCCGCTTGGGGGCCGATGTGTTGGCTCAAACGGTATTCCGGCAGGTTGCGGGCCTGCTCGCGCAGCATCCGGTAAACCACGTTAGCCAGGGACTCGCTACGCAAGACCTGACGCGCCTGGGCCACCAGTTGATCGTTGAGCGGGTAGATAAACGGCTGCTGCAACAAGCGCTCGAAGTGCGTGTTCAAACCGTTCTGCACCGCCGTGTTGCCGGCGTAGCGCGTGGACCAGTCAGTGGCGACCCAATCCTTGAGCCAGCCTGCATCGCGGCGATCCTTCATGTTCAGCATCAGGTACGCACGCAGGCTGTTGAGCAAGCGCTCACGGTCCTGCATGTTGGCGCGGATCTGCCCTTCCAGCAGGGTCGCGACCCGTGGCAACAGTTGCGCTTCGAGCTCACGCTCGTAGGCCGCTTTAACCACCGGGTTGGACTCTTCGCCCTGATACAAACCGCCGCGCTCGTGGTAACTCACGTCACCCTTGTTCGGGAACACCTGGGTCGCCGCGTAGCTGGTGTCGAGGGTCTTGAGCACAGCCATGGAGTCATCGCGCGGGCTCAGCGCCGAGCGCGATTGCGTCCAGTTTTGTGCCAAAGAACGCAGGTTTTCCAGACGCTCATAGTTGGCGGAGAAACCGCCCGCCCACAAGATGCCGAACAGCGCCAATGCCGCCAGTGCACCCACGTACAACGCACGTTGGCCCCAGTGGATGCGGCTGCGTTCGCGCTTGTCCAGGCCCGCCAGATCGGCTTCCGGGAAGATCACGCGGCTGAGCAAATGGTGGATGAAACGCGAACGGCCGCTGCGCAGGGTCGGCAGCACGCCGGCGTTCATGCCCAGATTGGCGCCGATGCCGGCGGTGGTCTGGTCCATTTCCTGGGTCAGGTGCGGGGCGCTGGTCAGGTAGAAACCGCGCAACTGGCTGACGCGCTGGTAGCGGTTGCCGGTGAACGCCATGTCGACGAACAGGCACAGGCGCTCGCCGATTTGCCCCAGTTGATGCGGGAAGTCGAGGATGCGGCCACGGCGCTGGGTGTCACGCTCCTGGTGCATGCGCATGATCACTTGGCTGTTCAGGCGACGCAGCAGCTCTTCGAACTCGGCGCGCAGCACGGCCACGTCGGTGCCGCTCTGCTCTTTGCGGAAACTGGTGCCGAGTACCTGATCGCTTTCTTCACGGCTCAGTTGATCGAAGAACTCGTCGAAACCGAGCAGTCGATCAGCCTTGCTGAGTACCAGATAAATCGGCACATCGACGTGCAGTTTCTGATGCACGTCCTGCAAGCGGGCACGCACCTGGCGCGCCAGGGTGTCGAGGTCTTGCTCGCTGCCACCCAGCAGGGTTTCTACCGGAATGGTGACCAGCACGCCGTTCAACGGACGGTTGCGACGGCGCTTGCGCAGCAGGTCGAGCAAGGTGCTCCAGGCGCTGCCATCGACTTCGGCATCCGGCTGGGTCAGGTAGCGGCCAGCGGTGTCGATCAGCACACCGTGGTCGGCGAAGTACCAGTCGCAGTGACGGGTGCCGAGGGTGTCGCGGGTCAGTTTGCGGTCGATCTTGTTGATCGGGAACTCAAGGCCCGAGAAGTCCAGCAAACTGGTCTTGCCGCTGCCCTGTGGACCGATCAGCAAGTACCAGGGCAAATCACTGCGCCAGCGCTCGCTGCGACCGCGATACAGGCTCGAAGTCTTGAGGGTTTTCAGCGCGTCCTTGAAACGCACCTTCAACTCTTTCTGCTCTTCGTCGATCAGCTCTTCACGGCGGATACGATCCTGGCCGTCTTCGGTGTCTTCGATGGCTTTCTTGCGCACACCGGCGCGCCAGCTGACGAAGACCATGGTCAGGCCCCAGATCAGGAACAGCACACTGATGGTCAGCAGGCGGGAGGTCGAACCTTCCCAGAACTTGTAGTCATCGACTGCCAGCAGCGGCCCGACGAACCACACCAGCAGCGCGAGGAACAGCACCACCAGCAAGGTCCAGACCCAGGTCTTGCGCAAGAATGCGCCGACTTTCTTGAAAAACTTTTTCATCACACGTCCCTGTTTACGGCTGCGACTGCGGCTGGACCGCGGCCGGATCTAGCTGCTGATAAGGTTGCAGAACGGTTTCGCGTTGCTCGCCCAATACCCAGGCAAAACCCGAATACATCACCACCAGGCAGACCACGGTAAACAGCACCACCATCCACGCTGGCACGATGCGCACCAGGCTGCGGCGCTGATCGTTCAAGCCTTCCCAATGGGGTGACAGCTCACGTGGCACGTCGCCGCGCAGTTGACGAATCTGGCGATACAAGGCGTCGCGGATGCCTTCGAGCTCGAGCATGCCGCGGGCTTGCACCCGGTACTTGCCTTCGAAGCCCAGGGACAGGCACAGGTACATCAGCTCCAGCATCGGCAGGTGCTTGACCGGGTTTTTCGACAGGCGATCCAGCAACTGGAAGAACTTCTCGCCGCCGAAGGTTTCGTTGTGGAAGCTGCTAAGCAGGCTCATCTGCGACCACTCGCTTTCGTTGCCCCACGGCGTGGTGACGACGGCTTCGTCGACCACGGTGCAGAGCACATAACGGGCGGCCATCACCTGGCTGCTTTCGGCGCCGTTGTGCAGGGCGCGTACTTCAAACAGCTTCAGCGCGGAGGTCAGTCGCTCGTTGAGCGCGTACATGTCCTCGCGGGTGTCGCTGTGCTTGAGGCGTACCACTTCCGACAACAGGTCGGACGCCGCGGCCACCAGGGAATTGAGGCTGATGTTGAACGCTTCCGCCGGGCGCAACCGCGCGGCGTAGATCATGCGTTCTTCAAGCTGTTCGAAGCGCGGTGGCGCGGCGAAGTCAGTCAGCGGACTCGAAGCAGGGCCGTGGCCCTGGCGGTCGAGCAGGACGGTTTTGTCGTCCTGGTTGTGTTCCATGTCCTTAAACATATCGGTCAGTTCCTGATGGCCCAGAATTTCAGTTCAAGCTCGGCAAATTCGCCGGACACGTGGAACGCGAAGCCGCCGGAGCGCTCGAGTTGCGCCAGGTCTTCGGAACTGAGTTCGAGGATGAAATAGGTTTTGTTGGAGTGGAACGCGATCTGCCGCGGGGCCACCGGCAACGGTTTGACCTTGATGCCTGGCAGATGCAGGTTGACCAGTTGGCGGATGCGCTCCACCGGGCCGACCTTGAGGTGCGCCGGCAAACGGTGGCGCAGTTCTTCGGAATCGCAGTTGGCACTGGCCGCGAGCACGAACGACGCCGAGCCCAGCAGTTTGTGGTCGTGCAACGGCGAGACGATGATCCCGTACTGACGCGCTTGCAGCACCAGTTCGATGGCGTGCTGTTCGAGCACCATCGACAGCACCTGACGAATTGCTTCCATCAGTTTGCGGAAGCTCGCGCCCTGGTCGCTGTGCTGGTAACGGCTGTCCAGGCGCGGGCGTTTGCTGTCGCTGGAGAAGGTCGCCAGATCACCGAGCATGGTCAGCAGCGTGCGGTACAACTCTTCCGGGTGAACCTGCTCCAGGCCGAGGTAGTGGCGCAGCAGCAGCTCGGTGCGGTTGATCAGTTGCAGCATCATGAAGTCGCCGACTTCCGCACCACCGACCTTGCCGTTGGAACGGATGCGGTCGGCGATGGTGTCGCCCCGGTGGCCGAGCATGCTGATGACTTCTTTGAGGCACGACAGCAGGTAGCTGGACGAATGCGCCTGGATGTAGGTCGGCACGAAGTCCGGGTCGAGGCTGATCACGCCGTCTGGCGTGGTGTCGAGCACTTCGCAGATCTTCAGCTTCACGTAGGCCTGGTCGCTCTGCTGCTCGCCGAGCAACAAGCGGAAGTCCGGACGGGCGCAGCTGACCTGGCTGGCGGAGTCGTCGCCGGCGTTGGAATCGGCGACTTCCGCTTCGTACGCGGTGTAGCGCGCCAGCACGTCGGATTGCTCCGGGCGACGGGCTTCGATGTGGTTGCCCGTGACCAGCGGCAGCGCCAGGTAGATAGGCGTGTTGCCGGTGTTCGGCGGCACGTCCAGGGCCAAAGGCTCGGTGTTGCCGCCCAGTTCGAACAGGCTGCCGTCCGGCAAAATCCCCGAGGCCTGGCTGATCACCAGTTTGCCCATGTTGAGGAACTGCAAGTCGATGTCCAGGTTGAGGAAGCCCCAGGTGTAGCTGCCCAGCAACTGGGTGCGGGTCTTCATCTGGTGGTCGTAGTAGCGATCGTTGTGCTGGAAGTGCTGCGGACGCAGCAGCATGCCTTCCTGCCAAATGACTTTATGGGAGTTCATGATCAGTCAACCGCCTTGGCGAGCGTTTCATTGGTGTTGCGGATGCCGGACTGGTCGAGGGTCAGGTCAGCCTCGGTGACTTCCACCGGGGTGACTTGCACCGTGTAGCGCCACTTGGTTTCCGGCAGGTCGCGGTAGGCGGCGAGCACGCCGACGTAGCGGCTGCCCTCTTCCACGCTGAGCTTGAGCTCGACGGTTTCACCCGGGCGCAATTCCAGCTCTTCGGTGGCCACCATGTCCGGGGCCAGGGATTCCTTGGCGCGCTCGTACAGGCTGAAGAAGTCAGCATTCTCGAAGGCCACCGGATGCTTGAGTTCGAACAAGCGCACGACGATCGGCGACGGACGACCGTTGAGGTCCGGGTTCAGTTGATCGCTGGCGGTCAGCTTCAGGTTGAGTTTGGTCACGGTGGAATATGGCGACAGCGACGAGCAGCCAGCCAGCAGCACCAGGGCCGTGAGCGCTGTCAGCGTCTTGAAAAAAGCGGTCGAGCAGCGAGACATGCGCATCATCCTTGGTGGTCATTGTGAAGGGAGGAAATCAGGCGGATCTGTTCTTCGTAAGCCTGGGCAAAGTCGCGAGCCATCAAGCGTTCGCTCCAGTCATCGTCCTGACGCATCGCCTGGTGATAACGGCCGTAGGCTCTCCAGCGACTGCCGGAGGTGGCGAGGATCGGCTTGTTGTCGCGCTCGAATCGCAAGGTCAATTGCTCGGGCGAGAAGTGCTCCAGGGTGCCGCGAACGGCGGCGCGGCTGGCGGTCAGCAACGCCACCTGATGCGCCTGCAAATCCCGGAACGAACGGGAGATCGCCTGCTCGGCGGACAGCTGCCCCGGTTTGTTCGGCTGCAGCAAAATCCCCAACGCCTCACCGGCATCGACTGCAAATTTCAGCGGATTCTTCTGGTTGCCCTGGACGATTGTCTGAGCCAGGCGCAGCTCGTTTTTCAGCTCGCTGCGCGTGCGCAGGCTCTGTTGCAAACCACCGACGCTTTGCTTGAGCAGACGCGCAGCGTTCAGCGCCAGGGCTTCGCGGGCGTCGTGGTCGAGGCCTTTGAGGTCTACGCCCAAAGCGGCACCGAAGTGCTCCCAGAACCCTTCGCTCTGGCGCTCGACGGGTTTCGGCGTCGGGGCTGGCGTTGGTTCGGCCGGGGCTTCGATCAGCTCCGGGACCATCAGGCTTTCCATGTCGATGCGCGCGTAATCGGCGCGCTGACGGGTGTCTTCGGGGGCGTTGCGCGGGGAGATCAGTTCGTCGATTTCCGAGTACACGCGCTCTTGCTGGTCGAGGGCATTCAGCGGGTCGAGGTCGAGGAACGCGTCATCCGGGATGATGCTGCCGGCCGCCTGCGGACGGCCGACTTCGACGTCGAAGGTCGCCGGGTCGCGCACCAGCCGCGCACGGATTTCGAAATCGCCCAGCACGTAGGTGCTGCCGTGTTCGATACGCACCGCTTCGCCCTTGCGCAGGCGCGCGCCGCTCTGCCCATCCTGGACGCCGTTGCTGCTGGTGTCGGTCAGGTAAAACGTGCCTTCGCGGTAGCTGATGTCCACATGGTGGTTGGACAGGTGCCGCTTGCGGTCAGGGATGATCCAGTCGCAATCCTCGCCCCGGCCAATCACGCCACCGGCCTGTTTGAAGGTCTTCTGGCACAAATCCGTGGGCACGAACTGCTTGGTGTTCAGCATTTCGAAAACCAGTTCCATGATGATGCTCCTTGCGGTCACTTGCCGCGATTGACCGCCTGCGGATCACCCAATGGGCGATAGGTGTTGTCGTTGAATTTGTAATTGCCGCTGCAGCCGCCGAGGCCGCATAGAACGACGAGGGTCAGCAGGACGGCTTGCCAGTGACGAACAGGCATCAGAGGGTCTCCAGGGGTAGACAAAGTACAAAGCGCCAACCCTTGCGGGCGGCGCTGTTAGAAGCGAATGAGGTGAAGCCGAAGGTGTTTTGCCTAGCCATCGAAATCACCCAGATTGATATTCAGGCGCCCGAGGCGATACAGCAGGGTGCGGCGCGGCAGCCCGAGTTCGCGGGCGGCGAGGGTCTGGTTGCCGTCGTTTTTGCGCAGGCAATCGAGCAGCAGACTGCGTTCGACCTGCTCCAGGCGTTCGCGCAAGTTCAGGCTGCTGCTGTCTTCCGGCATGGCTTCCATGCGCAGGGAGAAATGCTCGGCCAGCAACTCGCCGCCCTCGCACAACAGCACCGCCCGTTCGACCAGACCTTTGAGTTCCCGCACGTTGCCGGGAAAGGCATAACCGGACAGGTGATCCAGCGCCGCATCGGACCAGCGCACCGCGTCCCGTTGCAGGAACGAGCAGGCTTTTTCCGCGAAGTGCCGGGCCAGGTCGAGGATGTCGCCCTCGCGCTGACGCAGGGCCGGCAACTCGATCGGGAATTGCGCGAGGCGGTAATACAAGTCCTCGCGGAATTTGCCTTCGCTGACCAGCACCGCCAGATCCCGGTGAGTCGCGGCGATGATGCGCACGTCGATCTTGTGGGTGTCGTTGGAACCCAGCGGCCGAATCTCGCCTTCCTGCAACACCCGCAGCAATTTGGCTTGCAGGGACAGCGGCATGTCGCCGATTTCGTCGAGCAACAAGGTGCCGCCATTGGCTGCATCGAACAGCCCGGCGCGGTCGCGATCAGCGCCGGTGAAGGCGCCTTTGCGGTAGCCGAACAGTTCGCTTTCCAGCAGGTTTTCGGGGAATGCCGCGCAGTTCTGCACGATAAACGCCTGGGAACGCCGTGGGCCGCAATCATGAATCGCCCGCGCCACCACTTCCTTGCCGGTGCCGGTTTCGCCGCGCAGCAGCACGGTGTAAGGGCTGTGCAGGACTTTGCTGATCAACGAATACGTCTGGCGCATGGCCGCGCTTTTGCCGATCAGGCCATACCCGCTGGCGCTCGGAATCACCACTTTGGCCGGTCGCGCATCGCTGGTCGGCTGACGCAGGCGTTGCAGCAGGTGCAATTGGCCCAGCACGAACGAACCGAGCTGCCCGAGGGAATCGGCAAAGCCTTGCAGGTCGATATGCCGGCGGCTGGCGCACAGCAGCAAGCCTTCGACGGCCTTCTGCTGATTGACCAACGGCACGCACAGCAGCGATTGCCACGGCGTTGCCTGGCTCGGCAGGAACGAGGTTTCGTGCAGGCTGCCGCTCAATTCACTCAGGCACACCACGCGGTTCTGGCACAGGGCGAATTGCAGCAGTTGTTCACCGTTGTAATCCGCCGGCAGGCTCGCTTCTTCCCGGGGTTGCAGGATGCCGTTGAGGCATTCGGCGTTCATTCCCAGGCAGGTGTGGGTCGCATCCAGCAGGTACAACTGGGTCAACTCGCAACCGCTGAGCTCGGCCAGACCGCGCACGAAGTCACCCAGCAACGCAGCACCGTCCGCCGCCCGCGACAGGCTGGCGAACTGCGCCAGCAAGGCTTCGGCGTAGACCAGTGGTTGCGGCACTTGAGTGAACATCACACCCACCTCAGGCGAACTCGCAGATCACGCTGGCGTTGCCGTCGAGCGTGGCGTGAACGCGCTTGAGGCTTTCGCCGGTGGCCATCGCATCGAGCAAGCGGTCCGCCACCAACGGCAGCACGTGCAGGTCCAGCAAATGGTCGATCAAGCGCGCGCCGCTGTCGCTCTGGGTGCAGCGTTCGGACAGGTGATCGACGAGGTTCTGGCACCAGGTGAATTCCAACTGACGACGGTTCAAGCGTTCGCCCAAACGACCGAGTTTGATCTCGATCAGCTCGCGCAATACCGGGCCGCCCACCGGGAAGTAAGGAATCACGCGCATCCGCGCCAGCAATGCCGGTTTGAAGTGTTTGCTCAGCACCGGGCGAATGGTTTCTTCGAGCAGTTCGGCGGATGGCCGTTCGCCGTTTTCACAGAGGTCGGCGATCAGGTCGCTGCCCAGGTTCGAGGTCATCAGGATCAACGTGTTGCGGAAATCGATCTCGCGCCCTTCCCCGTCGTTGGCCACGCCTTTGTCGAAGATTTGGTAGAACAGGTTGAGCACGTCCGGGTCAGCTTTCTCGACTTCATCGAGCAACACCACGGAGTACGGCTTCTGCCGCACGGCTTCAGTGAGCATGCCGCCCTCGCCGTAGCCGACGTACCCTGGCGGCGCACCGATCAGGCGCGAAACGGTGTGTTTCTCCTGGAACTCGGACATGTTGATGGTGGTGATAAAACGATCACCGCCGTACAGCAAATCGGCGAGGGCCAATGCGGTTTCGGTCTTGCCGACGCCGCTCGGGCCGACCAGCAGGAACACGCCCACCGGCGCATCGGGTTTGTTCAGGCCGGCGGCGGTGGCGCGCATTGAGCGATCCAGTGCGTGAACCGCTTGTTCCTGGCCACGGATGCGCACGCGCAGGTCGGTGGCGAAACTGGCAACCTTGGCGTTGTGCTCGCGGGCCAATTGCGCCAACGGCACGCCGGTCCAGGCGCTGATCACTTCAGCCACCAGACGCGGGCAGACTTCGAAGCTCACCAGACGTTCTTTGACTTGCAGCGCGGTCAGGGTTTTATGGGTTTCGTTGAGCGAGGCTTCCAGCGCTTCGACGGTTTGGGTTTCGTCGACAGGCGCTTCAAGGGTTTCGATCACGGTGCCTTCGGCGTCTTCTTCAACCGTCACGGTTGGCTCGACGGCTACGGCGACCCGGGCCTTGGCCAGTTGCTGACGCAGGTCCAACAGGCGCTCGGCCAGTTCTTTCTGTTCAGTCCACAGGGCTTCCAGCGCGACGCTTTCGTCTTCGGCTTCTTCCAGACGCGCTTCCAAAGCGTCCAGCGCTTCGTGATCGATCAGCAGACCGGCCTCGGCATCCCGGCGCAGAGCCTGACGCTGACGGCCACCTTCGGCCAGTTCACCCCGCAGACGCTCAAGGCTTTCCGGGGCGGCGGCGAGACTGATGCGCACCCGGGCGCAGGCAGTGTCGAGTACGTCGACGGCCTTGTCCGGCAGTTGCCGACCGGCGAGGTAACGCGCCGACAATTCGGCAGCGGCGACCACAGCGTCATCACGCAGGTAGATGCCGTGGCTCTTCTCGTAGACCTGGGCCAGGCCACGCAGAATGGTCACCGCTTCGCTGACGGTCGGTTCGTGCAGTTGCACCGGTTGGAAACGACGGGCCAGGGCCGGGTCTTTCTCGAAGTATTTTTTGTACTCCGCCCATGTGGTCGCAGCGATGGTGCGCAACTCGCCACGGGCCAGGGCTGGCTTGAGCAGGTTGGCCGCGTCGGAACCGCCGGCATTGCCGCCCGCGCCGATCAGGGTATGGGCTTCGTCGATGAAGATGATGATCGGTTTTGGCGAGGCTTTGACTTCGTCGATCACGCCTTTGAGGCGCCGCTCGAATTCACCTTTGACGCTGGCACCGGCCTGCAACAGGCCCATGTCCAGCGACAACAACTCAACGCCTTTCAAAACCTGCGGCACTTCACCGGCGGCGATGCGCGAGGCCAGGCCTTCGACGATCGCGGTTTTACCGACGCCGGCTTCACCGACCACAATCGGGTTGTTTTTGCGACGACGGGCGAGGATGTCGATCATCTGGCGGATCGCGCCATCGCGGCACAGCACCGGGTCGAGTTTGCCGTCCCGGGCCTGTTGGGTCAGGTTGTGGGTGAAACGCTCCAGCAAGGATTCGCCCGGCACGGCGGATTTGCCGGTGGCCGGTTGCTCTTTCTGGGACAGGGCAAATTCTTTCAGGCGATCGATGTTCAGCTTGGCCAACAACGCCTGGTAGCGGCTGCCGGCGTAGCGCATCGGGTTGCGCAACAGCGCGAGGATCAACGCCGCTTGCTCGACCTGGGTCTGGCCCAATTCAAGGTTGGCCACCAGCAAGGCATCTTGCAGCCATTGCACCAGTTCCGGAGCGAACACCGGGTTGCGCGAAGCGCTGTGCTCGACCCGGGATTGCAGCGCGGCACTCAGTTCACCGGCATCCACTTCGGCATCTTGCAGTGCGCGTGCGAGCAGGCCATTCGGGCGCTCCAGCAAGCCCAGCAGCAGGTCTTCGACAAGAATCTTGCTGCCGCCACGGGCGACGCAGCGTTCGGCCGAACTTTCCAGGTCGCGACGGGTTTCGGCGTCCAGCGCCTGAATCAGTTGTTGCAGGTCTACGTTGCTCATTTAGTCATCTGTCCTTAATGAATTTTGCTGCCCAAGGTGACCACGCCGTCCGCTTTTTCGCGGCCCAGCCAACTGGTCCACCCCAGGCGACAGGCGTTCTGCTCACCGATTCGCAGTTCGCGGATTTCTTCCTGGCGCAGCACCAGGCGAATGTCGTAATCAAGCGGGTCACGCAGGGTGAACCGCACCAGCGCGCACAGCGGCTGGTAGCCGAAACCGATCGGCAGGAATTCGTGAAAACGCAGCCAGTCGAGCTCGCGGATGTGAATGCGGAATTTGCCGCTGCGGTCGCGCACGTGTTCGCCGAGCACCAGGTCTTCACCGAGCATGCTGTTAGCGCGGCCGAGGCGATTGCGCTGCTCGTCGAGGATTTCCACGCGGCGTTCGATGCACTGTTCGATGGTCAGTTCGGCGTGCTTGAAGTAGTAGCGCAGCACCGCTTCAATCAGCGCCGCCGAGTGCGCCCGCAAGCTGAGCAGGCCGAGGTACGGCAACAGGCGTTTCCAGTTCAGTTCCTGGGCCTTGCGGATCTCTTCGCCACCCAGGCCGATCAGCGCGAATAGCTGCGCGGAAAACGGGTCAAGCGCGCCGCTCTCGAAACTGGCGCGGTAGCGATACTTGCGCCAGATCGGCAGCATCAGCCGTTGCAGGCGATGGTGGAACAGGTCAAGGAAGTTGCGCGTCGGGTTGCCGTCTTCGCTGTCGCCCAGGGCCTGTTCGCCGTAGAACGCCGGCAGCGGCGAACCGGAACCGACCAGGCCGATCAGGTTGAAACGCATCCGCGCGCGCAGGTGCCCGTGCTCGGTGAAAAACTCCACGCGATCAACGTCACTGCCAGGGAAACCCAGGCTCGGATTGGCCTGGAATTCCAGCTGATCGTACAAATCGTCCTGGCTCAGGTGCGGGTGGGCCTCGCGCAGCCGGTCAACCACCAGCAGCACGGCCTGAAACAGCGAGTACTCGCGTATTCCTCGGGTCAGTCCGCTTAAAGCAGCGGCTGAAGGCCCATACGTGGTGTCCATTGGTACACCTCTCCCTGTGTGCTTTTTACCCGCAGCTCGTGGTACGAATTGAGACTGGCGTAAAGCGCGAAAAACTCGTTGAGAACCGAAGCGAAAACGAACAGGTCGCCCTCGCCGATATACCCTTCCGGGTCGATGGTCAGCTCGGTACGCAACCCGCGTACCGGCAACCCTCGGTGCAATCTGTCGACGTGTTGGTGCTTGATCGACTTGAGCCCGCCCAGCAGGCGTTTGCTGACTTTTTCCGCGTGTTGGTCGTAGTAGCGCGGCAGGTCGTAGGTTTCGAGAATCACCTTCAACGCATTGACGTCGGCCAGGGACAAATAGTTGAGCGACATGTTGCTGATCAGCTTCCACAGGAAGTCGCGGTTCAGCGGCGGCGCATAACTCGGCGTGGCCGGGGTGATGTTGCGGAAACTCAGGAACTCCGGCGTTTCTTCGCAGGCCTGGCTGATGTCGCCGAGCTTGAGCTTGCGCGGCAGGTTCTGGTTGGTGCACATCAGCTCGATCGACAGGGTTTCGTGGGCTTCGGTGTGGCGGATGCCGAAGCTCAGGTAAGTGTCGAGGCCGTTGTGCAGCGAGGACGAGCGCTGGCGGATGCTGTAATGCGGACGGCTGTTGGGCACGTCGAAACTCGGATCGTGCTCAAAGGATTCGAACGGCACGTACTCCTGATAACCGAGGCCGCCCGGCTTCCAACCGGTGACGGTTTCCACGGAAAACACGCCGCAGTTTTCCAGGTCGTATTCCGCTGGCAGCAGCAGGTATTCATCCTGTTTGCCGTCGAGGCGGATCGGCAATGCGTCGTGCTTGAACAGGTTGACGATGGGCGTGCAGTAGAGCTTCACGTTGTCCAGGGTCGGCCGCAGGCGCTGGATGCCGCTCTTGCGAATGTCGAAGCGCAACTCCAGACCGCGTACTTGTTTGAGGGTGTCTTCCGGCAGTGCCTTGAGCAGGTCCAGGCCATTGATATCGACGAACAGGAATTTGTCCTGGAAGGCGAAATACTCTTGCAGATAACGGTAGCCACGGAAGGTGTTCAGCGGATACGGGATCAACGCTTCTTCTTCGGCAAAACCCACCGGCTGCACGCGGTCGCCGGGCATCTTGAACGCCATCGGCATGCCGTTGACGCCGTTGATCGGCTTGCCGGCGCCGTCCAGTGGAATCAGCTCGATACCTTCCAGGTTGCGCAGCAAGCTCAGGTACAACATCTGGCTGATGTAGCGCTCGCCGGCAAAGTGCAGGCGCAAGCGGCTCAGCTCCAGTTCGCCGAGGTGACCGTCGGCGCTCATCTCCAGGCGCAGGCTCAACAGAGAACCGTCGCCCTTCACCGAGTAATTCAGCGCGGCCAAATCGAGCGGCAAGACTTCGGTCGGGTAGCAGGTGCGGAAGCGGCAACGCACGTCATCAATCGGCACGCTTTCCACCGGCGTGTCACGCTCGACCATCAGTGCAGGACCCGAACGCTTCAGCGGATCAAACTGCAAAATGCTGAACGCCGGCAGCGGCCGCATGTAGTTGGGCCACAGCAAGTGCATCAGCGAATGGCTGAGCTCTGGCAACTCGTCATCGAGCTTCTGGCGCAGGCGCCCGGTCAGGAACGCAAAGCCCTCCAGCAACCGCTCCACGTCCGGATCCCGCCCAGCCTGACCCAGAAAAGGCGCCAACGCCGGGCTACGCTCGGCGAATCGACGACCCAACTGGCGAAGTGCGGTGAGTTCGCTTTGGTAGTAGTGGTTAAAGGACACGGGTTACCTGCCTGGTATTGAATCTCATGAAAAAACTGTCCTATACAGCGCGACGGTCAGACCGGAAACCACATAGCCGGCGATGAGCAGGTACGCCAGAAAAGCCAGCCAGCCCACCATCATCGGGAACCCGGCGAGGTTCCCCAAAAGCACAAAAGCCAACCCGCAAATCACCCAAGGGGCGGCGTAAAACGGGATGAATGTCAGTGGTGCACGCCAGATTTTCTTCAGGATCTGTTGTTCGGTCATTTTGCTCAGCGCGGGTGTTGCCCATGTAGCGAACGCGATATAGGCCGGGATGCCGAAGGCGAGGACATAGATCGTCAGAAATTGCTCCCAGCCTGAAACCGCTGAATAGCCGTGTGCCCACTCGAGAATAAGCAGAGCCACGAGCACGGAAATCGGGACCCAGAGGGCTGTTTTCAGGAACCTGCGTTGGCCCTGATTGATCATTGGCCCATGAATAAGGAGTCGATTCATGGTATGCACCAGGTGCGGACATCCCGTTTGTCGAAACCTGCGCACTGATTGCTTTTGGAAATTGATCGATAAGGTGCATTGGGGATATAGGCAAAGTGGTAGTAGCTGCGTGCATCCTCGCCATAGAGCCAGTAGTTGCTCGACCCCTGATTGATCTCATAAGGCTTGAAAGTCCAGATTGACGACTCACCCGGGATAAAATTCATACGGTCCATCAGCAACATCAGGGCATTCGAAAACACGGGTGTCGCCCAGGTCAGAACCATTGCCACGACCGCGACGGCTACAGCGAGTCTTTTGCTCAGCGGATGAATGACGAGGCAAGCACCGAACATATCAGTCGTTTTCCAGATTCGTATAAGGCGTATTACTGATAAATACATTCAGCCAACTTTCTTTCCACTGCGGCATCGAAATCGTGAAGGTTTTAGCCTGCTGATCGAAATCGATCCAGGAGATACCGACCCTTTGTTCGTTTTCAAACGGACGCATATCAAGGGACTGCATATCATATAAGGGCGTCCGGTAAACTTTCTGTGGATTTTGTTTGTCCGTGACCCGCAAATATGCCATGCCACCCAACATAAAAATCTTCTCAACTGGCACGTTCTGCATAACATAACGTCCCGAAGGGCTTTCCACAGAAACATCCGAGGGATAGTCCAACATTGCTTTTACACAATAGATCAGCATGGCAGCGAATACCGCCACAACAATCACGCCTCGTACAATCCATTTTTTTTGAGCCATGACTGTCATTATTTTTTCTCCCACAGATGTATGACCACCAAAGGGACGTTTTCATAAAGTACATCTGAAAACACTTGAAAGTCGCCGCCTTTGCCGTGCTCCCTTCTATATCTCTCAAAACTTGAGTTAGTAATATAGTAATAGCGTGCTTCGGCTAGCTCTTTGTACATTTTGTTTGCTGAGTCATCCGATGCAAAAGGATTTCTCGCCATGTCGCTCTGCATTTGCTGCATGCCAATATTGGCGGCATTGGCTGACACCGGATCGGCTATACCGTCAAAATTCCAATACCCCAAGGGCTGGCTTGGTTTGAAACCCGCAGAGTCAACAAAATCGTAAGCGTCCTCGACATATATTCCAATGCGGTCTACGAAAAGCTGGATACGGTCAATAGCTACGATAACTTTACCTTCAACAAAGACCCGGAGATTAAAGTTAGCCAGCGCTGCTCTTAACTCATCTGTTTCATCGATCAGATCGAATTCAACCGCTCTCGAATTGGCGTAACCAAATGCTTCAACCGCTCTGGCATTACCATCAAATTTCAAAGGATATACACCCGGTGCCTTCCCTTGAAATTTCGGCAAGTACTTATCCTGCATCTGCTTTATAGCAGCGGCATTATTCCAGGATGATTTTAGAACTTTAATGACTTTATTTGCGCGCTCAAAACCAGTCAACCAACTCATCTTGACAATTGAAGTTTCAACATAGGGTTCTTGAGCAAGCGCCTCATGCCTTTTAACTTCGGGAGACATGCCGCCATCTTTGGTGGGCCAAGGTTTACCAGCAAACCAATAATCCATTAGTGCAGCAGCAACGGGCCATTTTATTTTTCTCATTGCAGCAGGAATATCGGAGACGCCGAATTTTCGCGGAGCAGTAGCGGACTGGCCAGTTTTGTTACTCGCCGGTGTCATGCTTGTAGTTACTACCGTGCCCGCCATCTCAACATCCCTTTCTATAATTAGATCAATTGCTCGCGGCCGTCGCTTGCCCGAATCCAATCCAGTATTTATGCAATTGCCACTTCCGATTGCGGCTCAATAATCAATTCAACTTTTTCCGCCGTAGCCGAGAACACGGTTTGAGTCTTACCGTCCGCTCCGGTAACGCCACTGACGATCTTTCCAGAGGCGGTTTTCAGCGTGTACTCAACCCCGGCCAACGGTTTCCCCGTTTCCTGGCAATTGATCACAAAATGCTCGTTAAACGGCCATTGAATTTCCACCGGCAACGGCGCCACAAACGGCACCGCCGAATGCGAATTCCCAATAATCACCGTCCCGGACCCGGCAACAACCTTATTGCCATGGGTCCCAACGGAATCCACAGTCGCCGCCGCTTTTCCATTAATCAAAACCGTCGTCGCCAACCCGCCGACCATCGCGCCACCACACGCCGAGGCATCGCCTTGGCGGGCGGCCGGGAGGCCGTCGAAGAACACGTCGCCGGAACCGGCGGCGATCGGGTTGGTGGCGTGGCCGGGGAGCGGGCAAGCGGTGGGGTCGGTGACGCGTGCTGCGGGTTTGCCGGACATACGAATCTCCTTAAGTGACCTTCACTTGACCGCTGCCATCCAGGCGCGCGGCGAAACTGACCTGACGCTTGAAACCATCAACTTCCAGCAGGCCTTCGATGCTGAAGGACAGGCGAAGCTGATCGTGGTCGCGCGGCAGGGAAATGACATGCACGTTGCTCAGGCGTGGCTCGTAGGCTTCGATGAAATTTTCGATGGCCAGACGGGCCTGACTCAGGGAGTCGTGCAGGCTCAGACGCATGTCATTGAGATCGGGTAGCCCGTAATCGGACAGCGTTTGCACGCTGCCCGCACGGGTGCTGAGCATCTTGGCCAGATGGGCAGCCACGGACGCCATGGCGGAGACCTCGCGGCTCCAGCCGACGCGTTTGTCCGCGTCGCCACCCAGGCGTTCGAAAAGGCTGCCGTATCCAGTCATGAGTTAGCTCCGCTTACTCTTTGTCCAGCTTGCCAACCAGCGACAGGGTGAAATCGGCACCCATGTACTTGAAGTGCGGGCGCACGTTCAGGCTGACGCGATACCAGCCAGGCTCGCCTTCGACATCGCTGACGATGATCTGGGCAGCGCGCAGTGGACGACGGCCACGGACTTCGGCGCTTGGGTTTTCCTGGTCGGCCACGTACTGGCGGATCCACTTGTTGAGTTCCAGTTCGAGGTCGGTACGTTCTTTCCACGAACCGAGTTGCTCGCGCTGCAGCACTTTCAAGTAGTGAGCCAGGCGGTTGACGATCATCATGTACGGCAGTTGGGTGCCGAGCTTGTAGTTCAGCTCTGCAGCCTTGCCTTCTGCGCTGATGCCGAAGTTCTTCGGCTTCTGCACCGAGCTCGCGGAGAAGAACGCCGCGTTGTCGGAGCCTTTGCGCATGGTCAGGGAGATGAAGCCTTCCTCGGCCAGTTCGTATTCACGACGATCGGAAACCAGAACCTCGGTAGGAATCTTGGTTTCGATTTCGCCCATGCTTTCGAAGTGGTGCAACGGCAAGTCTTCAACCGCGCCACCGCTCTGCGGGCCGATGATGTTCGGGCACCAGCGGAACTTGGCGAAACTGTCGGTCAGCTTGGTGCCGAACGCGTAGGCAGTGTTGCCCCACAGATAGTGTTCGTGGCTGTTGGCGACGGTTTCTTTGTACACGAACGATTTGACCGGGTTTTCTTCCGGGTCGTACGGGTTGCGCAGCAGGAAACGCGGCACGGTCAGGCCAACGTAACGGGAGTCTTCCGACTCACGGAAGCTCTGCCATTTGGCGAATTGCGGGCCTTCGAAGTGATCTTTCAGATCCTTGAGGTCCGGCAGGCCGGTGAAGCTTTCCAGGCCGAAGAATTTTGGGCCGGCAGCCGCGATGAACGGGGCGTGGGACATGCAGGCTACGCTGGACACGTACTGCATCAGTTTCACGTCCGGCGAGCTTGGGGACATGTAGTAGTTAGCGATGATCGCGCCCACAGGCTGACCACCGAACTGACCGTATTCAGCGGTGTAGATGTGCTTGTACAGGCCCGACTGCATCACTTCCGGCGAATCTTCGAAATCGTCCAGCAGGTCGTCTTTGGAGACGTTGAGGATTTCGATCTTGATGTTTTCGCGGAAGTTGGTGCGATCGACCAGCAACTGCAGGCCACGCCACGACGATTCCAGGGACTGGAAGTCCGGGTGGTGCAGGATTTCGTCCATCTGGCGGCTGAGCTTGGCATCGATCTCGGCGATCATGCGGTCGACCATGGCCTTCTTGACCGGCTCACCGTTGTTCTGCGGCTTGAGCAGCTCTTCGATGAAGGCCGAAACGCCGCGCTTGGCGATGTCGTAGGCTTCGTCGTCCGGCGTCAGGCGGGTCTCGGCGATGATGCTGTCGAGAATGCTGTATTCGCCGCTCTCTTTGCTCTTTTGCTGTGCTGCGCTAGTGCTCATTGTGTTGGCTTCCTTGGCTGATAGAGACTCAGGCGTCCTGGGCGGCGGCGTTCAAGCCCAGCTCACCCAGTACGCGACCGCGGGATTCGTCGTCGGCGAGAACGCCTTCGATGGCTTTGCGGAACGCAGGCGCGTTACCCAGCGGACCTTTGAGGGCCACCAGCGCGTCGCGCAGTTCCATCAGTTTTTTCAGCTCAGGCACTTGCTCAACCAGCGAGGCCGGGTTGAAGTCCTTCATCGAGTTGACGCGCAGTTGCACGCCCAGCTCTTCGGTGCTGCCTTCTTCCTGAAGACGGTTCGGCACGTTCAACGTCAGGCTAAGCTCTTGCTTGGCCAGCACTTCGTCGAAGGTGTTTTTGTCGATGCTGATCGGCTTGCGATCTTCGACTTTGCGTTCGTCCTTGCGGTGGGTGTAGTCACCGATTGCCAGTAGTTTCAACGGCAGTTCAATCTCTTCCTGGGCACCACCGGTGGCAGGTTTGAAGGTGACGTTGATGCGTTCCTTGGGGGCTACCGAGCCTTCTTTGGCCATGGCTTTTCTCCTTGCGGTTGTGGCCCTGGGGCCTATTCGAGTACCACTTCGAGATCGAGGTGGCACAGCCTGCGATAAATCTCTTCCTTGCGTTCACGCACTGCATGGTTCTGCGGCAACAACTCGCAGCAGCTATGCAGCAAATGCAGCACTTCCAGCGCAAGATCGGGCTCCCAGGCGTTCAGGCCTGAGTCCTGTAATGTTTGGTCGAGGGTTTCGAGTTGGGTCCTGGCCAGTTCGTACTTTTTGGCCATGAAACACAGCCGCGCCAGGGCGAACTGCCAGAAAAACCGCGCCCGCCCGCCTTGGGCGGCTTGCAGGCCCTGCTTGAGGATTTGCACGGCGGCCTTGAGGCCGTCCTTTCGCAAAATCGGCAGGACTTCTTCCAGGGCCACTTCCCAGGCCGGCTGGTTGTCAGCGACTTCGACCTTGCGCGGCGCACTGGCGCTTTGCAGGTGCGGCATGACGTGGGCGCTGACCCAGGCGCGGGTGGCCGGATCGGCAAACGGCGCGCCGTCATGGAAACGTAATTCGATGATGCCGGGCAGGCGCTGAATCAAAAGCGCGAAGTGGATTTCCACTTCGCGCATTGCCATCTCGGCGTTCAGGCCCTGGAGGCACTCCCAGACCATTCGTTGGCCATCGAACCAGAACGGCGCCTTCGCCAGGCTCGCCTCCAGTTCCACCAGCAGGTCGGCGTATTTGGCCTGGTCGTAACGGTCCTGATAGGCCTTGAGCTTGTCCGCCGGCAGGCCGCGCAACATGGTGATCTGCTCGGCGTTACGCTCGGGCACCGCGTCGATGGGCAGCCACAGCAATGTGCGATTGAGGCGCAGGGCACGCAGGTCGGTGGCTTTCTGCTTGAGCCACCAGGCACACAACGGACGGGCGTTTTCCTGCTGGGCGCGCAGGGCCTTGTGGGCTTCTTTTTCGTTGTCGATCGGGGCGCCGGGGGTGAACAGCTGGGTCGCGGCCTGCTTGACCTGGGCCACGGCGGCCCCCACCACACCGGGTTCGGGCTGGTTGTCAGCGGCGCGTTGCACCATGTTTTTCAGGCGACGGGAGATCGGCAGCAGCAACGGCGCGTCGTCGCCCAGGTGCTCGGTGCACGCGGCATCGAGACCTTCAAGGTGTTCCACCATGCGGCGGAACATCGGCAACTGCTCTTTGATCGCGACGTTTTCGTTCAGTACCTGCTCAAGACGCGGCACCAGCCAACTGATGGCCGCGGAGCGGGTTCGCGCCTTGAGCGGGTGAACTTCAGCCCAGTGGTTTTCCGACAAGTGGTGCAGCAAACCCAGGCCCGCCAGCAGCCCCTGGAAGGATTCGCGCTGGTACAAAGCCCAGGTCAGCCAGGCGCCGACCCGCAAATCCTTGGATTGGGTACGTAGCAGGTTTTCGCTGTTTTCACGGATTTTCAGCCAGTCGATCTGCCCGGCTTCGTGCATCGACTGGGCTTTGGCGAGCTCGCTTTCCAGGGCCTCATATTCGCTCGAAAAGCGAACATCCTCGCCCGCAAAATTCTCTTTGGAAACAGAGGCTTTTGCGAGTTCAAGGTAATGAGCGGAAAGTTTGCTTGAGTAGGACATCCATGGCCTTTATTTAGGATTACGGTCGAACGTCTATTGGAGTTCCAATGACGGGGGACAGTATCAAAGAGCTTTGGTGAGTCTCATCCAATTGAGTTCGTGCTCTTAAGTGGGCGCATCGTAATCACAATGATGGCCACTAGCAAGCATCTGATTAAACAACAAGACGAACAGTTCCGAGATTCACGTAGGAGATTTCCCTATATCTCTCAGGGGCTCCCCTGATGTCAGTTTAATATTTCATCTACCACGCCACCTTCCCGGAACCATTGAGCCAGAGCCGTTCCGTTATCTCCCAACAACCATTGACGATTCGGCCCGAATGACAGGCTCGAAGCATGACAAGAATAAAAAAAGATAACTGTAGGAAAGGTCTGAAAGGTTACACACATTTATGAACAAAACGTGGTGGGACAACACGGAACTAAAAAAGTGCCATCGCAATGATGGCACTTTTATATAGTGGAATTGACGATGGGAGGTCGGAGGACAACTCTGGCAAATCACATTGTTTCTAGAATGTATTAATCAGTCCAAGGCACTTTCCATATAAACAGAAGAACTCGCCCATAAAAAATGGGCATCCGACCGCAATCGATATGCCCATTTTTCAATACGGTTCTCCCCTTGATTCAGGGAGTTCGCCGCAATTATGGATTGACGCTGTCTTTCAATGACTTGCCTGGCTTGAACGCAACAGTGTTGCTGGCCTTGATTTTGACTGGCTCACCGGTTTGCGGGTTTTTGCCGGTGCGGGCACCGCGGTGGCGTTGCAGGAAAGTACCGAAGCCCACCAGCGTGACGCTGTCCTTGCGGTGCAGAGCGCCGGTGATTTCTTCGAGAACCGCGTTGAGAACGCGGTTGGCCTGCTCTTTGGTGAGGTCTGCTTTTTCAGCGATTGCAGCGGCGAGTTCTGGTTTACGCATTAGTGAAGCCCCTTTGACGGTTTTTTGTTGTTATGTCCGTGCTGTTCTCGTTGGAACAGCGCCCAAGGCGCCGCAGGTGCTCTACTCTGCGGCAGACGGGAGTGAGGATGGCACGCACGGAAGAGCCGCGCCAGTCTCGGCGCGACCTTTGTAGGGGCAAAAGCGGGGTGAATCCGACAGAACGACCGGTATTTACGCCAGCAGGGCCGGAAGCTCTTTGTTCAACGCGAGTTTCTCCATCACCGCCGCGCCTGTCAGGGCATAACCAAGCAATTTGCCTGATCCATCGCGACACAGCGCCTTGATGTCGGCGCCCTGCCCTTCGACCGTCCAGATACCCTCGGCGCCCCGGGGTGGCGGCGACACCACCAGTGGGCAGACCGGGGTTTTCACGGTGATCGGCATCGGGCCGTAGTTCACCGCCGTAGGGTTGCCCGCCAGGGTTTGGGCCAGCGCTCTCGCACAACTCATCAGGGGCATCACGTACAACAAATTCAGCCCATCGACCTCGGCGCAGTCGCCCAGGGCGTAGATATTGGCGTGGGAGGTCTTCAGGTGACGATCGACCACCACGCCGCGATTGACCTGTATCCCAGCCGCAGCCGCCAGGTCGATGCGCGGACGCAAGCCGATGGCCGAAACCACCACATCGCAGGGGATGACCTGCCCGTCGGACAGGTGCGCTTCCAGCCCATCAGCCACCCGTTGCAGGCGATTGAGCACCGGACCGAGGTGGAAGCGTGCACCGAGGCTTTCCAGCCCGGCCTGGACCGCAGCGGCCGCCGCCGGGTGCAGCAAGGTCGGCATGACCTGCTCGCACGGCGCCACCAGTTGCACTTCGTAGCCGCCAAGGATCAGGTCGTTGGCGAACTCACAGCCAATCAGGCCGGCCCCGAGCAGCAATACCCGGCGCTTGCCCGCAGCAGCAGCTCGAAAGCGTGCGTAGTCTTCCAGATCATTGATCGGGAACACCGCGTCCGCGCCGTCGCCTTCAATCGGAACCCGCACGGTTTCCGCGCCCCAGGCCAGGATCAGGTCGCGATAGATCACCGCTTCCTCGCCGATCCACAGGCGCTTGTGGCCCGGGTCGATGCCGCTGATGCGGGTGTGGGTGCGCACTTCGGCCTTCAATTGCTCGGCCATGGCGCCCGGTTCGGCCATGCTCAGGCCGTCGGCGTCCTTGTTTTTACCGAAACCGGTGGAGAGCATCGGCTTGGAGTAAGAACGCCCGTCATCGGCGGTAATCAGCAACAGCGGGGTTTCGCCATCGAGCTTGCGAAACTCCCGGGCCAGGTTGTAGCCAGCCAGGCCGGTGCCGACGATCACGACAGGTGCGTTCATGCCTTACTCCTCTGAAAGTTGTTTATGCGGCGATTTCAATCATTTCGAAATCTGCCTTGCCGACGCCGCAGTCCGGGCACAGCCAGTCTTCCGGCACGTCCTGCCACAGGGTGCCTGCTGCAATGCCGTCATCCGGCCAGCCTTCGGCTTCGTTATAGATCAGGCCGCAGACCACACATTGCCACTTTTTCATTGGGTTACTTCCTCAAGTATTCAGGCGTTTGCCGGCGCGAACGGTCGATGGGTGAAGCGTTGCCGTCCGGCTCAGGGCGTTTTGTACTGATCGAACCGGGCAGATGCAAGCCTGTTCGATACACGGGCGGGTCGCTCAGTCAAAATCCCTGAGCGCCATGGTAAGCTCGCCGCCTCATTTGCTGCCAATAATGACTCACTGTGCCGCACTCAAAATCCCCGTTCTGGCTCTCCCAAAGTCAACTCACCCCCCTCCCCGACGCCTCTACCCTCGACTGGCTGTTCGACGAAGGCTCCCTGACCCGACGTCTGATCCGTCTGTCGAATGACGGCTTCAGCGTCACGCCGTTGTTCGAAGGCTGGCAAGCGTTGCGCGCCGACGAATGCGCGGCGCTGGACCTGGCCGAAGGCAGCGAAGGTTGGGTGCGTGAGGTGTATCTGCGCGGCAATGGCCAGGCCTGGGTGTTCGCCCGCAGCGTGGCGGCGCGCAGCGCGTTGCAGGGTGATGGCTTGCACATGGACGAACTGGGCAGCCGCTCGTTGGGCGAGTTGCTGTTTTGCGACCGGGCGTTCCAGCGCCAGGCTATCGAGGTTTGCCACTATCCTCAGGAATGGCTGCCGATGGACGCCCGAGCACCTGAGTTGTGGGGCCGTCGCTCGCGTTTCGACCGTGGTGCATTGAGCGTGCTGGTGGCGGAGATTTTCCTGCCGACCTTGTGGCTCGCCGCCCGTGCCCATCCGGAGAATTGCTGATGTACACCAGCCTGCTCAAGTCCTTGAACCGCTTGAATCCCCGGGCCTGGGATTTCATTCAGCTGACTCGCATGGACAAGCCGATCGGCATTTACCTGCTGCTGTGGCCAACCCTGTGGGCGTTGTGGATTGCCGGCAAGGGTTCGCCGTCTCTGGCCAACGTGGTGATTTTCGTCCTTGGCGTGGTGCTGACCCGCGCCGGCGGTTGCGTGATCAATGACTGGGCCGACCGCAAGGTCGACGGCCATGTGAAACGCACTGAACAGCGGCCCTTGGTGAGCGGCAAGATCAGCTCCAAAGAAGCCCTGGTGTTCTTCGCGGTGCTGATGGGCGTGAGTTTTCTGCTGGTGCTGTGCACCAATGCCGCCACGATTTGGCTGTCTTTGGGTGGCCTGGCCCTGGCATTCAGCTACCCGTTCATGAAGCGCTACACCTATTACCCGCAAGTGGTGCTGGGCGCGGCGTTTTCCTGGGGCATGCCCATGGCGTTCACCGCCGAGACCGGTTCATTGCCGGCCGAGGCCTGGTTGTTGTGGATTGCCAACCTGCTGTGGACGGTGGGTTACGACACGTATTACGCGATGACCGACCGCGACGATGACTTGAAGATCGGGGTCAAATCCACGGCGATTCTGTTTGGTGACGCCGACCGGGTGATCATCCTGACCCTGCAAGGGTTGGCGCTGGGTTGCCTGCTGTTGGCCGGGTCGAAATTCCAGCTCGGAGGCTGGTTCCACCTTGGCTTGCTGGCGGCGGCGGGCTGCTTTGCCTGGGAGTTCTGGTACACCCGGGGCAAGGACCGGATGCGTTGCTTCAAGGCGTTCCTGCACAACCACTGGGCCGGGTTGGCGATTTTTGTGGGGATTGTGCTGGATTACGGATTGCGTTGAAAAAGCAAAAGATCGCAGCCTTCGGCAGCTCCTACATGGATCGTATTTCAATGTAGGAGCTGCCGGAGGCTGCGATCTTTTTTACAGCATCCGCGAATCGCTTACTTATGCTCGTGAACCACGTGCCACACGTCTTTCATGCCGTCGCCTTTCATTTCTCCAGGTTTTTCGTCCTTCACAAACGTGTACAGCGGTTTACCGTCGTAGGCGTATTGCATCATGCCGTCATCGCGCTTGATGACTGTCCATTTACCTTCTGCCTTGGCGCCCGCCGGAGCCATCATTGGTGGCCAGTTCTTGGCGCAATCCGCATTACACATGGACTTGCCGCCAGCGTCCTTATCGAACGTATAAACGGTCATGCCTTTGTGATCGACCATCATCCCGTCTTTCATCATGGCGGGTTCGGCAGCGAAGGCCATTGTCGGTAAAGCCAGGGCAGCGGCCAACATCAGGGCCTTAAAGGAGAACGTGAATTGAGTCATGGAAACCTTCTCTTGTGGTTGTCAGGATTCGGAATTAGAGCTTAGTCCAGGTTCATGACAATCGCCGCTCGACTAAAATACTGTCACACGACTGCAATAATTCCGTTATCTAATGCGGCGCAAGACAGTTAAATGACAAGAGGATTAAGGCATGGTTGGCAGGAGCATTCTGATCGTCGACGACGAAGCGCCCATTCGCGAAATGATCGCCGTTGCGTTGGAAATGGCCGGCTATGACTGCCTGGAGGCGGAAAACTCCCAGCAGGCCCATGCCATCATCGTCGACCGCAAGCCGGACCTGATCCTGCTGGACTGGATGCTGCCCGGCACCTCGGGTATCGAACTGGCCCGGCGCCTCAAGCGCGATGAGCTGACCGGGGATATTCCGATCATCATGCTCACCGCCAAGGGCGAAGAGGACAACAAGATCCAGGGCCTGGAAGTGGGCGCCGACGACTACATCACCAAACCATTCTCCCCCCGTGAGCTGGTGGCGCGCCTCAAAGCCGTGCTGCGCCGCGCCGGTCCCACCGATGGCGAATCGCCGATCGAAGTCGGCGGCCTGCTGCTGGACCCCATCAGCCACCGCGTGACCATCGACGGCAAACCCGCCGAGATGGGGCCGACCGAATACCGCCTGCTGCAATTCTTCATGACCCACCAGGAACGCGCCTACACCCGCGGCCAGTTGCTGGATCAGGTCTGGGGCGGCAATGTGTATGTCGAAGAACGCACCGTCGACGTGCACATCCGGCGCCTGCGCAAAGCCCTCGGCGATGCCTACGAAAATCTGGTACAAACCGTGCGCGGCACTGGCTATCGCTTTTCGACCAAAGCATAAAAACAGCTGCAAGTGTTGAGCTACAAGCGGCAAGGAACAGCCGAGCCGCTCTGACTTGAAGCTTGCAGCTTGAAACTTGAAGCTGCGTTAAGGACGCCCCGTGAATCAAAACTGGCATGGCACCCTGATTCGCCACATGCTGTTGCTGGTCACCGCCTGCCTGGTGATCGGCCTGATTTCCGGCTACTACGGCTGGAGCCTCGCCGCTGGTCTGGGCCTCTACCTGGCCTGGACCCTCAAGCAACTGCTGCGCCTGCACGAATGGCTGCGCCTGCATAAACCCGATGAAGCACCGCCCGATGGCTATGGCCTGTGGGGCGAAGTGTTCGACAGCATCTATCACCTGCAACGCCGCGACCAACGGGTGCGCGGGCGGCTGCAAGCGGTGATCGACCGGGTCCAGGAGTCCACCGCCGCGCTCAAAGACGCGGTGATCATGCTCGACAGCGACGGCAACCTGGAATGGTGGAACCGCGCCGCCGAAACCCTGCTCGGCCTCAAGACCCCACAAGACAGCGGCCAACCGGTGACCAATCTGGTGCGCCATCCGCGCTTCAAGGAATACTTCGAACAGGACAGCTACGCCGAACCGCTGGAAATCCCTTCACCGACCAACGACCGCCTGCGCATTCAGTTGTACATCACCCGCTACGGCAACAACGAACACTTGATGCTGGTGCGCGACGTCACGCGCATCCATCAGTTGGAACAGATGCGCAAAGACTTCATCGCCAACGTCTCCCACGAATTGCGCACGCCACTCACCGTGATTTGCGGTTACCTGGAAACCTTGCTCGACAACGTTGAAGACGTTAACCCGCGCTGGACCCGCGCCTTGCAGCAGATGCAGCAACAGGGTGGGCGCATGCAGACCCTGCTCAACGATTTGCTGCTGTTGGCCAAACTGGAAGCCACCGATTACCCGTCGGACAACCAGCCCGTCGTCATCGATGGGCTGCTGAACTCGATCAAGAGCGATGCTCAGCAGTTGTCCGCGCAAAAGAATCAGAAGATCACCCTGGAGGCCGACTCGACGATTCTGCTCAAGGGCAGCGAAGCGGAATTGCGCAGCGCGTTCTCCAACCTGGTGTTCAACGCGGTGAAATACACCCCGGCCGAAGGCAACATCCGCATCCGCTGGTGGGGCGACGACCAGGGCGCGCACCTCAGCGTGCAGGATTCCGGGATCGGCATCGACAGCAAACACCTGCCGCGCCTGACCGAACGCTTCTACCGCGTCGATTCCAGCCGCAACTCCAACACCGGCGGCACCGGGCTGGGCCTGGCGATCGTCAAGCATGTGCTGCTGCGCCACCGCGCACGGATGGAAATCAGCAGCGTGCCGGGGCATGGCAGCACCTTCACCTGCCATTTTGCGCCGGCCCAGGTCAGCAGAATCCGCGCCATCAGCGCCGCCGATTGATACCGGTGAGCACGCGCCACTAGGCAATCACCCAGTCAGCCGCTACATTGGCTGACTTGCGCCTGCGCTTCAGGCGTACTTTTTTCTTTCCTTTCGAATACACGGAAACCGCAAAACTCCATCATGGACCCATCCCCTGGCTTGACCCTCGCGACACTCTTCGCCGATTTCGGCATGATTCTTTTTGCTCTGATCCTGGTTTTGCTCAACGGATTTTTCGTTGCGGCGGAATTTGCCATGGTCAAACTGCGCTCGACCCGGGTCGAGGCCATCGCTGAGAAAAACGGCTGGCGCGGACACATCCTGCGCACCGTGCACAGTCAGCTCGATGCTTACCTCTCGGCGTGCCAGTTGGGTATCACCCTCGCCTCCCTCGGCTTGGGTTGGGTCGGTGAACCGGCGTTCGCGCACATCCTCGAACCGATCCTTGAAGCCGTCGGCGTGCAGTCGGCCGAAGTGATCAAAGGCGTGTCGTTCTTCGCCGCGTTCTTCGTCATTTCGTACCTGCACATCGTGGTCGGTGAACTGGCGCCCAAGTCGTGGGCGATCCGCAAACCCGAGCTGCTGTCGCTCTGGACCGCCGTGCCGCTGTACCTGTTCTACTGGGCCATGTACCCGGCGATTTACCTGCTCAACGCCAGCGCCAACACCATCCTGCGCATCGCCGGCCAGGGCGAACCCGGCCCGCATCACGAGCACCATTACAGCCGTGAAGAACTGAAACTGATCCTGCACTCCAGCCGTGGCCAGGACCCGAGCGACCAAGGCATGCGTGTGTTGGCTTCGGCGGTGGAAATGGGCGAACTGGAAGTGGTGGACTGGGCCAACTCCCGGGAAGACCTGGTGACGCTGGAGTTCAACGCGCCGCTCAAGGAAATCCTTGCACTGTTCCGTCGCCACAAGTTCAGCCGTTACCCGGTGTACGACAGCGAACGCCAGGAGTTCGTCGGCCTGCTGCACATCAAGGATCTGCTGCTGGAGCTGGCGGCTCTGGACCACATTCCCGAGTCGTTCAACCTGGCCGAGCTGACCCGCCCGCTGGAGCGCATCTCGCGGCACATGCCGCTGTCGCAACTGCTGGAACAATTCCGCAAGGGCGGCTCGCACTTCGCCGTGGTCGAAGAAGCCGACGGCAACATCATCGGCTACCTGACCATGGAAGACGTGCTGGAAGTGCTGGTGGGCGATATCCAGGACGAACACCGCAAGGCTGAGCGCGGGATCCTCGCGTATCAGCCGGGCAAGTTGCTGGTGCGTGGCGACACGCCGTTGTTCAAGGTTGAACGCCTGCTGGGCATCGACCTGGACCACATCGAAGCCGAAACCCTCGCCGGGCTGGTCTACGAAACCCTGAAACGGGTGCCGGAAGAGGAAGAAGTGCTGGAAGTCGAAGGTTTGCGGATCATCATCAAGAAGATGAAAGGGCCGAAGATCATTTTGGCCAAGGTGTTGATGCTCGACTAAAGCCACACCCCTGTGGGAGCAAAGCTTGCTCGCGATGACGGCGGCACATACAACATCATCGCAACTGACATACCGCTATCGCGAGCAAGCTATGCTCCTACAGGGATTGCGCACCGTTCACTGCTTACCCAACGCAAAGTTGGGCAACATCCCCACCGGTTGATTGAACTGGTACGGAATCGACACCAACCCCAACCCGGTATTGCGCTGCACCACGAAGTGCAAATGCGGCCCACTGCTGTTGCCAGTGTTGCCCGACAGCGCCAACGCACTGCCCACCCCCACCCGCTGCCCTTCGCGCACGCTCACCGAGCCTTGCTTGAGGTGCAGGTACACGCCCATGGTCCCGTCATCGTGCAGCACCCGCACGAAATTACCCGACGGATCATTACCCCGGCCGTTCTGGCCATTCTCGGTCTTCACCACCATCCCGGCCCGTGCCGCGATGATCGGCGTGCCTTCGGGCATGGCGATGTCCATGGCATAGCGGTTCTTGGCGCCGAAGTGGCTGTATTGGCCGTTGGCGCCCTGGCTCAAGCGAAACGGACCACCGCGCCACGGGAAGGGATATCGATAGCTCTGCGCGGCCCCTGAAGGGTCGCCCATGGAATATTGGAAGCTCGGGGTATACACCAACGGCTTGCACCCGGTAATCGCCGTGAGCAGCGCCAGGCGCGAGTTGCTGCGTGCCGGCAAGACCCGACGGATCGGCTGGCTCGGCGCGCCCTTCACATTACTCAACCCGGCAAAACTCAGCTCCACCTCCACCGGCGCATACAGATCGTTGCGCACAAACACCACGTCCACGCCCTTTTGCTTCTTGATGTCCAGATACACCTGCCGCTCCAGGTGCTCGACCATCCGGTCCCGAAAAACGAACACCTGGGAGCCTTTCGTGGGGCGGTCGCTGTAGGAGACCACGCCATTGGCATCGGTGGATTTGTAAATGGTCATGGCCACAGCCGAGGTGGAGGCCATGAAAAGACCACAGAAAAACAGCAGGCGCGCAAGCATGGGCAAGAGTCTGTCGAATAAGGCCTGGGAAGGAGCCTAGCAGGTGCAATGGACCTGGGTCGTCGGCAGATGTTTCAAATGATCGTCCCCACGCTCCGCGTGGGAATGCAGCCCGGGACGCTCCGCGTTCCCTACGAAGCGGACGCGGAGCGTCCGGTGAGGCATTCCCACGCGGAGCGTGGGAACGATCTGATGTGCGGCGAATTTGATGGCCCCTTCGCGGGCAAGCCTCGCTCCTACAGATGTGTCGTCCGCAATGGGCGCGACACCTGTAGGAGCGAGGCTTGCCCGCGAAGGCGGACTGTCAGACGACGCGGAACTTAAGCACCCGGCACAAGATGTTTGTGCGTGACGCCATGGGTAATCGGGTGGAATGTGATATCCACATCAAGTTGCGCTGCAGCAGACAAGTTCACCAAGGCATCCAGCGAGAACTTGTCGATCTTGCCGCTCAATACATCATTAAGCCTTGGCTGGGTTATTTTCAGGCGTTTGGCTGCCTCCTTTTGTGAAAGCTCCCAGCCGCGAATGACATTGCACAACTCCAGCATCAGCTTGGAGCGCAGGCGCATATTCGCGGCTTCCTGAGGCGTATCTTCCAGCGCATCCCAGATACTGGCGAACCGCTGGGGCGGGTTTTGATGATCCTTCATAGCGTTAATTGATCTCCTGCAATCTGGCGCGTGCCAGTTCGATATCACGCGTTTCGGTTTTACGGGTGGTCTTGTGCAAGGCATGCAGCACATAGATGGCCTCTGGCCGGTTCACCACATAAAACACTCGAAACGCCCCTGATTCCTCGGTGATCCTGATTTCGTTGACACCCCGACCCACCGTTTTCATCGGCCGCCAGTCGAAGGGTTCTTCCCCCTGCTGCAAGAGATCCAACTGAAAACCGGCGGCTCTTCGCGCATCGAGCGGAAACGATTTCAAATCCTTTAACGCGCTCCCGATAAACACCACGTCCTTGTGTCTTGGCATCGACTTCTCCTGTTATTGACCAGGAAAAGGGTAATTGACACCACCGAGGCACATAGGACGGGGTTGTTTCAAGGCATGGCAGAGAGGGCTGCTATGGAACAGGCTATATCGAAACCGATATAAATCAAGGCGAGAATTGTAGATATTTGCCGTAGGGGCTATGCGCTGTTTTTGCGGGGATTGTTTTGGCCCCTTCGCGGGCAAGTCGAATCGTCGCACCGCCGCTCCCACAGGGTTTTGGGGGTGGCCACATATTTTGTGGTCAACCCCAATCAACTGTGGGAGCGGGCTTGCCCGCGAAGACTGACTGTCAGGCGACGAAGATTACGCGCCCGGTACGAAATGCTTCTGCGCGGTGCCACGGGCGATGAGGCGAGAGATGTAGTCGAGCTTCTGTGCGTCTTTATCGACGAAGCGGAAGGTCAGTTGCAGCCATTCGCTGTCCGGTTTTTGCTCGTGGGCGACGATGGCGTGCAGGTAGCCGTTTAGGCGTGCGGTTTCGGCGTTGTCGCCCTGTTCCAGGTCGAGCACCGCGCTTTCGAGCACTTGCGGCAGGATGTCGGTGCGTTTGACCACCAGCAGCGCTTCTTTGAGGCTCAGGGCCTTGATCACGCACGGCTGGGTGCCGCTCGACAGGCGCAATTGGCCCTGGCCGCGACCGCCGGTAGGCGCGGCCGAAGCAGCCGGCGCCTTGACTGGCGGGCTGTTGAGCAGGCCACGGGATGGCGCGGCCGCCGGGGCTGGCGCAGCGGCGACAGGTTTGGCGAACGGGTTGACCGGGGCGGCACCGACGACTTCAGCCTTGCCACCGGTCAATGCGCTCAGGGAATCGTTGCCGAACGCCGAGTTCATTTTGGTCGGGGCGCTGTTCATCAAGGTGTCGAGCTTGCCGACCTTGTTCAGCGCCTGCTTAACCTTGGTCAGCAGTTGCTCGTTGGTGAACGGCTTGCTGACGTAGCCGGAAACGCCGGCCTGGATCGCCTGGACGACGTTCTCTTTGTCGCCACGGCTGGTCACCATCACAAACGGCATGGTCTTGAGGTTGTCCTGCTCGCGGCACCAGGTCAGCAATTCCAGGCCTGACATTTCCGGCATTTCCCAGTCGCACAACACCAGGTCGAACGCTTCACGCGCCAGAATCGCCTGAGCCTTCTTGCCGTTAACCGCGTCTTCGATCCGGATACCCGGGAAGTAGTTGCGCAGGCACTTCTTCACCAGGTCACGAATGAACGACGCATCGTCCACGACCAACACACTGACCTTACTCATCCACAACCCCTTTAAAAAATCCCGGCAAGCATACCGCTTTGCTGATGGCACATTGCCAAAAACCTTCAGTCACGCCGGGACTTTTCGTTCGCGGGTGCTGCTTTCACATTCAAAAACCACAAACAAAAACGCCCGGCCAAAAGGCCGGGCGCTTTTCTCAGGCAATCTTACTTATCGTCAGCTTTGCCCGGAACATTAGCGGTTTCGCCACTTGTGCCTTCAACTTCTTCTTTCATGCGTTTGAGGCCAAGGTGCCGCACGTCGGTGCCGCGCACCAGGTAAATCACCAGTTCCGAGATGTTGCGCGCGTGGTCGCCGATGCGCTCCAGGGAACGCAGCACCCAAATGATGCTCAAGACCCGCGAGATAGAGCGCGGGTCTTCCATCATGTAGGTGGCCAGCTCGCGCAGGGCGGTCTTGTATTCGCGGTCGATAATCTTGTCGTACTGCGCCACGGACAACGCCAGGTCGGCGTCGAAACGGGCAAACGCGTCCAGCGCATCGCGAACCATGTTGCGCACCTGGTCGCCAATGTGGCGCACCTCGACGTAACCGCGTGGCGCTTCACCTTCTTCGCACAACTGAATGGCGCGACGGGCGATCTTGGTGGATTCGTCGCCGATGCGTTCCAGGTCGATCACCGACTTGGAAATGCTGATGATCAGGCGCAAGTCAGAGGCCGCAGGCTGACGACGGGCCAGAATGCGCAGGCATTCTTCGTCGATGTTGCGTTCCATCTGGTTGATCTGGTCGTCGATGTCGCGCACCTGCTGGGCCAGGCCGGAGTCGGCCTCGATCAGCGCAGTCACCGCGTCATTGACCTGCTTCTCCACCAGCCCGCCCATGGCCAGGAGGTGGCTGCGCACTTCCTCGAGCTCGGCGTTGAACTGTGCAGAGATGTGGTGGGTAAGGCCTTCTTTACTAATCATGTTGGCGTCCTTGGAGCGTCCGGTAAGGTGCGGTGGACCGCAGCGTCAGTTCAGTGAGCAACAACAGCTTCCTAGCCGTAACGACCGGTAATGTAATCTTCGGTCTGCTTCTTCGCCGGATTGGTGAACAAGGTGTCGGTGTCGCCGAACTCCACCAGTTTGCCCATGTACATGAACGCCGTGTAGTCGGAAACCCGTGCGGCCTGTTGCATGTTGTGGGTCACGATCACGATGGTGAACTTGGATTTCAGTTCGTAGATCAGCTCTTCGACTTTCAGCGTGGAGATCGGGTCGAGGGCCGAGCACGGTTCGTCGAGCAGCAGCACTTCCGGCTCTACGGCGATGGTGCGGGCGATCACCAGACGCTGCTGCTGACCACCGGACAAACCGAGTGCCGATTCATGCAGACGATCCTTGACCTCATCCCACAGCGCCGCGCCTTTCAACGCCCACTCGACGGCTTCGTCGAGGATGCGCTTTTTGTTGATGCCCTGGATGCGCAGGCCGTAGACCACGTTTTCGTAGATGGTTTTCGGGAACGGGTTCGGCTTCTGGAACACCATGCCCACGCGGCGACGCAGTTCGGCAACGTCTTCGCCCTTGCGGTAGATGTTGTTGCCGTAGAGGTTGATTGCGCCTTCAACGCGGCAACCGTCCACCAGATCGTTCATGCGGTTGAAGGTACGCAGCAACGTGGACTTGCCGCAGCCGGACGGGCCGATGAAAGCGGTCACGCGCTGTTTCGGAATGTTCATGCTGACGTCGTACAGCGCTTGTTTGTCGCCGTAGAACAGACTCAGGCCCGGCACTTCAATGGCCACGGTTTCCTGCTCAAGACTCAGGCTCTGCTTGTCGCGGCCCAGGGCGGACATGTTGATGCCGTGGGTATGTGTTTCGTGCTGCATGGGAGGCTCCCTGTGCTAACAAATTCGGTTCGGAACGCCGCTTTCGCGGCCATACACAATCTAGTGTGGGAGCGGGCTTGCTCGCGAAGGGGTCGGCACATTCAATATCAATGTTGCCTGACCCACCGCTTTCGCGAGCAAGCCCGCTCCCACAGGGAAATCAGCTATCCAGCGCTTTGTACTTCTCGCGCAGGTGGTTGCGGATGTAGACCGCCGACAGGTTCAACGTGGCGATCACCAGCACCAGCAACAGCGCCGTGGCGTAAACCAGCGGTCGGGCCGCTTCGACGTTCGGGCTCTGGAAGCCGACGTCATAAATATGGAAGCCCAAGTGCATGATCTTCTGGTCAAGGTGCAAGTACGGGTAGTTGCCGTCCACCGGCAGCGACGGCGCCAGTTTCACCACACCCACCAGCATCAGCGGCGCCACTTCACCGGCGGCGCGGGCCACGGCGAGGATCATGCCGGTCATCATCGCAGGGCTGGCCATTGGCAGCACGATCTTCCACAGCGTTTCCGCCTTGGTCGCGCCGAGCGCCAACGAGCCTTCACGCACGGTGCGAGGAATCCGCGCCAGGCCTTCTTCGGTGGCCACGATCACCACCGGCACCGCCAGCAATGCCAGGGTCAACGAGGCCCAGAGCAGGCCCGGCGTACCGAAGGTCGGTGCCGGCAAGGCTTCGGGGAAGAAGATCCGGTCCAGCGAACCGCCGAGTACGTAGACGAAGAAGCCCAGGCCGAACACGCCGTAAACGATGGCCGGAACCCCCGCCAGGTTGTTCACGGCGATGCGGATAATCCGCGTCAACGCGTTCTGCTTGGCGTATTCACGCAGGTACACCGCTGCCAGCACGCCGAACGGGGTCACGATCATCGCCATGATCAGGGTCATCATCACGGTGCCGAAAATCGCCGGGAAGATTCCGCCTTCGGTGTTCGCTTCGCGAGGGTCGTCCGACAGGAATTCCCAGACCTTGCCAAAGTAGAAGCCGATCTTGGTGAAGGTGCCCATGGCGTTCGGCTGGTAGGCGTGAACCACTTTGCCAATGCCGATTTCGAGCTCTTTACCGTTGGCATCCCGAGCTGTGAGGCTGTCGCGGTTGAACTGGGCATGCAGATCGCTCAGGCGTGCTTCGATGTCCTGATAGCGGGCATTCAGCTCAGCCTTTTCGGCGTCCATGTCCGCTTGTGCGGTGGCGTCCAGTTGACCGGCCAGTTCCAGCTTGCGACCGTGCAGACGGATGCGTTCCAGGCCGGCGTTGATCGCGCCGATATCGGATTTCTCCAGGGTCTTGAGCTGTGCCGCGAGTTTGTTGACGCGATCGACACGAGCCTGCAACTCCGGCCACGCAGCCTCGCCCTCGGCGATCACCTTGCCGTCCTGTTTGACGTTGACCAGGTAACCGTAGAAGTTGCCCCACTCGCGACGCTCAATAGTCATCAGCTCGGGTGGCGTCTTCTGGTTGGTCAGCCACTCGCCGACGATCCAGGTGAAGTCGTTGCCGTTCAAGTCACGGTTGCCGACCTTGATCAGCTCGCGGGTCATGAACTCCGGGCCTTGATCAGGCACCGGCAGGCCAGCGCTTTTCAGGCGCTCGCGGGGCACTTCTTCTTTCTGCACCACTTCGCCGATCACCAGGTGATTGGCCTGGCCCGGGACGTCGTAGCTGGCGTGGATCAGGTCCGCCGGCCAGAAGTGACCCAGGCCGCGCACGGCAATCACTGCCAGCAAGCCAATGGTCATGATGACCGCGATGGACACCGCGCCACCGCTGATCCAGACGCCGGGGGCGCCGCTCTTGAACCATCCATTCAGGGAGTTCTGTTTCACAGACTTCTACCTTTCTTAAAGCGACGAGTATTTCTTGCGCAGACGCTGACGAATCAGCTCCGCGAGGGTGTTCATGACGAAGGTGAACAACAGCAGCACCAGCGCCGAGAGGAACAGCACGCGGTAGTGGCTGCCGCCGACTTCCGACTCCGGCATTTCCACCGCGACGTTGGCGGCCAGTGTGCGCAGGCCTTCGAACAGGTTCATTTCCATGACCGGGGTGTTACCGGTGGCCATCAGCACGATCATCGTTTCACCGACCGCGCGGCCCATGCCGATCATCAGTGCCGAGAAGATGCCCGGGCTGGCGGTGAGGATCACCACGCGGGTCATGGTCTGCCACGGCGTGGCGCCGAGGGCCAGGGAACCGAGGGTCAAGCCGCGAGGCACGCTGAACACGGCGTCTTCGGCGATGGAGTAGATGTTCGGGATCACCGCGAAACCCATGGCCAGACCGACCACCAGAGCGTTGCGCTGGTCGTAGGTGATGCCCAGGTCGTGGGAGATCCACATGCGCATGTCGCCGCCGAAGAACCAGGTTTCCATGTACGGGCTCATGTACAGCGACAACCAGCCCACGAACAGAATCACCGGGATCAGAATCGCGCTTTCCCAGCCGTCCGGCACTTTCAGGCGGATCGACTCAGGCAGGCGGCTGAAGACAAAACCGGCCACCAGAATGCCAATCGGCAACAGCATCAACAGGCTGAAGATGCCCGGCAAATGCCCTTCTACATACGGTGCGAGGAACAGGCCGGCGAAGAAACCGAGGATCACCGTCGGCATCGCTTCCATCAGCTCGATCACCGGTTTGACCTTGCGGCGCAAGCTCGGGGCCATGAAGTAGGCGGTGTAGATCGCGGCAGCGACGGCCAGCGGTGCAGCCAGCAACATGGCGTAGAACGCGGCTTTCAGCGTACCGAAGGTCAGCGGCGACAAACTCATCTTCGGTTCGAAGTCAGTGTTGGCGGCGGTCGATTGCCAGACGTATTTAGGTTCGTCGTAGTTCTCGTACCAGACCTTGCTCCACAACGCGCTCCACGAGACTTCCGGGTGCGGGTTGTCCAGCAGCAGCGGCTGAATCTTGCCGCCCGCTTCGACGATGATGCGGTTGGCGCGTGGCGACAGGCCGAACAGGCCCTGGCCTTCCACAACCTGATCCACCAGCAAAGTGCGGTGAGCGGTGCTGTGGAACACACCAAGCTTGCCGGAGGCGTCGAGGGCAACAAAACCTTTGCGACGTTCTTCGGCGCTGATTTCAACGATCGGCGTAGTGCCCATCTGGAAGGTGCGGATCTGCTTGAGGCGCAGTTCGCCATCCGGGTCGCGGGCCATGAACCATTGGGCCAGGCCACCCTTGGAGTCACCGAGGATCAGCGAGATGCCGCCCACCAGTTGGGTACTGGCGGTAATTTCGGCGTCGCCGTTTTCGAGCAATTTGTAGCGACCGTTGAGGCTCTTGTCGCGCAGGCTGAACACATCGGCCTGGGCACGCCCGTTGATCACGTACAACCACTGTTGGCGCGGGTCGACGAAGATGTTCTTCACCGGCTCGGTCATTTGCGGCAGATCGATACGCTTCTGCTCGTTGGTGACTTCACCGGTCATCATGTTTTCTTCGCTGCTCAGCGAGATCACATTGAGTTGCGAACCGGTGGAGCCCACCAGCATCAGCGTGGTGTCGGTGGCGTTGAGGCTGATGTGTTCCAGCACACCGCCCGCTTCGTTGAGCGCAATCGGGGTTTCGCCATACGGGTATTCGACAGCCGGCGAGATGGTTTTCTTGCCATCGGGGTAGCTGACTTTATAGGTGTGGCGGAACACCAGTGCCTGGCCGTTGGACAGGCCCACGGCTACCAACGGATGACCAGGCTGGTCTTCGCCGATGGAAGTCACGGTGGTGCCGGCCGGGATCGGCAGATCGACGCGCTTGAGTTCGGCGCCACTGTCGATGTCAAAGAACAGCGCCTGGCCTTTGTCGGAAACCCGCATCGCGACCTGGTTCTGTTCTTCCAGGGAGATCATCAGCGGCTTGCCGGCGTCTTGCATCCAGGCCGGGGTGATGGCGTCCTTGGCGGTCAGGCTGGCACCCTGGAACAGTGGCGCGACCACGTAGGCAAGGAAGAAGAAGATCAGCGTGATCGCGCCGAGGACGGCGAGGCCGCCAACAAGCACGTACCAGCGGGTCAGGCGATCTTTGAGCGCGCGGATGCGGCGCTTGCGTTGCAGCTCAGGCGTATTGAAGTCAATTCGCTTGGGGGGATTGTTAGTCATGGTGGAATTGGCCAGATCATTCATGCGCACACCCTAGCGATCCTGTATGACAGAAAGATGACAATGCAGTGACGCAACAAATCCGCCGCCAGTAGGAACTGGCAGAGGACCGGAAATTTGGGGGCCGGTATTCACCGGCATTTGTAGGAGCGAGGCTTGCCCGCGAAGGCGTCGGCACATTCAACATCACTGTTGGCTGACCCACCGCTTTCGCGAGCAAGCTTCGCTCCTACACAGGTCCGGGGCGAGCCCCGGACCTAGGGTTTTACTTTTTTGCGACTTCAGCGCCGCCTTCTTGCAGACCCAGGTCAGCCAGTGCTTTTGCAGCAACCTTGGCCGGCAGTGGGATGTAGCCGTCTTTCACTACAACTTCCTGGCCCTGTTTGGACAGAACCAGTTTCACGAACTCGGCTTCCAGCGGGGCCAGAGGCTTGTTCGGGGCTTTGTTGACGTACACGTAGAGGAAACGCGACAGCGGGTATTTGCCGTTCAGTGCGTTTTCTTCGGTGTCTTCGATGTAGTCAGTGCTGCCTTTCTTCGACAGCGCTACGGTTTTCACGCTAGCCGTCTTGTAGCCGATACCCGAGTAACCCACGCCGTTCAGCGAGGAGCTGATCGACTGCACGACCGAAGCCGAACCCGGTTGTTCGTTGACGTTTGGTTTGTAGTCGCCTTTGCACAGGGCTTCTTCTTTGAAGTAGCCGTAGGTGCCGGATACCGAGTTACGACCGAACAGTTGAACCGGCTTGTTGGCCAGGTCACCGGTCACACCCAGGTCGCCCCAGGTTTTAACGTCGGTTTTAGCGCCGCACAGACGAGTGGACGAGAAGATCGCGTCAACTTGTTCCATGGTCAGGTGCTGGATCGGGTTGTCTTTGTGTACGAAGACAGCCAGGGCGTCCACGGCAACCGGGATTGCGGTTGGCTTGTAGCCGTACTTCTGCTCGAAGGCAGCCAGTTCGGTGTCCTTCATTTTGCGGCTCATCGGGCCCAGGTTAGAGGTGCCTTCAGTCAACGCAGGTGGCGCAGTGGCGGAGCCAGCGGCCTGAATCTGGATGTTTACGTTCGGGTATTCTTTTTTGTAGTTCTCAGCCCACAGGGTCATGAGGTTGGCCAGAGTATCGGAACCAACGCTGGACAGGTTGCCCGAGACACCAGTGACTTTGGTGTAAGCCGGAATTGACGGGTCAACGCCAGCGGCTACCGCGTGGGCAGTCGCAACGCCAGCAGCGACAAAAGTCATTGCCGCCATCAAACGCTTCAGTTTCATGCCTTACTCCTAGCAGATAGGGTGTGTTAAGTCGGGGCCAAGTATCAGTAGGCCGTGTGAACACTCTATGGCTGAAATATGACAATTGGATGAAAGGCCAGCATTGGAAACTCAAAAGCGCCAAGACTCGAGAGTAAGGTTGACAAATCATAATCAAAAGATAGTCTTGTCAACCACGAGAGGAACCCATGATCAATGACCGAATTCGCCGCGCTCGCCTCCTGCGAGGCATGTCCCTGGAAGCCCTTGCGCTCCAGCTTGGCGACATCAGCAAGCAAGGCCTGAGTAAATACGAGAAAGGGTCAAGTACCCCAAACTCCACTCGCCTGCTGCAAATGGCCAAGGTGCTGCAAGTCAGTCCCGAGTACTTCTTTCGTGCGGACCCTGTGCCGCTGGCGCCCCTGGAGTTTCGCAAACTCGCGAAGATGCCGAAGTATCGCCAGGTTCAAGTCGAAGAACAGATTCGCGAACATCTCGAACGCTACATTGCTTTGGAGGAATGCTTCGACCCGGCGGATATTCAGACTCCGGCCACGCCGGCGCAAATGCTAGCCGTATCCTCTATTGAGGAAGCCGAACATGCCGCCGAGGCCCTGCGCGAATACTGGGGAATTGGTAGCGATCCCATTTCCAACCTGACCGAGCAACTGGAAGAGCACAGCATCAAGGTCGCGATGCTCATAGGGCCGGATGACTTCGATGGCGCCTGTGCCGCTACCGGCGACGGCCGCCACGTTTTGATCGCCCTGAACGCAGAGCGCCCAGGCGAACGAATCCGCTTCACTGCGGCCCACGAACTCGGGCACTGGGTGATGCAATTACCCGACGACATGCCCGAGCGTGATAAAGAAAACTGCTGCCATCGCTTCGCTGGCGCATTCCTCTATCCGGCTAAAGGTGTCACCAGTGATTTCGGTAGCCACCCTCGCTCACGCGTCCATCCCCGCGAGTTGCTCATCGCCAAGCGCCAATACGGGATCTCGATGCACGCAGCCCTGCGACGCCTCAAGGATCTGAACCTGCTTAGCGACGGGGGCTACAAATCCCTCACCATTCAATTCAGTGCAAATGGCTGGCGCAAGACCGAACCCGAGCCAATGCCATGCAAACCACCGCAACGCTTCGAATCTCTGGTGTTCTGGGGGCTGGCGGAAGGTCTGATTACCAAATCCCGTGCAGCAGAACTACTACGCAAACCAGTGAGCGCGCTTGATCCTAATTTCCTGGGCTCGCTGGAGAGTGCATGAGTCTGATCTACATCAGCGATACGAATATCTGGATTGATTTCAGGAATGCCGGACTGCTTGAGCAGATGTTCAGATTGCCATTCACGTTGTGCTGCACGGACTTCGTGCTGCATGAACTGGAAGACTTCCCCCACGACGAGTTGCTCGCTCATGGCTTGATTGTCGAGTCCTTCGATGGCGCAGGGGTTGCCCGACTTTTCAGTTTAAAAATCGAGCACAACAACAGTTCACTCGCCGACGTGTCCTGTTATTTGCTCGCGCAAGAGTCAGGTCGCCCCCTGCTGACCGGCGACGGCAAGCTAAGGCGTCAGGCACAACGAGATGGGTTGCAAGTGCATGGAGCTCTTTGGTTGCTGGATCTGATGGTCGAGCACGGTGTCATCCCGCCTACGCAGGCCGCAGATGCGCTGGACAACATGCTCGAACACGGGGCACGCCTCCCCTCAAGCGAATGTGATGCAAGACTTTCGCACTGGAGAAAGCCTTAGCATCGCAGGCTTCGCTTAACGCCCCTTCTTCCAAAGATAAGCACCCACCAGAATCCCCACCCCGCAAATAATCGCCACATAGTAGGCAGGCCCCATCGGGCTTTCCTTGAGCAGCAACGTCACGATCATCGGGGTCAAGCCGCCGAAGATCGCGTAGGCCAGGTTGTAGGAGAACGACAGGCCGCTGAAGCGCACCACCGCCGGGAAGGCCTTGACCATCACATACGGCACGGCGCCGATGGTGCCGACGAGCAGGCCGGTGACGGCGTACATCGGGAACAACCAGTCCGGGTGGTTGAACAGGCTGTGATAGAACGTCCACGAACTGATCAGCAACGCGGCACTGCCGAACACGAACACCCGGCCGGCGCCGAAGCGGTCAGCCAGCGCGCCGGACGCCACGCAACCCAGGCTCAGGAACACGATGGCCAGGCTGTTGGCCTGCAGCGCGGTGGTCGGCGAGAAGTGGTAAACGGTTTGCAGCACGGTCGGGGTCATCAGGATAACGACGATGATGCCGGCGGACAGCAGCCAGGTCAGCAGCATGGAAATCAGGATCGCCCCGCGATGGTCACGCAGCACCGCGCGCAGCGGCACTTCTTCGGCCAGGGCCTTGCGCAGTTGCAGTTCGGCGAACACCGGGGTTTCGTGCAGCCAGCGGCGCAGGTAGACCGAGAACAGGCCGAACACACCGCCGAGCAGGAACGGAATGCGCCAGGCGTAATCCGCCACTTCCACCGGGGTATAAATGCTGTTGATCGCCGTGGCCACCAACGAGCCCAGCAAAATGCCCGCCGTCAGACCGCTGGTCAGGGTGCCGCAGGCGTAGCCGATGTGCCGCTGGGGTACGTGTTCGGAAACGAAGACCCAGGCGCCGGGCACTTCACCGCCAATCGCCGCGCCCTGGATCACCCGCATCAGCAGCAACAGGATCGGCGCCCACATGCCGATCTGCGCATACGTTGGCAGCAGGCCCATGATCAGGGTCGGCACGGCCATCATGAAAATGCTCAGGGTGAACATCTTCTTGCGTCCCAGCAGGTCGCCGAAGTGCGCCATGACGATGCCGCCCAATGGCCGCGCAAGGTAGCCGGCGGCGAAGATGCCAAAGGTCTGCATCAGGCGCAGCCACTCGGGCATGTCGGCCGGGAAGAACAGCTTGCCGACCACTGTGGCGAAAAACACAAAGATGATGAAGTCGTAAAACTCCAGCGCGCCGCCCAGGGCGGACAGCGACAAAGTCTTGTAATCGTTGCGGGTCAACGGACGTGCGGATTGCGTTGGCTGCGCAGTGCTCGAGGGCGCTGTGGTCATGGCAAGGGCTTCTCTTATAGTCGGATCTGCAACCCCAACAACGCTGGCGGAGGCTTGGGCAGGTCCGGCACGATAGCAAATTGTTCGAAAAAGCACATAGAGGTGCGTATTTGACGGTCGAAATGAGAACCGGACGGTCGTCTCGGAGTCTACCGACCGATATACTCGCAACCTTGCACCTGCTTGTAAGGGGTTGCTGTGCGAAAACGCCTGCCAGGTTTCACAGGCGATTTCGCAGAGTTTCCCTTTAGGCGCCTTAAGAAAAACGTGACGAACGTAGTATGTTCGGGGCTGAATCGTTTTTTCTGAGACGGCTATTCACCTGAAAGACCAACGTAGAGTCACGGGTCAGAGGCACCCCCGGCATGATAGAGCTCGAACAAGAAGATCCAATCCCGCAAGGCGACCTTGCCCTGCAAATCACCGCACTCCCACGTGAAACCAACGGCTTTGGCGATATTTTCGGCGGCTGGCTGGTGGCGCAGATGGATTTGGCCGGCACCGCAATGGCCAGCAAAGTCGCCGGTGGCCGCGTGGCGACCGTTGCGATCGACCGCATGGCGTTCCTGGTGCCGGTGGCAGTGGGCGCGCAGCTCTCCTTCTATACCCAGGCCCTGGAAATCGGCCGCAGCTCGATCCAGATGATGGTCGAGGTCTGGAGCGACGATCCGCTGTCCAGCGAATGGCGTAAGGTGACTGAAGCGGTGTTCGTGTTCGTCGCCATCGACGGCAGCGGTCGCACCCGTTCGGTTCCGCCCCGCGCACGTTAAACACGGCGCAGGTTTTGCGGTCCATTGCAGTCATTGATCCTGATTGAGAGTTGTCCCCATGAGCACGCCCAACGTTGAAGCCGTCAAACTGGATGAACTGAACTGCTGGCGCATCCGCCACGGTCAGGCCGAATTGCTGGTGGCCCAGCAAGGCGCGCACATCCTCAGTTACCAATTGGCTGGCCAACCGCCGCTGATCTGGCTCAACGACGAGGCCGTGTTCAAGACCGGCAAAAGCATCCGCGCCGGCGTGCCGGTGTGCTGGCCCTGGTTCGGCAACTTTGCGCGCAACCCGCAGAGCGTCCAGGCCATGCGCGTCAGCGAAGAACCCGCCGCCGCCCATGGTTTCGTCCGGGCGACGGATTGGGAACTGGGTGGCATCGAAGCTGAGGGTGAAAGCCTGAAGGTGGAATTCCTCCTGCCCTACCCCGAAGGTGGTTTTCCGGGCTGGCCGCATCAGGTGGATTTGACGCTGAGCATTCGTATGGATGACCAACTGCACATCAGCCTGACCAGCCATAACCGTGGCGCCGAAACCGTGTCCATCAGCCAGGCGCTGCACAGCTACTTCGCCGTCAGCGATGTGCGCAACGTGCAGGTCGAAGGGCTGGACGGCTTGAGCTACATCGATACGACCCAGGACTGGAGCACCGCCACGCAGGCCGGGAATCTGGCTTTTACTGGCGAGACAGACCGTATCTACCTCAATACCCCGGCGAAGCTAAGCATTGTCGACGCGGCCTGGGAACGGCGCATCGAGCTGACCAGCAGCGGCTCGCGCACGGCGGTGATCTGGAACCCGTGGATCGAACGGGCGGCGGCGTTCAGCGACATGGCCGACGATGGTTGGCAGCGCATGCTGTGCATTGAAACGGCGAATGTGATGGATGATGTGGTGAACCTGGCGGCGGGTGCGAGCCACACCCTTGGCGTCAGCATCGGTAGCAAATCCCTGTAAACCACGCCGCAAAACCACTGTGGGAGCGGGCTTGCTCGCGAAGGCATTTTGTCAGTCGACATTAAAGTTGAATGACACACCGCTTTCGCGAGCAAGCCCGCTCCCACATTTGATCTTTGCCAGACCTACTGGCGCTTACAAATCCGACTCTTTCACCACCCGCACTTTCGCCGCATCCAGCGCATACGCCGGATCAGCCAGGTCGTTGTTGACCTTCTCGATCTTCAGCGTGCCCGTCACCCACAGCGGTGTGTAGATATCGTCCAGTTTCAGCCCTTTCGGATAACGCACCAGCACCAACTGATTGGGCGGCGGTGGCGGCACGTGGATGCAGGCGCCCGGGTATGGCACCAGGAAAAACAGCGTGCTGCGGCCCTTGGCGTCGGACTCCAGCGGCACCGGGTAACCGCCGATGCGGATGTTCTTGTCGTTCATCGAGGCCACGGTTTTGGTCGAATACATCACCGCCGGCAAGCCCTTGCTCTGCTTCATGCCACCCTTTGAAGTAAAGGTGCCATCGCCTTCGGGGGTGTTGTGGTCGATTTCGGGCATGGCCTCGAGGGCTTTCTGGTCCGACTTGGGCATCAGCTCCAGCCAGTCGGTTTCCGGCAACTCGCCGGCATGGGCAAGGCCCGAGCCCAATAAAAGGATAGTCAGCAGAAGACGGCGCATGGAGGTGCTCGGCAAAGGAAGGTTCTGTGGAATGGCGAGCATTCTAGCCCCCTCTGCCTGCGCAGCAGAGAGGACTTTGTCGCTTTGAATCAGTTGCGCTTGATCAGGCCGTAGATCACCAGCAAGACAACGGCACCCACCAGCGCACCGATGAAGCCCGCGCCCTGGCCAGCCTGGTAAATGCCCAGAGCCTGGCCGCCGTAGGTGGCTGCCAGCGAACCGCCGATACCGAGCAGGATGGTCATGATCCAACCCATGCTGTCATCGCCCGGTTTCAGGAACCGCGCCAGCAGGCCGACGATCAAGCCGATAAAGATGGTTCCGATAATTCCCATGGCATTTCCCTCTGATTGAAGTGGCTATGCCAAAGCCTAGACAGACTTTGGCATCCTGCCATCAGAGAACGGCGGACACTGAAGGTTCCGCCGCTGCCAGATGAAACTATTCGGCGATCAACGCTTCGACCTTGAGGATCTGCGCCGCCAGGGTCTCGCGATCTGCACAGCGCAGGTTGGCGTGACCGACCTTGCGACCAGCCTTGAACGCCTTGCCGTAGTGGTGCAAATGGCAGTCGTCGATGGCGATCACTTTCTCTACCGGCGGAACAACGCCGATGAAGTTGAGCATCGCGCTCTCGCCAATCTTGGCCGTCGAACCCAGCGGCAGACCGGCAACGGCCCGCAGGTGGTTTTCGAACTGGCTGCACTCGGCGCCTTCGGTGGTCCAGTGCCCGGAGTTATGCACACGTGGGGCGATTTCGTTGGCCTTGAGGCCGCCGTCGACTTCGAAGAACTCGAACGCCATCACGCCGACGTACTCCAGTTGCTTGAGCACACGGCTGGAATAATCTTGCGCCAGGGCTTGCAGCGGGTGATCGGTGCTGGCCACGGACAGCTTGAGGATGCCGCTGTCGTGGGTGTTGTGAACCAGTGGATAAAACTTCGTTTCACCATCGCGAGCACGCACGGCGATCAACGAGACTTCGCCGGTGAACGGCACGAAGCCTTCCAGCAGGCAGGCCACGCTGCCGAGTTCGGCGAAGGTGCCGACCACGTCTTCCGGTTTACGCAGGACTTTCTGGCCCTTGCCGTCGTAACCCAGCGTGCGGGTTTTCAACACGGCTGGCAGACCGATCGAAGCCACGGCAGCGTCCAGATCAGCTTGCGACTGGATGTCGGCGAACGCCGGGGTGGGAATCCCCAGGTCCTTGAACATGCTTTTCTCGAACCAGCGATCGCGAGCGATGCGCAGGGCTTCGGCGCTCGGATAGACCGGGACGAACTGCGACAGGAAGGCCACGGTTTCGGCCGGGACGCTTTCGAACTCGAAGGTCACCAGATCAACTTCATCGGCCAGTTGGCGCAGGTGATCCTGATCGCCGTAATCGGCCCGCAGATGCTCGCCCAAAGCGGCTGCACAGGCATCCGGCGCCGGGTCCAGGAAAGCGAAGTTCATGCCCAGCGGAGTGCCCGCCAGCGCCAACATGCGGCCCAACTGGCCGCCACCGATTACACCGATCTTCATCGTCAACAACCTCAGGCGATGCGTGGGTCTGGATTGTCCAGGACGCTGTCTGTCTGCTCAGCACGGAAAGTTTTCAGCACCGCGTGGAACTGCGGGTGCTTGGCGCCCAGGATACTCGCCGACAGCAAGGCTGCGTTGATCGCGCCTGCCTTGCCGATGGCCAGGGTGGCAACCGGAATGCCCGCGGGCATCTGCACGATGGACAGCAGGGAGTCGACGCCGGACAACATCGACGACTGCACCGGAACGCCCAGTACCGGCAAGTGGGTCTTGGCCGCACACATGCCTGGCAAGTGGGCCGCGCCACCGGCACCGGCGATGATCACCTCGATGCCACGCGCCTCGGCCTCTTCGGCGTACTGGAACAGCAGGTCCGGGGTGCGGTGGGCAGAGACCACTTTCACCTCGTAAGGGATGCCGAGCTTTTCCAGCATATCGGCGGTGTGGCTAAGGGTGGACCAATCGGACTTGGAGCCCATGATCACGCCAACCAGTGCACTCATCGTCGTGCCTCTTCTCTCTGGGCGCCCGCAGGCGCGTCAAAAAACAACAAGCCACGCAAATTTGCGTGGCTTGATTGTACGAAAAATGGCCGGACGAACCGGCCGAAGGCCGCGCAGTATACCTCAATGAAGCAGATAAACAGCCCCCGAAACGACCATCTGTCATACGGCGCAAAGTGCCGGTTTTATTGACCTGCGAGTCAGTCAAAACAACACCGATCCCCTGTGGGAGCGGGCTTGCTCGCGAAGGCGGTGTGTCAGGCACATTAATGTCGACTGACACTCCGCCTTCGCGAGCAAGCCCGCTCCCAGGGTTAGTCGGTGTGCTCAGGTGCCTTGCGCGGCGCCACCTTCGAGCTTGCGCCAGAGTAATCGCACATTCGCCTTGCGCACCAACGCGCAGCGATACAAACGAATCTCCAGCGGCACATGCCACTGCGGGCCGCCACAGACCACCAGTTCACCGCGAGCCAGTTCGGCGCGCACGCTCAGTTGCGGCACCCAGGCAATCCCCAATCCTTCCAGCGCCATGCTTTTCAGGCTGTCGGCCATCGCGGTCTCATAGATAGTCGTAAAACGCAGGGCGCGCTGGCGCAGCAGCAGGTTCACCGAACGGCCAAGAAACGCCCCGGCGCTGTAGGCGAGCAACGGCACACTGCCCTCGCCTTCCAGGTCGAACAGTGGCTTGCCCTCGGCGTCTGCCGCGCAGACCGGCAGCATTTCAGTCTGGCCGAGGTGCAGGGACGGAAAGATTTCCGGGTCCATTTGCATCGCCGCGTCCGGATCATAGAACGCCAGCATCAGATCGCAACCGCCCTCGCGCAAGGCATGCACGGCATCGCCGACGTTGGTGGCCACCAGCCGCGTGGCAATGTTCAAGCCTTCGTTACGCAACTGCGCGATCCAGCGCGGAAAGAATCCCAGCGCCAACGAGTGAGCGGCCGCCACCTGCATCACCTCGCCCTGCCCGCCTTCCAGGTGATGCAGATGGCGCAGCACCTCACCCAGTTGTTCAACCACCGTGCGCGCAGTCACGAGGAACAACTGCCCCGCCGCCGTCAGCTCCACCGGCGTGCGTGAGCGGTTGACCAGTTGTAACCCCAGCGCGGCTTCCAGGCTGCGGATTCGCCGGCTAAACGCAGGCTGGGTCACGAAGCGGCGTTCCGCAGCCTGGGAGAAGCTGCGGGTGGCGGCCAGGGCACTAAAGTCCTCCAGCCATTTGCTTTCCAGATTCATCACGTCCTCCCGGACACGCACCAATTTAGGTCACACGCTCGCTGCACACGCGGCGTCACATGGGCATTATGCCGAATGTGCATAGGCCAGCGCTTAACAGCATTGGCCCAAAATTGTTCACAAGCCTAGCATTTGCAGCGTTCCGGCACAGACCGGGTCCATATCGAGATGATTTCTATCATGTCCTCCGCTGCATCATTCCGCACAGAAAAAGACCTGCTTGGCGTACTCGAAGTACCCGCTCAAGCGTATTACGGCATCCAGACCCTGCGAGCGGTGAACAACTTCCGTCTCTCCGGCGTTCCGATTTCGCATTACCCGAAGCTGGTTGTCGGCCTGGCCATGGTTAAACAAGCCGCCGCTGACGCCAACCGCGAGCTGGGTCATCTGAGCGAAGCCAAGCACGCTGCCATCAGCGAAGCCTGTGCACGACTGATCCGCGGCGATTTCCACGAAGAGTTCGTGGTAGACATGATTCAGGGCGGCGCTGGCACTTCGACCAACATGAATGCCAACGAAGTCATCGCCAACATCGCGCTGGAGGCCATGGGTCACCAGAAGGGCGAATACCAATACCTGCACCCGAACAACGACGTGAACATGGCGCAGTCGACCAACGACGCCTACCCGACCGCGATCCGCCTGGGTCTGCTGTTGGGTCATGACGCACTGCTGGCCAGCCTCGACAGCCTGATCCAGGCGTTCGCCGCAAAAGGCCAGGAATTCGCCCACGTCCTGAAAATGGGCCGTACCCAATTGCAAGACGCCGTGCCGATGACCCTCGGCCAGGAATTCCGTGCCTTCGCCACTACTCTGGGCGAAGACCTGGCCCGTCTGAAGACGCTGGCCCCGGAACTGCTGACCGAAGTAAACCTGGGCGGCACCGCGATCGGCACCGGCATCAACGCCGACCCGCGTTACCAGCACCTGGCCGTGCAGCGTCTGGCCCTGATCAGCGGTCAACCGCTGGTTCCGGCAGCCGACCTGATCGAAGCCACCTCCGACATGGGCGCCTTCGTGCTGTTCTCCGGCATGCTCAAGCGCACCGCAGTCAAGCTGTCGAAGATCTGCAACGACCTGCGTCTGCTGTCCAGCGGCCCACGTACCGGCATCAATGAAATCAACCTGCCGGCGCGCCAGCCAGGCAGCTCGATCATGCCTGGCAAGGTCAACCCGGTGATCCCGGAAGCGGTTAACCAGGTGGCGTTCCAGATCATCGGCAACGACCTGGCCCTGACCATCGCGGCCGAAGGCGGCCAATTGCAACTGAACGTGATGGAGCCGCTGATCGCGTTCAAGATCTTCGACTCGATCCGCCTGCTGCAACGCGCCATGGACATGCTGCGCGAGCACTGCATCGTCGGCATCACCGCCAACGAAGAGCGCTGCCGCGAACTGGTCGAGCATTCGATCGGCCTGGTCACCGCGCTGAACCCGTACATCGGCTATGAAAACGCCACCCGCATCGCCCGTATCGCCCTTGAAAGCGGCCGCGGCGTGCTGGAACTGGTGCGCGAAGAAGGCTTGCTCGACGACGAAATGCTCGCCGACATCCTGCGCCCGGAAAACATGATTGCTCCGCGTCTGGTCCCGCTGAAGGCCTGATCAAACGCTGCACACGCTCACCAGGTCGAGGGACTAGACACCTCTCACCTTTTGAGGGCTTGGGGATTTATTCCCCAAGCCCTTTTTTTTAACTCTTTGACGGCAACACACCGAATGTCTGGAAGCTGAAACATGTGGGAGCGGGCTTGCTCGCGAAGGCGGCGGCACATTCAAAATGGATGTGACTGATACACCGCTTTCGCGAGCAAGCCCGCTCCCACAGCAAAGCAGCTTCTGCATAAACCCGACGCCGGTAACGTCGGGTGTTTCAAAGCTTCGTTTCATCGCTTGCACCACAATCGTGCAGACGGGCAACGCACTGATAGGTATAGTGCCGCCCCTCTTCGCGTGAGCGGTCGTCGGTAACGAGGCCCAAACCCATGCGAAACCCGACCTAATAACAACCCGCGATATGGAACCGGGAAGAACCCTCGCCTCACCTGCAGTGCCCCGCGCCCGCTGGTGTAACGCGATTTTTCTCCCCCTCCAGCATTTGCTTAAACAAAAAACAGCGAGGAATAATCCATGCTCGAAGTCATCAACGACTTCCTCTCAGGGAAAGTACTGATCGTGCTCATTGTCGGGCTCGGTAGCTACTTCACGATCCGCTCGCGTTTCGTTCAATTGCGCCACTTCTTCCATATGTTCGCGGTGTTCCGCGACAGCCTCAAAAGCAGCGCCGGTCAACTCAGTTCGTTCCAGGCCCTGATGCTCAGCCTTGCGGGCCGCGTCGGTGCAGGCAACATCGCCGGTGTCGGCATCGCCGTGACGCTCGGCGGGCCAGGTGCGGTGTTCTGGATGTGGGTGACCGCGCTGGTCGGCATGTCCAGCAGCTTCTTCGAATGTTCCCTCGGCCAACTCTATAAGCGCTGCGACTCCGACGGCACCTACCGTGGCGGCCCGTCCTATTACATCCAGCACGGCCTGCAGAAACGCTGGTTGGGGATGATCATGGCGTTCCTGCTGCTGATCACCTTCGGTTTCGCCTTCAACGGCCTGCAATCCCACGCCGTGACCCACTCGCTGAAAAACGCCTTCGACCTTGATCCGACGTACACCGGCGCGGCCCTGGCCGTGTTGCTGGGCCTGGTGTTCATCGGTGGCATCAAGCGCATCGCCAAGGTCGCTGACCTGCTGGTGCCGGTGAAAACCCTGGTGTACATCGGCGTGACCATTTACGTGATCGTGCTGCAATTCGACCACGTTCCAGCGATGCTGATGACCATCGTCAAAAGCGCCTTCGGTCTGGACCAGGCGTTCGGCGGCCTGATCGGCAGCGCCATCGTCATGGGCGTGAAGCGTGGCGTGTTCGCCAACGAAGCCGGCCTGGGCAGTGCGCCAAACGTAGCCGCCGTAGCGTCGGTCGAGCACCCGGTTGCTCAAGGCGTGGTTCAGGCGTTCAGCGTGTTCCTCGACACCTTCGTGATCTGCACCTGCACCGCGTTGCTGATCCTGCTCTCGGGCTTCTACACCCCGGGCTTCGAAGGCGACGGCATTGCCCTGACCCAAAACTCCCTGGCCGCTGTGGTCGGTGACTGGGGTCGCAGTTTCATCTCCGTGGCCCTGTCGTTGTTCGTGTTCACCTCGATCCTCTACAACTACTATCTGGGCGAGAGCAACCTGCGCTTCATGATCGGTGAAAACCGCGCAGCGCTGATCGGCTATCGCGCACTGGTACTGGTGTTGATCTTCTGGGGTGCCATCGAAAACCTCGGCACGGTGTTCGCCTTCGCGGACATCACCATGACAATGCTGGCGTTCGTCAACCTGATCGCGCTGTTCCTGCTGTTCAAGGTCGGCATGCGCATCCTGCGTGACTACGATGACCAGCGCGCTGCCGGCATCAAGACTCCGGTGTTCGATTCGAGCAAGTTCCCGGATCTGGACCTGGACCTGCAAGCCTGGCCCGCCAACCCGCCAGCAGCCGCCACCAAGGCCGAAGCTGAGCCGCAAGGCGTACCCGCAGCGCAACGCTGATCGGTTAAAGTGCGAAGTACCCTGTGGGGGCGGGCTTGCTAGCGAAAGCGGTGTATCAGTTGACATTGATTTGACTGACACACCGCCTTCGCGAGCAAGCCCGCTCCCACATTAGGAATGTCATCGTTCTTCGGAGAGTCCCCATGAATTCCTCGACCTACCCTGCCGCCCAGCACGTCATGGTGCTCTATACCGGCGGCACCATCGGCATGCAAGCCAGCGCCCATGGCCTGGCCCCGGCGTCCGGTTTCGAAGCGCGGATGCGCGACTACCTGCACAGCCAGCCTGAACTCGTCGTACCGCAGTGGCGTTTTCGCGAGATGAGCCCACTGATCGACAGTGCCAACATGACCCCGACTTACTGGCAGCAACTGCGTGAAGCGGTGGTCGATGCCGTGGACGTGCAAGGCTGCGACAGCGTGCTGATCCTGCACGGCACCGACACCCTCGCCTACAGCGCGGCGGCCATGAGTTTTCAATTGCTCGGCCTGCATGCCCGCGTGTGTTTTACCGGTTCGATGCTGCCGGCCGGCGTGACCGACAGCGATGCCTGGGAAAACCTCAGCGGTGCGCTGGTTGCTTTGGGCCATGGCCTGGCACCGGGCGTGCACCTGTACTTCCACGGCGAACTGCTGGACCCGACCCGTTGCGCGAAAGTGCGCAGTTTTGGGCGTCATCCGTTCAAGCGGCTTGAGCGTCAGGGTGGCGGTGTGAAGGCAACTTCCCTGCCCGCGCCGCTGACCTATAACCAGCCCAAGCAACTGGCAAACGTCGCGGTGCTGCCATTGTTCCCCGGCATTAGCGCCGAAGTGTTGAAGGGTCTGCTCGACAGCGGCATTCAGGGTTTGGTGCTGGAGTGCTACGGCAGCGGCACCGGGCCGAGCGACAACCCGGCGTTTCTCGCCGCTCTGGAACGGGCGCGGGATAACGGTGTTGTGGTGGTTGCCGTCACTCAATGCCATGAAGGTGGCGTTGAGCTGGATGTGTACGAGGCAGGCAGTCGCTTGCGTGGCGTTGGCGTGTTGTCCGGTGGCGGCATGACCCGTGAGGCTGCGTTCGGCAAGTTGCATGCGCTGCTGGGCTCGGGGCTGGATAACGCAGAAGTGCGACGCCTGGTAGAACTCGACCTGTGCGGCGAGCTGAGCTAACACCACACACAACCCTGTGGGAGCGGGCTTGCTCGCGAAGAGGGAGTGTCAGGCGACATTAATGTTGGCTGATACACCGCTTTCGCGAGCAAGCCCGCTCCCACAGCGGATCTACGTCAGGCATGTAACTTGCTGCCTCTCCAGCATCCAATGGCTGGAATCCTCCATGCTCCACTCCCACCTCACCACCCTCAACGCTGTCTCCCTGGTGCTCAATGCCTTCAAGGCCGACGGCCCGGCCCAAGACGAATTACTGGCCGGAAGCGGCATCAGCGCGGCGGATCTGAGCCGGGCGGACACGCGCATCACCACCAATCAGGAGATGCAGGTCTGCGCCAACGCGGTCGCGCTCAAGCGTGACATTGGCCTGGAACTGGGTCGGCGGATGCACGTTTCGTGCTACGGCATGCTCGGTTATGCGCTGCTCACCAGTGCCACCTTCGGTGACGCTTTGCGTCTGGCGATTCGTTATCCGGCGCTGTTGGGAACACTTTTCGAACTGAGCCTGGAAGACGATGGCGAGCGCATCTGGTTCGTCGCTGCCGATTACCGGGAAAGCCCGGCAATGGCCGTGTTCAACGCCGAGTTTTGCCTGGTCTCGCTGAAAGTCATCTGCGACGACCTGCTGGGCCACCCGCTGCCGCTGCTGGCTGCACGCTTCGAACACGCCGCGCCGGACTATCAGGCGACCTACGCCGAACACTTCCATTGCCCGCTGAACTTCGAGGCGCGGGACAACGCGTTTGCCTTTGACCGACGTTGGCTCGACCAACCGTTGCCCCTGGCCGACGTCATCACCCATCAAGCCATGGCCGAGCGCTGCCGCAAGCAGAACACCGAATTCACCGGGCGTCAGGCGTGGCTGGGGCGCATCCGCCAGCTATTGAAAGCGCAACTGAATGCCGCGCCCGGGCTCGACGGTTTGGCCGAGCAGATGAACTGCTCGGCGCGCACCCTGCGCCGGCATCTCAAGGACCTGGGCTGCAGCTATCAGGAATTGCTCGATGAGCTGCGTTTCGAGCAGGCCAAGCAGATGCTCTGCGAGGACCAATTGCCGATCTACCGCATCGCCGAAGCCTTGGGTTTCAGCGAGACCGCGAGTTTCCGCCATGCCTTTGTGCGCTGGAGTGGCGTGGCGCCGAGCCAGTTCCGCCCTTGAGATAGTGCGGGAATCAAATCCCTGTAGGAGCGAGGCTTGCCCGCGAAGGCGTCCTTAAGAACGCTAAAAGCTTCGCGGGCAAGCCTCGCTCCTACAGGGTTCTGCGTCATTCGAGGGCATTGCCGCGCCAATAAGGGGCGAATTTCGGTCAAACCTTTTGGCCACATTAATCCCCTTTTGGCCTTTCCTGCCGTTCTCCCAAACGCCGCGCCCCGCAAGACTGTGTTCAACCGAATCAGCCTGCGGAGAACAAGAAAATGCTGACGATCTACTCGGACGATCACCACCTGCACCACGGTCGTTGTGAATTGATGGACGGGCAACTAATGCCCTGCTTCGAAATGCCGTCCCGTGCCGATCACGTTCTACAGCGTGTGCAAGATCGCGACCTCGGCCCGGTGGAAGTGCCACAGGATTTCGGCCTCGAGCCGATCGCGCGCATCCACGACCGCGACTACCTTGATTTCTTCAAAGGTGCTTGGGCACGCTGGACCGAGTTCAATACCGACGGCGATTTGCTGCCCTACACCTGGCCGGCCCGCACCTTGCGCCGAATCAAACCCACCAGCCTGCACGGCCAGCTCGGTTATTACAGCTTCGACGGCGGCGCGCCGATCACCGCCGGCACCTGGCAAGCGGCGTACAGTGCAGCGCAAGTGGCGTTGACCGCCCAAGCCGCGATCCAGCATGGCGCTCGCAGTGCCTTCGCCTTGTGCCGTCCACCGGGACACCACGCCGCCAGCGACTTGATGGGGGGTTATTGCTACCTCAACAACGCCGCCATCGCCGCCCAGGCCTTCCTCGATCAGGGCCATAAAAAGGTCGCGATCCTCGACGTCGATTACCACCACGGCAACGGCACCCAATCAATTTTCTACGCACGCAACGACGTGTTGTTCACCTCGATCCACGGCCACCCGGAAGCGGAATTCCCGTTCTTCCTCGGCTACGAAGATGAGCTCGGTGAAGGCGCCGGCGAAGGTTTCAACTTCAACTACCCTCTGCCCGCAGGTTCCGGCTGGGACACCTGGAGCGCCGCGCTGGATCAGGCCTGCCAGGAAATCGAAAAGTACGGCGCCGACATCATCGTCGTGTCCCTGGGCGTGGACACGTTCAAGGACGATCCAATCTCCCAATTCAAGCTCGACAGCCCGGATTACCTGGCCATGGGCGCGCGCATCGCGAAGCTCGGCAAGCCGACGCTGTTCGTGATGGAAGGTGGTTACGCGGTAGAAGAAATCGGCATCAACGCCGTGAACGTTCTCGAAGGTTTTGAAAGCGCCCAATGAGGAATTAGAACAATGAACAGACTCAAGCGTTTTATCGCTCCAGCGCTGTGCGCAACGGTACTTAGCGGCGCCGTGCACGCCGAAGAACGAACGTTGCGCGTCTACAACTGGTTCGACTACATCACCCCCAAAGCCCTGGACGATTTCAAGGCGCAGAACACCCAGACCAAACTGGTCTACGACATCTTCGACACCAACGAAGCCCTGGAGGCCAAGTTGCTGACCGGTAACTCCGGGTATGACGTGGTGGTGCCGTCCAACGTGTTCCTGGCCAAGCAGATTGAAGCCGGGGTGTTCCAGCCCCTGGACCGCAGCAAGTTGCCGAACTGGAATCATCTCGATCCCAAGCTGATGAAGCTGATCGAAGCCAACGATCCGGGCAACAAATTCGCCGTGCCCTACATGTACGGCACCATCCTGATCGGCTTCAACCCGGACAAGGTGAAAGCTGCCCTGGGCGCCGATGCCCCGGTGGACAGCTGGGACCTGATTTTCAAGGAAGAGAACATCAGCAAGCTCAAGCAGTGCGGCGTCGCCCTGCTCGACTCGCCATCGGAGATCTTGCCGCTGGCCCTGCAACACCTGGGTCTGGACCCCAACAGCAAAAAACCTGCGGACTACGACAAGGCCGAAGCGCTGTTGATGAAGATTCGTCCGTACGTCACCTACTTCCATTCCTCCAAGTACATGGCCGACATTGCCAACGGTGACATCTGCGTCGCGGTCGGTTATTCCGGCAGCTTCTCCCAGGCAGCCAACCGCGCCAAGGAAGCCAAGAACGGTGTGGTCGTGGATATGCGCCTGCCGAAAGAAGGCGCGCCGATCTGGTTCGACATGCTCGCGATCCCCAAAGGCGCGAAGAACACGGAAGACGCCTACACCTTCATCAACTACCTGCTGCAACCCCAGGTGATTGCGCCGGTCAGCGACTTCGTCGGCTACCCGAATCCGAACAAGGACGCCACGGAACTGGTCGACCCGGCAATTCGCAACAACCCGAATCTGTACCCGACCGAGTCGGCGATGGGCACGCTCTACACCCTGCAACCGCTGCCGCGTGATGCCGAGCGCGCACGGACCCGGGCCTGGACCAAGATCAAGTCCGGGACCTGATAGACGCCGCTTAGAAGACCCGCCCTCGCGCGGGTCTTTTTTTGCCTGCGATAAATAATTACCACCTGAACCCGCGTTACGTTTCTTACCGTTGGAGCCTGCCCCCGGTCACAAGGAAACGACCATGACGCCGACGCCCCCGCCTCAAAGCGCCACCACCTTGCTTCAGGAAAAAAGCGCGCTGATCTCCCAGACCAACCAAGGTCCCGGCCTCAAGGAAGTCGGCGCAAAACTGTTGCGCGATGCCTTGAGCCAGCAGTACCCGGAACTGGCGATTGATCCGGATCGCACGCTGATCGTCACGCCCCAATGGCAGGCATCAGGCGACTCGCTGATCAGCCTTGAGCCCCTCGCCGAGACGCTGACTGTGGCGCTGATCCGCCAGAGCAAGTCCTCGACCGTCGCCAATTTCATCGAGGGCGAGCACTTCCTGACCCTGACGCCCCTGAGCCAATCCCCCGTGCAATTGGCCGTCAGCATCGAAGACATCGCCAACCTGTTGAATACCTTCGCACCGGTGCTGTACATCGAATTCCAGCAACAGCAACTCGATTACTGGAATGAGCCGGTCAACCAAAAGCCCCGCTGGCATGAACTGAGCGACACCTTGAGAAAGGCCCTGAACCTGCAGCAAGTCAAAGGCTGGACGGCTGATCAGTGCGAAGTCGCCCGCGCTGTTTCCGCGCACCCGGACAAGGCCGAACGGGCTCAAGCAAATACCACGATCCCGGGCATTCAAGCCTGCCTGATCGATATCGACTACAACGCGCCGGACAATTCGCGTCACCTGTTGCTGGGCGGAGCGATCGTTCTGAAAGCCACGCACACATCCCGCGACATGCTGTTGCTGTACACCATCGAAGGCGGCTACGAGGCGTTCGAGTCCATGCAAACCTTGAGCGACTCATTGCCCGCACGAATCGGCATGGACAATACCGGACAGTCCTTGCAATGGCGGCTGTTCGAACCTGACGGCAGCATTTTCGACTACATGGCCTGGGCTCTGATTGCCGGTCAGGTCGAGGCTATCGCGGCGCTCAAATCGGCCCCCGACTCACCCTATGTTCTTTTGGCTCCCGGCACCCGTGGCGTCGGCCATTTCAGCGACGAGGAAAAAAGACACCTCGACCAACTGCAGGCGGCGATTCCCGACTGGCTCGCGAACGCCTCGGCCGCTGACTTGCAAGCGTACGGCCATTACCTGTCGAACCAGGGCCGGCTGCGCAACGTCTCCGGCCTCAATGACATCAAACTGATCGCCGATTACGCCCAGGAGCAGATGCGCAACGCCATCGTCACAGACCGACTGGCGCTCCACGGCAACGATGCCGCCGATCTGCCGCTCGATGAATTGCAGATCACCATCACCAACAGCTTTACCGTCGGCGCTTTCACCCTGCCCAACCCACTCGATGTCCAGGTTGAAACCCTCGGCGAGTTCGCCTTGCAGAACACCGCGCCTTACCAGGCCGAATTGACCTTCAAGGATAACCAGCCCTGCCCCGACTGGCTCACCGTTGCCTACCTCGTGGACATGGCGCAGCAGGTCAACGTCGGCAAACGTTACCCGGCGATGCTCAAAACCAGACTGATCGACGACCCCGGCGAGGCCGCGCGCCAGCAACAACACTACGTCAACCTGCTGCCTGATCTGCTCAGGCTCAAAGCCCTGGAATGCAAACTGCAGAACGAGTGCGGCGTGGACGAAACCGGTTATCGCTACGTCTGCGAGCTGATAGAAACCGCCCAGGGCCGCCCGCCCAAGGACCTGCTCGACGTCGTCGTCCGCCCGCTGAGCTTTGTTCCCCGGCATCGCTTGCTGTCCACGGGCGACACCGTGGCGAACATGTTCATCATCGGCCCGCGCCGTCCACACAGCGGGCCGAGCCTGCTTTATCGCCCGGCGCTGGAGCAGCCGTTGCTGCAATTCACCTCGCTGCAAAACATGATTTACGCGCTTCACCAACCGGGTGAATTGCGCGACTCGGTGCTGGCCTGGCTACCGACGCCCACCCTCGGTTTCGAGTATTCACAGTATGTGTTTCCGGTCGGCCTGCCTTCACCGTGGCTGGCGACGGAAACGGGCATCGAACAGTTGCTGAATCTCGACCTGAGCGGCCCGATCAGCCTCGGCACAGAGGAAATCACCGGCGATCTGCTCCCGACATTGTTCGCCAGCAACGCCAACACCCTGGTCGAACAAGCGGACCGTCTGTCCCTGTCCAACGGCGAACGCCGCTGGGCGCTGTTGCGGGACAGCGGTTGGGCGATTTTCAATGTGGCGTCGACTTTTTTGACCGGTCCGGTGGGCACCGCCGCGTGGGTCTGGCAAAGCATCGGCCAGTTGCAGCAGGGGCTGGAGGCGCGTGAGCGTGGGGACAGCCTGGTGGAATGGACGTCCCTGGGGGATGTGCTGATGACATTGGGCATGCTCCTGATTCATCGGGCCAGCCTGCGCCGTACCACCGAAGGCATCGGCTATTCACGCAACAAACGGAAAAACGCCCCGGCCCAGCCTCCAGCATCGCGTCCGCTGCCCGCGCCAACCGTCATCACACTGGACGCTACGGTGCTGTCCGGCGAGCTGCCCGCCGGTCATGACAGCGAACTGGAAGCGGGCGCATCGATCCCACGACGCACGCCCTCGGCACTGGGGGTTTACCTGAACACCCTGAAAGTCCGTGCGCCGGACATGAGCGATGTAGATCTGGTCATCCTCAACGTCACACCGCCGCACCTGTACCAGCTCCAGGGCAAGCAATACGCCAGGGCCGGCCAGCGCTGGTTTCAGGTGCGGGTCAATGACGATGAGCAAGTGGTGATCTTCAACTCGAAAGCCCCCGCGCGGGGCGGCCCGTTGTTGACCCATGACCGACAGGGCAACTGGTACGTGGACACGCGATTGCGCCTGCGCGGTGGTGGCCTGAAGAGTCGTCTGAAAAGCATTCAACTGGAAAAGGGCCAGCGCAGGGATGCGTTGCAGGCCAAGCTGCAAGCGTTCAAAAGTCGCGAAGGCGCGATCCTGGCAGAAATCAGAACGCTGCAGGAAAAACTGATGCGCGCCAGCGGCGATCAGTTCGACAGCGAGGCCAAAGCGCTGGGGGACCGGCTCGAAGTGTTGATCGACAATCATCGAGAAGCCCTGGAGCAATTGCACGAGTGGCGCGAGCTCGGTGGCACATTCGGTTACGCCTATGACCTGCTGCGCCTCACGACCCTGTTGGAAAAGCACCTGGCGTTGTGGTTCTCACTCAAAAGCAACGACTACTCGCGCACCATCGCTCCGTTCACAGGCGAAGGCTCACTCAACCCGGCGCTACCGGTCGGCAGCAATCGGGTGGCGGTGAAAAAAGCGATCGAATTGAGCCACGGGATCATCCAGCGGCTCGCGCTGGCCCACAATGCCCTGGACGGCCTCAAAGTCCTGGGAAGGGCCGCGCTCGAATCGTCCCAGGCCATTCGCAAACTGCTGCCTCGGCACAGTGCCCTGGATTACAAGGCCAATGAAATCGGCCTGGCGTACGAACTGTGCGTAAAAGAACAACCCGGCGCGCCAATGCCACAGGCACGGGACGCCGTGGCGAACATCGTGATTGAAGCCGCCGAGGCCAGTCAAAAACTGGCCGATATCGACAAAGCCCCGCCGCTGGAGCAAACCGCCGAACAACGCATCGCGGCACTCACGCCTTTGCTGGACGCTTTTGCCGACACACTCCAGCGCATCGACGACCTGCCGGCGCAATTCCCCGGCAGGACGCACCCCGAAGCGTTGCTTGATTTGCAGACACTGATCAAGGAATTCCAGGCCCTGGCACAAGCGCGGCTGTATGCGTTACTGCCCGAGGACGAACTGCTTTTTGAAGCGGAACCCAACGCCCCGGTCGCAGGCCCGTCCCATCAACCCGGCAAGGTCACGAAAACGCGCCCGCGAGATGCTCTGCCGGCCAGTGAATCGGTGCCTGAGGCGGCAACCTTCAAGAAGCTGGTGCCGAAAAGTGAAACGCCGAGCAAACCGGTCAGGGCTGACATTGATGTCATCTCCGACGGGCTGAACCTGAATCTCGATCTGGACGGTTTCATCGCCCGCACCCGCGAGGATGCGCAACGGGCCAACCGAATTCCGGCCGACATGCAGCACCTGTTCGATTCCCAGGCACTCAAATACGAAGAGGAAGCCGCCGCCGTCGAAATTGCCTCGGCGAACATTCGCGCAGCCACCGGCGTGCCACCGCCCGTCGCCACGTTGAGTCGGGAATTACGCGATGCCGCCGCCCGACTGCGCAGCACCGGCATCAGTGTGCGTGCCGCCATGCTGAAGCAGCGCAAACCACGCCTGGCGTATTTCCAGTGGTTGCATGAGAACGGCCAGATCGGGCTCGTGCGTAACCCACAAGGACGCATCAAGACCAAGTCCAGGGGCGACTACTTCCAGGAGTACCGGATACTCGACACCACGCGCAATGATCAGCCACTGTGGGTCGCGCATTTTCACTACGACACGCTTAACAGCCCGGTCGCTCACCCCACCGCGGCGCATCTGAAAATCGCCGACGGTTACCTGGCAACACTCGACCCCGTGCTTCGCCAACAACTGACGTCGATTGAACCGGTTGACTACGTATTCCGCCGGATCAGCGACCCGGCTATCCGCGCCCTGTTTATGGCCCTGGAACCTGCGGCGCCGCCCCTTGCCTAGCAGCCCCACGCGGATCGCAAGCGCCGCAGCGCCGATTCGATATTGGCCTCCGGCACGGCGGCGAAACCCAGCACCAGCCCGGCTCGCTGATCCACGGGCCGGGTCGAGTCGGGCAGCCAATAACTGCTCAAGGGGTTGATTTCGACTTCGACGCTGGCGGCTTTTTCCACCAGTTCCTGTTCCCGGGCCAGGCTGTCGACCGGCACGGTCATGTGCAACCCGGCCGCGACGGTCGGCAAGCTGCCCACGCCGGGAATATCTTTCGGCCAACCCGCCAGCAAGGCATTACGCCGACTCAGGGCCGCACGGCGCATGCGGCGGATGTGCCGCTGGAAATGCCCGGCGGCGATGAACTCGGCCATCACGGCCTGGGTGCTGACTTCCGAATGCCGCACATCCACGGCGCGGCGACGGGAGAACGCATCCACCAGACCGGGCGGCAATACCAGGTAACCGAGGCGCAATGCCGGGAACGCCACTTTGCCGAAGGTCCCGACGTAGAGCACTCGGCCCTGTCGATCCAGTGCCGCCAACGGTGCCAACGGCGCGCCGCTGTAGCGATACTCGCCGTCATAGTCGTCCTCGACGATCCAGCCCTGGGTGCGCTCGGCCCACGCCAACAACTCCAGGCGCCGGGCCAGGCTCATGATCACCCCGGTCGGGTATTGATGAGACGGCGTGACGTAGGCCAGTCGGCAATCCTGCAAACCTTCCAGTTCGGCGCAATTGATCCCCTCGCTGTCCACCGAAACACCATGCAATCGGCCCCCGGCCACGGCGAAGGCATGACCCGCCGCCCGATACCCCGGATTCTCGATTGCCACCCCATCGCCCGGCTCCACCAGCAGCTGTGCACAAAGGCTAATCGCCTGCTGTGCGCCACTGGTGATCACAATTTGCTCAGCCGTGCACTGCATGCCCCGGGAACTGCGCAAATACGCGGCAATCATCCCGCGCAATCGCGCATCGCCCGCCGGGTCGCCATAACACAGCTGCTGCAAATCCGGTTTGCGCCAGAAAGCCGCGTTCAGCTTGGCCCAGACCTCGAACGGGAACAGATCGAAGGCCGGCACACCCACGCGAAAAGCCTTTGGCGGACCACTCGGCGGCAAGGCCAAATGGTTCTTTTCAACCCGCTCCAGAGCACCGCTGTGGATAACTTTACTGGATGGAATCACAGGTAAATCCAGCCAATTTGTGGATAAGGCTGTGGGTAACCCTGTTGACAACCCTGTGGATACTTTTGTGGATAGTTTTTTTGCCGGAAGCGCGGTTTGCGGCAATTGCGCGACGTAAGTGCCGTCGCCCACCCGCCCTTCGATAAAGCCCTCGGCGTAGAGCTGATCGTAGGCGCGGACCACGCTGTTGCGGGAAATCGACAATGCCGCCGCGAGGTCGCGACTGGCCGGCAAACGCGTGCCACTGGCCAGTCGCCCATCGAGCACGCGCACGCGCAAGGCCTGGTAGAGCTGACGGCTGAGCCCTTGCCGGGGATCGAGTTCGATACCGGCGGGGTTGAAGGACAAGGACAGCGGCGCATCGGTCATGGCCTGAACCTATCAAGAATGGACCTATGAAATTGGCCTGTAATGGCTCTTACAACAGACCAATAGCCTGCCTAGGATGGAGCCATTCGCCAAGGGATATTTCCATGTACAACCCCAGCTCGTTTGCCATCAAAGATTTGCCGGACATGCAGCAGCAGATACTCGCCACCCGCCTCGCCATCCTGGTGACCCACGGCGAGCAAGGCCTGCAAGCCAGTCATATTCCGGTGCTGCTGGACGCCGAACAAGGTCCGAATGGCACCCTCTACGGGCACTTCGCCAAGGCCAATCCACAGTGGAAAGAACTGCAAAACGGCGCAGAGGCGATGGTGATTTTTGCCGGCGCCGACGCCTACGTCAGCCCGGGGTTTTACCCGAGCAAAGCCGAGCACGGCAAAGTCGTGCCGACCTGGAACTACGTGGCCGTGCACGCTTACGGTGTGGCTGAAGTGTTCACCGACGCCCATCGTCTGCTCAATTTGGTCAGCGCCCTCACCGATCGCCACGAAGCGAGCCGCGCCCAGCCCTGGAAAGTCGCTGACGCCCCCGCCGACTACATCGACGGTATGCTCAAAGCCATCGTCGGTTTTGCCTTGCCGATCCAGCGCCTGGAAGGCAAACGCAAACTGAGCCAGAACCGCAACGCCGCAGACATCGCCGGTGTGCGCGAAGGGTTGGCCACCAGCCCCGACGCGCAGGACCAGGCCCTCGCCCACTTGATGCGTTAAGGAATGAACATGAGTCAGATCGAGATTCGCCAAGTCACTGCCGACGACCACGCCGCGTGGTTGCCGTTGTGGCAAGCCTACCTGCGCTTCTACAACACCGAATTGCCGGAAGTCGTGAGCCAAAGCACCTGGCAGCGCATGCTCGACCCGAACGAGCCGACCCACTCCGCCCTCGCGTGGGCCGATGGCAAAGCGGTGGGCATGGTGAACTTCATCTACCATCGCTCGAACTGGAGCATCGAAAATTCCTGCTATCTGCAAGACTTGATCGTAGCGCCCGAAACCCGTGGCACCGGCGTCGGGCGCAAGCTGATCGAGTTCGTCTACGCCACCGCCAAGGCAGACGGTTGCTGCAAGGTTCACTGGTTGACCCACGAAACCAACGCCACCGCGATCCAGCTCTACGAGCGCATCGCCGAACGCCCCGGTTACATCCAGTTTCGCAAAAACATTTAAGGTTCAAGGAGAGCACCATGACGACTTCACTCGCGGACTGGAAAGGCGCCCCGGCTCCCTCGGTTCAATTGATCGAAGGGCGCTTCATTCGCCTGGAGAAACTCGACCCGGCGCGCCACGCCGACGGCTTGTTCAAAGCCCTGCAAGGCCCCGGCGCCGATCCGAAACTCTGGGATTACTTGCCTTACGGCCCGTTCCCGGAGCGCAGTGCCTTTAACGATTGGCTGAACAACCACGCGGCCAATAGCGACCCGTATTTCTTCACCGTGATCGACCGTGCCAGCGGCGATGTGCAGGGCATCCTAAGCCTGATGTCGATCGTCCCGGCCCAAGGGCGTATCGAAATCGGCCACGTGACCTTCGGCGCTGCGATGCAACGTTCGCCAAAAAGTACCGAGGCGGTTTATCTGCTGGCCAAAGAGTCGTTCGCTTTGGGATATCGGCGCCTGGAGTGGAAGTGCAATAACGGCAACGCCCGCTCCAAGTATGCGGCCGAGCGGTTGGGGTTCAGTTTTGAAGGGGTGTTTCGCCAGCACATGGTGGTCAAGGGACAGAATCGCGATACGGCGTGGTATTCGATTCTGGATTCGGAATGGCCGGCGATTGGGGCTGGGTTTGAGCGGTGGCTTTCAGATGAAAACCAGACGGATTCGGGTCAAGTGAAAACCCTGGCTGAGTGCCGCGGGTAAATTAGCGGCGTCTGGATTGACGCCTTCGCGAGCAAGCCCGCTCCCACATTGGGTTGGGTTAATCACACATATTGTGGCTAACCCGAAACCCTGTGGGAGCGGGCTTGCTCGCGAATGGCTTCACGCCAATTTCTGGGCTAAAACGGCAATGTGCTCCGGCCCGATCCCGCAGCACCCGCCCAAATGGCTGGCCCCACGCTTCTGCCAATCCGCCGCCCAGTGCAGGTAACCCGGCGGGTCAAGATCGTCGCGCAACGGGTCGAGCCCGTCGTTGGCCGTGGCCTCTTTCGGTTGTGGCGGGAAGGCATTGGCGTACGCGCCGATGTGAATATTCACACCCAACCGCTCGAAGGTTTCCCGCGCCGCATCAATCGCCGCGCCGATGACTTCCGGCTGGCTGCAGTTGAACAGCAACGTCTCGACACCCAGCTCAGCGGCCACGGCGGCTGCTTCGGCCACCGGCTCACCGGAACGCAGGCGCGGCACGTCGTCGGTGTCTTCATCCTTCAAGGTAAACGACAGCCAGAACGGTTTGCCATCCTTCGGCAGCCCGGCGTGGATCGCCCGCGCCTCGACGATCGAGCTCTGGGTTTCCGCCAGCCACAAGTCAACGTGGGGCGCGAGGCCCTTCACTAACGGTGTCAGCAATTCCGTCACCCGCGCAGCGTCGAACAGGTCCGGACGGTAGGAACCGAATAAAGGCGGCAACGAACCGGCCACGCGTACCGGTTTGCCTGCCGCCACCACCGCGCGCCGCGCCAACTCGCCAGCCAACGCCGCGAGGGCCTGGCCTTCAGCGGCAAAGCGCTCTTCGCCGATATGGAACGGCACCACCGCGTAGCTGTTGCTGGTGATGACGTTTGCACCGCTTTCGATATAAGCCGCGTGCACCGCCTCGACCGCTTGCGGTGCTTCGCTCAAAGCCAGCGCCGACCACTCGGGCTGCCTGAACGGTGCCCCTCGGCGCTGTAGCTCACGGCCCATGCCGCCATCCAGAATCACTGTGCTTCCTGCGCTCATATGCCATTCACTCATATGCTTATGAAAATAACTCACTACCAGAGTCGTTCTTATAACTATTTAATACGTAACATCTGGTTAATAACAACCTCTTTTTTTCAAGGATCGACTGTGAAATTTCAACCGCTATTGGCCTTGGGCCTGACGATTCTGGCTGCCTCCACTCAAGCCTTTGGCGGCGCCACGCTGGATCGCGTCGAGCAAAAGAAAGAATTGGTGGGCGTGCTGATGGAAAGTTATCCACCGTTCTCGTTCCTCAACGACCAGAACCAACTCGATGGTTTCGACGTCGATGTGGCCAAAGCCGTGGCCGAGAAACTCGGCGTGAAACTGCGCCTCGAAACCCCGTCCTGGGACGTGATTGCCGCCGGCCGCTGGAGCGGTCGCTACGACATCTGCATTTGCTCCATGACCCCGAGCAAGGCCCGCGCCGAAGTCTTCGATTTCCCGGTCGAGTACTACGCCTCGCCAGCCGTGATCGTGGTCAACGCCAAGGATGATCGTATCCACAGCGCCAAGGACCTGAGCGGCAAGAAAGTCGGCCTCACCAGCGCCTCCAGCTACGAAAGCTACCTGAACAAAAACCTGGTGATCGAAGGCGCCGAAGACACGCAGTTGCAATACCCGTTCGAGGACGTGCAGATCGCTCCGTATGACACCGACAACGTGGCCTTCCAGGATTTGGGCCTGGGCGCCGGGGTTCGACTGGACGCGATCCTCACCAACCTGGTGACCGCGCAACCGCGCCTGAACGAAGACAAACGTTTCAAACTGGCTGGCGAGGCGCTGTACTCCGAGCCGAATTCGGTGGCCATTGAAAAGGGCGATGCACAGTGGGACGGCAAAGTGCGTGAAGTCTTCGCGCAGTTGAAACAGGACGGCACGTTGAGCAAGCTCTCGCAAAAATGGATCGGCGCCGATATCAGCAAATGACTTCTTTCCCGACACCTCCCCAGCCGCCGCAACCCGTCGCTGAGTCACGGCTGCAACGGATCTTCGGATTTCGCACGCGGTTGTACCTGACCTGGGCGGCGATGCTCGGCTTGTTCGCCAGTTTCTTCCTGAGCTTCGACCTGAAGTTCTCGATCATCCTCGACAAACTGCCGAACCTCGTCGGCCTGCACCTGGCGCCTAACGGCTTCCTGCAAGGTGCGGCGCTGACCGTGTTTCTCTGCGCCTGCTCAATCGTCGCCTCATCAATGCTGGGCTTCATCACAGCCCTGGGGCGGCTGTCGAAAAGCGCCGTGGCGTTCGGCATTGCGAGTTTCTACGCGTCGTTCTTTCGCGGCACACCGCTGCTGATCCAGATCCTGCTGATCTACCTCGGCCTGCCGCAACTGGGCATCGTGCCCGGCGCCATCGCCGCCGGGATCATCGCCCTGTCGCTGAACTACGGCGCCTACCTCAGCGAAATCTTCCGCGCCGGCATCCTCGGCGTCCCCCACGGCCAACGGGAAGCCTCCCTGGCCCTGGGCATGCGCGAAACCGTGATCTTCTGGCGCGTCACCCTGCCCCAGGCCATGCGCACCATCATCCCGCCAACCACCAACCAATTCATCTCCATGCTCAAGGACTCGTCGTTGATCTCGGTGATGGGGGTGTGGGAGGTGATGTTTTTGGCGCAGTCGTATGGGCGCTCGAGTTATCGCTACATCGAAATGCTGACGACCGCGGCGGTGATTTATTGGGTGATGTCGATTGGGCTGGAGCTGATACAGGCGCGGATGGAGCGGCATTACGGCAAGGCCTATGTGAGCCGTAGCTAGGTCGGAACACGCCCCCCGTAGGAGCTGCCGAAGGCTGCGATCTTTTGATCTTTAACGCATGCAGCCTTCGGTAATGCCTTGCTGTCGACTTAGCTGAAATCCCGTCGAATCCGCACCACGCCCATCTTCAAGCCAAACGGTTTGAACACAGAATTAAGCGATTTCAACGTTTGATTCCCTTCCCCATGCTCGATATGCACGAGTGTGCGCACAGAGATTTTGCACATCTTCGCGAACTGGGTTTGGTGCAGGCCGGTGACCTCAACCCGTAATCGACGGACTGCTTCGCCTATTTCTAGAGTGCCTTGGGCAAGCCCCTCTTGAATGCCTTCGATCAACAGAGCGCGGGCATCAATGGTAATGGTCATCTCAGCCCCCATGTCTTCAAGCGTTGCTCAAGATTTCTCAACGCAACCCCAGGGTGATTCATAGTGGCCTCAGGAAGACCGCTGGCGGTGAGAATGTCCGGCAAAGCCAACAAGCGATCAGCATCCGCTCGCAGATTTTCAAAGAGCGATTCAGGATCTCCGATATCCGCCAATGCATTGCATACCTCGCGCCATTTCACCTCGCCAGCCACCTCTAGGTCTTTGGGCCATTTAGTGGTGCGCGTGACTCCCTCGTCGTCCATCACCATTGGAGCCAAATCGTAGATCGGAGCAAGGCGGAAGGATTCTGTGCCGCGAATAATCGAAGTATTGCGGCCATGGTTATCGGAGTTACCCAGAATTTTATTAAGCAAATCACGACGTAGATAATCGGACACCAGCGCAGGAACCTGATCGACCTGCCCGACTTGTTTCCACAGCCGAGCGAGGAGTTGGATCACCTCAAGGTGGTTCATGTAACTGCCGGGGACTGTCACACCTGCCAGCGAGTAGATCGATTCAACCGCTAATCGCTCAACACCTTGATCTGTTACCTCCCGATCAAAGCGCTTCATCCAAAGACTGGGTTTTGTTGCTTCCTCCAGCGCGAGCCCATCTGCCGCTATCGTCTCGATCCCCAGAACGTGCAATGCCTTGTAATAGTGAAATTCGCTTTTGAGAATTATCTGATCAGTCTGGGCAGCTCTGTTACGAGCAAATTTAACAAACCAATGCTGCGCCACTTGATCGTCGCTCAGTACAGCATCCGGATATAGCAGGCCGTCCCGCCCTTGAGACATCAAAAGCTTGGGGGCTTCACCACCCGCCCCCGTGGCACCGCCTATCGCTGCGCCCTGCTCATAGGCGTACTCCAAAAAAGTATTATCGCGAGCGACTACTTCTTCTCGACGAAAACCTATGGCGGGCCTGTCGTCTGCCTCTTCAGCCGACTCCTTGATACGCATGTGGCCGATAGGGGCGGGGGTGCTCCGTCCCAGCAAAAATAAATCAGCGCTGATGCCTTCAGGTTTGTCCTGGCCAACGCGCGCCATAAGAAAGCGTCTTGCAGCGCCGGCAGGAGCGATGTCGAGCAAAAAGGCCGGCGCCTTTTTCAGCGACGTGTTATCCCAATCCAATGGCAACCTGGCGCTGACCGCTTTGGAAAAAGGCGATTCGATGTACTCAAGGTTGTTAGCCACATAGTCTTTTTTGTAACCAAATCGACACGGCCCTTCGAAACCTTTTTCTGGCTCGGTAAAAACCAGAGTCATCGCATCAAGCCAATTACCAGATGTGTAGACCTGCAGCGTCAATGTGTACATAACTCACCTGCAATTTGATGCGTACCATCGTAAGAAAATGATCTGTTCATGCAATATAGTGCATGCCACGAGTAAACCATCGACCTAATTTACGCATTAAAATGCACTTATTAAACAAACAGGATGAAATTTACGCATTAAATTGCAGAAACCTGTTATCAATCAGACATCATTCTGTAAAAACCCTCCGCTATACAAGACAGCCCGCTTATAACAAAAAGGCTGCCTACCCCATGCCCTTCTCGCCCCAGCGTCTCGCCCTGACCATCGCCCTGCTGATCAGCGCCACCACCGCCCAAGCCAAAAACGTGCAGATCGACACCGCCACCACCGCCGCGCAAACCCTTGGCGGCAGTGACACGCTGACGATTTCCGCCCCCGGCAGCATCACCAACAGCGGCAAGGCCGTGACTCTGAAGGACAAGACCAGTGGCGTCGGCGTGGTGGTCGATAACGCGGGCAAGATCGTGTCTACCGGTGGACGGGCGATCGACAGCAGTGGCGACCTGACCCAGGCGCGCAACTACAGCATTTATAACCGCAGTAGCGGGCAGATTCTGGGGTTCAACGATGCGTTGCGCATCGACAGCAACTTCGCCAGCGGCAGTCTGTTGATCGATAACAGCGGGATCATTCGCTCCACCACCGGCCAGGGGCTGGACCTGGATGCGCTGCGCAGCGACGGCGTCAAAACCACGATCATCAACCGTGCGGGAGGGCTGATTCGGGGGGATGCCAGCGACGGGATGAAGACCGGGGCCAACGCGACGATCACCAACTATGGCGAGATCTCCACGGGCGACTCGCACAATGTCGACGAGAAGTTCGACGGCATTGATATCGACACCGCGACCGGCGTAACGGTGACCAACTACGGGACCATTTCCGGCGGCCGCCACGGCATCACCACTGACCTCGGCGCCACGCTGGTCAACTACGGGCAGGTCACCGGGCGCAACGGTTCGGGCTTCGGCTCCGATGGCGACGGCACGGTGATCAACCACGGCACGATTACCGGTGCTTACTCGGGGCTGCAACCCAACGGCGACGGCGATGGTGTGGACATCGACAACATCGCCCACATCGAAAACTACGGCACCATTCAAGGCGTCGGCGCGGGCGGCGTGGACAAGGGCGGTTTCGCCAATGGCAGCGAAGGTATCGCGTTGGGCGGCGGCTATGTGTTGAACGCCAAAGGTGCACTCATCAGCGGCGCCAACAGCGCGATCCTGGTGGACGATGGCAGCGGCGGTTCGGGGGTGGCAGCGACCACCCTGGAAAACTTCGGCACCATTCAGGGTCTCGACGGTTTCGGGGTGAAGTTCGTCGGCGAGTTTGCCGACAGCGTAACCAACGGCGGCACCATCAGTGGCAGCAACGGCTTGGCCCTGGACCTGGGCGGCGGCAATGACAGCCTGACGTTGCGCAACGGCAGCCGCTTCGTCGGTGTGGTCGATGGCGGCAGCGGTTACGACCGGGTGGTGATGGACGATGTGGCGGGCGGCAGTTTCGGTGCCAGTCGCAACTTCGAATGGCTGGAGGTCAAGCAAGGGGCCTGGACCCTGACCGGCAGCGGTGATTTCAGCGACGGCGGCGCGGTGCGCAATGGCGCGACGCTGCTCAACCAGGGCAGCATTGCCGGCACGCTGACGGTGGATCAGGGCGGCGTGTATGCAGGCGGCGGTTCGGTGGGCAATCTGCTGGTCAACGGCACGTTGCAGACCAACACCCGACTCGGCACCGCAACCATCGCTCACGACTTGACCTTCGGCAGCGGCGGCACCCTGGCCTATGGCGTGAATGCCGACGGCACCAGCGCCCCGGTAAAAATCGGCGGCACCGCGAATCTGAATGGCGCGACCCTGGCGGTGAACCCCGGCAGCGGCACCTACCCGTGGCAAAGCCATTACACCGTGTTGCAAGCCGCGAGCGTCAACGGCACGTTTGGCAAGGTCACCAGCGACTACGCGTTCCTCACGCCGACCCTCGCGTACACCCCGACTCAGGTCGATCTGACCTACACCCGAAACGACATCGCCTTCAACCAATTCGCGGCCACCGCCAACGGCAACAGCGCCGCTAACAGCCTGGCTTCGATAGGTAAAAACAACACGCTCTACAACGCGCTGCTCAACACCACCAACGCCACGGCTGGCGCAGCCATCGAGCAATTGGCCGGTGCGAGCAACGCCAACCTCACCAGCGCCACCCTCGGCGCCAGCAGCCAGATTGGCGGCAGCATGCTCTCGGCGATGCAGCAAATGGGCGGCGGTTCAGGCTTGCTGGTGGGCCTCGATTCCCGGGACACACCGGTGCTCGCCTCCACCGGCGTTCCATCCGAAGCCCGCAACCTCAACGACCCGAATGCCCAGGGCCGACTCTGGCTGCAAGCCATCGGTGGCTACGGCAAACTCGACGGCGAACACGGCAACAGCGGTCTGGAACAACGCACCAAGGGCAGCGTGCTCGGCGCCGATTGGGCACTCAATCCGCAATGGCGCCTGGGCGTGTTGGGCGGTTATTCGAAAACCGATCTGGATGCCACCGGGGTCGACGGCAATGTCGAGAGCTGGCACGCCGGGGTCTACGCCCTGCGCCAAAGCGGCCCGTTTGCGCTACGTCTCGGCGCGGCCTACAGCGGCCACCAAGGGGAAAGCAAACGCACCGTCGCGTTCAACGGTTTCAGCGATCGACCAAAAGGCGATTACGACGCCGACAGCCAACAAGCCTTCGCCGAATTGGGCTACGCCATGGGCAGCGGCCGCCTCAGCGCCGAACCCTTCGCCAACCTCGGCTACCAGCGTTATCACCGCGACAGCTACAAAGAGAAAGGTGGCGCCGCCGCGCTGCAGGTCGAAGAGCAAACCCAGGACAACTTCAGCAGCACCTTCGGCGTGCGCCTGGCACACCTGAGCACCCTGGACAACGGCATGAGCCTGACCCCGCGCATGACCGCTGGCTGGAAGCACACGTATGGCGATGTCAGCAGCTCGACGCGCCAAGCCTTCGTGGTCGGCGGCACGGCGTTCAGCGTCGATGGCAGTTCGCTGGATCGCGACAGCCTGGTACTGGAGGCGGGGCTGGATCTGGGAATCTCGGCGCGGCATACCCTCGGTGTGGGCTACAGCGGCGAGATTGGCAGCAACAGTCGCAATCACGGGTTGATCGGGCAGTGGCAGATGAGTTTCTGACAGTTCGCCAATCGAAGTTTCCGGGATTGTTGTAGGCAAAGACTCCAATCACAGAAGGTAAAACCGGCTGTTCTTCAACGGCCGGTTTTTTTCTACAGAACAATCTGACACAACCTGCAAATCTGCGGGAAGCGCCTGACATCGCTCCCCACAACCTCCCCCTTAGAGTTTGGCCTTCATTCAAACGAGGTCGAACTCAATGCCCGATCAACACCAATTCCGACCACAACACCTCGCGTTGGCCATTGCACTGACGCTGGGATGTGCTGAATTTTCCACGGCTCAAGAGCTGTCTATTCCTACCGAATCATCGGCCCCCGTCGATGCGAAGGTAGTACCGAGGGTCGAGTCAAAACGCGATCCGCTGGCTGTTCTTCAAGCCTTCACTGACGCTGCCAGCACTGTCAGCAAAGAGATCAACTCACCTGAGAGCGTTGTAAAAGGAACGGACGCCAACAACCTCTTCATCTTGAAGAACGGCGGCAGCTTTAAAGGTCGGGCTGATGGCGGCGGTGGCATGAATGTCCTGCAACTGGATGCCTCTGACGGCGGCGAGCTGGGCGATACAAAAAACTTCACGGGCCTGTTCAATACTCAGGGCTCTTGGACGTTAAACAGCAAGAGCGATTTCAAGGATGGAGTGGCAGTGCTCAATGACGGCGTCCTGACCAACAACGGAAAGATCCTGGGTCGCGCGATTGCAGTCGGACAGCTCTTCAACAAAGGCGACATCAAGGGGCAAGTGGACGTCGAAGAAAGCGGTACTTTCGCGGGTAATGGCACCGTCGGCGACCTGAGGGTACATGGTCTGGTCAACGTCAACAGAATGCACGGCGCCCCAAGGGTCAAAGGGGATTTGAGTCTTTCCAAGACCGGTGTATTGGCCTACGAGGTCAATCCCGATGGCGGTGGGGAAACGATCAAAGTCGACGGCACTGCCAGGCTGGGTGGCTCCACCCTGAAAATTGTCTCGATGCCGGGTGAATATCCGCTGAGCAGTCGCTACACCATCATCGAGGCGAAAGAAAAAGTCGAAGGCAAATTCGACAAAGTTCTCAATGACCTCGCGTTTATGGCACCGAGCCTTAGGTACAACACTAAAAGCGTCGGCATGACTTACGCTCGTAACGAAGTACCTATCGAGAGTCTCGCTACTTCCGACAACGGACGGGAGTTCGCCAAAAATATCAGCGAGCCAGAGCGTATTCCCGAAGCTCAGTTGTCCTCCGACATCTTAAATACCGTCGTCGCGCAAGTGAGGCCATCCATGACCACCGGCACTCCAGCGTCAGATCTGAAGCCACTTACCAACGTGGATACTTACGGCACTGCGCCACAATCAGTCATCGTCGCCGGCACTCCCGATGTAGCGCCACAACCAATCATCGGCACCGGCACTCCCGACGCAGCGCCACAACCAACCATCGTCACCGGCACTCCCGATGTAGCGCCACAACCAATCATCGTCGCCGGTACTCCAGATGCAGCGACACAACCAGCCGTCGCCGCCGTTAATCCCGACGCAGCGCCACAACCAGCCATCGTCGCCGGCACTCCAGACGCAACGCCACAACCAGCCATCGTCGTCGGCACTCCAGATGCAGCGCCACAACCAACCATCGTCGCCGGCACTCCCGACGCAGCGCCACAACCAACCATCGTCGCCGGCACTCCAGATGCAGCGACACAACCAGCCGTCGCCGCCGTTACTCCCGACGCAGCGACTCAACCGGCTGTCGCCGCCGATACTCCTGGCGCAGCGCCACAACCAGCTACCGTCGCCAGCACTTCCAGCACGGTGCCGCAATCATCCACTCCGACTAACGCCGCCATCACCGCCCTACTCGCCACCGACAAAGAAACAGCCGCCTACGCCCTCGAACAACTCGCCGGCTCCAGCAACGCCAACCTCGCCAAAGCGACCTTGAGCAGTGCCGATCCGGTCAGTGGCAGCATGCTGTCGGCCATGCGTCAGTTGGGCACCCACAACTTACGCGAGCGAAACAACGCACCACGCCTGGCGGCCGGCAACGAAGACAAGGGCAGGGTCTGGCTGCAAGCTCTTGGCCACGGGGGGACGTTGGATCGGGATATTGAGCCCATGCAACACTCGACCAAAGGTCTGCTGCTTGGCGCGGACTGGAGCATCGATGAGGAATGGCGCCTGGGGTTGATGGGCGGGACATCCCGGACTCGACTGGACAGCAAGGAGCTCGACGGCGACCTCGATAGCTGGCATCTGGGCGCTTATGCATTGCGTCAGAACGGCCCGATGTCACTTCGTCTTGGTGCTACTTACAGCAACCACGACGGCAGCACTGCACGCCGAATCGCCTTCACCGGTTTCAGTGATCGCCCTAAGGGCAGCTACGACGCCAGTACCCAGCAAGCCTTCGCCGAAGTGGGCTACAACCTGGGCCGCGCCAACGTCAGCATCGAACCGTTCGCCAGCCTCGGCTATCAACGCTATCAACGCGACGGCTACACCGAGAAAGGTGGGGCCGCATCGCTCAAGGTTCACCAGCAATCCCAAAGCAATGTGAACAGCACGGTTGGCCTGCGTGTGGCGAAGGTCGAGACCCTGGATAACGGTATGCGCCTGACGCCGCGATTCAGTGCTGGCTGGAAACACACTTACGGCGATACCTACACCTCAACGCGCCAGCGACTGGTCACTGGCGGCAACAACTACACCGTTTATGGTGCGGAACTGGATCGCAATAGCTTGCTGGTGGATGCGGGTCTGGATCTTGGGGTCTCGGCAAACCATAGCGTGGGCGTAGGCCTGACCGGTGAGGTCGGCAGCGACAGCCGCAATCACGGCGTAATGGGCCAGTGGCGCATGGCGTTCTAATCAACACCTGACACACCTCGGAACCTGTGGGAGCGGGCTTGCTCGCGAAAGCGGTTTGTCAGCCAACATGGATGTCGACTGACACGGCCCCTTCGCGAGCAAGCCCGCTCCCACACAAGGATTGTGGTGCACCCAAATATCGGGCAAAAAAAAGGGGAGCACATGCCCCCCCGAGGTTTAAAGCGGTGTGATCCTGGCTGTTAAATCAGCCTTCGATCTCGATCAGGATTTCGCCCGGGTTCACCCGGTCGCCCTTGGCCACGTGGATGGCGGTGACTTTGCCGGCGATGGCGGCCTGCACTTCGGTTTCCATCTTCATCGCTTCGGTGATCAGCACGGACTGGCCAGCCTTCACGGTGTCGCCTTCCTTGACCAGCACATCGACAATGTTGCCCGGCATGGTGGTGCTGACGTGGCCTGGCGCCGTGGCTTGCTTGCGCTTGCTGCTGCCGCCGCTGACGAATTCGTTGAGCGGTTCGAACACCACTTCTTCGGGCATACCGTCGATGGACAGATAGAAGTGACGCTTGCCTTCGGCCTTGACGCCCACACCGGTGATGTCGACGCGGTAGGTTTCGCCGTGGACGTCGATGACGAACTCGGTCGGCACACCTTCGCCACTGGCCGAGGTCACGCCGCCGGCTTCTGGAATCGGCAACAGCACTTCAGGGGACAAGGTGCCCGCGTTGCGTTCTTCGAGGAACTTGCGACCGATATCCGGGAACATGGCGTAGGTCAGCACGTCTTCTTCGGACTTGGCCACCGCACCGATTTCGCCGCGCAACTTGGTCATTTCCGGTTTGAGCAGGTCAGCCGGGCGAACGTCGATCACCTCTTCGCTGCCAATGGCCTGGCGACGCAGTTTCTCGTTCACGGTGCCCGGCGCCTTGCCGTAGCCGCCTTGCAGGTAAAGCTTCACTTCGTTGGTTATGGTCTTGTAGCGCTCGCCGGCCAGCACGTTGAAGAACGCCTGGGTGCCGACGATTTGCGAGGTCGGGGTCACCAGCGGTGGGAAGCCGAGGTCTTCGCGAACCCGCGGGATTTCGGCCAACACTTCGCCCATGCGATTGAGTGCGCCCTGCTCTTTCAACTGGTTGGCCAGGTTGGAAATCATCCCGCCCGGCACCTGGTTGACTTGAACCCGGGTGTCGACGGCGGTGAATTCGCTTTCGAACTGGTGGTACTTCTTGCGCACGGCGTAGAAGTACAGGCCGATCTCTTGCAGCAGTTCCAGATTCAGGCCGGTGTCGAATTCGCTGCCTTTAAGAGCGGCGACCATCGATTCGGTGCCTGGGTGGCTGGTGCCCGAGGCGAAACTGGAGATTGCGGTGTCGATGTGGTCGGCACCGTTTTCGATGGCCTTGAGTTGGCACATGGTGGCCATGCCCGAGGTGTCGTGCGAGTGAATGAACACGGGCAGCGACTGCTCGGATTTCAGCGCCTTGACCAGTTCGCCGGTAGCGTACGGGGTCAGCAGGCCGGCCATGTCCTTGATCGCCACCGAGTCGCAACCCATGGCTTCCATTTGCTTGGCTTGCGCCACGAACGCCTCGATGGTGTGCACCGGGCTGGTGGTGTAGGCGATGGTGCCCTGGGCGTGTTTGCCCGCCGCTTTCACGGCTTCGATGGCCACACGCAGGTTACGCACATCGTTCATGGCGTCGAAGATGCGGAACACGTCGATGCCGTTGACCGCAGCCTTGGCGACGAAGGCTTTGACCACATCGTCGCTGTAATGGCGGTAGCCCAGCAGGTTCTGGCCACGCAGGAGCATTTGCAGACGCGTGTTAGGCAACGCCGCACGCAGTTGGCGCAGACGCTCCCACGGGTCTTCTTTCAGAAAGCGTACGCAGGCGTCGAACGTCGCGCCGCCCCAGACTTCCAGCGACCAGTAGCCGACTTTGTCGAGCTTGTCGCAGATCGGCAGCATGTCTTCGGTGCGCATGCGGGTGGCGAGCAGCGATTGGTGGGCGTCGCGCAGGATGGTGTCGGTTACGTGAATCTTCTTGGACATTTTGTTATTCCTCACAGGCCTGCGTGGGCGGCGATGGCGGCAGCGATGGCCAGGGCCAGCTCTTCGGGTTTGCGCTTGATCGAGTAGTTGGTCAGTTCCGGGTGGGCTTCAACGAAGCTGGTGTTGAACTGGCCGCTACGGAATTCCGGGTTGCGCAGGATTTCCTGGTAGTACGCGGCGGTGGTCTTGACCCCTTGCAGACGCATGTCGTCGAGGGCGCGCAAGCCACGGTCCATCGCCTCTTCCCAGGTCAGCGCCCACACCACCAGTTTCAGGCACATGGAGTCGTAGAACGGCGGAATGGTGTAGCCGGTGTAGATCGCCGTGTCGGTGCGCACACCCGGACCACCGGGGGCGTAGTAACGGGTGATCTTGCCGAAGCTCGGCAGGAAGTTGTTTTTCGGGTCTTCGGCGTTGATCCGGAATTGCAGCGCAAAGCCACGGTGCTGGATGTCTTCCTGTTTCACCGAAAGCGGCAGGCCGGACGCAATGCGAATCTGCTCACGCACGATGTCGATGCCGGTGATTTCTTCGGTGATGGTGTGTTCCACCTGCACCCGGGTGTTCATCTCCATGAAGTACACCTCGCCCTCGGCGAGCAGGAACTCCACGGTGCCGGCGTTCTCGTAACCTACGGCCTTGGCCGCGCGCACCGACAGGTCGCCGATGTAGGCGCGCTGTTCCGGGGTCAGTTGCGGGCTCGGGGCGATTTCGATGAGCTTCTGGTTGCGGCGCTGGATCGAGCAGTCGCGCTCGAACAGGTGCACCACGTTGCCAAAGCTGTCGCCAAGAATCTGCGCTTCGATGTGTTTCGGGTTGACGATGCATTTTTCCAGGAACACTTCCGCCGAACCAAAAGCCTTGGTCGCTTCGGAAATCACCCGTGGGAAGGCTTGTTCGAGTTCGTCGCGGCTGTTGCAGCGACGAATACCGCGGCCGCCACCACCGGAAGTGGCCTTGAGCATCACCGGGTAACCGATGCGGTCGCCCTCGACCAGCGCCTCGGCGATGTCCGCGACGTTGCCTTCGGTGCCGGGAGTGACCGGGACGCCAGCCTTGATCATGCTGCGGCGGGCTTCGGTCTTGTCGCCCATGCGGCGAATCACTTCAGCCGATGGACCAATGAATTTGATGCCGCGTTCGGCGCAGATGTCCGCCAGTTCGGCGTTTTCCGAAAGGAAACCATAACCGGGGTGCAACGCATCGCATCCGGTCTCTACCGCCAGGTTCACCAACTTGCGCGGGTTCAGGTAACCGGCCAGCGGGTCGGCACCGATGCTATGGGCTTCGTCCGCACGTTTGACGTGCAAGGCATGCCGGTCGGCGTCGGAATAGACCGCGACCGAGCGAATGCCCATCTCGGCGCAGGCACGCACGATTCGTACGGCAATCTCACCACGGTTGGCGATCAGGATCTTTGTTATCACTTGGAGGTTCCCTTGAGCCGGTGATACCCACGACCTGCTAGACCAGGTCGACGCGTGACTAAATGTTTCAATTTAGTCGCAGCCCCACACTAGTCCCCATAAGGGATTAACAAAAATGATTAATAATTGGGTTAGCCATAAGTAAAGACTTATAGTTGGCGCATCAGCCAGTGGCCGGAGCCCTTTAATAATGCGTAAGTCATTGATGCGTATGACATTGCGTCAATTGCAGATTTTCAATGAAGTCTGTGATTTGAGGTCCTACAGCCGTGCGGCTGACGAAATGTCCCTCACACAACCTGCCGTGAGCCTACAGATTCGTCAACTTGAGGAGCTGATCGGTCAGCCGTTGTTCGATTACGTCGGCAAAAAACTCTACATGACCGAAGCGGCGGAAGCGCTTCAGCGCGCTAGCCGAGATATTTTCGGGCGCCTGGAAAACCTCGACATGCAGTTATCGGACATGCAGGGCTCGTTGCAGGGGCAATTGAAACTGGCGGTGGAATCCAGTGCCAAGTACTTCGTGCCGCACTTGTTTGCCGCGTTCAAGCGCCAGCACCCGGAAGTGAACCTGCACCTGACGGTGGTCAACCGGGGCCAGGTGATCCGGCGCCTGTCGGACAACCGCGATGATCTGGTGATTATGTCGATGGTGCCCCAGGACATGGGCCTGGAGTTCCTGCCGTTCCTGAACAACCCGATTGTGGCCGTGGCGCCGCCGGATCATCCGTTGTGCCATATGGGGCCGCTGCGCTTGCAGGATCTGGAGCCGTACACGCTGCTGATGCGCGAACCGGGGTCCGGGACGCGGATGGCGTGCGAAGAGTATTTCAAAGAGAAACGCGTGCACTTCACCCAGACCCAGGAGGTCGCATCGGCGGAAGCCCAGCGTGAGTGTGTGTTGGCGGGTCTGGGCCTGGCCTTGTTGACGCGCCACGCCCTGAACCTTGAATTGGCGACCGGCGCGCTCATTGAGTTGCCGGTCGAAGAGCTGCCGTTGTATCGCAGCTGGTGCCTGGTGCAGGCCAAGGCCAAGCGCCTGTCACCGGTAGCGCACGCGTTCCTTGCGTTTATCCGCAGCGAACGGGTGCAGATCAGCGCGCTGGTTGAGCGTTTCGACGGGAAGTTGCCGGTGCTGCCTGCCAGTAATTGAGTTCCAGGTCGTCCGGAAAATCGCCGATTTCGGCCAGAAGTTGACGGCGTTCACAACGGTCTTCGATAGCACGGCGGAATTCCATGCGGCGCTGGTCTTCTTGCTGGCGACGGGTTCTGAGGGCGCTGTTGCGTTCTTCGTAGGGCTGGGCCATTGCAGGTCTCCCAAGGCGAGTACGGGAGTTACACGATGAACGCGGGGGATGACGGTTTGGCGGCGGGTGGGTTACAGCCGTGTGAATATTGCGGATGGGCGTGGCGATTTCGAGGACGCCTTCGCGAGCAAGCCCGCTCCCACATTAGACCGATTTGTTCAGGCGAACTCGGTCTAATGTGGGAGCGGGCTTGCTGGCGAATGAAGGTCGGAACGACCTTCGGCGGTTTCAGATCGGATCAATCATCCAGCGCTTTCACCGATTTGGGCGACAACCGCAAACTGCGCAGGCTGCGCTTGACGCTCTTGAGGTGGTTGACCAGGCTCGGCCCGCGGGCCATCGCCACACCCATCGCCAACACGTCGATCACCACCAGATGGGCGATACGCGAGGTCAGCGGCGTATAGATTTCGGTGTCTTCGTGCACGTCGATCGCCAGGTTGACGGTCGACAACTCGGCCAACGGCGTCTGGCTCGGACATAAGGTGATCAGCGAAGCGCCGCTTTCGCGCACCAGGTTCGCGGTGATCAACAAATCCTTGGAACGCCCGGACTGGGAAATGCAGATCGCCACATCGGTCGGCTTCAGCGTTACCGCCGACATCGCCTGCATGTGCGGATCGGAATAAGCCGCTGCCGTCAGCAGCAAACGGAAGAACTTGTGCTGGGCATCCGCCGCTACCGCGCCCGACGCGCCAAAGCCATAGAACTCAACGCGCTGAGCCTGGGACATCAGCGACACCGCCCGCTGCAATTCCACCGGATCGAGCTTCTCGCGAACCTCCATCAACGTGTGCAGGGTGGTGTCGAAGATTTTCAGGCTGTAGTCAGCGACGGAATCGTCTTCATGAATCGCGAACTGCCCGAAGCTCGCACCGGCCGCCAGGCTCTGCGCCAGCTTCAACTTCAAATCCTGGAAACCCGAACAGCCGATGGCGCGGCAAAAACGCACGATGGTCGGCTCGCTGATACCCACGCTGTGGGCCAGGTCGGCCATGGAGCTGTGCATCACCGCCGCAGGGTCAAGCAGCACATGGTCGGCGACCTTGAGCTCCGACTTGCGTAACAGGTGACGGGACTGGGCGATGTGTTGCAGCAGATTCAAGGGGTGGACTCTTTGTTATTGGCAGGTGCCGGGGATGTAGCACGCTTGTAGTTATACTACATGAATCGGCTTTTTGCCTGCTCAATGCGTAACTCGATGTCCCCATTCCACGCGTTGTACGCTCCATGTAGCACTTACCAAGGGTTGGCTTGCCTGTGCAGCAGCTCGGCCAAATCCGCAGCTTCCACGGGCCGACTGATCAAATAACCCTGCACTTCATCGCAACGCTCGACCCGCAGAAACTCTAGCTGTTCAGGCCGCTCCACGCCTTCGGCCACGACTTTCAACGACAAGCCATGGGCCATGGCGATAATCGCTCGGGTAATCGCCGCATCTTCACTGCCCTCCCCCAAGCCACGGATAAACGCCTGATCGATCTTCACGTAGTCCACCGGAATACGCTTTAGGTAGCTCAGGGATGAATAGCCAGTGCCAAAATCGTCAATCGCCAGCTTCACCCCCAGATCACGCAACTGCTGGAAGGTCGCGATGATGTGTTCGACGCTGTCCAGTAACTGGCTCTCGGTGAGTTCCAGCTCCAGGTAATGCGGCGCCAGACCGGTTTCTTCCAGCACCTGACGCACCAGGCTAACCAGTTTGCCCTGGCGCAATTGATGCACCGACAGATTGACAGAGACCCGGATCGGCGCCAGCCCCTGGCGCTGCCACTCACAGGCTTGCCAGCAAGCCTGGCGCAATACGAACTCGCCGATCGGACCGATGAGCCCGGTTTCCTCGGCCAGGCCAATGAAATCGTTGGGTGGCACCCGGCCCATGGTCGGATGATCCCAGCGCACCAAGGCTTCGGCGGCGTTCAAACGGCCAGTGGCGAGGCACAGTTTCGGTTGGTAAAACACCTTCAACTGCTTTTCTTCGATGGCTTTGCGCAGTTGATTCTCGAGCTGCAAACGCTCAAGGGTGCTGGCTTGCAGGCTGTCGGTGTAGAACTGGAAGTTGTTGCCGCCCAGATGTTTGGCGTGCTGCATGGCCATGTTCGACTGGCTCACCAACGCGGAAATCTCTCGGGCGTTGTCCGGCAACATGCTGATGCCCATGGAGGCGCTGACCACCAATTCATGCCCTTCGACTGTCACTGGCAAACGCAGCTTGCTCGACAAGCGAGTGGCCACCCGGGCCAGGCTCGACAGGTTGCCGTAGGCGTCGAACAACACAGCGAACTCGTCGCCGGAGAGTCGTGCGATGGTGTCTGCTTCGGGCAACGCGTTGACCAGACGCCGGGCCATTTTCTGCAATAGCTGGTCGGCGATTTCATGGCCCAGGCTGTCGTTGAGCAACTTGAAACGATCGAGATTGATGTGCAGCAACGCCAAACTGCGCCGCCCGCCCTGTCGCACCCGTTGATGGGCTTCACGCAGCCGTTCGCGGAACAGCGAACGGTTGGCCAGGCCGGTGAGTTCGTCGTAATGGGTCAGGTAGCGCATGCGCTCTTCGGATTCGCGCCGGGCCGAAAGATCGGCGAAGAAGCCGACAATATGGCTGACCTTTCCGCGACTATCGCGCACCGCGTTCAGTTGTAGCCATTGCGGGTAAAGTTCGCCGTTCTTGCGGGTCTCCACCAGTTCGCCCTGCCAACTGCCGTGCTGCTCAAGGGCCTGATGGATGCTGGTGTAGTGGCGGCGGGCATCGCGGCTGCACGGCAACTCGACGACGTTGCGCCCGAGCATGTCCTCGACGTCGTAACCGGTCACACGGCTGAAGGCCTGATTGACCGCGATCAGTGCGTAATTCGGGTCGAAGATCACAATGCCTTCGCTGGCCGCTTCAAACACCGTCGCCGCCAGTTGCCGCTGCTCTTCCTGGCCTTTGCTCGCGCTGATGTCGCGGCGGGTGCCGACCATGCGAATCACCCGGCCACTGTCACTGCGCTCCACGGCGCGGCCACGGTCCTCGATCCAGACCCAATGGCCGTCGCCATGGCGTACGCGGTATTCAATCTGGTAATCCTCGCTGCGGCCCTTCAAATGCTCGATCAGCGCGCGCTTGAGGGGCGGCACGTCGTCGGGATGCAGGCGCGGTCGCAGGTGACTGAGCATGGCGGTCACATATTCCGGCGCCAGACCGAACAGTTCCTGAATCTGCGTGTGATGGACTTCGTCGGTTTGCAGGTTCCAGTCCCACAGCCCCAATTCGCTGGCCTTCAACGCCAGGGCCAGGCGCGCTTCGCTCTTGCCCAAGGCTTGGGTCGCGGTGATCAGTTCCTGGCTACGCTCGGCCACGCGGTTTTCCAGTTCGACCTGGGCCTCGCGCAATTCCTCTTCGGCGCTGCGGCGCTGATCGATTTCCTTGGCCAGTTCGTGATTGAGCTGGTCGCCCTGGGTTTGCGCAAGCTGCAAATGCTCGATCAATGCCTGATTCTGGAAGCGCCGCAACAAGCCGCGATCAATCAGCCGATTGACCTGCCAGGCCACCACGCTCAACGCGCCGAGCAGAATCAGGCCAAACCAGCCCCAGCCCTGTTGCTGTTCATCGCCGCCCCAGAACATATAGCCGATGGCCGGCAGCAGACAGGGCAAGGTAAAGGAGAGAAACGCCGGAAGGCTGACCGCGTAGGCCACGCTGGCCGAGAGGGCCGCGGCGCCGATCAGGCCAAAGACCCAGGCTTGCTGAATAAAGGTGTCAGCGGGCACCAGGGCGATGCCGGCGCCGGCGAGGGTCAGGCCGGTCATGGCCGAGCCCAGCAAGAACATGCGGATCCAGATCGGATGGGCCTGGCGGTTGGGGATCGCCGAATCGAAGGCTGCGACCTGAATCACCCGCAGCGCCACCAGCGACAGCAACCACACCAGCCAGACGCTGACCAGGAAGTAGCGCTGCGGGCTCCAGAGCAACCCGGCGCAGACCAGACCGTTGATCAGCATGAACAGCGTCGGCAGCAGCGAGCCCTGATAGAGCAGGCGCGTGCGCTCAACCGCCATTTCCATGGCGTACTGTTTGCGGATAACCCGCGGCTCCACAGAGGGGCCCGACAGGTCGGAGCTGAGGGTCATAGGCAATTTTCTTGTTCTTATATGGAGCGTGGTGAGCCCGAATTCTGCACGGAGCATACACAAGCAATGGCGATGACCAAACTGCTCCAGGTCACAAAGTAGACCAAAGTATCGATCACGAGCGTCGCCGCAAAAGCACCCAAGCGAGTCCCGCCGCCGCCTGCAGCCAGTGACCGACCGGTCGTCCTCCATCGATCTTTCATCGGCTAAATCAAAGCGATGTTTGCCCGGTGTGGCGCCGCCCCCTAGAATGCCCCGATGCGCGATGATCTCTCCCTTCTGCTGAACTCCCTCAACGATGCCCAACGCCAGGCCGTAGCTGCCCGCGTGGGTCGTCAGTTGGTCCTGGCCGGTGCTGGTTCCGGTAAAACCCGAGTGCTGGTGCACCGTATCGCCTGGTTGATCCAGGTCGAGAACGCCTCGCCCCACTCCATCCTGTCGGTGACGTTCACCAACAAGGCTGCTGCGGAGATGCGTCATCGCATCGAGCAGTTGATGGGCCTGAACCCGGCCGGCATGTGGGTCGGCACCTTCCACGGCCTGGCGCACCGCTTGCTGCGGGCACACTGGCAGGAAGCCGGGCTGAGCCAGACCTTCCAGATTCTCGACAGCGACGACCAGCAACGGCTGGTCAAGCGGGTGATCCGCGAGCTGGGCCTGGACGAGCAGCGCTGGCCGGCCCGTCAGGCCCAGTGGTTCATCAACGGACAGAAAGACGAAGGTCTGCGCCCGCAACATATTCAAGCCAGCGGCGACCTGTTCCTGGCGACCATGCGCAGCATTTATGAAGCCTACGAGGCCGCGTGCCTGCGCGCCGGCGTCATCGACTTCTCCGAACTGCTGCTGCGCGCCCTCGATCTGTGGCGCGATCATCCGGGCCTGTTGGCGCATTATCAGAAGCGCTTCCGGCACATTCTGGTGGACGAGTTCCAGGACACCAACGCCGTGCAGTACGCCTGGTTGCGCCTATTGGCGAAGGGCGGCGACAGCCTGATGGTGGTCGGCGACGACGACCAGTCGATCTACGGCTGGCGCGGGGCGAAAATCGAGAACATCTATCAGTATTCCGACGACTTCCCGGATGCCGAGACCATTCGCCTCGAGCAGAACTACCGCTCCACCGCCGGCATCCTCAAGGCTGCCAACGCCCTGATCGCCAATAACACCGGGCGCATGGGCAAAGAGCTGTGGACCGATGGCGGCGAAGGCGAAGCGATCAATCTGTACGCCGCGTTCAACGAGCACGACGAAGCACGCTATGTGGTGGAAACCATTGAAAGCGCGCTGAAAACTGGCTTGGCCCGCAGCGATATTGCGATTTTGTACCGCTCCAACGCCCAATCCCGCGTTTTGGAAGAAGCCTTGCTGCGCGAGCGTATTCCGTATCGCATTTACGGCGGTCAGCGCTTCTTCGAGCGGGCGGAAATCAAGAACGCCATGGCTTACCTGCGGTTGCTGGAAGGTCGCGGCAACGATGCGGCACTGGAACGGGTGATCAACGTGCCGGCACGCGGAATCGGCGAAAAAACCGTCGAAGCGATTCGCGATCACGCGCGCCACAGCGATGTGTCGATGTGGGAAGCCATGCGCCTGCTGGTGGCCAATAAAGGCCTGACCGGCCGTGCTGCCGGCGCACTCGGGGCGTTTATCGAACTGATCGAGAACCTCGCCGCCAAGTGCATGGACATGCCGCTGCACCTGATGACCCAGACCGTCATCGAGCAGTCGGGGCTGATTGCCTACCACGAAGCGGAAAAAGGCGAGAAAGGCCAGGCCCGGGTAGAAAACCTTGAGGAACTGGTCAGCGCTGCGCGCAACTTCGAAAACGCAGAAGAAGACGAAGACCTGACGCCACTGTCAGCGTTCCTCGGCCATGCGTCGCTGGAAGCTGGCGACACTCAGGCTGACGAGCATGAAGACAGCATTCAGTTGATGACCCTGCACAGCGCCAAAGGCCTGGAATTCCCTTACGTGTTCCTGGTGGGCATGGAAGAAGGCTTGTTCCCGCACAAGATGAGCCTGGAAGAACCCGGTCGTCTTGAAGAAGAACGGCGCCTGGCCTACGTCGGCATCACACGGGCCATGCAGAACCTGGTGATGACCTATGCTGAAACCCGACGCCTGTACGGCAGCGAAACCTACAACAAGGTGTCGCGCTTCGTACGGGAAGTGCCGAAAGGCCTGATCCAGGAAGTGCGCTTGTCCAACAGCGTCAGCCGTCCTTTCGGTGGTGGTCAGCAGCAGAGTTCCAGCAGCCTGTTCGGTGGCAGCGAGATCCCGGACACCGGTTTCAGCCTGGGCCAGGCTGTACGGCATTCGGTGTTTGGTGACGGCGTGATCCTGAACTTCGAAGGCGCCGGGGCCCAGGCTCGGGTGCAGGTGAACTTCGGGGAAGGCAGCAAGTGGTTGATGCTCGGCTACGCCAAACTGGAAGCAATCTAAAAGCTACTTGGTAGCTTTTCTGTGGGAGCGGGCTTGCTCGCGAATGCGGTTTTCAATTCAACAGAGCTGTTGGCTGATCCACCGCTTTCGCGAGCAAGCCAGCTCCCACAGGGTTTGGTGTTTATCCCCACTCAGAAGGTTGAACTGATAAGGCGCAAACATGGGCTCAGGCTTCTTTTCCTCCTGGACATTCTGGGCCCTGCTATCGGCGGTATTCGCGGCCATGACCGCCATTTTCGCGAAGATCGGCATCGAAAACGTCAATTCCGACTTCGCCACCCTCCTGCGCACGATAGTGGTGCTGGTCAGCCTGGCCTTGATTTTGTACGCGACGGGCCAATATCAGTCATTAGGATCAATCTCGGCCAAGAGCTACCTGTTCCTGCTGCTGTCTGGCCTGGCGACCGGTGCTTCATGGATTTGCTACTTCCGCGCACTGAAAGTCGGGCCGGCCTCGTTGGTCGCTCCCGTCGACAAACTCAGCGTGGTGCTGGTGGCGGTGCTGGGCGTGATCCTGCTGGGCGAAAAACTCGACCTGCGCCAATGGGGTGGAATCGGTCTGATCACCGCAGGCGTGGTCATGCTGGCCCTGCGACGCTGAGTAAATTTCCCGCCGAGCCTGTCCACTCTTCCTACAGACAAAAGTAAAAGGCCTTATTGCCCCCGACTAGCTGAACGCAACCTGTCAGGCAAAAGCCCGAAACACTCTACCGCTAGCCAGTGGCACTTCAGCTGTGCAACATGGCCCGCGTGCAATCCACAAATGGGAATTCCCCTTATGAAACGTTTTCTTAGCATCGCCATGGCGTTGTGCATCGGCCTGACGATGAGCCTGGACGCCAACGCCAAGCGCTTTGGCGGCGGCAAAAGCGCCGGCGCGGCGCCGACCCACCAGACCAGCCAAATGGCCCCTTCTTCTGCTGCGGGCGGCGCTGCTGCCACCGCGGGTGCGGCCGGTGCCGCTGGCGCTGCGGCCAAGGCCGGCGGTGCTTCGCGCTGGCTCGGCCCTCTGGCCGGTATCGCGGCTGGTGGCCTGCTGGCCTCCATGTTCATGGGCGGCGGCTTCCAGGGCATGCAGATCTTCGACATCCTGATCATGGCGGTCATCGCCTTCCTGATCTTCCGGTTCATCGCCGCTCGTCGTCGCAAGCAGCAGGAGCACCTGGCTCCAGCCGGCGCGCCGATGCAGCGTGAAGTGTTCGAGAACAAGCCTGCCGGCGGTTCGATCTTCGGTGGCTCGGCAGCGCCTGCCGCCGCTCGCCCGGTGATCAACGCTCCAGCCTGGTTCAATGAACAGAACTTCATCGAAGCAGCGCGCAACCACTTCCAGTCCCTGCAGCAACACTGGGACGCCAACGAAATGGACAAGATCGCCGAGTTCGTGACCCCGCAAATGCTGGAGTTCCTCAAGCGCGAACGTGCCGACCTGGGCGACACTTTCCAGTCCACCTACATCGATAACCTCCAGGTACAACTGGACGGCGTGGATGACCGTGCGGACAAGACCATCGCCACCCTGACCTTCAGCGGTGTATCGAAGACTTCCCGTTTCGACCAGGGCGAAGTGTTCAGCGAAAGCTGGAACATGGAACGTCCGCAAGGCGAGAACCAGCCTTGGCTGGTCGCCGGTATCCGCCAGAACGGCTGAACCGACGCGGGTTAAACCTGTCGCAATGTTATCCCTGTAAAAAGCCCCGGCCTTGGCCGGGGTTTTCTATTTCGCGGTTGCATCTATAGCGAGCTACTGTATAAACCGCCCCAACTAAACCGCGCCATCAAGCAAGAGGATCCCGGACGTGGAAGAAATCATCGAACAACTGCGTGAAGCCAACGAACCAGTACCGGTCCCCTTGGAATTGCCCGACGAAGATCAGATCGTGGAAATCGAAGAACAACTGTTCATCGACATTCCGTTCGTCTTCAGAGAATTTTTGCTGACCGTCAGCGATGTGGTCTACGGCAGCCTGGAACCGGTCACCGTGACCGACCCGCAATCCCACACCTACCTGCCGGACGTTGCCGCCAACGCCTGGGACGCAGGGGTTGATCGCAGCATGATCCCCATCTGCCAGGACGGTGACGACTACTACCTGGTCGAAGAAGACGGCACCGTGGTGCTGTGGCAAGCCGAAGAAGAGCTGATTGCCGAAGAAACCTGGGAATCGGTCTGGCACTGGGCGCGGGACGTCTGGCTGGAAAGCTGATCCGCCCGGCGCCCCCGCCGGTCAATGCCCGGATCCGTCCTTATGGTTGTCCAGGGTTTCCAGCAGCGCCACCTGCATCCGCGTGTGCACGCGGATGAACCAACGCCAGAGCAGCGCCGCTACGGCGGCGGTGACCACGGCAATCAGCACCAGCAACTTGTTGGTCGGCAGAATACTGGCCGACAAGGCTGCCAGCAGCAGGAAAATCACCAGCAGCGAGAGGATCGGGATCACTTCGGAGATCACCCGGCGCACTCGCTGCGTGTGGCGACCGGCCATTTCGGCTTTCACACCCATCTCCGCCAACAGCATCGATAGCGCCTTGAGCTTGCGATAGGCCGCGATCAGGAACGGCAGCGATAACAGCAACGCCCCACCCCAGATCAGCGCTTTCTGCCAGCTCGGGTCACTGATCCAGCCTTGCAGGTAAGTCGACATACGCTCGGCGAAAAATGCCCCCGAGAAGAAAATCGCGATCACCAGGGCCAGATTGACCCCGACCTGCAACAAAATCCGCCGGATCATCGACGCCAGCAGCGCACCCTCGCCTTGGGGCTGAATGCTGCGCAACCATTCGCCATACATCCCCAACACACGGCTCAGGCGCTGCGGCATGACCGCTGCGAGCTTGATCGACAGTGGATCCGCGGCGCGGATCAGGTACGGCGTCAGCAGCGTGGTGATCACCGATACCGCCACGGCCACCGGATAGAGGAAGTTGCTGGTGACCTGCAGGGTCATGCCCAGCGCGGCGATGATGAAGGAGAATTCGCCAATCTGCGAAAGACCCATCCCGACCCGCAGTGAGGTGCGTCCGTCATTGCCGGCGATAAAGGCGCCGAGGCCGCAGGACAACATCTTGCCCAGCACCACTGCCACGGTGATCACCGCGATGGGCCAGGCGTATTGCAGCAGGATCAGCGGATCGAGCATAAGCCCGATGGCAACGAAGAAGATTGCGCTGAACAGGTCGCGAACTGGCTCGATCAAGCGCTCGATCTTCAACAACTGCCGGGATTCGGCCATGATCGCGCCAATCAGGAAGGCGCCAAGGACCATGCTGTATTCAAGCTTGACCACCAGCAGACAGAAGCCGAAACACAGGCCCAGCACCGTGATCAACAGCATCTCGTTGCTTTCGAATTTAGCCACGTACGCCAACAGGCGCGGCACCAGCAGGATGCCGATGACCAGCGCGACGATCATGAACAGCGAGAGTTTGCCGACCGTGGAGAACACTTCGCCCGAGCTGACGGTGCCGCTGACGGCGATGCTCGACAGCAAGGCGATAATGCCGATGCCGAGGATGTCTTCGACGATCAGCACACCGAAGATCAACTGGGCGAAGCGCTCGTTTTTCATCTTCAGGTCGTTGAGCGCCTTGACGATGATGGTGGTCGAGGAAATCGCCAGGATCGCCCCGAGGAACAGCGAATCCATGGTGTTCCAGTCGAACCAGCGGCCGATTTCGTAGCCGATCCAGATCATCAGCACGATTTCCAGGAACGCCGCGATGAACGCCGTGGCCCCGACCTTGAATAGTTTGCGCAGGCTGAACTCCAGGCCCAGGCAGAACATCAGGAAAATCACCCCCAGTTCAGCCAGGGTCTTGATCGTTTCTTCATCGTGGATCAGGCCGAACGGCGGCGTGTGCGGGCCGATGATGAAACCGGCGACGATATAGCCGAGGACCACCGGTTGCTTGAACCGGTGAAAGAGCACTGTCACCACGCCCGCGACCAACATGATCACTGCCAGATCCTGGATGAAACTGATGGCATGCATGGTATGGGGCTCCTTGAAATCGACTTCCCGGAGCGTAACACCGCGACTTCCGGCAGAAAGGCGGTGCAATATATGGAAACAGATCGATCCGGCGTGACGACAGCCACCTGCCCGGCGTCCCGATAACTGTTGGTTTTGAAATGCCGACCACGCACCCGCAGAGGTGCGCTCCCGAAATCCTGCCTTGACCCGTGAGAACGCTATGGAACCCGGAAACGCCCAACTGTCGATGACGGTATTGATGACCCCCGACATGGCCAACTTCTCTGGCAATGTCCACGGCGGCACCCTGCTCAAATACCTCGACGAAGTGGCCTACGCCTGCGCCAGCCGTTATGCCGGCCGCTACGTGGTGACTTTGTCAGTGGACCAGGTGATTTTCCGCGAGCCGATTCATGTCGGCGAACTGGTGACCTTCCTGGCGTCGGTCAACTACACCGGCAACACCTCGATGGAGGTGGGCATCAAGGTAGTGACCGAAAACATTCGCGAGCGCTCGGTGCGCCACACCAATAGCTGTTTCTTCACCATGGTCGCGGTGGATGACCAGCGCAAACCGGCCCCCGTCCCGCCGCTGCAACCGCAGAACAGCGAAGACAAGCGCCGCTTCATCCAGGCCCAGCAGCGCCGGCAGATTCGTCAGGAGCTGGAAAAGCGCTATCAGGAGATCAAGGGCGACGCTTGATCAGTTTAGTCTGGTAGGTGGTGTTCTTTAGATAGCCTTCGCGAGCAAGCCCGCTCCCACATGGATTCTGTTGCGTTGCACAAAATGTGCGCACACCTCAGAACCCATGTGGGAGCGGGCTTGCTCGCGAATGGGCTCGACGCAGCACTCAGAGGCTGATCGGTGTCGCTTCGAACCGCACCCGCGGATGCGCAATCCGGTCCTGCGCCCGCACCAGTTCCAGCTCATAGCTGGCACAGGCCTGGGTTTCCAGCAGCACTTCATGCACGGCGGCAGCGGTGAATTCGAACGCCGCCACCAAGCTGTCGCCCAGCAGCACGCGGGCCAGGAACAGGCCGGACGTCAGGTCACCGACGCCCACCGGCTGACGCGGGAACGCCAGCAATGGTCGACGCAAGTGCCAACTGCCCTCGGCCGTCACCAACAGCATCTCAAATACCTCTTCAGGCTTGCCGGGATAGTCCAGGTGCTTGACCAACACCGCTTTCGGACCGCGTGCCAGCAGCGCCCGCGCCATGGCCAGGCAATCGAACAGCGACTGCGGTTTGCGTCCCGAGAAGCTGTCCAGCTCCAGCTGGTTCGGACACATGAAGTCGGCCACGGCGGCCGCTTCTTCCAGCAGGAAGTCGCTGACCTCCGCCGGCACACTGCAACCTTTCTCTGGATGGCCCATTACCGGGTCGCACAGGTACAGCGCCTTGGGGTTGATCGACTTGATGCGCGCCACGCCGGTGAGGATCGCCCGGCCCTGGGCCGCACTGCCGAGGTAGCCGGACAGCACCGCATCACAGTTGCCCAGTTCGCCGATCGCGGCGATGCCTTCCACCAGCTCGGGAATCTGATGCGGCGGCAATATTTCACCCGCCCATTGCCCGTATTGCGTGTGGTTGGAGAACTGCACGGTGTTGAGCGGCCAGACATTCACCCCGACCCGCTGCATCGGGAAAACCGCGGCGCTGTTGCCAGCGTGGCCGAACACCACGTGGGACTGGATGGCGAGCAGATGGGGCGTACGTTTCATGCGGTGAGTTTTCCGTAAAACGAATGAAATTCGAGCCGCGCAGTATGCGACTAAACACAGCCTGTACGACAGACCGGCGACACAGTTAAGCTGGCACTATCTTGTTGGAGCACTTTGTTGATGCTGACCCTCGGAAATATCTTCGTGCTAATGCTGCTGGCCACCGGCGGCGCGTGGCTGTGGCATAACCACGGTTTGCGCGAGCGCGCGCTGGAACGGGTCAAGCAGCATTGCGCCAAACTCGAAATCGAGTTGCTCGACGGCAACGTGGCGCTGAAAAAAATCGGTTTTATCAAAGATGCCAGTGGCCGTCGACGTCTGGCGCGTGTGTATAACTTCGAATTCACCGTGACCGGCGAAACCCGTCATACCGGGACCATCACCCAGTTCGGCGCACACAGCGCGCAGATTGAACTGGCGCCCTACCCGATGCCGTTTGACGACACACCGCCGGTGGTTGAGGTGGTGAAGCCCCGTGGTGAAGTGATCGAGATGAGCCAGTGGCGGCAGGAACATACGAAGTGGCGCCCATAGATCAAAAGATCGCAGCCTTCGGCAGCTCCTACAGAGGATTGCATTCCAAATGTAGGAGCTGCCGAAGGCTGCGATCTTTTGATCTTCAACCCATCCGACAGTCAGCCAGACTTCTTTGAAGCGATTCAACATCTTGAGGCTCACTGAAGATCAGTTCGATACGAGAGTCCTGCCGCCATTCGCTCGCCTGCCAATCCAGCACCGAGTTATCCACCGCATTCGCCGAAACCCAACCACCAGTGCTGTGGATAACCAGCTTCGCGCGACGCCAGGCAAGGCTTTCGAGCCACTTGCCAATGAGCGCAGCGTCGAATGTCTGGCTCGGATGCCAGCGCCAGCCAATGCTCCAACCGCCCTCCTGCTCCTGGCTCAAGCAAATCGGAAACGCGGTATCGGTCCAGATCGCCGGCATCTGCGCCAACCCTCTGGGCGCGACGAAGTTATCCACACCCGCGACAGCTTGCTTCTCAAGCCCCGGCAATTCGCTCAGTGGCATCACCGCTTGCTGGGTCCAATAAAAAGGACGTGTCGGCAACTGCTCGGTGATTCGCTGACGTTCCGCGTCATCAAGGTTTTCCGACTTGTTGAGCAGCAACAAACCCGCGTTGTTCAACGCTTGCTGCTGCGCCACCGGCAACGGCTTCCCGGCCGCCAGCGCCTGTGCGTCCAGCACCAGGACACACGGTTGCACCGCCAGCACCCCAAGCCACGGCGCCTCACTCAATTGCCGCAGCAACTGCGCCGGGTGACCCAGCCCGGAGGGTTCGATAAACAGCCGATCCGGCCGTGCTTTACGCAACAACCGCCCAAGACCGATCTGAAACGGCGCGCCATTGACGCAACACAAACAGCCTCCGGCCACTTCCCCCAGTGCGATACCATCGGCGTCCTGGGTCAGCAGCGCGGCGTCGAGGCCGATCTGGCCGAACTCGTTGATCAGCACCGCCCAGCGCTCGTTCGCCGGCCGCTGCGCCAGCAGGTGCTTGATCAGGCTGGTCTTGCCGGCGCCCAAGGGACCGGCAATGACGTGAGTGGGGATGTTCTGCAACATGGTCGAAGTTTTCTGAGGAGGTAGTGGATGCGGTTGATGGGGTTGTCGTTGCTGTTGGCGCTGGTGTCGGGCGAGGTGTTGGCCCAGGCGTGTGTGGTCCACAGCACGGCGGAACGGCTCGACGTGAAAGTCTGCCAGCAGAACCGCAACATCCCGCAAAAGCTCTTCGCTGACGGTTTCTGCCAGCCGAACCTTCCCGGGCAGAAAGTCGATGTGCAATACGTCGACCAATGCCCCACCGGCGCCTTCGGCGTGTGCAGCAACGCCCAAGTCGCCAATATGCCCTACCGTCAGGATATTCACTATTACGGCGTGGCCACCGATGCAGCGTATCTGAAGCCGTTTTGCGAGGCACAGAGCCAGGGCAACTGGCTCAACCCCTAGCTCAGCCAGTCGAGCGTCAGAATTAACCGACGCTCCCCCGGCGCCGGTTGTGGTGAGCGATGGATCAGGCCGAAACCTTCATTGCCGTGCCATTTCTCGCCTTTGAGCAACGCCACATCGCCGCTGCGGACTTGCTGAATCTGCGCCTGCGGTTCGGCCTCCGGTTTGCCCAGTTGCCGACGATCCATCGCCCCTTCCTTCAGCCACTCGCTGCCAACCCCGGCATAGGTGGTGATCAGCCGCACCGGCACGTGATCGACATGGAAGCGTGGGCACATGGCTTTGTCCAATACCCGCAGGCGCAAGCCGACATGCCGGGCACCGAGCAAACAGGCGAAGGCGCTGACCAGCCAGGAAATGTCGGCGACGAAGCCTTCGTAGCCTTCGAGGTCGCGGTAATTTGCAGCCAATCCACGCAGGTTGGGCTCGGCGTCTTCGTTGGCGATTTCCAGCGATAGCGACTCAGCGACCGGTTCGTTCAGGGACAGCAGTAGTCGAGCGAAATCAGCGATGTGCAGCGGGAGTTCGCGCTGCCATACGGCGAGATTGGCGTCGTCGTGGAGGATTTTTGTCAGGACTTTCGGGTTGGCTCCGTGGTGCTGACGCGGTGTGCGGGCGGACGCTTTCGCGAGCAAGCCCGCGCCCACAGGGGTGAGTGTGAGCATCAGGCGGCCTCTTCGTGCCAAGGGCCAAACGGGTCTGGCAGCAGGCGCCAGCCTTCGATGCCTTGGGCCATTTCATCGTCGGTCAGCAGGCAATTGTCGAGTTCGACGGTGAGTTGCGCGAAGTCGATGTTCTGGCCGATGAACACCAGTTCCTGGCGGCAATCGCCGGTGCTGGCGGTCCAGGTTTCCATGATCCCGGCGGTGCTTTCCTCGTCTTGCGGCCATTGGGTTTTCGGTACAAAACGCCACCAGCGACCCGCGAAACCGTGGCGCATCAAACCGCCGGCCTGGGACCAACTGCCGGCATCCATGTGCTTGCTGGCCAGCCAGAAAAAGCCCTTGGAGCGCAGCAGTTTGCCGTTGACCCATGGGCGGTCGATGAAGCTGAAAAAGCGCTGGGGATGAAACGGTCGGCGTGCGCGGTAGGCCGTTGAAGCGATGCCGTATTCTTCGGTCTCCGGCACATGCTCACCGCGTAGTTCCTGCAACCAGCCCGGTGCCTGGGCAGCTTTTTCGAAGTCGAAGCGGCCGGTGTTGAGGATCTTTTCCAGCGGGATTTCGCCCATGACCATCGGGATGATTTCCGCCTGGGAGTTGAGCCGTTCGAGGATCGCGATCAACTCCTGGCGCTCGCTGCTGCTGATCAAATCGATCTTACTGATGAGGATCACGTCGGCGAATTCGATCTGTTCGATCAGCAGGTCGGTGATCGAACGCTCATCCTCTTCGCCCAGGGTTTCGCCACGGGATGCGAGGCTTTCTGCGGCTTGATAGTCGAGCAGGAAGTTCATGCCGTCGACCACGGTGACCATGGTGTCGAGCCGGGCGATGTCGGCCAGGCTCTGGCCTTCGTCGTCGCGGAAGGTGAAGGTTTCCGCTACGGGCAGCGGCTCTGAAATGCCAGTGGACTCGATCAACAGGTAATCGAAACGACCGTCCTTGGCGAGTTTGCTGACCTCGTCCAGCAAATCTTCGCGCAAGGTGCAGCAAATGCAGCCGTTGCTCATTTCCACGAGTTTCTCTTCGGCGCGATTCAGGCTGACATCGCGCTGAACTTCGCTGCCATCGATGTTGATTTCGCTCATGTCGTTGACGATCACGGCTACGCGCAGATTTTCGCGATTACGTAGTACGTAATTGAGCAACGTACTCTTGCCGGCGCCGAGAAAGCCCGACAGGACGGTCACGGGAAGACGATTGGGCATCAGGTATTCCTCACAGGATGTGGCCGGTCGACGCCCGTTTATGGCGTTCGCGCAGCTCTTCACGTTCTTGGGGCACAAGGGCAAGTATGTTTTTAATGTTATAGTATAACAGCACAAATAAACCACTCCCCTCTTGTCCGCCAAGACAAAGGGCACGATGCTTGAGCCATTCGCTCCTTGAGAAACGCCATGGGAAACGCCCTGAAATGCGCGCTGCTGAGCTTGTCGTTATTGATCGCCGTCGATGCCTGGGGACAAATCCCGAACCTGGCCAAATGCACCCGCAGCGCCAATCTGCTCGCGTGCGTCGACCCTGACGGCAACGCCTACAGCGTCAACACCGTCGGCAGTACGATCTATCTGCGTGGTTTCGAAGTGCTCGGCAAACGCTATTGGGCGCAGACCAGCAGCCGCTACGGGCAACTGACATTTTTCACCGGGCTCGCCTCCGATGGCGAAGCTTGGGTCGGCTACAGCCGCCGCGTTGGCTGGACCACCGTCAATCGGTTTTCCAGCTCTGGCGGCAGCAGCGGCAAGTTCACCTGTAGCCGGATTACCGGCTGCTAGACCTGGGCTTTTTTCTGCTCCTGCTGCCAGGCCACATAGCTGTTCATCGGCGGATTCTTCTGAAAATAGCGCTGCAACCCTTCGAACAAACCGTCAGCGACAGCCTGCTGATGCCGCGCCGTGACCAGCCGCTGACTGTCCCGGGCGTTGGAAATGAAGCCGGTTTCCACCAGGATTGACGGCACATCCGGCGACTTCAGCACGGCAAATCCCGCCTGTTCCACGCGTTTCTGGTGCAGCGTGGTGATGCCCGCGAGGCTGCCGAGCACGGTACTGCCCAGTTGCAGGCTGGCGGCAATGGTCGCGTTCATCGACATGTCGAGAATCACCCCGGCGAGCATCGGGTCTTTGTCCCTGAGATTGAGCAGGCTGGTGGCGCCCAGCAAGTCCGCGCCGTTCTCCCGCTGCGCCATAAACCTCGCCGTGGCCGAGGTTGCGCCGCCTTCGGACAGGCAATACACCGAAGCGCCGGATGCGGTGAGCCGTGGCGCAGCATCGGCGTGCACCGAGATGAACATGTCGGCATTGTGCTTGCGGGCGATCTCCACGCGTTTGCGCAGCGGGACGAAGAAGTCGTCGTTGCGCACCAGTTTCACGTCGTAGCCTTTCTCGCGTTTCAATCGTTTCGCCAGCAATTGGGCGATCGACAACACCACGTCTTTTTCCCGCTCGCCTTTGGCGCCGACCGCGCCCGGGTCCTTGCCGCCGTGGCCGGGATCGACCACCACAATGATGTCGCGCTTGGGGTGAGCCTTGTCGATGATCGGCGCAGCGGCGATTTGAATTGGCGCGGCGGTCTTCAAATCCAGCACCAGTCGATGGCCCTGCCCGTCCTGTGGTGGCAACAGAAAACTGTTGAGCTGCACCGGTTCGCTGAGGTCGAGGACGATCCGCGTATCGCCCTGGCCGTAGTGACCGGAACGAATTGAGCGAATCATCGTGTTGTTCAGCGTCAACTGACTGAAATCGCCACTGAGGTTCGCGCCACTCAAGTCGATGATCAGCCGCTCGGGCGCGCTCAGGGAAAACGTCTTGAATTGCACCGGTCCGCTCAGATCGAACACCAATCGCAGCTTGTCATCCGAACGCCAGAGCCGAGCATTGCGAATCTGCGTGGCCGAAACACCAAAGGGTAAAACGAGGGCCGCGCTGGCCAGGATCCAGTTGAGCAAGTGACGTCTGTGCATGGTGAAAGCCCGCTCGTGAAAAAGGCATCGTCGATTTGAATGTAATAATATAACATGCCAAATCAACTCCCACGATGGACCTTCTCATGAATGCGCTGACTCTGCCGGATATCGCCGCGCAGGCCTCACGCCAAGCCCTGCCACTCGAGTGGGTGGGCATGTGCGGCATTGCTCTTCCTGTGTTATTCGATGGCCAACGGCTGAGCGCCAAGGCGGATGCCGGTGTCAGCCTGGACGATGGCGAAGCGCGCGGCATTCATATGTCGCGGCTGTATCTGGCGCTGGAAACGCTTGAACGGGAAAACCTCACGCCGGGATTACTGCGCAGAGTTTTGCAGCATTTTCTCGACAGCCACGAAGGATTGTCCTCCAGCGCTTACTTGAAAATTCATACCGATTTACTGCTCAAACGACCGGCGCTTATCAGTCCATTGGCGGGTTGGAAAACCTATCCGGCGTGCATTGAAGCGCGGTTGAAAAACGATATGTTCCACGTGGAACTAAAAATCGACGTGGCTTATTCCTCTACGTGCCCGTGTTCAGCCGCGTTGTCGCGCCAACTTATCCAACAGCAATTCATCGATGATTTCGCCAACACGCCTCTGCAACATGCCGACGTTTTGGCCTGGCTCGGTTCCACAAAAGGCATCCTCGCCACACCGCATAGCCAACGCAGCACCGCTCACTTACAGCTGCGCCTGGACGATTACCTCGACGACTTACCGTTGATTGCGATCATCAACGACGCCGAAGCCGCCCTCGGCACTGCCGTGCAAACCGCAGTGAAACGCGCCGACGAACAAGCCTTCGCCCTAGCCAACGGGCAGAACCTGATGTTCTGCGAAGACGCCGCACGCCGCTTGAACCTGGCCCTTAAACGCTCTCCCGGCATCAACGGGTTTCACCTGCGAGTCGTCCATGCCGAAAGTTTGCACGCCCACGACGCCGTCGCCGAAAGCCGCTGGAATTGGGAGGCAGCCGAATGATCCGCGGCCAATCCCTACGCTGGGGCGCACCCGGCCAACCCCTCACACCCGCCGTAGATTTCGAGCTACCCAAGGGCAGCCTGACCGCCGTCATCGGCGCCAATGGCTCGGGCAAAAGCAGTCTGCTGAAAGTCATCGCCGGTCTGCAAAAACCACTGGCCGGCAAAATCCTGCTGGATGTTCCACGCAAGGGCGGCCTCTCGTTCCTGCCCCAGCAACAACACCTGGACCGGCAATTCCCCATCAGCCTCCAAGAGTTGGTGGCCGCCGGATTCTGGGGCAGCAAACAATCGCCTGAAGCCCGCAGCCAAAAACTCAAAGCCGTGCTGGAAGATTGGTGCCTCTCAGGCCTGGAACATCGCCCTTTGATGGCCCTCTCCGGTGGCGAATTACAACGCGCCCTGCTTGCCCGTTTGAGTCTCGCCGAAGCGCCCCTTCTGCTGCTCGACGAACCCCACGCAGCCCTCGACGAACTCGGCCAGGAACTGCTCTGGAAACACATCCACGCCTGGCACGCCGAAGGTAAAACCCTGGTCGTCGTGTGCCACGACTTAGCCGCCGTCCGCCAACACATTCCGCACACCCTGCTGATCAAAAGCAGCGGCTGCACGCTCGGCCCCAGCACCGAACTGATTCGCCAACAACCGCAAACGCAGGTGGCCTGATGATCGCCGCCACACACCTTTGGCAACCGTTCCACGAGTTTGTATTCATGCGCAGGGCGCTGCTCGGCGGCCTGGTGCTCGCGTGTAGCACCGCCCCACTTGGCGTGTTTCTGATCCTGCGCCGCATGAGCCTGATCGGCGATGCGGTCGCCCATGGCATCTTGCCCGGCGCTGCATTGGGTTTCTGGTTCGCCGGTCTGAGTCTCCCCGCGTTGACCATCGGCGGCCTCGGCGCGGGCCTGAGCATGGCCGGTCTGGCCGCATGGATCACCCGGCGTACCGGTCTGCGAGAAGACGCCAGCCTCGCCGCGATTTACCCGATCTCCCTGGCCAGTGGCGTGCTGATCCTTGGCATCGCTGGCAAACGCCTGGACCTCCTGCACCTGCTATTCGGCTCGGCATTGGCGGTCGACGGGCCGACGCTCACCGGCATGCTTTGGGTCTCCGGTTTCAGCCTGATCGCCATGGCCCTGATCTACAAACCACTGTTGCTGGACACCCTCGACCCGCTGTTCCTGCAAACCGTCAGCCGTCTCGGGCCACTCGCCCACGGCGTATTCCTGACCCTCGTGGTGCTGAATCTGGTGATCGGTTTCCAGGCCATCGGCGCGCTGATGGTGGTCGGTCTGATGATGTTGCCGGCCGCTGCATCACGCTTCTGGAGCCGTCGCTTGCCGGCGCTGATGGCCATCGCCGCCACGCTCGGCTGCCTCTCGGTGTGGTTCGGTTTACTGCTGTCGTTCTACTACTCGCTGCCCAGCGGCCCGGCCATCGTGCTGGTGGCTGGCGGTTTGTATTTGCTGTCCGTGGTGTTTGGTCCGGTGCACGGCTTGTTGCGCCGCCCGCCTTTGCTCACATCCCAATGAGGTGTTTCCCGATGCGCGCTTTACTCGTGCTGTTCAGTTTGATGCTGTCGATGTCGCTGTCCGCCGCAGAAAAACTGCAGGTGGTCACCAGTTTCAGCATCCTCGCCGACATGACCCATCAGGTCGGCGGCGAGCATATCCAGATCACCAACATGGTCGGCCCGGACGCCGATGCCCACACCTACGAGCCGACCCCGGACGACGCCAAGGCCTTGCTCAAGGCCAGGCTCATCATCAAGAACGGCCTCGGCTTCGAGCCGTGGCTGGATCGTCTGGTGACCAGCACTGAAACCAAAGCTCCAGTGATCAGCGCCAGTCACGGTGTGATTCCGCGTTCGCTGGATGAAGACGGCGAAACCATTCCCGACCCACACGCCTGGCACAACCTGGCGAACACCGAGCTGTACATTGCCAACATCACCAAAGCGTTGATCGCCGCAGACCCGGCGAACAAGGCCGACTACCAGCGCAACAGCCAGGCCTACCTCAAACAGATCTACGCCCTGCTCGCCGAAGCCAAGGCCAAGCTCGGTTCGCTGCCGCCGGGCAACCGCAAGATCGTCACGTCGCATGACGCGTTCGGCTATCTCGGCCAGGCCTACGGTATCGACTTCATGGCGCCCCAAGGTCTGTCCACAGAGCGCGAACCTTCCGCCGCCGAAGTCGCAGCGTTGATCACCCAGATTCGTCAGGCCAAAGTCAAAGCGGTGTTCATGGAAAACATCAAGGACGCGCGCCTGCTCAAGCAGATTGCCGATGAAAGCGGCGCACACATCGGCGGCACCTTGTACTCCGATGCATTGGCGGCAAGCGGTCCGGCCAGCACCTTCGCCGGGTTGTTCGAATACAACCTCAACACCCTGTACGACGCGTTGAGCAAGCCATGATCCGGAAGAATCCTTCGGGTGATCTGCCGGTGATCGCGGAGTCTGCCTACGTGGATAAAACCGCGATCATCTGCGGCAAAGTAGTGATCGGCGAGAACGTCTTCGTCGGTCCCTACGCGGTGATTCGCGCCGACGAAGTGGACGCCTCGGGCGAGATGGAGCCGATCACCATCGGCGCCAACTCGAATATCCAGGACGGCGTGGTGATCCATTCCAAGTCCGGCGCGGCGGTGACCATCGGCGAGTTCAGCTCCATTGCCCACCGCTCCATCGTCCACGGTCCCTGCACTGTTGGCGACCGGGTGTTCATCGGCTTCAACAGTGTGTTGTTCAACTGTTCGGTGGGTAACGGCTGCGTGGTGCGGCACAACTCGGTAGTCGACGGCCGGGACTTGCCCGATGCCTTCTACGTGCCGTCCACTACCCGAATCGGCCCCGGCACCGACCTGTCGCAGTTCCCGCCGGTGAGTGTCAGCGCCTCGGAGTTTTCCGAGGATGTGGCGCGCACCAATGTCGATCTGGTGCGCGGCTACAAAGCCCTGCAGAACGAGTTCTGACCATGAGCAGCGTGCTGATTCGCAATGCCCGGTTGGTGAACGAAGGTCGTGAGTTTGACGGCGATCTATTGGTCAGCAATGGTCGTATCGTCAAGATCGCCAGCAGCATCGAAGGCGAAAAGGCGAACGTGGAAATCGATGCCCGGGGTCAGTGTCTGCTACCGGGGATGATCGACGACCAAGTGCATTTCCGTGATCCGGGGGCGCCGGACAAAGGCAGTTTCTACACCGAATCCCGAGCAGCGGTGGCCGGTGGCATCACCAGTTTCATGGACATGCCCAACACCCGTCCGGCCACCCTGACCCTCGAAGCGCTGGCCGATAAAAAGCGCCGGGCGGCGATCAATTCCGTAGCCAATTACGGGTTTCACTTCGGGGTGAGCAACGACAATCTCGACACTGTTGCCGCGCTCAACCCTTGCGAAGTGGCCGGGGTGAAAGTGTTCATGGGCGCCTCCACCGGCAACATGCTGGTGGACGATCCGCGGATACTTGAGCGGCTGTTCGCCGAGGTGCCGACGATTCTGCTGGCTCACTGTGAACACACGCCGAGCATCGACGCCAATGCCGCAACGTTGAAAAAGCTGTACGGCGAACAGATTCCCCCAAGCGCCCATCCGCTGATCCGCAACGCCGAGGCCTGCTTTCGGTCTTCTTCAATGGCCGTGGAATTGGCCAGGCGCCACGGCACTCGATTGCACGTTTTACACCTGACCACTGCACTGGAACTGGCGTTGTTCGAAGACAAACCCCTGAGCCAGAAGCGCATCACCGCCGAAGTCTGCCTGCACCATTTGTTGTTCGATGATCGCGACTATGCGAGCCTCGGCAACCTGATCAAATGCAACCCGGCGATCAAATCCCAGAGCGACCGTGATGCGCTACGCCAAGCGTTGCTGAGCAACCGACTGGACGTGATCGGCAGCGATCATGCGCCCCACACCTGGGCCGAAAAACAGCGGCCGTATATGCTGGCACCGTCCGGCTTGCCGCTGGTACAACACGCCCTCCCCGCGTTGCTGGAGTTGGTCGCGGACGAAGTACTGCCGATCACCACCCTCGTGGCCAAGACCAGTCACCGCGTGGCCGATCTGTTCGCGATCCCTGACCGTGGTTATCTGCGCGAAGGCTACTGGGCCGATCTGGTACTGATCAAACCCGAGCCCAATGGCGTTGCCGTTTCCCAGCAACCGATCCTCTCCCAGTGCGGCTGGACGCCGTTCGCTCACCACCGTTTTCGCCACAGCGTCAGCACCACCCTGGTGTCGGGGCAAATTGCCTGGCACGCCAATCGTCTACATGACAACTGCCAGGGTTTGCCCCTGCGGTTCATGCGCTAACGCCTTCCTTGCCGAGACCCGTGACCATGATCCACATCACCCTACCCGATGGTTCACTGCGCGAATACGATCAGCCATTGTCGGTGTTCGAAGTCGCGGCGAGTATCGGGCTCGCGCTGGCCCAGGCTGCGGTGGCCGGCCGGGTGGACGGTGTATTGGTCGACTGTGGCTTCATGATCCAGGGCGATGCCCGGGTCAGTATCGTCACGCCTCAAGAGCCGGATGGTCTGGAGATCCTGCGCCGCTCCTGTGCGCTGATGTTGGCCATGGCGGTCAAGCAGCTGCATCCAAGTGTCCTGCTGCTGAAGGGTTCGGCACTGGGCGACGGCTTCTTTTATGAGTTTGCCTTGCAGCGCACGCTGACACTGGCGGATCTGATCCCGATTGAAGTGCGGATGCGCATGCTGGCGGCAACCAACCATTCGATCCGGCAGCGACCATTGTCCGCCACCGAACAGCATTCGGTGTACTGCATGGGCGACAGTGAATATTTGTCCAAGGGACCGCACGTCCCCGCTACCAAAGTGCTGCAAGCCTTTGCCCTTGAGCATGTCGGCGGCATGGCGCTGCAACGGATTTATGGGACTTGCTGGCCGAGCCAGGAGGAACTGGAACATTGGCGAACGCCGCCCCAGGTAATGCTGGTGAACATTGATGAGCGCCAGATCGCCTTCGCCCAATCAGTGACTGAGCAACTGCGACGTAGCGGGATTCACGCCCATGTGGACCTGCGCAACGAAAAGATCGCCCACAAGATTCGCGTGCACAGTGAGCGTAACGTGCCGTATCTGTTGGTGGTCGGAGAGAAAGAAAAGCACGGCGGGTTTGTCAGCGTGCGCAGTTGCAGCGGGGAGGATTTCGGGCGGATGAGGATTGATGAGGTGTGTGGGTTTTTACATCCCAAAGATTGCGGGGTCTGACAGGACGCCTTCGCGAGCAAGCCCGCTCCCACATTGGTTTTGTGAACGACACAGATCCAATGTGGGAGCGGGCTTGCTCGCGAAGCTTTTAAGCTCTTGGTTTAACAGTGCCGCAATCCTGCCCCAGCCAAACCGCGCGGGTATCCAGGCTGCCCTTCTGCTGAATCCCGGTGGCATTGAACGTGCCATTGACCTTGGTGGTGAACTCGCGATCACTGAGGAACGTCGCCACACCCGTACCCTGCGCTTTCGGGCAACTGAAGCGGAATTTCCACTGGTTGCCGGTGCGGTCGGTGATTTCCTGCTTGCAGCCCGATTGCGGGTCCGTCAGCGGGATATTGTCCGACGCTACCTGGGCCTGGGTCAGACAGGCACGAATCCCCTTGCCGCCCATGGTGATGCCCTGCTTCTCCAGTTGCGCCCGTTGCTCCGGGGTCATCTGGCTTTGCAACTGGCCGAGGATCAGTTGCAAATCCGGCAGGTTCTGGTCGTCGACCTTCATGTTGCTCGTAGTCAATTCCCACAGGCCCGGTTGCAGCATCTGCGCCTGAGCCACCACAGGAAGGGACAAACCAAGGGCCATGGCCAAGCCCAGCAGACGAACATTCATCGAGTAACTCCTGATCAATAGTGGCCGTTAGACGTCAGCCATGGGCTTCGGTTCATGGGCTAATTAAATAGCGACATTCTGCACGGAACATGGTCTTTTACGCATTGAATCTTCAGGAGCAAGGTTGCCCCATGGATTATTTTGGACCGCACATTTTCGGTTATCTGATCGCGTTGCTGCACTCGCTGGGCCTGATCGCCGCCATTCACGCCGTGTTGACCGTCCGCACCGCCCAAGGCTCGATCGCCTGGGCCCTGTCGCTGCTGTTCATCCCCTACCTGACGCTCATTCCGTACCTGGTCTTCGGTCGCAGCACCTTCGATGGCTACATTAAGGCCCGGCGCCAGGCCAACGAAGAAATGCGCAAGGCCATCTCCGAGCTGAATTGGCGGCCCTGGGTCGAAGAAGCCCTGACCGCCCGCGCCTCCAATGCCTACGCCTCCTTGAGAGCCATGCCGAAGCTGGGACGCATGCCGTGCCTGGCGAATAACGAAGTGCGCCTGCTGATCAACGGCACCGCCACCTTCGAGGCGATTTTCGAAGCCATCAGCAACGCGAAAGAAGCGGTGCTGATCCAGTTCTTCATCATCCACGACGACCGCCTCGGCAAACGCCTGCAAGCCCTGCTGCTGAAGAAAGCCGCCGAAGGCGTGACCGTGCATTTACTGTACGACCGTATCGGCAGCCACTCGTTGCCCCACAGTTATGTGCAGCCGTTGCGCGAGGCCGGCGTCGAGGTCAAGGCCTTCGCCACCCGCAGCGGCTGGCTCAACCGTTTCCAGGTCAACTTCCGTAACCATCGCAAGATTGTGGTGGTGGACGGTGTGCTGGGCTTCGTTGGCGGGCACAACGTCGGCGATGAATACATGGGTGAAAAGCCGCCCCTGGCGCCCTGGCGCGATACCCACGTGCAAGTGCGCGGGCCGGTCGTGGCGAGCATGCAGGAATCATTCGCTGAAGACTGGTTCTGGGCTGCACGCTCCCTGCCGCCGCTGATCCTGCCGGACACGTACCCGGACGACGGCGTGCTCTGCCAATTGCTTGCCAGCGGTCCGGCGGATTCCTACGAGACCTGTTCCCTGTTCTTCGTCGAAGCCATCCATGCGGCGACCGAACGGGTATGGATCACCAGCCCCTACTTCATTCCAGACGAAGCGGTATTCGCTGCATTGCGCCTGGCGGTCCTGCGCGGTGTGGATGTGCGACTTCTGCTGCCATCGCGCCCGGACCACCGCATCGTCTACGCCGCCTCCAGCCTGTATGCCTTCGAAGCCGTGCGCGCCGGCGTGCGGGTGTTCCGTTACGAACCCGGGTTCCTGCATCAGAAAGTGGTGTTGATCGACAGCGAAATCAGCGCCATCGGCAGCGCCAATCTGGACAATCGTTCGTTCCGACTGAATTTCGAAGTGATGTTGCTGACGGTCGACAGCGCGTTCGCCGCCGAGGTGGAGCAGATGCTCAATGACGACTTCGCCCTTTCCCACGAAATCGCCAAAGAAGAAAGCCGGGAGACCCACCGCTTGCAACAGATCGGCATGCGGGTCGCCCGGCTTATTTCCCCGATTCTCTAGGGGTTGTAGATGTCGTCGCGGGTCCAGGGCAGTTCATGGCTGCCGTCCGGGTGGGCTTTCACTGCGAGAATCTGGTGCAGGTTGATCCAGCCCTTGGCGAACGCGTAGGCGCAACCGGCCAGGTACAGCCGCCAGATTCGCAACGCCTGTTGCGGCACCTCTTTGGCGGCGGCTTCCAGGTTGTCTTCCAGGCGTTCGCTCCAGTGATCGAGGGTGCGTGCGTAATGCAGGCGCAGGCTCTCGACATCGACGATCTCCAGCCCGGCTTCGCTGATCTCGGCCGAAATCATCGACAGGTGCGGCAGCTCGCCGTTGGGGAACACGTACTTCTCAATGAAATCACCGGCGCCACGCCCGACCGGACGGCCATCGGTGTACTTCGCGGTGATCCCGTGATTCATCACCAGACCGCCCTCCTTCACCGCGCCGAACAGGATCTTGCAGTACTCGGCCAGGTTCGCATGACCGACGTGTTCGAACATGCCGACGCTGACCACTTTGTCGAAGCGCCCATCCTGGGGTAAGTCGCGGTAGTCGAGCAGTTGCAGTTCAATCAGATCTTCCAGGCCTTCTTCCTTGACCCGTTCACGGGCCAGCGCCAGTTGCTCTTTACTCAGGGTGATCCCGAACACTTTCGCGCCGAATTCCCGGGCCGCGTACCGCGCCAACCCACCCCAGCCGCAGCCGACGTCCAGCAGATAGTCGCCCGGTTGCAGCCGCAGCTTGCGACACAGGTGACGAAATTTGGCTTGTTGGGCTTGCTCCAGGGTTTCGCTGCCGGTCTCGAAATAGGCACAGGAATAGGCCATGTCGCTGTCGAGCCATAGCTGATAAAACGCGTTGGAAAGGTCGTAATGGTAGGAAATCGCCTTGGCGTCGGTTTCCTTGTCGTGGACGAGGCGCACCGGCTGACTGTCGGTGTCGCCCAGCAATGCCTGGCTCCACTCATCGCAGACGCGGATCACGTCGCTGATGGAGCCTTCCAGCTCAAGTTTGCCTTCGACAAACGCCGCTCCTAGCGCATCAAGGCTTGGATGGGTCAACTGGGTAACCATTTGTGGGTCCTTTACCACAATGGTGACGCTGGGCGTCGGGCCCAGATTGAATTCATGGCCATCCCAGAGTCGCAGGCGAAGCGGTAACTGCAGATTCTGTAAGGCCGGTGGAAGTTGCGCGAGCATGGAAAATCCCCCTTATTTCAGACGTCTGATTTGAGGGTAGACCATCTTAGAAAAATAGCTGGCTATCGATTTAATAGCCTTTTTCTATATAGCTCGCGACGCTTCAAACCGCCGTCGTGAATCTGACAACCAATGGTCCACACCTAGATGACTACGAAGTGAGCACACAGTTCTAAAAAGTTCAGAGCGCGGATATCTCCCGGTTTAGAGCGTTCTCCAAGGGTATATCAGACTTCATCTTTCAATTTGAGCAGCGGCTCCTGAAACCGCAGCAAACGTCCGGCGTTGCCCAATACCAACAGCGTGCTCAAGTTGTGCAGCAACGCGGCAATCATCGCCCCCGCCGCACCGAGCCAGCCGAATGCGGCGAAGGCGACGATCGCCAGGGTCCAGCCCAGACCGATGATCACGTTGACCTGCAAGGTCTGGCGGCATTGGCGACTCAGGCGCACGCAAGTGCCGAGCCGCCGCAGGTCGCTGCCGATCAGCACAATGTCCGCCGAGGCCAACGCAATGTCCGCCCCACCGGCGCCCATGGCCACGCCGACAACGCCGGCCTTCAACGCCAGAGAGTCGTTGATGCCATCGCCGACCACCATCGGCCGGAAGCCGTTGCCGATTTCCGTCATGACTCGGTTGAGTTTGTCCTCGGGCAAGGCCTGGGCTTCGACGTCGCTGATGCCGACGTCGCGGGCCAAGGTATGCGCAACACTTTGCCGATCCCCCGTGAGCAGCAATTGCCGACCCAGGCCAAGCTCGCGCAATTCATTCAAGGCAAACCGCGCTTCCGGTTTGATCGTGTCCGCCAGCAACAGCCAGGCGAGGAATTCTCCGTTCAGTGCCAGGCCGGCAATCGGTCCGTCGTGATCCGGCACCGCAGACGTATCGATACCCAACTGCGCGAATAACTCCGGACGTCCGAGGGCGGCTTCGCCCTGCTCCGTCATTGCCACCACGCCCAAACCCTGGCGTTCGTGAATGTCCGAGAGCAGCAGGAAATGCTCCTGAGTGACCAGGCTGGCCAACGCGCGACTGACCGGGTGACTGCTCGCCGAGCCGAGGCTGGCGGCGAGTTTGAGCACGTGACTGCGATCTTCCAACGGGCTGTCGATGGATTGCAGGCGCAACGTGCCGAAGGTCAGCGTCCCGGTTTTATCCACCACCAGTGAGGTCAGGTCTGCCAGTTCTTCGAGGAATGCCGAGCTGCGAATCAGAATCCCATGACGCGCCGCCACCGCCACCCCGGCAATCGCCGTGGCCGGTGCCGACAACACCAATGCGCAAGGGCAAGCAGCGACCAACACCGCGAGCATCGCCTGGGCATCGTTGGTCACGAACCAGGTGACTGCCGCCAGCAACAACACCAGCACCATGTAGCTGCCGGCGTAACGCTCCAGCAAACGGGTGATCGGTGGCTTGGAACGCTCGGCGCTTTGCATCAGCGCGATGACTTTGCCGAGGGTCGATTCGTTGCCAGTGCGGGTCACTTCAATGCGCAGCAGTCCATCGAGGTTGATCGCGCCGCCGAACACGGTCATGCCGACCACCGCCTCCAACGGCACTGACTCGCCGGTAATCGATGCGGTGTCGAGGCTCGCCTGACCGGACAACACGCGGCCATCGGCAGGCACGCGATCACCGGCGCGCACTTCCACGAGGTCGCCCGCCTTGAGGGTGCCGTTATCGACTTCGACGATGGCGCCGTCGGCCTGCACCTTGCGCGCATGGCTGCGGGTCAGTTTGCCGAGGGCATGAATCGCTTCCTGGGAACCGATCACACTGCGCTCCTCCAACACGTGGCCGAAGATCATGATGATCGGCAGCAACGCAGCGGTGAGCAAATCACCAGTGGCCCAAGCGCCGAGCATGGCCAGGGCAATCAACTGATCGGTGATCCCGTGCAAGCTCGGGTAACGCAAGCTGTACCAGGCCGAGCGCATCACCGGCACGGCCACCAGGATCGAGGCAAAACCCAGCAGCAATTGGCTGACCCCGGTTTGCTCCGGTGAGACCCAGCGCCACATCAGCCCCAGCGCGAGCAAGCCCAAGGCAAGCATGGCCAGGGTCAGTTGGCGCGCGGCGCTGCGTTGCTCGGCCGAGGACAACATGCTCGGTGCGGCGGCGGATTGGGCAGTCATTGTGCAGCTCCCTGAATGATCAGGCGGGAATCGTCTTTCGGATCGACCGTGGTCACCGAACCGGCCTGGCCGAGAATCTTCGGCATCCGTTCACGGTAAATGCGCAGCAGCATTTGTGGGTCGGTGCCCTGCTGTTGCGCCTGGGCCAGGCTCAGCACCGTGGCGGTATCGGCCGAGGCTTTGGCCAGTCGTTCACTGGCTTGGGCATGGGCCACTTGCAGGGTGCGGTCGGCTTGTTCGTTGGCGGTCTGGGTGAGTTTTTCGGCCTCGGTACGCGCATTGGCCACGGCTTTGTCGGCTTGCTGACTGGCGGTCAGAACGGCGTTGAACGCGTTCACCGCCGGGCCGGGCAGACTTGATTGCACATCGACTCGGGCGACTTCAATACCAATCCCCTGCCCGGTCGCGCTCAATTCGGACAGGCGTTGGTTGATGCCTTGCACCAGATCACCGCGCAGGCGTTCACGACGTTCGGCGGCTTTGTTATCGGCGCCGATCAGCTCGGGACGCGCCACCAGGATCGTGTCCAAGTCGCGGGCGGCGGTGAGCGCAACGGCGCTGCGGGTGACCAGTCGATCCAGCGCCGGCAGCACATGTTCGCCTTGCAGGACGAAAGCGTACGGATCGGTGACTTTGTAAAACACCCGTACATCCAGTTGCACCACGCCAGCATCACCGGTCAGCAAATAACCGGAGCCTGCCAGTGCATCGCTCAGTGGCGTGGCGAAGGTCGCGACCCGATCAGCCTGTAACGCCACGTCGCTGCGCAGCAGATTTTCCACCCGGCGTTCGATCACCCGGTCTGCTGCCGGCAACAAAATCACCTGCTCGAATGGACGCGGCCAGGCCAACAACAGACCGGCATTCTGAATGCGATCCAGCGCACCAAAGTGCAACACCACGGCACGATTTTGCGGATCAATCTGCCGCACATTGGAGAACGCCCAGGCCAAAGCGGCCAGCACCGTGACCGCGTAAAGCGCCAGAAAAGCCAAGCGCCCGGCCTGAATCCAGGGGCTGCTTAACTCATTTGTTCCACGTGGAACCAAATTCATGGCTGCGATCCGGACTTGTTTTCGAGGCTTGGCGGACCGTCTACCAACACCCGGAATGGCGCGGCGTCGGTGCGCAGAATCAGTTTGGTGCCCGGTGAAACAATCGTGCCCAAGGTGTCGAGGGAGCGCAGCAAGTTGTAGAGCTGCGGCGATCCCGCGTAGGCGCGGCCGTAAATCTGCGCCGCTTCGACTCGGGATTGCGCTTCGATGTCGGCGGCTTTCACCGTGGCATCGGCCTGCACGATGCGCGCATCACGCTCAGCGGCGGAACGGATTTGCGCCGCTTCACGTTTGCCGATGGCGGTGCTTTCGGTAGCAATTGTTTCACGCTCGGCGCGCATGCGATCGACCGTAGCGGTGAGGGTCACCGAGGGCAGGGTCAGGCGTTCCACGCCGACTTGCAGCACGCGCACGCCATAAGTGGTTAGCAACTGCTGATCAATCTGCTGACGCAGCTGCGCTTCGAAATCGGCAATGTGCACCTTATTGGCATCGGTGTTGACCAGGTTGGCCAGGTCAAAACTGCTCGCCGTGGTTTCCAGCGCCGAGCCGACGAAGGTGCGAATCTGCCGCGCCGCTTCATCCGGCTGGTTCTGCACCGCGCGCATAAAACGCTGAACGTTGTCCGGGTCACCCTGCACCTGCCACGCCACGTAGGCCTGAACAATGATGCGCAAACCGTCCCGGGTGCCGACGTCCTGCAAACCGCTCGAGGTGGTGCGCAACCGCAGGTCCACCGGAATCGCCGCTTCGAACGGCGCCGGCCAGCGCCAGCCCAGGCCCGGTTCCAGCAACACCCGGGACGGATTGCCGAAACGGGTAATCACCGTGGCCTCCCCCGAACGCACCTGCACCAGGCTTGCGGCGGCGATGGCGAACGCCACCAGCAACGCCGCCCAGCCCATGCGTCGCCATGGGAACGGCCCGGCTTCCTGGGGATCGCCGTGGTGATGGTGATGATGACCGTGGTAATGCCCGCCATGGCCGTGATCGTGGCCAGTGTGGTAATCGTGATCGTGAGTGTGGGACTGGCTCAATAGGTGGCTCCTGGCTGAGCGGTGTTACGCGGCGACGCAGGGTCAGCCGGCAGCGTGAACGTACGCAGGTCAATGGTCGGCGCATTGCTGCTGCCGCCCAGGCGATGATCGAGAACCAATAGCTTGGCATTGGCCAGGCCCTGGGTCAGTTGACTGAAATATTGCTCCAGCACAAAGGCCTGGCCGGCGCTGGCGTAGGCTTTGCGCTCGGCGCTGAAGCGCAGGTCGGCCGCCTGGGCTGTGGCGTTGATTTCCCGGGCGTTGGCGGTGGCTTGGTCCCGGGCAATGCTGGCCTGCAACTGCGCCTGATTGGTCGCCTCCGCTGCGGCGCCGCGTTCACGGGAGATCAACGCCTGCGCACCAATCTGCGCTGCTTGCACAGCGTGATACGCATTGGCGGCACCGGCCGGCGGATGAATCGCCTCGACCACGGTGGCGAGGATTTCCACGCCGCTGTCGAGTTTTTGCAGGTCCGTTTGTACGGCGCGACCGATCTCGTCCCCCAGCCCTACCCTGTCTTCGCCCAGCAAACCGTCGAGGGTTCGCGAAGCGAAATCGTGCACCAGAATCCGGCTGGCGGTGCTGCGAATCAGCGTCGGCACATCGGCACTGTTATAGGTCGCGGCCAACGCATCCTTGTCACTGAGGCCGATGCGATAGACGAAACGCACGTCCATGTTGACGATCTGGAAGCTCTGCTTGTCCGCACGGCTGCTGGCGATAACCTGGGATTTATCGTTCACATGGCTGGCGTCCCACAGCCGATTGGCAATCGCCGGGGCCGGGCCTTCGGCGGGTTCTGCCACCACCGGGGCCGATGCTTCACCGACGCTGGTGGCCAACTCGTGGACCACACCATTCTCGACGCTCAACACCCTACCCAACGGCCAGGGCAAACCGGCGTGCAAACCGGGGCCGAACACCTCCACCGGTTTGCCGAAACGTTCGTAGATGCCACGCCCTTGCAGGGCAATTTCATGAATACCCGTGAGCGCCCAACCGACCATCGCCACCACTGCCAACACCGGTAAAAACGCCCGGCGCATGTAAGTGAAGGCCCAGATTTGCCGCAGGTCGATGCCGAACCGGTTGTGCAATTCGTGCTGCAAGGCCAGCAACGGTTGGGGCGGCCAGCGCAGCATGTCGGCGACAAAGCTGCGGGCCAGCAGCGAGGGTTCCAGTTGTTCCCGTTGCGGACTGAACAGCGACAACACGGCACGCAGCAATAATTCCGCGGCCACCAGCCCCGGCAACAAACCGATCAGCACCGCCAGACGCACCGGCCAGACTGAAGTGTCGTTGCCGAACAACAAGCACAGCGCGCTCAACACCAGGCAAATGATCGCCACGCGGCTCAGTTGCGCCAACGCCCCGGCTTCGGGCCATTCGGCGAGGTTTTCCTGGGCCAGTTGCCGCTCCAGCACCAGCAACCCGAAGGCCAGCAATAACGACAGCGCGGCGCCGACACTCGCCGATAATCCCAGGGCTGCGGGCGCCAGGGCGAGGTTCCAGACCTGGCCGATGCAGTACAACGTCAGAACGGTCCAGCCAACCAGCCATAACGTCGGTGCACCGATCTGCCCCAGCAGATGCACCCAGCGCTGACCGATCCGGTCCAGCAAACGTTCGTACCAACCCGTCGGTTCGACTGTTTCTTCGTCGACAACCACCGGCACCGACACGACTGGATTCATCGCCCGGGCGCGCCATTGCGTCACCCACCACGCCGATTGCACACCGGCGACCAGCACCAGCAACCCGGCACTCTGGTTGACCAGCAGCGCGCCCCACAGCGATTGCGGTGCAAACAACGCGACGAAGAACGCCAGCACCAGCCCCGCCGCCGCCAAGGCACTCAGGCCAATGGCGTACAGGCGCAATCGCCGCCCGTGAAAGAGCGCCTGCTGAAAGCGCGGCAACCCGGCTACTTGCGTTGCATCGACATCAAGATCGACTTGCATACCACCCCAGTGTTTATCGTTGCTGACGTCAAACCCCGTCACATCTCGTTACCTTATAACGAAAGTGGTGAAATTTCCGTTCTAAATAGCTGTATCTAAAGGTGCGCAACCTGTCGCTTAGCTGAAGCCTTGACCGAAATGCCCGGAAACGCACATATTACGCTCGTAATTTTTTCCGCCAGCTACGTTTATCGATCCGGTCTTTTCTTTCCAGGAGTAACAGCATGAGCACTTATGACGTCGTGATTCTGGGCGGAGGCCCGGGCGGTTATAACGCAGCGATCCGCGCCGGCCAGCTCGGTTTGAAAGCCGCTTGCGTCGAAGGTCGCGCCACCCTCGGCGGCACCTGTCTGAACGTCGGCTGCATGCCGTCCAAGGCGTTGCTGCACGCTTCCGAACTTTACGATGCGGCCATGGGCGCGGAATTCGCCAACCTGGGGATTGAGGTCAAACCGACCCTCAACCTCGCGCAGATGATGAAGCAGAAGGATGAAAGCGTTGCCGGGCTGACCAAGGGCATCGAGTTTCTCTTTCGCAAAAACAAAGTCGACTGGATCAAAGGCTGGGGCCACATCGACGGGCCGGGCAAGGTCACCGTCACCGATAGCCAGGGCGCCAAGACCGAGCTGAGCGCCAAGGACATCATCATCGCCACCGGCTCCGAGCCCACTCCCCTGCCCGGCGTCGACATCGATAACCAACGCATCCTCGACTCCACCGGCGCGCTGTCCCTGGCCGAAGTGCCGAAGCATCTCGTGGTGATTGGCGCGGGGGTGATCGGCCTGGAGCTGGGCTCGGTCTGGCGGCGTTTGGGCGCCCAGGTGACGGTGGTCGAGTTTCTGGACCGGATCTGTCCCGGCGTCGATGGCGAGGCCGGTAAAACCCTGCAACGCTCGCTGACCAAGCAAGGCATCAGCTTCAAGTTGAGCTCAAAAGTCACCAGCGCCACCGCCTCGGCCAACGGCGTGCAACTCAGCGTCGAACCCGCCGCCGGGGGCACCGCTGAGTTGCTGGAAGCCGATTATGTTTTGGTGGCCATCGGCCGCCGGCCTTACACCCAAGGCCTGGGTTTGGAGAACGTTGGCCTCGCCACTGACAAACGCGGCATGCTCGCCAACAAGGGGCATCGCACCGAAGCCGCCGGGATCTGGGTGATCGGCGACGTCACGTCCGGGCCGATGCTCGCCCACAAGGCCGAAGACGAAGCCATGGCCTGCGTCGAGCAGATTGTCGGCAAGGCGGGCGAGGTCAATTACGACCTGATTCCCAACGTGATCTACACCAAACCGGAACTGGCCAGCGTCGGCAAGACCGAGGAACAGCTCAAGAACGAAGGTCGTGCCTACAAGGTCGGCAAATTCCCATTCACCGCCAACAGCCGGGCGAAGATCAATCACGAGACCGAAGGCTTCGCCAAAGTGCTGGCCGATGAGCGCACCGACGAAATACTTGGCGTGCATCTGGTCGGGCCGAGCGTCAGTGAAATGATCGGCGAATATTGCGTGGCCATGGAGTTCAGCGCGTCTGCCGAGGACATTGCCCTGACCTGCCATCCGCACCCGACCCGCTCCGAGGCATTGCGCCAGGCGGCGATGAATGTGGAGGGGATGGCGACGCAGATGTAGTGGGTAGCCGGATAGATTGATGTCGTCAGTTCGGCCGTCTTCGCGAGCAAGCCCGCTCCCACATGGGAATGCATTTCAACTGTGGGAGCGGGCTTGCTCGCGAAGGGACCGACTCGGTCTAAAGCGGCAAATGTTCCAGAGGCAACGCCCCCGGCGTCTTCACTGTGTGAATCGCAAAGTTGCTGCGAATGTCACTCACCCCCGGCAACTTCAGCAAGCGCCCGGTGAGAAACCGGTCGTAGGCGCGCAGATCCGGCACCACCACTTGCAGCAGGAAATCCGATTCCCCGGACACCAGGAACGCCGAAATCACCTCGGGCAACGCCGTCACCGCCAGGCGAAACGCTTCGGCCTGTTCATCGTTGTGGCGTTCAACCTTGACCCCGACAAACACCGTCAACCCCAGCCCGACTTCGTCGCGATCAAGATTGGCCTGATAGCCGCGAATCACCCCGGCCTCTTCGAGCATCCGCAACCGGCGCAAACACGGTGATGCCGACAAACCGATCTCTTCGGCCAATTGCACATTGCTCAGGCGCCCGTCCCGTTGCAGGGCGGCGAGGATCTTGCGGTCATAGGCATCCAGTTTCATGGTGTGGCAGATCCTGATGGTGAGTGCGACGTTACGTGGCAGGTTATGCCAATCCATGCCGTATTAAAAGCAAACTACGCAAGCACCTGCCCTGCCCTCCCGCTCTAGACTGGCCCTACCAAATCGACAACGAATGGGGTGCGACATGGCAGGACTGTGGCTGTTTTTCATGGCATTGGCGGTGGTCTTTCTGTTGCCCGGCCCGGACATGATTCTGCTGCTGCAAACCGGTGCTCGCCAGGGCAAAGGTGCGGCGCTGGCCACGGCGGTAGGCCTGGGGATTGCCCGGGGTTGTCATGTGGCGTTGGCGGCGCTGGGGCTGGCGGCGTTGTTCAAGGCTGCGCCCTGGACCTTCGAGGTGGTGCGCCTGGCCGGGGCCGCGTACCTGTTATGGATCGGCATTCAGTGCCTGCGCACCACGATGCTGCCGAACCTGAATGGCGAAGGCGAAATCGCCGGGAAACCGCGCTGGCGCGCGTCGATCCAGCGCGGCTTGCTGACCAACCTGCTCAACCCCAAGGCCTTGTTGTTCTGCTCGGTGTTGCTGCCGCAGTTCATCAATCCCCAGGCCGGGCCGGTGCTGGCTCAGTTCGCCGTGCTTGGCGTGATACTGGTGGGCGTCGGTTTGCTGTTCGACAGCGCTTACGCACTGGCCGGCGCCGCGCTGGGCCGTTGGCTGCAACGCAGTCCATCGGCCCAACGGGTGCAGCAATGGCTGTTCGGCAGCCTGTTGATCGGTTTCGCCCTGCGGCTGACCTTCGTGCAGCAGGCGTAAGCCTTACTGCGCATTGCGGCGGCGACGACGATTGATCAACCACAGCGCCGCCGCCACGACCACCACGACACTGCCAAACTGCACCGGTTTCTTATACGGCCGTAGCGTTGAACGTGCGGCATCCACCACTTGGGTCACATAGCGTTTGCTGGCGTTCTGGAAGTCCGGGGAGTGGCACTGATGGCCAAAATCCCCGGCCCAGTACACGTAAGGGCCTTCGTCGACGTAACGCTGGTAAAGCGCGCTTTGCTCTTCGAGGCTGGAATTCCAGCTCGATGCCGTACACAGCACCGCCGCAAAAGCCTGGCTGGTGCGCGGCAGGTTATCGGCGGCGCGGCTGGCCAATGCCGTGGCGACAAACCGGTAGTGGTAGCGCTCGTTCGGTTTCGCCGCGCTGGCCTGCTGGCGCTGTACCTCCCCTTCCGCCACCAAGGGGCCGACTTTCAGCTCGGGGGTTTCCAAGCTGTAGTTACCGCCGAACGTGGCGTAATCCGGGGCCATCTCATAGCCCAGGATCTCCATCCCCCAGAGCCGAGCGAAGCTCGCGGCATTGAACAACGCAGCGGCGCGGGTGGTGGGCCACCACGCCGCGTCGGCCTCATGACGGAAGTGCGTATAGTTCTTGGCCTTGTTCTGTAAGTCGACGTTATCGAAATACCCCGGCGCCTCGTCGTAACGCTCTTCCCGCAACAACCGCCGCCCGAGCAAATTGCGCAAACTCGCCGCCACCGGCAACGGCACATAGTTGTCCCGTTCCTGCTGGGTCAGCGGCGGCGGTGCCGGCACTTGGGTGTCGACGTAATGCTTGAGCTCATCGACGGTCAGCACCCGCTCGGCGACCGTAGCGGCGTCGAGCCAATACACACCTTTGCTGCGATAAAGCTGATCGAAGGCTTGCAGGTAATCCCCGCGCTCCAGCGCGAGAATCGCGCTTTCACCTTCGACCCGGCACTTGGGCTGGACGCTTTCAAAATCCCAGTCCGCGGTGCGTCGTCCGCCCCAAGACTCATCCTGCGGGAATGCCTGGGCGGCTTTCGCATAGGCCGCAGCGGCAGCGGTTTTATCACCCTCGCGCAGCGCCAGTTTGGCCCGCACCCACCAGGCCAGGCCGCCGTCCCCCGCGTGCTCGACAAAGGCTTTGGCGCTGACGTAATCGCCCTGCTGATAATTCATCGCCGCCAGTCGATCAGCATTGTCGAGGCTGCCGCGAGTGCTGTTTTGCAGCAATTGGATCAGTTTCTTCTCGCTCGGCGGTTGATCACCAAATGACCAGCCAACCCGACTGACCAATGAGGCTGTAACCAATTGCTGCACGGTTTTGCCTTTGAGCAATTCGGCCAGTTGATCGTCAGGCAAAGCACTGAGTTCGCCCATCAATTGCTTGAGCGAGGAGTACCCCACCGCCGAACCGTGGATATTTTGTGTGGCATAGAGTTCGATGGCGCGGTTCCAGTCGCCCGCCGTGAGCACCACTCGGGCTTCTTCGCCGAGGCTGGCAACCCCCAGTTCCAGCGGATCGCTGAAACCATCGATGCTCAACTGACGGGTCTGCTCGAACGCCTTTTGCGATTGCGCCAACAGATCAGGCCCGGCGCCCGCCTCGTCGCTCATGGCGAACAGCGCCCGGCCCAAAGAGTAAGCCGCCCACGTGCTGCGCAATGCACGTTGATCGGCCGGCAGCGCCAGCACTTTCTGGAAGTACTCGGCGGCCAACCCATGCTCGCCGGCATTGAAGGCCACGGCGCCCGCCAGGTACAGGCGCACATCCATCGGCAAACTCGCGCCTTGGCTTTCCACCTCATGGGCGTCTGTCAACGTACGCAGTTGCTTCACCAGCGCTTGCTGCTCCGGGGTCAAACCGGCCTGTTCAGCCTGGTCTCGTTGATCGGTGTAGCTCGGCGCATCGCCGTAACCGTAATCCGGGTTGTTGGTGGCGGCGGTGACATTTTTCAGCCCGGCGATGGCATGCCCAAGACGATTGATCTCGAAGGCGAAGTTGCCTTCCGGCAGCTCCGACAGTGACTGGCCACGGTTATCCAGCAGGCGCATGGGAAAGTCCGGCCCGCAGGCCAGCGCCGAACCCAGCGGCAAGCTGAGGCTCAGGCAAAGCAGATGGCGGGGCCAGTTACGGGTCAACATGCGAACCTCCTTGATCAATATGTGTGCAACGTGCCCAACCGATGGCGCGCTGTCCGCCGGCCGGCATTCGGCCGTCGCGCAGGCGGGTGAAGGTAAGCAGATCCGGGCTTTGTTGCAACGCATAACCGGCCAGGGCATCGGCGCCGTCACAGCCTTGCACCGCCAGCGTCAGGCGCTCGGGCCAGGCGCTGTCGAGATTGCCCTGATTGGTGATGGCAATGTCATAGAGGCCATTTTGTTCGGAGAGTTGCAGGTGCAGGCGACTGTCGAGGACATCACCGCGGGCCACGGCGCCCAGGGTGGTCAGGCTCCAGGCTCGGCGGTCACCGGCCAGCGGCAGGCGGAACCAGATCAGCCCCGCCAGATGGGCCGGCGGATGCTTGCGCAACTCGTTGCCGAGCGCGCTCAATTGCTGTGGATCGGCCAGCAATTCCCGACGTTTGCCACCGCGCTCGAGGGGCACTTCGCTTTCCACCACCGGCGCGCCATCGGCGTCCGGCAACAACGCCACGCCATAGGCCGGCAGTGCCAGGTAGAAGGGTTTGCTCGTGATCCGACTCCAGGCCTTGGCCCATTGCCTGGCCTGGTCCGGATCGAACAAGCCTCGCCGTGGATCACTGACCGCGTGCACCTGCAAGACGCTGCTGTCGACGGTCGCCAACAACCCTGGCAACTCGGGGCTGTCGAGCCAGGCCGGAAGCGCGGTGATGCTCAGGGGTAAAGACGCCGGCAGCGCGGCGCGCAGTTGCGTGAGAAAAGCCCGATAGGCTGGCAGCCGGGCGTTGCCGGCATCGTGGTCGATTTCCACCCCGGCCAGGGTCAGGCCTTGGGCTTGCCAATCGCCGAGCACTTGCTGGGTCTGCGCAATGACCTCGTCCTGATCCAGCGCCTTGAGCTGGCCGTCCAGGCGAATCACCGCAATCAGCGGCCGCCCATCCTGCTTGAGCAACCCCGCGTCAACCCGCGCCCGACGCCAGCCTTCCTGGGGAAACGCCTGCAACGCCAGCACCCGCAAGGTCGAGAAATCGGTGCGGCTGTCCCGCAACGCGGCTTCGTGGGCCGGGGTCCATTGGCGTTGCCAGATGTAGAGTTGTTGATCGAGTGGCAGAGCGTTGGGCTGTTCGCAGCCGTTGAGCAACAACAGCGCAGTCAGCAGAACCGAGAGACGAACGAAAAACGGCATGAAATCCCTGATCCCTACAAACACAGGCCGACAGGGTACACAAAACCCCTGTGGGAGCGGGCTTGCTCGCGAAAGCGGTGTGCCATTCAACATTTATGTGGCTGACACTGCGCATTCGCGAGCAAGCCCGCTCCCACAGTTGATCTTCATTAGGGCTTGCGGGCGATGATCACCTGACTCTTCGCCACCACTGCATCCAGCGCCTGCTTGATCTGCGCGCCCCGTGGCGAATCGAGGATCGCTTGCCAGGTATCGGCCCAATGATTGAGCAATGGGTGATCAGGCTGGCTGAAATCGACCTTGGCTTCCCAGAACAACAGCATCCACATCGACCAGTAGAACCCGTACTGGCTGTGGCTCAGGACTTCCAGGCCGGCGTCGCTGACCATGGCCTTGAACTGCTCTTCGCTGATGATGCGAATGTGGTTGGGCTTCTGGAAGTACTCCGGCGCGGCGATGTCTTTTTGCAGGTCTTCGGAGCTGGGGTGCGGCACGCTGAGCAGGTACAGCGCCCCCGGTTTGCCGACTCGCACCAGCTCGGCAAGGAATTGCGCCGGGTCGTCGACGTGCTCGATGACTTCGGTGGAGACCACGCGGGTGGCGGTGGCATCGGCAATCGGCAGCGGATTGCAGTCGGTGACGTGGCATTCAACGTCCCGGGCCGGGGTGTCGCCCAGACGCTGGCGAGTCGCCTCAACCTTGGCCGCATCGATGTCGGCAATGATGATCTTCGCCCCGCGCATCCCGCAGAAATGCACGTTGCCGCCATCACCGCAGCCGACGTCGAGCAAGGTGTCCTCGGCGGTCACCGGGAAACCGGTGAACAGCTCGCCGGTTTCCTGATTGAACCAGCCGCTGAGCATCGCATCGTGCAGGCCGAGCATGTACGGGTCGACCTTATCCACCACCGCTGCTACAGGCTGCGCGGGCGCGGGTGTGCCCGCCGTGAGTTTCTTCAAAAGGCTCAGCATGAGGTGGCTCCAGGAGATGAGACGGCGGTTCGGGACGTGCCCAGGCGTTGCACCAACGCGGCGCCGCGATTGCGCATGGGCATTTCGACGAAGCGGTAATTGAGCTCGCTCAACAGGGCGATCAGCCCGCCGGCGATAAGGATGGTCAGAATCGGATGGCCCGCCGGGCTCGGCAGACCGGCGCCCTGCAAACGGAAGATCACTTCACGCACCAGTGCATAGGCGGGAATGTGGATCAGGTAAATCCCGTAAGAGCGACTGCCAATCCACACCATCAGATTTTTCAGCAGACCCCGCGGCATCAAGTAGTCACGGTTGTAGGACGCGACCCAGACCAGCACCGCGCTGAGCACGGCAATCGCACCGATGCGGTAGTTGGTGAAGGTGAAGCGATCGGTGGCAATCACACTCATCGCCAGCGCCACGACCAGCAGCACCGACACGCCAGCCCAGGGTCGGCGCAGGAAGGTCGGCTCCCAGCGCATATAACCTGGCCGCGCACTCCACATCGCCAAGAGGATACCGAGGGCCAGGGCGTCGGTGCGCACCACCATCAGCAGCGGCGTGCGCAGGGTAAACAACTGCACCGCGACCAGCGCCAGCAAGGCCCAGACCAGGTGCTTGCGACAGATCAGGATCAGCAGCGGGAACAACAGGTAGAACTGCTCCTCCAGCGACAAGCTCCAGTACACAAAACTGGTGCCGTACTCGTAGCGATAGAAGCTGTCGGCGAAGCGGAAGTTGGCAAACTGCGCGACCCCGGCCAGGGTTGCCTGAAGGTTGGCGTGCAAGCTGCCGAACGCCCCGGAGCGGTTGATCAACACACAGGCCAGCAGCATCAGTGCCAGCCACAGCCACGCCGACGGCAACAAGCGAAAGGCCCGGCGCAGCCAGAAGTTGCGCGTCTGCTGCCAGTATTCCTGACGCGTGCTGCAACCCTGCAAGGCGGGGATCAGGCTGCGGGCGATGACGAAACCAGAGATGGCGAAAAACAGATCGACGCCCCACCAGGGTTGGCCCCAGCCATGGATTTTTTCCAGCAACGGCACCGGGTCGGTGAACAGGCTGCCCGTCAGGTGATGAAACAACACGCCGAGCACCGCAATGCCGCGCAACAGCTCGATGTCCATGATCCGTTTGCTGGTCATGTCTCGGGGGTTTCCAAGGCAGATACAGCGCGGGTTTCGATCAGGTCGGCAAAAAACACCTTCAGCCGTTGTTCGGCGGTGGCCTGGCTGCAGAAGTTCTTGAGGCTGGCCACCGCGTGGGCGGACATCCTCGAATAACGCTCGGGATCACCCTTGGCCACCTCATAGCTGGCCCGGTACGCCGTGCACAACGAAGCCCAATTGGTGATGTAGCGCAACGTGCGGAACGCCCGACGCGGGTCGTGGGGCCAGGCTGTCAGCTCGTCGGTGGTGTCGATGATGAAGGCGTTGTCGGCATTCAGGTAATCGAGCATCGCCGTGGTGCGCGGCGCTACCGCCGGTTTGCCGCAGGACATGAACTCCATCAGCGGTAGGCACTGGCCTTCGCCATACGCGGTGTTGACCACATAGCTGGTGGCTTCGACCAGACGCTCGTAATCCGCATCCGCCAGGTAGCCATAGATCAGCACGATCCGGCAGCGGTAGGACTGATTTTTGTACAAGTGATGAAGGATGTCGGCCAGGGCTTCTTCGGCATCGTGGTGGGTCAGTTTTAGCACCAGGGTCGCGTCCGGCGCGTCGCGGAACGTCACGCAGAAGGCACTGAGCATGTCTTCCCAGTTCTTGCGCCCGTCGCTGGGGTTGAACACCGAGGTGTAGATCACGCCGTCGAGGACCAATTCATGCTCACTGGCCGGCGCTTCGAAATCGATGCCCTCCCCCGTGCGCAAATGCGCCGGGCCAAACGCTTGCAGATCGAGTTGGCGACTGTCCGCCACCAAGCCCTTGATCTTCAACGTCACCTGATTGGCCAGTGGCTGGCGCTGCAACTGCGCGCCACGGGCAGCAAAACGGTCCCACACCGGCGCGGGCACGGCGACGATCGGATAATCCGCGCCCATCGCCTCGCGCACGGCGTTGACCGTATAGCTGGAGTGCGTGATGGCCGCGCCTGAAGCCCGCAACACGGTGCGCCAGTCATTGCGCGGCTCGCCGGCGAACGGTTCGTTGGGAATGGTGCTGAACTCCCAGGCGAACACCGCCAGGGTCGGACAGGCCAGGTGCACCGGCGTGCGATGGGGCGGTGAGAACGACAGGAATACGCAGTCTTCGCCACGAGCCAAGCAGTCGAAATACAGGGCATCGACTTCGGCTTGCGGATCGCTGACTTCGATGACCTGCCCCAATCGTTCCAGCACGGGCCGGTATTCCTTGAGCACGAAGTAATAGCTGTACTCCGAACGGCCAAGGTTCTGGGTGATGGTGTGCTGGTTGGTTTCCGAATGAATGATGATCAGCATGAGGCGTTATCCATCTCGGTCGCCGGCATCGCAGCCTGTGGCGCTAGCCCGAAGAAATCCGCCAGGCGCTGCTGCACCGGGGTGAACCCGCAGTAATCGTGCATGCGCTCGATCGCGGCCCGGGACATGCGCTGGTAATCCTGGGGTTGTTCCTTGGCCATCCGGTAGCTGTTTTCGTAGGCGGTTTTCAGCGACCCCCAGTCCGGGCGATAGCGCAGGGTGCGGTAAATGATGCGAGTGTCCTGGGGCCAGATGGTCAGTTCTTCGCTGGACTTGACCACAAACGCCACGTCCTCATCGATGTAGTCCTCCATCGCGGTGTGGTCCGGGGCGATCACCGGTTTGCCGCTGGCCATGAACTCCATCAGCGGCAGGCACAGGCCCTCGCAGCGTGATGCATTGACGTAGAAACTGGCGGCTTCGTAGAGCCGGGCGTATTGCGGATCGTCCAGATAGCCGTGCATCACCACCACCCGACAGGCGAATGGCGATAACTGCGCGAGCAAGGTCATCAGCTCGGTGTAATAGGACGACAGGTCGCTTTGGGTAATCTTCAGCACCAATGTGGCATCGTCGGTTTCACGGAATGCCCAGCAGAACGCGGTGATCAGTTGATGCCAGTTTTTTCGACCGTCGCGAGGGTTGAACACGCTGACGTAGACCACGCCATCCACCCCGATTTCGACCTGGCCACTGGTGTCGGGCAGATCCAGCGGAACGGGATCGGGCACCACAATCGGCTGCGGGCCAGCGATCGCTGGCAAGGCATTGGCCAATCGTTCATGAATCGGGTCCGAAAACAGATCGCGAATCCCCTCCCAATACCACTGCTTGAGAAAGTACGTGCGATGCACAGGCTCCGGCTGCATCTTGCCCAAGTCCAGCGCCCACAGCCGCAGAAAATGGCGGGCGATGACAAAGCGGCGCTTGAGCGTCAGCGGTGGCGGCCGCAGGGCCTCCAGTGCCGCCAGTTCCTCGGCGGTCGGCGGCTGCGGAAGAAGTGCATCGGCAGACAGCCCGAGAGTGCGGCTATCAAAGATGCAACCTTTGATCGCCAAGGTTGAACCCGGGTTGACCGGCGCGCTGGTGTGGTGACTGCGTATGGCTGCGAAGTTTTCCCATAAGGGTGTCGGCAATACCAACACCGGGAAGTCTGCACCCATTGCCCGGCGAATCGCCCGGGCGGTGTGACTGGAGAGCGTGATCACCCGCCCCTGGCGTGCAAGCATCTGCGTCCAGTCCTGGCGCGGGTCGTTGTCCCACTCTTCGTCCGGAATCGAATCGAACTCCCAGGCCACCACGCAGATCGTCGGGCAGTCCAGGTCATTCGGGGTTTTCTGTGGTGGCGTGAAGGACAGGAACAGGCTGTCTTCGCCAGCGGCGAGCAATTGTCGATAGAGGGGATCGACCTCTGCGACGCAAGACACCACATGCACCCGCCCAAGGCTTTCGAGCACCGGGCGATACGCCTTGAGCACGAAGTAGTAGCTGTATTCGGGACGGCCCAGACTCTGGCTGATGGAGCTGTCGTTGACGTCCGAGTAAAGAATGAAATTCATGGCATTCCACGATGAAACTGCCATCCCGGCAGCCTCACTCTATGACGGCAAAGCGACGGATCAAGTCGGTTTTACCGGCCCTCGCCCATCGTCTTCTTGCCCGTCTACGTTCTTGTTTTAATGGTCAGCTTCGGGAGGTTTCAAAACAACCCGGCCGAACCTTGAGTAATCGTGACGAGGTGCATTCTAAACACATCCGTTGAGGATTCGTGAACCGCCCAGCGAGAAAAATCAAGCTACGCTGAATGAGAACTGACCGGTCACGGTTGGACCTGTTGAAATTGCCGAGCAATTGGCACAAATTGGCTACCAAACAACTACAACAAATCATTTCGCCTGTCTTACGCACCTGAATCCAACCGGTCCGTCAGACATCTCCGCAAAGCCTGTAGGGGGATGGACGAAATGTATAACCAAGGGGCCGCTGTTTGAAAAAGCGTCTGTTCGTAAAGGGTCTGACTGGACTCGCAGAACAACATATCAAAGACTGCCGCATGACCATGCGCACCGGTTCGACTGCTCCGGAATGCTCGCTATGATCCGTCTATTGGTAGAGTGCACCCACGTATTCCAGCACCCCAAGGTCAATTCGGGTATTCAGCGTGTGGTGCGCAACGTCGTCAATCAACTGCCCAAAAGCATGAACGGCGTGGAGTGCATTCCGGTTGTGATGCTCAAGGGCAAACTCTATCGGGTGCTCAAGCTTGGTGCTTTGAACATACCGTTTTTCGATTGGATGATGACGTTCGCCGGCCGGTTGGAACACGTCGCCCATCACTTCTGGCAACTGCACCAGCGTCTCGACAAACGCTGCACCTCAAAATTTGCACGACGCCTGCTGTACGTGGCTTACCGCCTGACAGCACTGGCCTGTTTCAGCGTGCCGCTGCGGCTGATCGACCGGGTCAACCAGTATCAACTGCCCAAGCGCTGCGCGCCGCTGCAGCATCAGCCGGGGGATCAACTGGTGCTGCTGGATTCTTCCTGGCACCCCGACTTCTTCCCGTGGGCCGAACAACTCAAGCGCGATGGCGTCGGTATCGTGTCGGTGATCTACGACTTGATTCCGCTGACTCACCCGCAGTTTTACGACGCGCGACCGGTGCAGGTTTTCAAAGAGTGGTTCGACTGGATCAGCCGGACCGCCGACGGTTACGTGGCCATTTCCGCCACGGTGTGCGACCAGGTTCGTAAGGAATTGCAGCGCCGGGTGGGGCCCGGCAAAGCCAATGAACTGTGGTTCGACTATTTTCACCTTGGCTCCGAACTGGACCTGCGTGAAGCCAACGCCATTGTCGAGCCGCGCCTGAGTCGAATGTTCGAAACGGCGGATCCGGTGTTCCTGATGGTCAGCACCATCGAACCGCGCAAGAACCACGCCTTCCTGCTTGACGCCTTCGATCTCGCTTGGGCATCAGGTTCAAATGCCCGCTTGTGCATCGCCGGGCACATCGGCTGGAAGTGCGATGCACTGCTCAGCCGGGTGCGCAACCATCCACAGCTGAACAAACGGCTGTTCATGTTCAACGACTTGAGCGACACCAGCCTCGAATACGCCTACTCCCACGCCAGTTCACTGGTGTTTCCGTCCTGGGTCGAAGGCTTTGGCCTCCCATTGGTGGAAGCCATGCAGCGCGGCTTACCGGCGATGGGCAGCGATATTCCAGTCTTCCGCGAAATCGGCGGGGAGTTCATGGCCTACTTCGATCTGGCCGAGCCGCAAAGCCTGGCGGACCTGGTGGCCCGTCTCGAAAGCAGCGGCCAATTCCCGGCTGCCCGTGACGTCGCGGATTGGCACTGGATCAACTGGCGTGAAGCCAGCGAGCAAATGACCGAACGCACTCTGCGCAATCTTCAGCCAATGCTGGTGGAGACACAGAGGCGACATGCAAATTACCCTTAATACGCGGTTTCTCAAGCCCCGCACTGGTTGACGCAAAAACGCTGATTACAAATCCAATACCAACGGCTCCAAACTCCTGGCCGGAATCGCACAACAAATCAGCACCTGCCCCTCATCCGGCACCTCGGCGGGAGGCTGTGGATAATTCACCTGGCCGCTGATCAACCGGGTCTTGCAGGTCCCGCACGACCCACCACGGCAACTGAATTCCGGGCGCAAGCCACGACTTTCCGCCAACTCCAGCAAGCTGCCACCGTCCGGTTGCCAGCGCGCCTCTTTGGCCGAACGCTGGAACACCACCGGCACCGACGTCGTCGCGGCTGGCGGTTGTTCGATGACGATGGCATCCGGGTCCAACCGCCGACGCAAGGTCGAGGGGCCAAAGGTCTCGGCGTGAATCCTTGAATCGTGGATATCCAGTTCCCGCAGGCTGTCGTACATGCCTTGGGTAAAGGCGCCCGGTCCGCACAGGACAAAATCCACTTCGTCGAAATCCTCGACCTCCAGCATGCCGTGCAGCAACGCCATATCGATGCGTCCAGTGAGGTCAAAATCCTCGCCCTCCCGCGCCTCGGCTTCCGGTTGGCTGAGCAGGCGCACCACACGCACCGTGTCGCCGGCGCCTTCCAGTAAACGATCCAGTTCGGCGCGGAACGGTTGATCCGCCAAGCTGCGCGAACTCTGGAAGAGCCAGGTCGGCCGGATGCGTCGGGTGCGCCAGCCCTGATAAACCACCTCGCGCACCATCGACAGCAGCGGCGTAATGCCGACCCCAGCGGCCAACAACACTAATGGCCGACGCTCATGGGGCGCCACGGTGAAGTGCCCTTGGGGCGCCCGGGCTTCCAGCACATCGCCGACGCGGATTTGTTCATGCAGGTGGGAAGACACCAAGCCGTCGCGCTTCACGCTGATGCGGAAAAAATCATCGGACGGCGCACTCGACAGGCTGTAGGTGCGGATATGCACGTCATCGCCAATCTTGAAGCGCAGCGGTAAATGCTGCCCGGCCTGGAACACCGGCAACCCGGCACCGTCGGCGGGCTCCAGATAGATCGAGCGGATGTTCTGGCTCTCCGCTTCGATGCGCGCCACCCGCAGCGGCCGCCAGGCATCGCCCAAGGCCTGGGCTTGCAGACGCGCGGCGGCTTGCTCCCAAGTGCCGGTCATCAAACTGTTGGGCGACATCCCATCGAAACGCCAGCGCAGGGCCAACGCCGCCGGGCGTCGCACGACACGTTCCACCTCCAGCGTCCACAAGCGCTCGGCACCCTGGAAGGCCTCGATTTGCGGGCCGTCGAGGATGACTTCAGCACGACCGCTGAGGTGCAGCAGGTCGCCAGAATTGAAATCGATAAACAGCAACCCGGCCCTGGGATTGACCAGCAGGTTGCCCAGGGTGTTGAAAAACAGATTGCCGGCAAAGTCCGGGATAGTCAGGCGATTGCCCTCGACACGAACAAAACCGGGCTGGCCGCCACGATGGGAAACGTCCACCGAACGACGGTCATCGACGTCCACATAGCTGGCAACGAACAAGGTATCGGCCTGGGCGATCATCGCCCGGGCGGCGTCATCCAGCCCGTCGAGGTGTTGCGCGATGCGGGTCGATGGGTCCGCCAGCGGCACCGACCGAAACTGCCGCAATTGAATGTATTGCGGGCAGTTACCGTACGACTGTTCCACCGAGACGCCGAAGCCGTTGGCCGTCATGGCGCCCACCCGGCCGTTGAGCCGGTTGCGGCGCCGGGTGTGCAACTCGATGCCCAGCAACCCAATGGCGTCCCCGGCGTGCAATTGCGCCGGGTCGTCAGCGGCCGGCAAGCGTTCGAACTGCAACCCGGCAGGGTCAGGAGAGTGCGCGAAGCCCGGTGGCCCTTCGAGAATGCTCGCCCAGGGATGACCATCGGCATCGACCGCGCCGTACAGCATGAACGGCAGTTGCTGATAGAACTGGCGATGCTGGTCCGGCATTTCGCTGCGAATCACCCGGCGGCCCAGGGTTTCCATTCGCTCGGCAACACCCACATGCTCCTGCAACTGTTTCTCGCCAGCGTGCCACGGTGAATGTTCCATAACGGCTTCTCCCCTGCGCCCGGGCGCAGTGTGAACAGCTCAAGAGTGTCAGGCGCTTTGTTGCAGGCCGACGGCGGTGCGCGGCATGCCGACAAACCCGGGCAAGGCTTCGATCCGCGCCAGCCAGGCACGCACGTTGGCGTAATCGGCCAGGGACACGTTGCCTTCCGGCGCATGGGCGATGTAGCTGTAGGCCGCAACGTCGGCGATGGTCGGCTCATTGCCCACCAAGTACTCGGAGTGGGCCAGTTCCTGATCCATCACTTTGAGCAGGTCGTGGGAGCGAGCGATCACTTCCTCAGCGTTATAAGACGCGCCAAACACCGTAATCAGCCGCGCCCGGGCCGGGCCAAAGGCAATTTGCCCCGCCGCCACCGACAACCAGCGCTGCACCTTGGCGGCACCGACCGGGTCGGTCGGCAACCAGCGGCCATTGCCATATTTCTGCGCCAGGTACATCAGGATCGCGTTGGAATCGGCCAGCACCACGCCTTGATCATCCAGCACCGGCACCTGGCCAAAGGGGTTGAGTGCCAAGAACTCCGGCTGCTTGTGCGCGCCGTTGGCCAGATCGACGAGGATCAGCTCGGTCGGCAGTTGCAGCAGGGACAGCATCAACTCGGCACGGTGAGCATGGCCGGAGCGGGGAAAGTTGTAGAGTTTGATGGCGTGCATGAGCGGCTCCGCTGGGTGGTGGCGCCGATCAGGAAATGATCAGCACCGATGGCACGCATCATCTACCTATTGCCAAAACAACAGAATTACCAGCAGATGCAATCCATTGTTTCACTCAGCGCAATAAACCAACACGCTTTCCCCTGTAGGAGCAAAGCTTGCTCGCGAATGCGGTAGGTCAGCCAACAGCGATGTTGAATGATCAATCGCTTTCGCGAGCAAGCTTCGCTCCTACAGGTTTTGCGCCTTACCTTAAGGCCGGGTGATCACGCAGCGCCTGCACCGCAAAATCCACAAAACTGCGAATCCGCGCCGGGGCCTTGCGCCCGCCCTGGTACACGATGTGGATCGGCAGCGGCGGCAACTCGAACTCCGCCAACACGATTTCCAGCTCACCGCTCGCGACTTTGCTCGCCACTTGATAGGAAAGCACCCGCGTCAGGCCCAACCCCAGACTTGCCGCAGTGATCGCTGCCTGATTGGCGGTGACCACCAGCCGTGGCTCCGGACGCACGCTGAGGGGCTGGCCTTTATCCAGGAACGGCCAACTCCTGAGTTGCCCGATGGAGGACGTGGCCACCACCGGCGCGCCGGTCAAATCTTGCGGGTGCCGGGGCCGGCCATGGGTGTCGAGATAGCCCGGCGATGCGCAGATCACCCGTCGCACCTCGCCGACCCGAATCGCGTGCTGGTTGCTGTCGGGCAACTCGCCGATGCGCACAGCGACATCGATGCCCTCCTCGACCATGCTCACCACGCGATCCACCAGCAAGCCGTTGATCGTGACGTCAGGGAACTGATTGAGGTAATTGACCATCAACGGCGTGACAAACAGCTCACCGAACAAGACCGGCGCCGTGACCGTCAATTGCCCACGGGGCTGGGTGTGGCTGCCGGCGGCGGAATCCTCGGCTTCCTGCACCTCGACGAGGATTCTGCGGCAGTCCTCCAGGTAACGCTGGCCCGCCTCGCTCAGATGCACGCTGCGGGTGGTGCGCGTCAGCAACGGCGTGCCGATGCGTTGCTCCAGCGCCGCCACTGCGCGGGTGACGCTGGCCGCCGACATTCCCAAACGGCGCGCCGCCGCCGAGAAGCCTTGGTCCTGGGCGACGGCGGCGAACACCTGCATTTCCTGAAAGCGGTCCATCGGTGAACTCCTGAGCACAACAATCGCGAGCCAACAATGTCCGATCGGACCTGGATTTCGCTGGAAGATGGGTTTTACTGGCATTCTGATTATTGTGACGTATAACCCTGAACGTTCACCCGTTCAATTGCCGAGACCATCCCCCCGATGCCCTCCATTTACCAGCTTAAACCGGCGTTCCAGAACCTGTTGCGTCCGTTGGTGCAGCGATTGTTCGATAACGGCACCACCGCCAACCAAATCACCGTGCTGGCCGGGGTGATTTCGCTGGTGGTGGGCGTTGCGATTGCCTGTTTCGCCCAGCATCTTTGGGTGTTTGTATTGATTCCGCTGTGGATGATCCTGCGCATGGCGCTGAACGCCATCGACGGCATGCTCGCCCGGGAATTCGGCCAGCAATCGCGCCTGGGCGCCTACCTCAATGAACTGTGCGATATCGTCGCCGACTGTGCGCTGATCCTGCCGTTTGCGCTGATTCCCGACGTGAGCGTGTTGATTGTGCTGTTGGTCACGCTGCTGGCGCTGTTCAGCGAGTACAGTGGCGTGCTTGGGCCGATGGTCGGTGCATCGCGCCGGTATGACGGGCCGATGGGCAAAAGTGATCGTGCATTTGTACTCGGTGTTTTGGCCACCGGCATCGCCATTGGCTGGATCAGCGCGGTGTGGATTAACGTTGTGTTTGGGGTGATCGCCGTCCTGCTGGCTTACACCTTGGTCAACCGGGTCCGTCAGGGCCTCAAAGAAGTGCAGGAAAACGCACCCTCGGCCTAAGGCCCTACCCCAGCATATGGAGCATGCAATGCGCGAAACCCAGAATCAGACCTTCACCACCCACGACGGCGTCGAGCTGTTCTACCGTCACTGGCCGGCCACCGCCGCCCATCCGGGCGAGTCGCGCAAGGCTGTGCTGCTGTTTCATCGCGGCCATGAACACTCCGGGCGCATCGCCCACCTGGTGGATGAACTGGATCTGCCGGGTTTCGACTTCTTTGCCTGGGATGCCCGGGGCCATGGCCAGTCGCCCGGTGCTCGGGGCGACAGCCCGAGTTTCGCCACCAGCGTGCGCGATGTGCAGACGTTCTGCGATCACCTGAACACCGTCCACCAGATCGACGAAGAAAACATGGCGGTGATCGCCCAGAGCGTCGGCGCCGTGATCGTCTCGACCTGGGTCCATGACTACGCGCCGCGCATCCGCGCCCTGGTGCTCGCCTCGCCAGCGTTCAAGGTCAAGCTCTACGTGCCGTTCGCCCGCCCCGGCCTGGGGTTGATGCGCAAGTTTCGCGGCAACTTTTTCGTCAACAGCTACGTCAAGGCCAGGTTCCTCAGCCACGACCCGGAACGCGTGGCATCCTACGACAGCGATCCGCTGATCACCAAGGCGATTTCGGTAAATGTGTTGCTCGGCTTGTACGAAGCCGCCGACCGCGTGGTGGCCGATGCCCAGGCAATCCAGGTGCCGACCCAGTTGCTGATTTCCGGCTCGGACTTTGTGGTGCACCGCAAACCTCAGGAACAGTTTTTCGAACGCCTGGGCAGCCTGAAAAAAGAGAAACACATCCTTCCGGGCTTCTTCCACGACACCCTCGGCGAACGTGATCGCGCCGTGGCCGTGGCCAGCGCCAAGCGTTTTATCCTGCAAAACTTCGACTACCCGCTGGACCGCGCCTCGCTGCTCGACGCCGACAAGATCGGCCTGACCTGCGCCGAATCCGAATCCCTCGCCGCGCCGCTGCCACACAACTCGCTGCGTGACCTGTACTGGCGCATGACCCGCGCCAGCATGCGTTTGGGCAGCAAACTGTCCGAGGGCGTGAAACTCGGCTTCGACACCGGTTTCGACTCCGGCAGCACCCTCGACTACGTGTACCGCAACCAGCCCACCGGCAAGGGCGGGCTCGGGCGGATGATTGACCAGAATTACCTGAACTCCATCGGCTGGCGCGGCATTCGCCAGCGCAAACTCAACGTCGAAGAACTGCTGCGCCTGACCATGACCAAGCTGCGCGACGAAGGTCGCCCGGTGCGCATCGTCGACATCGCCGCCGGTCATGGCCGCTACATTCTCGAAGCGTTGCAGGGCGTGAGCCCGTTGCCGGAATCGATCCTGCTGCGCGACTACAGCGACATCAACGTGCGCGACGGTGGCGCATTGATCCGCGATAAAGGCCTGGGCGACATCGCGCAATTCGTGAAGGGTGACGCGTTTGACCGCGCCGACCTCGCCGCGCTGGACCCAAAACCAACCCTGGCAGTGGTGTCCGGGCTGTACGAATTGTTCGCCGACAACACGATGGTCGGCGGTTCGCTGGCCGGTCTGGCCGAAGCGGTGGAGCCCGGTGGTTATCTGGTCTACACCGGCCAGCCGTGGCACCCGCAACTGGAACTGATTGCCCGCGCCCTCACCAGTCACCGCCAGGGCCAGGCCTGGGTGATGCGTCGGCGCAGCCAGGCGGAAATGGATCAACTGGTGGAAGCAGCGGGTTTCCGCAAGATCACCCAGCGTGTGGATGAATGGGGGATCTTCACCGTATCCCTCGCGCAACGGGTGCAATGATGCAGGGCACGCCTAGAGAAGCAGGGCTGCTAAAACCGGCGGTGCTCTGGCTGCTGGTGCTCGCGCCGCTGTTTTTCGCCAGCTACGGCTTTGCCACCTGGGTGACCAATCAGCGCAGCGATGTCGGCACGTTCGTGTTCGGTTGGGAAAGTGCCATGCCATTCTGGGCGTGGACCATCGTCCCCTACTGGACGATTGACCTGCTGTACGGCTTTTCCCTGCTGCTGCCCAACAGCCGCCACGAACTCAAACGCCACGCCTTGCGCCTGTTGAGCGCGCAAGTGATCTCGGTCAGTTGCTTCCTGCTGTGGCCGCTGCGCTTCACCTTTGAACGGCCCGAGCTTGACGGCGTATTCGGCTGGCTGTTCGCGGTGCTGGCCGGGTTCGACAAGCCGTTCAACCAGGCGCCGTCGCTGCACATCGCGCTGCTGGTGATTTTGTGGGTCATGTACCAACGGCACTCCCAAGGCGTGTGGCGCTGGTTGGTGCATGGCTGGTTTGCCTTGATCGGGATTTCGGTGCTGACCACTTATCAACATCACTTTATCGACTTACCCACAGGCGCCCTCGCCGGTTGGCTGTGTGTGTGGCTGTGGCCAGTGGATCGTCCCAGCCCCTTGGGCAGTTTGCGCTTGGCCAAGGATCCGAAACGCTGGCGCCTGGCCCTGCGCTATGGACTTGGCGCGGCGGTCCTCGCCATTGCGGCGTTCGGTTTGGGCGGTGGAGGGTTGTGGCTGATCTGGCCCGCCGTGGCGTTGCTGTTGGTGGCGCTGAATTACGCAGCCCTCGACGCCGCCGGGTTTCAGAAACGCGCCGACGGCCGTTTGAGCCCGGCCGCACGCTGGTTGTTTGCGCCTTACGCGGCGGCGGCGTGGATCAATTCACGGCTGTGGACTCGCAAGCATCCACAGCCTGATCAGGTTGTGGATAACGTTTGGCTCGGCCGACTGCCGGGTGCTGATCAGTTGGCGCCGTTCAAAGCGGTGGTCGATCTTTGCGCCGAGCTGCCGCTCAACCCACGGGGTCGCGCCTATCAAAGCATTCCGGTCCTGGACCTGACCGCGCCGAGCACCGAACAATGTCTCGCCGCAGCCCTGGCGATTGAGCAACTGCGCCAGCAAGGTCCGCTGTTGGTCTGCTGTGCGCTGGGTTATTCGCGCAGCGCCACGGCGGTGGCGGCGTGGTTGCTGCGCAGCGGCCGAGCGAACACGGTCGATGCCGCCGTGGCGATGATCAAAGCCGCACGCCCGCACGTGGTGTTGCACCCGGCCCATCGCCAAGCCCTGGAGCATGCCTATGCCGGTTGATATGGAATTGCACGTGGTCGCCAGCCTGTTGCGCCGGGGCCGCGCCCTCGATCAGTTATCCACAGGGATGACCTTGCTGGGTGTAGTGTTCGGTTTGCTGCAACTGCTGTTGATCACCCCGGTGGCGCTGGGCCTGCTGCTTAGCGGTTGGTTGATCGTCCTGGGTCTGCTGCAAAAATACTGGGCCCTGCGCGTCGCGTTCGACGCGGACTTGTTTGACGCCGTCGCCCAAGACGCTGACGCCGTGCCGCACCGCACTGTCGATCTCGATCAAGCCCTGCAAAGCCTCGGCCTGCAACCGGCCAACCGCGCCGGCCGGCCCTGGAGCGAGCGTCAGCGCGGAGCGCTTAACCTGTTGCGCAAACAGGCTGTCCTGGTCGCTGCCCAGGTGCTGCCCACCTTTGTCGTCATCCTGGCCAGCCCTTGGCTTCCCCTCGCCGGATAAGGAAATCGTTTATGTTCGAACCTGTGGTCGCCACGCTCATTACCTCCATGGCCCGCACCGTCACCGGCGCCCGTAGCCTGTGGATGGGTTGCGCGCCGGAACCGGTGCAGCGCATTTATTTCGCCAACCACAGCAGCCACGGCGATTTCGTGCTGCTTTGGGCTTCGCTGCCGCCGGCCCTGCGCAAACTCACGCGCCCGGTGGCCGGCAGCGACTACTGGAATAAAAGTGCCGTGCGCCGCTACATCATCAGCCGCGTGTTCAATGGCGTGCTGATCGACCGTGAACGCAAGGACCCTGTGGATAACCCCTTGCAGCCGATGCTCGATGCTTTGGAGAGAGGCGATTCCCTGATCATCTTCCCCGAGGGCACGCGCAATCTTGAAGACGGACTGCTGCCATTCAAAAGCGGTCTCTACCACTTGGCAAAAAGTTACCCACAGGCCCAAGTGATTCCGGTGTGGATCGCTAACCTCAACCGGGTCATGCCCAAAGGTCGGGTGCTGCCGCTGCCGTTGCTGTGCACCACCAGTTTCGGCGCACCGCTGCAATTGGAAGACGACGAGAGCAAAGAACACTTCCTGACACGCAGCCGCGAGGCGCTGCTGGCCCTCGCCCCGGAGCATTCCTGACATGGATCGACAAACCCTGATGCTGTTCGGCGGGATCGGCCTGATCCTGGTTCTGGCTTCGCTGATTGGCCTGATTCTCAAACTGCGCACCCGTGGTTCGCCGAACCCGGTTGTGGATAACCTCAATGCCCGCATCAATGCCTGGTGGGTGATGGTGGTGGTGATCGGCATCGCTTTCTGGCTCGGCACCGGCGCGGTGATCCTGCTGTTCTACGCGGTGTCTTTCTACGCGCTACGGGAATTCCTCACGCTTACGCCCACCCGGCGCAGCGACTACCCGGCGCTGGTGGCGGCGTTTTACCTGGCGCTGCCGCTGCAATACCTGCTGATCTATTTCGATTGGTATGGGCTATTTTCGATCTTTATCCCGGTGTACGTGTTCCTGCTGCTGCCAATCCTCGCGTCCCTCGGTGGCGACAGCACGCACTTCCTCGAACGGGCGTCGAAAGTGCAGTGGGGCCTGATGATTGCGGTGTTCTGCGTATCGTTCGTACCCGCCCTGCTGACCCTGGATATCGTCGGCTATGAAGGCCGCAACCTGCTGCTGATCGCCTATCTGGTGATCGTGGTGCAACTCTCGGACGTGTTGCAGTACGTGTGCGGCAAGCTGTTCGGCAAACACAAAATCGCCCCCAACCTGTCGCCCTCGAAAACCGTCGAAGGCTTCGTCGGTGGCGTGCTGCTGTCGTCGCTGATTGGCGCGGCGTTGTGGTGGACCACACCGTTCAACCCATGGCAGTCATTCCTGATCGCGCTGCTGATCAACCTGCTGGGCTTTGCCGGCGGCATCGTGATGTCGGCGATCAAGCGCGATCGTGGCGTGAAGGACTGGGGGCACATGATCGAAGGTCATGGCGGGATGCTGGATCGACTGGATTCGGTGTGCTTTGCGGCGCCGATCTTCTTTCATTTGGTTCGGTATTGGTGGACGTGAACTAGCCCGAATCCCGGACAAAAAAAGACCGCAGCCTGAGCTGCGGTCTTTTTGTTTACGCCTGCTGTGGATAACTTATTCCACAGTCACCGACTTCGCCAGGTTGCGCGGCTGGTCGACGTCGGTGCCTTTCAATACCGCCACGTAGTACGACAGCAGTTGCAGCGGGATGGTGTAGAGGATCGGCGACAGGATGTCGTGGATGTGCGGCATCTGGACGACGTGGGTGCCTTCGCCATTGCTCATGCCAGCCTTTTCGTCGGCGAAGACGATCAGCTCGCCGCCACGGGCGCGGACTTCCTGAAGGTTGGATTTCAACTTCTCCAGCAGTTCGTTGTTCGGCGCCACGGTGACCACCGGCATGTCGTTATCCACAAGCGCCAACGGGCCGTGTTTCAGCTCGCCGGCCGGGTAGGCTTCGGCGTGGATGTAGGAGATCTCTTTGAGTTTCAGAGCGCCTTCCATTGCCACTGGGTACTGCGCGCCGCGACCGAGGAACAAAGTGTGGTTCTTGTCGGCGAACAGCTCGGCGATTTTTTCCACGGTGCTGTCCATCGCCAGGGCTTCGCCCAGACGGGTCGGCAGGCGACGCAGTTCTTCGACCAGCGTCGCTTCGACGCCCGGGGCCAACGTACCGCGCACTTGGCCGAGGGACAGAGTCAGCAGCAGCAGGCCCACCAATTGGGTGGTGAAGGCTTTGGTCGAGGCCACGCCGATTTCACGACCGGCCTGGGTCAGCAGGGTCAGGTCGGATTCACGCACCAGGGAGCTGATGCCAACGTTGCAGATCGCCAGGCTGGCGAGGAAACCCAGTTCCTTGGCGTTGCGCAGGGCGGCCAGGGTGTCGGCGGTTTCGCCGGACTGGGAGATGGTGACAAACAGGGTGTCGGGTTGCACCACGACTTTGCGGTAGCGGAATTCGCTGGCGACTTCGACCTGGCACGGGATGCCGGCCAGTTCTTCGAGCCAGTAACGGGCAACCATACCGGCGTGGTAGCTGGTGCCGCAGGCAACGATCTGCACATTGCGCACCTTGGCGAACAGCTCGGGCGCCTCGGGACCGAAGGCTTGCACCAGGACTTGTTGCTGGCTCAGACGCCCTTCCAGGGTGCGTTGCACCACCGTGGGTTGCTCGTGGATTTCCTTGAGCATGAAGTGACGGTACTCGCCCTTTTCGGCGGATTCGGCGTTGTCGCCGTACTGCACCGCTTCGCGTTCAACGGCTTTGCCGTCGATGTCCCAGATTTGCACGCTGTCGCGGCGAATCTCGGCGATATCGCCTTCTTCCAGGTACATGAAGCGGTCGGTGACCTGGCGCAGGGCCAACTGGTCGGAGGCGAGGAAGTTTTCCCCCAGACCCAGGCCAATCACCAGCGGGCTGCCGCTGCGGGCCGCGACCAGTCGATCCGGTTGATCGGCGCTAATAACCGCCAAGCCATAGGCACCGTGCAACTCTTTAACGGTGGCTTTGAGGGCCACGGTCAGGTCGTGCAGGTCCTTGAGTTTATGTGCCAGCAGGTGGGCAATGACTTCGGTGTCGGTGTCCGAGGTGAACACGTAACCCTGGGCCTTCAACTGTTCGCGCAGGGCTTCGTGGTTTTCGATGATGCCGTTGTGCACGACAGCCAGGTTCTGCCCGGAGAAATGCGGGTGGGCATTGCGTTCACAAGGCGCGCCGTGGGTGGCCCAACGGGTATGGGCGATGCCCAGGCGACCGATCAGCGGCGTGGCGGCCAGGGCTTGATCCAGCTCGCTGACTTTGCCCGGACGGCGGACGCGATCGAGGATCCCGTCATTGGTGAAAACCGCCACACCGGCGCTGTCATAGCCACGGTATTCCAGGCGCTTCAGCCCTTCGAGCAGGATGGCGGTGATGTTACGTTCTGCGACGGCGCCGACAATTCCACACATGCTATTTCTCCTGACTGACAGCCGCGAGGATCAAATTGATACCGCGAGCCTGAATCTGATCCCGTGCCTCCAGCGGCAGGCGATCATCGGTAATAAGGGTATGGACGCTGCTCCAGGGCAGTTCCAGGTTGGGAATCTTGCGGCCGATCTTGTCGGCCTCGACCATGACGACGACTTCCCGGGCGACTTCAGCCATCACGCGGCTCAACCCCAGCAGTTCGTTGAAGGTCGTGGTGCCGCGGATCAGATCGATGCCATCGGCACCGATGAACAACTGGTCGAAGTCGTAAGAGCGTAGTACCTGCTCGGCGACCTGCCCCTGGAAGGACTCTGAATGAGGGTCCCACGTGCCGCCGGTCATCAACAGCACCGGTTCGTGCTCCAAATCGCTCAAGGCACTGGCCACGTTCAAGGAATTGGTCATCACCACCAGGCCGGGCTGCTGGCCCAGTTCCGGGATCATGGCGGCGGTGGTGCTGCCGCTGTCGATGATGATCCGTGCGTGCTCTCGAATCCGCGAGACGGCGGCGCGGGCAATGGCTTGCTTGTATTTGGAAACCGGCTGGCCGAGGTCAGCGACCAGTTCCTGAGGCATGGTGATCGCGCCACCGTAACGGCGCAGCAGCAGGCCATTGCTCTCAAGGGCCGCCAAGTCCTTGCGAATCGTAACTTCCGAGGTTTCAAAACGTTTGGCCAACTCATCCACACTGACTTCACCCTGCTCATTGAGCAAGGCGAGGATGTTGTGGCGGCGTTGTGGTGTATTGCGCTTCGACATGAGCTGGTAAGTTTCGATTCGAAAGATAACGAAAGCAATCAAACCCTATCGGCGAAACTTCGTCAAGGGGGGCTTTGGGGCATCGAGGGGTGACTTTTATGATGACCACTCATCGCAACTGTTATTTCTGACAGTTACAACGCCCGGGCAATGACGTTTTTAATCTCTGTAGACATGGGCACCGCCATGACACAGAGCCTTCCCTCAATGAACACTCGCGTTAAGCACGGACTGAACAACGCCTTGAGCGCCCTGCTGGATAAACAGCAACCCGACGGCCATTGGGTATTCGAATTCGAAGCCGATGCAGGGATGACCGCCGAATATGTGTTGCTGATGCATTTTCTCGGAGAACCGCTTCAGCAATCCTTGCAGGACAGGCTCGCGCGTTATCTGCGAGCGCAGCAACAGCCACAAGGCGGATGGCCGTTACTGCAAGGGGGCAGTTTTAACCTCAACGTCAGTGTCAAAACCTACTTTGCGCTCAAACTGCTCGGCGATGCGCAGGACGAGCCGCACTTGCAACGTGCTTGCACGCTTATTCGCCAGCACGGCGGGGCCGCGAACTGCAACGTGGTAACCCGCATCTGGCTGGCCTTGTACAACGTCATTCCATGGCGTGTATTGCCCCTGATTCCCGTGGAAGTGATTTTGCTGCCACGCTGGTTTCCGTTTCATCTGTCGAAGATTTTTTGCATTCCTCGCCTGTTCACGGTGGCTTTTTCCGTGTTGCAGGTCTTGCGGCCCACGGCGCATAACCCCCTGGACGTCGGCATCACCGAACTGTTTATCCACCCGGCAGACGAAACCACACCCTTGCCCGCGGCGCCCCACCAAAACCGGGCCTGGTTTGCCTGTTTTTCCGCGATTGATCGTTTTTTGCACCGCATCGATCCGTGGCGTCCCAAAGGTCGACGCAAAAAAGCGCTGGAGACAGCGGAGGCGTACGTCACCGGACAGCTCAATGGCGAAGATGGCTACGGCGCGGCATTGCCAACCATCGCGATCAGCTTGGTCGTGCTTCAGGCCCTGGGTTATCCCCGTGACCATTTCGCGATGCAAACAGCGCGCAGCGCCTGCGAAAAACTGCTGGTGGTGTCAGAGCGCCAGGCTTACTGCCAACCTTGCGTGTCGCCCATTTGGGACACGGCATGGGTCTGCCGGGCATTGCTGGAATCCGGTCATCCGCAAGGGTTGGAGGCGGCGCTGCGCGGCCTCGACTGGCTCAAACAACGGCAGATACTCGATGTGTATGGAGGCTGGGCGGTGGCCAGGCCTCACCTGCGCCCTGGCGGTTGGGCTTTTCAATACGCGTTGCCCAATCATCCCGATGTCGACGACACCGCTCTGGTCGCGACCGTCATGCACAGGGCAATGCAGGTCCATCCCGGCGCTCACTACGGCGAGTCGATTGCCAGGGCGCAGGAATGGGTGCAGGGAATGCAAGGTCGTCAGGGGGGATGGGGCGCCTATGAGGCTGACAACACCCAGTATTACCTCAACAGCATTCCCTTCGCCGAACACGGCATGATGATTGATCACCCCACTGCCGATGTCAGCGCCCGTTGCCTGGCCATGCTCGGGCAATTGGGCGCAACGCCGGTCTCAGAGGGCGCTACTGGCGATGCACTGCGTTACCTGTTGGCAGAGCAAGAAACAGATGGCAGTTGGTATGGTCGCTGGGGCATCAACTTCATCTATGGCACCTGGTCCGCCCTGGAAGGGCTTGCCGCCACGGGTTACGACCCCTTTTGCGAAGCCGTTCAAAAGGCTCGCCACTGGTTGATCCTGAAGCAAAACGAGGACGGGGGCTGGGGCGAAGATACCCATGGCTACTCCCTGGAATACCCACGTCACCGCCCTTCGGCTAGCACCCCCTCGCAAACGGCATGGGCCTTGTTGGGGTTAATGGCGGCCGGTGCCGTGGGGCATCCCGTCACGGCAAAAGGCATTGACTACTTGCTCCGGTCGCAAAAAAAAGACGGAACCTGGACTGACCCCCATGCCACCGGCACCGGCGTACCTCGAGTGCTTTATATGAAGTATCACGGCTATGGGTTGTACTTTCCGATGCTGGCTCTGGCACGCTACTGCACATTGAGCCGGGCACGGGTATCAGCGACTGAGGTGGTTTGAAGCATGGAAGAATCACTGATACTGGTGGATCACAATGATCAGCAAATCGGCACCGGACTCAAGTTACCGGTCCACCGTGAAGGGCTGCTGCACCGCGCATTTTCTCTCTTCATCTTTGATCGTCACGAGCGCTTGCTGCTGCAACAACGTGCGCAGACCAAATACCATTCGGCAGGCTTGTGGACCAATTCATGTTGTGGCCACCCGCGTCCCGGCGAAAGTACCGCGCAAGCTGCCCACCGTCGGCTCGAAGAAGAGATGGGCTTCGATTGTCCGCTGGAGAAGGTCACGACGCTTATTTACAAGGCACAGGTCCCGGGCAATTTGATCGAGCACGAATTCGATCATATTTACATTGGCCGGTTTGACGGAGATCCCCAGGTAAACCCCGACGAAGCCTCACACTGGCGATGGATTGAAACATCGGAGTTGTTGCAATGGATCGACGCCGAGCCCGACGCTTTTACTACCTGGTTCAAAACCATCCTCAACGACCCCGGCTGTAAGCTCGAACAATGGAAGTCACAAGAACACTCCAGTCTCCACATCGACCCTGTCCGCTATCAGGATCTAATCCTCGCTCAAGTGTCGCGCACCTTTGCCTTGACCATCCCCCAACTGCCTGCCGAGCTTTATCCAGCCGTCACCAACGCCTACTTGCTCTGTCGGATAGCCGACACCATCGAAGATGAGCCGGGGCTTACTGCCAGTCAAAAACGCTATTACGAAAACGCTTACCTCGATGCTGTATCTGGCCGCGCAGATGCTCAGGATTTCAGTGACGACTTGAGCCTTTGGTTGACGGATCAGACCCTTCAAGCTGAACGCGACCTGGTTCGGCACCTGCCGCAGGTGCTGGCCGTCCATCGCACCCTCAAACCCTCTCAGCGAGAGGTCATCCTGCAGTGCCTGAGCACGATGACCCGGGGAATGAGCCAGTTCCAGGAGAAGGCCGGCTTGCAGGGGCTGGGCACCCACCAGGAGCTGGATCATTACTGCTATTGCGTCGCCGGCGTCGTGGGAAAGTTGCTCACGGAGCTTTTCATTGATTTTGACCCCACCCTGTTAGCCCAGCGAGAGAACCTGCATCGGCTGGCCGTTTCCTTCAGTACCGGTTTGCAGTTGACCAATATCGTCAAGGATCAATGGGACGACCGACTGCGCGGTGTTTGCTGGCTACCGCGGGACCTGCTCGCCAAACATGGCGTCCAACTCGCTCAGCTAAACGCCGGGCAAGACGACCCGAACTATGCACAGGCCCTTGCGGAACTGATTGGCACCGCCCACTCCCACTTGCAGCGGGCACTGCAATACGCCCTGCTCATCCCGGCCAGGCATTCGGGCATTCGGCGATTCAATCTGTGGACCATTGGCCTGGCGTTGCTGACCTTGCGTCACGTCTATAAAAATCCCGCCAGGACGGTCAAGGTGTCGCACGCCGAGGTGGCGTGGATTATGCGCCTGACGCGACTGTCCCAGGGCTCGGACCTGGGCCTGCGCATGCTCTACAAAATAGCCTCGCGCTCATTGCCAGTGACACCACTGGGGGCCGACTGGCAATCACCGCCCGGCAGCCCTGATGCAAAAACACCTGTGGATAACCCATAAAAAAGATCGCAGCCTGCGCCAGTTCCTACCCGGAGTTACATTCCCCGATAGGCGCTGCCACAGGCTGCGATCTCTTGATCTGATGAGCTGTGGATAACTCAGCTCTTCTTGATCTTCTCCGGCCGCTTCCAGCCGTCGATGTTCTTCTGCCGCGCCCGGCCTACCGCCAATTGCGCGTTATCCACATTCTGAGTAATGGTCGAACCGGCCGCCGTGGTTGCACCGGAAGAGATATCCACAGGTGCCACCAGCGAGTTGTTGGAACCGATGAACACATCTTCACCCAACACGGTTTTCCACTTGTTCGCGCCGTCATAGTTGCAGGTGATGGTGCCGGCACCAATGTTGGTCCGCGCGCCGATTTCGGCATCGCCCAGGTAAGTCAGGTGACCGGCCTTGGCGCCTTCGCCCAGGTGCGCGTTTTTCAGTTCGACAAAGTTACCCACATGGGCACGCGCCTCAAGCACGGTGCCCGGACGCAAACGGGCAAACGGGCCGGCATCACTGCCTTCGCCCAGAATCGCGCCTTCGATGTGGCTGTTGGCCTTGATCACCACGCCTTTGCGCAAGGTGCTGTCCTTGATCACGCAGTTCGGGCCGATCACCACGTCGTCTTCGATAACGACTTTGCCTTCGAGGATCACGTTAATGTCGATCAGCACATCGCGACCGACGGTCACCTCACCGCGCACATCGAAACGGGCCGGATCACGCAGGGTCACGCCCTGGGCCATCAAACGCCGACCGGCGCGCAATTGATAGTGCCGCTCAAGCTCCGAGAGTTGCTTGCGATCGTTGGCTCCCTGCACTTCCATCGCGTCATGGGGCTGCTCGGTGGCCACCACCAGACCATCGCTGACCGCCATCGCAATCACGTCGGTCAGGTAGTACTCGCCCTGGGCGTTGTTGTTGGAGAGCCGGCTCATCCAGTCGCCCAGGCGTGCAAACGGCACCGCCAGAATCCCGGTGTTGCCTTCGGTGATCGCGCGTTCGGCTTCGCTGGCGTCTTTCTGCTCGACGATGGCCGTGACCTCGCCGTCGGCGTTACGCACGATGCGGCCGTAACCAGTCGGGTCATCCAGCTCAACGGTGAGCAAACCCAACTGCTGCGGCGCCACTTGCTTGAGCAGGCGTTGCAGGGTCTCGACTTCGATCAGCGGCACGTCACCGTAGAGAATCAACACAGAGTCGGATGTGATGAAAGGTACGGCTTGAGCCACTGCGTGGCCGGTGCCCAATTGCTTGTCCTGCAGGACAAAATTCAGGTCATCGGCCGCCAGGCGTTCGCGCACGGCGTCGGCACCATGGCCGATCACCACATGGATGCGCTGTGGATCAAGTTGTCGGGCGCTGTGGATAACATGGCCCAGCATCGAGTTACCAGCAATCGGGTGCAGAACCTTGGGCAGCGCCGAACGCATGCGAGTGCCTTGGCCGGCAGCGAGGATAACGATTTCAAGAGACATGACTGGCTACCAATCCTGGGTGGTCAGCAACTGCGACCGGTTTATGAACATCGGAAAAGAAAAAAGGGTAGCCGAGGCTACCCTTTTTAATCAATCGCACAACAAGCGGCGGCCTGATTAGTGGCCGAACTTCTTGCGGATCTGCTGGACGGTGCGCAGCTGAGCTGCAGCCTCGGCCAGACGTGCAGCAGCAGAACCGTAATCGAATTCCGCGCCGCGTTCATGCAAGGCCTTCTCGGCAGCCTTAACGGCTTCCTGAGCGGAGGCTTCATCCAGGTCGGCAGCACGTTGCACGGTGTCGGCAAGAACCTTCACCATGTTCGGCTGAACCTCGAGGAAACCACCGGAGATGTAAAACACCTCCTCTTCCCCGCCCTGCTTGATCAGGCGGATAGGACCTGGTTTCAGATTAGTGATCAGCGGCGCGTGACCCAGGGCGATACCAAGATCACCCAGTGCACCGTGCGCAATCACCATCTCGACCAGGCCGGAAAAGATTTCCCCTTCCGCGCTGACGATATCGCAATGGACTGTCATAGCCATCTGATTGCCTCAACCTAAATTAGCGCCCGTTGCCGGGCGCCGGGATTACAGTTTCTTGGCTTTCTCGATCGCTTCTTCGATGCCGCCGACCATGTAGAACGCTTGTTCTGGCAGGTGGTCGTAGTCACCGTTGAGGATGCCTTTGAAGCCAGCAATGGTGTCTTTCAGGGAAACGTATTTACCCGAAGCACCGGTGAAGACTTCAGCCACGAAGAACGGCTGCGACAAGAAGCGCTGGATCTTACGAGCACGGTTTACCAACTGCTTGTCGGCTTCCGACAGCTCGTCCATACCCAGGATCGCAATGATGTCCTTCAGTTCTTTGTAACGCTGCAGAACATACTGTACACCGCGAGCGGTGTCGTAGTGGTCCTGGCCGATCACGTTCGGGTCCAGCTGACGCGAAGTCGAGTCGAGTGGATCGACCGCTGGGTAGATACCCAGGGAAGCGATGTCACGGGACAGAACGACGGTGGCGTCCAAGTGGGCGAAAGTGGTCGCTGGCGACGGGTCAGTCAAGTCATCCGCAGGTACGTATACCGCTTGGATCGAGGTGATCGAACCGTTTTTGGTCGAGGTGATACGCTCTTGCAGAGTACCCATCTCTTCGGCCAGGGTAGGCTGGTAACCTACTGCAGAAGGCATACGGCCCAGCAGTGCGGATACTTCAGTACCGGCCAGGGTGTAACGATAGATGTTGTCGACGAACAGCAGAACGTCGTTACCTTCGTCACGGAACTTCTCGGCCATGGTCAGGCCGGTCAGTGCTACGCGCAGACGGTTACCCGGCGGCTCGTTCATCTGACCGTAAACCAGTGCCACTTTGTCCAGAACGTTGGAATCCTTCATCTCGTGGTAGAAGTCGTTACCCTCACGAGTACGCTCACCCACACCGGCGAACACGGAATAACCGCTGTGCTCGATGGCGATGTTACGGATCAGTTCCATCATGTTTACGGTTTTGCCTACACCGGCACCACCGAACAGACCGACTTTACCGCCCTTGGCGAACGGGCAAACCAGGTCGATAACCTTGATGCCGGTTTCCAGCAGGTCGTTGCCGCCCGCTTGTTCAGCGAAGGTTGGCGCAGGACGGTGAATGCCCCAGCGCTCTTCGGTGTCGATCGGGCCAGCTTCGTCGATCGGGTTACCGAGGACGTCCATGATCCGGCCCAGGGTCGCTTTACCGACTGGTACGGAGATGGCAGCGCCAGAGTCGGTGACTTCCAGACCGCGCTTCAAGCCCTCGGTGGAACCCATCGCAATGGTACGAACCACGCCGTCGCCCAGCTGCTGCTGAACTTCCAGAGTGGTGCCGGCATCGCTTTGTACTTTCAAAGCGTTGTAGATGCTCGGTACGCTGTCGCGTGGAAATTCCACGTCGATAACGGCGCCGATGATTTGAACGATACGTCCGCTACTCATAGCTGGATCCTCTGAATATTTGAACCGTTAAACCGCGGCAGCGCCGCCGACGATTTCCGAGATCTCTTGGGTGATCGCAGCCTGACGCGCCTTGTTGTAGACCAGCTGCAAATCGCTGATCAAATCACCGGCGTTGTCGGTAGCGTTCTTCATCGCGATCATCCGCGCAGCTTGTTCAGCCGCGTTGTTCTCGACCACCGCCTGGTAGACCTGCGACTCCACGTAGCGAACCATCAAGCCGTCAAGCAGCTCTTTGGCGTCCGGTTCGTAGAGATAGTCCCAGTGGTGCTTGAGTTCTTGATCCGGGGTTGCCACCAATGGAATCAACTGCTCCACGGTAGGCTGTTGCGTCATGGTGTTGATGAACTTGTTGGACACAACGCTCAGACGGTCGATACGGCCGTCCAGGTAAGCATCCAGCATCACCTTGACGCTGCCGATCAGGTCATTGATCGACGGCTCTTCACCCAGGTGGCTGATAGCGGCTACGACGTTACCGCCGAAGTTGCGGAAGAAAGCCGCACCCTTGCTACCAACAACACACAGATCGATCTCGACGCCGTTTTCACGGTTTACCGCCATGTCCTTGACCAGGGCCTTGAACAGGTTGGTGTTCAAGCCACCACACAGACCACGGTCACTGCTCACCACGACATAACCGACGCGCTTGATTTCACGGTCGAGCATGAACGGGTGGCGATATTCCGGGTTAGCGTTGGCCAAATGACCAATAACCTGGCGGATGCGCTCCGCGTAAGGACGGCTAGCAGCCATGCGCATTTGTGCCTTGCGCATTTTACTGACCGCCACTTTTTCCATGGCGCTGGTAATCTTTTGCGTGCTTTTGATGCTCGCAATCTTACTGCGAATCTCTTTTGCGCCTGCCATGTAACACCTATCAGGTTAGCAAGCGGGAGCCTTGCGGCTCCCGCTGCGGCTTACCAGGTTTGGGTGGCCTTGAACTTCTCGATACCGGCTTTCATGCCAGCGTCGATTTCGTCATTGAAGTCACCCTTCACGTTGATCTTCGCCATCAAATCGGCGTGATCGCGGTTGAAGAAAGCAATCAGCGCTTGTTCGAAGCTGCCGATCTTGGCGATTTCAACGTCAGTCAGGAACCCACGCTCAGCGGCATACAGCGACAGCGCCATGTCAGCGATCGACATTGGTGCGTATTGCTTCTGCTTCATCAGCTCGGTAACGCGCTGACCATGCTCAAGTTGCTTACGGGTCGCTTCGTCCAGGTCAGAAGCGAACTGGGCGAATGCCGCCAGTTCACGGTACTGAGCCAGAGCGGTACGGATACCACCGGAGAGCTTCTTGATGATCTTGGTCTGAGCGGCACCACCCACACGGGATACCGAAACACCGGCGTTCACAGCAGGACGGATCCCGGAGTTGAACATGGCCGATTCCAGGAAGATCTGACCGTCGGTGATGGAAATCACGTTGGTCGGAACGAACGCGGAAACGTCGCCAGCCTGGGTTTCAATGATCGGCAGTGCGGTCAGGGAACCGGTTTTGCCGGTCACTGCGCCGTTGGTGAACTTCTCTACGTATTCTTCCGAAACGCGGGATGCGCGCTCCAGCAGACGGGAGTGGAGATAGAACACGTCGCCTGGGTAAGCTTCACGGCCTGGTGGACGGCGCAGCAGCAGGGAAATCTGGCGGTAAGCCACTGCTTGCTTGGACAGATCGTCATAAACGATCAGCGCGTCTTCACCGCGGTCGCGGAAGAATTCACCCATGGTGCAACCGGAGTACGGTGCCAGGAATTGCAGTGCTGCAGATTCCGAAGCGCTCGCGGCCACGACGATGGTGTTAGCCAGTGCGCCGTTTTCTTCCAGCTTGCGAACAACGTTGGCGATGGTCGATTGTTTCTGACCGATTGCTACGTAGACGCAGAAAATGCCGCTGTTTTTCTGGTTGATGATCGCGTCGATCGCCAGAGCGGTTTTACCGATCTGACGGTCACCGATGATCAGCTCACGCTGGCCACGGCCGACAGGGATCATGGCATCGACAGCCTTGTAGCCAGTCTGTACAGGCTGGTCTACCGACTTACGCCAGATCACGCCTGGAGCAACTTTCTCGACCGCATCGGTCTCGGTGTTGTTCAGCGGACCTTTGCCGTCAACTGGGTTACCCAGTGCGTCGACTACGCGACCCAGCAGTTCCTTACCAACCGGAACTTCGAGGATGCGGCCAGTGCACTTGGCGCTCATGCCTTCAGCCAGAGACTGGTAGGAGCCCAAAACAACGGCGCCTACAGAGTCTTGCTCAAGGTTGAGGGCCATGCCGAAGACGCCGCCCGGAAACTCGATCATCTCGCCGTACATAACGTCGGCCAGACCGTGAATCCGCACGATACCGTCAGATACGCTGACGACTGTGCCTTCGTTACGGGCTTGGGAGGTCACATCGAGCTTGTCGATGCGGCCCTTGATAATTTCACTTATTTCGGAAGGATTGAGTTGCTGCATTGCTCTGCTGCCCCTTCAAACTCAAGATTTCAATGCTTCGGCAAGGCTTGCGAGTTTTCCGCGAACCGAGCCATCGATAACCAGGTCGCCGGCGCGGATGACAATGCCCCCAATAAGGGATTTGTCTTCCTCGACTTGCAGGCGCACTTCCCGGTTGAGTCGTGCACTGAGAACCTTGGCGAGTTTGTCTTGCTGTTCTTGGTTCAATGCAAAAGCACTGGTCACTTCAACGTCTACCGACTTCTCTTGTTCGGCCTTGTACAGGTCGAACAGAGCGGATATCTCCGGCAAAAGCGGGAGACGGTCGTTTTCGGCAACGACGTGAATGAAATTCTGTGCCTTCACATCAAACTTGTCGCCGCACACGTCAATAAACGTGGCGGCCTTGTCTGCGCTCGTCAGTCGCGGGGCCTTGAGCACGCGCTGCATGGTGTCGTCTTGCGACACTGCTGCAGCCAGGCCGAGCATGGCTGACCAAGAGGCCAGTTGCTGGTGGGCCTGGGCGTGCTCGAAGGCTGCCTTAGCGTAAGGTCGGGCCAACGTGGTCAATTCTGCCATGATCGCCCTCGCTTAAATTTCAGCAGCCAGTTTGTTTACCAGCTCCGCGTGCGCGTTTTGATCGATTGTGGCACCCAGGATCTTCTCGGCGCCGCCGACAGCCAGTGCACCCAGTTGGGCACGCAGCGCGTCTTTGACACTGTTCAGTTCCTGCTCGATCTCGGCCTGAGCCTGGACCTTCACACGGTCAGCGTCGATACGGGCCTTTTCAACGGCCTCTTCAACAATCTGGTTACCGCGTTTCTTGGCTTGCTCAATGATTTCGGCTGCCTGAGCTTTTGCTTCGCGCAGTTGCTGACCCGCTTTATCTTGGGCCAGCTCCAGGTCGCGAGCTGCTCGGGCGGCAGCGTCCAGTCCATCCGCGATCTTCTTCTGACGTTCGTGCAAAGCCGCGATGACCGGAGGCCACACGAACTTCATGCAAAACAGTACAAAAATGAAGAACGCAACGGACTGGCCAATCAGGGTTGCATTAATGTTCACGCCAACACCTCGCTCGTTCGTTGCACATCAAACCAATCACTCGAAGGTTCGAGTGATTAGCCAGCGAGTTGACCAACGAATGGGTTCGCGAAGGTGAAGAACAGAGCGATACCAACACCGATCATGGTTACGGCGTCGAGCAGACCGGCAACGATGAACATTTTGACTTGCAGCATTGGAACCATTTCTGGCTGACGCGCTGCGCCTTCCAGGAACTTGCCGCCCAACAGGCCGAAACCAATTGCGGTACCCAGTGCGCCCAGGCCGATCAACAGTGCAACAGCGATAGCGGTTAGACCAACTACAGTTTCCATCTTTCCTCCCGACTTTTACGTCGTATGGTTTAGGTTTTTTAGATTTTAAAGCGGTAAAACAAATCGTTTCATAAGCCCTGTTCGGGCACCCACCCGTTTGACCGGGTGGGACATCAGACTAGTCGAGACTGGTCTTAATGGTTCTCTTCGTGCGCCATCGACAGGTAAACGATGGTCAGCATCATGAAGATAAACGCCTGCAGGGTGATGATCAGGATGTGGAACACAGCCCACGCCCACTGCAGAACTACGCCCAGGCCGCTAAGCCAGAGCAGACCGCTGCCGAACATCACAGCAATCAGAATGAAGACCAGCTCGCCGGCGTACATGTTGCCGAACAGACGCAGAGCCAGGGAGATCGGCTTGGCGATCAGCGTCACGAACTCCAGCAGGAAGTTCACCGGGATCAGCAGGGCTTGAACGAAGATGTTCTTGCTGCCGAACGGGTGCAGGGTCAGTTCGCCGATGAAGCCGCCGATGCCCTTGACCTTGATGCTGTAGAAAATGATCAATGCGAACACCGACAGGGCCATGCCCAGGGTAGCGTTCGGGTCAGTGGTCGATACGGCACGGAATGGAATGTGCGCATCGCCAGTGATCAGGATGGCCAAATGAGGAATCCAGTCGACCGGGATCAGGTCGACGGCGTTCATCAGGAAGACCCAGACGAAGATGGTCAGTGCCAGCGGTGCAATCACCGGGCTACGGCCATGGAAGCTGTCTTTCACGCTGCCATCGACGAATTCGACCAATACTTCAACGAAGTTCTGCAAAGCACCTGGTTGACCGGAAGTCGCCTTCTTCGCCGCCATGCGGAAAATCAGAACGAAGATCAGACCCAACGCGACCGACCAGCCGAGTGTATCGACGTGGAAAGCCCAGAAGCCCATTTCTTTGGCTTCTGCTGCGGTGTGGGCAAAGCCCCAGCCGCCGGTAGGATGCTGACCAAAAGTCAGGTTCTGCAAGTGGTGCTGGATATAGCCCGAAGCGGTTGTCTCTGCCATGGTTGCCTCAAACGCCCTAAGGTCTCGAAAGTCTTGTTCTCATCAGCAGGGGCGCGAACCAGCTGACCAGTTGGGTCAACACGAAGACGCCGAATACAGCTAGCGGCGCCAATGGCTTCACACCTGCAAACGTCAATGCAAAGAGCACTGCCGTCAGAATTAATTTGCCCGCCTCGCCAGCATAAAAAGACCGGACGATGGCTTGAGCTGCTCGGGCGCCGGAAAACCGAAATGCCCTGTGAGCGAAATAAACATTGGGTAACAAGGCTATCAGGCCTCCGCAAAGTCCTGAGTACCCGGCAACGACTCCGTACCATTGCCACAGCGCCAAAGCGGCAATGAGCAAAACGATAAATTGAGCCATTAACACCGGAAAAACTGCCAGGCGATGGAACGGCAAGCGGTTTGGCGTGCGTGTTTCCATCACTTTTACTCCCCAATGGTCGGCTGCCAGAATTCAATAACTTGGCATAATTTGTGCCGACAAAATGCGCGCAGAGTATAGGGGCGGTTCAGCCCCTATTCAACTGTCAGGTAGTGATTTCCGACTGCGCGCTACATGAGGAAATGTTTCAGCGGATGTGTGCAAGCACGCCTTGAAGCTCGTCGAGAGAGTTGTAGCCAATCACCAACTGCCCTTTGCCCTTCTTTCCGTGGCGGATCTGCACCGCAGAGCCTAGGCGCTCGGCCAGGCGCTGCTCGAGTCGAGCGATGTCCGGGTCGGGTTTCGCGGCTTCCACAGGCTCCGGTTTGCCACTCAACCACTGGCGAACCAGTGCCTCAGTTTGGCGCACGGTCAGCCCACGTGCGACAACATGTCGCGCCCCTTCAACCTGCTGATTCTCCGGCAAACCCAGTAAAGCACGTGCGTGACCCATTTCCAGGTCGCCGTGGGACAGCATGGTTTTGATGACTTCCGGCAACGCGATCAAGCGTAGCAGGTTCGCCACGGTTACCCGGGACTTACCCACCGCTTCGGCCACTTGTTGCTGGGTCAGCTGGAATTCCTGCTGCAAACGCTGCAGGGCAACCGCTTCTTCGATTGGATTGAGGTCTTCGCGCTGGATGTTCTCGATCAGCGCCATAGCGATGGCGGTTTCATCCGGAACATCGCGAACCATCGCCGGGATGGTTTCCTGGCCAGCCTGCTGGCTGGCACGCCAGCGACGTTCGCCGGCGATGATTTCGAAACGACCGTTGCCAATCGGGCGCACCACGATCGGCTGCATCACGCCCTGGGCCTTGATCGACTGCGCCAGTTCTTCCAGCGCCTGGGGGTCCATGTCGCGACGCGGCTGATACTTGCCACGCTGGATCAGGTCCAGGGGCAGGTGTTGCAGCTCACGCTGATCGGCTTGTACCGCTTGCTCTTCGAGCGAGCTGACAGTCGGACCACTCAGCAGTGCATCCAGTCCACGTCCGAGACCTCGTTTCTTGACGGCCATGGGGATTCCTTAAGTTGCCTGAGCGGCGGCGGTGCGTGAGTTTTTGCGTTGACGGCGAACCAGCTCGCCCGCCAATGCCAGATAGGCGATGGCGCCACGGGATGCTTTGTCGTAGGCCAGCGCCGGCATGCCATAGCTTGGCGCTTCGGCCAGGCGGATGTTGCGCGGAATCACGGTGTCGTAGAGCTGCTCGCCGAAGTGTTCCTTGAGCTGGGCCGAAACATCGTTCATCAGGCTCAGGCGCGGGTCGTACATGGTCCGCAACAGGCCTTCGACTTTCAGGTTCGGGTTCAGCAGTTCGGCGATGCGCTTGATGTTATCCACAAGGTCACTTAGACCTTCGAGCGCAAAATACTCGCACTGCATGGGGATAATCACCCCATCAGCGGCAACCAATGCGTTCAGGGTCAGCATCGACAGCGACGGCGGGCAGTCGATCAAAATGTAATCGTAGTTTTCACGGATCGGCGCCAACGCGCTGCGCAGACGACTTTCCTTCATCTGCATTTCCAGCAGCACCACTTCGGCCGCCGTCAGATCGCGGTTGGCCGGCAACAACTGGTAACCACCGTGCTCGGAGAAGTGCATGGCCTGGGCCAGGTCGCATTCGCCGATCAACAGGTCGTAGACCGAGTTTTCCAGGCCGTGTTTATCCACACCGCTACCCATGGTGGCGTTGCCCTGTGGATCGAGATCGATCAACAGCACCCGGCGCTTGGTAGCGACCAGGGAAGCTGCGAGGTTGATGCAGGTGGTGGTCTTGCCCACACCACCCTTTTGGTTCGCTATCGCGAATACCTTAGCCATTCTTGCTTGTGTTCCCAATCATGCCGTGCGGCGCAGTATCAGCAGATGGCGTTGGCCTTGGCAACCGGGTACGGCCAGGGCGTGTTCGCTATCGAGGTGGAAGTCTGCCGGCAATGCTACCAGCTCATCGGCGGGATGAACGCCCTTCATTGCCAGCCAACGTGTATCGCGGTCGCCGAGGTGGCGCGTCCAGTTGCTGAAATTTTCCATGCTGCTGAACGCCCGGGAGATGATCCCGTTGAACGGCTGCTCTGGCTGGAAACTTTCAACGCGGCTGTGGATAACTTGCAGGTTATCCAGTTTGAGTTCGAGTTTGACCTGAGTCAGGAAGCGGGTTTTCTTGCCGTTGCTGTCCAGGCAGGTCACTTGGAACTCTGGAAACAGGATGGCCAACGGAATTCCCGGCATGCCGCCGCCGCTGCCCACGTCCAGCCAACGACCGTTTTCCACAAACGACATCACGCTCAGGCTGTCGAGCAAATGACGGGACACCATTTCGTCCGGATCGCGCACGGCGGTCAGGTTGTAGGCCTTGTTCCATTTGATCAACAGGGCCAGATAACCCAGCAGCAACGCGTGCTGGGTTTCTGTCAGGGTCACACCAAGTTGGCGAGCACCTGTGGATAACTCTTCTGCATGTTGCGAGGTGACCAACGAACTCAAGCGCTTTGCTCCAACTGACGGCCCGCGCCGCGTTTTTTCAAATGAATCATCAACAGCGAAATGGCTGCCGGGGTCACGCCCGGGATACGCGACGCCTGGCCCAGGGTTTCCGGACGGGTCGCACCGAGCTTGCTCTGGATCTCTTTCGAGAGACCGGAGATGTTCGTGTAATCGATATCCACAGGCAGCTTGGTATCTTCGCTGGCCCGCAGACGCACGATTTCATCCTGCTGACGATCGATGTAGCCGGCGTATTTGGTCTTGATTTCGACCTGCTCGGCGACCTGTGGATCTTCTGCACCACCGCCAGTCACGGCGATCAGACCAGCGTAGTCGATTTCCGGACGGCTCAAGAGGTTGAGCAAGTTGTATTCGTGGGTCAGTGGCGTGCCGAACTTTTCGGAGATCGCATCGCCCTGCTCGGTGCCCGGGCGAACCCAGGTACTTTTCAGGCGCTGCTCTTCCAGATCGATGCTTTCGCGTTTCTTGCAGAACGCCGCCCAACGGGCGTCATCCACCAGACCGAGCTCACGACCTTTTTCGGTCAGGCGCAGGTCGGCGTTGTCTTCGCGCAGGATCAGGCGGTATTCGGCCCGGGACGTAAACATCCGATACGGTTCCTGGGTCCCCAGGGTAATCAGGTCATCGACCAACACCCCGATATACGCCTCGTCGCGACGCGGACACCAGGCGTCTTTGCCCTGTGCACGCAACGCGGCGTTGGCCCCGGCCAGCAAACCCTGGGCGCCGGCTTCTTCGTAACCGGTGGTGCCGTTGATTTGCCCGGCGAAGAACAGACCGGCAATCACTTTGGTTTCCAGGCTGTACTTCAGGTCACGCGGGTCGAAGTAGTCGTATTCGATGGCGTAGCCCGGGCGAACGATGTGCGCGTTTTCCATGCCGCGGATCGATTGCACGATCTGCAACTGCACGTCGAACGGCAAGCTTGTGGATATCCCGTTCGGGTAAAGCTCGTGGGTGGTCAAGCCTTCCGGTTCGATGAAGACCTGATGGCTTTCCTTGTCGGCAAAGCGGTGAATCTTGTCTTCAATCGACGGGCAATAACGCGGGCCAATGCCTTCGATCAGCCCGGCATCTGAATACATCGGCGAACGGTCGAGGTTCGCGGCAATGATTTCGTGGGTGCGGGCGTTGGTGTGGGTAATCCAGCAGCTCACCTGTTTCGGGTGTTGCTCTTTGGAACCCATGAACGACATGACCGGGATCGGCGTATCGCCTGCCTGCTCGGTCATCACCGAAAAATCCACGGAACGACCGTCGATACGCGGCGGTGTACCGGTTTTCAAGCGACCAACGCGCAATGGCAATTCACGCAAGCGGCGAGCCAGGGCAATCGATGGCGGATCACCGGCGCGACCGCCGGAATAATTCTGCATGCCGATGTGGATAAGTCCACCGAGGAACGTGCCAGTGGTCAACACCACGGAATCGGCGAGGAAACGCAGACCCATTTGCGTGACAACACCGCGCACCGTTTCCTGTTCGACGATCAGGTCATCGGCGGCTTGTTGAAATATCCACAGGTTCGGCTGGTTTTCCAGGGCTTCGCGGACAGCGGCCTTGTACAAAACCCGGTCGGCTTGAGCGCGAGTCGCTCGCACGGCCGGGCCTTTGCGGTTGTTCAACACGCGAAACTGAATACCACCCTTATCGGTAGCCATGGCCATCGCACCGCCGAGGGCGTCGATTTCCTTGACCAGGTGGCTTTTGCCGATCCCGCCAATGGCAGGGTTGCAACTCATGGCACCGAGGGTTTCCACGTTGTGCGTCAGCAACAGGGTTTTTGCCCCCATACGTGCTGACGCCAGTGCTGCCTCGGTACCGGCATGACCGCCGCCGATGACGATCACTTCAAAACGGGAAGGGAAATCCACCACGCACCTCGTGCCTGCTTCAGTTAGGTAATCCGGAATAGGTTGATCTCAGGTTTTTGGACCTGGTCGGCAAGTATAGGGACTTCGCCCTTCCTAAAGAACCCTTTGCACAAAATTTAACCAGCTGTGGAGAAGTCGGGGTTATAGAAATTAAAAAAAGAGAAATTTATTAAATCTTTGTTTTTATGTTTATTTCTACTGAGCACCATTTCTGTGGATAGATCTCTACAAGCCTTTATATTCAATATGTACAGAGGTTCAAAACCCTGTGGTCATGTGCCAAGGAGGCCCTTGGATAACCGGTGTAAGCCTGTGGATGAAAGGGGTGGTTATCCACAGATGGGTTTATCTTCAGTTTTCAGGCCCTGTTATCAACTGCCCTTAGTGGCAGTTATTCACAGGGCTTAATCCACAGAAAAGGGTCGAAAGGACGATTCCCGGGCAGGAGAAATCCGTTCAAGCAGAAAGAATCTGCTCGGCACTCGGGGAAGTTTTCAGAATAAGGAGGGAGCAGACAGGCGCGAATGGCCTGTCTGTGAACAATGGAGGGACTATTTACCGATGCAGAAGCTGGAAAAAATCCGGCCCAACAGGTCATCGGAGCTGAAAGCACCGGTGATTTCGCCCAAAGAGTGCTGGGCTTGTCGCAGATCTTCTGCCAACAACTCGCCGGCACCCGCCAGGGTCAACTGAGCGCGGCCGTGCTCGAGGGATGCACTGGCATGTCGCAGGGCTTCCAGGTGACGCCGGCGTGCGCTGAAGCTGCTCTCCGAGGTCTGCTCGTAGCCCATGCAGGTCTTGAGGTGTTCACGCAGCAATTCAAGACCTTCGCCAGCAGCTTTGGCACTCAGGCTGATGGTGACATGGCCATCGGCGCTGACTTCCAGGGCAATCGGTTCGCCCGTCAGGTCAGCCTTGTTACGGATCAGCGTGACTTTGGCCGGATCTGGCCGGGTTTCCAGGAATTCCGGCCACAGGGCAAACGGGTCCAGGGCCTCTGGCGCGGTGGCATCGACCACCAGCAACACCCGATCCGCTTCGCCGATGGCTTTCAACGCACGCTCGACGCCGATTTTTTCCACCTGGTCATCGGTATCGCGCAGGCCAGCAGTGTCGACCACGTGCAACGGCATGCCGTCGATGTGGATATGTTCGCGAAGAATATCCCGGGTGGTGCCGGCAATTTCGGTAACGATCGCTGCTTCGCGGCCAGCCAAGGCATTCAACAAGCTGGATTTGCCGGCATTTGGTCGACCGGCAATCACCACATTCATCCCGTCCCGCAGCAAGGCACCCTGCCCGGCTTCGCGAAGCACTGTGGATAATTCGTCACGGACCTTGTCGAGCATGCTCAGTACGTGGCCATCGGCGAGGAAGTCGATTTCTTCTTCCGGGAAGTCGATGGCCGCCTCAACGTAGATGCGCAAACCGATCAATTGTTCGGTGAGGTTATGCACACGCTGGGAAAATGCTCCTTGCAAGGAACGCAGGGCATTTCGCGCAGCCTGTGCAGAACTGGCCTCGATCAAATCGGCAATCGCCTCGGCCTGGGCCAGGTCGAGTTTGTCGTTGAGGAAGGCGCGTTCGCTGAATTCACCCGGCCGGGCCAGGCGGCAACCCAATTCCAGACAGCGCTTGAGCAGCATATCCAGCACGATCGGGCCGCCGTGGCCCTGGAGTTCCAGCACATCTTCGCCGGTGAACGAGTTCGGACCGGGGAAATACAAGGCGATGCCTTCGTCCAGTACCTCTTCGGTTTCACTCAGGAACGGGCCGTAATGGGCGTAACGCGGTTTCAGTTCGCGACCGCTGATGGCTTTGGCCGCCACACTCGCCAGCGGCCCGGAAATACGGACGATGCCCACACCGCCGCGACCTTGAGCGGTGGCGACGGCGGCGATGGTTTCACGAGGAACGCTCATAAACCGGTATCCAGACAAAAGTGACAGATAGCAAAACGCCCCACTAGGGGGCGTTTTGAGTGGTTATCCACAGAGTAAGTTACGCAGCGGCTTTTTTGGTAGCAGCTTCGATCTTACGAGTGATGTACCACTGTTGGCTGATGGACAGGCAGTTGTTGACCACCCAGTACAGCACCAGACCCGCCGGGAACCACAGGAAGAAGAAGGTGAAGATGATTGGCATCAGCTTCATCACCTTGGCCTGCATCGGATCCGGAGGTGTCGGGTTCAACCGCTGCTGGATAAACATGGTTGCACCCATGATGATCGGCAGAATGAAGAACGGATCCTTGATCGACAGGTCAGTAATCCACAGCATGAACGGCGCTTGGCGCATTTCCACGCTTTCCAGAAGAACCCAGTACAACGAAAGGAAAACCGGCATCTGCACCAGGATTGGCAAGCAACCGCCCAGTGGATTGATCTTCTCTTTCTTGTACAGCTCCATCATGGCTTGGGACATTTTCTGCCGGTCGTCGCCATGTTGTTCTTTCAGCAGCGCCAGTTTCGGTGCCACTGCACGCATGCGCGCCATGGATTTGTAGCTGGCTGCCGACAGAGGGAAGAAAAGCCCTTTGATCAGCATGGTCAGGAAGATGATCGACCAGCCCCAGTTACCGACGATGGCGTGGATATGTTGCAGCAGCCAGAAGATTGGCTGGGCAATGAACCACAGAATGCCGTAGTCGACGGTCAGTTCCAGACCTGGGGACAACTCTTTCAGCACAGCCTGGCTTTTCGGGCCGGCGTACAGAACAGCGCTGACTTCACCTTTGGCACCTGGCGCAACGGTCACTGCCGGAGCGGTGTAACCGATGATGTAGTTGCCTTTGCTGTCTTTACGGGTCTGGACGACATTGTTTTCGCCCTTCGCCGGAATCCACGCGGTCACGAAGTAGTGTTGCAACCAGGCAACCCAACCACCGTTAACGGTTTCTTTCAGCTGAGCCTTGTCCATGTCCTTCATCGACACTTTCTTGTACGGCTCGTTACTTGTCCACAGCGCTGCGCCCAAGTAAGTCGCGGTGCCGGTGGCGGTGCTGGAAGACGGATCGGAACTGGCGTCACGCTTGAGTTGCGCGAACATCGCGCCGGACCAAGGCTTGGCGCTTTCGTTGTCGATCAGGTAGGAAACGGTTACGTCATACAGGCCACGTTTCACGGTGAAACGCTTGATGTAGTTGACGCCGTCCTTGCTGAACTTCAGGTCCACGACCAATTGGTCCTGACCGTCAGCCAACTGGTAGATCTTCTTCTCCGAGGCGTAAACCGGGCGACCGGTTGGACTTGCGTCCGGACCGTCGGTGCCGATCAAACCGCTCTGGGCCAGATACGTCCGCTCGTTGCCATTATCGAACAACTGGAATGGAATTTCCGGGTGGTCCTGGCGACGTGGATACAGCGGCAACGTCAACTGAGCAACATCACCACCCTGTGGGTCGATTGCCAGGTTGAGCACATCCGTTTTGATCTGGATGAGGTCTTTGCTTACAGCTACTGGTGTTTCAGCAGGTGCAGTGGCACTGGTATCGCTTGCGGCGCGTGGAATGTCGTCACTGACAGAAGCATTATTGCCAGTCGCCGTGTCCGGTAGGCCCGGTGCGGTAGTACTGGAAGCAACATTCTGAGTCGGCAGGGCAGCCTGGCCATAGTCCTGGTTCCATTTAAGGACCATAACGTAGGACACGATTGCCAGGGCGACGATCAGGATCGTGCGTTTGATATCCATGATTACTCGGCCATCGAAGAAGAACGGGAGGTAGGGATAGGTGGAACCGGGTCATAACCACCGGGATTCCACGGATGACAGCGACCTAAACGACGAAAGGCCAGCCAGCCACCGCGCAGAAGGCCATGATTTTCTATGGCTTCATACGCGTAGCAGGAACAACTGGGGTAGAAACGACAGTGACTGGCCATCAGGGGACTAATGGCATAGCGATAAAACTGGATCGGAACGAGTGCCAGTTTACGCATCGGGACTGTCTACCCCTACAGTTTCGGTTTTGACTGCTGGTACTGGCGTGCTGCGTGCCAGACGCTTCCAGAGTTTGCCGAAATGCTGAATCAATTCGGGGTTTTCTACGTCCCCCAAACCTTTGCGCGCGACGATAACAATGTCCCAGCCGACCAGTGAATCCTGGTGCAGACGGAACGATTCGCGCATCAGACGTTTGAGGCGATTGCGCTCGACGGAGAGCTTTACGCTCTTTTTCCCGATAACCAGCCCGAGACGGGGGTGATCAAGATCGTTGTTGCGCGCAAGGAGCAGGAGATTTTTCCCCGGAACCTTGCCGGTAGGGGAGTCAAAGACTGCCTTGAAATGCCGGGGGGTAAGCAAACGCTTTTCCCGACTGAAGTCCTGACTCACCTCCAGTGCCGGATTATCAAACTGCCAGACGCGCACGACCTTTGGCGCGACGACGCGACAGGACGGCACGACCGTTCTTGGTAGCCATGCGAGCACGGAAACCGTGGGTACGAGCGCGTTTGATAGTGCTTGGTTGGAAAGTACGTTTCATTGTCGTGTTACCTGGTTCGTCCACAACGGGCCGGAATGGCCCCCGTTTTAAGAGACCGGGGATTCTAGAGAAAGCAAGCCTCTAGGTCAATTTCCAACCAACGTTTCCTTATAAATAGATCTCCAGGGGTTTTCGCGCTTGGACCCTGTTCGCTAGATATAGAAATAAAGAAGGGAATTATTTAAAGCTTTTTTGTAAAGCTTATAAAAGCTAGGGACGCCATCTGCTGTGGATAACTGCCTTAAGCCCTTCTAACCCGTGATGTACAGAGAATGACAACTACGGTGGAAAACGGTGGTCAGCCTGTGCTGCGCTGTCGGATAAGCTGTGTGTGGAATGGCCAGTTATCCACAGGCCAGTTATCCACCGAGTTTGCCCCCCACTTGTCCAGTGCCCTCATGGGGGGTTATCCACAGAGCTTATGCACATACCGTTGGTCGCCTTTTCAGTGGTTAACGCATTGATAATTCATGGCCTGTGCGCAACCTGCATGTGGATAAGTGGGCGTCTGGCCGCTACAATGGCCGCTTGTTTTTGCCTCACCGGCTTTCAACTTAGGGGATATCCGTGTCAGTGGAACTTTGGCAGCAGTGCGTGGAGCTTTTGCGCGATGAGCTGCCTGCCCAACAATTCAACACTTGGATCCGTCCACTACAGGTCGAAGCCGAAGGCGACGAGTTGCGTGTCTACGCACCGAATCGTTTTGTTCTCGACTGGGTCAACGAAAAGTACCTGGGCCGCGTCCTCGAACTGCTGGATGAGCATGGCAATGGCATGGCGCCGGCGCTTTCCTTATTAATAGGCAGCAAACGCAGTTCGGCACCCCGCGCGGCACCCAATGCCCCGCTCGCAGCCGCCGCGTCCCAGGCTCAAGCCGCCCAGGCACCGGTCAGCGCGCCGGCCCCTGCCCCGGTTGCTACCCAGACCAAACGGGCCACGCAAAAAGTAGCCGAAGTCAGTGAAGAGCCGTCCCGCGACAGCTTCGACCCGATGGCCGGCGCCAGTTCGCAACAGGCCCCGGTTCGCGCCGAACAGCGCACCGTGCAGGTTGAAGGCGCGCTCAAGCACACCAGCTACCTGAACCGCACCTTCACCTTCGAGAACTTCGTCGAAGGTAAGTCCAACCAATTGGCCCGGGCTGCGGCCTGGCAAGTGGCGGACAACCCCAAGCACGGTTACAACCCGCTCTTCCTTTATGGTGGCGTCGGCTTGGGTAAAACCCACTTGATGCACGCGGTGGGTAACCATCTATTAAAGAAGAACCCGAATGCCAAGGTCGTGTACCTGCATTCCGAGCGTTTCGTGGCCGACATGGTCAAGGCTCTGCAACTGAACGCCATCAATGAATTCAAGCGCTTCTACCGTTCGGTGGACGCCCTGCTGATCGACGACATTCAGTTCTTCGCCCGCAAGGAACGTTCCCAGGAAGAGTTTTTCCACACCTTCAACGCCCTGCTTGAAGGTGGCCAACAGGTCATTCTCACCAGTGACCGCTACCCGAAAGAAATCGAAGGCCTCGAAGAACGCCTCAAGTCTCGCTTCGGCTGGGGCCTGACGGTGGCCGTCGAGCCGCCGGAGCTGGAAACCCGCGTGGCGATCCTGATGAAAAAGGCCGACCAGGCCAAAGTCGATCTGCCCCACGATGCGGCGTTCTTCATTGCCCAACGTATTCGCTCCAACGTCCGTGAGCTGGAAGGCGCGCTGAAGCGCGTGATCGCCCACTCACACTTCATGGGTCGTGACATCACCATCGAGTTGATCCGCGAATCCCTGAAGGACTTGTTGGCGCTGCAAGACAAACTGGTCTCTGTGGATAACATTCAGCGCACCGTCGCCGAGTACTACAAGATCAAGATCTCCGACCTGCTGTCCAAACGTCGTTCACGTTCGGTCGCACGTCCGCGTCAGGTTGCAATGGCCCTCTCCAAAGAGTTGACTAACCACAGCCTGCCGGAAATCGGCGATGTGTTTGGCGGCCGCGACCACACGACCGTTTTGCACGCCTGCCGCAAGATCAACGAACTTAAGGAATCCGACGCGGACATCCGCGAGGACTACAAGAACCTGCTGCGTACACTGACCACTTGATGAACACCAGCGCAGCTTATTAAGGCAAGGGACTAGACCATGCATTTCACCATTCAACGCGAAGCCCTGTTGAAACCCCTGCAACTGGTCGCAGGCGTCGTTGAGCGCCGACAGACCTTGCCGGTGCTCTCCAACGTGCTGCTGGTTGTCGAAGGCCAGCAACTGTCGCTGACCGGTACTGACCTGGAAGTCGAGCTGGTCGGTCGTGTGCAACTCGAAGAGCCGGCTGATCCAGGTTCTATCACCGTGCCTGCGCGCAAGCTGATGGACATCTGCAAAAGCCTGCCGAACGACGCGCTGATCGACATCAAGGTCGATGAGCAGAAGCTCGTGGTGAAGGCTGGCCGTAGCCGCTTCACCCTGTCGACCCTGCCGGCCAACGATTTCCCGACGGTGGAAGAAGGCCCGGGTTCGCTGACTTGCAGCCTGGAGCAAAGCAAACTGCGTCGTTTGATCGAACGCACCAGCTTCGCCATGGCCCAGCAGGACGTGCGTTATTACCTCAACGGCATGCTGCTGGAAGTCTCCGAAGGCATCATCCGCGCCGTGGCCACCGATGGCCACCGTCTGGCCATGTGCTCGATGAAGGCCGATATCGGTCAGCCGGATCGTCACCAGGTGATCGTGCCGCGCAAGGGTATCCTTGAGTTGGCGCGCCTGCTGACCGAGCCGGATGGTCTGGTCAGCATCGTCCTGGGTCAGCACCACATTCGTGCGACCACTGGCGAGTTCACCTTCACTTCGAAACTGGTCGACGGCAAATTCCCGGATTACGAGCGTGTTCTGCCGAAGGGTGGCGACAAGCTGGTGTTGGGTGATCGTCAGGCTCTGCGTGAAGCCTTCAGCCGTACCGCGATTCTGTCCAACGAGAAGTACCGTGGTATCCGTCTGCAACTGGCCAACGGTCAGTTGAAAATCCAGGCGAACAACCCGGAGCAGGAAGAAGCGGAAGAAGAAGTCGGCGTCGAGTACAACGGCGGCAATCTGGAAATCGGCTTCAACGTGAGCTACTTGCTCGACGTGCTGGGCGTGATGACCACCGAGCAGGTTCGCCTGATCCTGTCCGACTCCAACAGCAGTGCGCTGGTGCAAGAATCCGACAACGACGACTCGGCTTATGTTGTCATGCCGATGCGTCTGTAATCATGCCCAGCAGAAGCTAGATGTCCTTAAGTCGCGTCTCGGTCACCGCGGTGCGCAATCTGCACCCGGTGACCTTCTCCCCCTCTCCCCGAATCAACATTCTTTACGGCGCCAACGGCAGCGGCAAAACCAGTGTTCTGGAAGCCATTCATCTGCTGGGGCTTGCCCGTTCGTTTCGTAGCAGCCGTCTTTTACCCGTGATTCAGTACGAGCAATTGGCGTGCACGGTGTTTGGTCAGGTGGAATTGGCCGAGGGCGGGCACAGCGCGTTGGGGATATCTCGGGACCGCCAAGGTGAATTCCAGATCCGCATCGACGGTCAGAACGCCCGCAGCGCGGCGCAACTGGCGGAAATCCTGCCATTACAGCTCATCAACCCCGACAGCTTCCGGCTGTTGGAGGGGGCGCCGAAGATTCGGAGGCAGTTTCTCGACTGGGGTGTGTTCCACGTGGAACCGCGTTTCATGTCCACCTGGCAGCGCTTGCAGAAGGCCCTGCGCCAGAGAAACTCTTGGCTGCGGCATGGTACACTTGACGCCGTTTCGCAGGCGGTTTGGGACAGGGAACTGTGCCAGGCCAGCACAGAAATTGATGAATACCGCCGCGCTTACATCAAAGCTTTGAAACCAGTCTTTGAACAGACCTTGAGCGAGCTGGTTGAGCTCGAGGGCTTAACGCTCAGCTATTACCGAGGTTGGGATAAGGACCGTGAGCTGAGTGCAGTGCTCGCCGGGTCCCTTCAACGGGATCAGCAAATGGGTCATACCCAGGCCGGACCACAACGCGCTGATTTGCGTCTTCGATTGGGCGCACATAACGCCGCGGACATCTTGTCCCGGGGTCAGCAGAAGTTGGTGGTCTGTGCATTGCGGATTGCCCAGGGGCACTTGGTTAGCCAGGCCCGACGCGGCCAGTGTATTTATCTGGTGGATGACCTGCCGTCCGAACTGGACGAGCAACACCGCCGTGCGCTTTGCCGCTTGCTGGAAGACTTACGCTGCCAGGTGTTTATCACCTGTGTAGATCACGAATTATTGAGGGAAGGCTGGCAGACGGAAACGCCAGTCGCTCTGTTCCACGTGGAACAGGGCCGTATCACCCAGACCCACGACCATCGGGAGTGAAGGCATTGAGCGAAGAAAATACGAATACCTACGACTCAACGAGCATTAAAGTGCTGAAAGGCCTGGATGCCGTACGCAAACGTCCCGGTATGTACATTGGTGACACCGACGATGGTAGCGGTCTGCACCACATGGTCTTCGAGGTAGTCGACAACTCCATCGATGAAGCGCTCGCTGGCCACTGTGACGACATCAGCATCATTATTCACCCGGATGAATCCATCACCGTTCGCGACAACGGCCGTGGCATCCCGGTAGACGTGCATAAAGAAGAAGGCGTTTCCGCAGCCGAGGTCATCATGACCGTGCTGCACGCCGGCGGTAAGTTCGACGACAACTCCTACAAAGTATCCGGCGGTCTGCACGGTGTAGGCGTGTCGGTGGTGAACGCCCTGTCGGAAGAATTGGTCCTGACCGTTCGCCGCAGTGGCAAGATCTGGGAACAGACCTACATCCACGGTGTTCCGAAAGAGCCGATGAAAATCGTCGGCGAGAGCGAAACTACCGGCACCCAGATTCACTTCAAGCCCTCCGACCTGACCTTCAAGAACATCCACTTCAGCTGGGACATCCTGGCCAAGCGGATTCGTGAACTGTCCTTCCTCAACTCCGGTGTCGGCATCGTCCTCAAGGACGAGCGCAGCGGTAAGGAAGAACTGTTCAAGTACGAAGGCGGCCTGCGTGCATTCGTTGAATACCTGAACACCAACAAGACCCCGGTCAACCAGGTGTTCCACTTCAACATCCAGCGTGAAGACGGCATCGGCGTGGAAATCGCCCTGCAGTGGAACGACAGCTTCAACGAGAACCTGTTGTGCTTCACCAACAACATTCCACAGCGCGATGGCGGTACTCACCTGGTGGGTTTCCGTTCCGCACTGACGCGTAACCTCAACACCTACATCGAAGCGGAAGGCCTGGCGAAGAAGCACAAAGTCGCCACCACCGGTGATGATGCCCGTGAAGGCCTGACCGCGATCATTTCGGTGAAAGTACCGGATCCGAAGTTCAGCTCCCAGACTAAAGACAAGCTGGTTTCTTCCGAAGTGAAGACCGCAGTCGAACAGGAAATGGGCAAGTACTTCTCCGACTTCCTGCTGGAAAACCCGAACGAAGCAAAACTGGTCGTCGGCAAGATGATCGACGCTGCCCGTGCTCGTGAAGCGGCGCGTAAAGCCCGTGAGATGACCCGTCGTAAAGGCGCGCTGGATATCGCCGGCTTGCCGGGCAAACTGGCTGACTGCCAGGAAAAAGACCCTGCCCTGTCCGAACTGTACCTGGTGGAAGGTGACTCTGCTGGCGGTTCCGCCAAGCAGGGACGTAACCGTCGCACCCAGGCCATCCTGCCGCTCAAGGGCAAGATCCTGAACGTCGAGAAAGCGCGTTTCGACAAGATGATCTCTTCGCAAGAAGTGGGCACCTTGATCACCGCCCTGGGCTGCGGCATCGGCCGCGACGAGTACAACATCGACAAGCTGCGCTACCACAACATCATCATCATGACCGATGCTGACGTCGACGGTTCGCACATCCGCACACTGCTGCTGACCTTCTTCTTCCGTCAGTTGCCGGAGCTGATCGAGCGCGGCTACATCTACATCGCCCAGCCGCCGCTGTACAAGGTCAAGAAAGGCAAGCAAGAGCAATACATCAAAGACGACGACGCCATGGAAGAGTACATGACGCAGTCGGCCCTGGAAGACGCGAGCCTGCACCTGAACGAAGAAGCGCCGGGTATCTCCGGTGAAGCCCTTGAGCGTCTGGTGAATGACTTCCGCCTGGTGATGAAGACGCTCAAGCGTCTGTCGCGCCTGTACCCACAGGAACTGACCGAGCACTTCATCTACCTGCCAGCGGTCAGCATGGAGCAACTGTCCGATCACGCAGCGATGCAGGACTGGATGGCGCAGTTCGAAGTGCGTCTGCGTACCGTCGAGAAATCGGGCCTGGTCTACAAAGCCAGCCTGCGTGAAGACCGTGAACGTAACGTCTGGCTGCCAGAGGTCGAACTGATCTCCCACGGCCTGTCGAACTACATCACGTTCAACCGCGACTTCTTCGGCAGCAACGATTACAAAACCGTTGTTTCCCTGGGCGCTCAACTGAGCACCTTGCTCGACGACGGCGCGTACATCCAGCGCGGCGAGCGCAAGAAGCCGGTCACCGAATTCAAGGAAGCCCTTGAATGGCTGATGGCTGAAAGCACCAAGCGTCACACCATCCAGCGATACAAAGGTCTGGGCGAGATGAACCCGGATCAGCTGTGGGAGACCACCATGGACCCAGCTCAGCGCCGGATGCTCAAAGTGACCATCGAAGACGCCATTGGCGCGGACCAGATCTTCAACACCCTGATGGGTGATGCGGTCGAACCCCGCCGTGACTTCATCGAAAGCAATGCTCTGGCGGTTTCCAACCTGGACTTCTGATCCAACGGTAACGCCATAATGAAAAAGGCCAACGCACATGCGTTGGCCTTTTTTATGGCTTCTAGAAAATCAAAAGATCGCAGCCTTCGGCAGCTCCTACAGGAGTGCGGCGCTTTACTCGGAGGTGGACCCCACACTCTCCAACCGATACCCATACCCGTAAATCGTCAACAACTGCCAACCCCGATCCGCCGTCAGCCCCAGCTTGTTTCGCAGTCGATAAATATGAGTGTCCAGTGGCCGTGAAGACACCATCTCTTCATGGCTCCAGAAGCGTCCATAGAGATATTCCCGAGACAACGGCCGGCCAAGGTTGGTGAACAGGCAACGGGCCAGGCTATATTCCCGTTCAGTCATGGCGATAGGCGTGCCGGCGCGGGTGACGGTGAGCTCGGCGTCGTCGAATACCAGGTCATTGAAACTTAAGACGTCGGCAACCGTTGCCCGTTGCTGGCTATGCCTGCGCAAGACGGCGCCAACCCGGGCTTTCAATTCGTTGGGACGGAACGGTTTGCTGACGTAGTCGTCGGCCCCGGCGTTGAGTGCCTGGACGATGTCGCTCTCGGCGTCGCGGCTGGTGAGCATGATGGCGGCCGGTGGGGCGTCCATGTGTTCGCGGGTCCAGCGCAGCAGCGAAAGGCCGCTGAGGTCGGGCAGTTGCCAGTCGAGGATCAGCAAGTCGAAAGTTTCCCGGCGCAGCTGTCGCAACAGGTCTTCCCCACGCTCGAAGCTGTGCAATGCCCAGGGCTGTTCGCCCGGTTCGGCCATTTGCCGCAGGGTTTGCTCCACCCGGCGCAGTTCGGCGGGTTCATCGTCCAGTATCGCGATACGCATTTACGGGAATTCCATGATGGCGGATGGGCGGTAGACGATACCGGCTCGGCCTGGGGAGTGAAAGTAAGCGGCGCCCCGTTGGTCGTCGTCCGCTATGATTCTTCAGGTTCAACATGCCAATCAGACCAGTGACTCATGAACCTAATTCCCACCCTCCTCTTCTATCACTCTTTCCCATGACGAATCAGCGCCGCCGCGAAAGTCGCGAGCCCACTCAGGTCCAGCGCCTGTTTCGGCAACTGGTCAGGGAATGGTTGTGGATAAGTCTGGTCCTGCTGCCGCTGACGGCCCTGCTTTCCTACAGCGCCCAATCCGGCGAGCTTGAAGGTTCGGGTGCAGTCGGGGCGTTGTTGTCGGTCAGTCTGGTCGCCTGCGTACTTGGCTTGATGCTGCTTCGTCCGCGTCTTGCGCTCTGGCTGACATTGGGCGGCATGAGCTGCGCACTGTTGATCGGCGCCGGCCTGGCCGAATTGCATTGGTGGTGGTCCCCGGCGGCGAGCCTGATGGGCATGCTGTTCGGTTACCTGATCTGGAACTGGCGACGCTTGAGTGTGGTGCTGACCTATTTCGGTTGGGAGCTGGCGCGCCTGGACAACGAACCGAAAGTGTTCCCGGAACGCCGCCGCGTGCAGTTTCCCACCGGCGATCCATTGCAGAGGCAAATCATGGCCCTGGAACAAGCCATGAGCCGCACCCGCGATACCCGGCGTTTTATAGCCGATGGTCTGGAATATCTGCCGGTGGCTACCTTGATCAGCGATCCCCAAGGGCGGATCTTGCTCGGCAACCGCAACGCCCGGGACGTGTTCGGCGCCGAACTGGTGGGTGACGACGTGCTCGAACAACTGGCGCGACTGGGTTATCCGGAGCTGCTCGATGGCTCGCGCCCGCCTTTATCGAACTTGACCTTGTTGGAGTTCAGGGACATCAAGGGCCGCAGCTTGCGTCTGGAACGCGCAGCACTGTTGCCGGTGGACGGAGAAACGCCGATTGGCTGGCTGCTGAGCCTGACCGACCTGAGTGTCGAGCGCGATGCCGAGGAACAGCGCGGCGTGCTATTGCGGTTTTTGTCCCATGATCTGCGCGCGCCGCATTCGGCGATCCTTGCCCTGCTCGACGTGCATCGACAGCAGGTCGGCGGCGACACGCAGCTATTCGATCAAATCGAGCGCCAGGTGCGCAGGGCCTTGGACCTCACCGACGGTTTCGTGCAATTGGCCCGGGCGGAGTCAGAGGCGTACGAATTTCAGCCCAGTCTGTTCGCCATGCTGGTGCTGGATGTATTTGATCAGGCCCTGAGCATCGCGCAGTTGAAACAGATCGAGCTGATTCATCACCTGGAGGACGATGCTCAGGAAAGCATGATCATGGCCGATCAGGGGCTGCTGACCCGGGCATTGTTCAATCTGTTGGAAAACGCCATCAAGTACAGCAATGCCGGCACCCGCATCCGCTTGCACGTCAAATGCAGTGACGGTTGGCTGAAATGTGAACTGATCGATCAGGGCAAAGGCATCGCCGCCGATGAATTGCCCGAGCTGTTCAGTCAGTACCGGCGCTTTGCCTCGGCGCAAGGCGTCGATGGCGTGGGGTTGGGTTTGTCGATGGTTAAAGCCGTTGTGGACCACCACGGTGGTCGGATCGAATGCCAAAGCGAGGTCGGCAAAGGCACCTGTTTCAGCCTGCATTTTCCTATGCTGGATGAATAAATCGCGGGCATAAAAAAACCGGCTATATCAGCCGGTTTTTTTACGTCCGAAAAAAACTTATGCACCTTTTTCGGAATTTTATGAGCTTAGGAAATATGTATGTAAATCATGAGGCTATGAACTAAATACGCCGTTTTTCAACAAAACGGTACACAGGTTATCCACAGAATCTCAGACAGCCACTTGATCCGTTTCGACCGGCGCCTGAGGTGCTGGTGGCAACGAACCCATGTCTCGCTGCATCTGCTCGTTCCAGGCCTGGACCCGGTCGTTCAATGCCGCAATGGCGCGCGGCCCAGTGCCTTCGGCGTACATCGGTTCGCCGATGATCACGGTGATCACGCCCTGCTTCTTTGCCCAACCGGTTTTCGGCCAGAACTTGCCGGCATTGTGTGCAATCGGCAGTACTGGAAGTTCGGCGTTGACTGCCAAAGCGCTGCCACCGCGTGAGAACTTTCCGACAGTGCCGTAGGGAACGCGGGTGCCTTCCGGGAAGATCAGCACCCAGACGCCATCCTTCAGTAGCTCATCGCCTTTTTTCGCCACATGCTTGAGCGCGGCTTTCGGGTTATCGCGGTCGATGGCGATCGGTCGCAGCATCGCCATGGCCCAGCCGAAGAACGGCACAAAGAGCAGGGAACGCTTGAGGACCTGGCTCAACGGCTCGAAATAAGCCGAGAGAAAGAACGTCTCCCAGGTGCTCTGGTGGTTCGACTGAATCACGCAGGGCCGGTCAGGCACGTTCTCGGCGCCTTTGATTTCGTAGGTGATGCCCAGAAATACTTTGCTCAGCCACAAGGCGCAGCGGCACCAGTACACATTGATAAAGCGATAGCGCGCCTTGAACGGCAGAAAAGGCGCGATAAAAAAGCTCAGGCTGCACCAAAGCAAAGAGCTGGTGCCCAGCAGCAGGTAAAAGAGGAAGGTTCTGATGGCCTGCAATATCGACATGGTGACGTTTACCGTGCGGGCTCTGCCCGTCTATATAAAGCGCAATCCCGATCAATCCTTGGTCAGGAATCTCGAAACGCTCTAATTGTGGATAAGTTCTGCGGCAATCGCCGCCAGATCGTCAAAAATCAAGGTGCCCGCCGGTAGGGTCTTGCCCAGAGTCTTTTCGCCTTTCCCGGTCTTTACTAAAACTGGCTGAGAATCGACGGCTTTTGCGGCTTCCAGGTCACCAAGGGTATCGCCGACAAACCATAGATCAGTCAGCGACACGTTGTAATGCGCGGCGATGGTTTTCAACATCCCGGGTTTTGGCTTGCGGCAATCGCAGCCATCGTCCGGCCCGTGGGGGCAGTAGACGATCAGGCCGACTTCACCGCCCTGCTCCGCCACTAGCGAACGCAAGCGCTCGTGCATGGCGTCGAGGGTGGCGATGTCGTAGTAGCCGCGAGCGATGCCCGACTGGTTGGTAGCGACCGCCACCGTCCAGCCGGCCTTGCTCAACTGCGCGATGGCTTCGATCGAACCGGGGAGCGGAATCCACTCCTCCACCGACTTGATATAAGCGTCGGAGTCATAGTTGATCACTCCGTCCCGATCGAGAATCAGCAGTTTCAAACAGTCTTACCCCAGCAGCGAAATATCGGCAACGCCGAGGAACAGCCCACGCAAGCGCGACAACAGGGCATAACGGTTGGCGCGCACATTGGCGTCATCCGCATTGACCATCACCGCTTCGAAGAACGCATCCACTGGCTCGCGCAACGCAGCCAAACGCGCCAGCGATTCGCTGTACTGACGGGCAGCGGCCATCGGCTGGACAGCCTGGTCAGCCTGCTGGATCGCCGAGTACAGGGAGAACTCGTTGGCATTGTCGAAGTACTTGGCTTCAACGACCGATGGAATCGAGCCTTCGGCTTTGCTCAGCAGGTTCGAAACACGCTTGTTCACTGCGGCCAGTGCGGCGGCTTCCGGCAATTTTCGGAAAGCCTGGACTGCTTGCACACGCTGATCGAAATCCAGCGCCGAACCCGGCTTCAGGGCACGCACCGACAGGTACGTCGCGACGTCCACACCTTCGTCTTCGTAACGGGCACGCAGACGGTCGAAGATGAACTCCAGCACCGACTCGTTCAGGCCGGCAGCCTTGATCTTGGTGCCGAACGCGGCCACGGCGAAAGCCACGGCGTCGTTCAGGTCGAGGTCGAGCTTCTTGTCGATCAGGATGCGCAACACGCCGAGTGCAGCACGACGCAGGGCATACGGATCTTTGCTGCCGGTAGGCAGCATACCGATGCCGAAGATGCCAACCAGGGTGTCGAGCTTGTCGGCGATGGCCACGGCCGCACCGGTCAGGGTAGTCGGCAGTTCAGCGCCGGCACCGCGCGGCATGTACTGCTCGTTCAGCGCCAGGGCGACTTCTTCCGGCTCGCCGTCGTTGAGGGCGTAGTAGTAACCGGCGACACCTTGCATCTCCGGGAACTCACCGACCATCTCGGTCGACAGGTCGCACTTGGACAGCAGACCGGCACGGGAAGCCCAGGCTGCGTTGCCGCCAATGCGTTGCGCGATGTACGCGGCGAGTTTGGAAACGCGCTCGGCCTTGTCGTAGACGCTGCCGAGTTTTTCCTGGAACACCACGTTTTGCAGGCGCAGGTTGAAGTCTTCGAGTTTCTGCTTCTTGTCTTGCTTGAAGAAAAACTCGGCGTCGGTCAGGCGTGGGCGAACCACTTTCTCGTTACCGGCGATGATCTGCTGCGGGTCTTTGCTTTCGATGTTGGCCACAGTAATGAAGCGTGGCAGCAACTTGCCGTCGGCATCCAGCAGGCAGAAGTACTTCTGATTGTCCTGCATGGTGGTGATCAGGGCTTCTTGCGGCACGTCGAGGAAACGTTCCTCGAACGAGCACACCAGCGGCACCGGCCATTCAACCAACGCGGTCACTTCGTCGAGCAAGGCCGGAGGTACGATCGCCGTGCCTTCCTGCATCGTCGCCAGTTCTTCGGTGCGCTTGCTGATCAGTGCGCGACGCTCGTTGGCATCGGCCAGCACGTAGGCGCCACGCAGGTCAGCCAAATAGTTGGCCGGCGCGGTGATGCGTACGCTTTGCGGGTGGTGGAAGCGGTGACCACGGGAGTCGCGGCCAGCCTTCTGGGCGAGGATCGTGCAGTCGATGACCTGATCACCGAGCAGCATCACCAGCCATTGGGTCGGACGCACGAATTCTTCCTTGCGAGCACCCCAGCGCATGCGCTTCGGGATCGGCAGGTCGTTCAGGGAATCTTCGACGATGGTCGGCAGCAGGCTCGCGGTCGGTTTGCCGGCGATGCTCTGGCTGTAACGCAGTTTTGGACCGCTCTGATCGATTTCGCTCAGGTCGACGCCGCACTTCTTGGCGAAGCCCAGTGCTGCTTGAGTCGGGTTGCCGTCGGCATCGAACGCGGCCTGACGTGGCGGGCCGTCGAGGTTGATGCTGCGATCCGGTTGCTGGGTAGCCAGCGCGGTGATCAGCACAGCCAGACGACGGGGCGCGGCGTAGACGGTTTTGGCTTCGTAGTTCAGGCCAGCGGCTTGCAGGCCCTTGTCGATACCGGCCAGGAACGCATCGGCCAGGGTGTTCAGGGCTTTGGGTGGTAGTTCTTCGGTGCCCAATTCAACCAGGAAATCCAGAGCACTCATTGTGCAGCCTCCAGCTTAGCCAACACTTCATCACGCAGGTCCGGGGTCGCCATCGGGAAGCCCAGCTTGGCGCGAGCCAGCAGGTAGGCTTGCGCAACGGAACGCGCCAGGGTGCGTACACGCAGAATGTATTGCTGACGCGCAGTCACCGAGATTGCCCGGCGTGCATCCAGCAGGTTGAAGGTATGGGACGCCTTCAACACCATTTCGTAGCTCGGCAATGGCAGCGGCTGGTCGAGTTCGATCAGGCGCTTGGCTTCGCTTTCGTAGAAGTCGAACAGTTCGAACAGCTTCTCGACGTTGGCGTGTTCGAAGTTGTAGGTCGATTGCTCGACTTCGTTCTGGTGGAACACGTCGCCGTAGGTCACTTTGCCCATCGGGCCGTCAGCCCACACCAGGTCGTAGACCGAGTCCACGCCTTGCAGGTACATGGCCAGACGCTCAAGACCGTAAGTAATCTCGCCGGTCACCGGGTAGCACTCGATGCCGCCCGCTTGCTGGAAGTACGTGAACTGCGTCACTTCCATGCCGTTGAGCCAGACTTCCCAGCCCAGGCCCCAGGCGCCCAGGGTTGGCGATTCCCAGTTGTCTTCGACGAAGCGAATGTCGTGGACCAACGGGTCCAGGCCGACGTGCTTGAGAGAGCCCAGGTACAGTTCCTGGAAGTTGTCCGGGTTCGGCTTCAGGACTACCTGGAACTGATAGTAGTGCTGCAGACGGTTCGGGTTTTCGCCGTAGCGGCCGTCAGTCGGGCGACGACTGGGCTGCACATAAGCGGCGTTCCAGGTTTCCGGGCCGATGGCGCGCAGAAACGTGGCTGTGTGGAAAGTGCCGGCGCCTACTTCCATATCGTAGGGCTGAAGTACTACGCAACCTTGCTCGGCCCAGTATTGCTGGAGGGCGAGGATCAAGTCTTGGAAGGTACGCACGGCTGGCGTAGGCTGGCTCACGAAATTCACCTGTTTCTTGGGCTGCGATTTAAAGAGCGGGAGTATACCCGATTCGTTGCTGCGCACGCCCCCTGGAGCCTTATGCCACGCTGCTTTTGGTGTTCCGAAGATCCGCTGTACATGGCTTATCACGATCAGGAGTGGGGCACGCCGCTACGCGATGCGCAGGGATTGTTCGAGTTGCTTTTGCTCGAAGGGTTCCAGGCCGGCCTCTCCTGGATCACCGTGTTGCGCAAACGTGAGCGATATCGTGAGGTGCTGTTCGGCTTCGACGTACAGCGCGTGGCGCAAATGAGCGACGCGGAAATCGATGAATTGATGCTCGATCCCGGCATCATCCGCAACCGCCTCAAACTCAACGCCGCACGACGCAACGCCCAGGCCTGGCTGGCCCTGGAGGACCCGGTGGCGTTTCTCTGGTCGTTTGTTGGCGATAAACCGGTGATCAATCATTTCAAGGATCGCAGCCAGGTCCCGGCCGTGACACCGGTCGCCGTGGAGATGAGCAAAGGCCTGAAAAAGGCCGGTTTCACGTTCGTCGGCCCGACCATCTGTTACGCGCTGATGCAGGCCTCGGGCATGGTCATGGACCACACCCAGGATTGCGACCGCTACGCGACGCTGGCGAACGGCGGTTAGAATGGCCGCCTCGTACACAGCACAAGATCAGGAGTGACCTGTGGATAAGTTTAAAGGCGCCTTGCTGGTAGGCGCTCTGCGGCTGTTTGCCCTGCTTCCGTGGCGGGCCGTGCAGGCAGTCGGCGCGGCCATCGGCTGGATGATGTGGAAAACCCCCAACCGTTCCCGCGACGTGGTGCGGATCAACCTGGCCAAGTGCTTCCCGGAGATGGACCCGGCCGAGCGCGAACGTCTGGTGGGCCAGAGCCTGAAAGACATCGGCAAGTCCCTGACCGAAAGCGCCTGCGCCTGGATCTGGCCGGCCCAGCGCTCCATCGACCTGGTGCGCGAAGTCGAAGGCCTCGACGTGTTGAAGGATGCGCTCGCGTCCGGCAAAGGCGTGGTCGGCATCACCAGCCACCTCGGCAATTGGGAAGTGTTGAATCACTTCTATTGCAGCCAGTGCAAACCGATCATTTTCTATCGTCCGCCGAAATTGAAGGCTGTGGATGATTTGCTGCGCAAGCAGCGGGTACAACTGGGCAACCGCGTGGCCGCTTCCACCAAGGAAGGCATCCTCAGTGTGATCAAGGAAGTGCGCAAAGGTGGTGCAGTGGGCATCCCCGCTGACCCGGAACCGGCCGAATCCGCCGGCATCTTCGTGCCGTTCTTCGCCACCCAGGCGCTGACCAGCAAGTTTGTGCCGAACATGCTCGCCGGCGGCAAAGCGGTCGGCGTGTTCCTGCATGCCCTGCGCCTGCCGGACGGTTCAGGCTACAAAGTGATCCTCGAAGCCGCGCCGGAAGCCATGTACAGCACCGATACCGAGACATCCTGCGCCGCCATGAGCAAAGTGGTTGAGCGCTACGTGGGGGCGTATCCGAGCCAGTACATGTGGAGCATGAAACGCTTCAAGAAGCGTCCACCGGGCGAAGAGCGCTGGTATTGACGTTAATGGCACGATCTGTGGATAACCCCGTCCTGTAGGAGCGAGGCTTGCCCGCGAAGGCGACCTTCCATTCAACATCAATGTTGAATTTGATGGCCTCTTCGCGGGCAAGCCTCGCTCCTACAAGGGGTCGTTTATCCACAGCCGTTCATATAAGGGCGCAGAAGATGTCCGAACACCGCAAATCATTTCGTATCAAGATCAGCCACGACAGCTTTGGCGAATGCCTGGGCCAGACCCGCAATCTTTCGACCACGGGCGTCTACGTCAAGCACCCGACCCTGGCGGCGTTGCCCAAGGGCGCGGTGGTTTATGGTCAGGTCCAGGACTTACCCACAGGCGCGCCGCGGGTGCGCATGGAAGTGGTGCTGGTGGACGCTGAAGGGATTGGCCTGCGTTATCTCTGATCAGTGAGCCTGGCGATCAAGCTTCTTCAGGAACACCGTCATTTCCTTCTCCGCCTGCTTATCGCCATGGGCGCGGGCGGCTTCTAGGCCTTGCTCCCAGGCCTGGCGTGCGGCCCCATGGTCCGCCAGCGCCAGATGCGCTTTGCCTAACAACTTCCACGCCGCTGAATATTTCGGATCGAACTCGACGCAACGCTGAAAATGCTCCGCAGCCTTGGCGTTTTCCCCAAGATCCAGATAACCCTTGCCCAGGCCGAAGCGCAGCAATGAGTTATCCACACCCTTGGCGAGCATTTTTTCCAGGGATTCGAGCATGGGTGGATTCCTTGTTGAGGTGTGTCAGGGGTTGATCTGGTTGAGTGAGGCCGCCTTCGCGAGCAAGCCCGCTCCCACAGTTAATAAGTGGTGTACACACAACCAATGTGGGAGCGGGCTTGCTCGCGAAGAGGCCCGCCCCGCCACCGCAAATGCCGGATCAGAAGAAGCTCAACCCGACGTGAAACAGCTTCTCCACATCCCGAATGTGCTTCTTATCCACAAGGAACAGAATTACGTGGTCGCCGGTTTTGATCACCGTATCGTCATGGGCAATGATCACTTCTTCATCTCGAATGATCGCGCCAATCGTGGTGCCCGGCGGTAAGCCGATGTTCTCGATGGCCTTGCCAATCACCTTGCTCGACTTCGCATCACCGTGGGCAATCGCCTCGATGGCCTCCGCCGCGCCCCGGCGCAGTGAGTGCACGCTGACGATATCGCCCCGGCGCACGTGGGCGAGTAAGGTGCCGATGGTCGCCAGTTGCGGGCTGATGGCGATGTCGATGTCGCCGCCCTGGATCAAATCAACGTAAGCCGGATTGTTGATGATCGTCATCACCTTCTTCGCGCCCAGCCGTTTGGCCAGCAGCGAGGACATGATGTTGGCTTCGTCATCGTTGGTCAGAGCCAGGAAGATATCGGCGTCGGCGATGTTCTCTTCCAGCAGCAAGTCGCGGTCCGAAGCGCTGCCCTGCAACACCACGGTGCTGTCGAGGGTGTCCGAGAGGTAGCGGCAGCGCGCCGGGTTCATCTCGATGATCTTTACCTGGTAACGGCTTTCGATGGCCTCGGCAAGTCGCTCGCCGATCTGCCCGCCGCCAGCAATGACGATGCGCTTGTAGGTTTCATCGAGACGGCGCATTTCGCTCATCACCGCGCGAATATTCGCCTTGGCGGCGATGAAAAACACCTCGTCGTCGGCCTCGATCACCGTATCGCCCTGGGGCAGGATCGGCCGGTCCCGGCGAAAAATCGCCGCGACGCGGGTTTCGACGTTCGGCATGTGCTCGCGCAACTGGCGCAGTTGCTGACCCACCAACGGCCCGCCGTAGTAAGCCTTCACCGCCACCAGTTGGGCTTTGCCTTCGGCGAAGTCGATCACCTGCAAGGCGCCGGGGTGTTCGATCAGGCGCTTGATGTAATTGGTGACCACTTGCTCCGGGCTGATCAGCACGTCCACCGGGATCGCGTCGTTGTTGAACAGCCCGCCCCGGGTCAGATACGCGGCTTCGCGAACCCGGGCGATTTTGGTCGGGGTGTGGAACAGGGTGTGGGCGACCTGGCAAGCGACCATGTTGGTCTCGTCGCTGTTGGTCACCGCCACCAGCATGTCCGCATCGTCGGCGCCGGCCTGACGCAGCACCGTCGGGAACGACGCGCGGCCTTGCACGGTGCGAATGTCGAGACGGTCGCCGAGGTCGCGCAGGCGTTCGGCATCGGTGTCGACCACGGTGATGTCGTTGGCTTCGCTGGCCAAGTGTTCCGCCAGCGAACCGCCGACCTGCCCTGCGCCAAGGATGATGATTTTCATCCAGTCACTCCCTTGAAAATCCGGTTAACCGCGCGCGGCGGCAATCTTGATCAGCTTGGCGTAGTAGAACCCGTCGTGGCCGCCCTGCTGGGCCAGCAATTGGCGACCATGGGGCTGCTTGATCCCGGCCGTGGTGGCGAGGTCCAGCTCACGGGCACCCGGCGTGCGGGCGAGAAAGGCTTCGATGACTTCGGTGTTCTCGGTCGGCAGCGTCGAGCAGGTGGCGTAAAGCAGAATCCCGCCCACTTCCAGGGTTATCCACATGGCGTCGAGCAACTCGCCCTGCAGCACGGCGAGCGCGGAGATGTCGTCTGGCTGGCGAGTCAACTTGATGTCCGGGTGACGACGGATCACGCCAGTGGCCGAGCACGGCGCGTCCAGCAGAATGCGCTGGAACGGCTTGCCGTCCCACCAGGTCGCGGTGTCGCGGCCGTCGGCGGCGATCAGTTCGGCGCTCAGGCCCAGACGTGCGAGGTTTTCCCGCACCCGCACCAGACGCTTGGCTTCCAGGTCCACCGCCACCACGCCGGCCAATGCAGGCTCGGCTTCGAGGATGTGGCAGGTCTTGCCACCGGGGGCGCAGCAGGCGTCGAGCACCCGTTGGCCTGGCGCCAGATCGAGCAAGTCGGCGGCCAATTGCGCGGCTTCGTCCTGCACGCTGATCCAGCCTTCGGCGAAGCCCGGCAGACTGCGTACGTCGGCGGCGGCGTCGAGAATGATGCCGTCGCGGCTGTACACACATGGTGTGGCGGCGATGCCCGCGTCACTCAGCAAGCCGAGGTACGCATCGCGGGTCTGATGGCGACGGTTGACCCGCAGAATCATCGGCGGATGCGCGTTGTTCGCTTCGCAAATGGCTTCCCACTGTTCAGGCCAGAACGCTTTCAGGGATTTTTGCAGCCAGCGCGGGTGGGCGGTGCGCACCACCGGGTCGTGTTCCAACTCGGCCAGCAGCGCTTCGCTTTCCCGTTGGGCGCGGCGCAGTACGGCGTTGAGCAAGGCCTTGGCCCAGGGCTTTTTCAACTTGTCGGCGCAACCGACGGTTTCGCCGATGGCGGCGTGGGCCGGGACGCGGGTGTAGAGCAGTTGATAGAGGCCGACCAGCAACAACGCCTCGACATCGGCATCCGCAGCTTTGAACGGCTTCTGCAACAACTTGGCCGCCAGCGCCGACAAACGCGGCTGCCAGCGTGCGGTGCCGAACGCCAGGTCCTGGGTGAAGCCGCGATCACGGTCTTCGACCTTGTCCATTTGCGTCGGCAGGGAGCTGTTGAGCGAAGCTTTTCCGTTCAGGACAGCGGCAAGTGCCTTGGCGGCGGCCAGACGCGGGTTCATTGAGCGTCCGCCACTTGGCCGAGCACGGTGCCGACGGCGAATTTCTCACGGCGGCTGTTGAACAAGTCGCTGAAGTTCAGCGCCTTGCCGCCGGGCAATTGCAGACGGGTCAGGCACAGGGCCTTTTCACCGCAGGCGACGATCAAACCGTCCTTGCTGGCGCTGAGGATTTCCCCTGGATTGCCCTGCCCTTCGGCGAGGCTTGCGGCCAGCACTTTCAACGCTTCGCCGCTCAAGGTGCTGTGGGTGATCGGCCATGGGTTGAAGGCGCGGACCAGGCGTTCCAGCTCAACTGCCGGACGGCTCCAGTCGATGCGGGCTTCGTCTTTGTTCAATTTATGCGCGTAGGTAGCGAGGCTGTCGTCCTGCACTTCGCCTTCCAGCGTGCCGGCAGCGAGACCGGCAATCGCTTGAACCACGGCGGGCGGGCCCATTTCCGCCAAACGGTCGTGGAGACTGCCGCCGGTGTCTTCGCCGGTGATCGGTGTGGTGACTTTCAGCAGCATCGGCCCGGTGTCCAGGCCCAGTTCCATGCGCATCACGGTCACGCCGCTTTCGGCATCGCCCGCTTCGACGGCGCGCTGGATCGGCGCCGCACCGCGCCAGCGCGGCAGCAACGAGGCGTGGCTGTTGATGCAACCCAGGCGCGGAATATCCAGCACCACTTGCGGCAGGATCAGGCCGTAGGCGACCACCACCAGCAAGTCGGGTTTCAGCGCGGCCAGTTCAGCCTGGGCGTCTTCGTTGCGCAGGGTTGGCGGTTGCAGCACCGGGATGTTGTTTTCCAGAGCCAGTTGCTTGACCGGGCTCGGCATCAGTTTTTGCCCACGGCCCGCCGGACGGTCCGGTTGGGTGTAGACCGCGACGATCTCGTAAGGGCTGGCGAGCAGGGCCTTGAGGTGTTCAGCGGCGAATTCCGGGGTGCCGGCAAAGACGATGCGCAGTGGCTCAGTCATGGAAACTCTCTATTACAAAGCAGTCGCAAAAGAAAAAGGCTTGCCGCAGCAAGCCTTTGAAAGGAGGGCATCAAGCGTTCTGGCGATGGAGCTTTTCCAGTTTCTTCTTGATTCGGTCGCGTTTGAGATTGGACAGGTAATCAACGAACAACTTGCCGTTGAGGTGGTCGCATTCATGCTGGATGCACACGGCGAGCAGGCCTTCGGCGATCAGTTCGTAAGGCTGGCCGTCGCGGTCCAGGGCCTTGATCTTGACCTTTTGCGGCCGATCGACGTTTTCGTAGAAGCCCGGAACAGACAGGCAGCCTTCCTGGTATTGCTCCATTTCGTCGGTCAGGGTTTCGAACTCGGGGTTGATGAACACCCGGGGTTCGCTGCGGTCTTCGGAGAGGTCCATCACGACGATACGTTTGTGCACGTTGACCTGGGTCGCGGCGAGGCCGATGCCTGGCGCTTCATACATTGTTTCAAACATATCATCGACCAACTGACGCACTTCGTCGTCCACTACGGCCACCGGTTTGGCGATAGTGCGCAGGCGCGAGTCGGGAAATTCGAGGATGTCTAAAATGGCCATAAGCTTAATTGCTGCACATGTGAGGTAAAGTCGGGTCGATGGCCTGGCGGGTCCGAAGATGCAGGCTACCGTTGTAAAACGTAGCTCCTTTCTCTGACAAGAGCCAGGAGCGAGCCACGGGGGCTCTGGCGTTTTACGCGAACGCACATAATAAAGGGATTCACCGCATGAGGAAATCACTACTCGCCTTGCTCCTTCTGGCCTCGGCCGGTTTGGCGCACGGGCAAGTGCAGCTCAAGGATGGTTTTCCGCAGCAATACACAGTGGTAAGGGGCGACACACTTTGGGACATCTCCGGCAAATTCCTGCGTGAGCCGTGGAAATGGCCCGAACTGTGGCAGGTCAATCCGCAAATCCAGAACCCCAATCTCATCTATCCCGGCGACTTGCTGACGCTGACCTACGTCAACGGCCAGCCACGCCTGACTCTCAATCGCGGCGAATCCCGGGGCACCATCAAGCTTTCGCCACGGGTCCGCAGCAGCCCGGTGGCCGATGCGATCCCGAGCATCCCGCTGCAATCGATCAACAGTTTTTTGCTGAGCAACCGCATCGTCGACAAGGTCGAGGACTTCGACAAGGCGCCGTACATCGTCGCCGGTGATGCCGAACGCGTCCTCAGCGGCACCGGTGACCGCATCTTCGCCCGTGGGCATTTCGACCCGAACCAGCCGGTGTACGGCATCTTCCGCCAAGGCAAGGTCTACACCGATCCCCAGAGCAAGGAGTTCCTGGGGATCAACGCCGATGACATTGGTGGCGGCGAGATTGTCGCGACCGAAGGCGATGTCGCCACCCTCGCGCTGCAACGCACGACTCAGGAAGTGCGCCTCGGCGACCGCTTGTTCAGCGGCGAAGAACGGGCGATCAATTCGACGTTCATGCCCAGCGCGCCGAAAACCGACATCAACGGCCTGATCATCGATGTGCCACGCGGGGTCACACAGATTGGCGCGATGGACGTGGTCACGCTGAACAAGGGGCAACGGGATGGCCTGGCCGAAGGCAACGTGCTGGTGGTGATGAAGACCGGCGAAACCGTGCGCGACCGAGTCACCGGCCAACCGCTGAAAATTCCCGATGAGCGCGCCGGGTTGCTGATGGTTTTCCGCACTTACGACAAACTTAGTTACGGATTGGTCCTCAACGCATCGCGATCCCTGGCGGTGATGGATAAGGTGCGAAATCCTTAGCAAGCTCCACAAGTTACCAACAGAGTTATCCACAGCTTATTCCCGTTTGAACGGGGCTCATAACGATCAAGGATGATCCATGTCGCTCGCTGCTTTTACCCCTGTTTCCCCTGCGGAACTGGAAGCTCGTCTACGCCTGCATCGCCTGCCCGAACTCGGCCCGGCACGATTTAAAAAACTGCTCGAAGCCTTCGGCTCGGCGTCAAAAGCCATCAGCGCGCCGGCCAGTGCCTGGCGGGCGCTGGGCTTGCCGGCGGCCAGTGCCGAGGCTCGGCGCTGCAGTGAAGTGCGCGATGGCGCCCACCACGCATTGGCCTGGCTAGAGCGTGCGGGCCAGCATTTGCTGATGTGGGACCAGCCTGAGTACCCGGCGTTGCTGGCGGAAATCAGCGATGCGCCGCCGCTGTTATTTGTCGCCGGGGATCCGGGCATTCTGGAAAAACCGCAACTGGCGATGGTCGGCAGTCGGCGTGCGTCGAGGCCGGGCATGGACACCGCCGCCGCCTTTTCCCGCAGTCTGGCCGGTGCCGGATTCGTCATTACCAGCGGCTTGGCCCTGGGCATCGACGCCGCCGCGCACCAGGCCGCTTTGGACGTTGGCGGGCAAACGGTAGGGGTGCTTGGCACGGGACTTGAAAAGTTTTATCCACAGCGCAACCGACGCCTGGCAGACGCCATGATTGCCTCGGGCAGCGCGGTACTTTCCGAGTTCCCGCTGGACGCCGGCCCGAGTGCCAGCAACTTCCCCCGACGCAACCGGATCATCAGCGGTTTATCCCTCGGCGTGCTGGTGGTCGAGGCCAGTGTCGCCAGTGGTTCGTTGATCACCGCCAGGCTTGCGGCGGAACAGGGGCGTGAGGTGTACGCAATTCCAGGATCGATCCACCACCCCGGCGCCAAGGGCTGCCATCAGTTGATTCGCGACGGCGCGATGCTGGTGGAAACCATCGACCACATCCTCGAAGCCCTGCGCGGCTGGCAACAATTGCCGTTATCCACGCAAACCCCGCAGGCGACCCATCCGTTGTTGATGTTGCTTCACGCCGCGCCCCACACCAGCGAGGCATTGGCGCAAAGCAGCGGCTGGGCCTTGCCCAAAGTGCTGGCGGCGTTGACGGAGCTGGAAATGGAGGGCCGGGCGGTGTGCGAAAGCGGACGCTGGTTTGCGCGGGTGAGCTAGGTTTTATAAGGAAGATCGGTAAACTGCGCAGAGCCTTATTCCGGAGAGTTTTTCATGGTCAACAGTTGGCGGGTGCAACAAGCCGCGCAAGCCGTTCGCGCAGGGGCGGTGATTGCCTATCCAACCGAAGCCGTCTGGGGCCTGGGTTGTGACCCGTGGGACGAAGAGGCGGTGGATCGTCTTTTGATGATCAAAGGTCGGTCGGTGGGTAAGGGGTTGATCCTGGTGGCCGATAACATTCGCCAGTTCGACTTCCTGTTCGAAGACTTTCCCGAGCTGTGGATGGACCGCATGGCCAGTACCTGGCCGGGGCCGAACACCTGGCTGGTGCCACACCAGAACCAGTTGCCGCGGTGGATTACCGGGGTGCATGAAACGGTGGCGCTGCGGGTCAGCGATCATCCTTTGGTGCGGGATTTGTGTGCGTTGGTCGGGCCCTTGGTCTCCACCTCTGCCAACCCTCAGGGCCGGCCAGCGGCGCGTTCGCGACTGCGGGTCGAGCAGTATTTCCGTGGGCAGCTTGATTTGATCCTGGGCGGGAATCTGGGGGGGCGCAAGAACCCGAGTGTGATTCGGGATCTGGCGACCGGGCATGTGGTGCGCCAGGGCTAACGCATGATCGTTCCCACGCTCCGCGTGGGAATGCCTCACCGGACGCTCCGCGTCCGCTCTTGGGACGCGGAGCGTCCCTGGCTGCATTCCCACGCGGAGCGTGGGAACGATCAAAATCTTAAGGCAACAAAACAGTCGAGCCGGTGGTCCGCCGCGCCGACAATTCGGTCTGCGCCTTCGCCGCTTCAGCCAACGGATACTTCTGGCTGATCTCCACCTTCACCTTGCCGCTGATGATCATCTCAAACAGCTCATCCGCCATGCGTTGCAGGTTCTCGGCATTGTTGGCGTAAGTCGCCAGGGTCGGCCGAGTCACGTACAACGAACCCTTCGCTGACAGAATTCCCAGGTTCACCCCCTCCACTGCGCCTGACGCATTGCCGAAACTCACCACCAGGCCACGCGGTTGCACGCTATCGAGGGACGTCAGCCAAGTGTCCTTGCCCACGCCGTCATACACCACCGGGACTTTTTTCCCGTCAGTCAATTCCAGCACTCGTTTCGCGACATCTTCGTGGCTGTAATCGATGGTCGCCCAGGCGCCGTTGGCCTTGGCCAGCGCAGCTTTCTCCGGCGAGCTGACGGTGCCGATCAGCTTCACCCCCAGGGCCTTGGCCCATTGGCAGGCCAGGGAACCGACACCGCCGGCCGCTGCGTGGAACAGAATGGTTTCGCCGCCCTTGAGTTCATACGTCTGACGCAACAGGTACTGCACGGTGAGGCCCTTGAGCATCACCCCGGCAGCCTGTTCGAAGCTGATGGCGTCCGGCAGGCTCACCAGATTGGCTTCCGGTAGCACATGGACTTCGCTGTACGCACCCAGCGGTCCACTGCCATACGCCACGCGATCGCCCACCTTGAACCGGGTGACTTCGCTGCCCACGGCTTCAACGATGCCCGCACCTTCCGAACCCAGGCCGGACGGCAACGCTGGCAGCGGATAGAGGCCGCTGCGGTAGTACGTGTCGATGAAATTCAGGCCGATCGCCTTGTTGGTAACGCGCACTTGCTGCGGGCCAGGCTCTGCGGGCTGGTAATCGACATACTCGAGCACTTCGGGGCCGCCATGGGCGCGGAATTGAATACGCTTTGCCATCAGAACTCTCCTTAGGTCGCATTACGAAGCCCCCTATCGGACTCCTAACCATGATCTTCGTCAACTGCGGTGGAGCAAGGTGCGGTGTTATCCTACGCAGCAATTTGCCACCGGCCATTCGTGCGCCGCGTAGCTTTGCCCGATTCAAGGTGATGACATGACGACCCGCACCGAGGCCGTAAAAGCCTACCTGCTCGACCTGCAAGACCGCATTTGCGCCGCCCTGGAAACCGAGGACGGTGGCACGCGCTTCGTCGAAGACGCCTGGACCCGCCCGGCCGGCGGTGGCGGTCGTACCCGGGTGATCGAAAACGGCGCGGTGATCGAAAAGGGCGGCGTCAACTTTTCCCACGTCTTCGGCAGCGGTCTCCCACCGTCCGCCAGTGCCCATCGGCCAGAATTGGCCGGGCGCGGCTTCGAAGCACTGGGCGTGTCCCTGGTGATTCACCCGCACAACCCCCATGTGCCGACGTCCCACGCCAACGTGCGCTTTTTCATCGCCGAAAAAGAAGGCGAAGAGCCGGTCTGGTGGTTTGGCGGCGGCTTCGACCTGACCCCTTACTACGGCAATGAAGAAGACTGCGTGCACTGGCACCGCATCGCCGAACAGGCCTGCGCGCCGTTCGGGGCGGACGTCTACCCGCGCTACAAGGCCTGGTGCGACACCTATTTCCACATCAAGCATCGCCACGAGCCACGGGGCATCGGCGGCCTGTTTTTCGATGACTTGAACGAGTGGGATTTCGACACCAGTTTCGCGTTCATACGCGCCATCGGTGATGCGTTTATCGACGCCTATCTGCCGATCGTGCAGCGTCGCAAGAACGATGCATTCACGGAAAAACAGCGGGAGTTCCAGGAATTCCGCCGTGGCCGTTACGTCGAGTTCAACCTGGTCTACGACCGTGGCACGCTGTTCGGTCTGCAATCGGGCGGTCGTACCGAGTCGATCCTGATGTCCCTGCCGCCGCAAGTGCGCTGGGGTTACGACTGGAAGGCCGAACCGGGCAGCGAAGAAGCGCGCCTGACCGAGTATTTCCTGCAAGATCGCGATTGGTTGGCCCAGGCCTGAACGAGGAATCCTGATGGATCGTTATGTCGTATTCGGTAACCCGATTGGCCACAGCAAGTCGCCGTTGATCCATCGCTTGTTTGCCGAGCAGACCGGTGAACAACTGGACTACAGCACTTCCCTGGCGCCCCTCGAGGATTTTTCCGACTTTGCCCGGGCATTTTTCCTGGAGGGACGTGGGGCAAATGTCACGGTGCCGTTCAAGGAAGACGCCTTTCGCCTGGCCGACAGCCTGACCAAGCGCGCCCAGCGAGCCGGTGCGGTGAACACCTTGAGCAAACTGGCTGACGGCACGTTGTTGGGCGACAACACCGACGGCGCCGGGCTGGTGCGGGACCTGACGGTCAACGCCGGTTTCAGCCTCAAGGGCAAACGCATCCTGCTGCTGGGTGCCGGCGGCGCAGTGCGCGGCGCATTGGAGCCGTTGCTGGCCGAGCAACCGGCATCGCTGATCATCGCCAACCGCACCGTGGAAAAAGCCGAGTTGCTGGCGCAATTGTTTGCCGACCTGGGGCCGGTGTCCGCCAGTGGTTTCGACTGGTTGCAGGAGCCGGTGGACCTGATCATCAACGCCACCTCCGCCAGTCTGTCAGGCGATGTACCGCCGATTGCCGGAAGTTTGATCGAGCCGGGCAGGACGTTGTGCTACGACATGATGTACGGCAAGGAACCGACCTCATTCTGCCGTTGGGCCAGCGAACAGGGCGCTGTGGTGGCGATGGATGGCTTGGGGATGCTGGCCGAGCAGGCGGCGGAGGCCTTCTTCCTGTGGCGTGGGGTGCGACCGGATACGGCGCCGGTGTTGGCCGAACTGCGCCGGCAGCTCGCCGCGTAACCCTGTACCGCATAAACCTGTAGGAGCGAGGCTTGCCCGCGAAGCTTTTGGCGTACCTGAGGACGCCTTCGCGGGCAAGCCTCGCTCCTACAGGGTTGTGGTGGTAGTTCAATCCTCGAATCGGATCGGGCATTTCTCGGCCCCTTCGAGCTTGCGCAATTCCTCCACCACCGGCGGCCGCGCCCCGCGCAACGTCAGGCTACGATCCTGACGCAGCAACCGCCGCGCTTCCTGGTGCAGCATCTCCACCCCCGAATAGTCTATGAAGTTGATCTGCTGCGCCTCGATCACCACCCGCGCACCATGCATCCGTTGCAGGCGCACTTGCAGATAATGGCTGGCGCCGAAAAAGATCGAGCCGCCGACCCGCAGGATGTCTTCATCGCCGTCGCGCCAGTGCTGCACCCGCGGTTGCGAGGTGCGTTTGAGGTAGAAGAACAGCGACGCCAACACCCCGGCGTAGATCGCGGTCTGCAATTCCAGCAGCAGCGTGGCGACGCAGGTCAGGGCCATGACCACGAACTCGGCGCGGCTGACCCGCAGCAAGGCGCGAATGCCGCGATGGTCAACCAATCCCCAGGCGATCAACAGAATGCTGCCGGCCATCGCGGGGATCGGAATGTGCGCGATCAACCCGGCGCCGAAGATTGCGAACAACGCCACCCACAGCGCCGAAAACACCCCGGCCAGCGGCGAGCAGGCGCCCGCGTCGTAGCTCAGGCCCGAGCGGGTGAAGGAACCGGCGGACAACGACCCGGAAAAAAACGCACCGACGATATTGGATAAACCCTGGGCCCGGACTTCCTGATTGGCGTCGAGCAATTGCTGGGAACGGGCCGACAGGGAGCGAGCAATCGACAGGCTCGTCACCAGCCCGAGCATGCCCACGGCAACCGCGCTCGGCAGTAAACGCAGCATCAACTCCAGGTCGAGCGGCACGGCGCTGAAGGGCGGCAGCCGTCCGAAAAACGCGCTGACCAATTTCACATGGCCAAACATTGCGGGCCAAAGCCATACCAGCAAACCGCTCAGCACCAGGGCGATCAACAGCGTCGGCCAGCGCGGCAGCAACAGTTTCAGGACAATGCCGACCACCACCGTGGCCAGGCCCAGCACCAGCGACGGTTTATCCACAGCCCCGAGGTGAGTGAGCAAGGTCATCAGGCTGTTGAGCGCCGTGGCCTGGTTGGGCAGGTCCATCCCCAGCAGGTTGGGCATCTGGCCGATGGCGATCACCACTGCCGCCCCGAGGGTGAACCCCAGTACCACCGAGTGCGAGACGAAATTCACCAGCGCGCCGAAGCGCAGCATGCCCAGCAACCACTGGAAAATGCCGGCCAGCAGTGTAAGAAGCAGGATCAGCGTGATGTAGTCCTGTGACGCGGGCACGGCCAAAGGACTGACGCTGGCGTACAGAACAATGGAAATGGCCGCCGTAGGACCGCAGATCAAATGCCACGACGATCCCCACAGGCAGGCGATCAACACCGGGATGATTGCAGCGTACAGGCCGTATTCCGGTGGGAGACCGGCGATCAGTGCGTAGGCAATGGATTGCGGCAACGCGAGAATCGCGCCGCTGAGGCCGACGATCAGGTCACGCCCGACGCTGGCGCGGGTCTGCCTGGGCAGCCAACTGAGAAACGGGAAGAGTGAATGGCGGCTGGGGAAGGCCATGGGTCCTCTCGGGTGGGATTTTGCGCAAGGGTAGCAGGACAGACGCCGATCGTTCCCACGCTCTGCGTGGGAATGCATCCCGTGACGCTCCGCGTCACTTCTCGAAGCGGACGCGGAGCGTCCATGGCGGCATTCCCACGCGGAGCGTGGGAACGATCAGCGGTAAAGTTAAAGCTTGGCTTTTACCGCGCCCAACGCATCCTTGCCATCCACGGTTTTCACGCCATCCAGCCATTTATCCAGCACCGCCGGGTTGGCTTTGATCCACGCCTTCACCGCTTCGGCATTGCTGACCTTCTTGTTCACCACTTCGGCCATGATGCTGTTCTCCATTTCCTGGGTGAAACTCAGGTTGGTCAGCAGCTTGCCAACGTTCGGGCAGGCCTGTGCATAACCTTTGCGGGTCAGTGTATAAACCGCGCCGGTGTCGCCGAAGTACTTCTCGCCGCCCTTGAGGTAATGCATTTTCAGCTGCACGTTCATCGGGTGCGGGGTCCAGCCGAGGAAGGTCACGAACTTCTGTTTCTTCACTGCGCGGGACACTTCAGCCAGCATTGCCTGCTCGCTGGACTCGATCAGTTTCCACTGGCCCAGTTCGAAGTCGTTCTTCTTGATGATGTCCTGCAGCGAGATGTTCGCCGGGGCGCCGGAGCCGATGCCGTAGATCTTCTTGTCGAACTTGTCGGCGTATTTGTTCAGGTCGGCAAAGTTATGCACACCCGCATCCCACACGTAATCCGGCACGGCCAAGGTGAACTCGGTGCCGTCGAGGTTTTTCGCCAGTTGGGTCACGTCCCCAGTGGCGATGAACTTGTCGTAGAAGCCCTGCTGCGCCGGCATCCAGTTACCCAAAAACACATCAACCTGGCCGTCCTTCAAGCCGCCAAAGGTAATCGGCACCGCGAGGGTGTCGACCTTGGCCTTGTAGCCCATGCCGTCCAACAGAAAACCGGTAATAGCGTTGGTCGCGGCGATGTCGCTCCAACCCGGATCGGCCATTTTCACCGTCTCGCATTGATCGGCGTAAACCGATGCACTGCCCAGGGCCAAAAGCCCGACCGTCAGTACTGTGGATAACCTTTGCATGGACTTCCCCTTCACATTATTGGTTTTGGCAGGGTTGTGGATAACGTGCTTTGCGCTCCAGGTCATCGAGGTCGATGTGGTTGCGCATGTACTGCTGACTGGCGTCCACCAGCGGCTGGTGATCCCAGCTCTTCAGCTTGCCGATGGTCAGGGCGTCGGCAACAAAACGCCGGCGTCGTTGGCTGTCGAGCACCTGTTGATGGATCGCCGGAATATTCCACTTGGCCCGGGCTTCGGCGAGAAATTCATCGAACAATGGCCGATGGGACTGGCTGAGTTCTTCCTGTTCACGCGGGTCGTTGTGTACGTCGAAGAGTAGACACGGGTCGTCTTCGCTGTAGATGAATTTGTAGGCGCCGCGCCGGATCATCATCAACGGGCTGATGGTGCCTTCGGCCATGTATTCGCCGAACACCTCGTCGTGACCGCCCTGCCCTTGCAGGTGCGAAACCAGCGAACGGCCGTCCAGCGGCAGATTGGCTTCCAACGTTCCGCCCGCCAGTTCGACGAAGGTCGGCAACAGATCCGCCGTGGACACCGCCGCGCTGACCCGGCCCGCGCCGAATTGCCCCGGCGAACTGATCAACAGCGGCACGCGGGCGGCCATTTCGAACCAATGCATTTTGTACCAGAGGCCACGCTCGCCGAGCATGTCGCCATGGTCGCCGGAGAACACGATGATGGTGTCGTCGATCAGACCGGTTTCTTCGAGTGTTTGTAGAAGTTTGCCGACGTTACTGTCGATATAGCTGCACGCACCGAAGTACGCCCGGCGCGCATCGCGAATCTTATCCACAGGCAGCGGCTTGTCCCACAGGTCGTAGACCTTGAGCAAACGCTGGGAGTGCGGATCGAGTTCGGCTTGGGCCGGCGTTGTAGGCAACGGGATATCGGCGTCGTCGTACATATCCCAAAACGCCTTGGGAATGGTGTACGGGTCGTGTGGGTGAGTCATCGAAACGGTCAGGCAGAACGGCTGATCACCATCCTCACGGATGTGATCGAACAAGTACTGCTGGGCCTTGAACACCACCTCTTCATCGAAATCCAGCTGATTGGTGCGCACGCACGGCCCGGCTTGCAGGACCGATGACATGTTGTGATACCAGGTCGGGCGCACGTCCGGTTCGTCCCAGTTCACCGACCAGCCGTAGTCGGCCGGGTAGATGTCACTGGTCAGGCGTTCTTCATAGCCGTGGAGCTGATCCGGGCCGCAGAAATGCATCTTGCCCGACAGCGCGGTGCGGTAGCCGAGGCGGCGCAGGTAGTGGGCATAAGTCGGTACGTCGGCGGGGAAATCGGCCGCGTTGTCGTAGGCGCCGATCTTGCTCGGCAACTGACCGCTGACCAGGGTAAACCGCGACGGCGCGCACAACGGGCTGTTGCAATACGCGGCGTCGAACACCACGCCTTCGGCGGCGAGGCGGCTGAGATTCGGGAGTTTGATGGGCGAAGGACCGTAGAACGGCAACATTGGCGCGGCCATCTGATCGGCCATGATGAAAAGAATATTCTTGCGCTTCATGTGATCGCGGCATTCCATAGTGAATATTTATGCGAGAGTGCTGCGACCGAGCATGTAGGCCATGCTCTTTGTGGTAAAGCCCATGCCAGGCAATGACTAGGATAAGCACAGCTTATGTATGACGCCCTCGGTGATTTGTCCCTGGACCTGCTGCGTGCCTTTGAGTCCGCAGCCCGCCAGCACAGCTTTACCGCCGCTGCGGTTGAACTGGGGACCACGCAACCGGCGATCAGTCAGCAGATCAAGCGGTTGGAAGAACAACTCGGCACGAGGCTGTTCGATCGGATCTATCGCGGCATTGAGCTGACTGAAACCGGGATGATCCTTTTCGAGCAGGTTCAGCTCGGTTTGCAGAATATCGACGCAGGATTGAGCGCGATCAGCGCCCAGCAATCCCACGAAGTGCTGCAAGTGGCCACCGATTTCGCCTTCGCCGCCTATTGGCTGATGCCGCGCTTGCATCGCTTTCACGAAGCCAATCCCCAGGTCGACGTCAGCCTGGTCACCAGCGAACGCAATCACAACATGCTGCGCACGGATATCGACGTGGCGATCCTGTTTGGCGATGGGCGCTTTAAACAAGGCGAAAGTCACTGGCTGTTTAGCGAGGAAGTGTTTCCGGTGTGCAGTCCACTGTTGTTGAAAGAGCGCACCCTGCCCTTGCCGATCCAGTCGCTGCTGGATTTGCCGCTGCTGCACCTGCGCGGTGAAAACAGCGCCAACTGGTTCGACTGGAGCGGCGTATTCCGTGAGCTGGGGTTAACGTCCGCACCGGCACCGGGGCAGCTGCGCTTCGACAATTACACCTTGTTGATCCAGGCGGCGATCGGCGGCCAGGGCGTGGCCATCGGTTGGCGGCACCTTGTGGATAACTTGCTGGCCCAGGGTTTGTTGTGCCGGCCGATTGCCGACACGATTATTTCCCGGTTGGGTTATTACGTGGTGTTGCCCCAGCGCAAACGCCGTGGGGTGTTGATTAAACAGTTTGTGGATTGGTTGATGGCGGAGCAGGCCAGCAGTGCGCAGTCGTTGAACGGTTTGCCGTTACCGTCGATTGCGGTGTGAAAGGCTGGAATCTTTACGGTCCGGAAGCCGCCACAAAACTCACATGCTCCCCGAGGTGCAGATTCAACCGCAGCTCATCGGCAATACCGACGGCCACCCGATTCAATCGCTCAAGCGCTTCGCCCAACCCCGGCTCCAGGCTGCTGCTGACCTGGCTGAAATGCTCGATGGTCAGCCCGGCAGCCCCGCGCGGCGCATCCACCAATGTCCAGTGCAGGCCGCTGCTTTGCAGGGCTTCGAGGATTTCTTCAGCGGCATGATGCTGAAGGTCGTCCTCGACTTCCGCCTCATCGAGTTTGGCAAAGTCCCCCACCACGAACAACCGGCCAATGCCGGCGGCTTGCATGCCGTCAATCAGCGCATCCACCGCCAGCACCTGCTCGACCGGTCCGGGCACGATGGTTTTTTCCACATGTTCGCTGTTGATCGGCAGGCCCGGTGCGTCCAGCAGACAGATCACTGCCGAACACCCGGCTACGCTTTGCTTGACCCGTTCAGCGTCGAACAGATCGCCATTCTTGGTGCGCAAACCGGGACGCGGCGCCAGCGCCGTCAGGTCATCGAGAATCGCGATCACTTCATGCTGGCGCCGCAGCATTTCAGCCATCAGCGCACTGCCCAGGCTACTCATGGCACCATAGAGCACCACTTTCACCACCGGGGTTTCGGCATTTTTCATGGCTGGGTTCCTTGTTTCTACCTATATGGCGTGTGACCTGTAGGAAACGGTGAGGGTTCTACCGGGTTTTTTCGCGAGGTTCAGATGCAGCAGATCACCGGCTACCACGCCCACGTTTATTTCGACGCCAGCACCCTTTCTCAGGCGCGGGCCTTGTGTGAGCAAGCGGCGCAGCTATTTGGGCTGAAGATGGGCCGCGTGCACGAACGCCCGGTCGGTCCGCACCCGGACTGGAGCTGCCAACTGGCTTTCGGCCCCGAGCTCATTGGCGAGGTGCTGCCGTGGCTGGTGCTCAACCGCAAGGGGCTGGTGGTGTTCCTGCACCCGGACACCGGCGATGACCTGCTCGACCACACCGAGCATGCGGTGTGGATGGGCGCGATCCGGCCACTCAACCTGTCTATTTTCTGATCAGATTTTTTCTTCGGCTTCGCCTGGCAAATGTTCGTCCAGATGCAGCCAGGGCAAGCGGCTGTCGGTCCAGATGTGCCGATCCGCCGGGGCATTTTCAGGATGGTCGAAAGTGGCGATGGTCAGGTCGATGCTTTCGGGGCTGAGCTGCGTGATCAGGGCAATCTGCGCCCCACAGGTCGGACAGAAATATCGCACACAGCTTTCGGAAGAGGCGTACTGCGCCGGTTCTGCCGCCAACCATTTAAACGTCGAAGCGGGCACGGTGATCCAGGTGGTCACGATCCCACCGCTGACTCGCCGGCAAATCGAACAATGGCAGTGGGCGATATCCTGCAATGGCCCGCTGAATTGATAGCGCAGATGTCCGCAATGGCAGCCGCCGGTATGCAAAGAGCTCATGATGGATTGACCTCGTCAGGTAATCAGATTCAGCTCACGCGCTTTCTCATCGTTAATGACCGTAATCGACGTGGGGCTAAACCCCATGGTTTTCACCAGAGATCTCATTTCCTTGCTCAAAGTATCTTGTAGCGGACCTATCCACTCTTTGCGGAAGTTACGAATCACCAGCAAACACTTAACGTTACAGCTTTCCAGATCCAGATTTCGGAATTCACTGGGTAGATGTTCTTCGGCATCGGGGTGACGCTTAAGGCAAGCTGCGAAGGTCAATTGAACCGAATTTGTGAATTTCTGCCGAATCTCTTCAACGTAGATCCTATGCTCTTGGGGAGCGCTGGATTTTGCCTCTATGAACCAGGCTGCCTGAGGTCGACCTGGAGCGTCTCGCAGTAGAACAAACTCTGACACTTTTAACCCTTTTCCCAAATGGGTGAAGAGAGGGCTTGTTTCAATCCGGAAAACCTTATCCTCGGCGAAAGGCCCGAAAACCATCCCAGATTCTTCGATTGAAATACTCATCCCAGCGTCAACTCCACTTCCTCTTCGTAGAGGCGAATGGACTCATCAACGATGGGATTGTCCGGCATACCTTTGAGTAAGTCGTCACTTACCCACTCGCCATTAACAGATGACAGGACAGGAATTGACATGTTCTGTTTTTGCGCCGCGATATACAGCGCCTTGATCACAAAGTACGAATGGCTGGCAATGAAGAACTGAATACCACTGTCAGCAAGGGACACAATGATGTCGATCAGTTTGGTGATCGCGACGGGATGCAAGGCAGATTCCGGTTCGTCTATGAACACCATGGAGTCTTTCGTCAAATATCGATTACCCAACAAGGTATCGAGAATGGCAATTTTCTTGATGCCCTCAGCCGTAGAGCCAATCTGGAACTTTTGATTGCCCTTTTTGAACTGCCACCGGCTCGTGCTGCTATCGAACTCCATCTTGCCGCCGAACATCTCTTCCAGGTTCTGCCGAGCCTTTGCAAAATGAGCGTGGTTCTTTCCTTTTGTAGGCAACAGACGCAAGGCTTTCGCCAGATCGTAATAGGTGTCGTCGAAGCCGAAGTCTTTATCGATGTCACGGCTTTTCAAAATGATGTGCTGCAGCGAGAGCACTTCTTTGGGAGGAAGAAATATCGAATTGCTGCTTCGTGGAGGAACGTGGTTTTCCAGGGAGCCAATGTTCTTGGTCGTGTCCTTTCCGAAACCATAACGAAATTCGCGCGAGTCCACGTTGACTTTGCACGCTAGCGGGCTATCTGCGCTTTTTGTTACCAGATCGCCGATTTTGTCAGCCTGAAACGTCCAGTAAAGCTTGTCAGTCAGTATTTCCGCAGCGGATCTCTGTTCATTTCCGCGCTGATACTCTTCAAGCGTGCGCATCGTGCAATAAAGCGCCTTCAACAAAAACGTCTTGCCGCTGCTATTCGCTCCGATGATCAAATTCAAGTTTGAGAGTTTGCTCCAGCGGATCTTCTGTAATGGACCGAAATTGTCTAAATCAACGCTGTTGAGCATTGGTTGGGGCTCCTCTCAAGCTTTGCAGTGGCGCAAGCCTAGCACTGGGATTCCCTTCCATACAGCGGGGAACGGAGCCCTTCGAAAACTACAGAAGGGTCCTACGACGCTCATCCCTCCTAGGCATCCCGTTTGTATGAAAGAGCCCTAGCCTCTCGTCTGACCTTTCACCGGCGAAAGCTTGATGAAAGCTTTCCCCATTAGGATCGCCCCCACTGCCGGCAACAGACCGGTTGGCCAATGCCTGTGTTTTATCGCTCGCACGGCCCAATTAACAACAACAATGGTGATTCTGATGTCCTTTGCTACCCGCCCCTTCGCTGCAACTCCCCCCGTGCGCCTCGTGCTTCCCGTTCTGCGCTGACCCTACCCGGTTCGCTCATTCCCTAGCCGCGCTACGCCTGGAGTATTCCCATGCTGACTTTCCTTGGCTTTGCCATGGTCATCACGTTCATGTTCCTGATCATGACCAAGCGCCTGTCCGCGCTGATCGCCCTGATCATTATTCCGATCATCTTCGCCTTGTTCGGCGGTTTTGCGCCGAAGATCGGCCCGATGATGCTCGAAGGCATCACCAAGCTTGCGCCGACCGGCGTGATGCTGATGTTCGCCATTCTGTACTTCGCCCTGATGATCGACTCCGGCCTGTTTGACCCGGCCGTGCGCAAGATCCTCAAACTGGTCAAGGGTGACCCGTTGAAAGTTTCGGTCGGCACCGCCGTATTGGCGCTCGTTGTTTCCCTCGATGGTGACGGCGCGACCACTTATATGATCTGCGTGGCCGCCATGCTGCCGCTCTACAGCCGCATCGGCATGAGCCCGCGGATCATGGCCGGCCTGATCATCCTCGCCGGTGGCGTGATGAACATGACGCCGTGGGGCGGCCCGACCGCTCGTGCGGCGAGTGCGTTGCATGTGGACCCGTCCGACATTTTCGTACCGATGATCCCGGCGATGCTGGCTGGCGTAGTGGCGATCCTGGCGATTGCCTACTTCTACGGTAAGCGTGAGCGTGCGCGTCTGGGTGAATTGCACCTGGCGGGCGACGAAGTGGATCACAGCGAAATCAGCGTTTCGCAGTTCCCGGATGCCCGTCGTCCGAAACTGATCTGGTTCAACGGCGCACTGACCATCGCCCTGATGTGCACTCTGATCGCCGGCCTGTTGCCGCTGCCGGTGCTGTTCATGGTGGCGTTCAGCATCGCGATGATCGTCAACTATCCTTGCCTGCAACAGCAGAAGGATCGCGTTGCGGCCCACGCCGGTAGCGTGCTGGCGGTGGTCGGTCTGATCTTTGCCGCGGGTATCTTCACCGGTATCCTGTCGGGCACCGGCATGGTCGATGCCATGTCGAAAAGCCTGCTGGCGGTGATTCCGGAATTCCTCGGCCCGTACCTGGCGGTGATCACGGCGCTGGTGAGCATGCCGTTTACCTTCTTCATGTCGAACGATGCATTTTATTACGGCGTGTTACCGGTACTTGCCGAAGCCGCCAGTCACTACGGTATAACCGCAGTGGAAATGGCACGTGCCTCGATCGTCGGCCAGCCCGTCCACTTGCTGAGCCCGCTGGTCCCATCGACGTACCTGTTGGTGGCCCTGGCTGGCATTGAATTCGGTGACCACCAGCGCTTCACCCTGAAATGGGCCGTGCTGGTGTGCATGTGCATACTGGTTGCTGCATTGCTGATGGGGATCTTTCCGGTATTCAGCACTCTATAAGCCCAAGACTCACCACGACGGGTCCAGGCTTGCGGTTTGAAGCCCGGGCCCTTCGTGGTTTAACACTCGCTCAAAGGAATACACATGGAATGGCTGACCAACCCTGAAATCTGGGTTGCCTTCTTCACCCTGACCGCCCTGGAGATCGTCCTGGGCATCGATAACATCATCATGATTTCGATCCTGGTCAGCCGCATGCCCAAGCACATGCAACAGCGGACCCGGATATTCGGCCTGGCCCTGGCCATGGTCACGCGGATCCTGTTGCTGCTGTCGATCACCTGGGTCATGCGCCTCACCGCCGACCTGTTCGAAGTGTTCGGCCAGGGCATTTCCGGGCGAGACCTGATCCTGTTCTTCGGTGGTCTGTTCCTGCTGTGGAAGAGCTCGCAAGAGATGTACCACGCGCTGGAAGGCGAAGACGAAACCAGCGAGGAACCGGGTGGCAAGGGCGGCAACTTCCTTTACACGATCATCCAGATCGCAATCATCGACATCGTGTTCTCGCTGGACTCGGTGATCACTGCGGTCGGCATGGTGTCCCACGTACCCGTCATGGTCGCGGCGATTATCGTGGCCGTGCTGGTGATGATGTGGGCTTCGGGCACCATCAGCGAATTCATCGACAAGCACCCGTCGCTGAAAATGCTGGCGCTGTCGTTCCTGCTGATCGTCGGTACGGTGCTGATTGCCGAATCCTTCGACGTACACGTGCCAAAAGGCTACGTCTACTTCGCCATGGCGTTCTCGCTGGCGGTGGAAGCGATCAACATCAAGATGCGCACCGCGATCGCGAAAAAGAAGAAACAGCAGGACCCGGTGAAACTGCGCAAGGACATCCCGGGCCAATAAACCGAATGCTGTAGCGCTGCAAACCTTGTGGGAGCGGGCTTGCTCGCGAAGACGGAGTGTCAGTCGACATCATCATCGACTGATACGACGCTTTCGCGAGCAAGCCCGCTCCCACATTGGTTTGTGCGATTGCATCAAGCTGTTTTTATGACAGTTTTGTTTCAATCACTTCTTTAGCTATGCGATGCTGGCGCCCAGACCGTTAGCCAACTACAGCTTAAGTACAGAACGTAGAACGTCGCGCGGCACCGTCAACTTGTCCCTTTGGGACGCTACCACCACAGGGGGCCCAGCATGCTGACCCTGCTCAATTTGCTTTCCGCCGTGACCTTGCTGATCTGGGGCACGCACATCGTCCGAACCGGCATCCTGCGGGTCTACGGGTCCAACCTGCGCCATGTGATTGGCCAGAACATGTCCAAGCGGGGCCTGGCGTTCGTCGCCGGCATCGTCGTGACCGCCATGGTCCAGAGCAGTAACGCCACCGCGATGCTCGTTACCTCGTTCGTCGGTCAGGGCCTGATGGCGTTGACCCCGGCCCTGGCCACCATGCTCGGGGCCGACGTCGGTACGGCGTTGATGGCCCGGGTGCTGACGTTTGACCTGTCGTGGCTGTCGCCGCTGCTGATTTTCCTCGGGGTGATTTTCTTCCTGTCGCGCAAACAGACGCGTGTCGGGCAGATGGGCCGGGTCAGCATCGGCCTGGGGTTGATCATCCTGGCGCTGCAACTGATCGTCGAATCCGCCGCACCGATCACCCAGGCCCAAGGAGTGAAGGTGATTTTCGCTTCCCTGACCGGCGACATCCTGCTCGATGCTCTGGTTGGCGCGTTGTTCGCGATGATTTCCTACTCCAGCCTGGCCGCCGTCCTGCTGACCGCGACCCTGGCCGGTGCCGGCGTGATCAGCCTGCCGGTGGCGATTGGCCTGGTCATCGGCGCCAACATCGGCAGTGGCGTGCTGGCCTTCCTCAGTACCAGCATGCAGAACGCCGCCGGTCGCCAAGTGGCGCTGGGCAGCCTGTTGTACAAGCTGATCGGCCTGCTGCTGATCATCCCGGTGCTCGACCCGCTGGTGCACTGGATCGACAGCCTCGATTTCAGCCCGCAGGAAATGGTCATCGGCTTCCACCTGCTCTACAACACGGCGCGCTGCCTGATTCTGTTGCCCAGCGTCGGCCCCATGGCCAGGCTCTGCGCCTGGCTGTTGCCGGAGCGCCCGGAGCTCAACGGCATGGCCAAGCCCCGGCATCTGGACGCCACCGCGCTGGTCACCCCAAGCCTGGCGCTGGCCAACGCCGCCCGGGAAACCCTGCGCATGGGCGACCTGATCGACAACATGCTCGAAGCCATGCTCGACGTTTTGCACGGCAAACAGACTGCCGTTACCCAGGAAATGCGCCGCCACACCGATGACGTCGAAGCGCTCTACAGCGCGATCAAGCTCTACCTGGCGCAGATGCCCCGGGAAGACCTCAGCGATCAGGACAGTCGGCGCTGGGCGGAAATCATCGAACTGGCGATCAACCTCAAACTCGCCAGCGATTTGATCGAACGCATGTTGCGCAAAGTCCAGCAGCAGAAGACGTCGCAGCGTCGGTCGTTCTCCGAGGTGGGCCTGGAGGAGCTGTCGGGGCTGCACAGTCAGTTGATTTCCAACCTGCGCCTGGGTCTGTCGGTGTTTCTCAGCAGCGACCCGGAAAGCGCCCGCCAGTTACTGCGCGAGAAACGTCGCTTTCGCGCACAGGAACGCCGCTTGGCCCATGCCCATGTCAGCCGGTTGCAACGTAAGATCGTGCAAAGTATCGAAACCAGTTCGTTGCACCTGGAGCTGATTGCCGACATGAAACGTCTGAATTCGCTGTTTTGCAGCAGCGCCTATGCGGTATTGGAAACGTCCGACACCGGTGCACTGGCGGCGGACGATTTGGCTGACATCACACATTCGCCTTGAACGTCTGGCAGTGTGGTCAGTCAGTAACAGTGGTTCAGCCATTCAGGCCATTCGCGAGCAAGCCCGCTCCCACACTGGTTTTGTGAACGCCGCAAATCTAGTGTGGGAGCGGGCTTGCTCGCGAAGACGGCCTGACTGACGACACGGATCTCCAATCAGCCGTATGGAAGCTCGTTATGCGTTGCCTGTTGTTCGCCTGTCTGTTGCTCGGTTCATTCCCGTCGTTCGCCCTGGACCGTTTCCAGGTCGAAGGCTATGCGCTGCCCAACGGCCTGCAATTGCTGCTCAAGCCCGGCAATGACCGTGGGCATGTGGCGATTCGGCTGGTGGTCGGGGTTGGCATCGATGACTTCAACTGCGACGAAAAGGAGTTGCCGCATCTGCTCGAACACCTGCTGTTCAGCGGTATTGACGCCAGCGGCGAGGGTGGCCTGGAAGAGCGGATGCAGGCTCTGGGCGGTGAATGGAACGCCTTCACCAGCAACGCCGACACCACGTTCGTCATCGAAGCCCCGGCGAAAAACCAGCGCAAGGTCCTCGACCTGCTGCTGGCGCTGCTGACCCAGACCCAATTCGACGACAACGCGATCAACGCCGCCAAGCAAGTGGTCGAGCGTGAAGACGGCGGTCACTACTCGCACCTTCAACGCTGGATGGACCGCCAGGACCTGGGCCACACCGCCAGTAATCAACTGGCCGTGGAATTGGGCCTCAAATGCCCCGAGCGCGCCGAAGTCGATAACCTGACCCGCAAGCAACTGGATAAGGTGCGCAAGGCCTGGTACGCCCCCAACAACATGACCCTGATCGTGGTCGGCGACCTCGACAAACTGCTGCCGGCCTATCTGGAACGGGCCTGGGGTGCGCTGGAAGCGGTGGATCCGTCCGAGCATTTGCCCCTGCCGGACATCAAGGCCAGCGCCGCCCATGAGCGCAGCCTGATTCATGGTTTTGTCGGTGGCGGCGCAAAGTTGCACTGGCTGGTGCCGGAACCTGTGCTGGAAGACATCCCCGATCAAACCTTTGACCTGCTCAAGGATTACCTGGATTGGGCGCTCTATCGCCAGATGCGCCTGGCCCATGGCTTGTCCTATGGCCCGTGGGCCGAGCGCGAGTTATTCGGCAGCGTCGGTTTCATGAGCCTGAACGCCGACCTTGAGCGCGAGAACGTCGGCGAAGCCGAGCAAGTGCTGGAGGACATGAAGGCCGAATTGCTGAAGAACGGCCTCGATGCCGAGACCTTCGACCGCCTCAAACAAGCCGCCATCGCCCGCCAGTCCTGGGCCGTGCAGGGCAACAGCGCCCTCGCCGATTACTACTGGAGCGCCCTCGGCGACTACGAGGACGGCCGCTTCACCGACCCGGCCAAGGAACTGCAAGGCGTAACCCTGGAAGAAGCGAACAAAGCGATGCGCGAGTTGCTGCTGCAGCCGGGGTATCTGCGGATCGAGAAGCCGTTGATCAGTGATGATCAGTTGTTATGGGCGTTAGGTGCGGTGTTTGGGTTGCTGGTTTTGGGTGTGCTGGGCTGGCGCTTGCATCGCAAACACTGACTACCCTGTGGCGAGGGAGCTTGCTCCCGCTCGGCTGCGCAGCAGTCGTAGACCCGGCCAGCAAGATTTACCTGAAGAAATGCAGTGAATGGTTTTGGGGGCGCTTCGCACCCCAGCGGGAGCAAGCTCCCTCGCCACAGGTCATCATTCACTCTGGTTTTGTGGTTGCCTGAATGTGATCGCCACAAAAGCTCCTCGGCGTTACCCTGTCGAGGTTTTTTCCTATCACTAGTGTGAACCGCCGAATGCCTACCCTTCCCCTTATCGTCCAGCGCGGCCTTGAATTGATGAAGCGCTATCCAGGGGTCATTGCGCTCGGCGGTTTTATCTCTGGCGTGGGCAGCTTCATGCTGGTGGATCGCCAACAAGGCCTGGCGACGTGGATCACTACCATCATGCTGGTCAGTTGGGTGTGGCTGATGCTGGAAAACAGCCTCACGCAGCTATTCACCCGCGTCTTCAAACGGGAAATCCCCCAACCGTTGCTGCGCTACGCCACGCAGATGATCCACCAGGAAAGCCTGTTTTTCGTCCTGCCGTTCTTCTTCATCACCACGACGTGGAACAGCGGCCAACTGTTCTTCACCGGCTTGCTGAGCATCGCGGCGCTGATTTCCATCACCGACCCGCTCTACTACAAATGGCTGGCCCCACGGCGCTGGGCGTTCCTGGCGTTGCACACCCTGACGCTGTTCGCCGCCCTGCTCACCGCCCTGCCCGTCATCCTGCACCTGACCACCTCCCAGAGCTTCAAACTGGCCCTGGGTATCGCCATGCTGTTGTCGTTCCCGAGCCTGGCGTCGATCTTCCCGATCCGCACCGTGCGCAACGCCTTGGCGATCCTGAGCATCACGCTCGGCATCGGCGCGCTCGGCTGGGTGCTGCGTTCGTGGGTGCCGCCGGCAACGTTGTGGATGACCGACGTCGCCATCAGCACGCAGATGCAGGACCGCACCCCCGGCGAGAGCCTGGATGAAGTCAGCGCCGAGCAGATACGTGGCGGTGGGCTCTATGCCTACACCGCGATCAATGCGCCGCGTGGCCTGGATGAGCGGATTTATCACGTGTGGCAATTCAACGGCAACGAGGTCGACCGCATCCCGCTGGACATCCACGGCGGGCGCAAGGAAGGCTACCGGGCCTGGACCCACAAGCAGAATTTCCCCGGCAACCCGGTGGGCAAATGGCAAGTCCGGGTGTTGACCGAGGATGGCCAGGTGATCGGCGTGTTGCGCTTCGAGGTCAAGGACAGCACACCGACCAAAGAAAAGTAATCCGGTTCGTGCTATTACGTAGATCTGCGTAACAACCGAACAAGCACGGAGCTTATGACCAGCAGCACATTGCCCGGCAGTGCCCAACTGGACACCTCCAACACCCCCGCACAATTGCGGGTCACGGGTGACTGGACGCTCGCCCATTACGCTGACCTCAAGCGCCTGGGCGACAAGCTGCGGGGCCAGTACGACGACAGCACCCACATCGACCTCAACGGCCTCGGCGCCCTCGACACTGCCGGCGCCTCGCTGCTGGTGGAACTGCTGGGCTCCGAACGCCTGGGCCGCTCCGCCGAACACCCCCAATGCACCCTCTCCAACGCCGACCGCGCGTTGCTGCAAACCGTCTACTGCTCGCTGACCGATTTCTGCGTCCCGCTCAAGGAGCCGGAAATCAGCACCGGCATTCAACTGCTGACCCGCATCGGTCGCGCCGTCGATACGGTCTGGCAAGACACCCTGCAACTGCTCGGCTTTGTCGGCCTGATCCTCGAAACCATCGCCCGCGGACTGTTCCGCCCCAAGCGCTGGCGCATCACGCCGATGGTCGCGCACATCGAACAGACCGGGCTCGATGCCGCGCCCATCGTTGCCCTGCTGACCTTCCTGGTCGGCGCGGTGGTGGCGTTTCTCGGGGCGACGGTGCTGGCCAGCTTCGGCGCGAGTATTTTCACCGTGGACCTGGTGGCGTTCTCGTTCCTGCGCGAGTTCGGCGTATTGCTGACCGCGATCCTGATGGCCGGGCGCACCGCCAGTGCTTTCACCGCACAGATCGGCTCGATGAAGGCCAACGAAGAAATCGACGCGATTCGCACCCTTGGCCTCGATCCCATGGAATTGCTGGTGGTCCCACGGGTGTTGGCGCTGTTGGTGGCGCTGCCGATGCTGACCTTTGTGGCGATGATTTCCGGGATTGTGGGGGGCGGCGTGGTGTGCGCGGTGTCGCTGGGGATTTCGCCCGCGATGTTCCTCTCGTTGCTGCAAACCGACATTGGCGTTCAGCATTTTCTGGTGGGGATCGTCAAAGCGCCGATCTTCGCCTTTCTCATCGCGGCCATCGGTTGCCTTGAGGGCTTCAAGGTCAGCGGCAGCGCCGAATCCGTCGGCGCCCACACCACGTCCAGCGTGGTCCAGTCGATTTTTGTGGTGATCGTGCTCGATGCCGTGGCCGCGTTGTTTTTCATGGAGATAGGCTGGTGAGTCGACAACCGCGAGCGCCTTCCGAGGCGGTGATCGAAGTCCGTGGGCTGTGCAATCGCTTTGGCAGCCAGAGCGTGCACGAGAACCTCGACCTGGATTTGTACAAGGGCGAGATCCTCGCGGTGGTCGGTGGCTCCGGCAGCGGCAAGTCGGTGTTGCTGCGCAGCATCGTTGGCTTGCGCCAGCCCAGCGAAGGCGTGGTGAAAGTCTTCGGCAAGAATCTGCCGACCCTTTCCGAGCATGAGCGCTCGATGGTCGAACGGCGTTTCGGTGTGCTGTTCCAGAAAGGCGCGCTGTTTTCCTCGCTGACCGTGACTGAGAACGTCGCCCTGCCCCTGATCGAGCATGCCGGCCTCAGCCGCGCCGACGCCGAACACCTGGCAGCGGTGAAACTGGCGTTGGCCGGGTTGCCGCTGTCAGCGGCGGACAAGTATCCGGCGTCCCTGTCCGGCGGCATGATCAAACGTGCGGCGCTGGCCCGGGCGCTGGCGCTGGACCCGGACATCCTGTTTCTCGACGAACCCACCGCCGGCCTCGACCCGATTGGCGCCGCGGCTTTCGATCAGTTGATCCTGACCCTGCGCGATGCCCTGGGGCTGAGCGTGTTCCTGGTGACCCACGACCTCGATACGCTCTACACCATCACCGACCGGGTGGCGGTGCTGGCGCAGAAGAAAGTGCTGGTGGCGGACGCCATCGACAAGGTGTCGGAAACCAACGACCCGTGGATTCACGAATACTTCCATGGCCCACGCGGCCGCGCGGCGCTGACTGCCGCTCAACAGCTCAACGAGGTCTGACATGGAAACCCGAGCCCATCATGTATTGATCGGCCTGTTCACCGTGATTGTGGTGGCGGGCGCCCTGCTCTTCGGCTTGTGGCTGGCCAAGTCCAGCGTCGATACCGAGTTCAAGGATTACGAAATCGTCTTCAACGAGGCGGTCAGTGGTTTGTCCAAGGGCAGCGCCGTGCAGTACAGCGGGATCAAGGTCGGTGACGTGGTGTCCCTGCGCCTGGACCCGAAAGACCCGCGCCGGGTGCTGGCGCGGATTCGCCTCGGCGGCGAAACGCCGATCAAGGAAGACACCGAGGCCAAACTGGCGCTGACCGGGATCACCGGCACGTCGATCATCCAGCTCAGTGGCGGCACGCCGCAAAGTCCCAAGCTGCGCGGCAAGGACGGTGAGTTGCCGACGATCATCGCCGCGCCCTCGCCTATCGCCCGGCTGCTGAATGACAGCAACGACTTGATGGCCGGGGTGAGCACCCTGATGCATAACGCCAACCTGATGTTCTCCACGGAAAACATCGAGCGCATCAGCAACACCCTTGAGCATCTGGAGCAAACCACCGGCACCATTGCCGAACAACGGGGCGATATTCGCCAGGCCATGCAACAACTGGCGTCGATCGGTAAACAGGCCAGCGCCACCCTTGAGCAAACCACCGCGCTGATGCGCAACGCCAACGGCTTGCTCAACGATCAGGGCAAGCAAATGTTCGGCAGCGCCGGGCAGGCCATGAAGTCGCTGGAGCAAACCACCGCGACCATCGACAAACTGCTGACCACCAACCAGGATTCCCTCAACAGTGGCATGCAGGGCCTCAATGGCCTGGCCCCGGCGGTGCGTGAGCTGCGCGATACCCTGAGTTCGCTGCGGGCCATTTCCCAGCGCCTGGAAGCCAACCCCAGCGGTTACCTGCTGGGCAGCGACAAGAACAAGGAATTCACGCCATGAAGCTGACTCACCTCGCCCTCCTCGCCGGTTTTGCCCTGGTCAGCGCCTGCTCGATTTTGCCCAAGGCCGAACCGTCCGATGTGTATCGCTTGCCTTCGGCTCAGAGCGCTGCATCGGCCAGCCATGGCGCGCCGCAACACTGGTCGCTGCGCCTGGCCAAACCCCAGGCCAGCGAAGCGTTGAACAGCCCGAAAATCGCCGTGATCCCCCAAGGGGATTTGATCAGCAGCTACAAGGCTTCACGCTGGAGCGATCCGGCGCCGGTGCTGCTGCGTAATCGACTGCTGGATGGGTTTCAGCGCGATGGGCGGGTGGCGTTGTTGAGCACCGATGACAGCAACTTCCAGGCGGATCTGGAGCTCGTCGGCAACCTGCAAGCGTTCCAGACCGAGTACCAAGGCCCGAACGCCAGCGTGGTAGTGCGCCTGGATGCGTTGCTGGTGCGCGGTTATGACCAGCGAATCCTCGCCAGCCATCGTTTTGAAGTGCGCCAGCCGTTGAGCGATGTGAAAGTGCCGTCGGTGGTTGTGGGGTTTGGGCAGGCCAGTGATCAGTTGACGGCGCAGGTGGTGAGTTGGGCGGTTGAGCAAGGGCAGAAAGTGGCTCCGGTCAAACCTTGAAATGGCCAAGATCGCAGCCTTCGGCAGCTCCTACATGGGATTTGTGTTCGCCCGTAGGAGCTGCCGAAGGCTGCGATCTTTTGATTCACCCAAAGAACCAATAACAAACCCCAATCGCACCCAGCACCCCGGCCAGTTCCGCCAGCAACGCACACCCCACCGCATGCCGCGCGCGCTGAATGCCCACGGCACCGAAGTACACCGCCAGTACATAGAACGTAGTTTCAGTACTGCCCTGGATCGTCGCCGCCACCAGTGCCGGGAAGCTGTCGACCCCGGAGGTCTTCATGGTTTCGATCAGCATCGCCCGGGCGGCGCTGCCGGAGAACGGTTTGACCATCGCCGTCGGCAACGCATCAACGAAGCGCGTGTCCCAACCGGCCCACTCCACCAGGTGCCGAATTCCGTCCAGACCGAAGTCCAGCGCGCCGGATGCGCGCAATACGCCCACCGCACAGAGCATCGCCACCAGGTACGGCAGCAGGTTCTTGGCGACGTCGAAGCCTTCCTTCGCGCCTTCGACAAATGCTTCGTAGACTTTAACTTTGCGCAACGCGCCAATGATCAGGAACAGCATGATCAGGCCGAACAGCGTCAGGTTGCCGAGGATCGAGGACAGCCCGGCCAGCGCGGTGGCTGAGAGCGTCGCCAGCAGCGCCATGAAGCCACCCAGTGCCAGGGCGCCGGGAATCAGATACGCAAGCACCACCGGGTCCCACAGGCGCAGGCGTTGCATGAACGCCACGGACAACAGGCCGACGATGGTCGAGCAGCTGGTGGCGAGCAGGATCGGCAGGAACACCAGGGTCGGGTCCGGCGCGCCTTGCTGGGCGCGGTACATGAAGATCGTCACCGGCAGCAGGGTCAGGGACGAAGCGTTGAGCACCAGGAACAGAATCTGTGCGTTGCTCGCCACGGTGGCGCTGGGGTTGAGTTCTTGCAGTGCCTTCATGGCCTTGAGGCCGATGGGCGTGGCGGCGTTGTCCAGGCCCAGGCCGTTGGCGGCGAAGTTGAGGGTGATCAGGCCGATGGCCGGGTGACCGGGCGGCACTTCCGGCATCAGGCGCAGGAACAGCGGGCCCAGCGCCTTGGCCAGCCAATCGACGATCCCGGCCTTTTCGGCGATGCGCAGGAAGCCCAGCCACAGGGTCAGGGTGCCGAACAGCAGGACCATGACCTCCACCGACAACTTGGCCATGGCGAAGATACTTTCCACCATCGCCGCGAAGATCCCGGCATTGCCGCCGATCAGCCACTGCGCCAGCGCCGACACGGCTGCCACGATGAAAAAGCCAAGCCACAGGCCATTGAGCATCAGTTAAATCCCCCGAAGAATGCGGCGAATGATAGCGGGGTCGCCAGAAACGACAAACCCCGGATTTCTCCGGGGTTTGTTTAAGGCGGTCGGGCCGTTCACATCATGTGCGCCCTACCCCGTCCTGTAGGAGCGAGGCTTGCCCGCGAAGGCGGTGTGTCAGTCAACACAGATGTTGAATGTACCGGCCTCTTCGCGGGCAAGCCTCGCTCCTACAGGGGGGTGTAATCAGCTCTTGGAGATTTCACCCGCCGGCAGTTTTTCCTTGCTGCGCCAGTGCGGCAGGGAGTTCCAGTAGCGCTCGCCCTTGGCGTCGTCGTACATGCCTTCCCAGCGCGAGATAACCAGCACGGCCAGGGCATTACCGATCACGTTCAACGCGGTACGCGCCATGTCCATGATGCGGTCGACACCGGCAATGAACGCCAGGCCTTCCAGCGGAATGCCGACGCTGCCCAGGGTGGCCAGCAGCACCACGAACGACACGCCCGGTACGCCGGCGATGCCTTTGGAGGTGACCATCAGGGTCAGCACCAGCAGCAATTGCTGGCTGATCGACAGGTCGATGCCGTAGAGCTGGGCAATGAAGATCGCCGCGATGCTCTGGTACAGGGTCGAACCGTCGAGGTTGAACGAGTAACCGGTCGGCACCACGAAGCTGCAAATGGCTTTCGGCGCGCCGTAGGCTTCCATCTTCTCGATCACGCGCGGCAGCACGGTTTCGGAACTGGCGGTGGAGTAAGCCAGCACCAGCTCATCCTTGAAGATGCGCATCAGCTTGATCACCGAGAAGCCGAACAGCTTGGCGATCAGGCCCAGCACCACGAAGGCGAAGAAAGCGATGGCGAAGTAAACCAGCACCACCAGTTTGGCCAGTGGCAGCAAGGAGGCGAAACCGAAGTTGGCCACGGTCACCGCGATCAGGGCGAACACGCCGATTGGCGCGTAGTTCATGATCATGTGGGTGACTTTGAACATGCTCTCGGACACGCCCTGGAACATCTTCACCAGCGGCTCGCGCAGGTCCGATTGCAGGCTCGACAGACCGAGACCGAACAACACGGAGAAGAAGATGATCGGCAGCATCTCGCCGCGGGCCATGGCCGCGAAGATGTTCGACGGGATCAGGTTAAGGATGGTTTCGATGAACGCGTGTTCATGCTGAACCTCGGCGGCGGTGGCCTGGTACTTGGAAATATCCACCGTACCCAGGGTGCTCATGTCGATGCCGGTGCCTGGATGAACCACGTTCGCCAGCACCAGACCGACCAGAATGGCGATGGTGGTAACGACTTCGAAGTAAAGGATGGTTTTGAGGCCGATGCGCCCGAGCTTCTTCGCGTCACCGACGCCAGCGATACCTACCACCAGCGAGGAGATCACGATCGGGATCACGATCATTTTGATCAGACGGATAAAGATATCGCCCGCAGGTTGCAGGACGTTGCTGATCCACCAGGCTTTTTCGGCACTGAAATGGTTGAGCAGCGCACCGATTGCTATCCCCAATACCAGACCGATCAGGATCTGCCAGGCGAGGCTAAGCTTTGCCTTCTTCATATCATTACCCTTACTTCAGTTTGACTCGGGCAGATGCGCGAACTGGAACGCTCATTGGCGGAAAAGTCTGTGCATCTGCCCCCGTATAAAGTGCCCGCAAGCGCGTAAGCACGGCTCTTCGGCAGGCGAAAAAAGGCGCAACTATTCCGATGCAAGGAAGCGACGTCTAATGCCGTAAACGCCTACCCTATGCCGAATCGGCATGAGCTTTTTCAAATGAAACTGGCGTCCCAACCGGTTCGAATACGACATTTCGGCAGGCATAAGTGCCGTGAACCGGCCATTTCAGCGTAGGTTGGTTGTTTTTTAAACAGGGTGATTCCGACTAAAACTTGGGAAAAATCCTACGTTTAGCGGCGAATAGTTGTCGGACGAAAGTTGCAGGTTTCTCGATATACGGTCGCGAAGAAACACCGCGAAACGGATTTGCGGGGAATATGCAGCAGGAGGGATTGAGCGAAGTGCTCTAGATCAACGTTTTGCACGTTGAAAGCCTGCGCAAGTCCGTCGAGCCACCTGGGGCCGGCGAACCTGCGTCGCAGCTTTTACACACCTGACCCGGCCCTTGCGCAAGCACTCCATGTGCCCGTAGGTCACTCCGACCCTGAAACAGTCAGAACGTCCCGACCCCTTGGTCATGCGCCTGCCTTCCTCGGGTGGCGCATTGGAAAGAAGCAAGGCTGCTCCTTTCTTGTTTCAAACTCAGTACCAGTTCGGATCTTTTTTCAGTTGTTCCATCAACAGGTCCTGCATGCCCTTATCCGGCTTCCCGAGGAAACGGTAATCGGCATGGCGCGTGGGTGACTTGTCGGCGGGCAGACCCGCAGGCACTTCAACCAGCATCGCGTAGGCATCCTTCTTGTCGAAGCTGAAGGCGACGATCAGGCGTTGGTTCTTGCACGTCTGCTCTGTTTCGCACACCGGCCCGACCAAATACTTATCGCCATCTTCAGTCACAGCCGTCATTTGCTCGGAGGTGCCGCTCAGGTTCATCACCCATTCCGGCAAACGCTCTTCCTTCTTGACCACTTTTGACCAGGTTTCGCGGTACTGCGGGTCCGATGTCAGCAACTCGTTGGCCCGCGCCTGGCCATCATTGGCCGCCATAGCCATGGCACTGCCGCCCAGAAGCAGGGCGGCTGCCAGTGTCTTGAACAAAACGCTCATAGTCAGCCTCGACCGCGACGGCCGAAGAAGAACGATGCAATGAACATCACCAGGAACACGACGAAGAGAATCTTGGCGATACCCGTGGCGGTGCCCGCGATACCACCGAAGCCCAGTACGGCGGCGATGATGGCAATGATCAGGAATGTGATTGCCCAACTCAACATGGTGATTCTCCTTACGCTTCTAATTTAGAGGTGATGCGGGTGGTGCTTTTCCCGGCGCAACCATCGCGCCAAGTTCATTCTTTAGAACACCCAACGTTCCTGATGGGGCATCTGATCCACAGGCTGGGCCTGGTCGACGTCCATCATGCGCATCGGGGCGCTGTCAGCCAGGTTGCTGCTGACGGCACTGAAGTGGGTCTGGGTGGCGTGTTGAATCGACAGGCGTGGCGCCTCTGGCTGCTGGCTCAGTTCCCAACGGGCGAACTGCTGGCCGCCGATCAATGTGATCGTGAGGGCGAGCATCGCGAACAGGCCCTGCTGGATATGCAGTGGCGAGATTCGCAATTGGGCGGCACGTTGGCGATTCATCCTGTAGCTCCTCCACCTGGGTGGTCATCTTGTTGAAGGCGTTCATTCCGTGAATGCCTTGCGTTAACAAGACTATTGCAGCCTGCATGCCAGCTTTTTGTTTGAAAAAATATCAATAAAATCAACAAGTTATAAATATGATGAAAATCGTTTCGCACGCATCCTGCACGATGCGGTCGTGAGGGTCGTGCGTAATGCACGAAAGATCCGAAGGAACTTTCAAATTTTTTGAATTGCGAGGAGGGCTCGGATGTCGGACGTTCACGTAGGCAATCGCCGAAAAGTTTGTTTTTCTATAAAAAACCAACGAAATCAGGCTATTAATGAGTAAGGCAGCAGATAGCTACACTGCCGGGGCTGGAATGGATCAGAATCAACCATGCAACTTGCCCGATTTTCTCGGGCCTAACCAAAATCATTCAGAAAGGAGCGTAGGAAAATGGAATCAGCCACTGAGCATCAAGGCCGCATTCTGCTGGTAGACGATGAGTCCGCCATCCTTCGTACCTTCCGTTATTGCCTCGAAGACGAAGGCTATACCGTTGCCACCGCCAACAGTGCCGCCCAGGCCGATGCGCTGTTGCAGCGTCAGGTGTTCGACCTGTGCTTCCTGGATTTGCGCCTGGGCGAGGACAATGGCCTAGATGTGCTGGCGCAGATGCGCATCCAGGCACCATGGATGCGCGTGGTGATCGTCACCGCCCATTCCGCCGTGGATACCGCTGTCGATGCGATCCAGGCCGGCGCCGCCGATTATTTGGTCAAGCCGTGCAGCCCCGATCAATTGCGCCTGGCCACCGCCAAGCAACTGGAAGTGCGCCAGCTCTCGGCGCGCCTGGAGGCCCTGGAAGGTGAAGTACGTAAAACCAAGGATGGCCTGGACTCCCACAGCCCGGCGATGAAAGTTGTACTGGAAACCGCCCGGCAAGTGGCTGGCACCGATGCGAATATCCTGATCCTCGGCGAGTCCGGGACCGGTAAAGGTGAACTGGCCCGGGCGATTCACGGCTGGAGCAAGCGCGAGAAAAAATCCTGCGTCACCATCAACTGCCCGTCCTTGACCGCCGAACTCATGGAAAGCGAACTGTTCGGTCACAGCCGTGGTGCGTTTACCGGCGCCAGTGAAAGTACCCTGGGTCGAGTCAATCAGGCCGATGGCGGTACGCTGTTTCTCGACGAGATCGGCGATTTTCCGTTGACGTTGCAACCCAAGTTGCTGCGCTTTATCCAGGACAAGGAATATGAGCGTGTTGGCGATCCGGTCACCCGACGCGCCGATGTGCGGATTCTCGCGGCCACCAACCTCAATCTTGAAGACATGGTCCGCGACGGTCGTTTCCGCGAAGACCTGCTCTATCGCCTAAACGTCATCACCCTGCACTTGCCACCGTTGCGCGAACGTAGCGAAGACATCCTGACGTTGGCAGACCGTTTCCTGGCGCGTTTCGTCAAGGAATATGCGCGTCCGGCCCGGGGCTTCAGTGATGAGGCCCGGGAAGCGCTGCTCAGCTATCGATGGCCAGGCAACATTCGTGAGCTACGCAACGTGGTGGAGCGGGCGAGCATTATCTGCCCGCAGGAACGTGTGGAGATCAGCCACTTGGGCATGGCCGAACAACCGGCCAACAACTCGCCTCGGGTTGGCGCCGCGTTGAGCCTGGATGAACTGGAAAAGGCCCACATCGGCGCGGTGCTGGCCACCGCCGGCACCCTCGATCAGGCAGCCAAGACCCTGGGCATTGATGCTTCGACCCTGTACCGCAAACGCAAGCAGTACAACCTGTGAGCATCATCCGATGAAACTGGCGATGAAGTTGCGGACCCGGCTGTTTCTCAGTATCTCCGCACTCATCACCGTCGCGTTGCTCGGGCTATTGCTCGGGCTGGTCAGCGTGATGCAGATGGCCGGCAATCAGGAGGCGCTGGTCCGCAATAACTTCGTCACCCTGGATTTAGGCCTGAAACTGCGCCAGACCCTGGGCGATCAGCTGATCATCATGCTCAGCGAGAAACCTGATCCAGCGGCATTCGAGGCCTCCAAGCAGCATTACTTCCAATTGCTCGATGAAGGCATTGCCCATGAAGTGGATGGCTCTCAGTACGGTTTCAGTGAAGCCAAAGCGGATTACCTGAGTTTTCTTCAGGCTTTGAGCGAGGCCCGCGATCCGACCCATGTGTTGAGTGGCAATGAAGTACTGACGGAGAAATTCAACGCGTTGCGCAACGGCTTGATCGCCGAACACAAGCGTGCGCTGGACAACATCAACGAGACCCAGCGCAAGGCCCGGGATCGGGCGTTGCTGATCGCCGGTCTGCTGGGGCTGGTGGGGTTGGCGGTGTTGATCATCGGTTTCGTCACGGCCCATGCAATTGCCCGGCGTTTCGGCGCACCGATCGAGGCGCTGGCCCAAGCGGCCGACAACATTGGCCAAGGCAACTTCGAAGTGACCCTGCCGATCTCCTCGGCGGTGGAAATGAACCAGTTGACCAAGCGCTTCGGGATCATGGCCGAGGCCCTGCGTGAGCATCAGGCAACCAATGTCGACGAGTTGCTCGCCGGCCAGCAGCGCTTGCAGGCGGTGCTCGACAGCATCGACGACGGCTTGCTGATGATCGACCGCGAAGGCTACCTGGAACACCTTAACCCGGTGGCGCAACGACAATTGGGTTGGGACACCGACCGTCTCGGCCAAGGATTGGGCTCCGCGCTCGAACGCCCCGAACTGGATGAACAACTGCAATTGGTCTTGCGCGGTGGCACCCTGGAGCGGGCGCCGGAAGACCTGGCAATTGAAGTCGATGGCGAGTCGCGGCTGCTGACCTACAGCCTGACCCCGGTGAGCCATACCCAAGGGCATATCCTTGGCGCGGTGATGGTGTTGCATGATGTCACCGAACAGCGCGCATTCGAACGGGTGCGCAGCGAGTTCGTACTGCGTGCCTCCCATGAACTGCGCACGCCGGTCACCGGGATGCACATGGCGTTCGGCCTGTTTCGCGAGCGGGCGAAATTTCCACCGGATTCCCGCGAAGCGGACTTGCTCGATACCGTGAACGAAGAAATGCAGCGCTTGATGCAACTGATCAACGACCTGCTGAATTTCTCCCGCTACCAAAATGGCTTGCAGAAACTCACCCTGGGGCCGTGCTCCATAGAAGATTTGCTGGAGCAGGCACAGGGGCGCTTCGCGGCGGCGGCCGCCGAGCGTGGCATCGAGCTGTTGGTGGAAGTGCAGGGGCCGCTGCCGCGCTTGCAGGCTGACCAGGCGCAACTGGATCGCGTGCTCGACAACCTGATCGACAACGCCTTGCGCCATACCGCCGAGAAGGGGCAAATCCGCTTGCAGGCCCGGCGCCATGGCGAGCGGGTGATCATCAGCGTCGAAGACAATGGCGAAGGCATTGCCTACGGCCAGCAAGGGCGGATTTTCGAGCCGTTCGTGCAGGTCGGTCGCAAGAAGGGTGGCGCCGGGCTCGGGTTGGCGTTGTGCAAGGAAATCGTGCAACTGCACGGCGGGCGGATGGGGGTTTATTCGCGGCCGGGGCAGGGGACTCAGTTCTATATGGCGCTGGCGGTGTAAACCGTTATTACGCTTCATCATCCAGGCGTCGGCCCTTCAATCGGCGACCTCGGGTGATCAGTTCAATGAATTGCACCGCGCTCAGCGCATGGGCGAACAACCAGCCCTGACCGAACTTCACACCCTCGCTACTGAGGAACGCCGCTTGGGCTTCATGTTCGATGCCTTCGGCAATCACCTTGAGTTGCAGGGCCTGGGCCATGTGGATGATGTGCGGGGCTACGCCGCTGCTGGCGGCGTCATGGCCCAGGGCGTCGATAAACGCCTTGTCGATCTTCAGGCAATCCACCGGCAGGGTTTGCAGGTAGGCCAGGCTGCAATAGCCGGTGCCGAAGTCGTCGATCAGCACCTGATGCCCGACATCGCGCAACGCTTGCAGGTTTTCCCGAGCCACCACCACGTCGATCAAGCCGCGCTCGGTCACCTCGAAGGCAATTTGTTTGGCCGCGACCCGGTGCAGGGTCAGCAGCCGCGCCATCACGGGGCCAATACGCGGCACCATCACATCGCAGGCCGCCAGGTTGACCGAGATGTACAACTGAGGATTGGCCCGCAGCAGTTGCCCCAGTTGCTCCAGCAGCCGCTGCAACACGAAGTCGGTCATCTGGCGGATCTGGCCAGTGTTTTCCGCCATGGGGATAAACAGGTCGGGGCTGGTCAGCGTGCCGTCCGGCCTGCGCCAGCGCAAAAGGGCTTCGGCACCGACGCAATTACGACTGTCGAGGTCGAAGATCGGTTGATACAGCACCTGCAACTCGCCTCGGCGTATGGCGCCTTGCAGTTCGGCGTCCAGCGACTGACGCTGACGCACCAGCAGAAACACCAGGAAGCCGACGATAACTCCCAGCGCCAGGCTCGCTGGCAGCAGCCACCACCAGACCGCCGGCACATGCATGGCGGTGCGCGGAGTGATCAGTACCAACTGATATTCCGGATTATTGGTGGGCATGCGGTAAATCAGGCGAGTCTGAGTCACCTGCAGGGCATCAAGACTTTTCGGCGGCCAGGGTTCCGTGGGCGGCCAGGTCTGCTCGACGCCAAGTACCGGGATCGCCCGCTTGCCGTGGTCGAGCACCACGAGAAGGCTGCTGCCAGGGGAGAGGTCGACCATGTCGGTCAAATGCCCGCGAGAAGTCGCTACCCGGAAATTGCCACGACTGAGCATCAGCGCGGCGCGGTTTTCATCGGGTTCGGTGGTGGTGTTCAGCCAATAACTGTAAATGGGGCCTTTGATGTCCGACGGCCGAATCATCGACACCCCTTCCTGGCGGGGGCGGTTGGAGCAAATCCGGGTGCCGTCCATGTAGGCGGCTTCGTACACGAAGCGATAACTGAAGCTGATTTGCTGCAAGGTCGCGATCATTTCCTCGTCGCATCTTCGCAGCGGTTGGGCTTCCAGATCATCGAGGCTTTCGCGTAACTGCCCGAACATCTGCTCCAGGCGTGCGAGAAAGCGCTCGCCTTGGGCATTCATTTCCAGGCTTTCATTCTGCTCGACTTGATGCATCGCCATGAACAGACTGCCGGCCATCAGCAGCGTTGCGCTGAAGACAGCAGCCATCATCGCCAAAAACCAGGGGCGATAGAACCAACTTCGCAACCTCTCTCGAGTAGCAGCCATTTGGGAACATCCGAAGGATTACCAATGAGTTATAGCTGCTGATTGAGAAAACGCGCTGACCGTCGGGCGGGCGTCATTATTTTGTCTGATTAAGTAACAGCAGCATGGCCGCGGTTTGCGCATCCGGCACGCCGTCGAAGCGGGAAGGGCGGTAATGCATCTGGAAGGCTGCCAGCACATGCCGCGTTGCCACGTCGAGTTCCCCGGTTTGCGGCGTCGCATAGCCCAGGCGCGCCAGCTCTTCCTGGAACCAACCGATGCTCGGCAACTCGACCTCGAATTGTACTTGCCGACGCGCAACTGCCTGTTCGTTGGGCCAAATACCCAAGCCTTCGGCGGCCAGGCGTTTCCACGGGAACAGCGGGCCTGGATCGAGCTTGCGCAGCGGGGCGATGTCGCTATGGCCGATGATGTGTCGTGGGCTGATGCCATTGCGCTTGCTGATGTCCTTGAGCAGGACGATCAGGGCCTGCACCTGGGCTTCGCTGTACGGATACCACAGGCGCCCGCCGGTAGGGGTCTCGCTGAAGCCCGGGTTGACGATCTCGATGCCGATGGAGCTTGAGTTCAGCCATGTGCGACCCTGCCATTCGCTTTCCCCGGCGTGCCAGGCGCGAAGGTTTTCATCCACCAGTTTGTAGATGGTCGCGTTTTTGTCGTCGCCGATCAGGTAATGAGCGCTGACTTCGCCGTGGGTCAGTAACTGCAGCGAACGTTCCAGGGAGGCATTGGTGTAATGCAGCACCACGAATTGCACGCGGCTGTCGAAGTTGGTGGAAGGGTGGCTGGTGTCGAAGCGCGGACCGCTGGCACAACCGGCCAGCAGCAGAAGCGAGGCAATGAGGGTAAGAAATTTCATGGCAGAAGACGTTACACGGAAGACGATAATGCAACAGTGTAACGTAATGCCTTGGGCGAAGAAGGCAAAAGCGCCGCTTTAAACAAAATGGAACAATTGGCCGTTAGTCGATTTCCACTCGGTTGCGTCCGGCGTTTTTCGCCCGGTATAACGCCTGATCGGCTCTTTTAAGCACCATATCGCTGTGTTCGCCCGACTTGAACGCCGCCAATCCCATGGAAATAGTCACCGTCACTCGCTCGCCCTTGAAGTGAAACGGGCAGGCTTCAATCGACGCACGCAGGGTTTCCAGCAGTTTTGCCGCCGCGGCCGGCACCGTCGCCGGCATCAACAACACGAACTCTTCACCGCCGAAACGGGCAATGAAGTCCGAACCACGCAGGCGTTTGCGCAGCACGCTGGCGATGATTTTCAGCACTTTGTCCCCCGCCAGGTGGCCGTAGTTATCATTGATGCGTTTGAAATGGTCGAGATCGAGCATAGCCAGCATCAAGGTGTTGCCGTGCTGCTTCCATTGGCCGATTTCGTGTTCGAGCCGTTCGCTCCACGCCGCACGGTTGGGCAGGCCGGTCAACGGGTCGATCAGGGCTTTCTGCCGCTGTTCTTCCAGGTGTTCGCGGTAGCCCAGGGCTTCCTGCTCCATGTGCGCAACCCGTTCAGCCAGGCTTTGCAAGCGTGCGGCGACTTCTTGCTCGCGCTCGTCGCGCTGCTTCTGGTGCTGGTCCATCGTGCCGAGCAGGCCTTCGAGATGGTTTTCCAGGACGTGCTTGAGGTCTTCCAGGTTGGCGGCGTCTTGCATGCTGGTTTGCAGGCCGTCTACCTGCTCACGAATCTGCGTGTCCATCTCCCGTGCGGCCGAGCGGTTGTCCGCATGGCCAGCGCTGGCGGCTTGCAGATTGCTTTGAAAAGACTCGAGGCGCTCATTGAGCTGCTGCAAATACGCTTCGAATTCATGTTGGCCGCTGTCGGTGATCGCCAGCATCAATGTCGCCAGATCGTCGAGGATCGGCAGCAGTTCGTACCAGTTCAAGCCATTCTGAAGACGTTCACGCATCGCCTCGGCTTGCGGGCGATGGCGTTCCGGCAGGGTCAGGTCGTCGAGCAGCCCCAGCAGCGTCTGTTCGATGTGCGTGGCCACGAAGCTGTAGGACGGCTCAGGTGAGTCCGGCAGGGCGTAGAGGATATCTTGCTCAGGTTGTTCCGGGTCGATGGCGGCCAGCGCCTCGGCCATGACGGAAGGCAAGGGCAGGGTGTCGAGCAATACCGGTATTTGCGGGTGGATCGCCGGGGTCAGCTCGTCCGGGTTTATGGCGGGTTGAACTGGCGCGATGGCTTGGACTTGTTCAGGGGCCGGCTGCTCGGTTTGAGCTTGAGAATGTACTGTGTGCGGCTCAAGAACCGGTGGGACAAATGCCACGACTTCCGGTGCCGGTGTTGTCTGCGGTGGCGCTGGTGGCTCTGGAACGACGATTGAGTCCGGCGCAACCGGGGCTGTCACCGTTTGCGGCGCAATGCTGACTGGCGCGGCTTCGGCCTTTATTTGCGGTGCTTCGGGGGCGGCAGCGGTTTGTTGGACCGGCGGCGGTACGTCGGGGGCGGCGACCGGTGGCGCAGCCTCTTCCGCTTCCCGGCTGCCGAACAACCGCTGCAACAAGCCAGGGCGTCCCGGTTCTGCAGGGTGTTCCAACTGGTTCAGTGCTTTGCCTTGAAGGCCGCTCAGTTCACTGAGCAGCAATGGAATCTCGCGGGCCTGGCTTACGCGCCCATCCAGTTGCTTGGCGAAGGTCTTGAGTGGCCGGCTGACTTCCCGAGGCAGTGGCAATGCCTGGAGCTGCGAGACCAGTGCGTTCAATGCAGCGCTCACTTGATCAGCCCGGGTTTCGCGGCGCTGCTCGGAGTCGAGTACGGCTTTTTCCAGGCGCGGCAGCAATGCGGCGAGGCCGGCGTCCATGTCATCGGTGCGCACCACTTCGCGCATTTCCTTCATACATAGATCAACGGCGCGGTCGGTGCCCTCTGCCGCCAGGGTGCTGCGCACGAGCCCGCGACGCAACAGGTCGAGCCGGGCATCCCAGCGCCGTTCGAGTTTTTCCTGTTGTTCGATGCTTTTGAGGTACTTCTCTTTCCAGCGCTGTGCTTCGTCGCTCATTCATGGGATCCGCGAGGGGCAGGACTCAACGCGGGGAATGCATCGGCCGTGAGCGAACCCGGCAAACGAATCTCTACCGCGACCGGCAGGTGATCGGAAATCGGTTGTGCCAGCACTTCGACCTTTTCCAGGGTCAGGGTCGGGCTGAGCAGAATGTGGTCCAGGCAGCGCTGGGGGCGCCAACTGGGGAACGTCGCTTCCAGTTGCGGCGCCAGCAGGCCGAGGTCGCGCAACGGGGAGTTTTGCAGCAAGTCGCTGGCGTGGGTGTTCATGTCACCCATCAGTACCTGATGTTTGTAGCCACCGATCAATTCGCGGATGTAGGCCAGTTGCAGGCTACGCACACGGGCGCCGAGGGCCAGGTGCATCATCACGACCACCAGCGCCTCCGGACCTTCGCCGAAGCGCACCAGGATCGCGCCACGGCCCTTTGGCCCCGGCAGAGGGTGATCCTCAATCGCCCACGGGCGCAGGCGGCTGAGCACGCCATTGCTGTGCTGGCCGAGGCGACCGAGATTGCGATTGAGTTGTTGATACCAGTAGGGGAAGGCGCCCAGTTGGGCCAGGTGTTCGACTTGGTTGACGTAGCCTGATCGCAGGCTGCCGCCATCGGCTTCCTGCAAGGCGACCAGATCGAAGTCGCCCAGCAGGTTGCCGATCTTTTGCAGGTTGTCGGCACGCCCGGTGTGAGGCAGAAGGTGTTGCCAGCCCCGGGTCAGGTAGTGCCGATAGCGCTCGGTACTGATGCCGACCTGGATATTGAAGCTGAGCAGGCGCAAACGGCTGTCTGCGGGCAGGCCCGTCGATTCCAGGTGATGCGTGTTGATCTGCGGTTCATGCAGACCAACGACGCGTTCAGTACCCCAGCGGCGCATGGCAGGGGCCGCGCTTAGTTGGCGGCAGCCTTGTTAGCCGCTCGCTCTTTGTCGACCAGTTTGTCGGCCAGTTGCAGGGCTTGCTCGGCACCGCCGGCGGAACCCACGTCGAAGCGATATTTGCCGTTGACGATCATGGTTGGAACACCGGAGATCTCATACTTCTTCGCCAGCTCTTTGGCCTGGACGATCTTGCCCTTGATGGCGAAGGAGTCGAACGTGGCCAGGAACTTGTCCTTGTCTACGCCTTGGGTGGCCAGGAAGTCAGCCATGTCATTCTTGTCGATCAGTTTTTTGTGTTCTTTCTGGATTGCGTTAAACACCGCAGCATGGACCTTGCTCTCGACGCCCATGGCTTCCAGGGTCAGGAACATTTGACCGTGCGCGTCCCAAGGGCCGCCGAACATGGCAGGGATGCGGACGAAGTTGACGTCGGAAGGCAGTTTTTCAACCCATGGATTGATCACGGGCTCAAATGCGTAGCAGTGCGGGCAGCCGTACCAGAACAGCTCCACGACTTCGATCTTGCCAGGGACAGCCACCGCAACAGGGTTGGTCAGTTCGACGTAAGGGGCGGCGGGTGCTTCAGCGGCTTGTGCAGTCATGCCGAACAGGCTGGCAGCGACGAGTGCGGCGCTGATGATCAGATTACGCATGCTTTACTCCTGGACAAATTGGGTCGCCTCGCGCGACCTGTTTTCAGACAGGTCCTGGCGGGCTTGAGTTCTGTAGTGTAACGGCAGCGGCCACAAAAAAGGGCGGCCTAAGCCACCCTTTTTATACTTGCTGCGACAGATTAATAGAGCGTTAACGTTGCAGGAGATGTACGCCTCGCGCAACGCTTGATCCGCCGGCCTTAGTGCAGGCCTTGAATGTAGCTCGATACCGCTGCAATTTCTTCATCGCTCATTTTTTTGGCGATGGTTTGCATGATTTTGGTATCGCCGTCGTTTGTGCGGCCGCCTTCTTCCTTGCGGAAGTCGGTCAGTTGCTTGGCAATGTATTGAGCGTGCTGGCCACCCAGGTGAGGGAAGCCGGCGGCGGCGTTGCCTGTGCCATTTGGCGAGTGGCAACCGGTACAGGCCGGCATGTCCTTGGCCAGGTCGCCACCACGGAACAGTGCTTCACCGCGAGCCACGACTTTCGGGTCGGCGGCGCCAACGCTGCCTTTCTGGCTGGCGAAGTAGGCGGCGATATCGGCCAGGTCCTGATCGCTCAGGTTGGTCAGCAGGCCGGTCATTTCCAGTACCGTGCGCTTGCCGGACTTGATGTCGTGCAACTGCTTGTTCAGATAACGCTCGCCCTGACCTGCCAGTTTCGGAAAGTTAGGCGCCATGCTATTGCCATCCGGGCCATGACAGGCGCCACAGACTGCGGCTTTCGCCTGGCCAGCTGTTGCATCACCTGCAGCATGGGCAATGCCGGAGATCCCCACGGTCAACAGCAGACTCACGATCAATTTGTTCATCAGCTAATCCAACTACGGCTAAGGGTTAAAGAGTTATGGGCCGGGTTTACTCGCTCATCCAGCGGATGATGGCTTGGTAATCCTCGGCACTGCAGTCCATGCACAAACCACGCGGCGGCATCGCCTTGAAACCCTGGGTTACGTGTTGCACCAGCGTCTCCATACCTTTCGCCAACCTCGGCGTCCAAGCTTCCTGATCGCCCTTTTCGGGCGCCATGGGTAGTTGGCCGGAATGACAGGCACCACAAACACGGTTGTACACAGCTTCCGGATCCTGTGTAGCCTGAGCGCTGTAAAGCGGCATCAAGACACCGGCAGCTAGCAGCCATTTCGTCATAAAACGACCTTTTCAGGGTAGAGAGCGTTCTGCGTTCTAGTGCGCAATCAAGGTCTTTCGCTCTCGTGAACTTCATCCTACGCTGGGACAAAGCGCACACAAAATCTGCGGCATTATATACTGGCGCTACTGAAACGGAAACGACACCGCTTGCCGCGTCCATTCCCGGCGCCGCCCACATCGGAAATCCCATGCAACTCAAGAACCCCATCCTCGGCCTGTGCCAACAGTCCACCTTTATGCTCAGCGCTGCCAAAGTCGACCAATGTCCGGACGACGAAGGCTTTGAAGTAGCCTTCGCCGGGCGTTCCAACGCCGGTAAATCCAGCGCGCTGAACACCCTGACTCACGCCAGCCTGGCGCGGACCTCGAAAACTCCGGGTCGCACGCAGTTGTTGAACTTCTTCAAGCTAGACGATGATCGGCGTCTGGTCGACCTGCCAGGCTACGGTTATGCAAAAGTACCTATCCCGCTGAAGCTGCACTGGCAACGTCACCTGGAAGCTTATCTGGGCGGTCGCGAGAGTTTGAAAGGCCTGATTCTGATGATGGACATCCGCCATCCGATGACTGACTTCGACTTGCTGATGCTCGATTGGGCGGTCGCCAGCGGCATGCCGATGCACATTTTGCTGACCAAGGCCGACAAATTGACCTACGGCGCGGCGAAAAACGTCCTGCTCAAAGTGCAGGCCGATATCCGTAAAGGCTGGGGCGATGCGATCAGCATCCAGTTGTTCTCGGCGCCAAAACGCATGGGCCTGGAAGACGCCTACACTGTATTGGCAGGCTGGATGGAATTGGCGGACAAGGGCACCGAGGTTGCCCAGATTGCCGAGTAGGACTTTTCTACAGGCAAAAAAAACCCCGGACTTCGTATGGGGAGGGGGAAGTTCCGGGGTTCAAGTTCCGGACCGCTAGGGCGGGGTCCAGATATCTGCCAACACTTAACACAACATAGGAGCATCGAAGGGCTTCACCAGCCATTCAGTAACTCTGAGTGGCGATTCGGGAGATTAGTTCAGAATATTTTCAAATGCCTTTGGAATAACACGGCGCATTTTTCGGACTAAGCACCCTTCGACCCTATTCTGCCGCGGCACAATACCGCAGCAGAAACCCCCGGTTTAGACGGCTCAGTGAGCCTCATCCCAGTTATTACCCACGCCCACTTCCACCAACAGTGGCACGTCCAGCGTCACGGCGTTGCTCATGTGTGCGCGAATTTCTTCACGCACCTGATCGACCAGATCCTCACGCACCTCGAGCACTAATTCATCGTGTACTTGCAGGATGACTTTGGCGTCCAGGCCCGAGGACGTCAGCCAGTTATCCACCGCCACCATGGCTTTTTTGATGATGTCCGCCGCCGTGCCTTGCATCGGCGCGTTGATCGCCGTGCGTTCGGCGCCTTTGCGCAGGGCCGGGTTTTTCGCGTTGATCTCCGGCAGATACAGTCGACGGCCAAAGATGGTTTCGACGAAACCCTGCTCGGCCGCCTGGGTGCGAGTGCGCTCCATATACTCAAGAACGCCGGGATAGCGGGCGAAATAACGGTCGATGTACGCCTGGGATTGCTTGCGGTCGACGCCAATCTGCTTGGCCAGACCAAACGCGCTCATGCCATAGATCAGGCCGAAGTTGATCGCCTTGGCGCTGCGCCGCTGATCGGTGGTGACGTCGGCCAGTTCAACGCCGAAGACTTCCGCCGCCGTGGCCTTGTGCACGTCCAGATCGTTGCGGAAGGCGTGCAGCAAACCTTCGTCCTTGGCCAGGTGCGCCATGATCCGCAGTTCAATCTGCGAGTAGTCCGCCGCCAGCAGTTTGTAGCCTGGTGGCGCGATGAAGGCCTGGCGAATCCGCCGACCTTCAGCGGTGCGGATCGGGATGTTCTGCAGGTTTGGATCGCTGGAGGACAAGCGCCCGGTGGCCGCGACCGCCTGGTGGTAAGAGGTGTGGATCCGCCCGGTGCGCGGGTTGATCTGCTCCGGCAAGCGGTCGGTGTAGGTGCTTTTGAGCTTGCTCATCGAGCGGTACTGCATCAGCACCTTGGGCAGCGGGAAATCCTGGTCGGCCAGTTCCGCCAGCACAGCTTCGGCGGTCGAGGCCTGGCCCTTGGCGGTTTTGCTGAGGACTGGCAGGCCGAGTTTTTCGTACAGGATCGCGCCCAATTGCTTCGGCGAGCCGAGGTTGAACTCTTCGCCGGCGATGGCATAAGCCTCGCGTTCCAGTTCAACCATTTTCTTGCCCAACTCAACGCTCTGCACGCCCAGCAGCTTGTCATCGACTAACGCACCCTGGCGCTCGATCCGCGCCAGCACCGGCACCAGCGGCATTTCGATTTCGCTCAACACCTTGCTCAGGCTCGGAATCGCATTGAGTTTGGCCTGCAAGGTTTGGTGCAGGCGCAGGGTTACGTCGGCGTCTTCGGCGGCGTAGGGCCCAGCCAACTCCAGGGCAATCTGGTCAAACGTCAGCTGCTTGGCGCCCTTGCCGGCGATGTCGGTAAAACCGGTGGTGGTGTGATTCAGGTACTTGAGCGCCAGGCTGTCCATGTCGTGGCGGGTCGCGGTGGAATCCAGCACGTAGGATTCGAGCATGGTGTCGAAGGCGATGCCTTGCACCGTGATGCCGCAGCTCTGATCGCCACCGATGGCGCAGTTGGCCAGGATGTTCATGTCGAACTTGGCGTGCTGGCCGACCTTCAGTTTGCTCGGATCTTCGAGGATCGGTTTCAGTGCGCGTAGCACGGTGTCGCGGTCCAGTTGTTCCGGTACACCCATGTAGGAGTGGGTTAACGGAATATAGGCCGCTTCATTGGCTTGTACCGCGAACGATAGACCCACCAGTTGCGCCTGTTGCGCATCGATGCCGGTGGTTTCGGTGTCGAAGGCAAACAGCTTGGCGTCGTTCAGCTTCTTCAGCCAGAGGTCGAAATCCGCCTGGGTGAGAATGGTTGTGTACTTGAGTTCAGCTGCGACGGCCGCTTCTTCAACGACTGGCGCAACCACTTCCTGGCCGGAACGCTTGGCGTCGCGCTGGTTGTCTTCAAACCAGCTCTTGAACTCCAGCAGGGTGTAGAGCTCGGCGAGTTTGTCGTGATCCGGTTGGCCCATTTGCAGGTCATCAAGGCCGATGTCCAGGGGTACGTCGATCTTGATGGTCGCCAGCTTATAGGAGAGGAATGCCATCTCCTTATGCTCTTCGAGCTTGGCCGGCAGGGTCTTGGCGCCGCGAATCGGCAGGGTCGGCACGATATCGAGCTGCGCGTAGAGCTCGGTCAGGCCGCCATTCACGCCGACCAGCAGGCCGGAAGCGGTCTTCGGACCGATGCCCGGAACACCCGGGATGTTGTCGGACGAATCGCCCATCAACGCCAGATAATCGATGATCTGCTCGGGAGCGACGCCGAATTTCTCCTTCACGCCGTCCACGTCCAGCGCGCTACCGGTCATGGTATTGACCAAGGTAATGTGGCCGTCGACCAGTTGCGCCATGTCTTTGTCGCCGGTGGAGATCACCACCGGGCGGTCGGCTGCCGCGCTGCTGCGGGCCAGGGTGCCGATCACGTCATCGGCCTCGACGCCTTCGACGCACAGCAATGGGAAGCCCAAGGCGATCACGCTCTGGTGCAGCGGCTCAATCTGCACGCGCATGTCGTCGGGCATGCTCGGGCGGTTGGCCTTGTATTCGGCGTACATGTCATCGCGAAACGTCCCACCCTTGGCGTCGAAAACCACGGCGAACGGGCTGTCCGGGTACTGCTTGCGCAGACTCTTGAGCATGTTCAACACGCCTTTGACCGCACCGGTCGGCAGGCCTTTGGAGGTGGTCAGCGGTGGCAGCGCGTGAAAGGCGCGGTACAGGTAAGAAGAACCGTCCACCAGGACGAGGGGGGCTTGGCTCATGAGCACGATCAACCTTTTCGGCGGGTCCGGCGCTAGAATAGCGGGACCGTTGACGACAAAGGGACAAGGTTATCATGCGCACACTAAATCGCCTGTTGCTGGCTGGGTTGTTTGCATCCGTTCCGTTGGCCGTCATGGCGGCGGATGACGCGCCGTCGGCAGAGCCGGAAGTTACTATCAGTACGCACAAGGAAGGCGACAAGGTCATTCAGGAATACAAGAAAGGCGGGTTTACTTACGCCATCAAGGTCACGCCGAGTGTTGGGAAACCGTATTTCCTGGTGCGTGCGGACGGGACCGATGCCAATTACATCCGTTCGGACCAGCCCGATATGCTGATTCCCGCGTGGGAAATCTTTACCTGGAAGTAGTTTCTTAACTTTAATCGGCGCCGCTTTAATAGCGGCGCCCGAACTGAGCAGTTTTTAACCATGTCTGTGTTTACCCCCCTGGCTCGGCCCGAGCTGGAAACCTTTCTCGCCCCATACGGGCTCGGCCGCCTGCTTGATTTCCAGGGGATTGCCGCCGGTAGCGAAAACACCAATTTCTTTATCAGCATGGAGCAGGGCGAGTTTGTCCTGACTCTGGTTGAACGCGGTCCGGTTCAGGAAATGCCGTTCTTCATCGAACTGCTCGATGTGCTGCACGAGGCTGACCTGCCGGTGCCCTACGCCCTGCGCACCACCGACGGCGTGGCCTTGCGTGAACTGGCCGGCAAACCGGCGCTGTTGCAGCCGCGCCTGGCCGGCAAGCACATCAAGGAAGCCAACGCCCAGCATTGCGCCCAGGTCGGCGAATTACTCGGTCACCTGCATCTGGCGACTCAGGCGAACATGATCAAGCGCAAGACTGATCGCGGCCTGGACTGGATGCAGGAGGAGGGCACGCAATTGCTCTCGCACCTGAACGCCGAACAAAGCGAGCTGCTGCAACGGGCGCTGGACGAAATCACTCAGCAAAAGACGAAAATTCTGGCGCTACCACGGGCCAATATCCACGCCGACCTGTTCCGCGATAACGCGATGTTCGAAGGCACGCACCTGACCGGGCTGATCGACTTCTACAACGCCTGTTCCGGACCGATGCTGTACGACGTGGCGATTGCCTTGAATGACTGGTGCTCGGACGAACACGGCGTGATCGACGGACCGCGAGCCCGGGCGTTGTTGGGTGCTTATGCGACCCTGCGGCCGTTTACTGCGGCTGAGGCCGAATTGTGGCCGACCATGTTGCGAGTGGCGTGTGTGCGGTTCTGGCTGTCGCGGTTGATTGCGGCGGAATCGTTCGCCGGGCAGGACGTGTTGATTCACGATCCGATGGAGTTTCAACAGCGCTTGGCACAGCGGCAGAAGGTCAGTACATCGTTGCCGTTTGCCCTCTAAATTGTGGCGAGGGGGCTTGCCCCCGTTGGAGCGCTAAGCTCTCCCCTGCGATTTCGATTTCAAAAATCAGGGGCTGCTGCGCAGCCCAACGGGGGCAAGCCCCCTCGCCACAGGTACTGTGGGGTTACAACGACTCCAGACACCCCGCCAAATCATTCCCCAGCTTCTCCAACACCTGCTCATACCCCTGAGCGGTCGCCGGGGTGTAGCCGCCCAACGCATCCAGTTCCGCCAGTTTCACCGGCAACCCGGCCACCAGGGTTTCCGCCAGGCGCGGACGCAATGGCGGTTCGCTGAACACGCAAGTCTTGCCGACTTCCTGCAACCGCGTGCGCATCGCCGCGACATGCTGGGCGCCCGGCTGCACTTCGGCGGCCACGCTGAACACGCCTGTGTGCTTGAGGCCGTAAGCGTCTTCGAAGTAGTCGAACGCTTCGTGGAACACGAAGTACGGTTTGCCCGAGACGCCCGCCAAGCGAGCCTTCAAACGCAGGTCCAAAGCATCCAGGCGTTCATCGAAGGCCTTGAGGTTGCTTTGATAGCGCGGCGCATTGTCGGGATCGGCAGCGCTCAGGTCGGCGGCCATTTTCGTGGCGATCACCCGGGCATTGATCGGCGAAAGCCACAAATGCGCGTCCAGGGTGCCTGGGCGGTGATCGTGATCATGTTCGTCGGCATCTTCGGCGTGAGACTGGCTATCTTCGGCGAAGCGACGCAGTTTCATCCCCGGCAGATCCTGCACGGCCACGGTCGGCAGCGTACGACCTTTCAACACCCGAGGCAGGAAACCTTCCATGTCCGGCCCGATCCAGTACACCAGATCCACCGATTGCACTTTCCGTACGTCGGACGGGCGCAAGGCGTAGTTATGAGGCGAAGCACCGGGCGGCAGCAGCACTTCCGGAATCGCCACGCCGTCCTGTACCGCCGCCGCTATCAGCTGCAGCGGCTTGATGCTGGTGAGTACTTTGACTTCGGCCTGGGCCGAACCGATCAGCAGGAAACTTGCGACAAATGCGACAAAGATAGAAAAAAGTCGGGACACGATGACCACTCGAAGAGGCGAGAACGGGTAACATAATAACGTCTCTCACAAAACTCGTCGCCGCTCATGCCTAAAACACCGATTGCCAGCCGTCCCCACGACCACTCTCATTGCGTTCACAGCGCATTGTCTGAGGCCGATGCCCTGTGCGCACGTCAAGGCCTGCGCCTGACCGCCCTGCGCCGGCGGGTGCTGGAACTGGTGTGGCAAAGCCATAAACCGCTGGGTGCCTACGACATTCTGGCGGTGCTCAGCGAGCAGGATGGCCGCCGTGCCGCGCCGCCGACCGTGTACCGCGCCCTGGATTTCCTGCTGGAAAACGGCCTCGTACACCGCATCTCCTCGCTCAACGCCTTCGTTGGCTGCAATCATCCGGAGCACGCCCACCAGGGCCAGTTCCTGATTTGCCGCGAATGCCACGCCGCCATCGAGCTGGAACAGAAATCCATCAGCGATGCGATTGTCATCAGCGCCAAGGATGTCGGGTTCGTGGTGGAAGCCCAGACCGTCGAAGTGGTCGGGCTCTGCTCGGGTTGCCAGGGGGCTTGATGAGCAACGCGCTGATCCGTCTTGAACAGGTCGCCGTCACGTTTGCCGGGCAAAACGTGCTGGAAAACATCGATCTGAGCGTCGAACCGGGGCAGATCGTCACCCTGATCGGCCCCAACGGTGCCGGCAAGACCACCCTGGTACGCGCCGTGCTCGGCCTGTTGAAGCCAGACAGCGGCAGCGTCTGGCGCAAACCGAAGCTGCGCGTCGGTTACATGCCGCAAAAACTTCACGTCGATCCAACCCTGCCGCTCTCGGTGCTGCGCTTTCTGCGTCTGGTGCCCGGTGTAGACCGTGCCCGCGCCTTGGCGGCACTCAAGGAAGTCGGCGCCGAGCAGGTCATCGACAGCCCGGTGCAAAGTGTTTCCGGTGGCGAAATGCAACGGGTGCTGCTGGCCCGTGCGTTGTTGCGCGAGCCGGAGCTGCTGGTGCTCGACGAACCGGTGCAAGGCGTCGATGTGGCGGGCCAGGCCGAGCTGTACAGCCTGATCACGCGCCTGCGGGACCGTCACGGTTGCGGCGTGTTGATGGTTTCCCACGATTTGCACCTGGTGATGAGCACCACCGACCAGGTGGTTTGCCTGAATCGCCACGTCTGCTGCTCCGGGCACCCGGAACAGGTCAGCGGCGATCCGGCCTTCGTCGAGCTGTTTGGCAAGAACGCCCAGAGCCTGGCGATTTATCACCACCATCACGACCACGCCCACGACCTGCACGGCTCGGTGGTCAGCGCGGCCCCGTCGGCCCAACCCCACGTTCACGGAGATAGCTGCAAGCATGGCTGATTTTCTGCTCTACGCCCTGCTTGCAGGTCTGGCCCTGGCCTTGGTCGCGGGTCCGCTGGGTTCTTTCGTGGTCTGGCGGCGCATGGCCTATTTCGGCGACACCCTCTCGCACGCGGCGTTGCTGGGCGTGGCCCTGGGCTTCTTGCTGGATGTCAGCCCCACCGTTGCAGTCACCGTTGGCTGCCTGCTGCTGGCGGTGCTGCTGGTGACCTTGCAACAGCGTCAGCCGCTGGCGTCCGACACTCTTTTGGGAATTCTCGCACCCAGCACCCTCTCGTTGGGTCTGGTGGTACTAAGCTTCATGCACGAAGTTCGGATCGACCTGATGGCCTATCTGTTCGGCGACCTGCTGGCGATCAGCCCGACCGATCTGGCCTGGATCCTCGGCGGCAGCGCGGCGGTACTGGCGTTGCTGGTGACGTTGTGGCGACCACTGCTGGCAATCACCGTGCACGAAGAATTGGCCACGGTGGAAGGTTTGCCGGTAGCGGCGTTGCGTTTGACCCTGATGTTGCTGATCGCCGTGGTGATCGCCGTGGCGATGAAAATCGTCGGTGTGTTGCTGATTACTTCGCTGTTGATCATCCCGGCGGCTGCGGCACAACGTCACGCCCGCTCGCCGGAGCAGATGGCAGTGGGCGCGAGCCTGCTGGGCATGCTCGCGGTGTGTGGCGGGCTCGCGTTGTCATGGTTCAAGGACACCCCGGCGGGCCCGTCGATTGTGGTGACGGCCGCCGCGCTGTTTCTGCTGAGTTTTGTCCTGCCCCGTCGAGGGGTGTAGACTTGCTCGTTTTTTGCGCAAATAGAGAGTCGCAGGAATGAAGCCGTTCGCCTCCCGTTATCTGCTCCTTGCCGCATTTTCCCTGCTGCTGGGCGCTTGCCAAAGCACGCCACCGGCGGCCCCCGAGGTCCCCGATGCGCGGGCCACGGCCATCGCACAACTGGAACAAAACCTGGCCAGCAGCGAGCTGGCCACCGCCGAAGATCAACTGGCCGCCTTGCAGGCTGAGTCGCCCAACGACCCGTCGCTTGTGCAATACCAACGGCAACTGGCCGAAGCCTATCTGCGCCGCAGCCAGATAGTGCTGCAAAAAGGTGACGTTAACGCGGCCGCGACTGCCCTGAGTCGTGCCCGGGCGTTGATGCCCAAGGCCCCGGCGCTGACTGGCGGGGTGAACAATGCCATCGTCAATGCACGCAAGGCAGAGCTGGACCGGGCCGAAGCGGCGCTGATGGCGGCCGAAGCCCGGCCGAAAGCGAAAGTGATCGACCCTACGGCTGAAAGCACCACAGTTGCGTTGAACCTCAACGATATGGGCAAACTTCGCCGCCAACTGGATGCGATTGCCACGGATGTGGTGAATTACCAGTGTGACGTGAGCATCCAGGCACCGCGCACCCAGGATTACCCGTGGCTGGCCACGCTGCTCACCAAACGGGTGAAGAAGCTGGATTCGGGGTTTGACCTGAAGCTGGAGAAGCAGATTTTGCGCAACATTCCGGCGCAGATGGTGTTGAGTCCGCGTAAGCCCTAAAAGCTTCGCGGGCAAGCCTCGCTCCTACAGGTTCGCGTTGTTCAGAACACCACACGAACCCTGTAGGAGCGAGGCTTGCCCGCGAAGGCGTCCTCCCTAGCGAAACACCTCTCTAAGCCGGAATCGCCTTGGCCTTCGGCTCGCGATCCCAAACCCGGTGTTGCCCAATCGCGGCAAAAAACGCCTTGAACAACTTGGCATCCGCGCCAACGATCAAGCCCGCATCCGCCTCCAGTTTCAACACATCCAGCAGTTGCTTGGCCTCGCCATGCAACGCGATCGCCTTCAGGTGTTTGTACGCTTCCAGCAAGTAATGCAGCGCCACGCCATCGGTGCTCAACGCCTTGATCGACGCCGCGCCACCGGGCACGAACACCGCGTCGAACGCTACGGAGGGCAAGCCTTCCATCGATGCATCCACCGGCAGTGATTTGCCATCGGCGGTTGTCACCGGAGCAGACGTCGGGCCAAGCAGTTTGGCGTGAGCCCCCTCTGTCGCCAGTGCCTTTTTCATCGCATCAATCGCGGCACCATCGACGCCGTTGGCGGCAAGGATCGCCACTTTTCGGGTCTTGATGTTCTCTGGCAGCAAGTTGGCCTGGCTCAGGGCCGGCGAGCGGTCCAGCGACGTTTTTGGCACGTCCACGGTCCCCGCTTTCGGCGCCGGCAGCCCCAGGTTCTGCGCCACACGCTTGGCCAGTTCCAGATCGATATTGGCCAGGATCTCATTGACCTGCCGCTCACGAATCCACAACCGATCAACCTTGCCCAGCTCGAAGCTGTAGGCCGAGATGATGTGTTCCTGCTCGTGCTTGCTCATGCTGTGAAAAAACAGCCGCGCCTGGGAGAAGTGATCGCCGAACGACTCGCTACGCTGGCGGATCTTGTTCGCGTCGATGCGTTCCGGATACGTCTCGAAGCCGCCATCCTTCGCCGCTGGCGGGGTTTCCTTCGGCCAGCCACCGTCAATCGAGTTCGGTTCGTAGGATGCGCGCCCCTTGTCGATGGTCATGCGGTGCAAAGCATCGCGCTGGCCGTTATGGAACGGCGCCACCGGGCGGTTGATCGGGATCTCGTGAAAATTCGGCCCGCCGAGTCGGCTGATCTGCGTATCGGTGTAGGAAAACAACCGGCCTTGTAGCAGCGGATCGTTGGAGAAATCGATGCCCGGCACGATATGCCCGGGGCAGAACGCGACCTGCTCGGTTTCAGCGAAGAAGTTATCCGGGTTGCGGTTCAGCACCATTTTGCCCAGTGGCGTGATCGGGACGATTTCTTCCGGAATCAGCTTGGTCGGGTCAAGGATGTCGAAGTCGAAGCTGTGCTCGTTTTCTTCCTCGATGACCTGTACGCCCAATTCCCATTCCGGGTAGTCCCCGATCTCGATGGATTCCCAGAGATCGCGACGGTGGTAGTCAGTGTCTTTACCGGCGAGCTTCTGCGCCTCATCCCACACCAGCGAGCAAGTGCCGGCGGTAGGGCGCCAGTGGAATTTGACGAAGCGCGATTTGCCCTCGGCATTCACCAGGCGGAACGTGTGCACACCGAAGCCCTGCATGCTGCGCAGGCTTTTCGGGATCGCCCGGTCCGACATCGCCCAAATGACCATGTGCGCCGATTCGGGTTGCAGCGAGACGAAGTCCCAGAACGTGTCATGGGCCGAGCCGCCGGTAGGTATTTCATTGTGGGGCTCGGGTTTGACCGCATGCACGAAGTCGGGAAACTTGATCGCGTCCTGGATGAAGAACACCGGCATGTTGTTGCCCACCAGGTCGAAGTTGCCTTCGTCGGTGAAGAACTTCACGGCGAAACCGCGTACGTCCCGCACGGTATCGCCTGACCCGCGTGGGCCTTGCACAGTGGAAAAGCGCACGAACACCGGGGTTTTCTGCCCTGGGTCCTGTAGGAATCCCGCCTTTGTCAGCGCGGAATGGTTCTCGTAGGTCTGGAAGAAACCATGGGCGCCGGTGCCGCGGGCGTGGACGATGCGCTCCGGGATGCGCTCATGGTCAAAATGCGTGATTTTTTCACGCATGATGAAATCTTCCAGCAGCGACGGCCCGCGGGCGCCGACCTTCAGGGTGTTCTGGTTATCCGAAACCTTCACTCCCTGGTTAGTGCGCAGGGCCTGTTCGGTGGCGTCGGAGCGAAATTTCTCCAGGCTGTCGAGCTTGGCGTTTGTATTGCCGCGGTCCAGGGTATCGGTCCCGGCCAGTGCGCTTTTGGGTGCGGCAGGCTTTTTAGTACTCATCAGTCGTAAACTCCTCGTGGCGATTCCTGCCTTAGCCAGGACGCTTATGCATTCCCCTGGCACGGCACCGGGGGTGTTTTCGAGTTGCCTTATTAGTGACTGATGGGGTTTTTGACCGTTCCTTTTTTATGACCTTTGATCGCGTTATTGCCAAATGAAAGGTTGAATGCGGAATAAATGCTAATAACCTCTATACGGACAGGCTAAAATGCGCGCCCGGCTAACCGCTGATCCCATTCCAACGCGCCCCACAAGGTTCGCTACGTGATCGAGTTTCAAAACGTCCATAAGACTTACCGCGTCGCCGGTAAGGATATTCCCGCCCTGCATCCGACCAGTCTGACGATTGAGAACGGTCAGGTCTTCGGTCTGATCGGTCATTCCGGTGCGGGAAAAAGTACCCTGCTGCGTCTGATCAATCGCCTGGAGAATTCCAGTGGCGGCAAGATCTTCGTCGATGGCGAAGAAGTCACCGCACTGGATGCCAACAGCCTGCGGCGTTTTCGCCAGCAGGTCGGGATGATCTTCCAGCACTTCAACTTGCTGGCGTCCAAGACCGTGGCCGACAACGTCGCGCTGCCGCTGACCCTGGCCGGTGAACTCTCTCGCAGTGAGATCGACCAGCGCGTGGCCGAATTGCTGGCGCGAGTGGGCCTGTCCGACCATGCCAAGAAGTACCCGGCGCAGTTGTCCGGTGGCCAGAAGCAGCGCGTCGGCATCGCCCGCGCCCTGGCGACCAAGCCGAAAATCCTGCTTTGCGACGAAGCCACCAGCGCCCTGGATCCGCAGACCACTGCGTCGGTCCTGCAATTGCTGGCCGAGATCAACCGCGAGCTGAAGCTGACCATCGTTCTGATTACCCACGAGATGGACGTGATCCGTCGGGTCTGCGACCAAGTGGCAGTGATGGACGCCGGAGTGATCGTCGAGCAAGGCACGGTGGCCGAGGTGTTCCTTCATCCGAAGCACCCGACCACCAAGCGTTTCGTGCAGGAAGACGAGCAGATTGACGAAAGCGAACAGCGCGACGACTTTTCCCACGTACCGGGGCGCATCGTGCGTCTGACGTTCCAGGGTGAAGCGACCTACGCGCCGTTACTCGGCACCGTCGCCCGGGAAACCGGTGTGGACTACAGCATCCTCGCCGGTCGTATCGACCGCATCAAAGACGTCCCTTACGGGCAACTGACCCTGGCCGTCACCGGTGGCGACATGGAGGCTGCGTTCGGCCTCTTCACCGCGGCTGACGTCCACATGGAGGTGCTGCGCTGATGGAAACTTACGAAGCCTATCTCGAAGCGGCCAAAGAATTCTTCAAAAACATCGACTGGGCGGAAATCGGCCTGGCCACCAGCGACACCCTGCAGATGCTCGGTGGTTCGTTGCTGTTCACTGTTCTGCTCGGCCTGCCGCTGGGGGTGCTGCTGTTTCTGAGCAGCCCGCGCCAGTTGCTGGCAAACAGCGCGGTCTATGGCCTGATGTCGCTGGTGGTGAACATCCTGCGGTCGCTGCCGTTCATCATTCTACTGATCGTCATGATTCCGTTCACCGTGTTGATCACCGGCACATCGCTGGGGGTCGCCGGTGCGATCCCACCGCTGGTGATCGGCGCCACGCCGTTCTTCGGACGCCTGGTGGAAACCGCTTTGCGTGAAGTGGATCGCGGCATCATCGAAGCAACCCAGGCCATGGGCGCGACGACCCGCCAGATCATCATCAATGCGTTGCTGCCGGAAGCCCGCCCGGGCATCTTCGCGGCGATTACGGTGACGGCGATTACACTGGTGTCCTACACGGCGATGGCCGGTGTGGTCGGCGCCGGTGGTCTGGGCGACCTGGCGATCCGTTTCGGCTACCAGCGTTTCCAGACCGACGTGATGATCGTCACGGTGGTGTTGCTGCTGGTGCTGGTTCAAGTGTTGCAGACCGTTGGCGACAGGCTGGTCGTACACTTTTCGCGTAAATAAGCTTTTGTCATTAAATGCATGAGCCGGCCATTCGCTGGCAGGCGCCACACGGGCGCCCACAAGGAGTTAGCTGAATGAAAAAACTACTCGTCGCATTGGCTGCTGTAGCGGCGTTTTCCGCCCAGGCGGACGAACTGACCGTTGCCGCCTCCCCAGTCCCGCACGCGGAGATTCTGGAGTTCGTGAAACCGGCCCTGGCCAAAGAAGGCGTGGACCTGAAGGTCAAGGTCTTCACCGATTACATCCAGCCGAACGTGCAAGTCGCCGAAAAGCGCCTGGACGCCAACTTCTTCCAGCACCAGCCGTACCTGGATGAGTTCAACAAGGCCAAGGGCACCAACCTCGTTGCCGTGGCCGGCGTGCACCTCGAACCCCTGGGCGCTTACTCCAGCAAGTTGAAGAAATTGGACGAATTGCCTGGCGGCGCCAACGTGGTGATCCCGAACGACGCCACCAACGGCGGTCGTGCGCTGTTGCTGCTGCAGAAGGCTGGCCTGATCAAGTTGAAGGAGCCGAATAACATCCTGTCGACGGTCAAGGACATCACCGAAAACTCCAAGGACCTGAAATTCCGCGAACTGGAAGCCGCGACCATTCCCCGCGTGCTGACCCAGGTCGACCTGGCGCTGATCAACACCAACTATGCGCTGGAAGCCAAGCTTGATCCGTCCAAGGATGCGCTGGTGATCGAAGGCAACGACTCGCCATACGTGAACATCCTGGTCGCCCGCCCGGACGACAAGGACAGCGACGCGATGAAGAAACTGGTTGCCGCGCTGCACAGCCCGGAAGTGAAAGCGTTCATTCTCGAGAAGTACAAAGGCGCGGTACTGCCGGCGTTCTGATCTGCGGATGTAACGAAAAAGGGGACGACATGAGCGTCCCCTTTTTTTGACTGAAAAACCGACCCCTGTGGGAGCGGGCTTGCTCGCGAATGCGGTGTGTCATTCAGCCTATATGTTGGCTGACCTAGCGCTTTCGCGAGCAAGCCCGCTCCCACAGGGGGGCGGTGTCTCCTGAATTAGTTGCGCTTGAGCATCACCGGCAATTGCGCCACCAGTTTGGTGTTGTTCAACGGTGCACGGATGAACCCGCGCTGGGTGCCGTCCGGCCCGATCACCGCGAGGTTGCCGCTGTGGTCGACGGTGTAGTTCGGCTTGCTGGTGTCCGCCGGAATAAACGGAATACTTACTGCGTTGGCCAGTTTCTGGATGTCATCCACGCTCGACGCGGTTAAACCCTGGAACTGCGGGTCGAAGTAGCCCAGGTACTGTTTGAGCTGCTTGGGCGTGTCGCGGTTCGGGTCGACGCTGACCAGGATGACCTGCAACTTGGCCACGGCCTCTGGCGGCAGTTCACTCTTGATCTGGCGCAACTGGGCGAGGGTGGTCGGGCAGATATCCGGGCAGAAGGTGTAGCCGAAGAACAGCAGGCTCCACTTGCCTTTCAGCTCGTTGACCAGCACCGGTTTACCGTCCACGTCGGTCATGGTCACGTCCGGCAGGTTGCGGCTTTGCGGCAACAGGATGATCCCTGCGTCGATCAGGGCCGTCGGGTCGCCCTGGCCTTTGCCGGACAGCACTTTGTTCACGGTCAGGCCCAAAACCAACGCGATCAGGGCAACGAGGATGAAGACGGTTTTCTGAGTTCGAGTCATAGGTTCAACAGTAAGTAGTGGTCTACGAGCAGGGCGATGAACAGCAGGAACAAGTACCAGATAGAGTACTTGAAGGTGTTGATCGCCGCGTGCGGCCGAGTGCCACGGTACAGCACCACGGCCCATTGCAGAAACCTCGCGCCCAGCGCCAAAGCACAAACCAGGTAGAGCACGCCGCTCATATGGATCACATACGGCATCAGGCTGACCGCCAGCAGCGCGAAGGTGTAAAGCAGGATGTGGACTTTGGTGTAGTGCTCGCCGTGGGTCACCGGCAACATCGGGATATCGGCCTTGGCGTATTCCTCTTTGCGGTGAATGGCCAGGGCCCAGAAGTGTGGCGGGGTCCAGGCGAAGATGATCAGCACCAGCAGCAGCGGTTCGGCGCTGACGTGACCGGTGGCCGCGACCCAACCGAGCAGCGGTGGTGCGGCACCGGCCAGGCCGCCGATGACGATATTCTGCGGAGTCGCCCGTTTCAGGAAACCGGTGTAGACCACGGCGTAACCGAGCAGGGAGGCGAGGGTCAGCCACGCGGTCAGCGGGTTGGTGAAGGCCAGCAAAACGGCTTGGCCGAGCACCGCCAGCACCAGCGCAAAGGTCAGCGCCGCCCTCGGCGACACCCGGCCTTCCGCCAGTGGCCGCTTGTGCGTGCGCGCCATCACCGCATCGATCCGCCGATCCACCACATGATTGACCGCCGCCGCACCCCCGGCACACAAGGCGATCCCCAGGTTGCCAAACACCAGCACCGTCCACGGCACCCCGGCGCGGGTCGCGAGGAACATGCCCACCAACGATGTGATGAGCATCAGCACCACCACTTTCGGCTTGGTCAGCTCCAGATAATCGCGCCAGATTGCCTGGCTGTGACGTTCGCCAATCAGAACCGCCATGGCATTTCTCCTTTTATTGTTATGGGCCCGGCTGAATGTTTACGCGGGCTGAAGCGCCAGCGCGCAGGCGCTTGTTGCTTGACCCGAACCAGACTGGTTCGCGCGTGATAATTGACCAGCACCATGGTCAGCAACAGCGCCGCGCCGCCCGCGTTGTGGGCGACGGCGATGGGCAGCGGCAGGTGAAACAGCACGTTGCTGATGCCCAGGGTGATTTGTGCGCCGAGGGCGATCAGCACCAGGCCCGCCAGACGGGTCATGCCAACCACTTTCAGTTGCCAGGCCAGACCGAGCAGCACCAGCGTCACCAGCAGCGCGCCGATGCGGTGGGTCAGGTGAATCGCCGTGCGGGCATCGCTGTCCAGTTGCCCGCCGAGGTAATTGGGGCCGATGTGTTGAGTCAGGTGAAAGCCGTTGGCGAAATCCGCCGGGGGCAGCCATTGGCCGTGGCAGGTTGGGAAGTCGATGCACGCCACCGCCGCGTAGTTGGAACTGACCCAGCCGCCGAGGGCGATTTGCAGGATCACCAGCAGCAAACCTGCGGTCGCCCAGTACTGCAAACGCTTGGGCACGGTCAGTGCCGGCAATACGCCGGACAGTCTCAGCGTCAGCAGAAACAACAGACTCAAGGTCGCAAAGCCGCCGAGCAAATGCCCGGTCACCACTTGCGGCCAGAGCTTGAGCGTTACCGTCCACATGCCAAACGCGGCTTGGGCAAATACCACCGCGAGCAGGAACAGCGGCAACTTCACCGGTTGCCCGGGATGGCGCCGATGCACCCAGGCGCGACCGGCCAGCACCGAGATCAACAGCCCCAGGGTGCCGGCGAAGTAGCGGTGGATCATCTCGTTCCAGCCCTTATGGGCTACCACCGGTGTGTCAGGGAAATGCAGTTCGGCATGGGCCAGTTGGGCTTCGCTTTTTGGCACGCTGATAAAGCCGTAGCAACCCGGCCAGTCCGGGCAGCCGAGGCCGGCGTGGGTCAGGCGGGTGTAGGCGCCGAGCAACACCACAATCAGTGCCAGCAGGGTGGCAAACAGCGCGAGGCGAAATCCAGGTTTGGCCATGACGATGCCCTTATCCGATGTTCGACAGTTTCAACAGGTGACGCAGATCGTTCAGCAGGTCCTTGCCCTTCACGGTCGGGTCGTAGCGCAGCACCAGATTGCCGTGGGGATCGATGATCCACAGTTGCGGCGCAGTTTTGTCGCCAGTGGTCTTGCTGAACGTGGTGAGGTCCATGGGGTAACGCTGCAGCTGCGGATACTCGCGTGTCAGCTTGGCTTCGTAGTCGGCGCTCAGCGGTTGCGCGGCGGCCAGTGCATGGCTGGCGCGAGACGCATCACGGCCGAGGCCAATCTGGATCTGCCGCGCCAGATAAACCAATTGCTGACAATCCACCGCGCAATCCTTCGGCGCGGTAACCAGCATCTGCCAACGATCCTCCTGAGCCTGCACGCCGAGGTCGGCGCGGGTCTGGCCGTTGCCGATCAGTTCGCCGTGATAACTGCGGCCATCCGGCACCCAGAAATTCAGTTTGTACATGCCGGTGGCGAGGATCATCGGACCCACCACCCCCAGCACGATCAGCAGCAACTGCAAACGACCCTTGCGCCGATTCGCCGGCGTCTTCGCCTCAGACATGCTGGGTGGATTCATGGCCGCTCCCATGGTGTTTCTCCTTTGCGTTGTGCCAGCCGAGATAGATAAAAAGGCCGAGCAGGGCGATCGCCATGGCGAACCACTGCACGGCATAAGCGATGTGTTTTTCCGGCCCCATGGCCACCACCGGCCAATCGGCCTGGTAGGACGCGGGGCCGGTTTCTTCACGTAATTCGTAGGCAAAACCTTCGCGATCAAGCGAAGCCCAGAGCTTGGCCGGTTCGACGGCGGTGATCAGTTTCGGCCAGGTCGAGGTGCTTGGATCGGCGTGCAACTGGAAGGTCGCGCCGGGGGACACGTAGACCCAGGCGTCGATACTCAACGTTTCGGTGGGGGTCTTGAATTGCGCAGGCGTGCGGCGCTCCGGCCACGGCAGCCAGCCGCGATTGACCAGCAACCAGAGCCCGGTCGCTTGATCGTGGAACGGTTGCAGCAGTTCGACCCCGACCTTGCCGTCGCGCTGGCGGTTGTCCAGCAGCAGGCTGTGTTCGGCATCGAATTCACCGTGCAGGCGCACCCGGCGGAAGGCTGGATCTTGCGTGTTCAGCAGCTCGGAGCTGGCCATCGGTTCCGCCGCCCGCCGCTCGGTGTAGGTTTGCAGCAGGGCGCTTTTCTCCGCGCCCCGGCTCAACTGCCAGAACCCCAGTGACACCAGCAGCGGCAACAGCAGCGCGACTACAATCGTCGGTACGATGCCCGGCCGGAAGCGCTTCATGACAGCGCCAGAAAGTCGGTGATCGCGATAGCTATACTCATCTGCATCGCCTTTCCCCCGGAGTCTCACCATGCTCAAAGCAGCCATCGTCCTGATGCTGATTGCCACGGTTGTCAGCCTGTTCAGCGGCCTGTTTTTTCTGGTCAAGGACGACAGCAGCTCAAATCGCCTGGTCATCGCCTTGAGTGTTCGGGTGGCCCTGGCCGCCACCACCGTCGGCTTGATCGCCTGGGGTTTCTACAGCGGCCAGTTGGTCTCGACTGCGCCTTGGTAACGCGTCAGAGCACGTAAACGAAAACGAACAAGCCGATCCACACCACGTCCACGAAGTGCCAATACCAACTCGCCGCTTCGAAACCGAACTGGTGCTCGTTATCGAAGTGCCCGCGCATGATCCGCATCAGCATCACGAACAGGATGATGGTGCCGATGGTCACGTGGGCGCCGTGGAACCCGGTGAGCATGAAGAACGTCGCGCCGTAGATCCCCGAACCGAGGGTCAGCCCCAGTTCGTGGTAGGCGTGCATGTATTCTTCAGCCTGCAAGGCGAGGAAGCCGCAACCCAGCAACACCGTGATCGCCAGCCAGATTTTCAGCGCGCCGCGATGGCCTTTTTTCAAGGCGTGGTGGGCGATGGTCACGGTGACGCTGGAGCTGACCAGCAAAATCGTGTTGATCAGCGGCAGGCCCCACGGGCTGATGACTTCCTTGGGCGGCGGGAACAGTTTCGGGTCCGGGGTGTGCAGCAGCGGCCAGGTGAACTGGAAGTTCGGCCACAGCATATGCGCGATGCCTTTCGGGCCTTCACCCCCCAGCGCCGGCCCCGAGACGTGGCGCACATAAAACAGTGCACCGAAGAAAGCGATGAAGAACATCACCTCGGAGAAGATGAACCAGCTCATGCCCCAGCGGAACGAGCGATCCATCTGTGCGCTATACAAGCCTTGGCGACTTTCCTTGATCACCGTGCCGAACCAGCCGAACAGCATGTACGCCAGCAGCAGCCCTCCGACGAAAAAGATCAGCGGGCCGTGGGATTCCGGGCGCGCCGCTTTCAGGTCGTTGAACCAGGTCGCCAGGCCGAATACCGTGACCAACATGCCGACCGTGGCGATGATCGGCCATTTGCTCTGGGCCGGTACGAAATAGTGTTCATGAGTTGCCATTTATTGTTCTCCTTATCGGGCACGCTCAGCCGCCAGTGTTTACAGCTACCGGTGGATGTCGGGCGGTGATATCGAACAGCGTGTAGGACAGCGTCAGGTGCTTCACATCCTTGGGCATGTCACGGTCAACGATGAAACGTACCGGCATCTCGATCCGTTGACCGGGCTGCAGCACTTGCTGGGTAAAGCAGAAACATTCGGTCTTGTGGAAATACGCCGCCGCTTCACTGGGGGCGATACTCGGCACGGCTTGCGCGCTCATCGGGCGGTCGGTGGGGTTGTAGGCGACGAAAATCATCTCGTTCACCGCCCCCGGATGCGCCGTCAGCTCATTGCCCTTGGGATAGAACTCCCAGACCATGTCGGCGTTATTGGTCGACAGAAACTGCACGCGCACTTGCCGCGACGTGTCGACCGTCTGCTCGCCCTCGTACTGCCCGGCGGTTTTGCCGTTGATACCGAAGGCCTTGCACATCACGTCGTAGATCGGCACCAGGGCAAACCCGAAGACAAACATGGCGACCACCACCATCAGCAGGCGGGTGACCAGTTTTTTCAACGAAATCGAGTCAGCCATGGTGCAAGCCCTCCACACAAACCCATGTGGGAGCGGGCTTGCTCGCGAAGCAGGCGCCACGGTTCATCAGACAAACCGCGTTATCGTTCTTCGCGAGCAAGCCCGCTCCCACAGTCATTTCACTTCCGGCGGCGTGGTGAAGGTGTGATACGGCGCCGGTGACGGCACGCTCCACTCCAGGCCTTCGGCCCCTTCCCACGGTTTGGCTGGTGCTGGCGGGCCGCCGCGGATGGTCTTGATTACGATGAACAGGAAGAACAACTGCGTGGTGCCGAACATGAATGCGCCAATCGACGACACCATGTTGAAGTCGGCGAATTGCAGGTTGTAGTCCGGAATCCGTCGCGGCATGCCCGCCAGCCCCACGAAGTGCATCGGGAAGAAGGTCAGGTTCATGCCCACGAACGACAGCCAGAAGTGCAGCTTGCCCAGGGTTTCGTCGTACATGTGGCCGGTCCATTTCGGCAGCCAGTAGTACGCCGAGGCGAAGATCCCGAAGATCGCCCCTGGCACCAGTACGTAGTGGAAGTGCGCGACCACGAAGTAGGTGTCCTGATACTGGAAGTCCGCCGGGGCGATGGCCAGCATCAGCCCGGAGAACCCGCCGATGGAGAACAGGATCACGAACGCTACGGCGAACAGCATCGGCGTTTCGAAGGTCAGCGAGCCTTGCCACATGGTGCTCGCCCAGTTGAACACCTTCACGCCCGTGGGCACCGCGATCAGCAGCGTCGCGTACATGAAGAACAACTCACCCACCAACGGAATGCCAACCACGAACATGTGGTGGGCCCAGACGATAAACGACAGGAACGCGATGCTCGCCGTGGCGTAGACCATCGAGGTGTAACCGAACAGCGGCTTGCGCGAGAAGGTCGGGATGATCGAGCTGACGGCACCGAAGGCCGGCAGGATCATGATGTACACCTCGGGATGCCCGAAGAACCAGAACACATGCTGGAACAGCACCGGGTCACCGCCACCGGCGGCACTGAAGAAGCTGGTGCCGAAGTGGATGTCCATCAGCATCATCGTCACGCACCCGGCCAGCACCGGCATCACCGCGATCAGCAGGAATGCGGTGATCAGCCAGGTCCAGACGAACAGCGGCATTTTCATCAGCGTCATGCCGGGGGCGCGCAGGTTGAGGATGGTGGCGATCACGTTGATCGCGCCCATGATCGAGCTGATGCCCATCAAGTGAATGGCAAAGATAAAGAACGTCACGCTTTCCGGGGCGTAAGTCGTAGAGAGCGGGGCGTAGAAGGTCCAGCCGAAGTTCGGTCCGCCACCGGCGGTGAACAGGGTCGACACCAGCAGGATGAACGCCGCCGGCAACAGCCAGAAGCTGAAGTTGTTCATCCGTGGCAGGGCCATGTCCGGCGCGCCGATCATCAACGGGATCATCCAGTTGGCGAGGCCGACGAACGCCGGCATCACCGCACCGAACACCATCACCAGACCGTGCATGGTGGTCATCTGGTTGAAGAACGCCGGTTCGACGATTTGCAGTCCGGGCTGAAACAGCTCGGCGCGAATCACCATGGCGAACGAGCCACCGAGCAGGAACATGGAAAACGCGAACCACAGGTACAGCGTGCCGATGTCCTTGTGGTTGGTGGTCAGCACCCAACGCATCAAGCCCTTGGCGGGGCCGTGGGCGTGGTCGGTGGCGTGACCATGATCATCGATGACAGCACTCATGGCCGTTCTCCTGAGAACGAATGGGCTGGGCAGGCCGGGGCGCGCTGCCCCGACCGGTTCCTTACGTACGCGATAGACCGGGTCATTTGCTTTCCGCCTGTTTCAGCTCCAGCACTTCTTTAGGCGTGACCATGTCGCCTTTGTTGTTGCCCCAGGCGTTACGTTCATAGGTCACGACCGCTGCGATATCGACTTCTGAAAGCTGCTTGCCGAACGCCGCCATCGCGGTGCCTGGCTTGCCGAAGTACACGCGGTGCAGGTGATCGGCTTTTGGCCCGGTGGCAATCGGCGAGCCTTTGAGCGCCGGGAACATCGGCGGCAGGCCCTGGCCTTCGGCCTGGTGACAGGCCACGCAGGTGGTGTGATAAATCTTGTCGCCGCGCTCTTTCAGCTCGTCGAGGGTCCATTCCTTGCTGGTCAGCTCTTTAAGCTGCAGGGCTTCAGCCTTGCGCTCGGCCAGCCACTTGTCGTAATCGGCCTTCTCCTTGACCTCGACCACGATCGGCATGAAGCCGTGGTCCTTGCCGCACAATTCGGCGCACTGGCCACGGTAGATGCCGGGCTTGTCGATGCGGGTCCAGGCTTCGTTGACGAACCCGGGAATCGCATCGCGCTTGACCGCAAAGGCCGGCACCCACCACGAGTGGATGACGTCGGCGGAAGTCACCAGGAAACGTACCTTGGCGCCAATCGGCAGCACCAATGGCTTGTCGACCTCAAGCAGGTAGTGCTCGCCCTTGGCTTCCTTGTTGTGGATCTGATCCTGGGGCGTGGCCAGGTTGCTGAAGAACTCGACGTCCTGGCCCAGGTATTTGTAGTGCCACTTCCACTGATAGCCGGTGATCTGGATATCGATATCCGGCTCACTGGCGTCGTACATCTTGATCAGGGTGGCAGTAGCGGGAACCGCCATGGCCACCAGGATGATGAAGGGCACGATGGTCCAGAGGATTTCGACGGTGGTGCTTTCATGAAATTTGGCGGCCACCTGCCCGGTCGAGCGGCGGTGGACCATCATCGACCAGAACATGGCGCCGAAGACGATGATGCCGATGACTACACAGATCCAGAAAATGGTCATGTGCAGGTCGAATACTGCGTGACTGATTTCAGTCGCTCCCGGCGCCATATTCACAGTCCAGGCCGCTTGTGCCTGGCTGAAAATTGACCACAACAGGAGGCCCATCCAGACGTGTGGATGTCGCATCATTGCGGGTTCCCCTTATCGTTCTTGTTATCCCGCCGGCTTTCACCAACGGCAAGGGAGCGGCTATTTCAGACTACGAACTTGAATCACCGGGCCTTGCTGCGTGTGCAGTCGGGCGTCATCAGCTAACTCCATTCCCACCCGAGTATAGACAGCGACTGCTACCTCGCAATGTGATGGCGTAAATGATCTGAAACAGCCGGGACTTGCGTTCAAGGGCACGAATGGAGAAGGATGCGGACGAGTGGTGGCAAAATAGATATAACTTTGAAGTATCAAGGATGAAATAATTATGACAAATGCGTCTTAGGAAATTTCCTACGCCAGCTAAGTTATGTCTTCCCTATTTCACAGCCTTTGTTTCCTGGAGTTTTCATGAACACCGCCGCATTGCGCGAGCAGATCCAAAAAGCCCAACAACACGAGGCCGAGACCGGCCTGTTAACTCGCCAACTGGAAACCCAACTGCCACACCTGCATTCCGCCATCCAGCTCCCGGATGTCGACGCCAAGGGCGTGATGACCCGTTTTGTCGCGGCTTATATAGAGCAAGTGCCGGACCTGCTGGACGCTGCCAATGATGTCGCACGGGAAGCGGGCATCGAGTCACAGATCAAACCGGTGCTGAAAATCGCCGAACAGTTCTTCCTCCAGCCGCCGGCGATCATGACCGGGCATGTCGGCCTGGACGGCTTGCTGGATGAAGCCTATCTGGCGCACCGGTTGGTCGAAGAGGTCAATGACCTGTACATCAAGCATTTTGGCCAGCCACTGATCCCCTTGGACATGACTGTCGCCAACCTGATTGCCCACCAACTGATCGGCGAAGAATTCGCCAACCAACTGGATGAGGCGGTGCATCACGCCGTGGACGAGATGCTTAACGAAGACAGTTTCGCGCTGGAGTCGGTGGAGGCCTACCGCGAGAAACTCAACAGCCCGGACACCGGCGCCGCGTGGAAACGCTGGCCGTGCCTGTCGCGCCAATTGGGCGTGGGCCTGGAGCTGGATCAGCCAGCGGCCTAAGCGACACATATCCCTGTAGGAGCGAGGCTTGCCCGCGAAGCTTTTGGCGTACTTGAAGACGCCTTCGCGGGCAAGCCTCGCTCCTACAGGTTATTCGTTACCCGGTGGAGCCTACTCCGGTCGTGGTGCGCAATCTGCCTTCCAATCTACGCTTCAACCCCCGCGCCTCAATCAGCAGCTTCGAACCCTTGGCCGCATTCGCCCGGCCCCACTCCTCAAGCAACTCCAGACACGAATGGTCGATGTAGCTCAGGTTATTGAGCGGCACATGCACCGTCGCGCCCGCTGGAATGGTCCCAAGCACTTGGGTCAGCGCCGGCACCTTGAGGAAGGTCGCCGCGCCGATCAAGCGCAGTTCCATTTCGCCGTCCTTGGGCAGATCGATCAGGCTGATTTTCAGCCGTGAAGCTTTCCATGCCAGTTTGGCCAGGGTCAGACCGAAACCGATCAGCACGCCAGTCAGCAGGTCGGTGAAGATGATCGCCAGGGCGGTCGCCGCGTAGGTGAACATCGGCATCCGGCCATAACGGCCCAAGCCACGGAAGGCCTTGAGGTCCACCAGTTTGAAGCCGGTGTAGACCAACACACCCGCCAGGCTCGCCACCGGAATGCTTTGCAGCACGCTGGACAGCAACAACACGAACCCCAGCAGCCACAGGCCATGGAAAATCGTCGACATGCGCGTGGTGGCGCCGGCCTGGACGTTGGCCGAGCTGCGCACGATCACGCCGGTCATTGGCAGCGCGCCGAGCAAGCCGCAGAGCATGTTGCCCACGCCTTGCGCCGACAGTTCGCGGTCAAAGTCCGAACGCTCACCACTGTGCATGCGGTCCACGGCGGCGGCCGAGAGCAGGGTTTCGGCGCTGGCGATAAAGGCCACGGCGAACGCGGCGATCAACAGGGTTGGGTCGGCGAGGTTGAGCAAATCCGCCGGTTTCAGCCAGTCGATGGCTTCTGCCAGGTTGGCCGGGACCTCCACCCGTTTGACCTGCAAGGCGAGCATCAGGCTGGCGACGGTTGCCAGGCCTACACCAAGCAGTGCGCCGGGAATGAAACGCAGGGAATGCGGGCGGAATTTTTCCCACAGCCACATCACCGCAATCGTTGCCAGCCCGAGCAAACCGGCCTGCCAGCCCAACGACGGCAAGGCCTGGAGCACGGCGGCCGGGAACGCTGCGAGGTTATCCAGCCCCGACGGTTTGGGCACCGCGTCGAGCATCACGTGCACTTGCGACAGCACGATCAACACACCAATCCCGGCGAGCATGCCGTAGACCACCGCCGGTGCCGTCACCCGAAACCAGCAACCCAGTTTCAAGCGGCCGGCCACCAGTTGCAGGAAACCGGCGAGCAGCAGGATCGGCCCGAGCATTGAGATGCCATGCTGGCGCACCAGTTCGAACACCAACACCGCCAGACCCGCCGCCGGGCCGCTGACTTGCAGGGGCGAGCCGGCAATCCAGCCCACCACCAGACCACCGATAATCCCGGTGATCAGTCCTTTGGACGGCGGCAACCCCGAAGCGATGGCGATGCCCATGCATAAGGGCAGGGCCACGAGGAACACAACCACCGAAGCCAGCAGCTCCCGTGGCAGAACAGCTTTCAATTGCGCAGCACGCATAGGGATTCTCCCGAAGTTTTCTTCAGGCGTGAAAAAGCCAGGCTGCTTAACGAGCAGCCTCGGCTAAACCACACGAGGATTTAGGAGGTTTTAGAAGCGCGCTTTAGGCGTCGCCACCGGAATCGGATGACTGCCATCCAGAGGCAGGAATCGACCCTGGTCCGCGTCATAAGCTCTGATTTCGCTGGTTTCAATGCTGTAGACCCAGCCATGGATAAACAGATGACCGTTGGCCATGCGCGAGGCCACCGATGGGTGTGTGCGCAGATGCTGCAACTGGGCGATCACATTCTCTTCAGTGAGGATGTGCATGCTTTCGTTTTCGTTAGCGCAATTGCAGTTTTCCTGGACCATGGTTTTCGCCACTTCGGCGTGCCGCAGCCAGGCTTTGACCGTGGGCATTTTTTCCAGGCTTTGCGGGTTGAGCACTGCGCGCATGGCGCCGCAGTCGGAGTGCCCGCAAATGATGATGTGTTGCACGCCCAGGGCCAGCACCGCGTATTCGATGGCGGTGGAAACGCCGCCGTTCATTTGCCCATAAGGTGGCACAACGTTGCCGACGTTACGGGTCACGAACAAATCGCCCGGGGAGCTTTGGGTAATCAACTCCGGCACGATGCGCGAATCGGCGCAGGTAATGAACATCGCCCGGGGATTCTGGGCCGTGGCGAGTTTCTTGAAGAGCTCTTCCTGCTGCGGAAAGATTTCGTGATGAAAATGCAAAAAGCCGTCAACGATATGCTTCAGCGCTGCATCGGCGGATTCCGCCTCGGGGAGCGCTTGCGCCGACGCAGCCAACGGCTGTTTATCCATGTCACTCATGATTCATCCTCTTTGACGGAGTCGGGAAAGTGTCCCGTTGTATCCGGTATGAAGCCAGTGGCTGTTTAAAAAACGTCCAGGTCGCAGTCCACGACCCGTCAGTCACTCGATGAACAAGGTAACCGTCGAAACTTAACTCAAACTGAATCAAACGCTCTAGAACGTGTGTTCCAGGTCACAAAAAACGTGACCAGCGTAATGGCTCAGTGCCTTTTACCCTACTCAACCTTAGGCCAATTGTCCTCAAATCAACGACATTTGGCGACCCGGCGGACAGAAGGCATCGCAATCCAGATCAAACCCTTCGCGCCGATTGAGCCCCAGACGCTTGATGGCTTTGCTGAAGCGCTGGGCCAACAGGTCGGCGAACGGTCCTTCGCCGCGCATCCGCGCACCGAATCGGCTGTCGTAGAGTTCGCCGCCTCGACTTTGCCGGATCAGGCTCAGCACATGGGCCGCACGCTGCGGGTAGTGGGCGGCCAGCCATTCCTCGAACAGCGGCGCGACTTCCAGGGGCAGGCGCAACATCATATAGGCCGCGCTCTGGGCTCCGGCCGCTTGGGCCTCGGTGAGCAGGCTTTCGAGTTCGCTGTCGTTGATCATCGGAATCATCGGCGAGCACAAAACTCCCACCGGAATCCCCGCTTCGCGCATCACCCGGATCGCCCGCAATCGCGCCTTGGGTGCTGCAGCGCGGGGTTCGAGGATGCGCTTGAGCTCATCGTCCAGGGTGGTGAGGCTGATCATCACCGCCACCAATCGCTGTTCGGCGAGTTCAACCAGCAGGTCCAGATCGCGCAGGATCAGCGAACCCTTGGTGATGATGGTCACTGGATGACGGTAACGCAGCAGCACTTCCAGGGTTTGGCGGGTGATTTTGTGTTCGCGCTCGATCGGCTGGTAAGGATCGGTGTTGGAGCCGAGGTTGATCGGCGCGCATTGATAGCCGCGTTTGGACAGTTGTTCTTCCAGCACATCAGCGGCGTTGGTCTTGGCGATCAGCTTGGTTTCGAAATCCAGCCCCGGCGACATGTCCCAATAAGCGTGGCTGGGCCGCGCATAGCAATAAATGCAGCCGTGCTCGCAGCCGCGATAGGGATTGATCGAACGGTCGAAGGGCAAATCCGGCGAGTTGTTGCGGGTGATGATGGTTTTCGCCGTCTCGATGCGCACCTCGGTGCCCTGGGTGACCGGCGCTTCCTGATACCAACCGTCATCCTCGGCCACCGAACGGTTCGGCGCGAAGCGGTTGTGCGGATTGGTGGCGGTGCCGCGGCCGCGTGGCGGAAGAGGAGTGGACATGAAAACGCCTCGATACTGGTTTTATATACAGTAGCGAGGCGTTGTTCATCTGGCTAGTGCCGCTGGGCGATCAGTTCTTCTGGGTGACCTGGCCCAGGTCATCGCCCGAAGTGGTTTTCATATCATCCTTGCGCAAATCAGCCACGGTGCTCGCCTTGACCGGCGCGCCTTTGTTGCCCCAACTGCCGCGAATGAAACTGACTACGTCCGCCACTTCCTGATCCGATAAACGCCAGGCGAAACCCGGCATGGTGAAGGTCGACGGCGCGGTGTGAGTGGCCGGCAAGGTGCCGCCCTTGAGCACAATGTGAATCAGCGACGTCGGGTCCTCCGACTGCAACACCGGATTGCCCGCCAACGCCGGGAACACCCGGGTATAGCCATGACCGTCGGTACGGTGGCACGCCGCGCAGTTGTCGATGTACACCGAGGCGCCAGGCTGGCTGTCGTCACCCTTCCACAGCGCTTGCGCGACTTGCTTGTCGTACTGGTGCGGCTGGTCGTTGGGATCATTGGCCGGCAGGGATTTGAGGTAGCGGGCAATCGCGGTGAGGTCGGCGTCGGTCATGTATTGCATGCTGTGGGTGACCACATCGCTCATACCGCCGAATACCGCGCTGCGGTCACTGCGCCCGGTCTTGAGGAATTGCACCAGTTGCTCTTCGCTCCAGCTACCGAGGCCGTCCTTGTGGTCGCCGCGCAGGCTTTTCGCGATCCAGCCTTCCAGCGGCGCGCTGCCTGACAGAAAAGTGCTGCCTTCGCCGGCATTCAGGGATTTTTCCTGCATGGTCAGGGCACGCGGCGTATGGCATGCGCCGCAATGTCCGAGGCCTTCCACCAGATAAGCCCCACGACTGACTACCGCATCGGCACCGGGCGCTGCCTGGTAATCCGCCACGGCCGGGGCGAACAGCCAGCGCCAACCCATCAGCGGCCAACGCATGCTCAGCGGCCAGGGAATGTCGCTGGCCTTGTTTTCCTGGGCCACCGGCGCCACGCCGTGCATGAAGTAGGCGTACAAAGCCTGCATGTCCGGTTCGGTGACGCTGGCGTAGGACGGATAAGGCATCGCCGGGTACAACGTGCTGCCATTCTTGGCGACACCGTGGCGTACGGCTTTATCGAAGTCTTCGAAGCTGTAGTCGCCCAGGCCGGTTTTGTCCGGGGTGATGTTGGTGGAGTAGATCGTGCCGATCGGCGTTTCCATCGGCAGGCCACCGGCGAACGGCTTGCCGTCCTTGGCGGTGTGACAGGCCACGCAGTCGCCGGCCCGTGCCAGGTATTCGCCTTGTTTGATCAGGTTTTGATCAACGTCAGCGGCGCTGATCGAGGCGCTGCTGAGCAGGGCGAAGGTCGCGATAACGAGTGCTTTCATGGTTATCGCTCCTTAAGCCTGAACCAGTGGGCCGGGGTTTTTCAGGTACTGCTCGCGGATCGCCCGGGCCGACCAGTAGGTCAATGCGGCGACCAGGCCTGTAGGGTTGTAGCCCAGGCCTTGTGGGAAAGCTGACGCGCCAGGGACAAACACGTTGTGCACGTCCCAGCTCTGCAAGTAACGGTTCAGCGCGCTGGTTTTCGGGTTGGTGCCCATGATCGCGCCACCGTTGAGGTGGGTGGTCTGGTAGGCCGCGGTGTTGAAGTGATCACCGACCTGCTTGCCGATCACGGCGATGGCTTTGGGGCCCATGGCTTCGGCGATCTTGCCCATTTTTTCGACCATGAAGCGGTTCATCTTGATGTCGTTTTCCTGCCAGTCGAAGGTCATCCGCAGCAGCGGCAAGCCGTAGGAATCCCGGTAAACCGGGTCGAGATCGAGGTAGTTGCCACGGTAGGACTGATGCGCGCCGTGGGCGTCCATCGACACCTGGTGGGTGTAGTAATCGGCGGTGGCGCGTTTCCAGGCACTGCCCCAGGCCGGGGTGCCTGGCGGGTTGGAGGTCCCGGCAATCGGTCGGCTGCCGGCCTGGTTGACCCACATCGGCGAACCGCCGACGAAGCCATGCGGTCCGTGGTCGAAGTTGTCGGCGTTGAAGTCATCGATGGCCACGCCATTGCCGCCGGCACCGATGAAGTTGTTGGTGTGGGTGTCCTTGTCGAAGAACGCCTTGATCGTGGCCATGTTCTGGTAGGCGAAATTCTTGCCGACCACGCCTTCGCCGCTGATCGGGTCGTACGGCTTGCCGATGCCCGAAAGCAACATCAGGCGCACGTTATGGAACTGGAAGGCACCGAGGATCACCAGGTCGGCCGGTTGCTCGATCTCCCGGCCCTGGCCATCGATGTAGGTGACGCCGGTGGCTTTGCTCTTGGTGCTGTCGAGGTTGACCCGCAGCACGTGGGAGTTGGCACGCAGTTCGAAATTCGGCAGCGGCTTGAGCGCCGGCAGAATGTTCACGTTCGGCGATGCCTTAGAATACATGTAGCAGACGTAACCACTGCAAAAACCGCAGAAGTTGCACGGCCCCATCTGCGCGCCGTAGGGGTTGGTGTACGGGCCAGAGGTATTGGCCGACGGCAGGTTGTAGGGTTTGTAACCTACGGCCGTGGCCGCTTTCTGAAACAGTTGTGCGGAAACCGTATTCTTCTGGGATTCCAGCGGGAAAGGGTTAGAGCGATCCGGCGCGTAAGGGTTGCCGCCCTTGCCTTCGCCGACCAACTGACCGTTCACCGTCCAGGCCTGGCCCGAGGTGCCGAACACTTTCTCGGCGTAATCGAAAAACGGTTCCAGTTCTTCATAGCTGACGCCGAAGTCCTGGATGGTCATGTCCTTGGGGATGAAGTGTTTGCCGTAGCGTTCTTCGTAATGGCTGCGCATCCGCAGCTCGATGGGGTCGACCCGAAAGTGCACGCCGGACCAGTGCAGACCCGCGCCGCCCACGCCATTGCCGGGCAGGAACGCGCCGAGCTGGCGGTTCGGCAGCGCGATGTCATTCACGCTATGGCGAATGGTCACGGTCTCTTTGGAGATGTCCTGGAAGAGTTTTTTCCGCACGCTGTAGGTGAGTTCGTCGATCACCTGGGGATAGTTGCCGTCAGGGTAAGTGTCCTGCATCGGCCCGCGCTCCAGCGCCAGCACGTTCAGGCCGGCTTCTGTCAGCTCCTTGGCCATGATCGCGCCGGTCCAGCCGAAACCGACGATCACCGCGTCGACCTTCTTCATTACCGTTGCCATGCTTATGCCCTCTCGCCGCGAATCGAAACTGCCGGGAAGGGGTATTGCTCGTTGCGTTCCACCCAATCCATGAAATCGGCGCGGGCGCCGGGGAAGCCGATCATGGTCCAGCCGACCATGCCTTTGTTGCCGCCGTGGATCGGGTCGCAGAAGAACCCTTCCTTGGTGTTTTGCAGCAGCAGGTTGAAGAAAATCTTCGACGGCACGCTGGCGAAATCGGGTTTTCCGGCCTCGAGTTGCTTGAGTAAATCGTCTCGGGTAGCGCTGTCTTGCTCAGCAAATACTTTACCGTTGAAGGTTTTCGACCAAGCGTCCGTGGCGGCGATGCCCAGGCGATAGATCTCTTTGGGTACGAGTTTGCTCTGCCAGCCCATTTCCGCCGGGGCGTCGGCATTGAACGGACCCTGCATGAACCACAACGCGCCGGCGGCGTACGGGGTGTTCATCTGGCGATCGATGTATTCCGGCACGCCGGCTTCCAGGGCGCCGGGGCCTTGGGCATCGTTCGGGATCAACTGGGCGACGGCAGCCTTGATGAACGTCCATTCTTCGGCGGTGAAGTAGCTGGGTTCATAGGTGCTGGCGCTGACGGGCGTCTTGCCGGGACTGGCAGGCGCCGCTTCGGGTGCGGCGAGCAGCACGGAACTGCCCAGCGCGGTACTGGCGACGGTGACCACCGGGATCAAGGTCAGGGATTTGCGCAAAAACTCACGCCGGGGGTTGTCTCGATCTTGATCAGACATGGGGTGCACCTCATCAGGCATTGATGGTTTTTAGCCGTTTCGTCGAACGGCTTTTCGTTTTGGCAGGAAGGCGGACGCTGGGCATTCAGGGAGAACGCCGCACTTCTGCAAACTTTGGTAACAAATGGTAGCAGCCTAAGTATCAGGGTGAATCGATTCAGCAGAAATAAAACCGGGTTATGCGACGAAAGTCGCTGCATTCACGATTCTTTGACAAGGGCCTCACAGCGCTTTGACCGCTCAAGGCTGAAGCTGACAGCCATATCCGCTTCCTCCTGCACGGTCGCCCAGCATGCCCAATACCCGTCTTATCCCAGCGATGTGTCTGTCGTTGATTGCCTTTTTCAATCTATCGCTGGCAGTGGCCGACGACAGCGCATCGCCGCGCCCTGCCGAATGGGCGCAATCGGTTGAGGCGAAATACAACCTCTATCAAATGTCGCCAACCCTGTACCGCAGCGCTTTGCCGGACAGTGGCGTCGTGCCGCTGCTGGAAAAACTCAAGGTCGCAACCGTCATCAACTTCTTGCCTGAATCAGACTCGCGCTGGTTGTCCGCGCCGGGTATCAACCTGGTCCAACTGCCTTACCGCACCAATCACGTGGATGACGCGCAGGTACTCGCCGCCCTTCGCGCCATTCAGGACGCGGAGGCCAAAGGCCCGGTGCTGATGCATTGCAAACACGGCTCCGATCGCACCGGCCTGATGGCGGCGATGTACCGGGTGGTGGTGCAGGGTTGGAGCAAGGAAGACGCACTGAGTGAAATGACCCAGGGCGGTTTTGGCGACAGCACCCACTTCAAGGATGGCGTTCGCTACATGATGCAGGCGGATGCCGACAAATTGCGCACGGCACTGGCCAGCGGGGATTGCAGCACCAGCCCGTTCGCCATGTGCTCGATGAAGAGCTGGTTCAAATCCGCGAACGTCGAGAAGTAGGAAAGCCGAAAACCTTGTGGGAGCGGGCTTGCTCGCGAATACGGTGTGTCAGTCAACATCTCTGCCGAATGACACGCCGCCTTCGCGAGCAAGCCCGCTCCCCCAAGGGATCATTCAGTGTTGCTCGTCAGGCTTTTTCTTCAGTTTCGGGTTCGGGAAGAATTGCACCGCCTGAACCTTGGCGTCCGGCACTTTCAGCGCCGAAACATTGACCCGCGTGCCCAATTCCTTGGGCACGGACAAACCTTGTTCATTGAGCGTGTCGGAATAACCGCAGGCCACGCACTCACGGTGCGGGACCTCGTCTTCGTTCCACATCATCAATTTGTCCGGCTCGCTGCACGCCGGGCAGACCGCCCCGGCGATAAAGCGTTTCTTGGTGATCACAGGCCCCTCGCTCATGCTGCCGCGTCCTCACTCAGGCCGCTGTGGCGCAAGAGTGCGTCAATCGATGGCGCACGGCCACGGAAGTCGACGAACAGCACCATCGGCTCCTGAGAGCCACCGCGGGCCAGGATGGCTTCGCGGAAGGCGCGGCCGGTTTCGGCATTCAGCACGCCGTCTTCTTCAAACTTCGAGAAAGCATCAGCGGACAGCACTTCCGCCCACTTATAGCTGTAGTAACCCGCCGCGTAACCGCCGGCGAAGATGTGGGCGAAGCTGTTCGGGAAGCGGTTGTAGGCTGGCGGACGCATCACCGAGACCTCGTCACGCACGCCTTCGAGCACTTGTGCCACGCTGCGGCCGTCGCCGTGGGTGGCGTGCAGTTCGAAATCGAACAACGAGAACTCCAGTTGGCGGACCATCATCAGGCCGGACTGGAAGTTTTTCGCGGCGAGCATTTTGCCCAGCAGGTCTTGGGGCAGCGGTTCGCCGGTTTCGTAGTGACCGGAAATCAGCGCCAGGCCTTCCGGCTCCCAGCACCAGTTTTCCATGAACTGGCTTGGCAGTTCGACCGCATCCCACGCCACGCCGTTGATGCCGGACACGCCGGCATGCTCGACGCGGGTCAGCAGGTGATGCAGGCCATGGCCGAATTCGTGGAACAGGGTGGTGACTTCATCGTGGGTCAGCAGCGCAGGCTTGCCGCTGTCGGCCGGGGTGAAGTTGCACACAAGGTTGGCCACCGGGCTTTGCAGCACGCCTTCAGCGGTGCGACGACGGTCGCGGGCGCCGTCCATCCAGGCACCGCCACGCTTGTTGGCGCGGGCGTAGAGGTCGAAGAAGAAGCGGCCGACGTGCTGGCCGTTTTCCTTGATCTCGAACAGACGAACGTCCGGATGCCAGGTGTCGAAGCCTTTCTGCTCGGCGATCTCGATGCCGTACAGGCGCTGGACAATGGCGAACAGGCCGCCCAGCACTTTGTCGATCGGGAAGTAGGCGCGCAGGGCTTCCTGGGCAACGCTGTAACGTTGTTCACGGAGTTTTTCGCCGTAGAAACCGCTGTCCCAGCTTTGCAGGTCCGGGCAGCCCTGTTCGGCGGCGTAGGCCTTGAGCTGTTCCAGGTCCTGGGCGGCGAATGGTTTGCTGCGTTTGGCCAGGTCCCGTAGGAAACTGAGTACCTGGTCGCTGGATTCGGCCATTTTGGTCGCCAGACTCAGCTCCGAGAAACTGGCGAAACCCAGCAGCTTGGCCAGTTCCTGACGCAGGTCGAGGATTTCTTCCATCACGGGGCCGTTATCGTTCTGACCGGCATTCGGGCCTTGGTCCGACGCACGGGTGCAGTAGGCGGCGTAGACTTCTTCGCGCAAGGCACGGTCGTGGGCGTAGGTCATCACCGCGTAGTAGCTCGGGAATTCCAGGGTAATCAGGAAACCTTCCAGACCTTTGGCTTGTGCTGCAGCAGCCATTTGCGCCTTGGCCGAATCGGTCAGGCCGGCGAGGGCGGCTTCGTCGGTGACGTGCTTGGTCCAGGCCTGGGTGGCGTCGAGCAATTGATTGGAGAAGCGGCTGCCCAACTCGGACAGCTTGCTTTGTACTTCGGCGTAACGCTTCTGTTCGGCTTCCGGCAGGTCGATACCCGACAAACGGAAGTCACGCAGGGCGTGTTCCAGGATAGTTTTCTGCGCCACGTCGAAACCGGCGGCTTCCGGGCTGTTGGCCAGGGCTTCGAAGGCCTGGAACAGCTCGCGGTTCTGGCCCATCTCGGTGGAGTAGGCGCTCAGGGCTGGCAGGCAAGACTCGTAGGCTTCACGCAATTCGGCGCTGTTGCACACGGCGTTCAGGTGGCTGACCGGGCTCCAAGCGGCGCCCAGGCGATCATTGAGTTCGTCCATCGCCAGCACCAGGCCGGCCCAGGTCGGTTGTGTGGCCTGGGTTTTGAGGATCTCGATAATGGCGGCGCGGTTGTCAGCCAGGATCTGTTCAATGGCCGGTTGCACGTGCTCGGCGCGGATCGCCGAGAACGGCGGCAGGTCGTAGGACTGCAAAAGAGGGTTGTTCACGCTCACGGTTGGCACCTTGGCTGGAAGAAACATGCGGCCATCTTAATTACAATCGACGCTCACCGCAGCTATCAGCGACAGAGAGAGAACCTATCGTGACCCTTCGCAAGTATCTGAACCACACGCCGCTACTGGGCAAAGGCGCTTTTGTCGACGGCTCGGCGGTGGTAATCGGCGACGTCGAAATCGGCGATGACAGCTCCGTCTGGCCGCTGACGGTGATCCGCGGCGACATGCACCGCATCCGCATCGGTGCGCGCACCAGCGTCCAGGACGGCTGCGTGCTGCACATCACCCACGCCGGACCGTTCAACCCGGATGGCTTTCCATGCTTGATCGGCGATGACGTGACCGTCGCCCATAAAGTCATGCTTCACGGTTGTTCGGTGGGCAGTCGGGTGTTGATCGGCATGGGCAGCATTGTCATGGACGGTGCGGTGGTCGAGGACGACGTGATCATCGGCGCCGGCAGCCTGGTGCCACCGGGCAAGCGCCTGGAAAGCGGTTTCCTGTACGTGGGCAGCCCGGTGAAACAGATTCGCCCGCTGACGGACAAGGAACGAGCGTTTTTCACCTACAGCGCGGCGAACTACGTGAAGCTCAAGGACCTGCATCTGGCCGAAGGCTACGACCAGCTCTGAACCGTCTCACTCTTGCCCAGGATTTTTCATGCATTACCAAACTGTTCTGTTCGACCTCGATGGCACCCTGACCGACCCCCGCGAGGGCATTACCCGCTCGATCCAGTTCGCCCTGGCCAAACTGGGCATCGATGAGCCCGACCTGACCAAGCTCGAACACTTCATCGGCCCGCCGCTGTTGCAGGCGTTCATGCAGTTCTATGAGTTCGACGAGGCCAAGGCCTGGGAGGCGGTGAATTTCTACCGCGAGCGTTTCAAAGTCACCGGCCTGTACGAGAACCGCGTGTTCGATGGCGTTACCCCGCTGCTGGAAACCCTGAGCGGTCAAGGGCGACAGCTCTACATCGCCACCTCCAAACCCTGGGTATTCGCCCGGGAAATCGCCCGGCACTTCGACTTCGCCAAGCACTTCAAAGTGATCTACGGCAGCGAACTGGACGGGACGCGGACCAACAAAGTCGAACTGATCGCCCATTTGATCGCCGAAGAAGGCCTCGACCCGGCCAACACCCTGATGATCGGCGACCGCAAACACGACTTGATCGGCGCCCGTAGCAACGGGCTGGACGCGGCAGCGGTGGGGTACGGTTTTGGCAGCCGCGAAGAGCTAAGCGCAGAGGCGCCGGCTTATCACTTTGAAACGCTGGAAGAGATGCATCAGGCGTTTTTGCAGCGTTAGCAAAATCGTCTGCGCGGGCAAGCCTCGCTCCTACAGACGCATCATCACCACTCGACGCGAACCTGTAGGAGCGAGGCTTGCCCGCGAAGGCGTCCCAGCAGACACATCCTGACCTAATGTCCTCACTCCGATCCCTTCTGATCGTCCTAGGCTAAAACCAAGGCCACGATCAAGGAGGATCATCATTGCCAGAGCTCAAACATGCCCATCGATTGCGCAACGGACGCTATTCGGAATCTGGGCAGATTTATCTACTGACGGCCGTAGTTCTCAATCGAGAGCCGCTGTTCAACGACTTCAAGTGTGGGCGTTTGGTGGTCGACGCCTTTAGAACGGCAGAGCGAGAAGGGTTCGCGACGTCATTAGCCTGGGTCGTCATGCCGGACCATTTCCATTGGCTGATCGAGTTACAAAACACTCAACTGCCCACGTTGATGGCTCGGACCAAATCACGCATCGCAGTGACGCTTAATCGTGCGGTCGGACGCCAAGGTCCGGTTTGGCAACATGGGTATCACGACCGCGCCATTCGCAAGGAAGAAGATTTGCAGGCGGTTGCTCGATATATCGTTCGTAACCCTATACGCGCGGGATTGGTCTCGAAGGCTGGGGATTATCCGTTGTGGGATGCGATCTGGTTGTGATTTCAAAGACGCCTTCGCGGGCAAGCCTCGCTCCTACAGAATAGCGCCGTACGCATCATCACCACTCGACGCAAACCTGTAGGAGCGAGGCTTGCCCGCGAAGAGGCCGGATCAGCCGCCGCTATTCTCCAACCCTGCCAACACTTTCAACGCCGCCTTACGCTCATCAACCGGCAATCCACCCAGCCTCTCAACCTCGGCATAAAACCTCACCCAATCCCCATCCACCTGCTTGAACAGCGCCGCAAACGCCGGCACCCACTGGTCATACAAGCCAAACGGCAGCAGCTTGGCATTGTTCATCGGCGCATTGACCCATGCGTCATAACGCTTGTCGCCGGCCCATTGGCTGTCGCGCAGCGCTCGATAGTCGCTGCGCAGCCGTTCGAATTCTGCAGCCTTGCGTTGGCGCATTTGCTCGACGGGCAGGGGCAGGGCGTACAGGCGTTCAAGGCGTGTGCGGGTGTCGAGAACCAGTTGCGTGAGCTGGTCACGCTGTTGCATCGACTTGCCGTTGTCCGGGGCGAGGCCACGGCTGGCGCGCCACTGGCGGGTGCCTTCCTGTTCGACAAAGGTGGCGAAGGACTCGTTGAACTCGGTGTCGTCCTTCACATAAAAGCGCTGATGGGCCAGTTCATGAAAGATCAGCGTGGCCAGACGCTCGTCGCCCCAATTCATCATTGAGCTGATGATCGGATCGTTGAACCAGCCCAGGGTCGAATAGGCCTCGACCCCGCCGATCGACACGTCCATGCCTTGCAGCCGTTGTAATGCCGCCTCGCCCCGGGCCGCGCTCTGGCTGTAATAGCCGCGATAGGCCACGCACCCGGCGATGGGGAAGCAATGGTTTTGCGGGGTCAGGGAAAATTCCGGCGTGACGAACACATTCCACACGACATAGGGCCGGCCAATGTCGGCGTAGAGGCGATAACTCTGATTGTCCGGCAGGTGCAGTTGCTGGCTGGCGAACAACCGGGCCTTTTGCGACTGGGCCAGGTGCGCACGCAGTTTCGGATCGCGTTGAGGATCGGCAATCACCTCGGCCACCGGTTCCCGGGACCGCAGCAATTGCAGTTGGCCGCCCGCCAGCTGGCTGTAGTAGCTGACGCTGGCGCAACCGTTGAGCAATAAAAACAACACACCCGGAAACAAAACGCGCAAAACGCGATCAAGTAACCCAAGGCTTGGACGCGGCCTGATCACAATAAGAACATCCCTGGAAAGTCTGCCCACAAGACTATCCCGCCACACTGGAGCTCCGCTATGCGCATGTTGATGCTGACTGGAGGCCTGCTGACGCTGGCCGGTTGTGCCGGATTCGGAATGCCCGATCCTGACCCGAACCAAGCGTGGATCGATCTGGCTTCCAAGCAGGAAGATTCGGCGTTGCAGGCTTTGAAAGTCGATGACAAGACCGCGACTGACAAACGCTTCTTCGAAGTACAACCCGGCAGCCATGAATTGAAGGTTCGCTACCAGTTCGCCGTCGATCCCACCAACATTGGCCCCGCCAGTGAGCCGCTGTGGCGCGATTGTCAGTTGAGTGTGAAATTCAAGGATTTCAACGCCGGTGAGCGCTATCAACTGCAAGCGGGGAATATCGGTTTCCGGCCCTGGGCCAAGCTCTATGACCAGCAGCGAAATGTGATCGGCCAGGCCACGCCGGCTGGCTGCCAACGCACGTGATCGGCGGTATGCTGGATACCCAATCATCGGGACATTCATCATGCGCAGGTTGTTGCTGTTGCTCACCGCCAGTAGTGTTTTATCCGGTTGCCTGAGCCCGTTGCCGGCCGTTGATCCACAAATGGCCTGGGTCGACATGTCGACGCCGACCCCCGGTGGCAAGTTGATCATGGCTGAACGCCTGGATCACCAGCGCTTGACCGATGGGCGGTTCTTTCAGGTCACCCCCGGCAGCCATGAGTTGATAGTGCGCTTCGACTTCGAGGAGTTCAGCGGCGGCTCGGGGTTGATGATCGATCCCTCCGAGCGTCTTTGCTACCTGACCATCCGCTACGACCATTTCGAGGCCGGCCAGCGCTACATGCTGGAAGGTCGCTCGCTGGCCTTCACCCCCAGCGCCCGGCTGTATAACGCCAAGCGCGAGATCGTGGCGGAGGATCGGGAGGTCAATTGCATCATGTGAGGCCGATCAACGATCGTTCTTTTGGTAGATGATCTTTTTGCTGCCGTTTTCGCACGAGCCGACGACCATGTTCTGATCGTGGACTTCGTCATTGCTGACGATTTCCAGGGTGTAGGACGAGACGTTATTGGCCTGGATCTTGGCCTCGATCTCGGCCTTGAGTTCTTCGCAGGATTTGGGTGCCGCGAGGGCCGAAGTGGCCAGTGCGCAACAGATAATCGCCAAGGCAAAACGTTTCATGGTTGAAGCTCCCTTGAGGCAGCACGCCAGTGGATGCGTTTGAGCTGCTGTCATTTATTCGACCATAGTTTTGCAGAACGAGTTCTGACTTCGCTCACAAAGCGCGGGTTTAGCCGTTGGGGTTGGGTCGTTTGTTAGATCGCCTTCGCGAGCAAGCCCGCTCCCACATTTGGAATGCATTTCAAAATGTGGGAGCGGGCTTGCTCGCGAAGGCGTCAGTTCAATCAGCGCCTAAATATCAGGAGATCAGCGTGGCATCCAGAGTGATCTTCGCGTTCAGCACTTTGGAAACCGGGCAGCCTTCTTTGGCCTTGTTGCTCAGCTCTTCAAATTGCGCCTGGGTCGCCCCGGGGATTTTCGCCTTGAGGATGAGTTTCACCGCTGTAATCTCAAAGCCTTCGCCGACCTGGTCCAGGGTGACCTCGGCTTGGGTATCGATGCTTTCAGCCGTGAGGTTTGCACCGCCGAGGATCATCGAAAACGCCATGGAGAAACAGCCCGCGTGGGCTGCGCCGATCAACTCTTCCGGATTGGTGCCCTTGCCGCCTTCGAAACGAGCCTTGAAGCCGTAGGGCGCTTCCCTGAGAACACCGGTTTCCGTGGAAATGGAACCGATGCCGGTTTTCAGATCACCTTCCCAGTGAGCCGATGCTTTCTTCGTGATAGCCATGTCTGCCTCCTCAAGATCCGGCGCGGAATGTCGCGCCTTCGTGGTTTTCGGTTGCTAAGGGTTCTGAGGATAGAAGACTTGGCAAAGTTCACCTTGTCGGAACAAACCGCTTATCTGGTAGGCAAATTCAGGTCTGCTATTGAAACTCGGGTATATGCCCTCATTGCATAGGAAACGCTTTTAGACTCGGCAGGTTTTCGTTCGTGAAAAAACCTGCGCCCCCATTGGAGAAGCAGGTTTATGAAACGACTGTCCGATATCAAGTTCTCGACCCTCGACCTGGTGCCTGTGCGCGAGAACGGCAGCCCAGCCCAGTCGCTGCGCAATTCCCTGGACCTGGCACAGCACGTCGAAAAATTTGGCTACACCCGTTTCTGGGTCGCCGAACACCACAACATGGACGGCATCGCCAGTTCCGCTACTTCCGTTCTGCTGGGTTACCTGGCCGGCGGCACCTCGACCATTCGCGTCGGTTCCGGTGGCGTGATGCTGCCCAACCACGCGCCTCTGGTGATCGCTGAACAGTTCGGCACCCTGGAAAGCCTGTACCCCGGCCGTATCGACCTGGGCCTGGGCCGTGCTCCCGGTTCCGATCAAATGACCGCTCGCGCACTGCGTCGTGAACGCTCCGGCAGCGCCGATGACTTCCCGCAAGACGTTGCCGAACTGATGCGCTACCTCGGCCCACGTACCCCGGACCAGCGGATCATCGCGATGCCGGGCACTGGCACCAATGTCCCGGTCTGGCTGCTCGGTTCGAGCTTGTTCAGCGCGCAACTGGCTGGTGAGCGCGGTTTGCCCTACGCCTTCGCCTCGCATTTCGCACCGCGATTCATGCACGAAGCGATTCGCGTCTACCGTAATCACTTCAAGCCGTCGGCGGTGTTGGACAAGCCCTACGTGATGCTCGGCGTGCCACTCGTGGCGGCCGACACCGACGAGCAGGCCGATTACCTGGCGACCTCGGTGTACCAGCGAATCCTGGCGCTGATGCGTGGCCAGAGCCTGGTGCAACGTCCGCCGGTGAAAACCATGGATGGCCTGTGGCTGCCCCATGAGAAAGAAGCGGTCGGCGATTTCCTCGGCCTGGCCATGGTCGGCAGCCCACAGAAAATCCGCGCCAAACTGGAGGTGCTGATCGAGCAGACCCAGGCTGACGAGCTGATTTTCACCAGCGACCTCTATGAACATGCCGATCGCGTGCATTCCTACGAGTTGCTGGCGCAGGTGATGAAGGGCTGACGCTCAAACTGCGGGCATAAAAAAGCCGACGCCATTGCGTCGGCTTTTTCATTCTTGAAGGAAATCAGCCACGCTTGTAGACGATTTCCTTGGCGCCTTTCTCACACTTACCAACGACTTTGCCGTCGGCAGAGGCGCCTTTATCGACAATTTCCAACGAATAACCGGAAACGCCTTTGGCATCGATTTTCGCTGCGATTTCGGCCTTGAGCTCTTCACACGACTTGCCGTCAGCAAAGGCTGTTCCTGCAAGGCTCAACAAACCTACCGCCAAAATAAACTTCTTCATCGGTCGCATTCCCTGGTCGGATCAATAGGGGCACCCGGCATTCAGCCAGGTGCACACATGTAGCGCTTTGCCATTCCCTATGGCACTCGGCCAGCGCGCAAGTTCAGAAGACTAGCTCAAACTCAGCTGCTGGCAATCCGGAACCCGACTTTGAGCGTCACCTGGAAATGCGCAGCCTTGCCGTCCTTGATGTGCCCGCGGGTTTCGGTCACTTCGAACCACTCCAGGTGCTTGAGGCTTTTGCTGGCTTCGGCCAGCGCGTTGTTGATTGCATCTTCGATGCTGGTAGGGGACGAGCCGACCAGCTCGACTTTCTTGTACGTGTGATGGTCAGTCATGGCGTTCTCCTTGGGGTATGAAATACAGCCTAGCAGTGATTTTTCGTATTACTTCTGTCGGCTATTCCCACAGCAAAGTTCAGATTTACTGCACTTTCTCAAACCCCTGAAGTCCCAACCAACACACGCTACTCATCACCAATGAAGGAGAGCCACCATGGCCAACACCTCTTTACGTAAAGCCTCATTGCAAAGCATGGAAGCCGAGATCGAGAGTCTTCTCAAGTCGCTGGAAAGCCTGAAGGACGACGCCTCGGACGAGTCGCGTAAAACCCTCAAGGCGTTGAAAGCCAATGCTGAAAGCGCGCTGAAGCATTCGCGTCACTTGCTCAGCGATGCCTATGAAGAAGTGAAAGTGAAAACCCGCGAAACCGGGATCGCTACTCGGGACTACGCGCAGGAACACCCTTGGACTACAGCCGGGGTCGCGGTCGGCGCACTCGGCCTGCTCGCGGCGTATCTGTTGTGCAAACGCGGTGACTAATCCGCTTGGCGCAGCTCGTTCTTGAGCCACTGCGCCAGTTGCCGGGCGCGCCCGTCCGCGGCGCGCTTGGGTAGCCAAAGCGCCAGTTGCGCCGGGGTTTCGCAAAAACCCCACGGCGCAACCAGGCGACCGGCCTTCAAGTCTTCGGCCACCAGCGGCTCAGGGGCAATCGCCACACCCAGCCCTGCCACCGCCGCTTCCAGCAAATAATACAAATGCTCGAAACCCTGCCCGTACTTCAACGCCTTGGCGTCGAGGCCGCTTTGTTGTGCCCAGCTCGGCCAAGCCTGAGGGCGGGATGTGGTGTGCAGCAGCGGCTCGGTCAGCAGCGCGCTGGCCGGCGCCTGTTGCAGTCGCTCGTAGCCTGCGAAGCGTGGGCTCATGACCGGACCGATGCGTTCGCTGGCGAGTTCATAGACTTGCATGTCCGCCGGCCAGGGCGGCTCGGCAAATACCAGCAAGGCGTCCAGCCCCGGACGTCGTGGATCGAGATCGCCTTCTCCGGCGGACAGATGCAGACGTAAGTCCGGCAGGTCCGCATTCAGGCGCCCGAGGCGCGGAATGAACCAGCGCGCCAGTAAGCTGCCCGAGCAGCCGAGCACGAAGGGCGCATCGGCGGTGCTTTGGGTCAGTTCGGCGCACACGGTGCGCAATCGCTCGAACGCTTCAGTGCTGGCATCGCGCAGACGAACGCCGGCATCTGTGAGTTTAAGGCCACGTCCATCCTTGATGAACAGGCTGACGCCCAGGTGTTCTTCAAGCACCTTGAGTTGTCGGCTGACTGCACCATGGGTGACGTGCAGCTGTTCGGCAGCCTGACTGACGCTGTTGAGGCGGGCAGTGGCTTCGAAGGCGCGAAGGGCGTTCAGCGGGGGGAGGTCGTGGCTCATGGGATCTGTGAGTTTTCCTGACAGGTTGCGGCGATCTTATCGGTTTTCAGGCTTGGACGTCAGGGGTAGAGTGAGCGTCATTGTCATCACACGAATCCCACTGGAGCGACCCATGACCCAGACTAATCTGCGCAACGGCCCCGACGCCAACGGCCTGTATGGCTCGTTCGGCGGCCGTTACGTCGCCGAAACCCTGATGCCGTTGATCCTCGACCTGGCCCGTGAATACGAATTGGCCAAGGAAGATCCTGCATTCAAAGAAGAATTGGCCTACTTCCAGCGCGACTATGTTGGTCGTCCAAGTCCACTTTATTACGCTGAACGCCTGACCGAATTCTGCGGCGGCGCGAAGATTTACCTCAAGCGCGAAGAGCTGAACCACACCGGCGCGCACAAGATCAACAACTGCATCGGCCAGATCCTGCTGGCGCGGCGCATGGGCAAGAAACGCATCATCGCCGAGACCGGCGCCGGCATGCACGGCGTGGCCACCGCCACCGTGGCCGCGCGTTTTGGCCTGGATTGCGTGATCTACATGGGCACCACGGACATCGAACGCCAGCAAGCCAACGTTTTCCGCATGAAGCTGCTGGGCGCCGAAGTGATTCCGGTGGTGGCCGGCACCGGCACCCTGAAGGATGCGATGAACGAAGCCCTGCGTGACTGGGTGACCAACGTCGACAGCACCTTCTACCTGATCGGCACTGTCGCCGGCCCGCATCCTTATCCCGCCATGGTTCGCGACTTCCAGTCTGTGATCGGCAAGGAAACCCGTACGCAACTGCAAGACCAGGAAGGCCGCCTGCCGGACTCCTTGGTGGCGTGCATCGGCGGTGGTTCCAACGCCATGGGCCTGTTCCACCCGTTCCTGGATGACAAGAGCGTCGAGATCATCGGCGTTGAAGCCGCCGGCTACGGTATCGAAACCGGCAAACACGCGGCCAGCCTGAACGGCGGCGTACCGGGCGTGTTACACGGCAACCGGACCTTCCTGTTGCAGGACGACGACGGTCAGATCATCGACGCCCACTCGATCTCCGCCGGCCTCGACTATCCGGGCATCGGCCCTGAACACGCCTGGTTGCACGACATCGGCCGCGTCCAGTACACCTCGGTGACTGACGACGAAGCCCTCGATGCATTCCACAAATGCTGCCGCCTGGAAGGGATTATTCCTGCCCTGGAAAGCGCCCATGCCTTGGCCGAAGTGTTCAAGCGCGCACCGAAGCTGCCGAAAGATCACCTGATGGTGGTCAACCTGTCCGGCCGTGGCGACAAAGACATGCAAACCGTGATGCACCATATGGAACAGTCCCAGCAGGAGAAACACTGATGAGCCGCCTGCAAACGCGTTTTGCTGAACTTAAAGAACAGAATCGCGCCGCCCTGGTGACCTTCGTTACCGCCGGCGACCCGAGCTATGACACCTCGTTGGCCATCCTCAAAGGCTTGCCCGGCGCTGGCGCCGACGTGATCGAGCTGGGCATGCCCTTCACCGACCCGATGGCCGACGGCCCGGCGATCCAGTTGGCCAACATCCGCGCCCTGGGCGCCAAACAGAACCTGGCGAAAACCCTGCAAATGGTTCGCGAGTTCCGTGAAGGCAACACCGAGACGCCGCTGGTGTTGATGGGTTACTTCAACCCGATTCACATGTATGGCGTGCCGCGTTTCATCGCCGACGCCAAAGAAGCCGGGGTTGATGGTCTGATCGTGGTGGATCTGCCACCGGAGCATAACGGCGAACTGTGCGACCCGGCTCAGGCTGCGGGCCTGGACTTCATCCGTTTGACCACGCCAACCACCGATGATGTGCGTCTGCCAACCGTTCTGAATGGCAGCTCCGGTTTCGTCTATTACGTGTCTGTTGCGGGTGTGACCGGAGCGGGTGCGGCAACCCTGGAGCACGTCGAGGAAGCGGTGGCGCGTCTGCGTCGCCACACCGACCTGCCGATCAGCATCGGTTTCGGTATCCGTACACCGGAGCAGGCAGCGGCTATCGCGCGTCTGGCGGACGGTGTGGTGGTGGGTTCGGCGTTGATCGATCACATCGCCAATGCTTCGACACCAGACCAGGCAATCGACGGCGTGCTGAGCCTTTGTGCCGCGCTTTCCGAGGGCGTGCGTAAGGCCCGGGTCAGCTGAAGGTAAAGTTCTTGATACAGAGGAATTAGCACCTCGCCACACACACTAATCAGCAAGACCGAGGGATTCAGGACATCGTTCTGAATCCCTTTTTGCTGTTTGTGCAGTGAGGAAACCCCCGATGAAAATGCCGAAACGTCTGATTGCCAGCCTGGGCGTGCTGATGCTCAGTGCGACCCCGTTGCTGCACGCCAGCGCCGATCAGCGCGACGATCACGACCACGGCGGCCCGCAGCAGGGCCAATATGACAACCACGGCAACGATCACGGTGACAATCGTGGCAATGATCACCGTGGCCCGCAGGACAACCATCGCGGCGGCCCACCGCCACGGGACTTTGGCCCGGTGCGCCAGACCATTCATGACAATCACGGTTATTTCGTACGCGGTGCACCGCCGCCTCCAGGCATTCGTCTGGAACGCGGTCGGCCATTGCCTCACGGTTATTACGGCGAACGCCTGGATGGCCGAGCCTTGGGCCGGTTGCCGCAATATCAGGGTTATGAGTGGCGTCGTGCCGGTGGCGACATTGTGCTGATCGCCGTGGGGACCGGGATTGTTTATGAGATTCTGGATAACGTGCTGAACTGATCGATCCCATCTCAGCAGGCTGAGCACAGCTTATGTAGCAGCTGGCGAAGCCTGCGTTCGACTGCGCAGCAGTCGCAAACCATTCATCTCGGTCTGTCTGACGTACCGCAGCGTCTGATTTTACGACTGCTTCGCAGTCGAACGCAGGCTTCGCCAGCTGCTACAGAGTCCTGCGGTGATTCGATCAGGGCAATTCCAAGCCGCCAGCCGCTTTATGCAACGCCCGCAAATGCTCGCCAACCTGCTTCAGGTTGGCTTCATTGGCGGCAATCTCCGCCGCCCGGCTCGGCTCCAGCAACGCCCTCACTTCTTTATCCAGATCCCCGGTCAGCGATTGCAGCTGTTTCTGGCGCAGGCTGGTTTCCGATTCCAGGCGTGCCGACTCGCTCGGCTGTGGCAAACCATAGCCACCGGAACCGAGCAATTCGGCCGGGCGGCTGAGGAAGCCGCTGTTGGCGAGGATCTCTTTCAAAGTCGCGTTGGCCTTGTCCATGCCGCCGTTCTTCAGTTCACGAGCGCCGAGGTAGCGTTGCTTCACTTCATCCTGGGCCAACTGTAGCTGCCGACGGAAACTGGCCTGCTCCAGCAGCAGTAACGCCGCGCTGGTGCGTAAATCAGCTTGGTCGATCCACTTGCGCCGTTCTTCGGCGCTCAACGACAACCAGTCTTCGACGGTGGCCTGCTTGATCGGCAAGCGTTTCTTCAACACTTCGAACATCGCTTGGTAGCGATCGCGGAAGGAGTCGAAGCGATAACCCAGGCGCAGGGCTTCGCGTGGGTCGTCCAGCACGCTGGTGTCCGCCAGTCCGCGACCCTTGAGCACTTCCAGCAAGCCGTTGGGCATGATGCTGTCCAGGCCCGTCAGTTGCGCGTTGTTGCTGCCGCTGCGCAACAGTTTCAGGCTTTCCACCGCGCAGTTGTTGGACAGGAAGAAGTAGTTGCCGTCGTAGCTCCAGTGCATCTCGGCGGCGTGTTCCACCACTTCCTCGATTTCGGTGCGAGACAGATTCAACGGCACTGACGCGAGGCTGCGCAGTTCGGTCTTGGTGTATTCGTCGATCACCTGGGCCAGGGGCAAGACAAACAGGCGCGACGGGTATTTGCCGACCAAACCGTCCCAGCTCGACAACTGTACGTCGCCGACGAATGCGCGATAAGACAGCACCAGGCTCTGGTCCAGATCCAGTCGGCAATCCGGCCCGCGTGGCCGGCCCGGCGCGCAGATCACCAGACGCAACATGCTGTGGCCCCAGCGGCTGACCCAGTTCTGATTGGCTTCGGCCAGCAGGTAATCGACGGCGTAGACCCGTTCCGGATCGACCTGGCCCAACGGCGTCTTGGCGAAGTCGTTGCCGGCATTGAGGAAGGCGAAGGTTTTGGCGCAGGCGTCTTTGGTGGGCGGCGCCCAGCCGAAATGTTCCTTGTAGTAGCGGTACAGCGCGGGACGGCGGCAGGCATAGCTCGGGTCGAGGAGGAAGTACTCCATGTTGACCGCCACGAACTCCTTGGGATTGGTCGTCTCGTAGATGTCCGGGCTGCGGACGATTTGCCGGTTGTGCTGTTCGCGTTCGCCGCGTCGGCCCACGTATTGCGGCCAACCCGCCAGGTCCAGCAGGCGTGGATCGTCACTGAGGGTGAAACGTCGTGTGGTCTGGCCGCGGCATTGATCGGGGATGCCGATCAGGCCGGAGCTGCTGTTGCGCCGGTTGCAGCGCTGGATCAGCGTGCGCTCGGCGTCCGGCCACAGGCGCGAGCGATCATAAATATGGGTGAGTTCGTGTAGTACCGTAGCGAGCATTTCCCGGCGAACGGTGCCGTGGGGGCGGTAGGTCTTCTTGGTGGCGGCGCTGCCGTCGGTGAGACTGGCGAGCAGATTGCGATTCAGATCGAGCTCAGACACCAGGGACGCCTGGCCGTAGGCGTTGTCGGGCATTTCGTCGGTCCAGCCGACATCGATGCGCCGATCCAGTTGTTCGACGAAGCGCGGCGGCAACGCCTGCATGGCTTCATCGAGCAGCGCCTGGCTGGCCTGCACTTGCGCGGGGCTCAGACCGTCGGTCTTGAGGCGTAATTGCAGGCTGGCCTGGGCGGTGTTGCCAAGCAGCAACACCCACCCGGCCAGCAGCCAGGCACTGAGCGACTTCACAGTGCGAGGATGGCTTCGGCGAGAACCTGATCACTGGCGTCGCGGGCTTCCGGCACGCGGGTACGCAAGGTATTGAGTGCCGCTTCCAGGTGCGCGCCGCGAATATCGCCGTCAGTGGCGATGAAACTGGCCGCATCGTCGTGGGCGTCGCGCACGATCTTCGAGTCGCGAATGGAGGTGGTGGTATCGGATGTGAAATCAAGCGTGCGCTGGGTGGCACGGATGATCATGTTACTAGTGGCAACCAGGGTGTGCGCCTGGGCCACGTCGGCCAACAACAGCAGGCCAAGGGTGGCAGCAATCAGCGGGCTACGCATGGAACGACTCCGAAGGAACGATGATAACTATTGGACGAGAATTGCCTGCGCCAGTTCAAGGTCGCTGGCATGAAGTTTTGGCTGGGTCCGGCGCAGGTAAACCAGGGCGGATTCCAGTTGCGCTCCTCGTAGTTGGCCGTCACTGGCAATGAATGCCGCAGCGTCATCCTGAGCGGCGATCAGCAGTTTATGGTCGAAGGGCGCAGAGGTCACCATGCTTGTGGCGTAGCCACTGACTACAGTGCCTTGTGTAGACAAATTAAAGGCGTCGAAGGCATGGGCCGAAACCGACCAAAAGGCCGCCAGGCATGCGGGAATGAATAGCAGATTTGAAAGAAAACCCATGAGACTCGATAGCTGGAAACGAGCCCCAAGGCTAGCGCAATGCCCGGACTAGAGCCAGCGCCGAAACATTGGGACACGATGGGCGTGTCCCGTCGTTCAGCTCACGTTCAGATCGCCAGGATGGCCTGGGCAATTTGCGCGTCAGTGGCGTTTAGCTGCGGCAACTGACGGTGAATTTCATCGATTGCACTTTCCAGTTTCACGCCTCGAATATCGCCGTTGCTGGCGACGAAGCTGGCGGCGTCATCACGAGCGGCGCGCACGATTTTGTTATCACGCAGTGAAGAGGAAGCGTCGGAGGTGGCGTCGGAACTGGATTTGAGCGCGCCAACGACGGCGTCGGTGGTCACGATAAAACTGGTGGCGTGGGCATTGGCAGCCACGGCGAGCAGGGCTGCAGCGCTCAGCAGACGAAGACGGGACATGGGGTAGCTCCTTTGGATAAACCGGTTGAGAGGTGGCGCAGTGTCTGTTGGATCAGACGCCGGTCATGTCGCGTTCGCCACGTTCTGGCTGGATATTAGGCCGGCGCGCATGGAATCGAATAGCCCGGATGGATGAAATGTCAGTGTACCGGTCAATTCCATAAAATATAAAACTGTACTGGTATGCCTTTTAAGGCCCTGAAACGACAAAACCCGCCGTGGTTTCCCACGACGGGTTTTGGTTGTTCAATTCGGGTTGCTGGCGGTGGACCCTGTAGGTCAGAGCCAGCGACGCTAACTTAGCGCCAGAACGGCTTGCTCAGCTCTTCGTAGCGTTGTGCTTCGCTAATCCCGGCATCAGCCAGCAGACGCGAATCCAGACGAGCCAATTGATGGCGGCTGGTAATGCGGCGCTGCCACAACATCAGGTTAGCGATAACGCGAAGAGGCAGGGAAGCCTGGGTTTTTGCAGCAGTATCTTCGAAGAACAGTTCGGAACTGAGTGTACGTTCCATGGTTGACATCCTTCCGCTTGTGGCGGGATTAGGTAGTGGTTTAACTGATGCCAATGATCCTCCTGTTTGGCCAGTCCCCCTAGATACAGTTCACTTGTATTGTGAGAGACCAGTTAACTGTTTATAGGGGGTGTACTGGTCGATATTGAGGCAACTGTACCTGTCAGCACCGATACGGTGCGTTTTCATCCTCGAGACTCGGAAATGTAGGCAAAAACCGTAGGAAACGACCAGTACAGCAGTACAGTTTTAAACAGTAGAGTGTGTTGCAAGAACCAACTGACGCAACTGTGTGTGCGTCAGCTGTATTTTCGATCAATCAGGCCTTGAGCATCCGCCCGGTTTCTTCCAGGTTGATGTGCCAGCTCAGGGCATCGCGCAGGATGTGCGGGGTGTGGCCACCGATTGCACAGGCCGCCGTGAAGTAGTCATTCAAGGCTTCGCGATAGTCCGGGTGCACACAGTTGTCGATCACCACCCGCGCTCGCTCCCGCGGCGCCAAACCACGCAGGTCGGCCAGACCAATCTCGGTCACCAGAATGTCGACGTCATGTTCGGTATGGTCAACGTGGCTGACCATCGGCACCACACTGGAGATCGCCCCGCCCTTTGCAATCGACTTGGTGACAAAGATCGACAGGTGCGCATTTCGCGCGAAATCCCCGGAACCGCCGATGCCATTCATCATCCGCGTGCCGCAGACGTGGGTGGAGTTGACGTTGCCGTACAGGTCGAACTCCAGCGCCGTGTTGATGCCGATGATGCCCAGGCGCCGCACCACTTCCGGATGGTTGGAGATTTCCTGGGGCCGCAGCACCAGTTTGTCCTTGTAATGCTCCAGGTTGCCGAACACATCGGTATTGCGCCGGGCCGACAACGTGATCGAGCTGCCTGAGGCAAAGCTCAGCTTGCCGGCGTCGATCAGGTCGAAGGTCGAGTCCTGCAACACCTCCGAATACATGGTCAGGTCTTCAAACGGCGAGTCGATCAAGCCACACATCACCGAGTTGGCGATGGTGCCGATCCCGGCCTGCAGCGGACCAAGCTTGTTAGTCATGCGCCCTGCCGCCACTTCCTGCTTGAAGAAGTCGATCAGGTGATCAGCGATGGCCTGGGTCTCGACGTCCGGCGGCAGCACGGTGGACGGCGAGTCCGACTGATTGGTGATCACAATCGCGACGATCTTCTCGGGCGGAATCGGAATGGCCGTGCTGCCAATGCGATCGTCGACTTTCACCAGAGGAATCGGCGTGCGGGTCGGGCGATAGGTCGGGATATAGATGTCGTGCAACCCTTCGAGATTCGGGTTGTGCGCCATGTTGATCTCGACGATCACGTGTTTGGCGAAGATCGCGAAACTGGCTGAGTTGCCCACCGACGTGGTCGGCACGATATGGCCCTGTTCGGTAATCGCCACGGCTTCGATCACTGCGATGTCTGGCCGCGTGAGTTGTTGGTTGCGCAGCATCTCCACGGTTTCCGACAAATGCTGGTCGATGAACATGACTTCGCCGGCATTGATGGCTTTGCGCAAGGTGCTGTCGACCTGGAACGGCATGCGCCGCGACAGGACGCCGGCCTCTGTCAGTTGTTTATCGAGGTCGTTGCCCAGGCTCGCGCCGGTCATCAGGGTGATTTTCAGCGGAGTGATTTTGGCGCGTTCGGCCAGTGCGTGGGGTACGGCTTTGGCTTCACCGGCGCGGGTGAAACCGCTCATGCCGACGGTCATGCCGTCCTCAATCAGAGCAGCAGCGTCAGCGGCGCTCATCACCTTATCCAACAACGAAGGCAAGCGAATACGATCACGGTACATGGAGTGTTATCTCGGGCAACGGAAGCAAGGTGTGCAGTCTAGTGATTTGAAAAAAATCCGTCCCGCTACCATGGTCGAATGCCGAGCCCTGATTTAGAGCCTTTTGTCGGGTTTCACGGGGAATAAAAAAACCCCAGCCTACTAAAGGCTGAGGTTTTGGGTATTGCGCTGGAGCAGGTTTTACTCGACAGCTTTGACCATGTCTTCGATGACTTTCTTCGCATCGCCGAAGACCATCATGGTTTTGTCGAGGTAGAACAGTTCGTTGTCCAGACCGGCGTAGCCGCTGGCCATCGAGCGCTTGTTGACGATGATGGTCTTGGCCTTGAACGCTTCGAGAATCGGCATGCCGGCAATCGGCGATTTCGGATCGTTCTTCGCGGCGGGGTTGACCACGTCGTTGGCGCCCAGCACCAGCACCACGTCGGCCTGACCGAACTCGGAGTTGATATCTTCCATCTCGAACACCTGGTCGTAAGGCACTTCGGCCTCGGCGAGCAGTACGTTCATGTGGCCAGGCATCCGCCCGGCCACCGGGTGGATCGCGTACTTCACGGTCACGCCGCGATGGGTCAGCTTCTCGGTCAATTCTTTGAGCGCGTGCTGTGCCCGTGCTACCGCCAGGCCGTAGCCTGGAACGATGATCACGGTGTCGGCGTTGGTCAGCAGGAAGGTCGCATCGTCAGCCGAACCGGATTTCACCGGGCGTGCTTCTTTCGAACCCGCCGGGCCAGCTGCGTCCGCCGTGTTGCCGAAACCGCCGAGCAGCACATTAAAGAAGGAGCGGTTCATCGCCTTGCACATGATGTAGGAGAGGATCGCACCGGACGAACCTACCAGCGAACCGGCAATGATCAGCATCGAGTTGTTCAGCGAGAAGCCAATCCCCGCCGCCGCCCAGCCGGAGTAGCTGTTGAGCATCGACACGACCACGGGCATGTCCGCGCCGCCGATCGGGATGATGATCAGCACGCCGAGCACGAAGGCCAGGGCCAGCATCAGGGCGAAGGCGCTGAGGTTGCCGGTCAGCATGAAAGTGATGCCCAGTGCCAGTGTCGCCAGGCCCAGCAGCAGATTCAGCTTGTGCTGACCGCCGAACTGTACCGGCGCACCCTGGAACAGGCGGAACTTGTACTTGCCCGACAGCTTGCCGAACGCGATCACCGAACCGGAAAAGGTGATTGCACCGATGGCAGCGCCGAGGAACAGCTCCAGGCGGTTACCGGCAGGAATTGAATCCCCCAGTTGCTTGACGATGCCCAGCGACTGCGGCTCAACCACGGCAGCGATGGCAATGAACACCGCCGCCATACCGATCATGCTGTGCATGAAGGCGACCAGTTCTGGCATTTTGGTCATTTCAACGCGCTTGGCCATGATCGAACCGGCAGTGCCGCCGACCAGCAGACCAACGATGACGTAGCCGATGCCGGCAGTGGCGAGCTCAGCGCCGAGCTTATAGATGAGGCCGACAGTCGTGAGGATCGCCAGCGCCATGCCGAGCATGCCGTAGACGTTGCCGCGCCGCGACGTGGTCGGGTGCGACAGGCCTTTGAGGGCCTGGATGAAGCAGATCGACGCGATCAAGTAGAGCGTCGTGACAAGGTTCATGCTCATTACTTGGGCGCCTCTTCTTTTACGACTTTCGGGGCTTTTTTCTTGAACATCTCAAGCATTCTGCGGGTGACCAGGAAGCCACCAAACACGTTCACCGCCGCCAGGGCCACGGCGAGGGTGCCCATGGTCTTGCCCAGTGGCGTGACGGTCAAAGCCGCTGCCAGCATGGCGCCGACGATGACGATCGCGGAAATGGCATTGGTCACTGCCATCAATGGCGTGTGCAGTGCAGGTGTAACGTTCCAGACCACGTGATAACCGACATAAATCGCCAGCACGAAGATGATCAGGTTGTAGATACCGGGGGAGATAAGCTCTTCCATCGTCTGAATCCCTGCTTAGGCGTTTTTGCGGATGACTTGGCCGTCGCGGCACATCAGGCACGCGGCGACGATGTCGTCTTCGAGGTTCACTTCGAACTGGCCTTCCTTGTTGAAGACCAGCTTCAGGAAGTCCAGCAGGTTGCGGGCGTACAGCGCCGAAGCGTCCGCCGCGACTTCACCGGCGAGGTTGGTCGGGCCGCAAATGGTTACGCCATTCTCGACCACCACCTGATCGGCCACGGTCAGCGGGCAGTTGCCACCCTGGGCGGCGGCGAGGTCGATAACTACCGAGCCTGGCTTCATCTGCGCCACGGTTTCCGCGCTCAACAGCGTCGGCGCCTTGCGGCCCGGGATCAGCGCAGTGGTGATGACGATGTCGGCTTGTTTGGCGCGTTCGTGCACGGCCAGGGCCTGACGCTGCATCCAGCTAGCGGGCATTGGACGCGCGTAGCCGCCGACACCGACGGCGCATTCACGCTCTTCGTCAGTCTCGTAAGGCACGTCGACGAATTTGGCGCCGAGGGATTCGATCTGCTCTTTTACCGCCGGACGTACATCAGACGCTTCGATCACCGCACCCAGACGTTTCGCCGTGGCGATCGCCTGTAAGCCCGCCACGCCAGCGCCGAGAATCAGCACCCGCGCCGCTTTCACGGTGCCCGCAGCGGTCATCAGCATCGGCATGAAGCGCGGATAGTAATGAGCGGCCAGCAACACGGCTTTATAGCCGGCGATGTTCGCCTGGGAGGACAGCACATCCAGGCTCTGGGCGCGGGAGGTACGCGGCGCGGCTTCCAGCGCGAACGCGGTAATGCCGCACTCGGCCAGCTTGGCGATGGTTTCATTGCTGAACGGATTGAGCATGCCCACCACAACGGTGCCGCTTTTAATCAGCGCCAGCTCGCTGTCGCTGGGGGCGACCACCTTGAGAATCAGCTCGGCACCAAACGCATCGCTGGCGCTGCCAATGGTCGCGCCTGCCGCTTCATAGGCACTGTCGACAACGCTGGCTTTGACGCCGGCGCCGCTTTGTACAGTGACCTTATGACCCTGGCCGATCAGCTTTTTGATGGTTTCCGGGGTTGCAGCAACCCGTGTTTCACCCGTCTGGGTTTCGAGAGGAACACCAATGTGCACGTCAAATCTCCTGCGTGATCTTATTGAGTAAACCCAGGCACTTCGGATGGTGCGGCTGGGGCGGCCGATCAGCACGATCCCGCCAAATCAGGGCGGGGCGCGGCATTTTGCAGGCGAACTTTGTGCCCTTCAAGGGATTATGACGGGTGACGGAAAATTAACTACAAGTCACCCCGTGACCGAATGTCGCAACTAACCGGGTCAATCCCTTGCAGGCCGTGCCTTGTAAGGATTCTGGTCGAAATTGAAGAATTTCCACATCGGCGTTGTGAATGAGCCGTCATTGCGTCGAAATAGAGGCTCAAGGCCACGACTTCAGGCGCTTGTGGGACGTTTGTACTGCTTGTCGGTACAGTCTATGGATATGCGACAAATACTTATATCTGTAGTGTTTTCGTTTTGCTGACTACGGGGTCAGCTAACGAGCGATAGCCTTCATCCTTCTAGGCTGTAGCTGTGAGCCTGATTTACCAGCCAGTCGCGAAAAGCCCTTAAAGACGCCGATTCAACCTTTCGCTCAGGAATCATCAGGTAATACGCCTTGATGCTCGACAGTGCCTGAGGGTTGGCAATCACCAGGCGCTTCTCCGCCAGTTCACGTTGAATCAGAAACGGTGGAATCAGCGCGATCCCCATGTCATGCATTGCCGCCTGGGCGAGCATGGAGAATAGCTCGTAACGCGGGCCTGTCATGTCGCGAGGGATATCCAGGTGCTGCGAGTTGAACCACTGCCGCCAGGCGTAGGGGCGGGTGGTTTGTTGCAGAAGAGGTAGTTCCGCGATTTCAGCGGGTGTCAGATGGAGCTTCTTGCCCAGTAGGGCGGGGCTGCAGACCGGCATCGGATTTTCTCCCATCAGCCTGTGGGATTCTGTACCCGACCAGTCCGCATCGCCGAAGTAGATCGCGGCATCGAACTCGGTGTCGGCAAACAGGAACGGTCGGGTGCGGTTGGTGAGATTGACCGTCACCTCCGGGTGTTTGTGCTGGAAATCCTTGAGTCGTGGCAACAGCCATTGGGTGCCGAAGGTCGGCACCACCGCCAGTTCGATCACGTTGGCGCCTTGCTGGCCCATCACCGACAAAGTATCCCGTTCCACCGCATCGAGTTGCGTGGCCACCCGACGGCTGTAGGAAAGTCCGGCTTCGGTCAGCTTCACCCCGCGTCGGGATCGTCTGAATAGTTCGACGCTGAGGAACTCCTCCAGGCTGGCGATCTGTCGGCAAATCGCACCTTGAGTGAGGGACAGTTCCTGGGCGGCCTTGGTAAAGCTCTCGTGGCGCGCCGCCGCTTCGAAGCTGATCAGGGCGGTCGTGCTGGGGATTTTCCTGCGCATGTACGTGAACCTCACTAATACATCGCATTAATGACCTTTCGCGATGCTTCGGAGTGAGAAATTAGCACAACAGTATGCGAAATCCTCGTTTGCCCTGACGGGGTGGCAGGCCTAGGATCAATCCACGTTATTTGACCCGATTCGAGAGGACACACTCATGGGCGGTAAAGCTAGCTTCAACTGGATCGATCCCCTGCTGCTGGATCAACAGCTCACCGAAGAAGAACGCATGATCCGCGACACCGCCGAGCAATTTGCTCAGCAGAAGCTCGCGCCACGTGTTCTGGAAGCTTTCCGTCATGAAAAGACCGACATTGCGATCTTCCGTGAGATGGGTGATGTCGGCCTGTTGGGCGCGACCATTCCCGAGCAATACGGTGGCAGCGGTCTGAACTACGTCAGCTACGGCCTGATCGCCCGTGAAGTCGAGCGCGTCGACTCCGGTTATCGCTCGATGATGAGCGTGCAGTCCTCGCTGGTCATGGTGCCGATCAACGAATTCGGTACTGAAGCGCAAAAGCAGAAGTACCTGCCGAAACTCGCTTCGGGCGAATGGATCGGTTGCTTCGGTCTGACAGAGCCGAACCACGGTTCCGACCCGGGCGCGATGATTACTCGTGCACGCAAAGTGGAAGGCGGCTACAGCCTGACTGGCAGCAAAATGTGGATCACCAACAGCCCGATCGCCGATGTGTTCGTGGTTTGGGGCAAGGACGATGCCGGCGACATCCGTGGCTTCGTACTGGAGAAAGGCTGGAAAGGCCTGAGCGCTCCGGCGATTCACGGCAAGGTTGGCCTGCGTGCGTCCATCACCGGCGAAATCGTCATGGACAACGTGTTTGTCCCTGAAGAGAACATCTTCCCGGACGTCCGTGGCCTGAAAGGTCCGTTTACCTGCCTCAACTCCGCTCGTTACGGCATTTCGTGGGGCGCACTCGGCGCCGCCGAGTTCTGCTGGCACACCGCTCGCCAGTACACCCTGGACCGTCAGCAGTTCGGTCGCCCATTGGCTGCGACTCAGTTGATTCAGAAGAAACTGGCCGACATGCAGACCGAAATCACCATGGCTCTGCAAGGTTGCCTGCGCCTGGGTCGCATGAAGGACGAAGGCACTGCGGCGGTCGAGATTACTTCGATGATGAAGCGCAACTCCTGCGGCAAGTCCCTGGACATCGCACGCATGGCTCGGGACATGCTGGGCGGTAACGGCATTTCCGACGAGTTCGGTGTCGCGCGCCACCTGGTCAACCTCGAAGTGGTGAACACCTACGAAGGTACGCACGACGTACATGCGCTGATCCTGGGTCGCGCACAGACCGGCATCCAGGCGTTCTATTAATAGGGGAATGGCCATGGGCGCGCTTTCGCATCTACGGGTACTGGATTTATCGCGGGTGCTGGCCGGGCCTTGGTCCGGGCAGATCCTGGCGGACCTTGGCGCTGAGGTGATCAAGGTCGAGCGCCCGGGCAATGGTGACGACACGCGCGCCTGGGGGCCTCCGTTCCTCAAAGACGCCTATGGCGAAAACACCAGCGAGGCTGCTTATTACCTGTCGGCCAATCGCAATAAGCAATCGGTGACCATCGACTTCACCCGCCCTGAAGGGCAGAAGCTGGTGCGTGATCTGGCGGCGAAGTCGGACATCCTGATCGAGAACTTCAAGGTCGGTGGTCTGGCGGCTTATGGGCTGGACTATGAAACGCTTAAAGCGATCAATCCGGATCTGATCTATTGCTCGATTACGGGGTTTGGTCAGACCGGGCCTTACGCCAAGCGCGCCGGTTATGACTTCATGATCCAAGGGTTGGGTGGCTTGATGAGCCTGACCGGCCGGCCCGAAGGTGATGAAGGTGCGGGGCCGGTGAAAGTCGGGGTCGCCCTGACAGACATTTTGACCGGGCTGTATTCGACCGTAGCAATACTGGCGGCGCTGGCGCATCGGGATCACGACGGCGGCGGTCAGCACATTGATATGGCGTTGCTCGATGTGCAGGTGGCTTGCCTGGCTAACCAGGCGATGAACTACCTGACTACAGGCAATGCGCCCAAGCGCTTGGGCAATGCTCATCCGAATATCGTGCCTTATCAGGACTTTCCTACGGCGGACGGCGACTTCATCCTTACCGTGGGTAACGACGGGCAGTTCCGCAAGTTTGCCGAAGTGGCGGGTCAGCCGCAGTGGGCAGATGATCCGCGCTTTGCCACCAACAAATTGAGGGTGGCAAATCGGGCGGTGCTGATTCCGCTGATCCGCCAGGCGACGGTGTTCAAGACCACCGCTGAGTGGGTGCTACAGCTCGAGCAGGCGGGTGTGCCGTGTGGGCCGATCAATGACTTGGCGCAGGTTTTTGCTGATCCGCAGGTCCAGGCGCGGGGGTTGGCCATAGAGCTGCCGCATGCGCTGGCCGGGATGGTGCCTCAGGTGGCGAGTCCGATTCGTTTGTCCGAGACGCCTGTGGAGTACCGGAATGCGCCACCGTTGTTAGGGGAGCACACGCTGGAGGTTTTGCAGCGGGTATTGGGGTTGGATGCTGCTGCGGTTGAGGCTTTCAAGGCGTCCGGGGTGCTCTGACACGTTCTTCTATATAGAAGGCGTCGTTTCGCGCTTTCTATATAGAAGCAATCAGGGTGTTTTCGGGGTTTCTGCAAGTTATTGATAGAAAAGCCAAATCAGGGGTTGACGGCAGATTCTGGAAGTCTATAATTCGCCCCACTTCCGGCGCAGTCGAAACGGAAAACTCCTTGGTAAACAAAGAGTTACGCAGATTTCGACAGCAAGTTGCTTCAGGTTATCGAAGTCAGGAAGGAGTTGATTGGGCGGTGTTGTTTGGCTCAATTGACGATTCGATCTTCTCGATCGAAAGCGGTGAAAAAGAGGTGTTGACAGCAGCGAGTAACGCTGTAGAATTCGCCTCCCGCTAACGAGAGAT
>NZ_MOBP01000114.1 GCF_003732665.1 Pseudomonas frederiksbergensis | reverse complement strand
TGGTCACGGCTCAAGTCCCCACGCGATTGCATAGCTAGTAAGAAAAATCGGCGCAATTCTAACAGTCCAGGCAAACGTTTGCGAGCCTATTCTCGGTGGAGGGATCTTTTTTTCTCTCTGGCCATTGCGGGGCAACAAACTTGACTCTGTTCACGAAAATGAAACCGGTTTCGGTGATCTGCTTGCAACGGATAACCCCTTTGCACATCATCGAACTGAAACCGGTTTCTGTAATTGTTTTTGCAGAAAATA
>NZ_MOBP01000113.1 GCF_003732665.1 Pseudomonas frederiksbergensis | reverse complement strand
ACGCCGATGGGCAGGTCCTCAGGGGCGATCAGGGTACGCGCGGCGACGTCGACCCAGACCAGGAACAGGCTGCCCAGCAGCACGCACGCTGGCAGCAAGCGGCGATGTTCGGCGCCCACCAGGCGCCGGGCGATGTGCGGAACCATCAGCCCGACAAAGCCGATGGAGCCGCTGATGGACACCAGCACCCCGGTCATCAGCGAGGCGATCAGGAACACCTTCAAGCGGACGTTGCGTGCGTTCAGGCCCAGGGTCA
>NZ_MOBP01000111.1 GCF_003732665.1 Pseudomonas frederiksbergensis | reverse complement strand
GGGGATCACTTCGTAACCGCCGCCGTGGTGCACGATCGCCAGGAAGCCATTGCTGGGCTGGTTGCGCATCAGCGGGTTGACCGAGATGCGCTTGACCTTCTTGTCGGCCACGAAGTTGTAGTAGTCCTCGGTGGTCAACTTGTGCAGGCGCGAGACTTCGATCAATTGCTTGACCTGCGCGGCACGCGCCTTGGCCTCGACCTTTTCCTGCTGCTGGCGATTCAGCGCCTGGGCACGCTTGACCTTCGCGGCCAGCGCTTCCTTGGCCAGGCGCTGCTGGGTGTCGTCCTGTTCGATCTG
>NZ_MOBP01000110.1 GCF_003732665.1 Pseudomonas frederiksbergensis | reverse complement strand
TTAAGGCGAGTGGGAGTTTTATCAAGCTGGATGCGGGTTGGATTACCGTTGTTGGGCCGGTGATCAAAATTAATGCGGGTGGGTCTGCGGGGAGTGGGACGGGGATCGGGATTAAACCGCCGGTGCTGCCGGGGGCTGCGGATCAGGATAAGGCGGGGATATTGATGGATCAGGCGTTGATGAATGCGCCGGAAGAACAGGTCAAACGCAAACCGCAACTAATGCTCAATTTTTCCGGCTAACAGACACCAACGGCGCTACACGCATCCAGGGATCAGGATTCAGGTAATTAGTAATGA
>NZ_MOBP01000109.1 GCF_003732665.1 Pseudomonas frederiksbergensis | reverse complement strand
CAGCGCCTGGGCCAGTACCGGGGCTTCGCCGCACCACCAGGGGGCGATGGACGGCAGGATCAGTTCTTCGCCGAACAGGAATTGATTGATCCTGGGCAAGAAGCCCAGCAACCCCGGCGACTCCAGTACGCCGCTGCCCAAGGCATTGGCGACCAGCACCGGGCCCTGGCGCACGGCTTCCAGCAACCCCGGCACACCGAGGGCCGGGTCGGTGCGCAGTTCCAGCGGATCGCAGAAATCATCATCGAGGCG
>NZ_MOBP01000108.1 GCF_003732665.1 Pseudomonas frederiksbergensis | reverse complement strand
CCAGCGGCAGCATCGTCGGGGTGATACGTAAACAGTCCGCGGTGATGCCATGGGCCGGCACTACGATTTCATTGCCACCGCCCACTGCGGCCGCCAAAGCCGCCAGGGTGGGTTGGCCAAACAGCACGCGCACGTCAGAGCTGAGGCCAACCTGGCGCATCTGCTCGATCAGGTTGACCGCCAACAGCGAATGCCCGCCCAGTTCGAAGAAGTGAGCGTGACGACCGACCTGCTCCACGTTAAGCACTTGCGACCAGAGCCGGGCCAAAGTGATGTCGGTGTCGCCGATGGCCGCTTCGT
>NZ_MOBP01000107.1 GCF_003732665.1 Pseudomonas frederiksbergensis | reverse complement strand
AAGCGTCAGGCAAAAAAAACCCTCCGCGGTACAGAGGGTCATAAAACCGTGCCCAAGGGCAGCGGGACGGGATGTTTCAGTGTGTGGTAAGGCCGGCCGCGTTCATGAACAGGCGCATCAGGCTGGCGGCAATGAACAGCGCGCCGACGCTACCGATCCAGATCAAGGCCAACCAGCCGAGCCGCTGCCAAAGCGGCTTTTTTTCGGCTTCTTCAATCTCGTGCAGGGAATGTTTGCCGTTCATTGCATTGTTCCTATTGGGCGATGGCGTCGCTGAGGACGCCACGGCGAGCCGGCTTGCTCTCACAGGGTGAGCTGAGCGAGAGATCAGTGGTAACCGTCTTCATGGGTGACCTTGCCGCGGAACACGTAGTAGCTCCAGAAGGTGTAACCCAGGATGAACGGAATGATGAATAGCGTACCGACCAGCATGAAGCCCTGGCTTTGCGGCGGTGCAGCGGCGTCCCAGATCGAGATCGACGGCGGCACGATGTTCGGCCACAGGCTGAT
>NZ_MOBP01000106.1 GCF_003732665.1 Pseudomonas frederiksbergensis | reverse complement strand
ACCTGCCAGGGCTGGAAATCCGCACCCGCGACAACGGTGAAGAACTGCATGTGAGCACCTTGCCGGGCGGCCGGGGCCAGGTGCGCTGCTTGCATTGGGCGCAGGGGCAACCCGCCGGAATCGAAGCCAATCAACTGGGCTATAGCCTCGTCGACGCCCTGGACTCCTGTGTAATGGAACTCGATCAACCGGCGTGGGTGATCAGCGATGAAGGCTCTTACCCGTTCGGGGGCACGGGCTGGCTGACGGCCGCTTCACAGCTGGAAGTCAGCTACAAGACCGTGCGCTAT
>NZ_MOBP01000012.1:308324-699807 GCF_003732665.1 Pseudomonas frederiksbergensis | reverse complement strand
GAGGGTAACAACTGAACCCCTTGTGGGAGCGGGCTTGCTCGCGAATGCGGTGTGTCAGCCAACATCTATATCAACTGACACACCGCATTCGCGAGCAAGCCCGCTCCCACAGGGAATATGTGCTGTCTTTGGAGCAGGCAAAAAAAAGCCCCGCGACCGAATGAGACGCGGGGCCAAAAAATTTGGTTGGTTGCGGCCAACCAAAGGAGCTCTTTAAAAACTTACTTGCTGGCGACCGTTGTCTCTGGCTGCCAACCGCCACCCAAGGCTTTGTAGATCGCGACGATGCCGCGATAAAGATCGACTTCGGCCTGGGCCTGGGAATCTTCGGCGGCCAGGCGTTCGCGTTGGGCGTCGAGCAAGACCAGGAAGTCCGCCGTGCCTTCGCGGTAGCGAATTTCTGCCAGGTCGGCAGCGGCGCGGCTCGATTCGCTTTGACGAATCAGCGAGATCAGGCGTTGCTGACGTTTGCCGTAATCGCTGAAGGCGTTTTCCGACTCTTCCAGGGCCAGCAGCACTTGTTGCTCGTAGGTCGCCAGGGCGCCTTCGGCATCGGCATCGGCACCGCGCAAACGGGCGCGAACACTGCCCAGGTCAAACGCCGCCCAAGTGATGCTTGGGCCGAGTGCCCAGGCGTTGGCCGCCGAGGAACCAATCTGCGAACCACGCCCGGCGGTGAAGCCGAGGAAGCCGCTGAGGCTGACCCGTGGGAACAAATCAGCCTTGGCCACGCCGATACGGGCAGTGGCGGAAGCCAGTTTGCGTTCGGCGCTGAGGATGTCCGGACGACGTTGCAGCAATTCACCCGGATCACCGATCGGCAGGGCCTTGGCGATGGCTGGCAGGTCTTTCGGGCTCAGGTCGACGGTCAGCTTGTCCGGACGTTCACCCAGCAGGGTGGCGATACGGTTTTTCTGTCGAACCTGTTCGGCCTGCAATTGCGGCACGCTGGCTTCGACGGAGGCCAGGCGAGCATCGGCGCGAACCACGTCGAGCTGATCGCCGACGCCAGCATCACGCAGGCTGACGGTGATCTTGCTCGATTCCTGCTGGTTATTCAGGTTGGCCAGGGCGATCTTTTCCCGCAGTTGCGCACCGCGCAGTTGACCGTAGGCGTCCACCAACTCGGCAATCATGCTGACTTGCAGTTGGTACAGATCGGCTTCGGCGGCCTGTTGCTCGGCGTCGGCCGATTCCAGGTTGCGCTGGATGCGACCGAACAAGTCCAGTTCCCACGCCATGTCCAGACCCAGGTCGTAGCGTTCGCTATTGACCCGCTTGGTGGTCTGGCCAGGGATTTGCCCCTTGGCCAGGTCACTGCTGGCGCGGCTGGTGATGGTCGGCATGGCGTCGTTGCTGGCGTCGTCGCGGATGGCTCGTGCGGCTTTCCAGCGGGCGAACGCCACGCGCAGATCACGGTTGCCTTGTAACGATTGCATCACCAACTGGTTGAGGGTCGGGTCTTCGAACTGTTGCCACCAGATGCCTTCGAAACGCGAGCGGTCATAGTTCTTTTGACCGCTGGCGCCATCGGTGACGGCCGTGATATTGGCCGGCTCCGTGGCTGGGGTTTTGTAGTCCGGGCCGACGGCACAGGCGCTCAGGGCCAGTACCAGCAGGCTCGGCAGGAAGGCTTTCAGGCTCATTGATGCGACTCCAGTTGCTTTTGATTAGTCAGCGCCTTGGCCGCTTTACGAGCTTCACCGCGCTCCACAAAGTTACGAATCAACACGTAGAACACCGGGGTCAGCAACAGACCGAAGAAGGTCACCCCGAGCATCCCGGAGAACACCGCCACGCCCATGGCATGACGCATCTCGGCACCGGCACCGCTGGAGAACACCAGTGGCACAACACCCATGATGAACGCGAAGGAGGTCATCAGGATCGGGCGCAGACGCAGACGGCACGCTTCCAGTACCGCGGCGAGCGGGCTGAGGCCTTCGTCCTGCTGTTTATCCTTGGCAAACTCGACAATCAGAATCGCGTTCTTACAGGCAAGCCCCACCAGTACGATCAAGCCAATCTGGGTGAAGATATTGTTGTCGCCTCCCGAAGCAATCACACCAATAATCGCCGACAGCAGCGTCATCGGTACGATCAGGATCACCGCCAATGGCAGGCTCCAGCTTTCGTATTGCGCCGCGAGTACCAGGAACGCCAGCAGTACGCAGAGCGGGAACACGAACAGCGCGGTGTTGCCGGACAGAATCTGCTGGTAGGTCAGGTCGGTCCATTCGTAGGTCATGCCGTTCGGAAGTTCATCCTTGAGCAGTTTCTCGATGGCTTTTTCGGCCTGGCCGGAGCTGTAGCCTGGGGCTGCCGCACCGTTGATTTCAGCGGTGATGAAGCCGTTGTAGTGCATCACGCGGTCCGGGCCCGAGGTGTCGCTGACCTTGATGAAGGTCGCCAGCGGGATCATCTCGCCTTTGTTGTTGCGCACTTTCAGCTGACCGATCTGGTCCGGCTCGAGACGGAACTGTTGTTCAGCCTGAACGTTGACCTGATAGGTGCGACCGAAGCGGTTGAAGTCGTTGGCATACAGCGAACCCAGGTAGATCTGCAGGGTGTCGAAGATGTCGCTGACGGCCACGCCGTGGGTCTTGGCTTTTTCCCGGTCGATGGCGGCATCGACTTGCGGCACGTTCACGGTGTAGCTGGTGAACAGGGCGGCCAGTTCGGGCACGTTGTGGCTCTTGGTGATGATGTTCATGGTTTCTTTGTACAGCTCGTCGTAGCCCAGGTTGCCCTTGTCTTCGATCTGCAGTCGGAAACCACCGATGGTGCCCAAACCTTGTACTGGCGGCGGCGGGAAAATCGCCATGTAGGCTTCTTGAATCCCGGCGTACTGACCGTTCAAGGCACCGGCAATCGCACCGGCGGACATGCTCGGGTCTTTACGTTCGTCGAACGGTTTCAGGGTTACGAACACGATGCCGGCGTTCGGACTGTTGGTGAAGCCGTTGATCGACAGGCCTGGGAACGCCACCGCACTTTCCACGCCTGGCTGTTTCAGGGCGAGGTCGGACATGCGCTTGATTACGTCTTCGGTACGGTCCAGGCTCGAGGCGTCCGGCAATTGTGCGAAAGCCACCAGGTATTGCTTGTCCTGGCCGGGTACGAAACCGGTCGGGGTGTGGGCGAAACCGAAGAAGGTCAGCACCATCAGGCCTGCGTACAACAGCAGGGCAATACCGCTGCTGCGGATAACCCGGGCTACGGTGCCGACATAGCCATGGCTGGCACGTTCGAAAAACCGGTTGAACGGGCGGAACAGCCAGCCGCCCAACAGTTTATCAAGCACTTTGGTAAAGCGATCTTTCGGCGCATCGTGGCTCTTGAGCAGCACGGCGGCCAGGGCAGGGGACAGTGTCAGCGAGTTGAACGCCGAGATCACGGTCGAGATGGCAATGGTCAGGGCAAACTGTTTGTAGAACTGGCCAGTGAGTCCGGAAATGAACGCCGCCGGGATAAATACCGCACACAGCACCAGCGCCGTCGCGATGATCGGCCCGGTCACCTCACGCATGGCTTTCTTGGTGGCTTCGACGGGCGTTTCTCCCAGCTCGATGTGCCTTTCGACGTTCTCCACTACCACAATGGCGTCGTCCACCACGATACCGATGGCCAGTACCAAACCGAACAGTGACAAGGCGTTCAGCGAGAAGCCGAACAGGTGCATCACCGCAAACGTACCGATCAACGATACCGGGACCGCCACCAATGGAATGATCGAGGCACGCCAGGTTTGCAGGAACAGGATCACGACCAATACAACGAGGATCAGTGCTTCGAACAGGGTGTGAACCACCGCTTCGATGGAACCGCGCACGAAGATGGTTGGGTCATAGACGATGCTGAAGTCCATGCCTTCCGGGAAGCTCTTCTTCAGTTCGGCCATCTTGTCGCGAACTTCGTTGGAGATTTCGATCGCGTTGGAGCCAGGGCGCTGGAAGATCGGGATCGCCACCGCCGGTTGGTTGTTCAGCAACGAACGCAGTGCGTATTGGCTGGAACCCAGTTCGACGCGAGCGATGTCTTTGAGGCGCGTGATTTCACCGTTGTCGCCGGAGCGAATGATGATGTTCTCGAACTCTTCCTCGGAAACCAGACGACCTTGGGTGTTAACCGACAACTGGAAGCTGGTGGCATTCGGCGCAGGCGGCGCGCCCAAGGCACCGGCAGCGACCTGACGGTTCTGCTCGCGAATGGCGTTGACCACATCGGTCGCGGTCAGGTTGCGCGAAGCGGTCTTGTTCGGGTCGAGCCACACCCGCAGGGAGTAGTCGCCCATACCAAACAGTTGCACATCACCGACACCGCCCAGACGCGCCAGCTCATCCTTGATGTTGAGCAAGGCGTAGTTGGACAGGTAGAGCATGTCGTAGCGTTTGTCCGGCGAGGTCAAGTGGACCACCATGGTCAGGTCCGGAGAGGCCTTGTCCACGGTGATACCAATGCGCGTCACTTCTTCTGGAAGCTTCGGCTCGGTCCGGGTTACACGGTTCTGAACTTGCACCTGCGCGTTATCCAGGTCGGTGCCCAGGGCGAAGGTGATGGTCAGGGTGATCTTGCCGTCAGCGGTGGACTGCGAGGACATGTACAGCATGTTCTCGACGCCGGTAATGGCTTGCTCCAGGGGAGCGGCCACGGTTTCGCCGATGACTTTAGGGTTGGCACCCGGGAAGTTCGCGCGGACCACAACGGTCGGCGGAACCACTTCCGGGTATTCGCTGATCGGCAACTGGAACAGCGAGATGGCGCCGGCGATCAGGATCAGCAGCGAAAGCACCGCTGCGAAGATCGGCCGTGAAATGAAGAATTGGGAAAAATTCATTGTAGAGATCCCTTAACCGCGTGGGGTCGCAGCAGCCAGTTTCACAACCGCACCCGGCGCGACCTTGGCAGGCGCGACTTGGGGCAGGTTGCTGGCTTCCAGCGCTTGTCGTTGTTGAGCCAGAGCGGCGAGGGTTTCCTTGGAGGCCATCGGGATCACTTCAGGTGTCACCGGCGAACCAGGACGAACCCGTTGCAGACCCTTGACGATGACGGTGTCGTCCTTGTTCAGGCCATTGCGCACGATACGCAAGCCTTCGATTTTCGGACCCAGTTCAACCGAGCGATAGGCCGTCTTGTTGTCGCCATCGATCACCAGTACGAACTTTTTACCCAGGTCAGTACCGACCGCTTCGTCATTGATCAGCACGGCGGAGTAGGTGCCGCTGCCGACCAGTTTCAGGCGAGCGTAAAGGCCGGGGGTGTACTGGCCATCAGCGTTATCGAACACCGCACGGCCACGGATGGTGCCGGTTTTCGGGTTGACCTGGTTGTCGACAAAGTTCATCACGCCCTGGTGCGGGTTGCCGTCTTCGTTGGACAGGCCCAGGTACACCGGCGTAGTGGCGCCGCGTTTACCCTGGCGAGCGAGCTGGGTGTATTTGAGGAACACACGCTCGTCGGCGTCGAAGTAGGCGTAAACCTTGTCGGTGGAGACGACGCTGGTGAGCGCGGTGGTATCGGCGGTTACCAGGTTACCGGCGGTGATTTCCGCACGGCTGACGCGGCCACTGATGGGCGACGTGACGCGGGTGAAGCTCAGGTTCAGTTTGGCCAGGTCCAGTTGAGCCTGGAGGGCGCCGACGGCGGCGCGGGCTTCTTGCGAAGCGCTGGTGCGCGAATCGGCCAGTTCGGCGGAGATCGCGTTGCTGGTACGCAGGCGTTCACCGCGCTGGGCTTCGTTTTCGCTACGGGTGGCGTTGGCGCGGGACTGGGCGACCAGCGCTTCGAGGCGACGGACTTCAGCCTGGAAAGGGCGCGGGTCGATCTGGAACAGTACGTCGCCTTTCTTGACCAATGCGCCTTCAGTGAAAGCCACTTCATCGATCTGGCCGGAGACCCGTGGACGAATTTCTACAGTTTCCGGCGCTTCGAGGCGTCCGGTAAATTCGTCCCACTCGTTGACAGGTTGCTCCAGCACCTTGGCCACGCTGACCTTGGCCGCGGGCATGGTGGCGGCAGTCTCAGGAGCCTTGCCGCAAGCGCTCATCACCAGGACGGCCAGCAAGGCCAACGGGAAGCGCAAATGTTTGAGTGACTGTTCCATGGATGCATCCGCCAATGTATTAAGAATGGACGGATGATGCTCGGCGAGGCTGTATCGCACGAATCGAATGAGGCAAAGGTAACTATCATTCGGAATGATATAAGCGCGAATCAAGCCCTCTAGCATGCGCCTTTCGTTAGGGGGCTATCAATCGGGTTGATAGCAAAGCTGTGTTGCAGTGAGTGCAAAGGTCGGCCTGATTTGAAGGCTTGTCAACGGCGCAAACAAAGAGACGGCCATGGCGGCCGTCTCGATCAGCGTTTACTCAATCAGCTTCAGTTGATCCCTTTAGGGTTCGGGCCGAAACGGTTGACGCCAGGGGTGCTGTCCTGGGCCAGGAACACAATGTTCACGATCGGCAGCAGGATCCACCAGCCGCTGCGATCAGTGTCGTGCATCCGGCGAATGGCTGCGGCGATACTTGGCAGCAACACCGCCAGGCTGTAGAGATTCGAAAGGATCCCTTTGGCACCCAGTACGGCGTCAATAACGCCGAGGACGATGGCGACCCCAAGGTTGATCAGAATAAACATCCAGTATTCTCGACGGCTGGCGCGGCCGGTGAACACAGCATATTTCTTCAGCACTTCAACATAAGGATTACCTTGCGCCGCACCGGCGTTCGGCGCCGTGAAGGCCTGCTGGCTTACTAGAGCCTGAGGCGCGCCGCATTGCGGGCAGGCCGCAGCCAGGCTGCTGATTTCCTTGGCACAACCACGACAAAAAACCATGCTCATATTTTTTCCCTAAAATTAGTCCAGCGATAGGCCGGCGAAACAAAGCGTCGCAATAGCCGACAAGACAACGCCTGCGATCGCGAGGTTATTTCCCGGTTTTTTTTGATTGATGCTGATGATGCCGCAAACAAGGCCGGCGACAGAGAAGATGCTGATTCCGAAGAGGGTATCTCTATCCCATTCGGAGTCATCAAATAGCGTAAGTACGCAGATAATGCCCAATATCAACGAGACGATCGCCAGCCATGGAGAGTCGGGGCCCGTCGTTGCCGGCAAGGCAATGTGTTGGCTCGCTCCGCATCGCGGGCAGGTTGGGGCTGTCTCGTGAATGTCCTTGGCGCATGCACGACAAAAAACCATTGCCATCGTTATCCTTAACTTTTAATGCTGAATACCCGCCCGGTTATCGACGGCTATCGGGATAACTTGAAGTTATTCCAGGTTTTATTTCGGTATTCATGCCGCATAGCCACTGTAGTTCAGGTTTTGGGGAAGAACAGCGAAAAACGGATAGTCCCGGGCGCAGGCTGTTCAACACTCACATCACCGCCATGCAATTGCATGATCGCGACGACAATGGCCAGGCCCAGGCCATATGAATCGGAGCTTTGGTGACGCGAAGCATCGCCGCGGTAAAAGCGATCAAACAGTTTGCGCAGGGTTTCGTCGCTCAGCACCGGGCCCTGATTCTCAACATCGATTCGCCATCCGCCGGCGACTTCAACGACGCGCATCAGAATCTCGCTGCCCTCGTTGGCATACCGAATAGCGTTCGCGACTAAATTGCTCAAGGCCCGGCGCAGCAGCAATGGGTCAGCCTGCAGGGTTCCGGCGCCGGTGGTCAGGAGGGTCATCTGCCGCTCTTCGGCCAGCCCTTCGAAGTAGCCGGCGATGCGCTGTAATTCGTCATGCAGGAGCAGCGGCTGGCGTTCGATCAGCGACTGCGCTTCGTCAGCGCGAGCGAGGAACAAGATGCTTTCGACGATGCGGGAAATGCGCTCCAGTTCTTCCAGGTTCGAGGCCAGCAGCGCCTGATATTCGTCCTCGCTGCGAGACTGGCGCAGAGCGACCTGGCAGTGCCCCATCAACGAGCCCACGGGCGTGCGTATTTCGTGAGCCAGGTCGGCGGAAAACTGCGTCAGGCGCTGGTAACCGTTGGCGAGTCGATCAAGCATGGCGTTATAAGCGTCACTCAGTTGTTGCAGTTCAACCGGTGTGTCGGCGCTGTCCATCCGGCTGTCGAGCCGCTGGGGGGTGATGTTGGCGGCATGCGCGGCCATTTTGCGCAGCGGGCGCAGGCCGCGACGCAGCAGCACGTAACCGAGCAGCGCGGTGAGCAGGAATGCCAGGGTCACGGCCAGGTAAATGCGCTCGCGAAACGCCGCGAGCATGGCCATTTCCTTGTCCATGATGTGCGCGGCAGTCAGGCGCACTTCGCGCCCCCCCGAGGTCGTTTGCACGGACGCGGCGCGCAAGGGCACTCCGGAGTCGGTCACGCCGCTGCGCAGGTCGGTGACGCTCAGCTTGGTTTCCTGGCCAATCACGGGCAATTCAGGCAGCGTGACGTTCAGCGGATTGACCAGGATCACCGGCTGCTGGCCCGGCTCCGCGATGATAAAAATGTCGTCTTCGCTGTCGAGCATGTTTTTGAAGATCTGCGGGCTGTCGCGCAGCTTCTCGATAGCCAGTTCGTAATGCAGCAGTTTGCGAAAGTGATCCAGGCGGCCCATGACCGCGTGATCGCTGTAGATCAGGACCGAGGTTTTCATCGACTGGTATAAATAAAACCCGGCACCGGCCACGGCGAGCATCGCCACCAGCGAGAACGCCAGGGTCGAGCGCAGGGTCAGGGAAGGTTGGCGTCGGGTCCGCATGGCCGCACCTCGCACACATAGCCGATACCGCGAATGGTATGGATCAGCTTGATCGGGTAGGGCTGGTCGACCTTGTTGCGCAGGCGTTTGACGGCCACGTCCACGACGTTGGTATCGCTGTCGAAATTCATGTCCCAGACTTCCGAAGCAATCTGCGCCCGGGACAGGACATCGCCTTCACGGCGCAGAAACAGATGCAGCAGGGCGAACTCCTTGTTGGTCAACACAATCACCTGTTGCTGGCGCGTGACGCGACGGCGCACCAGGTCCAGTTCCAGGTCGGCGATGTGAAAATGATCGGCTTCGCGGACCACGCCACGGCGCAGGATGGTGCGAATGCGCAACAGCAACTCGGTGAAGGAAAACGGCTTCACCAGATAGTCGTCGGCCCCCAGTTCCAGCCCGCGAATGCGGTCATGCAACTGATCGCGAGCGGTGAGGAACAGCACGGGCACATCTTGTTTGGCGCGCAATAGTTCGATGATTTGAAATCCATCAATGCCGGGCAACATCACATCCAGTACGATCAGGTCATAGGGCGTTTGCAGTGCCATGTGCAGGCCATCGGCGCCGTGTTGGGTCCAGTCGACGTTATAGCCGGACTCGCCGAGGCCCTTTTTCAGGTACTCGCCGGTTTTGGTGTCGTCTTCGATCAGCAGAATATGCATCGTCAGGGGGCGCTCGGGTCTCTGGGTGACGGGATTCAGCCCGCGGCATTGGCTCTCAGGCTTGCAGTGTAACGAGCTGAGCAGGCTGAGTCGGTTACATTTCTGTCATTCATGGACGGGTCGTGGCGAATGACAAAAATGTCATCCGGCGGTCATCGTGAGGTCCCGGTCCGGAGCCGAGGATGGCGGCACATAAACCAGTGAGGAATTGTCGCAATGAAGCTCAAGACTGCTCTGTCCACCACGTTCGGTTTGCTGATGCTCAGTGCTGCCGTCATGGCCACCGCGGCCGATATGCCGGTGATCAAACCGCTGCGTGGCACCGTTGAAAGTGTCAGCAACAACACGCTGACGTTCACCACCCGCGCCGGCGCACAGCAGACCATCGGTCTGACGGACAAGACCGGCATCAATCGGGTATCGAAGACTGATATCGAGTCGATCAAAGCCGACAGCTTCGTCGGCTCGGCAGCCATCCCACAGGCCGACGGTTCGCTCAAGGCGTTGGAAGTGACTGTATTCGAGTCCAGCCTCAAGGGCAGCGGCGAAGGTCATTACGGTTGGCAGAATGCCGATGGCAGCACCGGGACGATGACTAACGGCACTGTGGGCAAATTGTCCAAGGCCAATGGCCGCACGCTGACCGTCAATTACAAGGGTGGCGAGAAGCAACTGGTCGTGCCGCAAGATGTGCCTATCGCCTACGTAGAACCGGGCAAAGCCGATGAGTTGGTCAAGGGCGCGAAAATTGTCGTGTTCCCGGCCGAGGGTGGCACCACCGCACGCGGTATCGCGGTCGGTAAGGATGGCTTCCAGCCGCCGATGTAATCACCTGAAAAGGCTGGAGCGGTGTCGTCTGGCATCGCTCCAGTGCACGGACGGTTTCCGAGAGAGGGGCAGCATGCGCAAAAAATCCATCCATCCCTGGCCCGTTCGGCTTACCCATTGGCTCAACGCCGCCTGCATGGTCTGCATGTTCATGAGCGGTTGGGCGATCTACAACGCGTCCCCGTTGTTCGCCTTCAGGTTTCCGGTTGCATTGACGGTGGGTGGCTGGCTCGGCGGCTCGCTGGCCTGGCATTTCGCGTTTATGTGGTTGCTGTTCATCAACGGCCTCATCTATGTGCTGTACGGCCTGATCAGCCGCCACTTCAAGCGCGATTTCTTGCCGATCAGTGTTCACGCGGTAAAGCATGATTTGACGGCTGCACTGCGTTTTCGACTGGTGCACGAGAAGGGCGTCTATAACGCGGTGCAGCGCCTGATGTATTGGGTGGTGCTGGCGGCCGGTGTCATGGTTGTGATCTCGGGGCTGGCGATCTGGAAGCCCATTCAACTTCAAGAACTGGTCGCGCTCCTGGGCGGCTATGACGTTGCCCGCTACGTACATTTCGCGGCGATGGCGGTCATTGGCGCGTTCGTCGTTGTGCATCTGGCGCTGGTGCTGCTGGTGCCGAAAACCTTGTTGCCCATGATTACTGGCGGCGTACGGCCGATGGAAAGCGGGAAGACCGATCATGATTGAGCCCAAAAAACGCGCGATTCAGCGCATCAAACTTGAGCCCGCCCAGCAACTGCAACTGGAAAACCTCCAGCGCCGCAACTTCCTGCGGGGCGGCTTGACCGTCGGCGCGATGGCGATGCTGAGCGGTTGCAACCTGCAGGACGGCGACCAGGTCGACAAGGTGCTGTGGGCCATGTCCCGTTGGAACGACCGGGTTCAGGCCTGGCTGTTCAGCGGGCAGAAACTGGCGCCGACCTACACCAAGGCGCAAATGACCACGCCGTTTCCATTCAACGCGTTCTACGGCCAGGAGGATATCCCGGACGTCGACCTGTCCGATTATTCGCTCGCCGTTTCCGGGCTGGTACGGGACAAGGCGCCATGGACGCTGGAGGGCCTGCGCAAACTGCCGCAGCGCACCGACATTACGCGCCTGATCTGTGTGGAAGGCTGGAGCGCCATCGGGCAATGGGGCGGCGTACCCCTGAAGACGTTCCTGGAGCATATCGGCGCTGACACAACGGCGAAGTTTGTCGGTTTCAAATGTGCTGACCGCTACTACTCAAGCCTCGACATGCCGACCGCGCTGCATCCGCAAACGCTGCTGGCACTGGATTACGCCGAAGTTGCTTTGCCGCCGGAGTATGGCTATCCCCTACGGGTTCGAGTGCCCACCAAGTTGGGCTTCAAAAACCCAAAGCATATCGTTGAGATCTTTGTCAGCAACGACAATCCCGGTGGGTATTGGGAAGACCAGGGTTATAACTGGTTTAGTGGTATCTGATGGGAGATAGGGCTACTGGCGTGCCCCCACCATGAGCGCCAGGTAGCTGTCGAGCTGGCTGGACTGGAACGGCGCACTCATCAATAACGTTTGATTTCCGTTCAGGTGGTCCATGGCTGATCCACGGCTGCGAATATTGCTGGTTGATGAAGAACACTCAAGGCGCATGAATATTGAAAAGAATCTCGCCGGGCTGGGATACAACCGTGTGGCGCCGCTGGCATCGCTGCGCGAACTAATGAGTGTTATCGATAACGCGTTGCATAGGTTCGACTTGTTGGTGATCAACCAGCCACTATTAAGTGGTGCCGGGCCGATATCTGAGCAATGGGTACGTGATTGTCCCGATATCAGGCATCTGCTTGTTTATCAGGAGACGGACTTGCAGTTTTTTTTAGCAGGCAGTTCTGCGAACTCATCCATGAGTTTCAGTCTTTCCTGTCTGCCGGATCAGCAGTCGATCAGGCACGTGATGAGTTTTGTTGATCAAAGTGAAGGCTCATGTCGCCGTCCGGTGCATGGCAACTGATTCCATCCAGTCTGAACATCTACCCGTGACGTTCACGCGCCTTATGCCAGGCTATCCGGATCCCCAAAAAACATCTGAATCCTGGACCGCAACCAACGCTCCCCCGGATCATTGTCCTGCGAACCCCGCCAAGCCATGTGCAATTCAAAACTGCGCACCGGCAACGGTGGATCTTCCGCCCGCACACCGCCCGCCGCCGTCAACGCATCGGCGGTGTAGTCCGGCACAGTGGCGACAATATCGGTGCCGCTGATGAGGGTGCTCAGTCCGTTGAACTGCGGCACCGCCAGGACGACATGGCGTTTGCGCCCGAGCTTTTCGAGTTCTTCATCTATAAAGCCGCTCAGGTCACCGGCGAACGACACCAGTGCATGGGGCCGTGCGCAGAAGTCGTCCAGGCTCAGCGGCCCCGGCACGGTATCGGCGCGCAGCAGCTTCGGCAGGCTGCGGCGCAGTACCTTGCGCTTGGCGTTGGCCGGCAGGTCGGCGGTGTAGCTGACGCCGATCGAGATTTCGCCGGAAGCCAGCAGGCTCGGCATCAGGATGTAGTTGGCCCGCCGCACCACCAGGACGATGCCCGGTGATTCGGCGCGCAGGCGTTTGAGCAGCATGGGCAGCAGTGCGAATTCGACGTCGTCCGACAGACCGATACGAAACACCGCCGTGCTGGTGGCCGGATCGAATTCCGCCGCACGGCTGACCGCCGTGGAAATCGAGTCCAGTGCCGGGGAGAGCAGGGCGAAGATCTCCACCGCCCGGGCCGACGGCTCCATGCTGCGGCCGGTGCGCACGAACAACGGATCATCGAACAGCCCGCGCAGGCGTGAGAGCGCCGCACTGATCGCCGGCTGGCCGAGGAACAATTTCTCCGCAGCACGGGTCACACTGCGTTCATGCATTAATGTTTCGAATACGATCAACAGGTTCAGGTCGACACGACGCAGGTCATTACGATTCATCTGGAGTCCTGGCAGAGTCAGCAAACTTGACGTGAGCGGCCATATGAGAACAATGGCCGGCATGAATCTTACGGGCAAAGGCTGCTACTCTGCACCGTGTAATTCACTTTTTACTCAAATGGCTGCTTCGGTTTTTTACGGTATCTGATGATGCCGCCGGCGCTGCGGAATCAATGACAGGCATGTCGACTATTAATAGCCACTGATGGTCTTGGGTAGAAAGCCCAGATAGAGTTCGTGGCATTAGAGGTTACTTTGACGAGGTTTGCGATGTCCCGCACGATCCGTTTTCACAAGTTTGGTCCAGCCGAGGTGCTCAAATGCGAAGAGCATGCGGCCGCTCTGCCTGCACCAGGTGAAGTGCAGGTGCGCGTCGAAGCAATCGGCATCAGCTGGTACGACATTCTCTGGCGCCAGAACCTGGCTTCGTCCCACGCTCGTCTGCCTTCAGGCCTCGGCCATGAAATGTCCGGCGTAGTGACGGCGGTTGGCGACGGTGTTGATGACCTGGCAGTAGGCGATAAGGTCGCCAGCTTCCCGGCCGAGAGCCCTAACGATTATCCGGTCTACGGCGAACAGATTGTTCTGCCGCGCTCGGCACTGACCCGCTATCCGGACGTGCTCAGCCCGATCGAAGCCAGCGTGCATTACACGCCGCTGCTGATCGCCTATTTTGCCTACGTCGATCTGGCGCGGGTCAAACCGGGGCAGTTTGCCTTGGTGACCGACGCAAGCCATTGCGCAGGGCCTTCCTTCGTCCAACTGGGTAAAGCCCTGGGTGTGCGAGTGATCGCGGCGACCAAAACCGCCGACGAACGTGAATACCTGCTGTCCCTGGGTGCCGAGAAGGTCATCGTCACCGAAGAACAGGATCTGCTCATGCAGATCAACAAAATCACGGACAACCGTGGCGTTGATGTGGTGTTCGACGGTCTCGGCGGGCCACAGATGTCGATGCTCGGCGATGTGCTGGCACCCCGTGGCAGCCTGGTGCTCTACGGCTTGCAAGGTGGCAACCAGACGCCATTCCCGGCCTGTGCAGCGTTCCAGAAGAACATCCAGTTCTTTGTCCACTGCATCGGTAACTTCACCGGCAAGCCGGAGCTGGGCATTGTCCAGGACCACGTGGCGTTGCAACGGGCGTTGCGCGACATCAACCAGTTGACCGCCGACCGCGTGCTGCTGCCGCTCAAGACTCGGGTCTTCCCGTTTACCGAGTTTGTCGAAGCCCACCGCTACATGGACGAATGCCCATGCCGCGAGCGGGTGGCTCTGCAGATCGAGCCGGCGTAACACCCTTCAAGCTGTCCCCGATGCCCTCTGTGCGCCCCGCACCGAGGGCATCGTCGTTTCTGGCCGTCCGGTTTCAGCAACTGAACCGGTTTTTGCTTTTGATCTGTATCTTCTAATCATCATATAAGCCCTGATAATTGGATGATTACTTTCATCTCAAGGAACGAGTCATGAGTGGGCGTTCGGCTGATATTAATCAGCGCATGTTGGCAAATGATAACGAGCAAATGTCACAAGGTTTAATGACTGCACGCACATCAGTATCTTCTTTCTCTTTTTCTTGTGCTCATTGTCTGTGGGACGCTGTCGGAAGTTTCCTAGGAAGTTGCGCCAAATCTCAAGGGCCATGCCCTGTGGGGCTTTGCGAGGAGGTGACTGTCGCCTGGGTATAGGCAGCGTACAAACATTTCAAATAATTACCCAAAACTTAAGTGCTAGCATTTTGTGACAGGATCCAGCACTTCCCACCGAGAATCGGTCGCGCAGTGTCTATCACTGTTTGCGTGACATCGAACTTGCGAATACCAGGTAAAACACTGATGACCACAATCCACGATCAGGCAATGAACTATGTTTATCAGCAAGTACTGCAAAGGCTGCTGAGTTTCTTCTCACGCGCCGAGCGCACTGCCTTGCAGCTTATGATTCAGCGCCTGGTGGTGTCAGCCGGCGGCATGGACCGGATTGGCGACTTCAAGGTGATGTCGATCCAGTCCGGGACGCTAGACAGCTGCTACACCCTGGCGCTGCTGCGCGCCGCTCAACTCAGTATCGCCAGCCGCGCACCGGCGACCTTCCAGTTGCGGGTGGCCACCTTGCGCCTCAACGGCGCCAGTTCTACCGCGCTGGAGAACATCCATCGCTGCAACGCGGCCCTGTTTCTCTACGACGATCCTCGGGTGGAACTGTTGATGGTGGATAACCGCGAAGTCCTGCCATTCGACCACCAGGCGCCGATCTCCGAGGCAGGGCGCGAGTCAAATCGGCTTAATCTGTTGATGGTCGGCCATCGCCGGACCTGGGACGGCCCGCTCGACTTGTGGGATGACGGCTACCTGGCGACGGGCGAGTTCTACGGGCAAATTGCCCGATGGGATCGCGGGGTCGATGCGTTGATCAGCAGTGAAGCGCCTCGTCAGCAGAAGCAGTTCCTCGACGGGTTAAGGCGCGCAGCACAAAAGGCCAGCCTCGGCACCTCAAGCTGCAACCCGGCGGGTTTCGATGGGCTGTTTGCCTTGCTCGATGACTTGGGGCGCGACTATTACCGTGAGTTCTACGCGGGAGAAGGGCATGCGCAATGGCGTCCGGCCGACCGTTTCGAAGCCTGCCGTCGCACAACCAACATCGATATCCACGACATGCTGGTGGGCAAGCCGGAGGAGCGCTGGCCGCTACTGACTGAATTCCTGGGGGTGCAGCCTGACGAAATGGCGGCGCACCTGAGCGATAACGAATACATCAGCCCGGCGATTGCCGCTCACTTGCGAGGGTTGCAGGCGTGCTATGTGCTGGGCCAAAGCTATGAAGAAGGGGTTGCCGAATATTTGCAGCGCGCCTTGGTGATGATGCGGCGCAAATGGGTGCCGGAGCGCATTTGCGAACTGGCCCTGGAGGCGTTCGGCAACCCGGCCAACATTGCCGAGCAACGCATGCTGGCGGCGGCCGAAGTACAGAGATCCTTCGGCTTGACCCAGGCGCAACTGATCTGCCTGCTGTTTGCGCCCTTCGTCGATGGCGGTGCCGGGATGGAACGCTTCCTGCGCAGTTGTCACCCGGGCATGCTCGTGGCCATGCCGGACTTGCACAAAGCGATGCAGGGCCAGCACGCGCCCGAGCAGGTCATGCAATGGATGGTCGATGTCAGCGGCTTGCCGGTCAGCCTGATCGGCACGTTGTACGGCATGCGGCCGGTGGTGGTGGAGACCGAGGCCGCCCAGGAAACCCCGGAGGCCGATGACGCTGCCGTCGTCGGCGAACGGTCAGCGGGGCACTGACGGTGCCTCGGTTGCCGCGATCCATCCGCGCCCAGGCACCGGCCTGTGCCACGCCCGGCCTTTGCCCATGAAAGGGCCAAGGGAAACCGGTTTTGCCTACCAGGCGGTCTACCGATACCTGACCCACCTGATCAACGAACCGGGTTGCGGCACACCGATTCGCCTGCCTTCGTTGCGGCAGTTGGCGCTGCGCCTGAACGTCTCGATCTCGACCATCCAGTACGCCTATTCGTTACTGGAGAAGGAAGGGCGGGTGTATTCGGTGGCCAAGTCCGGCTATTACTCCCGACCGATTGCAATCCTTGGTCCGCTGACCAGCGGCAATGATTTGCTGGAAACCGTCTATGTTCATGCACGGCGTCCCGACATGCTGGTCCTGAGCGCCGACGAGCCGGCCCTGTTGCAACCCCTGGACAGTCCGCTGCTGATGCTGGAACGGGAACTGCTGCGCCAGTATCCGCGCCAGCCGCAATCGGCCTCGCAACCCTGCGGCGAACTGGAGCTGCGCACGGCACTGGCTGCGCGCTACACCACGTCGCCGGCGCGGTGCTGGCATGCCGACGAGGTCTACATCGGCGCCGATCTGCGCGGGGTACTGGAAATCCTGATCGCGGTCCTGAACCTCAAGGACGCCCTGGTGCTGGTCGAGTCGCCGTGCGATTGGGTGATTTTGCGTTTGTTAGAGGCGGCGGGCGTGCGGGTGATCGAGTTGCCGCTGCAAGTCTGCGGCTCGCTGGACCTGGAGCAATTGCGCGAAGCGCTGGAGAGCAAGCCGGTGCGGCTGGTGATGCTGTCGTCGGGGTTGAGCATGCCCCGGGGCAGCCAGATGCCCGACGACAACCGCCAATCGATCGCGCAACTGGTGACGCAACATGGCTGCTGGGTGCTGGAAAACGACTGTTACGGCGAACTCGGTTTCGAGCCTGACGGAGCAAGGTTTCGCGACTTGATCGACCCTGACCGGCTGATCGTGTTTTCCACCTTCGAGAAAATCATCGGGCCGGAAGCCCCCTATGGCTATCTGCTCTCGCGCCAGTTGGGTGAAGAATTGCAGCGACATTTTTTGCTGCGCGCGTTTCGCCTCTCGCCGATCCGCCAGAAAGCCATCGCCCGCTTGTACGCTAACGGCCGGATCGACCAGCATTTGCAGGTACTGCGGCGTTTGCTCAAAGAGCGTCAGGTGCAGATGCTCCAACTGTTGCGCGAGCGCCTGGGGGACGCTTTGCAGCCGGTGGAACCCCAGGGGGGCGCGACGATCTGGGCGCGTTCGTTGCGCCAGGTCGATGTGCGTCGGGTGTTCCAGCGCTTGCTCAAACAACAGGTGGTGATTGCGCCGGGCGAGCTGTTCAGCCTGCAAGGCCTGCATGGGCAGCACCTGCGTCTGAGTCATACCTTCAGCGGTGACCATGACCTGGGCGTTGTATTGGGTTTGCTGGGGGATGCGTTGCGTCTGGAAGCGGTGGATTGAGCCGGGTTAAAAAACGTCGTCAACTGCGCGGATCGTTACCATCGCACTGCGGTCAAACTGCCAGTAAACTGCTGTCCTATTCCTGAACCACTCTATTCCAGAGGTTTTGCATGACACTCAGTCCTTTTGCGGGCAAACCGGCACCGGCAGAATTGTTGGTCGATATCCCGCGACTGGTGACGGCCTATTACACCGGCCAGCCTGATGCCGCCATCTCTACCCAGCGCGTTGCTTTTGGCACGTCCGGTCACCGGGGCAGTTCGTTCGATTTGAGTTTCAATGAATGGCACGTTCTGGCAATCAGCCAGGCCATCTGCCTGTACCGTGAAGCCCAGGGCATCGACGGCCCGCTGTTTGTCGGTATCGACACCCACGCACTGTCGACCCCGGCCGGCGCCAGCGCCCTCGAAGTACTGGCGGCCAACGGCGTTACCGTGATGATCGCCGAAGGCGACGAGTACACGCCGACCCCGGCCATTTCCCATGCGATTCTCTGCTACAACCGCGGCCGCACCTCGGGCCTGGCGGACGGTATCGTCATTACTCCGTCCCACAACCCGCCACAAAGCGGTGGCTACAAATACAACCCTACCAACGGTGGCCCGGCCGATACCCACATCACCAAGTGGATCGAAGCCAAGGCCAACGAAATCCTCGGCAATAAACTGGCCGGCGTTAAACGCATCAGTTACGAACAGGCGTTGAAGGCCAGCACCACCCATCGCCACGATTACCTCAACACCTATGTCGCCGACCTGATCAACGTGATCGACTTCGATGCCATTCGCGACGCCAAGCTGCATCTGGGTGTCGATCCATTGGGCGGAGCCGGGGTGCGCTACTGGTCGGCGATTGCCGAGCACTATCGCCTGGACCTGGAAGTGGTCAACACCCAGGTTGATTCGACGTTCCGCTTCATGACGGTCGATTGGGACGGGCAAATCCGCATGGACCCATCGTCCACCCACGCCATGCAAGGGTTGATCGGCCTGAAAGATCGCTTCGACGTGGCCTTCGGCTGTGACCCGGATCATGACCGCCACGGCATCGTCACCCCGTCCGGTGGCCTGTTGGCGCCGAACAATTACCTCGCGGTGTCCATCGACTATCTGTTCCAGAACCGTCCGCAATGGCGCGCCGATGCGGCCGTGGGTAAAACCGTGGTCAGCAGCGGTCTGATCGACCGCGTGGCCAAGCGCCTGGGACGTCGCTTGTACGAAGTACCGGTCGGTTTCAAATGGTTTGCCAATGGCTTGTTCGACGGTTCCCTGGGCTTTGGCGGCGAAGAGAGCGCCGGTGCTTCCTTCCTGCGCAAGGACGGTAGCGTCTGGTGCACCGACAAGGACGGCTTGATCCCGGCCTTGTTGGCCGCAGAAATGACCGCTCGCACCGGTCGCGACCCAAGCCAGGCCTACCGCGCCCTGACCGACGAACTGGGCGAACCGTTCTCCGTGCGGGTCGATGCCAAGGCCAACCCGGAACAGAAAGCGCTGCTGAGCAAACTGTCCCCGGATCAGGTCACCTCGACCCAACTGGCCGGCGAACCGATCCAGAGCATCCTCAGCAAAGCACCGGGCAACGACCAGGCCATTGGCGGCCTGAAAGTCATGACCGAAAACGGCTGGTTTGCGGCGCGTCCGTCGGGCACCGAGGACATCTACAAGATCTACGCGGAAAGCTTCGTCAGCGACGAGCACCTCAAACAGTTAGTGGCTGAGGCGCAGACGTTGGTGGATGGCGCTATTTCGGCGAAGTGATTGAGGGCCTCTTCGCGGGCGAGCCTCGCTCCTACGGGATCGGTGTCGATCACATGATTTGTGACCGATCACGCCCTGTAGGAGCGAGGCTTGCCCGCGAAGACGGCAGCATGAACGCAAAAGAATCTCGAAGCAGATAAAAAATGGGCGACCACAAGGCCGCCCATTTTTTTGCCCGGTATTTAAGCCAGATCCACCAACACAATTTCACTGTCTTCAATCGCCGTCACCCGCAGCACCTGCTCATCCGCCACCGCGACACCGTCTCGAGCTTGTGCACGCAAGCCATTGACTTCAATCACGCCGGTAGCCGGAACCAGGTAAGCACGACGCCCATTGTCCAAGCGATACTCCGCCGATTCCCCGGCTTTCAGATTCGCCGCCACCAGCCGCGCATCGGCACGAATCCGCAGGCTTTGATCGTCGCCGGTCTTGCCACTGGCCAGGGTCACGAAACCTTCACGCTGGCCTTTGGGGAACGGCTTGGCGCCCCACGATGGCGCCGAACCGGCCTCGTTGGGGATGATCCAGATTTGGAAGATCCGGGTCTCGGTGGATTCCAGGTTGTATTCGCTGTGGGCGATCCCGGTGCCGGCGCTCATGACTTGAACGTCGCCCGCTTCGGTGCGGCCCTTGTTGCCCAGGTTGTCCTGGTGGGTAATCGCACCTTCACGCACATAGGTGATGATTTCCATGTCACGGTGCGGGTGCTGTGGAAAGCCCGTGCCGGCAGCGATTACGTCATCGTTCCAGACCCGCAGGTTGCCCCAGTTCATGCGTTTGGGGTCGTGGTACTCGGCGAACGAAAAGTGGTGATGGGCATCCAACCAGCCATGGTGGGCGCCGCCCAAGGTGTTGAAAGGTCTGAGTTCAAGCATGATCGTCTCCTGAAAGGTTCGTCATGGGGCAGTGCGCCTGGGCCACGAAACAAGAACCGGTGGTTGATGGCGTGCATCATCTATCAGGCGATAATCGATAAAAAGCGTAAAAAGTGCCTCAAAACAATCGAATTGATTGATGTTAAATAACCTCGAAACGTTCTCACCCAGCCTTCACTTCATCGCATAAGCCAATGACCTGTAAGCATTTCACTAGAACAAAACGGCAAATGCAGACACCATAGCCCTCAACAGCCTCACACCCTGGAGTCAGTCCGCGTGCCGCAACACACCCCCGATCTTCCTCCCGAACTTCGTCCCCTGGCCGAGATGCCGCTGCTCAAGCGTCTGGCCGCCCGGTTTTTCGACTATGGCCTGACCCAAATGCGCGCACAACATCGTGCTTCCTGGCTGCACGGCCAGGCCGATGGCTTTCGCAGCGGTCACAGCGCCGGGGTGGATTACGGGTTCAAGGAGGGCAAGGCCGAAGGGTTGGAAGAAGGTCGCCAGGTGCTGCTGATCCGCGACTCGCGCTCCACCGAGCACCGGCCGCCGAATGTCGATGACAATCTGTTCGATGATTGGCGCCTGCCATTAAGCGCCGAAATCAAAAAACGCATGAAGGCTGACGTCGCACGCCTGCTGCCGGTCCATGCCCAGCCCAGCGTTGCGCAGTGGAAGATGATCTTCAGCGACACGCCCTCGACCTCGGTGATCGCCGGTGCTGGTGCGGGCAAATCGACGACCCTGGTGCTGCGCATTCTGCTGCTGACCCACTACCTGGGTTTTGAACTCAGCTCGATGACCGTGGTGACCTTCACCCGCGAGTCGCGCAAAGACTTCATTAATAAGCTGATCGAGCTGTTTGCCTTGTGGGGCCGTGCGCTCAGCCTGAAAGAAGCGCGGGAACTGGTGCGCACCTTCCACTCGCGGATTCTGCCGATGGTGCGCAGCCTGCCGGGATTCGAGCGTCTGCAAGCCTTCGAAAACCTCAGTAACCGCCCGCAAAGCGGTGACGAAGAGGCTGACAGCAACCCGTTCGACCTGCGCATCAACGACGCCCAGCGGCAGCAGCTCAATGCCTGCTATCACAGTCTATTTACCCGTAATGAGCGATTCCGCGAACTGATCCAGCCGTTGTCCCGCCACGCCTTGCAGCTCAAGGAGTTGGAGCGCGATCACCCGGATGTGCAAAAGCGCATGGCGGTGACCGAACTGGCGGCCAAGCGCGATGAAGAACTCTGCGACACGATTGAAGACCTGTGGTTTCGTGCCGGTGCCTGGCCGATCAAGGGCATCGAGCCAAACCGCCAGACTTTCGATATCAACGGCTCGAGCTTCCATTGCCATGGCTATATTCCAAGCCTCGACGCCTGGGTGGTGCTGGGCTTCGATCCGCGAGAAAACCCGCAGCTCAGCCGCCCGAATGCCAAGTTGAGCGTGCGGGCAGAGTGGGCGGTAAAGCGCACCCTGTTTCAAGCTTTCTGTCGTAAGCCATTGATATGGATAGATAGTTACGAATCATCGAAACGTGTTTTGGCCTCGTTGGCCGGGGATGCCAGTGCCGGGCCGGGCTTCGACTACAAGGTCAAAGGTGAGCTGGCTTCTGCGCCGTTGCTGGACAGCTTTGTCGCCGCCGCCGGGTTTATCGAAAACCTGGGCCTGGACGTGCCGAACGCGGTAGGCCAGATGAGTTTCGCCAAGGACGACCCGGACCGGTTCTTCTTTGAGGCTTTGAGCATTTTCTGGCGGTCACTTGAGGATCACTTGCTCGACCAAAAGCCGCCAGTAATGACCTACAACCGGATGTTTGCCTTGTTTAGCGAACACTCACCGGAAAACCTCAAACTTTTGAGCGATGAACTGCTCAGGCCGCTGTCGCATCTGATGATCGACGAATTTCAAGACGTATCACCGCAGATCGTCTCCTGGATTCGTGCCAGCCTCGCCGAAATCCGTAGTCGTGGCCCGGCCATGCACGTAGGGCGCGGGGCCCAGCGTTCGTCGTTGCTTTGCGTGGGCGATGACTGGCAGTCGATCTACGGCTGGCGTGGCAGTTCGCCCACGTACTTCATGGAGTTCAACAAGGAATTCCCGTCGCCGAGTACGACACGGGTGATGCTTAGCGACAACTATCGCAGCCATCAGCACATCATCGATGCCGCCGAGCATATCGTGAAGGCTGCACCGGCCATTCCCGGCAAAAAGGCCAAGGCCAGCGGCGAGCTCAAGCCGCTGCAACCGGTCAACGTGCTGGATCGTGATGATCAGGGCATGGCCCAGCGGTTGATTGAGCATTACCGACGGGGCGATTCTATCTTGATGCTGTATCGAAAAAGCAGCGATAAGTTATTGATAGAAGAGCATATTCAGTCTGTAGTTAATGTGGATTCTAACTTGCCGTACAACGCTCGCCGCCTCAAGCAACTGACCTACCACAGCGCCAAGGGACTGCAGGCGGATGCGGTATTTTTGCTGGGTGATTGCCAGCATTTGACCAGTTCGCCCTACAAAAACCAGGTGTATCGCATGGCCGGACTCGGCAAGGCTGGCGACAGCGAAGCGTATGACACGGCACAAAAAGACGAGATTCTGCGGCTGGCCTATGTCGGGATCACCCGGGCGGTGAGTCATTGCTATTGGTATGTCGATAGCCAGGACAACCACGCTGTGAATATGCCGAAAGCGTCGGACAAGGTGGGCAAGGGCAAGGCCTTCTTTGTCGATCATCGACAGAGCGCAAAATCCGCCTGACCCCGCCGACTCTTGCGGGAGCGGGCTTGCTCGCGAAGGCGTGCTTCAGTTGATAGAGATGTCGACTGATACGACGCCTTCGCGAGCAAGCCCGCTCCCACAATGGACATCACTGCATTCAGATATTGCAACGCCCACAAAAAAGCCCACATCAAGTGGGCTTTTCGCTTTGCGGCGCCAAGAACTCAGGCATAGCTCTGGAGCGCCACCGGTGGAATGAACGCTTCCAGCTCATCCTCCACCGCTTCGATTATTCGTTCGACATCCGCGGCATTCATCACGGTCGCGCAGGGAATACCGGCGATGGCGATCATGGTTTCGCCACTGGCACGGTCAAACAGACGGGCAATCATGCTGCCCGGCGCGTCCATGCTCGCCTCGAAACCCATGGGATGAAAATGCCAGCGCATCAGCTGGCAGGCGTTTGGAAAGGTGACTTTGCTGAAAGACCCTTTGTTCATGTGTTGCCCACCTTAGTCATCGAGCGCTTCCTTTAGCTCATGTGAGGAGGGGTAGAACCATCTTGGTTCAACCGGTGATTGCTTTTAAAAGTAGCATCCGGATGTGAAAACCATGTGGATTTTTTCAGTCCGTTTGGCGATTGGTGTGATTTTTTTTGATATGGGTCACGTCGCCGAGGGTTATCGCCAAAACGCCACTATGGATTGGCCATTGAAGCCGACGTCGAACTTGGGCAAGCTCGGTTTTTTTCGCCGAGCCCTTTATGCACGCCGATGATGATGGCCCACTGCAAACCCAGGCCACGGGCGAAACGGTCATGCGCTACCACCTGTGCTGGAAACACCGGGACCTGGACGGCGTGATGGCCCTGTATCACCCGGACATCCAGTACAGCGACTTTTTCCAGAACCGGGTCATGGGCCTGGACGAACTACGCGAGTACGTGCGCGACAGCATGCCGCGCAATCCCGGCGAAGCGCTTGAGCACTCGGATCGCATCCGCCTGGACGGCAACACCGCCTTCATTCAATACCAAATGACCCTGCGCGGCACTGACGGGCTGGTGTCGTTTCGCTCCAGCGAGGCCATCACCGTGCGCGACGGTTTGATCTGGCGCGTCAACGAATACGCGTCCCTGGTGCGCGAACAACCGGCCAGCAAAACCGCCAATACCCTGCGCCCGGCGGCCAGCCGGCTCGGCTTGTCGCCACGCCAATTGAGCTTCATGGCCGAAGACCTGCAGCAATACTTCCAGCGCCAGCAACCGTACCTGGACCCCGAGCTCGATCTACAGCGGGTAGCGAAGGAGTGCGGTTACAGCCGTAATCAGATTTCTTACCTCTTGAATCAGGTTCTCGGTCAAAGCTTCTACCGCTACGTCAACCAGGCGCGTTTGCAGCATTTGCTCGCGGTGCTGGATAAAGCCACGCCGCCGCTGCGGGTCGATGAACTGGCGTTTGCCGCCGGTTTCAACTCGTTGTCGGCGTTTTACAGCTGTTTCCGCCAACACACCGGCCAGTCGCCCAAAGCCTACGTCAAACAAATTTCTTTGCGTGCACGCGCGCAAGACAGCCTCTGAGGTCACGCACTAGGATCGACGCCATCGATGTGTTGAGTGGCGGAGTGGTGTATGTCGGCGTGGCGCGGGATCAGTTTATGGATGGATCAACTCGACGAGCCGTTGCAGGCGCGCGCGGCCCTGGAACAGGATCTGGACGTCGACGTGGCCATCATCGGCGCGGGTTACACCGGGCTGTGGACCGCGTATTACCTCAAGCGCCTGGCCCCGGGCCTGGACATTGCCATCGTCGAAGCGCAAACCGCCGGGTTTGGCGCATCGGGCCGCAATGGTGGCTGGTTGATGGGCAACTTGCTGGGCGAGGACCGTTTGCTCGCCAACCTGCCGGCCGAACAACGCCGCGCTTCGTTTGACCTGTTGCATAACATCCCCGATGAAGTCGAGATTGTTCTCGAACGTGAGGGCATCGACTGCGATTATCGCAAGGGCGGGGTGCTGTATTGCGCAGCCCGTTATCCCGAGCAGGAAACCAGCCTGCGCAGTTATCTGGACCAGCTCTATCGCCAGGGTTTGACCGAAAACGATTACCGTTGGCTCAGCCCTGAACAACTGGCGCAGCAAATCCGGGTTGCCAAGCCCTATGGCGGGATCTACGCACCGCACGTGGCGACCATCAACCCGGCCAAATTGGTCCGGGGCCTGGCGCGGACGGTGGAGCGCATGGGCGTCAAGATTTATGAAAACAGCCCGGTCACCCAGTGGCAGTCCGGTCGTTTACGCACGGCGAAAGCCTCGGTGCGCAGCCGCTGGGTCGTGCCGGCGGTGGAAGGTTACTCCGTCACGCTGCCGCCACTCGGTCGCTATCAGTTGCCGGTGCAAAGTTTGCTGGTGGCCACTGAGCCGCTGTCCGCCGCCACTTGGGACGAAATCGGCCTGAGCCAGGGCCAGGCGTTCAGCGAAGCCAGTCGCCAGGTTACCTACGGCCAGCGCACCGCCGACAATCGCTTGGTGTTTGGCGCCCGGGGTGGCTATCAGTTTGCCGGCAAATTACGTCACGACTTCAACCTCACCACCAGCGAAGTCGAGCTGCGGCGCTACCTGTTTGGCGAGCTGTTCCCGCAATTGAAAAACGTGCGCATCACCCACGCCTGGGGCGGCAATCTGGGCATGTCCCGCCATTTCAAGCCGCACATGCTCTGCGATCGCGCCAGCGGCATCGCCTTGTCCGGCGGTTATGGCGGGGAGGGTGTCGGCGCGAGCAATTTGGGCGGGCGCACCCTGGCCGATCTGATCCTTGAGCGCGAGACCGACCTCGTTCGTCAGCCCTGGGTCATCCCCCAGGGCGGCCTCGACGCGCTGCGCGCCTGGGAACCGGAGCCCTGTCGCTGGCTCGGCTACAACGCAATCATCCGCAGCTTCGTCCACGAAGATCAGACCCTCGCCAACCCGGCCACCGCGCCTTGGCGACGCAAGCTGGCCAGCGGCGTCGCGGGGTTCATGGAAGGTTTCATGCACTAAACATTGATAGGTAGGCCCATGAGCATCACCCAATTCAAGAACACCGCAACCCTGAAGCTGGACGAATCCAACCCCGTCGCCGTACCCCTGGGAGCCCCGGTGGCCGTGGCCTCGACCACCTGTGTCGAGCGCGATGATGGCGTCGAAACCGGCGTCTGGGAATGCACCCCCGGTCGCTGGCGGCGGCAGATTGTGGCCCAGGAGTTCTGTCACTTCATTCAGGGCCGCTGCACCTTCACTCCCGACGACGGTGAAACCCTGCACATAGAAGCCGGCGATGCACTGATGTTGCCGGCCAACAGCCTCGGTATCTGGGACATCCAGGAAACCGTGCGCAAGACCTACGTTTTGATTTTTTGATTTTGATCTTTTGATTGCCTGCCCAACAAAAAAGAAAACAACCCTTACAGGAATCGACTCATGATCCGAAAGACATTGACCCTGGCGCCCCTTGCACTGGTCGCGACCCTCAGCCATGGGGCCGAGACCGTCAAGATCTACAACTGGTCGGACTACATCGCCCCGAACACCACCAAGAACTTCCAGAAAGAAACCGGTATTGGTTTCACCTATGACGTCTACGACAGCAACGAAACCCTCGACGGCAAGTTGATGACCGGTAAATCCGGTTACGACGTGGTGTTCCCGTCCAACCACTTCATGGCCCGGCAGATTGAAGGCAAGGCGCTGAAGAAGCTCGACAAGAGCCAGTTGCCGAACTGGAAGAACCTCAACCCGGTGTTGCTCAAGGCTTTGCAGACCAACGATCCGGGCAACGAACACGGCTTCCCCTACCTGTGGGGCAGCACCGGCATCGGCTACAACATCGCCAAGGTCAAGGCTGTATTGGGCGATAACGCGCCGGTGGATTCCTGGGATTTGATCTTCAAACCGGAAAACATGCAGAAGCTGCAAAAGTGCGGCGTGGCCATCCTCGACAACGGCCCGGAATTGCTCCCGGCGGCGCTGAATTACCTGGGCTTGCCGCACCACAGCAAAAACCCGGAAGACTATAAAAAGGCTGAAGCGCTGCTGCTGAAAGTTCGGCCATACGTCAGCTATTTCCATTCCTCGAAATACACCAGCGACCTGGCCAACGGCGACATCTGCGTGGCGGTGGGCTTTTCCGGCGACATCCTGCAGGCGGAAAACCGCGCCAAGGAAGCCAAGAACGGCATCGACATCGGCTATTCGATTCCCAAGGAAGGCGCCGCCATCTGGTTCGACATGGTCGCCATGCCCGCCGACGCCCCGGACGACAAGGCCGGCTATGCGTTCATGAACTACCTGCTGCGCCCGGACGTCATGGCTGACATCAGCAACTACGTGCACTACGCCAACGGCAACGAACAGGCCGACAGCCTGATCGACCCGGCGATCAAGAACGACACCAAGGTCTACCCGAGCCCGGAAATGATGGGGAAATTGTTCGCGCTGGAGGCGATGCCGTTGAACATTGACCGGATCCGGACAAGGGTTTGGAACAAGATTCGGACGGGGAGTTGAGTCAGTCTAGATCGTCTGAAATAGCAAAATGATCTTGAGACCTGTCAATCCTGACAGGTTTCAACGTTTTTATTTGTCGGTTAAATCATGACGGCAATCGCCTCCCATTGAGGCGACTCAAGGAGGGTTCGTCATGAGCAGCACTGTCACCGGCACGATGAAAGGCACTATTTCCAATTTTTACACGGGGGTGCAGAGGCCCTTCACTTCAACCAATGTGTTTCGACATAACTCCAACCACCACTTGAACGTAACCGGATATGCGGGAGGTTTCGCCGGGGAAGGTATCGCTTTTAGATTGGCCGACGAAAATGCTCTGAGCGGTACGTACGAGGTAGGCAGCGATTCTGTGGTGGGTCTCTTCTATTTTGTGAACCCGTCTGGGGAAGTGTTCGAAGCTGTCAGTGGCACCATCCACCTTCAGAATCACCAGCCGGAGGAGCGAGTCAATGGGCGATTGAATTTTCGTTACCATACTCAGGCAGGCGAGCAAGTGGATGTTGAGGCAGTGTTTGCTATCGAAGGCATTGATCGAGTGCCTTAGAGCGTGAGGATGAGAGGGACGGATTTATTGATCAGGAATCCGTCCGCACTCATTCATGAAAGCGACTCATCAGTGCTTGAATTTAGTTGATGGCAATGCACTGGCACTCATACTAATAAGTCCAACAAAGTGAGACGCCTTCGACAAAAAACAACTTACTTCTATTTAATAATTAAATTTGAAATTGTCAGACAATTCGCCCAATTCCACCCATCTAAAACTATATTTTGACCTTTCAACCCTTGTTTCCGGGGACTTGCTGGAACACAACAATTTGACCTAAAAAAAGTACTAGACGTTTGATTTCAAATTGTGTCAGTTTCGTTTCGCCTTCATTGGGCGAGTGATAGGACGATCTCGCCAGAGATTGTCTCTATCTGACAAAAACTGTTCCATTGCTTAACAAGGAAGTGTGTTTATGTCGAAAGTTAAAGCCAAAGCCATTGATTCCGCCGAACTGGTCTTCCAGCCATTGCAAGCACTGGCCGCGCCGAGTTCTGCGTTCAACCAGATCAATAGCTTCAGCCATCAATACGACCGTGGCGGCAACCTCACGGTCAATGGCAAACCCTCCTTCTCGGTGGATCAAGCCGCGACACAACTGCTGCGCGATGGTGCTTCCTGGCACGATCTCAACGGCAGCGGCAAAATCGAACTGACCTACACCTTTCTGACCGCCAAGACCGCCAACTTCAGTGGCCTGGGCGTCACCGGTTTCAGTCAGTTCAGCACCTTGCAAAAAGCCCAGGCCGTGCTCGCCATGCAATCCTGGGCCGATGTGGCCAATGTCACCTTCGCTGAAGCGTCCAAGGGTGGCGACGGCCACATGTCCTTTGGTAACTACAGCGGCGGCCAGGAAGGCGCGGCGGCGTTCGCATTCCTGCCAGGGACCGAGCCAGGCTACGACGGCCAGTCGTGGTATCTGACAGGCAGCGGCTACGACGTCAACAAAACCCCGGGCCTGAGCAACTACGGGCGTCAAACCCTGACCCACGAAATTGGCCACACCCTGGGCTTGTCTCACCCTGGCGACTACAACGCCGGCGAAGGCAACCCGACCTACAACGACGCGTCCTACGGCCAGGACACCCGTGGCTACAGCCTCATGAGCTACTGGAGTGAAAGCAACACCAGCCAGAACTTCAGCAAGGGCGGCGTCGAAGCCTATTCGTCCGGCCCGCTGATGGACGATATCGCGGCAATCCAGAAACTCTACGGCGCCAACCTGGAGACCCGTACCGGTGACACCACCTACGGCTTCAACTCCAATGCCGGCCGTGACTTCCTGAGCGCTTCGTCGTCCGCCGACAAACTCGTGTTCTCGGTGTGGGACGCGGGCGGCAAGGACACCCTGGACTTCTCCGGTTTTACCCAAAACCAGAAGATCAACCTCAATGACGCCTCGTTCTCCGACGTTGGTGGCCTGGTAGGTAACGTGTCCATTGCCAAGGGCGCTATCATCGAGAACGCCATCGGCGGTTCGGGCAACGACCTGCTGATCGGTAACAGCATCGCCAACGAACTGAAGGGCGGTGCCGGCAATGACCTGATCTACGGCGCGGGCGGTGCGGACAAATTGTGGGGCGGTTCGGGTTCGGACACCTTCGTATTTGCTGCCAGCACTGACTCCAAGCCAGGTGTAGCCGACCAGATCCTCGATTTCGTCAGCGGCCTGGACAAGATCGACCTGACCGGCATCACCAAAGGCGCGGGCCTGCACTTCGTGAATTCGTTCACCGGTGCGGCAGGCGACGCCGTGTTGACCTCTTCGGGCGGTAACAGCCTGTTGTCGGTGGATTTCTCCGGGCACGGCGTGGCTGACTTCCTGGTCAGCACCGTTGGCCAGGCAGCAACCACGGATATCGTGGCCTGATTCAAGGCAAAAAGGAGGGCGGCGCGTGATGCGCCGTTCTCTGTCCTTGCATCGTTGCCCGCAGTGGGTAAGGCTACACGCCGGAGTAACAAGTCCTATGACCGATAACGCCTTTACCTACAGAGCAAGTGCGTGGCTATTGGCGACGCTGGTGATGTTTTTTGGAGATGTAGCCATGGCAAGCAGCCTGAAATTAGCTGACCCCTCGGAGCTGGCCGGTCGTTGGCACGCGACCTTGAACGACCCGCGAGACACCGCCGTGTCCCGTGCCTTGCAGGACAAACCATCAAACGTTTGCGACATCGACCTGCAACAGCAGCAGACCTTGGGCGAGGGCGCCGACTGCCTTGGCGCCTGGCTGGAAGAACAGCCGATTGGCTGGTTCCCGGACCCCGACGGCATTTCGATTACCGGCAAGGAAGGCTCAAGAATTGTATTTTTCAGCCGACAGCATGACGGGTTTTACCAAAGTACTTTGAAATCGGGCCTGATCATTACGCTTGAGCGTTCCGCACGTTAAGTAATCATCGAGACTGATCACGAGAACTGGATATATAGCCCGAACGTGTCGTTATAACTAACGCATCAATAGCGGCAACTCTGATCAAAAAAGTTGTTGTTAATGTGTAAGCAATAACAGCCAAAGAATGTCTCGACCCGTGTGCGGACAGTTAATTGAAATCTCGCCAATGAATGGCGAGGACTAACATCTCAGGATAAATCAATGAAGATGGCGAAGGTCCCAGGCACCGCACCCTTATTCAAGGCACTGGGCGACTATAAGAGCATCCTGATCAGCGTCGGTTGTTTTACTGCACTGATCAACGTGCTGATGCTGGTTCCGTCTATTTACATGCTCCAGGTTTATGACCGGGTGCTGTCTTCGCAAAACGAAACGACCCTGGCCATGCTGTCCTTGATGGTGGTCGGTTTCTTTGCCTTTATCGGCATGCTCGAAGTCGTGCGCAGTTTCATCGTCATTCGAATCGGCAGCCAACTGGAGCGGCGCTTCAACCTGCGGGTCTATCAGGCCGCGTTCGAGCGCAATCTGTTCAAAGGCGAGGGCAACGCCGGGCAATCCCTCGGGGACCTGACCCACATTCGCCAGTTCGTCACTGGCCCGGCGCTGTTCGCCTTCTTCGATGCGCCGTGGTTCCCGGTGTACCTGTTTGTGATTTTCCTGTTCAACGTCTGGCTTGGCGTGCTGGCCACGGCCGGTGCCGTACTGCTGATCGGGCTGGCGTGCCTCAACGAGGCGATGACCAAAAAACCGTTGGGCGAAGCGGCGGGTTATTCCCAGAAGTCCAGTCAACTGGCCACCAGCCATTTGCATAACGCCGAAACCATCCAGGCCATGGGCATGCTCGGGGTCTTGCGCAAGCGCTGGTTCCAGGTGCATTCGCGTTTCCTGGGTTTGCAGAATCAGGCCAGCGACACCGGCGCGGTCATCAGTTCCCTGAGCAAAACCCTGCGCCTGTGCCTGCAGTCCCTGGTGCTGGGCCTCGGCGCCTTGCTGGTGATCAAGGGTGACATGACCGCCGGGATGATGATTGCCGGTTCGATCCTGATGGGCCGCGTCTTGAGCCCTATCGATCAGTTGATCGCCGTGTGGAAGCAGTGGAGCGGCGCCAAACTCGCCTATCGTCGCCTCGATGCGCTGCTGCAAGCCTATCCGCCCAGCGACGAAGCCATGGCGCTGCCGGCCCCGAAAGGCCAGATCACCTTCGAACAAGTCAGCGCCGGCCCGCCGGGCCAACGTGCGGCGACCTTGCACATGGTCAATTTCAGCCTCGGTGCCGGAGAGGTGCTGGGCGTGCTTGGCGCATCCGGTTCCGGCAAATCGACCCTGGCCCGGGTGCTGGTCGGCGTCTGGCCGACCCTCGGCGGCACGGTGCGCCTCGACGGTGCCGACATTCATCGCTGGAACCGCGACGACCTCGGCCCCTACATCGGTTATCTGCCCCAGGACATCGAACTGTTCAGCGGCAGCATCGCGGAAAACATCGCGCGATTCCGTGAAGCCGACCCGCAGAAAGTTGTCGAGGCCGCGCAACATGCCGGCGTTCACGAACTGATCCTGCGCATGCCGCAAGGTTACGACACCGTGCTCGGTGAAGACGGCAGCGGTTTGTCCGGTGGCCAGAAACAGCGCGTGGCCCTGGCCCGTGCCTTGTACGGCAACCCGAGCCTGGTGGTGCTGGATGAACCCAATTCCAACCTCGACACCGTTGGCGAAGCGGCATTGGCCGGCGCCATCGCGCACATGAAAGCCCGGGGCACCAGTGTGATTCTGGTCACTCATCGCTCTTCGGCGCTGGCCCAGGCGGACAAATTGCTGGTGCTCAGCGACGGTCGTTTGCAGGCGTTCGGTCCAAGTCAGGACGTGCTCAAAGCACTGTCCGGCAATCAATCAGCGAATCAGGAACAAAAAGCGGCGCAGGCACCGGGCGGGCTCAGCATGAGCCGGCAGTATCAGCCCACGACAAGGAATTCGGGTGTATGAGCAGCACACGCATGAACAATGAAAACGAAGCCACCATGGAACACGATTACATCGCCGAGCGCCCAGAGCGCGATGCCAAATTCTTTGCGCGCATGGGCTGGATTCTGGCGATTGTCGGCGCCGGCAGTTTCTTCACCTGGGCCAGCCTCGCGCCGCTGGATCAAGGGATTCCGGTGCAGGGCACCGTGGTGGTCTCTGGCAAACGCAAAGCCGTGCAGTCGATTGGCAATGGCGTGGTCAGCCGTATCCTGGTGCGCGAAGGGCAGGCGGTGAAGCAGGGCCAGCCGCTGTTCCAGCTCGACCAGACCCAGGCCGCCGCCGATGTCGATTCGCTGCAGGCGCAATACCGCATGGCCTGGGCCAGCGTCGCCCGTTGGGAGAGCGAGCGGGACAACCTCAAGCAAGTGATTTTCCCCGCCGAACTGAGCAAGGATGCCGACCCACGCCTGGCGCTGGTGCTGGAAGGCCAGCGCCAATTGTTCAGCAGCCGCCGTGAAGCCTATGCCCGTGAACAGGGCGGGTTGCGCGCCAACATCGAAGGCGCCAACGCGCAACTGGCGGGCATGCGCCGCGCCCGCACCGACCTGACGGCCCAGGCCACGTCGCTGCAACAACAATTGAACAACCTTCAACCCCTGGCGGACAACGGCTACATCCCGCGCAACCGTTTGATGGAGTACCAGCGTCAACTGTCGCAAGTGCAGCAACAACTGGCGGAAAACACCGGCGAAAGCGGCCGGGTGGAGCAGGGCATCCTCGAAGCGAAACTCAAGCTGCAACAGCACATCGAGGAATACCAGAAAGAAGTCCGCACCCAACTGGCCGACGCGCAACTCAAGAGCGTGACCCTCAAGGAGCAACTGACCTCCGCCGGGTTCGACCTGCAACACCGCGAGATCATCGCCACCGCTGACGGCATCGCGGTCAACCTTGGGGTGCACACCGAAGGCGCCGTGGTGCGCCAGGGCGAAACCCTGCTGGAAATCGTGCCCCAAGGCACCACCCTGGAAGTGGAAGGGCACTTGCCGGTCAACCTGATCGACAAGGTCGGCACCCATTTGCCGGTGGACATTCTGTTCACCGCGTTCAACCAGAGCCGCACGCCACGGGTGCCGGGGGAAGTCAGCCTGATTTCCGCCGACCAGATGATCGACGAGAAAACCGGCGCGCCGTACTACGTATTGCGCAGCAGCGTCAGCGACCGGGCCATGGAAAAACTCCACGGCCTGGTGATCAAGCCCGGCATGCCGGCGGAGATGTTCGTGCGCACCGGTGAGCGTTCACTCCTCAACTATCTGTTCAAACCGCTGCTCGACCGGGCAGGCTCCGCGTTGACCGAGGAATAAGGATGTTCGGTTGTATGAATAAGCTTTCCATGCTCGGGGCAGCCCTGGCGTTGCTGACGTGCAACAGTGCCGTGGCCCTGGGGCCGTTTGAAATCTACGAACAAGCGCTGCGCAATGATCCGGTGTTCCTGGGGGCCATCAAGGAACGGGATGCCGGCCTTGAAAACCGCATCATCGGCCGCGCCGGGCTGTTGCCCAAGATTGGTTACAACTACAACAAGGGACGCAACTCCTCCAAGGCCACGGCCCTGAACGATCGTGGCGAGAACCGCACCGATGACCGCAACTACAGCAGTTACGGCTCGACCCTGACCTTGCAACAACCGTTGCTCGACTACGAGGCCTACGCGTCGTATCGCAAAGGCGTGGCGCAATCGCTGTTCGCCGACGAAGCCTTTCGCAGCAAGAGCCAGGAATTGCTGGTGCGGGTGCTGGAAAACTACACCAAGGCGTTGTTCGCCCAGGACCAGATCGACATTGCCCAGGCCAAGAAAAAGGCTTTCGAGCAGCAGTTTCAGCAGAACGAACACATGTTCCGCCAGGGCGAGGGCACGCGCACCGACATCCTTGAGGCCGAGTCCCGTTATGAACTGGCCACAGCCGAAGAAATCGAGGCCCGGGATGAGCAGGACGCGTCGCTGCGAGAGCTGGGTGCGCTGATTGGCGTGCCGGCGATCAACATCGGCGACCTGGCGCCCCTGGACCAGAACTTCCAGACCTTTGCCCTGCAACCGGCCAATTACGACACCTGGCACGAGATGGCCGTGGCCAACAACCCGAACCTGGCTTCCCAGCGCCAGGCCGTGGAAGTGGCGCGCTATGAAGTGGAGCGCAACCGCGCCGGGCACCTGCCGAAAGTCAGCGCCTACGCCTCGATGCGCCAGAACGAATCGGAAAGCGGCAACACCTACAACCAGCGCTACGACACCAACACCATCGGCATCGAAGTGAATGTGCCGTTGTATGCCGGTGGCGGCGTGTCGGCGATGACTCGTCAGGCCAGTCGCAACATGGAACAGGCCGAGTACGACCTGGACGGCAAGACCCGGGAAACCCTGATCGAACTGCGCCGCCAGTTCAGCGCCTGTTTGTCGGGGGTGAACAAATTGCGCGCCTATCAAAAGGCCCTGGTGTCCGCCGAAGCGCTGGTGGTGTCGACCAAGCAAAGCATCCTCGGTGGCGAGCGGGTCAACCTTGATGCGCTGAACGCCGAACAACAACTATTTACCACCCGCCGCGATTTGGCCCAGGCACGCTACGACTACCTGATGGCGTGGACCAAGCTGCATTACTACGCCGGGACCTTGAATGAGCAGGACCTGGCGAAGGTGGATGAGGCGTTCGGCCAGGGCCCGAAAACCCGATAAACACTTCAAGAAAAGATCGCCTATCCCCGTAGGAGCTGCCGAAGGCTGCGATCTTTTGATTTACCAGCGATCTTGCAGACGCCAAAAGATCGCAGCCTGCGGCAGCTCCTACAAAAACAAAAAAAGCGAGTACACATGGACGTTCAGATCAAGCCGATTTCGGTCGGCACGCTATTGCTCCTGGTTTCTGCCATCCCCACCGCAGCCCAGGCCCAATACCTCGAAACCGGCCAACCCGGTGACGCCGCCAGTTGGCGTTCCGCCGAGTTCCAGCGCGACTGGGGCCTGGCCCGTATGCAGGCTGATCAAGCCTACGCCGCCGGCATCACCGGCAAAGGCGTGAAGGTCGGTGAACTGGATTCCGGCTTCGATGCCGCCCACCCCGAGTTCGCCACCGACCGTTATCACGGGGTTACGGCCAGCGGCACCTACGTCGATGGCACGCCGTTCAATATCAACGGTACGCTCAACGCCAACAACGATTCCCACGGCACCCACGTCGCCGGCACCATCGGCGCTTCCCGCGACGGCACCGGCATGCACGGTGTGGCGTACAACGCGCAACTCTATGTGGCCAACACCAACAAAACCGACAGTTTCCTGTTCGGCCCCGACCCTGATCCACAGTATTTCAAAACGGCGTACAACGCCCTGGCGGATGCCGGTGTGCGGGCGATCAATAACAGTTGGGGCAGTCAGCCGCCGGATGTCAGCTACCGCACCCTCGATGATTTGCACGCGGCCTACGCCCAGCATTTCAACCAGGGCACCTGGCTGGATGCCGCCGCCGACGTCTCTTCCCGTCGCGGCGTGATCAATGTGTTCAGCGCCGGCAACAGCGGTTATCCCAACGCCAGCGTGCGCTCGGCGCTGCCGTACTTCCAGCCGGAACTGGAAGGCCATTGGCTGGCCGTTTCGGGGCTGGATCAGGCCAATCAGCAAAAGTACAACCAGTGCGGGATCGCCAAGTATTGGTGCATCACCACCCCCGGCGCGAAGATCGACAGCACCATTCCCGATGGCGGTTACGCGATCAAGTCCGGTACGTCCATGTCCGCGCCCCATGCCACAGGCGCCCTGGCGCTGGTGATGGAACGCTACCCGTACATGAACAACCAGCAAGCGCTGCAAGTGCTGCTGACCACCGCGACCCAGCTCGACGGTTCGATCACCGATGCGCCGACCAACCAGGTCGGCTGGGGCGTGGCCAACCTGGAGCGGGCGCTGCACGGGCCGGGGCAATTGCTCGGCGCGTTCGACGCCAATCTGGGGGCAGGGCAGAGTGATGTGTGGAGCAATGGCATCAGCGACAAAGCGTTGATCCAGCGCCAGGCCGAAGACGCCACGGAACACAGCGCCTGGCAGCAAACCCTGAAGGACAAAGGCTGGCAAAACGGTTTGGCGAGTGGCGCCAGTCAACAGGACCAGACCGACTACGCGGTAGGCATGGCACGGGATGCCGCAGCGGCCACTCGGGTCTATGAAGGCAGCCTGATCAAGTCCGGCGACGGACGCCTGATGCTCACCGGCGACAGCACCTATCGCGGCCCGACCACGGTCAATGGCGGCCTGCTGGCGGTTAACGGTTCGCTGACGTCCGCCGTGACCGTGAATGACAGCGGCACCCTCGGCGGTTCCGGGCGCATCGGCGCATTGACGGCCAATTCTGGCGCAACTGTCGCTCCGGGCAATTCCATCGGCACCTTGCAAGTCGCCGGTGACGTGACCTTCGCCCCGGGCTCGACCTACGCCGTGGAACTGTCACCGACCCGCAGCGACCAGATTGTCGCGGGGGGCAAGGCTGTAATCGACGGCGCCACCGTCAGCCTGTCCCTGGAAAACAGCCCGACCTTGCTGACCACCGCCCAGACCCAATCCTTGCTCGGCCATCAGTACAACATCCTGCAAGCCGCCGGCGGTATCCAGGGCCAGTTCGGCGCGGTGTTGCCCAATTATCTGTTTATCGGCGGCAGCCTTGATTACGCAGCCAATGGCGTTCAGTTGAGCGTAGAGCGCAACGCCACGAGTTTCGCCAGCGTCGGTCAGACCCCCAACCAACGTGCCGTCGCCGGCGCCGTGGAAGGACTGGGCGCGGGCAACGCGGTGTACGAAAGCCTTCTACTGTCGCCGACCGCCAGTTCCGCGCAACAGGCGTTCCAGCAGTTGTCCGGGGAGATCTACCCGGCGCTGGGCTCAGTGTTGATCAACGACAGCCGTTACCTGCGCGATGCCGTGGGTGAACGCCTCAATGACGCAAAAGGCTCCCAAAGCAACGGCTGGATCAAAGCCTTGGGTGCCTGGGGCAAAACGGATGACCGCCACGACACGGCGGGCTACACCACCTCGATTGGTGGATTGCTGGCCGGTGTCGATGGCGCGGTGGACGAGCAAACCCGGATCGGCCTGGTGGCCGGTTACAGCGACAGTTCGGTGAACATGGGCTCGGGCACCCATTCCTCGGCGCAGGTCGACAGCTATCACCTCGGCGCGTATGCCGGCCATGAACTGGGCGCCTGGCGCCTGAGCGCGGGCGGGGCCTATAGCTGGCATCGCGCCGATGTGAAACGTGATCTGCAATACGGCGATGTCAGTGCCAAGCAAAAAGCCAAGGTCGATGCGGCCACCACCCAGGTCTTCGGCGAAGCGGCCTATCGCTTGAACCTGCAACCTCTGGCGCTTGAGCCGTTCGCGAATCTCGCCTACGTGCACCTCGACACCGAAGGCTTCACCGAGAAGGGCGACGCCGCCGCGCTGAAAAGCCATGGCGACACCCGCGATGCGGTACTCAGCACCCTGGGCTTGCGCGCACTGAAAACCGTGAACCTGTCGAGCCAGCAACAACTGGACCTGAGCGGCAGCCTCGGCTGGCAGCACAACCTGAGCAGTGTCGACTCGCATCAGCATCTGGCGTTTGCCAGCGGCGGCACAGGATTCGCCGTGGAGAGTTCGCCACTGATGCGCGATGCCGCGCTGGTCGGTGCCCATGCAAGCCTGGCACTGAGCAAGGACATTCGCCTGAACCTCGACTACACCGGCCAACTGGCCAGCCGCGAGAAGATTCATGGCGTGGGGCTGAGCCTCAATTGGCAGTTCTGAACCAATAAACCGTGGCTGCGCCGGACTGGATCGCCCGGCTGCATAGATCCCCTTGTGGGAGCGGGCTTGCTCGCGAAAGCGGACTGTCATTCAACATTGATAGTGACTGACATACCGCCTTCGCGAGCAAGCCCGCTCCCACACGTAAAGCCCGGCGCACAGCCACACGGATTTTGGCAACACAACTAAGGAAGGTAGCTGGATGACGTTTGAAAACAACAACAAGTTCGCCCTCAAAACCCTCAACCTCGCCGTGCTTTGCGCCTTGGCCTCGCTGGGCACCGCCCATGCCGCGCCTTACGTGGAAAATGGCAAGCTTGGCGATCCCAACAGTTGGCGCAGCGCCGAGTTCAACGCCGATTGGGGCGTCGGGGCGATCAACGCCCAGCAAGCCTACGCTGCCGGCTACACCGGTAAAGGCGTGAAACTGGGGATCTTCGACCAGCCGGTCTACGCCCAGCACCCGGAATTTTCCGGCACTAATAAAGTGATCAACCTGGTCACCAGCGGCATCCGCGAATACACCGACCCGTACATCCCGGTCAAAGCCGGGGACGCGTTCCTTTACAACGGCGCGCCCTCGGTCGGCTCCGACGGCAAGCTCGGCGCCCACGGCACCCACGTCGGCGGGATTGCCGCCGGCAGCCGCGACGGTGGCTCGATGCACGGCGTGGCTTTCGGCGCGCAAATCATCAGTGCCGACAACGGTGACCCGGGCCCCGAGGACGGGATCATTCGCGGCAACGACGGCGCGGTCTACAAGGCCGGTTGGGATGCCCTGATCGCCAGCGGCGCGCGAATCATCAACAACAGCTGGGGCATCGGCATCACCGATCGCTTCGACCTCGGCGGGCGCGACCCGGCGTTCCCGCACTTCACCGTGCAGGACGCGCAGTTGCAGTTCAACGAGATCCAGCCCTTGCTCGGCACCAAGCCGGGCGGCGCCTATGACGGCGCCATCGCGGCGGCTCGCAGTGGCATCGTCACGATCTTCGCCGCCGGCAACGACTACAACCTCAACAACCCGGACGCCATCGCCGGTCTTGCGTACTTCGTGCCGGACATCGCGCCAAACTGGATCACCGTCGCCGCACTGCAAAAGAACCCGGACCTGACCAGCGCCGACCTCTACAACATTAGCGTGTTCTCCTCGCGCTGCGGCTACACCGCCAGTTACTGCGTGTCGGCGCCGGGCAGCAAAATCTACAGCTCGATCATCACCGGCACCGACCCGAACAATGTCGGCACCGGCTACGCCAACTACAACGGCACGTCGATGGCTGCGCCCCATGTGGCCGGTTCCATGGCGGTGCTGATGGAGCGCTTCCCGTACATGACCGGCGCCCAGGTCGCCAGCGTGTTGCGCACCACGGCCACCGACCTCGGTGCCCCTGGCGTCGACGCGTTGTACGGCTGGGGCATGATCAACCTCGGCAAAGGCATCAATGGCCCGGGGATGTTGGTGACCGAGCAGGACATCCCGGAAGAATTCCGCATCCAGGGTGCTTACGGCGACAGCCAGTTTGTCGCGGACTTGCCGGGCATCGGCGCCATCGTCGACGCCGGTAAACCCACCGAGCGGGTGTGCAACGACGTGCACTGTGGCCTCGACACCTGGAGCAACGACATCTCCGGTCACGGCGGCCTGACCAAACAGGGCATCGGCACCCTGGTGATGACCGGTGCCAACACCTACACCGGCCCGACGTTGGTCAATCAGGGACGCCTGGCAATCAACGGCTCGCTGCAATCGGCAGTCACTGTCAACGACAGCGGCATCCTCGGCGGTAACGGCCGTATCGGCGCCCTGACCGCGAAAAGCGGCGGCACCGTGGCGCCGGGCAATTCCATCGGCACCTTGCAAGTGGCCGGCGACGTGGTCTTCGAGCCGGGCTCGACCTACGCCGTGGAACTGTCGCCCACCCGCAGTGACCAGATCATCGCCGGCGGTAAAGCCGTAATCGATGGCGCCACGGTCAGCCTGTCCCTGGAAAACAGTCCAACCTTGCTGACCACCGCCGAGACCCAATCCCTGCTCGGCCATCAGTACAACATCCTGCAAGCGGCGGGCGGCATCCAAGGGCAGTTTGGGCAAGTGTTGCCGAACTACCTGTTTATCGGCGGTGCTCTCGACTACACGGCCAACGGCATTCAACTGGCCGTAGAGCGCAACGCGACGTCCTTCAGCGCTGTCGGCCAAACCCCGAACCAACGGGCCGTGGCCGCTGCCGCCGAGCAATTGGGCGCGGGCAATGCGTTGTACGAAACCCTGCTGCTGGCGCCGAACGCCGCTGTGGCGCAGCAAGCGTTCCAGCAACTGTCCGGCGAGATTCATCCGGCGGTGGGCACGATGCTGATCAATGACAGCCGTTACCTGCGTGACGCGGTCAGTGACCGTTTGCGTGAACGTGACCTGTTCGACGCCGGCGCGCCGACCGATGACAAAAGCAACCTGTGGGTCAAAGTCCTGGGCGCCTGGGGCAAGAGTGATGGCGGCAATGACAACGCCAGTTCCAATAGCTCAATCGGCGGCTTGCTGGTGGGTGGCGATGGCTTGATCGCTAAAGATACCCGCCTCGGTTTCGTCACCGGTTATAGCAACAGTTCGCTGAGCATGGGCGATGGCACGCACTCGTCGGCCGACGTCGACAGCTACCACTTGGGTGCGTACCTGGGGCATGAAATCGATGCCCTGCGCCTGAGCGTCGGCGGTGCCTATAGCTGGCATCGCATTGATGCGAAACGTGACCTGCAATTCGCCGATGTCAGCGGCAAGCAGAAAACCAAACACGATGCGACCACCGCACAGGTGTTCACCGAAGCGGCTTATCGTCTGGACCTGCAACCCCTGGCCCTGGAGCCGTTCGCCAAACTGGCCTACGTGCACCTCAACAGCGACAGCTTCACCGAGAAGGGTGATGCCGCCGCGCTTAAAAGTGGTGAAGACAACCGCGACGCGGTGCTCTCGACCCTCGGCCTGCGGGCGAGCAAAGCCATTGCGCTGTCCGACCAGAAAAGCCTCGAACTGTCCGGGAGCCTTGGCTGGCAGCACAACCTGAGCAGTGTCGATACCGATCAACACCTGGCGTTTGCCAATGGCAACAGCGGGTTCACCGTGCAAAGCGTTTCCATGGATCGCAACGCCGCCGTGGTCGGTCTGCGCGCCGGGTTGGCCTTGAACAAAGCCACTCGCGTGAACCTGGATTACAACGGGCTGCTCGGCTCCAATGAGAAGGACCACGGCGTGGGCCTGACCCTGGACTGGCAGTTCTGATTTAACGCAAAGGAAGCAAAAAACATGGGACTGTTTGATTACAAAAATGCCGGCAGTGCAGCCGGCAAGGCGTTGTACAGCGATGCCATCGCCCTGACGCTTTACGCCTACACGCCGACGGGCCAACCCTTGCCGGCCACCGGATGGAAGCCGATTGGCGCCACAGCGTTGGGTTATCAGGGCAAGGTCGGCGCCCAGGGCTCGTTTTTTGGCGAGAAGGACGGGTTCACCAGCGCCGAAGCCGAAGTCCTCGGCAAATACGACGCCACCGGCAAGCTGATCGGCATCGGCGTGGCCTTTCGCGGCACCGGTGGCCTGAGCTACAGCGACACCTTCGGCGACATCAAAAACAACCTGCTGGCCGCCATCGGCCCGGTGGATTACGCGAAGAACTACGCCAAAAACGCGTTTGACACCTTGCTCAAGGACGTCGCCGCGTTCGCCATCGCCCATGGCCTCGGCGCCAAGGACGTGTTGGTCAGCGGCCATAGCCTCGGCGGGCTCGGGGTCAACAGCGTGGCAGAGCTGAGCGGCGATAACTGGGGTGGGTTCTACAAGGGCGCCAACTACGTGGCCTTCGCTTCGCCGACCCAAAGCGTGTCGACCAACGTGTTGAACATCGGCTACGAGAACGATCCGGTGTTCCGTGCGCTGGATGGCACCACCTTCAGCAGCGGCTCGGTGGGCAAGCACGATGGTTATCAGGCGTCGGCGACCAACAACATCGTCAACTTCAATGACCATTACGCCTCCACCGCGCAGAATCTGGTGCCGTTCAGCATCCTCAACCCGATGAGCTGGTCGGCCCATGGCTCGCTGGGTTATGCCGATGGCTTGAACCGGGTGATCGATTCGAAGTTCTACGACCTCACCAGCAAGGATTCGACGCTGATCGTCTCCAACCTGGCGCTCGATTCCAGGGGCAAGACCTGGGTCGAGGATTTGGGTCGCAGCGGCGAGCCGCACACCGGCAGCACCTTCATCATCGGCACCGACAGCAACGACTTGCTCAAGGGCGGCGCCGGTAATGACTTCATCGAGGGCCGCGACGGCAACGATCGTTTCCGCGATGACGGTGGCTACAACATCCTGCTCGGCGGCAAGGGCAGCAACACCTTCGAGCTGCAAAAGCCGTTGCAGAACTTCAGCTTTGCCAACGACGGCAACGGCACGTTGTATGTGCGCGACGCCTACGGCGGCATCAGCCTGACCCGGGACATCGGTGCGCTGGTGAGCAAGGAGCCTGGCTCGTGGTTGAGCACCAAGGATGTCAGTTACACCGTCACGGCCAACGGTTTGCTCAACGGTACGGAACTGACCCATTACAACCATTCGCTCAACGGCGACGCCTACGGCAACACCCTGGCGGCGACCATCGACGGCGACTGGCTGTTCGGCAATGCCGGTGACGACCTTCTGCGCAGCGACAAAAGCCAGGTCACTTTCGTCGGTGGCGCGGGCAATGACGTGATGCATGCCGCCGGCGGCAACAACACCTTCCTGTTCAGCGGTGCCTTTGGTTTCGATGCGATCAATGGTTACCAGGGCAGCGACAAACTGGTGTTCATGGGCGTGCAGGGCGCGGGGCAGGGCTACGACTACAAGCAACATGCGTCCCAGACCGGCCACGACACAGTGCTCAAGGTCGGCGATTTTGCCGTGACCTTGGTCGGCGTCGGGCTGGATAACCTGTCCACTTCAAGTTTTACCTTTGCATAAGGGCGACATGCACTGAAATGCTCCGGAGCGCCTCATTCCCGAGGCGCTTTGGCTGTGAGCTATCTCTGACAATTCCAACAAAAGAGAGGCAATAGCAATGGGTGTTTACGATTACAAAAACTTCAGCACGGCAGAATCCAAGGCGTTGTTCAGCGACGCCATGGCCATCACGCTGTACTCCTATCACAACCTCGATAACGGCTTCGCCGCCGGCTATCAGCACAACGGCTTCGGCCTCGGGTTGCCAGCAACGCTGGTCACGGCGCTGATTGGCGGCACTGATTCCCAAGGGGTGATTCCCGGCGTGCCGTGGAACCCCGATTCGGAAAAGCTCGCACTGGACGCCGTGAAAAAGGCCGGTTGGACGCCGATCACTGCTTCGCAATTAGGCTACGACGGCAAAACCGACGCACGGGGAACCTTCTACGGCGAGAAGGCCGGGTTCACCAGCGCCCAGGTCGAGATCCTCGGCAAGTACGACGCCCAGGGCCATCTCACCGAAGTCGGCGTTTCCTTTCGCGGCACCAGTGGCCCGAGGGAAATCCTGATCGGCGACTCCATCGGCGATGCGATCAACGACCTGCTGGCCGCGCTGGGCCCCAAGGATTACGCGAAGAATTACGTCGGTGAAGCGTTCGGCAAACTGCTGGGCAATGTCGCGGCGTTTGCCAGTGCCAATGGTTTGTCCGGCAAGGACGTGCTGTTTAGTGGCCATAGCCTGGGCGGGTTGGCGGTCAACAGCGCGGCAGACCTGAGCACGGACAAGTGGGGCGGTTTCTACAAGGATTCGAACTACATCGCCTACGCCTCACCGACCCAAAGCAGCAACGATAAAGTGCTGAACGTCGGTTACGAAAACGACCCGGTATTCCGCGCCCTCGACGGCTCGACCTTCAACCTGTCCTCTGTGGGTGTGCACGACGCAGCCAAGGCCTCGACCACCGACAACATCGTCAGCTTCAACGATCACTACGCCTCGACCGCGTGGAACGTGTTGCCGTTCTCCATCCTCAACATCCCGACCTGGATCTCGCACTTGCCGACCGCTTACGGCGATGGGATGAACCGGGTGATCGAGTCCAAGTTCTACGACCTCACCAGCAAAGACTCGACCATCGTCGTCGCCAACCTTTCGGACCCGGCGCGGGCCAACACCTGGGTCCAGGACCTGAACCGCAACGCCGAAACCCACAAGGGCAGCACCTTCATCATCGGCAGCGACGCCAATGACCTGATCCAGGGCGGCAAGGGCAACGACTACCTCGAAGGCCGGGACGGCAACGACACCTTCCGCGACGGCGGCGGCTACAACATCGTGCTCGGCGGCAAGGGCAGCAACCTGCTGGACTTGCAGCAGTCGGTGAAGAACTTCGTGTTCGCCAATGACGGCGTCGGCAACCTCTACGTGAAGGACGCCAACGGCGGGATCAGCATCACCCGCGACATTGGCAACATCCTCACCAAGGAACCGGCGTTCCTGTGGGGCGTGTTCAAGGACGACGTGACCCACAGCGTCACGGCGGAGGGCCTGAAAGTCGGCAACAACGTCACCCAATACGCCTCGACAGTGAAGGGCGGGGCGGGGGCCGACACGCTGACGGCCCACGCCAGCGGTGACTGGTTGTTTGGCCTGGACGGCAACGACCATTTGATCGGCGGCAAGGGCAACGACGTGTTCGTCGGCGGCGCCGGCAATGACCTGATGGAGTCGGGGGGCGGGATCAATACCTTCCTGTTCACTGGCGCGTTTGGCCAGGACAAAGTGATTGGGTATCAGGCCAGCGACAAACTGGTGTTCCTAGGGGTTCAAGGTGTGACGCCCGACGATAACTTCCGGGCGCATGCCACGGCAGTCGGGCATGACACCGTGCTGACGTTTGGCGGGGATTCGGTGACGTTGGTGGGGGTTGGACTGGAGAGTTTGTCCGGCTCAGGGATCGTCATCGCCTGATAGGGCCTCTTCGCGAGCAGGCTCGCTCCTACAGGGAAATGCACAGGGAAATGCATTCCAATGTGGGAGCGGGCTTGCTCGCGAAAGCGGCATGTCAGTCACCTCAATCCAGAATGTGAAACCGCCTTCGCGAGCAAGCCCGCTCCCACAGGGATTGGTGCCTGCCACACATTTCGCGTACACCACCGACCCCCTGTAGGAGCGAGGCTTGCCCGCGAAGGCGTCAACATCAAACCCGGCGTTTAAACCCGAGCCCGAATCCGCCGCCCCAACACATCCATCACATCACAGCCATCGCGCAACAACATCGCCGCCGCCTGCGCCAATTGCTGCACATCGGCACCCTTGGCCTGGCTGATATCAAGGCTGGCCAGACTCTCCATCATTTGCGTTCCCGCCAGAAACCGCGTCGCGGCGTTGCTGTGCAATTCATCCAACGGCGCTTGCGTGGCCACCAATAACACCGGCGTCTGGCCCTCATTGCTGGTCATCGGCATATGCGGGTTCATGCTTCACCTCCCGCTTGCGCTGCGTGCAAACCATCGACCGAGGCCTGCACCAGTGAGCGGGCGGTGTCGAGCATGTGCTTGCTGGCCCAGCGCAGGGTCGCGATGTGTTCAGGACGGGTGGCGTTGGGGGCTTGGTGGGCGAGGGCTTCGGCGCAGCTGAGGTAGACGGTGGCGTGCTCCAGGGCATCGACCAGGGGGATGTCGGGTTGTACGGCGAAGAGGTGGTGATCGACGTGATCGCAGGGGGAGAAGGGGGTGGATTTTGTGGTTGCGTTGGTCATTGTTGTAGCTCCGTGAGTTTCAAGAAGCTGCCACGAAATCGCCGTCAAACGAATAGGGTGGCAACTGTGCGCAGGTTGACGGACCGGTCTCACGAACCCGGCGCACCCGAAGATGCCCCACGCACAGTCGCCATATGCAATGAACGGGCACGGAGGTGCTCGAGCAGAGAAAGGCTATGCGCGTCGTGAATACAGCCGAGCCGTCAAACCCGATCACGAATGAGTCGTGACGGGCGTGAGGATAGGGAGCCAGGGCAGGGCAGTCAACCCGGCGCAACGCCTGAAACAGCTGCTTTTCCCGTAGGCAACTTCCGCATCCGGCCACACCCCCTTAGGCGCTGCCGAAGTCTGCGATCTTTTGATCTTGCCCTTGAAAATAAAGATCAAAAGATCGCAGCCTCTTTTCACTCGACAGCTCCTACAAGGGACGTGGGCCTTTTAAATAAATGCGTCCCCTTTTCTGGGCGGGGATTCGGTGACGTTGGTAGGGGTTGGATTGGAGAGTTTGTCCGGCTCCGGGATTGTCATCGCCTGATAGGGCCTCTTCGCGGGCAAGCCTCGCTCCCACACGAGATCTGCGCCGGTCACAGTTTTGTGCCCGACGCCAATCCCCTGTGGGAGCGGGCTTGCTCGCGAAAGCGGTGGGTCAGTCACCATTGATGCTGAATGTGAAATTGCCTTCGCGAGCAAGCCCGCTCCCACAGGAATTGGCGAATTAAATAAATCTGTCCCTTTTCTGCACGTCAGCGTTCCTGAACCCGAATGTTGTCGATCATGAAGTCGTTACCCGCCCCATCGCCGACTTCGTTCCACAGGCCAAGGGTCACGTCTGCTGTACTCGGAGCGGTATAAACACCGGTGCCGGTTTTCCACACGTTAACTTGATTCAGCGTGTCAACGACCGGACCAATGCCGTATCCATTGATCGTTAACGCGAGTCTCGTGCTGGCTCTGCCGCCACCACGAGCAGCCAATTGGAAACTGAAATCATAGGTTCTCCCGGCCTCCAGTCGAATGACTATTGTCATAACCGGTCCGCCAAAGCTGCCACTCCCATTGGTGTCTGCATGAACCTGCCCATTAACCAGATGCAAATCACCGCCGGCATAGAGGCCTTGGGGCGTCCATCCCTGAAACGAGTTGTTATTAAAGTCCCATACGATCAAGAGCTTGGTTCGCGCGATGACGGTATAGGTCCTCACCGGGAACTTCACGGCGGTCGCTTCGTTGACCAGGCCATCGAAATTCACCGCCACGTACTCCCTGAGGGGAAACCCGTTCGCCAGTGAGTCGAGAAAGGCGCGGGTCACCCAGCCTGTTTGATGACTGATCAATCCGATGGCAACCCCCTGATGAATCGACAACGTTACAGGGACGCCTCTGACATCGGTGCCTTCACACCTCATCCACAATCTGTTCCCGAGGCCAATTCCCGGCCAGGCGTCGATCAAGGCAATGGCATCGCCGGAAAAACTGCCCAGGTTCAACGTGACCCCATCCGTCACGGCGGTAATGATCGGCGCAGGCAGCCGTGTATCGCCATCGGCCATCCGGTTCACCCGCAACACCAACGGCCCCGACTCTATGGGCGCTTCCCCACTGCGAATCAAGGTCCAGGTCAGTTCGATATCCCTGTTCTGGCGTGCTGCCAGAAACGCCGCATCGAGGGTGAAATTGGACTCGCCACCGAAGATGATCTGCGGCGGGAACGGCCTGGCCTGCGGCGGCGGATTGATTTCCTTCAACTGCGCCTGGTCACCGGGATCCTCGGCAAATGCCACTTGCGCGACCACGCCGAATGGGTAATCGAGCACATTGATCGGGCTGACCGCCGGGGCTATCAGCCTCGGCGGGTTGAGGCTGATGGCACCTGCGCCGGTGACTCGGGCAGAGGTTGATTCCGTCACCCCAGGGTCACCGGGTTCCGCCGACAGGTTGATATCGGCGCAGGGATGATCGTCATCGCCAAGATCGTCTCGTATAGGCGGGACGATCCGCACGGTCAACCCGTTGGCCAGCACGCGCTGCTGATTGAGCGCCGGCCTGAACAGAGCCCCCGGCGCACCCTTCACTGGCTCACCCGGTGGCACAAGCGTGCAGGGCATCACATTGGACGCGGCACCCAGGGTGGCGGGTAGATAGTTGACCGGCATCTCGGCGTTCGTTTGTTCAGTGTCCATGACGCACCTGCGTGTTCGGTGGGGGCATGGCACATGAGATACCGGCGGGGCGGGTTCGACTACTGTCAGAAGTTACAGGTGCGAGGTGGTTTTAGATGAGTGGTCGGTGACAGGTTTTGCTACCTATTCCTGTGGGAGCGGCGGTGCGACGATTCAACTTGCTCGCGAAAGCGGTGGGTCAGTCAACATCCGTGGTGGATGTTAAATAACCTTCGCGGGCAAGCCTCGCTCCTACAGGGGTTGGTGCCGAACACGGATTTTGTGTTCACCGAACATCCCCTGTGGGAGCGGGCTTGCTCGCGAAGGCGGTGGGTCAGTCAACCTCAATATTGAATGTGAAACCGCTTTCGCGGGCAAGCCTCGCTCCTACAGGGGTTGGTGCCGAACACGGATTTTGTGTTCACCGAAGATCCCCTGTGGGAGCGAGCTTGCTCGCGATGAGGCCATCACATTCAACGGTGAATCAAAACCTAGAATTAAATAATTCTGTCCCCTTTTTATCTGCAGTTTTCCTCTAAATCGTCCTTATGCTTAGATTGTCTACTTCATAATCATTTCCGTCGCCACTTGCTATATGACTAACAATCATGAATTCCATAATGTTAGTTTCCGCTGTGAAATCCCCCTGTATGAGTATCCATGTGGTTGGAGGGGTTACGGGTTGAGTAAGTGCACCTTGCGTCGTACTGAGTGAAAGACTGGGGGTGTAACGTCCCCCCAAGTCGCGTCGAACTGCGCCTATTGAAAATCGGTAGCGCTGTCCTATTTTTATATTTTGAAAGGTTTTCGTCAGGACTACCCCCGCGGAGTTATTGCTGAAGGTGTTATTGAAGGCTCGACGATTACCCTGATCCAACCTAATACTCCAATCGCGTGAATCTGTAGCAGGCCCTCGCTGCCATCCACCGAATGTTCCATCTTCAAAGGTTGTTAAGTCAGATTGCAGAGTTTGTTTAACCGTAATGAGCCATTTCTCCGACGTCTCGCCCGAATCATATAAGGCCTTGGCGGTAAAACTGTGGGCTGCCACGCTCAATCCCGATACGTTCAGCGTCCAGATACCGGTGTTCTGATTAGCAGTGGCTTCACCCCCAGGTGTCGTGCCAACGAAAATCTGCACCTTCTGCCCTTTGGTGGCCTCTCCGGTCAAGGTCACGCTGGTTTCGAAAGTGTCGCCACCGTTGGGAATCGCCAGACCACTCAGCGAGCCTTTTACCGAGGTAATGGTTGGGTCAACCATTTCGATAGCCTTGACGGTATAACCCCGCACCGGAAATCCCACCGCCGTCGCCTTATTCGCCACCCCATCAAAGTTCACCTTCAACGTTACCGTCAGCGTCGTCCCATCCTTCAACCCTTTCAACCAATTCACCGGCGCTGGCCGTGTCAGGCCGGTCGAGGTGTGAGGCGCCCCCGCCAGGTCAGGCAGTGTCACGGGCGAACCACTTTGGTCGATACCTGCGTAGTCCAGCCACACGTATTCATTGGGCACATGCGACCAAGGTCCAACCGTCAATTCAGCGTTGGCAGGCAGTTGAGTGACGTCGAGTTCCAGGCCTGTCTTGTTATCTATCGCGGGCGTTGGCAACCGGGTATCCCCATCGGTAATCCGATTCACCGTCAACACCAACGGCAATGATTCCGCCACTGGCGCTCCGCCACGGATCAACACCCACTTCAATTCAATAATCCGCCCCTGCCGCGCCGCCAGAAACGCCGGGCTCAGGGTGTAATTGGCACGATGGTTGGCATTGAGGGCGATCACCCGGAACGCCGGTGTGCCGGGCAAGGGATTGACCTCGACCAGTTGTGCGCTGTCGCCCGGTTCGGCGATCAAGTGCTCGACGCGCACCGTTACGCCATTTTCATAATTCAGCACGTCAATCGGATTGGTTGCCGGCGCCACCAGAAACGGCGGCCGCAAGTCGATGGCGCCCTGGCCGATGACTCGGGCATTCGCGGTGCGGGAGGTTGCAATCACCACGTTATTGCGAACCAGTTCATACCGGGCGCGCACCAGGCTACCGGGCAGCACTTTGGCGTTGTCCACCATCAGTTTGTAGGTGAAGGGCACGCGGGATACGGTGGTCTGGACCAATTGATCAACCACCGGCCCTGTGGGCGGGGTGGCGGTGTAGGTTACGCGGATGACGTCGTTGGTTTGCCATAGCGGCGCAAAGGTGTGCACCAGTACCGTCAGGTCTTTTGTGCCGAGTTTGTTCAGGTCAATGGTCGTGGGATCGTCGCTCGGATCATCCGGGTCTTCAGCCAGGTCGGGGGCGACGAGCTGACGACCGCCCAGATCCACATCCACCACGTGTGTCGCCGACCACGGCGAGTCGGGATCCGGGCCGTTGCCCACCTGGTCGGTCACCGTATAGGAAATCTTGTACTGCGCGTTGTCACCCCCGGCTTCCAGATCCGCTCGGGTCACGTTGAAGCACACTTGCACCGGCGTGGCCGACCCTGGCAGGGTGGCCTGCATGTCGGTAACGGTGTGAAAGACGTCATGCCCGTTGAGGTTCAGGCGGATCACATCATGGGCGCGGCAATACGGGTAGGACACGCACACCGGAACGCCATCCACCGGAAAATCCGGGCCGACGCCGTTCTTGATTTCATCGGGCAGCAGCAACTCGAGTTCGGAATGCCCATCCTTCCCCGGGTCGTCGTCCTGATTGCCGGGGCGGATGAGGTTGTAGAGCAACTCCAGCGGCGGCTGTGACGTATCACGGTTTCCGCTGCCACGTATCACGGTGTAAGTGAGACGGTTGACGATGTCCGCCAGCAACAGTCGCTTGGGGATGTAGAGCGTGACGGTTTCGCTGTCTGACTGGGTGATTTTGCTGTCGATGCCTGGCTGGCCGTTGAGGTTGAGCAACACAGTGTCGCCGGCTTCCTGGTCTGGATAAGGATCCACATCAACCCTGGCGCCCATCGGTTCCAGGTCATAAATCCGCTTTGGCACGCCGCAATGGGCGCCGACGACCGGGCTGGTCGCGCCGGGTACTCTGGGTGGGTACAGGACCAAAACCGTGTTATCGGCAGACGGGGTGGTGGGCATGATGCTGACTCCTGGCGCAATCAGAGACGGTGTGGAGTGGATCAAACCGCAGTTGGCAGGGGCTGGCTACTGTCAGAAATTACAGGTCGGCGAGGTTTTCGGACCGGTGGTTAGCCCGGCAAGGTTTGGCATCGGGCATTGATATTGCCTGCTCGCGAAGAACGATAACGCGGTAATTCAGTGACTCACCGGCTATTCCCTGACTCAAACACCTGCACCAACAGGAATCGGCACTAAAGCATTCGCCTGCTTTTGCGTTATCTCTAAACGCACCAGCGGCATGCGCCATTGAGTACAGGAGATTCAGCACCGTGAGTAACAACAAGAGGTATGTCTTGGGTTTGGCTTTGGCCGTGTTATCGGCAAACGCCGCCGCCGAGCTGCCTCACCACTCGATTCTGAGCCGTTATGGCATGACGCCCGATGAGTTGCCGAAACCGGCAGCCATCGAAACCCAGGCACCTGTTGAAGAGAAAAGCCGCTTCCAGATTCAGCCGGAGCAGCCGTGGGCCACTGTGCGAATCGGCGATGGGAATAAGCCGCCAGTGACCGGCAATATCAGTATCGATAACTCGGTGCAGCAGGAATTTGACCGGTGCCAGAAGTTGCGGGCGGAGATGATCAAGCGTGGGGATCGCTATGTCGTCTGCGATACCAGTGTTCCGGGGATGCCTTGATTTTTGTGTTGATTTGAATGGCCCTTTCGCGGGCAAGCCCGCTCCCACAGGGGAATGCATTCCAAATGTGGGAGCGGGCTTGCCCGCGAAGAACGATAACGCGGTCTTCAGTCTTCCGAACGAACCGTCGCCACATCATCAGCCTTGACCTTCACCTTGGCCCCGGAAATATCTTCGAATTCATAGAACCCGTCCTTGGTTTTGGTTTTCGGCATGTCCTTGGTCAAATACTGGGTGCCGTTCTGCAGGGTCACCACGGTCGGCGTTGAGCAACCGGCCAGGGCCAGGAAGGCTGCAACGGCCAGGGGCAGGCCCAGGGTCTTGATATTCATACTTACCTCCATGATCAAAAAATTCAGCGCTATGGCGGTTGGTGCCGTGGATCGCCGGAAAGTTCGATGGTCAGCACAAAAATGCCGGATTAGACGCGCCGCCCATCCTTTTCCGTTTGCACCGTACCGTGGGTAGCTGGTATCTGTACGCATAACCAGTACTCGCTTGCCAGTGGCCCATTTTCCCGTGATTGCAAACCCGCTCGACGACCCGTTCTATTACTTGAACAACTTCATGCAAGTGCTTGATTGGCTTGAGCATCGCTATGCCGATGTGTTGAGCCCGGAGGAACAGTGCTTTATCGAGGCGTTCAAACGACTGCCCCGGGAGTCCCGCGCACTACTGGTGCGGATGGTGATGCGCAAGGGTTTGCATTTTCGGGCTGGCAAGCTGCATTACGTCGAGATCGGTGACATCGCCTGGGCCGCCGGCCCGTTGCTGGAATTGGGCTGGATCGATGAGCAATCGCCGTTATTAATAGAAGAACTGTTCGACGTATTGCTCAAGGCCGAAATCCTGCAATGCCTGGGGCATGCCATCGACCAGCCCAAAGGCAAGAAGACCGAGTGGCTGCCGCTGCTGAGCGAACAGTTTTCCGAGTCTCGGCATTTCCGTGAGTGGTGCCCGACCCTGGATGACCGCTTGTTCAGCCTGACCATCATGGGCCTGTGTGATCGCTTGCGCCTGATGTTCTTCGGTAATCTCTATCAGGACTGGTCGGAGTTCGTACTGGCCGATCTGGGCATCTTTACCTACGAAAAAGTCGAATTCTGCGCTGACTCCCGAGGCCTGCGCAGCCGCGAGGACGTGGATGCCTGTGTGTTTCTGCACGCGTGTCAGCAGCGCTTCGAAGCGGGTGAAGAGGTTGGCGCCGTTGTCGAGCAGATCAACGCCCTGGTGCTGGACAATCCCTGGCTGCAACGCCGGCGGGGCAAATTGCTGTTTCAGATTGGCCAATACTGCGAACGTATGGCCGATTTCCCCACCGCGCTGGGAATCTACCGTGAATGTGCTTATCCCGGCGCGCGCCTGCGCTTGATTCGGGTGTTGGAGCGTTGCGCTGAATACGCCTTGGCGCTGGAACTGGCGATCCGCGCCGAGCTATCGCCGGAAAACGCCGCCGAACAACAGCAATTGCTGCGGGTGCTGCCAAGGCTGCGGCGCAAGTTGGGCGGGCCGCCGATCAAACGCGCAGGCCCCCGGGTCATGGAGCGCCTGGACCTGCAATTGCCCCGCACCGATCTGGCGCTGTCGGTGGAGTATTACGTGCAGGCGCATTTGGCCGAAGAAACGGCGCCGGTGCATTACGTCGAAAACAGCTTGATCAACTCGCTGTTCGGCTTGCTCTGTTGGCCGGCGATCTTCGCGCCGTTGCCGGGGGCGTTTTTCCACCCGTTCCAGCGTGGGCCGGTCGACCTGCTTAATGAAGACTTCCACGGTCGTCGCGCCGAGCTGTTCCAGGCGTGCCTCGCCGAACTGGATAACGGGCGCTACCGCCAGACCATTCGCGAGCGTTACGTGGCCAAGTGGGGCGTGCAGTCGCCGTTCGTGTTCTGGGGCGCGTTGAGCGAGGAACTGCTCGAACAGGCGCTGGACTGTCTGCCGGCCGAGCACCTCAAGCACTGGTTCAATCGGCTGTTGCTGGACATCAAGGCCAACCGCGCGGGCATGCCGGACCTGATCCAGTTCTGGCCGCAAGAAAAAACCTACCGCATGATCGAAGTCAAAGGCCCCGGCGATCGCCTGCAAGACAACCAATTGCGCTGGATCGAGTTCTGCCACGAACACCAGATGCCGATTGCCGTGTGCTACGTGCAATGGGCGGAGCAGAGCGCTTGAGCTACAGCATTGCGGTGCGGGCGTTGTGTGAGTTCACCGCCAAGGTCGGCGACCTCGACCTGCGCTTCACCCCCTCGCCAACGGCGCTGGAGGGCATCGTCGGCCATCGCACCGTGGCTTCACGGCGCAATGACAAGTACCAGAGCGAAGTCGCGCTGGAAGGCCTGTATCAAACGTTGAGGGTAAAGGGCAGGGCGGACGGCTACGACCCGGCGCAAAACTGCCTGGAAGAAGTCAAAACCTATCGCGGCGACCTGAGCAAACAACCGGCCAACCACCGCCAGTTGCATTGGGCCCAGGCCAAGATCTACGGCTGGCTGATGTGCCAGAAGCTGCAACTGGAACAGATCAACCTGGCGTTGGTGTACTTCGATATCGTCAGCGAAAAGGAAACCTGCTTGGTCGAGGGTTTCAGCGCCGATGAGTTGCGGGGGTTCTTTGAGCACCATTGCCGGTTATTCCTGCACTGGGCCGAACAGGAAATGGCTCATCGCGAGGCCCGTAACCAGGCGGCTCAAGTCTTGACGTTTCCCCATGCCGGGTTTCGTCCAGGGCAACGGCATCTGGCGGAGTCGGTGTTCAAAGCCGTCAGCACTGGCCGTTGTCTGATGGCGCAAGCGCCCACGGGGATCGGCAAGACAGTTGGCACGCTGTTCCCGATGCTCAAGGCCCTGGCGCCGCAGCAACTGGACAAGGTGTTCTTCCTCACGGCGAAAACCCCGGGGCGCAAACTGGCACTGGACGCGGCGCAGGTGATCCTCGACAGCGCCACCGCGCCGCCGCTGCGCATCCTGGAGATGATCGCCCGGGACAAGGCCTGCGAACACCCGGACAAAGCCTGCCACGGCGAATCCTGCCCGTTGGCCCAGGGCTTCTACGATCGCTTGCCCGCTGCGCGCCAGGCTGCAAGCCGGGTCAGCCTGTTGAACCAGAGCGCCTTGCGCGACGTGGCGTTGCAACACGACGTTTGCCCGTATTACCTGAGCCAGGAAATGGCCCGTTGGGCGGACGTGGTGGTCGCCGACTACAACTATTACTTCGACTTCAGCGCCTTGCTGTTCGGTCTGGCCCAGGCCAACAACTGGCGGGTCGCGGTGCTGGTGGACGAGGCGCATAACCTGGTGGAACGCGGTCGGCAGATGTACAGCGCCAGCCTCGATCAGGCGACCCTCAACACCGTGCGCAAAACCGCGCCTGAGCCGCTGAAAAAATCCCTGCAACGGGTCAACCGCGAGTGGAACGCCCTGCATGACCTGCAACTGAGTCCCTATCAAGCCTATGACAAGGCCCCGGAAAAACTCCTGCAAGCCTTGTCTTCGTGCAGCGCGAGCATCGGCGACTACCTGAATGATCATCCCCAAGGCCTGGACAGCGCCTTGCAGAATTTCTACTTCGATATGTTGCAGTTCGGCCGGGTGGCGGAGCTGTTCGATGAGCAGTTCCTGTTCGACATCAGCAAGCGCGACCTGGAGCGCAAACGCAACCTGTCGCAACTGTGTCTGCGCAACGTGGTGCCCGCCGGGTTTATCCGCCCGCGCCTGACCGCAGCGCGCAGCACCGTGCTGTTTTCCGCGACCCTGAGCCCCCGGCATTACTACGCCGACCTGCTCGGTACGCCGCCGGATACCGTGTGCATCGACGTCGAGTCGCCGTTTCATGCCGAGCAGTTGCACGTCAGTATCGTCAGCCAGATTTCGACCCGTTTCGTGCACCGTCAGGCATCTCTGGGGCCGATCGTCGAGCTGATTGCCCGGCAGTTCAGCGAGCGCCCCGGCAACTACCTGGCGTTTTTCAGCAGCTTCGATTATTTGCAGCAAGTGGTGCAGTTACTGGCCGAGCGGCATCCGCACATTACCTTGTGGTCGCAATCCCGAGGCATGGCCGAGAGCCAGCGCCAGAACTTCCTCGACCAATTCACCACCCACAGCCAGGGCGTTGGCTTCGCGGTATTGGGCGGCGCGTTCGGCGAAGGTATCGACCTGCCGGGTGCGCGGCTGATCGGCGCCTTCATTGCCACGTTGGGGCTGGCGCAACTCAATCCGGTCAACGAGCAGATGAAACACCGCATGGCGGCGATTTTCGGTGCCGGCTACGACTACACCTATCTGTACCCCGGCGTGCAGAAAGTGGTGCAGGCCGCCGGGCGGGTGATCCGCACCCAGCAGGACCAGGGCGTGGTGATGCTGATCGATGACCGCTTTGGTGAGAGCAAGGTCAGGCAGTTGCTGCCGCGCTGGTGGTCTGTTCACCCAGCAGGCGCAGCCATTCAGCGGCAAAGCGATGACAGTCCCCTGGCCAGCGAGCGGTAAGCAACTGACGGTCGCGAACCACGAAGCCGCGTTCTGGCTTGTCCGCCGAATCGCGCTTGGACAACCATGGGCCGCGCTGGAAGTCCGCCGGTTTGCGAAGGGCCGCCCGCACTTCGGCTTCGACGCTGTCCCGGTAGGTGCGGTAATAACGCCCCAGCCACAGGCCCGTGAGGAACCAGGCCGGCATTTCCATGGTGCTGGCCACCAGCGCCGTGACCTTGTACCCATCGATCACCGGGCGCCCGGTGGCCGGGGCCAGGGTGCGGGCCAGCAACAGCACGCCGTGGCACACGGCGGCCACCGGTTTGTCGGTCTGGAAAAAGTGCCGGGCAATGCGCCGGGCCTGGCCGGACTCCAACAAGCTGCGCATGCCCTTGGCGTGACCGCCGGGGATGAGCAATCCGGCAAACTGCGCCGGGTCGACATCGGCGTAGGCCAATGGCTGGAGGAAGGCTTCGTCCTGGATCATTTGGGCGTAGCGGGCAAGGTCGGATTTACGTGTCATCAGGACCGGATTCAACAGGCCAAAACCCTTGTCCACCAGCCGTGGGTCGGCGTAGGCAGGCAACCCTTCGGGCGTGGCGAAACGCACCTCGATCCCGGCCTGGCGCATGGCCTGCCAAGGCACGCTGCTTTCGGTCGGGTCGTAATCGCGGGTCGGCAACAGAATCAGAATCATCGAGGGCGTTTTCCTTGGCCGGAGGTGGCTGCTGGCGTCGAGAATAGAAGCTCTGTGACCATCACTCCACCCAGAACTTCCAAACCCAGGATTTGTCTTTCCAATCGCGCGGTTTATCGCATACTCCATGAAACAACAATGCCGGGATGGATCAATGAGTGGTGATCGGACAAAAACCAGTGCTATCGAGGACAGTCGATTCCGGCTGTTGATCGATGCCGTGGTGGATTATGCGATCTACATGATCGACCCCGATGGCATCATCACCAGTTGGAACGCCGGGGCCAAACGCTTCAAGGGCTATGAGGAAGCGGAGATTCTCGGCGAGCATTTTTCGCGTTTCTATACCGAACCGGATCGTCTGGCCGGGCTGCCCCAGCGGGCCCTGGACACGGCGATAACGGAAGGACGCTTCGAAGGTGAAGGCTGGCGGGTGCGCAAGGACGGCACGCACTTCTGGTCCCATGTGGTGATCGACCCGATCATCGACCCTTCAGGCAAGTTGCTCGGTTTCGCCAAGATCACCCGCGACCTCACCGATCGCAAGATGGCCGAGGAAACCCTCAAGCAAAGCGAGCAGCAGTTTCGCCTGCTGGTGCAGAGCGTCACCGACTACGCCATCTACATGCTCGATGCGAGCGGACACCTGACCAACTGGAACCTTGGCGCCCAGCGCATCAAGGGCTACCGCCCGGAAGAAGTGATCGGCAAGCATTTTTCGATGTTCTATACCCCCGATGACCGCGAAGCCGGCGAACCGCAGCGGGCGCTGGAGACGGCGACGCGTGAAGGTCGATTCGAAAACAAGGCCTGGCGCGTGCGCAAGGACGGTACGCAGTTTTTCGCCCATGTGGTGGTGGACCCGATCTGGGGCGAAACGGGGACGCTGCTCGGCTTTGCCAAGATCACTCGGGACATCACCGAAGTAACCCAGGCCCAGCATGCCCTTGAGCAAACCCGCGAAGCGTTGTTCCAGGCGCAGAAAATGCAGGCCATCGGGCAACTCAGCGGCGGCATCGCCCATGACTTCAACAACCTGTTGACGGTGATCCTCGGCAATCTGGAAATCGTGCGTAAACGGGTGGGGGACGAGCCGAAGATCATTCGCTTGCTGGACAACGCCACCCAGGGCGCCCTGCGCGGCGTGTCCCTGACCCAGCGCATGCTGGCCTTCGCCCGGCGCCAGGAGCTCAAGACCGAATCGGTCGAGATACCGGCGCTGATCCAAGGCATCACCGGACTGTTGCGCAGTTCCCTGGGGCCTTCGGTAGCCCTTGAGACACGCTTCGCCCCGGATCTGGAACCCGCCATCGCTGACGTCAACCAGCTCGAACTGGCGGTGCTGAACCTGGCGACCAACGCCCGGGATGCCATGCCCCATGGCGGGAAAATGGTCATCAGCGCCAGGACCGAGGTGGTCATCGATCCGGCCCGGTCATCCTTGCCCGTGGGCCGCTACGTGTGCCTGTCGGTCACCGATACGGGAGAGGGCATGGACTTGACGACGTTGGCGTCGGCCACCGATCCGTTCTTCACCACCAAAGGCGTCGGCAAGGGCACTGGCCTGGGGTTGTCGATGGTCCACGGCTTTATCGCGCAACTGGGTGGACGGTTCATTCTCAAGAGCGAGAAGGGCGTTGGCACCATCGCCGAGCTCTGGCTGCCTGTCGCGACCCCAGGCTCGGTCGCCAAACCGACGATCGAGGTCCCGGCCATGTCGCCGGTCCCGGGCCTGTCCGTACTGGTGGTGGATGACGACACTCTGGTGCTGACCAGTACCAGCCTGTTGCTTGAGGACCTGGGCCACCGGGTGATCAGCGCCGCTTCCGGCGCCCAGGCACTGGAAGCGTTCGACAGCGGTCAAACCATTGATCTGGTGATCACTGACATGGCCATGCCGAAAATGAATGGCGCGCAACTGGCGCAGGCGATCCGCAACCTGAAGCCGGATCTTCCGATCATTCTAGCCACCGGCTACGCCGAACGCCTGGAAGGCTTCGTGACCGAACTGCCGCGCCTGTCCAAACCCTTTACCCAAGTGCATCTGGTGGAAATCATTTCCCAGGCGATGAAATGACGGGCCTTCAGTTGGCCCGATCCAGCTGAACTTTGCCCATTCATGGCTCTTCTAAACGTTTTCCACTCTGTGCGAGAACGTCGTGCCAAGAATTTTGACCGAACCCACGGCTGAAGAAGCCCTGACTGAACACAACGCCAAGATGTTCGGTTCGCCCAAGGAACGCCTGGATTTTTATCGCCGGGAAATCCAGTACGAAACTAGCATCCTGGCCAACCGCACTGATGCCTACCTGGCGGCGCAATCATTCCTGGTGATTGCCTTCGCGTCCTGCATGGCCAACCTCAACCCGGAATGGGGCAAGCTGTTTACGCTGGTGGTGCCGCCGTTCCTGGCGCTGCTGGGGGTACTCAGCTCATTGAACGCCTGGCCGGGGATTCGTGCTGCCTACGACATCATCGATCACTGGCACTTCAAACAGAGCCAGTTGCTGAGCAGCGAACCGTTGATGGGGTTGGCTTACGACGAGTCGCCGCTGTTCGCCGAAACAGAATCGAGCCACAAGGGCTATCGCAAGTCATTGCTGTTTTCGGTGCGCACGCCATGGATTTTCGCGACGTTCTGGATGTTGTTGGGGAGTTATGCGTTTTACATCCAGGTCACCAATCCTGGGGCTTAGGAGAAAGGCAGTTGTGGCGAGGGAGCAAGCTTCCTCGCCACAGGTTTCTCGCCACGCTTGCGATCAAGCCGCCAGATTGGCCGCCGCCATTTCCTTCTTGTATTGCACCTTGAGCATTTCCATCTGCTGGCCCAGCTCATCAAGCGTGGTTTTGCCCAGCAGCTTTTTGGCCTGGGGGAACATCTCGGTTTCTTCTTCCTCGATGTGGTGTTCCAGCAATTCCTTGACCACCTTCACCCGGCCGGCGAATTCGGGGGTGGAAGGGTCGGTGACTTTAAGGTCCGGCAGCACCAGGGAATCCACGGTGCGGTGTTCTTCCTTGGCTTCGTAATACATGACGTCCTGCTCCTTGCCACCGGCCTTTTTATACGCCGGGTACAGCACTTCCTCTTCCAGACGCGTGTGGATGGTGATCTCCATTTCCAGTTTGCCGATCAACTCCACGCGTTTCTTGATCGCGCGGTCGGTGGATTCGCTCAACTGGCTCAGGATGCCTTTCACGCGTTCGTGATCGGCTTTCAACAGGTCAATGGCGTTCATGGTCGATCCTCTATTCAAGTCACGGGACAGCGCAGACGATCGGGGTGTCGTCAGTCGCCTACAGTGCTGGAGCATTTCCCGTGCCTGATTTCGACCATGCATAAAACAAATGAAAAACAACAGGTTATAGGAGCTGTCAGGTTTTTTTGCCGTGCAAGGTGCATGAATTGACGGTGGCGCTCAGTGCAGATCGAGCGAATCGAAACTGCCACCCGCCGCTTTCGAACGCAGCGCGGCCAGGGTCTGCGCCGACGGAAACTCTTCTTCAATCAGCCGCAAATGATCAATCGCTTCCTGGAACTTCAGATCAGCCTTTTGGCGCAACGCCTGGTATTGGGTGAATAACTCGGCATCCAGCTCGGCTTTTTCCAGCAGTTCAAATGCCTCCCGGCTCAGCAGATGCGCTTCTTCGAACAACAGACGATTGCATTCCAGTGCGAAGTTGCGGCGAGCCTCTGGGTCTACTGGGTTTAACGGGGCGGAGAAGTACTTCATAGCGTTCACCTTGAAAAAAGGGGTAGCCACAAGGGCTGGATAATCGTGTGACCGCTGGCCGTGATTGGAAATTTCATTCTTTTCAGGCGCAAAAATGGATGGATGCATAGGGGGCTATCGTAAAAAGTCATCAGGATTTTTGATTATTCAGCCGTTCGTATCGGGCCAGCATCGGTTGGGTGCTGATGCCATGGATCAGAATGCTCAGGGCGACCATCGACAGGGTCAGGTCGGTACACAGCGTCGCCACGGCGGGCGGGAGGTCGTGGTTCAAGGCGTAGAACAGGTAGTAGAAACTGCCGATACCGCGAATGCCGAACCAGCCGATCAAGGAACGTTGCCGCCCATCGAGCAAGCGCCCCCAAGGGATCAGCCACACACTCAAGGGGCGAATCACGCAAAACAGCACCAACGCCATCACCAGTGCCCGCCAGTCCCAATGCGCCACCAGCACCACGCCGAGCAAGGTCACCAGGAACACTTCCATGGCCCGTTCCACCAAGCTGCCGAACGCCAGCATGTCGCCCATCATGATGCCGGCCGCGACCTGGGTGTCTTCGAGGTTTTCCACATCACCATGCACCGCTGCTTCGGGCTCGACGTTCTGGTGATTGACCAAAGGTTGCACCAGGTGCTCGGCCGGGGTCTGGGTGTCGCCGGTGGATTTGACCTCAGCCTGACGCAAACCCAGGCCGGCAGCGAACACCGAGAGAAAACCGTAACCGTGGATCGATTCCGCCGCCACATAGGCCAGGGCAATCAGCGCCAGCGTCAGGTAATCATTGGGGGAAAAGGTGCTGTCGGCATTGCGGATGCGCATCGACAAGGTCACGCGTCCGATGCCGTGGCCCATCCAGTAACCCGTGAGCAAACCGGCGGGGACCGCCCATAACAGGCTTTTCAACGCCCAGCCGTTGAGCCAGGCGCTGGAATCGCCCGGCTGTTGCAGAAACAGCAAACCAAGGATCACAAACGGAAACGCCACCCCATCATTGAGGCCGGCTTCACCCGACAGCCCGAAACGCACCGGATCGTAATCCTTGGCGTCGTTGACCTGCACCAGCGACGCCAATACCGGGTCGGTCGGCGCCAGGATCGCGCCGATCAGCATCGACGGTCCCCACGCCAGGTCAAAGCCGTAATGCAACAACAGGCACACGCCAAGGATGGTCAGCACCATCACCGGCCCGGCCAAACCGAAGGCGATGCGCCACTTGCGATCCTTGAACGGCAGGCGCAATTTCAGCCCGCAGACGAACAAAGAAAAGAGCACCGCGACTTCCGTCAGGTGCTCCATCCAGTTCGCCGCGTCCTTGATGTCCAGATTGAGCAAACCCATGCCAGACGGACTGATGGCCACCCCCAGCGCCAGACACACCGCCGAGGTGGTGACTGGCATCCAGCGCAGGAACGACGAAGTCAGCGCCAGTGTCAGCAGCACCGCGCCCAGCACGGCCATCCACAAAATAAAGCTCATGCTGGACACTCGCTGGGTGGGGGCACGGGCAGGCCTATGAAGTGTTGGGTTCTGGAATCGGCGCCAGGTTCCATTTAAAGAATCGGCTTGCCGCCCGTAACCCCATAGCGCTGGCCGGTGATGTAACTGGCTTCGTCCGAGGCCAGCAACACATAGATCGGCGCGACTTCCACCGGTTGGCCGGGACGCCCGAGCGGTGTTTCGCCCCCGAAGTTCTGTACCTCTTCGTCGGTCATGGTCGAGACGATCAGCGGCGTCCAGATCGGCCCGGGAGCGACGCTGTTCACCCGAATGTTCTTCGGCCCGAGCATCTGCGCCAGGCCACCGGTGAAGTTGGCAATCGCGCCTTTGGTGGTGGCGTAGGGCAGCAGGGTGGGCTTGGGCATGTCGGAATTGACCGAACTGGTGTTGATGATCGAACTGCCAGGCTTCATGTGTTTCAGCGCGGCCTGACAGATTCGGAAAATCGCGGTGATGTTGACGTCGAAGGTCATCACCCATTCTTCGTCGGGGATCTCTTCGAAATCCTTGTGGGTCATCTGGAACGCGGCGTTGTTGACCAGCACGTCGATGCGACTGAAACGCTCGACGGTCTGGCTGACGATGGCCTGGCACTGGGCTTTTTGCGCCAGGTCCCCCGGCAACAGCAGGCATTGGCGCCCGGCCTGTTCGACCCAACGGGCGGTTTCCTCGGCGTCTTCGTGTTCATTCAAGTATGAGATGGCCACGTCGGCGCCCTCACGGGCGAAGGCGATCGCCACGGCGCGCCCGATGCCGCTGTCACCCCCGGTAATCAGGGCGATTTTGCCATCCAGGCGACCGGAACCCTTGTAACTCTGCTCGCCGCAGTCGGGATACGGGTCCATTTTCTTTTGCGAGCCGGGTACGGATTGCGGCTGTTTGGCGAAGGGAGGTTTTGGATAGTCAGTCATCATCGGTCTCCGGTCTCAAGGCAAAAAAGGCGAGGGCGGTTGCCGCTCCTGGAAGGTTGACCCTGGCTTTTTGCGAGGAGTTCGGTTGGATGTTCACCGAGGGAATGTTTCGTTGGCCATGGCGGGAGGGGGTTAACTAAACAGGAAGTTCGAGGGCGCGCGCGAAGTTGACTATTTAATTTCTTAATACGACTCAGTGCGAGCCTAATACTTATAGGTCGTGTTCAGTTCTGTACAAGTTAAAGCGCTTGACCGTCTTAAATCCGAACTGTATTTTTACAGCCGATTTCCACTGAGACGCGGTAAGGTAAGCATGGAGCTATCCAACGCAATTCCAATCTTCAAGATTTCTTCTGAAAAACTGGCTCGCGAATACTATGTGGATTGTCTGGGGTTTTCGATAGACTGGCAGCATCGACAAAACAATTATCCCGCCTATTTACAAGTCAGTCGGGGTTCATTGGTCCTGCATTTAACGGAACATGAAGGTGATGCCGAACCCGGGGCGACGATATTGATACCGGTCAATGGCCTCGATGCATTGTATGGCGAACTTAAGTCCAGGCTGCCGGCCAATAAGCTTTCACTATTAACGTCAAGCCAAAGTCAGGTGCTTGAGTTGGATGATCCATTTGGCAACCATATAAGATTTGTCAGCCAGCAAAATCGTAATCACTGAAACGCTGCAGCTTTGGCTGCAGCGTTTTTTTATGTTAGCACTTTTTATTTCAGTACTTTTCTCGCCACGAAAACAGCCCGGCGATTATGCACGGACGCCAGCGAATAAGTCACATGGAACGCCGTCAGCAAACGACTGGTTGCTTCGATGTGTGTTTGGACCCAGGCGTAGTCTTCAATGCATTCAAAAATCAACAATCCATCATCGCTGCATAATTCCCAGGCTTTCTGGAACAAGTCGGCGAAGGATCGACTGTCTTTGTCGGAATAACCGAAACCAATACCGGCCCATACCACGCAAGGGTACTGCGGTAACTTAAGTGCTTCCGTACGAATATCGCCAACACTGAAAGTGGTATGGGAATAATGGCCGTATTTCTCTTTGGCATCACGAATGGCATGGGGGGAAATATCAATGCCGTGGTAAGCCCTGTTGCGATTGATCGCGCCCCTGAGTCCGCCGACATAGCAGCCGATATCAAGGATGTGCTCGCAATCATATTGTTCGATCAAGCCCGATATCACCGAATAACGAGCGGCCAATGTGTTATCGGACAAGTAATCGTAAGCGCCCTTGGTGTGGGCCTCATCCTGGCGCTCCGGATCAGCCGTGAGCGACTCGCGCTCGTCGTCTGACAGCCTCTCTTTCTGTGTAACGCTCATACCTTCTCCTTGGTTTCAGGCAAATGGAACACGAAAATCGCAGGTACACCGACGACTTGGCTCAGCAACAACAACTTGAAATTTGGCCGGCGAATCTGGCGTTACACGGTTTGCTGGGCCAGATTCGATTTTGCTTTGGGTTGTTTTTCCGGTGACAACTGAGACAGCAACGTGCCAACCAATATAAGTGCGCAGCCGACGATTTCCTTTGGTCCCAGCGATTCACTGAGAATCAGCCATCCGGCAAATGCGGCAAACACCGATTCAATACTCAGAATGATTGCACTGTGCGCGGCTTTAATATGGCGTTGGGCAAGGATTTGCAGGGTGAATCCGATAGCGACCGATAATACGCTGCCATACAGGAGAGGGATGGCGGCGTTATTAACCATGTCCAGAGAGACAGGTTCGATGGCAATGGCGATGGCCAACGAAAGAACGGCGCATGTTCCCGACTGCACAATGGCCAGTCTGATAGAAGGCAGTCGATGTCCGAATGTTGAAAGTGCAATGAGTTGGAAAGCCCAGAAGAAAGCACTTGCCAAGGTCAATAAGTCACCCGGATTGACATTGAAGTTGCCATGGACACTCAGCAGGTACAAGCCAACGGTTGCCATGGCGACACCCAGCCATACGCCCACGGAATATCGATGACCTAAAAAGCTGCAGAGGATAGGCACCAGGGCGACATACAATCCGGTGATAAACCCGGTATTAGCGACCGATGCATATTTAAGGGCTATCTGTTGCAGGTTGATGCCGCCGAACAATATCAAACCGATGAGAATACCCGCTGACCAATCTTTCCACGAAAGCGTCCGGTTGGTCTTTTCAAAAAACAGCAGGGGAATGATAAGCAGCGTGCCTAAGGCAAAGCGCAATCCGGTAAACCAGAAGGGGCCGATTGAACTCATGCCTATCTTTTGCGGAACAAACGCACACCCCCAAATGACTGCCGCCGCCAGCAACAGCACATTTGAGGTGATAACTTTTCTGTCCATAGAAACCTGCGCCTTCCATCCAAGAGGTGGCTGATTATAAGCAGGCTACTTGTTTGGTCAATGGGGGTAATTATGAATGTTTCTTTGCCGCGAGAAGCTCAAAGAGAGAATAGCCTTTAGAATTAACGTTTTGGATCCAATCGCTGGGTATATACTTTTTTTGCATATGCTAATGGCGATATTCGAGTGTTTATTTATTACCCCTGTAGGAGCGAGGCTTGCCCGCGAAGACGGTGTGTCAGTCACCATCATCATCGACTGACACTACGCTTTCGCGGGCAAGCCTCGCTCCTACAGGGGGTGGGTCAGGCTTTCAGGCTGCGCTCCATCCGCGCAATGCCTTCTTCCAGCAATGCCCGAGGGCAGCCGAAGTTCAGGCGCACGAACTGTTTGCTGTGATCGCCAAAGTCCAGCCCGGCGCTCAAACCGACCTTGGCCTGTTCCAGGAAGAACCGCTGCGGATCCTCCAGCCCCAGCGCCGAGCAATCGAGCCACGCCAGGTAAGTGCCTTGGGGTACGTTCATGGTCACGCCCGGCAACCGGGTACGCACCGCGTCCAGCAGATAGTCTCGGTTGCCATGCAGGTACGCCATCAGCCCGGCCAGCCAAGGCCCGCCTTCGGTGTAGGCCACGCGGGTGGCTTCCATGCCCAGCGGGTTTACGCTGTCGACCAGGCCGCAACGAGCGTGGTTGACCCGGGACAGCAGCGCCGCATCCTGAATGATCATGAACGAGGTCTTGAGACCGGCGATGTTGTAGGCCTTGCTCGCCGACATCAGGGTGATGGTGCGTTTGGCGATTTCCGGGCTCAGGGATGCGGTAGGAATATGCACGCGCACGTCGTAGCACAGCTCGGCGTGGATCTCGTCGGAGATGATCCAGGCGTCCTGTTCCACGCAGATATCGGCCACCGCTTGCAGTTCTTCCCGGGGGAACACTTTGCCCAGCGGGTTATGCGGGTTGCTCAGCAGCAGCGCGCCACCGCCGATCAGGGATTGGCGTAAGGCGTCGAGGGGCGTGGCGTAGGAGCCGTCGGCCTGGGCGATAAATTCCAGCTCGACCTTGTTCAGCCCCCAGTGACCCGGTGCATGGCGCAGCGGCGGGTAGTTCGGCGTTTGCACCACCACGTTCTGCTGCGGTTCGAGCAGCGCATTCAGCGCCATGTTGAACCCCGATTCCACGCCGGGCAGGAACACCAGCTCCTGAGGCAGCACGCGCCAGGCGTATTTATTCCAGAGGTCGGCGACGATGGCGTCGCGCAAGCTGTCCGGGGCCACGCTGTAGCCGAGCAACGGATGTTCCAGGCGTTTTTGCAGGGCCTGGATAATCACCGGTGGCGCGGCGAAATCCATGTCCGCGACCCACATCGGCAACACGTCGGCCGGGTAGCGGCTCCATTTGGTACTGCCGGTTGCGTGGCGGTCGAACACCTGGTCGAAATCGAAGGTCATGCGCGGTCTCATAGAAGGCAGGGTTAATCACGGCGGCCATGATAAGCCTCAACCCTCACCTCTGGTGATCCCAGGCAAAAATATTCAGCACTGATTGAACACACAAATCCCTGTGGGAGCGGGCTTGCTCGCGAAAGCGGTGGTTCAGTCAGCAAAAATGTTGAATGTAAGACCGCATTCGCGAGCAAGCCCGCTCCCACAGGGGAGGCTCTGTGGGGTGCCGACGGTCGGTTTTCATATTTGAACTTATAACCCTGGCCTAAAGTTTGAAGTACCGGCCGCCTCGCTGCCGCAACCGTGTTTGTCCAGAAAAACAGGAGTGCACGATGGACCTCAACCGTCGTCAGTTCTTCAAGGTCGCCGGTATCGGCCTTGCGGGCTCGAGCCTCGGCGCGCTGGGCATGCTGCCCACGCCGGCCTTCGCCGAGCAAGTGCGTCATTTCAAACTCGCCCACACCCATGAAACCCGCAACACCTGCCCGTACTGCTCGGTGGGTTGCGGCTTGATCATGTACAGCCAGGGCGACCAGGCCAAGAACGTCGCCCAGAGCATCATCCATATCGAAGGCGACGCCGATCACCCGGTCAACCGCGGCACCCTGTGCCCCAAAGGCGCGGGCCTGCTGGACTTCATTCACAGCCCCAGCCGCTTGCAGTACCCGCAAGTACGCAAGCCTGGCAGCAGCGAATGGACACGCATTTCCTGGGATGAAGCCCTGGACCGTGTGGTCGACCTGATGAAGACCGACCGCGACGCCAATTTCATCGAGAAAAACGCCAAGGGCGAAACGGTGAACCGCTGGCTGACCACCGGTTTCCTCGCGGCCTCGGCGGCGTCCAATGAAGCGGGCTACATCACCCACAAGGTGATTCGCAGCCTGGGCATGCTGGGGTTCGATAACCAGGCGCGTGTCTGACACGGTCCGACGGTGGCAAGTCTTGCCCCGACGTACGGCCGTGGTGCCATGACCAATACCTGGACCGATATCGCCAATGCGAACTTGATCCTGGTAATGGGCGGCAACGCAGCAGAAGCGCACCCTTGCGGCTTTAAATGGGTGACCGAAGCCAAGGCCCACAACAAGGCCCGGCTGATCGTGGTCGATCCGCGCTTCACCCGCACCGCGTCCGTGGCCGACTATTACGCGCCGATCCGCACCGGCACCGACATCGCCTTCATGGGCGGGTTGATCAATTACCTGCTGACCGAGGACAAGATCCAGCACGAATACGTGCGCAACTACACCGACGTGTCATTCATCGTCAAAGCCGGATTCGGCTTCGAGGACGGGATTTTCAGCGGCTATGACGCGGAAAAACGCCTGTACACCGACAAGTCCGGTTGGGGCTATGAACTGGGCGAGGACGGTTTTGCCAAGGTCGACCCGACCCTGCAAGACCCGCGCTGCGTCTATCAACTGATGAAAACCCACTACAGCCGCTACAACATCGACCTGGCCAGCCAGATCTGCGGCATGCCCGTGGACGCGATCAAGAAAATCTGGGAAGAAATCGCCACTTGCTCGACACCGGGCAAAACCATGACGATTCTCTACGCCCTGGGCTGGACCCAACATTCCATCGGTTCGCAAATCATCCGCAGCGCGGCGATGGTGCAACTGCTGCTGGGCAATGTCGGCATGCCCGGCGGCGGGGTCAACGCCTTGCGCGGGCACTCCAACATCCAGGGCCTGACCGACCTCGGTTTGCTCTCCAACGCGCTGCCCGGCTACCTGACCCTGGGCGTAGATGCCGAGCAGGATTACCAGGCCTACATCACCAAACGCACGCAAACGCCATTGCGGCCGGGGCAGTTGTCCTACTGGCAGAACTACAGCAAGTTCCACGTCAGCCTGATGAAGTCCTGGTACGGCAACAACGCCACGGCCGAGAACAATTGGGCCTACGACTACCTGCCCAAACTCGACATCCCCAACTACGACATCCTGAAAATGTTCGACCTGATGGGCCAGGGCAAGGTCAACGGCTATATGTGCCAGGGCTTCAACCCGATTGCCGCGTTGCCGGATAAAAACCGGGTGATGGCAGCGCTGGCCAAGCTCAAATGGCTGGTGGTGATGGACCCTCTGTCCACCGAGACCTCGGAATTCTGGAAAAACGTCGGGCCGTACAACGACGTGACCAGTGCCGACATCCACACCGAAGTCATCCGCCTGCCGACCACGTGTTTTGCCGAAGAGGACGGTTCGCTGGTCAATAGCAGTCGCTGGCTGCAATGGCACTGGAAAGGTGCCGACGGGCCGGGGGAAGCGCAGACCGACATCAAAATCATGGGCGAATTGTTCTTGCGCCTGCGCAAGCGTTATCAGGCTGAGGGCGGGGCTTATCCCGATCCACTGCTGAAACTGTCGTGGCCGTACAAAATCCCCGACGAACCATCTCCAGAAGAACTGGCCAAGGAAATCAACGGCAACGCCACCGTCGATTTCACCGATGCCACCGGCGCGGCGATCAAGGGCAACGCGCAACTGGCCGGGTTCGGCCAGCTCAAGGACGACGGCAGCACCGCGTCCGGCTGCTGGATTTTCTGCGGCAGTTGGACCGAAACCGGTAACCAGATGGCCCGTCGCGATAACAGCGATCCATACGGCATGAAGCAACATTTGGGATGGGCCTGGGCCTGGCCAGCCAATCGGCGGATTCTCTACAACCGCGCTTCGGCGGACGTACAGGGCGAACCGTGGGACGAGAAAAAACGCCTGGTGTGGTGGAACGGCAAGGCCTGGGGCGGCACCGATGTGCCGGACTTCAAGGTTGACTCGGCACCAGAGGCCGGGATGAACCCGTTCATCATGAACCCCGAAGGCGTGGCGCGGTTCTTCGCCGTGGACAAGATGAACGAAGGGCCATTCCCCGAGCACTACGAACCGTTCGAAACTCCGATCGGCATCAACCCGCTGCACCCCAACAACAAGAAAGCCACCAGCAACCCGGCGGCGCGGATCTTCGATTCGGTGTGGGACACCCTCGGCGTGGCCAAGGATTACCCCTACGCCGCGACCAGTTATCGGCTGACCGAGCATTTCCACTTCTGGAGCAAGCACTGCAAGCTCAACGCGATTGCCCAGCCGGAGCAATTCGTCGAGATCGGCGAGGTGCTGGCCAAGGAAAAAGGCATCGTGGCTGGCGACAAGGTGCGGGTCAGCAGCAAGCGCGGCTTTATCGAAGCGGTGGCGGTGGTGACCAAGCGTATCCGGCCGTTGCAGGTCAACGGCCAGGTGGTGCACCACATCGGTATCCCGCTGCATTGGGGGTTTACCGGGTTGACGCGTCACGGTTACCTCACCAACACCCTGGTGCCGTTCCTCGGTGATGGTAATTCCCAGACCCCGGAATCCAAGTCATTCCTGGTCAACGTGGAGAAAGTCTAAATGGCCAGCCAAGACATCATTGCCCGCTCGGCCACCACGACAGTGCCGCCGTCGGCACGTAACCAGGAAGAAGTGGCGAAGCTGATCGACACCACCAAATGCATCGGCTGCAAGGCCTGCCAGGTCGCCTGTTCGGAATGGAACGAACTGCGCGACGACGTCGGCCATAACCTCGGCACCTACGACAATCCCCAGGACCTGACCTCCGAAACCTGGACGCTGATGCGCTTTACCGAGCATGAAACCGACGCCGGCAACCTGGAATGGCTGATCCGCAAGGACGGCTGCATGCACTGCGCCGAGCCCGGTTGCCTGGCGGCGTGCCCCAGCCCCGGGGCGATCATCAAGCACGCCAATGGCATCGTTGATTTCGACCAGGACCATTGCATCGGCTGCGGCTATTGCATCACCGGTTGCCCGTTCAACATTCCGCGCATCTCGCAAAAGGACCACAAGGCCTACAAGTGCACGCTGTGTTCGGATCGGGTCGCCGTGGGCCTGGAACCGGCCTGCGTGAAAACCTGCCCGACCGGCGCCATCGTCTTCGGCACCAAGGAAGACATGAAGGAACACGCCGCCGAACGCATCGTCGATCTCAAGAGCCGTGGCTTTGAAAACGCCGGTTTGTACGACCCGGCCGGGGTTGGTGGCACCCATGTGATGTACGTGCTGCACCACGCCGATACGCCGCAGATTTACGCCGGGCTGGCGAAAGATCCTGAAATCAGCCCGTTGGTGGGCTTGTGGAAAGGCGTGAGCAAACCCTTGGGCTTATTGGCCATGGGCCTGGCGGTGGTGGTCGGATTTTTCCATTACGTGCGCATCGGGCCGCAAATTGTGGAAGAGGATGAGCTGCCACCGTTCAAGGACCCGGCGGTGCACGAAGTCGATCCGTCGGTGCACACCTTTGATCCGCGCGGGGAGGACAGACCATGATCCGCAAGCAGATCCTGCGCTACACCGCCAACCAGCGCACCAATCACTGGCTGGTGGCGATCCTATTTTTCATGGCCGCGCTCTCGGGGCTGGCGCTGTTTCACCCGGCGCTGTTCTGGCTGAGCAATCTGTTTGGCGGCGGGCCGTGGACGCGGATTCTGCATCCGTTCATGGGCGTTGTGATGTTTGTGCTGTTTCTCGGTCTGGTGTTCCGCTTCTGGACTGCCAACTATTTCATCCGCAACGATGGGCTGTGGCTCAAGCGCATCGACCGGGTGATCCAGAACGAAGAAGAAGGCGTGCCGCCGATTGGCAAGTACAACCCTGGGCAGAAGCTGCTGTTCTGGACGTTGCTGTTGTGCATGTTAGGGTTGTTGTTCACGGGGTTGGTGATCTGGCGCGCGTATTTCAGCGTGTATTTCGGCATCACGCTGATTCGCTGGGCCATGCTGCTGCATGCGCTGGCGGGGTTTGTGCTGGTATTGAGCATCATCGTGCACATCTACGCCGGAATCTGGATCAAGGGCTCGATCAGCGCCATGGTCCACGGTTGGGTCAGCCGCGCCTGGGCGAAGAAGCACCATGAACTGTGGTATCGGGAAGTGACCCGCGACGAAGACCCCGACCGACCGATCAGAAAAGGATAAGCACGTGGCGACGATTCTTGAGCCAGGCGAGATTGAAGCGGCGGCGAGTTCACCGCCGTTTCTGCATTTGCCACCGCGCAACCTGTTTACCTTGCGGGCGCTGGGGCTGGAGCGGTTAGCCGAGGGGCATCCGCTGGCCGATTACCTGCGGCTGGTGGCCGGGTTGTGTCATCTGCAACAGGAAATGCTGGATGACCTGCCGGTTGATGAGCTGCCAGACGCCGAACGATTGAATGTCTGCCAGCAGCACGGTTTACCGCCGTTCGCCGCCGACAGCCTGGTGCGCGAGGGTGAATGGCTGCCGTTTCTGTACGCCTTGTTGCTGCGCTATAAGCCACCGCCACAAACGGCGGTCAAAAGCGCGATCAACACGCTGCTGGGTGCCAATCCCGGACAGCTCAAGGCTTGGGGCGTTGCGTTGGTCAGCGGTCAATATTCGTTATTGCCGGCCGAAGTGGTGCCATTCCTCGGCGCTGCCCTGCAAGTTGCCTGGAGTCACTGGTTGCTGGACACGCCGAACCTCGACCTCAAGCCCGGCGACAGCCTCAGCCAATGCCCGGCCTGTGGTTCGCCGGCCATGGCCGGGGTGATTCGCCATCGCGGCAAGTACAACGGTTTGCGCTATCTGGTGTGTTCGCTGTGCGCCTGTGAATGGCACGTGGTGCGGGTCAAGTGCGTGTATTGCGAACAGAGCAAAGGCCTGGAGTACGTCAGCCTCGACGATGATCGCCACGCGGCGAATCAGGCGCCGTTGCGGGCGGAGGTCTGTCCGGGGTGCAACAGCTACCTGAAATTGCTCTACCTGGAAAACGATGCCGAAGCGGAAGCGCTGTCCACCGACCTGACCAGCCTGCTGCTGGATATGCGGCTGGAGCAGGAAGGCTATCAACGCCTGGCGCCGAATCTGCTTTTAGCGCCCGGAAGCGATTAACCCCAGCGTCTACACTCAGGCGCGACGGTCCATTGCTTTCGGGTGCTGCTGATGTCCAACCTGCGTCTACCTTCCATCGACAGTCTATTGCGCCACCCGGCGTGCCGGCCCCTGGCCGAGCGCTATGGGCGTCATGCCTTGCTCGCCAGCCTGCGGCAGTTGCTGGATGACCTGCGCGAACCGGTGTTGTCGGGGCAACTGGCGGCAGTGGAGATTGCGCCTGAAGTGCTGGCGGGCCGGGCCGGAGAACGCTTGATTGCCCAGCATCGCAGCCATGTGCGCCAGGTGTTCAACCTCACCGGGACCGTGCTGCACACCAATCTGGGGCGGGCGTTGTTGCCGGAAGAAGCCATCGAAGCGGTGCAAATGGCGGCGCGCTATCCGATCAATCTTGAATTTGATCTGAACAGCGGCAAACGCGGTGACCGTGACGATTTGATCGAAGGCCTGATTCGCGAATTGACCGGCGCCGAAGCGGTCACCGTGGTCAACAACAACGCGGCGGCGGTGCTGCTGACCCTCAACAGCCTCGGCGCACGCAAGGAAGGCATCATCTCCCGGGGCGAGTTGATCGAGATCGGCGGTGCGTTTCGCATTCCCGACATCATGGCCCGGGCCGGGGTGAAACTGGTTGAAGTCGGCACCACCAATCGCACCCACGCCAAGGACTACGAGGCGGCCATCGGCCTGCGCAGTGGGTTGATCATGCGCGTGCACGCGAGCAACTACGCCATCTCGGGTTTCACTACCAGTGTGCCGACCGCTGAACTGGCCGAGTTGGCGCACAAGCATGCGTTGCCGTTGCTGGAGGATTTGGGCAGCGGCAGTCTGCTGGACCTGACGCGCTGGGGCTTGCCGGCGGAACCGACGGTGCGTCAGGCGCTGCTCGACGGGGCGGATATCGTGACGTTTAGCGGCGATAAGTTGCTCGGCGGGCCTCAGGCCGGGTTGATCGTCGGGCGCAAGGATTTGATCGCGAAGATCAAGAAAAACCCGCTGAAACGGGCGTTGCGGGTGGACAAACTGACCTTGGCGGCGCTTGAAGCGGTGCTGGGTTTGTACCGCGATCCTGATCGGCTGGCCGAACGTTTGCCGAGTCTGCGCCTGCTGACCCGGACACAGGCTGACATCCTCGCCCAGGCCGAACGCCTGCAACCGTCACTGGCGCAGAGGTTGGGGGAGGGCTGGAATGTCAGCGCAGTGCCGGCACTGGGGATGATCGGCAGTGGCAGCCAACCGGTGGCGCGCTTGCCGAGCGGGGCGTTGTGCCTGCGGCCGCTGGTGTCCAAACGCCTGCGGGGTCGATTGTTGCTTGGATTGGAAACAGCATTTCGCGCCTTGCCGATTCCGGTACTTGGGCGCATCGATGACGATGCCTTGTGGCTGGACCTGCGGCAACTGGACGACGAAGTGGCATGGCTGGCGCAACTCGACCAGTTGCACGGAGGGCAGGGGTGATCGTCGGCACCGCTGGGCACATCGACCACGGCAAGACGTTGTTGCTTGAGGCCTTGACCGGTCAGCAAGGGGATCGTCGCCGCGAGGAGCGGGAGCGGGGCATGACCATCGACCTCGGCTATCTCTATGCGGCGCTGGAACCAGGGGCTGAGTTGACCGGGTTTATCGACGTGCCGGGGCATGAGCGTTTCACCCACAACATGCTCGCCGGCGCGCAAGGGATTGATCGGGTGTTGCTGGTGGTGGCGGCGGATGACGGGGTGATGCCCCAGACGCGGGAGCATCTGGCGATTGTCGAGCTGCTGGGGATTCCTCGGGCGCTGGTGGCTATTACCAAGAGTGATCGGGTTGAATCGGGTCGAATCGAGGAAGTCCGGGCGCAGATCTCAAGGTTATTGGCGCCTGGACCCTTCGCGGGCGCGCCGTTGATGGCGGTGTCGAGTGTCACGGGTGAGGGTATCGAGGGATTGCGTGATGCTTTGCTCGAGGCGCAAAAGGACGTGCTCCAACGCAGCACCCTTGGCGGGTTTCGACTGGCGATTGACCGTGCTTTCAGCGTGGCTGGCGCGGGCATTGTGGTGACGGGTACGGCGTTGTCCGGCGCCGTCACCGTGGGCGATACGTTACTGCTCGGGCCACAGGGCAAACCGGTGCGAGTGCGGGGTCTGCATGCGCAGAATCAGCCTGCCGAGCAGGCGTCCGCCGGGCAACGGGTCGCCTTGAACCTGAGTGGCGAGCGCTTGAATCTGCAGAAGATCCACCGAGGCCAATGGCTGCTGGCCGAGTGGTTGCACGCGCCGACCCAGCGGCTAGACGTCGAGATGCAACTGCTGCCCAGCGAAGCCACCGCGTTCGCGCATTTCCATCCTGTGCACGTGCACCTCGGCACCCAGGACGTGACCGGACGCGTGGCGTTGCTGGAAGGCCCGAGCCTGGCCCCCGGCGAGCGCATGTTCGCGCAACTGCTGCTGAACACGCCAGTGCACGCGGTGAAGGGCGATCCCTTGATCCTGCGCGACCAGAGCGCCCAACGCACCCTCGGTGGTGGCCGAGTACTCGATCCCTTCGCACCGAGCCGCCATCGCCGTAGCCCCGAGCGACTGGCGCAGCTACAAGCCCTCGTCAGTACCGACAGCCTTGAAGCCGTGATGCCCGCGCTGCTGGCCCACAGCGACACCGGCCTTGATCCGCAACGCCTGGAGCGCCAATTCAACCGACCGCGCGATAGCTGGGCGTTGCCCGCCGACGTGCGCCTGATCAACACGCGCCAAGGTCCGCTGCTGTTCAGTGCCGAACGCTGGGAAGCGCTCAAATCGCCGCTGCTGGAACACCTCGCACGCTTCCATCAACTGGAACCGGACCAAATGGGCCCGGACCGTGATCGCCTGCGCCGCTTCACCGGCACCACCCTGGACCGCCCAACGTTCATCAGCCTGCTCGACGAATTGCTCGCCAGTGGCGCCCTCGTCAGCAGCGGCCCGTGGCTGCATCTGCCCGATCACCAGGTACGCCTGAGCGTTGAAGACAAAGCCTTGTGGCAGCAATTGCAGCCCACCTTCGAACAGGCCGGTTTCAATCCACCGTGGGTGCGTGACCTGGGGCATGACGAAGCGGCAGTGCGCTTGCTGCTGCGCAAAATGGCGCGATTGGGACTGCTGCACCAAGTGGTGCGCGACCTGTTTTATACCGACGCGGTGCTGCGGCAATTGGCGGCTATGCTGATGCAACTGGCCGGGGAAAACCCGGTGATCGAGGTTGCGGCGTTTCGCGATGCGGTAGGGCTGGGGCGCAAGCGCAGTGTGCAGATTCTTGAGTACTTCGACCGGATTGGCCTGACCCGACGTATCGGCGACCGCCGCCAGATCCGCCTCGACAGTGCACTGGCCCAGGCCAACGAATAAGGAAGGCAATCGCGCCCGGTGGCGCGGCCGGGCTTCAAACCCGGTTGGGGACGGCATCCGTTCCCGGGCAGGTTCGACTCCGGCTGCCTTCCGCCAATTTCAACGCGGCGCCAGTTCCTTGATCAGGAAATCAATGAACGTGCGGGTCTTCTGCGGCACCCGCCGCGCCGAGGGGTAGACCGCGTTGATGGTGATCGGCGGCGCCTGCCACTCGCACAGCACCGGCACCAGCCGACCGGCCGCCAGCGCGTCTTCGACGATGAAATCCGGGAGCAGGGCGATGCCCATGCCGGCTTCGGCGGCCTGGGCCAGCAAGTCGCCGTTGTTGGCGTGCAGGGGGCCGGTGACGTTGACCCGTTGCGTGTCCTTGCCGTTGCTCAGTTGCAGGCTGACGCCGCTTTGCAGGTAGCCGTAGTTCAGGCATTGGTGGCTGGTCAGCTCTTTGGGGGTTTGCGGCGTGCCGGCACGTTTCAGGTAGGCCGGCGAAGCAACCATGATCCGTGGGGCCGGGGCGATGAGGCGTGCGATCATCGATGAGTCCGGCATGCTCGCAATCCGCAGCGTTACATCAAAACCGCCGCGCACCGGGTCCACTTGCTGGTCGCTCAGAACAAGCTGCAACTCGATGTTCGGGTGCAGTTCATGGAACAGCGGAATCAGCGGTCCCAAACGCCGCAAGCCGAAGGACATCGGCGCGTTGATCCGCAGCACGCCGCGCAATTCCCCGATGCCATCCCGCGCCCGCTGCTCGGCTTCGTCCAGCGAGGCGATCAGTTCCCGCGCCGCATCGTAATACTCGGCGCCGGCCTCGGTCAGGTGCAGGCTGCGGGTGGTGCGTTGCAGCAACTGCACGCCGATGGCTTCTTCCAATGCCTGAATCTGTTTGCTGACTTTGGAACGCGGCACGTCCATTGCCCGGGCTGCGGCGGCGAAGCCGTTTTCACCGACGGTGACGATAAAGGCGCGCATGCATTCGATACGATCCAAGGATTGTCCCTAATTTGGAATCAATGATTCCCGATTCTAGGGAATTGTTCCTTTTATCGCTAGCGCCTAAATTAGCCACAAGCCGGCAGCAAACAACGGCTAGCCCATTAAACAGAACTCATCGACATCAAAAGGAACTCGCCATGTCCATCCGTGAATTGCTCAACCCAACCAACTCCGCCCTGATCCTGATCGACCACCAGCCGCAGATGTCCTTCGGCGTGCAATCGATCGATCGCCAGACCCTGAAGAACAACACCGTGGCCCTGGCCAAGACGGCGAAGATCTTCAACGTGCCGACCATCCTGACTTCGGTGGAAACTGAAAGCTTCAGTGGCTTTATCTGGCCGGAATTGCTCGGTGTGTTCCCGGACCAGCAGCCGATCGAGCGCACCTCGATGAACTCCTGGGAAGACAAGGCGCTGGTGGCGGCGGTGAAAGCCACCGGGCGCAAAAAGCTGATCATGGCCGCGCTGTGGACTGAGGTCTGCCTGAACTTCCCGGCCCTCGAAGCCCTGGCTGAAGGCTACGAGGTGTACATCGTCACCGACGCCTCCGGCGGCACCACCAAGGAAGCGCATGACATGTCGGTGCAGCGGATGATTCAGGCCGGCGCGGTGCCGGTGACCTGGCAACAAGTCCTGCTCGAATACCAGCGTGACTGGGCTCATAAAGAAACTTACGACGCGGTGATGGAACTGGTGCGCGAACACAGCGGCGCCTACGGCATGGGCGTGGATTACGCCTACACCATGGTGCACAAGGCACCGCAGCGGAAGGCTTAAGCAAGGATCGTCCACCGGCCCTGAGCCAGGCTCAGGGCTAAAGTGGGAGCGGGCTTGCTCGCGAAGGCGGAGTGTCAGTCGACAGAAATGCTGGCTGACCCACCGCCTTCGCGAGCAAGCCCGCTCCCACATTTTGTCCTGTGTAAAACCCAATCCCGCGACCACCGCCAGTCCTGTGGGAGCGGGCTTGCTCGCGAAGGGGGAGTGTCAGTCGATAGAAATGCTGACTGACACACCGCCTTCGCGGGCAAGCCTCGCTCCTACAGGGATTTTGGGTGAATCAGAAAGGTCCGAAGGTCAGTGGGTATTGGATGACGACATACACGCGGTCGATGTCGTCGCCCGCCTGGGCGGTGTTGCCCCGATGTGAGACATGGGACAACTGCAGCGATAAGCCCTTGGCCGAACCGGATTGCACGATGTAGCGCAAATCGATATCCCGCTCCCAATGCTTTCCACCATCCCCTTGTTGCGGCAAGTACTCGCCACTTGCCTCGTCGAACGGGTTGTAGGCGCCGCCCTTGGGCGCATGGGTGCCGTCGATGTTGCTGCCTCGCACATAGCGGGTCATGAAGTTCAGCCCCGGAATGCCAAACGCCCCCAGGTCGAGGTCATAACGAGCCTGCCAGGAACGTTCATGGGCGCCGTTGAAGTCGGCGTATTTGATCGAGTTGGCCAGGTAGATGGAATCGCCACCGACGAAATCGAACGGCGTATCACCGTTGATTTGTTGGTAAGCGAGGGTAAAGGCTTGGGCGCCGAGGGTGTATTTGCCCGACAGACTGTAGGCGGTGTTGTCGATTGCACCCGCCAGTGCCCGGCCGGTGTCCTGGGTGTGGTAGAGATTGGCGTCGAGGAACACGTTCGATTGCTTGAGGTGCAGATTGCCGTAGTACTGGTGCCAGGTGTCGCTCAGTTCGGAGGCATACAACGCGCCGCCCAGCGGACTGTTGGTGAACAGGTCGGCCCCCAGGAAAGAAATCCCGCCGGCCTCGGTGTTGGCGCCGTAACCGAAAAATTCACCCTTGCCCGATGAGCTGTCCTGATTCTTGAACGCCGTGAAGTGTCCGGCCACCAGGTTCATGCCGTCGATTTCCTTGCTGTTCAACAGAAACCCCGTGGCGTACTCCGGTTGCAGGCGTTTGTCCGACGTGTCGAACACCGGTGTTTCCACGGTCATTTCACCGAAGGCCAGGGTGGTGCGGGACGCTTTGAGCTTGAGCGCGCCACCGCCACTGGAATAGTCACGTTCACTGCGACCGTCATCATCCACCGGCAGCAACCCGGTGCCCGAATGCCCCTTGCCACCGTCGAGCTTGAGCCCGAGAAAGGCATGCGCATCGAGGCCGAAGCCAAGCGTGCCTTCGGTGAAACCGGATTCAAAAGAGCCGATAAACCCTTGAGCCCATTCGGCTTTGTAGCTTTTGCCTGAGGGCGAGGGCGTGCGGTAATCGTTGTTGAGGTAGAAGTTGCGGCTCAGCACCCCAAGCGTCGCGCCGTTCATAAAACCTGTGGGCGCCGGTTCGTCCGCCAGGGCCGTACCGGCGAACAGGATTGACAACCACAGGCTGCGATTCAGCGAAGAAAACATCATGGATCGATCACCACGAGGGCAGCGACCGCGCAGGCCAAGCCGCGCAGTCGCTGGTGTTACTTAATGGCCTTCGGACGCGCCGAACATGGTTTTGGCGTAGATCAGCCCCAAACCGTACGAGCCACCGTTGGCGATGGAGGTTTTCACGGTTTCTTCGTAGGTCTCGCTGCGCGCCCAGTCCCGTTGCAGTTCCAACAGGTATTGCAGTGAGGTCATTGGCCGGGCGCCAAGCTGGATCATGCGTTGAATCGCCATGTCATGGGCTTCGATGGAGACATCACCGCAGGCATCGGCGATGAAGTACACCTCGAAGCCCTGGTCCAGGGCCGACAGCGCCGGGCCGACGATGCACACCGAGGTCCAGAGACCGGCAAGGACGATTTTCTGCTTGCCGAACTTGTTCACTTCGACGGCGATACGCTCGTCTTCCCAGGTGTTCATGCTGGTGCGGTCGATCACGTTGTGTTCCGGGAACACCGACTTGATTTCATCGAAGATCGGCCCGGAAAAACTCTTCTCGGCCACGGTGGTGAGAATGGTCGAGACCTTGAAACCACGGGCAGCCTTGGCCACCAGTGCCGCGTTGTTGCGCAGGGTCACGGCATCGATGGACTTGGTTGCGAAGGACATCTGCGACTGGTGATCGATCATGATCAGGGTGTGGTCGGTCGGGGTCAGCAGGGTTTTGCCGGGAACTGCTTTTGCAATGGCCATCACGAGGTCCTTACGGGAGTGAGTGAAGGCTCATGGTTGCGCAGATTCGGCTGGGGATCTTGAGTGGGTGTGCTGTGTTGTATGAGCCCTGCGCGGTGCAAGTTCATCGCGCAGGGCGGCGGGTCATTGCATCACATAGCGCCCCGGTGCCGACTCAATTGCCGGGTATTGGGTATTGCCGATGTGCAGCGCCGAGGTTTGGCGCTCCCCGGCGTGTTCGGCCAGCCAGGCAAACCAGTCATTCCACCAGCTACCGGGATGTTGCTGGGCATTCATGAACCAGGTGTCCGGTTTTTTGCTGACGCGGTTGTTGGTCCAGTAATGACGCTTCTGATTGGCCGGCGGGTTGATCACCCCGGCGATATGCCCCGAGGCACCGAGCACAAAACGCTTGGTTCCGCCGAGCAGTTCGGTGCTGGCGTAGGCGCTTCGCCACGGCACGATGTGGTCGTCGTGGGTGGCGAGGATGTAGGCCGGTGCCTCGATGGCCCGCAGGTCGAGTTTGACGCCGCAGCAATCCAGCTCGCCGGACTTCAAGTCGTTTTGCAGGTAGGTGTGGCGCAGATACCAGCAATACATCGGGCCGGGCAGGTTGGTGCTGTCGTTATTCCAGAACAGCAGGTCCAGGGCGACCGGCTTCTGGCCCTTGAGGTATTTGTCGACGTTGTAGTTCCACCACAAGTCATTGGGCCGCAGCAGGGAGAAGGTGTTGCCCATGTCCTCGCCCTTGAACAGGCCGATAGGGCCGTCCAACCCGCCGATGGTGCGTTCGCGGTAGGCCACCAGTTTTTCGTCGACAAAAATGTCGATGGGGCCGGTGTCGAGGTAATCGAGGAAGGTGGTCAACAGGCTGACACTGGCGATGTCTTTGTCGCCGCGCGCGGCCAATACCGCCAGCGCCGTGCTTAACAGCGTGCCGCCGATGCAGAAGCCGACGCAGTTGGGTCGTTGCTCACCGCTGATCTCGCGGGTCACTTGCAGGCCTTTGATGATGCCGGTTTCGATCAGGTCATCCCACGTGGTGTTGGCGTGTGCCTGGTCGAAGTTGCGCCAGGACATCAAAAACACCGGATGCCCTTGCTGCAACAGATGGCCGATCATAGAGTTGTCGGGGCGCAAATCGAGGATGTAGTACTTGTTGATCGACGGCGGCACCACGAACACCGGGCGCCGGTACTGGGTTTCGGTTTGCGGGTAGTACTGGATCAACTGGAACAATTCGTTCTCGAACACCACTTCGCCGGGCGTTGTCGCCAGATCTTCGCCGACCTTGAACGCATTGCTGTCGCACTGGCGCATCTTGCCTTCTTGCAGGTCGCTGGCCAGGTGCAGCAACCCCGTCAGCAGGCTGGCGCCCTGGGTATCGACCACCCGTTGCAAGGCATCCGGGTTACTCGCCAGAAAGTTGCTTGGCGCCCCGGCGGCGATGGCTTGCTCCACCAGGTACAGCAGGCGTTGGCGCGGTTTCTTGTCCTTGATCGGCAACTTGTCCAGCAGCTTCAGCAGGAAACCGGCGTTGAGCAGGTAAAACGCGGCCAGCGAACCAAACAGCGGTTGGCTCCAGGCGCCGCTGGCGAAGCGTCGATCCTCGAAGGTGAACGGCTGGCCGGTCATCAGGCGCTGGCCGAGGTCACCCCATTGCAGTTGATAGTCGGACTGCAGGCTGTCGAGGGTGCCACGGGGCAGGTCAAACCAGTCGTTGTATTCCTGCCCTGTGAACCACGGATTAGTGCTGACCCACAGGCGTAATTGTTGCACTGCAAAGGAGGCAATGAACGGAACCTGGCCAGACCAGTAAGTGTTGAAGGTGTGTGCGTTGTTATCCATGGAACTCCTTGCCCACAAAGGTCAACCGGGCAGAAAAAAGCGCGACACCGCGAACAGTGCCGCGTCAGTAGCTAAGGCAAGCAGTTCGGTGTGACTAGCGCTCGATGACCAGGCTGACGCCTTGCCCGCCACCGATGCACAACGTGGCCAGGCCTTTATGGCCATCGCGACGAATCAATTCAAACAACAGCGACACCAGAATCCGCGCCCCCGAGGCGCCGATCGGATGACCGAGGGCAATCGCACCACCGTTGACGTTGACCTTGCTGGTGTCCCAGCCCAGTTCCTTGCCGACCGCCAGGGACTGAGCGGCGAAGGCTTCATTGGCTTCGATCAGGTCCAGGTCATCAAGGCTCCAGCCGGCCTTTTCCAGCACCAGGCGGGTGGCCGGCACCGGGCCGATGCCCATGATCGACGGGTCGACACCGGCGCTGGCGTAAGCCTTGATCCGCGCCAATACCGGCAACCCGAGGGCCTGGGCCTTGGCGGCGCTGGCCAGCAACAGCACGGCGGCGCCGTCGTTAAGGGTCGAAGAATTACCGGCGGTGACGCTGCCGTCTTTCTGGAACGCTGGTTTGAGTTTGCCCAGGGACTGGAGGCTGCTGTCCGGACGTGGCTGCTCGTCAGTGTCGAAAGCCAGCGGCTCACCCTTGCGCTGGGGAATCAGGATCGGGGTGATTTCACGCTTGAAGTAACCGGCTTCGATAGCCGCTGCGGCTTTTTGCTGCGAGGCGGCGGCGAAGGTGTCCTGTTGCTCACGGGTGAGGCTGTACTTCTCGGCCAGATTCTCTGCGGTGATGCCCATGTGGTAGTCGTTGAAGGCATCCCACAAACCGTCCTGAATCACGCTGTCTTGCAATTGCGCATGGCCCAGGCGTAAACCGGTGCGGGCCTTGGCCAGGACGTAGGGCGCCAGGCTCATGTTTTCCTGACCGCCGGCAATCACCAGTTCGGCGTCGCCACAGCGGATGGCCTGGACCGCCAATTGCACAGCCTTGAGGCCCGAACCGCAGACCTTGTTCAACGTCATGGCGGGGACTGTAAAGGGCAGGCCGGCCTTGATCGCGGTCTGGCGTGCCGGGTTCTGTCCGGCACCGGCGCTGAGCACTTGGCCGAGGATCACTTCATCGATCTGGTCGCCGTTGATCCCGGTCTGTTCCAGCAAGCGGCGAATCAGCGCCGCGCCCAGTTCGGTGGCCGGAATCGCGGACAAGGCACCCTGGAAGCTGCCAATGGCGGTACGAGTAGCGGCAACGATTACGACTTCGTTCATGGGTGACCTCTTGAGATTTATGTCGAACAGCAGCAGGGCCTCCTTGCCCTGCACGGGTTACTGCATGTTCATGCCGCCGTTGACCGAGAAGTCGGCACCGGTGCTGTAGGCCGACTCATCGGATGCCAGCCAGGCGACGATGGAGGCGATTTCCTCGGGTTGGCCGAGGCGACCGACCGGCGTCGCGGCGATCATGCTGTCGAGGATGTCCGGGCGAATGGCCGCGGTCATGCTGGTCTGGATGTAGCCCGGCGACACGGTGTTGACGGTCACGCCCTTGCCCGACACTTCCCGCGCCAGGGCCATGGTGAAACCATGGATGCCGGCCTTGGCCGCGCTGTAGTTGGTCTGGCCGAACTGGCCGCGCTGACCGTTGATCGAGGAGATGTTGATGATCCGGCCCCAGCCTTTGCTCAACATGCCTTCAATCACCTGCTTGGTGGTGTTGAACATGCCGCTGAGGTTGGTGCCGATCACGGCGTTCCAGTCTTCGGGGGTGAGCTTGCGAAACGAAGCATCACGGGTGATGCCGGCGTTGTTGACCAATACATCCACCGGGCCGTACGTATCCTTGACCCACTCAAACGCCGCGCGGGTCGATTCCCAGTCGGTGATGTCACCGTAGACAAAATCGAACTCGAACCCTGCTGCCGACTGGCTGGCGGCCCATTCTTCCTTGCGGCTGGAATTGGCGCTGCAACCCACCACGACTTTGAAACCTTCCTTGTAAAGACGCTGACTGATCGCCGTACCAATCCCACCCATACCGCCGGTTACCAATGCAATACGACTAAGCGACTTCATACACATCTTTCCTTTTCTATTTTGCGCTGCAAGATAGGAGGATTGTTCGGTATGGGCGGGGGCGGCGGGAAGTGTTGCGAGGTGACTGTCTGGTGTCCAACGGTGACAGACGTGGCTAAAAGCAAGGAGTACCTATACTGGGATCAACACTCGAAACCGAGCGGCCCGTTATTCTTCGATTCAATGCAGATCCGTATGGCCCGAACAGGATGTTCGGCACCACAGGTCATTGAGGACGCCATGTACAGAATGAGTTCAGGCTATGCCAGCGTGCTGGTGAATACGCTTTCGGCTCAAGGACTGGATGTCGCCAGTCTGTGCCAGGAGGCAGGACTGGACATCCATCTGGCGAAACTGCCCGGCGCGTTTTGCGAGCGCAGGGCGATCTATCGATTGTGGGCCCTGGCCGCACAGGCCAGCGGTGATCCGGACATCGGCTTGAAAGCCTATGGCAACTTCCATCCCGGCAGTTTCCAGATTGTCGGTTACACCATGATGTCGAGCCTGAACCTGAAAAGGGCGATAGAACGGCTGGTGCGTTTCAGCCCGTTGATCGGCACCGGTTTCAGCCTGTTTTTCACCGCCGAGCAGCAAAACTTTCGGTTGGCCGCACTCGATCATCAGCAGGCCGGCTCGGTCAAACCCCGGCAATACGTCGATGCCGCACTGGCATCCCTGATGGGATTTTGCCGTTGGCTGGCAGGCGGCAACTCGCCGCAGCCGTTGCAGGTGCAGTTCAGTTATCCCGAACCTGCCGACACTTCGGAACATCGGCGCTTGTTTGGCTGCAACCTTCAGTTCGACGCACCTTACGACAGCATTCTGTTCGACGGCCAGGAAGTGCTGCGCCCGTTGAGCATGGCCAACGAGGCGCTGGCGGTGCTGCACGACAGTTTTGCCGAAGCGCAACTGGACTTGCTGTTTGGCTTCTCGATTGTCTGCAGGATTCGCGCGTTGATCAGCGAGCGGTTGAGCCAGGGGCAGGGGCAGTACGACATGGAGTCGATCGCCGCTGCGCTCAACATCAGCAAACGCACGCTGCAACGCTCGCTGGAAAAAGAAGGGGTGCAATTCAAGGATGTGCAGAACGCCGTGCGCCGGCAATTGGCTGACCACTACCTGCGCCATTCTCATTTCAACATGAAGCATGTGGCGTATCTCCTTGGTTTCCATGACCACAGCAGTTTCAACAAAGCGTGCAGCAGGTGGTTCGGGATGACGCCGGGGCAGTATCGGGCGGATGAATCTTTCGATGTCGAGACAGCCGCATCGGCCTGATCTGGCCGATGCGGTTCGGTTTTATTTCTTTGGTGGTTTCTTCGAGGTTTTGCGGGGTTTGGTGGGTTGTGGCGTCGGGACTTCAACCTCGGCGACAGGCGCGGGTTGTTCAAGAACTGCATCAGCCTCGCTGGGCGGTTGAGTCAGGTCGAAACTCGGCAGCGGCACCTCAAGCAATGCATGCAGCTCACACCAGAACCCGTGCCCGGCCGCATTCTCGTTCAACAGTTCCGGCAGCAGATTGGCGACGGCGGCCAATACCTGCTGGCGCTCCTCGGTTTCCGGCAGCAACAGCGGCAGGCTTTGCAGGCTTTCCTGGGGATAGGTAAGCACCAGCATTTTCTGCGTTTGCAGGGTTTGGCGAAGGTCCAGCGGTACGGCGCTGTGGTCCTGCAACAAGCGCTGCATCTGTTCGAACAGTTTGTCGAGATTGGCTTTGCCCCGCGCGTCGCTGTCGCGGTCCAGCAGGAACAGGATGCGCACCAGCGCTTCCATCAGGCCACCCAGGGGCAGGGCGGTTTGCAGGCGTTCGAGCAGCACCTTGTCGTGGTTCTCGGCGTGGGCTAGCAGATCGCGGGCCGGCAGGTTGCCGCTGAGGTTGTTGAGTGCGCCGTACACCCCGTAGAAACAAAGTTCCTGAGTGGCATCGCGCAGGTCGCGGTAGGCGTTCAACGTGTCCTGAATCTGGTTGGAGAACAACGCCTGCCAGGCCAGCAACGGATTATCCGTGGCGGCGGGGCGACGCTCATGGCGTACCTGCGCGGCGCTGCCGGCCAGCCACCACAGCGCCGGGTTCAAACTGCTCCAGAGCACTTGCTGCTGATGGAATGGATGGGCCTTGCGTAGCAGCTCGGCGGTCGGTTCGTTGATCAGCGGACGCAACCATGGACGAATGAAGCCGTCGTACACGCTGTTGTTGATAGCCGAAGCGCGCTCGACCAGGGCGAACTCGCGATCATCATCCCGGGGCGGCGGCACCTCGCCATGGATGTCGGCGATGCGCCGGGCTTCGAAACGCACGGCGTATTGCGTGTCGGGTAGATCGTCGATCAGCATTTCATAGAGCCCGGCGGGCAGGGCGTTGATGGTCTCGACCGCACCCAGCAGCTCACGGTGTTCACGCCGGGCCACTTCGCCGGAGACGAAAATCCCCAGGTGGCCGATGCTGGCGTGGCGCAGGTAAACAATGGTGCGCCCGGCGTTTTGCAGGGCCAGATCACTGGGGTATACATCGGCGATCCAGTCCAGCGCCTGTTGCGGCGAGGTGATGTTGTCGCCATAGGAACAAAACACCACCACGGGCACTTCGATGCGCTTGAGGTCGAGCCCGCTGCTCTTGCGCCCGAGTCCGCCGGACAGCTGATTGCCGATGAACAGGTCGTCAACAATCATCTCGATTTCTTCGCTGTTGAGCAGCGTCGGGCTGCCCCACCAGCGTTCGAAATCGAGGAAGCGTGCGGCTTCGGTGTCGACTTCGCTGAACAGGTGGTAGTACTTGCCCCAATAGGTATTGGCCGGGTCGAGGTTTTCGAAATTGCTCACCAGCCAGGTGCCGTCGAACCGCTCATTGCCCAGATCGCTGCCCAAACGCGCCATCCAGCCACCACCGAGCAGACCGCCGGTGTAGCGCATCGGATTGCGCCCGTTGACCCCGGCCCAGTACGACAGCGGTGCGCCGTTGACGATGATCAGCCCCGGCAACTCTGGCCGAGTGGCCGCCAGCCCCATCAATGCCCAACCCGCCTGGCAGTTGCCGATGACCACGGGTTTGGCGCTGGCGGGATGCCGGGCGCTGACCGTTTCGATGAACCGCGCCTGTGCCTCGACGATATCCGCCAGGGTTTGCCCGGGGGCAGGCGAGTGACTGAACGCGATGAAGTAGGTGGGATGACCGGCGCGCAGGCTTTCACCGATCAGCGAATCCTGCTTGAAACCGCCGATGCCCGAACCGTGCCCGCCCCGTGGGTCGATGATGATCACCGGTGGCTGGCTGTAGATGGCTGGCTCGGGGCTGAGGATGCGCAGCAGTGAGTAATTGACCGGGCGCGGCAGGTCGGCGCCGTTGACCAGGGTTTCGTGCTCGAACTTGAGCAGCAGCGGAAAGCCTGCACGTTCGTGAGCCAGGGTGTTGTCGCCGCGCTGGCGCAAGGTGTCCCAGAACAACAGGCTGCGCTGGCTGAGGTCGGTGAAGTATTCCTGCCAGTGTGCCGCCGTCGGTTGTTTGAGCTGGCCTTGACTGAGCGGCGCGAAGGTCTTTGCCTGGCGCTGCTGCACTGCGTCGAGCACGTTGCGGGCATTGAGCTGTTGTAGGTGATTCAGGTGCTCGAACAACCCGGTCGCCGGGGAAAGCCCTTCATCTTGCAGCGCAATATTTTCTTCCTGACCCATGGTGAACTCCTGACACGGTGCGGGGGAGTCGTCAGCCGGACTAGCAATGGCTAGGCCGATCATCGGATTTTCACGAGTCTATAGTGAATAACCCCTTCAGGAGTACCGTTTATTTTGCGGTGCACAAAATATCCGTTGCCAAACCTTTTTGTGCACTGCAATATCAAGGCTAACGCGACGACTGCCCGGATCGCTGTCGCGTCCTCAGGCCTGAATGGGCCTTCCAGTACCAGGAGATTTCAGCATGTCTTTTTTCAACTCGGAAAAACTGCAAGCCACTCAGAAAGCCAACCTCGACCTGCTGCAGCAGATCAGCGGCAAAGTCTTCGCCAGCGTTGAACAGCTGAGCCAGTTGCAGTTCAAGGCACTGCGCGACTCCACCGAAGAGCACTTCGAAGGCGTGCGCAAGCTGCTGGCGGTGCGTGATCCACAAGGTTTTGCGGATTTGCAGGCGTCGTTCACCCAACCGAGCGCGCAAACCGAACGCCTGGCTGAATTCAATCGTCAGGTGCAGGCGCTGATTGTCGGCACCCAGGCGGACATCGCCAAACTGACCGAAAGTCAGGTTGAGGCGGGCACCCAGCAGGTGAATGAGTTCGTAGAGTCAATCAGCAAGAATGCACCGGCGGGTTCCGAGCCAGTGGTTGCTGCGTTCAAGTCGGGCCTGGCGAATGCCGGCACCGTGTTTGAAAGTGCACAGAAAGCGGTAAAACAGGCGTCGGATGTGGCCCAGAGTGGCTTCGACGCTGCGACCGCCGCCGGCAAAGCCGCTCCAGAAGCGGGCGCCAAGGCTACCAACGGCAACAAATAAGTCAGATCAGGCCAGCAGCACCGATGGCGATGGGATTATTCCCCATCGCCATTTTTTTTCGGCCCGTTATCGGTGCCCGGCTTGGCGCCGAACAGGCCGAACATGTTCTGGGTATTGAGGTACAGGGCCTTGGACTGATCGACGTATTGGCGCATCAAGTCCTGCATCACTGGCGCCTGCTGGTGCATGAAGGTGCTCCAGGCCTCGGACGACTGGGCGCCGGTCTGGGACTGGATGTCGATCACGGTCTGGATGCTTTTATCCAGGTAGCTGCCGAGAACACCTTGATACGGGCCGTAGAACTGGATGATGCCCATCAGCATTTCACTGCTGAAGATCGGCTCACCACCGCTTTCGGCTTCGAGGATGACTTGCAGCAGGATACTGCGGGTCAAGTCCTCGCCACTTTTGGCATCGACCACCTGGAACGGGACTTTATCGACCACCAATTGACGAATGTCGGCCAGGGTCAAGTGGCTGCTGGTATGGGTGTCGTACAGGCGGCGATTGGGGTATTTCTTGATCAGGCGGGGGGTGTTGGGGTTGTTATCGGTCATGCGGGGCGTCTCGCGGCGAGCCTGATTTGCAGGCATCTTAACCTTCTTTGTTGTCCTTGAGGCCGCCTTCGCGAGCAAGCCCGCTCCCACACGGGATCCCCGTCGTTCACAAATCCCCTGTGGGAGCGGGCTTGCTCGCGAAGAGGCCGGCCAAAACACCAAAAATCCCGAATCAAAAAAAGGGACCCGCCAACAAGCAAGTCCCTCCTTTGATAGTTCCCACGCGCCCCCCCTGTAGGAGCGAGGCTTGCCCGCGAAGACGTTGTGTCAGTCACTATCAATGTTGAATGTGCCGACGCTTTCGCGGGCAAGCCTCGCTCCTACGGGGTGGTGTGTCGGCGAGTGGAGGTGTTTACCAGATCGGCAAGGTGTAGCTGACGATCAACCGATTTTCATCCAGATCACTGCCAAAGTTAGTCGAGCGCACGGTCGCATTGCGCCATTTCACCCCAACGTTCTTCAGCGGGCCACTCTGCACGACATAGCCGATATCGGTATCGCGCTCCCATTCCTTCCCCTCCGGACGATTGCTCCCCAGATCGATGTTGTCGCCCGTCAGGTAGCGGGTCATGAAGGTCAACCCCGGCACGCCCATGGCCGCGAAGTTGTAGTCATAACGCGCCTGCCAGGACTTTTCATCTTTGCTGGCGAAGTCGCCGATCTGCACGAAGTTGACCAGGAACGCATCGGTGCCATTGATGTAGGCAAACCCGGTGTCGCCGCTCATGCCCTGATAACCCAGGCCCAGCGCATGCCCGCCGAGGCTGTAGGTGAACATCGCCCCCAACGCCTTGTTATCGACGTTGCTGCCGCCATCGTCGGTGGAGCGGGCAAAACGCAAATCGCTCTTGAACGACTGGCCCGCCGTCACCGGCAACACGTAGGTCAGGTTGACCATATGCTGGCTGTACAAGTTGTCGAGATGGCCATAGCTGTAACCGGTGGCGAGGTTACCGGTCCATTTGTAGTTGAGGCTGGCGAAGTCGAAGCTGTCGCTGGTGGCGTGGGGCGTGACGATGCCTTTGGCGCCGGTCCGGGTGATGCCCATGTCTTCGTAGTCGGAGGAATCGCGCTGGTTGACTTGTTTCAGGCGCCCGCCGTCCACGGTCAGGCCTTCGACTTCCAGCGAGGTCAACTGACCGCCCTCGAACGTCTGGGGCAACAGCCGCGAATCGTTGGCCAGCACCGTCGGCAACTTGGGCAGCAAAGTGCCGAGTTTCAACGTGGTTTTGGAAGCGCGCACCTTGGCGGTGACACCCAGATCACCGTATTCATCCTGGGCACCTTTGCGGGTGGTGCGATGGCGTTGCAACAGGCCGGAACCGGCGCGATCCGGGCTGGAATCGAGTTTGACCCCGAGCAAACCAATGGCATCGACACCAAAACCAATCAACCCATCCGTGAAGCCAGATTCATAGCGCAGCAGAAAACCTTGCGCCCATTCCTCTTGCTTGGATTGCGCGGCGTTGTCCTGGCGAAAATCGCGGTTGAAGTAGAAGTTGCGCAGCTCCAGGCTGGCCTTGCTGTCCTTGATAAAGTCCGCTGAAGCGGGGGCCGATAGGCTGATGACGCCGCTGGCCAATAACAGTCGGGTAGCGAGCGTGCGGGTGTGACGGTCCATGGTGAAGCCCCTTTATTTTTATTGTTGGAATAGTCGGCCATGCACCCTCGCCAGACAGGCGAGGGCTTGTTCAGTAAAAAACGCGAACGCCCAAAGAGAGGAGCGGGGCGGGCGCCGCGTGCGGTTCAATCGTTAGAACTGTTCGGCGCTCAGGCCATACAACGAGGCGCTGCCGGCGCGAATGGATTGCTCCAGGCTCAAAATGCGCGGCAGCAAACGCTCGATATAGAAGTCAGCGGTGGCCATCTTCGCCCCATAAAAGGCGGGATCTTCACTGCGCTTTTTCTTCGCGACCTGGGCCATCCGCGCCCACAGCCAGGCGTAGGCCACGTAGCCAAACAAGTGCAGGTATTCCACCGAAGCAGCGCCGATTTCATTGCGGTTGGTCGCCGCCTGGTCTTGCAGCCAGTCGCTGAGGTTTTCCAGGCGCTGCACGGCGTCGAACAGTTGAATGGAGTAGGGCGCATCGGGCTGATGGGCGAAGTGTCGGATCTCGCCGGTGAACTGGCGCAGCGCCACGCCGCTGTCGGCCAGAACCTTGCGCCCGAGCAGGTCCAGGGCCTGGATGCCGTTGGTGCCTTCGTAAATTTGCGCGATGCGCACGTCACGCACCAATTGCTCCTGGCCCCATTCGCGGATGTAACCGTGGCCGCCGAACACTTGCTGGCCGTGGATGCAGCTTTCCAGGCCGGTGTCGGTGAAAAACGCCTTGGCCACGGGCGTCAGCAGCGCGACCAGGGTTTGCGCGTTGTCACGCTCCCGGGCGTCATCGGAGAACTTCGCCAAATCCAGTTGCTGGCCGACGTAACTGGCAAACGCGCGGCCACCTTCGGTCATGGCTTTCATGCTGAGCAGCATGCGGCGCACATCGGGGTGGACGATGATCGGGTCAGCGATCTGGTTCGGGGCCATGGCGCCGGTCGGCGAACGGCTCTGCACCCGTTCCCGGGCGTACTTCACCGCGCTCTGATACGAGGCTTCTGCACAGCCGATGCCCTGAATGCCAATGGACAGGCGTTCGTAATTCATCATGGTGAACATCGCCGCCAGGCCTTTGTTGGCTTCTCCCACCAGCCAACCGCTGGCGCCGTCGAAGTTCATCACGCAGGTGGCCGAGGCCTTGATGCCCATCTTGTGTTCGATCGAACCGCAACTCACCGCATTGGCATGGCCGAGGGAACCGTCGGCATTCACCAGCACTTTGGGCACCACAAACAGCGAGATCCCTTTAGGCCCGGCCGGCGCGTCCGGCAGTTTGGCCAGCACCAGGTGGATGATGTTTTCGGTCAGGTCCTGATCCCCACCGGTGATGAAGATCTTGCTGCCGCTGAGCTGGTAACTGCCGTCGGGCTGGGGTTCGGCGCGGGTGCGGATCAGCCCCAGGTCCGTGCCGGCGTGGGCTTCGGTCAGGCACATGGAGCCGGCCCAGCGGCCTTCGTACATCGGCGGCAGGTAGAGGTTTTTCAGTTCTTCGCTGGCGTGGGCATCGATGGCCAGACAGGCGCCGGAACTCAATGCCGAGTACAGCGCAAAGCTTGAATTGGCGCCGTAGAGCATTTCTTCGAACTGCACGGAAAGCATCTTTGGCATGCCCATGCCGCCGAAATCGGCGTTTCCGGACAACCCGACCCAGCCACCTTCGATGTAAGTGGTGTAAGCCTGTTTGAAACCGATCGGCGTCGTGACCTGGCCATAGACCCAATGCGCGCCTTCTTCGTCACCGCTGCGATTGAGTGGCGCAATCAGGTGCGAGGTGACCTTGGCCGCTTCCTCCAGAATGGCGTCGGCAGTGTCGGCATCGACGTTGTCGGCCAGGGCCGGCAGGCGCGCCCACAGGGCCGGGGCGTCGAACACTTCATGCAGCACGAAGCGCATATCGCGCAGGGGAGCGTTGAATTCGGGCATAACGTGAACCTCGTTGGGACGGTGGGCACGGCGCCGCAACGGCGGGCCGTGCTTTTTCAATCAATGACTGGAAGCGCTGGCGGCGCCGAGACCGGTTTGGGCGCGCACGAACTGGTCGGCGTAGGCGTCGCGTTCCTTGTCGGCGCGCACGCTGCGGTCGAGTTTCGACACGACCACAATCACCAGGAACGCCAGCGGCATGGAGAACAGCGCCGGGTGGTCGTAGGGGAAGATCGCGTGGGCATGGCCGAGCACGGTGACCCACACGGCTGGCGACAGAATCACCAGCACCAACGCGCAGATCAGCCCGGCGAAACCGCCGAGGATCGCGCCTTTGGTGGTCAGGCCTTTCCAGTACATGGCCATGATCAGCACCGGGAAATTGGTCGACGCGGCGATGCCGAAGGTCAGGCCCACCAGGAACGCGACGTTCATCTTCTCGAACAGAATGCCCAGCAGAATCGCGACGATGCCCAGGCCGACGGTGGCCATGCGCGTGACGCGCATTTCCTGTTTCTCGCTGGCCTTGCCTTTCTTGAACACCGTGGCGTACAGGTCATGGGAAATCGCCGAGGCACCGGCCAGGGCCAGCCCGGAGACGACCGCCAGAATGGTGGCGAACGCGACTGCCGCCAGGAAACCGAAGAACAGGTTGCCGCCCACCGCTCTGGCCAGGTGCATGGCAACCATGTTGCCGCCGCCGATCAAGGCGCCGCCGACTTCACCGTTGACGTAGTACTGCGGATCGGTGCCGATGATCACCATCGCCGCGAAGCCCAGGGTGCAGACCACGAGGAAGAAGAAACCGATGAAACCGGTGGCGTAGAACACCGATTTACGCGCTTCCTTGGCGTTCGGCACGGTGAAGAAACGCATCAGAATGTGCGGCAGACCAGCGATCCCGAATACCAGGCCGAGAGACATGGACGCAGTGTTGATCGGGTCGGCGAGCATCGCGCCCGGGCCCATGATGTTCCAGCCACTGGCGTGGGCCTGGACCGCTTTGGCGGCGAGGGTTTCGTAGCTGAAACCGAATTGCGACATGGCCATGACCGCGAGGGTCGTGCCACCGGCCAGCAACAACACAGCCTTGATGATTTGCACCCACGTCGTCGCGATCATCCCGCCGAAAATCACGTACACCAGCATCAGCGCACCGACGATGACCACCGCAACCGGGTAGTCGAGGCCGAACAACAATTTGATCAACTGCCCGGCACCGACCATTTGCACGATCAAGTAGCAGCACACCACCGTCAGCGAACCGAACGCGGCGAAGATCCGTACTTTGTTCTGGTCCAGGCGATAGGACACGATGTCGGCGAAGGTGTAGCGTCCCAGATTGCGCAAACGCTCGGCCATCAGGAAGGTGATGATCGGCCAGCCGACGAAGAAGCCGATGGTGTAGATGAAACCGTCGTAACCCTTGGCAAACACCAGGCTCGACAGCCCCAGCAACGTGGCGGCGGACATGTAGTCACCGGCAATCGCCAGACCGTTCTGAAACCCGGTGATGCCGCCACCCGCGGTGTAGAAATCCGAGGTGGATTTGGTTTGCCGCGCCGCCCACCAGGTGATGCAGAGCGTGCCGAGCACGAACACGAAGAACATGCTGATCGCATTCAGATTGAGCGGCTGTTTCTCCACCGCGCCCGTCAACGGTGCAGCGAGCACAGCGCCGGACGACATCAACCCTGCACCGGCGAGGAATAGCTTCTTGAGCAGCTTCATCACTTGCTCTCCTCAAGAATCGCCGCGCCGAGTGCATCGAAACGGGTGTTGGCGCGGTAGACGTACCACCCCGTCAGCAGCCAGGAAAAAATGATGATCGCCGCGCCCACCGGCATGCCCAGGGTCAACATCCGGTGCTCACCGAGCGGCGCATGCAGCCATTGCGGGGCAAACGCCACCACCAGCATGAACAGGTAGTAAGTGCACAAAACCGTGGCACTCAACGTCCAGGCCAGGCGTGAACGGCTGCTGACCAGTTGGAGGAATTTCGGATTGGCGCGAATCCGTTCGCAACGCTGGGTGTCGGTTGAATGGATGTCGATCATCGGTAGCTCCACATTGTTTTTGTTGTCGGTGTGTGGGGGCAGGGCGAGGGCGCGCCGAATTGAGCGCGCACGAGCCCGAAACGGCAGGTTCGCGACCTGCCGCTTGAAGCGTTCAGCGTGGGTGAGGGTTAGAGCGCCTGGGCCCTGTCGCGCAGTACGTATTTCTGGATCTTGCCGGTGGATGTCTTCGGCAACAGGGTGAAGATCACGGTGCGCGGCACTTTGAACCCGGCCAGGTGTTCGCGGCAGAAGCTGATGATGTCCGCCTCGCGCACGTCCTGGTGATCAGCCTTCAAGGTGATGAAGGCGCAGGGTGTTTCGCCCCATTTTTCGTCGGGACGGGCCACGACAGCGGCTTCCATCACACCTGGGTGGCGGTACAGCACGCCTTCGAGCTCGATGGTGGAAATGTTCTCGCCGCCGGAGATGATGATGTCTTTGAGCCGGTCCTTGATCTCGACATAACCGTCGGGATGACACACCGCCAGGTCGCCGGTGTGGAACCAGCCGCCCTCGAACGCTTCGGCGGTGGCGGTCGGGTTTTTCAGGTAGCCCTTCATCACGGTGTTGCCGCGCATGAAGATCTCGCCGATGGTCTTGCCGTCCCTCGGGGTCGGTTGCAGCGTCGAGTCGGCGACCATGACGCCTTCCAGCGTCGGGTAACGCACGCCCTGGCGCGATTTGATCTGCGCCCGCTCATCCAGCGGCAATTCATCCCATTCGGCATGCCAGGCGCACAGCGTCACCGGACCGTAGGTTTCGGTCAGGCCATAGACGTGGGTGACCTTGATGCCCATTTCTTCCACGGCGCCGATGACTTTGGCCGGCGGCGCGGCGCCGGCGACCATGGCGTTGACAGGGTGATCGATGGCGGCTTTGGCCGAGTCCGGCATGTTGACCAGCGCATTGAGCACGATCGGCGCGCCACACAGGTGAGTGACCTGGTGTTCGCGAATCAGGGTGAGGATTTTCTGCGGATCGACCCGACGCAGGAACACATGCACGCCGGCCAGCGCGGTGATGGTCCACGGGTAGCACCAACCGTTGCAATGGAACATCGGCAGGGTCCAGAGGTACACCGGATGGTTGCCCATGGCCCAGGTCATCTGGTTGCCCAGGGCGTTGAGGTAGGCGCCGCGATGGTGATAGACCACGCCTTTCGGGTTGCCGGTGGTGCCGGAGGTGTAGTTCAGCGAGATGGCTTGCCATTCGTCATCCGGCCATTGCCAGGCGAACGCCGGGTCACCTTCGGCCAGCAATGCTTCGTAGTCCAAATCACTGACGGCCTGGCCTTCGCCGTATTCCGGGTCATTGACGTCGATCACCAGCGGCGGGTGATCGAGCATGCCGATGGCCGCGTGGATCACCGTGTGGAACTCGCGATCGGTGATCAATACCTTGGCTTCGCCATGTTGCAGCATGAACGCGATGGCCTCGGCGTCCAGCCGTACGTTGAGCGGGTTGAGCACCGCACCGATCATCGGCACGCCGAAGTGCACTTCCAGCATCTCCGGGATGTTGGGCAGCATCACCGCGACGGTGTCGTCCTTACCGATCCCGCGACCGGCCAGGGCCGAGGCCAGGCGTCGGCAACGGCTGTAGGTCTGCGCCCAGGTGCGGCGGATCGAGCCGTGGATGACGGCGGGGTAGTCGGGGTAAACGTGGGCGGTGCGCTCGAGGAAGCTGAGCGGCGACAAGGCGATATGGTTGACAGCCTTAGGGCTAAGCCCTTGTTCGAAGATCGACATGGCGGGTACTCGGTGGCTGATTGTTAGCTCTATGGCTGACCTTTGAGCGTAGCCGCTGAGGTCAACTTTTATGTCCGGTCTGCTTTATATAACAATCAACCCTAGATATGGAAGTACAACCTAGGTTGTATAGTATAAGTACTATATTAAATTCTTCAGGCGCTAAATGAATGCGGCGATTCCTCCACGGCCGGTATATTCTTGGCCTTCCCTACGCAGTGGACCGGTGATGACGCCTGACTCCCCCTTATTGAGCCATGACCCACAGCCCAGCGTGCTGCTCGATAGCCAGGGTCAGCCGCTGGAGTTGAATGCGACGCTGCGGGCACTGCTCGCGCAGCATCCGCACAGCTACGTGCTCGGGTTCCTGCCGAAAAATCATCGCGACCTGGTGCGCGCCAGCCTGGCGCAGCAGCGCGCTATCGAAGGGGTCGAAGCGCAGTTTCAGACGCAGATTCTGATCTGGACCTTTATCCCCGATCCGCCCAACAACCGCGTGTTCGCCCGTTGCCTCGTGGCCACCGCCCAAGTGCTGGCCGAGCGCGAAGCGGCCACGGCGCGGCGGCTGTACCGGCTGATCATCGAGAACACCACCGATCTGATTTCCCGGCATACCCCGGACGGGCGCTTTCTGGATGCATCGCCGGCCTCCTGGACCTTGCTCGGCTATTGGCCCGAAGCGCTGCGCGGGCAAATGGCCCAAGGCTTGTTTCACGGCCAGGACCTGGCGAATCTGGTGCAAACCGCCCGCGATGCCCTGGAGCAGAACGGTTATCACACCATGACGTATCGCATCCGCCATCGTGACGGGCATTACCTGTGGTTCGAAACCGCCAGCCGGGCGATTCGCGAGACCTACACCGGGGCGGTGGTCGAAGTGGTGTGCGTGTCCCGGGACATCACCGCCCGGGTGCAGGGCGAAGAAAAGCGCCGACGCCTGGAAGACGAACTGGCCCACACCGCACGCCTGGTGACGCTGGGGGAACTGGCCTCGGGCATCGCCCACGAAATCAACCAGCCACTGGCGGCGGTGGTCAATTACGCCAACGCCAGCCAACGCTATATGCAGGCGCTGGCGACCAATCCCCAGGCGGCGGAACGGGTGGCCCAGGGCCTGGAACGCATCACGTTGCACGCCACCCACGCCTCGGAAGTCATCCGGCGTTTGCGCGGCTTCCTGCGCAAGGGCCAGCGGCGCATGCAGGCGCTGAACATGGTGGATGTCGCCCGTGAAGCGGTGCGGTTGTGCGCCTGGGAAGCGACCCAATGCCAAGTGACAATCGAGGATCGACTGCCGGATAATCTGCCGCCCGTTTACGCCGACCGGGTGCTGCTGGAACAAGTACTGCTCAACCTGCTGCGCAACGCCATCGATGCCAATCGCGAACAACATCCGGGCCGCCCGTCGCTGATCGTGATGGCTGCGGGGCAGGGCAGTGCGGCCACGGTGGAGATCAGCGTGCAGGACCAGGGGCCGGGCGTCAGCGAGCCGGAACTGGAGCAGATATTTACCCCGTTCTACACCAGCAAACCGGATGGCCTGGGCCTGGGATTGTCCATGAGCCGCAGCATCATCGAAGGTTTTGGCGGCGAGTTGCGGGCGCGCCGGCAACCGGTCGGGCTGCTCGTTTACTGCCGTTTGCCACTGGCCGGCCCCATAAAACAACAACAGGAATGACGCAATGGCAGGTGTGACGGAGCACGTGGTTTACGTGGTCGATGATGATCAAGGCATGCTCGATTCGACGGTTTGGCTGCTGGAATCGGTGGGCCTCAAGGCCTTGCCGTTTACCAGCGGCGTCGAATTTCTGGAAGCCTGCGATGCACGGCTCAATGCCTGCGTGCTGCTGGATGTGCGCATGCCGGGCATGGGCGGTTTGAACGTGCAGGAAGCCATGCGCGAACGGGAACTGAACCTGCCGATCATCTTCGTCAGCGGCCACGCCGACGTGCCCATCGTGGTCCGTGCCTTCAAGGCCGGCGCCCATGACTTCATCGAAAAGCCCTACAACGAACAGCTACTGCTCGACAGCGTGCAACAGGCCCTCAGCAACTGCGCGGCCAATCGCTCGGGCAATCTGGGCCATGAAGAATTGCAGGCTCGCATGCTGACCCTGACCCCGCGAGAGCGCGACGTGTTGCTGCCGCTGGTGCAGGGTTACACCACCAAGGAAATCGCCGAGCAATTGGGTGTCAGCGCCAAAACCGTCGATTTGTACCGCTCGCGGGTGATGAAGCGCATGCAGGCCAATACCTTGCCGGATCTGGTAGGGATGGCGATCGCGGCGCAAATGGTCGATCCGCTGAAACTGCGTTAAGCCAGACCGGACGTCCCGCCGTCGTCCTGACTCACTGGGCTTGCGCTAGCATGGAAGAGGAGCAAGTCACTTAGTCGAGCGCGTTCTCTGTCGATCACAGGGACCGGAGGAGGCGTCTTGAAACCCTTTCTGCCCAGGCCCAGCGCCTCAACCCTGAACATGTTGCGCGAAGGCTGCCTGCAACGCCGGGAAGCAGTGCCACAACTGTTAACGGAAAAAGCGCTGATCCCCGGCATCCCTAATGCGCGCTACTGGCTGGATCATGACCTGAGCGCGTTCATCCGGGATGCGAGCGAGGCCAACGTTCGAGAGTACGCCGCGTTCGGCAGTCTCGACGGGCCGAATGAAATGCTGCCGTTGGCCGATATGCTGGCCGTTTCGGGAGGGGGCGACGCCGGCACGTTCGCGGCGGGCATCATTGCCGGATGGACCCTGCATGGGAGCCGACCGGTGTTCAAGGTTGTCACTGGCATCAGCGCGGGGGCGCTGGTCGCGCCTTTCGCTTTCCTGGGGCCCGAGTACGATGCGGTGATTCAGGGGATCTGCAACGGCATCGGCCCCAAAGACGTGTTCCATTCTCGAAGTATGCTGACTCGCCTGGCGAGCGACGGCATCGCGGACAGCAAGCCGTTGGCGCGCCTGATCGCCAAGTACGTCACGGCCGAGGTGCTGGCGGCCATCGCCGCGCAATACATCAAGGGACGCCTGCTGATGATCGGCACCACCGACCTGGATGCCGGGCGCCCGGTCACCTGGAACATGGGTGCGATTGCCGCCAGCGGAGCACCGGGAGCGCTGGACCTGTTTCGCAACATCATGGTCGCGTCGATGAGCATTCCCGGCGCCGTGTCACCGGTGATGATCGACGTGGAAGTTGACGGCAAACAGTTTCAGGAAATGCACGTGGACGGCGGCGTGCTCACCCAGGTGTTTCTTTATCCGCCGGGCACGGTGATGGCGCTGAACCAAGTGACCGGTGCGCGTCTGCGACGGGAACGGCATTTCTACGTGATTCGCAACGGCAAACTGGAACCGCAGTGGTCCGGCACCAAGCGCCGTACCTTGAGCATCGGCGGTCGCGCCATCAGCACGTTGATCCAGACCCAAGGGATCAGCGACCTGGATCGTATCTACCGCATTGCGCAGCAGGACGGAGCGGACTTCAACCTGGCCTACATCGGCGCCGATTTTGATGGTTCTCGCACTCGCAAATTCGATGGCGAATACATGAAGCGTCTGTTCGATTACGCCTTTCAACTCAGCGCTAAAGGCTATCCGTGGCATAAATCGCCGCATAGCTGAGCGAGCCTATTGTTCAAAGCAGGACACCAGAAAACCCATCACCGCCTGCACCGCCGGGGTATGCCGGATATCGCTGTGCACCACCAGCCACACATCACGGTCAAGACCCGTACCCACGGACGGTATCGCTTGCAGGCCGTAGCGCTCGCCAAGGAAATACGGGAGTGCCGCGACACCCGCGCCTGCCTGTGCAGCAGTGGCCTGGATATTCAGATCATTGCTGCGCAGCAGGATCGGTCGATCACCCGCCTGCTGCTTGAGCCAGGTCTGTTGCGGGGACTGTTCCATGGTTTCGTCGTAGGCGATGAAGGCCAGGTCTTGCGCGGCGGTGACGGCTACATAGTCAGCCGAGCCGTACAGGTGAAACGGCAGCGTCGCGACCTTGCGGGCCACCAGATCCGGTTCCTTGGGGCGGCTCAGGCGTACGGCAATATCGGCTTCGCGCCGCGACAACGACGCGCTGCCCAGGCTGCCAATCAACTGCAAGGACAGCTGCGGATAGTTCGCCCGCAATTCACTGATACGAGGCGCAATCAGGGCGCAGGCCAGTGCGGGCGGGGCACTGATCGTCACTTCGCCGGCGTAGCTATCCTGTCCGGCCAGCGCGCTGCGCTGTACCGCGAAGGACTCGCTCTCCATGCGGCGGCCCAACTGGGCAATGCGTTCCCCGTCCTCGGTAATGACATAGGAGCGCGGGCGTCGATCCACCAACTTGAGGTTCAGCGAACTCTCCAGCGCACTGATGCGCCGCGCCACCGTAGCGTGGTCGACCTTGAGCGCCCGCGCCGCCCCCGATAACGACTGTTCCTGGGCGAAGACGATGAAGTAGCGCAGATCCTCCCAATCGAACATGGGCGTTTTCTCACATTAAGGGTGAACAAATGGGGAATTTTGCCCCATAGGCAAGCCTGCAAGAATCGTTCAAAACCTGATGAGCAGGTTTGCACGTTCATCGCACGATTGCCGAGGAAACAGCCATGTCAAAATCAACGCCTCTCGCGTATGCCGGTATTGTCGGCGCCACGTTTTTCTGGGGCACCAACTTCAATGCCGGCGCCTATATCATCAAGAGCATGGCACCGATCAGCGCGTCCATTGAGCGCTTTGCCATCTCGACCCTGTTGCTCGTGCTGATTTTCAGTCTGGCCGGTCAGTTGCGGCTCAGCACGTTGAAGAACAACCTGCTGGCCTTTATCGGCCTGGGCCTGCTTGGGTTTACCGCGTTCAGCCTCGCGACCTTCTTTGGCCTGCAAACCACCACACCGATTAATGGCGCACTGATCCTGGCGACTACGCCGCTATGGACCATGATCTTTGCCGTGGTGCTTGAAGGTGAACGCATTGATCGTGGTCGTGCCATCGGCCTGATATTGGGGTTGCTGGGCGTTGGCCTGGTGATCACCCGTGGGGATATCCAGGTGCTGCTCGGGCTGAAAGTGGCCAGTGGTGACGCCATGATTCTGGCCGGCAGTATGGCTTGGGCCGCAAACATGGTTGGCACCCGGCGCTTCGTCAAAGACTCCACACCACTGGAAACCACGACATTTTCCATGTTGTTCGGGGTGATCGGTTTGATCGTACTGGGCTTCATCTATGAAGATCCGCTGGCCGACATTCGCAATGCTTCGCTGGCCATTCATGGTGCGGTGATCTATCTGGCGGTCTTCGGATCATTGATTGCGTACCTGCTGTGGTTCAAAGGCATCCATGCCATAGGCGCCGCTCGGACTTCGATCTTCTTCAACCTGGCGCCGGTGTTCACCATGCTGGTGTCGTCGATCCTCGGAGTGTTGCCCAATGTGTGGCAACTGCTCGGTGCCGGCGGCGTGATCCTTGGAGTGGTGTTTGCTTCGGGCCTGGTCTTCAGTCCGGCTCAATCCAAGCCGATCATGTCACGGTGAACTTCCAGAGCATTGCGCTCGACCCAGTTGTGCGCCAGCAAGCCATCGGGGCGCACTTCCCAGACGGCTGTGCCGAGCATTTCGAAAGGGCTGTTGCACGAGCGCCCACCGATGAACCCTTGGTTTTTTCCGGTCAACTTCCAGCGGGAGGCGACGCGGGTGCCTTGGGCGTTCTGGAACGTCTCGATGGCGCCGAATTCGAAGTCTTTGATGGTCGAGAGGAAGGCGCCAATCCAGCGAATAAAGGCCTCGCGACCAACAATATCGACGCCGCCGGACGTGATGACGAAGTCTTCGGCAACGAAGCGCTCGGCGGCTTGCGGGTCTTTGGCCTGCCACACCTCGCGCCAGAAGCTTTCAACGATTTTTACGGCTGTTCTATCGGTCATTTCAAACACCTCGTTTCAGATTGAGCACGATGTTCGGTGCTTGCCATCCAGAACTCAAACGCATAAATCTTATGGCATCCAGTTGAAAGGCGAATTGTCCATGCAAGCCAGCGACCTTGAAATAGACCTGTTGCGGGCGTTTATCGCGGTGGCGGAGACGGGCAGTTTCACGGCGGCAGGGGACGTGATTGCGCGGTCGCAATCGGCGGTCAGCCAGAAGATCATTCGGCTGGAAGACATCCTCGGCCTGCGTGTATTCGAGCGCACCAGCCGCGCACTGACCCTGACCCCCGACGGCGAACGTCTGTTGGTGGGCGCACGCAAATTGATGGTGCATGTCGAGACCTTCATCCGCGAAATCAAAGCCCCCGCAACGGTGAATCTGCTGCGCCTGGGGATCTCCGAGAACTTGGTGCTCACGCAACTGCCGAAGTTGTTATCGCGCTTTTGCAAGGCGTACCCCGACATTCACCTGGAACTCACCACCGGTTTGAGCCACGACCTGCTGGCCGACCACGAAGCGGGATTGCTGGACGTGGTGATTGCCAAGCAAAAAGCCAATCCCGCCGCACAACGGGGACGGGTCATCTGGCGCGAGCCTTTGGTCTGGATCGCCGCGCAGGATTTCGACATCGAAGCCTCCAAGCCCTTACGCCTGGTGATGATGCGGCCGCCCTGCGCGTACCGGGGCATCATGATCGAGGCCCTTGCGTCCGTTCGGCGGGAATGGGTATCGGCCTGCCTGGCCAGCAATTTGATGGGGGTTCAGGCCGCCGTTGCCGGCGGGCTGGGCATTACCGCGCTAGGTACGTCGTTTCTGCAAGAAGGGATGCGGATTGTCGAACCGTCGGAAAAGTTGCCCACCTTGCCCAGCACCGAAGTGGCGGTGATTGGCGACGATGTGCGCACTCAGCATCTGGTCCAACCCTTGGTGTCGTTGCTGACCGAAGGGCTGATGTCGGGTCCACGTCTGGCCTGAGCATTTACCGGGGCAGGTCAGCCGTACACAACTCCCCGGTGGCGCGGATCAGCGCCAGTTCATGCAATGGGTCCGTGGCCAGGCTGGCGCGTGCCTGGGCGATCCAGTTCGCGCAGCTTGGGTCGTTTCGAAAAGGCGCGAAGTCGGCGTATTGCTGCAACAGGCGGTTTTGCAGCTCATCCAGGCGCGGACGGATTTGCTGGGCCAGGTCCGGGCGCGGGGTATCCGGCGCCTTGCCGGCCGCTTGCCATTGGGCCAGTAGGCCGTATTGCACCAGTTTGTTGGCTTCCATCTGCGCCGCCAGTAATTGGCCGACGTCTTCCGGATCGAGTTTGCGATCCACGGCCAGCTTCTTGGCGTTGGCGATGACTTGCGCTTCCCGGGGGCTGTCCTGGATCGGTTTGCCGCTGTCCCATTTGGTCAGGGCCACAAGATCACCGATGTGCAGGCGTTCATTCAAGGTCACCAGCAGCGGTTGCAAAGCCTTGGGGGGCGAAGGTTGCGCATTCGCCTCGGCGCTGAGGACAGCGAGGCCTAGGGCGGCAAAACACAGAATCTGGAGTGGCAGTTTCGGTTCGAGGCTCATCAATGGGTATCCAGGGACGGGATTAGAGATTGATCACTACTTTACCGATTGCCTGGCCTGCGGCAACGACGGCGTAGGCATCATTGACGTTTTCCAGGGTAAAGCGCCGATCATCCAGCAGCACCCGCAGTTGTCCGGCTTCGGCCATGCGCGTGGCTTCGGCGAGGATTTCGCCGTGGTGCTTGCGGCCCTTGCCAGTGATCAACGGCAGCAGGGTGAAAACCCCGGAATAGGTCGCACCCCGGAACGACAGCGGCGCGAGTTTGTGTTCGCCCCAACCCAGGCAACTGACGACGTGGCCGGTGTAGGCCTTCAACAGGTTGAAGGAGGCGTCCAGCGTTGCACCGCCGACCGTGTCGTACACGATGTCAAACCCTTCGCCGCCGGTGTGTTGTTCGAGGTAATCGGCCGGCAACTGGTTGCGGTAATCAATCGCCGTGGCACCGAAGCCCTCGATGATCGCCAGGCCTTTGCCACTCCCGGTGGCGAACACCTCGGCCCCGCGAGCCTTGGCGATTTGCACGGCAACATGCCCGACGCCACCGGCGCCACCTTGCACCAACACCTGTTGCCCTGCGCGAACATTGGCCCGGTCCACCAAACCCTCCCACGCCGTGATGAAAATCAGCGGCAGGGCGGCGGCTTCGCGCATGCTCAAATTGCCTGGCTTGCGCGCCAGCAAATCGGCATCGACGGCCATGTACTGCGCCAGCGAACCCTGGTTGCCGCCAATCCCGCCGGCCATGCCGTAGACCTCGTCGCCGATGTTGAAGGCTGTGACGTCTGCACCCACCGCTTCGACGATCCCGGCCAGATCCATCCCCAACACAGCGGGCAACGGCTGCCGGGCATGAGCGCCCTGGCCGCTGCTGATCTTGGTGTCCAATGGGTTTACGCCACTGGCGATGATTTTGACCAATACCTGGCCTGCGCTGACGTCAGGCATCGGCAGATTTTGCACTTGCAGCGGGGCGCCGGGGGTAACAGCGAGGGCGGCGCGCATGGTTTTCTGGTTCATGGGGAACTCCTGATGACATTAGGGGCGATGGCCACAGTCTCCCGCAATGGATGAATGCCGATAAGACGATAAATACCTATAGTATTCATTCCAATTGATCGCCAAGTGGGCCGTGATGGATACGTTAGAAGCAATGGCAGTTTTTATGCGGGTGGTGGAGCGCGGCAGCTTCTCGGCCGTGGCCCGGGAGATCGGCCTCAGCCAACCGACCATCAGCAAACAGATCGGCGCCTTGGAAACCCGGCTAGGCGGACGCCTGTTTGCTCGCAGTACACGCAACCTCAGTCTGACGGACGAAGGCCAGCGCTATTACGAGCACTGTCGGCAGATCCTGGCGGCCGTCGACAATGCCGAGCAGAGTTTCCAGACCGGCCGGGAGCGGGTAGCGGGGCCATTGCGCATCGCCTCTTCCGGCAGCTTTGGACGAATCCAGATTGCGCCGCGACTGCATGGTTTTCTCCGGCAACATCCCGACGTGACCATCGATTTGCAGTTGAGCGACGAGAACGTCGATCTGGTCAGCGAAGGGATCGATATCGCCGTGCGCATTGGCGAGCTGAAGGACAGCAGCCTGGTCGCCCGGCAAATCGGCCTGACCCGCCGCCGGGTTTTCGCCGCTCCTGCGTATCTCGAACAGCACGGCGTGCCGGCGACCCCGGACGATCTGACCCGCCATAACTGCCTGGTCTTCAATCAACTGGAACACTTCGACACCTGGCGTTTGGAGCACGACGGCCAATGGCGCAGCGTGCAGGTCAAAGGCAATGTGCGCAGCAACAACAGCGAGGCGATTCGGCAAATGGTCCTGAGTGGGTTGGGGCTGTCGCTGTCGCCGTCATGGTTGTTTCGCGAAGATTTGCAGGCCGGGCGGGTGTTGGCGCTGCTTGAAGGGTACACACCCTCATCGCTGCCGATTCATGCCGTGTTTGCGCCGGATCGTCGGCAATCGGCGCGGGTGCGGGCGTTTACCGACTATCTGCGAGATGCCTTTGCCGACGATGGCGATGTTGGCCTGGGTTGAATCAACCCAGCGGTTCAGCCGTACAACTCATTTCTCCGGAACCGGGTTTCTGGAAGCGAGCCTCGCTGCCGTCCTGCCAGAAGTTGTAATTACCCTGGCGATCCTTGCCCGTGTACCGAGCACCGGCATCACTCGGCACCTGGCTCAGGGTGACCGACGTGTTCGCCCATTTCAGGTACACCACCGCCGGTTGGGTGCTGAAGTACGTCGCGGCAATCGGCGTGTTGAACCCGTTGCAACGAATCGTCTGCGGGCCTTCGGTGAGGCGGTCCGGGTCTTTGGTTCGCACAATGGCCGAGCCTTGGCGCAACTGATGGGCGCGTTCGGCGTAACGGCGGACGGTGCACGCCTTGGGCTCCGGATCGGAGGCGCATTGATTGCGTTCCGAGGCCCAGAATTGCTGGTCGACGATGATTTTGTCCGGCGCCGGTACGGAACGTTGATCCGTGAGCGCCAGGCGATACAGACGCGTCAGTTCCATGTCCATCTGCAACAGTTGCGGGTCGCGGCAGATCAGTTTTTCGACGGTGGCCTTGGCCTGGGTGCAATCGAACGTGGTCTTGAGCGGTGGTGGCGGGTCGGCGGCATGGGCCCAGGTGCTGGTCGCCGCGCACAGGCTGGCAGCGAACAGACCGCTGAAAAGGGACGTGAACGTTTTCATGTTGGCTTCACCCAGCTCATTACGTGATGCCCGGATTGTCGTGGGACCTGTCGATCCATGAGCAGTCATTCGTTCGCAGTGGGTGTAACGCAGTGTAAGTCAGCAGGCGGAACTTGCCACACCGCCCGGCGGCCGCAGTGTCGGGAAACGCCGCGGCTCAGGTGTGATCAAGCCTCGCGCTTTACCACCGCCGGTTTGGCGGGCTCAAGTCGCCCGCGTACGCCGTTCCTCGACCTCGGCCAGGACGGCAAGGTCCTTGTCTCCGTCGCCATGGGCAATGGCGTCCAGCAGATTGGCGCGGATCAGGTCGGCGGTCGGCATCTGGACGGCAACCTGCTCGGCCGCGGCGCGGATCAGCTCGACGTCCTTGAGCCCAAGGGACGCTTTGAACGCCGCCGGTTCATAGCGACGTTCGCCGATCAGCGCGCCGTAGCCTTGATAAACCGGGCCGGTGAATATGGTGCTCGACACCAGGTCGATCAGCGCGGCAGACGGAAGATCGTGACGGGTGACCAGGACCGCGGCTTCGCTCATGGCTTGCACCGCCGACACCAGCAGGAAATTGGTCGCCAGCTTCATGGCGTTGGCGCTCGACGCCTTGTCACCCAGCCGCCAGGTCTTGCACCCGATCAGATCGAGCAGCGGTTGAACGAGATCGATGGCCGGGCCAGGGCCAGCGGCGAGGACGTTGAGCTGACCCAGAGCCGCGACGTTGGGACGTCCCATCACCGGCGCGGCGATGTAGTCGATGCCCTGCGCTTCATGCAGCGCGGCCAATTCCTCGGCGAAAGCCACGGCGATCGTCGCCAGGTTGACATGAATCAGCGGTCCCTTGAGCCGGGCCAGCAGCCCGGAGTCCAGCAACACGGCACGCAGCGCCTTATCGTCCGCCAGCATGCTGAACACGACGTCTGCGCTGAAGGCCTGGTCTGCGCTCGTCGCAGCCTTTGCCCCGAGCCCGACCAGTTTTTGTACCGCCTCGGGTGAGCGATTCCACACCCAAACCTCGTGGCCACTCTTCAAAAGATTGGCCGCAATCGCCTGGCCCATGCTGCCAAGCCCCAGAAATCCGATTTTCATGAGCGGTGTTCCTCTGTTTGCGTTGTTCATGACAGCAGAAGCTACTCCGCAAGCGACCTCGTACCAAGGTGTCGGTTTGCTGAATAAGCCATTCGTCCCGGTTTTAACGCGCAAACAAAAGCCCGGGATCTCCGGGCCTTGTTCCAGGCGCATGAAGCGTCAATCAATAGCGCTGATATTTCGAACCGAACTCAGGACGGTTTTCCGCCACCGTCACGCCGCCGATCACGGCGTTAGCCGGGGTGAACAGAGCAACACGCTCGCGCAATTCCTGCAGACGGTCGGCGCCACCTTCAGCCACGCGGTTCTGGATCAAACGGTCGGAACCGCCTTCAGCGACACGATTCTGGATCAGGCGATCGGAACCGCCCTCGGCTACACGATTGTGTTGCAACCGGTCCGAGCCACCTTCCACCAGCAATTGCCGGGTCTGGTTGTGGGGCGCCGCATTCGCGGTATTGGCCGAAGCCAGGTTCGACAGGCCGAGGCCACCAACCAGTGCCAGACCGAGTACCAGGGACGAGACTTTCGAGAAGTTGAACATGGGTGATTCTCCGTGCGTTTAGTTTGAGTGGCTCGGTAGCTGCTGCTATCCGGTGAGCACAGTTAAACGCCCGGATGTATCGCTGATGTGTGCGTGAACGCTTTGAAATCGGTGTTTGCGTATCTGCCTGGGGTTCATATACAGACGGATACAAAAACGCCCCGACGTGTTGTCGGGGCGTTTTTGTTCAGGCGCGTGCTGACCTTATTTCAACACCAGCAAGGTATAAACCCCGGCCTCGCTTTCGATCCCATGGGTGTCATGGGTGAAGCCCGGGAAGGATTTGTCGAAAGCCTCCAGCGCCTTGAGGTACGCCAGCAACGGCCCGTCCGCAGGCCCGGCGTTCTCGCCCGGCATCAGCAACGGAATGCCCGGCGGATACGGCACGATGCCGGTGGCGACGATACGTCCGGCGGCTTGTTCCAGGGTGACCCGCTCGATGTCGTTGCGCACCAGCTTCTCGTAGGCCTCCACCGGGCTGAATTCGGCTTTGGGCAGCATGCCGAAGGCCTGGGCCATGTTGGCGGTGGTCTTGTGTTTTTTCATGGCGGCGAAGATGTCATCGGCCAGGTCCTTGAGGCCCATGCCGGCGTATCGCGTCTGGTTGGCGGCCAGCAGGTCCGGCAGGCACAGTTCCAGTTCGACGTTGTCGTCATAGTCGCGCTTGAAGTCGAGGAGGGCGTTGACCAGGGTGCCCCACTTGCCTTTGGTGATGCCGATGGAGAACAGGAACAGGATCGTAAAGTCGGTGGTTTTCTCCACCACGATGCCTTGGCGACCGAGGTACGCCGTGAGCACGCACGCCGGGATGCCCGATTCGAGCAGGTTGCCGTCGTCGCCCATGCCGGGGCTGAGCACCGAGACTTTGATCGGGTCCAGCATGCAGTAGCCGTCCTCGATGTCGCCGAAACCGTGCCACACCTCGTTCGGGTGCAGGACCCAGCAGTTCGGCTCGGTTTTCAGCAGCACCGGATCGACTTCATGGAACGCCACGCTCGTGCCGCCAACGTGTACCGACGGCGGCTGCCAGCAGGTGAAAAACCAGTCGTCCTTGCTCAGCATCTCGTTGTGCATGCGCGAGATGACCTGGCGGAACGAGACGGCTTCTTCGATGGATTCGCTGGTGAGGATCTGCCCACTCGGGGCTTCCATCATCGCCGAGCTCACATCGCAGGAGGCCATGATCGCGTAGTTGGGCGAGGTCGAGGCGTGCATCATGAACGACTCGTTGAAGCGCCCGTGCTCGATGGGATTGCGGCCGTTGCGCACGTGAATCATCGAGGCCTGGGAGAGGGCCGCCAGCAGTTTGTGGGTCGATTGAGTGGCGAACACGGTGGGCTTGGACGCGTCGTGATCGTCCGGGCTGCCGTGCATGGCGAAGCGGTCGCGATACAGCGGGTTGAACCGTGCATAACCGTACCAGGCTTCATCGAAATGCAGGCGGTCGACGCTCTGGCCCAGCAGCTCTTCGACCCGGGTGACGTTATAGGTCAGGCCATCGTAGGTGGAGTTGGTGATGATCGCGTGAACCGGCGTCGGGTCGATCCCGTCCTTGACCAGCGGGTTGTTGGCGATGGCCGCTCTGACGCCTTCGGCACTCAGGGTTTGCGGCAGGATCGGGCCGATGATGCCGTAGCGGTTGCGAGTCGGCACCAGGTAGGTCGGAATCGCCCCGGATAACGTCATCGCGTGTTCGGCGGACTTGTGGCAGTTGCGGTCGCACAGGGCAATCTGATTGCGCGTGACGCTGGCCATGAGGATGACGCGGTTGGAGGTCGACGAACCATTGGTCACGTAATAGGTGCGGTGCGCGCCGAAAACCTTGGCCGCATAGCGCTCGCCCTGGCCGATCGGGCCACTGTGATCGAGCAGGGAACCGAGTTCGCCGACCGAAATCGACAGGTCGGAACGCAGCAGGTTTTCTCCGAAGAACTCGTAGAAGGCCCGGCCAGCAGTGCTTTTCAGGAACGCGGTGCCGCCGGCGTGGCCCGGGGTGTGCCAGGAATATTCATAAGTACGGGCAAACTTCACCAGAGCGCCGAACATCGGCGGCAGCGCAGCCTGGCGATAGCGTTCGATGGCGGCCAGGATGCGGCCGCTGAGGAAGCGGCTGGTGTCCTCGGGCAACCAGATGAAGTCGTCGGCGTGCTGCATGACCACCAGCGGAATGCTCGACGCGGTGCTGCGGTCGCTGATCAGGAACACCGGCACGCGGGTGTTGCGCTCGCGTAGGCTGACCAGCAGCTTGATGCATTCTTCGTGGCCTTCACTTTTGTCCATTTCCCAACTGAGCAGCACGCATTGCACGGCCGGGTCAGAGCGCAGGATCGACGTGGCGTCGCTCAGGGTTTCCGAGGCGATGACGTGGACGGCGCGTTCTTCCACATCGTGGACCAACTGATCCAGGGCACGGCCGAACACGGTGCGTTTGTCCGGCGGGTTGCTCACCAACAGCGTGAGCATCCCGAGGGTTTGTCGATATTCCGTCATGATTGAGGCTCCAAAGTGGCGGATTGCAAGCGGTTGACCGGCACCGGCTCGCCCGTGATGTGCTGCGCGCTGACCGTTTGGGTCGGTACGCTGTTATTGAGTGCTTCGAGGCGGATCAGGCGGTTATTGACGAAGCCGAACAGCGTGTAGCCGAAGATCGTCGCCACGCCGCCGAGCATCAGCGCCTGCTCGCCGGAACTGTAGAGCGCCAGGTAGCTGTAGGCTGCCGCGACCCAGGCAATGATGTTGGTGGCCAGCGCCTTGCCGGCCGGCACGTTGGACACTTTTTGCATCGTCGCCAGCGCAGCCATGGACAGGATGTACGGCACCAGATTGGTCACCACCGCGAGGTTGACGAGGGTGTCGAACTGCTTGCTCAAGTCCGGGCTGATGGTGAGCAGGCCCAGCGCAGTCTGTCCGGCGAGCAGGATCAACATGCCGACAATCGGCGTGCCGGCCTTGTTGGCCTTGGCGAAGATCGGCAGGAAATAACCGGTGTCCGCCGAGCTCTTGAACACCTGGGCAATGGTGAACTGCCAACCGAGCAGCGAGCCGACGCAGGCCAGAATCATCGCCGCCATCACGATATCGCCGATCAACGGCGTGAACATCTTGGCGAACACCAGCCCGAACGGGGCCGTGGAGGAGGCCAGCTCCGGGTTGGAGACGATACCGGCGATGACGTTGGTGGAAACGATGTAGATCACCGCCGCCCCCAAGGTGCCGCCGAGCACGGCAATCGGTACGTTTTTCTCCGGGTTTTCCACGGCGTCGGTGTTGGCGCACGCCGATTCCAGCCCAAGGAATGCCCACAAGGTGATCGCCACTGAAGCGCCGGCGGCTTCGAACCAGCCCTTGTCGTGGGGGTTCCAGCCAGCGGCGTAGATGCTGCTGTCGAACCAGAACCAGCCGACCGTCGACACCAGCACCACCGGAGCGATGACACCCCACACAGTCACCGCGCCGATGCGCCCGGTAATCCGCGCACCACCGAAGTTGGCGAACGTGGTGATCCACAGCAGGGCAATCGTCGCCAGGCCCACTTGCAGGGAGTCCAGCTTCACATCGAACAACACCTGGATGTAGCCAACCGCCGTAATGCTGATTGCCACATTGGCAATCAACAGCGATACGCCGTAGGTGTAGTTGGTCAGGTAGTTGCCCGCCTTGCCGAACGTGTATTCGGCATAGCCTCCCATGCCGCCGGTCTTGCGACTGAGCATCCCGCACCGGGCAAAGGCATACGCCAGGGCCAGCGAGCCGGTGGCGGTAATTAACCAGGAAAGAATCGAAATGGCGCCGACTTCGGCGAGTTTGGTCGGTAAAAGCACAATGCCTGAGCCCAACATGTTGACGGCCGTCAACATCGTCAGTTGCCCCACACTCATTTTCTTCGCGACTGACATTCCGTTGCCTCATTGGATTGCATTGGGGAATTTTAGATATAGCAAAATATCGTGAGGGTGCAAGAATCAGACGTATTTGCAGTTGTATGGCGCTCGGCTATCACGCTTTCCATGTCAGCGCGTGCACCCGTGAACTGAGTTCGTTCAAGCTGAAGGGTTTGGTCAGTACACGCGTGGTCGCATCGACCGCTACCAGATTGGAACCGCCGGCGAAACCGGTAACAAACAGCACTTTGAGCTGGGGGTATTTCAACCTCAGTTGAGCCGCCAGACCAATGCCGTTCATCATTCCGGGCAACCCGATATCGCTCAGCAGCAAATCCAGGTGTTCGAGTTTTTCAGCCTGTTTTATCGCGGAAATACTGTCCACCGCTTCCACGACACGGTAACCGCTTTCCGTTAAAAGCTCCGCAACCATTTGCCGTACACCCGCTTCGTCGTCCACCAGCAAAATGGTTTCGTCGTGGCCGGACAGGTCGGTTTCATGCCCGGCGTCCGAGTGAGGTTTGCTTTCATCGGGTTGTGAATTGTCGACGGGGAAATACATGGTCACGGTTGTGCCGATACCGAGGCTGCTATGAACCCGCACTTGCCCGCCTGATTGCTGGGTGAAGCCGTAAATCATCGACAGGCCCAGTCCCGTGCCTTCGCCGATTTTCTTGGTGGTGAAAAACGGGTCGAAGATGCGCGGCAAGATGTCAGGGCTGATGCCGGTGCCGGAATCCGTCACGGACAGGCTGACATACAAACCCGATGGCAACGCTTTTTCAGAAGATGACGCTTGATCAATGACACACCGGTCGACCTGAAGGTCCAGGGTGCCGCCGTTGGGCATGGCGTCTCGTGCATTGATCGCGAGGTTGAGCAGCGCGTTTTCCAATTGATTAAGGTCACATTTGATCCGATCGTTGGCCTTGAATGAACACTGCACCGCAATGCTGGGTCCGACCGAACGGCGGATGATTTCCTCAAGATCGGCGACCACTTTGCGCGGTTCGAGCAGCTCGGGTTCGAGAGATTGTTGCCTGGAAAACGTCAGCAGACGCTGGGTCAATGCCGCCGCGCGCGAGGCGGAGGTCATGGCCACGGCGTTGTATCGGGACAATTCGGTGAAACGTCCTGCGTCGATGCGGCGTTGCATCAATTCAAGGCTGCCCATGATGCCGGCCAGCAGATTGTTGAAGTCATGGGCTATTCCACCGGTGAGCTGGCCGACGGCTTCCATTTTCTGGCTTTGGCGAAGCTTGGATTCAGTCATAGCGCGTTCGTACTGCTCGGTTTCCAGCTGTTGGGTACGTTGCGCGATGCGGTCTTCGAGCAAGTCATTCCAATCGCGCAATGCGCTCTCCAATTGCACCCGCTCGTCGATATCTTCAATCGTGCCGTACCACTGTTCACACCGTCCGGCCGCGTCAAGGCTGCAAAAGGCGCGAACTCTGAACCAGCGGTGATCAGCGGTGTGTTTTCGAAGGCGGATTTGCGAGTCGAAGGGCTGCAATGTGATCAGCGATTGATCCCAGAGCGAGATTAAGGAAGCCCGGTCTTGCGGGTGAACGGCATTGGCCCATTGGCGACTCAACGTTTGTTCGGGTGTCAGGCCGGTGTATTCGTACCAGCGTTGATCGATGGACGTCAGGTCGCCGCTGGTGTCTGCCGTCCATGGCCACAACGGATTCAACTCAGCGGCGATTCGATAATGCCTTTCGCTGTCGCGCAGTTTTTTTTCTGTCAGGCGTATGGCTTGCAAAGCATTGGAGCGCTTCAAAACGGCGCCAAGCAAGTTGCTGTAGCCACGTAGAAAATCGATATCGCTTTGGGTGAATTGCCTTGGGGTCCGGCTATCCACCTCGAAAATCCCGAAGGGCCGCTCTTCCTCGGCGCCAGGCACCAGCACATTGACGAAGGCTTTTACGCCGTTCCTGGTCTGGAAGTCGTGATAGCGGAAGCGGGTCTCGGTTGAAATGTCCGTTGAAATCACCGGGCTATTGGTGTCCAGCGAGTACCACTCGGGGCTACCTTGCACGGCCTGAACTCGCACCTGGCCAACCACATCCGGCGTCCAGCCTACGCCGTTGCGTACCAGAAACGTGACGCCGTCTTCCAGCAACAGCATGAATTTGGCGATGTGGGTTTCAAGGGCATCGCCAACCAGGCGACAAGCCTCATCCAGGATGTGCTCCAGGTCATCCGACGCCAACGCCAACTCGCCGAACTGGGCAAGGACCTTGCGTTGGCGCAGCAGCGTTTGCTCGATCGTCATGGCTTCACCCCTGCGGTTTTAATATCCGAGGGTTGGGTGATGGCCAGGTTCAATTAATGTGATAGAGGGGTAGGGGGGGCTGCGAGTTTGAGGGTGAAGCCGCTCGTTAGCCAGTAATCGGGTTAGAGTGTTCATCAATCTCTGAATATCAATCGTAAAGTGAAGAATGAATCGTCCGCTATTTGTTTCTCTGGATGGCCCCAAGGGAGCCGGCAAAACCACGCTGTTGGAAGCCATTACGAAAGTATTGAGGGCAGACAACAGAATGGTGATCCGCCTTAGCGAGAGTAAAAGCGATCCCTACAGGGGTGAAACCATGGCCCTCGTTAACCAACTCGTCAGAAACCCCAGCAGGGATTTGGAATTGAGGGTTTGTGAGCGCTTTGCTGACAGCCGCGCCTGGATTTCCCGGCACGTGCTGACTAAACAGCCGTCAGGCAGCATCATCTTGATCGATCGCTGGTATCCGTCTGAAGCCGCGTTTCGCCGGATAGTCCCGTTTGCAGAGATTCTGCAGTTGAACATTGATCGAAGCGTGCGAGTGCCAGACCTGCATGTCGGGGTTGTCACCGACCCTGAAATCTCATGGGCGAGGGCCGCGGCACGATCCCGAGGGCTGAGCAGCACGGTGATGCATAAACTGGAAGAACATGTCGCTTGTACCGAGGCGTTCGAGCAAGCGATTGCAGATCACGGCTGGGTTTTGTGCCGTAATGAAGGAACGATCGAAGACGCTACGACGCAGGTGGTTTCTGAGATCTACAACGTCCTTCGACACCCTCGCGGCGCCGGCCTTGATGCGGTTGATCCAGCCATAGATAGGTAGAACCCATTCAATTCGCTCGCTGATTTTGAGCTTCCGGATCATTGATCGTCGCAACAATTTGCAGGCTATCCCATATCCCCATCACCTGAGTCACCGCCGCATCCAGCGTGGCATGTGAAAGGCCATCGCGAGCCAGTGTCGACAAGCCCAAGAGAAAACTGTCGAACACGGTAGCGAGCGTTTCCGGTATCACCGTCTCGGGCAATTCCCCTGCGGCAATGGCGCGCTGGATGCAGGTAACGATACCCGCACGGTTCAGGTTCCTCGCCCGTGCGAGAGGCTCGGAGATGGCTTTACTTTCGTCCGAGCAAGCACTCATCAGGCCTAGCGCCACCAGACACCCTTTAGGATGATCGGGTTCGCACTGCATTTTCGCGGAGCGGCGCAGGGTGAGTTCAATCGCCTCCCTGGGCGCCAGGGTCGTATCAAATAGACTATCCGTGACCCGGCCGTGGGTGGCGAGGTAGCGCTCTATTACCTCATTGAACAAGGCCTGTTTCGAGCCAAAAGCGGCGTAAAAGCTAGGTGCGGTAATGCCACCTCCGATTTTCGACTTGAGCTGGTTGAGCGATGTCGCATCGTACCCATGCTCCCAAAACAAATGCAGTGCCTGATTGATTGCCACATCACGATCAAATGTGCGCGGACGTCCCATCTGTGCCATGTCGGATCTCCTCCAGAATTACTTAAATACTAATCGATATATAAGTCGTTGACTAGGCGACGGCACACCCTCATATTGTATCGATCGGTATATATGTGAGGTGGCAAATGACTACAGATGAGCGACAGAGCGAAAAACTTCCGCTGGGAGCATTACTTGCCCTGGCCATGACGGGTTTTATTTGCATCGTCACCGAGACCTTGCCAGCGGGCTTGCTGCCCGAAATTGGCAGTGGCCTGGGTGTCTCTGCGTCTCTGGCCGGACAGATGGTGACTGTCTATGCGTTGGGGTCGTTGCTGGCAGCAATCCCGCTGACCATTGCCACACAAAGCTGGCGCCGCAGGACGGTGCTGCTGGTGACGATTGTCGGCTTTCTGGTATTCAACTCCCTCACGGCGCTGTCTTCCGATTACTGGCTGACGCTGATCGCACGGTTTTTCGCCGGGGTTTCAGCGGGGCTGGCCTGGAGCCTGATCGCAGGCTATGCACGGCGCATGGTCGCCCCTCATTTGCAGGGGCGCGCATTGGCGGTGGCGATGGTGGGTACGCCCATCGCGTTGTCGTTGGGTGTGCCTTTGGGAACCTGGCTGGGCGGTTTCATGGGCTGGCGCATGGCTTTTGGATTGATGTCCGGCATGACCCTGGTATTGATCGTCTGGGTGCTGATCAAAGTGCCGGATTACCCAGGCCAATCCTCCTCACAGCGCATGCCGTTACGTCAGGTGTTTGTCACCCCGGGCGTGCGCTCGGTATTGGCTGTCGTGTTCACCTGGATGCTGGCCCACAACATTCTTTACACCTATGTCGCGCCCTTCGTTTCCAAGGCTGGGCTCAACAGTGACGTCGATTTGGTCTTGCTCACCTTTGGTGTCGCGGCGCTGGCCAGCATCTGGCTTACGGGGCGACTGGTTGACCGTCACCTGCGAACAACCATTCTGGCCAGCCTTGCAACATTCGCAGCGGTTTCGATTTTCCTCGGCGTGTTCTCAGGCTCCGCCACGGCCATTTATGTGGGTGTCTTCATTTGGGGGCTGACCTTTGGTGGCGCGGCCACCCTGCTGCAAACAGCACTCGCCGACGCTGCAGGCAAGGGCTCTGACGTAGCGCTCTCCATGAACGTAGTGGTCTGGAACAGTGCCATTGCCGGCGGTGGACTGCTGGGTGGCGTGTTACTCGGCCAATGGGGAACGAGTGCATTTCCTGGCGTGTTGCTGGCGTTGCTATTGATCAGCCTGGCCATTGCATTTCGGGCACGGGCGCATGGTTTTCCGCAAGGTCAACGTCATTCCACCCAGGCGATCCACGGTCATTGATCGGGGAATAGCACGCCTGCGCATGGTCGTCATTTTCAGTCATAACTCGATGGAGAAATAAAATGAATAAGCGCGTTAGATTGGCCCTCGCCGCCGTCGCATTCACCCTGGCTTTGCCAGGCGTGGCTCAAGCGGCAGAGTTTCCTGTTCCAGCGGGATTCAAGAGTGAATTCAAAACCATAGACGGCATCAAGCTCCACTATGTGAAGGGCGGTTCCGGGCCTTTGGTTTACCTGGTCCACGGATTTGGTCAAGCCTGGTATGAGTGGCACAGCTTGATGCCCGAACTTGCGAAGACTCACACCGTCGTTGCGGTGGATTTACCGGGCCTGGGCGAGTCGGAGCCGCCCAAGACCGGTTACACCGGCACTGATGTCTCGAAATACCTGTTCGCCCTCGCCACACAGCTAAGCGGCAACCAGCCGTTTGACTTGGTTGCGCATGACATCGGTATCTGGAACACCTATCCCATGGCAGTCACCCACCAAAGCCAGATAAGAAAACTGGTGTACATGGAGGCACCGATTCCCGACAAGCGCATTTACGATTTCCCGGCATTCTCACCACAGGGTGAGTCGCTGGTCTGGCATTTCAGCTTCTTTGCCGCTGGCAACCAATTGGCCGAAAAGTTGATTACTGGGCACGAAAAGTTGTTTCTCTCGCACTTCATCAAAGAACACGCTACCAACAAGGAGGCCTTTACGCCTGAACTGCTTGATCTTTACGCCAAGTCATACGCCAAGCCCCATACGCTGAACGCGTCGTTCGAATACTACCGAGCGCTTAACCAATCGGTCACTGAAAACGTCGAGCTGGCAAAGACTCCCCTGAACATGCCTGTGCTGGCCATCGGCGGTGGAGGGCACGGCGGAATGGGGCAATTCCAAGTGGATCAGATGAAAGAGTACGCGACCAATGTTGAAGGCCAAGTCTTGCCCAATTGTGGGCACTGGTTGCCGGAGGAGTGCTCCGCTGAATTGAATCCTCTGGTGGTCAAATTCTTGAATAACTGACGGATGCTCTTGATGAGTAAGGTGAGCCCTTCGAGGGCCACCTTGATTCGGTGCACTCTCATTGCCTTGAGTGGTCGCGTACTACTCTGAACCCAAGAGTTTTTTAACTTCTGCAATGATCAAGTCGATGTTGAATGGCTTTGCCAATACAACATCAAACAAATCCGATCTCTGCATACCGATATGTGCCTGAGCACCGCTCATCAGGATGATCGGCAAATGATTAGCGCAAGGAAGGGCTCGGACGGCTGTGGCGAATTCCAGGCCGTCCATGACCGGCATCATAAAGTCGGTAATGATCAAGGCTGGCCGTTCTCTATCCAGCACCTCAAGTCCTTTTCGACCATTGCTGGCCGTCACCACCATGAACCCCTCATCCTCCAGCGCGAAGCTGAGGATGTCAGCGATCAAATACTCGTCGTCGACGACCAGGATGGTGGTCATGTTAATTCAACCCACTCAAAAGCCTAAGAAATTGAACCGGGAGATCACTCAGTGGGAACTGATGGCTCATGTCTTGAAGCCTTTTTCAGGAAAACATCTTGATCACGGATGACGACCTCAAATCGCGAAGGGTCGTAAGAGCTATCTCGTACTTTAAGAATGGAAAGCGTCCTGCTTAGTTCAGAGTCATTCTCAGAGAATCGCATCAGCATCAGGTTGTCGACGATGCTGGACAGGTCAGAGTTTGGTGCGCTGACCTCGGAGCCAAATAGATCGCGCATTTCCCAGGAGGCAAATACCGTAACGCCCCTGGATCGCAGCTCGTTCATCAAAGCACTGAAAAAATCAGTAATCCGTGCGGGATTTGTCGAGACTCGCGTCATACCACTAAGGCTATCGATGAACAGGCGCTTGATGCCCTTTGCTTCAACGATACTCAGCAGGCGTGCGCCCAGTCCATCCAGCAGGCCTTCAGTAGTAGGCTGCCAGGCAATGGTCAACGCGCCGCTGTCTTCCATACGTTTGATATCGATACCCAGTGATTGGCCTTTGAGTCGCAACCGCTGGGGACTTTCGTAGAAGCCAAAATGCAGACCCGGAGCTTCCACAGTCGACTCGGCCAGAAATTTGAGGCCAAGTGTTGTTTTACCAATGCCTGAGGGGCCGATGACCAGAGACACACTGGAACTGTAAAGGCCTCCGCCTAATATGCCGTCCAGTGATCCAATGCCACTGGCAATACGCGTCATGTCGGCGCTGTCGGGGGAAGATGGGTGGCTGTAGAGACTTTCGAGACGAGGGTAAACCACCAATCCCTTATCCGTTATTTCACACTCATGAAGCCCGGTCATGGCTCCACTGCCGCGAGTTTTACGCAGTTGAATACGACGCACTGAGCGAGTGCCATATAGCTCTTCGCCCATTTCAATCACGCCATCAACCATGGTGTGCTCAGGACTGCCGTCGTCGAGCCGGGAACTGGTCAGGAACAGCACCGTGCAGCCAGCGAAAGCGGCGTGCCCTTGTAACTCCGAGATGAACTTCTTGGTATCGATGGGTGAATCAGCTTTTGAGCGCGCATTGAGCAAACCGTCCACCACCATAACCGTGGCTTTCTGACGGCTTATCTCGCGCCGGAGCAGTTTGACTACTTCATCCAAACCTTCGTTTTCCAAAGTGTCAAATGCGCTGACAAACTGGATTTCGGCACCGACTTTGGAGGAATCGAAAAAGCTCAGGGTAGAAAGGAACTGAAAAAGACGATCGTGTGACTCGGCCAGCAGCGTAGCGACCAGAACCCGGCCTCCATTGTTCGCATGATGGAACCCAAGCTGGTTGGCGAGGATCGTTTTTCCAGACCCCGGTCGCCCTTGGATAATGTACGAAGCGCCTGCTACCAGCCCTCCCTTGAGCAGCGCGTCGAGCCCTTCGATTCCACTTTGGAGGCGTTCTAGCTTTTCCACAATGCGACCCTGATCTGAAAAAACAGGCTGTTTAAGCCGAGTGAATGGAATGCTAACGCCATTTTCACTTTGGAGCTATTCAGCCAGCTAGAGAAAAGTTAGGTACGCCTCCATAAAAGGGCCCCGACGTGCTGATCGGCGCAGGAATGGGGAGGGTTGTGTGGGGGGTGGCAACAGCGGTGAAGTCTGCTGCCCCCCACAAATGCCACGTTGTTCAAACGCGGCTTACTGCGTTGATTCAGACAGGTTTCAGCAGCGCATCAGCTGTAATTACTTGCCGAAACAACTGAAGATTCAGGCTTCTTCGAGCGGGTCAATTGATAAGCAATTGCCAGCCACACGAACCATCCAGGCATGACCATCAGGGCGATACGAGTGTCAGGTCTCAACCCTAGCAAGCAAAGAACAAAGCCCAGGAATGCCAGAGAAAACCAGGCCATCGGAACGCCGCCAGGCATCTTGAAAGCAGATTTTGCGTGCAGGTCAGGCCGCTTTTTACGATAGCCAATGTAAGACGCAAGGATGGTCGACCAAGTGAAAATCACCAGGATCGCCGACACTGTAGAGACGATGGTAAACGCCGTCATGACTTCGGGAACGATAAACAGCACCAGTACGCCAATCAGCATCAACAGTGTGGTGAAAGCCAGGCTTAGAAGAGGCACGCTGTTGCTCGATAACCGCCGGAAAATCCTCGGAGCGTTGTTGTGGTTAGCCAGCCCAAACAGCATACGGCTGGAAGAAAAGACGCCACTATTGGCTGATGAGGCGGCGGATGTCAGCACTACAAAGTTGACGATGCCGGCTGCTGCGGGAAACCCTGCAACCAGGAACAGTTCGACAAAAGGGCTCTTGATCGGTGAAACCTGGTGCCAGGAAGTCACGGCAATAATGCAGGTCAGTGCTAGTACGTAGAACAGGATAATGCGCAGCGGAATGGAGTTGATGGCTTTAGGCAGCGTCTTCTCGGGGGAGCGGGTTTCCGCCGCCGCTGTGCCGATTAGTTCGGTGCCGGCGAACGAGAAGATCGCCATCTGAAAACCGGCGAAGAAGCCGAACAAGCCGTTAGGGAATGCAGCCTGTTTATCCACCAGGTTATTCAAGGATGCAGTGACACCGCTAGGGGAGACGAAAGACGTTGCAATCAGCACCATGCTGACGCCTATCAGGGTCACAACAGCAATGATCTTGATGATCGCGAACCAGAACTCCACCTCACCGAAAAGTCTGACAGTCAGTACGTTTAACGCGAACAGTGTTGCGAGCATTCCGATAGCGGGAATCCATGCGGGCACATACGCAAACCAGTACTGAAAGAAACCGCCGACCACGACTGCATCGCCTATCACAGCAACGCTCCAGCTCAGCCAGTAGGACCAGCCGAGAAAAAAAGCCGCCCTTGGGCCCAGATAGGCGCCTGCAAAATCCGCAAACGTTTTGAAGTTCAGATTGGAAAGCAGCATTTCGCCCATGGCACGCATGACGAAAAATACGAACAGTCCGATGATCATATAGATGAGGATGATCGAAGTTCCGGAGAGGGCGATGATCTTCCCGGAGCCCATGAATAGACCTGTCCCGATGGCTCCTCCCATGGCCATCAACTGGATGTGACGATTACTGAGGGTGCGCTGCAGCGCGGGCTGTTCAACCAGCCCCGATGGGTTCGATTTCATTTCAAAACCTCTTGATTTTATGTTTTTGAGTTTTGGCAGAAAAATGGCTGTCTATCTGTCTAGTTAGGGATGCAACGGCTAGGGACGGTAGCTGGCAGGGTTTCGCGTTGATCAACTGACCGTGCGCAGACGCGAGGGGACAACTGGCTGCTGATCAAGCAACTGGTAGAGGTTTTTTATGTTGGCCGGCGTCGGCACCAGGTGGATGCGTTCGCCAATGCCGTGCTCGCGCGCAAGGTCGTGCAAGTAGCGCAGTGAAGAAAAGTCTTCCAGCGCAAAGCCCACCGAATCGAACACAGTGACTTGCGCATTGCTCTCGCGGCCCGGCACTTCGCCCAGCACAATCCGGAAAAATTCGACGACGGGGGAATCAGCTTCCAGTTGCTGAATGTCGCCTTCAATCCGTGTTTGCGGTTCAAACTCGACGATGACCCGAGCGTTGCGCAGGATGTCGGCGTGCAGTTCGGTTTTCCCCGGGCAGTCACCGCCGACGGCATTGATGTGCATTCCGGGCTCGATCATCTCTGGCGTCAGAATCGTTGCGTAGGCTTTGTCGGCGGTGACTGTGGTCACGATATGCGCGCCCTTGACCGCTTCTTTGACAGAGCCGGCCACAATCACTTTGATCTCCGGGAATGCCGCCAGGTTGTGCTTCAACTTGAGTGAAGCGTCGGGATCGATATCGAAGATACGGATTTCGTTGATGCCCAACATTTCATGAAAAGCGAGGGCCTGAAATTCACTTTGGGCACCATTGCCGATGATTGCCATTGAGGTTGAGCCTGGTCGTGCGAGAGCTCGCGCAACCAATGCGGAAGTTGCAGCGGTGCGCACCGCTGTGGTCAATGTCAGTTCGCTCAGCAGGTTTGGATAACCACTGTGAACATCGGCCAGAACACCGAAAGCCATGACCGTCAGCAAGTCCTGCTGACCATTGTCCGGGTGGCCATTCACGTATTTGAACGAATACTGTTGGCCATCATCGGTGGGCATTAACTCGATCACACCGTCTGCGGAGTGATTGGCGGTGCGCGGCGATTTATCGAACTGCGCCCAGCGTGAATAGTCAGCTTCGATGTAGGCCGCCATTTCGCGGATTGCCCGGCGGATGCCTACCAGGGTGAATAGGCGTGCAGCATCATCGACATCAATAAAAAGAGTCATGTTTTATATTCTCCGATCCAGTCATTGGAACGCTGTAGGGCAGGGGGATGACTCAGGTGCGTTTGCTCTCGAAACCATGCAGCACGTTGACCGCATTGATCCCGATTTCATCGACCATGTAGCCGCCTTCCATCACGAACAGGGTGGGGCAGCCAACGCTCGCGATCAGCTCACCGATCCCGATGAAATCTTCGCTTTCGAGCAGGAAGTGGCTGATGGGGTCGTCCTTGAAGGTGTCGACGCCCAGTGAAATAACCAGGACTTCAGGGGCAAATTGCTGGAGTTTCTTGCAGGCGTGGAGCAGGGCGTTGCGGTAGCTTTCCCAAGTGGTGTTTTTCGGCAGTGGGTAGTTGAGGTTGTAACCTTCGCCGTGGCCGGCGCCGACTTCGTGGCTGAAACCTGAGTAGTACGGATAGGACACCGCCGGTTCACCGTGCAGCGAGACAAACATGACGTCACTGCGCTCGTAGAAAATGTTCTGGGTGCCGTTGCCATGGTGAAAGTCGACATCCAGAACCGCGACGCGCTTGGCGCCTTGGGTAATGGCCTGCTGTGCAGCAATTGCGGCGTTGTTGAGATAGCAGTAGCCGCCCATGTATTCGCGCGCCGCGTGATGGCCCGGCGGACGACAAAGGGCAAAGGCACTGTCGTGACCTTCATCGATCAGTGCCAGGCCAGTGAGGGCGATGTCCGCACTGGTTTTTACTGCTTGCCAAGTGGTGGCGGTAATCGGGGAGCCAGCGTCCATGGCGTAGAAACCGAGCTTGCCGTCGATGAAAGCAGGGACTTGGTCGTTGGCCAGGTCGCGCACTGGCCATACCAGCGGCAGGGCATCGTGGGTACGGCCGGTTGCGCACCATTCTGTCCAGGCGCTTTCCAGAAAACTGACGTAGCGCTCGCTGTGCGCGTTGACGTAGCACGACCGGTCAAATTCCCGCGGCTCGATGATCTGGCCAAGGCCGACCTGCTTGACGCGGTTATGGACTGTATCGGCCCGGCTGGGCTGTTCAAACGACGGCTTGAGCACGCCGTCTTTCAATTCGGTGCCGTGGTGCAAACGGTGGGAATCACTGAAAACTGTAAACATTCTGCGCATCCGTTAATGTGAGCCAGTGCAAATATTCTGTTCTGGCTTGGGTGCGCTTTCTTTGCTTTGTTTTCGTGGCTTGCTAGATTATTCGGGCTTTTTTACTCAGGATTGGCGTAATGCAGAAAAAATCGTCCAAACGTATCAGTCTCGATGAGACTGACCTCGCGATACTCACGTTGCTGCAAGAGGATGCGAGCATTTCCAACGCCGAGCTCAGCGAGCGCCTGTCGTTAAGCCTTACGCCTTGCTGGCGGCGGCGCAAGAGAATGGAGGGGGCGGGCGTCATCAAGGGCTATCAAGCCAACATTGATCGACGCATGCTGGGGCTGGACATAATGGCGTTTGTACACATCCGTTTTTCCACCCATGCCGATCATGCTCCCGACGCCTTTGAGGCGGTGATTGCGCAATTGCCCGAAGTGTTGTCCTGTCACAAGATCACCGGCGATGCCGATTATGTGTTGCAAGTGCTGGCAGAGGATCTTGATAGCTACAGCGACTTTATCGAGCAGGTGCTCAGACGTCAGGTGGGTATTGCCTCCATTCAGTCCAGTCTGGCTTTGCGCGAGGTCAAGACCAGTAGCCGTATTGCGATACCCAAATCGATTCAGTCTTTGTGAGATTCTTCATTTCCTTGTCACGGAATTTGATTCCCAGCAGTTGCAAGAGATAGCCAGCAACGAGTTGTCCAATGTCACTTATCTCCGGCCATCCAGTAACCCTCTGAAACCCAACAGCTTCCAAAAAAAGTTGCACAAACTTACGGCAGTTTGACTCAAAAAAACGGAGATATCTGAAAGTATGTCTATATAAATCAATAGGTTATATACCTCCGGTATTTTGGACAACCGGTACTTTCGGCTTCCCACCCTACAGCTATGCTTCTCTTCATACGACGCATCCAACACCTTTTTGCGTCGAGGGACGCAATCATGAGCTACGTAGGCGCTTTCGCAAACTCGGACATGAGCCCTGATCTTCTGGTCATCACCAGCATTCACCGCTTGCCTCGGGAGGCAGTCCGCCTTTGTAGGCTGTCAGACGGCCTTCAGATGACACTGGCCCCGCCGCGTGTTCATGTTCTGTCCAATGGAATTGAAACCTTCGAGGAACATGTTATGGCGGAAGTCAAAAAAGCTCTGAAGCTTAATGCGTCGTTATCGTTGGAAAAATTGCCCCAGCGCTTTGGCGAGTATTTCGTACGTTACTTACGCCTGACTTCGGAGGCGCAAGCCAATTACCGAAACAAAGCAATTATGACCTATGTGATTCAACAGGAGTTTAAGCGTTTCTATCACTCCTCGTATTCCATCACCGATTGCTGGAGGCACGTGTGCTGCCGGTGCGATGAATATGACCTTGCTCTTCCAACGCTTGGACTTGTCAGGTCTCGCCTAGAAGGCCTTAACACTGATCTAAGGCAAAAATACCGTGGTATATAGGCAAGATAATCATGGAAATAATGGAATTTCGGATAGGTGAATCCGTATTTAGCACCACCGTGAGTGGGGTTTTTACCGTAATCGGATATGATGTGACACTGGACAGTTATATTGTCCAAGCCTCAGATATGCTGTCACCTCCTTTCAACACGCCGCGTGATAACATATTAAAAATAAACTCTGAACTCACGGATCGTATTCGAAATGAAACGCTTGCCGAAGTTGAGCAACTAGCTCAGGAAGAGAATGAACCTAAACTGGTATCACGTTACACGCCGGAACAGATTCTCCAAGCTAAGGCGCGAGAGATCGTTATCAAACCACTGCATGAAGCTAAGAAGGTAACAAAAGCCGTTAAAATCCAAGCAATGAAACGGTTAGAGATCGGGCAGAGTGTTCTCAATGATCTCTTGGCCAGATACCGGCGATGGCCCAATTGGGAAAGCCTCGTGCCCGGTATATCCGGACGGATGAAGGGGGCGACCCGGTTCGATCAGGATATTGAAGATTTAATCGCAATTGCCGCGAAGGAAGACCATACCGGCCCTGGAGGAACGGTACAAGCTGTAATCAACGGGGTTAGAGGGCGGTGTTTAGCCCAAAATAAAAAGCCGCCGTCTGACGCTACCATCAGGCGCCGGTACAATCAGATTTCAGCACGCGAAGCTTTGGCAAAGGACAAAGGGGTCAAGGCTGCTCGTGATAAGTTTGACACTTTTGATCACGGTTCATCTACCACCCACGCTTTAGAATTGATCCACGCAGACAATAGCCCGCTTGATTGCCACGCAATTGACCCGGTGACTGGGAAGTGGCTAGGTAGACCAAATCTAACAATCATTGTCGATGATCATACAAGCTCTTATTTGGGATTTGCTCTAACGTTTCGATACCCTTCAAGGAATACCTTGGCGGATGCGATGTTTATGGCAGTTAATCCAAAAGATGCGCTGCTCGCCGAATTTGGACTGTCGAGTGCGTTTTTCTGGATACAGTATGGAGCAGCTGAGCGCTATCGAGTGGATGGAGGCGGTGACCTGAACGCTAAAACTGCCCTAGCGGCACTAGCGAAGCACAACATCGCGCCCGAGCCACGGCTGCGTCCGCAAAGTGGAGGTAAAGTTGAGCGAGGTATTGGCAAGATCAATCCTTTGTTCATGCAGCGGTTGCGGGGCGCAATAGCGTCAAATCGGAAAATGGCCCGCGGTGAGGATCCTCAATCGATGGCCGTATACAGTCTCACGGATCTTTTTATACTAATTATCACGCAAATATGCATTTGGCACGAGTGCCCTGGGGATGACGGTAAAACCCCAAATCAAAAGTGGATTAGTAGCTTCGGAATTCACGATGGTGTCGTTAAAATCCCCCGAACTCTGAAAGATCCGCTGCAGTTTTGGATAGATATTCTCCATGAACAGCACGTCAGAGTCAGGCGCGAAGGAATATTAACGCTTGAACTACTTTATGAGGTAGGGCCCTATAAGAACCGAGTGGGCGAGCCCGTCAGGGTAAAACTCGATTATAACAACTTACACCGGGCATGGGTTGAATTTGAGGGTAGGTGGGTAGAAATCAAGCTGAAGAATCCAGATCTAATACCGAAAAGTATGTGGGAATGGAACATACAAAAGAAGACTGGCTTGCCCCCTGGGCAGTTAACGATCGCTGGATTGTTGTCGCTCAATGAGCAGCGAGAACTGATGAAGGGACTTATCACGAAGGGGGAGCGAAGAAGGCTGGAAGAGGCTAATGAACTTCAAAGTCGTGTGATTACCTCTTTATCGCCTCCGGCCGACCAGATATCGAAGGATATCACACCCTCTACTGATGCGAACTCTGCACCACAACAACGGGGCCCAACCCCACCCATGATGGGAGATGATGACTTATGAATCACCTCAGCGAGCGGACTCAAAAGTTGCTAGATTTGCCACGCGAGGAGAGGGCGCTTGCGTGCATGCGAGACGTTTTTCTCTTACATCCTACGGCGATGGCGGCTGAACAAAGTGCTCAACGCCTATTGTCTCTCCCCCGCAGCACCTCCAATCCCGGCATGTCTCTGATCGCACACCCAGGGCTTGGTAAATCTTCGCTGGGCCAACGGTGGCAGAAGCAGAGCTTCCTACCTGACTCGCAGTGGGCCGGGAAGATCATCTACATTGACCTTGTGAAGAATATTGCAAACCTCAACATTACAAAACTGTTCCTAGCTGAGATTGGTATCAGGTTTTACAAACGACCCCTGACCCTTTCCTACTGGGACGTAGCGCTGGCTCAATCGCTGATCAGGGAGCACAACGTTCGCGGTGTATTCATTGATGAGATTCCGCTCGTAGAACAGACCTTGTCTGTGAAACGGATAAATCGCGAATATGGTGCAATTAAGGGGTTCGCTGGCCCGGATTGGCAGTTGAATGTGATTTTGAGTGGGACAGCCGATGGATTCGGTAAAGTCTTCGAGAGTGATAATACGCTGAGCACTCGATTCAGCCTCCGTAAGGCAATGCTTTCCGAATGGAAAGCTGATTATGAAGGTGAGTCCTTCGTCAAAGGTTATCTGTATTACATGCCGCTTAATCAGCCTTCAGTTGTGAACGATAAGCTCATCAGTAATTTGAGGGACAGCGCTATGACGACGGTCATGGTAAATCGGGTTTCCATTTCGTACTGCTCGCGCCGCGCAGTCGTAGAGATCCTGAGAGAGTCGTGCCGAATGGCGGTTGAGAGTGGTCAGGAATACATTAATGCAGACAGCATCTTGAAGGCATGGAACAGCATGCAAGGCATGGACGACGCGCTCAAGCATCTGGCTATCCGGCCGACTCCTCAACAAGACGCTGCTCCTCAGGTTAGGTGATTTCACCGCGTCGACATCAGGGATTTCTGAGGCCTATTTTGAGCTTGAATCCACGGGCTTAGTGACCCATCAGGATGACAGTGCCCCAGCAGAACTGGATATTCAGTACCGCCCCTAGCGAAACCCTGAAAAAGGAGTGCAGCTTTGATCGGACATGACAGTCATGAGTTTTGGTCTGATATTTCGGGTAATCAATCTGCCCTGGACGACTGCCTACAGTTCCTGACCTGTCGCGCTGATCTGACATCCCGGGTTCAAAGGGAAGTAATGCTCGTCATAGGCGACTCCGGTTGCGGCGCTACAGCGCTCGCCAGGCAGCTTGACCTTAGACTCCGAGCTGAAGGTCAACGAGTTCTTATCATGGACAAGGTGGCTGTCCTGGATCCTGATAGCTTCAAATTCAATCTGGACGCAGCCCTTCAGATTCCGCCCAACCTCAGCAAAAGGGCCGGATCCACGTCCTCGAGCCTTGAGTCCTTACAGGTTGGCGTATTAGAAGCCCGGAACTATGAGTCTTTCATTGTTCCTGACTTAGGGATCTACGGTAATGATCAGATCGCCGATTTGGCTAACACGGCGACGATGGTCAAATTGATCCTGGCAAGTCCTGAAGCGGGGTTCGTCTTCTTCGGTGTTCCTGGCACGTTTAAATGGATGACTGTTGCCTTGAAAGAAGCATTTATAGGGTGCAGAACAACCTGGCTGCGTCCCATGCCAGCGGGCTCGGAGTTTGATGATTTCATCAGAAATGTAGCGCTTCACGTCCAGCCACCGTGTCCGCCCGGGGGTCTAGAGCGCCTTAATGCTGATGCAGTGCACGCGCAGTCAAGAGGGTGGGTAGGACGCACGGTCACCACACTGATCCAGCAGATCGTAGACGATTCCTTACCCAAGGCAACAACGGAATACCATCAACCTAATAAGGCACCGGAAACCGGACAGGAGCAGAGGCAAGAGCAGGAGCAGGAGCAGGAATACACGCATCAGCAGTTGCTCATGTGGTCAGACGCCGATCCAGCCACAGTTGCCCCTGATTGGGAGGAAACCGGAGGTGGAACAGGGGACGATCTGCAGGAGCTCGTTATTGCATCAGGGTTAATGCCGACTAAGCTTCGCCATTCAGTTCCTGCGATCGACAACGAGTCCTTCTCTTCGTGGATCGCCAGGCTAAGCCAGACGATGAAACACAGCATCGAATTCCTGCTCGTGGATGAGTTGGTGCACCACTGCAGTAAGGGCGGCACCGACCCGGATATGCAATTCGGCAATCTTGAGTTACTCCAATCGTTGAGCGTGGCTGATCGTCTTTACATCTCTGGACAATTCAAAACCTTCTCAACAGACATGATTCCGTACCCACGGGCACTCAACTATTGCCCTGAGTGCTTCAGGTGCGATCTTGCATCGGGGCTTAGTCCGGCCTGGCGTCTCGAATGGCGCCAGCCGCGCCGGTGTGTCTGCCTACGGCACGATACGCCTGCACTGCTTGAGAGATTCGTTACCCCGGGTTTCACGATCCTGGACAAGGCGTGGAGAGCCTTTGCGGAGTACACGGAAAGCCCGGCATCCAGACTGCCCACCAAATTCCCCCTCCAACACTCTTCTTCCGAACAATCAGAGTTGGACAGTGATCGCCTAGTGGCCTTGGCAGCCCATGTCCAATCGTGGTTTCTTGGATTGAGCGCCACCACCCAGCCTTCAGCTAAAGCGGCAGAATTCCTGCTGGCGTGTTGGCTTCAAGACCTAAACGAGAGTGGTGCGCAAGGCTTTGCAAGATCGTATTTCTTTTTCCGGCTAACAAAGCCGTCATCCGCCAGGAAGCGGCAGCGCGGAGAAGTAGCAGCTGAACTAAACCCCGATACGTCGCGTCCTCGAGATGTAGCAGTCGCCTATTGGATGCTGGGAATAGGATTTGGCGTGATTGATTCAACCGAAGCAGAATTCATACGCACCACCACTCGACCCTATACCATTCCATTCCCAGTAACCCGGAGTGAAGTAGGGGCGGTTGGATTCCTGGCTTTGAGTAGAGGACAGAAATACAGCTACCTCGAGCTGGCAAAATCCACACTCAACGAAAGAGAGTTTGAAAGTATCGCTTGGGCGCTTGATAATCATGTTCGTCCCTATCGTAAACACCCTAAAGACCTGTTGTAGTTACTGCGTACACATCGATTACTCGGTAAGTAAAATCTGCTACGCAGCGCTGCAATTTTCAAAATATGTTCAGCTTAGGAGTCGTAGTAGCTTTAACTGTGTTGATTGTGACAGTCGACGCAGTCTCCCATACTTGTAAATATTTATATTCCGGGCTGATTATTCCCCAACTACTTCAGCTACTTTGGATGCCAACGCCCTATAGGCCGATCGGCGTCGCACACGATTTGATTGCCACGTCTATAGACCTCGCCCGTTCTTGAGCCACCCAGCCACCCAACCACCCAGCCTTTCTGTCTGCCTGTCGGCAGGCTGTCCGCGCAAACCTTTGCAGTTGTAGCCTATTAGCTCCTGAAAGAGGTCGCCTAAGCGAGCCAGCCAGTTCAGCTCGGAGGACTGGCGGCTTATTTAGTGAGAAAATGCTGAAATTAGGAAAATGATAACGCTGGCACCATAAATTCAGAAGCAACGAAAGTCCCTCTAGAATCGAGATTCTGTAAACGATATAACTCCCTGTTTTTTCAGGGCGAAATAGGGTAATCGTGACGATTGCAGACGTCAGCGATGTATTGGATTACCGGTATATTGGGGGTGGCAGGGTAGACCGCGTAAACTGACTGAGATACGCCTACCCCCCGTGAATAACCATTTACCCTTGAATTGACTTTACGACCTGTATGGAGATGAGCGTACCCAAACCATCTGCTGTGAGGGATTGGTTCTCCATAAGCAACAGTGGTTTCTAAGGGTTTTCGGATCTTGAATATTGCTCATGATCCAAAATACCAACAATATGGCGTCACATTCATCGTCCGACAAATGGTCAGGGTGGAAGCGGTGGCGTTTACTAAGTCATTGATAGGTATGGATATTTATGGCTGACTCTATAATATCGATAAAAGTATTGTTGGAGTCTCAAGGCTATTATACTGGGTATGTCGCCTTACGAATCCCTTCGCGAAGCCGGAGTAACTGATGGCCAGAGCGCATACGCTTGTCGAATACAGGCTCAAGGAGTTTGAGCTTGAGCAGGCCTTGCGCAGCCTCAAGAAGCAGCAAGACGGCCTGGATTACAAGCTTGACGTCGAGTTCTACTTCAAGCTTGAAGAGCTGACCAAGCGGCATGGGTACACCCTGAAACAGGTGTTTGACTTACTGATGGCTCGTTATGAAAGCTCGACTGATCAAGCAGGTGGTGATGCAGTCAGCTTGAAGGCGAAAACCAACGCTGGACTGCTGGAGATGATTCAGCGATTAGAATCCGGGCGTACTCGAGAGTCACCGGAGACTGCCAGCTCTTCGAGTAAGTTTCCACTTGTGCATGATGCGAAGTTGGAGTCTGTCTCCGAGCGAACAGAAGTTTCAGAACCAAGCATAGGGTCTGACCCCAGAACTGGTACTGATCCAGTCACCAAAGCTAGCCATGATCTCGCTTTAATGGTCGAGGTAGAAGATCATGATTACGAGATCGAGGGAAAGTCTCATGACTAGTGTTGAAGAGTTTATTGCACTCAGCAATAGGATAACGATGGAGTATGAGGCGATAGTGCCACTTCTAAGCGATCCTGAAGTTGTAAAAGCCGCAAAATTTCTGGCTGAGCTGGATAAGTTGGCTCGCGAATATGATTTCAGTTCGTTGGACATCATGACGCTGGTCGATCCAGGTAGAGCCCTGCAACTGGATAAATCCAAGGCCGTTAAACCGGCGAAGACTCAAAAGCGCAGCAAGCGTACCGTACAGCAGTGAAGTCTATGCATGGCGCATTATCTGTTGTGGCTACTCCAGCATCCCCGACTCGCTGACAGTAACATTGCCATTGGCCTTACATTGACCGAGTAGGCCAAGAAAGTGACTGAAGCCCCATCAGCCCTTCAAGGCAACGTTATTCTCGTGCGCAGGGTCTTAGCAGGCTGAAAAGCCTCACAGAGTGAGAAGGCCCGTCAGGGGTTACAGATGGGGATCGATCACTCCTCAACGCGCTTCCAGATTCTTCCAACCGTGGACGTCGGCATGCCCAGAATGTCCGAAGCCTGCTTTTGAGTCAGCCCGTGTGCTCTGCAGCGCAGCACCGCGTCGACCTTCTCCGGCGAGGTGCGTTGACCTGGCAGTCGTGGTTTCAGGGCGCCGTCTACGAACTGCGTCGGCAATCCCTCCAAAACTCCCAGATCCTTGAGTTTGTTGATCTCTTCGTTGAGGTATTTGAGAAAGTCTTCGGGGGACTGCTGCTTTTCAAAACTGGCAGCAACGGTGAGGAGAGCCAGCGGTTCTACATCTAAATGGTCAGCGAGGATTTCCAGCGTATCGAGGGTTACGCTCGCCTTGGCATGCTCCAAGTTATAGACGTGCTTGGCATCCACTTGGCCATGGAAATCTTCTTTCGCCAGACCACGGGCCGACCGAACGAGGCGGATGACTGCTGCCAACGGATCTCTCAACGGCATTACAAATCCCCAAAGCTGAGGATAAAGCCATATTGATCAATCCCATTCCATGGAATATAGTCCCCGTACTGGGATTTCACTTGGCTACGGCTTTCACATGGATCGTCCTTTGCTGGGATGAGGCTGATCCAGGTGCATGCAATCCGTGCTGATCTTTTCCTTGCGTCTCTAATCGGTTAGCCCGAAATGTGAGTGCGGCAAGACGGCTATCAATATATCCCTTAATCGAAGTTGCCTGTTCACCATGAAGCTCCGAATTTACTCAGACCTGCACAACGAATTTGCTCTCTTCAAGGCACCAGCTGTCGCCGCGGATCTGGTCATTCTCGCCGGCGACATCCACACAAAGGCGAGAGGCGTAATCTGGGCCGGCGAGACCTTTTCCTGTCCGGTGGTTTACGTGTGCGGCAACCATGAGTTCTATGGTGGCCACATTGATCACACGCTTCTAAAAATGAAGGAAACCGCCTTGCCGTATGTCCACGTCCTGGAAAACGAGACCTTTATTTGGAATCAAACACGGTTCCTTTGCGCCACTGCTTGGACTGATTTCTCCGCCACCGGAAATGTCGTGGCAGCTGCCCAAACTGCATCGGAATGGATGAATGACTTCCGTGTGATCCTTGCTGATGACAGCTTCCGTAAACTGCGCCCCGGTGACCTCGTCAGCCGAAATCATGCAACGCACGACTGGCTCGCCCATGAACTGGACAAACCGTTCGACGGCAAAACAGTTGTCGTGACGCATCACGCACCGGTGCCCGAAGTAGTCGGGGATAAGCATGAGGGGCATCTGATCGCTGCTTACTCCAACTGCTGGCATGCGCTCCTGGAAAAAGCGGATCTCTGGGTTTTCGGTCATACGCATCGCGCCGTCGACGTCAAGCTAGGCCGGTGTCGTGTGGTCTCTAACCCTCGCGGTTACCCGCGCGAAGACACTGGCTTTGATCCTAGTCTGTTGGTTAGCCTTTCATGAGTGGGGTCAGACGGCATGCGCCCACTAAGTGCGCCTTCAAGCCAGTGAAATGTTTCTGGCACATATTGACCGTGTCTACATTCCAATGCTTTCAACGCGCCGGGCGGTGTCCGATTTTTCATGATATGCGGACTTTGAATGATGCATAGAAAAGACCAAATACGACCCTTGGTGACTCAGATGCACTTCACTGTTGCAGCGTTATGAGCCGGCTAGAGCGTGGCCCATCGATTCCGCCAGCAGTCGCCATGGCAATGGAAATGGATTTCGGTACGCCGATATCCGCGTATTTGCTCGCAGCTGTCGATAGCCCTCCAATACTGATGGGGACAGTATATGGCGATACAACGGGGCGTTTTCGCGAAGGCGCCAGCATCCGCACGTCAAGGATTACAAGCGTCGAATTCGTCAATGGCTATGCAATATTCCAAACCGTTGCTGGAAGTCGGTACCTGGTAGTCAGTTGGGGGCCGGGTGGCAACAACCTCTATATGAATCGGATTTATCACTGAGCGATCTGCAAATGCGGATATACGTCGCAAAAAAGCTTCGGGTTATCCAGGTGGTAACGAGGATCGGGAAAATGATTCTCGGCCTGGTACCCGCGGCAAGAGTTGAAGCGAGATTATGAATACAAGAAATACGGATGCAGACCTGCTGGGCGATTTACTGTTCGGCTCAGCACGCCCTCTAGGAGGCTCAAAACTTGGCGACGTTGAGTTGATCGAATTGGCCGCCGACACCTTCAGAGAAAAGCCTTTTTGCATCGTCAGATATTGGATGGTTTTGGATGTGATGCTCCCAGAAATTCAGGAGCGAGAAATCAAAGCGCAGGGGCTTGAGGCGACACTTTTGTATGCCCATGCAGCGGTGTTCGACAGCCAGAACAAGTACCAGCCTGGCGATAGGATCGTAAGCGGATATCAACGTGATTTTGACGGCTGTTTTTTTGAAAGTAACGACACGATCTTCATCCTGGCAGGCCAAGGCGCGCGCAAGCATGCGAGCTTTCCCGCTGTTCAGGCACTATCTGCGTATTAGTAAGCGAGCACAAAATCCAATGATTGAACATCTACTGCCTGTCCTGCGTGATCGTTACCCAACGTTTTTCTGCAGCGCGCCTCTTCGCGAAATCGGATGTCTGCCAGGTTGGCTGGATTTAATCAATCAGCTTTGTCGCACGCTGAAAACTTACATGGATGCCCACCCTGAGCTGCCGCCGATTCAGGTGCGTCAGGTCAAGGAAAAATTCGGAGGGTTACGCTTCTACTATTCTGGTGGTGATGCGGCGTGCCGTGAAATGGTTACTTGTGCAGAGCAGCGGTCAATGTCGACCTGCGAAGTTTGTGGACAAGCCGGGACTTTGGGAGGGGAGCGTTGGATCAGCGTACGATGCCTTGATCACGTCAACTGGTCACCCTCAAGCGACTACGCATGAACTCACGGAAAGCTCCTCGTTGAATCCATGAAAACAGACATTTGGGTCACTGTGAATTTGCCTCCGCCAGGCATTCAATTTCACGATGTCGTTAGGCGCCGTATGCCTTTTCCCTCATTTCGATTTCTAGTCGAGATGTTGTGTATCGATGAAGATCTGCTTGGTAAGCGCATGGGGATTTCTTCCGAACTCTTGTCGAACGCGACGACTGTAGGATTTTTTCCTTTGTGGGAGAGCCGACGTTTGTATGGATTGATCGTTGCTCTACAGGCTTGCTGCGAACTGTTCGAAGGCGACGTTCAGGCAGCCAGGGCTTTCTTACGCTCGCCGCTGCGTTGTTTTAACTCAAAGCCACCTTTGGAAATGCTCATTACGGAGGAGGGCGCGAGCGCCGTGATCGATCTAATCGGAAAGCTCGAACACGGCGTACTCACTTGAATGCTTTCCTGTTCACGCGCTGACAAACAGGACGCCAAACGGGGAGCTTCTCGAAAGAGTACTCCGCAGTAGCCTAGATGCTGACTTTATTGAGCACCGGCATTTTTCAACAGCCCGAACAGTGCGGCCTTTGCCAATGGAGTTGGTCGCATGCGTCACCTTGCTAGACGTGACGGGGACATTGACCAAAACGCACCGCTCGTGCTCGATGATAAATGACGCAGGCTCGCTTTCTGATCCTCGTCCAATTCCGGTTTCACCGGCTCATGCCACGCAAAAACTCGTAATAAGGGAAGGTGATGTATAGGAAACGTGATTTAGCCATTTGGTGTTCAGTGTATGAGACATGTGGTGTCACTGAATTTGTGCGGCTGGTTGAAGAAGCGCTCACCAGCTACAAGCGTGTACCCATATATGATTGGCCGGCTCTAGTACAAGTATCCGAGCTCGGGTTACCGTGCGTTCGGGTATTGCAAAACGTAGTGAGCAGTCGAGATTTATATGCCAGCATCTCAGAGAACTACATCGAGATCGGATCGCGCTTAACAAATCATCTGTCTCATCTGCTGCGAGGGCATCTTGTGGTCAATGGCCTGGCCACCGACGAGATGAAGGAGGATCAATTGGGCGTAGATTTAGGTTTGTAACCGGGCCGCTTGCTGACGCGTCGCCGTATCTTCGAGCCAAACTTTTTCATGCGTATCATTTACTTCAGCCCGCACCTGGAGGTTCGGGTAAAGCTGTCTTGCGCTACCAAACCAGGTCAGCTTCCAGGACTGTTTTTTGTGTGCGGCATGCTGTTGGCGAGGAGGTGATAATCACGATTTGACGGCGATATGGATCGCATTGGAATATCTTCGCCTGGCCGATTTTTTTGGGTGTTGATGGCATCAGTTGACGGTACATGGAACAGAAGGAAATGGATTGCCTTTGAATCGGCATTAAACAGTGTTTCCTAGCCACAGTCATAATTATGCCAACCTAAGAGTTGGGTGGCCTAAAGCCCGCTTATGCTAACCCAGTGGGCTCTCTAGCTTTTGCTTAAAAAATTTAAGCTTTAGTCATTCTACGTCCGTGTCCCCGTCCTCACCTGCAAATAGTGTGTTCTGATGACCCAGTAGAAAATTGACATGGGATTTGATGCCTACCATTTGTCCACAATTGTAGTAATCATGGCACAGCGATTCGAAACCGATCAGCGTTTGAACGGGTGTCGCGATAGAAATATACCCAATTAAAACGGCGCTTCCTGGATCAGATGGGTGAGTGTTCAAATGATAAATCGCGAAGAAACCTTCATGCTCCTCGTCATTGCATAGCTGAATTTCCCAGTGGGAATCTTTGCCCAGCTCTTCATTGTATTGCTTGATATATTCTGCTGATTTGTAATTCATGATCATCTCCTTTTTTGTTTTGAGATAATTGTAAAATTGGAGCAAACGGGGCTGCAACCACCTTGTTCGTTGTTTTTTTTAGTAAATGATGGCCGGCCGTGGAGAATGAAAAAAACTACTGGCTTTTCAGCAATGTTAAAAAGTGCGGCGTGTTAAGGCCGTTACCAATGCACAGAATTTGCCAGCAGCGAGTGGGGCAGATAGTGGAGATAAGCTATGAGGGAAAGGCCGGCATTTTATGGTGAGCCTTCGGCCTCTAATGAGGGGACAGGGAGTAAACGCTGCAAAAAGAGCCTGGGCTGCTCCAGTTTTTGGATTGTTTTGATGGCGGCGTTGCAATACAGACTGAGTGCCTGGAGGTAGTCAGTCGACGCACGTGGAATAAATATGCTCACGCTGGCGGGTGTGGTTGACCCTCAACACCTCGACGACCTGGTGCAGGTAAAGCCCTCTAGTGATGCTCATGATGGAGCTTTGGAGCCCCTTGAAAAACTAGAGCCATAGACATTCAGAGTCTTGGCTCTTGGGGGAGGCTCGGGCTATAAATTGAAATGATTCCACTGATAGTGGGCTGCGAAGGACTGGAGGGGCAGTCAATAAAAATTAATTAGTCATTTTTCGAAAGCCACGACCTTTGTTCACCGAGCAACCAACGCTGCACGTTAGTGACCATATTCTCCATGTCCTCAACCTCGCGCTCAGGTTCTTTCGAAACGCCATGTTTAGCGGCGAAATATGCCCCCCAATCTTCCATTGCTAGGTCAGCATAATGCTCCAACAAGGTATCGCTCCCGAGCATTTCCTCCAAAGAGTGAAAATTATTACCTTTTGCACCGCCAAAGCGCAAATAGGACAAAAGCTGCTCCATAAAAAGCGCAACCTGGCTGGAAAGCCCAGTATTGCTTTCTGAACTGAAGAGAGCAGGGATGTACTTTCCTTCTTCTGTCTTATTGTACATTGTGAATACAAAATTTTTGTCTATCACGCACGCACATGTCAGATGTTCGAAAGGTCTGCAGATAATTCGAGGGATTTCCTGATCTTCCTCAACGTCAAAATCATCGTTTAAATAGTGGACCTTTATCTGCTCGCAAAGTGTGCTTTTGCTCAAGTCACTTTCAAATGCAAAAATCCCCTTGAACATAGGAGGGAATCCGTCATCAAGAGCCCCCACGTCAGACAGCAATGAAAGGCTGCTCTTTAAATGCGTCGTCGTTAAGTTGGTTTTTACTTCAATCACAGTTACTCGGTGGCTGCAGACGCACACCCTGATTTCCGTCCATCTCAGCCGTCTACTTGAAGTGGAGACGAGCGCTAAAGACGAGGTTGCGGAGATTTTAATGATCCTTCGAAAGGAGCCTTTCGAGGAGGTGCTGCGTGATTACGACGCGACGACATTTGAGGCACATGCAGCGATCTGCCTGCATGTCGTGAAAACGGTAGCCGCAATGTCGGGCATGAATTCTCAGCAATTCAACAAGGGGCTGTGCTCGCTGGCCGGTTACGTGCACCGTGAGCAAATTTATAAATTCGAAGACGCTGTGGAGGCGATACGAGATGTTGCCCTCGACGGCCTCTTTGAGTACCTGGATGAACGCTTGGACAGCGATTCGGCGATTTACGCTGTTCTGTTGAAGTACAAGCAGCGTTGCGAGTGGTTTTTCAACCAGCGGCTTCGTGGCTACGCAGAGTCCGGCTTGGAAGGCAAAACAGGGGAGCGAGGGCTCGCCATTGATCTCTATGACTACATTTTGGGGCAGGGTGTAGATTTCGTAGTGGAGCAGGCTTCGGCGAGCGGTGAAGTCGACCTTGTGCTCACCAATAGCGATGGTCGAAAACTCGTGATAGACGCCAAATACATTTCCGTGGACGTGACCAAAAGTGCGGTGGTTCGCAAGCTTGCTGCAGGACTTCATCAAGTGGCCCGATATTGCAATGACTACTCGGAACCCACTGGCTTTTTGGTGACCTTCATTGCGACCTCTAAACGAATCACGTTGGAGCTCGATCAGCGTGATGGTTTGGACTATGTGACCATCGGAGGACGTTGTATTTACTACCTGCCGATTTTGATCAGCGATGAACCGTCGGCGAGCCGCTCAGGTGTCAGCCAGGAGATTGTGATTGGTCGCTCTGAACTGATTGCCCAAGTTGAAGACCTTGATGTGGACACAGAACCGAAACCATAGCGCGGGTAAACAAGAGCGCATCGGCAAGACTATGCGCGCCGTGGCCGTTGAATCATGGGATGTGTTCTCGCCACGGCGCTACCTAAATGCATAGAGCTTGGCAAACGAAGGAATCCGTCCCAGGTGGGCGCATTGCGGCACAGCAACCCTGTTTGGGCGGCGACACTCGCAGCGTTAGAAAATAAACCTTCTCGAATGATGGTCATTTCCGTCACGCCCAGTTGCTGCCAAGCGTCTTCCAATTGATATGGGTTCACGTCGTAACGAGTGTTGTATCGCTGTGAATGCCCCTTTGAGGCGTACAACTTCGACGGTGAAACGTGAAAGTAGACGCTTTCGCTGTGCTGGGAACGCAATAAGAGCTTGCGAGTACCTATGAAATGCGGGCAAGAAGGGGACGCGGTGTGATCACCAGTAATTCGGGCAATATGGGGATCTGTACTGATGCGTACAATCCAGGCGTTGTCATCGTTAATCGCCGGAAGTGTTTGGCCAGGGATGTCCTGCAAGCCGTCATAGAGCTCGCGTAGCCTTGAGTGTAAGTAGATGATCAATGGCTCGCCGGCGACTGGTGTGGGAGCCAGCAACGCTTGATCAATCAGCTTTCGCACCGCCTGGTGGGAGAATAAGGCAATCGTTGAGTGGATGAGGGCGGTTCCAGCTCGATAGTCGAACCACTTCGGCGCATTACCGTGTTTCGCATCGAACCAAAAGATCTGTGGTGCATTGTCATCCAGCAGAACGCGGGTAATGACCGGGAGGTATTTCGCGTCTCCCTTTGTCTGAATGCTTTCAAGGTATACCGACAACGTCCAGGTGCCCTCCGGGATCCTTGCTTCGCGAGGCAGCGGTTGCGGCAGCTTACCGGACAATCGCACGGCTTCGGCGAGTACCGCCATCGCTTGGTAATCCTCTCCCTCGATTTGCGCTGTTCTTATGAACTGGGTGACAACACCATGCTTTGCAAATAACCATCTCAATGCAAATTTAGGATCTTGATCTGGATGTGCTGTTGTTTCAACAGATAAGGTTTCAACGATAGCCACATGGGCTCCACTCGCTTTCAACTCGGGAAGCACCTGTTGCTCAAACCATTTATCGAGTTCATCGCCTGCACTGTCCGTGCAAAGAAATTGCTGCGCTTGAGGCACGGCCAAGTGGATAAATTCTATGAGTGGGGGAAGGGCTTTCTTGAAAACCTGACTGTGAGAAGCTAAATCGCGCCGGCTTACTTCCAGTCTGCGAGTTGTCTGTGAGTGCGCCGCAAGCACAGCGATTCGTAGCGTCGGCAGCTTGAAATCGGTGCGTTGAGATTTAGCTCTGCGCAATGCATGAATAACACGGGAAGCAAGCAAAACTTCAGTGCCTGGCAACGTGTTGAGCAGATGCCAGCAAGCCTGATCAAGGAACAGTGGGCCTGCGCCGGAACCAATCAGCGAACGCTGCTGGGCTTCAGCATGGATGGGTCGCACAAGGCTATGCACATCTATTTTGCCTTGTCTCAGTTCAGGCAACTGTTCTGTTGCCGCGAAAGACAAAAGCTTGTCCGTGTCATGTACATACACGGTTTTCCAACTGCCATCGGGTTGCTTCTGATTTTTAATGTCGAGTTTGGCGAGACCCAAGGACGTCTTTACCCATGCCTTGTTGGTAGAGTGTTTCCACTCTGGCAAGGTGTGACTAAGATGGACGTTAATGCTTAGGTAGGGATCCGTCTGCCCTCTATGTAGCACCAGCGTGGGTTTTATAGTGTGCAGCGCTATCGCTTGGCGATTTCCTCGACTGTTCACGACAGGGTTGCCCCAAGCTACAAGTGATCCGTCCGACGCTAGGCTCAACGGTAGTGGAATACTGGAGAGCAGGGGGGCTGTTTGCATCGCCTTCGACGCCATCCAGGGCAATATGCTGTAAACACGCGAGAGCAGTGGTCGATTGTTAAGTAGCTCGATTGCATCAAGTGGCGTGCCTTCGTCGACTGTCATGGCAAACGGAATTTCGTGTGATGTCCATTCCCACGTTTGCATCGCTTCGGTTACCCAAAGTTTCAGCGCCAGATTGATGGTCTGCGCTGTGAGCAACTCGACGGAGACGATCACGGGAAGGCTTGCGTCCAGATTCGGCGAATTGTTAATCCAAACTGGCCCTCCAGAGAACACGCTCAGCAACTCCTGCAGTCCCACAGAACTTAATTTCTTCTTGTTCTGCAAGGCGTACTCATGCATTTGGCGCCATGCAGATCTGTAGGGCTGGGGGCAGTGATACTGATGCACAATCGGCAGCAACGAAGGATCAAATCGAAATAAATTGGTGCGAAAAAACGACGTTTTCATCTCGACTCCGCTGGATATCGTTCGATGTAGTTTTGCATGGCATGTGCAAGGCCCGCATGGTGCCGGGCGAATGGCTGCCAGTGGCCCTCGCTGACCATATGGCTAATTGTGGTACTGAGCAGGGTAGCCCAAGGCGTGGCGCCATTCACGAAAGCTGCATCCGCCAAATAGCACTTCACCGGGGTTCCCCCTCGACGGCCTCGACCCACTAATTGGGTCAAGTTCACCAGCATGTTCATGATGGTGTAATGCCGAATATTTGGGGGTTGCTGGCTGAAAGTTGGGTAAGCATTTCTTATGCTGTACAGAATCTTGTTAGCCAGTCTGCGTTCTTCTTGCATGATTTTGCCGGGCCGTTCGCTCATTTTCACGGTGGTGAGCGTTTCGTAGCAGATGTGCGCGAGGTTGTTGTGAGGGTTATCGGACATCGGCATGGGCCGCACGCATACCACGACACCACCCAATGCAGAGACTCCCTTCAGGTCGACGATGTTGTGCCCGCGTGCAATGGGATAGATGGAGCACCCCAGAATGGAACAATGTGCGTAGGGGCCTTTGTGGAACTTGAATAAATCCTGGTAGGTCATGCGTTGTTCGGCAGGGAGACGGACTGATTCTCCCTCTTGGTGCCTACTTCGAATTAATGCTACTCCAGCACCAGGGCCACCCGGCAAACCATAGAGCGTCGTGGCAAGTTCCTCCGCATCGGCGTCGCTGCCAGTGACCAACAACAGTCGAGCCCTGTCTGCGGTGGATTTGTTTGCCCGAAGGCTAGCAAGTCGCGCGTCAAGCCACGGCCACAGTTCGCGGGCTAACATTCGTATGCGTTCCCTGCGTTGGTTGATCGGCGCCCCCGAAAGCGCGACCGAGACGTTCACGTTTTCAAACGTTATATGCCCCTTAACGTCAGGAACATCTATCAGGTCTTTTGCCGGAAGATCAAAACTGCTGGCCCCAGGGAAATAGGCGGTCGCAGATAGCCCAATGAACACCCTGGGCGTTCCGGCATAACACCGGGAGGTTAGGTCTGGCAACGAAAGCAGAGTGCCGTGGGGATCGCCGCGCAATGAAACGCTCTGTAGGGTCGTTTCGTTATTCAACGACTGATTGCGCTTGAAGCCAAAAACGGTGCGATGCAAGGGGCCATTGGGTGTGGGACTGAGTTGAACTGGGCCGGTCAGTGCTTGGAGTACTTCATCGGCGTATTCAACGTGGGCTCTGACCAGAGGTGGCAATCTTGTTTGAAGATTTCTCAGATGCAGTTCAACAAGCGACAGAACGCCTTTGAGTATCAGGGCTGACTTCAATCGAGTTTTATCGCCTTCCTTGATTCCATAGAGCAGATAGCCTGGCTGGGTCAGCTCACTGATGATATCTGACAGCTTCGACGCGACTTGCTCGGGATTGCGACGAGCATCATGGAGCGACCAGAAGGTCAGATTCTGTCGTAACTGTTCCAGTGCCGGTGGCACTATTTTCTCTGCGGTATACAGCGCGAGCAGTGATTCCTCACTGATCTTCAGTTGATCGATCAGGAAGCGATCTTCAGACGTCGACCAAACCGTTTCCCTGTCAGGCCATTCAAAAAAACCGTCACGGGACAGGAGGAGAAACTGGTTGACCACCCTGACGCAGTAAGTGACATCCCAAAGGATATCCAGCATTCGTTGATCGGATACATCCGGCACCTTGGGTTTTCGGGTATTGAGTTCCCGAAAAAAACGCCCCAACGGATTGTTTGGCTGATCATTTCCAAGCTCTAGGTGAAAAACGCTGCTGCTGATTGCGCTTTGAAGAAGCCCATCAATTTCGTCTACGAGAAAAAGTGATGAGCGTTTCAACAGTATCTCGAGAAAGCTGCGTGGCCCTGGATACTCTTCAGCGTCATCAAAGGGCACGCGTGTGGTCGCGGCCAAAAGGGAGTGATGGTTAACCACGACGATGTCCGCCTCAAGCGCCTGTTCAAGCATGCGACTGATGCCGCAAACAGGCAGAAACGGGCAATGACCGATGCGTCGACTGCTAGGTCGTCCGTCACGTCTGGTAATGGGTGTTCTCAGGTTGAAACAGGGTTCGTTGGACGGAACAAAAGGCACTTTTTCAGTATTGAGCACGTTCAGCAGGCAGCTGTAGTTGTAAGGGTGCGGGCCATCTGGCTCTTCGTGATGAACCTGGGCCATCTGCGGCACTTTTCTTTGCGAGTGCAGCGGAGTAACACTCACCTTTAGGTTTAGCGCCGCCACTGATCGTGTGAGCGTCGAGACCATGTTTTTTACATCGGTCAGGTTTGGCACCAATAACGTTACTTTGCGTCCTTGCCGGACGGCGTCCAGTGCCATCAAAACCATAACGACTGTCTTACCGACGCCAGTAGGCGCATTGACGCGATAGAAACTGCCAGCTGCGGCCTGCAAATTGTCTTTGTCGCCCATCAGTCGGTTCAGGGACTCAACGTGATGTGTGTGGGTGACCGCGTAACCATCCAGCTCTACTGCGATATTCATCAGGTCGCTACGTGACCATTGCATCTGGGCAATCGGAGATGCCAAAGGGATATGCAATCCGACCGTGCGTTTAGGCAGCACCGAACGATACGCAGCAGGTACAACAAACGTCTGCACCTGGTCTTTTGTCAGGTGGGTCAGGACAAGATCACCATGCTCTGGCAGCGCAGCTGGCAGTGAGGATGATCGCCAGTTGAGCAAAGCGGATAGATTTTCATCGATGAGTTGTTTGGCACACAGCGGGCGCGCGACTTGAAAGCAGTGGCGCTCATTTAGCGTCGTCGGGTGCTCCTCACCCGGCACCACTTCAAAGGCGCAGAAAGGGTCTTGAAAGACTTTCGAAGCCTCACGGATGAATGCGGAAGGCTGAGCCAACTCAGTAGGCCGTAATCTGAGGAATTGCGCGATAGCGTTACGATCCGCGTCATCGAGGCGATACCACGTCGTCCATTTTCCAATTCGGCCTGCGGCAATGGCAGCAGCATCCGCCAGCGTCACCGGAGGCTCTACGTGCTTGGCCACAATGGCGAGGCACAGGTTGGTGCAGATATCTATCAGTGACCGCATCGCCTTGAAATCTCCTTAATGCACTGCGACTCGGTAAAGACCCTGATATGGCTAGGCGTCTCGATATCAAGGTAATTCACGGATTTACGCTGGTAGTCCGGAATGACAATCCAATGAGGGTACGCCGCGGGGAGTGACTTCAAGTGGGTGAGTAAACGGTTTGGCGAGTGCCAGACCTTTGCGTCCAGATCTAGCGTGTGCTCGCCGATCGTTACTCTGACGTCGGCCTTGTCAAATTCTGGCCACAGCTCGACCGTCAGCCCCAGATCGTTAAGGCGTCGATACAACGAAAGCTCAAGCAAACCAGGAACCAGTGTGAATTTCCAGATTGCAGGCTTGAGCATCACGCTCGAACCTGCACGATGCCCCTCGACAGGTTCGGCGTTGGCTGTGCGAATTAGTTTTCGCCCGCGCATGGTGTACTTGCCTGCCCGTTCAGTGCACCAGCTGGAATCGCAACAGACGTTAGTACTGTTAACTTTCATCGGCCATTGGCAGACGGGGCACGGGTAGATCAGCCCATTTCGGATTAGATGCGCTGGAATGGGGTCAAAAAGGTCAGACAGGGCAAGACTCAGTGGAATCAAAATGTCTGACGCAGCACCTGCTACCTCAATCGCATGCCCAATGATGTACCTGCGAAATCCTTCGTAGATCAAATTGCCCTGAGGAAGTAATCGGCACCGATTTTGAGCTTGCAGAATGATGGCTTGAACTTTTTCCTGATCATCATGGATTCCCAGTTCAAAGCTCATCTCCGAAAGTGTTGAAGTTGGGTAACTTCCTGCACGCAGTAGTCCGGAAAACTCACCCCGCAGCTCCTCCTCCAACCAATCTTCCAGAGGCCTACCGGTGTTCGCCTCCATTTCGCTTGAGGAAAGCAGGGCGCGCGTTGGGTCAGTGAACCACAAGAGGGCCGCTGCTTCTTGCAGTGCTGGAAGCGCCTGGCTCCGGCAGGTGACAACCTGGGTAGTCGCCTTGAGAAGCGCCTGCTGAAAACGGGCTACAAGGACATCTCGTTCCACTTACGGAATCCTCAATGGCGAGCATAGAAGCCAGCGCTTCCTGTCGATGGGCCCACCTAAGACGGTTCGAAAACAAGCTTCGAGCCTTTGAATATAGCAGCCAAGGGCCAACTACCCTGACCCGATGCACATGATTAGGTAACGTTGGCCTTCTGATGGCCGGTAATCGACTGGAAGGCCATATGGGAGCTTGCGCTTCGTCAACAAAAATATTTTTGCAGATAGCCCCTTGAAAAAATTTTCGCGCGACGGATCCTTATATTTGAGGGCAACAAAAAAGCGGCGACCTCGACGCCCCACCTGCCACCGATCCTGCTGAGGAAACGGTGTTAGTTTTTGATTTCGCTGTGCTCCTGCTTCTACCCTTTCGTTGCGATGAATCCTGCTGACGCTGATGTGATTGTCCTATGGGCGTAGCAAAATCGGCCCTTTGCGGCGTAAGCCGCTGCTTTCCCGTTTGATTTCAAACAACGAGCAATTTTTTTAAAAAATACTCGTGCCGAACAACTTTCACATCAGGAGAAGTCCGCATAGGAACTGGAGAGAACAGATGGAACAAGACATCGAGTCAGAGGTTTGGCGCCTGGCGCAGCAGACATGTGACAAGGTGGCGTTTGAGCCAGTAAAACCTTCTCTCGTAGGTACGCGTGAAGCGCATGCTAAGTCTCTCGAGCAAACTTATGCACCTGGTTTTTTCGCAAGATTACTCAAGCTCGAAGCGCGTCAGCGTAAAAATTTGGCTATCTCCATCGAGACGGGAAGGCTAAAGGATGCGAAAGAGCATGAAGCCGATGTCGCCAATTGGCGTGTCGAGCATGACTCTTGGCATCAGGAGTTCACGATCGCGCAGGGCGTTCTCAGCGGGACAGCCAAGGCGAAGCTTGAAGCGATCAAGCTAGTCGACTCTTTTACGGACATCTCTCATCTCGGCACATCGATCAAATTCACGATTGGGGACACCGGGCTCGTGGAAGCGAATCTCACTGTTCGCGGTGTTCGGGTTATTCCTGCAGAAATCAAGTCGTTGCTTCAGAGCGGAAAGCTCTCTACGAAGAAGATGCCGACAGGGAGGTACAACGAGCTTTTGCAGGACTATGTGTGCAGCTGCGTTTTGAGAGTAGGGCGCGAGCTTTTGTCGATGCTCCCTGATGACCTTGTGATCGTGACGGCGGTCGACGACGTCCTCAATTCTGCGACCGGACATATCGAAGAGTTACCTATTCTGAGTGTCGCGGTGTCCCGACGGACATTGGAATCATTGAATATGGACTCGATCGACCCTTCCGACTCCGTGAAAAACTTTGTTCACAATACGTCCTTCAAAAAGACAGCGGGTTTTCAACCTGTGAAAGCGTTGGATGCTCGACAGTTCGTTACGAGTGCTTAACAGATAGACGGTATTGGTGAACCGCTTTTGCAAGGGCAAATACAGCGGACTCGCCTTTGGATCCCGTTATAAGATGATGATCATTTCTGGCGTCTACTTGCCGCGTTGAGCCCATTCACCTTGCTCCGTGTCCATGTGCGCCACCATTAGCAGGATAGGGGAAGCACATGGACGAGGCCGCAGAGATCACAGTTGAGCCTGAAGTAGAGCCAGTCAAAGTTGTAAGTATTCACAGTACCGTCGTCGCGAAGCTGAATCTCGCGGATTATCAGAACGCCGTTCCCGTCATTCGGGAGCTTCGTGTCATCAATGAAACAGCGATCAAGTACAACGATTTAGTACTGACGTTGACGGCCTATCCTGAAGTCTTTAAGCCCAAGATCTGGCGCATTGATGCTCTAACTCCAAACGCGTTCATGCCTATCCCTGGTCATGACCTTGCTTTGGATGGCGCCTTACTTGGACGGTTGACCGAAGCCGAAAACGCCACGCTCACCTATACGTTGACAGCAGCAGAAACCTCTGCTGAATCTGGTCGGGCGGAAATCGCTCGGTTGGAGTTGGCATTAGAGCTGTTGCCACGCAATCACTGGGGCGGACTTTCTCACCTTCCTGATATGACCGCAGCGTTTGTTCAGCCGAATGACCTTGCTGTTGAGCGTTTGCTTAAGCAGGCGGCAGAGGTGTTGCGTCAGAGCGATAAAAACCCTGCGCTTGATGGTTATGCCGGCGGTGCGAAGCGAGCTTGGGAACTGACATCAGCCATTTGGGCCGCCGTTGCACGTATGAAGCTGGATTATGCGCTTCCTCCGGCCAGCTTTGAGCAAACTGGGCAAAAAGTACGTAGCCCTAGTCACGTCACGGAACATGGTTTAGCGACGTGCTTCGATCTCGCTTTGTTCTTCTGTGCGGCAATAGAACAGGCTGGTCTCAACCCTGTTTTGGTGTTCACAAAGGGGCACGCATTTGCCGGTGTGTGGCTCAAAGCTGAAGAATTTTCCACGACCGTGATCGATGACATCACAGCTGTACGCAAGCGTATAAAGCTCAAAGAGCTGATGCTGTTCGAGACGACGTTCGCAACTCAACACCCAGTTCCACCTTTTACGTATGCCACCGATCGTGGTGAGCAGTTGCTTGCGGAAGGGCAGGATGAAAACTTCCAACTACTGCTGGATGTGCGCAGAGCGCGCCTGCAACGAATTAAGCCATTGGCCAGTGCCGACGCACAGGTTTCGAAGTTGCCGACGGATGATGATCCGTCCGGTAAGTCAGAGCTATTGGTCGGTGTTGCCCCGGCACTGCCTGATGAGGCGGTTACAGTCGAGGTGGATGAGCGCCTGCTCGACCCAAAAGATCGCTTGGGACGGTGGCAACGCAAGTTACTGGACTTGTCGCTTCGCAATAACTTACTCAACTTCAAGGCCGGGAAAAAGTCGCTGAAGCTTGAGTCACCGGATCCGTCGGCTCTGGAAGATATCCTGGCGAGCGGTAAGAAGCTGAAATTGCTGACCCGTCCCGATCTAATGGATGGGGCTGATCCACGTGACCAGGCGCTGTACGAATTACGTGAGCGAGAAGATGTTCGTCGTCTCCACGCCCTGGATGCCTTGAAACGGTATGAGGTGTTTGTCGGCCTTTCCGGCACTGAAATGGAAGCACGGCTGATCGAGCTCTATCGTGGGGCACGAACTGCCTTGCAAGAAGGCGGCTCCAACACTCTTTACCTTGCTCTGGGTTTTCTCAGTTGGGAGCGAGCGGACAAAGGAGGGCAGAAGTACCGAGCACCGCTTGTCCTGATTCCTGTGACGCTTGAGCGCAAAAGTGCGCGTTCCGGTTTTTCGATGGTGCTGCACGACGACGAACCTCGGTTCAACCCGACACTCATCGAGATGCTTCGCCAAGATTTCGAATTGAATCTCGGTTCGCTTGAGACGGAGCTCCCTAGGGACGATTCGGGCCTGGATATTGATGCTATCTGGAAAGCGGTGGGGCGCGCGATCAAAGACATCGCAGGCTGGGAGGTCGTGGAAGACGTTGTCCTTTCCATGTTCTCCTTTGCCAAATATTTGATGTGGAAAGACCTCGCAGAGAATGCTGAAGCGCTTCGCGAAAGCCCGGTTGTTCGGCATCTCCTGGATACTCCACGAGATGCTTTCCCATCCGATATTACTTTTCCTGAAGCTCGGCGGCTGGATATCGACTTCAACCCTCGTGAAGTGTTTTGCCCACTGCCGTCTGACTCGTCGCAGTTGTCCGCTGTGATGGCGGCCTCGAAAGGAAAAGACTTCGTTCTGATTGGCCCGCCCGGAACAGGGAAAAGCCAGACCATCGCCAATCTCATAGCACAATCGGTGGCTCAGGGCCGACGCGTGCTTTTTGTCTCTGAAAAAATCGCAGCTTTGGATGTCGTTTACCGGCGTCTGCGTGAAGTTGGCCTGGGTGAGTTCTGTCTGGAAGTCCATTCCAGCAAGGCACGCAAAACCGATGTCTTGGCGCAGCTGCAGTCGGCCTGGGATGCGAAGGGCGTTGTGGATTCTGCGACATGGCATGCTGAAGCTGATCGTCTTCAAGCGTTACGTGAGGGCTTGAACACTTATGTAGAACGACTGCATCAGCGATATACCAATGGGTACAGCATCTACCATGCGATTGGGGTTGTCTGTGGCGGCGCAGCCATTACACCAATGAGCATGTCATGGTCATCGCCACATGCTCATACACGAGAGGACATGGCTGCACTGCGCGAATTATCTGATCGTCTTGAAGTCAATGCCCAGGCCATTGGCTATGGTGCGCTGTCGAGTCATCCACTCAGCCTGGTGTGTCAGGGAGAGTGGTCGCCTTCATGGCAGCAACAACTGGTTCAAGCGGCGCGAGAAGTACTCCCTGCGGCGCAGGCTGCAATTCGGGCCGCAGAAAAATTCAGCGCGGCCACGAGTTTGCCTGTCGTGACATTGGTGCCCTCAGTATGCAACGGGCTTTCACTGCTTTCGTCGACGTTGCCGTTAGCGGCGGGTCATGATTGGCGGTTCGTGTTGCGCCCAGACGGTCGCATGATTGCGCAACGATTGGCTGAAAGTAGCGCACTTGTAGAGAAGCATCGGGCGCTCTGCCAGCAACTCTCACCGGTGTGGGCCATTTCGGCAGTCAATGCTGCTGAAAAAGGCCTCAGCCTTTTGGCAAGACGCAGGGCACTGATGTCGCAACTCAGTCCCGCATGGCCAGTGCAGACGTTTGAGACGTTAAGCCAAGCAATAGAAATGCTTGAGCTTATCGCTGAGGTCACTCAGGAACTCTCTGTGGCCTACACCGATATCATCGAAACGCTTGATGTTCGTGAGCTTCTCGCAGATTGGCAGGCGGCCGAGCAGTCGTTCTGGCCCAAGTCTCTGATGGGGACGCGCAAGGTCACAAAGACGCTCGCAACCGCCGTCTCCGGTGATGCGGAACCTGATGTGGCCAAAGACCTGCGCTCATGGATTCAGATCCGTGACCTGCGCGATAAGCTCGACGCCTTGGAGGTCGGTGATTACTGCGCTCAAATCTGGAGAGGCGCATTATCGGTTGCGCAGCATCTTAAGGCGGCCATTCAACTGCGTCAGGCAATGTTGTGCCTGGCGTCGGACGAGCCTTGGACAGACACCGCCTTTGATGTGATCGCCGAAGGGCATTGCGGTGAGCAGCTGAAATCAGACCTCTCGCACATGCGCTCCATTGTCTTGCTTGACCAAGAACTCGCCCCCCTTCACCTGGGCGACCTCACAGAGGGGCTGTGGGCTGGGCTTAACACCGACTCAAAACTGTTGTTCGCGGCTATCGCGTTTCAAACCGAGCGTCGTCCAGTGATCGAACACGGAGCAGTTGAGGGGGATCATGGGGTAGTGGCCGCCGGCCAATGCGGCAAGACTATGCAGGCAGACTTGGCAGTGCTCCAACAACGCCACCTCGTTGAAAAAACGCTGTCTGAATTTGATGATCTGACTGCGGTTACCTCCGGGCTGTGGACGGGTCTTAAAACCAAAGTAGACAAGGTCTCCGACGCGGTCGCGTTCCAAGCCAAATTGGCGTCGGCACTTGCACAACTCGGCACTACGCCTGAGCTCGTCTCCGCTTATCGCGGAGCGATACAGGTACTGCTCGGCGACGCCAATGCACTGCTTGAGCCTGAGGGTGTGGTTTGCCAATCGGGTACTGAGTTGCGTCAGTGCTTTGAATCACTCCGTAAACGCGTGGATGTTCTGGCGACAGCAGGTCGCTTCTCCGAATCAGGGCAAGCGGACATCCAACAACTGACGCTTGATGCGCTACTGCATCACTGCGAAGCCATCGTTCGATCTGAACCAGGTGTTCGTGCCTGGTGTGCATGGCGCAAGGTGAGGGAGGAGGCGATCGGCGCCGGTCTCGCGAGCCTGGTTCAGGCAATGGAAGAGAGTCTCGTAAACCCCGGCGAAGTCCGTCTTTCTTTTGAAACCAATTACGCGCGGTGGTGGTTGAACGCCGTCGTCGACAATGAACCCGTCATTCGTGGTTTCGTCAGTGTTGAGCATGAGCAGCGCATACGGGATTTCCGAGCATTGGATGATCGCTTCACTGCACTGACCCACGATTGGTTGCGGGCACGTCTATGTGCGGATCTGCCTAATCCGGAGACTGTCACCCGTTCTTCGGAATGGGGTGTGCTCCGTTATGAAATGGGCAAGAAGACGCGTCACTTGCCGCTTCGGGAGTTGATGTCGAAGATCCCCGATGCACTGACGAAACTGACGCCGTGCATGCTCATGAGCCCACTGTCGATCGCTCAATACCTGACGCCCGGGGCAAGTGCTTTCGACCTCGTCATCTTCGACGAGGCTTCGCAAATTCCCGTCTGGGACGCTGTAGGAGCCATGGCGCGTGGTAAACAAGTCGTAATGGTTGGCGACCCTAAACAGCTTCCACCTACATCCTTCTTTGATCGAGCAGAATCAACGGCGGATGATGAAGACGTTGAAGCCGATCTTGAGAGCATTCTGGATGAGTGCATCAGCGCGAACCTGCCGATTCGCCACCTTAACTGGCATTACCGCAGTCGCCATGAAAGCCTGATTGCCTTCTCAAACCAACGCTATTACGAGTCCAAACTCGTGACGTTCCCATCACCTGTGACGAACGACCGTGCCGTGAAACTGCACGAAATCGCGGGCGTCTATTCCAAGGGTGGGTCGAGAACAAATCTGATAGAAGCACGTGCAATCGTTGCTGATGTAGTTGGTCGTCTGCGCTCACCAGGTTTTCGGGAAAGCAAGCTGACCATAGGCGTGGTGACATTTAACGGTGAGCAGCAGAAGCTTATTGAGGATCTGTTAGACGAAGCACGTCGTAATGAACCATCGCTTGAGGCTTACTTTGCTGACACTGAGCTTGAGCCTCTGTTCGTGAAGAACCTTGAGAGTGTTCAGGGTGATGAGCGAGACATCATCTATTTCTCGATTACTTACGGCCGCGATGCAGCGGGTACTCTGGCTATGAATTTTGGCCCTATCAATCGCCCTGGTGGCGAACGTCGATTGAACGTTGCGATAACTCGGGCCCGACACGAACTGTGCGTCTTCGCTAGCTTGCAACCTGAGCAAATAGATCTCACGAGGACACAATCGATTGGCGTACGTGACCTGAAACACTTCCTGGAGTTTGCCCAGCGGGGGCCTAGAGCTTTGGCTGAAGCGGTCACCGGCAGTGTCGGCGGCTTTGACAGTCCCTTCGAAGAGGCTGTGTCCGCGGCACTCACAAGCCGAGGGTGGCAGGTGCATACTCAAGTCGGTGTTTCAGCATTCAGAATCGATTTGGGCGTGGTAGATCCTGATGCGCCGGGCCGTTATCTGGCAGGTGTGGAGTGTGACGGGGCTACCTATCATCGCAGCGCTACGGCGCGCGATCGAGACAAGCTGCGTGAACACGTGCTGCGAGGTCTGGGATGGGAGATTTTGCGTATTTGGTCTACTGATTGGTGGATCAATGCCGTCGGCACCGCTGATCTTATTCATGAACGTCTGAACGCTTTGCTCGTTTTAAGTAGAGCTCAACGCGCCGAGCATGAAGCCCGAGAAGAGGCTGCACGCCTCCTGGTTGAAAATGCGGCAGTGGAAGTCATTGAGGTAATCGAGGAGGTGATAGGTTCAGTCACTGAGTCGCTGACAGTCGAAAGTGCCAATGACGAAGGAAAAGCTCCTCAGAACCAGCAATACGCAGCAATAGCCTTGGCACCCCAGACAGTAAGCACCTCACAATCGCAATACTTCCCGGTGGAGCTGGTTTATTACCGAGAGTCTGATCCTGCTTCAAGCATCCAAGGGGTGAATCCGGATGCTTTTTTTGAGTCGAGTTATTCAGGTGTTTTAAGCGCACTCATCGAGCATGTAATTAGCGAAGAAGGGCCTATTCTCGATGTGATTCTTGCTCGGCGAGTTGCCAGGGCTCATGGGTGGGTACGTACGGGTTCCAAGATTCGAGAAAGAGTGTCCGCGATGGCGAAGAACACTCACCGCGTGACTGTTGATGATCTCGGTGAGTTTTACTGGCCAAGCCGTCATCCTGATGTCTCGACTCTTGTCTGTCGTAGACCTGTTGATGAGACGGGTATCCGACCGGTTGATGAAATCTGTAGCGATGAACTGTTGGCTCTTGCTCGCGAGCTTCGTGCCAAAGGCAAAGCAGGGGAGGCATTACTTCACGCTATGGCAAGAGAGCTGGGACTTCAGAAGCTGACCGCCTCTAGCCGACTGAGGCTCGAAAAAGCGAGCAACGAGCAGGAAAAATAGACTCGTTGTAAGCCCCGGGGTTAATACAATGGTATCAACTCTGGGGCTTCCCAATCGTGCAGGTATCTATAAACAAAACGCACTGCGGTGGGGCGCTTCTCAAATTCGTTTGCCCAGCTTATTTTCTTGTTGGTGTGCTGGAGTTTGTGGCAGCCAATGAGAAATACCAGTCAGCATAAGGTGTGTTGGCGACGAAATATCTATTGAAATCAGGACTGCCATCGTCCCACCAAACAGGCCCGCGCTCACCGAGCGCCACCTTGTTCTTCTGCACCTGTGCTCTTGCCACCGACAACTGTCCTGAAGCGACGGAAGCTTTTGCTGCCTTTACTGCACGTCGTGCTGCCATGAGTTCATTGACGAGGCGTTGTCGAACATCTTCTTTCAGCAATGGATTACTGCAACGCCACAACTGCCCTTTGACTACGAAGTAGCGGCCATCAGGTGTTGTTGAATTCATCTTTGAATCTCCATGATGCCTTTGTAAGGTAGTAACGCTCTTAATAGCAGACGCTTCTCGTCTCATTCCTCCACACGTGACCATGTGCCGGCGCGCTGATTCAATTTATCGGTCGAAAGGCGAATGGGCCGCTAACGCTAAAATGCAAATTGCAGTTTTTGGTGTATTGTTAGGAGACTAATTACATAGAGAACTCCCAATGTCCAAGCTCGCAGAATTCCGTCAACTCGAGAAACACCTGGCCGAGCAACTCCAAGCGCTCGAAGCCTTAAAAGGTGATGCGGGTTTGAAGGCTGAAATCGAATTCGAAACAAAGCTTCGTGCCTTGCTTGCCAAATACGGCTACAGCTTGAAAGACGTGGTCAATTTGCTTGATCCTCAAGCTAGTCGCCGCGCTCCAGCTGCTGAGTCCAAAGCTGGCACTCGCAAGCCCCGCCAAGTGAAGATTTACAAAAATCCTCACACCGGCGAAGTCGTCGAAACCAAAGGTGGCAATCACAAAACTCTGAAGGAATGGAAAGCTGAGCACGGCTCCGCGACCGTTGAGTCTTGGCTGAGCAAGTGATTTTGGTTTGAGTACAAAAGGGGCCGCTAAGTCCCCTTCTGTTAGCGTCTATTTTTTTCCTAGAACGTCGATGACGGGCTTTGCAACGGAGCGTCCGGCTCATTGACGAGCGTTTGGGGGCGAGGTGAATTCATAGCGCGGCTATTGCTATGGTTGGAGGATTCCAAAAGGCTCAGCTTTCAGTGTCGACTGTGTGTCCGATAGGGGAGGGTATCCCCGTAATGAGCGATGAGCTGGATCGACAAATACAAAATTTCCTATGCACCTCCATCCATGTGTTGATATCGGCAGTCGGGCGGTGAGTCCTCGCGTCTGCAGATCGGCTTGGAGGATGTTCAGGATCTGATTCTTGAACTCTAGAACGGATTTCGAGCGATTGAATCTGGTCGCTGCTAGCCCGACAAATGCACTGAGCTGCTTACCGCCAGCAATTTCAAGCGCCTGGAGTTGATGTTCAATCTAAAATAGGTATGCAGGTTCCGGTTTTCACATTGCTCATGGATACAAGAGTTTTGAATTTCTTAACATTGTTATTCTCAAAAAATAACTCCCGCGTGATGTTCGTATATTGCTCCATGTTCTGTACCAGCATAATAAGGACGAAATCGCATTCACCTGCGACGTAATAGCATTGCTGGACTTGCGGGCAGGCGAGAAAAGCCCTCTTCATGTCGTCCAACAAGTCGAGTCGTTCGGTCTCGACCTCAACCTCCGTGATTACCGTTAGGGTGTAACCCAGCGCATCAGCGTTAATCCGCGCGACGGTGCCCTGTATGACACCTTCCGCAGCCATTTTTTTCAGACGCCTGTTCACAGCAGCAGAAGAGAGGTTGACCTTTTCCCCTAGGTCGAGCTGCGAGATACCTGCATCGCGTTGTACTGCGTCGAGCAGGGCCAGGTCAAAGTGGTCGAGGCTCATGGACATGCATCCGTAATTATCCGGCGCAAATCGCCGTTAAGATGTAATGAAAGTTCACAATGGGCCCTTAAATCAAGTTTTTCATGCGTTGGAAGCTAATAGAATTTATCTACGATAAAACGATCGGCTGGCGGGATGATTTGCTGATTAACGGGAGATTCCGATGTACACGACGAGCGCACTGCAGTTGAACGGTTCATTGCTTCTGGAGCAAATCCAGGCGCTTGGGTGCTTGGGTGCGGATTCAGAACAGGGAGGAAGAACCCGTATTGCGCTGTCAGACTCTGAAAAAGCTGGGCGCGACTTGTTGGTCGGTTGGATGCATGAGCTGGGTCTGGAGGTGCAGGTTGACCGTATCGGGAATATCTTCGGCACCTTACGATCAGCCGGCGATTCCGTCGATCTATGCCCGCTGATGATTGGATCGCACATTGATACCGTGATCAACGCCGGGGCTCTGGATGGCTGCTATGGAGTGTTGGCTGGCTTGGCCGTCATTCGAGCATTCTGTGACGCAGGTATTACACCTCAGCGCTCTATCACGGTGGGCGCGTTCACCAACGAAGAGGGTGTGCGCTATCAGCCAGATATGATGGGTTCGCTTGTATTCGCCGGGGGTATGGCGGTGGACGCGGCATTAAACACTATTGGCACGGATGGCACGCGCCTTGGGGACGAACTCAAGCGCATCGGTTATGCAGGTACTCTTGAACCAGGGGCAATCATTCCTCATGAGTATATCGAGTTGCACATCGAGCAGGGGCCAATTCTCGAAGCCGAAAACACCTTGATCGGTGTAGTGGAGAACCTGCAGGGCATTTCCTGGCAGCAAGTCGAAGTTCGAGGCAATGCTAACCACGCAGGCACGACGCCGACTCACTTACGGCATGATGCGGGCTTTGTGGCTAGCTCAATTGTTGCCGAGCTCCGCGCGATTGCCGAGGACGCGGGCTCGACGCTCGCCACCGCAGGCTGCATGAAGTTCGAGCCGAACTTGATCAATGTTATCCCGCGTAAGGCGACCTTCACCGTTGACCTGCGCGACCCGGATGAGGAAATGCTGGTCAGTGCGGAAAATAGGCTGAGCACGTACCTTGCCAACCTGGCTGAGCAGGAAGGTGTGACCATCACCACTGAACGCCTTGTTCGATTCGAACCCGTTATTTTTAACGCAGAACTTGCCGATGAAATAGAAGCGTCTGCCAAGCGGTTTGGCTTCAGCCATCGTCGGATGACGTCGGGCGCGGGTCATGATGCGCAGATGATCGCCCGCGTGGCGCCGGCTGCAATGATCTTCGTGCCCAGCCGTGGCGGTATCAGTCACAACCCTCGTGAGCATACCGACGATGACCAGTTGATCCAGGGCGCGCAGGTACTGCTCGACGTGGTGAGCCGTCGCCTCACCGATTCCTGATTCCCCTATTTACTCCAGCCTGCTGAGGTCAGCTTCAGCGGTATGGGCTTCCTGTTACCTGTAGAAAGGAGCGCCGAATGTTTATTGTTAACCCCAAGGCCAGCCGCCTGCCGTATCCAGAATCTCTGAAATCGATCATGAGCATCGCCAAGGCCAACGAGAGCCGCCCGTGGCTGTCTCAGTGGTCTCGACTGAACGCTGGAGCAACCCCACTGTACTCTCTGCCTGACCTGGCTGAAGAGCTTGGAGTAGCTCAAATTTTTATCAAAGATGAGTCCGTGCGTTCGGTGCTGGGAAGCTTCAAAGCGCTGGGTGCCCCAATTGCATTGGTTCTCCTCATCCTTCGGCATTTCCCTGAGCAGCACTTCGATCCCCATGGGCTGTTGGAGGGTCAGTACGCTGATGCCTTGGCGGACTTCACCGTGATCAGCGCCACCGATGGGAACCACGGTAAAGGTCTGGCAGCTGCTGCTCAAAGTATTGGTTGCCGTTGCGTCATCGTGTTGCATGCGAATGTCAGTATCGAGCGCGAGGATGCCATCGCGGCCTACGGCGCGAAGATCATCCGTATCCAAGGTAACTATGACGAGTCGGTCGAGCAAGCGGCCTCGCTGGCCGCAACCAACGATTGGACTGTCGTCTCCGATACCTCCTATGAAGGTTATGAAGTGATCCCGCGCGATGTCATGCAGGGTTACGGAACCATTGCGGCTGAGATTATTGAGGCGACGGCAGGTGATGCAGCAAAACCTGCCTTCACACATGTCTTCCTTCAAGGTGGTGTCGGTGGTCTGGCAGCTGGAATTGTGAGCTACCTGTGGGAACAGTATGGCGAAGCTCGCCCGACTTTCGTCATGGTTGAACCCGTGCAGGCTGACTGCTTGTACCAAAGCGCGCTCCAAGGTAAACCGGCCAAGGCAACGGGCTCGGTGGACTCGGTCATGGCCGGTCTGGCATGTGGCGAAACCTCTCCTCTGGCTTGGCGTTTCCTAGAGTCCAGTATCGATTTTTTCATGACCATCCAGGACGACGAAGCCGTAGCGGCAATGCGTCGCCTCGCTGCCGGCAGCGCTCGGGATATCCCGCTGGTTGCGGGTGAATCCAGTGTCGCTGGTCTGGCCGGTCTTATCCGGTTGGTCAAAGGAGATAGCGCGGCGGCAGACCTGGGTATTAACTCCAATTCCAGTGTCCTGCTCATCAGCACGGAGGGGGCTACTGCCCCAAGTGTCTACTCCGATCTGCTGGGCGAGACCGATGCATCCGTCCTTGGACGCCAGAAGGCTTGGGCACCCGGAGGCTGATCATATTTGTACCTACACCTAAGAGTAGGAATCAGCCCCTGGCGGCTCCACACAAAAAACAATCGGCGATTCCATGATCTTGAATAGCAGGGAAGGGAGCAGGTCTGCGTTCGACATTGTGATTCCTCCGTGGAAGAGGAGAGCGTAGCAGCATGAGAACGGATGGAAAGTACTAACACCGTCGAGTCTTGGCTGAGCAAGTGATCTCTGTTTGAGTACAAAAGGGCCCTTCGAGGGCCTTTTTTATGATGCCAAGCATTGATATGCGTGAAACCACAACCTATTCAAAGTTAGTGGAACTCATGACTCCGGTATGTAGCAGACCCTTCTATCGAGCAACTGTCTTTACCTACCTCCTCAGGTGAAGCGCAACCTCACACGCTGTTTGCTCACGTCACATGAACCGCAGCCGTCGAATTACTGATATCTGATGATGTTTTGAAGTATGAGCGGGCCGCCCAATCCCAACAGCTTTCCGCCTTCATCGATCGTGCCAAGTGATATCGGGGCGAAGCCCAACTGATCAACCAGTTGGGTAACGCTCGTGTTGGCATCCAGATCTCGGCTCCATACAAATATCACTCTCTTTCCTCCCTCTTGCGCAGGATCCTTGGCTAGCAGTGCTGCGGGTAGCTGGTTGAAGGTTTTCACCACCCTGGCGCCGACGAACGCGCTGGCAATGACATCTGTCGAGGCTCGGCCGCCCAGCTCTTCGAGTGGCACGCCATACGTGTTCATCGCGTCTATGACGATCTTGTTGTTCCAGTCAGCGATCTTCTCGGCGATGTCCCGATGAGCGCTGAAAGGGATTGCCAGAATCACGATGTCGGCACCTAAGGCCTGTTCAAGGGACTGCGCGACGATACCTTCGCCCAGTTCGTTGACGAGCGCGGCGAGACTTTGTGTGCCACGAGTGTTGGCAATTCCGACCGGAATGCCGCTTCGCGCGAATTGGCGGGCGAGGGCGCTGCCTACTTTGCCGGAACCGATGATTGAATAAGTCATTTCTTAAGCCTCAGTAAAGATGGAAGGTAGGGGAGGTCATCACGCGCTGATGGCGGCAACGTCTTCAAGTGCGCGGGCGATAGCGGCGTCTTTGACCTGTGCACTAATAGCTAGGCCTTCTGCTCGGATGACCTTAGGTTCACTGATGCCGAGGAAGCCCAGCAGACCGATCAGATAGCTTTCCTGATGCTCAAGAGGAGCGGCAGGGCTCCCCGGGGAGTACATGCCACCGCGAGATGAGGCGATGTAAGCCTGCTTATTTTTCAACAAGCCTTCAGGGCCATTGGCGGTGTAGTGAAAGGTTTTGCCCACTAGCGCGATGCGGTCGATCCACGCCTTGAGCGGTGTAGGGATTGTGAGGTTGTACATTGGTGTACCGATGACAACGATCTGCGACTCCTGCAGTTCTTCCAGATAAGCGCTGCCCTTGAAGAGGTCTTCCGTAAGCTTGGCATCTGCGGCCCCGGCGCCCTGCCAGGCTGCAAGATGTTCACTGGAAAGATGCAAGGCAGGATCGCGCGCGAGATCCCTGTAGATCACGGTACTTCCAGGGTGCAGAGCTACCAGGCGCGCGACGATGTTGGAAGACAGGATGCGGCTGACCGAAGCTGCGCCCAAAATGCTGGAATCTAGGTGGAGAATTTGCATGGCTAAGTCACCTTTGTCGTGTGGGTTAAAGCGTCCACGAGAAGATGAGGCTCTTTAGTACATCTGAAAAGACGGTATATTGAGATGGGCAGTATCTATATTTGAGATGGTGCGGAGGTGCAATGCTCGACGGCGTATCACTTGATCAGCTCAGAACCTTCATCACAGCGGTGGATGAAGGCAGCTTTTCGGCGGCGGCCAGAAAACTCAATAGAGTGCAGTCGGCGGTGAGTTGCTGGGTCGGAGGTCTGGAGGATCAGATCGGCGTCGTGCTGTTCGACCGCTCCGGACGTTTTCCGAAACTAACGCCGCAAGGTGCACTGTTGCTAACGGATGCGCGCAACATCGTCTCTGGCGTGGACACCCTGAAGGCGCGCGCCAAGCTCATGGCTTCTGGGCTTGAACCGGAATTGTCGGTGGTGGTGGATGTGTTCTTCCCCACCTCGGCGATTACGGCGGTGGTCAAAGAGTTTGCCGAGCGCTTCCCGCTGACCCGTCTAAAAATGTTCGTCGAAGGCCTTGGCGCTGGCTATCAGCCTATATTGGATGGCCGTTGCAGCCTGGGCATCCTTGCATCGTTGCCCATCAATTTCCCCACCCTGTCCAGCGAGCGCATTGGCGAGTTCTCCCTGGTGATGGTAGCCGCCGTCGACCATCCGTTGTCACGACTCAGTGGCAAAATCTCCAAGCGCGAACTGTCCACGCATATTCAGTTGGTTTTAACCGATCGCTCGGAAATGTTGGCAGGACAGGATTATGGCGTGATGTCGCCACTGACTTGGCGTTTGGCCGATCTTTCAACCAAGTATGCTTTTCTGAAAGATGGTGTGGGTTGGGGCAGTATGCCGTTGCACATGATCGAGCAAGATTTGGCGGCGGGCAGCTTGGTGATGCTGGACGTCGAGAGCATTCCCAGGGAGGGGGTAAAGATCGATATTTCAGCGGTTCATGCAACCAGCACATTTCCAGGGCCTGCTGGGCGGTGGTTGATTGATCGTATCAAGATCAGTCCTATTGGTTAGTGTTTTTGCGAAAAAATCGAAAGCATGTAAAACCACTAATCCTGCTCGCTTGCTTAAGTACTGACACTGGATAGATTGCTGTGAGTGCACCTGCGTCGACCATCAGCGCGCTGCAATCGAACCCATAGACGTGCGCAAGGTTTTCGGGTGTCAACGTGGCCTTTGTAGAGCCGCTGTGTTTGCTCCGACGCCGAATTGAGCCAGCAGCTGAATATCACTGACCCAGTTTGGCGGGTTTTTAGAACTTTCAGGCTCTGTCCGGATGGCAACGACAAGACTAAGTCGTGCACTTTAACCGAGCTATTGGCCGAAAGCTGCCAGTCACCCAACCATTCAAAATGTAGCCGAAGCGCCTTATCAGTTCGTACTGAACTGCATCCGCCATCCGGGTCAGGGATGGCAGATGCACGTTACCCTCAACTTTGCGGCGCGCCACGCTCAACCATCGCTCGCCATTCCTGCACGCTCGGTCTTTCTTGCATCCTGGCGTGCCATGCCCGCAACGCGTCACATTCATCAGGCACGTGGAGTTTGACCAGCGAAGCGAAAATCATGCCCCCCAGAACCGCAATATCGGCCATCGAAAACTTGTCACCGGCAACAAAGGGCTGATGTTTGAGTAGGCTATCGAAATAGTGCATGCCCCTGACCGCCTTGTCGCGCATGCGGCCACCCCATTCGGCGTTTTGATAAAGCTCAACCTGCGGCCCAAGGCCCGGGGTAGCGTGATGGAAGTACACGCTGACTGCATCGAGAAACTCGATTTCAGCACGCTTGGTCATCATGTGGATGAAGCCCTTCTCTACAGGCGTTTGCCCAGTAAGGGTGGGGCTACCATCCAGTGCGTCCAGGTACTGAGTAATGGCCATGCACTCCGCAATGAACGTTCCTTCATTCAACTCCAGTACGGGTAGCGTTCCGGAGTAATTGATGGCCAGAAACTCCGGTTTCTTGTGTTCGCCTGTCCAGAGGTTGACCGATACAAATTCGATTCGGGAAAGCATGCCTTTTTCTGCCAAAGCGATGCGCACGCGAGCGGGGTAGGGGCCATCGAACCAATCGTGGATTTTCATCATAGGGAGCGTGGCTGCGTCTAACTGCGGTTTTGAAGAGTTCATAATAATTACCTGCCTGTCAGTTGGTAGGCAAAGATTGGGCGTTTGTTTTTGCGTTGTCAATACCTGCCTTCCAGTTGGCAGTTAGCCAAGGCTGCGAGTAGAATTCGCCTAATCGGACAACCTGAGGACACAAACGTGAGCGTGAACGCGCGGGAAGCCATCTTAGAGGCTGCGAAAACGGCGGCGCAGAGGCATGGATACAACGGCATAAATTTTCGAAGCATCGGTGAAGAGGTGGGGATCAAAAACGCGAGTATCTATTACCACTTTTCGAGCAAGGCCGACCTTGGCGTCGCAGTTGCTGCACGCTACTGGCAAGACACCGCCAGCGTTTTGCAAGAGATTCGCGAGTCGAACCCCGATCCGATTCGTTGCCTGGAAATCTACCCGTCGATCTTTCGAACATCGCTGGAAGACGGCAACAGGCTGTGTCTGTCCAGCTTCATGGCAGCAGAATATGAAGACTTGCCCGAGGAGGTCAGGCGCGAGGTCAAGGCGTTTGCAGACATCAATGTGAAGTGGCTGACGGAGGTGCTGGCTGACGCAGGAATGGGCAGCGCAGAAAGCTGTGAACGACGTGCCCGCGCCATTTACACCTCCGTTGCCGGAGCTCAATTGATTGCCCGGACTCGGCTCGATATTGGCCTATTCGATGAGCTGATTCTCAGCTACCGGGAAGCGGGGCTTATTCCGACAACGCAGCCCTGACGCGTTATGGCCGCTTTTCAACCCTCAGCTGCCTGTAATGAAGAAATCATTCCGGCGTCATCAGCATTTCGAGCGTCATGTTTATGAACTCCTCGTCCCTGCTGATCGTGTCCAACGCACCGCGAACATTCCCTGCGACTTCTGCTGAGCCGCGTTGCTCAACCCTTGAGCTCCATGATTGCCGCTTCTAGGGCGAGTTGGTTTTCGTTGATCTTGAACAGCAGGGAAGGCAACAGGTCTGAATTTGGCATCGCGAATCCTCCGTGGAAGAGGAGAGCGTAGCAGCATGAGAACGGATGGAAAGTACGGACACCGTCGAGTCTTGGCTGACCAAGTGAATTTGGTTTGAGTACAAAAAAGGCCCGCAAGGGCCCTTTTTATTGCCCATAGTTAATGGCATTTCGTTAATGGCATTTCACTGCAGAAAAATCTGCTTGGGATTTTGAAGGGATTGGGAAAGTCGACATTGCGAATCACAGAGCTGGCTTGACGTAAGCTTGCTTGGCGATGGTTCACCATTCGTCAGTAAGGGGCCGTGCCCCTCCTTGACAGCCAAGTCGTCTGGAGAAATACTCGTCACAAGATTCATATAGATGACTAGATAACAAGGTGAATAAAGTCGATGAATTCTCTATCCAGTGATGTTCGCCTGCCACTTTACCAACGCCTGCGTGACCACTTGGCTGAGCAAATCGCCAACAATCGCTGGCGCCCGGGAGAGGCCATTCCCACCGAAGCGGCGCTTTCAGCGGAATACCAACTGTCCACTGGCACCGTGCGCAAAGCGGTCGACGCGTTGGTCAGTGAGGGCATCCTGGAGCGACAGCAAGGTCGAGGCACTTTCATTCGCCGGCCGCAGTTTCAATCGTCGCTGTTTCGTTTCTTCCGTTTTCAAACCGCTGCCGGCGAACGCCAGGTGCCGGAAAGTCGCATCCTGTCCATAGAGCCGGTAGCCGCGCCCTCGGCGGTGGCCCAGGCGTTGGGCCTGCCTGTTGAGTCGCCGGTCATTCGCATAGTCCGGGTTCGTCTTCTTGATGTTCAGCCCGTGCTCGCAGAAGAAATCTGGCTGCCGCGTAACCGCTTTGAGGCATTGCTAGAAATCGACCTGAGTAACAAAGGGCCGCTGCTGTATCCGATCTACGAAGAGGTCTGCGGGCAGGTTGTCGCCTATGCCGAAGAAACGCTCACTGCCGAATCCGTGAATGACGTGCATGCGCGATTGCTGCAAGTCCCTGTCAACAGCCCGGTGGTGGTCATCGAACGCTTAGCGCGCGATTACGCCGGTGCGCCGCTGGAGTGGCGTCGTTCTCGCGGGCATGCCGAGCACTTTCGCTACAGCGTGGATATTCGCTAACCCATGCCTGGGTAGCGGATCACTCAGCGACGGCTCGGTCGTTGCTGGTTTCATTGTTTTGATTGTCATGACTGGCCCCGTAGCGGCGCGGTTCGCTCTCGGCTGCCTCACGTTCCACCTATAAGGATAAGAATCATGTTTAGCTGGTATCGCCAAGTCACTCCTCGGGAGCGCAAAACGTTTTGGGCCTGCTTCGGCGGATGGTCGCTCGACGCGCTGGAAGTACAAATGTTTGGCTTGGCGATTCCGGCTTTGATCGCCGCTTTCGCCCTGACCAAGGGCGATGCGGGGTTGATCAGTGGCGTCACCCTGGTCACGTCGGCCATCGGCGGTTGGGTAGGGGGAACGTTGTCCGACCGGTATGGCCGCGTGCGCACGTTGCAGTGGATGATTTTGTGGTTCTCCTTTTTTACTTTTCTCTCCGCATTCGTAACCGGCTTTAACCAACTCTTGATCGTCAAGGCGCTACAGGGTTTTGGTATCGGCGGCGAGTGGGCAGCAGGTGCTGTATTGATGGCCGAAACTATCAATCCGCAGTATCGCGGCAAAGTAATGGGTACTGTCCAAAGCGCCTGGGCCGTGGGTTGGGGGCTGGCGGTGGGAGTGTTTACGTTGATTTACTCCTTTGTGCCGCAGGACATGGCTTGGCGTGTGATGTTCCTTGTCGGGTTGCTTCCCTCGTTCCTCATCATCTGGGTACGCCGAAATGTCGAGGAGCCCGACAGCTTCCAGCGCCTGCAAAAAGAAAACGCAATACCGCAAAGTTTCTTTAAATCCCTGTCTGGTATTTTCCGCCCCGAACTGATCCGCGTGACGTTGTTCGGTGGTCTGTTGGGCCTGGGTGCCCACGGCGGATACCACGCGGTGATGACATGGCTGCCGACGTTTCTCAAGACCGAGCGCAACTTGTCTGTGTTGAACTCTGGCGGCTACCTAGCGGTGATCATCTTCGCCTTCTGGTGTGGGTGCGTGGTCAGCGGGTTTTTGATCGACCGTATTGGTCGTCGCAAAAACATCGTGCTGTTCGCGCTGTGCTGTGTCGTCACGGTGCAGTGTTATGTGTTCCTGCCGCTGACCAATACCCAGATGCTGTTCCTGGGGTTCCCGCTCGGCTTTTTCGCGGCCGGTATTCCCGCGAGCCTTGGCGCACTGTTCAACGAGCTGTATCCAGCGGATGTGCGCGGTGCCGGTGTCGGTTTCTGCTACAACTTTGGCCGGGTGCTCTCTGCCGTATTCCCGTTCCTGGTCGGTCACATGAGCGACTCCATGTCCTTGGGGTCGGCGATTGGCATCGACGCAGGGATTGCCTATGGCGTGGCGGTGATCGCGGCACTTTGTCTGCCGGAAACCCGTGGACGCAGCCTCGAAGCTTCGAGTGCATCGGTGCCAGCAACGGTCAACGGCAACGAGAGTGCGCGGGCCTGATGCCCTTTACCTTCTATAGATGAACGCTATGACTGACACCTGTTCTACGCCGATCACCGGCATCGACTCCCATGCTCATGTGTTTAGCCGTGAGCTGAATCTGGTCGGTGCGCGGCGCTATACCCCTGATTACGATGCCACGCTTGAGCAGTATCTGACGCACTTGCACGCTCATGGTCTGAGTCATGGCGTATTGGTGCAACCGAGCTTTCTCGGCACCGACAATAGCTACTTGCTGGCGGCGTTGAGGCAAGCGCCGGATCAGTTGCGAGGCGTGGTTGTGCTGGAACCAGGCGTCAGTCGCGCCATGTTGAATGACATGGATTACCTGGGCGTGGTCGGCGTCCGCTTGAACCTGATGGGTAAGGCGTTACCTGATTTTCGTAACAGTGCCTGGAGAGAGTTTTTCAGCCACATTGCTGATCTTGACTGGCATGTCGAGTTGCATCGGGAGGTAAAGGATCTGCCGGGACTGATCCATCAATTGACGCCGTTCGGTTTGAAGTTGGTGATTGATCACTTTGGTCGGCCAGATGCCAATTCGGGCGTCGATCAGCCCGGGTTTTGCGAGTTACTGGAGTTGGGATCGAAAGGTTCGATCTGGATCAAGGTATCGGGAATCTATCGTTTGGGAGGTACGCCGCAACAGAACATCAATTTCGCTCGAATGGCATTACCGCTGCTGGAGCAAAGTTTCGGCCTTCGCCAGTTGGTGTGGGGCAGCGACTGGCCGCATACGCAGCATGAGCAAAGCATCGGTTTCAGCACCGTAGTCGATCAGTTGCAAGCCCTGAAGTGTTCGACGCAAGTTAGCTATTCGCTGCTAGTGCAAGCTCCTCGAAGGTTATTCGGTTTTGCAAAAGGCGAAAGCTGAAATTTACGCCTGCATTTGCAGATGACCATTCATGTCACCCTTTAAACGAATACATACAGAACGTTTGAAGTGCGACGTTGCAGTCAAACCTCTCGTGCCGCATCGAAAGGTTCTGCGTAACAGCAGCTATTCCAATTACAAGAGAGTGGATTCCATGAACACGTCATCCAATGGCGAAGTTGAAAGCACCCAAACGATGCTTGGTTTATCGCGTGCGCAGACAGGCATTACGGTTTCAAACTTCTCTTTCAAATCTGAGTGCAGTTTGAGCGCCAGCCCAACCGAGATCCTTTCATGACTCCTTTAGATATAGACCTCTTACTGACCGCATTGGTGAGCGTCCTGGTGCTGGTGGCGCTCATCGTGTCGCGTCTCAAAATGCACCCGCTCCTGGCCTTGCTGGTAGTTTCCGTCGGCGTTGGCTTTGCAACCAGTATGGAGCCAGAAAACATCGTCTCCCACTTGATGACCGGCGCCGGAAAGACACTGGGGGCAGTGGGGGTCGTAATTGCGCTTGGAGCGATGCTAGGCAAAATTCTTGCTGACGCAGGCGTCACAGAGCAGGTCGCCGAGGTCATCCTCAGGCGAACATCGGATCGGATGATTCCTTGGGCCATGATGATGGTTGCATTTGTAATTGGCATTCCCATGTTTTTCGAGGTGGGCTTGGTGATCATGCTGCCGCTGATATTCAGCGTGGCGCGAAAGCTGGAAAGCCAGGCTCGCTTCAAAGGTTCAGCGTATGTGTATGTGGGTGTTCCGGTGATTGCGGCACTTGCAGCCATGCACGGGATGGTACCGCCGCACCCTGGCCCCTTGACGGCCATCGCCGCGCTCAAAACCTCGGTTGGGCCCACAATGCTCTATGGCTTCATTGCGGCTATTCCTGCAATGATTTTAGGCGGCCCGCTTTATGGCGCATTCATTTCGCCGCGCATGAGCACTCGGCCCGATCAGGTTTTGCTAGATCAGTTTACCCTAGCTGAAAAAGCCGACGATCAACCAAGCACCAGCGTATGGCTTGGCGTGCTGGCAGCCTTGCTACCGGCGATCCTGATGCTGATTCATGCCGTCGCTGAGATGGTATTACCCAAGGGCAATGCGTTCCTGAAAATGGCTAGTTTCTTGGGCAATCCCCTGATAGCCATGCTCCTAGGCGTGCTGTTCGCAGGGGCAAGTCTGGTACTCGCGCGGGGCGGCGATGCGGGGCAGTTGCGCGAATCCCTGGGCAAGAGCCTCAAGCCAATCGCCTCAATCATCATGATCATCGCCGGCGGTGGTGCCTTTCAGGAGATGTTGACCAGCGCCAAGGTGGGCGATGCCATTGTGCACCTGACTCAGCAGTCTGCGTTCCCTCCGCTGATCTTGGGTTGGTTGATCGCGATGTTGCTCTCTGTATCTACCGGTTCTGCCACTGTAGGTATTGTTGGTGCTGCTGGCTTGCTGGCACCGCTTGCAGGTGCTGATCCCAGCCTCAACCTGCCTCTGCTTGCCTTGTCCATAGGCTGCGGCTCGCTGTTCTTCAACTATGCGAACCATGCGGGCTTCTGGATGGTGAAGGAATCCTTCGGCATGACTATGGGCGAAGCCACCAAGACCATTTCGGTGGTTCAATCCATCGTAGCCGTGGTCGGTTTGATTGTGGTGTTGATATTGAATGCGGCTGTCACGGTAATTTGAGTCTGCGACCGTTGAGCCCTGGCTGACCAAGTGATTTTAGTTTGAGTACAAAAGGACCCTTCGTGGCTCTTTTTGCTTGATGTGAATGAGGTGATATGGACTCAGGCATTGCCTCGGATATGATCCAAGTCTTTCCCAAAAACGAGGTGGCATGGTCTGCACTTCACCGTACGGCGCTAGAGAAAATATTTTATCGCAACAGTGGTGATCGTCCCCACCGTGAACACCAAGCAGAAGGCCAAAGCCATCGTCTGCCAGAAATGTACAAGCGGTACGAAGGGAGATTCGCCGGTAGCCTTGCTGGTTTGATCACTGAGGCGCATCGTCTCGGCCCTCAACTGGGCAACTTGGGTGTGAATTTGTTCAAGTTCACCGGGGATAAAGAGTGGGCACGACATGACTACCACCAACCAGCGGAGTTAGGGCTTGGGGGCATTTTATCGCTAATTTGCTGTAGCTGTTGCGCTTGTTGCGCACGGGCGAGCTGATCTTGCCGGTAGTAAAACGCCGCCTCTTGGTTAGTCTGTTGCTGACTCGCCACACCGGCCATGCCGTTGGCGAACTGCGCCCATTGCGCCATGGTAGCGGGATCATTTGCACAGCCGACGAGCGGAAGGGTGACGAATAGGGCGAGTAAGAGGGTTTTCATGACGAAAGGCTCCGTAGCTTGCGAAAGTATTTCGCAAATAGCACATAGCCACTATATGCGCAGTTCGCCGCAGTTAGGCAGCTTTTCCACCGATATTTAGAACACTTCGCGCTAACCTCTCAGTAATTGGAGGTGAAAAGACACGCCTTAAAATGCCTGCGTGGCCGCTTAGCAGCTACATAACGATAGCCTTCACCGCTATTGAAGAACTTTGATCAAGGTTGACTGACTTCCTCTGGGCCTGAAGCTTCCTGCTGTTTAAGTGAGAAAACGGCTAGAACGGACGTCTAGATCGGCGATTTGTGGGCAGTAGCCGGAATGATCGAATTCTCAGTTATGATTAGATGGTCATAGCGGGCTGCTAAGGCATCGCGCAGTGTGCATCGGTCGATCTCATCTAACTCGCTTGCTGCACTGATGAGCTCCAGTGTCAGGGTATGCAGGCGCGCCACGTGATAGGCGAGCCCAAGGCTGATCTTGTCCTTTCTATGTTGGATGATGGCGTAGACGATGTTCCTCGGAGGTATTTCTCTGGAGGCCCACTTGCGCAGCCTGCCTGCGGAAATGCCTTTTGGCCTTAGAGTTCGTACTGCCAGCTTCTGCTGAATCTGCACAGCTAGGTGTTCCCAGGTATTAACGTTGTAGCTGGTCTTGAGGCACTCCATCCAATACCGCAGTGGGTGATTGAATTGCAGCGGTTCACGGAGCAGGTTTGTATCAGCACCGCAGACTGTGAGGATCTTGCTAAGCGACACTAGCAAGTTGAGCAGGCGATCTACCAATCGAGCGGTCGGTTCGTCGAGTCCCAAGCGGGCGCGAGCGGCCCACTCGTGTGCCGTGATGCAGCACTCGTGACCGCAGCAGGGCAGCTTCTTGGATGAGTCATCTTGGAGATGTGGGTCGCACCACCTAGTAAGCCCTCCAGTATCTTCAATCCGAATCGTACCTCCGGTGCTAGGGAGCCTTGCGGTTCTCCGAGTGGGGTCACTGGCACTATCAGTTGGAACAGTCCCATATTTCGCTGGATACTTGCCAGAGTCGTAGGGGAACTGGAGTAATTGCTGCGGCGGACGTTCTCAAAGTTCTTGGCGCTCACACCCAACGCCTTTCGGATGGACTTTTCTATGCCGAAATCCATTACCGCCTGCGCAACGATGTCCATTCCGATCAGAGTGGTACCAGGAGCACGGTACGGAAACCAGCGGCTGAAAGATTTGATAGGTCGGTATAGGTGAACAGGTTGGTCAGGAAAAGGGGCGATAGCCTGGCTGACCTCCTGAACTAGACTCCGAAAGGTGGATTCATCCATTTGAAGGTCACGTCCTAAAGGTTTTCCGGTCGACGGTACAGGCGCGGACTTGGATCAGGCGAGGATCACCACTCGCACCATCAGCCGATGTGCGCGATACACACCATCATCTGACAAGGTACCTCATCATGTCCAAGAAGACTTCTCCTACGCCGGCTCCCAGTCCTCCCAATAAGCCTGGCTGGCCCAGCAAGAAACCCGGTAAGAGGTCGGGTAATAAACGTGATAACGACGTACCGAAGACTAAGTAGTCGAGAGTGATATTAAGGGCTGCGCCGGTGTTGTCTGGTTTAGAGTTTGTTCAGGGAGTACGAATCTCTGAGCGAGGCCTATCAGTGAGTGAATCGCCTTGGTTTTTACATATTAACTTTAAAGTCGTCGATAGGCCGGTTTGTAGATCAATCAAGTCGGTGTGTACAACAGGCTAGTACCAAGAAATGGGAGAAAAAAATGTCGAGCAATAGTGACCGGGATAACCGCTCCAACCAGTTGAATCCGAACAACGATACCTACTACAGTTCCAGGGGCAGCAGTAGCGACCGCTCTGATGACGACGATGACGGTGTCTTTCCTTACAGCAATTGCAACAGTTTCACTTCGCCGGGATGGAGCAAAATCGAAATGGAGGGACATTACGGGATAGGTGTTGTTGACCATGATGGCCAAGCGCGATTTGTAACCTTCTCACTCACGACCAGCACTCTTCAGCAGCACGCCTATGTAGGGAGGGCGAGACTAGAAGACTACCTTGATATTTTTTGTGCACACGTCCGACGACTCTTCGTGAGACGCCAAAAGAAACAGCTGAGTATGTTCTGCATTTTCGATGGCACGGACAGTCGGTTGCCATGGCATGTGCCCCTCAACCGAGAATATCCTGAGAAGATGCGAGAGTTTCTTACCCACTGCAGGAGTGAGGTGCGGCGAAAAGTTGATCAGAACATTACGATTGAGCAATTACGTACTGTGCTTCAGCCTCCGTATGAGGATTGGGGAACTTTCGAGGCTCCGGGACGAAATGCTCCTAGTTTGAGTTTTGCCTATGAGGAGCGTTGCAATAAGGCAATCTTAGCCAATCCTTTATTGAGCACATATCAAACAAAACGGGGAAAGATCAATTTTCGCAGTTTTCGACAGTCCCTTCTGGCCGCTTTCTACCTGTAACGAGAGACAGAAAGCGATCAGAAGGAGACTTAGGGTTTACCTACAGTCGCTGTACATTCCTACAAAAAGACATTTTTCAAACGGGTTGGCCAGTCATTACGCCGTCAAGTTAAGCAAATCAAAAACCACCTTCGCAAATTTACTGGCTTTATCAGATTTGTGAAAGCTCGCAGACGCAGTTCCATTACCCAGGTAGAAACTCCGTCAGTGACCATGCGGCTCTTGAACACAACCTCGACAACGCAATCAACTGGACGCGCGGATCGGCTGTGCCGGCCCTAGCCGCCCTGGTAAAAAACTTCGACGACTCTTTTAAGGCCATGGCTCAGCAAGGTCGAGAAATTTCAAGCTCGGTGCAGGCCAGCATTCTGACTGCCTTAGTGTTGGCTCGGGTCACGAGCTACGTCGCGAGGGAAATACTGCGAGCCTACGATGCAAGCTATTTGATGGATGTCTGCACTCAACTTTGAAATTATTCTGACTGGATCGCAGAGGATGTGGACGAGTTTAAGGCTGCAATGAAGCCGGTCATGCAACATCCAGAGTCACCTGAAGCTGCAATGGAGATGTGGCTCGACGCCAGTAGTGACTATTGGGGCTTTTTCTTTGCGAAAGTAGATGCTGCGGGAGATAAGCTGCAGCGGCTCTATGACGCCCGGCCACACCAGCCATTGCGTGATGATGTGGTCGCGGCACTTACCAGTGAGTATGGGCGTTTTGGCGATCCCTCGTTCCACTTTGGCTCAATTGGTTGGCGTGACTCGCGTGCAGTTGCAGCCGCTGGCGTCCACGCGGATGAAACATCGGTGCAGATGCTCGCTCCGGGCACGAAGAAACCCACCGCTCTTATGTCTGGGCCTACGCCACCAGCTAGTTCTGCGAAACAGCGGCTGTCGTTTATGACTTCAGTCCCAGTCGTGCCGGTGAGCATGCTCGCAACTTCCTGCAAGACTGGAAGGGCAAGCTGGTCTGCGATGATTTTGGCGGCTATAAGGCCAGCTTTGAACTCGGCGTGACCGAGATCGGTTGCATGGCTCATGCGCGGCGCAAATTCCTCGAACTGCATGCCACCAACAAGAGTACGCTGGCCGAAGAGTCCTTGCGCTACATCCAACTGCTTTAAGAAATCGACGAAGTCCGCGATCTGGAGCCGGACTTACGGCACCGAATACGGCAAGAAAAAGCCATGCCGGTGGTGGATAGGCTGCATGCCTTGATGATCGCCCAGCGCGATCTCGTGCCCAAAGGTTCGGCTATCAGCAGAGCGCTAGATTACAGCCTGAAACGCTGGGCAGCGCTATCGCGCTAGCTCGATGATGGGCTCATACCCATTGATAATAACTGGTGCGAGAACCACATCCGACCATGGGCGCTTGGAAGCAAGAACTGGCTCTTCTCAGGGGCTCTACGCAGCGGAAAACGGGCGGCGGCGATCATGAGTTTGATCCAGTCGGCGCGGCTCAACGGGCATGATCCATATGCTTATTTGAAAGACATTCTCACGCGCCTGCCGACGCAGCGGGCGAGTGAAATCGATCAGTTGCTGCCGCATAAGTGGCAACCGGTTTAATCACGCAGGCCGTCATTGTTATGGAGGTACCGATGTTAAAATCCCCAATGCTACTAGTCGACCGAGATGGGTTTCGCAGTCGCATTCACTCGGGTGTGATGGAACTACCAGTGCATTACATGAGAGGTGGCACTTCGACAGGTGTAGTGATTTGGGAGCCTTTGTTGCCACGTGACGAATTGTTGCGAGCAGAGCTGTTGCGCCACCTCATGGGAGTCCCTCTTGCAGGACATCAGTCCGGGAATCGTCAGATAACCGGGCTCGGAAGGGGGCCAGCCACCAGTAACAAAGTGTTTTTGGCACGGGTTGAGCACACTCCGACGGGACGCCAGATCGTCAGTACGCTCGCCCAGTTGGCCAGTGATCATAGCGATATAGACTGGAGCGTGAATTGCGGCAATATGTCTTCTGCTCTGCTGCTATGGGCTGTTGACACTGGGCTGATAGAGGCGCCTGCAACTGGAGGCTTTGAGGCCGAAATAAAGAACACCAACACAGGCGTCATCACTGTTGCGCGGATGTCGCGCGATGCCCTAGGCCGATTTGAGAACGCCGAGATTCCAGGTGTTCCAGGCGCGTTTCCCCGCGTTGATTTGTTTCTTCAATCTCCGGTAGGCAACAAGACCGGCACTCTTTTGCCAACAGGCCAAGTCATTGACAGTGTCGCCGGGCACAAGGTCTCGTGTGTGGATGTAGCTGTGCCTATGGTGATCGCTAATGCGGCCAGCTTTGGCAAAACGGGTCATGAGGCGATTTCAGAACTTGAGGCCGACACCGTGTTTATGGCCAGGCTACGGCAAGTCTGGATTGAGGCTGGTCTCAAGATGCAGCTTCGTGGCCGGGATGGCGAGCTGATGAGCGTTTCGGAGATGGAACGTAGCGAAACCATTCCCAAAGTGTGCATCGTGGGCGCCCCGCGCCACGGTGGCCATATTGCGGTGCGGTATTTCACGCCTCAGACAGGCCACGCTTCGATGGCTGTTTCTGGCGGCTGCTGTCTTGCTGCCGCTTGCTTGCTTCCGGGGACGACCGCGCATGAAGTGGCTGTTGGTGTGAGCAGCCCAGTGGGTTCGTATTCGGATATCGAAGTGAGTATTGAGAACCCAGCTGGCAAATTGGATACCACCGTCAGTGTAAGGACTGATGGCGACACTATTGATGTTCGGGCAGCTGCGTATAGACGGAGTGCACAAATCCTGATGCGCGGCTATGTTCCCATCTCTAGAGCATCTGCGCAGCTAGTTGATGCCATGGCGGTCGCGGCAGCGGAGTCGGCGGGCGATTGAGTCTCATCAGGTAACTCCTGTAGAAGCCGTCTCAGCCAACTTGCGACCAACGCAACCATGCTGAGATGGATGCGGGGTGACTGGCTATCAAATGCCTGCTTCTGACCCAGAGTATTTAAAAACGCTTTCTTGCACCCTTGCTATGATTTCTGAGGATTTCATCGTAGGGATCGCCCATGAAGCGCTTTATCCAAGGTGAACATCGAGGCCAAGGCACCTTACTTCCCGAGAGCCTCGACGACTACGTCAGCGATACTAATCCGGTGCGCGTAGTCGACGTCTTTGTCGGCGAACTCGACCTGGTCAATCTGGGTATTGACGGTGCAATTCCAGCCGATACTGGTCGTCCTGCTTACCACCCCGCAATCCTGCTAAAGATCTACATCTACGGCTATCTCAACCGCATTCAGTCGAGCCGACGGCAGGAGCGAGAAGCTCAACGCAACATCGAGCTGATGTGGTTGACCGGGCGTTTGATGCCGGATTTCAAGACCATCGCCAACTTCCGAAAGGACAACAGCAAGGCCATCCGAGGCGTCTACCGCCAGTTCGTGGTTCTGTGCCAGCAGCTGGGATTATTCGGCGAACATCTGGTTGCCATCGACGGCGGTAAATTCAAAGCCGTCAACAACCGCGACCGCAATTTCACCAGCGCCAAGCTAAAGCGGCGAATGGAAGAAATTGAATCGAGCATCAACCGTTACCTAACGGCACTCGATGCTGCCGATCGGCAAGAACCAACAACTTCCGAGCCCAGTGCCGTGCGGCTGGAAGAGAAAATCGCCAAGCTCAAAACTCAAATGAAAGCGCTTCAGGCGATCGAAATCCAGCTCAATGAATCGCCGGATAAACAGGTCTCACTGACCGATCCAGACAGCCGCTCCATGATGACGCGCGGCACGGGAATCGTCGGTTACAACGTGCAGACAGCGGTCGATGCTCAGCACCACTTGATCGTTGCGCACGAGGTGACCAACGTCGGCTCTGACCGCGACCAACTCAGCTCGATGGCCAAGCAGGCCCGAGAGGCGATGGCGTCAGATACGTTGTCGGTGGTGGCTGACCGAGGTTACTTCAAAAGCGAACAAATCCTGGCCTGTCACGATGCAGGCATCACCGCCTATGTGCCCAAGCCGATGACCTCGGGAGCCAAGGCTGACGGGCGTTTCAATAACGATGCCTTCATCTATGACGCGGCAAAAAACGAATACATTTGCCCGGCTGGAGAGGCGTTGATCTGGCACTATTCCTACGTTGAAAAAGGCCTGAAATTGCATCGTTACTGGAGTTCGAAATGCCAGGGCTGCGCGTTGAAATCGCAGTGCACACCGATCACGGAACGACGAGTTCGACGCTGGGAGCATGAAGACGTATTGGAGGAGATGCAGCGTCGGCTGAGCAAAGCACCAGAGATGATGCGAGTCCGAAAACGGACGGTTGAGCATCCCTTCGGGACGCTCAAACAATGGATGGGGGCGACGCACTTCTTGACGCGAAAGCTCAACGGGGTAAGCGCCGAGATGAGCTTGAACGTGCTCGCCTATAACTTGAAGCGAGTAATGAAAATCCTTGATGCTAACGGCTTGATGAAGGCGCTGTCGGCCTGAAAAGGTCGGCTTTGGCCCCTCCAACAAGCTGGGAAGCCTTGCTGGTGGGCTCCAGGCCTACACTGATCGACCATGGAGCTTCAGGTGCATTTCCGTCACCGAACAGCCGTCGGCGCTCCGCGCCGACGATGCCAGATAGCGTTTTTACACACTCTGGGCCGATAGCTGCCTAACGCAGGATTAATTATTTTTGCGGGACATCACTAAGGTCTCCGGCTGCGACCGAGAATGCAGCGGTAAACGTCCGGCTGTGATTATTAGCTTGATTCCATCGGCGCGGATAGCCGGAGAATCGTGTTTGATCAAGCAATTCGGCAATTCTTTCGGCTCAAGGCGATATTTTCTGATAGCAGAGCACAACAGCATGATGGTACGAATGACCAAGTCCGGGATCCTCGCGAAGGCAACGATTTGCCCCACCAGTTGACTCCTTGCAAGAATGCCGAGAGCAATTTGCAGATTGAGAGCCCAGTCTAGATTTTTATCAACGGGCAGGGCAGTGACTCGCCACGGCTGGGCGGCCAGAGCCATCAGGGAAGCATAGGCACAAGCTTGGCCAGCCCATAACCAAGCAATACGCCGATGCATATCAAGCCGATGGCCTACGCTAGGGGATAAAACAAAACCTCGCGCCAGGGCCCGTAGGGATACTTCAGTTGCTCGCTGGACCTGGATAACAGTTCCTCCCTGAACCTGGCTTGTATGGCGCGTTGTTGCTCATAGAACAGTTGGGTCTGCTCTTTATGCTGTTCAAGCTCGGATTTCGTCATGATCCTGCTCCTTAGGGGCCGGAGGCATGTAGAGTTTAAACCCCTGAAGGCTTTTTCGACAGACGATGACATTTTCACCTATGCCAGTGCGACTGCCCATCAGTGCCCCACCACGCGGCCTATAGCCTCAAGAGTGTGATCGTCTCTTTCTCTGACGATGCCGAGAGAGAAGCCCCCTTTTTTCTGCTTCTCTCTGTCTGCTATGACCAATAGAGCAAAGGCACGCCGTATCGCTTCGGCTTTGGTAATTCCATTGCGCTTCGCAATGTCGTTGAGGGCATCGTCGATCTCTTCTGACAGGTTAAGAGTTAAGCTGGGCATGGCACTACTCCTTAGCAATAGGCTGATGGATGTTGTACCGCAATTTGCAGTGTGCACCTTAAACTTAGGTCACGTGGGGGAAACGTTTTCACACAGCCTGGGCCGAAAACGGACATTGCCGAGCGGCTGCTCAAGATCCATATGCCTATCTGAAGTAAGCGGCCAGCAAACACACCTTCAAAAATCCAGAGTTAAGGGCAATGGTGTCCGCCTATTTTAAGCGGACGCGATCACCCTTATCGCTAGGATTTCCATGCGCCAACTAAGCTCTTACCCCAAACCCTTTAAAGCCCAGGTCGTTCAGGAATGTCTGCAACCCGGCGCCTCAGTTTCCAGCGTCGCCATCAGCCACGGCATCAATACCAACGTAATTCGCAAGTGGTTGCCGATTTACCGCGATAAACCCGTCGCGCCACTTCCCGCGTTTGTGCCGCTGCAACCGATGCCTAAACGGCACGCTGATGAAGCGGTAATTATCGCATTGCCGCTGGGCGAAAAATCTATCACGGTCAAATGGCCCATCTCCGACCCGGACGGCTGCGCACGCTTCATTCGCAGCCTCTCGCAATGATACGCATCGACGCCATCTGGCTCTCGACCGCGCCCATGGACATGCGCGCTGGCACCGAGACTGCGCTGGCCCGCGTGGTGGCGGTGTTCGGTGCGGCAAAGCCGCACAGCGCTTATCTGTTTGCCAATCGCCACGCCAACCGGATGAAGGTGCTGGTGCATGATGGCGTGGGCATCTGGCTTGCCGCACGCCGGTTGAACCAAGGCAAGTTTCACTGGCCTGGCACTCATCGCGGCCTGGTAGTCGAACTCGACGCTGAACAACTGCACGCGCTGGTGCTCGGTTTGCCATGGCAGCGTGTAGGTGTGAACGGCGTGATTACGGTAGTTTAGTCCTGCCTTTGAGCTGTGTCGGATGAGTTGCTTTGGTAAAATCCACGGCATGACTTCCTTGCCCAATCTCGACCAAATGACACCCGACCAACTGCGCGCACTCGCTGCGCAGTTGCTGTCGAAGGTCGACACCATGGGTCGAAAGATCCATCGTGACGAGACGATCATCGAACAGCTCTCTCACGAAATTGCCATCCTCAAACGCCACAAGTTCGCCAAACGCAGCGAGCAGATCAGCCCAGCTCAAGGCAGTTTGCTGGATGACCTGCTCAACACCGACCTTGAGGCCATTGAGGCAGAACTGGACGCGCTTCGTCCTGCCCCGACGCCAGACGAAACCCGCCAAAAGCCCAAGCGCGCGCCGCTGCCGCCGCAGTTCCCACGCACCGTCATTCGTCACGAGCCAGAGAACACCCAGTGCGCTTGCGGCTGCCAGCTTCAGCGCATCGGCGAAGACGTCAGCGAAAAGCTGGATACACACCGGGCGTGTTCACCGTTGAGCAGCATGTACGTGGCAAGTGGGCCTGCCGCCAGTGCGAAACGCTGATCCAGGCGCCGGTGCCCGCCCAAGTCATCGACAAGGGCATCCCTACTGCCGGTCTGCTGGCCCATGTGATGGTGACCAAGTTCTCCGACCATTTACCGCTGTACCGGCAGGAAAAGATCTTTGGCCGTGCAGGCCTGGCGATCCTGCGCTCAACACTGGCTCAGTGGGTGGGCCAAACTGGCGTGCAACTCCAGCCACTGGTGGATGCACTGCGGGAAGTCGTACTCGCCCAGCGAGTCGTGCATGCCGATGAAACGCCGGTGCAGATGCTGGCCCCCGGCGAGAAGAAAACGCACCGAGCGTATGTCTGGGCTTATTGCACCACGCCGTTCTCGGTACTGAAGGCGGTGGTCTACGACTTCAGCCCCAGCCGTGCTGGCGAACATGCACGTAACTTCCTTGGCACGTGGAACGGCAAGCTGGTCTGCGATGACTTCGCGGGCTACAAGGCCAGCTTCGAGCTGGGCATCACCGAAATCGGCTGCATGGCCCACGCTCGCCGCAAGTTCTTTGACCTGCATGTGGCAAACAAAAGCCAGTTGGCCGAACAGGCACTGCACTCAATCGGCGGCCTGTACGAGATCGAGCGGCAAGCCAAAGAAATGAACGATGAAGACCGCCGGCGATTACGTCAGGAAATAGCGGTTCCCGTCGCAGCAAAGTTGCATGAATGGATGCTGGCTCAACGCGAGCTTGTGCCAGAAGGCTCGGCGATGGCCAAGGCCTTGGACTACAGCCTGAAACGCTGGGTAGCGCTGACGCGCTACCTGGGTGATGGTGCCGTGCCCATCGACAACAACCCTGTCGAGAACACGATCAGGCCTTGGGCGCTTGGGCGCTCCAATTGGTTGTTCGCCGGGTCTCTGCGCAGCGGCAAACGAGCGGCCGCGATCATGAGTTTGATCCAGTCGGCACGCATGAATGGGCATGATCCGTATGCTTATCTCAAAGATGTGCTGACGCGGTTGCCGACGCAGAAAGCCAGTGAGATTGAGCATCTGCTGCCGCATCAATGGATGCCGGACTGACTTACTCAGCCTGAGTTTGGCAGCCTGCTTGTCGCCCGCGTGACGTCCATTAGCTCTTCACTGGCCAACTGTTTCCGCATCGGTGTACAAGCCAGCTCAAGACCGGAGGGCGAGGTATAAATAGCTTGATTATCTCCGTGATAGCCACACCGACGGTAGAACGCGGTTGCGTTAGGGGTAGCATCTAAATGGATGTCGACGATTCCGGCTTTAAAGGCCAGTCGCTCAAGGTATAGGAGCATTGCCTTGCCAATCCCCTGTCCCATGAATGCAGGCAAAACGAAAATAGCGCCTATCTCTCCAGACTGGAAATCAATCAGACCTGTTGCGACCGGTGTCTCGCCCAACCAGGCAACGTGGTACTCCTTTTCCACCCAAGCCCGATATCGGTCTGTGAGCGGCACATCAGTCCACGCCATTACTTGCTCAGCGGTATAGACAGTAATGCATTGATGCCGGACCGCCTGGAGGCGTATATCAAAAGCGGCCTCGGCGTCAGTACGTTTGGCTGGGCGAATCAACAGCATCTTCACTCTCCTTGTCATCAATGATTTGGAAGGGGAATGAAAAAGCCCCTTCCATTTCTGGCGGGGCTTCTGGTCAATGCTTCTGCTCTAAGCGCGCATCGCCCTATGGCCCGCCAAAGGCAGTCATCAAGGGGCGCATCATGCTAACGAGATTTGTAGGGGGCATTGATTGATAATCTGGAAATTTGAGCACTGTGTCAATAACCGAAAATGCAAACTGGCGAGTCGCTCTTTAGTGAAATCTGATCGTATTTAGACCATTTGCTTTGTCCAGACGACTTCACCAGACGCTTACTATCTGAAGGACATTATTACGCGTCTGCCGATGCAGCGGGCGCGTGAAATTACTGAGCTGTTACCACACAATTGGGTGCCCGCTTAAACACGCAAGGTGTGTTGGGCAGACGCTTACCTCTTGGGCGCTCATCTGATGAATCAGCGAGTGCGCTCGTACTCTTCCGACATCAAGAGCTCGATAGCCTTCACTACGCTCTGGCCGACTGACGACAAATCGCCCAAAAGAGCGGGTTCTAATCTCTAAATTCGCGCCGGTGACCAGTGCCGGAAGGATGAGATCGACAAACCCGTTTAACGCCGACAATTGTTCGCGACCGGGCCCTTACGTCGCGACCAGGTTTTGACGGTGAAAGCGAAATGTTGCCGCAATGGAGCAGGGGCGGCGCAGCTAGCGCTTGGCCAATTCGAAACCTACGCACTTTCAAGGTCTTAAGAACCGAATATGAGGCCCCGCACGGTTTAAAGATCTCCCACTTAAAAATGTCGGCGTGCTGGAATTTACTTAAAGCTCCTTAGGAGCTGTTGACAACTTTTTAATGAGGTGTAACGTTAAACCACCGCCAATCAATGGCGGAGTGAGGAGCGACATGAATAATAAATTGAGCGAACGAAAAAAACTGTTGCGAAGGACGCTGCTCACTTTGAGCGCCGCATTTATGGGCCTTACGTTCTTTGCAGCGTCCTATAGTGAGGTGCGAGCTGCCGATCTGTTGGAGCAAATCAAAGCCCGGGGGTTCATCCGCGTCGGTACGTTCTCGATCCCGCCGGAAGCGTGGATTGACATCAACACTGGGGAATGGAAAGGGATCGACGCCGACTACACAAAGGCACTTGCAGCGTCACTAGGCGTAGAGGTCGACCCGATCCTTCTCAATCATGCTTCACTCGTACCCGCCGTCGAATCTGGGCGTGTCGATGTTATCGCCGCCCTCTACAAGACGCCCGAACGCGCAGCGGTAGCTGCATACAACGCCGAGCCATTTTGGTATGGGATGGACGTTCTCATCACGTCAAAAAAGAATGATGGCATCAAAAAGTTTCCTGACATGAAGGGCATGGTTCTTGGCGTAACACGTGGATCTGCCCAGGAGACTGAAGCCACCGAACTTCAGAAAAGATTCGGGATCGGCGATATCAAGAAGTACGACGCCGCCGATCCAATGCTGCTCGATCTCAAAGCTGGCAGAATCAATGCCGCATTGTGGTGGGGTTACTCGTTCGACTACGCGGCGAAGCAAAACCCAGATTATGACTTCAAAGTCGTCGAATACATTCCACCAGAATACCTTGGCAGTGACACGCTCCCCGCCAACTATTACGTTTTCGCAAAAAATGGGTCAGAGAGTCTGATCAAGGCGTTCGACCAGCAGATCAGGACGATGCGCGAAAATGGTGAGGCCAAAAAAATTCTGGATAGCTATGGTTTGTCTAACCCCGGCTATCTGACCGGCAAGAAGTAACAGAACGACAACAATGAAATTTACTCAGGAAGTGGCGGATAACGAGGGGGATAATACCCCTCGTGACCTATGTCCGCTCTAAGCCTGTTACCTAAAGGTAACCTCAATGCAAAGCTTTTATGACCTCGCGGTACGGTATTTCCCGTACATACTTGGCGGCGCAATCACAACGCTCGAACTTACCGCGCTGGCGCTTGCGATCAGCATTGTACTTGGACTAACCGCCGCTCTCATGAGGCGATCCGCTTACATTGGTATAAGATTCCCGGCTACGGTCTATGTTGAAGTCATCCGTGGGACACCTGCACTCTTGCAGATATTTATCGTATATTTCGGCCTCACGTCCTATGGTCTGACTCTCGAACCTTTCACAGCCGCGGTCATTACTCTCGGATTCATGGGTGGTGCATATCTCGCTGAAATCTTCCGGGCCGGCATTGAGTCTGTAGACCGTGGTCAAGTCGAAGCAGCAATCAGTCTTGGTATGAAGCCAGCAAAAGTGATGCGTAGGATCGTTTTGCCCCAGGCAATGGTTCTTATAATGCCACCGTTCGCAAATTTTATGATTGGCCTAATCAAAGACACGTCTTTGGCGCTCACTATTACGGTGCCGGAGATTATGTATAGATCCTATGACGCTGCTAGTCAGTCCTTCAGAAGCATGGAGATCTACGCAATGGCAGGCATTCTTTATATCGCCATATGCTACCCGCTCTCGCGGCTAGCGACGTATCTTGAGCGCAGGAGACCACCACAATGACCGATTTACTACGCATTGAAAATCTTCAAAAGTCCTTTGGCAATCTGAAGGTTCTACGAGGAATAGATCTCAACGTTGAAGAAGGCGAAACCATCGCCCTTATTGGCCCAAGTGGCTCTGGCAAAAGTACTCTTCTGCGCTGCATCAACTGGCTCGAGCGTCCCTCTGGTGGAAGGATAGTATTCGACCAGGAAGAAGTGAAGGATGACGGCAAACTTTGGCGCATCCGTGCACGCATGGGAATGGCATTCCAGCATTTCAATCTCTTCGGACATATGACGGTGCTGGAGAATGTCATTGAGGCGCCAGTTCAAGTGCTCAACATACCAAAGGAAAAGGCAATAGCAACCGCTCGCGAACTTCTGTCCCGAGTTGGTTTGGCCGCGAAAGAAAACGCATACCCCGCCCAACTCTCGGGAGGACAAAAACAACGCGTGGCAATTGCACGATGTCTCGCTGTCTCTCCTAAGCTGCTGCTACTAGATGAAATCACATCCGCGCTCGATCCCGAACTTGTCGGCGAGGTGTTAGAGGTTATACGAGATCTTGCGCGCCAAGGCATGACAATGTTGGCTGTCACACACGAAATGGGATTTGCGCGCGAAGTGGCCGACCGCGTGATCTTCATGGACGGTGGCGTTATCATCGAGCAGGGCCCGCCCGAGCAGATCTTTGCCAATCCGCAACACCCTCGACTGCAGCAGTTCTTGCGTGCAGTCTTGGAAAAAACCCCGCTTAACCAGGCTGGTGCAGACATAAACGTGTAGCGTGGATCTAAAAGCCGCTTGATCGGCTGGTGAAATAACTCCTGCTTACCACGTTCAAAAACTTAACGTGAGAATGTATGTTCTCACGTTAAGTTGACCCCCCGCGTAATAGGTCTACCGCGAAAACAATCTCGGGCTCGGCAAAAGCTCCGGTACGTAGTCGATCCAGCAAGGCAGCTGCGCCTCTTACACCCATCTCATATGCTGGGGACCTCACGGTCGTGAGAACTGGATCAGTGTATTGCCAAAAATCAAAGGCGTTGAAGCCCGTCACCGTCACGTCAGCCGGTATTTTATAACCTCGGTCAAGAAGTAGCTTTGCTGCAGCGATGCCTATGTGGTCATTGCCTGCCATGACAGCATCTGGGACGCCGTACTCCTCTATTTCGCGAGCCAACATCGCCTGTATGTCCTGAAAAGAATTTTCTTGGCATTTTAGCACGCGCACCACTGCATCTATCCCGCTGTCACGGATGGCAGAACGAAAACCTTTAGATCGCTCGATAAGGGCCGGCCAGTGAACCTTAGGAAGAATAATGACGATTCGCTTCGTTTTAGCGGAGATAGCTTCCTTAGCGACAATGCGGCCTCCATTACGATCATCCTGTCGAACGATGCAAAGATCCCGATCAGGAAACCGTAGTGTTTCCTGGAACGCAACAACCGGCTGGTTCAAGTCGAGAAGTATCTCGATATCCTCCTGCCGCTGGGCGTCACTCCCTGATAGAAACGTGCAAATACCGTCAGTTCGGATATCGCGGACAACGGAAGATGTTTTGAAACTCTTTGGATCGACACCCTGTATCAAAACGCCGTATCCCCGTGCATTGAGGTAGTTGCTTAGTCCCGCTACAAGGTTGGTTGTGAATGGGTCCGACAGATATGTTGGCACATCACTGAAGACGATCATGCCAATAGTCAGTCGCTCGGACAATCGAAGGCTACGGGCCATCGAATGCGGACGGTAGCCCGATCGTTCTATGTGCTGCTCTACTCGTGCTCGGGTTTCTGGGCTCATGGACGCAAATTTGCCGTTTACAAAATTTGAAACCGTCATCGGAGAGACACCGGCAGCAGTAGCGACGTCACGGATTGTAGCTCGTGGTCGACGTGCTTCCTGCGTGGGATCTGGGGACACTTCCGAAGACGCTGGAGCTTTGGTTTTTCTCAAAATCAACTACCTTCTTTATGCACTGACGCTGTCATTCCTGGAAAATTCGGGAAAGCCCCAAGTTCCTGGTCAGCTATGTGTTTATTGCCGTCACAATGGATCCACCATCTCATCAAATCAGAAAATCCCTCCGTTTCCTAAATTTTTCGTCTTGCCGCTTTAAAAATATCCCTTATACTCATGTTTAACGTTACACTTGTTTTGGCTTTACAGCAGCCATACAAAGCGGGCCAAAGGCTGGCTTGAGGCCAGCTCACGATTTGCCCGGCATCGTCGCAAACAGAGGAGTATTCCAACCAATGACTAATCTTAGAGAGATCACCCGCCAAATCGCTAAGCGGACAACCCAGCTCGGCTACGATGCCTGGGAGTGGGGCGAAGGTGTCGCATGGCACGGGGTAGCCGAAACAGCAGTGAAACTTGGTGACGCAGAACTTATGTCTGCCGTAGTCAACTGGATCCACTCTCACAAAGATTTCCAGCCATCTGGCGTGCGCCATGTTATGCCCGGCCTCGCAGCCCTCACCGTTCATCAGGCTACCGGCGATAAGACAGCTTTAGAGCTCGCACTGCGCGTCGCTAAGATGTTGGAAACCCTTCCAAGAAGTGTTCATGGCGTACACGAAGAGTCAAAGCAGACCCCTGTGTGGGTCGACTACTGGTATGAGATCGCGCCGTTCCTCACGACCCTCTCGAAAGTAACTGGCGAGGAACGTTATTCCGAGTGGGCGGCAGAACAGTCCATTGCTTACCTTCTGTCCTGCTGGGATGCCAAACATGCGTTGTTCCATCACGCTTATTACGACCTCATCAACCAGAACTCGCAGTGGTTTTGGGCTCGCTCGAATGCATGGGCCACACTCGTCATGGTCGAAATGCTCACCGATCTGAAAACTGAGAAAGGACTCGCCGCGATCCTGCGTAACGTGCTTAGCAAACAAGCTGCAAAACTTGCTGAATTGCAGAACGCCACCGGCCAATGGCACACCGTTCTCGACCAGCCCGAAACCTATTTGGAGCCTTCAGCGTCGATCATGATCGCCCTAGCGTTCCGGCGGGGGGCAAAGCGAGGTTTTCTGGACGCGAAATATTCTGCATTGGCCGATCGTGCCTTCCAGTCTTGCTTGGAGAAAGTTGACGAAGCGGGGAACCTAACCGAAGTTTCTGGTGAAACGTGGCCTGGTGACCTCGTGCATTATTCGATGGTTCCCGTGGGTGTGTATTCATGGGGGCAAGGCTTTATGGCCTTGGCTGGCCTGGAATGGATGGACGACAAGTAAAGTACGCATTTTGTCTTGGCCATGGCGGCAAAAGTCGCCGTGGCCTCCAAATCGTGCTGTAGGCATCAATCATCGATGGTGGGGCACACTAGCATTTAGATTTAACGTTAAATTTTAAATGTACCAATGCAAAAACGCGTCAGTTCCACCTGCTCCGAGCTTCGTTCTTTGTGCATCTGTATTCAAATCGATAAGGGAAAGAACTATGAGACTGATTCAGTTCAAAGAAAAAACCGGTGATCGAAGAGTCGCCGTGACCGCCGATTCCAGCACTTTTTATAGGTTACATGGCACTGAGAGTGTGTACGGTTTGGCTTGGGACGCGATCATAAATGGACAGTCGCTCATTGAGGCGGTTGACGCGCGCGTTAGCGACACCACCGTGGATCTTGAGTCGCTCATTGCGGAAGGCCGTCTTTTATCTCCGCTCGACCACCCAGAACCCGCGCGCTTTTGGATCACCGGAACTGGCCTCACACATATTGGCAGCGCCGACGCACGAGACAAGATGCATGAGCTGTCTCATGGAGAGACAGACGCCCCGATGACCGATTCAATGAAAATATTCAAAATGGGCATCGAGGGTGGAAAGCCCACTGATAAGGGGATAGGCGTTCAACCTGAGTGGTTTTTCAAAGGCGTGGGCACATGCGTTGTCGCTCCTGAAGCTGATCTACCTCTACCGTCGTTCGCGCTGGCTGGCGGCGAAGAGGCAGAGATCGTGGGCCTTTATTTGATTGGACCGGACGGCAATCCTTGGCGGCTTGGCTTTGCTCTTGGCAACGAGTTTTCAGACCAGGTCACTGAGGCAATCAATTATCTTTATCTGGCACATTCAAAACTGCGGGCTTGTTCAATCGGCCCGGAGTTGCTGATTGGCTCCCTGCCAGACGATGTCCGTGGCGACATCCGGATCGTTAGAGATGGCGTTCCAATATGGTCTAACGAGTTCGTAAGTGGCGAAGGCAACATGTCTCATTCGATCCACAACCTCGAACATCATCATTTTCGCTACGACATGTTCCGCCGTCCGGGCGATCTGCATGCCTACTTTTTTGGAGCAGCGGTTTTGAGCTGCGCCAGCGGCCTGGAAACGCGCTCCGGCGACCGTTTCGAAATTGATGTGCCCTTATTCGGTACACCTCTCCGAAACACCATGCGCGCATCCGAAACAATTAAATTTGAGGTCAACGAGCTTTGATTTAACGGCGTGCAAAATCGTCATAAGTTAACCAGACGATTGCACGCCGATCCTATTCAGAGACCCGCGCATCGCACACGAGCGGTGACGAGTTAGCAGCTTTCAAATTAATGAGAGAGGTCAACCATGGCGAACGATGGCATCGAAGAACGGCAACTGAGGGAGATCGCCGGCAAAGTTATGCCTGCCGGCTCGTTCGGTAACATGGCAAGCGACATCATTATGCGTGAAGGTCGTGGTGGCAGGGTTTGGGACGTAAGTGGCAACGAATATGTCGACTTTCTATTGGGTTCCGGCCCCATGGTTGTGGGCCATGCGCATCCTGAAGTAAATGCGGCGGTGACGGGGCAAATAGCCCGTGGTTCTACTTTTTTCGTCAATAACGAGCATGGTATCAAGCTGGCAGCCGTAATCGCGGATGCTTTACCATGCGCGGATCAAGTGCGTTTCGCAAGCACTGGCACAGAAGCGGACGCATATGCGATGCGCCTGGCGAGGGCTTACCGCAAGCGAAGCAAAATCTTGAAATTCGAGGGCGGTTATCATGGCATGAGCGATTATGCCTTGATGAGTTTGTGGCCCACCCGGGCAAGCAATTCTGAGCATGGAATACCCGATTCAGCAGGCATCCCGGCATCCGTTCAAGGGGAGATAATTGTCGCGCCCTTTAACGATATTGGCGCTGCGCGGGACCTCATCCACAAACACCATGAGGATCTTGCAGGGGTAATTGTGGAGCCCATGCAGCGCCTTCTACCGCCGTCTCCTGGTTTCTTGCAGGGGTTGCGCGACATAACATCCGAATATGGAATTGTGCTCATCTTCGACGAGGTGGTCACAGGTTTCCGTCTGGCCTACGGTGGGGCTCAGGAATATTATGGGGTAATCCCAGATCTATGCACCCTTGGTAAAATAGTCGGCGGAGGGTATCCGCTCTCTGCTATCGCAGGGCGAGAAGAGATCATGGCGCATTTCGACAGCGCGAAGTCCGGCTCGAAAGCATACCTGCCTCAGATTGGGACGTTAAGTGGCAACCCAATAGCAGCGGTCGCGGGACTTGCGACGCTCGATATTTTGAAGCGTCCAGGTGCCTACGAGAAGATACGTGCTACAGGCCACAGAATCCGCGCTGGATTGGAGAAAAGCCTTGCAGAGGCGAAGATTCCCGCAGTCGTTAAGGGGGAAGACGTTATGTTCGATGTCTACTTTACCGATAGCACTAAAATTGATGACTATCGTGCGACGCTTTCGTCAAATGGTGCCATTGCTCGTAAGTTTAACTCGTTGCTTCTCGAAAGAGGCGTGCTCAAAGCTGACAGCAAATTCTATATTTCGCTCGCTCATGACGAGTTGGATGTGCAGCAAACATTGAGGGCGTTTGGCGAGGTTGCTCAGCTCATCGCGAGCGAAAGTTTTGAACCCGTACACTCCAGCTAAATGCCCTATGCCGCAACAGGCGCCAAGTCTTTACAGAGACTTCTTATCTAACCGCCCCCGTGGCGCAGCGTCAAACTGCACGCGAATTTAAAGGGAAGACAGACTGTGCATCTATACAAAAACTTGATTGCAGGCGAATGGGTCGGCAGACACGGAGTCCCGAATATCAATCCTTCCAACACAAAGGATGTGGTCGGGCTTTACGCAACGGGAAGCGGCGATGACACGAGGACCGCCATCGCCGCTGCCAAGGCTGCCTTCCCGGCCTGGTCGCGCTCGGGCATCCTCGAACGTCATACCATTCTGAAGAAGACTGCCGACGAAATCCTTGCTCGCAAGGACGAGCTTGGCATGCTTTTGGCCCGCGAAGAAGGCAAGACATTGCCTGAAGCGATAGGCGAGACCATCCGTTCGGCGCAGATTTTCGATTTCTTTGCTGGCGAAGTGCTTCGCCTTGCCGGCGAAGTGCTTCCGTCGGTGCGCCCGAACATCGGCGTCGAGATCACCCGCGAGGCCATTGGCGTCATCGGCATCATCACGCCGTGGAACTTCCCGATCGCTATTCCAGCCTGGAAGATCGCGCCAGCGCTTTGCTACGGGAACACTGTCGTCTTCAAGCCGGCCGAACTGGTGCCTGGCAGCGCTTGGGCAATCGTCGATATCCTTCATCGCGCCGGCCTGCCGAAGGGCGTGCTCAACCTCGTCATGGGCAAGGGCTCGGTCGTCGGCCAGGCCATGCTCGACAGCCCGGATCTTGCCGGGATCACCTTTACTGGATCAACCGGCACGGGAAAACGCGTCGCCTCCGCCTCGATCGAGCATAACCGCAAGTTCCAGCTAGAAATGGGTGGCAAGAACCCGATGGTCATTCTCAATGATGCCGACCTCACCGTCGCTGTCGAGGCAGCAGCCAATTCCGGCTTCTTCTCGACCGGCCAACGCTGCACGGCCTCTTCGCGCCTGATCGTCACTGAAGGCATTCACGACAAGTTCGTGGCTGCACTCACTGAGAAACTAAAGACTCTGGTGGTCGATGACGCTTTGAAATCTGGCACCCATATCGGTCCGGTCGTCGATGAGCGCCAGCTTGCCATCGACACCGACTATATCGCTATCGGTAAACAGGAAGGCGCCAAGCTAGCCTTCGGCGGCGAGACGATCAGCCGCGACAATCCAGGCTTCTACCTGCAGCCGACGCTGTTTACCGAAGCCACCAACCAGATGCGCATCAGCCGCGAAGAAATCTTCGGCCCGGTCGTCTCGGTCATCCGGGTCAAGGATTACGAGGAAGCGCTCGCCATGGCCAACGACACGCCGTTCGGCCTGTCGGCAGGGATCGCCACGACGAGCCTGAAGCATGCAACGCACTTCAAGCGCAATTCGGAAGCCGGCATGGTGATGGTCAACCTGCCGACGGCCGGCGTCGATTTTCACGTGCCATTCGGCGGCCGTAAGGCTTCCTCCTTCGGCTCGCGCGAACAGGGCAAATATGCCGCCGAGTTTTTTACCGTAGTCAAAACCGCATATACGCAATCGTGACCTTTGGCGCTGGAAGCACGCGCAGTGATCAATTGCCCAGTTCATAATCGCAATGATGCAAACTAAGTCTTTTGTCAGGCGATTATAATAAACGTCCGGAGGCTCCCTTAACCTGTTCCACCTGACCATCAAAACTGAGTGTTATATGCAGGGCTGGCTGGACAAGCTTATAGATCTCGCTGCAACAAAGGGCGACGAAAGCGACCTCTAGCAAGCCCTTGCGGATTTCACCGACCAAGCTGGCTTCAGCGGATACGCTTATCTGTACATCCGGCTCGGCCATACGCATTGCTGCGTCCAACTATCATCCCGAATGGCGCTCGACCTACTTCCAGCGAAATTTTTAGGCCGTCGATCCCGTTGGCAAACGCTCGAAGTCCTTAAGACAGACGTTTACTTGGAGTGCAAACCAGGAAGTACCTCGCCTCTCCAAAGCGAAGCGAGCCTTCTATACCAGCGGCCCACTTCGGAATCCGCTCCGGCATTACCATTCCGATCAAGGCAGCAAACGGGGCGATTTCGATGTTCACTTTGGTGTCAGTGAAAGCGGTGACCAAAATTGAGCGCGATATCGACGCTGTGTCGGCCGCAGCAGCCGTTGGGCAACTCCACACCCGTATGTGCTTCTTGCCTTTGACGCCGAACGAACAGCATCCGGCCCGGCTCGATCCCAGCCGGAGATAACCCCGTTGCCATGCTTCCTCGAACTGCGGCGTGGACGGAGGGCCGGTGAGAGGGAACTGTGCTGGCAGTGCAGCTCGCTTGGGCTGGTGGCGAGCTTTGCCTTCAACGGGCGTCGGTTGCAGCGCTTCAAGCTCAGCTTCGATGGCTGCGATACCGGTGTCGATCAAGTCGCGAGATGAGGCTGGGGGAGACCGCGGTGCCGTACATCTCCTGCAAATGCCCCTGGATTTCCCAAACGGTCATCCCTCGGGCGTACAGCGAAATGTCCTTGTCGTCGAAGCCGGTCCAGCGTGTCTGATGTTTGGAAATGAGCTGGGGCTCGAACATGCCTTGGCGGTCACGGGGAATCTCCCGCGGCACCTCGCAAAAATCTCCCTTGAGCATTTACCGCTGTGCCCGTTGCGAGCATTTCCTTCAGCGTTTGTAACTGCGGCGCTCTTGTTATGACCAAGGCGCGAGGTCATTTCAGCTTCCAGGGCCCGCTCGACAAGCATCTTGGTGAGCTGTTTGAGCAGACCATTTTCGCCGATCAGATCTTCGGGTTTTCGGGAATTGGCCAACAGGCTGTCGGTCAGCTTTACCAGTTCAGGATCGGGTTTGACTCGTTTGGTGCGCTTGGGCTCGGTCATTGAGACTTCTTGGGAACGGCAGTGTGCGCCTAATGACCGTTTACACAAACTTCAGGACACCCTTCTAAAATACTTAAAAAAGACTCCGCTAGGTCGCATTTAAATTGCAGAGCAATTACTTCTCAAAAGGTTAGAGCTGCGAAGTATCAATTCGACTTGTAATGACATTAGCGACCCTCACAAACGGCTGCTTGGCTTCGACTCGGCATCAATGGCAGATAGTACTTGTTGTGCCCAATGAGGGGTGCTCCTACTCTTGTAGCAACACCTTGTCAGGAGTTCCTGGCTCCACTGATATACCAGCCGATGCCTCCGAAGCTATCAAGTTGAGTTTATGTCGATTTGACAGCTGAAGGTCTGGTTTCGCTTTGCCAAATAATTTTTATGGAGCGCTCTATGTTAATCATACAAACTGCAGATGGCCCTCTGATGGGATCAACGATCGACGGCGTTACTGTATTTAGAGGTGTGCCGTACGCTGCTGCGCCCGTAGGTGATCTTCGCTTCAAAGCTCCGCGCCCGGTAGTTCCATGGACCGATATACGCAATGCGAAATTTGCCAGCCCTGCGTCATTGCAGACCAATCGGAACAATCAGCAACGGGTGCAGGAACATATCGCGCAGATGGATCCAGGTGTTACGGGATTGATGGCCTGGCCTCCTTATGTGGGTGCAACATACGAACAGCCCTTGGCCAGCGAAGACTGCTTGTATCTTGATATTTGGGTCCCCGAGCAGAAGCCTGAGGCGGGCTGCCCGGTCTATGTGTATTATCACGGTGGCGCCAACGTCGTTAGTTCAGGTTCCTTCGTACTTGAGCGGGGTGAGAACCTGGCGCGGGAAACCGGGATGATTGTTGTGCGACCCAATAATCGGTTGGGAGCGTTGGGTTGGGTTCATTTCGGTCTGCTGGATGATCGTTTTAATGAGGCGATCAATCTCGGGGTTCAGGACCAACTGGCAGCTCTTCGTTGGGTCCACCATAACATTCAGGCTTTCGGTGGTGACCCAGACAACATCACCATCGGTGGCGAGTCAGCGGGAGCTACTGCGGTATCTCATCTACTTTGCATGAGCGAGTCGGCCGGCCTGTATCGACGTGCAATTCTTCAGTCACTTACACCTTTCAACCCTTGGTGCACACAGCAGTTGCCAGAAGCCAAGTGGGTGGCGTTAAAGTATATTGAGCTGCTCGGCCTCACCGATATCAGTGAGCTCGCGCACATTGATCCCGAGCGTTTGTTGGCTGTACAAAACATCATGGGGCGCTATTTTGCGGCGGACATGGCCATCGCTTGGCGCCCTTTGGGTGCGGTGGCAGGTGGCCCCCTTGTCGAGGTTTCTCCCGCGATCCGGTTATCGACCGAAGCACTTCCGGCACCTCCAGCGGAGGTGATGATTGGCTTTGCCAAGGACGAATGGCAGTTCTTTCGTGGTCACTCAAAGACAGTTAAGGAGGGCAGCAGGGAAGATGTCTTGAATGTCCTGAGGCAGATATTCGCTGACAAAGCCAGTAAAGTATTGGAGTGCTACGAGCGTCTGCATCCCGGCCATCCTGAGGGGCATTGTCTTTCCGATATCATGTCGTTCGTCTATTTCAAGTACCCCTCTCTTGCCATTGCCGACAATTTGTCGAAACAGGGCGCCCGGACATACGTCTACCAGTTCTCGTTTGACTTACCAGGTGTAGGCGGCGAACTTCGCGCTGTTCACACCGGAAATATACCCTTCCTATTTCGTAATATGACTGCCTTAGATTTGGCCTGCTTTCCCTCTTTTGAAGGTATTGATCGCAATGCCATGGAGCAGTCGTCAGCACAAATGGGGCGGCACTATTCCAGCTTCATTGCTACCGGAGCTGCCGATGGTGATTGGCTTGAGTATCGGGCCGAGGAGCCCAATATCCTTTGGTTTGGCGAGGAAGTCAGGACGGTGAGTGATCTACTCAGTAGAGAAAAACTGGCTGTTGAAGGGGGTGGTGCTTCGGGAGTCCTCGCGCTTGAAAGATTGTTGGTCGCGAACCTTCGGCAAACCCAGCAGACCGAACACTAGCTTCAATTTTTCTGACGCTCGCGTGCCGAGTCTTTAAGTGAGTAGCGTAGCGTCAGGCTGGAAAATGGCCGCCCCATGTATAATACTGATGGAAAGCAAAGGCGAGTGAGTAGAAGGCATGCCATCGGAGCAAACCGGATTGATCGGCCTTCCACCGGAACCGATTTCTTTTCGAATCGCTGACTTCCCGGCGGGCACCCACTTTCCATCGCGAAGGTTTCCATGGGGAAAGTTACTTTACTCCATCAGTGGCGTCGTAGAATTGACAATAGAGGGCAAGTCTTTTCTTTCACCCCCGGCCTACGCCATCTGGATACCGCCTGATATCGAACACCACTCTAGCGTCAACCAGGACATTTGCTACGCTGCGCTCTACGTGGAACTAAGCCGATGCTCCGAATTGCCGGACCAACCTTGTACACTTCTACTCAGTAGCATTTTCAAGGCAATAACGACAGACTTGGAGATTCGCTGCGTTAACCTGCCTCATAGTTCGATGGACAAGCGTTTGTCCGACGTATTGATCGATCAATTGCAGTTGGCTCCTCGGTTCGACAGTTATTTGCCGCTGTCGAACACTCCTGAGATTGCAACCATTATAACTGCCCTCCAGTTGGAACCAGGTGATCGGAGGGCGCTGGGCCAATGGGCGGAGATCGTCGGCACCACCGAACGAACGCTATCGCGGTGGTGGAAAGCCGAGACGGGTATTTCCTTTCATGAATGGCGCCAACGCCTCAAGCTGACAACAGCACTGTCATTATTGGACCGAGGAGTTTCAGTTGAAGAAATAGCTCGGCGCTTGAGTTACAACAATGCTTCAGCCTTTATTGCCATGTTCCACCAGTTTATGGGCAGTAGCCCGGACCGCATGCGGCGAGCCACGCGTGGTGGAGCTTAACGCCCCCTAGGTAGTCGCTGGGACGCTTTTTTAAGGTCTACACTAGTGTTGAAGTTTTCGGTAATGCTGCCATAGGGGGGGCTCAGGAGATGTCATTTCTCCTCGATCCGTCTTGTGCTGATGATACCTACGTGAGCCTCGGCCAAGTAGCTTAGGTTCGTCTATGCAGCTGTCCTCAATTTGGGGAAGGATTATTATCTTGCTCCCTCAATTGCACCCTTCGTGTTGTGCTTTCTTGCTCCCTGTTGGGCCTTACAGGTCTGACGATGTGCAGCCACCTTTCTGGAATTACTCGTAGTTATGGCAGTTGGCGCGTCACTGGGTGCCTGGTGATGTGTTGGGGAATCTATAACGTCGGCATTGGCGCCGGAGCACTGCTGGGGATTTTGGTCGGCGGCCTGTTCGGATTGGTGGTGGTCGGCATGCTGGCGGCGCTGGCGCTGTTGTTCTACTGCGTGACCCTCTATCGGTTCGTCCGGCCTGGCGCGTCTGCTTGAATAAAGTCTACAAATGCCCGAAGCGGGGAGGGCAGGTAGCGGCGTCCGGGATAATAAAGAAATGGCCCGGTAAAACGCTGCCACCAAGGTTCGAGCACTGGCTCAAGTGCGCCGCTGTCCAGGTAAGGTTGCAGCCAGTCCTCGAACAGATAAACAATCCCCAAGCCATCGATGGCGGCCTGTACCGCCAAATCGACCGCGCCGCCAATCCTGACGATCAAAGGCCCGGTAGGGTCGATGCGGATAATTTCGCCGTCACGTTCATATTCCCAAAGCGGCATGGCGCCGCTGGGAAACCTGCCGCGCAGGCAAGCGTGTTCGAGCAAGTCCTGTGGATGCTCGGGGCGACCTCTGGCGTTCAGGTAGGACGGAGCTGCCGCAGTGGCGAAGCGCTGAAATCGTGGGCCGATGGGGACGGCGATCATGTCCTGCTCGAGGCGATCATCGTAGCGAATACCCGCGTCGCAACCCGCCGCGAGCATGTCGACGAAGCTTTCATCGGCGACCACCTCCAGGCGAATATCCGGATAGGTTTGCAAAAAAGGCGTGATGATCGCCGGCAACGTCAGGCGTGCCGCGCTGATGGGGACGTTAAGCCTCAAGGTGCCGGAGGGGCGGCCGCGGAAGTCGTTGACCACATCCAGCGCGGACTCAACCTCGCCAAGCGCCGGCACGATACGCTCCATCAAACGCGCCCCTGCCTCGGTCGGCACCACGCTGCGGGTCGTTCGATTGAGCAGACGTACGCTCAGACGCGCTTCAATGCGCCGCACTGCATCGCTTAGGCTTGAAGCCGATTTTCCACTGGCCCGAGAGCCCTCGCGAAATCCGCCAGCGTTTACGACGGCCACGAAGGCCAACAAATCCTGAATATCCGTTGCCATTGTTCGCTTATCCGTACGGCCTGTGCAGATTCCACCAGATTATCAGCGCAGTCGTCAATGCCTATAGTGAGCCTTCACACATTGAAGGCGTAGATGACATGAGCCATGCAAGCCAAGCAGGTACTTTTGCACTGGGCGCCCGGACCATAAACCGGATGGGCTACGGTGCGATGCAGTTAGCCGGCCCGGGCGTGTTCGGACCTGTCAAAGACCCACAGGAAGCGGTTACCGTTCTGCGGACAGCGGTAGCAGCGGGGGTGAATCACATTGATACCTCGGACTTTTACGGCCCGCATGTCACCAACAAACTGATTCGAGAAGCCTTGCACCCGTATGCCGATGACTTGGTGATCGTGACCAAAGTCGGCGCTCAGCGGGGCAGTGATGGCTCTTGGAACCCGGCGCAAACACCGGCCGAACTGGTCCGCGCGGTGCACGACAATCTTCGAAATCTAGGGCTCGATGTGATGGAGGTGGTGAATTATCGCGCCTGGGGAAACATGCACTCGCCGGGCGACGAGTCCATCGAAGAACAATTCACGGCGCTGGCAGAGCTGCAGCGTCAGGGCCTCATCCGGCACCTTGGGGTCAGCAATGTGACCCCGACGCAAGTGCAGCAGGCGCAGGGAATTGCCGAGATTGTCTGCGTGCAGAATCACTACAACCTGTCCCATCGGGATGACGAGTCACTGATCGCTGAATTGGGCGCGCAGGGCATCGCCTACGTGCCGTTCTTCCCGCTGGGCGGCTTCACACCGCTGCAGTCACAAGCGCTGACTGATGTAGCGACTCGCCTGGAGACTTCACCCATTCAGGTCGCACTGGCGTGGTTGCTGCAGCGTGCGCCCAATATATTGCTGATCCCCGGCACGTCCTCGGTCGCGCACTTACAGGAAAATCTGGCGGCGAGCGAGTTGGTTATCGCGCCGCAGCTGTTGGCAGAACTGGATAAATTGGCGTAGGCGAAATGGCGCGAGCTGATTGACGGGATCCGCGACGGCGTGATCCCGCTTTTCAGGGCTTAGGATAAGGTGATCATCAGTGGTTGACTGGACGATGCTACCTGACCATCCAACTGATTTTCAGCGGTAAAGACTGTCTGCCACAACCTTGGCCTGCTGAATCGCGGCGGCACTGGCGCTGCGATCAACGTCCTGGCCCAAGAAGGTTTTCTTCATAACCAACGCATGGCGCATCGCTCATGCAAACAAAACCCTGCCAGGCCTCGACATAGGGATTCTGAAAGTCGAAGCGCGCTGGCGGCGTGTTAGATTGCGCCGAATAAGGTTTTCTATAACTCAGCCTCATGCATACGTTTAGCGGCCGCAGGAAATAGTGCGAGTGCGTTACGTCCGACTTGCTCGACCTGCTCCGGCGACAGTCCGGAATGATCCATCAGCGCCTGCAGATTGGCTAGAGCAGTACCTTCACGGGTGCACGGCACGCCGCAATCGGAGCCGTAGACGATGTGCTCGCAGCCGGTCATCGCCATTGCAGGCGCGATGGTATGCACCGAGCCGGTCATTGCTGTGTCGACATACAAGGCGCCCAGTTGCTTGCGCATTTCTGACTGGCTAATATTTTGTGGGTTTGGCACCCAGGGTTCGGTGCCCAGCAGCAGTAATCGACCCGACAACGCTGGCAAGGCGGCACCGCAGTGGGCAAGCACCAACTTGAAGTCGGGATGGCGGCGAAATACTCCGCGATACAACATATCTACCACGGTGCGCGTGGTTTCGAATGCCACTTCGATCACCGGGCTCGGGCGTCCGAAGGAGCCCGGCGCGTAGGCATTAGGATGGGCGAAGACCGGTGCGCGACGTCGATTCAGTTCGGCCCATACTGGCTCCAGGCTTGGGTCGCTGAGATAGACGCCGTTGTAGCAGAACGTCACCGCAAAACCATCAGCATCTAACTCGTCGGCACCACGGCGAATTTCCTCCAACGCCTGCTGTGGATCGTCAGTTGGGAGGGCAACCAGCAAGCCGAACCTTGTTGGGTACTGCTTCACAAGACGTGCACCGTAATCGTTGGAGGCGCGCAGCGCTTCTAGCGAGGCAGGGATATTGCTAAGCATCTGCATAGCGATACCGGCCCGGTTCATATAGGCAAGTGCAGCCTGCGGTGACCAGTCGTCAGGCTTGGTCCCGACCCAGTCAGCTTTCTGCATTGCAGCCCAACGTGCATCGCTCTGTTCTGCAGTCATGGGGGGAGTAAAGTGCGCGTGAACGTCGATCCATTGATTGACTTGCATAATTAACTCCGGAAGTGTTGGCGGTCCCCCATGCTAGAATTTGGCTGCCCGTTAAACAATAATGACTTGCGGCCAACGTTGCCGACTCTAGGCCAATGCCTACAGAGTTTATTCGCTAATAGGTTTGGCGACTTTTCCAGTGTCGTTTGGCGTTGTCCAATTTCCTTCCGACACTTATTTTCTCTGCAGCGCGCGATCTGAGGCATGATGCTGTAAGCAGTTACGGTACAGCTCCGATGCTGGTCTGGATGGTGGAGAAAAAAGACATCGAGCCGCATGTGCGGGTCTGGGGCAAAACCGAGCGCTAGCACGACAGTTTTCGATCGGGGATTTCCGCTGGAACGAGGAGGCTGAGGGATACCGCTGACCATCCGAAAGCGCATAGCGGACCTATTGGCGAGTCCTCAAAAACGAGCGTTCGCACCTCAACCAAAGCCAACTCCATCATCTGAAAGCTAAGTTCTATCCATACACTTCGATTCGCAAGATCCCTCGCAACGTCCATGAGGCCGCTCGTGATGAGGCTCAACGCATCGCAGCGACGTTGGAGTAAATGCGTTCTCGCCAAGGACGTAAGACGGTCGAAATGTTTTTCGCACCCTCAAGCGCATCCTGAAACTGGATCGCTTGCGACTAAGTGGGATGCGCGTTGCGGCTGATAATTTCACGCTGGCCGCCGAGAAACTGTGATTCTACGTGTAACGCGCCCCGACGTTGAAGAGATGAGCGGGTACATATATCCGTTAGCACTACGCCAGTAAGAACGACCTGTTTTTTTTGCAATCATTCGCACAACGATCCCTCTCGCGAATACCTTGCAGGTGGAAGCCCCGTATATCTGGTAAATGCAACACTGAATGCGCTCGCTGAACTGTAACCGACCCGTTGGGCGATCTCGGTAATACTGTCGTCCTGACGACGCAGCAGGTTCTTGGCCAACGCCATACGCCACGAGAACAGGTACGCTATTGGAGCCATGCCTAACGCCTGGGTAAAGCGTTCGAAGAAAGTCGAGCGCGAGAGGGCAGCTTCCTTGGCGAGTTGCGCCACAGTCCAGGGTCGGTTGGGATGTTCGTGTATCAGGCGTATTGCCACTGCCAAGCGTTCGTCGCCGAGTCCGCGCAGGAGGCCAGGCGATGCGGCAGTGTTCGTGGTTGAGCGCAGGGCTTCGATGAACAATACCTCCAACAGATGCGCCAGAATCACATTCCGCGCTGGACGTTGTGCGCGCGCTTCCTCGGCTACCAGCTCTACCAGCGTCGCCAGTCGTCGCTCACCGCGAACGATCACCAGCTGCGGTAGCAGCGATACCAGCAAGGCCGCATCCGGCGAACCGAATGTGCAATGGCCCACCAGAAATTGAACATCGACCTTGTCGCCGGGTGTGCCAACACGAATATCCCTTGGGCGTACTTCAACAGGCGGGGTATCGACGTCCTCGTCTGCCATCGGCTCAAGGCTCGTCATGGTGAAATCATAGGCGGCCGGTATTAGCACAAAGTCGCTGGCCTGCAAGGTAATCGGTAGCTGTCTTGCCACTGACAGCCGGCACCCGCCTTCGAGAATTGCGCAGTAGAAGGGTTGGCCGAACTCCGTGCGGCGCACACGCCAAGCTCCGGCGCCACTGACAATCTTGGAAAAAGAGGCGCCCGGTTGCAGCAGAGTGACTACCTCTGCGAGCGGATCGAACATCTTGGACTCCTGCGAAAGATTGGCGGACCGTCAATGATATTAAGTCCAGACACGAGAGCCTATCGTTACAGTCCTGTCAATCACCGAATGGAAACTAAACCATGAAAACTGTTCTGATTACTGGCTGCTCTTCCGGCTTCGGTCTGGCCACCGCCCAGTATTTTCTCGCGCGAAACTGGAAGGTTGTCGCGACTATGCGCACGCCCAATGTGCAGATTATTGGAGCGTCCGAGCACCTTCGTGTGCTCGCTCTAGACGTGACCGACCCGGACAGTATCCAACAAGCTGTAGGGGCCGCAGGGCCAATTGATGTGCTGGTCAACAACGCCGGGATTGGTTTGCTGGGCGCCCTCGAGGGCAGCTCGATGCAAGCGATCCGTAGCATCTTTGAAACTAATACCTTTGGCACCATGGCGATGATTCAGGCGGTGCTGCCGCAATTCCGGCAGCGTAAAGGCGGGGTTATCGTAAACGTAACCTCAAGCGTAACGATAAGGTCATTGCCGCTGCTAAGCGTATACACCGCGAGCAAGGCAGCGGTGAATGCGTTCACTGAGTCACTGGCACTGGAGCTTGAGCCGTTCAATGTTCGGGTTAGTCTGGTGCTACCGGGCCGCGCACCCGAGACCGACTTCGGTAAAAATGCGCAGCCTCGAATACAAGGCAGCATTCCAGAGGCTTACACCGATCTTGCGCAGCGCGTCTTTACCGAGTGGTCGCAATCAACCTTAGTCACTGAAACTCAAGACGTAACTGAAGCGGTTTGGCGTGCCGCAAATGACTTGGGTTCACCTATACGCATCGTTGCCGGCGCAGATGCCTTAGCGTTGGTGAGTTAGAAGGCGAAACAAGCTTGAATAACCTGGTTGGTGAAGCTTGTCATATTCCCTTCAACGACGCGACGCCAGCATTGAATTTCAGCCATTTGAAAATTACCACCGCGAAAAGAGGGATGCTCTTACAACTGCGTGTCTAGACGCGACCGTTGGCATCCATCTACCGATCATTATTTTTCCCATGGGCATGGACGCTCGTACGACAGACTTCAATGCGCTCCTGGAAGCTCAGGATATCGACATAATCGATATTTGCACCCCGCCTCATGTGCACCGTGATCTGATTGAAAAAGGGTTGGCGTCGGTACTTCATGTCATCTGCGAAAAACCTCTGATGGGTTCACTCGCTGATATTGATGCGATCGCTGTGGCTGAGCAAAAATCCAAAAGCCAACTCTTTCCAATTTTCCAGTACCGCTTTGGGCATGGTCTGCAGAAGCTCAAACATCTTCAGGCAAAAGGGTTTGCCCACACGCCGTTTGTTGCCACTATCGAAACATCCTGGCGTCGCAATGCTGACTACTATGCCGTTGACTGGCGAGGCAAATGGGCAACAGAACTGGGTGGGGTGCTGTCTGACGCACGCGCTTCACGTATACGACATGTTGACCTATGTGAACGGTTCCATTAAGTCGGTTTTTGCTCATCTGGCGACACGCGTTAATCCTATTGAAGTTGAGGATTGCGCCCATATCCATTGCCATGCAAAACGGCTCTGTGGCAAATCTATCGGTGCCATTGGGAGCAGCCGAAGAGCTCTCGCGGCTGCGCTTCGTATTTTCTGACATGACCGTAGAAAGCCGCAGCACTCATCCTTACAAACCTGGCGAAGATTTTTGGTACTTCAAAGGAAAATCCTCCGAGATCGATCAAGCGATTGCGACAGCATTGGAAGATTTCATACCAGGGGAGGAGTGGTTCGCGGGCGAGTTCGCACTGGTATATGCTTCGCTCACAAAAAACCGGCCGACACCTGTGACGCTTGATGTTGCACGCCAGTCATTGGAACTCATCACTGCCATCTACCATTCTGCTGAGACAGGCACGGTAGTAACGCTCCCTATCTTATCGAGCCATCCAAAATATCTGGATTTGATGCCTTCAAGCAAAGCGTTCTAGTAGTTGTCCGCAGCGCTCTAATCTCTTTTTATAAGAGTTATGAGCGCTGCGGAACAACATGCAAAGCTATTGTGTATGCACTTTTGTTGGCGCCTTTGAGGTCGGCTATTTTTGTCCTGGCTACCTGATCGACTTAAAGTCGTGAGACCTGTGAAGGCGATTAAGGCAGTACCGAGCTACCAGACGATCATCAGGGCCGCGGCGATCATTACAGTTGGGTAGGTCCAGGCCCGCAGAGATAACAAAGTCATTCCTCAACCATCTATCCTGAAACTCAACCTTTGCGGGTTGAAGGAATCGGATCGAGAGTTGACGGATATGCCTCCTGGCACAATGAAATTATGCAATTCCTTAGGCAGCGATGTACCGGGTCAGCGTCCATACGGGGATGCCACATCGCCGATATCTGGAAGCGTGGGAGCCGCACGGGGAGCTCAAAGCTGATTAGCTCCAAAGACGAGCCATCCAAACGAGCGCTATCCAGGCAGGAGCGTGGCACGACGGCGATAAGTTCTGATCGGCAGGCGATCCGAATTGCATCAGGGTAGCCCGGCACCACCACGGTTATCTTGCGCCTTAGGCCGCTGGACTCAAGTTTATTATTGAGCGGCTCGATTGCGCTTCCCTCTTGCAACGCTACAACATGATTGAATGCGGCGAAGTGCTCAGCCGTAACATGTTTGCTTGCCAGGATCGGATGTCCAACTCGAACAACTCCCACATAAGCGTCATGAAACAGGAATCGGGTACGAATCTCCGGTGCAGACGTTCCAAGCAAACCGATATCCAGATCTACCATTCCTTCACGCAGCGATTGTGCGTCTTTTTGGGGGCGAGCTTCGAATCTCAGGCACATGCGTGGTGCTAGTTGGGCGACCGCCGTTACCAGCGGGCCAGAAAGCCACGCCATGAATGACTGGCTGGCACGTATGGTGAACGTACCTTCGACAGAGGCTATGTCAACGTTACTGATCTGCGGTCGCAGAATGACCCGAGCATTACGGGTCAATTCGTGAACCTGATCACGCAGCTCCATAGCGCGAGGCGTAGGAACGAGTCCTCGTCCGGCGCGCACAAGCAGAGGGTCGCCAGTCACCGCGCGCAATCGCGTAAGCGTCCGACTCATGGCCGAGGTACTGAGACTCAATCGCTGTGCAGCACGGGTTACGCTGCATTCGGCCAGCAACATATCAAGGGCCAGGAGAAGATTCAGATCAATGTCGCTCATAGAAATCCCGCTGAGATAGACATGCCAGATAAGGCCTCCGATGCAACTATATTGTGATTTTCTTGCGTCTACCGCTTTTTGTAACACCCCCCTATAGTCAAGTTGACCGCAACGAATGAAGGAAACATGAATCATGTCTACAAATGCACTCACCATCACGCCCAAGTCACTGCTCATTATCGGAGCGTCACGCGGTATCGGTCATGCTATGGCCGCAGAGTTTTTGAAGAGGGGATGGAACGTCATGGGTACGGTCCGAGGCAGTGCCAAAACGCAACTGCATGACTTGGCCGACGAACACAAAGGCCGTGTCGAGATCGAGTCTCTGGACATCACCCAACTCGACGAAATCGAAGCGCTAAGGGGACGCCTTGCCGCAAGAAGCTTCGATATGCTCTTCGTCAATGCGGGCACTGCCAATCACAACCAGGACGAAACTATTGCAGAAGTGGCAACGGACGATTTTGTTCGAGTAATGATCACCAATGCGCTTAGTCCAATGCGTGTGATTGAAGGCTTGCAATTCCTTGTGCCTGCAAGCGGGCTGATCGGCATCATGTCGTCGGGACAAGGTAGCGTGAGTAGCAACGAGAAGGGCGGCCACGAAGTTTATCGCGGTAGCAAGGCAGCACTGAACATGTACATGCGCAGCTATGCTGCACGGAACGCCGAAGATCCTCGTACCTTAGTGTTAATGGCACCAGGCTGGATACGTACAGCACTCGGAGGGCCAACTGCTCCATTCAGCCTGGAGGAAACAGTCCCGACAATCGTCAGTACGCTGCTTTTGCAGCAAGGCAAGCAAGGCCTGCGGTATGTCGACCGAGAAGGTAAAACCGTCCCATGGTGATCACTTATCAGAGCGCCTCGCACTCGCGTCTTAAGCAGCGCAAGCGCATGTCTGCCAAGAGGCAAATTCAATGAAGCTGATTGGAATAGAAGAACACTTCCTGACTGTCGAAATACGCGATGCCTGGCATTCACTCCAGTTAGAGGCCCTCGATCCGAGCGTGGCATTTCATTCGGGGGCAATCGAGGGGCGCCTCTTGGATTTAGCTGAAAAGCGCCTCGTGCTGATGGACGAAACCGGTCTGGACGTTCAAGTTCTGTCGCTGACTACGCCTGGGCTACATGATTTCGGCGCTGAGAGCGTCACGCTTGCCCGGCGTGCAAATGATCTATTGGCCGAAGCCGTCGCACGAAATCCAACGCGGTTTCAGGCATTGGCTACGCTCCCGGTCGCTATGCCGGAGGAAGCGGCGGAGGAGTTGGATCGGTGTGTCAGGACGCTGGGTTTCAAGGGTACGATGCTTTGTGGCAGGGTAGGGGCTCGCAACCTTGACCATCCAGACCTGATGCCTATCTTTGACTGCGCGCATACACTGAGGGTGCCGATCCTGCTTCATCCTCGCGTCCCGGCGGTGGCCGTCAGAGACGCTTACTATTCGGGGTTTAAACCTCAAGTCAATGCTGCCTTTGCGACTTATGGGCTGGGTTGGCACTATGATGCCGGCATACAATTTATTAGGCTTGTTCTCTCCGGTTTATTTGATCGACTGCCTGCTCTCCAGGTTATTCTGGGGCACTGGGGTGAGTTGGTGGTGTTCTACGCAGAGCGACTGGCTGCAATGGACAGCGTTTCTGGATTGGCTCACTCGATGTCCACCTACTTGCGTAGAAATTTATACTTGACCGCCAGCGGCATGTTTCTTCCGCATTACTTGGCCCGGGCCCGCGAGGTTGTCGGAGAGGATCGCCTGTTATTTTCAACAGACTTTCCGTATCAGTATCGCCAAGGCGGCGACGCCAAGCGTTTCCTGGAAAATTGCGGACTCACTGACAGCGCAAAGGCACAGTTTGCTCACGGCAACTGGATGAGGCTAACAGGCGATAGCCCTGAGAACAGTGAGTGAGTCGCTACTGGGTTTATAGGAGCAGACATGTAACGAGGTCGCGTTGCGCGATTAAGTAGGCGACCACATCACGGGGGTTAATTGCCAGATCTTACCCGCCCGCTGTGTCGGTAACCGAGTCAGAGCGTCTTTCAGATAAGTATTCGGATCATACCCATTAATGCATGTCGATTGGATCAAGCTGATGCCCGTCGCAAGTTTTAAATCTGCACGTGACAAATAAAAAGCCAATTGGCGGATTGTATGAAATCGAACGTCTAGCGCGGAAGGTGCCGACGTAGCGTGTTGGTGAGATAAATCAAGTGCTGCTGAATCGTTAGATTTCCGCGTATGTCACGCAAGGTGACTTCCGCGGAAGTTTATGTGCCTGATGCATGGAATACATTAGGCATAGAGCTGAAAGATCCTAGCGTCCACTGCCATTCTGACACTATTGAAAAGCACCTTATAAACTTTTCAGAAATGCGCCTCTCGCTAATGGAAGAGACGGGGTGGACTTTGAGGTATTGATTACTAATCACGCGAGTCCTTTATGAACTAGGACCGGAAAGTGAAGATATTAAAAGCAGAATCAATGACACCGTGGCCGGTGCAGTTGCCAGACATCCAGACCGCTTTCAGCGGCTAGCAACATTACCGGTCGCGATGCCTGATTAAGCAGCCCAAGAGCATGACCGATGTTGACATTATGACGCGGGCATACCGTTTCTTCGTCTGGTCTTGACCGGAACATTTGATCGCCTGCCAATCCTTCACGTGATCCAGGGACCCTGGGGATCTGGTTTTACTCTATACAGAGCGCTTCGCCTCGATGGATCGAATCATCAGTCTAGGCGCTGCCTATTGCTACTTACTTGCGTCAGAACCTCTACGTCACAGCGAGTGGTATCTTCATTCCCCACTACGTGAAACGTGCGGACATTACTGTCGGCACTAGTCGCCTGCTTTTCTCCACTGACTGTACTTTTCAGTACAGACGGGCGGCGATGCGCGAAGCGTTTTGGAGAGTGCGGCCTCGACAACGACGCAACTGCAAGCTTTGCTCATGCCAACTGGGCGCGATGGGTCAGTGGATTACCCGTGTGATAGCGTCTGTTAATGATTATGAAAGCCACCTACACATCAGCAACTTGGATATATTAGCCGTACGCTGTGCCGATAGGCGCGTGATAACAATTTTCAACTAAGCATTTAGATCAAAGATCTGCTTTCCCAGTTTGACGAATACGCCTTGCTAGCAGTGCTTCAGGCTTGCGGAAGAAAAGCCAGTGGTGAGGCAGTTTTCAATACGTTTCACAAACTGCGCAGGCGAGGCTCTTGCTGAATGCAATTTACTAAAAAATCCATCACAACTTTCACTGATTGAGAGCGGCGCAGATCCGGATACACCGTCAGCCAGATATCTCGAACAGGTGGTTCGCTCTCCACTAACAAGCGCTGGAGAGAGGAGTCGTTGTCTCCAACGGTAGTTGGTAGTACGACAGCACCAACACCAAACCTGGCGGCCATTTGCTGAGAGGCTAGATCGCTGGCTGAAAATACGACGGGGCGGTGCCTGCGGATCTGGTGAAGCCAATTTTGCTGTGGCAAATGATCTTGGGTTTCATCATACGCTATGAAACTCCATTGCTCTGTGGGGCGCTCGGCGAACTGAACATTTGCATACAAAGCGAATCGCACCACACCTATCTTTCTGCGCACCAGAGCCCCCTCGTCCGGACGTACCGTGCGCAAAGCTATGTCAGCCTCGCCTTTGTCCAGCGCCGCCATCGAGAGCGACGGCAACAGAACAACAGATAATTTCGGATGCTCCTCACGAAGTGCGGCAATACAAGGTGCGATGCAATAGATCGCAATAGATGGAGGTGCGCTGACCTTGACCGTCCCTGCGACCTCTATCGCGGCGACACGAGACAATTGTTTTACCTCGGTGGCGATATTCACCATGGAGCTGGTTAAACGTGCAAGCGCTCGTCCATCCTCGGTCAATGGTCGGCTTCTTGGCAGCCGATCAACAAGGCGCAGACCAAGTGATTTCTCAAGAGCTTCAATACGCCGTCCGACAGTGGCATGTTCGACCTGAAGCTCACGGGCAGCAGCTGAGAGTGATTCTGTGCGAGCTAAAATAGTAAAGAAGTAAAGATCTTGCCAGTCGAACATCGGGTTATTTCCTAACGGAGCCAGGGAATTATTTGGGAGTTCTCGTACCGCCTATAGAGTTTTACCATGGATTCCACCAGACGGGACGGCACAGCGCCAAGTTCCTGAGAAAAAGAGAAATTCCATGGTTAGCTGCGCCAGCCCTTATCTCCGATCTTTTGCCGAAGCCAATGGCACATTGCATCAATACTTTTCACTAGCTGCACTGCCTTCTCAAGGTTTGCCGTCTGTGGATCGATTGCCCGTGGTCATTCGCCTTCTTCTGGAGTCGGCGCTGAGAAATTGCAACGGTATTCAAGTACTGACGTCTCATATCGAGGCGTTGGCGAGATGGCAACCGCAATCTGTTCGAGAGGGCGAAATTCCGTTTGTGGTCAGTCGCGTACTACTTCAGGATTTTACCGGTGTTCCTTTGCTGACCGACTTGGCTGCGATGCGAAGCGAAGCAGTACGCAGAGGCGCAGATCCTAGAGCAATTGAGCCAATGATCCCCGTTCACTTGGTCATTGATCACTCGGTGCAGACAGTATTTTCGGATAGTAAGAACGCTGTCGAAAAAAATCAGCAGCTCGAGGTATTTCAGAATCAAGAGCGCTATGCGTTTTTGAAATGGGGTACCCAAGCGTTCGAAACCTTCAAGGTCGTCCCGCCTGGTAAGGGTATTTGCCATCAGATCAATCTTGAGCACTTGGCCCAAGGCGTTGTGGAAAAAGATGGGGTTATCTTCCCTGAAACTCTGGTGGGCACCGACTCTCACACCACGATGATCAATGGTATTGGCGTTCTCGGCTGGGGAGTGGGTGGCATCGAAGCAGAAGCATCCATGCTTGGTCAGCCGCTTTATCTGCTGATGCCGGATGTGGTGGGTGTGTGTCTAACGGGTTCGTTGTGCCCGGGCATCACTGCGACCGACGTAGTGTTGCATATCACTCAGCTTTTACGTGCGACTGGAGTTGTCGGTAAGCTGGTTGAGTTTTTGGGTGAGGGGGCTGCGTTACTGAGTGCGACTGACCGCGCGACTATCTCCAGCATGGCACCGGAATACGGTGCAACCTGCGCTTACTTTCCTGTTGATAACAATACCCTGAAGTACTATCAGCAAACAGGCCGAACAGAACGGCAAGTTGCATTGATAGGCCAATATTATCGTGAACAGGGGCTGTTCGGATCTCCTCAACCTGGATCAATCGATTATTCGAAGGTGGTCTCAATTGATCTCAGTGCGATACAACCGGGTGTCAGCGGCCCAAGGCGACCGCAAGACTATCTACCGCTCGACATGGTTTCAAAAAGTTTCAAGTCGCTTCTTCTGAAGGATCCCGCTGAGGGCGGATACGGAAAAATCCTTGAGCAACTCTCTGCGCGATGTTCGCTATCGGCTCGTACGCCAATGGTTCCAGTGCACCTTGAGGCTGTTTTAATAGGACACGCCGATTTAATGGTTGCCGCCATTACCTCTTGCACCAATACATCCAACCCACAGCTTTTGATTGCCGCAGGGTTGCTGGCCCGTAATGCGCTGGCCAAAGGGCTCAAGGTCAAGCCTTGGGTAAAGACGCTGTTTACTCCAGGGTCGCGAGTGGTGGCCGAGTACTTAGCCCAGGCGGGTCTTGAACAGCCATTGGCTGAATTGGGCTTCGATATCACAGCCTATGGTTGTGGGGCCTGCGTAGGCAATATTGGCGGGCTAGAGCCTGCAATCGAAGACCTGATAACGGAGCAGGACCTTATCTGCTGTTCTGTGCTTTCAGGCAACCGCAACTTCGATGCTCGTATTCACCCGGCCTTGCGCGCCAACTTCTTAGCCAGCCCGCCATTGGTGGTGGCTTATGCACTCTGCGGGACAATGCTCATCGATCTGACAACTCAACCCTTGGGATATGACAACAGCGGGACACCCGTATTCCTCGCCGACCTCTGGCCCTCTGGTGATGAAATAGAGGCATTGGCGACTCAGTCAATCGATCCAGCTATTTACAGTCGGCTATACGAAAACATATTCGAGGGGAGCTCAGACTGGAACAGTATCAATTCGACTATAGGCCCCGTTTACGATTGGCCTGCGTCTACTTACATCACACAACCTCGGTTCTTCGATGAACCTGCGGCGGCTTTCCAACCCATCCGCGGCGCACGGGCTTTGGCAATATTTGGCGATTCCGTAACCACCGACCACATCAGTCCCGCTGGAGCGATTCGCTTGGAATCGCCGGCTGGCCATTGGCTCGCCGCCCAGGGAGTAGCTCCTAACGAATTCAATACTTACGGATCGCGCCGTGGTCACTCTGAGGTCATGGTGCGGGGCACTTTCGCAAGCGTGCGCCTAAAAAACCTAATGCTGCCGCTGTTGCCTGAAGGCGCAGTTGATGAAGGTCCGTTTACGCTTCACCGACCCTCTGCGCAACGCATGAGCATCTTCAAAGCGTCGCTCAGCTATCTCGCTGAAGGAGTACCACTGCTCATATTTGCGGGTGAAGAATATGGCACTGGATCTAGCCGAGATTGGGCAGCCAAGGGTACGCGACTATTAGGCGTACGTGCGGTCGTTGCCCGGAGCTTCGAACGCATCCACCGCAGCAACCTTATAGGCATGGGCATTTTGCCCTTGCAGTTTGAAGCTGACGACAGCGTGCAGAATTTGCGTCTGGACGGAAGCGAAAGCTTTGACATTTCGCCAACGGAAAACGTTATTAAGCCTGGTCAACGGCTTAAATTGATCATTAGACGCTCCGGCGTTATTTGCATCGAGATATCTTTACTTGCCCGCATCGATAATGCGGTGGAGGCGGCATATTTTCGAGCAGGGGGCATCCTGCCCTTTGTTCTTGATCAACTTATAGACGCACCTGAAAATGAGGTCATCCAGCAATGAAAGCGATTACGATTGAGTGCTACGGCGGCCCTGAAGTCGTACAAATTCGTACTGACGTACCCATGCCCCAGCCGAGCCCCAAGCACATCGTGGTGAAGGTTGCATATGCGGGGATTAACTTCATGGATGTGCATACGCGCCAAGGCAAGTATGCGTCATCAGTCACTTATCCTGTGCGAGCGCCATGCACGCTAGGCATGGAGGGTGCGGGTGAAGTTGTTGCCGTTGGGGAGGGCGTTTATCACCTCGTACCAGGTGATCGAGTCGCATGGTGTATCTCTTGGGGCAGTTATGCCGAATACGCCAGCGTGCCAGCCTCACTGGTTGCGAAAATTCCGGATGCAATTCCTTTCGACATGGCTGCTGCGGCGATTTTTCAAGGTGCGACGGCTCACTATCTTGTCGAAGACATTGCCAAGCTGCAGCCCGGTACTACCTGCCTCATCCACGCAGCCTCCGGCAGCATTGGTCAACTTCTGGTTCAAATGGCCAAGCGGCGAGGTGCAACAGTCTTCGCCACCGGGAGCACCGAGGAGAAGTGTGCTATCGGCATCGAGCGGGGTGCGTCTGAAGCCATGCTGTATGACAACGGTCGCTTTGCTGACCGCATCCGCGAGGCGACTAACGGTAGGGGGGTTGATGTGGTTTTTGATTCAGTCGGGAAAAGCACTTTGCGTGACAGCTTCAGGGCCTGCCGGGCGCGGGGTTTGATCGTCAATTACGGCAACGTATCCGGTTCGATCACAGACCTCGACCCTATCGAACTAGGAGAGGCGGGGTCACTATTTTTGACTCGACCTCGGCTGGCCGATCACATGAGCGATGGTCCAACTGTTCAGCGCCGCGCCGATGCTGTTTTCGCAGCAATTATTGAAGGTTCTTTAAATATCGATATTGAGGGGCGTTATTCAATGGACGACGTGAAAAAAGTGCATGCCCGCATTGAGGCACGTGAGCAAATTGGTAAGTCCGTGATGCGCATAGACAGTTTCAACTGAACTTCGAACACCAGCGTCCATAGACTCTATCGAGCGAGACGCTGGTCTATGGGCGACGTACGCAGTCCATCTTTGAAAATAAAAACAACCGAAGCGAGACTTCTATGTATAGCTCAAAAGGCAAAGCTGTCGTCAAAGTTGTCAGTGGTAACTTCCTGGAAATGTTCGACTTTATGGTGTATGGGTTTTACGCTTCAGCGATCGCCAGGACTTTCTTCCCATCGGATAGCGCCTTCGCATCGCTGATGCTTTCCTTTGCGACTTTTGGTGCCGGATTCCTTATGAGACCGCTGGGCGCGATCATACTCGGCGCGTACATCGACCGTCATGGTCGAAAAAAGGGTCTTGTCATTACATTGGGGTTAATGGCCGCTGGTACTACGATGATTGCTTTTATGCCTGGCTACGAGGAGATCGGTATAGTCGCTCCATTGCTTGTACTTGCGGGTCGATTGTTGCAGGGCTTCTCTGCGGGTGTGGAGCTGGGTGGCGTATCGGTTTATCTCTCCGAAATCGCCACGCCAGGTAAAAAAGGTTTATTTGTAAGTTGGCAGTCAGCGAGCCAGCAAATCGCAGTCGTTGTCGCAGCGCTATTGGGTGTCACTCTGACCACACATTTAAGTGCCGAGCAGATGACCAGTTGGGGGTGGCGTGTTCCGTTTCTGTTTGGCTGCTTGATTGTCCCGGCAATTTTCATCATTCGAAGTACGCTTCAGGAAACCCCTGAGTTTGCTTCCCGAAAAAAACACCCGACACTCTCGGAAATATGGCAGTCCATATTTCATAACTGGCGCCTGATACTTGCTGGTGCGGCAATGGTCGTAATGACCACTGTGTCGTTCTATATGATTACCGCCTATGCACCTACGTTCGCGAAAAACGAGTTAAAGATGTCGGAACTCGACAGTTTTTTGATCGCAATGCTGGTCGGGCTTTCAAATTTTTTCTGGCTGCCTGTAATGGGCGCATTATCAGATCGTGTTGGTCGAAAGCCTCTGCTTGTTGGAGCTACAGTGTTAACTGTGCTCACTGCATATCCCGCATTAATCTGGCTGGTGTCAAATCCTAGTTTCAGTCATTTATTAATTGTCGAGTTGTGGCTCTCCTTTCTTTATGGGTCTTACAACGGAGCAATGGTTGTTGCACTGACTGAAATCATGCCGATCGAAGTCCGTACAACTGGCTTTTCCTTAGCCTATAGTCTTGCTACAGCAACGTTTGGTGGATTCACTCCTGTTGTTTGCACTTACCTGATTCATGTCTTGGGCGACAGTGCGGCGCCAGGTATTTGGTTGACATTGGCGGCGTTGCTGGGTTTGGCAGCAACATTGTTTTTGTTCAGAAGTCATCCCTCAATGGCAGGCAAGCAAACATCGCCACAGCCGACAGGCTTTTGAGGAAAGTGCCGGTGAAATTCCAATAGCGAATGTTATCTGGGTAAAAATAATGACTACTCACCTTAATTCAGCTCATTGCAGAGGCTGTCGGACAACTCTGAATTTTTGTCAAAAATGAGAGGCACCAGATGTTAGGTGTCAGTCTAAATTTGCGTTCAAAAACGGCGGGAGAGATTCCAATGCCCTATTAGTAGTGATCGGCGTTGCTTACAGCCTTGTGTGTAATCGTATGGCAAACACATCTTGGAAGCAGCCGCGACGAGACAAGTGACTAGATCGCATGGTGCTCACTCAAGCGGCTAATCAAAATAGGGGGCCAATACAGTCTCAATCCAAGTCATGAACGCCCGGACGCGTTGGGAAAGGTTACGCCGATGCGCGACTACGAGCCACGCAGCTAGCGGCTCGGGTCGTAGATCGGGCAGAACTTCCACCAGATCGCCACTTTTAATGTGGTGCGCGAGGGCCGAATACCCGGCCTGGATGAGTCCAATACCTGCCAGCCCCGCAGCATGGTAGGTCTGCACGCTATTGACCTGCATCGCGCCTGGCAAAACAAGCGATGCATATCCATCACCCTCCGGGTATTCCCATCCAACAAGTCGGGTACCGAGTGTCGGCGTGTAGTGAACCATCTGGTGACCCTGACTGAGCAAATCGTCGAGTGTGCGCGGTATGCCGTACTTTCCCAGATAGTTGGGGCTCGCTGCGTTCATCATGCGCAACCTGCCAAGTGAGCGGGCAATCAGCGTGTCGTCAATTATCGGCCCGAGACGGATCACGCAATCGAACCCTTCCTGAACGAGATCGACCCGACGATCTGTGCTGGACAGCTCCAACTCCAACTCAGGATTCTCCTTGAGTAATTGTGGCAGAGCGGGAATCACGACGGTCTTCGCCAACTCAGTCGGCATATCTACGCGCAATCTTCCCGTCAGGGGGGTGCCGTTGTTCGCGAACATTGACTGCATGTCCTGAGCTTCGGCCAAAAGGTCACGTGCGCGCGAATAGAAAGCGCGTCCGTCCTCGGTCAGTTGCACGCTGCGCGTCGTCCTGTGCAGGAGGGTGGCGCCCATCTCTCGCTCCAGCCCGCGAATCACCGTCGACACTCGTCCCTTCTGGATCCCTAGGCTTTCAGCCGCACGCGTGAAACTCATCATTTCCGCAACGCGGGAAAAAATTAAAAGTGCTTGGAGATTTGGCATTGTTCACCATATAGATAACAGAGTGTTTCTAATTACATAGTTTATAGCGAATTTTTGAAACTGTAGAGTAACACCCACGTAGTCAATAACTCCACCACATGCAAGAGAGCCCTCATGAACTCACATTCCATGCCCATCCGAACGGTCATCGTTTATCACTCCGGATATGGACACACCACGCGTATGGCGAACGCAGTCGCAGCAGGCGCAGGCACCGGTACTGTATTAGTTGCAATCGACGCTGAGGGCAATATCTCCGAGGAAGCTTGGCAAACCCTCGCTGGCGCAGATGCAATCGTCTTTGGCTCGCCTACCTACATGGGAGGTCCTAGCTGGCAGTTTAAAAAATTCGCGGATGCCTCCTCGGAACCTTGGTTCGAAGGCACATGGCAAAACAAGATTTTTGGCGGTTTCACTAACAGCTCAAGCATCAACGGCGACAAGCTCAACACACTTGAGTATTTCGTCCTGCTTTCTGGGCAGCACGCTGGGATTTGGGTCGGCCTAGATATCAAACCGGCCAACGTCAAGGCATCGAAACGCGATGACCTAAATCGTATGGGCTCCTATATCGCGCCTATGGCGCAAACGCCTGCCGATGCTTCTCCTGAAGAGATGTCACCAGGGGATTTGGATACGGCACGTTTATATGGTGCGCGCGTCGCGGCTATTGCCGGACAGTTCCGATCTGGGAAATCTCAACGCACCTGAAATTCACGCATGCCAACCACGTAGGGCGGTGCGGCGCCGCACTTCATCTAGCGAATCTCGAAGGAGCAGCCATGAAATACAACCGACTTGGCCGTACGGGCCTGTATGTATCCGAACTATGCCTCGGCACGATGACGCTGGGAGGTAATGATGACGCGGGTATGTGGGCTGCAATCGGCGCGGTTGATCAGAGCGACGCCAACCGTTTGATCGCCCACGCTCTGACGCAAGGGATCAATTTCATCGACACCGCCGACATTTATTCTTTCGGCCAATCTGAGCGCATCCTCGGCCAGGCATTGAGAGACATCGGCGTGCCACGCAGCGAGGTAGTGCTGGCTACCAAGACAGCTGGTGTAATGGGCTCGAAACCCAACGATCAAGGGGCGTCGCGCGGTCATATCATGGATTCTGTGCAGCGAAGCCTGGAGCGCCTTCAGGTCGATCATATTGACCTTTACCAGATTCACGCCAGCGATCCCGTGACCCCTATAGAAGAAACGCTGCGGGCCCTGGATGATCTGACGCGCCAAGGTGTAGTCCGCTATGTCGGCGTTTCAAATTGGCACGCAGGCAAGATCGGCAAAGCTCTAGGGCTGAGCGCAGCACTTAATGCCACACGCTTTGAGACGCTCCAGGCCTATTACTCTATTGCCGGACGTGACGTGGAGCGCGAATTGGTGCCGCTCGTTATTGAAGAGGAGATGGGGTTACTTGTCTGGTCGCCTCTCGCAGGTGGATTGCTTTCGGGGAAGTTCGGCCCAGGAGCGTCAACCGAGGAAGATTCGCGGCGCAGTAATTTCGACTTTCCACCGGTTGATCTGAACCAGGCTTGGCCATGCGTCGCAGAAATGCGCGCCATCGGCGATTCACGCGGTATCTCCGTCGCAAGAGTAGCACTCGCTTGGTTACTCGCTAAACCTCATGTCACAAGCGTCATCATCGGCGCTAAAAGGATTGACCAACTCGAAGATAACTTGGGTGCGATCAGTGTCGTTCTTACCGACGAGGAGCTCGCGCGGCTTGAGGCCGTGAGTGCTTTGCCTCCTTACTATCCCGGCTGGATGATTGATCACCAGGATGGCTGCAGGCGCCCTGTACCTTTCACTCCGGTGGCGTCGAAGTAGAGCCTGTGACCACAAATACCTGTGACGCAGGCGGCTGTAATTAACGCCCTGCGTTGAATTGAATATACCCACTGAAAGAGAGACAGACATGCCAAAAGGATACCTGATCGGGCACGTGAGCATTTCGGATGCAACTGCCTACGCCACCTACGCAAAAGCCGCAGGCGATGCAATGCTACCTTTCAATCCCAAAGTCATTGCAGCGGGTCAGTATGAAAATCTCGAAGGTGAATCTCATGAGCGGCATGTGATATTCGAGTTCGACTCGTTTGCCAACGCCAAGTGTTTCTATGAGAGCCCTGAATACCAAGCGGCCAAGGTCCTTCGCGCTGGTGCTGCGACTGGGACATTTGTCTTACTCGAAGGAGCATCTTAACGTACGCCCGAGTCACTTAGGCTAAGCAAGAATGGCACATACTTCTAAGGCAACAACTGATAGATCTCACACGCCCGCAGCGTCGGCGGGCTTGTGAGGACTATCCTTCAAATAGGCGTATTGATTATGCTGGTTTAGCCTTGCAGAAGGGATCAACCTCATGATCGCCATGCAAGTTTCCGCTACGTAGTGAAACCAAAGGCGGAAATCACAAAGGCCTGAAAGAATGGAAAGCAGAACACGGCTCCGATAACGTCGAGTCCTGGCTAACCAAGTGATTTGATTTGAATACAAAAGGGCCCTTTAGATGACGTGACCTGCCGGATACGTTAGGTCTGCATGGCTGCAATATCTGGGGGCTTTTAAAAAAGATTCATCGCGTAGTTAAAAACCAGGCGATTTTCATCAATGTCAGTGCGCCAATTAGAGCGGACGCTCGAGTTCCTCCAGCGCACGTTGAGGTTTTTAAGCTTGCCGCTTTGGATCGTGTAAGCAAGCTCTAGATTGCGTTCCCATGTAGACCCAGACACTCCCGTTGAAAGTGTGGAAACATCAGCGTTGCCTCCATGGGTATATCTAGCCATGGACTGCAGACCCGGAATGCCAAGGCCGGCGAAATCATAGTCGTAGCGCAGCTGCCATGATTTTTCGTCAGCGGCGTCAAAGGTGCTCACAGTCACTTCATTTGCCAGCGGGCTGAGGTTGGCGTACACCCGGGCAAAGCCTTGCTGACCGAACATCGCCTGGTGGCCGACCGACAGTGTGTGCGCGCCATGCTGGGCAGACACCCGTCCGTACAGTGCCCTGTTGTCTACCTCGCCGGCGAGATCGCGGCCGGTTTCCTGGGTGTCGAAATAGCCAAGGTTCCCACCCAACGTCCAACTCCCAAGCGGCTGGCTGTGCCGGAAACTGAAGAAACGTTGGTTGTATATGTCCTCCAGCCCTGCATACCAAAGGCCAACCGCGGTGCGATTGTTATTGAAGCTGTAATCTCCCCCCACATAAGTAAAATGATCGGCGCTGACTGGTCGAAGAGTGAAGGCAATCATAGGTTGCAGGCGCTCATCTCCGGCCTCGTTGCGCAAACTGGTGGTATTGAGTCGCCCAGCCTGTACGGTCAGTCCCTCGATTTCGTTTGTAACAATGCTCGCGCCTTGGTAGGTAGGAGGTAACAGCCGGTTATCACTTAAAAGAAGAACGGGAAGATTAGGCTGCAATTCACCTACCTTCAGTTCTGTTTTCGATACACGCATTTTCAACGCCGCGCCGGCTCGACTGTATTCATCCGCCGCTTGACCATCATGTACGGGCAGCAACCCGGAATTTGACCGGCCGCGACCACTATCGAGCTTAATTCCCCATTGACCAATAGTATCTACGCCGAAACCAACCGTGCCAGGCGTGTATCCAGACTTTAAATTGAGCACGAAGCCTTGTGCCCATTCTTCGGATTTTGACTGAGCGACTTTCGAACCCGAGAAGTCGCGATTGAAGTAAAAGTTACGTGCGCTCAGCGTTCCAGTCGCGTCTTCAATGAAGCCGCTTTCGCTTGCCCGGGCGCAAAAAGGTATTGCCAGGGCTACACACATCACGTGGTAGAGGTTGTACTTCTGATGACTCATAGTAGGGCTCCGTTCTTATTGTTTTTTTTGCAGGCATGACTCTCCCTAAAGCATCACTTACTAGAGTGGTGCTTAAGGGGTAGAGGATTAAGCAGATTGCCCACTAATGAATGGAAAACCGTGGCGTTCAGAGACCGCTAGTAAGCGATCGCTATGATCCCTGAGCAACTATTTGAGCGGTTGGAATGGCACCACGGTGCCGTAATTCAGGCCGAATCCGATGCGAGCGAAACCCTGACGTTCGCACCAGCCTCTGAACACCACGGTATCCCCATCTTCAAGAAAACCTCGCAGTTCACCGTCACCTATATCGACTGGCTCTGCTCCCGATACGGTCAGTTCGATTAGTGCCCCTGCTTCACCCGCAGCCGGGCCCGAGATGGTGCCACTGCCAAGTAGGTCACCACTTTGCAGGTTGCACCCCCCCATGGTGTGGTGAGCAACCATTTGGCCTAATGTCCAATACTGATGACGGAAACTGGTATGTGTCAGCGTACGCGGCTTCCCTCCTTCGTCACGCTGACGAGCACTCTGAATCGACACGTCCAGTTGTATGTCAAACGCCCCGAACTCGGTATTTTCCGGCGCACTGAGATAGCTAAGCGGTTGCGGGCGTTCCGGCGAGCGAGTCCAAGCCGTTCGATAAGGAATAAGTGCTTCGAGTGTGACAATCCACGGCGATAGAGTGGTGGCGAAGTTTTTGGCGAGGAAAGGCCCTAGCGGCTGCATTTCCCACGTTTGAATATCACGCGCTGACCAGTCATTTAGTATGCATAGACCGAAGATATGTTGCTGAGCTGATGCGAGAGGTATGCTGGTTCCACTCGAATTCCCTGTGCCGATCACTGCTCCGATTTCCAGTTCATAGTCCAATCGCTGGCAGGGGCCATAGACCGGTTCAGCATTCGGATTTGGCCGCGACTGGCCCATAGGCCGGAAGATCTTTTGTCCACTAACGCCTATTGACGACACCCGGCCGTGATAGCCGATAGGCAACCAGTCGAAATTAGGGAATACCTCTATCCCAAACTGCCGGCAGCAATTCACTGCGTGATCAAGCGAAGTGTAAAAATCGGTGTAGTCTCCGATTTGTACTGGTACGGTGTGCTCCGCGTCGACCTGAGCAACTAGCGTTTTGCGCACTAATTGTTCATGTGGGCTACCTGTTTCCAGTAACTCAAACAGGCTATGGCGTAATGTTTTCCACGCATCCGGGCCAAGCTCCAATAGTTTGTTTAGCGTTGGAGCGGATGCTGCCAACACCGCATCGGCAGCAAGACCTTTTATGCAATCGGTTTGGTGCAGGGCGGCGAAATCGACGATCTGGTCACCGATACCGATCCCTCCGCGCCAAGCATCGGCAGTGCCTCTTCGGCGAAAAACACAGAGCGGCAGATTCTGTAGTGGAAAGTCGCTTCCTGAGTCGTTTGCTTGCTCAAGCCAACTACGGCGGGTGATGTCGTGAGTGTGGTTCAGTTGCATAGGAATCTCCTTAAGACGAGTTAGAGAGAGTTCATCCCGCAGCATTGAGGGAGTCGTCGAAAATTGCGACGGCGCGCGTCCACCCGGCCGATGCGTTTCGGATTTTGCAAGGGAAGCAGGCGATAAAAAAACCAGATGAAGGCAGTATTTCTAGGTTGTGCAGTTTCTCTAGGTGACAGTAGCCAATGTTGCGGCCAGCTTTATGCCCCTCCCAAATCAGGGATGCATCTTTGGTCTCCGCGAATTTTTTTGCGGTGTGCACAAACGGGGCGTCCCAGCTCCAGCCATCGGTGCCAGTCAGGCGTACACCGCGCTCGAGAAGGTACATCGTGGCGTCAAGACCCATGCCGCAGCCTGACGATACGTAACCTGGCTGCCCGTAACGCATTCCAGCACCGGTGTTGATCACAACAATTTCGAGAGGTTTTAGCTCATGCCCAATGCGCGCAAGTTCCGCCTCGACATCTTCAGATGTGACAACGTAACCGTCATGAAAGGCTGTGAAATCGAGCTTCACAGCAGGTTGGAAGCACCACTCCAGTGGAACTTCGTCGATGGTAATGGCGCGCTCACTTTCGCCCAGCGACTCATTCATGGTGCTGTGAAAATGGAAGGGAGCATCCAGATGAGTGCCGTTATGGGTATTGAGCTGGATATGTTCTATTGCCCAGCCTTCACTGTCTGGCAGATCAGAAGTCTGGAGTCCGGGAAAGAAGCTAGTGACTTGCTTCGCGGTCGTCTTGTGATCCAAGTACTGGATTATTGGCTCATACCCAGGCGGATCGGAGATGACATCGTTTTCTAGGAAGATGGAAAGATCTACAAATCGACGGGCCATTTCTAGACTCCTTAATAATTGATTGATGATCGTCAGATGGATTCGCTAGTGGGCGAAACACCTTTAGGATTCTGGTAAGCCCAGTGGAGGTCTACGTCCTGTGGCAGTAGGGAAATGACTGCCGCTGCCAGCAGGAATAACGCACCGCAAAAACCTATGCTGATTGAAAAACCAACGGAGACCGCAACTGAACCCAATAACAACGGGGCAAAAGCAGAGATGCCGCGGCCAACGTTGAAGCAAAAACCTGCGCCAGATGCTCGAAGGTGGGTGGGGTAAAGCTCCGCAAAATAGGAGCCGAACAGACCTACAAAAGCGATGAAAAATGCGAAGGCAGGCCCCAGCAGCAAGAGCGCGGTTTTGTCCGTGGCAAACGTGTAGATCGGCAGCATCAAACCGCAGCCGATCAGGGATATGATAATCATGCGCCGTTTGCCAATTCGGTCTGCCAGCCAACCGAAGAGGTTGTAGCCAATGAAAGTTCCCACATTCATCACCGCTATGAAGCCGGCCATAGTAGAAGGTTCGAGGCCATGTTCCTGAACTAGAATAGTTGGCAGCCAAGTCATCGCGCCCCAGTAAGCAGTCAGTGCGAGTGCCGAAGCCGTAGTGCCAAGTAGCGTTTTACGCAGCAAATCTGCGGCGAATAGCGACTTGATGGTTACTGAGTTACGAGGAGCCAAAAGATCACGACTGACTTTCCGTTCGGCTAGCCACACCGTCGACTCCGGGACGCGCAACCAGACATAGATAATCGGGATAACAACGAGAGCGCCGCTAATTACGAATAGGACGCGCCATCCATAGGTTTTCAGCAAACAGGCGGCCAACACTGCGGCAAGACCCGATCCTATGGAGAAAGAACTCAGAACAAAGGCAGTGGCGCGAGCTCGTTGATGGGGCGGCCACGCTTCGTTGACCTGTGCTGCAACTGTTCCCCATACCCCTCCAAGGCCTAGCCCAGCCAAGAAGCGCAACACTAATAACTGCTTCCAATCGGTTACACCGGCAATTGCAATGGTGAGGACGCCAAAGGTTGCCAGCGAAAGTAGCAGGGCTTTTCGACGTCCCAAGGTATCGGCCAGGCCACCCATTACCAAACTGCTAACTCCGATGCCCAGGAGTGTCGCGGTCACCATGAATCCTGCTTCGGTGGTGCTGATCTGCATGGTTTCCTTGATCGCAGGCAAGGAGATAATGAGCACCAAAATGTCGAGCGCATCAAACATGTAACTGAGGAAGCATCCGATGAGTACGCGCCACTTCATAGCGTTTAGGTTGATGTTCATAAAGCCTCCTGTTTGCCGCTCGAGGCTGACTGAGCGGCCATTTTGTTATTATTGGTTCTGACTATACGCACGTACAGTTAGTGTCGTCTAGGTGGCAAATGACAAGTGGCGCGCCTAGCCGGGGGAGGGCACAATTACGGAACATTCAGCGAAAAAACGCAGGCAGTTACATGGCGGAGGCATCGGCAAAGGAAAGGAATACCGAGGTGAGCAGGCGTGAGCAGGTGCTTGATGCCGCGGAGCGGTTGTTCGCTGAGGGGGGGTACAACGGTGTCTCGATGAGAGACATTGCGAATGCGGCTGAGGTTGGGTTGCCCCTGGTGGTCTACCACTTCAAAACGAAGCTAAACCTTTATCGTGAATTGTTTGAACGACGTAAAGCTGTGCTTGATGAGCGTTTGGGGCTGCTTCATTTACCGCTTGCCGCTGGAGAAGATCCGTTGGAGCACATCGTGCGAGCCTTCGTATTGCCAGTGATGACAAATCAGAACAGCGAAGCAGGAATCGCATACGCCAAGCTCGTCGCTCGCGAAGCTTCCGATCCCCGCGAAGTAGATCGAGGGATAGTCGCTGAGTACTTCGACCCATTTGCTGTGGAGTTCATTCGTGCTATCCGTGAGGCTCTACCCAGCATCAGTTCCAGAACCGCTCATTGGTCTTATCTGTTTGCCGTCGGTGCGTTGGTCATGAGTGTTTTCGACAACCGGATAGAACGCATTTCCGGCGGTGCAGTGAAGGCGATGGATCTCGATACCAAAACCGAGCATTTGGTAGCATTCATAAAGGCGGGAATCCACGCTGGGATAAATCGAATCTAACCTTGGGCCAGAGGAGGGCCGTTAGCCTACGACCAGACCTCGCGAAATAGACCACAGGTGTGGCTTGAGTCCAAACTGAGCGAAATGCTTGCATGTGAGCGCCCGCGCAAAAGCCCCAATGCCATCACGGTGCGTTCGCCTATGGAGAAGCTCTTAGTGCTGATACAAGATCGCAACGATGCACATCGAAGATGCACTGCTGTTTTTCAAGTATCAATGCCCGCTCCAAAGCTTTTGGCTCAGAAGGGCTCCCATCAAGAATGCTTGAGCAATGAGCGTTGGTGATTTCAAGCTACTCGCTCAAAAATGCCTCTGGCTCGCGTCATACGCGCTTGCTCCAGCAAGTGAATGAGTGGGCGTGCATTGAAGACGGCGGCGGGGATTAAAAGGATGCAGGCTTTAAGATGAAAAGGCACTCACCCCTACGGTGTTGTCGCAGGACCGCATCGACGCCAGAAAAATAATAATGCTGGGACGAAAGTTAGGGGCACTCAAGTAAATCAATCAAGAACAACTACCAAGCCATGCACTGATAGTGTGATTTTCTCCATAGGAGCCTCCCGGAACTCAGAGGATGAGTGGCAACAAAGCTTCATCCTCCGGCGTTGGAAGGCGAGTGGTGACGATCGGAAGTGGTGCCCATCAAGCGCATCTTTGACTTGTAGGTATCCACTTCGCATTAGGTGTGCTCCAGAACAGGTGATCCGCCGAATTCCGTGTTCGGCGCGTAGCCCCTCTGCTGGAAGCTGCCCGACGCCTAAGTTCTAACTCTCAAGGTTAAATGAACCGGGGGTATTTGCCGCCAAAGGAAGCTTCTGACCCGGATGGGGGGACGGATTTGGATTCCAGATGAGGCTGTAGGCATCGAAACCAGGCCAAAAATTGTCGAAGTACCGAAAATCCATAACTCTCGCCTCATCACGTTCGCTTTCGCCGATTATGTCCCACACGTATTCAAACCGGTCATTGAGGGTAGTCAGTGCGAGCAATTGGCTGGCTTGATCAGGCGATAGTCCGGCGACACGCTCCAGCGCCTCCTGGTCATAGCCTTCATTCAAAAGCCCATCAGACCTGTCAATCAACCGTTGAGCAGTGTCGAATATGCTCAAGAGCCAGCCGATACATTGGAACTGGGAGATTCGGACTGACCGGTACTCCTCGCTCAAACCGAATATTTCAACGGAGACTACGGTTTCTTTTTCGAGATGGCTAAAATTGATACAGTAAGACATTGCAGCGTTCCTTTTATTATTTTTATATGCGACGAGTACAATATCCCACATATCATTTGGATATTTCAAGAACTAAATCGTTGTCATTTTGTCAACTAGCATCAGGAATGGTAGAGCTATTTCCCACCGTTTATACTGTTCGGCGCAAATTCAGCCAAGCATTGTCCGACATTGGCCGGGAATATTAGAGCAGCACTAACAGGTACTCAATTCGGATTTAATTGTCCAAAAAAATTGGAAAAATTTCACGAAGCACTGACTGATGCGATGCGTATTCCCACCGAAGCGTTGATGCAGAACGCCCCACTAGGGCGTTTCCGCATAGCGCTAGAGGTGGCGAAATTAGTTGCGCTTCTTGTCTCTGAGCGAGGTCGCCGGATGACCGTCCATAATTATTTAATCTATAGTGAATGGCCGCGCTCTGACGAAGCCTATTGCCTTGCGCAAAATTGAGGCGCCATCTCCTTGAGCGAATCCATGCCGAAACGCTGGGTGAGTGGTTAGATGGTATCTGCACAGAACATCCTGAAGTCCGGGCAAACCAGAATGATGAACCTGCTAGCCGAATGTTTTTCAGTGCAGCTGCTGTCCCGGATGCCGCGCCCAGTTTCGTGCATGGCAATCACGCTGGGGCGCGCAGCGACTGAACAATTACGTCTTTGATGATTAAAGTACGTGCATCGCGTGCAATATCGTTCTAGACGTCAATTCGATCTGTGAGCATTATCCAGTTGAATTGTGAACAGAGTGTTGGAGTACCGGTATGTATGAGCTAAAAAAAACTGCAGAACGCTGTGTAATCGTCGTCGATTCCGAATTAGCTGTTGGACGTGCCGCTAATGCGGCGGCGGTCATCGCTCTGACAATAGGTCAACGTCATCCAGAATTGGTAGGGCCAACGCTGATTGATGCGAGCGGTCATGAGCACCCTGGATTGATTCCGATAGGCATCACCGTCCTAGCCGCCAGTCAATCCACACTTGCAGATATCCGTAGCAAAGGTCTAGAAGCCCGTTGCGATATAGTTGACTTTCCGGTCCAAGGCCAGCAGACGACCCACTATGCAGCTTTTGTGGAAGCTGTCGCTCAAATCTCCTCTGAGGAAATGGAGTATGTGGGGATAGCCTTGATTGGCGAGCGTAAAGTAATCAGCAAAATTGTGGCGAACCTGGCGCTCCTGAAGTGAACACTTCAACTTGAAGGCTTAGGAATACAGCACTAGTTTCCGAACACTTCGACCGTTGCTTGAGTTCACCCTTGCTTGACGATTACGACGAGGTCATGCGCCCGAAAAGCTCATCTTTTGTGTCTGAAAACATGATGCAGCGGTCGTTGTGACCGGTCGCGGAACCTTGGGTTGTCTTGAACAACACACACATGTGAGAACCTTTATCAGGTTGTAACCGATGCAGGAGGTCGTTTTGCTTAGTATTACGAGATTGATTATTCGCCCTAACTTTAGGATTAGCGATACGTTGTTTTTGCTGCTGTCTATTATCATGGGCATTGCTGTCGGCTGCGTAATGGGTTCCAAGATATCAATATTTATGGGGGTAGCGTTCGGCTTTTTTTCCACGGTGGTATTTTACTATATGTGGCGAACCCCAGCTTACCCCTCCCTATAAAGCTTGACTATAACGATAATAACGCTGGCGCTGACACCTAAATTAAACAGGCGACTGAGAAGTTTTAGATAAATCGCCTTCTAAAATAAAATAAATTATAGCGCCCGCTTATCAAGTTTGTTAGACGCGCCGCTGTCCGCGCTATTCGGCAATCGCGGGGGGGGGCAGCATACTGATGTTATGGTTGAGCTTTGGCATGTGCAGGCAAATGGTATAACTGTGTGCATTGGTGGTGGACAAGGAATCGCCGCGATCTTCGAACGCGTCTGACATTTGGGTAACCTTTTGTCAGCTTCCAAGATCTTGCTCCCTTGGCACCACGGCTGAAACGCATCCCCCCCCCGTCATGGAGCGCCGGTGACAATGCATTAGCGGCAATCTGCGACCTCGCCGGATGATTGTCTGTCAAAGCAGCACATCATTCTCGAGGTTTCATTGCATGAATGAATTTCAAGTTCTGATTGATAACAACCAGCGCCGGGGCGACGCGATTACCAAAGAGGATCCTGACTCCTTCGCCAAACTGGCCCGTCAGCAAACACCGGAACTACTGTGCTTCGGCTGATCCGACACCCGCGTGCCTGCGAACGAGATTGTTGGCATTCTGCCGGGCGGTCTGTTCGTCCGCCGCAACGAGCAGCGTGGTGTTGCACACTGACCTCAACGACCACCGGCAGTTTCTGGCCATTTTCTGCAGCTCCGAATCGGCTACGACGGTCCCCCCGAACAACCCAACTTCACTCCAGCCCTTAATCAACCTGCACAAATCTTTTAAACACTGCTCTCCAAACAGCGGTAATTTAATCATCCATCCCCCCAAAAAACACCACAATTCCTGGAGCCCAACGTGGACAACCACAACTGGATCAAGCTTTCCCAGGATACCGACACCGGAATTGAGTCGATCCGTGCCCATTTCAAAGGCCATGCCTACGCCCCCCACTGGCACGACAGTTTCCTGGTTGGCGTCACCGAGCAAGGCGTGCAGCAGTTCGATTGCCGGCGTGTTCGCCACTTCAGTACGCCGGGCAAAGTGTTCATGCTTGAGCCGGGGGAAATCCACGATGGGCATGCGCCGACCGAGGATGGGTTTACCTATTCCATGCTGTACCTAGATCCGCAGTGGATGGATAGGGAGATGCACGCGTTGTTCGAGGATGCGCCGGATAATAGTCAGCCGGGCTTTGCCGACACCCTGAGCCAGGATCTTGGTTTGGCCACCTCCATTTATCGGGCCTTTCATGCGTTGCATGAGGGTGAGTTGCGCATCGTACGGCAGAGTGCCATTGACGGCTTGCTGGGTTCGCTCACGAACCACCTGAATTGGCGCAAGCAAGCGGTCTTCGACCCGCGGCTGCCATTGGTGGCCCAGGTTGCGCGTGACTTCCTGCATGCCCATGTCTATGAGGACATTGGATTGGATGATCTGGCCCGGGTCTGTGGCGTTGATCGCTTTCGCCTGACGCGGGCTTTCAAGGCGGCTTTTGGGCTGGCGCCCCACGGGTATCTAATCCAGTTACGCCTGGCCAAGGCGCGACAGCTGCTGGCGCGGGGCGAAACGCCGGCGCAGGTGGCCTGTGCCTTGGGTTTTGCCGATCAAAGCCACCTGGGGCGCTGGTTCCGCCGTGCGTACTGGCTCACGCCTGCGGATTACCGCAAGCGCTGCTCAATCCTTCCAGACTGAAACGTATTTTCTCGCAATCATGGGCTCCTGTCTGATAAAGGAGTACCGCCATGTCTTTTTCGCTGTTGTTCTCTTTCCCTTCAATGTGCTGCAGTCAGGGAGGTTGAGCCATGGAATCAATGCTGCCTTTTCTGTTATTTGCATTCGTTGCCTCGATCACACCGGGCCCGACCAATATTCTGGTGCTGAGCCACAGTTCGCGCCGGGGGATGGGCGCCACATTGCCGGTCATTTTTAGCGCTTGCGTTGCGTCAGCTCTGATAGTGCTTGGCGTCGGGCTGGGTGTGGGCGAGACACTGCTGCGATTTCCGCGTGTGCAGGAGGTGATGGCTTGGGCCGGAGTGCTCTGGTTGAGTTGGCTCGCCTGGCAGATCTTTCGCAGCGCGCCGCCGTGCTTGGACCGCGCCGCGCCGCAAGAAGAGGGCATAAATGTGTTGGGAGCTGCCCTCTTGCAGCTGATCAACCCCAAGGTGTGGATGATGGCAGTGGCGGTGGTCAGCGTGTTTGCCGGTGCTGGCGACAAAAGCCTTCGGGTCCTGCTGCTGTCGCTTGTGTTTCTGTTGGTCTCGTTGCCGTGCATGACCTTGTGGGCATGGCTCGGCGTGGCCAGTGCGCGAGCCTTTAGCTCACCACGGACATTCAAGCGTATGAACCAGGCCCTGGCATTCCTGCTACTGGTATCGGCCTGGTTGACGGTATTGGTGTAGGGCAGCCTCGAGCACACCTTCACGCTGGTTGAGCCGTTCATTGACTACGACCTGTCGCACTTCAATTTCATCAAGAATGATCTGGTGAACTGGGGTGGGCAAAACCAGGAGCATCACGCCTTCGATGAGGGTAGCCTGAACTTCGTGCACTCGAAGACCAGCAGTGAAGTCTTGAGAATCTGCGATGCCATCCGCTTACTGGAATGCCAGCTCTTCACGAGAAGGCAAAAGGAGTCTGGGGAGAAGTACCTTGCATAGGTGAATGAAAAATCGAGTGGAGCAGGAGGAGGCTGGCGGGGCTCGCTAGGGCGCCGGAAGAGGTGCAGAAGGAGCAGAAGGAGCAGAAGGAGCAGAAGGAGCATCAGGCGGTATTGAAAGCCCTTGAAAAGCGCGCTGTGGAGCTCGGTGAGGAGCTTCAGCTCATCGAGCGGTGCCTCGCTAGTCGCCCAACGTGAGCAGAGTAGTGAGCAACCTGCTCGGGCGTTGCCCGCCTAGAAACCTTTTCATTCCAAGCATGGAATTCCTAACCAAACTTGGCTTCCAGATAAATGTCTGCCGCTACGTGCGTGCGTGCGTGCGTGACGTTAAGTATCCGTTTACCAAGGCGACGCGTAATTTAATTAGCGCATCATGATCGAAAAGTCCTCATTGACATGGTCTGACTTCTGTACGCGCTCTTCAACGTACCGGAGAAGTGCTTCGCTGTCGGTGGTCTTAAGGTCAATACCAATCGCACTGATTGTAGGGTTTGGAGGATAGGACTCCTGCTAACAGGCGAACCCGTGGCTGATTCTCTCAAGTTCCGCCTTTACGAGTTCGTACCCCGCTTCAGTTAAAACGAGCTCCATCGGTGTGCTACCACTAAAGGCTATTTTCGGTTGGATCAGCCAAACATCCGCTTTCGCTTTGTTGCCAAAGACTTGCTCGGCCTGGCGCTGAACCAGTTCGATATACTTCATTTTCTGACTCACTTGAGACCCTTTGATGATGGCTGGAGGCACTCAGTTTTAGCGCTTTTCTGTGCGACAGCAGGAGTATACCCGCGGTTGATGCATGCGTTAGCTGGGCTTCGTACGTAACGTCATGAGCAGAACGGCGCGTCGATCCAAGGATTGCAGCTTTCGAACGCGACTGCTGAATTCATTCCTGCCCGGGTTATTCTGTAGCTCAGGCGAGCATCGGAACACTTTGTTCTAGGAACCACCAATTGAAAAATTCAGGAAAAACCTTGGCAGAGCGCGAAGGGCTGCAATCGGTGATCGAAAGTGCGCGCAAATCAGCCGCTGCAGGCTATCCGGATTTTACAGCGGGTGATCCTGCGACCTTCGTTGCGGATTTTCTCTTCCAAAAGGAGAAGGAGGGCATGAGCCTTGACCAGGCGCTTGAGGCACTGGTCGCATTCAAGCGCAATCGGAAGTCTTGAGGTTTCGTCCTGGCTGCATGGGCATTTTTTTAGATGCCGATCCAGTTAATCAGGACTGTTCATCCATTCTTCGACCTGACGCTCCCAATCCTTCTCGCAAAAATCAAGTGTCGGCCAATAGTTTTGAAACTCCCCATAGTCTAGTTTCAAAGCTTTCGCCCTAGATTTTTTGTCAACGACAATCCAAGCACAGTACATTCTTTCTTCCCAGCTGTCCGCAGAGAGCAACACATCTCCTATATCAAGTTTGCCTCCTGATCCGAACAATCGAGAATTAAAAAACTCAATTGCGACGTGGGAATAGTTTGGCTGGCGATGGGTAACTGCGTCAACCATATGGTACAGCAAGCCAATGCATTGAAAAATCGACCGTGTGATTGACTCTTTTTTTTCTGTGGTGTGCTCTGTTTCTAACACGAGCCCAGCATTAGTTTGTAATAGACGCACATCGATGGAGAAGGTAGGCATGATCAGATCCTCATTTTATTAGCAGTTCGCTTCGGTACATACTTTCCTACGATTCCGGAATGGACATTTCCGCATCAAATCGTGAAACATCATGTTGAACGAGTCAAAGCCAGGCCAATAATTTTTATTTTCCTCGTCGTCATAGTCATACCCGAGTGCAAGTGCTTGGTCTTGATAGCTCAATAGCGGCCAGATAAGGTTGAAACGCTCCCGCCAAGTTTCAGCTCGAACAAGAGCACAGGCGGTTTCCCAGTCCAGCGACGCAAGATTTGTCAACGCATCGGAAACATTGCTTTCACGGACAATTTCGTCCCACTCATCAACGAGCGCTCGCATTTTGTCGAACACAGATAATATCCAGCCGACAGTTTGGAATCTGCACTCGCGCACTGACTGCGAAACTTCACCTAAGTCATTAAATATCACGAAAGCGGTTTTTGTGTTTTCTGAATGTTCAACGTGGATGGAATAAGACTCCATTGCATAACACCTTTTTTATTGTTGTATGAACAAGCTAGCATGATAGATTTTTATTTTGCAAGAAGCTTTCGCTTGACAAGTATCAAGTTTTATATATAAAAACAGCTACTTAAATTCTGCGCGCTAACAAGAGTCTGCTTAAATGTGCAGATTGACTTAGCCCTGGTAAACGTAATTTAGGTGAGTGATAAGAATGCCCTATGACCTAGAAAATCGTTTGGTAATAGGCGTGGCTTCCAGCGCCGTTTTCGACTTGGTGGCGTCGGATGCCGTGTTTCAGGGCCAGGGAGAGGAGGAGTACCGCAAATTTCAGCAAGAAAACCTCCACGTCCCGCTTCCTAAGGGGATTGCGTTCCCCTTCATCAAGCGTTTGCTGTCGGTGAATGACTTGAGCGTTGATCCTGAGGATCCGCTAGTAGAGGTCATTCTTCTTTCGCGAAATGATCCTGACACCGGGCTGCGCGTACTGAAGACAATCGAGCACTACGGGCTTGGGATGACAAGGGCGATTTTCATGCAAGGAAAATCCCCTTACGAGTACATACCGGCACTGAATATCGCTCTGTTTTTGTCTGGTGACAAAAAAGACGTGGAGGCTGCTATTAAGGCGGGTTATCCGGCTGGGCAGGTGCTCGACTCAAAATTCGAAGACGACGAAGCTGATAAAACCCTGCGCATCGCATTCGACTTTGACGGCGTACTCGCCGGCGACGAATCTGAAACAATCATGCAGGCCTCTGGCTTTTCAGTGTTTCATGCCCATGAAGTGAAAAACGTCATGGAGCCGCATAACCCTGGGCCGTTGAAGGAGTTCATGGTGCGGATTTCCAAGATCCAATCGGTCGAGGAGAAGCACAAAAAGCAAAACCCGAAGTACGAAAACCGTATTCGCGTTTCGATCGTCACGGCGCGGAATGCTCCGTCTCATGAGCGTGCGATGAATACCCTCAAGAGTTGGGGCGTCATGGCCAACGACGCTTTCTTTCTGGGGGGGTATCGAGAAAGGCAAAATTCTGGCCGTGTTGAAACCGCACATTTTCTTCGATGACCAATCCGGGCATCTAAAATCGACCAGTGCGGTTGCTCCGTCCGTGCACATTCCTTTCGGCATTACCAACAATGCTACAACTGAGGATGTGATAGCGACTGAGGCTGATCAGGTAGTGGTGTAGGACTACGACCTGATGTTTATTTGCGGCTTCTCCGACGAGGCGACACCCAGCGTCTTGCGATCGCGACTCGGATTAACCGATGAGGTAGGGAGACTTCTGAATGTTCTGGTTGGGGCCGTTTGAGTAAAAATCCAAAAAAGAGCTGCTGGATCGACTTAAAGACTATCTGCAAAACGCACCAAAAGGCGTGGTCACCAACAAGCTCGCAGTCAAAAAAATGCACCTGCTAATAGCAATGCATCCGGAGGCGAGCAGAAAAATTGGTGTCGGGATCGACCACTTCAAGATCGTGAGAAATGCCTTGGGAGCGGGTAGGGGGATCAAACTTGTGGCGAAACGCAGTTGAATAGGATGATCATCCTAGCCGTCGGTTGACAGTGGCCTTCCTCGCTGATGACACCGAAAGCCCACCGAACGACACGCTGGAATCGACGTAGCGCAACGCGGATTTCATGTCCTTCCAGCCCACATAGCTCATCAAGCTCTTGATATCCCACCCGTTGGCTGAGGCCCAGGTTGCAAAGCCTCGCCGCATCGAGTGGCTGCTATACAACTCCGCTGGCAATCCTGCCTCTTTGAAAATGCGGCGCAGGACGGGGATCAAGCTATGCGGTTGCATGGCTTTTCCTGAAAGATTGCCCCAGCGATCAATCCGCTGGAACACCGGGCCTTTCGCGATCCCGGCAACTGTTATCCAGTTGATGTAGGCCTCGACGGGGCACAGCATGATGAGCGCCGGCGTCTGGAACGTAGATCCTTCATGTTGGCGGTCACCCTTGGTATAGGGCAGGAAAAAGGTAATGCCCTCACCACTTATGGCTTGAGTGTTCGCCACCGTCAGCCTGGCCAACTCGTCGCCTCGAAAGCCACGCCAAAACCCAATCAAGATCATCGCCACCGAGCGACGGTGACGCACCAGCGATTTGTAGTCTCCTTGCTCAATGGCGACTGCAGCTTCCCCTTCAAGCCATGTGACTGCTTGCTCCAGATGCTTCAGTAGCAGTGGGGCGGCCTGTTTAACCTGTGCAGGGTGCACAACCCTAATACCTTTGATCATCTGGCGAACGTCAGGCGTCTTTGTCGGATCAGGAAAACCCTGAGTGATGTGCCATTGCGCAATAGCGGCCAGTCGCTGCTTAAGCGTATTGATGGAGAGCTTGTCGGCGTATTCAGCCAGGTAGCGAACGACGCCCGCGCCGTTCGTTGGAAGGTAACCGCCCCAAGTCACCTCAAAATGCTCGATCGCCGCCCGGTAGCTTTTTCGGGTGTTCTCCCGGGTGCCGGCGCTGAGGTACCGGTCTGCCTTTTCCATTGCATTTTGCCTTCAAATTTAGAGTGTTTCTGATTGCACGCGCCATTGGGCGGTTTTTCGGGCACCAAGGCGGATCAAGAAGACATAAGACACCATTATGGTCTTCTAGCAAATGGAACTCAAACACTGTAAATTCTTTGTTTCATGTCATGTACTTTCATGACGCGTAATACAGTACGAAATCGTAGGAGTTCACATGGCCCGTGGCGGAATCAACAAAGCAGTGGTGCAAAATGCACGGCAGGCGCTGCTCGCCAAGGGCATGCATCCCAGCATCGACGCGGTACGCGTCGCCTTGGGTAATACCGGCTCAAGAACGACCATCTCGCGGTACCTGAAGGAGCTTGAGTCATTTGCTCCACGTCCTGCAGCTTCTCGCGAGCGTATGGGAGAAGAGCTGACGGCAATGATGGAAAGTCTGCTGGATCGGCTGATGGAGGAGGGCGAAGAAGCGATTGCCAAAGCCACCTCAGCCTTTGATCTAGAGCGATCAGACCTGCAGCGGCAGATTGTCGAGCTTCAAACCGAACTGGCCGCTGCGTCTCGCGAGGTGACCACGCAGAAGGCAGCCATCAAGGCACAAAGCGCCGAACTTCAGACCACGCAGTCTTCGCTTCAGGCAGAGCTGACGCGCAATGCTGGCTTGAGCCAACGCTGCGCCGACCTTGACTCGCTTGCTGCCGAGAAGGACAAGCAAATCCAGTCCCTGGAAGAAAAGCATGTACATGCCCGTGGCGCCCTGGAGCACTACCGTGAGTCGGTGAAGGAGCAGCGTGAGCAGGATCAGCGGCGGCACGAGTCCCAGCTGCACGAGATGCAGGTCGAACAGCGCAAGTTGCGTGAGACCTTGGCCCTGAAACAGGACGATCTGACCCGGCTGAACAGGGACAATGAGCGGCTACTCGGCGACGCCAGGCAGCAGGCCAAGACCCTTCATGGTCAAGAGGCGCAAATCGGATCGCTCAGCGCAGAAGTTCAGGGATTGAGGCTGAGCGAAGCCAAGTCTATGGCAGTGGCAGAACAGCTCCGCGAGCAAGTCTCGGTGCTTCGCGAGGAATCCAAGGAGCTCCAACGGTCAGCCATCGAGGCCAATCTTCGAGAGCAAGAGGCCTTAGCCTTGTTGGCAAGCGTCCAGGTAGAGAACGATCAATTGCACCAAGGCCAGGGTGAGAACTCTGGGCTGGACGAGGTTGCAGGGGGCCATGAGGCGCCCGGCGACAAGCCACCTACCGCGCGCGCAAAACTTTCAAAACCATCGAGGAAATGAAGCATGGCTCAGGTGATTTCGAAACTCGGTACGCCCGATATCTCTTCATCCGATTTGAAATGGGCGCACCAGCGCCTCAGTGAAATGCTGAGTGACCGTGCTGGTCGACGCGTCTATTTCCAAACTTTACGGCCGTTGCTTTGTGAGGATGGGCCCACGGTCAGGCGAGAGTCAGTCAGCCGAGCAACGCCTTGATGACCTGCGCAAGGTTGCGGGCATCATCAATGCCTCGATGGTAGGTGCCTTGCCACGTCAGCCCCATTGACTCAACAGCCGGCTTTAGCCCCATCGCGCGACAGTCGAGTATCTTCCAATGCCACCTTTTCGCATTGTGGTGCGTCAGGCCATCGAGCATTGCTGGGCACTTACCGAACACTGCATCCCTTGCGAGCTGTTTTGCGTCATATTCACCCCATGAAGCCCAGGCGGCTGAGGGGTATCGGCTTGTGAATGCCGCCAGATCCTGACTCACCTGCGCATAGGTGCCGGCCGCATCAACCTCATGCTGCTCAATGGAAGTGAGCGTCGTGCAGAAAGTTGTCAGGATAGGATTGATCGTGGGGCGTACAAAGCGCTGAAACTCATCAACCACCTCCAGGGTGTGTAGGTCGAGCACGACCAGTCCTACCTCGATTGTCTCCATCTGGTCAGGCTCGACCAGCAGCTTTGCCCACGAATCCGCGCCCTCAGGCAGTTCATCGCACGTCGCCTCCAAGTCCACGCAAAGCAAAAACCGCACAGGTGAAAGGGCGTCTTTCACTGCCTGCAGGTGCTGGGTCTTGCGCTGGATATCCATGGTTGGGCCCCATTAAAATGTGAATAGCGTACACGAGCCGCACCTTGGTCACCGTTCGGCATTAATAGAAACACGCAGCCACTGTCTAGAAAAAATGCGATCCACCCCCAGAAAACTCTATATGTAGTGATATTTCTTGCTAGAGTGTCTACATGTAGTAATCTTTGGTGTCCCAAGGAAAATTCAAGGAGGGGCAGTATGGCCCCAGTCATCAAGTGGCTCGTCAACCTGGCTAACCGTTGGGTGGTATGGATCTTTCGCAAGCGCAACGTAGGCGTGGCCATCGTAGTAGCGTGCTGTCCCGTCTTGGTGGCCATCGTATCAGGCAATATATCGGTGGAGGCGAGCGGAATCCTCGGGGCCGTGGATGCCTTCAAATTCAGCACCAGCGGCGGTGCAGAAGACGTGGTGCAGACCGTCATTGCCTGGGCCATGCTGGCCGGTGTCGCCATCGGGATCGGGTTAACGGTTCATGCCTACTGCAAGGAAAGCCAAGAAGCCGATACCAAGCGGGTGATCGTTGTTGAGCTACGAGGCCTTATTGACACCTCCGATCATCCTCTGATCGAAACGATTCCCAAGAGCTTGTCAGGGCGAAAGGTCGATGCCCTCGTTGACGTCCGTCAGTTGCTAACAGGCCCCACCCCCAATGTCACCAGCGCTCTCCTGGAGATCAGCCACATGCAGCGCAACCTTCGCCAGGTGCGCGGGGACACCGCCCGGGCCCATGTGCAAGTCGTTGCTGGCGGCATCATGCCTGTACCTCTGTTGTTCTACGCCGGTGCGCTCCTGGACGATGAAGGCCATGTTCTACTCATGGATTGGGAGCGTGCCAGCAAGCGTTGGATGCCATTGGCTGAACCGGACGACGGAACTCGATTTGTGGTCAGCGGGGCGCAGAACGCGCGGGAAAACAAAGCGGTGGTGCTCGCGATTTCAGCGTCCTATCGGGTCGACATGCCTGGCATTGAGATGACCTTCCCTGGAGTGCCTGTGGTGCATATGGAGCGCCAAGAGCTGTCTGTGAATTCGATTTGGTCTGAGGACACTCAGATCCAGCTGACAAACCAGTTCCTGCAGATGCTAGGCGTACTGGTCAACGACGGTGTTGACCTTGTCCACCTGGTGCTGGCAGCGCCCGCAAGTCTTACGATCAGGTTTGGTATGGCCTACGACGGACGCAACATGCCAACACTGCGTTGCTATCAATGGAACCGGGGTCAGATTCCGCCCTATGAGTGGAGTGTGCAAATGCCCGCTCGCCAGCATGATGCTGCTGCTTACCTTCCGACCCCAACCCCAGAAGCTATCGCCGATTAAAAGGGAAGAGCCCATGAACATTCAGGTACAACCACGCTCAGCCAGAATCGCCAAATCGTTGGTGTCTCGAAACGAGGAAATGCAGTGGGAGATTTTCATCGTCTCCATGCTGAAGAAGCTTGAGCTTTCTCCCGAAAATCACGCCAAAGCCTGTCGGCGGTACGCGCAGTTTGCCCATCACATCGCTCAAAAACTGGGTGTTGACGATGATGATGTGCATGTCGTTGTGCAGGGCTCCATGCGCACCCAAACCACGATCGCAGGGGATGGTCGCGAAAAGTTCGACCTGGATGTAGTGGTCAAGCTCAGCGGCCCACGCTTTGAACGGCTGCGTGATTCTGGGCCGTTTTTTGAGGCGTTCGGCGAGGCGCTTGAGGGCCTTGAAGGGGCTGGTAAACCTGAAGCCAAAAATCGCTGCTGGCGTTTGCCCTATCCGAACGAGCCCTTCTACTTTGACGTCACACCCGCCATCCCGCTTTCCCAGCACATCACCGGCGCAAATTTGCGTGTGCGTGACGAAGAGCAGGGCTGGAGCCCGTCAAACCCTGAGGAGTTTGCAGACTGGTTTTGCACGATCGCGGACAAGCGCTTTATCTTCAGACGTAGCCTGAACAAGGCAGCGATGGACTCCGCGAAGGTTGACCCGATTCCCGATCAGCCGATCGGTATCGATGATGTGCTTCGGCGCATGGTGCAGTTGATGAAGCTTCACCGTGACAGCTACTACAAGAAACAGTCCGATGCTCGGCGCGTGGCAAAGCCTATCTCCGTGATTCTGGTCACCTTGGCCGCCAAGGCTTATGACGAAATGGCCTTGTCTGGCCAGTATGTCGGGTGCTCGGCCATCGAAGTGGCGCTGGAATTGGTCACTCGCATGCCCGCTTTTATCCAGCGCGGCCGCGAAATCCGAGTTGAAAATCCGGCAATGATTGGAGTCCACGGCGAAAACTTCGCAGAGAAATGGAACACCGATGGTGGAGTACGCGACCAGGAGTTTCAGACGTGGCATGCGGTGCTAGAACGCGATCTGGAGGCCCTGTTCTCCGAGGAGTACAGCAAGCGCTCCGAAAACCGCGTTCATGCCGTATTCGGCGAGCTTGGAGTGACGGCGTGGAAATCCAGTCACGGGAGCGGCATCCTGGCAGGTCTTCGGGCAACAGCACCTGGCCTTGCAGGCACGCACCCTGCGGCCCCTCGCTCCACTGGGTCGAGCAATACCCTTGCCTGACAACGTCATTCAGCCCACTCCCTTCGAGCAGGCAGCTGGAGCTGTCCAGGAGTGGTTTGACGGGCCTGGCTCTGCCATGGTGGCACGCGTTCAACATCCCGATCGAGGCCGCCATCTCGCGGCCTGGCACATGCATCTGCCTCATCCGGTGATGGGGACGCAGAGAGTGACGCTGTCACTGCTTCGTGATTTTCCTGCGTCTGCCCCTCAGATCCACTTCGCCCCAGAGCTGTGTCTCAACTGGCCGCATGTCGAGGAAAGTGGACGATTTTGCCATGGGGTGGAGCCCGAAGCAGGGGATTACGCAGACCCGACCCAGATTGTTCAGTGCGTCCTTGAGCGGCTGCAGGCGTTCTGGGAAAACACCGAGAATCCATCGTGGATCAGTGAAGAGTTTCAAAAGGAAAGCCTGTCGTACTGGCTTCGGTTCTGTCGGTTGTATCAGAGGAAGCAGGGGCGCTTAAGCCCGGTGGAAGCCCGCGTCCATTACACGGCAATTGATGAAGTCACAGAAGGTCGGGTGGCCAGTTATTTCAAGGAGAGCAATCGCAAACCGCGTTGCCGGATGCTGGTAGCCACCCTGGGCAAGGATGACCCAAATACCCTGGCTCATCAGTATCGTTGGGCTTCAGGTAACCTCGTTCGCGGCGACGCACTGTTCGCTCCACTGCCCGAAAATACCCCGTGGGGCCCGACTGACTGGCCCCAGACATTTGATGCGCTCAGCGATCTTGTCGGTGGCATCACCGGCAATCCCCAAACCGTACCCGAGTGGATCCAGGACAAAGCGGGCAAGCGGCGATCATCCTTGCTCGTTGTCCTGGTGCAACGGAATGTGTGTTATGGGTACCAGATTTCAGCGCCAGTCGTACCAGGCCTGACCGCACCCCAGATCACTCCCATTACCCTTCAGCGGGTCGATCCGGATTGGGCGTTGGCCCGTGACCAGCAGTTGCCCACCCTTCATCAACGTCGACAACGCCGCGTGTTGGTTCTGGGGTGTGGATCGTTAGGTGCACCGGTAGCGGAGCTGCTCGCTCGCGCCGGCGTAGGCGAGTTGCATCTGGTCGACATGGAGGTGCTGGAAGCCCCAAATTGCTCAAGGCACGTACTGGGCGCTGACGACATTGGCGAGGGTAAAGCTGAGGCGCTGGCCAGGCGATTGCGTTTATCGATACCCGGCCTGGCTGTCACCGGCTTGGCCGCGACCGCAGCAGTCTACGTGTCGGCGAGGTGCAAGCCCGGAGACTATGATTTGGTGCTCGATTGCACGGGGGAGGCCGCAGTACGCAGCATGCTCACACGCTTCCGCACACTCTCGCTGGGTGGATGCTCAGTTGTACACGGCTGGATGGAGCCGTTTTGCAGCGCGGCTCATGCTGTCTTCATTGGGCATGATCGGGAATGGCCGGTGAACGATCCTACAGCCAAGGTCAACGTTGGCCAATGGACTTCCGAGACGCGCATCCAGCTCCCCGCCTGCGGCGCAGGTTTTCACCCCTATGGTGCAGCAGATGCGTGGCAGTCTGCCGGGTTTATCGCTGAGCGCGTGTTGGCCACCCTCGACAACCCAGCAATGCCGTCGACCATCTGGAGCTGGGTCAGATCGAAGGCCTTCTTCGACTCGCTCGGCGTGCGGGTCAAGGTTGGCCCGCTTGCACCCAATAGTACTAATACCTTTGATTCGATCCAGATCAGTCGCAGCTTTGAAGACGTCTTAGGTGAGTAATGTGCAACGTATGTTGAGGTTCCGGATCAAGGGGGCGGCCTGGAGCATGCAGTTTTCTCCAGACGTCATTGATGCACTTGCGGCGTGCGCGCAGCGAGGTCGGCACTCTCAGGAGGCCGTAGGTCAGCTGTATTGCGCGGATCTTTCTGCCGAACCTATCCGCATTGATCGAATGACTCGTCTCACCCCGCAGTGGGCAGGGTACTCAGGAGTCAGGCTGGATATGGGAGCAGTGAAACGAGAACGCCTGGAGATGTACGCCGAAGGTTTTCATTGTCTGGGTTTCTGGCACAGCCATCCTGAGCCACGCCCTACACCCTCAAATGACGATATCAAAATGGCCAGAGAACACGCTCAAGCCGGCAAAAATGATTTCGAGGGTCTGGTGTTCGCCATTGTGGGCACTGATGCCTTCCCGCCGGGCCTGGGCGTCTGGGTGCATGATGGAGTCACGTTGTGGCGGGCTGAACCAGAGGCTCAGGATGTGGGCGTGATAAAGCTATCGGAGTGAAGCCCATGGGTGGGGCAGCCGTCTTTTTTCTCAAGCTTTCCTTCCCGCTCACGTACGCAGTCTAACCATATGGATACTGATTAGGTTATAACAATATATATTTTTGCTTCTATTATGAATATACCACTACATGTGGTGTTTTTTAGTTTGAGAAATTCAATATGATCTACTAGAGTATAATTGCTCACGCCTACTTACTCGGGCCTTCGGGTCAATTGGCGCGATAGAGGGATTCATTTTTCTGCGATAGATTTCTAGATTCGCGCAGTTATGCATGGGGTGGGCGATGGCAGTAGTGATGGATGCGCTGTATGACCAAGATCTCAAGTCCACCTTGGAGGTTTGGCAGCAATCAGCAGGCCGTCGCGTCATCATGGCGTATGACCCTGATGGTTGGAGGTTTGCAGTTATCCTGGTCGAAGCTGATTCGAACGAGCCGATCGAGGCGATCACAGGAGACCTAGGCGCGCTCTCAAAGGAGCTCTTGTTCGCGTGGATCTCTGCGCCTCGGGCATCCGTCCTGGCCCATCTGGAGCTCTTGGAAAGTGCTGTTCAGCCCATCGTTTCCATGGACGTCACTGCTTTTGCGCAGGGGGCTCTTGAATCTTCGCCCGTCAGAGCGACGAAAACAGCCCTCAGGAAGTTCGTGAGAACCCGAGAATCACTACTTGTTGACGTAAAGCGACCTAATTTGCCAGAACCCGTGGTGAATTGGGTGTATGCGAGGTCTGGGGGCATTTGCGAATTTGAAGGCTGTGACAAGGAACTTTTCAAAGACAGTCGAGACCATTATGGATACTACGGCTATCTTGCGCACATCGTCGCGGCCAAACCGAAAGGGCCCAGAGGGGACGATAAGCTCTCGATCTCGCTAGCCATAGCACCCGCAAACATCATGCTGTGCTGCGATGTGCACCATCGCCTGATTGATAAAGTTGAACCTGATAGCTATCCGCGCGAGCGCCTAGACGCAATGGTCGCCACCAGGATCAGCTGGCGGGCCAATCAGGCCAAGACGCTCTCTTATCCTATTGTCCACGCGCTGGCTTTCATAGGCGACATCGCAGGACGTGCTACCGGTTTCTCTCAGCATGACGCCCGTAAAGCCTTGTTCGAAGGCCAGCTCATGCCGGCTGGTGAGCGAGTGGCTGAGTATTTATTGCGCGACTCACAAGGTGGTAACGACGTAGACGACCCGGGCTATTGGGCAGCCTTCATCAGAACATTTCAAACCCAGATTCGACTCATATACGAAACAGTTCGTGGGCACGGAGCGTTTGGTACCCAGGCAGAGCAGCTGGCAATTTTTCCACTAGGTAACATGCCAGCAATGTTGTTAGGAGGCTGGTTGATCAGCGAGGCTCGCAAGATCGAGCTGTTCAGTTTTCGCCGCTCTGCCGGAACCTGGGTGCGCCCACAAGAGCTCAATCCTCTTGTGACATTCACTTGGTCTAAGCCGGCAGAAAAAATTGCGGTGGGGGCCAAAGTGCTGATCACGTTGGAAATTACTGCTGAAGTGACGGATGCCGCTCTGAATGAAGAGCTACTCTCGATGCCGCGTATTCGCATCACTCCTTCTGTGCAGGGCGTCGACGTCGTAGCCCCGGCCCAAGCAATGGAGCGTTATCGCGCGGCTTGCCAAGAGGCGTGGGCGTATGTCGTCGACGACCTTAAAGCATCTGAAGTCTCAATCTGCGCCATAGCGTCAGCTGCAGCAGTATTCGCGTTTGGCATGAAGCTGCAGTCAAGACTGCATCCTCCCATCCATATGTATCAAATGGCCCGTCAAAAGCCTCCCTTTTTGGCATTCAGCCTTGACCGTCACAGGATCATCGGCCCCCATGAGCCACCGAATAACGTACTTGTCCTGGACGCTTGCTAACGCCCGGCGGCGCCTCAGGAAACACACGCCCTTTGCTGAAGGAGACTCAACATGGACAACGAAGAACAAAGTTTGATGGCAGTAGCCCAAGCGCTTGATCTCCCTCCAGGGGCCTACGAAAAGGCCAAGAGCCGGTATGAATCGCTGGGGGCATGGTTCGGGCGTACTGAATCTACGTTATCCGCGAATGACCCTCACATCTTTGTGCAAGGATCATTTGCCCTCGGCACTGCGATCAAGCCGCTGCTGGCAGGCGAGAGCTATGATCTGGATCTCTCGTGCAAATTGCGGGCCGGAGTCTATCGGGGGACGCACAGCCAGGCAGATCTTAAGAAAATGGTCGGTATCGAGCTCGATGGGTACAGAGAAGCGCGGAAGATACAAGAAAGTCTGGAGGAAAAGCATCGCTGTTGGAGGCTCTACTACCAAGATGGAATGAGCTTCCACATGGATGTAGTGCCCGGGGTGCCGGTAGACAAGGCAAAGATGCAAGCTCTCAGCATGGCAATGGAAAGCTACGGCTTCCAGCAGGTGCTCGCAGAGGATGTGGCCGAGCTTGCCGTTTACATCACCGATGATCGTAGTCCGATCTATGAAGTGATCTCGCAAGACTGGCTGCTGAGTAACCCAGACGGATACGTAAAGTGGTTCGAGTCGAAGTCTACGGATCTTGAGCTGAGGATCGCAACTGAAGCGGCTCAGGTCGATGATGTCCCATTCCACGAGCGTAAAAGCCGTTTGCAGCGCGCTGTCCAGCTCCTCAAGCGGCATCGCGATGTCATGTATCAGGACAATCCTGACTCAAAGCCAATTTCGATCATTATCACGACACTTGCAGCCGAGGCGTATCAACCCTGCGAGACGGTTGCCGAGGCATTGAGGACATGCCTACTGGCTATGAAAGCCTTTGTTGATTTGGACTCCAATACCGTGCCGAATCCGGTTAATCCGGTGGAAAACTTTGCCGACCGCTGGTTTACGGCGGATGGCAAGAACCTTCGGCTTAAAGAAAATTTCCATCGTTGGGTTAAGCAAGCTTTAAGAGACTTCGACCAAATCAAACAGCTAAACGCCCATGCGCTTGTTGATCACATCAAGGACGTGTTCGAGGTGACGATTCCCTCGGGTCAACTCCATGCGAGTATCCCTGCGGCGATAGCGTCTGGCCCAACGATCATCGTCTCGCAACCTCCAAGCCCTTGGAGCAGCTGGGGTTGAAGGCAGTTGACCGTGAGATTGAGAAATTCCTCGACGCCTACCCTATGTTGCGGCATCGACCCAATAGGTTAGGCGTAGTTTCGCTAGCAGGACGATTCCGGTTTTCGGCGATGTCTGAGGGCCTGCCGTCCCTGGAGGATGAGTACCGAATTCGCATAGATATCACCGAGCCACTCAACAGAGGAATACCATCAGTTTACGAAACTGCCGGCCGAATTCCTCAATCTGGGAACTATCACGTCAACCCAGACGGCTCGCTGTGTTTGGGGTCACTTCTCAGGATTAAGCTGGTGCTGGGCTCGGAGCCAACGTTAATCGGGTTTGTTGAACAGTGCCTCGTCCCGTTTCTCTATGCCCATTCTCTGCGTGAGAAGGGGGTTGCAAGTTTTCCTTTTGGGGAGCTCGTACACGGACAGCTCGGACTGATAGACGACTATATCCAGATCTTTGGCGTTGCTGATGAGCATACCCTGCGCGCACTCATGAGACTTTTGTCCATGAAGCGACGGAGGGCAAATAAGGTTCCGTGCGTTTGCGGATGCGGCCGAAGATTTGCGGCGTGTCGGCTTCATTTACGGGCTCACAAGGCGAAAGCTTCATTAAGCCGTCTTGATATTAAGCGTGCGTACCAGGAGATCTGGGCCTAACTCGAACGTCGGTGGGTCGACATCAACGCGAGGAGGGCATTCAATGCCAACCTGGGTTTATCGAACAGTCAAATTCCTCCGGCTAAGGAAAGGCTAATTACTGTCTTTGTGCTAGGACGCTACAAAACCGACGAGCAATATGTTCCCACGGGCTTGAGGCAGCGCTACGGCGATCGGATCGACATCAGGTTCAAAACGACTCACATCTCAAAGGGTGACCAGGCTGATTACGTGATCCTACCCGGCATGGTGGTTCGTGGCTTCCTGAGCCTGAAAGGCGACGACCCAGTATTTAGTCTGGTCATGCCAGAAGGTGACACCTATCTGCACGGAGAGGAGCATCGTCTGTCTATGTGGCACTCACTTGTGCTCGCCGCTAAGTGGCCATGTTCACCGTCATGGCGAGAAATTCACCGTTCCTCACCGAGCTTGTACATGATGGTGTAGTCGCGGTGACCGACATCAAGGGTGAGTACATCAAGGAGGATCGTTGCCCGGTGTGCAAGCATGGTGTTGTCCTGCCGCGAACCGGTCAATTCGGAGACTACAAGTCCTGCTCAGGTTTACCTATCTGCAAGCGCCGGGCGATAGACCACTGAAGCTGAGGATGCTTAGGTAGCTCCAAATTCTGACTTTAGCCGCGGTGACGACTGTGGGCAGTCAATCAGCCAACCGATCACGCCGCCACACTCTTGGCACCCCGAGAGGTAAAGGTTCCGTATCTTAAACTGCAGGAGGCTACTGCAAGTTGGTTTGGGTCTGAGTCATTCGACTTGCTGAGCGTGGAGAGTGCGCGTCAGGGGCTGGTGTAGTAGCAGAGCAGGGGCAGGGGGCTCGTGTCCAAAGTTGGCACTGTCGTGAACTCCATCCAGAGCTCTCAGGCGTGCTCATGCAAGCGGAGCGCGCAGGCGTGAGGATGGGAGCCCGCAGGTTCGAGACGACCGCTTCGGGGGCGGCTTGATTCACGACAGCCGAGCTCGTAGAGCCACGCCCAAAACGGCTGCAATGCCTAAACATAGGCTGACTCAGCCTCGAGAAACCAGCCTAGCCCTAAGTAGCTTGTCGGTTCGAAACCAAGGCGGTTGTCAGACGCCGAATATCACCCGTTGCCTGGGCAATATCTGGGTTATCTGAGGCAGCCGCCGCATCCGCAAGGCTCTCCCTGATTAGGCAGATGATGCGCCAGAGTCCTTTGATGTGATATGCGCCGAGCGAATTTTCCCAGGGAAAGAGGCTTGACGCAGGCAATGGCTGACTTGAATCAATATTCAGGTAAATCAGGTATCGATCGAAAGCCCGGGCAAAAGCCGGAGGCAACGGGACTGCGGCGCCATTCTTTGGAGGGCTTTCCAGCCATATACCGTGCGAATTGCGCATGAACTGATCGACACGCCCGGGGCTTGAGGCAGTACCCAACACTTGCCACATCGGTCTGGCTGTGTACCTGGCAATGGTGAGATACATTCCAATCACATGAGATTTATGAGTGCCAAGAAGGCTTGGGAGGGTCGCAAGAATCCATTTCATCACGACGTCCGAAATTACGCCTCTTAACTGCGGCTGCTTGAAAGCCAGCGAGTCCAATTTGATAGCAGCGACGTTTGGCCGGGAGGCAGACACGTCCTTGAGGTAAAACTCCATAAATTGGGTGACGCACCTGATCTCGCGTTTCCAGACATTCTTGTCAATTGTTCCGCTTAAGTCGGCAGCACGGGCCTCTTTGAATAATTTCCAATGCGGATTTATAGGGCAATCCCGGTAGTCCATACCCGGGCTTATAAGGAATCGGGGCTGGCTGCTAGAACTGGCCCAGTCACTGTCCGGGGTTTGAATGAAGTCCGCATAATTTTTGAAGTCGGCGGGCGTCCAATCGAGCAAGCACAGTTTGTTGGCGAAGCTCCAATTGAGCATCTTTTCCAAACCGCTGATCCATTTGTAGTACTGCAGACGTGGCGACTGGGGATTCCAATTATGAGCAATCCAATTAATGAACCGGTCGGCGTACCAGGTGCTCATGAACGGAAAGCACGCATCATTGACTTCGCTTAGGCGCGCTGAGACATGATCGTTGGCTGGGAACCGTTTTACTCGGTTAGGTCGCCAATGGTCGTACGGCGGAAAGATCGGGAATGGGATAAACGGCCGCGTCATGAGGAAACCGGCAAGCTAAACTATTAGGCTGGTATCTATACATGTAGCAGAGAGATTGCGGTGCGGCCAGTCTTCGAAGATTTCACGGGGCAAACCGTAGGTTTGTGACAGAGCAACGTAAGAGAGAGTATTAGCATGGGGATTCAAGATGTTGAATATTCTAGGAACGGGGTTTTATGCAAATGTCACCGGAGGATAGTGATACTGGACACGAGTCTGGGCTTCAGGTGTAATACATGATTTAACATAATATACATTACACGTAACAAGATGTTTCAGGATTAGCCTGGTTGCCCACGGATTGCACCTGACCACGCCAGGCCCTTCACGTACAAATACTGCTGAGTTCACTGCTGGAACGACTTTTCGATCATGACTATCTGCATCACGTTATCCCTGCGTCATTTTCTCGATCAGTGCCGCATGCTCGGGAAACTGCCCTGTGAGTTTCTGGCGTTCGCTCATTTCCATATCCGCGTAATCAAACCCTGGCGAAACCGCTTCACTGATCAGACCGTAACCCTCAGGCCCATCGATAATCCGCGAAGCCTTCCAGACGCCACCGGGCACATGCAGTTGTAAACACTGACCCGCAACAACGTCGCTGCCCATCACGACCGTTTGCAATGTGCCGTCCGGAAAAATCAGGTTGTACTGGATTGCATCGCCTAGATGGTAGTAATGCACGATGTCGGATTGGTTGAAGTGAAAATAGCCAATGGGCGAATCCCGGGTTAGTAAGTAATAAATGGAGGTCATCAGGTAGCGCTGGCCGCGCTCGGTCTCGATCATTGGGTGGTGATCCGATTGAAAGGTTCTGCGGTAATAACCGCCTTCCACGTGTTCTTCCAGATCAAGTGTTTTGATCAGTTCCCGGGAATTGGGTCGGCTGTTCATTTTCCTGCGTCCTTCTTCCATATGAGCACTGATATAAAGAGATTTTTATAACTAAACTAAACGGTCATTTAGTGTAGTTATTATCTTATGATATATGCGTGTATAAACCCTGCTCTTCACTGCGCCAATTAAAGTGCGGTCAATCCGTAGATCAACCGCACATTTATATCAGTGAATCATGATGCTGTTGTAGTCAGCGCTCAGCACCTCCAGATGGGTTTTGTATCGATTCAGGAATCTCGATAACTCAGCCTGTGTGTAATCCGTGCGTTTCAGCTTATCCAGATTCAGCGAAAACCCCAGCCATACGCCCGCCACGGTAATGATTTCTTCACCGACCACGCGACGTTGACGGCCAATGTCCACGACCGCGGAAATATCGGATAACGCATCTTCAGCCGTCTGAAGTTCCCGGTTCAGCCCGTCCATCAATAAAGTCAGGCTTTGAATTTCCTGGTCCAGATGGTTTCGTGAGGTCGCCAGTTCGCTGTATTTGATGCCCTCGGACACAACTCCCAGTACTTTCCTGACCAGTTCTATCCCCTGCTTCACCGCTTCTTTCTTCGGGTTCTCCATGTCAAGGCTATCGAGTTCTTTGCCTTCAGGGATGTAGTTCTTATACATGTCCGCCAGGTTGAACTCGCGAATCACATCCTGTGCCTTGATCAGCGCGTCTCGCTGTTCTGCGCATTTCGCTCTGGCCAGGGTGTGGTCGTTCAAGTCCAGCAGGATCCTGGCTTTACGTGCCCTGGCCACTTTCAGCGGTTCATCCGCCCGCTCACCGATCTCGACTCTATATAAGCTACGAACTTCGTTCTCAAGAAACCGCGAACGATCGGTAAACTTCGCCTCGACACCTTCGAGCATCGACTCAATGTTGCGTTTGATGTTCGAGACTTCTTCGCTGACCATTTGCCGATCCAGTGCCGTTAGGTCATTCCTGGCCAAGGCATCGTTCAGTTCTGCAAGGGCATCGAAATAGCTTTGCCCGCAAGCGCTGTTCAATGCGGTCAGCAGCACCGGGAAAGATTCGCGCATGTTTTTATCCAGGTTGTTCAGATACGCGGAAACTCGCTGCGCCCTCTCCTGCAACACGTCGGACCGGTCCTGTCGAAAACTGGCCAGCCTCGAAATGTCGCGGATGGTTTGAATGATTTTTTTAACGTCGATGTCGGGAATAAGCAGGTTATCGATCGGTGTCACATTAGTCATGGCAGTCATCCTTTGGTCGCCGGGCAATCAATTAAAGTTCTTTTTGTATTCTTCGAGGGCTTCGTTAAATACAGCCACCAGCTCACCCGCGGTGTTTTTCACATCGCGCCACGGGTCGATGACCATCGCGAATTCCGCGACAAATGAAGTCAGGCGCATTGCGTCATTGATCCGTCCAAACTGTTCGGCGGATGCATCGATCTTGCTCAGGATGGTTTGCCACATCGTGTTGAGGATATTCAGTGCCGCCTCAGCGCCGGCCATGCGAATACCGATATCGCCAAAGTTCGACAGCGAACTTTCCATGGCGCTTTGCAATCCTTCTTTGCCACTGACGGACAGTTCCAACTCGTCAACTTCGCTCTTCAACGCATTGCGTTCTTTGCGGGCGGCCTCGGCTTTCGGGCCAAAGATCGAGCCGGAAATCGGCCAGAAAATCGGCAAGCCACCGGAAAACGACATGCCGACGTAATAGTCGTAGTCCTTATCCAACTGGGTGATCCGGTTTTTTTTGGTCCGGATGGCTTCTTTGGAACTGGCGATGGATTCGAGCAGACTGTTGCGCTCCATCAAGTCGTACTTGGCCTTGACCTCGGACTGCAAACCAAAGGCCCGCTTACCGGTCGACAACTCGCCACCGGCGAGCTCGATCTTGAAGTTGGAAATGCGCTCTTTCAGCTCCTTGGTGGCGCCTTGCTGGCGTTTGATATCGACCTTCATCAACTCGATGATTTCCGCCACCGCCGACGCGACTTCACCATCATCGGAGGTATATCGGATGCCTTCCAGTTCATCTTTGCTCCGTTGACCCAGGGTGGTCCGGACCCGCTCCATGATCGGCATTTCCTTGATCACGGAGATGATCTCGCCACCACTGCTGACAATGTTTTTGGCTGCCGAACTCAAGTCGATGCTTTGCTGGATAATCCTGTTTTCGACCGCATCCCAACTGGCGGCGTGTATGCGGATTTTTTTGAATAACACCTGGATATCACTGGGCTCCAGCCCGGGAATATCGAGCCTGGTGTATTTCAGGTATGACTCGACTTCCGGCAGTTCGCCTGGCAGCGACAGGCCTTTCTTTACATACTGTTTTATCTTGATGACATCTTCTTTGGTCAATACACCCGCACTGCGCGCCACACCCGGATATTCACCCGAGATCAGATGCAGTACGGCTTTGGGAAGATCATTGCTGTTTTCTGAATCTTTCAACACAACAGACATAAGTTTGCCTCAGTTCATCTATGTCGATAGCGACGAACAGAAGCTAGATGAGCGTGATACTTCGTCAAATAATAGGAATGCCTGGCCGAATCTCTAACCGGTTGATATATAAAGCAATAGCTCTAAAAAACGATCATCGAGGAAACATCGAGCTACATATGCAGGACATGCCCTACAGACAGTTACTAATGACTGGATTAGTTACACTCGACTTGCACGCTTAAGCGTCTCACTTGGCAACTCTTTGAACAGCGCGTAATAACTGCTGGAAAACCGCCCCAAATGCCAAAACGACCAATGCATGGCCACTTCAGCAACCGTCGTCTGCATGTTTGAACGGCTGAGCAATTCGCGATGCGCGCTGTTAAGCCGACGCAAGCGCAGCCAATGGGTCGGCGTCATTCCGGTAAAGGCCTTGAACGCGTGCTGCAACTGGCGCAACGACACTCCTGCCACCTGGGAAAGTTCCAGCAGGTTGAGGGTTTCTTCCGGCGCGTCGGCAGCCCACTCACCGACCCGCTTCATGATCGTTCGCTCCTCGGCACGCCGCTGCAAACCGCCGCGATCCAGGCGCACACAGGCGTTGTCGAGGATGTACAGGCAGTCTTCCAGCAGTTGCAGGGTCAACGCCTCGCGGCTCGTCTGATCGAACGTCTGCGCCAGTCGCGTCAGGGTCGTGCTGAGCCAGCGGCTGAACAACGCGTTCTGCTGGCAATTGAGCGGCGACATGAACAGGCCTTCGAGGCGCGCCACGTTCAAACCGTGGCGCTGGACGAATTCCGGACCGAACACCACCGCAATTTCCTGGTAGTTCTCCGGGGTGATCCAGATGTTGCGACTTTCGCCATTCAACACGTACAGCGAGTTGTCGCTGCGATCGAAACAGAACGCCAGCGAACCCTGGGGCGCGCTGAAATTCTGCTCGACCCGGGTGTTCATGTGCTCTTCGTAAATCTCCACGCCTTGCAGGTCCAGATAGCGCACCAGACCGGCGAAATGCCCCGGCGACATCTGCTGGTAATGCTGCACCCAACCCGGTGTGGCGCGGATTTGCTCGGCGACATCGGCGGTATTGAACGCTTGGACTTGTAACGGATTGCACGCTGTCATGGGTGACCTTACGCACTCGTTTGGTGCGTTTTGGTGCTGCTTAAAGTGGATAGATGGAACCGCAAGGCTCGCCCAAGATAGTCGTCAACGCGCTTCAGGGGAAGTGTCTGTCGGATGCGACCGCCCTCCCCGGCGTTACCAAAACCAATAACGAGGTCTTTATGAATGTCCCTTTCGATCAGCTGTTCACGTGGCTGAAAGATCACAAGATTACTGAGGTCGAGTGTGTGGTCAGCGACTTGACCGGCATCGCTCGCGGCAAGATTGCACCCACCAACAAGTTCCTGCATGAGCGAGGCATGCGCCTGCCGGAAAGTGTGCTTCTGCAAACAGTAACCGGGGATTTTGTCGACGACGACATCTACTACGACCTGCTCGATCCGGCCGATATCGACATGATTTGCCGTCCGGTGGCGGACGCGGTTTACGTGATTCCATGGGCCATCGAGCCGACGGCCATCGTCATCCACGACACCTTCGACAAATTTGGCAACCCGATCGAACTGTCGCCGCGCAACGTGTTGAAGAAAGTCCTGCAGCTCTATACCGACAAGGGCTGGAAGCCGATTGTCGCGCCGGAAATGGAGTTCTACCTGACCCAGCGTTGCGAAGACCCGGACTTGCCGCTCAAGGCGCCGCTGGGCCGTTCCGGTCGAGCGGAAAGTGGTCGGCAGTCATTCTCCATTGACGCCGCCAACGAATTCGATCCGCTGTTCGAAGACGTCTACGACTGGTGTGAACTCCAGGGCCTGGACCTCGACACGCTGATCCACGAAGACGGCCCGGCGCAGATGGAAATCAACTTCCGTCACGGCGACGCCCTCGACCTCGCTGACCAGATCACCGTGTTCAAGCGCACCCTGCGCGAAGCGGCGCTCAAGCACAACGTCACCGCGACCTTCATGGCCAAGCCGATTGGCGACGAGCCCGGCAGCGCGATGCATTTGCACCAGAGCGTGGTCGACATCGCCACCGGCCAGCCGATCTTCGCCGATGCCGAAGGCAAGATGAGCGAGCTGTTCCTGCACCACATTGGCGGCCTGCAAAAGTACATCCCCAAAGTGCTGCCGATGTTCGCGCCGAACGTGAACTCGTTCCGCCGCTTCCTGCCGGACACCTCGGCGCCGGTGAACGTCGAGTGGGGCGAAGAAAACCGCACCGTCGGCCTGCGCGTGCCGACCTCCACTCCCGACGCCATGCGCGTGGAAAACCGTTTGCCCGGCGCCGACGCCAACCCGTATCTGGCGATTGCCGCGAGCCTGTTGTGCGGTTACCTGGGCATGGTCGAGAAGATCGAACCGAGCGCCGCGGTGCAGGGCCGCGCCTATGAACGTCGCAACCTGCGCTTGCCGATCACCATCGAAGACGCCCTGACCCAGATGGAAGAATGCGAAACCGTTGGCCGTTATCTGGGCAGCAAATTCGTGCGCGGGTATGTCGCGGTGAAGCGTGCCGAACATGAAAACTTCAAGCGTGTGATCAGTTCGTGGGAGCGGGAATTCCTGTTGCTGAGCGTTTAACCCCGTACAGATCGTTCCCATGCTCTGCGTGGGAATGTAGCCCGGGACGCTCCGCGTCCCATTGGAACGCGGAGCGTCCCTTGAGGCATTCCCACGCAGAGCGTGGGAACGATCACGCCTAAAAATCCAACAACTCAATGAGGTGTCGAATGCGTCTATTGAAATCCGTGGTTCCGGTCGCGCTGGCGATCATGTTCAGCGCTGGAGCCCAGGCTCAGCCACAGGTCAGCGTCTACAACTGGACCGATTACATCGGCGAAACCACCCTCGCCGACTTCCAGGGCAAAACCGGGATCAAGGTGATCTACGACGTATTCGATTCCAACGAAACCCTCGAAGGCAAGCTGCTTGCCGGGCGCACCGGGTATGACGTGGTGGTGCCGTCCAACCACTTCCTCGCCCGCCAGGTGAAGGCCGGGGCGTTCCTGAAACTGGATCGCTCGCAACTGCCGAACTTCAAGAACCTCGACCCGAAACTGCTGGCGCTGCTGGAGAAAAACGATCCGGAAAACGCGCACTCGGTGCCGTACCTGTGGGGCACCAACGGCATCGGCTACAACGTCGATAAGGTCAAGCAAGTGTTGGGCATCGATCACATCGACTCCTGGGCCGTGCTGTTCGAACCGGAGAACATCAAGAAACTCAGCCAATGCGGCGTGTCGATGATGGACTCAGCGGATGAAGTGTTCCCGGCGATCCTCAACTACATGGGCATGGACCCGCGCAGCGAGAATCCCGAGGATTTCAAAAAGGCCGAAGCCAAACTCCTGAGCATCCGCCCGTACATCACCTATTTCCATTCGTCGAAGTACGTTTCCGATCTGGCCAACGGCGATATCTGCGTGGCGTTCGGTTATTCCGGCGACGTGTTCCAGGCCGCCAACCGCGCCAAGGAAGCGAAGAACGGCGTGAACATCGCCTACGCCATCCCGAAGGAAGGCAGTAACTTGTGGTTTGACCTGTTGGCCGTGCCCGCCGACGCCGCCAACCCGAAAGAAGCCCACGCCTTCATCAATTACCTGCTGGACCCGCAAGTGATCGCCAAGGTCAGCGCCTCGGTGGGTTACGCCAACCCGAACCCGGCCGCCAAGCAATACATGGACGTTGCGTTGGTCAACAACCCCGAGGTCTACCCTTCCCAGGAAGTGCTCGACAAACTCTACATTTCTACCACCCCGCCCCAGGCGATCATGCGTCTGATGACCCGTTCCTGGAGCAAAGTGAAGTCCAATAAATGAATCAGTACAGCAACGAACACGCCCATTCCTATTACGCCGCCACGGCGAAGAGCCTGGCGCCCTACCCTACGCTGGCTTCGGATCTGGAGGCCGATGTCTGCGTAATCGGTGGCGGGTTCACCGGGGTCAACACCGCCATCGAACTGGCCCAGCGCGGGCTCTCGGTGATCCTGCTGGAGGCCCGGCGCATTGGATGGGGCGCCAGCGGGCGCAATGGCGGGCAGTTGATTCGCGGTATCGGCCATGACGTCAGCGGGTTCGTTCGCCATGTCGGTGAGGAAGGCGTGCGTTACATGGAGCGCGCCGGGGTGGAATCCGTGGCGCTGGTGGGCAATCGCATCCAGGACAATGGGATCGATTGCGACCTGCGCTGGGGCTTTTGTGAACTGGCCAACACGAAGGCGCAGTTTGCAGCGTTCAAGGCTGAGCAGGATGATTTGACTCAGTCCGGATACGCCCATGAAACCCGGCTGATCGGCCCCGAACAGATCCGTCAGCAAGTGGTGAATTCAGGCGTGTATGCCGGTGGTTTGATCGACATGGGTTCGGGGCATCTGCACCCGCTCAACCTGGTCCTCGGTGAAGCGAAACTGGCCGAGTCCCTTGGCGTGCGCATCTTCGAACAGAGCCCGGTGCTGGAGCTGATCCACGGCAGCACCGTGCAGGTTCGTTGCGCCGGCGGCACGATCCGCGCCGGCAACGTGGTGTTGGGTTGCAATGCGCACCTCGAAGAACTCGAACCGAAACTCAGCGGCAAGGTACTCCCGGCGGGCAGCTACATCATCGCCACCGAACCGCTGTCCGCCGAGGTCGCCGCGCAGTTGATCCCGCAGAATCTGGCCCTGTGCGACCAGAAAGTCGGCCTGGATTACTATCGGCTCTCGGCGGACCGGCGCTTGTTGTTCGGCGGCGCCTGCCATTACTCGGGGCGAGATCCATCGGATATCGCGGCCTATATGCGCCCGGCCATGCTCAAGGTCTTTCCGCAACTGGCGAATGTGCGCATCGATTATCAATGGGGCGGCAGGATCGGCATCTCGGCCAACCGCTTCCCTCAAGTCGGGCGCTTGAGCCAACACCCGAACGTGTTCTACGCCCAGGGCTATTCCGGCCATGGCCTGAACGTGACGCACTGGTGCGCAAAACTGCTCGGTGAAGCGATCCACGCCGGCCACAGCAAAGGTTTCGACGTGTTCAGCGCCGTGCCGCACATGACCTTCCCCGGTGGCCGCGCCCTGCGTTCACCGCTGCTGGCCCTTGGCATGCTCTGGTATCGCCTGCGCGAAATCCTCGGTTAACCCCTCCCCCGGCAAAAACCGCCCCCCCTGTGGGAGCGGGCTTGCTCGCGAAAGCGGTGTGCCAGTCAATTCCGATGTCGACTGACACGATGCCTTCGCGAGCAAGCCCGCTCCCACAGGTCCGGCGCGCATGCCCTTGAACAGCCTTTTAATTTGCTCAATCGCAAGGCACTTCTATATTGAGGAGGTGCTCTGACTTTCCTGCCTCCTTGCGAATGCGACCCATGGCCAAGACTGACCAGTTGATCATCTGCGAGCACTGCGACTGCGTGTATCAAAAAGTCACGCTCGCCAAACATCAGAAAACCCTGTGCACCCGCTGCGGCGGCGTGCTCCAGCGCTATAACGGCCTGACGGTGGAGCATCGCCTGGCCCTGACCTTCACCGCGTTGGTGTTGTGGATCTTTGCCAATTTCTACCCGGTCATGAGCATCAACCTCAAAGGCCTGAAAAACAGCGCCACGCTCTGGGATTCGGTGCTCGCCCTGAGCCTGGGGCCGATCACCTTTATCGCCATGGTCGCGGCGATTGCCATGATCATCGCGCCGGTCATCCAACTGGTCCTGTTGATCTGGGTGTTGGGTTTCGCCCTCGCCCGCCAACGCTCGCCGGGTTTTCGTTTCTGCATGCGCTGGCTGGAAACCCTGCGGCCCTGGAGCATGCTCGAAGTCTGCCTGTTGGGGGCGATGGTCGCGGTGATCAAACTCGCCGGGTTGCTGGATGTGCTGCCCGGCATTGGCCTGTTCGCCCTGGCGGTGCTGAGCCTGATGATGATCCGCATTGCCGGGCGCGATATCCGTGAACTGTGGGACATCCTATGACAACGCCTCCGGTGGCCAGCGAACTCGGCCTGTGCCTGTGCCATAGCTGCGGCATGGCCTGCGACATGACCGACGAGCCCCACGAATGCGAACGTTGCGGTGCCCCGCTGCATCGGCGCAAGACCAACGCCCTGGCGCGCACCTGGGCCTACATGTTCACCGCCCTGGCGTTTTATGTCCCGGCCAATCTGCTGCCGGTGATGAACACCAAAATGGTCGGCAACGGCGCCGACAGCACCATCATGAGTGGCGTGCTGGAGTTCTGGGAAGCCGGCGCGTGGGACATTGCCCTGATCATTTTTATCGCCAGCATCGCCGTGCCCGGGATCAAGTTCGTCGCCCTGACGTTGCTGCTGGTGACCGTTCACCGCGACAGCCAATGGGCGCGCAAGGAGCGGTCGAAGCTGTACCGTTTCGTCGAGGTCATCGGCTATTGGTCGATGCTCGACGTGATCGTCGTCGCCCTGGTTGCCTCGCTGGTGAAATTCCAGGCCCTGGCCGATATCGAGCCGCGACTGGGCATTCTGTTTTTTGGCCTGGTGGTGGTCTTCACCATGTTCGCGGCGATGAGTTTCGACCCACGGATGATCTGGGATAACACGCCGGATAAACCACACAACGAGGAGGTCACGGATGAAGTCCCAAGCCACTGAGGGGCCGCAAGCCCCAGGACAGGCCAGTATCAAGACCCGTCGCTTCAGCGTTTCACTGGTGTGGATCGTGCCCATTGTCGCGGTGCTGGTGGGGATTTCCCTGGTGGTGCACAGCCTCATGCAGGAAGGCCCGACCATTGTCGTGACCTTCAAGACCGGCAGCGGCCTGACCGCCAACAAGACCGAGGTCAAATACCGCAACGTGGTGATCGGGCAGGTCTCGGACGTGGCGTTGAGCAACGACCAGAAGAGTGTCGACGCCACGATCAAACTCTCGAAACAGGCAGAAACCTTCACCCGCGAAGACTCGCAATTCTGGGTGGTGCGCCCACGCATCGGCGCGGGCGGCGTCTCAGGCATCGACACCCTGCTGTCCGGCGATTACATCGGTGCCGACATCGGTCACGCCAACGGTCGCGCCAAGAATTTCATCGGCCTGGAAAACCCGCCGCCCATTACCTACGGCGAGCCGGGCAAGCGCTTTACCCTGCACTCCCAGGACCTGGGTTCGCTGGATATCGGCTCACCGGTCTACTACCGCAAGATTCCGGTCGGCCAGGTTGTGGCGTATGCGCTGGATGCCGATGGCAAAGGCGTGAACCTGGAATTGTTCATCCACGCCCCGAATGACGCCTACGTCACCGAGAACACCCGGTTCTGGAACGCCAGCGGCATCGACCTGAACATCGGCGCCAACGGTTTCGCGGTCAAGACCGAATCCCTGTCCTCGCTGCTGGTCGGCGGTATCGCCTTCCTCGCGCCGCCCTACAGCCCCAACGATCAGCCCGCCACCGAAGAGAAAACCTTCGAGCTGTTCGACGACCAGACCACCGCCCTCGCCCCGCCCAACGGCAAGGCGCAGTACCTGAGCCTGCGTTTCGATCAGGCCCTGCGCGGGCTCAAGGTGGATGCGCCGGTGGAATTCCTCGGCATGGAAATCGGCAAGGTAGTGGCGGTCAACCTGGACTTCGACGAGAAGAAACGCAGCTTCCCGGTCAACGTGGGCATCGTGATCTACCCACAACGGCTCGGCCAGGCCCACACCAAAATGGTCAAGGCATTGATGCATGATCCCAATGACGAAGCCGCTGGTGTGCGCCTGATGGGCACCTTTATCGAAAACGGTCTGCGCGCCCAGGCGCGCAGCGGCAACCTGCTGACGGGGCAGTTGTACATCTCGTTGGACTTCTATCCGAAGGCAGAAAAAGTGGTGTTTGATCCGAACGCCCGGCCGATCATCATTCCGACCATTCCGGGCAGCCTCGAACAGTTGCAGGAAAAACTCGAGGCCATGGTCAACAAGATCAATCAACTGCCGGTGGAACGGATTGCCAGCAACCTCGACAGCAACCTCGTCGAGTTGCGCAAAGGCCTGGCGCAATTCAACGCCAAGACCCTGCCCGGCGTGCAGACCACCCTGGCGGACGTCAGCAAGACCCTGAACTCGGCCAGTTCGACCCTGGCCGAAGACTCGCCGCAACGGGAACAGCTGACCCAGACTCTGGACGAACTTAAACGCATGTCGCGTTCCCTGCGTGAACTCTCGGATTACCTGGGACGCCACCCGGAATCGCTGATTCGCGGCCGCCCCGACAACGCCGCGCCAGCCGATCTGCAAGGGCCGCCGCGTAACTGACCACAGGAGCAACACCCATGGCTTTTTCGCCGAAGATCACCCTGGTCGCTGCGTTGCTGCTGCTCGCGGCGTGCCGCAGCGATCCGATTCACTTTCACACCCTGACCCCGGCGCAACTGCCCCGGGGCAATGGCGACGAGATCAAGATCGAAGGCATCAGCGTGCCGCCCCAGGTTGATCGCCCGCAGATTGTGATCCGCCAGGGCAGCAGCGGGTTGGCGATCCTCGAAACCGATTGGTGGGGCGCGAGCCTGGCGGATGAATTGCGCAGTGCGTTGGTGGATCAACTGTCCAACGCCAACGCCCAGCACAAAGTGTCGTTGCGGGTGGATGTGCAGCGCTTCGACTCGATTCCCGGCCAGTACGGTTTGATCGACGTCAAATGGCGCCTGCGGCCGCTGGGTGCCGGCGATAACTCGCTGGTGACGTGCCGCAGTACGTTGCAGACACCGTCCGGGCCTTCCATCGAGGATTTGGTGACGGCGCAGCAGAACAACGTCAAACGCCTGGCTGCGGTGATCAGTCAAGCGGCGGCCACGCAACGGGGTTGCCCGGCGGCCCTCTGAGGCTCTTTGCAGGAGCGTGGCTTGCCCGCGATGGCGTCTTCGCGGGCGCCATCGCGAGCAAGCCTTGCTCCTACGGATATAACTTTTCGAATGTAGGAGCATGGCTTGCCCGCGATGGCGTCTTCGCGGGCGCTATCGCGAGCAAGCTTTGCTCCTACGGATTTAACCCCGCCATGTGTGTTTGATAGTGGATGCCAAATAGCATCTGCAACTAAAAGCTGTTGTCGTTTAATTGTCCGCGCAAATTTTTCACATCCGTTTCACCCCGCCCGCACGTACCGCCCCTTAGTGTGCCGAGCATTGCAGGAAGTTTAACTAAGCAAGTTTCAAGGGGCCGTTGCCGTGATTGAATCAGTGTCATCTGTCATGCCGTCCAGACGCTGGAAGGCATCGCGTCTTATCCGGATTTTCAGCGTAGCAGCGCTGCTGATAACGGCGGCATTGGTCACCGGTTTTGTCGTGTGGCATCGATCCCCGGTCAATCTTGGGACCGCCAACGCCCAGGCGCGCGCCGAACTGCTTCAGCACTGGCGCGCCGGTGATGTGGCTGTGCTGGTTCGGCATGCCGAGCGCTGCGACCGTTCCAGCAACCCTTGCCTGGGGCCGGCGGACGGCATTACCGAGCTCGGCAGTCAGTCCGCCGCAGCGGTGGGCCAGGGTTTTATACAGCTGGGCATGGCCCAGACCGATGTCTTCACCAGCCCGGTAACGCGCACCGAGCAAACGGCCCACTTCATGTTTGGCAAGGAAGTCACGACCCAGGCTTGGTTGGCCAGTTGTGGAAATACCCTGCGTGACGACGTGATCGCGCACAAGATTGCCCATCGTAATGCGGTGCTGATCACTCACAGTGGCTGCATCGGTGATTTTGAAGCCCAAACGGGCTACAAACACGCCGCCTTCAGCGATTACAGCAGTTCATTGTTTGTCAGCATTAAAGCCAACGGACAACTTAAGGTGTTGGGAATACTCAATGACGGTGATTGGCAGTCGATGTGGAATGACAAGTTGTTGAAGTAATCCTTGGTGTCGTTAGTTCTTTCCATTAGTTCTCCCCGTTAGTTCGCATTCTTCAATAAGCGTGTGTCATTCCTTCAGGCACTGTTCAGCGAGGAAGGCTGATAGTGCTCTGGATCCACTGCGTCCTTGCGTTAAGGTTTTTTCATGACGTCCCACCACAATCTGTTGCAACACTCTGCGGCCCGGCTATCCCGGCGGGCCCCCTCCTCCGTCGAGCGCTGGATCGTTCCCGGTTTGCTCCTGGCCTTCGTGGTGTTCTATTTGCTGCCGCTGATGAGTCACGGCTTGTGGATTCCCGATGAAACCCGCTACGGCCAGATTGCCCAGGAAATGCGCCTGAGTGGCAACTGGATCGCCCCGCACTTCATGGGCATCCGTTATTTCGAAAAACCCATCGCCGGCTACTGGATGATCGCCATCGGCCAGGCCGTGTTCGGCGACAACCTCTTTGGTGTGCGAATTGCCTCCGCGATGAGCACTGGGCTGAGCATCTGGCTGACCTACCTGATTGCCCGCCGACTGTGGAACGACCCGCGTAAAAGTGGCGCCTGTGCGTTGCTCTACATGAGTTTCGGGTTGATCGCCGGGCAAGCCGGTTATGCCAATCTCGATCCGCAGTTCACGTTCTGGGTCAATTTGAGCCTGGTGGCGTTGTGGTTTGCCATCGACCAGCCTTCCGGTAAGCCTCGACTCGGTGCCTGGGCAGTGTTGGGCGCCGCGTGTGGTATGGGCTTCATGACCAAGGGTTTCCTCGCCTGGTTGTTGCCGGTGCTGATCGCCCTGCCCTACATGCTCTGGCAACGACGTCTGGGTGAACTGCTGCGCTACGGGTCGATTGCGGTGGGCGTGGCGGTGCTGGTTTGTTTGCCGTGGGTGCTGGCCATTAATCATCAGGAACCGGACTTCTGGCGGTTTTTCTTCTGGAATGAGCACATTCGCCGGTTTGCCGCCGACGATGCGCAACACGCCCAGCCGTGGTGGTTCTACCTGCCGTTGTTGGTGGCATCGAGCATGCCGTGGGCCGCGCTGTTGCCATCGACCTTTATCCAGGCCTGGAAAACCCGGCGTGAACCGATCATAGGTTTTCTGCTGATGTGGCTGCTGTTGCCCCTTACCTTTTTCAGCCTGAGCAGCGGCAAGTTGCCGACCTACATCATGCCGTGCCTGCTGCCGCTGGCGTTGCTGATGGGGCATGCCGTGGTGGGACTGGTCGACCAGGGGAACGACCGGGTGATTCGTTTCAACGGTGCACTCAACGTGGTGTTGGGCGGCGCTGGCCTGATCGCCTTGATCTACGTTCAGGCGACAAAGGAAATCTTCGAAAACACCGAGATGTTCAGCCTGTCCCTGGCCTATATCGTGCTGGCTGGATGGATCATCGCCAACGCATTGCAAGTCTCGCGTCCGTTGCAGTTTTGGGCCGCGCCGGCGCTGGGGAGCTGGCTGCTGGTGGCGCTACTGCCAGCGGCGATGCCGGCGACGATCGTCAACAGCAAGATGCCTGACCAGTTCATCGCCGAACACCAGGAGGCCTTGAGCCAGACGACCTCGTTGCTCAGCAACGACCTGGGTGCGGCATCGGCCTTGTCCTGGCGCTTGAAGCGGCCGCAGGTCGACCTGTTCAACACCATCGGCGAGCTGAAATATGGCCTCGACGATCCGGCCATGGCGTCGCGCAAGGTCACCAAGGAGAACGTCGGCCAGTGGATGACGCAAGCGCGCAAGAAAGGCTCGGTCGGGGTGGTGATGCGGGTCAACAGCGTGCAGGAAGTTCAAGAAGTGGCGTTGTTGCCGGTGGATGGCAAGCGCTACGAGCGTGGCAATCTGGAGATTCTGATATTCCCCCAGACCCAGCCCTGATCCATAAGGCAAACACAGCATCCTGTGGGAGCGGGCTTGCTCGCGAAGGCGGAGTGTCAGTCGACACATGCATTGACTGATACACCGCCTTAGCGAGCAAGCCCGCTCCCTCAAGGGGTGGTGCTAATTTTCAAGCTCCAGGAAAAACCCCATGAAGTTCCAGGCAAGTGACAGGGCCGCCCTATGGCTGCTGCTGGGCGCGACGGCGCTGATGTTGTTATTGGGTTTGGACTCGCGGGAGCTGTGGGGCGCGGAAACCCGCTGGGCCAACATCGCCCTGCAGATGCTGCAAAGCGGCGACTACTTCGACCCCTACCTCAAGGGCGGCCCGTATTACGACAAACCGCTACCGTCCTATTGGCTGATCACCGCCACCGCCTGGTTGACCGGCGGCCTTGGAAACGCGTCGTTGCGCTTGTCCTCGGTATTGGCAGCGTGGCTCAGTGTGTGGTTGGTGTACCTGCTCGGCGAACAATTGTTTCGCAAAGGCACCGGCCTGATCGCCGGATGGATGCTGGCGACGACCTTCTACTTCGTGTTCTGGGCGCGGGTGGCCACGGCAGACATCCTCACCGTGTGCGGTGTGCTCGCCGCCGTGTGGTGGTATTGGCGCGGGCCGGAGGACATACGACTGGGGCGCTACCTGGGATTTTTCCTGCTGCTGTCGCTGACCTCGCTGTTCAAAGGCCTGATCGGCTTCATTCTGCCGGGCCTGCTGCTGTTGCCCCATCTGTTGCAGGACGGGCGCTGGAAACGCCATCTCAATCTGCGGCTGTGCCTGGCCTTGGCGATCGCTGGCGCGTTCTACATGACCCCGTTTGTGCTGTCCCACATCTACGGCGCGCCAACCTACGGCGAAAGTGGCCTGGGCCTGGTGCTGCGGGAAAACGTCGTGCGGTTTTTCCAGCCGTTCGACAACATCGGGCCGATTTACACCTATCTGATTTACCTGCCGGTCTACACCCTGCCCTGGGCACCGTGCTGGATCATCGCGGCGTGGGTCGCCGTGCGGCACTGGCGCAGCGTCGAACCCAATACCCGCTGGCTGATCTGGGGTCTGGGCTTATTGATGTTGTTCTTCACCGCCAGTGGCAGCCGGCGCAGTTATTACGTGTTGCCCCTGGTGCCATTTGCGCAATTGCTCGGGGCCTGGTGGCTTAACCAACGCAACGCAGTGACCCGTGGCTGGAAAATCGGTTTTGGCGCCGCGACGCTGCTGTTGCTCGCGGTGCTGGGCGTGCTTTATCCCTGGACCAACGGCGGTGGTGGCGTGATGCAATTCGGCGAAATGGTCAGGCTTGAAGCCAGCCAGCGTGCGCCGCTGAAGGAATGGCGCATGGTGATGATCGAAGTCGACAACAAAGTGCCGATGTACCTGCAAACCGGCGGCGCACCCTTCTATTACGTGCAGGAAAACCAGAACTTCCCGCGCACGGGCGACAGCGCCGCGTTGATGACCTGGCTGAACACCACCAGCGGCCAACACTGGGACCCGCAGCGCACCATCATCGTGGCGCAATACCGTAACGGCGATGCCTTGCCGCTGGGCTATCTGAGTGTCGACCACCAGGTCATCACCACCACGCCCACCAACGGCGAGCGATTGTTCCATGGGCGGGAAGACCAGAGCGTGGCGTTTATCCCGCAGTCCTGATCGTGGGAGCGGGCTTGCTCGCGAGGGCGTCGTGTCAGTCGACACATGCATTGGCTGATACACCGCCTTCGCGAGCATGCCCGCTCCCACAGGGTTTTGAGTCAGGTTTATAAATCGAAGCGATCCACCGCCCGGCGCCGCTCATTGTCATCGCGCACGTCATAGTTGGCCGTGGTCTGGATGTTGCTGTGATGCGCCAGTTTCTGCGCAATCGACAGGTCGTGCTCTTCAATCACCCGGGTGATGAACGAGCGACGGAAGTCGTGGGGCATGATCTTCACCCCGACCTGCGCACCGCGCTGGCGGGCGATGTAATAGATCGCATGTTTGGTGATGCGCTCGCGGGTAATGTGGCTGCCTCGGCGGATGCGGTTGAACAGGAACGGATCGTCCTGCTGCCCTTCTCCCAATTGCGAACGCCGCAGCTCCAGCCACGCCTCCAGTTTGGCGAACGCCCAGGCCGGGGCGTATTTGATCAACTGTTTGTTGCCCTTGGCCGTGACCCGCAGGCTGCGTTCGCTGAAATCGACCTGGTTCAGGTCGAGGTTCACCGACTCCGACTTGCGCATGCCCGAGCCGTACAACACCGCAATGATCGCCGCGTCCCGCAGGCCTTGTGGTCGCGGGTCCGCCGCGCAGACTTCCATCAACTCCTGAATCAGTGTGCGCTTGAGGTTACGCCCCTGGGACAGCCGTGTGCCGGCAATGCCTTTGACCGAGCGCATCTTCAGCAAGTGTTCCTGGCTGATCAGGCTCATGCGCCAGGCTTCGTTCATCACCCCGCGCACGGCGTTCACATACAGCGAAGAAGTATTCGGCGCGTACCCGTCAGTGCGCAGCGCAGCCACTAACGCGACGACGTCTTCAGGCTGGAGTTCGTACCAGGGGATCTCTTCAATGTTCACATCATCGAAACCCAGGCGATCCGCCGCATCTTGCAACACATAACGCATGGTCAGTTGGCTGGACGGCGCCAGGCGTGCCAGATACAGGGTCAACGGGTTGGCTTTTACAGCCTTGGGTTCATTAACGGGTAAGTCAGTCAAACGAAAAAGCCTTGAATGAAAACGGTTCAACACAACAACTAAAGAGTTCGGCTACTTGCTGTAAGGAGTGGCCGACGATGGAATTAACGCGATAAACGGTCGAAGTCTGAACTCTAGCTGTCTGAACTTCAGATAAACGATTCGCCGACCGGTTTTTCATGTTCCTTTCACAATTTCGGGCCTACTCTAATTCAAACAGGCCACCAGCGATCAGGTAGCACAACCTGACGAGGCCGTTGCAAAAAGTCAACCTAAGCAATTTGTAATATTTATGTAGCAACTCATTGATGCGACTAATTTTTCAGCGTCTACGCTTAGGTGTGGATCCAATCCGTTCGTCCCGAATTTTGTCGATGTGCCAGCCCCGAGGTCCCCATGAGTCAGGCTTTTCTCCCCTTCTCCCGCCCCAGTATCGGCGATGAGGAAATTGCAGCCGTAGAGCAAGTATTACGCTCGGGCTGGATCACCACAGGGCCAAAAAACCAGGCACTGGAAGAGCACTTCGCTAATTACGTCGGTTGCAAGCATGCCGTGGCATTGTCTTCGGCCACCGGTGGCATGCACATCACCTTGCTGGCCTTGGGCATCGGTCCCGGGGATGAAGTCATCACCCCGTCCCAGACCTGGGTATCCACCGCCAACATGATCTGTCTGTTGGGGGCGACGCCAGTGTTTGTCGACGTGGATCGCGACACCTTGATGAGCGACTTGCAGAGCATCGAAGCGGCAATCACGCCTCGGACCCGGGCGATCATCCCGGTGCATTACGCCGGCGCGGCGTTCGATCTCGATCCGCTCTATGCCCTGGCCGACAAACATGGGATTGCCGTGATCGAAGACGCCGCCCACGCCGCTGGCACCTTTTACAAAGGTCGCCACGTTGGCTCACAGGGCACGGCGATCTTCTCGTTCCACGCCATCAAAAACATGACCTGCGCTGAGGGCGCGATGTTTGTCAGCGACGATGAAAACCTGGCCGCTCGGGTGCGCATGCTCAAGTTCCACGGCCTGGGCGTTGACGCCTACGACCGCCTGACCGGTGGCCGCAAACCCCAGGCCCAGGTGATCGAGCCCGGTTTCAAATACAACCTGGCCGACATCAACGCCGCCATCGCTCTGGTGCAACTGGAGCGACTGGACGAGATCAACGCCAAGCGCACGCAACTGGCCCAAACCTACCTGCAACGGCTCGAAGGCCTGCCTGTACAACCGCTGGCCATCCCGGCGTATCCGCAACAGCACGCCTGGCACCTGTTCATCCTGCGCATCGACGCCGAACGCTGCGGTCTCGACCGTGAAGCCTTCATGAAGGCTTTGCAGGAGCAGAACATCGGCACCGGCATTCACTTCATCGCCACGCACCTGCACACCTACTACCGCCAGCGTTACCCGGACATCTACCTGCCCAATACCGAATGGAACTCGGCGCGGCTGTGTTCGATCCCGTTGTTCCCCGACATGACCACCGACGACGTTGAACGTGTCGTAGGTGCCATTGCCAACATTATGGACGCCCGCCTGTGAAACCTTATCCGATCCGTTGCGTATCGATCGTCATCCCGGTCTACAACGAGCAAGACAGCCTTCCCGAGTTGCTCAGGCGCACTGAAGCCGCGTGCCAGCAATTGCACCACGACTACGAAATCGTCTTGGTGGACGACGGCAGCCGCGACAACTCGGCGCAGATTCTGGAAGAGGCCGCCAGCCGCGAGTGCAGCCCGGTGGTGGCGGTCATTCTCAACCGCAACTACGGCCAGCACGCGGCGATCATGGCCGGGTTCGAACAGTGCAAGGGCGACGTGGTAATTACCCTGGACGCCGACCTGCAAAACCCGCCGGAAGAAATCCCCCGATTGGTCGCCCAGGCCGAACTCGGCTACGACGTGGTCGCCACCGTGCGTAACAACCGCCAGGACTCGGCCCTGCGCCGTTGGCCCTCGAAACTGATCAATCTGGCGGTGCAACGCTCCACCGGCGTGGCCATGAGCGACTACGGCTGCATGCTCCGCGCCTACCGCCGGACCATCGTCGACGCGATGCTCGCCTGCCGCGAACGCAGCACCTTCATCCCGATTTTGGCCAACAGCTTCGCCCGCCACACCACGGAAATCCTCGTGACCCACGCCGAGCGTGAACACGGCGAATCCAAGTACAGCCCGATGCGCCTGGTCAACCTGATGTTCGACCTGATCACCTGCATGACCACCACTCCGCTGCGCCTGCTCAGCATTGTCGGCTTCTGCATGGCCGGTCTTGGCGTGCTGTTTGCCATCGCGTTGATTGTCCTGCGCCTGGCCTTTGGCGCCGGCTGGGCTGGCGGCGGTACGTTCGTGCTGTTCGCCGTGCTGTTTGTCTTCACCGGCGGGCAATTCATCGGCATGGGCCTGTTAGGTGAATACCTGGGCCGCATGTACAGCGATGTCCGGGCCCGCCCGCGGTTCTTCATCGAAAAAGTCTTGCGTAGCCAACCCGCCTCCCCTGCTCCCGTTGTCACTGTCGACGGTCTCACTTCCACTTCTTCCGATCAGGTTCTCTCATGAGCAAAAAAGCTGTTGTCTTCGCCTATCACGATATCGGCTGTGCCGGCATCGACGCCCTGCTTGGCGCAGGTTTCGAGATTGCGGCGGTGTTCACCCACGCCGATGACCCGAAGGAAAACGCTTTCTATGGCTCCGTGGCGCAACTGTGTGCCAATCAAGGCATTCCCGTGCACGCCCCGGAGGATGCCAACCATCCACTGTGGATCGAGCGCATTGCCAAGCTCAACCCGGACTACATCTTTTCGTTCTACTACCGCCATCTGCTGAGCGAGCCACTGCTGGCCACCGCAAGCAAAGGTGCGTTCAACCTGCACGGCTCGCTGCTGCCGCTGTACCGTGGTCGCGCGCCGGCCAACTGGGTATTGGTCAACGGCGAAACCGAAACCGGCGTAACCCTGCACCGCATGGTCAAGCGCGCCGATGCCGGCGCCATCCTGGCCCAGCAAAAAGTCGGGATCGAACGCTCCGACACCGCCCTGACCCTGCACGCCAAGCTGCGTGATGCCGCCAGTTCACTGCTGCGAGACACCCTGCCGGCGCTGCTGCAAGGCAAAGTCAGTGAAACCCCGCAGGACGAGTCCAAAGCCACCGTGTTCGGTCGTCGCACTCCGGCCGATGGCAAACTGGTCTGGAAAAAACCGGCGGAAGAACTGTTCAATCTGGTTCGCGCCGTGACCCAACCGTATCCGGGCGCGTTCTGCGACGTCGGCGAGCACAAGTTGATTGTCTGGGGCGCGCAAGTCGCCAAAGGCAATGAAGGCCAGGCACCGGGCCGGGTCATCAGTGTTGACCCGCTGCGCATTGCTTGCGGCGAAGATTCCCTGGTGATTACCGCTGGGCAGCGCAACGACAACGGTTTGTACCTGAGCGGCCCGCAACTGGCCAATGAGCTGGGGCTGGTGGACGGTTCGGTACTGCGTGGCGCTGAATCCGGACGCAAACCGCGCCGTACCCGCGTGCTGATCCTCGGCGTCAACGGCTTCATCGGTAACCACTTGTCCGAGCGCCTGCTGCGTGACGACCGCTATGAAGTCTATGGCCTGGACATTGGTTCCGACGCCATCGACCGCTTGCGCAGCCATCCGAACTTCCACTTCGTCGAAGGTGACATCAGCATTCACTCCGAGTGGATCGAGTACCACATCAAGAAATGCGACGTGGTCCTGCCGCTGGTGGCCATCGCCACGCCGATCGAATACACCCGCAATCCGCTGCGCGTGTTCGAACTCGACTTCGAAGAAAACCTGAAACTGGTGCGCTACTGCGTCAAGTACAACAAGCGCGTGATCTTCCCGTCGACCTCGGAAGTCTATGGCATGTGCCAGGACGAGCGCTTCAACGAAGACACCTCCAACCTGGTCCTCGGCCCGATCAACAAACAACGCTGGATCTACTCGGTCTCCAAGCAACTGCTCGACCGTGTTATCTGGGCCTACGGCCAGAAGGGCCTGAATTTCACCCTGTTCCGTCCCTTCAACTGGATGGGCCCACGCCTGGATCGCCTGGATTCGGCGCGGATCGGCAGCTCCCGAGCGATCACCCAACTGATCCTCAACCTGGTGGAAGGCACGCCTATCCGTCTGTTCGACGGCGGCGAGCAAAAACGCTGCTTTACTGACATCGCCGACGGCGTCGAAGCCCTGGCGCGGATCATCGACAACGACAATGACGTGTGCAACGGCCAGATCATCAACATCGGCAACCCGGACAACGAAGCGAGCATCCGCCAGTTGGGCGAAGAGCTGCTGCGTCAGTTCGAAGCGCACCCGCTGCGCAGCAACTTCCCGCCGTTCGCCGGTTTCCGCGACGTGGAAAGCAAGGCGTTCTACGGCACGGGCTATCAGGATGTGTCCCACCGCAAACCAAGCATCGACAACGCCAAGCGCCTGCTGGACTGGACGCCAACCGTCGAGATGAGCGAGACCATCGGCAACACGCTGGATTTCTTCCTGCGCGAAGCCATGCTCGAAATCGCGGACAAGCGCTAATGCAGGCAGGCCTACGTATCGATGTCGACACCTACCGAGGCACCCGCGAAGGGGTGCCCCGGTTGCTGGAAATCCTCGATGAGGCCCAGGTCAAGGCGACGTTTTTCTTCAGCGTCGGGCCGGACAACATGGGGCGCCACTTGTGGCGCCTGATCCGCCCGCAATTCCTCTGGAAAATGCTGCGTTCCAACGCCGCCGGCCTGTATGGCTGGGACATTTTGCTGGCCGGCACCGCGTGGCCGGGCAAACCGATTGGTCGTGATCTCGGGCACCTGATGCGTCAGGCCCGGGATGCCGGCCATGAAGTCGGCCTGCACGCCTGGGATCACCATGGCTGGCAGGCCAATGCCGGGCGCTGGAGCGAGACGCAACTGATCGAGCAGATTCGCCGGGGCGTCGACAGCCTCAGCGACATCCTCGGGGAAAAAGTCGAGTGCTCGGCGTCTGCCGGTTGGCGGGCGGATGAGCGCGTGATCGAAGCCAAGCAGGCGTTCGGCTTTCGCTACAACAGCGATTGCCGGGGCCAGAGCCTGTTCCAGCCGACCCTGGCCGATGGCCTGTTGGGTGCGCCGCAAATCCCGGTGGACTTGCCAACCTTTGACGAGGTGGTCGGGCCGAGTGTGGCGGCCAAGGATTTCAACGCCTTCATTCTGGACCGCTTCACTCCTGAAAAACTCAACGTCTACACGATCCACGCCGAGGTAGAAGGGATTCTGATGGCCAACGATTTTCGTCAACTGCTGGCCGATGCGCGCCAGCGTGAGATCTGGTTTCAACCCTTGGGCGACCTGCTGCCCGAGTCATTCGCCAGCCTGCCGGCCGGGCGCGTAGTGCGTGGCGCCCTCGACGGCCGTGAAGGCTGGCTGGGAGTGCAAGGCGCATGAGTAAACGCTGGGCCTTGCCTGTGTTGCTGGTCGTCATGTTGCTGGCTTATCTGTTGCCGTTGGGCACACATGGTCTGTGGATTCCCGACGAAAGCCGCTACGCCCAGATCAGCCAGGACATGCTCCTGAGCGGCAACTGGGTGTCGCCGCAGTTCATGGGCTTGCGCTATTTCGAGAAACCGGTGGCCGGTTACTGGATGGTCGCCCTCGGCCAGGCAGTGTTTGGCGAAAACCTGTTCGGCGTGCGTTTCGCCTCGGCCCTGAGCACCGGGCTGAGTGTGTTGCTGTGCTACTTGATCGCCCGCCGTTTGTGGAGCAACCCGCGCAAAAGCTTTGCCTGCGCCTTGCTGTACATGAGTTTCACCGTGGTGGCCGGTCAGGCCGGATACGCCAACCTCGATCCGCAATTCACCTTCTGGGTCAATTTGAGTCTGGTGGCCCTGTGGTTTGCGCTGGACAGCAAAAGCGCCGGCCAGCGGCTGTTGAGTTGGGCTGTGTTGGGACTGGCCTGTGGCATGGGGTTCCTGACCAAGGGGTTTCTCGCCTGGCTGCTACCGGTGTTGATCGCCCTGCCGTGGATGCTCTGGCAGAAACGCTGGCGCGAGTTGTTGATCTACGGTCCGCTTGCGGTGATCGTCGCGATTGCGGTCAGCCTGCCGTGGGCCTTGGCCGTGCATGCCCAGGAGCCCGACTACTGGCGATTCTTCTTCTGGCACGAACACATTCGGCGTTTTGCCGGGGACGATGCTCAGCATGACGCGCCGTGGTGGTTTTACCTGCCGTTGCTGGTTGCGTTCAGCCTGCCGTGGGCGGTGTTGCTGCCGACGGCGCTGAAACAGGCTTGGGATTCCCGACGTCAGGCGAACATGGTCTTTTTGCTGCTGTGGTTGTTGATGCCGCTGATGTTCTTCAGCTTCAGCAACGGCAAACTGCCGACCTACATCCTGCCCTGTCTGTTGCCTCTGGCCCTGTTGCTGGGCAACGCCGTGGCCGACCGCTTGCAGCATGAACAAGGCCGGGCACTGGGCTTCAATGGTTTGCTGAACCTGGTGCTGGGGCTGGTGGTGCTGTTGGCCCTGGTTTACCTGCAACTGAAAAAGCCGCTGTACGAACTCGAACTGCACAATCTGGTGTTGGTGTTTATCGCCCTGATCGGCTGGATCATGGCCAACCTGCTACAAGCCTTCCGGCCCCTGCAATGCTGGGCGGCGCCGGCCTTTGGCAGCTTGCTGTTCATCGGGTTGATCCCGGCGGCTCTGCCCAATTCGGTGGTGGCGAACAAGACCCCTGACCAATTCATCCTCGAACACGCCAGTGAACTCAGCCAGACCGATCAACTGATGAGCAACGACCTGGGCGCGGCGTCGGCCCTGGCCTGGCGCCTGCAACGTCCGCAAGTCGCGCTGTTCAACACCGTCGGCGAGCTGAAATACGGCCTTAATTTCCCCGAATCGCGCAATCGGCGGATCACCCTCGACAAAGTGCAACAGTGGATGCGCGATGCTCGCAAGCAGGGTTCCGTGGGCGTGGTCATGCGGGTCAAGGGTGACGACGAATTGCAGGAAGTGGATCTGCTGCCTAAAGAGGGCAAGCGTTATGAGCAAGGCAACCTGGTGATTCTGATTATCCCCAAGGATGCAGCATGAGCCTGCTTCTGCTGCTGACCGCGTGCCTGCTGACGTGCCTGGGTCAGATCGCGCAGAAATACGCCGTGGAGAGCTGGCGCGGCAAGGACTCCGGCTGGGGCGAAAAACTGCGCTCGCCCTGGTTGTGGCTGGCGCTGTTCTCCCTCGGCATGGGCTTGCTGGTCTGGCTATTGGTATTGCAGCGCCTGGAAGTCGGCGTCGCCTATCCGATGCTCAGTCTCAATTTTGTGCTGATCACCTTGGTCGCCCGCTTCATCTTTAACGAACCCGTCGACCGTCGCCATTGGCTGGGCGTGGCACTTGTCATTGGCGGTGTGGTTTTGCTGGGGCAACACACATGAGCCTGCGCCGTGGAATCACCTTCGCCCTGGGCAGCGTCACCCTGGCCAGCGCCGCGCAGTTGGGCATGCGCTGGAGCATGAGCCGGTTGCCGCAACCGGATCAATGGCTCACCGCCCTGGGCAATGGCAGCGTCGATCCGGTTGCGGTCGGCGTGGTGCTGGCGGCCATCCTCGCCTATGGGTTGTCGATGTTCAGTTGGCTGCTGGCCCTGCGCGACGTACCGCTGGGCCGGGCCTACTCGCTGCTGAGCATCAGCTACGCGCTGGTGTACCTGCTGGCGGCCAGCCTGCCAGCGTTCAACGAACATTTCAGTCTTGCAAAAAGCCTTGGGGTGGCCCTGGTCATCCTGGGTGTCATCACCATCAACTCTCGACCTGCTCGCGTCGCCGTTCTCAGGAATGACCCATGAAAATCAGTGTATTTGGTAGTGGTTACGTTGGCCTGGTACAGGCTGCCGTTCTGGCTGAAGTCGGCCACGATGTGATCTGTATGGACATCGACGCCAAAAAGGTCGAATTGCTCCAGCAAGGGCACGTCAGCATCTTCGAGCCGGGGCTGGCCAGTCTGGTCAGGGAGAGTCTGGAGGCCAAGCGCCTGCAGTTCACCACCGACGAGAAGCTCGCCGTGCAGCATGGCGAGGTGTTGTTTATCGCAGTCGGTACGCCGTCCAGCGAAGATGGTTCGGCTGACCTCAAATACGTGCTGTCGGTCGGTGATGCTGTCGCCCGTCATCGCGAGCAGTCGGTGATCCTGGTGGAAAAATCTACCGTGCCGGTCGGCACTGGCGACACCCTGCGTGCGCACATCGAGCGCAGGCTCCTGGAAGCAAATCGTCTGTTGCAGTTCGATATCGTCTCCAACCCCGAGTTTCTCAAGGAAGGTTCGGCGGTGGCCGACTGCCGGCGCCCCGACCGCATCATCATCGGCTGCGAACGGGATGAAGTGCGCGACGTCATGCGCGATCTCTATTCACCGTTCAACCGCAACCACGATCGAATCATGTTCATGGACCTGCGCAGCGCCGAGCTGACCAAATACGCCGCCAACTGCATGCTGGCGACCAAGATCAGCTTCATCAACCAGATTGCCGAACTGGCCGAACACCTGGGTGCCGACATCGAATCCGTGCGCCTGGGGATCGGCGCCGATTCGCGCATTGGCTACCACTTCATCTATCCAGGCTGCGGTTATGGCGGCTCGTGCTTTCCCAAGGACATGCGCGCCCTGATCCACAGCGCCGAACAGGCCCACTGTTCCAGCGACTTGTTGCAAGCGGTGGAAGCGATCAACCAGCGGCAGAAACACAAGCTGTTCGAGCGCGTCAACGCGTTCTACAAGGGCAATCTGACCGGCAAGACCTTTGCCGTGTGGGGCCTGGCGTTCAAGCCCAACACCGACGACATGCGCGATGCGCCGAGCCGGGTGTTGCTGGAATCCTTGTGGGCCGCCGGGGCCAACGTGCGGGCGTTCGACCCGGAAGCCATGCAGGAAACCCAGCACCTGTACCCGGACGAATCGAAACTGATGTTGATGGGCACCCCGGAATCGGTACTGGCCGGCGCCGATGCGCTGATCATCTGCACGGAGTGGCAGCAGTTCAAGGCGCCGGATTTTGATCTGATCCGCCAGCGTCTCGCCGCGCCGGTGATCTTCGACGGGCGCAACCTGTATGACGCCGAACGCTTGTCCCGGGCCGGTTTCCTGTACTTCCCGATGGGCCGAGGGGATTCGCGCAACCTGCCGATTCCATACCAGCAATGGTCTACCATTTCGTCGGTTGCCTGACGATGACTGACGCCATCCGCCGACAGTCCCTGGGTGCGGGACTGCTGGCGCTGCTGCTGTTCATGGCCGGGGTTTATCAGCAGGCCGCCATCGGTTTCGATTCGCGGTTTGTGTTGTTCGCCCAGGAAATGCTGCGCCACGGGCCGACGGTGTTCCCGACCACTTACGGTGAGCCCTACGCCGACTATTCGGCTCTGAGCACGCTGTTTACCTGGTTGCTGGCGCTGCCGTTCGGGCAGGTTAACGCCTTCAGCGCCTGGCTGCCGAGTGCGGTGGCCGGCGCGGTGATCGTCACATTGATGTATCGACTGCTGGCGCCCTACTCCACTCGCTGGGCGCTGCTGAGTATCGCCCTGCTCCTGCTGACCAACACCTTCGTCACCGAAACCCGCGCCGTGTCCCAGGATTTGATGCTGGCGGCGGTGGCGTTTTCGGTGTTTTACCTGGGTTATGCCGCTGATCACTTTGGTGCGCCACGTCGCTGGTTGCTGATCTTTGCCTTGTTGTTGGTGGGTTTTGGCATCCGTGGACCGATAGGCCTGGTGGTGCCGACCGGCATGCTGTGCAGCTATTTCCTGCTCAATCGGCAGTGGCAACGCCTGCTGGCGTTCGGGTTGCTTGCCGCCATGCTGCTGTTGGTGTGCGTCGGTTTGTTGCTGCTGCTGGCCAAGCACAGCGGTGGCCCGGCCTTTATGCAGGACGTGATCCGCATGCAGTTCATGGGGCGCATGGACGGCAGTGAGGGGGTCAGCGGTTCGCTGTATTACTTCACCAGTTCCATGGGCAACTACGCGTTGGCGTATCCATTGGCGGTGCTGGCCCTGGCAGCGATCTGCCTGACCAACCCGCGTGAAGCCGGACCGCCATTGCGCCTGGTGCAGTACTGCGCGGCGGCCGGGCTGATTGTGATGCTTGGACTGTCGATTCCCCAGGCGAAAAAAGCCCGATACTTGCTGCCGATGCTGCCCATGGCCGCGATCATTGCCGCGTATCCGTTTCAGGTGATGCAAGGCCGATGGTTTGGCGTGTTGCGTGGCTTGATGCAAGGGGTGTGGCTGGTGATTCCGGGGGTGTTGATCGTGGCATTGATGGTTGGCCAGCGACGCTTCCCCGGGGTATTGAACTCACTGACACCGATATTGATTGTGCTCGGTGTGTTGCAGGTGCTCGCGCTGGCAGCGTTTTTCCGGCCCGCATGGCGAGCGCAGGTGCTGGCATTTAGCGCGGTATTGGGGCTGTGGTCGGTGTACATCCTGGTGTTCGAACCGGTAGAACGGCAGCTCTACGATACGCGCAGCTTCAGTCGCGCAGCCTTCACCCTGGTGCAACAAGAACCCGCACCGCTGGTGCTGTTCGGCATGGGCAAGGACGCCAAGGCGATCAAGTTCATGGTCAATATCGAGCAGGATCTGCAACCGGTGTTTACCGAATCGGTCCATGAACTGGAAAGCATCAAGGCGCCGGTTTGGGTGATGCTGGATCAGAGTGATTACAAAGTCCTGAAAGGCACTTCTCTGGGTTCGCTGGAACCCGCGTTGATCGGGCGTTTCGATAAAAACGATTACGTTTTATTGCACCTCAAACCATAACACCGGTCCCCTATAGGAGCTGCCGAAGGCTGCGATCTTTTGACTTTGACTTTCAAGATCAAAAGATCGCAGCCTTCGGCAGCTCCTACATGTTCGTGCGCAGTTCCAGGTTGGAACTAGTTGTTAGCCTTGCACTTTCAAATCCACACCCAACGCCTGGGCAAACGCCTTGACCAGCGGACTGCGTACAGTGTTGTGGCGCAGGATCAGGTTGAACGGCGTGACGATATAAATAAGGTCCGGGCGCACTGCCCGGAATTGCCCCTGAGCCACCAGGTTGGCGGCGTAATGTTGCGGCAGGAAGCCCACAAAACGGCCGGTCTTGATCAGCAACGCCACGGCTTCAACCTGGGTCGCAGAGGCGGAAAAGCTGTCGTAGCGGGCAAAATTCAATTTGTCCCGATGAATCGCGTAGCGGTGGTTGATGCACTCGTAGTCCTTGAGCACGTTGCTGCTGATTTCCGCCTCCGGCACCGCGAACAGCGGATGCCCGACCGCGCAGTAAACCTCCGAACGCTCCTCGTACAGCGAGTAGTAATCGAACTCTTCGCGTTTTTGATAGACCGGGACGATGCCCGCCACTAATCGACCCTCTACCACGCCGCGCTCTATTTCATCTAACTGTGACGCTTGAAGTTGAAATCTGACCTTGGGCGATTCTTCATTAATCCGTTTAAGTGCTGCAACTAACGGTGAGCCTTCATCGGTCAATGTGTTGTCAATAACCCCCACCCCAAGATCACCAATAAGTTCATTCTGCGCAGAACTAAGCCGATCACGAAAGTTATCGACGGAGGCAAACAAATCAATCGATGCCTGATACACCAGACGCCCTTCTTCGGTCAGGTGAAAGCCCTCGCGACCACGGGTGCACAGGCGCATGCCGATGCGAATTTCAAGGTCGGAGATCTGTTTACTGATGGCCGCCAGGCCCACATTCAGCTCATTCTGCGCGGCACTGAAGCCGCCCGCCTCGACCACGGCCTTGAACACTTTGAGCAGTTTGAAGTCCAGGCCGCTGAGTGCCAATGGTGCTCGCTGAGTCGGTTTCGGCGCGGGGTTTCCGGAATTGGAAAGTGGGGTTTCCATAATGCTTATTTACCTCTGGCGCCCTAGCAAACAATCTGTGCCCAACAACAAAAACATAGCTGGCCAATAATAATGAACACAGAAAACAAGGCTTGGCAACCGCTAATAAATTCCGTACCTGAGTGCCAACTCACTGATTTCGCACTATTAAAAGCTGACACTTCGACGTAGGAGCTGCCGAAGGCTGCGATCTTTTGATCTTGATCTTTCATGGGTCAAACAAGATCAAAAGATCGCAGCCTTCGGCAGCTCCTACATGAAATATCGCTTCGATCTGACGGCATACCGATTTCAGTTCGCTTTACCGACGAGGAAAACAACAATGTCTCAAACCACCGACCGTCTCTGGGGTGCACGCTTCAAAAGCGGCCCGTCCGAAGCCCTGGCGGCCCTGTCCCGTTGCCCTGAGCGCTACTTTCGCCTGACCCCGTACGACTTGGCCGGGTCCAAGGCCCATGCCGGGGAACTGCAACGCGCAGGTCTTTTGAGCGAAGAAGAAACCCGCACCATGCTCGGTGCCCTGGACCAGATTGGCGCTGACTTCAAGGCCGGCAGCATCGCCCCGACCCTCGACGACGAAGACGTCCACACCTTTATCGAACGCCTGCTGACCGAACGCCTCGGCGCTTTGGGCGGCAAGCTGCGCGCCGGTCGTTCCCGCAACGACCAGACCGCCAACGACCTGCGCCTGTTCCTGCGTGACCACGTGCGCACCCTGGCCGTTGAAGTGCTGGCCCTGCAACAAGCGCTGGTGGATCAGGCCGAGCAACACATCGAAAGCATCTGCCCGGGCTTCACCCACTTGCAGCAAGCCCAGCCGATCGTTTTCGCCCACCACTTGCTGGCCCACGCCCAATCGATGCTGCGTGATGTGCAACGCCTGGTGGATTGGGACGCCCGCACCTCGCTGTCGCCACTCGGTGCCGCCGCCATGGCAGGTTCCGCCATTGCTCGCCAGCCCCAGCAGTCGGCCAAGGAAATGGGCTACAGCGGCGTGTGCGAAAACTCCATCGATGCTGTCGCCAGTCGCGACCACGTTGCCGAATTCCTGTTTATCGCCAGCATGCTCGGGATCAACATTTCCCGCCTCGCTGAAGAATTTTGCCTGTGGTCGTCGCGGCAATTTCGCTGGGTTGCGCTGGACGATGCCTATGCCACTGGCAGCTCAATCATGCCCCAGAAGAAAAACCCGGACATCGCCGAACTGGCCCGGGGCAAGGCGGGCCGCTTGATCGGTAACCTCACCGGTTTGCTCTCCACCCTCAAATCCCTGCCGCTGTCCTACAACCGCGATTTGAGCGAGGACAAAAACGGCGTGCTGGATAGCGTCGACACCCTGCTGCTGGTGCTGCCGGCCATGGCCGGGATGGTCGCGACCATGAAGGTCAATGTGGAAGAGCTGCGGCGCCAGGCGCCATTGGGCTTCACTCTGGCGACTGAAGTCGCCGATTGGCTGGCCATGCGCGGCGTGCCATTCAAGGAAGCCCATGAAATCACCGGCGCGCTGGTCCAGGCCTGTGAGAAACACGACATCGAATTGTGGGAAGCGTCCCCGGCGCTGCTGGCAGAAATCGACTCACGCCTGACCCCGGAAGTACGCGATAGCCTGACCCTTGAAGCCGCTATCGCTGCCCGCAGTGGCTGGGGCGGCACCGCGCCAGAGCGGGTGCGCGAGCAGATCGGCCGCCTGAAAACCGCCCTCGCCGCCCAGCATGCGTGGACCGAGAACTACCAGGGCTTCCGTCTCTGAAACAAGACGCAAAACCTGTGGGAGCGGGCTTGCTCGCGAAGAGACCGGCACATTCAACATCGTTGTTGGCTGACACACCGCTTTCGCGAGCAAGCCCGCTCCCACAAGGGGATTGGGGTTGACCTGAAACACCAGTGTACGGAGAAACATCATGAGCCAGACTCAGGCAGAACGTCTCCAGTCGGAGCGCAAACTGGCGGAAAACCAGTTCGATATCACCCAATACCACCACGTGCCACGGCGCTATTACGGGCGGATTTTCTTCGCCACCGTCATTGTTATCGCCATCCTCGGCCTGGTCCGCGCTTTCGCCGAAGGCAAGATTGAATGGTCCTACATCGGCCAGTTCGTCACCTCTCAGGCGATCCTCTGGGGCTTGTTCAACACCATCGTCATGGCGGTGCTGGCCATGGCGTTGGGCATTGTGTTCGGGGTGATCACGGCGATCATGCGCATGTCGGCCAACCCGATCCTGCGCTACGTCGCGGTGACCTACACCTGGCTGTTCCGTGGCACGCCGCTAATCCTGCAACTGCTGTTGTGGTTCAACCTGGCGCTGATTTTTCCCACCATCGGCATCCCCGGCCTGTTCGAAATGGACACCGTGAGCCTGATGACGCCGTTCGTGGCCGCCCTTCTCGGCTTGAGCATCAATCAGGGCGCCTACACCGCCGAAGTGGTACGCGCCGGTTTGCTGTCCGTGGACACCGGGCAATACGAAGCCGCCAAGTCCATCGGCATGCCGCGCCTGCAAGCGCTGCGCCGGATCATCCTGCCGCAAGCCATGCGCATCATCATTCCGCCGGTCGGCAACGAATTCATCGGCATGGTGAAAATGACCTCGCTGGCGAGCGTCATCCAGTACTCGGAACTGCTCTACAACGCCCAGAACATCTACTACGCCAACGCCCGCGTGATGGAGCTGCTGATCGTCGCCGGTATCTGGTATCTGGTCGCCGTCACCGTGCTGTCCTTTGGTCAAAGCCGTCTGGAGCGTCGTTTCGCTCGCGGCGCCGGCAAGCGTTCTTGAGGAGCCTCCCATGAGAAACATCGTCAAGGCCGTGAGCCTGAACAAATATTACGACCAGTACCACGCGCTCAAGGACATCAACATCGAAGTCGAGCAAGGCGAAGTGCTGTGCATCATCGGCCCCTCCGGCTCGGGCAAGAGCACCTTGCTGCGTTGCGTCAACCAGTTGGAAAAGATCGACAAGGGTGGCCTCTGGGTCGACGGCGAACTGGTGGGTTACCGCGTGGTCGGCAACAAACTGCACGAACTCAACGAGTCGCAGATTGCCCGCCAGCGACTGTCCACCGGCATGGTGTTCCAGCGTTTCAACCTGTTCCCGCACATGACTGTGCTGCAAAACATCATCGAAGGCCCGTGTCAGGTGCTCAAGCGTTCGCCCAAAGAGGCGCACGAAGAAGCCGTGGAACTGCTGGCCCGGGTCGGCCTGGCCGACAAATGCAACAGCTACCCGATCGAACTCTCGGGCGGCCAGCAGCAACGGGTGGCGATTGCCCGCGCGTTGGCCATGCGCCCCAAGCTGATGCTGTTCGATGAACCCACTTCGGCACTCGACCCGGAACTGGTCGGTGAGGTGCTGTCGGTGATGCGCGATCTGGCGCAAACCGGCATGACCATGATCGTCGTCACCCATGAACTGGGCTTCGCTCGCGAGGTTTCCAACCGCATGGTGTTTATGGACGGCGGGCAGATCGTGGAGGCTGGAAGCCCCGAAGAAATACTAATAAGCCCACAAAACCCGCGCACCCAAAGCTTCATTTCTGCCGTTCGAACCTAAGCGCCGGCTGGCGTAACAACACTCATAAGAGAACGACCATGAAGAATTTCGTAGTTCCAGCAGTACTCGCAGGCCTGATGGCTTCCAGCGTCAGCTTCGCCGCCGAATTGCCGGCCAGCATCAAGGCCAAGGGCGAGATCGTTGTGGCGATCATGCCCAACTACCCGCCGATGGATTTCAAGGACCCGGCAACCAACACCCTCACAGGCCTGGACTATGACCTGGGCAACGCCCTGGCCGAGCGTCTGGGAGTGAAGATCAAATGGCAGGAAACCGGCTTCGAGCAAATGATCAACGCGTTGACCACCGACCGCGTGGACATGGTGCTGTCGGGCATGACCGACACCGCCGAGCGCCAGGCCAGCGTGACCTTCGTCGACTACTTCACCAGCGGTCCGCAGTTCTACACCTTGCAGAAGAACAAGGACTTCAACGAAATCACCGACCTGTGCGGCAAGAAAGTTGGCACCAGCCGTCGCACGACGTTCCCGGCGGAAATTGCTGAATACAGCAAGGCCAACTGCGAAGCCGCCGGCAAACCGGCCATCGTGGTGATCGGCACAGAAGGCTCGGCGGACGCCCGTGCGCAACTGCGCCAGAGCCGGATCGATGCGGCGATGCAGGGTAGCGAGACCTTGTCGTACCTGAAGACTCAGGAAAAGGACATGTACAAGACCGTGGGCCTGCCGATTTCCGTGCAATTCACCGGGTTGGGCGTGAGCAAGAAAAAGCCTGAGCTGAGCGAAGCGGTGAAGGTTGCCTTGCAGAGCATGATTGATGACGGCAGCTACCAGACCATCCTCAAGAAGTGGGACCTGGAGCTGGGTGCGATCAAAACCGTGACGGTTAACGCCGGCAAGTAATGCTTGCCCTGTAGGAGCGAGGCTTGCCCGCGATAGCGTCAGCACATTCAACATCATCGTTGACTGACACACCGCCATCGCGGGCAAGCCATGCTCCTACAGGTTTGCGGGTAGCCCACAGATGTGTGATCGACTCCACCCAATGTGGGAGCGGGCTTGCTCGCGAAAGCGTCGGCACACTCAACATTGATGTGACTGACACACCGCCTTCGCGAGCAAGCCCGCTCCCACAAGGGGATTGTGTTTTACCTGGAAATTAATGGAGTGCCACTGATGTCCTCCTCACCCCAACCCACCTGGCCCGCTCCGCACAAGGCTTGCCTGGCCCTGGCCTTCGACCTCGATGGCCCGACCGGCGATGCCATGCTCAATGGCTCGATCTGGCGCAAGCCCGAGTACTTCGGTTTCGGCGGTTATGGCCCTTACCGCGCCTTGCCGCGCATCCTCGATTTGCTCGACGCCTTCCAGATCCCGACCACCTTCTTCGTCCCGGCCTGGGTCGTGGAGAACTGGCCGAAACAGTGCCAGGCGATTGTCGAGCGCGGGCATGAGGTGGCGTATCACGGCTACAAACACGAATCCTTTTACGCCCTGACGCTGGATCAGCAGAAAGACGTAATGAAGAAATCCCGTGAGGTGTTCTGGCAGCACCTGAATATCCGCGCCGAAGGTTTTCGCACGCCGTCCGGTGACTGGCGCGCCGAAACCCCGGCGATGCTGGTGGAGGCCGGCGTGACCTATTCGAGCAGCATGCGCGGTGATGACCGGCCGTATCTGGTTAACGTCCCCGGTTTCGACACACCGCTGGTGGAAATCCCCGGCCGCTGGGAAATGGACGACTACGCTTCCCTCGCCTACACCCGCGCCCCGGACTTTCCTTCAGGCCTGGACCGCACCGCCAGCTACGAGCTGACCCTCGATAACTGGTGCCGTGAATTCGACGGTGCCATGGATGAAGGGCTGTGCCTGACCACCCTGTTCCACCCCAAGATCACCGGCAAACCGGGGCGCATCCTGTTGCTGGAAAAACTCTTCGAACACATGCGCCAGCGCGATGACGTGTGGTTCGCTACGTGCCGCGATGTCGCCCAGTGGTGGCTGAAGGAGCATCACCATGGCTGAGTCCACTGTCTGGCCCAACGGTCATCGCTGCGCGGTCGTGTTGACCGTCGATTACAACGACATCCACGGCATCCTGACCCAGGCCCCGGAGGTTGCCGGGCGCGACAAGACCTTGTCGGTGTGGCGCTATGGCAGTCAGCGCGGGGTGGATCGATTGCTCGGTCTGTTCGCCGAACTTGGGGTCAGCAGTAGCTGGTGCATTCCCGGGATCGTCGCCGAGGAAAACCCCGAGCATATAAAAGCCATCCAGGCTGGCGGGCATGAAATCGCCTGCGCCGGGTATCGTCATCAGAACTACGACAGCCTGACGCTCGCCGAGCAAAGCGCCGACATCGCCAAAGGTTGCGAGGCCTTGGCGGCGCTGACCGGTCAGCGTCCAACCGGTTTCCGCACCCCGGCCGGCAACGGTGCGCCAGGTTTCATCGAAGCATTAAGGGACCACGGCATCCGTTGGTCCTCATCATGGCGCGGCGATGATTTGCCGTTCGCTCACCCCACGGCGCCCGAAGTGATCGAGTTGCCGTTGCATTACGAACTGGAAGACGAACCCTATTTCGCCTTCAACCTCAGCCCGGCCGTGCCGCCGGCGCAATCGCGGATCGCCTCCTACAGCCACACCCTGGGCAACCTGCAAATGGACTTCGCCGGGTTTCACCGTTTTGGCCTGTGTTACGTGCTGCGCCTGCACCCGGAAATCATCGCCACGCCGGGGCGGATCGGGGTGTTGCGCGAACTGCTTCAGGGGATCCAGCAGCACCAGGACGTGTGGATCGCCACGGCGGGTGAAGTGGCGCAATGGTGGGGGGATTCAGCGGTGCAGGTGACGGAGGATCATCCTTCGGCGGTGTATGAGCGGCATTATCGGGATTACGGGGTATGAGCGACCAAGATCAAGAGATCGCAGCCTTCGGCAGCTCCTACAGTGGGGTGTTGCGGATGGAGCGTTTGGCGCAATTTTGCGTTGATACTCGATTCGAGGACCTGCCTCCCGTGCTTGTGGCACAAGCCAAGCGGCACATCCTCGATACCTTCGGCGCGACCCTGGCCGGGGCTGGCAGTGAAGTGGCAAAACAGGCGCGCCTGGTGTTCTTCGATGAAAAAGGCAACACGCCGGTCTGGGGCACGGATTGGCGGGTTGGCGCGGCGCAGGCGGCGATGCTCAACGGCATCGCCGCCCACGCCCTTGAACTCGACGACACGGGCGGTTGCGACCATTCCGGCGCGGTGGTGTTGCCGGCGGTGATGGCTGCCGTATCGATGTCGGACAGACCGATCAATGGCCGTGAGTTCATCACCGCCGTGGTCATCGGCTATGAAATCGGCCGTCGGGTGCTGGAGGCTTGCGGCAGTTATTCGGCGCATAACGGCGCCGGTTGGCATTCCACCGCGACTTGCGGCGTGTTCGGCGCGGCGGCGGCCAGTGCGCGGATTCTCGGTCTGGACGCGGCGCAAACCCTGTCGGCCCTCGGCATCGCCGGCAGTTTCAGCGGTGGGCTTTGGGCGTTTATCCATGACGGTTCCCAAAGCAAAAAGCTGCACAGCGGTCGAGCTGCCGAAGGAGGTTTGCTCGCCGCACGGTTCGCCCAACGCGGGATCACCGGGCCAACGCAGTTGTTCGAGGATGTGTGGGGCGGCTTCCTCAAGACCCTCGCTGGCGAGACTGCCGTGCCCGAGGCGCTGGATGCTCAGTTGGGTCAGGTGTGGAAACTTGCCCGGTGCTCGATCAAACCCTACGCGGCGTGTCGTGGCACCCATTCGGCGATTGATGCCTTGGGTGTGTTGCTGACCCAATTGCAGGTTGGTGTCGATCAGGTCGAGGACATTCAGGTGTCGTTGTGCGGGTTTCTGCAGGACATGTGCGGCGGGCAGGAAGTCGCCAGTCTGGCGGCGGCGCAGATGAGCCTGCGCTATGCCCTCGCTGCGCGGCTGGTCTTGGGGCATTGCCGATTGGAAGCCTATGACGAGGCACAACGCAGCGATCCGCGCATGGCGCAGTGGATGTCGCGCATTCGGCTTGAAGTGGACCGGCAACTGTCCGAGGATGGCGAGCCCGTCGTCAGCCTGCGGACCGTGGACGGTCGGCAGGCGAGTCTGTGCGTTGAAGTGCCGTTGGGGGCGCCGGGGAATCCGCTGAGTAATGCAGCGCTGGAGGAGAAGTTTTTCAGTCTGGCCGGGCGGGTTTTGGCGCGGGGGCAGGCTGAGGCATTGCTTGGACAACTGTGGCGACTGGAAGAATTGGAATCAATTGATACATCGATCGTTCCCACGCTCCGCGTGGGAATGCAGCCCGGGACGCTCCGCGTCCCAGAAGCGGACGCAGAGCGTCCGATGAGGCATTCCCACGCAGAGCGTGGGAACGATCATCACTAAAATAAGGACATTTGCACCACCGTGGCCACTTACTCGCTCGTTATCCGCCGGTTGATGATTTGCTCGCTGACCATCGTCGTCAGCCGCGCCATCACCAGCCCGTTGCTCACGCTGTTCCTGAGCAACAAACTCGGCCTCAACCAACAGGACGTTGGCCTGCTGCTGGGCATCGCGGTGTTTATCGCCACCCTGCTCGCCCTCTACGGCGGTTACATCATCGACCGACTGGAAAAACGTCGGCTGTTGATCCTGGCCATGCTCTCCAGCGCCATCGGCTTCGTGCTGCTGACCTTCGCCCAGAACCTCTACCTGACCACCGCCACCCTGGTGATCACCGAAACCGCCTCGGCGTTGTTCCTGATCGGCTCAAAAGCCATCCTCAGCGAAAACCTGCCCATGGGCCAACGGGCCAAGGCGTTTTCCCTGCGCTACACCCTGACCAACATCGGCTACGCCACCGGCCCCATGCTTGGCGTGGTGATCACCGGGGTGTATCCGATTGCGCCGTTCCTGATTGCCGGTGGTATCGCATTCTTCAGCATCTTCTTGATGAGCGGGATTCCGAAAGACCCTGCGCGGTTGCCCGCCATCGGCCAGCCGCAAAGCTTTCTCAAGACCCTGACCACGCTGAAGAATGACCGCACCTTGATCATGTTCACCTGCGGTTGCCTGTTCAGCACCGTGGTCCACGGCCGTTTCACTCTATATCTGTCGCAATACCTGCTGGTGACCCACGACGCCAAGCGCGCCCTGGAAACCATGGCCGCCCTGCTCGCCTGCAACGCCATCAGCGTGATCCTGCTGCAATACCAGATCGGCCGCTTCCTCAAGCGTGAACAACTGCGCTACTGGATTGCCGGTGGCACCAGTCTGTTCATCCTCGGTTTGATCGGTTTCAGCGTGGCCGATGGCCTGGTGAGTTGGTGCGTGGCGATGTTCATTTTCACCCTCGGCGAAATGATCATTTACCCGGCGGAGTTCCTGTTCGTCGACACCCTGGCCCCGGAAGAACTGCGCGGCAGTTATTACGGCGCGCAAAACCTCGCGGCATTGGGCGGAGCCTTGAGCCCGGTGATCTGCGGCTTCCTGCTGATGCACACCCCGGCGCCGACCATGTTCTACGCGCTGTGCGGGTTGACCGCGATGGGAGGATCGCTGTGTTTCATGGCCGGTCGCCGGGTGGCATTACTGCAAAAATAATGCACTGAAGCTGCATTAATATGAATTTGTCAGCATCAGGAATGCGCGGCACACTGTGCCTCGTTCCTCCCCCAATAGTTGGAACACTTCAAGGGCTTTCTGGGTATCCCAGCTAAGCCTTTTTTTTGCCTCGGATTTTGCACAACGGAAACATCATGCTCGCACGCTGGTTGCCCGCCGCCATCAACACCCGCCCCTCGGAATGGAGCCGCGCCGCCATCGGCATGTCCTTGGGCACGCTGTTCAGCGTTTGGCTGTGCAGCCAGGTGTTCGGCATCGAAGTGGCGCAACATCTGGTCGGCCCGTTGGGGGCGTCGGCAGTGCTGCTGTTTGCGGTGTCCTCCGGCGCCCTGGCCCAGCCGTGGTCGATTCTTGGCGGCTATTTGAGCGCCGGGGTGGTTTCGCTGCTGGTCGCCCATGTGCTCGGGCGCACCCTTGGCAGCGCTTGTCTGGCGGCGGGCATGGCGCTGATGTTGATGTGCTGGCTGCGTTGCCTGCACCCACCCGCCGGGGCCTTGGCGCTGCTGTTGGTGTTGGCGGACCCAGCGACCATCGCCCTCGACTGGAAAGCCCTCGGCCCGGTGATGCTCAGCGCCTCGGCGATGCTGCTCAGCGCGTTGGCCTATAACAACCTGACGCAGATTCGCTATCCCAAGCGCCCGGCAGAACCTGTGCCGGTCATGCCCTCGGCGGACAGTCAGGCGATTACCGCCGAGGATTTGAAACGGGCGTTGGCGGAGATGGAGGCGTTTTTCGACGTCACCCCGGAAGACCTTGAGCAGCTGATTCATGCCAGTGAATTGCATGCCAAGCGGCGTAGCATCGGCGAAGTGCTCAGCAGCCGAACCTGACACCACACAGAACCCTTGTGGGAGCGGGCTTGTTCGCGAAAGCGGTGGGTCATTCAACATTTCAGTTGACTGACAGGGCCCCTTCGCGAGCAAGCCCGCTCCCACAGGCTTTTCCGCGCCCATAAAAAATGCGATCTTTTGATTTTGCACTAAGGTAAAAACGCAGACAGAACCTGCACGTATGCCGGTTGTACATCACAAATTTGCACTGTTACGATCCAGCATCGCTCGCGCGCGAGTTTCTCTATAAAGAACAATAAAAGCAGGGAGTTATCGATGACTGCTCAGGTTTCATCCCAGGAGGCCAACGCCATGGATGCCACGCAAAATGAAGTGCTGGCCGAAGTCCGCAATCACATCGGTCACCTGACCCTCAATCGCCCCGCCGGTCTCAACGCCCTCACCCTGAACATGGTTCGCCGCTTGCAGAACCAGCTCGATGCCTGGGCCGAAGATTCCCAAGTCAATGCCGTGGTGTTGCGCGGCGCCGGCGAGAAAGCCTTCTGTGCCGGCGGCGATATTCGTTCGCTGTATGACAGCTACAAAAACGGCGACACCCTGCATGAAGATTTCTTCGTCGAGGAATACGCCCTCGACCTCGCTATCCACAATTACTGCAAACCGGTCCTGGCCCTGATGGACGGCTTTGTGCTGGGCGGTGGCATGGGCCTGGTGCAAGGCGCCGACATACGCGTGGTGACCGAGCGCAGCCGTCTGGCGATGCCGGAAGTCGCCATCGGTTATTTCCCGGATGTGGGCGGCAGTCACTTCCTGCCGCGGGTTCCTGGCGAATTGGGCATCTATCTGGGCGTCAGCGGCGTGCAGATCCGCGCCGCCGATGCGCTGTATTGCGGCCTCGCTGATTGGTATCTGGACAGCGAAAAACTCGGCACCCTGGACGAAAAACTGGATCACCTCGAATGGCATGAAACGCCGCTCAAAGACCTGCAAGGCGTGCTGGCCAGACTCGCCGTGCAGCAACTGCCCGACGCGCCATTGATTGCCCTGCGCCCGGCCATCGACCACTTCTTCGCCCTGCCGGACGTGGCGAGTATGGTGGAGCAACTGCGCGAAGTAACCGTCGCCAACAGCCACGAATGGGCGAAAACCACGGCGGACCTGCTGGAAAGCCGTTCGCCGCTGGCCATGGGCGTGACCCTGGAAATGCTGCGGCGCGGGCGCAAGTTGAGCCTGGAACAATGCTTCGCCCTTGAGCTGCACCTGGACCGCCAGTGGTTCGAGCGTGGCGACCTGATCGAAGGCGTGCGCGCCTTGCTGATCGACAAAGACAAGAAACCGCGCTGGAACCCGCCGACCCTGCAGGCGTTGCACGCCGAGCACGTCGAGAGTTTCTTCACGGGTTTTGAGCAGAGCGGGAGCTGAACCATGCACGATATCGAATTGAGCGAAGAGCAAGTGATGATCCGCGACATGGCCCGGGACTTTGCCCGTGGTGAGATCGCGCCCCATGCGCAAGCCTGGGAAAAGGCCGGCTGGATCGACGACGGTCTGGTGGCGAAGATGGGTGAATTGGGCTTGCTGGGCATGGTGGTGCCTGAGGAATGGGGCGGCACTTACGTGGATTACGTCGCCTACGCCTTGGCCGTGGAAGAGATTTCCGCTGGCGACGGCGCTACCGGCGCGCTGATGAGCATCCACAACTCCGTGGGCTGCGGTCCGGTGCTCAACTATGGCACCGATGAGCAGAAACAGACCTGGCTGCCGGACCTGGCCAGCGGCAAAGCCATCGGCTGCTTCTGCCTGACCGAACCCCAGGCCGGTTCCGAAGCGCACAACCTGCGCACCCGCGCCGAACTGCGGGATGGCCAGTGGGTGCTCAACGGCGCCAAGCAATTCGTCAGCAACGGCAAGCGGGCGAAACTGGCGATTGTGTTTGCGGTGACCGATCCGGACCTGGGCAAACGCGGGATCTCGGCGTTCCTGGTGCCGACCGACACCCCGGGGTTCATCGTGGATCGGACCGAACACAAAATGGGCATTCGCGCCTCCGATACCTGCGCGGTGACCCTGAGCAACTGCACCATTCCCGAAGCCAACCTGCTGGGCGATCGCGGTAAAGGCCTGGCCATCGCCCTCTCCAACCTGGAGGGCGGCCGCATCGGCATCGCCGCGCAGGCGTTGGGGATTGCACGAGCAGCGTTCGAAGCGGCGCTGACTTATTCCCGGGAGCGAGTGCAGTTCGGCAAGACGATCAACGAGCACCAAAGCATCGCGAACATGCTGGCGGACATGCACACGCGGCTGAACGCGGCCCGGTTGCTGATCCTGCACGCGGCACGCTTGCGCAGTGCCGGCAAGCCGTGTCTGTCGGAGGCCTCACAGGCCAAGTTGTTTGCGTCCGAGATGGCTGAGAAGGTCTGTTCCTCGGCGATGCAGATTCATGGCGGGTATGGGTATCTGGAGGATTACCCGGTGGAGCGTTATTACCGGGATGCGCGGATTACACAGATTTATGAAGGGTCGAGCGAGATACAGCGGATGGTGATTGCTCGGGAACTGAAGAACTATCTGGTGTGAAGCCTTAAAAGCTTCGCGGGCAAGCCTCGCTCCTACAGATTGTTGACGTTGATCGTTCCCACGCTCTGCGTGGGAATGCCGCCCGGGACGCTCCGCGTCCCTTCGCAAGCGTGACGCAGAGCGTCACAGGATGCATTCCCACGCAGAGCGTGGGAACGATCGGAACGCTACATCACTTGCCTTGGAATTCGGCTTCACGCTTGGCAATAAACGCCGCCATCCCTTCCTTCTGATCCTGGGTCGCAAACGCCGCGTGGAACACTCGGCGCTCAAAGCGCACGCCTTCGGACAGGCTGACTTCAAACGCGCGGTTCACGCTTTCCTTGACCATCATCGCAATCGGCAACGACTTCTTGGCAATCAGCGTCGCGACTTTCAGCGCTTCTTCCAACAACTCATCCGCCGGCACGATCCGCGCGACAATCCCGCAACGTTCCGCTTCCACTGCGTCGATCAAACGCCCGCTGAGGCACATTTCCATGGCTTTGGCCTTGCCCACGGCGCGGGTCAGGCGCTGGGTGCCGCCCATGCCCGGCAGCACGCCGAGGTTGATTTCCGGTTGGCCGAATTTGGCGTTGTCGCCCGCGAGGATAAAGTCGCACATCAGCGCCAGTTCACATCCACCACCTAGGGCGAAACCGTTGACCGCAGCAATGATCGGCTTACGACGGTTGGCCACGCGGTCGCTGTCACTGAACAGGTCGTCGAGGTAAATCTGTGGGTAGGTCAGCTCGGCCATTTCCTTGATGTCGGCCCCGGCGGCGAAGGCTTTTTTCGAGCCGGTCAGCACGATGCAACCGATGTTGGAATCGGCTTCCAAGCCATCGAGGGCGTGGTTCAGTTCGCTGACGATCTGCGCGTTCAACGCATTCAAGGCTTGTGGACGGTTCAGGGTGATGAGGCCAACGCGGCCCTGGGTTTCCAGCAAAATCGTTTCGTACGTCATACCAATTTCCTTGTTAAAGATTGCGCGAAATAACCATGCGCTGAATATCGCTGGTGCCTTCGTAGATCTGGCACACCCGCACGTCGCGGTAGATCCGCTCCAGCGGGAAGTCGTTCAGGTAACCGTAACCGCCCAGGGTTTGCAACGCCGCGGAGCAGACTTTTTCGGCCATTTCCGAGGCGAACAGCTTGGCCATGGAGGCTTCGACCAGGGCCGGTTTGCCACTGTCTCTTAGTGCAGCGGCGTAATGCACCATCTGCCGGGCGACGGCGATTTGGGTCGCCATGTCCGCCAAACGAAACGCGACCGCTTGGTGTTCGATGATCGGTTTGCCGAAGCTTTCGCGCTCCCGGGCGTAGTCCCGGGCCGCTTCAAACGCAGCGCGGGCCATGCCCACCGATTGCGAAGCGATGCCGACCCGCCCGCCTTCAAGGTTGGCCAGGGCGATGCGGTAACCTTCGCCCTCCTCGCCCAAGCGATTGGCCACCGGCACCTTCACGTCTTCGAACAGAATCTGGCAGGTATCGGAAGCGTGCTGACCGAGTTTGTCCTCGACCCGGGCGACTTTGTAGCCCGGCGAGTCGGTGGGCACGATCAATGCCGTGATCCCGCGTTTGCCGGCGCTTGGATCGGTCACCGCAAACACAATCACCACCCCGGCGTTCTGCCCGGAAGTGATGAACTGTTTGCAACCGTTGAGCACGTAGTGATCGCCATTCAGCTTGGCACGGGTTTTCAGGCCGCTGGCGTCGGAACCGGCCTGGGGTTCGGTCAGGGCAAAGGCGCCGAGCATCGAACCGCTGGCCAACGGCTTGAGGAAACGTTCTTTTTGCTCGTCGGTGCCGTACTTGAGGATCGGCACGCACCCCACGGAGTTGTGCACGCTCATGATCGTCGAGCAGGCGCCGTCGCCGGCGGCGATTTCTTCCAGGGCCATGGCGTAGGCCAGGTAACCGGTGTCGCAACCGCCCCACTCTTCCGGCACCAACATGCCGAAAAAGCCCAACTCGGCCATCTCGCCGATGGCTTCTTTGGGGAAACGATGCTCGCGGTCCCATTCGGCGGCTAAGGGTTTCAGCCGTTCCTGGGCGAATTGCCGGGCGGCTTCGCTGATCTGCAGTTGTTCGTCATTGGGAATCATGGTGAATCCTTAATTTGAGCCTTGGTGCGCCTTTCATTGTAGGAGCGAGGCTTGCCCGCGAAGGTAGTGTGTCAGTCAACATCCATATCGACTGGACGGACGCCTTCGCGGGCAAGCCTCGCTCCTACGGAGAACGGGGGCGCATCAATAGAGGCATTCCACAGCCATGGCGGTGGCTTCACCGCCGCCGATGCAAATCGCCGCAACACCGCGTTTCAGGCCTTTCTGGCGCAGGGCCGAGAGCAGGGTCACGAGGATCCGCGCGCCGGACGCACCGATCGGGTGACCCAAGGCGCAAGCGCCGCCGTGGATGTTGACCTTCTCGTGGGGGATTTCCAGTTTGGTCATGGTCACCAGACTGACCACGGCGAAGGCCTCGTTGATTTCAAACAACTCCACTTCATCTAGGGACCAGCCGGTTTTCTTCATCAGTTTCTTGATCGCACCGACCGGCGCCACCGGGAACAGGCCCGGGGTATCGGCAAACGCCGCGTGGCCGTGAATCACCGCCAAGGGTTTGAGCCCGCGCTTCTGCGCCTCGGACTGACGCATCAGCACCAACGCCGCTGCACCGTCAGAGATCGAGCTGGAGTTGGCCGCCGTCACAGTCCCGCCGTCGCGGAACGCGGGTTTCAACGAGGCGATCTTGTCCAGTTTGGCTTTCGGCGGCTGTTCGTCGTGGCTGATCAGCACCTGCTCTTTGCCGACGGTCACGGTCAGCGGCACGATTTCGGCCTTGAAGCTGCCGTCCTGGATCGCCTGCTGTGCGCGGGTGGTCGAGGCGATGGCAAACGCGTCCTGGGCTTCGCGGCTGAAACCGTTGGTTTCGGCGCAGTCTTCAGCGAAGGTGCCCATCAGGCGACCCTTGTCGTAGGCGTCTTCGAGGCCGTCGAGGAACATCGAGTCCAAGACCCGGCCATGGCCCATGCGATAACCACTGCGGGCGCGGTCCAGCAGGTACGGCGAGTTGGACATGCTTTCCATGCCCCCGGCGATCACCACTTCGGCACTGCCGGCGACCAGCATGTCGTGGGCGAGGATGGTGGTTTCCATGCCGGAACCGCACATCTTGTTCACCGTGGTGCAACGGGTCGATTTATCCAGCCCGGCGCCCAGTGCCGCCTGACGTGCAGGCGCCTGGCCGAGACCGGCAGGCAACACGCAACCGAACAGCACTTCATCGACCGCATCGGCAGCGACACCGGCCCGTTCAACCGCAGCCTTGATCGCGGCGGCGCCGAGTTGCGGAGCGGTCAGGCTTTTCAGTTCGCCCTGGAAACCGCCCATCGGGGTACGAACGGCGCTGACAATAACAATCGGATCGTTGGAAAGGGTCATGACAAATTCTCCTTACTTGGCGGCCATACGCAAGGCACCGTCGAGACGGATCACCTCGCCGTTGAGCATGCTGTTTTCAATGATATGCCGGACCAGCGCGGCGTACTCGGCAGGTTTGCCCAGGCGCGGCGGGAATGGCACGCCAGCGGCCAGGGAGGCGCGGACTTCCTCGGTCATGCCGGCCATCATCGGTGTTTCGAAGATGCCTGGGGCGATGGTCATCACGCGGATGCCGAAGCGCGCCAGTTCACGGGCGGCGGGCAAGGTCAGGCTGACGATAGCGCCTTTGGACGCGGCGTAGGCGGCTTGACCGATCTGTCCGTCGTAGGCGGCGGCCGATGCGGTGTTGATGATCACGCCGCGTTCGCCGTCAGCATCCGCTTCGGTTTCAGCGATAGCCGCCGCGGCCAGACGCAGCATATTGAAGCTGCCGATCAGGTTGACGTTGATCACCTGGCTGAAACTGGCCAACGCATGCGGGCCGGTTTTGCCGAGGATCTTCTCGCCCCGCACGATGCCGGCGCAGTTCACCAGACCATGCAGGCCACCGAAGGCCTTCACCGTCGCCGCAACAGCGGCTTCAGCGGCGGCTTCGTTGCTGATGTCGGCCACCACGCTTTGCGCGCCCAGACGCTGAGCCTGCGCCGCGACGGCCTCGGCATTCATGTCCACCAGCATTACCTTGGCGCCAGCGGCCACCAGCATTTCAGCGGTGGCGGCACCCAGGCCGGACGCACCGCCGGTGACGAGAAAAACCTTGTTTTCGATCTGCATCTTATTTTCCTTCGATTCAAGCAGAAGCTTTGTGAGCCTCGGCCTCTTGAGCCTTGGCGATTTCCTGGTTGCGCAAGATAAAGCGCTGCAATTTGCCGCTTGGGGTTTTCGGCAATTCGCTGACAAATTCGATTTCACGGGGGTACGAGTGCGCGGCCAGGCGCTTGCGCACGTGTTGGCGCAGTTCTTCGGCCAGCTCTGGCGTGGCGCGGTATTGCTCGCAGATCACCACAAAGGCTTTGACCAGTTCGGTGCGTTCCGGGTCGGGTTTGCCGACCACGGCGGCTTCGATCACTGCCGGGTGTTCGATCAGCGCGCTTTCCACGTCGAACGGGCCGACGCGGTAGCCGGACGTAGTGATCACGTCGTCGCTGCGACCAACGAAACTGATGCTGCCGTCCGGATTCCACTCCACGGTGTCGCCGCTCAGGTAATAGTTGCCGACGAAAGCCTTGGTCGGCGCGCCTTCGTAGCCGTTGAACCAGCACATCGGCGACTGGGTACGGTCGATGGCCAGGATGCCGGGTTGGCCGACACCGAGTTCCTTGTACTCGTCATCCAGCACCACGATGCGGTGGCCCGGCGAGGCAAAACCGGCGGCACCCATGTGGATCGGGTGTTCCAGGCCATGGTGGTTGCACAGCACCATGCCCAGTTCGGTCTGGCCGTAATGGTCGTGGATCACCACGCCGAGGTTGTCGGCAAACCAACGGATCACCTCCGGGTTCAGCGGCTCCCCGGCGCTGCTGACGATGCGCAGTTGGCCCTTGATCGACTTGGCGAACTCATCGCCGCCGGCAATCAGCAGCCGGTACGCGGTCGGCGAACCGGTCAGGTTGGTGATGCCGTACTTGTTGATCACCCGGCAGGTGCTTTCGAGGGTAAACGGGCCATCGTAGAAGGTGATTGGATGCCCCATGGACATCGGGCCGGTCACGCCGAAATAGATGCCATAGGCCCAGCCCGGATCGGCGACGTTCCAAAACGAATCTTCCGGGCGCAGGTCCACGGCGTCGCGGGTGTAGCTCTGGAACGCGACGATGGCCTTGAGCGGCACCGACAGCGCTTTCGACGGGCCGGTGGTGCCCGAGGTGAACATCAGCAGGAACGGGTCTTCGCCGGTCAGCAGCACCGGTTCGCATGTTTGGGAATAGTTGGGCAGTTCGGCCCAGAAACTGTAGTCGCCCCGCACGATGCCCTGCCCTTTGGGCCCGCCGACGGTGACGATGGTCGGGCAGTCGGCGACTTCCGCAAGTTTCGGTCGATTGACCGCGTCGGTGACCACCACCTTGGCGCCGGAACAGCTCAAGCGGTGTTCGATGGCTTTCGGGCCGAACGCGGTAAACAGCGGCTGATAGACCGCGCCGATGCGCCAGGTGGCGAACACGGTGATCAGCAGTTCGATATTGCGTGGCAGCAGACCGGCGACTTTATCGCCCTTCTGCACGCCCTGGGCCAGGAGGAAATTGGCGAAACGCGCGGCTTTGTCCTGCAACTCGGTGAAGGTGTAAGTGGCGCTGGTGCCGTCGCGCCCCTCCCAGAACAGCGCAATGCGACCCGGCAATGCATGACGGTCGCAGCATTCAATACAGGCGTTAAGCGCCGTCAAATTGCCGTCGAGCGCGGCGTTTACGGTGTGCTGGTAATCGAACTGTGAAGTGGCAGACAAGTAATCGCGCATTGCCAGAATCCCTCTGTATTTTTATTAGGTTGGGGGAACCGTAATTAACACAGGAATACTCGCGCTGCGCGGCAGGTGGGGCAATGGTCAAAGCTATCAAGTTGTTTGACTGGTTTGGCCAAGGTTCAAGAGGTGTGGTGTCTGGGCGGGCGCCTTCGCGGGCAAGCCTCGCTCCTACAGGTGATCGCATTCCCCTTGTAGGAGCGAGGCTTGCCCGCGAAGAGGCCGGTCCGATCAACCCAAGGCCAGGATCAGCTCGCTTCGTTAAGAATCAAACTGCGGTAATGCCCTGGGTTGGTCCCGGACCATTTGCGGAAGGCCTTGTAGAACGAACTCGCATCGGCAAACCCCAAACGTGCGGCAATCTCGGCGAAGCTGATCGCCGGTTCCGCCAGCCAGACGATGGCCAATTCCTTTCGCACGCTGTCTTTCAAACCTTGCCAGGTCTGCCCTTCTTCGGCGAGGCGCCGGCGCAGGGTCGAGGCCGACATGCACAGTTGCTGCGCCAGGGCTTCGGTTTCTGGCCATTGCTCGGCGGGCAGTTGCCGCAGGTCGTGCTTGATGCGGCTGGCGAGGCTTTCCGGGTCGCGGTATTTGACCAGGATATTGGCCGGCGCGTGGGCCAGGAAACGCTTGAGCTCTTCCGGGCTGCGCTTGATCGGCAGGTCCAGGCAATCGGCGGCGAAAATCATCCGCGTGCGCGGCCGGTCGAAGCGCAGGTTTTCGGAAAACATCACCTGATAGTCATCGCAGAAGTCCGGTGCCGGGCAGCGCAGTTCGATGGCCATGATCGGAATCCTTCGCCCCGCCAGCCAACAGGCGACGCCATGGACGATCATCCAATAGGTGAAATAAGTGAAGGCCCGGCGCGGGTTCTGGTCGTCTTCGAGCAAGACAATTTCCGCCAGGCTTTGCTGGCGCACCAGTTGCGCGGGCAGGTGTTCGAGCATCAACGACAGAAAGGCCAGGCCAGAGGTCAGGCCGGCGGCAAGATTGGGCTGGACCATGGCGCAGCGGCAGAGGAACTCCAGGCTGCCGGATTTGAGCTGGCGCGGGTCCATGCCGAAAAATTCATCGTCGCCGCGTCGGGCCAGCAGCCTCCATAAACGTGCGTAGGCAGTGGCCGGAACGCGGGCAGCGGACGAGTTCAACAGCGCCGGATCGATGCCGACCTTGTGCAACACCTCGTCGGTGGCGGCGCCGGGCGCGCAACTTTGCAACAGCGCTTCACGCACCAGTTGAATGGCGATGGTGTCTTTTTCCGACATTGCGCGGGGGCAGCCTTGTTCTTGTTTGGGTGGCGGCATATTAGCCCGCCGCAGATCCCTTGTGGGAGCGGGCTTGCTCGCGAATGCGGAGTGTCAGTCGACATTAATGCTGCTGACACTCCGAATTCGCGAGCAAGCCCGCTCCCACAGGTTGGGCGAGGTGATCTTTTGGGTCGTTCAGCTCAGGTTCAGCTAAAGTCAACCAATGGCATGTGAGAATGAGTGTCATTATGTTACAAATTAGCAACCTAACTAACACTACGGTGCTGAATGCTTGTTCCCTTTTTGATCATGCTGCGCGAAGGCATTGAAGCGGCGTTGATCGTCGGCATTATTGCCAGTTACCTCAAGCAAACCGGTCGTGGCCAGTGGATGCCCGCGGTGTGGATCGGCGTGTTCCTCGCCGCTGCCCTGGCCTTGCTGGTCGGCGGTGGCCTGGAGTTGATGAGCGCCGAATTCCCGCAGAAGCAGCAGGAACTGTTCGAAGGCATCGTCGGTTTGGTCGCCGTCGGCATTCTCAGTTCGATGGTGTTCTGGATGCGCAAAGTGGCGCGTTCGATCAAGCATTCCCTGCACGTTTCCCTCGATCACGCGTTGGCCGGCTCCAAGCACCAGGTCACGGCGCTGATCGCCATGGTGTTTTTCGCCGTGGCCCGGGAAGGTCTGGAAACTGTGTTTTTCCTGCTCGCGGTGTTCCAGCAGAGCGAAGGCCCGGGTGCACCGATTGGCGCTCTGCTTGGTCTGGTCCTGGCGATCATCGTCGGCTTCCTCATCTACACCGGCAGCATGCGCCTGAACCTCGGCGCGTTCTTCCGCTGGACCGGTCTGTTCATCCTGGTGGTGGCCGCCGGCATCCTCTCCAACTCGGTGCAAGCGCTGCATGAAGCCGGGGTGTGGAATCACCTGCAAACCGTGCTTTTCGACTTCAGCGCCACCCTGCCGATGGATGGCCCGCTGGGCTCGGTACTGGCCGGCATGTTCGGTTACCAGGACGCGCCCACCGTCAGCACCCTCGGCGCGTATCTGATTTATCTGGTGGTGGCGTTGGTGATGTTCTTTCTCCCAGCCCCGGCGCCCGCCAAGCAATCTTCTTCCGTTTCCAGCCAGTAAGGGCTTTCATGTCAACGCCAACTCCTCCCGTGGCTTCCCCTCCCCGCGCGTTGCGCTGGGCGGTGGCCGGTTCGGTGATCGTGATGATCGCCGCCGGTGGCCTGTTCTACTACGCCTCGAAAATGGCCGCCGAAAAGCGCCAGACCAACCACGACGAAGTGGTGGTGAACATTCACCCTAAAAGTTGCGAGCCGAATGCACTGACGGTCCCGGCCGGGCATTCGAGTTTTCGCATCGTCAACCGCTCCGACCGGGCCGTGGAATGGGAAATCCTCGACGGCGTGCTGGTGGTCGAAGAACGGGAAAACATCGCCCCGGGCCTGAGCCAGGTGATCAACGCCAACCTGGCCCCCGGTGACTACGCGATCACTTGCGGTTTGCTGAGCAACCCACGGGGCACCTTGCACGTGACCCCGACCGCCGCCTCCGATGCCGCCGCCAAGGCCCGGCCATCGATGGTTGCGTTCATCGGTCCGCTTTCGGAGTTCCGCGTGTACCTGAGCAGCCAGAGCAGCGCGCTGATCAAAGCCACGACCGCGCTCAAAGACGCCATCGAGGCCGGCGATCTGGCCCAGGCCCAAGCCCTTTACGTACCGGCCCGCGCCGCCTATCAACGGATCGCCCCCGCCGCCCAGCGTCTGGCCGAGCTGGACAATCCCGTCAACGCCCGCGCCGATTACTTCGAAAAACGCGAACAGGATCCGGCCTTCACCGGTTTCCATCGCCTCGAATACGCGCTGTTCCAGCAACGCAAACTCGACGCCCTGACGCCAGTGGCCATGCAGTTGATCATCGACATCACCACGCTCAAGCAGCAATTGCTCGCCCAGTCCCTGCCACCCGAGCAATTGGTCAGCATCGTGGTGCGCAACCTCAACAGCATCGCCGACGTGCGCGCCAGCAGCGGTGAAGAAGAACGCTACAGCCACACCGACCTGAACGGTTTTGCCGCCAACCTCGACGCAGCACGCAAAGTGGTCGACCTGTTGCGGCCATTGCTGAGCAAGTCTGCCGCCGAGCTGCTGCCGAAGATCGACAGCGCCATCAACGATTTCGACGCCGAACTCAACGGCTTCAAGGTCAAGGACGGCTACGCCAGCTACGACACGGTCAGTGCCGAACAGCGCAAACAGATCGCCGACAAGGCCAAAGCCCTGGCCACCGTACTCGACGAAATCGATCCAGCCCTTGGCCTTTCCGGCCTGTAAGCAGAAGACGACATTTAGATGAAAGACTTAGAACAGTTTTCCGCCCAGCGTCGCCGCGTCTTGATGGGCATGGGCGCCGCCGGTGTCGCGTTGGCTGGCAGCGCCCTGAGCTGCCCGGCGATGGCCGCGTCCAGCCAGGTCACCGAAGCACCGAGCAGTGAAAAGACCGAAGACCGCCATGACTTTCATGGCGTGCACCAGACCGGCATCGTCACCCCGCGCCCGGCGTCGGGCATGTTGGTCTCGTTCGATGTGCTGGCCAGCGACCGTGATGATCTGGAGCGTTTGTTCCGCACCCTCAACGAGCGCATCGCGTTCCTGATGAAGGGCGGCCCGGTGACTCAGGTCGATCCGAAATTGCCGCCCGTGGATTCGGGGATTCTCGGCCCGGTGGTGACGCCGGACAACCTGACCATCACCGTGTCGGTCGGCGAATCGCTGTTCGATGAGCGTTTCGGCCTGGCCGGTGCCAAGCCCAAGCGCCTGATTCGCATGGTCGGTTTCCCCAACGATGCCCTGGAGGCGGATTGCTGCCACGGCGACTTGAGTTTGCAGTTCTGTTCCAACACCGCCGACACCAACATCCACGCCCTGCGCGATATCGTGAAAAACCTGCCAGACCTGCTGCTGGTGCGCTGGAAACAGGAAGGCAGTGTGCCGCCGCAAGCGCCCGCCAAACCCGGTGTGCCGGCGCAAAGTGCGCGCAACTTCCTTGGTTTTCGCGATGGTTCGGCCAACCCCGATTCCAACGATGCCAAGACCATGGACAGCATCGTCTGGGTGCAGCCCGGCAGCGACGAACCGGCCTGGGCCGCGAATGGCAGCTATCAAGCGGTGCGGATCATCCGCAACTTCGTTGAGCGCTGGGACCGCACACCGTTGCAGGAGCAGGAAAGCATTATCGGCCGGGTCAAAACCACCGGCGCGCCCATGGGGGGCGCCCAGGAAACCCAAGTCCCGGACTACGCCAAGGACCCGGAAGGCAAGCTGACCAAGCTCGATGCGCACATCCGCCTGGCCAACCCGCGCACCGCCGCGACCCAAGCCAACCTGATCCTGCGCCGGCCGTTCAACTATTCCAACGGCGTGAACAAGAACGGCCAACTGGAAATGGGCCTGTTGTTCATCTGCTACCAGGCCGACCTGGAAAAAGGCTTCATCACCGTCCAGACCCGACTCAACGGCGAACCGTTGGAGGAATACCTCAAGCCAGTGGGCGGCGGGTACTTCTTCACCTTGCCGGGTGTCACGGGCGACAAGGATTTCATCGGTCGCTCGCTGCTCAACGCTACACAACCCACAAAAACTGCATAACCCCCAACACGGAACCGTCCCATGAAAAAGTCGCCACTCGCTTTAATGCTGACCCTTGGCTTGCTCAACACCCCGTTTTCGGCTTTCGCGGCGACGGCGCCGCTGGATCTGGTGGGACCGGTCTCGGACTACAAGATCTACGTCACCGAACAACTGGACCAACTGGGCGAACACACTCAGAAGTTCACCGACGCCGTGAAAAAAGGCGACCTGGCCACCGCCCAGAAGCTCTACGCCCCGACCCGCGTCTACTACGAGTCGATCGAGCCGATTGCCGAGCTGTTCAGTGACCTGGATGCGTCCATCGACTCCCGGGTCGACGACCACGAAAAAGGCGTGAAAGCCGAAGACTTCACCGGTTTTCATCGTATCGAATACACCCTGTTCTCGGAAAAGAGCACCAAAGGCCTGGACGACCTGGCTGATGGCCTGAACAAGGACGTCAAGGACCTGCAGGCCCGTGTCGCCGGCCTGACCTTCCCGCCTGAGAAAGTGGTGGGCGGCGCCGCTGCCCTGCTGGAAGAAGTCGCGGCCACCAAGATCTCCGGTGAAGAAGACCGCTACAGCCATACCGACCTCTATGACTTCCAGGGCAACATCGACGGCGCGAAGAAAATCGTCGACCTGTTCCACCCGCAGATCGAGAAGCAGGACAAAGCCTTTATCGCCAAGGTCGACAAGAACTTTGCGACCGTGGACAAGATCCTGGCCAAGTACAAAACCAAAGATGGCGGTTTCGAGACTTACGACAAAGTGAAAGAAGCTGACCGTAAGGCGCTGGTTGGGCCGGTGAATACCTTGGCGGAAGATTTGTCGACGTTGCGTGGGAAGTTGGGTCTGAACTAAGACTTTCAGCGTCTGGTTGGGCCCCTTCGCGAGCAAGCCCGCTCCCACATGAGTTTTGTGTCGATCACAAACTCAATGTGGGAGCGGGCTTGCTCGCGAAGGCTTTCTTACAATCAACACAGCAACCAGCCTGTGTTACTCCTCACAACATCCGATAGAGCAACCGCTCAATCCGCACCCGACTCACCCGCTTGAGAAACTTGGCCACCGCCCCCGGGTATTCCGGCAGGGTTTCCAGGTCCATGTAACGCTCGACGCGCCGGGTATTCTCGTAAATCTCTGCCAGTTCCTTATTACGCGGTGCCTGCAACTCGCTTTTCGGGTCGTCGATCAGCAACGCGTTTTCCAGATCGAGCCGGAATGCCCGTGGGTTGAGGTTGTTACCGGTCAGCAAGGTGTAGCGCTGATCGATCCACATGCCCTTGAGGTGATAGGTGTTGTCGCCGTCACGCCACAGGTGCAGGTTCAACTGGCCGTTGTCGATGTCGCGCTGATGGCGCTTGGCGAAGCGGCGCAGGCTGATTTCGTAGAGGTACGGCAGCGCCGCGATGACTTTAAACGGCTCGCTCGGCGGGATGTAGAAGTCGTTGGCGGTCTTGTCGCCGACGATGATGTCGATCTTCACCCCACGGGCCAGGGCGCGGTTGATCTCGCGGGTCACTTGCAGCGGCAGGTTGAAGTACGGCGTGCAGATGGTCAGTTGATGCTGGGCGCTGGCGATCAACTCGCAGATCACCCGGCTCAAGGGGTTGTTCTTGCCGACGCCGAGCAACGGGGCTACCGACAGACCGCCCTTGGCCGTGCTGCCGACCGTGGTGTCGTAGGTCGCGTGCTTGAGGCGGCTGCGCAGGTCGCCGATGTCGTTGCGCAGGCTGCGGGTGGTGGGCAGGTTCGGCAGGTCGAGGCGATGCACCGCTTTGGAGGCGATCAGGCCGTGCTGGATCAGGTGCTGCATGGAGTCCGCCAGCGCGGCGTTTTGCAGCAGGTGATAGCGGTCGTAGCGGTACTTGTCGAATTTGTGCAGGTAGACGTTGTTCAGGCTGGCGCCGCTGTAGATCACGCAATCGTCGATCACGAAGCCCTTCAAATGCAGCACGCCGAACAACTCGCGGGTCTGCACCGGCACGCCGTACACCGGCACAACGCTGGCGTGGGTGCGGGTCATTTCCTGATACCAGGCCGAATTGCCCGGCTGCTTGCCGGCACCGATCAAGCCACGCTGGGCGCGCAACCAGTCGACGACGACCACCACGTCCAGCTCCGGACGCGCCAGTTTGGCGGCGTGCAAGGCATCGAGGATTTCCTGGCCGGCTTCGTCCTGTTGCAGGTACAGCGCGACGATATAGATACGCTGGGTCGCCTGGGCGATTTTCTCCAGCAGGCAACGCCGATATTCGGCGGCGCCGGAAAGAATGGTGACGGCATCGGCGGTCAGCGGAAAACTGCGCAGTTTGGGCAGCAGAGAGCGTTTGAAAAGCGACGGCATAAGGCTCGCAAAAAGGTCGAATCCGAAGAACCCGAGAGCTTACACCATGGATCGCCTTGGGTCTTGTGAGTGTCTGTGAAGGCCTCTTCGCGGGCAAGCCTCGCTCCTACAGTTAAACGCATTCCCCTGTAGGAGCGAGGCTTGCCCGCGAAGACAATTTCACAGGCGCAAAAAATATCCGCTTGACCAAGGAGAACGATCGTTCTACTGTTTGCCCATGAACGAAATCACTAGCAACGACACACGCAACATCATCCTGGATGTCACCGAAAAGTTGATCTACAAAAGTGGCATCGCTGCCACCGGCATGGATCTTCTGGTGAAAACCGCCGGCGTTTCCAGGAAGAGTATTTACCGCTACTTCGCCAACAAGGAGGAGCTCACCGTCGCGGCCCTGCAACGCCGCGACGTACGCTGGATGAACTGGTATCGGACTGAAGTCGACAAGGCGCCTACCCCGGCAGACCGGTTGCTCAACCTGTTTACCGTGCTCCGGGCCTGGTTTGATTCCGAGGGCTTCCGCGGCTGCGCGTTTATCAACACCAGCGGCGAAACCGGCGACCCACAAGACCCGGTGCGCCTGGTTGCCAAAGACCACAAACAGAAACTGCTCGACTATGTGCTCGAGCTTTGCACCGAACATGGCGCCACCGACCCGCAGGCACTGGCCAAACAGTTGCTGATCCTGATCGATGGGGCCATTACCGTAGCGCTTGTGATGGGTGATCACAGTGCCGCCGATAATGCGCAATGCATGGCGCGAAAGTTATTGGACCTGTAACTGCTTAATCAAGCCGTGTTTTAACTTTAGTTTTATAAGGAGACATTCAAATGTCATCTAATGCCGAAGTTCGTCCGCCATTGCCGCCGTTCACCCGTGAATCGGCCATCGAAAAAGTTCGCCTGGCCGAAGACGGCTGGAACTCCCGGGACCCGCAGCGCGTGTCCCTGGCCTATACCCTGGACACCAAATGGCGTAACCGCGCCGAATTCGCCTACAACCGGGAAGAAGCCAAAGGTTTCCTGACCCGCAAATGGGCCAAGGAACTGGACTACCGCTTGATCAAGGAACTCTGGGCCTTCACCGGTAACCGCATCGCCGTGCGCTACGCCTATGAATGGCACGACGACTCGGGCAACTGGTTCCGCTCCTACGGCAATGAAAACTGGGAGTTTGATGAGAATGGTTTGATGGCCAATCGTTTTGCCTGCATCAACGATCTGCCGATCAAGGAAAGCGAGCGCAAATTCCATTGGCCGTTGGGGCGTCGTCCTGACGATCATCCGGGCCTTTCCGACCTCGGTCTGTAAACACATCACCCTGTAGGAGCGAGGCTTGCCCGCGAAGAGGCCGTGTCAGTCGACATCAATGCTGTCTGACACACCGCCTTCGCGGGCAAGCCTCGCTCCTACAAGGGTTACGGTGTTCAGGCGACTGCGGCTTGTTCCTTCACGCTAGCTTTGGCTTCAAGCTCTCGTACCAACGGCAACACCCGCTTACCGAAATACTCCACCTCTTCCTGGAAATGCAGGAACCCCGCCAGCACCAGATCCACCCCCACCGCTTTCAACGCCACAATCCGCTCGGCAATCTGCTGCGGCGTGCCGATCAGGTTGGTCTTGAAGCCGTCGTTGTACTGCACCAGGTCCTCGAACGTGGACTTGGCCCAGTTGCCCTCGCCTTCCGGCGACGCCCTGCCCGCCTGTTTCGCCGCATCGCCAAAGGCATTCACCGCTTCCGGATCGGCCTCGTCGATGATCTGCGCCAGCACGGCGCGGGCTTCTTCTTCGGTGTCGCGGGCGATGACAAAAGCGTTCACCCCGACCTTCACCGAATGATTGTTCGCCGCAGCCTTGACCCGAATGTCATCGACCTGGGCCTTGATGCCTTCCGGGGTGTTGCCGTTGGTGAAGTACCAATCGGACACCCGCGCCGCCATGTCTCTTGCTGCGCGGGAGCTGCCGCCCTGAAAGATTTCCGGCTGGCCCAGGGGTTTGGGCTTGAGGCTGTAATTGTCGAAACGGTAGAAGTCGCCACGGAAGGTGAAGTTGTCCTGGCTCCAGATGCCCTTGAGCGAGCGGATGAATTCTTCGGAGCGGCGATAACGTTCGTCGTGCTCCAGCCAGTGCTCGCCGATGGCTTGGAATTCGCCCTTGAACCAGCCGCTGACGATGTTCACCGCCACCCGGCCATTGGTGAGTTGATCGATGGTCGCCAGTTGCTTGGCCGCCAGCGCCGGTTGCCACGGGCCGGGCAAGATCGCGGCGATGACTTTGAGTGTGGTGGTGGCGGCCAGCAGCGCGTGGCTGAAGGCGACCGATTCGTGCTGGAACTCGGCGCCATAACCGGCGGTGAAGCGAATCTGGGTCAGGGCGTATTCGAACCCCGCCGCCTCGGCCAATTGCGCCAGTTTGCGGTTGTAATCGATACCCCAGTGGGTGCGCTGCTCGATCTTGCTGACCACCAGCCCGCCGCTGACGTTCGGCACCCAGTAGGCAAATTTGACGGCTTGCTGACTCATTGGCGTGTCCTCGGGACGTTGGGAAAGTCTTTGGGATAGAGCAGCAACCGTGCCAGTGCGCAAAACACAAGTGTCCTGAGTCGACCGAGATCCCTGTGGGAGCGGGCTTGCTCGCGAATGCGGTTGCACATTCAACATCTTTATTGGCTGGCAGGCCGCCTTCGCGAGCAAGCCCGCTCCCACAGGGATTGAGGTGTGTCAGGGGCAATTTGCTGTTGCGCTGTTGGTCCTGCAACAGTTGGTGCTTCACCGAAATCCGCAACCTTCAATAAACCCTGGCCCGACAGCCCCGGCATGGACCGTGCAATCCCCCCCTGCATCCACTGCCGCCCCAAGGAGCTGTCCCATGACCGATCACCAGGTAATCAACCCCCTATCCACCGGCACCGACTACGAAAGCCTCGCCGCGCGTTTTCGGCCGATCTTCACTCGCATCGCCGCCGGTGCCGTTGAGCGCGAACAAACCCGCAGCCTGCCCTACGAGCCGATTCAATGGTTAAAGGAAGCCGGTTTCGGCGCGGTGCGCGTGCCCGTGGAATACGGCGGTGGCGGTGCCTCGGTGCCGCAACTGTTTGAACTGCTGATCGAACTGGCCGAAGCCGACTCCAACGTCCCGCAAGCCTTGCGCGGGCACTTTGCTTTCGCCGAGGACCGCCTCAACGCTGCGCCCGGTCCGGCGCGGGACGTCTGGTTCAAGCGCTTCGTGGCCGGCGACATCATTGGTTGCGCCTGGACTGAAATCGGCAGCGTGGCCATCGGCGATGTCATCACCAAAGTCTCGCCCCACGGCGAGCAATGGCGGCTCAACGGTGAAAAGTTCTACAGCACCGGCAGCCTTTTCTCCGACTGGATCGACGTCTACGCCCAGCGCAGCGACACCGGTGGCGACGTGATCGCCGCCGTGCGCACCCGCCAGCCGGGCATCGTGCAGAGCGATGACTGGGACGGTTTCGGCCAGCGCACCACCGGTAGCGGCACTTCGCGGTTTATCGATGCCGAAGTGGACGCCGAGAACATCATCGACTTCGCCACCCGCTTCAAATACCAGACGGCGTTTTATCAATTGGTGTTGCTGGCGTCCCTGGCCGGTATCGGTCGCGCTGCATTACGCGATGTGGCGCAGCACGTGCGCGAGCGCAAACGCATCTACAGCCATGGCAATGCGCAACATGTGAGTCAGGATGCGCAGATTCAGCAAGTGGTCGGTGAAATCGCGGCGCTGGTGTATGCCGCCGAGGCCAGTGCATTGAAGGCGGCGCAACCGGCGCAGAAAGCTTACGAGGCACGTTTCTCTGGTGATCAAGCGTTGGAGCAAGCGGCGAATGTCGCGGCGGAAATCGAATCGGCCAAGGCGCAGGTGGTGGTCACCGAATTGATCCAGCGTGCGACCACTGAGTTGTTCAATGCGTTGGGGGCTTCGGATGTGCGCCAAGGGAAATCACTGGATCGGCATTGGCGCAATGCGCGGACGGTGTCGTCGCATAATCCGGTGATCTACAAGGCGCGGATTGTGGGGGATTGGGCGATTAACGGGACTGAGCCGCCGTTTGTGTGGCAGATCGGGAATGGGCCGCAGCTCAAGTGATGCAGTGGCTGGGCTGACGCTTTCGCGGGCAAGCCTCGCTCCTACAGGGGAATGCATTTCAAATGTAGGAGCGAGGCTTGCCCGCGAAGAGGCCAGACGGGTCGCCGCAGAAGTTGTATATAGGTAAGATACCGGCCTTCCCCGCAGCCCTTGCTGCGCCCCGCCGAATAAGCCGATTCCATGCCTTTCGAACTCAGCGTTGACCTCACCACCCTGGCCATTCTGGCCGTTGTCGCTTTCATTGCCGGTTTCATCGACGCCATCGCCGGCGGTGGCGGGCTGTTAACCACGCCTGCGCTGTTGACCGCCGGCCTGCCGCCGCACCTGGTGCTGGGCACCAACAAACTGAGTTCGACCTTCGGCTCGGCCACCGCCAGTTTCACGTTCTACCGGCGCAAGCTGTTCCATCCACGGCAATGGGTGCACGCCATCGTCGGTACGCTGGTGGGCGCGTTGACCGGTGCCGTGGTCGCGCATTACCTGCCCGCCGAATGGCTGAACAAGATGCTGCCGGTGATTGTCTTCGCCTGTGGCGTGTACCTGTTGTTTGGCGGTACGCCGAAAGCGCCGCTGGACAGCGACGCACCGATCAAAAAGAAGTGGCAATCGACCCAAGGCTTCAGCCTCGGCTTCTATGACGGCGTGGCCGGCCCCGGCACCGGTGCGTTCTGGACCGTCAGCAGCATGCTGATGTACCCCATCGACCTGGTGAAGGCCAGCGGCGTGGCCCGCAGCATGAACTTCGTCAGCAACATCGCGGCGCTGTCGGTGTTCGTGTTTTCCGGGCAGGTGGACTGGATCATCGGCCTGAGCATGGGCCTGTCGGTGATGGTCGGCGCGTTCTTCGGCGCACGCTCCGCCATCAGCGGCGGAGCGAAGTTCATTCGCCCGGTGTTCATTACCGTGGTGTTGGGCTTGACCGTGCGGTTAGCCTGGCAACACTGGTTCAGCGTGGCCTAAACGCCGCGCCAGATACACGTCGATCAGGTAACGGGCAATCGAGCGCGAGGCCGGCAACGGCGGCATCGCGTGGATGTTGAACCACTGGGCGTCTTCGATCTCGTCTTCCTGGCAGACGATTTCGCCCCCCGCGTATTCGGCGTGGAAACCCAGCATCATCGAGTGCGGGAACGGCCAGCACTGACTGCCCATGTACTGAATGTTCTTGACCTCGATCTGCACCTCTTCGCGGACCTCGCGAATCAGGCAATCCTCGGCCGATTCCCCCGGCTCGGCAAACCCGGCCAACGTGCTGTAGACCCCAGTGACGAAGCGTGGCGAACGGGCCAGCAGCACTTCATCGCCACGGGTCACCAACACGATCATGCTGGGCGAAATCCGTGGGTAATAACGGATGTCGCACGGCTCGCAATACATCGCCCGCTCGCGGGGAACCTGATGGGTGGCTTGCCCGCAGTTACCGCAAAAGCGGTGTTCGCGATACCAGGTGCCAATCTGCGCAGCGTAACCGAGCACCTTGTAGACGGTGTGATCGCCCTCCAGCATGAACGCCCGCAGGCCTTTCCAGTTACAGCCCGGCACTTCGCTGGCGTTGCGCAACTCCAGCAGGTAGACCGGCTCGCCATCGAGGTGGCCGATGCCGTGTTCGGCCAGGACCGACAAGTCCTGGCGCTTGAGCCATTCCCGGGGGAACAGCGCGCCATTGTCGTCGAACAGAAAGCCTTCAGGGCTGCGGGCCACGGCCCAGCCGCCGGGTTGATCGGTGTCCAGTACTGCGGTGGTCCAGCGTGAAATCATGGTTAATCAGTCCAGAAATTCGGGTTTCTGTTTGCTCATATGGGCGGCCATGGCCACGCGCAAATCGGTGGATTGCAGCATGGCGGCGTTCCAGGTGGCGACGTATTCGAGGCCGTCGTCGATGCGATGGTCGCGCATGTAGCTGATCATTTCCTTGGTGCCAGTGATGGCGATCGGCGACTTGCCGGCGATCTCCCGGGCAATGCCCATCACGCCATCGAGCATGCTGTCGCGGTCACTGTAGACCCGATTGACCAGGCCCATGCCCCGCGCTTCCTCGGCACCAAAGTTGCGACCAGTGTAAGCCAGTTCACGCAGCATGCCGTCACCGATGATCCGCGGCAAGCGTTGCAGCGTGCCAACGTCGGCGGCCATGCCGATGTCGATTTCCTTGATCGAGAATTGCGCGTCTTCGGCGGCGTAGCGCATGTCGCAGGCCGCAATCAGGTCGATAGCGCCGCCCAGGCAATAACCCTGGATCGCCGCGAGCACCGGTTTGCGACAGTTATCGACAGCATTGAACGAGGCTTGCAGGGCGAGAATCTTGCGCCGCAGCAGGCGCGCATTACGGCCGACGTCCTTGCCCAGTTCATTGGCCACCCCGGCCAGCATCATCAGGTCGATGCCGGAGGAAAAGTGTTTGCCGGCGCCACTGAGGACCACCACCCGCACTTCGTCGGTGTCATCGACCCACTGGAAAATCTCGATGATCTCGCTCCAGAACGCGGCATTCATCGAGTTGATCTTTTCCGGGCGATTGATCTGCACATGGGCGATTTTGTCGGCGAGTTCGACGGTAAACGCGGTGTACTGAGACATGGCAGTGATCCTTGACCGGGCAGAAAATGAGGCCCGAACTATAACAAGGCATCGCGGGTGGGAGTAAGGCAGTGGTTCGGCCAAATGCGGGACTGGCTTTGGGTTCTGTGTTGTCTGGGCTGGCGCCTTCGCGAGCAAGCCCGCTCCCACAGGGGAACGCATTTCAAAATGTGGGAGCGGGCTTGCTCGCGAATGGCCGCCCCGCCGATCTAACCCCCTTTCACCACCACAAACGCCGCCGTCACATAAGGCACAGTAATCACATCCTTACCCCGCAACTCCGGCTCACTTTCAATCAAGGCTTTAATCTGCGCATCCACCCTGTCCCGCTGTGCCTGGGGCAACGCCGCAATAAAACTGGTGGACCGCACCCGATTGAAAATCACATCTTCCGGCGAGCCGCTATGGCCATGGGCGAAATGCTGCGCCTGCAGCGGTCCGAACGCCTTATGCGGAAAAGCCAGGCGCCAGGCGCCGGTGTAGTAGCGCGGGGTATCGCCTTCCAGGGCATTGACGATGGCGTCGAGTTTCGGCACCCAACTCGCCCGGGTATCGCGCAGGTTCCAGACCAGGCCCAGCTTGCCGCCGGGCCTGAGGACCCGGGCAATTTCCCTGAGCGCTTCGGGGGTGGCGAACCAGTGAAAGGACTGGGCGCAGAGCACCACATCCACCGAGGCATCGGGCAGCGGCAAATCGGTAGCTGTGCCGCTGACCGCCAGCACCTCGGGATAATCGGCGGACAACTTGTCCAGCATCTCGGGCACCGGTTCCACGGCAATCACCTGCGCCCCGGTGGCCACCAAGCGCCCGGTGAACTTGCCGGTGCCGGCGCCGAGGTCGATCACGGTTTTGTCGTTATTCAGGCTCAGGGTGCCAGTGAGCCAGTCGGCTACTTGAGGCGGATAGTCCGGGCGCCCGCGCACGTAGGTGTCGGCGCCGGTTTTGTAGCCATCGGCGGCAGCATGGTGAATGTGTTCTCTCATGGCAGTTCTCCCGATACTCAGCGATGCTTGCGAGCATAGCGTCTGAACCTGAACGGCCCCTGCAAAGATCTCAAGTAAGAAATGAATAATTGCTCACCCAACGGTGTTCACCTTGCATCGCCCAAGAGGATTGCCCATGAACCGCCTGAATGCCGATTCGCCGACACGTTATGACCGTCTGACCATAAGCCTGCACTGGCTGACCGCGGTGCTGGTGATCTTCATGTTCGCCAGCGCACAAATCTGGGAACAACTGGCCAAGGGCACGCCGCTGCGCAAGGGTTTGCAGTCGGTGCACATCTCCTGCGGCATCCTGCTGGCAGTGATTGTCATTGGCCGGTTGCTCTGGCGCCTGTCCCGGGGGCGGCGTTTGCCGCCGGCCAATCAGGGCATGATGAATATTGCAGCGAAAACTGCGCATCTGGCGTTGTACCTGCTGCTGTTGAGCCAGATCGTGCTGGGCTTCCTGTTTCGTTGGGCGCAGGCAGAACCGTTCAACTTCTTTGGGCTGTTCGCTGTCCCACAATTAATGACCTTCGATAAAAGCATGCGCTCGGTGTTTGGCGGGCTGCATGAAAACGTCGCCTGGGCCATCGTGATTCTGGCCGGGCTGCACGCGGTGATGGCGTTGGTCCATCATTACGGCCTGCGGGACGGCACGTTGCGCCGGATGCTGCCGGGTAGTGATACGAACTGAAACGAATAGAACACCGGGGTCGGGTGTTCTACGGTTATCTGCCCACGAATCTATTTTCACTGTGAATGGAGTTTCACCCATGAATATCCGTTTCGCTGTTTTCACTGCCCCGCTGGTGCTGTTTGCGGCGCTATCCAGCACTGCGGCGTTCGCCCACGGCGACGAAGATGAACCGGCCAAGCCCAACTGCCCTAAAGGCCAGGTGTACGACAGCAAATCGAGCAAATGCGTGCTGCAAACCAGCAGCCTGGTGCCGGACGCCGATCGAACCGACTACGCCTATCGCCTGGCCAAGGACGGTCGCTACGAAGAAGCCCTGGCCCTGCTCGATACGCTGAAAGATCCAAACACCGCCAAAGCCCTCAACTATCGCGGCTACGCCACGCGTAAACTGGGGCGAACCGACGAAGGCATCGGCTACTACCTGCAATCGGTCAAACTCGACCCGCAGTATGCACAAGTGCGCGAATACCTCGGCGAGGCGTATGTGATCAAAGGCCGGTTGGACCTGGCCCAGGAACAGTTGCAGCACATCAAATCGATCTGCGGCAGCACCTGCGAGGAATACCAGGACCTGGCCGAAGCTATCAACGATTCATCGAAAACCTGACACCGAACGGACGGAGGTCGCCATCGCCAGCGATCAGGCAATACGAACAGAGTTGGGCCAGCATCTGGCGCGGTTATGGCGCTACGGCTTGCTGCTGTCCCGGCAACGGCATGTGGCCGAGGATCTGGTGCAAGCCACCTGCGTGCGGGCGCTGGAACGAGCCGGGCAGTTTGTGCCCGGCACCCGCATGGACCGCTGGCTGTTGAGCATCCTGCACTCGATCTGGCTGAACGAAGTACGTGCCCGACGCGTGCGTTTGGGCCAAGGAATAGTGAACGCCGACGAAGCGCTGTCGTTCGACGGTGAGCACGCGGCGCAAACCCATGTGCTGGCCGCGCAGGTGATCCGCCGTGTCGATGCCTTGCCGGAAACCCAGCGCGAAACGGTGTACCTGGCCTACGTCGAAGGGCTGTCCTACCGCGAAGTGGCCGAGGTGCTGCAAGTGCCCATCGGTACGGTCATGAGCCGCCTGGCCACCGCCCGCCTGAAACTCGCGGAGTACCCGCCCTTGCACGCCGTACCGAGCAACACCACTGGAGAACGTCGATGACCGACCCCCTGCGCCCGACGATCCCGACCGATGAACAATTGGTGGCCTACCTCGACGACCAACTCGACACCGAACAGCGCACCCGCATCGACGCGGCGATCAACGATGACCCGGTGCTGAGCCTGCGTCTGCAATGGCTGGCCCGCAGCAACCTGCCGTTCAAGGCGGCCTACGATGAACTGGGCCAGCAAGCGCCGATGGATCGCCTGCACGCCATGCTCGACACCTTGCCCAACCCTGCCCGTCCTGGCCTGAACCGACGCTGGTTCCTGGCGGCGGCTGCCGGTCTGGTGGTGAGCAGTGTGGTGGCTGACCGGTTGTTTATCGGCTGGCAATCGACCCAGGAAAAAAGCAACTGGCGTGGTTTGGTGGCCGACTATATGTCGCTCTACGTGCCGCAAACCCTTGAACATCTGCCCAACGACGAATCCGCCCAGCGTGCGCAGTTGCGGACCATCGACGCGCGTTTGGGCCTGAAACTGGCGCCGGCGCAACTGGCCCTGCCCAGCCTTGAGCTCAAGCGTGCGCAAATCCTCGAGTACGACGGCGTGCCCATCGCCCAGATCACCTACCTCGACCCGGCCCATGGCCCGATGGCACTGTGCGTCACCCGCTCCAACAAGGGCAGCCGGCCGTTTGCCCAGGAGCGCCGGCATAACATGAATGTCGTGTACTGGGCCGATACGGAACATGCGTGGATGTTGATCGGGCATAACTCGATGGCGGAACTGGAGGGGATGGCGAAGCTGTTGCGGGGACGGTTGAGTGTGTGACCGTCACCGTTAACCCTGTGGCAAGGGGGCTTGCCCCCGTGCGGTGTGCCTGGAGGAATGCCGGGGGTGGCTTCGCAACCCAACGGGGGCAAGCCCCCTCACCACAGAATTGCGTTCTTGTCGTCAGTTCGGTGTGGGGAGCCACAACCTGAATCGCGCCCCACTCAGCGGCGAAGCCTCCACCGTCAAGGTTCCGCCCTGTGCTTCCAGGGCGCGGCGGCTGATGGCCAGGCCCAGACCAAAGCCTCCGGTAGCCCGATCACGGCTCCGGTCCAAGCGGTAAAACGGTTCGAATATCCGCTCGCGCTCATCCTCTGGAATGCCGATCCCGTCGTCATCGACCCAGATTTCACAGCCTTTCGGGCACACCTGCACGCCAATCTGAATCCGCTTTTCGCAATAGCGCATCGCATTGCGCAGCAGGTTCTGCAACGCCCGGGCCGTTAGGCGCGGATCGAGGGTGAAGCGCTCAAGCTGACCGTGCAGCAGCACATCAATCACGATATCCGGTGATTCCAGTTCTTCATCAACGCTGCCCAGAATGCTGTCGATAAACTCATCCAGCGACACTTCTACCCGCTCCGGCAAACGCGCCGGGTTTTGCAGGCGGCTGTAGGACAGCAATTCCAGCACCAGTTCATCCAGTTCACGAATGTGCGCGACCAACCCTTGCAGGCGTTCGCGGCTGGCGGCCGGCATGTCGTCGGACAGCGCCAGGGCCAGGCCGAAATCCAGGCGTGTCAGCGGCGTGCGCAGTTCGTGGGAGACGGCGTTGAGCAAGTCCCGTTGCTGGTTGAGCAGGTTTTCGATGTCGCCGGCCATGGTGTCGAACACGTTGGCCAGGCTACCGATGTTGGAACTCGGGGAAATTTGCGTGCGCTCGCTCAAGTGCCCCTTGCCGAAGCGCTCGGCCGTGCCTTTGAGGCGTTCGAGGTCGCGCCAGTGCGGACGCAGCCACAGCAACAGGCAAGCCAGCATGGTCGCGCCGATCAGCACGTTGATACTCCAATACAACAGATTGACGTCCAGCGGGTCCGGCGGCACCACCATTTGCACTACCGTCCGGTCGTTCAACGGCGCTACCGCCAAGGTGCGCCAGCCCCAGTCGCCGATGCGCACCACGTTCTCACCGCGCTGCAAACGCTCGCGCTCATCAAGCGTGAAGTCGGCGTCATCGTGGCCGCTGAGAACGATGTGCAGCGGCTGGAATTCCTTGTCCATCTGCGCCGCCAGGGCTGGCCATTGTTCGCTTGGTACACCATGGAATTGCTTGACGATCAGGGTTTGCAAACCTCGGGAGTAGTCGAGGTTGTAGGTGACGAAGCGTTCATGGAACAGCTTGATCACCACGTCCGGCACCAGGTAAATCGCCGCGCTGTAGGAAACGATCGTCACCAGGTACAGGCGAAAGAGGATTCTGAACATCGCCTCAGCATTCCCACTCGGAGCGGCTGAACAGATAACCCTTGCCCCACACCGTCTTGATCTTGCGCGCCTCGCCGGCGTGGTCGTCGAACTTGCGCCGCAGCTTGGAAATCGCCACGTCCACCGAGCGGTCTGTGCCGTTGAATTCGATGCCGCGCAGGCGTTGCAGAATCTGGTCGCGACTCAGCACTTCGCCGGCATGCCGGGCCAGCACCACCAGCAGGTTGTACTCGCCGCTGGACAGCTCCACCAGTTGTTCGCGCCAGGTCACGGTGCGTTCGGACAGGTCAATGCACAGGTTGCCCATCAGGATGCGGTCATTGGCGGTCTGCGGTTCGCCGAGGCTGCTGCGGCGCAGCAAGGTGCGCACCCGGGCCAGCAGGACTCGCGGCTCACAGGGTTTGGTGACATAGTCGTCGGCGCCCATTTCCAGGCCCAGCACCTGATCGTGGCTGTCGTCCCGGGCAGTCAGCATCAGGATCGGCAACGTCGCCGAATCGGCCCGAAGCAAGCGACAGACTTGCAGCCCGTCGAGGCCCGGCAGCATCAGGTCGAGGATCACCAGGTCCGGCGGATTGACCCGCGCCCGTTCGCGCACATGATCGCCACGACTGATCACGCTGACGCTATAGCCGTTGCGTTCCAGGTAGCTGGCGATCAGTTCGGAGAGCGCGGTGTCGTCTTCGACCAGGAGGATGTTGGGCATGGGGTGTTTCCAGAAAAAGAGCTGTGGCGATCTTTCGGGCCTCTTCGCGGGCAAGCCTCGCTCCTACAGAGATCGCATTCTCCTGTAGGAGCGAGGCTTGCCCGCGAAGGCGGCCTGCCAGTCGCTGAAAAATTCAAGGGGCCAAGGATATACGCCCTCACCCGCCCGCGAGCAAAACCCTTACACAATTTCACACAGCGCCTACAAAGCTTCACCGCTACTCTCGTCGGCTCCCCGTAGGATGCCGGGGTCATTATTGGGGTATTTACATGTCAAAGAACCTGCTTGCCACGCTCAGCCTGATTGCACTGGCGTTGACACTGAGCGCTTGTGACAAGTCTTCGACCGCTGAAGAAGCGGCGCCGTTGGCCACTGTGCGCATCGAAACCATCGAGGCCCGGCCACTGTCGATCAGCAGCGAACTGAGCGGGCGGATTGCCGCGCCACGCATTGCCGAAGTCCGCGCCCGGGTCGCTGGCGTCGTATTGCAGCGCACCTTCCGCGAAGGCAGCGACGTGAAACAGGGCGACGTGCTGTTCCGCATCGACCCGGCACCGTTCAAGGCTGACCTGGACAGCGCTGAAGCGGCGTTGCGCAAGGCCGAAGCGAATGCGTTCCAAGCCAAATTGCAGGAGCAGCGCTATTCGCAGTTGATCGAAGGCAACGCCATCAGCGGCCAGGACTACGACAACGCCCGGGCCAATGCCCGGCAAACCGCCGCAGACGTGGCCGCCAATAAAGCCGCCGTGGCCCGGGCCAAGTTGAACCTGGGTTACGCCACCGTCACCGCGCCGATTTCCGGGCGTGTCGGCCGTGCCCTGGTGACCGAAGGCGCGCTGGTGGGGCAGAACGAAACCACGCCCCTGGCGTTGATCCAGCAATTGAACCCGATCCACGCCGACCTCACCCAGTCGACCCGTGAACTCAACGACCTGCGCCGTGCGTTCCGCTCCGGGCAGTTGCAGCAAGTCGGCCAGGATCAGGCCAAGGCCACGCTGATCCAGGATGATGGCAGCCTGTATCCGCTGCCGGGCAAGTTGCTGTTCGCGGAGATTTCCGTCGACCCGGGCACCGGGCAGATCATCCTGCGCAGCGAGTTTCCCAACCCGGACCTGGACTTGCTGCCGGGCAGCTTCGTGCGTGTACGGATTGAACAAGGCGTGAACCAGCAAGGCATCAGCGTGCCGCAACGGGCGATCCAGCGTGACAGCGCCGGGGTGGCCCAGGTGATGTTGCTCGACGCCGATCAGCGTGTGGGCCTGCAACCGGTGCAATTGGGCGCGGTACAGAACGATCGCTGGATCGTCAGCGGCGGCCTCAAGCCTGGCGACCGGATCGTCACCGAAGGCCTGCAACACGCAAAACCCGGCGACAAAGTGCAGATCGACGACACCCCTCTTCCACTTGCCCAGGTTTCTGGACAGTAAGCAGGACGCTTTTTTATGCCGCAGTTCTTTATCGACCGCCCGGTGTTTGCCTGGGTGGTCGCGTTGTTCATCCTGTTGGCCGGTGCGCTGGCCATTCCGCAGTTGCCGGTGGCGCAGTACCCCGACGTCGCGCCGCCGCAGATTGAAATCAACGCCACCTACCCTGGCGCCTCGGCGCAAACCATCGACGAAAGCGTGGTCAGCCTGATCGAGGAAGAGCTCAACGGCGCCGATCACCTGCTGTATTTCGAATCCCAGAGCAGCCTCGGCAGCGCCACCATCAAAGCCACGTTTCAACCGGGCACCAACCCGGAAATGGCCCAGGTCGATGTGCAGAATCGCCTGAAAGTCGTGGAGTCGCGCCTGCCCCAAGCGGTGAACCAGCAAGGTTTGCAGGTGGAGAAAGTCTCCTCCGGTTTCCTGTTGCTGATCACCCTGACCTCCAGCGACGGCAAGCTCGACGACGTGGCGCTCAGCGACTACCTGGCGCGCAACGTGATGAACGAGATCAAGCGTCTCGACGGCGTGGGCAAGGCCCAGCTCTACGGCGCCGAACGGGCGATGCGAATCTGGATCGACCCGCGCAAGCTGATCGGTTTCAACCTGACCCCCGCCGACGTCAACGCCGCCATCGTCGCGCAGAACGCCCAGGTGTCCGCCGGCAGCATCGGCGACCTGCCGACCCGCAGCACCCAGGAAATCACCGCGACCATCGTGGTCAAGGGCCAGTTGGCAACGCCGGAAGAGTTTGCCGACATCGTGCTCAAGGCCAATCCCGACGGCTCCACCGTGCGCATCGGTGATGTGGCTCGCGTCGAGATCGGCAGCCAGGAATACCAGTTCGGCACCCGTTTGAACGGCAAGCCGTCCACCGCCGTCGGCGTGCAATTGTCGCCGGGGGCCAATGCCCTGAGCACCGCCACCGCCGTGCGGGCGAAGATGGACGAACTGGCGCGCTACTTCCCGGCCAACGTCGAATACAAGATCCCCTACGACACCTCGCCCTTCGTCAAAGTCTCGATCACCAAAGTGGTCTACACCTTGGGCGAGGCGATGTTGCTGGTGTTTGCGGTGATGTTCCTGTTCCTGCAGAACATCCGCTACACGCTGATCCCGACCCTGGTGGTGCCGGTGGCGCTGATGGGCACCTTTGCGACCATGCTCGCGCTGGGGTTCTCGATCAACGTGCTGACCATGTTCGGCATGGTGCTGGCCATCGGTATTCTGGTGGACGACGCGATTGTGGTGGTGGAGAACGTTGAGCGGATCATGGTCACCGAAGGCCTGTCGCCCAAGGAAGCGACGCGCAAAGCGATGAAGCAGATTACCGGCGCGATCATCGGTATCACTCTGGTGCTGGTGGCGGTGTTTATTCCGATGGCGTTCATGCAGGGCTCGGTCGGGGTCATTTATAAACAGTTCTCGCTGTCCATGGCCACCTCGATCCTGTTCTCGGCGTTCCTGGCCCTGACTTTGACCCCGGCGCTGTGCGCCACGCTGCTGAAGCCGATCGCCAAAGGTGAGCATCACGAAAAGCGCGGTTTCTTCGGCTGGTTCAACCGTCGCTTCGAACAACTGACCGTGCGTTATCAGGGCTGGGTTGCCTACGCATTGAAACGCACCGGTCGCTACCTGCTGATCTACGGCGTGCTGCTGATCGGGTTGGGCCTGTGTTTCAGCCGTCTGCCTTCCTCGTTTCTGCCGGTGGAAGACCAGGGTTACACCATCACCGACATTCAACTGCCGCCCGGCGCGAGCAAGAACCGCACGGTGCAGGTGGTCGAGCAGATCGAAAAGCATAACGCCACGGAACCCGGTGTCGGTGACAGCACGGTGATTCTCGGTTTCAGCTTCTCCGGCAGCGGGCAGAACGCGGCTCTGGCGTTTACCACGTTGAAGGACTGGTCCGAGCGCGGCAGCGATGACTCGGCCATGTCGATTGCCGATCGGGCCAACATCGCCCTGAGCCAGATCAAGGATGCGGTGGTGTTTGCCGTGTTGCCGCCACCGGTGGATGGCCTCGGCACCTCCAGTGGTTTCGAGTTCCGCTTGCAGGATCGCGGCGGCCTCGGCCATGCCACGCTGATGCAAGCGCGCACGCAGTTACTGGCGGCGGCGGAGAAAAGTCCAATCCTGATGAACGTGCGCGAAAGCGCCCTGGCCGAAGCGCCGCAGGTGCAACTGGAAGTGGACCGCAAGCAGGCGAATGCCCTTGGGGTGTCCTTTGCCGATGTCGGCAACGTGCTGTCCACGGCCGTCGGTTCGGCCTACATCAATGACTTCCCCAATCAGGGGCGGATGCAGCGGGTGGTGGTGCAGGCCGAAGGCGATCAACGCAGTCAGGTGGCGGATCTGCTGAAGATCCACGTGCGCAACAACGCCGGGAAAATGGTGCCGCTGTCCGCCTTCGTCCAGGCCAAATGGACCCAGGGCCCGACGCAGTTGACCCGTTACAACGGCTACCCGGCGATCAGCATTTCCGGCGAACCGAAACCGGGTCACAGCACCGGTGAAGCCATGGCGGAAATCGAACGGTTAGTGGCGCAAGGCCCGGCGGGGTTGGGCCAGGAATGGACCGGGTTGTCGTTGCAGGAGCGTTTGTCCGGCAGTCAGGCGCCGATTCTGCTCGGTTTGTCGCTGTTGATCGTGTTCCTGTGTTTGGCTGCGTTGTATGAGAGCTGGTCGATTCCGACCTCGGTGTTGCTGGTGGTGCCGCTCGGTGTACTCGGCGCGGTGCTTGCGGTGACGCTACGCGGGATGCCCAACGATGTGTTCTTCAAGGTCGGGCTGATCACCATCATCGGCTTGTCGGCGAAGAACGCGATCCTGATCATCGAATTTGCCAAGAGCCTGTACGACGAAGGCCACGACCTGATCGACGCCACGCTGCAAGCGGCGCGCCTGCGGTTGCGGCCGATTGTGATGACGTCTTTGGCGTTCATTCTTGGCGTGGTGCCGCTGGCGATTGCCACTGGCGCCAGCTCGGCGAGCCAGCAAGCCATCGGCACCGGGGTGATCGGCGGGATGATCACCGCGACCCTGGCGGTGCTGTTTGTGCCGGTGTTTTTTGTGGTGGTGATGAAACTGGTGCGCAAGCGCCATAAAGACACCTGACCCACAACCCCCTGTAGGAGCGAGGCTTGCCCGCGAAGAGGCCGTGTCAGTCAGCATTGATGTTGCCTGACACACCGCTTTCGCGGGCAAGCCTCGCTCCTACAAGGGCACTCGGTATGTGGTCATAACCCACCACGCTGGGCTAAGGTAATCAAAACCCTGACCCATCGAGCCTCCATGCCCCTCCTCGCCCGCACCCACCCTCGCCTGTCGTCCGCCACGGTTCTTGGCCTGGCGGTGGGCATCCTGGCTCCGGCCGATTCGATCATCAGCAAAATCCTCATTGGCTGGAACGCCGGGGTCTGGACCTACCTGTTCCTGATGATCTGGCTCGCCACCAAGGCCAAGGCGCCGGATGTGAAGCGCATTGCCGAGATCGAAGACGAAAACGCCGGGCTGGTGTTGTTCGTGGTATGCATCGCGGCGATTGCCAGCCTGGCGACCATCACTTTTGAACTGGCCGGCAGCAAAGACCTGGAAACCTCGCGCAAGCTGCTGCATTACGCGTTCACCGCAGCCACCGTCATCGGCTCTTGGCTACTGATCGGGGTGATTTTCTGCGTGCACTACGCCCGTCTGTTCTACACCTGGGACGGCAAGGAGCCGGCACTGCGCTTCGCCGAAGGCCTGACCACCCCCAATTACTGGGACTTTTTGTATTTCTCGTTCACCATCGGCGTGGCGGTGCAGACCGCGGATGTCGGCGTAGCGACCCGGGGGCTGCGCAAGATTGTGCTGGCGCAATCGCTGATTGGATTTGTGTTCAACACGGCGATTCTCGGGTTTTCGATCAACATCGCGGCCGGACTGTTCAGCTAAACGGCTGCACAAACGTTCTAGGCATCCACCGCGTCGCAGGCGTTAAATAAGTCGGCAATCCGTCTCACAGGTGCAGCATGACTTCGCATAACTGGATCGACCTGGCCCAGGACGCCGACACCGGCATCGAAACCTTGCGTGCGCATTTTGAGGGCCACGCCTACGACCCGCACTGGCACGACAGTTACCTGGTGGGCGTCACCGAGCAAGGCGTGCAGCAATTCAATTGCCGCCGGGCCCGGCATCAGAGCACGCCGGGCAAGGTGTTTCTGCTGGAGCCGGGTGACATCCATGACGGCGAAGCGCCCACCGAGGACGGCTTCACCTACCGCATGCTCTACCTCGACCCGCAATGGCTGGAGCGTGAATTGGCCGGGCTCTTCGAAAACGCCCCGCTTAACAGCCAACTGAGTTTCGCCAACACCCTGACCACTGACCCACAACTGGCCCAGGCCACCAGCCTGGCGTTCCAGACCTTGCACGGTGGCGAGCTGAAAATCGTGCGCCAGACTGCCCTCGACGGTTTGCTCGAACGCCTGACCAGCCACTTGCACTGGCGCACCCGCTACGCCGAAGACCCGCGCCTGCCGCTGGTGGCGCAAAAAGCACGGGAATACCTGCACGCCAATGCTCATCTGGACATCGGCCTCGATCAACTGGCCGCTGCCACCGGTGTTGATCGCTTTCGCCTGGCCCGTGCGTTCAAGGCTGCCTACGGGTTGGCGCCCCACGCCTATCTGGTGCAACTGCGCTTGTCCAAGGCTCGGCGCATGCTCGCCAGCGGCGTGCAACCCGCGGCGGTGGCCATGGAATTGGGGTTTGCCGATCAGAGTCATTTGGGGCGCTGGTTTGTGCGGGCGTATGGGCTGACTCCGGCGATGTACCGCAGGCGCTGCTCAAATCTTCCAGACGCGTGACCCACGGCTTGTGAAGATCGAATCATCGATCATTCACAGGAGTTCACAAGTCATGCTGTCCACCTTCCCCACCCTGCTGCCGTTTTTGCTGTTTGCATTTGTCGCGTCGATCACACCGGGACCAACCAATATCCTGGTGCTGAGCAACAGTGCCCGTTATGGATTCAAGGCTGCGCTGCCCATCGTTTTCGGAGCGTGTGTCAGTGCCGCAACCATCGTGTTGCTGGTGGGTTGCGGACTCGGTGAGTCGTTTAATCGGTTTCCGCTACTGAGCCATATCTTTAAATGGCTAGGAGTGGTTTGGTTGAGCTATCTGGCGTGGCAACTGTATCAGGCTCCCAACAAGGCGATAGAGTCCGACTCCGCTGCCCGCAATGATCGGCGTCTGGGTTTATGGGGCGCTGCCAGCCTGCAACTGATCAATCCAAAAACTTGGACGATGGCATTCGCAGTGGTGAGTATGTTTGCCGTACGAGGCGATAAACAGATGATGCATACATTGTATTTATCGGTGTTGTTTTTCCTTGTGTCCATTCCTTGTCTCGGACTATGGGCAGCGTTGGGTAGCGGATCAGTTCGGTTTTTACAATCGCCCAAAGCCCTGATGCGCTTCAATCGTTGTTTAGCATTAGTGCTGTTGGGATCTGCCTGGCTCAGCGTAATGGTCTGATTTCGATAAAAGACCCCTTTCATATGATCTATTGCTATTAAATAATAGCCAGGCATGAGCAAAGCTCATAAATATAATGAACTGTAAACTGTCAACTATGACAGTTTACAACCTTGCATAATCGCGATTAGATAATAAAACCCATAGCTCGGAGCGAACTCTGGGACACCTCTACCTCTTGCGATATTCATTGTGGAGATTGTATTCATGAGCGCAGCACAGAAACTAGACAGTTCTCACGTACGGAAGTCCGCCCTCAACAACTCATTCAACGGTTCGATCGACAGGGACATTCCACTCCCTTTCCAGGCCACTTTTTCTCGGGTTAATTACCCTCAGGAAGGTGAACCTCCACGTTGGACCATTGAGGCCCGTTATCGAGATAGTCAGAGCAATCATATAAAGTCGATTCGAATTATTTTTTTCAAGGACCCCTCTGATAATGCGCCTCACAAAATAGCCGACGACTTTAAAATTATCTATGCCAACACTGAAGAAGATCCACCCTCGGAGTACTCGGCGACAGTGGCAATGATTGCTGTTAAATTTGACGCCGGCAACCAGACCATTAAAGGCGAAATCAGTGCATCGGTAACAGACGGACTGGTGAATCCGAAATTCCATGATATTACCGCTGAATTCGATCTTGCAGCGCAGTAGCAAAGTCAATACTGATCAGATTTCAGGGAATACACACTCATAAAAAAGGAAGCCTAAGCTTCCTTTTTTATGTTGCGACGTTGGCTAAATAATTAGAAGTTAACACTGAAGCCGGCAATGACATTGTAATCTTGGTTAACCGTTTTGCTTCGGCTAGACCCGCCCTCGACGAACAGCTGAACACCTCTCGGCAACGCCCAATTAACGCCTCCCGCCCATTCCACGCTAGTCGTCGAACTGTCGTTGTTGAACTGGCTATCGTTGACACTGACTTCATTGTTTTTTATGAACTCATGGCCAACAGCGACGCGCAGGCGAGGTTGTAATTTTTGGCCGTTCCCCAGGTCAATCTCTCTCCCGGCATACAAACCGCCTTTTGCTACCAGTGAGCGAGTCAACTCACTGTCGACATCAAGACCATTGTCTAGTGTGTAGTGGTCGCCTGACACAACGGCGGCGCTTATCTGGGCAAAAGGAGCCCAGAAAAAGCCGTTGCCCAGTTCACTCTGCTTACCAACTTCCAGTGATCCACTCAGGCCGTAGCTATCGTAGCCACCTCGTGTGCGGACACCGTCACTCATGCTAACTTTGAGATCGTTGTCGAAACGATTGATTTTGGTAACGGCATCCACATAGAAACCGCTTTGGGCGTCAAATTTAGTGGCATACGCACCCACCGAATAGCTATCGACAGTCCCTGAACTGCCACGTTTCAAGTCCAGGCTGGTTTTGCTATATCCGACCATCGCGCCGACGAGCCAGTCAGTGTCCCCCAGCGCGGTGTCAGCCCCAATGACTAAACCTTGCTGTGTCTGACTGTAACCATCCCCATACGCATTCTCAACGCTGTATCGATTACCGTAAGTTCGAGTCCATAAGCCAGGTTTGGCACCGGTCAAGCGCCGGTCGCCCATGCGCGTGTTGAGCAAAGTGTTTTCGGCGTAAATGATGGTTGGCGCGGTATTGGCGATGGCCAGAACGGATTGGGTACTGGTGCTGACCTGAGTGTCTGGTCGCAGAAACCAGCCATTGTCGTCTTCGAAAAGTTTGTAGGTAAACGCACCGGCATCGACCGCATTACGCAGCGAAAATCGCGCATCGCCACTGGCAACTTTTACCACCTGGATCGGCTGGTCGTCAGCTGGCTTGCTCCCGGTAGCACTGACTGACAGTTCATGGTTGCCGGTCGCGGTTCCCGTGACATTCAAAAAGTCGGTCTGACGGCTGCCGAAATCGGTAGAGATGGAGAAGGTGCCATTGCCCGACAAGTTGACGACGTCAAGTTGGTAGAAGGTAGGCCCTGGCGCGAGGTCTACTGTGCCCCCCGCCAATGTCAGGTTATTCACGGCGTTGCTGCCAGTCATCACCCACACCGAACGGTTAATCGCAAAGTCAGAGACATTTTCCACGCCTCCGGTGAACACCGATCCATTGTCGAGTACCACGCGCGCACTCCCTGCGGGGTCACCTTTAAAGGTCCCGCTGAACGCACTTTGATTATCAAGCCTTAGGTCGGCAACATTGAGCATGTCACCTGTCAGGGATGCGTTATTTCGCAACAACACACTTGTAGGGCTACCGGATTCGACATTCACGTTGCCCTCCAGCGAGCTGTTATCCACGGTGAAGTTCACCGCCGTGCCATTTGCAACTTCCAGAATCGTGCCGTTGCCACCCTTCAGTGTCGAGCCGTTGCGCGCCTCTATAATCAGTGGGCCTAACGGATTGCTTCCCAGGTCAGCTACGATTGCCGAGCCGGTCTTCCCTTCAATGCTGGAATTATCCAGGACCAGTTTGCTGACCTGGTTGTCGTCACCATCGGGTTGGAACGTCACGCCGTTCAGGCCGCCGATGATTTTTGAACCTGCGCTTGCAGTAGCCTGCCCCCCCCACAAACTCAGTCCGAAACTTGAAGCGCCGGTGCCTTCGATAGTTGTATTGCTTAAGTTCAACGTACTGAAGGCCGTTGCAACGGCACCACCGGAAGTTCCTTGGACAGTACTGTCCGAGAGCGTTACCAGTGAGCCTGTTTGAGTGTCGGTGAAACGCACGGCCTGCAAGCCGAACTGGAGTCCTGACACTGTGGTATTTACAATATTTGCAGTGCTATTGATTAGCGTAACCGTCGTAAATCCGTCCGTGCCGAGAACTGTCGCACCATCAAGATTCACTGTTCCGGCTTCGATCGCTTCAATTTTCCGGGTTTGGCCGCCATTTACATTAAGTGTTCCGCCCTCGATCGTGATGTCCAGCGTCTGGGCACCATTGACCGTTAGCGTTGCGCCGGAAGAAAGCAGCCAGCTTTCTATGGTCGGCGAAGGTGAAATAGTTTCGGTTTCACCTGGATTTAGAAATCGAGCCTGTGCAATCGGTAATACAAAAAAAAGAATGAAAAATGACGGATACCGCCATTTTCCGTCCTTCGTTAACTTAGATAAGGAAAAGTTGTTTATCCACATATTGAACCACCGCACCTGTCAAATGTTGAATGGACCTGCTTGACGGAACTCCAAGAAAGGTCTCACCAGAACGTCGGCAAGCCTATCGATTGCAATGAGGATCGAATGTAGGAAAAATCTTTTTCTGCAGCGGAATATGGCGTTTCAGCTGGTAAGAAAACCGCCTAACGTTTGAAAGGAGTCCGCCACGACAACGTTTTTCAGTTCGTTGTCGTGGCAGAAACCTGTTTCTATCAATCTACTGGTCTTCGCAATATTCACCTACCACATTGACTAGGTTAATGATCGAGGTGAACTCATCGGAAGGGTACTGCGTACCGTTGATTTCGACCTCATACCAAATTTTCCAGTATCCGATGTATTGGCCTGGTGGATCAGGAATAGGAGTTGGAGGCGGTACAGGGATATTTCTGATATATGGATTATATGGTTCAAGTTCCATTTCAAAACCATCGGCAGGTTCAGTCCCGACAATTTCATGCGCTATTGGAGACGTAAATGCAGTACCAGGTGAAAGGTCATCCATCGCCGCATTTCTGTATCCTTGGGCGCGCAGGGTAACTTTTCGTCCAAGTAACAGATGTTCGGTGTTGCCCGGGATTTTTACGACCGCTCCATAACCTGCGGCGGTGAGATCAGAGCAAAGTATTATGTTTTCGCCTGGGTATTCCCGATCAATCTCCGGTGCTTTCATCTCGATGACGAGCGCATTGTTGGTTACTTGAGTGATCGGCGATGGGTTTTCATTGACACCGCCGATATCAGAAACAAAATATTGAAGCGGCTTATTGCCCCCCAAACCACCGCTATTAATCAATGCCCACGGCAGACCCATAGTGACTTCCGTTTGACCATCCGTTACAAACTCTGGGCCAAACCGTTGACCTGCGTACTCGCCAAAGATTTGCTGCCCCGCTTTCACGGGTTTATCAGGATCCACCCAGAGATCAAAGGCTACCGTTGCTTCCTTGTTATAGTCTTCAGGCTCCAAAACATCATTCACTGCGGTACTCGTGATATGCGGCGCCTCCAATTCGTTATTAACGGGATTCGGATCTACCGGGTTCACAGGTCCAGGATAATAAAGATTTGAAAATATATCTCTACTTGAGCGACTAATTATAGTGGTGTTGCGAAGTAAAATGCATTCCACCTTTACAGGTACGTCAGTTTCCGTATCAACACCATCTTTATAGTAATCTGTGAAGATCGTATCATAGGGTACTGTAGAGATAAGCGGATCAAGAGTATTGAACGGAAGAACTTGCACTTCTTCATTATTCCACATGAACCTGACTTCATCGGTGCCCAAGATATCAGGTACTCTTTTCAGTTCAATCGTAACGCCGCCCGTTTCGCGGCAGTCTTTCAGATCGATTAACTGATCAGTTTCGTCCCGCGCCAAAGGGATGACAGGGGGGTCAAGAACGGGAAGCGGCGCAAATCTGACACCCAGTCCCTGCGCAGCAGAGAGTGCGCTTACATTCCCCACTTCATCGCTCAATATGTAGTAGGCATATACAGCGTCCGGGCTGATATCTCGTACATCTGCAACCGGAACCGTAAAGGTTCCCGTACCAATAGCTCCCTCCCAAAGTGGGGCATCAGGGTTAGTCAGCGAGTAAGTCCTGCTGATATAGAACCTGATGTGATCTGTGGGCAAGGGATTTTGGTAGCCTGTCGGAACAGTTACTGCCATGCCACCCGGGTTGCGGACAATAAAGGCATCGTCTATCAAGTTGCCTGCCGACAATGTGGGCAATGTTGCCAGCGGCGGCCGTGCTTTAGGCCCTCCTGGAGCAGCCTGATAGGGCGCTCTACGGTCAATAATGACGGTCGTGACATCCGACCTATGAGCGTTACCAACGGGTGGTCCAGCCCTATATTGGATATCCCAACTAGTGGGTGTCGCCGGCGGGTTGTCCTCGAGTAGTTTGTCGGCCGGGATATAGGAATCGGTATATTCGGGAGGTCGTGTGCCTAACGGACCGGCAAAGAAAAAGAAAACCTCCTCCCAAGCGGCGGCTGGTGCCGCCGTCCTTTTTATGAACACACCTACCCGGTCATTCAGGTCCTGGATTGGCCAGGCAGGAACGATCGCTTGTAGACGAGCACCGGCTCCGAGTTTGCTGACCGGCACGCGCCTATCAGTAGGGCTTAGTACATCGGGAATTCGAACTGGAGGGCCGGCCGTAACGCCAATCGACTGAGTTCGATACAGTTCTCTATCAATTTCTGCAACTTCTTGCTTAGCATTCATTACAGTTCTCCATCACTATTAATTGTGTTTCGACGTTGCTTTTATGCAAACAAATTCCATGCCGAATAACTTCGGCATTTCTCCAACTACAGCAGTTGTCAATCTTGGATGTCAGGACGGGCCACATGGAGTGTCTCCTGAACGCGTTCGGTCAACCTTTACAATCTTTTCTGTTGCCGTACCAATAAATACACCACGTCTCCTTATTTTGTAGGACACGCCCAGGGAAGAATCCTTAATCAAGCGGTCAAGGTATGTAGTAAAGGGAATGGGCGTCGGCTCAAATCCGTGCATATTGTTTGCGTCCGCGGCAGTCAATGTATAGGTGAATACACCTTCAGTTCCGTCCAGGAAATATTGGTCACCACCATTTAATGAGCTATAGCCTCGACTGGTATAAACGCATTCATCGTCAGCCCGTAAACCTTGAAAGGGGATGTTTATATAAACACCCAACCAGATCGGCCGTTTAATAACGCAGTTTAAATAACCCCACGGTGTCGCGTCGGGGAAATCCACCTTCGATAGTTGGGGTAATGGAATAACGCTGTGATCAATGGTGAGCTTCTTTTCTACCGAATTAACCGGGTTTCCTGGTATAGGCCGAACGCGATACCAGAGGTAGGCAATGCCATCGCCCTGCAATAAATCGACGGTGATTGGGATCAGAAACTCAGTCTCGGTAATTGGCCCGTTTTTTCTCTCTTGGTAGAGGGTGGTTGTTATTCCCTCGCGCCGCCAAAAGACAGTGAGTTCATCAACTTCTCCGGGTTGGTCTGCATAGACAGGCCACCTTTTAACTCGTGCCTGTCCACCATTCAAAAGCACTTCTGCTGGAAGTTTTCCCTCCAGGTCGCTTTCAGGCACACCATCTACTGTAGGAGCGTCGGCAAGTAAAACACCTTCAGAGCCTTCGTGAATGTCAGATAACGACATGTCTGCCCCCTTTAAACATACTCTGTGTGGTTATGGGTCCTGTTGAAGTGAATTAAATGCCGATAAGGCGGCTCTTTCTACTGTCATATCTGACAGGTTTATCGACCGTCTGTCGGTTTTATAATGGTTTTTTATCACCAACCGAGGTTTCCGTACTTGACGAACCTGTAACTTTTGACGCTCACTGAAACCGGTTTCAGGCCGACTGTCTCGCCCCAAAAAAATAAGGTCCACCGCCATGAACGATTTTTCCGCCGCCCAACGCAGCCGCGTGACCATGCTTGACGTCGCCGACCGCGCCGGCGTTTCGAAGGCCAGCGTCTCGCGCTTCATCGGCGATGACCGCGCCCTGCTCTCCGATGCCATCGCTTTGCGCATCGAGCAGGCGATTGCCGAACTCGGCTACCGCCCGAACCAGATGGCCCGTGGCCTGAAACGCGGACGCACACGCCTGATCGGCATGCTGGTGGCCGATATCCGTAACCCTTATTCGATTGCCGTGATGCATGGCGTGGAAACCGCTTGCCGGCAGCACGGCTACAGCCTGGTGGTGTGCAATACCGATCGCGACGACGAGCAGGAACGCCAGCATCTGGCGCTGCTGCGTTCGTACAACATCGAAGGCTTGATCGTGAACACCCTGGGTCATCACCGCGATGAGCTGCGGGAACTGCATCGGGAAATGCCGCTGGTGCTGGTGGATCGCAAGGTTGAACAGCTCGAGAGCGATTTGGTCGGGCTGGATAACCCGGCCGCCGTCGAAATGGCCCTCACCCACCTTGAAGAACGCGGTTATCGCGATGTGTTACTGGTGACGGAACCCTTTGACGGCACCAGTTCGCGGATAGAGCGGGTGAGCAGTTTCAAGGCGCAGATCGGGCAGCGTTCGGTGCTGCAAGGGGCTGTCGTCGAAACCGGCAGCGACCTCACTTCCCGTTTGAAAACCTTCCTCGATACACCTGGCCCTGGGCCGAAAGCGCTGTTCTGTGCCAATGGGATTGCGGCATTGGCCAGCACTCATTCCTTGCGTGAATTGGGCTGCGACCTGTTCAAGGAGGTCGGGCTGATGGCCCTGGATGATCTGGATTGGTATCCGTTGGTGGGCAGCGGCATCACCGCCCTCGCCCAGCCGACGGCGGAGATTGGCGCGAGTGCGTTTGAGTGTTTGCTCAAGCGCTTGCGCGGGGATGTCGGGCCGGTGCGGACGATGGATTTTGCGGCGCGGTTGGTTGTGCGTGGGTCGACGCAGGGGGATTTGCGGTGAATGGGCCGGCCTCTTCGCGAGCAAGCCCGCTCCCACATTGGATTGGCGGCGTACACAAATCACCTGTGGGAGAGGGCTTGCTCGCGAAGGCGTCCTTGAAACCCCCGACAACTTAAAGACACACCCTTTTTTTGAACAAAAATGAAACCGGTTTCAGAGGTAGATAACAATGAATAAACCACCCGTCTCCATCAGCCTGTCCAGTTACGGCGCCGACCTGGTGCGCCAGCGCGGCCAGGGCAGTTTCGTCGATTTGCTCGCCGCCGCCGGCGCGACGCGCATTGAATGGCGCGAAGAGTTGCTGACCCACGAAGACCCGGCGCAATTGGCGGATGACACCCAGGCTCGCGGCCTCGAAAGCGTGTATTCCTCGCCGATGGAACTGTGGCTGGCCGGGCAATCGCAGCCCAATCCCGAACTGCTCAAGACTCTGCACCGCGCCCAGTTGTTCGGTGCCAAGTGGCTTAAAGTCTCCCTCGGTTACTTCACTGACAACAATGATCTCGACGCGCTGGCTCGCCAACTCAGCCAGAGCCCGGTGCATCTGCTGGTAGAAAACGACCAGACCCTGCACGGCGGGCGCATTGAGCCGTTCCAGCGCTTCTTCACTGAAGTCGAGCAGCACAACCTGCCGATCAAGATGACCTTCGACATCGGCAACTGGCAATGGCAGGACCAGTCCGCCGCCAGCGCCGCGCGGTTGCTCGGGCGGCATGTCGGTTATGTGCATTGCAAGGCTGTGGCGCGTCGGGTCGACGGCAAATTGGTGGCGATACCGCCGAGCGCCGCCGACCTGCATCTGTGGGAACAACTGCTGCGGCACATGGCCCAAGGCGTAATGCGAGCGGCGGAGTATCCGTTGCAGGGCGACGACCTGGTGCAACTGACCACCGAACACGTCGCCACCCTCGCCCGCCTCGGTCAATCACGGTTGGAGAGCGCTCATGTCTGAGATCGATATTCTGTCGTTTGGCGAAACCATGGCGATGTTCGTCGCTGAACAGAGCGGCGACCTGGCGGCGGTTAGCCAGTTTCATAAGCGCATTGCCGGGGCGGACAGCAACGTCGCCATCGGCTTGTCGCGGCTGGGGTTTAACGTCTCGTGGCTGAGCCGGGTGGGCGCTGATTCGTTGGGGCGTTTCGTGATCGATACGCTGGCCAAAGAAGGCCTGGATTGCACTCATGTCGATATCGACCCGGCGCACCCGACCGGTTTTCAACTCAAGTCCCGCGCCGACGATGGCAGCGACCCGGTGGTCGAGTATTTCCGCCGTGGATCGGCGGCCAGCCACTTGTCGGTGCAGTCGATCAAACCCGAGCTGTTGAATGCCCGGCATTTGCACGCCACCGGCATTCCCCCGGCGCTTTCCGCCAGTGCCCGGGAAATGTCCTTCGAACTGATGACCCGCATGCGCGAGGCCGGGCGCAGTGTGTCCTTCGACCCGAACCTGCGCCCGAGCCTGTGGGCCAGCGAGCAGCAGATGATCACCGAGATCAACAGCCTCGCCGCCCTCGCCCACTGGGTGCTGCCGGGGTTGAGCGAAGGTCGTTTGCTCACCGGGTTTGAAGACCCTGCCGACATCGCCGCGTTTTACCTCGACCAAGGGGTTGAAGCGGTGGCGATCAAACTGGGGCCACACGGTGCGTATTACCGCACACACCTGGACCAGGGTTTCGTCGCCGGCGTGCCGGTGGAAACCGTAGTCGACACCGTGGGCGCCGGCGACGGGTTTGCCGTCGGCATGATCAGCGCCCTCCTGGAAAACCTCAGCTTTGCCGATGCCGTGCAGCGCGCCAACTGGATTGGCAGCCGGGCGGTGCAGAGTCGGGGGGATATGGAGGGGTTGCCCACCCGGCTTGAATTATCGGCTGGATTTGAAGCCGCCATTCGCGAGCAAGCCCGCTCCCACATTGGAATGCATTCAACTGTGGGAGCGGGCTTGCTCGCGAAGACGCCCGCCCAGGCATTGAAGATTTAAACCGTTACCTGCTGCGACAAAAACAACAAGCTCAGGAGCACCATCATGAAAACCGCAACACTCGCCACCCGCCGCTGGTGGTACATCATGCCCATCGTCTTCATCACCTACAGCCTGGCGTATCTGGATCGCGCCAACTACGGGTTCGCCGCCGCCTCCGGGATGGCCGAAGACCTGATGATCACCCCAGGCCTGTCGTCGATGCTCGGCGCGCTGTTCTTCCTTGGTTACTTCTTTTTCCAGGTGCCGGGCGCGATCTATGCGCAGAAGCACAGCGTGAAGAAGCTGATTTTTGTCAGCCTGATCCTCTGGGGCGGCCTCGCGACCCTGACCGGGATCGTCTCCAGCGCCTATTGGCTGGTCGTCATTCGCTTCATGCTCGGCGTGGTTGAAGCGGCGGTGATGCCGGCGATGCTGGTCTATCTGTGCCACTGGTTCACCCGCGCCGAACGCTCCCGGGCCAATACCTTCCTGATCCTCGGCAACCCGGTGACCATGCTGTGGATGTCGGTGGTCTCGGGGTATCTGGTGCAGCATTTCAGTTGGCGCTGGATGTTCATCATCGAAGGCTTGCCGGCGGTGATCTGGGCCTTTATCTGGTGGCGTCTGGCGGACGAGCGTCCAGCCCAGGCCAAGTGGCTCAGCGACCAGGAGAAACAGGACCTGGAAAGTGCTCTGGCGGCCGAACAGGTCGGGATCAAAGCGGTGAAGAATTACGCCGAGGCCTTCCGCTCGCCGAAAGTCATCGTGCTGGCCTTGCAGTTTTTCTGCTGGAGCATTGGCGTCTATGGGTTCGTGTTGTGGCTGCCGTCGATCCTCAAGGCCGGTTTGCAAATGGACATGGTGGAAGCCGGGTGGCTCTCGGCGCTGCCGTACCTGGCGGCAGTGATCGGGATGCTCGCGGTGTCCTGGGGCTCGGACAAATTGCAGAAGCGCAAACGCTTCGTCTGGCCACCGCTGTTGATCGCCTCGATTGCGTTCTACGGTTCCTACGCGCTGGGCGCTGAACATTTCTGGTGGTCCTACACCTTGCTGGTGATCGCCGGGGCCTGCATGTATGCGCCTTACGGGCCGTTCTTTGCGATCGTCCCGGAGATCCTCCCGGCCAACGTCGCCGGGGGTGCCATGGCGCTGATCAACAGCATGGGCGCCCTCGGTTCGTTCGGCGGTTCGTATCTGGTCGGTTACCTCAACAGCAGCACCGGTTCGCCCGGCGCTTCGTACCTGTTGATGAGCGGCGCGCTGATGCTTTCGGTGGTGCTGACGATTTTCCTCAAGCCCGGCGCCAGTGACCGGGTCGTGGCCAAACCCGTTGCGAAACGGCCCGTGCCTGCTCACCCTTGAATTGAAGTTGAGACGATAACGATGAAAAAGCAGGTTGTGCTGTACAAGAAACTCTCGCCGCTGCTGATGGCTCGCCTGCATGAGCAGACCGACGTCACGCTGATCGAAAGCCTGGATGCCGAGGGCCTGGCCAAGTTGCGCGAGGCCCTGCCCCGAGCCCAGGGTTTGCTCGGAGCGAGTCTGAAACTGGACGCGGCGCTGCTCGATCTCGCCCCCAATTTGCAAGCCATCGCCAGCGTTTCGGTGGGCGTCGACAACTACGACATCGACTACTTGACCGAACGGCGCATCCTGCTCAGCAACACCCCGGACGTGCTCACCGAAACCACCGCCGACACCGGTTTCGCCCTGATCCTGGCCACCGCCCGGCGGGTGGTGGAACTGGCGAACATGGTTCGCGCCGGTCAGTGGAAGCGCAACGTCGGCCCGGCGCAGTTTGGCACCGATGTACACGGCAAGACCCTGGGCATCATCGGCATGGGCCGCATCGGCGAAGCCCTGGCCCAGCGCGGGCATTTCGGCTTCGGCATGCCGGTGATCTACCACAGCCACTCGCCGAAACCGGCGGTGGAACAGCGGTTCAACGCGCAATACCGCAGCTTGCCGGAACTGCTGCAAGAGGCGGATTTTGTCTGCCTGACCTTGCCGCTGACGGCTGAAACCGAGGGGCTGATCGGTGCCGAGCAGTTTGCGCTGATGGGGTCGCAGACGATCTTCATCAACATCTCACGGGGCAAAGTGGTGGATGAAGCGGCGCTGATTGAAGCCCTGCGCAAAGGGCAGATTCGTGCGGCGGGGCTGGATGTTTTTGAGCGCGAGCCGCTGGATTCGGGCTCGCCGTTGTTGCAGTTGGATAATGTGGTGGCCACGCCGCACATCGGCTCGGCGACCCATGAGACCCGGGAGGCGATGGCCACCTGTGCGGTGGACAATCTGTTGATGGCGTTGGCTGGGGAGCGGCCGGTGAATCTGGTGAATGCCGGGGCTTGGAAGGCCTGAGAGATTTGGCGCCTGTCAGGACGCCTTCGCGGGCAAGCCCGCTCCCACATTTGGAATGCATTCCCCTGTGGGAGCGGGCTTGCTCGCGAAGGGGCCCGCCCAGGCAATGCAAATCCTTCAGGCCCGCCGCGCCTCCAGCAAATCCGCCGCGCACAGCGCAATCCGCCGACACGCATCCGCCAGTTTCACCTGGTCCACCACCAACCCAATCCGGATATGCCCCGCCGCACTCGGCCCGAAGGCCTCTCCCGCCAGCACCGACACGCCATAACCTTCCAGCAATCGCTCGGCAAACCCTTGGGCGCACAGCCCGGTCGGGCGTATGTCGACCATCACAAACATCCCGCCATCGGGCTTGATCGGCCGAATGCCCGCACAGTTGCTCAACCGCGAACACACCAGATCCCGACGCTGGCGATACTCCTCGCGCATCTGCGCCACTTCCGGCAAATCCCCGTCCAGCGCCACTTGCGCGGCTTTCTGCACAAAATCCGGCAAGCCGAACAACATGCACAACGACAGGTGCACCAAATGCTCGGCCAAGGGTTTGGGGCCGATCACCCAGCCGATCCGCCAACCGCTCATGGCGTGGGATTTGGACAAACTGTTAATCGTTGTCGTGCGTTCGGCCATGCCCGGCAAACTCGCCGGGCTGATGTGTTCGCCTTCGTACAGCAAGTCGCTGTAGACCTCGTCGCTGATCAGCCACAGGTCATGACGAATGCACAGCAGCGCCAGTTCCTGCCAGATCATCAAGGACAGGCTCGCGCCGGACGGATTGTTAGGACTGTTGAGCAGAATGACCCGGGTCTTGGGCGTGATCAGTGCCGCGACGTCTGCCGGATCAACCCGGAAACCGTTCTCCGGCCGCACCGCCACCGGCACCACTTTGGCCCCGCAGGCGCCGAACACACCTTCGTAGGTGACGTACATCGGTTCGGCGACGATCACTTCATCGCCGGGATCGAGCAGGCATTGCGCCACCGAGTACACCGCGCATTGCGCCCCTGGCAACACGATCACATGCCCGGCATCCACCACCTGACCGCTGCGGCGTCGATGGCGGTTGGCGATGCTGGTGCGCAGCGCCTTGGTGCCGCGCACATCCGAGTAATGAGTGTCGCCGGCCAAGAGGCTGTCGATGGCCGCCTGGACGATGGGCCTGGGCGTATCGAAATCCGGATCGCCCACCGACAGCAGCAATACATCAATGCCCTGCTCGCGCATCTCCAGCGCTCGATCGTGAATTTGCCAGGCTGCCGCTCCGTCTCCGGCGATGCGTTGAGTCAGGGCTGAATAGCGCATGTACTTCTCCTGTCGCGCGTGCTCCAGACTCAACCCTATCTCAAATTACAAAACGCGCCACCATCGCGTTCAAATCCACCGCCAGACGCGACAGTTCGTGGGTCGCGGCGCTGGTCTGGTTGGCACCGGCGGCGGACTGGGTGGCGAGGTCGCGGATGTTGACCAGGTTGCGGTCGACTTCCCGGGAAACCTGGGCCTGTTCTTCGGAAGCGCTGGCGATCACCAGGTTGCGTTCGTTGATCAGGTGGATCGATTGGGTGATTTGCTCCAGGGCCACGCCAGCTGCGCGGGCCATTTCCAGGGTGCTTTGGGTACGCTGGTTGCTTTGCTGCATGGAAGAAACCGCTTCACCGGTGCCGTTCTGGATGCCGGCGACCATTTTTTCGATTTCCTGGGTCGATTGCGCGGTGCGATGGGCCAGCGCCCGGACTTCGTCCGCCACCACCGCAAAACCACGCCCGGCCTCACCGGCACGAGCCGCTTCGATGGCGGCGTTGAGCGCCAACAAGTTGGTTTGTTCGGCGATGGCACGGATCACGTCCAGCACCTTGCCGATGTCACGACCTTGAGCGGCCAGGCCTTCGATCATCACCGAAGTGTTCTGTACGTCGTGGGTCATGGTCTGGATCGCGTCGACGGTTTCCACCACGCGATTGCGGCCTTCGCGGGCGGCTTGGGTCGACTGGTTCGAAGCTTCGGAAGTCGACACCGCGTTGCGCGCCACTTCTTCCACCGCGGCGGTCATTTCATTCACTGCGGTGGCGGCTTGTTCGATTTCGTTGTTCTGCTGTTGCAGACCTCGAGACGCTTCTTCGGTAACGGCGCTGAGTTCTTCGGCGGCGGCGCCCAACTGGGTGGCGGAACCGGCAATCTGCTCGATGGTTTTGCGCAGGTTGGTCTGCATGGCGGCCAAGGCGCCGAGCAGGCGGGCCGGTTCGTCGTTGCCGTCGACCTCAATGGCTTTGGTCAGGTTGCCACCGGCGATGGTTTCCGCTGCCTGCACCGCACGGTTCAACGGGGTGACAATGCTGCGGGTCAGCAACCAGGCCAGCAGCACAGTCATCAGTGCCGCCACCACCGACACTGCGATGATGCCGTTGACGGCGGTGTTGTAGTTGTCTTCGGCAATCAACCCGGCGGCTTTGGCGCCGTCAGTGTTGTAGGCCACCAGTTTGTTGAGCTGTTCGCCCATCAGGTCGGTGCCTTCCTTGATCCGCGTATTGATCAGGCTGCGCATCTCATCGACCTTGTTCTGGCGCGACAGCTCCATCATCTCGCGCTGGGCTTGCATGTAATTGTCGAGGGTGGTGCTGAACACTTTGTACAACGCTGCTTCGTCCGGGCCTTGCGGCAACGCTGCATAAGCGGCCTGCGCCTTACGGGCCTTGTCGGTAAGTACGCCGATGCGGGTTTCGGCTTCCTGCAGGCTGGCCGGCTCGCGGTTGACCAGGATGCGGAACGAGAGAATGCGCATGCGCAGGATGTTTTCGGTGACATTGCCCAGGTAACTCACGCTAGGCAGTTGGGTGCTGCCCATGTCGATCGAGGATTGGCGGATGATCGACATGCGGTTGACCGCAAACACACCCAGCACAATCACCAGCAAGGCGATGAAGGCAAAACCGAGGAACGCTCGAGGCGCGATATTCAGATTACGCAGGGACATAGGATGATTCTCGGGTGGGTGAGCGTCGAAGCATCCGTGCCGTGGTCGCTGTCGGGCGGGCATGCACGCGGGCCGGATCAGCTTGGCGCGACTGTTGTAATAGGTTTGTGCGCGCCTATGAGGGTTATCGGCCGGGCTTGAGGTTTTTTGCGGGGGGATTGGAAATATATTTCAAGGGGTTGGGGGTGTTTCAGCGGCGAAACACCTCTCAAGGAGCGATCACATACCTGTGGCGAGGGAGCTTGCTCCCGCTCGGCTGCATAGCAGTCGTAGAATCAGCCAATACGGTTTGCCTGAAAGAGCGCGTGTTCAGGATTTGGGGCTGCTTCGCAACCCAGCGGGAGCAAGCTCCCTCGCCACAGTGGTCGGCTCAAGTTTTACGAGTTGCGATCTGCCAAACCCGCGCAATATCACTCGCTCGCTCCCGCAGCAACCGAGGCGCCTCGGCACACGCCTGCTCCAGCGTCATCGGCCCGCTCGCCAGGGCAAATGCGGCGTCGATGCCATGCTCGTACAGTTCCTGATAGCCCTCCCCAAGCGTTCCGGCGATAACAATCACCGGCACACCCTGTTGCCGTGCAATCCGCGCCACGCCAAACGGCGTCTTGCCGCGCAAGGTCTGGGCATCGAATCGGCCTTCGCCGGTAATCACCAGGTCCGCGCCTTTGACGGCTTCGGCCAGGCCGACCAGTTCCGCGACCACTTCGACGCCGGCCTGAAATTGCGCACCGAGAAACGCCTTGGCCGCAAACCCCAACCCACCCGCCGCACCGCAGCCCGGTTCGTCGCGCACGTCTTTATTCAACGCCTGCGCGCACAGATCGGCGAAATGCCCAAGGGCTTGATCCAGTTGCTGGACTTGCTGCGGTGATGCACCTTTCTGCGGGCCAAAAATTGCCGAGGCGCCGTGGGGGCCACACAGGGGATTGTTGACGTCGGCGGCGATGTCGAAACGCACGGCGTCCAGGCGTGGATCGATGTCACTCAAATCGATGGTTGCCAGTTGCGCCAACGCCACGCCACCGGGGGCGAGAATCCGGCCCTGGGCGTCGAACAGTTTCACCCCCAGCGCCTGCATCGCCCCGGCGCCGCCGTCATTGGTGGCGCTGCCGCCAATCGCCAGGATCACCCGTTGCGCCCCGGCATCGAGGGCTGCGCGGATGAGCTCGCCGGTGCCGTAGGTGCTGCTGATGCAGGCGTCGCGTTGTGCCAGCGGCACCAACTGCAAGCCGCTCGCTTCGGCCATTTCAATGATCGCGGTGTGGTTGTGCGGCAACCAGCCCCAGGCGGCTTCGACGGTTGATCCCAGCGGGCCGCGAACCGGGGTGCGGCGCAATTCGCCCGAGCACGCCGCCAGAATCGACTCGACCGTCCCTTCCCCGCCGTCGGCCATCGGGCATTTGACCAATTGCGCGTGCGGCCAGACTTCAGCCAATCCCAGCGCGATGGCATCGGCTACGCCCTGGGCACTCAGGCTGTCCTTGAACGAATCGGGGGCGATGACGATTTTCATGTGAGTTCTCCATTTCCAATGGCTCCATGCTGCCAGTTGCCCCGGATGATGACGCCGGTCGGGTGCACAAGTGGGGGTGGCGTTTGTTGTTCATTTCTACAAAGTGGGCATTGTGGTGGCTGGGCGGGCCTCTTCGCGAGCAAGCCCGCTCCCACATTTGGAATGCGTTCCCCTGTGGGAGCGGGCTTGCTCGCGAAGGCGTCAGTGAAATCACCACTGCTCTCTAGTCGGTTTGCGGCAGCAGTTGCACCCCCAGATAAAGCGCCAACATCCCATCCAGCCGCAACGGGTCCACCCCACTCAACTCGGCAATCCGCTCCATTCGATAGCGCAGACTGTTGCGATGAATGCCCAACGCATCGGCACAGGCCTGGCTCTGACCATCGTGATCGCACCAACTGCGCAGGGTCGCCAGCAGTTGGCCGTTGCTGTCCTTGGCGATGACTTTGCGCAGCGGCTTGAGCAGTTCATCCAGCGCGTCGTCGTTGCGATGCCGCCAGAGCATCACCGGCAGCCGATAGCGGTTCAGCGTCAACAATCGCGAGCGCGGCAACACATCACGCCCATACGCCAGCAAGTCGCCGACCCGCCGATAACAGCGGCGCAACCCCGGCAACCCATCGGCCTGCCCGCCCACGGCGATGCGCAGAATGTTCCAACTCAGGCCATCGAGTTTTTCCAGCAGCCGTTCATGCTCGATCGCCTGACTTGCCGGCCGACACCACAGCAGCGACGATTTGGCCGAGCTGACGCACCAACTGTCCGGGTAACGGCTGATCAGCCAGGCGCTGAGGGCTTCGACGGTCTGCCCCGGTCCGTGCTCCAGGCCCAATTCGAACAGGTACGGCACCCGCGTCAGTTGTGGCTTGAGCCCCAGTTGCTGCGCTTCGTCCACCAGGCGCGGCGAATCCCCGGCATCGCTCAGCAGCAACGCCAGCAAATCATCGCAACGCTGGCGCCGCCATTGCTGCTCGGCTTGCTGATTGCGCTGGCCGACCAGCATTTCAGCGGTCATGCGCACCAGTTCGGCGTAAGTGCGCAACTGCTCCGGTTCGCCGGTGATGCCGAGCACGCCGATCAGCCGTTGATCAAGCAACAGCGGCAAGTTGATCCCCGGTTGCACGCCTTTGAGGTGAATGGCCGTTTGCGCGTCGATTTCCACCACTCGCCCGTTGGCCAGCACCAGTTGCGCGCCTTCGTGGCGGGTGTTGATCCGCTCGGGCTCGCCACTGCCGAGAATCAGGCCCTGACTGTCCATGACATTGACGTTGTACGGCAGGATGGCCATGGCCCGGTCGACGATGTCCTGGGCCAGGTCGTGATCGAGTTCAAACATTGGGCAGATCCTTGAAAACGGGATGGGACGGGTTGTTCACCCGCACAGGCGTGGGTGGCAAACCCTGTGCTCTGGCACAAAGACAATCACCCAAGCGGTGGCCGAGACTCACAGGGCGATCAACGTTACCCTTTGCATCGCAAAAAATCATAATAAAGAGAGAGCCCGCCATGTCACAGAGCGCCGCCGCTACCCAGGCCATCGTTGACGACAAGAACGCCGTCTACAAACGCATTACCCTGCGTTTGATCCCCTTCATCTTCATCTGCTACCTGTTCAACTACCTCGACCGGGTGAACGTTGGATTTGCCAAGTTGCAGATGCTCGACGCACTGAAATTCAGCGAAACCGTGTACGGCCTCGGGGCCGGGATCTTCTTTATCGGCTACGTGCTGTGCGGCGTGCCGAGTAACCTGGCGCTGACCAAATTCGGGCCACGGCGCTGGATCGCGTTGATGATGATCGTCTGGGGCTCGCTCTCGACCTGCCTGCTGTTCGTCACCACACCGACCGAGTTCTACACCTTGCGCCTGTTCACCGGCGCGGCCGAAGCCGGGTTCTTCCCGGGCGTGGTGCTGTATCTGTCGCAGTGGTTCCCGACCTTCCGCCGTGGCCGCATCATGGCGCTGTTCATGTCGGCGATCCCGGTGTCCGGTTTGCTCGGCAGCCCGTTCTCTGGCTGGATTCTTAACCACTTCGGCGCTGGCCAGGCCGGTCTGGCGGGCTGGCAGTGGATGTTTTTGCTGCAAGGGATTCCGACCGTGATTCTCGGTGCCCTCGCCTATTTCCTGCTCAGCGACAGTTATGCCAATGCCAAGTGGCTGACGCCTTTTGAGCGCCAAGTACTGGAAGCGGACCACGCCGAGGACCTGGCCAATAAGCCGAAAACCACGACTGACTCACTGGCGGCGGTGTTCAAGAACCCGGCGATCTGGGCGTTCGGCTTGATCTATTTCTGCATCCAGAGCGGCGTTTACGCGATCAACTTCTGGCTGCCGTCGATCATCAAGAACCTTGGTTTCAGCGATAACCTGGTGATTGGCTGGTTGAGTGCGATTCCTTACCTGCTGGCGGCGGTGTTCATGTTGCTGGTCGGTCGCTCGGCGGACCTGCGCAAGGAGCGCCGCTGGCATTTGGTGGTGCCGATGCTGATGGGCGCGGTCGGGCTGTTGATCGCGGTGAACTTCGCCACCACGCCGGCCATTGCGATTCTCGGCTTGACCATCGCCACCATGGGCGCCCTCACCGGCCTGCCGATGTTCTGGCCGGTGCCGACAGCGCTGCTGAGCGCGGGTGCGGCGGCGGGCGGTTTGGCGTTGATCAACTCCATGGGGCAAATGGCCGGGTTCCTCAGCCCGTACCTGGTGGGTTGGGTCAAGGACAGCACCGGTTCGACGGATGCGGCGTTGTATCTGTTGGCGGGTGTGATTGTGTGCGGGAGCGTGTTGGCACTACGCATGACCCGAACGCTTCAGCGCTGAACAATGTGGGAGCGGGTTTGCTCGCGAAGGGGGCGTGTCAGTCGCCATCATCATTGACTGACGCACCGCTTTCGCGAGCAAGCCCGCTCCCACAGGGATCGCGTCATATTCCGGTTGCTCCGGCCCACCGTTCTGGTATTTGATTGAGCCTTTCCCACCGGTAAAAGGATTTCGTCATGAGCTACCGCACGTTGGGTCATTCAGGCCTGCAAGTCTCCACCCTGACCCTGGGCACCATGATGTTCGGCGAACAGACCAGCACCGAGGATTCCCTGCGGATCATCGACAAGGCCTGGGACCAGGGCATCAATTTCATCGACACCGCCGACGTCTACACCGCCGGCCGTTCCGAAGAGATCGTCGGTGAGGCCATCGCTGGCAACCGTCACGAATGGGTGTTGGCGACCAAGGTCGGTTTCGGCCCGGTGGACGGTGTGCCGAACCGCAGCGGCCTGAGCCGCAAGCACATTTTCAACGGCATCGACGCCAGCCTGACGCGCCTGGGCACCGATTATGTCGACATCTATTACCTGCACCGCGAAGACCACAACACCCCGCTGGAAGTGACGATCTCGGCCATCGGCGATTTGATCCGCCAGGGCAAGATTCGCTACTGGGGCCTGTCCAACTACCGTGGCTGGCGCATCGCCGAAGTCATTCGTGTGGCCGACAAGCTCGGTGTCGACCGCCCGGTGATCAGCCAGCCGCTGTACAACATCGTCAATCGCCAGGCCGAAACCGAACAAATCACCGCCGCCCACGCTTATGGCTTGGGCGTGGTGCCGTACAGCCCATTGGCCCGTGGCGTGCTCAGCGGCAAATACGCACCGGACGTGAAGCCGGACGCCAACAGCCGTGCCGGGCGCCAGGACAAACGCATCCTCGAAACCGAATGGCGGGTTGAATCGCTGCGCATTGCCCAACAGATCCAGGAATACACCCAGGGTCGGGGCGTCGGCATCGTCGAATTCGCCATTGCCTGGGTGCTGAACAACGGCGCCGTCACCTCCGCCATCGTCGGGCCGCGCACCGAAGAACAGTGGGATGCCTACACCAAGGCGCAAGCGGTGAAGATCACGGCGGAAGATGAGGCGTTTATCGATTCGCTGGTCACCCCAGGGCACTCCTCGACACCGGGGTTTAATGACGTGAGCCATTTCGTCTCGGGCCGTAAACCCCGCAACACCTGAATAAACCCATTTCCAATGTGGGAGCGGGCTTGCTCGCGAAGGCGGAGGGTCAGGCAATGCAGATGTCGTCTGACACGGCCTCTTCGCGAGCAAGCCCGCTCCCACAGGGGTGTGAGTTGATTGCGAATCTTGTAGGCGGCAAGGATCAAATGTGGGACCGAGCCTGCTCGCGAATGCGGTCTAACATTCAACATTAATGTTGGCTGGAGGTCCGTCTTCGCGAGCAGGCTCGCTCCCACATTCGGGCCGCGTTGATTGATCGGTCAATATTCGTCTCGAAAACCACGTATCCTCCGCCCCCCGGTTCACGTTCAACCCCGCGAGGACAGTTTGTCTAAAGGTATCGCTCTATCGGTCACAGCCTCAGTGCTGTTTGCCGTCATGTATTACTACACCTCGTTGCTCACCCCGTTGAGCGGCGTAGAAATCTTCGGCTGGCGGATGCTGCTGACCGTGCCCTGCATGACTGTGTTCATGGTGGTGTCCGGCGAATGGCGGCGCGCAGTCGAGATCCTCAAGCGCCTGGGCGGCATGCCCAAGTTGTTCGGCGGCCTGATCCTGTCTTCGATCCTGCTGGGCGTGCAACTCTGGCTGTTCATGTGGGCGCCGCTCAACGGCTACAGCCTCGATGTGTCCCTGGGTTATTTCCTGTTGCCGCTGGCGATGGTGCTGACCGGACGCATTGCCTATGGCGAACGCTTGTCCTACTTGCAGAAGGTGGCGGTGTTCTTCGCCTCCCTCGGCGTGCTCAACGAGTTGTACCAGGTGGGCGGCTTTTCCTGGGCGACCTTGTTGGTGGTCGTCGGCTATCCCACCTACTTCGTGCTGCGCAAATGGCTGGCGACTGACAACCTCGGCGGCTTATGGCTGGACATGACGTTGATGCTGCCGGTGGCGTTCTGGTTCGTGTGGGGCGGTGACCAAGGCTTCGGCGTGTTCGACCAATACCCGTGGCTGTCACTGCTGATCCCGGTGCTCGGGCTGATAAGCGCCTCGGCGCTGGTGGTCTACATCATCGCCAGTCGCTTGCTGCCGTTCAGCCTATTCGGGCTTTTGAGCTACGTCGAACCGGTGCTGCTGCTGGGTGTGGCGTTGTTGCTCGGGGAGAGCATCAAGCCTGGGGAATGGCTGACCTACATCCCGATCTGGCTGGCGGTGGTGGTGTTGGTGTTTGAAGGGTTCAAACACATGATGCGCAGTCGCCGACCTTAAGCACTGCATAAAACAAATGTGGGAGCGGGCTTGCTCGCGAATGCAGTGTGTCAGACAACATTAATGTCGACTGACACACCGCATTCGCGAGCAAGCCCGCTCCCACAGTTTTTACAGCGCTAGCGGTTTACTCAGTGGCAAGCACACCACGACGCACCTGATCGCGCTCGATCGATTCGAACAATGCCTTGAAGTTACCCTCGCCGAAACCATCATCGCCTTTACGCTGGATGAATTCGAAGAACACCGGGCCCATCAGGGTTTCCGAGAAGATCTGCAACAGCAGGCGGCGGTCGCCGGACTCGGACGAACCGTCCAGCAGAATCCCGCGCGATTGCAGTTGATCCACCGGCTCGCCGTGATTCGGCAAACGACCCTCAAGCATTTCGTAATAGGTTTCCGGTGGCGCGGTCATGAAGCGCATGCCGATTTTCTTCAGGCGATCCCAGGTGTCGATCAGGTTGTCGCTGAGGAACGCAACGTGCTGGATACCCTCGCCGTTGAACTGCATCAGGAACTCTTCGATCTGCCCGGCGCCCTTGGACGACTCTTCGTTCAAGGGGATGCGGATCATGCCATCCGGCGCGGTCATGGCCTTGGAGGTCAGGCCGGTGTATTCGCCCTTGATGTCGAAGTAACGGATTTCACGGAAGTTGAACAGCTTCTCGTAGAAGTTGGCCCAATAGGCCATGCGCCCGCGATACACGTTGTGGGTCAGGTGATCGATGATCTTCAGCCCCGCCCCTTCCGGATTGCGGTCCACGCCTTCGATGAACACGAAGTCGATGTCGTAGATCGAGCTGCCTTCACCGAAACGGTCTATCAGGTACAGCGGCGCGCCGCCGATGCCTTTGATCGCTGGCAGGTGCAGCTCCATCGGACCGGTTTCGATGTGGATCGGCTGGGCGCCGAGTTCCAGGGCACGCTTGTAGGCCTGTTGCGAATCCTTGACACGAAACGCCATGCCGCACACCGACGGACCGTGCTCGGCGGCGAAGTACGACGCCACGCTGTTCGGTTCGTTGTTGAGGATCAGGTTGATCTGGCCCTGGCGATACAGGTGCACATCTTTGGAACGGTGGGTCGCGACCTTGGTGAAGCCCATAATCTCGAAGATCGGCTCCAGGGTATTCGGGGTCGGCGATGCGAACTCAATGAATTCAAAGCCCATCAGGCCCATTGGGTTTTCGTATAAATCTGCCATGGTTGGCGCCTCATCATCATTTTTAGAATTAACGGATCGTTAGTTGCTAGCAATGCTGAGACTGGCGGGTGGCGCACAGGAGATGCCCCGAACGCTGCGGGCGAGGAAGTCACCGTAGATCAATTGAAACCCAAAACTCTTCATTGTCGACCCAAGGCTCTTGCGGGCGAGGCTTCTGCTGCCAGAAGACGTTTATTATTGTATGCGTAAACCGATTCTACACAGCGTAAAACGGTTTGTCCGCCTTCTGTATCAAATCCCCTTTTTCAGGGTCGGTGCAAGCGGTTTGTTGCACAGGTAAATCCCCACCAGGATCAGCCCGCCGCCCAGGCACATGGCCATTGTCAGTTGCTCGCCGAGCAGGAGCGCACCGAGGATCACCGCAGTCAGGGGATTCAAGGCAATGAACACGCCGGAACGGGTCGCGCCGATTGTGCGGATACCGTCGTAATAGCCGATGTAGGCCAGCGCCGAGCCGAATACGCCCAGATACAGCAGGCTCAACCATTGCTGTGGGCCGAGACTGACCAACGCTTCGATACTCAATTCACCACGTATCGCGCCCGTCACCCAAAGCATCGCTGTGCCCAACAGGATCGAGTACGTCACGGTCTGCACGGGCCCCAGCGTTTGGTTCAGCTCCTTGGAAAACAGCGAATAAACACCCCAACTCAGCACACAGCCGAAGATCAGCAAATCACCCATCCACGCGTCAGTATTGGCCGCCAACAGTTGCGGGTTACGACTGACGATGACCCACCCTGCCCCGGCAATACAGATAACAATCCCCGCCACTTTCCCCCGGCTCAAGCGCTCCTTGAACAACAGCCACGACGCCAGGCCAATCACCGCCGGGTTCAGCGCCACGATCAACGACGCTCGGGACGCATTGATGTAACGCAAACCGTAAAAGAAACACAGGTTGTAGAAAAAAATCCCAAAGAATCCCAGTAACGCCAATTGCCGCCACTGCCTGGCGCTGGGCCGCGCCAATGGCACCCGGGCCAGCCGCACAAACAGCAGCAACGCCAGGCTGGCCAGCGAGAACCGCAGGCTCGCGGCAAACAACGGGCTGAGGCTGTCAGCCAGGAAACGTCCGGCAACGAAGGTCCCGCCCCAGATCATCGTGACCGCCGCCAGTTTCAGGTAAACCGGTAGATCCGACGCTTGCGTCAGGTTTTGCGCATAGCTGCTCATAAGTCCCCCAAAGTCCAGATGACGTATGATCCAGCTAATGTCTGATCATCGTAAAATGAGTAAATACTCATGACCCTGACCCAATTGGAAATCTTTTCCCTGGTGGCCGAACTGCGCGGCTTTACTGCGGCGGCCAATCGCCTGGGAATCTCACAATCGGCGGTTTCCCACGCGCTCAAGTCGCTGGAACAGGAATTGGGGGTTGAGTTATTGCGCCGGCATCAATCAAACGTCGAACTCAGCGACATCGGCCAGTAATTGTTGCAACGGGCCCGGGCGATGCTCGGGCTGGCCAACACACTGCGCCAGGAAGCCGCCGATGCTCGCGGGATGAAACGCGGCACGCTGCGCATCGGTTCATTCGGCCCAACATCCTCGATCAAGTTGCTGCCGAAGATCCTGCAACACTTCCGTGCGGCCCATCCCGGTATTGAGGTGCATGTCGACGAAGGCCCGGACCGCCAGGTGATTCAATGGCTCGAAGAGCGGCGTATCGACATCGGTTTCGTAGTGCTGCCCGAGGAGCGTTTCGACACCGTTGCGTTGCTTGAGGATCAGATGGTCGCGCTGTTGCCCGCCGGTCACTCGTTGGCGGCACACCACAGCCTGAGCTTGAAAGACCTGTGCCATGACCCCTTCGTCCTGACCGAGGCCGGTTCATCCGAGCTGGTTTCCCGACTGTTCAACGCCGCCAGGCTGGTGCCGAACATTCGCTATCGTTGCTCGCAATTGCTTAGCACCCTGGACACCGTGGGCCGTGGCGATGCCCTGACCGTCGTCGCCGAAAGTTCATTGCCGGTGGATGACGATCGCCGCTATGTGAAACGGCCGTTGTCACCACCGGTCAAGCGTCAGGTCGGGTTGGCGGTGCTGGATAAGCGCCAGTCTTCGCCAGCAACACTGGCTTTTATCGAGCTCGCATCGAGCCTGAGCTAAAGCACGAATGGCCATCTATCCTCCTTATTTCATCGCCACAGGTTTCGCTGATGCCCCTGACCGTCAAGTCCCGCCGCAAGCGCAGCACCCGGATTGCTGTGACCGTTTTGAGCGGCGTGCTCCCGGTTCTGCTGGGCTGCGCCATCCTTTATATGCAGGCCGGACGTGCGCTGAAACAAAGCACCGAGCAAACCGCGGATGAAGCGCTGCGCCAATTCAACCTGATGCTCGACAACACCGCCGAGGCCGCGCGGGTGTTGCTGCCACTGGCCGGCGACAGTTGCAACGACGCAAAACTGGCGTTGCGCGAACAGGTGACCCGTCGCCCCTTCGTCCGCTCGACCAATCTGGTGTACGACAACACGCTCTATTGCAGTTCGTTGTTCGGCGACTATCAGGAGAAGGTCAACCCCGGCGACTACACCCAGGGCCAGTTGTGGTTGATGAATGGCAACCCGGTGACGCCCGACACCGCCCTGCTGGTCTATCGCCTCAGCGATGACAAAAAAGGCGCGCTGACCACGCTCGACGGCTATCACTTGAGTAACGTGCTGCGACTGATCGGGCGCCAGACGTCGTTGCTGCTGCAAGTGGGTAACAACTGGTTGTCGGCCGACGGCAAGGTCCACGAGAGCGCCCTGCCCGTCTTGCCGGTGGCGCAAAGCACCCGAGTTTCCGAGCGATACGCGTTTGCCGTGGCCGCTGGTTTTCCCGACGGCGAGACCTGGCGTTACATGGGAAGTGAGTACCCGCCGCTGTTCAGCCTGCTGATATTTTTTGGCGTGGTGTCGGGCGCAATCGGGCATGTTTTGCAAAAGCGCGCCTCGTCGCCCAGTGTTGAATTGCAACGTGCGCTGGAGGCTGGGGAATTCATTCCGTATTTTCAACCGGTGGTGCATGGCGACAGCAAAAAGTGGAGCGGCGCCGAAGTGCTGATGCGCTGGAGTCATCCCAAGGAAGGACTGGTGCGCCCGGATCTGTTTATCCCGTTTGCCGAGCACTCGAGGCTGATCGTGCCGATGACCCGCTCATTGATGCAGCAGACTGCCGCGTTGCTCGGGCCGGTATCCGCAGGTTTTGACGAGCCGTTTCATATCGGAATCAACATCACCGCCAGCCATTGCCAGGATCTGGAACTGGTGGAGGATTGCCAAACGTTTCTCAGCGCATTTGCGCCGGGTAGCATCAGCCTGGTGCTGGAACTGACCGAGCGCGAACTGATCGAACCGACGGCGCTGACTCACCAGTTGTTCGAGCAACTCCATGGCCTGGGCGTGAAGATCGCAATCGATGACTTCGGCACTGGGCATTCGAGCCTGGGCTACTTGCGCCAATTCAATGTGGACTTCCTGAAAATCGATCAGAGTTTTGTCGCCATGATTGGCGCCGATGCTCTTTCTCGACACATTCTGGACAGCATCATCGAACTGTCGGCCAAGCTTGACCTGGGAATTGTTGCCGAAGGTGTAGAAACCGAGGAGCAAAGCGATTACCTGACCGCCCACCACGTAAACTTCCTGCAAGGCTACCTGTTCGGTCGTCCGATGCCTGGCACGGACTTCATTAATGCATTAAGTCACCATTAACCGAGCCGGCAAATAACGAAAGCTTGCACCAATTTGAATCAAAAGACTGCTGTTGTTACATGAAGAAAAAGACAGGATTTACTCTTGGGCAATTAACTACTACAATTTTTCTTGCCTGTGCAAGATTGGCAGGTGAGCCATTATCACCGAGTCGCTTCAAGGCTCTTGGCTTATAGCTTTGTTTGCGGTTGGTATCAGCCAAACACACTATTGGAGTAAAGATATTGTCCAGACTCGCTGAATTTCGTGCAGCTGAAAAGGCCCTTCAAGAACAGCTCAAGCAACTGGAGTCCTTGAAGAACGATGCCGGGCTCAAGAAAGAAATCGAATTCGAAGAAAAGCTCCAGGGGCTGATGAAAACCTACGGCAAAAGCCTGCGCGACATCATCGCCATTCTCGATCCGAACCCGGCAAAATCGGGCCTGCAACAAGCCGCCGCTCCTAAAACCCGCCGCGCCCGCGTGGTCAAGGTCTATCACAACCCGCACACCGGTGAACTGATTGAAACCAAAGGTGGTAACCACCGCGGCCTGAAAGCCTGGAAGGAACAGTACGGTGCAGCCACCGTCGATTCCTGGTTGCGCGGCTGACCTTCGCGGCAATAAAAAAAGCCCTGCTAATGCAGGGCTTTTTCATGGTCGATATCTAACAAATGCAACGATAGTCGCCGATCAAGTTGGAAAAGCCTTGTAACGAGGTGGCGCTTCCATGGTCGATCAATACTTGCTCACTTACTTTGTGCTTAATCCCTTGGGGATACCGGCGGCCAATTCTTCATCTAAAGTTTAAAACTGTTGCGGGCAGCCGCTATTTCGTCCTGGCTTGCCTTATAAACCTCAGCCTGCCCGGCGTAGGAAAGTACATAGGCCTTGTCCGCCTGTACGGCGGCGACCAATGTTTGCGACAGCACGTGGCGGCCGTTCTGGGTAACCGTGCAAGTGGTTTCAAGCGCCGGCAGTTGACTCAGTGTGTTCGGGTGGATCTTGTTGCAGACACTTTGATAGCCTCCCTGGAAAAAGTCCTTCTGCACCGACTTGCGCATCTCCAGCAACACGCCCTGCAAATTGACCTGATGGCCACTTTCCACCGAGGTCATCGTCAACTCCATGACCAGCACCTGATTGCCCTCGGCGTCGTTCTTCACCGCGCGCTGGCGGGACACTTGCGGCGCGGCTTCATTGGGCGCGACCGCTTCCACCTCCCAGCCATTCGGCCAAGTAATGCTTGGTGTGTCGGCCCGTGCCGCGTTGGCCAGCGCAAACAAACCCATGAAAACGAATAGCGATGCAAACGGTCGGATCATTACGAGGGGCACTCTCAGATAGAACCACAAAGTCTGACCCTCACCCGGCTGCCAGGCAATAGCCGGCCGTTTTGGTTTGGCGATGGAGGAACCCTTGCGTATCATTGCGACCATTCGCCAGCCCCACTTATTTTCCGGAGGGCCAATGAGCCTGCACGAATTGAACACCTTCCCCGGCGTCACCGCCGCACCTGACACCGCTACCCAGAAGTTCGTCTTCAACCACACCATGCTGCGGGTCAAGGACATCACCAAGTCCCTGGATTTCTACACGCGCATCCTCGGTTTCTCCCTGGTTGAAAAGCGCGACTTTCCGGAAGCCGAGTTCAGCCTGTACTTCCTGGCGCTGGTGGATAAAAGCCAGATCCCGGCCGATGCCGCCGCGCGTACCGAGTGGATGAAATCGATCCCGGGCATTCTGGAACTGACCCACAACCACGGCACCGAAAGCGATCCAGAGTTCGCCTACCACAACGGCAACACCGACCCGCGTGGTTTCGGTCATATCTGCATCTCGGTGCCAGACATCCGCGCCGCGTGCGAACGTTTCGAAGCCTTGGGCTGTGATTTCCAGAAGCGCCTGAACGATGGCCGCATGAAAAGCCTGGCGTTTATCAAGGACCCGGATGCTTACTGGGTCGAAATCATCCAGCCAGCGCCGATGTAATAGCCGCACCACCAATTTCCCTGTGGGAGCGGGCTTGCTCGCGAAAGCGGTGTGTCAGGCACCATTGATGTCGACTGATACGACGCTTTCGCGAGCAAGCCCGCTCCCACAAGGGGGAATGCGCCGGGCAACAAAAAAACCCATGATCACTCATGGGGTTTTTGTTTTCAGCGCTGGCGTTTAAGCCGGGGCCGAGGTCCGGATCAGGTGGTCGAATGCGCTGAGGGAAGCCTTGGCGCCCTCGCCCACTGCAATCACGATCTGCTTGTACGGCACAGTCGTTACGTCACCGGCGGCGAACACGCCCGGCAGCGAAGTTTCGCCACGGGCATCGACGATGATCTCGCCACGGGGCGACAATTCGACGGTGCCTTTGAGCCAGTCGGTGTTCGGCAACAGACCGATCTGCACAAAGATGCCTTCCAGTTCGACCGTGGTGAATTCACCCGAATCGCGGTCCTTGTAGACCAGGCCGGTCACTTTCTGGCCATCACCCTTCACTTCGCTGGTCAGGGCGCTAGTGATGACGTTGACGTTCGGCAGACTGTACAACTTGCGCTGCAGCACCGCATCGGCGCGCAGCTTGCTGTCAAACTCCAGCAGCGTAACGTGGCTGACGATGCCGGCCAGGTCGATGGCCGCTTCGACGCCGGAGTTACCGCCGCCGATCACCGCCACGCGCTTGCCCTTGAACAGCGGGCCGTCGCAGTGCGGGCAGAAGCACACACCCTTGGCTTTATATTGCTGCTCGCCCGGCACACCTATTTCCCGCCAGCGAGCGCCGGTGGCAAGGATCAGCGCCTTGGTTTTCAGGCTGGCACCGCTTTCGAAGCGCACTTCGTGCAACTCGCCGGCATTCTTCGCCGGGATCAGCGCGGTGGCCCGCTGCAGGTTCATGATGTCGACGTCGTGCTGCTTGACGTGTTCTTCCAGGGCGCTGGCCAGTTTCGGCCCTTCGGTCTCCTGCACGGAGATGAAGTTTTCAATGGCCATTGTGTCGAGCACCTGCCCACCAAAACGCTCAGCGGCCACACCGGTGCGAATGCCTTTACGGGCAGCGTAAATCGCTGCCGCAGCACCGGCCGGGCCGCCGCCGACGATCAACACATCAAACGCTTCTTTGGCGCTGATCTTCTCGGCCTGGCGTTCGGCACCACTGGTGTCGATCTTGGCGAGGATTTCTTCCACGCCCATGCGGCCCTGGCCAAAAATTTCGCCGTTCAAGTACACGCTAGGCACCGCCATGATCTGGCGCTTGTCGACTTCGGCCTGGAACAGTGCGCCGTCGATGGCGACGTGACGGATGTTCGGGTTGAGCACCGCCATCAGGTTCAGCGCCTGGACCACGTCCGGGCAGTTCTGGCAGGACAGCGAGAAGTAAGTCTCGAAGCTGAACTCGCCTTTGAGCGAGCGGATCTGTTCAATCACTTCGACACTGGCTTTCGAAGGGTGACCGCCGACTTGCAGCAAGGCCAGCACCAACGAAGTGAATTCATGGCCCATAGGGATGCCGGCGAAACGCAGGCTGATGTCGGCACCCGGGCGGTTGATCGAGAACGATGGCTTGCGAGCATCATCACCGTTGTCGAGCAACGTAATTTGGTTGGAAAGACTGGTGACGTCTTTCAGCAGTTCAAGCATTTCCTGGGATTTCGCACCGTCGTCGAGGGAAGCAACGATCTCGATCGGTTGGGTGACCCGTTCCAGGTACGATTTCAACTGGGCTTTAAGATTGGCGTCCAACATACGGGCGATTTCCTTTACTTTATTTGAGGCGAAAAAAAACGCCCGAGCGAATCTCGCCCGGGCGTTTTTATTGGGCGGTTGCAGCTTACTTAGGTGCGGAAACCCGCCCTGATGTTGCTTCTGTCACAGACTTAGATCTTGCCGACCAGGTCCAGGGACGGAGCCAAAGTAGCCTCGCCTTCTTTCCACTTGGCTGGGCACACTTCGCCCGGGTGAGCAGCAACGTACTGGGCAGCCTTGATTTTGCGCAGCAGCTCGGAAGCGTCACGGCCAACACCGCCGTCGTTCAGCTCAACGATTTTGATCTGGCCTTCAGGGTTGATCACGAAGGTGCCACGGTCAGCCAGGCCAACTTCTTCGATCAGCACGTCGAAGTTGCGGGAGATGGCGTGGGTCGGGTCGCCGATCATGGTGTATTCGATTTTGCCGATGGCTGGCGAAGTGTTGTGCCAGGCAGCGTGAGCAAAGTGGGTATCGGTGGAAACGCTGTAGATCTCGACGCCCAGTTTCTGGAACGCGGCGTAGTTGTCAGCCAGGTCTTCCAGTTCGGTTGGGCAAACGAAGGTGAAGTCTGCTGGGTAGAAGAACACGACCGACCACTTGCCTTTCAGGTCAGCGTCAGACACTTGTACGAAGTCGCCATTTTTGTAAGCGGTAGCTTTGAACGGTTTTACTTGGCTGTTGATGATAGGCATCGGTGACTCTCCGTCAGGGTTGAAAAGTTCGGGTTGAAAAGTTGATGTGGTGAATCCTACCCACTCGATTGCCGCATGGCTCATTGGCAAAGCTCATGCTGCTCATTGGTTTTCGCTATTAGCCGACAGTATTAATAGAAGAAAACTTACTGAGCAGCGCCAATGGCTTTTTCCGCGAGGGTTGTCATCCCGAGAAACGGGCTGGCTTCAACATAGCGCATGGCGGACTTCATATCCTTCCAGCCCACGTAGCTCATCAACGACTTCAAGTCCCAACCACTCTGATGGGCCCATGTTGCAAAACCGCGACGCAAGGAGTGACTGGTGTAGTGCTCGGCGGGAATGCCGGCGCGTTCCAACGCCTGGCGCAGCAACGGAATCACGCTGTTGGCGTGCAAGCCCTCCTCGCTCAGGTGGCCCCAACGGTCGATGCCTCGGAACACCGGCCCGCGAACCAGTGCCGCTTCGGTGATCCAGTTGATGTAGGCCTGCACCGGGCACAAGCGCTGCAATGCCGGGGTCTGGTAAGTCATGCCGAGGTTCTCGCGATCACTCTTGCTGCGTGGCAAATAGAGCGTGATACCAGACTGAGCGATGGCTTTCACGTGTTCGATCTGCAAACGGCAGAGCTCATCGCTGCGAAAGCCGCGCCAGAAACCCAGGAGGATCAGCGCCATATCGCGCCTGGCCCGCAGCAGTGCGGGCTGGTCACCTTCATTTCGGGCGGTTTGCGCTTCCTGTTCCAGCCACGCGACCACCTGCTCCAGATGTTGAATTTGCAGCGGCTCTGCCTGTTTTTCCTGGGCCGGATGCAATGCGCGAATCCCCTTGAACACCTGACGCACCACCGGCGCCTTGGTCGGATCGGCAAAGCCTTGGCTGTTGTGCCATTGCGCCAATGCGGATAGACGCAGTTTCAAGGTATTGATCGACAGCACGCTCGCATGAGCGACCAGATAGCGGGCGACGCTATCGCTGGTCGCCGGCAGGAACCCGCCCCAACTGACTTCGAAGTGCTCGATGGCCGCGCGGTAGCTGCGACGGGTGTTGTCGCGGGTGGCGGCTTGCAGGTAGCGATCCAGATCGGACATAGGCTCAACTCTCAAAAACGTACCGCTTTGGCGAGTGAAAAGCGTATCTACGGCTGATCACACGGGGTAATACCAGTATATCCCGTACCAGAAACTTAAAGGATTTAACTTTTATTATGTGATGGTACACTGCGTACTTGATGATATGTACCACAGTACGAAATCGTAGGAGAACTCATGGCTCGTGGCGGCGTAAATAAAGCGGTAGTGCAAGCGGCACGGTTGGCGATCCTCGCCCGTGGCGAGAACCCCAGCATTGATGCAGTACGGATCGAGATGGGCAATACCGGTTCGAAAACCACGATTCATCGCTATCTGAAAGAGCTTGATGGTGGCTCGGAACGCACTGAAGCGACCCAGGAACCGATTGATGATGAGCTGGCGGGACTGGTGTCACGCTTGGCGCAACGCCTGAAAGAACAGGCTCAGGAGCCAATCGATCAGGCCCGCGAGCAGTTCGATCGCCAGCGTAAAGAGCTGGAGGCGCAGCTCGACGAAGCCCGCGAGACCAACAGCGAACTGCAGCAGCAATACGAGATTCAAAGTCTGGCCCTGACCCAGGAATCTGACGCGCTACTGGAAACCCGCTCGATGCTGCAGACCGAGCAAACTCGCAACGCCGGGCTGAACCAGGCGCTGGCGGACTTTGAATTACGCTTGAAGGACAAGGACGAGCAGATCCGCTCCCTTGAAGAAAAACATCTGCACGCCCGGGACGCGCTGGAGCACTACCGCAACGCGGTCAAGGAACAGCGCGAGCAGGATCAGCGCCGCCACGAAGGCCAGGTGCAACAGATTCAGATGGAATTGCGTCAGGCCCAGCAAAGCGCCCTCGTCCGCCAGGATGAAATTACCCAGTTGCACCGTGACAACGAACGTTTGCTGACCGAGAACCGCGGAACGCTGCGGGAGTTGAGCCTGTTGCAGGAGCAGCTCAAGCAGGCCAACACTCGCCAGGATCAATTGTTGGAGCAGGCCAACCGCGTCGACAGCGAGCGCACCCTACTCCAGGAACGTCTGCGCATTGCCCTGCTGGAAAGTCAGGCGCTCAAGCAGAACGTCGACGAGCAATCGCAGATCAATCAGTCACTGGAAATCGAATTGGCGAAGACCCAGGCCAGCCTGGATGAAAGCGTGCGCCTGGCGGCAGCCATTGCGACCGCGCCAGACACAGCGAAGGACGATTAGCTCGCGACCGGCGTACGCATGGTGACGAACTCTTCGGCGGCCGTCGGGTGCACGCCGATGGTTTCGTCGAAATCGCGCTTGGTCGCACCGGCCTTGAGGGCAATCGCCAGGCCTTGCACGATTTCCCCGGCATCCGGGCCGACCATGTGGCAACCGAGGACCTTGTCAGTCTTCGCATCCACCACCAGTTTCATCAGCGTGCGCTCCTGACATTCAGTCAGGGTCAGCTTCATCGGCCGGAAACGGCTTTCGTAGATCACCACATCGTGCCCGGCCTCCCGGGCTTCTTCTTCGCTCAAGCCGACCGTGCCGATGTTCGGCAAGCTGAACACCGCCGTCGGGATCATCTTGTAATCCACCGGACGATATTGCTCAGGCTTGAACAAGCGCCGCGCAACGGCCATGCCTTCAGCCAGCGCCACCGGCGTCAGTTGCACGCGACCGATGACATCGCCCAAGGCCAGGATCGATGGCTCGGCAGTTTGATACTGCTCATCCACCTCCACGAAACCTTTTTTGTCGAGTTTGACGCCCGTGTTTTCCAGGCCCAGATTGTCCAGCATCGGACGTCGCCCAGTGGCGTAGAAAATACAATCGGCTTGCAGTTCGCGGCCATCCTTGAGGGTGGCTTTCAGGCTGCCGTCGGCGAGCTTCTCGATACGCTCGATGTCGGCGTTGAACTGCAGGTTCATGCCGCGCTTGGTGAGTTCTTCCTGCAAATGCTTGCGCACCGCGCCATCGAAGCCGCGCAGGAAAAGATCGCCGCGATACAGCAACGTAGTCTCTGCGCCCAGGCCGTGGAAGATCCCTGCGAATTCCACCGCGATGTAACCACCACCGACCACCAGAACGCGTTTCGGCAATTCTTTGAGGAAGAACGCCTGGTTGGAGCTGATCGCGTGTTCGTGCCCCGGAATTTCCGGGATCTGCGGCCAGCCGCCGGTAGCAATCAGAATATTTTTGGCGCTGTGGCGTTGGCCATTGATCTCGACCGTGTGCGGGTCGACGATCTTGGCGTGGCCTTCATGCAAGGTCACGCCGCTGTTGACCAGCAGGTTGCGATAAATACCGTTCAGGCGTTTGATTTCGCGGTCTTTGTTGGCGATCAACGTCGCCCAGTCGAACTTGGCCTCGCCCAGACTCCAGCCAAAACCGGAGGACTGCTCGAAGTCTTCGGCAAAGTGCGCACCATAAACCAGCAGTTTTTTCGGCACGCAGCCGACATTGACGCACGTACCGCCCAGATAACGGCTCTCGGCTACGGCCACTTTCGCGCCAAAACCGGCCGCGAATCGCGCAGCCCGCACACCGCCGGAACCGGCGCCAATCACATAAAGGTCAAAATCGTAGGCCATTTCTATCTCCTCGGCAGGCCATCAGCATACCCGCAGACGCCCATTGGGCAAGCGCTGCGAACAATATGGGGCCGGAAAACGAAAAAACCACCCGAAGGTGGTTTTCTCATTACAAGTGGTTCAAGCGCTATCAGTAAGCCTTGCCCGTCTTGTAGAAGTTCTCGAAGCAGAAGTTGGTCGCTTCGATGTAGCCTTCAGCGCCGCCGCAGTCGAAACGCTTGCCTTTGAACTTGTAGGCAATCACGCAACCGTTTTGCGCCTGCTTCATCAAGGCGTCGGTGATCTGGATTTCGCCGCCCTTGCCTGGCTCGGTTTGCTTGATCAGGTCGAAGATGTCCGGGGTCAGGATGTAACGACCGATGATCGCCAGGTTCGACGGTGCATCTTCCGGCGCTGGTTTTTCAACCATGTTGCGTACGCGGTACAGGTCGTCACCGATCAAGTCACCGGCGATCACGCCGTACTTGTTGGTTTCCATCGGGTCGACTTCCTGGATCGCGATGATCGAGCAGCGGTATTGTTTGTACAGCTTGACCATCTGCGTCAGCACGCCGTCGCCGTCGAGGTTGACGCACAAGTCGTCCGCCAGTACCACGGCGAAAGGTTCGTCGCCGATCAGTGGGCGGCCAGTCAGGATCGCGTGGCCCAGGCCTTTCATTTCGGTCTGGCGAGTGTAGGAGAACGAGCACTCGTCGAGCAGTTTGCGGATGCCGACCAGGTATTTTTCCTTGTCGGTGCCCTTGATCTGGTTTTCCAGCTCGTAGCTGATATCGAAGTGGTCTTCCAGAGCGCGTTTGCCGCGGCCGGTCACGATGGAGATTTCAGTCAACCCAGCGTCCAGTGCTTCTTCGACGCCGTACTGGATCAGTGGCTTGTTTACCACCGGCAGCATTTCTTTGGGCATGGCTTTAGTCGCTGGCAGGAAGCGAGTACCGTAACCGGCTGCTGGGAACAAGCATTTCTTGATCATATAAGTCCTTGAAAGGGCTGTGTGTTCGAGTTTCGGCGCAGTCTAATCAGGCGGCGTGCACCTTACAATGCCCCGCACTGGCTAACCGATGCCATCATAGAGAAATATTCTGGCGGATAGTTCCCATAAGCTTTTATAGATAGCACAGACCGTCGACTCTGCACCGACCGGCAATCGCACCACCATACGCCCATCAGCCCCCGTTGAGTGCATTTGGCGGTATCATGGCGCGATTGAACCAAGCCAAAGAGGCAGATAGATGTCGGTAGCAAAAAGCGTCAACGGATACCTGATCAACCAGGCGAAGGACAGCCAATGGTGGGTAGACAGCGTTGCGGGCGAGAATATCGCCGGCCCTTTCCCGACCGAAGCGTTGGCGATCGAGGTGGCATCGGTGTTGCAAGATCAACCCGCAGGCCCGAAGCGGCGCGGCAAGGACAAGTCCTGAAACGCAGCTGATTCAAGCAGCCCTGCCTTCGCGCAGGGCTTTTTTGTGTTTGCCTGCATCAAAGTGGCCAATCGCTATAACCTTTTGACACCGCTGCTGTCACAGGCTTAGCCCCATCATCTGACGACGACTACAACGACATGAACAAACTTCTGGCACTGATTGCGGTACTGGCGCTCACTGGCTGCGCGACATCTGAAAAAACCTACCTGAACAATGGTGAACAAGGCCTGACCATCGACTGCTCCGGGGAAGCCAATTCCTGGGCCACCTGCTACGAAAAAGCCGATGACTCCTGCGCCGGCACCGGCTACCGGATCGTCGGGACCGACGGCACACCGTCGACCAAGGAAAGCGACAAGACCCTGGGCGTCGACGTCGGCAACTTCAAGAACCGTAGCGTAGTGGTGGTCTGCAAGTAAGGCGCCCTGCCCTACATGTGGATTTCGGCAAACTTGATTCCGAGGCCGCGCACGGTCTCGATCAAATCGTCCAGGCGACCGAAGGATTCGACTTCATCGTTGTCATCCACCAGAAAATAACTGCGCCCGGCGCTTTTCTTGAAAAACACAATCCACTCCCCCGGATTGGCCGGGTTCTGAATCACGTGGGTGGCAGAGATAAGGCCCTCTGCATGGCGCTCCCGTACTTGCTCTCGCTTCATGCGCGGCTCCAGAAATGACAATGCCGCCAAAGTATTGCTTTGGCGGCATCAGGCTGACGACCGACAGTCTATCAGCCGGAAATGCACGCGGTGGCTGCATGCTGGACATCCTTTGGACGTACCGGCACGTTGGACATGCGTTCATGCAGCTTGATACTGCTACCGCCGGAGCGGTCTTCGATATCGAATACGGCCGCCGGCCCCGAGGAAAATTTCCCTGGAACGATCACACGCACGCCGTCCTTGTGTGGCTCAAGCTGCAAGGCACCGCGGCTGGAAGCCAGCTTCTCGCCCAGGCATTGCGCGTACTCATGGGGCTTTTTGCCTGATATCACGCTCATGGTCGGCAGTGTTTCGTTGATTTCTGCGACATTGGCACAACCACTCACCGCCAACGCAAGCGGCAGGACCAGGACACCCCATTTCATATAAAACCTCCGATAAAGACCCTCCGACAGCGTAATGACTGTTTTTCTCCGAGGCTCGTTGCATTTATCGCTCATAGAATTCCGAATAACTGTTTTTAATTGTCAAACACGACACTGACAGCCGGATAATAACCCGTTCGGGCTGATAAACTCTGCCAATTGCCCTGCTATCGTTTTGATTTTGTAGAAAAAGCCCTTCTGGAGGCGCCCCATGAAATTTATCCACCAGCGCGAGCACCTCAACGAAGACGACATCGTCGTCATCCAGTGCTCCCAAATGTGCAACATCCGCTTGATGAACGACGCCAACTTCCGCAGCTTCAAGAATGGCGGCCGTCACACATATCACGGCGGCGCATTCGATACCTTCCCGGCGCGCATCACCGCCCCGAGCACCGGTTTCTGGAACATCACCATCGACATGGTCAACAGCCGCAAGGCCATCAGCGTCACGCGCAAGCCGACACTGACCCACTCGATCAAGATCGTCCGCCGCTCCAGCACTAAACTGAGCTGAGAACGCCCTCACACGTATACAGGTAGTCATGACCGTGGCCCAAACGACCAAGTACGTCATCAAATACAAACTCAACGGCGAGCGCCGCTTCGAATTTGCCCAGCTTGAAAACGGCACTGAAGCGGAAGCCAAAGCCGCGCTCGACGCCATTCATGGCCAGGGCGAAGACGTGATCAGCGACATCGCCGTCAGCAAAGCGCTGTAACGCGAGCAGGAGCGACAATACGGACGTCGGCTCCCCCGCCCGAATTCGACCGCAAGCGCCGGAGTGTTCCCTCGATCAACGCGCCCTAGTCTGGCCACCTCAACCTTTGGTTCAGGAGTCAGAACATGTCTACTTCCTCGATTCGCTACATCAGCGGCACTTGCTCGCTGGGCGTATTGTTGCTGGCCTTCAGTGACAAGGGGCTTTGTGCGTTGCTGCTTGGCGACGACCTGGCCAGCCTTGAGCGCGATCTGGCGCGGCGCTTGTGCGGTGAACTCCAACGCGATGAAGGTCTGACCCCCCAGCTGGAACAGACCTTGCGCCACCTCGACAATCCACACACGGCATTGGATTTTCCGCTGGATCTGGCAGGCAGCGTTTTTCAGCGCCAAGTCTGGGAGGCCCTGCGGCAAATTCCGGTAGGGCAAACCGCCAGCTATCGCGATATCGCACAACGTCTCGACCAGCCCCAGGCTTTTCGCGCCGTCGCCAATGCCTGCGGCGCCAACCCGGTCGCGGTGATCGTCCCTTGCCATCGGGTGCTGCGCCAGGACGGCAGCCTCGGTGGTTATCGCTGGGGGCTGGAACGCAAGCAGCAGTTACTGGATCGCGAGGCGCAGCAATGAGCACGCTGGACTGGGTGTCGTTGGAACAACAGCTCGATCAGGACGGCTGCGCCATTATCCGTTCATTGTTGAGCCACGAAACGTGCGACCAAGTCAGCGCGTTGTACGCTCAATCCGAGGCCTTCCGCTCACAAGTGGTGATGGCCCGGCACGGTTTCGGACGCGGCGAATACAAGTACTTCAAGTACCCGCTGCCGGACGTGGTGAGTCGGTTGCGCAACGGGCTCTACCCGCGACTGGTGCCCATCGCCAATCGCTGGCATGAGCACATGGACCTGCCGACCCGTTTCCCCGACAACCACCCGGCGTTCCTCGATCGCTGCCACGCCGCCGGTCAGGAGCGCCCCACCCCGTTGTTGCTGCAATACGGCCCAGGGGACTACAACTGCCTGCATCAGGATGTGTACGGCGAACACGTTTTCCCACTGCAAGTGGCGATTCTTCTGTCAGAACCGGACGAAGACTTCAGCGGCGGCGAATTCGTGCTCACCGAGCAGCGCCCGCGAATGCAGTCACGGCCCCAAGTGATCGGTCTGAAGAAAGGCGACGGGCTGATCTTTGCGGTCAACCAGCGCCCGGTCAAAGGCGCTCGCGGCTATTACCGGGTGACTCTGCGCCATGGCGTCAGTCGCCTGCACAGCGGAAAACGGCATACCCTTGGAATCATTTTTCACGATGCGTTATGAAACCATGAGCCCGACCACCTTCGATCTGTTCGCCGATATCGAGCCGCAGCAACCGCCCCGGCGCGAGCAGATCGGCGAACAGTCCTACGTTCTGCGGGGCTTTGCCCTTCCGCTGCTCGACCGATTATTACCGGCGCTGGAGGCTGTTCTGCTGGCAGCACCGTTTCGGCAAATGGTCACGCCGGGTGGTTTCACCATGTCGGTGGCTCTGAGCAGTTGCGGCACTCTGGGCTGGACCACCGACCGCAGCGGCTACCGCTACACCCGCAACGATCCACAAACCGGGCGCCCCTGGCCAGCGATGCCCGAGGTGTTTTTCGAGTTGGCGCAAGCGGCGGCGCGGGAAGCGGGATTTGCCGACTTTGTGCCGGATTCCTGCCTGATCAACCGCTATGTCCCAGGGGCCAAGATGTCTTTGCATCAGGACAAAGACGAAGGTTCCTACGCCGCGCCCATCGTTTCGGTGTCCCTCGGTTTGCCGGCGATGTTTTTGTTTGGCGGTTTCGAACGCAGTGACAAGAGCCAGCGGGTGCCGTTGTTCCATGGCGACATTGTGGTGTGGGGCGGCGTGGATCGCTTGCGTTACCACGGTGTGTTGCCGATCAAGGAGGGCCAACATCCGCGACTGGGCGAACAGCGGATCAATTTTACGTTCCGCACCGCCGGTTGAATTTGACCGCAAGACCCGGAGTGTTCCAGTCTGGATGCCTGCTTAAGCTGCATGAAACCCGTCAACGGACCTGAAACCATGACCACTTCTTCGACCAGGATCGCGATCGAAAACGATCCACGCTGGGCCGCCGTCGTCGCCCGCGATCCCGGAGCTGACGGGCAGTTTGTCTATGCGGTGAAAACCACCGGCATCTATTGCCGCCCCAGCAGCCTGGCGCGATTGCCGAAACCGCAGAATGTCGAATTCTTTGATACCGCCGAGCAGGCCCAGGCGGCGGGTTATCGCCCGAGCAAACGGGCGGCGAAGGATCAAAGCGATGTCGCCGCGCAACATGCCGCGACCGTGGCGGCTGCCTGCCGTCAGATCGAATCCGCCGAGGAGGTGCCGACGCTGGGTGAACTGGCCAAGGCCGCAGGCTTGAGCAGTTTCCACTTCCATCGCGTATTCAAAGCCGTGACCGGCCTCACGCCCAAGGGTTACGCCAGTGCCCACCGTTCACGCAAGGTCCGTCAGCGTTTGAGCGATGGCGGCTCGGTGACCGATGCGTTGTATGACGCGGGGTTCAATTCCAACAGTCGTTTTTATGAAGCCGCCGACCAGTTGCTGGGCATGAAACCCGGGGATTACCGCGCCGAAGGTCAGAACAACGACATTCGTTTTGCCGTTGGCCAGTGCTCTTTGGGGGCAATCCTGGTGGCGCAAAGTGAGCGAGGGATTTGCGCGATTCTGCTGGGCGACGATCCGCATCAATTGGTGTGCGACCTGCAGGACAAGTTTCGCCGAGCCAACCTGATTGGCGCCGATCACGGGTTTGAGCAGTTGATCGCCCAAGTGGTCGGTTTCATCGAAGCACCGGCCATTGGCCTCGACTTGCCGCTGGACGTGCGCGGCACCGCGTTTCAGGAGCGTGTGTGGCAAGCCCTGCGGCAGATTCCCGCTGGCAGCACCGCGAGTTACGCCGATATAGCCCAACGCATCGGTTCGCCAAAAGCCGTGCGCGCCGTGGCCCAGGCTTGTGGCGCGAACAGTCTGGCCGTGGCGATCCCCTGTCATCGGGTGGTGCGCAGCGATGGCAACCTGTCGGGCTACCGTTGGGGCGTGGAGCGTAAACGGCAGTTGCTGGAGCGTGAAACCCAGCCTTAGACGATGCCGATATGCACCGCGACTGACTCGGGGCCGGTGTAGGCTTCAAAATCGGCAGCGAATCGGCGCTTGGCCTGCGGATTGGTTTCGAAATAATTCCAGATAAATTGCCAGGTATTGATCACGGCGTCCGGCATCGGCCCGCTGCCCTCGAAGACCAGATACCGGCCGCCTTCGATATTGATGGTTTCGTAACCTGGTGCAGGCTCCTCGACGGCCATCCCGGCGGTGACATCGAATGCCCCCGAGGCATCGGATTCATACCCGGAATACACGCCATAAACCGGTGAGCCGGCTGGCTGGGGCGCCATACGCTCCATCAACCCTTCACTGTAGAAACGCCCCCACATCGGACCAATCTTCGCCGTTTCAGCGCTTTGTTCAGCGCTGTTGTGGGTCCGCACCTGCAGCCCGGACACAGTGAACGGGGCTACGTAAACCTGTTTGACTTCCATTGTGACGCCACTCCTTTTATTGAGATCTGCGGCCCTCACGAGCCGCAATGGCGCCTACCTTGTCAGCGATTGACGTCGACCACAACCCGTCCCCGCAGTTGACCGGCGAGCAAACGCGGTGCCGCTTCAATCGCTTCGCTCAAGCCGATTTCATGGCTGATCAGCGGTAACAGGGCAAAGTCCAGATCCTCCGCCAGGCGATTCCAGGCCTGAATCCGCTTGGCTTTGGTCTGGGTCACGCTGTTGATTCCGGCAAGGGTCACGCCACGCAAAATGAAGGGCGCCACGGAGGCCGGAAAATCCATACCCTGGGCCAGACCGCACGCGGCGACCGTGCCATTGGCCTTGGTGCTGGCGCAAGCGTTGGCCAGGGTGTGGCTGCCGACTGAATCAATCACCGCCGCCCAACGTTCCTTGGCCAACGGCTTGCCCGGTGCAGACAGGGTCGCGCGGTCAATGATTTCGCTGGCGCCTAACTGTTTAAGGTAGTCGTGCTCCGAGATGCGACCGGTCGACGCCACCACCCGATAGCCGAGTTTGCTTAAAAGTGCGATGGCAAAACTGCCGACACCGCCATTGGCGCCGGTCACCAGCACTTCGCCTTGCTCGGGTGTGACGCCGTTGTGCTCCAGCGCGAGGATGCAGAGCATCGCCGTGTAGCCGGCGGTGCCGATGGCCATGGCCTGGGCCGTGGTGAATGCCTTGGGCAGCGGGATCAACCAGTCGCCATTGAGCCGCGCTTTCTGCGCCAGTCCGCCCCAATGCCCTTCACCCACGCCCCAGCCATTGAGTACGACCTGATCACCGACCTTGTAGTCCGGATGCCCGCTGACTTCGACAGTGCCGGCCAGATCGATGCCCGGGACCATGGGGAATTTTCGCACCACCGGGCTGCTGCCGGTGATCGCCAGGCCATCCTTGAAGTTCAGCGTGCTGTACGCCACGCGCACGGTCACGTCGCCCTCCGGCAGTTGATCGTCATTGATCTCTTGCAGTGTGGCCCGGTAACCGCTGTCGTCTTTGTCGATCAAAATACCTTTGAACATCGCTGCCTCCCGATGGGGGTTGAGGGGTTGGTGTCATTGAAATAACACATAGAAACACATTGCCCTACCCGACTTTCAGCCAATTCCCTAATCCGCCGAGCGTTTCCACGACCTGAGGCTATGCTTTTTTCGCGGCCCTGAAATACCTGAAAAGCCGCCCTGTCGATGGAGCTGACAATGCCTTGCCTTCGCTCGTTTACCGTGGTGCTGATCCTCTGTTTATTGGGGTTGAGCCACGTTCAGGCTGCCCCGCCCACAACGCCAGCCGCCCAGGCTGCGGTGGCCCCGACCTGGCCGCAAGTCCTCACTGCCGGTGATACCAAACTGACGATCTATCAGCCGCAACTCGACAGTTGGGACGGCTATACCCTGCAAGCGCGGGCCGCCGTCGAAGCCACCGGGGCCGACGGCAAATCCACCTACGGCATCGTACAGTTCAGCGCCCATACCCTCGTGGACAAGGCCACCCGCTGGGTGGCCCTCGATCAATACACACTGACCAAAGCGGATTTTCCCTCCAGCGCGGCTAAAGCCGATACCTGGGTCGCGGCCCTGAAAAAAGACGCGGCGAACCGCAAGAAAACCATCTCCCTGGACCAACTCGAAGCCGCCGTCGGCGTCCTCGCGGCCGAGCAGAAATCCAGTGGCGATCCGATTGAAAACACCCCGCCGACCATCATCACCTCCGACGTCCCGGCGCTGTTGGTGTACATCGACGGCGAGCCGGCTTATCGCCCGGTAGATGGCACGGCGTTGCAACGGGTGATCAACACTCGGCCGTTGCTGCTCAAGGATGCCCAGGGCAAACACTATCTGCATGTGTTCGACGGCTGGCTGGTCGCTGATGAACTGGGCGGCCAGTACGCACCACTGCCCTCGCCGTCCGCCGAGCTGGAAAAAGCCAAGAAAGCCGCAATCGAGAGCCGTCAGGTTGATTTGCTGACAGGTCAAAGCGATCCGAAGGACAAAATTCCTACGCTGGCCAAACCACCGGTCCCACAAATTCATATCGCCACAACGCCCACCGAGCTGATTGTTACCGACGGTGCGCCGCAGTGGCAGCCGATCCAGGGCACACAGTTGCTCTACGTGACCAACACCACCGGGCACATCTTCAAGGAAGTCGGCGACCAGGACAGTTATGTGCTGATTTCCGGGCGCTGGTTTAAAGCCACCGACATGAAAGGCCCGTGGACTTTCGCCCCCGCAGACAAGCTGCCCGCCGACTTCGCCAACATTCCCGACGACAGTGCCAAGGAGAACGTCAAAGCCTCAGTGGCCGGCACGCCCCAGGCCCGGGAAGCAGCGATTGCGGCGACCATCCCGCAGACCTCGGCGATCAAGAAAAGCCAGGTGAAAATGACCGCGCCTCAGTTCGACGGCGAACCGCAGCTCAAGGCCATCAGCGGCACACCGCTGCAATACGTGGTGAACACGCAGACGCCCATCATCATGGTCGATGCCAAGCGCTGGTACGCGGTGGAAAACGGTATCTGGTTCAACGCCACCTCGGTGCGAGGCCCATGGTCGGTCGCGACCTCGGTGCCGGCAGTGATTTACTCGATTCCGCCCAGCTCGCCGATGCACTACATCACTTACGTGAAAGTGTACGAGGCCAACGGCGACACGGTAGTCGTGGGTTATACGCCGGGGTATCAGGGCTCAACGGTGGACCCGAACAGTGGCGTGGTGGTCTATGGCACCGGTTACCCGTATACGCCGTGGGTTGGCAGCGTCTGGTACGGGCCACCGGTGACCTACGGTTTTGGCGTGGCGATTCGCTACACGCCATGGACAGGCTGGACCTTCGGTTTCGGTTTTGGCTGGAGTTGGGGCGGCAGCACCGTGGCCATGGGCTGGGGTTGGGGCGCGTACCCTTGGTGGGGCAATTACGGCTGGGGTTACGCCTGGGGGCCGCGCCTGTATCCGGCGCCAATGCCCTGGGGCGGCGCGGCCTATGGTTATCACGGCGGCGCAGTGGCCTGGGGGCCCGGTGGTTGGGCGGGGAGCACCGGCAACATTTATCGCCAATGGGGTGATCGCGCCTCGGTCAGCCGTTACGGTGCCGGTTACAACGCCTGGACCGGTAATCGCTGGGCCGGCCAGGTCGATAATGCCTATAACTCCCGCACTGGTATTGCCACGGCCGGTCAGCGCGGCGCAGTGCATAACGTCTACAACGGCAACTACGCCGCCGGACGCAGCGGCGAAATCGTCGGCCCCCATGGCGGTGCGATTGCCGGCGGCAAAGTGACAGCGGGCAATGTGCGCAACGGCACTCAGGTCACGGCCAATCGCGGCGCTGTCTACAACCCCAGCACTGGCAACACCACCCAGTACGGCAGCGTACGCGCACGCAACAGCGGCGCTGCCCGCGTGGGGGATAACGTCTACGCCGGGCATGACGGTAACGTCTACAAAAAGACCGACGACGGTTGGCAATCGATGGTCAAGGGCGGTGCAACACGGGTCAACCCTGCGAACACCGCGCAATTGCAGAACCTCAATCGTGAATCAGCGGCACGCTCTTTCGGCAATGAACGTTTCAACAATTTTCATGACTCGTCCCGGGTCATGAATCGTTCGTTTGGCGGCGGTGGCGGCGGACTTCATCGCCGTTGAGTTGTCCGCTGAGTACCCTGGATGCGGCCCCTGGCCTGTGTCCGGCGTGGTGGCCATGGCGCCCTGGCACTCGCGGCCCCTTGGCTGCCAAAGGCATAGATGTCGAGGTCGGTCCATTCAGAAAAACAGACGCGGCCCCTTCAGAAAAACCGACTGGCCTGCTGTCCTCGTTGCTGATACAAAACGGACATACCCGTCGATGTCGGAGAAGATTCAAATGAGCCAATGGCCAGACACCCGCATTCTTGACCTGCTCGGTATCGAACTGCCGATCATTCAAGCGCCCATGGCCGGTGCCCACGACTCAGCCATGGTGATTGCCGTCAGCAACGCCGGCGGCCTGGGCTCGTTGCCCGCCGCGCTGTTGAGCCTTGAGCAGTTGCGCGACGAGCTGAAAACAATCCGCCAACACACCCAGCGTCCGTTCAACGTCAACTTTTTCTGCCACCAACCGCCAGCGCCCGACGAGCAAAAGGCCCGTGAGTGGAAAAATCTGCTGGAGCCTTACTACCGTGAATTGGGCGCTGATTTTGATGCACCTACGCCCGTGTCCAATCGTGCGCCGTTCGATGAGGCAACCTGCGCTGTAGTCGAAGAATTTCGCCCGCCAGTCGTGAGTTTCCACTTCGGTTTGCCGGAGAAATCGTTGCTGGATCGGGTGAAAGCCACCGGGGCGAAGATCCTGGCGTCCGCCACTACCGTTGACGAGGCAATTTGGCTGGAGCAACACGGCTGTGACGCCATCATCGCCATGGGTTACGAAGCCGGCGGTCATCGCGGGATGTTCCTCAGCGATGACTTGACTAGCCAGGTAGGCACGTTCGCGCTGGTGCCGCAGATCGTCGACGCGGTGAATGTCCCGGTGATTGCCGCCGGCGCGATTGGTGATGCGCGGGGGATTGCTGCCGCGTTTCATCTGGGCGCCTCGGGGGTGCAACTGGGTACGGCGTATTTGTTCACGCCCGAAGCGAAGATCAGCGCGGCCCACCACAAGGCATTGCGCACCGCCAAGGAAAGCGAGACGGCGGTCACTAATCTCTTCACCGGACGCCCGGCGCGGGGGCTGCTGAATCGAGTGATGCGTGAAATCGGCCCCATGAGCGACAAGGCCCCGGCATTTCCGTTGGCCGGTGGTGCGCTGATGCCGCTGCGGGCGAAGGATCCGGCGGACTTCGCCAATCTGTGGGCCGGTCAGGCGTTCAGATTGGGTGTTGAACTGCCAGCGGCGGAATTGACCCAGCGCCTGGCGGCTGAAGCCCTGACCAAACTGACCCGCCGCTAACCCCCGAGCCCAACACAAAACCCTGTGGGAGCGGGCTTGCTCGCGAAGACGCCGGCACATTCAACATTGATGTCGACTGACGCACCGCTTTCGCGAGCAAGCCCGCTCCCACAGGGATTGCGGCCCAATCAAATTCAGCGCAATACCAACAAGTTCCGTTTACAGGCATTTCGCTATATATTCCGATATATAGCGTTTAACCCCTCGCATCGGCGCAGTTCACCCCCTATAAAAACTGCCCACTGCACTTGCCTACCACGGAGCCGTTCCATGACCATTCGTGCCTCACGTTTCGCCCCTACCTGCCTGGCGAGCCTGCTCGCTGTCTTCGCTTTCGGCTCGGCCCAGGCCGATGAAGTCCAGGTGGCTGTGGCCGCCAACTTCACTGCGCCGATCCAGGCGATCGCCGCCGATTTTGAAAAAGACACCGGGCACAAACTGGTAGCGGCCTATGGCGCGACCGGTCAGTTCTACACCCAGATCAAGAACGGCGCGCCGTTCGAAGTGTTCCTCTCAGCCGACGATACCACCCCGCAAAAACTTGAAACCGAAGGCGACACGGTCAAAGGCTCGCGCTTCACCTACGCCATCGGCACCCTCGCGCTGTGGTCGGCCAAGGAAGGTTATGTCGACGCCAAGGGCGAAGTGCTGAAGAAGAACGAGTACCAGCACCTGTCCATCGCCAACCCGAAAGCTGCGCCGTATGGCCTGGCCGCAACCCAGGTGCTGGCTAAAGAAGGCCTGACCGACAAGGTCAAGGACAAGATTGTTGAAGGCCAGAACATCACCCAGGCCTACCAGTTCGTCTCCACCGGCAACGCGGAACTGGGCTTCGTCGCCTTGTCGCAGATCTATAAAGACGGCAAAGTCACCAGCGGTTCGGCCTGGATCGTTCCGGCCAGCCTGCACGACCCGATCAAACAAGACGCGGTGATCCTCAACAAAGGCAAAGACAACCCGGCCGCCAAGGCACTGGTTGAATACCTCAAGGGGCCGAAAGCCGCTGCTGTCATCAAGTCTTACGGTTATCAACTCTAAATGACGCTGACGAGTGCCGATTTTTCCGCCATCTGGCTGACCCTGAAACTGGCGTCCCTGACGACCGTCATCCTGTTGGTGATCGGCACTCCGATTGCGTTATGGCTGTCGCGCACCCGCTCCTGGTTGCGTGGCCCGGTCGGGGCGATCGTCGCCCTGCCCCTGGTGCTTCCACCCACGGTGATTGGCTTCTATTTGCTGCTGATGCTCGGGCCTCACGGGTTCGTTGGCCAGTTCACCCAATCACTGGGGCTGGGCACCCTGACTTTCAGTTTTGCGGGGTTGGTGATCGGCTCGGTGCTGTATTCGATGCCGTTCGTGGTGCAGCCTCTGCAAAACGCGTTTTCCGCCATCGGCACTCGCCCACTGGAAGTCGCCGCCACCTTGCGCGCCAACCCCTGGGATACGTTTTTCAGCGTGATCCTGCCTCTGGCTCGTCCCGGTTTTATCACCGCCGCAATTCTCGGCTTCGCCCATACGGTCGGCGAGTTTGGCGTGGTGCTGATGATCGGCGGCAACATCCCGGACAAGACCCGCGTGGTCTCGGTGCAGATCTACGATCACGTCGAAGCCATGGAGTACGCCCAGGCCCATTGGCTGGCCGGGGCGATGCTGGTGTTCTCTTTCCTGGTGTTGCTGGCGCTCTACTCCAGCCGTAAAACCAAAGCGGGCTGGAGCTGATTGATGATTCAAACCCGCCTGAAACTCAGTTATTCGGGGTTCGCCCTGGACGTGGACCTGCAGTTGCCCGGTCGCGGTGTCACTGCGCTGTTCGGCCATTCCGGGTCGGGCAAGACCACCTGCCTGCGCTGCATCGCCGGGCTGGAGAAGGCCGAAGAAGGCTTTATCCAGGTCAACGACGAAGTGTGGCAGGACAGTCGCCAGAAGATTTTCGTCCCACCGCACAAACGCGCCATCGGTTATGTCTTCCAGGAGGCGAGCCTGTTTCCACACCTGTCGGTACTGGCCAACCTGGAATTTAGCCTCAAGCGCATCCCGAAACAACAGCGCCGGGTCGATATGGCCCATGCCACCGAATTGCTGGGCATCGGCCATTTGCTGGATCGTCATCCGCAGCACCTCTCCGGCGGCGAACGCCAGCGCATCGGCATTGCCCGCGCCCTGCTCACCAGCCCGAAACTGCTGCTGATGGACGAACCGCTCGCAGCGCTGGACAGCCAACGCAAAAACGAAATCCTGCCGTATCTGCAACGGCTGCACGACGAACTGGACATACCGGTGCTGTACGTCAGCCATTCCCAGGATGAAGTGGCACGCCTGGCCGACCATATCGTCCTGCTCAGCGACGGCAAAGCGTTGGCCAGCGGTCCGATCGGCGAAACCCTGGCCCGCCTCGATTTACCGCTGGCCCTGGGTGACGACGCCGGCGTGGTCATTGAAGGACAGGTCAGCGCTTACGACACCGGCTATCAACTGTTGACCCTGCAACTGCCAAATTCCGGCCTGAATCTGCGCGTCCCCCATTCGCCAATGACCGAAGGCCAGGCGTTGCGCTGCAAAGTGCAGGCGCGGGATGTCAGCTTGAGCCTGCAAAGCACCGAGCACAGCAGCATCCTTAACCGCCTGCCGGTTACGGTGATCAGTGAGTTGGGCGCCGACAATGCCGCCCATGTGCTGATTCGCCTGGACGCCGGCGGCACCCCGCTGCTGGCGCGCATCACCCGATATTCTCGGGATCAACTGGGCATCCATCCCGGCCAACAACTCTGGGCGCAAATCAAGGCAGTGGCAGTGCTGGCCTGAATCTGTTGGCACCTCGGCGACGGCACGCGGTCAATGGCTGTACAAGCCCCTGATTAGCTGCCAAGGACTACCGCCATGCCCGATACCGCGCTGACCGATGTGTTGCCACCCGACTTGCATTACGTCGATGACACCCAGCCCGGCATCACCCGCAGGAAACTGCGGGGCAAATTCTGTTATTTCGATCCATCGGGCCAGCGCATCACCGATCCCGACGAAATCAAACGGATCAACGCCCTCGCGGTGCCACCGGCCTACACCGATGTGTGGATCAGCGCCGACCCGCGAGGCCACCTGCAAGCCACTGGACGCGATGCCCGGGGCCGCAAGCAATACCGTTATCACGCGCGCTGGCGCGAAGTGCGCGATGCCGACAAGTACTCGCGGTTGCGTGACTTCGGCCTGGCCCTGCCGAAACTGCGCAAGCAACTCGAAGCCCTGCTGGCGGCGCCCGGTTTCAGCCGCGACAAGGTCATGGCCACGGTCATCACCTTGCTCGATGCGACGCTGATCCGCGTTGGCAACACGCAGTACGCCAGGGACAACCGCTCCTATGGCCTGACCACCCTGCGCAGCCGTCATGTCGAGGTCAACGGCAGTGCGATCCTGTTCCAGTTTCGCGGTAAAAGCGGCGTCGAGCATCAGATCACCGTGAAAGACCGGCGCCTGGCGCGAATCATCAAGCGCTGCCTGGAACTCCCCGGACAAAACCTGTTCCAGTACCTCGACGAAAACGGCGAGCGCCACACCGTCAGCTCTTCCGACGTCAACGCCTACCTGCAAACCCTCACCGGCGCTGACTTTACCGCCAAGGACTACCGCACCTGGGCCGGCAGCGCCCTGGCATTGTCGGTATTACGGGAATTGCACTGGGAACCGGAATCCGACGCCAAGCGGCACGTGGTGGAAATGGTCAAGAACGTCGCCAAACAGTTGGGCAATACCCCGGCGGTGTGCCGCAAGTGCTACATCCACCCAGCGGTGTTGGAGGGATTTATGCTGGGTGCTCTGGCTGAGCTGCCGCGGGCAAGGGTGCGTAAAGGGCTCAGGGCTGAAGAGGTTGGTTTGGCGATTTTTCTGGAGAAGATGGTCGCCGCTGCCGAAAAAGCCTGACAGCGGCGACGCTATCGCTTGAACAACCGACGAACTACCCGGCTATTTTTTGCACGATCGCCAAGGGCTTCTATAGTTGATCTGAACACGAATCAGCTACGGTGGTGCCATGGAAGACATTTTCGTTGTGAAACGTTGCAACAAAATCATCATTCATGGCCGCCGAGCCGGAGAAGTCAATCACGAGCCGCCCGAGGCCGCCGTCTGGTTCCGCATCACCGATACCCGCACCCGGGGCTTCATCGGTGACGGCTTCGACCTTGAAGAAGATGCCCGACGCGAGTGCCATCAACTCAATGCGCGCTCACAAGTGACAGCCCGGCAAAGTTCATAATTTGTTTCCGGGTCTATACTCAAATCAGCTGAAGGACCAGCGACCCCATCGGCAGAGAGCTCGCACCCGCGGGCTTTTTGCTGCCACTGCCAGTTTGCTTTAAATGGAGGTGTGTCATGTCTGAAAAAGAGTCCATCACCACCCTGCTCACCCTGCTTGACTCCCGTCAGGCTCGTCTCGCTGCCGCGTGCAAGGAAATTGCCGACTGGGTCGATCATCAAGGCGGGCATCCTACGGCACTGAAAATCCGTGACCGGTTGAACGACATCGAGAAAGACACACCGCTGATTCGTAGCACTCTGTCTTCTCTGCGCCCTGTCGAACCACCGCTGCCTCGGTTCAGATAATCATTTGTCTCAAGGACAGGCCTGACTCAGGAAGCATGAACGGCGACAAGACAGTCACCGAGACCCTGCCTGCCTGATTGCCTCCTGCCTCACCCGCAACCCGGCCCCAGCGCTGGGATTTTTTTTGCGTGTTTGTTTTCACATTGCGTTCACAACCTACCCCCTACTGTGGCCCTACTCCTTTGAAGAATCCCTTGGCCCGCCCGCATGCGGGCCTTTTTTTTGCCTGTCGGTTCCAAATACGAACGCTGCCGCCGATGGGAGGTCAAACCCACATACGTCACGAAGGAGACGTTTCAATGGTTACTCACTTCAAAGTCGGCGGTCACCTGGCCTGTGGTCACACGGGCGCCAAACTGGTTTCGAGCAAAATACTGTCCCAGGTGAAATGCAGAAGTTGCCGCAATACCGATGCATTCAAGGACGCACGTAAAGACGAACGCAACGCGGCACGTCGTGCGGCGCGCAAGGCCAAGGTGACTCACACCGCCAGTGACTGGCGGGCGGAGTGGACTCAGCGGTTGACGGACATGGCAGGACTGCAAAGGTTGCCCCGTGGATTTCGCGGTCAGGCATTCGTTTAGCAGGCATTCGTTTGGATAGTCGCCTCGGGCCGATCTGATCGGCCCGAGATCCTTTTGCGACGCCCCCCCGTCACCAGAAACTAAATCCCTTTGGCGGTTTGTAATACGAACACAGAAGCCCCAGCGCCGCTCTACCGGTCTCGTCACGTACCATCTCATCCTGAGCACGCCGTATTTCTTCTTGATAGTCCGGGGAAGTTTCGGCGATGAGGGTTTCTGCTTTTACCTCATCAGTCACCTCCATCTCCGGGGTATTGATGAAGTTCTTATAGGAGTAGTTGCCTGCAGGGTTTACTTGGGTGCATGCCCTCTGCCCCGCGATGAGTTTTACGGCGATCTCACGATCGGTAAATTCCTCGGCGACTGGGGCCTGGATATAACTCAGGCCGGAAAAGGCGACGCCATACGCGATGGCTGTTTTTTTCATCACTGAAATCAAAATCGAAGCTCCATGCCTGTCAAAAACAATGAACCGGAAACGACAAAGGCCTGCATGAGGTTTCTCATGCAGGCCTTTGATATATGTGGTGCCCGAAGCCGGAATCGAACCGGCACGCCCTTACGAGCGGGGGATTTTAAGTCCCATGCGTCTACCAGTTTCGCCATTCGGGCGGTAGCGCGGTGCAGCGGTCTGAAAAATGTCCGGGAAACCCTGGCAGTTCTGACCCTGGTGCAACAGAGGGGGAAATATATACATCCCGCTCTGGTGAAGCAAGTTCGCAGACGTCCTTTTCAAGACTAAATCTTGCAGGACCACGAAATAAAAAGCTCCGTAGATCAAAGATCTACGGAGCTCGTTTAAAGTGGAAGCCGAGGACCTGGTCGAACCGGCATCCAAGGATCTGAAATCCATCAACAAAACAAGCAATTTCAAAAGGTTAGCAGCTTTAGCGCATCGTGGGCTAATGATTTTTCAAGGCCTGCCGCGCAGTTCGCATCGGAGCGAAAATATGTAGGACATTTCCCAGGCGCAATCAGGCTTCCGAGCAGCGCAGGCCCTATCGTCCAGCCCACAAAATAATCTGAACATGCGCAACACATCCCAAAAGATGCGGAACACTTCACTTTCCTGAAGGCATAAAAAAAGCCCCGTAGATCATTGATCTACAGGGCTTTTAAGAGTGGAGGCCGAGGTCGGAATCGAACCGGCGTAGGTGGATTTGCAATCCACTGCATAACCATTTTGCTACTCGGCCTCAAACATCGGATGTCAGTAGCACGACACCAGATGCATACAAACGCTGAGCTTCGAGAGTTAATTGAATCGTTCTCTAACTCCTTGAAAACATTGAGCTTTTTCAGCGGTCAGTGCTTTCGATGGCGTGAATTATGTACTGATTTCCCGAGGCTGGCAACCCCTTGATTTCAAAAAAATTTCTTCCGGGTTGAAGGTACAGGGTTCACGCGGTGTGAGCCAGCAGACACTGGACCAAGGCATCAAAGACCACCCTGCAGCGCGGACTGTTGCGCAGGTCTTCGTGCATAGTGACCCAGGCGTCCAACTCAAAGGTGAAGTGCTCGGGCAGTACCTGAACCAGGCTGGCCGAGCGCCTGGCCAGTGCCGACTGGCAAAAACCGATGCCAGCGCCGGCGCGGATCAAGGCCAGTTGGGCCATGTCACTGTCGGAGCGCAGGGCAAAGCCTTCGCGGGTCCAGCCTGGCATGCGCTTGCTGGCGGCGCGGATGAACGGCGTTTCGCTGTCGAAACCAATCAACGTGTGCTGCGCGAGGTCTGCCGGCACCTTGGGCGTTCCGTATTGTTGCAAATAGTCGGCATGTGCGTGGAGCCCGACTTTGACGTGGCCGACACCACGCGCAATAAGCTGTTCCTGTTTCGGTGGGGTCATGCGCACCGCGATGTCGGCCTCCCGTTGCAACAAGTCCTGCACGCGATTGGTGGCCACCAGTTCAATTGTCAGTTGTGAGTGCGCCCGCCGTAGCTGCGCCAGTGCCGTCGGTAGCACTTCCACGCCAATCACTTCGCTGGCGGTGATGCGCACGGTGCCGCCGGTAGTTTGTCCGTGACCTGCCATGGCTCGCTCAAGCGCCGCCGCATTGCTGCGCATGGCCTCGGCGTAGCTGCGCAGGGTCAACGCCGCCTCGGTGGGCATCAGTCCGGTTCTTGAACGGGTGAACAAGGTCTGTTTGAACGAAGCTTCCAGCTCGGCAATGTGCCGCCCCACGGTGGGTTGGGTGATGCCCAGCGCCCGTGCGGCAGCCGATAGCGAGCCGTGGGTCAGCACCGCCAGAAAGCTTCGATAGAGTTCCCAACCAATGGATTTAGTCATACATAAATGTATAGCTAGTAGCTGATATTCAGCAATTTCTTTCATCCCCGGTGGCGTACCAGAATGTATTCATGATCTGGGAGAACGCGATATGACGCAGAAAATTCTGGTATTGGGTGCAACGGGCGGCATCGGCGGTGAAGTGGCGCGACAACTGCGCGACGCTGGATGGAAAGTCCAGGCGTTGCAGAGGGGGCTGACGCAAAGCAGCGAAACCCGCGAGGGCATTCTCTATCTGCGTGGCGATGCGCTGAACCGCGAAGACGTTATGCGCGCAGCACAGGGTTGCAGCGTGCTGATCCACGCGGTCAATCCGCCCGGTTATCGACGCTGGAATGATTGGGTGCTGCCGATGATGGACAACACCATCGCCGCAGCCGTGAAGGAAGGCGCGACTATCGTGTTGCCAGGCACGGTCTACAACTTCGGCCCGGAGGCATTTCCGTTGTTGACCGAGGATGCGGCGCAACATCCACTGCCCCGTAAAGGCCGGATCCGCGTCCAGCTCGAACAGCGCCTGCACGCCGCAACGCAACAAGGCGTCCGGGCGATTGTGCTGCGGGCCGGGGATTTTTTCGGTCCGCAGGCGGGCAACAATTGGTTTTCCATGGGGCTGATCAAGCCTGGGCAAACCGTGAAGCACATCAACCTGCTGGGTGATCCCGGGGTGGGTCATCAGTGGTCCTATTTGCCCGATGTTGCGCAGACCATGGTGCAACTGCTCAGCCATCGGGAGAGCCTGGCGCCCTTCTCCAACTTTCATATGGCCGGGCATTGGGACGCTGATGGCAGGCAGATGGCGATGGCCATTGCCCGATGCGTCGAGCAGCATGGCGGTGAGGCGAAATTGCGGGCGTTTCCCTGGTGGTTGACACGCCTGGCCGCGCCGTTCGTGACCACCCTGCGGGAACTGCTGGAGATGCGTTACCTGTGGCAGCAACCACTGCGCATGGACAACCGCCGATTGCTCGCAGTGCTCGGGACTGAGCCGCACACACCGTTGGCCCAAGCGGTCGAAGCCACCCTGAAAGGTTTGGGGTGTCTTTCACTGCCCAATCGTTGAGTCTATCGGCGATACTCGGCGCACCTCTCATAGGATTTGAAAGTGAGCGCCGAACCGATGAACAACAAAAAAACCACCCTGATCCTCTGCGGAGTACTCGCCCTGCCCTTGGGCGTGCACGCGCAGGAAACGCCATCGCATCTGGACAGCGTCATGCAGCAGGGCCTGCTGACGGTCTGCACCACCGGCGATTACAAGCCCTACACCTTTAAAAACGAAAGCGGTGAATACGAAGGCATCGACATCGCAATGGCCCGGTCCCTGGCCGACAGCCTCGGCGCCAAAGTGCAATGGGTACAAACCACCTGGAAGACCCTGATGCCCGACCTGCTGGCCGGCAAATGCGACATCGCGGTGGGCGGGATTTCCGTGACCCTGGAGCGGCAGAAAAAAGCCTTTTTCAGCAGCACCCTCGATGTCGATGGCAAAGTCCCGCTGGTGCGCTGCGAAGATCAATCGCTTTACCAGACCATCGAGCAGATCAACCAACCTTCAGTGCGTCTGATTGAACCGGCGGGCGGCACCAACGAGGCGTTTGTCCATGCCTACCTGCCCAAGGCGCAACTGCTGCTGCACGACAATGTCACGCTGTTCCAGGCGCTGCTGGACAAGAAAGCTGACGTGATGATCACCGACGCGTCAGAAGCGCTGTATCAGCAGAAACTCAAGCCAGGGCTGTGTGCGGTGAATCCGAGTCAGTACTTTCAGTATGGCGAGAAAGCTTATCTGCTGCCCCGCGATGACATGGCGTGGAAGCAATATGTTGATCAGTGGTTGCACTTGAGCAAGGTCACCGGCGGCTATCAGAAGATCGTCGGTGAATGGCTGGCCCGTTAACTCACCGCCACCGCCCTGCGCAACCGCTGCCGGTATTCACTCGGTGTTTCCTGCATTTCATGGCGGAAGTGCCGATTGAAATTCGACAGGTTGGCGTAGCCCACTTCAAAGCAGATATTGGCGATGCTGATACTGCTTTGCGCCAGTAACCGGCAGGCCCGCTGCACCCGCAGTTTGCGAGTCAGGTCGACGAAGGTGTGGCCGGTGGCGCGTTTGAAGAACTTGGAGAATGCCGGCTCGCTCATCTCCAGGCGCTGGGCAATGACGGACAGGCGCAGCTCTTCGGCGAGGTCATTGAGGATGTAGTCGAAGACGATGCTCATGCGCTGGGCCGTCAAGGCATCGAGCATCGGCGCGTATTGCAGGCTGGCGAGGGTCTTGCGTTCGCTTTCGGGCGCCGATGCCAGCAGTTGCAGCAACGACAGGAACAGGCATAACCGCTCAAATCCCTGGCTGCGGCCGATCTGTTCCAGCAGGTTGGCGGCCCTCTTGCGGGTGGCGCCCGCGAACTCGATGCCCTGGGCCGCTTGCCGGAACAGGCTCTGCAACTCGTTGAGTTCTGGCACCAGGTTGCGCAACTGCATCAACGCCTGGCCATCGAACTGCAACACCACGTCACGCCCGGCAATCACCTCGCCTTTTCCCAGATCGCTGATCCAGTCGTGGGGTAACCCGGGGCCGATCAACGCCACATGGCCGGCCTCGAACAAACCGATGTAATCCCCCGCCAACAGCCGACCATTGCCTTCGCGAATCAGGTGGATCTCGAATTCGGGATGATGATTCCAGCGCGCCAGGTCGAAAGGATAGTCGTGCTCATACCAGCGAAAGCTGTGCTGCGGCTCGTTGAGAATGACTTCGAGCGCGGGCTGTTTGTCCGCGGTGGCGTAATGGCTCATCACAATCGCGTCCTTATTGTTTTTGTCGATCAGGCAAGGTTCACACTAAGGCGTGGGGCTTGCCTAGCGCAACGCACGGCGGCGACTGATACTTTTTTTCCGCGTCGGCGGCCGGTCAAAAAAGTATCAGTGGGGCATGCGCCGTTCATTTGTGAGGCCTTGGGGTTGCTGTTGTAATCGGCTCGCCATCCCGGATTACAACAATAAAAGTTTCTGCTGCCTGAGCCGCAGAGCGGAGAACACGATGAAGCCATTGCCCAACGCACTTTTCCTGTCCGCCGGTTTTTCCTTCGCCCTGCTCGGCCAGGCCGCCGAGACCGTTACCATCGCCACGGTGAACAACAGCGACATGATCCGCATGCAAAAGCTGTCGAAAACCTTCGAGGCGGCGCACCCGGACATCAAGCTCAACTGGGTGGTGCTGGAAGAGAATGTCCTGCGCCAACGCCTGACCACCGACATCGCCACCCAAGGTGGCCAATTCGATGTGCTGACCATCGGCACTTACGAAACGCCCTTGTGGGCCGCAAAAAACTGGCTGGAACCGATGACGGAGCTGCCGGCCAGCTACGACGTCGACGATATCTTCCCCTCGGTGCGCCAGGGGCTTTCGCTCGCCAACACGCTCTACGCCCTGCCGTTCTATGGCGAAAGCACGGTCACCTATTACCGTACCGACCTGTTCAAGGACGCGGGGCTGAGCATGCCCGAGCACCCGACCTGGACCCAGCTCGGTGAATTCGCCGGCCAGTTGCATCATCCGGACAAAGAGCAATACGGCATGTGTCTGCGGGGCAAGGCCGGTTGGGGCGAAAACATGGCGTTGCTCTCGACCATGGCCAATGCGTTTGGCGCGCGCTGGTTCGACGAACAGTGGAAACCCGAACTCACCGGACCGCAATGGACCGCCGCCGCCAAATTCTACGTCGATACCCTGAAGCGCTACGGCCCGCCCGGTGTGTCGAGCAATGGCTTCAACGAAACCCTGGCATTGTTCAACAGCGGCAAGTGCGCGATCTGGGTCGATGCCAGCGTCGCCGGTTCCTTCATCACCGACAAAACCCAGAGCAATGTCGCCGACAAAACCGGCTTCGTCGCCGCGCCGACGCAGCTCACCGACAAGGGCTCGTCCTGGCTTTACGCCTGGTCCCTGGCCATTCCCACCAGCTCCCAACACAAAGCCGCCGCCAAGGACTTTGTGACCTGGGCCACTTCCAAGGCTTACATCCAACTCGTCGCCGAGAAAGACGGCATCACCAACGTGCCGCCCGGCACGCGGATGTCGACCTACAGCGATGCCTATTTGCAGGCGGCGCCCTTCGCAAAGGTCACGTTGCAAATGATGCAGAACGCCGACCCGGCGCACCCCTCGATCCAGCCGGTGCCCTATGTCGGCATCCAGTACGTGACCATTCCCGAGTTCCAGGCCATCGGTACATCGGTGGGCAAACAGATGTCGGCGGCACTGACCGGGCAGATGTCGGTTGAACAGGCACTGGCTGCCGCACAGCAATCCACCGAGCGCGAGATGAAGCGTGCCGGGTATCCCAAATAATCAATGCAAAACCTGTGGGAGCGGGCGTGCTCGCGAAGGGGCCAGTCAGCTTGCATTAAGGTTGAATGACACTCCGCATTCGCGAGCAAGCCCGCTCCCACACTGGTTTTTTGCATTCCTGTTCTATCTCGCTAACGGATGAAAACGATGAAACGTCTGGAAGGAAAAAGCACCCTCATCACCGGCGCCGCCCGAGGCATCGGCCGGGCCTTCGCCCAAGCCTATATAAACGAAGGCGCGACCGTCGCGATTGCCGACATCAACCTGGAGCGTGCGCAAGCAGCCGCTGCCGAGTTAGGCCCGCAGGCCTATGCGGTCGAGATGGACGTCACCCACCAGGCCTCCATCGACAGTGCCATCGCAGCCGTCGTCGCGAAAACCGGCAAGCTCGATATCCTGATCAACAACGCCGCGCTGTTCGATCTAGCACCGATCACAGAGATCACTCGCGACAGCTACGAACGCCTGTTCTCCATCAACGTTGCCGGGACACTGTTCACGCTCCAGGCCGCCGCCCGGCAAATGATCGCCCAGGGGCATGGCGGCAAGATCATCAATATGGCCAGCCAGGCCGGGCGCCGGGGTGAAGCGTTGGTGGCGATTTATTGCGCGACCAAGGCGGCTGTTATCAGCCTCACGCAATCGGCCGGTCTCGATCTGATCAAGCACCGGATCAATGTGAACGCCATCGCTCCGGGGGTGGTCGACGGTGAGCATTGGGATGGCGTGGATGCGTTGTTCGCCAAATACGAAAATCGCCCGCTCGGGGAGAAGAAGAAGTTGGTGGGCGAGGACGTGCCGTTTGGGCGCATGGCGACCGCAGAGGACCTGGTGGGGATGGCGATTTTCCTGGCGTCAGCCGAGAGCGATTACATCGTGGCGCAGACCTATAACGTCGATGGCGGGAACTGGATGAGCTGATCAAGCCCGGCATGTCCCTCGCGCAGTCATGCTGGTATTGTGCAGCGCTGTGAAAATACGCCGCATGACCGAGGGGATTTGACGTTGAGTACTGATGAAAAGCTGACCGGGGACCTGTTCGCAGTGGAAGATAAACGCCTGGGGCTCAAGCCTGTCGTGGACTTCAACAGCTATCTGCGCGTGGCTTTTGGCGACGGTAAATGCACTTGCATCCGCTGCGTCGAAAGCCAGGGCGACGAGACCGGTTACGAGTATCAGCACACCTTCAATCTGGAAGGCCAGGTGGTCCATCGCCGCTTCGCCTCCACCGCCGGCAGCGATGTGTTGATGGTGCTGAAAAAGGCCTGGTTGTCGTACACCAAGGCGGAACTGGAGGTTTACGGCAATCTGGTGCTGGCGACCGTGAAGGAATTTGTCGAGCCGCCCTTGCACAAGCGTTTGCAACCGCTGTTTCTGGCCAGTGGCCTGGTCAAGGATGTGGACGGGAACCTGCAATTACAGCAACAACTGGCGGCCTGATTTTCGTTGAAGTATCCGCAAAAAAAAGCGTACCTGCTTATTTCAGGTGCGCTCCTTCTTTGCCCGGTCTTGATCGGGCGTATCGTTGCTCAGAATCTCTGAAGCGCCCTATAAAAGCCAAGCTAATTTTTCAATACGGCACAGTAAAAAACATTCTTGTCATCACTGATAACCGATGCTATAACTTCTTCACATTTCAACTAACATCCAACAATATTAGAGCAATTGGTCTAATAAGGGCTATTGCTTTATAAAAAATCGCCCCATTGACCGAGCCTCCTATCATGCCAAAGCTTACCTCAAGCCAAAGCATTTTCGAATTTGTCCAGGAGCTTGAGAACAATATCCCGGGACTGAACAAGAAAGAATACGTTGAAATACTGGAATGGATTTTCGGCAAACTGGAAGTCAGTAAATTCGCCTACGTTCATATGGATTCCAGCCCTTTCGAAAGCTCCGACATCGCCATTCACAGCAATTACCCCGCTGAATGGGTCGAAACCTATCGCAAAAACGCCCTCTACAAGTCAGATCCCGTCATGGCGAACTCCGCCATTACCTCGAATCCCTTTTTCTGGAATGAAATCCCGGAAGATTCCGACACCCGTCCCGAGATATTTGAACAATCGCAAGAATATGGCATTCAACAAGGGTTCAGTATTCCGCTTCATGAACCCGGCCGGTCCTTCGGCTCCATTCATTTAACCTCGGAAGAAAACGACCCTGACTTTGAGCGTATTGTCAGGGAAAACATGTTCATCATCAAAACCATCAGCATCATTGCCCATCAGTATCGACCCATCGAAACCAGCACTGAAAGCGCATTAAAATTGACCCCCAGGGAGCATGAGTTCCTGCACTGGCTGGCACTTGGCAAGAACTATAAGGAAATAGGCCTGATCATGAGCATTACGGAACGGACCGTTAAATTTCACGCCAAGCAAATGACCGAGAAACTGGACTGCATCAATGTCAAGCAAGCAATGATCAAAGCGTTATACCTGAACCTGATTTAGCATTTGATGTAACGAACCGTTCATCTCGCGCAATAAACCATCCCCCACTGCCCCAAAACTGCACATATATTGTGCAGCGCCGGGACAGCTGTCACCCTTTTCAAGGTCATGCAAACACGACTTTGGATGCGACGTTAAAAAGCATGACCGATGCAAATAGCCCAATGACCACCGAGATTGTTCTATTGACCATCCGCCCGGTTATAGATGAATGCAATTTGCGCCCACAATAGGCACCCGTTGCTACCCAGACAAGTCCGACTGGAAAGATAATCACCGAAAACAGCGACATAAAGGGTACGTAACTGTTAAGTGCCAAAAATGTGCCGGTCGGTGCCACGAAGGAAACGAAGAACAAACCCTTGGGATTGGTGAGTGTTGCCAGGAACAGTTCAGGAACGGTAATCGCCGCCACAACGGATGATGTATTACCCCTGGTGGAAAACCACAGCTTCAACGATATGTAAAACAAGAAACACACGGCAAAAATCTTGGTTCCCGTCACCACCCAGGAATAATCAACCGCCAGGCGGTCAATGAATACACCCCACAGTGTGATCTGAATCATATAGGCCAGCCATTCCGCACCGATAAGCCTGAACGACTGTGCGTTCAAGCCTTTGCTGATGCCCGATTGCAGCAGCAGGGAATTGGTGGGGCCAGGAACCAGCAGCACGGTAAGCAGGGAAATCGCAATGTAGTACATAGGGTCATCCATACCAGAAGCCGAAGCGGCTTATATATTCAGGAGGCGAATCAATCCATTCCCAATGCAGAGCGGCAGGACTGATAAGCATAAAATGACATCACGTCGACAGCAGAATCGAAATTGCACCCATACAGATCCAGTGACCGAAGAAAACTAATATCGGCCATTAGCGAATGAGCAGAGTTCAAGTGCAGGGAAACAACGCTCCCATACCTTTATTGCTGTTTAATTACATAAACAAAAGCCCAGCGATATCAACTGCCTTGCACCTCCCGCCTACCGCTAATAATGACAATCCGAAACCATACATCGTCGCGAATGTGACCGAGTCGACATGTTCACCAACAATCAGTTCAATAGTCGGAATTCCGAACAGGCACAGCAAGCAATATTAAAGCGCCACACCCCCTGAAAAAACCAAACTATTAATTGAACAACAGCGGGAAAAACCCGGACACTGTACTTAAGGACAGTTGTAATACTTTAGTCTAGCGTTAACAGTTAAGTCCCGACGCACAACCAAGAACGTCCGACCATGAAACAATTTCCCTGTGAATTTGAGTTTTCCGGTGTATACACCCGCATTGGCAGTTACTCGACGATCCCGCCAACAATCCTAGAGCAAATACTCTCCATTCGAAAAGTCGCATTTATCGATAGAAAAAAATGGGACATTGAAAGCTATCAGGGGAGCGACTATGAATCGGACGAATATGATGATACCGATGCGATCTATATTTATTCCCATAAAAGAGATCGCGTGACCGGCTGTGTTCGACTTCGCCCCTCCAGCAAACCCACGCTTATTTCGGGTGCCTTGAGTTTCATGCTGGCAACCGATAAGACCAGGCCCAATACAAAACATTGTTGGGAAGCCACCCGTTTTGCACTGGCCGCCAATGACAACACTATTGGCGAACTTAATAATTCGAACATCGATTTTCGCACGGCGGCAATTTTTCTGTCAATGATAAAGTTCGCCGTTAAACAAAACGTACAAGCGTATGAAGTTGTTGTAGATGCCATGATGGAAAAAATCCTTAAACGTTCCGGCTGGACAGTAAACAGACGCAATATTGCCTTGGGATCTAAGGGCGAAAAGGTCATATATGGCACGCTTGCTTGCACATCTTCCATCTACGAAGAGTTGCTGAAAAAGAACGCCCCCTCCAGAACATCGATATACGATGAAGTTCTAACCGAATCATTGATGGCCTGCTAACATCATACAGCCATCCCCGTAGAATCCGATCGACACGGACGTTATATCCCCAACTGAAACAAATAAGACACACACTGTAGATACGCTGATGGCATGTCGAAATTAGATAACAAAAACCTGAACTAACACCATGACATGGAGAGCCGATGAACTTACAAAGATTATTCCCGCACGTTGGCAAAGTCATCGCCAGCACTGGCAGTCGTAACTTTCCACGAATGCTGCATGATCTGATACTCACGGAAGTGCCTGTAGACGCCACACATATTACGGAGCAGTGGATTGACGATAGGGATATTTCTGAACTGAGCACATCCAGCATTGGCTGCGTCGGACTGAACAACACCTGTATCGACGCCATTATGGACACCCACACGGTAAAAAAGCCGTACCTACTGGCCGACGATATTTTTTTCGAAGACGCCAAATATCAGAAGCTACCGGACTTTTCCTGCTGCCTGCTCGCCCAGGACCAATCTGACAAAGTGCCACCCAGGGCTGCTGCCCAACTGCATCTGACCTCTCGAAAAAACGGTCGCCGCTACGTCCTTTCCGTTTACCGCTCCCATCTTTCCCAGGGCTTTTCGCCACAGGAATGTGCCTTTCTGAAAGATTTTTCCTGCCTGCTGTTGCCCATGGTTGAAGAGCACGTGGCTGCCCTGCTCCCATCGGCACCGTCCCGTCCGGATGCACATATCGCCCTGGATGAACCGGAACACGGCGGCATGGAAACCTTGCGACAGCGATTTGCCGATCGCTTGCTTGAGTCGGGTTTGACCCTTTCATCCCGCGAAACCGAGGTGTGCGTTGGCCTGTTGGCCGGGCATACGGCGCCGGAACTGGCCGAGCAATTCGACCTGCGCGTGAATACCGTCGAGAGCTACCTGAAACGCGCCGCGATAAAAATGGGCATCGGCGGACGCCGTTCGCTGATTCGCTGGATGCATTCGGTGGATGCCCAACAAGCCTCCGTGGCACTTCGAAGCGCCGTCTAAACACTCTTCTACTCTTTTCCCGACCGCAGCCCACAACAGGCTCGCGTCGGGAAGTCCTGTTTTAGCCCTCACTCACTACCTCCCTGTCTGGCTGCGCTCGAACCCGGCGTTTGAGCGACTGCAAAATGTCGTCCACATAGGTAAAGATCACCGGCACCACCAGCAGGCTGAGCAAGGTCGAGGTCAGCAAACCGCCGATTACCACGACCGCCATTGGCTGGCGGAAACTCGGGTCTTCGCCCAGACCCATGGCGGTCGGCAGCATCCCGGCGCCCATGGCAATGGTGGTCATCAGGATCGGCCGCGCACGTTTGTGGCAGGCATCGACCAGGGCGTCGTAACGGTTCATGGCGTAATCACGGCGCGCCATAATCGCGTACTCCACCAGCAGGATTGAGTTCTTGGTCACGATCCCCATCAGCATCAGCAAACCGATCACCGACGGCAGGGAAAAGCTCAGGTTGCAGATCAGCAACGCCACCAGCGCTCCGCCCAACGACAGCGGCAAGGCCGACAGAATCGTCGCTGGCTGCAGGAAGTCGTGGAACAGCAGCACCAGCACTGCATAGATACAGAACACACCGATGGCCATGGCCAGGCTGAAGCTGCCGAACAATTCGCTCATCAGTTGCAACTCGCCCTGCTCCACCAGTTTCACTTCCGGCGGCAGGTTGCGCATGCCCGGTAATTCGCTGGCCTCGGCCATGACTTCGCCGACGGTGCGCCCATTGAGTTCGATGGACAGGGTGATATTGCGCAAGCGGTCGAGCCGGGTGATTTGCGCCGGGCCGCTGCCCATGCGCAGGTCGCCCAATGAAGCCAGGGACACCTGGCCATCGCGACCGGTCACGCGTAATTGGTTGATCGCGTCCAGGTCATTGCGCACCAGCGGGTCCATGCGTACACGCACATCCACCTGACGTTGCGACAAGTTGATCTTGCCCAGGGCCGAGGAGTATTCGCCGTAGGTCGCCATGCGCAGGGTGTCGGCGATTTCCTGGCTGGTGATGCCCTGCTCCGCCGCCCGGGCGAAATCCGGGTGCATCTGGATCTCCGGGCGTTGCAACGCGGCACTGGACGTCACGTTGCCGATGCCTTGCAGTTGGCGCAGTTGCGGCTCCAGGGCGCTGGCGGTGCGCACCAGCAAATCGCCGTCGTCACTGGCCAGCACGATATCTAGTTTCTCGCCGCTGCCATCGCCGCCGACGTTGGCCCGCACTCCGGGCAGCGTGCGCAGGGCCTGGCGGATCTTCGCCTCGACTTCGACCTGCTTGAGCGCGCGCTCATCCCGGGGCACCAGGTCCACCGTGATAATCGAATCACCATTGCCGGTGATGTCCTTGGGGCCGGAACCCGAACTGCTGGCGGTGCCCACCGAACTGAAGACGTGTTTGACCTCGGGCATGGCGTTGAGCAGTTCATTGGCCTGCAAGGTCACGGCAGTGGTCTGGTCCAGGGTCGCGCCGGGCGGCAATTCGAGGATGACTTTGCTGCGGGACGTGTCGGCGGCGGGCAGAAAACTGGTGGGCAGCAGCGGAATCAGCATCAGCGAGCCGATGAAAAACAGGCTGGCGCAAAGCATCGTGGTCCGGCGCCAGTTCAGGGTGGCGTGGATCCAGCCCAGATAGCGCTTCATTACCTTGCCGTCGTGCTCGGCTTCATGTCGGGCGCGCAGAAAATAGGCGGCCATCATCGGCGTCAGCAGCCGCGCCACCAGCAACGAGAACAGCAACGCCGCCGAAGCCGTCACGCCAAACTGGCGGAAGATGATGCCGGCGATGCCGCCCATAAACGCCGTGGGCAGGAACACCGCGACCAGGGTCATCGTGGTCGCGAGCACCGCCAGACCGATTTCATCCGCCGCCTCGGTGGCCGCTTCCTTCGGGGTCTTGCCCATGCGCAAATGCCGGGCAATGTTCTCGATCTCGACGATGGCATCGTCCACCAGCACGCCGATCACCAGCGCCAGGGCGAGCAAGGAGACGGTGTTGAGGGTAAATCCGGCCAGGTACATCACGCCAAATGTCGGGATGATCGACAGCGGCAGTGCCGTGGCCACGATCAGCGTCGCCCGCCAGTCCCGCAAAAACCACCAGACCACCAGCACCGCCAGGAGCATGCCTTCGTACAACAAGCTCATCGAGCCGTGGTAGTTGTCGATGACCGACTCCACGGCATCACTCGCTTCAACGATCTGCACATTGGGATGTTGCTTGGCAAACTCGGTCATGGCCTCGCGCACGCCGGCGGCCACGCCAACATCGGAGAACCCCAGCGAGCGCACGACCTGGAAACCGATCACCGGTTTGCCATCGCGAAACGCCCGGGTGCTGCGTTCGGCGTGGCTGTCGCGGATATCCGCCAGTTGCCGCAAAGCCAGCAGACGCCCGTCGCCGCTGGGAATATCGATGGCGCCGAGAGCTGCCGGGTCGTCGATCGCTCCCAAGGTACGCAGTGACTGCTGCCCGCTGCCGAGGTTGCCCTGGCCGCCGGAGTTGTCCTTTTGCATCGCCTTCAATTGGCTGGCCACGTCGGCGACGCGAATACCCAGCCCGGCCATCAATGCCGGATCAAGGTTGACCTGAATCTCCCGATCCACCCCGCCCATTCGCGAAATCAGCGCCACGCCCTGGACCGACAGCAGCTTCTTGCTCACTTCGTTGTCGACGAACCACGACAGCGCCTCTTCATCCAGGCTGTCGGAATCGATGACGTAGGTCAGCAACGAGGTGGCGCTGGTGGTCAGGCGCGACACGGATGGCGTGTCCAGCGCCGCCGGCAACTGCGGAATGGCGCTGTCCACCGCGTTGCGCACTTCGTTCAGTGCCTCGTTGCCATCCTTGTCGATGGCGAAGCTGACGCTGATGCTGACCGCGCCGTCGGTGATGATCGTGGTGACGTGCTTGAGCAGGCGCAGGGAGGTGAGTTGGTCTTCGAGTTTGCGCGCCACCTCGGTTTCCAATTGCTCGGGGGCGGCGCCTTCCAGGGAGGCGCTGATCACCACCACCGGCAGGTCCATGTCCGGAAAATCCTGGATGCCGAGTTTGCCGAAGCCCACCAGACCGAAAATCGTCAGCAGGATAAACAGCATGACCGCCGGGACGGGATGGCGGATCGACAGCGCGGAAATATTCATGGCTGGGCCACCTGCGGCTGCGTCGGGATTATGGTCACGCTGGCGCCATCACTGAGAAAGGCACCGCCGGAGCGCACGATGCGTGCCGGTTCATCCAGGCCACCGAGGATTTCCACCGCGTTCTTCAGGCGCCGGCCGACTTCGACCGGTTTCTGGGCGACATGGGAATCGTCACCCAAAGTGAACACGTAGGAGCGGCCGTCCCGCAGGATCACCGCCGTATCCGGCACCGTGAGGGCTTCACGGGGCGGCAGTTCAATCTGACCACTGGCGTACATGCCAGCCTGGGCCGGGCTGTCTTTGGGCAACGCGACATACACCACGGCACGACTGGTTTTGGTGCTGAGGGTCGGCGACACCAGCCGCACTGTCCCTTCGAGGCTTTGCCCGCCCGGCAGGGTCAAACGCGCCACCTGGCCCGCCTCCACGCGAGACAACTGTCGGGCATCCAGCTCGGCCTGCCATTCGACGCGACCGTCACGCACCAGGCGAAACAGTTCATCGCCGGCGGACGGCACCTGGCCGAGCAGCGCCGTGCGTGAAGAAACAATGCCATCGTCCACCGCAATGATGCGTGTCTGCTTGAGGCGGATTTGCGCGGTTTGCAATTGCGCTTTGGCACCGGCCAGATCGGCCTTGGCGGTGGCGACCTTGATGCGGTAATCCTCGCGCTGCTGTTCGGACAACGCGCCGCCCTGCCCCACAATCCCGGCACGGCGATCGTTGGAACTGGCTTGCTGCAAACTGGCGACAGCCTGGGCGACCAACGCCTGTTGCTTGCTCTCTTCGGCCAGCACGGTTTCCGGGGCCAATGTCGCCAGCAATTGGCCTTTCTTCACGCGGCTGCCGACATCCGCGTCAAGGCTGGCGATGCGCAAACCACTGGTCTCGGCGCTGATCACGGCTTCTTGCCAGGGCGCCAAGGCACCGCTGGCCGTCAACAACTGCGGCCAGAGTTGCCGGCGGGCCTGGACCACTTCGACACTCAAACTGCTGACGCTCGGGGCATCGACCACCGGTTTGGCGCCTCCGCGCAGGGAGACAATGGTCACCACAACCGCGAGTGCAATCCCGGCGATCAGCGTGTTGCGTAATACCGGTTTCACGAGCCTTCTCCATTGCGCGCCGTCAGTGCCTGGTCGGCTTGCCAGCCGCCACCCAACGCTTTGTACAAGGCAATCCAGTAGCGAACCTGATCTTGCTGCAAGGTAATCAATTCAATCTCGGAGGTCAGGGCCAGGCGGCGGGCGGTTTCACGGTCCAGCAGGCTGACACTGCCGGCCTGCCAATTGCGATCGATAGCCGCGTAGGACTCGCGGTAACCGGCGGTGGAGCGTTCGACCTGGACCTCGCGGCGCCGCGCCGCATCGAGGCGCACCAGGGATTGTTCGACTTCCATGACGCTGGTGCGCAAGGTCTGGCGATACAGCGCCAATGCCGCGTCGTAATTGGCCTTGGCACTGTCCACCACCGAACGGCGCTTGCCGGCATCGAAAATGGGGATCGACAGGGCCGGGCCGAAGGTCCAGGAACGGTTGAGATCACCGAGGATGCTGCTCACGGAAAAATTGCCGGACAGGCTCAGGCTGGGGAAACGATCCGCCTGGGCAACGCCGATATCGGCATTGGCCGCCGCCAGTTCGCGCTCGCTGGAGGCAAGGTCCGGACGCTGGCGCAGCAGGTCGGCAGGTATTTGCTGGACGTTTAACTGGGCCGGATGAGGCAATTGCGCCGGGGTGCGGCTGAGCACTTCGACCAGTTTCCCTTCGTCGCTGCCGGTCAACGCGACCAGGCTTTTAAGCAGCACCTGGCATTCGCTCTGCTGGCTGATCAGGGTTGATTCGTTGCTGGCAGCGCTGGCGTCGGCCAGGGCGGCATCGGCCGATGAGGTGAACCCGGCGAGCAATGATTGGCGAGTCGAACGTGCTGTCTGCTGCTGGGACTGCGCCTGATCGCTGTAGGCCAACGCCAGTTTCTGGCAGCCGCGATATTGCACGTAACTGTCACCGACCTGGGCCGCCAGCGAGACCCGGGCGTCATGCCAGTCGTCCACCCGCGCTTCGATGCGGGTTCGCGCCGCTTCTTTGTTGCGCCGCAGTTTGCCGAACAGGTCCAGCTCCCACGCTGCGTCGAACTCGGCGGAAGAGCCTGAACCGCTGATGCGGTCGACGCTGGTCAACTGTCCGCCGCGCCCCCCGGACAACGTGCCCTGGACATTGGGCAGCGCATCCGCGGCATTGTTGTCCAGGGTCGCCCGGGCCAGGGCGATCTTGGCAAACGCCTGATCCAGTGAAGGGCTGTCCGCTTCGGCCATACGCAACAACTCGGCCAGGGCCGGATCGTCGAATTGCTGCCACCAGTTGCTCAGGGCCGCGACCGACGCGCCGTGGGGCAACGGTGCTTGCCATTTGGCCGGGATCGGCACCGCCGGCTCTTTATAGTCCGGCCCGAGCATGCAGCCGCTCAGGACCATGGCGCACAGTGCCAGCCACAACATTCGGCCTGAAGGCTTGAAGGCATACATAAAAATCCCTTGGCGCCCGACACAGGCACAGGCACGGCTCAGGAAGGCGATATACGGCGGATGATTAATCAACGAAGACGACTAACGACGTGTTCTTCAAAGTTGATGGCCTCGACTTAAATGAATGAGGCAGGTGTGTGATTGATTTAAACCGATGCCTGTTTCTGTGTCTGGCGTGGGAAACAGGGACATGTCCAGCCAGAAAAATTGGCGCTTGATGCAGGGCTCCAGCAGAATCAAATCCGGTTCAAAAAACGCCTTTCACAGCCCATATAACTTCGGTTTTCGCCGAGTTGAAAGTTCGTCAACCTGAACAGTTAAATCGTTTAAAAACAATCGATTGAATAACAAAAGATAACGCCGTTATCTGTTTCTCATGAAATGAAACTTGATCGGGCCAGCCAATTATCTATTGAGCCAATTGTCTGTTCACGCCTGATCGAAACCCATCGCGCGGGTGAACACGCCGAACGGCGTGCACATCGCCCATTCCGGACTTCAACTCCGGTCAGATGATCTTTCCTGCGGCCAATGAGTGATCGAATATGGAAGAGTTAAGCTACCTCAGCAAAGTCGAGTCGAATGCACGCACTTATGCGCGAACGTTCCAGCGCCTGTTTGTCAGTGGCAAGGGCATGCGCGTCAAGGATGCCAACGGCCAGGAGTTTCTCGATTGCCTGTCCAATGCCGGCACGCTGGCCTTGGGGCACAACCCGTCCGAAGTCCGCGACGCGGTGTTGCATTTCCTCGGTGGTGATCACCTGCAACAAGCCCTCGACCTGGCCACGCCGGCCAAACATGCATTCGTCAAAGAGCTGTTCTCGATGTTGCCGGCGAAAATGCGCGACACCAGCAAGATCCTGTTCTGCGGCCCCAGCGGTTCGGATGCGGTGGAAGCCGCGATCAAACTGGCGCGCCATTACACCAAGCGCTCGACCCTGATGGCCTTCCACGGCGGCTACCACGGCATGACCGCCGGCGCCCTGTCCGCCATGGGCAACCTGCACCCCAAGGCCGACAACGGCCTGATCGCCCAGGGCACGCACTTCCTGCCGTTCCCTTATCGCTTCCGCTGCCCGTTCGGCACCGATGGCGAGGCCACGGATCAACTCTCCATCGATTACATCCGCACCGTGCTGTCCGATCCCGAGGGTGGCGTGACCAAACCGGCGGCGGTCATTGTTGAAGTGGTGCAAGGCGAAGGCGGTTGCATCCCGGCCTCGGCGAACTGGCTCAAAGCGCTGCGGGAAATCACCCAGGAACAGGGGATTTTGCTGATCATCGACGAAGTCCAGACTGGACTCGGCCGCACCGGCAGCACTTTCGCCATCGAACATGCCGGCATCATTCCCGACATCCTCGTATTGTCCAAAGCCATCGGTGGCGGCTACCCGTTGTCGGTGATCGTGTTCGCCGAGCACCTGGACACCTGGAGCCCCGGCATGCACGCCGGTACTTTCCGTGGTAATCAGATCGCGATGGTGGCCGGCGCAGCCACCATGCGCCAGATCAAGGACAGCAACCTGGTGGCCCACGCGGCGAAGATGGGCACACTGCTGGAAAGCGGTCTGCAGCAGATTGCGCAACACTATTCATTCATGGGTGACGTTCGCGGTCGCGGGCTGATGCTCGGCGTGGAAATCACCAAACCTGGCGCCCATGGCAAGGCCGGCCAGGGTGATGGTGCACGGGCCCGGGCGATCAAGCTCAATTGCTTTGAGAACGGATTGATCATGGAAACCGGCGGACGGCATGGCGCGGTGCTGAGGTTCCTGCCGCCGCTGACCATCAGCGAATCGGAAGTGGGGATGGTGCTGGATCGCTTCGAACAAGCGGTGAAGAAATCCGGTGAAGCGCGTCAGCTCTATGCCGCTGAAAAAGCCTAAACCCTGACACCGACCCTGTGGGAGCGAGCTTGCTCGCGAAGGCGGTGGTTCAGTCACTATCAATGTTGACTGCACCGCCGCCTTCGCGAGCAAGCCCGCTCCCACAGGGTTTTTTATTGCCAGGTTAATCTCGGGCCAGCGCTTCCTGGCGCCCATGGCAAGGCCGGCCCGGGTGATGGCGCACGGGCACGGGCGATCAAGCTCAATTGCTTTGAGAGCGGATTGATCATGGAAACCGGCGGCCGGCATGGCGCGGTGCTGAGGTTCCTGCCGCCGCTGACCATTAGCGAATCGGAAGTGGGTATGGTGCTGGATCGCTTCGAACAAGCGGTGAAGAAATCCGGTGAAGCGCGTCAGCTCTATGCCGCTGAAAAAGCCTAAACCCTAACGCCGACCCTGTGGGAGCGGGCTTGCTCGCGAAGGCGGTGGGTCAGTCACTATCAATGTTGACTGCACCGCCGCCTTCGCGAGCAAGCCCGCTCCCACAGGTTTTTTATTGTCAGGTTAATCTCGGGCCAGCGCTTCCTGGCGCCCATGGCAAGGCAGGCCCGGGTGATGGCGCACGGGCCCGGGCGATCAAGCTCAATTGCTTTGAGAACGGATTGATCATGGAAACCGGCGGCCGGCATGGCGCGGTGCTGAGGTTCCTACCGCCGCTGACCATTAGCGAATCGGAAGTGGGGATGGTGCTGGATCGCTTCGAACAAGCGGTGAAGAAATCCGGTGAAGCGCGTCAACTCTATGCCGCTGAAAAAGCCTAAACCCTAACGCCGACCCTGTGGGAGCGGGCTTGCTCGCGAAGGCGGTGGGTCA
>NZ_MOBP01000012.1:0-308307 GCF_003732665.1 Pseudomonas frederiksbergensis | reverse complement strand
CAGGTTAATCTCGGGCCAGCGCTTCCTGGCGCCCATGGCAAGGCAGGCCCGGGTGATGGCGCACGGGCCCGGGCGATCAAGCTCAATTGCTTTGAGAACGGATTGATCATGGAAACCGGCGGACGGCATGGCGCGGTGCTGAGGTTCCTGCCGCCGCTGACCATTAGCGAATCGGAAGTGGGTATGGTGCTGGATCGCTTCGAACAAGCGGTGAAGAAATCCGGTGAAGCGCGTCAGCTCTATGCAACTGAAAAAGCCTAAACCCTGACACCGACCCTGTGGGAGCGGGCTTGCTCGCGAAGGCGGTGGGTCAGTCACTATCAATGTTGACTGTACCGACGCCTTCGCGAGCAAGCCCGCTCCCACAGGTTTTTTTATTGCCAGGCTAATCTCGGGCCAGCGCTTCAATCGGATCCAGCCGCGCCGCGTTGCGCGCCGGTACAAACCCGAACACGATCCCGATCAACGTCGAACAGACAAACGCCATGATGATCGAGCCCATCGAGAACACCATCTGCCATTCCTTCACCAACAGTGAAAAGATGAAGCCGATGCCGAACGACAGCGCAATGCCAATCGTCCCGCCCACCAGGCACACCATCACCGCTTCCACCAGAAACTGCTGGCGAATGTCCGACTGACGCGCGCCTACCGCCATGCGGATGCCGATTTCCCGGGTACGCTCGGTCACCGAGACCAGCATGATGTTCATCACCCCGATCCCCCCGACCACCAACGAAATCACCGCGATCAGCGACAGCAGCAGCGCCATGGACTGACTGGTTTTCTGCACCGTTTGCATGATGCTGTCGAGGTTGTAGGTGAAGAAGTCTTTGATGCCGTGGCGTTGCTCCATCAGTTTGATGATGTTGTCCTCGACCACTTTACTTGGCTGCCCGTCCTTCATGCGCACGGTGATGCTGTCGAGGTAGTGCTGGCCCAACAGACGACCGGCCGCCGTTTCGTAAGGCATCCACACGTTGAGGGCCTTGCTGGTGTTGAACACGCTTTTCTTGTCTTCGGTGACGCCGATCACCGTGCACGGCAGGTTGTCGACCAGGATCACCTGGCCCAGCGGATTCACGGTCGGGCCGAACATCCGCACCCGGGTGTTGTGGTCGATCACCACCACCTGCGACTGGCGCCGGGCATCGTCCTTGCCGAACGAAACGCCTTCGCCCAATTTGATCCCACGGACCTGGAAATAACTTTCGCTGACACCGTTGACCGTCGCGGTCACGTCGATGTTTTCGTAACGCAGCAACAGGTTGCGCCCGACGTTGGGCGTGGCGCTGTCGATGTAATACTGCTCGCTCAACGCCGTGACGTCGGGCAACACCAGGGTTTCGATGGCGGCGGAGCGACTGTCGCCCCAGTCGGTGCCGGGGAAAATCTCGATGGTGCTGCTGCCGATGGCAGCAATGTCCTTCAGGACATAGCGCTTGGCCCCTTCGCCGATGGCCACGATCGACACCACCGACGTGATGCCGATAATGATCCCGAGCATGGTCAGCAAGGTGCGCATCCGGTGCGAGATCAGCGCAACCCAGGCCATGTTGAACGCTTCGCTGAACAGGCCGAGGCTGGCAATCAGGCGATTGGCTTGCTTGACCTTGGGCGCACGTTCCTCCTGCGCCGGCAGCTCTTCTACCGGTCGCTCCAGGTTGACGCGGTCGCTGAGAATCTCGCCGTCCTGAATCTCGATGATGCGCTTGGCATTGGCCGCAACTTTTTCATCGTGGGTGACGATGATCACCGTGTGCCCCGCCGCGTTCAGCTCCAGCAGGATCTTCATCACCTCCTTGCCGCTGGCGGTGTCGAGAGCGCCAGTCGGTTCATCCGCGAGGATCACTTCGCCGCCGTTCATCAACGCCCGGGCGATACTCACCCGCTGCTGCTGGCCACCCGAGAGTTGGCTTGGCCGATTCTTCAAATGGCCTTTGAGCCCCAAGCGATCCAGCAGCACCTTGGCGCGGTTGTGCCGCTGGGTCTCGGTGACCCCGGCATAGATCGCCGGCATCTCGACGTTGTGCAACGCACTCAGGTGCGGCAGCAAGTGGTAGCGCTGGAAAATAAAGCCGAAATGGTCACGCCGCAGCACCGCCAGTTCGTGGTCATCCATGTCGCTGGTCTCGCGCCCGTCCACTTTGTAGCTGCCGGACGTGGCGTGATCGAGGCAGCCGAGGACGTTCATCAGCGTCGATTTGCCGGACCCGGAGGCGCCGGTGATCGCCACGATCTCGCCGGCATGGATGCTCAGGTTGATGTCTTTAAGCGCGGTGAAATCCTTCTCCCCAGCGGTAAAGCTGCGGGTCACGCCTTTGAGTTCCAGTAATGGCTGGGTCATTGTCAGGCCCCTGCCACGGCGGGCGCTGGTTCACCGATGACGACCTTGTCGCCTTCTGCCAAGCCTTCCTTGATTTCGGCGCGCACGTTGTTGTTGATGCCGGTCTTGACGTTGCGCATCTGCGCCTGGCCCTCGGCATCCAGCACCCGTACCGGAAAGCTGCCGTCGCCGTTCTTCGAACCCAGCGCCGCCACCGGAATGGTCAGCACGTCCTTGGCCTTGTCCAGCACGATGCGTACTTGCGCGGTCATGGAGATACGCAAGCGATGGTCAGGATTGGGCACGTCGAACAGGCCGTTGTAAAACACCGCCGTGTTTTGCTTGGTGGTGCCGGAGGCCTGGGTTTCGAGGAAGTTTTGCGGGGCCGGTTCAGTGCCGCGCAGCTTGGCGTAGTAGCGTTTTTCCGACTCGCCGAGGATGGTGAAATACACCTCCTGGCCCGGGGTGATGTGAATCACGTCCGCCTCGGAGACCTGGGCCTTGACGGTCATGGTGTCCAGGTCCGCCAGTTTCAGCAGGATCGGCGCCAGTTGTTGAGCGATGACGGTCTGGCCTTCCTGGGTCACCACGCCGACGACGTAGCCATCGATGGGCGCGACGATGTGGGTGTAGGCCAGGTTGACCCGTGCGGTTTCGATCTGGATGCGCGCGTCCTTGATCTGCGCATCGAGGGACACCAGGTTGGCGTTCTGCACATCGTAGTTCGACTCGGCGGTCTCGTATTCCTGCTTGGAAATGGCGTCGTCCGGTTGCAGCTTTTTGTAGCGATCGTAGGTGGCCTTGGCGTCCTTGAGTTGCGCCGCGGTGGCGCGTTTTTTCGCCACTAGGTTTTCTTCATTGACCTGGGATTGGCGCAAGGCGTTCTGCAACACCACCGGATCGATTTCCGCCAGCCATTGGCCCTTGGTCACCTTGTCCCCCAGTTTTACCTTCAGGGATTTCAACTGCCCCGAGACCTGGGCACCGACATCCACTTGCTTGATGCCTTGCAGGATGCCGGCGGCCAGCACGGCGTTCTCGATATCGCCGCGTTCGACCGTGGCGGTCAGGTACTCCGGTGGTTTGCCGGGAGATTGAGCGCTGTAGAAAATCAGACCAGCCACCACGACCAGTACGCTCACAATAGCGATTTTGCGAAACTTCGACTTTTCCATAAATGACCACGAATGCGTTGATGTCAGACCCGGCCAGACAGCGGCCGGGAGCCATTGATGAGAGCGTCGTGCTGCCGGTGAACGTCGGCCCTCAAGGTTGGCGAAACCCTTTTTTCAGGGGATCGCCGGCATTGCCGGGTGACGACTGTTCTGCACGAAGTGACGACGCCTATACGTAGTCATTGGCGGCCTCCTCATCGAGGATCGGGAGGCTGGCCTGCCACCAGGCCGCCAGGTTGTGAACGTGTGGTGCCTTGAGGATGGTGAAATGGTTGCCCGGACCGTACCAGATACTGAGATTGGGTACATGCTTGCGCCAGCCTTCGATCATGTCTTCTTGCTCGCGTTTGTTACCAGCCGTGTCCAGGGTCGGATCGTCGGCCAGTACCAGGTTCACTGGACCGTCGTATTGATGTTGCGGTTGGTAGACCGTGCGCAACGCCGTGCCAAAGGCCCGCGCCGGTCCGTTCATGGAATTGGCCGCCGAACGCTGGGGCAACATGCCGGCGCGGACCATGCCGGCATGGAGCAAGCGCATCTGCCCGGAATCGTCCTGGGTCGCGAAAGCCTTGGCATCGATGCCCAGGGACTTGCCCGACGCCAGTTGCATCGCTTCAATCAAGCGCTTGAGCACGCCCATGGCGGTATAGGGTTTGCCGACCACGCCGTTGCCGCCCGGTGATTCGCTGTCGATCAACGTCAGCGATGCCACGTCACGGCCATTGGCGCGCAGGCGTGCGGCCATTTCGAAGACGATCCAGCCACCGAAGGAGTGCCCGAGCAAATGCACCGGGCCGTCGGGCTGCACCCGTTCCACCGCTTGCAGATAAGCTTCGGCGGCGGTTTCCACCAGGCTGTACGGCACGGTGGTGCCATCCAGTCCGCGATGTTGCAGGCCGTGGATCGGCCAGTCCGGACCAAAGGCATCGGTCAGGCCGATAAACCCGGTGACGCTGTCCCCTGCCCCCGGTACACAGAAGATCGGGGCCTGCCCGGAGCGCCCGCCCTGGATGGTCAACAGCGGTTGGTACTCGTTTCTTGAGGCGGTTGGCGCCGGGCGTGAGGCCGCGCTGTGCAGCGCTTCGTCGATGACCTTGGCCAGCGTCTGGATATGCGGGGCCTGCATCATGCTCTGGTGATCGCCGGGCACCGTGACGCACTGGATCTGCGTCTTCGGCAGCACGGCGTCCCAGCCCAGGTAACCAGAATGCTCCGGCGCATCGTCCTTGCGTTGCTCGGCGATGAACAGGTGCACCGGCGTGCTCACCGGGTACACCGTGTAGTGCGCCAGTGCATGGCCGTGGGCGACTTCGCGATCCAGGTAGTGCCACAGTTGCTCGGCGCTGTAGGCCGCCAGTTCAACCGGCAACAGACCTTCGTCGCGGCAATGCTGCACCAGGCCATCGAAATCGAAACGGTTGGCCTGCAATCCGGCCAGTTTGGCAAGCACCGGGGTGACGTCCGATGCCTGGGCTTTCCAGAACACCTCGCAGCGATCCAGCAGATGCACGTTGTGCGCCTCGCCCGGTGTCCAGCGTGCCCGGCCCTGATCCACCAGACGCGGCAGATAGGTATCGATCAAGCCGAGGAATTCGACCTTCTCGTCCAGGCCCATCAACTGGATGGCGATCTCGTAGGCCAGCACCCCGCCGAACGACCAACCGGCCAGGCGATACGGCCCTTGTGGCTGTACCGAACGGATGATGCCCACCAGGCGCGTCGCCAGGCATTCCATGGTCTGCAATTGCTCCTCGCCCCAGGGAATGCCCGGCAAACCGTACACCGGAGTGTCCGGATCGATGTGCTTGCCCAGCGCCGGGAAGTAGACGTCGAGGCCGCTGAATTCATGTACCAGGAACAGCGGATTTTTCGTCCCGGCCTCACGTACCGGCAGGACCCCGGCCGGCGATGAAACATCGCTGTCCCGGGCTTCAAGCATCGCCGCCATCGAGGCGACGCTTTCATGCTGGAACAGCTCGGCCAGGGAAATGTTCAGTCCGGCCTGGCCCATCATTCCCACCAGTCGGATGGCCAGCAGCGAATGCCCGCCCATTTCAAAGAAGTTGTCGTGACGACCGATGCGTTCCAGTTTCAGCACCTCGGCCCACAAACCGGCCAGGGTGGTTTCCAGACCGCCGTGCGGCGCTTCGTAATCGCGACTGGCGTAGGCATCGAATTCCGGCACCGGCAGTGCGCGGACGTCGACCTTGCCGTTGAGCGTCAGCGGCAACGTCTGCAGTTTTACGAACGCCGCCGGGATCATGTACTCCGGCAACAGCGATTGCAGTTGCAGGCGCAAGGCTTCGGCATCGAGGTGTTCAGCCCCGGTGTAGTAAGCCACCAGGCGTTTATCGCCCGGGCTGTCCTCGCGGGCCATGACCCAGGCTTCGCGCACGCCGTCGCACAGGTGCAGGCGCGCCTCGATTTCGCCGAGTTCAATGCGGAAGCCGCGAATTTTCACCTGGCCGTCGTTGCGATCCAGGTATTCGATGCTGCCATCGGGCAACCAGCGCCCGAGGTCGCCGGTGCGGTACAGGCGTGCGCCTGTCTTATTGCTGGTGAGGTCATCACTGAAGGGGTCGATGATAAAGCGCTCCTCGGTCAATTCAGGACGATTCAGGTAGCCCAGGGCCACGCCCGCGCCACCGATATGGATTTCCCCCGCCACCCCGACCGGCACCGGTTGCCGGGCGGCGTTGAGGATGTAGATCCGGGTGTTGCCGATAGGTCGGCCAATGGGCACGCTCGTTGCGCCCTCCGGCACTTCTGTTACCGCGTGCGTGGTGGCGAAGGTCGTGGTCTCGGTCGGCCCATAGCAATGCACCAGTCGCAGTGCCGGAGCGTGGGCCAGCAAGCGCCGGAAAGACGCCGGATCGCCGCGTTCACCACCGCACAGCAGAATGCGCAGGCGTGCCAGGGCATCGGGGATAAGCATCAGGTACTGATTGAAAATGGCCGTGGTCACGAACAGCACCGTCACTTTCGATTGGGTCAGGGCCTGGCCGAACTGCGTCGGGTTGAGCAATACCTCGTGATCAATCACCACCATGCGTCCGCCATTCAGCAGCGCGCCCCAGACCTCCATGGTGCTGGCGTCAAAGGCCGGGTTCGACACGAAGGCGATGCGCTCCTGCTCGCTGAAATCCGCGTAACCGTTGTTGATCGCCAACCGGCCAATGGCCAGGTGCGGCACGATCACGCCCTTCGGCTGACCAGTGGAACCGGAGGTGTACATGATGTACGCCGGGGTATCGCTCGTCTGCGGCAGCGCTGTGACGGGCAGTTCGTCCGGCAGCAGCAAGGTATCCAGATCCACGCGCAAGGTGCCTTCGGCCACAACCCTGTCACTGCGGGTCAGGATCAAGGTGGCCGCGCTGTCCTCCAGCATGAAGCGCTGGCGATCCTGCGGCGCGTGGTGATCCAGCGGCACATACACGGCGCCGCACTTGAGGATCGCCACTTGGCTGATCACCAGGTCGAACGAGCGATTCAGCAGAATCGCCACCCGCGACTGCGGCGTCACGCCTTGCTCGCGCAGGTAATGCGCCAGGCGATTGGCCCTTGCATCCAGTTCGCCGTAGGTGAGTTGCTGCCCGGCGTGCTCGATGGCAATCGCCTCGGGGCGAACCTTGGCCTGGGCTTCGAACAGACTGTGAACCGTCTGCTCATGGGGGTAGATCGTATCCGTGGCATTGAACTCGACCAGCAGTTGCTGACGCTCGCTCAACGGCAGGATCGACAGGCTGCGCAACGGTGCTTGCGGTGTGCGTTCCAGCGCATCCACCAGGCTTTCCAGCGCCGCATGCATATAGCCGCAGACCCGATTCGCACCGATCTGCGCCACCACCAGTGCCGTGAGCACGAACGCTTCGCCGAGATCGTCGACGTTCAGCGACAGCGGATAGTTGCTCCACTCTTCGCCGCCCAGGCCTTCGATGCCGCTCCAGGCCGACTGAGCTTCAGTCGTTACCTGGGTTGCACTGTGCCGATAGTTCAGCAACGCGCTGAACAGTGGCGCCGGCGCACTCACGCCGCTGCAACGCTGGGCCAGGGCCAATGAAGCGTGCTCATGACCGAGCAACGCGGCGAGGCGTGCATGCGTCGCCTTCACCCCGGCTTTCGCGCCCAGCGTCCCGACATCCACCCGCAACGGCAAGGTGTTGATAAACAGACCCAGCGCCCGGTCGGCGCCTTCGCCGCCCTGCATCCGGCCCATCAGTACGGTGCCGAACACCACGTCTTCGCGACCGGAGACGCCCGCCACCACTTGCGCCCAGGCCAGGTGATGCAGGCTCGCCGCACTGACACCCAGTTGCCGCGCCTGCACTCGCAGACGCCGGCTCAAGCCTTCTTCCACCACCCGTTGCGCCTGCTCGACGCCGCTGCTGTCGCCCTGCACATCGTGCAGGCCGAACGGCAAGGTCGGTTCCTTGATGTCGCCGAGCATGTCGCTGAAAAACGCTTCGTGGGCACTTTCGCTCATGCCCAGTCGAGCCTGGGCCACGTAGTTGCGGTACGGCACGGCTTCGCCCAATTGCGCTTGCTGTCCGAGCAAATACGCCTGCATTTCGTGCTGGATGACTTCCAGCGCGGTGTGGTCGAGGGCGATGTGATGGAACAGCAACAAGGCGACCCAACGTTGCTGTTTTTCGTCGAAGGCACAGGCCAGGCGCAGCAACGGCGCCTCGCGCACATCCAGACGGTAATGGCTTGGGTCGAAGCGCTCGCGAAGTTGCACGGCGACATCGCCCGGTGCGACCACGCATTCTTCAACGATCAAACGCGCTTCGCGCAACACCACTTGCACCGGCTCGCGCAATCCTTCCCACAACACGGCCGTGCGCAGGATATCGTGGCGACCGATCACGCCTTGCAGCGCATCGACGAAGGCATCCAGCCGCGCCCGATCCTCAAGGTTGAACAGCGCCTGTTGCAGATAGAGGTCACCCTGCTGCGCCGCCAGGTGGTGATACAAAATCCCTTCCTGGAGCGGCGCCAGTGCGTAGATGTCCTGCAAGTTGGCCACGCCACCCGGAATCTTCGCCACGACCTGCTCGATGTCGTCCTGGGACAGCGTGATCAACGGCAACATGTCCGGGGTGATGCGTTGGCAGTTCGGTGCGATGGCGTTGCCCGGCACCACAATTTCAGTACCGCCACCGACCGCCGCCGCCAGCGCTGCCAAGGTCGGCTGGCCGAACAGCACCCGCACATCCGCGCTCAAACCGGCCTGGCGCATACGCTCGATCAGCGTCACCGCCAGCAGCGAGTGACCGCCCAGTTCAAAGAAGTGATCGTGACGCCCGACCCGCTCGACGTTGAGTAATTCGGCCCAGAGTTGCGCCAGGGTGGTTTCGACGGCGCCTTGGGGTGCCTCGTAGCCATGGGTGACCACGGAATCCAGATCCGGTGCCGGCAAAGCCTTGCGATCCAGTTTGCCGTTCGGCGTCAGTGGCCAGGCATCGAGCTGCACATAGGCAGCCGGCACCATGTATTCCGGCAGTTGAGCGTGCAGATGTGCACGCAGGGCCTGGATGTCCTGGGTTTCGCCCGTGTAATACGCCACCAGGCGCTTGTCGCCGGCGACGTCCTCGCGAGCCAGCACCACCGCTTCCAGCACCGCTGGATGAGCCGTGAGGCGAGCCTCGATTTCCCCCAGTTCGATACGGAAGCCACGGATCTTGACCTGATCGTCGTTACGGCCCAGGTAGACGATATTGCCGTCCGCCAGATAGCGACCGAGATCGCCGGTGCGGTACATCCGCGCATTCGGTTGGGTGCTGAAGGGATCGTTGAGGAAGCGCTCGGCCGTCAATTCCGGACGGTGCAGGTAACCCCGCGCCACCTGGACGCCAGCGATGTAGATCTCCCCCGCTGCGCCCATGGGCACGGGCTGCTGATGGCCATCGAGCAGGTAGATTTGGGTGTTGGCCACCGGTTTGCCAATCGGCGTACTGTCCGGCGTCTCAGGTCCGGCGCAGTTCCACGCGGTGACATCCACGGCGGCTTCGGTCGGGCCGTAGAGGTTGTGCAACTCGGTGCCCGGCAATTGCAGTTTGAAGCGCCGCACCAGTTGCCCCGGCAGCGCCTCACCGCTGCACATCACCCGCACCAGGCCCTTGCAGTCGCTGACATCGCCAGCGGCGAGGAACACGTCGAGCATCGACGGCACAAAGTGCAGCGTGGTGATGCGCTCGGCCTGGATCACTTCGCGCAGGTACGCCGGCTCGCGGTGACCGCCGGGACGGGCCATCACCAGCCGTGCGCCAGTGAACAGCGGCCAGAAGAATTCCCACACCGAGACGTCGAAGCTGAACGGGGTCTTTTGCAACACGGTGTCTGCTGCGGTGAGCGTGTATTCGTCCTGCATCCACAGCAGCCGGTTAACCACACCGCCGTGCTCGTTCATCACGCCTTTGGGCATGCCGGTGGAGCCGGAGGTGTAGATCACGTAGGCGAGATTGTCTGAACTCAGGCCTGCTACCACAGGATCACTGATCGGCTGGGTCGAGAAGCCTTCCCCGTCCAGCAGCAAGACCCTGGTGTCCGTCGCCGGCAGGCTGGCCTGCAACGCACGTTGGGTCAGCACCACCGTCGGCGCGCTGTTTTCCAGCATGTAGGCCAGGCGATCGGCCGGGTAATCCGGGTCCAGCGGCACGTACGCAGCGCCGGCTTTCAGAATCCCCAACAGCCCCGCGACCATTTCCAGGCTGCGATCCACACAGATGGCCACGCGGTCATCCGGGCGGATGCCCAGCTCGATCAAGCCATGGGCGATCTGGTTGGCGTGGCGGTTCAGTTCTGCATAAGTCCAGTGGCTGTTTTCGAAGCTCACGGCGATGGCCTCAGGACTGACCGCGACCTGCGCGTCGAACAACCCTGGCAAGGTCAGCCCTTGCGGGTACTCGACCGCCGTGTCGTTGAAGGTGCGCAGCAGATGCTCGTGCTCGTCATCACCCAGCAGCGGGATTTGCGCGAGCACGGCGTGTTCGTCGGCGACCATGGCGCGCAGGACGGATTCGAGGTAACCGAGGTAACGCTCCATCGTCGCTTGATCAAACAGCGCAGTGGCGTACTCCAGCGAACCGAACAAGCGGCCACCGATTTCCGCCATGTCCAGCAGCACATCGAATTTCGCGGTGCGGCTGGTCACGCCCAAGCCTTGCAGGGCCATATCGCCCAGCTCCAGGCCGGCGCTTTCGCTGTTCTGCCACGACAGCATGGCCTGGAACACCGGGCTGTGGGACAGGCTGCGCACCGGGCGCACCACTTCGACGACTTGTTCGAACGGCAAGTCCTGATGGGCCTGGGCGCCCAGGGTTTGCGCCTTGACCTGTTGCAGCAAGGTTTCGACCGTCACGTCCGCCGACACTTCGATGCGCAGCGCCAGGGTGTTGACGAAGAAGCCGATCATGTCTTCGACCTCGGCGCGCAAGCGGTTGGCGGCGGGTGTGCCGATGACCACATCGGTTTGCCCGGACAAGCGACTGAGCACCGTGGCCCAGGCTGCCATGATCGTCATGAACAACGTGGTGCCCTGACGCTGGCTCAAGGCTTTCAGCGTCTGGGTCAACGTTTCGTCGAGCGCCAGACCGACAGCGCTGCCGGCATAGTCCTGCTGCGCCGGGCGTGGCCGATCGGATGGCAAGGTCAACAGCGCCGGGGCGCCGGCCAGGGTTTGCTGCCAGTAGGCTTCCTGTGTGTGCAGCACTTCCCCGGTCAGCCACAGGCGTTGCCAGATGGAGTAGTCGGCGTACTGGACCGACAGTTCCGGCAGCGGATCTTCGCCACCGGTGCGGAACGCTTCGTATAGAACGCCCAGTTCGCGAGTCAGCACGTCGGCGGACCAACCGTCCGAGACGATGTGGTGCAGGGTCACCAGCAGCACATGGTCATCATCGGCCATGCGCACCAGTCGGCCACGGACCAGCGGACCGTGTTCCAGATCGAAGGCCTGACGCGCTTCTTCGCCAGCCAGAATCAACAACTCGGCTTCGGCCTCCGGGTGCTTGGCCAGCGACTGCAATTGCAAGGCGAAACCGCTGTCGGCCGGTGCGATGCGTTGCTCGGCGTCCTGCCCGTTTACCTGCACAAAGGTGGTGCGCAAGGATTCATGACGGGCCACGATGCGGTTCAGGGCGCGGGTCAGCGCAATGTTGTCGAGTTCGCCGCGCAAGCGCAGACCGGTGGGGATGTGATACGCCGCGCTCGCGCCTTCCAACTGAGCGAGGAACCACAGCCGTTGTTGGGCGAAGGACAGTGGCAAGGCCTGGTCGCGGGAAACCGGGACGATATCCGGTTGGCTGCTGCGGGCGGATTGGGCCAGCACGTGCGCCAGGGCGATCAGGTTCGGGTGGGCGAAGACGTCGGTGAGGCTCATCTCTACACCCAGTTGCTGGCGGACCTGGGAAATCAGGCGCATGACCAGCAGCGAGTGGCCGCCGAGTTCGAAGAAGTGGTCGTGGCGCCCTACCGCATCGACTTTGAGCAAGTCTTGCCAGATCTGCGCCAGGGCGATTTCGGTCGTGCCCTGCGGCGCTTCGTGGGTGCGATTGGCGAAAGCCGTCGCGTCCGGAATGGGCAAGGCCTGGCGGTCGAGTTTGCGATTCGGCGTCAACGGCAATGCTTCAAGGCTGACGAAGGCGCTGGGCAGCATGTACTCGGCCAGTTGCGGTGCGAGTTCGGCGCGCAGGTTGGCAGCGCTCAGGGTCACGCCGGTTTGCGGCACGACATAGGCGACCAGACGTTTGTCGCCCGGCGCGTCTTCGCGGACGATCACCGCGACTTCTTTCACGCCACTGCACTCGCCCAGGCGCGCTTCAATCTCACCCAGTTCAATACGGAAACCACGGACCTTGACCTGGAAGTCGTTACGGCCCTGGTATTCGAGACCGCCGTCCGGGCGATAACGCGCCAGGTCGCCGGTTTTGTACAGGCGCGCGCGGGGTGCATCGCTGAACGGGTCGGCGATGAAGCGTTCGGCGGTGATTTTGTCGAGGTTCAGGTAACCCCGAGCCACGCCGTCACCGCCGATGTAGATTTCACCCGTGACGCCGAACGGCACCGGTTGCAGGTGCGCGTCGAGCAGGTAGATGCGGGTGTTGGCCATCGGCGTGCCGATGCTCGCATTGCTGTTCAGCGCTTCGTAGGTCACGTAGGTCGCGGTGCAGGAAACCGTGGCTTCGGTCGGGCCATAGGTGTTGACCAGTTTCGTGTGGGCTGGACGAATCTGTTCCCACATTTGCAGTTTTTGCGTGGACAGCGCATCCCCCGTGACATTGATCAGCCGCACGTCGCGCAACTGTTCCTGGGCCAGCGCCGGGTTGTAGTGCCATTCGGCGGCCAGGGTGTGCCAGTGGGCGGCGGTCAGGTGCAGGAAGGTTGGGCGGATGTCTTCGTTTTGTGAGGTGCCGAAAATGCCGCGGCTCGGGGCCAACGTGGCGCCCGCGATCAGGGCCGGGAAGATTTCCTCTACCGACAAATCGAAGTTCAGGGTGTTTTGTTGCAGCACGGTGTCGGCCGTTTTGAGGCCAAACAGTCTGATGGCATCAAGGGTGTAGTTGACCAAACCACGGTGCTCGATCATCACGCCTTTCGGTGTGCCGGTTGAGCCGGAGGTGTAGATGACGTAGGCCAGATGACGCACGCCCAAGGACAGGATCACCGGGTTGTCGTCATAGCCATCGGCGACGCGCTCGGTTTTATCGAGCAGCACCACCGGTACGTCCAGCGCTGGCAGACGGTTTTGTAGCGCACATTGGGTCAAGAGCACCGATGGAGTGCTGTCGCTGAGCATGTAGGCCAGACGTTCAGCGGGATACGCCGGATCCAGCGGCACGTAACCGGCGCCGGACTTGAGAATCGCCAGCAGACCCACCAGCATTTCCGCGCCCCGTTCGACGCAAATCGCCACCCGATCATCCGGGCGAATGCCCAAGCCGATCAGGTGATGGGCCAATTGGTTGGCCTGACGGTTCAGCTCGGCATAGCTCATCTGCTGGCCGTCGAAGATCACGGCGATGGCGTCCGGTTCGGCTTCGACCCGGGCTTCAAACAACTGGTGAATGGTTTTGTCCCGTGGATACGGCACATGGGTGTCGTTGAGATCGACCAGCAAGCGCTGGCGTTCAACCTCGTCGAGCAGCTCGATTTGTTCCACAGACACCTGATCGTCCGCGACCATGCCGCGCAGCACGCGTTCGAAATAGCCGAGGTAACGTTGCACGGTGGATTCGTCGAACAACGCCGTGGCGTATTCCAGGCTGCCGAACAACTGGCCCTGAACCTCGCCGAGTTCCAGCGACAGATCGAATTTGGCGACGTGGTTGGCCGCGCCGATGCCTTCAAGTTTCAGCTCGCCGAGCACCAGGTCGGCGTCGTTTTTTCCGCCCAGGTTCTGCCATGACAGCATCGCCTGGAACAGCGGACTGTGGGCCAGGCTGCGCACCGGGTTCAGCACTTCCACCACTTGTTCGAACGGCAGGTCCTGATGGGCCTGGGCGCCGAGGGTTTGGGCCTTGACCCGGGTCAACAGCGTTTCAACAGTTGGCGCGCCAGAGACATCAACGCGCACCGCCAGGGTGTTGACGAAGAAACCGATCAGCCCTTCGACTTCAGCGCGGGTACGGTTGGCCACCGGTGAACCGATCACCACTTCATCCTGGCCCGAGAGGCGGCTGAGCAGCAGCGCCCATGCGGCCATCAGCGTTGTGTACAGCGTGGTGCCGTGGCGTTGGCTCAGGGTTTTCAAGCCGCTGGTCAGCGCTGCGTCGAAGGCCAACGGAATTGCGGCCCCTGCGTAATCCTGTTGCGCCGGGCGTGGCCGGTCGGTGGGCAGCATCAGCAATGCCGGCGCGTCAGCCAGGGTTTGTTGCCAGTAGTGGTTCTGGGTTTGCAGCACTTCACCGCTCAACCAGCGGCGTTGCCACACGGCGTAATCAGCGTATTGCACGGTCAGCGCCGGCAATGGATCGTCGAGGCCGTGGCGGAACGCTTCATACAACGCTGCCAGTTCGGTGGTCAGCACGCCAATCGACCAACCGTCGGAGACGATGTGGTGCATGGTCACCAGCAGCACATGGTCCTCGGCATCGAGGCCAATCAAGCGGCCGCGAATCAATGGGCCGTGTTCCAGATCGAACAGTTCGACGGCTTCTTCGGCGGCCAGCAGTTGCAGTTGCACCTCGGCGTCGGCCTGGGCTTGCAGGTCGTGACGAATCAGCCTGAAGCCAATATCGGCCGGGGCGATGCGCTGGAAGGCGTCCTCGCCCTGGGCCTGGACAAACGTGGTGCGCAACGCCTCATGACGGGCAACGATCCGATCCAGTGCGCGTTGCAGAGCCACGGCGTCCAACCTGCCGCGCAGACGCAGACCCGCGGGCATGTGGTAAGCCGCGCTGCCGCCCTCCATCTGCGCCAGGAACCACAGGCGCTGTTGGGCGAACGACAGCGGCAAGTCTTCATCCCGGGAAACCGTGACGATCTCCGGCAAGGTGCTGCGACTGGCCTGGGCCACGGCTTGGGCCAGCGCGGCGAGTTCGGGTTGGGCGAACAGGTCGGTCAGACCGAGTTCCACGCCGAGGCGCAGACGCACCTGGGAAATCAGCTGGATCGCCAGCAGCGAATGGCCGCCGAGTTCGAAGAACTGATCGTGACGGCCGACTTGCGGCAGGCCGAGCAGGTCTTGCCAGATGTGGGCGAGAGCGATTTCGACTTCACCGACCGGAGCTTCATAGGTGCGGGTGATCAGCGAAGCGAGGTCCGGCACGGGCAACGCTTTGCGGTCGAGTTTGCCGTTGGGGGTGAGAGGCAATGCATCGAGGTGCACGTAGGCGGCCGGGACCATGTAGTCCGGCAGTTGGGTTTGCAGGTGCCGGCGCAGCGCGTCGATATCGAGGGTTTGCGGCGCGGTGTAGTACGCGACCAGGCGTTTTTCGCCGGGGATGTCTTCCCGGGCCAGGACCACGGCTTCGTTGATGTCTGCGTGTTGGGCGAGTTTGGTTTCAATCTCGCCGAGTTCGATGCGGAAGCCGCGGATTTTCACCTGATCGTCGTTGCGGCCGAGGTATTCGATGTTGCCGTCATTCAGGTAGCGGCCCAAATCGCCGGTCCGATACATGCGGCCGTTGCTGCTGAAGGGATCACTGAGGAAACGTTCGGCGGTGAGGTCGTCGCGGTTCAGATAGCCCCGCGCCACACCGGCGCCGCCGATGTAGATTTCGCCCGGAACACCCAAGGGCACTGGTTGCTGATGTTCGTCGAGCAAGTAGAACTGGGTGTTGGCGACCGGTTTGCCGATGTGGGCGGCGAAACCGTCCTCTCTATCCATCGAAACCCAGCTTGAGTAGGTCGTGGTTTCTGATGGGCCGTAGAGGTTGCACAGGCGCTGGACGCTGGTTTGTTCGAACAGGTTTTCTACGAGGCTGCGTTTGAGCGCTTCGCCGGCGACGTTGACCGTGTGCACGGTTTTGCTGAGGCCGCCGGATTCGAGCAAGGCCTTTAGCGCCGAGGGTACGGTGTTGATGAGGGTGATGTCGTTTTGCGGTTCCAACACATTCTTAACGACGGTAATGCTGCCGCCCGAGGTCAGCGGCGCAAAACACTCGTAAACCGCGAGATCGAAGTTCAACGACGTTGAGAACAGGGTTTTTGCCAACGTGGCGTTATCGAACGAGCGATGGGCCCAGGTCAGGAAGTTCACCGTGTTGCGGTGTTCAATCATCACGCCTTTCGGCAACCCGGTTGAACCGGAGGTGTAGATCACATAAGCCAGATGCGCCGGGGTCAGGCCTTCAATCACAGGGTTGGAGACGGATTCGTCCTGCCAAATGCTGCTATCCAGATTGATGACCGGCATCGAAGCTTCAGCCAACAGCCCCAATGTCGCGGCTTGCGCCAACACCACGGCCGGCGCGCTGTCTTCGAGCATGTAAGCAATCCGATCCAGCGGATAAGCCGGATCCAGCGGCACATAACCGCCCCCAGCCTTCAGAATCGCCAGCAACCCAACGACCATATCCGCCGTGCGCTCCACACAAATCGCCACCCGAGAATCCGCCCGCACCCCCTGCCCGCGCAGGTAATGCGCCAACCGGTTCGCCCGTTCGTTCAACTCGCGATAACTCAACCGCTGCTCACCATGAACCACTGCCACGGCGTCCGGAGTCCGCTCAACCTGAGCCTCAAACAACCCATGAACCGTCTGATCCACCGGGTACACCGCTTCGCTGGCATTGAACTCAACCAACAGCTTCGCCCGCTCCGCCACCGGAAAGATCGACAACCCGCGCAACGCCGTCTCAGGCGCAAATTCCAGCGCATCCGTCAGACTTGCCAACGCCGAGTGCATGTACTCACACACCCGTCCGGCCCCAACCTCAACCACCGCTTGCGCGGTCAGCATAAAGTCGTCACCCAGATCATCCACGTTCAGGCACAACGGATAGTTGGTCCGCTCTTCCATGCTCAGCGTCTGGATCCCGCTCCAGGCCCCAACCGCCTCGTCGGACACCGTGCCCGCCGCGCTATGCCGGTAGTTCAACAAGGTGCTGAACAGCGGCAACGAACCCGGCACCCCACTGCAACGTTGGGCCAGGGACAACGAAGCATGCTCATGCCCCAGCAACGCCGAGAGCCGGGCATGGGTGGCCTTGACCCCGGCCCGTGCACCTTGAGCCCCGACGCTAACGCGCAACGGCAAGGTATTGATGAACATGCCCAGCGCCCGATCGGCACCGTCGCCGCCCTGCATCCGGCCCATCAGCACGGTGCCGAACACCACTTCTTCACGACTCGACACCCGACCCACCACCTGCGCCCAGGCCAGATGCACCAGGCTCGCGGCGCTAACGCCAAGCTGCCGCGCCTGCACCCGCAGACGCCCGGCCAACGCTGAATCGACCATTTGATGCTGTTCTTCGATACCGCTGCCGTCGCCCTGCACATCCTGCAAACCGAAGGGCAGTGTCGGCTCATCGATATCGCCGAGCATGTCGCGGAAGAACGCTTCATGTTGCTCGCGACTCACGCCCAAACGGGCCTGGGCCACGTGATTGCGGTACGGCACCGCAGCGCCGAGTTGCTGCGACTGACCCAGCAAATGGGCCTGCATTTCATGCACCACCACTTCCAGCGCCGTGTGGTCCAGGGCCATGTGATGGAACAGCAGCATGCCGACCCAACGGTTATTGACCGGATCCTGCGCATAGGCCAGACGCATCAACGGCGCCTGGGCGATGTCGAGGCGGTAATGACGCGGGTCGAAACGGCTGTGCAACTGCTGCACCACATCCCCCGCCGCCGGATCGGCCTCGACCTGTTCAACAGCCATTTGCGCGTCGCGCCAGACCACTTGCACTGGGGTTTCGAGGCCTTTCCAGACCATGCTGGTGCGCAAGATATCGTTGCGCGCCACTACGCTCTGCAACGCCTGGGCAAATGCGTCGACCCGCTCGCGGTTGTCAAAACCGAACACCACTTGCAGCACGTACGGGTCACCTTGGGTCGCCGCCAGGTGATGGTAAAGAATGCCTTCCTGCAACGGCGCCAGGGCATAGATGTCCTGCACGTTGGCGATGCCGCCGGGCACGGTGGCGACGATGCGGTCGATGGCGTCCTGATCCAGGTCCGCCAGGGGCAGCATGTCCGGGGTGATGCGTTGGCAATCCGCAGTAATGCGATTTACCGGGACCACGACTTCCGTCTGCTCCCCCACCGCAGCGGCCAGTGCCGCCAGGGTTGGTTGACCGAATAGCACGCGGACATCGGCAGCCAGATCGACCTGGCGCATGCGTTCGATGAGTTTCACCGCCAACAGTGAATGGCCACCGAGTTCGAAGAAATTGTCATGCCGGCCGATCTGCTCGATCTTGAGCAACTCCTGCCAGATGGCGGCGATGGTGTGTTCGACTTCGCCTTTCGGCGCGGCGTATTCACGACTGGCGTAGGCTGCCGAATCCGGCGCTGGCAGGGCCTTGCGGTCGAGCTTGCCGTTGGTAGTCAGCGGGAACGCAGCCAGGGTCACGAAGGCGCTCGGCACCATGTATTCCGCCAAGGATTCCAGTAGCTGAGTGCGCAAATCCGCGACTGACAGCAGCGTGTCCTGATTGGCGATCACATACGCCACCAGGCGCTTGTCTCCCGGCTCATCTTCCCGGGCGATGACCACCGCTTCGCGCACGTTGTCGCACGCCGCCAGTTTCGCTTCGATTTCACCCAACTCGATGCGGAAACCGCGAATCTTCACCTGATCGTCGTTACGGCCCAGGTATTCAACGCTGCCGTCCGCCAACCAGCGACCCAAGTCACCGGTGCGGTACAGCCGTGCGTCGGCACGGCCGCTGAAGGTATCCGGGATAAAGCGTTCGCTGTTCAGTTCAGGACGGTTCAGATAACCACGGGCGACACCCGCGCCGCCGACGTACATTTCACCGACCACACCTACGGGCACTGGCTCGCGCTGAGCGTCGAGCACGTACAGTTGCAAATCGGGAATGCGCCCACCAATCGGGCTAATGCCAACAAGCTGAGCGTCGTCGGCGGTCAGTGGGCGATAAGTCACGTGCACCGTGGTTTCAGTGATGCCGTACATGTTGACCAGTTGCGTCTGCCCATTCTGCGCACGGGCATACCAGGGCTTGAGAATCCCGGTTTCCAGCGCTTCACCGCCGAAAATCACCTGCCGCAGGTTGTGGGTCAGAGCGCTTTCGCCCTGCGCCGCAATCAACTGGCGGAACGCGCTCGGAGTCTGGTTCAGCACCGTGACACCGGCCTCGCACAGCAGCGTGTAGCAATCTTGCGGCGAGCGGCTGACCAGTTGCGGCACCACCAGCAAACGACCGCCGTGGGTCAGCGCGCCCCAGATTTCCCAGACCGAGAAGTCGAAGGCAAACGAGTGGAACAAGGCCCAGACGTCTTGCGGGCCAAAGTCGAACCACTCCTGCGTCGCCGAAAACAACCGGGCGACGTTGCGATGTTCGACCATCACACCCTTTGGCAAACCGGTCGAACCCGAGGTGTAGATCACGTAAGCCAGGTGCGATGACGACAGGCCCGGCACCGACGGATTGGCGACGGATTTATCCTGCCAATCGTCGCCATCGAGATTGATCAGCGGCACCGAAATCGCGCCCAGCAGATGCTCGGTCGCCGATTGCGCCAGCACCGCGACGGGCGTGCTGTCTTCCAGCATGTAGCTGATCCGATCCTGGGGATACGCCGGGTCCAGCGGCACATAACCGGCGCCCGCCTTCAGAATCCCCAGCAGGCCAACGATCATCTCCAGGCCCCGTTCAACACAAATCGCCACCCGATCATCCGGGCGAATGCCCAGCTCGATCAGGTGATGGGCAATCTGATTCGCACGGTTGTTGAGCTCACCATAAGTCAGCGTCAACGCTTCAAACGCCACGGCCACTGCCTCGGGCTGCGTGAGCACCTGGGCTTCGAACTGCCGATGAATCAACGCGTCATGGGCGTAAACGCTGTCCGTGGTGTTCCAGGTTTCCAGCAACTGCAAACGCTCGGCTTTCGGCAGGATTTTCAAGCCGTGCAACAGTGCTTGCGGCGCTTGCTCCAGCGCGTCGACGAGGTTTTCCAACACCGATTGCATGTAGCCACACACCCGACCGGCACCAATCTGCGCCGAGGCCATGACTGTCAGGTTAAAACCTTCGCCGAGGTCATCCACCGACAACGAGAGCGGATAGTTGGTGCGTTCTTCACCGTCCAGCGTCTGGATGCCATCCCATGCGGCGATGGCTTCGGTGGACACCGGGCGCGTGCCGAGGTGACGGTAATTCAGCAGTGCGCTGAACAACGGCGTCGGCGCGGCAACACCGCTGCAGCGCTGGGCCAGTACCAGCGACGCGTGTTCGTGACCGAGCAACGCGGTCAATCGTGCGTGGGTGGCCTTGATCCCGGCGCGCACGCCTTGGGCACCCAGGCTCACGCGCAATGGCAAGGTGTTGATGAACATGCCCAACGCACGATCAGCGCCCTCGCCGCCCTGCATCCGGCCCAGCAGCACCGTGCCGAACACCACGTCGTCCTTGCCCGAGACGCGGGCCAAGACCTGCGCCCAGGCCAGGTGATACACGCTCGCCGCGCTCACGCCGAGCTGACGGGCCTGAGCCCGCAGGCGTTTGCTGAGCACCGCGTCCACCACCTGGCGGACTTCTTCAATGTCGCGGCCCTCGCCCTGCACATCTTGCAGGCCGAAGGGCAAGGTTGGTTCGTCGATGTCGCCGAGCATGTCGCGGAAGAACGCTTCATGGTCCTCGCGGCTCACGCCCAACCGGGCCTGGGCCACGTAGTTGCGGTACGGCACCGAGGTCCCGAGCAAGTGTTCCTGGCCGAGCATGTGCGCTTCGATTTCCGCCGTGAGCATGCCCAACGACGTCGCGTCGTCCACCATGTGGTGGAACAGCAGCATGCCGATCCAGCGCTGGTTGGCCAGGTCTTCGGCAAAACCGATGCGCATCATCGGCGCCTGACGGATGTCGAGGCGGAAATGCCGTGGGTCGAGGCGTTCGCGCAGTTGCTCGGCGATGTCGCCTTCAGCCGGGTCGAGCACAATCTCGTCCAGTCCCAGCGTGGCGGCACGCCAGACCACTTGCACCGGTTCGTCCAGGCTTTCCCAGACCACGCCGGTGCGCAGGATGTCGTGGCGCGAAACCACGCCTTGCAGCGCTTTGGCGAAGGTGTCCAAACGCTCGCGGCTGTCGAAGGAGAACATCGCGTATTGCAAGTACGGATCACCCTTCTGCGCCGCGAGATGGTGATACAGGATCCCTTCCTGCAACGGCGCCAGGGCGTAGATGTCCTGCACGTTGCTGATGCCGCCGGGCACCGCCGCTACGACGCGGTCGATGTCTTCCTGGCTCAACGTCGCCAGGGGCAACATGTCCGGGGTGATGCGGGTGCAGCCCTCAGGAATGGCGTTGGTCGGGACGACGATTTCTGTCGCGCCACCCACTGCCGCCGCCAGCGCCGCCAGGGTGGGTTGGCCGAACAGCACACGGACATCCGCCGCCAGATCCACCTGGCGCATGCGTTCGATCAGTTTCACCGCCAGCAGCGAGTGCCCGCCCAATTCGAAGAAGTGATCGTGGCGACCGACCTGCTCCAGTTGCAGCAGCTCCTGCCAGATTTTAGCGATGGCCACTTCGGCCTCGCCCTGGGGCGCTTCGTATTCGCGGCTCACCACCGAGGACTGATCCGGCACCGGCAATGCCAGGCGATCGAGCTTGCCGTTGGTGGTCAGCGGGAAGGAGGTCAGGGTCACGAAAGCGCTCGGGACCATGTAGTCCGCCAGTGTTTCCAGCAACTCGGCACGCAGTTCGGCGGCGGTCAGTTGCTCGCCGTCCTTGGCAATCACATAGGCCACCAGGCGTTTGTCGCCGGTGTCCTGACGAGCCAGCACCACCGCTTCGCGCACACCGCTGCACGCCGCGAGTTTGGCCTGGATCTCGCCGAGTTCGATGCGGAAACCACGGATTTTCACCTGGTCATCGTTGCGGCCCAGGTATTCGACGCTGCCGTCGGCCATCCAGCGACCGAGGTCACCGGTGCGGTACAGACGAGCGCTTGGGTCGCTGCTGAACGGGTTATTGAGGAAGCGTTCGGCGGTCAGTTCGGCGCGGTTCAGGTAGCCACGGGCGACACCCGCCCCACCGACGTACATTTCACCGATCACCCCGACCGGCACCGGCTCGCGCTGGGCATCCAGCACGTACAGTTGCAGGTCGGGAATGCGCCCGCCAATCGGGCTAACGCCGATCAATTGCGCATCGTCGGCGGTCAGTGCCCGATAGGTGACGTGGACCGTGGTTTCGGTGATGCCATACATATTGACCAGTTGCGTCTGCGCATTCTGCGCTCGGGCGTACCAGGGTTTGAGGATGCCGGTTTCCAGGGCTTCGCCGCCGAAGATGACTTGGCGCAAGCTGTGGCTCACATCGCTTTCGCCCTGGGCCGCGATCAATTGGCGGAAGGCACTTGGCGTCTGGTTCAACACCGTGACCCCAGCCTCGCACAGCAGCGCATAGCAGTATTGCGGCGAACGGCTGACCAGTTGCGGCACCACCAGCAATTGGCCGCCGTGGGTCAGCGCGCCCCAGATTTCCCACACGGAGAAGTCGAAGGCGAAGGAATGGAACAAGGCCCAGACATCTTGCGGGCCGAAGTCGAACCACGGCTGCGTCGCCGAGAACAGCCGCGCAACGTTACGATGCTCGACCATCACGCCTTTAGGCAGACCGGTGGAGCCCGAGGTGTAGATCACGTAGGCCAGGTGCGCCGAGGTCAGGCCCGGCACGTCAGGGTTGTGCTGTGCCGGCGGGGCTTCGTGGCTGGCTTCGATCAGGTCGAGCAACAGTGTCTGCAGGTTCATTTGCGGCAGTTGATCGCGTAATGGCAACTGCGTCACCAACACCACCGGGCTGCTGTCGTAGAGCATGTAGCCGATGCGCTCGGCGGGGTACGCCGGGTCCAGCGGCACGTAACCGGCGCCAGACTTGAGGATGCCGAGCAGGCCGACGATCATTTCCAGACCACGCTCGACGCAGATCGCCACCCGATCATCCGGGCGCACGCCCAGGGCCAGCAAACGATGGGCCATCTGATTGGCCCGGGCGTTGAGTTCGCCGTAGGTCAGGGACAGGTTTCCAAACACCACGGCGACGGCATCGGGTTGCGCCGCTGCCCGGGCTTCGACCTGGCGGTGGATCAGCTCGTCATGGGCGTACTCGATGTCCGTGGTGTTCCAGGTGTCCAGCAACTGCAAGCGTTCGGCGGCTGGCAGCACGGTCAAATCGTGCAGCGGCGTTTGCGGCGCTTTTTCCAGGGCCTGCACCAGATTGTCCAGGGCCACTTGCATATAGGCGCAAATGCGCTCGGCACCGATCGGTTTGGCCACCAGCGCGGTCAGGTAGAAGGCTTCGCCCAGGTCATCGACGTTCAGGGTCAGCGGGTAATTGGTGCGTTCGTCGCCGCCCAGGGCCGAAATGCCTTGCCACGCCGACAGCGCGTCCTCGGTGACTTCGCCGGAGCTATGTCGATAGTTGAGCAACGCACTGAACAGCGGCGTCGGCGCGGTCACGCCGCTGCAACGCTGGGCCAGTGCCAGGGAGGCGTGTTCGTGACCGAGCAACGCGGTCAATCGTGCATGGGTGGCCTTGACCCCGGCCCGTGCGCCTTGTGCGCCGACATCGACACGTAATGGCAAGGTGTTGATGAACATCCCCAACGCCCGGTCCGCACCGTCGCCGGCTTGCAGACGACCGAGCAGCACGGTGCCGAACACCACGTCGTCCTTGCCAGACACCTTGCCCAGCACCTGCGCCCAGGCCAAATGCACCAGACTGGCAACGCTCACACCGAGCTGCCGCGCCTGGGCCCGCAGGCGTTTGGACAGCGCCAGGTCCACCGGTTGGCGCGCTTCGTCGATGCCATGCCCGTCGCCCTGCACATCCTGCAAGCCGAACGGCAGGGTCGGTTCATCGACTTCGCCGAGCATGTCGCGGAAAAACGCCTCGTGCTCCTCCGCACTCAAGCCGAATCGCGCTTGGGCCACGTAGTTGCGATACGGCATCGCTTCGCCCAACTGGTCGTTCTGACCCAGCAGGTGCAGTTGCATCTCGTGCTGCATCACGTCCAGCGCGGTGTGGTCCAGCGCCATGTGGTGGAACAGCAGGATCGCCACCCAGCGGTTTTGCCCGGCATCCTGGGCATAAGCGACATGCAGCAGCGGCGCGTGGCGCAGGTCGAGGCGGTAATGCCGGGCGTCGAAACGGTTGCCCAGTTGCGTGGAGATATCGCCAGCCGCCGGGTCGAGATCGACGTGTTCCGGCTCCAGCAAGGCTTGGCGCCAGACCACTTGCACCGGTTCGTCGAGGCCTTCCCAGACCACGGAAGTGCGCAAGATGTCATGGCGACCGATCACCACCTGCAAGGCCTGGACGAAGGCGTCGAGACGTTCGCGACTGTCGAAGGCGAACTGGGTTTGCAGCACGTACGGGTCGCCCTGTTCGGCGGCCAAGTGGTGATAGAGGATGCCTTCCTGCAACGGCGCCAGGGGGTAGATGTCCTGCACGTTGGCCGCGCCGCCGGGGACGGTCGCGACGATACGGTCGATGGTGTCTTGGGTCAGGGTGGCGAGCGGCAGAAAATCCGGGGTGATGTGCTCACAGTTCGCGGGAATCAGGTTGGCCGGGACGCTGACTTCCTTGCCGCTGCCAATGGCCGCCGCCAGTGCCGCCAGGGTTGGCTGGCTGAACAGGATGCGCACATCGGCGCTCAAGTCGGCCTGGCGCATGCGTTCGATCAAGGTCACCGCCAGCAGCGAGTGGCCGCCGAGTTCGAAGAAGTGGTCGTGACGACCGACCCGTTCAACCTTGAGCACGTCGGCCCACAGCCGCGCGAGGGTTTGTTCGACTTCGCCCTGAGGGGCTTCGTATTCGCGGCTGGCGTAGGCATCGGCGTCCGGGATCGGCAGTGCGCGGCGGTCGAGTTTGCCGTTGGCGGTCAGCGGAAACAGGTCCAGTACCACGAAGGCGCTGGGCAGCATGTAGTCGGCCAGGGAGGCGGCGAGTTCGGCGCGCAGGTCTTGTACTGACAGGCTCACCTGTGGCTGTGCGATCACGTAAGCGACGAGGCGTTTTGGTCCGGATTCATCCTGACGGGCCAGCACTACGGCGTCTTTCACACCTGCGCATTCGCCCAGACGCGCTTCAATTTCGCCGAGTTCGATGCGGAAACCACGGACTTTCACCTGGTCATCGTTGCGTCCCAGGTATTCCACATTGCCGTCCGGCAACCAGCGACCAAGGTCACCCGTGCGGTACAGCAAGGCCCCTGGGCTGAACGGGTCCGCCACAAATTTCTCGGCAGTGAGTTCGGGACGGTTCAGATACCCCTTGGCCACACCGTCACCGCCGATGTACAACTCACCCGCCACGCCAATCGGCACCGGTTGGCCCTGTGTATCCAGCAGGTACAGCCGCGTGTTGCCGACCGGGCGACCAATCGGAATGCTGCCCGCGCCGGCCTGCTTGATTTCGTAGGTAGCCGAGAACGTCGTGGCCTCGGTCGGGCCGTAGCCGTTGAGCAGGTGCTGCGGCGCGCCTTCTTTCAGCACGCGGCTGATCACGGCCGGGTCGAGCACGTCGCCGCCGACGATCAGGTAGCGCAATTGGCCAAACACGGTCATCAAACCGGCGGCGTATTGGTGGAACAAACCTGCGGTCATCCACAACACGCTGATCTTTTGCTCAATCAGCAGCGTGCGGAAACGTTCCTGGGAGAGCAACACGTCCTGCTCGACGATCACCACGCAACCGCCATTGAGCAAGGGTGCCCAGACGTCGAGGGTGCTGGCATCGAACGCCGGATTCGAGGCGAACGCCACGCGATCCTGGGCGTTGAATTCGGCGTAGCCGTTGTTGATCACCAAGCGGTTGATCGCCCGGTGCGGGACCAGAACGCCTTTCGGTGTACCGGTCGAACCCGAGGTGTACATGATGTAGGCCGAGGCTTCGCTGGACTGTTGCAGTTGTGGGTCGCTGGCCAGGTTATCGAGCGTTACCGTGTCGAGATCCACGCGTTGTACGTCTTCGGGCACGACAGTTGAACTCAGCGTCAACACTGTCCGCGCCCCGCTGTCCTGCACCATGAAACCCTGGCGTTCGAGCGGCGCGCTGATGTCCAGCGGCACATACACAGCGGCACATTTGCTGATCGCCAACTGGCTGACCAGCAGTTCAAGGGAGCGCTCCAGCACAATCGCCACGCTCTCGCCCGGCTGAACGCCGAGGCCAAGCAGGTGGTGGGCCAGTTGATTGGCCCGGGTGTTGAGTTCGTTGTAAGTCAGGCTTTCGGTGTTATGAACCGCCGCTGTTGCATCCGGGTGCGCCAGGACCTGCGCTTCAAACAACCCGTGAACGGTTTTGTCCTGCGGATAGCTTCTGGCCGTCGCGTTGAAGTCCACCAACAGTTGTTGACGCTCGGCGGTCGGCAGGATCGGCAGGCTGAGCAACGCGGTGTCTGGCGCCTGCTCCAGCGCTTCGACCAGATGCTGCAACGCGATATTCAGGTACGTACAGATACGCTCGGCGCCGATGTGTGGCACGGCCAGCGCGGTGATGCGGAAACCTTCGCCCAGATCATCCACCGACAGGGTCAGCGGGTAGTTGGTGCGTTCTTCGTTGCTCAGCGACTCGATGCCGTCCCACGCCGTCAGGGTTTCTCCCGACAGCGCATGCGCGGCGCTGTGCCGATAGTTGAGCAACGCGCTGAACAACGGCAACGGCGCGACCACGCCGCTGCAACGCTGGGCCAGGGCCAACGAAGCATGTTCATGACCGAGCAATCCGCTCAGGCGCCCGTGGGTGGCTTTTACCCCGTCGCGCACGCTCAACTCACCGAGATCGACCCGCAGCGGCAAGGTGTTGATGAACATCCCCAGCGCCCGTTCGGCGCCCTCGCCTCCCTGCATCCGGCCCATCAGCACGGTGCCGAACACCACGTCTTCACGTCCGCTAACTCGGCCCAATACCTGAGCCCAGGCCAAGTGGTGCAGGCTCGCCGCACTCACGCCCAATTGCCGGGCCTGGGCACGCAGACGACGGCTCAGGTCGGCGTCGAGGTCCAGTGCGGATTCTTCGATGTCACTGCCATCGCCGCGCACGTCCTGCACACCGAACGGCAAGGTCGGCTCGTCGATATCACCGAGCATGCCGTGGAAAAACGCTTCGTGCTCCTCGCGGCTGACGCCCAGTCGCGCTTGACCCACGTAGTTGCGATACGGCACCGCTGCGCCCAACACATCGGCCTGACCCAGCAGATGCGCTTGCATCTCCTGCTGCACCACTTCCAAAGCGACGTGATCGAGGGCCATGTGGTGGAACAGCAGCATCGCGACCCAGCGCTGATTCGGCGCGTCGTGGGTGAAGGCGATGCGCATCAGTGGCGCCTGTTGCATGTCGAGGCGGTAATGCAGGGTGTCGAATTGTTCGCGCAGGCGGTCGGCGATTTCGCCTTCGGCGGCGTCAAACTTGATTTCCTCGACCGCCAGTTGCGCTTTGCGCCACACCACTTGCACCGGCTCGTCGAGGCCCTGCCAGAACACCGACGTGCGCAGGATGTCGTGGCGGTCGATGACGTTTTGCAGCGCACGGGCGAAGGCGTCGAGGCGTTCGCGATCGGCGACGGTGAACGTGGCTTTCAGCACATAGGGGTCGCCCTTCGGCGCGGCGATGTGGTGGTAGAGAATGCCTTCCTGCAACGGCGCCAGCGGGTAGATGTCCTGCACGTTGCGCGCACCACCGGAGACGGTGGCGACGATACGGTCGATGGCGTCCTGGTCGAGTTTGACCAGGGTCAGCATGTCCGGGGTGATGTGGGTGCAGCCCAGATGGATGTTGTTGGCCGGGACCACGGTTTCATGATCGCTACCCGCTGCGGCGGCCAGCGCCGCCAGGGTCGGTTGACCGAAGAGCACACGAATGTCCGCCGACAGACCGAGCTGGCGCATACGTCCGATCAGGCTCACAGCCAACAGCGAGTGACCGCCGAGCTCGAAGAAATGGTCGTGACGGCCGACTTGCGGCAGGCCGAGCAGGTCTTGCCAGATGTTTGCCAGGGCGATTTCGGTTTCGCCAACCGGGGCTTCGTAGGTGCGGGTGATGACGGCGGCGGAGTCCGGGGCTGGCAGGGCTTTGCGGTCGAGTTTGCCGTTGGGGGTTAATGGCAGTTTTTCGAGATGCACGTAGGCAGCCGGGACCATGTAGTCCGGGAGTTGGGTTTGCAGGTGGCTACGCAACTGATCGATGTTGAGTGTTTCTGGCGCGGTGTAGTACGCGACCAGGCGTTTTTCGCCGGGGATGTCTTCCCGGGCCAGGACCACGGCTTCGTTGATGTCTGCGTGTTGGGCGAGTTTGGTTTCGATCTCGCCCAACTCGATGCGGAAACCGCGGATTTTCACCTGATCGTCGTTGCGGCCCAGGTATTCGATGTTGCCGTCGTTCAGGTAGCGGCCGAGGTCGCCCGTTCTATACATCCGGCCGGTTGTGTTGAAGGGATCGCTGAGGAAGCGTTCGGCGGTAAGGTCGTCGCGGTTCAGATAGCCCCGCGCCACGCCGGCGCCGCCGATGTAGATTTCACCCGGGACGCCCAGTGGCACGGGTTGTTGGTGTTCATCCAGCAAGTAGAACTGGGTGTTGGCGACCGGTTTGCCGATGTGGGCGGCGAAACCGTCCTCTCTATCCATCGACACCCAACTTGAGTAGGTCGTGGTTTCGGATGGGCCGTAGAGGTTGCACAGGCGCTGGACGCCGGTTTGTTCGAACAGGTTTTCGACAAGGCTGCGTTTTAGCGCCTCACCGGCCACATTGACCGTGTGCACGGTTTTGCTGAGGCCGCCGGATTCCAGCAACGCTTTAAGCGCTGACGGTACGGTGTTGATGAGGGTGATGTCGTCTTGCGGTTCCAGCACATTCTTAACGACGGTAATGCTGCCGCCCGAGGTCAGCGGCGCGAAGCATTCGTAGACTGCCAAGTCGAAGTTCAACGACGTTGAGAACAGGGTTTTCGCCAACGTGGCGTTATCGAACGAGCGATGCGCCCAGGTCAGGAAATTTACCGTGTTGCGATGTTCAATCATCACGCCTTTCGGCAACCCGGTGGAACCGGAGGTGTAGATCACATAAGCCAGATGCGCCGAGGTCAGGCCTTTAATCACAGGACTCGAGACGGATTCGTCCTGCCAAACGCCGCTATCGAGATTAACCACAGGCATCGAAGCGTCCGCCAACAGCCCCAGCGTGGCGGCTTGCGCCAATACCACGGCCGGCGCGCTGTCTTCCAGCATGTAAGCAATCCGATCCAGCGGATAAGCTGGGTCCAGCGGCACATAACCCCCGCCAGCCTTCAGGATCGCCAGCAACCCAACGACCATATCGGCGTTTCGTTCAACGCAAATCGCCACCCGAGAGTCCGCCCGAACACCCTGCCCGCGCAGGTAATGCGCCAACCGGTTCGCCCGTTCATTCAACTCGCGATAACTCAGGCGTTGTTCACCATAAACCACTGCCACGGCGTCCGGCGTCCGCTCAACCTGAGCCTCAAACAACCCATGAACCGTCTGATCCACCGGGTACACCGCTTCGCTGGCATTGAACTCAACCAACAGCTTCGCCCGCTCCGCCACCGGCAAAATCGATAACCGGTACAACGCAGCCTGAGGCGTCTGTTCCAACGCCTGCACCAGACTTTCCAGCGCCGCATCCATATAAGCGCAAACCCGCTGCGCCCCGATGCCAGCGCCCACCAGCACGGTCAATTTGAAGCCATGACCCAAGTCATCCACGTTCAACGTCAGCGGATAGTTGGTGCGCTCTTCGCCACTCAACACTTCCATGCCCCGCCATGCATCCACCGCTTGGGCCGAAACATCGCCCACCGCGCTGTGCCGATAGTTGAGCAACGCACTGAACAGCGGCAATGGCGCGACCACCCCGCTGCACCGCTGCGCCAATGCCAGCGACGCGTGCTCATGACCGAGCAACGCCGTCAGCCTGGCATGGGTCGCTTTGACTCCGGCCTTCACGCCTTGAGTACCGACATCGACCCGCAACGGCAAGGTGTTGATGAACATCCCCAGCGCCCGGTCAGCGCCATCGCCGCCCTGCATCCGGCCCATCAGCACCGTGCCGAACACCACGTCCTGCTTGCCCGACACCTTGCCCAGCACCTGGGCAAAAGCCAGATGCACCAAACTTGCCGCACTCACCCCAAGCTGACGGGCCTGCGCCCGCAGACGCACGTCCAGCGCTGTATCGACAAATTGCGCATGTTCCTCGATATCGCGGCCATCGCCCTGCACATCCTGCAAACCAAACGGCAGGGTCGGCTCATCGATGTCGCCGAGCATGTCGCGGAAAAACCCTTCGTGTTCTTCGCGGCTGACACCCAGGCACGCCTGGGCCACGTAATTGCGATACGGCACGGCGGCGCTCAGTTGATCGGCCTCGCCCTGCAAGTACGCCTGCATCTCGTGCTGCACCACTTCCATGGCGGTGTGGTCCAGCGCCATGTGGTGGAACAGCAACGTCGCGACCAGACGCTGATTGGCTGCATCCTGGGCGTACGCCAGACGCATCATCGGCGCCTGACTGACATCCAGTCGGTGATGGCGCGGGTCGAAGCGCTGGCTCAATTGGCCGACAGCATCTGCGGCGGCCGGGTCGAGCGTCACCTCTTCCAGATGCAGTTTCGCTTCACGCCAGACCACTTGGGCCGGGGTCTGCAGGCCATCCCAGACCACACCGGTGCGCAGGATGTCATGGCGATCAATCACCCCTTGCAGCGCTTGAATGAATGCATCCAGACGCTCGCGGTTTTCAAAGGCGAATTGGCTTTGCAGCACATAAGGATCGCCCTGTTCGGCGGCCAAATGGTGAAAGAGGATGCCTTCCTGCAACGGCGCCAGGGGGTAGATGTCCTGCACGTTGCGGGCGCCGCCGGGGACGGTGGCTACGATGCGGTCGATGGTGTCCTGGGTCAGGTCGGCCAGCGGCAGCAAATCCGGGGTGATGTGTTGGCAATCGAGCGCAATCAGGTTCGCCGGAACGCTGATTTCCTTGCCGCTACCGACGGCGGCAGCCAATGCCGCCAGGGTTGGCTGGCTGAACAGGATGCGCACATCGGCGCTCAAATCCGCCTGACGCATGCGCTCGATCAACGTGACCGCCAACAGCGAGTGGCCGCCCAGTTCGAAGAAGTGATCGTGACGACCGACCCGTTCCACCTTCAGCACATCGGCCCACAGGCGGGCGAGGGTTTCCTCGACTTCGCCCTGGGGGGCTTCGTACTCGCGGCTGGCGTAGGCATCGGCGTCCGGGATTGGCAATGCGCGGCGATCCAGTTTGCCGTTGGGCGTCAGCGGGAACACATCCAGCACCACAAAAGCGCTGGGCACCATGTACTCGGCCAGCGAGGCGGCGAGTTCAGCGCGCAACGCTTGCGCTGACAGGCTCACACCCGGTTCGGCAATCACATAACCGACCAAGCGTTTCGGCCCGGACTCATCCTGTCGCGCCAGGACCACGGCGTCTTTCACGCCCGCGCACTCAGCCAACCGGGCTTCGATCTCGCCCAGTTCGACACGGAAACCACGGATTTTCACCTGGTCGTCGTTGCGCCCCAGGTATTCCACAGTGCCGTCCGCCAGCCAGCGCACCAAATCGCCCGTGCGGTAGAGCAAGGCATCGGCGCTGAAGGGGTCCGCCACAAATTTTTCGGCAGTGAGTTCCGGGCGGTTCAAATACCCTTTGGCCACGCCATCGCCGCCGATATACAACTCGCCGGCCACACCAACCGGCATGGGCTGTTGATAGGCGTCCAGCACATAGACCCGGGTGTTGCCCACCGGGCGACCAATCGGAATGCTACCGTCGCCGACAGCCTTGATTTCATAGGTCGTGGTGAAGGTCGTGGCTTCGGTCGGGCCGTAGCCGTTGAGCAGATGCTGCGGCGCGCCTTCTTTCAGCACGCGGCTGATCACGCCCGGGTCGAGCACGTCACCGCCGACGATCAGGTAGCGCAACTGGCCAAACACGGTCATCAAACCGGCGGCGTATTGGTGGAACAAGCCTGCGGTCATCCACAACACGCTGATCTTTTGCTCAATCAGCAGCGTGCGGAAACGTTCCTGGGAGAGCAGAACGTCCTGCTCGACGATCACCACGCAACCGCCATTGAGCAACGGCGCCCAGACGTCGAGGGTGCTGGCGTCGAACGCCGGATTCGAGGCGAACGCCACCCGATCCTGGGCGTTGAATTCGGCGTAGCCGTTGTTGATCACCAAGCGGTTGATCGCCCGGTGCGGAACCACAACACCTTTCGGTGTACCGGTCGAGCCCGAGGTGTACATGATGTAGGCCGGGGCTTCGCTGGACTGTATGAGTCTTGGGTTGGATGCCGGACTGTCGAGCGCCAAGGTGTCCAGATCCACGCGTTGAATGGCTTCGGGCACTGTCGCGGTGCTCAGCGCCAGCACGACTCGCGCCCCGCTGTCCTGCACCATGAAACCCTGGCGTTCGAGCGGCGCGCTGATGTCCAGCGGCACATACACGGCGGCGCACTTGAGGACGGCCAACTGGCTGACCAGCAGCTCAAGGGAACGCTCCACCAGAATTGCCACGCTCTCGCCCGGCTGAACGCCGAGGCCAATCAGGTGGTGGGCCAATTGGTTGGCACGGGTGTTGAGTTCGTTGTAGGTCAGGCTTTGTCCATCATGAACCGCTGCCATCGCCTGCGGTTGAGCCAGCACCTGCGCTTCAAACAACCCATGGACCGTGCTGTCTTTCGGATAGCGGCGAGCGGTGCCGTTGAAATCCAGCAACACCTGCCGCAGCTCGTCGTCCGGCAAGATACTGAGCTGATGCAGCGCCAGCTCCGGTGTCTGCTCCAGGGCCCGGGCCAGGCCCGCCAGCGCCGTCAGCATGTAGTCGCCGACCCGCTGCGCGCCGATCTCGGCCAACGCCAGAATGCTCAGGCTGAAACCTTCGCCCAGGTCATCCACCGACAAGGTCAGCGGATAGTTGGTGCGCTCTTCACCGCCCAGGGATTGCAAACCGGCCCAGGCTTTCAGCGACTCGGTGGTCGGGGCCTGCGCCGTGCCACTGTGGCGATAGTTAAGCAGCGAACCGAACAACGGCGCCGGTGCCGGCACGCCGCTGCAACGCTGGGCCAGTGCCAGCGAGGCGTGTTCATGGCCGAGCAGCGCCGCCAGGTCGGCGTGGGTGGTTTTGACGGCATCCCGCGCGCCCTGCCCGGCCAGTTTCACCCGCAGCGGCAAGGTGTTGATGAACATGCCCAAGGCCCGATCCGAGCCGTCGCCGCCCTGCATCCGGCCCATCAGCACGGTGCCGAACACCACGTCTTCACGCCCGGACACAGTGCCCACCACGCGCGCCCACGCCAAGTGATGCAGGCTCGCGGCGCTCACCCCCAATTGCCGGGCCAAGGCCCGCAGGCGCAGGCTGAGCGTGGCGTCGATCGGCAGATGCACTTCTTCGATCAGCGGTTCATGTGCCGGCACACCGGTCAAGCCGAACGGCAGGGTCGGCTCATCGATATCACCGAGCATGTCGCGGAAAAACCCCTCATGGGCGTCGCGGCCGACACCGAGACGGACCTGCGCCACGTAGTTACGAAACGGCATCGCGGCAGGCAAGGCCTCGCCCTCGCCGAGCAGGAACGCCTGCATCTCATGCTGCACCAGTTCCAGCGCGGCGTGGTCCAGGGCCATGTGATGGAACAACAGGATCGCCACCCAACGGTTGTTTTCGCGGTCCTGCGCGCACACCAGGCGCATCAGCGGCGCGAGGCCCACGTCCAGACGGAAATGCTGCGTATCGAAACGTTGTTGCAGTTGCCCGACGATATCGCCGTCGGCCGGGTCGAGCGTGATTTCTTCCAGTGCCAATGTCGCCTCGTGCCAGACCACCTGCACCGGCTCGTCCAGCCCTTCCCACACCACTGAGGTGCGCAGGATGTCATGGCGATCAATCACACCTTGCAAGGCTTGGGTGAAGTCGTCGAGGCGCGAACGTTGCTCGGCGCCGAACAGCGCTTGCAGCACGTACGGGTCACCCTGCTCGGCGGCGAGGTGATGGTAAAGAATGCCTTCCTGCAACGGCGCCAGGGGGTAGATGTCCTGCACATTACCGGCGCCGCCGGGCACGGTTTCGACGATGCGGTCGATCTCGTCCTGGGTCAGGCTGGCAAGGGGCAGCATGTCCGGGGTAATGCGGAACGCCGGGCTCAGCCAGTCGCCACCGTTTCTCGTCACCAGCGCGATCAGTTCGTTCTTATGCAGGCCAAGACTGTCCCACAGCGTGCTGTCCAGCCCTTCGTCATCGCCCAGGATCACAAGGTCACCATCATCCAGTTGGAGACGGATCGGGTGCAGAGAAAGAACGGCCATCAAATCGCTGAATTGCATCGAAGAACCTGCTTTTTTGAATTCGGGGGTGGTTGACGATGAAAAATGTGCTTTTCAGATACGGCGTGGCGCCTGAACGCGGGAATCGGCAGCGCTTCAGGGGCCGAGGGCGGCGCATGGGTCAGGGCTTTGAATGAAAGTCGGGGCAAAAAACCAGCGCTGGTCGGCAGTTGTCTGCCGCAGCAATAACGCCCTTTACTGGTCGAAAAAATTAGAACATTCGAGGCCGAATGTCTGTCATGGGAAGCAGGGACAAGCCCTGTGGTGGATCGCGGCGGATTCGCAGGGTCGGGGGCAATCCGATGGGACAGCCCCATCGGATTGAGTGTGCGCAGGGATCAGATGCGGCGTTTGCGCGTCAGCGCGGGGATTTTCGTCAGGGGCACTTCGACCCGTTGCACCCGGCCTACAGCGGCGGCCACCAAGGCCAATGTCGGTTGACCAAACAGCACGCGGACATCGGCCTCCATGTCGTCCTTGCGCATGCGTTCGATCAGGCTGACCGCCATCAGCGAGTGCCCGCCCAGTTCGAAGAAGTGGTCATGACGCCCCACCCGTTCGACCTTCAACAACTCGGCCCACAGCACCGCCAGTTTCGTCTCGATATCGCCCACCGGAGCTTCATAGTGACGGGTGGAATAGGCGCTGCTGTCAGGCACTGGCAGGGCCTTGCGGTCGAGTTTGCCGTTGGGGGTCAGCGGCAATTTTTCCAGGCGCACGTAGGCGGCGGGCACCATGTATTCCGGCAGGAGTGCTTGCAGGTGTGAGCGCAAAGCGCCTGTGGTTGGCGTTTCTGCCGAGGTGTAGTAAGCGACCAGACGTTTTTCGCCGGGCACATCTTCACGAGCGAGGATGACGGTTTCCTGGATGTCTTCGTGTTGGGCGAGTTTGGCTTCAATCTCGCCGAGTTCGATGCGGAAACCGCGGATTTTCACTTGATCGTCGTTGCGGCCCAGGTATTCGATGTTGCCGTCGTTGAGGTAGCGGCCCAGGTCGCCGGTGCGGTACATGCGGCCGGTTGTGTTGAAGGGATCGCTGAGGAAGCGTTCGGCGGTGAGGTCGTCGCGGTTCAGGTAGCCACGCGCCACGCCTGCGCCGCCGATGTAGATTTCACCCGGCACGCCCAGAGGCACCGGTTGCTGATGTTCGTCGAGCAAATAGAACTGGGTGTTGGCGACGGGTTTGCCGATGTGGGCGGCGAAACCGTCTTCTCTATCCATCGACACCCAGCTTGAGTAGGTGGTGGTTTCGGATGGGCCGTAGAGGTTACACAAACGCTGAACACTGCTTTGTTCGAACAGGTTTTCTACGAGGCTGCGCTTCAGCGCCTCACCGGCCACGTTGACCGTGTGCACGGTTTTGCTGAGGCCGCCGGATTCCAGCAACGCTTTGAGCGCTGACGGTACGGTGTTGATCAGGGTGATGTCGTCTTGCGGTTCCAGCACATTCTTAACGACCGTAATGCTGCCGCCGGAGGTCAGCGGCGCGAAGCATTCGTAGACTGCCAAGTCGAAGTTCAACGACGTAGAGAACAGGGTTTTCGCCAACGTGGCGTTATCGAACGAACGGTTAGCCCAGGTCAGGAAGTTCACCGTGTTGCGGTGTTCGATCATCACGCCTTTCGGCAACCCGGTGGAACCGGAGGTGTAGATCACGTAGGCCAGATGCGCCGAGGTCAGGCCTTCAATCGATGGATTGGAGACGGATTCGTCCTGCCAAATGCTGCTATCCAGATTGATGACCGGCATCGCAGCGTCGGCCAACAACCCCAATGTCGCGGCCTGCGCCAACACCACCGCCGGCGCGCTGTCATCCAGCATGTAGGCAATCCGATCCAGCGGATATGCAGGATCGAGCGGCACATACCCCCCGCCAGCCTTCAAAATCGCCAGCAACCCAACGACCATATCGGCGTTTCGTTCAACACAAATCGCCACCCGCGAATCCGCCCGAACACCCCGCCCGCGCAGGTAATGCGCCAACCGGTTCGCCCGTTCATTCAACTCGCGATAACTCAGGCGTTGTTCGCCATAGATAACCGCCACTGCATCCGGCGTGCGCTCCACCTGAGCCTCAAACAACCCATGAACAGTCCCATCCAGCGGATACTCAGCCTCAGTCGCATTAAACCCGGCCAACATCCGCTGCTCCAGAGCGTCCTGCAACGGCACACAACTCACCGCTGCACGAACATCCGCCACCATCGCCCGCAGCATCCGCTCCAGGTAACCGAGGTAACGCTGCATCGTCGTCGAATCAAACAGCGCCGTTGCATATTCCAGCGCCCCCTGAATTCGTCCATCGATTTCCCCCAGGTCCAGGGACACATCGAACTTCGCCGTCCGCCCCGCAGCCCCCAGCCCTTCCAGCTTCAAATCGCCTAAAGCAAGCTCCACGCTTTCGGTGTTCTGCCACGACAACATGGCCTGGAACACCGCACTGTGGGACAGGCTGCGCACCGGTTTGACCAGTTCCACCACCTGTTCGAACGGCAGGTCCTGATGGGCCTGGGCACTCAAGGTCTGGGCCTTGACCCGTTGCAGCAGCGCTTCAATGCTCGGCTCGCCCGAGACATCCACCGGCAAGGCCAGGGTGTTGACGAAGAAACCGATCAGCCCCTCGACTTCCGAGCGCAGACGATTGGCCACCGGCGTGCCGATCACCACGGTCTCTTGCCCCGACAACCGCCCGAGCACAGCGGCCCAACCGGTCAGCACCGTCATATACAACGTGGTGCCGTGGCGTTGGCTCAACGCCTTGAGGTCCGCCGTCAGGTCCGCATCGAACACCACCGGTATTGCGGCGCCTGCATGGTTCTGTTGCGCCGGTCGTGGCCGATCATGGGGCAGCATCAACACTGCCGGGGCATCCGCCAGCGCGGCCTTCCAATAATCGCCCTGGGTGGTCATCACTTCACCGCTCAACCAGCGGCGTTGCCACACGGCATAGTCCGCGTATTGCACCGGCAGTGGCGGCAAAGGATCGTCCTTCCCGTTGCGGAACGCTTCATAGAGCGCGACCAGTTCCCGGGTCAGCACGCCGATGGACCAGCCGTCCGAAACGATGTGATGCATCGTCACCAGCAGCACGTGTTCGCGCTCGCCCAGGCGGATCAACTGACCGCGAATCAGCGGCCCGTGCTCAAGATCGAAGGCTTGCGTGGCTTCCTGCGCAGCCAGTGTTTGCAGCTCACTTTGCGCCTCGGCATGGCCGCACAGGTCGACAAGCCGCATGGCAAAACCTGTGTCACTGGCGGCGATCAACTGAGTGGCCGACGACGTGAAGCTAGTCCGCAACGCCTCATGCCGGGCGACGATCCGGTCCAATGCACGTTGCAATGCGTGGCGATCCAGATCGCCGCTCAAGCGCAGGCCCGCCGGCAGGTGATAGGCCGCACTGGCGCCTTCGATGCGCGTCAGAAACAGCAGCCGTTGTTGCGCGAACGACAGCGGCAACGGTTCATCACGGCTCACCGCCACAATCTCTGGCAAGTTGCTGCGTCCCGCTGATGACACGGCTTGCGCCAGTTCGCTCAACTGCGAATGGCTGAACAACTCGCTCAACGCCAGTTCCACACCCAGACGCAAACGCACCTGGGAAATCAACCGCATCGCCAACAGTGAATGACCGCCCAGCTCAAAGAACCGGTCATGCCGACCGACTCGATCCAGGCCCAACAAGTCTTGCCAGATTTGCGCCAGCTCCGACTCAACCGCTTGCTGCGGCGCTTCGTAGCCATAGGCATTAAGCGCCCCGGCATCCGGCGCTGGCAGCGCCTTGCGATCGAGTTTGCCATTGGGGGTCTGCGGCATGTCATCGAGCAGCACGTAGGCCACCGGCACCATGTATTCGGGCAGTTGCGCGAGCATCAAGGCTCGCAGCACGTCCACCGATGGCGCCGTTTGCGCTTTGTAGTAGGCCACCAGGCGTTGCTCGCCGGGACGGTCTTCGCGAACGATTACCACCGCCTCCGTCACCCCTTGGCAGGCAGCCAATACGACTTCGATTTCACCCAGTTCAATGCGCAAACCACGGATTTTCACCTGACCGTCATTGCGCCCCAGGTATTCAAGCGTGCCGTCGGGCAGATAGCGGGCGATGTCGCCTGTTCGGTACATCCGGCCATGGCTGAATGGATTGTCGAGGAATCGCTCCTGCGTCAAATCCGCACGATTCATGTAGCCACGCGCCACGCCGGCACCGCCGATATAGAGCTCGCCCGACACACCGATCGGCACGGGTTTGCCGTGGGTGTCGAGCAGATAAATCTGCGTATTGGCGATCGGCCGGCCGATGCTGACCTGGCCGCCGCACGTGTCCTGAACCTGTAGGGCTGAGGACCAGATAGTGGTTTCGGTCGGCCCGTACACGTTGAACAGGCGCTTGACCTGCCCCGCCACGCGCACCGCGAGGTCCGCCGGCAATGCTTCACCGCCACACAGTACGGTCAGCGAAGCATCCCCCTGCCAACCCGATTCCAGCAACATGCGCCAAGTCGCCGGGGTTGCCTGGGCGATGGTTGCGCCGCTGCTGGCAATCACCTCGGCCAACAACCGGCCATCGCGGGCCTGATCCCGGGAAACCAGGACAATTCGTGCCCCGCAAACCAGCGGCAGGAACAGCTCCAGACCGGCAATATCGAAGCCCAGGGTCGTCAGCGCCAATACACGATCAGCGCTATCAACGCCGACGGTGTCCCGCATGGCGCACAACAGATTGACCACGCTGCGATGCTCGACCATCACGCCTTTCGGCTTGCCGGTCGAGCCCGAGGTGTAGATCACATAGGCCAGGTCCGTCGCTTGGGCACTCGACACCGGAGGATTGGCGGTGGACAGCTCCTGCCAGGCTTCGCTGTCGAGGTCGAATACCGGCATCGACGCTTCGGCCAGCAGGTCATGGGTGGCGGCGTGGACCAGCAACGCCACGGGGGCGCTGTCTTCGAGCATGTAGGTCAGGCGATCGAGGGGATACGCCGGGTCCAGCGGCACATACGCCGCGCCCGACTTCAAGATGCCCAGCAGGCCAACCAACATGCCCAGGCCACGTTCGACGCACAGGGCCACGCGATCATCCGGCCGGACGCCAAGGGCCAGCAGATGATGGGCGACCTGATTGGCGCGGCTGTTCAGTTCGGCGTAGCTCAACGATTGATCGCCAAACACTATGGCAACTGCATCCGGGGACGCCTCGACCCGGGCCTGGAACAACTGCGGCAGCGTCTGGTCTTGCGGGTAAGCCGCCGCAGTGGCGTTCCAGGTGTCGAGCAATTGCCGGCGTTCATCCACCGGCAGACTGTCGAGGTCGTACAGCGGCGTTTGTGGCGCGTTTTCCAGCGCCGCCACCAGGCTTTCAAGGGCCAATTGCATGTACCCGGCGACCCGTTGCGCGTCGATCCCGAGCACCGCTTGCACCACCAGACTAAAGCCTTCGCCCTCGTCATCCACGGCCAGGGACAGCGGATAGTTGGTCCGCTCTTCCCCGCCCAGGGCCTCCATGCCCTGCCACGCGGAAACCATTTGCGCCGTGACTTCGACGGCGCAATGACGATAGTTGAGCATCGCGCTGAACAACGGCGTTGGCGCCGCCACGCCACTGCAACGCTGTGCCAGCGCCAACGACGCATGTTCGTGGCCCAGCAGCCCGGTCAGGCGCAAATGGGTGGCTTTCACCGCCGCCCCCGCGCCCTGGCCGCCGAGGCTGACTCGCAACGGCAAGGTGTTGATGAACATGCCGAGCGCACGGTCGGCTCCCTCGCCCCCCTGCATCCGCCCCAGCAGTACGGTGCCGAACACCACGTCATCGCGACCGCTGGCCTGCCCCAACACCTGAGCCCAGGCCAGATGCATCACGCTGGCGGCGCTGACGCCCAACTGTCGCGCCTGACTGCGCAGGCGTTGGCTCAACCCCGCCGCCACCGCCACTTTCACTTCCTCGACCCCGGAGCCATCACCCTGCACATTCAACAAGCCAAACGGCAACGTCGGTTCGTCAATATCGCCAAGCATCTCGCGGAAAAAGGCTTCGTGTTCGCCCTGGCTGACCCCCAGACGCGCCTGGGCCACGTAGTTGCGGTACGGCACCGCGTCCCCCAACTGATCGGCCACACCGAGCAAATGCGCCTGCATCTCCTGTTCCAGGGTCTCCAGCGCCGTATGGTCCAGCGCCATATGGTGGAACAGCAGCGTCGCGACCCAGCGCTGGTTGGCCGCGTCCTCGGCAAACACCAGGCGCAGCATCGGCGCCTGACGCACATCGAGGCGGTAGTGCCGGGCATCGAAGCGTTCGTGCAACTGCGCGGCGACATCGCCGAGGTCCGGCTCAAACTGTTCGCAGATAAGTTGGGCCTGGCGCCAAACCACCTGCATCGGCTCAACCAAACCGTCCCAGACCATCGAGGTGCGGAGGATGTCATGGCGGTTGATCACCTGTTGCAGCGCTTGGGCGAAGTCGTCGAACCGCTCGCGGCTTTCAAACCCGAACTGGGTTTGCAGCACGTAGGGATCGCCTTTTTCCGCCGTCAGGTGGTGATACAAAATGCCTTCCTGCAACGGCGCCAGCGGGTAGATGTCCTGCACATTGGCGACACCTCCCGGCACGGTGGCAACGATGCGGTCAATGGCGGATTGGCTCAACGCGGCCAGCGGCAGCATGGCCGGGGTGATGCGTTCGCAGCCTTCGACGATGGCGTTGGCCGGCACGACCACTTCCGAGTGCCCGCCCACGGCGGCGGCCAGGGCCAGCAAGGTCGGTTGGCTGAACAGCACCCGCACATCCACGGCCAGATTGACCTGACGCATGCGTTCGATCAAACGCATGGCCAGCAGCGAATGACCGCCCAGTTCAAAGAAGTTATCGCGACGACCGACCTGTTCCACTTTCAACAGATCCGCCCACAAACCCGCGAGGGTTTGTTCGATTTCACCCTGCGGCGCCTCGTAAGCCTGACTGGCATAGGCGTCGGCTTGTGGCGCGGGCAGCGCCTTGCGATCGATCTTGCCGTTGAGGGTCAGGGGGAACACCGGCAGGACCACGAACGCGCCCGGCACCATGTATTCGGCCAGGGCAGCGGACAATTGCTCGCGCAACGAAGCAACCGTCAGCGTGGCATCCGGCTTGGCCACCACGTAGGCCACGAGGCGTTTTTCACCGGACTCATCGGCCCGGACCAACACCACGGTGTCCTTCACGCCTTCGCAGGTGACCAGTTTGGCCTCGATCTCGCCGAGTTCGATGCGGAACCCACGGATTTTCACCTGATCATCATTACGCCCCAGGCATTCCAGATGGCCCTCGGGCAACCAGCGACCCAGATCGCCGGTGCGGTACAGCAAGGCGCCGGGTTCATTGCTGAACGGGTCGGCGATAAACGCCTGGGCGGTCAGTTCCAGACGGTTGAGGTAACCCTTCGCCACACCCCGACCACCGATGTAGATTTCACCGACTACGCCCAACGGCGCGAGCTGCTGGCGGGCGTCGAGCAGGTAGAGTTGCGTGTTGGAAATCGGCCCGCCAATCGGCACGCTTTCGGCGTCCGGCGCCACGGTTTTCACTTCATAGGTGGTGGCGTAGGTGGTGGTTTCGGTCGGGCCGTAGCAGTGCACCAGACGCAACTTCGGCGCCAGGCTCAACAAGCGGCGGAAGGACGCCGCGTCGGCCCGTTCGCCACCGCACAGCAGGATGCGCAGGCCACCGATGGCGTGCGGGATCAGTTGCACGTATTGGTTGAAAATCGCCGTGGTGACGAACAGCACCGTCGCGCCGGAATCGGTCAACACCTGGGCGAAGCATGACGGCTCCAGCAGGGTTTCATGGTCGATCACAATCACTCGGCCACCGTTGAGTAACGCGCCCCACACGTCCATGGTGCTGGCGTCGAACGCGGGGTTCGAGGCGAAGGCAATGCGATCCTGATCATTGAAATCGGCGTAACCGTTGTTGATCACCAAACGGTTGATCGCCCGGTGCGGCACCAGCACGCCCTTGGGCTGACCGGTGGAACCGGAGGTGTACATGATGTAGGCGATGGTTTCGGCGGATTGCGCCAACGCCGGATCGTGGCTGGCCTGGTTGGCCAGACCCAGCGTATCCAGGTCGATGCGGCGTGCACCTTCGGGCGCGTCTTGTTGGCTGAACGTCAACAACACCGAGGCCTGGCTGTCTTCCAGCATAAAGCGCTGGCGTTCCAGGGACGCATTACGATCCAGCGGCACATAGGCCGCCGCACATTTGAGCGCCGCGAGTTGGCTGGCCAGCAAATCGAGGGAGCGCGGCAGCAGGATCGCCACGCGATCATCCGGTTGCACACCCACACCGATCAGGTAATGCGCCAGTTGGTTCGCCCGTCGATTCAGTGCGGCGTAGCTCAACACTTCATCGCCATGCACCGCCGCAACCGCGTCCGGTGTGTGGGCTACTTGCGCTTCGAACAACGCCAGCACGGTCTGGTCCTGGGGATAGGCGCGGGTGGTGGCGTTGAAATCCACCAGCAGTTGATTGCGCTCGGCCGGCGGCAAAATCTCCAGATGACGAAGTGGCGTTTGCGGCGCTTGCTCCAGTGCCTGCACCAAGTGCTCGATGGCCGTGTGCATGTAGGCGCAGATACGCCCGGCGCCGATGCCTTTCTGCACCAGCGCGCTCAACAGGAAACCTTCGCCCAAATCATCCACCGACAGGGTCAACGGATAATTGGTCCGTTCTTCGGCGCCCAGGTTCTGCATGCCCTGCCACGCCGTTGTCGCTTCGGCGGACACCGCGGCAACCGCGCTGTGGCGGTAATTGAGCAACGCACTGAACAGCGGCGCCGGTGCCGCCACGCGGCTGCAACGTTGCGCCAATGCCAGGGACGCGTGCTCGTGACCAAGCAACGCGGTCAGCCGCGAGTGCGTCGCCTTGACCCCGGCGCGTACGCCCTGCTCGTCCAGGCTGACCCGCAGCGGCAAGGTGTTGATGAACATGCCCAGCGCCCGGTCCGCACCGTCGCCGCCCTGCATCCGCCCCATCAGCACGGTGCCGAACACCACGTCTTCACGCCCGGACAAACGCCCGATGACCTGGCCCCAGGCCAAGTGATGAAGACTGGCCGCACTGACGCCGATCTGCCGCGCTTGAGCCCGCAGGCGTCGGCTCAGCTCGGGGTTGACTGCAAGCTTGGCTTCCTCGATGCCGCTGCCGTCGCCCTGCACGTGCTGCAAACCGAATGGCAGGGTCGGCTCGTCGATATCGCCGAGCATGTCGCGGAAAAACGCTTCGTGTTGTGCCTGGCTGACCCCCAAACGCGCCTGGGCCACGTAGTTGCGGTACGGCATGGCCTCGGCCAATCCGCCTTGCTGCCCCAGCAAATGCGCCTGCATTTCATGCTGCACCACTTCCAGCGCAGTGTGATCGAGGGCGATGTGGTGGAACAACAGCATCGCCACCCAGCGCTGGTTGGCCGGGTCCTCGGCCACCCGCAGGCACAGCAGCGGCGCCTGGCGGATGTCGAGGCGGTGATGGCGGGAGTCGAAACGCCCGTGGAGCTGGGTGACGACATCGCCGTCATCCGGGTTCCACGCCACATGCTCGACATCGAGCCGGGCCTGGCGCCAGACCACTTGCACCGGTTGTTCCAGGCCTTCCCAGAGTACGGCGGTGCGCAAGATATCGTGGCGGTTGATCACGCCCTGCAAGGCTTGGGCGAACGCCTGAAGACGCGGTTCGCTGTCGAAGGCGAACAGCGATTGCAGGACGTAAGGATCGCCCTGCCCGGCAGAAATATGGTGATAGAGAATGCCTTCCTGCAACGGCGCCAGCGGGTAGATGTCCTGCACATTGGCGGTGCCGCCCGGGACCGTGGCGACGATGCGGTCGATGGCGTCCTGATCCAGGCTGGCCAGCGGCAGCATCGCCGGGGTGATACGTAAACAGTCCGCGGTGATGCCATTGGCCGGCACTACGATTTCATTGCCACCGCCCACTGCGGCCGCCAAAGCCGCCAGGGTGGGTTGGCCAAACAGCACGCGCACGTCAGCGCTGAGGCCAACCTGGCGCATCTGCTCGATCAGGTTGACCGCCAACAGCGAATGCCCGCCCAGTTCGAAGAAGTGATCGTGACGACCGACCTGCTCCACGTTAAGCACTTGCGACCAGAGCCGGGCCAAAGTGATTTCGGTGTCGCCGATGGCCGCTTCGTAGCCACGGGTAATGATCGACGCTTGATCCGGCGCCGGCAGGGATTTGCGATCGAGCTTGCCGTTGGCGGTCAGGGGCAAGCTGTCGAGGCGCACGTAAGCGGCCGGCACCATGTAGTCCGGCAGCCGCGCTTGCAGATGAGCGCGCAGGTTTTCCAGATCCACCGCGTCATCGGCGGTGAAGTACGCCACCAGACGTTTCTCCCCCGGCACGTCTTCGCGAACCAGGACCACGGCGTCTTTCACGTTTGCGTGCTGGGACAGTCGGGCTTCGATTTCCCCCAGTTCGATGCGGTAGCCACGGATTTTCACCTGGTCGTCGTTGCGGCCCAGGTATTCGATGGTGCCATCGGGCAAGTGGCGCCCCAGATCGCCCGTGCGGTACATCGATTGACCGTTGAAGGGGTCGACAATGAATTTTTCAGCGGTCAGTTCAGGCCGATTCAGGTAGCCGTTGGCAACACCCGCGCCGCCGATAAACAACTCACCGGCCACGCCCAGCGGCACGGCGCGCAATTGCGCGTCGAGCACGTAGACCCGCGTATTACCAATCGGCCGGCCAATCGGAATGCTGCCCGCGCCAACTGACGTGATCTCAAACGTGGTCGAGAAGGTCGTCGCTTCGGTCGGGCCGTAGCCATTGAGCAGATGCTGCGGCGCGCCTTCTTTCAAGACGCGACCGATCACCGCCGGGTCGAGCACATCGCCCCCCACGATCAGGTAACGCAACTGCCCGAACACCGCCATCAAGCCATCGGCATATTGATGAAACAGCCCCGCCGTCATCCACAACACGCTGACCGATTGCGCCAGCAACCATTCGCGCAAACGGGCCTGGGACAGCAACACATCCTGCTCGACCACCACCACGCAACCGCCATTGAGCAACGGTGCCCAGACTTCGAGGGTGCTGGCGTCGAAGGCCGGATTGGAGGCGTAGGCCACGCGATCCGCCGGGGTGAAATCGGCATACCCGTTGTTGATCACCAAACGGCTGATCGCGCGGTGCGGCACCAGCACGCCTTTCGGAGTGCCGGTGGAGCCCGAGGTGTACATGATGTAGGCCGGGGTTTCGCTCGATGGTGAGCGCTGCTCACTACGAACAGGCTGGTTAGCGAAATCCATAAGATCCAGATCAACCCTGCGCACGCCTTCGGCCAACACCTCGTCACGGCGGGTCAAGGCCAGCACGGCGCCGCTGTCTTGCAGCATGAACTGCTGGCGCTCGATGGGCGCGTTGACGTCCAGCGGTACATACACGGCAGCGCATTTGAGGATCGCCAATTGACTGACCAGCAAATCCAGCGAGCGTGGCAGCAGGATCGCCACTGCTTCGCCCGGTTTCACCCCCAGCCCCAGCAGATGCGCGGCCAAGTGTTCGGCTTTAGCGTTCAGTTCGCCATAGCTCAGGGTTTGCCCGGCCTCCACAGCGGCGGGCGCGTGCGGCCGAGCCGCGACTTGCGCTTCAAACAAGGCGTGGACGGTCTGTTCCCGGGGATACGCGCGGTCGGTGCTGTTGAAGGTCTGCAACACCTGTTCGCGCTCGGCAGCCGGCAGGATCGCCAGGCTGTTGAGCGGCGATTCCGGCGCACTTTCCAGCGCAGTGACCAGGCCCTCCACGGCGGTTTGCATGTAGTCGCACACACGTTGCGCGCCGATCATCACGCTGGCCTGCACGCTCAAGGCGAAGTCATCGGAAAAATCGTCCACCGAGATAATCAGCGGATAGTTGGTCCGCTCCCCGGCGCTCAGGGTCTCGATGCCGCTCCAGGCCTGGCTGGCTTCGGCCGACATCGCCTGGGTCGCGCTGGTGCTGTGGCGGTAATTCAACAATGCGCTGAACAGCGGCGTCGGTGCCGCCACGCCGCTGCAACGCTGGGCCAGCGCCAGGGAGGCGTATTCATGACTGAGCAAGGTGCTGAGCCGCCCATGGGTGGCTTTCACCCCGTCGCGCACACTTTGCGCACCCACGCCGACCCGCAGCGGCAAGGTGTTGATGAACATGCCCAACGCCCGGCTCATGTTTTCCGAAGCCTGCATGCGCCCCAGCATTACCGTGCCGAACACCACATCGTCGCGGCCCGACACGCAACCCAACACCTGGGCCCAGGCGAGGTGGATAACACTCGCGGCGCTGACCCCCATCTGCCGGGCTTGTGCCCGCAAGCGGCGGCTCAGTTCCGGCGGCAACTGACGGTGACTTTCTTCGACAGCGCTGCCGTCGCCCAGCACATCCTGCTGGCCGAAGGGCAAGGTCGGTTCATCGACATCGCCGAGCATCTGGCTGAAAAACGCTTCGTCAGCCTTGCGCTGGCTGACCTGCCGGGTCCGGGCCACATAGTTGCGATACGGCACCGCAGCTTGCAGTTGCCCGCCCTGCCCCAACAAATACGCCTGCATTTCATGCTGCACCACGGCCAGTGCCGCATGGTCGAGGACCATATGGTGGAACAGCAGCATCGCCACCCAACGCTGGTTGAGCGTGTCTTCGGCAAACACCAGCAACAGCAACGGCGCCTGACTCACGTCGAGGCGATGGTGCCGGGGATCGAAACGCGCTTGCAGTTGCGTCATCACATCGCCGTCGACAAGCTCGGCGCTGATGTCTTTCAAGCCCAGCCGAGCATGACGCCAGACCACTTGCACCGGCTCTTCCAGCCCTTCGCGGACGATGGCGGTGCGCAGGATGTCGTGGCGATCAATCACGCTTTGCAAGGCGTCGGCAAAATCCGCGAGGCGTTCGCGGGTGGTGAGGGTGAACTGCGCTTGCAGAACGTACGGATCGCCCTGGGTCGCGGTCAGGTGGTGATAGAGAATCCCCTCCTGCAACGGCGCCAGCGGGTAAATATCCTGCACATTGGCGGCGCCGCCCGGCACCGTGGCGATGATCTGGTCGATGGCCGCTTGATCCAGGCTCACCAGCGGCAGCATTGGCGGGGTGATCCGCGTGCTTGCGGCCGGGATGGCATTGGCGGGAATGTCGATGTCGCCGGCCTTGCTGGCGTCATATTGCCCGGCCTTGATCAGTTCGATCAGGGTTGCCTTGTGTTCGCGCAGCAAGGCCAGCACCGCCGGCTCGCCCAGTGATTGTTTCCTGCCCCGTACGACGAGTTGGTCGCCCTTGACTGAGAGCTGTACGTCTTTTTCTTTTAGCGTGGCCAACAGTTCGATCACAGTCACAGGACAATCTCCATTTTTTCTGTCGTTGCCGCGTATTCCGAGAGCGTGGGTTGCTCGAACAACGTCCTGACATCCGCTTCCATGCCGGCCTGGCGCATGCGCTCCATCAGGCTGACGGCGAGCAGGGAATGCCCGCCCAGTTCGAAGAAATGGTCGTGACGGCCGACGCGCTCCACGTTGAGGACTTCCGCCCAGAGTTGGGCCAGGGTGATTTCGGTTTCGCCGATGGGCGCTTCGTAGCCACGGGTGATGACCGACGCCAGGTCCGGGATCGGCAGCGCCTTGCGGTCAAGTTTGCCGTTGGGGGTCAGCGGCAAGGCATCGAGACGCACGTAGGCGGCGGGCACCATGTAGGCCGGGAGTTGGGTTTGCAGATGAGCGCGCAGGTCTTCGATGTCTGCGGCGTTATCCGTTGAGTGCAGGGTGAAATAGGCGACCAGGCGTTTTTCGCCCGGCACGTCTTCGCGAGCGAGGACGGTGGTTTCCTTGACGGCTTCGTGTTGCGCGAGTTTGGCTTCGATCTCGCCGAGCTCGATGCGGAAACCACGGATTTTCACCTGGTCGTCGTTGCGACCCAGGTATTCGATGTTGCCGTCGTTCAGGTAGCGGCCCAAGTCGCCGGTGCGGTACATCCGCCCGTTGCTGCTGAAGGGATCGCTGAGGAAACGTTCGGCGGTGAGGTCGTCGCGGTTGAGGTAACCCCGCGCCACGCCTGCGCCGCCGATGTAGATTTCACCCGGAACGCCCAGTGGCACCGGTTGCTGGTGTTCATCCAGCAAATAGAACCGGGTGTTGGCGACCGGTTTGCCGATGTGCGGGGCGAAACCGTCTTCGCGATCCATCGAGACCCAGCTTGAGTAAGTCGTGGTTTCTGACGGGCCGTAGAGATTGCACAGGCGTTTGACGCTGGTCTGTTCGAACAGGCTTTCCACCAGACTGCGTTTAAGCGCTTCACCGGCGACGTTGACCGTGTGCACGCTGTCGCTCACCCCGCCCGATTCCAGCAGCGCCTTGAGCGCCGAGGGCACGGTGTTGATCAGTGTGATGTCGTGTTGCGGCTCCAGCACGTTGGTCACGACGGTAATGCTGCCGCCCGAGGTCAGCGGCGCGAAGCATTCGTAAACCGCCAGGTCGAAGTTCAACGAGGTCGAGAACAGGGTTTTCGCCAGTGTGGCTTCGTCAAATGAGCGATGGGCCCAGGTGAGGAAGTTCACGGTATTGCGGTGTTCGATCATCACGCCTTTCGGCAATCCGGTGGAGCCGGAGGTGTAGATCACGTAGGCCAGGTGCGCTGACGTCAGCCCTTCAATCGATGGATTGGCGACGGATTCGCTGTACCACGAAGCGTCATCCAGATCAATCAACGGCACCTGGACATGGGACAGCAGCCCGCGAGTCCCGGCCTGGGTCAACACCGCCGCCGGGGCGCTGTCCTCCAGCATGTAGGCGATCCGATCCAAAGGATAAGCCGGATCGAGCGGCACGTAACCGCCGCCCGCCTTCAAGATGGCCAGCAAACCGACGACCATCTCGGCACTGCGCTCGACACAGATCGCCACTCGCGAATCCGGCTGCACCCCTTGTTTACGCAGGTGATGGGCCAAGCGGTTGGCTTTTTCGTTCAGCTCGCGATAACTCAACTGTTGTGCGCCGTGTATCACGGCCAGCGCATCCGGCGTGCGCGCCACCTGAGCCTCAAACAACCCATGAACCGTCTGGTCAACCGGATACAACGCTTCAGTGGCGTTGAACGTCACCAATAGCTTCTCGGACTCAGCGGCCGGCAGGATCGACAACCCATGCAGCGGCGCTTCCGGCGTCTGTTCAAGCATGCCGATCAAGCCGCGCAACGTCTGCTGCACATAACCGCAGATGCGTTGCGCGCCGATCCGCGCCGGGGTCATGACGGTGAAACTGAACGCCTCGCCCTGATCATCCACCGACAAGGTCAACGGGTAGTTGGTGCGTTCCTCACCGCTGAGCAAGTCGATGCCATTCCAGGCCGACAGCGCTTCGGTCGACGTCATGGCCCCGGTGTGGCGGTAGTTGAGCAAGGCACTGAACAGCGGCGTCGGTGCTTCCACCCCGCTGCAACGTTGCGCCAGCACCAGCGAAGCGTGCTCATGGCCGAGCAAGGCACTGAGTCGCGCATGGGTGGCTTTCACCCCGGCACGCACGCCTTGCTCGCCCACTTTTACCCGCAACGGCAAGGTATTGATGAACATCCCGAGCGCTCGGTCAGCGCCCTCGCCGGCCTGCATCCGGCCGATCAGCACGGTGCCGAACACCACGTCATCCTTGCCCGAGACTTTGGCCAGCACCTGGGCCCAAACCAGGTGATACAGACTTGCCGCACTCACCCCGAGCTGGCGGGCCTGGACACGTAAACGGCGGCTGAGGTCGGCGTCGATGTCCTGACGCACTTCCTCGATGCCGCTGCCATCGCCCTGCACGTCCTGCAAACCGAACGGCAGTGTCGGCTCGTCGACATCGCCGAGCATGTCACGGAAGAAGGTTTCATGGGCCTCGCGGCTCACGCCTAAGCGGGCCTGGGCCACGTAATTGCGGTATGGCACAGAGGCCGGCAAGCCCTGTTCCTGGCCGTGCATATGCGCCTCGATTTCCGAGGCCAGCACGGCGAGTGACGTCGCGTCGTCCACCAAATGATGGAACAACAGGATGCCGACCCAGCGCTGATTCGGCGTGTCCTGGGCATAGGCGATGCGCATCAGCGGTGCCTCGCGGATGTCCAGGCGATAGTGCCTTGGGTCGAAACGCTGATGCAGTTGCTCGGCGATATCACCGGCCGACGGTTCCAGCGAAACCCCTTCGACAACCAGCCGCGCCTCACGCCAGACCACTTGCACCGGTTCGGCCAGGCCTTCCCACAGCACGCCCGTGCGCAGAATGTCATGCCGGGCGACCACGGCTTGCAAGGCGTGGCTGAAACTGATCAAGCGTTCGAAACTGTCGAAGCCGAACATCACATATTGCAGGTACGGATCGCCCTGGGTCGCCGCGAGGTGGTGATACAGGATCCCCTCCTGCAATGGCGCCAGCGGGTAGATGTCCTGAACATTGCTGACGCCGCCGGGGACCATGGACACGATACGGTCGATGGCCGGTTGATCCAGGTTGGCCAGGGGCAGCATGTCCGGGGTGATCCGTTGGCAATCCGGCGCGATCCGATTCAGCGGCACGATCACTTCTGTGTAGCCGCCCACCGCAGCAGCCAGGGCCGCCAGGGTCGGTTGGCCGAACAGCACGCGGACATCGGCGCTCAAACCGGCATGCCGCATGCGCTCGATCAGCTTCACCGCCAGCAGCGAATGGCCGCCCAGTTCGAAGAAGTTGTCGTGACGGCCAATCTGTTCGAGGTCCAGCAGTTCTTGCCAGATCGTCGCCAGGGTTGTTTCCACCGCGCCTTGCGGTGCGACGTACTGCTGCGACGCCACGGCAGACTGATCAGGTGCGGGCAATGCCTTGCGATCGAGCTTGCCGTTGGCGGTCAACGGGAACGCGGCCAGGGTGACGAAGGCGCTTGGCACCATGTAATCAGCCAGGGAGAACAGCAGTTGCGAGCGCAGTTGGCTGACGCTGAGTTGCACGCCTTCCTGCGCAATGACATACGCCACCAGACGCTTGTCCCCCGGCGCATCTTCCCGGGCGATGACCAGCGCTTCGCTGATACCGTCGCAGGTGGCCAAGGTCGCCTGGATCTCGCCCAATTCAATGCGGAAACCACGAATCTTCACCTGTTCGTCGTTGCGCCCCAGGTATTCGACGCTACCGTCCGCCAGCCAGCGGCCGAGGTCGCCGGTGCGGTACATCCGCGCGTTTGGCTCGCGGCTGAACGGATGGCTGAGGAAGCGTTCGGCGCTCAGTTGCTCGCGGTTCAAGTAGCCCCGCGCCACACCCGCGCCGCCGACGTACATTTCGCCAATCACACCCACGGGGACGGGCTCGCGCTGCGGGTTGAGGATGTACAGCTGCAAATCGGGAATGCGCCCGCCAATCGGGCTGACGCCTGGCCGCTCGGCGTCGGCTGAAGTCAGTGCGCGATAGGTCACGTGCACCGTGGTTTCGGTGATGCCGTACATGTTGACCAGTTGCGTCTGGTCATTGAGGGCGCGGGCATACCACGGTTTGAGCATGCCCGGCTCCAGCGCTTCACCGCCGAAAATCACCTGGCGGATGCTGTGGGCTCTTGTGCTTTCGCCTTGGGCGGCGATCAGTTGACGGAAGGCACTCGGCGTCTGGTTCAACACCGTGACCCCGGCCTCGCAGAGCAAGGCATAACAGTCGTCCGGCGAACGGCTGACTGCTTGCGGCACCACCAGCAAGCGCCCGCCGTGGGACAACGCGCCCCAGATTTCCCAGACCGAGAAGTCGAAAGCGAAGGAATGGAATAAAGCCCAGACATCTTGCGGGCCGAAGTCGAACCACGCCTTGGTTGCGGAAAACAGCCGGGCAACGTTGCGGTGCTCGACCATCACCCCCTTCGGCAGGCCGGTGGAGCCCGAGGTGTAGATCACGTAGGCCAGGTGCGCCGAGGTCAGCTCAGGCACCTGCGGGTTGACCGTCGATTGGCTGTGCAGCGAGGCGCAATCGAGGTCGATCACCCGCACCGATTCTTCGGCCAGCAACTCGCGGGTGGCGGCATGGACCAGGATCGCCACGGGGGTGCTGTCTTCCAGCATGTAGGCGATGCGCTCGGCGGGATACGCCGGGTCCAGCGGCACGTAACCGGCGCCGGATTTCAGGATGCCGAGCAGGCCGACGATCATTTCCAAACCGCGTTCGACGCAAATCGCCACGCGGTCATCCGGGCGAATGCCCAGCAACAGCAGGCGATGGGCAACCTGATTGGCCCGGGCGTTGAGCTCGCCGTAGGTCAGGGATTGATCCTCGAACACCACCGCCACGGCTTGCGGCTGAGCATTCGCTTGCGCTTCGAACAGGCCATGGACGGTGCGGTCATGGGCGTAAACGCCGGTCGGCGCATTCCAGGTGTCGAGCAATTGTTGACGTTCTGCCAGTGGCAACACCGTCAAGTCGCGCATTGCGTTGTGCGGCGCGTGTTCCAGCGCGTTCACCAGGCTTTCCAGCGCTACCTGCATATAGCCGCAGATGCGTTGCGCGCCAATCTGCGCCTCGACCTGCGCCGTCAGGCTGAAGCCCTGGCCCAGGTCATCGACGTTCAGGGTCAACGGATAGTTGGTGCGTTCTTCGCTGGCCAACAGGTGCATGCCGCTCCAGGCCGACAGCAATTCATCGGTGACCTGCACGGCGCTGTGGCGGTAGTTCAACAGTGCACTGAACAGCGGCGCCGGCGAGGCCACTCCACTGCAACGTTGGGCCAGGGCCAGGGAGGCGTGTTCATGCCCCAACAACCCGGTGAGCCGTGCGTGGGTGGCGGAGACGGCGGCGCGGACATTTTGCGCATCGATCTGCACGCGGATCGGCAAGGTGTTGATGAACATGCCCAAGGCTCGATCGGCCCCTTCGCCGCCCTGCATCCGGCCCATCAGCACGGTGCCGAACACCACGTTGGGTTGGCCCGAAGCCATGCTCAGGACCTGAGCCCAGGCCAGATGCACCAGGCTCGCGGCGCCGACGCCGAGGCGCCGGGCCTGGGCGCGCAGACGCAAGCTCAGGGCCGGGTCAACCGCTTCGGTCACTTCTTGAATACCGCGCCCGTCACCCTGGACCTGGGCCAAGCCAAACGGCAGGGTCGGTTCGTCGATATCCCCGAGCATGTCGCGGAAGAAGGTTTCGTGTTGCTGCTGGCTCACACCCAAACGGGCCTGGGCCACGTAGTTGCGATACGGCACTGCCGCGCCCAACTCTGCGGCCTGGCCGAGCAGGTGCGCCTGCATTTCGTGGCGTACCACTTCCAGCGCTGTGTGGTCGAGGGCCATGTGGTGGAACAGCAGCGTCGCGACCCAGCGCTGATTGAGCGCGTCCTGGGCAAAACGGATGCACATCAACGGCGCCTGGTGGAGGTCGAGGCGATGGTGGCGGGAGTCGAAACGCTCGCGCAACTGATCGGCGATATCGCCTTCGGTGGCGGTGAACGTCACTTCTTCCACATTCAGTTGCGCGTGGCGCCAGACCACTTGCACCGGTTCTTCAAGCCCTTCCCAAGCCATGGAGGTGCGCAGGATGTCATGGCGATCGACCACGACTTGCAGTGCCTGGGTAAAGGCGTCGAGGTGTTCGCGGCTGTCAAAGGCAAACTGGCTTTGCAGCACGTACGGGTCGCCCTGTTCGGCGGCGAGGTGGTGGTAGAGGATGCCCTCCTGAAGCGGCGCCAGGGGGTAGATGTCTTGCACATTGCGGGCGCCGCCGGGGACGGTGGCGATGATGCGATCGATGGCGTGCTGGGTCAGCGTGGCCAATGGCAGCAGGCTTGGGGTGATGTGTTCGCAGTCGTGCGGGATCAGGTTGGCCGGGACGTTGATCTCTTTGCCACTGCCGACGGCTGCAGCGAGGGCGGCCAGGGTCGGTTGGCTGAACAGGGCGCGCACGTCGGTGCTGAGCCCGGCCTGGCGCATGCGTTCGATCAGGCTCACAGCCAGCAGCGAGTGACCGCCGAGTTCGAAGAAATGGTCGTGACGGCTGATTTGCGGCAGGCCGAGCAGGTCTTGCCAGATGTTTGCCAGGGTCGTTTCCGTTTCACCGAGGGGGGCTTCGTAGCCTCGGGTGATGACGGAGGCCAGGTCTGGCGCCGGCAGGGCTTTGCGGTCGAGTTTGCCGTTGGGGGTGAGTGGCAGTTTTTCGAGATGGACGTAGGCCGCCGGGACCATGTAGTCCGGGAGTTGGGTTTGCAGGTGGCTGCGCAACTGATCGATGTTGAGTGTTTCTGGCGCGGTGTAATAGGCGACCAGACGTTTTTCGCCGGGGATGTCTTCCCGGGCCAGGACCACGGCTTCGTTGATGTCTGCGTGTTGGGCGAGTTTGGTTTCAATCTCGCCGAGTTCGATGCGGAAACCGCGGATTTTGACCTGATCGTCGTTGCGGCCCAGGTATTCGATGTTGCCGTCATTCAGGTAGCGGCCCAAATCGCCGGTCCGGTACATGCGGCCGGTTGTGTTGAAGGGATCGCTGAGGAAGCGTTCGGCGGTGAGGTCGTCGCGGTTCAGGTAACCCCGCGCCACGCCGGCGCCGCCGATGTAGATTTCGCCCGGCACGCCCAGTGGAACGGGTTGTTGGTGTTCATCCAGCAAGTAGAACTGGGTGTTGGCCACGGGTTTGCCGATGTGGGCGGCGAAACCGTCTTCGCGATCCATCGACACCCAACTGGAGTAAGTCGTGGTTTCGGATGGGCCGTAGAGGTTGCACAGACGCTGGACGCTGGTTTGCTCAAACAAACTTTCCACCAGACTGCGCTTCAGCGCTTCACCGGCGACGTTGACCGTGTGCACGGTTTTGCTGAGCCCACCGGACTCCAGCAACGCTTTAAGCGCTGACGGTACGGTGTTTATTAGCGTGATGTCGTCTTGCGGTTCCAGCACATTCTTAACGACATTGATGCTGCCGCCCGACGTCAGCGGCGCGAAGCATTCGTAGACCGCCAAGTCGAAGTTCAACGAGGTCGAGAACAGCGTTTTCGCCAGAGTTTCACTGTCAAACGAACGATGCGCCCACGTCAGGAAATTCACGGTATTGCGGTGTTCGATCATCACGCCTTTCGGCAACCCGGTGGAACCGGAGGTGTAGATCACATAAGCCAGATGCGCCGAGGTCAGGCCTTCAATCGATGGATTTGCGACGGATTGATCCTGCCAAATGCTGCTATCCAGATTGATAACGGGTATCGAAGCGTCAGCCAACAGCCCCAATGTCGCCGCTTGCGCCAACACCACGGCCGGCGCGCTGTCTTCCAGCATGTAGGCAATTCGATCCAACGGATAAGCAGGGTCGAGCGGCACATAACCGCCCCCAGCCTTCAGAATCGCCAGCAACCCAACGACCATATCGGCGTTTCGTTCAACGCAAATCGCCACCCGCGAATCCGGCTTCACACCCTGCCCGCGCAGATAATGCGCCAACCGGTTCGCCCGTTCATTCAACTCGCGATAACTCAGGCGTTGTTCGCCATAGATAACCGCCAGCGCATCGGGCGTGCGCTCCACTTGGGCCTCAAACAACCCATGAACCGTCTGATCAACCGGGTACACCGCTTCGCTGGCATTGAACTCAACCAACAGCTTCGCCCGCTCCGCCACCGGCAAAATCGACAACGCTCGCAGCGATGACCCCGGCGCGGACTCCAGCGCGTCCACCAGACTTTCCAGCGCCGTATGCATATACGCGCAAACCCGCTGCGCCCCAACCTGCGAAGTCACCAACACCGACAACGCAAAGCCGTTGCCCAGATCATCCACATTCAAGGTCAACGGATAATTGGTCCGCTCTTCCCCGCCCAGCGTCTCGATACCGTGCCAGGCCGCCTGATACTGCGCCGACCCATCCACCACCGCGCTGTGGCGATAATTGAGCAATGCGCTGAACAGCGGCAGTGGCGCGACCACCCCGCTGCAACGCTGTGCAAGCACCAGCGGCGCATGTTCATGCCCCAGCAGCGCCGTCAACCGCGCATGGGTCGCCTTGACCCCGGCCCGCACGCCTTGCGCACCGACATCGACCCGCAGCGGCAAGGTGTTGATGAACATGCCTAGCGCCCGGTCGGCCCCCTCGCCGCCCTGCATCCGGCCCATCAGCACGGTGCCGAACACCACGTCCTGCTTGCCGGAGACCTTGCCCAGCACCTGGGCAAAGGCCAAGTGAACCAGGCTCGCCGCACTCACACCGAGTTGCCGCGCCTGGGCCCGCAGCCGCTGATTGAGTGCCGCATCCACTGACTGTTTGGCTTCCTCGACATCACGACCATCGCCTTGTACATCCTGCAAACCAAACGGCAAGGTCGGCTCATCAACATCGCCCAGCATCTCGCGGAAGAACTTTTCGTGCTCCTGCTGGCTCGCCCCCAAACGGGCCTGGGCCACGTAGTTGCGATACGGCACCGCTGCGCTCAACTGATCGGCCTCGCCCAGCAAATGCGCCTGCATCTCGTGCTGCACCACAGCCATCGCGGTGTGGTCGAGCGCCATATGGTGGAACAGCAACACCGCCACCCAACGCTGGTTCCGCGCGTCTTCGGCGAAGGCCAGGCGCAGCATCGGTGCCTGACTGATGTCCAGTCGGTAATGCCGTGGGTCGAATTGGTCCTGCAACTGCGCGGCGACATCTCCGGCAGCCGCGTCCACATCGACCTGCTCCAGATGCAGCTTCGCCTGGCGCCAGACCACTTGGGTCGGTGCCTCCAGGCCTTGCCACACCACGCTGGTGCGCAGGATGTCATGGCGGTCGATCACGTTTTGCAGCGCCGCAATGAAGGCCTCCAACCGCTCACGACTGTGCAGTTCGAACACGGCCTGCAACACATACGGATCGCCCTGCTCGGCGGCCAAATGGTGATAGAGAATGCCTTCCTGCAACGGCGCCAGCGGATAGATATCCTGCACGTTGCCCACACCGCCCGGGACGCTGCTGACGATATGCTCAATCGCCGCTTGATCGAGGGTGATCAGCGGCAACATGGCCGGGGTGATGAGTTCGCAATTGGATGGAATCAGATTCGCCGGAACGCGCACTTCGCTGCCGCTGCCCACCGCAGCGGCCAGTGCCGCCAGGGTCGGCTGACTGAACAACACCCGCACATCGGCACTCAAGCCTGACTGACGCATCTGCTCGATCAGCTTCACCGCCAGCAGCGAGTGGCCGCCGAGTTCGAAGAAGTGGTCGTGACGACCGACCTGCTCGACGCTGAGGATGTGTTCCCAGATCCGCGCCAGGGTGATTTCGGTTTCGCCCACCGGAGCTTCGTATTCACGGGTGACCAGCGCTTCCAGGTCCGGCGCCGGCAATGCCTTGCGGTCGAGCTTGCCGTTGGGCGTCAGGGGCAGCACGTCGAGACGCACGTAAGCGGCCGGGATCATGTAGTCCGGCAACTGCGCTTGCAGGTGCGTGCGCAGCGCTTCGGCATCGGGCGCTGCGTCCTGCTCGTGCAGGGTGAAGTAGGCCACCAGGCGTTTCTCGCCGGGCACGTCGGTGCGGGCCAGCACCACGGCGTCCTTGATTGTGGCGTGTTGTGCCAACCGGGCCTCGATCTCGCCCAGTTCGATGCGATAGCCACGGATTTTCACCTGGTCATCGTTACGGCCCAGGTATTCCACAGTGCCATTGGCCAACCAGCGCGCCAGATCGCCCGTGCGATACAGCAAGGCGTGCGGCCCGGTGCTGAACGGATCGGGCACAAACTTCTCGGCGGTGAGTTCGGGGCGGTTCAGATAACCATTGGCCACGCCGTCGCCGCCGATGTACAACTCGCCCGCCACGCCCAGAGGTGCCGGGCGCTGGTGGGCGTCGAGCACATAGACCCGGGTGTTGCCGACCGGGCGGCCAATCGGAATGCTGCCCGCGCCGGCCATGGTGATTTCATAAGTCGTGGAAAAAGTCGTCGCTTCTGTCGGGCCGTAGCCATTGAGCAGATGCTGCGGCGCACCGTCCTTCAGCACACGACCGATCACCGCCGGGTCGAGCACATCGCCGCCGACGATCAGGTAACGCAACTGGCTGAACACGTCGCTCAAACCGGCGGCGTATTGATGGAACAACCCGGCGGTCATCCACAACACACTCACCGATTGCTCGAGCAGCAAAGCGCGCAAGGCGGATTGCGCGAGCAACACATCCTGCTCGACCACCACCACGCAACCGCCATTGAGCAGCGGTGCCCAGACTTCAAGGGTGCTGGCGTCGAACGCCGGGTTGGAAGCGAAGGCCACCCGATCCTGGGCGTTGAATTGCGCGTAACCGTTGTTGATCACCAAGCGGTTGATCGCCCGGTGCGGCACCAACACACCTTTCGGCGTGCCGGTGGAGCCGGAGGTGTACATGATGTACGCCGGAGTTTCGCTGGATTGCGCAAGGCGCGGGTCCTGGCTCGGCAGGTTGTCGAGCGACAACGTGTCGAGATCCACTCGCCGGGTGCCGGGGGCGACAGGTTCGTCACGGTGGGTCAGCACCACGGCGGCTTGGCTATCTTGCACCATGAAGTGCTGGCGTTCGGCGGGCGCGTTGACGTCCAGCGGCACGTAGACGGCGGCGCATTTGAGGATGGCCAATTGGCTGACCAGTAGCTCAAGGGAACGCTCCAGCAGAATCGCCACGCTCTCGCCCGGCTGAACGCCGAGGCCAATCAAGTGGTGGGCCAATCGATTGGCCCGGGTGTTGAGTTCGCGGTAAGTCAGGCTTTGCCCGTCGTGGAGCGCCGCGGTTGCCGACGGATGGGCGCGGACCTGCGCTTCAAACGCTGCGTGCACGGTGCTGCTGCGCGGATAGATGCGAGCGGTGGCGTTGAAACCGGTCAGCACCTGACGACGCTCGACCAGGGGCAGCACATCCAGACTGTGCAAGGCGGATGTCGGAGCGGATTCCAGTGCCGTGGCCAGGCGTTGCAGCGCGGTGTTCATGAACGCGCAAACCCGCTCGGCACTGACGCCGCCCGAGACCAGCACGGTCAGGGCAAAGTCGTCGCCCAGGTCGTCGACCGACAGGGTCAATGGGTAGTTGGTGCGTTCTTCACTGTCCAGGGCTTCGATGCCCTGCCACGCGGCATCGACGGCCTCCGACGGTTCGCCGGAGTGACGGTAATTGAGCAAGGCGCTGAACAATGGTGTCGGCGCGGCCACCGCACTGCAACGCTGAGCCAATGCCAGAGATGCGTGTTCGTGGCCGAGCAACGCCGTCAGTCGTGCGTGAACTGCTTGCACGCCGGCCTTGACGTCCTGACCAGCCACATCAACCCGCAGCGGCAAGGTATTGATGAACATGCCCAAGGCGCGATCAGCCCCCTCGCCGCCCTGCATCCGCCCCATCAGCACGGTGCCGAACACCACGTCGTCCTGACCCGAGACACGCCCCAGTACTTGCGCCCAGGCCAAGTGATGCAAGCTCGCCGCACCCACGCCCGACTGGCGGGCCAGACGTCGCAGGCGACGGCTCAGGTCGCGGTCGAGGACTAGCCGGGCCTCTTCGATATCACTGCCATCGCCCTGCACGTCTTGCAAACCGAATGGCAGCGTTGGCTCGTCGATATCGCCGAGCATGCCGCGGAAGAAAACTTCATGTTCTTGCTGGCTCACGCCCAAACGGGCTTGGGCCACGTAGTTGCGATACGGCACCGCTGCGCCCAACTCTGCGGCCTGGCCGAGCAGGTGCGCCTGCATCTCGTGGCGCACCACCTCCAGCGCGGTGTGGTCGAGGGCCATGTGGTGGAACAGCAGCATCGCCACCCAGCGCTGATTGGGTTTGTCCTCGGCGAAGGCCAGACGCATCAGCGGGGCCTGGGTGATGTCGAGGCCATAGTGGCGGGCATCGAAACGGGTGTGCAATTGCCCAGCGATATCCCCGGCCTGCGGGTCCAGAGCGAGTTCGTCCAGACCCAGTTGCGCCTCGCGCCAAACCACTTGTTGCGGTTCGTCGAGCCCTTGCCAGAGCACGGCGGTGCGCAGGATGTCGTGGCGGTCGATGACGTTTTGCAGGGCCCGGACAAAATCGTCCAGGCGTTGGCGGCTCTGCACCGCGAATCGCGCCTGCAGCACGTACGGATCGCCCTGCCCGGCGGACAGGTGATGGAAGAGAATGCCTTCCTGCAACGGTGCCAGCGGGTAGATGTCCTGCACGTTGCCCACGCCGCCCGGGACGCTGGCGACGATGCGGTCGATGGCGTCCTGGGTCAGATCGGTGAGCGGCAGCATGTCCGGGGTGATGCGGGAGCAGTCCGGGTGAATGCTGTTGGCGGGAACGATGATTTCGGTGCGGCCGCCGACGGCTGCGGCCAACGCGGCGAGGGTTGGCTGGCCGAAAAGGACTCGGACATCGGCGCTGAGGCCGGCCTGGCGCATGCGTTCGATCAGGGTCACGGCCAGCAGGGAGTGGCCGCCAAGTTCGAAGAAATGGTCGTGACGGCCGACACGTTCGACGTTGAGGACGTCCTGCCAGAGTTGCGCCAGGGTGGATTCGACTGCGCCGAGTGGGGCTTCGTAGCCTCGGGTGATGACGGAAGCCAGGTCTGGCGCCGGCAGGGCTTTGCGGTCGAGTTTGCCGTTGGGGGTTAGTGGCAGTGTGTCGAGGTGGACGTAAGCCGCCGGGAGCATGTAGTCCGGCAGTTGGGTTTGCAGGTGGCGGCGCAGTGCGTCGATATCGAGGGTTTGCGGCGCGGTGTAGTAAGCGACCAGGCGTTTTTCGCCGGGGATGTCTTCCCGGGCCAGGACGACGGCTTCGTTGATGTCTGCGTGCTGGGCGAGTTTGGTTTCGATTTCGCCGAGTTCGATGCGGAAACCGCGTATTTTCACCTGATCGTCGTTGCGACCCAGGTATTCGATGTTGCCGTCGTTCAGGTAGCGGCCCAAATCGCCCGTCCGGTACATCCGGCCGTTGGCGTTGAAGGGATCGTTGAGGAAGCGTTCGGCGGTAAGGTCTTCGCGGTTGAGGTAACCCCGCGCTACGCCTGCGCCGCCGATGTAGATTTCGCCGGGCACGCCCAGTGGCACGGGTTGTTGGTGTTCATCCAGCAAGTAGAACTGGGTGTTGGCCACGGGTTTGCCGATGTGGGCGGCGAAACCGTCTTCGCGGTCCATCGACACCCAACTGGAATAAGTCGTGGTTTCTGATGGCCCGTAGAGGTTGCACAAGCGCTGGACGCTGGTTTGTTCGAACAGGCTTTCGACCAGGCTGCGTTTGAGCGCTTCGCCAGCGACGTTGACGGTGTGCACGGTTTGGCTGAGGCCGCCGGATTCCAGCAACGCTTTAAGCGCTGACGGTACGGTGTTGATCAGCGTGATGTCGTCTTGCGGTTCCAAGACATTCTTAACGACCGTAATGCTGCCGCCCGAGGTCAGCGGCGCAAAACACTCGTAAACCGCGAGATCGAAGTTCAACGACGTGGAGAACAGGGTTTTCGCCAACGTGGCGTTATCAAACGACCGATGCGCCCACGTCAGGAAGTTCACGGTGTTGCGGTGCTCGATCATCACGCCTTTCGGCAACCCGGTGGAACCGGAGGTGTAGATCACATAAGCCAGATGCGCCGACGTCAGGCCTTCAATCGATGGATTGGAGACGGATTGATCCTGCCAAATGCTGCTATCGAGATTAACCACGGGCATCGAAGCGTCAGACAACAGCCCCAATGTGGCGGCTTGCGCCAACACCACCGCTGGCGCGCTGTCTTCCAGCATGTAAGCAATCCGATCCAGCGGATAAGCTGGGTCCAGCGGCACATAACCGCCGCCCGCCTTCAAAATCGCCAGCAGCCCAACGACCATATCGGCGTTTCGTTCGACGCAAATAGCCACCCGCGAATCCGCCCGCACACCCTGCCCAAGCAGGTAATGCGCCAACCGGTTCGCCCGCTCATTCAACTCGCGGTAACTCAGGCGTTGTTCGCCATAGATAACCGCCAGCGCATCCGGAGTCCGCTCAACCTGAGCCTCAAACAACCCATGAACCGTCTGATCAACCGGGTACAACGCTTCAGTGGCGTTAAACGTCACCAATAACTGCTCGGATTCAGCAGCGGGCAGGATCGACAACCCATGCAGCGGCGCCTCAGGCGTTTGCTCCAGCATTTCGATCAAGCCGTGCAGCGTCTGCTGCACATAACCGCAGATCCGTTGCGCACCGATCCGTGCCGGGGTCATGACGGTGAAGCTGAACGCCTCACCCTGATCGTCCACCGACAGGGTCAACGGATAGTTGGTGCGCTCTTCGCCGCTGAGCACCTCGATCCCGTTCCAGGCCGACAGCGCCTCAGTCGAGGTCATCGCTCCGGTGTGGCGGTAGTTGAGCAAGGCACTGAACAGCGGCGTCGGTGCCTCCACGCCACTGCAACGTTGCGCCAGCACCAGCGAGGCGTGCTCATGGCCGAGCAGCGCACTCAGCCGCGCATGGGTGGCTTTCACCCCGGCACGCACAGAGGTTGCGCCCAGGCTCACCCGCAAAGGCAAGGTATTGATGAACATACCCAGTGCACGGTCAGCACCGTCGCCGGCCTGCATCCGACCGACCAGCACGGTGCCGAATACCACGTCGTCCTTGCCCGACACCTTGGCCAGTACCTGCGCCCACACCAGATGATACAAACTCGCCGCGCTCACCCCGAGCTGGCGAGCCTGAAGCCGCAGTCGACGGCTCAGATCAGCGTCGATATCCTGGCGAAGTTCCTCGATCCCGCTGCCATCGCCCTGCACATCTTGCAAACCGAACGGCAGCGTCGGTTCATCGACGTCGCTCAGCATGTCGCGGAAAAAAGCTTCGTGGGCTGCGCGGCTCACGCCCAAGCGGGCCTGGGCCACGTAGTTGCGGTACGGCACCGAGGCCGGCAGACGTTGCGCCTGGCCGAGCATATGCGCTTCGATCTCCGAAGCGAGCATCGCCAGCGAGGTGGCATCGTCCACCAAATGATGGAACAACAGGATGCCGACCCAGCGTTGTCCGGGTTCATCCTGCGCATAGGCGATGCGCATCAGCGGCGCCTCGCGGATGTCCAGGCGATAGCGCCTCGGGTCGAAGCGTTCGTGCAGTTGTTCGGCAATATCACCGGCCGACGGTTCCAGCGAAACCCCTTCGACGACCAACCGCGCTTCACGCAGGACCACTTGCACAGGTTCAGACAGACCTTCCCAGAGCACCCCAGTGCGCAGGATGTCGTGCCGGGCGACGACCGCTTGCAGTGACTGGCCGAAGCTTTCCAGACGCGCGAAGCTGTCGAAGCCGAACATCACATATTGCAGATACGGATCACCCTGGGTCGCCGCCAAGTGGTGATACAAAATCCCCTCCTGCAACGGCGCCAGGGCATAGATGTCCTGCACATTGGCGATGCCGCCGGGCACGGTGGCGACGATGCGGTCGATGGCGTCCTGATCCAGGTCGGCCAGGGGCAGCATGTCCGGGGTGATGCGTTGGCAATCCGCAGTAATGCGATTCGCCGGAACCACGACTTCCGTCTGCTCCCCCACCGCTGCCGCCAGTGCCGCCAGGGTTGGTTGACCGAACAACACGCGGACATCGGCAGCCAGATCGACCTGGCGCATGCGTTCGATGAGTTTCACCGCCAACAGCGAATGGCCACCGAGTTCGAAGAAATTGTCATGCCGGCCGATCTGCTCGATCTTGAGCAATTCTTGCCAGATGGCGGCGATGGTCTGCTCGATTTCGCCTTTCGGCGCGGCGTATTCACGACTGGCGTAGGCCGCCGAATCCGGCGCTGGCAGAGCCTTGCGGTCGAGCTTGCCGTTGGTGGTCAGCGGGAACGCAGCCAGGGTCACGAAGGCGCTTGGCACCATGTATTCCGCCAGGGATTCCAGCAACTGCGTGCGCAAGTCCGCGACTGACAGCTCTGTGTCCTGATTGGCGATCACATACGCCACCAGGCGTTTGTCTCCCGGCTCATCTTCCCGGGTGATGACCACCGCTTCGCGCACGTTGTCGCACGCAGCGAGTTTGGCTTCGATTTCACCCAGCTCGATGCGGAAACCGCGAATCTTCACCTGATCATCGTTACGACCGAGGTATTCAACGCTGCCGTCCGCCAGCCAGCGACCCAAGTCCCCGGTGCGGTACAACCGCGCTTCGGCACGGCCGCTGAAAGTGTCGGGGATAAAGCGTTCGTTGTTCAGCTCGGGACGGTTCAGGTAGCCGCGAGCCACACCGGCACCGCCGACGTACATTTCGCCGACCACACCCACCGGCACTGGCTCGCGCTGGGCGTCGAGCACGTACAGTTGCAAATCTGGAATGCGCCCACCAATCGGGCTAATGCCAACAAGCTGAGCGTCGGCGGCAGTCAGTGGGCGATAAGTGACGTGCACCGTGGTTTCGGTGATGCCGTACATGTTGACCAGTTGCGTCTGCCCATTCTGCGAGCGGCCATACCAAGGCTTGAGAATCCCGGTTTCCAGCGCTTCACCGCCGAAAATCACCTGGCGCAATCTATGACTCAGGTCGCTTTCGCCCTGCGCCGCAATCAACTGGCGGAACGCGCTCGGCGTCTGGTTCAGCACCGTGACACCGGCCTCGCACAGCAGCGTGTAGCAATCCGCCGGCGAGCGACTGACCAGTTGCGGCACCACCAGCAAACGACCGCCGTGGGTCAGCGCGCCCCAGATTTCCCAGACCGAGAAGTCGAAGGCAAACGAGTGGAACAAGGCCCAGACGTCTTGCGGGCCGAAGTCGAACCACGGTTGCGTCGCCGAAAACAGCCGCGCCACGTTGCGATGTTCGACCATCACGCCTTTGGGCAAACCGGTCGAACCCGAGGTGTAGATCACATAAGCCAGGTGCGATGACGACAGGCCCGGCACCGACGGATTGGCGACGGATTTGCCCTGCCAATCGTCGCCATCGAGATTGATCAGCGGCACCGAAACCGCACCCAGCAGATGCTCAGTCGCCGATTGCGCGAGCACCGCGACTGGCGTGCTGTCTTCCAGCATGTAGCTGATCCGATCCTGGGGATACGCCGGGTCCAGCGGCACATAACCGGCGCCCGCCTTCAGAATCCCCAGCAGCCCGACGATCATCGCCAGGCCCCGTTCGACACAAATCGCCACCCGATCATCCGGGCGAATGCCCAGCTCGATCAGGTGATGGGCGACTTGGTTCGATCGGGCGTTAAGTTCGCCATAAGTCAGCGTCAACGCTTCAAACACCACGGCCACTGCGTCCGGCTGCTCAGCTACCCTGGCTTCAAACAAGCCCTGAATCGTAGCGTCACTGGCGAACTCGCCCAGCGGTGCATTCCAGGTGTCGAGCAACTGCCGACGTTCGGCCGCCGGCAAAATCGTCAGGTTGTGCAACAGCGTTTGCGGCGCGTGCTCCAGCGCATTCACCAGGCTTTCCAACGCCACTTGCATATAGCCGCAGACACGCTGGGCACCCACCTGCGATATCACCTGCGCCGTCAGGCTGAAGCCTTGGCCCAAGTCATCGACGCTCAATGTCAGCGGGTAGTTGGTGCGTTCTTCGCCGCCCAGCGCCTCGATTCCGCTCCAGGCCGCAGACTCGCCCAAATGGATAGGTTCCGCGTTGGAGTGTCGGAAGTTGAGCAACGCGCTGAACAGCGGCGTCGGTGCAACCACCCCACTGCAACGCTGGGCCAATGCCAGTGAGGCATGTTCATGCCCCAACAGCCCGGTTAGCCTTGCGTGGGTCGCCTTGACGGCGGCGCGTGCGCCCAGGGCGCCGACGCTGACCCGCAGCGGCAAGGTATTGATAAACATGCCCAGCGCCCGTTCGGCGCCCTCGCCGCCCTGCATCCGCCCCATCAACACGGTGCCGAACACCACTTCTTCGCGGCCCGACACCCGGCCGAGCACTTGCGCCCAGGCCAGGTGAACCAGGCTCGCGGCGCTCACACCGAGCTGCCGCGCCTGGGCTCGCAGACGCCGGCTGAGTGCGGCATCTACAGACTGTCTGGCTTCTTCGATATCACCGCCGTCGCCCTGCACATCCTGCAAACCAAACGGCAGCGTCGGTTCATCGATATCGCCGAGCATGTCGCGGAAAAACGCTTCGTGCTCCTCACGGCTGACGCCAAGGCGCGCCTGGGCCACGTAGTTGCGGTACGGCACGGCATCGCCCAATTGTTGCGACTGGCCGAGCAAATGCGCCTGCATTTCATGGCGCACCACTTCCAGCGCCGTGTGGTCGAGGGCCATGTGGTGAAACAGCAGCGTGGCGATCCAGCGCTGATCATCCTGGGCAAAACGGATGCACATCAGCGGCGCCTGGCGGATGTCGAGGCGATGGTGGCGGGAGTCGAAACTCGCCTGCATCTGCGCGAGGATGTCACCATCCTGATCCGGCATAAACGCTTGCTCGACACTCAGCACAGCATGGCGCCAGACCACTTGCACCGGCTCGTCCAGCCCTTCCCAGGCCATCGAGGTACGAAGGATGTCATGGCGATCAATCACGCCCTGTAAGGCCTGGGTGAAATCGTCCAGGCGCGCGCGGCTGTCGAACGCGAATTGTGCCTGCAGCACGTACGGATCGCCCTGCTCGGCGGCGAGGTGGTGATAGAGGATGCCTTCCTGCAACGGCGCCAGGGGGTAGATGTCCTGCACGTTGCCGGCGCCGCCGGGGACGCAGGCGACGATGCGTTCGATGGCGTCCTGGCTCAACGTGACCAGCGGCAGCATGGCCGGGGTGATGCGTGCGCAATCCAGCGCAATCAGATTCGCGGGAACCTCGACCTCGCGGCTGTCACCGCCGACCGCTGCGGCCAGCGCGGCCAGGGTCGGTTGACTGAACAGCACGCGTACATCGGCACTCAAACCGGCCTGACGCATGCGCTCCATGAGGCTGACGGCCAACAGCGAATGGCCGCCCAGTTCGAAGAAGTGATCGTGACGACCAACCTGTTGCACATTGAGGACTTGCGCCCAGATTCGCGCCAATGTGATTTCGGTTTCGCCGAGGGGAGCTTCGTAGCCGTGGGTGATAACGGCATTCAGATCCGGTGCCGGCAAAGCCTTGCGGTCGAGTTTGCCGTTGGGGGTCAGCGGCAAGGCGTCGAGGTGAACGTAGGCCGACGGCAGCATGTAGTCAGGGAGTTGCGCGTGCAGATGGCGGCGCAAGTCGTCGATGTCCAACGCTTCTGGCGCCGTGTAGTACGCGACCAGGCGCTGTTCGCCGGGCACGTCTTCCCGGGCCACGACCACGGCTTCCTTGACTTCAGCGTGTTGAGCCAAACGGGTTTCGATTTCGCCGAGTTCGATACGGAAGCCACGGATTTTCACCTGGTCGTCGTTGCGGCCCAGGTATTCGATGTTGCCATCTGGCAGGTAGCGGCCCAGATCGCCCGTGCGGTACATCCGGCCGTCGGTGCTGAAGGGGTCGCTGAGGAAACGTTCGGCGGTGAGGTCGTCGCGGTTCAGATAACCCCGCGCCACGCCGCCGCCGCCGATGTAGATTTCGCCCGGCACGCCCAGTGGCACGGGTTGTTGGTGTTCATCCAGCAAGTAGAACTGGGTGTTGGCCACGGGTTTGCCGATGTGTGCCGCAAAGCCGTCTTCACGGTCCATCGACACCCAACTTGAGTAGGTCGTGGTTTCCGAAGGGCCGTAGAGGTTGCACAGGCGCTGGACGCTGGTCTGTTCGAACAGGCTTTCCACCAGGCTGCGTTTGAGCGCTTCGCCGGCGACGTTGACGGTGTGCACGTTGGCGCTTACACCGCCCGATTCCAGCAAGGCTTTAAGCGCCGACGGCACGGTGTTGATCAAGGTGACGTCGTGCTCGCCCTTCAACAGTTCCAGCACATTAGTGACGACATCGATGCTGCCGCCGGAGGTCAGCGGTGCGAAGCATTCATAGACCGCCAAATCGAAGTTCAACGACGTCGAGAACAGGGTTTTCGCCAACGTCGATTCGTCGAACGAACGATGCGCCCAGGTCAGGAAGTTCACCGTGTTGCGGTGTTCGATCATTACGCCTTTGGGCAACCCGGTGGAACCGGAGGTGTAGATCACGTAGGCCAGATGCGCCGAGGTCAGACCTTCAATCACAGGGTTGGAGACGGATTGCTCCTGCCAAATGCGGCTGTCCAGATTGATCAGCGGCATCGACGCTTCGCTCAGCAACCCCAGTGTGGCGGCTTGCGCCAACACCACTGCCGGCGCGCTGTCCTGCAACATGTAGGCAATCCGATCCAGCGGATAAGCCGGGTCCAGCGGCACATAACCGCCCCCAGCCTTCAAAATAGCCAGCAACCCGACGACCATATCCGCCGTGCGCTCCACACAAATCGCTACCCGAGAATCCGCCCGAACACCCTGCCCGCGCAGATAATGCGCCAACCGGTTCGCCCGCTCATTCAACTCGCGATAGCTCAAGCGCTGCTCACCATTGACCACTGCCAGCGCATCCGGCGTGCGCTCAACCTGAGCTTCAAACAGCCCATGGACCGTCTGGTCCAGCGGATACTCAGCCTCGTTAGCATTGAACCCGGCCAACTGCCGACGCTCGTCCACCGACAAAATATCCAACGCCTCCAGGGATGACCCAGGCGCGAATTCCAATGCATCCACCAGGCTCGCCAACGCCGTTTGCATGTAGGCGCCCACCCGCTCAGCGTCCACCGCTCCCGCCGTTTGCACGCTCAACAGGAAGCCTTCGCCCTGGTCGTCCACCGACAACATGCACGGATAGTTGGTGCGTTCCATCACACCCAGCACTTCAGTGCCGGCCCACAGCTCGACGCCATCGTTGTCCTGGTGCGCACTGTGTCGGTAGTTCAGCAAGGCACTGAACAGCGGCAACGACGCCGGCACCCCACTGCAACGCTGGGCCAGTGCCAGCGACGCGTGCTCATGGCCGAGCAGCGCGGTGAGCCGCGCATGGGTCGCCTTCACGCCACTGCGCACGTCCTGCTCGCCCAGTTTCACCCGCAACGGCAAGGTGTTGATGAACATCCCCAGCGCCCGGTCGGCGCCTTCGCCACCCTGCATCCGCCCGAGCAAAACGGTGCCGAATATCACATCGTCGCGCCCGGAAACACGCCCCAACACCCGCGCCCATGCCAGATGATGCAGGCTCGCCGCACTCACCCCCAGCAGTCGCGCTTGAGTGCGCAGGCGCTGGCTCAGGACGGGATCAAGGTTGAGCTTGACCTCCTGGATGCCACGGCCATCGCCCTGGACCTCACGCAGACCGAACGGCAGTGTCGGTTCGTCGACATCGCCGAGCATGTCGCGGAAGAAGCGTTCATGTTGCTCACGGCTCACGCCCAGCAGGGCCTGGGCCACGTAATTGCGATATGGCGTGGCCGGGCTCAGCCCCTCGGCTTCACCGTTCTGGTAAACCAGCATCTCGTCGTGCATCACGTCCAGCGCGGTGTGGTCGAGGGCGATGTGGTGGAACAGCAGGATCGCCACCCAGCGCTGGTGGCTCGCGTCCCAGGCACAGGCCAGGTGCATCAGCGGCGCGTTGCCCAGGTCCAGACGGGTGTGGGCCGGGTCGAAGCGCCGGGCCAATTGGCTGGCGACATCGCCCAACGCCGGATCGGCTGCGATGTCTTCAACGCTCAGGGTTGCCTGGCGCAAGACCACTTGCAACGGCTGGTCCAGGCCTTCCCAGACCATCGCCGTGCGCAGGATGTCGTGGCGATCGATCATCGCCTGCAACGCCTGGATAAACCCGTCGAGTTGGGCACGGCTGGTCATGGCGAACGACGCTTGCAGCAGGTACGGATCGCCCTGCTCAGCGGAAATATGGTGGTAGAGAATGCCTTCTTGCAGCGGCGCCAGCGGGTAGATGTCCTGCACGTTGCCCGTGCCACCCGGGACTTTGGCCACGACGCGGTCGATGGTGTCCTGGTTCAATTTCACCAGCGTCAGCATTGCCGGGGTGATAAGTGAGCAATTCGGGGTAATGCCATTCGCTGGCACCACCACCTCATTGTTGCCACCCACCGCCGCCGCAAGTGCCGCCAGGGTCGGTTGACCGAACAACACTCGCACATCAGCGCTCAAACCGGCCTGGCGCATGCGTTCGATCAGCTTCACTGCCAGCAGCGAATGCCCACCGAGTTCGAAGAAATGATCGTGCCGCCCAACCTGCGCCACGCCGAGCACGTCGGCCCAGAGGCTGGCCAGGGTTGTTTCGACCTGACCGATGGGCGCTTCGTATTCACGGCTGGCAAAGGCCTCCGCCTCCGGGACCGGCAAGGCGCGGCGGTCGAGTTTGCCGTTGGGCGACAGCGGCAGTTTTTCCAGCAGCACATAGGCTGCCGGGACCATGTAGTCCGGCAACAGGGCCTGAAGATGGGCGCGAAGCGAATCAGCGTCCGGCGCAGTGCCGTCCGTTTGCGCGGTGAAGTACGCCACCAAACGCTTGTCGCCGGGGCTGTCCTCACGGGCCAACACGGCCGCCGACCTGACGCCGGCATGCTGGCCGAGGCGGGATTCGATCTCGCCCAGTTCGACGCGAAAACCACGGATCTTGATCTGATCGTCGTTGCGGCCCAGGTAATCGATGCAGCCATCCGCCTGATAGCGGCCAAGGTCGCCAGTCTTGTACAGACGCCCCTCAGCGTTGAACGGATCGCGAATAAAACGCTCGGCGGTCAGTTCCGGGCGATTCAGGTAGCCGCGAGCCACGCAGGCACCGCCAATATGGATCTCGCCGGCCACGCCGACCGGCACCGGTTGCAGGTGTTCGTCCAGCAAGTAAATGCGGGTGTTGGCCACCGGTTGGCCGATGGCGGGCAGGATTGGCCAGCTCGCCGCATCGTCCGCCAGGGTCAACGCCGTGGTCACGTGGGATTCGGTCGGGCCGTAATGGTTGTGCAAACGGCAGTCTGGCAGGCGTTCGAAAAACCCACGGATCTGTGGCGTGATGCGCAATTGTTCGCCAGCGGTGATGACATCCCGCAGCCCGCAGGCCAGTGGTCCGCTCGCGCCATCGCTGATCACCGTTTCCGCCAGGGCTTGCAGCGCCACGCACGGCAGGTACAGGCGTTCGATGTTTTGCTGGGCGATATGCTGGAACAACGCGTGGAAATTCAGGCGGGTGTCGGCATGGATCAGCGACAACTCGGCGCCCGCGCAGAGGGTGCTGAACACTTCCTGGAACGCCACGTCGAAACCGAGGGCGGCGAACTGCAAGGTGCGCGCCGGCACTAGCTGCGCGATTTGCCACTGCATCAGGTTGACCAGCGGCGCGTGGGCCATGGCCACGCCTTTCGGTTGGCCGGTTGAACCCGAGGTGTAGATCACGTAGGCCAGGTGATGCGGGGCCAATTCGCGAACATCGGGATTGGCTGTCGGCTGACCGCGGAAACCGGCGTCGAGCAGCAACACCGGCACGCTCACCTGCGGGAATCGTTCTTTCAAACGGCTTTGGGTCAGCAGCACTTTCGGCGCGCTGTCCTCCAGCATGTACGCCAGGCGTTCGGCGGGATACGCCGGGTCCAGCGGCACATAACCGGCGCCGGCCTTGAGAATGCCGATCAGCCCGGCGACCATTTCCAGGCTGCGGTCCACGCAAATCGCCACACGTTCGTCGGCAGCGATGCCCAGTTCGATCAGGCGATGGGCGATCTGGTTGGCGAGCTGATTGAGCTCGCCGTAACTCAGGCGCTGGTCTTCATAGGTCACCGCGATGGCCTCAGGCTGCGCGGCGGCATGGGCTTCGAATAACTGATGGATCAGCCCCGACGGATAGTCCGCGTCGAAAGCATTGAAGTCGTTGAGCAACTGCCCGCGCTCGGCGTCGGGCAGGAAGGCGAGGTTGTGCAGCGGCGTATTCGTATCTTTATCAAGGGCATCGACCAACGCTTCAAGCACGGTGTGCATATAGCCGCAGACGCGCTGGGCGCCAATCCCGGCGACGGCTTGCACCGTCAAGCCGAACGATTGACCGAGATCGTCCACCGACAGCGAGAGCGGAAAGTTGGTCCGCTCTTCGCCACCGAGGATCGTCACACCCGCCCAGAGCCGGGCATTGCCCGCATCTTTCGGCGCCTGCGCGCCCACGGCGCCGTGGCGGTAGTTCATCAACGCGCTGAACAACGGCGCCGGCGCGGCAACCCCGCTGCAACGTTGGGCCAGGGACAACGGCGCATGCTCGTGGCCCATCAGTGCCGCCAGCCGCGCATGGGTGGTTTTCAGCGCGGCCAGGACACCCTGCCCGCCTGCATCCACCCGCAGCGGCAAGGTGTTGATGAACATGCCCAAGGCACGCTCGGCATCTTCACCGCTGTGCAATCGGCCCATCAAAACGGTGCCGAACACCACATCCTGACGCCCGGCCAAACGCCCGACCACCTGGCCCCATGCCAGGTGATGCAGGCTGGCGCTGCTGACGCCCAACCGCCGGGCCTGGGCGCGTAACCGCTGACCCAGTTCGGCATTCAGCGGCAGCGACGCCTCTTCCATGCCGCTGCCATCGCCCTGCACATCCTGCAAACCGAACGGCAGGGTCGGCTCGTCCACGTCCCCCAGCATCTCGCCGAAAAACACTTCCTGTTGCGCGCTGCTCGCCGCGAGTCGAACCTGCGCCACGTAGTTGCGATACGGCACCGACACCGGCAACTGTGCCGAACGGCCCTCGCTGAAGGCCTCGATTTCCTGGCCCAACAGTGCCAGCGACGTCGCATCGTCGATCAAATGGTGGAACAGCAGAATCGCCACCCAACTCGCGCCGGCCACGTCTTCGGCGAAGTGAATGCGCATGAGCGGGGCCTGGCGCAGGTCGAAGCGGGTGTGGCGTGGATCGAAACGGGTTTGCAATTGATCAGCGATATCGCCCTGGGCCGGGTCCAGCACAACCTCATGGGCGCCGATCCGCGCTTCGCGCCAGACCACTTGCACCGGTTCGTCCAGCCCTTCCCACGCCACCGCGGTGCGCAGGATGTCGTGGCGTTCGATCACCGATTGCAGGGACTGCACGAAGGTGTCCAAGTGTGCGCGACTGCCCATGCGCAGCGTGGCTTGCAGCAGGTACGGGTCGCCGATTTCGGTGGCCAAGTGGTGATAGAGAATGCCTTCCTGCAGCGGGACCAGGCCGTAGATGTCTTGCACATTGGCCACGCCACCGGGAACGCTGGCGACGATACGGTCGATTTCGTCCTGGCGCAGTGTGGCCAGGGGCAGCATGTCCGGGGTGATGCGTGCGCAGTGCGGCGTAATGCCGTTGGCCGGGACGATGATCCCGGTGCTTGCACCTGCGGCGGCGGCAAGCGTGGCCAGGGTTGGCTGGCCAAACAACACGCGCACATCGGCATTCAGGTTGACCTGACGCATGCGCTCGATCAGCTTGACCGCCAACAGCGAATGCCCGCCCAGCTCAAAGAAGCGGTCGTGACGCCCTACCTGTTCGACCCCCAGCAGCTCGACCCACAACGCCGCGAGAGTAATTTCCACCGCGCCCACTGGCGCTTCATATTCACGGCTGGCATAGGCTGTTGAATCCGGTGCCGGCAAGGCCTTGCGGTCAAGTTTGCCGTTGGCGGTCAGCGGGAATGTCCCCAGCGTCACGAACGCGCTGGGGACCATGTACTCGGCCAACGAGCCCAGCAGTTGGGTGCGCAATTGCGTGGCGGACAGTTGTTCACCGTCCTTGGCGATCACGTATGCCACCAGGCGTTTGTCCCCCGGTTCGTCTTCCCGGGCGATGACCACGGCGTGACGCACGTGGTCGCACGCCGCCAGTTTCGCTTCGATTTCGCCCAGTTCAATCCGGAAGCCGCGGATCTTCACCTGGTCATCGTTGCGCCCCAGGTATTCCAGGTTGCCGTCCGCCAGCCAGCGGCCGAGGTCACCGGTGCGGTACATCCGCGCATGGGGTTCAGCGGCAAACGGATCATCGATAAACCGTTCTGCGTTCAACTGCGGCCGGTTCAGGTAACCCCGGGCCACGCCGGCGCCGCCGACATACAACTCACCCTCGACACCCACCGGCACCGCTTGGCCGTGGGCATCGAGCAGGTACAGGCGCAGATCGGGGATGCGCTTGCCGATCGGGCTGACGCCGATTAATTGCGCATCGGCGGCGGTCAACGGGCGATAGGTCACGTGCACCGTGGTTTCGGTGATGCCGTACATGTTGACCAATTGCGTTTTCGCATTGGTTTCCCGGGCATACCAAGGCTTGAGGATGCCGGTTTCCAGCGCTTCACCACCGAAGATGACCTGGCGCAGGCTATGGCTCAAATTGCTTTCGCCCTGGGCCGCGATCAACTGGCGGAACGCGCTCGGCGTCTGGTTCAGCACCGTCACGCCGGCCTCGCACAGCAGCGCGTAGCAATCTTGCGGCGAACGGCTGACCAGTTGCGGCACCACCAGCAAACGGCCGCCATGGGTCAACGCGCCCCAGATTTCCCAGACCGAGAAATCGAAGGCAAAGGAATGGAACAACGCCCAGACGTCTTGCGGGCCAAAGTCGAACCAGTCCTGAGTCGCGCAAAACAATCGGGCAACGTTGCGATGTTCGACCATCACGCCTTTGGGCAGACCGGTCGAACCGGAGGTGTAGATCACGTAGGCCAGGTGCTGTGCCAGCGAGCTGACATCGGGGTTGTGCACCCGATCCGACGCTTCGAGCTGATCAAGCAACAACACCGGCGCATCAACAGCCGGCAGCAGTTCAAGCACTGCCGATTGAGCCAGCAACGCTACCGGCGCGCTGTCATCGAGCATGAACGTCAGGCGTTCCAGCGGATACGCCGGGTCCAGCGGCACGTAACCGGCGCCGGCCTTGAGGATGCCCAGCAGGCCGACAATCATCTCCAGCCCACGCTCGACACAAATCGCCACCCGCTCATCCGGGCGCACGCCAAGGTCCAACAGGCGATGCGCGACCTGGTTAGCCCGGGCATTCAACTCGCTGTAAGTCAGGCGCTGATCTTCAAACACCACTGCCACGGCATCGGGTTGCGCAAGCACCTGGGCTTCGAACAAGCCATGGATCGTGCGGTCCTGCTCGTACACCGTCTCAGTGGCGTTCCAGGTTTGCAGCGTCAGGACTTCGGCCGGCGTCGGCAAAACAAACCCGTGGACCGGCAAACCGTGATCCGCCAAACCCTGCTCCAGCACATGCATGAAGCGCTCGACCATCGCCTCGACATCGGCTTCTTTGAAATACGCCTCGTTGTAGGTGAAGTGCATCCACGCCGTTTCGTCGTGGGGGCTGGTGCGGATGTGGATGGTCAGCGGCGTCTGTTCGTGGTTGCTGGAACTCTTCACCACACTGGCCGGCGCCTGGCCGTACAGGAACTGATGGTCGACTTGTTCATAGGAGAACGACAGGTCGAACAACTGGGCGCGGTCGTCGCGACGCAGGCCCAGGGAACGGTTCATATCGCTGAGCGGGTAACGCTGGTGGCGATAATCCTGCTTGAGGGTGCGCGCAATCTCCTGGGCCAGTTCCGCAAACGACAGCTCATCACTGAATTGCAAACGCACGGCACTGACCTGGGTGAACAAGCCCAGGGTGTTACGGAAACTGGCGTTGGAGCGGTTGAGGATCGGCAGGCCGATCACCAGCTCATCCCGTTGCGGCGTGCGCACAAAATAGACATACAGCGCCGCCAGCAGCACATGGAAGCGCGACACCTGGAGCGATTGCGCCAGGACATCGATGCGCTCGTTCAGCGAATGCGGATAGCGTTGGGTGACGACTCGGCTCGGCGCCCCACGGTCCGGGTACTGATCGCGGTAACGGGCGACGAACAACGGCTCCGGCACATCGCGGTATTTCTCCAACCAATAGGCCTGGTCACGCTGGAAGCGCGGGGACTCACGATAACGGGCATCGTCATGGATGAATTCCACATAGGACGGCGCCGCCAGCTCCGGCACTTCATCGTTTTCCAACGCGCTATACAGCACGCCAACCGAATCGAACATCAGGCTGATGCCCCAGCCGTCCTGGATCAGATGATGGACGTGGGCGACGAAATAGAACGACGCGTCACCGAGCTTGGCCAGATGAAAACGGAACAGCGGACCACCGTCCAGCGCAAAGGGACGCTCAATCTGCTGCTGCATCCAGGCTTGCACCGCGGCCTCTGGGTCGGCGCTATCGGAGAAGTCCTGCAACGGCACCTGCTCCGCCATGGCAGCGGCCAACGCCTGCATCGTCGCGCCCTCTTCGCCCACGTTGGGCAGCAACACCGTGCGCAGGGCATCGTGCTTTTGGATCAGCAGATTGATGGCCCGCTCAAAGCGCTCGGGGTCTACGCTGCCCTTGATCTGGATGTAGCCACCGATGGTGTAGAGCGGCGAGTCGCCCTGGGTCATCTGGTCGAGCCAGATGTCGCGCTGTGCGGCGGTCAATGGGTAGGCAGGCGACAGATCGAGACGTTGATTCATGCCCGGCACTCCACTGCACGCACGGCCTCAGCCACGGAAAAACCTGTCGCGACAAAGTCGCCCAACACACGAGCAGCGATAAATTTCATAAGTTCCTTCTCGAAGATTTGTCAGTGCCACCCGACGCAAAAGGCGCCGGGCACGCTTGGAGTGGGTATGGAATCAGTGCGCCGAACCGGCCTGTGGTCAGGCTCGGCGGCGATGCAGGCAGATGTGGCGGGTGCTACGCCAGGGAACTCAGGTTCTTGTCGCGCACGGTGCAGTTGATATCGGAGACGATGTTGCCGTCGGCGAGCTTGATAATGCGGTCGGCCAGTTGGAAATACTGGTCGTCGTGCGTGATGATCAGCACCGTTTTGCCCCGATGCTTGAGGTCCGGCAGCAGCTCTTCATAGAAGAACTTCTTGAACGGCGGGTCCTGGTCGGCGGCCCATTCGTCGAGCACGTAGATTGGCCGGTCTTCCATGTAGGCACAGACCAGGGCCAGACGTTTTTGCTGGCCGTAGGACAACTCCTTCATGGTCGAATAACCGAGGCCATCAATCTTGATCTTGTCCGCCAGGCCCAGGGTTTCCAGGTACTTTTGCGCCAGTGCCGGACTGCCCTCTTCTTCGTCCGGGCCGATCAGGCGATTGAACAGGTGGAAGTCGGAAAACACCGCCGAAAACAGGTCACGGAAATCGCTGCGGCTGTCATCGGTAATGTTCGTGCCGTCGAGCAACACTTCGCCACTTTGCGGGATGTATAGGCCGCAGATCACCTTGGCCAAGGTGCTTTTGCCGCAGCCATTGCCGCCGACGATGTAGATCAACTCGCCAGACTGGATGCTCAAATCGATTGGCCCCAGGCCGAACCCGGTCCCGGTGACTTTGTCCTGGTAATGCATGCTCACGGCTTTCAGCTCGATGCTGTCCCAGTATTTCTTGTGGTCCAGCAGCAAGGTGGCGGGCGCCTCGGGTTCGACCGGGTCCGGGTGTGGGTCGTTGATCGAGAAACCGAACTCGGCCAGGCGCGTACAGGCGATCCGGCCACCGGCCAACACTGGCATCGCCCCTACCAGCAGCGACAACGGCCCCATGATGTAGAGCACCGCGAGCACACTGGCGGTCATCACTTCCGGGTCAAGTGCAGCGACCATGGGCGCGGCGAACAGCAGGCAACCGATCAACAACGACAGAGTGAACTGGCCGACGTTATCGGCGGCGGTGTACCACAAGCGCTCGACGAAGTTGAAGCGCGCCACCCGGGTCGAGGACGCCTGGATCGCCGAGCGGGCAAACCAGCGACGGCGGATGCCGTTGAGCTTCAGTTCCTTGAGGCCGAACACCAGGGCATGCGTGTATTCATTGAACGAGGTGAACTCGTCTCGCACCCGGCCGGAGTAGCGTATGCCGCCGAGAAAGAAAAACGTATACAGCACCACACCGACGAACATCAGCGACAGGGTCAGGGCAAACACCACCCACGACAGGTAGGCCAGGTAGGCGATGCCGAACACAAACACCGTGGCCTCGATCAACACCGTGGGCATGACCACCAGGGTGGTGTTCAGTTGCGGGATGTCATTGGTCAACATGGTCAGCACGTTAGGCGGGCCGCGGCGGTCGACTTCTTCCAGGGGCGTGGCGAGAATCTTGCGGCACAGGGCAATGCGCAAGCGGGTCATGATGCGCATGCTGGCGTAAGCCGGGAACAACGCGGCGCCATTGCGGAAGATCAGCGCCACCACACTCAGGCCGACAAACCAGATCAGCGCATCGGTGCGCGCGCCCTCTTCATGAATGGCTTTGTTGATCACGCTGACCACGGCGATGGAAGCCACGCCGCTGATGATGCCGGTGATCAAGGTGAAGAGGGTCAACCAAGGGTGGCTACGCCACATCAGACGCATGACCGAGCCCGGTTTCGGCTTTTTGTCCTTCTTTGGCTTCTTCTCTTTCTTCTCGCCTTTCATTGATCACTGTCCTCAAATGGGCTCACCGCAAGGCATCAAGTGTACGGAGGGTGAGCAAATCGGCTGTCCCGGATTGCCGGTACAAATGCCGTACAGGCGATGCCTTATGTTTCCTGCCAGACCTGGTTGCGGGAGGTCATCTCGCCCATGGCCACGACAATCAAACGCGGCTCTTCATAAGGGTCACGGGCGTGGGCCACGAGCATGTTGTCGAGCATGATCACGTCGCCCTTTTGCCAGTCGAAGCGCACTGCGCAGGACTCATACGCCTCGCCGAGCAGCGCCATGACTTCATCTTCGATGGGCGTGCCGTCGCCATAGCTGACCATGCGCGGCAAGCGGTCTTCACCGAACATGTCGAGCAGGTCCTCGCGCATTTCTTCCCCCAGGCAGAACGGGTGATGCAGCTGCACCTGGTTGAAGAATGCCGGTTCGCCCGTGACCGGGTGCTTGATCACCGCTGGGCAGCGGGTGCGGATTTGCAGGGTGTCGGCGTCGAGCCAGGCGCACTCGGTGCCTTGTTCGCGGCAGCGGGCTTCGACCACGGCAGGGTCATCGACACCAAAGAAATCCTGCCAGCTCGGCTCGACGCCCTTGGTGAAGGTGCGGCTGTAGCTCAGTGCCTTGCGTTCGAAGGTTTCGACCACTTCGGCGGGCAGCAGGCGAATCATTTGCCGGATGTCCACCAGGGGTGTGGCGCCGCCGACACGGGAAGGCTGTTCGCAGAAAAACCATTGCTTGCGCGGCCAGCTCTCCAGGTGAGAACTCTCGTTGTGGTACAGGATCATTTCCCGCTCGGGGTACGGCGTCGAACGGTAGACATTGCGCCCGCCGGCCTTCTTCGGCAGATCGCCGTAGCTGCCATGCAGGCCCGGTGACAGGGCCTCGGCGAAAGCCTCGAAGGACGCCACCGTGTCGAGGCCGAAACCGCGAAACAGCACCGCGCCATGGCGACACAACAGGGCCTCCACCGCCTCGCGCCGGGACGCGGCCCAGGCCGCTGCATCGAGGCCGGCGGCGGCCGGTTCAATCACTGCCGGTAGCGTTAATTCAGCGCGCAATAACGAAAGCCGGACCGCTTCATCCAGACCGTTGTCGGCCCAACCGACCGGCGCCGCGCCAGTTTCAATATTCATGCATAACTCCCAAGCCATATGGATCGATCGCGCAAAGATCAAAACATTGGCACCGGTTGATGTCTGTAACCGCAAACAGGGACATGCCCTGGATAGACCAGGCAATGAGCACCTGTGGCAATACGCCTGCCTTTGTGGGAGCGGGCTTGCTCGCGAAGGCGGCATGACAATCAACATTGATGTTGAAGCCAATGGCCTCTTCGCGAGCAAGCCCGCTCCCACACATTGTTCATCGTTCGCTCCATCTGCACGCTTGTCCCCATTTCCCGCGACAGACATCCGCTTGAACACGGTGCTGAAATACGGCAGCTGCGAATCGCGGTCGGTTCCTCATTCGTCATCCGATGGGGCCGCCACATGACCTCTGCTATCGAGGCCACTGCGCCGCACCTTTCCCCATTCTCAGGAGCGTTAGTCATGCCGATATCCAACACGGGCGGGGCGCTGAACTCCGCGTCACTGCCTCTCAAGCCTGCGGCCTTGCTGCATGAATTGTTCAGTTCCAAGGCCCGGGAATTTCCCGAGCGAACGGCGGTGTCCGACGAAACCCGCGCCTTGAGTTATGCGGACCTGGACGCCGTTTCATCGAAACTGGCGGCGCGCCTGCGGCATGAAGGCGTGACGGACGGCATGCTCGTGGGCCTGTGCCTGGAGCGTGGTGTGGACCTGGTGATCGGCCTGCTCGGCATCCTCAAGGCTGGCGGCGCCTACGTGCCGGTTGACCCGTTGTACCCGGCCAAGCGCGTCGAACACATCGTGCGTGACAGCGCCATCAGCCTGATGATTTCGGCCAAGGATATCGCCAGTGTTTCGGCCAGTGCGTCACTGAAAATCCTCCACCTCGACGAGTTGCTCGCCGCTCCTGAAGTCAAAACAACGGGCCCCAAACTGGACGCGGCGACGGCCCCGGCCTACGTCATCTACACCTCCGGCTCCACCGGCGAACCCAAAGGCGTACTGGTTGCCCACGGCAATGTCAGCAGTTTGTTGGAAAGCACCCAGCGTTCGTTCGGCTTCTCCAAGACCGACGTCTGGTCGATGTTCCATTCCATCGGCTTCGATTTTTCCGTGTGGGAAATCTGGGGCGCGCTGGTGCATGGCGCCCAGGTCGCCGTGGTGCCTTACGACGTGTCGCGCTCGCCGGAAGCGTTCCGCAAGTGGCTGGTGCGCAACGGCGTGACCGTGCTCAGCCAGACCCCTTCAGCCTTCCGTGGCCTCGACGAAGTCGACCGGTTGGCCAAGGATCGCCTCGCCCTGCGTTACGTGGTGTTCGGCGGCGAAGCCCTGCCGGCGACCGTGCTCCGCCCTTGGGTCGAGCGCCATGGCGATGAAGTGCCGGCGCTGGTCAACATGTATGGCATTACCGAAGCCACGGTCCACACCACGTTCAAGCGTGTGCGTGGCCAGGATCTGGAAAGTTCGGCGATGGTCTCCATCGGTCAACCGCTGGATGGCTGGAAACTCAACCTGCTCGACGTCAACCAGGTGCCCGTGGCCCAGGGTTCGACCGGTGAGCTGTACATCGAAGGCGCCGGCGTCGCCCAGGGCTATCTGAACCGTATCGCCCTCAGTGCCGAACGCTTCGTCACGTTGCCGGGCAACTCGACGCCGTCCTACCGCACTGGCGACCTGTTGATGCAAGGCACCGACGGCGAATACCGCTATGTCGGGCGTTGCGACGAACAACTGAAAATCCGTGGTTTCCGCATCGAGCCAGGTGAAGTCGAAGCCTGCCTGCAAACCAGCCCCGCCCTCTCGGCCTGCCACGTCGGCGCCCACGATTATGGCGACGGCGACTGGCGCCTGATTGCCTACGTCGTGCCCACCGATGGCCCGAGTGCCTGGACCGAGCAATCCCGTGCGCAACTGGCCGCACTGGCCTCCGACAACCTGCCGGATTACATGCGCCCTTCCGCCTACATCGTGCTCCCGGCGCTGCCGATGACCGCCCACGGCAAGATCGACAAGGCGCAGCTGCCGTCGCCGCTGGCCGAGACGTCCGCCGCGCCGTTGCAGTCCGGCTTGTCCGAGCAAGAGCAATTCGTGCTGCGGGTCTGGTCCGATGACATCGGCCTGAAAGGCATTGGCCTCAACGATGATTTCTTCGATTTCGGCGGCACTTCCCTGGCCCTGATTCGCTCCTTGAGCAAGCTCAAGGCGCACTACCAGATCAACCTGGACCCGGGTGTTCTGGCCGACGGCGCGACCGCCAAGGTCCTCGCCAATTGCATCAAAACCTCGCTGGCTAACGCCTGATCACCGAAAGGAAAAAGCACATGTCTGAAGTCGCGGTTCGAAAATTCAATCTGACGAAGGAAGAACGAGAGTCGTTCGAAAAGAACGGTTTCATCGGCCCCTTCACGGCCTACACCCCGGAAGAAATGAAAGAAACCTGGAAACGTACCCGATTGCGCCTGCTCGACCGCAGTGCCGCGGCTTATCAGGATCTGGACGCGGTTTCCGGCGCCACGAACATTGCCAACTATGATCGCCACCTCGACGATGATTTCCTCGCCGACCATATCTGCCGCGCCGAAATCACCGACCGCATTCAAAGCATCCTCGGCCCGGAAGTGCTGTGCTGGCGCACCGAGTTTTTCCCGAAATACCCAGGCGATGAAGGCACCGATTGGCACCAGGCCGACACCTTCGCCAATGCCTCGGGCAAACCGCAGATCATCTGGCCGGAGAACGAAGAGTTCGGCGGCACTATCACCGTGTGGACCGCGTTCACCGACGCCAACATTGCCAACGGCTGCCTGCAATTTATTCCGGGCACGCAGAACAGCATGAATTACGACGAAACCAAGCGCATGAGCTACGACCCCGAAAACGCCACCGGGGTGGTGAAGGACGGCGTTCGCCGTGGTTTCTTCGGCTACGACTATCGCCAGTTGCAGATCGACGAAAACTGGAAACCTGACGAAGCCGCCGCCGTGCCGATGCAGATGAAGGCCGGCCAGTTCATCATTTTCTGGTCGACCCTGATGCACGCCTCCTATCCCCACAGCGGCGAATCCCAGGACATGCGCATGGGCTTCGCTTCGCGCTACGTGCCTTCGTTCGTGAAAATCTACCCGGATTCGGACCACATCGAAGAGTACGGCGGCAAGATCAGCCTGGAAAAATACGGCGCGGTGCAGGTCCTGGGCGATTCGACCCCGGAGTACAACCGCCTGGTCACCGAGACCACCCGAGGCAAGAAATTCGGATCGGCATAAGGCTGGTTTGAGCAACGTTGCCTAACAGGAGCACCCTTTCCATGTCCATTCCCACCGACGCCGCAACGCGCCTGTGCGAGACAGTCAGGATGCTCCGGCATCTTGCCGCCCACCTGCCGGAACCGGTTCGCCTGTGTTTCTTCGCCCCGGGGGACGACAGCACACCTGTCGTCGCTTCCCCGGCGGTGATGGCTACAGAGCACGCGGTCAGCCGTGCATTGGCACACGTCGGGGTCAGCGCCGTGCAGTACTTGCACGGCGCGCCGGCGCAACTGTCTTCGTTCGAATTGTTTATCAGCAAGAAAATCAGCCAGGCCCTCGACTTCAGCTACGACGCTTTTGATGCGCCGGAATCGTTCGAGGCGCTGTTGGCGCATTTTGATTTCAGCGGTGCCGTGCCGCAGATTGAGACCTCACGCCTGATCACCCGGGATGGCGTTCCGCTTTCGGTGTATGCCAGCTCAGGCCGGCAACGCCCACCCATCGTCCTCGCCCTGCCCTGCGGCATGCCGTTTGACCTGTGCCGTGATTGGTTTGATGCGCTGAGTGAGCGGTATTTCGTCGTGACCTGGGAGACTCGCGGGTTGTTTGGCGATTGCTCCGACTTCGACCAGATTGGCTTCGATACTCGCTCCCAAGTCGCCGATCTGTTCGCGGTGATGGATCACTTTGACTTGCCGAGCGCCCACCTGATGGGCATCTGTGGCGGTGCGGCGATTGTACTGTGCGCGGCAGCCGCTCATGGCGAACGGGCGCAAGCGTTGAGCCTGTGGCACGGCGACTACAACCTGGGCGATGACAGCCTGCGCACACCGCATCAGCAGAACTTTGAATGGCTGATGGAAACAGCGGCGCAGGATCGGGTTGAGGCGCAGGACCTACAGGCCATGTTCGTCGACCAGAAAACCCTGGCCACCACCCCCGAACCCATCGCCCACACCGTGCTGTTCCCCTACGTCAGCCCGGAACTGTTCTATCGCTATGCGCGCCTCAACGATGCGCTGAACAAAACCGAGTTGCTCCCCATCCTGGCACAGATTACGGCGCCGACACTGGTGGTGGCTGGAGACAGCGACAGCACCACGCACATCGGTGGCTCGCGGCTGATTGCGCAATCCATCGACGGCGCGACGTTGCATGTCGAGCACGACGGCAGCCACCTGGCGTTCTTCGAACGGGCGGCAGAGTCAAAGAAAACAGCGTTTCAGTTCATAGATTCAACACTTGAATTGGCTGAGGCCTAAACCCCCAGACGCAACATACCCCCTGTGGGAGCGGGCTTGCTCGCGAAAGCGGCGTATCAGTCGACATCAAAATTGCCTGACACACCGCTTTCGCGAGCAAGCCCGCTCCCACATTTGTTTTGTGTCGTTCGCGGGATTTGTGGCCGCGCCAAACCCTGTAGGAGCAAAGCTGGCTCGCGATGGCGTCAGGTCTGAGGTACTTTTTCCTCAATGGCCTACAAGGGAGTGCGTCATGAAGAAAATAGTAAGAATGGGCAATCAGACTGATATCAGCGCAATTTTTGATATCCGAACCAGCGTAAAAGAAAACCACCTGTCCCTCGGTCAACTGAAGCAAATGGGCATTACCCCTGAAACCATACGACAGGCAATGTCGCAGGCTCCATGCGTCTGGATCGCAGAGGTCGATGGTCTTCCGGTGGGGTTCTCGATGGCTGACGTCGAGGATGGATGCGTTTTTGCCGCCTTCGTTCGACCGGAATTCGAAGGACACGGCTTAGGGCGCTGCCTGATGGAAAAAGTTGAGGCGTTCCTGTTCCAGCACCACCAGACGATATGGCTCGAAACCGCTGACGCAAGCCGCGCCAGTGGCTTCTATCGACACCTCGGCTGGAGGCCGGTGGCGCACTTGCCGGAGGGTGATATTCGCTTTGAAAAGAGTCTGAAGCCATTAACAAAAGATACGTCAGCTAGATAAACGCCACATGTGACTCCGCTTTCGCGAGCAAGCTCGCTCCCACATTTGTTTAGTGTTGTTCACAAAACTTGCAGCCAACGCCTGCCCCCTGTGGGAGCGGGCTTGCTCGCGAAAGCGGCGTATCAGTTGACATCATAGTTGCCTGACACACCGTCTTCGCGAGCAAGCCCGCTCCCACATTTGTTTGGTGTTGTTCGCGAGATTTGTGTCTGACACAGATCCCTTGTAGGAGCGAGGCTTGCCCGCGAAGACGGTGTGTCAGTCGCCATCATCGTCGCTGACACACCGCTTTCGCGGGCAAGCCTCGCTCCTACAGAGCTGCGTCGGCTGGGGTTAATGCGGTGGTTTCTTCATCCCGGACCAAGCGGTCCAGCCTTCGCATCGGCCGATAAAGCAGCGTGCCCAGGCACAGCAACACACTCACCGCCCCCGCCACCACAAATAGCAACGCCACGCCCCGGCCCTTGCCTACGCCCAGCCAGGCGCCGATGGACTCGACAAACTGCCCGCCCGGCTCAAACCCTGGCTGGAACCAGTGATCGACAATCAACCCACCGCCATAGATTGCAATGCTGGTGGCGGCGATGATCAGCATGCTGATCAACGCAAACACACTGGCCCGGGAGCCGGTCGGGATCTTGCGCATCCACAGCGCACTGACGCCGCCGTCAGCCACGCTCGCGGCAGCGATGGCGACGAACACCACCGCACAGTAAGCCGTGGTATCCGACACCAGCCCAATGCTGACCACGCACAGCGATAACACCAGATCGGCACAGGCAATCAACACCATCAACCGCCCGGGATTGCCGACAAAGATCAACAACCCCGCGCCAGACAACCCGCCCAGCGCCGCCCAGGTGTAGACCACGCCCAGGGTCTGGCTGGTGTGCATCGACAGCAGCAACGGCGTGATCATCAAGGTCACCATCGACAGCAGCGCATTGCGCAGCATGGTGTAGACCAGCAACCCGGTCATCAACGGTTCGGCCTTGAAGAAACCCAGCGCATCGGTGACGTTGTTCAGCGCGCCGCGCATCACCGATCCTGCACTCGCGCCGCCGGCATCGCTCATCACAGGCTTGCGTGCATGGGCAAACGCCTTGATCACCAGCAAGGTGCCGGAGCAGAAGGTAATCAGGTCAATCGCAACAATCGTCACCAGCCCGGCCTGGGCCATGAGAATCCCCGCCAGCAGCGGCCCCACCAGTGCCGAGGCGTTCTTGCTGATGCCCATCAGCCCAGAGGCGCGGGTGAATTTGTCGGGTTTGACGATGGAGTTGACCGCCGCCTGATAGGCCGGCTGACGGAACGAGCTGACGATCGACGCCAAACCGTTGAACACATACAGATGCAGCGGTTCCAGGCGATCGGTCCACAGCAGCGCCATGACCACGAACAGCATCGCCGCGAGCAAAACGTCACTACAGACAATGATGACTTTGTGGCTGACCCGATCCGCCAAACCTCCCGCCAACGGCAAAAAGATGATCGCCGGCAAGGTCGCCGCCAGCACCACGTTGGCGAAGGCCACGGCCGAGCCGGTGTGGTTGTAGACCCACACACCCAGGGCGAACTCCATCAGCGCCGTGCCGATCACCGCGAGGGATTCGCCCATCCACAGGAAGTAGAAACCGCGCCCCAGGGAAAAGTCTGGTCGAGCCGACTTGAAAATCATCGTTTGACGAGGCGCGCAACGCCATGCAGCAACCGATACGCCAGGGAATACACCACCGCGCCCAGCACCAGCGGGGCCGCCGGGGTAAACAGGTAGGTGCGGGCCACTTTGCGGGCGATGGGATAACGCAGGTCACCGTTGATATGCAGGGGCGTGCCGAACGTCGCGGCGACGGTGATGCCGAAGTCTTCGCCAATGGACTCCACCGCGTGCCACCACAGCGCCGGGATGTACAGCGCATCACCGGGTTCGACCACCGCGCGGCTGGGGCGCAAGGCGCGGGTGCCGGGGAAACGCTCGGTGTCGATATTGAACAGGTAACCTTCGTTCTCGATCACCGGGCGCAAGCCTTGCCAACTGGCGTCGTCCGGTGGCAGCAAGAGGATTTCCTTGGACCCGATCACCTGGGTCATGAACGTCTCGTCGGTGGCATGGAAGTGCCAATCGGTATAGGAATCGCGGTACAGAAAGCCGCGATAGGACGGATACCGCCGGGCCTTGCTCAACACCGGCATGAACGGCAATCCGCCGACGTCATCCTTCATCTTCTCGAACGCCGCGCCTTCGGTGAAACCGCAGCTATCGGCCACCAACGGACCTTCGCCAACCTTCAACTCGTCAAGAAAGTCATGGAACAGGATGTCCCGGTGTCGTGCGTCCGCCTGCTCGGTCAACGCCGCCTTGACCTGCGGGCCGGACCAACCGATCACTTCCGAGACCATCGCCGAACGCACCACCACCGGGCTATTGGGCGAGTTGGCCCGCAGGTATTCGGAGTCGGTCCATTTGGTGAACGCCGGCCAGTGACGGACCGCGTTTTTGATCAGACAGGGACGGTTCTTGGTGACATAGATGCGCATGAAATCGGCTTTGGAGATTTCATGTGCATCGATCACTTCAACCGCAGCGGCTTCGGCGTAATTGGGGAATCGGGTCAGGCTCCAGGGCTTGACCGCGGGACGCTCCGTTTCGGCTGTCATGTTCATTTCAAAGGCTCTCAGAAGTACACCCAAAGGGTGGCGTTCGGACTCTGGGAAAGCATCGATTTGCCTCGAGACAGTCGAGATCCGGACACTGGCTGACTGAAGATTTGCACGGCGTTTATAGCAGCCCCCTCCCCAGATCCAAAGCGCCGCGCCGGTGCGTTGGCACGCTTGTCCCTGCTTCCCATGACAGACAGTCGGCCGTGGATGTTCTAATTTTTTCCGACCCTGTGGAGAGACCGTCAAGGCGCTCGAACGCTACGTCCGCGCCGCGAAAACCGTCCCTTTCCACGACTTATGTTTCGTCACGTCGATGCTCAGTCCAGCCCCTCAGGTATATCTGCCCATCGAACGGAGACGAGCCTTAATTGACTTAGAAACAGGTGTTTCCGATATGGCTTCGTCTACCGATATGGCGCTCTCGCACGATTCCCAAGCAGACAACCAGGCCCACGAACTGGCCTCCGTGCAGCAAGGCATCTGGCTGGATCAGATGGCCCACCCGGAGCTGCCCTACTACAACATCGGCATGGTCCTGGAGATCAAGGGCAAGATCGATGTCGGCTTGCTGGAAAAAGCCATCGAGCTGATCGCCAATCGTCACGATGCCCTGCGTCTGAGCTTCAGCCATGAAGGGGGCGTCGCCCGCCAGACCGTGTTGCCGTCCATCGAAGTCAAACTCAACGTCGTCGACTTTTCCGAGGAAGACACCGCCGCGGGACTGGCCATGGCCTACGTGCGCGAAGCCTTCCGCAAGCCCTTCGACAAACTCACCGGCAAGCTCTGGGAAGCGCGACTGGTGCGCTGCGGCCCCGAGCGTTTCTACTGGCTCAACCGCTACCACCACCTGGTGACCGATGGCGCGAGCGTGTCGTTGATCGGTCACGCGGTGAGTGATGCCTACAACGGTTTGCTTAACGGTGACGACAACCCGCCCGAAGGCCATTCCTATATTTCCTTCCTGGCCGAAGACCGCAGCTACATCGAATCGACCCGTTTCGAACGCGACCGGGCGTTCTGGCACGAGAAGTTCGCCCAACTGCCGCCAGCCCTGCTGCAGCAACGGGTCGCGGTGGCCGGCAGCGGCATCGCCCCGAGTGCGCAAGCCCAGGCGATGATTCCCCGGGCGCTGTTCAACGCCCTGGCGCAGTTCTCCAACGGCCACGGCATGTCCCTGGCCCACGTGCTGATGGCCGTGCTCGCCACGTACTTATGTCGCACCGAAGGCGTGGACGAAATCGTGATCGGCATGCCGGTGCACAACCGCACCACCGCCCGCCAGAAGGCTACGGTGGGAATGTTTTCCTCCCTGAGCCCGATCCTGCTCGAAGTCGATCCGCAAGCCTCGCTGCTGGACCTGATGCAGGTCGTGGCCACGCAACTGCGCAAATGCTACCGCCACCAGCGTTTCCCGATTGCCGAGCTGAACCGCTCCCTGAAGCTGGCCCAGCAAGGTCGCCGGCAATTGTTCGACGTGTCGCTGTCCTTTGAAAGCCTCGACGGTGACATCCATTTCGGCGGCATGCCGTCGGAAGTGTTCACCCTGGACAACGGCTACGAACGCACGCCTTTGGCGATTTTCGTGCGCGACTATCACCCGAACGAAGACGTGTACCTGGACTTCAACTTCAACACCGCGTTCTTCACCCTCGACGAGGTGAAGCAACTGCAACAGCGCATTCTCTCGATGCTCGGCACGGTGATCGAACAGCACGCCCTGCCCGTCGCGCACTTCCCGATCATGCCGGTGGCCGAGCGTCAACGCGTGCTGGGCGAGTTCAACGCCACCGAGCGCGATTACCCGCAAGACCTGCTGATTCATGAACTGTTCGAACAGCAAGCGGCGCGGCGTCCGGACGCTGTTGCGGTCAGCGACGACAGCGGCCAGGTGCTGACGTATGCCGAGCTCAATCAGCGGGCCAACCAACTCGCCCATCAGTTGATTGAACTTGGTGTCGGCCCGGATGCGCGGGTTGCCGTGTGCCTGCGGCGTAGCCCGGAAATGGTCGTGGCGCTGTTGGCGATCCTCAAGGCTGGCGGCGCCTATGTGCCCATCGACCCGGACCTGCCGGTCTCCCGCCGTGAATACATGCTCAATGACGCTGCACCATTGGCCGTGCTGAGCAGCGCAGAACTGTCCGAAACCCTGCCCGCACTGAGCGTGCCGGTGTTGGCGCTTAACCTGAATACCAACGACTTCCCCGACACCAATCCCCAAGTGCCGGGCCTCAACGCCACGCATTTGGCCTACGTGCTTTACACCTCGGGCTCGACCGGCATGCCCAAAGGCGTGATGAACGAGCACCGCGGCGTGGTCAATCGCTTGCTTTGGGCGCGGGACGAATACTCCGTCGACGAAACCGATCGCGTGCTGCAAAAGACCCCGTTCGGCTTCGACGTCTCGGTCTGGGAATTCTTCCTGCCGTTACTGGCCGGTGCGCAATTGGTCATGGCTCGCCCCGGTGGGCATCAGGAGCCGGACTACATCGCCCAAGTGATTCGCAGCGCCGGCATCACCCTGCTGCACTTTGTGCCGTCGATGCTTGAGCTGTTCCTGGAAGATCGCGACAGCCGGGGCTTCCCGGGCCTGCGTCGGGTGTTGTGCAGCGGCGAAGCCCTGCCCCGCAGCCTGCAAAAACGCTTCGAACAGCAACTGGCCGAGGTCGAGTTACATAACCTCTATGGCCCCACCGAAGCCGCCATCGACGTCACTTCGTGGCACTGCCAGCCGACAGATCGTGGCGACAGCGTGCCGATTGGCCGGCCGATTGCCAACATCCAGATTCGTGTGCTCGACAGCTATGGCGAGCCGACACCGATGGGTGTGGCCGGTGAAATCAATATCGGTGGCGTGGGCGTGGCGCGCGGTTACCTGAACCTGCCTGAACTGAGTGCCGAGCGCTTTGTCGCCGACCCGTTCTCAACCGATCCGAATGCCCGGCTCTACAAAACCGGTGACCTGGGTCGCTGGTTGGCCGATGGCTCCATCGAATACCTGGGCCGTAATGACTTCCAGGTGAAGATTCGCGGTTTCCGCATTGAGCTGGGCGAGATCGAAGCCAAGCTTGCCAACCATCCGGACGTGAAAGAAAGCGTGGTCCTGGCCCGGGAAGACGGGTCGGGCGAGAAGCGTCTGGTGGCGTATTACACGACCACATCCGGGGCGCTTGAACCGGAAACCCTGCGCTCGCACCTGCAAGCCCAGTTGCCGGAATACATGGTGCCGGCGGCTTATGTGCAGCTCGACACCTTGCCGCTGACCTCCAATGGCAAACTCGACCGCAAAGCCCTGCCCGCGCCTGACCTCGCTGCGCTGATCACCCGCACCTATGAAGCGCCGGTCGGCACCGTTGAAATCGCCCTCGCCCACATCTGGCAAGACCTGCTCGGCCTGCCGCAAATCGGGCGTCATGATCAGTTCTTCGAACTCGGTGGCCACTCGCTGCTGGCGATCCAGTTGATTTCCCAGGTGCGCCTGCAACTGGGCGTGGAACTGGGTCTGGCCGATCTGTTCGCTCAACCTGAACTGGCCGCTCTAGCGAGCGCCGTGGCCCAGGCCAGTCGCAGCACTTTGCCGGAGATCGTCAGCGTTTCCCGCGAAGCAGCCCTGCCGCTGTCCTTCGCTCAACAGCGTCTGTGGTTCCTCGCGCAAATGGAAGGCGGCAGCGCGGCGTATCACATGCCCGCCGGCCTGCGTTTGCGTGGCACGTTGGACAGCGTGGCGCTGCAACGCGCACTGGATCGGATCGTTGCGCGGCATGAGGCGTTGCGCACCACCTTCGTTCAGGATCAGGGTGAGGACGCCTTCCAGCGCATCGCCCCGGCGGATTGCGGATTTGCCCTGCGCCAATATGACCTGCGCGGTCAGGCTGATGCTGAGGCGCAATTGCAAGTCTTGGTCGCCGAAGAAGAAGCCGAGCTGTTTGATCTGGAACATGGCCCGTTGATTCGTGGTCGCCTGATTCGCTTGAATGCCCAGGACCATGTGCTGCTGGTGACCATGCACCACATCGTCTCCGATGGCTGGTCGATTGGCGTGCTGACCACCGAACTGGCGGCATTGTATGAAGCCTTGCGCCACGGCCTCGACGATCCACTTCCGGCGCTGACCGTGCAATACGCCGACTACGCGGTTTGGCAGCGCCGCTGGTTGAGCGGCGAAGTGCTGCAAACCCAGCACCAGTATTGGCAGCAGGCGTTGGCCGATGCGCCGGCATTGCTGATGCTGCCGAGCGACCGGCCACGCCCGGTGCAACAGGATTACGCCGGCGCCGCGCTGCCGGTGGCTTTCGATGCCAGCCTGACGGCTGACCTGAAAAACCTCAGCCATCGCCACGGCACCACGCTGTACATGACGTTGATGGCCGCTTGGGGGTTGCTGCTCAGCCGCCTCTCCAGCCAGGACGAAGTGGTGATCGGTTCGCCGGTGGCCAACCGCGTACGCGCCGAAGTCGAAGGGCTGATCGGTTTCTTCGTCAACACCCTGGCGGTGCGTGTCGATGTCTCGGGCGCGCCCACTGTCGAGTCCTTACTGGCACGGGTAAAAGCCCAAACCCTTGGCGCCCAGGCCCATCAGGACCTGCCGTTCGAACAAGTGGTGGAAGTGCTGAACCCGGTGCGCAGCCTGGCCCACAGTCCGCTGTTCCAGGCGATGCTGTCGTGGCAGACCGCCAATGGCGGCGAACTGGTGCTCGGCGACCTTAAACTCGAAACCCTTGAGGTGGCCAACAGGGTCGCCAAGTTCGACCTGGCCCTGGAACTTGGCGAGGTCGGCGGGCAACTGCTTGGCACCCTGGAGTACGCCACGGCGCTGTTCGATGAGCGCACGGTGCAGCGTTATCTCGGTTATTTCGAGCGCGTGCTGCGCGGCATGGTCGCGGACGATCAGGCGCGGGTCGATCAGATCGAGTTGCTGGATGCCGGCGAACGCCAGCGTTTGCTGGTGGATCTCAACGCCACCCAGGCGCCTTACCCACGCGCTCACACCATTCATCAATTGTTCGAAGCCCAGGTTGAAGCCCGGCCTGACGCCATTGCGGTGGTGTTCGATGGCGAACAGATGAGCTATGCCGAGCTGAACCGCCAGGCCAACCAGATGGCGCATCACCTGATCGGGCTGGGCATTCGCCCGGATGATCGGGTGGCGATTTGCGTCGAGCGTGGTGCGGAAATGCTGGTGGGTCTGCTGGCGATTCTCAAATCCGGCGCCGGTTACGTGCCGCTGGATCCGGCGTATCCCGCTGAACGTCTGGCCTACATGCTCAGCGACAGTACCCCGGCGGTGTTGCTGACCCAACGCGCATTGCAGGATCGCTTGCCGGTGCTGGATGTGCCGGTGGTGCTGCTCGATAACGCGGAACGCATCGTTGACGGCTATGACGACAACCCGGTGATTCTGTCCCTCGGCGTGCGCCATTTGGCCTACGTGATCTACACCTCCGGCTCCACCGGTACGCCGAAAGGGGTGATGATCGAACACCGAGGGCTGGTCAACTACACCATTGACGCGATTCGCCTGTTCGGCCTGACCCCGGCCGACACCGTGTTGCAACAAAACACCCTGAACTTCGATTTGTCGGTAGAGGAAATCTTCCCGGCCCTGATCGCGGGCGCCACGTTGGCCCCGAGCCGTAGCATTTTCGGCACGTCCCAGGACGATGTCCGCCCAACCTTCCTGCACCTGACCGCCGCCCACTGGCACACCCTGGCCGCCGAATGGCACTACAACCCGGCGCTGGCTCAGGAACAGTTGCGTGACGTGCGGCTGATCAATGTCACGGGGGATGCGCTGTCCACGCAAAAACTGCAAATGTGGGAACAGATCCGTCCAGCCCACACGAAACTGGTCAACACCTACGGCCCGACCGAGGCGACCGTTTCCTGCACCGCCACCTACGTGACCTACGAAGCACTGAACAGCAATGCCAGCATCGGCACGCCGATGGCCAACACCCGCATCTACTTGCTCGACGCGCACCTGCAACCCGTGCCGTTTGGCGTCACGGGTGAAATCTACATCGGCGGCGATGGCGTGGCCCGAGGTTACCTGAACCTCGACAAAATCACCGCCGAACGCTTTCTGCCTGATCCCTTCAGCGACCTCGCCAGCGCTCGCCTGTACAAAACCGGCGACCTGGCGCGCTACCGCCCCGACGGCGGTCTGGAATACCAGGGCCGTAACGACTTCCAGGTCAAGGTTCGCGGGTTCCGCATTGAACTCGGTGAAATTGAAGCGCGATTGGGCGAGTGCACGGGGGTTAAAGAAGCGGCAGTGATCGTCCGCGAAGACGCGCCGGGGGACAAACGTCTGGTTGCGTATGTGGTTCCACAAGCCAATGCCGTAATAACCGCCGCCAACCTGCGCGCCCAACTCGCGCCGCTGCTCGCCGAATACATGCTGCCCAGCGCCTTCGTCAGTCTCGAAGCACTGCCGCTGACGCCAAACCGCAAACTGGACCGTCGCGCCCTGCCCGTGCCGGACGCCGCCGCTTTCGCCAGCCGCACCCATGAAGCCGCGAAAGGCTCAACGGAAATCGCCCTGGCGCAGATCTGGCAAAGCCTGCTGAAAGTCGATGCGGTGGGTCGCCAGGACCACTTCTTCGAACTCGGCGGTCACTCCTTGCTGGCGGTCAGCCTGATCGAACGCCTGCGCCAGCAAAACCTGGTCGCCGACGTGCGCACGGTGTTCACCTCGCCGACCCTGCGGGACATGGCCCAAGCGATTGATCGCGACACCCGCGACCTGTTCCAGGCCCCAGCCAACCGTATCCCCGCCGATTGCACCGCGTTAACCCCGGACCTGTTGCCGCTGGTCGAACTCGACCAGGCACACATCGACCGCATCGTCGCGAACGTCCCTGGCGGCGCCGCCAATATCCAGGACATTTACCCGCTCGTGCCGTTGCAGCAAGGCATTCTTTTCCACCACTTGCTCGGCCATGAGGGCGACACCTATCTGGTGCGCTCGCTGATCGAATTCAATGATCGCAGCCGCCTCGACGCCTTCGTCGCGGCGCTGCAACAGGTCATCGACCGTCACGACATTCTGCGCACCGCCGTGCAATGGACCGGTTTGCCGCAAGCGGTGCAAATCGTCCAGCGCCACGCGGTGCTGCCGGTGCACAGCGTCACCCTCAACGATCAGGAAGACGCGCTGCTTCAGCTCGAACGCCTCAGCGATCCGCGCTTCCTGCGCCTGGACCTGACCAAGGCGCCGCTGCTGTGCGCCCACATCGCCCAGGACCCGCAGTCGCCACGCTGGTTGCTGTCACTGCTCGATCACCACATGGTCAGCGACCACGTGACCCTCGGAATCCTCCTCGAAGAGGTGCAGGAAATCCTCCAGGGCAATGGCGCCAACCTGCCAACGCCGCTGCCTTACCGCGACTTCGTGGCCCAGACCCTCGCCAGTCCGCCACAGGCCCATGAAGCCTATTTCCGCCGACGCCTTGCCGATATCGACGAACCCACCGCGCCGTTTGATCTGTTGAATATCCAGGGCAGTGGCAGCGATGTGTCCCTGGTCAACGTGCGCCTCGATTCCACGCTCGCCGGTAATATCCGCAGCGCCGCACGCAAACGCGGGGTCACCCCGGCGGTGCTGTTTCACATTGCCTGGGCGTTGGTGCTGGGCCGCTGCACCGGGCGCAGTGATGTAGTGTTCGGCACTGTCGTGTCCGGGCGTTTGCAAGGTTCGGCGGGGGCTGAACGGGCGCTCGGCGTGTTCATTAACACCTTGCCGGTGCGTGTGCGTCTGGACGAACAGACCACCCCGGCGCTGGTCGCCGACACCTATCGCGACTTGACCGCCCTGCTCGCCCACGAACAGGCATCCCTGGCCCTGGCCCAGCGTTGCAGCGGGCTGTCCGCTGGCTTACCGCTGTTCACCACCCTGCTCAACTATCGCCATCAGACCAACGACGCATCCCTGACCCACGACGGTCAGGTGCTGGCCTGGGACGGCATTCGCTTCCTCAGCAACGAAGAACGCACCGGTTACCCGATTGAAATCGCGGTGGCGGATGAAGGCACGGACTTCTCCCTCAGCGCGCAAGCGACGGCGGGCATTGATCCGCAACGCATCGCCGATTACATGACCCACGCCGTCACCGCGCTGGTCGAGGCGCTGGAAAACAACCCCGAACAACCGGTCAACAGCCTCGACGTGCTGCCCGCCACCGAGCGGCAACAGTTGCTCAGCGGCTTCAATGACACCGCCACCGACTTCGACCTGTCCCGACCGTTGCAAGCGCAGTTCGAAGCCCAGGTACGGCTGCGGCCCGAAGCGATTGCCCTGGTGTTTGAGGATCAGCAACTCACCTATGCCCAACTCAACCGCCGCGCCAACCACCTCGCCCGACGCCTGATCGCCCTCGGCGTGCAACCGGACCAACGCGTCGCGCTGTGTGCCGAGCGCAGCCCGGAAATGCTGATGGGTTTGCTCGGCGTGCTCAAGGCCGGCGGCGCCTACGTGCCGATCGACCTGTCCCACCCGGTGGAGCGCACGGCGTTTATGCTCGGCGAAAGCCAGCCGCTGGCGGTGCTGACCCAGCACAGTCTGGTGGCGCAACTGTCGGTCGGTGAAACGCCGATCCTGCTGCTCGACGAACAAGAATCCCTGCTGGCGGGCAACGATCCGTCCTTCGATCTTGATCCTGTGATCCCGGGGCTAACCCCGCAACACCTGGCCTACGTGATCTACACCTCGGGCTCGACCGGCAAGCCCAAAGGTGTGATGGTCGAGCACCGCAGCGTGGTCAACCTGTTGGCGACCATGGCCGAAAGGGTCGGCGCCAGCGCCCATGATCGTGTGCTTGCCCTGACCACGTTGGGCTTCGATATTGCCGGCCTGGAGCTGTTCCTGCCGCTGATGTGCGGTGCGCGGGTGGTGTTGGCGTCCCGGGATCAGGCCCACGACGGTCGCTTGCTGGCCGAAGTGATCGCCCGCAACGAAGTCACCCTCGCCCAGGCCACCCCGGCGAGCTGGCGCATGCTGCTCGATTCCGGTTGGCCGGGTGATGCGTCGCTGACCGCCCTGTGTGGTGGCGATGCCTTGCCCGCTGACTTGGCCCGACGTCTGGCAGGACAGGTCAAGCGCCTGTTCAACGTCTACGGCCCGACCGAAACCACGATTTGGTCCTCGGCGATCCAGGTGATCGAACAAGACACACTGGGCAGCCAGGTCAGCATTGGTCGGCCTATCGCCAACAACCAGTTCTACCTGCTCGATGCTCAAGGCAAACCGGTGCCGCTGGGTGCTTCGGGTGAAATGTACATTGGCGGCACCGGCGTGGCCCGTGGTTACTTCAACCGTCCCGACCTGACGGCCGAACGCTTCCTCAGCGATCCATTCAGCACAGTGCCGAATGCGCGGATGTACCGCACCGGCGACCTTGGCCGCTGGTTGGCCGATGGCACGCTTGAGTTCCTGGGACGCAACGACTTCCAGGTGAAAATCCGCGGTCTGCGCATCGAACTGGGCGAAATCGAAAACGCCCTGCTGGCCTGCCCCGGCGTGCGCCAAGCGGTGGTCATCGCCCGGGACGACACCCCGGAAATCGCCAGCAGCCAACGTCTGGTGGCCTACTTGTGTGGCAATCCGGTGCCCGCAGAACTGCTGCGCGCCGAATTGCTGAACAGCCTGCCCGAGTACATGGTGCCCAGCGCCTACGTGCAACTGGACGCCCTGCCCCTGACCCCGAACGGCAAAATCGACCGCAAGGCCCTGCCCGCGCCGGGTCAGGACGCCATGGCCAGCCGTGCCTATGAAGCGCCCCAGGGTGAAATCGAAATTGCCATTGCCGGCATCTGGCAAGACTTGCTGCACCTCGGGCAGGTCGGGCGACATGATGGTTTCCTCGAACTCGGCGGCCATTCGCTGCTGACCGTGCAATTGCAGGCGCGCCTGCATCAGGTATTCGGGGTCGAGATCGCCTTGCGTACGCTGTTTGCGCAAACGACCCTCAGCGCGTTGGCCGAGTGCATCAGCCAGGCCAGTCAGTCCGAGGTCCAAGGGATTGCGCTGGCTTCCCGGGAACAGGCACCGGCCTTGTCGTTGGCGCAACAACGCCTGTGGTTCCTTGATCAACTCGATCACGCCGCCAGTGCCGCGTATCACCTGCCCGCCGCGCTGCGCCTGAGTGGCACGCTGGATCGCGGTGCCTTGCTGCGCAGCCTGGATCGCATCGTTGCGCGGCATGAAAGCCTGCGCACGACCTTCGAACGCCATGGCGATGAGGTCCGCCAATACTTCGCTCCGGCGGACGTCGGTTTCACCCTGGTCGAGCACGATTTGCAGCGCGTGCCGGCCGAAGATCGGGAACAGGCCGTCCATGAAATCGCCCAGGACGAAGCCCACGCGCCATTCGACCTGAGCCGTGGCCCGCTGATCCGTGGCCGACTGTTGCGCCTGGCCGCCGACGAACATGTGCTGCTGGTGACCCAGCACCATATCGTCACCGATGGCTGGTCCATCGCGCTGCTGATCGCCGAGTTCAACGCCCTGTACACGGCGTTCAGCCAGGGGCAGGACGATCCGTTGCCGGCCCTCGCGCTGCAATACGCCGACTATGCGCTGTGGCAGCGTGAATGGTTGCAAGGTGAGGTGCTGCAAACCCAAACCCGTTACTGGACCCAGGTTCTCGACGGAGCCCCGGCGCTGCTGGAACTGCCGACTGATCGACCGCGTCCGCAAGTGCAAAGCTATGTCGGGGCCAGCGTTGCGCTTACCCTGTCGCCAGAATTGAGCACTGCGCTGCGTCGTTTCAGCCAACAACAGGGTCTGACGCCGTTCATGACCCTGCTCGGTGCCTGGTCAGTGCTGCTGTCGCGCCTGAGCAACCAGCCGCAGGTGGTGATCGGCACGCCGGTGGCCAACCGTCCTCGCGCTGAAACCGAAAACCTGATTGGCTTCTTCGTCAACACCCTGGCCCTGCGAATTGACCTGCACGACCAGCCCAACGTCGGGCAATTGCTGGCCCGGATCAAAGCCACCACCCTGGATGCCTACAGCCATCAGGAGCTGCCGTTCGAACAGGTCGTCGAAGCCCTGCAACCGGAACGCAGCCTGGGCCACAGTCCGCTGTTCCAGGCCATGCTGGTGTTTGGCAACACCCCGCACGACCGCACGCTTGAGCTGCCGGGCCTGCAACTGACCCCGCTCGACCCACCGGTGAGCACGACCCAGACTGACCTGACCCTGTCGCTCAATGACGATGGCCAGATCATCACCGGCCAGTTCGAATTCGCCACCGACTTGTTTGATGCAACGACAGTCGAACGCTGGGGCCGGCACTTCCTGCGTCTGCTCGAAGCGATGCTCGGCGACACCGCCCAGGCAGTCGGCGCCTTGCCGTTGCTGGATGCCGAGCAACACCTGCAGTTGCTGGTGGGCTTCAACCCGAGTGCCGTGGCCCTCGACGAAGACCCGGATCGCCTGCCGCAGAAAATCTTCGAAACCCAGGTCGCCCGCACGCCGGAGGCAATTGCCCTGGTCAGTGCCGGCGAAACCCTGAGTTACGCCAGCCTGAATGCCCGGGCGAATGGCGTCGCCCATCGTCTGATCAAACTCGGGGTCAAACCCGACGACACCGTGGGCCTGTGCGCCCGCCGCAGCGCCGACATGGTGATCGGCCTGCTCGGCATCCTCAAGGCCGGCGCCGCCTACGTGCCGCTGGACCCGCAATACCCGCCGGAGCGTCTGGCGCACATGCTGGCCGACAGCGCGCCACGGGTGTTGGTCCGTCAGCAAGGGCTGGAACTGGCGGTGCCGGGTGACCTCGCCACCATCGAGATCGGCAGCGACGAAATCACCCGCAACCCGCAAATCGCCGGGTTGACCGTGAACAATCTGGCCTACGTGATCTACACCTCGGGCTCGACCGGTTTGCCCAAAGGCGTGATGGTCGAACATCGCGGCTTACGCAACCTGCTCGACTGGTATCTCAAGGATCTTGCCTTCACCGCCCATGACGCGGTGCTGCTGGCGTCCTCCTACAACTTCGACCTGACCCAGAAAAACATCCTCGCGCCCGTGATGGCCGGCGGCGCGTTGCACCTGGCCGAGGAACCGTTCGACCCGGCGGCTATCGTTGCGCAGATTGCCGGGTCGGGTATCACTCACATCAACCTGTCGCCGAGCGCTTTCCACGCCCTGGTCGATTCGGACACCCACCATGCCCTCGCCAGCCTCAAGCGCGTGGTGCTGGGTGGCGAACCGATTCCGCTGGCGATGCTGGAAAAACTCCAGGCCCCACGGCCAACCGTGATCAACAGCTACGGCCCGACCGAGTGCAGCGACGTGGTGGCGTGGCACACCCTCAGCGCCGACCTCGACACCTATAAAGAGCAGGCAATCCCGATCGGCCAACCGATCCGCAATACACAACTGTACGTGCTCGATGCCCTCGGGAACCTGGCGCCGATTGGCGTGCGCGGTGAGGTCCATATCGGCGGCACCGGCGTGGCCCGTGGTTACCTGAACCAACCGGAATTGACCGCCGAACGCTTCATCAGCAACCCGTTCGCCGCCACCCCGGATGCACGCCTGTACAAGACCGGCGACATCGGGCGCTGGCTGCCAAATGGCACCCTGGAATACCTCGGTCGCGATGATGATCAGGTGAAGATTCGTGGCTTGCGCATCGAACTGAGCGAGATCGAAGCGGTGCTCGCCAGTTGTCACGGTGTGCGCGAAGTCGCGGTAATTGCTCGCGAGTACAGCCCCGGCCAACCGGACAGCACGCGACTGATCGCCTACCTGTGCGGCGAGCCGGCACCCGCCGAGCAACTGCGCAGCGAACTGCTGGCGTACCTGCCCGAGTACATGGTGCCCAGCGCTTTTGTCCGGCTCGACGCGCTACCGCTGACGCCCAACGGCAAACTGGATCGCCGCGCCCTGCCGGCGCCGGATGCCGACGCATTCGCCAGCCGTGCCTACGAGGCGCCGCAGGGTGAAGTGGAAACCATCATCGCCGGTATCTGGCAGGACCTGTTGGGTCTGGAGCAAGTGGGTCGCCATGACCGCTTCTTCGAACTCGGCGGCCACTCGCTGATGGCCGTGAGCCTGATCGATCGCCTGCGCCAGCACGGCCTCGGCGCCGATGTGCGCATGGTCTTCGCCTCGCCGAGCCTGCGGGAAATGGCCCGGGCCATCGACCGTGATGCCAAGGACATCTTCCACGCACCTGCCAACCTAATCCTGCCCGGCACCTCCTTGCTGACCCCGGACATGCTGCCGCTGATCGAACTCGATCAAGCAGAGATCGACACGATCGTGGCCAACGTGCCCGGCGGCATCGCCAATATCCAGGACATCTACCCTCTGGCGCCGCTGCAACAGGGCATTCTGTTCCACCACTTGCTCGGCCATGCCGGCGACGCTTACCTGATCCGCTCGATGATCGAGTTCGATGAACGCAGCGACCTCGACCGCTTCGTCACCGCGCTGCAACAGGTCATTGATCGCCACGACATCCTGCGCACTTCGGTGCAATGGAACGGCTTGCCGGAACCGGTGCAGATCGTTCAGCGCAACGCGGCGCTGGCGGTGCACGCGGTCACACTCGACGGGAAAAGCGACGCCTTGGCGCAACTGGAAGCCATCAGCGATCCGCGCCAATTGCGCCTCGATCTGGGCCAGGGGCCGCTGCTGCGCGCTTACATCGGCCGTGATCCGCAGTCGCAACGCTGGCTGCTGGCCTTGCTCAATCACCATATGGTCAGCGACCACGTCACCCTGGAAATCGTTCTGGAAGAAATCCAGACCATCCTCCAGGGCCAGGGCGACAGCCTGACCGCGCCGATGCCGTACCGCGATTTCGTGGCGCAGATTCTGGCGACTCCGGTCGATGCCGACGAGGAATATTTCCAGCGCCGACTGGCGGATATCGACGAACCTACCGCGCCGTTCGGCCTGCTGGATGTGCAGGGTGATGGCAGCGATGTCGAAGAAGTGACCATGCGCTTCGACGATGGGCTGAGCCGATTGATCCGGGCCCAGGCTCGCGAACGCGGGATCACCCCGGCGGTGCTGTTCCATGTGGCCTGGGCGCAGTTAATTGCCCGTTGCAGCGGTCGCGATGACGTGGTGTTCGGCACCGTGGTGTCGGGGCGTTTGCAGGGTTCGGCCGGTGCCGAACGGGCGCTCGGGGTGTTCATCAACACCTTGCCGGTGCGGATCAACCTGGCCGGGTTTGGCGCCAATGCATTGGTCGCCGAGACCCACCGCGACCTCAGCGAATTGCTCGCCCACGAACAGGCCTCCCTCGCGTTGGCCCAGCGTTGCAGCGCGGTGCCCGCCTCGTTGCCGCTGTTTTCTTCGCTGTTCAACTATCGCCATCAACTCGAAGACGACGCCGCCCCGGTGCAATGGCCGGGCGCGCGGATCCTCTCGGAGGCGGAGCGCGATAACTATCCGCTGACGGTATCGGTCAACGATTACCAACATGACCTGGGCCTGACCGTGCAGTGCTCGCCGAGCGTCAACCCGCAACGCATCTGCGACATGATGCAACGGGCCCTGGAGCAACTGACCCAGGCGCTGGCAAACGCCCCGGACGCCTTGCTCACGCAGCTGGATTTGTTGCCGGCGCAGGAACGGGAATGCTTGCTGGGCGAGTTCAGCCTGAATACACCAGATGCGCAGTGGTTCGCGGAGCATGGCTTGTCCATCAGCCAACCCCGGGTGTACGTGCTGGACCCGGCTGGGCAACTGGCGCCGATTGGCGTGACCGGGGAAATCCATGTCGGCGGCGCGGAACCGCTCAGCGGCAAACGCTTCGTCAAGGACCCGTTCAGCGCTGACCCGCAGGCTCGCCTCTACAAGTCCGGCGATCTGGGTCGCTGGCTGGCGGACGGCACCCTTGAAATCGTCGGCAGTCAAGACGATCAGGTCACCCTCGCTGGCGTGCGGATCGAGGCCAGTGACATCGAAAGCGCCCTGCTCGCCTGCAAAGGCGTCAGTGAAGCGGTGGTCATGGCGATCAAGGATGAAACCGGCAACCAACGGCTGGTCGCTTACCTGTGCGGTGAACCCGCCCCGACCGAACAGTTGCGAGCTGAACTGCTCACCCGTTTGCCCGAACATTGGGTGCCGGATGCTTTCATCGTCCTCGACACCCTGCCGCTGAAGGCCAACGGCACACTCGAGCGCCGCAGCCTGCCCGCGCCGTGGCTGGAAGCCGCCGAAGCGCTGCAATTTGAGGCGCCGAAAGGTGAAACCGAACAGACACTCGCAGCGCTGTGGAGCGACTTGCTCGGCATCGAGCGCATCGGCCGCCACGACCAGTTCTTCGAGCTCGGCGGCCACTCGCTGATCGCGGTGCAACTGACCCTGCGCGCCCGGGAACACTTCGGCGTCGAAGTCACGCTCAAGGCGCTGTTCGAACATTCATCGCTGCGTGCGTTGGCCGACCTCATCACGACCCTGCAACTGGCGCTGTACGAGTCAGAAGTGCTGCTCGATCTCGAGCGGGAACTGGCTTCGTTATCAGAAAGCGACTTGCTCGCGATCGTCTCCAAGGATGCTTAAATTGAACAGCCAAAACGATAGCCTGGAACAGCTCAAGCGTGCCGCCCTGCTGCGTCTTCTGCAGCAACGTGGCGCGGCTCGGATCGCCGGGACCCCGGACACGATCAGCCTCGCCGACCGCACCGCAGCGCTGCCGCTGTCCTTCGCGCAGCAACGCTTGTGGTTCCTCGATCAACTCGACCCGACCGCCAGCGTCGCCTATCACATCCCGGCGGCGCTACGCTTGCGCGGTCGCCTCGACCGGGCCGCACTCAAAGCCTCCCTCGACCGTTTGGTCGCCCGCCATGAAAGCCTGCGCACCACGTTTGAACGGCTGGGCGATGACCCGGTGCAGGTGATCGCCAGCCCGGAGTGCGGCTTTAACCTGATCGAAGAAGACCTGCGCCACCTGCCTGCTGAAGAAGCGGCGCGCAGTGCCGAGCGCATCAGTGATGCCGAGGCTGCCGCGCCGTTTGATCTGCTGCATGGCCCGTTGATTCGCGGTCGCCTGCTGCGCCTGGCGGATGACGAATACCAGTTGCTGATCACCCAGCACCACATCATCTCCGACGGTTGGTCCATCGAGGTGTTGGTCAAGGAATTCGCCACGCTGTACCAGGCGTTTGCCCAACAGCAGCCGGACCCGCTGCCAGCGCTGACGATTCAATACGCCGACTATGCCGCGTGGCAGCGGCGCAACCTCGATGGCGAACGGCTGGGGAAAAACGTCGAGTTCTGGCGCAGTCATTTGGCCGGCGCCCCGGCATTGCTGAGCCTGCCCACCGACCGGCCACGCCCGGCGGTGCAGGATTATCGCGGCACGACGTTGAGTTTCGACCTGCCGGCGCAACTGTCCAGCGCCATCACCCGTTTCGCCCAGGCCCGCGCCGCCACGCCGTTCATGACCTTGATGGCGGCGTGGGCCGTGCTGCTGGCGCGGATCAGCGGCCAGCAGGACGTGGTGATCGGCACCGTCGCCGCCAACCGTGATCGACAGGATGTGCAGGGGCTGATCGGTTTCTTCGTCAACACCCTGGCGCTGCGGGTCAAGCTCAATGCCAACCCGACCCTGGAAGAGGTGCTGCTGCAAGTCCGCACCCTGATGCTGGAATCGTCGGTCTATCAGGACACACCGTTCGAGCAAGTGGTCGAAGCGCTCAAGCCACCGCGCAGCACCCGGCACAGCCCGGTGTTCCAGACCATGCTGTACACCAATGCCGGGGACGATTCGCAGTCGTTCAGCCTGGCGGGCCTGACTCTGGAGTTCCTGCCGTCGCGCAAGGACAACACCCAACACGACCTGTCGTTGCATATCGATGATGCCGGCGAAGCCCTGTCGTGCAGCCTGTCGTACTCGACGGCGCTGTTTGATGCGGCCACTGTCGAGCGAATCGCCCAGCGCTTTGAGCGGGTGCTGAGTTACTTCACCGACGCGCCGCAAACCCGCATCGGCGCGCTGGACCTCGATCCTGAACTGAACCTCCCGGCGGTGCAGCCGCAACCCGATGAACCGCGCACGCCGTTGTCGTTTCACCAGGAACGCATCTGGTTCGTCGACACCTTCGAATCGGGCTACCTGTACGACGCCAACCCGATCTATCACAACATCCCGCTGTTGCTGGAGCTCCGTGGCGAGCTCAATCAACCGGCCCTGCAAACCGCCCTTGACGCACTGCTGGCGCGTCACGACATTCTGCGCTGCCGGGTGGTTTCCGACGGTGCCAGTGCCTGGCAGCGTTTCGACGCCGAGGCGAGCTTGCCGCTGACGCTGATTCAGGCGCGCCCGGAACAACGGACTGCGCTGGCGCTGGAATCCACCCGCCAACCGCTGCAAATGGACGGCGGCAGCCTGGTGCGTGCCACGTTGGTGCAGAGCGACAACCAGGACGCGGTGCTGGCCATCGCGGTTCACCACTTGCTGGCCGACCGCGCCTCGATGCAGGTGATACGCCGCGATTTGCTGGAACTCTACGCCGCTGCCTGCGCCGACCGAGCGGCGCGATTGCCTGCGCTGACGGTGCGCTACCGCGATTTCGCCGCATGGCAGCGCCAGTTCCCGGCGGCCGTCAACGAGACCCTGCATTCGTTCTGGGCCTATCAGTTGCGTGGCAAGTTGCAAGCGATGGAACTGCCGCTGAACCGTCCGCGTAACGCGGTGCACACCTACGCCGAGGCGACCCATTCGTTCCTGATCGAGAAGAAACTGATCAGCCGTCTCAACGCCGCCGCCGAACAGGCCGGCGTCAATGCCGATACCCTGGCCCTCAGCGCGTTCACCGCGTTGTTGCGCCGTTACGCCGGACACGATGAATTGGTGATCGGCACCACGGCCACCTGTCGCGAAGACCTGGCAGTACGTGACCTCGTCGGGCCGATTGGCAACCTGTCGGTGCTACGCAACACTTGCGACAACGACACGACTTTACAGGCCTTGCTGGAACAGACCGCCAGCACCCAGGCCCAGGCCTTGCGTCATCGCTACATGCCGTTCGACCAACTGGTGCTGGCGCTCAACCCCGACAAGGACATGAGCCGTACCGCGCTGTTCGACGTGCTGTTCAACTTCGAACAGGCCGCTGAAGCGTCGGAAACCGTCGCGGGCCTGTCGGTGCAAACCCTGGAAACCAACCTCGGTTATGGCAAAAACGACCTGCACCTGTTGATCGAGGCCGGTGACCCACAGTGGATGGGGCGGTTGACCTACAACAAACAAATGTTCAACGAAGACTTTATCGAACAGATGATGCGCCACTACGTGCGCTTGCTCGAAGCCTTCGCCGATGACACGGCCCAGCGGGTCGATGAAGTGCCGCTGCTGGATGGCCGTGAACAGCAACGCCAGGCCCTGGACTTCAACGACACCGAAGCGGCCTACCCCGAAGAAACCACCCTGCACCAGATGTTCGAGGAACAGGCCCGCCGCACGCCGCAGAGCATCGCGGTGAGCATGGGCGCACAAAGCCTGACCTATCGCGCCCTCAACGAACAATCCAACCAGTTGGCCCGTCGCCTGCGCGCCGCCGGTGTGGTGCCGCAAGACCTGGTGGCGATCCTGCTGGAACGCTCCCTGGACATGATCGTCGCCACCCTCGCCGTGCTCAAATCCGGCGCGGCCTATGTGCCGATCGACCCGACATCGCCCTCGGACCGCATCGCCTACGTGCTGCAGGACAGCGGTGCGCGCAAGGCGATTGCCCTGGAAGGCATGGCCGAAGAACTGCGCGGGCTGAGCATCGAGGTGTTCGACCCCAAACCCTTGAGCACCCAGACTTCGCCCGAAGTGCAGCGCGCTTCGGTGAACCTGTCCAACGTCAATGCCCCGGATCACCTGTGTTACGTGATCTACACCTCCGGTTCCACCGGCCAGCCCAAGGGCGCCTTGCTGGAACATCGCAACGTCATCCGCCTGCTGCACAACAGCCGCACGCCGTTCCATTTCGACGCTGAAGACGTGTGGTCGCTGTTCCATTCCAACGCCTTCGATTTTTCGGTCTGGGAAATGTTTGGCGCGCTGCTGCACGGTGCGCGCCTGACCCTGGTGCCCGAAGCCCTGCGCCGTGATCCCGCCGACTTCCTGGCCTTCATTGAAAGCGAAGGCGTGACGGTGCTGAACCAGACGCCTTCGGCGTTCCATCAGCTCAGCGGCGTAGCAACCCTGCGCCCTGACATCACCCTGGAGAAGCTGCGTTACGTGATCCTCGGCGGCGAAAGCCTGGAGCCGGCGCGACTCGCGGCGTTCCATCAGGCCTTCCCTCATGTTGCGCTGATCAACATGTACGGCATCACCGAAACCTGCGTCCACGTGACCTACAAACACCTGGAAGCGGCGGACATCGCCGAGGGTATTTCCAATGTCGGGCGGCCGATTCCGACCACCGTGGCCTACATCATGGATGCCCGCCAGCGCCTGCTGCCGGTGGGCGTTCCGGGGGAAATCTGCGTCGGTGGCCAAGGGGTCGGGCGCGGGTATCTGAACCGTCCGGAGCTGAGTGCCGAACGCTTTATCGTCGATCCGTTTCGCCCTCGCGAGCGGCTGTACCGCTCCGGCGACTTGGGCAAATTGCTCGGCAACGGCGAAATCGTCCATCTCGGGCGAATGGATGCCCAGGTCAAGATTCGTGGTTTCCGTATCGAACTCGGTGAAATCGAAGCGAAGCTGCAAGCCTGCGACGGCGTGTTTGAAGTCCGGGTCCTGGCCAGTGACGATAAAACCGACAGCAAACGGCTGATTGCCTACCTGATTCCGCAACCGGGGGTGGTGCTGGAAATCGCCGCCCTACGCCAACAACTCGGCGCGACGTTGCCGGATTACATGATCCCCAGCGCGTTTGTGAGCCTGGCGGCGTATCCGCTGACAGCCAACAGCAAACTGGACCAGAACGCATTGCCGGAACCGGATCTGGATGCAATGTCCGAGCGCAGTTACGAGGCGCCGCAAGGCCCGACCGAACAGGCGTTGGCGCTGATCTTCCAGGAATTGCTCGGGCTGGAGCGGGTCGGTCGTCACGACGGTTTCTTTGAACTGGGCGGGCATTCACTGCTGGCGGCGCAACTGGTTGCCAGGGTGCGCCAGACCCTCGGCGGCGAGCTGAAGCTGCGGGAATTGTTCAGCCATCCAACCGTGGCGGAACTGGCGAAAAGTGTTGGCAGCCTTGAAGCCGGCCAGCCGGACGCGATCACCGTCGTCGACCGCCACGCGCCGCTGGTGCTGTCCTTTTCGCAACAGCGCCTGTGGTTCCTCGATCAACTTGACCCGAACGCCAGCAGCGCTTACCACATGCCGGCCTCCTTGCTGCTGCGCGGCACGCTGGATCTGCCGGCGCTGAAGGCTGCGCTTGACCAATTGGTGGCGCGCCACGAAAGCCTGCGTACAACCTTTGAACGGGTCGGCGAGCAACCGGTGCAACGCATCGCTGCGCCGGACATCGGCTTCACCCTCGCCGAGCAAGACCTGCGTGCCCTGCCTTATGAGGAAGCCAGTCTCACGGCTTCGCGCCTGAGCAACACCGAGGCCAGCGCGCCATTCGATTTGCAACAAGGCCCGCTGATTCGCGGTCGCCTGCTGCGCCTGGCCGATGACGAATACATCCTGCTGATCACCCAGCACCACATCATCTCCGATGGCTGGTCGATTGGCGTGCTGGTCAAGGAATTCGCCGCGCTGTACCGCGCCTTCAGCCAACAACAGCCTGATCCGCTGCCGCCCCTGGCGATCCAGTACGCCGACTATGCCGCGTGGCAACGCCGTTGCCTGAGCGGTGAGCGCCTGAGCCAACATGTCGCTTTCTGGCGCCAACACCTCACCGGCGCGCCAACCTTGCTGTCCCTGCCCACCGACCGTCCGCGCCCGGCGATGCAAAGCTATCGCGGCGGCGATGTGCCGGTGGTCATTGCCCCGCGCATCCGCGAACGCCTGGAGCAGTTCTGCCGCGAGCACGACGTCACGCTGTTCATGACCTTGCTCACCGCGTGGTCGGTGGTGCTGGCGCGACTGGGTAACGAGCCGGACGTGGTGATCGGCGTGCCGACCGCCAACCGTGGCAGCACCGAAGTCGAATCGTTGATCGGTTTCTTCGTCAACACCCTGGCCTTGCGCGTGCAGTTGCAAGACAACCCGACCGTGGCGCAACTGCTGGCCCGGATCAAGGAAACCACCCTCGCCGCCCACGAACACCAGGACATTCCCTTCGAACAAGTCATCGACGCCCTGCAGCCGCCCCGTGCCCTGAGCCATAACCCGCTGTGCCAAGTGGCGTTGTCACTGAATAACACCCCGGACGGCGGTGAACTGGCGCTGCCGGGCTTGACTCTGACCGCCCTGGCCCAGGCCCATGAAACTTCGCAATTCGACCTGATGCTGACCCTGGCCGATGATGCTGACGGCTTGAGTGGTGTGATCGAATTCGCCACCGATCTGTTCGACCGCACCACGGTCGAGCGCTTCGGCCAGTACTTCCAGACGTTGCTTGGCGCCATGCTCGATAACGCCGAACAACCGGTGCGCGCCCTGCCGCTGCTGAGCCCGGCGCAACGCCAGGCTTCGCCAGCGGTGCTGCCACCACTGGAAGTCCGTGTGCCTGGCTTGTTGATTCACCAGCGCTTCGAACAATTCGCCGCCACCCGTCCCGAGGCTGTGGCCCTGGTGTTTGGCGATGTGCACATGAGCTATCGCGACTTGAACCGCCGGGCCAACCGCATCGCCTCGCAACTGCTGGCGCTGGGTGTGAAAGCGGATGATCGCGTGGCGATCCTCAGCGGTCGCGGGCTGGAAATGGTCTGCGCCGTGCTGGGTGTGCTCAAGGCTGGCGCCGCTTATGTGCCGCTGGACCCGGCCTACCCGGCCGAGCGCCTCAACTACCTGCTGAGTGACAGTGCCCCGGTGGTGTTGCTGGCGCAGCCGGACTGCCTCGACGTGTTGCCAGCCCTGGATATCCGGGTGGTGTTGCTGAATGCCGAGACCGTCGAATACTCCCTGGCGGATGCGTCGTTCGATATCAACCCCGTGGTCGATACGCTGCCGCAGCACCTGGCCTATGTCATCTATACCTCCGGTTCCACCGGTTTGCCCAAAGGCGTGCTGGTCGAGCATGGCAACGTCGCACGGTTGTTCGATACCACTCGCGCACTGTTCAATTTCAATCGCGATGACGTCTGGACGCTGTTCCACTCCTTTGCCTTCGACTTCTCGGTCTGGGAAATCTGGGGCGCCTTGAGCTACGGCGGCAAACTGGTGATTGTGCCGACTGACGTCGCTCGCTCCGCTGATGAGTTCTACGCGCTGGTTTGCCGGCAGAACGTGACGGTGCTGAACCAGACGCCAAGCGCGTTCCGCCAGTTCATCGATGCCAGCGGCCGCAGCGCCCAGGTGCATGGTTTGCGCGAAGTGATCTTCGGCGGTGAGGCCCTGGACTTTATCAGCCTGCGCCCATGGATCGCCCGCACACCGCTGGCCCAGACGCGGCTGGTGAACATGTACGGCATCACCGAAATCACCGTGCATGCGACCTATCACGCCGTGACTCAAAGCGAAATCGATTCCGGCGCGCCAAGCCTGATCGGCACCGCGCTGCCGGATTTGTGCCTGCGCATCCTCGATGACTACCAGCAACCGGTGCCCGTCGGTGTCCACGGCGAGATCTACATCGGCGGTGCTGGTGTGGCGCGCAATTACCTGAACCGTCCCGAGTTGAACGCCGAGCGCTTCATTAATGATCCGTACGGGACGCAGCGTTTGTACCGCACCGGCGACGTTGCGCGTTATCGCACTGATGGCGGCATCGTCTACATCGGCCGCAACGATTCGCAGATCAAGATCCGGGGCTTCCGTATCGAGCTCGGCGAAATCGAAGCGCAATTGCTTGCCTGCACCGGTGTTCGCGAAGCCGTAGTGACGGTGCGTGAGGACGTGCCGGGGGACAAGCGACTGGTGGCGTACCTGATTGCCGAAGACGCCGCCGCACCGCAATCGTCGGCGTTACGCACGCAACTGGCCGGTGTGCTGGCCGAGCACATGATCCCCGGCGCTTTCGTTACCCTGGACGCCTGGCCGCTGACCACCAACGGCAAGCTGGATCGCGGCGCCCTGCCCGCACCGGGCCTGTCGGCGCTGGTGAGTCGTGAATATGAAGCGCCCAAAGGTGCGATTGAAACCGCATTGGCGCTGGCCTGGCAGGAATTGCTCGGGGTTGAACAGGTCGGTCGTGACGATCACTTCTTCGAACTCGGCGGCCATTCCTTCCTGGTGATCAGCCTGATCGAGCGGTTGCGTCAGTCCGGGTTGTTGCTGGACGTGCGCACCGTGTTTTCCGCCCCGACGCTGCGGGCCATGGCCCAGGTGCTGGGCGGTGAGCGCAGCGCCGCATTTGTGGTGCCACCAAACCTGATTCCGACCGATTGCGACGCCATCGATCCGTCGATGCTACCGCTGCTGAGCCTGAGCCAGGCGGAGATCGACCAGATCGTCGCCGACGTGCCCGGTGGTGCCCGCAACGTGCAGGACATTTACCCGTTGTCGTCGTTGCAGGAAGGCATCCTGTTCCACCACTTGCTGCTGGCGCAAGGCGATGCGTACTTGATGCGCTCGGTGATTCTGTTTGATCAGCGCAGCCTGCTCGACGACTTCCTCGCCGCCGTGCAAGTGGTGATCGACCGCCACGACATCCTGCGCAGTGCCTTGCGCTGGTCCGGCCTGCCGCAACCGGTGCAAATCGTGCATCGTCAGGCGCAACTGCCGGTGATCACCCTGGACAGCACCGAGGGCGAAGATTCCTTGCAGATGCTGCGGGACAAGACCGACACCCATCACCTGCGCCTGGATTTGCAGGTCGCGCCGCTGATCGCGGCTTACGTGACCTACGATCCGGTGCGCAAGCAATGGCTGCTGGCCCTGCTCGACCATCACCTGATCAGCGACAACGTGACCCTGCGCCTGATCATGCTGGAGATCCAGACCCTGCTGGCCGGACGCGGCGAGACCCTGCCGCCGTCCCAGCCGTATCGCAACTTCATCGCCCAGGCGGCCGCAATATCTCAAGCCGAGCATGAAACCTACTTCCGCCGTTTGCTGGCGGATGTCGACGAAACCACCGCGCCTTATGGGGTGCTGGATGTGCGTGGCAACGGGGCGCAGATCAGTCGGGCGGTCGAACATTTGAGCGATGAGGTCAACGCCGCGATCCACCGCACGGCGCGGACCCAGGGGGTTCCGACTTCCGTACTGTTCCACGCGGCCTGGGGTTTGGTGGTCGCGGCCACCAGTGGGCGTGACGATGCGATTTTCGGCACGGTGTTGTCCGGTCGTTCCCAAGGCACCACCGGCGCCGACCATGCCCTGGGCATGTTCATCAACACCCTGCCGATGCGCATTCGCCTGCAAGACAGAAGCGTCAGCGCAATTGTGCAGGACGCGTATCAGCAACTCAGCGAACTGCTGACCCACGAACAGGCATCACTGGCCCTGGCCCAACGGTGCAGCGGCGTGGATGCCGCGTTGCCGCTGTTCACGGTGATTCTCAACTGCCGCCATGGCGATATGGTCACGGCGTCCGGGGAGATCGTCGATGAAATGGATGATTGGGAGGGCGTGGAATTTTTGGCCTCCGAGACTCGCACCAACTATCCGATTGAAATCGCCGTCGCGGCGGAGGAAACCGGGTTCTCGCTGACGGCGCAGTCGATTGTCGGGATTGATCCGCAGCGGATTGCGGATTACCTGGCCAATGCCGTGACGGCGCTGGTCGAGGCGCTGGAACGCGATCCTGCGCAACTGGCCAGCTCCATTGACGTGCTGCCCAAAGCCGAGCGTCAGCAATTGCTTGAAAGCTTCAATGACACCGCCACCGACTTCGCCCCGGCGCAGCCGATTCAGGCGTTGTTCGAGGCTCAGGTGCGTGCGCGGCCCGCTGCGGTTGCCCTGGTGCATGAAGACCAGCAACTCACCTACGCCCAGCTCAACCGTCGCGCCAACCATTTGGCCCGACGCCTGATCGCCCTCGGCTTGCAACCGGACCAGCGGGTGGCGCTGTGCGCCGAGCGCAGTCTGGAGATGATTGTTGGCTTGCTTGGGGTGCTCAAGGCCGGTGGGGCTTATGTGCCGATTGACCCGGCGCACCCGGTCGAGCGCATGGCATTCATGCTCAGTGACAGCACGCCGCTGGCGGTGTTGACCCAGCAAGCCCTCGTCGCGCAATTGCCCGTCGGTGAGATGCCGCTGCTGGTGCTCGATGAGCGTGAATCGCTGCAAGCCGCCGATGATTCGTCCTTCGATCTTGACCCGGTGATTACGGGCCTGACCCCGAATCATCTGGCCTATGTGATCTACACCTCCGGCTCCACCGGGCAGTCCAAAGGGGTGATGGTCGAGCACCACTCCGTGCATAACTTCTGGCAAGTGCTGAAGCGCACCACCCACCTGCATTGCCCGGAATTTGCCACCGTGGCGCTGAACGCCGGGTTCTACTTCGACATGTCGATCAAGGGCATTTCCCAGCTGTTCTCCGGGCATAAGCTGGTGATCATCCCGCAACTGATCCGCGCCAGTGGCCACGAACTGCTCGACTTCCTTGAGCACCATCAGGTCCACGCCTTCGACTCGACGCCCTCGCAACTCGACAGTTTGTTGAACGCTGGCCTGCTGGAACGCAGCAGCTATCAACCGGTGAGCGTGTTGCTCGGCGGTGAAGCGATCAATGCCGCCATGTGGGCCAAGCTGCGGGAATGCCAAAGCATCCACTTCTACAACATGTACGGCCCGACCGAATGCACGGTGGATGCCACCATCGACCTGATCCGCGACCTCGGCGAACGGCCAAGCATTGGTCGCCCGTTCGCCAATGTCCAAGTGCATGTGCTCGATGCCCATGGCCAGCCGACGCCTTTGGGGGTGGCCGGTGAACTGCATATCGGCGGGGCGGGTGTGGCGCGGGGTTATCTCAACCGTGCGGACCTCAGCGCCGAAAAGTTTATCGCCGATCCGTTCTCCAGCCTCCCGCAGGCTCGCCTCTATAAGACCGGCGACCTTGGCCGCTGGCAGGCCGACGGCACGCTGGAGTACCTGGGACGCAATGACTTCCAGGTGAAGATCCGCGGTTTCCGGATCGAACTGGGCGAGATTGAAAACGCCTTGATCGCCTGCCCCGGGGTGCGTGAGGCGGTGGTGATTGCTCGCGAGGACAATCCCGAGGACGGCAAACGTCTGGTCGCCTACCTGTGTGGCGATCCGCTCACCGCCGAACAACTGCGCGCCGAACTGCTGAAAAACCTGCCCGAGTACATGGTGCCCAGCGCCTATGTGCAGCTCGACGCGCTGCCATTGAATGCCAACGGCAAGCTCGACCGCCGCGCCCTGCCCGCGCCGGGCCAGGACTCACTGGCCAGCCGTGCCTATGAAGCGCCGCAAGGTGACACCGAAATCGCCATCGCCGGGATCTGGGAAAACCTGCTGCACCTGGATCAGGTCGGGCGTCACGACGGGTTCCTTGAACTCGGCGGGCATTCGCTGCTGGCGGTGCAATTGCTGTCGCGGCTACGGCGCAAACTCGGTGCGCGTCTCACGTTGCGCGAGTTGTTCGACGCGCCGACCGTGCGTGGCCTCGCCGCGCTGGTCAACGCTGCCGTGCCGACCGAAGCGCAGCCGATTCCGCTGGCCAATCGAAACGGGCGATTGCCGCTGTCGTTTTCCCAGCAACGGTTGTGGTTCCTCGATCATCTCGATCACGCGGCGGGCGCGGCTTATCACTTGCCGTTGGCGTTGCGCCTGAGTGGCGAGTTGCATGCGCCGGCCCTGCGCCAGGCGCTGGATCGTCTGGTGGCGCGCCACGAAACCTTGCGCACCACGTTCGAATTGATCGACGGTGAACCGGTGCAGAAAATCGCCCCGGCAGACCAGCGCTTCCATCTGCTGGAGCAGGACCTGCGCGAACTCAATGCCGAGCAACGCGACGCGACACTCGCCCGTTTGGGTGACGCCACCGCGTCCGAGCTGTTCGACCTGAGCAGCGGCCCGCTGGCCCGGGGTCGCTTGATTCAACTCGACGATGCAGAGCACGTGCTGTTCGTCACCCTGCACCACATCGTCTCGGACGGTTGGTCCAACAGCGTGCTCGCCCATGAACTGACCGTGCTGTACACCGCGTTCAGCCAGGGCTTGAAAGACCCGTTGCCGGCCCTGCCGCTGCAATACGCCGATTACGCGGTGTGGCAGCGTCAATGGCTCAACGGTCCGGCGTTGCAGGCGCAAACCGATTTCTGGCGCACACATCTCGACGGTGCGCCGAGCCTGCTGAACCTGCCACTGGATCGTCCGCGCCCGGCGGTGCAAAGCTATGCCGGGGGCATCATCGATTGTGTATTGCCGCCGGCCCTCAGCACTCAATTGCGCGCCTTCAGCCAGGCCCAGGGCACCACGTTGTTCATGACGCTGCTCGCCGGTTGGTCAACGCTGATGACGCACTTGAGTGGTCAGGCCGATGTGGTCGTCGGCATGCCCGTGGCGAACCGGCCGCGCACTGAACTGGAATCCCTGATCGGCTTCTTCGCCAACACCCTGGCGTTGCGGGTTACCACGGAACGGGAGGCCAGCGTGGGTGATTTGCTGACCCGTATCAAAGGCCTGACCCTCGCCGCGTTCAGCCATCAGGACCTGCCGTTCGAGCAAGTCGTGAGCACCCTGCAGCCGACCCGGAGCATGAGCCACAGCCCGTTGTTCCAGGTGATGCTGAGCCTGAACAACACCCCGCCGGCGCCGCTGCAACTGCCGAACCTGACGGTGCAAGCGGTGGACAGCGCCCACAGCACCACCCAGTTCGATTTGTCGCTGTCGCTGATCGATGACGTCGAGACCATCACCGGCAGCTTGCAATACGCCAGTGACCTGTTCGATGTCGCCACGGTCGAACACATCCTCGTGCTGTACGCCCAAGTGCTGGAAGCCATGGTCGGCGATGCGCGGCAAGCGGTGGGCGCGTTGCTCGACGCGATGCCAGCACTTTCCCGCCCAGAGCACGCGGTGACTGAATCACTTGAAGTGCAGGAACTGCCGTTCGAAGCGCCCCAGGGTGATACAGAGCTGGCCATCGCCCGAATCTGGCTGGAGCTGCTGAAACTTGAGCAGGTCAGTCGCCATGACGACTTCTTCAAGCTTGGCGGGATTTCCCTGATGGCGGTGCAGATGACTTCCAGACTGCGCAAAGTGTTGGGCAAGCCCATCGCCGTGCGCGACCTGTTCGTCGAACCGACCATCGCCGGGTTCGCCCGCACCCTCGACACGCAGTCGCGGCCATCGGCCCGCAACAACCTGGTGCCGATCCGTCGCGGCGGCTCGCAACGGCCGCTGTTCCTGGTGCACCCGCTCGGTGGCGAGGTCGGTTATGTGCGCGATCTGGCGCCGAGCCTGGATCCGGATGTGCCGATCTATGGTCTGGCTGCCACCGGGTTTGTCGCGGGAGAAGTGCCACTCAGGACCATTGCGGCCATGGCTGCGCGTTATCTGGCGGCGATTCGCGAGGTGCAAGCCAAGGGGCCATACCGGTTCGCAGGTTGGTCGGCCGGGGGCTTGATCGCTTATGAGATGGCCAGTCAGGTCATCGCCAGCGGCGAGCAAGTCGAGTTTATCGGCATCATCGACACTTCATCTCAGGCCGGTGCGGAGGAACGCGAAGTGCTGACCGAAGCACAGTTCCTGATGTCCTGGCTGCCTGAAGACATGGACCCTGCCCTGTTCGAGCAACTGACGCCGCTGGTGGCAAACGCCGGAATCGAGCCGATGCTTGCATTTTGCGCGACCCATGGCCTGCTGCCGGAGGAGCTCAGTCAGGGGATTGACGCAGGGATGTTGCGAACCCACCTGGCAGTGGCCTACGCGACGCGTCTGGCAGTCGGTGCCTACACCAGCCCTGAGCTGCCAGTGACCGTTTCTCTATTCACTGCGACTGAGCAGGAGCGTGTCGACCCAACGCTGGGTTGGCAGGCCTTGCAGGGCGAGCGCGTGCGCATCACGCCACTGCCGGGCACGCACCACACGCTGGTCCGTGCGCCCTGCGTCAACGCTCTCGGTGAGGCGATTTCCTACGCACTGAGGGACAAGTCCGAGTAACAAACCGTTGAAGGCCGTCCTGCAAACAGACCGTTGGTCGGCTTTCTCCTACATTTTTGTCCTACAACTTACAAATGATGGCCATTTGGTCGTCATTTATTCCCGCAGCCTTGCGAACTCTAAAAAAGGTTCTACCTTTCAAATGCTTATACCGCTGACAAACGCTAGTTTCGAACAAATGTTTCCCTCGGCACGGAGGCCGATATCCATGGTTATTGACGCCAATTTTGTGACATGCCTGTCCCTGTATCCCCCTACATACACCTATAAACGTGTAGGTTTTAATAATTCACCCACGCTGAATCGATTTAGTCGTGCACTAAATCAATGAAGCGCGACGGTGGAAATTTGACATGGGGGCAGGGTTATTTTCGGCCGGGCGGTCGGAAACCAGGTCAGCCAGCGATTTTGGTATGCAGGCTTATGAATCGAATCAGTAGCGTACGAAATATAGAGAATCCGCATATCTATTTCGAACTAGGGAAACTGATTTCAAGCGTAGGACATGATCACTTCGTCACGAATATGCACCAACTGATAGGGACATCAGTTTCCATCAGCCTGGTCGAACTCAGCGAATGGACCACAGACGATAGCCAGGGAAGCGTCATCGACATCCAGTCCCTTGGCAATGCAGGCCTCCCCGAGGACCTGACGTCTCCCCCCCTGCCTTGTTCCGTGACTCCCCGGCAACGAGACGAACATCCCCTCATGAAGAGCATTCTTGAGGTGGAAGACTCCATCCTGATCCACATGAACGCACCGATGATGGACGCCAAAGGGTATCAACTCAGCAGCGTGTCCCATCAATGCAGCCTGGTGTCCGGCAAGGGCAATCGGCGCTGCGTGATCTCGTTGCACCGGCCATTGGCGGAGCGCGACTTTTCCCTGAGCGAATTGTCGTTCCTGAAAAACCTCTCGGAAACCCTGTTGCCGCTGGTTGAGCGGCATGCGCGGATCAGTCGTCAGGTCAACGTGCGCAAGGCTGGCACGCCAATGGCTCGGCCGGTGGTGGCCTTCGAGCAAACCCCGCTGCAACGGGATTTCAACGAACGGCTGACGCTGTGTGACGTGGCGCTGTCGGCGCGGGAAAAAGAGGTGTGCCTGGGGCTGTTGACCGGTGGCACCGTGCCCGAAATGGCCGAGAAACTCTGCGTCAAGAACAGCTCCGTCGAAACCTACCTCAAGCGCGCCGCCGCCAAACTCGGCGTCAGCGGTCGGCACGGGCTGGCCAAATGGATGATCGGGGCCTAGAGCCCCTATTCCCCTCTGCGCGGTAAATCCCCAACGATGAGGCTGGTCAATGAGCAAGTCCCCGATGTCCCTGGCGGCCGTTGCGTTTGTTCTCGGCGGTTGTTCGCTAATACCTGATTACCAACGGCCAGCCGCACCGGTGGCCCAGCAATACCCGCAAAGCCCTGCCTATGCACCGGCCCAGGCCGACAATGGCGCAGCGGAGCAAGGCTGGCGCGATCAGTTTCGTGATCCGGCGTTGCAGCAGTTGATCCAGAGCGCCTTGAGCAACAACCGCGACCTGCGGGTGGCGGCGTTGAATGTCGAGGCGTATCGCGCGCAATACCAGATCCAGCGCGCCGACCTGTACCCGGCGGTTTCGGCCAGCGGCTCCGGCACGCGCCAGCGCACACCCGCCAAGCTGTCGCCCACCGGTGAGGCCGTCACCAGCGGTTCCTACTCGGCCGGCCTGGGCATCAGCGCTTATGAACTGGACTTGTTCGGGCGCATCCGCAGCCTGAGCGAGGAAGCGATGCAGGTGTACCTGTCCAGCGAAGAAGCCCGGCGCAGTACCCAGCTCAGCCTGGTGGCCAATGTGGCCACGGCCTACCTGACCTGGCGTGCCGACCAAGAACTGTTAGTGCTGACCCAGGACACCCTCAAGTCCTATGAAGAAAGCCTGCGCCTGACCACCCGCAGCAATACGGTGGGCGTGGCGTCGGCGCTGGATGTCAGCCAGGCACGGACCACCGTCGAAGGGGCCCGGGCCAATCTGGCGAAGTTCCAGCGGCAAGTGGCGCAGGACCTGAACGGCTTGACGCTGTTGGTCGGAACCTCGGTGCCGGACAACCTGCCCGGCCAGCCACTGAACTCCGACCTGCTCAGCGAAGTACCGGCCGGGTTGCCATCGGACTTGCTGCAACGGCGTCCCGACATTCTGCAAGCGGAGTACCTGCTCAAGTCCGCCAACGCCGACATCGGCGCTGCCCGGGCTGCGTTCTTCCCCAGCATCACCCTGACGGCGAACGCCGGCACCTCCAGCTCGCAACTGTCCGGGCTGTTCAAGGGTGGCTCCGGCACCTGGCTGTTCCAGCCGCAAATCAACTTGCCGATTTTCAACGCCGGCAGTCTGCGGGCCAGCCTGGACTATTCGAAAATCCAGAAAGACATCCGGGTTTCGCAATACGAGAAATCCATCCAGTCTGCTTTCCAGGAAGTCTCCGACGGCCTGGCGGCGCGCAAGACCTACAGCGAACAACTGACCGCGCAGCGCGATCTGGTGCAGGCCAACCAGGATTACTACCGGTTGGCCGAGCGTCGTTATCGCATCGGCGTCGACAACAACCTGACCTTTCTAGACGCGCAACGCTCCCTGTTCAGCAGCCAGCAAACGTTGATCACCGACCGCCTCGCACAACTGACCTCCGAGGTCGGGCTGTACAAGGCGCTGGGTGGTGGCTGGGCCGAACGATTGAATGTTGCATTGTGAGGGCAATGAAAATGAACACATTCGAACCCGGTGAATACGTGCGCCTGCGGGCGGGCGGCAGGAAGATGATTGTCAAACACCCCTCTTTCACCTCGGACCTGCCGGGCACGCCACTGGTGCCCTGCGAATACCGCGAGAAAAAACGCACGGTGCTGGGCTTCTATTCGGCCCGGGATTTGATCGTCGCCCCGGCCTAGGCCTCCACCGCAAGATCACTCGACAGGAAGGATTCTTATGCATGTGATCATTACGGCCATCGGCTCCGCCGGTGACGTCCACCCCTTTGTCGGTATCGGCCGCGCCCTCGCCGCCCGTGGCCACCGCGTGACCTTTTGCGCCAGCGCCGCCTTCGCGCCGTTGATCGAGCGCTGTGGCTTCACCTTTTTGCCCTTGGGCACCGCCGAGGAATATGACGCGGTGATGGCTGATCCGGCGTTGTGGCGTACCCGAACATCGCTGCCGACCTTATGGAAAACCGTCTCCAGCACCCTGCGCGAGCAGTACGAACTGCTGGAAGGCGCGCTTGACGACGACACCGTGATGCTCGGTTCCCTGTGGGCGTTTTCGGCCCGTTTGCTCCAGGAAAAACACGGCGTCCCGCTGATCACCGCGCAAGTCTCGCCATTCGGTTTCTGGTCGGCCGCCTCGCCCTCGGTGCATCCGCCGGGCACCAACCTGCCGAGCTTTGTGCCCCTGCCGGTGAAACGCCTGGTGCTGCGGCTGGTCGAGCGAACCTTCCTCGACGGGCTGATGAAACCGGAACTCAATCGCTTCCGCAAAGAGCTGGGCCTGCCACCGACCAAGCGAATCATCAGCGAATGGATTTGCTCGCCCGATGGGGTCTTGGGCTTGTTCCCTGAGTGGTTCGCCAAGGTCGAAGCGGATTGGCCGGCCCGTACCGTGTTGACCGGTTTTCCATTGTTCGATGAGTCCGGTTTCCAGCCGCCCGACAGCGAATTGGACGATTTCCTGAGCGAGGAAGCCCCGGTGGTGTTTACCCCGGGCTCGACCCAGGTCAATGGCGCCGAGTATTTCGCCGCCGCCGTTTCAGCGTTGAAAGCGGTCAATCGTCGCGGGGTGTTCCTGACCCGGCAACCGGTGGACCCGGCCATGGCCGCCGCCGGCCAGATTCTGGTGCGCCGCTACGTGCCCATGAGCCGCATCCTCACCAATACCGCCGCCCTGGTGCACCACGGTGGCGTCGGCACAACCGCGTTGGCGATGGCCGCCGGCGTACCGCAAGTGGCCACACCTTTTGCCCATGACCAGTTCGACAATGCGGCGCGCATGGAGCGCTTGGGTTGCGGCGTGAGCCTGTCGCCTCCGGCCTCGGCCGAAGCGCTGGCCAAGGCCCTGGACACGGTGCTGACCAGCCCTGAAGTAAAGGCCAATTGCGCTCGTTATCGCGGCCTGATTCCCAGCGGCGAAAGCGCCAGTGAAGCGGCCGCCCTGCAAGTCGAAGCACTGGCACTGGCGCGCGCGAAGACGTACCGCGTCGCGTAAACGGGTTATTCCAGACCTGCCTTAATCGCTGATCCCAGCAACGGACTTCTGACCTCCGTTGCTTCGCCACGCCTGCGCGAAGCCCGGTCGTCACGCTTTTCATCAGTTTTGGGCCAGGCCCACGGAGAACTTCATGACTCAGGCCAAGCCCGATTCAAGTGACCTGCTTTACCCGCTGACGACCCCGCAATTGGATATCTGGCTGGATCAGCGGCTGCACGAAGACTCGCCGCTGTACAACATCGGCGGTTACGCACGGATCAACGGCGCGGTGGATGCCGTCCGGATGCAGCACGCCATCGATCAGGTGGTCAGCCGCCACGATGCCCTGCGCATTCAACTGGTGCCCGGCTCGGTGGAGCATCCCCTGCCGCGCCAGCGCTTTTTGGCGTCGGTGAGCACCACGTATTCCTTGATCGATGTCTCCGGGCAGGCTGATCCCGAGGCTGCCGCCCTGACGTTGCTAAAAGAAAACCTGCAAACGCCGTTCTCCTTTGACGAGGGTTTGCTGTACCGCACTGAACTGCTGAAGGTGCGGGACGACCTCTATTACTTCTTCTTCAATTGCCATCACCTGATCGTCGATGGCTGGTCCTTCGCCATGATCGGCAAGGCCATCAGCGAGGCCTACTCCGCCGCGCAACCGATGCTGCCGGCGCCGAGTTATCAGGCCTATCTGTCCCAACAGAGCAGCGACAAAGCCTCGACGGCGTTCCAGCGTCAGCGCCAATACTGGCTGGAGAAATACCGCACGCTGCCCGAGCCGTTGCTGGCGCCGCGCCCGGACAGCCGCGTCGGGCAACACCTGGCGCCAAGCCAGAACCACACCTGGCGCCTGCCTCGCGGGCTCTACAATCGCCTCGGCGAATTGGCCAAGGCCAGCGGCCAGGGCTCGATTTTCCATGTGATGCTCGGTGCGCTGTACAGCTACTTTGCCCGGGTGGCCCAACGCGACGAGATCGTCATCGGCCTGCCGATCCTCAACCGCGCCAACGCCGCGCACAAGGCCACGGTCGGTTTGTTCGTCGGCATGAGCCCGGTGCGCCTGAGCCTGGGCACGGACCTGACGTTCAGCGAGTTGGTCGGCAAGATTGCCTTGACCCTGAAGCAGGACTACCGCTACCAGCGTTATCCGCTGAGCGAATTGAACCGTGAACTCGGCTTGCAGAACCTTGGCCGCTGGCAGTTGTTCGACCTGGTGGTGTCCTTCGAGCAGGACCAGGACACGTGGTACGACGGCACCCTCGCGCACCCGGTCAAACTGAGCAACGGCTACGAACAGAATCCCCTGGCCATGCACGTGCGCGAGGCCGGGCCGGAGGATGATGTGTGGATGCATTTCATCTACAACGAGGCGTATTTCGATGCCACGCAGATCGAGGCGTTGCAACAGCGTTTCATGAGCATCCTGCACAGTGTGGTGGCTGATTTTGATGTATCGGTGAGCGCCCTTGAGCTGATGCCCGACACGGAACGGGAGGTATTGGCTGGGTGGAATCGCACTGAGGTCGACTACCCGAAAACGCCACTGCTGCATGAGTTGATCGAAGCTCAGGTCACCGCTCGCCCGGAGGCGATTGCCGTGCGTTTCGAGCAGCAATCACTGACCTATGACGCACTGAATCGCCAGGCCAATCAACTGGCCCATGCCCTGCTGCAAACCGGCATTCGCCCGGACGACCGCGTGGCCATTTGCGTGGAGCGCAGCCTGGAGATGGTCGTCGGTCTGCTGGGTATTCTGAAAGCAGGCGCTGCCTATGTGCCGCTGGACCCCGGCTACCCGGCCGACCGCTTGAGCCACATGCTCAGCGACAGCGCCCCCGCGGCGCTGCTCACCACTCGCACCCTGCTGGCCGGCCTGCCCGCTGTGACGGTGCCGGTGTTGTGCCTGGACACCGACCAGGAACACCTGGCCCGGCAACCGCTGGACAACCCGACCGTCGAATTGACGCCGCAACACCTCGCCTACGTGATCTACACCTCCGGTTCCACGGGCCTGCCCAAAGGCGTGATGAACCAGCATGACGGCGTGGTGAACCGTTTGCTCTGGGCTCGCGATGTCTATGGCGTCGATGAGCACAGCGTGGTCCTGCAAAAGACTCCGTTCAGTTTCGACGTGTCGGTCTGGGAGTTTTTCCTGCCATTGCTCAGCGGCGCGCAACTGGTGGTCGCCGCTCCCGGTGGGCATCAGGACCCGGCGTATCTGATGGACACCATGGCCAGCGCCGGCATTACGTTGCTGCACTTCGTGCCGTCGATGTTGCAGGTGTTCCTCGATCAGGTTGAACCGCAACGCTTGCCGGCGCTCAAGCAAGTGCTGTGCAGTGGCGAAGCGTTGCCCTATGCCTTGCAGGAACGCTTTTTCGAACGCCTGCCGACCGTGCAATTGCACAACCTCTATGGCCCGACCGAAGCGGCGATTGACGTCACCGCGTGGCATTGCCGGCCCGACGTACACAACGGCATCGTGCCGATTGGTCACCCCATCGCCAATACGCAGATGCATGTGCTCGACGCCAACCTGCAACCGCTGCCGCCAGGCATTGCCGGCGAGCTGCATATCGGCGGCATCGGCGTCGCCCGGGGCTACTTCAATCGCCCGGAGCTGACGACCGAACGGTTTATCCGCGATCCCTTCCAGGATGATCCCCAGGCGCGCCTATACAAGACCGGCGACCTGGGCCGTTGGCTGGCCGATGGCAGTCTCGAATACCTGGGCCGCAATGATTTCCAGGTGAAGATTCGTGGCCTGCGCATCGAGTTGGGCGAGATCGAATCGCGACTGGTGGCGTGTGCAGGCGTCAAGGAAGCCGTGGTGGTCGCCCGTCAACAGGCCGAAGGCGATGCCTGGCTGTGCGGCTATTTTGTCGGCGAACCGGGTGTTGAGCTGTCAGCGCAAACCTTGCAGGAAACCTTGCTTGAGCAAGTCCCTGACTACATGGTGCCCCGGCACCTGATCCAGCTTGAGCAATTCCCGCTGAACGCCAACGGCAAGCTCGACCGCAAGGCCCTGCCCGAACCCGATGAAGACTTGGGCCGCCGGGATACAACGGCGCCGCGCACCGCACTGGAACACTTGCTGGCCGACCTCTGGCGGGACAACCTCAAGCGTTCGGAACTGGGCATTCACGACAACTATTTCATGCTTGGCGGCGACTCCCTGAAGGTCATTCACTTGCAGGTCAAGGCCCGTGAACAAGGGATTGCCCTGACGCTGGCGCAGATTTACCGGCACCCGAGCATTGCGCAACTGGCCGAAAGCGTCGAGTCGCTGGGGGGCCTGTCGACCACCCTGCAACCCTTGGTGCAAGTGGCGCCTTTCGCCTTGGTGCCAGAGGCGATTCGCCTGGCCAGCGCCGGTTTGTACGATGACGTGTTTGCTGCCTCGCAGTTGCAAGTCGGGATGATCTACCACTCGATGATGCACCCGGAGTCGGCGATTTATCACGACATCTTCCGCTATCGCCTGCGCCTGAAATGGGACGCCGCGGTGTGGGACCGAGCGTGTCGCTGCCTGATTGAGCGGCATCCGGCGTTGCGCATGTCGTTCGATGTCGGCCACACCGAAGTGCCGATGGTGCGCGTGCATTCGCGGGTGGAATCGCCGTTGCAGTTCATCGTTTCCGCCAACCCGGCGGGTCGCGAGCAGGCGGTTGCCGACTACGTGGAAGAACGCAAACTTCACCGCGAAGACTGGCATCAGGCGCCGCTGTACCAGTTCGGCGTGTTTGTCGGGGCGGATGACATCGATCTTGTCTTCAGTTTCCACCACGCGATTCTCGACGGCTGGAGCGTTGCCACGCTGATGCGTGACCTGATCACGTTGTACACCTCCAATGCGCCATTGCCGGCCCTGACCACCACCCCCGCCGATTTTGTCATCCTCGAACAGGAAGCCATCGCCAACGAAACCCACCGTCAGTTCTGGCGCGACTACCTGCACGACGCCCCCGCCGCGTCCATGACCAGTTGGACCCACGCGGTGGCCCCGGACCCGACACCCCACCGCTCGGCCTACCGGGAAATGCCCGCCGCCGATGTGGCGCGGCTTGAAGCGTTCTGCCGCGCCCGGGACCTGCCCTTGCGTGCGGTGTTGCTGGCGGCCCATGGGTTTGCCCAGGCCATCGTCTCCAATCAGCAAGAAGTGCTGTGCGGCGTGATCAGCCATGGTCGCCCGGAATTTGCCGACAGCGCTCAGGTGCTGGGCTTGTTTCTCAACACCCTGCCCTTGCGCTTCAGCACCCTTGGCACCAATTGGCTGGATGTGATTCGCGGCTTGATGGACCAGGAGCAACAGGTGTTTGCCCATCGGCGCTACCCGTTCGCGCTGATCCACCGCGAAACCGATGTGGCGCTGAACGTGGTGTTCAACTACGTCGACTTCTACGTGCTCAACGATCTGCTGGCACCCGGCGAAGAAATCCTCACTGGTTGGGAAACCACCGAGGCCAGCAACTATGACTTGCTGACCACGGCGGGCCGGCATCCGTCCAACGGCTCGCTGATGTTGAAAACCGACTACCGCACCGCCCGGGTGGCCAGCAGCCAGGTCGAGGTCTATGCCGACTACATGCTGCGCACCCTGGAACTGATGATCGCCAACCCCGACGCACCGCCTCGCATCCCGGACTGGATGCCGCCCATTGAGCACACCGCGCCCGCCGCCCACGGCAACCTCTCGACCCTGTTGCTGGACAGCTTTGCCCGGCATGACCAGCAGGTCGCCGTGAGTTTCGGCCAGGCCCGACTGTCGTATCGACAACTGGCGGACCGCAGCGCCCAATTGGCGAACTGGCTGCACCAGCGCGGCATCGGTCCGGGGGATCGGGTGGCAATCATGATGCCCCGCTCGCCGGAGCTGATCATTGCCCTGTTGGGGGTGATCCAGGCCGGCGCCGCATACGTGCCGATTGACCTGAGCTACCCCCAGGATCGCATCCGCCTGATCCTCGAAGACTCCCAGCCGCGTTTGATCCTGTCTGCCGATGCCCCGACGAACCTGGTGGCGACCCTGGCCAGCCGGGTTGAGCGGCGGTACTGGGAGGCCGTGGTCGCCGAGTTCGACGCCAACCTGCCCCGTTGCCATGAGCGGGTCGCCTCGATAGCGGCCGGGATTGCCGGCGACGACAACGCCTATCTGCTGTTTACTTCCGGTTCCACCGGGCGGCCGAAAGGCGTGGCCATGCCCCATCAAGCCTTGAGCAATATGATCCGCTGGCAAATCCGCGAGCAGGAGGTCACGGGCATGCCGCTGAAGACCTTGCAGTACTCGCCGATTTCCTTCGATGTCTCGTTCCAGGAAATCTTCTCGACCCTGTCCAGCGGTGCCGAGCTGGTGATGATCGATGAAGGGCTGCGCTACGACTTCATCCGCCTGCTGAAATTTATCGGCGCCGAAGCGATCAATCGGCTGTTCCTGCCCTACGTCGCCTTTCAGGGCCTGGCCGAAGTCGCCCTGCAACTGAATATCCGCCCGGCGTCCCTGCGCCAGATCAACGTGGCGGGCGAGCAGTTGAAAATCACCGCTGAAATCCGCCACTTGATCGACAGCCTCGACGACTGCCGCGTGGAAAACCACTACGGCCCGACCGAGGCCCATGTGGTCACCAGCCTGCGCCTGGAAGGCTCCAGCGCTGAGTGGCCGAACATGCCGCCGATCGGCACGGCCATCGATGGCGTGCGCATGCATGTGCTCGACGCCACGGGCAAAGCCTGCCCGGTCGGGGTCAGCGGCGATTTGTTTATCGAAGGGTTGTGCCTGGCCAACGGTTACTGGAACCAACCGGACCTGACCGCCGAACGCTTTGTTTATCGCGAGCTGGAGGGTGAAAACCGGCGTTTGTACGAGACCGGCGACATCGGTTTCTACCTGCCTTGGGGCGACTTGATCTATCAAGGTCGCAGCGATGCCCAGGTGAAGATTCGCGGCTATCGCGTCGAATTGGGCGAGATCGAAGTCGCCATCCTCGGCTCCCCGCTGTTCGGCGCCGACATCCAGCAAGTGGCGGTGATCGACAAACTGGCGGCGGACGGCGGTCGTTATCTGGTGGGCTTTATCCAGGTGATGCCGGGGCGCGAACTGGACCTGGATCGGCTCAAGGCCGAGCTGCGCCTGACCTTGCCCGACTACATGCTGCCCAACGCTCTGGTCAGCATCGCCAAACTGCCTCTCGGGCCGACCGGCAAGATCGATCGCCAGCGCTTGCAGAAAGTCGATGTGCAAACCACGTTGCTGCGCCCGTTTACCGCGCCGCGCAATACCTGGGAAGACTTGCTGCAAGCCTATTGGCAGGAAACCCTGGAACTGGACGACATCAGCGTCCACGACAATTTCTTCGAACTGGGCGGCAATTCGCTCAAGGCTGTGCGCTTGATCGCCATGCTCGCCAGGCACCAGGGCTGCGAGCCGTCGTTGTCGGACTTTATCCAGGCCCCGACCATCGCCGAATTTGCCCTGGTGTTGCAGCAGAATGAATCCGGCCAGGGGCAAACCGGTGTGCTGGTGGATTTCAAAAACGCCAAGCGTACGCCGACGCTGTTCCTGGTCCACCCCATCGGCGGGCATGTGTTGTGTTACGCGGCGCTGGCGCGGGTGCTCAAGGACCGGGTTCAGTTGTATGCCTTGCAAGCGCCGGGCAGTTGGGACAGTCGCCAGCCGTTGCAATCGGTGCAGGCCCAGGCCGCGCATTACGCCGATGCCATCGAGCAGGTCGCGCCCACCGGGCCGCTGAACATCGGCGGTTGGTCCTATGGCGGTGTGGTTGCCTATGAACTGGCCAGCGAATTGAAACGTCGTGGGCGGCGTCTGCACAACGTGTTCTTGCTCGACACCATCGTGCGGGTCAGTCAGGGCGAGGTGCAGATCGAGCGCAGCGAGTTCATGAACTGGTTCATGTGGGAACTGCTCAGCGGCGACGGGCAGAAGGACTACGCCTATGAAGCCCTGGACTTCTCGTCCATGAGCGACCCGCAAGCATTCGAAGCCATCAAACGGCACGGCATCGCCGAGGATGTTTTCGACGCCAGCATGACCCTGGCCACCCTGGATCAGTTGTACCGGGTGTTCCATGCCAACTGGCAATCGCTGCTGGACTACCGCTTCCCGCCCCTGGACTTGCCGCTGACATTGTTCGCCGCTGACGTCGAACTGCCAGATGTGCTGCAAGCCCCGCACGAACTGGTGGGCACGGCATTCCGCGACCCGTACCGAGGCTGGCGCACGGTGGCGCCACACGTGGAGCGCATCGCCGTGGAGGGTGATCACCTGACCATGATGCGCGAACCGCATATCCAAAGGGTCGGCGAGGTCATCAAGTCGCGGATTGACGCGGCGCGGGTCAGAAGCGCCGACACCGTGGCTGCATACGCATAGCCGTCACCGACGGTTTCAATTCAACGCCCGGTGACGCCGGGCTCGATACAGGTGAAACGGTATGACAGCAATCAAAAAAGCCATCGTGGCAGGCGCTGGCATCGGTGGCTTGACCACCGCCATCGCTTTGCAGCGAGCGGGTTGGCAAGTCGAGGTCTTCGAAGCGGCGCAAACCCTGCGCACCGGCGGCAGCGGTTTGTCGGTCATGGCCAACGCCATGGCGGCGCTGCATGCAATCAACGCCCATGGCCCGGTGGAACAGGCGGGCCAGGTGATCAAGCAGTTTTTCTTCAAGACCCAGAATGGTGAGCCCATCACCAGCATGCCCATCCATGCGATTGGCGAACAACTGGGCCATCCCAGCGTGAACATCCAGCGCCCGCTCCTGCTGCGCGCCCTGGCGCAACAGCTTGCCCCGGACAGCCTGACCACCGGGCTGCGCTGCGTGGGTTATACCCATCACGGGGAGGGTGTGCAGGTCTCGTTCGAGGACGGCAGCACCCGGCAGGCGGATCTGTTGATTGGCGCCGACGGCTTGAACTCGGTGATCCGCCAGCAGATGTTGGGCGAAACCCCCACACGCCCCAGCGGTTACATCGCCTGGCTGGCGGTCACGCCCTTCAGCCATCCGGTGATGAGCGAAGGCTATGTGGCGCATTACTGGGGACGCGGCAAGCGTTTCGGCCTGTGCGATGTCGGCGATGGCCAGGCCTATTGGTGGGGCACCTGCAATCATGCAAACGCGGCGGATGCGGCGTTGAGCATCAGCAAACAGGAAGTGCTCGACGCCTATCGCGGCTGGGCCCCGGAAGTGGTCGCCGCCATCGACGCCACGCCCGAAAGCGCCATTCTGAAAATGCACGCCCGGGACCGCGACCCCGTGGAGCAATTCTGTGACGGGCCAGTGGTGTTGCTGGGGGATGCGGCGCATCCGATGTTGCCGAGTCTCGGCCAGGGTGCGGCCCAGGCCATCGAAGATGCGGTGGTGCTGGCGCACTACCTGACGCAAACGTCTGATTTAAATGCTGCGTTGGCGCAATACCAGGCCTTCCGCCACCCACGGGCCAACGGCGTGGTCAAGGCTGCGCGGTTCATGAGTGGCATCGAACAGGCCGAATCGAAAGTGGCCTGCTGGCTGCGGGAATGGTATTTCCGCCTGACCCCGCAGAGCAGTTTTCGCAAAAAGAACCTCGACATCCTGTCGTTCAAACCCAGCGCCTGAAGTCGCCGGGTAATAAAAAGCCCCGATGCCTTTGCCAGGCCTCGGGGCTTTTGCACGTCTGCGCGAGCAGTTTCCCGGTGCAAGGACTAATCTGCGCATACGTTGCTATTTGCGTGATGGATATTTTTCCGGGTTCAGGGAGTAGAACATTATGCAAATCAGCAACAGTTACAAATGGACGGCCTTCGCCGCGATAGCCTTCACCACTTTTGCAGCGCTGATATTCCTGCTGTTCAAGTCCTACTCTTATGAAACATCGACTTATTTCGAATCCCGTGACTTTGTTCGTCAATTAAAGCAGTTGGATGCGAACTGGGGGGTGAAGATCCTGCGGGCCAAGATCGGCATCAACAGCAGTTTGTTGCTCGGTGCGCCCGTCGAGTCCGCCAGTCGCTGGGGTCAACTGGACAACCTGAACAACGCCGGCCCGCTGTCCAACCTGTGGAAAGATCGCCGCCAGGGTTATCTGAACGCGGTGCAAAACAAGACGCAATTAGTTGATCAATTCAAACAACACAATACGGTCCTGCGCGCCGCCCTTGATACGTTGCCCGATGTCGAAGACACCCTGCAAAACCTGCTGAAAGATCTCAACGGCACACAACCGCTGGAATACCTGACCCAATCGGCAAATATCCTCAACCTGACGTTGACCACCCTCGAATATGCGCTGTATGCCTCCAGCGACAATGCCAGGGAAATCGACGCGCAACTGGGCGTACTCGACCACTACGTCAACCAACTCCCCGCCGAGCGCCGCCAACCGTTCAATACGTTCGTCGCCAATGTAAACGCCATCGTTCACGAACAACCGATCGTCAACGACTTGCTCGACCGTATTAACGTCATTCCCGTCGCCCAGCAACTGGACAGCATTAATGAGTTGTTGAACGAAACCCAGCGCCGGACCGAAGCCCAGGACCGCCAATACCACATCTACCTGGCCATCTGCGCCAGCATCCTGGCGGTGCTGCTGGTGTACCTGGCGGCGCGTTTGATCCGCAGTTACACGCTGATCAACAAGATCAACGAAGAACTGCAAACGGCCAACGAACGGCTGGAACAACGGGTCGAGGAACGCACTCGGGAACTGATCGAAGCCGAGCGCGAACTGGTGGATGCCGCACGCATGGCCGGCATGGCGGAGATCGCGACCAATGTGTTGCACAACGTCGGCAATGTGCTGAACAGCGTCAACGTCTCTGCCGATGTCATCGCCCGACGCTTGTCCACCAGTAAAACCCTGGGCCTGGGCAAAGCGGTGAAGATGATCAACGATCACCCCCACGACCTGGGCCAATTCATGACCCACGATGAAAAAGGCAAGTTGCTGCCGCTCTACTTCAACCAATTGGTGGACTCCATCGCGGTCGAGCAATCGGGCATCGTCGAAGAGCTGACGCAACTGACCAAAAGCATCGACCACATAAAAGACATCGTTTCCACGCAACAGGCCTACGCCGGCGCCGCCCGGGTGGTCGAGCCGTTGAATGTGATCAACCTGTTCGAAGACGCGCTGCGCATGAACTCCGGGGCCTTGAGCCGCCACCACGTCACGGTGGTCAAGGATTACCAGCCAGTGCCGACCATCATCGGCGACAAGCACCGCTTGCTGCTGATCCTGATCAACCTGATCAGCAACGCCAAATACGCGATGTCCACGGTCACCGAACAGCAGCGGGAAATGACCCTGAGCGTCAGCCTCGCGGACGCTTCAACCTTGCGCTTCAGCGTCAAGGACCAGGGCGAAGGCATCGCCCCGGAGAACCTGTCGCGCATCTTCAATCACGGTTTCACCACCCGCAAGGAAGGCCACGGTTTCGGCCTGCACAGTTGCGCCCTCGCGGCGGTGGAAATGAACGGGCACCTGCATGTGCACAGCGATGGGCCGGAGCTGGGGGCGATTTTTACGTTGGAAATACCCCTGGAACTGGCAGACGACAGCGGCCAGCAAGCACCGGGAGACATACCCACGCGCCCGGTGCAGCCTGTTTCCAGCGTTTGATTGGCCAGCGGCCTACTTCGGCTGCGCCACCGTGCGCAGATAAGGTTTCACTGTCCGGAAACCATCCGGGTACTTCTTGCGCGCGTCTTCGTCGGAAACCGATGTCGGGATGATCACGTCTTCCCCCGGGCGCCAGTTCACCGGGGTGGCAACGGTGTGCTTGGCGTTGAGTTGCAGGGCATCGAGCAGGCGCAACACTTCATCGAAATTGCGCCCGGCGCTCATGGGGTAGATCAGCATCGCCTTGACCTTTTTGTCCGGGCCGATGATGAACACCGAGCGCACCGTGGCGTTGTCTGCCGCCGTCCGGGCGCCACCGCTGGCGTTGGGGTGGATCATGTCGTAGAGCTTGGCCACCACCAGGTTTTCGTCGCCGATCATCGGGTAATTGACGGCGTGGCCCTGGGTTTCTTCGATGTCCTTGGCCCAGCTTGCGTGATTGCTGACGGGGTCGACGCTGAGCCCGACCACCTTGGTGTTGCGCTTATCGAATTCGGGTTTGAGCCCGGCCATGTAGCCGAGTTCGGTGGTGCACACCGGGGTGAAGTCCTTGGGATGGGAAAACAGGATCGCCCACTTGTCGCCGATCCACTCGTGGAAATGGAGCGTGCCTTCGGTGCTTTCGACGGTAAAGTCCGGTGCCTCGTCGCCAATACGGATTGCCATGTTCGTTCTCCTTACTGTGAGTTCGCAGGGAAGCTCAACGGCGTTCAGGAACTGCGTTGAACCGGTCAGCGCGAAACAGTATAGAAGAGCTTCAAGACTTGGCCGTGACCGGCACCCGAGGCAGTGCTCGCTTGTGCGCGGTTTTAAGGTAGGCGCTTTCAATAATCTGCCGGGCCTGGGGCGATACGGTTTCGCCCATCAGGTAGGCGTCGATCTGCGCGTAAGTGCAGCCATAGGCCGCTTCATCCAGTTTGCCCGGTGCGAGGTCTTCCAGGTCTGCCGTCGGCGCCTTGCGCACCAGGTGCTGCGGCGCGCCCAAACCATCGGCCAGCAGGCGAACTTGAGTTTTGGTCAGGCCCGACAATGGCGCCAGGTCGCACGCCCCATCGCCGAATTTGGTGAAGAACCCCATCAAGGCTTCCGCGCCGTGATCGGTGCCGACCACCAGGCCGTTGCTGAAGTTGGCGATGGCGTATTGCGCCAGCATGCGCGCCCGGGCCTTGACGTTGCCTTTGGCGAAATCCACCAATTCCGCCGAGGGCTGCAAGCCGTCGATGGCAATGCTGGCCATCAGTCCGTCGACGCAGGCGGCGATGTTGCTGGTGGTGATCACATCAGGACGGATGAAGTCCAGGGAAGCCTGGGCGTCGCGCTCATCGGCCTGGGTTTTATACGGCAGGCGCACCGCGATGAAGCGTGCGTCGTAGTCGTCGTCACGCAGTTGTTCCACCGCCAACTGGCACAAGCGGCCAGCCGTGAGAGAGTCGACGCCGCCGCTGATGCCAAGCACCAGCGCCTTGCAACCGGAATCTCGCAGCACCTGTTTGATGAACTCGACGCGCCGGGCGATTTCAGCGGTCTCGCCACCCTGTACGAGTTGACGGTTGATCCCCAGTTCCCGGGCGATGCTGGTTTGGGTTTGTGTGGTCATATCAGGCTCCCAGTTGCGGATTGATCAGGGTGACGTTGAACACTTGCGCGGCGTAGCGCAGGAACGACACGTCTTCGCAGACATTCTTGATCGGGTCGTCGGAGAACTTCACCACCGGCTCGCCGTGGACCCGCACCAGTTTCATGACGATGCTTAACGGCTCGACGCCCTCCACATCACAGGCCAGGCTGGTGCCCATACCAAACCCGAATTTGGCCTTGCCGCGAACGTGGCGCAGGATCGGCAGGCATTTTTCGAAGTTCAGGCCATCGGAGAACATCAGGTCCTTGGTCATCGGGTTGATGCCCAGCGCCTTGTAGCGCGCCAGCACCTTGTCAGCCCAGACGATCGGGTCACCGGAGTCCTGGCGCAGACCGTCGTAGAGCTTGGCGAAGTACAGGTCGAAGTCTTTGAGGAAAAAATCGGTGCTGATGCAATCGGTCAGCGCGATGCCCAAGCGCCCACGGTACTCGTGCACCCAGTTCTCCAGCGCGGCGTTCTGGCTCTCGCGCAACCGCCCGAGTTGCTGGTGCACCATCAGCCATTGGTGGGCCATGGTGCCGATCAGCGGCAAGTCGAATTCATAGGCTAGGTGCGCGTTGCTGGTGCCGACAAACACGCCGGGGAAATCACTGCGCATCACATTCACCACTTCGCGTTGAGCCCGGAACGACAGGCGCCGGCGGGTGGAGAAGTCCGAGACACGCAGCTCGGCGAGTTCTTCACGGCTGGCGTTTTTCTCCAGCCATTCGAACTTGCGATACAGCTGGCGCGTGACATCGGCCAGCTCGACTTCAGGGTATTTCTCGCGGTTGCGCAATTCGCTGACCATCGCCAATACCGGTTGCTCGAACATGATGCAGTGCAGCATCGGGCCACGGACGCGGATGTTCAGTTGGCCGTCGATCTCCGAGACGTGGATGTAGCGCAGATTGAAGCGAAACAATCCGAGGAATTGCTCGAAGTCCGGGGTCAGGTACTCACGGAAACGCTTGTTGAACAAAAACCGCTGCTCACCTTCACGCAGTTGCAGGCCCGCGAGCTTCTCCAGCTCTTCGCGAATCTGCGGGATCAAGTGCCCGAGCCGCTCTTTGGAACGGACGATGAACTGGTATTCCACCTCGACGTTCGGGTGCTGGTGCAACACGGCTTGCATCATGGTGAAGGTGTAGTAGTCGGTGTCCAGAAGACTCTGGATCACGCCGTTGCCTGAATCGAATGCACTGTCCATGTTGATGTCCTTATGCGTTTGCCAGTTGGGCGGTTTCTGTGCGAGTCGCGGCAACCGCGATGCCCGCTTTTTGCATGTCTTTAATAGCCTGGGTAGCGCCCTCCTCGCTGATCGCCCGGCAGGCCGGGAGGTGAACGATCACTTTGAAGCCGGCGGCGGCCAGTTGCAGCGCGGTGGTCTTGACGCAGAAATCCAGGGCCAGGCCGCCGACGATGACTTGCTGCACATTGACGCTGCGCAGGTATTCGATGACGCCGGTGGAAAGCTTGCCGTGCAGGTCGTGGTAGCAGGCGCCATAGGGGTGAAGGTCCGGCTCGACGCCTTTCCAGATGAAATAGTCGTAGGCGTAAGGGGTCGGCAATTCGTCCAGCAGAGTGAAGCCTTCAGTGCCGGGGATGCAGTGGCTGACCCAGGTCAGGTCGGCGTGTTCGAGGCCGGTGGGCTGGAGCATCTGCGAGTGCTCGGCGACGACCCAAGGGGCTTTAGGTGAGTGAGCGTCCTTGCTGCCGACACGCAGGCTGGCGAGGGAGGCCATGAAGTTCAGCTCGCCGGCGATCTGGTCACCACCCGGGACGGGAAGTTCGTCTGGGCACAGCGGTGTGAAGCTCTTTTGGGCATCAACGTCGAAGGAAGCGGTTTTCACGATCGGGCTGTTCATGTCGGTCTCTCCTGTGCATGGATCAAAAGGTACACGTCATGTACTTTCGTGGCAAGCCTCTTTTTTTTCTCGTTCGCTGATCGCTCCAACGCAATGTGCTGTTGCGATCATCGGCGATTTCATCTGGAGAGAGTTTGGTGCTAAGGTACACGTCATGTACCAAACAGGAAGATCAGCCATGTTCGAAGTAGCCCTCTATGGCGGCGCTTTCAATCCGCCTCACGCCGGTCATGCCCAGGTGATGATCGAAGCGTCAGCCCAGGCCAGCCGTGTGCTGGTCGCCCCAAGCTTGCGGCATCCCTATGGCAAACGCATGGCCGATTACGAGCTGCGCCTGAAATGGCTGGAGTCGATCGTCGAACATGTACAGCCGTTATGCGGCGCTGACGTGCAAGCAAGTCGAATCGAACAGCAGGTAGCGCGCAACGTCGAAGGGCCGATCTACAGCTACACCCTCCTCGCCCACCTCGCCGAGAGCCTGGCCATCGACGGCAAACAGATTGCCCTGGTGGTGGGCCAGGATATTGCGCCGTTGCTGCCGACCTTCTATCGCGGCGCGCAATTGCTGGAGCGCTTTTCCATCCTCTGCGTGGCGGAAACCATCCACGTCCACAGCACGGCAATACGCGAACGGCTGGCCCTGGGCGAGCCGCTGCCCAGTCAATGGCTGGCGCCGGGCATGAACCCGGTAAACTACGATCACTACGTTGCCCACGGAAACTGACATGCCAGACCGCATCGCCCAACCCAATGCCTACCTGCACACCATCGACCTTTGCGTGTTGCGCTACTGCCGCCAGACCCAGGCCCTTGAAATCCTGCTGAATCGCCGGGAAGCCGAACCCTTTGCCGGCCACTGGGCGCTGCCCGGGATCGTGGTCAATGGCGGTGTCGAAGACCTGAGCCTGGGCGATGCCGTGGAGCGTTTGCGCCAGTCGAGCAAGGTCGGCATGCCCCTGGCGTGGATCGAGCAGGTCGGCACCGTCGGCGACGCCTTCCGCGATCCACGCTGCTGGTCATCCTCGACGTTTTACCTGGGCATTGTCAGCGACGAGGTGCCGCTGGCAGAACATCAGAAGTTTTTCCCACTCAAGGACGTGGCCAGCGCCTCGACCAAACTGCCGTTTGACCACAACAGCCTGGTGGCCGCCGTGCAGGAACGCCTGCTGTCGAAATCCCTCTACAGCAGCCTGCCGCTGATGTTCCTCGGCCACGAATTCAGCGCGCCGCAAGCGGTGACTATTTTCTCGCTGGTGCTGGAGCGTCCCGTGCTCAAGACCAGCATTCGCCAGCGCTTGATGAAAATGATCGAGGCTGGCCATTTGCAGGAAACCGGGCGCAAGAAGAGCGGCGACGGCGGGCGCCCGCAAGCCACCGTGGAAAATCTCAAACCGGCCAGCCTCTACCTGTTTGATCGAAGCTTTCTGGAGTGATCAGGCCCGGCCATTGGAAAACGCATTCCGATACGCCTGCGGGCTCGTACCGAGCACCCGTCGAAAGTGTTCCCGCAGGGAAGTGGGCGAACCGAACCCGGACTTCAACGCGACCTGTTCAACGGAGATTTGCGTGGTTTCCAGAATCCACTGCGCTCGCCTGACTCGCGCATGCAATAGCCATTGCAACGGGGTCACGCCGAATTGCTCGCGAAAGCGCCGGCTGAGGGTCCGGGTGCTGATCGAGGCTTTGTCGGCCATTTGCTCCAGGGTCAATGGCTGATCGAGCTCCTGTTCAATCCATCGCTGCAGCGGCTGCAAGCTTCCCGTCGATTCAAGGGGTTCATGCACGATGAACTGGGCCTGCCCGCCGGCCCGCTCCAGCGGCATCACCACCAGCCGAGCCGTATCCGCCGCCACCGCCGCACCATGGTCGTTCCTGATCATGTGCAGGCACAAATCGAAACCGGCACACGCCCCCGCCGAGGTCAGCACCTGGCCATTGTCGATAAACAGCACATTGGGATCGACAGCGATCGCGGGATATCGCGCAGCAAGCCCGGGCGCCGCCAGCCAATGGGTCGTTGCGCTGAGGCCATCGAGCAAACCACCGGCGGCGAGGATGAACGAACCGGTGCAAATGGACGCGATCCTTGCACCGGCGTCAGCCGCAGCCTTCAAGGCCTGCAACAGCACCTTGGGTATCGGCGCGGCGATATCGGCCAGGCCCGGCACAATGACCGTATCGGCGTTGATCAGCTCGTTCAAACCCCACTTTACCTGCAAGTCGAAATATTCGGTCTTGATCACCCGCGACGGCCCGCACACCCTCACTTCATAAGCACGCCGGTCGGCCCCCAGGCGCGTGCGCCCGAAGATTTCAATCGGCATAGTCAGGTCGGACGCGATCACGCCATGGAACGCGAGAATCGCAATTTTGTGGGGATTGGCTTGGGGCGGCATGGCGGCTCTTCCATTGGCTTGAATCCGTCGATGGTTGGCATTTTAGCCAATTGGCGCGATGACACAAGCTAGCCATACTCAAGCCCAGCCATTCAGAAACCCGGGCCATCTATTCATGAGTGAGAAAAAAACATTGCTACTGACCGGTGCGAGTCGCGGCATCGGCCACGCTACAGTCAAACACTTCAATGCAGCCGGTTGGCGTGTGTTCACCGCCTCGCGGCAAAGTTGGGGCAGTGAGTGTCCGTGGGCGGACGGGCAGGAGAATCACATTCACCTGGATCTGGAAGACATCGGCAGCCTCGACGCCAGCATTGCGCTGATCAAGGAGAAGATCGGCGACGGCAAGTTGCATGCCTTAGTCGACAACGCCGGGGTCAGCCCGAAAGGCCCTGATAGCGGTCGTTTGGGGGTGTTGGAAACCGATTACGCGACCTGGCTGCAGGTGTTCAATATCAACCTTTTTTCCACCGCCCTGCTCGCTCGCGGTTTGTTCGCGGAATTGAAAGCGGCCCAGGGCACGATCATCAACGTCACCTCGATTGCCGGCTCCCGGGTGCATCCTTTCGCTGGCGTTGCCTATGCCACGTCGAAAGCCGCACTGTCCGCCCTTACCCGCGAGATGGCGTATGACTACGGCCAGCATGGCATCCGGGTGAATGCGATCGCGCCGGGAGAAATTGCGACATCGATCCTCTCCCCTGGCACGGATGACATCGTGGCACGGGACATTCCCATGCACCGCCTCGGCAAGCCCGAAGAAGTGGCGTCACTGATTCATTTCCTCTGCACCAATGGCGCGTCCTACATCAACGGCGCAGAGATCCAGGTCAACGGCGGCCAGCACGTCTAGTTAAAACGGCACATCCCCCAAACTCTCCGCCCGGTGCATGACGCACCGGTTGGATTATTCTCCGATGAACTTGTCGCTGACGAAGCCGGAATAGTCAGGCAACACCTTTTCGATCTTGCCCTGCTCTTTCAGGAATTCGGCGGTTTTGCCGATTTCGCTGGCGGTGCCGCCGGCCAGGTATTGCGCGGTCTTCTGTTCCGAGGCCGACGGGAAATAAGAGCCGTCGAGCAATTCAGGAATATCCGCCGCGTTGGCGCCGGTCAGCCGGGCGATGCTTTTCACCGGTTCAGACGCGGCAGTCCAGTCCTTTTTGTGCGCCGAGTAGTCGGCAATCGCTGCCAGGCTAACCTTGGCGAAATCGGCCACGACCTTCGGGTTCTTTTCCGCGAAGTCTTTGCGCGCTACCCACACTTCAAAGGTCGGCGCGCCCCAGTTGGACACTTGCGCCGAATCGGTCAGGATTTTGCCGGTCTTGCGAATCTCGCCCAGCGCGGGCGACCAGGTAAAGGCACCGTCGATATCGCCACGGCTCCAGGCCGCAGTGATCTGCGCAGGGGTCAGGTTGACGATGTTGACCTTGCGCGGGTCCAGGTTCCAATGCTTCAGCGCCCCGAGCAGGCTGTAGTGAGAGGTCGAAACGAACGGCACCGCAATGGTTTTGCCGATCAGGTCTTCAGGCGTCTTGATGCCGCTGCCATCGCGCACCACCAAGGCTTCGGAACTGCGAATCTGCGCGCTCACAATGAACGCCACCAGCGGCATATTGCGCGACGCCGCAGCGGCCAGCGGGCTTGAACCCAGGTTGCCAATCTGCACATCACCGGAGGCCATGGCCGCCAACACCGCCGGGCCGGCATCGAATGCGCGCCAGTCGATTTTCTGGCCAATGCCCTTTTCGTATTCACCATCGGCAATCGCCCGTTTGATCGGGTCGATGCCGTTGATGTAGCCGAAGGTCAGATCGGCCGCTTGGGCGCTCAGCGACAGCGTGGCGACCCCCAGGACCGAGATAAGGCGTCGGGCCAGTTTCAGCGTCTTCATTTCTGTGGATTCCTGAGCAAATAGGCTTGATTCCCGACGTCTGAGGCGCCGATTTGCTTAGATGGTAATGATCTATAAAAAATAGAATAAATAATGTTATGGAATGAGCTTAGACGAGAGAAACCTTTTTCATTTCTGCGTCGCTTTTGCATTTCTGTGCGACAGATCCCACTTTATTGGCTCCCCTATTGCAGCTTGGCGGTGTTAGTTTGTGGACCTTTCTGACGAAACGATCAGATATTTCTTACCCACAATTCGCAAAGGAATGTCCCCAGCAATGGAATTTTCACTCAAGCACCTGACCGCGACCACGTTGATCCTGGCCAGTCTTTCGGCGTTTACCACCGCCGCCCAGGCCAACATCAGCGCGCAACAAAGCGCGACCATCCTCAAGAGTTTCAGTGACGCCCCGGTCACGGATTTTCGCCAGTTCCTCGGCAGCGTGGCCAAGAGCGACCTGGCGAAAACCGCCCACCTCGGCCCGGCCATCAGTGCCTTTCTTGACAACAAGACCCTGTCCGCAGACCAGCAGAACGAGATCGATCGCCTGCTGGGCATCTATGCGCGGGTGAAATACGGCAGCGCGGCCACCCAAACCCTGCGCGAGCTGGTGGAAATCCCGACCTTCCAGGTGGCTGGCGTCGCCCAGTACGACAATCCTGAATTCATCAAGATCGCCGCCAAGATCAAGTCCCTGGCCCAGGCGTTCAACCTGAACTTTCGCAACATCGATAACCGCGTCTACGAAATTTCCCTGGAAGGCACTGGCGATGAAGTGGTGGGCATTCACGCCCATGCCGATGTGGTGCCGGTAACGCCGGAGAACTGGGTGCTCAAGGACGGCACCAAACTCGACCCATTCAAGGTCACCCTGATCGGCGACCGCATGTATGGTCGCGGCACCGAGGATGACAAGAACGGCATCGTGGTGGCGATGTACGCGATGAAGGTCATCAAGGAAGAGAAGCTGCCCCTTGCGCGCAATTTCAAGCTGCTGGTGGACACCACCGAAGAAACCAGCGGCGAAGCGATTCCCTATTACTTCAAAACCAACCCGACGCCCACCTACAACCTGGCGCTGGATGGCAGTTATCCGGTGGTGATCGCCGAGAAAGGCTACGGCACCGTGATGGGCAACTTTCCAGTGCGTAAAGGTGAGGGCAAAGGCGCGGAAATCATCTCGATGACCGGCGGCAAGGCCACCAACCAGATTCCCTCGGCTTCGGTTGCGGTCCTGGTAACGGACACGCCCGCCGAACTGGCCGCCAGCCTGCAAAAGGCCGGGGCTGAATATGCCAAGCGCAATGGCGGCGACTTTGAAGTGAACGCCTCGGTCGACGGCAAGGATGTAAAGCTCAAGGTCACCGGCGTTTCCGCCCACTCCTCCAAGCCAGAAACAGGGGTTAACCCGGTGGCAAGGATGCTCGACTTCATCAATAGCCTCGACGGCAAGGTCGCGCTCAAGCACAACCACATTACCGACGCCGCCCGTTACGCCGCCGATAACTGGAAACTGGACTATCTGGGCGGCCAGTTGGGGGTCGGTTTTTCCGATGCATTCATGGGGCCGCTGACCACCTCCCTGACCTTCGTCGGGATGGATGACAAGACCTTCAAACTCGCGGTCAACCTGCGTGTGCCCAAGGGCAAGTCCCCGGAGGCGCTGAAGGCTGAAATCGCGGAAAAGATCGGCGCGTGGAGCAAGAAGACTCACATTGCGGCAACCTTCGACTACTCGACTGCCGAACCGATGTACCGCAACCCCGAGGGTGAATGGGTCAAGGCGCTATTGGCCGTGTCCAGCGAAAACCTTGGCATGCCACACAAGTTCGGCAGTTCCCCCGGTGCGACCTCGGTCCACGAACTGCCTAACGGGGTGCAATTTGGCTTGGCCCGTCCTGAGGTCAAATACACCGGCCATACCGACAGCGAGTTCAAGACGGTTGATCAGTTCCTGCTGGACCTGCAGATCGTGACCGAGATGATGAGTCGCGTTGGGCAGTTGCCGAAACTCTGACCCACCCTTCGGACCCGCCGTTCTGGCGGGTCCAACTACTGCCCGGTGGCCTGCCGGTACTGACGCGGAGTAAACCCGGTCAATCCCTTGAACTGGCGAGTGAACGCGCTGTGGTCGGTATAGCCGCACTGCAACGCGACGTCGGTGATGGGAATGTCGGTGTGCAGCAGGCGATGGGCGTGTTCCAAGCGTACCTTCTGGATCATTTGCCGCGGCGTCAGGTGGAACACGCGCTTGCAGTACCGCTCCAGTTGCGCAACGGAAATACCGGCGATGCTTGTCAGTTCGCTCAGGGTGACCCGGCGATTGAAATGCGCGCGAATGTATTGATCCACCGCCGCCAGCCGCTGGTAGGCCGGGTGAGTGTCGCTGGCGGATTGCAGATCCACGGAAATGCCTGCCAGACCGATGATTTCACCGTGGCGGTTGTAGAGCGGGCGTTTGTGGGTCAGGCACCAACCGGGCTCCCGGCTGCCGTACAAGTGCAATTCCAGTTGATCATCCAGCACCAGGCCTTGCTCCAGGACACGTCGATCCTGTTCGGTGTAGCCCGGCCCCAATTGTGCTGGAAAAACCTCGGCGCTGGTTTTGCCCAACAGTTGTTTCAAGCCACAGCGCTGGACCAGGGCGAGATTGGCCATGACGTAGCGTGCCTGGACGTCCTTGATAAAGATCGCGGCATTGGGAATCACATCCAGCATCGGCAGCAGCGGTGCGACGCCGGCCAGCAACTCTTCGATGGTGTCTGCGTTCCCTTGGCTCAGCATCGCCAGCGCGCTCTGCGTCATCCGTCTTATCCCCTCGGTTTATGCATCAGATTGCCCCGTGGCAAGGGTCGTGTCGAGCCTTTGCATTGTGCTGATTTCGTCATCCGCGCCCATGAAAAACATCAATCGCCCCTGCGCCGGGGAGTTCACGCTACGCCTACTGCTGCCGTGCACACACCTAAAGGAAAGGATTATGGAACTGGTTCATGTCATCGACTCCCATACCGGCGGCGAACCGACGCGCCTGGTGCTCAAAGGCTTCCCCCCACTGCCCGGCCAGACCATGGCCGAGAAGCGCGATGCCCTGCGCGATCAGCATGACCACTGGCGTCGCGCCTGCCTGCTGGAGCCCCGAGGCAACGATGTGCTGGTTGGCGCGCTGTATTGCGAACCGGTGTCGCCGGATGCCACCTGTGGCGTGATTTTCTTCAACAACGCCGGCTACCTTGGTATGTGCGGCCACGGCACCATCGGTCTGGTCAATTCGTTGCATTACCTGGGGTACATCCGCCCCGGCGTACACAAGATCGACACGCCGGTCGGCCCGGTCAGCGCCACCTTGCATGAGGACGGCACGGTGACCTTGCGCAATGTGCCCGCCTACCGCCACCGGCAAAAAGTGCCGGTCGATGTGCCGGGGCATGGCCGCGTCTATGGCGATATCGCCTGGGGCGGCAACTGGTTTTTCCTGGTGTCCGAACACGGTCAGGCGTTGCAACTGGACAACGTCGAAGCCTTGACTGACTACACCTGGGCGATGCTCAAAGCACTCGAAGCCCAAGGCATCCACGGTGACAACGGCGCCTTGATCGACCATGTAGAACTGTTCGCCGACGACGACCGCGCCGACAGTCGCAACTTCGTCATGTGCCCCGGCAAAGCCTACGACCGCTCGCCCTGCGGCACCGGCACCAGCGCCAAACTGGCGTGCCTGGCTGCCGATGGGAAGCTCGCCGCTGGTGAATCCTGGGTACAAGCGAGCATCACCGGCAGCCAGTTCATCGGCAGTTTCGAATGGGAAGGCGAGCGCGTCATCCCGTCCATTACCGGCCAAGCCTTCATGACCGCCGACGCCACACTGCTGATCGACGAGCAGGACCCCTTCGCCTGGGGCATTTGAACGGCCACGCGGCACTTCCCTCGCCATAAATCTGGAGTGACAACAATGAGCGACAGCATCTTCACTGGCTGCATCCCTGCGCTGATGACCCCGTGCACCGCCGAACGCAAACCGGACTTTGACGCCTTGGTGGCCAAGGGGCGCGAGCTGGTGGATATCGGCATGAGCGCAGTGGTGTACTGCGGCTCGATGGGCGACTGGCCGCTGCTGACCGAAGCCCAACGCCAGGAAGGTGTGGCGCGGCTGGTGGCGGCCGGTATCCCGACCATCGTCGGCACCGGTGCGGTGAACAGCCGCGAAGCCATATCCCACGCGGCCCATGCGGCCAAGGTCGGCGCCCATGGCCTGATGGTCATCCCCCGCGTGCTGTCCCGTGGCGCCTCGGCCATTGCGCAAAAGGCGCACTTCTCGGCCATTTTGAAAGCCGCGCCAAACTTGCCGGCAGTGATCTACAACAGCCCTTACTACGGCTTCGCCACCCGCGCCGACCTGTTCTTCGAACTGCGCCGCGAGCACCCGAACCTGATCGGTTTCAAGGAATTCGGCGGTGCCGCCGACCTGCGCTACGCCGCCGAGAACATCACGTCCCAGGACGATAACGTCACGTTGATGGTGGGTGTCGATACCCAAGTGGTACACGGCTTCGTCAACTGCAACGCCACCGGCGCGATTACCGGTGTCGGCAACGCCCTGCCCCGGGAAGTGCTGCAACTGGTGGCCCTGAGCAAGCAAGCGGCCAGAGGTGATGCCAAGGCCCGGCGCCTGGCCCGGGAGCTGGAATCCGCGCTGGCCGTGTTGTCGTCGTTCGATGAGGGCTGCGACCTGGTGCTCTACTACAAGCACTTGATGGTGCTCAACGGCGACAAGGAATACGCCCTGCACTTCAACGAAACGGACGGGCTCAGCGACGCCCAACGTCGTTACGCCGAGAGCCAGTACACGCTATTCCGCCAGTGGTACAAAACCTGGTCGGCCGAGCACAACGATGCCTGATCAGCCAGACATTGCCGTCGTCGGCGCCGGCATTATCGGCGTCGCCTGTGCCCTGCGGCTGGCACGCCAAGGCTTGCGGGTTGTCGTGATCGACCGACAGGACCCGGGCCATGGCGCCTCGTTCGGCAATGCCGGGCATTTGGCCACCGAACAAGTGTTTCCCATTGCCGACTTGTCCATCGTCAGGCGCCTGCCCGCCATGCTCCTGGACCCGATGGGGCCGCTGCGCCTGGACTGGAAATATCTGCCCCGCGCCCTGCCCTGGTTCGCGCGGCTGCTGCTGAACCTGCGCCCGGCGCCGTTCCAGCGCACCGTGGCCGGCCTGCGTGCGCTCAATGAAAGCAGCCTTGGCGCGTGGCAGCGCTTGCTGCAAGACATTGCCCGCCCGCAATTGCTGCGCGAGGACGGTTCGCTGCTGGTGTTTGAACGGCCCGAGTCGCGCCAGGCGATAGACGCGTTGCAGGCGCGGATGCGTCAGCAACAGGTGCCGGTGGATGTTTGGCAGGCGAAGGTCATCCGCGAGATTGCCCCGCAACTCAGCGAGGGCATCCAGGGCGGATTGTTCTTTCCCGACACCGGGCATTTTCTCGACCCGTACCGGGTGGTCTGTGAACTGGTCCACGCGGCAAAAACCAGCGGCGTGCAGTTTCTCAAGCAACAGGTCCAGGGCGGGCACCTGTATGAACAGGGTGTTTCTCTGCTCACCGATCAGGGGTCTGTGAACGCCCGAAAAGTCTTGATCGCCTGCGGCGCCCATTCGGCGAAACTCACCGCCGCGCTGACCGGCAAAAAAATCCCGCTGGACACCGAGCGCGGCTATCACCTGATGTTGCCCCACGAACATGATCGGCTACCTTTCGCCGTCACCTCACTGGAACGCAAATTCATCATGACCCCCATGACCGATGGCCTGAGACTGGCCGGCACCGTGGAATTCGCCGGCCTCGACCGCCCGCCGAGCATGGAGCGCGCCTGGCAACTGCATCGCCTGAGCAAAGGCCTGTTCCGTCGCGACTTGAACGCCGACGACGCCACGCCGTGGATGGGGTTTCGGCCGTCCTTGCCGGACTCGCTGCCGATCATCGACCGGGTGTGCGAGGGCAAGGTGCTGCTCGCGTTTGGGCATCAGCATTTGGGGCTGACCCAGGCTGCGGTGACGGCCGAGTTGATCGGGCGAATGACTGCGCCTGAGGCTGTCTGCAACAGACATGACTTGCCGAACATCGAGCCGTACAGACTGGATCGCTTTTGACGCGCAAATGGGCGTAAGTTACGGACAACCTTAATCCCCTCACAGGAAAGAGAACGTCCCATGGAGCTCCAGCCTTTCAAGATCGCCATCCCCGACGCGGCCATCGCCGATCTGCACGACCGTCTGCGGCGTACCCGGTGGCTGCATGACATCGAAGGCCAGGGCTGGAGCGAAGGTACGGACCTGAGGTTTTTGCAGGCGTTGCTCGCACACTGGGCCGACGGTTTCGACTGGCGCGCCCAGGAAGCGCAGCTCAATCAACTGCCGCAATACATCGCCCGAATAGGCGAGCAAACGGTGCATTTCGTCCATCAGCCGGGCACCGGGCCGGCGCCGCTGCCGTTGATCCTGACCCATGGATGGCCGGGTTCGTTCGTGGAAATGCAGCGCCTGATCCCGCTGCTCGCCGACCCGGCCAGCCATGGCGGCGATGCGGCGGATGCATTCCATGTGGTGGTGCCGTCGTTGCCGGGTTTCGCCTTCTCGCCCGCGCCAACCCACAAAGGTGTCGGGCCGTATGAAGTGGCGGGACTTTGGGCAGAATTGATGACGGGTTTGGGTTACGAAACGTTTGGCACCCAGGGCGGCGATCTGGGCGCCGGGGTCTCGACCTGGCTGGGGCGGCGTTTTCCAGAGCAGGTCATGGGGATTCATCTGAACTACGTACCCGGCTCCTATCGGCCGCCCCTGAACCGCGACCAGCCGCCAATCTCAGAAGAAGAACAAGCCTTTCTCGATTGCGGTGCAACCTTCGCCGAGACCGAGGGCGCCTATGCCAAGGTCCATGGCACCAAGCCCCAATCCCTGGCCATCGGCCTCAACGATTCACCGGCCGGTCTGGCGGCGTGGATCGTCGAGAAATTCCAGGCGTGGACCGACTGCTCCGGCGATCTGCAGCACGCAGTCACGCTTGACGCACTGCTGACCAACATCAGCCTCTACTGGTTTACCGGCAGCATCGGTTCGTCGTTGCGGCCGTATGTCGAAGGGCGCGCCCGGCCATTAACCTTTGCGGCCGGGGAACGGGTGCTGCCGCCCACCGGGGTGGCGCTGTTTCCCGCCGAACTGCCGATGCCGCCGCGCAGTTGGGTCGAGCGCTGTTTCGACGTGCAGCGCTGGACCACCCTGCCCAAGGGCGGCCACTTCGCTGCGATGGAGCAACCGCAGTTGCTGGCCGAGGACATCCGGGCATTCTTTCGGCCGTTGCGTTGATCTTTGCCGGTTCGCCGGGTTAAAAAAGCCTATCCCATTGCACCTGATTACCGTCTGCCCACCAAAAGGTTCGTCTTATGAGCAAAGCGCCCTATGTTCCGCCCAAGGTCTGGAAAAACGATGCCCCGTCTGGCGGCCAGTTCGCCAGCATCAACCGCCCGACCGCCGGGCCGACCCATGACAAAGAACTGCCCACCGGCAAGCACCCGTTGCAGCTGTACTCCCTGGCCACGCCCAATGGCGTGAAGGTGACGATCCTGCTCGAAGAGCTGCTGGCCCTGGGGCACAGCGGCGCCGAGTACGACGCCTGGCTGATCCGCATCAACGAAGGCGACCAGTTCTCCAGCGGCTTTGTCGGGATCAATCCGAACTCGAAGATCCCGGCATTGCTGGACCGCAGCGTCGAGCCGGCCCTGCGTGTTTTCGAGTCCGGTTCGATCCTGCTGTATCTTGCGCAAAAGTTCGGAGCCTTCCTGCCCACCGACCTCGCTGGACGCACCGAAACCCTGAACTGGCTGTTCTGGCAGATGGGCGCGGCGCCTTACCTGGGCGGCGGCTTCGGGCATTTCTACGCCTACGCGCCGGAGAAGTTTGAATACCCGATCAACCGCTTCACCATGGAGGCCAAGCGTCAGTTGGACGTGCTCGATCGTCGTCTCGCTGAAAGCCCTTACCTGGCGGGCGACAGCTACACCATCGCCGATATCGCGGTCTGGCCGTGGTACGGCCAACTGGTACGGGACAACGTGTACTCGGCGGCCGAGTTTCTCTCGGCGCACGAATACACCCACGTACAGCGCTGGGCCGAGGACATCGCCAAGCGGCCGGCGGTGATCCGTGGCCAACGGGTCAACCGCACGTGGGGCGATGAAGAAAGCCAGGTGCCAGAACGGCACCAGGCCGAAGATTTGCTTTAGTCGATCGCGTCAGTGATCACGTCGGCGGCCGGATCGGGTTCACTCGATTGCGCCGCTGGCGCCATGATTTCCCGCAGCGACATCCCTTTGAAGGCATCCACCAAACTTAGAACATAAGGGCCTTTAAATATATTTTCCGGCGCAATAAAGCGCGACACGTTATTCATGACGTCAACTCCACGCTTCAAATCAAAGGTATTAGTTAGCCACCGTGCCAACGATCCTTTGGCACGTGACTTATTAACTTTTCGAAAGGGTTAAATCACGCCAGCAACTTGAGCAGCGCTTTTGCAACGGCTTCGGAACTTGCCGGGTTTTGTCCAGTGACCAACAGGCCATCTTCGACAATAAAGGACGCCCAATCACTGCCCTTCTCATACCGGGCACCAAGCGCCTTGAATTCATCTTCGATAAGAAATGGCACCACTTCGGTCAGACCAACACCTTCCTCTTCGGAATTGGTGAACCCGGTGACACGGCGGTTCTTGATCAAGGGTTCACCGCTGGCGGCCTTGACGTGGCGCAGTGCGCCCGGGGCGTGGCAGACGAAACCGATGGGTTTGCCGGCGCGTTCAAAGGCCTCGATCAACGCAATGGAAGTGGCAGACTCAGCAAGATCCCACAACGGACCGTGGCCACCTGGGTAAAACACCGTGTCAAAGTCAGCCTGGGTCACCGAATCCAGGGTAACGGTGGACGCCAGGGCCTGTTGCGCCGCCAGATCGGATTTGAAACGTGCGGTGTATTCAGTCTGGAATTCAGGCTGATCGCTTTTCGGGTCCAGCGGTGGCTGCCCGCCGGCCGGCGATGCCAGCACCACATCGGCCCCCGCGTCTTTGAAGGTGTAATACGGGGCGGCGAATTCCTCGAGCCAGAAACCGGTTTTCTTGCCGGTGTTGCCCAGTTGATCGTGGGAGGTCAATACCATTAATACTTTCATCTGTGCGTCCTCTAAGGGTGGGGTTATCAGTGTTCGTCCACGCATCCCAACAACGTTCGCGTCATCTGCATGGCTTCTTCGAATGCAACGGTGGTAAGGGTGATCTTGGCCATGACACTCGCCCCCAGCCACAACGCGTACAAGCGCAGCGCCATGCACTCGGGGGTTTCATCAACCGTCAGCGAACCGTCTTTCATTCCGCGGTCCAGCGCGGCAGCCAGCACGCTGATGATCTGCGACGTACCGCGATCCAGGGCCAATCGCATGGGTTCGGAAAGGTCCGCGACCTCCGCCCCCAATTTCACTGCCAGACACTTGCCAGCGTCTGTGGGCTGCGTCTGGTTGTCGATCCAGCGCTGCCAATAAAATATTAGCTTCTGACGTTCCGACGTATCGGGCTGTTGGAAAATTGGCTGCACTTCGTTCAAGTAACTTTCAAAGTAGTTATCCAGCAATGCCACACCAAACGCATCTTTGGAACCGAAGTAATGATAGAACGAGCCTTTGGGAACATCGGCAGCCTGCAGCACTTCATTCAATCCCACCGCTGAAAAGCCTTTAAGGCTGACAATAACTTTGGCGGTATCGAGAATATGTTGCCTCACGCGTTTACTGACCTTCATCTTTATATCCGACTGCCTGAGTAGACCAGTCGTCTAGCTCGTTGAGTTGAATCTTAGGAGCCGGGTAAAACTCGCACAATGTCAAATCCGCAAGGATTCCGGACATCGCCGTCAAGATGTCAGTTGCCGTTTGCCGAACCACCCCCGACAATCACCGACTTGTCGCCCCCAGGAGAGATGGAATGCACAGCGTGGCATTGGTGGTTTATCCGAACTTTCAACCGCTCAGCCTTTCGGTAGGCTCGGTATTCGAATGCGCCAACCTGCTGCACGATGAGCCGGCCTACGAATTTCACCTGGTGTCGGAAACCGGCGGCGCGGTGATGTCGTCCCAGGGCTTTTCGGTGAACAGCACGCCGATTCGGGCCGAGGGTTACGACACCCTGATCGTCAGCGGCTACCTCGAATTCCAGTTGCCGGACGCCAGCCTGCTCGAATTTGTCCGCGCCGCCAGCGCACAGTCACGGCGGGTGGTGTCGCTGTGTACCGGCATCTTCGTGCTCGCCGAGGCCGGCTTGCTGGCCGGCAAACGCGCCACCACCCACTGGCTGCACGCACCGGCGTTTCAGAAGCGCTATCCGGATATTCGCCTTGAAGAGGACAAGCTGTTCGTGGTGGACGGCCAGGTGTGGACCGGCGCCGGAATGAGCGCCGCCCTGGACCTGTCGCTGGCCATGGTCGAGAACGACTTGGGCAGCGACCTGGCCCGGCGGATCTCGCGCAAACTGGTCATTTATCAGCGTCGCGGCAGCGAACAATCGCAACTGTCGGCGCTGCTGGAACTGGACCCTAAATCGGATCGCGTGCAGTTGGCGATGGCCTATGCGCGGGAGAATCTGACCGATGACCTGTCCGTCGAAGCCCTCGCCTCCGTGGCGCGGCTCAGCCCTCGCCAGTTCAGTCGCGTGTTTCGCGAGGAAACCGGGCAAACCCCGGCCAAGGCCATAGAAAGCCTGCGGGTGGAAGCGGCACGCCTGATGATGGAGACCGGCCGCCATCCCATCGAGGTGATCGCCAGGGCCACGGGTTTTGGTGATCGGGAACGCATGCGCCAGGCGTTTCTGCGTGCTTTCGGCCAGGCGCCACAAGCGATGCAAACCGCGCTGTTCAACGCCGGCTAAAGCATCTCGGCGTTGTTTCAGCTTTGCATTGATCTTTGCCGGTGCGCCGCGTAAAAAAGCCTGTCCCTTATCGATCGACCAAGGAGCATTGGATGCTGGCGTTACACACCGAGCGGCTGTATTTGCGGACCATGGTCGAGGCTGACTGGCCACTGTTCCTCAGGCTTCACTCCGAACCCCAGACCATGCAATTCGTGTTCGGCGAAATCGCCGAGGATCAGATTCGCAAAGGTTTCGATCACCGCCTCCCGGCGTGGACGCCGCAGTCTGACCATTGGCTGTGCCTGGTGGTGATCGACAAGGAAACCGGGCAGGAACTGGGCGTCAGCGGTTTTCGTATTCTGTCGCCGGGCCACGCCGAGGTCGGCACCCTGCTGTTGCCGGAGTTTCAGGGCAAGGGCTACGGCACCCAGGCCCGGCAAGCGATCATCGATTACGCCGCTGCCATTGGCCTGGAGTCGCTGGAATCGACGGTGACCGACGGCAACATTGCTTCGTGCAAAGTGCTGGAGAAATGCGGTTTCGTGTTCGACCGCCGCGTGCCCCAGGCCTATCAGATTGGCGACCGATGGTTTGACGACCTGATCTATCGGCTTCGGCTCACTTGATGAGCCAGCGCCCGAACACCTTGGCCTCTGTGCGTGCCCTGCCCCATCCAACCCGCTGGCTGTTACTCGGGATCGGATTGGCGCGGGTCGCCTCGTTCATGATCTGGCCGTTCATTGCCGTGGCCATGAACCAGCGCTTCGGCACGCCGATCACCGAGATTGGCGCGCAACTGGCCCTCGGCGCGCTGATCTCGATTGCCTTGTCGCCCCTCAGCGGTTTGCTGGGGGATCGCTTCAACTCGCGCAACCTGATGCTGTTCGGCTGCGCGTTGTGCGCCAGTTGTTACCTGTTGATGGGCCTGATGCCGGGGCAAACCAGCTATTTCGCGGCGATCATCGGCATGGCGCTGTCCCAGAGCATTCTCGAGCCGCTGCTGCGCATGCTGTTGAGTGACACGGCGGTGGATGATGCCCAGCGCACGTTCCTGTTCCATATCCGTTACTACGTGGTCAATTGCGCGGCCGCCATCGGGCCGCTGATCGGGCTGTGGTTCGCCAACCACCAGAGCGACGGTGTGTTTGCGATTGCCGTGTGCGTCTACGGGGTGCTGACGCTGACCATTCTGAATGCCGCCAAGGCACGGCTGCGCAACCCGCATCTGGCGAAAACGGCCTCGCCGCCGCTGCGGCAGATTTTCCGCGCCGTGCTCGGCAGCAAGGTGTTCCTGTCGATCATCGTCGCCAACTTTTTCCTGGTGCTGGTCTACGCACAACTCGATGAGCCACTGACCTTTTACCTGCTGCAATTGAGCGTCGACGACATCAACCACATCATCGCCATGATGAGTTTCACCAACGCCGCCGTGGTGCTGGTGGTGCACTTGTTTTTGATGAGTTGGCTGATCGCCCTGGCCGACAAGACCGCGTACCTGATGGCCCTGGGCTGCCTGATGGTGGCCCACGCGATCATTGCCTTCAACACCGGGGCCTGGTGGGCCGGCTGGTTGTTCGCCGTGGTCTTCGCGACATTCGCCGAGATCATTGTGATGCCGCTGTTCGGCACGCTGATTGATCGTTTGGCACCGCCGGGGATGCGTGGCAGTTTTATTGGCATTTCCATGCTCGCAGGGTTCGGCTCGGCTTTGGCGCCATTGCTGGGGGCGGTGGTCATCGCTCATTTTGGCGGCGCGGTGTTGTTCTCGGCGCTGGCACTGGCCTGCATTCCCATCGGGCTGCTGGGCTACCGCGTGCTGCGGGTCAGCCAGCCTGAGGGGGTGCTGGAGCCGACACCATGAGCCTGACCTGCATCGACCAGCCCTCTGCGACCTCAATCCACCCGACAACACCCGCTCCCACAGGGGGGATGTGCAGAGTTCAAGCCTTGGGTTGTTTGCCCAGGATCGTCACTCGCTCGCCATACCGCGAATGCGGGAAGTAATCCCACACGGCGTGATGCTGGGTGCAGCGGTTGTCCCAGAACACCAACGTATTAGGCGCCCAGCGCACGCGGCAGCTGAGGATCGGTTCCCGGGCCACCAGGTCGAACAGCATGTTCAGCAGCATCTGACTCTCGCCGCCCGACAACTGGACGATGTGCGAGGTAAACCCGGAATTGACGAACAGCGTCTTACGCCCGGTTTCCGGGTGGCGGACCACCACCGGGTGTTCGGTCTTGGGCAGATTGGCCGGTGGCGTGAAACCCTTCCACGGAATTTCGCCATCGTGGATCGCGGTCAATTCGCCGAGGAACTGCTGCATCGTCGGTGAGAGCATTTCCACGGCCAGGTGCATGTTGGCGAACAGCGTGTCGCCACCGGTGCCGATGGACGGGGTCTCCTTGACGTACAGCATCGAGCCCATGGACGGTTCCAGGTCCGCCGTGCCGTCGGTGTGCCAGGTTTCACCGGCGACGAACCGCGATTGTGCGTTGGCGCGAATCACCACCAATTCCGGGTCATCGCCATCGATGTCCTCCACCGGCAACGCCCGCAGCTCACCGAACACCCGGCCAAAGGCTTTGTGCTGCTCCACGGTCAAATGCTGGTCGCGAAACACCAGCACGTGATTCTCCAGAAAGGCCCGGCGTACTTCCGCCAATTGCTCGTCGCCCAGGGGTTGTGACAGGTCGATCCCGCCGATTTGCGCGCCGATGATCGGCGTCAGGCGGTCGACGGTGATGCTCTGATACGGCGCACGGGTTTGCCCGGCGATGCGCTCGATAGCCTTGAGTGCCAATTGATCCATGTTCCCTCACCTTTTTATTGGAATACCCGGAACCTGTGGGAGCGGGCTTGCTCGCGAAGGCGTCGTGTCAGTCGCCATCTTGATCGACTGCAAGGCCGCTTTCGCGAGCAAGCCCGCTCCCACAGGGGGTTGCGGTGTTCATTTCTTCAGCGACCGTGGTCGCATATCGGTCCAGTGTTCAGCGATGTAGTCCAGGCAAACCTGGCGCTCGCCACGCTGCCCCGCCTCGGTCCAGCCAATGGCCATCGGCTTGCCCACCGGCCATACCGAGTACTGGCCCTGATCGTTGATCACCACATCGAATTGCGCTTGTGTGTCACTCATGCTGATGAACCTCCCCTGATGGCGAATCCGTGCTGATGATGTCGGCGATGTCCCGTGCCCATTGGCCGGCGACGATGCCGTAGTGATCGGTGTCCAGCGCCTGCCAACTGCGCATCCGCGGCAACAGCCCCTGCCAGGCAAGTTGTAGATCGGCGATCTGCCACGCGCTGCCCATGCCGTAGGGATTGGCGCGGGTGGCGATAAACAACCGCGTTGTTGTGTGTTCCAGGCGTGACGGCTGATGCCCGGCCATGCTCGCGATGTTGTTTTTGCAACAGGCGACCAGGCTTTGCAGGTAGCGCGGCACGTCGTCTGCCGGCGCGTCGTCGGGCCGGCGTGCGGAAAACTCGCGCTGGAACACCTGTTGAATGTGCTGCTCGTCGATCAAGGCCAGTTCCGCACCGGCATCCGGCGCGGGCGGGTCGATCAGGTAGAGCAGCGGCTGGCGCAGCCCCGAGCCCTGCGCGAGGCCGCACATGGCCTGCGCCACCCAGGCGCCGAACGACCAGCCTGCCAAGCGCCACGCAACGCCCTCGGGGTGATGCGCCTGCACCGCGTTCAGATAAAGCGCTGCGCGCTCCTCCAGTGTGATGTTCGGCAACTGCGGCAAACGCAACGCCGGATCAGCGATCACGCACACGCCCAGGTCGGGATGCAGCGCCGAGACCAGTTCGCGGTAAGCCTGGACATCACCACCCACCGGGTGGATCAGGTACAGCCATTCTCGCCCTGCCCCTGGGTGCCACTGATCGATCTGCACGCCGTCGTCCCAGGTGCTTGTCACGCTGCCACTGGCGCCATCGAGCAATGTCAGCACCTCTTGCAGGCTGACTTTGTGACTGAACTGCGACAACTGGAACACCTCACCGGTGACCGATTGCAGTTCGTCGATCAGGTCGAGCAACGTCAGGGAATCGGCCCCGAGGTCGTACAGGGAATCGTCGTCCTCCAGCGCCGACACGCCGAGCCATTTGCACAGGCATTCCTGCAAGTGTCCGCGCAGGTCCACGGTCGTCGGGGTCGGCGCATTCGCGGCGCCATGCCGCACCGGATAAAAACGCCGCGCCGTGTCGATGCCGGTGGTGGAGATCAGCAATTGTGGCAGTTGCGCCGTCAGGGCCAGGTCGAACACCCGGCAGCCCTCTTGCGCCGACAGGCCCACCGTCAGATGCTCCTGATGCGCGGCATCGCTGGCGCCACTGGTGGTGGCCATGCCGACGTCGCGCCAGATATCCCAGTTGATGCCCAGGCGCAGGCAGTCAGCGTTCGAGCGGTAATGCACGAAGCCGTCGAGCACGCCACTGGCCGCCGCATAGTCCAGATGCCCGGCGCCGCCGAACAGCGCCGACATCGACGAGCAGTACAGGACAAACCCGGGCGCCAGGTGCTCGATCAAGGCTTCAACCGCAAGCATGCCGCGGGTCTTGGCCGCCATGGCTTCGCCCAGTTGTCGGGCGTCGCGATGGCGAATCAGGCTGCCGGCACCGACGCCCGCCGCGTGGATCACCCCGGCCAGGCGACCGTAACGCCGCACCAGTTGCTCCAGCACCGTTGGCCAGCGCACCAGGTCGGCGATATCGGCTTGCACGCAGTCGATCCGCGAACCGTAGGCCGCCAAAGTAGCGGGTAATTCGCCCTTTCTTGAGAGCAGAACGACCCGCCGCTGCGGCGCCTGCAACAGGTGTTCGCACAGGGTGCGACCGATACCGCCCGTGCCGCCCAGTACCAGAAACGTGCCGTCCATGGGCAGCTTGCTGGAATTCGATGCCGTGGCCGGCAACGGACTGGCCATCAACCGTGGCTGCCACAGATAACCGCCGCGCACCGCCATGCGCCGGGGCAATGCCGCCGGGTCGCTGAGCAACGCCGCCAGTTCTGGCGCATCCAGCTGCGGCGATGGCCAATCCAGCCAGTGACAACGCACCGGGTATTCCTGGGGCACCACCTCGGTGATGCCCGCCAGCGCCGCCAGCTCGGGGCGCGCCACGTCGCCGTCCACCGGACAGGCCTGCCACGACATCAGCCACAATCGCAGGCAGGCCGTACGGGTGGATTGCCCCCAGGCCTGCATCAAGGCACTGACGGTATCCACACCGGCCCACTGTGCGGCAGCCAGGCTTTGCTCATTCACCACGCCGGTCACCGACAGCGGCAAAGCGTGCAGCCAGTCCAGTTCGACCAACCCAGGCTCGGCCACTTCGCTGAGCAGTCGGGTCAAGGCCTGCGCGTCCAACGGGTCCAGTTCGAAACGATCCGGGCCATGGCGCTTGAAGCCATTGCCGGCGCGGACCTGAATCACGCGTTTATAGACAGCGTTCAGGCTCTCCAACAACATCGCGTCGGGGGCCTCGTTACCACAGAGGACCAGGGTTTCACGTTGAGCGGCAACCGCCGTATCCAAGCGTCGAACGCGTACCCACTGCCGCTGGTAGAACCACTGCGCCAACGGCTGCTGCGCAATGGCCGTCTCAGGCTCCGCCACGGCAGACGCCTGAAAGCGATAGCGCTCCAGATCGAAGGCCGAGGGCGGCAGATCCCATGGCGGTGGTGCCGAGCGACGGGGCCAGTCGAGGGTTGCACCGTCGTACCACGCCTCGATCAACGCCGGAATTGAATGTTCGTGAGCATCGAGCCGCACGCCGGACGCGATCACTTCCTTGATCAAAGAGGTGTCCAACACATCACCCGCTCGATACGCCATCGCCAGGCGCCAGCGCAACTGACGACGACCCGATTGCAAGTGACTGAGCAACGCTTGATGACGCTCGGGAAACGCCTGCAAATAGCCTTCGATGGCGGCAACATCCCGCAGCAACGCCGAACGGCTGTGGGCCGAAATCATCAGCAGCGGCAACGTATCTTCAGCCGCCACCTCGTGCTGCTGCGCGGCTCCGACAATCACATGGGCGTTGGTGCCACCAATGCCAAAACTGCTGACCCCCGCCACACGCCGACGCCCCTCGGGCCATGGCCGTGAAGTGGTCGGTACATAAAACGGCGAATGCTCAAGATCGATTTGCGGATTGATCCGGCCAAAGCCGAGGTTAGGCGGCACCACGCCGTGGAACACCGCGAGGCTGGCGCGGATCAGCCCGACCACCCCCGCCGCCGCGCCCAAATGGCCAATCTGGCTCTTCACCGAAGCCAGGGCGCAACGACCGGCCGGGGCATCGCCGAATGCCTTGCTCAACGCCGCCACCTCGACCGGGTCACCGAGCAAGGTGCCGGTGCCGTGGGCTTCGATGTAACCGATGTCCGCACCGGTCAGCCCAGCCTTGCCCAGAGCTTCGCGAATCACCGCGCTCTGCCCGGCCACCGAGGGCGCGGTGTAGCTCATCTTGTCGCGGCCGTCATTGTTCAGTGCCGAAGCCTCGACCAATGCGTAAATCCGGTCACCATCGGCCCGGGCCTGGGCCAGGGGCTTGAGCACCACCACGCCGTAGCCGCTGGCGCCGATGGTGCCGCTGGCGTCGTCACTGAACGGCCGGCACAGGCCATCACTGGAAAAAATGTGCTGCGAGCGGTGGCGATAGCCGTCGGTCAAGGTCGGGTCGATCAGCACGCCCGCCGCCAGCATCACATCGCTGTCACCCTGGCGCAGCATGGCACTGGCCAGATGCACGCCGATCAACGAACTGCCGCACGCCGCTTGCACGCTCATGGCCGGACCGGTGAGGTCGAGGTGGTAAGCGGCTTTGGTCGCCAGGAAATCCTTGTCGTGGTGCAGCGCCATCTGGAAGCCGTCCGGCAAATCACCGTCGGCGCTCTCGCGCAACATCTGCTGGAAGTAAGTGGTTTCGCCGCAACTGGCGATTAAACCGATGCGCGGGCCGTCGGCGGACGGCGTGATGCCGGCGTGTTGCAACGCCTGCACACAGGCCATCAGCAAGTGCCGCTGCTGCGGGTCCATCAGGCGTGCTTCCTGGCGGCTGATGCCGAAATATTCAGGGTCGAAATCCAGCATTCCCGCCAGTTGACTGCGGGCACCGACCCGCCCATCCGTTGCCGGGAAATGCTCGATACCCAACGCGCCACCCTGGACCATCGCCCAGAACTCATCGAGGTTTTGCGCCCCGGCGACGTTGACCGCCATGCCGATGATCGCCATGGGCTGTTGCCCGGTATCGGCGTGGCGCACTCGCTCAACGGTGACCGCTGGCGCGCTGGACAAGTGCGCCGCCAAGCGCCGCACCGTCACTTGCTCGAACAGGTCAGCCATCGCCACGGTGTGGGGCAGTTCCTTGTTATAGCGGGCATGCAGGCGCATCAGGCCAAGGCTGGTGGCGCCAGCCTCGAAGAAGGTTTGATCCGGTTCGATATCACGGCCGATCACCGCGCTGAACAGGTCGCTCAGTTGCTGTTCCAGTGCGTTCAACGGTGTGACCGTTGCCGCTGAGCGCCGGCGCTCCAGCGCTTCGCCCAAACCGTTCAACGCCTTGCGGTCGATCTTGCCGCTGGGGGTGCGCGGCCAGGCGTCGATCCGTCGATATTCATCGATGCGCACATGGGCCGGCAGTTGCCGGGCCACCTGACGATCCAGCACCTGCGCCGTCGCCGGTTCGCCGTCCAGTTGCAGGTAAGCGGTCAGGCGCGGCGGTTCGGCTTGAATCGTCACCACCGCGTTGATCACTTGCGGCACCTGCATCAGCGCCGCTTCAATCTGCCCCAGCTCCAGGCGATGGCCGCTGAGTTTGATCTGTTGGTCGTCGCGTCCCAGGTAGTGCAGACAGCCGTGGGCATCGGCCCAGGCCAGGTCGCCGGTGCGATAGAACAGCCGGGGCTCACCCTCGGTTTGCGGCCGTTCGATAAAGCGTGCGGCGTTCAGCGCCGGGTCGGCGAGGTAGCAACGGGAAATCATCGGCCCCGCCACCAGCAGGTAGCCACGGCTGCCCTTCGGCACCGGACGTTCGTATTCGTCCACCAACAGCAATCGGGCATTGCTGACCGCGTGGCCGATGGGGGCGCGCAACGGCCAGTCCCGGGCGTTGGCCGGCAAGCGGTACGCGCTGACGACGTGGGTTTCGGTCGGGCCGTAGTGGTTGAACAGCGTTGCCTGCGGCAGGCCGGCGAACCAGGTTTTCAGCGCGTCGGTACAGAGCAACTGCTCCCCGGCCGTCACCACTTCCCGCAGCGTCGGCGGGTACAGGTGTTGGGCGACGGCGGTTTGCGCCAAATGCTGCAAGGCCACGCACGGCAGGAACAGCCGTTCAATCCGCGCCTCGACCAGATACGCCAACAATGCCTGGGCATCCTGCCGCCAGCGTGGGGTGATCAGGTGATAGGTGCCACCGCCGCACAAGGTGCCGAAGATCTCCTGGAACGACACGTCGAACGACAACATGGAAAACTGCAGGGTCACCGATTTGGCCGGCAACTGGCCCTCGGTGCGCTGCCATTGCAGCAGGTTGCACAGGGTCCGGTCCGGCACCTGGACGCCTTTAGGCGTACCGGTGGAGCCGGAGGTAAACAGCGTGTACAGCGGACGTTCGCCGGTGTGGCGTGGACGCTCGAACGGTTGGGCTTCGGCGCTCAGATTCACCCGTTGCAGGGGGAAGCGACTGGCGTTCAGGTTATCCAGCGCCGCCTCGGTCGCGGTGCTGAACAACAGGCAATGGGGCTGCGCTTGCTCCAGCACCTGGCGTTGCACGGCGAGCGGATAACCGGGGTCCAGTGGCACGGCGGTAAGGTTGAGTTTGGCCAGGGCCAGCAAGGCGACGATGTGCTCGACCGAGGCTTCAAGGAACAACACCACATGCAGCGGCTCATTGTCGCGATTGGGCAACGGATGCTGCTCGATCAGGGTCGCCGCCAGGGTATCGGCCAACGCATTCAACTCGCTGTAACTCAGGCGTTGCTGCCCGGCAACCAGCGCGGTGGCGGTTGGCGTGCAATGGACCTGATGCTCGAACCAGTCAGCCATGGTGCTGAACGGCGCCGCGCCGCTGGCGCCTTCACTGGCCAGCGGCAAGTGCTGGCGATAAGGGCCGAGCAGCGTGTCCAGGGTCGCCGCCGGGGATTGCAACAGCAAGTCGAGGCCACGGTTGAACAGCTGATTCACCGCGCGCATCTGCGCTTCATCGAAGTAGCTGCACTGGTATTCCCACCAACATTCAGCGCCCACCACCAGCAAGGTCAGCGGGCATTTGGCCTGGAACTGCTCGCTGAATTCCAGGGTCGCCCGCAAGCCTGAATCGGCCAGCGCGGCGTAATCGGTGTTTTCCAGCACAAACATGAAATCGAACAACGTCGCGCTCGACGACAAGCGCAGGTCTTCCACCACATCCGCCAGGGCGACGTCCTGCAACGCCAGCACCTCGCGCACGGTGGCGGTCTGGCGGCGTAGTTGTTCGCCCAGTGCCAGGGCGTTATCGACGGTGGTCGGGATCAGCACGGTGTTGGCGAACATGCCAACGGTGTCTTCGAACTCCGCCAGGGGCCGGTTCGACACCGGGCTGGCGATGCGTGGCCGCTCGCTGCCGGTCAGGGCATAGAGGCTCCAGGCAAAGACACTGAACAGCACTTCGAAACGGGTCAGGCGTTGCTGGCTGCAAAACTGTTCTAGAGCGGCGTTGCGTGCGCCCCCCAATGGCTGGCGATAAAGCCGTGCTTGCGGGCTGACAACAGCCGTGGGCAGCAGCGCCGGTGATGGCGCTTCCTGCTGGCGGTACAACTGCGCCAAGGCCCGGCGCTGGTCGCGGTAATGCGGGTCGATGCTCCATTGGCCTTGCCACTGGCCAAATTCCAGTGCGCTCAGGCGTGGGGTCGGTTCAGGACTGGCGCGACCTTGCACGGCATCTTCGTACAGCGCGGTCAGGTCGTCGAACAACAGGTTCATCGACCAGCCATCGACGATGATGTGGTGCATGTTGAGCAGCAACCGACAACTTCCATCGGCGAAGGGCAACAGCCAGGCCTGGAACAGCATGGGCGTGGCCAGATCAAACGGGGTGCCAAACACCATCGCTGCGAAGGCCGACCAGGTGTCCTCGGTAAAATGCGCCAACGTGCGGCAAGTCGAACCCTGCTCGGCAATCACCTGATCGAGGCCATCGGCGCCGGGCGCAAATGACGTGCGCAGCCCCGGATGACGCCTCACCAGACGCCCCACGGCCTCGGCCAATGCCGATACATCGACACCCGCCGCCAGGTGCAGAATCAGCGGCACGTTATACGCGGTGGATGTCGGCTCAAGCTGCTGCATCAGCCACAGGCGTCGTTGCTCGGCGGTGGCCGGCAAACGACGGGCGCTGCTGATCGCGGGCGCGGGCGGATAGATAACGCTGTCCTGCTGGCTGATCAGGTGTTCTGCGAGTACCGCAAACGACTCGCTCAGTAACGTAGCGACAGGGATCTCACGCTGCCAATGGCTGCGAATCGCCGAACGCAGGCGCATGGCTTTCAGTGAATCGCCGCCACTGCCGAGCCAGTCGTCCTGGGCGCCCAGGGCCGGTTGACCCAACAGTGAACGGGCCTGTTCCAGCAACCAATTCAGAGCCGGTGATTCGTCGCCATCAGTCGATGCCAGTGGCCGCCACGGCATCCACGGCTGGGCCAGCAACGCCTCGCGGTCGATCTTGCCATTGGCGGTCAGCGGCAAACGCTCCAGCAGAAACAACTGGTGCGGCCGCATGTAGGACGCCAATTGCTCCCGAAGATGCGCGTCGAACTCAAGGTAATCCAGACCTTCCCGGGGCACGATAAACGCCAGCAACTGATGATCTTCAGCCGCCAGACGTCGGGTGCAGACATAGGCCTGTGCCACCCGTGGATGCTCAAGAATCCGCAGCTCCACCTCCCCCGGCTCGATGCGAAAACCCCGGACCTTCACCTGACGGTCAACCCGGCCCACGTATTCAATCAACCCTTGGTCGTTGACCTTGACCCGATCTCCCGTGCGGTAGTGCACCTGGGCGCCACCGTCGAGCCCGGGCAAGCGCACAAAACTGCGGGCGGTGTCTTCGCCACGGTTGCGATAGCCACGGGCAACGCCGCTGCCACTCAGGTACAACTCACCCACTTCACCGCCCGAAACCCTTTGCTGTCGCTCATCCAACACCTGAACGCCAGTGTCCGGCAGCGCTCGGCCAATCGGCACCGACAAGCCGCAGAAGTCCCGGGCAATCGGATAGCACAGGGCAAACGTAGTGCATTCGGTGGGGCCATAGACGTTGAAAATCTGGCACGGGCTCTCGGGATTGGCCTTGTACCAGGCGCGAACGGCCGCCGCGCTGATTTGCTCGCCACCGATCAACACCTGACGCAGGCTGGCGAAACACGCCGGGAAATCCGCGCTCAAGGTGTTGAACAACGACACGGTCATGAACAGGTTATCGACCCGCTGTTCCTCCAGCACCCGCGCCAGGCGACGCGCATCGAGCACGTCTTCATCGGCGATCATCACGCAGCAACCGCCATTGAGCAGTGGCGCCCACAGTTCGAAACTGCACGCATCGAAAGCCGGATTGGACAGGCAGGCAAAGCGGTCCGTGGGGCGAATCTCGATGTAACCACCGGTTTGCGTCAGGCGCAGCAGGCCGCGCTCGCCGACTTCCACCGCTTTCGGTGTGCCGGTGGTGCCCGAGGTGTAGAACAGAAAACTGACCTCGGCGAAGGTATCAGCCAAGGGTTGTGGGGGTTGGTCCGGGTGGTCCAGCAGCGCTTCGACGGTGGTGTGCCAAAGCGAGGATGCCGAGGCCCAGTCCTCATCCGGGGTGATCAGCCCTACGCACGCGGCATCGGCGAGCATCAGCTCCCGGCGCTTGACCGGGCTGGCACGGTCCAGCGGCACCACCACGGCCCCGACTTTCAACGCACCCAGTATCACGGCGAGCCATTGCCAGGAGCGTGGCAGGCACAGCGCCAGGGATTGCCCTGGTTGCACGCCACGCGCCTGCAAACCCCGGGCGATGCGTTCGCTGGCGCTGGCCAGTTCGAAGTAAGTCAGCCGTACCTGTTGATCGATCACTGCCAGGGCTTGGGGATCGTTGCGCACGTGTTCGGCAAACTGAGCGAGCAACGTCGGCGTATTGTCCTTGTGCGAATTCATCATTTCGCCTCCTGCGCGTCGAAGCGTTGCAGCTCCTGCCTGAGGGTCTGGGAGACCCGGTGCACTTCCGTGGTTTCGAGCATGTCCCAGTGACCGCCATTCACCAGTTTCGCCAGGTAGCCGTCGCCGGCCCGCCGCCGCCAGAAGCCCCGCAGTTCATGCAACTGCTGGCGACTGAAGCCTTCCCTGGCCTGGATCAGCACCACACGACCGGCCCGTGGCGCGCATTCGTAGCCGGCCATGGCCAGGCGATTGTGGTTGTAGAGATGGAAATAACGCTCGACCTGGGCATCTTCGATGCCGGGGTACATGCCGTTGAAGCGCACCAGTTTGTCGCGGAATTCGGCCATGTCCACGGTGCCGATCTGCTGACGGAAACTCGGGTCATCGCTGCCCTGAGTATCGAGCAACACCAGCGTTACCTGACGATGCCCCGCCGCTGTCAGGCGCTTGGCCATTTCGTAGGCCACCAGGCCACCGAACGACAGCCCGGTGAGCACCAGCGGTTGTGTCGCCAGCGGTTCGATCAGGCGCAGATAGGCTTCGGCCATCGATTCCACCGTCGGCTCGGTGGCCTCACCCGGATTCAACCCCGGCGACTGAATGCCGTAGACACCGACCGCATCCGGCAGCACCTTGGCCAGGGACAAATAACAAAACGCAGTCCCGCCCGCCGGGTGAATGCACACCACATTGCGCCGCCCTTCGCCGCGACGGAATTCGATCAGGTTGCTCTGGGCTGCCGCCGGACTGGCTCCGGCGCGCAACCAGCCACCGAGGGCTTCGATGGTCGGATAGCCAAGCACCACGCGCACCGGCACCTCGACGCCAAACGCCAAGCCGAGCTGGTGGGCCATTTTGATCGCGGCGATGGAGGTGCCGCCGACGTTGAAGAAGTTGTCGCGGATACCGATTTGCGGGGCCAGCAGCAAGCCTTTCCAGATTTGATACAGCGCCAGTTCGATATGGTCCCGAGGGCTGCTGAGGTTGACCTGACGATCAGCCAGGTCTTGATTGGCCAGGGTCGTCAGGGCCACGCGGTCGACTTTGCCATTGGCCGTCAGCGGCAAGGTGTCGAGCCATAGATAGGCGCTGGGCAGTACGGCGCTCGGCAAGGTCGTCGCCAAATGCGCGTGCACCGCCGACTCTTCCAGGGGTTCACTCACCGCACAGCACGCCACCAGCCGCTGGTTTTGCGCCGTGTCGCCGACCATCAGCACCACGGCGGCGCGCACGCCCCGGAACGCCTCCAACCGCGCCTCGATCTCGCCCAATTCCAGACGCACGCCACGCAGCTTGACCTGAAAGTCGTTGCGCCCGAGGAATTCCAGTTGGCCGTCCGGACGATAGCGCGCCAGATCACCACTGCGGTACAGCCGATCACCGGGCACGAACGGGTTGTCGATAAAACGCTCGGCGGTGAGTTGCGCCAGCCCCAGGTAACCCCGGGCGACGCCGACGCCGCCAATGTGCAACTGCCCGGTAACGCCCGCCGGCACTGGCCCGTCGCGCTCATCCAGGACGTAGAAACGGTTGTTGGCGATGGGACGGCCAATCGGCAGTTGCAGGGCCGGCACGGCGGCGCCGGGCTCCAGGGTCCAGACGCTGTTGATCACCGTGGTTTCGGTCGGGCCGTAGACGTTATGCAGGCGAGCATGGGGCAGCCGTTCCTGGAAACGCCGGGCCAGCGCCGGTGGCAGTTCACCGCCGCCGCTGAACACATCAGTCAGTTCGGTGCAGAGGCTGACCTCATCGACCTCAAGAAACAGTTGCAGCATCGCCGGCACAAACACCAGGGCCGTGACCCGCTGTTCGCGCACCACCCGAGCCATGTAGCCCGGCTCCAGATGACCGCCGGGGCGCGCCACCACCAGCCGTCCGCCGGTTGCCAGGGGCCAGAAGGTTTCCCAGGCCGAGGCGTCGAAACCGAAGGGGATCTTGTGCAGCATCACCCCGGATTCGCCGCAGATTTGCGAACACCACAACAGCAGATTGCTCAGGCCGCGATGGGCGACCATCGCGCCCTTGGGCAACCCGGTGGTGCCCGAGGTGTAGATCACATAGGCGAGATGATCGGGCATGACGCCAACGCTGCGCGGGTCGGGATTGTCCGGCGACAGTTCGGCCCAACTCGCGGCGTCGGCCTTGAGGTCGAGCACTGGCGCTTCCCAGGTCGAACCTTGCAGCGCCTCGCGCAACACTCCTTGGGCCGAGCCGAGGGTCAACAACACCGCCGGGGTGCTGTCGCTGAGCATGTGGCTCAGGCGCCCGACCGGGTAATTCGGGTCCAGCGGCACATAGGCACCGCCAGCCTTAAGCACTGCCAGCAGCGCCACCGGCAGCTCCAGCGAACGCTCGACGCACACCGCCACGCGCACGTCCGGTCCGACGCCCAAGGTACGCAAATACTGCGCGAGACGGTTGGCCTGGGCATTGAGTTCGCCGTAGCTCAACGACTCGGATTCGAACGACACCGCACAGGCCTGGGGATCACGGACGACCTGGGCTTCGACCAGTCGGTGCACACAATCGGCCGGTTGCCCCAGCGGCGCGGTTCGATTCCACTCCACGAGGATTTGCTCGCGCTCAGCCTCGGCTAATAACGACAACCCGCCAATCGCCTGCTTCGGATCGAGGGCAATCTGTTTCAGCAATTGCCGGTAATGACCGCTCAAACGCTCAATGGTCGCAACGTCGAACAGGTCGGTGTTGTATTCCACCAACAGGTTCAGCCGCCCTTCCCGTTCGACCCATTCAAACGCCAGGTCAAACTTAGCCGTGGCGCTGCTGGTGCCATAGGGCGTCAGGTTCAGGCCGGGCATCTGCACCCCGCCACCAGGGGTGTTCTGCAACACCATCATCACTTGGAACAGCGGCGAATGACCGGTATCGCGGGGTGGGTTGACGGCCTCGACCACGCGGTCGAACGGCACGTCCTGATGGGCGTGGATGTCGAGCATCTGCCCGCGCACGTCACGCAGCAGTTCGGCGAAGGTCTGTTGCGAATCCAGACGCTGGCGGATCACCAGGGTGTTGACGAAATGCCCGATCAGCGGCTCGATTTCCGGGCTGCTGCGGTTGGCGAACGGCGTGCCGATGCACAGATCCTGCTGACCGCTGTGGCGCCACAGCAACACAGCGAGTGCACCCAGCAACACGTTGAACAGCGTGCCTTGGGTCTGCCGCGCCAAAGCGTTGAGTTCCCGCAGCGTGTCGCCGTCGACGGATGAACTGAACGTGGCGCCGACGTATCGCTGCACCACTGGCCGTGGCCGATCCGAGGGCACGGTCGACAGTGACGGCGCATCGGCCAGGGTCCGGCGCCAGAAATCGAGCTGGGTTTGCAGCGCATCTCCGCCCAGGCGTTGCTGTTGCCAGCAGGCGTAGTCGGCGTATTGCACCGGCAACGGCGCCAGGCTCGACGGCTCGCCGCGCAGGCTGTCGCCATAGAGGGTGGTGACTTCATGCAGGATCACGCCCATCGACCAGCCGTCGGCGATGATGTGATGCACGCTGTAGAGCCACAGGTATTCGTCGTGGGCCAGGCGTAGCAACGAGGCGCGCAGCAAGGGGCCGGTGGCGAGGTCGAATGGCGCCCGGGCTTCGTGATCGACGGCTAGCCGGACTTTCTGTTCGCGCTCGGCGACTGGCAGATCCCGCAGATCCGTGACCTGTAGCGCCAGCGGCATGCTCGGGTGCACCACTTGACGCGGTTCACCCTCGACGCTGCAAAAAGTAGTGCGCAGGATTTCGTGGCGGCGGATCAGTTCGTTCAACGCGCCTTCCAGCCGCGACACGTCCAGCGTGCCCTTGAGCGTTACCGCCGTGGGCACGTTGTAGAAGGCGTTGCCCGGTTCCAGTTGATCGAGGAACCACAATTGCCGTTGGGAAAACGACAGCGGCCAGTGCGCTTCGCCAGCCGTGCGCAACGGAATCGCCGCAGCGTCCTGGCCACCGAGCAACCCGATCAGCTCAACCTTGTGGCGCTTGAGCGCCTGCAGCATGTCTTGCGTCAGAAAGCCACGGGGCGCCTTGCAGCGCAGTTTGTCGCCGTCCACTTCAAGGACCACGTCATGACGAGCGAACAGCTCCAGCAATTGATAGGCGTTCATACTTCAAATTCCTCCATGTCGCTGTCGTCTGCGGGCTGATCCGTGGCAAAGCTCTCGACTTGCATCCGCTGTTGTTGATCGGCGGTACGCAAGCCTCCGACCATCGAGTAGATCAACTGGTGGCTCGGCCCCAGGTCGAACAGCACCGGCAATTGCTGCTCCTCGATAGAACCGACGCCGCACAGGCCCAGGCCCTGCTCGACAGCGGTCATGGTCAGCAATTGCGCCATGGCCCCGGTTTCGATGTGGCAGAAGTCACGGCTGCGTTCGCCGTACAGCGGACGGATCGCCGCCATGTCGGCAATGAAAAACAGCGCGAACGCGGCGTTCTCGTACACCGGGCGATTGACAAAATAGTCATAGGTGTCGGGGTCGAGCACGCCGCTGTCCAGAGCCAGCAAGCGGTGCTGGCGCGGGTCGTAGTAATAGGCGCGACCGGGCACGCCGAGCACCCGCTCCGGTTTGACATAGAGGTAGGCCTGGATCGGGTACAAACCGCCCGCCGAGGGGAACTGGTATTTCACCTCGCCGTCGAGTTGGCCCTGGGCGAGCGCCGCCATCAGCTCGGCAAAGGCATGGGTGGCGATGGGTTGCGCGCCGTACTGGCGCACCGAGCGGTAAGCGCTGAAACGCTGGGCGAATGCCGGGTCTTGCGGCAGCGTCAACGCCACTTCTGGCAACGCTTGGGCAAAGTCGCGACGTCCGCGCTGGTCAGCCTTGAACTGCGTCCGCAGTTGCGGATCTTCGATGACTTCCTCGGGGCTGGCCGCGCGTTGTTGCGCGCTGCTGACCAGTTCCTGTTGCGCCAGATTCTGCCGGTACATGCCAATCAGGTGCAGCAGCGTCGGCTGCGCCAACAGTTGCGCGACGTGGGGTCGGAAGCGCAATTCGCTGGACAGCGCGTTGCTGATCCGCACGATGTCGATCGAGGTCGCGCCAAGGTTCAACAGGTTGGCATTGCCGGCAATCCCGTCGCGCTTGAGCACACCTTGCACGATAGCGACCAGCCGCTGTTCCTCGGGGCCATCGACTTCCAGCGCCGGACCGGATTGCGCCACTGGCGAGGGCTGCGGCAGGCGTTTCTTGTCGACCTTGCCGTTGGACGACAACGGCCAGGCATCGACGAAGGTAAACGACGACGGCACCATGTACGCCGGCAGTTTATCCGCCAGGTACTGCACGAAATCCCCGGCCTGCAACGCCGGATCGGCCTTGAGCACATAACCTGCCAGGCGTTTTTCGCCCAACGTGCTGCCGAGAATCTGCACCACCGCGCCTTGTACGCCGGGGTGGCGATTGAGCGCTGCTTCGATCTCACCCAGCTCGATGCGATAGCCCTGGACCTTGACCTGATTGTCTTCGCGGCCAAGGAACTCGATGTTGCCGTCGGGCAGCAAACGCCCGAGGTCGCCGGTGCGATACAGCCGTTCGCCCGTCAGCGGGTGCGGGAAGAAACTGCCGGCGCTGAGTTTTTCATCGCGCCAGTAACCCTGGGCCAAGCCGATACCGCCGATGTACAACTGCCCCGCGACCCAAGTCGGGCGCACTTGCAGGGCTTCGTCCAGTACGTAGAAGCGCTGGTGATCCAGGGCCTTGCCGTAGGGGATGCTGCGCCACGCCGGATCGACGTGCTGCACCGGGTAGCAGATCGACCAGATCGACGCTTCAGTGGCACCGCCGAGGCTGAACAGTTGCGCCGAGGGCTGCAAGGCCCAGAGCCGCTGCGGCAGGGTCAGGGGAATCCAGTCGCCGGAGAGCATCGCCAGCCGCAGGCTGACCGGCAGCACGTCGCCCTCGCCTTCCACGTATTCGAGCAACATCCCCAGCAGGGCCGGCACCGAGTTCCACAGGCTGACCCGATGGCGCTCGATCAAGTCCCGCCAATGCGCCGGGTCGAGGGCCAGTTGCGGTTCCAGCACCACCACCGCCGCGCCCACCGCCAGGGTGCCGAAGAAGTCGTAGACCGAGAGGTCGAAGCTCAGGGACGAAATCGCCAGGACGCGGTCCGCCGGGCCGACAGCGAAGCGCCGGTTGATGTCGAGCAAGGTGTTGACCGCGCCGCGATGGTCGATGACCACGCCTTTGGGCAGGCCGGTAGAGCCGGAGGTGTAGATCACGTAGGCAAGATCCGTGGGGGCTACGTGCACCGGTTGCAGCATTGGCTGATCGCCCGCGACGTCATCGGTCACCGCAATGACACTGACCTGTTGTGGCCACTCGATCATCCCGAGAAGCGACGGTTGGGTCAGCACCAGACTGACTTCGGCCCGTTCAAGAATATGCCGTACCCGTTCCGCCGGCAGCGTCGGATCAATCGGCAGGTAGGCGCCGCCCGCGTACAGAATCCCCAGGGTCGCCACCACTTGCTCCCAGCCGCGTTCCATCATCACCGCGACCAGTCGATTCGGCAGCACACCCCGTGCCTGAAGCCGAGCGCCGAGGGCGTGTGACTCAACCCGCAATTGCCCGTAGCTCAGTTGCCGTTGCGCGGCGATCACCGCGACCGCCTCCGGAGTGGCGAGGGCCTGACGCTCGAACAATTGGTGCATCAATGGCAGCGTTTCCTGGCTGTCGAGCGGTGCCGGCAAACGCGCCAACGGCAACAGTTGCGGCGTACTTTCACCCCAGGCTGACGGCTCCAGCAAGCGATCCAGCAACGCGTTATAGGCGATGAACATCTGCTCGATCATGCCTTCCGGAAACAGCTCATCGATGCTGTCCCAGTTGAACAGCAGCCGCCCTTCCAGCTCCAGCAGCGTGTGGTCGAGCCACACCTGCGGGGTCTGGGTGATGCTGTGCATGTGTTTGGCGTTCAACGCATCGGCGAGGTTGAACTCGGCCAGTTCCGGCGCCGCCTCGGACAACGTGCTGTTAAAGACGATGGGCATCGCCGTCTGCTGCACACCCCGGGCCTGGGACAATTCCCGCAGTACGCGCACACCGCTGACCACCGAGTGATCGATGTCTTGCCACAGCTGTGCCTGCACCGCCCGGGCTTTGTCGGTGAAACTCGCCGCGCCGGCAATATTGACTTCCAGCAGCACCAGAGAGGTGAAGTCGCCGATGATTTCATCGACGTCGGGGTGCAACGGCAAGCGGTTGAACAGCGGCAGGCTCAGGGTAAAGCGCGGCTGGCGACTCCACAGCGCCAGCACTTCGCTGAACGCGGTCAACAGCATCACCGACGGCGTGACCGCGAACTGCTTGGCCACGGCTTTCAGTTGTGCCCATTGTGCCGCCGGCATGTCGCGGTCGCGGCGGGTGAAGTGCGGGTTGGCGATGCTGTCCGGCTGGCGCACCAGGGGCAAGTCCGGCGCTGGGGCCAACGTCGTCACGCGCTCACGCCAGTAACCCAGCGCCTGTTCGTAGCGCGTGCCGCTGCGCAATTGGTGTTCGGCCAGCACGTAATCGCGGAAGGTCAGGCCCGGTTCAGGCAGGGCCAGGTTCGGCTCGGCGTAGAACGCCATCAGCTCGCGGGCGAGAATCTGCGTGCTCGCGGCATCGACAATCAACGCGTCCAGGCTGATGTGCAGATGGGTGATGCCGTCATCGAGCAACGACAGGCTGAACTCAAACAACGGCCAGCGGCTGGCGTCCAGCACCTGATGGGACTGGCGTTCGCGGGTGGCGTGCAAGGTTTGTTGCGCCACCTCGGCGGGCAAACCGCGCAAGTCGCTGCGGGGCATGGTGTAGGTCGGCACCTGCGCCAGGACCTGTTGTGTGCCGTCGCTGAGAAACACCACGCGCAGCATGTCGTGACGCTGAATCATGCGATTCAGCGCTAGCTCGAAGCGCGCTGCGTCGAAGTCGGGAATGCGCAGTTCTTCATAGCCGTGGGCGCTGACCCCGCCGAGGCTGACCGTGGCTTCGCGGCCGAACCAATAGGCTTGCTGGATATCGGTCAGGGGGAACGGCGCATGCCGGGCCTCGCGGTCGGCTTGGAACTCAGTGAAGGCCGGTTCGATCCGCGTGTCGTCGCCGCGCCCGGCCTGCACCTGGGCCGCCAGGTCCATCAGCACCGGGGTCTTGAACAGGCTGCTCAGGGACAGTTGCGCGCCCATGCGCTGATTGATCGCGTAGATCATCCGCGTCGCCAGCAGCGAGTGGCCGCCAAGGTCGAAGAAGTTATCGTGAATGCCGACGCGCTCGCACTTCAGCACTTCTGCCCAGATGTCGGCCATGTGTCGTTCGTTGTCGTCCCGGGGCGCCACGTAGGTCGCCCCGGCGCTGCGTTCCGGCGCGGGCAGTGCCTGGCGGTCGAGCTTGCCGTTGCGGGTCAGCGGCAGTTGCGCCATGGACACCCAGGCACTGGGAATCATGTGCTCCGGCAAGTGCCGTTGCAGTTCGGCGCGCAGGGTTTCGCTGGAGGCCGGACCGACCACGTAAGCCACCAGGCGCTTGTCCCCCGCAACGTCTTCACGTAACAGCACGACGGCTTCCTGCACGCCGGGTTGCTGTTGCAACAGGCTATCGATCTCGCCGAGTTCGATACGGAAACCGCGCAGTTTGACCTGCTGATCGATCCGCCCCAGGTACTGCACGTTGCCGTCGGCCTGGAACCGCGCCGCGTCACCGCTGCGGTACATGCGCGCCCCGGGTTCGGTGCTGAAAGGGTCCGGCACAAAGCGTTCGGCGGTCAGGTCCGGGCGATTGAGGTAACCCCGGGCCAGGCACGCACCGGCGATGTACAACTCACCCGCGACACCGACGGGAACCGGGTTCATGTCCAGGTCCAGCACGTACAACCGCGCATTGGCGATGGGTCGGCCAATCGGCGGCGCATCCGGCCAGTGCTCGGCTTCGCTGCACGACAGGCTGAACTGGCTGACCACATGGGTTTCGGTCGGGCCGTACTGGTTGTGCAACTGCGCACCGCCGAGGCCACGCACGAAGCCGCGCAGTTCATCGTTGATTTGCAGGGCTTCACCGGCGGTGACGATTTCGCAGCCACCGGCCGGCATCGGCGCATCGGCCTCGGTCAGGCCGGCAAGTTGCTGCAACACGGCAAACGGCAGGAACGCCCGCTGCACGCCTTCGGCCACCAGGCTCGGGCGCAGCGCGGCGAGGTCTTTGCGGCTGTCTTCGGTCATCAGCAACAGGCTGGCGCCCTGGCACAGGGTGCTGCAGATTTCCTGGAACGACACGTCGAAATTCAGCGAGGCGAATTGCAACACCCGGCGTGGCGCCGACGCTTGATCGAGCTGCCAGGTGATCAGGTTATCCAGGGCCCGGCGGCTGTGGGCCACGCCTTTCGGGCGGCCGGTGGAGCCGGAGGTGTAGAGCACGTAGGCGAGGTTGTCAGGGCTGACGGTCACTTGCGGATTGCTCTCGCAACAGAGCGCCCATTGCGGCGCGTCGGTGTCCAGGCAGCAGATGGTCAACTCATCCGTGACCCCATCGCGCAGTGCCGATTGAGTCAACACCAGGGTCGGTGCGGCGTCGCTGAACATGAACGCCAGACGCTCGCTCGGGTACGCCGGGTCGAACGGCACATACGCCGCGCCGGCCTTGAGGATCGCCAGCAAGCCGATGACCATCTCCGGCGAACGCTCCAGGCACAGTCCCACCCGATGCTCGGGACCCACGCCTTGTTCGATCAGGTAATGGGCGAGTCGGTTGGCGGATTGATTCAGTGCTGCATAGCTGAGTTGCCGGTCCTCGGCGAGCAACGCCACCGCGTCAGGCGTGTGCCCGACCACCGCTTCAAACCGCGCCACGCAATCGGGCATGGCCGAGGTGTCGCGCTCGGTGCGGTTCCAGTCGTGGACGATTTGCTGATGCTGTTGCGCGCTGAGCAGATCGATGCTCGACAACGGCTGATCCGGGTGTTCGACCATCTGCATCAACACCCGACGCAGGTACTCGCCAAACTGCGCCACGGTGCCCGGTTCGAACAGGCCAGAGGCATATTCCAGGCCACCGACAATCTGCCCGTCACGCTCGCTGAGCGCCAGTTGCAAATCGAACTTGGCCACATGATGGCTGCTCTCCACCGGGGTCACGTCGAGCCCAGACAGGATCAAGTCCGAGTCCTGATCCTGCTCCCAGGCAAACAGCACCTGGAACAGCGGACTGTGGGCCAGGCTGCGAGGCGGATTGAGCAATTCCACCACTTGCTCGAACGGCAGATCCTGATGTTCCTGGGCCTCCAATGCGACGCGGCGCGCCTGTTGCAGCCATTGCGCCACCGACGGCGCGCCGGAGCGGGTCATGCGCAGGGCCAGGGTGTTGACGAAGAAACCGATCAGGCCTTCCAGCTCCTGCTGGGAACGGTTGGCGGACGGCACGCCGATCACCACGTCGGTTTGCCCGGACAGACGCGACAACACCAGCGACCACGCCGCGAGCAACGTCATGAACAGCGTGGTGCCCTGCTGCATGCACAAGGTCTTCAGTTGCGCGGTCAACGCCCGGTCGAACACCAGCGGCACGAAACCGCCAAGGTAATCCTGCACCGCCGGGCGCTTGTGATCCGCCGGCAGTTCCAGCAACACCGGGGCGCCGCTGAGGGTGTCGCGCCAATAGCGGCTCTGCTGCTCCAGCACTTCGCCGGACAACCACTGACGTTGCCACACGGCGTAATCCACATACTGCACCGGCAGCGGGGGCAAGGGATCGTCGCGATCCTGGATCGCGGCTTCGTACAACAGGCCCAACTCACGGGTCAGCACGCCCATCGACCAGCCATCGGAGACGATGTGGTGCTGGGTCAGCAGCAACACATGATCGTCGTCGGCCAGGCGCACCAGGCTGACGCGCATCAGCGGCCCCTGGGTCAGGTCGAAGGGCTTGGCGCCCTCCTCGTCGATCAACTGCGTCAGACGTGCCTCGGGCTGTCCTTCCAGGTCAATCACCGACAGCTTGATGAACTGCCACAGCGCCGCGACCCGTTGCCGCCCTTCCCCTTCAATGGCGATGAACGTGGTGCGCAGCGCTTCATGGCGCGCCACCAGTTGATTGAAACTGCGCTCCAGAGCCGCGACCTGCAACGGACCGCGCAAGCGCAGGTTCAGCGGCATGTGATACGCCGCGTTGCCCCCCTCCATTTGCGCCAGGAACCACAGGCGTTGCTGGGCAGACGACAACGTTTGCGCGCCCGACCGCTCAATAGCCGTGATCGCCACGCGAGCCTTGCCCTGGTTGAGTTTCAGGCGTTCGGCGAACTGTTGCAGCACCGGCGCGGCAAACAGCGTCGAAGGCGCCACTTCCAGGCCCAGTGTGTGACGGATTTGCGCCAGCACGCGCATCACCAGCAGCGAGTGACCACCGAGGGCAAAGAACTGATCCTGACGCCCGATGGGTTCGATGCCCAGCACGTCGGACCAGATGCCGGCCAGGGCAATTTCCAGTGCGCCCCGTGGTGGCTGGTAATCGCGCTGGTCGAAAGCCTCGGCGCCCGGCACCGGCAACTCGGTGCGATCGAGCTTGCCGTTGGCGGTCAGCGGCAGCGCCTCCAGACGCACGAACGCCGTGGGCACCATGTAATCCGGCAGGCTGACGCTCAGTTGTTCGCGCAGCAAACCCGGGCTCAGTGCCGCGCCTTTGCTTTCGCAGTAGTAGGCGACCAGTCGCGATTCACCGACCGTGTCCTGGCGCAAAATCACCAGGCTTTCCCGTACCCCGGCGATATCCGCCAGACGCGCTTCGATTTCCCCCAGTTCCAGACGCAAGCCCCGCAGCTTGGCCTGGAAGTCGTTGCGCACAAGGAATTCCAGATTTCCATCCTGGCGATAGCGCGCCATGTCGCCGCTGCGGTACAGACGCTCGCCCGCCACGAATGGGCTGTCGATAAAGCGTTCGGCGGTCAGTTGCGGCAGGTTCAGATACCCACGGGCGACACCGACACCACCGATGTGCAATTGGCCCGCGACGCCCACCGGCACTGGCGCGCCCAAGGCATCGAGCAAGTAAATCCGGGTGTTGGCCAGGGCTCGGCCGATGGGCAATACGCCTTGCGCCACGCTGTCGGCGTTGAACTCGAAACAGGTACTGTCGATGCTCGCTTCGGTGACGCCGTAAGCCTGGACGATTTGCACGTGATCGCCGCACAGCGTGCGTAATTGCCGGGCGCTATGGGCGGTCCAGATGTCCGAGCCGCAGACCACGGTGTGCATGAATGACAGGTCATGGCCGGTTTCTTCCAGCCAGGCCAGCAAGGGGTTGAGCACCGCCGGCACGAAGTCGGCAAACCCGATCCGTGCCTCGCTCAACAGGCGATAGAGCGCCGCCGGGTCCATCAGCGTTTCACGCGGGCACAGCACCAGCGTGCCGCCAAAACCCAGTGCGCGGATCAGATCGGCGCTGAATACGTCGAAGGAAAAACCGGCCATTTGCAGGTGATTGAGCGGGCCGCCCAAGGCGTACAGCTTTTCCCAGGCTGCACTCACCGCGATCAGCCCACGGTGCTCGACCATCACACCCTTTGGCGTGCCGGTGGAGCCCGAGGTGTAGATCACGTAGGCCAGGTTTCGCGGGGTCACCCCGACTGGATCGGGGTTGTCCGATGGCTGTGATGCCCAGTGGCTGGCGGCGTCCAGCTCCAGCAACGTCGGGGCGCTGGACGAATGCGCCACGGCGGCGTCGAGGGCTGCTTTTGCCGGGGCGTGGGTCAACACCACCACAGGCGCGCTGTCGACGAGCATGTGCGCCAGGCGCGCGGTGGGATACGCCGGGTCCAGCGGCACATAAGCGCCGCCGGCCTTGAGCACGGCGAGCGTGCCGACCAGCATGTCCAGCGAACGCTCCAGGCACAACCCGACCCGCACGTCCGGGCCGACACCCAGGCTGCGCAGGTGATGGGCCAGACGGTTGGCGCGGGTGTTGAGTTCGCCGTAGATGAGCACGTCATCGCGCAAGCGTGCGGCAATGGCACCTGGGTTACGCAGAGCCTGGGCTTCGAATAATCCGTGCACGGTTTGATCGGCGTCGAACGGCTGTTCGGCGCTGTTCCAGTCGTGGACCAGGCATTGGCGTTCGGCATCGCTGAGCATGTCCAGGGCCATCACCGGGCGCTCTGGCTGCGCAATCATCTGCGCCAGCATTCGGCAAAAGTACCCGGCGAAACGTTCGACGGTGGTGGCGTCGAACAGCGCCGAGGCGTAATGCAAATGGCCGCTGATGCCCTCTGCCGTTTCGGCCAGGACCAGTGTCAGGTCGAACCCGGCAGGCAATGACGGCGATTGATCCCAGACAAACAGCACCTGGATCAGCGGATGGTACGCGGGGCTTTGTTCGAGGTGCAGTTGCGCCACCAGGTGTTCAAACGGCAGGTCCCGATGTTCCTGGGCGCCGAGCAACACTTCGCGGGTGTGGTCGAGCAGTTGGCTCGCACAGTGCGCGTCAGCCAGGGACAGACGTAGTGGCAGAGTATTGCCGAGATCTTCAGTGCGCGTCCCGATCATCACCTCGCGCTGGCCGGACAACCGCGCCAGCACCACGGCCCAACCGGCCAGCAGGGTCATGAACAGCGAGGTGCCGTGGCGTTGGCCCAGGGCCTTGAGCCCTTGGCTCAATGGCGCGTCCAGCGTCAGCACCTGCGAAGCGTATTCGTCATCCTGCTCCGCCGGTCGCGGCCGGTCGGTGGGCAACTCCAACAACGCCGGGGCGTCGGTCAGCCGCTCGCGCCAGTAAGCGCTCTGGTCGGTCAGTGCCGGGGGGACGGATGGATTTTCGGGTAAAGCGGTGGGCTGCGCGGAGGTCGTCCCACGCAAGGAAGATTTATCGAACATCAGGCTACCGTCCATGACTACATTATTTTTGTGTGTGGCTGGGACGCTCATCGTCTCGCCGTCGCCTGGCACTGCGTGCCGGGTCGGTCATTCGGAATCAGGGGGATGGTGCGGCGCGTGTTCGCGGGCTCACGTCGTTGACGAACGAAGTGGTGCACAGGGGATTTGCGGAGGGTGGGTTGACGATAAACGCCGCACTGCTTGAATCGACGAATGCATACCGCATGACCAATTGAAACCTCGCCTTTCGTGTGAGGGTCAACGATGGGGAACGGCCTGCGCAGGGGTGACAGCGCTTGGGTGGACCCGATCGGCTGCGATTGCCGGGTCTGTGGACACATGGCAATCCTTTGGCGCCGGACTTTTGGCCCGGTGCGCCGCCGGATAATAACCATGGTTTTTGGCACTGAAGCAAACAAAAAGTAACAAATATGAAAAACTTTTTTTAGACATTTGCTTCAATAACGCAGCGATTTCGAACGGGCCGAGCGCATGGCATGGTGCTTGCTCTAGTAGACACAATGGAAAAAATCGACCTCCACCCACCCCGTCGAGGTCGCCAAGCCATTGGCCACCTCGCTGACCCGGCCAAAGCCCTAGATCATCGGCGAACTGCTCACCACCCGCAGCGCCAACCCTTCATAGGCATCCAGGGTAATGGTGAACTCGCCCTCGGGCGTGAGATCACCTTCCACCCGCTCATTGATGATGTCGACCACCGGCCCCGGCGCGATGTTGGGCAGGTGCAGGGTTTCGGTGATGGGGGTCGAGCCGAAGTTCAGCGCGGTGATTTGCGTGCCTTTGCCGGCCGGCAATTCGTGGACCATGATCAGCAGCCCCGGATGCTCGACGTCCGGCACCAGGATCTGGCGACTGGCGGCGATATCGTAGGCGCGGCGCGCCGCCAGGATTCTCTTCAGTTGCGAGGCGAACGAGTCCGGGTCTTTCAATTGGCTGGGCAAGCTGCCGTACAGGGTTTTCGGACGCGGCATCTGGCCTTCCGACAGCAACGCATCCGGGTTGAGATCCACCAGATCGTAGGCGCCACGATGAATCCAGCGTGTGTCGCCATCGCCCATCAAATGCTCGACCTGCTCAGCGGGCAATGGCAACGCGCCCACCAGGTCCCACCCGGACAACGCAAAAACGCCGGGCTGCATGGCGTTGTACATCACCAACAGTAAATGAATCTGCCGGATCTGCTGGATATCCGCCGGGGTGATCGCCTCGAGGTCGCGAATCCCCAGGGCCGCCGTGATGATGCTCGCGGTGGTGCAGGACACACCGTTGGTGACGAATTTCAGGTTATAGGGCGCGTGCTCCCCGGCCAGGCGTTCGTACATCTGCTCGCGAATGTGCTCACGCAGGATGTTGCCGGGGAAGGTCTGGCCCTGGTAGAGGAAGGTGTCGTGGGCGTGCAGGGTCCAGAAATGCACCAGCTCCAGGGTCAATTCGTCGTGGTTCTGCAGGGCGTGAATCAGCGAGCCCGGATCAATGCCGAGGTTGTGCATCTGGCGCAGCATCAGGCGCAGGAATTCGGTGTCGCCCATCAGCAAGGCGTGCTGGTAGGCGGGACGGGTGATGAAGTCATAAGAGAGGTCGGCGCCGCCGTGGGACATGGCGGCAATGTCGTCGACGGTCAGGTTGAGCTCCTGGAAACTGAAGCCACCGGCCTTGCGAATCGCGCCGGCCAGCAACTGGTTGCCGGTGATCGACAGCGGATGACTTTCCGACCACGCGGTGCCATCGAGCTTGCGCTCCACGCCAAGGAATCCGTTGGCGTCCAGGCGCAGGATCTTCGCGCCCATGACGTCGATGGCATGCAGGGCATCACCGATGATCATCTGCTGTGCGGCGAAGGTCGGGTCCAGCCAGTTCAACGACGGCTGCCCTTCCTTGAAGTAATGCAGGTACACCCAGCGCCGTGGCTTGCCGTCGACCCCCATCACAATCGGCGTCGCGCTCCAGTCGGTTTCCTTGATACCGGGTTCGAAGAAGATCACCCGTTGCAACTGGCCGACGATGTAGTGTTTGTCACGCAGGATGTCGACCTGCGCTGGGCTGAGGTTCTGTGCGTCGCGGCCCTCGGCCACGTCGGGTAGCAGTGGCCAGTCTTCCTCGCGGATTTCCACCATGTGGTAGAGGCCGGGATAGTCCTCGTAGGCCATCTCGGCCAGGCGAAAATCCGCGCCCTTGCCGGTGTGCGACGGGATCACGTCGTCGATGATCACCGCGTTGTGCGCGGCGGCCATGCGCACCAAGGCCTGAAGTTGCGCTTCGGTGCCCAGTTGCGGATCGATCTCGAAGCTGATGCGGTCGAAATTGCCGTCAATGGTCGGCGTGTGCTTCGTGCCCGACAGGCCCCCGGATCTTTTCAGCGGGCCGTTGTGAATGCCCTGGATGCCGATTCTCGATAAGGCGTGCCACAGGGTTTCGTCCCCCAGGGCTTCCAGCACCGTGCCGTTTTCCCGGGTGACAATGGACGCGGGATACGCGGTGAACCACACCGACGCCAGGGCCGAGGCATCACGGGGCCGAGTGTGTGCAAAAGGCTGCTGCCACAATCTCCCCTGCCCCGAGTAGAGCTTGGCCCGCTGCCGTGCCGCGTGCAGCATCGATTGTTCAACCAGCCAATCCACATGATTTTTTTCAGCCATCGTCATAAATCAATCACCTGTTGCCCTGAATTCATCGATCCCGGCTACTTGCACCGACCGCACCGCTCGTTTTCATATGAGGGCTTGAAGTGGCATTCGTTGCATTGGATCGGGCAGGCAGGCCCGTTATGTCGGCAGGAGCGTCCAGCAATGGCGCGCCATGGTCGAGCGCGGCGCATGAGATAAAAACGCCTCTGCCATACTGGGCTGACTAACCCGCAACCCCGGAGCTCCAAATGCCCGCCTCCGAATCGAGCCTCCTGCAAAGTTGGCACCACAACGCTGCTGCCTGGATCGAAGCGATCCGCAGCGCCAGCATCGAAAGCCGTCAGCAGGTCACCGATCAGGCGATTTTGCTGGCGGTGCTCAGTCGCCAGCCCGAACGTGTGCTCGACCTCGGCTGTGGCGAAGGTTGGTTGTTACGGGCGCTGGCCGACCGGGGCATCAACGTCGTCGGCGTGGATGGCGATGCCTCACTGGTGGAAGCAGCGCGGGCGGCGGGTTCTTCAGCGGTGCATGTCGCGAGTTACGAAGCGCTGGTCGAGACGCAGGTCGACATCGGCAGCGGCTACGACCTGATCTGCGCCAATTTCGCCCTGCTGCATCAGGACATCATCCCGCTGCTCGCCGCGATGAACGCCCTGCTCGCCCCTGGCGGAGCGCTGGTTATCCAAACCTTGCATCCGTGGACTGCGGCGGCGGGCGATTATCAGGATGGCTGGCGCGAAGAGACCTTCGCCGGGTTCAAGGGCCAATGGCAGCCCATGCCCTGGTATTTCCGCACCTTGTCCAGTTGGCTCAATGCCCTGGACATGGCGGGTTTTCAACTGGTCAGCCTGCAAGAGCCGCAACACCCGCAGAGTCCGGTGCCGCAGTCGTTGCTTTTAATGACCGCGCCGCGCTGTAGCGGTTGACCGGCACCGGCAAGCCCAGGTGACCGCGCAACGTACTGTGGCTGTATTCGCTGCGGAACAGGCCGCGCTCGCGCAGCAGCGGCAGGACTTCGTTGGTGAAGCGCGCAAACTCCCCCGGCGCACCGACGCGGATGTTGAAACCATCGACCGCCCCTTCGACAAACCAACGCTCGATCTCGTCGGCGACGGTTTTTGGCGAGCCGACAAAATTGGAAAACGGCGCAGCGAAACGCAGGGCTGCCTGGCGCAGGGTCAACCCTTGATCACGGGCGACGTGCTTGATGTGTTCGGCATGCCCGCGATAACCATTGCTGCCCAGGTCGCCCAGATCCGGGAAGGGTTCGTCGAGCGGGTACTGGGTAAAGTCGTGATAGTTGAACGGCCGCCCCAGGTGCACCAGGGCTTTGTGCAGATCCAGCTCGCCGTTGCGCTCGCGATCAATGGCCTGGGCCTCTTCGTCAGTGTCGGCAATGATTGGCGCGATGCCCGGCAGGATGGTGACGTGATCGGGGTTGCGCCCGGCGGCGGCGGTACGTTGTTTGATGTCGGCGTAGTAGGCGCGGGCATCGTCGAAATTATCCACGCCGGCGAAGATGCCTTCGGCAAAGTGGGCTGCCAGATTACGCCCGGATTCGGAAATCCCGGCCTGGAAAATCACCGGTTGACCTTGGGGCGAACGCGCAATGTTCAGCGGTCCGGTGACCGAAAAGAACTCGCCCTGGTGATCGAGGCGATGCTGGCGTTGGGGGTCGAGAAACACCCCGCTCTGCTTGTCCCGCACAAAGGCGTCGTCTTCGTAGGAATCCCACAACCCTTGCACCACTTGCAGGTGTTCGCCGGCCCGGCGATAGCGCTCGGTGTGATCAATGTGTTGCTCGCGCCCGAAGTTGCCGGCGGCACCCTCAAGCCCGGTAGTCACCACGTTCCAGCCCGCCCGGCCACCGCTGATCAGGTCCAGCGAGGCGAACTGCCGGGCCACGTTGAACGGTTCGGTATAGGACGTCGTCAGCGTGGCGACCAGACCGATCTTCGACGTCGCCCCCGCGACGGCGGACAACAGCGTCAGGGGTTCCAGGCGGTTGAGATAATGCGGGGCCGATTCCGGGGTGATGTAGGGGCTGTCGACGATGAAAATCAGATCAAACTTCGCCGCTTCGGCCTGTTGCGCCTGCTGGCGATACCAGTCGATATCGACGCTCGCATCACCGGGAATTTCCGGGTGCAGCCATTCATTCTGGGCCGTACCGACGCCGGTCAGAATCGCGCCGAATTTGAGTTGTCGTGGTGAAGTGGACATCTGGATATTCCCCCGGAGATGGCAGCACGGCTGGCCTTTGAACCACGACCTTATGCGCTGGAAAAACGCTTGTGAAATGCTTTGTTGATCTATCCTAATTATTAAAAACAATGATTACGAACAACTTTAATATTCTATCCATGCATATAAAACCCACGAACAAAACCAGCCCTCCTCTGCAATAGCAGCCTTCGCACCGCGTGTTCCAGGTATATCCATAGTGAAAAACGATATTGGTATAGACCAGATTGCTCCCTTATAAATCGCCGCAATCAAACACAGTGCCTGGCGTCATCACGGGGCGTCGGGCTGGAGTCGATAGCGATGGTTTCTGTAAGGGTAATGCTGGAGTACTTTCACCCCTGGCCGAATTCGGCGGGTTTGTATCTGGCTCGCGAACGGGGCTGGTACGAAGAGGCCGGGCTGGATGTCGAGTTGGTGGTGCACGACCCATGGCGCGGTGACACCCTCGATCACCTGTTGGCCGGCGCCGTGGATTTCGGCGTTTTCCCCAGCAACCGCTTGCTGGTCCGTCGGGCCCTGGGGCAACCGCTTCGAGGGGTGGCGGCGATCAACCATCGGGGGCTGGAATCGATCCAGACGCTTACTGACTCAGGCATACAGCGACCACGGGATCTGGCGGGCCGGCGCCTGGCGCTCAACCCCACCCCGCGTGGCCTGGCCATGGTCCGGCATCTGGTGCGGGTCGATGGCGGCGATCCCGATGCGCTGATTCTGGTAGACAGCGGCACCCGTGAATTGCGTCCCGAGCAACTGGCCGCCGGCATCGCCGATGCCAGTTTTGGTGGCTACTGGGCCTGGGAAGCGCTGATGTCCAGCCCGGTGGAAGCCGAGCGGCGCGTCGTCTGGCCGGTCGATGACCTGGGGGCGCCGGCCTATCACAGCTACCTGCTGGGCGCCCATGAGCGAACCCTGGAAACCCAACCCGAACTGACCCGCGCCTTCCTCGCCGCCACTGCCCGGGGTTACCTGGCGGCTGCGGCCGATCCCGCCAGCGCCCTGCAAGCCTATGAAACGGCCACCCCCTATTTCCCTCGGGAACTGCTGGCCGCGTCGCTGCAAAGCATCGCGCCCACCTGGTTGCACGAAGGCGCCTGGGGCCGGCAACGGGATGAATTGCTCGAACCTTATGCTCAGTGGTTGCAGGACAACGGCGTGCTCGACGATGCCCAAGCCTGGCGTCAGGCAACCAGCAATGCATACCTGCCGGAGACAGTCTGATGGCGGCACTCAACGCCCTGAAGTCCCACGGCCTGAGCCTCGATCCGGTGGCTGCCGACTGGCCGGCCCTGCAAACCCGCGACGTCGAACAACTGTTGCTCGGCTACCCGCAACTCGGGGCGCCGCTGAGCCTCGACTGGCATAGCCCGCGGCCCTTTTCGGCGGCCAGCCTGGTGCAGACCGATGCCGCCACGCTGTTTATCAAACGCCACCATCAGCGCGTCCGGACACCCGCGTGGCTGAGCGAGGAACATCGGTTCATGGCGCATTTGCGTCAGCGTGGTATGCCGGTGAGCCAGGTGCTGGCCGACCGTAACGGCGCAACGGCGGTGGCCTTGGGTGAATGGACGTACGAGGTGCATGCCTTGGCCGAAGGCCAGGACCTGTATCGCGATGCTCTATCCTGGACGCCATTTTTCAGTCAGCAGCAGGCTTGGTCCGCCGGTGCGTCCCTGGCCCGATTGCACCTCGCCGCCGAGGACTATCAGGCCGCCCCGCGCCAGACCCCGGTGCTGGTGGCGAACTTCAAGTTTTGCTCCGGACAGGACCTCGGTGCCAGTCTGCAAACGGCCATCGAGCGGGACCCGGCGCTGACCGACTACTTCAACCAGCACGACTGGCGCGAAGAATGGCTGCCATTGCTGCTGCCGTGGCAGCGGCAATTACAGCCACTTCTGGCTCGGCAGCCCGACTTGTGGACCCATAACGACTGGCACGGCTCCAACCTGCTCTGGGATTCAACCGCCGACGACGCGCAGGTCAGTTGCGTGCTGGACTTCGGTCTGGCAGACCGCACCTTCGCCCTCTTCGACCTGGCCACCGCCATCGAGCGCAACGGCATTCCCTGGCTGGAACTGGACAGCGGCGGCAGTGCCCCGCCGGCGCTGGATGACATCGACGCCTTGCTGGAGGGCTATGCCAGCGTCAAACCTTTGTCCTCGGCTGATCTGCTGACACTGGCGGCCCTGCTGCCCTTGGTCCACGTGGATTTTGCCCTGTCCGAAATCGCCTATTTCCAGGGAGTCGTGGGTTCAGTCGCCAGTGCCGATGTGGCGTACCACGCTTACTTGCTCGGGCATACGCGTTGGTTTTCTACAGTCCAGGGCGAGCGCTTAATCGACCACCTGAAGCGGAGTGCCGGGTCATGACCTCGATACTGATCAGCCCGCAGGCGTTGGCCCATCGCCTGGGCGATCCCGACCTGAGAATCGTCGATGCCAGTGTCGAGTTGCCGGCACCGCGTTTCGATCAGGACTATCGCGCAACCAGTGGCCGTGAAGGCTGGTTGCACCATCACATCCCCGGTGCGCTGCATGCCGATCTGCTGGAGGATCTGGCCGACCCTCAGGCGTCGCTCAGCTTTGCCCTGCCCCGGGCCGACCGGCTCGCCAACGCCTTGGCCCGGCTGGGCATCGGTGCCGACAGTCCTGTGGTGATTTATGACCGTGCCGATGGCTTTTGGGCTGCGCGACTGTGGTGGATGCTGCGCAGCGTCGGGCTTGAGGCGCAGGTGCTGGATGGCGGTTTCAATGCCTGGCGAGCGGCGGGTCTGCCTCTGGGTCAGGGCGAAGAGATACCCTTGCCTGCAGCCGAACTGACGTTGCAGCAACGTCCGGGATTCTGGGTTGATCGTCAAGGCGTGCAGGCGGTGCTGGCTGGCGAGCGTCCGGGAGTGCTGATTTGCGCCTTGTCCGAGGCGTTGTTCAGCGGCGCTGCCCCGAGCCGCTACACCCGACGCGGGCACATTCCCGGCAGCCTCAATCTGCCGGCGCGCAACCTGCTGGACGCCCAGGGTCGCTACCTGCCCAAGGAGCAACTCGAGCAACAGTTGGGTGTTGAATTGATCACTACGCAAGATCCGCTGGTGCTCTATTGCGGCGGCGGCATTTCGGCCGCTGCGGTGGCCCTGGCGCTGACAGTGGTCGGACGGAACACCATCCTCTTGTATGATGGCTCGCTTCAAGAGTGGGCCGCGGATTCGAACTTGCCAATGACCACCGGAGCAACTCCGGCCTGACGCCCTCAGGGCACACATCGCTTTTTCCTGTCTTAACAGCACGGCTCTTTCCCGGAGCGCGCCTGGGTCCCTGTGCCCGGGGTCCGCCTGGCCCGGGATCGCAATCGTCGAGGAGTATTCATGGATATGCTTTACCGGACGCCCCGCCAGGGAGCGCCCGCCCCACGGTTCACGCTCAATCTTCTGACCCTGGGCTTGCTGCTGGCCAATACCGTGCATACGGCGCAGGCCGCCGATACCGAACTGCCGGCGGTGACCGTGACCGGCGAAGACACCTCGGGCTATCAAGTCAGCAGCGCTTCGGTGGGCGGTTTTGACGCCGCGCCGTTGCTCGACACACCGGCATCGATTTCGGTGATCAGCGACGCCTTGATCAAGGATCAGCAGGCGCGCCTGCTCAGCGAAGTGCTGAAGAACGACGCCTCGGTGGGTGAAAGCTACGCGCCGGTCGGCTACTACGAAAACTTCGTCGTGCGCGGCTTCTCGTTGAACTCCGCCAGCAGCTACAAGATTAATGGCCGTACCATCACCGGCGAGCAGAATGTCGGCCTGGAAAACAAGCAGCAGGTGGAATTGCTCAAGGGCCTTTCCGGTTTGCAGAGCGGCGTCAGCGAGCCTGGCGGACTGGTCAACTACGTGACCAAGCGCCCGGCCAATGTGCGTTCGGTCACGGTTTCCACGGATGATCGCGGCAGCGGTTACCTGGCCACGGACGTGGGGGGATTCTTCGGCAGCGAGCAGCAATTCGGTCTGCGCGCCAACGTCGCCCATGAAGATTTGCATTCCTATGTCGAACACACCAACGGCCAACGGGATTTCGCCTCCCTGGCATTCGATTGGAACATCAGCCCCGATGCCCTGCTGCAACTGGATGTCGAGTACCAGACCAAGGAGCAGCGTTCGGCGCCGGGTTACCAATTGCTCGGCGGCACCAGCCTGCCGCACCATGCTTCGCCGAAACAATTGTTGGCCCACCAGAGCGGTTCGAAACCCGTCACCAACGACGCCCTGAACCTCAACGGCAATTTCGAATACCGTTTCAGCGACACCTGGAAAGGCAACCTCAGCGCTTCCCGCAGCCGTGTGGTGATCGATGACTACAGCTCGTTCGCCTGGGGTTGCTACGGCTCGGCCAGTTGCGCCGGCGCCGCCGTGCCGAACTATTTCAGCCCGGAAGGCGACTACGACATTTACGACTTCCGCAGCCCGGACGATACCCGCCGCAATGACGAGGTGCAGGCCACACTCAGCGGCAACTTCAACACCGGCAGCCTGGGGCATGAACTCACCGTGGGGACCAGCGCGTTCCGCCGCGTGGTGGATCAACGGGAACCCATCAACGTGATGATCGGCAGCGCCAATATCGACAGCGAACCCGCCGATTTCCCGCGCTACGACGGGCCACTCAACGACTCTTACCGACGCCTGGACAGCCGCCAATACGGGCTGTTCTTCAATGACCGCATCAGCTTCAACGAGCAGTGGCAAACCGTGCTCGGCGGGCGCGAAGTGCGTCTGGATGAAGAGACTTTCGACAGCCAGGGCGACACCACCCGCCACACCCAGCGCTATGTGTTCCTGCCCCAGGCAGCGCTGATCTACAAACCGGTGCAGAACCTTTCGTTGTACACCCGCTACAGCAAGGGCCTGTCCCTGGGCGGCGAAGCGGCGTGGTTCACCACCAACGCCTTTGAAATCCTCGCGCCCACCGTGTCGCGGCAGATCGAGGCCGGCATCAAGTACGACTGGCAACGCATCAGCCTCGCCGCTGCGCTGTTCCAGATCCGCCAGGCGTACCAGTATTCACGGCCAAATGAGGATGGCACCTTCACGTTTACCCAACAGGGCGAACAGAAAAACACCGGGCTGGAGCTGTCGGCCAATGGTTGGGTCAGTGAGCGTTTGCAGATTTCCGCCAGCGTCGCGGCGATCCGGGCCAGGGTCAGCGACAGCGGCACCCCAGCCTATGAAGGTCATCAGGCGATCAATGTGCCGACCCTGCGCGCCAGTCTCTCCGGCGACTACGCCCTGCCCTGGTTCGACGGCCTGGCCCTGCTCGGTGGCGTGCAGTACAGCGGCAGCAAATACGCCAACCGTCAGGGCGAGGTGCAGACCGGCGCCTACGCCATTTTCAATGTCGGTAGCCGCTACAGCACCCGCATCGACGGCTACGACACGGTGTTTCGCCTGACCGTCGACAACCTGTTCGACAAACGTTACTGGCGTGACGCCGGTGAATACCTGGGCGATGGCTACCTGTTCCAGGGCGCGCCACTGACGGCGCGGTTGAGTGCCTCGATCAATTTCTGATAGCTCCCCTTATCGTTTCAGTTGAGGAACACGTTATGTCCGATCTTGAAATCATTGCCGTGCTGATCAACATCCTCGGCGTCTGGCTGACCGCCCGGCGCATCCGCTGGTGCTGGCCGGTCAGTGTGCTGGCGGTGTTGCTGTATGCCTGGATCTTTTTCCAGGCCAAGCTCTACTCCGACACGCTGTTGCAGGGGATTTTCGCCCTGCTGCAAGGCTACGGCTGGTGGCGCTGGAGCCAGGGCGGCTTGAGCGAGGGCAAGGTCCGGGTGGCCCGGTTGCCCTTGCGCGAAGGATTGCTCGGGTTGCTCGCCGGCCTGCTCGGCGCCGGGCTGCTGGGCGGTTTGATGTACCGCTTCACCGACGCCGCCGTGCCGTGGTTCGACGCCACGTTGACAGCCTTCAGCCTGGTGGCGAGTGTCTGGGCGGCACGCAAATACGTGGTCAGTTGGTGGTTGTGGATCGTCCTCGATTGCCTGTACGTGGGCCTGTTCCTGTTCAAGGACCTGCGCCTGACGGCCGCGCTGTATGCCGGTTTTGTGCTGTTGGCGGTGTATGGTCTGCGGGCCTGGCAACAGGATCTGGCGCGCCAGGAGCAACAACCGGACGCCGATGCCAGCGCATTTGCCAGTGGCTCGACGGCGGGCGAGCCGATTCGTTAGTGTTAGCAGCTTATCGATGGCGTCCACGGCGCCATCGCTCTCATCGATCCGCCAACGGGCGCCCTACAGCATGCCTTTCGACCCTCTTTCACCGCACTACCAGCGGATCCGCGAGCAGATTGCCAACGACATTGCCGCTGGCACGCCCCAGGCCTATGAGAAATTTCCCTCCGAACGGGACATGATCGAACGCTTCGGCTGCACCCGGGTTACGTTGCGCCAGGCGCTGCAACAACTGGAAGCCGAAGGCCTGGTGTATCGGGAAAACCGTCGCGGCTGGTTCGTCAGCCCCCGACGCATCCGCTACAACCCCACGCGCATCAGCGGTTTCATGGAGTACGTGAGTGCCCAGGGCCGCACCCCGCGCACGGAATGTTTGCAGGCCGAGCTGCGCCCTGCCGGTGTTTGGCTGGCCAAACGCATGGGCCTGGCATCGGAAGACGAACCGGTGTTTTTCCTCCAGCGCCGGCGCTGGATCGATCGCCGTCCGGTGCTGCTGGAGTTCAACGCGCTGCTGGCGAGCTGGTGTCCGGGGTTGCTCGACGCTGACTTGAACACCTCCTTGACCCGGGTGTTGCGCGAGCGCTTTTCCCGGGTGCAATCGCGCTGTGAATTGGAGATGCACATCGGTACGGTCAACGAGCAACAAGCGGAACTGCTGCAACTGTCCCCGGGCTCGACCAGCGTTTATCTGGAGCGCCTGAACTTCGGCGAAGAAGACCAGGCCGTGGAGTTCGACCAGGAATTCTGGCGCCCGGACGCGTTGTCGATCGTGATGGAAACCCGTTACCCCGGGACGACGTGAATGAACATTCAAACTTGCTGACGTAGGCCGGCGCGGCTGCCCGGTCAAAAAAACAAAAATTGCCATGTGTTTCCTTCGTACTTCCTAACGTCGCAGTTCTTCACTGCCCGTTCCTGCACGTCTGGAGTTTTCTCAATGCCCTCGCCAAAATCCCTGCCTGCCGCGTTGCTGGGCCTGGCCCTTGTTTGTCCAGCCATGGCCGAAGCCGAAGGCTTGGAGCTGGGGCAAGTGCTGATCGGGGCCGAGGAATTGAGCGGCGAGGATGCGTCGATGGAGGACGCCAAGACCCGGTTGGCCCAGGTTCCCGGCGGCACCAATGTGGTTGACCTGCGCCGTCCGTTGCAGGGTCGCGTGGCCAGCAATCAGGATGTGCTGGCGTATCAGCCAGGGGTCTACGCGCAGTCGGCGGGGAATGAAGGGGTGAAGATTTCGGTTCGCGGCTCGGGCATCAACCGCGCACCCGGCGCCCATGCCTCGGGGTTGTACACGATGCTCGACGGCCTGCCGCTGAGCGGCCCCGGTGGCACGCCTTATGAATTGCTGGAACCGCTGTGGCTCGATCACGTAGAAGTGCTGCGCGGCGCCAATGGTTTCGACCGGGGAGCCTTGGCCTTGGGCGGGGCCATCGATTACGTCAGCCACACCGGCTACAACGCGCCGAAGTTGCAGGTACGCTACGCCATGGGCAGTTATGGTTATCAGCAGCGCCAGGTCAGCTCCGGGCAGGTACTGGGCGACTTCGATTATTACGTGTCGATGACCGACTCGAACGCCGACGGCTATCAGGATCACACCGCCAGCGAAAGCCAGGGCGTCATCGCCAACTTCGGTTACCGCTTCAACCCGAACCTGGAAACCCGTTTCTACTTCCGCTATCGCGAGACGGACAACAACCTCGCCGGCCGCGTGACGAAGCGCTCCATCGAGCATGATCCACGGGCCGCCAACCCGGCCTATGTGTCGCGGGACGACAGCCGCAAGCAGCCCGGCAGTACCTTCTTCGGCAACAAGACCACCTACTACATCGACGACGATTCAAGCATTCAGACCGGCCTCGTTTACCACGACTATCCGATGGATTTGCGCGAGGGGCCGAACCGCTTGAAGGTGGCGTACACCGATGTCAGCGGCACGTTCGACTACAAGCGCCGCGATACGCTGTGGGGCCTGGAAAGCCGCAGCACCGTGGGTTTGCGCGTGACCAAGCACTTGCCCAATGACGGCGCCAGCGAACTGGTGCGCATCCCCACCGGCAACACCGCCGGCTACGCGCCGGGCACGCATATGCGCAACTTCACCTATCAGGGGTCGGACACGGTCCTGCATGTGGGCAATGACCTGGAGATCGCCGACGACCTGTGGCTGACCACCGGCCTCGCCGCGATCTACACCCGTCGCGAAAGCGCCGTGACCTACCCCCAAGACGGCGGCAAGACCAGCATGAACGACTGGGACTATGCCCCGCGTGTGGGCCTGCGCTACCAAGTGACGCCGGACCTGCAAGTGTTCGGCAACCTCAGCCGCTCGGTCGAAGCGCCGCACCCGTGGTCGCTGATCTACAGCTCCAATATCCGCTTCCCGGCGGGCAGCGGCGCCGCCACCGGCGCCCAGCGCGATCCGATCAAACTGCAAAACCAGACCGCGACCACCCTGGAATTCGGCGGCCGTGGCGACAGCACATTGGGACAATGGAGCCTGGCCTGGTACTACGCCCAGGTGCGCCACGAATTGCTCTCGGTGTTGCCGGACGCCAACGCCACCACGCCCTACGAACTCAACGCCAGCCCCACCGTGCACCAGGGCGTGGAAGCCAGCCTGCAAAGCAACCTGTGGACGCGGGACGATGGCGGCCAGTTGAGCCTGCGCCAGAGCTACACCTTCAGCGACTTCCACTACCGCGACGACGACCGCTTCGGCGACAACCGCCTGCCGGGCCTGCCGATGCACTATTACCAGGGCGAGCTGCGCTACGACTGGCCCCAGGGTTTCTTCGCCGCGTTCAACACGCAGTTAGTCTCCAAAGTGGCGGTGGATTACGCCAACAGCTACGACGCCGATCCTTACGCCCTGTTCGGCGCGACCCTGGGCTACAACGAGCCCAAGGGCGACTGGCAGACCTGGCTGGACCTGCGCAACCTGACCAGCAAGCACTACGCCGCCACCGTCACCCCAGGCTACGACGACAAGGGACTGGACGCCGCCCGCTCAACCCCGGGTGAAGGCCTGGCGGCGTATGTCGGGGTGTCGTGGAGCCTGCGCTAAGGCTGGCGCGAGAGATCAATTGATCCCCGCGACCTTGCCGCCGCTGCTGTCCCAACCACCGCCCAAGGCTTTATAGATCGCGACGATGCCCCGGTACTGATCGGTTTCACCCAAGGCCTGGGCATCTTCGGCATTGAGCCGCTCGCGCTGGGCGTCCAGCAGCACCAGATAATCCACCGTGCCTTCCTTGTACTGAATGGCCGCGAGGTCGGCGGCGGCGCGGCTCGATTCACTCTGCTTGATCAACGACAACAGGCGTTGTTGGCGCTTGTTGTAGTCGCTGAACGCGTTTTCGGACTCTTCCAGCGCCAGCAGCACCTGCTGCTCATAGGTGGCCAGGGCGCCTTCGGCTTTGGCGTCGGCACCCCGGATACGTGCGCGCACGCTGCCGAGGTCAAACGCCGCCCAGGTAATGCTCGGGCCCAGACTCCAGGCCCGGGCAGCGCTGGAGCCAATCTGCGAACCACGGCCGGCGGTAAAACCGAGGAAACCGCTCAAACTCACTCTCGGGAACAGGTCGGCGGTGGCCACACCGATATCCGCAGTAGCGGACGCCAGCCTGCGCTCGGCGGCCAGCACATCGGGACGCCGGCGCAGCAGTTCGGCGGGATCACCGATTGGCAGCGCTTTGGCGATAGCCGGCAACTCGGCGGGACTCAGCGACACGCTCATGGTATTCGGGCGCTCGCCCAGCAGCGTAGCGATGCGGTTTTTCTGCCGCACCTGCTCCGCTTGCAGTTGCGGCACCGTGGCCTCGACCGCCGCCAGCCGTGCGTCGGCCCGCACCACGTCGAGTTCATTGCCGACGCCGGCATCCCGCAGGCTGACCGTCACGGCGCGGGAATCCTGCTGATTCTTCAGGTTGGCCAGGGCGATTTTTTCCCGCAGTTGCGCGCCACGAAGTTGGCCATAGGCGTCCACCAGTTCGGCAATCATGGTCACGCGAAGCTGATACAAGTCCGCCGCAGCGGCGTCTTCCTGGGCATCGCTGGATTCCAGTTGCCGCTGAATCCGCCCAAACAAGTCGACTTCCCAGGCCATGTCCAGGCCCAGGTCGTAGCGTTCCTGATGCACGCGGCTCTCGGTCTGGCCGGGCACTTGCCCTTTGCCCTGCTGGCTGCTGACGCGGCTGGTGACCACCGGCAGATTGTCGTTGCTGACGTCATCGCGAATCGCCCGGGCCGCTTTCCAGCGAGCAAACGCGACGCGCAGATCACGGTTGCCTTCCAGGGATTTGCTCACCAATTGGTTGAGCGTCGGGTCATCGAACTGCTGCCACCACACCGTTTCAAACCGCGATTGATCGTAGTGCCCGCCCTGGACCGATACGACCGTGGCCGGCGCGGTGTCAGGGGTTTTGTAGTCGGGGCCAACCGTACAAGCGGCCAGTGCGGCGACCAGAAGGCTGGGTAAAAACAGCTTGAAAGCGTTCATCAGTGGGCCTCCGAATTCAACGAATGGGTTGGGTTAATGCGAGCCGCTTTGCGCGCGTTTTTGCGCTCGATGGCGCGACGAATCAACACGAAAAACACGGGCGTCAGCAGCAACCCAAAGAACGTCACGCCGAGCATTCCGGAGAACACCGCCACCCCCATCGCCCGACGCATTTCCGAGCCGGCGCCGGTGGACGTCACCAACGGGATCACGCCCATGATGAAGGCGAAGGACGTCATCAGGATCGGCCGCAACCGCATGCGGCAGGCTTCCAGGACGGCATCCAGCGGCGACATGCCCTGCTCCTGTTTATCCTTGGCGAACTCGACAATCAGGATTGCGTTCTTGCACGCCAGGCCCACCAGCACGATCAGGCCAATCTGGGTAAAGATGTTGTTGTCACCCTTGGAAATGATCACCCCGGCAATCGCCGACAGCAGGGTCATCGGCACGATCAGGATCACCGCCAACGGCAGGCTCCAGCTCTCGTACAGCGCCGCGAGGACCAGGAACGCCAACAGCACGCAGAGCGGGAACACCAGCAGCGCGGTGTTGCCGGACAGAATCTGTTGATAGGTCAGGTCGGTCCATTCGTAGGTCATGCCATTGGGCAGCTCTTCCTTGAGCAGCTTTTCAATCGCTGCCTGGGCCTGGCCGGAGCTGTAGCCCGGTGCCGCGCTGCCGTTGATTTCCGCGGTGACGAAGCCGTTGTAGTGGGAGACGCGGTCAGGCCCCGACGTCGGGCTGATCTTGACGAACGTCGCCAGCGGGATCATCTCGCCTTTGTTGTTGCGTACTTTCAGTTGGCCGATCTGCTCCGGCTCCTGGCGGAACTGTTGCTCGGCCTGCACGTTGACCTGATAAGTCCGGCCGAAACGGTTGAAGTCGTTGGCATACAGCGAGCCCAGGTATACCTGCAACGTGTCGAAGATGTCGTTGATGGCCACGCCGTGGATCTTGGCTTTCTCCCGGTCAATGGCGGCGTCAACCTGGGGCACGTTGACCGTGTAACTGGTGAACAGATTCGCCAACTCCGGAACACTGCGGCTCTTGCCGATGATGTTCATGGTTTCTTTGTACAGTTCTTCGTAACCCAGGTTGCCCCGGTCTTCGATCTGCAGGCGGAAACCGCCGATGGTGCCCAGACCCTGGACGGGCGGCGGCGGGAACACCGCGATGTAGGCGTCCTGAATGCCGCCGAACTTGGCGTTCAACGAAGCGGAAATCGCCCCGGCGGACAGGCTCGGGTCTTTACGCTCATCGAACGGCCGCAAACCGATGAAGGCGATGCCGGCGTTCGGGCTGTTGGTGAAGCCGTTGATCGACAGGCCCGGGAACGCTACGGCACTGTCGAAACCTGGCTCGTTCATGGCGATGGTGCTCATGCGCCGGATCACGTTTTCGGTGCGATCCAGGCTGGCGGCGTCCGGCAATTGCGCGAAGGTCACCAGGTACTTTTTGTCCTGGGTCGGCACGAAACCGGTGGGCGTGGTGCTGAAGCCCATGTAGGTCATGGCGATAAGGCCGGCGTAGACCAGCAACGCCACGCTGCTGCCCCGAATGACCTTGGCCACGGCAATCACGTAGCCATGGCTGGCCTTGTCGAAGAAGCGGTTGAACGGCTTGAACAACCAGCCACCCAGCAAGCGATCCAGCACTTTGGAGAAGCGGTCTTTCGGTGCGCCGTGGGCCTTGAGCAACACGGCGGCCAAGGCTGGCGACAAGGTCAGGGAGTTGAACGCCGAGATCACCGTGGAAATGGCGATGGTCAGGGCGAACTGTTTATAGAACTGCCCGGTCAAGCCCGAGATAAACGCCGCAGGGACGAACACCGCACACAACACCAGTGCCGTGGCGATGATCGGGCCGGTCACCTCGCCCATGGCTTTTTTGGTCGCCTCGACCGGCTCCAGTCCCGACTCGATGTTGCGCTCGACGTTCTCCACCACCACGATCGCATCGTCGACCACAATCCCGATCGCCAGCACCAGCCCGAACAGCGACAGCGCATTCAGCGAGAACCCGAACAGGTGCATCACGGCAAACGTACCGATCAGCGACACCGGCACCGCCACCAACGGAATGATCGAAGCGCGCCAGGTTTGCAGGAACAGGATCACCACCAAAACAACGAGGATCAGCGCTTCGAACAGCGTATGCACCACCGCTTCGATGGAGCTGCGCACGAAGATCGTCGGGTCATAGACGATTTCGTAGTCCATGCCTTCCGGGAAGTTTTTCTTCAGCTCCGCCATCTTCGCCCGCACCTGGTTGGAGATGTCGATGGCGTTGGAGCCCGGGCGCTGGAAGATCGGCATCGCCACCGCTTCCTCGTTATTGAGCAACGCGCGCAAGGCGTACTGGTTGGAACCCAGCTCGATCCGGGCAATGTCTTTCAGGCGAGTGATTTCGCCGTTCGGGCCGGCGCGGACGATGACGTTTTCGAACTCTTCTTCGCTGACCAAACGCCCCTGGGAGTTGATCGACATCTGGAAGCTCGTGGCATTCGGTGCCGGCGGCGAACCCAGTTGCCCGGCCGCGACCTGACGGTTCTGCTCGCGTACGGCGTTGACCACATCGGTCGCCGTCAGATTGCGCGAAGCGGTTTTGTTCGGGTCGAGCCAAATACGCAGCGAGTAATCGCCGATACCGAACATCTTCACATCCCCGATACCGTCCAGGCGCGAGAGCTCATCCTTGACGTTGAGGATTGCGTAGTTCGACAGGTAGAGCATGTCGTAGCGCTTGTCCGGGGACACCAGATGCACCAGCAGTGTCAGCTCCGGAGACGCCTTGTCGACGGTGATGCCGATGCGCGTCACTTCCTCGGGCAGCTTGGGTTCGGTGCGGGTCACACGGTTCTGCACCTGGACCTGAGCGTTGTCCAGGTCGGTGCCGAGGGCGAACGTCACAGTCAGGGTGAGTCGGCCATCAGCCGTGGATTGCGAGGACATGTACAGCATGTTCTCGACGCCGGTGATGGCTTGCTCCAACGGCGCGGCGACGGTTTCACCGATGACTTTCGGGTTGGCGCCGGGGTAGTTGGCGTGAACGACGACGGTCGGCGGCACGACTTCCGGGTATTCGCTGATCGGTAACTGGAACAGCGAGATGGCGCCGGCAATCAGGATCAGCAGCGACAGCACCGCCGCGAAGATCGGTCGCGTGATAAAGAACTGGGAAAACTTCATGTCGAGGCTCCTTATCCGCGGGGTGCGGCGACAGATTCCGCTTTCACCAGGGCAGGTGATTTGGCGGAATCCGGCTGATTGGCGGCTTCGATGGCCTGACGTTTTTGCGCCAGGATCGACACGATTTCAGGACTGGCCATTGGCGCATCTTCAGGGCTGATCACCGCGCCGGGACGCACGCGCTGCAAGCCGTTGATGACGATGCGATCTTCTTTTTGCAGGCCGCTGCGCACGATGCGCAAGCCTTCAAGCTTCGGTCCGAGATCGACGCTGCGGTAAACGGCTTTGTTGTCCTGATCAACCACCAGCACGAATTTTTTGCCGAGGTCGGTGCCCACCGCTTCGTCTTTAATCAGCAGGCCGGGATAGGCGGCGCTGCCCACCAGTTTCAGGCGCGCATAGAGGCCGGGGGTGTACTGGCCGTCGGCGTTATCGAACACTGCACGACCACGGATGGTGCCGGTTTTCGGGTTGACCTGGTTGTCGACAAAGTTCATCTGCCCGAGGTGACTGTTGCCCTCCTCGTTCGACAGGCCCATGTACACCGGCGTCGCTTGACCGCGCTGGCCCTGGCGGGACAGTTGGCTGTACTTGAGGAACATGCGTTCGTCTGCGTCGAAATAGGCGTAGACCTTGTCGGTGGAAACCACGCTGGTCAGCGGTGTGGTGTCGGCGGTCACGATGTTGCCAGCGGTGATTTCCGCCCGGCTGACCCGGCCGCTGATCGGCGCGGTGACGCGGGTGAAACTGAGGTTCAGGCGCGCCAGGTCCAACTGTGCCTGGATGGCATCGACCCCGGCCCGGGCTTCCTGGGCGGTGGTGGTACGGGTGTCGGCCAGCTCGGCGGAGATCGCGTTGCTGCTCAACAAGCGCTGGCCGCGCTGCGCTTCGTTGCCGGTGCGGATAAGGGTGGCGCGAGCCTGTTGCAACTGCGCCTCGATGCGGTGCACTTCGTGTTCGAACGGACGTGGATCAATCTGGAACAGCAAATCGCCCTTCTTCACCAGCGCGCCGTCAGTAAAGGCTACGCGGTCTATCTGCCCGGTTACCCGTGGGCGAACCTCGACGGTTTCCGGTGCTTCCAGGCGCGCGGTGACTTCGTCCCATTCGGTAATGGGTTGCTCCAGCACCTTGGCCACGGTGACGTGCGGCGCACCCGGTGCCTGGGCGGCGCTGGGTGAGCGTTCACATGCGGTAAGCACCACCAGCGCCAGTGCAGCAAGGGGATAACGCAAAGGTTTGAGTGACTGTTCCATGGGGGTGTGTCCGCCAGACGGGTTAGGAATTTTCCGGATTCTCGGCGTCGCGCGAGGTCGCGACGAATTGAACGGAGTGAAGTTGGCTATCATCATTAATGATGGTCGTCATGTTTGAGGGCAAAAAAAGGGATTGAACCCGCTTAAACCCTGGTATTGGTGAGCACGGTGCAAACGGAATCCAGCGCCGGCCCCAATGCCTGCGCAGCATTCAACGCCCGCTCGGTGGGCACCATCCTGCGACCGATGCGCTCGAACAACGGGTCGTTGAACAGCTTGCGCAATCGCACCAGCGCCGCGCTGACCGCAGGCTGGCCCAGGGATAGTTGCTTGGCGGCGCGGGTGAGATTGCGCTCCTGGATGAGCGCCTCGAACACCACCAACAGGTTCAGATCGATACTGCGCAGATCATTGCGATTCATGAGTCCGGTCCACGTAGAGATTTTCGACTTGAGCCACAGGCTCGGGATCCGCCAGACTTGCGCCAATACTGGCAAAGCCGTTGCAGCAACTTTATATGACGATCATAATCAATACCAGCCTCTCAGCGAAGCTTTTCCCTAGCGTCGCCAAACTGGCTACAGGAGCAGTCTCATGAAAGTCACGAAAGACCAGGCCGCCGCGAACAAAGAGTCGATCCTCAAGGCTGCATCCCGGCTGTACCGGGAAAAAGGTATCGGCGGCATCGGCATCGGGGAACTGTCGCGTTCGGTGGGCCTGACCCATGGCGGCTTCTACGGACAGTTTCCGGGCGGCAAGGAGCAACTGGCCTCCGAGGCCGTCAGCCGGACATTCGAGTCCAATCTCATGGACTGGCGCAACGCCAAATCCATTCCCCAACTGATCAAGAGCTACCTGACACAAGCGCACGTGGACAACTGGACCGAGGGCTGCCCCATCCCCGCATTGGCCGCCGATGTGGCTCGCACGGGGGGGACCGTCAGCAGTTCCTTCACCCTGGGCGTCGAGGGTTTGATCGAAACGCTGATGAATCTGGTCGAGGGGGAAAGCCATGAGGCGAAATACCAGGAATCGATGCGCATCCTGTCATCCATCACCGGGGCAATACTGATTGCCAGAGCGCTGGACAAACCTGAACTGGCCGAACAGTTCCTGCAATCGGTTATCAATGCATGGCCTATCGTCCCCGAAGAAGAGCCGGCAGTCGAAGTCGAGCGTGCCTGAGCACACGAAAAGAGAAGCCACAAAAACGCGTAACAAAAGCGCCACTCAATGAGTGGCGGGCGATGTTCCGCAAGGAGCAGATATTGAAGTTCGCTTGTTTTTTAGCTCAACCCGCAGAAGGCGCAAGGGCTCCCTTGCGCTTGGCAAGATGAGCAACGGTGAGCCAGCCAGAAGCCAACGCCAGCAGCAATGCACACGTCGACAGAATCCCGCCGACCCAATTGGGCGCTGCATAACCGAAGCCTTGGGCGATCACCCAACCGCCCAGCCAGGCGCCGATAGCGTTGCCTAGATTGAACAACCCGATGTTAACGGACGCTGCGAGGTTGGGCGCCCCGGCGGCACGCGCCTTGTCCATCACCAGACGCTGAATCGGCGACACACTGGCAAAGCCGAATCCGGCCATCAGGAACACACACAAGGCTGACGCAACGCGGCTTTCCACGACGAAGAAAAACGCGAACAGCACCAGCGCCTGCCCCGCCAGGGTCACGTACAACAACGGCATCAAGGCGCGGTCGGCCAGTTTGCCGCCCAGCAAGTTGCCGATGAACAATCCCAGGCCAAACAGAAAGAGGACACCGGTTACACCGTGGTCGGTGTAGCCCGTCAACTCCGTCATCATGGGTGATATGTAGGTAATTGCTGTGAAGAACGCGGCGGGCCCGAGCACGGTAATGCCCATCGCCAGCAAAACGTGCACGTCGATGAAGGCTGAAAACTCGTGGCGCAGACTGGGAGCCTGGTGCGGCTTACCCTTCGGCACCAGCAATGCCAAGGCTAGCATCGCCACGACACCGATCACCGTGATCGCCAGAAAGGTTGCACGCCAGGACACCATCTGCCCCAGCCAGGTGCCGGCGGGCGTGCCGATCAGATTCGCCAGCGTCAAACCGCTGAACATGAAGGCAATGGCGCCGGTGCGACGGTTAGGTGCCACCAACTCTGAAGCGAGGATCGAGCCGATGCCGATGAAGGCGCCGTGTGTCAGCGAAGTGACGACTCGACCGGTCAAGGCCCAGGCAAAAGTCGGCGCGAGCGCGGTCAATAGATTGCCGACGATGAAGAATCCCATGAGCGACACCAGCATGGTTTTCTGAGGCAACCTCGCGCCCAGAATGATCAGCAGCGGCGCCCCTACAAACACCCCCAGTGCATAGCTGGTCGCCATATAGGCAGCAGCGGGTATGGAAAGGTCGAACTCGGCCGCAATCCCGGGTAGCAAACCGACAATGACGAACTCGGTGACACCAATGCCGAACGTAGCAATGGCCAGAGCCCAAATGGCAGCAGGCATGAAAAGTCCCTCTCAATTAAAGTGCGTGGTCGATAGGGGACTCTATAGGCATAGTACCTAATTGGAAATTAGGTACTATCAAGGGACATAGATACCAATTGGTAACCATAAAATGCCGAAAATCGATGATGTTCATTTAGTGTTTGACGCCAACTGCGCACCCCGCCGGGTCATGGGGCTCTTCGCCGTCAAGTGGGTCAGTATCGTGCTGCATGCGCTCGATCGCTGGCCGGGCGGACGTTGCCGTACCGGGCAATTACAGAGGGCGTTGCCCGGTATTTCCAAGAAAATGCTGGTGCAAACGTTGCGCGACGTGGAGGCCCGGGGCTTGGTCACGCGGCACGTTCACACCGTCGTGCCGCCCAAAGTGGAATACGAACTCACGCCCCTGGGTAAAACCTTCGCCGAAGCCGTGGAAATGCTCTATCGCTGGGGAGAGGAACATCAGGAAGCCTTGGACGAACTGGAAACCAATATGGCCAGCGCCCAGGCACTTATCGAATCCTCTGGCGACGAGCCAGTGTTGGAAGAAAACTGACCAGCGATGTCCTGAGTCTCTTGGCTGAGCGCAGAAGACCTTCGTAAACCTCCCTGCCCACGACCTTTCGGATGGCGTAAGCCGGGCTGTTGCACAGTGAGCATGCAACTTGACATGCGGAGCGTATGCAAAATAGTATGAACACATACGCCGCGTATAAACTAGCTGCCGCACGGACAGGCATCGTTAACCGAAGACCACCCTACCTAACGCGCCAGCAATCAGGAGCATTTATGATCGACAGCCTCACTGGATACCAGTCGCCGTCCATGATCACCGACACGGCAACCCGGGAATCGCTCAATGCGTTTATCACGAATATGTGGCGACCGGGGTCTTTCAACGCAATGGTGACGGCTGGACCTGGCTGTATTGGGGCGGCGGCGAACCGCAGAAAGTAGCCCGGCTGTAGTCAGCCAGATCTTGATTTCCCGCCCCTGTTTATCAACCCGCCATTAGGATTGCACCGGAGGCAACAGATGCCTTTTTTCAGAACGTCTGCCTTTCATCTTGACGGTGCTGCTCTTGAGAAGTGCCGACCCGCCGATTTTTTTGCCTGCGATACCTTGATGCAAGAGGACGCCGGCGCGCCTGACGCTACGCAGTCCAACGAACTTCACGAACTACCGACATCCCCTGCTCGACCACAACAAGGTCCGCCAGTGGCATCACCTGATTGCGGCTGAACGATACCGGGATATTCCGAACACGCGGTGGAACCCTGTGGACCGAGCCGGCATATCCCCATCCCGCCTATGTGCAACCTACGATCCACGCAGGTGTTTCCAAGTGGCGCTCTTGTCAGAGTGCCTTGGCCGAGTCGCGCAGCAAATACTTCTGGATCTTGCCCGTCGAGGTTTTCGGCAGCTCGCCGAACACCACGGTTTTGGGTAGCTTGAAACCCGCCAGATGCTCACGGCAGAACTGAATGACGTCGTCCTCTCGTGTGTCCTCATGCCCGACTTTGAGCGTGATAAACGCGCAGGGTGTTTCGCCCCATTTGTCATCCGGACGCGCAACCACTGCCGCTTCCAGGACCGCCGGGTGGCGATAGAGGACGTCTTCGACTTCGATGGTGGAAATGTTCTCGCCGCCCGAGATGATGATGTCCTTGAGGCGATCCTTGATTTCGACATAGCCGTCGGGGTGCCGAACCGCCAGGTCGCCGGTATGGAACCAGCCGCCCTTGAAGGCTTCGGCCGTGGCTTCGGCGTTTTTCAGATAGCCCTTCATTACCGTATTACCGCGCATGAAAATCTCACCCATGCTGTTGCCATCACAAGGCACGGGTTCCAGTGTTTGCGGATCGGCAACCATCAGCCCTTCGAGCGTCGGGTAGCGTACGCCCTGGCGCGACTTGATCTTCGCACGCTCATCCAGTGGCTGCTGATCCCATTGCTCATGCCAGGCGCACACGGTTACCGGACCGTAGACTTCGGTGAGCCCGTAAACGTGGGTAATCTTGATGCCCATTGCCTCCACCTCACCAATGACCTTGGCCGGTGGCGCCGCGCCCGCCACCATGGCGTTGACCGGATGATCGATGACGATCTTGGCCGAGTCCGGCAGGTTGACCAGCGCATTGAGGACGATGGGCGCACCGCACAGATGACTGACCCGATGTTTGTGAATCAGTGTGAGAATTTTTTGCGGGTCGACCCGACGCAGGAACACATGAGTCCCGGCCAACGCGGTGACGGTCCACGGATAGCACCAGCCATTGCAGTGGAACATCGGCAACGTCCAGAGGTACACCGGGTGGTTGCCCATGGCCCAGGTCATCTGATTACCCAAGGAATTGAGGTAGGCGCCACGGTGGTGGTAAATCACGCCCTTTGGGTTACCGGTGGTGCCGGACGTGTAGTTGAGGGAGATGGCTTGCCACTCGTCCTCGGGCCATTGCCAGGCAAACTGCGGGTCGCCCTCAGCCAGGAACGCTTCGTAGTCCAGTGCGCTGACGGCACTGCCTTCGCCGTACTCCGGATCGTTCACATCGACCACCAGCGGCGGATGGGAAAGCCCGCTCAAGGCCTCTCGGATTACCGCGTGGAACTCACGGTCGGTGATCAACACCTTGGCCTCGCCGTGATCCAGCATGAAGGCAATGGCCTGCGCATCCAGGCGTATGTTGAGGGTATTGAGCACCGCGCCGATCATCGGCACACCGAAGTGCGCTTCGAGCATCGCCGGGATGTTGGGCAGCATGACCGCCACCGTATCGCCCTTGCCGATACCCCGCCCGCTGAGCGCACTGGCCAGGCGCCTGCAGCGTTCATAGGTTTGTTGCCAGTTGCGCCGTACAGCACCGTGGATCACCGCCGGATACTGACCGTAAACAGAGGCCGTACGCTCGATGAAGCTCAGTGGCGAGAGGGCGATATGGTTGACTGACGAGGGCGCCAGTCCCGTTTCGAAAATCGACATGACGTTATCCTGTGAGGAAGGCGCCAGCCGTGTAGCGATGCTGGCAACCATCCGATGGCTGATTCTTAGCTCTGATCAGGTTTCGAGAACGTCCCCGCTTTATCGACGGGGACGCTACAACGGCTCAGGCAGTCTGCTTGTTGTTTTTGCGCAAGAACGAGCGCCAGGTCATGGCCCAGTGTTGCGGGTCTTCCAGGGGCGCGCTTTTCATCCGGTGAATCGCCTGGTTGTGCGGCGAGGTCTTGACGATCTCCGGGTTCGAGTAGGCCTCATCGCTAATGTGCGCGAGCACGGCAATCCACGTATCCAACGCTTCCTTGCCATACATTTCCCCCGCCTCGGGCGTGAAAGGCTCCGGCACCAGCCACGGATGATGGCTGCTCCACATCGGATCGATGCCGAAATCGCTCATGCGATTCTGCACGTCGTGGACGTCGACCCCGGTGTCTTCCTTGAGTTGCTCAAGGCTGTAGCGCGTCATCTCCATCCGCGGACTGGTGGCCTCGGGGTGGGAACGGGTTACGCCGCGTATCGCCAGCAAACCTTTTTCCATGTAGTTGTTGGCCAGGACCGAGATATCCGACGCTTCGGCCATGCCTTGCGCCCCCATAGCCCGCGACCAGGCGTAGGCCTTGAGGATGACGGGAACGTTGCCCCAGAACTCACGGATCTTGCCGGCGCTCTGCGGACGATCGTAATCCAGGCTGTAGCGCTCACCGTCGAACGCCACCACCGGTGCCGGCAGGAACGGCGCGAGTTCCGCCGAACAACCATAGGCACCCACGGCCGGGCCGCCTACTCCACTTTTCGGTGCGCCGAATGTTTTGTGCAGCATGAACATGCACGCATCGAAACCGAGTTCGCGAGCACGAATCTTGGTCATCGCGCCATTGAAGTTGGCGTGGTCGTAGAAGCACAGTCCGCCCGCCTCGTGCACCACCTGCACCCACTCGCGGATTTGCGGGTTGTAGACGCCCATGTCGTCGGGGTTATTCACCATCAACGCGGCGGTGCGATCAGACACAGCGGCCTTGAGTGATTCGAGCGACGGGTAACCGTTCTCCTCGATCATCAACGTGATCACCTTGAACCCGGCCGCAGCGGCGGTCGCTGCACTGCTCGGGTGCGTCTGGATCGTGGTGATGATCTCGTCACGCTGCGCCAGTTCGCCACGGGAGGCGTGGTAGGCACGGGTCACGGCGCAGTTGGTGTAGGCCGCATCGGCACCGCCACCCGCCTGGAAGATGAACTGATCCATCCCGGACAATTCACGCAGGATCGTGTCCATGCCATGCACCACTTCCAGCGCGCCTTGCAGGGTGTCTTCGTCCTGATACGGATGCACATGAGTGATTTCCGGGCGCCACGCCATCGCCTCGTTGATCTGGGCGTTGTACTTCATGGTGCAGGTGCCGAACAGGCTGATGTTCATCATGCCCAGGGTCTGTTGCGACAAACGCAAGTAGTGGTACAGCACCTCGGGCTCGGACATTTCCGGCAACGCCGGTTTGCGCGTGCGGCGCATATTTGCGGGAATCAAGCCGTCGGCACTGCCGACAGCGGCTTGCACCTCGGCTTCCACGTCAGAAAAAATCACGCCGCGACGGCCGGGATAGCCCATCTCCAGAATGACCGGTTCGCTCCAGACGGGAGCGTGGTATTCCTTGAGTGTCGTGCTCATTGTGCGATTACCTTTTTGAGTGCAGCGGTCAGACGCTCAAGGTCTGCCTGGGTGTGAATCTCGGTGACGCAGTAAAGGGCGCTGGCGCCCAGCTCCGGGAAGTCCTGTGTCAGGTCTTTGCCGCCGAAGATCCCGAGGGCGAGAAGCCGCTTGTTGATGTCCTTCACACTGAGTCTGGTGGCGTCGAAATTCACCACGAATTCCTTGAAGAAACCGCTTGGAAACGTCACGCGCACGCCTGGAATCTCAGCCAGCAGCTTCGTGGCAAAGTGAGCCCGTTGCAGGATCACTTTGCCCACGTCTTCAAAGCCTTGGGGCCCCATCATTGCCATGTACACGGCGTTGGCGATGGCCCACATGTACACCGAGTGCCCGGTCCAATCGTTGCCCTTGTCACGCAAGCCGTATGAAGATTGCTCGAACAGGCTCAGGCCAAAACCATATTCACCCGGCTTGGTGGTTTCGCCGATGCTGATGAACAGCGTTGGGTACTGGTGGGCGTACAGTTCTTCGTCGCGCGTCGCGATGAAACCGCTGACGCCGCCACCGCAATTCATATGCACCCCGAGTGGCTGCGTGGTGCCAACCACGATGTCCGCTCCGAAATCGATCGGTGCAGCCAGCACGCCCAGCGAAATAGGGTCGACACCGACGATCACTTCGGCACCCGCCGCATGGGCCATGGCGGCAATGTCGGCGCCTTGCTGTTCGATCACCCCGAAGTAAGACGGCGTTTCGAAATAGACGGCAGCGGTTTGCTCGCCGATCGAGGCGCGAAGATGATCAAGATCGAGCAAGCCGGTTGCCGGGTCATAGTCGACGAGGCGTACGACGATGTGGCTGGGCATGTCGACCGGTTCGCAGTAGTTGCGAATGATCGAAAGCCGCTCCGGGTCGATGGCGCGGACCACCGCCACTTCGTTGCGCCCGGTGATGCGTGTGGCCATGCGAATGGCGTGGCCCGCGGCGCAGCCCCAACTGCGCACCGGCAGGCCCACCAGGTCCATGTTCAGCAACTCGCCGAGCTGACTGCAGAACTCAAACCAGGCCTGGTTGCGCCCATGATCGGAGCTTGGCTCGCCGAACACCGACGTCAGCCACTCGTTGCGGCGCACAACCTCGTCGCACGCCGCCGGAACGTGGTGCTGCCAACAGCCGGCGCCCAGAAAGTTGAGATTTTGCTCGCACGTTTTGTTCTTCGATAGCGTACTGACCAGGTGCCGACGCAGCTCGCTCTCGTTGAGTGCCGGCGGCAGGTTGATCGGACGTTGCAGGCGATGGCCTTCGGGAATTTGCTGGAACAGTTCCTCGATGCTGGCGACGCCGATTGAATCGAGCATCTCCTGCTTGAGGGCGGGAACGGAGTTCGCCATGTAGGGGTGGGCAACATGATTACTCATGGGGTTATCCTCGTTTTTTCGGATGAAACAAATGATCAGGATCGAACCCTGAAAAAGACGGACCGGTCGGGTCCTGTGTGCACGCGTGTATGGCCACTGAGCATGGCGTCGATTTCGGCGTCGCCGGTGTCGACGCGCAGGCAGCCGGCGTCGAGGGAGATGAGCTTGTCCATCGAGGTGATCACGATGATGTTTTCGCGCCCGGTGCGGCGGATCACCTCGGCGCTGAGCTGTTGATTGCCGCGTCCGAACAAGCTGCCATGGCCGCCAAGCACGCCGACGATGATCCGTGTCTCATGGCCTTCCATCAGGCTGATCAACGCTTGCTCGTTGAGGTCGGCGCCTATCAGCGCGCCGTCCATTACCGCATCGACGCCAAGCAGCGTCGACGGCAGGCCGAGTTCGATCATTACCCGCCGTGTCGTGGTGCCGGGCCCCAGCAGGTAAAGGCAGCCGACTTTCATCTGGCGGACGATCTGCCGGGCCACGGCGTCGAGCGCCAGGTTTTCATTAAGGACGGAACCGGCCTTGGCGTTTTGCACCAGGTGACGCTCGTGGGGACTGAGCGCGTAGCCATACAGGCGCGCCGACATCTGATCAGTGCGCATGGCGGCCTCATCAATGTCCATGACCTCGGCCTCGCGAAAGCGCACCCTGGACTCGCCGGCCATGACACGTGCCGCGAGGCTTCCAGCGTTCTCGGGATTGGTGGCGAAGACGGCGGAATACATTTTCACGCCCGTCGGAATACCGAGGATGGGCACTCGATCGCTGACCATTTCCAGCACATCACGCGCAGTCCCATCGCCCCCGGCGAACAGCAACAGATCGACGGCAGCGTCTGCCATGACGAGCGCAGCCTTGCGAGTGTCTTCGGGCCGGCTCGATCCTGGTGAGGGGCGGTAGACGACAACAGGTTCAAGACCGGCTGCGCGGGCGATGTCTTCGCCCAGCGCCCCAGCGCCAGTCATCAATCGAAATGGCGTGGCCGAGGTCAATGCCGCCAGGCGCTTGAGCGCGAGAGCTGCCCGTTCGCTTGAGACCGGCCGCGCGCCACGGCGAATCGCTTCCTGCAAAACCTCAGGACCATCGGTGCCCTTCAAGCCAACACGCCCGCCCATGCCGGCAACAGGGTTGACAATCAGCCCGATGGTTTTGCCCTGGCCGGTGCTGAGGCTTGAAATATCGGAGTCGCGCTGCTCACGCATTGCTCGGTATCCTGTGCTGAATGACGGCGTTTCAGCGCCTGAGCAGCACACTGCCCAGACACATTGCATACGCCACGTATGTCAGCCACAATACGACATGCACAGCGTATGTCAACTCACATACGCCACGAATGTTATTTTTTATAAGGAAGAGGACTGATGGCGCAGAAGCGTGCGGACATGATTACCGAGACCCGCGGCAAGCTGATCAAGGCGGCGCGGGACGCATTCGCTGCGAAGGGTTATGCGGAGAGTTCGATGGATGATTTGACCGCTAAGGCCGGGCTGACCCGTGGCGCGCTTTACCATCACTTTGGTGACAAGAAAGGCTTGCTTCAGGCCGTCATCGCCCAAATTGATGAAGAGATGATGGCGCGACTGTCGGTCATCATCGCGCAGGCGAGCACCACCTGGGACGGCTTTATCGATGAGTCCATCGCTTATATCAAGATGTCCCTGGAACCTGAAATCCAGCGCATTGTGTTCCTCGACGGCCCATCGGTGCTGGGCGATCCCTCGCAATGGCCAAGCCAGAATGCTTGCATCCGCAGCACCCAGCGCAGCATCCAGAAGTTGATCGATGAAGGCACGATCCGCACGGTCAACACCGAAGCGACAGCACGCCTGATCATGGGCGCCCTGCTTGGCGCTTCCTTGTGGATTGCAAACGCTGAGGATCCGCAAACGGCTTCAGAACAAGTGGCCGAAGGTTTTGTGGCATTGGCTAGCGGATTGCTGCTGGAGAATAAAACGGCGTAATGCTTGCGGCTCGCAGAGGATGCGGTGTTTTTAAGGGTTCAGTCTGTTAAGCGCATCTCGCAACTCTGCATTACTGCCGCCCAGAGCGCTCGTTGCAATGGCCGCATTGCGCAGCAGAATTGATGCTGCGTGTTGGACATGCTCTTGCAGCAGGCGATCAGATGGGCCTGATAGTGTGAGTGCACCCTTAAGCTCGTAGCCGATCGAAAATACGGGGACCGATACAGCCGTCGTTTCCGGGTCCCGCTCACCAAAAGAACTGGCCCAAAAACGCTCACGTACGTCCGTCAAAGTTGGATCTCCCTGTCGAGAGAAAGCGCGAAGAATCTTCCCTGATGCACCGGAATGCAAAGGGAAGCGCGAGCCTTCCAATACCGAAACCCGCACGGCTCGTTTAGGCTCAACTCGAAACAGCACCACCCTGCTGCCGTTCTCAAGTACGTAGAAAGAGGACGTTTCACCGCTCTCCTCTGCTATTGACTCTAATAATGGATGGATGACATCACGAAGGCGGAAAGAGGCCTGGTACAACTGTGACAAACGAAGAGGCTCAGGCCCGACCGAATAACTACCGTCACTGAGGCGTCGCACAAAACCAGCCTTCTCCAACGAAGCAATCAAGCGCAGTATCGTACTTTTGTAGAGCCCGGTTCGCCTCGCCAGTTCGGCCAATGTCAGGCTTTCCTGTTCGACCTGAAAGGCCGCGAGAATCGAAAAAGCTCGATCGACAGCGGCGACTCCGCCACCTTCCACGCCGTTGGATTGATCAGAAAGGCTTGTTTCAGATTCGATGTTCATAGCTACTCAACGTCAGGTCTGAGCCCGAAAGCGATTCAGCGTCAGTCAGACAGCTATAATCGCCCGCAAGACAATTTCAATGAACTTAAGATACCTCCTGAGCAGCTATGGGGCCAGCGTGTCACTCCTCGCGCAGAAACAGGCGTAACGACACAACCATAGCTGCGGCCACAAACATGATGCATCCCATCACCATCAGCCCTGCTGTGAACGAGCCTGTGTAATCTTTGAGAAACCCCATCAGATAAGGGCCGACAAAACCACCGAAGGCACCAATCGAGTTGATCAAAGCGATCCCACCCGCGGCTGCCTGCCCCCGAAGAAACTTGCCTGGCAGGGTGTAAAAGATCGTTTTACCAGCAATCGTGCCAACCAAGGCCAACGTGATACCAGCCAATGCGGGAATCAATGCATTCATTTGCAATGCGAACAACAGCGCCAATCCCGCAAGCAGCATCGCAAGCGTAAGGTTGAAAATGCCCTTGCCAGTACGATCAACATGCTTGGCCCAGATCAACAGGCCAATGGTAGCGAAAAAGTAAGGAATCGCTGCTACCCAGCCGATCATGCTGACTTCTACGCCATGCGCCTTGAGCATCTGTGGCAACCAGATACCGATACCGTAGGAGCCCAAAGTAAAGCTGAACGTAATCGAGCTGAGAATCCACACCCGGGGATCCTTTAGCGCCATCTTGAAGCCGTGGCTGTGATGGCCCTTGCTTTGTTCTTCAGCCAGCATGCCGGCAATCAAATCACGTTCGCCAGGTGTCAGCCATTTGGCTTCTGCCGGATGATTGGTCAGCACTTTCAACGTGATCAACCCCAGGATGCAGGCTGGAATTCCTTCAATGATGAACATCCACTGCCAGCCCGCGAGTCCGAGGAAACCATGCATCTGCAAGAGCCAAATGGACAATGGCCCCCCTACCAGAAATGAAATAGGTGTGGCCACTGTGAACCATGCGAGCACCCTGGTGCGGTACTGCGCAGGAAACCACAACGTTAGGAAGAAGATGACGCCCGGAAAGAAACCTGCCTCGGCGATACCGAGGATCAGCCTTACTACATAGAAACTGTAAGGCCCGACCACCAGAGCCGTCGTGGCTGCGGCCAGTCCCCACGTGATCATAATCCGGGCCATCCACAGCCTGGCGCCGAATCGATACATTGCCAGGTTGCTGGGCACTTCGCACAAGCAGTAGCCAAAAAACATGATCCCTGCGCCAAGCCCGAACTGAGTAGCGGTCAGCCCCAGGTCACCGGTCATTTGCAGCGCGGCGTAACCTACGCTGGTGCGATCCAGGTAATTAAAGAAATAGGCAAGCGCAAGCAACGGAATCAAACGCCACGCAGCCTTGTGAAGGACGCGGGTTTGTTCTGCATCAAGAGGTTGCGCCGCGAAGCCTTTGGGACTTTTCGCAGATGTCGTCACAACAGCCATGACTGGTTTCCTCAGCTTTATTCTTATATGGCTGACGGCCGGGGAAACCATCAGCAAATTTGCTACAGGTTTGAAGGTCAGCGGACGATGCCGCGCCCCCGTAAGGACTCGATGTCCCCCGCGCAATAACCCATCTCTTCAAGTAGCTCCTCTGAATGGCTGCCTAACTCAGGCACATTCAGGCGAGCATCCATGCGCCGGCCGTTCATCTCGAACGGCAGCATCGGCACCTTCACTTCTTCGCCGTTTTCCAAAGAGAGATGTGCCAGGCCTCCAGAGGCATTCAGGTGTGGATCCTCGAACAGATCCTGGGGGCGCTGGATAGGAGAAAAAGGCAAGCCTGCTCGCTCGCACATGGCCATGACGTCATGTTTGCGCAGGCTGGCGAGCCGTTCCTTTACCAAGGGAAGGATCTTTGAACGGGCTTGAACACGTTGAGTGTTTTTCGCGAGATCGAGGTCACGGCCCAACTGATCGAAGCCGAAGGCATCGCAGAAACTGACCCATTGACTGTCGCTGACCACGCCCATGAAGACCTGCTCGTCATCCAGGGTGCTGAAGACGTCATAGATTGCCCACGCTGAAAGACGGCTGGGCATTGGAGCTGCGGGCTTGCCTGTGGTCGCCATTTGCATCATGTGCTGGCCGACTAGGAAAGCTGAGTTTTCAAAAAGGCCCGTTTGGACAAATTGCCCCTCACCGGTGGCCTTGCGTTGCCAAAGCGCTGCGAGGATTGAGATGGCGCTGAACATCCCCCCCATCACATCGTTAACCGAAGCACCCGCGCGCAATGGGCGACCTTCCGGGCCCGTCATGTAAGCCAGGCCGGTCATCATCTGCACCACTTCATCCAGCGCAGTCCGGTGCTCATAGGGGCCAGGCAAAAAACCTTTCATGGAGCTATAGATGATGTCGGGCTTGATAGCTTTCACGCCTTCATAACCCAGCCCAAGCTTTTCCATCGCGCCGGGCCGAAAGTTCTCGGTGACCACGTCCGCGCTTTCAATCAGCTTGCGTACCGCGGCCATGCCCTCTTCTGACTTGATGTCCACAGCAAAGCTTTTCTTATTGCGGTTGTAGGTCATCCAGTACCCCGCGCCAGAACCCGTCAGGCGGCGCGTGTTGTCGCCCTCAGGAGTGGGCTCGACTTTGATGACCTCCGCACCGAGATCGGCGAGTACCAAACCGCAAGTGGGGCCCATGACCATGTGCACGAACTCGACAACACGGATGCCAGCCAGCGGTAATGCCTGGATGTTCTGATTTTGCGTGCTCATCGAGCACCCCCGGCGTAGTGGAAGTTTTTACCCACGCCAGCGTCCGGGATAAACCCGTATAGCGGTTCACCAGGCAACCCTTGTTTAAGCCACTCACGAGCTGCCACCAGCTTGTCGATGTCGACACCTGTACGCAGCCCCATGGATTCGAGTAGATAGACGAGATCCTCGGTAACAATATTTCCCGAGGCGCCTGGTGCGTAGGGGCATCCTCCAAGGCCGCCCTGGGAAGCGTCGATAATCGTGACGCCTGCATCCAGCGCGGCAACCACGTTGGCCAGCCCTTGTCCGCGAGTGTTGTGGAAATGCGCACTGCCCGCTTTGGCTCCTATCTCGCTGCGCAATCGAGTGAAAAGACGGCGGACTTGAGCGGGATTTGCATAGCCGACAGTATCGGCCAGACCGACCTCATCAACGCCCAACTCCACCATGCGCAACGCCATGCGAATCACGTCGTATTCCGGGACTTCACCTTGAATGGTGCAGCCGAATACCGTAGACAAGCCTGATTCGATCTCGACATGCGGAAAGCGCTCGTTTCGAAGAGCGACAACGGAGCTCACCTCTTCGTAAACCTGCTCGTGGGTTTTTCGAATGTTGGCAAGTGAGTGTGGCTCGCTGACCGAGATTGGCATCGTGATTTTCTGAACACCAGCCATGAACGCTGCTTGCGCGCCCTTGAGGTTAGGCACCAGGGCGGTGACGAATACATCCTGTCTTTGCCGAAGATGAGCGACCAGCTCTGCTGCGTCAGCCATTTGTGGCAGCAGCTTGGGCGAAACAAAAGAGCCGACCTCGATTTCTTGAAGCCCGGCATCTGCCAGCGCAGTCAGCCACTGCTTCTTCAGCTCAGTGGGCATCGCTGCATTGACGCTCTGCAACCCATCCCTTGGGCCTACCTCGCTGATCAGAATATCTATGTTGTTTTTATCGTTCATCGCCGGCTCTCCGGGTGTTAATGCCATTCGTTCTATTGGACAGAACAACGTTCTGATTAAAATAATGGTCTTATCATTTCTAACTGTCAACGCCTCCCATCTGGAAATACATTGATACAGGCTTTTCACTTGAAATGATGCGGGCACGGTTGGTTCTGATTAGTGCCATACGGCAGAAGATGGGTTGACAGAACGCTAGATTAGATCAACATTTGTTCTGTCAGGAGACATATTATTCTGTCTGACAGAACAATAATAACGCTACGAACAAGCTCTCCCACCCTAGAAGGTCGATAGCTGCCTTGTTCGGCGCCAGTGTAGGAGTCGATTCTGTGAGCCTTTATGCCCCGCCGCGTGATTTAGCGACTCGCGTATTTACTACGTTGCCTGAAACGTTCTGGAAGGACGGTGACTCCGACTGGGTGCGCGCAAACAAGCCAGGACAGAAAGTCAAAAGCTTTCTGGAGGGGCCATCCTTCGACGTAAACGGAAATCTCTACGTAACGGACATTCCCTACGGTCGTATTTTTCAAATAGACCCACAGGGCAATTGGACGCTGGTTGCGGAATATGACGGTTGGCCGAACGGACTGAAAGTCCATCGGGACGGTCGAGTTTTCATCGCCGACTACAAGCAGGGCATTCTTGTACTCGATCCATACACAGGCTCAATCGCCCCATTTCTAACGCACAGCCGTAGCGAAGGGTTCAAGGGCGTAAACGATTTGTTCTTTGATGGAAGCGGAAGGCTTTACTTCACCGATCAAGGTCAGACCGGCCAACAGGATCCTACGGGTCGAGTGTTTGCCTACGACCTGGATAAAGAAATCCTGACCCGTTTGATAGACAACGGCCCAAGCCCTAACGGCTTGGTCATGAATCTCCAACAGAATGCGCTATTCGTTGCGATGACACGCGGCAATGCAATCTGGCGTCTGCCGATTCAAAGCGATGGCGGAACCAGCAAAGTTGGCATCTTCACCGCCATGGCCGGAGGTGTCAGCGGGGCCGATGGCCTGGCACTTGACTGCGTGGGTAATCTTTACGTGTGCGATGCCGGGAATGCCTGTGTCTGGGTTTTCGACCCACATGCTGTCCCGCTCTATCGCATTCGATCCTGCACCGATGGACGCACCCTGACCAACCTGGCGTTTGGTGGTGAAGGCAACAAGCAATTGTTCATCACTGACTCCTCTACCGGCTCGATATTGGTAGCCGATCTCGAACACGCCGGTCTGCCCATGTTTTCCCACGGCTAACCCCATGAAGCGGCGAACTCTGTGCGCTGCCCGCACGGGATTCGTTCGGCCAGAAAAAAGTGCGCGCTCACTGCGCCAGCCCTACAAGACTAATAAAAGGCACACCCATGTTGATCTTCTTAAGCTACGCAATGATTGTTTGTTTCATGTACCTGATCATGAGCAAACGCCTGTCCCCCTTGGTAGCGCTATTGCTCGTCCCTGTCGTATTCGGGTGCCTGGGAGGCTTTGCGACGCAACTCGGCGCAATGATGTACGACGGCGTAAAAATGCTCGCGCCGACAGGAATCATGCTGACGTTCGCGATCCTGTATTTCTGCCTGATGACGGATGCGGGGCTGTTCAATCCACTGATTAAAGTATTGCTGCGCTTGGTAAAAGGCGACCCTCGCAAGATCGTTGTCGGTACTGCTGTTCTGGGACTGTGTGTCGGTCTTGATGGCGACGGCGCAACCACCTACATCATCGCCACTGCGGCCTTCTTGCCGTTATACCGGCTGACGGGCATCCGGCTGCAGGTGATGGCGACCGTTTTGCTGATGGCCATCGGCGTGATGAATATCCTGCCGTGGGCAGGGCCGTTTTCTCGTGCGGCCAGTGCCATGCATGTGGACATCACAACGCTGTTTCTGGACATGGTTCCGATCATGATCGCCGGTGCTGTCTGGGTGCTCTTCGCCGCTTGGTGGCTGGGACGCATGGAGTATCGTCGGCTCGGCGTGGTGACAGTCAGTGAAGAGCAGGTGCTTGAAGGTTATGCGCACATTCGCCTCACCGATCCGAAGTTTTTGTTCAACGTCGTGCTGACCCTGACACTGATCGCCGGCATGATGCTCAGCCTGATGCCCCTGCCGATTCTGTTCATGCTCGCCTTTGGCCTGGCTTGCCTAGTCAATTACCCAAGCCTGAAACAGCAGAAAGAAGTCATCGCCCGTCATGCCGACAACGTCTTGGCCGTCACGTTGCTGATCTTCGCTGCGGGTATATTCGTCGGCATCATGAGCGGCACCGGAATGATCAAGGCCATCTCGGACAACCTCATCATGATCCTGCCGGAACAGGCCGGCCATTACATGTCGTTGATCACGGCGCTGCTGAGCATGCCGTTCACTTATGTGCTGACCAACGATGCGTTTTACTTTGGCGTGTTACCCATCCTTGCGGAGACGGCCGCTCACTATGGGATTGGCCCGAATGAAATGGCAATTGCGTCACTGATTGGCCAGCCAGTCCACCTCCTCAGCCCTCTGGTTGCATCGACTTACTTGCTATGCGGGCTATTGGATATCGACTACGGCGATAACCAGCGAGTCTCTCTGAAATGGACGTTCGGAACGGTCTTGGTGATGCTTTTGGCTGCAATCGCGATTGGGGCGATAACCGTCATTAACTGATGGGTGACATGCGCCAGCTCAATTCCCTGGCGCTATTCATGTCCTACGGACTGTACTGCCGATTTACGCAAAACCCAATGTGTTTTAACCGGAAGAGTTTGGTTAAAACTTAATTTGCTAATTGATGTGTAGCGACTACGGCGCCCTGTTCACTGGGGCGCTCAAGATAATGTATTTCCTTACGATCAGCAGCGGGCTGTTGCCCAAACTCACGTTTGAATGCTCGTGAAAAGTCTGAGCTTGATGAAAAACCGCAGCAGACAGAAACTTCAGTCACGCTAATGTTTGTCTGCCTGAGTAGCGATCGGGCTTTCTGCAATCGGAGGCTTCGATGATATGCCTGCGGCGAGGCATGGTGAGTTCCTGTGAGAGAGTCAGCACCTGATGCTCGTCTGGCGATCTGAAAGGATCAAGCAACAATACGAATTCGAGTCTGTCCTGAAAAGGGACTTAAAAAGGGACTTAAATGTACCGGCTTCTACTGGATTTCAGTGGTTTTCCGCAGAAACGAAAAAAGACGCCTAAGCGTCTATTTCGCTAACCCCCAGCGTCCGGTGGACATCTGTGGATCAATATTTGGAGCGGGAAACGAGACTGAAATCCGCGCTCTTTCTCCTTGAAAGCATTGACCTTTTTGTGTGGTCCGCGCTTTCGATGTACGGGATGATGTACGTATTTTACAAGGCTGCAAAGGAGTCTTTTTTGACAAATTGCTTCAGCATTTTTAACGAACACACTCCTTGTAGCTGATCGACGAATTGAGGACGAATTGAGTCTGCTGCGCAGAAAGGCGGGCAGCATCCGGCCAAAAGCAGCCGCCCACGCATGGCCTTTTCCAGCCCAAAAAGATAATAATCGGAGCGGAGACGGCCTATTGAAAATTGGCTACATGGCTGAATACGTCTCTTCTTCAGCATTCCATTATCGAAATCAGAGTAAGACTCATGGGCGCGCCCATCATTATCGGCAACAGCTATGACCTCTGGGTCAGCAACAGCATGAAAGATACTTTTTGCGAGGTACTCACCGCAGTCGCAACCTTGGAAGGCCATGATGTGAAGGCCATATATGAGGAGGCACCAGGTGTGGCCGGCACCTATGGTGTTCCAGGCGTGGGTATCCTTCTCGACGAGTTCTATCTCTATCTTGGCGGATTTTCCGGGGTTCGACGCCACCTCGATGTTTGCCGAGTACGGCTAGACGAAGTCAGAGAATCTTGCGGACTGTCGCCAGTTGCTGCCGAACGCATGGCACACCTACTGGCATGGGTCGCATACCATATGGATGGCAACCCGATCCCTGTAGGCGGCTCTTTCTATGAGAGCTGGCCTCCTGACGCAGCTGAAACAAGGTAATACCCGCCTGCTTTCGGCCATAAGCGGCCAGTCGGCTCAAGCCTGCCTGGGCCGTAACAAGGCATACGCACGAGAACGGGAAAGGTCACCTGCAGAAAGACCTGGCGAAGTCTAAAGACTGATATCAAATCGTTCTACAACTTCACTGCAAACCCGCGACGCACACAGCCTCCCTACGCACCTTTCAAATGTGCATAGCTATCAACGAAACGCTTAAATTTATGTTGGCCGCACGTATACGCTCCGTACTTCGCGGGCAATGCCTCACTCACACAAGTGGGCACCGGCTCGACAATCGCGTCGAAGTCCAAATCAATAAAGAAAGGTATTGAATAACGCTCCAGGCCGCTCGTATTGATCACACGATGCATGGTCGAGGTGTAGCGGTCATTGGTGAGGGTCTGAACCAGATCACCAATATTGACGATAAACGTACCTTCAACCGGTGGCGCAGTGACCCACTCCCCCGCACGGTTCATGACTTGCAGACCGCCAACGGCATCCTGGGACAGGACCGTCAGGAAACCATAGTCCGTGTGAGCCCCAATACCGATCTCTTCTTGGGTCACCCTTCCGATCTGGGGTGGGTAACGCAAAACCCGCTGAATAGTGATGGGCTTGCGCTGACGCTGTTCAAAGTAGTCTTGCGCTAAACCCAGGCTGAGCGCAATTCCGCCAATCAGCTTTCGTGCGAGCGCCAGTACCGCGCAGTGATAAGCCTCGGCGACCTTCTCGAATTGCGGCAATGCAGACGGCATTTGATTAGGGCCAAAAAAGGGACAAACCTCATCGTAATGGGCTCCACAATCAAAACACTCTTTGAAATCGCGGGTATTGGCCGGGTCGACGTTTTCCGCGTACATCGGTATGTAACCCCGTAGCGTGAGGCCGGAGTTCACGATATTGAGTTTGTTTTTTTCCTCGTAAGGCAGTTTGAAAAAGCGTTTGGTGAAGGTGTACATCTCATCAATCAATTGCTGATCGATGCCATGATTTTTTATATAAAAAAATCCCACCTTTTCGCAGGCATCACCTATTTGAGTGGCCACCTGCAGCGGATTTTCACCGTTGATCAGCGGCGCTATATCGATGACGGGGATCTCAGTGAACGCGGTCTGTTTGCTCGCCAAACGAATATCAAATAACTCTGTCACTTTTGCTTTCCTCTGCAAAACATCAATAGGACAGAAGATTCAGAAAGCACAACGGCGCCCTCTTTCATCTCACTGAATCACATCTGAACCGTCACCTTTAAACACTCACTGTTCCATTCAGGTCTTCGTTTCGATTGGGCGGATGTTAATCCTGGATTTTTTGTCACGCAAGCAAAATGTACACATGTGTCAGGAATCGTTGACACAGATGTACATTTATTCTAACTTCAAGTCACCGAGCCAGATGAAGCCCACCTTGGAGCGCACTGCGATGTCCAGCGATCCCTTGCTGCAACCCTATAAAATCAAGAACCTGACCCTTAGAAACCGGATCATGACCACCTCCCATGAACCGGCCTACCCTGTGGACGGCATGCCCAAGGATCTCTACCGCGCTTACCACGTGGAGCGCGCAAAAGCCGGAGTCGCCCTGACCATGACGGCCGGTTCCGCTGCCGTCTCAAGGGACAGCCCACCGGTGTTCAACAATGTGCTCGCCTACAAGGACGAAGTGGTCGGATGGCTGAAAGACCTGACCGATGAATGCCACGAACACGGTGCAGCGGTGATGATTCAACTGACGCACCTGGGCCGTCGCACCCGCTGGGACAAGGCCGACTGGTTACCCGTGGTGTCGCCTTCGCACCGCCGCGAGACATCGCACCGTTCCTTCCCGAAGAAAATGGAGGAATGGGACATCGAGCGGATCATCAAGGACTATGTCGACGCCGCGGAGCGCATGAAAGCGGCAGGTCTCGATGGCCTGGAGCTTCAGGCTTACGGCCATTTGATGGACCAGTTCTGGTCGCCGTTGACCAATGACCTCGACGGCCCTTACGGCGGCTCGCTGGAAAACCGCATGCGCTTCACCTTCGACGTCTTGCGTGGCATCCGCCAGCGGGTCGGCGAAGATTTTCTGTTGGGCGTTCGCTACACCGGTGATGAAGAGTTGCCCGGAGGCTTCACGGCCAGAGAGGGCATGCAGGTGTCTCACATGCTCAAGGACAGCGGGCTGGTTGATTTCCTGAACGTCGTGCGCGGTCACATTGATACGGATGCCGGCCTGACCGATGTGATCCCGATTCAGGGCATGCGCAACTCACCGCACCTCGACTTCGCGGGTGAGATTCGCTCGTCAACCGGCTTCCCGACCTTCCACGCCGCCAAGATCCCCGATGTGGCCACCGCGCGCTACGCGATCGCCTCGGGCAAAGTGGACATGGTGGGCATGACCCGGGCGCACATGACCGACCCACATATCGTGCGCAAAATCATCGAGAGGCGCGAAGAAGAGATTCGCCCGTGCGTAGGTGCCAACTACTGTCTGGACCGCATCTACCAGGGCGGTGCGGCCTATTGCATCCACAACGCGGCGACGGGTCGCGAAACCACCATGCCCCACGAAATTCCTAAAGCCGCCGTCAGGCGCAAGGTGCTGGTAATCGGCAGCGGCCCGGCGGGGCTGGAAGCAGCTCGGGTCGCCGGTGAGCGCGGCCATGACGTGACGGTGCTCGAGGCGGCTGACCAGCCCGGCGGGCAGATTCGCCTGACGGCGCTGAGCGAGCGACGTCGCGAGATGATCAGCATCATTGATTGGCGCATGGCGCAATGCGAACGGCTGGGGGTGAAGTTTCATTTCAACACCTGGGCCGAAGCCGACACCGTGCAAGCCTTCGAACCAGACGTGGTCATCGTTGCCACCGGCGGCCTGCCGGATACCGAGGTGCTCAGCGCAGGCAACGAACACATGGTTTCAACCTGGGACATCATTTCCGGCGACATCAAGCCGGGCCGCAACGTATTGATCTTCGACGATGCGGGGGATCATGCCGCCCTGCAGGCTGCCGAAGTCATCGCGCAAAGCGGTGCGACCGTGGAGATCGTCACACCAGACCGCTCGTTTGCACCTGAAGTCATGGCCATGAACCTGGTGCCCTACATGCGCAGCCTGCAGGACCTGGCCGTCACTTTCACCGTCACCTATTGGGTCGATACCGTGGAAAAACGCGATGGCGGGCTTGTTGCCACCTTGGGCAGCGATTACGGCAAGGTTCACAAGCAACGCGTGGTCGATCAGGTGGTCGTCAACCACGGCACCCTTCCTCTGGACGATTTGTACTTCGACCTGCGTCCGCTCTCCAGCAATGGCGGCGCGGTGGAGCAGCATGACTTGATCGCCGGCACGGCACAGAACATCGTCACCAATCCCGAGGGGCGCTTCCAGCTGTTCCGGATCGGCGATGCCGTGTCAGCTCGCAATACTCACGCGGCCATCTACGACGCTTTGCGCCTGGTGAAAGACCTCTGAATCCAGGCCTCCCTTCCGGGTGGAAGGGAGGTTCGCGATTAAAAACTGAAGGCCCTATAACGGGCCTTCAGTGCTAATTATTGCCCCGATTACAGACCGCCCCGCGCCACTTCAGCGCCCGCCTGGACCGCTCGGCCGACGATGGACTCGATGTCTTGATCGGCCATCGACTGCAACGCGGCTGCCGTCACACCCCGGTATGCCATCAACGATTCAATCATTTGCCGCGGATCGCGGTTGGCCAACATCTGCTTGCCGCCCACCACCACGCCTTGTGCTGCACGCTGCGCGATGGCAAGAGGAATTCCCGCCGCCACCGCCTGATTAGTCAGCGCCATCTGCAACATTGCCGGGAACGCCGGCCCCGTCCCGGACAATGCGCTGAGGTAATCAATACCGTCTTCGTCAGGCAGTTCGTCCGCCGCACCGACGCACTCGAATAAACGCTGCACCCATTCGCGGTCGCGTGCAACAAGGTTTCCGACACAGTACCAGGGCGTGAACGACTGTCTGATTTCCACGGCTGCATTCGGCATGGCCCGCACTATTACATCCGCCCCGGTGGCCGCGCTGATGGCTGCCGCCGAAACGCCAGCCATGAGAGAAATCACTAGCTTGCCACGGGCGTTGATCTGCAGCTCGCGAAACTGCTCCGGCCGGATGGAGAGCACGACAATATCGCAGAGGTCCACCAACTGCTGGTTGTCGGCGAGCAACTTCACACCTGGCTCGCAGGTACTGACACCGGAGCGGTTCGAAATCAACAAATGGTCAGGCTTGATGAAACTGCTTTCGAGGAGCGCCTCGGCAATTGCACGCCCGAGCCAGCCGGTGCCCCCAATGATACCCAGCATTCTATTCCCCATCGGCAGCGGACTCCTCGAATGTTTCGATCAACGAAACGAAAACGCCGGCCTCCTTTTCTGCGTAGCCGAACTTTCCATAGAAGCGATCCAGCTCGCGCCGTTTCGGTACTTTGCCGGTAAACACGCTCACGTACTGAGGAATCCGTCGAAATCGAACGATGATATCTTCATTCGTTTTCATGGAGATGTAGCCAATCTGCGTGAGGTAGATCGTCCTGGCCCGAACATCGGCCCCCTCGCCGTCGTAGCCAAACCGTCGGAACATCGCGGCCAGGGCATTAATTCGCGCCTCATCGGCCAGAGCGATTTCTGCTTTGACCTCGTCCGATTGCAGCGCCCAACTGCGCACCGCAAATTCGAACTGTGAGTCGAACAGCTCGGGGTTCACCCAGCACTCGAAGACGTTGAGAATCGCTTCGGAAATACTTTCCGCATAACTCTCACATTGGCTGATCATACCGCCGGTGTTCTTGTCCCGCCATCGAGCGAGGAGCGCCGCGAGCAGCTGTTCCCGATCTTCATAGAACCAATAGAAGCTGGTGCGAGACAAATTCAAGCGTTTCGCCAGCGGCATTACCCGCACAGCATCCACACCCGACTCTTTAAGGGCATCGTAGGCTGCGTCCAGCCAACCATCGACGGAGCCTCGCCAGCCTGCGTCCTGTGCTTTGGTTTTCGCCCTTCCTGTCTGTGACATTCGGGTTGCACCTTTAATTAAAAATTCAGCCCCACTGTACACTCCTCAAGCCGGTGGCGTACACGGCATGTACAGCGGCGTACATTTTTTAGACACTGATCCGCATTCGATCTCACAACGAACTACCACACTGGATACCGCCCGAGCCGGGCGACTGGTCACTTATGATCGGCTGTCGATTCCATCTTTCAGATAACAAAAGGTTATCTTTGCCCCTATAAAAAAGTTGCTAGACGATGAGAACCAATAAAACCAAATAATGGTTCTACCAAAAAACAATAATAGGTAGGTGCCATGAAGTTTAATAATAAAGTGGTGATCATCACCGGCGCTGCCGGGGGCGTCGGACAGGCGTTAGCATTACTGTTCGCCCGAGAAGGCGCAAAGCTTGTTTTGTCTGATCTTGATGAAGCTGGTTGCAAAACAATTTCCGCCAAAGTTCGTGACCTTGGCACTGAAGTGCACTACGTGGCTGGCGACTTACGCCGTAAAGAATATTGCGAAGCGATTGTCCAAACTGCCGTCGATGTTTTTTCGGGAATCGACATTGTATTGAACAATGCGGGCATCATTCCCCGCGGCACAATTGAGGAAACCACTGACGACATGTGGTTCGACGCCATGGGCGTAAACCTGAATGCGGTGTTCTTCATCTGCCGTGCCGCGATACCGCACATGAAAAATCGCCCGGGCGCTGCAATCGTCAACACATCATCTGTATGGGGTATTTATCCCGGCCCAGCTCACGTGGCGTATTGCACAAGCAAAGGGGCCGTCGCGGCTTTAACTAAAAATCTGGGCCGCGATTGCGCCCCTTTGGGCATCCGTGTCAACGCCGTGTGCCCGCACGAAATCAATACCCCGATGATACGCAGTGGCTTTGAGCGTCGAGGCCTGGATCCGGATAAAGCCGTGCAGGAACTGAACAAGAGCGTGCCATTGGGCCGTATCGCCGAGCCTGGAGACATTGCGGATGTCATCGCATTCCTGGCGTCCGACGAGGCCAGGTACATCGCCGGTGAAACGGTAGAAGTCACAGGCGCCAAGCCGGTATCCGGCTAAGGAGAGTAGCGATGCTCAAAGGTAAAAATGTAGTGGTGACCGGGGGCGGCAGAGGGATTGGCCGAGGCATCACCGAACAACTGCTGGAGGCGGGAGCTTCTGTGTTGATCGCTCAGCGTCAGGCACTGGACGCCGACTTGCAGAATCACCCTCAAGTCTGTTTCGTCGAGGCTGATCTCGCTTCGATGGAGTCACCGAGTTTGATTGCACAGTTTGCCCAGGAGCAGCTTGGCGGAATCGATGTATTGGTCAACAACGCCGGGTTCATGTTCGAGAAGTCCGTCGATGATATGACCGAGCAGGACTGGGATCGCATGATGGCTGTCAATCTGCGAGCGCCCGCGTTCCTGTGTAAGGCGTTGGTGCCTCAGATGCGTCAGCGAGGCGGTGGCAGCATTATCAACATCGGGTCGATCGAAGGGATAGGCGCCAACCCTGAACATGCCGCGTACTGTGCGTCCAAGGCGGGCATCCATGGGCTGACTCGAGCCTTGGCAATCGATCTCGGCCGCGACGGCATTCGCTGCAATGCCATTGCTCCGGGGTGGATCAACTCCGAGCTGAGTGATGCATACCTCTCAGCTCAAGCGGATCCGCGTACGGCTCGCCAGGCACTCCTGCGCCTTCACCCGGTCGGACGTACCGGGTTGCCAGCGGATGTGGGTGGGGCAGTCGTTTTCTTGGCCTGCGAATCATCGGCCTTCATCACCGGGCAGGTGCTGGTGGTGGATGGGGGGCGCACGGCGAAACTACCACTGCCGTTTTGATCGAATCCGCGCGAGCTGCAACGGAGGGAGGGACTTACCCTCCTCCGCTGCAAGATTCTGCGGTGGGATTTAATCCCTGAGCCCATGGCAGTCCGGTTGAATGCTCACGCCTTCGCTTTGATCGCATAAAGCCCACCGATAATCACCAACGCTGCGCCAACAACCAACCAGGTATCCGGGTGCTCGGCAAAAACGATTACACCAATCAACGTGGCGAACACCAGAAGCGCATAGTTGAAAGGCTGCAAGGTTGAAGCCGTCGCGTATTTCAGTGCTTGAATGAAGAGAATCTGTGCGACGACTCCCGTCAATGCCAGAATCCCCATCAAGAGGCCCTGGATCGGAGTCGGAGAAACCCATGCAGGCAGCCCCGCAAATGTGACCGTCAAGGCACCCACACACGCCATAAAGAGCATGTTCGTAGCAAAGGAGTCGTGCTGGCTGATTCGACGCGTCAGTACGTTGAATACCGCGAACGCCAAAGCAGCCAGCAGTGGGATCAGCGCCGCGAGTTCAAAAACTCCCGCGCCTGGCCGGAGGATGACCAGTGTGCCGGTGAATCCTATGGCCGCCGCAATCCAGCGCCGTAGACCTATGAACTCCCCAAGCACGGTCCCCGCCAAAGCCAGTGTCATCAGCGGAAATACGGCATAAAGTGCGTGCATTTCGGCCAGCCCCAAATATCGTAGCCCCACCGCAAACAGCAGTGTTTCACCCACGGCTAACAGCGCTCGAATGATTTGCAGCCAAGGGTGCTTACTGCGAAACGTTGCCTGGCCCCTGCCTAGGTAAGCGGCATATCCGAGAGCAAAAACGACAAACACCCAATAACGCACCATGACCAGTTGGGCGACGGGGAAGTCTTTGACCAGCACCTTGGTTACGCCGTCCTGGCTGGCGAAAATCAGCATTGAAAGCAGGCAGAGGAAAATCCCGAGTTGGGGCCTCGCGATCCCGGGATTAGCAGCAACGGTGGGCGTCGCTAAATGCACAATATTTTTTGTTCGGTCGCTATTCAATCAACCTTTCCTTCGTAGATCGTTCCGATCAGACTTTGAAGTCGGTAGATAGCCGACGACTTGAAATTGTCAGCCTTCTCGTCCGGCCCAAAACTCGTGCCAGCGAATAACCGAACTGACGCCCAGTTTCGTTATTATCCTGGGGGGTAGCTTGCTGGGGCCTGGCGCGTGACTGAAGCTATCGAGAAACTCCGAACGCGTACCCGAGGCCAACTCCGCAGCCATCACACCGGCCAGGGTGCTTTTCACAGTACCCAGTCCGTTTTCGCAGCAAGCCGAGTACAGGTTTTCTTCAATCTCGCCAAATGCAGCGGCGCTGTTACGACTCAGACACAGACGGCCGGCCCAACTGAATTCCAACGCGGTGGATTTCAATTCGGGAAAGCGCGCATCCAGGGAGTGTCGCTGTTCTTTGGCCACCGCCGCTACCCGCTCTGGAGTGACCTGGATACTCGGGTCATAGGTGAACTTGGTCCGGATGACGATACGCGAGAGACCGTCTGAAGAGATCTTGCGGACGGTCGCGCCCATTGGGTCCGCCGGCAACAAGGCCCATTTAGCTTTGCCGGGTACGTCTTTCCTGAGCTCATTATCACTGTACGCGGCCGTCATGGAGGCATAAGTGAAGACGTGCAACAGTCGTCCTTGATAATGGCCAAAGTCTTCAATGTGCCCGTTAACCCCCAGGATGACCTTGGGTGCATGCACCGTCCCGTTATGAGATAGAGCGCTCCAACCGCTACCCTGCCTGGTCAACTCAACAATCGGAGAGCGTTCGAAAAGCGTGATTTTCCCTTCGAGCCCTGCTGCCAGGTCTCTAATGTATTGCGCGGGTTGAATCATCACGGCGCCCGGCGTGTATATCCCACCGTGATAATAGGTAGACCCGGTGATTTCGCGCATTTGCGCAGCATCGAACATCTGGAACTTCTCGCCAATACGTTCAAGGGATTGAGCGTAATTGACGTTCAGTTTCAATCCCCGCTCAGTGGCGGCCGCGTTGATCTTCCCGGAAGGGTCGAACGTGTCGGCAGACATGCCGTACTCCCGCGCAGCGGCAGCGGCAAAAGCAATCGCAAAGCGGTTCTGCGCAATTTCCAGCGCCGTTGCAGACTCACTCGCCACCGAGTATTCCCCGGACGACAGACTGTGCGGCACATCGATCATGAAACCAGAGTTTCTGCCCGCCGGCCCCTTGGCGACTTCATGAGCATCGACCACGACAATGCTGTCACCGGGGTGCAGCTGTGAAAGTCTGCGAGCGGCGGACAGGCCGGCAAAACCGGCCCCGATAATCAGCCAGTCCGCCGTCACATTTCCATCAAGCATGCGGACAGGCGCAGTGCGTTCGGAAATCGCCTCCCAACCTGAAACCCCGGTATCTACCGGCAGGCGCTTGATGGTATGGGTGCTCATTTTTCGGTCTCTTCATCCGACCGATCAGACACATCGATCCAGATGGTTTTGATTTCGGTGTACTGGTCATGGGCGAAAATGGATTTGTCCCGACCGCCGAAGCCCGACTCCTTGTAGCCACCGAAGGGTGTCGATGCGTCGCCCTCACCAAAACAGTTCACAGTGACAATGCCCGCGCGAATTTCTCGCGACAACTTGATTGCCCGCCGCAGGCTGCCGGTATATACCGAGGCCGCGAGGCCGTAGACCGTGTCATTGGCCAGGGCAATGGCTTCGGAGATCGTGTTGAAGGTGGTGACCGAGAGAATCGGGCCGAAGATCTCTTCCTGGAACAGCCGGTTGTCTCGACCGACACCGTCAATCACCGTCGGCTCTACAAAGGCGCCGTCTTTGGTCGCGCCACCGTAAACCACTTCAAGCTTTCCGGCGGCGGCGTGCTCAAGGTACGACTTCACTTTGGCAAAATGCTCAGGGCTGACCAGCGACCCTACGCGGTTTTCCGGATCGAGTGGATCGCCCATTTTCCATTCGCGGATGTAGGCGCCCATGCGCTTCAGCAGCTCGTCCTTAACCGATGCATGGACGATCAGACGAGAAGTTGCGGAGCAGTTCTCGCCCATGTTCCAGAACGCGCCATTGACGACATGCTGAGCCACGAGATCCAGGTCTTGGGCATCGTCCATCACCACGGCCGGATTTTTTCCGCCGCACTCGAGGACGATGCGTTTCAGGTTCGAATCGGCGGCGTAATGCAGGAAACGACGGCCGGTCGCGGTGGAGCCGGTGAAGCTGACCATGTCGACATCGTTATGCAAACCAATCGGTTCACCGACGTCCTTGCCCGTGCCGGTGACAATGTTGAGTACGCCGGCAGGTACGCCGGCTTCAAACGCCAGCTGCGCGACACGCAACGTGGTCAGCGAGGTTTGCTCAGCAGGTTTGACTATGACCGAACAGCCCGCAGCGAGCGCCGGGCCGATTTTCCAGGCCAGCATCAGCAGCGGGAAGTTCCAGGGCAATACGCAGCCCACCACGCCGATTGGCTCCCGAACCACCATGGTCAGCGCGTCGCTGCCCACCGGAGCGGTGTTGTCGTAAATCTTGTCAATCAGTTCTGCGTGCCAGCGGATCGTGTGGATGGTGTCCGGGATGTCGACCAACTGGCATTCACTGACCGGTTTGCCGCTATCGAGACTTTCGAGGACAGCCAGTTCGTGTTGATGGCTTTCAAGCAGATTTGCAAACTTCAACAGGACCGCTTTGCGCTCCCGCGGAGAAACAGATCTCCAGCGTCCATCCTCAAAGGCCTCCTTGGCATTGCTCACCGCGAAGTCGACATCCTCGGACGAACACGCTGCGACGTCGGTCAAAAAGTCACCGGTCGCCGGGTTGTTCGTGGCGAAGGTTTTGCCAGAGATCGCAGGCTTGAATGCGCCATTGATGAACGCCTTGGACGGCAACGCAATGTCTTTGGCCAGCGCGGCATATTCGGCCTTGCTCAGAAGATCACCCATGGCTGGCTCCCGAAGAAATATTGGCTACGTTACGTTTGAGTTCAGTAATGACCGACGAGATACTCTGCTTTTCGTCCGCTTCCAGTGGCTGCAATGGCAGGCGCACGTTACCGACGTTCAATCCGGCAACTTCGCAGCCGTACTTGATCGACTGCACGAACTTGCCACCGTCCAGGGCATTCATCAGCGGCATCATTGCCGACATGATTTGACGGCCTTTATCGAAGTTCTTTTCGATCACGCAGGCTTCATAAAGCGCAACGTGTTCCCTGGGCAGGAAGTTAGAACCTGCGCACACCCAACTGCGGGCGCCCCAAGCAAAAAACTCGAGGGCCTGGTCGTCCCATCCGCAGGACAAGGCGATGTTGGGGAACTGCCGGGCCAGCATATGCACCTGACCCATGTCGCCGGAACTTTCCTTGATGGCGACGACGTTTTTCGATTGGCTGACACGCGTGAAATATTCTTCATCCATCGAAACGCACATGCGTCCCGGATAGTTGTAAAGCATGATCGGCAAGCCTGCTGCGCGATCGATAGTCAGCGCGTGAATCGCGTTTTCCTGTGAGGTTGGCAGCGCATAAGGCGGGGACGTGACGAGAATGGCGTCCGCTTTGATCGCTTTGGCATCCTTGGCGTACTGAACCGCATCTTCGGTGCGAATCGCCCCGGTACTGACGATCAGTTGCACCCGAGTGCCAATCACATCTTTGGCGTAGGCTGCCAACTCGGTGCGTTCTTCCGCAGTCTGCGCATAATACTCACCGGTCGACCCACCGATAATAATGCCGTGCACCTTCGCCTCGATCAGCGACTCCAAAACTTCCGAGTACACGTTCCAGTCAATCTCCCCATCAGAGTTATAAGGAGTTACTGCTGGCGTATAAATACCTTCAAATTTCAAGATAAATGCTCCGAATGCGAGTTAGGTGGGAGATCAACGAACGCGTCAGCTTTGATGCCTTGAGGCGCGACAAGAATCTTCATGTTTTCACGGGACGGTTCCCCCTGCTCAAACACGAGATCAATTGCGGCACTTTGCTTAACTGTTGAATCCAGACTGGCATGGGCCAAGAAGTCGGTCAATAGAGTGTATTTCCCGCGCATACATTTTCAGATGGATGCTTCACACGCCCTTGAAAATATCTTTTCCTTTGTTTTCAATAGTTTGAAATTTCCTTGCCGATGCCAAGACCTCAATCGATAACATTTGATTATGCATTGATAAGAGTAAATGTTTCTTGTTGATGCATGATTGCCGTCGTAGCCTTACAACAGCGATATTCTACTGACGAATTGGAAAATAGAATTTCTCGTACATTCGTTCCATTAGTTGGAAACTGTTTGTTCGGGGTCGAATAAGGTGCTGTAGCAACATTGCCCCGGATGCAAACATCGGCATTTCAGAATTGTCTGCCTTAATAAGGACTCGAACGAAATGAGTGCACGGATGGCACCGCCATCCAAGAAGGTACATTTTGCTTAAGACGCTTTCTGGACGTGGCAAAACGTTCCGGTTCGCGGATAGAAGCAGCACGGTTTGATGGGCTTGCATCCACAGGCGGTACTGCGAACTCAAGACCGTTTGGCCTCATCTCGCTGAGCAGGCTGAATGTGTCGCCCCCTTGGTATTTTGGAGTGTGTTGACCGTGAGCACTAAATCGGCAGTTTCAAATCTAATCGCGCAGCGCAAGCCTGACCACGCGCTGCCAGGTGCCCTTTATAGCGATCCCGACGTTTACAGGCAGGATCTGGAACGGATCTGGCACAAAAGCTGGATCTTCGCAGGGCACACATTTGAGCTGGAGAAGTCGGGTCAATACCTGTCGCTGCAAATCGGCGATTACCCTGTCGCTATCGTGCGCGGTGCAGACAGGCAGATTCGTGCGTTTCACAACGCCTGTCGCCATCGCGGTTCCAAGGTGTGCCCGGAAGCCAGCGGCAAGGTCGCCAAGCTGGTGTGCCCTTACCACAAATGGACATTCGAACTGGATGGCCGCCTGCTGTTCGCCGGCAACATGGCGGACGATTTCGACAAGTCTCAGCATGGGTTGAAGTCCGTGCACTGTGAGGTGGTCGAAACGTATATCTACGTGTGCGTGGCAGATATCGCCCCAGACTTTTCGTCGTTCAGAAAATCCGTCACCCCTTTCGTTGCGCCGCATAACCTGGACGACTGCAAAGTCGCGTTTGAGTCGAACATCATCGAAAAAGGCAACTGGAAACTGGTTTTCGAGAACAACCGCGAGTGCTACCACTGCGATTTTACTCACCCGGAATTGATGCACTCATTCGTGGACAACCCATCAGTGGGCGGCGCTGGAGGCGATGAAGATCTCGAACTCAAAGAGCATTGGGATCGCTGCGAGGCGGCAGGTTTGCCGAGCCGATTGGTCATGGATGATGACGGTCGCTTCCGCATGACGCGCATCCCCCTTTTTTCCGGGGCCGTCAGCTACACCATGGATGGCAAGCCTGCGGTTGCCGGTCGCTTGGATACTACCGGTGAAGCCAACATCGGTGCGCTGCTTTACTTCAACTATCCATCCACCTGGAACCACTTTCTGGGCGATCACGCGCTGAGCTTCCGCGTTCTGCCCATCGGTCCAGGCGAGACGATGGTCACTACAAAATGGCTCGTCAAGAAAGACGCGCAGGAAGGTGTCGACTACGACATCGATCGCCTGACCAAGGTTTGGCTTGCAACCAATGACCAGGATCGCACCTTGGTTGAAGGCGCACAGGTGGGTGTCAGCTCTCCAGCTTTCGAGCCAGGCCCTTTATCGGTGGCCAGCGAAATCGGTGTGTGCCAGTTTGATGACTGGTACTGCAAAACGATGCTTGAGCAGCTCAATGACACGATCCCGTTAAGATCTGTCGGCTAAGTGCAGGACTGCCGGTGGTGAGAACCACGAATGATCACCACCGGTATCTTGATTCGGACCTTCAATCCACACTCCCTCCCCGCCACTGCCCGTGCTCCTTTCTTCCAGGCGGCTCAGGAAAACTGGGCCAGAATCCAGTCGCGTAGCCGGCAACAAGCGTCGTCATTGATCCGGTCTTCACGAAATGTCAGATAGTGCTGACTTTCATGGAGAACCACTTCCTCTTCGATCGGCCGAATCAGCGTGCCGTTTTCAACCAGGGTTGCAACCAGATGATTCCATCCGAGGGCTACGCCCTGATGGGTCAGTACCATGCTGATGACCAGGTTGTAGTCGTTGGCGTTGAAAACGTGAGGGCTGTCGTGGGGGCGTTTTTCGATATCAACATCGTGATAAGCCAGCCAAACGCCCCAATCAACGTGCTCCGCCACCTGGGATCTGCCATATGGGCTTAGGTTAAGCAAAACCCCGTCGCGTAATCCTTCGAGGCTGGACAGCTCAGGGTGCTCCTCTTTGTAACGAGGTGTGCACACCGGATAGATGACGTCGTGAAACAACGGATAACTGCGGTAACCATCCTGAATCCTGGCCATTTTGGTGATGAAGATGTCTGGAGTGACACCCGGTTCCATCGACAGGAAGTTTTGAGTGGTGACCAGATTGAGGTCGATGTCTGTGTTCCTGGTAAAAAAACCTGGCAACTTCGCTGCGAGCCAGAGGGCTGAAAACGCCGGAGAACAGCAAAGTGTTAATGTGCGCTTGCCTGCATTGTTGGTGCGAATGCGCTCCGCCGCCTGGGAAATGTTGACGAAAGATAATTGTGCTGCATCAAAAAAGATCGATCCGGCTTCCGTCAACTCGACTGCTCGCCCCACCCTCTTGAAGAGATCCACCCCAAGGTACGTTTCAAGCTCCCGAATCTGACGACTGATTGCCGCTTGCGTAACGCACAGCGCTTCAGCCGCACGCGTAAAGCTTTGGTATTTGGCAGCGGCTACGAATGACTTCACTGCTTTCAGGGACGGCATTTTCAGCAGCGTCATGTCTGGATCGATGTGCTTAACCATAACCTAGAGTATTGAATATCCGGTTCGGGGCCGTTTGGAGGGCCGTTAGCGATGAGATCGGCGAGAAGGTTCCACCTAGAGCCTACGCCGGAGCGTAGCTGAAACAGAGGGTCTAAGACAGGGCCAGCAGTAGTCGCCTTCGCAAACAGTACTTTCGTAGTCGCAAATTGACACGATTCATTTATTGATAACATGACGTTATTGATTGGCGGGAAGAAATGTTGTTAGACGCTGACTCTATAAGGTAATAACTTGGGTCTCAAGGCAGCGATTAATACAGCGCCGATAAAACAAGAATAATAAACATCACATAATAAAGAGGATGGTCACAATGACTAACTCGCAACCTTTCTCCCCGCTTGACTGCCCCCATAAGCACCGTCTTCACTGATCAAGATACGTATATCCAAATTCTTGATCTTACGTCGTATTTGCAGCAGGAGGGGTTATGAGTCTTGGTGACGAGATACTCTCGGTAAAAAACATTTACAAAGTCTTTGGTGCTCAGCCAAAGCTCGCGATGGAGATGCTGGCTCGCGGTGCTGATAAAAGTGAAATCTTCAGCAAAACCGGGCAAGTCGTTGGCGTTTTTGATGCCAGTTTCTCCGTAAAACGTGGAGAGATTTTCGTCATCATGGGGCTTTCCGGTTCCGGGAAGTCGACGATGGTGCGGTTGTTCAATCGCCTGATCGAGCCAACCTCGGGAACCATTCATCTCAATGGCCAGGAAATCACCGGTCTGTCGGATGCTGATCTCCTCAGCGTTCGCCGCAAAGACATGAGCATGGTGTTCCAGTCGTTTGCCCTGATGCCCCACATGAGTGTGATCGACAACGTTGCCTTCGGCCTGGAAATCTCGGGCGTCGAGGAAAGTGAACGGCATAAGCGTGCACTCGATGCACTCAAACAGGTGGGGCTCGATGGCCACGCCTACAGCTATCCGCACCAACTGTCCGGCGGTATGCAACAGCGGGTAGGCCTGGCCCGAGCGCTGGCCAATGACCCCGCCATCCTGCTGATGGACGAAGCCTTCTCGGCACTCGACCCGTTGATTCGCCACGAAATGCAGGGCGAACTGATCCGCCTGCAGGCAGAACAGCATCGCACCATCATCTTCATCTCCCATGACATTGAAGAGGCGATTCGCATCGGCCATCGCATTGCAATCATGGAGGGTGGCCGGGTGGTACAGATCGGTACCCCGCAAGAGCTGCTTTGCAGCCCCGCGAACGATTACGTCAGAGCTTTCTTCAAAGGCTTTGATGCCTCGAAGATCCTCAAAGCTGGCGACGTTGCCAAGATCTGTGCCGAGCATCCGTATGCCATGGATCAATCTACGCCTACGCTGCGCGACGATGTACTCCTGCAGGACGTCTTTCACATTGTTGCTGATGCCATTAATCCAGTTGCTGTGCTGGATCGTCAGGGTGTGTTCAAAGGCACGATCTCCAAGAGCCTACTGCTTCAGACAATGAGCCGGCACTAATAATCTCTATTTGCTCGCTTGCCAGGCTCGGATATTCAGGTGATGACATGAACGAATTCAGTTTTCTAGACCCGTTTCAATCCCTCAACGTCCCTTTGGGCCAATGGGTAGAAGTTGCCCTGAATTACCTGGTTCATAATTTCCGCGAGATATTCCGTTCGATTAGATGGCCAATTGATCAGGTACTTAACGGAATTCAGTTCGGATTGTTGGCAATTCCTCCATCAATATTCATTATTTGTGCGACGCTCCTGGGCTGGCAGGTGGGAGGGAAAAAGATTGGAATTCTTTGTTTCGTCACCCTCACCCTCCTGGGAGTGATCGGCGTATGGAGTGACGCCATGGTCACCCTCGCCTTGGTGCTCACTTCACTGTTCTTCTGCGCCGTTATTGGCATACCGCTGGGAGTCCTGTGTGCCCGGAGTGACCGGCTGGAAATGCTTCTGCGGCCGGTACTCGATGCCATGCAAACACTGCCCGCATTTGTTTACCTGGTACCCGTGGTGATGCTGTTTGGTATCGGCAACGTACCTGGGGTGCTGGTCACGATCATCTTTTCGGTAGCGCCATTGGTCAGGCTTACCAATCTGGGCATTCGCCAGGTACCGGAAGACAAGATCGAGGCGGCCCGAGCTTTTGGATGCACCCCTCGCCAGATGCTGAGGCGGGTCCAACTTCCATTGGCGGCACCGACGATCATGGCCGGTCTGAATCAGGCATTGATGTTGTCACTTTCCATGGTCGTGATCGCATCAATGATTTCGGTGGGGGGCTTGGGAATGATGGTACTTCGCGGGATTGGCCGGCTCGATATGGGCTTAGCGACCGTCGGTGGACTGGGCCTGGTACTGCTGGCGATTTTCCTCGACCGCCTGACCCAGGCCATGGGCGAACGCAGTAACAGGGCAACCAAAGGCGAACACTGGTATCAGACCGGTCCAGCGGGTGTCGTTTATCGTCTGAAAAGAAAGAACTCCATTACAAAGATCGAAGCTAGTCCCAAAGAAAGTTAATTCGCTTAGCGGCGCGTTGTGAACCAAAAGAAATGCCAACTTCTTAACAGCCAAGGTAAACGATAATGAACTTCACAACCTTCGGAATAAAACAGAAATTCATTCATTCTGTGGCGCTTTTAGTTTTAGCGGTATCACCTGTGTTCGCATCGGCCGCGACGGCGCAGGAACCCGGAAAAGGTGTATCCATCACCCCGATCTTTCCATCGATCGCCGAAGAGCGGTTTCGTGGAGAGATTGCAATGGCGGGTCTCAAAGAATTGGGCTACGACGTTGAAACACCAAAGGAAACCGAGTATTCCACCATGATGGTTGCGATTGCCAATGGTGACGCGGATTTCTCGGTGCATCTGTGGGAGGAACTGCACAAGTCTTTCTACGAGAAGGCTGGCGGCGATGAGGTGATGGTGAAAACCGGCTCTATCATGCCGGGCGTGTTGCAGGGCTACATGATTGATAAAAAAACGGCCGACGAACACCACATCAGCTCGCTCGCAGATTTGCAGAAGCCGGAAATTGCCAAACTGTTCGATGCCAATGGTGACGGTAAAGCTGACCTCACGGGTTGCAACCCAGGTTGGGGCTGTGAGCTCATCATTGCGCACCACATGAAAGCCTATGACCTGACGAAGACCGTTTCCAATAACCAAGGCTCCTATTTTGCCTTGATGGCGGACACCATCGCTCGCTATAAACAAGGCAAGCCGATTCTTTATTACACTTGGGTACCTCAGTGGATCTCCGGTGTTTTGGTCGAAGGTAAAGATGTTGTGTGGTTGACCGTGCCCCGTACGGATCTTCCAGGTGGCAAAAACGATGTCAACACGACCTTCAATGGTAAAAACCTGGGCTTCGCGGTAGACAGTGTCAGAGCGGTTATCAATAAAGAGTTCGCCGAGAAAAATCCGGCTGCAGTGAAGTTCCTGTCTGAAATGCAGATCACTACCGACGATGAAAGCGCGCAAAATCTGAAAATGCACAATGGCGAAAAAAGTGCAGCTGACATTACTCGTCACGCCAAAGAATGGATTGCGGCCCATCGCGCGAAATACGACATCTGGCTGGCAGACGCACGCGCCGCGGCCAATACCGCCACCGCAAAAAACTAGTCCCGTCATTTGAATCTGCATAAAAGGTTGCCCTTCCCCGGGCAACTTTTTCATCCGCTTCGGTGTTCATCATTCAGGAATCATGAAATGCAGTTGTATTCATTCGTCCAGAATTTCAGTTACAAGGACGCGCCCCTGTATACTCGCGAGCTGGTTAAAACCTGCCTGCTCGACATCATTGGTGTGGCCGCCGGTGCTCGCGACAATCAAACCAGCGTGATGCTCAAAACCTACGCTGACACCCATTACGCTGCCAGCAAATTGTCCAGCCGCCTCTGGTTCGACGGCAGATCCGTCCATCCATTGGGCGCCGCATATGCAGGCGGTTTCTGCGTTGATAGCCTGGATGCACATGAAGGTCACTTCACCTCCAAGGGGCATGCGGGAGCAACCGTTGTCCCGGCCATTGTTGCGTTGGTCGATGCGTATCTCGGTCAGGGCAAAGACATCAGCGGCGAAGAATTCCTCAGCGTACTGTGCATCGGTTACGAGACCGCGTTACGGGCGGGCCAGGCATTGATGGCTACTGCCCCTGAATATCATGCCTCAGGGGCTTTTTCCGGGATCGGGGTTGTTTGCGCTGGCGCCCGCTTGCTGAAGCTTGATGAAACGACGTTCCGTCATGCGCTGGGTATCGCGGAATACTTTGGTCCGAGGTGTCCGATGATGCGACTGGTGAGCTTCCCGACGATGTTGCGTGATGCCCACGGTGCCGGCGCGTATGCCGGACTGAATGCACTACTGATGGCACAGCTCGGTGTCACTGGCGCTCCTGCCGCCACCGTTGAACCTTTGGAAACTTCCACTTTCTGGCAGGACATCGGAACCCGCTGGGAGATCGACGAGCAATATTTCAAACCGTGGCCAGTATGTCGCTGGGCGCAACCGGCGCTCACAGCCATGAGTGATTTGATGCGGGCACATCCCGTCATCACTGCCGAGTTGATCGAGACCATTGATGTTGAAACGTTCCACGAGTCTGTGTGTTTGCAGGGGCACTTTCCGAAGAATGCCGACGAGGCCCAGTATGCGCTGGCGTTTCCCTTGGCTGCCTTGATCGTTCGCGGAAAGCTCGGGCCTAAAGAGGTCACCGGGGATTCCATTCATGCGCCAGACATCTTGAGTGTCAGCGCGAAAATAACCCTTCATGAGGCGCCTGACCTTTCCGCTCGGTTCCCGAAGGAAATTCTGTCTCGCGTCACGGTTACCCTGAAAGACGGCACGCGTCTTACCAGCCCGACCGCGACGGCCAAGGGCGACCCCGGCCACCCTATGTCGAGTGACGAATTCACCGCTAAATACCATTTGCTGGCTGATGACAGCTTGGGGACCACACTCAGCAATGCCATCAAGAACAGTGTTGAAAAATTGCCCGGCAGTGATGACTGCCAATCACTCTTTGCTTTGTTGCTGTCAGCTCCAAAAACCGCTGCCTAGACTGCGCTACGGTATCCCGGCTATTCGGTCAGTGGTCAAAGAGGATTTATGCCATTCGTATTCGAGAGCGTGCTCAAAGACAAGAACATGGGGTACTCCTATACGGCGCAGAAACCAATAAAGCCGCAGGCGGTGACTCGTGTAGCGTTCGTGCTATTGAACAATTTCTCGATGATGTCGTTCACCGGCGCTATCGATGCGCTGGTGACTGCGAACCTGATTAGCGATACACCGGCGTTTGATGTGTTGACTGTGGGCATCAGGAGCCGTCTGGTGATGAGCGACCTGGGAATTGCGATTTCAGCAGACCTGGAGCTACCACAACTACCGGACTGGATCGACGTTCTCATCGTCGTCGGCGGATTGCGCGTGAAGCTGATCAGCGACTCGCTATTACGGCGCAAGCTGCGTAACGCCGCCTCCCTTGGCGCGACCATGGGCGGTTTGTGGAACGGGGCATTTTTTCTGGCAGAAGCTCAACTGATGGACGGCGTCGAGTGTGCCTTCCATCCCGACGGACGAGCGATGATGGAGGATGTCTTCCCCAAGGTGCTGGTCTCTCGTCGAACGCACGTAATCGATCGAAACCGTATCACGTGCGCCGGCGCCAGTAGCTCGTTACGCATGATGCTGGAGCTCATCACCGCTAAACAAGGCGTGTCAGTGACCCATGCTGTCGAGGAAATACTCAGTTGCGACCAAACCTCTGAAGTCTCCGGGATATCGACTGTCATAGTTGACTCTGACCCCACCTTGCCCCAGACCCTGAAGCTCGCTTTGGAACTGATGCAAAAGAACATCGAAGAGCCGCTATCGATCGACGAACTAGCTGAGTGTGTGAACATTTCCCGACGACAACTGGAACGTCGCTTCTGCCGTTTCGTCGGCGCTACACCCACGCGTTACTACCTTGAGCTGCGCTTGACTCGAGCGCGGCAACTTATTCTGCAGAGCAATCGGCCTATCACCGATATCGCGATTGCGACCGGCTTCTGCAGTTTCGCCAACTTCCATATGCGCTTCCGTGATTTCTTTGGCGTCGCGCCAAGCAGTTATAGAGCGACGTATGAGCGCAGGCGCTAAGTTTTCCGCACTGTCCAAGCCGAACAAACGATGGCGAACATCATCGATAAGGATTACCGAGAATTATGAATGCGCCATCGCGGGTGTTGGTACCCACGGCTAACCACAGCGAGCGGATGTCTACACGCGTCGCCTTCCTGATTGCAGGCTTACTCATGTCCGCATGGGCGCCTATGGTCCCATTGGTTAAAGCCCGCGCTGGCCTGGACGATGGCGGCCTGGGGTTGTTGCTGCTTGGGCTGGGCGGTGGATCTATTGTGGCCATGCCCTTCGCTGGATATCTCACCGCACACTATGGATGCCGCCCGGTCGTCATCTGGGCGACGATTGTCTTGTGCGCCGTTTTTCCACTGTTGAGCACCGTGGCGTGGTTGCCCGGACTGGTCATCGCCGTCGTTGTTTTCGGGGCCAGCATGGGCATGCTTGATTGCGCCATGAACATACAGTCCGTCATCGTCGAGAAAAACAGCGGGCAGGCACTTCAGTCCGGCTTCCATGGCCTTTACAGCGTCGGAGGCATATTGGGCGCCGGGGCGATGACCGCTTTGCTGACCCTGGGCCTGCATCCGTTGATTGCTGCGATATGTGTCGTTGCCGCCGTCTTAGGAGCGCTCTACAAGGCAGCGCCTGCTTTGCTGACATATGGCACTGAACGGGGCGGGCCATTGTTCGCGGTACCCAGGGGGATCGTGCTGTTTTTAGGGGTGCTCTGTTTCATCGTCTTCCTCACTGAAGGTGCAATGCTCGACTGGAGCGCGGTTTTCCTTGTCTCGAATCGCGGGTTGGAGCCGAGCATCGCCGGCTTGGGCTACGCCTCCTTCGCCGCTGCGATGACTGTGGGCCGCCTGACAGGAGATGCCATCGTCAGCAAACTGGGCGGCGTGCGCGTCGTTGCGCTTGGCGGACTCTGCGCAGCCGCAGGCATGATCGTGTCGCTTGGAATCGATGGCTGGGCCGCGTCCCTGATTGGCTACGCGCTGGTGGGTGCTGGATGCTCAAATATCGTCCCTGTGCTCTTTACCGCTGTAGGTCGCCAGCAACGAATGCCACAGGCGGTAGCCATCCCCGCTGTCATCTCGATGGGCTACGCAGGGATTCTGATAGGTCCCGTATTTATCGGGGCGATCGCCCAACTGAGCAGTTTGCCATTCGCGTTGGGCGGGTTGATCTTTCTACTGGTATTTGTCAGTGCGACGGCCAGATTGATTCGTCATTGATCCAACGACAAGGCGAGGCACGTCATCCGAACAATCGGCCCCTGAAAAAGACATGCGACATGCCGCTGAACGATTTAGCCAATCTGTTGCGTCGACCGGTTAAATTCACAGTCGTTTTAAGTCCTTTGTGACAGGCAGAAAACGGCCCAGAGTGTGTAAAAACGCCTTCGCAAACCCTTGCTATGATTTCTGAGGATTTCATCGCAGGGATCGCCCATGAAGCGCTTTATCCAAGGTGAACATCGAGGCCAAGGCACCTTACTTCCCGAGAGCCTCGACGACTACGTCAGCGATACCAATCCGGTGCGCGACTTCAAGACCATCGCCAGCTTCCGAAAAGACAACAGCAAGCCCATCCGAGGCGTCTGTCGCCAGTTCGTTGTGCTGTGCCAGCAGCTGGGACTGTTCGGAGAACATCTGGTCGCCATTGATGGCAGTAAATTCAAAGCAGTCAACAACCGCGACCGCAATTTCACCAGCGCCAAACTGAAGCGGCGAATGGAAGAAATTGAATCGAGCATCAACCGTTACCTAACGGCACTCGATGCTGCCGATCGGCAAGAACCAACAACTTCCGAGCCCAGTGCCGTGCGGCTGGAAGAGAAAATCGCCAAGCTCAAAACTCAAATGAAAGAGCTTCAGGCGATCGAAATCCAGCTCAATGAATCCCCCGATAAACAGGTCTCACTGACCGATCCAGACAGCCGCTCCATGATGACGCGCGGCACGGGAATCGTCGGTTACAACGTGCAGACAGCGGTCGATGCTCAGCACCACTTGATCGTTGCGCACGAGGTGACCAACGTCGGCTCTGACCGCGATCAACTCAGCTCGATGGCCAAGCAGGCCCGCGCGGCGATGGCGTCAGATACGTTGTCGGTGGTGGCTGACCGAGGTTACTTCAAAAGCGAACAAATCCTGGCTTGCCACGATGCAGGCATCACCGCCTATGTGTCCAAGCCGATGACCTCAGGAGCCAAGGCTGACGGGCGTTTCAATAACGATGCCTTCCTCTATGACGCGGCAAAAAACGAATACATTTGCCCGGCTGGAGAGGCGTTGATCTGGCACTATTCGTACGTTGAAAAAGGCATGAAGCTACACCGTTACTGGAATTCGAAATGTAGAGGCTGCGCAATGAAACCGCAGTGCACACCGAGTACGGAACGGCGGGTTCGACGCTGGGAGCATGAAGCCGTACTGGAGGAAATGCAGAACAGGCTGAGCAACGCGCCGAAGATGATGCGAGTCCGCAAGCGTACGGTCGAGCATCCCTTCGGGACGCTCAAACAATGGATGGGGGCAACGCACTTCTTGACGCGAAAGCTCAACGGGGTAAGCGCCGAGATGAGCTTGAACGTGCTCGCCTATAACTTGAAGCGAGTCATGAAAATTCTCGGTACCAGCGGTTTAATGAAGGCGCTGTCGGCCTGAAGAGGTCTGTATTTTGGCCACCCAGCAAAGTAGACGCGGCGCTAGCGGCTCCCAGGCCCTCGTGATGATCCGCAGAACTTGTTGTGAGCAATTGCTCAGCTAACAACCGTCAGCGCTGCGCGCCGACAGTGTTATCACGGTGTTCAGCATTGCCCACTCATCAAGTTTGGCGGTCCCCCACCAAAGCAGCCGACTCACAAGCCCCAACCTGCGGCACCAAACGAATATCCACACGCCGGTTGGCCGAGCGCCCAGCCTCGGTCTCATTACTGGCAATCGGCTGATTGGCCCCGAAGCCCTGCACCGCAAAGCAACTGTCGGCAATGTCGCCCATGCTCTGCATCCAGTCCCGCACGGCTGAGGCACGGGCGTGGGACAGGGCCAGGTTCTGTTCGACAACTCCCGATGCATCGGTATGCCCGGCGATTACGATCAACCATCCCGGCAGGGCTTTGATGCCGACCAACGCATTGACCAGCACCTTGGTCGAGCCAGGCTTCAACGTTGCGCTGCCGGAATCGAACAGGGACAGGCTGTCCAATCTCATAGACTCGGGCATGAGGGTTTCATGGTCTGGACCTGACAGCCATGTCTGCCAGACACCTATGACCAGGGCAACGAGAAACGCCCCGGCGAACAACGACATGACCATACGAGGCCTGCGCGATTCCACTTCAGGAGGCGGCAGAATCACGACCGGTGCTACCGCCGCAACCCCGAAGGCCACCAGCCCCCTTCCGCCCGATGAATAACTCTGCTCCAGGCGCTGGATCAAACCACCGACCTGATAGCGCAGCGCCTGCAACGCCAGCAGCGGACTGGGCAGTTGAAGAAGCAAACACGCCTGCAAACGCGCCAACTGGGTATCCAGTTGAACTAGCTCAGGACCACTGTTTGCCGTCATCACCAGACCGCGCAGCAGCAGTTGCAGTTGATCAAACAACCATTCCACCAGATCCAGGCGCACCGACTCCATCAGTGGCCACAACCGAGACCACTCCCGACCCAGAGACTCAAGCAACACCACGCCTTGGGTGATGCCTTCCAGTCCGAAACGCTGACCACGCGCCAAGGTGAAAAAACAGGCCGTTTGCAGGTCCGCTCCGTTTTGCTGGAACAGCGCCAGACACAACTGCTCCACCCTGCCCCAGTCCACATCAGGGCAAGCGGGGTGGCTGAGTTTGGCCAACTCATCGCGCAAAGCCGTAAACTCGCCGTAGCCGCGCGGATCGCCGCCGACTCGAATACGCATTTCAAACAACGCCGTCATCCAGCTTCCCTTCCGTTATCGGTTCAAGGCTTCGACAGGTAGTGCTGTCGTTTCAAGTGGCGCACCAACACCTTGCCCTCGGGCGCCAGGGTGGTGCCGAAGCTCATCCGCTGCCCATCCTTCAACTGCATGTCCAGGGCGTATTCCAGATGCCCCGGCAGTACCTGGGGCAGCAGTTCGATGGCGACTGCCGCCAGACGCGGTTCGTACTTGAGCAAAGTGTTGTTCATGGTGCCGATCAATCCATGGGCTGTGGCGGGTAACCCTTGCAGGATCACGCTCATGTCCGGCAGCCCATAATCCGGCAGATGGCTGATCGCTCCAGCGCGGCTGTTGAGGATGCGCTGCAGATTGTCCAGCACGGACAGGATGTGCTGGTCCTCCTCGCTGACGCGATGCAGGTCCAGTTCACCCGAGAAATTTTGCAGCAGCATTTCGTATAGCGAAGGGTTGTACTCGGTCATGGTTCACTCCTTCGCCAAGGGCCGCAGGGTCAGGCGGTTATCCCCCAGTTCGATCACCCTCGCCCGATCCGGATCCAGATCATCGCGCGTCAGCGTCAGGCGCCAGGTGTTCATCCGGGTATCGGGGCTGCGGAACAGTGCCACCACTGTGACAAACCGCGCATCCTTGTGCATCGGCACGTTCAACTGCGCGCCCTCCTCGGGTTTCACCACGACCGACCGCTTGTCCAGCAACACGCTGGCCAGCAGTTGATCGTCATGCCCCAACACACCCTCATAGGTCGCCTGCTCCACCGCTTTGTGGTCGCGCAATTGGTACACCCGCACCAGGGTCGGCACCGACAATGCGCTCATGTCCGTGGCGTCAGTGTTCAGCGCCGTGCGCGCACTGAAATCCAGGTGCAGGGTTTTCACCTGCTTGTAGAAGATCGCCTTGGCGGTGGATGCCGTGCCATCCGCGACGGTCTGGGCCAGCCCACAACCACCGAGTGGTAGCGCAAACGCCGCCAGCATCAAAAGACTAAAAACGGTACGCGACATGCTGTGTCTCCCTGTTCCGGGGATTAATCGAAAGACCTTGGTAGCGGCCCAGGTTGATCGTGACGGTGTCGTGTTCCGCCGCCTGCCAGGCATCGCACCCCAAGCCCAGAACACCGGTCATGCCAAGTCGAATGGGCGCCTGGCCCAGCACCGGCGCAGGCAGGCTGTGTACCGGCAGTGACAACTGCAGTTTCGCGGTGCACCGCCACCCCAGGTACACACGCAGCAGCACCAACAGATCGCTGTGCAACGCGCCACCGGGCAACCAGCCACTGGCTTCCAGCGCGTCTTCGGTAAACAGCGCCAGGCTCAGCTGGCTGTTGACGTCTCGGCCGACCGGTCCCAGCGGTGTGCCTTGGTACAAACTCACCGGGCGCCGGGCGCAAAGTCTGGCCGGCGCAGTCAGCGCAATAGCCTGCGGCCAATGCGGGGTCACCTGGGCCAGGGTGTTGGGGGCCAACAACTTGACCAGCGCGACGACGCCTTCAGCATTGCGCGTGGGCAGGCGCATCACACCGAGCAAAGCGAGAAAACGCGAAACCGGCGTGTCGATGTGCCGGGCGGTGCCGGGAATGCCCAGGCCGATCAGACCTAGCAGGCATTGTGAAGTGGCATCGGTGCCGCCCGCTTCGAACGTCGCCGGGTAGGAATACTTGCGCCAGATCCGATAGAACTGGGTGAAGATCCGGTGATTGAAAATATCCAGAAACGCTTCCAGCGCTTCATGCCCTTCACGACGCTGGGCAATGTCATCCAGAAAGACAGTGGGCATGGGCGAGTCGACCCCGTACAAGCCGAGCAAACGGGTGCGCACCGTCGCCGGACGCTCCGGATGCTCCTCATCGGTTTCAATGGCCTTCAACTCGCCCGCTGGAAACCCCATGCCCGGATCGGGCCGAAAGCGCACTGCGTCATCGGCCGGGTGAGCGGTGCTGCCCAAGGGTGGGTGATCGGGCAAGGCCTGCTCCAGCAACTGACAAAAGCGGTACAGATTAGCCTCGGCGACCTGCTCCCGCAGAGCGTCGAGCAAACCGGCAGCTTTCAACCGGGAATACGCTGACTGTGTTTCTCGTTCCATCGCAGGCACTTTCCAGTAGGTTGCAGGATCAGCGTGAGCTGGGTGAACAGATGAATGTCGGCGTACAAGGAAAAGAAGCGGTTGAGCATTTCGCCGAACAGGCTGATGTCGCCCTCCCCCGAAAAACCATTGGCATCCAGGGTGATTTCGATATCCACCCCGCGCAGCAGAAAGCCTTTCTCGAAACGCTGGATCAGGTGGTGACGGACCTCGACGATCGCCGCCAGGCGACGCCGGTTAAGTTCGCTGCCTGTCCAGTCGTACAACGCCAACGTGCCGCGCAGCACCTCAGCGTTGTCGAGCATCGGCAGGAAGTTCGAGCCCAGATGACTGAGCACTCGCCAGTGAAAGCGATCGCGGTTCGGCGGGTAGCACGGCGGGGTCGGCGCACACAGATTGCGCACGCGCAAACCGACCTGGGTGGACTGCACCACGGTATCGAGCAAGGTGCTTTGCAGCGCCTTGCGCGGCAACTGACCGTGAGTGCCGGTCAAGCGCAACGACAGGCTTTCGCGCTCGCGCAAACGGTCCTTATCAAAGCCCTCGCCGCCCAGGATCAGCCAGGTGTCATGCAAGCCATTGGCGGCCCGCTTCAGGCGCGTATGAAAGTAACGCTCAGGCGCCTCGTCACGCAGCATGCCGCCCTTGTGGCGGAAACTGGTGAACGGTACGTAATCCTGACGTTCGGCGTTCTTTGAGGCCGTCACCCGGTCCACGGAATAGATTTCCGTATGGCCATCCTGCAATCGCATGGGACGCAACAGGTAGTCGGTTTGCAACGGCGCCAGGGTCAGCGGATCGGCCTCCATCGGGAACAGATTAATTACCGGCACAGCGTGCAGTCGGATGTGCTCGCGGCTCAGGTCGAAGGTCGGCGGCCAGGGCTCACGCAATACGACCTCGAGTTCGAACCAAGGGGTGCCGGGCGCTATCTCCAACTGCTCCAACCCACACAGGGTTACGAACATGAATTTTTCGCGGAAGGTGAAGTACTCCAGCAACAACTGATAACCGCTGAACGCGCTGTCGCCCTTGGGCCACAAACGGTCCTCATCGGCAAACCCCTTGGGGGAAAAATGGCCGCTCAAGGGTCGGCGTTCGGTTTGCCCGGGGCAGCGTACGTACAACGCTTGCACGTTCAGGGTCAGCGCCTGATGCAGCGCGCTGGCCAACGGTGCGTCGGCATTCAGGTACAGCGGCAAACGGCTCAGGTCGAGCTGGCTCCAATCGGTCAATGCGCCACAGGTAAAGCGCAGGCGCAGCAGCGAGCGGCCATCCGGTTCATGGCCCCGCCCCACCGACGTCAGCGCCAGTGGCCGCAGGGTCAGGTCCTGAGTGGTGGTGTAACGGCAACGGGTGCCCTGCGGCCCGACGGGTTGAGACAGCACCTCAAAACCCTGAGCAACCAACTCGCAGCGCTTCATCTGCTCAAGGTCGGGCTCCAGTTCGATGACCGACAATGACGGAATGGTGCGCAGGTAATGCGGCCATAGCAGGCTGACCAGCCCTTCGGTCAGTTCCGGCAAGTCATCGTCGAGCTTTTCGCGCAGCCGTCCCATCAGGAACGCGAAGCCCTCGAACAGGCGCTCCACGTAGGGATCCTGCGCACCCGGTTTATCCAGATTGAGCTGCGCCGCCCGGTCCGGGAACGCGTCCGCGAACTCCTTGCCGGCCTCGCGCAGATAGCGCATTTCGGCATCGAAGTAGCGCAGTGTCAGATTGTCCGTGTCCAAAGAAAGAATCCTGATGAATGAGGGTCAGCCGCACAGCACTGCGGCGCGTACTGGGTCGATGGCCACCAGTGCAGCCAGTAAGGTTTCCATCCGTCGCGCCAGGATGGGTTTGTCGGCATCGTTGCGCTGAGCCTTCAAGCGCAACAGTTTGAGCAGCCGCGCCTTGACCTCGAAATTCAACGCCGGCTCCCACTCGGCCAAGGCCTGTCGCTGCGCCGTAGCGTCCAGCTCCCCCAGCAGATGGATGGCGAGGTCACTCTTGCCGTACTGTTCGGCAACCCGCGCCATTAGCAGGCGCAGCAGCCAGCGTTGGCGCCCGGTGTCGACGCCAGGGCGTGCGGCCAGCCAGGCCAGCGCGTGGTCCACACCGTCGCTGTCGGCCTGGGCCACGGCCTCGCCCTCCAGGGACAGGATGTCGCCATCGCCGCTGGCCGCCGCTACAGACGGGACAGGCAACCATTGCCGGGGTTGATTGCCGCTGACGTGTTGGGCAATCCATTCGCGGGTGGTCTCATCAGCGAACGGACTGCCATCGGTCCAGCACAGCAGTTCCAGACCCGGCAGGCGTTCAAGAAACATCCCCAGATCACGCTTGATGATATCGGCCCAGCGATCCTGCGGCGCCGGTTGTTTGCTCAAGGCCTGATACAGGTACCACTGCAGGTCCAGCCAGAAATGGTTCACTCCTTCGGCATAGATCCGCTCGACCTGTTCGATCAATTCAGTCCAGCTCTGCTGCAGGTACAAGCGCTTGAGCTGTGCCCGATAGTCAGCCCGAGGCGGCGCCAGACGCGTGTTGCCTTTAGCCTCCTGCGGGGGCGCCTGATGCACCGTGTCCCAGCGCAAGCTCTTCATCAGGCGGTGAGCCGCCAGCCAGCCCTCGGGTTGCTCCCGCAGATACCCGGCCAAGGCCCGACCGCTGTCCAACAAATCACGTCCGGATTTGATCGCTGTTGCGGGCGATGCACTGCCATGCGCAGTCGCCTCATGGCTGGCGCTGTTCTGCGGGACCAATGCGTCCATACCGCCGGACTGCGCCAGCCTCGCGGACAACGCGGCATACAGTGGCTCCAAAGTCGGGCGCTGATCCGGCGGCCAGGCATCCAACCCACGCTCCAGCCAGGCGAGTGCCGCGGCGGTACGCTCGGCCTCGACCTTGACCACCTCCGGGTACAGCGACAGCGTGTCCAGCACCTTGGCGCTGGCCAGCCATTCCAGGGCCATCTTGCGGCTGTTGGGGCGAATGGGCAGGACCTCGTTGCCGAAGCACTCGATCAGCGCCGCCAGCAAACTCAGGCCATCGGCCAGCCCGACTTCGCCGTCTCTGTGCAATCGCGCCCACAGGTAGTAAGTGGCGACACGCAGGTCCTTGCAGCGGTGCATCAACAGTTTCTGCGCCAGTTGGGCAACCTGCTCGGCATCGGCGCCCGACAGTCTGTTGACCTCTTCGCGCATACGCTGGAAATCATCGTCGTAACCTGGGTCTTCCCCGGCGGGAGACTCGGCGCTGATGGGTTGCAACCAGGGTTGCCAGTGGGCGGCCTGTTCCCGTGCAACGGACAACGCATCACGTGTTCCCAGGCAGCGGGCGATCAAGGTACGCAGGCTCATTCGAAGCCCCCAGTCTGCGGATAGGGCTCCATCGGAGTTATGTTGTTGAATGCCTGCTGTAATAGAGCACGATTCATTTCTTGTTCTCCGCAGCTAAGCGAATATCTTGAAGCCTCTTAAAACTAGGGTTACGCCCATCAGCCGTCACGCTCCCATCAGGGTAGGTGTGGCGGGTATAGTTACCCTCTTTCTTCACCTTCGGTCCTACCGAATACAGCACATAGTTGGCGTGTAGCAGGGGTTCGAATATTACCTTTCGCGCATTTAGGGAACGGTAGTACAAGTAAGTTTCACCTTCGCCGAGTATCCAAACGAGTTTTTTATGTCCGCCAATAAATTGCTCACTGAATCGGGGGTAATAGTCCTCCCTGATCATCACATCACCGTCGATTTTTATCGTCGGCTGAAAAGCAGAACGTTGTTGTGGCAAGTGCTGATCGAACATCACAATAACGCCCCCTCCAGGCCCCGCTTTAACGTTCTCTCCGAAGTGTGAGGTGTTGGCGTAGGTGACGCCAAAGGTCACATTGCTCAGTTGCCACTGACATCTGCCACCACCATTTACGGAAATCTTCGCCTCATACAGGTCGCTCTGCCCCTGCTGTTGCGGCTGAACTGTGGTGACTAGATAGCCGTCCTCTTCATACGTGGTCCAGTCCGGCCCGGAACGTTTGATCGGGCATTTCTCCGAGCGGTACGTCACCTGCATGGGTTCCGCCGCCAGATTCGGGGGGACCTTCACCGTCATGCTGACCTGCTCACCGTCCGGTGGCGGAGAAAAGGCCTGATACTGGGCGCAACCGCTGAGGCTGAACAGCAGCAACAGTGCGCCGCTCGTATGGTTTAGGCAGGCATTCATAGGCTGTGTTCCTCCGTGCAATGCGTCGGGAAACTCAATGGTCACCGCTTCCGGGTAGCGGGTGGAGATGGGTTGGGTGTAACCCTCATGATTGGTCACGCCCTCGTACACCGTGCGTTCTCGGGTGGTGATGCGATAGCGGACGAAGGGCTGGGCGACCCCGCTTTCCTCGACCGTCCGATAGGTCGGGTGTTGTATTGGAAATTGCGCCGGGTGGATCAGAATGTTCATGGTTTCAGGTCTTCCCTGTGGCTGATGTGTTTGCTGGGCCGCAGCATCCCGGATGCGTCGATTCAGGCTTGGGTGATCTCGATCATCACGCCGAACTCGCGCTCACGGCAGAAACGCTGCAGCGCCTCAGGTCCACCTTCCAGTTCTTGAGTCATGCGCAGTGCCATGGGTAACAACTTCTGCAGGGCAAGGAACTGCTCGTTGCGTTGCCTTTCCGCCTCGGGGACGCCCGCGCCATACATCTGCTCCTCGAACTTCGCCCGTTGCGCCTTGCGCTCCAGTGGCCGCTCAGGGGCACTCAGCTCCAGCAATTGGTTGTGCAGGAAGGGTAAGTACGCAGCGATCATCGAGTGATCCATCGGGCTGCTGCGTTTGGTGCTGCGCTCGGGGTTGGTGTGTGACGGAAAGAAACGCGTCAGGCTTTCGCGGTTCAACGAGCGGATCAGGGCCTTGTGGTCTTCGCGGGCGAAGCGGCTGAATTCATCGCTCAGACTGGGGACCAGGTAGATACGCGTGCGGTGCGGCAAAGGCCTAAGAATGGTGGTGTGATAAGGCGCACCCAGGCCTTCTCTACTACGCTCGGCGGGGTTATTGGAGGCCCGTGACTCCAAATGCTGGTCGGCGCGGTAGAACATGGCGAGCTGCCCGTGATGCCAATAGGGGTCGCCAAAACGCACCAGTTTGCCGGCCAATAGGTCACCCACGGACCAGATGTAGCCCAGGTCATGGCCCAGTGGGCCCATGACGTCGTACAGCCAGTTATCCAGCTCCGCCTCGGGCGGCACGCTGGTGATAGTGTCCGCGTCGTTGACATGGCGGAAATGGGTCACCGCTTTCAGGCGCTCCAGTGCCTTAGCTGTGAATGTGCGGGGCATGCCGTAGGTGTAGAGCAAAGGATCGCTATCTTTCAACTCCGCAGAGTGGATCAGGGCAAGGGCACCGCCTAAGCTATGGCCGCAAATGAATAACTGTTTATCCACCAAGGCTTCCTGAATTTCAGTGAACCGTTTAGGAAACAAAATTTTAGCCACCTCAAACGCGTTCAAAAACCCATAATGCACATTGCCGACATCAGTCAACGGCGTACACGCAGACTTCAAGTCGCAGCCGCTGCCATCGGCCGGCATCGGGCGGTACAGCACATCGGTCAGCCAGTCCTTGGGCTCCTGCGTCCCGCGCCACACCACGACCACTTGAGTCTTGTTTATGCAATAAAACAGCTGGGTGTTTTCGATGATGAGCCGTGGAATGTCCGACTCACCTAACGGCCGCTCGGCCATCAGCGAATCAAGCATCACCGCCGTGGTGTAGCGCTGGTCGAAGGGGACGTCTACCACCAGTGCCGGCAGGCGTGTTCCTCCGGCGTCGATCATCATCGGCGTGCGCGACAGGTCCAGGCACTGGCGGAAAAAAAACTCCTCCACCGAGCCTGAGACGGTACTGGGATCGGTGTCCGGTCGTTGCTTCAACATGTTCTGGGCGACGACGCTGTAGGACAGATTGGCCATCAACCCAAGGTTATAGGCATTGGCCATGCTGTATTCGGGTTGGTGATGCAGCACCAACGACCAGGCACGCAAGGGGCACACTTCCAACACATGACGGCGATTCAGTGCTTCGTAATCAACCGTGAAACCGCTGAATGCCGGGTCCGGAAAGTGAAACGCCGGGGGCCGCTTCGGGTCCACCAATGGCGGGTCAAGAGTCGGCAATTGGTCGCATAACTGGCCGATACGCAGGTAGTGATAGCGGTGACCCGCCGCAAGCGCCTTCTCCTCTTCGGGGGAGAAGGTCGAGCGCTGTGGACCATACAGCGGGGTGCGGCCACCGATGACAGGCCACGGCGGTTCGGCACGCTCGCCACGCAAGCGACGAGTTTGCAATAGCTCGGCCAGCGGATTGGCCTGCAACTTCAGGGTAATGGGAATCGGGTGCAGCCCCTCAATACGGATCACGCCCTGGGCATCGCTTTGCCCCGAGCATTGAGGGAAGCAGCCCTCACGGATGGCGTCGTTGATCGCCTGATAGGGCATATTCGCCAGGGGATCACCCTGCTCGTCCAGCAACTGGAATTCGACCCAATGCTGTTTCTGTTTCGGTCCTGTAACCACCTTACGTGGGTTGAGGGTATCCGTACGGTGCCGGGTGTCGTTCATATCGATCCCTGAATAGCGGTATTTATTGAGTGATTGCGCAGAAGTCGACGGTGATTTTTCAGGTAAAGAGCGGCCCGGCCACCCTCCCCCCATGTCACGCTTTCTAACGCCACTACCGCTCATCCTGTGCAGGCTCATTCAAAGACACCGATCTGCGCATACGGCACTTCTGCGGCGCCCTCATTGAGGAATATCTGCTGGGGCAACTTGAAGCCCCTTAATTTGAGCAACGCCATCGGCCCCGCATCCAGCTCGGTGCGCAAGTGCCAGATCAGGTTCACACCGTCGGGGCCTTGAGCACCATGCGGTAGCGGCTGTCCCCGTCGTCCAACGGCGTGACTTGGGCTTTCTCCAACAGACGGATCAGGCCCCATGTACCCGGGTAGTCGCCAAACAGCCGTTCACCGGCCAGCAGACTGGTCCAGCTCAGGCTCACGCCGGGGTAGTCGCTGCGCCCCGGCCAGCTGAAGCGCTGCCAGCTTTCCTTCTGATTGAAGTACTGGTGCTTGTCGCCGTTGAGGATGAAGGTGGTTTGCACCACATCGCGCACCGGTTTGCCTTGCAACTCAAAGCTCAGGCCCATGCCGCCGTCGGTGTAGAGCACATCGGCCAGGGCGCTGAGCTGGTTGATGGCGCCGAGAAACTGCGGGTTGAAACGCAAGCCCTGACCGTGACGCGGGTCCGCCACCCAACGGTTGCCCTCCTTACGCAACACGCCGCTCAACTGGTGCTGTAGAAACTGCTCGATGCGCCCGGAGTCGGCCCGAATCATCTGCCCCAACATTGGCAAAGACGCGTCGCTGGCGGTTGCGGCAAAGGGGTAGCGGCTGGTGAAGGCTTCGTTCCAATGGCTGACGATCGAGCGCTGCCACTGGCTGTTGAGCCCTGCCGTCGAGGGTTGCAAGACCCGTTGCCAGGCCTGTTCCAGCGGCTGCACAAAAAGAGTCTGCGCCGCTCCGCCCCACTCGGCGCCCAGGCTGGCGGCCATCAGGCTGCCGTAGGCTTGGGTGTCGGTCAGGTCGATCCTGCGCCCCTGAAATACGGTTTGCGCCAGCGTCTGGGTCATTTGCAGCGGATCGGGCGCCGTACTGACTTGTTGCAGCTTCAGACGTACCCGTGTCACCTGAGTCAGGAAGGCCTGGAGAGTCAGGCCGTCATTGTCGTTTTTGCCTTCAGGACCCTTGCCCAACAACGCCAACAGCGGGCCGAAGGTCGCGTCCAACGGACTGCTCGGTAAGTGGACCAGTTGGTCGATTACCGGTGCCTTGTCCTGTCCGATGAGCTTTTGCGCCGACTTCACCAGCGAGTCGGCCAAGGCCTGGGTTCGGGCGCCTGCCTGACCCTGATAGGCCAGGGTATTCATCAGGGCAATCAGCGGTGATTGGCGCACATCGCTCATCAGCGTCAACTGGTCGATCACCTCGTCGAGGCTCCCAGCCTCCTGCCAGCGCAGGCTGTTGAGCAGACTCAGCCAGGCGCTGGCGTAGTCCTGAAAGTAACGTTCGGTGAGACGCTCGCGCAGCCGCTCCGGGCTCAGTCGGGTGTCGAGGTCGGAGGGCTTGTCGCTGAGTACCCAGTCGATTTCCTCGCGCCGCGCCTCGGCGATTTCATCAATAGCCTGGCGCACCTGCCCCTCCCAGGCCTGGCGGGTGAACACACCCGGCACGCGGGCGGCGGTAGCGAACAGCGCCGATGCATCGGTGTCACCCACCAGTTGGGGCAGGCTCAGGTCCGAGTAGTGATTGGCCGCATCATCGAGCAGTTGTTGGTACAGGCTGGCCTCGGCATTACGTTGCCCCAACTGGCCAAGCAGAATCTGCCGGACTTGCGCCACCAGCCTCGGGTCGGCCTCGATCCGCCACGCCGGATTCGCGGCCAAGTGTTCGCCGTAAAACGTCCAGAGGTTGGGCGCCAGGCTTTGCCAGAGCCCAGGCGACAACCCTTCGCGCGTGGGCTCGGCATCGCCGAGGGTCTTGACCAGCAGCGCGGCATCCGCTTTTTCCGGACGCGCCATCATCAAGTAAGCCTTGAGCTGGTTGTAGGCGTCGTGGGCGCGTTCGGCACGTTCAGGGCTGTCCGGAGGCAAGATGAGCAACGCGCTGAGCTGCTGGTGTAGTCGGGTCGCGGCCGGATCACGAATCAGGCGATTGTTGGCCTCGACATAACGCGGCCACAGTGACTCGAGCAACGCCTGATTTTGATTCAGACCAAAACGCTGATACCAAGGCACGCCGTGTGCGGCGCGGTAATCCAGACGAGCCAGCTCCCGCACCAGATCGTTGAGCGCACTCAATTGCTCGTCGCCATTGCCCGGTTGTTGCAACGCCGCCAGCGAGGTCTGAACCTGATCGATCAGTACACGATTGCTGACGAACGACAGCAACAGTCCTGCGCCCCACACCAGCGCCAAACCCAACACCAACGCGTAAGCGACGCGCGTGGCGTTCCAGCCCAGGCGACGATGAGAGAAAGCCTTGTCGCCGAGCACGCCATCCCAGGTCGGAGCGGCTTGCCAATGATGATCGACGGGGGCCTGACTTGCCGCCGACAACGGCAGGCTGAACCACAGTCCTCGCAACCGCACACCCTGGACGTACTTTCCTGACAATGGCACCAGCGCTTCACGCCAACGGGCAATGCCTTCGGCCTGCAGATCGCGGGAAAGGCGAAGCAGAAAATCATGGCCCATCACAGCGCTCACCTGCGCCAGCCCCTCACGGCGCAAGCGCTCCAGCAGGCGAGCCAAACAAGACGCCAACGCCGTCGCCGTCACGCGAGATGGCAGCAGGCAACCGACCGGTTGAACCTTGCGCTTGTCCTGATCCCACTCGCTGTCGCACACCTGCCACAGGTACAGTGGCAACTGCCAGCGCTGTGAACGGGCAAGGTCCCTTAGATGATTGACCCCACGACTCATCGCCCCGTCATCGGCGCTCTGTTCTTTGTTCAAGGCCCAGACCACGCCGTCCAACGCGCGCCAGCGACTCAGCCCAGCCCATCGCTCAAGGAATGCTTGATCCAGCACCGCCTGCGCACTGCCGCCCCATAGCAGCACGGTGTTTCGCCCTTCCAGCCAGAACTGCTTGGCCAGGGTTGGGGCGATGGCTTCGATTTCGGCGGGCTCGCCGACGACCAGAAGCAGGCGGACTTTGCGGCGCCAGAAGTAGCCGTAGCCGCTGCGTAGGTGGTGGCGTAGCTCTGGGAGATGAACAACCGGCTGACGAGGCAAAGCCATCTGTGCATCTGCCGGGGGATAGACCTTATCCGCACGCCACTGCTCGCGGTGGTTTTGACGATTCAGATGCGCCAATAGCCGTGGTGCCAGAAAGCCAACCATTATGATGGTGATGATCATTAAAAAAGCGAACAGCTTGTGGTGACTCTCGACCAACCCGGCTCGATTGCCATACGTCCAGATCGCGCAGCCCAGCGCGGTTACAAGCGTAATGATCCACACTGCTGCCCCCGCGCGGCGCCATGAATTATTCCAAAATTTCATGCCAACTCTCCCGTGGTAACCGTGCTTATCCAGCGCCGCGATTCTTCTCGGGCCAATACCAACAATGGCTTGCGCTGATGCCGGACCATTTCCACACCAAGCGCAGTTACCAGCCAATGACCGAGTGGCCCCGACAGCCCGCACAGACGTTCCTGATTCCATTGCTGCTCCGCCTTGAGCGAAGCACCATGGGCGCCGGATACAGCAAGCATTTTTCCGCTCAGTGGCTGCCAGTCGGCGGCGTCGGCCAACAGACCAGTTGCTAGGCGAGCGCTGACTTGGGTTTGCAGAAACAACGGTAATTCACGGTCCAACGTGCCGATATCCAATGGCATTGGCCGTAACAAGCCAGCCGTTATCGGTAGGTCCAAGACGATCGCCAGACTGTCCGGGCATAGCAGCAAAGCGGCAAGCCCGTCGGAGTAAGAATCCTCACCGTGAACCTGGAGCACCAGGATCAACTCAATGGCTGCGCTCGAAGTCTTCAACGTTTCATCGATCCATCGGTATGACAATTCACCAGCCAAGGCGAGCGTTGCAGGTAGCGTCCGGCTCATCGTGGTGCTCCAGATCTGCTGCCATGCATCGCGCAAGGCTTGGTATTCCTCAGGATCGACATCGCTCAGCAGGGTGACGCGCAGTTCCTGCCCCGCAGGCAACGCATGCAGTGCCGGCACCAATGCCTGGGTCAACATCTGCAACCCAGCTTGAGCGCGCTTCGGCCCTACAGGTAAAGCCGCGATACGCCGTGCTTGCCCTGCACGGGGAAGGAAGTCAAAGAAACCCTGAGCCAATACGCTCGCAGACACCTGATCAGGCAGCAGTACACAACTGGCAGACACTGCCAGGTAGCGCTGCGCCCAACCCTGCCAGGAATGCTGGGCATTTTGCGCCTCCTCCTCCAGAAACTGGTAACGGCTCAGCGCACTCCCGTAGGCATGGGCACGCGCACCGAACGCCAGGATCCAGACCACCCATGGCGAAGCGGACAATGCCCAAATATTAAGCGTACGCAGTAACGGCATCTGTTCGGAGGCATGCAGCAAAAACAGCAGCACGCCGACCAATACCGCCATGATAGCCGCCAATAACCAACGACCCAGCACAGGCGATTTTGGAACTTCCACCACATGAGGTGCCTGACGATCCCAGCCCATGGCTAATCCACCCCGCAATCGGGAGCGCTGGAAATCACTTGGCAGTCGCACTCACAGCGGCAGCCGTTGACCACCATCGCCTGATCCCCCTCAGACCAGTTCGGGCAGCCTTCGACAATTGGGTTATCTCCATGAATCGGGCAACTGACTTCGTCGCCTACCAACGCCACTGGCCGACCATTAACGATCATTGTGGACGAGGCCGATATCACTTCTCCATCGTGGGTGGTTTTATCACCCAACAAAACAAATCCCTGGGACATTCAAGTTAGTTCCAATAATTAAAAACTGGTCAATTTGCACCGCAAAGGCTGGCGAACCAATCAGTAAACGTGGCAAGAAAAATGCACTTCATTTCTTGCTTTGCGCAGCCTGGCGGATGGCTTGCAACTTACGGAAATTCGGCTTGGATTGACCATCTGCCAAAACACTTCCATCGGGATAAGTGAAAGCAGTATGGTTTCCCTTTTTCTTCTCTTTCGGTTGTACCGAGTAAACCAAGAAATCAGAATGCAGAACGGGTTCGAAATGCACCTGCCGAGCCTGTAAGGCCTGATACATCAGATAGATATCGCCTTCACCCGCAAGACTGACTCGTTTGATATATCCGCCTAAAAAACTCTCCTTTACCCAAGGGTAGTAGTCCTTCTTGAGTGTCAAATCCCCATCAACTTCGATATCCGCCCCCCCTTGTGACGAATTGTTGTGATCGAATATCACTACAACACCGCCCCCCGCCCCCCAAGTTACGTTCTCACCAAAACGAGTGGGATCCGCGTAAGTGACACCAAAAGTCACGTTGCTCAAACGCCACTGACAGGCACCGCCACCATCGATGGGCAGCCTGACTTCATAGATATCACTCTGCCCCTGACGCACGGGCTGCATATCGGTACGCTGATAGCCATCGCGTTTATAAGGCTCTCCCCAGGCGTTGCGACTGAAGAAGGTGCAAAGGGTCGAGCGATACATCACCTGCATAGCGCGTGCTTTCAGGTCCTCAGGCACTTTCACGGTCACCGTTATCCGTTCGCTATCAGGCGGTGGGGCCAAGCTAAGATCCTTGGCGCAGCCAGTCACGCTGACAAACAGGCTGAGCAGCACGATAGGCGTTCTCTTGAGCATGGTCTTGTCCTCTATGGCTCTTGCGGGCTTAACCGTAGATTTTTTCGTAATAGGCCTCGGGGTCGGCCACGGCATCGAAGCGCTGCAAGGCCTCCTCGCCGCCTTCGGTTTTCCGGGTAACGCGCAAGGCTTGGCTCAACTGGTTCTGCAGGTCGAGAAATACGCGGTTGCGGGCCAGTTCATGCTCTGGAGTGCTCTCGGCGTTGGCCGTCATCTGCTGTTCGAATTTTTGCCGTTGCGTTTGTCGATCCAGCAACGGCTCGCGCACAGGGTCGATAGATTCCAGCAACTGGTTGTAGATATAGGGGTGGTATTCCGACATGAAGTGATTGAGCACGCCCGTCAGCCGACCTGGTTTAGGGTTGCCATGGGGTGCGAAGAAGCGGGCCCGGCTTTCGGCGCTCAACGAGGTGGTGAAACACTGCTGATCGTACTCGGCCTGTTGGTCGGCGGCCTCGCTCAAGCTGGGCACTAGGTAGAATTTGGTCTTCTCTGGAAGGCGGCGGGCGATGGTGGTGTGATAGGGCGCGCCGAGCCCGTCCTTGTTGCGATACGCCGGGTAGTGCGACCCGCGAGCCTGCCGGTGTTGATCGGCTTTGAAGAACATGGCGATTTCGCCATGATGGCAAAAGGAGTCGCCGTACTTGAACAGCGGGCTGGTGGCCAGCTGAAGCAACGACCAGGTAAATCCCAGGGTTGTTCCCAGCGGTCCATAGAGGTTGTACAGGTAATTATCCAGTTCGGCCTCGGGCGGCACGCTGGGGATCAGGTCGGTATCGTTGACATGACGAAAATGCCTGACCTCGCCTAGGCCCTGCGCGGCCTTGAGGGTAAAGGTTCGCGGCATGCCATAGGTGTACAGCAGGGGATTCTTGTCTTTCAGCGATGCCGCATGGATCAGCCCAAGGGCACCGCCCAGGCTGTGTCCGCAGATAAATAATTCCCTATCAGCGGCTATTTCAGGAATCGTTTCGCCCAGATGCTCGGCATAGAGTCTCCGGGCCACTTCGAACGCATCGCGAAAGCCCAGATGCACATGGCCCTGCGGGGTCAGATCGGCGCAGGGTACCTTGGGCTCGCAGTTTGCCGAAACCTCTGATTTGACTGGGCGAAAGGTCACGTCCGTTGCCAGATCGGTAAAGGGAAAAGTCATCTCGGTGCCCCGCCAAGCCACCAGCACCTGGACGGCACTGATGGCGTAGAACAGCTGGGTATCGCCTTCTGGAGGATAGGCCTGAGTGGTATCCAACGGTTTGACCGTTGTATAGCGATCATCGAAGGGCACGTCCTGGACCAGGCAAGGGCACATCATTTTTCCATCCCAAACCCCGGGGGTGCGGGACAGGTCAAGACATTGCTGTTCGAAAAAACCATCGACGGATCCACGTTCCTTTTTGGGCAACGTGCTGTAAGCAAGAATACTCATCAACCCCAGGTTGTAAGCGTTGGCCAGGCTGTACTCAGACTGGTGGTGCAGGACCAGCGACCAGGCACGAAACGGACAAACCTCCAACACATGACGGCGATCCAGTTCCTCACCGCTGACCGTGAAACCCTTGAATTTCGCGTCCGGGAAGTGATAAGCCGGAAGCAGTTTGCGATCAGCCAAAGGCGGGGCGAAGTCCGGTTCCTTGTCGCACAGTTGGCCGATGCGCAGGTAGTGATAGTCGTGACCCTCCGCTTGAGCCTGTTTCTCAATCGGCGAGAAGCCCGAGCGCTGCGGACCGTACAGTGGAGTGCGGTTACCGATTCCTGGCCGAGACGGCTCGGCACGTACGGCACGCAGGCGACGGGTTTGCAGCAGCTCGGCCAACGGATTGGCCTGCAATTTCAGGGTGATGGGGATCGGGTGCAGCCCCTCAATACGAATCACGCCCTGAGCATCGCTTTGCCCCGGGCATCCGGGGAAGAAGCCCTCACGGATGGCGTCGTTGATCACTTGATAGGGCATGTTCGCCAAGGGCTCGCCCTGCTCGTCCAGCAATTGGAATTCGATCCAATGCTGTTTCTGTTGACCGCCAGTAAAATCCTTGAATGGGTTGAGCGTGTCAGTACGATGATAGGGATAGTTCATGTCAGTCCTTGAAAATTTATATGTGTTGAACAACCATTCAGCCACTGAATTACTATTAAAATGACAGCAACCACAACTAAGAGAAACGCAGCCTACCCCTAAAGAATATTGACAAAAACTTTAACATTTCAGAAAGCAACAACAACGTAATCATCAAGACAGCCGACGTAACACCTACGCTTTTCGAGAACCACAAAACAAAAGACAACGACGGCACGACAAGTATTAATCTGAGCGGAATTTGAGCATAGGCTAAACATGGGGCTTGGCTCGACCCTCGAAAAAACAGATACACTGAAAAAAACATTGAAATATTTAAAATCAACCCAAACAACAAAAACAACACCGCAACCAAGCCATGTTCCACACTTAGCGGTACGAGAGATTGAATGTCACTGTAAAATGGAATCCTCCCATTAGAAAAACCGAGGTAACAGAATCGGGCAATATAAAATAAATCCATAGTCCCCCAGAACAAGAAGATCCATCCTGTCTTCATTTGCCAACCCCCCTTTTTTAATATACGTCATCAGCCATCCCCGGTTGCCAATACCAAGACTTCCCACCTTTAAACCAAGTATCATCCCCCTCCAGGAATGTTTGAGTTATGCGTCGTTCTTCTCCATACCGGCGAATGGCAGATTGCGTTACAAGAACTTCGTAGGCATCCTCAGGCAGAGGTTTCCATACCTGAATTTTGTCGCGTTTAGTGTTCATGTAGTCTTTGCCTTCCGACCCGAAAAGCCGCCCCTCATCGCCCATAGACACGAGTCGATTGATTACCATAAGAGCGGTGTTTTTCAATCCATGATAATCGTGATCAATTGTCACCCAATGTCCTGGACCTGACTCTGGTAATTGTTCCGGAAGTTCAACCTTTAACTCTCCGGGCACCAAGGTATGAACACTCATGGTCTGACCATCCTTGTTGGTCACCCCATTAAACACCTCCCCTTGTTGGGTGGTGATCTGGTAACGGGTGAATGGCATCGGCGCCTGAGCTTCATCCTTCAAGGTATAACCTGCGGAGTAACCCGCCGGCAGCGGTGACGCCGGGGTATCCAGACTTGTAGCCGCGAGTTTTTGCACATGCGAAGCTTTAAGGTAGATATTGCCGGGGGCGCCTATCTCGATTTCGCCGCCCTTCAGGCGGATGTACGCACCACCGCAGTTGAGCACCAGTTCTTCGGGGGCGCTGATTTCCACACGCCCTTCGACGCTTTCGATCTTGATATCGGTCTTTGCCAGAGCGTGGAGATTGGCGCCCTGGGCGTGTAATTCGACCTTGCCTTGAGACGCCTTGAGTTGCAGGTCGGCACGTTGTGCGAACACGCTGACGCCACCCTCGGCGGCAGCAGTGATGTCGTGCCCGGCGCTGATGTCAGTGTTGTGCGCGGCCATAATACCCACACTCTCCCCTCCGGAAGACAGGCATACGGCTTTAGGGCTGAGTACACCAATACCCGCCGGCGCATGTAGCAGAACACCCGGTTGTGCCAACCCCTTGAGTGCCTCAACCAAAGCTAGTTGGCTTCCAGTATCGCTAGGCTTCACTTCAGCGTTACGGGCAGCCTGAGCCAGGGAGCGCCCCAGCGACAACGCACTTTCGAGTTGCTCAATAGCGGCCTCCATATCGAGTTGTTCACCCCGAGCCTGACCCTGTTCATCAGCACTGATAAACAACCCTTTCCCACCACGAATCGCCCCCCAACCATCCGTGCGCAGCTCAAATCCCTCCCCCCGCTTCTTACGCTCGGCATCCACCAAATGCCCCAGATTCAACTGGCTCTTGCCACTGTGCTCAGTACTGAGCTTGACGTGCTCCTGCCCCCGCGTGTCGTCCATGCGCAATTTGTTGTTGGCCGGCGTACGCAGCACGTTGCGTTTGTAGTTGCGCAGGGTCACGTGGTCGACGTGCTGGCTGTCGTGCAGGGCATGGGCGATGTAGGGTCGGTCGGGGTCGCCTTGTTCGAAGGCGATGGCCACTTCGGTGCCGGGAATCAGCGGCAAGTGCAGGCCGTGGGTGTCGCCCGCATAGGGACGGGCCAAGCGCAGCCAGAGGCTTTCTTCACCGGGTTTCCAGCTGTCGCGATCGAACAGGAAGTTCACTCGGTAGCGCCCTTCCAGATCGATATGCGCGTAGGGGTCGTTGGCCTGTGGGCTGGTGACGCGGGCCGGTACGGTGCCGGCGATTTGCGGTTTGGGCAGCAGCGCCGGGCGAAAGCACACGGTTTCTGAATAAGGCATGGCCTGAAAGGTGGCTTCGAAACTGCGATCCCGGGCGGCCCTGGTGGTCAGGCAAGTGATTACCGCACCCGGCGTGAAAGCCTGCGGTGCGCCGCCGGAGACGTTGAGCACCTGCCCCGGTGCCAGGATCGCGCTGCTGCTGATGCCGCTCAGCCGAGCCTGATCGTTGAGGTAACGTTCGTGCCCCAGGCGCGCAAAGAAATAGCCGCTTTCGCTTTGCAGGTCTTCGTCCTGGGCCTGGGCATCGCCGAGCACGCGGTACGGTTCGGCGTAGTGGTAGGCCTCGCCGTAAGTGGTGGTCGCGCCCCGACTCTGGTCGATCGCACCGCTCAGGTGCGCGCTGGCGTCGCGGTGCTGGTAGGCGCGGATATGCACCTGTTGCTCGACCACTTTGTGGCTGGATTGCAGTTGCCACACCGCGTCCTGCCCGCTGCTGACCAGCCCGGATAGCGGGCGATACGGCAGCTCGACGTCGAACTGGTAGTGACGCTGGTCGTCGCAAAATTCGACGACGTCGATGCTCAGGCGCTCATCGCTGGTGAAGCGATACCAGATACCCACCTCGGCCAGCAGACGAGCAATAAAGCTCAGGTCGCTTTCGCCGTATTGCATCACCTGCTCGCGTTTGGGGTAGTCGCGTTGCAGGCGAAAAAGAAAGTCCTGGCCTTCAAAACCATGGCGGCTGCGCAGGATGCTTTCGACGATCTCCGGCACCGACTGATGCTGATAGAGGCGGAACTGCTGGCCGCGATCGAGTAACGCCAGACGCGGCTGCAAGGTGATTTGATAGCAGGCTTCGTCGTTGGAACCGGACTGCCGCTTGAAGCCAGTGACGACGCCGTGCAGCGTACGCAGCGGCTTGACCTCGGGCGTGCTCAACCCTGTGAGGGGCACAGTTTGCGGCGCGGCGCGCAGGCTGAAACTGGCGTCCTGGCCCAGCAAGGCGTCGGCGGGCAGGTCACGCTCGGTGCAGGTGAATTCCACGCGATAGATGAAGGGTTGACTCAAGCGTTCCTCGCCTTCAAACGTCAGAACGTCGAGCAGGGCTTCGACGTTGCGCACATTCAGGGTGTGCCGGCTGTGGTCGAAAACGGTATGCAACCCATTAGGCAACATGGCTAGCTCGCACTCGCTTCGGGCAGTGATGAAATCAAGGTGCAACCGCAGGCGCAGCGATGCCCGTGAAAGGCCACCGGAATACCGCTGTCGTGAAACGTTGGGTGCCCCTCGGCAATCTCTGTCCGACCATGGATCAGGCAATCTACCGGGTCGCCCTGGCGAGCGACGCCAATACCCCTGAATACCATGACGGTGGAACCCGATAGAACAGTGCCGTCGCGGTTCGTTTTGTCGCCGATGCGAATGATGTTTTTCATGGCTTACCCCAACAGTTGCCATTCGATGTTTTCCTCACCGACGGTGATTCTGTCGGGCAGCAGGAAACGGATGTCACGCCTCCGGACGTTCAGGGTGGGCATGAGCTGATCCTTCTCGAAACGGCGCACGTCACCGCGTGCCAATTCAAAGCCAGGCGAGCCAATTACACGTATTGCCTGCCAGTAGCCGGTCTGCGGACAGGCCTGGCCGCTGAAGCAAGTGGGTGCCGGGTAGCTGACCTTGATGAACGCGGGGGAATCAGGCGTGGGTTTGCCGGTCGCGGGCTCAAGCAGCTTGGCCTTGGCCAAGCGCTGGATCAGCGCTTCGCTCGGTTTTGGCGGCGGGATGTTGGCCAGGCGTGCTTCCAGCCATTGCAGTTTGCCGTTCCAAGCGGGCAGCTTGGCCGGTGGCAACGGGAGAATTTCGTTGATCTCGGGGACTTTGGGGTCAGCATATGAGTATCTTGCGAGCACCCTCCAGATGGTTTTATAGCGTTCAGCGCGCTCAAGGTCTGCCTGTTGGGCGAGGTAATCGGACCTATTGGAGGGAAGTGGGCCGCGAAAGGCGTCATCCAACCAGCCAGCAGAGCCTTCATCACCTGCCATCACTCCCATCTGAAATGCCTCGACCGCCTCCCGATACTGCCCCTTATTTTTGAGATTGACAGCTAAGTCGGAAGCCGCATCGCCATGCCCCTGTTCGGCTGCACAGCGGCGCATCTGCTGGGCAACATCCGGCGCAATGTCGATGGGGGCGAGCTTGTCCCCCAGAACGTACTGGGCTTGGGCACTGCCCTGATCAGCCGCCGTGCGGTAATAGCGCAGGGACATTTCCGGGTCCTGCTTCAACCCGGCTGAGCCGTTCTTCAGGAACAGGCCGATAAAGTAGTACCCGGTCGCCACATTCGCGTCGATCAGTTGCTGGCTTAGGTGCAGGTGCTCCGCACCACGGAGCTTGAAGTGGCCGCGCATAGTGCCGTTTTGCAGGTTGATATTGGCCTTGTAATGACCGTTCTCGGCGGCGATGCGGTACAGGCGTTCGATCTCCATGTCGACCGCCTTGTCCTGTTTGAGCTGGTTGTTCTTCTGCAACCAGCGCGCGTACAGGAACAGCTCATCGGCCTCGGCGGACGGCGCAGGGATCTGCTCGTGTACACAAGTAAACGCCAGATTGGTTTTGATCTCGGTAAGCGGGTTCAAGGGCGTGTCCTTCGTCGGAAAAGTCAGTGCACTGCCAGTGCCGCAAGCAGTCAACAGCAGGCTTGAGAGCAAGAGAGTCAGACGCATCAGTCGAGGTCCTTCAAGGTCTTTTCGCCGTAATAGAATTCGACGAGCGGAGCGTCGGGCGTCAACTTGTTTGACTGGAAGTCTTTGTTGTCCTTGATGATTTTCTGCCAAGCCTTGAACGCCGCCTCCGGATCATCCTGCGCCCCCCTCTTATCTGTATGCAGATTCCATAACCGGCGCCGCATGGCCTGAGTCACACTCATCCATTCATGGGCAATGTTCAGCTCACTGTCCACCTGCATGCTGCGGGTGTTGATGTTGGCCGAGCCGTGGGTGGTGAACACGTCATTGACGATCATCAGCTTGGAGTGGATGTACACCGGCATCCACGGCTTTCCGGCCGGCGAATCTGGGGCAACCAGCGAGCACAGGTGGACTTTCAAACCAGGCACCTCCTGCGGGCGAATCGTACTGTCCTGGATTTCCTGGGTTTGCTGATCGAGCTCGGCCTGCCTTTTAGCCAGTTCCATCTGCCCTACGTGATCGCGCGGATCAGGTCGTGGCCGGGGTGGGGCATCTTCTTTTGCCTGTTTGATGAGCCGCAGCTTCGTCACCTCGGGTATGGTCTCGGCGCGGCCAAGGCTTTCGAGCATGCGCTGGGTGTTCACAGTGCCCGCACCCATGCCGTCATTAGTCGCGTTGGTGATCACGAACAGGTGCAAGGCGCCATGCAGGCCCGGATCACGCCCTTTGCGGGTCTGGACTTCCGCCGCGTTTTTGATGGCCTCGGCCAACGGCGGCCAGCGAAAGTACTGGTTCTCGATGTAGATGAACTGGGTCGCGTTGTTGACCGCCTTAAGGTAGAGCTTCTCAATATCACGCTTGCCCGCTTGCGCCTGGGTGCGCACAAGTTGGGCCAACTGCCGGGTGGCGCCAGGAGTGCATTGCAATTGTGGCCCAACCTGTTTGGCCTGGCGCAGATTGAGTAAGTCCTCGCCGGTTTCCTTGAGCCAGGCGGAGGCGAAGTTATGGTGTAGGTGTTCCAGAATCGGCCCGCTGACTTGGCTGGAAATATCTTGCCGTGGAGTGTGACCACGCGGGCCACTGTTGGGCGCAGGCTTGCTGCCTTCGACGCGGTTCAGCGCCGAGTGGTGGTCAGTGTCCCAGTACTCGTCGAGCATGTTGTGGCCCATGACAAAGCCAACGGCGCTATCCGGCAATTCATAGTCTACAAGGACACTTTTTTGATGATGCGTAACGGTCCACTTAAGTGTGCTCCGCATTTTTCCACTGATTTTCGGGTCGAGACTTTCATGTTTCACCTCATCGGCAATCCTGGACCTTTCATCCAAGCTGAAACCGCGACTGACGAACAGGGGAATCCTGTCCGCTGCTCGATGAGCGGCCTTACCGTCCGCAACCGCACAGTCGGAAAACCACTGGCGGTCAGCGTCGTATTGCGCCTGGGTAGAACTCTGCAGCGCCCGATCCTTGATACGAACCGTACCTTTACCGGGCAGGTTCGCCTCGCCCGCGAAGCCTGCAGAGTTGAGCGGCATTTCCCATCCCAACACGCGAACCTTGACGCCTTCTTGAGCCTTGGTCTTAAGCAGCGCGCCAATGCTCGGGGCACTGCCGTCGCGGATAAAGTACATTGAGGGCTGAAATCCCCAGCAGATGATATCGATGGATTTCTTGGCCTGAGCGATAGCCAGGTGCACGGCTTCGAAGGCTTCCTCACCGTTGATTAACGGTTGATAGGTTGCCGCCACAGGGTGGTACTCACTGTTTTGCACATACCAGGGCGACGTACAGGTCGCCTGCTGGGTGTGTTGCAAGGCGATGGGTACAACGATGTCGGGTTGAGTCATGAGATTTTCCCTTCCTGGTCATTGATTACACTCATCACTGCGGCGTACAGGGCACGTTGATCCGTGTGCGATGTGGGTTGGCTGACCTCGGTATCCGTTTGCGAGAGATGGTTGTGCAAACCACCATTGGCCAGGGTCGCTTGCTCGGCATTGCGATAATCGCTGGGCACCGGTATCTGGTAGCTGACTCCGTTGGCCATCTCCATTCGATACTGCTGGGTCACCACCTCGTGATCGATTAACACTTGCCCGGTCTTGTCCAGCACGCCCTGCTTGAGCACTGCGCCGTCGGCGTAGAGTGTGTAGGGCATGCCTGTCCAGCCTTGACTGGAGGCATTGGGGGTTTGCGGCACGCTGAACCGCAACGGTTGTTTGGACAGACTCTGTGGATATTCTGGATGCGAAGCCCCCATGCTAGCTGGCCCCAGATAGTCGAAGTGCGCCGACTTGATGTTGTAGTCCCCCAGGGTCCCTGACTCGATGCCGCTCTGATCGAGCGTGATGTAGCTGCCACCGGCATTCAGGATGATTTTCTTTTTCGCGACGATGCGGATTTCATCTTCGGTGCTGATGATCTCCAGGCCATGGCGAGCCATCAGTTCCAGCGTGTCGTTTTGCGCCTGGACTTTGACCGGCCCCTGGTTGGCGATGAGCTTGATGCCCAGCTTGCGTACGAACAGACTCAACCCCTGCCCTACGCCCATGAACAACTTCTTGACCACGCTGATATCGGCGTCGGCACCGGCGTTGATCATCAGGTTGTCTTGCGCCGCCAATTGCAGGTGTTTGCCGCTGGTGAGCGCCATTCCCTGGGGGGCACTGAGCAACAACACGGCGGCTTTGAGTTCGTCGAGTTGCTCGCGCATGAACGTCACTTGCGCTTGCACGCAAGCTGGGGTGGCGTGGGCCGCCTGGGCATCACTGGAAAGTCCTTCCAGTTGATCGCCCGCCTTCTGTAAGCGCCCTATAGCCGCCGCCATTTCGAGGGCTTGGCCTTGGGCCTTGGATTGCGCATCAGCACTGATGAACAATCCTTTACCGCCACGAACCGTTCCCCAACCATCCGTGCGCAGCTCAAACCCCTCCCCCCGCTTCTTACGCTCGGCATCCACCAAATGCCCCAGATTCAACTGGCTCTTGCCACTGTGTTCAGTGCTGAGCTTGACGTGCTCCTGCCCCCGCGTGTCATCCATGCGCAGTTTGTTGTTGGCCGGCGTACGCAGCACGTTGCGTTTGTAGTTGCGCAGGGTCACGTGGTCGACGTGCTGGCTGTCGTGTAGGGCGTGGGCGATATAGGGGCGGTCCGGGTCGCCTTGTTCGAAGGCGATGGCCACTTCGGTGCCGGGAATCAGCGGCAAGTGCAGGCCGTGGGTGTCGCCCGCATAGGGACGGGCTAGGCGCAGCCAGAGGCTTTCTTCGCCGGGTTTCCAGGTATCGCGATCGAACAGGAAGTTCACCCGGTAGCGCCCTTCCAGATCGATATGCGCGTAAGGGTCGTTGGCCTGCGGGCTGGTGACGCGGGCCGGTACGGTGCCGGCGATTTGCGGTTTGGGCAGCAGCGCCGGGCGAAAGCACACGGTCTCTGAATAAGGCATGGCCTGAAAGGTGGCTTCGAAACTGCTATCCCGGGCGGCCCTGGTGCTCAGGCAAGTGATTACCGCACCCGGCGTGAAGGCCTGCGGTGCGCCGCCGGAGACATTGAGCACCTGCCCCGGTGTCAGGATCGCGCTGCTGCTGATGCCGCTCAGCCGAGCCTGATCGTTGAGGTAACGTTCATGCCTCAGGCGCGCAAAGAAGTAGCCGCTTTCGCTTTGCAGGTCTTCGTCCTGGGCCTGGGCATCGCCGAGCACGCGGTACGGTTCGGCGTAGTGGTAGGCCTCGCCGTAGGTAGTGGTCGCGCCCCGGCTCTGGTCGATCGCCCCGCTCAGGTGCGCACTGGCGTCGCGGTGCTGGTAGGCGCGGATATGCACCTGTTGCTCGACCACTTTGTAGCTGGATTGCAGTTGCCACACGGCGTCCTGCCCGCTACTGACCAGCCCGGATTGCGGGCGATACGGCAGCTCGACGTCGAACTGATAGTGACGCTGGTCGTCGCAAAATTCGACGACGTCGATGCTCAGGCGCTCATCGCTGGTGAAGCGATACCAGATACCCACCTCGGCCAGCAGACGAGCAATAAAGCTCAGGTCGCTTTCGCCGTATTGCATCACCTGTTCGCGTTTGGGGTAGTTGCGTTGCAGGCGAAACAGAAAGTCCTGGCCTTCAAAACCATGGCGGCTGCGCAGGATGCTTTCGACGATCTCCGGCACTGACTGATGCTGATAGAGGCGGAACTGCTGGCCGCGATCGAGCAACGCCAGTCGCGGCTGCAAGGTGATTTGATAGCAGGCTTCGTCGTTGGAACCGGACTGCCGCTTGAAGCCAGTGACGACGCCGTGCAGCGTACGCAGCGGCTTGACCTCGGGCGTGCTCAACCCTGTGAGGGGCACAGTTTGCGGCGCCGCGTGCAGGCTGAAACTGGCGTCCTGGCCCAGCAAGGCGTCGGCGGGCAGGTCACGCTCGGTGCAGGTGAATTCCACGCGATAGATGAAGGGCTGGCTCAAGCGCTCCTCGCCTTCAAACGTCAGGACGTCAAGTCGCGCCTCGACGTTGCGCACATTCAGGGTGTGACGGCTGTGGTCGAAGAAAGTCTGCAATCCGTTGGGCATATTCACACTGCCACCGCGACGGACTGAGCCGTGCCCTGAACATCGGTGAAATGCAGGCTGATCCCTTCAGCGGTGCAGTAGCCCAGGCGCACGCCCTGAGTACGCCGTTGCGCCGCCCGACGCTCAAGCAATTGTTGGCTGAGTACCGGCAGGATCTGCTCATTGAGCAGGCTGTCGATGTTGCGCGCCCCGGAGTCGGGTAACAGGCAGGCGGCCACCAAGGCCGCGTTCAGCGCATCGTCAATCTGGCAATCCAGGCCGTAATGACGCTGCAGACGCTTGCCGACCTGGGCGAGTTTGATGGCGACGATGCGCGTGAGGGCATCGGCTTTCAGAGGGCGATAGATCAGGGTCTGGAAGCGTGCCAGCAGCGCCGGTTGGAAGTGTTCACGCAGGATCGGCCGCAGCCGTTCATGCAGCACGCTGTCCGGGGCATCAGGTTGCTCCTGCAAACAGCTTTGCAGCAGGTCGCTGCCGAGGTTGGAGGTCATGAGAATGACGGTGTTGCGAAAGTCGATCTCGCGCCCTTCGCCATCGCGCATAAAACCGCGATCAAAAACCTGATAGAACAGATTCAGTACGTCGCTGTGGGCCTTTTCCACCTCATCGAGCAGCACCACGCTGTAGGGCCGCTGCCGCACGGCTTCGGTCAGTACGCCGCCCTGGCCATAACCGACATAACCGGGTGGCGAGCCTTTGAGTTGGCTGACGGTGTGGGCTTCCTGGTACTCGGAAAAATTCAGGGTGATCAGCGATTTTTCGCCACCGAACAGGCTGTCGGCCAAGGCCAATGCGGTTTCGGTTTTACCGACGCCGCTGGTGCCGACCAGCAAGAACACGCCGAGCGGCGCCTTGTCATCGGTGAGCCCGGTCTTGGCGGCACGCAAGCGCTGGGCCATCGCGCTCAGAGCCGGCGCCTGGCCAATCACGCGCTCGCCCAATTGCTGCTCCAGCATCAAGAGATTGGCCTGTTCATCCTTGAGCAAACTGCCCAGCGGCACTCCGGTCCAATCGGCAATCACTTCCGCCACGCATCGGGCGTCGACATCCAGAGACAGTAACGGCCGGTTGCCTTGAATGTCGCTCAATCGCCGTTGCAACTGCTCGCAGATATCTCGCCGAGGCGGCTGCGCCTGGCGTGCATCAATCAGTTGCTGAGTCAGGTCCAGCTCTTGCTGATACTGCTGTTCCAGATCGATGTGCTGGCGCTGCAGTTCAGCGTGTTGGGCCGCGATCATCGTCAAGCGTTCATCGGCGCTGCAGCCACCCAGCCCCTGATCCTGTTCCAGCGCGTGACGCTCCAGTTCCAAGGCCACTTGCCGGGCGCTGAGGCGAGTCAATGCCTGTGGCTCGCAGTCCAGGCTCATGCGGACCCGGGCGCTGGCGGTGTCCAGCAGGTCGACCGCTTTGTCCGGCAGTTGGCGACCGGTCAGGTAGCGCCGTGAGAGCGTGACCGCCGCCTGCACCGCCGCATCCTGTATATGCACGCCGTGATGCTTGGCGTAGCGTGCCTTGAGACCACGCAACATCAGGCTCGCGTTGGCATCATCCGGCTCATCGACCTTGACCATCTGGAAGCGCCGTTCCAGGGCGGCATCGCGCTCGAAGTATTGTTTGTATTCGCTCCAGGTCGTCGCGGCGATGGTGCGCAACTCGCCACGGGCCAAGGCAGGCTTGAGCAAATTGGCCGCATCGGCACCGCCGGCCTGGTTGCCGGCACCGATCAGGGTGTGGGCTTCATCGATAAACAACAGCACCGGATTTTCAGAGCGCTGCACGGCGTTGATCACGTCTTTCAGACGTTGTTCGAACTCGCCTTTGACACCGGCACCGGCCTGCAACAAGCCCAGGTCAAGGGTGCGCACACTGACCGACTTCAGGCTGTCCGGCACCTTGCCCTGGGCGATGCTCAACGCCAGTCCTTCAACCAGTGCCGTTTTACCAACCCCAGGCTCGCCGACCAGGAGCGGATTATTCTTGCGCCGGCGACTGAGGATATCGATGACCTGGCGGATTTCGTCGTCACGGCCAAACACCGGGTCGAGCGTCCCTTCTGCGGCCTTGGCGGTGAGGTCCTGGGTGAATCTGTCCAGCACCGCCTCATCCTTGGTAGCACTGGTTGGCAGCATGGCGAGTTCACCGGAAGACTCAGCGGCGCGGTCCCAAACGGCTGAGACCTGCGACTCGGGGCGCTCTTCAGAGGTTTGATCCAGCAACACCATCAATCGCTGCAACTGAGCCTCACTGAGGCTGAGCAACGGCCATGCGGCTTCGCACGCCAGCAAGTCAGGTGTTTCTATCAACGCGCTCAGCAGGTGCACAGAGCGCAGGCTGTCGTTGTTGTCATCCAGCGAGGCACGCAACCAGGCATTTTTGATCAGTTGCTGCAGCGGGTCCGAGAGTTGCGGCTTGCTCTGCACACTGCGTGGCAGGCGATCGATATGTTCGATCAGTCCGTGCCACAGCGTCTCCAGATTCCATTCGTAGCGACGCGCGATCACGATCAGATCACCTTCACCCTGCCCCAGCAACTTGAGCAGCCAGTGCTCGATGGTGATCTGCGCATGCGCACGGCTTTGGCACAGCGAGGCCGCCGCACTCAGCGCCTGGGCGCAATAAGGGTTAAGACGGCGAAGCAATCGGGTGGAGTTCTGTGCCATGCGGTTACATCCTGGTTCTGGGATCTGGGTGTGTCGTCGACAAGTCAGTGCGGATGGAAACTCGATGTGTTTGGCTGAACGCCCGCGCACGGACGCTCAATCCTGCACACCGGGAAGCAGCAGGCGAACGCGCGCCTGCTGCCGATCCCCATCAAGCGCTTTGGCGCTCGCTCCAGGCGTCGGAATGGATGATGTTGCCGTCCTTGTAGGTCCAGATGACCTTCTCGTAACGCAACTCGATCTGCTCAAGATGGTTGTGTTTTTCTTTACTCTGATCTTTGATGTCGTGCATTTTCGGCGCGACTTTCACCACCTTGACGTTTTCCAACCGGGTGATGAAGTACTCGACTTCCTGCCCGGCATCGTCGATGCGATACCACTTGAACTCGGCGCTCTTGAGGGTCTGACCGGAGGTCACCGCCTTATAGAGATACGGGCTGGACGCATCGATTTCCTTGGAAAACAGAAACGGGGTATGAACCCGCGTACCGGTCAACTTGCCGGTGTTGTTGTCGGTGGGGATGTACAGGCTGTGGTCCTGGGCGACCACTTCGATGCTGCCTTCGCGTTTTTGCACGTCCACCGAACCTTTGATGGCGGCGCCACCATCGTCTTGCAGCCAGAGGTAAACGGGAATTGCCATGTGAAGCTCCTTTTCTCGAAGATCTAAACGTCGCGGGATGCGACGGGAGGTTGCCTGTCCGGCCCAGCGGTCGGGAGCGCACAGGCCCCGTCCTCCGGCACCAGACGGATATCGACGCGGCGATTGGTGGCACGCCCTGCCTCGGTGTCATTGCTCGCAATCGGCTGGCTGGCGCCAAAGCCCTGCACCGCAAAACAACTGTCGGGAATGCCGCCCATGTGCTGCATCCAGTCATGCACGGCGCTGGCTCGGGCGTGGGACAACCGAAGGTTGTTGCCGGCGTCGCCGGTGGCATCGGTATGCCCCGCAATAACGATCAGCCAGCCCGGTTGTGCCTTGATATCGACCAACGCATTGATCAGGACTTTGGTTGAATCCGGCTTGAGTTGAGCGCTGCCGGTTGCGAACAGCGACAAGCTGTCCAGCCGCACAGGTCCGGCAATTCCCGTGGACAGCGCTGCTGGAGGCTCAACATGTTTGGCCAGCACCGCGAGCAACGGCGCGCGCAGACGCTCGCCGCGATACAGGCCCAAACCAAACGCCAGGGGTTCACCGTGGCGGTAGTAGGCATCCAGGCGCCGGGCGTCTTGACGCAGTACGGTCACGGCCTCTTCGCGCCGAAGAAACTCGCGTTGATCACGATGGGCCGGTTGCGCGATGGCGGCATAACGATGCAAGTCGTCAGTGATCTGGCGCACCAGCAAAGTGTTCTGCCACGCCGAGCTGGCGAGTGCGACGACACCCGCTACCGCGAACAACCACATCGCAGCAACGCTAGCGCGCTGTAACGGAGAACGCAGCGGGCGGAGCGGCAGCCGATTGAGCAAAGGGTCCGGGAACGGCAAGACCGCGTCCGCCACGATCGGCCTGTTGTCAGCCAGCGCCACCTTGCTGTGCAACCATTGCTGCCACAGGTTCATCTTCACGGCCTGCGGCAGTGCCGGTACCAGTTTGACTGCGCAAACCGTGGCCAAACCAGGCGCGTTGCGAATGGCGAGGTGTCGCAACACTGCGTCATTCAGCCAGGCCACCACACTGTTCAGTTGGATACTGGCGTGCATTCGGGCGGCTTGGAGGGAGGAGTCAGCGGTTTGTCGCTGCCACTCGGACAAACTCACGCATGCCCCCTCGTCAGACACTCGCGCGTCGGTCTGGCCGCAGTCCCAACTGAACCATGGCTCTTCGCCGTGCAAGGTTTGCAGGTAGCTCACCAGTAACAGCGGCAACTCGATCCCGCGCTTGCGTGCCACGGTAACTTGGTGGCTGAAGGTGCGCACCTGACCGCCCAGTACACCTCCGTCACTGTGTGCGCCTGGGTTGACGATGAGCATCACGCTGAGTTGCCCGCCCCAGCCGGGACGCAGAGCCAGGAGGCCATCGCTGACGGGCACCAATTGATTCAGGCTCGGCACGCGCACATAGCAACCTTGCTCGGTCACACGCAGGACGACCTGATCCTCGGAAACCGCACCGAAGAGTCCATCCAGGCCATCACCACAGGTCAATACGACCGGCTTCCGAAACGACGCCGCAGGCAAGTTCTTGAGATCGACCAGCCCTAGCGATCCACGTTGTTGCGCGGCATGGCGGTTCACCAGAACACAGGCCAGCAACACAGCGCACAGCGTGGTCAGCCCCGCGATGGAACGTATCCAGGCAGTGAGCGGCAGAATGACTAGCAAGGCGAGGACCAGTGCACCCACCCACAGCCAAAGCGCTCTTTGCAGTGTGAGAGTCATCCGAGCCTCACGATTGATCAGGCAAGAGCGAGGCAATCGCACTGCTCAACAGATGATCCATGGCCCACCATGTCGCCGCGAGCAACAGCACCACTGCCAGCCCATGGATCAGTGGTGATCGCAGCCAGGCCAGGCCTGCAAACAGGTCGCCATTGCCCGACTGCGTTATCAGGCCTTGGCTGGCCTTGAGTGGCGCCACCTGCGCATTGAGCGCCTCCACTAATTGCTCACGCTCGGGGTCAGCCAGATCGCTGTAACGACCGCGAAAACCCAGCATCAGCACCCGTTGGAATGCCGTCAGTACCTGGCGATCCGGCGCGGGCTCGCGCAAGACTTCACGCATGTCCTCATACAGAAATTCACCCGCCTGATGGCGATTGAAAAACCGGGCTTGCAACGGCTCGCTAGCCCAAGACGCGTGAGCGTCACCTTTGGCACAGGTCAGCACGGTCTCATCGAGCAACGCGCATTGAGCATGGCTGATGTGATCGATGCTGCGCTGATTCAGGCCCGACAACTTGAGCCGCTGCCGCACCTGCTCCACCTGATCTTCGCAAAACTGCCACAGGTTCAGGCTGTGCTGCACCGAGGCGCCCTGGCGTAACTCAACCACTAACAGGTAGGTGTCCTGCAACAGGGCATCGATGTCCACTGCGGCGTTCTGTGCTTTGGAAGCGGTCAGGTTCATGAGCGCAGCACCGCGAACAGTTCAAGTTTCACGTCGGCCAAGGTGCTTGGGACGTAGAAAGCGCAGACCCCTTCGTCCAGCACTGCCCGCCCCTTGGCATGAGCGAGATCAAGCACGAAGTATTGATTTTCCAGACGCAACGGAATCGCTGCCGGCACATGGCTGAGGGACTGCAGCGGAACACCGTCGAGCGCCGCGTTGACCAGGTAATCGACAGCGTCAGGCGTGCCGATCTTGCACAGGCGCGGAAACTGCTCCTGCAACTGCGCCGCCGGTAAACGGCAGCGCACCGACAGATAGAAATCAGCACCATCAGGCTCACGCAAGCGAGGGTCATTCAACCGGACCTGCCAACGATTGGCTCCTTGCTCCTCCAGAACCAAGGCAATGACCCGCGACGGCAGACTGGCTTCCAGCAACAGGGAGATGGTGTGCATCAGCGGCGGGAACACTGCCTCCAACGACTCGTGGCGATAACCCGGAACTTTGTCGAGATCATGTTCCAACGAGAAGGTCAGCAGGCTGCCGGCCAGCTTGATCAGCTCCTGGTAAACCTGCTCGGGGTGCCGCGCGGGAAACTCCCGTAGATCCGCCAATACAGGCTGATAGGTATTCAAGGCATTGAGCAGCCAGAACAACGACACATCGGCCACGGCAAAGTCAGCCATGCGCTGGTTGCTCTCCCGACGCATCCCCATGAGCCTTTGCCGTTTGGTGGATAACTGCGTCAACAGGTTTTCCAGCTGATTCATCAACCCAGGGTGCGCAGCAAAGCTCAGCAGTGGCGGCACATAGGCCGGGTCGAGGCTCCAGGCACCCTGCCCATCGCGCACCAGACGCGCGACCGGGCACGTCATGTAATCCGCGTTGTCGTCATGCTGCCAACGCAGGCTCAGCGCATGCTCCAACACGCCGATCGATTGCACCTCGTCCGCATAGATGTCCTGGACCTCGCGCCACGATTGACGATAGCGCGTCGGTCGATCGGCTCTGCCACTTTCAAACAGACAGTTGTTGCCGTTGGCCTGCTCGAGCGGCAAGGCCAGGTGCACGATCACTTCCTGATCATCGTCCACCCGCAGAAGCCTCAGCTCCAAAGCGCAGGGCAAGCGGTCTACCTGTTCAGTATCGATCCACGTACCGTCGGGCATCCGCACACGGAGCTGAGTCGCCTTGAGTTTGCCCAGACGCAAAGCCTGCGGGTCAAACCCCACTGCCTGAACTCCCCAAGGATGTGCCAGGGTCAGATACGCGAGCTGCTCGTTAGCCCACGTCTCCCAGCGCGCCTGCTGCTGGAACTGTTGCGGCGACAACAGCGCCCCGGCGGCCCATAGCGGGCGATCGATTTTCATGACGACGTTTCCCTACAACCGAATCAGGCTTTTGCCTTGGGCATCTGCGAAACCAGCGACAGGTTCACGTCCATGCCCTCGACCTGGAAGTGCGGCACGGCGTACAACTTGACCCGAAAGAAACCGGGGTTGTCCTCGATGTCTTCGACCGTCACCTTTGCATCCCGCAGCGGGTGCGAGGCCTGCAAGTCATCGCCCGGGTCAGTCATTTCGGTGACCAGCCCGCCAATCCACTTGTTCAGCTCCAGCTCCAGCAACCGACGGTCTTTGGTAGTGCCGATGTTTTCGCGCTGGATCAGCTTCAGATAATGGGCAATGCGTGAGAGAAGGAAGATATAAGGTAGGCGCGCATTGATCCGACTGTTGGCAGTGGCGTCAGACGTATCGTAAAGCGCCGGTTTCTGCGCCGAGTTGGCCGAGAAGAAACACGCGTAGTCGCGGTTTTTGTAGTACGAAAGAGGAATGAAGCCCAAGTTGGCGAATTCGAATTCGCGGGTTTCCGGGATCATCACCTCGGAAGGAATCTTGACCTGATTGCCGGTGCCCAAGTCATACAAATGGATCGGCAATTCGGTGACCGCCCCACCCGACTGCGGCCCACGAATCTGCACACACCAGCCATTGGCGATGAAGCTCTTGACCATGTTGGCCGCGAAGGCAAACGAAGCATTGGTCCACAGGTATTTGTCATGATCCGGCCCCTTTACGCTTTCAATGTAATTGAAACTGCGCACGGGAACGGTGTCAGGCCCATAGGGCAAGCGACCCAGGACACGCGGCATGGTCAGACCGATGTAACGCGCGTCGTCACTGTCACGGAACGCTTTCCACTTGATGTATTCGGCTCGTTCAAAGTAGTTACCGATGTCCTTGATCGCAGCCACCTCCTCCATGGAGGATTTGCCAAAGAACGCCGGACCGACGGAACCAATAAATGGCATATGGGCCGCTGCAGACACCTTCGAAATATTGCGCAACAGGGCGATATCCTGAGGACTGCGGTCGAATTCGAAGTTAGAGATTGCCGCCGCAATCGGTTCGCCACCCGGGGTGTCGTAATCCTGCGTGTAGGCGTGGAAATACAAGCCGCTCTGAGCGATCTCCGGCGCGTCCTCGAAGTCCTGCACCAGGTGATGCTTGCTGATATCCAACAGCTCTACACGGACGTTCTGACGAAAATCGGTCTGATCAATCAGCGACTTCACCCCACGCCAAGTTGACTCGACTTGTTGAAAGTCCCGATGGTGCATGATTGCATCCAGTTGCTGACTGATCTGCATATCCAATGAAGCGATATGTTCGTCCAGCAGAACCTTATCCAAACGCTCAATCTTTTGTGGCGATTGTTTAAGTAACTTCAAAAACACACTAACGGCAGCCGTCACCCGTTCATCGACCGAAACCTCGGACAATGCCTCCGAATTCTGGAAAGCATCAATGCCTCCCAGCTCAGCAACAGGGTTCAGATTAATCTTGTTAAACAGAGCGCCATAAACACTTTCGCGATCTTCAGACAATACGGTAGCGCCGCGCAATTGCACGCTGGAGTTTTCTACGGACATGATTGAATTTCTCTTGATGCTACTGGTATGAATTAACGTTCTTGTTTGGGAGCCAATGCGGCCAACTCAGCTCGCAGTTCGTCACTGAGCGCGTCATCCTTGAGGATGCGCTCCAGCTCATGACGGAAGGTCACGTTATCCAGCAGGTTCGACTTGAGATCACGCAACAGATTGCGCATCGCCAACAAGGCGCGCAGCTGCGGAACCTGCCGCGCCACTTGCTCGGGCTCGAAATCCTTCATGCTCTGGAAATTCAGCTCGACCGAGATATCAGACACGTTATCGGTCAAAGTGTTATTGACATCGAACTTTACCCTTGGCGCAAATTCGCCAAGGACGCTGTCAAAGTTATTCTTATTGATGTCAATCTTGTTTCGCTCGGAAAGTGGACGCTGTTCTTTCCCGTTGCTGTAGTTACCCAGCACCATCAGTTTCAGCGGCAACTCGACTTGTTTCTGAGCGCCTCCGGTATGCAGATCAAGTTTGATATTGACCCGTGCCTTAGGCACCTCATTTTGGAAGCTGTTTGAAGCCATAATCCCTCCCCAGGCATTTATCGCAGAGAATATTGTGCGGCAACGCCTCCAACTGGCTCATTAGAGAGTTCAGCAACCGCAGCACGTGAGTTTCACTTTTTAGTTTAGGGAACATAAAACACTTACAAGAGGAGCGTTATGTCCTTGCGCACCACGATGGATTATTAACTGAGTAATTCAAATGATTTTCGTCTGCCCAAAACTACGAAAGGGAAATTTCGACAGCGCTGCAGGGATGTTTCCTACAAGTCAGATTATTAACTATCAAGCAATCATGGCTGACAGAAGTTTTCTGGTCAGGTTCGGACGCATCCGAGCTTCTCGTGATGCTTTGCGCAGCCGAATTCGATGGTGAATCTTTCAAGAAGAAGTGACGAAACAGAGAGCAGCATATTCTGTAGGAAAATAGACAGATACGTGTAAGCAACATCTTCGGTATCGGTCGTGAATGAATGTTTAGTCAGGGGTTGAATCACATTTGTTTAAAATGACTTCTGATCGCATGGAGCGATGATTTGAAAGGGAGAATGACTCAATCATGGTCAAAGGGATGGACGACTCGCGAGACGCTGAACCGGCTTTCAGTATGCGTCGACATAATCGTCGTACCTCTGGACAACGGTTGCGACGGTTGCTTCATGAGTACGGTATTACACCAATAGGTATCGCAGAATTCCTTGGGGTCAGGCCTGCATGTGTCACCAACTGGTTTGTGCGCGGGATTCCCCGACAGCGCATGAATACGATTGCACATTTGCTGAGTGTCAATGTGGATTGGCTATCGACTGGTGACGGGCTTGATCAATGTATTGGGCTATTGCGAAAATCGATCGATTACGGACAGGAGAGTTGTTCGATTCAAAGCACCTGATGCTCGTCTGGCGACATGAAAGGATCCAGCAACGATACGAATTCGAGCCTGTCCTGAAAAGAGACTTAAATGTACCGGCTTCTACTGGATTTCAATGGTTTCCGCAGAAACGAAAAAAGACGCCGAAGCGTCTATTTCGCTAATCCCCAGCGTCCAGTGGACATCTGTGGATCAATATTTGGAGCGGGAAACGAGACTCGAACTCGCGACCCCGACCTTGGCAAGGTCGTGCTCTACCAACTGAGCTATTCCCGCGTCTTGGTGTGGCGCATTCTATAGAATCCAGAAGCCCCGTCAACCCTTTGATTCAAAAAAGTTTTATTTCTTTTCTACGTCGGTCTTCAGATGCGGCCAGGCAGCCCGCAGATATTGGACCATGGACCACAATGTCAGGCCTGCCGACACCAGCAACAAGGCGTAACCCACCAGTACCCAGAACGTGAAGTCCGAGGGGTTGGCCAGCAGGATCACCAGCGCGAGCATTTGCGCGGCGGTTTTCCATTTGCCCAGGTTCGACACAGCGACGTGAGCGCGGGCGCCGAGTTCGGCCATCCACTCTCGCAATGCCGAGACGACAATCTCGCGACCAATAATGACCGCGGCCGGCAGCGTGAGCCACAGGTTGCCGTGTTCTTGCACAAGCAGCACCAGAGCGACGGCGACCATCAGCTTGTCGGCCACCGGATCGAGGAAAGCCCCGAACGGTGTGCTTTGTTCCAGACGGCGGGCCAGGTATCCGTCGAGCCAGTCAGTGGCGGCGGCGAATGCGAAGACCGAACTGGAGGCCAGGTAGCTCCATTGATAAGGCAGATAGAACAGTAAAATGAAGATCGGGATGAGCAGGACGCGTAGAACGGTAATCAGATTAGGGATATTCATCGGCACAACTGGCTACGAGGTGAATTGGCATTCTACTCGCTGTGTAGATTTGCATAAATCGACTCAGCGAGCTTTTTACTGATCCCGGGTGCTTTGGCGATCTCTTCGATGCTGGCACGAGACAGCTCCTGCAATCCACCAAAATGTTTCAACAAATCGCGCCGACGTGTCGGCCCGACGCCCGCAACGCCTTCCAGCGTGGACGTTCGACGGGTTTTGCCGCGCCGTGCCCGGTGCCCGGTAATGGCGAAACGGTGAGCTTCGTCGCGAATCTGCTGGATCAAATGCAACGCGGGGGAATCACCGCGTAACGTGAATTCGTGTGCAGCATCATTCAAGTACAGGGTTTCGAAACCGGCCTTGCGCGTCGCGCCCTTGGCCACGCCCAACAGAATCAGGTCAGGCACCGCCAGTTCGTTGAGTACGTCGCGAGCCATGGACAACTGACCTTTGCCACCGTCCACCAGCAGGATGTCCGGCAGCTTGCCCTCGCCTTCCTTCAACTTGCTGAAGCGTCGGGTCAAGGCCTGGTGCATCGCCGCGTAGTCGTCGCCCGGCGTCACGCCTTCGATGTTGTAACGACGGTAGTCCGACTTGATCGGGCCTTCAGGACCAAACACCACGCAGGACGCCACAGTAGCTTCACCGCTGGAGTGACTGATGTCGTAACACTCGAGGCGCTGCGGCGGCTCATCCAGGTTCAGCACCTCGGCCAGCGCATCGAAACGCGCCGCGACGTGCTGACGGTTGGCCAGCCGCGCGCCCAAGGCCTGCTCGGCATTGGTGACTGCGAGCTGTTGCCAGCGCGCGCGCGTGCCACGTACCCGATGACTGATGGACAGTTCACGACCGCGCAGCTCGTGGATAGCCTCGATCAGCACCGGGAAATCCTCATGGACTACGTTGACGATCAGCTCGCTCGGCAAGTCCCGCTCGGGACTGCTGATGAAGTACTGGCCCAAAAACGCGGCCATGACCTCGGAAACGTCTTCCTCAATGCCGACCTGCGGGAAGAAATTCTTGCTGCCCAACACCCGGCCACCGCGCACGCTGATCAGGTGGACACAGGCGCCGCCCGGGTTGATGAACGCGGCAATCACATCGATATCGCCCGTCCCGCCTTCCATGCTCTGCTGGTCCTGAACCCGGCGCAGCAACGAAATCTGGTCACGCAGTTCAGCGGCGCGCTCGAACTCGAGGTTAATCGCCGCCTCCTCCATGCCGGCGGACAACTCGTCCGTCAGCGCGTTGCTGCGGCCCTCGAGGAACATCACCGAATGTCGCACGTCCTCGGCATACACCTGCGGCTCCACCAGCCCGACACACGGCGCCTTGCAGCGCTTGATCTGGTATTGCAGGCAAGGTCGGGTGCGGTTTTTGTAGTAACTGTCTTCACACTGACGAACGAAAAAGGTCTTTTGTAGCAGGCTCAGGCTTTCACGGATGGCGCCTGCGCTGGGATAAGGCCCGAAATACTTGCCCTTGGCCTTCTTCGCCCCGCGATGAATGCTCAGCCGTGGGAACTGGCCATCCGAGAGAAAGACATAAGGATAGGATTTGTCGTCGCGCAGCAGGATGTTGTACGGCGGGCGCCATTCCTTGATCAACGTCTGCTCAAGTAGCAGGGCTTCGGTTTCGTTGGACGTGATCGTGGTTTCGACCTGGGCGATACGGCCGACCAGCGCAGCAGTCTTGGGCGCCAGGCCGGTTTTGCGGAAGTAACTCGCCAGGCGCTTCTTGAGATTCTTGGCCTTGCCGACATAAAGCAGGCGCGCGTCGCTGTCGAACATGCGATAGACGCCGGGGCGTCCGCTCACTGTCGACAGAAAGGCACTCGGATCGAAGACTTCAGTCATTTTCAGAGATTGGCATCAACCATGCCGTGACGGACCGCCAACAGTGTCAGCTCGACATCGCTGCTGATCGAAAGCTTCTCGAAAATGCGGTATCGGTAGGTATTCACGGTTTTCGGTGACAGGCAAAGTTTGTCGGAAATGATCTGGACCTTCTGGCAGCCGACAATCATCAAGGCGATCTGGATCTCGCGCTCCGACAAGGCGTCGAACGGCGAATCGTTGGTCGGCTGGAACGACTTGATCGCCAGTTGCTGGGCGATTTGCGGGCTGATGTAGCGTTGTCCGGCAAATACCAGGCGAATGGCCTGGACCATTTCCGGCAAACCTGCGCCCTTGGTCAGATAACCCGCCGCCCCGGCCTGCAACAGCCGTGTTGGAAACGGGTCCTCTTCGCACACAGTCACCGCGACGACTTTGATGTCCGGATGACTGCGCAGCAGTTTACGCGTGGCTTCAAGACCGCCGATCCCGGGCATCTTGACGTCCATCAGTACCACATCGGGCTTCAACTCACGCGCCTTGAGCAGGGACTCCTCCCCTGACTCGGCCTGGCCGACTACTTGCAGGCCATCGATGTCAGCCAGCATTCGTGTAATGCCTGTACGAACGAGATCATGGTCATCGACTACTAGCACCCTAATCAAGCAGACACCTCGCGATATGGTCGTATGGGGTTGCCGAACACCTTAGCAAAAAGCGACTGGCAGACCTAGCGGCAAGCATCATATAAAAAGTTTCCATTCATCTTTCAAGGCTTGCCCTCTGTGTGTTTCAGCGACGAAGGACATCGATTGGGCGCTGCATTCTCAGGAAAAACTCGTCCTCACCGACCACCTCCAGCCCCATTCGCTCATACAACGCCTGCGCCGGATTATTTTTGAAGACGGTCAGGCGCAATGCAGGTCGTCGCTCCTCCCGGGCCAGCGCCAATACCTGATCGATCGCCCAGGAACCGGCGCCCTGCCCCCGGAACGCTTCAATGATGTGCAGTTCACGGATATACAGGGCCTTGGCATCACGGCTCAGGCTGACAAAACCCACCGGGACTTCGCCCTGCACGATCAGCCGGTTTTCCCGCCCCGCCCACGCCACGTCGAAAGCCTCGTCCAGCCACAACAGGTCGTACTGAATGTAGTAGCGCAGCATGTTTTGACAGGTCAGCTCGCGGGCGAACTCCAGATCCCCGGATGTCGCCGCCCTTAATTCGAACACCATTCAACACTCCAAAACGTCATTGTTCCTGGCGAGCGCCAAGTGTGTCACACCCCCTTCTGGCGCCTAGGCGATAGAAAACGCCGTCGGTGCCCGATAGCATTTTCTGATTGAATCCGCCCACTGCCCTCTAGTAAGCTCGGCGCATTCATTGGAGACAGACCATGTTCAACGCCCACTCACAGCTTCGTACCGTCAGCGCCCTGCGCTCGATGGCGGCTGTCCGGGCGAATGACGCTTGTGCTCCGGTCAGCTTTTATTTTGGGTATTGGTTTAGCCACTGGCGCGCCTGATACCCACACGGCGCCCACATTAAACGGGTCGCCACCAGAGAATTCTCAACCTCCGGTCGGCCTCCCGACCGGGGGTTTTGTTTTTTCAGCCCCCATACTTTCAGCAACACACCAGACAACTTGAGGATCCACACCATGAACTACGCCACTTATTACCGTTACGACAGTTTTACCGCCTGGCGATTTACCAGCCTCCGCTCGGGACAGCCTGCCGCCTCCGATCGGTCACCCACAGGTGGCAAGCACACACACGCAGCCAATCCGGCCAATTGTCGAACACCCCAGTAGGGCCGAGCACGCGGGAACGCACCCGCAGCCAGCCCAGGAAGCCTGAATATGAACTCGTCCGTCTCTGCTTTGCCACTGTCCACCTTGAGCCCGGCCAATGAAGCGCTGACCCAGCGTCTGCCCAGCTCATTGCAACTCAAGCAGCAATTGCCACTCAACAACGCACTGACCCAGCAAGTCGCCGCCCACCGCGAAGCCGTCCGCGCGATCCTCAACGGCGAAGACTCCCGCCTGCTGGTCATCGTCGGCCCCTGCTCCATTCACGACCCTCGATCCGCCCTCGAATACGCAACCAACCTGGCCCGCCTCGCCGCGCAAGTCAGCGATCAAATGCTCCTGGTGATGCGCGCCTATGTCGAAAAACCCCGCACCACGGTGGGCTGGAAAGGCCTGGCCTACGATCCACAACTGGACGGCAGCGATGACATGGCCGGCGGTTTGACCCTTTCCCGCGAACTGATGCGCGAAATGCTTCGCCTTGGCTTGCCGATTGCCACCGAACTGCTGCAACCGATGGCTGCCGGCTACTTCGACGACTTGCTCAGTTGGGTCGCCATCGGTGCGCGCACCACCGAATCACAGATTCATCGTGAAATGGCCAGCGGCCTGAACATGCCCGTAGGCTTCAAGAACGGCACCGATGGCGGTGTCACCGTTGCCAGTGACGCCATGCGCTCGGCCGCTCACCCTCATCGGCATTTCGGCGTCGATAGCCAGGGTCACCCTGCAATCATCCAGACCCCCGGCAATCCTGACACCCACCTTGTGTTACGGGGCGGGCACCAGGGGCCGAACTACGACCGCGACAGCGTTGCGCGAATCAACCGCGACCTGACCAAACTGAAGATTCCGACACGGATCATGGTCGACTGCAGCCACGCCAACAGCGGCAAAGACCCATTGCGTCAACCCGCAGTGTTCAATGACGTGCTTGAACAGCGTCTGCAAGGTGATCGTTCGCTGATCGGCATGATGATTGAAAGTCATCTGTTTGAGGGCTGCCAACCGTTGAGTTCGTCCTTGCAGTACGGCGTATCGGTAACCGATGGCTGCCTCGGCTGGATCGGGACGGAGCAATTGCTGCGCGAAGCCGCTGATCGACTCCGCACACAGCAACCGGCATGACCCGCACGCCCTTCCAGTCCTCAAATCGAGGATTGGAAGGCTCTGCATCGACCTACTCCTGCACCTGCACCAGAACGACATCTGACAGCTGACTCACATCATCGAGACGTTCTACGGAATAACTGACGCGGACCGTCTCGCCCTGGTGCTCTCTCCAGAACCGGTAAGGCACGATAAACACCAGCGGTTCACCGGCCATCTCCCGGGAAATGTCCCGCTCATCCCGATGACTGAAGTGAACACCATCACACTTCAGATATACCAACTCCCCCTCTTCGGTCCGGGCATCGTCAATCACGATGGTGACACCGTCGATCGAGTCCTGCAGGTCCAACCAACCTTCTTCAGCCTCCAGTACCACGGGGGCCAGCAGCGGAGCACGCTCCAGGGGGCCGATGGACAATGTCAGAGGCTCGGAGTAATGCGGCGCCTGCCCATGCTGCTCGATGCAATAGGTAATGGTCACCGTCGATCCGAGGGCTGGCGCGATAAATTCAGGATCCACCCAGAACGACAGTTCCTGTCCCACCGCAAAGGCTTCGATATTCAGCCGATCGTTGAAGCTCGTTTCAGCAGTCTTGCCTTCCCAGAACAACAGTACCCGGTCACCCGCAGCCATCCGCGCATAAGGTCGAATCGTTACCCGCGCCCCCTCCGTCACCCGGTCCGGGTCAAGCGTACCGCCCACGGCCTCGTTCACGATCAGTGGCATTAACGCGGTGTGAGTATCGCCAATGTTCAGGTGTAAACGCCCGGACTGCATGGATTCGGGTAAATAACGACTGGTGAGCGTGTAGTAAACGTCCAGCGAACCGCCATCCAGTGCGCTGATGTGCGCACTGCCGATCGTAAAGACAACCTCGCTGCCGACCTGCCTCTGACTGACGAAACGCAACGCTTCGTGCCGATACGCCTGTCCTTCCACATCAAGACCAGACCAGTGCAGCACCAACCTGTCTCCGCTCGCCATGCCGGGATAGGGCAAGATCTTGACTACCGCCTTCTGGCAGGCCGGATCGAGAACAGCGTTATCGGCCTGCATCAACTGTGGGGCTGCCAGCGCCGGTTTTCCTGCATCTACTTCATATTTGCTCATTCATTGACTCCATTCCTTGGAAAGACACGCCGCCCTGCAGGCCGGCATCGAACAGCGCCTATTTAATCCCATCGCGCTGATCGGCGATGTCAGGCGATCCCCACAGATGACGTCGACAAATCTGCGGACCCGGTAGGCCGTTGGTGAGAATCACTCCTGACTGCGCAAAAAGATGTCGAAATATTCCGACGCAGGCTTCACCCAGATCCGAATTTTCGTACTTTTTCTATACCGTTTTCCTTCAATTACAGCGTCTTTTTCAGACATCGCCTGGCTGCCGGAGTGTTTTAGAGTGGAGCCCTGCGCACAACCACGAACTTCTGCGAAAAAGGTACGAACATGCAACGGAATGCGACAACTCAACACCCGATCCTGCTGGTCCATGGACTCTTTGGCTTCGACCGTATCGGCAAGTTCGAACTGTTCCATGACGTCAAGCAGGCCCTTAGAAGCCATGGGGCAAGAGTCTTTGTTCCTCACCTGTCAGCCACCCATAGCAATGAAGTGCGCGGCGACCAGTTGCTGACCCAGATCGAGCGGGTACTGGAGGGCACCGGCGCGAGCAAGGTCAACCTGATCGGCCACAGCCAGGGGGCGCTGGCCGCACGTTACGCGGCGGCCGTCGAGCCAGACCTGGTGGCGTCGGTGACGTCCGTCAGCGGACCGAACCACGGCTCGGAGCTGGCGGATTTTTTGCGCAGGGCCCTTACCCCGGGGCGTTTGCCGGAGCATGTGGCGAGGAAAGTCGCGACCCTGTTTGCGGATTTCCTGTCATTGTTGAGCGGCAATCTGAACCTGCCGCAAAACGCTATTGCGGCGCTCAATGCACTGACCACCGAAGGCGTCGGCGTTTTCAACGACAAATACCCTCAGGGCCTGCCAACAACCTGGGGCGGCAAGGGGCGGGAGGTGGTCAACGGCGTGCGGTATTACTCCTGGAGCGGCACCTTGCAAGGGACCGTCCTGGATGAAGGGCTCAACGCACTGGACCCGACCCACGTCTTCTGCCGGGCGTTTTCTGAATATTTCATCACTGAAGCCGAGCAAAACGATGGGTTGGTGGGGCGATTCAGCTCCCACTTGGGCAAAGTGATCCGCTCCGACTATCCGATGGACCACTTGGACAGTCTCAGCCAGACCACCGGGCGCGGGCGCAAAGGCGTCAACCCGATCGAGTTGTACGTCCTACACGCCGAGCGCTTGAGAAATGCGGGCCTTTAAAGCCTTCCTTTTATGCGGATGCGCCGTTGCCCGCCCTGCTTGAGATGGAACTTTGAGAAGAAATAGGTCACTGAATCCGGTAGGCTCAGCACTTTACTGAACATTGAAAGGAGAATTTTCCCATGGCTAAAGCCACTGCCCGTCACATCCTTGTTGCCAGCGAAGCCAAGTGCAACGAACTCAAGGCCCAGATTGAAGGCGGCGCTGATTTCGCCGAAGTTGCAAAGGCCAACTCCACTTGCCCGTCCAGCCGTCAGGGCGGTGACCTGGGTTCGTTCGGCCCGGGCCAGATGGTCAAGGAATTCGACACCGTGGTCTTCAGCGCGCCAATCAACGTCGTCCAAGGCCCGGTCAAAACCCAGTTCGGTTATCACCTGCTGGAAGTCACCAACCGCCAGGATTAATCTGACGCCTGTGTGTTCTGCGCAACGGCCCGCCTTTTGGTGGGCCGTTGTGTTTTGGTTACGTGTTTCGACTGGCGACTGACGCGCCGCTAGCGTACAAATTGTGGTTATCGATCACCCGGCTCTAAGGCTGACAATGCGACTGGCTTTCCCCACTTTGATATTCACTGCCGTGGCCCTGCTGCTGAGTGCCGCTGGTGTGAATGCAGCACCGCAACACGCATTGACCGTGTATGGCGAACCGGCGAAATACCCCGCTGGCTTCAGTCATTTCGCCTATACCAACCCGCAAGCCCCCAAGGGCGGCACCATGCGCCGCTCGGCCATCGAGATCGGCCACTTCGATCACATCCTGCCTTATATCGACAAAGGCATTGGTGTGACCCAGATTGATGGCCTGCTCTATTCGCCGCTGGCCCAGCGTTCGCAGGATGAGCCTTACACGGTGTACGGCCTGGTGGCGCAGACGATGGAGCGCTCCGAAGATGGGTTGTCCCTGCGTTTCAACTTGAACCCCAAGGCGCGTTTCGCCGATGGCACGCCGATCACGGCCGAAGACGTGCGCTACACCTACGACCTGCTGATGACCCAGGGCAGCCTGCGCTATCGCACCCAGTTCGCCGACGTCAAAGGCGTCGAAATCGAGTCGCCCCTGACCATCCGGTTCGACTTCAAGAGCAACGAAAACCGCACCCTGCCCCTGGATATCGCGACCTTGCCGGTCTTCCCCGAGCATTGGTGGAAAACCCGCGACTTCGCCAACGGCGGTGGGTACGAGGCACCGCTGGGCAGCGGCCCATATCGGGTCGGCAAAGTCGATTCCGGGCGCAGCATCACCTTCGAGCGCAACGCCGACTGGTGGGGCAAGGACCTTGCCGTCAGTCGCGGCCTGTATAACTTCGATCATTTCAGCATCGAGTACTTCGGCGATACCGACGTAGCCCGCCAAGTGCTGCGCGGTGGCGCCTACGACTACAACCGTGAATTCTCCGCCACCGGTTATTCCATCGGCTACGAAGGTCCGGCCCTGAGCGACGGTCGTCTGCAAAAGGCCCATCTGGCTACCGAAGCCCCGCAAACGGCACAGGGTTTCGTCTTCAACCTGCAAAACCCGATATTTCAGGACCGTCGTGTGCGCCAGGCCCTGGCCATGCTTTGGGATTTCGAGTGGAGCAACCGGCAGATGATGCGCGACCTGTACATCCGTCAGCAGAGCTTCTTTTCCAATACCGACCTCGCCGCACGAGAGCTGCCGGATGCCGCCGAGCGGGCGATTCTGGAACCCCTTCGCGGACAGATACCCGACGAAGTGTTCACCAAGGTTTTCGAAGCACCGAAGACCGATGGCAGCGGCGTGATCCGCGACAAACAGTTGCAGGCCCTGGACCTGCTCGAACAGGCCGGCTGGAAACCCGACGGCGATCAACTGGTGAATGCCCAGGGCGAGCCGCTGAGCTTTACCTTCCTCACCAGCCAGAACGGTATCGACCGGCTGCTGCTGCCGTATAAACGCACGCTGAAACAGATCGGTATCGATCTCAATATCCGCCGCATCGACTCGTCCCAGTACGTCAACCGCCTGATGTCCCGGGACTACGACATGGTCATCACCGGCTACCCGGTGACCACCTCCCCCGGTGGCGAACTGGTCAACTATTTCGGCTCAGCCTCGGCCAACGACCCCGGCGCCAACAACTACATGGTGCTGAAGAACCCGGCGGTAGATACGCTGGTCAGCGGCCTGATCCGCGCCAACACCCAGGCCGACATGCTGCGCTACGCCCACGCCCTGGACCGGGTGCTGCAATGGAACTACTACTGGATTCCCAACTATTACCCGCCAGGAAGCTCGACTGTGTGGTGGAACCGCTTTGGCATTCCCAGTGTGCAAGCCAGCAATGACGAAGCCATCGAGAGTTGGTGGGAAGTGAGCTCCACGCCCCTGACCAACGAGCAGATGACCGCCGAACTGATCAAGCGCGGCAAATCCGGAGGGCCGCACTGATGTGGGCTTACATACTGCGGCGTTTGCTGCTGATCATCCCCACGCTGGTGATCATTCTTCTGGTCAACTTCGTCATCGTCCAGGCCGCGCCCGGCGGGCCGGTGGAACAGGCGATCGCGCACCTGCAAGGCATTGGCGGCGCGACGGTCGGCGGCGGTTCAAGCGAGACCATGCACGGCAGTTCCCGGGCCAGCCGTGGCCTCGACCCGCAACTGATCAAAGAAATCGAAAAACAATACGGCTTCGACAAACCGGCGCCGGAACGCCTGTGGCTGATGCTCAAAAGCTACGCACGGCTGGATTTCGGCAAGAGTTTCTTCCGCGGCGCCACGGTGACCGACCTGATCCTGGAAAAAATGCCGGTGACCATTTCCCTCGGGCTCTGGGCGACGTTAATCACTTATCTGGTGTCGATCCCCCTGGGCATTCGCAAAGCCGTGCATCACGGCAGCCATTTCGACATCTGGAGCAGTACCGCGATCATCATCGGCTATGCGATGCCGGCGTTCCTGTTCGCCATGTTCCTGATTGTGGTGTTTGCCGGCGGTACGTCACTGAACTGGTTCCCGGTGCGCGGGCTGGTCTCGGACAACTTCGAATCGCTGTCGACCGTGGGCAAGATTGCCGATTACTTCTGGCACCTGGTATTGCCGGTCACTGCACTGGTGATCGGCGGGTTCGCCACCCTGACGATCCTGACCAAAAACTCTTTCCTCAATGAAATCACCCGCCAATACGTGGTCACCGCCCGGGCCAAAGGCTTGAGTGAACGCCGGGTGCTCTACGGCCATGTGTTTCGCAACGCGATGTTGCTGGTGGTGTCGGGGATTCCCCAGGCGTTTATCAGCGTGTTTTTCGCCGGATCGTTGCTGATCGAGGTGATTTTTTCCCTCGATGGCCTCGGCCGCATGAGCTACGAAGCGGCGGTGTCGCGGGACTATCCAGTGGTATTCGGTTCGTTGTTTATCTTCACCCTGTTTGGCCTGCTGATAAAACTGGTCGGTGACCTGTGCTACACCCTGGTCGACCCGCGTATCGACTTCGCCGCGAGGAATGCCTGATGTTCAAGCTCTCGCCCCTGGGCCGTCGCCGTTTCCAGCGTTTCAAGAAAAACCGCCGGGGCTGGTGGTCGTTGTGGTTGTTCATCGGCCTGTTCCTGCTGACCCTCGGCGGCGAACTGATTGCCAACGACAAGCCGCTGATCGTCAGTTACCAGGGCTCGTTGTATTTCCCGGCATTCAAGCGCCACACCGAGCAGGAATTCGGCGGGCAACTGCCGTTCCAGGCCGACTACCGCAGCGACTACGTACAGAAGCTGATCAAGAAAGACGGTGGCTGGCTGCTGTTCCCGCCGATCCCGTTCAGCGATGACACGCCCAACTACGACCTGAACAAACCGGCGCCGAGCCCACCGTCAAAGGTCAACTGGCTGGGCACTGACGATCAGGCCCGGGACGTGCTGGCCCGGGTGATTTTCGGCGCACGGGTGTCGATCCTGTTTGCCTTGATGCTGACCTTCGTCAGCGCGCTGATCGGCATTGCCGCCGGTGCCTTGCAAGGCTATTACGGCGGTTGGGTCGACCTGCTCGGCCAGCGTTTGCTGGAAGTCTGGTCGGGGCTGCCGGTGCTGTACCTGCTGATCATTCTGTCGGGGTTCGTCGAACCGAATTTCTGGTGGCTGCTGGGGATCATGGCGCTGTTTTCCTGGCTGGCCCTGGTGGACGTGGTGCGCGCCGAATTTCTGCGCGGGCGCAACCTGGAATACGTCAAGGCCGCCCGGGCCCTGGGCTTGAGCGACCGCAAAGTGATCGTGCGGCACATCCTGCCGAACGCCATGAACGCGACCTTGAGTTACCTGCCCTTTATCCTGACCGGGGCGATTTCCACCCTCACGGCATTGGACTTCCTCGGCTTCGGCATGCCGGCCGGCAGCGCCTCGCTGGGCGAGTTGATCGGCCAGGGCAAGCAGAACCTGCAAGCACCGTGGCTGGGGCTCACGGCGTTTTTCACCCTGGCACTGATTCTTTCTTTACTGGTGTTCATCGGCGAGGCGTTGCGCGATGCCTTCGACCCACGTTCATGAAGCGGACCGTTGATATGAGTGACAACCTGATCGAAATCCGCGACCTCAGCGTGGCCTTCAGTGGCCAGACCGTGGTGCGCAAGCTGTGCCTGGACATCCGTCCCGGCGAATGCCTGGCGCTGGTGGGCGAATCGGGTTCGGGCAAATCGGTGACGGCCCATTCGATCCTGCAACTGCTGCCCGAAGAAGGCACTGAAACCAGCGGCAGCATTCGTTATCGCGGCCAGGAACTGGTGGGTGCCGATACCAAGGTGTTACGCAAGTTGCGCGGCGACCGGATCGCGATGATTTTTCAGGAGCCGATGACCTCCCTGAATCCGCTGCACAGTATCGAAAAGCAAATCGGCGAAACCCTCCTTATTCATAAAGGGCTCGCAGGCAAGGGCGCACAGGCGCGGATTCTCGAACTGCTGGAACTGGTGGGTATCAAGAACCCCCAGGAACGGCTCAAGGCGTATCCCCATCAACTGTCTGGCGGCCAGCGACAACGGGTGATGATCGCCATGGCTCTGGCCTGTGAACCGGAGCTGCTGATCGCCGACGAACCCACCACCGCGCTGGATGTGACGGTGCAACGCAAGATTCTGCTGCTGCTCAAATCCCTGCAACAGCGCCTTGGCATGTCCCTGCTGTTGATCAGCCATGACCTCAACCTGGTGCGCAGCATTGCCCAGCGGGTATGTGTGATGAAGGCCGGGGAAATCGTCGAGCAGGCGCCTTGCGAGACGCTGTTTACCGAGCCGAAACATCCCTATAGCTGCGTGCTGCTGAACGCCGAACCTGAAGGTGAAGCCCTGCCCCGGGACGAGCGCGAGAATGTGCTGGAGGTGGACAACCTGCAGGTCAAGTTTGCCCTGGGTGGCGGGCTGTTCCAGCGCAAGACCTGGTTGCACGCGGTGGACGGCATCAGCCTGAACGTGCAGCGCGGCAAGACCCTGGGCATTGTTGGCGAGTCCGGCTCCGGCAAATCCACCCTGGGCCAGGCAATCCTGCGTCTGCTCGATTCCGAAGGCAGCATTCGCTTCCAGGGCGAAGCACTTGATGGCTTGACGCAAAAGCAACTGCGACCATGGCGCAAGAAGATGCAGGTGGTGTTCCAGGACCCCTTCGGCAGCTTGAGCCCACGGATGTCGGTGGCGCAGATCATCAGCGAAGGCCTTGAGGTGCATAGCCAGTTGACCGCCGAGCAATGCAAGGCCGAGGTGATCCGGGCGCTGGAAGAAGTCGGCCTCGACCCGCAAAGCCGTCACCGCTATCCCCACGAGTTTTCCGGCGGCCAGCGGCAACGTATTGCCATCGCCCGGGCGCTGGTGCTCAAGCCAGCGCTGATCCTGCTCGACGAACCGACTTCGGCCCTGGACCGCACCGTGCAAAAACAAGTGGTCGCCCTGCTCCGGGATCTCCAGGAAAAACATGGTCTGACCTACCTGTTTATCAGCCATGATCTGGCGGTGGTGCGCGCCCTGGCCCACGACATGATCGTGATCAAGGACGGCAAGGTGGTTGAAAGCGGCGCCAGCCATGACGTGTTCGACTCGCCGCAGCATCCGTATACCAGGGAGCTGCTGGCGGCGGCGCATCAGGCGTAGGCCTTGAAACCGAGGTGCGGCCTTCGCGAGCAAGCCCGTTCCCACATTTGAAATGCATTCCCCTGTGGGAGCGGGCTTGCTCGCGAAGAGGCCCGAACAGACAACACACACTCCGGATATGACCGATATGAACACCACCGAAAGCCTGAAGGACTACCAGCGCGTACGCATGCTGGCGATCCGCTCTCTGTTCGAGATCATCGAGCAGTCGAGCGAAGGCACGGTGATTGTCGACCGCGACGCCAATATCGTCTGGATGAACGAACGCTACGCCCGGCGTTTCGGCCTGGAGTCGGCGCAAGTCGCGATCGGCAAGGCTTGTGAAAGCGTGATCCCCGGCAGCCTGCTGCGGGAAGTGGTGCGCACCGGCCGCCCGATCCTGCTGGACATGCAGGACACCCCCAAGGAGCCGCTGGTGGTCATGCGCCTGCCGATCCATGACGATGCCGGCGCGGTGATCGGCGCCATCGGTTTTGCCCTGTTCGACGAGTTGCGCAGTTTGTCGCCGATGCTCAAACGTTACCTGCGCATGCAGGAAGAACTGGCCTCAACCCGTTCCCTGCTGCGAGCGCGGCAGACCAAATACAACTTCGCCCACTTCATCGGCACCAGCGCCGCCAGCCTGGAAGTCAAACGCCGGGCGCGGCGCAGTGCCAGCGCCGAATCGCCGGTGTTGCTGCTCGGGGAAACCGGCACCGGCAAGGAGTTGCTGGCCCAGGCGATCCACGGTGCTTCGCCACGGGCGCACAAGGCGTTTGTCAGCATCAACAGCGCGGCGATTCCCGAGGCATTGCTGGAAGCCGAATTCTTCGGCACCGCACCTGGTGCGTTTACCGGCGCGGACCGCAAGGGCCGGGTCGGCAAGTTGCAGATCGCCCAGGGCGGCACTTTATTTCTCGATGAAATCGGCGATATGCCCCTGCCCCTGCAAAGCAAGTTGCTGCGGGTGTTGCAGGAAAAAGAATTCGAGCCGGTGGGCTCCAACGAAGTGATCCAGAGCGATGTGCGGGTGATTGCCGCCACCTCCACCGACCTGGAAGCGGCGATCAAGCGCGGCGAATTTCGTGCGGATTTGTACTACCGCCTCAATGTCCTGCCGATCCAGGTGCCACCGCTGCGTGACCGCCTCGACGACATTCCCGCCCTCAGCGAAGCGATCCTTGAAGACCTGCGCAGTCAGCATGAATTGAATCGCGAAGCCCTGGAGTTGCTGGGCCAGCACGCCTGGCCCGGGAATATTCGTGAGCTGCGTAATGTGCTGGAACGGGCGGCGTTGCTCAGTGATGACTTGATGTTGAATGCAGACGATATCCGAGCGGCGATTGGGACGTTTACCCCGGTGACGCGGGTGGTGGCGCAGGCGATTGAGTCCGTCGGCCATGAGACGTTCAGTGAGGCTCGGGAGCGATTTGATCGGCAGTTGATTGAATCTGCCCTGGCGCAATGCGGGGGCAAAGTGATTGAAGCGGCGGCGCGGTTGGGGCTGGGTCGGTCGACGTTGTATAAGAAAATGGTGGCGCTGGGGATTGCAGAGTCTCAATAAAGAGACTTGTGTCTATATTTAGAGAAGATCAAAAGCTTCGCGAGCAAGCCCGCTCCCACATGGGATCGCGTTTCAATGTGGGAGCGGGCTTGCTCGCGAAGAGGCCATCCCAGCCAACAAACATCTCAAAACCGAGACAAACAACTCAAACCATTCGTCCAAAAAAACATTTATTCCTTAAATTTCAACTACTTAATCGATTGGCACGATTCCCGCTAAAGCCCTCTCCCACAAAAGATCCACCCTACAAAAATAACAATCCCAGGAGACACACCCATGAGTGTGATCATTGCCTTGGCAGCCCTCGCGCTGCTGATGCTGGCTGCCTACCGTGGCTACAGCGTTATCCTCTTTGCCCCGATTGCCGCTCTCGGCGCCGTTCTGCTCACCGACCCATCCGCCGTCGCCCCCGCGTTTACCGGGGTGTTCATGGAGAAAATGGTCGGCTTCATCAAACTGTATTTCCCGGTGTTTCTGCTCGGCGCGGTGTTCGGCAAGCTGATTGAGTTGTCCGGCTTTTCGCGCTCCATTGTGGCGGCCGCGATCAAGCTATTGGGCACCCGCCAGGCAATGCTGGTGATCGTGCTGGTCTGTGCCCTGCTCACCTACGGCGGCGTGTCGCTGTTTGTCGTGGTGTTTGCGGTTTACCCGTTTGCCGCCGAAATGTTCCGTCAGAGCAATATTCCGAAACGGCTGATCCCGGCGACCATCGCCCTCGGCGCGTTTTCCTTCACCATGGACGCCCTGCCCGGCACCCCGCAAATCCAGAACATCATCCCCAGCACTTTCTTCAACACCACCGCCTGGGCTGCGCCGTGGCTGGGTTTGATCGGCACGATTTTCGTGTTCTGCACCGGCATGCTGTTCCTCCAGCGCCAGCGCAACAAGGCCCAGCGCGCCGGTGAAGGTTATGGCACCGAGTTGCGTAACGAGCCGGAAACCGCCGAAGACATCAAGCTGCCCAACCCGTGGATCGCCCTGTCGCCGCTGCTGGCGGTGGGCATCATGAACCTGCTGTTCACCCAGTGGATCCCGCAGTGGTACGGCAAGACCCACAGCCTCGCGCTGCCGGGCATGGCCACGCCGGTGACCACCGAGATCGCCAAGCTCACCGCCATCTGGGCGGTTCAAGCGGCGCTGCTGATCGGCATCCTCATGGTGCTGGCGTTCGGCTTCCGAGCGATCAAAAGCAAACTGGCCGAAGGCAGCAAAAGTGCGGTCAGCGGCGCACTGCTGGCGGCGATGAACACTGCCTCGGAATACGGTTTTGGCGCGGTGATCGCGTCCTTGCCCGGCTTTCTGGTGCTGGCCGACTGGTTGAAAAGCATTCCCAACCCGCTGGTCAACGAAGCGATTACCGTGACCCTGCTGGCCGGTATCACCGGTTCCGCGTCGGGCGGCATGAGCATCGCTCTCGCGGCGATGGCCAATGACTTCATCGCCGCAGCCCATGCCGCCAATATTCCGCTGGAAGTACTGCACCGGGTCGCGGCCATGGCCAGCGGAGGCATGGACACTCTGCCGCACAACGGCGCGGTGATTACCTTGCTCGCGGTCACCGGCCTGACCCACCGCGAAGCCTACAAAGACATTTTCTGTATTACGCTGATCAAGACCCTGGCGGTTTTTGTGGTGATCGGTACTTTCTACGCCACTGGCATTGTGTGAGGTATTCATGACAAATCTGACTGGCAAGACCGCATTGGTCACCGGCTCCACCAGCGGTATCGGCTTGGGCATCGCCCTGAGCCTGGCCAAGGCAGGCGCCAACGTGGTTCTCAATGGTTTCGGCGATGCATCGAAGGTGATTGCCGAAGTGCAGCAGTTTGGCGGCAAGGTCGGGCATCACCCGGCGGACGTCAGCAAACCCGAGGAAATCGCCGAGATGATCGCCTACGCCGAGCGTGAGTTCGGCGGTGTCGACATTCTGGTGAACAATGCCGGAATTCAGCATGTGGCGGCGGTGGAGGACTTTCCGCTGGAGCGCTGGGATTCGATTATCGCGATCAACTTGTCATCGGTGTTCCACAGCACTCGCCTATGCCTGCCACGCATGCGCGCCAAGAACTGGGGGCGGATCATCAACATCGCCTCGGTGCATGGGCAGGTTGGTTCGGTGGGCAAAGCCGCGTACGTCGCCGCCAAGCATGGGGTGATTGGGTTGACCAAAGTGGTTGGCCTGGAAACCGCAACCACCCAAGTGACCTGCAACGCCATCTGCCCGGGCTGGGTTTTGACGCCGTTGGTGCAGAAGCAGATCGACGATCGTGCGGCCACCGGGATCGACCCGCAGCAGGCGCAGCATGATTTGCTGGCCGAGAAGCAGCCGTCGCTGGAATTCGTGACCCCGCCGCAACTGGGTGAACTGGTGTTGTTTTTGTGCAGCGAGGCCGGCAGCCAGGTGCGGGGCGCGGCGTGGAATATTGATGGTGGGTGGTTGGCGCAGTAATCAACCAATTGACCGCGTTATCGTTCTTCGCGGGCAAGCCTCGCTCCTACAGGAGCCCACCGTTTCTGTAGGAGCGAGGCTTGCCCGCGAATGGATCTGAAGGCAGAACAAGAGGCAAGCCATGTCCGACATCCTTTGGCAACCCAGCGCCGAGCGCATCGGCAAGACTCGCATGGAGGCCTTTCGGCGCTTCGTCAATCAGCGGCATCACGCCAAGATCGACGACTACCCTGCCCTGCACCAATGGTCCATCGACCAGCGCGAAGCGTTCTGGCAGGCGATTGTCGATTTTTTCGATATCCGCTTCCACGACCAACCCGACGCGGTGCTGCGCGAAGGCCCGCAGATGCCCAGCGCCGAGTGGTTTCCCGGCGCGACCCTGAACTTCGCCGAGCACCTGCTGCGCCGTCGCGACGATGCCGTGGCAGTGGTCGCGGTGGCGGAAAACGGTCAGCGCGAACAACTGACCTGGGCCGAACTGGCCAGCCATGTCGCCGGTTTGCAGAACAGTCTCAAAGCCGCTGGCGTCGGCCTCGGCGACCGGGTGGCGGCGTGTATGCCCAACACCTGGCAAACCCTGGTGGCGATGCTGGCCACCACCAGCCTCGGCGCGATCTGGTCCTGCTCTTCGCCAGACTTCGGCACCCAAGGGGTGATCGACCGTTTCGGCCAGATTGAACCCAAAGTACTGATCACCTGCGCCGGCTATCACTATGTGGGCAAGGACATCGACCAGACCGCCAAGGTCAATGAAATCCTCCAGCGCCTGCCGTCCCTGCAGCAGTTGATCATCGTGCCGTACGCCCGGCCCAAAGCGCACATCGCGGATTTCCACACACACGCCAACGTCACGCTGTGGGACGACTTCTACGACCTCGGCGACGAGCCGGATTTCGTCCCCGTGCCGTTCGCCCATCCGCTGTACATCCTCTATTCCAGCGGCACCACCGGCGTGCCGAAATGCATCATCCACAGCACCGGCGGCGTGTTGCTGCAACACGTCAAGGAACATGGCCTGCATTGCGACCTCGGTCCCGGCAGCCGCTTGTTCTACTACACCACCTGCGGCTGGATGATGTGGAACTGGCTGGTCTCGGCCCTGGCGGTCGGCAGCGCCGTGGTGTTGTACGACGGCTCACCGTTTCACCCAGGTCCGGAGCGCTTGCTCGATTTGATTGACGACGAGCGTATCAACGTCTTCGGCACCAGCCCCAAGTTCCTCGCAACGTTGGAAAGCAGTGGTTTGAAGCCTGCACAAAGCCATGACCTGGGCAGCCTGAAAACCCTGCTGTGCACCGGTTCGGCGCTGTCGCCACAGAGCTACGATTTCGTTTACCGCGACTTCAAGGCCGACGTGTGCCTGGCGTCGATGTCCGGCGGCACTGACATCGTGTCGTGCTTCGTCAATGGCAATCCGCTGTCGCCGGTTCGGCGCAGCGAGATGATGGGCAAGAGCCTGGGCATGGCGGTCGAAGTCTGGAACGACGCCGGCCACCCGGTGATCGGCGAGAAAGGTGAACTGGTCTGCACTCGACACTTCCCGGCGATCCCGATTGGCTTCTGGAACGACCCGGTCGGGGAAAAGCTGCGCGCCTCCTACTTCAGCCAGTTCCCCGGCGTCTGGGCCCAGGGCGACTACGCCGAACAACTGCCCCACGGCGGCATGATGATCCACGGCCGCTCCGACGCCGTGCTCAACCCCGGCGGCGTGCGCATTGGTACGGCGGAAATCTACCGTCAGGTGGAGAAAGTGCCGCAAGTGCTGGACAGCGTGGCCATCGGTCAGCAGTGGCAGGATGACGTGCGGGTGGTGCTGTTTGTGCGTCTCAAGGACGGCGTCACGCTCGATGAAACACTGCAACAGCAGATTCGCCAGGAGATCCGCGCCAACACAACACCCCGGCATGTGCCGGCGAAAATCGTCGCGGTCACCGACATACCGCGCACCATCAGCGGCAAGGTCGTCGAATTGGCGGTCAGGAACGTGGTGCACGGGCAACCGGTGAAAAACACCGATGCCCTGGCCAACCCCGAAGCCCTCGAACAATTCCGCAACCGCCCCGAGCTCAAAGACTGAACGCCCTCCCCCGTAGGAGCTGCCGAAGGCTGCGATCTTTTGATCTTGCTTCTTAACATCAAGATCAAAAGATCGCAGCCTTCGGCAGCTCCTACGGGGAGATGGTGTTAATCCATGAGCCCCCATTCCCCGCGCGGTGGCTGGGTTGTGGGCGATGTATCGGTGTGAAGCTTCAACCGCAACCGCAAATTATTCACCGAGTCCGCATGCTTCAACGCCTCATCCTCGCTGATCGCCCCGTCCACAACTAACCCGTAAAGTGCGCCATCAAACGTCTGCATCCCCAATTCCACTGACTTTTCCATGATCCCCTTCAGCTCATCAAACTCGTTACGCCGGATCAGGTCGGCGATGGTCGGCGTGCCGAGCATCACCTCCACCGCCGCCCGGCGTTGCCCGTCGAGGGTGCGCACCAGGCGCTGGGAGACGAACGCCTTGAGGTTGTTGCCCAGGTCATGCAGCAGTTGTTCCCGGCGCTCTTGCGGGAAGAAGTTGATGATGCGATCCAGGGCCTGGTTGGCGTTGTGGGCATGCAGGGTAGAGATCACCAGATGGCCAGTGTCGGCAAAAGTCAGGGCGTGTTCCATGGTTTCGCGGTCACGGATTTCGCCGATCAGCACCACGTCCGGGGCCTGGCGCAGGGTGTTTTTCAACGCGGCGTGAAAGCTGCGGGTATCGACCCCTACTTCCCGCTGGTTGATGATCGATTTCTTGTGGCGATGGATGTACTCCACCGGGTCTTCGATGGTGATGATATGGCCGCTGCTGTGGCGGTTACGGTAGTCGATCAGGGCTGCCAGGGACGTGGACTTGCCCGAATCGGTGGCGCCGACGAACAGCATCAGCCCTTGCTTGAGCATCACCGTTTCCAGCAGCACCGGCGGCAGGTTGAGGTCTTCGAATCGCGGGATGTCGAGTTTGATGTTGCGCGCCACGATCGACACGTCGTTGCGCTGTTTGAACAGGTTGATGCGGAAGCGTCCGACCCCGGCCAGGGAGATGGCCAGGTTCATTTCCAAATCCCGATCGAACTCCAGACGCTGTTCGGCGTCCATGATGGACTCGGCGATGGCCGCGATTTCCCCCGGTTTGAACCGCTGATCGGACAAGGGTTTGAGCACACCGTCGAACCGTGCGCTGGGTGGCGCACCCGTGGAGAGGTAAAGATCGGAACCCTCCTGGCTGGCCAGTTGCCGCAACAATAAATCGATTTCCATGGCAAAAAGCACCCGCGAAGCATTCAATGAACAGATATGGCCCGAAACCGTGACGCATCGGACCATCCAGCGTCTACCACCTTGCAAGGATAGTAGACGTCGCCACACCGACTGACATGCAGGACATCTTGATGAACGCATCACCGACCGGCAGCGATGCCCAGGCCCTGATCGCCCGACTGGACTGGAGCCGCAGCCCCTTGGGCGCCGCCAGTACCTGGCCGCAGAGCTTGCGCACCGCGGTGGACATCGTGATTCATTCGCCGATGCCCATGCTCTTGTTGTGGGGGCCGCAACTCACGCAAATCTACAACGACGGCTTCGCCCTGCTGTGCGGCAGCAAGCATCCACACGCTTTCGGACAGCCTACGCACCAAATCTGGCCTGAATTAAAAGACTTTACCGACCCGATCTACAGCGCCGTCCTACAGGGCCAAGTGCGGACCTACAGCGAACAGCGCTTTACCCTACAACGCGACGGACGAGATTCGGACTTCTGGCTGGACTTGACCTACAGCCCGATCCGCGATGAAGACGCCGAGGTCGCCGGGATTCTGGTCACCGCCATCGAAACCAACGAACGACGGCGCATCGCCCTCGAACTCGAACAGCGCTCCGCCGCCAGCCTCAAGGCCCAGAAAGAAACCGAACAACGCCTGCAACTGGCCTTGGCCGCCACCGACGCGGTCGGCACCTGGGATTGGGACATTGGCGAAGACCGCTTTATCGCCGACGCGCACTTTGCGCAACTGCACGGCGTCGACCCGGCCAAGGCCAGTCAATTGCCGATCAGCGAGTACCTGCATGGCGTGCACCCGGAAGACCGCGGCATGGTGGCGCGCAGCATCAAGCATTGCATCACCCACGGCACCGAGTACGCCGAGGAATATCGCCTGCTGCAACCCGACGGTGAGCTGCGCTGGGTGTTCGCCCGGGGTCGCTGCTACAAGGATCACCATGGCCGGCCGATGCGTTTCCTCGGCGCCGCCCTGGACCTGACCGAACGCAAAAACACCGAACAAGCCCTGCGCCAGAGCCAGACCGAGTTGCAGTTGATCATCAACGCGATGCCGATCCTGATCAGCTACGTCGACCGCGAAGAACGCTTTCGCCTGAACAACGCCGCGTACCTCGACTGGTACGGCCTGACGCCCCAGGAGCTGTTCGGCAAGACCATCCAGGAAGTGCTCGGCGATGAAGCCTATGCTTTGCGCGCCGAGTACATCGCCGAGGCGCTGGCCGGCCGGCCCTGTTCGTTCAGCATCGACGCCGCGCACCGTGACGGCAGCATTCGCAGCGCCCTGATGAATTACCTGCCGCGCCACGGTGCGGACGGCGCGGTCAACGGTTTTTACATCTTCGTGATCGATGAAACCGAGCGCAAACAGACCGAAGAAGCCCTGCGCAACCTCAATGAAACCCTCGAAGAACGCGTGATCGCCCGCACCCAGCAACTGGCCGAGGCCAACCAGCGCCTGCAAAACGAGATGTTCGAGCGCGAGCGTGCCGAGGATGCGCTACGCCATGCGCAGAAAATGGAAGCGGTCGGCCAGCTCACCGGCGGCATCGCCCATGACTTCAACAACATGCTCACCGGGATCATCGGCAGCCTCGACCTGATGCAGCGTTATATTGCCGATGGCCGCGCCGCCGAGATCGGGCGTTTCACCGAAGCGGCGGTGTCATCGGCCAATCGCGCCGCGGCCCTGACCCATCGTCTGCTGGCGTTCTCCCGTCGCCAATCCCTGGACCGCAAACCCCTGAACGCCAATGAGCTGATCCATTCCCTGGAAGACTTGCTCAGCCGCACCAAGGGCGACCATATCGAACTGGTGCTGCAACTGGCCGACGAGGTGTGGCCGGTGAGCACCGACGTCAGCCAATTGGAAAACGCCCTGCTCAACCTAGTGATCAACGCTCGGGACGCGATGCCCGATGGCGGCCGCTTGCTGATCGAAACCGCCAATGTCTATCTCGACGGCAGCGACCTCACGCCGCTGGAGTCGGTGAAGGCCGGGGATTACTTGATGATCGCCGTCAGCGACAACGGCACCGGCATGACGCCGTCGGTGCTGGCCAAGGCCTTCGATCCGTTCTTCACCACCAAACCCATCGGCCAGGGCACGGGTTTGGGCTTGTCGATGATCTACGGTTTCGCCCAGCAATCCGGCGGCCATGCCAGCATCGACAGCGTGCCGGACCAGGGCACCTGCGTGCGCCTGTACTTGCCGCGCCTGCACCTCGGCGCGCCCCAGGACACGTTGCTGCCGGTCAGCGGCGACGCGCCTTCGGCGATTGCCGGGGAAACCGTGGTGCTGGTGGAAGACGACCCGGCGGTGCGCATGCTGGTGCTCGATTTGCTGAATGAATTGGGCTATCACGCCCACGAAGCCGAAGACGCCAGGGCCGCCCTGCCCTTGCTCGAATCCGATTTACGGGTGGATCTGTTGGTGACCGATGTCGGCCTGCCGGGGATGAACGGCCGGCAACTGGCGGAAATCGCCCGTCAGCATCGCCCGGACCTCAAAGTGCTGTTCATGACCGGTTACGCCGAGAAAGCCGCCGAGCGCCAGGGCTTTCTGGAGGAAGGCATGGACATGGTGGCCAAGCCGTTTTCCATCGACCTGCTGGCCAACAAGATTCGCACGATGATCGGCCAACCGGAGTGAGTTAAGGCATAATCCCGCGCCCCCGCTCCCCCCGACATAGCCCACCACCGTTACAAGGTCTGCCTAATGAAAGCTCAAGCCCGCCATATCCTGGTGAAAACCTCGGAAGAAGCCGAACAGCTCAAACAACGCATCGCCAAGGGCGAAGCCTTCGATGTGCTGGCCAAAAAGTACTCCACCTGCCCGTCCGGCAAGCGCGGCGGCGACTTGGGTGAAGTGCGGCCGGGGCAGATGGTCGGCGTGATTGATGCGGTGATTTTCAAGAAACCGCTGCGGGTGGTGCATGGGCCGATCAAGAGCAAGTTTGGCTATCACCTGGTGCAGGTGTTTTATCGGGATTGAGCGGTTGGCTTGAGGGCCCCTTCGCGAGCAAGCCCGCCCCCACAGGAGATCGTATTTCAATGTGGGAGCGGGCTTGCTCGCGAACCGATTGCGCAGCAAGCGGCCATTCTCCGCTTACCTCGGGATCAATGCGCCCGGTACTTGAATGACTTTGCTCGCCAACCGATGCCCCGCCTCTGCCGCCTCTGCCGGGCTGCCGCCCTTGAGCCGGTTCGCCAGGTACGCCGCACTGAACGAGTCCCCCGCCGCCGTGGTGTCCACCACGCGCTCGACCTTCTGCGCCGGCACTTCGAACGACTCACCACCACAACGAATCAAACAAGCCTCAGCGCCACGCTTGAGCACCACTTCCGGCGTGCCGATCTGCGCGTACGCCTCAAACACTGCATCGCAATCGGAAAAATGGAACAACGCCTGTTCGTCATCGACGGTCAGCAGCGCCAGGTCCACGTAGGGCAACACACTGCGATACGCCGCCCGCGCCTCTTCCAGTGACGCCCACAAGCGCGGTCGATAGTTGTTGTCGAAGACGATCCGCGCATCCCGCTGCCGGGCTTCGATCAGGGTTTCCAAGAGTTTTTCCCGACCTTGATCACCGAGCACCGCCAGGGTGATGCCGCTGAAATACAGCACGTCGTAATCCGGCAATGCCGCCAGGATCGGCGTGGCCGCCGGGGTGGTGAAGCAACTGCGCACGGCGGCTTCGTTGCGCCAGTACAGGAAGCGGCGCTCGCCGGCGGCGTCGGTCTGGATGCAATACAAACCCGGCAAGCGCCCGGGCAAGCGCTGGACCAGGTCCAGGCCGATGTTCTCGGCGGCCCAGCTCTGGCACATGGCGTCGCTGAAGCTGTCATCGCCCAGCGCCGTGACGTAATCCACCGTGCCACCGCCCCCCAGTTCCCGGGACAGGTAGACGGCGGTGTTCAGGGTGTCGCCGCCGAAGCTTTGTTGCAGGCTACCGTCGGCGCGCTGCTGGAGCTCGATCATGCACTCGCCGATCAGCGCGATGCGCGGGGTGTTGGGGCCCAGGGTGTTGATGGTGTTCATGGGGGAATCTCGCAGTTCGGTGGTGTCTGGGCGGGCCTCTTCGCGAGCAAGCCCGCTCCCACAGGGGAATGCATTCCAAATGTGGGAGCGGGCTTGCTCGCGAAGGCCGCGCCGCGGTTTCAGGCCTTAGAAACAGGTGTCCATGGTTTCGATCACCTGCAATTGCTCATCCACCAGACATCCGGTCCGCCATTTATCAAACGTCAGGCACGGGTGCGATGTGCCGAACGAAATGATGTCCCCGACCCGCAGTTCTACGCCTGGGGCAACGGTCATGAACGCATGCTGGTCCATCACCGCCGTAACTTTGCAGGCGCTCACATCGTCGCCAACCGCTGGAATCACCCCTGCCTTGTAGCGCAACAACGGCACCGGCAAACCGGCGTCATAGGCAACGTCGCGCTTGCCGAGGGCGATCACCGCAAAACCCGGCTCCGGCAACGACTGCACATGCGCCCAGACTTCCAGCGCCGGGCGCAGGCCTTCATGCAAATCGCTGCGACGGTCGAGCACGCAGCATTGCGCTTCTTTATAGATGCCATGGTCGTGGGCCACGTAGCTGCCGGGGCGCAGCACGCTGAGGAAGCGTCCGCCGGCGTTCTGCTCTTCAAAGGACTCGGCGATCAGGTCGTACCAGGCCGAACCCGAGGCGGTGATGATCGGCTTGGGAATGGCGAACGCGCCGCTGTCCTGTAACTGCACCGCCAGGCGCACCAGAGAGGCGGCGAATTCGCGGATACCGGTCTCGGCGTGGTCACCGTGAATCACGCCTTCGTAACCTTCGATGCCGGTCAGCGCCAGCGCCGGTTGTGCGGCGATGGCCTTGGCCAGTTCGATCACTTCCAGTTCAGTGCGGCAACCGCAGCGGCCGCCAACCACGCCGTACTCGATCATCACGTTCAAACGCACGCCGCGAGAGGCGAAGTACGCGCCGAGGTCGGCCACGTTGTCCGGGTGATCGACCATGCAATGGAAGTCGAAAGCCGGGTCCGCCAGCAAATCGGCGATCAGCGCCATGTTCGGCGTACCGACCAATTGGTTGGCCATCAACACCCGGCGCACGCCATGGGCGTAGGCCGCGCGGGTCTGGGTGGCGCTGGCCAGGGTGATGCCCCAGGCGCCAGCGTCCAGTTGCCGACGAAACAGCGCCGGGGTCATGCTGGTTTTGCCGTGGGGCGCCAGTTCCGCGCCGCTGTTGCTGACGAACGCCTGCATCCAGCGGATGTTGTGTTCCAGCGCTTCACGGTGCAACACCAGCGCCGGCAAGCTCACGTCGCGCACCAGGTGCGCGCCGGTCTGGGCAAAGCCTTTTTCTACGGCAGCAGAAGACATGATCCAACTCCTTACATTCGCGGCCGCACGCAGCCGCGGTTATTCGTTGATACGCCGGGCGAGGTTGTTGGCGCTGTCGATCAGCACCCGGCGATATTCGTTGTAGTTGTTCTTGGCATCGGCCCGTGGAGCGACGATGCACAGGGTCGCAATGGCCACGCCGTTGGGGTCTTTGACCGGGGCGGCGAAGCAATGGGTGAAGGTGTCGGCGACGCTATCGAACGAGAAAAAACCGTCGATCCCGGCCTGGCGGATTTCCTGGAGAAACTGTTCCAGCGGCAGGCGTTCACCGTTGGGCAGGATGAAGTCGTCGTGGTCGATCAGGTCGACGATGGCCTGGTCGCTCAGGTGCGACAGCAGCAGGCGCCCGGACGCGGTCCAGGGAATCGGCGCGTTTTCGCCGATGTCCGAGGAAATGCGGAAATGCCGCTCGCCCTCTTTCATCAAGGCCACGGTGTATTTGCGCCCGTTGAGCAGGCACATCTGCGCGGTTTCATGGGTCTGGCTGACGATTTCCTGCAAGGCGTGATCGGCCTCGCGGGTCAGGTCGAAATGGCGCAAATGCGCCTGGCCGAGGAAGTACAACTGCCGGCCGAGGTAGACGTGACCGTCCTTGCCCACGGGTTCGAGGATGCGCCGTTCGAGCAGCGAGGCCACCAGTTCGTAGACCGTGGATTTCGGGCTGCCGATGCCACTGGCGATTTCGTTCGGGCGCAGCGGTTGGCCGATTTCCTTGAGGAAATCGAGAATATCGAACGCCCGGTCCAGACCACGTGCCCGGCGCTTGATGGTGTCTTCGGTCATGTCTTCAGGTTCCCATTCAAAGTGCCGGGAGTTTAACCAGAGTGCGGTGGTGATTGTTAGGGCGCCTTCGCGAGCGAGCCCGCTCCCACATTGGAATGCGTTCTCCTGTGGGAGCGGGCTTGCTCGCGAAGCAGTCACCGCCAATCTCAAGCCTTTTTCTTGTACGCGATGCAGTCAATCTCAACCTTGCAATCCACCATCATGTTCGCCTGCACGCAGGCCCGGGCCGGGGCGTGTTCGCTTTTGAAGTACTCGGAGAACACTTTGTTGAAGCTCCAGAAATCCCGTGGATCTTCCAGCCACACGCCGGCGCGCACGACGTCTTCGAGGCCGTAACCGGCTTCTTCGAGAATCGCGATCAGGTTCTTCATGGTCTGGTGAGTCTGTTCGACGATGCCGCCCACGATGATTTCGCCATTCAGCGCCGGCACTTGGCCTGACACGTGCAGCCAGCCATCGGCTTCAACGGCGCGGGCAAAAGGACGAGGCTGGCCGCCACCGGCGGTGCTGCCGGCGCCGTAACGAGTAATGCTCATGAGTGTTTCTCCTGATTGAAAATTGAAAAGTTAAAAACGGGTGTTCTTGAGAAATTCCGCCAGGCGTGGCGATTTCGGGTGTTCAAACAATTCCTTGGGCGGCCCCTGCTCTTCGATCCGGCCCTGGTTCATGAACACGATCTTGTCCGAGACTTCGAAGGCAAAGCGCATTTCGTGGGTCACCAGCAACATGGTCATGCCTTCATCGGCCAGGCCTTTGATCACGTTCAGCACTTCGCCGACCAGTTCCGGGTCGAGGGCCGAGGTCACTTCGTCGAACAGCATCAGGCTCGGGTTCATCGCAATCGCCCGGGCAATCGCCACGCGCTGTTGCTGACCGCCGGACAACTGGCCGGGATAGTGATCGCGGCGTTCATACAGGCCGACGCGCTCCAGCCATTTTTCGGCCAGCGCCACGGCTTCATCCTTGTGCAGCTTTTTGACCTTGAGCAGACCCAGGGTGACGTTCTGCAACGCGGTGAGGTGCGGGAACAGGTTGAATTGCTGGAACGCCATGCCGGTCATCGCACGATGGCGGGCGATGACTTTTTCCGCGTGGCGCACGCGTTTGCCGTTGACCTCGTCATAGCCGATGGATTCGCCGTCGAGCAGGATCTGCCCGCCCTGGAACTCTTCGAGCATGTTCACGCAGCGCAGCAGCGTGGTCTTGCCCGAGCCGCTGGAGCCGATCAGCGTGACCACGTTGCCGCGCTGCATGGTCAGGTCGACGCCCTTGAGTACTTCAAGCTTGCCGTATTGTTTGTGCAGGCCGCGAATGTCCAGCAGGGCCTGGCCGTTTGGTGCAACAGAAGTCTGAGTCATGGCAATGCCACCCGCTTTTCAATGTGCCGGCCGAGTAATTCGATGGCGTAGTTGATGACGAAAAAGAGGAAACCGGCGAACAGGTAGAACTCCAGGGTCATGAAGGTCCGGGCGATGATCTGTTGCGTGCTGAGCAGCAACTCGGCGACGCCGATCACCGAGAGCAAGGTCGAGGCCTTGACGATTTCGGTGGATGAGTTGACCCAGGTCGGCAGGATTTGCCGCAGCGCCTGGGGCAACAACACGTAACCCAGGGACTGATAAAACGTCAGGCCAATCGCCTTGCTCGCTTCCATCTGCCCGCGTGGCAGGGCTTGCAGTGCCCCGCGCACAATCTCGGCAACGTGGGAGCCGCAAAACAGCGTCAGCCCCAACGCACCGGCCTGAAACGCGCTGATCTGCCAGCCCAGCGCCGGCGCCATATAGAAGCAGGCCAGCACCAGCACAAACACCGGCGTGCCACGGATCAGGTCGACGTAGAAACGAAACGGTGCGCGCATCCAGACATTGCCGTAAGTCAGCACCAGGCCGGCGACGATGCCGATCAACGTACCGAGCAAAATCGCCAGGGCCGAGCACTGCACCGTGACCAGAAAGCCTTGCCAGAGCACTTCCCGCGCCACCCACAACTCATGCACCCAACTTGGGGATTCGTACATGGGAGGCTCCTATCGGCGGATCGCCAGACGCTGCTCGAGATAACGCAGGATCATGGCAATGAGGTAACAAGCCGCAACATAGAGCGCTGTGGTCACCATCCAGGTTTCAATCACCCGGTAGCTCTCGACATTGATCTTGCGCGCGTAATAGGTCAGTTCCGGCACCGCAATCGCGGCCGCCAGCGAGGTGTCCTTGAACAGCGAGATGAAGTTGTTCGACAACGCCGGCAGCACATTGCGCAGCATCACTGGCACGGTGACATAGGCTTTCACCTGCCACTCGCCCAGGCCGATCGCCAGTCCTGCTTCGCGCTGGCCTTTGGGAATGCTCAACAACCCACCACGGAACACTTCGGTCAGGTACGCCCCGGCATACAGCGACAGGGTGACGATGAACGAAGGGATCTTGTCCAGGCGAATGCCCAGGCTCGGCAAGGCGAAGTAGATCAACAGAATCAACACCAGAATCGGCGTGTTACGGATCACCGTCACGTACACCGACGCCAGCACCCGCAACGCGCGATGCCTGGATAACAAAGCAAACGCCATCAGCAGGCCGATCACGCAGCCGATGGCGATCGACACCAGCGCCAGCTCAAGGCCCAGACCGAGCCCCGCCAGCAAGGTGTCGAAATCGCGCCACACGGCGGCAAAGTTCAACTGATAGTTCATGGTCAGCAGTACCTTGAGCGGGGCGCCTTCATAGCCGCCCCGCTCATACTCAAGAAATGGAAACGTCGCGAGCGAAGGAAAGACAAGGCGAAAACAGGCGAGAAAGCGGAGTTGGCTTTAGCCAATGAGCATTTCGAGTCTGTTTTCAACGCAGTATTTCCGAGCGCAGCAGTTTTCATTTGAATTCGACGGGGAAACCGATAGCTGGGGTCGGCAGATCGACGCCGAACCACTGCTTGAACGACGCCGCGTAGGTCGGGAACTCGACGCCGGTCATGGCTTCATGCAGCACGGTGTTGACGAAGTTCAGCCAATCCTGATCGCCACGTTTAACTGCGCAAGCGTAGGTTTGCGGGCTCCAGGCGTAGGTCGGGCTGCGATAGCGGCCAGGGTTCTGCACCATCAGGTATTTGACCGAGGACTGATCGGTGGCGGCGGTGTCGGCACGGCCCGAGTTCACGGCCTGGTACATCAAATCCACACTGTCGTACTGATCGACCTTGGCCTTGGGCAGCGCCTGATGCACCAGCTCTTCGGCATACACGTTTTGCAGCACGGCCACGGTCACGCTGTCGCCAGCGGCTTTGAGGTCTTCGATTTCCTTGTACTTGCTGTTGGCCGGCAGCAACAGGCCCACACCTTCGCGGTAGTACGGCAGGGTGAACGCAACCTGCTGCGCACGGCTGGCGGTGACGGTGATGAACTGGCAACTGATGTCGACCTTGTCCGTCAGCAGGTTCGGAATCCGCGCATCGGACGACTGCACCACGTACTCAACCTTGCTCGGATCGTTGAACAGCCCCTTGGCGATCATGTGCCCGATATCAATATCAAAACCCTGCAACTTGCCGTCCGCTCCCTGGAAATGCCACGGCGCGTTGGTACTGCCCGTCCCCACGATCAACTTGCCACGGGCCAGCACGCTATCGAGCTTACTGTCCGCCGCCTGGGCAACGCCCATGGCAGCAGCCGTAGCCGCAAAGAGAAAAACACACGCTTTGAACAAGGAAGGTCGGCGATGCATGGCAAGCACTCCAGAGTGTTGTGTATTCCGTTATACCGGATATAGGTGTGTAACAACGGAATAGACAGCAGAAAGTGTGCCATAGGATGTGGGGGTGATGTTGGGGAGATTGAAATGTGTTTTGAATCAAAGGGATGTGGTTTTGCGCGGTAAAAGCGTTACCGAACGCATGCGCGGGAGAGCGCTACCGGGGGACACACGTGGGCGGGTACTTGCACCACATTCGGCGGGTGGCGATTCAAAATGTGGCACCGTGCCGTTTGCGGGCCCACCTGTAATTTCTGACAGTAGACCCGCCCGCCACCCTCCTTTACCGTCAACAAGCCTTCGATGAATGTTGTGAAAAGGAGACTTCAATGACTTCGAACACCCCTCAAACGGTATTGGCCCCGACCTACCGCAAAGCCCTGAAAACCTGGCGTCCGGTGATTCTGTACTTCGGTAATGAGCACTGCCCTGCGTGTGAATACGCCGGGCCAGTGTTTCGGGCGATTGCAGAGCCGTTTAGGCATCAGGCGGATGTTTACATGTTGAATACCAGTGAATCGCCCCGGCATCCGAACGTTACGGGGACGCCGACGGTGTTGTTTTACAAGGATGGGCGCCTGGTTAAAAAGCTTAAGGGGATTGGTAGTCCACAATCGCTGGCGGAGGATTTTGTGGCGCATGTCGGGAAGGTGAAGCCCCGGCAGGTGGTGCGCAAACCGGGGCATGATCTGGCTTGGCTGCGGCGGACGTTGCGTGGCCTGTGTACCGTAGCGCGGGCGCGTTCTTTGGTCGGGGCTTGAGACTTTTGTTGTCGGGTAGATTGCATTCGCGATGTAGAAACGGGAACATCCTTTACAAACGAAACCGGGGACATCCTTTACGTTTTTG
>NZ_MOBP01000105.1 GCF_003732665.1 Pseudomonas frederiksbergensis | reverse complement strand
ATGCAACCGCGCTGCATGACACATACACGATGCGCAATTCTTCGCACCAGGTTCAAATCGTGACTGATCAGTAACAGCGACATGCCCAATCGGGCCTGCAATTGCTTGAGCAAATCGAGGATTTTCAGCTGAACGGTCACGTCCAGAGCGGGGGTCGGCTCGTCGGCAATCAGCAGTTCAGGCTCGTTGGCCAGGGCCATGGCGATCATCACCCGTTGGCGCTGACCGCCAGAGAGTTCGTGGGGCAGGGCCTTGAGGCGCTTGTGCGGCTCGGGGATGCCGACCATCTCCAGCAGCTCCAGCGTGCGCTTGGTCGCGACTTTGCCGGTCAGGCCCTTGTGGATGCCGAGGACTTCGTTGATCTGCTTCTCGATCGAGTGCAGCGGGTTCAGCGAGGTCATCGGCTCCTGAAAGATCATCGCGATGCGGTTGCCGCGAATGTGCCGGATGG
>NZ_MOBP01000104.1 GCF_003732665.1 Pseudomonas frederiksbergensis | reverse complement strand
CGCTGACGTTTGTCGATGCCCAAGGTCGGTTCAGCGGGTTGACGGCGCAGTTGTTGAACTTGATCAGCCAGCGCAGCGGCTTGAACTTCAAGGTGCAACGCAGTCGTTCACTGGATCAACAGATCCAGCAACTCAAGGCCGGCGAAATTGACCTGGTGCCGGCGATCATTCCCAGCACCGAGCGTGAGGCCGATTTGCGCTTCACCCGCGCTTACCTGAGCAATCCCTTCGTGTTGGTCAGCGCCGCCACCGCGC
>NZ_MOBP01000103.1 GCF_003732665.1 Pseudomonas frederiksbergensis | reverse complement strand
GCTCGTCCCCAGGCCATGGATCAACATGCTCGGCGCCAGTTTCATATCAACGCATTGCAGGGTGCGTTCGAACTGTTGGCTGAAATCAATCGCGCCGTCCTCGATCACCACCGCGCCTATGGACAGCACCCGATCCTTGTTCAGGTTCAGCCCGGTGGTTTCCAGGTCCAGCACCACCCAGCGCTGCTCCCGCAGGCTGCATTCGCGCAGCTCGGGGCCAATCGGCAAGTGTTGCAGGCGTAGTTGCAGGTCCTCGGCCAGCAGCGGCGTC
>NZ_MOBP01000102.1 GCF_003732665.1 Pseudomonas frederiksbergensis | reverse complement strand
GCAACTGAGTGACTCGTTCACGCAGGCTGCGGGTGCGTGTCAGCTGTTCCAGTTCCCGCTCACACAATTGCAGCAAGTGCTTCCAGGTGCTCGGGCAGTGTTGCGGGTTGCGTTGGGCGAGGCTGGCCAGGCTCAGGCGCAGTTGATTGTGTTCGGCGCCGAACTGAATCGGGCCATCGAACACGTTGTAGGCCTCTCTATACGGCGGCTCTTCGAATTCGATCTCGATGCGTTCGGCGCGCAGCGGGGCAAGGTTCACGCTGGATAATTGTTGCAGCCAGCCGGCAATGATC
>NZ_MOBP01000101.1 GCF_003732665.1 Pseudomonas frederiksbergensis | reverse complement strand
CTGCTTCCACATTTCGATCATCATCATCAACGCAGGCATGGCGTTGGCATAATAGTTGCCCATCGTGTGATAGGTGATCGGCGTTCCATCGTAGCCGCTCTCCTTGACGAGACGCTTGGCCTCCTCGCCATTATATTCCATGGCCTTACGCTTTGGATCGAAGGTTTCCCCATAGTTCGGGAAATTGAAGCCGGCCGGGATAGATGCTTGTTTCTTCCAGAGCGCTTCAACCATGATTGGCCGGTTGACAGCCAGAGCAAGAGCGCGCCGAAGCTTCTTATCCTTGAAAACTTCTTGGTTCATATTGAAGGTGAACATGTGGAAGTTTTCGATGAGCGTCCCGCGCGTTTCGAGGTCTGGATAGCTATTTATCAGCTGAATGTCGTCCGGCGTCAGGGTAGTGATGATATCGTATTCACCGCTGATCAGACCCGCGACGCGTGTGGCTGGCTCTGCGACGA
>NZ_MOBP01000100.1 GCF_003732665.1 Pseudomonas frederiksbergensis | reverse complement strand
CCTGGACTTCGGTCAGGCTCGGGTCGGCCAAGCGCAGGTTGCAGCCGCTGTAGAACACCGCGAACAGCGCCGCTTGAGTGATGACCACCAACGCACTGCCAATCGCCACGCTGGCCAGGGGCGCCGCGTAGTGACCGGTGAAAATCGCCAGCCACAGCAGCAGCAATGCCAGGGCATAGGTGCCGGCCGCGAGGGCAAAACGTTTAAGCAACAGGCGCTGGATGGCGTTATGGGTCAATCGTTGACTCACCAAGGAAGAAGTGGCTGAAAGAGCGACCTACTCTACAGGCCGATTGC
>NZ_MOBP01000011.1:37523-177391 GCF_003732665.1 Pseudomonas frederiksbergensis | reverse complement strand
CTGCTGATCCCAGGCGCCACAAAAAAGCCCCCGCGAGCCTAAGGCCGCGGGGGCTTTTGCATTCCAGCAAACACCAAAAATCAAAATGTAGGAGCGAGGCTTGCCCGCGAAGGCGGTGTGTCAGTCCACACATCATGTGCCTGACACACCGCCTTCGCGGGCAAGCCTCGCTCCTACTGTTGATCATCGGCGCACACAGCAGACCTCCTGTGGGAGCGGGCTTGCTCGCGAATGAGGTGGGTCAGTCGACATTTCAGTTGCCTGACACACCGCCTTCGCGAGCAAGCCCGCTCCCACAGGGGGGTTATTTGTTAGTCCAGGCGTTCCGGGTAGGTCACCACGAGGTAGGCGACCGCTTCGCTATCCGCCGGGTTGCGATAGCGGTGAGGCTGGTCGGCATAAAACAGAATCGAGTCGCCGGTAGAAAGCAGATAACGCTCATCATTGACGCTAATCTCCAGCACCCCCTGGGACACCACCAGGTTCTCCTGCACCCCAGGCCCATGGCCCTCGGAAACATCCTCACCCAACGGGCTCAAGCGCAATTCGTAAAACTCCGATTGCCGCGCCACATCGAACGGAAACAGCGCCCGGCTGACAAACGCGCCGCTGGCACTGACCAGGCGTTTGCTCTGGCTTGCCGACAACACCGCCACACCCTCAAACGCCCGGTGCTCAAGAAACGCCGCCACCGACACCTTCAAACCCTTGGCGATTTTGCACAGGACTTTGATCGACGGCACGCTGCGTCCGGATTCGATCTGCGCCAGCATCGCTCGGCTGACACCGCACTGGCGGGCGAGGGCATCGAGTGACAAGTGCCGTTTGCCGCGCAGGCGTTGCAGGTTCTGCGCGACACGCTCGCAGATCGGGTCTTCTTCCATGGATTCCAGGTTATTCAAATCCACGACCGGTTCGTCGGCGCTCGCCAGAAAGCGCGAGGGTTGCTGCCCGTTCACGCGTGACGCGTCTCGGTGGCCTGTTGGGCCGCTTGCACCCACTGCCAGGCCTGCAAACCGGCGTTGCGCGCATACATTTCCCACATGGCCCGCGCCCGTTGCTGAGCCTGTTTGCGTTTGCGGTAACTGGCGAAATCGATGATGTTGGCAGTCGGATTCATGGGGCACTTCACTGTGTAATGAATGACGGGATGAACTGACAATACGCGGATATTTTTATAACGATAAATACTGATTTTGTATTTATTAATTCTTTTTGGTTCTTATGTCGCTCAGCCTTTCAACGCCACCCAGCCAGACACAATCCCCTGTGGGCGCGGGCTTGCTCGCGAAAGCGGCCTGGCTTTCAACATCTTCGTTGACTGACCCACCGCCTTCGCGAGCAAGCCCGCTCCCACAGTTGATCGAGTTGCGCCGGACATTTCTGAGCCACCAAAAATCCCTTCGGGGTAGGTGTCAGGGTTTCCAGATTTCTACGTCCTTGGCATCTACCGCTTTGGGCAACAACCCTTCGGCAAAAAACGCATCAGCAATTTTCTGCTGCTCGCCCAACTGGTCAGCCTTCACCGGTTGCACCTGGTAGCTGCGGTGGGCATTCGCTGTCTCGACGGTTTCCACGTCCAGGTTGCCCCACAGTGGGCCGAGGACTTGTGCGGCATCGCGTGGGTTGTGTTTGATCCAGTCGCCGGCCTTGTGCAGTTGTTCGTACACCAGTTTCAGTACTTCGGGATGTTCCTTGGCGTAGGTGTTGCTGGTCAGGTAGTAACGCTTGTAACTGGCCAGGCCGGTGCCGTCGGCCAGGGTGCGGGTCGGCAGTTGGCGTTGCACGCCGGTGAGGAAGGGTTCCCAGGTGACCCAGGCGTCGACCTTGTTGTTTTCGAACGCCGCACGGCCATCGGCGGGCGACAGGTACGCCGGCTCAATATCGGAAAACTTCAACCCGGCCTTGTTCAGCGCCGCGATCAGCAAATAGTGGGAGCCGGCGGCTTTGGTCACCGCGACTTTCTTGCCCTTCAAATCCGCCAGTTGCTGCAACGGCGAATCCTTGCGCACCACAATCGCCTGGGCCGAAGGCGAGGGCGCTTCCTCGGCGAAGTAGGTCAATTTGGCCTGGGCCGCCTGGGCGAAAATCGGCACGGTATCAGCCACGTCGGCGCTGATATCGACATTGCCCACATTCAACGCCTCCAGCAGCGGCAAGCCACTGGAGAACTCATGCCAGGTCACATCGATGTTGTTCTGGGCGAGGGTCTTTTCCAGGGTGCCCTGGGTTTTCAGCAGGGTGATCAAGGTCGATGACTTCTGATAGCCAATGCGCACCGTTTCCCGGGCCTGGGCCGGGAGGGCGAAGGACAGGGCCAGGGCAATAACCAGACCGGTAAGGACAGCGTTTTTCAGGGGCTTTGACATGATTGGCTCGACAGTCGGCAGGTGAGAAGGTGGCGATCTGTCATGAGCATAGGGTTCTAAGAATTATTCTTTAAATAATTTTTAGGACTTAGCTTAAGGAGTTTGCATATTCGATACAGGAATAAATAAATCGTTATTTATTCCTTTTGTAATTCCGTCAAGCGGTGCATGTTGGAGCCCTGCACCTCAGTGCGGTTTTGCCCCACATCAGACAGGAAGCCTCAACATGACCATCAAAGCGATCAACGTTCGTAACCAGTTCAAAGGCGTTATCAAGGAAATCCTGGAAGGCGAAGTGGTCTCGGAAATCGACGTACAAACCGCATCCGGCATCGTCACATCGGTGATCACGACCCGTTCCGTGCGCGATCTGGAATTGAAGATTGGCAGCGAAGTGATTGCGTTCGTGAAGTCCACCGAAGTGTCGATTGCCAAGCTCTGAAAGACACCTGTTGCCGATCAATCAAGTAAGGCGCAAAACCTGTGGGAGCGAGCTTGCTCGCGATAGCGAACTGGCAGACAACAAATGTGTTGAATGTAAAGCCGCTATCGCGAGCAAGCTCGCTCTCACAAGGGGTGTTGCGTCCAGGATTATCGGGAAATCAGTCCACGCTCTATCGCGTAGTTGAGCAGCGCCGCTGGTTTGTCGATGTTGAGTTTGCGGCGAATGCTCAGGCGATGGGTTTCCACGGTACGCACGCTGATGTCCAGTTCGCGAGCCATTTCCTTGTTGTTCAGCCCCAACACCATTTTGCACAGGACCTCGCTTTCACGCGGGGTCAGTTCGTTGTCGGTGGGGCGCTCGGCCGCCAGTTTGCGGGCGATTTCGGCGCTGTAGAAGGTGCCACCACTGGCAATCGCCTCGATGGCCGCGATGATTTCCCGGGACGGGGAATTCTTCAGCACGTAGCCGCTGGCCCCCGAGCGCACTGACTCGCTCACGTACTCGTTGTTGTCGTACATGCTCAGGATCAGGATTTTGATCGCCGGGTAGTCACGGCGCAGGATTCGGGTCAGTTCCAGGCCGTTCATGTCCTTGAGGCCGATATCCACCAACAGTAAATCAGGCTGGGTCTCGCGGACCATCTCCAGCGCGCTCGCACCGCTGTCCGCTTCGCCGACGATGGCGAGAAAATCCACCACCGTCAGCAAGGCGCGGATGCCGTCGCGCACCAGGGAATGATCGTCGACCAGGGCGACACGGATCGGGAAGGGCAGGTTCATCAGGTCATTTCTCTTATTGTTGTGTTGGCCGTCTCGCGCAAGGGCAGCAGCACGTTCAATTCGCTGCGACCCGGCGTGGAGTGCAGTTCGAGGCGGCCACCAAAATGTTCGACTCGCTCACGGATATTGCGCAGGCCGATGCCAGCGTTCAGGCGATCAATGCGATTGACGTTAAAGCCGATGCCGTCATCGACGACGATCAGGCGCAAGGCTTCCTTGGAGCCCGACAGCGTGATCGACACCGTGCTGGCCTGGGCATGGCGCTCAATGTTGGTCAGCCCTTCCTGGGCGATGCGAAACACCGCCACCGCCGCGCCGTCCACCAGGTCGCAATCGAACAGGTCACTTTCATAATTCACCTGCAAACCGCTGCGCTGCTGGAATTCGGCGGCCAATTGGCCGATGGCGGCGGGCAGGCCGAGGGTGTCGAGCAGGGATGAGCGCAAGTCATGGGAAATGCTCCGCACCTCGCCGATGGCACTGCCCAGGCGCTCCGTGGCTTCGCGCAGAATCGCCAGGCCATTGTCGCGCCCGGCCTCGATCAAATGGCTGGCCAATTCAAACTGGAATTTGATCGACACCAGCAACTGGCTGATGCCGTCGTGCAATTCCCGGGACACCCGCGAGCGTTCTTCCTCCTGCAGGCTGACGATGCGCTGGTTGAGGCGCTGGAGTTTTTTGTCCGCCAGGCGATGCTCGCTGACGTTCAGGGTCATGCCGCTGATAAACACCAGCAGCACCGCAATCAACGCCACCGCCGCGATGGCCAGCATGGTGCCGTGGATGCCATGGGCGACTTCATCCCGGGCTTGCTGGGTGGCCTGCTCGACGTCTTCGAGGTAGATGCCGGTGCCGAGCATCCAGCCCCAGCGATCCAGCATCACCACGTAGGCGAGCTTGTCGGTCACCGCGCCGGTGGACGGTTTTTTCCAGGCGTAGCGCTGGAACCCGGCGCCGGATTCCGCGCTTTTGAGCAGCGCCTGAATCACCGGCAGACCGTGGGGGTCGGTCATGTTCCAGAGGTATTTGCCCACCAAATCCGATTGCCGGGCGTGCATCAGGCTGCGGCCCTGGCGGTCGTAGACGAAGAAGTAGCCGTCGATGCCGAAGCTGAGTTTGCGCAGTTCTTCAAGCACTTTTTGCTGCGCTGCGGCGTCACCGTGGCCATCGTCATACAACGGTTCGATCAGGCTCTTGGCCATTTCCACGTAGTTTTTCAGCTCCGCGCGTTTGCTGGCGAGAATGCTGTCCTCGATCAACTGCGCCTGCTGCTCGCCCAGTTGTCGGTTCTGGAAAATCACCAGGGCGCAAATCACCGCAATCGCCAGGATCAGCGGCAGGATGCCCAGGGCAACGATTTTGTGTTTGAGCTGCATATCTACTCCTGTCCAGACCGGGCGACGGTGCGGCAGGGCCGTTGGCGGGTGGCGTGGTGCGGGCATGATAGGCGAAAAAGTCCTGCACTTGGCCAGTGCAAAGCGCCGTCGGACTAATGGATAAGCCCGGTCTGCGTAGTACTACGTAGAGAGGCCTTACGTAGTACTGCGGATTCCGCTGCTGGCGACATGGGCGGATATTAGGCGGGCTCGCAAAACGGGCACCATTATAAAAATTATCGCCGCGGCCTATCGGACTGCCGGCAGGAGACACGCAATGACCCGTCTGGTTAAACACCTCGCCTGGTTTGTCGTGGCTGTCATTGGAGCGATTGCGCTGAGTGTCGTGGCCCTGCGCCGCGGCGAAGCGATCAACGCCCTCTGGATCGTCGTCGCCGCCACCGCCATCTACCTTGTTGCCTACCGCTACTACAGCCTGTTCATCGCCAATCGGGTGATGGAACTCGATCCCAATCGTGCCACTCCCGCTGTCCTCAATAACGATGGTCTGGACTACGTTCCGACTAACAAACACATCCTGTTCGGTCACCACTTCGCGGCGATTGCTGGCGCGGGGCCGTTGGTCGGCCCGGTATTGGCGGCGCAGATGGGTTACCTGCCCGGCACGCTGTGGCTGATCGCCGGCGTGGTGTTTGCCGGTGCGGTGCAGGATTTCATGGTCCTGTTCATGTCCACCCGCCGCAATGGCCGCTCCCTGGGCGATATGGTCCGCGAAGAAATGGGCCGCATCCCCGGCACCATCGCGTTGTTTGGCTGCTTCCTGATCATGATCATCATCCTTGCGGTGCTGGCGCTGATCGTGGTCAAAGCCCTGGCCGATAGTCCGTGGGGCATGTTCACCGTGATGGCTACCATCCCGATCGCGATGTTCATGGGCGTGTACATGCGCTACATCCGTCCGGGCCGTATCGGCGAGATTTCGGTGATCGGCGTGGCGTTGCTGCTGGGCTCGATCTTCGTCGGCGGGCAGATTGCCGCTGATCCGGTGTGGGCCAAGGCCTTCAGTTTCACCGGTGTGCAAATCACCTGGATGCTGATCGGCTACGGTTTCGTCGCGGCGGTATTGCCGGTGTGGCTGATCCTGGCGCCCCGTGATTACCTGTCGACCTTCCTGAAAATCGGCACCATTCTGGCGCTGGCGGTCGGGATCCTGATCACCATGCCCGAGCTGAAAATGCCGGCCCTGACCCAATTCATCGACGGCACCGGTCCGGTATGGAAGGGTGGTCTGTTCCCGTTCCTGTTCATCACCATCGCGTGTGGCGCGGTTTCGGGTTTCCACGCGTTGATTGCCTCCGGCACCACGCCGAAGCTGCTCGCCAGTGAAGGTCATGCCCGTTACATCGGTTACGGCGGCATGCTGATGGAATCCTTCGTGGCGATCATGGCCATGGTCGCTGCCTCGGTGATCGAGCCGGGTGTGTACTTCGCCATGAACAGCCCGGCTGCGGTGGTTGGCGGTGACGTCATCCAGGTTGCGCAGACCGTCAGCAGTTGGGGTTTTGCCATTACTCCGGAAGCGCTGCAAGCGGTGGCTCATGACATCGGTGAAACCACCGTGCTGGCCCGTGCCGGCGGTGCGCCGACGTTGGCGGTCGGTATCGCGCAGATCCTGCACAGCGTACTGCCGGGTGAAAACACCATGGCGTTCTGGTATCACTTCGCGATCCTGTTTGAAGCGCTGTTTATCCTGACCGCCGTCGATGCCGGCACCCGGGCCGGACGCTTCATGCTCCAGGACTTGCTCGGCTCCTTCGTCCCGGCGCTCAAACGCACGGAATCCTGGACCGCCAACCTGATTGCCACTGCCGGTTGCGTGGCGATGTGGGGTTACTTGCTGTATCAAGGCGTGATCGATCCGCTCGGCGGGATCAACACCTTGTGGCCGCTGTTCGGCATCTCCAACCAGATGCTCGCCGGTATCGCGCTGATGCTCGCCACGGTTGTGCTGATCAAAATGAAACGTCAGCGCTACATCTGGGTGACTTTGGTGCCTGCTGCGTGGTTGTTGATTTGCACCACCACCGCCGGTTTCATCAAGCTGTTCGACGCCAACCCGGCGATCGGCTTCCTGGCCCTGGCCAAGAAATACAGCGATGCGTTGGCCAACGGTCAGATTCTGGCCCCGGCCAAGGACATCAGCCAGATGCAGCACGTGATCTGGAACGCTTACACCAACGCCACGTTGACCGGGCTGTTCCTGTTTGTGGTGTTCAGCATCCTGTTCTATGCGCTCAAGGTCGGGATTTCCGCCTGGGGTACAAAAGAGCGTACGGATAAAGAATCGCCATTCCAGGCGGTGCCAAATGTTCAATGACCTGAGTCGCCTCGGTAAATACCTCGGTCAGGCCGCACGCCTAATGGTCGGCATGCCCGACTACGATAACTACGTCGAGCATATGCAGACCAAGCATCCGGACAAACCGCTGATGAGCTACGAGATGTTCTTCCGGGAACGCCAGGAAGCGCGTTACGGGAGCAAGGCTGGACCGAAGTGTTGTTGACCTGATCTCAGGTTGACGCAAAACCCCTGTGGGAGCGGGCTTGCTCGCGAAGGCAATCTGTCAGTCGGCACTGCTGTTGACTGACACACCGCTTTCGCGAGCAAGCCCGCTCCCACATTTGATTGGGGTTGGTTCGGGTATGTATGAACGACTCCAAACCCCTGTGGGAGCGGGCTTGCTCGCGAAGGCAATCTGTCAGTTGGCACTGCTGTTGACTGACACACCGCTTTCGCGAGCAAGCCCGCTCCCACATTTGATTGGGGTTGACTCGGGTATTTATGAACGACTCAAAACCCCTGTGGGAGCGAGCCTGCTCGCGAAGGCAATCGGTCAGTTGGCACTGCTGTTGACTGACACACCGCTTTCGCGAGCAAGCCCGCTCCCACATTTGATTGGGGTTGACTCGGGTATTGGTGAACGACTCCAAACCCCTGTGGGAGCGGGCTTGCTCGCGAAGGCAATCGTCAGTCGGCACTGCTGTTGACTGACACACCGCTTTCGCGAGCAAGCCCGCTCCCACATTTGATTGGGGTTGGTTCGGGTATTTATGAACGACTCCAAACCCCTGTGGGAGCGGGCTTGCTCGCGAAGGCAATCGGTCAGTCGATACTTTTGTTGACTGATACACCGCTTTCGCGAGCAAGCCCGCTCCCACATTTGTTTTGCGGTGTTGGTTAGTGGCCCTGGTTGCTTTTGATTAGATCGTAGGCCCTGCGCACCAGCGGGTTCACCGTATTCGGCCGAATCCACAGGTGGTATGTCACATCCGGCAATCGCGGCAGTCCATCGTTTTCCCCCAGTACCCGCATATCCGGCCCGAGCATTTCCATGCTTCTGGGGGTAACGCCCAACCCTGCGCGGGTGGCGGCTTTGATCCCGATCAGGTTCGACGCCAGGTACGCCTGGCGCCAGGGAATGTTCGCCCGTTCCAGCGCTTCCAGCGCATAACGCCGATAGATGCTCGGCTCATCCACCAGGATCAGCGGCAACGGTTCGCCAGGGTTGTGGATGTACTGCGCCGAGCAAATCCACCACACCGGTGAGGTGCGCAAGGCGAAGCCTTCGAGGGATGGATCGGCGCGTGTGGAAATCACCATATCAACCTTGCCCCGGTGCAGGTCGTCCATCAAAAACGGACTGCGCCCGACGTCGATTTCCAGGCGCAAGCGCGGCGCCGAGCGGGCGATGTGGCTGAGCATCGGCGGCAGGATGGTGTCGGCGATGTCGTGGGGTGAACCGATGCGCAGCACGCCGCTCAAGCTGCTTTCGCGCAGGGAATTCAGGGCGTCGTCATTCAACGAAAGCATCTGCCGCGCATGCCTTAGCAATTGCTGGCCGGCCTCTGTGAGCTGCTTCTGCCGGCCGCGCTTCTCGAACAGACTCACGCCCACCTGTTGTTCCAGGCGCTGCATGTGCTGGGTCACCGACGATTGCGTGCGGGCCAGTTGCGCGCCGGCGCCGGCAAAACTGTGGTGATCGACCACGGCAATGAAGGTACGCAGCAATTCGAGATCGAGGGTCGACATGGCAGCCACTTTTATATCAAGGACACGAACCTAAACATTACATATTTTTATGTGTTCGGTGAAACGGATTTTCTCCTGGGCTCCCATAGGCCAATAAGCACTGGGTTATAAGCGTTTTGCTAAAAAGCGGAATCGTGCGAGTTATAACGATATTAGATATTTGTATTTCCGTTACCTCAGCGCTGTACCCAGGATGCCCACTCATCAGGTCGGGGTACGCCGATCATTCATGAGGGGAAATCCATGTTGCTCGAGCGCTCACCCGTAAAACGATTGTTGCCTGTGATGTTGGGCGCCCTGATTTCCCTGTCGGCCATTGGCGCCGCCCGGGCCGATGCGACCCTGGACAAGATCGAGCAGCGCCACGTGCTGGTGGTCGGCGTGCTGCTGTCCGGCGGGCCGTTTGGCGGGATCGATCCCACCAGCCAGAAACCTAAAGGCTTGAACGTCGACCTCGCCAACGAACTGGGCCGGCAACTCGGCGCCGAGGTGCAACTGGTGCCGGTACTGCCCGCCAACCGCGTGCAGTTCCTGCAGCAGGGCAAGGTCGATTTGCTGATCGCCAACATGGAATGGACCGCCGAACGCGGCGAGATCCTTGGCTTTGTGCCAACCCCGTTCTACCGCGTCGGCGGCACCGCAGCGGTATTGAAGGACAGCAAGATCACTCGCTGGGAAGATCTGAAGAACCAACCGGTCTGCACCTCCCAGGGCAGCAGCTACGTCAAACCGCTGACCGAATTGGGCGCCGAGATCAAAGCATTCAAGAGTTCGTCGGAATCCCTGCTGGCCCTGCGCGGCAATAACTGCGTGGCCGCCGTGCACGATGCGACGCTGATCAACCCGCTGATCGCCGACACCGCCGAATGGCAGGGCTACCGCGCCATCTCGCCGGAACTCAACCCGGCGCCGTCGGTGATCTGGACCCGCCCAGGTGAAAGCGACACCCAGGCCAAACTCGACCCGATCATCAAGGAACTGCACCGCAGCGGCTGGCTGATCGAAGCCCAGACCCGCAACCACATCACCCCGGCATCCCCGGCGCTGGTGGAGTTGCAGAAAAAATTCCAGGCCAATGGCGCCTGAGCCCGGCACATCGTTTTCAACCGAATAACGCTCAAGGTAGCCGTGCATGAAGCCACTTTTTTCCGCTAGAACCCTGACCACCCTGTGCCTGGCCGGGTGTGCCGCACTGGCCGCCAGCCTGGTCCGGGCCGACGCCACCCTGGACAAGATCGAGCAACGCCACGCCATCAGCGTCGGGGTGATTCTCAGCGGTCCGCCGTTCGGCACGATCGACCCGAAGACTGGCGAGCACCTGGGCTACAACGTGGAATTGGCCAAAGGCATCGGCAAGGCGCTGGGGGTCGAAACCAAGACTGTTTCAGTGCTGGCACCGAAACGCGTGCAGTTCCTGCAACAGGGCAAGGTCGACATCCTGATCGCCAACATGCAGTTCACCGATGAGCGCGCCGAAATCCTCGACTACGTGCCGACGCCCTATGAAGAAGTCGGCGGCGCTGCACTGATTCGCAAAGGCGCGGGTATCAAGCAGTGGGCCGACCTGAAAGGCAAACCGGTGTGCGTGTCCCAGGGCAGCAACTTCATCAAGCCGTTGCAGGAAACCTACGGCGCCGAGATCAAGGCGTTCCGCAGTCAGTCGGAATCGCTGCTGTCCCTGCGCGGCAATGGTTGCGTGGCGGCGGTGCATGTCAGCCCGACCATGCATGCGTTGTTGAGCGACGCGGAATGGACCGGTTATGAGATTCCGCTGCCGGGGGATTTGATTCCGTCGAACTCGGTGATCTGGATTCGCAAGGGCGAGCACGACACCCAGGCCAAACTGGACGCCATCGTCCGCGACTGGCACCGCAGCGGTTGGCTGATCGCCTTGGGCGAACGCACCGGCATGGCACCGTCCCAGGCCCTGCGGGATTTGCATGAACAGTATCGCAACGCCGCGCCGCTGGCGGTCCAGCCATGAGCCAAGGGTTGTTCGCGACGTTGCAGCAGTTGCTCGGCGCCGCTTATGTGCAAAGCAGCGAAGAGGCCGCGCCGTACCTGACCGACAAACAGGGGCGCTACGTGGGGCAAGTGATCGCCGCCGTACACCCGGCTAATACCGAAGAAGTCGCGGCGGTGGTGCGTGCCTGCGTGGCGTCCGATACGCCGGTAGTGGTGCAGGGCGGCAACACCGGTTTGATGGGCGGCGCGACCCCGGACGCCAGTGGCAGCGCCGTGTTGCTGTTGCTCGATCGCTTGAACCGTGTGCGCGCCGTCGATACCGATAACGACACCCTGACCGTCGAGGCCGGCTGCATCCTGCAAACCGTGCAGGACGTGGCGCGCAACGCCGCACGCCTGTTTCCGCTAAGCCTGGGCGCCGAAGGCAGTTGCACGATTGGCGGCAACCTCGGCACCAACGCCGGCGGCACGGCGGTGCTGCGTTATGGCAACACGCGGGAGCTGACGTTGGGCCTGGAAGTGGTCACCGCCCAAGGCGAAATCTGGAATGGCCTGCGTGGTTTGCGCAAGGACAACACCGGCTACGACCTGCGCGACCTGTTTATCGGCAGCGAAGGCACCCTCGGCATCATCACCGCCGCGACCCTGAAACTGTTCCCGTTGCCCAAGGCCCAGGCCACAGCGCTGTTGGCCTTCGATTCCCTGGCCCAAGCCGTGCAATTCCTGTCCCACGCCCGGGCCGGTTTCGGTGCGAGCCTGACTGCGTTCGAACTGCTCAGCGGCGATTGCCTGGCGCTCTTGCGCGAACAATTTCCCAAAGGCCCGCAACCGTTCCTCGGCGCCGTGCAGCCGTGGTTTGCGCTGCTGGAACTCTCTGACAACCACAGCGAAAGCCACGCTCGCGAAGCGTTTGAATCGGTGCTGGGCGATGCCTTTGAACAGGAATTGCTGGCCAACGCGCTGATCGCCGAAAGCCTGGCCCAAAGCGAAGGCCTGTGGCTGCTGCGCGAGAACATGAGCGAGGCGCAGAAACGTGCCGGTCGCAATATGAAGCACGACATCTCGGTGCCGATTTCCCAGGTCGAGGCCTTCGTCGACCACACCGATGCGCTGCTGCAACAACATTTTCCCGGCGTGCGGAATTTCACCTTCGGCCATTTGGGCGACGGCAACCTGCGTTACAACGTCGCCCATCCGCTGGATTCGACGGTCGAGGCGCACATGGCGAACTACGCGGCGCTTAGCCTGTTGGTTCACGACAGCGCCCACGCCCACGGTGGTTCGATCAGCGCCGAACACGGCATCGGCCAGCGCAAGGTCGGTTTGCTGGATCGCTACAAAAGCCCCGTGGAGCTGGACTTGATGCGCCGCATCAAGCACGCCCTGGACCCGAACAACCTGCTTAATCCGGGCAAAGTCGTGGAGGTGATTGCGTCATGACGCTCATTCTTTCCAAACGTGTGCAACGCGTCTCCTTGTCAGCCAATGCCGCCGCCAAATCCCGTGCGACTGAGCTGCGTGAAGCCGGTCGCGACATCCTCGACCTGACCACCGGCGAGCCGGATTTCGACACCCCGGAGCACATCAAGCAAGCCGCATATGCCGCCATTGCCGCTGGCGCGACGAAGTACACGCCGACGCCTGGCGTCAAGGCCCTGAGACTGGCCGTGCAGCGCAAACTCCAGCGCGAAAACCGACTGGAATACCCGCTGGACTCCATCGTGATCGCCAACGGCGCCAAACAGATCATCTTCAACGCCTTCGCCGCGACTCTCGATGACGGCGACGAAGTGCTGGTGCCGACGCCGTACTGGCCGTCGTTCCCGGACGGCGTGCGTTTCAATGGCGGCGAGCCGGTGTTTATCGAATGCGGGTTGGCCCAGGGCTGCAAGCTGACGCCACAGCAGTTGGAGCAAAACATTGGCGAGCGCACCCGCTGGCTGATCCTCAACGGCCCCGGTAACCCGAGCGGCGCGGTGTACAGCGCTGCGGAGTTGCAGGCGTTGGCCGAGGTGCTGCGTCGGCATCCGCAGGTGTTGATCCTGCTGGATGAGCTTTACGAACACATTCGCTTCGACGGCGAAAAACCGTTGAGTCTGCTTAACGTCGCCCCGGATTTGCAGCCCCGTTGTTTGCTGGTGGGCGGTGTGTCCAAGACCTACGCCATGACCGGTTGGCGCATCGGTTTCGGCGCCGGGCCGAAAGTCTTGACCAGCGCAATGACGGTGGTGCAATCGCAATCGACTTCCGGCGCTTCCTCGGTGGGACAAGCTGCTGCGTTGGCCGCCTTCGACGGTGGATTGGAGTTCTTGCCAGCGCAGGTGGCGGCCTATCAGCAACGGCGGGACCTGCTGGTAAAAGCCTTAAGCGAAGTGGACGGTCTGGAGGTGCTCGAACCCCAGGGTGGTTTCTTCGTGTTCATCCGCTGCGAAGGCTTGTTGGGGCGCCATCGCCCCGACGGTGAACGCCTCAACACTGACGCCGATGTCGTCGCGTATCTGTTGGAGGAGGGCGTCGCCGGCGTGGCGGGCAGCGCTTACGGTTTGTCGCCGTGGTTTCGACTGTCCATCGCCACCGCAACCGACAGCGTGGCCGAAGCCGGACGTCGCATCGCCCACGCCTGCGGGCAACTGCGGGGCAATCCATGAGTCATCTTCTGGAACTGTTCGTCCACTGGACCGCCGGGTTCGGCCTCAATTACAACTTCCTGTTGGACGCCTACCAGCGCGGCACGCTGGAGCAAGGCGCGCTGACCACCGCGTTGCTCTGCCTGTTCACCATCGTCGGCAGTCTGCTGGCGGGTGTCGGGTTGGCGGCGATGTTGACCTCGGGCAAACCGTGGCTGGCGAAACCGGCGCGAATCTTCATTGAGGTCACCCGCAACACGCCGACCCTGGTGCAGCTGTATTGCGCGTTCCTGGTGTTGAACATGTTGCTGACCCAAGCCGTCGGCACTGCCAACCCGCTGACACCGTTTGCCTGGGTGGTGATTGTGATCTCCCTGCACAAAGGCGCGTTCCACGCCGAAGCCTTGCGCGCCGGGATCGAAGCGGTGCCGGCGGTGACCCTGGAAGCCGCCAGTTCCCTGGCCTTCAGCAGTCGCCAGTTGCTGTGGAATGTGCAACTGCCCCTGGCGCTGCGCTTTGCTTTGCCGTCGCTGATCAACAACCTGATCGACCTGGTGAAAATGACCGCCGTCGCCTCGGCCATTGCGGTCGGGGACATCACCTACGCGGCAATCATGATCTGGACTCAGAGCGATAACGTGCTGGAGCTGATGATCCTGATCCTGAGCTTTTTCGGCCTGCTGAGTTTTATCGTCAATTGCGTGGGGCGCTTGCTTGAAGCGCGCCTGAGGATGCCCGGCTATGGCCATTGAATCGTCCGTCAGCGCACCGCTGGCCTGGCCACGGCGGCATGTCGGCAAGTTGCTGTTGTTGGTTGGCGTCGTGCTGTTTTTGCTGTACTTCGCCCCACAGAGCCCGGTGCTCAAGGCCTTGTGGCAATGGTCACCGGCCCTGGCCGTGGGCTTTGGCCAGAACATTCTGATCAGCCTGGTGGCAATCGGTTTGGGCTCGTTTTTGGGGTTGCTGGTAGGCGCGCTGGCCGTGTCGCCGCTGCGCCTGTTGCGCTTGCCGGCGCAGATCTGGGTGCAGGTTTTCCGCAACGCGCCGTGGCTGGTGCTGATCTATTTCACCACTTACGTGTTCCCGTTCGAGATCAAGCTTGGCAGCACCTATGTCTCGTTTCCGGACTGGGTGAAAGTCACCATCGGCCTGGCCTTGCCGGCGAGCGCCAACGTTGCGGAAATCTTCCGCGGCGCCATCGGCTCGATCCCCAGCACCCAGTGGGAAGCGGCCCGCTCCCTGGCCTTCACCCGTGGACAGATTTTCCGTTCGATCATCCTGCCGCAATGCTTCAAACGCATGTTGCCGCCTTGGATGAACCTCTACGCGGTCATCACCATGGGCACCGCGCTGGCGTCCCTGGTGGGCGTGCATGACGTGATCGACACCGCGCAAATCGCCAGCAACACCGTGAACCTGACAGGTTTTACCGTAGTGATTTACCTGAGCCTGCTGGTGCTGTTCTTTGCCTATTGCTACCCGATTTCCCGACTGACCCAACGCCTGGAGCGACGTTATGCCTTCTATTGAAACCGTCGCCGAGCCCCTGGTCAGCCTGCGCGATTTGCACCTGTCGTTCGGCGCCAACCCGGTGCTCAAGGGCATCGACCTCGACGTTCATCGCGGCCAGGCGGTGTCGATCATCGGCCCGTCAGGCTCCGGCAAATCGACGATCCTGCGCTGCATCACCGGGCTATTGCAGCCCCAGCGCGGCAGCATTCGCGTCGGCGCCACCGAGGTGCACACCCTGGCCAAGGAAACCCAGCGCATCGAGTTGCGTAAACGCGTGGGTTTCGTGTTCCAGCAATACAACCTGTTCCCGCATCTGTCGGTGCTGGAAAACCTGGTGATCGCCCCGCGCAAGGTGCTGGGCCGCAGCCGAATCGACGCCGAAAAAGAAGCCCGGGCGCTGCTGGCCAAAGTGCGCATGGAACACAAGGCCGACGCCTATCCTGGGCAGTTGTCCGGCGGCCAGCAGCAGCGGGTGGCGATTGCCCGTGCCCTGGCCATGCGCCCGGAACTGATTCTGTTCGATGAAGTGACCTCGGCCCTCGACCCGGAAACCGTCGGCGAAGTGCTGACGGTGATTCGCGAGTTGACCGAAGAAGGCATGACCTGCGTGCTGGTGACCCACGAAATGCGCTTCGCCGAGGAAATCAGCGACATCGTCTACTTCACCGAAAACGGCGTGATCGTCGAACACGGCAGCGCCGCGCAAATCTTCCAGCACCCCACCAGCGAACGCACCCAGGAATTTTTGCGTCATGCCTTGGGTGATCCGGGCCGCCGCCCGACGAATGCCAATGATCCATACCTGTTGACCAACCTGAGCCGCTATAGCCTGTCCGTGTAACACCGAGGAGCTAATTCATGAGTACCGATAACCGTACCGTCGTCATCGAGGATTTCCTCAAGAAAATCCGTGTCATCAACCAACGGGGCGTCGACCGCGCCGCGCTGGTGGAAATTGTTGCCTTGCTCGAAACCCTGGCCGAGCGCCGCGATTTGTTCAACTTCGACGCGTTCCCGGCGCCGGTGCCGGGGCAGGGCAGCACTGCGTTCCGCTACCGCCTCAACGACGATGGCGACACGCCGACGCTGTACCTGAATTCGTTGTTGCCGGGCAAAAGCACGATCCCGCACAACCACGAAACCTGGGCGATCATCAGCGCCGTCGAAGGCCAGGAAATCAACTACGTCTATGGCCGCAGCGATGAAGGCCGCGAGCCTGGCTTCACCACCCTGCACCTGGAAAAAGAAGTGATCGTGCAACCCGGCACGTCGATATCGTTTCTCGGTGAAGACCTGCATGGCATTCGCGTTGAAGGCGAGCAGGCCACCCTGCATTTCCACCTCTACGGCTTGCCGCTGGAATCCCTCAACGGTCGCTACGGTGTGGAAGCCGACGGGCGGATTCTCAACTACAACGCCTCGCAAATGGCGCCGTCGATCAAGGCTTACGCATGATCGACTTGTACTACTGGCCCACCGGCAACGGGCTGAAGATCGGCATCCTGCTCGAAGAACTCGGGCAGGACTACCGCGTGCTGCCGATCAACATCCGTACCGGCGAGCAGAAGCGTGCGACGTTCCAGCGCATCAGCGCCAACGGGCGAATTCCGGCGATTGTCGATCATGCGCCTGAGGGATCGGACGCGCCGTTGAGCCTGTTCGAGTCGGGCGCGATCCTCTACTACCTGGCCGACAAGGCCGGGCGTTTTCTGCCGCCAACCGGGACTGCCGAGCGTCAAAAGGTGCAGGAATGGCTGTTTTGGCAGGTCGGGCATGTCACGCCGTACCTGAGCCAGTTGCAGGTGTTCAAAGAGAAGGCGCCGCAGCCGATCCCGTTCGCCCTCGACCTGCTGAATGCCGAGGCGACGCGGCTGTATCAAGTGCTGGAAGCTCGTTTGTCCGAAGTGCCATATGTGGCGGGCGAGTACTCCATTGCCGACATGGCGATTTTTCCGTGGATTCAGCCGCTGCGTCAGGGCCAGGACTTGGCGGACTACCCGCACATCGATGCCTGGCGCGAACGCCTCAAGGCCCGCTCGGCTATCCAGCGCGCTTATGCCAAGGGCCGGGACATCGCCGCCAACGAGCGCTCCCTCGCGCTTCAATAACTCTCTTTTTCAAGCGGGACTTCCATGAGCCAGACCGTAACCCCAGGGCAATTGCAGCAGTGGCTGTTCGACGGGCAGGAAATCGCCCTGTTTGACGTGCGTGAGCATGGTCAATATGGCGAAGCCCATCTGTTTTTCGGGGTGAACCTGCCCTATAGCCGCCTGGAGCTGGAGGTGCGGCGGCTGGCGCCGAATCCGCAGGTGCGGCTGGTGATTTACGACCAGGACGGTGGTGGTATCGCTGCCCGTGCATCCCGGCGTTTACAGGCGTTGGGGTACGCTCGCGTGCATATTCTGGAGGGCGGTGCCGAAGGGTGGCAGGCCGCCGGTTTTCAGTTGTTTGCCGGGGTGCATGTGCCGTCCAAGGCGTTTGGTGAATTGGTCGAGGAGGCCAGTCACACGCCCCACGTCACCGCCACGCAATTGGCGCAATGGCAGGCCCGGGGCGAGCCACTGGTGGTGCTCGACGGCCGGCCGTTCGACGAATACCGCAAGATGACCATTCCCGGTTCGGTGTGCTGCCCGAATGGCGAGTTGGGCTATCGCGTCCACGATTTGGTGCCGGACGACAGCACGCCGATTGTGGTCAATTGCGCCGGTCGCACCCGCAGCATTATCGGCGCGCAGACGCTGATCAACCTGGGGCTGAAGAACCCGGTGTACGCCTTGGAAAACGGCACTCAGGGCTGGTATCTGGAAGATTTTCAGCTGGAGCATGGCAGCACCCGGCGCTATGCCGATGAGGTGTCAGCCGATGCCTTGCCGGGGCAGCGTTTGGCCGCCGCGCAATTGGCACAGAAGGCCGGGGTGAAAACCGTTGCCGTCGCTCAGGTTGAAGCGTGGGCGCAGGAGGCCGGGCGCAGTCTGTTTCTGTGTGATGTTCGCACCGGCGAAGAATTCGCCGCTGGCAGTTTGCCGGGCGCGCAACACACGCCGGGTGGGCAGTTGATTCAATCCACCGATTTGTACATTGGCGTGCGCAAGGCGCGGTTGGTGCTGATCGACAGCGATGGCGTGCGGGCACCGATTGTCGCCAGTTGGCTGCGTCAGTTGGGGCATGAGGCTTATGTGCTTGAGGGGGGCGTCGGCAGTAATTTGGCGTTGCCTTTAGCGGAAAACGTTGCGCATGAAGCGTTGCCATTGATCACGGCACAGGCCTTGGCTGATGCGTTGAAGGACGATGCCGTCGCGCTGATCGACCTGCGCCCGAGCATGGTTTATCGCAAAGGTCATATCGCCGGGGCGCGTTGGTCGATTCGTTCGTTGCTGGCGGCGGAGGTGGCCGGGGAGCAACGGCCCTTGGTGTTGCTGGCGGATGATTCACGGTTGGCCGCGTTCGCGGCGTTGGAGTTGCCCGAACATCAGCGCCGGCAAACCCGGTTCGCCGGGAATGTGACGGGTCTTGAGCTGCAAGAGGACGCCAACACACCGCCCGACGCGCAGTGCATCGATTTCCTGTTCTTCACCCACGACCGTCATTCCGGCAACAAGGACGCGGCGCGGCAATACCTGGCGTGGGAAATTGGCTTGCTGGCGCAGATGAGCGAAGAGGAAATCGCCAGTCTCAAGCCGCTGCGGGCGTCCCGGGTTCGTACTCAGCTCGTCCACTCGGCGCGCACTGAAAAGGGCAACGGTGGGCGGGGCGTCAACGTTCCGGTCACGCGATTAAGCACGGTGCTGTTCGACAGCCTCGCCCAAATGCGCGACGCCCGTTCCCGCCGCGACCATGAGCGCGTCCTGAGCTACGGCGCCCGGGGCAACCCGACGGCGTTCGCCCTGGAAGATCTGGTCACGGAGCTTGAGGGCGGTTATCGCACCCGCTTGTACGGCACCGGTTTGGCGGCGGTGGCGCAGACGTTCCTGGCTTATTTGCGTCCCGGCGATCATGTGTTGATCACCGATGCGGTGTATTCGCCGGTGCGGCGCCTGGCCCGGGACTTTCTGCAACCGTTCGGGATTGAAGTCAGCTACTTCGCCCCCGACGGCAGCGATGTGCTCGCGAAGCTGCAAGCCAACACCAAAATGCTCTACACCGAAGTGCCCGGTTCGTTGCTCTACGAACTGTGCGATCTGCCGGCCCTCGCCGCGCTGTGCAAGCCGCGAGGCATTCTGTTGGCGGTGGACAACACCTGGGGCTCGGGCTATCTGTACCGGCCGCTGACCCTGGGCGCCGACATCTCGATCATGGCCCTGACCAAATACCTGTGTGGCCATAGCGACGTGGTCATGGGCAGCGTCTGCACCCGGCAAGAGGTATGGCAACCCCTGGCCGCCATGGGCGACACCTTCGGCAACGCCGTCAGCCCCGACGACGCTTACCTGGTACTGCGCGGCGCCCGGACCCTGGCGCCTCGCCTGGAAGTCCATGAACGCCAGGCCCTGGAAATCGCCCACTGGCTGCAGGCTCAATCGCAGGTGAAGCAAGTGTTCCATCCTGCCTTGCCCGACCACCCCGGTCATGCCCTGTGGCGCCGTGACTTCAAGGGCAGCAACGGCTTGCTTTCGTTCGAACTGCAAGACGCCGACGAGGCTTACGCCGAACGCTTCATCGACGCGCTTCAACTGTTCGGCCTGGGGGCGTCCTGGGGCGGCTATGAAAGCCTGGTCACCGTGGCTGAACTCAAGGAGCGCGAACGTGCTGAAGATCGCCGGTTGAATCCGGTACTGCGACTGCATATCGGGCTGGAGGACGTCGAGGCGTTGATCGAGGATCTTGCGCGGGGATTCGCTGCGGCGGGATAAACCCGAGGTCCAGGCAGCGAATCGGTGACGGGGGGCGGCTACCAGCGTTTGTCGCTTCCCGCCGAACCCGCACTGCGTCGTTCCGGCCCGGTGGAGTGGCCAGTGTTCACCAGCCTTCTTTCCATCAGCACATTCTGCAGCGCCTGGCGGGCCACAGGGTCGAGCTGATGCTCGCGCTCCTTGAGCTCAAGCAGGATGGGGCTGGACCAGGTGCGATAGGTTTGCTCGGTCACACGAACGGATGTCATCTATCTCTCCTTGATAAAGCGCCCGCCGCCGAAGCAGGCACTGATTGATGAGGTAGAAACGTTAGTTGAGGAAAGAGGTTGTCGCCAGCCAAGGGGACTGCCGGTCCGTAACGACATGTAACCTGTGGGAGCGGGCTTGCTCGCGAAGGCGGTGGGTCTGCTGGCATTGATGTTGGATGTGCCGGCCTCTTCGCGGGCAAGCCTCGCTCCTACGGGGGATCGGCTGTGAATACAGTATTTGTGTACAGCCAAGATCCAGTGTGGGAGCGGGCTTGCTCGCGAAAGCGGTGGGTCTGCTGGCATTGATGTTGGATGTGCCGCCGTCTTCGCGAGCAAGCCCGCTCCCACAAGGGATCGGCTGTGAACACAGTATTTGTGTACAGCCAAGATCCAGTGTGGGAGCGGGCTTGCTCGCGAAAGCGGTGGGTCTGTTGGCATTGATGTCGGATATGCCGCCGTCTTCGCGGGCAAGCCTCGCTCCTACAGGGGGATCGGCTGTGAACACAGTATTTGTGTACAGCCAAGATCCAGTGTGGGAGCGGGCTTGCTCGCGAAAGCGGTGGGTCTGTTGGCATTGATGTCGGATATGCCGCCGTCTTCGCGGGCAAGCCTCGCTCCTACAAGGGATCGGCTGTGAACACAGTATTTGTGTACAGCCAAGATCCAGTGTGGGAGCGAGCCTGCTCGCGAAAGCGGTGGCTCTGCTGGCATTGATGTCGGATATGCCGCCGTCTTCGCGAGCAAGCCCGCTCCCACACGGGGTCGTTGTTGCGCAGGTAGAAACCGGGGACATCCTTTACGTTTTAAACCGGAGACATCCTTTACAGGTGTGAAATACGGTCAGGATGTATCTGACCCTGAACCACTTTGTGGTGATGTATTTCCTGCGGGGCTTCTGGCCTGGCGCTTTCAATGTCCACACGATGCTGCTGCTCGCATTTTTGCTGAGCGGCATTTCGTATTTCCTCGTCGAACGCCCGGCCCTGAAGCTTCGGCATGCGTTGCGGGCGGGCGGAGGTTCTGGCGTGGGGCAAGAGTTGCGAAGCGGATCTGCGGCTTAAAGGGAGGGCATCTGTCACACGCCAGGCGTCAGGTCATCAGGCGTGCGACAGGTGGCGTGCGATCAGGCACAGGCCTGGCTCAAGTGACTGTCCTGTGCCGCGACGATCAGGTGCAGCGCAATATTTTGCTGCGGATCAGCGCAGGGAACCTCGAAACTGCCGACTATCTGCAGATGTCGCTCACTCAGCCCGGTCGACTCTTCTTCCTTTGCCTTAAGCATTCTCGCGTGGTTCATGGCGATTTCATTGAGAGTTGACACGGTACTTCTCCGGTGACTGACCAAGCGTATTGAGGTGATTGCTGCCGCGTCAGAATTATGTCGTTCTGGGGCTGCTACCACCGCGAGTGCAAACCCCAAGCCAAGATTTGGTCGCTTGCGGCGCCGGATTTTTGCAGGCGACGAATGGTGATCCCGGGCGCACCGACCGACCGTCCGGCTTTCTGAATTATCGGCGCTGGGCGAACTCCATTGTTCGAGGGGCAATTGTTCCTCGATGGCGGTGAGCTCCGCACGGAGGCAAGTTAATGACGTCTTTCGAAGACTTCAGGATTCAATCCCACGAGCTTCTGATCGAATTGGATGCCGCGACGATGGTGATGATGACGTTGGTGACATCCAGACGCGTTTCAGGGCCGGAATGGGATGCGGCCACCAAGCGGCAACACGATGCCTATGAGCGCTGGAACGCTTTCCTCAATATCCCCGGCTAGCCGCGTGTGAGATGGCTGCAAAACCGCAAATTACCGAAGCCCAGCCACCGTGCTGGGCTTTTTTGCGTCCGCAAGATACCGGTGATCGGCTTGCGTGAATCTTTCACCGCAACCACGTTCAATCATCCTGAAGCAATTTGCTTCTCTGTGGCGATCGCGCCAATGGGGTTGAGGCAATGACATCAGTCGATGATTTCCGGAGCAAATCCCATGCGCTGCAGGCAGATCTCGAAGCTGCCACGGCGGAAATGATGAGGCTGATTTCATGCCGATCCGTGTCCGGGTCGGAATGGGAGGAGGCAGTGAAGCGCCAACATGATGCTTATGTGCACTGGAACACGTTTATCAATAGTCGGGACGGGACGGATTCGGGGGGTGTGAATTAGTATTGGCGCCCCCGCAACGAAGGAACGTGGACGTGAACAACCGGTACACCGCAAGCCTGATGTTTTTGTTGGCCCTCGTGACGGCTCAGTTGGCTTATTCAAGTGGCAAGGATGAATCCGCCGAGAGCGCTTCATTGCTTTGCAAAATCCTGGATGGCAACGACGCCTTGACCCAGGCCTCGGAGTTCTCGGCGAAAAATCGTGCGGTCTATATCTCTGTCGATGGCTCTGCTGAGGACGCCAAAAAGCTTTGCCCTGTCATCAGCTCTATCGTCGCGGATAACGCGATGACGTTTACCGAAGGCTGGACGGTGCAGGTCAGTACGCCGGGCGATGACTATAAAGTGGCGGCGGTCTGTCCGTTGTAGAGGCGCTTACTGCAGCGCCCGGATCAGTTCCGCGCCCTGATTGCGCACATTGCCCACCGCGCTATCGACCTTGAACCATTCGAAAATATCGGAAGGCTCGCCCTCAAGCAGCGCCATTTGCTCGGCGCGCTCCTTGGGCGTGGCGGGGTCCAGCCATTCCCGGGCCAGTTGCGGTGAAAGCGTGACTGGGCGGCGGTCATGGATGTCGAGCATGCCGCCCGCGCTGTCGGCGGTGATGATCACAAAGCCGTCGTGCTCGTCGGGCTCATGTTCGTATCTCGGGTATTGGCCAATCGCGGCACACAGGATCGGCGCCCGGTCCTTGCGGCGAATCAGGTAGGGCTGCTTTTTCGGTCCGCCTTCGTAAACCCACTCAAACCAATTATCGATCGCGACAATCGCCCGGTGCGGCCAGACCGTCTTGAAGTAGGGGCCGTGGGCGACTTTCTCGACCCGGGCGTTGATCGGCGTGGTGGACTCCTTCGCCCAGTGCGGGCGCCAGCCCCAGCGCACGGAATCGGCGTGCACCACATCGCCTTCCTGGTGGAACAGGGCCAGTTGCATGGTCGGCGCGGCGTTGTAGTGGTCGAGCGGCTGGTCGCCGACGGTGTTGATCAGGGCGTTGGGGATGCTCAGCGTCGCTACGAAATCGTGAATGCCACGGTACTGGGAAAGTCGTCCGCACATGATCCGGTCCTCCGCTTGTTCATTCAGCGTAGACCAGCGCGATAGAGGCTTGTTTGCATGGCATGAGCGGCGCGACTTGTGGCGCACTGCCACCATTGGTCGGCGTAACCGATATCACGCTGAACGCCGCCGCTCCCTTGGCCTCTACCTAAAGACGACCAATGGGGGCCTCAATGAAAGAAGCACAGCGAAGACTGGCCATGACGGCGTGGCGACAGCTATTTACTCTTTCTGAAAAGCAGATAGACCCAGAGGACAAGTACTTTAGATTGCTGAGACGGGCCGACGACATGGAACGCGCCGACCTCATCACCAGTGACGAATGGCGCAAGCTTGTCCAGCAGGCCGGGATGTTGCTGTCCAGCACCGCCGAGTGCATGGGCGGCGCTGGATAGCGCAGCCTCGCCCCCGACACCTGTAGGAGCAAAGCTTGCTCGCGAAGGCTGCGGCACAGTCGATGGAAAATGTCGCCTGACCCACCGCTTTCGCGAGCAAGCGCGCTCCCACACTGGATTGGAGTCGTTTACAAAATTTTCAGCCTGACCCCATTCCCTGTGGGAGCGGGCTTGCTCGCGAAGAGGGCGTGTCAGTTGATATCAATGCTAGCTGACACACCGCATTCGCGAGCAAGCCCGCTCCCACATTGGATTGGAGTCGTTTAAAAAATTTTCAGCCTGCCCCCATTCCCTGTGGGAGCGGGCTTGCTCGCGAAGGCGTCGGGACTGACACACCGCTCCCGAGCGCCCCTACGGTTTGGGTTTTTTGACGTCTTTGGTGCTGTGCGAGGCGTCGGTCTCTTTATCCATGGCCTCCGATTCCGCGCCGGAGTTTGAACCCGAAGCCTCTTCACCTTTCTTGCTGGCTTTGTCCTCGGACTTCGAGCTGCCGGACTGGTTGATTCCAGGCATGGCGGAGGGCGGAACGGCTGATTCCGCGTTGGTTTTCTCGGCGGCCAAAACGAAAAGCGGAGCAGTGGCCAGCAAACTTGCGAAGGCGAAAGTGGCGATGGTCTTGTTCATGGTCCGGGTCTTCCTGTACAGGCGGTATATAGCGTTGGAAGAGCCGGAAAGGGGAATGTGCCGGGCGCTGGACGAACGGCACCCACCCATTTGGAGTATGGCGCCGCTGTCCAATCGGCTGAATGATCGGCATGACAATTATTCGAAAGGGAAGTGTTCATGCCGATTTCAAAACAAGCGTTCTTGACGCCTGCCGAACAGGCGAAACTGACCCGCGCGGACAAGGCGCATTACATGCACGGTTATCACGTGTTCGATGAGCACCGGGAAATGGGCGCCCTGAACATTGTGGCCGGCGAAGGCGCTTACATCTTCGACGCTGACGGCAATCGATTCCTCGATGCGGTCGGCGGAATGTGGTGCACCAACATTGGCCTGGGTCGTGAAGAAATGGCCGAGGCCATTGCCGATCAAGTGCGTCAACTGGCCTATTCAAATCCGTTCTCCGACATGGCCAATTCGGTGGCCATTCGCTTGTGCGAGAAACTCGCCAGCCTGGCCCCCGGCGATCTGGATCACGTATTCCTGACCACGGGCGGTTCGACGGCGGTGGACACCAGCTACCGCTTGATCCAGTACTACCAGAACTGCCGTGGCAAGCCTGAGAAAAAACATGTGATCGCCCGCTACGGCGCCTATCACGGCTCGACCTGCCTGACGATGTCGATCGGCAACAAAGCCGCGGACCGGGTCCCCGAGTTCGACTACGCCCACGATAAAATCCATCACGTTTCCAGCCCCAATCCCTATCGTGCGCCAGAAGGCATGGACGAAGCGCAGTTGCTGGAGTTTCTGGTGCGCGAGTTCGAGGACAAGATCCTCAGCATCGGTGCGGACAAGGTCGCCGCGTTCTACGCCGAGCCGATCATGGGCTCCGGTGGCGTGATCATCCCGCCGGAGGGTTACCTGCGGCGGATGTGGGAGGTTTGCCAGCAATACGACATTCTGTTCGTCGCCGATGAAGTGGTGACGTCCTTTGGGCGTCTGGGCAAATTCTTTTCTGCCTGGGACGTGTTTGGCGTGCAGCCCGACATCATCACCACGGCCAAGGGTCTGACCTCGGCGTACCTGCCGCTGGGAGCCTGCATCTTTTCCCAGCGCATCTGGGACGTGATCAGCGAGCCAGGCCAGGGCCGCTGTTTTACCCACGGTTTTACCTACAGCGGCCACCCGGTGTGCTGCACGGCGGCGCTGAAGAACATCGAAATCATCGAGCGGGAAAACCTGCTGGCCCATGTCGATGACGTCGGCGCCTACTTCGAACAGCGCCTGAAGACGTTGGTCGGTTTGCCCCTGGTGGGGGATGTGCGCTGCAAGAAATTGATGGCCTGTGTGGAATTCGTCGAAGACAAACGCACGAAAAAGCTGTTCCCGGAAGCCTTGAACATTGGCGAGAAAATCCATCTGCGCGCCCAGTACAAAGGGTTGCTGGTGCGGCCGATCGTGCACCTGAACGTGATGTCGCCACCGTTGACGATCAGCCATGCCCAGGTCGATGAGATCGTCGAGACGCTTCGCGAATGCATTCTCGAAGTCGCCGTGGAGCTGCAATGCAGCGGTGATTACGCCGGGCAATGAAGCGTCGTTTCGCCACTTTGCGCGGGGAGGGGGCAATCGCTAGACTGGCCGGCATGGACATTTCGGCTCCCCCTCATTCGATCACCCTTCCTTTGCAGGCCTTGCACCAATGGCATGTGGAGCTTGAGCGCGCGTTCCGGCAGGCCGCCGAGCCCGGTGCATTGGCGCATCTGGTGGTGGCGTTGACCGCGCTGGCGCCGGTCGAGTCGGTCATGATCAGCCTGGAGCGCAAGAACTGCCCGCCCAGGTTGCTGTATCAGCATGGCATTCCCGAGCAGCACCTGGACGCCATCCTCAATCGCTACTTTTCCGTGGGCTATCTGCTCGATCCGTTTTGCCTGGCGGTGGACAGTGGTCTGGCCCAAGGCTTCTATTCGCTGGCCGAAATCGCTCCGGACGACTTTTTCGACAGCGACTATTACAAGACCTATTACCTGAACCTGGGCTGCACCGAAGACAGTTACTACATCGTCAATCTGGATGAGCAGAGCAAGATTTCGGTCAGCCTGTTCCAGGGCATGGGCGCCAGTTGCTTGAGCGCCGACCAGGTGAATGTGCTGCGCGCCGTGGAGCCGATGGTGCGTCTGTTCATTCGCCAGTGTGGCTACATTGAGACCCTTTCAGCGCAGGGCGAAAGTGCCGCGCAAACGGCATCGACAGCGGTCAACCAGCGCATCCAGGTGGCGATGCAACAGTTCGGCTGTGACGTGCTGACCGAACGCGAGCGCGAGAGTGCGCACATGGTGCTGCGTGGGCACTCGATCAAATCCACCGCCCGGGAAATGGGCATCTCCCCCGAAACCGTGCGCATGCACCGCAAAAACCTGTACTTGAAGCTGGGCATCAACTCGCAGTCGGAGTTGTTTGCGCAGTTTATCGAGTGGTTGCAGAAAGCTTAGCGCTGCTGCGGCGAACGGTTCCTCCCGAGATAAAAGTGCACCTACCCATTTGGAGTATGGTGCCGCTCCCCCAATGGCTAAATAGTAAAGGCGCACGCTTCCTCCAGAAGAAAACACCAAAAGGTGAATAACAATGCGAACTGCGCTAGCCGTCCTTTCCAGTCTTTTGCTTTTCCCCTTGTGCCCGGCGACTCAGGCGGCGGAGGCGGATAACACGCTGCGCATTTACAACTGGTCGGACTACATCGGTGAACACACCCTGGCGGACTTTGAAAAAGCCACCGGCATCAAAGTCATCTACGACACCTTCGATGGTTACGAGACTGTCCAGGCCAAGTTGCTGACCGGCCACTCCGGTTATGACCTGGTGATGCTTAACGCTTCGCTCGTCCCGCCGCTGATCAAGGCGAATGTGTTCCAGCCGCTGGACAAGAAGCAGTTACCGAGTTGGAACAACCTCAATCCCGAGATCGTGCAGAAGTTGCAGACCTACGACCCGGGGCTGGTCTATTCCGCGCCTTACACCTGGGGCAGCAACGGTGTGACCTTCAACGTGAAGATGATCAAGGAACGCATGCCCGATGCGCCGATCGGTTCATTGGCGATGGTCTTCGATCCAAAAGTGGTTTCTAAATTCGCCGATTGCGGCGTGACCTTGCTTGACGCGCCAACCGAAGTCATTCCCCTGGCGTTGCAATACCTGGGACGTGACCCGCAAAGCGTGGCCGCCGACGACCTTAAAGCCGCACAAGACGTGCTGATGGCCGTGCGCCCGTACATCAAGAAGTTTGACTCGGTGAGTTACCTCAACAGTTTGCCCAACGGTGATATTTGCCTGGCCATGACCTGGTCGGGTGACGCCGCTACGGCTCAGGCCCGGGCGAAAGAGGCGGGGCTCAAGACCCAATTGTCGTACTTCGTGCCCAAGGAAGGTTCGCTGATCTGGTTCGATGACTTGTACATCCCGAAAGACTCGACCCACGCGGCGAATGCGCACGCGTTCATCGAGTTCATGTTGCAACCACAGCACATGGCCGACGTCACCAACCTGATTCACTACGCCAACAGCAACTCGGCGGCAACCGCCCTGGTCGACGCGGACGTGCTCGCCACTCCGGCGATCTATCCCGATGACACCACGCGTCAACGCCTGTTTGCGCAAAAGACCCACGACGCCCAGGGCATGCGGGCGATGACCCGGGTGTGGAACAACGTTAAAACCGGCAAGTAGCCAGGGTTGTTGTTCGAAGATGTAACAACTTCCAGCGCCGCCATCTTCCGTTTGCTGAAAAATCCAAAACTAATCAAGTAGTTAAGTCTTGTAACAAGCGTTACACGGCTTTTTGCACGGGATTGCCGCCTTACTGAACACCTGTTTAGTATCGACGGCAGTTCTACACCCGCTGTTCAAAAACAATAAGACGAGGGCCTTTCATGACTTCCCCTTCGACACTGCTAAGCCGGGTTGAAAACGGCATCGCCTGGGTCACGCTCAATCGCCCTGAACAACGCAACGCGTTGGACATTCCGACCCTCAAGGCATTGACCCAACTGCTCGACCGGCAGGACGCCGACCCTGACGTCCGGGTGCTGGTGTTGAGCGGCACGGGCAAGGGCTTCTGCGCCGGCGCCGATGTCGCCGAATGGGCCGACGCCGAAAGCCGCGGCATCCTCGAAACTTACGGCTGGACCGAAACCGCCCATGTCTTGATGAACCGCCTCCACGGTTTCAGCAAACCTACCATCGCCGCCATCAACGGGATCGCCGTCGGTGCGGGGATGGATTTAGCCCTGTCCTGCGATTTTCGCCTGGCGGCGCAATCGGCGCGTTTCAAGGCCGGCTACACCAGCCTGGCCTACTCGCCGGATGCGGGGGCGAGTTGGCATCTGCCGCGCCTGATCGGTATCGAGCAGGCCAAGCGCCTGTTGTTCCTCGATGAAATCTGGAATGCCGATCGCGCATTGGCCACCGGTCTGGTCAGTGAGGTCTGCGCCGATGAGCAGTTGCAAAGCACCGCCACCGAGCTGGCGGCACGGCTGGCCAGCGGCCCGACGTTCGCCTTCATCCAGACCAAAGTCCTGATCCGCGATGGCGCCCAACGCAGCCTCGCCCAACAGCTTGAGGCCGAACAGGCCGCGGGCTTGCTCTGCGGACGCAGCCACGACGGCAGCGAAGCCCTCAAGGCTGCCGTGGAAAAACGCACACCGCATTTCATCGGCCGATAAGCGAACAGAAGGGACTGAGAGCCATGAATTTCCAGCTGACTCAAGAGCAGGACATGTTGGTCGAGGCGGTGCGCCGTTTTGTCGAAAAAGAACTGCTGCCCCACGAAGAAGCCGTCGACCGCGCCGATGCCGTGCCACCGGAACTGGCTGCACAGATTCGCGCCAAGGCCATCGCGGCCGGATTTTACGCCTTCAATATGCCGGAGGAGGTCGGCGGTGGCGGCCTCGATTACCTGTCCCAGGCGCTGATCGAGCGTGAGCTGTCCAAGGTGTCGTGGGCGCTGCACGTGTTTGTCGCGCGGCCGTCGAAGATCCTCATGGCCTGCACCGGCGCACAGATCGAGGACTATCTGTTGCCCTGCGTACGCGGGGAAAAAATCGACTGCTTTGCCCTGACCGAACCGGGCGCCGGCTCCGACGCCAATGCGATCCAGACCCGCGCCGTGCGTGACGGCGATGAGTTCGTGATCAACGGCAGCAAGCATTTCATCAGCCACGCCGGGCATGCGGATTTCGCCATCGTGTTCGCGGTCACCGATACCTATGAACACAACGGCCGCCAACGCAACGCCGTGACGTCGCTCCTGGTGGATCGCGACACGCCGGGAATGACCATCCGCCGTGGGCCCAAATGTGTGAGCAACCGTGGTTATCACACCAGTGAGATCTTCTTCGACGATTGCCGGGTGCCAGCCTCCAAAGTGCTGGGTGAAGTGGGTAAGGGCTGGGACGTGGCCAATGCCTGGCTGACCGCCGGGCGGGTGATGGTGGCGGCCAACTGTGTCGGCCAGGCCCAGCGTGCGCTGGACGTTGCGCTGCAATGGGCGGCGGACCGCAAACAGTTCGGCCACGCCATCGGCACGTATCAGGGCATCTCGTTCAAATTGGCGGACATGGCCACCGAAATCCGCGCCGCCGAGCTGCTGGCGTTGCACGCGGCGTGGAAGATGGACCAGGGCACGATGACGGATGGCGAGGCGGGCATGGCCAAGTTGTTCGCCAGCGAAGTGCTGGGCCGGGCGGCCGATGAGGCAGTGCAGATTTTCGGCGGCATGGGCCTGATGGACGAAGGGCCGGTGGAGCGGATCTGGCGCAACGCACGGATCGAGCGGATCTGGGAAGGCACGTCGGAGATCCAGCGCCACATCATTTCCCGCGAGCTGCTGCGGCCGCTGTTGCGCTGATCGGTCGAGGAGAATCCCATGTCAATCAGAGACAATCTCAAGCGTCTGCTGGCGCCCCGGCATTTGGCGTTCGTGGGCGGGCGCAGCATGGCGCGGGCGTTCAAGCGCTGCGCCGAGGGCGGGTTCCAGGGGCCGATGTGGCTGGTCAATCCGCAACACGAAAGCCTTGAAGGCATCCCTTGTGTGGCCTCGATTGCCGACTTGCCCTGCGGGCCGGATGCGGTGTTTATCGCCACCAACCGTGAACTGACCCTCAGCTGTGTCGCCGACCTCGCTGCCAGGGGCGCGGGCGGGGCGATCTGCTATGCCTCCGGCTTCGCGGAAACCGGCGAGCAAGGACAGGCTCTGCAGGCGCAACTGCTGCAAGCCGCCGGCGACATGGCGCTGCTCGGGCCGAACTGTTATGGCCTGCTCGACTACCTGCACAGCGCCGCGTTGTGGCCCGTCGCCCATGGCGGCAAGGCCGTGGAGAAAGGCGTCGCGGTGCTGACCCAGAGCGGCAACTTCGCCTACAACCTGAGCATGAGCGACCGGTCGCTGCCGTTGGCCTACATGGCGTCGGTGGGCAATCAGGCGCAGTTGGGCGTTGCTGAATTGATGGATGTGCTGCTCGACGAACCTCGGGTCACGGCCATCGGTTTGCACCTTGAAGGCCTGAAGAATGTCCCCGGTTTTGCCCGCGCCGCGCACAAGGCTCTGGAGAAGGGCATTCCGGTGATCGCCCTGAAAACCGGCGTGTCGCAGATCGGCGCCGAACTGGCGTTGAGTCACACCAGCTCCTTGGCCGGTTCCGATGCGCTGTACGACAGTTTGTTCGAGCGTTTGGGCGTGATCCGCGTCAGCGGCCCGGTGAGTTTCGTCGAAACCCTCAAGGCTGCGGCTTGCGGGCGTTTGCCGGCCGGCCCAAGCCTGGCGGCGATGGCGTGTTCCGGTGGCGACGCGGGATTCATCGCTGACTATGCCGAACGCAACGGCCTGAAGCTGCCCAAGTTTGACGATAGCCAGCGCGATGAACTGGCGCAGGTGCTGCCGAGTTACGCCAATCTGGTCAATCCGCTGGACTTCACCACCGCCATCTGGGGCGACCGCGATGCCCTGGAAAACATGCTCGACAGCGTGTTGCGCACGCCTTCCGATGCGGCGCTGCTGGTGCTGGATTATCCGGCCGAATTCACCGGTGAACGCAAGGAATGCGACTTGCTGCTGGAGTTGTATTGCGAGTTGCTGGAACGTCACGGCAAGACCGGTGTGGTGGCGTCGGCGTTCCCCGAATTGCTCCCGGCGGTGGCCCGCGAACGCCTGCATGCCCGTGGCGTGGTGGCGTTGCAAGGCATAGAGGACGGTTTGGCGGCATGGGGGCGGATCGCCGGCTACCAGAAACGTCGTCAGGCGTTACTGGCCAATGGCGAATCGGTGCTGTCACCGATCTGTCCGGATGCGCGGTTGGGCGAGGGATTTTTGCTGGATGAATGGCACTCCAAACAGGCGCTGCGTCCGTTTGGCCTGCCATTGCCCGAGGCGCGGCTGTGCCGTCCTGAACACGCGCTGGAAGAGGCCGGCCAGCTCGGTTATCCGCTGGTCCTCAAGGTGGTCAGCGCCGAGCTGCCGCACAAGACCGAAGCCGGCGGTGTCGCGCTCAATCTGAAAAATCCGGCGGCGTTGACGGCTGCACTGGACACCATGCGCGCCAGTCTCGCCAGGCACGCGCCGGGGCTGGTGTTCGATCAAGTGCTGCTCGAGCGCATGGCGCCGCCGCCCTTGGCTGAATTGATTGTCGGTATCAAGCGCGAAACAGGCTTCGGCCTGGCGCTGGTGATCGGTGCCGGCGGAATTCTGGTGGAGCTGCTCAAGGACAGTCGCAGCCTGTTGCTGCCGACCACCGACCAGGCCATTCACGAGGCGCTGCTGGGCTTGCGCTGTGCGCCGTTGCTCACGGGGTTTCGAGGTGGGCCGGCGGTGGATATGCCGGCGCTGGTCCGGGCGATTCGTGCGGTGGCGGATTACGCCTGCGAGAACGCCGACCGGTTACTGGAGCTGGATGTGAATCCCTTGCTGGTCAATGCCCAAGGTGCCGTGGCGGTGGATGCACTGATCCGCCTGGCGTGAAACTGACTGAATCATAAGGCTGCTTAAATGAATGTTCTGATACTGCACGCCCACCCCGAGCCGCAATCCTTTACCTGCGCCTTGCGCGATCAGGCCGTGCACACCCTGCAAGCCCAGGGTCACGAGGTCCAGGTTTCCGATTTGTACGCAATGAACTGGAACCCGGTAGCCAGTGCCGAGGATTTCTCCGATCGGGACAACCCCGACTACCTGGTGTACGCCCTCGAACAGCGCCTGGGAGTCAAAAGCAAAAGCCTGGCCCCGGACATCCAACAGGAACTGGACAAGTTGCTGTGGGCCGATCTGCTGATCCTTAACTTTCCGATCTTCTGGTTCTCCATGCCGGCCATCCTCAAGGGCTGGATCGACCGGGTGCTGGTGTCCGGCGTCTGCTACGGCGGCAAGCGTTTTTACGACCAGGGTGGGCTGGCGGGCAAGAAAGCGCTGGTCACCGTGACCCTCGGCGGGCGTGAGCACATGTTCGGCGACGGCGCGATTCACGGTCCTCTGGAGGATATGTTGCGGCCGCTGTTGCGCGGCACGCTGGCGTATGTCGGGCTGGATGTGTTGCCGCCGTTCGTGGCGTGGCATGTGCCCTACATCAGCGCCGAGGCTCGCGAACAGTTTCTGGTTGATTACCGGCAGCGGCTGGAACATCTCGATCAGGATTCGCCGCTGGTTTTTCCGCGTCTGGCGCAGTTTGACGAGGCGCTGTATCCGATTCGTTGATTTGAAAAAGGACAGGAGCACCATGGCCGAGGAAGCGCGATTTCTGCGAATGGACCCCGAGCTGCGCAAGGCCAATCTGGTGGCCGCCACGCTGACGTGCCTGAAAAAATACGGATTCGTCGGCACTTCGATCCGCAAGATTTGCGCCGAGGCCGGGGTGTCGGTGGGGTTGATCAGTCATCACTACGCCGGCAAGGATGAACTGGTGGCCGACGCCTATCTGCAGATCACCGGGCAGGTGATGAGCCTGTTGCGCGAGTCGGTCGCGGCCTCGGGCAGTGGTGCGCGACAGCATCTGTCGGCGTTCTTCGAGGCGTCGTTTTCTGCGCGCATGCTCGACCCCGAACTGCTCGAAGCCTGGCTGGCATTCTGGGGTGCGGTGAAAACCGCCGACGCGATCAACCGCGCCCACGATCATAGCTATGGCGAGTACCGGACCATCATGGGCGATGCCCTGATCCTGTTGGCGCAAGAGGAGGGCTGGGACGGTTTCGACAGCGTTCTGGCGGCCATCGGCTTGAGCGCGTTGCTGGATGGTTTGTGGCTGGAATGCGGGCTCAATCCCGACACCTTCACCCCGGCCCAGGGCGTGCAAATCTGCGAAGCGTGGGTCGATGGCCTGCAAATGGGCGGCTATCGGCGTTTTGTCTCGCCTTGTTGATCAACTGTTCAGCAGTCGCTACAGTGCAGTTCTTCGCGCTTCGCAAAAATCCAAAAATCGGCCGTTCGCGGCACGAACAGGAGCCAGGTCATGAAGGTGACGCCGTGCGTGCTGGTGGTGAGTGCAGATCTACAGCTCAGGGAGCCGCTGCAGGCGTTTCTGGCCGGGGAAGGGTATGAGGTTCACTGTGCCGACAGCGCCGGTCAGGCCGATGCTTGCTTGACTCGTTTGCCGGTGGGGCTGGTGTTGCTGGATGCGCATTTGCACAGCAGCAACGCCCTGACCCTGACTCGCCAATGGCGGGAGCGCTCGGAGGTCGGGATTATCCTGGTGGGTGTGCAGGGGGATGACGCCGAGCGTCTCGCCGGCCTGGAATGCGGCGCCGATGATTACCTGACCCAACCCCTGGCCTCACCTGAATTGCTCACCCGTGCGCGCAACCTGCTGCGTCGCGTTCAGCACGCTCAGTTGCTCACACAGCCTGCGGCACATCTCAAGCGTTTTGCCGATTGGACCCTGGACACCGACCGCCGCCGACTCAAGGCCTGCGACGGTCGCGAAACCCTGCTTAGCCATGGCGAATTCCAATTGCTCAGCGTGTTCATGCGCAACAGCGGTCTCACCTTGAGCCGTGACCAGTTGATGGACCAATTACGCAACCGCGAATGGCTGCCCAACGACCGTTCCATTGATGTGCTGGTGGGGCGCCTGCGCCGCAAACTGCATGACGACCCGGCCGAACCTGAGTTGATCATCACCATTCACGGTGCGGGCTACCTGTTTACGGCGGGGACATCGCTGGCGGCGTGAATGTTCGAAGATGTAACAGCTATGGGTCGGTCATCCGTTACAGCCTGATAAATTCGATATAAAACAAATAATTACAGAATAGTCGTGAAGTGTTTTCGCGAGGCAGGAAAAGATTGCCTCTCTGTTGAACGAGTGTTTAGTATCGACGTATTGCTTCATCACTCCAAAACAATAAAACGAGGGCCAGCATGAGCTCCCAATCGATCCGGCAACCTTCTTCCTCGACACTCACCGGCGGCCAGGCGCTGGTGCGTCTGCTGGCCAATTACGGCGTCGATACCGTGTTCGGTATTCCCGGCGTGCACACGTTGGAACTCTATCGAGGCCTGCCCGGCAGTGGCATTCGGCATGTGTTGACGCGCCACGAGCAGGGCGCCGGGTTCATGGCTGACGGTTATGCCCGGGTCAGTGGCAAACCGGGCGTCTGCTTCATCATCACCGGCCCTGGGGTGACCAACGCCGCTACCGCCATCGGTCAGGCCTATGCCGACTCGATTCCGATGCTGGTGATTTCCAGCGTCAACCACACGGCAAGCCTTGGCAAAGGCTGGGGTTGCTTGCATGAAACTCAGGACCAGCGGGCCATCACCGCACCCATCACCGCGTTTTCCGCCGTGGCGTTGAACACTGACGATTTGCCCGAGTTGATCGCCCGCGCCTTTGCCGTGTTCGACAGCGAGCGGCCACGGCCGGTGCATATTTCAGTGCCACTGGATGTGTTGGCCGGGGCGATCAGCCGTGACTGGAGTGCCGACGTGGTGCGACGTCCCGGGCGCGGTCTGCCGCACGCGGATGCACTGGATGACGCGGTCCGACGTCTGCAACAGGCCAGACGGCCCATGATCATCGCGGGCGGTGGTGCCTTGGCGGCAGGTGCCGAATTGCAGGCCTTGAGCGAACGTCTCGCCGCGCCGCTGTTCACCAGTGTCGCCGGCAAGGGGCTGTTGGCGTCGGACGCGCCGTTGCATGCGGGTTCCAGTCTCTGCGTCCAACCCGGTTGGGACCTGATTGCACAAGCGGACGTGGTGCTGGCCGTCGGTACTGAAATGGCCGACACCGATTACTGGCGTGAGCGTTTACCGCTGAGCGGGGAAGTGCTGCGGGTCGATATCGATCCACGTAAGTTCAACGATTTCTATCCGTGTGCCGTCGCCTTGCATGGCGATGCCCGGCAAACCCTCGGCGCCTTGCTGACACGCTTGCCTGCCGAAGCGCGGGATGCCCGTGAAGCTGCGACGGCAGTGGCCAATCTCAAAGCGGCTATCCGCGGTGGTCACGGCGAATTGCAAACAATCCATCAGCACATACTGGACCGCATCGCCGCCGTGATGCCGGCCAACACCTTCATCAGCAGTGACATGACGCAATTGGCCTACACCGGCAACTACGCGTTCGCCAGCCAGGGTATCCGCAGTTGGCTGCATCCCACCGGCTACGGGACCTTGGGTTACGGTTTACCCGCCGGTATCGGCGCGAAGTTCGGCGCACCGCAGCGGCCCGGCCTGGTGCTGGTGGGGGACGGCGGTTTCCTTTACACCGTGCAGGAACTGGCCACCGCTGTCGAAGAACTGGACAGCCCGCTGGTGGTGCTGCTCTGGAACAACGATGCCCTGGGGCAGATTCGCGATGACATGCTCAGCCTGGATATCGAACCGGTGGGGGTACTGCCGCGCAATCCGGATTTCGTACTGTTGGCCAAGGCCTTCGGCTGCACGGTGCACGAGCCGCAAAGCCTCGACGAACTGGAGCGCGACCTGCGCCGCGGTTTCAACCACAACGGCGTAACCCTGATCGAGCTCAAGCACGCCTGTGCTTGCCAATAGACCCTAAAAAACCGTACTGAAAATTGGCTCGACTGTCGTGAAAACGACCTGTTTACGCTGAACGCGCAGCGTCGCGACTTTTCAATTGAACGACTGTTCAGCTTCGACTATGTTGGCTCCACCACCCCCGGTTGGTTGCGGGCTTGCGTTTCTTCCATTCGAACGAGGCACTGGCATGCGGTTTTCACCTTTTGTAGAGCGGATTGCAGGCGACGGCGTAGCGGCCTGGGACATTCACAATGCAGCGTTTGAAGCCCGACGCCGGGGCGAAGACGTGATCATCCTCAGCGTCGGCGACCCGGATTTCCCCACCCCCGATTTCATCACCGACGCCGCGATCCACGCCCTGCGCGAAGGCGACACGCACTACACCGAAATTGCCGGTCGCCAGGCCCTGCGCGACGCCATCGCCGCACGCTACAGCGGGTTGTTCGACCGCGAAGTGAAGGCCTCCAACGTGATCATCGTCGCCGGGGCCCAGAACGCCTTGTTCGCGACCTCGATGTGCCTGCTCAACGTGGGCGACGAAGTGATCGCCCTGGACCCGATGTACGTCACCTACGAGGCGACGCTCAAGGCTTCCGGTGCGACGCTGGTGCGCGTGCCATGCTCGGCGGACGCAGGTTTCCGCCTCGACGCCGCCGTCCTCGCCAAGGCCATCACCCCCAAGACCCGGGCGATTTTCTTCTCCAACCCCAACAACCCCACGGGCGTGGTGCTCAGCCGTGAAGAGCTGCAAGGCATCGCCGATCTGGTGATCGCCCATGACCTGTGGGTGGTGGTGGACGAGGTGTATGAGAGCCTGACCTTCGAACGCGAACACCTCAGCCTGGCGGCCTTGCCCGGCATGGCCGAGCGTTGCGTGGTGATTGGTAGTCTGTCGAAATCCCATGCGATGACTGGCTGGCGCACCGGCTGGATCATCGCCGACGAAGCGATGGTCGCCCATGCGGAAAATCTGGTGCTGAGCATGCTCTACGGCTTGCCGGGTTTTGTCATGGAGGCGGCGCTCAAGGCCGTGGAGGCCCATGAGGAAGTCACCCACGGCATGCGCGAAATCTATCGCCATCGCCGGGATCTGGTGGTGGCTGGCCTGTCGGATTGCCCGGGCATTCGCGTGCTCAACCCCGATGCCGGCATGTTTGTGCTGGTGGATATACGCGAAACCGGGCTGACCTCGCTGGAATTCGCCTGGCGTCTATTGCGTGAAGCAAAGGTATCGGTATTGGACGCCGCCGCATTCGGCGAGCCGGCACAAGGCTTCGTGCGGATCTCGTTCACCCTGGGCGAAGAACGACTGGCCCAGGCTTGCCAGCGCATTCGCGACTTTGTCCTGGTGCTCAAAGGCGAAGCGCCCAGGCCCGTGATCGCCCGTGTCACCCGTGCTGCGACGGCCGCGCCGGTGGCGACCAAGGCCATGATCGAGGTCGATGGCCTGCACAAACGCTTCGGCAATATCGAGGTGCTCAAAGGCGTCTCGCTGACTGCCCGCGAAGGCGATGTGATCTCCCTGATCGGCGCCAGCGGCTCGGGAAAAAGTACCTTGCTGCGCTGCATCAACATGCTCGAAGTGCCGGACCAGGGGCGGATCCTGGTGGACGGCGAAAGCATTCACCTGAATTTCGATCGTCCCGGCGCACCGCTGGTGTCGGACGCCAAGCAACTGGTGCGGATTCGTTCGAGCCTGGGCATGGTGTTCCAGAACTTCAACCTCTGGCCCCATCGCACCGTGCTGGAAAACCTCATCGAAGCGCCGACCCAGGTCCTGCGTGAAAGCCGTGCCGAAGCCATTGAACGGGCCGAAGCCTTGCTGGAACGGGTAGGGCTGGCGGCCAAGCGCAACGAGTACCCGGCGTTTCTCTCCGGGGGACAGCAACAACGGGTCGCCATCGCCCGCGCCCTGGCCATGCGCCCCAAAGTGATGCTGTTCGATGAACCCACCTCGGCACTGGACCCGGAACTGGTCGGGGAAGTGCTGCGGGTGATCCGCTCCCTCGCGGAAGAAGGCCGGACCATGATCCTGGTGACCCATGAGATGGCATTTGCTCGCGATGTGTCGTCCAAAGTCGCCTATCTGCATCAAGGGCTGATCGAGGAAACCGGTTCGCCGGATGAAGTGTTCGTACACCCACGCAGTGAACGTTGCCGGCAGTTCGTCAACGCTCATCAGACTCGCTAACGCACCATAAAAAGACGGGAAAACATCATGGGAAATCGACGTTTGGCAAACTGGTTGACCGGCGTGACCTGCGTATTGCTGGCCGGCATGAGCGCGGCGCAAGCCCAGCCGATCCGGTTCGCAGTGGCGGCTGAACCCTATCCGCCGTACACCGAGAAACAGGCCAACGGTGAGTGGAAAGGCTTTGAAGTCGACCTGATCCACAAGCTGTGCAGCGAAATGAAAGCCGAGTGCGAAATCAAGGAAGTGGCGTGGGACGGGATTATTCCGTCGTTGCTGGCGAAGAAGATCGACGTGATTTTCTCGTCCATGTCCGTGACCGAAGAACGGGAAAAACAGATCGCGTTCAGCAAGGCCTACTACGACTCGGTGATTGCGATCGTCGGCCCGAAGGACGCTTCGGTGAAAAAATATCCGGATGATCTCAAGGGCAAGACCATCGGTGTGCAGAACTCGACGGTGAGTGCGAGTTTCCTGAAAACCTACTACGAAAAAATAGCCGACGTTAAGTATTACGACACCCAGGACTCGGCCAACGCTGACCTCATCGCCGGTCGTATCGACTTGATGATGGCGGACGGCACGGCCATGGCGGCCTTCGTCAAAACCCCGGATGCCAAGGACCTGGCGTACCTCGGTCCGGTGCCCTATGACCCGATCTTCGGCAAAGGCGTGGGCGCCGGTTTGCGCAAGGATGACACCGAACTCAAGGCCAAACTCGACAAGGCCATCACCTCCCTGCTGGCCAGCAAGGATTACGACGACCTGTCCCAGCACTACTTCGGCACCAGCGTGAAACCTGCGTTCTGACGCCAGGGCTGCAAACCCTGACCCTGTAGGAGCGAGGCTTGCCCGCGAAGGGGCCTTTGAAGCCGCCAAAAGCTTCGCGGGCAAGCCTCGCTCCTACAGGGATTGCGGAGACCGGTGATTGCGCTAATTGGAGAGCCAGCAATGTTCGAGTTGATCAATTTCAGCGAAACAGGGTGGGGCGGTGCGCTGCTCAAAGGGCTGTGGATGACCCTGCAGATTTCCGCCGGGGCTTTCCTGCTCGGGCTGGCCATCGGCCTGGTCGTGGCGTGCCTCAAGCTCAACGCGCCGAAACCGATTGCGACGCTGATGCGCAGCTACACCACGCTGTTTCGCGCAGTGCCGGAGCTGTTGCTGATCCTGCTGCTGTACTACGTCGGCTCCATGCTGCTCAACTCGTTGATGGCGCAACTGGGTTACGACGCGGTGAATGTCAGCGGTCCGCTGGCGGCCATCGTGGTACTGGGGTTGGTGCAGGGTGCCTACGCCTCGGAAATTTTCCGGGCGGCGATCCAGGCGATTCCGTTCGGCCAGATCGAAGCGGCGAGGGCGTTTGGCCTGAGCGGGTTCGGCCTGTTCCGGCGCGTCACGCTGCCGATCATGGCGCCGTTTGCGATGGCCGGGATGGCGAACCTGTGGATCAACCTGATCAAGGACAGTGCATTGATCAGCGTGGTCGGCACCAACGAGCTGCTGTACACCGCCAAGCAAGGCGCGGGTTCCACGCGTCATTATCTGTTGTTCTACCTCACGGCCGCGGCGATGTATTACGCGGTGACGTTGGTGTCCAACTACCTGTCGGGACGGCTTGAGCGACGCATTCGTCGCTGGATGCCTTTGGCTGAGTGATTGAAATGATTCCAGCGTGGATAGTTGAATACGCAGCGCTGTTGGGCCGAGGGTTGCAAACGACCGTTACCCTGCTGTTGCTGTCCAGTGTGTTCGGTTTCTTGTTGGCGATCCTGGTGGCGCTGGCGCGGATCTCGAAATACAAGGTGATCGCCAGGGCCAGCCTGTTCTATACCAGCGTGTTTCGCGGCACACCGTTGCTGATCCAGATCTACATCTTCTACTACGGCCTCGGCAGTCTGTTTGCGCAGTTTCCGCTGATTCGCGGCAGCTTCCTCTGGCCCTATTTGCGTGATGGTTATTGGTACATCGTGTTTGCCCTGGTGGTGTCGATGGGCGCCTATGTCGGCGAAGTGATTCGCGGTGGCCTGCTGGCGGTGCCCAAAGGTGAAATGGAAGCCGCCTCGGCCTTTGGCATGACCTCGCGCCAATCCCTGTTGCGGGTGCGCTTGCCCCGTGCGATGCGCCTGCTGTTGCCGACATTGGCCGGGGAGACCGTGATGCTGCTCAAGTCCACGGCACTGGCCTCCACCATTGCGGTGATCGACCTGTTGGGCGCGGCCAACGTAGTGCGGGCGCAGACCCTGCAAGTGTATGAACCGTTGCTGTTGGTGGCCGGCGTCTACGTTTGCCTGACCTTCCTGATCGAGGCGCTGTTTGCCTTTGTTGAACGGCGCGGGACGCCGGTGCGCAGGCCGATGTAATGAGTACGCCAAAGATCGTCGACCGCTCGCTGCAGGGCATTGGCCTGTGCACCTTGGGCTATGCGTTCCTGGCGTTGCAGGACGCGGGCATCAAGTGGCTGGTGGCCGATTATTCGGTGGTCACCATTCTGTTCTGGCGCAGCCTCGTCGTAGTGGTTGCCTGTTTGCTGGCGGGGCGCGTTCGGCTGGTCCGGCGGGCCTGGCATTCGCCGAGCCGACGCTTGCTGGTGGTGCGCGGTTTGCTGTCGATTGTGGCTTGGCTGCTGTACTACACCGCAGCCCGAGACCTGACCCTGGCAGAAATGACCACGCTGTATTTTTCGGCGCCGATCATGGTCACGGTGCTGGCCGCGATGATCCTCAAGGAGCGCGCCAGTGGCTGGCAATGGTTCAGCCTGGTCATCGGTTTTGTTGGCGTGATCATCGCCTGTCGCCCGAGCAACATCGCCGATCCCTTGCCGATCATCCTCACGCTGCTAGCGGCGATGTGTTGGGCGTTCACCTACATCCAGCTACGGCAGGTGGACGATCAGACCTCAGTGTTGGAGCAGATGCTGATCACCAACGTGGTGTTTGTGATCTGCATGGCGGTGGCGCTGCCCTGGACCTACACCCCGGCGCCGACACCGGCCTGGCTGGGCATGCTGGCGGCCGGGCTGGTGGGGGGTATCGGTCAGTTTCTGCTGTTTGCCAGTTTCCAGCGTGCGACCGCGACTTTGCTGGCGCCGTTCGAGTACACCGGGCTGATCTGGGCGTTCGCGCTCTCGAACCTGATCTGGGGCACGTTGATGGATGTTTCGCTGATGATCGGTGCCGGACTGATTGCCGTCAGCGGCACCCTGGCCATGATTTTCGGGCGTCACCCCTCACACGACGTCGTCGGTGCTGAATGCTCCGTGACGCAGCCCCTTTATCCAGCAACGACAGATATGGAGGCCGTTGGCGGGGCTGAAGGTTTCGGGGTTCAAGCACCACTCGATCCAGAGTCCGTCGAGCATCGCCGATAAGCCAATGGCCGCCAGACGCGTGTCGTGGATCAGGAAACCCTCGCTGGCCGCCAGATCATCCAGCAGTTGGCGCAGCAGTTCGAGGTAGTCGCGGTAGCTTTTTTCGTGGGTCTGGCTGACGTGTTCCGAGTGCCGGATCAGGCTCCAGAACACCACCCAGACGCCAAGCAGTTGCGGGTCCATGACCCGGGGTGAAAACGAGCCGACGAGGAAAGTGTCCATTTTTGCGGCCGGGGTGTCGGCCTGCTGGATTTCCTGGCGCAGGGCAGTGGTCAGTTCGCTGGCGAGGGTCTGGTAAGTGTCAGCAATCAACGCATCAATGCTGCCGAAATGGTGATTGAGCAGGCCGACAGACACCCCGGCCTCGGTTGCGATCCGGCGCACGGAAATGCCGGCGTGGCCGTCGCGGGCCAGGCAACGCAGGGTGGCGGCAATCAGCAGTTCGCGGCGTGCGTCGGGTTCAACGCGACGAAATTTTGGAGCGTCGGTGGTCACAAGCGAATCCTTGGGTGCGGTGCCTGGTGGCGAGCTTAGTTGAACGTGCGTTCAAGTTCCAGCGTCGGCGGTGACAAAACCACGTTTTTAACGAGTCATGACGGGAGGGCAAGCAGATGGCGCAGGATATTTCCTTCAGTGTTCGCAACAACAACGGCGACCCGGTGCAGGTCGGCGCCTGGCGTTTTGAGGGTGATGGCAGCGGACCCGCCGTGCACTTGCAAGCGGGGGTTCACGCCGATGAAATCGCCGGGATGCTGGTCTTGCATCGGCTGATGCAACGGCTACACATCGCCGAGACCGAGGGGCGCCTCAAAAGCCGTGTGACGGTCGTGCCCCAGGCCAATCCCCTGGGCATCGGGCAGTTTCGCCAAGGGCGGATTCTGGGGCGCTTCCATGATGCGACGGGGCACAACTTCAACCGTTCGTTTGACCTGTCGGCAGCGCTGGAACGGCCCTCGACCAACGTCCAGGAATGGCAAAAAAGCCTGGTGCAATTGGCAGCCACGGCAGACGTGATGCTCGATTTGCACACCGATGACGAGGCCCTGCCATACCTCTACGTGCACCGCGCCTTCTGGCCCCGTGGCCGTGAACTGGCGGCGGCGATGAAAATGGAGGTGGCGATCATCTGGGACGAGGGCGGCGATGGCTCCTTCGAAGAAACCATCATCGCGCCCTGGCTGCGCGACGACATCACCGACCGGAAGATGGCCGCGACCCTTGAGCTACGGGGGCAGGGCGATGTCGACGATCTCCTCGCCGAACAGGATGCACAAGGGCTGTACGCCTGGCTTTGCGGCATCGGGGCCATCGATGAAGCGCTGACGTGGGACGATTGGCCCGTCGAAACCATGGAGATGAGCCACATGGAAACCCACCTCGCACCGCAGCCCGGGGTGCTGATTTTTGAAAAGCAATTGGGCGAGTTCGTCGAAGCCGGGCAACGCTTTGCGCGAATCCTGCAACGACCCGGCGATCCAGCCTCTGAAGTGGTGCTGTATGCCGAGCAGGCCGGGCGGATGGTGACGCGCTATCGGGATCGGTTGGTGTCCCAGGGCATGGTCGTGGCCAAATTCACTGGCAGCCGGGTATCGCGCCATTGGAGCGGGGGCTTGCTGGACCCCAATTGAGTGGCGGAACACAAGGCAGGTCTGACTGTGCTGGATCGTAGTGCCGATCGCTCATTAATGCCCGGGCATTGGACTGCTTGGGCGTTTTACATCGGGTTTGCGCCTGACAGAATCAGGGCTCGCCACGCTCGGTTGAGACAGCCGAGGTGTACGCAGTAACACACTGATGTCCTCTGCACTGACCGCTCTGCTGAAAAAGTGGCCCTGAATTTCATCGCAGCCGTTTTCGCGCAGGAAGATTTGTTGCTCTTCGGTTTCGACACCTTCGGCAATGACCTTGAGGTTCAGTTTGTGTCCCAACGAAATCACCGCAGTGGCGATGGCTTTGTCATTTTCGTTGTCGGGCAGATCGCGCACGAAGGACTGGTCGATCTTGAGTCTCGCGATCGGGAAGCTTTTCAACGCGGCGAGGCTGGAGTAGCCCGTACCGAAGTCGTCGATCGAGAGACTGATCCCCATCGTTTGCAGTTCTTTCATTTTGCTGATGGCTTGTTGAAGGTCTTGCATGATCAGGCTTTCGGTCAGCTCAAGTTCAAGGTACATCGGGTCCAGTCCGGTTTCTTGCAAGGCATGCCGGACCCGGTCGATCAGGTCCCTTTCGATGAACTGACGTGCTGAAATATTCACCGACATGGTGATCGGCCGGCAGCCCGCATCCTGCCACGCCTTGTTCTGTCTGCAGGCGGTATGAATCACCCAGTCGCCGATGGGCACAATCAACCCGGTCTCTTCGGCCTGCGAAATGAATTTGATCGGAGACACCATGCCAAGCTCGGGGTGCTGCCAGCGGATCAGTGCCTCTACACCGATAATCTGACCCGATTGCAAATCCACCTGTGGCTGGTACAGCAGCAGAAATTCGTCATGGTTGAGTGCTTTTCGAAGCCCGTCCTGCATGGCGAGCTTGCCCTGAACCTTGTTATTCATCTCGCTCGTATAGAACTGGTAACTGTTGCGACCCAATTCCTTGGCCCGGTACATGGCGGCGTCCGCGTTGCTGAGCAACGTGTCGGTGTCGCTGCCGTCGGCCGGGAAGGTGGCCAGCCCCATGCTGCAGGTGACGTGGAGTGTGTGTCCGCTGAGTTGAATCGGCCGCAGGATGGCTTCCTGGATTTTGTGCAGGGCGGGAGTCACGCCGTCCAAGTCTGAAGGCTGGTCGAACAGGATGATCACAAACTCGTCGCCACCCAGTCGCACGACGGTGTCGGTGCGGCGTACACACTCCAGCATGCGCCGGGCGACGGTTTTCAGCAGTTCGTCACCAGCACTATGACCAAGGCTGTCATTCACCAGTTTGAATTTATCCAGATCGAGAAACACCACCGTCACCAGGCGGTTGTAACGCTGAGCGTAAAGTATTGCCTGCTTGAGGCGGTCTTCGAGCAGTGTGCGATTCGGCAGCCCGGTCAGTGCATCATGGTCGCCCATATAGCGAATGCGCTTTTCGGTCAGTTCGCGTTCTATCGCAATGCCGGCAAGCGGTGTCGCCATGTCGATCAGTCGCGTCTCGGCCGCGCTCGGGCTGCGTACGGTGTTGGAATACAAGGCAAACGTACCCAGCACCTTTCGCTCATGGGACAGAATGGGCGTCGACCAGCAAGCACGAAATCCATAGGGCGCAACAATCGAACGGTATGCTTCCCACAGCGGATCCTGCTCGATATCCGTCACGATGACCGGTTCTCGCCGATACACCGCGGTGCCGCATGAACCGACGTTCGGACCGATCGCAATCCCGTCGATCAGTTGGTTATAGGTTTTCGGCAAACTGGGCGCCGCCCCGTGCAGCAGGTGCGTGCCATCCTCATCCAGCACCAGGATGGACACCATCAGCCCCTCCAGTTGGGATTCGACCAAGTGAGCCAGGCTGTCGAGGACTTCTGTCAGCTCGGTGCTCCTGGCGATCAGCTCCAGGACACGACCCTGTCCGGCGCGGATGATGGCTTCTTGCTCTAGTCGGCTGTTCTGCACGGCGAGCCGCTCTGTGGCGATACTCAGTTGAACCGTTCGTTTTTCCAGCTGAAGTCGGTCGGTAAGGAACTGATTCACCGCCCGAGCCATGTTGCCGATCTCGTCCTGCCCATGTTCGGCCATCATCAAATGCGTTTTGTCAGTGTGCTTCTGGCGCAATTGCCGGCTTATTTCATTCAGGCGCACGAGCACATGCCGGCCCATGAAGACCCGGGTCACGAACCAGGCGAACACCAGGCTGGCACCCAACATAATCAGCACCCATTGCTGGCTGCGATTCGAGGCCTCGACCAGGCGCTGCACGGCTTCGCGATAGTCTTCGGTGTAGGCACTGGATTGCGCTCGGGCCACCGCGACCAGAACCCCGGCCTCATTCTTCAATTCTTCATTGAAGCGCTGGATGACGTTTTGCTGATTGATGAGCCTCAGGCGAAGGGCGAAGAGATCGGGCGTCTGCGCATCAGCGTCGGATAGCTTGCCCGCAGTCTGTGACAGGCGCTCATATCGGGTCTGCAGCCGCTGCACGGCATCACTGTCAACCGCCTGGGGCAAATCGAAAATTAACACCGCCAGTTCCAGGCTGGCCTGGTTCTGGGTCGCGGTTAACCGGGCGGTGTGATCCGTCAGGGTTTGCTCAAAGGTAACCTCGGTTTGCAGCAGGCTTTCTCGAAGCTGTGCAACGATGTTGGCGGTACTGCGGAACATCTGGCTCGACTGATACATGTCAAGTATCGCCACGCCACTGTTCGCGGCAGTTAGCTGCTGCACCAGGTGATCAAGGGCTTCAAGCTGTTCGACGGTCGCCGCATAGCTTGAGCGCAGGGCGTCGGGGGAGCGGGTTGTCAAAAGCTGATCGGTCTGGCGTTCGATCAGCAAGGTACGCTGCAGCATGTCTTGCCCGTTTTGCATGCGCACCAGTCGCTCATCCGTCAGTTGGCGGGTAGCGCTGTTTGACGCTCGCAACGCATAGACCGCCGTTGCACCACCCGCCAGGATCAGCAGCGCCAGCGTCAGAAACGCCAGGGTGAACTGTGCGCGTAGCGATTGCGGCAATAGCCAGCGTCCGAGTCGGGAGGTGACGTCCACTGTCAGGGATTCCATTGGTGGCGGTAGATGTCTCGGTAGCCATTGTCAGGGTCGTACTGGAATTTCTCCCCGCCGTCGAAGGCAATGTTGTCGGCGTCGACCAGGTGAATCGGCGCGACGAAGCCGCTCACCGGCTGACCTGCAAACAGGCGATTTAATTCGTCCATCACTTGCCAACCATGCAGATTGAGCGGCTCGGCCACGGTGACGGTCTGGTAGGTTTTTGCCTGTATGCGCAAGAAAGCCGACGCGCTGCCATCACCGGCAGACAACAGACTGATGGCGTCACTGGGTACGGCGGCGTTGGTCAATGAGGCAATCGAGTAGTCGAAATAGATATCGTTGATGGCCAGCGCGTGGGTCCAGCGCGTGCCATAGCGCTGAAGCAATTCCTTGGTGATCGCCGGCATCTTCTCGCTACTTTCAGAGATCGCGACATCGCGCACTTCCAGTAACGTACATGCCTGACAGGCCCGAATGACGTTTTCCATGGCCTTGGCTTTCGCCATGGCGATGCTGTACTTGGAATCAGTCAGGATGACCACGCCAGCGTGTCCATTTGATTGCGCCACTGCCGCCATGGCCGTGAGGCGCGCTACTTCGAGTGGGTCGGTCGTGACGTTCATGGCCACTGGCGTGCCGTCAATCGGCCCGGGGCGAGCCCCGGCGTGCCAGCCAACCACCGGGACCTCCCTGTTGGCAAAGAGCATCAGCGCCGCATTGTTCTCAAGGGCATCGGAGCCGCACAGAATAAGGCCGTCCGGTTTCGCGGCCAGCGCGTCGGAAAAGGCCTTTGCACGCCCGGCCGATGATCCAGCGCCATCAAATATCTTCAGCGTCCAGCCCATCGCCTTGGCGGCCTCGCGAGCGCCCTGGGCGACACCGACAATTCCGCCATTACGCAAATCTTCGGCGACAAAGGCGATGCTCTTGCCCCGCTGAGCTTGCGGGCCGGACTCAGGGCCGCTCCAGCGCACGGCGCCGAGGGTGGCCCTGGAAACGATTTCCTGCGCTTGAATCACCGTAACCGTGGCGTTTTCGCCACCCGCTGCGGTTGGCAGGTTCTGGCCGTATCCGGGGGTTGCCGTGAAAAGACACAAAACCGTAATTGAGGCCATCCGGAGTCGCCATGGCTTGATCAAGCATATTTGATCGCCCCATAGAATGCCGGGTCTGGAACCGATGGCGCGATCATAGGCTGGCATAGCGTCCCTTTTTGCCAAGAGTGCAGCGTTCACTGTCCGAAAGAATAGTCGGTTCTGCTGTTATCAGGGCTTTTGTGGGGAAGTGCGCGAACTTTAGCCCTGAAAATCCGGGAAAGGGGCTGATTTGCATCCAGGGCGTCACGCCAGACGGCAGTGATTTCACCAAACCCCAGAAACGAAAAAGCCCTGAATAATCAGGGCTCTAACGTACTAAAGATGGCGGAGGCGATGGGATTCGAACTCATGGACCTGTTACAGTCGACGGTTTTCAAGACCGTTGCCTTAAACCACTCGGCCACACCTCCGTTTGCGTTGCGGGCGCCATAATACCTGAATGAAACACACTGTCAAACTCTCTGCATAGCTTGTTACAGAGCGTCTGTTATGATCTTTGCAACTGAACGTATCAAACCAACAGGAGTATCGCTATGCGCGAACAGGATTACGCAGTTAATAACAGCGTGCAGGCTGAGCAGCTAGAGGTTAGCCGCGTCCTGCGCAACACGTACGGCTTGCTCGCCCTTACGCTCGCATTCAGCGGCGTGATGGCGTTTGTTGCTCAGCAGATGCGTGTCGGCTACCCGAACGTCTTTGTGGTGCTGATCGGCTTCTATGGCCTTTTCTTCCTGACCAACAAACTCCGTGACTCGGCGTGGGGTCTGGTGTCTGCTTTTGCCCTGACCGGTTTCATGGGTTTCCTGCTCGGCCCGATCCTTAACCGTTACCTGGGCATGCAGGGCGGCGCTGAAGTGGTCAGTTCCGCATTTGCGATGACAGCGCTGGTGTTCGGTGGTCTGTCTGCCTACGTGCTGATTACCCGCAAGGACATGAGCTTCCTCGGTGGTTTCATCACCGCCGGGTTCTTCGTGTTGCTGGGTGCGACGCTGGCAAGCATTTTCTTCCAGATCAGCGGCTTGCAATTGGCGATCAGCGCAGGTTTTGTGCTGTTCTCCTCGGTCTGCATTCTGTTCCAGACCAGCGCCATCATTCATGGCGGCGAGCGTAACTACATCATGGCGACCATCAGCCTGTATGTATCGATCTACAACCTGTTCATCAGCTTGTTGCAACTCTTCGGCATCATGAGCCGCGACGATTGATCGTAAATCACGAGTAATAAAAAACCCGCTTCGGCGGGTTTTTTATTGCCTGCAATTCGGGATTACTCGTTAATGATGATGCTGCCATCGGCCTGCTGCCGGTACACCGTGTAGGGCAGCAGCAGGGTGTCGAGCGCACCGGAAATAACCGCGTCAGCCACCACGACGAAAGGAACAGAGGAGTGCGTCTGGTCGTCATATCCACTCTGCAATGGGGCATTCAGATAGCAGAAATCAAAGGTCATGCCGCTGTAGATTCGCGGGACCGCGCCGCAGTAGCTTTTCCTGTCCTTTAGGCTTTTTACGGCCGATTCATCGCTGAACACCACGGTCTGCACCGTGCCGCAACCCGCGAGCATCATTGCCGTCAACATCATCGCCTGAATTTTCATACCGCCAATCCTTTAGCTGGAAAGCCATCAATCTACGCCAATTCTGAAAAAACAGCACTCACGCCATCGGCGGCAACCGGCGCTTGACCGGGGTTTTCTTGACGATGGCGGTATTGGTTTCGGCGTGGGTGTTGAGGCGGTCGAGCAGGGTGTCCAGCTGTTCCATCGAGCGCACATGCAAGCGTGCGATAAAGCAGTCATCGCCAGTCACCTTGTCGCACTCGGTGAATTCGGGAATGGCCTGGATCTGCCGCTCGACCTCCTGCAACTGCCCCGGCAGTGGCCGGATGCGCACGATGGCCTGGAGTTGATAGCCGAAGCACTTCGGATCGATCTCCACGGTATATCCCTTGAGCACGCCGCGCTCTTCGAGACGACGCAAGCGCTCGGCCACACTGGGCGAGGACAGACCGCTGATTTGCGCCAGGGCCTTGAGAGAACGCCGTGAGTCTTCCATCAGCGCGGTGATCAGCACTTGATCAATGTCGTCAGTCATGACGAAACCTCGATTAGGCGGTTAATCAAAACAGCCTTGATAAAAAAGGCAGAATCCGAGTTTAGCCTGTTTTTTGCGCTGGAGAAGGCTGCCGATGGATCGGCATAATTTGGCCACAAACACAGGAGGTTGAAATGGACAAATCACTACGTCACAGCTCGGTCGAAATGACGGCCGCCATGCTCATTTCCGGGACCATCGGCTGGTTCGTGCTAGTGTCCGGGCAACCGGTGCTGGACGTGGTGTTCTGGCGTTGCCTGTTCGGCGCCGGCACCTTGCTGCTGATCTGCGCGGCGTTCAGCTTTCTGCGCCCGGGCATTCTGACCCGCACCACGTTCCTGCTTGCGGTGCTCAGCGGCGTGGCGATTGTCGGCAACTGGCTGCTGTTATTTGCCTCTTACTCCCGGGCATCGATTGCCATCGGCACGGCGGTGTACAACGTTCAGCCGTTCATGCTGGTGGGCCTGGCCGCGCTGTTTCTTGGCGAGAAAATCACCTTGCAGAAGCTGTTCTGGCTGGGCATTTCTTTCCTCGGGATGCTGGCGATTGTCAGCGCCCACGGCGAGCAGGGCGCAAGCGGTAATGATTACCTGATGGGGATCGGTCTGGCGCTCGGTGCGGCGCTTCTTTACGCGATTGCCGCATTGATCATCAAGCGCCTGACTGGCACGCCGCCGCATCTGATCGCCTTGGTTCAGGTCTCCACGGGGGTGCTGCTGCTCGCGCCGTTCGCGCATTTTTCGGCATTGCCCCAGGCGCCGAGTGCCTGGGCCAGCCTGGTGACCCTGGGCATCGTGCACACCGGCGTGATGTACGTGTTGCTCTACGGCGCGATTCAGAAACTGCCGACGGCACTCACCGGTGCACTGTCGTTCATCTACCCGATCGCGGCGATTTTCGTCGACTGGTTCGCCTTCGGACATCGTCTGGAACCGCTGCAATGGCTGGGTGTGGCAGCGATCCTGCTGGCCGCCGCTGGCATGCAACAGGGCTGGGGCCTGAAGCTGCGCCGGGTGGTCACGCCTTAAGTGTCAGATGTTCCAGCGTGGGGCAGTTTTGGCCAGGCGCCCGCGCATTTCGCCGATATTGCCGCCCAGTTGCCGGGTCAACAGGCGATAGCCGTCCAATGGGCTGTAGACCGGCGCGTCGAGGCTGGCGTCCGGCAGCTCCACGGGGCGGTTGAGCCGCTGGGACGCCCCGGACTTCAAGGCCCGGGCCATGCCGATCAATTGAACGCGAATCTGCCGGTGTTCAGTTTTCAACGCCGTTTGCAGATGGGCCATGGCGACCGGGTCATTGGCATCCGGTCGCGTATTCCCGAGGATTTCCAGGGTGCTGACGCACATCCGCAGGTTGCGCTGAATGGCGTCCAGTTCGGTCATGGAAATCCGCACTTCCTTGGACACCGACGGCATCAGCGAGCGCAGTTGCACCAGCACCGTGTTCAGGCGGCCCATGAGTTTGAGGTGTTCGTCATCGGTGACTGGTTGGCCATTGATGATGCGCCCGTAAAGGGTCGCGCAATCGCGCAAGGCATCCGCCAGGTTGTAGCGCCAGGAGAACACCGCGTACAGCGGCAGGGCGAAGGAAAACGCCAGGGCCAGGGCGATGCCGATCAGGATATCGACCCCGCGCCACAAGCCGTCAGTGACTGGATTGTCACCATGCCCGGCAACGATAAACACGGTAATCGCCGATAACAGTGCCGTGTAACCGCCCTTGCCAATGGCGTGATACGAGAAGAACCCGCATACCACCGACATCGCGAAATACGTCAGCCATGGCATGCCGAGCCAGGCCTGTTGCGCCACCAGCAGCAAGCCGACCCCGGCACCAATCAAGGTGCCGATCGCCCGCTCGGCGGCTTTTTTGCCGATATTACCGTGGTGCTGCAAACCGCCGATCACCACCAGCATGGTCACCGACGCCCACTCGCCGTGGGGCAGGTGGATGCCGGTGGTCAGCAGGATTGTCGCCAGCAGCCCCAGCGACACCCGCACCGCATGGATAACCCGGGCGTTGCGATAGCGCCGATACGGGTCCAGCAACGGACGCAGCAGTCGGCGCAGCAACGGTGGCAGGCGAAAGGCGCTCAGTTCGGGTCTCCTCAGAAAATGTAGTCGGTGGTCAGGAAGCTCGAATCCCGCCCGCGAATGATCTCGCTGATGAGGGCTTTGTTGCTGTCCTGGAACTTGGTCGCCACCAGCGTGCGGATCGAAAACACCCGCAACGCGTCATGCACCGACAAGGTGCCCTCGGCGGAGTTCTTGCGGCCGTTGAACGGGAAAGTGTCCGGGCCGCGCTGGCACTGGGCGTTAATGTTGATGCGCCCGACCTGATTGGCAAAGGTGTCGACCAGTCGACCCACCGCCACCGGGTTGGTGCCGAAAATACTCAGCTGCTGGCCGAAGTCCGATTCCAGGACGTAATCGATCACCGTGTCCAGATGCCGGTACGGCACGATCGGCACCACGGGACCGAACTGTTCTTCCTGATAGACGCGCATCTGCGGGTTCACCGGGTACAGCACCGCCGGGTAGAAGAACGACGCGCGGGCCTGGCCGCCGTTGGGGTTGACCACCGCCGCGCCTTTGCTCACCGCATCCGCCACCAGCGAATGCAGGTAATCGACCTTGCTCGCTTCCGGCAGCGGTGTCAGGGCCACGCCGCTGTCCCACGGCATGCCGGGTTTAAGCGTGGCGAGTTTGGCGTTGAATTTCTCGATGAACGACTCGACCACGTCTTCGTGGACGAAGAGAATTTTCAGCGCCGTGCAGCGCTGACCGTTGAACGATAGCGAGCCGGTCAGCGCCTCGCTGACGGCGTTAACCAGGTCCACTTCCGGCAGCACGATGCCGGGATTCTTCGCATCCAGGCCCAGTGCGGCGCGCAAGCGGTGTGGTTTCGGATGCAGTTTTTTCAGGTCGCTGGCGGCCTTGTTGGTGCCGATAAAGGCAAAGATATCGATCTTGCCGCTGGCCATCAGCGCGCTGACGGTTTCGCGTCCGCTGCCATAGATCACGTTGATCACGCCGGTCGGAAAACTGTCGCGGAAGGCTTCCAGGAGCGGACGAATCAGCAGCACGCCGAGCTTGGCCGGTTTGAACACCACGGTGTTGCCCATGATCAGCGCCGGAATCAGCGTGGTGAAGGTTTCGTTCAGCGGATAGTTGTAAGGCCCCATGCACAAGGCAACGCCCAGCGGTACTCGGCGAATCTGGCCGAGGGTGTCCTGCTCCAGCTCGAAACGGCTGGAGCGGCGGTCGAGTTCCTTGAGGGCGTTGATGGTGTCGACGATGTAGTCGCAGGTGCGGTCGAACTCTTTTTCCGAGTCCTTGAGGTTCTTGCCGATTTCCCACATCAGCAACTTGACCACCGCGTCCCGTTGCTGGCGCATGCGCCCGAGGAAGGCTTCGACGTGCTGGATGCGCTCGGCCACGCGCATGGTCGGCCACAAGCCCTGGCCACGGTCGTAGGCACGGACGGCGGCGTCGAGGGCGGTCAGGGCGGTTTCGGCATCCAGCAGCGGCGTACTGCCGAGGATCACTTGCTCGTCGCCATTCTCGCCGGTCAGGTACACCGGGCTGCGGACCTGGGCGAGAGGGCCGTTCCAGGTGCGCAGTTCGCCGTCGACCAGGTATTCGCGCTGCTCGGTCTGGCCGTCGAGGCGGTATTTTTCCGGGATGTCGCTGCTGTCGGGAAACAGATTGCCAAGGATGTGTGCTGTGGTCATGTCGCTACCCCGTCTGGATTCTGTAATGCGCTGATGAATCGTTTTAGCAGACCTGGGCCTCGCTTGTCATGACCCATCTCAGGTGAGCGTTGCTTATTCAAGATAGACGCTACTCGCACTAATCGACACCAGCCCCTGTGGGAGCGGCGGTGCGACGATTCGACTTGCTCGCGAAGGCGGTGTGTCATTCAACATTGATGTTGGCTGGTCCACCGCATTCGCGAGCAAGCCCGCTCCCACAAGGTTTTTCGGTGGCCTCAGAAGTCCCCCTTTATGTCCCGCAATGCCCTCAACCTCCCGACACACCTGGCTTACCGTGGCCTCTCCTTGATCACAATAAAAATGTGCTTCCGGCTCGCGGTGGCACCCAACGAGAGGACGGCTATGCCGACAAACAGGTACGCGGCGTTTCTGATCGTCGCCACGCTGCTCAGCGGCTGCGGTGAAGAACCCAAGACCCCCGCCACCCGCAGCGAAGCGGCCAACGCAGCGCCCAGCGACGCTGCACTGGCCCAAATCTACGCCAACAGTTGCCAGCTCTGCCACGCCAACCCCGCTGCCGGGGCGCCGCTGACTGGCGACCAAAAAGCCTGGGAGCCACGAGTGCAGCAGGGCGCCGACACGCTGCTCGATCACGCGATCAACGGCTACAACGGCATGCCGCCGATGGGCCTGTGCATGCAGTGTTCGGAGGAAGAATTCCTCGCGCTGATTACCTTTATGTCCGGTCAGTCCATCCAACAATAAGAACGGCAGGTGCACTTCATGACAATGGACCTGACACGACGTCAGTTACTGCAACGGGCGAGCGTCATCGGCGCCTTCACCGCCCTCGGCTCGAGCCCGGCGCTGGCCGAGTTGCTGCGGGCGCCGCGGTTGATTCCCTGGCGCAACTGGTCCGGCGGCCAGAGTTGCCTGCCAGCGGCGCGACTGGCACCGAAGAACCTCGACGAACTGACCCAGGTGATTCGCCAGGCGCCCGGCAAAATAAGACCCGTCGGCTCGGCCCATTCCTTCAGCGCCCTGGTGCCCACCGACGGCACGCTCTTGTCCCTGAGCTACTTCACCGGTTTGCTCGATCACGACCCCAGCACCTTGCAGGCGGAGTTCGCCGCCGGCACGCCGATGTCGCGCATGGGCACGCCGCTCAAGGACATCGGTCAGGCCCTGCAAAACATGGCCGACATCGACTACCAGACCCTCGCTGGCGCCATTTCCACCTCGACCCACGGTACTGGCAAGACCTTTCAATCCTATTCCGCCCACGTCTGCGGCCTGCAACTGGTGACCGCCAACGGCGAGGTGCTGGACTGCGACAGCAGCCGCCATCCCGAAGTGTTCAGCGCTGCCCGCGTCTCCCTCGGGGCCTTGGGCGTGGCGACGAAAATCCGCCTGCAAAACCGCCCGGCCTATCGGCTAAGAGAACGCCAGTGGATCGCCAAGACCGAAGAGTTGCTGGAAGACATCGACAAGAACACCCAGGAAAACCAGCACTGGGAAATGCTCGTGGTCACCCATTCCGACTACGCCCTGTCCATCGCCCTGAACGAAACCACCGACCCGGCCACGCCACCGATTCCGGCGGATGAAGAGGGCGGCAACGAGTTCGTGACCCTGATCGAGAAGATCGACAAGTACGCCAGCGACTTCCCCGACCTGCGGCGCACGATGCTCAATAACCTGCGCCACCTCGCCAGTTTCGATGACCGGGTCGGCGACTCGTTCGACATCTACGCCAACGTGCGCACCGTGCGCTTCAACGAGATGGAATATTCAGTGCCGGCGGAACACGGCCCGGCCTGCCTGCGGGAAATCCTCAAACTGATTCAGGACAAAGACCTGCGCACCTGGTTTCCCATCGAGTATCGCTATGTGAAAGCCGACGACATTCCCCTGAGCATGTTCGAAGGCCGCGACAGTTGTTCGATCTCGGTCCATCAGCATTACCAGATGGATCATCACAATTTTTTTGCCGCCGTCGAACCGATCTTCTGGAAGTACAACGGCCGGCCGCACTGGGGCAAGTTGCATACCTTGAATGCGAAAAACCTGCAGCCGCTGTACCCACGCTGGCGAGAATTCATTGACGTGCGCCAAGCCCTCGACCCCAGTGGCAAGTTCCTCAACGCGCATCTGACGTCGATTCTGGGGGTGAACTGATGGCCGTGAATCGTCGTAATTTTCTGCTGGGGACCTTGGGTGTCGGTGCGTTGCTGGTGGGCGTCGGCGCGTGGCTGCGGCCGGGGGACCGGGGCGGGCCGTACAGCGATTATTTCCGTGGGCTGAACCGCGAACTCAAGGATCACGGGCCGATGCGCCCGGTGATGCTGATCGACCTGGATCGCCTCGATCACAACATCGACGTGGTGCTGCAATCGATCCGGCGCGCCGGCAAGCACCTGCGCCTGGTCGAGAAATCCCTGCCGGCGCCGGGGCTGCTGAGCTACATCGCCCAGCGTGCCGGGACGAAGCGCTTGATGTCGTTTCACCAACCGTTTCTCAACCATGACGCCGTGCTGTTTCCCGACGCCGACATCCTGCTGGGCAAACCGCTGCCGGTGCGTTCGGCGCAGGTGTTTTATGACACCCACAAAGGCCCTTTCGACCCGGTGCGGCAGTTGCAGTGGCTGCTCGATACTCCCGAACGGCTCCAGCAATACCTGGCGCTGGCCCAAGGGTTGGGCACGCGGTTGCGGGTAAACATCGAACTGGACGTCGGCCTGCATCGCGGCGGCGTCAGCGACCTGGGCGTGCTCGGGCAGATGCTGACGCTGATCAGCGCCCACCCGCAACACCTGGAATTCGCCGGGTTCATGGGCTACGACCCGTTCGTGGGCATGGGCGTGCCGGGGATTCTCGGTTCGCCGGAGGAACTGTTCGCCAACGTGATGCTGATCTACAACCGCTGCGTCGATTTCACCCGGCAGCAGTACCCCGGCCTGTGGCGCGAAGGGCTGACCCTCAACACCGCCGGCAGCCCGAGTTATCGCATGCATGAGCACGAAAACCTGAGCAGCGAAGTCTCGGTGGGCACGGCGATGCTCAAGCCGACTCACTACGATTTGCCGTCGCTGGTGGACCATGTGCCGGCGGCGTACATCGCCACGCCGGTGTTAAAAAGCACCGGGGCGGTGAACATCCCGGCGCTGGATGACAAGTCGAAACTGTTCTCATGGTGGGACGCGAACCAGCGGGAGACGTTCTTCATTTACGGCGGCAATTGGATGGCCGAATTCGAGTCACCCCAAGGCTTGCAGAGCAATGGCGTGTATGGCCGCAGCTCCAATCAGGAAATGGTCAATGGCTCCAGCGCCGTGGGGTTGGCGGTGGAGGATCAGGTGTTCTTGCGGCCGATGCAGACAGAGTCAGTGTTGCTGCAGTTTGGGGATTTGCTGGCGGTGCGGGAGGGTAAAATCGTCGACACCTGGCCGGTCTACACCTGAACACTGAGATCCCCTGTAGGAGCGAGGCTTGCCCGCGAAAGCGGTGGGTCAGGCAATAAAAATCTGACTGACACACCGCCTTCGCGGGCAAGCCTCGCTCCTACAGGGGGGGCTCGCCATTCAGGTGGATCGCGGGTTAGAGTCAGTGGCCACTCAAGGAAGAATGCCCATGCCTACCACCGACCCCACCATCACGATCCAACGCTTCAGCGAAGCCCATATCGACAGCATCACCGCGCTCTACAACGACCCTGCGATCACCCGCCAAGTGCTGCAAATGCCTTTCCAGTCCACCGAAGTCTGGCGCAAACGCCTGGCGCCGGATAACGAGCGGGTCGTGCGATTGGTGGCGCTGCATCAGGGCGTGGTCATCGGCAATATCGGCCTGGAGCAGTTCTCGCGAATTCGCCGCAGCCACGCCGGCAGCATCGGCATGGGCGTCGCGGTGGAGTGGCAGGGCAAGGGTGTGGGCTCGAAGTTGCTGGCGACGGCGCTGGACGTTGCCGACAACTGGATGAACCTGCGCCGGGTCGAGCTCTCGGTGTACGCCGACAACGAAGCGGCCATCGCGCTCTACCGCAAATTCGGGTTTGAAGACGAAGGCCTGTTCCGCGACTACGCCGTGCGCGACGGTGTGCTGGTGGACACCTTGAGCATGGCGCGTCTGCGCACCCTGCCCAAGGCCGGTTGAGTCAGTCGCCCAGCGCGAACGCCACCGCCGCCCGGGCGTGCAGTTCGGTGGTATCCAGCAAGGGCAGGGCGCTGTGTTCGGGTTTGATCAGCATGCCGATTTCCGTGCAACCGAGGATGATCGCTTGCGCGCCACGTCGGGTCAGGGATTCGATGACTTGCTGATAGACCCGGCGCGACGCCTCGCTGATCACCCCGACGCACAATTCGTCGTAGATGATCCGGTGCACAGCCTGGCGTTCCTCGGCTTGCGGCACCAACACCGTCAGGCCCATGGCGCTCAGGCGGTCCTTGAGGAAATCCTGTTCCATGGTGAACGCCGTGCCCAGCAAACCGACCTTGAGCGCCCCGGCATCCAGCGCCGCCAGACCGGTGGGGTCGGCGATGTGCAGGAACGGAATGCTGATCGCCGCCTGAATCTGCCCGGCCACCTTGTGCATGGTGTTGGTACACAGCACCACGCACTCGGCGCCGCCCGCTTCCAGCCTGCGCGCGGCATCCACCAGAATCGCCGCCGCATCGTCCCAGCGCCCGGCATGCTGGGCCTGTTCGACAGGCCCGAAGTCGACGCTGTACATTAGCAATTGCGCCGAACGCAACGGTCCGAGGCGGTCGCGGACTTGCTGGTTGATCAGGCGATAGTATTCGGCGCTGGATTCCCAGCTCATGCCGCCGATCAGGCCGATGGTGCGCATGCTGTGCTCCTGTTTAATGGCAACCCTTTGTTAGAGAGTCTCCCGTGGATCCGCGCTTCGATCTATCAGGAAATTTCACATGCTGAGCCAACGCCTGCTGGGCGACCAACTCTGCTTGCAACTGTTGCCCCGTGCCGCCTACAGCGCTCGGGACCCTGCGCAATGGCACACGCTGGGCGTGACCCTGGAGCGCCAGCAAGGGGTGCATGCCATCGATTCCGACCATCGGGTGGACTTTGACACCTTGCCCGGCGTCCTGGCGCACACGCCGGTGGGTGTTGAGGTGTTTTCAGAATCGGCCAGTGGCGGCGAATACCTGCTGCTGCGGCTGGACGAAGCGTTTGCCCGTCAGCACCTGCCGTCAGTCAATCACCGGATACAGTTCGCCGGCCAAAGCGAGGCCTTGGGACTGGCCCGAACGCTGCGCCGCCTGATGCTCGATCCGCAACGCGACAGCCTGGCACTGGAGCAAGCAACATTGGCCTTGATCGATCAGGCGAGCGCGCCAGCGAACGACCGCCCCACGCCCAAGGCCCTGACCCGCGTGTTGGACCAGATCGCCGAACAGTTTCATCAACCCCTGAGCCTGGAACAGTTGGCCGTCACCTATGGCCACAATGAACTGCGTTTCCTGCGCGATTTCACCCGCGCCATCGGCCTGACGCCCCATGCCTATCTGGTCGAAGTGCGCTTGCAAGCGGCGCGACGCATGATCGAGCAGAGCAACTCTCCCCTGGCCAGCATCGCGCTGGACGCCGGGTTTGCCCATCAGTCGCACATGGGCAGCGTCTTTCGCAAACACCTGGCCATGACCCCCAGCCAGTACCGCTCACGCTTTTAGTCGTACGCCCGTCGCTGGCATCTGCCATGCTCAAAGTCCGCAGCACGGCTTCAACCTAAGGAACACCGCAATGGACGACGTACAGCAACTGGGCGAGATGCTTCGCCACTACGCAGAAAGCGAAGCGCACAAGAAGCAATTGTTTGAGTCGCAATCGGCCGTGTGGGCGACGCGTATTGGTGAGCTGTTCGATCAGATCCAGCACTGGCTGGAACCGGTCCAGGTGCCGAACCTGCTGGAGGTGAGCCGCGAGCTGTACGTCGCGTCCGGGCCAAGCGTGCCGGTCGAGACCTCGACCTTCAAGACCGAGAAACTGACCATTGTGATTGCCGGCAAACCGGTGGAATTCGTGCCGGATGTGATGGGCGCCGGTGGCCAGATCTCCCTGGCCGTGATGGGCCTGACTGCCGCACGTTACGGCAGTATTTCCCTGGTGTGCCTGCCACCGTCGACCAACTGGCAGTGGCGCAAGACCAATGGCCTGAAAGACCCGGATACCTTTGCCTTCGATGCGAATTTCCTGGCGTTGCAATTGCAAAGCCTGATACCCCGCGAACGCGGCTGACACATAACACCTGTGGGAGCGGGCTTGCTCGCGAAAGCGGTGTATCAGTCACAACCTTGTTGACTGACACTCCCTCTTCGCGAGCAAGCCCGCTCCCACAGGGGGATTGGTGTTTGTATCAGACCTCGAGGTTGCCCCACCCCGGCTTCGCCTCTTCCGGCGCCACCGCTTTCACCTTCTTCCCCGTTGCCAATTCCACCCGCTTCGCCACTTCCGGGTCATCGGCGAACGGCATCAGGCTCGCATCCTCCAGGCTCTCGGGCGTCTGATGCTTCAGGCAATACTCGATCGCCAGCCAAAACCCCACGACGCCAAACAGATTCAACAGCATTTCCATCATTCCGACCCTCACGCAATCTGCGCTTCGCGCTCAGCCATCGCCACGTCCGCCACCCGTACGGTGCGCCAGGTGTTGTACGCCATCAGCAGCATGCCGCTGAGGAAGAACACGCCGCCGGTGAACCGCACCACGTAGCCCGGATGGCTGGCCTGCAAGGCTTCGACGAAGGAATAGGTCAGCGTGCCGTCGTCGTTGATTGCGCGCCACATCAGGCCCTGGGTGATGCCGTTGACCCACATCGAGGCGATGTAGAGCACGGTGCCGATGGTCGCCAACCAGAAGTGCGCGTTGATCAGGCCGATGCTGTGCATCTGCGGGCGGCCGAAGACCTTTGGCACCATGTGGTAGATCGCGCCGAAGGTGATCATCGCCACCCAACCGAGGGCGCCGGCGTGGACGTGGCCGATGGTCCAGTCGGTGTAGTGGGAGAGGGCGTTGACGGTTTTGATCGCCATCATCGGCCCCTCGAACGTCGACATGCCGTAGAACGCCAGGGACAGTACGAGAAAGCGCAAGATCGGGTCGGTGCGCAACTTATGCCACGCGCCCGAGAGCGTCATCATGCCGTTGATCATCCCGCCCCAGCTCGGCGCCAGCAGGATCAGCGACATCGCCATGCCGAGGGACTGCGCCCAGTCCGGCAGCGCCGTGTAGTGCAAGTGGTGCGGACCCGCCCAGATGTACAGGGTGATCAGTGCCCAGAAATGCACGATCGACAACCGGTAGGAATACACCGGCCGCCCCACTTGTTTGGGCACGAAGTAATACATCATCCCCAGGAACCCGGTGGTCAGGAAGAAGCCCACCGCATTGTGCCCGTACCACCACTGCACCATGGCGTCGGTGGCCCCGGAATACACCGGGTAGGACTTGAACCAGCCCACCGGAATCGACAGGTGATTGACCACGTGCAGCATGGCGATCACCACGATGAACGCGCCGAAAAACCAGTTGCCGACATAGATGTGCTTGGTCTTGCGCTGCACCACCGTGGTGAAGAACACGATGGCGTAGGCGACCCACACCACGGTCATCCACACCGCGCCGGAGAACTCGATCTCGGCGTATTCCTTGGTGGTGGTGTAGCCTAGCGGCAGGCTGATCAGCATGATCACGATCACCGATTGCCAGCCCCAGAAGGTGAACGCGGCGAGGGTGTCCGAGTACAGCCGCACCTGGCAGGTGCGCTGCACCGCGTAATAACTGGCCGCGAATTGCGCGCTGCCGGCGAAACCGAAAATCACCAGGCTGGTGTGCAGCGGACGCAAACGGCCGAAGGTGGTCCACGGCAGGTCGAGGTTCATCTCGGGCCACACCAGTTGCGAGGCGATCCACACGCCCATGGCCATGCCGATCACACCCCAGACAATGGTTGCCACGACGAATTGGCGGACGACCTTATAGTTGTAAGCCTGTCCGATTGTTGCTGTGCTCATGGTCAGTTCATCCATGCAAAGTCTTGCCAGGCCACCCGGTCTGGCATGGGATGCACTGTAGAAACCCTGCTGGAAACAAAACAGACTCAGGAAAACTCGATTTATGCGGATCAGATATGAGGCATGCCTGCGGCCATCTGCCGCGCTCTGATACGGTTTTTAAGGTTTCAGGTGGGTCTGTAACGCGCTGCGCCGCAGGTTCATAGTCGCCCCATCGAAAACGGGCCGCAGAGCCCGACTCCCGGCGCAATCCCTGTGGGAGCGGGCTTGCTCGCGAAGAGGGCGGCACAGTCAACATGGATATCGCCTGACCCACCGCTTTCGCGAGCAAGCCCGCTCCCACACGTTTTGTGCCCAACCCTGATGAGAGGCCACCACATGTATCAGTACGACGACTATGACCGGGCGCTGGTGTTCGAGCGGGTCGCGCAGTTTCGCGACCAGGTCGAGCGCTTCACGGCCGGTGAGCTGAGCGAAGAAGAATTCCTGCCCCTGCGTCTACAAAATGGCCTCTACATGCAAAAGCACGCCTACATGCTGCGGGTCGCCATCCCCTATGGCACCTTGAGCGCCGGGCAGATGCGCACCCTGGCGAGCATCGCCCGGGATTACGATCGCGGCTACGGCCACTTCACCACCCGGCAGAACATGCAGTTCAACTGGATCGAACTGGCCCAGGTGCCGGACATCCTCGAACGCCTGGCCCAGGTGGAAATGCACGCGATCCAGACCTCCGGCAACTGCGTGCGCAACATCACCACTGAAGCCTTCGCCGGGGTCGCGGCGGACGAGTTGATCGACCCGCGGCCCCTGGCGGAAATCCTTCGGCAATGGTCGACCATCAACCCGGAATTCCTGTTTCTGCCACGCAAGTTCAAGATCGCCATCTGCTCGGCCAAGCAAGACCGCGCGGCGATCATGATGCATGACATCGGCCTTTACCTTTATCCCGGCAGCGAGGGGCAAATGCTGCTGCGGGTGATCGTCGGCGGTGGACTGGGGCGTACGCCGATCCTCGGTTTGCAGATTCGCGAAGGCTTGCCGTGGCAGCACTTGCTGTCTTATGTCGAGGCGGTGCTACGGGTCTACAACCGCCACGGTCGGCGGGACAACAAGTACAAGGCGCGGATCAAGATCCTGGTCAAAGCCCTGGGCATCGACGCCTTCGCCCAGGAAGTGGAGGAGGAGTGGCAGCACCTCAAGGACGGCCCGGCGCAATTGACTGAGGTTGAGTACGAACGGGTGGCCAGTGCCTTCGTGCCGCCGGTGTATCAAGCGCTGGCCGGCACCGACCTGGATTTCGGCACACGCCTGGCGCAGAACCCGGCGTTCGCTCGTTGGGTCGCGCGCAATGTGCAACCGCACAAAGTGCCGGGGTACGCCAGCGTGGTGCTCTCGACCAAACCCGGCATCGCTTCACCGCCGGGGGACGTCACCGCCGAGCAGATGGAAGCGGTGGCGGACTGGTCCGAGCAGTTCGGTTTCGGCGAAATTCGCATCGCCCACGAGCAGAACATCGTGCTGCCGGACGTGACCAAATCCGACCTCTATGTACTGTGGTGCCTGGCCTGCGATCAAGGGCTGGGCAGCGCCAATATTGGCTTGTTGACCGACATCATCGCCTGTCCCGGCGGCGACTTTTGCGCCCTGGCCAATGCCAAGTCGATCCCCATTGCCCAAGCGATTCAGGGTCGATTCGAAGACTTGGACTACCTGCACGACCTGGGCGACATCAGCCTCAATATCTCCGGCTGCATGAACGCCTGCGGCCACCACCACATCGGCAACATTGGCATTCTCGGCGTGGATAAGAACGGCAGCGAGTGGTATCAGATCACCCTCGGCGGCGCCCAGGGCAGACACAGTGCGTTGGGCAAGGTTATCGGCCCGTCCTTCAGCGCCGCCGAAGTACCGGATGTGATCGAGGGCATCATCGGCACCTTCGTGCGTTACCGCGAGAGCGAGGAACTGTTCGTCGATACCGTGCAGCGCATTGGCCTGGAGCCGTTCAAGGAACGGATTTACCAGAAAGTGCGGGAAGCGACGCTATGAACAATCTGTTGCGGCTGGAGGAGGGTGTGGCGCGGGTTGATCTTGATGACACGTGGACGCTGGTGCGGGAGGTTGACGTCGACTTGCCTTCGGGGCGGTTGATTCTGCCGTTGGCCCGCTGGCTCGATGACCCGACGCGACACGGCGTTTGGTTGGGGCCGGACGATGAGGTTGAATGCCTGAAATCCTGCTTCAACCTGCTGCCGCTGATTGCCCTGGATTTTCCGAGTTTTCGGGACGGTCGCGGGTATAGCCAGGCTTATCTGCTGCGCACGCGGCTGGGCTGGACCGGTGAACTGCGAGCGATTGGCGATGTGCTGCGGGATCAGTTGAGCCATATGCGGCAATGCGGGTTTGACAGTTTTGCGGTGCGCGAGGACAAGTCGGCTGAAGATGCGTTGAAGGGACTGGCCGGGATGAGCGTGTTGTATGGGCGGTCGGTGATTGAGCCGCGGCCATTATTCCGACGTCGGTAAACACAGCAAGATCAAAAGATCGCAGCCTTCGGCAGTTCCTACAGGGGAATGAGTACACCTGTAGGAGTTGCCGAAGGCTGCGATCTTTTTGCTTTGGCGGTTGATGGCATTTTGGTAGAGTCCGCGCACTCAGCCGGTTTTCAGGCTGCATGGATGAAATCAAGAAGGGAGTCTGGCGCTGTGAGTTTCGGCAAGAAGATTTTGGGGCTGACGGCATTTCTGCTGATGCTGACCCTGTGGGCTGGCTATTTTTACGTGTTCCAGGAAAACCGTGGCGGACAGTTGGGCGGGGCCTATGACAGCATCGCCTGGTGTGGCACGCCGCCGTCGGCCGATGCGTTGTCCCTGGGCAAGGATCAACTGACCCTGCGCATCACCAACAACCTGCGTGGTGAGTTCATGCTCGGCGGCTCGATCATCGTGTCCGAGCGCACCTTCAATCGCTACGACCTGGGCCGCAACGAACTGCGCCTGCGCCTGGAACCGTTGCAATGGTCGTTCGGCGCCACGCCGGTCTTCCTTGAACAGGTGCGGATCAAACCCCTGAGCCGCAACCTCGCCGCTGACAACAAAAGCGCCTTCGCCGAACTGGACTCGCGCCCCATCGGAGTGCAGGGCCGGGCCACCGAGTTTCCCTTCGACACCTACCGCTACGGTTACAAACCGGTGCTGTATTACCTCAAGGGCAATGAGCGGATTGACCTGCGCTTTCGCCACATCACCACGCTGATGGAGATGTCGAACACCTTCACCCCGATCCAGAAGTACAACCGCGTGGAGTACATCAACGAGAAAACCCCGCTGGTGCGCGATGAGGATTACAAGCCTTACGCCGCCAACGAGTGCGCGTTCAGCGTCGAGCGCAAGGGCTCGTTCAAGGTGATCGTCTTGCTGTTGCTGCTGGTGATCTGCCTGCCGCTGATGCACGTGTTTTATCGCGACGAGCCGGGCATCGACTTCCTTGCGACGCTGGTGGGGATTGGCGCGGTGCGGGTGTTGCTGGTGGGGCCGTTGCAGGATTTTCAGTTGTACAACATCGACTTTTTGTTTGGCGCGGCGATTTTGCTGGTGGGGACGGTGTCGTTGATCAAGGCGATGCGGGCTAATAGTCGGCGGGCGTTGGCGGCGCAGAGTGGGTCGTCCTGGTGATGATGGGTCCAGAGATTTGGGTTGGTTGAGCTGACGTCTTCGCGGGCAAGCCTCGCTCCTACAAGGATTGCGCAAACCCCTGTAGGAGCGAGGCTTGCCCGCGAAGAGGCCGTCGGATCAACCCCCAATCATTTCAACGCCGGATCCCCCATATTCATTTTTTTCCACCCCTGCAACAACACCTGGGCCTTGGGCTCCTTGCCGTTCTCCAGGTAATACTGGATCAACGACAACCGCGCATTACGATTGGCCGGTTGCACTTTCAATAGCCGCTCCAGCTCCTCGCAGGCCTCATCCACCTTGCCGCTGTCATGCAGCGCCACTGCCAGCACATAGCCGTATTGCGCGCTCTGGGGTTTCAGCGCGGCGGCTTTGTGCAGCAGCGGCATGGCCTGGGCGGTTTTACCCGCACGAATCAGTGACAAGCCTTGGGTGTGCAGCAACAGCGCCGCATCCGGGTGGTCCTTGACGCTCTGCTCCAGCAGCGCCTGTGCCTCAGCACCGCGTCCACTGGCCTCCAGCCATTGCACCAACGTCACCAGCGCCGGGTAGAAGTCCGGGTCGCGTTTCAGCGCCGAGCGCAGCAGCGGTTCGACTTCTTCAGTGCGACCGCTGGCCTGATACAGCATCGCCAGGTTGAGGTTGGCCTCGGCCCGTTCCGCCAGGCTTTGCTGCACCTCCTCGTATTCGGCGATGGCCGCGTTCCAGTTGGCCTGGGCGCTGCCCAAACCGTTGCGCGCCACGCTCAACAGGTCCCGGGCGGCGACGATTCTTACGGCTTTCACCGGGTCGCCCAGTAGCGGCGTCAACAGCGGCGCACGCTCCGGGGGCGGCAGGAAGGCACTGATCGCCCGCACCGCGCTTTCCCGCACTTGTGGCGCCGGGTTGCTCAAGTCTGCCGTCGCCAGTTTCAACGCTTGCTCGCTGGGGTACAGCGGCAGTTCGGCGAGCAGGGTTGCCCGTTGAATCGCCGGTAGGTTGCTGCGTTGCAATTGCTCGTACAAGGCCTGCGCCGCGCCCGGTTGACCGTTGCGGATCAGCCACAGGTTTTCGTCATAACGGGGCGCCTGGACCGGTGAAGCATTGGCCGTGTTCCACCGTTTGAATTGCTCGGTGATTGTGTCCCCGGCCTTGCCCTGATGGCAGGTCAGGCACGCATCCGGCGTCCCGAGTTTCGCTGCGCGCTCGGGGTTGGGAATGCTGAAACTGTGGTCATGCCGAAAGTCATTGCCCATGTAGAACTTGCCCGGCATGTGGCAATCCACGCATTGCGAACCCGGCTGACCCGGTGTGTGGCGGGTGTGTTCGATGGAATCGTAGTTCTTCGCCAGCAAACCCTTGCCATCCACACCTTCCACCGCAGTCTTGCTGGCGGTGTTGTGGCATTGCAGGCACACGCCGTTGCCGGTGGCCTTGAGTTCAGTGCTGTGGGGGTTGTGGCAGTTGCTGCAACGCACGCCTTTATCGAACATTTTGCTCTGGGCGAAGGAGCCGTGTTCGAACACCTCATCCTTGATCTTGCCGTCCAGCGCATACAGTTCGCGGGTCAAGGTGCTCGGCAGATAGTCGTCCATCAAGCGCTTGCCGACGGTGTAGCCATCCCCCAACGGTGCACGGCGCGAGTGGCAGCGGGCGCAGGTTTCGAGCTCGACCGTGGCGTTCTTGTCCTTGAGGTCGACGGCAAAACCGGCGTGGATCAGATCGGTTTTCTTCGCGGTCCATTCCAGATGATTGGACGCCGGACCGTGGCACGCCTGGCAGCCGACACCGAGGCTGTTCCAGTGGCTCTCAAACGTATTTTTCGCCGCATCGAAATTGCGTTTATAGCCGGTGGTATGGCACTCGACGCACATGAAATTGGCATTCTGGCTCGGCTTGCTCCAGTGCAGCGGATTCTTGAAATTCACCCCCAGGCCCGGATACAGATGAAACCACTGGTGCTTCTCCGTATCCCAGGCCACGCCGAGGGCTTGCAGCCGACCTTCGCCCACTTCGATCAGGTATTGCTGCAGCGGCGCGATGCCGAAGGTGTAGGCGACCTTGAAGTCGGCATTCTTGCCATCGATCCCCGGGGTGTTGACCCAGAAATCGTCACCCTTGCGCGAGAACACGGTGGTCTCTTTTTCCGCCTTGAAGGTGACGTTATTGAAGTCCCCCAGCATCGTGTCGGCGGTGGCCGGTTGCATCGCCAATTGGTGATGGGAACCTTGCCAGTCCTTGACCTGCTCGGTGTGGCAGCCCTGGCATTGCTGCTCATCGACCATCGTCGCCGGCGCCGCGGCCACCACCGGTTTGGCCGGTTGAGCGATGGGCGTGCTGACAGGGGCAGGCTTCACAGACACCGGCGCGCTGCTACTGAACAGAAACCCGCCAATCGCCGCCACGGCCAGCAGCAATACACCGATGGTGACGGGAAACAGGTAGCGGTTAATCAGGGTCGGTTGCGCATCAGGGTTTAGGTTTACACCTTTATTTTTATGCTTCGGCATTGCGACTTCCGTAGTCCGAGTGCGTTGGCCGTTCAGGGCGCGCTTTGAAGCTCGATGCAGCTTTGCCGGATGGCAAGCGTCTGTCAAATAGGCGTTGTGCGCTGAGCCACCGGCTTGGATGAACCTTCGATGATGATGACGGCAAAATATGGATATTTGGCTATAACTACCTAGGCGCGTTTTCGACCCTTACAGGAGTTACAGCATGAAGCTTGCGTTAATGATGAGCACACTGTGCATCGCCTCGATCGGCGTGGTCGGCTGCTCCAGTAAAGTGGTCGAACCCGACCAGTATTCCGGGTTTCTCAAGGACTACAGCCAGCTCAAGGAAGCCAAGTCGCCCTCGGGCGCCGAAGTGATGCGCTGGATGGACCCCAAACTCAAAATCGATAAATTCACCAGCGTCTACATCGAGCCGACCCAGCTCTATCCGCAGCCGCAACCCACCGTGAAAATCCCCCAGGCCACCCTCAACGGCATCACCGGTTATTACGACCAGGCGCTCAAGCGCGAACTGGGTAAATCCTTGCCATTGGCCACCGGCCCGGGACCTGGCGTGATCGTGGTGCGTGCGGCGATTACGGCGGTCAGCAGCAAGACCGAAGGCCTCAAGCCTTATGAAGTGATCCCGGTTGCGTTGGTGGCAGCGGCGGTCAGCACGGCCAGCGGGATTCGTGACCAGGAAACCACATTGGCCACTGAGGCGGTGTTCCTCGATGGCGGCAACAACACGGTGGTGGCCCAGGTCGTGCGCAAAGGCACGGGCAAACCGCTGGAGAACGATACCCAGGTGATGAAGGCCGATGACGTCAAAAGCGTGATCGATGGGTGGGCTTCGGATCTGCATCAGTCGTATCTGAAACTCAAATCCAAGTAGCCGTCACAGATCGTTCCAACGCTCTGCGTGGGAATGCCTCAAGGGACGCTCCGCGTTCCAATGGGACGCAGAGCGTCCCGGGCTGCATTCCCACGCAGAGCGTGGGAACGATCAACCTGTAGGAGCGAGGCTTGCCCGCGAAGGCGGCTTAACAGGCGCCACATTACTGCCCGACAAACCACCGGTAATACGGATTCCCGCCATCCCCACGCATCACCTCGCCAATATCCCGCGCCCAGGCATCCCGGTCCCCGTCATAGGCATGCAAACTCGCCCGATAAAACTGCATCAGGCGCTGGCGGTGGGCGTTCATCCGGTCGTTGAAGCCTTCATCGGCATTCACCAGGCTTGGCGCGACATGCAATTCCAGCAGCGCCGGCAACACGCGGCTGATTTCCTTGGCCCGCACCCACGGCGCGTACTCGATGCGCGGCTGATCGTCGGTCACCGGTTGTGCGTCGGCGGCAAAGCGTTCGAGCCCTGCGCGGTCAGTCACCCAGGTCGCGAGCAACGCCGCCGCTGAGCCAATGCCCACGTCTTGCAAGGTGCTGCGCACGCTGTCCTGCTGAAAACGCTGAGTGATCTTCGCCGCGTCCAGCTCAATCGGCTCCATCGAGCCCACCAGCAGCATTTCGTGGAATTCGCTGGTCCACAGGGTGGCGTAGGGGTAGACGTCGAGGAAGCTGCGCACCAGGGAGCGCGAGTCGTCGATGTTCTGGGTGGGCAGCGGCAGCCACTGGGCGACCAGGCCGTTTTTCTGCAGGCGACTGGCGGCCAATTGGTAGAAGTCCCGGGAATAGAGGTTGACCACGCCGGCAGCGGAGGGCGGTGGCGGTTCGAGGGTGATCAGGTCGTAGGTCTGCGGGTTGCGCAGCAGTTCCTGGCGGCCATCGCGCAAGCGCACATCGACGCTCGGATCGCTCGCGGCATTGAAGTTGCCCTTGAACAGCGGCGCGGCTTTAACCACCGAAGGCAGCAACTCGGCGACCACCCGCTGTTCCAGCCCCGGATAACGGGTCAGGGCGCCGGCGGTGATGCCGGTGCCGAAACCGATCACCAGCGCCGAGCGCGGTTCGCCGTTGTGGATCAGCAGCGGCAGCAGCGCCTGGATGCGCATGTAGCGCAGGGACGGCATGGCATCGCCGGTGTTGGAAACCCCTTGGATGTACAAGCGCTGGAAGGCCTTCTCGCCCTTGCCCTGGGTGACCACCGCCACGGTGCCGCCGCGTCCTTCTTCGTAGAAGGCCAGGGTCCCGTTGCGCGCACCGGGGAGCAGGCTCGCGAGTTTGTTGACCGGGGTGAAAATCGCCAGCGCCACCGACAACAAACCAATCGCCACCACGCCCTGGCGCCGACCTTTCTTCACATGGTGACCTTTGCGCACCGCGAAATAACCGATCCCGGCGGCGACCATCGCCAGCAAACCGAGGGTGCGCACCAACCCCAGCAGCGGGATCAGCACGAAGCCGCACAGCATCACCCCGACAATCCCGCCAAGGGTGTTGAATGCCACCACCGCGCCGACGTCCTGGCCAATGCGCTCGCGGCCCACGCTCAGGCGCAAGGCCAGGGGAAACGCCGCGCCCAGCAGCAGGGTCGGCACAAACACGATGCTCAGCGCCGCCACTGCAAACCGCGTGCTCATGCCCAGCAGTTCGCTGGCGCCCAACGACAATACCCAGGCTTCGGCGACACTTTGCGCGAGCACCAACCAACGACCAAGCAGCGCAACTTCCAGTAGCGCGATCAACCCGGCACCGGCAATCAGCAAACCGAACACGCCCCAGGGATCACGAATGCGCTCGACCCGCCGGGCCAGCAGCGCGCTACCGAGAAACAGCCCCGTGAGATACGTCGCCAGCACCACGGCAAACGCGTAGGTGCGGGTACTCATGAACTGCACGATGGATTGCGACCAGACCACTTCGTAACCCAGGGCCACGCCGCCAGCGATGGAATACAGCCACAGGGCCAGGCGATCCGTTGCCTTCTCGGCATGATGCTTCACAGGCGTGGCGGGCGGGATTGAACGATGGCGTTGAAACCACAACGCACCGGCGGCGGCCAGCAAGTTCAGTATCGCGGCGGCCAGGGCGCTGCCGCGCACGCCAAGGGTGGCGATCAGCACAAACGCGGCGAGCAGAGTGCCGGCGATGGCGCCCGCGGTGTTGGCCGCATAGAGCTGACCACCAGCCTTGCCCAGTTGCTGCGGATCGGCGGCCAGCGAGCGCACCAACACCGGCAACGTGCCGCCCATCAGCAACGCCGGAATGCCCACCAGCGCAAACGGCAACACCCAGGCCAGCAGACCGACGTGCTGCTCCAGCCAGGCGAAAGGGCTGGCCGCCAGGCTCATGGCAAACGTCGCGCTGACGCCAATCACGGCCACCAACACTTCCAGCCCGGCATAGAGCAACACCGGTTGCTGCAAGCGATCCGCCCAGCGCCCGAACAACAAGCCGCCCAGGGCCAGCCCGGCGAAAAACGCGCTGATGCCGGTGGTGATGGCATAGACCTCAACGCCGACTACCAGTGACAGTTGCTTGATCCACAACACCTGGTACACCAGCGCGGCGGCGCCGGAGACGAACAGCAGCAGGGCAGGGATCATCAGCGCCGGGGCGGCGACGTGAGGGGTGGGTATGGCCGACGACTTGCTGGCGACACGTGAGGACATTGCGTGGTTGCCTTGTGCATGATCGTTCCCACGCTCTGCGTGGGAATGCATCAATGGACGCTCCGCGTCCGCTTTTGGGACGCGGAGCGTCCCGGGCTGCATTCCCACGCAGAGCGTGGGAACGATCAGTTAGAAAATAAGGCCGCCCGCCGACGAGGGCGAGCGGCGGTCCCGCGTCTTACGGTGCAGCCGGTGCCGCTTTCATTTTTTCTGCGATTTTCGCGTCCACCGCAGCACGGATCTGGTCAATGCTGAAGCTCGCCGGTCTCTGGCTCGGTGGATATTCGATGAACGTTTGCAGGAACTCAGCCGATTTGGTCACCGCAACGCCTGCCAGGTAGACGTTTTTGGTGTTCCAGTCGTAGAACTGATCCGACACCACGTCGGCCCGTTCATACGGGTCCATCCGCAGGTTGAGGATTTTCGGCACCCGCAGGCACACGAACGGTTCGCTCCAGACCCGGAAGCCACCCGGTTGGCGCTGCTCGCAGAACACCACTTTCCAGTTGTCGAAGCGCATCGACACCAGCACCCCGTCATCGTTGAAGTAGTAGAACTCCTTGCGCTCGCCTTTGGGCTGTTGCCCGGTCAGGTACGGCAGTTGGTTGTAACCGTCCAGGTGCACCTTGAAGTTGGTGCCGCCAGCGGTCGGTGCCCAACCTTTGAGCAGTTTGTTTTTGACATCGGCATCACCGGCCGCCGCGAGCAGGGTGGGGAACCAGTCCATCCCGGAGAACATCTCGTTGGAGACTTCACCCGGTTTGACTTTGCCCGGCCAGCGGATGATCGCCGGCACCCGATAGGCGCCTTCCCAGTTGGAGTTCTTCTCGTTGCGGAACGGCGTGGTCGCCGCGTCCGGCCAGGAGAACTGGTTCGGGCCGTTGTCGGTGGTGTAGACGACGATGGTGTTGTCGGCGACTTTCAGGTCGTCGAGGGTTTTCAACAGTTTGCCGACGTCGGCATCGTGCTCCAGCATGCCATCCGCGTATTCGTTGCCGGGCATGCCGCTCTGGCCCTTCATCGAATCGCGCACATGGGTGAACACGTGCATGCGCGTGGTGTTCATCCAGACGAAGAACGGTTTGTCCGCCTTGACCTGTTTCTCGATAAACGCCTGGGCAGCGGCGGTGGTTTCGTCGTCGATGGTTTCCATGCGCTTGGTGGTCAAGGCGCCGGTGTCTTCGATCTTGCCGTCGGCGAAGCTGTGGATCACGCCACGCGGGGTGTTGGCCTTGACGAACTCGGCGTCATCCTTGGGCCAGTACGGACGTTCGGGTTCTTCTTCGGCGTTGAGGTGGTAAAGGTTGCCGAAGAATTCGTCGAAACCGTGGTTGGTCGGCAGGTATTCATCCCGGTCGCCCAGGTGGTTCTTGCCGAACTGGCCGGTGTTATAGCCGAGGCCCTTGAGCGCCTGGGCGATGGTGATGTCGCGTTTTTGCAGGCCCACCGGGGCGCCCGGAATGCCGACTTTCGACAGGCCGGTACGCAGGGGCGTCTGGCCGGTGATGAAGGATGACCGTCCTGCGGTGCAGCTGTTCTCCGCGTAGTAGTCGGTGAACATCATGCCTTCCTTGGCAATCCGGTCGATGTTGGGAGTCTTGTACCCGACCACGCCCATGGAATAGGCGCTGATGTTGGTCTGGCCGATGTCGTCGCCGAAGATCACGAGAATGTTGGGTTTTTCAGCGGCCCCGGCAGTTGCCGAAATCGCCATGACCGAGGCTGCCACCAGGGCAAGTTTCGGTAGCCACTTGAGTATGCGAGTCATCTGACTTGCTCCTTTTGCTCACTTGCGTCGCCTCAAAGCGACAAACGTTTAATGCAGTCCTTCGTCACGCTTTTTTATTGCACTTGCTCGGGAGTGGCGGCCTCGAGCGGGTAGACCCGGCGCCATTCGGCAGCCATGTCCACGATAGTCCAGCCACGGGATTTCGCTTCGTCCAGCGCTTTGTCCAGCTTGCCGATCGAGGACTGGCGGTCGTAGGCCCATTCGCGCTTGGCATCGGTGTGGTGCACCAGGCCCATGAAGCGCTTGCCGGGTCCGGCGGCGGTCCATTGCAGCATTTGCAGGTCGCCGTCGGAGTTGCCGAACGCGAGGATCGGGCGGCGGCCAATCACCGCGTCGATGGTTTCCGGTTTGCCCGGGCCGTCGTCGTTGTGGGCGAGTTTGGCGGTGCGCAGGATCGAGGGTTGGCCGTCCTTGAGCTGATAAGCCGTGACGAACGTGGTGCCGATCACTTGCTCCGGCGGGATGCCATAGACCTTCTCAGCGAAAGCACGCATGAACGCGGTGTCGCCGCCGGAGACGATGTAGGTCTTGAATTGCTGGCTGCGCAGGTAGTCGAGCATTTCCAGCATCGGCTGGAAGATCATCTCGGTGTAGGGCTTGCCGGTTTTCGGATGGCGGGCCTGGGTCAGCCAAGTCTTGGCGTAATCGTCGAAGGCTTCGGTGGTCATGCCGGTGTGGGTCGCGCCGAAGATTTTCAGGATGCCGTCCATACCCGCAGCGGCCAACGCCTTGTGATCGTTTTCCAGCACAGCCTGGAACGGCTGGGTGGTCTTCCATTCCGGGTGTTGCGGCGCCGTGCGTTTCACCTCGTCGAAGGCGAACAGCAATTCGAAATAGGCCGGTTGCTCGCTCCATAGGGTGCCGTCGTTGTCGAACACGGCAATGCGCTCGGCGGGTTTGACGAAGTCCTTGCTGCTTTGATCAGTGACGGCCTGGACGAATTCGATGATGCTTTTTTTCGCCGGGCCGTCGTTCCACGAAGGCAGCGGCTCGTTGGCCTGGGCCAGCAGCGGCAGGGCCAGGGTCAGCAGCAGGATCAGCCCGTAACGGTGGCGGATCGATAGCGGGTGCGTCATGGGAAATCCTTCTCGTGGACGGGGTTGAGTGGCCGTAACGCGGGAGGTGCCGGGGCCTTGTGACGCTGGGCCTGACTATGCAGCGTAGCCAAGGATTGCTTGAGCTGGCGCAGGGCCTGATCTTCGGTCGGTTGGCGGCCGTAACAGGCGCGCAACAGGGTTTGCAGGCGCGGGCCGAGGTGGGTCAGTTTCAGGCCTTGGCGGCTGCGTCGGAGCCACAGGTACAGGGCGCTCAGTTGCGCGGGTCTGGCGTCGAGTTGGGCCGGGATTTGCTGCCAGGCGTAGTCCGCCGATTGCAGCCATGCGGCGTGTTTTGCCTGGCGCCGAGCTTGCCAGCGCAGCCTTGATTGCTGGATGAACGGGCGTGCGAAGTAGCCGAGCAGGGCCAGGATCAGCAGCAGCGCGATAAGCCCCAGCCAATGCCCGGACAGGTGCACGGGGCTTTGCTGGCCGAGTTTTTTCAGGTCTTCTGTTATGGAGAACACTGGGCGATAAGCGCTGTTTACCGTCGCTGCAAACGTAATGGCCGGCACTTGGGAGGTGCGGGTTTGTTGACTGCTGGTATCCCACCATTTCACCTCGATGGCGGGCAAGGTGTGGCTGCCTTCGGTGTCGATCCGGTAAGTCACGGTGTCGATGCGCTGGCCACCGTTGAAGTTGCCGCGACCGTCGTCCAGGGTGCTGACTTGCGGGGCTTTCGGGTAACGGCTGAGGCCCGCGACCTCGGCCAACGGCGGCACCGGCAGCGACATCGCCAGGGCGCCGTCGGCTTGCAGGGTCAGTTGCCGGGTAAGGCTGTCGCCGACCTTCAACGGTGTTGCCGAGTTGAAGACTTGTTGGGTGAAACGCAAACCACTGGCCACCAGCACCGCCTCACCCTCCTTGAACCCCGGCGGTTGCGCGGCGGTGAAATGCAGCGGCTGGCTTTGGGCGCTCAACTCGGCGCTGGCCTGGGCGGGGGTGGCGCGCACGGTTAACGCCGGGATGTCGAAACCCTGGGCCAGGTTTGGGGTAATCAGGTAGCTGTAGCGCATGCCGCTGAAGGCCTTGCCGTCGAGCGTCTGGTTCAGGTGCTGGGCGTGGCCGTTGGGGGGCATGACCAGAGCGCCGTTGAGCCTGAGGTCGGGCAGGGTCGGGGCGTCGGTGAACCAGGTGTCGGTGAGGATGTCGAGTTGGAGTTCGATGAGGCTGCCGACCATGAGGGTGTTGGTGGGGGGCAGGTGGGTCTGGACGCGGAGTTCGGGTTCGGCGGCCAAGGTGTTGAGGCTGATCAGGCAGATGAGCAGGAGTTTTTTGGTGATTGGTCTGGCCTCTTCGCGAGCAAGCCCGCTCCCACAGGGGATTTGTGGTGTGCGCAGATCCAGTGTGGGAGCGGGCTTGCTCGCGAAGGCCACGACGCGGTCTGCCAGACTGTTCATCATGGCTTCCCCTGATCCTGCAAACTGAACTTCTGCTTCAAGAACTTCGCCGGCGATGTCGTCAGGTTCTGCAACCACAGCTCATCCGACGCTGCCTGCTCCGTCTGCACCGCTTTGCTCTGGCCCTTGCCCGGTGCCTTGTCCATTTTGATTTCGTCGGGCTTGACCTGCGGCGCGTTCTGCTCGGCGCTGTCGGTGTCTTTCTGCAAGGCAATCGCCAGCGCCAGATTGGCCGTGGCTTCGGGGAATTGCGCCTGCAATTTCAACGCCTGGGTGTACGCCGCAATTGCCTGATCGAACTTGAAACGCTTCACATAAATATTGCCCAGATAGAAATACGCTTGAGGCGTTTGCAGCCGCGCGAAACTCGCCAGCGCCTGGTCGTAATCAGCCGCGTGGTAGGCGGCGATGCCTTTCCAGTACGGGTCGACGAATAGCGCCGCTGCCTGGGGCAGATGCTCATGCTCGAAGGCCCAGCGACCTTGTTGGTCCTTGGTAAAAAACGCATCGGTCAGGGCACTGGCTTCAGCGGTGGTCGGTTGCAAACCAATACCCAGCGCCAGCAGTAACCCGGCCATCCAGTTCAGGCTCCAACCCTTGCGCACGCTGAAGAAAGCGATCAACAGCAACGGCCAACACAGCCAATAACCGGCGTCTTTCCAGTGCAACTCCCGCTGTTCGTCACTGGCACTCTGGAAATGCTGCTGGGCGTGCAACTCGATCCAATCGAGGTCGTCGTTATTCAGGGTCAGGCTGCCCAGCGGTGCGCCCAGCGCCGAGGCCAGTTGTTTGAGCGCGGCTTGATCGAAATTGCCCAGCGCCGGGCGCCCGTTGCTGTCGGTGCGCGGTTGGCCGCTGGCGTCGTGGATAATGCCGCCGTCTTCGCTGCCCACGGCGAGGATCAGCACTTGCAACGGGCTGTCATCCAGCAATTTGTCGAGGTCGTTGAGTTGGGCGGTGTCCGCGCCATCGGTGATCAGCAGCAACGTACCCGGAGTTTTTTCGGCGGCCAGCAGACGCTTGGCTTGCTCGATGACGGCGCCGACGTTTTTCCCCTGCTTGGCGATCAAGTCAGTGCTCAGGGCCTGAATAAAGGTGTTGAGCAACGCCGGGTCGTCCGTGGGCGGCAACACCAGGTGCGCGCTGCCGGCGTAGGCGATCAAACCACTGCGAGCCCCGGCGCGGCGCTGGATCAGGTCATGGAGCTTGTATTTCGCCGCTTCCAGGCGACTCGGCGAGACGTCGCTGGCGTCCATGGACGGCGACAGGTCGATGGCGATGATCAGTGGGGCACGGTTTTCCAGGAAGTCCGGACGATCCTGTTCCCAGGTCGGACCGGCAGCAGCGAGTGCACCGAGGATCAACAGCGCGCAAACCAGATGCACTGGGCGCAGACGCTGTTGATCTTGCGGCGTAATCAGCAAATGCGGCAGCAAGTGCTCGGCGATATTGCCACGCAAACGCCGCTGCAAGTCGTGGCTACGGCGCCACAGCAGCGGCAGCAACGCGCCGAACAGCGCCAGCAACAGCCACAGCGGACGCAGGAAATGGAAGTCGCTGAGATTGATCTCCATCTCAGACCTCCTGCCGCTGACGGGCAATCGACAGGCGTGGACGGAGCAGGGCGCCCAAGTGATAAAGCGCGAGCAAACCGATGGCTGCACCCAATGGCCACCCGAACAAATCGCGTTTGGGCTGATGGCTCAGGGTTTTCACCTGATGCGGCGTCAGTTTATCGAGGGTGGTGTAGACCTGATCCAGCGCCGTGCGGTCTTCGGCGCGGAAAAACTGACCGCCCGTGGCCTCGGCGATGTGTTGCAAGCCTTGCAGGTTGACCTTGGCCTCGCCTTCGGCGCTCGGGTCGCCGATGCCGATGCTGTGAATCACCACACCCTTGGTCGCCGCCATGGCTGCCGCGTGATCCGGGGTAATCGCGCTGCTGGTGTCGTTGCCGTCGGTGAGCAGGATCACCACTTTCTCCTGTTCGTGGGCCTGATCCAGCAGTTTCAGGCTCAGGCCAATGGCATCGCCGATGGCGGTATTCGGGCCGGCCATGCCAATCCCGGTGTCGTCCAGCAACAGCGACAGGCTGGGGTGATCGAGGGTCAACGGCGCTTGGGGGTAGGCGCCGCTGCCGAACACGATCAGGCCAAGTCGATCTTCTTTGCGCTTGTCGATAAAGCCATGGACCACCTCTTTGACGGCGGCCAGGCGATTGATCTTCTGGCCGTTGGCATCGGTGAAGTCGGTGGTTTCCATGGACTGGGAAATGTCGATGGCGAGCATCAGGTCGCGCACCGGTTGCTGGCGCTCGATGGGTTTTTCGACGAATACCGGGCGGGCCACAGCCACTGACAGCAGCGCCCAGACCAGCAGGTTCAGCAGCAATTGCCAGGGATTATGGCGACTGCCCGGGGCACTCGGCGCCTGGCCGACGGCGCGGCTCATCGCGGCGAAAAACGGTACGCGCACCGCGCTGCGGGCCTCGCGGTAGGCGGGAAGGTAGCGGTAACCCAACCACGGCAACGGCAGCAGCAATAACAGCCAGGGATAGTCAAGCTGCCACATGATGATGCTCCACCCAGCGTTTGCAGGTGGCGAACAGGTGTTGGCGGTGTTCGTCCGACAATGCCAGCAGAGTGGCGTCAGGGGCGTAGGCCAGTTGCGCGAGTTGTTGGCTGAAATCGGCGGGTAAAGGCTTCGGACTGTGCAACTGCAAAAAGGCCTGCCACTCCTCCCCAGACAGCGCACCAACCCCCTGTGGGAGCGGGCTTGCTCGCGAAGGCGCCGGGTCAGTCGACATCAATGTTGAATGTAATGGCCCCTTCGCGAGCAAGCCCGCTCCCACAGGGTTGGTATTCCAAGTGGGGGATGGTATCGACAGGGCCACTCGCTTGAGCAATTCCGGAAGTTCGCGCAACGCACTCAAATCATCACTACGCCGCTGCAACTCCGCCAACCGCACCAACCCCTCCCGCCGATACCGATCCCGCCGCCATTGCCAAACCTTGCGCGCACTCACCAGCACCACCGCAATCCCCAACAAACCGAGCAACACCCACCAACCCCAGGTCTGCGGGGCGTAACTGACAGGCGCGGGCAGTCCCAACTCCTTGAGTTGATCGATGCTCGGGATATTCGGATTCATCGCCGGCCGCCGCGCAGTTTGCCCAGTTCGGCCCGCAGTTGTTCGTGGGCTGGTGTGGCGGTGCTGAACATCATCAACGGCACCTGGCTGCGGCGCAGCAGAGTGGCGACATCCTTGAGCCGGCCACTCAGGAAATCCCCCAACGGCTCATGCACCCGCCGTTGTTCCACTGCCAGTTCCACCTGCAATTGGCCCTGGGTCACGAGCACACGGCCATTCTTCGGCAGGTTCAGCGCCAAGGGGTCATAGACCTGCATGGCGATCACGTCGTTGTGGGCCGCCAGTTGCCGCATCAACTTCAAGGTGCGTTCGCCGGCCCCGGCGAAGTCGCTGACGATGCAAATCAAATGATCGTGACCAGCCACCGCCAGGCAATGCTGCAACACCTTGTCGAGCTGGTCTTCATCCTCAAAGTCGGGGTTGGCGGCGTTGAGTTCCTGGTTCTGCCGGGTGATACGGCTGCACAGCGCTTCAACCCGTTTGCGACTGCGTAGCGGGGCGATGCTGTCGATGCGTTGGTCGTTGAACACCAGGCCACCGACCCGATCCCCCGCGTTGAACACCATCCACGCCGCCAACGTACCGAGCTCAGCGGCGATGGCGGATTTGAAGCTGCGTTGCGAGCCAAAGAACATCGACATGCGCTGGTCCACCAGAATCAACGCCGGGCGGTCGCGCTCTTCGGTGAAGGTGCGTACCACCGGTTTGCCGGTGCGCAGGGACGCTCGCCAGTCCAGATGCCGCAAATCGTCCCCCGGCTGATAGCGGCGCAGTTCATCGAAATTCAAGCCACGGCCACGCAACCGCGAGGCATGGTTGCCGGCGAGGATGCTGCCCTGGGGCTGACGGGCGAGAAAACTCAGGTCACGGGCCTTGAACTCCAGCGCCATCAACTGCGCGAGAGAGACATAGACCAGACCGTCCACGTTCATGCAGGAATCGCCACTTTATCGAGCAAACGGTCAAGCACTTGATCCGCCGTCACGCCGTCAGCCACCGCGTCGTAGCTCAATTGCAGGCGATGACGCAGCACCGGGTGCACCACCGCGCGCACGTTGTCCGGCGAGACGAAATCCTGCCCTTGCAGCCAAGCGTCGGCGCGGGCGCAACGGTCCAGGCCGATACCGCCGCGAGGGCTGGCGCCAATGGCGATCCAGCGCCCGAGGTCCGCGTCGTAATCCGCCGGGTGGCGGGTGGCATTGATCAGATCGATCAGGTAGGCGTCGATGGCCGGGGACACATGAATGCCGCTGACCTCACGGCGTGCCGCAAAGATCACCTCTTGCGACAGCGCAAAACCCGGCACCGCGGCGGTTTTGGCGCCCAGGGCAAACTCCTCTTCGCGCAGCAGTCGCAGCACTTGGCTTTCATTTTCAGCGCTGGGGTAATCCAGCAGCACTTTCATCAGGAACCGATCCATTTGCGCTTCCGGCAGCGGGTAAGTGCCTTCCTGCTCAATCGGGTTTTGCGTCGCCACCACGATGAATAATTCGGGCAGCACATGGCTGTTGCCGGCCACGGTGATTTGCCGTTCTTCCATGGCTTCGAGCAACGCCGCCTGGACCTTGGCCGGGGCGCGGTTGATTTCGTCGGCCAGGATCAAGTTGCCGAACAGTGGCCCGGGCTGGAAGCGGATTTCGTTCTGGCCTTCGACCTGGTGCAGCACCTCGGCGCCGGTGATGTCCGATGGCAGCAAGTCCGGCGTGAACTGGATGCGACTCATCTTCGCGTCCAGGTGCTTGGCCAGGGCCTTGACCGTGCGGGTCTTGGCCAGGCCGGGCAGGCTTTCCAGGAGCAAGTGGCCGTTGGCTAAAAGACCCAGGAGAATCTGGCGGATCACCTGATCCTGACCGAGTACCGCTTCTGCGATGCTGGCTTGCAGGGCGTTCAGATCAGTGAGTGCGGTCATAGGGGCAGTCCCTCGCTTAAAACATAAAGGTCGGAATGACCGAGATAAACGACAAACGGAAATTCCAGCGGCGCTCGGTTACCAGGCGTATTGCAGGCGCAAGGTCCAGGTGTTCACGTCCGGCGAGCCGGTGCGCTCCGAAACGGTGTCCGAGTAAGCGAGCATCCCGCCGAACTGCGGCGACAGCATGAAACCGACGCTGGCGCCAAACAGGCCGTTTTCCTGTTTGTTGTCCTGCCAGTCGCCATTGATTTTGGTTTCGCCGCCACGGTTATAGGTGGCGTCCAACGAGGCCCACAACGCTCGGTTGATGGTGTAGCTGTAGTGGGTTTCGATGGCGTACAGCGGCTTTTGCTCGAGCTTGCCGTCACCGTGGTAGTCGTTGTTGTCGCCGTACATCGACACGTAGGTGTTGAACTCAAGCCAGGTCGGGCCGATGGGCGTGCCAAAGGCGATTTCCGGTTTGAACGCCCAGCGGTTGGAACCGATGTTGATGATCCGGTCCTTGTCGTAATCCCCGGTGGGCGCGGTGATCCACACGGCGCCGGTGAGGAAGGTTTCCGGAGTCCAGTTGGCGAACTCTTCCTTGGTCAGCGCCGGGCCGCCGAACAGGTTGTGCACCAGCACGAACTGGGTGTCGGCCATGCCGCCGTTGTGCTTGGTGCCGTCGAAGAACTGCGCGTTATCGAACGACGCGGAGATGTCGGCGTAGGGTTGCAGGATCTGGATCGCGCTGTTGCGCCCGTCCACCGCGAACGAGCGGGCGTAACGGGCGATGTACAGGTCCGCGTTCAGGGACAGGCCATCGATCGGCAGCGCGGTGTCAATCGGGGTGTTGGTGTCGATGCGGTTGTAATAACCGAACACCATGTTTAGGTCGGTCGGCAGGTTCTGCCAGTCACGGGCGTTGTCGGCCTGCGCCAGCAACGGTGTCACGGCCAGCGTCAGTGCCGTCATCCTTGAATTTTTCAAACGCATTGTTCTGCTCCGGTATGACGGCTGATGAGTTACTGGCCGATGGGCGTCAGCAACGGGATCTGCCATTGGCCGCTGACCATTTCCGGTTTTGGCAGGTACACCCGCAGCACGGCATAGAACGGGCCGTGGGGCGCGGGCAGCCAGTTGCTTTTCTTGCCGTCTACCGGCTCCGAATGCTGCACGTACAGGGTCAATCCGCCGTCGGCGTCACGCTTGAGCTTGGGTAGCATCCGCGAGTTGATCAGGTAACGTTTCATGTGATTGGCCACCAGCAACTTGGTCTTGCCGTCATACATGGTCAGCGACCAGAAGGCGTCGGCTGGCGGCAGTTCGTCCTTGTTGAAGTGCAGGGTGTAGCTGTGGCGCGCACCGTTGACTGGTTTGCCCTGGTTATCGACGAAGTAACCGATGTAGTTCGCCTCTTCGGCGGAGTTGCCGAAGATCCCCATGTTGGCGCCGGCGTAGCGGTACAGGTAGTTGCCATTGAGGTGATCGCGAGTGCCGAAAAAGTCGCCGCTGGTGACCTGGTGGGTGTCGACCTTGTCCTTCTTGAACTGGGCGAATTCAGCCTTGGCATCGCTGATACCGTCTTCCAGCGCCTTGCGTTGTTCGGCGCTGAGGCTGGTGAGTTTGAATGGCTGTCCGCCGACGATGCCGATCTTGGCGAAGCGTGCCAGCAGGTCTTTTTCCACGTCCTGGGGCGGGGCGAAACCGAGCATGAAATTGAGGTAGCGAAACAGGTCCGGGGTGTCGCTCATGTCGGCCGTAGGCTTGGGCCAATCGACCTTCGGTGCAGCCGCGGGCGCCGGTTGCTTGAGGTACTGGCTCAGGGTCTGGACCTTGTAGGCGTTCTGGATCAGCTTGACCTTGGCCAGGTCGGCATTGTCGAACAACTGCGTGCGATACAACGCGTAGGCGATATTGCTTTCGCTGCGCACCAGGCGATCAATGTTCACCGGTTGCTGACCCTGCCAGTCCGGGCCGGCGACCATAAACGTGCCGCCCTTGTTGCCAGTGCTGCGGGTGCCCAGGTAGGCGAAGTTCTGGGTGTAGAGGTCGATCAGTTGCACCGAGTAATAACGGCTTTCCGCAATCGGCGGCAGGGTCAGCACCACCGGTTCGGCGCGCAGGTCCATCCAGACGAAGGAGTAGGGCGTATCGGAATTCGGCGTGACAAACGCGGTGTCCGCCGGGGTGAAGACCTTGGCGGTGTTGCCGATCTTGTTGAACGGCGCCTTGAAATTCGGCCCGGCCTTGTCCACCGCCTGGGTGTAGAGGGTCTTGTACATCTCCACCACCGGGAAGCCGTACAGATACGCCTCTTTGGCGATGCCCCGCGCTTCTTCCGGGGAGGCGCTGAAGTCGGCCCAGGCGCTGCAACTCAGCAGGAGCGAAAGACTGACGAGCAGTAGGCGTGGGGCTTTTTCAAAACGCATGGGGTGTCCTTTCAAAGTAATACCGGGTTAGCCACAACCCCTGTTGGAGCGGGCTTGCTCGCGAATGCGTCGGCACTGTCACTACAGGTGTCGTCTGATACACCGCCTTCGCGAGCAAGCCCGCTCCCACAGGTTGTTCAGTGATGACAGGCTGCGTGTCGATTTCCTGGGCCTGGGCGCCGACGCCGCAACTGACGAACGCCGCCATGATGCTGAAACCAGCGGCTCGAAGTGCAATGTGCATATCAATCTCCTTACTTGCCGAACGTGACGTTGATCCCGGCGAACAGCGTGAATTGCGGCAGGCCATCGCCTTTGCGTTCCACGGTCCATTGGGGCTCTACGAAGGTGTTGAAAATGTTGGTCCCGGATTTCCAGACCTTGCCGCCACCGAAACCGATGGGGATGTAATGGGTGTCGTTCTTAAGGTCGAAGGTCCAGGTGCCGGTGGAGCGCAAGTACCAACCTTTTTCCAGGTTGTGAATGATGAACGGCTGCATCGTCGCGGTTTCGACGTGGGCGCGGTCATGGTCACCGGCGAACGAACTCTGGTACTGCACCAGCGCACCCAACAGGCCACGGGGGGACGAGTCGATGGCGACAGCGGCCAGGCCGGCCTGCCATTTGCCGGTGCCCAACTCGTCCTGCTCGGCGGTGGGCGCGCTGATTTGCGGGCCGATGCCCAACTGCACGCCGTCGGTCTTGAGCAGGAAGATATCGAACAGGTTCAGATCACCGATGCCGGTGCTGTAGCCGTTGTGCGGGTCGGGGCGGGTGCTGATCGGCAGGGTCGCGCGTAGCAATTGCGGGACGCCGATGAAATCGTTGGGCGCCACCGGCAAGGTGCCGCGCAGCAACGCGTCATTGGTGTGGACGTTGGTATCAAAGAGTTTGGGCGTGTAGTAATCCTGCAGATTCGCGCCCGGCGCGAGGTTCAGCGGGTTGTTGCTTTTGTTGGCTTCCTCGGCGTTATCGGCGTGCGCACAAAAGGCAGACGTCAGGAGTGCCGCCAACAAAAAGGCGTGGTTTCCCTGAATTTTCGACATGATTCCCCGGTTCCCTGGTGGCTCAGTGGACGAACTCGGCCATATGTTTGGCCGTTACTACGTAGTCTTTTTCCTAATCAAGCCTGTAGGACACGTCTTTTGAAGCTAGCAGCTAACCGGGAGTTATCCAGCCGAAAGGGTTAACTCTTTCGCTTTATTCGCGAATTGGCGTTTTTTCTGTGTACTAAAAAGTTAATACGAATCAGCGGGTTGATGGCGGGGTGTGAAAGAGGTTGTGAGGTTTTAATCAGTTGAGCCGGGCGCAAATGCTGTGCCCGCTAAAGATTTAACTGTGGGAGCGGGCTTGCTCGCGAAGGCGTCGTGTCAGGCAATCTAACTATCGACTGACACGACGCCTTCGCGAGCAAGCCCGCTCCCACAATGGATCACCTGTTCAGGTAGATCATCTATCTAAATATTCAGTTCTTTTTCGCCTGCTCCCGCACTCGATCTTCCTGTTCCCGCAACTGCGGCGTGAACTCGGCACCGAAATCCTCTGCTGCGAATACCTGGCGAATCTCGATCTCAGCCTCGGTCCCCGGCATCGGGTTCGGGCAGCGCTTGACCCATTCGATGGCTTCTTCTTTTGACTTCACGTCCCACAACCAATACCCGGCGATCAATTCCTTGGTTTCGGCAAACGGCCCGTCGATCACCGTGCGTTTTTCGCCCGAGAACCGCACACGGGCGCCTTTGCTGCTGGGTTGCAGGCCGTCGCACGACAGGAGAATACCGGCCTTGGCCAGTTCCTCGTTGTAATTGCCCATCGCGGTCAGCAGTTCCTCGGTGGGCATGACACCGGCCTCGGAATCCGGGCTGGCTTTGACAATGATCATAAATTGCATGGCGTTATCTCCGCTGGAGGTGAGTGATTCACTGCTAGTCGAACAGGCATCGCCAATATCGACAACGCATCCAAAAATATCTTAGGCGTTTGTCCCGGAACATCGGATTGATTTCAGGTAGCTAAAACACCTTCCAGCGTTCCGGTTATATAGAATTTTTTTATTATTGAAAATAAATATTAAAACCTGTCAATTATGACAGTTGTTGAGTTTTATGAAGGCGCTTAATGTGAAAATTACCGGGTTGTAGTTGCTTCATTGATCCGGCGTTTGTGGGTGTTAAGTGTTTTTTTGAGTGTTTAGTTGTGAAGGTCATATGTTTAATAAACGATTAAAAATGTATTGATTAAGGAGATCTGCGATGAGCGAAAAAACTGTTGGCAAGTCCATAGAGGATTCGCCTAAACGCCCCAATGTATTGTTTGCCATTATCAATTCGGCAGCCTCGGATGCCAGTAGCGCTTGGAATCAAAAACCGAAGGATGAAAGTGTGAGCGGGTCAGTTCAAGATGTGTCGCTACAGTCAGGTGAAACGACGGTCCATGTAAGGACAGAGGGGGGGTCGATGCAGGGGTGGGTAAAATTTCCATGGACAGTGGTAGGGGATCAAATCAGGTTTGGAAATGTCCAGTACAAGATCGATAGAGGGGCAACCCCAGGAGGCAATCAAGCCAGAATTTGGGGGTACGTTATGGCTGGAAGTACTGGGGACTTTAGTAAAACAGGCGGAATTCAAGACAATCAATGGCATGATTTAGGGGGGAGTATGAGTATTTATCTAGGCTCTTTTATGATTCTGATAGTCGCAATAAGGTTTGATAGGAGTGGTCAGTGGGACTTGGAGGGTGAAGGTGCTGAACATGTTATCTTTTAATGTTCGACCGGCGTCGTGTGTTCACGCAGATGGGGCGTGAGATCGTTATCGAAATCCTCGGTATAAATAGTCCGAGAAACGTGTACAGATCACTTAATGGGTGAGGGTATCTAGAGGGGGATGTGTCGCCATTTGAGCGTGGTGGCAGGCTGCGCGTCTCCTGACCAATGGAATGCCTGCCAATCATGCCCACCCTGATCCTCAAGCGCACCCCGACGCAGGTCATCGACTTCTGTCTGGAAGGCATCAACTTCCCGAAAATCTTCCCCGAACGTGTCACGCCGCTGGGGGATATCAACATCAATAACCTGCGCATCGAGGCCGGGCGTCAGTTTCGTTTTCGGCACTGGATGTTCAACCTCATTCCGTCGAACTGGACGGTGATCATCCGGGAAGTCGACGACACGCATTTCATCGACGAAATTCTCAACGGGCCGATGGCTGCCTTTCGTCATGAACACCGGGTAGCGGCGGGAGAGGGCGGTACGCTATATACCGACCGGGCGACCTACGCGGCTGTTGCTGGCCTGAACACAAACCTGTAGGAGCGAGGCTTGCCCGCGAAGAACGATGATGCGGTCTGCCTGATACACCGCAGTGTGGCCTTCGCGGGCAAGCCTCGCTCCTACAGGGTTTTTGTGTCGCTTGTAAGAGTTGTATCCAATTTGTGCGCTGGCACATCACAATTTGTATCCGGGCATAGGTCGGCAGACCATTTCGTGGTTAACTTCGGCCTCTTCAGATTTCCAACAACACCATCAGAAGGACTCCGTTCATGGCTCAAGTCACTCTTAAAGGCAACCCGGTTCAAGTCAACGGCCAACTGCCACAAGCCGGTTCCAAGGCGCCAGCCTTTTCCCTGGTTGCCGGCAATCTGTCGGACGTGACCCTGGCGAGCTTCGCCGGCAAACGCAAAGTGCTGAACATCTTCCCAAGCGTCGACACCCCGACTTGCGCCACTTCGGTACGCAAGTTCAACGCTCAGGCCAATGACGTCGCCAACACTGTCGTGCTGTGCATCTCCGCTGACCTGCCGTTCGCCCAGGCCCGTTTCTGCGGCGCCGAAGGCCTGGAAAACGTGCAGAACCTGTCGACCCTGCGTGGCGCCGAGTTCATCGAAAACTACGGCGTGGCCATTGCTGACGGCCCGCTCAAAGGCCTGACCGCTCGCGCTGTCGTAGTGCTGGATGAAAACGACAACGTGCTGCACAGCGAATTGGTAAAAGAAATCGCTGAAGAGCCTAACTACGAAGCGGCACTCGCTGTTCTGAAGTAAGCGCTTTTACAATTGTTAACGGCCTGGCACTCGCTAGGCCGTTTTCATTTGTGCTTCAGTGTTTTAGACAAACATCCTGTTACGTAAGCCGAAGGTAAATTGCCGGTAAAGCCGCTTTGCTTAATGCGCGCCAGTGCTTATCGTTCAGCCTCCTGTAAAAGAAGCCCCCGCGCCCATGGTTGATCATTCAATGCAATCCTCCTCCCGTAGTCCCCGTCGCTGGCTGTTCGGCCTGCTTGTCCTGTTGGTCGTCGCTGCTGTGTGCTGGAAATTCTGGCCGGCCGGTACTGACCATAAAACGGGCGAAAAGCCGAAAGCCGTCGCCGGGCATACGGGCAAGGCCGGGGGCATGCGTCCGGGCTTTGGCGGCGCGACCGGGCCGATCCCGGTGCGGGTGGCTCCGGCGGTCAAGGGTGATTTCCCACTGTATTACAAGGCGCTGGGCACGGTGACGGCGCTGAACACCATCAATGTGCGCAGCCGCGTGGCCGGCGAGTTGATGAAGATTGCCTTCGAGGAAGGGCAGATGGTCAAGGCCGGGGACTTGCTGGCCGAGATCGACCCGCGTCCTTACCAGAACGCCTTGCTCCAGGCTGAAGGCACCTTGCTGCAAAACCAGGCGCAATTGAAAAACGCCCAGGTCGATGTCGAGCGTTATCGCGGCCTGTTTAAAGAAGACAGCATCGCCAAGCAGACCCTCGACACCGCCGAAGCGCTGGTCGGCCAATACCTGGGCACGGTCAAGACCAACCAGGCGGCGGTCAACGACGCCAAGCTCAATCTCGAATTCACCAAGATCCGCGCACCGATTACTGGGCGTGTCGGCTTGCGTCAGCTCGATGTCGGCAACCTCGTCGCCGCCAACGACACCACCGCCCTGGCGATCATCACCCAGACCCAACCGATCAGCGTGGTGTTCACCCTGCCGGAAAACAACCTCGACACCGTGCTCGCCCGCTACCACACCGGCGCCAAGTTGCCGGTGGAAGCCTGGGACCGTGGCGACATGAAGATGCAGGCCAGCGGCGTGTTGCAGAGCCTGGACAACCAGATCGACGTCACCACCGGCACCCTGAAATTCAAGGCCCGCTACGATAACCGCGATCAGGCGTTGTTCCCCAACCAGTTCGTCAACGTGCACCTGCTGGCCGACACTCTCAAAGACGTGGTGCTCGCGCCTTCGGCTGCGATCCAGTTCGGCACCAACGGCACCTTCGTCTACGCCATGGACGGGGACAAGAAGGTCAAGATTCGCCCGCTTAAAGTCGGCGCCAGTGACGGTGACAACACCGTCATTACCGAAGGCCTGGCCGTGGGTGATCGCGTAGTCCTGGAAGGCACCGACCGCCTCAAGGAAGGCAGCGAAGTGGAAGTGGTCAACGACAGCCAGGACGTACCGACCACCCCGACCGAGCACCTGCAGGGCAAATCGGCGACGAAAACCTCGGAAACCACCGCCAATGACAAGGTGAAGAAGGGCGCATGAACATCTCGCGGCTGTTCATCCTTCGCCCGGTCGCCACGACCCTGAGCATGCTGGCCATTATCCTGGCCGGCATCATCGCTTATCGCTTGCTGCCGGTGTCGGCGCTGCCCCAGGTCGATTACCCGACCATCCGCGTCATGACCCTCTATCCCGGCGCCAGCCCGGATGTGATGACCAGTGCGGTCACCGCGCCCCTTGAGCGCCAGTTCGGGCAAATGCCGGGCCTGACGCAAATGGCGTCCACCAGTTCCGGCGGTGCCTCGGTGCTGACCTTGCGTTTCAGCCTCGACATCAACATGGACGTCGCCGAGCAGCAGGTGCAAGCGGCGATCAACGCCGCGACCAATCTGCTGCCCAAAGACCTGCCGGCACCGCCGGTGTACAACAAGGTCAACCCGGCGGACACCCCGGTGCTGACCCTGGCCATTACTTCCAAAACCATGCTGCTGCCCAAACTCAATGATTTGGTCGATACGCGCATGGCGCAGAAAATCGCCCAGATCAGTGGCGTCGGCATGGTCAGCATTGCCGGCGGCCAGCGTCAGGCCGTGCGGATCAAGGTCAATCCGGAAGCCCTGGCGGCCAATGGTTTGAACCTGTCGGACGTGCGCACCCTGGTCGGCGCGTCCAACGTCAACCAGCCCAAGGGCAACTTCGACGGCCCGACCCGGGTGTCGATGCTCGATGCCAACGACCAACTGACCTCGCCCAAGGACTACGCCAACCTGATCCTCGCCTACGCCAACGGCGCGCCGTTGCGGCTCAAGGACGTGGCGGAAATCGTCGACGGTGCCGAGAACGAACGACTGGCGGCGTGGGCCAATGAAAACCAGGCGGTGTTGCTGAATATCCAGCGCCAACCCGGGGCCAACGTTATCGAAGTGGTGGACCGGATCAAGGCGCTGCTGCCGAGCATCACCGACAACCTGCCGGCCGGCCTCGACGTCACCGTGCTGACCGACCGCACCCAGACCATCCGCGCCTCCGTCACCGACGTACAACATGAGCTACTGATCGCCATCGCCCTGGTGGTGATGGTGACGTTCCTGTTCCTGCGCCGGGCCAGCGCGACCATCATTCCGTCGGTCGCGGTGCCGCTGTCGCTGATCGGCACCTTCGGCGTGATGTACCTCGCGGGGTTCTCGGTCAACAACCTGACCTTGATGGCCCTGACCATCGCCACCGGTTTCGTGGTGGACGATGCCATCGTCATGCTGGAGAACATTTCCCGGTTTATCGAAGAGGGCGACACGCCGCTGAACGCCGCGCTCAAGGGCGCCAAACAAATCGGCTTCACCCTGATTTCCCTGACCCTGTCGCTGATTGCGGTACTGATCCCACTGCTGTTCATGGCCGACGTGGTCGGGCGCCTGTTCCGCGAGTTCGCCATCACGTTGGCGGTGGCGATCCTGATTTCCCTCGTGGTGTCCCTGACCCTGACGCCGATGATGTGCGCGCGGCTGCTCAAGCGTGAACCGAAGGAAGAAGAGCAGGGCCGTTTCTACCGGGCCAGCGGTGCGACCATCGACTGGATGATCGCTGCCTACGGGCGCAAATTGCAGTGGGTGCTCAAGCACCAGCCGCTGACCTTGCTGGTGGCCATCGCCACTTTGGGCTTGACCGTGTTCCTCTACATGGTGGTGCCCAAGGGCTTCTTCCCGGTGCAGGACACTGGGGTGATCCAGGGCATTTCCGAGGCGCCGCAGTCGATTTCCTTTGCGGCGATGAGCGAGCGTCAGCAGGAACTGGCCAAAGTGATCCTGGCTGATCCGGCGGTAGAGAGCCTGTCGTCCTACATCGGCGTGGACGGTGACAACTCGACGCTGAACAGCGGCCGCATGTTGATCAACCTCAAGCCCCACAGTGCCCGGGACCTCAGCGCGACCAAGATCATTGCGCGTCTGCAACCGGAAGTGGACAAACTGGTGGGCATCCGTCTGTTTATGCAGCCGGTGCAGGACCTGACCATCGAGGATCGGGTCAGCCGCACCCAGTACCAATTCAGCATGTCGTCGCCGGATTCGGAGCTGCTGAGCCTGTGGAGCGGGCGTCTGGTCGAGGCTCTGGTTCAACGCCCGGAACTGACCGACGTTGCCAGCGATTTGCAGGACAAGGGTTTGCAGGTGTACCTGGTGATCGACCGCGATGCGGCGTCCCGGGTCGGGGTGTCGGTGTCGAACATTACCGATGCGCTGTACGACGCCTTCGGCCAGCGGCAGATTTCCACCATCTACACCCAGGCCAGCCAATACAGGGTGGTGCTGCAATCCCAGTCCGGCGAGAAGATCGGCCCGGACGCGCTGAACCAGATTCACGTCAAGACCACCGATGGCGGTCAGGTGCGCCTGTCCAGCCTGGCCCATATCGAACAGCGGCAGACGCAGTTGGCGATCACCCACATCGGCCAGTTCCCGGCCGTGATGATGTCGTTCAACCTCGCGCCCGGCGTGGCGTTGGGGCATGCGGTGGAGGTCATCGACCAAGTGCAGAAAGACATCGGCATGCCGATTGGCGTGCAGACCCAGTTCCAGGGCGCGGCCGAAGCATTCCAGGCCTCGCTGTCCAGCACCTTGCTGCTGATCCTGGCGGCGGTGGTCACCATGTACATCGTGCTCGGCGTGCTCTACGAGAGTTACATTCACCCGATCACCATCCTCTCGACCCTGCCCTCGGCGGCGGTCGGCGCCTTGCTCGCGCTGCTGCTGACCGGCAACGACCTGGGGATGATCGCGATCATCGGCATCATTTTGCTGATCGGCATCGTGAAAAAGAACGCGATCATGATGATCGACTTCGCCCTCGACGCCGAGCGCAACCAGGGCATGGCGCCGGAGCAGGCGATCTATCAAGCGGCGCTGCTGCGGTTCCGGCCGATTTTGATGACGACACTGGCCGCATTGTTCGGCGCGGTGCCGCTGATGTTGGCCACCGGGTCGGGCGCGGAGTTGCGTCAGCCTCTGGGTCTGGTGATGGTTGGCGGTTTGCTGGTGAGTCAGGTGTTGACCTTGTTCACCACGCCTGTGATCTACCTGTACTTCGACCGGTTGGGACGCCGCTTTGGCAAGACTGACTCGAAAGAGGTCGCGGTATGACGGCTTGGATTGGCACATCTGTACCTGCAAGGCGCGCCCCTTGTGGGAGCGAGCTTGCTCGCGATAGCGGTGTGTCGGTGAGCATCGATGTTGCCTGTGCCGGCCCCATCGCGAGCAAGCTCGCTCCCACAGGGATCGATGTCCGGAGCTGTCGTCCATGAACCTGTCCGGACCTTTCATCAAGCGCCCGGTCGCTACCATGTTGCTGAGCCTGGCAATCATGCTGCTGGGCGGCGTGAGCTTCGGCCTGCTGCCGGTGTCGCCGCTGCCGCAGATGGACTTCCCGGTGATCGTGGTCCAGGCCAGTCTGCCCGGTGCCAGCCCGGAGGTAATGGCTTCGACTGTGGCCACGCCGCTTGAGCGTTCCTTCGGCGCCATCGCCGGGGTCAACACCATGAGCAGCCGCTCCAGCCAGGGTTCGACCCGGGTGATTTTGCAGTTCGACCTCGACCGCGACATCAACGGCGCGGCGCGGGAAGTGCAAGCGGCGATCAATGCCTCGCGCAATCTGCTGCCCAGCGGGATGCGCAGCATGCCGACCTATAAAAAGGTCAACCCGTCGCAAGCGCCGATCATGGTGTTGTCCCTGACCTCGGACGTACTGGAGAAAGGCCAGCTCTACGACTTGGCCTCGACGATTTTGTCCCAGAGCCTGTCCCAGGTGCAGGGCGTCGGTGAAGTGCAGATCGGCGGCAGTTCCCTGCCGGCAGTGCGCATCGAACTCGAACCCCAGGCGCTGAACCAATACGGCGTGGCCCTGGACGACGTGCGCAATACCATCGCCAACGCCAACGTGCGCCGGCCCAAAGGTTCGGTCGAGGACGGCCAGCGGCTGTGGCAGGTGCAGGCCAACGATCAACTGGAAAAGGCCAAGGACTACGAGTCGCTGATCATTCACTACAACAACGGCGCGGCCCTGCGCCTGAAGGACGTAGCGACGGTCAGCGATGGCGTCGAGGACCGCTACAACAGCGGTTTCTTCAACGACGACGCGGCGGTGCTGCTGGTGATCAACCGTCAGGCCGGCGCCAACATCATCGAGACCGTCAACGAAATCAAGGCGCAGTTGCCGGCGTTGCAAGCGGTGTTGCCGGCCAGCGTCAAGCTGAACCTGGCCATGGACCGCTCACCGGTGATCAAGGCCACGCTGCATGAAGCGGAAATGACCCTGCTGATTGCCGTGGCCCTGGTGATCCTGGTGGTGTTCCTGTTCCTCGGTAACTTCCGCGCCTCCTTGATTCCGACGCTCGCGGTGCCGGTATCGCTGGTCGGCACCTTCGCGGTGATGTACCTCTACGGGTTTTCCCTGAACAACCTGTCGCTGATGGCGTTGATCCTGGCCACCGGGCTGGTGGTGGACGACGCCATCGTGGTGCTGGAGAACATTTCCCGGCACATCGACGAAGGCGTGCCGCCGATGAAAGCGGCGTACCTCGGCGCCCAGGAAGTTGGTTTCACGCTGCTGTCGATGAACGTGTCGCTGGTGGCGGTGTTTCTCTCGATCCTGTTTATGGGCGGGATCATCGAGAGCCTGTTCCGCGAATTTTCCATCACATTGGCGGCGTCTATCGTTGTCTCGCTGATTGTGTCCCTGACTCTGACGCCGATGCTCTGCGCCCGGTGGCTCAAGCCGCACACCCCGGGCCAGGAAAACCGCCTGCAGCGCTGGAGCCAGCGGGCCAACGAATGGATGGTCGGCAAATACGCCACCAGCCTCGACTGGGTGCTGCGTCACCGGCGCCTGACCTTGCTCAGCCTGTTGCTGACCATCGGCGTCAACGTCGCGTTGTACGTGGTGGTGCCGAAAACCTTTATGCCGCAGCAGGACACCGGGCAGTTGATCGGTTTCGTGCGTGGCGATGACGGCCTGTCGTTCAGCGTGATGCAGCCGAAGATGGAAATCTTCCGCCGCGCCGTGCTCAAGGACGAGGCGGTGCAAAGCGTGGCCGGCTTCATTGGCGGCACCAACGGCACCAACAACGCGTTCATGCTGGTGCGCTTGAAACCGATCAAGGAGCGCAATATCTCGGCGCAAAAAGTCATCGAACGCTTGCGCAAGGAAATGCCCAAGGTCGCCGGCGCGCAGTTGATGCTGATGGCCGACCAGGACCTGCAATTCGGCGGCGGCCGGGAACAGACCACCTCGCAGTATTCCTACATCCTGCAAAGCGCCGACCTGGGGACATTGCGTGAGTGGTATCCGAAAGTCGTCACCGCGCTGCGGGCCTTGCCCGAGCTGACGGCGATTGATGCCCGCGAAGGACGCGGCGCGCAACAGGTGACGCTGATTGTCGACCGCGACCAGGCCAAACGCCTGGGGGTGGACATGGACATGGTCACCGCCGTGTTGAACAACGCTTACAGCCAGCGGCAGATTTCGACGATCTACGACAGCCTCAACCAATACCAGGTGGTGATGGAGGTCAATCCGAAATATGCCCAGGACCCGATTACCCTCAAGCAAGTCCAGGTGATCACGGCCGATGGTGCGCGGATTCCGTTGTCCACCATCGCTCACTATGAAAACAGTCTGGAAGATGACCGGGTCAGCCACGAAGGCCAGTTCGCCTCCGACAGCATTTCCTTCGACATGGCCGAAGGGGTGACGGTGGAGCAGGGCACGGCCGCCATCGAGCGGGCGATTGCCCGGCTCGGCATGCCGGAAGACGTGATCGTAAAAATGGCCGGCACCGCCGATGCCTTTGCCGCGACCCAGAAGAGCCAGCCGTTCATGATCCTCGGCGCACTGGTGGCGGTGTACCTGGTGTTGGGCGTGCTGTATGAAAGCTACATTCACCCGCTGACCATTCTCTCGACCTTGCCTTCGGCCGGGGTTGGCGCGTTGCTGTCGATCTATGCCCTGGGCGGGGAGTTCAGCCTGATCTCGTTGCTGGGGCTGTTCCTGCTGATCGGGGTGGTGAAGAAAAACGCCATCCTGATGATCGACCTCGCGTTGCAACTGGAACGGCATCAAGGCATGACGCCGCTGGATTCGATTCGCAGCGCCTGTTTGCAACGTCTGCGACCGATTCTGATGACGACCCTGGCGGCGATCCTCGGCGCATTGCCGCTGTTGCTCAGCCGTGCCGAAGGCGCGGAAATGCGCCAGCCGTTGGGCCTGACCATTATCGGCGGGCTGATCTTCAGCCAGGTGCTGACCCTTTACACCACCCCGGTGGTTTACCTCTATCTCGACAAACTGCGCCATCGTTTCAATAAATGGCGTGGGGTACGTACCGATGCAGCTCTGGAAACTCCGCTATGACTGACCGTTCGCTTATCACTCTGGCTGCACCGATCGCCATGGCCCGGGGCTCGCGTTTGTTGAGCCTGGCGCTGTGCGTGGCCATGCTCAGCGCTTGCGCCGTCGGCCCGGATTATCAGCGCCCGCACACCGCCGAGCCGGCGCAGTACAAGGAAGCCGAGGGCTGGCGTCAGGCCAGTCCGAGCGATTCCCTGGCCCGTGGCGCCTGGTGGGAGTTGTACGGCGACCAACAGCTCAACAGCCTGATCGAGCAGATGAACAATGCCAACCAGACCGTCGCCCAGGCTGAAGCCCGGTATCGCCAGTCCCAGGCGTTGGTGAGCAGCGCCCGTGCGGCGTTTTATCCAACGGTCGACTTGAGCGCGGGCAAGACCCGCTCCAGCCAGGGCGCGGGCAGCAGCAGTTCCAGCCTGAGCAGCTCCGCCAGCGGGATTCGCAATACCTACAGCACCGAGTTGGGTGTCAGTTGGGAAGCGGATATCTGGGGCAAGCTGCGTCGCGGCCTGGAAGCCGATACCGCCAGCGCCCAGGCAAGTTTCGCTGACCTGGCGGCGATGCGTCTGAGCCAACAGTCGGAACTGGTGCAGAACTACTTGCAGTTGCGGGTGATCGATCAGCAGAAGCGTTTGCTCGAATCGACCGTCGCGGCGTACGAGCGCTCCCTGCAAATGACCCAGAACCAGTACCGCGCCGGTGTGTCCGGGCGTGATGCGGTGGCCCAGGCACAGACCCAGCTGAAAAGCACCCAGGCCGATCTGGTGGACTTGATCTGGCAGCGGGCGCAGTTTGAAAACGCCATCGCGGTGCTGATCGGCCTGGCGCCGGCGGAGTTCAAACTGGCGCAAACCCAGGACATTCCCAAACTGCCACAGATTCCCCTGAGCCTGCCGTCGCAATTGCTTGAACGCCGCCCGGACATCGCCTCCGCCGAGCGCTCGGTAATTGCCGCCAACGCCAACATCGGCGTGGCGAAAGCCGCGTACTACCCGGATTTGAGTTTGAGCTTGAGCGGCGGCTACAGCAGCAGTACGTCCAGCAACCTGATCAGCTTGCCGAACCGTTTCTGGTCGGTGGGGCCGAAGCTGGACTTGCCGCTGTTCGATGGCGGCGCTCGCTCGGCGGAAGTGGATCGCAATGAGGCGGTCTACGACGAAACCGTGGCCAAGTACCGCCAGACCGTGCTCGATGGCTTCCGCGAGGTGGAAAACTATCTGGTGCAGCTCAAGGTGTATGAAAACGAAGCGGCGGTGCGCCAGGAAGCGCTGGACGCCGCCCGGGATTCCTTGCGCCTGACCGAAAACCAGTACAAGGCCGGGCTGATCGCCTACCTGGACGTGGTGGTGGTGCAAGCCACGGCGCTGAACAATGAACAAAGTGTGTTGAACGTGCTGCAGAGCCGGTTGATTGCCAGTGTGCAGTTGATCGCCGCGCTGGGCGGTGGGTGGGATGGGCAGTTGCAGGTGAGTGACAAGGAATAACCTGCATGCTGATCGTTCACCGATCGTTCCCACGCAGAGCGTGGGAACGATCACCGGCGTTGTCATGACGATTTAAAAGTGTCAAACAAGCGTTTCATCGGGTTGATGGCCAATTGATAATTTTGTCAGTGCGTTCTTCCGCGCAATCAGTACAATCGCCGACTTTGCTCCCCGAGAACGGACGCGGTACGGTGGGCTGTCACGGATAATCCCATGCTCATCGGCACCTATTCCCCCACGCTGGTTTTCATCTCGCTGTGCGTGGCGATTCTCGCTTCCTATACCGCGCTGGACCTGACCGGCCGCATCGCCACCACCAAGGGCCGGGCTGTTCACCTGTGGACTGCCGGGGGGGCGGTGGCCATGGGCATTGGCGTGTGGTCGATGCATTTCATCGGCATGCTCGCCTTCAAATTACCGATCGATCTGGGCTACGACTTGGGCATTACCGTGCTCTCGCTGGTCATCGCCGTCCTGTCCTGCGGCTTTGCCCTGTGGCTGGTCAGCCAGCCGAAGCTGCCGGCCTGGCAACTGGCGTTCGGGGCGTTGGTGATGGGTGCGGGGATCAGCGCCATGCATTACACCGGCATGGCCGCGATGCTCATGGTGCCGGGCATCGATTACGACCCGGCGCTGTTCGGCGCGTCGCTGCTGATTGCGGTGGTGGCGTCGGCTGCGGCGCTGTGGATTGCCTTCCGCCTGCGCCAGCACACGCCTTATGTGGGCCTGATCCGCGGCGGCGCTGCGGTGATCATGGGGTTCGCCATCGTCGGCATGCATTACACCGGCATGGCTGCGGCGCGTTTCCCGGACGGCAGTTTCTGTGGCGCCGCCCTTAACGGCTTGAGCGGCAAGGGCCTGGACAACCTGGTGCTGATCACCACCCTGGCGGTGTTGAGCATCGCCTTGCTGACCTCAATCCTCGATGCACGCCTGGAAGCTCGCACCGCCGACCTCGCGCACTCGCTGACCGAAGCCAACCGCGAACTGACCCAACTGGCCCTGCACGACACCCTGACCGGCCTGCCGAACCGCACTCTTCTGGCGGATCGCATCGAGCTGGCCATGTCCAAGGTGCAGGAGCAGGGCGGCTGTTTTGCGTTGATGTTCATCGATCTGGATGGCTTCAAACCGGTCAACGACGCCTTCGGCCACCATATGGGCGACCAGTTATTGCGCGAAGTCGGGATACGTCTACGCGAAGATTTGCGCAGCCAGGACACTCTGGCGCGGATCGGCGGTGACGAATTCGTGCTGCTGGTGCGCCTGAGTGAGCCGGACGATGCGCTGAACCTCGCGGCGCGCCAGGTCAACCTGATCTCGCGTTCGTTCCGGGTGGCCGAACATGACCTGCAGATTTCCGCCAGCGTCGGCATCGCGCTCTACCCGGGCAATGGCCAGACTGCGCAAGAACTGCTGATGAACGCCGACGCTGCGATGTACCACGCCAAGGGCGCGGGCAAAAACGGCCACAGCTTCTTCGACGCCTCGATGAACAGCAACGCCCGCAAGCAACTGCAACTGCTGCAAGACCTGCGCGCCGCCCTGGAACACCAACAGTTCAGCCTGTATTACCAACCCAAGTTCGACGCCGGCAATGGCCGCCCGGTGGGTGCCGAGGCGTTGCTGCGTTGGCAGCACCCGACCCAGGGCATGTTGCTGCCGGACAAGTTCATCGACTTGGCGGAAAAGACCGGCCTGATCATCCCCATCGGCGAGTGGGTGCTCAACGAAGCTTGCCGGCAGATGCGCGAATGGTACGTGCTCGGCTACACCGACTGGCGCATCGCCGTGAACCTCTCGGCCTTGCAGTTTTGCCACGCCGGCCTGGTCCAGAGCGTAGCCAAGGCCCTGGCAACCCACCATTTGCCGGCGAACAGCCTGACCCTGGAAATCACCGAAACCACGGCCATGAGCGACGCCGACGCGAGCATGACCGTGCTCCAGGAACTGTCGGAAATGGGCGTGGATCTGTCCATCGATGACTTTGGCACCGGTTATTCGAGCCTGATGTACCTCAAGCGTTTGCCGGCCAATGAGTTGAAGATCGACCGTGGCTTCGTCCGCGATCTGGAGCACGACAGCGATGACGCGGCAATCGTTTCGGCGATTGTGGCCCTGGGCCAGGCGCTGGGCTTGCGGATTGTGGCCGAAGGGGTCGAGACCGGTGTGCAGCAGGATTTCCTGACGAAATTGGGCTGTGATTCGTTGCAGGGTTACCTGCTGGGGCATCCGCTGCCCGCCGAACGCTTCATGATCGATATTCACCGTGGCGAGCAACTGGCGGCGGGCTGATAGACCCTGCCTGGAGTGAGGTAGAACCCTGTGGCGAGGGAGCTTGCTCCCGTTGGGCCGCGCAGCGGCCCCCAAAAACAGGACTGCTGCGCAGTCCAGCGGGAGCAAGCTCCCTCGCCACAGAAAAGCACCTCATCAAACATCTGTGTTGTCACCCCTATAGATGCAGGTCATGCAAAACCCGCCAATGACGGTTATTCTTGCCCCCGACCGCAAAAGCTTGAATCGAGGGAATGTCAGCATGGAAAAAGTCATCGTCATCACCGGCGGCAGCCGTGGCATCGGCGCTGCCACGGCATTGTTGGCCGCAGAGCAGGGCTATCGGATCTGTATCAACTATCTGGCTGACGAACAGGCTGCGCAAAGTGTGCTGGAGCAAGTCCGCGCACTGGGCGCCCAAGCCATTGCGGTGCGGGCCGACGTCAGCATCGAAGACGAGGTGGTCGCGATGTTCCACCGCGTCGACACCGAACTGGGCCGGGTCACCGCCCTGGTGAACAACGCCGGCACCGTCGGGCACAAGTCCCGGGTCGACGAAATGTCCGAATTCCGCATTCTGAAAATCCTCAAGACCAACGTCCTGGCGCCGATCCTCTGCGCCAAGCACGCGATCCTGCGCATGTCGCCCAAGCATGGCGGGCAGGGCGGCAGCATCGTCAACGTGTCGTCGGTCGCCGCACGCCTGGGCGCGCCCAGTGAGTACGTCGATTACGCGGCGTCCAAAGGCGCGCTGGACACCTTCACCCTGGGGCTCTCGAAAGAAGTGGCAGGTGAAGGGATTCGGGTCAACGCCGTGCGTCCCGGCTACATCTACACCGATTTCCACGCGCTGAGCGGCGATCCGGATCGGGTCAGCAAGCTGGAATCGGCGATCCCGATGGCCCGTGGCGGGCGGCCGGATGAAGTGGCGGAGGCCATTATCTGGTTGCTCTCGGATAAGGCCTCGTATGCGACCGGGACGTTTGTGGATCTTGGGGGTGGGCGTTAAGCCCTGAAATTTGCGGTGCCTTGGCGGGCCTCTTCGCGAGCAAGCCCGCTCCCACAGTGGATTGTCGTGAACACAGTATTTGTGGACACCACCGAACCCTGTGGGAGCGGGCTTGCTCGCGAAGGCAATAGACCTGACAACATCGAATCCTCAGAACGACCGCACAATCCGCCCCAACGTCTCCATCGCTTTCTCCGAAGCCTCATCCCACGGGCTGCCATAGTTCAAGCGAATGCAATTCCGGAAGCGCTGGGTCGGTGAAAAGATCGGCCCCGGCGCGATGCTGATGCCTTGGGCCAGGGCCATCTGGAACAGCTTCAACGAATCCATCTGGGGCGGCAGTTCCAGCCACAGGAAATAACCACCGGCCGGTTGGCTGACCCGGGTCTGGGCCGGGAAGTAGCGGGCGATGGCGGCGAGCATGGCGCTTTGCTGTTCTTCCAGGGCGTAACGCAGTTTGCGCAGGTGGCGGTCGTAGCCGCCGTGTTGCAGGTAATCGGCAATCGCCGCCTGGGCCGGCATCGAGGCGCAGAGCGAAGTCATGAGTTTCAGCCGTTCGATTTTCTGCGCATAGCGCCCGGCGGCAACCCAACCGATGCGGTAGCCGGGGGCCAGGCTCTTGGCGAATGAACCGCAGTGCATCACCAACCCTTCGGTATCAAACGCCTTGGCCGGTTTCGGTGCGTGCTGGCCGTAATAGAGTTCGGCGTAGACGTCGTCTTCGATCAGCGGCACCTGATGGCTACGCAGCAACTCCACCAGTTCCTGTTTCTTCGCCTCGGGCATGGTCGCGCCCATCGGGTTCTGGAAACTGGTCATGCACCAGCAGGCCTTGATCGGGTGGCGTTCCAGGGTCTGTGCGAGCACGCCCAGATCAATGCCATCGCGCGGGTGCACGGGAATTTCCACGGCTTTGAGCTTCAGCCGTTCCAGCACTTGCAGGCTGGCGTAGAACGCCGGGGCTTCGATGGCCACCAGGTCGCCGGGTTCGGTGACGGCTTGCAGGCACAGGTTCAGGGCTTCGAGGGCGCCGTTGGTGATCAGCAGTTCTTCCATCGGCAGCATCAAACCGCCGACCATGTATCGCAGGGCGATTTGCCGACGCAACTGCGGATTGCCCGGCGACATGTCGGTGACCACCATGCGCGGGTCCATCTCCCGGGCGGCACTGGCCAGAGAGCGGGACAGGCGTTGCAGCGGGAACAGGGTCGGGCTGGGGAAGGCCGAGCCGAACGGCACGGTGTTGGGGTCCTTGATCGAGTCGAGGACCGAGAACACCAGTTCGCTGACATCGACTTTGGTGGACTCGTTAACCTGGCTGCTGATCACCGGCTCCGAGAACGGGCTCGGGGCGTGGGTGTTGACGAAGTAGCCGGAACGCGGCCGCGCACGGATCAGGCCGCGCCGTTCCAGCAGGTAATAGGCCTGGAACACCGTGGACGGGCTGACCCCGTAGGTCTGGCTGGCGTAGCGCACCGACGGCACGCGCTGGCCGGGGCCGAGGACCCCGGAGCGGATCAGTTCAGCGATGTCATCGGCGAATTTTTCGTAGCGTTTCATCTAGAGCCTGGATTGGTTTCGTTCTGGGGAATCGGCGGTGGCTTCTTCGCGAGCAAGCCCGCTCCCACATTTGAAATGCATTCCAATGTGGGAGCGGGCTTGCTCGCGAATGGCCGCACCGCAGTCTAAGGGATCAGCGATTCATCGGCGCAACAAACCGGCTCTGGGCCACGCTGTAGATGTCCGGCTCGTCGCTGTCGACAATCTTGAAACTGATCGTCTGGGAGCTGCTGCTCGGCCGTTCCGTGGTCATGGCCACCGACAGCGGCACATCGACAATCTCACCCGGCGCCAGGCTCAACTCCGTCTTGCCTTGCAACTGGAAGCCCTCGCCATTCACCAGGCTCAGACGGTAATCCTGGCGCTGCTGGGTCTTGTTGATGACTTTGAGGCTGTAGATGTTCTCGATCAGGCCTTCGCTGTTCTCACGGTACATGCCCCGGTCCTTGGTGACGTCCAGCGACACCATCGGCCGTTCCACCAGGGCCAGGGCCAGGGCGCCGATCATGATCAGCAGCACCGCCGTGTAACCGATCAACCTTGGGCGCAGCAGGTGGGTTTTGCCGCCCTGCAATTCATGCTCCGAGGTGTAGCTGATCAAGCCGCGAGCGTAGCCCATTTTGTCCATGATCGAATCACAGGCGTCGATGCACGCCGCGCAGCCGATGCATTCCATCTGCAAGCCGTCGCGGATGTCGATGCCGGTGGGGCAGACCTGCACGCAGACCTGGCAGTCGATGCAATCGCCCAGGCCCACGTCGGCCGGTTTCACCTCGCGCTTGCGCGGGCCACGGTTTTCGCCACGGGCCACGTCGTAGGAAATGGTCAGGGTGTCCTTGTCGAACATCACGCTCTGGAACCGCGCATAGGGGCACATGTGCATGCACACCGCTTCACGCAGCCAACCGGCATTGATGTAGGTGGCGCCGGTGAAGAAGATCACCCAGAACAGACTGACGCCGGCCATTTGCAGGGTCAGCAGTTCTTCGGCCAGGGGCCGGATCGGCGTGAAGTAGCCGACGAAGGTCAGGCCGGTGAGCAGGCTGATGCCCAGCCACAAGGTGTGCTTGGCCGAACGGCGCAGCAGTTTGTTCAGGCTCCAGGGCGCCGCTTGCAGTTTGATCCGCTGGTTGCGTTCGCCTTCGGTGATCTTCTCGCACCACATGAAGATCCAGGTCCAGGAGCTTTGCGGGCAGGTGTAGCCACACCAGACCCGGCCGGCGAACACCGTTATCGCAAACAGGCCGAACGCGGCAATGATCAGCAGCGCCGAGAGCAGGATGAAATCCTGGGGCCAGAAGGTCGCGCCAAAAATGTGGAATTTGCTTTCGGACAAATCCCACAGCACGGCCTGGCGGCCGCCCCAGTTCAGCCACACAGTGCCGAAGAAGGCGAGGAACAGGAAACCGGCGCCGCTCATGCGCAAGGTGCGGTACAGGCCGGTGAAACTGCGGGTGTGGATCAGGTTATCGCTGGATTTGACCTTCATCTTCGGGCGTGAAGGTTCATAGGTTTCTACGGTTCGGACGGGGATTCTCTCGCTCATGGTCGTTCGCTCATCAGCCTCCATCAGGCCGGGGCACTATGAGCGTCGATCTGTTTGCATAACAGACTCAGGTCTAGCAATAAAAAGCGGATCAGATGAAGCAGTGAGCGATGCCTGCGACAACTTGATGCACCCGTGAGCGCAGGCCGCGAACGCTTATTCCAGGCGTTCGCGGTGGGTGTTGATCCGGGTCAATCAAATCACCGAACCACTGTCGCTGGCCTTCAAATGCCTACGACCGTCCACAGCACCTGCTACGGTCAATGCGTCGGCTTCTGCTTCGGTGATGTAGAGGCGTCGGCCGTTGATTTCCACGGCGGACATGGCTTTTTCCGAGTCGGTAATGATTTTGACGTCGGGCCCCAGGCGAATTTCCTCGCCACTTTCAAGGGTGAAAAAACAAACCTGGGTTTCGGGATCGGTGCGCACGGTCATGGGACTGTCCTTTTTTCGGCGGAGACTGAAACGTTAGGTCGCCAGGAACGGCCATCGTTCGGTGCAACCGATTAATGGTCGGCGCGGTCCATCCTCTATTGATCCATACAAAGGACTGCACCATGAACGCCTGGTGGCATGAAGTTTGGGAGACGCTGCAAGCGGAGTTCGCCGACGTTGGCGACGCTTCACAATTGACGCGCATCACTGTGCGTTTGCTGATGGCCGCAGTGCTGGGCGGCATTCTCGGTTTTGAGCGCGAGCACAAGGGCAAGGCCGCCGGGGTTCGCACGCACATGCTGGTGGCGTTGGGGGCGGCGCTGTTTGTGCTGGTGCCACAGATGTCCGGCTCCCAGGCCGATGCCATGAGCCGGGTGGTCCAGGGGGTGATTGCCGGGATCGGCTTCCTTGGCGCCGGGACGATTCTGAAGAACACCGAGGGCGACGAAGGTCACGTCAAAGGCCTGACCACCGCCGCCGGTTTATGGATGACCGCGGCCATCGGCGTGTCTGCCGGGTTGGGCCGCGAAGCGACGGCGGTGCTCAGTACGTTGCTGGCATTGGCGATCTTCAGCGTGATGCCGATGGTGGTACGCATGCTCGACAAAGAACGGAGCCCCAAGGACTGATCGTTCCCACGCTCTGCGTGGGAATGCAGCCCGGGACGCTCTGCGTCCCAGTGGAACGCGGAGCGTCCCTTGAGGCATTCCCACGCGGAGCGTGGGAACGATCTTACTCAGGGCTGACGATCACCGGCGGCATGGTGTCCGGCGGGTCTTCGCGAGGCGGCGGAGTGGTTCCCGGTGGTTCTTGCTCGGGCACCGGTTCCGGCTCGGTGGGCGGAATGGTCGGGTTGTCGATGTTCGGATCGGGGGTTTCAGCAGGGATCGGGATACTCATCGGTCAAGCTCCTTATGGCACATGGCGTAACTCGTGCTTAAGTGTGTTGACCACCGCGAAAAGGATTTGATTCCAACCAACACTCAGGCAAATCAGCGTGAACTTTTACCAATGCCTGTCGCTCGGAACCTAAGTGAGTTCATTCCGGGCGGACCGGCTCACGGGATGAATATCAGGCACAAGAGCGTCCTTGGGGCGTAAAGGAGAGATGCTCGATGATCGCTGAAAAACCGACCGAACTCAGTTACAACCCGCATATGCCGCTGTCGCAGGCGTTATTGCTGCCGCGCATTGCGATTGAAAATGTGATGCCGACCCTCGATGGCGGGCAGTTTGCCGTCAAGGCCGTGGTCGGCCAGGACGTGCTGGTAACCGGCAAAGTGTTTGCCGACGGCCATGACAAACTGGCCGTGCGTATCCGTTGGCGCGGCGAGGGCGAGGAGTCCTGGCACAGCGAAACCATGGCCGAGCTGGGCAACAACGGCTGGCAGGGGCGCTTTCGCGTCGAACGCCAGGGCCGCCATGTGTTCTGCATCGAAGCCTGGATCGATCAGTTCGCCAGCTTCTGTTATGAATTGGAAAAGAAACACAGCGCCCGCGTGCCGATCAGCCTGGAGTTGCAAGAAGGCCGCACCCTGGTGCATCAAGCCGCCGAACGCAGCGACGGGCAACTGAGCGAGCAACTGGCCGGCCTGCACCATGAACTGTCAGGACTGCTCGAAACCGAGCAGGTCGCGCTGTTCCTGCACCAACGTAGCGCCGACCTCATGGCCCAGGCCGACCACCGCGCCTACCTGAGCCTGAGCCAGGAATTCCCCCTGGACGTGGAACGCGATATCGCCCAGTTCGCCAGTTGGTACGAGCTGTTTCCCCGCTCAATCACCGACGATCCTGCCCGTCATGGCACTTTTAACGACGTGCACTCGCGGTTGCCGATGATCCAGGACATGGGTTTCGACGTGCTGTACTTCCCGCCGATCCACCCGATCGGCCGCAGCTACCGCAAAGGCCCGAACAATTCCCTGACCGCCGGTCCCGACGATCCGGGCAGCCCGTACGCCATCGGCAGCGCTGAGGGTGGGCACGAAGCGATTCACCCAGAGCTCGGCACCCGCGAAGATTTTCGCCGACTGGTTGTTGCGGCGGCGGACCATGGTCTGGAAATCGCCCTCGACTTTGCCATCCAGTGTTCCCAGGACCACCCGTGGCTGCAACAGCACCCAGGCTGGTTCAACTGGCGGCCCGACGGCACGATCAAATACGCCGAAAACCCGCCGAAGAAATACCAGGACATCGTCAACGTCGATTTCTACGCCGCCGATGCGATCCCCGGTCTTTGGGTGGAATTGCGCGACATCGTGGTCGGCTGGGTCGAGGAGGGCGTGAAGATCTTTCGCGTGGACAATCCCCACACCAAACCGCTGCCGTTCTGGCAATGGCTGATCGCCGATGTGCGGGCGCTGCACCCTGAAGTGATCTTCCTCGCCGAAGCCTTTACCACCCCGGCGATGATGGCGCGCCTGGGCAAAGTCGGTTACTCCCAGAGCTACACCTACTTCACCTGGCGCAACACCAAGTACGAACTCTCGACCTATTTCAGCGAGTTGAACGAGTCGCCGTGGCGCGAATGCTATCGCCCGAACTTCTTCGTCAACACGCCCGACATCAACCCGGCATTTCTTCACGAATCCGGACGCGCCGGGTTCCTGATCCGCGCGGCGCTGGCGACCATGGGCTCGGGCCTGTGGGGCATGTATTCGGGGTTTGAACTGTGCGAGGCGGCGCCGATTCCGGGTAAGGAGGAATACCTCAACTCGGAGAAATACGAGATCCGCCCGCGGGACTTCAATGCGCCGGGCAACATCATTGCCGAGATCGCCCAGCTCAACCGCATCCGCCGCCAGAACCCGGCGCTGCAAACCCATTTGGGGCTGAAGATCTACAACGCCTGGAACGACAACATCCTGTACTTCGGCAAGCGCAGCGCCGACGGCAGCAATTTCATTCTGGTGGCGGTCAACCTCGATCCGCATAACGTCCAGGAAGCCAATTTCGAGTTGCCGCTGTGGGAAATGGGCTTGCCCGACGACGCCCACACCCAAGGCGAAGACCTGATGAGCGGCCATCGCTGGACCTGGTACGGCAAGTACCAATTCATGCGGATCGACCCGGCCCACCAGCCGTTCGGGATTTGGCGCATTACCGTCTAGCACGCCGCTTTCCCTGTGGGAGCGGGCTTGCTCGCGAAGGCGTCATGTCAGTGACGTTTGTTCTGGCTGACACGCCCCATTCGCGAGCAAGCCCGCTCCCACAGGGGATCTCGTTGCGTTTCGGCTCAGCGGCTTTTTCGATTTCAACAGGAGTTTCAAATGGCGAAGAAACCCAAGGCCACACCCTTCACCAAGGACCCGCTCTGGTACAAGGACGCGGTGATCTACCAGGTTCACGTCAAGTCTTTTTTCGACTCCAACAATGACGGGATCGGCGACTTTCCCGGGCTTATCGCCAAACTCGATTACATTGCCGATCTAGGCGTCAACACCATTTGGCTGTTGCCGTTCTATCCGTCGCCACGCCGCGATGACGGCTACGACATCGCCGAATACCGTGGCGTGCATGCCGACTACGGCACCATGGCCGACGCCAAGCGCTTTATCGCCGAGGCGCACAAGCGCGGTCTGCGGGTGATCACCGAGTTGGTCATCAACCACACCTCCGACCAGCACGCCTGGTTCCAGCGCGCACGCAAAGCCAAGAAAGGCTCGGCGGCCCGGGACTTTTACGTGTGGTCCGATGACGATCAAAAGTACGACGGCACTCGCATCATTTTCCTCGACACCGAAAAGTCCAACTGGACCTGGGACCCGGTCGCCGGCCAGTACTTCTGGCACCGCTTCTATTCCCACCAGCCGGACCTGAATTTCGACAACCCGCAAGTCATGAAAGCGGTGTTGTCGGTGATGCGCTACTGGCTGGACATGGGCATCGACGGCCTGCGCCTGGATGCGATCCCGTACCTGATCGAACGGGACGGCACCAACAACGAAAACCTGCCCGAGACCCACGATGTCTTGAAGCAGATCCGTGCCGAAATCGACGCCAATTACCCGGACCGCATGCTGCTGGCCGAGGCTAATCAATGGCCGGAAGACACGCAGCTGTACTTCGGCGCTACCGATAAAAAAGGCCTGAATGGCGACGAATGCCACATGGCGTTCCACTTCCCGCTGATGCCGCGCATGTACATGGCGCTGGCCCAGGAAGACCGCTTCCCGATCACCGACATCCTGCGCCAGACCCCGGAAATCCCGGCCAATTGCCAGTGGGCGATTTTCCTGCGCAACCACGATGAGCTGACCCTGGAAATGGTCACCGACAAGGAGCGCGATTACCTGTGGAATTACTACGCGGCCGACCGTCGGGCGCGGATCAACCTGGGGATTCGCCGCCGTCTCGCGCCGCTGATGGAGCGTGATCGCCGTCGCGTGGAACTGCTCAATAGCTTGCTGCTGTCGATGCCCGGCACGCCGACGATGTATTACGGCGATGAAATCGGCATGGGCGACAACATCTACCTCGGCGACCGCGATGGCGTGCGCACACCGATGCAATGGTCCATCGACCGCAACGGCGGTTTCTCCCGTGCCGACCCGGCCAGTCTGGTGCTGCCGCCGATCATGGACCCGCAATACGGTTACCTGTCGGTCAACGTCGAAACCCAGGCCGGCGACCCGCACTCGCTGCTGAACTGGACCCGCCGCATGCTCGCCGTGCGCAAACAGTCCAAGGCGTTTGGCCGTGGCACCCTGAAAATGCTCTCGCCGAGCAACCGGCGGATCCTGGCCTACACCCGCGAATTCACCGGCGAGGATGGCCGGCACGAAATCATCCTCTGTGTGGCCAACGTGTCCCGCAGCGCGCAAGCGGCGGAACTCGACCTGTCGGCCTACGCCGGCATGGTCCCGGTGGAGATGCTCGGTGGTAACGCCTTCCCACCCATCGGTCAGTTGAATTTCCTGCTGACCCTGGCGCCGTACGGCTTCTATTGGTTCGTATTGGCTGCGGAGAATCAAATGCCGAGCTGGCACGTGGAACCGGCGCAAAGCCTGCCGGACTTCACCACCCTGGTGCTGAAGAAACGCATGGAAGAACTGCTCGAAGCGCCGTCTCGCGGCACCCTGGAGCAAGGCATCCTGCCGAACTGGCTGCAGAATCGGCGCTGGTTCGCCGGCAAGGACGCGGCGATCGAGAAGGTCAATCTGGCCTACGGTGTGCGCTTCGGCGATCCGCAGCATCCGGTGCTGTTGAGCGAAATCGAAGTCACCAGCGGCGGCCAGACCAGCCGTTATCAACTGCCGTTCGGCTTTATCGCCGAAGATCAGGTTGGCGCGCCGTTGCCGCAACAACTGGCGTTGTCCCGGGTTCGGCGCGGGCCGCAGGTGGGTTTGATCACCGATGCGTTTGCCCTGGAAAACTTTATCCGCACCGTGGTGGAGGGCATGCAGAGCAACACCGTGTTGCCGTCCGATGGCGGCGAAATCCGTTTCGAACCGACCTCGCAACTGGCGAAGCTCGGCCTGAACGCGGAGTCCGAAGTGCGTTACCTGTCCGCCGAACAGTCCAACAGTTCGGTGGTGGTCGGCAAAAGCATGGTGCTCAAGCTGATCCGCAAAATCGCCTCGGGCGTGCACCCGGAACTGGAGATGAGCGCCTACCTGACCAACGCCGGGTTCGCCAACATTTCCCCTTTGCTGGGCTCGGTGATTCGTCACGATGCCCAGGGTGAAGACAACCTGCTGATGATCGCCCAGGGCTACTTGAGCAATCAGGGCGACGCCTGGGAATGGACCCAGAACAACCTCGAACGGGCACTGCGCGATGAACTGGCCGATGCCATGTCCGAGCAAGAGCAGCACTACAACGCCTTGGGTGAGCTGAAAGATTTCGCCGGCATGCTCGGCCAGCGCCTGGGGGAAATGCACGTGGTGCTGGCCGCGACCACCGACAACCCGGACTTCGCCCCGCAGGTCACCACGGAGAAACAAGCCCTGGCCTCGGCCAAGGACGTGGCGGCGCAACTGGAGCACGCGCTGAAGTTGCTCAAGCAGCATCAAAACGAATTGAACCCGGCGGACAAAGCGCTGGTCACTCGCTTGCTGGACAACAAAAAAATCATCCTCGGCCATGTTCAGGAACTGGGCAAAAAGGCTGCGGGTGGTTTGCGCATTCGGGTCCATGGCGATTTGCATTTGGGCCAGGTGCTGGTGATCAAGGGCGACGCTTACCTGATCGACTTCGAAGGCGAGCCGGCACGGCCGCTCAGCGAACGTCGCGGTAAGCACAGCCCGTATAAAGATGTCAGCGGCGTGTTGCGATCCTTCGACTACGCCGCCGCGATGGCGATCAACGTGCACAACGTCGACAACACCGCCGATGCCCAAGCGGCGCGGCAACGGGTCGCTGATCGCTACTTGAATGAAGCGCAACAGGCATTTATCGACGCTTATCGGCTGGCGGCAGCTAGTCTTGGTCATGCGTGGCAAGATCCTGAAGGCGAGGACGCCGCACTGGCGTTGTTCGGCCTGGAGAAGGCGGCCTATGAAGTGGCTTATGAGGCGGAAAACCGCCCCACCTGGCTGCCGGTGCCGTTGCACGGTTTGTATGGGTTATTGAGTGGGCTCAAACCCTTTTCCGATCTTGGTGGAGAGTAGTCATGAGTTTCTCGAACAAGGAACAGGGGCATCACAAAGAAGCGTTGCTGCCCAGAGCGCGGGACATTGACGCGTTGGTACGCGCCGAACACCACGATCCGTTTTCTATCCTCGGCCCCCACGGCGATGACCAAGGCGGGCAATTTATCCGCGCTTACCTGCCTGACGCATTGAGCGTCCAGGTGCTGGCCAAGGATTCCGGCGAAGAGCTGGGCAGCCTTGAAGCCACCCAGACGCCGGGGCTGTTCGTCGGCCACTTCGACCGCGCCCAGCCGTATCTGCTGCGCACGCGCTGGGCCGGTGGCGAGCAAGTCGCCGAAGATCCCTACAGTTTCGGGCCGTTGCTCGGCGAGATGGACTTGTACCTGTTCGCCGAAGGCAATCACCGCGACCTCAGCGCCTGCCTTGGCGCGCAACTGAAGAATGTCGATGGCGTGGACGGCGTGCGTTTCGCCGTGTGGGCGCCGAATGCCAAACGGGTTTCCGTCGTGGGCGATTTCAACGTCTGGGACGGTCGCCGGCATCCGATGCGTTTACGCCATCCGACCGGGGTCTGGGAGTTGTTCATCCCACGGCTGCAAGCGGGGGAGGCGTACAAGTACGAAGTCCTCGGTGCCCAGGGCATTCTGCCGCTCAAGGCCGACCCGATGGCCCTGGCCACGCAATTGCCGCCGGACACCGCGTCGAAAGTCGCTGCGCCGCTGAGCATCGATTGGCAGGATCACGAGTGGATGCAGGCTCGCGCTGACAAACACAAACCGAGTGCGCCCCTGTCGATCTACGAATTGCACGCCGGCTCGTGGCAATGCGAGCTGGATGATCTGGGTGAAGTCGCCCGCCAGTACACCTGGCACGAGTTGGGCGAGCGACTGATTCCTTATGTGAAGGAATTGGGCTTCACCCACATCGAACTGATGCCGATCATGGAACACCCGTTCGGCGGTTCATGGGGTTACCAGTTGCTGTCGCAATTTGCCCCGAGCGCCCGCTACGGCTCGCCTGATGATTTCGCCGCGTTCGTCAACGCCTGTCACCAGGCTGACATCGGCGTGATCCTCGATTGGGTCCCGGCGCATTTCCCCACCGATACCCACGGTCTGGCGCAGTTCGACGGCACGGCGCTGTACGAATACGCCAACCCGATGGAAGGCTTTCACCAGGATTGGGACACCTTGATCTACAACCTGGGGCGCACCGAAGTGCACGGCTATATGCTCGCTTCGGCACTGCACTGGCTCAAGCACTTCCACGTCGATGGCCTGCGGGTCGATGCCGTGGCCTCGATGTTGTATCGCGACTACTCGCGCAAGGCTGGCGAATGGGTGCCGAACCGTCATGGCGGTCGCGAGAACCTGGAAGCCATCGACTTCCTGCGCCACCTCAATGATGTGGTCGACCTGGAAGCGCCCGGCGCGCTGGTGATCGCCGAAGAATCCACGGCGTGGCCCGGTGTCAGCCAGAACACGCAACAGGGTGGCCTCGGTTTCGACTACAAGTGGAACATGGGCTGGATGCACGATTCGCTGCATTACATCCAGCAGGATCCGGTGTACCGCGCTCATCATCACAACGAACTGAGTTTCGGCCTAGTGTATGCGTGGTCCGAGCGCTTTATCCTGCCGATTTCCCACGATGAAGTGGTGCACGGCAAGCATTCGCTGATCGACAAGATGCCCGGCGACCGCTGGCAGAAATTCGCCAACCTGCGCGCTTATCTGAGTTTCATGTGGGCGCATCCGGGCAAGAAGCTGTTGTTCATGGGCTGCGAGTTCGGCCAGTGGCGCGAGTGGAATCACGATCAGCAACTCGATTGGTATTTGCTGCAGTATTCCGAGCACAAAGGTGTGCAGAAACTCGTCGGCGATCTCAACCGGTTGTACCGCGAAGAGCCGGCGTTGCACGATCAGGACGATGCGCCGCAAGGCTTCCAGTGGTTGATCGGCGATGATGCGGTCAACAGCGTTTATGCCTTTATGCGCTGGAGCAAGGACGGCCGACCGGCGCTGGTGGTGGCTAACTTTACCCCGGTGCCGCGTCAGGCCTATCGCATCGGCGTGCCGTTTGCCGGGCGCTGGACCGAGGTTATCAACAGCGATGCCGACACCTATGCCGGGTCCAACTATGGCAATGGTGGCGGGGCGTTTACCGAGGAAGAGCCGAGCCATGGCCAGGCAATGTCGCTGGTGTTGAACCTGCCGCCGTTGGCGGTGTTGATCTTGCGGCCGGAGGGTTGATCCGCTAGCACCGCAGCGCTTCATTCGCGGGCAAGCCCGCTCCCACAATTTGGAATGCATTCAACTGTGGGAGCGGGCTTGCTCGCGAAAGCGGTGTGTCAGGCTACATCGATATTGACTGTGCCATCGCCTTCGCGAGCAAGCTTCGCTCCTACAGGACCCGGTGGTTAGACGGGTTTGTGGTTATCCAGTACGCGGTTGACCGCCAGCTCACCCATCAGGATCACCCGGGCCAGCACCAGCATCGTATGACGTCGCGGGTTGTCCGCCAGGTCCGCGAGGTCGTTGACCATCTCGCGGGCTTGTGCGAACGAATCACTGGCCTCGACCAGCAACGTTTCGTCATCCACCGCTGCGTCGATGGTGAAGCAGGTGTGGCGCTTGCGGGGCGGTATCTGCGTTTTCGTCGCCCCGGGGTTGAGGTAGTGGCTGAGCGCGCGGTCGGCCGCTTCTTTCATTTTCCTGGGGTCAAGCTCGAAAGAGGCGTCGCACGGTACTGGACCGGTGTTCGGGGGATTGGGCGTTACTTTGAACATAGATGAAACTCCGATTGCAATGATTCAAGGAGCCATCACTCTCGCTACCAAACGAGGGTGGCGGCCATGCGCGGATTGGTAGACCGGTGCAACAGGAAAAACCGGCGCCCCCGAAGGAGCCCCACGCATGACCACCATATAAAACAGAGTCCCAAAAAGGAGACGTCATAAGGCGTTGCCATACGGCTGTTACAACGGGCTACCAAACCCGATCACTGTTTTGCAGTGACCCGGAAACGATATAGCCCACCCCTCAGCCGCACAAGCCGGCGGATTCTGGCGTACGCGTAGGCAACGGCGCAAGGTGTTGTAGCCGTTTATGACGTAACACTGGGTGTCTTTAAACGGGCGTTTTTAAACATGTTTATGCGGTGGGCAAAATGACGCCTTCGCGAGCAGGCTCGCTCCCACATTGGAATGCATTCCAAATTGTGGGAGCGAGCCTGCTCGCGAAAGCGGTGTGTCAGGCGACATCGATATTGACTGTGCCATCGCCTTCGCGAGCAAGCCCGCTCCCACATTGGAATGCATTCCAAATTGTAGGAGCGAGGCTTGCCCGCGAAGGCGTCAGTCCAGACGCAACATTTCTTGCGGCAAACACCTCACCACCGCATCCGAACCCCCAGACTCCCGATCAGCCCATTCAAATCATTGTCATCCACGTCACTGCTGTAATCGGCGCTGACGTACAGGCTGACCGTGGGCGTCACCCGCGCCACCAGGCCCAACCCCACATCCACGGTCGATGAATTGCGGCTGCTGCTGATTTTGTCCACTTGATCCAGGGTCACGGTATTGCCGGTGTACACCGTGTGCCACAAGTTGGTCCGCACATAGGGTTCGACCGGCAGGCCATTGATGTCGTAACTGCCTTTCAATCGCGCACCGACCCGGCCGCTCCAGGACGACAGGTCGCTGGAGGTGGCGTTGTTGGCGCCGGCATAGGGCGTGTCCAGGGTGATGCGTTGATTGATCAACTGCGCCTGGGGTTCCACCACCCAGTTCTCACCCAGGCCGATGGGGAAGCCGCCTTCCACCGACACGGTCATCGCGCTGCCCTCGGCGGTTTGCCGCAGGCCTTGGGCATCGCGACTGAAGCCATTGACCCGGCCACCGCTGGCGGTCAAATCGACATGCCAGCCTTGAGGACCGGTCAGGCTCCAGTAGGCGCCGAGGCTTTGGCCTTGCAGGTTGAGGGTTTCATTGCCCGGGTCGACCAGGGCGCGACCGGTATACAAGCCGTCGCCATTGCCCTGAAACTGGCTGGTGCCGCCGATCAGTCCAACCCGTTGCACATGACCGCTACTGCTTTGCAGGGTCAGGAGGGCCGGGCCTTTGAATTCGTCTGCGCCGGGGATCGCAGAATCCCCGAACTGGAAATCGGTTTGCGCCTGTCGCGAAGGCTGCCCGTAGAGTTGATCCCAGGCAGTGGGCGAGGCGTCTTCGGTGGTCAGGCGTGAACTTCGCAAATCCGGGTTGACGCTGAAGCGTCCCGGGTAAGTGGCAGCGGCGGCAGGTAACGCCAGGGTAGGCACCTCCTGGCGATACCAGGGGGCGGTTTCATCCTCGGCAGGATCGGCCTGCACATCCATGGACGAACACAGCAGGAGGGTGCTCGAGACTGTGCAAACAGTGATTTTGATCTCATGAGGGGTGAATGAAGTTTTCATGGAGGTCTACCTGGCAAACGCATACCGAATCTCGCTCTGGCGTCTCTCCTACCCCGAATGAGGGGCGACCGAATGGATTGAGGCAAGCCCGTAGCCGCCCGTTTTGCGGGTGTCTGAAGGTTTGCCCCGGGCGTATTTCCGGGGGTAGTAACGTGTAGCTAAGAAGACCTGTGGCGCTGCGTCAAGAAAATGGCCGATAAGTGGTATGGCTATTTTAGCGATGACAAGTGGCTGATTTTTGGCGCGTCCCTAAGTGGTTGTTTGTAAAAAAAATCATCAAAAGACCAGCGGGCCAGAGGCTTTTGATAGCTGGCTAACGGCCTACCAGCTCAGCCGGACACCGACATTGCCAACCACGCCGCGCAGCTGATTACTGTCAATATTGCTGGCGTAGTCGGCGCTGGCGTACACGCTGACCGAAGCGTCCAGGCTCAGGATCACGCCCACCCCGAGATCGGCGGACGAGGCCTTTTGTTCGCTCTCGATCCGGTCGACATGATCGAAGGTCACCGTGTCGGTTCCGGAAAAGGTGTGCCACAGGTTGGCCCGCAGATACGGCTCCAGCGGCCGGCCACTGATTTCGTAGCGACCCTTGAGGCGTGCGCCGAGGCGACCAGTCCATGAACCGTCGGAATCGAACGATACCCGGGAGATGCCGTCGTCCTGGCTGTCGAGGGAAATTTTCTGGTGGATCACCTGCACCTGGGGTTCCACCACCCAGTTGCCCGGCAACGGGAACTGATAACCAGCCTCGGCCGAGAGGGTCAGCGCATGGCCACGGTTGTCGAGCTTGAGGCCGCGCTCGGAACGGTTATCACCGTCAAACCGGGTGCCCATGGCGACGGTATCGACGTACCAGCCCTTGGGATCGGTCAGGGTCCAGTACACGCCGTAGCTGTCGCCTTCCAGCTCCACGCTGCCGGCGCGTTTGCCCTCGAAGCCTTCGTTGAAGCCGTCGACATCGCCCTGCAAACGGGTATGGCCGACGAAGAACCCGGTGCGCTGGGTTTGACCGCCAGCGGTTTGCGCGCTGTACAGGTCGTTACCCACTTGAAAACCGTTCAGCGATCCGTTGAGCCGTGGCGTCACGGTGCCGGCCCAGGTCTGGTCGAAGTTCTTGCCATAGACCCGCGCCCAACCTGCGCTGAAGGCGCCGGTTTCCGAGAGCAGGCGCTGGTCGCCCTGGCGGTCATGGAAGGTGCCGAGGGCGCTGAGGGTCAATTGCGCGGCGGCCGGTGGCAGCACCGACCAGGTCGGGACTTCCGGGCGGTACAAGGGAATCGGCGCCGCACCGGGTACGGCGGCGGGCAACACCGGCAGCGGCGAACTGCCGGCCGGTGCCGCGGGCACTGTGACGAGGGTCGGAGGCAGTGTCGGGTCAGCGTTGGGGATGCTGATGACCGTGGGCGTCGCCGCCGCGGCAACGAGGATCGGTGGCAAGCCTGGATCGGGGTTGGGAATGCTGACGATGGTCGGTGTCGCCGCTGCCACGGGTGTCGCCACCGCCGGCACGATAATCGGCGGCAAGTCTGGATCGGGATTGGGAATGCTCAAGGCTGCCGGCGCGACCACCGCTGAACGCAGATACCAACTGTTCTCGGTGCCTGCGGTCACACCGCCCTTGAACAGACGGTAATCGTAGGCACCCGCCGACACTGTGCCACTGAGGACAAACGCGCTGTTGTTGCTGACGGCCGTGCCTTGGGCCTGGACCAATTGGATGCCGTTCTGCTGGGTCAAACCGCCGACGCCGCCGAGGTTGCTGACGCTGATCACGGTGCTGCCGGTCAAGGTGCCGTTGTTCACGACCAGTTTGTCGCTGGGGGAATCGTCGCCGCCCACCACGCTTTGCAGCAGCAGTTGGCCGTTGTTGCCGGCGTAATTGCCCTGGACCGTCAGGGTGTCGTCGGTGCGGGTGTTGCCGCTGGCCAGGTCGATCACCCCGGCGTTGTTCAGGGTGGCGAACTGGCCGGGGGTGAACGGCGTGATGCTGCCCTGGGCTGACGTCAGCGTGCTGCTGGCATCGATATTGAACACCCCGGTGCCGCTGGCGCTGTCGCCCAGGACGAAATTACCGGCCAGGTCGAATCGCGAGCCGTTGCTCAGGTTGACCGTTTCCCAGTTGATGTAGCGCGCGGGGTTGGTGGAGACGGTGCGGTCGAAGGTCAGCAGGTCGTTGCCGGGGCCGCCATCGAGACTCGGGGTAAGGGCGAGGGTGCTTTCATCCAGGTTGCTCAGGGTTGCGCGGTCATTGCCTTCGGCCATCAGAATCGCCGAGCGGATAATGCCGCCACCGCTCCAGTTCAAAATGTCATCGCCGACACTGGCGCGAATTTCACCGACGATCTCGCCGCCGGTCACGGTGATGCTGTCGTTGCCCCCGCTGACGCTGACATTGCCGCCGATGCGCCCACCGGAAACGATGATGGTGTCGGTGCCGAACCCGGTCACCAGGTTGCCGAGGATCTGCCCGCCGGACAGGTCGAAAATATTGTTATCGAGCTTCATGTCGACCCGGCCGATGGTGCCGCCGGTCATTCTCGCCACATCGCCGTCCTCGAAGGCGCCAGTGATCGTGCCGCCGGTCATGAGGAAGGTGTCGCGGCCATCACCCTGGGCCAGGGACTGGATCGTGCCGCCACTCATGACGAAATCATCGATGCCATTGCCCTGGCTGACGGCGCCGGTGATTTGCCCGGCGCTGATGCGCATGCGGTCGCTGCCATCCCCCAGGTCGAGCGCGCCGGCGAGGGTGCCGGCGTCCATGTCCAGGCTGTCGCTGCCGGCGCCAAAGGTCACGTTGCCGTTGATACGGCCCGTGCCGTTGGCGGGGAAGGTCAGGCTGTTGTTGCCCGCCAGGTCGGTCAGTGCACCGCTGGTGCCGCTGTCGCAAGTGAAGGCATCGTTGCCGGGGCCGGCGACCAATGTGCAGGCGCCCCAGGCATGGGGGCTGACGAAAATCAGCAGTGAAGCGGGAACCACACAGACCTGCGGCAACGACCGCAGCAGCTTGGCGTAGCGACTCATGGCGAATCCCTTCTCGTGTTTCGGGGATGTCATCCTTGGTGGTTCGCCGGACAGTAAAACAACCCTAATTCATAAACTGCGTGAGGCCCGCGCCCTAACGAATTGAATGTGCTAGTCCTTAAGCTTTTTTAAGGTGTAGTCGCATTCTTTGGCCGGGGGTAGCGCTACTGACGAATGGTTCAGGCTCACAGATGCACTTCCACCGCCAACGGCAAGTGGTCCGAGAGGTGCGTCCAGGGCCGGGTGCCGAGGATTTTCGGGTGATGGCTGGTGGCATTGCGCAGGTAGATCCGGTCCAGGCGCAGCAATGGAAAGCGCGCCGGATAGGTCTTGGCGGGGCGGCCATGATGGCGTTCGAAGGCTTCGTGCAGGTAGTCCCGTCGGGCGAGGGCGGCATTGCCTTGTAACTGCCAGTCGTTGAAGTCGCCAGCGATGATCACCGGCGCGTCGTCGGGCAGGGATTCGAGTAGCTGGCAGAGCAACTGCAACTGCAATTGACGATGGCTTTCGAGCAGGCTCAGGTGCACGCAAATCGCATGGACCTCGGCGTGCCCCGGCACATCCAGCACACAGTGCAACAGGCCCCGGCGCTCGGGGCCGGTGATCGAAACGTCGAGGTTGCGGAATTCGCGGATCGGGTACTTCGACAACAGCGCGTTGCCGTGATGGCCGTCGGGGTACACGGCGTTACGGCCATAGGCGAAATCACTCCACATGCTGTCGGCGAGGAACTCGTATTGCGACATCTGCGGCCATTCGTTGTAGCGCGAAGAGTGCCGTTCGTGTTCGCCAACCACTTCCTGGAGAAACACCAGGTCCGCCGAAGTACTGCGCACCGCTTCGCGCAATTCCGGGAGGATGAAGCGCCGGTTCAACGCGGTAAAACCCTTGTGGGTGTTGACCGTGAGAACCCGCAGTCGGTGAATGGCTGTGGGGGTGTCTGAAGGCACGCAATTGAGTGCGCGGTGTTCTGAGTCGCTGGTCACGTTGGCTCCTGTGAATCGGGGCTGCATAACTATGCGACTGATGTGGAGGCGGGCAGTTCAGCGCAAATTCAGGATCATCACGGACACCGGTGGGAGCGGGCTTGCTTGCGAAGAGGCGGGCACATTCAACATCGATGTTGATTGACCCACCGCTTTCGCGAGCAAGCCCGCTCCCACAGTTGATGTGCGGTGAACACAAGATTTGCTGAGGACTGCGACCCCTTGCAGGAGCAAAGCTTGCTCGCGATAGCGATCTCAAGGGTGCCATCGCGAGCAAGCTTTGCTCCTACAGAAATCAGCTTCAGACGAAAACGATTTCATACGGCAATCGAATCCGCTCCAGCAACGCCTTGGGCAGCAGCGGGGGAATGCCGATGGCCGGTTCGCCGTCGAGTTGGCTGGCGTAGGCGTGGGTGGCGTGGCTTTTGCGGGCGATGGTCCAGGTGTCGAGGCGCACCTTGCGCGCTCGGTGCCAAGGGATCATTCCCTGGTCACGCGTCGGCCAGTGCCAGGCCCAAACGGGGAGTTCGTGGTACGCCACACCGACAATCGCCGCCGCCCTGGCGCCAGCGCGCCCGACCGCGTCGTGATCGGCGATGCCGTCTTCGCGCCAGGTACTGAACACCACATCCCCCGGTCGCAGGTAGCGGGCAATGTAATGGCTCAATTGCTGCTCACGCTCGGCCAGGGCGTTATCGGTGAAGCCGCCGCGAATCCATTTCAGGCTGTGCATCGGCAAACCGAGGCGGCGCACGGCTTCGACACTTTCCTGGGGCCGAAACACGCTCAAGCGTTTTTCCGACCACTGCTGCGAGCCCGGGTGGCTGGCGCTGCCGTCGGTAATCGAGATCAATTGCAAGGGGTGGCCGAGGGTGGACAGCAGTTGCAGCAAGCCGCCGCACATGACCACTTCGTCGCCGGGGTGAGGCGCGATCACCACGGCGCGTGCGCCTTCGGGGACCAGACTCTGGGTGTTGATGACCGGAATGTTGTCCAGTTGCGCAGCGTTGTTCCAGATCTGTGTCGGCAGGGTACTTTCGTTGAGGTAAACCGTTTTCATGGCTACGTCCTTGTTGTGTCTCGCCCTCAGTCGCGCCACTTGAATATTCAAGCCTGGCCGACCCGTGAAGGCTGGTTGATAGCAATGTGCCGCGCTCCAAACCCTGGATTGCAGCCCGCAGAGTATTGCTCATACAACCGCTTTCGTCGCGTGACTACTCAATCTGATACGGTTTTTTTTAGTCCATCTGTACTAAATTTCGCAAAAAGTCCCCGAAACCGCCCCGTGCCCGACTGTCCAGGCGCGCACTGGTCAGCACTTGCGGCTGATGGCTCCAGGCGATGTTCGCGCCGCTCAGCTCCAGTTGACGCACCAGTTGCACATCTTCATCACAGGCCAGGGCTTCGAAGCCGCCGGCACGCTGGTACGCCTCGGCGCTGATCCCCAGATTGGCGCCGTGGATATGCCGGTGTCCGTCCCGGGCCTGGTAGTGCTGGTGATAACGAATCTGTGCCGACTCATCGAAATCGGCGGTCCACTGATCCACCGTGACCGTACCGCACACCGCGTCGGCGCCGAGGGCAAGTTGCGCCACCAGCCAGTCTTTCGAGACCAGGCTGTCGGCATCCGAGCAGGAAATCCACCGCGCTCCCTGTTCGAGCAGATACCGCGCCCCGGCGGCCCGGGCCTGGCCGACATTGCGCGCCTCGATCGCCAGGCTGTGCACCGGGTATTGCGCAACAATCTGCGCCGAGCGGTCGGTGCAACTGTCGAGCACCACCAGCACCATCACCGGTTCGCCCTCCAATCGTTCATGGCAGCCGGCGCGCAGGGCCGCGCGGATGCAGCCTTCGAGCAGGTCTTCCTCGTTGTGCGCGGGGATCAGGATTCCAATCATCGCAAGCCCTCCAGAGCCGCCACGGAGCGGGGTTCCCGGCTCCAGAGTTCCAACAGAAAATCCGCTTCCTGGTGCAAGACCAGGCGCGGCAAGTGCAACTGTTCGTGGAGCAGGTCATGGACCTGACGGGCATTCAGCGGGCAGCCGTCGATGGGCGGGCGCCAGTGGCAGGCGAGCAATTGGCCGTCCGCCGTCAGTGACTGTTCGGCGAGGACGATCAGGCGTTTGAGGTCGTCGGCATCCAGGTAATAGCCGATTTCGCTAATGACAATCAGGTCGAATTTTTCTTCGGGCCACTCGGCGGGCAATCGGCTCTGGCGCACTTCAGCGTGATCGAACAGGCTCAAGCGCGTGCGGGCCAGGGCGACGGCGGCGGCCGCGGTGTCGCAACACAGCAAGCGATCGCAACGGGCGGCCAGTTGCGCGCTGAGTTCGCCATTGGCGCAACCGGGTTCGAAGATCGCGCGGTAATGCGGCCGAGGCAGGGCGGCGAGGGTCACGGCGCGTTTGCGTTGTTCGTACCAGCGTTCACGGAACGCCCAGGGGTCGTCGTTGCCGGCGAACAATCCATCGAAATAACGATCCTCGACGCTCATAGAAACACCACTTCAAACGGTTGCAGTAATCGGTCCAGCACATAGGGCGCCAGCACTGGCGGCAGGCCGACCTGCGGATCGCCTTCCAGTTGGCTGGCGAAGGCGTGGATGGCGTGGCGCTTCCGGGCGACCAGGTGCGGGTCGAGCAGAATCTTGCGGGCGCGATGCCACGGCACGGAACTGTCCTCGGGAGTTGCCCAGTGCCAGGTCCACACCGGCAGTTCATGCAGCGTCGCGCCCACCCGTTGCGCCGCCTCGGCACTGGCGCGGCCTACGGCTTCATGGTCGCAATGGCCGTCCTCGCGCCACGTCGTGAACACCACGTCATTGGGCCGCAAATGCCGTTCGATAAACGCGCTGAGTTCCGCTTCCCGCTCTGCGACACGGCTGTCGGCGAAGCCCCCGCGCAACCACTTCAAGCTGTGCAACGGCAGACCGAGGCGGTGCAAGGCTTCGACGGACTCTTGCGGCCGCACCGCGCTCAGGCGTTCCACGGGCCAGCGCCGGGAGCCGGGGTGACTGGCGCTGCCGTCGGTGACCGAGATCAGTTGCAAGGGGCGGCCCGCATCGGCGAGCACTTGCAGGAAACCGCCGCAGCCGAGAATTTCGTCGTCCGGGTGCGGGGCGATGATCACGGCGCGGGAGCCTTCCGGCACCAGATCGAGAATTTCGATCACTGGCACTTGTGCCAGATGTCGGGAGGTTTGCCACAGGTGCAGGGACGTGCCCTGGCCGACGATGGGGTTGGCCTTCATAACGTCCAGCCCCCGTTGGTGACCTGTTGGCCGAGGGCGGCGAGGTCCCGTTCGGCGTGGCTTTGGCGCAGGAACACCGGCAGATCCGCCATCAGTTGGGCGAATTGCCGATCCTTGCAAAAAGGTCCGGCGCCGAGGGCATGGCCGACGTGCTGGATGACTTGCTCGGCGCACTGTTCAACCACGGCGCGGGCGCGTCGGGCCAGCAGTTCGGCGTCGGCCAATGGAAGGGTGTCGATGCTCAGGGCACTGCCCCGCAACACTTCAGCCGCGGCGTGCAAGGCGCTATCCACCGCGCCGAGATGGGCCAATGCGTGAAGTTCCGGGTGTTGCGCGCAGTGACGGCGCAAACGCTCGGCGATGCTGCGGGCCGCGCCGTACCAGCAGGCGGCAATGCCGATTCCGCCTTGCCAGAAACCCGGCCGCTGCAAGTAGTCGCCGGGGTTGCCGATGGCTTGGGCTTCGGCGCCTTCGAACAACACGTCTACGCTGCCGGTGGCCCCCATGCCCACGGCGTGCCAGCCGTCCGTGGTCACGTTCACCCCCGGCTGATCCAGCGCCACCGCCACCAGTTGCTGACGGTCCTGATCATCCCACGCCGTGAGCAACGCATGACTGAGCACCGCCGCGCCGGAGCACCAGGCCTTGCGCCCATCCAGTAGAACCATGTGCCCCGAAGGGCTGATCCGGACTTTGGCTTGCGGCGGTTCGGCAGCCCACATGCCCCAGGTGCTGGCCGGTGTCGGCGAGCCCCCGAGTTGCTGGATGATCGCCAATGCGTCGGTGTGGCCTTCGTACAATTTGCACAACCCGAGATCGTGGCCAGCGACCTCGGCCAAGCCCTGGAAACGCACCAGGGTCTGGCCGTCGCCGGGCAATGGCAACCGGTCGAGACCGGCCTCCACCATTGCCCGCAGGCATCGGCCTAGCGCTTGAGTGTCAGCGTAGTCCGGTGGTTGCTGTTGAAGAAACGCCTGGAGGTCCATTTCACTCTTCTTCCTCATGCTGCAATTCGAACAGCAGCAGCGAACGGCCGGTGACCGAATATTCGTGACCGATCTCGAAGCGTTCCTGACCGCGAATCGACGGCTGATTGGTGTCGATCATGCAGGTCCAGTGACCGCCGTCCGGGACTTCCGGCAACGTGAAGTTGACGATGTCATGGTGGGCATTGACCACCAGCAGCAACGTCGCATCGCCACCCTTGCGGCGGATGCCGGTTTCCTGGGCGCGACCGTCGAGCAGCATGCCCAGGCAACGACCGTGGGCTTCCTGCCATTGTTCGGTGCTCATCTCGCTGCCGTCCGGGGCCAGCCAAGTCACGTCCTTGACGCCGATGTCCTCATTGTAATTACCCACCAGGAAGCGCCCGCGACGCAGGATCGGGTAGGCCAGGCGCAGCTTGATCAGGCGTTTGACGAATTTGAGCAAGGCCTTGCCGTCTTCGCTCAGGTCCCAGTTGACCCAACCGATGTCGCTGTCCTGGCAATAGGCGTTGTTGTTGCCGTCCTGGGTGCGGGCGAATTCATCGCCGGCCACCAGCATCGGCGTGCCCTGGGACAGCAGCAGCGTGGCGAAGAAGTTGCGCATCTGGCGCTGGCGCAGTTCGTTGATCTCGGGATCATCGGTCGGGCCTTCGACGCCGTGGTTCCAGGACAGGTTGTTGTTGCTGCCGTCCTGGTTGTTTTCGTCGTTGGCTTCGTTGTGCTTGTCGTTGTACGACACCAGGTCGTTGAGGGTGAAACCGTCGTGGGCGGTGATGAAATTCACCGAGGCATATGGCCGCCGTCCACGCTGGTTGAACATCTCGCCGGAGGCGGTCATGCGGCTGGCGAAGTCCGCCAGTTGCCCGTCATCACCTTTCCAGAACGCACGCACGGTGTCGCGGAACTTGTCGTTCCACTCGACCCAGCCCGGCGGAAAGCCACCGACCTGATAACCACCGGGGCCGCAGTCCCAGGGTTCGGCAATCATCTTCACTTGGCGCAACACCGGGTCCTGGCGGCAAGCCACGAGGAAGCTGTGGCGTTCGTCAAAACCGTCGTGATAACGCCCGAGAATGGTCGCCAGGTCGAAGCGGAAACCGTCGACGTGCATTTCCGTGGCCCAGTAGCGCAACGAGTCGGTGACCATTTGCAGCACGCACGGGTGACTCAAATCCAGGGTGTTGCCGGTGCCGGAATCGTTGATGTAGAAGCGCTTGTCATCGGGCATCAAGCGGTAGTACGAGGCGTTGTCGATGCCGCGCATGGACAGGGTCGGGCCTTGTTCGTTGCCCTCGGCGGTGTGGTTGTAGACCACGTCGAGGATCACTTCCAGATTGGCTTCGTGCAGGTGCGCGACCATCTCCTTGAACTCGGCGATCTTGCCGCTGGCCAGGTAGCGCGGGTCCGGGGCGAAGAAGGCGATGCTGTTGTAGCCCCAATAATTGGTCATGCCTTTGTGCAGCAGATGCTGGTCGTTGACGAAGGCGTGGATCGGCAGCAATTCCACGCTCGACACGCCGAGTTTGCGGATGTGTTCGAGCACGTCATCGACCATCAACCCGGCGAAGGTGCCACGCACGTTCTCGGGGACGGAAGGGTGACGCATGCTGATGCCGCGTACGTGGGTCTCATAAATGATCGTTTTGTCCCACGGCACACTGACCCGATGGTCGTTGCCCCAGGTGTGGGCCGGGTCGATGACTTTGCACTTGGGTACGAACGGCGCGCTGTCCCGTTCATCGAAACTGAGGTCGGCGTCGGGGTGGCCAATGGTGTAGCCGAACAGGGCTTCCGACCATTTCAACTCACCGACCAATTGTTTGGCATAGGGGTCGATCAGCAATTTATTGTGGTTGAAACGATGGCCGTTGGCCGGGTCGTACGGACCGTAGACACGGTAGCCATAGATCAGCCCCGGATGGGCGTCCGGCAGATAACCGTGATAGATCTCGTCGGTGTATTCCGGCAGCTCGATGCGTTCCAGTTCCACTTCGCCGGCGTCGTCGAAGATGCACAGTTCGACCTTGGTGGCGTTGGCGGAGAACAAGGCAAAGTTGACCCCCAGGCCATCCCAGGTCGCGCCCAGCGGGAAGGGCAGGCCTTCACGGATTCGCGAGGCCTCGGCTTGAGGTTCTGGCGCGGCTTTCTTTGGATTGGTCATAGATGCTCCTGCAAAAAAGGGGTACGAGTACGGTGATGTCAGTCGGTCTGGCGCAGACCCTGTGGGAGCGAGCCTGCTCGCGAAAGCGGTGTGTCAGCACCATCAATGCCGGCTGACAGGTCGCTTTCGCGAGCAGGCTCGCTCCCACAGGGATTGCAGTCTTTCAGTTCACGAAGCTCTTTATTCAGGGCGAGCGCGCCCACGGTGGCGAGCGGGCTCGCCACGAGTTCAATCAAGTGCGATTAAGCGAAGCGTCAAACCGCGGGTGGTTTCTTCGTGGTACGCGGTTTTTTCTCGGCGGCTTTTTCACCCGGCGGTGTTACTTTTGCCGCAGCGGCAGGCTTGGCCTTGGCTTTCGCCGCCGTGGCTTTACCGTCAGCCTGACCGTTGAGCTTGCTATCGGCCTTGGCCGCCGGTTTGGCGGTAGCGGTCTTGCTGCCAGCCGCCTTCGTTGATTTCTTGGGTGCCAGTGCCTCGGCTTCGGCCAATTTGCGCGCCATCTCCCAATGACGTTCTTCCTGGCCTTCGGGCTTCCCTTCGGACTCCCAGATTTGATAGGCAAATTCGCGAACGCGTTTATCGTCGGTACTCATCGCAATGCTCCTGAACTGAACTCAAGTTTGGATAAAGAGATTGACCGGGAAATCCCCCAGCGCGGCGCTGATGTTCAGCTCCCTGTGGTTTGTGACTGCGGTGTTTGAAAAAAGTCCCTTCAGGTTTTGCTCCGGGGCGGCGAACGGTAATTTCACCCGCGTATCGCCCCACTGCGGCGCGCCAACCTGAGGTTCGGCACTGTTTTCCAGCAAACCGGCGCAGCGGATTGGCACGATGACGATGGCGTATTGGCCGTCGTGTTCGCGAGCAAACGCCAACACCCGATGCGCCTCGCTGCCGACCACTTCAAGGGCATGATAGGCCCCTTGCCGGAACAGCTCGGCGTGTTCGGCCCGGCAGTGCAACGTCGTGGCGATCAGGCGCTGCTTGATACGTCCGTCACGCCAGTTCGCCAATAGCTGCGGCAACTCGAATGACGCTTGCAACGCCTGTTCCCGAGCCGGGTAATCCACCGGCCGGCGGTTGTCCGGGTCCACCAGGGTAAAGTCCCAGAAGTCGTTGCCCTGATAGAGGTCCGGCACTCCCGGCACGGTCATGCGCAGCAAGGTTTGCGCCAAGCTGTTCAATGCACCGGGCGTGGCGATTGCGTGGGCCGCTTCAGCGAGAGAGGCGCGCAATGGCTGACCTTCCGGGCTCAGCAGCAGTCGGTTGAGGAAGGCTTCGGTGGCCTGTTCATAGGCCTCGCTCGGCGCGCTCCAACTGCTTTGCAACTTGGCTTCGCGCAGGGCTTTTTGTTGCCACTGCCACAGGCGTTTGGCGTAGTCCTGCAGGGCCGGTTGATCGTCGCTGCGCAATTCCAGCGGCCAACTGCCGAGGAGCGCTTGATAGAGAATCAACTCGTCACCCGCCGAGGGCGCGCTGTCGTCGCTGCGCAGGTCCCGGGCCAGGTGGCGCCACTGCTCGACCTGTTCGGCGTACCAGCCGCTGCGTTCGCTCAACACCGCGAGCCGCGCCCGGGTGTCTTCACCGCGCTTGTGGTCGTGGGTGGCGGTGGCCAGCAGGTTGTTGGGGAAGGCCTCGAAGCGCTGGATGCAGGCGTCGTGGAAATCACTGACCGGCGCACTGAACTGCTCGGTGCTGAAGCCCACGTCATTGCGCGACAGCAACACCGCCGAGCGATAGAACGCAGTGTCTTCCACGGCTTTGGCCGCCGCCGGTGAGGTCAGTTGCTGAAAACGCACGCAGGCATGCTTGAGGATCTTGCGCTGACGGCCCACCGGGCGATGTCGCCAGGGTTCGCCGCCGAGCCAACCGGCGATGCAATCGAGCACCGGCCAATCGGCCTCGCTCAAGGTCAGCCGCGCACCGTCCATGGCTTGCTGGAAAAACACGTCATCTTCAGCCGAGCGCCCACGGGGGCTGATGTAAGTGCGGTACACCGGGAAATGCACGATCAATTCCTGCAACGCCCGGCGGATCGCGCCGAGGGTCAGGTCGCGGGTCATCAGGTCGTCGCGTGCCACTTGCAACAGGGCCTGGGCAACGCTTTCAAAATCCCCGGCCAATGAACCATTGAGGATCTGCTGGCGCGCCAGTCGCGCTTCCTGGATGAACTCGGCGGGGCGTTCGCTGTGACGATTCCACAGCTCGCCCAAGGTTTCGGCACCGGCCGGGTCGTGCTGCAGCAGCGACAACTGGTTCATGAATTCATAGCCCGTGGTGCCGTCCACCGACCAGTCACGGTGCAGGGTTTCGCCTTCGCCGAGGATCTTCTCGACGTAGATCGGCAAGTGCCGCTGGGGTGAGAGGCTATCGACCCGACGCCGAAGTTTGCGGCAATACCCCCGTGGGTCGGCGAGACCGTCGATGTGGTCGATGCGCAAACCGTCCACCAAGCCCTCGGCAATCAGCTCGAAGATTTTCGCGTGGGTGGCTTCGAACACCGCCGGGCGCTCAACGCGCAAACCGCCGAGTTCGTTGACATCGAAAAAGCGCCGCCAATTGATGTCATCCGCCGCCGTGCGCCAACTGGCCAAGCGATAGCTCTGGCGTTCCAGCAGGTTGTGCAGGTTGTGGAAGCCTTCTGTTGTCAGCGAGTCATAAGTGCTGATTTGCTGTTGGATGGCGTGCAGGATCGCCGGGTCGCCGGCCAGCTCACGCAGTTCCTCTTGCAGGGGAATCGCCAGGCTGTGGGCGTCGGTCTGGTAGCTCAGAGCGGCGAAACGGTCGCTGAGAAACTTCAGTTGCTCGGCTTGTTCATCATTCAACGACTCGCTTGGCTTGAGCAGTTCGCCGTACTGGGTCGGGCAGATTGGAAAGTGATGGTCGTAGTGTTCGACGTAAAACGCGCCATGCGCGGCATCGAAGCGCAGGGGCAGGGTGCCGTCCTGCAACGCCACGCCGTAATCGCTGCCCAGGAAGGGCAGGAGCAATTGGCCTTCCATCAACGGGTCGGGGGAGTGCCACTGGATGTCGAAAAACTCGCCGTAGGGACTCAGGCGTCCCCACTCCAGCAGGTCCAGCCACCACGGGTTATCGCCACCACCGACGGCCATGTGGTTGGACACGATGTCGAGGATCAACCCCATCTTCTGCTCGCGCAGGGCGTCGACCAAACGACGCAATGCCGCTTCGCCGCCGAGTTCAGGGTTGACCGTGGTCGGGTCCACCACGTCGTAGCCGTGCATCGAACCGGCGCGGGCGCTCAGCAGCGGCGAGGCGTAGACATGACTGATGCCGAGGCTGGCGAAGTACGGCACCAGCGGCACTGCATCGTCCAGGGTAAAGCCTTTATGAAATTGCAGCCGCAGGGTCGCCCGCAGCGGTTGAATAAGGGCTTGATTCATTGGTCACGCTCGGCCGCCTGAAGTCGCGCACAGGCGAGCAGTTCCAGACGCCGGGCGGCGTCCGGGTCATCGAGCAAGGCTTCGCTGTTACCGGGCAGGCGCCGCGACCAGTTGGGGTGCGAGTCGGTGGTGCCGGGCAGGTTGGCTTGCTGTTCGATGCCCAGGGCATCTTCCAGCGGCAACAACACCAGCGGCGCACGGGTATGGCCGAGGAACCGGATCGCGGCGTCGAGCACCTGATCGGTTTCGTGGGACTCTTCGCGGAAGTTCTGCGGGTCTTCACTCAAGACCCGGCGCAAGCCTTCGCGCTCCCGTTCGCGGTGATGACGCCACTCGATTTCTCCGGTGGCATCCACCAGACCGAGCCGGGCATTCCAGTCGATATCGTGGCCATGCCACCAACCGTTGAGCGTGGGCAAGTCGTGGGTGCTGGTGGTGGCGAGCGCGTTGTCCGGCCAGTCGAGGGTCGGCTTGAAGTGGCTGTTGTCCTGTTCGAACAGCAACACGCGCATGCCGAGGATCGAGCGGGCGATGAGTTTTTCCCGCAGGCCTTCGGCCACCGTGCCCAGGTCTTCACCGAGAACGATGGCCTGATGGCGATGGGATTCGAGGCTCAGCAGACGCAACAGGTCGTCCACCGGGTAATACAGATAGGCGCCATCGGCTGGTGGTGCATCGTTGGGAATGACCCACAACCGTTGCAGCCCCATCACGTGGTCGATGCGCAGGCCACCGGCGTGGGCGAAGTTGGCCCGCAGCATTTCGATAAACGCACGGAAGCCGTTACGCACCAGGCCTTCCGGGGAGAACGCGGAAATCCCCCAGCCCTGGCCAGAACGGTTGAGGATGTCCGGCGGCGCACCGACGGTGAGCGAGGCGAGTAATTCATCCTGGCGACTCCAGGCCTGGCTGCCACCGCCATCGGCGCCGACTGCAAGGTCAGCCACCAGGCCAATGCCCATACCGGCGCTGATCGCAGCGGCTTGGGCGCGGGCCAGGCAGCGGTCGATCAGCCATTGGCAGAAGGCGAAGAAGCCGATGCGTCCGGCGTTTTCTTCGGCAAAATCGGCGAGGGCGGCGCTGCGCGGGTCTTGCCATTCTTGCGGCCAGTGACGCCAGTCGAGGTCTTCACCGCGAGCGGCGCGGGCTTCCTGGATGGCTTCGAAACGGCAGTGGTTTTCCAGGGCATCGCCGCCGGCATGGCGGAAGCTGCTGAAGTCTTCGTGCAGGGGATGTTCACCGTGGACGAAGCCTTCGTAGAGCGCCTGCAACAAACGATGCTTGGCTTCGGCGGCCACCGGCCAGTCGATCAGCGGCAGGGCTTCGAGTGCTTGCAGTTGTTCGGCCAGCCCGGTGGCGTCAATCGCATCACGCAGGGCGCGCTCGCCAAGGATCGCCCCCGGCGCGGCGTAGAGGCTGTTGAGGAACAAGCGGCTGGACGGCGAATACGGGCTGTAGCGGTGGGTATCGCTGCTGAACATCGCGTGCATCGGGCTGATCGCCAACGCTTCGGCGCCGCGTTCGCCGGCTACCCGAGCGAGGTCTTCCAACGCCTGGGTATCGCCGAAACCGCCATCGCCGGGACGGCGCAGGGAATATAGCTGCACGCTCAAGCCCCAGGTGCGCGGGATCGGGCTGTCGACGGCATCGCCGACGCTGTAGCAGCGCTCCGGGGCCACCGCCAGGGTGAAGGATTGGCCGTCGATGCTCACATGTTGATAGCCGACCGGGATCAGGCCCGGCAGGACTGCTTCGGCATCGAGTTTCAGGTGCAGACGCGAACCGTCTTCCAGGTGCACTTCGCACGGCGTTTCGGGCTCGAAATAGCGCGCCAGGTCGAGACCCTTGCCGACGTCGGCGGTGATCAGCGGTGGCAGGTGACGGGTCTGTTGCACTTGCTGCAATTGCAGCAGGCTGGCGTCGATTTCCTGAGTCGTGCTGGCCGGGTGGCCGAGCCCGATCAGTACCGCGCGCAGCACTGCCGGGGCGACTTTCTGTGGACGGCCATTGGCGTCGATCCAATCGACCGCCAGGCCAGCTCGGCTGGCCAGTATTTCCAGTTGCGCATCGCTCATAGGCGCTCTCCATCAGGTAGCAAAGGGTTTGCAGCCGTGAGGCTGACGAGCACGCTAAATGGGGCGAGGCTGCTCTGATTCAGCAGGTCGGACGCGGGCGGGTGTTCGAACAGCAGCAACGCATCGGCCTGTGGAGGGTGGACCACAGGCGTGTCGCTGAGGTTCAGGTCAATACGCAGCAGGTTGCCGTTGCCCAGGCGCCAGCGCGCGCTCACCGCACCTTCGCCCAGTACCTCGGCGCCCAAGGCCCGGGCGCCGGGCAGGTGCGGCATGATGTGCGCGTGGCGCAGCTTCAGCAGGTGCCGATACAACGCGTGAATCGCCTGTTGCGCCGGCTGCTCCGCCGGGCGTGGCTGTGACGCCTCGAAGGTTTGCGGTGCATTCGGGTCGGGGATCTTTTCCCGTTTGTGCGGATCCTTGAACGCGCTGAAGGCCTTGAATTCGTTGCGCCGACCCTCGCGCACCAGTTCCGCCAGTTCACCGTGGTGGCTGGTGAAAAACAGGAAGGGTTGCTCGGCGGCAAACTCGTCGCCCATGAACATCAGCGGAATCATCGGCGACAGTAGCAGCAACGCGGTGGCGGCTTTCAAGGCGTCGGTCGGCGCCAGTTGATGCAGGCGTTCGCCAAAGGCGCGATTGCCGATCTGGTCATGGTTTTGCAGGAACAGCACAAACGCGCTTGGCGGCAAGTGACCACTGAGCTCGCCCCGTGCATCACCGTGGCGATTGATATGGCCCTGGAACACGAAACCTTCGCTCAGGCAGCGCGCCAGTTGTTCGGTGGGGTTCTCGGCGTAGTCTTCGTAATAAGCGTCGGTTTCGCCGGTCAGCAGTACGTGCAGGGCGTTGTGGCCGTCGTCGTTCCACTGCGCGTCGAAACCTTGCTCCAAAAGGCTGGCCTGGTTGTGTTCGTTTTCCAGGTTCAGCCACACATGGCGGCCCGGTTCGACCTGGTGGCGAACCCGTTGCGCCAGTTCCTGGAGGAAATCCGGGTCTTCGATGGCGTGCACCGCGTCCAGGCGCAAGCCGTCGAAGCGGTATTCCTGTAGCCACATCAGCGCGTTTTCGATAAAGAAGTCCCGCACTTCGCGGCGGCGGAAGTCGATAGCGGCGCCCCACGGGGTGTGTTTGTCCTCGCGGAAGAAGCTTTTGGCGTAGCGATGCAGGTAATTGCCGTCGGGGCCGAAGTGGTTGTAGACCACATCTAGAATCACCGCCAGGCCATGGCCGTGGGCCGTGTCGATCAGGTGCTTGAGTTGTTCAGGCGTGCCGTAGGAGGCCTGGGGCGCGTAGGGCAGGACCCCGTCGTAGCCCCAATTGCGCTCGCCGGGGAATTGCGCCAGGGGCATCAGTTCGATGGCGGTGATGCCCAACTCGACCAGGCGCGCCAGGTGTTGCTCGACTTCACTGAAACCGCCGAGGGTGCCGACGTGCAATTCGTAGATCACCGCTTCATTCCACGGCCGACCTTGCCAGTCGGGGTGTTGCCAGCGGTAGGCGAGGGGGTCGACCACCACGCTGTGGCGATCGAGGTCCCCGGCCTGGGCGCGGGAGGCCGGGTCCGGCACCTCCAGTTCGCCATCGATGTTGTAGCGGTATCGCGTGCCGGCCGGGCAGCGGGTCTTGATCACAAACCAGCCATCGGCCTGGGGTTGCAGCGGTATGGATTGTCCATCATCCAGTTCGACGCTCACGTCAAACGCATCTGGCGCCCACAAGGCAAAACGCGTGTGTTCAGCGTCCAGCATGATTGCGCCGTGGGGCCAGGTCTCAAGGGTCCGTAACGGCATCTTTGAAAGCCTCTTTTTTATTTGTGTCCTGATTTACCCAGGGCTTTAGCCACCAGTTTTTCGTAAAGATCAGCGTAGGGTTCGACCGCCTTGCACCAGTTGAACGGTGCGGCCATGGCACGGCAGCGCATAGCGTTGAGCAGTTCGGGATAAGCGAAGACTTTGAACGCACGGCCCACGGCTTCGCGGTAGCTCTCGACCGTGGATTCGTCGAACAGGAAACCGGTCACGCCGTTTTCAATGGTGTCGGCCAGGCCGCCGGTATTGCGGGCCACCGGCAACGAGCCGAAGCGCTGGGCGTACATCTGGCTCAAACCGCAAGGTTCGTAGCGCGAAGGCATCAGCAGGAAATCGCTGCCGGCGAACATGCGGCGGGCGTCGGTTTCGTTGAAGCCGATGCGCACGCCGACCTGACCAGGGAAGCGCAGGGCCAGCTCACGCATGGCTTGCTCTTCTTCCGGCTCGCCACGGCCGATGATTGCGATTTGACCGCCGTGTTCGACGATGAAATCGGCCACGGCTTCGGTGAGGTCCAGGCCTTTCTGGTAGACCAGCCGCGAGACCACGGCGAATAGCGGGCCTTCGGAGTCGTCCAGGCCGAACAACTCACGGACATGGGCCGCGTTGACGGCTTTGCCGTCCCAGTCGCCGATGGTGAACGGGCAGAACAAGTGCGGGTCGGTGGCCGCGTCCCAGCTTTCGTCGATACCGTTGGGAATCCCACTGAGCAGGCCTTGCTGGGTCTTGGCGGCAAGAAAGCCGTCGAGGCCGCAGCCGAAGGCCGGGGTGGTGATTTCCTGGGCGTAGGTAGCGCTGACCGTGGTGATGTGGCTCGAATAGGCCATGCCGGCCTTGAGGAACGACATCTTGCCGTAGAACTCCATGCCTTCCTGTTGCAGCGCGTGCATCGGGATACCCAGTTCCGGGCAAGAGCCGAGGCTGGTCACGCCCTGGTAGGCGAGGTTATGGATGGTGAACAGGGTCGGGGTGCGTTGTCCACGCCAGTGCATGTACGCCGGGGCCAGGCCAGCAGGCCAGTCATGGGCGTGCACCAGGTCCGGGCACCAGTGGATTTGTGCGAGGTTGGCGGCGATATCGGCAGCGGCCAGGCCCAGGCGGGCGAAACGAATGTGGTTGTCCGGCCAGTCGCGGCCGTTGTTGGCGCCGTAGGGCGAACCTTCGCGCTCGTAGAGTTCGGGGCAGATCAACACGTAAATGACCAGGCCGTCGGGCATGTCCATGCGCCCGATCTTGCAGGGTGGCAACGCGGCATGGCCGCCGAGTTCGCCAATAATGTGGATCGGGTTCTCGCTGTGCAGCACTTGCGGATAACCGGGGATCAATACCCGAACGTCGTGCAGGTGGGCCATGGCCCGGGGCAGTGCCGCGGAAACGTCACCCAGACCGCCGGTCTTCACCAGGTCGGCGATTTCCGAGGTGACAAACAGGACCTTTTTCTTGTTGGGGTTCTGGCTGGCTACCGCCGTCAGCGTCTTGGTGCCGGGGACGCTGACCTTTTTGGTGCTCGGGGCATTCACGGCGCTCGTTTCGCCGACCTGCTGATGAGCACGTTCTCCCTGAATATCTAAAGCCGCACTGATCATATGAATCTCCCGTGTTGTTGATCTAATTCTAGGCCTGGCACAAACGGTGTTCGTGGCCAAATCCTGTGGCCGGGCGCAAACGCGCTACGCATCGGTAAGCAAGGGCTGCCCAATACGCTAAAGCACAAAGGGTGGAGCGGCTCATACAGGGGCTGTTGCAAGGATTGCACCAGTCGGAACACACCTGTCTAAGAGAGGACTCTGCACAACAGGTAAAAGTTTCGACTAATTTCCTGCTTTGTGACCAACCGGTTCCGACTCGCGAAAATCAGTCTAGGCCAGAACTTAGAGCGTCGCGGACCAGATGGCAAAATTGTTCGACAATCGGTTTAAAGAGGTACGGACGTGCAAGTTTGCAGGGCGAACGCACCGACGAAGGGCAGGTTTATTTGCAAGGGCGGGCCAAAATGTCACCGGGGATTCATATTGGTGTGCACGGGGAGAACGGGGTATGCACTGTTGCGGTGCGTTGGGTTTGAAAGGTGTGGTGAATGTGAGGGCCTCTTCGCGAGCAAGCCCGCTCCCACAGGGGATTTGTGTGTACACAACATTTGTGTTCACGGTAAAACCCTGTGGGAGCGGGCTTGCTCGCGAAGAACGATAACGCGGTCTTAGCTCAACAACCGAACCGGCGCACCCGCCGACCAAGCCTGTATGTCTTCGATCATCTGGGAAAAGAACTGATGGTAATTCTGCTGGCTGACATACCCGACGTGGGGCGTGGCCAGCACATTGGGCAGGTTGCGGAACGGGTGCAATTCGGGCAACGGCTCCTGATCGAACACATCCAGCGCCGCCCCCGCCAGGCGATTTTTCTGCAACGCCTTGATCAGCGCCGCCTCATCGACAATCGGCCCGCGTGCAGTGTTGACCAGCAGCGCCGTGGGTTTCATCCAGTCCAACGCCTGCGCATCAACCATCCCACGGCTGCGGTCGCTCAGCACCAAATGCACCGACAGCACATCCGCCTGTTCGAACAGTTCCTGCTTATTGACATAGGTCACGCCAACTTCGGCGGCCCGTTCGGCGGTGAGGTTTTCGCTCCAGGCGATCACCCGCATGCCGAACACTTGGCCGAACTGCGCCACGCGCTGGCCGATGCTGCCCAGGCCGAGGATCGCCAGGGTCTTGCCGTGCAGGTCGCCGCCCAGGCTTTGCTGCCAAAGGCCTGCGCGCAGGGCGTTGGCTTCCGCGACGAGGTTGCGGGTAGCGGCCATGATCAGGGCCCAGGTCAGCTCGGGGGCCGCGTGTTTGTAGCTGTCGGTGCCGGTGACCTGAATGCCCAACGCGGCGGCGGCTTTCAGGTCCAGGGCGGCGTTGCGCATGCCGCCGGTGACCAACAGTTTCAGTTTCGGCAAACGCCGCAGCAGGTCTTCGTCGAACCGAGTACGCTCGCGCATCACACAAATCACCTCGAACCCGCCCAAGCGTTCGGCCAGGACGTCATTGTCGGCCGGGTAATCGTGGATAAAACTCACTTGCCCGATGCTGTCGAGCACCGACCAGTCCACCACGCCGCTGGCCACGTCCTGCCAGTCATCGATCACCGCAATCTGCACAGCCATCAGCCTTACCTCATCCGCGAACAGGGTTGTATTTGCTTAGCCAGCCCAGAAGGGCCTGATGAAATTGTGTGGGCTCTTCCATTTGGGGCGCGTGGCCCATTCCCGGGAATTCCACCAGTGTCGAGTGGGGAATCAGTTTTGCCACCTGCTTGCCGAGCACATCGTAGTGACCGAGCTTCGCCTTGACCTCGGGGCTGGCGATGTCGCTGCCGATGGCCGTGGTGTCGGAGGTGCCGATCAGCAGCAAGGTCGGCATTTGCAGGTTCTTGAACTCGTAGAACACCGGTTGGGTGAAGATCATGTCGTAGATCAGCGCCGAGTTCCACGCCACCTGTTTATGCCCCGGGCCTTTGTTCAGGCCGGCGAGCATGTCGACCCAGCGATCGAACTCCGGTTTCCAGCGGCCGCCGTAATAGGTATTGCGTTCATAGGTGCGAATGCCGTCGGCGCTGAGCTTGAGTTCCCGTTCATACCATTGATCGACAGAGCGATACGGCACGCCCAACGCTTTCCAGTCCTCCAGGCCAATCGGATTGACCAGCGCCAGTTGTTCGACCTGTTCCGGGTATTGCAGCGCATAGCGGGTGGCGAGCATGCCGCCGGTGGAGTGCCCGAGCAACGTGGTTTTCTGGATACCCAGGGCCTTGAGCAATTGCTGGGTGTTGGTGGCCAGTTGCTGGAAGCTGTATTGATAGTTGTCCGGTTTGCTGGAGGTGCAGAAGCCAATCTGGTCCGGGGCGATCACCCGGTAACCGGCCTCGCTCAGGGCCTTGATCGAGCTGTCCCAGGTGGCACCGCAGAAATTCTTGCCATGCAGCAGCACCACGCTGCGGCCGTTGGCCTTGCCATGGGCGGCGACGTCCATGTAACCCATCTGCAGGGATTTGCCCTGGGATTGAAAGGCGAAATGCTTGACCGTGTAGGGGTACTCGAAGCCCTGGAGTTCCGGGCCATATTCCGGGCCTTCGGCGTGAGCCAGGATGGGCAGGGCGGCGGTCAGCAGCAGGCAGGGTAGCCAGCGGGAAGGGGACATAGGTTCACTCCATGTAAATGCGGCGATGTTGGAAGGACGCGATTATGCCGACATTAAACACCGGCCCCTGTGGGAGCGGGCTTGCTCGCGAAGGCAGTGTGTCAATCAACATAGATGCTGAATGCCACACCGCTTTCGCGAGCAAGCCCGCTCCCACAGGTTCAATCAAGCCATCCAGCCGAGTGTTATCAGGGCCAGCACCGCATAACGGGCGCCCTTGGCGAAGGTCACGATCAACAGAAATCGCCCCAACGGCTCACGCATGACCCCGGCCACCAGCGTCAGCGGATCACCGATCACCGGCACCCAACTGAGCAGCAGCGACCAGTGACCATAGCGCTGATAATGTTTGCGCGCTGTTTCCAGATGTCGAGGCTTGACCGGAAACCAGCGCCGCTCACGAAAACGCTCGATGCCGCGCCCCAGCCACCAGTTGACCAGCGAGCCGAGGACATTGCCCAGGGTCGCCACCGCCAGCAGCGACCACAGCCAATACCGGTCGCTGAGCAACAACCCCACCAGCACCGCTTCGGACTGCAACGGCAACAGCGTCGCGGCACCGAACGCCGCCAGAAACAGCCCAACGTACGCGCCGGACATCAATGGGCGGGGTAGTCCGCCACCACCGTGTCAGTTCCGTCCTTCTTCAGACCAATCACTTGATAGGCATCACTCATGCCGTCCATTTCCATGCCCGGTGAACCCATCGGCATGCCCGGCGCGGCCACGCCGAGCAGATCATCCCGTTTGCTCAGCGCCACGACTTGCTCGGCCGGCACATGGCCTTCGACGAACTTGCCGTTGATCAACGCCGTATGGCAAGACGCCAGGCGAGGCGGCACGCCGTGCTGTTGCTTGAAGGTGCTCATATCGGCTTCGACGTGATCTTCGACCTTGAAACCGTTGGCTTCCAGGTGGCTGATCCATTTCTTGCAGCAGCCGCAATTGGCGTCGCGGTGGACCTCGATGGGGATCGGGTTGGCAGCCTGGGCCAGGGAGGAGATGAAAAGGGCGCTCAGGGCGAGCAGACGCAGGTGGGTTCGCATGGGACGGACTCGACTCGGATGGCGGTCAAAAAAAGACGCATTTTGACGACTTTAGCCAATGAAGCGGGGCGAGAGTGTTTCGAAGTAATACAAAAACGACACCAATCCTGTAGGAGCAAAGCTTGCTCGCGAAGGCGTCGCGTCAGCCACCATCCCTGTTGAATGTGAAATCGCCATCGCGAGCAAGCTTTGCTCCTACGGGGGGGCGTCGTACACAGCATTTGCGTACACAGCCGATCCCTGTAGGAGCATGGCTTGCCCGCGAAGAGGCCCTGCCAATCAACATCAAACCCGGCGTTTAAACCCGAGCCCGAATCCGCCGCCCCAACACATCCATCACATCACACCCATCCTTCAACAACATCGCCGCCGCCTGCGCCAGTTGCTGCACATCGGCACCCTTGGCCTGGCTGATATCGAGGCTGGCCAGACTCTCCATCATTTGCGTCCCCGCCAAAAACCGCGTGGCGGCGTTGCTGTGCAATTCATCCAACGGCGCTTGCGTGGCCACCAGCAAAACCGGAACCTCGCCCTCATTGCTGGTCATCGGCATATGCGGGTTCATGCTTCACCTCCCGCTTGCGCGGCGTGCAAACCATCGACCGAGGCCTGCACCAGTGAACGGGCGGTGTCGAGCATGTGCTTGCTGGCCCAGCGCAGGGTCGCGATGTGTTCAGGACGGGTGGCGTTGGGGGCTTGATGGGCGAGGGCTTCGGCGCCGCTGAGGAAGACCGAGGCTTGTTCCAGGGCGTCGAGCAGGGGGATGTCGGGTTGTACGGCGAAGAGGTGGTGGTCGGTGTGATCGCAGGGGGAAAACGGGGTGGATTTTGTGGTTGCGTTGGTCATAAGTGAGGTAACTCTTTATAGGTTCAAAAAGAGCTGCCACGAAATCGCCGTCAAACGAAGTGGGTGGCAACTGTGCGCAGGTTGACGGACCGGTCCTCACTAACCCGGCGCATCCGAAGATGCCCCACACACAGTCACCATATGCAATGAACGGGCACGCAAGTGCACGAGCAAAGAAAAGCTATGCGCGTAGTAAGGAAGTCCAGGCCGTCAAACCCGATCACGAATGAGTCGTGACGGGCGTGAGGATAGGGAGAGAGGGCAGGGCAGTCAACCGGCGCAAGGCTGGAAAAGGCGGCGTTACATGTAGGCATATTCTGGCGTGACGCTGCCACTGTAGGAGCTGCCGAAGGCTGCGATCTTTTGATCTTGCCCTTGAAAATCAAGATCAAAAGATCGCAGCCTTCGGCAGCTCATGTTTAGGGGGCGGCCCGTTAAATAAATGCGTCCCCTTTTTTTCTCTTTTTTTCTATTTTTCGTCTTTTCTTGATTTTTCTCATTCTATTATAATGGTGTCTATAATAAATTTGGATTTGTTCACGTATATGTCGATCATATATAGGTTGGGTAAGTTGAACTCTGCTTTTCCTGAGCTGCCAGAACCGATGCTGAAGTTTTGAGATATTGGTCCGTGGCGTATTGTGCGTCCTTTAAGTGGTTGGGCGGGGTAGATTTGGTACCAGAACGTTATTTTTGAAAATTGACTGGGTCCAGTCTGGCCGGGTACTTCGATTCTAAATGATTCATCGAGAATGAGGCTGTTAAGTTCATATGCGTGTCCCTCAAATTGGCCTGAAGTAGGATTGGGGATCTTGATGATGGAATGTTGGCTTTGGTTGGAATTGAGTGCTTTGCCTATCGCAAGCCAAGGGTAAGGGATGAATCGCGATGAAATATCTTGCGTCTCCAGGTCATTGAAGTCTTGCCCCATTACAACCTTGACATTCCAGAGTGAGGATTGTGGTTTATTGCTGTATTGGGCTCTGGCAATGAAGTCGTGATTGCCAAGCGATATATCTATTAAAGGCGTGCTCCAGATGCCCTGGGTATTGGCTCTCGCTGAAGTGAGGGTCCTGCTGCCCGAGACAATATCGACGTATTGTTCAGACATCGCTGTACCTTTGAGTGCGAGGGTCGTCGTGGTTGTTATGCCGTTTTTTGGGATCTCAAATTGCCTACGGTTTTGAACTGAAGTAATAGTCGGTGCGACAACTGCTATTACGGTCAACGTGCGCACCGCCGATGTGGCGCCCGAGCCGTACAGAGCCTTGGCAGTGAAACTGTGTGCGGCGATGGTCAGCCCGGACACCGTCAAGGTCCAGATGCCGGTGCTCGCATTGGCAGTAGCTTCACCCTTGGACACGGTGCTATCGAAGATCTGCACCTTCTGCCCTTTGGCAGCAGCGCCGGTCAGGACTACAGCGGTTTCAATCGTGGAGCCGCCGTTGGGGATATCGGCACCGCTCGGCGAGCCCTTGACCGAGGTGATGGTTGGAGCGGTGGCGGCAGTGACGGTCAACGTGCGCGCCGCCGATGTGGCGCCCGAGCCGTACAGAGCCTTGGCGGTGAAAATGTGTGCGGCGACGGTCAGCCCGGACACGGTCAAGGTCCAGATGCCGGTGCTCGTATTGGCAGTAGCTTCACCCTTGGACACGGTGCCATCGAAGATCTGCACCTTCTGTCCTTTGGCAGCAGCGCCGGTCAGGACCACAGCGGTTTCAACCGTGATGCCGCCGTTGGGGATCTCGAC
>NZ_MOBP01000011.1:8239-37516 GCF_003732665.1 Pseudomonas frederiksbergensis | reverse complement strand
ACGGTCAACGTGCGCGCCGCCGAGGTGGCGCCGGAGCCGTACAGTGCCTTGGCGGTGAAAATGTGTGCGGCGACGGTCAGCCCGGACACGGTCAAGGTCCAGATGCCCGTAGTCGCATCGGCAGTAGCTTCACCCTTGGACACGGTGCCATCGAAGATCTGCACCTTCTGTCCTTTGGCAGCAGCGCCGGTCAGGACCACAGCGGTTTCAACCGTGATGCCGCCATTGGCAATTTCCACCCCGCTCGGCGAGCCCTTGACCGAGGTGATAGTTGGAGCGGTGGCGGCAGTGACGGTCAACGTGCGCGCCGCCGAGGTGGCGCCGGAGCCGTACAGTGCCTTGGCGGTGAAAATGTGTGCGGCGACGGTCAGCCCGGACACGGTCAAGGTCCAGATGCCCGTAGTCGCATCGGCAGTAGACTCGCCCTTGGACACGGTGCCATCGAAGATTTGCACCTTCTGTCCTTTGGCAGCAGCGCCGGTCAGGACCACAGCGGTTTCAACCGTGATGCCGCCATTGGCAATTTCCACCCCGCTCGGCGAGCCCTTGACCGAGGTGATGGTTGGAGCGGTGGCGGCAGTGACGGTCAACGTGCGCGCTGCCGAGGTGGCGCCGGAGCCGTACAGTGCCTTGGCGGTAAAAATGTGTGCGGCGACGGTCAGCCCGGACACGGTCAAGGTCCAGATGCCGGTGCTCGCATTGGCAGTAGCTTCACCCTTGGACACGGTGCCATCGAAGATCTGCACCTTCTGTCCTTTGGCAGCAGCGCCGGTCAGGACCACAGCGGTTTCAACCGTGATGCCGCCGTTGGGGATCTCGACACCGCTCGGCGAGCCTTTAACGGAGGTGATGCTGGGTGCCTCGAGTGCCAGGGCTTTAATGGTGTAAACCTGGTTCGGAAACACCACGGCCGTGTTTTCGTCATTACGCTTGTCCAGCGCGGCCTTGAAGGTGATGGTCAAAGTGCTGTTATCCGCCAGCGCGGCCAGCTCGTTGTAGGCAACGGTCCGAGGCCAGAACCCCTGGTTGATCCAAGTGTCGTTAACCTGGCTACCGCCTCCGGCCCAAAGAATGGAGTGGTAGTCAGAACCATCGTTTTTCTTGCCGTCCAGGTACATCCACACCGGTTGCCCCGCCGCAATCAGCGTCCAGAGTCCTGCGTGGATCGTGGCATTTTGGCCGGCCAGTTTGCTCACATCCAACACGTTGTTGGTGTCGGCTTCGACGAAGATCGGTGAGTTCAACTCCGATGCGGGCAAGGTGCCTATGTTCAAGACCAGCGGGTCGGAGGAGTACGTCCTGCCAGCGCGCTCAACGGTGTAGCTGACGGTCACGGTTTTGCCGAGGCTGAACGCGACCACTGAGTTGGGAAGCGGAATTTCCTTGGCGCCGACGGTGCCCATCTCGACGGGGGCGGTCGTGTGCGAACCTGCCGCCGGGGTATCAGGCAAGGCAGCCCAGGTCACGCTGACCCGGTCGGTGGCGCGCAAGCCGACGGGGATGATCGCGGTCAACAGGTCTTTCGCAGCTTGCGGGGCAAGGGTGTTGCCGGTCGCTTCCTTGATGGTCGGGGCCTTGAAGCCGACCCGATTCACATCGACATCCGCCCTGAGTATTTTCGACCAGCGCCGCCGCTCCGTCGGGTTGTGCAACTGATCGACTACGGTGTAGGAGAACTTGAAGTCCGGGCTGCTGCCGATTCCATCGAAAACGTCGCGGATGACGGTCACCACCTTTGGCTTGCCGACCTCGTCGGGTTGTAGCGGCGGCAGGGGAAAGTCCGAGTTCTGCAGGCGCACGGTAATGACGTCGTAAGCTTTCATGTAGGGGTAAAACAGGGTCAACGGCACACCTTGGTCCACGTCATCCTTGCCGATTACCGGCGGATCGCCCAGCTCGGCCGGCAAGCTGATGTCCAGGTAGGGGTGATCGTCGTTGCCGGGCACGATATTGCCGCCGGGCAGTTGTTCGCTGTACAGGATCCACAGCGGGATAGAGTCGGCCACGTTGCCGCTGGGGCGATGGATCTTGTATTCCAGTTTGTTATTCCGGCCATCGAGCAGCAACAACTGAAACAGGTTGAATGTGGTGCGCTCATCGCGATCGGGGGCGAGGATGGGGCGTTTTTCGAGTTCCGTGCCGTTGAGCCAGAGGGAGATGGAAATTAAGTCATCGGCAGGGCCATCGCGCACGGGCGGGTCGACGATGACCGTCACGGCTGCTGCCAACACCCCTTGCGTGTTGAGCACCTGCCGGAAAATGGCCAACGGCAAACCCACCGCCGGCTCACCCGGCGGCACGGCCGGGTCGGGAATTACGTTTTCGGTTGCGCCCTGAATACTTGGCGGAAAGTTGACCAGAATCTCGGCATCCGGTTTTTCATTAGCCATGGTGTCTACCTGGGTGTGAGGTGGGGACATGGCTTATGAGATACCGACGGTACAGGCGTGGCTACTGTCAGAAATTACAGGTTGGGGGTGGTTAGGGGCGGTTTCGGATGGGCGGTCAAACGTCTATTTGCGTGCGCCGCCGAGTCCTTGTAGGAGCAAAGCTTGCTCGCGAAGGCGGTGTATCAGTTAACAATGATGTCGACTGACACTCCGCTTTCGCGAGCAAGCCCGCTCCCACAGGGGCCCTCACTGGTCTTCAGATAATCAGCGGACTTTGAACCGTCCCATGATCGAGCTCACCCGGCTGTTGGCTTCCAGCAACTGCTGGGTGTTCAACTCGCTGGCGTGACCGCTTTTCACCAGTTCATCGACCATGTGGCGGATCTGCACCATGCTGCGGTTGATCTCTTCGGTCACGGCGCTTTGCTGCTCGGCGGCGGTGGCGATCTGGGTGCTGAGGCTGTTGATGTGGCTGACGGAGCCGGCCATTTCATCCAGGCCGGTGTTTACCCGTGCCGTCGCATCGGCGGCGGACTGGCAACTGGCCTGAGTGTTTTCCATGGCCGCTACCGACGAACTCACGCCTTGGGTCAGGCGCTTGAGCATTTCGTTGATTTCCGAGGTGCTGGCCTGGGTGCGGGCGGCGAGGGCGCGGACTTCATCGGCCACCACCGCAAAGCCACGACCCTGTTCACCGGCCCGCGCCGCTTCAATCGCCGCGTTGAGCGCCAGCAGGTTGGTTTGCCCGGCAATGGCGCCGATCACCCCGAGAATCTCGGTAATCCGCTGCGCGTCCTGTTGCATGCTTTCGACTTTATGGGTGGCGCTGGCCACTTCATCAATCAACGCCACGACACTGTTGGACGCTTCGCCAACCACCACCCGGGAACGGTCCGCGTGTTCGTTGGCGCGCTGGGTGAAGGCTGCGGTTTCGGCGGCGTTCTGCGCCACGCTGTCGGCGGTGGAACTCATTTCGGTGATGGCGGTGACGGTCTGATCGGTTTCCGAGGCGTGACGCACCAGGATCTGACTGGTGTGCGCCGAGGTCCGTTGCAGGTTGTCCAGGCTCGACGCCATGGCGCCGGTGGCCTGGGTCACTTCGCCGATCATGTTCTGCAGGTAGATGATGAAGGCGTTGACCGAATGGCCGATGGCCCCCAGTTCGTCTTCGGCGCGAATGGTGATGCGCTTGGTCAGGTCGGCGTCGCCGGCGGACAGCGCGTCGATATTGGCCTTGAGGATTTTCATGCGGTGGATCAGTTGGCGGATCGCGTAGATCTGCAACAGCACCAACAGAATCACCATCGGAATCTGCAACAGGCTCAGGGTGTTCAGTACATCGTCACGCTGGGCGGTGATCAGTTTGGTCGGCAGGGCCGTGGCGAGGAACCATGGCGTGCCTTCAATCGGGCGCATGAAGAAAGTGCTGGCTTCACCGTTGTTGTCGAATTCGACGCGCTGGGCCTGGTCACGGTTTTGCAGGCCGGCCTTGACCTGGCTGGCGAACGGCGAGTTACCGGCCAGTTCGCTGATGTTCTTCAACACAATCGGGCCGCTGATGCGTGAGCTGTTGCTGATGATCTTGCCGTCGGCCTCGACGATCAGCATCTCGGCGCCGAGGTCTTTTTCCTTGCGGGCGATCAGGTCGTTGAAAAAGCCCAGGGTCACGTCGATGGTCGACACGCCGTAGGCCGCGCCGTTTTTCTGGATGGCCATGGCGCAGTTGGTGCGCGGTTCGGCACTGGCGTCATCTTTATAGGCGGCGGCCCAGGCGCACTGGCCACGCGGGGTGGCCATGCCGCCCTTGTACCAGGTCTGGTCGTAATAATTGGGCGCGGCGTCGCTGTTCCAGAAGGTGTTGACGGCCAGTTTGCCGGAGCTGTCGCGGTGCCAGAAGGTGCTGAACTTGTTGCGCCCGGCTTCACGCTGGCCGGGCAATGGCCAAATCCCGCCGCCAAACACTTTCAGCTCACCGTACTGGTCCACCAGGCCGGGCAGCACCGTATCGATGGCGGCGCTGTCGAGCAGGGGAATGGTCTGGGTGATGCTGCGTTGCTGGGCCTGCACCTTGTTCAATTCGCCCTGGATTTGCACCGCGACTTCGGCAATGCGGTTGAGGGCTACCTGTTCTTCGGTGTGACGCAGTTTCGGTGCGACCAACTGGCTGATGCCCACCACCGTCAGTACGGAAAGCAGCAGGATGAACAGGACCAGAAACAGCGTGTAGCGAGCCTGAATGGTACGGAATGCGGGCATGGGACTGGTCCTTGTGCTGCGTTTTTATTGTTGGGGTGTTGTGTTTGAAAGCGGGGCTATCCATGGCTTATCGGCCCGCCGTGGGCGAGCTTTAGTACGGACGTACAAGAAATGGGACAGGGGGACAGACGGTATAGGAGGGGTGAGTATCGAAGCCGCTACAAATGGACAGAATCTGTAATAAATGACAATCAATGTAGCGGCTATACCAAGATCAAAAATTTCATATAGGCCAATGAAACCGGGGACTTGGGGATTTGTATCGAAAATGTACGAGAATTGTAAATAGTCGAAATATTTGTAGGTAGAGTGTCGTTTCGCGTCGATACTTCCCCGCATTCATCTCGCTTAAACAAGGATTTTTTATGTTCCTGTCAGGAGTACGGTCATGACGATTGGTGTGGTCGGTAACTGGACAGCCAAATCGGGCCTGCTGGTGCGCCAGGGTTCGCCCAACGCCAAACCGGTGTCACAAAGCGCCAAGGTTCGGGAAATCCTGACCATGGTAGGCACCAACCCGACGATCCTCGATCGGACGAAAATGGATTCCCTGCAACTGTTCAAGCAGGTCAAGGGCTTCGATCCGACGAACATCTCGGCCAAGCAACTGGGCAACATGAGCACCTTCCTCAAGCAGAACGGCATCATCGGCGATGTGACCGCGCTGACGTTGCTCAACGCTGGCGACAAGTTCGACAAGTTTGGTATTCCGAACGACCCTGACGCCAAGTTCAATGCGCTGGATTACTTCGCCACGCAACTGGACTCCATCCAGAACAACAACCTCAAGGGCAACAAGTACGCCAACTACCTGGTCCCGGAGTTCAAGAAAGCCATTTACGTGCTGCAGAACCTGAAGACCTACGGCGAAGGTAACGGCACGACGGTCAAGAAAAAGGACAAATGATCTTCTGCCCCGCTCACCACGCGCAGCGGGGCAGAAATCGACGGATCAGCGGTCGAGCAACTTCATGACCTCTTCCGGGTAACGCAGGCCGGCAGTCGCATTGGCCGGGAAGATCGCCTCCAGCGCCTGCAACTCGCCGGCGCTCAGTTTCACCTCCAGCGCCGCGACATTTTCCTCCAGGTATTTACGTTGCTTGGTCCCGGGAATCGGGATCAGGTAGTCGCCCTGCGCCAGCACCCAGGCCAACGCCAGTTGCCCTGCGGTCACGCCCTTGTCGGTGGCCAATGTTTGCACCTGCTGCACCAGCAGCAGGTTTTTCGCGAAATTCTCCCCTTGAAAGCGCGGACTGAAGCGCCGGTAATCGTCCGCTGCAAAGTCGTCCGGACTTTTCAGGGCGCCGGTCAAAAAACCACGACCTAGCGGGCTGTAGGGCACAAACGCGATACCGAGGCGCTGGCACGCGGCCAGGCAACCGTTGTCTTCCTGATCGCGGCTCCATAACGAGTATTCACTTTGCAACGCGCTGATCGGATGCACCTTGTGCGCCCGTTCCAGCGTGGCCACCGAGGCTTCGCTCAACCCCAGGTAACGCACCTTGCCGGCCTTCACCAGTTCCGCCATGGCGCCGACGGTTTCTTCGATGGCGACTTGCGGGTCGATCCGGTGCTGGTAATACAAGTCCAGGGTGTCCACGCCGAGGCGCTTGAGGGTGCCGTCGATGGCCTGGCGAATGTACTCCGGGCGGCCATTCACGCCCCGTGCGGTCGGGTTGGCCGGGTCGCGGACGATGCCGAACTTGCTGGCCAGGAACACCTTGTCACGCTTGCCGGCAATGGCTTTGCCGATCAGTTCTTCGTTGGTGTGCGGGCCATACATGTCGGCGGTGTCGAGCAGGTTGACGCCCAGTTCCAGCGCCCGGTGCAGGGTCGCGGTGGCTTCCCGGGTATCGGTGCCGGTGGTGTAGAAATCGGTCATGCCCATGCAGCCCAAACCGATGGCGCTCACGTGCGGTCCGTTCTTGCCCAGTTGACGTGTTTGCATGAGATCAGCTCCTTGAGAAAGTGAGCCACCATTGTTCACCTCGACAGAAAGCAGATAAACCGGCTAAAACTGCTATCACTATTCATGATTTCTAAATAATCAGCAGGTACGGCAGAACCATGGACCGTCTCAACGCCATGCGCGTATTTACCCGGATCGTCGAGTCGGGCGGCTTCGCCAAAGCAGCGGACAGTCTGCAAATGCCCCGGGCCTCGGTGACCATCCTTATTAAGCAACTCGAAGCGCACCTGGGCGTGCAACTGTTGCAGCGCACCACCCGGCATATCAGCCTGACCCTCGATGGCGCGGCGTATTACCCCCGTTGTGTGCGTTTGCTGGCGGACCTTGAAGAGACCGAAGCGGTATTTTCCGCCGCTCGGCACAACCCCAAGGGCTTGCTCCGAGTGGACATGCCGGCGGGGATCGGACGGCTGATCGTGATTCCGGCACTGCCGCAGTTCACCGCCCGCTACCCGCAGATCGAACTGGAAATCAGCTTGAACGACCGCACCGTGGACCTGCTTCGCGAAGGGGTGGATTGTGTGCTGCGCGGTGGCTCGCCGCTGGATGATCCGCTGGTGGCGCGGCCGTTGGTGATGCTCGATCAGGTGACCTGCGCCAGTCCCGAGTACTTGCAGCGTCACGGCGTGCCCCAAGACCCGGCGGATCTACAGGGGCATCAGATGGTGGAATATTTCTCCGCCACCACTGGCAACCGTTTCGGCCTGGAGTTTGTGGTCGAAGGGCAGGTGCAGCAGGTCAATCTGCCCAAGCAGGTGTCGGTCAACAGCGCCGATGGTTACATGGCCGCGTGCGAGGCCGGGTATGGTCTGGTCCAGGCGCCGTATTACCACGTTGCCCGGCAACTGAAGGAAGGGCGTCTGTGCGAAGTGCTCAGGGGCGCGCCGCCACCGGGCATGCCGCTGACGGCGCTGTACCCGCCACACCGCCAGTTATCCCGGCGGGTGCGGGTGTTTGTCGATTGGCTGGTGGAGCTTTGCGCGCAACCGGGCCAGCACTTTTATCGACAGGAGTCAGGCGGCTGAACGAGCGGCCTGGGGGACGCTGCGTTGCAGGTTGTCATGCAGCCGTTGCATGTGCGGGCATTGCAGCGTCAGGTCCCGAGCCCGGGCGCCGCGATGGAACAGCGCGAACCAGCGGCCCTGATCCGGCGCGGGCAGCAATCCGGTGAAGACGAAGCCACTGACGTGCAAACGCTCAAACGCCTCGGCGAAACACGCCGAAAGGGCCAGCCTGAGGGAAATCAGCCAATCCCTGGGCAACTGAATCAACTGATCGAGCAGGCGCTTGTCCAGACGCTCGATCACCACGTCGACCCGGTGCTGATGCTGCTGCATTTGCAGAGGCTGGGACGGGTAGAGCGACACAGGCTTGCCGCTACCAAACACCGAATACAAATGCTGCACAAACCCCCGGCAACTGTCCGGCCACGCAATGTCCGGCAGCGGGCAGTTGTGGTTGTCGAGTGGATGAACACCGACCACGACGCTTTCGCTCAAAGGCTCGGCAAAAGGCGAGGGCACATAGTCCGGGAGTAACCCGGTGCCGTGAAACCCCAGGTTCTGCGCCATGCGCTGGGTGTAAGGGTGATGGGTGACTTGCTTGATCAACACGCAGCGACCGGCGACGGCGCCGGCCTGTTCCAGCAGCTCACGGCCCAGGCGCGTGGCAATACTCTGACCCCGGGTCGCCGGGTGTACGACGCTCAGGGCCAATTCGGTGGTGCCGGTCGGATGTCGGTCGCGGCACAGCGCAGCGTGGCCCAGGACTTGAGTGCCATCCACCGCGAGCATGGATTGCCAGCGCCCATCGCTGTTGTGCTGGGTGATCAGTTTTGGCAGGTACACATCCGGCTGCACGTAATGGTCGCCGTAGATCAGGCGAAACAGGTCGCTGACGGCTTGGGCATCGGAGGGTCTGTAAGGACGAAAAATCACGGCTCATACACCCGCAAATCCAGAACCCGCAATTGCTTGCCCGAGCGCGGATGCAGGGCGAGTTCGGTGGCGGCACAGGGCTCGACCCGGAACACCAGCAAACCGTCATGGCTCAGGGTGCTGATGGCGGGGTAGTGGGCGATGAGTGCATCGCGCAATGCAACGCTCAAGTGTTCGATGGCGCAAGCGCCGGTCTCGGGCACCCAGCGCACGCTCAATTGGTCGATGAAGTCCACCTGTTCGATGCGTAGTTGCCATTGATCACGCCCGGTTACACGCTGGACGATGGCGTTTATTTCATCGGTCAGCAGCGACATCACCCCCACGCGCACCCGCTGGCTGTGGGCGCTGCGGCCTTTAATGGCGAATTTTCGCTGAGGCGTTCCCAAGGGTTCAAGCCAGCAGGCGCGGTCACCCACCGGGTAACGTAACAGCGGCATCAGGCGGCGACTCAGGTTGGTCACCACCAACAGCCCCACACGGTTGCATTCTTCGATGATTTCACCGCTTTGTTCATCGATGATTTCCAGTACGGTGTGTTGGTCAAACACCCGATGTTCGCCCAGGGCGCAGTCGCGATCACTGCCGCCAATCAACCCGGCATCAACGCTGGCGTAACCGATGGAGGCGACGCGGGCATTGGGGAAGACCCGGGCGAAGGTCGCCAGTTGCCCGGCAAAGACGCTTTCCCCGCCATACAGCAAGGTATCGATGCCGTTCAACACTTGGTTGCGCTCGGTCAAGTAGGCGGCGAACTTCAGCAACTGCGCCGGGACGCCTGCCAGTACGTTGATTCGATGGTCGCGAATCGCACTCGACAGCCCTGGCAAATCAGCGTTGCCGGTAAAGGGGAATTCACTGATCGGGACGTCGACGTGAGCCAGGGAATCGTGGATGAACAGGAAGCTGGCGTACAGGTCACCGGTAAAAAACAGATTGGCCACCCGGTCGCCACTGTTCAATTGTGACGAGAAGCTTTTACCGAACGCGGTGACCATTGTTTGCCACTCGGCGTGGGTGTAAATCGCCAGTTTGCCCTGGCTGGTGGTGCCTCCGGTTTTAAACAGCAGCGCATCATGGACCGGCGCCGTGAGCACTGGCCAACGCGCCAGGTCATGGCTGCCGGCCCAATACTCGCCAGTGTTGATCAAGGGGATGTCGTTAAGCGTATAGCCCTGTGGCGGCAAGTGTTCGAGGTGCTGGTCATAAAAGCGCGAGTGTTCGCGTATGTGCTGCACCAGTTGGTCAAGCGTGAGTAGATCTTTCATTGGAATTCCTTTTCCGTTGTCCGGCGTTGGCGCCGGTCGATCACCAGCGGCGTTTTGCCGCTGTGTGGGTTGCGGTCGAATTGGATGGCGGTGCAGGTGGTGACATCCAGCACCAGCAGTGCTGCATCCACGGCGTCTTTCAGCGCGGTGTCGCACAGCAATTGGTTGTAAAGGGGGGCTGCCTCGGTGTCGGCACGAACGACCATGCGTTCGACCCCGTTGGGCGTATGGTCGAGCACAATCTGAATCGGCGTCCCCGCGCAGCGAGCCAGGTTTGACGGCGAAATGAACTCGGTGCCGATCCGCAGCCATTGCCCGTGACGTTCCAACAATTCGAAGCGCGGCGAACTCAAGCCGCAGGGACACGGCCCGTTCATCCAGCGCCCGGTGTCGCCCACTTCGTAGCGGCGCACGCTCTGGCTGTGGCGGGCGCGTGACGTGAACAGCAGGCGCCCGACCTCGGTGTCCCTAACCGGCACATCCTGTTCCAGTCCGACGATTTCCAGATGCTGGGTATCGCACATCAAGTGAAAGATGCCATCGCCGGTCGCCGCGCACGCGTGGCCCAAGGGGCCGGCGTCGACCGAGCCGTAGATCGCCGAGCGGATCGTCGATACCCCGCAACTTTCCATCAACTGGCGGCTGGCCAATCCCGGATGCTCGCCACCGAGAAACACCTTGCGGATGCCTGCATAGGCCCGCAGGGTGGTTTGCTCATTGAGAAACAGACGGTGCAGGGTGCTCGGCATGCCGATCAGCACGTTGACGTTGTGCTGCACGATCAGTCGGGCGATTTCGCCGAAGTCGTCGTCATGGGGCGCGCCCATTGGCAGGTGGGTGGCGCCCATCTGCTGAAGAATCCAGGAAAAACTGGAAAAACCACCGTACAGGTTGCCGCCATAAAACAGGTTCATGACCCGGTCCCGGGACGGATCGAGCCCGGCTGCAAACAGCCCGTCCGCCGCTGCGCGCATTTGCCGGTGGAAGTCGCGGTAGCTGAAACCGGACAGCGCCGGGGTGCCGCTGCTGCCACCGGAACGGAAATACAGCTGCGCCGTGCCGTCGATAGGCTGGGCCTGGAATGCGCTTTTATCCATGATTCCAAGGCCGGTAATGTCCGGGGCGGCGGGCAGTGAATCGAGGGTGGCGTGGGTGCTCAGCACGTCCACTGGCAGGCTCACCGAGAGCCGGCGACTCAGGCGCGTCAACGCATACACGCCATCGTGGGGCTCACCGGCGTAGCCGTCGTGGATCGCAATGGGCGGCGCAATGCGCGTGACGCCGGCGTTGACCAGCGTTCGCGCCAGCGCCGGTGTGTGTGCCGGCGGGCAAATCAAGGCGCAGCTTTGCAGGACCGTGCGCCAAGGCAGCAGGGTTTCGGCGATCAGGTGCCGTGGCACCGGTTTAAGCACCAGGGTACGGAAAAGCGGCGAGGGGGCCAGCTCACGATGGTGTTCCCAGATGACTCGCCATCCCGCGCCGGACCAGACCTCGCCGGTCTGCCCGGCGAAATATTGCGCTAGCCCTGCCATCGCGCAGCGCGTGGTGATTTCCGAGGCTTCCTGATCGGTAGGCACCAGTGCCGGCCAGTGTGGGCTGCGACGCTCGAACGCCTCGGCCAGGCGTGCGCCCAGTTCCTGAAGAACGGCCGGGTCGTCACTGTCCACCAGCAGCCATTGCGGGCTGGAACAGGCTTGCTGATCCAGGCGACAAACTTCGTCCACCAAGGCATCCAGTGCCGCCGGTTGTGCCGCTTCGGGCGAGAGGTAGGCGAAACTGATCCGGTGTCCCCAGTCGATCCAGCGACAGCCGCTGGGCAACTGCTCCCGGATGGCTCTGAGCGCGGTTTCGCCACCCCAGGCCGAGACCCCGTCGGCACGGGTGCACAGGCGTGCGATGTCCGAGGTTGCCACCGGCAGCACCGCGATAAATTCCGCCAGCGTGCCGCTGCTGTCGCACCGGCCAAGGGCCGCCAGCAGGCGTGCCGTCAGCCCCTGGTCACTGGAGCTGGGCCGCAGCCAGTTGATATTGCCCGCCAGCAGGCTTTCCAGTACGGCACAAAACGCCAGCGTCGTCGCATTGCCCGGTGTCACGTGCACCACCAGCCCCAGCGGGTGCCAACTTTCGAAGCGCGGTTGTTGGTAGTCGATACGTCGCAGGGAGCGGGGCTGCTCCCCCAGCTCACGTTGCAGTTTGTCGTTCAGGTGGGCGGGTTGGCAGAAGTCGATCAGCGCCAGGCGTTGATCGTCCTCCAGGCCGAGGTCCAGTTCCCGGGTCTGTAATTGCCGGGCAAAACCCGCGGCGGCGTCCACGACGAGGTGGCTGTCGATGGGCGTCATCAGCAGTCGCGGCAAGGCCTGGTGCAAAGTGTCCAGGGCGCTGTCGAGGGCAAGGTCGGCGTGCAGTTGGCCATTGATCAAGAACATCTCAAGCCCTCCCGATCAGTTCGGCAGCGGCCATGGCGCAGCTGCGGCCGGCGCTGGTGCCGGCGCGTCCATGCAGCACGAACCAGTCGCTGGACAGACCGCAACCGCAGGTCGCGCCGGGGTACAGGGTCGCCAGATCACTCATCACCACCGAATGAGCCGGGCTCGACGAAATGTAGGGCGAGACGAAGTTCAGCAAGCCCCGTTGGCCGTAAGGCTGGACGCTGAAATCGGCGGGGTTGCGCACGAACACGTTCGAGTACACCGGCACATGAAAATGATGATGGGCACATTCGATATAAGGCACCGCGTGCTCGACCGCGCCATAGCCGTCGCGACAGCGGTCCGCGTCGATGCCCAGTTGCTGCCCGATCCGCTCATACAGCCGAGCCCGGGGAATCTCCTGGGCCGCGTGGTTTTTCCAGCCACCACCGAGAAACACCAGTGAACCGGCAGGCAATTTCAGTGGTGCAATGTCAGTGGCTTCCATCCGCTGCAACGCCTGCCAGAGGAACGCCGGAAAGCCGAAAATGCGCACCGGCAGTTGTGCTTCGGCGAACGCCTGCAAGGCGCGGATAACGCCGAACAGATCGAACTCATGCCCACTGCCCGTGCGGCGCAGGCCATAGACAACCTGATTGGCCGGCGCATAACCACACAAAAACTGATCGGTATAAGCCGTGCCCAAGCGGTTGTCGGTTTCGGGTTCATAGCTCAGCAACAAGTAATTGCATGGGGTATCCGGAGTGTCCCAGCCGTACTGCTGGAAAATCCGTGTGACCATGCTTTGGGCGGCGCCGAGGCTGCGTGCGTCGTAGCGCATGCGGCTTTTTTGCCCGCTGGTGCCGGAGGAAGTCAGCTCCAGCGCGTCTTCACCGGTCGGGCTCAATAGCAGGTGCTGTTTGAAAAAATTGGCGAAGATCGGTGGCAGTCGCGACCAGTCATCCAGTCCCTCCAGATCCTGCGCATTCAGGCCATGGTGATTCAGCCAGCGTTCGTAGCCGGGGGTGTGGTGGCAGTGGAACAGGCTGATTTCAGCCATGGCGCGGTCGAACAAACCCGGCGGTACTGAGTCCGGGTCGTAGGGGCGCGCCAGCGCACAGAGCGCATCGGAGTGGGGTAGGTAAATCATCAAAAATCCTTTTTCAATCGGTTCATTCAGACGGCTGCCGTGTGGCGGCACCGTCGCAAGAAAGGTTGCAAGGGCACGAGGCAGGCAAGCCCCGCGATGGCGGCGATCCAGGCGAACGATTCCAGGCTGGCGCCTGCACCAAGCGCCGCGATCAGCGAACCGACGCCGCCCATGATCGAGATCGAAATCATGCCGATCATGGCCGACACCAGCCCTTTGCTGTCTGTGCTGGAGAACAACGCCAGCCGATACAGCGCCGCGTTGCTCATGCCCAGGCCAACGGCATAGAGCGCCAGGCAGCCGACGAGCCATGCCGTCGAAGCGCCGTAGAAACCAATGATCAACAGCGCAACGAGCCCGCCGCAAAACGGCCACAGGGCGTAGCGGATCAGGTGTGTCAGGGTTGTCGTCGCAATCAAGCGGTCGAGCAGCAGATTGCCGAGCATCACCGCGCCGAACACCGGAATCTGCCAGAGCCCATATTCCAGGGTCGACAAGCCCTGGCCCTGGATCAGCAACAGCGGCGCCAGACCGATCCAGGCAATCAGCGGCAAGCTCATCAACCCCAGGGCGACGGATGCCAGCACAAATCCGGGGTTGCGCAACAACACGCCGTAGCGGCGCAAGGTCCCACGCAAGTCAAAGGGTTCACGGGGCGTTCGGGCACCGAGGGTGCGGGGCATAAACCCATACAATCCGAGCCAGGTGGCGAAGGCGGCAATGCCCAGCATCAGGAACAGTTCGCGCCACGACCACCACTGCAACAGCAGGCTGCCCAGCAAAGGCCCCAACAGCGGCGACAGCAGGGCGATGTTGCCCAGCCATGCCATGATCCGCACCGCGTCGGCCTCGCAGAACACTTCCTGCAGGGCTGGATAACTGACGGCGATGACAAAACCCAGTCCCATGCCTTGAATCAGGCGCAAAACGTTGAAGGCCTCGATCCCCGGCACCCAGTAAGCGGCGAGGCAGGCCAGGGCAAACAGCGCGCTGCCGATGAGCAGCAGCGGGCGGCGCCCATAGTGATCGGACAGCGGACCCACCAGCCATTGCAGGACAATGCCACCGGTCAAGTAGAGGGTGAAGGCATACGGAACATGCTCCGGGCTGGCCTCCAGTTGTTCAGTTACGCTGAGCATGCCGGGCATGATCAGATCGCTGGCCATGTAGGTCAGCAGTTCGAAAACAGCGATAGCCAGGCAAAACCCGGAAAGCTGAAAGGGGCGCAGGTTTGTAGATGATGTATGCATGACGTCCTAGTCGAAACGTGGCGATCAGGAAGTACTCCTGTCGCTCGTTTTCAAGAGTAGTCAGGCATGCATGCCCGCTCTAGCGGGGGTTTGAGACGGGGGATTTCAATGGTTTGCCATGTATTGCAAGGCGGTCGGGCAGTCGCAATTTTGGATCCAAACTTACAAAGGTGGGAACAATACGCTGTACGAAAAATGCCCGCGACAGGCGGGCATTTGTTCAGGGTTGATTAAAAAAGTGGCTTTTCCCTACACGTCATTCAAGGGTTTGCATCAGCGATGTTCGTAGTAGCCCGGTCCGCCACGATCATAGTGGTGGTCCCCGTGCCAGCCGCCGTGGGGGAAAATGATACAGCCGCTCAGGGAAAGCAGAGCGATCAGGGGAATCAGCAGTGTGATTCGACGGAGCATTTCAAAATCCTCATGGTTATCGCCGCTATGAAGCCAAAACTCTTCATCGGCTGTAACATGAGACTGCGTTTGCCGCCGTTCATCCCCGCCAGAAGGTAGGAGCTTGGCATGCAAGCGGATACAAACCGGATACATTCCAAGTTTCAGGAACCCGCAATGACCCAGTCGCAACGTTTGAAATACTCGATTCTGATTTCCCTGGTAGTGCTGGGGATCATGTTCGGCCTTTCGTATCTGCAAAACGCAGGGATCATCAGCGAGAAGCTGTTCCAGTACATCGCCATTGGCGTGGCCGTGATCGTGGTCGTCGTCAATGGCGTGATGCGCCGCAAGGTCAAGCCTTGAGCGAAGCGTCCGAGCCCGATTCGCTGTAGAGAATGGCAATAGCCTGCGGATGCAGGCTGTAGCTTTTGTCCTGATTGAGCGTAATTACGCCTTCGCTGCATAACCGCTTCAATACCTCCCGCACACTCAGGAAGGACAGGGGAATATCCAGGTCCAGCAAATGCGTGTGCACGCCGCGCACGCCCAGGTTGCGCTCGCTTTCGGCGGCGCTCAGCAGGGCGTCGATGACCTTCAGGCGAATCAGGCTGGTCCTCAGGCCAAAGCTCTTGAGCAATACCCTGATGCGTTCGTTTCCGTGGCGTTCCGCCTTTTCTACAAAAATGCCTGCGCCAGCATTCATGGAAACACTCTTTGGCACACGGCTACCGTCCGTTGGCAGTTGCGAGTTGTACATGCAAAAAACTCCTTATCAGAGCCTGATCAGGAAAAAGTGATGGTGCTCTCAATCATTAAGACGAACGAGCACGGCAAATCATGAAGGCTTGAATGTAGAAAATTTGTCGAGGGCATGTGAGCGCCACGTGATGGGCGCGCCGCTGATCGTTGCCCGGACTAAATTTGCTGATGATTTTTTCGTTCCTAAGGCCAGGCACATTCCGTGTTGCACGCAGGGTGTGATTTTCCAAGGCCATGTCCATCAGGAGCGAGCGTGATTATTAGCAGGCAGTTAACCCGGTTGAGTCTTGCAGGTGTAATGCTGGGGTTGAGCCTTGCGGCCAGCGCCCGCAGTGCGCCGCAACCTTCGGGCGTGGATATTCGCCGCACAAGCTTCGGCGTGCCGCACATCCGCGCCGAGAACGAGCGCGGGCTCGGTTATGGCATCGGTTACGCCTACGCCCAGGACAACCTGTGCCTGATGGCCAACGAGATCGTCACCGTCAACGGCGAGCGCTCGCGTTATTTCGGCCCGGATCAATTCACCCTCGAAGAACGCGCCAACCTGGCCAGCGACCTGTTCTTCAACTGGCTCAACACGCCGCAGGCAGTGGCCGGTTTCTGGCAGGCGCAAACCCCTGAAGTGCGTGACCTGATCGACGGCTATGTGGCGGGTTACAACCGTTCACTGGCTGAGCGCCGGGCCCAGGGCCTGCCCGCGCAATGCCAGGGTGACTGGGTACGCCCGATTGCCGCCCAGGACCTGGTCAAGCTCACCCGTCGTCTGTTGGTCGAAGGCGGGGTCGGGCAGTTTGCCGAAGCGCTGGCGGGCGCCACGCCCCCGGCCGCCGTCGCCCAGGCTGCCAATGCGCAATCGTTCCAGCTCGCGGACATGCGTCAGCAGCGCTTTGCCCTGGATCGCGGCAGCAACGCGGTGGCGATTGGCAGCGAGCGCTCGTTCAACGGACGCGGCATGCTGCTGGCCAACCCGCATTTCCCGTGGGTCGGCGGCATGCGCTTCTACCAGATGCACCTGACCATTCCCGGCAAACTGGACGTGATGGGCGCCGCGTTGCCCGGTCTGCCGATGATCAATATCGGGTTCAACCAGCATTTGGCCTGGACCCACACAGTGGATTCGTCCAAGCATTTCACCCTGTATCGCCTGCAACTGGACCCCAAGGATTCGACCCGTTACGTGCTCGATGGCAAGTCATTGCCGCTGGATAAACAGACCCTCACGGTCAACGTGAAACAGCCCGACGGCCAGGTCCAAGCGGTGTCCCACGTGGTCTACAGCTCGGTGTTCGGCCCTGTGGTGCAGTGGCCCGGGAAGCTCGATTGGGACAATCAATTCGCCTACAGCCTGCGCGATGCCAACCTGGAAAACGACCGGGTCCTGCAGCAGTGGTACGCCATGAACCGCGCCACCAGCCTCAACGATTTGCAGGCCTCGGTGCACAAGATCCAAGGCATCCCGTGGGTCAACACGTTGGCGGCGGACGACCAGGGGCAGACGCTGTATATGAACCTGTCTGTCGTGCCGAACGTCAATGCCGACAAACTGGCCCAGTGCAGCGACCCGCGTGCCGGGTTGCAGATGATCGTGCTCGACGGCGCCAACAGTGCCTGTGCCTGGGACATCGATCCGAAAGCTGCACAAAAGGGTATCTACGCGGCGGACCAGTTGCCGCAACTGTTGCGCAAGGATTTCGTGCAGCACTCCAACGATTCCGCGTGGCTGGCCAACCCGGCGCAACCGCTGACCGGTTTCTCGCCGTTGATCAGCCAGGACAGCCAGCCACTGGGGCTGCGTTCGCGATTTGCCCTGGATCGCCTCGGTTCGCTGGCCAAGGCCGGGCCGGTGGCGGCAGCGGATCTGCAACGCATGGTGATGGATGATCAGGTGTACCAGGCGGCGCAAGTGCTGCCGGACCTGCTGAAGTTTTGCGGCGCCAATGGGGCGGCCCCGGCACCGGTGTGTGCCAGCCTGAAAACCTGGGATGGCCGGGCGAATCTGGACAGCGGCCCGGGCCTGGTGCATTTCCAGAATGTCATGGAGGCGTTGCAGCAAGCGCCGGACATCTGGCGCGTAGCGTTCGATCCGCAAGACGCCCAGCACACTCCCCGTGGTTTGGCGTTCGAGCGTCCGGAAGTGGCGAAGGCGATTAACGAGGCGATGCTGGCGTCGTTAGAACTGACCACGAAAATGGGCCTGAAAGCGGACAGCCACTGGGGCGATATTCAGGTGGTCAGCAGCGGTGGGCAGCAAACGCCGATCCATGGTGGGCCGGGTACTTTGGGGGTGTATAACGCCATCCAGAGCGTGCCGAGAACCGACGGCAAACTTGAAGTGGTCAGCGGCACCAGTTATCTGCAAATCGTGACCTTCGATGACAAAGGTCCGCATGCTCAAGGGTTGCTGGCGTTTTCGTTGTCCAGTGATCCGGCGTCGAAGTACGCCCGGGATCAGACGTTGGCGTTCTCCCGGAAACAACTGAGCGTGTTGCCGTTCACCGAGCAGCAGATCAAGGCTGATCCGCAGTATCAGGTGCAGACGATTCGCGAGTCGGATGAAAAAGCCGGGAAGATAGCGGCGCAATAAACACCGCGCGACAAGTTGTAGCCAACACGAAGGCCGCCTCCCCAAAAGGGACGCGGCCTTCAGCTTTTTGGTGCCTGGCGCGGAATCGAATTGAGCACCGGGTTGCCGTTCTCGTTGCGGGTCAGATAGACCGGCAACACCCGGGGCAGGGTCGCCACCAGATTGTTCAGTTCCTTGATGTTGTAGATACCGCCGATGCGGATCGACGCGGTGCTGTTATCGGCCACCATCACTGGCTTGGCCAGGTAACGGTTGATCAGCGGCAAGGCTTCGCTCAGGGGTAAATCGTCGAGCACCAGTTTGCCGCTGCGCCAGGCCAAAGAGTTGTCGTTGGCGTAGGTCTGGCTGATTTGCGGCATGTAGTCGCCGTGGCGAAAACGCGCCTGCATCGCCGGCCCCAGACGCAAGCCGTCGCCAGCCAAAGCGTCGTTGCTGGTCACCAGCACCGAGCCCTCGATCAGGTTCACCCGCACCTGGTCTTCATACAGCCACACGTTGAACTTGGTGCCCGTTACCCGAATCCGGCCTTCGCCGGCCTTGACTATGAAGGGGTGGGTCATGTCGTGGCTGACACTGAAAAAGGCTTCACCTTTTTTCAGCGTGACCCGACGTTCATCCTTGTAATTGCGAAAGGTCAGTTCGCTGCCCAGGTTCAACTCCACCTGGCTGCCATCGCCAAGGGTGACCTGGCGCACATTGTCGCCGGCTTCGAAATGCTCATAGGCATTGGGCAGCCAGCCAAGGTTCCAGCCAGCGTACGCCGCCAGCGGCAGGGCCAGGGCGCAGAGGGCGGCGCTGATGCCATAGCTGCGCCAGGACGTTGAATGTTTGGCGGGCAGAGGGGGCTCGGCGGACTCAGGGCGCGGCAAATCACCGGCCACCTCCCAGATTTCCTGCATCGCTTCGTATTCGAACGCATGCAGCGGATGCGCGTCGCGCCACTGTTCGAACGCTTGGCGCTCCTCGGCGGTGCAGTCGATGGCGTGCAGACGCATGCACCAGTGCGCAGCGGCATCGGTGATGGCGTCGTATTCGGCTTCCGAGAGGGTGTGTTCGGTCATTGACTCATCCTGATTTGCTGCATTCTAACCTTGAGGGCGAGGTGCCGAGAACATCAGTCATGGCAATTACCCATCAAAGTGGAACTTATTTTGCCCGCTGACGCCCAAAAACCAGGACGCAAGACGCCTACTATCCACAAATGGAGTGAAAAAATGATCAAAAGAACCTTCGCCGCCCTGATTGCCACCGCCAGTTTGCTCAGCGCTGGCGCCGCAATGGCCGATCGCCCGGGCGCAGGCTGGATCACCATCGAGAAAGCCATCGAAACCGCTAAAACCAAGGCCGGTTATGTCGAGGTCTACGAGATCGAAGCCGATAACAACGGCTACTGGAAAGGCGAGGGCCGCAAGGCCGATGGCGTCGTCTACGAATTCCGCATCGACGGGGCTTCCGGCAACATCCTGCGCGATCAGAAGGATTGAGCCTGTCAGGGCACTGTTGACGCAGTGCCCTGACTTCCCGTCATGGCGTTTGGCTGTAGAGCTGGCGCCCCAGATGGGTGATCAACCAAGACACCGAATCGGCATTTCCCAGTTGCACCGCCAGCCTCACGGTTGCATCCGTCTTGAATGTGCTCCGGGCTTCGACCAGCGTGTCCTTGCCGGTCAACTTCAATACGTGGGCCAGTGCCCGATCACTGTATTCGAAAGCCGTCTCACCAAAATTTTCCCAGACCCTGTCCTCGTCGTTGTAGATCGCGAACAACTCCGCATCGGGAGTTTTCGTCGAAAGCGCCTTGTTCTGAACCCCCGTCAATGCATCCTTGAGTGCGATGGCACGCAGGTTCGAGGTTTCGATCAGGTCAGGAAATGGGCGCAGGGCGTCCAGGTACGCAATGTCCTCGGTCTTGCAGACAATGTGGGAAAGCTCATGGATCAACGTGGCGGCTCGAGCATGGGTGCTGATCGGAAACGAAGCGTCTGTCATGTAGTTACGGTAGTGATCGAATTTGGGGAGAAAAAATCGCTCCGTGAGGTAGATCTTGTTTCTCTTGTCCGCGGGGATCGCGAACGCCAAGGTGTTCTCCGGATCGTCCTTTACCGCACCGATGACAAACCGACTGGATTTCTCTCGCCTGAGTGTCGGGTCGAGCAACGCGCCGAAGATCTCCTCCACGACTTTTTCAATCATTGTCACGTGCTCGGGCAGCACCGCCGGCACATCCAGAAAATCCCTGATCAGTTGGTGGACCGGTGCCACCCGAATCCCCGCGGTCTTCAACAACTGGAGATTGCGAAAGCTGTGCCAGGCGTAAGTGGTCGCCAGGTCGAGCCCCTCATCGATCAATCGCGCTCTTACCGGAAAGAGCTGGCGAATCTCAGCCATGCCGGAGGCCTGGACATTCATCCCTTGATTCACCGTGTCCCAGGTCTTCCAACGACGCAGCAGGCTGTAGCGCGGTGCGTTAGGGTCGACGTCCTGCACCCATTTTTTTGAGCTGTCTTGCCGCGCAAAAGGACCGTCCATGTTATGGCTGCGGATAATCCAGCGACTGCCGCGTTTGTGCACCGGGTACACCTTGCCCTCGATGGGGGCGTAGTGCTGCCGGGTGGTTGCATGGGCGTAGAGTCCCAGCGTGTGGTCCAGGGTCAAAGTGCCCAGGTCGACATCGGTGCTTTCGTGGCGCTGCAACTGCGTGCGTCCGGGGGCGGTGATGTCGATGCCGGGCCACGGTGTGGTGCTGCCGGGGGCGGGTTCAGGGTTTTCCATCGAACTGCGCAACATCGCCAGTTGCGCCATGCCACGGATAAACGCTTTCACCGCAGGCCCCCATTTGTGTTGCTGAAGGTCTTCGGCCGAGTCCTTGATATCGCGGTAGCTGCGCCACACGATGATCGGGTAGGCCAGTTTGCCCGACACAAAGGAAAACGCCTGGTCCAGGTCTTCGCTCAACACGCGCTGGATGGTGGCCCATTCGCTGTGACGGTCGTTGTCCGATTGGCAGCCCAGCAATCGGCCCAGAAGCAGGGCGTTGTCATTGAACAACTGCTTGAACAACGAGCCTTTGACAGGATTGGACGCGAGGCTGGCACCGGTAGAGGTGGCGCTCAGCCGACTCTTGAGACGTGCCTGGTCGGATGGCATCAGACTGTTGAGCACCCAGCGCTGCAATGCCCCGGCGGTTTTCAGCTCGCTCAGCAATGCGCCTTCGTTTTCATACTCCTTAACCCCGTGTTCCGGGCTGTAGGGCGCCAGCAGGATCTGCGGTCCGGTGGTGTCCTTTTTCGGTCCGATCAGATAAACCCCCGGCACTTTGATTGCCGCCTCTTTCGCGGTGCCCAGTAACTCGAGTGGACGGATGATTGCGTTGGTCCCAGCGACCGCGTCCCGGGCAATCGCGTCGGGCATGTCGATGATTTGCCTGATCAGGTCAAACCCGCTTTCGCTCAAGCGTTCCTGGAGTTTCTCCGAATGGGCGTGGTGCAGCAGTTGCCAGGGCAGTTGTTGGCTGAAGCGCTTTTTGCGCGTGTTGGCGTCGGCGTTCGTGTCGGCGAATGCGTTGTTCAGTTCCGTGCGCTGATGTTCGCCGGGCTTGAGCTCGCGGATCAGGTTCTTGATGTAGGTTTCATCGATCGCCGCCGGCAGTGCGGTGTTGGTGCGCGATGCTGGCTTGAAGCTGAGGCTGGCCAGGTCTTGCAGGTGAATCAAGGCAAAGTCCGGCAGGAGGTGGGTGCGGGCGGCGGAGGTGGCGCTGGCGCTGACCTGGATCTGCACGTTGTCCGGGTCGATGTCGTGCTTGTCCGCCCTGAGACGTTTTTGCAGTTCGTGATGTGCGGTCCGCTCGAGGGAGCGGATGCCGGACAGGTAATCCTTGTCCTCCCTGGCATTGTTCAAGTACTGGGCCAGCAGCTCGGTGTGAAGGATTTGGTCTTCCAGGGACGCGTTGGCCAGCCAGGCCGGAATCTTTTGCCGGGTGATCAGGGCCTGGGCAATCTCCGTCGCCCGTTGCAGACCGGTCCTGGGCGCGCCCAACGCAGCCAAGCCCAACAGGTCCGTGCGCAGTTTGGTCGGCAGATTCGACGCCAGTACCTGTTCGACGCCGGTGTTATCCAGCCGCACATGGGGTTTTTGCAGATGCTGGAGAAAATCCTCGTGAATCAGTTGCAGCGGCGCCAGGGTGTACGTGCGGCCGGGAATGCGTTCGCTGCGTTGCAGATTCTCCAGCAGCCCGGGGCGCTCGATGTCATTGACCAGGCGCCGCTTGAGTTCGGCCAGCATCGGCGCCAGTGACGGGAAGGCTTCAAACCCCTGGGCCGGGGTCCACAAAATGGTTTTGCCGGAATGGTCTGGGTCCAAGCCACCGCGCTCGGTCAGTGCAAAACAACTGGCCAGGTTCAGCGGTTGCGCCACGTTGTCGACGCTGAGGGCCAGGGCGAAGACATCCGGCAGAAAACCGTTCAACGCCGCGCGTTGCTGGCGAATCGGCGTGTCGAGCACCGCCTGGATGATGGCCTGCTCGCCGGCGCCCAGGGTGCGGCTCAGGGCGTGCAGTTTCAGTTCGCTGCGCAACGCGGTCGAGAGGATGTGGGAAAACTTCGGCTTGAGTACTTCCAGCGAGGCGCGAACACCTTCTTCGGCCTTGGCCACCGTAGTGACCAGGGTTGAAATGGCCGGGTGTTTTTCGATGTCTTGCTGCAACGAGTGATTCACCGTGGCCAGCAGCGCCAATTGCTGCTTGGCCGAATCGGCGCGCACCGTGGCCGGTTGCGCGCTCCAGCGCAGGTCCGCGTGGGTACTCCAGCGACCGTTGGCCTCGACGGCCAGCAATCGTTTGTCGAGCAAGCCCCGCACATCCAGGGCGTTGTCCAGCAATGCATGGGGATCCAGCACGCCGGCGCTTTCGCGGAAGCGGCTCAAGGCGTAGGTCAGGTTCTGCAATTGCTTGGCCACGATATCGGCCATCAATTGTGCGAACACCGGGCCGCTGATCGGCGCCCCTTCAATGGTTCGTTCCCGGGGTTCCAGGGACAGGAACGGCCCGCGCTCATCGAGGGCCAGGAAGTGCAACAGTTGGTCGTCGTGGCCCTCGCTCTTCATCATGTTCAACAGGGTCTGCTTGATCTGGCCCAGGTTGCCGCTGGTCTCCACACCCCTGGATTGGGTGTAGAGAAAGGCGCTGGTTGCACTGGTGCCGATCAGCAGGGTCGACGCCAGTTCAACGTAATGCTTGAGTGGCGCGGTGACCCGGACTTTATCGATCTGCAGCGCAGCGCTCGACGCCGGCGAATCGTCGGTGCCCGCCAGGCTGACGTCCATCAAATGCAGGTACTGCGTCGCCGTCAGCACGCCTTGCTGGCGCTTGAGCAGCAGATCGACGCAATAGGTGTCGCGCAGGCTGTCGGCGAAAAACGCCGAGCGGGCCAGGCTGTTGCCCATGGGGCTGTTCCAGAAGGTTTCGAGCAGGCTGCGCAGGTGCGATGTCAGACTTTGCGCAACCTCGCGCAACGCCACTTCCCAGGCCTGATTATCGCTCTCGCTGCTCACACCATGGGTGGGGTGGACAAACGCCCTGACATCGCCGTCCGGCCACTGGTTATTCAAGTAGTAATGCAGCACCACTTCGCTCAACGTCAGTGAGGACAGTCGGCGTTGAGGCGCATGGCGGTCGGCGTCGCAGGCAAAGCTGTCGAGTCGGGTCCGGCGCTGATCCAGTGCCGGGAAACTCTTGGCCAGTGCGGTTTTCAGCACCTCGTCGAGCATGGCGCGCAAGGTCGGAAACTTCAGCAGCTCGGCCAGCATCGCCGTGATGTTCCGTTGTTGATTGGCCTCGATCACGGTTTCCTGAGCCTGGAACACTGCACCGTCAATCACTGCCGTGGTCACGCTGAGTTTTTTCGCGGCCAGTGCCGTGCAACGCTGCTCGATGGACAGGTAGCGCAGCAATTCCCGTTGGCCGCCGGGTTGGGTCAGCCACTGTTCGAGGGAGGTTTTGAGTTCGGTGATGTCGGCGTATTTGATCAGGCCTTTCCACGGCGTATAGAGGGTTGCTTCACCGTTGTCCGGTTTGCTCATGGAGAAGGCCCCGGCCAGGGGGATCGCCTGGCCGGTGTCCGGGGTCAGCAGCAGTTGCCGGACGTGCATGCCGGGGTTGTGGGCCACGCGGGCCACATCGGTTGCCAGGTACACCGCCTTCAACCATTTGAGGTCATCGAGGGTGAAATTAAGTGCTTTTTCTCGATCACCCGGCTGCCTGGCGTTGCTCGCCAGTTCAGCCTCGGCAAAAAAATAGGGGAGCGGGGGAGCGGTCATGGTTTTTCCTCGATTGGATGGAGGAAAAACGTTAGGGCTGATGCACCGCGTGGGTGCGGTACATATTGCTTGGGTCATCGAAGTGTTCGACGCTTGACAGGACGCCTCTAAAACAGCGCTTAATCGGCCATGTTTTTTTGTGGGTTGTTGCCTGACCCCGTTTCAACTGTTGCCCGACTCAATAATAAAACTGGAGCCTCAGATGACCGCAACACCCGTCACTTCGGACACGCAAACCCTGGATTTCGCTTCACTCGTTCAATTGCTCGAGCAAGTCTTCCTGCGTCACGGCACCTCGGCCGAGGTCGCCAACACCCTGGCCCTCAACTGTGCCGGCGCCGAGCGCGATGGTGCCCACAGTCACGGCGTGTTTCGCATTCCCGGTTATGTGTCGACGCTCAAGAGCGGCTGGGTCAATGGCCAGGCGGTGCCGGTGGTCGAGGATGTGGCTTCGGGTTTTGTCCGGGTCGATGCTGGCAACGGTTTCGCCCAACCGGCCCTGGCCGCCGCCCGCGCCTTGCTGGTGGAGAAGGCCCGCAGCGCCGGGATTGCCGTACTGGCGATCCGCAACTCCCATCACTTCGCCGCACTGTGGCCGGACGTCGAACCCTTCGCCTATGAAGGCCTGGTGGCCTTGAGCGTGGTCAACAGCATGACCTGCGTGGTGCCCCATGGCGCCGATCGCCCGTTGTTCGGCACTAACCCGATTGCTTTTGCCGCGCCAAGGGCCGATGGCGAACCGATTGTCTTCGACCTGGCCACCAGTGCCATTGCCCATGGCGACGTGCAGATTGCCGCGCGCAAGGGCGAACGCCTGGCGCCGGGGATGGGCGTGGACAGCCTCGGCCAGCCAACCCAGGACCCGAAGGCGATTCTGGAAGGCGGCGCGCTGTTGCCGTTCGGCGGGCACAAGGGTTCGGCGTTGTCGATGATGGTGGAGTTGCTGGCAGCGGCATTGACCGGCGGCAATTTCTCCTTCGAGTTCGATTGGTCGAACCATCCGGGGGCCAAGACGCCGTGGACCGGTCAACTGCTGATCGTGATCGACCCGAGCAAAGCCGCCGGGCAGAACTTCGCCGAGCGCAGCCAGGAACTGGTGCGGCAGATGCACGGGGTGGGGTTGAAGCGCTTGCCGGGGGATCGGCGGCATCATCAGCGGGCTAAATCAGCTGTCGGGGGGATTGAGTTGGAGGCTGATGTTTTGGCGAACTTGCGGGAGCTGGCAGGACTTTGAAGTACGACTCGAACCCATGTGGGAGCGGGCTTGCTCGCGAAGGCGGTGTGTCAGTCAATATGGATGTCGACTGATCCTTCGCTTTCGCGAGCAAGCCCGCTCCCACAGGGGGATTGTGTTTAGCCGGTCGGTTTAGCGACGACCCAACAGCAACCCAACCACCAGGCCGAAACCGGCGGAGATCGCCACGGTCTGCCATGGATGGCCACCGATGTAGGTTTCAGTGGCGTCCACCGCCGGTTTGGTACGTTCGCGCACGTTGGTGACGGATTCCAGCGCCTGTTGCAGCTTCTGCGCGACTTGCCCGCGCAGGGTATCGGCTTCCTCGCCCACCAGGGAGGCGCTGCTTTTGAGCAGTTTGTCCGATTCTTCGATCAGCGCCTGAAGCTCACTGAATGCCTGATCCTTGATTTGGTCTGCGGCGTTTTGTACGGCTGTTTTGCGGGCCATTGAGTAACTCCTTGCGGGTAAGTGGGCAGTGAACAATGGAGTCTTGGGCGATTGAAAAAGTTGCAGTGAATTTGCGTACAGGCTCACCCGAGTAGAAAAATCCAGGGTCGGAGATTTCGTCCTACAGTGTAAGATGTCGCCTATTTACGCCGCAGGTATTTCCCATGAGCTTCAATCTGGCCGACAAACCCCTTGCCGAGCGCGCCGCGCTTGAAGACGAAAAATCCCGTCTGTTCGACCTCTGGCAAAGCAACCTGGGCAAGTCCAAGGGCGAAGCCGCACGGTTGTTCGGCGAGCGGGCCAAGCGCAAAGGCAAATGGGCCGAATGGGTCCGCGCCGAACTCGACCTCATGTCACCGCCCGAGTACGCCAACATGGTGCGCAGTGAAGTGAATCGTCTGATGGCCGCCAAATAACCCCATAAATAACACCGCCCCCCTGTAGGAGCGAGGCTTGCCCGCGAAGGCGATCTCATGAACGCCAACCTGTAGGAGCAAGGCTTGCCCGCGATAGCGATCTCAAGGATGCCTTCGCGGGCAAGCCTCGCTCCTACAAGGGCATGTTATTCACCGGGATGTGTGGTTGTCGCCATCGTGGGCAAAGCTCGCGACAATCGCCTCACGCACTTTCAACACCACCGGATCCAGTTGCGTGCTGGTGCGCCAGCCCAGTTCGATCGGGTAACGCGGCAACGCCAGCGGGCAGGGCAGCAGCGCCAGGCCGCAGAGCGCCGCGATGCTGTGCGCGGCGTGGGCCGGGATGGTCGCCACTGCCTGGCTGCCCTTGAGCAGATGGGGCAACGCCGCAAAGTGCGTGGTCGAGGCGCACACCCGCCGACTTAGCCCTTGCGCCGCCAGCCCTTCATCGGTAATCCCGATAAAACCGCCCGACGACACCAGAATGTGTTCCCTCGCGACAAATTCCTCCAGGCTGATGACCTGTTGTCCTGGCGCCAGACTGCTTGGGTCCACCAGGCACAGATAACCCCCTTCACCCAACACCTGACGGCTGAGCAGACGCTCGGCAAACCCGCCGGCGGTGATCGCCAGGTCGATGCTGCGCTCCATCAAGGCCTGGGCCACGATCTGGCTGTGGGTCTGGCGGAAGATCAGCCGCAGCTTCGGCGCACGCTGGGCGATGTCCTCGATCAGTCGCCGCCCATAGGCGATCTCGAAGTCATCCGACAAACCCACGGTCACCGAACGCCCCTCGTAGTGATCAGCCGCCGGATCGACCATGGCCAGGCTCTGCCGGCATTTGTTCAGGGCATCGCTGACCACCGGTTTCAACTGATTGGCCCGCAAGGTCGGCGCCAAACCGCGGCCGGTACGCACGAACAACTGATCGCCATACAACTCGCGCAGCCGCCGCAGCGCTGCGCTGACCGCCGATTGTGTGACGCCCAGGCGCAGGGCGGCGCGGCTGGCGCTGGACTCTTCGTGCAGGGCTTCGAAGACTTTGAGCAGGTTGAGGTCGACGGTGGCGATATTCATGGTGTTCATATCATTCAGCAGCGAGCGGGGCTTTATTCATGATCCGGTGGCGACCGAGAATGAGCAACACCTCATTGCCCCCGGAGTTATCGCCATGTCCAAGTCAATCGTTGCTGCGTTGCAAATCGGCGCCTTGCCCGGCGGCAAGGGCGAAACCCTGGAACAGATTCTTTCCTGGGAAACCGCCATTATCGAGTCCGGCGCCGGGCTGGTGGTCATGCCCGAAGCGTTGCTGGGCGGCTACCCCAAGGGCGAGAACTTCGGCACGCAATTGGGTTATCGCCTGCCGGAAGGGCGCGAGGCGTTTGCGCGCTACTTCGCCAACGCCATCGACGTGCCCGGCGTCGAGACCGAAGCCCTGGCCGGATTGTCGGCGCGCACCGGGGCCAATCTGGTGATCGGCGTGATCGAGCGCGCCGGCAGCACCCTGCATTGCACCGCGCTGTACTTCGATCCTGTGGGTGGTCTGGTAGCCAAGCACCGCAAACTGATGCCGACGGGCACCGAACGGCTGATCTGGGGCAAGGGCGACGGTTCGACCTTGCCGGTGATCGACAGTCAGGTCGGGCGCCTCGGGGCGGTGGTGTGCTGGGAAAACATGATGCCGCTGCTGCGCACCGCGATGTACGCCAAAGGCGTGGAAGTCTGGTGCGCGCCGACCGTGGATGAACGTGAGATGTGGCAAGTCAGCATGCGCCACATCGCCCATGAAGGCCGGTGTTTTGTGGTCAGCGCGTGCCAGGTGCAAGACTCGCCCCGAGCCTTGGGCGTGGAAATCGCCAACTGGCCGGCGGATCGGCCGTTGATTGCCGGTGGCAGCGTGATTGTCGGACCAATGGGCGATGTGCTGGCCGGGCCGCTGCGAGGGGAGGCGGGGTTGCTGACCGCCGAAATCGACACCGATGAGTTGATCCGTGCCCGTTACGACTTCGATGTGGTCGGCCACTATGCGCGGCCGGATGTGTTCGAGCTGAATGTCGATGAACGGGCCAAACCCGGCGTGCGCTTCACCGCATAATCCCACCCCTGTGGGAGCGGGCTTGCTCGCGAAAGCGGTGTGTCAGTCAACATTTGCATCGACTGACACGACGCCTTCGCGAGCAAGCCCGCTCCCACATTTTTATGGCGGCGGGTTTACCAGGTTGCGGCGGCGGCCCTCGGCAAACCCGGCGTGCGCTTCACCGCATAACCCCACCCCTGTGGGAGCGGGCTTGCTCGCGAAAGCGGTGTGTCAGTCAACATTTGCATCGACTGACACGACGCTTTCGCGAGCAAGCCCGCTCCCACATTTTTATGGCGGCGCGATTACCAGGTTGCGGCGGCGGCCCTCGGCAAACCCGGCGTGCGCTTCACCGCATAACCCCACCCCTGTGGGAGCGGGCTTGCTCGCGAAAGCGGTGTTTCAGTCAACATTTGCATCGACT
>NZ_MOBP01000011.1:0-8233 GCF_003732665.1 Pseudomonas frederiksbergensis | reverse complement strand
AGCCCGCTCCCACATTTTTATGGCGGCGGGTTTACCAGGTTGCGGCGGCGGCCCTCGGCAAACTCAGCTTGCCGGTATCGACAAACCGCATGGTGCCAAACAACCCGCCGGCCAGTTTGCCCCGCAGCAGGTAGGGCAGGTTGTCGAGGGTTTGGGTCTGGCTCAGGCCCAGGGTCTGGCGCAGGACCGAGAACGCCGAAACGCTCACCGGCACGGTCAACACCGTTTCGGAAAACCGTGGGATTGTCCCTGACTGATCGCTGACACCGGAAGCCAGTGGCTGACCGTTGACTTCCAGGTCCAGGGCCACGCCGTTGTAGTCGATCGCGGTTTCATTGGGATTCTGTACGCGGATCTTCACCGCGAAGCGCACTTCCAGGTCCTGGCTTTGCAGCGGTTCGATGCCGACCACGTTGATGTTCAGCGGGTCGCGATTGGGGAACAGCGCGCAGGCGCTCAGGGAGAGCAACAGCAGGGACAAGGACAGGGCAAAAAGTCTGCGCATCAAAAGGCTCTCGACAGAAAAAGGGACTGAACCGCCGTTGAAGATTTTCGGGCGGTTCACCTGTGCGACCACGCTCACTGTGAGGGGTTCGCTGCAAGCTGTCACTTGTTCATGAGGGCCGAGGTTTCAGCGAGCCTTGACCGGCGTCGGCAAGGTCACGAGGTTGACGTAGCCGTCCCAGAATTGCTTCTGGTCGATGGCAAACACCACCTTGGCTTTTTGCGTGCCTACCGGTGGACTCTTTTTATAGCCCAGGGCCCGGCCGTAATCGGCGCTGAACTGCGCGTCCACGTCCACCCACAAATCCCGGGACTCGGTGACGATGCCCGGTTGCACCAGGAACAGCGCTGGCAGGCTGTCCCAGGTGAAGCTGTGGTAGGCCGGATCCTTGTCGAACAGTGGACCGAACTCGTGTTTGTACAGATCGGCAATCGGGCCCGGTTTGGCGATCACTCGTTTGTACACCGAGGCATCGAAGGTGACTTTCTCGCAGACATCGTTGGGGAAGATCACATGCTCGATGGGCGCGCGCAGGACGATCTTCGCCGCCTCGGGATCGAACCACCAGTTGAACTCGGCGGCCGGCGTGGTGTTGCCCGGAATCTCGATCGCGCCGCCCATGTACACGATGCGTTTGATCAGCGGCACGATGTCCGGCGCAGAACGGATCGCCAGCGCAATGTTGGTCAGCGGCCCGACCGCCAGCAACGTCACTTCATGGGGATTGGCGCGCACGCTGTCGACAATGAATTGCGCGGCGGTTTCCTTGCGCAGTTGAGTGTGGGTGGCCAGGCCATCCGGCGGCGCGACCAGTTGTGCGGCGGAGGTCGGACGCGGCGATTTGAACGCCCCCGGCCAACCGGCGCCGAACAGCGCTTGTTCCTGCGGGTAGGTGGCGAAGTCATGCAGCAACGGATACGCCGCGCCGGAATACACCCCGACCTCCTTTTCCACGCCCATGCGCTCCACGGCCTTCAGCGCGTCGACCTGCTCCTGATCGACCCAGGCGTTGCCGCTGACCAACGTCATGCCGAGCAGATCGATGCGTTTTTGCGCGTGCAACTGGGCGAGCATGATGAAGGCCTGGCCGTCATCGTTGAGTACGTTGAAGTCGGTGTCGAAAATGACTTTCTCCGCCGCTTGCAAGGACCCGGCGCACAGGCCGGCGGCGACAAGCAGGGCACAGCGTTTGATCAAACCTTGCATGAATTCTCACCTGAGTAATTTTTGGAATACAAATCCCCTGTGGGAGCGGGCTTGCTCGCGAATGCGGTGTGTCAGTCAAAATTGATGTCGACTGACACGACGCCTTCGCGAGCAAGCCCGCTCCCACAGGGATGTTGGGCGGTTAGCGGTTTACCAATTTGGCGGGCAACGCGATCACCAGGAAACTACTGAGGATCAAACACCCGGCAAAGAACCACAACGCCCCGGCACTGCTGCCCGTGACATCTATCGCCACGCCCATCAGCGAGTTACTCACCAGTCCAGCGATGTTCGCCAGCGAGCAGGCGAGGGCAAACCCGGTGGCCGCGGCCGTGCCTTTGAGAAATGTCGCCGGCAGGCTGAAGAACACCGGCACCGCACCAATGATCGCCGCCGAGGCAATGGCGAACAGCGCCACGGTCGCTACCACGTTGTGCACGAAGAACGGTGCCGTGGCCATGGCCGCCGCGCCGACCAGGAACGGCACGATGATGTGCCAGCGGCGTTCGCGGTGTTTGTCGGAGCTGGCGCCGATCAACAGCATGCCCAGCAGCGCGGCGATGCTCGGCAACGCGGTGAGGATGCCGATGTGGAAGGTGTCGACAATCCCGGCGTTGCGGATGAAGGTCGGCATCCAGAAACCCATGGCGTAGGCGCTGAGCAGGATCGAGAAATCGATGCCGCCGAGCATCCACACTTTCAGGTTGAAGAAGCCATCGCGAAAGCTGTGCTTGCTGTCGGCGGCACTGGCATCGTCGGCGCGCAGTTCCTGTTCCAGCAGGGCTTTCTCTTCATCGTTGAGCCACTTGGCTTGTTGATAGCTGTTGGGCAACGCCCAGAAGGTCAGCACGCCGAGCAACACGCTGGGCACCGCTTCGATCAGGAACAGCCACTGCCAGCCGCGCAAGCCGCCGAAGCTGTCGAAATGGCTCATTACCCAACCCGATAGCGGCCCGCCAATCACGCTGGACAGCGGCAAACCGATCATGAACAGCGCGATGATGCGACCCCGGCGATAGGTCGGGAACCAGGTGGTCAGGTAATACAGCACCCCCGGCAGGAACCCGGCTTCAGCGGCGCCCAGCAGGAAACGCAGGACGTAGAACTGGGTGGTGGAGGTCACGAGCATGGTGCAGGCCGAGAGCAGACCCCAGGTGATCATGATTCGGGCGATCCAGATCTTCGCGCCGACCTTTTCCAGCACCAGGTTGCTCGGCACTTCGAACAGGATGTAGCCGACAAAAAACAGCCCGGCGCCGAGGCCGAACGCGGTTTCGCTGAAGTGCAGTTGGTCGAGCATCTGCAGTTTGGCGAAGCCGATGTTGATCCGGTCGAGGTACGCGGCCAGGTAGCAGAAGCACAGGAACGGAATCAGCTTCCAGGTGATCTTGTGGTACAGCGCTTGAATCGGGTCGGCGACCGTGGTCGCGGGTGCTGCGTTCGCAATGGGCATCGGATGTCTCCTGGCGGTGACTTATGGTTTTTATACAGCCGCTTTTTCCAGCGCTCTGGCGCGCTGAAAGCGGCGTCCAAAGGCAGTGTCAGAAGACTGAGGTCGCACACCCTGTGTAGGAGCAAAGCTTGCTCGCGAAGGCGTCCTTGAGATCGCCATCGCGGGCAAGCCTTGCTCCTACAAAGCGTACACCTCAGTTTTGTCACCAAGACCTGCGCTCTATGGCGCGGTTCTTGTGGCACGCATTACATTTTTTCGAAGTGGGCAATCGCCTCCCGCTTGCTGACGACATCGCCATACTTGCTGTCGATGTCGAACAGGTTGGCTTCGTGGGGCGCCGGATGCCGGTCGCCGACGCATTCGCGCACGACGATGGTGCGGAACCCGTGTTGCACCGCATCCACTGCCGTCGCCCGAATACAACCGCTGGTCGAGCAGCCGGCCAGCACCACGGTGTCGATCCCCTGGGCGTGCAGCATCGAGGCCAAACTGCTGCCGAAAAACGCACTGGCGTACTGTTTGCTGATCACCACTTCATCGGATTGAGGCAGCACCTCTTCACAAAACGCCGCCAAGGGATTGCCCTCGACCATGTCCTTCATCACCGGCGCTTTTTTCACCCAGATTCCGCCATCGGCAAAATGGCCGGGATGGTAGCGGATATTGGTGTGCACCACCGGGATGCCATGACGGCGAGCACTGGCCAGCAGCTCGACGCTTTCAGCCACGGCACTGACCACGCCGGGAGCAAACAGCGGCGCGCCTTCGGTGGTGTAGCCGCGCATGAAATCGATCATCAGCAACGCAGCCTTCCGCCCGAAACCGATGCGCTGGCCCCACACGCCCTGGTAGTTGTCGTTGGCGGTTTGTTCGCTCATGTCACTCACCCCTTAATAAGCACCAGAGAGCAGGGCGCCGGCGCCGGGAACGATGGGTTCCAGGTCCAGGGCCTTGAGCATGGCGTAGGTCGTGGCAATCGCTGCGGTGAGCACCGGTTTGCCGGTTTGCGCCTCGACTTGCGCCACCACCGGCAGCGACTGCATCTGCACACAGGCCGAGAGCACGATCACATCCACGCCTTCCAGATTCATGCCAGCGACGATGCCGGGCAGGTTCGCCGGGTCGTGCCGGGCCACGGCCAGGTTGTCGGGGATCTCCAGGGCGCGCCAGTCCACCACTTCAAAGCCTTCTTCGCGAATGTAATCCACCACCAGTTCCGTCAGCGGTTTCATGTACGGCGCGACGATGGCGATGCGTTTAGCGCCCATGACCTTCAGACCTTCGATCAAGGCACCGGCACTGGTGATCACCGGGGCGTTGGCGTCGTTATCAGCGGTGGCCTTGCGCAGTCGTTGCTCGGACTTGCGATGATAACCGAGCCCCATGGCCATGATCGCGACGAGGCAGGCATACCCCAGCACATCGACCTTGGCGTCGGACAGTTCAATGGCGCAACGGTCGGACTCACCGTCCATCGCCGCCAGTTCTTCCTTGCGCACTTGCTTCATGCGCATGCGGCTGGAGTGAAAGGTGAAGCGTTCCGGGCGGATCAACTGGCGTGCGTTGAGCATCGCCGGGATCTCGGTTTCCATGGTGGTGTTGGAACTCGGCACAATCTGGCCGATGCGGTAAGGCTTGAGCATAAACGTCTCCCGATTCGATTAGTTGAGGCGCGGGCCAAGGAAATCACCGAAGGCGCTGAAGAAGCCTTCGAGGTCATCCCAGGGAATCATGTGCCCGGCATTGGCGACGTGGACGCTGCGAATGGTCGGTTGCAGGTCGAGGATTTCCGCTTCGTCCTCGGGCGCAATCACGCCGCCACGGCCAGCGATCATCAGCAAAGCGGGTTGCTGGAGTTTCGGCAGGTCTTGATGGAAATCCACATCATGGAAATCGTTGAAGGCGCGCACGATTGCCGGTTCATAGCAGGTGTGCAGCCATTCGGCGCGCAGTTGCAGTTGCTCATCGGTCCAGGTGGCGCAGAAGGCGCGCATCGCCTCGGCATCCATCCCGATCAATGACTGGCGGATTGAATCGACGTACCACGGCAGTTTGCTCGGGTATTCACGGCGACCGGGGCCGGAGACGGGCGGGTCGATCAACACCAGACGATTGACCCCGGCCGGATGTTTCACAGCACTGCGCACCGCAAAACGGGCGCCCATGGAATGGCCGACCAAGTGATAGTTATCGAGCTGCATGGCAGCGGCAAAAGCGCCGATGTCATCGGCGCAAGTCTCAGCGCTGTAATCCAGATCAGGCCCGGTGGAGGAGAGGCCACGCCCGCGAACATCCAGCACATAGGTATCGAAATGCTCACCAAGACGTTCCGCAACAAACCCCCAAGTGATCGCCGGACTGGTAATGCCAGGGATCAGCACCAGCGCCGGGCCTTTGCCGCCGTAGCGCAAGTAGTGCTGGCGAATGCCGTTGGCCTGAACGTTGCCGCCATGGACGAAAGTGCTCACGCGGCCACCCCCGATTTCAGCGGTTGGGCGTACAGGTCGTAGCCGTAGACCCAGGCCGGATCTTCCTGGGTGCGCAACCAGGTGTTGGCGTTGGACACGGACTGAACGCGGGAGGCGCGTTCCTTGCGGTTGGCTTCATAGAGTTCGAACGCGGTGCGGTAGTCGCCGAGGCCGGTTTCCTGCAAGCAGCGGGTCAGCATCGCCGCGTCTTCGATGGCCATGCCCGCGCCCTGGGCCATGTGTGGCTTCATCGGGTGGCAAGCGTCGCCCAGCAATACCAGACGACCACGGCTCCACAACGGCAACGGATTGCGGTTGCGCAGCGGCCATTTGGTCACGCTTTCGGTGGACTCGATCAGCGCCTGGACCGTCGGGTGATAGCCCTGGAACGCTTCGAACATTTCTTCGCGGCTGCTATCGACAAACGCGCCCTGGAAATCCCACTCCGGGTGCGGCACGCCGGTGACGTAGTAATACTCGTCGCGCTTGCCGGTGGTGTAGTAGACCATCATGTGCCGGTCCTCGGTCCACCACTTGATGCAGTCCTCGAACTTCAGGTCGTACTTGGCCAATTGGTCGCCACGGATCAATGCACGATGCGCGACCCAGCCGCTGTACAGCGGTTTTTCCGCGCCCAGCAACTCTTCACGAATCTTCGAATTGATCCCGTCAGCACCGATCACGATGTCGGCGTAGGTGACTTCGCCGTCGCTGAAAGTCAGGCGCACCTGGGTGTCGGTTTCTTCGAGGGTTTCCAGGCGTTTGTTGAAGTGCACGGTGCCGGGTTTGATCGTCGACATCTGCAAGGCGTGCAGGTCGCCGCGGTGCACGGTGACGTAGGACGCGCCGTATTCCTTGCGAGCGAAATCCCCCAGTGGGATGCGCGACAGGTAGTCGCCGCTCAAGCCGTCACGGCTGAACCAGTGATCCGGGTGCGAGCCCATCAGGTCGAGCTGCTGCTCGATGCCCATGCGCCGGAAGATTTTCATGATGTTGGGGCCCATGTGGATCCCGGCGCCGAGGCGGGAGAACTCCGGGGCCTGTTCGTAGATGTCCACCTGGAACCCGGCTTGTTGCAGCAACGTCGCGGCGGCTGCACCGCCAAGACCTGCACCGACGATGGCGATTTTTTGCGTATGGGCCATGGGGCTTGTTCCTCTTCTTCGAATGGTCGCTGGCGGTGTCGCCGCAAGGTTTTTAAAGTGTATACGCTGTATTTTTCAAAAAGAAAGAGCCGTTGGTAAAAATTAATTTTTGGCGTTTTTTGCCCGTAGTCACCGAATGTAACCTTTGTTTGTTGGGTTTGTGTGGGTTGGTAACGTTATGGTCCGGCGCTTGCAGTCCGCTCGCATTTGATGTCTTATCGATAAAAAATGGCGTACACGCTATAAAAATGCACTGGAGTGAGGCAGGGCGCCTCGACTTGGTGCGCAGCAGACGATTGAGGAGATTGGAAATGCCGGTAAGCGATTGCGAACTGACCCAGATGTTCGAACACGTGTTGAAGTTGTCGAAGGTCGACTCGACCCAGAGCGTCGCCGTGCTCAAGAGCCACTATTCCGACCCGCGCACCGTGCGTGCCGCGATGGATGCCGCCCAGCGCCTGGGCGCCAAGGTCTACGTGGTGGAATTGCCGTCGTTCAACCATCCGACGGCCATGGGCAACGACATGACCGCCTACTGCGGCGACACCGCGCTGACCGGCAATATCGCCGCGCAACGGGCGCTGGAAGCGGCGGACCTGATCGTCGACACCATGATGCTGCTGCACTCGCCGGAGCAGGAGCAGATCCTCAAGACCGGCACGCGGATTCTATTGGCGGTCGAACCCCCGGAAGTCCTGGCGCGCATGCTGCCGACCGAGGCCGACAAGGTGCGGGTGATGGCGGCGGAGAAGCTGCTGACACAGGCGCGTTCGATCCACGTCACCTCCCGCGCCGGCAGCGATTTCCGGGCAGCGCTGGGGCAGTATCCGGCGGTGACCGAGTACGGTTTCGCCGATGAACCGGGGCGTTGGGACCATTGGCCCAGCGGGTTTCTGTTTTCCTGGCCCAACGAAGAAACCGCCGAAGGCGTGCTGGTGCTGGACATTGGCGACATCGTGCTGCCGTTCAAGACCTATGCCCGGGAGAAGATCACCCTGGAGATCGAAAAGGGCTTCATCACCTCGATCCACGGCGGTTTCGAGGCTGAATACCTGCGTGATTACATGAAGTATTTCAATGATCCCGAGGTGTACGGCATCTCCCACATTGGCTGGGGTTTGCAACCAAAAGCTCAGTGGACGGCCATGGGTTTGCATGACAAGAACGATGGCATGTGCATGGATGCCCGGGCGTTTTATGGCAACTTCCTGTTCTCCACCGGGCCGAACACCGAAGTCGGCGGCAAGCGCAAAACCCCGTGCCATTTGGATATACCGCTGCGCAATTGCGATGTGTACCTGGATGATCAGGCGGTGGTGATTGGCGGGGATGTGGTGGCGCCTGAAGCCTCCCGGGTTCGCTGACGTCCTCACAGCCACAGGAGATCCAATGTGGGAGCGGGCTTGCTCGCGAATACGGTGTGTCAGTCGATGTAAATGCTGACTGACACACCGTA
>NZ_MOBP01000099.1 GCF_003732665.1 Pseudomonas frederiksbergensis | reverse complement strand
CGTAGGAGGTACGTTGGCAACCGGCAAGGCTCATCACAACCGCTAGGCCCGTCACCACATATCTGAATTGCATATCAAGCTCCCGATTCTCTCGCTTCCGGAAAGACCATGATCAAACAAGAAGGCTGAATTATTACCAAAGCCTTACCTTGCGCAAGCGATGGCCGGGATAATTACCATTTCGGTCGATTTTTACCGAATTTTCCCAGGCCCGGTTGTAAAAAGAGCCGCGGTCGAGACCGCGGCCGGATAGATTTTCTCTCTCAAGCGAATCGCCGTTAGACGCGACGCTCGACCATCATCTTCTTGATTTCCGCGATAGCCTTGGCCGGGTTCAAGCCCTTCGGGCAAGCCTGTGCGCAGTTCATGATGGTGTGGCAACGATAAAGGCGGAACGGGTCCTCGAGATTGTCGAGACGCTCACCGGTTGCCTCATCGCGGCTGTCGATCAGCCAGCGATAGGCCTGCAGCAGAACGGCGGGGCCGAGATAACGGTCGCCATTCCACCAGTAGCTGGGACAGGAGGTGGAGCAGCAGGCGCACAGGATGCACTCGTAAAG
>NZ_MOBP01000098.1 GCF_003732665.1 Pseudomonas frederiksbergensis | reverse complement strand
TGAAGTTATCCGATGGTTTGGATGCAGGACGCTTGCGGCCCAGATGCCAAAGCAACTGGCGTTTTAGAATCGTCGCAGCCATTGCCGCCCTTCTGGCGATGCTCGGCGTATTGATGACGCTGACGTGTGTCTCCAGCCTGCCCGGCCACACGCCCGCCCTGGGCGAGTTGACTACCAACAAGGTCGGTTCGGCAGTGATTCTGGTGATTGGCCTGTTCGTGCTGTACGTCGGCGTATGGCTGTGGTGTCGCTGCCGTCGCCGTTCGCGACAATCGCAAGCGCTGAACATGTC
>NZ_MOBP01000097.1 GCF_003732665.1 Pseudomonas frederiksbergensis | reverse complement strand
GAGGCATCGGGCCCCAGGTCACCGGCACAAAAACCGAGCAGGTCTGGCATCACTTGGTCCGCCAGGTAAACCTGGTCGTCCATGACCATGCGCTGCAAATCCTCCACCTTCACCGGCCCGCCTTTGGCCAGTTTGCCCAGTCGGTCCAGGGCAAAACGTGAGCGCAGGCCCAGCGGCTGGTCTTGCTGGCTGATCAACGGCGAATAGCCGGACAGAGGTTGCGAAGGGTTGACCATCCAGGCGGAATCGTTGGAATTCTGCACGTAAT
>NZ_MOBP01000096.1 GCF_003732665.1 Pseudomonas frederiksbergensis | reverse complement strand
AGGAAGCCGCCGAACAGGGTGATCAGGATCGCCTGTTCACCGGGTAATTGCAGGTAAATGCAGAGCAGATAGCACCATGCCGCGGCAAACGAGACGCTGGCGTAGAGCTCGCGGCGGAAGATCAGCGGGATGTCGTTGCAGAAGATGTCCCGCAAGATGCCGCCAAACACGCCCGTGATCACACCGCTGACCGAGGCCACCAGCATGCCGTGGCCCATTTCCAGGGCCGTCATGCAGCCGATCAGGGTGAACGCCACCAGACCCACCGCGTCGAGCACCAGAAACAGTGAACGCAGATGGCGCATCCAGCGGGCA
>NZ_MOBP01000095.1 GCF_003732665.1 Pseudomonas frederiksbergensis | reverse complement strand
AGCTGGCCTCGGCGTTCAACGCTTCGGTAAACACCTGAACCTGATGCTTGCCGTTGGCATTGGCCTTGTGCAGGGCGAGGCCAGCCTTGCGCATCAGCGTCTGCGGGTTGCGGCCATGCAGCGGCGAACAGGCCAGGCCGCCGGAGCCGGTGACGCTGATCAACTGGTTGTCGACGAACATCGGTTTGTCGAGAGTCGCCAGCAATTGGTTGGCGACTTGCTGGCCGGCCGAGAGGTCGGTGTTGTCCAACAATACGGCGAATTCGTTACTGGCGAAACGCGCCAGGCTGCCGCTAG
>NZ_MOBP01000094.1 GCF_003732665.1 Pseudomonas frederiksbergensis | reverse complement strand
GGGCCAGCAAAGGGCTGGGCGTGGCCTGTGCGCGGGCCCTGGCGAAGGAGGGCGTGACCCTGGTGATCAACGCTCGCGGCGAAGAGGCCTGGCAGGTCGCCGCCACGGAACTGCGCAACCTGGGCGTCGAAGTGCGCACCGTGATCGGCGACATCAGCGACGCGAGCGTGCGCGAAAAGGTGCTGGCGGCGTGTCCGCAGGTCGACATTCTGGTCAACAACGCCGGCGGCCCACCGCCGGGTGATTTCCGCGACTGGCAGCGCGAGGACTGGCTAAAAGCGCTGGAC
>NZ_MOBP01000093.1 GCF_003732665.1 Pseudomonas frederiksbergensis | reverse complement strand
GCCAGTCCTCCGGCTCCACCTCCCGGGGCCGCCGCGACGCTACCCAAAGAGGTCAGGCCTCCATTGCCACCGATAGCATCAAGAGCTCCTGCACCTCCTTTGCCGACAGTCACCTGCAGGCCGTCGAATCCTTGGGTAAGCCAACCTTCTGCATAGGCTCCTGGAGCACCGCCACAACCGGCGGAGAGTTGTGCGCTGGTGGTCGAAAATGCGCCGCCTCCGGCACCACCGCCGCCCACCAGCCTGTACTTGATTTTTCCGGTGCCGGGTCCGGACTGATAGACCTCATTTGCC
>NZ_MOBP01000092.1 GCF_003732665.1 Pseudomonas frederiksbergensis | reverse complement strand
GGGAATTGTTGTTCGAGCGCCTGCAAGTGCGCGAAGGCAAAACCGATGAAGACAAGAGTTTGCTGATCGTCGGTGCGGCCGGTGGCGTCGGCTCGATCCTGACCCAACTGGCCAACCAGCTCACCGGGTTCAAGGTGATCGGCACCGCGTCTCGTCCACAAACCCAGAGCTGGGTGCGCGAGTTGGGCGCCGACCTGGTGATAGATCACAGCCAGCCGCTGAGCGAAGAACTCAAACGTGCCGGCGTCGAGCACGTGAACCACGTCGCCAGCCTGACC
>NZ_MOBP01000010.1 GCF_003732665.1 Pseudomonas frederiksbergensis | reverse complement strand
CTTTCGTCTCAACCGAGGCGCGCATTCTACAGCAGCACCGGTTACTGTCAAGCGGTTATTTTCCGAAGTTTTCAAAGTTTCCTCTGCAACTTCAACCACTTGCGCCTTCGATCTCTCGTTAGCGGGAGGCGAATTCTACAGCGTTACTCGCTGCTGTCAACACCTCTTTTTCAACCCCTTTCGCGCTTCGATGACCTGAAGCAACTCACTGCCGAAACCTGCGTAACTCTTTGTTTACCAAGGAGTTTTCCGTTTCGACTGCGCCGGAAGTGGGGCGAATTATAGACTTCCAGAATCTGCCGTCAAGCCCTGATTTGGCTTTTCTATCAACAACTTGCAGAAAGCCCGAAAAGGACCCAATCCCTTCTATATGAGCAGGGCAATAGAGAGCGCAAAACCGCTTTCTCTATATAGAAGGGATCTTCACCCCCCCGACCTTCTGGAACACGGCCACGAGAAAGCACCCAGAGCTATACCCGCTACTTCAGGCAATGGAAATCCGGAAAGACAATCTAGGATGGAAAGAAGTGAAGTGGTGTCCCAGGGCAGGTTCGAACTGCCAACCTTCCCCTTAGGAGGGCCAATTTTGAAGGCATCACACTTGACCAACACCAGCAATTACGGAGATTTTCGTCCAGTTGCGTCCATGAAAACAGCACCGTATAGTTCTTTTTGCTGCCACGTTGCTGTCACGGATCTAGATCGCTTGAAAACGAAGATTACCCAAAAGCTTATCAACAGCCTACCCACCGAGCCTAACGCTTACCGCGTGCATGACACCGTACAGCCCGGCCTATTCATTCGCGTGCTACCGAGCGGCCATAAATCCTACATGGTCACTTGGGGGCGCAACAAGAATGCCACCCTCGGCCGCGTCGGTGTGATGACGCTTGACCAAGCGCGCACCGAGGCTGCCCGGCATCTAGCCGATGCGCACGAACACGGCGAGCCGCTGGCGATCACCCAGGGCCGCAGGGGCGCCACCCTACCCTCCTTACGCGATTTCATCGACGACACCTATATGCCGTGGTTCGAGACGCATCACAGGGGGCATGAGAAAACCCGGCATACGCTTGACAACAACTTTGAGGCGGTCATGGCTCAGAGACTCGACTCTATCAGCGGTCGCGACCTGGAGCAGATCCGTACAGGTTGGATGCAAGCCGGCAACCAGCCCTCAACTGTGAACAGAAAAATGGGCTCGATCAGCGGCGTGTTTAGCCGAGCCGTTGAATGGGAGTTCATCGCAGCACATCCACTAGCCAAATTGAAGCAGCTCAAGGTCGACTCGGTGGGAAAGGTCCGATACCTGGACGCAGACGAAACCAAGCACCTGCGCGAAGCTCTGGACGCGCGCCAGGACGAAGCCCGTGCAGAGCGCGAGACTGCGAACAAATGGCGGGAGGATCGCGGCAATGAACAGATGAAGAGTTTGCTACTGCCCTTCACCGATCACCTGAAACCCATGGTGCTCGTTTCACTGAATACCGGCATGAGACGTGGCGAAATTTTCGATCTGAAATGGTCAGCGGTGAACTTCCACACTAAGACGATTACTGTCTCCGGCGCCACTACCAAGACAAGCGATACGCGTCACATCCCGATGAACAAGGAGACCTTCAGCGTGCTGGAGGATTGGAAAAAGCAGGCAGGGAAGTCTCAGTATGTTTTCCCAAGTAAGACAGGTGGTCGCTTGGAGGATGTTAAAAGCGCCTGGCTCAAGTTACTTCAGCGAGCCAAAATAGAAAGTTTTCGCTGGCACGATATGCGCCATGACTTCGCATCACGCTTGGTGATGGCCGGCGTACCACTCAACACCGTACGGGATCTGCTAGGGCACGCTGACATCAAAATGACGCTGCGCTATGCCCACTTGGCGCCGGGCACAAAAGCAGCAGCAGTCGACCTACTTTAGGGGGAAGGGAATGATATCCCCCTCGTTCATGGGCACGATAGTGCTGCTCGTTTTGAATTTCTTGACGTGAGACAGCAGATCGGGCCAGTAAAGACTAACGGTTAGAACATTAATATTTTCTGCAACAGGATTGAAAGTGTCGTCTGGAGAGGCTTTCCAGAACCCTGAGGTCGCCTTAATTGTTTCCCATATTCTCAGCTCGTCATAGGTTAGAGCTTCAGGCAAATTCAACGCTAGCAACACAAGGCGACCGGATTCGTCTGTAGACCAAACCTTGTCGAGAACAGTTGCTAGAGTGCGTCCATCAACGTCTAAGGTCTGTTGAGCAATTGCGTTAGAAATCGCCCATTCAATAACCGCCGTAAGGGAGCGCTTCTGCAAACGCCCCATAATATCCAGTGCGAATTTAATTTTAGGATCAATCCTGATTCCAACACTTACTGTCGTGCTCGATTCGCCCACCCGCTTACTTGTCTTCGTAGCCATAAATCTCATCCGCTCCGTAACGGTCCATCGACCTCACCTGATGGATACAGCTTGCTCGACACGCAAACCGCTGTCAATCCATGCGAATGCGTGACTGTATAGCAATTGCTTGCAATAACAGATTTATGCGATGTACCCTAGCAACACCCGGCACCTTTCGGGACCGGACTTTTGGGAGAACAAATATGGAGCAAGCTCAGCAGATGCCGCCGCTTTCGGTAAGCGTCGAGGAGTCCGCCCGAATTCTGGGCATCTCCCGGTCGGCGACTTATGAACTGATCGCCAAGGGCGAAATCAAGACTTTCAAGATTGGTCGTCGTCGCTTGACGTTGGCATCTGAGTTGAAGGCCTTCATCGAGCGCGCAGCCAAGATCGGCGCGCGGTAATTCGGAGGAATCAAAGGGGGAATGCGCAGGGCTGCGCAGAAGAATGCTAAGGCGGTGCTCGAACACCGCCATAGCAAAAACACACTGGATAGCACCAACGTGAAGGGCAAACTATGACACGCCACTCTTCAATCGAGCAAGAACGCAAGATGATCGAGGCGCTGCGCAATGGCTCGGTGTCGACCATCGAAGCGGCCAAAGATCTGGATATCGTCCAGCCACCAAGTACGATCCGACGCCTCAGGAAAAAAGGCTTCGAGATCCGCACTTATTGGACTCTTCGGTCCACTGAGCCAGGCCGATCACCTCACCGCGTAGCCAACTACATCCTCATGCGCGAAGCGTATTAACCAAATGATAGCGAAGATGCCCTCAGTTTTGAGGGCATCTCCGCGTCTGCCTATAAGTGGTCGTATGGCGACAAAAAGAAAGGGCTTCAAGCCCAAGGCCAAACCATTTGCCATGATGTTGTGGCAGATGGGGCAGTCGGCCCCCTATCGTGCGCTGAGCTTCACTGCGAGGGGTGTGCTGATGGAATTGCACATGCAATACAACGGGAACAACAACGGCGATCTTTCCGCCACGCGCACGATGGCAAAAGAATGGGGTGTGAGCTCTCCAAATATTTTGCAAAAGGCGCTGACAGATTTATTGACGGGGAGGTGGATCATCCTGACCCGCAGCAGCTACTTTTCCCGCCATGGGTCAAGGTGCGCTCTGTACGCACTTTCCTGGTACGCAATTGATGAATGCCCGGGGAAAGAACTCGAAATTTCCCCTACCACCACCCCTCTGAAAACTGTCAGGGAACTGACAAACTCCAATTGATCCAGTATCGAATCAATACTCATAGCAGTATTGATTCGATACACGTAAAAAAAACCCAATGTACAGTTCCGTCCGGTTGCATTCAGCAACTGCCTCATCGCGTACTGATTCAATACCACTAAATCAATTCTACCTGTATGGAATCAATACACCCTTATAGATATCTACCATACCAGCCACTGCATTACGCGATGTTAGGATTACTAGCGACCAACCGCTCACAATGTTGCAGCACCTCCACCCAGCGCTCCAAGCCACCAAACTGCTCAGGATTCAATCCATCTCCGTCCAGGCTCGTTGCATCAAAAGTGAACGCCGTGCCGTTATCCAGTTCGATCTCGTACGCCTTACGATACTTCTTATAAACGACCCACCTAGGGCGCCATGGATTGTGTGCAAAGGCGTTGCGTACTTGATGAATCATCACGCGTATGCCAAGAAGGCTCGATACCTTGATATAAGCAATCGGGCCAAAGACCTGAAGCAAGGTTTCGTCGACGGTAAGCGCAGATGAACTCAAGGCAATCTGAACGATATTGTAAATCCCGCCATCTAGATCGGCTTGTGTCGCCTCGGGGTATGCGGGCAGGCGCAGGCCATCTCCACCCGTATAGATATTCACAGCTCGATGGAAGATCGAAACGTCGATACGCCCCTGATTCACCTCCGCGTTCAGACGAATCGCCAAGCCGAGGGTGGCCAGCGCTGTGGCAATTTTGCTGGCCGGGGTTTCAATGCCGTGTCCATTAGACATATATCAAAAACCTCAAGATCGACGCCGCTGACTTGAATTGACTTCAAGCCCGAGGGTAGCGCCAACCCTTCACATTCGAGGTGTCCACGGTCCGCCCCCATAGACGCCTAGCCTCACTCGACTGGCGGATCAGCCCAGTCTCAAATTGATGACGGGCATCACGCTACAACGGGGAAGAGCCTTGGATGCCTCGAAACTTTCTTAGTTTGTCAGTCGAGGCGGGAACGAACAGTTCAGTGCCGCCATGCATCGATCGGCGCCCCACCACCACGCCCCTATTCTTCTGCCTCCCCCAAGGTATTCCAAGGAGGAGCATCCATACTAATGAATCGAACGCTGCCATCACCGTTTTCTAGCCAAGTGGCATTACGCCCCGCAACTGGCATCACCAACTCTCGTGAGTAGCCTAAAAACATCATTAGCATTTCAGCCATGTCCTCGGCCTCCCAACCTCCAAAAACGGGGTTTGGTGATAACCCAGCAATTGAAAGCACACTGAAGCTAATCAACTCAGGAGACTCCCCAATTATAACTTTAGGAGTACGATTCAATACACGAGCCTTCATAAAAAGATTGGCTCCTAGCTCTCCAAATTGCAACGGGTGTAGTGGATACCCCTGATATCGGGAAAAAAATTCCTTACCAGGCAGCGTCTGCGCCCCCATATCAAATGCGGCCAAAATACCAACCTTTCCCAGCCTGAGATATAGCGTACGATTTACCACATCATCCTTGTAATCAAATTTCAGCTTTTTACTGGATGGTTCCTGAACATCAAAAACGAATAATGAAGCAGGAATATCGCTGTCCATTATCGAAAACTGCATAGATACACGGCATGACTGAAGAATAAAATGAAGCAGCTGAAATTGCTCCATATCTTCTGGACCCACGATATTGCCTGCACCTGGATCTCGACGATCTATAGAAAGAAATAGCTCACGATAAAGCAAACCGTAAAAAATCTTCAGAACCCATAACAGCAACCGCCCTCTATCCATAGACGCAACATCAGCTGCTCCCGCGGAAAAACGCTCTTGAACTTCTTGTTCGATATTCGAGAGATACTCGTTATTGCAAACTAGACAGCACGGGATTACAAGCTGCCTATAGGCTAATTTGGTTCCGTTAAGAAGAGTTATCGGCTGATCCCAAAGGTCAAAATGATGAAGTAGCCATTTCGGAAAGACATGCTCGCGACTTTTCAGATCATTTTCAACGTCACCACCGCATAGAAAGCAGGTGGTTTCTGAGAAATCGTGATCTCGAATAGCGCTGTAGAGGGACTGGTTAGGCACCTTCTGCTCCTTAAAATGTGACTTCGTAACTCGGACTGGATTCCTTAATAATAAAGCACCATCAGTGTTCTATCTGAACACATATTCCTGACAGCAGACTGGAGCGGGCCCGAAACGATTCGCGCGCAAGGCGAAGCCTGCAATAACGATCGCACCTACGTCCTCGCCTTGCTTTAGGTTGAATGTACACAGACCAAAAGCCGACCCTGTATCACTTTGCCTACCTACCACTTACTGCAACAAAAATTCCCTGCCCGCCCCTACGTAAACCAAATGTTTTCAGTCCCATTTAAGCCATTTGCATGCACCACTTAGAGTACACCTAAAAAAAACACCTCATCAGAAACATAACAACACACGAATGGAATCAGCCCAGGAGCGAATCACTCCCCCACGAGCGACGATAAAACACCATCGTAGTCGGGAACCCACATAGGCCCGGCCTCCGGAGTGATGATTTCTGAAGCCATAAAGGGAGGGAAGATTTCATAGTTTCTTAAGCAGTACGCGCGAGGATCATCAATAGGCGGCCCGTCTACGGCATAGGAAATTGGACGAACCGACTGGGATTGACCAATGCACTCGGAAGGGGCGACTGGCAACGAGCGACCACTGGCAGACCGAAAATGGCGAACTGCACCACGGATCATCACATCTGACGTTGGTCGAACGCACCACTTGGCTCAGCACAAGCCTCTATGCCAATGCTGCCAATGCAACGCCCAAGTGGCGCCAGGCCCTTGCGCGGTACATCAACCATGTCATGGACTGTCGCGCGTGCTATGCCCCGACGAGGAGCTACCGCGCAATGGCTGCGAGTTTGTGCGAGGCATACAACCACACTCCCATGGAGCATCCCGTATGAATACTTGCTCCACCGCGGAGAAACTGAAGCTTGAAGTAGTTCGTTTACAGAACCACTGAAGTGTTTACAGCAGTCGCCAAAAAAGAAATTGATGATTTAGGAAAGCCCTGCCGGAAAAGGGGATTTGATAGTTTTCGGAGCAGTACGCGCGCGCGTACGTGCGCGGTTATACCATCACAAGCAGCTTGTCTACGGCATAGACCACTGGGGGCGGGCGACCAACATCCAATTGATTTGGTGCTGACCGCCGTTTTGACTGAATGCTAATGGCCGCTTGCCCCCTCTTGTGATCGCCAGCAATCCGACAATTTCATACTCCAAAGAAGTACATGTTTCTTGTGTTACATCGGGAATTGCTCATGAAGGAGGAGCCGCGGGACGAACTATGGTGCCGGTGACTGCCGTAGTTGCATGATGGCGTCTGTGATTCCTTGAGCATTCGTGTCCAACGTTTCCATGGCCACAATTGCGTTAGCGGCGACACTTCTCACTCCATTCTTTGAGAGCCACTTTGTAATTTCTTCAATGGCTGCAGCTAGAGCGTGCTGGTTGTGCAGGAGGAGCGTGAGCGCGTCTGCTGTGGAAATGTTGGCTTTAGAGTTATCTGGCATAGGGATCGTCCTTGAGTAACTGGTACGGGAAGATTAGCCGAACTCACCGCGGCTGGAGCCACTTCTCAAGATCCGCTGATACGGGGGGAATTGCAGCGACTTGCACCCCCAATTTGCAAAAAATTTGGCCCGCATCCTTAGCCACCATGAATGGCAGCGAACGGCCAAAAGCAAACACCCCAAAGGTCTACTAAACTGGGACGATTCAAACAGGCCGCGAAACTCGAGCGAGCAAGGCCACAAGCAGAGTTAATTATTAGCACGGGCGAATCGCTTTTGGCCTCAAGATCGAAGAAACCGCTTCGCATCTTGAGCGGAAGGTATAGGGACCGCGTAACGATTGCTTCCAAACAACTAGGGCTGCTCAGGGAGCGGCGGGCCGGAGAAGCATGCATATTTCCAAACTGACCCTCGTCAATTACCGGAACTTCAAGAACACAACTCTCCAATTTCAGAGAGGGGTGAACACGATCATTGGCGAGAATGGTTCTGGGAAGTCGAACATACTTCGCGCGATTCGGCTTCTGCTAGATGACACCATGGTTCGTGCTGCCTACCGCTTGGAGGAATCTGACTTCAGCAGGGCGCTCGATCAATGGCAAGGCCACTGGATTATCATCAGTATGGAGTTCGAGGAGATCAGTACAGATGAATCTGTGCAGGCGCTATTCCTCCATGGTACGGCCACGCTTGAAGATGCGCCGCTCGCAAAGGCTACCTACAACCTCATCTTCCGACCTAAGAAAGAGATCCGATTGAAGCTAGCTGCGCTCGATCTCTTTGACTATGACACGCTAGCGGAAATCCGCAGCGTAATTACGATCGATGACTACGAGACAATTTTCACAGGGCGGAGCAGCGCCGACTTCAGCAACCCCGCAGTTTACGAATCGATCGTTGGCGACTTCAAGTCGTGTTATTTCAAATCAGAGACAGAATTCCCGGAAATCGGGTCAAAGGTGCCTGGCTTTCTTTCTGTCACGAAAGAAGTTTCGCTGACCTTCATTCAAGCACTGCGCGATGTAGTTTCAGAGTTCCATAACAACAGAACGAACCCATTGTTCACGCTGCTCAAAAGTAGAAGCGGCGAGATCAACCCAGCAACAATGCAGCCCATTACACAGATGGTTCGCGACCTTAACGCATCCATTGAGGAACTTGAGGATGTGCAGTCTGTGCGTAATCACATTCGCGAGACGATCAAGGACGCTGCTGGTGAAACCTACTCACCTGCTTCGCTCTCAATCAAATCTGACTTACCTGAGGAGGCTGAGAAGCTCTTTCAGTCGCTGCGGCTTTTCGTTGGCGAGTCAGAGGAAGGGTACGAGGGGGCGATTCATGAGCTGAGTCTTGGCGGGGCGAACCTGATCTTCCTCACACTCAAGCTGCTTGAATTCAAGTACCAGCGCGAAAAGCTTTCCATCGCTAATTTTCTCCTGATCGAGGAGCCGGAAGCACACATTCACACCCACATCCAAAAGACCTTGTTCGATCGCATCGCTTACAGCGACGCGCAAATCATCTACACCACGCATTCGACCCACATCTCAGAGGTGAGCAACGTAAGTAACGTCAACATTCTGGGACGACACGGCCCATTCTGCGAGGCCTACCAGCCGGCTGCCGGCCTTGAGCCTTCCCAGGTAACGAGCATCCAACGATACCTCGACGCGGTGCGTAGCAATCTTCTCTTTGCCAAGAGCGTGATACTGGTTGAAGGTGATGTGGAGGAAATCCTAATCCCGATTCTCGTCAAAAAAATGCTCGGCTTAAGCGTCGACGAGCTTGGCATCAGCGTCATCAATATCCGTAGTACTGGCTTCAAAAACGTAGCAGTTCTGTTCCACAACCTGCGTATCCGAAAGCGCTGCGCCATCATTACTGACCTCGATAGCGCCTTCTTCGACATCACGCCATTACTCACGGATATGCCCGCTATTGTAGCGAGAAAAGGCAAGGCGGCCGGCTCACAGAAATCTGGCCAAGAGCGCAAGGCAGATCTAGATAGTTTTGTTGCTGGAAACCAGTGGCTCGCTACCTTCTACGCGACACATACCTTTGAGGTCGACTTTGTCGTAGCGGGGAACCAAGAATCAGTTGTTCAAACCGTCTCGAGAATCTACAAAGACGCAGCGACAATTGATACTTCGGTCAATGAGCTTCGGTCAGGTCAACTGGACCAAATGGGGCGCCGAACACTGATGATGGCTCAACAGGAAGGAAAGGGATGGTTCGCCATTTTGCTCGCTAACGAGCTCACTCATGATGTAATGATCCCCGACTACATTCAGCAAGCCATTCATTTTGCACACGGTCACTTCTCCCGAACTTTGCTTTCCCGAATCATTCAGCACCGGGCGGAGAGTCGGTTCGGATCTAAGTCTTTAGCCACTCCTTTCCATTCCGCGTTACGGTTGGATATTGAGCGCTTCCAACGAGAAGAAATCAGTCTCCAGTCCCTCAAAGCAGCAGTCGAATTGATGTTACGGGGGGACGTGATCAATTCGTTCCTGGCGGAGATTACATAATGTTCGCTTGGGACCCTAGGGATCTTAATCTTGAGCAGGCTGCGGCCGTTGAGGAAGCATCGAGCGTCTTTCTTATCGCGTGCCCTGGCAGTGGGAAAACGCGCACTCTGACCTACAAGATTGCCTATGAGTTATCCCGTCGCACCGACAAACGTATTGTCGCTGCCATTACCTATACGCATCGGGCCGCCGATGAGATCCAGGAGCGCATAGAGAATCTCGGTGTAGATACGTCGGGGCTGTGGATTGGCACGATCCATTCCTTTTGCCTTGAATGGGTCATCAAGCCTTACGGTATTTATTGCCCTGAGCTTGCGCATGGTTACCGTGTAATCGATATGCACGATCGGGAGCTTATGCTGGAGCGACTCTGCGCACCTCATCGAGGAGTCACCCACTGGGATTGCGACTACTTTGTAAACGAAACCGGCTACCTCCTTGCATGTCCCGACACTCGGAAGCACGATGCGATTCACAAAATCCTAGGGGAGTATTTTGGCGAGCTTGCAGCGAGTCGAAAGATCGATTTCGAACTAATTTTGTGGCACGCCCATGCCCTCATGCGGGATAAAAAGCATATTGCGGTACTGCTATCGCGGGTGTTTTCCCACGTTCTAATGGATGAGTATCAGGACACGAAACAGATTCAGTACAGCCTACTAATTTCTATTCTGCGCGCTGGCGGCGGACGAACAAATACCTTCATCGTTGGAGATCCGAACCAAGCGATCTATGGATCGCTTGGCGGCTACGCTATGCCGGTGGCCGACTTCCGCGCCCAGGCAGGCATACCCATCAAAGAGATGGAGCTCAGTCGGAATTATCGGTCCAGCGAGAGAATAATCAGCTATTTCTCAAACTTTAACGTCCATGCGACGAACATCAAAAGCGCAGGCAACAATGCAGCGTTCCCTAGCCTAGTAACCTACAACCATTACATTGCTCATACCGACGTACATGATGAATTGGTTCGGCTGATTCAGGTAAGTCTTGCAGCTGGTCATGCACCCGAGGAGATTTGCGTGCTCGCCCCGTGGTGGATACTGCTGGCATCCACGACCCGTAAGCTGGTGGCGATGCTACCCCACTGTCAGTTCGATGGCCCCGGCCTTGTTCCTTTCAGCAACGACTATGACAACTTCTGGTTCAAGGTATCGAAAATCCTACTGACGGAGTCCTCACCGAGACTTCTGATTCGTCGTATGCGTTGGGCTAACGATGTGATCAAAGATCTCGGTGATTTCGGTATTGACACTTCGCGCCTGACTCAACGACTGCTACTCAGGGAGTGCAACGCAATTTCGCTCATGGAAACGGACGGCCTCAGCTATCTGGATAAAGCCTTCACCGCGTTGTTTGAACGGCTTTCCATATCCATCGAAAGCTTTCCACCGCTTACGGAACACCGCGAGGCCTTCTTTGACAGCTCTGCGTCCAGAATCGAAAGGCTTCAGAAAGCCGGGGCTAGCTATATCAATGATGTGTCATTCTTCAAGAAGGTGTTCCGTGAGCGAACCGGCATAACAGTTTCGACTATACACGGAGTCAAGGGCGCCGAGTTCGACGTTGTCATTGCCTTCGGACTACTACAGGGTATGGTGCCCCACTTCAATGAGCCGGATGCAGATGTTGCGGCGAGCAAGCTTTTGTACGTTTTAGGCTCCCGCGCTCGCAAGCATCTCCACTTGATGTCGGAAGTGGGTCGCCCCAGAGGACGCTATGGGGTTTATACACCTACCGAACCACTCATTGCGTGCGTATTTGCTTATGACCTCGACTAGGCCGCTGTAGGTAATGAATGGCATCAATCGCCCATTAGCAGTCATTAGCACTTGATCCGGTCTGGGCCATAGCAGCATTAGACTGCTGACCCACTCCATGCAACAAACTAAATACTCCTTCCTCAGCTATGATCGCCTTAATGATTTAACTAGGGCGTCGTTACTAGCTATGTTCGAAATAACAGGGACCGACATCGCAAACTTGAGTGACGGAGATTTGCGCACTCTCGTGGCGCGTCTAGCGTTATCAGAATTACGCGCGCAAGGTTGCCCACTTTCGTCCGTGACCGCTGGTGGTAATCAAGATGCCGCGGACGGCGGACTCGATGTTCGTGTTGAGTGCCCTAGTGCAATTGTAAAACCCGACTTCGTACCCCGAGCGATCACTGGTTTTCAGGTGAAAAAGCCCAATATGTCCGCCAGCGCGATTCGCAACGAGATGCGTCCAAACGGCGTACTGCGGCACGTAATTGGCGAGCTTGCTGCGGCATCCGGCTCCTACATCATAGTGAGCGCACAAGGGTCAGTCGCTGACAAGCCGTTGGCGGATCGACGCCAGGCGATCCGCGAACAACTCCGTGATCTGATCGACGCCCAAAAGCTTCACACGGACTTCTACGATCGGGACCGGTTGGCCACCTGGGTAAACGAGTTTCCAGGCATCGTGGCTTGGGTTCGTTTACGGATCGGCATGAGCTTAGCTGGATGGAGCAGTATCGGAAATTGGGTCGGGACAACAGTCGCCGAATCTGGCATATATCTTTTCGACGATAAGGCATGTCTAACGGACGAAAGATCGCGAGAACGACTCCAACTGACTATCGGCGAAGGGATTGCCAAGCTTCGCGTGGCATTACACGCTCCAGGACAATGTATTCGGTTGGTCGGTTTGTCGGGACTCGGCAAGACGCGATTGGTACAGGCCCTTTTCGAGAGTCAAGTTGGGGTAGATCCACTGGACCCCAGCCTCGCGGTTTACACGGATTATTCGGTAGAGACAGATCCGACAGCTCGGGATATGGCGCGTCTACTCGTTATGCGAGGCCAACGCTCGATTCTCGTGGTAGATAATTGCAATCCAGCCACACACAGCGAACTCGCACGTATCTGCTCTGACAGCACAAGTTGCGTGAGTCTGCTGACTATTGAATACGATGTCGGCGAGGATGAGCCTGAACGGACCGAAGTATTCCGTCTGCAATCAGCATCAACCGAACTGGTTTCACAATGGCTAAAACAGTCATTCCCCAATATATCGCAGGTCGACCGGAACACGATCGCCGATTTCAGCGACGGTAATTTTCGCGTTGCTCGGGCAATAGCCGACACACTGAGGAAAGGCGAAACCTTAGGTAAGCTAAAGAGTCGCGATTTGTTTGAGCGAATCTTCCAGCAACGTAACGCACCCGACCAAACCCTATTGTTTGCGGCGGAGGATCTCTCGCTTTTCTATTCGCTAAACGGTGAGGACACTTCGAGCGATGGCGAGTTGGCAAAAATTGGAAGCATTCGCTCAGTCAGTACAAATGACATGTTTACGGCGCTTGTCAGGTTAGGTCGTCGCGGAGTCGCCCAGTCGCGTGGCAGGTGGCGTGCGATATTACCCCATGCGATTGCCAACTCCCTGGCGACATCCGCATTGGAAAGAATACCCCCGCAGGAACTCGATCGTTTTTGCACATCTCTGACGTCGCGGATGCAGAAGTCGCTCTCACGGAGGTTAGGCTTTCTTCACGACAGCACCGAAGCCCAGTCAACGGTCGCTCGCTGGCTCTGCGTAGACGGCCCACTGGGCGACCTTTTCTCGCAGGGCAAACAAGGTCTCGAGATCCTTACCAACATTGCCCCTGTCGCTCCTGACGCGGTGTTCGCGAAAATTGAGCGCGAATTGAATAGCGCCAAAGGCGAACCTGTACTGGCACCTAACTCTACAGATCGCTGGCAGTGGGTCCGTCTAATCAAGATGCTTGGTTACGATCCCCAAGTTTTCGAGCGCGCAGCTATGTTGCTTGCTCGCTTTGTAGCTATCGAGTCCGAAGGTAACAAGAGTAATTCTGCGCGAGATACGTTTGCCGAGCTTTTTCATTTGCATCTATCAGGGACACAGGCATTGCCAGGCCAGCGATATGACGCCGTCCGGCGATTGGCGATGTCAATCGATCGAGAGCAGCGCCGTTGTGCATCAATCGCGCTTGATGCCCTGCTAAAAACAGGCCACTTCACTTCATCGAGTACCTTCGAATTCGGAGCCCGTCCTCGTGACTGGGGATGGTGCCCGAAGGTCAACAAGGATGTTTGGGATTGGTATAAAGCCGCAATTGCGCTCGTAGTTGAGCTTTCACCAGTCATCGATGACGCGCCTAAAATCCTCGCACACAGAGTTCGCGAACTTTGGGCCATCGATGCTTGTCATGAGATGCTTGAAAACACCGCCGTAGCGTTGGCGAAGGAAAAACCTTGGATTGAAGGTTGGCTTGGCTTTCGAGCTGCGCTTCGTTTCGAAGGTAAGGCTATGCGTCCTGCCGTCAGGGTAAGGCTCGAGACAATCATTCAACGGTTGAAACCGTCCGACCTTCTGCATCAGGCACGCGCCATAGTGCTCAGCGGCGCCAATAACGGCTGGGACATCGTTGATGGCGACCCAGATGACGACGATGTAATGAAACCGTGGCTGAAGGCTTCGCTGATGGCGAAGGAGGTAGGGCGCTTTTTGGGGCAAGACTCTGAGACACGTAAGCGGTTTCTCGTTGAGTTAATACCCGCGTCGAATCAGCAACGCGCCTTTGAATGTGGAGAAGGACTTGCGGAAGGGGCTGCTGATCTATTGCAAATGTGGCACGAAATAGTTGGTGAATTTGCGCAAATCGCTCCAAATATGCGAAATGCAACAGTGCTCGGTGGTTTCATCTACCAAGCACATCAGCGGGATGCGACGTTCACATTACGGGCGCTGGAATCAGCTATCGACGATCGCAATCTTGCGCCGAGCCTGCCCTATCTCCAGGCACGCGTTGGAATTGATAAAGCCGGTATTGATCGGTTGCGGCGAGCAATTGGTAAGGGCGTACTCCGTGCAGTGGACCTCAACAGTATTGCCAATGGCGCTGTCGGTGACTCGCCGCCCGAGGAGCTAAGTTCGCTCCTGCTTGATATTGCGCAATTGTCAGACGGCGTAGAAATTGCGCTCGACATCCTACATATGCACTTCTTTCGAGACAGAGAGGCTGGTCAGCAATGGAATCACTCACTGATTGAGACCGGTCGGAATCTTCTACGCCGCACTGATTTCAGTAAAAAAGGACAACTCCGCGATTACGGTATGCACACAGTAGTGAGCATATGCTGTGCTGGCATTGAAGGTGAAGATACCGCGCGCGACGTTTGTGATCATCTGAGTGCGGCCATTAAGTCGTATCAAGCCTCTCCCTACGATGTGAACTACGTCCTCGAAGGGTTGTTCAAGACTCAGACCTTCATCGCGTTGGACGAGTTCCTACTCCATGGGGTGACGGCAGGAACAACCAATCTGTTTGAAATGCATTTTAGTTTTGATACTCCAGTTGAGAAAATCGATCCGGTGCTCCTTAATAAGTGGGCAAATTTTGATCCCACATTGAGGTATCCGCTGCTAGGTCAAGCCATCCCGATGTTCAAGCGTAAACACGGCGAAGAAAGTGATGACTTTGACCCGGTTTTCTTGGAGTTATTGGAGGCTGCTCCAGATAAACACGCCTTTCTCGGAGACTACTGGACACGTTTGCATCCGCGAAGCTGGATGGGGTCTCTAGCCAATGTATTGATTCAGCGCCGGTCGCAGGTGCTCAGGTTTCAAGTAAGTCCACATGCGGAGGTGCGCCACTGGATTGCTGGGTTGCTTCCTGATCTCGACCTTTGGATTGAAAACGAACAGGTCCGGGATCGAGATAAGGAAGAAAGTTTTGAATAAAGAGATTCGCTCTGTTTAGGAGCGTCTATTACCGTACGATCATGAAGGCTCTTAACCTAAAGGTGAACCAAGGTGATTCATTCAGCTCTACCACTGGGTTCGCCGCATAATGCGATCGACGACTGACCGCTTTGGGTTGATTGCTGCCCGTCTCGAAGGACAACAATCAACGCATTGCTGCCTTTCACGGGCGGGGGAGATCGGCCAATTCCTGGCTCCCACGACTGACCGAAATCCACAGCCCAAAGCTGCCCCCCATCAGACATCTACCTATGTCTAGCGAGACTGGGGCCGTTACCTGTATGCGTCCTGCTAAGTCATCTAGCTAACTCCGCCAGTCCAGCCATGGTGTCCACCTGATTTTTAGAAAGGACAGCTAACCCTTGGCCGATGAGAATAACGAGACATTCGTTATTAGTTTGTTGCGCTAGCGTGAACATTTTTACCTGCTTCTGCAGCAGAAATTGGTAGGGAGTCTAAAATTGAGATGCCATAGATCGGTTCCATCCCATATCTGCGTGATGATGCGAGGGACCGTTGGCATGTAGGGGGCTTTGGAGCCAACACCGGACCGGTGTTGAATGGATTTGAACTTGGAGGGAACCATGAGCAATCTCATCGCCAGCGGCAAGCCACCTGAAGCCGTTCGCGTCATAGTCAAGGTTTACGCTTACTTGCTGCTCGTCGGATTTGCGTTTGTTCCGGCCTTTTTGATTGGCTACTTATACTTCTTTCAAGACCCCACCCTTATATTCGAGAACCACCTGTTCCATATCATTGCAATAACGGCAGCCACCTTGGAAGGGTTGTTTGTGACGTATGTAACATGGCGGTGCTATCAGTCATCGGGAGACCCGCTGCTGCGCTGGATGACGCTTGGCTTTCTCGGTTTTGTGCTGATCTACGCGTTACATGGTGTGTTCACCGGGCTCGCACACCACAATATCTGGCTCTTCCTGCTTTATGGTCCGGCCTCTCGACTGGTCATGGCGACTCTGCTGTTAGTCGGAATGCTGTCGTACCACCGCCCACCTGATGCTGCGGACCAACGAATGAAGCCCCGCCCGTGGCTGACCTGGATAGGACTGTTCCTCTTGGTTGACGTGGCAGTCGCGTACGTCGCAAATTCGCCGATCGCCGGTAACCTTGCGGTGCGCCTCTCGATGGAAGGTGGTGCCCTCGTTCTTTCCACTTTGACCGTGGCAATACTCCTGCTGCGTCGTATCCGTTCGCCGTTGATGATGATTTTTGTCATCTCGGTCGCTGCGTTCGCGCTGTCATCTCTTGCCTTCATCCTTGCCCGTCCGTGGAACCACATGTGGTGGCTCGCTCATGCGATCTTCGCCGGTGGATTCTTCATGTTGAGCTATGGGGTAGTGCAAGCGTTCCTCACCACGCAGTCGTTCTCGAAGATTTACAGCCAAGAGGAGTTGATGGCGCGTCTTGCCGAAGCGATGGCGTATACCGAGAGCGCCCTGCAGGAGCTCCAGCGCACCAATCAAGAACTAGGGCACCTTGCGGCGACCGATCCACTGACTGGCGCTGATAATCGGCGTAGGTTTATGGAGCGGGTCGAAGTCGAAGTCGGCCGGGCCAAGCGCGGCGGTGAGCCGTTCTCCGTGTTGGCACTCGATCTGGATAATTTCAAGTCCATCAACGATCGCTTCGGGCATCAGGTTGGCGATGACATCCTGAAGATTTTCGTGAAGAAATGTCTCGATTCCATCCGGCCGTATGACGGCGTAGCCCGAGTAGGCGGAGAAGAATTCATGATACTGCTACCTCAGACTTCACTTGAAGGCGCGCACGTAATCGCTGAACGTCTGCGAAGCACCGTTGCAAATAATTCTTTTCATGGCCTGCAGCGGTTAACCGTGGTCACAGTGAGCATCGGCGTATCGCAATTTGGCCGCGACGGCGACACCATCGAGGCAATTCTACGTACAGCCGATCAACGTCTATATCACGCTAAACACGAAGGCCGTAACCGTGTGGTCACTACCATCAAAACCAGCCTCCAACCTCTGCCCTGACCATCATCTCAAAGTCTCTGAAATCGTCGGCATTGCGCCACAGCATTTGGGCGTTATGGTTTTCAAGTTCGTGGGCATAGGCAAGCGCCGTCGCTTAGTCTCAATGCCTCCACAGGGAAGGTCATCATGAAGACTCAGATCATGATTGCAACAATCATGTTTAGCGTCGGGTTTGCCACCATGCCTCCGGCTCGCGCCCTTACGCAGGAAGAGGCAGATCGGGCTGTTAAAACCATGAGTGAAAGAGATGCACAGCAAGCGAAAGGGCAATCCACTCAACTTGAGAATTGCACGCCGTATTCTTCAACAGAGCACAGGTTTTCAAAAGAATTCCTAGATTGTGTCGGGAGAAACCAGTCAGTCGTGAACGCGGCGCAGGCGGATAAGCAAAGAGTAGAGACCGAGCAGGCGTTACAGGCAATGCGAAGAAACAGCCCTTCGCATTCCGGCTGGTCCTATCAACGGTGCGTTATAAAGAATGTAACAGACGCACAGAATGATCTATCCGCTCGAACGATAGACCAGAATTGCCAACAATACCCCTACTATGCAAAAGATTTGGGGACCGACTTTTTCGGGTACAAGACCGCAGACGAGTGCACGCTCGATGCAGGAAAGAAGACGGCAAGCCGCATTGCCTACATCCTGATCAAGCGTGCATGTGACGGGCTATACCCGTGAAGGGCCGTTTCTGACGATTCCCAAATCCCGCGCCGAGAGAGGCATTGACCTCAGCGTAAGCTTTGGCTTCCTGCTGGAAAAACAATGGCGTTAAAGCTAGCGCTATCAAGTGGCGAACAGCGGCCTCCGCAGGATCGACACAAAGGGAACCAGAAATAAGTTGAGGCTCTGAGCTGGCTTTCCAGTCAGAAGGACGCGTTGAAAGCGTGATTCAGCAGCAGGCATCACCCAAACCGTAAAGGAATGGTGTGCAGCTCGGAGCTTGTCGGGATTCAAGGAGGATTGATTTTAAGCTCTTGGTTGAATGTGTGACGACAACTGACTATGGCAAGCATAGGATCGGTAGACACACAAGGAGGTTCGTCATGAAGACGTTATTTGCAGGAACGCTACTGGTATTTGCGTTGGACAGTACAACGGCTATTGCCGCCACGTTCGACGGCAATCAATGTCTCGGTGATTGCTCAGGGCATCAGGCGGGGTATGACTGGGCTGAGCAGAACGGTGTGGACGATGAGTCATCTTGCAGCACACCATCCGCATCCTTCAATGAAGGTTGCCAGTCATACGTAGAAGAGAGCGGCGGGGCTACCTCATCGAGTACTGATAATGAAGACGATGAAGATGAAGATGACGAGTAGTTCTTGCTGGGGGCACAAAGTCAGATCGATTTCATGCGGGATACGATCATGAAGACATGGATGGCATGGCTGGCGTCCCGTACGCGGCGTAAGCTCGGTTGAGTTCGTCCGATTTCAGCACCTACGCAAAGAGACACGCTTATGGTCAAAGACGATTCGAAAACACCTCTGACTTGCTTCAAGTACCGTAGTGGCGAGAGCGCTCTCAGATGTCTCGTGGACGGAACGCTTTACTTCGCAAAGCCGGATGAACTGAACGACGTGCTTGAAACCAAGTTCGACCATGCGGAACCTGAGGCATTTAACCAAATATATCGCGACACAATCTCGGAAGTAAGTCAGAAGCGGGATGGCCCTCGCCTATCACCCGGTTATCCATGCCCCCCCGATTTTGTCGCAGCAAATACCGAGGAAAACAAGCGATTCAGGAATGCTTGCGACAACATCGGCATCTTTTCTGCAGCACGTCGCCCAAACGATCAGGCTATGTGGGCTTATTACGCGGAAAACTGTCGAGGTATGTGCTTCGAACTGGAGTGGTCAGCTTCGGCTCTGGAGGAGAACCAATTGTTGTCTGTAGACGTTACGTACAGCAGTGTCGCTCGGCAGCATAACCGGGCAGAAGATTGGCGCACGGCCTTTCTCGAGCTATCTGAAAGGAATCCCAGTTCAACACTTCAAGAGCTGTATGAACTCTCACTTGAAGAGCAGTTTCGCCGTAGGATGGGTATTCTTTCGACGGCACGGGTAACGTCAATCAAACATACGGACTGGGCACATGAAAGAGAGATAAGGCTGCTTTCTGGCAAAGCAGGTGCTCGTCCGTTACTCAAGTCGGTTCTTAAGCGCGTACATTTCATGCGAACGGATGGTGATAAGTGGGGACCTGTCGTTCAGGAGATTCATCGGACCTACCCTGAAGTACAGCTCGCTCAATGGACATTCCACCACGGTGAAATCACAGCTTCTGCACGGAGCATGATGTTCAAGATGATTCCAGTGGATAATCTGTGATCCGACTAATGTCCAGCAAAATCCCAGCCCCCTCCAAAATTTCCGATGCCCCACGATAGTCGTGGCAGGAAAAATAATCTGGTGGTTTTACCTGACCCGCTAAGTCAGGTGCGAGGGGGTTAATGAGCGCCGCTGTTTTCTGAAAATAACCTTCGGTGCTCAGGCGCCGCAGTATCCGATAGGACGACAAAGACAGTACAGGCATCCAATCACGCCGCCTTCGATTCCTTCTTGATCCTGTACACCGTGGCGACACCACAGCCAGCCAGCTTGGCAATTTCGTCAGCGGACATTGTTGGATATTCATGCATCAGCTTTTGTACCTTCGCCCACTTGGCAGGGTTCCGTCCTTTGCCCGATGGTTTCCAATTAGGTTCAGTAGCCTTCTTGTTTTCCAACCCTTGCTTGATGCGCTCCACACGCTTCTCTTGATCCAGCCGAGCCATGGTTGCCATCAGGTCAATCAGCATGTTGTTGATCACGTCCATAATTTGCCCCGTGATTCCTTTCGCTTCAACCAGCATGTGACTGGTAGGCAGGTCAGCTACAACCAGACGCAACCCTTTGACCTTGATAGTTGCCTTGAGAGTGTCCCAGTCGACTTGTGAGAGACGACTCAGGCGGTCAACAGACTCAACCAATAGCACGTCACCCTTCTCGGCAGAGTCGAGCAAGGCGATCAGCTCAGGACGGTTGAGCTTGGTTCCGCTGATGTTCTCGGCGTACACACCAACGATGCTTAATCCCTTCTCGATAGCGAATAACTCCAGGGCGACTTTTGCACGGTTGGCGTCCTGGTCTTTGGTAGATGCACGGAGGTAAAGGTGGGCATTCATGGCTTTCTATCCTTTGTCATTTGATTTGATAGTCAAATGATAAATGAATCATATGTCTTTCGGCAATAGGCTATTGATAGTTATTTCCTGACGGGTATCGCACTACCGGATAGGTCTAGTCCTTTGATCGTTACAGGCGGCAGATTTTTGAGGATTTTTGGCTACTTTACGATAGAGGCTGAAGGACGTAGATCGCTTAGCGCCCAGCAAGTAGAAGGCTGGAAGCATCAAGGCGGCAGCAAGGAAGACCAAATTCAGCGCATCGGCGAAGACGTGAGCGAAAAGCTGGACTACACGCCTGGCGTATTCATGCGCGCAACTTTCTCGGTTCATGGAGCGGCAAGCTGGTGTGCGACGACTTCGCTGGGTACAAAGCCGGTTTCGAGAAAGGCATGACCGAAATCGGTTGCATGGCCCACGCCCGCCGCAAGTTTTTCGATCTGCACGTGGCCAAAAAAAGTCAGCTGGCCAAGCAAGCTATGCACTCGATTAGCGGTTTGTACGAAGTTGAACGGCAGGCGCGAGATATGAGTGATGAAGATCGTTGGCGTATACGTCAGGAAAAGGCTGCGCCCATTATTACCACGCTGTATGACTGGATGTTGGCCCAGCGCGACCTGGTGCACAACGGATTGGCCACAGCCAAAGCCCTCGATTACAGCCTGAAACGCAGGGCAGCGCTGACGCGCTACCTGGACGATGGGGCTGTGCCCATTGATAACAATCAGGTCGAAAATCAGATCCGCCCATGGGCACTTTGGCGCTCTAACTGGTTGTTTGCCGGCTCGCTGCGAAGTGGAAAGCGGGCGGCGGCGATCATGAGTTTGATCCAGTCTGCGCGCATGAACGGGCATGATCCGTATGCTTAAATCAAGGATGTTTTGAATCGCCTGCCGACGCAGCGGGCGAGTGACATCGGCCAGTTACTGCCGAATCAATGTATACCTGCTCGAACTATGCAAGTGTGTTCTCATCCTGCTTAGCCATTCGCTAAGCAAGCACGAACTGCTTCATCGCTGCCATCATTGCGATGACCAAAACGGCTAGCCCAATCGCAGACGTCCATTGGGCTGAAGAGCTTTCTGAAAACCAGGAGCCTTTAGCGGGGTATTTCCCTAGGGTAAGGGCCTTTATCAAAGGCCAGCCGATAGGGAAGCAAATCGCTTGGAAAACAAAGTCAGCCAGTACACCCAATAGTTCACTCACAGGCCAGATCCCGTTGAATTACCAGTCCTTAACGCTTAATCATGCTGCTCCAACCTGGTGATGACAAGGGGGCGCCGATGGGCAAACGATATCGAGCAAACTGCTTGCATATCAGTTGATATCTGGCGGAATCACGCAAGGTGACTTGGCTGAACGCTTACCCTGAAGCGGTCTACAGGTATGCAAGAAGGGGTTCGAATGCCTATCTATCCAATGGCCGCATTCGACCCATAGCTGCCGGTCAGCATCGGCATAATTCGGCCAGTTCTGGTCGTTCGCCATTCCCGCCGAGCAATCATTCGAACGGCTGGTCCGCTCCAAAACTTGCCCGATAGAGGTAATGCCACTTCGCTAGCCTTAGCTGGGGCGAAAGTATTTCGGAAACAATGCGGCGGCCACCCTCAAGTGTCTGTCGCTATCGCACCTGTCTGCCGTTGCGCGCAGCGATCGCAACGGTGGTCGGCGAATCAGCAAGTGAAACGAACTGTCGTGTCGCGCCATCAAGCGCATCGATGCACCCCGCCTCGATGTCGTAGACCCAACCGTGCAGATTCATTTGCCCCTGCTCGAGCGCGAGGGCCACCGATGGATGCGTACGCAGATTCGCCAGCTGCGCGATCACGTTTTCGCGCACGAGGCCATCGAGCTTCGCGCGGGGTGTGTCGAACTCATGCGCCGCGTTAATCGCTTTCGCGGCGTCCGAGTGACGTAGCCAGTTAGCGACCGCCGGAAGATGATCCAGACACGTGCAGCGTGAAATCGCGCCCATCGCTCCGCAGTCCGAGTGGCCGCAGATCACGATGTCCTGTACGCCGAGAACTGCGACCGCATATTCGACGGTGGCCGAGACGCCGCCGGGTTCAGGACCATACGACGGCACAATGTTGCCGGCGTTACGAATCACGAACAGCTCGCCCGGTTCGCGCTGTGTAAGGAGTTCGGGCACAACACGACTGTCCGAGCAGGTGACGAATAACGCCTTCGGATTTTGTGTAGTCGCGAGCTGCCTGAAAAGCTCGACGCGTTGCGGATAAACCTCGCGCTGAAAGCGCAGAAAGCCGTCAATAATGTCACGCATGGAGTCCTCCAAATCAGAATGCCGGGTGCTGGCACGAGCACTCGATATGCCATCGAGCCACTTCCGTCATCATTATCGCAGACGTCGCGCGCGTTGACTGTACCCGATCAGCGATGGACTTCGAGCCGCGACCAGCGCGGCGGATGACGGAAGCCCCCACTGGCAGCCGCCATTTATCTTTTGGTGGCCTGAAAGGCGAGTGCGGATCGAGAGCCGCACACCGCGACAGACGGAAAACGGACATTAGAGAACTTTATCTAACTGAATCTAGCAGGGCATGGTTGGAATAATCTGATGCTCTGTCTGCCAGGCCCTAAAACGCATGCCGAACCGCTGGGAAATGGTAGCTGCGATTGAAGAAAAACTGATCACTGGAACAGAATAGCTCGTGCTGAGCAGTCACTCGGGCTCGGTCTGTGCTCAAGCGAGTGAGTGACTTGAGGCAAGGGCGCAAAGGGTAGAGATAAAAAAAGCCCGTCAAGGGGGGACGGGCTGTAAAAAGTCATGAGGATCAAATGAAAGTTTATACCATCACTTGCATCTTGCCAGGGTGTTAGAAAAAAGACGCCGGTCAGGGCTCCGCGAATGGATTTTCACCCCGTCTTGGCCCGCACAATCCTCCCCGCTTTCACTTCTGCCGCATAAGCCCTGAGCTTGTCTGCGTCGCTGTACAGCATCGACATCAGATTGAGGACTGCGGTGATATCAACTCCATCAATGCGTTCAGCCAGCTTGCTCAGCTCACCAGAGACAAGCTCCAAATTATCAGCTATGTCCTTAAGGTCACGCTTCAATCCCACCACAGGCTTTCTTGGCCCCATGACTACCTCGTAAAAATTCCTACCACGCCACTTATTCGGGTTTGGCGCGCACAATGGTTCCAGTCTTCACTTCTGCCGCATAGACGCGGAGCTTGTCCTGCTCGGCATTCAACATCTTGCAAATCTTCATAAAAAAGGCAGATTGGCTTTCATTGGACTTACTAGCCATATCTTTCAGCTCAATCACCGACCACCCGAGGATTGCGGCAGAGTCCTCAAGGCCATAAAACAGCTCTTGCTGGGCGGTTCTTGGTCCGCCGAGCCCTTTTATTAGATCAGCCATCTACTCCACCTTCCGGATCATCGCACCGCTTTTGACCTTTTCCGCGTAACACATACGCCTAAAGGATAATTTGTTGAGCCTTAGCGCAAAGAAAATATAACGCCAATTTTTTACTCTTGAACATCGGGAAACGAGTACTTTTCAGATATTGCTACGAAACTTGTACCGGTGCTTTCCCTCCCGGGCAGTTGACTCCTGCGGAAGAGCAAATCGATCTACTCCATCCCTGTCCGGCGAAATATTGCCGGCGGCTGACCTTACTACTTTCCTATCGGCACTTTCACGAGGAATGTAGTTCCACGCTCGATGTCGGAGACTACGTCGATAGTCCCGGAGTGAGCGGCCACGATCTCGGAGGCGATATATAGACCTAGGCCCAGGCCGGTGCTAGAGCCGAGGTCAAGAGACGCGTGTTGAGAGAACCGTCCCATGGGGTTGAAAATGAAGGGCAGAATATCCTTCGGGATCGGCTCACCAAAGTTGTGGACGACGAAAACGACGCTGCCGTCTTTTACTTCCAGTGAAACCTTAATAGGAAACTGCAAATCGCCATGCTCTACAGCATTGCCGAGCAGATTGGAAAATACTTGCTCCATACGGGCGCCATCGAACTCACCGCGAGCCGATGCCTCCACTTTAAAGACGATTTGCGCGCTTGGATGAGCGGTGTGGATTTCTTCAACGATGCGTGTGCACAGTGGCGCGAGGTCAATATTTCCCTTTTTGACGGGAATCCCAGGGCCCATTTGGCAGCGGGTTAGATCCAGCAAGTCGCCGACGATCTGACTGGCTCGTCTGACGCTGGTATATATTCCCAATGCAATTTTAGTCTTACGTGCCCCCATATCAACCGCTCGCCGCAACACATCGGCACCGAGCAAAATAGCGCCCAGTGGCGTGCGCAAATCATGGCCAAGGATGCCCAAAAAAACGTTGCGTGAAGCCTCTACCGCGCGTGAGTAGCTCGCAATCGATTCGGCGAGAGCCTGATCAATGGCTTCGTTGAAGCGAATCATATCGTCCACTTCCAGAACGGTCCCTGCCTTCATCTGACCCAACCATTGACTGAGGACGCTTGTCCTCAACGCACGATACTCAGAGACCATCTGATCCAGCGTGAAACCTGCCATTAAACGCGTGACCGCATGGGTCTCGGCAGCGGTTTCCAACTCCTCGATAGGAGCGTTACCCTGGGCCTTGGCAATTTGCTCCTGCGCAGACTGGTACGTGCACAGGTCTATCGCTATTGCACGAAGCATCTGTTCGGCGTGATCGCGCAGAGCCTTGGAGTCCAGAGCTTCGCCAGGGATCTCAATGGTTCTTGCGAAGTCTTCCCACGCTTGCAGAATCGGTTCGAGATTTTTGATGATGAAGTCAGACAGGCGCATGCCGTTGATCCTGGTATGGAGTCGTAATCGAGGTCGAAAACGGGAGCGAAACAACTTGATTGAATTAGAGCACCGATTAAGTCACTTGGCATGAATGGCCAGCATTGAGGCCTGTTCACTTTCAAGGTAAGTCACAAACCCCCCTGCATGAGCGCAAGCCCACTCAGGGGACTTTGCAGCATTGAACAACGTCTCTGCAGCCGGTGATTCTTGTCGGAGGTTGGTAAGTCGTATCAGCATGGACGAGGGGGCTTGGCAGGTGGGATTTCATCAAGCTCGTCCCAGGGACGTGACTGAAAAAGCGCTCTCGGACACTTGGGGTTGTGAGGGAAATCGCTTCCCCTATCCAGTTCCGACTGCGAGGCGCTGCATGACCTGCAAGTGACGACTTTCTGTGAAAGGCTCCAGTTATGGTGCCAAACGATGAGTCGTTCTGAAGGAGTCATGATGATCACAAGTTCGACAAGATTTGTACGATATTAGATTTTTGTACAGCTTCCTGCGAGCGTTTTTCAGCGGCCTGAAATCCTTCTATACCCACCGGCGAAACGACGCTAAGCACAATCCAATTTTAGTGGTAACGGCATTATCGGGGGGGGGGCGATGCCACCCTCGCTATGGACGATTTACTCAAGCAGGATCTACTGCAAAAAATGGTTTTTATTACCCCAGTGGACTTGGGCTTTGTAGGCAGTGGGTAGCAGATATTGCCAGGAGTCGTCACTGGGACGGGAGGGGAATTGACTGGATGGCTGTTGCGGCGATACGTCGAAGCAAAGCATCTCCTGCTTTCACGTTGATCGCCTCTTCGCTCAGCTCAGATTTCTTGCATTTTGTGAGCGGTCGAGCCACGAGTTTATGTGTTCCGATGGTGACGCCGAAGTAGGCAATCTCACCGTTGAAAATATCGGCCGCAGGCTTTCCATCAATGGACAAACGAATCATGCAGCCCCCATCCAGCACTGAGTCGTGTATGACTACCAGTTGAGCATCAGATTTTTTTAAGTAGCCATACAGGCGAGATGCTGGAACCGGATCGCCGTCTTCCGCCAACTTCGGCGTCGAGGTGCACGCGGAGAGTGAGGCAAACACCATAAGGAAAATGAATTTTTTCATCCTGTCCCCTTACTGATTTCCATCAATACCCTCAGGGTAAACCGAGGGTTAAAATTTTTAATCTTTTTTCGGCCGTTTTGTCAAAAAGCTCGGAAAGTACCTCTCCCTGGCCTGCTGTGATACCGCCTGCACAGACCAATCCCTGCACGAATCCGTAAGCCTGGGCGCCGCTCTTGATGGCCAAAATCATTGATCCAGCGCTTTCAATTTCAGCAAGTACTTTCTCAGCCTGCTGGCGGATGGCTTCGGGCAAATCATTGATGACTTCGTTCATGGTTCGCTCCACATACTTTCCTTCTGAACCTCATCGGCGGTAAGGCATCAATGTCACGTGAACTACATGACCGGGACCGAGGAGCAGAGGTTCAAAATAGAGCCATAGCATGCGATACATGGAGGTAGCCAAATTCATATTCAAGAACAAGTGAGCAGACAGGGTAATCAGGGCAAGACGTCGATTGGACTTTAAAGCTATGGCAGTTCCTCCCACCTGACTTGCGTCAAGCCGGCGCTTTGCGCGTGGCTGCTCAGGGCTCCATAGTTTTGTTGATCACAATCCATTTCGTACAGAAGGCCCACTCCAGCGTGCAGGCAGGCGTAATACCAGGCGTCGGCATCGGTCATATGCAAATCAGGCTGAATGAAGACATGCTGAGTATTTTTGAGGCGGTATCTGATTTCAAAGTGTCTTGGTAGATTCATCGAGATCTCCAAATGATCTCGATGTGACATTAATGGCGCAGTGCCAGTTCCGCCCTGTGAGCCAAGTGGCGTCTTACCCCGGAGTCTGACGGGAGACTCGTATGGCCATTGCGATGACTGAGTCTTCGGCGATTTTTCAGTTAATGTCGAACGAGCCAAACTTTCTCATCACCGACCGTCGCTGAGACGTATCGAACTTAATTGACGAATGTCGACTCTTGATACGGGTATAAAGATTCGTAATTTCGGATCAGACCAGACATGGCGGTACAAAAATGCTGAGCACTGACGACTTTCGATTCAAATCTCATGAGCTTCTCCTTGAGCTTGATGGGGCGACTAAAGAAATGATGATGTTGGTGTCATCTCATGAGACGACAGGAGAGCGATGGATGCAGGCGACATGGAGGCATCGCTTCGCTTACACCGCCTGGAATACTTTCGTAAACGACTCAAGCCCGCCTCATCCTATTAGCCACATCCCCTGACGCAAATTTGTTGTGAAGGCGCCTTCTGAATGAGCGCCGAATCAGTTTTTAGCGAAGATGCACTGGACGAAAGTGCTGGTCATCTTGGAGGCAGCCAGCCTTTTTCTTCGGTTGATCATGTCTGCGAACGATCTAATCTTGGGGAATCTTGTCCATTAGCGAAAAAAAACGGTATGTCACAGCGTCTATATTTGGTCTCTCCAATCGAGTCGACCATGAAGTCCGCCCCGCCAATTCGCTCCTAAGATAGGACATCTATCGAGAGAAAATGTGGTCGAGGCATACGTTCGTATCGCGAAATTGTCAGGGACAAGACGTGATTTCATCGCCCTCCGAGAGATCTACCTCGAACGGATAGCGATGACAAAAGCTCTGATAGAAGAAATGGATGCCCGTATTCGCGAGCATTATCAAAGGTTACTTGGATGGACATCCGAGGAGCGGGTAATCGGAGCAAGCGGGCTGTTATCATCCAACGTCTGCCACGACCGAATTTCCTCCTGTAAACCACCGCATAGTTAGAGGCATAGATTTGACCTGTCAACTACGCCTGCTGGGCATTGCATGATCTACAACTGATCCGCCCGCCATAAAGTCGCCAAATTGCATTCCATTCTAAAACCATCTCCGAGGGTGTAATTTGTATTTCCTCAATGAACGCTATTGGCCGATTGGTGCCGGCCTTGGAGGCCAGTGACGAGCCAAAAAAACTTACGTTTACAAGGCATCTACGCTAAGGCGACGGCTTGAAGTGCCCTATTCAGACCAAGCAATGCCGAGTGTGATGGAGCGCTGGAACGACGTGTGTCTATGTGAGTGACACACCCACGGCGGCGATGAGCAGACACAAAACGCTTATTGTAAAAAGCAGGATAAGCAGTACCTTTTTGATCATGTTGTACGCCGCCCCAAACGCTGAGTATAGACGGTCGCCCGTTTACGACTGCCTCGGTCGATTGCGGGTTGCGGTCGCGATTGTGCTTTCCAATTGAGCCAGCGTGTAAGGCTTCTTTAGAAAAGACGTTGAAAGCGGGATCAACTGCTCGTCCACAGAATAGCCAGAGACGAGTATCGAAGGAATGGAAGGCCACCGTTCGTTCGCCATGCGTATAAATTCGGTGCCTCGCATCCCTCCGGGCAAACCTTGATCCGCGATGATGAAGGAGCAATCGCCTTCAATATGTACTAGGTAGCTCAGTGCCTGAACGGCGTTGTCGAAACCCGCCGAGGCATATCCAAGCTCCGCCAACAATTCCTCTAAAAGCATCCTGACAACCGGTTCGTCCTCGATAACGATGACGCGCCCATGTACAGGCCGCCCGCCTTTCCGATCTAAGCTCACGCTGGCTTTCCTTATGCGGATTACCGCTGACTCTGTAGGTAGAGTGTAAGAGTTTTTTTAAGCGTAGGGTGGCTAAAGGGTGACCTAGGAAGAGCACAGGGAGAAAATGGATTTCACCGGCGCTGACGGGCCGCTTCTGAGGATGAGGCGACATTGGTGTTGCTGCGGGAGATGGGGCGGGGGGGGCTTTAGCCCGTCCCATTGAGCGAAGTGAACGATTTGAACCAGTTGTTATGCATGTTTTACTAGCCGTTTCTTTAAATGATACAAGGTAGTGCCAATTGGGCGATCCTCAAGAACACCATAAATCTCATATCCATGCCGCTCATAGAACTTTTTAGCATCAACGGTTTTTAGGAATGCAACTACTGCCCCATTGTTGGCACCAATCGCTTCTGCTTTTTCCAAAAGCATAGATCCTACTTTTTTACCGCGATGAGATTCCTTAACCCAAAAGATGTCAATTTCTAAGCCATCCCAGTAACAATTACAGCTTATTGCACCGATGTAGTCGCCTACTTCATCTTATGCAATCACTATAAATATTTTATCTTCCGATTCTGGTGGTAGATTTGGATATTGAATTCGAAGATATTCTGAAAACCTATTATTCAGAACTCCTTTATCCTTTTCTGTTGGAGAACCCAATACATCAATCTTAATTTCCAATTTATTTCTCCTTAAATTCAACTTTTAGGTGCCGAACGGCTTTTGGCATAACATTTCATGTTTAAGCGTAACCCCTTGAGCAATCAAAAAATCGACGTTGTAAACGCGACATCAAGAAGGGGGGAGCGACATATTACTTTCACATTACTGACGTATTAACTGCGTGTCCATGGTCTGCTTTTGGCCGATTGCTGTCTGTGGGGAAGGTTCGCAGTCGACCCAAAGCAGCCGTTAAAATTCACCCAACTGAAACCAACGCCGATGTTGAGCGTTGTAGGAAAGGTCAGATCTTCTGGAGGGGATATCCAGGCTGGAGGAGCGTCGCTACCGCAAGTACGAGATCGTCCAACGCCCATGGTTTGTGCAGATAAATCGTTGATGGTGGAATCATCGCGTCTTCGATTGCATACCCCGATGTCAAAATCGAAGATACGCCAGGCCATTTGCTCCTCACCATTGCGATGAATTCGGCGCCTTGTATCTGACCCGGTAATCCCTGATCCACAATCACAAGCGGGCAGGGACCATGAGCCTCTAGTAGATAAGTCAACGCATCGTCAGCGCTTTCGAAGGCACAAGACTGGACACCGATTTCAGACAAAATATCTGTCATGAGCGTGCACAGAGTGGGGTCGTCTTCGATGACTATAATTTTCCCTGATACGGGGAGTAAATGGTTCCAACCAACGTTCACACGCGTGTCCTTTTTTCTTCGGCAGAAGCTACCCTGCATGAAACCACTCATCTATTTAGATGAGAATATCGTCTAACGACCCGGTCGTTATAGGTAAGCACACGAATCTATGGGGGCTGTTATGTCTTCCTCTAACCCTTCAAATTTACCAGATGAAACAGATCAACGTCCCCAGTCGGGAATTTATGCCTTGGTGAATACGTCTGCTCAGCACAGGGCGGTCATACGTTCCTTAGCTGCGGAGGTTCTAGAGCAGCGTAAGCGGTTTTCTCAACAGAGAGAGATATTCAAAAGCCGAATTTCAGAGCTGAAAGAAATGCTCGCAGCTATAGACGTACAGGAGCGGTTGCAGCCAACAGCTTTACCTGGTTGGTCCCGTTGGGATGAGAGAAGCGAGGTAAGCGATTCATCTGACGAGGAGTGTAGGAAACTAGCTTGCAAATGCATCTCGGACCTCGACTAGTGCCTGCCATGGCTGAACTCCTAGTGTCGCCTCCCTGCATCCCGACACATGGACAAAATCTACCCCAGCCTCTCGCTGTTCAGCGTGGCAGGTCCTACAAACGAAAGTATCTTCTGAAATCTTCCATTTCGCGTGCCACTGCAAAAGTCTTTCCGTTGGAGTCATTGCTATTAGCTCTTAGATTCGGAAGAGATTTATCTGCTGCTTCAGTATGAACGGTGAGAGCGTTGATCAGCGTTATGGGATGATCCTACTCGCGATTCGTTTTATCGGGTGAGCCTTTCTATTCCGCCGGCGGACCGACTCGAGCGAAACTGAAGGGGATGGTTCCGGGGACAAGGCTGGGAAATCCAATCAGCTCCTCTGTGAGCGACTGATCAGTCTGTGTATCCCAGATAACTCGATCTTGCTGGCCTGACGCAGTCATGGATCGGCCGTCAGCTTTTGGCCGTTCACTGCCGGTCATGTTTGCTAAGGAGGTGGGTCGAATCCGGCGTAGATGGCTAGTTAGGTCGAATGCAAATGGGTGGTCAGGTCAGTGTAATTACCCAGGCGTCAGCGGATCTGGAGAAGCGGCTCGAGCCAGCGGCGAGTTCAGCTAGTCTTCCCGTACCAGTTACTCAAGGATGATATCCATGCCAGATAACTCTGAGGCCAACATAGCCACAGCAGACGCACTCACACTGCTTCTGCACAACCAGCACGCCATATGTGCTGCCATTGAGGAAGTGACCAAGTGGCTTTCTGATAATGGAGTGGGGAGCGTTGCCGCTAACGCAATTGCGGCCATGGCAACGCTGGACCGCAATGCTCAAGAAATCACAGGCGCCATCATGCGACTACGGCAGTTATAGGTATGCCTTAGCTGATACGGGCATATTCAAATTTATTTGCCCTTTCCGCTTGATAAGTGACACCCATAGTGCAACAGTATTAGTAGAACACCCTAACTGATACGTGAGGCACATCATGTTCATCCGCGCATATCTCCGAGCATCAACCGAAGAGCAAGACGCCAGCCGCGCCCAGGCCTCGCTTGAACAGTTCGCCAGCGACCATAACAAGGACATTGCGAGCGTGTATCTGGAGAATGCCAGCGGCGCCTCCGCAGACCGGCCCGAGTTGCTGCGTCTGCTCAAAGATGCGCGCAAGGGTGACGTGCTGCTGGTGGAGTCGATAGACCGGCTTTCCCGATTGCCGGTGGAGGACTGGCAGAAGCTCAAGGCCACGATTGATTCCAAGGGCCTGCGCATCGTCGCGCTCGATCTGCCGACCAGTCATCAGGGAATGCAGGACACGAAGGGCGACGAGTTCACCGGGCGGATGCTTGGCGCTATCAACTCGATGCTGGTGGAAATGATGGCCGCCATTGCGCGCAAGGATTACGAGCAACGCCGCGAGCGTCAGGCCCAGGGTATCGAGAAGGCCAAAGCTGCCGGTAAGTATCAGGGCCGGCCGATTGATGAAAATCTGCACAAGCGCGTTACGGAACTGCTCGGTGCAGGCCTTGGCATCCGCGCAACAGCCAGGCACGCCAACTGCTCAACCACCACAGTCCTCAGGATCAGGGACTTGGCCAGCGCCTGAATGCGAATCCACTGTCGATTTCTGCCTGTCCGCTGTTAGCTATGGGTAGTTCTCTGGCCCCCCGTAACAGGCGGAAATCGGCCAGAAGCTGCCTGTACTAGACGTCCGCTTTTAGCCGGTTTCAGCCCTTCGAGACGGGCAGAAGTCGGACAGAAGCGGACCATGGGTTCGCGGTATTGGTAGTAAATTTTCCAATTGATTTAGGTTCCAAAAATGGGCAGAGCCAAGGAAAAGAATTCGACAGACGACTACCGCTCCCTCGACATTCGGGCGCTACACCGTGCCGGGCTGCTGCGCGCTGGCTTTGCTTACAAATGGGTGTGGAAGCGCAGTGGCGAATTGGTCGGGACAATCGGCATCGACGTCGAAAGCCTGACCCGTCTGCGCCTGCAGTATCGAGTGACAACGAATGGAGTAACCGAGTCGAAGGAATATCCCGTCCCGATCACCTGGACACCCTGTCACTTAGGGGGAAATCGAGGGTGGTTCCTGTGTCCCTGTTGTGGCCGGCGAGTCGCCGAGCTGTACCTGAGCCGCGTGTTCGCCTGCCGTCACTGTCTGCGTCTCAACTACGAGAGCCAGCAGGCCAACAAGCGCGACCGCGCCGCAGACCATTCGTGGAAGCTGCGCAGCGCCCTAGGCTGCCCCGAAGGTTTCCTAACCTTACCTGCCGAATACATTCCAAAGCCGAAGGGCTTGCACTGGCGGACCTTCGAGCAAAAGGTGGAACAGATCAAGCGTTTAGACGCCGCTGCCTGGGCCGATGCCGGGCCTATGAGAGAAAGCATCGAACGCTGGCTGGAAGATGGCCACTGGTGATTGAGAAGCTCAAATACATAGCGTGCACCTGCCCTACCGAAAATGGGAGATTGAGCACTGCCGATACAACCCTTCATGAGAGGCGAAAACCGGAAATAAAAAGCCCCGCCTGAGCATAGTCCGGCGGGGCTTCTTTTTACCTGCTGCTGCCACCCTGCTGTCACGAGTTTCTAAGCTGTCAGGCGAAATATGCTGGAAGCATTGAATTATATGGTGTCCCAGGGCAGGTTCGAACTGCCAACCTTCCCCTTAGGAGGGGGATGCTCTATCCAATTGAGCTACTGAGACACAAGTCGCCCGCGGGAACCGCAGCGCGATGGACGGCGAGCATGTTAACGGGCAGGCCTGCTTTTGTCATGTCGTCCTTCGGCTTTTTGAGTGTAGGCAAACGCCTTAAGCCATCAGAGACCCGCTTACCATGCAATTTGCATCACTTCAAAACGCCATCATTGCAAATTGCACTACCGTCGCTTTACGAAACACCATTAAATCGTTGTTTTTAAAGGACTTAATAGCCGTTAGACTCTTGGCACGCGGACTGCTTGAGCTGTTCTCCAAGAACAAAGGAGAACAACCCCGATGAACAGCACCCTTTTACTCTCGAATGTGATCGCCTTGGTCCTGCTGCTCGGCTTTCAATTTGCCCCCGAGGGTAAGGCTGAGGTAGTTGCTCAACGTATGCCCCATTACCTTCAATTACAGAAAGCCCCGCAATTGGCAGTCATGAGTGATCAGCACGCCTTTGTAAATCAGGAAGTGAGCCAAAATAACCCACGGCTACAGACCCCTTCTTCCGAACGATTGATTTTTTGACCCCCTACCCGGAGCAGCGCATGTCCAAATTAGCCATTGGATTTTTTTTCCTGGCCTTGTTGAGCGGCATTCTTCATCTCTCTTTAAGCCAAGAAGGGACGATCACCCTCCCCTTGATTGCGTGCGGTGTATTTGGCGCCCTGTTCATGCTGGCACTAATTGCCGGGCGTCGGATCAAGTTTGATCCAGTGCTACGCTGAGCTGAGCAGATCCCGTAGCGCTCGACCGTATCAGCCACGTCACCAGAATTATCGAGTCCTTGGATAGGTATCTGGTCATTCGCTCGTGATTTACTAAAGGCCGTTGCGCAGCCCGAACTCCGCCGGAAAATGCCCAACCGCGTCCTCACCCAGCGCGATCCGGCTCAAAGCTTGTAACCCCGTCGCGCCACCCCGCCCTAATGCTTGCAACGGTTTTCGAACCGGGTCGATGAGCCAATCTCTGCCAGATCCGGGAGCTGTTGTCAGATAAATCAATCTGCCATCCATCCCGAAATCACCCCGCCCTACTGTTCTCCTCTAGTAAATCGGCCATTTGCCACTATCCTATACAGGGTAAGGAACAATGATCGAATCCGCATAGCGTGCGCCTCCCGGCGTCTTTGGACGCCACTTGAGGGGCAAGAGGACGCGGTCAGAAACACGGACCAGGGCAAACTTTTCAAACCAGTCCGCATTTCTGATAATTGGTGCTGGCATAACGCCTTTATCCAGTTCAATATTTGTCACAGAATTGACGCCAATGAACTGGCTACTTTGAGGCATGATGCGAGCCTCTATCAATTCAGGTTGAACATTTGGCCAGAGTGCTTGTCCTATCAGACATCCTGCGGCCAATCCCGAGAACCGCTCCCCTGAACTAACCGGTTAAATATATGCGCCCATTGAAACAGGCAATTTATTCCAGCCGTACGGCTGACAAGTTTGTCGTACGTCTGCCAGACGGAATGCGTGAGCGCATTGCCGAGGTGGCTCGCAATCATCATCGCAGCATGAACTCCGAAATCATTGCGCGCCTTGAGCAGAGTCTTATTCAAGAAGGTGCACTGGGCGAAGAGCTGAGCATGCGCCTGGACAGCCCAGAGCTGTCGTTGCACGAACGCGAACTGTTGCAACGCTTCCGCCAACTCTCCCACCGTCAGCAAAACGCTCTTGTTTCGCTGATCGCCCATGACGCTGAAATGGCCGCAGACGCGTCCTGATCCACCCAAAAAAATTCAAGCCAGCATAACCGCTGGCTTTTTTTTGCCTGGAATTCGAGGCATAAAAAAGCCCGCCAATTTGGCGGGCTTCAGAGATGCGAATCAGAGCAGGAAGATTGTAGCCAACCCAAGGAAGATGAAAAACCCACCGCTGTCGGTCATGGCCGTGATCATCACACTGGCACCCATTGCCGGGTCGCGCCCCAGGCGCGCCAGGGTCATGGGAATCAATACCCCCATTAACGCCGCCAGCAGCAGGTTAAGTGTCATCGCTGCAGTCATCACGACGCCAAGGGACCAGCTACCATAGAGCAGATAGGCGACGACACCAATCACCCCACCCCAGACCAGGCCATTGATCAAACCTACTGCAAGCTCTTTGCGCATCAAGCGCGAAGTATTGCCGGTACTGACCTGATCCAGCGCCATAGCCCGAACGATCATGGTAATCGTCTGGTTACCCGAGTTGCCCCCAATACCTGCCACGATCGGCATCAATGCCGCGAGCGCTACCAGCTTTTCAATGGAGCCTTCGAACAGGCCAATGACTCGCGAAGCTACAAATGCAGTCACCAGGTTAACCGCCAGCCAGGACCAGCGGTTACGCAGGGATTTCCAGACTGACGCAAAAATGTCTTCTTCTTCCCGCAGACCCGCCATGTTGAGAACTTCGTTTTCGCTCTCTTCACGAATCAGGTCGACCATTTCATCGATGGTCAGACGGCCAATCAGCTTGCCGTTCTTGTCGACGACGGGCGCAGAGATCAAGTCATAACGCTCGAACGCCTGGGCGGCATCGTAAGCATCTTCATCCGGGTGAAAACTCACCGGATCACTGGCCATGACTTCAGCAACCTGCTTGTCCGGGTCGTTGACCAACAAACGCTTGATCGGCAACACGCCCTTGAGCACGCCGTCGTAGTCCACCACGAACAATTTGTCCGTATGTCCGGGCAACTCCTTGAGACGACGCAGGTAGCGCAGAACCACTTCGAGACTGACATCCTCACGGATGGTCACCATTTCGAAGTCCATCAGTGCGCCGACTTGCTCCTCGTCATAAGACAACGCGGAGCGAACGCGCTCACGCTGCTGTCCATCAAGGGTTTCCATCAGCTCATGGACGACGTCTCGCGGCAGCTCGGAAGCCAGGTCAGCAAGTTCGTCGGCATCCATGTCCTTGGCCGCAGCCAGGAGCTCGTGATCGTCCATGTCGGCGATCAGCGTTTCACGAACCGAATCGGATACTTCGAGAAGGATGTCGCCGTCACGATCCGCCTTGACCAATTGCCAGAGCGTAAGACGATCGTCCAGCGGCAAGGCTTCAAGGATGTAGGCAACGTCGGCGGAGTGCAGATCATCGAGCTTGCGTTGCAGCTCGACGAGGTTTTGGCGGTGAACCAGGTTCTCGACCCGGTCGTGATGCGGGCCTTCCTGACGGTGAGTCAGGTCTTCGACCACTCGCTGACGCTGCAACAGCTCAACGACTTGAGCCAGGCGGTCCTGCAAGCTTTCCTGCGTTTTCTTTACTTCAACTTCAGACATAGGCGAACTCCACTCCCAGCAGCGGGGCACGCCGGAAGGATCAATCAGTCAATTCATGATTGGAAAAACGGGGTACTGAGTAACTACTGGGTAAGTCCATGGAGGTTTTCCATAAGCCCCGGCGGGGCTGACGGGCGCAATGATACACCGCCTGACGGTTAAAAACGTTAAAAAATCGTGGCTGAAACAAGCGCTTGCAAGATAAACCTGAGCGCTGTCCTTATCCATTACTGCGACGACTTATTCTGAAAAGAAAACACACTGCAGTCGAAAAATGAAGCGGCTACCCTTCAGATGGAACGTCATGGAGGACGCCGAATGCCATCGATTGCAAACCTGCTTTTGATAACCACCCTGGTCTGCCTGTCACCCAAACTGCTGGCTGCGACCATTCACCGATGCGAGGCACCCGACGGACGCATTACCTTCACCACGATGAGCTGCAAGGCCGATGAGAGCCTTTCACTACAGCCAGTTCAGCCCTTCACCCCAGGCACCACCATTTCAGTCATGCCTGAAGCCTCCGCCCGGCTGGCCTCAAGCATGAATGAAAAAAAGCGGGAGCCGACCGTCGTCGGCCAATCTGAAGACAAATGCGGGAACCTGATCAACGCGAAGCAACGCCGAGAAGCGATCATCAATCAGCGAGTCATTGCCGGCATGAGCCAGCAGGACGTCGAAAGCGCTCTTGGCAAGCCGGACAAGATCAGTATTCGCAATTCAGCCACAAGCTACCGCTACGACCTGAAGAGAGGTCGCAGTGCTCATGTCGAATTCGATGAGAGAGGATGCGTCAAAGGAAAAGCCAAATCCCAGACGGCAAAAAGCCCGCGTTAAACGCGGGCTTTTTGGTGTTTGGTGCACTCGACAGGATTCGAACCTGTGACCGCTCGGTTCGTAGCCGAGTACTCTATCCAGCTGAGCTACGAGTGCATTTTGTGTTTTTAAACCAGACCACAACTGGTTGAAGCAAAGTCGCTCGCATTACTGCAAACAACTCTTAAATGGTGCACTCGACAGGATTCGAACCTGTGACCGCTCGGTTCGTAGCCGAGTACTCTATCCAGCTGAGCTACGAGTGCATTTGTTGCCGCGCATTATAGGCCGTCTAATCTCTATGTCAAACACTTTTTCTAGTAATTTCAACAACTTACCGAAGAAGCCAGATTACAACGTACTAAGCAAATAATGGCGGAGAACGGGGGATTCGAACCCCCGACACCCTTTTGAGGTGTACTCCCTTAGCAGGGGAGCGCCTTCGGCCACTCGGCCAGCTCTCCGCAACACGGGGCGTATCTTAACCAACCTTTTCCCCGTTTGCAAACATAAAAAACGATAAAAATTAATGGCTTGGTTCGTCGTCCTTCTCTTTCTTGATCCGCAAGTAGATTTCCTCGCGGTGAACAGCAACCTCTTTAGGCGCGTTAACGCCAATACGCACTTGATTTCCTTTGACGCCGAGCACGGTCACAGTGATTTCGCCATCACCAATAATCAGGCTTTCTGCGCACCGACGAGTCAGAATCAGCATACCTTTCTCCTCACGCATTACAGTTCAGGGACAACAGTCTGCAAAAAAAAGGCACTCGACCTACAACCGGAACGATCGCAGCCCTACATGCCTGAGTATTGACCAGCGCGAGCAAAAGAACAGAGTCCTGGGTCGCGCCATTCAAAAAAGACGAAGGGCGCGGTCAGACCGCGCCCTTCGGTAACGCATCACTCACCCTGACGGGCAGGCGCGTCCAGTTCGAAAGCCGTGTGCAGAGCGCGCACAGCCAGTTCCAGATACTTCTCTTCGATCACTACGGAGACTTTTATTTCCGAGGTCGAGATCATCTGGATATTGATGCTTTCCTTGGCCAGGGATTCGAACATGCGGCTGGCCACGCCTGCGTGTGAACGCATGCCGACGCCGACGATCGAGACCTTGGCGATCTTGATGTCGCCCACGACTTCACGGGCACCGATCTCGCGAGCGGTGTTTTCCAGCACGGTTTGTGCGGCCTGGAAGTCATTGCGGTGCACGGTGAAGGTGAAGTCGGTGGTGTTATCGTGCGCAACGTTCTGCACGATCATGTCGACTTCGATGTTCGCGCCGCTGATAGGCCCAAGAATCTTGAACGCCACACCCGGGGTGTCTGGCACGCCACGGATGGTCAGCTTGGCTTCATCGCGGTTGAAAGCGATGCCGGAAATGATCGGCTGTTCCATGGTTTCCTCTTCATCAATAGTAATGAGGGTGCCCGGACCCTCCTTGAAGCTGTGCAGTACGCGCAGCGGAACGTTGTACTTGCCGGCGAATTCCACCGCACGGATCTGCAACACCTTGGAACCGAGGCTGGCCATTTCCAGCATCTCTTCGAAGGTAATCTTGTCCAGGCGCTGAGCCACGGACACCACGCGTGGGTCGGTGGTGTAGACGCCATCCACATCGGTGTAGATCTGGCATTCATCAGCCTTCAAGGCCGCTGCCAGCGCCACACCGGTCGTGTCGGAACCGCCACGACCGAGGGTGGTGATGTTGCCGTGCTCGTCGACGCCCTGGAAACCGGCGACGACCACCACGCGACCTGCCTTCAAGTCACCGCGAATCTTCTGATCGTCAATCTGCAAGATACGCGCTTTATTGTGCGCGCTGTCCGTCAGAATCCGTACCTGATTGCCGGTGTAGGACACCGCTGGCACGCCGCGCTTGATCAGCGCCATGGCCAACAGGGCAATCGTCACCTGCTCACCGGTGGAGACAATCACATCCAGCTCACGGGGAACCGGTTGATTGTCGCCACTGATTTGCTTGGCCAGATCGATCAGACGGTTGGTCTCGCCGCTCATTGCAGACAGCACAACCACCAGGTCATCGCCGGCATCGCGGAATTTCTTAACCTTGTCGGCGACCTGCTCGATTCTCTCGACAGTGCCGACCGAGGTGCCTCCAAATTTCTGTACGATCAAAGCCATTTCAAAGCCGCCTCTGCCCATGAAGGGCGCCCAATAATCACTCAAACAGTTGCCGGCCCCGCCACTAGACCGCGAGCCCGGCAAACCGCCTTATAAACCCTGCTCTACAAATGGAACGGTCAGGGCCAATGCCGCATCCAGTGCACCGGCGTCTACACCACCGCCCTGCGCCATGTCCGGACGACCACCGCCCTTCCCGCCCACTGCCGCAGCGGCTTGCTTCATCAAATCACCGGCTTTGAGTTGGCCAGTCAGGTCTTTGGTTACGCCTGCAACCAGAACGACCTTTTCCTCATGGACACTGCCGAGCAGGATCACTGCGCGGCCGAGTTTGTTTTTCAGTTGATCGACCAGTGCCAACAGTGCCTTGCCATCCTGACCGTCCAGACGCACGGCCAGCACTTTCACACCTTTGACATCCAGTGCGCTAGCCGACAGATCGTCGCCCGCCGCGCTGGCAGCCTTGGCTTGCAACTGCTCGAGTTGCTTCTCCAGCAGACGGTTGCGCTCCAGCACAGCCGACAACTTGTCGATCAGGTTGTCGCGGCTGCCCTTGACCAGGTTGGCCGCTTCCTTGAGTTGTTCTTCGGCCGCATTCAAGTAGGCCAATGCCGCAGCACCGGTGACCGCTTCGATACGACGTACACCGGAGGCCACACCGCCTTCGCTGATGATTTTCAGCAGGCCGATGTCGCCGGTACGGTTGGCGTGGATACCGCCGCACAGCTCGACGGAGAAATCACCGCCCATGCTCAGCACACGCACGTTGTCGCCGTACTTCTCGCCAAACAGCGCCATCGCGCCTTTTTTCTTGGCGGTTTCAATATCGGTCTCTTCGGTTTCAACCGCGGAGTTCTTGCGAATCTCGGCGTTGACGATGTCTTCCAGGGCCTTCAACTGCTCAGGCTTGATCGCTTCGAAGTGGCTGAAGTCAAAGCGCAGGCGCTGACTGTCGACCAACGAACCTTTCTGCTGAACGTGTTCGCCCAACACCTGGCGCAATGCTGCGTGCAGCAAGTGCGTCGCCGAGTGGTTCAGCGACGTGGCGTGACGGACTTCGGCATCGACATGGGTCTCGACCGGTGCGCCGATGGTCAGGCTGCCCAACACCGCCACGCCGTGATGCAGGAAAGCACCACCGGTCTTGGTGGTGTCGCGCACGTCAAAACGGCTGCTGCCGACTTGCAGATAACCGCAATCGCCGATCTGGCCACCGGACTCAGCGTAGAACGGCGTCTGATTGAGGACGATCACGCCCTCTTCGCCTTCACTTAATACGTCGACCGACTGGCCTTCTTTATAGATAGCGACAATCTTCGCCGAACCGCTGGTGGCCTTGTAGCCGGTGAACTCGGTCGCCACGTCAACCTTGACCAAGGTGTTGTAGTCCAGACCGAACGAGCTGGCCGAACGCGCACGGACGCGCTGGGCTTCCATTTCACGCTCGAAGCCGACTTCGTCGACGGTCAGGTTGCGTTCGCGGGCGATGTCAGCGGTCAGGTCCATCGGGAAACCGTAGGTGTCATACAACTTGAACACCACGTCGCCCGGCACCACGGTGCCTTTGAGTTCCAGCAGATCCTGCTCGAGAATCTTCAGGCCGTGCTCCAGGGTCTTGGAGAACTGCTCTTCTTCAGCCTTGAGCACGCGTTCGATATTGGCCTGTTGCTGCTTGAGTTCCGGGAAGGCTTCGCCCATCTCGGCCACCAGCGCGGCAACGATCTTGTAGAAGAAGCTGCCGGTCGCGCCCAGCTTGTTACCGTGACGGCAGGCACGACGGATGATCCGGCGCAACACATAGCCGCGACCTTCGTTGGACGGCAGCACGCCGTCGGCAATCAGGAAACCGCAGGAACGGATGTGGTCGGAGACGACTTTCAGCGACGACTGATCGTCATTGCTGCAACCAATGGCCTGGGCCGACGCACTCAGCAGGTTCTTGAACAGGTCGATTTCGTAGTTGGAGTGAACGTGCTGCATCACCGCACTGATCCGCTCCAGGCCCATGCCGGTGTCTACCGACGGTGCTGGCAGCGGATGCAATACGCCATCGGCGGTGCGGTTGAACTGCATGAACACGTTGTTCCAGATTTCGATGTAGCGGTCGCCGTCTTCTTCCGGCGAACCCGGTGGGCCGCCCCAGATGTGGTCGCCGTGATCGTAGAAAATCTCGGTGCACGGACCGCACGGGCCGGTATCGCCCATGGTCCAGAAGTTATCGGACGCATATGGCGCGCCTTTGTTGTCGCCGATGCGGATCATGCGCTCGACGGGCACACCGATCTGCTTGGTCCAGATGTCATAAGCCTCGTCATCCGAGGCGTAGACCGTTACCCAGAGTTTTTCCTTGGGCAGTTTCAGGACGTCGGTCAGGAAGGTCCAGGCGTAGGTGATCGCGTCCTGCTTGAAATAGTCACCGAAGCTGAAGTTACCCAGCATTTCGAAGAATGTGTGGTGACGAGCGGTATAACCGACGTTTTCCAAGTCACTGTTCTTGCCACCGGCGCGCACGCACTTCTGGCTGCTGGTCGCACGGGTGTACGCACGTTTTTCCTGGCCCAGGAAGCAGTCCTTGAACTGGTTCATCCCCGCGTTAGTGAACAGCAGGGTTGGGTCGTTGCCCGGAATCAAAGAGCTGGAGGCTACACGGGTGTGGCCTTGCTCTTCGAAGAAGCGAAGGAAGGCTTCACGGATTTCTGCGCTTTTCATTAGGTTCTTCCACGGAGGCTGCGGCCAAAGGCCTGTGCAATACGTCAACAGACGAAGCGACGGCAAAGGGCCGCATTATATCGGCCCAGCGCGCGGGGTACAGCGTGTTTATACGATAGAAACGGTCAATTGGACGGCTAACGCTGTCAGTTGCGCGAAAACTCGACGAATGTAGCGATCACCTGCTCGATTTGTGAGCGGCTGACGTCCATGTGCGTGACCATCCGCAGACGACCGGCGGCGCTCAGCTTGATGCCGCGCTCGCCCGCGAATGCCTTGATGGCTTCGGCTTTGTCGCCCATGGCGACGTACACCATGTTGGTCTGTACCGGCTCGACCTCAAAACCGGCCTCGCGCAGGCCTTCGGCCAGAAATTGCGCATTGGCGTGGTCGTCGGCCAAGCGCTGGACGTTATTGTCCAGGGCGTACAAACCTGCCGCAGCCAGGAGGCCAGACTGGCGCATGCCGCCGCCGACCATTTTGCGCAGACGGCGCGCCTTGGCGATGAATTCGACCGGACCACACAGCACCGACCCGACGGGCGCGCCCAGGCCTTTGGACAGGCACACCGAAACCGAGTCGAAATGTTGGGTGATTTCCCGGGCATCGACACCCAGTTTGACCGCGGCGTTGTAAAGCCGCGCACCGTCCAGATGCAGGGCCAGACCGTGCGCGCGGGTGAAGGCTCGCGCCCGTGCCAGATACTCCAGCGGCAGGACCTTGCCCTGCATGGTGTTTTCCAGGGCAACCAATCGGGTGCGCGCAAAATGGAAGTCGTCCGGTTTGATCGCCGCGGCAACCTGGGCCAGGTCCAGTGATCCGTCAGCCTGCAATTCGATGGGCTGCGGCTGGATCGAACCGAGCACCGCCGCACCGCCACCTTCGTACTTATAGGTATGAGCCTGCTGGCCGACGATGTATTCCTCGCCGCGTTCGCAGTGCGCCATCAAACCCAGCAGATTGCTCATGGTGCCCGTCGGCACGAACAACGCCGCCGCAAAACCCAGCCGTTTTGCCAGTTCGGCTTCCAGACGATTGACCGTCGGATCTTCACCGTAAACGTCGTCACCGGTGGCGGCCTTGGCCATCGCGTCGAGCATCCCGGCGGTGGGTTGGGTGACGGTGTCGCTGCGAAGATCGATAACGCTCATGAATCTGGCCTCGGTTAGCAGGGGAAAATCCCTTTCAAGATGGAATTACTGCGGGCATAGCGACGAATAATCAACCCTCGGCTGAGGAATAGGTGCGTTAAGCCAACGAAAAACCCGATATCAATCATCAGAAAGCAGCAATGCGCAGGTAGGAAATATGTGTTAAAAACGCTTCGCCGCCAAACATTCTGGCGGCAAAACGTTCTCAGGGCGGGGTGCAACTCCCCACCGGCGGTAATTGCGCGCAATGCGCATAGCCCGCGAGCGCTTGGTGGCAGCACGGCTTCGGCAGTGACTGGCGGCAAGGTCAGCAGACCCGGTGTGATCCCGGGGCCGACGGTCATAGTCCGGATGAAGAGAGAACGGGATTGGCGCCAAAGGGCCGTTTGCACGCATTTTTTGCGAGCCTGCGTACCCTTAAATCCCATTCGATTCATAAGCCCTGTTTTTCACACAAACAGGAACCAGAACATGCAACCCACCGCAATCGACAGCAAAAGCAAAAACCATCAGGGCGAGCGCGTCGCGTTCATCCAGGCCTGCTGGCACAAGGAAATCGTCGACCAGAGCCGTAAGGGCTTCCTCGCCGAAATGATTGCCCAGGGCTATCAGGAATCGGACATCGATTTCTTCGAAGTCGGCGGCGCCTTTGAAATCCCGTTGCACGCCAAGCTGCTCGCCAAGTCCGGGCGCTATGCCGGCATCGTTGCCGCTGGCCTGGTCGTGGACGGCGGGATCTACCGTCACGAATTCGTCGCACAATCGGTGATCAGCGGCCTGATGCAGGTTCAGCTGGAAACCGAAGTGCCGGTGTTCTCGGTGGTCCTGACCCCGCACCACTTCCACTCCGGCGAAGAACATCAGAAGTTCTTCTTCGAGCATTTCGTGCATAAAGGCCAGGAAGCGGCGAAGACCTGTGCGGATACGCTGCACAAGACCCGGGCGTTGCGTCGTAGTGAGCCACGGGCGGTAGCGGTCTAAACACCAACCCCGCCCCTGTAGGAGCGAGGCTTGCCCGCGAAGGCCATTTCATGATCTACAGAGATGTTGATTGTTAGATCGCCTTCGCGGGCAAGCCTCGCTCCTACAGGTTGGCGGCGCTATCTGTCAGGCCGTCTTCGCGAGCAAGCCCGCTCCCACATTGGTTTTGTGGTGTGCTTAGGCGAGGTTTTCGTCGGTGGTCGGGACGATCAGGATGCCGGCGCGCAGGCCGTTCTTCACTTTGGGGTTGGGGAAGATGATCCGGGCGCCCTTCTCTTCGATGATCCAGCGGGTCTGGGCGATGTCTTCGGCCAGTACATAACCCACTTCCAATTCCGAAAAGTTCTCGATGTCCGCTGGCAGGTTCAAGCGGAAGCTGTCGCTGTGCTTGATGATTTCCCGCGCCACGCTGAACAACTGCAAACCGTCCAGGCCTTCGTCGGTCAGGGGCGGTTCGTTGCCTTCGATGATCTGCTGCAGGCGGGTTTCCAGCAGGGAAACGTTAACCCCGGCGTTCTGCCCGAAGGGCCGCGCCTTGCCCAACTCCAGAGTGAAAGCCTCGGCACCGAGCTTGTCGTAGGTGTAGGAACTGAAGACGATGGACGGCTTGTTCTGCAACAGCACCGCGTCCATGCCGGCGGCGCGCAGACGCGCCAGTTCCAGGCGTGAATGCTGGCGGCCTTCTTTCCACGGGTACAACGCGAACTGCTCGATTTTCGAGCCACGGATCGCGGTGTGCAGGTCGTAGTGCAAACGGTCGCGGTCCGGCAGGCTGAAGAAACTCGCCGCCAGCCGCTCCAGCTCACAGGCACGCAGGGCTTCGGAACCGCTGCTTTGCTCGTGACGGCCATTGAACAGCCGATTGACGTCCTGCTCGACAAAACGCTCGCCGCGACGGATCGCCTCAGGGTTACCGAACAGGAACAGAATACGTGCGCGCGGCTTAAGATCGCCGCGAGCGATGCCATGCAACAGGCGATCGAGCAACTCGATCGGCGCTGTTTCGTTGCCATGGATACCGGCTGACAGCAGCAGGTCCAGGCCATTGTCGCGAGCCTCCGGTGGCCGGACTTCCAGCGCACCTTCGCTCAACCAGCGCATCCGCACGCCTTCGACAGTCAGTTGAGTCTTCTCCGCCGGTTCGCGGCCGGCGAGGGTCAGTTCAAGCAGTTTGCCGAGGGCGAGCATAGAGCGATTTCCTTAGTGGTCGTGTGCGCAATCCGGGCCGTGCACGTGGTCTTCGTCACCGACTTCGGCCGGTTCCATTTCCAGTTGCAGACTTACCAGATTAGTCGCCAATGGGCGCAGCAGCAGGTTTGCGTATTCAGCATCGCCTTCTTCGACGTCCACGCCGATCAGCAGTTGGCCGCGGCCATCTTGCTGGATCCACAGCTCTTTGCCTTGCCACAGGACCGCGACGCGGGTGCAGGAGGTTTCCAGTTGCGTGCCGTCGGTGTCTTCAAGGATCAGCTGCAGGGTATCGCTCATGTTTTTTACGCTCTCGACGTTCAATTGATCTGGAATGGATAAACCGCGCCCAGTTTAAGGATTTGCGTCAGTTCATCCAGTGCCGTCCGGCATTCAAGCAGCAATTGCGGATCCGCGAGATCGTTTTCGGTCATGCGGTCGCGGTAGTGCTTGTCGACCCATTCGGTCAGCGTGCCGTACAGCGGTGCTGTCATGATAACGCCTGGATTGACCGCCGCCAGTTCGGTTTCGTTAAGGGCCACGCGAAGTCTCAGGCAAGCCGGGCCACCGCCGTTCTGCATGCTCTGTTTCAAATCGAAGACTTTGACCTCGCGGATCAGCCCGCCGGAACTGGTCAAACCTTGCAGGTATTGCCAGACGCGCTCGTTGCCACGGCATTCTTCCGGCACGATCAAGAGCATCGAGCCGTCAGGACGCGACAGAAGCTGACTATTGAACAGGTAGGACCGAACCGCGTCTTCTACGGTGACCGCGGAACGCGGAACACACACCGACTGAAATTTCCCACCGACTTTGGCGAGTTTTCCGGAAAGCTCGGCCAGCATCTGTTCGGTGTCGAGGAAGGCGTCCTCGTGATAGAACAAAACCTCGCCGTTACCCACAGCGATCACGTCGTTGTGAAACACGCCCTGATCGATCACCGATGGGTTCTGCTGCGCATAGACCACGCCGTCATCGCTCAAACCGTGCAGACGAGCCACAGCCTGGGACGCTTCGAGGGTCTGGCGCGCCGGATATTTCTGTGGCGCCGGGTAGCGGTTGTCGAAAGCGCTGCGCCCGAACACGAAGAACTCGACGCCAGCCTCGCCATAGTCACGGCAAAAACGGGTGTGGTTGGCCGCGCCTTCGTCGCCGAACTGCGCCACGGCCGGCAAAGCGGCGTGGTGGGCGAAGTGCTTCTGGTCGGCGAACATCGCGCCCAGCACGCGGCTGGTGGTCGGATGCTCGATGCTGCGGTGATATTTGCAGTTCAGGTTGGCGGCGGTGAAATGCACGCGGCCATCGGCAGTGTCGGCGCTCGGGCTGACCGTCGCGGCGTTGGCTACCCACATGCTCGATGCCGAGCAACTGGCGACCAGCAGCGGCATGGCTTCTTTAGCCGCCTGCTCGATCACTTGGGCATCGGTGCCGCTGAAACCCAAACGGCGCAATGCGGCAACGTCCGGACGTTCTTGCGGTGCCAGCACGCCTTGTTGAAAGCCCATTTCCATCAGCGCTTTCATTTTCTGCAACCCTTGCAACGCCGCTTCCTTCGGGTTCGAAGACTGCTGGCTGTTGCTCTGGGACGCGACGTTGCCGTAGGACAGGCCGCCGTAGTTATGGGTCGGCCCCACTAGACCGTCAAAATTGACTTCATAGGATTTCATCAGCGAGGCTCCACGAGAATCTGTTTTTATAGGCATCTGGTAACAATTGAGTTAAGACCGCGTCGCGGCCTTCGCGAGCAAGCCCGCTCCCACAGGGATTGTGCAAAACCTGTGGGAGCGGGCTTGCTCGCGAATGGCCGTTACGCCATCCGCACGCCAGGCGTCAGGGTCGCCGGCAACGTCAGGCTCGGCGTTTCCAGCGAAGCCACCGGGTACGCGCAGTAATCCGCCGCGTAGTAGGCGCTGGCGCGGTGGTTGCCCGAAGCGCCGACGCCGCCGAATGGCGCGCTGCTCGCAGCACCGGTCAACTGTTTGTTCCAGTTGACGATCCCGGCGCGGCTTTCCAGCCAGAACTGCTGATAACGCGCTTCGGAATCCGACAGCAAACCGGCCGCCAGGCCATAGTCGGTGTCGTTGGCTTCAACGATCGCCGCTTCAAAATCAGCGTAGCGGATCACTTGCAGCAACGGGCCGAACAGCTCTTCGTCAGGACGGTCGGCCACCGCCGTCACGTCCAGAATACCCGGGGTCAGCAGCGCGGCTTGCGCCTGGGACTGAGTCATTTCCAGCAGCGCCACCGCGCCGTTGCCCAGCAGATGCTCCTGGGCATCCATCAGCGCTTTCGCCGCGCCGAGGGAAATCACCGAGCCCATGAACGGCGCTGGCGTCTGATCGAACGCACCGACATCAATCGTCGCGCTGACCGCCACCAGGCGCGCCAGCAACGCGTCACCCCAGGCACCTTGCGGCACCAGCAAACGACGGGCACAGGTGCAACGCTGACCGGCGGAAATGAAGGCCGACTGGATGATGGTGTAGACGGCGGCTTCAACGTCCGCCACTTCGTCGACGATCAATGGGTTGTTACCGCCCATTTCCAGGGCCAGGATCTTGTCCGGGCGACCGGCGAATTGTTGATGCAGGTGATTGCCGGTGCGGCTCGAACCGGTGAAGAACAACCCGTCGATCCCCGGATTCGCCGCCAGGGCGATCCCGGTTTCGCGAGCGCCTTGCAGCAGGTTCAACACACCCGCCGGCAGGCCGGCTTCGATCCAGCACTTGACCGTCAGCTCGGCGACTTTCGGCGTCAATTCGCTTGGTTTGAACAGCACGCTGTTACCCGCCAGCAACGCTGGAACGATGTGACCGTTGGGCAAATGACCCGGGAAGTTGTAAGGACCGAACACCGCCACCACACCGTGCGGCTTGTGGCGCAACACGGCGGTGGCGTCGCCCAACGGGCCGCTCTTCTCGCCGGTGCGTTCGCGGTAGCTCTGAATCGAGATGGCAATCTTGTTGACCATGCTGGTGACTTCGGTGGCCGATTCCCACAGGGGTTTACCGGTTTCTTCACCGATGCAGCGGGCCAATTCTTCAGCGTTGTTTTTCAGCGCAGCGGCAAAGGCTTCCAGCACGCTGATGCGCTCGTCCAGGGTGCGACGGGCCCAGCCCGGGAACGCCTGACGCGCCGCTTGCACGGCGGATTCAACCTGGGCAGCGGTAGCGCCTTCACCGGTCCACAGCACTTGTTGGGTCACCGGGTTCAGCGATTGAAATGCCTCACCCTGGCCGGCCAGCCATTCACCTGCGATGTATAGCGAATTCATTATTTCGACTCCCGAGCAGCGGACAACGGAACGGCGCGCACTTGATCGCCGGCGTTGAGTTGAAGACGTTTGGCGGTCAGCGGATCGACCACCAACGTACCGGCGGCGAAGCGTGCGGGTGCGGCAGTGATCCGGCAGTCTTCGCGCTTGCGGTTGTGAATCAGGAACGGCGTGGCGTCGTCACCCGGGGTGCCGATGGCCAGCACCAGCGCCTGACTGTCGCGCACTGCGCGGATCTTGCCGGTTTCGCATTCCACCGCCGGGCCGGCGTCGAAGATGTCGACGTAACCCTGATAGCTGAAACCTTCGCTCTTGAGCATCGACAGGGCCGGCTCGGTGTCCGGGTGAACCTGGCCGATCACGTTGCGCGCATCTGGCGACAGAAAGCAGGTGTACAGCGGAAACTTCGGCATCAGTTCGGCGATGAACGCCTTGTTGCCCACGCCGGTCAGGTAATCGGCCTGGCTGAATTCCATTTTGAAGAAGTGCCGGCCCAGGCTTTCCCAGAACGGCGAGCGCCCGGCGTCGTCGGACACACCGCGCATTTCGGCAATGATCTTGTTGCCGAACAGTTGCGGGAATTCGGCGATGAACAACATCCGCGCCTTGGCCAGCATGCGGCCGTTGAGGCCACTGCGGTAATCGGCGTGGAGGAACAGCGAGCACAGCTCGGAGTTACCGGTCAGGTCGTTGGCCAGGAACAGCGTCGGAATTTCGCGGTAGATGTTCAGCTCTTGCGAGGCGCTGACCGTCAGGCCGACCCGGAAGTTGTACCAGGGCTCACGCATGCCGACCGCGCCAGCGATGGCGGAAATGCCCACCACACGACCGTTGTCGTCTTCGAGCACGAACAGGTAATCCGCATCGCCCCGCCCGGCTTCGCCGCGAAAGGTTTTCTCGGCCCAGCCGACCCGATGGGCCAGACGTTCTTCATTGGCCGGCAAGGTAGTCAGGCCGGTGCCGGTGCTGCGGGCCAGGTCGATCAGCGCGGGTAAATCGCTGCTGCGTACGGGACGAACGATCATGCTATCTCCTCAAACGGGCCGCTTGCGCCACCCGTGAAACACTCAGTTAAACCGCGACCAGGCGCACGCTGGCACCTTCGCCGACGCCCAGGGCTTCGGCCGCTTCAAGATCCAGGGTTACGGGTTTGCCCGGCGCGTAATCGAGCTCGAGCAACACGGCGCGGTAATCCTGCAACTGGGCGTTGGCCACCAGGTATTGCCGACCGGCGCCTTTGACCGGCTCACCGATTTTCACCGGGACCACACGGCTCTGGGCGATCGAACGAATCCCCGAGACGCGGGCGTGCAAAGTCGGGCCGCCGTCGAAAATGTCGATGTAGTGATCCGTCTCGAAGCCTTCGCGCATCAGGATGTCGAACGTGATCTGCGCACGCGGGTGCACCTGGCCCATGGCTTCTTGCGCGGAGTCCGGCAGCAGCGGCACGTAGATCGGGTAATGCGGCATCAGCTCGGCCAGGAACGTGCGGCTCTTCAGGCCACACAAACGCTCGGCAGCGGCGTAGTTGAGGTCGAAGAAGTTGCGACCGATGGCGTCCCAGAACGGCGAGTCGCCATTTTCATCGCTGTAGCCGACGATCTCGGTCACCACGGAATCGGCGAAGCGCTCCGGGTGGCTGGCGACGAACAGCAAACGACCACGGGAATTGAGTTCCGCCCACGGCGAACCCACCAGCTCAGGCTTCACGTAAAAACTGGTCAGCAAGCTGTTGCCGGTCAGGTCGTGGCACTGGGAGAGCACGTGGATCTTGTTATGAATCTTCAGCTCGCGGGAGGCGTGCACGAAGGTTTCATTACGAAAGCTGTAGAACGGCTCGGAATAACCGGCCGAGGCTACGATGGCCGAACAGCCCACCAGTTTGCCGGTGGCACTGTCTTCGAGGACGAAGAAGTAGCTCTCTTCACCGTTGAAGCTGACCTCAGCGGAAAACGAGGCTTCGCTCGCGGCGATCTTGTCGCTCAGGCGTTCAACGTCATCCGGCAAGGAAGTGACACCAATCGGGCTGTCCGCAGCCAGACGCTGTACCTCGCCCAGATCAGCCATTTGCGCGGGGCGCATCACCAGCATGGTGTCACTCCTTTCTCGAAAAACTCTTATAGGAAAAATAGCCGGGTCAGTCCTGAAATCACTCAGAGCCAACTGTGGGAGCGGGCTTGTGTGGCGAGGGGGCTTGCCCCCGTTGGGTTGCGAAGCATCCCTGAAACCAGTCACCACACTCTCGAATCAGAAAGTGGGAACCGATTTACGATTGCTTCGCAATCGAACGGGGGCAAGCCCCCTCGCCACAACAAGCCCGCTCCCACATTGAATCTAACCCGGCATAAAAATTTGGATCGACGCCTGAACGCTCAGGCGTCGAAGGGTGGATCAGGCTTGGGTCAACTTCGCCGCAGCGCGCTCGAAACGATCCAGACCGGCATCGATGTCCGCGTCTTCAACCACCAGGCTTGGAGCGAAACGAATCACGTCCGGGCCGGCTTGCAGAATCATCAGGCCTTCACGCTCGGCGGCGTTGAAGATGTCCTTGGCCTTGCCTTTCCAGGCTTCGCTCAGCACACAACCGATCAACAGGCCCAGGCCACGGACCTGGGTGAACAGGCCGTATTTCTCGCCGATCTGCTCCAGGCGCGCCTTGAACTTGTCGTGCTTGGCGTTGACGCCGGCCAGCACTTCAGGGGTGTTGATCACATCGATCACGGCTTCTGCGACCGCACACGCCAGCGGGTTGCCGCCGTAGGTGGTGCCGTGGGTGCCGACGACCAGGTGCTTGGCCAGGTCTTCGGTGGTCAGCATCGCCGCGATCGGGAAACCGCCGCCCAGGCTCTTGGCGCTGGTCAGGATGTCCGGGGTCACGCCGTAATGCTGGTAGGCGAACAGCTTGCCGCTGCGCCCCATGCCGGTTTGCACTTCATCGAACACCAGCAGCGCGTTGTGCTCGGTGCACAGCTCGCGGGCGCCTTGCAGGTAAGCCAGTTCGGCCGGCATCACGCCGCCCTCGCCCTGGATCGGTTCCAGCACCACGGCGCAGGTCTTGTCGGAAATGGCGGCTTTAAGCGCTGCCAGATCGTTGTAAGGAACGTGGGTGATGCCGGTGATTTTCGGACCGAAACCGTCGGAGTACTTCGACTGGCCACCGACGTTCACGGTGAACAGGGTGCGACCGTGGAAGCTGTTCAGCGCCGCGATGATTTCGTACTTCTCAGTGCCGAAACGATCGAAAGCGACGCGACGGGCCAGCTTGAAAGCGGCCTCGTTAGCTTCGGCGCCGGAGTTGCAGAAGAACACGCGCTCGGCAAACGTGGCGTCGATCAGCTTATGCGCCAGGCGTAGGGCCGGCTCATTGGTGAACACGTTGGACACATGCCACAGCTTGTTCGCCTGTTCGGTCAAGGCACCGACCAGCGCCGGGTGCGCGTGACCCAATACGTTAACGGCAATCCCGCCGGCGAAGTCGATCAGCTCGCGGCCAGACTGGTCCCAAACGCGGGAACCGGCACCACGCACAGGGATGAATGCGGCAGGCGCGTAGTTGGGAACCATTACCTGGTCGAAATCGGCGCGTTGTACCGCAGCGTGCTCAACGGACATCGGAGTCTCCTGAAGAGGAACACTCGCCTGAAACTGGCGAGCGATGAGGGGATTGTAAGGACAGTTTTCAGCCCGGCCTTGCCGCCAAGCGACAACTTCTTATAGCGCAAACCCCGGTTTCAGCCGGGTTTACGGCAATGCGACATATACCGTCGCAAAGGCGCAGTTTAAACCGATGCGGCGAATCAGCGGCAGTCGCGTGCATTTGATTTCAAGGCGTTCGTTGATGTGCGGTAACTATGTACCGCACCTGAAAAAAGATTCCCGGGTTTCATAGCTCGCTCGACAGGCTTAAGGACAACACCGTGAATCTTCCCAAGGACCTCCAACCGATACCTTTCTGGCCCCGGCACCCGGACACCCACTACGCGCACCTGGCCGCCACACTGCCGACGTGGCTGATCAAGGCCAGCGCCACTCGCCGGGCCAACCTGAGCGACGCTCGCCCCGAACTCATCAGCCAATTGCACAGCGTTTCGCCCGCGCAGCACCGCGTGCTGAAACGGCTGAACCACGCCTGGTGGACCGCACAGAACGGCGTCGATCAACACCTTGAACAACTTCAGGATGCGCGTGCGTTCGGTGAGCCCTTGTTGCGCGCCGCCCTGCAACAGCAATACGGGCTGGACCTGGACGTCAACGCCACCTGGCTGCGTCTCTACATTCCAATCACCACGCCGTGGTTTCCCATCAAGTCGGGAGGCGCCCGCACCTGGACGGTTTCGCTGCTGGACGCGGCGCTGCACAACTTCGAACCCGCCGAAGCAAAAGATGACGCCTACGAGGCAGACTCGACCTACATCACCCAACCGTCCGCCACCGGCCAGTTCGATACCCTCAGGCACATCAAGGATCGGCTCGGCATCGGCGCCTTCGCACGGCTGTGTCGCGAACTGGACATCGGCAAGCAGTATCAGGCCTTTCTCGAAGAAAACCTGGGCGTCAGCACGCCGGTGGTCGCCGCCGTGCTACACCCACAGATCAAGGACAGCCACCAGGCCGCTCTGCGCATGGCGCTGGAACTGGCGGTCATTGCAGACGAGCCGTTGAGTCACGGCACCTATCGCTCGATGCGCGGGCTGGTAGATGGCGTGCAGGGTATGTTGCTCGATGGCAAGCCCTTGCTGTGCCATGACTTGACCATGATGAACGCCCGGCTCACTGGCATCGTGCTGTTTTCCCCGGACCTGGAACAGCATCGCGACACCGTGCCCGTAATCGCCTACATCCCGGACGACCCTGTACAGGCCCTCAAACAATATCCCTCCAGCGCTCACTTCATGGCCGACCTGAGCAACCGGCTGCGCTCGCAAAACTACCAGCACTTTTTCAATCGCTTCGTGGCCCATGAAGATCGTGGTCATTTCTTCGCCAACCTGAACAGCCGACTGACCACCCTCACCTGGCATCAACGCAACTACGGCGATCCGTTGCCGAGCTGGCGCGAAACCCGGGCACCCCACGCCAACCTGCAATTTGCCGCGGCGCCCCTTCGCGGTGATCTGTGGGCGCATCTGCAGCAGCGCAAACTCGACAAGATCCTCAATGACGCACGCACCATCGCGGTCTCGACCGCCAGCGCCGATCGGCAGGCTCGATGGGAGCGCTGGGATTCCTTCACCGGCATTGCCTCGACCCTGCTGCAAATCGCCGCGTTCGTGGCGTTGCCGTTCGTGCCGTTTCTCGGTGAGTTGATGCTGGCCTACACGGCGTACCAGGTGCTTGATGAAACCTTCGAGGGGATCGTCGACTGGGCAGAGGGCCTGACCCGCGAGGCCATCGCCCACACCCTGGGCGTGATCGAATCACTGGTGCAACTGGGCACCTTTGCCGCCGGTGGCAACATCGTCGCCGGGGAGTTTCGCCAGGTGCTGCCCCGCGAATGGATCGGCTTCATTGACCGTTTCACGCCAGTCAAGACCGCTGACGGCAAGACCCGCTACTGGAATGGCGACCTGGGGCCCTATGAACACCCCACTGCCTCAACCGACGTCATCCCCGACGATCTGGGCCTGCGCCGCCACGACGACAAAACCATCCTGCTGCTGGAAGGCAAAACGTATTCGGTGAAAAGAGCCTCCGCCCGGGAGCCGTTCGTGATCGAACATCCGAACCGGCCCGACGCCTACGCGCCGCGACTGAAACACAACGGCAACGGCAGTTGGCAGGCCGAACACGAACAACCGCTGACCTGGGACCGCGAAAAAGTCTTACAGCGCCTCGGCCCTCTCGCCGACGCCTTGTCCACGGACGACCTTGAAACAGTGCTGAGTATCAGCGGCTACCACGAAAACGCCCTGCGCCGGATGCTGGTCGACAATGAACCCCTGCCCTCCCTGCTGGCCGATACGCTCAAACGCGTCAAGATCGACCGGGACTTGCACACCTTTATCGAGCGCCTGGGCAGCGAGCAGCCCGCCACCTGGCTCACGGCCGATCCCGCCACCCAGTTGCAACTGCTGACAGAGCAACTGCGCTGGCCCAGTGACAAGGCGTTGCGCCTGATCGACGGCCAGGGCGAGGTGACCTGGCAAAGCAGCGCCGGCCCGCGCGTTTATGACATCGCCGCGAACACTGGCGACGTGCTCAAGGCCGCGCTCGGCCACTTGGACGAGGCTGAAATCAAAGCCTTGTTCGACGAGTCCTCCGGCGCCCCGAGCCAGGCCCTGGAGGTGCGCACCACGCAACTGCGTGAGCGGATTCTGCGGGTCGTGCAAACCCAACGCAGCACCCTGTTCGAAGCCCGTTACCGGGCCCAGGAACTGGACGTCGAGCCGTTGGCCCGCCAGCTCATGGACGCCGTGCCTGGTCTGCCGTCCGGTTCGGCGCAAGAGTTGTTGCTCAGCGCCAGCGCCATCGAACGGCAACAGCTTGAACAAGGCACCGTTGCCCCGCGCTTGAAAGAGCTGGCGCGCTGGACGCAACAGCAAGTCCGCGCAGTCCGCGCCCGCGAAAGCCTGGAGCTGGAGAGCGTGGACAACCCGGATGCCGAACGCCTGGCCCTGCATTCCCTACCACGCCTGCCAGGCTGGTCGGCGAACGTGCGAATCGAGGTCAAGCGCTATTCCTTCGAAGGCGCGGACATCGACAGCATCGGCCAACCGAATGCCGCCGTGCGCAAGGTGCTGGTGCAAACGGAGGACGGTCATTACCAGCCATACAACGAAATCGGCGAAGTACTGGCCGACGCTGACGATTTCTATAACAGCGTGCTGCACGCACTACCCGACACCGTGCGCCGGAAAATCAAGCTGAACATCGGCCAGGGCCAGGCTCTCAAGCACGCGATTGGCCAACACGCGCTGCCTTTGGAGGAACTGCAAAGCGTGCTGTCCTCGCAACCGCTGCTCAAACCGTCCTACGACCCTCACCTCATGCGCCTGCCGGGTGGCGTCGATGGCTATCGGAAAAGTCATCCCGGTTACCATTCCCTGAGTGATCGGATCCTCGAACTGTTCCCCACCTTTACCGAGCAGCAAGTCGCGGACTATGCACGCACCCTGCAGGAACATCCGGCAGGCGCACGTATCGAGCTCTCGCGGATGTACGAAGAGTTCCGGCAACTGGCCGAAGACTTGCGCATCTGGAGCCACACCGTAGCGACTGAGCATCCCATCACCGGCGCCGCGTTAACGCCGGAGCAAATGTTCGCCGACGCGCAGAACCGTCACCGGCTGGCAGGCGAACTGCACCGCTGCTGGCGTCGCCAGACCGCGCTCAACGACCCCGCCGCCCAGGGTGGCGACCCCGAATACCTGTTCACATTCACGCGACCGATCATCGGTGAATTGCCCACGCTGCGGGCCGACTTCAGCCACATCAGCTTCGTGATCCTGGAAGGCAACGAAATGACCCTCGGCGCTCGCGCCTTCCTGAACCACTTCACCGGTATGCGACGCCTGGTGGTGCGCAATATTCCGTTGGGTGGTCTGCCGGAGGTGGTGGCGATGCGCCCGACTCTGATCCAGTTGATTCTCAGCAATTGCCGCCTCAGCCTGAGCGCCGAAACTCAATCCGTCATTGCCTCGATGACGCAATTGCACACCCTCGACTTATGCCGAAATCCGCTGTCCACCAGCGTCAGCCTGGAAGCCCTGCCAGCGCTGGAGTACCTCGACCTGAGCAATTGCAGCCTGACCCACACACCGGCCGGACTCGGTACGCGCACCCACTTGCGTAACGCCATTCTCTCGGACAACTTGATCAGCCACTTGCCTGTCGAGCTGTTTGATCTGCCGCCCATTCGGGTCAAGGGTTTCGACTTCAGTGGCAACCCCTTGTCCGACGCCACACGCAACCGTATTAAGGACAACTTCCAGCGCGTGCAGCAGGACTTCGGTGTAGCGGCCCCGCAAGACGATCTGGAACGCGCTGCACGCCTTTATCCTCGCCTGCTCCGCGAAGATGCCAGTGAATTCGTGTACCGATTGCCCGGCAACCTGGCAGCAGGACGCGTGGAGCTTGCACGCCTGGAAAACGAATACAGCACGATGGTCACTGCGCTGGCGGCCTGGACCTCAGATGTGCCGGCCCGGCACCCTGTCACCGAGCAGCCGTTCACGCCCCAGCAACTGCTGATCGAGCACAGCATCCGGGACGCGTTAAAGCACCGGATCGAGCAAGCCTGGCGCAAAGAAATCGAAGTGGACGCGTTCGACGACCCCATCGACCCCAACGAGACCTCCTACGAGCTGGTCCTGGACATGATCATCATCGGAGACTTGCCCACCCTGGAAGCGGACTTCAGCCATGTGTCGCACTTGTTTCTGAGCAGCGATGCAGGATGGACCACGGTACACAACGGATTCCTGCGCTGTTTCCCAAGGCTCAAGGCCCTGACTGTCCACGATTATCGGATGAGTGTCATTCCTGATGCCGTGTTCAACATGGGCGAACTCAGATCATTGGTCATCACCGATTCCCACCTGACGCTCACCCCGAACACCGTGGCCGCACTTGCAGGCATGGATCACCTCTTTATTCTGGACCTCAGTGATAACCCGCTGTACCTGGCGCCTGATGTCAGCCAGATGACGAACCTGAACACGTTGACCCTGCACGACACGTTCATCACCGAACTGCCCAACGGCATGCTGCACCTGCAAAAGCTTGAGAGTGCCAACCTGAGCCACAATGAAATTCTGGAGTTACCGTCCGACCTGCTGGAGCTGCCACAGGACATCGCGGAAGGCATCGGCTTGCGCGCCAACCCGTTTTCCGAGCGAAGCCTTCAGCTCTTGTATGCGTACTTTCAGAACACAGGCGTTGATTTTGGCGTGGAGGAGATCATCGATAACGCGGAGATGGAGGTGTCGCACTCGGAGGATTCAGCGATGGAAGACTAAGGCTGTGTGCCTGGCCAGTCGCCTGTGGACGACTGGCTGCCTGCCAGGAACGACCGGCGATCAGCCGCGCTCTGAAGGCACCGACGACAATTCGAACGGGCTGCTGCTGCGCCGCTGGTTGCGATCTTCCCGCGGCGTGGCGCCGAAGAAGTTGCGGTAGGCGCTGGAGAAGTGCGGCCCCGAAGAGAAGCCACACGACAGGCCGATCTGGATGATCGACTTGCTGGTTTGCATCAACATCTGCCGGGCCTTGTTCAGGCGCAGTTCCAGGTAGTACTGGCTCGGCACACGGTTGAGGTATTGCTTGAAGATTCGCTCCAACTGCCGACGAGACACGCACACGTGCTGGGCGATTTCGTCGGTGGTCAGGGGTTCTTCGATGTTGGCTTCCATCAGCAACACCGCTTGGGTGAGCTTCGGATGGCTGGAGCCGAGACGGTTCTGCAGCGGGATGCGCTGGCGTTCGCCGCCCTCGCGGATGCGTTCGACCACCAGCTCTTCCGACACCGCACCGGCCAGTTCGGCGCCGTGGTCACGGGCCAGCACCGCCAGCAGCAAGTCAAGCACCGACAGACCGCCGCACGCGGTCAGGCGATCACGATCCCAGTCGAACAGGTGGCTGGTGGCGATGACTTTCGGGAAGCGTTCGGCGAAATCGTCCTGCCAGCGCCAGTGTACGGCAGCGCGATAACCGTCGAGCAAACCGAGTTGCGCCAACGGATAAACACCGGCGGACAAACCACCGATCACACAACCGGCGCGCACCAGTTGTTTCAGCGAACTGCTGAGGGCTGGCGCCAGCGTGGTCGGCGGCTCATCGGCGAGCAAAAACAGTTTCTGGAAGTTTTCGAGCTTGCCGGCCCACGGCTCACCCGGCAATTGCCAGGCGCCTTCGGTCGGCGGTTCGGCCTGCAAGAACGACAGTTCGTAGACAACGTCCGGATGCACACGCTGAGCAACACGCAAGGCCTCCTCAGCCAGCGCAAGCGTCAGAGCTTTAGTGCTGGGCCAAATCAGGAAACCAATTCGATGGGCAGTCATTGTGGGCAATCCGAAAGCGAAAACAGTGTTAAAGGCATGGGCCAATGCTAGCCCGAAAATGAACGCAAATCTTGAAACCCTACAAGAGCAGGCTTGTCACCCCCCACTGTAGGAGCTGACGAGTGAAACGAGGCTGCGATCTTTTGATTGTAAAAATCAAGATCAAAAGATCGCAGCCTCGTTTCACTCGTCAGCTCCTACAGGGTGCGCAACGGGAGTTCGGTTTACTTCAGGCTGCCCGAGAGAAATTGTTGCAAACGTTCTGACTGTGGATTGACCAGCACTTCACGCGGGTTGCCGCTTTCTTCGACGACACCTTTGTGCAGGAACACCAACTGGTTCGACACTTCACGGGCGAAGCCCATTTCGTGGGTCACCACCACCATGGTCCGGCCTTCCAGGGCCAGGGCCTGCATAACTTTCAGCACGTCGCCGACCAGTTCCGGGTCGAGGGCCGAGGTCGGCTCGTCGAACAGCATCACTTCAGGTTCCATCGCCAGCGCACGGGCAATCGCCACGCGCTGTTGTTCGCCGCCGGACATGTGGCCTGGGTAAGCGTCTTTACGATGCGCCACGCCAACCTTGTTCAGGTAGTGCTCGGCTTTCTCCCGGGCTTCAGCCTTGGTCATGCCGAGCACGTGAACCGGCGCTTCCATGATGTTTTCCAGCGCGGTCATGTGCGACCACAGGTTGAAATGCTGGAACACCATCGACAGGCGCGAACGCATGCGCTGCAACTGTTTCGGGTCGGCGGCCTTCAGGGCGCCGTCCTTGTTCGAAACCAGTTTCAGCTCTTCGTTATTGAGCAGGATCTTGCCCGCGTGCGGCTGCTCCAGCAGGTTGATGCAGCGCAGGAAAGTACTTTTGCCGGAGCCACTGGAGCCGATGATGCTGATCACATCGCCAGCCGCCGCTTTCAGGGACACACCCTTGAGCACTTCGTGACTGCCATAGCGTTTATGCAGGTCTTGGACTTCAAGTTTGTACATGCGGTCGGTTCTCACAAAAACAGTCAGTCAGTCGTTGAGCAAGCGCCCGTGACGCAGCGCTTCGCGCCCCGCCACCTTGGCCAGCCAGAAACCGGGTTGGGCATAACGTAGCCGTTCAATGGCAAACAGCACCCCGGACGTACCAGCACACACCGTGCTGACCCGATCCGCCAACGGATCGATCACTTCGAAAATCTCATCGCCGGCTTCAATCCATTCGCCGGGTTTACGCAGGAAACTCACCACACCGGGGTGCGGCGCGAACAACAATTCAGTGCCTTCGAACGGCATGCCTTCACAGGCTTCGTGCGCCGGTTTCGGCCATTCGCCGCTGATCAGGCCTTGCTCAGCGAGGAACGCCAGAATGCCTTCGGCGTGGAATTCAGCTTGCGGGCGACCGGTGTCAGCCTGCCCGCCCAATTCGATGGTGGTTGCCAGACACGCCAGTGGAATCTGCGCGTCCGGGAACAGCCGCGACAGACGCAGCCACGACAGCGAACAGGCTTCGTCGAAGGAACTGCCGCCGGAGTCTTCCGCCAGCAAACCGACCTTCACGTTCAGATGCGCAGCGAGGGAGCGCCACTGTGGCCAGTGCTGCGGCAAGGCGTACATGTGCAGCGCGGCTTCGGCATCGCAATGCAAATCCAGCACGACGTCGGCGGTGCAGGCGTGGCTGAGCAAGATGCGCTGCATGCCTTGCAACTGACTGGCAGCGGGAGGCAGTGCGGCGAGTGCATCGCTCATGGCCTGGCGAATCAAACGGATATTGGCGTGGGGATCATCCCCCAGGCGTCCGTCCACCGCAGCAGCCACGGGGGCGCTGAGTTCGACGAAATCCCGGTTGAAGTTCTTGCCGCTGCCCGCGTCGAAACGCCCTTGATGATTGCCTTGCAGCAATTGGCCGAGGCCCAGTGGATTGGCCACCGGCACCAGTTCGATCACGCCGTTGAGCAAGCCTTGGGCTTCGAGCTCACCTAAACGCTTTTTCAGCTCCCAAGCAGTGCGCATGCCCGGCAGTTCATCGGCGTGCAGGCTGGCCTGGATGTAGGCCTTGCGCTCGCCCGTGCCGAAACGGAACACCGAAATCTGGCGCTCGCTGCCCAAGTGGCTCCACGGCAATGAATGATCGATGCGTTCCATATCAGTGCTTCCGCGGGGCCATGTAGCCCAGCCAGCGGCGCTCGGCCAGTTTGAACAACTTGACCAGGATGAAGGTCAGGCACAGGTAGAACACGCCGGCGGTGATGTACGCCTCGAACGGCAGGTAGAACTGGGCGTTGACCGTGCGCGCGGCACCGGTGATGTCGATCAGGGTCACGATGGACGCCAGACTGGTGGTCTGCAGCATCATGATCACTTCGTTGCTGTACTGCGGCAGCGCCCGGCGCAGGGCCGATGGCAGCAGGATGCGCTTGTACATTTTGTAGCGGGACATGCCCATGGCCTTGGCCGCTTCGATTTCACCGTTCGGTGTGGCCCGCAGGCTGCCGGCGATGATTTCGGCGGTGTAGGCGCTGGTGTTGATCGCGAAGGCCAGGCACGCACAGAACGTCGCGCTGGACAGCCACGGCCACATGAAGCTTTCGCGCACCGCTTCGAATTGCGCCAGGCCGTAGTAGATCAAAAACAACTGAACCAGCATCGGCGTGCCGCGGATCACGTAGGTGAACAGCCAGGCGCTCATGTTGACGACGGAGTTCTTGGAAACGCGCATCAGTCCCAGCGGCAGTGCCGCCAGCAGACCGAAAAACAGCGACAGCGCGAGCAATTTGAGGGTGGTCACCAGGCCGCCGAAGTACAGCGGCAGGGCCTCCCAAATGACGTTGTAGTCGAAGATCATAGATCAGCCGCCCTTACGCCTACCGAGTAGCGCTTCTCAAGGTGACGCAATGCCAGCAACGAGACACTGGTGATCACCAGGTACATCGCCGCCACTGCGAGGAAGAAGGTGAAAGGCTCGCGGGTGGCATCTGCCGCCTGCTTGGCCTTGAACATCATGTCTTGCAGACCCACCACCGAAATCAGCGCGGTGGCCTTGGTCAGTACCAGCCAGTTGTTGGTGAAGCCCGGAATCGCCAAGCGAATCATCTGCGGCACCAACACCCGGAAGAACACCTGGAAACTGCTCATGCCGTAAGCCATGCCGGCTTCGGCCTGACCTTTGGGAATCGCCATGAAGGCACCACGGAAGGTTTCCGACAGGTACGCACCGAAGATGAAACCGAGGGTGCCGATGCCGGCGGCCAGCGGGTTCAGGTCGATGTAATCGTCAAAACCGAGCATCGGTGCGACGCGGTTGAGCAGGTCCTGACCACCGTAGAAAATCAGCAGGATCAGCACCAGGTCGGGAATCCCGCGGATCACCGTGGAATACAGGTCGCCCAGCCAGGCCAGCCAGCGAATCGGGGACAGACGCAGCGAAACGCCGATCAGCCCCAGGACAATGGCCAAAACCATGGACGACAAGGCGAGCTGAAGCGTCAGCCATGCGCCATCGAGGATGACAGCCCCGTAGCCTTTCAACATGATTCAGGTCCTCGAAAGTTGGGATGAAAAAATGGCGCAAACCGCAGAGATTCTGTTGCTTGCGCCATTTCTGACTTGTCGCCGGGACGTGTTACTTGCCGTAGATATCGAAGGCGAAGTATTTGTCCTGGATTTGCTTGTATTTGCCGTTCTCGCGAATGGCAGCGATTGCGCTGTTGATCTTGTCTTTCAACGCGTCACCCTTGCGAACAGCGATGCCTACGCCGTCGCCGAAGTATTTGACGTCGGTGAAGGCCGGGCCAACGAAAGCGTAGCCCTTGCCAGCGTCGGTTTTCAGGAAACCGTCATCCAGCAGCGTAGCGTCTGCCACGGTGCCGTCGAGGCGGCCGGCGGCCACGTCGAGGTAGATTTCGTTCTGCGAACCGTAAGGCTTGATCTCGGCACCCAGCGGGGCCAGGACTTCGCGGGCGAAACGCTCGTGGATCGAACCACGTTGCACGCCGATGTTCTTGCCCTTGAGTTCGGTCAGGTTGTCGCTGACCACGGTGCCGGCCTTCATCACCAGGCGCGCCGGGGTGTTGTAGTACTTGTTGGTGAAGTCCACGGACTTCTTGCGATCTTCAGTGATCGACATGGACGACAGGATCGCGTCGATCTTGCGCACTTTGAGTGCCGGGATCAGACCGTCGAACTCTTGCTCGACCCACTGGCACTTGACCTGCATCTGCTCGCACAGGGCGTTGCCGATGTCGTAGTCGAAACCGACGATGCTGCCGTCCGGTGCCTTGGAGGCAAACGGAGGGTACGCCGCTTCGATACCGATCTTCAGGGGTTTTTCATCGGCGAAGGTCGGCAGGGACAACACGGACAGTGCCAGGGCGCCAAGCAGCACAAGTTTCTTCATCTTGGGACTCCATCGGTAAAGGGCAAAAACGGCAGAGTGAGCACAGGCCCAATATGCGAATGGGTTAAACGGGAAAGCGGTGCTGCGTCCTGAGAAACCCGCGCTGATTTCAACGCGAGCGACGACGAGCGAGTGATCGGCATTCTAACGACAGGCCCGAAGCCGATATTTCTTCAATGCGACAACAAATTACAGATGCACTGAGAATGGCGCTTGGGCACGTTGACAGCCTTGCAATTTCATGCAAGAGCAAAAGATTGTAAACCGATCTGTATTGCAAATAGCGGGCCTATTATTGGCAAACCCTTCTAATCCGGCAAGCACAGCGTAGTGTCTTATTTTTAATGGGCCGCTGAGAGGCCCTGAAACGGGGCTTTGCGTTTCCCAATGCCCCGGATCGGCGCGGGCGGTTACACATTCAGTTACTTTCCTGAAGACGGGTAACAGTGGGAAATGGCCTACGGGGGATGCCGATAAATATTCGGCGTTGTTGATGTGGTGTCTGACAGATCGCCTTCGCGAGCAAGCCCGCTCCCACAGTGGCTCGGTGCTGTTCGCAGAATTTATGTTCACTGAAGATTCCCTGTGGGAGCGGGCTTGCTCGCGAAGAGGCCCGAACAACCACCACAAAATCCCCAGGCAATAAAAAGCCCCACCAGACAACACCTGGCAGGGCTTCCATGACTCAGACCGACGCTTACGCGACGTTCATCGTCTTATGCGTATCAATCAAATGCTGCACTACACCCGGGTCCGCCAGGGTGGAGATATCCCCCAGCCCATCGTATTCAGCGGTCGCAATCTTGCGCAGGATCCGGCGCATGATCTTGCCCGAACGAGTTTTCGGCAGCCCCGGCGCCCACTGGATCACATCCGGCGAAGCAATCGGGCCGATCTCTTTGCGCACCCAGTTTTTCAGCTCCAAGCGCAGTTGCTCGCTCGGCTCTTCGCCATTTTTAAGGGTGACATACACATAGATGCCCTGCCCCTTGATGTCGTGCGGCACGCCAACCACGGCAGCCTCGGCGACTTTCGGGTGCGCAACCATCGCGCTCTCGATCTCGGCTGTACCCATGCGGTGCCCGGACACGTTAAGCACGTCATCCACGCGACCGGTGATCCAGTAGTAACCGTCTTCGTCACGACGGGCGCCGTCACCGGTGAAGTACATGCCACGGAAAGTCTTGAAGTAGGTGTCGACGAAGCGGTCATGGTCGCCATACAACGTGCGCGCCTGGCCTGGCCACGAATCGAGAATCACCAGGTTGCCCTCGGCGACGCCTTCGATAATGTTGCCCAGGTTATCCACCAGAGCCGGCACCACACCGAAGAACGGACGCGCCGCAGAACCTGGCTTGAGCGCGTGAGCACCCGGCAGCGGGCTCATCATGTTGCCGCCGGTTTCGGTCTGCCACCAGGTATCGACGATCGGGCAACGGGACTTGCCCACATTCTTGTAATACCAGTCCCACGCTTCCGGGTTGATCGGCTCACCCACAGAACCGAGCAGGCGCAAACTGCTGCCATCGGCACCTTCAACAGCGGCTTGGCCCGACGCCATCATCGCGCGGATCGCGGTGGGCGCGGTGTAGAGGATGTTGACCTTGTGCTTGTCGATGATTTTCGCCACCCGGGTGATATCCGGATAGTTCGGCACGCCTTCAAACAGCAACGTGGTCGCGCCGTTGGCCAATGGACCGTAGACGATATAGCTGTGACCGGTAACCCAGCCGACGTCGGCGGTGCACCAGTAGATTTCGCCCGGACGATAATCGAATACACGCTCGTGGGTCATCGCCGCGTACAACAGATAACCGGCGGTGGTGTGCTGCACGCCCTTTGGCTTACCGGTCGAACCGGAGGTGTAAAGGATGAACAGCGCTTCTTCAGCGCCCATTTCTTTCGGCGCGCAAACACTGCCCGCCACTTTCATCAGGTCTTCGTACCAGATGTCGCGATGCTGGTTCCACTTGATGTTGCCACCGGTGCGCTTGCACACGATGACTTTCTGGATGCTGCTGGTTTCCGGGTTGGTCAGCGCATCGTCGACGTTGGTCTTGAGCGGGATCTTCTTGCCGGCACGAATGCCTTCGTCAGCGGTGATTACTACTTTGGATTTGCAGTCGATGATGCGGCCAGCAAGGGCTTCCGGCGAGAAACCGCCGAACACTACCGAGTGAATCGCGCCGATCCGGGTGCAGGCCAACATGGCGACCACGGCTTCAGGGATCATCGGCATATAGATAGTCACCACGTCGCCGCGATGCACATCCTGGCCGCGCAAGGCGTTGGCGAACTTGCAGACTTGTTCGTGCAGCTCGCGGTAGGTGATGTTGCGGCTCTCGGCGGGGTCATCCCCTTCCCAGATAATCGCGATTTGATCGCCGCGCTCGGCCAGGTGACGGTCGAGGCAGTTATAGGAAACGTTCAGGGTGCCGTCGGCGAACCATTTGATATCGACATGGTGATCGTCGAAGGAGGTCTGTTTCACCGTGGTGAAAGGCTTGATCCAGTCGAGGCGCTTGGCCTGTTCGCGCCAGAAGCCGTCCGGATTGACGACCGACTGCTGGTACATGGCCTTATAGGTGGCCTCGTCAGTCAGCGTATTGGCTGCTACCTCGGGACGAACGGGATACAGAGAAGCCGCACTCATCTTTCTTACCTCGGTGGAATAGTTGTTTTTGTATGGCTCTGTTGTAGCCGGGCCGGGCCTATAGAACCATTCGACGATGGTAGTAACAAGCCCCTACAAAACGTCGTGGTTACCCCCGCTTGTGGGTCAAACCCGCGCAATCCGGACCTCCCCGCCCCCCGTAGGAGCTGGCGAAGCCTGCGATCTTTTGATCTTTTGCGCGATTGTTACGAGAAATGCGAAAGGTGTTTATCAAAACCATGGGTATATGAATGTAACCCCCACGCCTAAAATCAGCCTCGCCAACAAGGCAACCCTGATTAACCAAGTTGCAGCCCCCACGAAGGCAGTTAATCAAACAACCCAGTACTGAAGTTCCACACGCAATCCCAAAAGGATTGCGTGAACCCTCTCGACTTTAGAAAGGTAAATTTGAAATGAAAGCTTTATTAGTTCTGGCCCTCAGCAGCTTGTGCTTCAACGCCATGGCAGACGAGGCCCCGACTGATGTTGCACAGCAAAAACCCGTGGTAGTAGAGGAATACACCTACTCCACCCACTTGGACATCGCCAACGTCGTGTCCATGAGCGAAGTTCCTAATGTGTGTGAAGTTGTTCCGATGAAAATGGAATACGACGACTCCAAAGGTCAGCGCCACATCCTGCGTTATAGCGTCATGGGTAACGGCTGCACTAACGGTTAATCCGCCACACACACTTGGAGTGATAACGATGAAAACCAAACTGATCCTTGCCCTGACCCTTTGCGTACTCGCCGGCGGCGCTTTCGCGGCTGATGGCTACGACCACACCGGTTCGGCCGCTGTAACCAACGATGCGCCAGTCGCCGCTGACGGGGCTGATCACGTTGGCGCCGCCAAAGTCGCTGCCGATGGTGCCGATCACGTAGGGGCTGCCCGTTTCAGCTGATGGCTGAGCGTGACATTAGGGCCTGACTTCTGTCGGGCCTAGTTGTGTCTGGGGCAGCCGAAAAGCGACTCAAACCACAACATGTAGTGAAAAACCCATTTTTCTGGCTATTTTTTGAGCAAAAAGATTGCCCGCAAAAAATTATGAAAAAAAATCTGCGCCCCCGATTTCCTTCCAAAGCCCTGTAAACCCTCGTTCCGACCCAAACACCTCCCCCCGCCAACCGTTCCGAGTGCCATTTCGTCGCACCACAGCCCGATTTTTTTCCCTATAATGCCGCCTTAAACGGGCCTGCAATATTCCCTTACAGGGATAAGCAGCCAGTCCGAAGCCCCACGCAGAAGCGATTCATTTTCTCTGCGCCCATCGGCGGCTCGGCTCCGTAAAAAATTTCTGTTTTTGCCTGCGGTAGCTGCAATTACATTTTCCTTAGATCCAACGCGGCCAGTACGACCGTGTGACAAACCATCACATGGGCAATCTGGCCCTCACGCAGGAGACGACACGTCATGCTGAGCTGGGACGAATTCGACAAAGAAGACACGGGCGAAGTAGCTGTAAAAGGCGCCAACGCCGGCCACGCGACTGAAGCCAACATGGACCGCCTCGACACCGCCGGTGGCGTTGCCGCCCAAGAAGCGCGCGCCGTGACCGCCTCCGACTCCGCCGCCATCGCCCGTGCCAAAGCCGCCCTGGACAACCTCGACGTTGCCGAAGGCCTGGCCGAACTCGAAGGCGCCTCCGCCCGCGTCGCTGTCGACGAAAAGCGCATGATCAACTGCCGCGCCGACCTCAACCAACTCGTACCCTTCAAGTACGACTGGGCCTGGCAGAAGTATCTGGACGGTTGCGCAAACCACTGGATGCCGCAAGAAGTCAACATGACCGCCGACATCGCCCTCTGGAAAGACCCGGAAGGCCTGACCGACGACGAACGCCGCATCGTCATGCGCAACCTCGGCTTCTTCTCCACCGCCGACTCCCTGGTTGCCAACAACCTCGTCCTGGCCGTGTACCGCCTGATCACCAACCCGGAATGCCGCCAGTACATCCTGCGCCAGGCTTTCGAAGAAGCGATCCACACCCACGCCTACCAGTACTGCATCGAATCGCTGGCCATGGATGAAGGCGAAATCTTCAACATGTACCACGAGATCCCATCGGTCGCGAAAAAAGCCACCTGGGGCCTCAAATACACCCGTTCGATCTCCGATCCGAAGTTCGAAACCGGCACCGTCGAAACCGACAAAGAACTGCTGCGCAACCTGATCGCCTACTATTGCGTTCTGGAAGGCATCTTCTTCTACTGCGGCTTCACCCAAATCCTCTCCATGGGCCGCCGCAACAAAATGACAGGCGTCGCCGAGCAGTTCCAATACATCCTGCGCGACGAATCCATGCACCTGAACTTCGGCATCGACGTGATCAACCAGATCAAAATCGAAAACCCGCACTTGTGGGATGCTGAGATGAAGGAAGAAGCTTCGCAGATGATTCTGCAGGGCACCCAACTCGAAATCGAATATGCGCGTGACACCATGCCTCGCGGCGTACTCGGCATGAACGCGGCGATGATGGAGGACTATCTGAAGTTCATCGCTAACCGTCGTCTGTCGCAGATCGGTCTTAAAGAAGAGTATCCGGGGACTACGAATCCGTTCCCTTGGATGAGCGAAATTATGGACTTGAAGAAAGAGAAGAATTTCTTTGAGACGCGCGTAATCGAATACCAAACCGGTGGTGCGCTTAGCTGGGATTAACTCCTGAGGCTAGCCGCGATTTGACGATACCAACCTGAGTCGCAAATCAAAAAACTGAAAAGCCCCGATTCGATCGGGGCTTTTTATTGCCTGTAAGAAATGCTCACTCGTACCTACGTCACGTTGCAAAAACTCCTACAGCACTCTCAGCTCTTTCCCGATTGATACCCACTCGATGCACCTCTAAGCTAAATCCAGGTGCCTAAGAAACGCCCAACGTAGAAGCTAACTTATTTACACAGAACCGCGTGTCGATACGCGACCTTGTGTGGAAAAGACTGCCTGTTGGGATTTCTTAGATCCTCTACGTTGGGTTTTGGCTCTATCCAATTCATTCGTAGAGGTAATGGATATGCCCACACAACAACCAATCCACTCTCCCGTTTCTTTGGGGATCGGTAATGCCTGATCCCTTCATCCCCACAGTTTTTATTCGTCAAAACCTAGACCTTCACGCCCTCCTCCTGGAAAACCAGCCATGGTTCTGCGCCCGCGACCTCGGTCGTTTGATGGGTGTCCATTTGAATGATCGGATGGTCAGCAAACTGGACGAGGATCAGCGGCATACGTTGTTGATTAACTACCACGGCCAGCCAGAGAAGCGACTGATGCTCAGCGAGTCCGGCGTCTATGCGTTGTTGGTCTATCACTACGCGCCGGGGAATCGGTTGTTGCGCGAATGGTTGACTCATCAAGTGGTGCCCGCCTTACGTGATGCCGTGCCGTCGAAGAATTCTGATCGACCGATGTTGAGTTTGTTGGACTGGCCGGAAATGTCGTTGAGTCTGTTGCATTGGCAGGATGAAGGCTGGATTCGGCTGAGGGACATGCCTTATTTGTTGCTCAATCGAACGCGACGACGGGTGCCAGTGGTTAAGCCCTGGTGGCGCAGGGTTTTGGAGGCTTTTCAGTCTTCGAAGCAATCGGTGGGTTAGTAGTGCGGTGGTGTCTTTGTAGGATCGCTTGAACGATGCGTCGGTCTTTTCTGTAGGAATTTTCGTAGACAGTCGTAATGGCCACTCAGTATCGTCCGAGGGTTTTCAACCCTCGGCGATTGTATGGACACTGAAAAGAGCAACAGCGATTGGACTGACGTGGAGATTCAAGCTGCGGTCGATGCCTATCTCAGCATGTTGTCCCGCGAGCAGAGCGGTCAGAAAGTCGTTAAGACTGAGGAGAATCGCATCCTGCGTGAGGGTGCCTTAGCCGGTCGGACTAAAGGATCAGTTGAGTTTAGGATGCAGAACATCTCTACCGTGCTGGTGGAACTGCGTCGAGATCGCATCGAGGGTTACAAACCGGCCAAGAATGTCGGCGCGAATGTTGCGCGCAGCATTCGTAGAGCGCTCAGCGCTTCAAGTATTTTGACGCCCGAAGACTTTGCTCCGACTGCGGACGAGGCAACACTGGAGCAGCGTGCGGCCAAAATTGAGCGGCAACCGCTTAAAAATGAGCCGAAGGGGATTGAGTGCCCCGAGCAAACTCAGTCCATTGGAAAGTCTTATGTTCGCGATCCTGAAGTCAGGGCGTGGGTTCGCCAGCAGGCTGAAGGAAAATGCGAAGGCTGTGGCGAGCCGGCTCCGTTTGAGAAGGATGGCAGGCCGTTTCTTGAGGTTCATCACGTTAAGCATTTGGCGCTGGAAGGTTCGGATCGCACAAGTAATGCTGTGGCGCTATGCCCGAACTGTCATCGTCGTTGTCACCATTCCAGCGACCGGGATGAATTTACTGCTTCGCTTTATAAGAGGGTGAAGCGGTTGAAACCTGAGTAATTGGACTGTACGAAACCTGTGGCGAGGGAGCTTGCTCCCGCTCGGCTGCAAAGCAGTCGCCATGCAAACAACTCGATCTGCCTGATGTACCGCGTTTGCCGGGTTTGGGGCTGCTGCGCAGCCCAGGGGGAGCAAGTTCCCTCGCCACAGTGAGTTGCGTTGCTGTGGTGTCCGCGCGGGGTAGATTGACCGAGTTGATGCTGGGATTCGCGAGCAAGCCCGCTCCCACAGGTTTGGTGTGTTGCCACAGGTTTTGCGGTGTTTTGAAAACAGTCAGTGCAACCCGCCCCGCCTCCCGCTATTAATACCCTTCCCCACTCAAGGACCCGAGCCCGCCATGAAATTCGACCTCGCCTACTGCCTCAGCCTCGACGACAAGTTGTCGATCTATGACGTGCGGGATTTGAATTTTGACGAGACGGTGGCGTTCGATTCCGCCAAGGAACACTTCCAATGTCCCAATGACGCCTGCAGGGCGGCCTTCGATTCGGCCAATGTGCTGACGACGTTCAACGCCAAAAACGTGAACTACGTTCGCACCCCGCACTTCAAGAACACGCCCAGCACGCGGCATGTGGCGGATTGTCCTTATGTCAGTTTGAGGGCGCCGGCGTCGGGGGTTGAGGCGGACGGTGCGGAAACGGATGACAGTCGCGAGGAGCATTTTCCGTCGGAGTTGTTACTGACTCGGCGTGAGTATGTACGCAAGCCGTCGAGCCCGGCGGTGGCGGCGGATGTGGTGCGGGATGATCCGAAACCCACGTCAGTGGATAAGCACACGGAGCACCCAACCCGCGAGTCGGCGCCGGACAAGACCAGTGTCTTCGCCCATCCGGTGGAGTGTTTTGTGTCGAACTTCGAGGACAAGGAACTGCTCAAGCGCATGCCGCTGAAGATTGGCGAGCACACCGCGCCTTACGGCTCGTTCTTCAAGAAGATCGAATACCTGACGGACAACAAGGGGCTGATTTACTGGGGCAAGATCAAGGAGATCAAGGATTACACCCAGAGTTTTCGCATCGACTTCGAACAGAAGGTCTGGTTCAAGCAGGCGGATGAGGCGAAGAAGAAGCCTTATTCGGTGAATGTTTATTTGAGCAAGAAGTTGATCGACAACTACCGCAAGCGCAAGGCGTTTCTGGAAGAGATCAAGCACGCCATAGAAAGCGGGAAGGAGTTGTTTTGCTTCTTCTATGGCGTGACGCCGGAGTTGAAGCAGGTGCCGAGCAAGAAAAACCCCGAACAGACGTTCGGGGTGTTCAGTGCGAATATTGAGAATCTGGATCACTTTATTGTTCGGGAAGCGCCGGGGTTGGACGACAAGTAACCCTCGCGTCAGGGTAATTGCAGCGCGGCACTGCCGGGGTGTTGCTGGATGAGGTTGTACGGCAGGACGCTGAACGCTGTGTCGCGGCACATGGAAGAGATGTGCGGGAACGATGGCACTAACTTGATGCCGCTTTTGGTGAAGTACCAGGACGGGTATGTCCATGGTTGTTCGTCGCCATAGATGCAGCCGTCTTCACGTTCTGTGGTGGTTTTCATCTCGTCGGGATAGAGCGCGCTGAGTTGCTGGACCAACCACGGCGCCAGGGTTTTGGTGCGGTAGTCGGAATAGGCGTCGTACGATTCGGAAGACGGCGTGGCGTCGTTGTACTCGCGTTCGTAGTGCAGCGGTTTGCCCTGGCCGAGCCACAGCACGTCTTCAAGGGTCAGGGTCTTGCCGGTTTTGACGTCCAGATTGAGTGGCATGTCGTTTTCATCGGTATAGGCGCCGCCGCAACTGTACTCAGTGGCAATGCTCACGCTGATGGTTGACGGCCCCATCCACAAGGGTTCTACCGTTTGTGCGTAGAACGTCTCGCCGGCACTGGCCTCACAGTCGAACTTCCCCGCCACTTCTTGCCACAGGCGCCCCATCAATTGTTGATTGATGCGCTGGCGCTCCGCGGCGGTGTACCCCGATACCACTTCAAACAGTGTCGTTTCGGATTTTGGTTCAATCCACCATTGCAGCGAGTAGCCCATGAAGGTTTCGGCCTTGCCCTTCTTCAGGTCCAGGCCTTGCAGACGCAGGTACTCGTAAGGTGACTGATCACGCAGGGTGGTGAGAAAGGGCACGGTTGCGGCGGGCGCGGGTGCAATGTTGGCTTGCTGTAGATCGACTTTCAGCACCTTGCCTTCGGGGCTGCGCCATTCACCGGACCAACCGTCGGGCTTGGGCTGTAGACGAATCGTCGGGTGGGGAGCGTCCTGATCACCCCGCAGGGGAACCTCGTCGAGCACCAGCGTCTGCCCGACCTTTTTGCCGCTGAGCATCAGGTCCTTGCGGTACTTTTGGTAGAAGTAACGGCCACCCACGTCGCCGCCGCCATCGGCGTTTACTTCCAGCACGATTGGCGTTTTGCCCAGGGTGCCGGTGTAGACCTGCTTGCCGCTTTCAGCCCCCAGCGCGGTAGAAAACGTTGAACACACCAACGCGGCAACGCTGGTTAGACGACACAATCCTTTAAACATCAAATCATCCTTGGGTAAATGGCGGTGGGCATTTTCAGGGCAGTTGCAGTGCTACGCCGCCGGGGTGTTGTTTGACGAGGTTGTAAGGCAGAACGCCCCAGTCAATGTCTCGGCACACTGCCGCCGCGTGAACAAAAACGGGCTCCAACTTGAGGCCTTTTTCGGTGAAGTACCAGAGAGGGGAACTCCAAAGGTTATCGTCGCTATAGACGCAATCGTTCTCCTCCACTTCGGGCTTTGCCGTCATCTCGCTGGGGTTGAGTTTGAGCAATTGCGCCACCAGCCACGGCGCCAGTTCTTTATTGCGATATTCATAATGAGCTTTGGATGCAGGGGATGAGTAGTCAAAGCCCTCTTCGAAATGCACGGGTTTGCCCTGCCCCACCCACAGCACATCATCAAGCGTCAGGACATTGCCGGTCCTGGTATCAAAGTTGAGCGATTCGTTGTCCAGATTCGGATGAAGACCACCGCAATAGAAGTCGGTGGCGGTAATGACGCTCATCACCGAAGGCGACATCCATACGGGATGACTTGTTTGAAAATAGGACCCCGGGGCACCATCGACAGTGCACTCCAAAGTCCCCCCGACGCCCTGCCACAAGCGCGCCATCAGTCGCTGATTGATGCGTTGAAGCACTTCAGCGGGATAACCCGAAACGACTTCGAACAGTTGCACTTCTGATTGCGGCTCGCTCCACCATTGCAACGTGTAGCCCATGAAATTTTCGGTCTGGCCTTGTTTGAGTTTCAGGCCTAGCAAGCGCAGGTATTCGTAGGGCCATTTGTCATGAAGTTCGACGAGATAGGGCAAGGTATCGGCGGGCGCTGGCGCAAGTCTGGCTTGCTGCTGCTCCATCTTCAGCACTTTGCCCTTGGCGCTGGTCCACTCGCCAGACCAGCCATCCGGCGTGGGTTTGAGGCGCATGGTCGGGTAAGGCTGACTTCCACCGCCCTCCTCCAGTACCAGTGTTTCCCCTTCTTTTGTAAGGCTCAGAACCAAGTCCTTACGGTACTTTTGGTAGAAGTAACGACCGTCGCCAGAGTCAGGATTCATTTCCAGCACAATCGGCATTTTGCCCAAAGTCCCGGTATAGACCTGAGTACTGCCGTCAGCCCAAATCACAGGCGAAGCCGTTAAGCACGCCAGGACGACAACCCCGGCCAACCAGCGCAATCCGTTGAACATCAAATCTTCCTTGGATAAATGGCCGTATCCAGCCTCAGGGCAATTGCAGCGCGACGCCGCCAGGGTGCTGCTTGATAAGGCTATAGGGCAAAACACTCCATTCCACATGCCCACACGGCGCTTCGGCGTGAGAGAAGTACGGCTCTAACTTGATGCCTTCTTCAGTGAAATACCAAGTCGGGAGAATCCAACGGTCTGCTTCACCGTAAGCGCAGTTCTCGTCACTGCCAGGTATCTGATCGGGGTGAAGCTTATGCAACTGTTCGACGAGCCAAGGTGCAAGTTTTTGGGTGCGGTACTCGGAATAAACTTCGCGCGCTTCCGGGGTTTGGTCATTCAGCTCTTCGTAATGCAGCGGTTTACCCTGCCCGACCCAAAGGACGTCTTCTAACGTCAGGGACTTACCGGTTTTGGCATCCAGGTTAATGGGTGCCTCGCTGTAATCCGGGTGCTGGCCGCCACAACGCCCCTCGGTTTCAACGTTCACGCTGATAACCGATGAGGTGATCAGCAGCGGTGTCATCGCTTGGATAAGCGACGTATCACTACCGCCAGCGAGACACCCGTAGTACCCCACCACTTCCCGCCACAATCGATCCATCAACTGCCGATTAATGCGATCGCGCGCTTCAGGGGTATAGCCGGAAACCACTTCAAATATCGTCAACTTCGTCTGCGGCTCACTCCACCACTGCAACGAATAGCCATTAAACGTCTGTGTCTTGCCTTGATTGAGTTTCAGACCTTGCAGGCGCAGATACTCATAAGGTTCCTGATCATGGAGCCTGGTTAGATAGGGCAACGTATTGGCCGGTAGTGGTGGGCGTTTGGCTCGCTCCAACTCGATCTTCAGCACTTTACCTTCAGGGCTGATCCATTCGCCGGCCCAGCCGTCAGGTGTGGGCTGCAAGCGAATTGTCGGGCGCGGCGTGTCCTCGCCGTAAGGTTCTTCACCCTCCTTCAGAACAAGGGCTTTGCCTTCCTTTGTGCCGTTGAGCGCCAGATCCTTGCGGTACTTCTGGTAGAAGTAGCGGCCGGTCGCCGTTTCGGGGTCCATCTGCAGCACAATCGGCGTTTTGCCCAAGGTTCCGGTGTACACCTGAGCGCTGTTTTCCGCCCACAGCGGCGTAGAAAACGTTGAGCACGCCAGCGCGATAACGCCAGTCAGACGACACAATCCGTTGAACATCAAATCATCCTTGAACGAAGCGAGCGTTTGCTCGGTAGTAATGGGCGCGGATTATGGCGAAGAGGCGTCAAACAATCGATGCCGCAATGTCGATCATTGCTGCGCCAGTTGCGACTGCAACTGCCCAATCTCGCGCTTCACTGCATTACGCCGATCACGTGCAGCCTGAACACTTTGTTCATCCTGGCCGGAGTAAGTGCGTAACCAGTGCGCAATCATTTCTTCATCGGGCCAGTAATAGTCTTTATGGCCTTTACTCAGCCGTGGGGTGTCATTCCTCCGTGCGTCGAAGCGGCCAGCCTCGTATTCGTCAGCCGGTAGCGAGCCCCATTCGGCGGCGTAACTCTGGAAAATCCAAGAGACTTCGTCGATGTGCTTTTGCGCACCGCGATGCCGGCGCTTATAGAAAACATACTCGCTACAGGCCTGCTCATAACGCTGCTCCATGAGATCGCCGTCGATCCATTGAAACAAGTCATTCTGCGTCGCATGGCGCATCAAGCCGTAGAGCCAGCGATCAGAGAAGCGTTGGATAAATCCGGCAACGTCAGCCTTTTTCGCGTCCGCGAAAATCATGCAGTAACGGGTTTTGATGTGCATGACGAACAGCACGTGTTTGCGCTGTACGGTGATCGCATGGACCAGCCACTGTTCTGTCAGGTCAGCCGGTTCGTCCTCTTCCGGGGTGGGCGATGATGGATTGAAGTCCACGGGCGTGATTGTTTTGCCCTTTTGGACGCGACTGAAAAACTGGCTGGCTGCTTCGGTGCAGTTAAAGATCAACATCAATGGCCCTCAAGCGTTAGGTGCACTTAATTAACCCACATACCAAGCATCACTAAAAGCAACAAACCGATATAGACCCACGCATGCACGCGATCCGGTATCCGCCCGATCCACGGCGTCGCCAGGCGAATGCCGATGATCGATCCAGCCGCCAATATCGCAAACGCCAACACATCCACATACCCGATAAACCATTTGCCCAAATCAAACTCGGTGAAGCCAGCCATCGCCATGTAAGTCAGCGTCCCGGCCAGGGCCACGGGTAAACTCAGCGGATTAGCCATGGACGTGGCTTGGGACATGTTCAAGCCACAACGCCGTAGTAGCGGCACAGTCATGACACTGCCGCCCACACCGAGAAAGGTTGCGATGGCGCCGATTCCTATGCCGGACACCGCAACGTTGCCCAATCGCCGTGGGACTTGGTTATCCGAGTGCGTGAGAAAACCGCGCCTGAACAGGCAGTCCAGAATCGTAATACCCAAATACACAATGAAGGCGTAGCGAATCACCTCACCATTGGCCCACATCGCTGCACCAGCGCCGACAATCGCGCCCAACCCGATATAGCCACCCAACGGCCACAGGTAATGACGAATCAGGCTACCGGCGCGGTGGTGTTTTCCAGTGGCGATCAGTGCGTTGACGATCATCACGCAGGTCGAAGTCGCCACGGCGATGTGCATCGCCGATTGACCGATGGGGTCGTCGGCGCCATGGCTGGCCATGAGCATGCGGTACAACAACGGCACCACGACGAAACCGCCGCCGAAGCCGAACAGCACGGCGGTAATACCGGTCATGCAACCGAAGAGTGTCAGTAAGAGATAAAACATTGCGCATCGTCCAATGGTGGGGAGCGGTCGACGATAGAGCGATGCCGCTTGGCCTGCTTCAGCAAGTCAGCCAATAATGTTCGCGTTTACGCCAACTGCTGAGTGCTGCTGCGATGCGCAATGTTTCGATCAATTTGCTGGACGACACGCCGCGGCCGGTGGTGGCGATCGGGACGGATTATTCCCACGGGCATGTGTTGCCTCGTCATACACACCGACGGGCACAACTCCTATACGGCGCCACCGGGGTGATGCAGGTCAGCACCCATGACGGTAACTGGGTGGTGCCGCCGCAACGGGCAGTTTGGATCCCGGCCGGGGTGGCCCATGAAGTGTTGATGCTCGGGGTGAGTACGCGGAGTTTGTACATCGAGCCGGCGGCGGTTGAGCTGGGAGATCGCTGCCAGGTGATCAGCGTCTCGCCGCTGATGCGGCACTTGTTGATGGAGGCGGTAGGGGTTCCGCTGGCGTATGACGAGACCGGGCGCGATGGCGTGCTGATGGACTTGCTGCTGCACGAACTGGCCCGTAGCGCTCATCTGCCGTTGCACATTCCGCTGCCGGGTGAAGGACGATTGCTCGGGTTGTGTCAGACGTTTCTCCAGCAGCCGAACATCCACCAATCGCCACAGCACTGGGCCGATCAGTTGCACATTAGTTTGCGCACCTTCAATCGGCTGTTCCGCCAACAAACCGGCCTGAGTTTCAGCCAATGGCGACAACAAGCCTGCGTGGTCCTGGCCCTGGCTCGGTTGGCGGTGGGCACGCCGGTCACGCGAATTGCCGTGGACTTCGGTTACGACAGCCCGGCGGCGTTCTCGACGATGTTTCGCCGGGTGCTAGGGCAGGCACCGTCCGTCTGGATGGATGCGGCGAAATAGCAAAAATCAAAAAATGCATTTGATCCCGGCTCAAAACAACTGTACAAAAACACAGTACATTTTGAATCAGCACTCTCGAGCCCGGAGAACACCATGGCCTCTCTTGCGATGAAAATCACCCTGGAACGTATCGCCCTCTTCCAATTCACCCCGGCCCACAGCGCCCAGGCCCGAGCGATGCTGGGTTGGAGCGTGGAGGAGTTGTCCCGAGAATCCGGGGTTTCCGTAGACGCCATTGAGCGTTTCGAGGCCGAGCGTGATGTGCTGGATGTCACGCGACTGGCGCTGGCGTATCGGTTTGAGTCGGAGGGGTTGGTGTTTTTCCCGGGGTTTGCGCCGGGTAGAGGGATGAATGTGAAAGGCTCGACGCCGAATCCGGTGGCGCGGGCGGATTATGCGATGGTTGAGTGAGGTGGCAGTGGATGAGTGATATCGATGCGGGTTTAGCGCGAGGCAAGGCCGAATACGTCATGAGGATCGGCATGCTCCTCGAAAACGGTGATCTGGGTAAGGCTGAGGCGGCGCAAAAGCTTGGGTTGTCTCAGGAGGAGCTGGATGAAATGCTGCAAGGACGGTTAGGTGATTTGACCATGACGAAGATCCAGGAATACCTGGATCTTCTGAAGGATGGAACGCACAGCGCATTGGTGTGAACCCTGGGCCGTCCCCTGGCAGACGGCCCGAAAGTGCAGCGCTCTAGGCCATTACCTGATCGCTCACGTTTTCCACGCCCAGCCACCAAGGGCTGCCGCGCTGCGGATAGCTCAGGTTGAACGCCTCGCCCATCTGCGGCGTGGTGATCGACACATTGCGTTCCCAGGCCAGTGTGATGATGCGGTCGAAGGGTTCAAACCAGGCGTGCATCGACAGGTCGAAGGTGCCGTTGTGAATCGGCAGCAGCCAACGGCCCTTGAGGTCGATGTGGGCTTGCAGAGTTTGTTCGGGTTGCATGTGCACGTGCGGCCACTCGACGTTGTAGGCGCCGGTTTCCATCAGGGTCAGGTCGAACGGGCCGTACTGTTCGCCGATGCGTTTGAAGCCGTCGAAGTAGCCGGTGTCGCCGCTGAAGAAGATGCGGGTGTCGCCGTCGATCATCACCCACGAGGCCCACAGGGTGCTGTTGCCATCGAACAGGCCGCGACCGGAAAAGTGCTGCGACGGTGTGGCGATGAACTGGATGCCATCGACTTCAGTGCCCTGCCACCAGTCCAGTTGGCGGACTTTGCTGGCGTCGATGCCCCACTTGATCAGGGTATCGCCCACGCCCAGTGGCGTGAGGAAGTACTGGGTCTTGTCCGCCAGTTTGAGCACCGCGTTGTAATCGAGGTGGTCGTAGTGATCGTGGGACAGGATCACCGCTTCAATCGGTGGCAGGTCTTCCAGGCTGATCGGCGGCTGGTGGAAGCGCTTGGGGCCGGCCCATTGCACGGGTGAAGCACGCTCGGCGAAGACCGGGTCGGTGATCCAGAACTTGTCCCGCAGCTTCAGCAGGACGGTGGAGTGGCCGAGGCGGTAGACGCTGTGGTTGGGTGCGGCGATCAAAGCGGCCTGGGTCAGGGTCTGGACCGGGACAGAAGTGCTCGGACGAGTGTTGCGCGGTTTGTGGAAGATCATGTTCCACATGATGCGCAGCATTTTGCGAAAGCCTTCACGCTGGACTGGCTGGTGGTTTCGGAAATGCCCTTCGACCTGACGAGAAGCTTCAGGTCGGACGGCGATGTCCGTAGAGGAATTTGAACTGGCCATGAAGGAATGACTCCAGAAAAACCGCGTTAGTCGCAGGTTTCTACCGTGGGACGATAAATGGCCAAGGCACGCACGCATCAGCCGGAGATTCTATTTTTCACTGCGCAGGATTAACTGCGGATTACACTGCACAGTGTAGTTTCTAGGTTGCATCAATCCGGATCACAAGTAAACTGCCGAGTGTAACTCTCTTCTTTTTCCTGCCGAAGCGTACTTATGACAGCTCCACAGCGCCTCACCGACCGCAAACGCGAAGCCATCATCCAGGCCGCGATTGCTGAATTCCGTGCCAATGGTTTTGAAATCACCAGCATGGACAAGATCGCCGCCACCGCCGACGTGTCGAAGCGCACGGTGTACAACCACTTTCCGAGCAAGGAAGAGTTGTTCGCCGAAATCCTTAATCAATTGTGGGCGCGAGTGACCGCCGAGCAGGAAACGGCCTACCGCCCCGACCTGCCCCTGCGCGATCAGCTACGGCAAATCCTGATGGCGAAAGTGCAGATGATGGGCGACGACAACTTTCTCTACCTGGCACGAGTCGCCATCGCCGCGACCATCCATTCCCCCGAACGCGCCCGCAACATGGTCGCCCGCATGGGTGAACGCGAAGAAGGCCTGACGGTGTGGATTCGCGCCGCCCAGGCCGATGGCCGACTGAAACCGGTCGCCGCGGAATTTGCCGCGCAGCAAATCCAGGGGCTGCTCAAGTCCTTCGGATTCTGGCCGCAGATTTCCATGGGGCAGCCCGGTCTTTCCCCCGAGATGCAAAACACCGTCGTCGAGTCGGCGATGGACATGTTCCTGGCCTGCTATCAGCTCTAGATCAAGTCTCTGCCGCACCTGCGCCCTCGTTAAATGGCTCCCAAGGACACTGATTATTCCTGTTGGAATAAATGACAATGTCTGCCGCTTTACCGATGAACGGTAGCTCTGAATAAAACACCGAAATGTGTTTCAGAATGAAACTGGCGCAGGGAATTATGGAAAACCAACGCGGCAAGGGCCTTTCATTCGCCAGACGCATTTACATGCCCCGGACGGTCGGTCTGGGTATTGGCTGTATCTGTGTGACCGCCGCGCTTTACCCATTGAACGTGCCGGGCTGGGTCTGGGTCTTGATGTTGCTCAACGGCTTCGTCTGGCCCCATTTCGCCTACCAGATCGCCACGCATTCGCCCTTCCCCTACCAGGCTGAACGCCGCAACATCATCGGCGATTCGCTGTGCGGTGGTTTCTGGGCAGCCGCCGTTCAGTTCAACCCCATCGTGACCGTCACCATTCTGTCGATGATGACGATGAACAATGTTGCGGCGGGTGGCCCGAGACTGTTTCTCCAGGGCGCATTGGCTCAATTGATCGGGGTGGTGATTGCCTGGTTGCTGTTCGGCATCAGTTTTACCCCGACAGCCACGCCGATTCAGGTCTGGGCGTGCATACCGTCGCTGACCATTTACCCGTTGGCGGTGGGGATGGTGTGTTATCGACTGGCGTTCAAACTCTCCGAACACAAACGCGCCCTCAGCGCCTTGAGCCGCACCGACAGCCTGACCGGCCTGCTCAACCACGGCGCTTGGAAGGACCTGCTGCACGTCAAGTTCCAGCAGTGCCGGCAGAATAAGGTGGAGTCGGTGATTGCCCTGATCGACATCGACCACTTCAAGGCCATCAACGACAGCTACGGACATATCGTCGGCGATACCGTGCTGCGGCAACTGAGCGTTGAGCTGCGGCGCACTTTGCGCGAAGGCGATCTGGCTGGCCGTTATGGCGGCGACGAGTTCTGCGTGATCTTGCCCAACATGTCGTTGCACCACGCCAGGGAGGTGATGGAGCGACTGCGCGAAGTGCTCAATGACTATCGTCATCCGCCAGTGCCCGAGCTGCGTATCAAGCTGAGCATTGGCCTGGCTGCGTACCAAACGGTGTTCGCCGACGCGATTACCTGGCTCAACGATGCTGACAAAGCCCTCTACACCGCGAAAAACACCGGTCGTAACAAAATCAGTATTGCTTCGAACCCTGCTGCCGAAGGCTCAGCAACGCGTATCCCCGCCTGAAAACTTGTACAGACGATCAATAAATTGCTTTCTTGTACAAGTTTATTAAGTTTTGTATAAGTATTGCTCTGTCAGCCAGGGACCGCTGACATTGAGCAGACAACGCCGAAGACAGCCTTGGTCTTCGGCCTGCACGCGCAGGAATAGGGACTTGCTTCTTGTTGTTCCCAACCTTTCGAGCACTGCCGCCATGCTATTCAATCGCCACAAATCCGCCCTCGATGAACTCCAGCAAACCGTCGCCAACCAAACCGGCCTTCTGGACGCCATCGATCGTTCGATGGCAGTGGTCGAGTTCGACCTCGATGGCGTCGTCCTGCGCGCCAACGACAATTTCCTCAAGACCCTGGGTTATCAACGCGATCAAGTGCTCGGCAAACCCCACCGCCAGTTCTGCACGCCGGAATATGGCCGCAGTAGCCAGTATTCCCAGCTATGGGCGCGCCTGAAAAACGGCCAGTTCGAGTCCGGCACCTATGAGCGGGTCAACAGTCAGGGCCAGCCAATCTGGCTGGAAGCCAGTTACAACCCGATCAAGGATGCGTCGGGGCGGGTGGTCAAAGTGGTGAAGTACGCCATGGACGTGACGGCCAAGGTGCAACAGGAAAGCGAATCGCAAGCCAAGTTGCAGGCTATCGACCGTGCAATGGCCGTGATCGAGTTCAACCTGGACGGCAGCATCATTACTGCGAATCAGAATTTCCTGACGCGCATGGGTTACAGCCTCGCCGAGCTCAAGGGCAAGCATCACCGGATTTTCTGCACCCCTGAACTGGTCAACAGCAGTGCTTATCAAGACTTCTGGCGCCGGCTCAATCAGGGTGAGCTGTTCAACGGCCAGTTCGAGCGCGTCGACAAGCGCGGGCAAACGGTCTGGCTGGAAGCCAACTACAACCCGGTGTACGACGCCGGCGGCCGCTTGTGCAAAGTGGTGAAATTCGCTTCGGACGTCACCGCCCGGGTCGAGCAGCATGCCCAGGATGCCCGTAGCGCCACCGAGGCTTATCACATCTCGGTGGAGACCCGAAAAGTCGCGGAACACGGGACCCAGGTGATCCAGCAAGCGGCCAGTGAAATGCGCGAAATCGCCGCCAATATTGCCGAGTCTTCGACGTTGATCGCCCAACTCGGCGAGCGCTCCGAACAGATCACCGCCATCGTCAACACGATTCGGGCGATTGCCGACCAGACCAATTTGCTGGCGCTCAATGCGGCCATCGAAGCGGCCCGGGCCGGGGAGCAAGGGCGCGGATTTGCGGTGGTGGCGGATGAGGTTCGGCTGCTCGCGGCACGGACCAGCGGCTCCACGGCGGAGATTTCGAGCATGATCGGTTTGATCCTGGCGGAGACCCGGCAGGCGATCAAAAGCATGGATGGCACCCGGGACCGGGCGGCGGAAGGGGTTGAGTTGGCGAATCAGGCGGGCACGGTGATTTTGCAGATTCGGGATGGGGCGAGTAATGCGGTGCAGGCGGTGAGTATGTTTGCGAATGAGCGGGTGACTGGTTGAGGTTGTGAGGGGGATTGATTTTCTTGCCAGGCAAATAACCGAGTCGCCTCATTCGCGAGCAAGCCCGCTCCCACATTGGATCTTCTGGGTACACAAAATCTGTGACCCACAATGATCCCCTGTGGGAGCGGGCTTGCTCGCGAAGGCGGATTCCCGTTCAACATCGATTCAGCTAACAAGCGCCGGCACAGGACTATAGTGACCGCACGTCCCGATTCCTCGCCGAGCGCACCATGAATTCAACCAAGCCCGACCACAAACCCGCCGCCACTGTCGATCACCTGCGCTTCCACCGTGCCCACGCTCATCTGGCGCCGACCTTCGGCAATGACAAATTTGCCCTGCGCGCCGAGGCGTTTGCGCGGTTCTTTGGTACGCCGACCTTTCTCGGCGCGCAAACCCTGATCGTGGTGTTGTGGGTGTGCCTGAACCTGTTCGGTGTGGCGCACTTCGACCTGTATCCGTTCATCCTGCTCAACCTGGCGTTCAGCCTGCAATCAGCCTACGCCGCGCCGCTGATCCTGCTGGCCCAGACCCGTCAGGCTGCGCGGGACAAAGCCCAGTCCGACGCTGACGCACAACACCGCGAGGCCTTGGCCGTGGCCAACAGTGAGCGCCAGGCCCAGGCCGCGCAAAACACCGCACAGTTGATGGAGCTGCTGGAGCAAAACACTCGCCTCACCGAAATGACCAAGAGCCTGACCGAGCGCATCGAAAACCTGACCTCGGAAATGCACCAGCACTTTGTACGAAAAGACGAACCGAAAACGCCGATTTAAGGCAAGCGCAGCGCCCGGCCCAGTTCATCGAACAGCGTCACCACCGAGCGCAACGCACGGCAGTCCGGTCGAGTGAGCAACCACAGCGCCGTGTCGCAACCCTGCAACGGCCCGGTCAACGGCTGCAAACCGTCGCCGATCAGAAAGTCCGGCAACGCCGCGACTCCCAGCCCTGCCCGCACCAATTCCGTCACCGACAACAGGCTGTTGCAGCGATATCCCGGCATCACACCGGGCCATTGCTGACGGCGCCAGGCGATGGTCGGGTGATCAGGCAGGAAGTCGTCCGGGGCGATCCAGGTCAGTGCAGCCAAATCCGTAGGATCGATGGTTTTTAGATAGGCCTTGCTGCCACACACCCGATACGACACTTGCGCCAAACAGCGCCCGACCAAATGCTCCGGCGGTGTGCGGGTCAGGCGCAGGGCAATGTCGGCATCCCGACGGCTGAGGTTGGCGAAGTCGTTGGAGGTGCTGAGTTCGATGGTCAGCGCCGGGTAGGACGGCATGAACCGGGCCAGCGCCGGCAGCAGCAAGCCTTGCAGGACGGAATCGGTGCAGGTCAGGCGCACCGTGCCGCTGATCACTTCACCGCCCTGCTCCACGCCGATGCGCGCCGCGTCCAGCGCTTGCTCGGCGCGCTCCGCCTGTTCGGCCAGGGTCTGGGCCAAGGTTGTGGGCAGGTAACCGGCGCGGCTCTTTTCGAACAGTTGCTGACCGAGCGCGGCTTCCAGTCGGCGCACGGCGCGGAACACCGTCGACACGTCGACTTTCAATAGCTGCGAGGCACGGGCCAGAGAGCCGCCACGGACCAACGCCAGGATCAGCGCCAGGTCCGGATAGTCCAGCCGATAGTGCGTGGGTGCATTGATCAATTGGGAAAACGCCAATATTGAGTGCGCGAACGCCAATCTATAGTGGGTATCAGGAATCAACAAGCGCAGAGAGCCCTCATGGAAACCACCGCCATCCGCATCGCCCTGATCGGCGACTACGACCCACAAGTCACCGCCCACCAAGCCATTCCCATCGCCCTCGGCATGGCCGCAGAAAACCTGGACCTGGACGTGCAGTTCCAATGGCTGGCCACCGACCGGATCAACGCCGATACACGGCTCGACTCATTCCACGGCTTCTGGTGCGTGCCCGCCAGCCCATACCGCGACATGGACGGCGCACTGCGAGCGATCCGTTTTGCCCGCGAACACCAGCGACCTTTCCTCGGCACCTGCGGCGGTTTTCAACATGCGGTGCTGGAATATGCCCGCAACGTATTGGGCTGGGCCGATGCCGAGCACGGCGAAACCGCCCCCGACGCTGAGCGAGCATTGCTCACACCGTTGACGTGCTCACTGGTGGAAGCGGTCGACAGCATTCATCTGGTGGAAGGCTCGTTGATCGCCAAGGCGTATGAAAAATCCGAGATTCACGAAGGCTATCGCTGCCGCTACGGTGTGAATCCAGAGTTTGAGCAAGCATTGCTGACCCAACAACTCAACGCCGCAGGGCACGACTCGAACGGTGATTTGCGAGCGGTGGAGCTCAAGGGGCATCCGTTCTTCGTCGCCACCCTGTTCCAACCGGAACGCGCCGCGCTCAAGGGCACGTTGCCGCCGTTGGTTCGGGCGCTGGTCGAAGCCTGTGCGAGACACAAACGATGATCGCCACTACGCCACCGCCCCACTATTACGCGGTGATCTTCACCTCACTGCGCACCGACGGTGACCAGGGCTACGCCGAGGCGGCCGAACGCATGGTGCAACTGGCACGCGAACAGCCGGGGTTTCTCGGTGTGGAATCGGCTCGGGGTGAGGATGGGTTGGGGATTACTGTGTCGTACTGGACCAGTGAAGCGGCGATTCTGGCGTGGAAGCAGCATCCGGAGCACAGCGCAATCAGGGAGCGTGGCCGGGCGACTTGGTATTCGCAGTGCCATACGCGGGTGTGTCGGGTTGAGCGGGCTTATGAGTTCAAGCTCTGAATGATGCAGTGTTTTTCAGGCCGTCTTCGCGAGCAGGCTCGCTCCCACAGGGGGATTTGCTTGCGCCACAGATCCAGTGTGGGAGCGAGCCTGCTCGCGAAAAGGCCAATAAAGTCACCACAAAACCATCAGCCCTGAACCAAACTCCGCACCGCCGAAATCTCCGGCACTTCCCGCCGACTCATGTACACCCGCAACGGCTCGGTCACATTGATCCGGTCATCAATATTCTGATCCAGCAGCAACTGAATCAACTCACGTTTGAGGGTCATCGCCTCGCCAGGCCCCGGTGCCCAGACAAATTCACTGGTAGGAATAATGCCGTCATCGGCCACGTCCATACCGAACGAGTCTTCGCTGAAACGCACGATGTATTGGCCGGTCTTGCGATTGAGGCCGACGAAACCCTTGAGTTGGTCGGCGGCCTGGCAGATGAGTTGGGACGTGATGCGCATGATAAACCTCACAAAAGGTCGCTAAAGGACCGGTGATCGATGGTTTACACGCAGGGCGGATGAACGGGTTTCCCTCTGCCGGGGAAACGCATGGGCCAGAGAGTACTGCAAAGAACCGCACAAAAGCGCGGAAAAAAATCGCTTTAAATACGTTTATGTCGGTCTCGCGATAGCGCTCGCGGCGCTCAGTTGTTAAAAGGTACGTCTTTGAAAACCTCTGCGAAAGGACCTCGACCATGCCTGCAACCTTCACCAAGAGCGCCTTGCTGCTGAGTCTGCTGCTCGGCCTCGGCCAGGCACAGGCCGCCAGCCAGCCCAGCCCCACCGCACTGGCGACCACTCTGGGCATCCCGCACCCGGCGGTGATTGCCCACCGCGGCGCGTCGTTCGATGCCCCGGAATCCACCGCTGCGTCCTACAAACTGGCCCGCGACCTGGGTGCCGATTACCTGGAAATGGACCTGCAGCGCAGCAAGGACGGCGTGCTGTTCGCCCTGCACGACAATAATCTGCAACGCACCACCGACGTCGCCACCAAGTTTCCTGAGCGCAAGGATGCCCCGGCCAACCAGTTCACGATTGGCGAACTGAAAACCCTCGACGCCGGCAGTTGGTTCAACGCCGCTTACCCGGATCGTGCCCGTCCTTCCTACGTCGGCCTGAAGATTCTGACCCTCGATGAAATCATCGACATCGCCGAGGGCAATCCGCTGCACAAACCCGGCCTGTACATCGAAACCAAGGAGCCGAAGCAATTCCCCGGTATCGAACGCGACCTCAAGGACAAACTCCAGGATCGCGGCTGGCTGAGCCCGGCCGGTTCGAAACTGGCGAAGAGCAATCTGGCCGTCGGCCAGGGCAAAGGCAAGGTCGTGCTGCAAACCTTCGAGAAGAGCAGCCTCGAACTGCTGCAAAAAGAAATGCCGAACGTGCCGAAAATCCTGTTGCTGTGGGTCGGCGAAGGCAGCATCGAGCCGAAATCCAAGGTGACCTTCGCCGAGTCCGGCGACAAGGACAAAGCCACTTACTACGCCAAGCAAGAGCCGAAAAGCAAAGCCGAATTCCAGCAATGGATCGAGTACGCCAAGTCCCAGGGCGCGATCGGCACCGGTCCTTCGGCCGCGCTGACCAAGGGCGGCGATCAAAGCTATTCGGATCTGGTCAAGCCATGGATGAATCAGTTCACCCATGATCAGGGCCTGCTGGTGCACGTCTACACCATCGACGATGCCGTGGATTACCAGAAAGTGATGGACGCCGGCGTCGATGGCATCTTCACCAACCGCGCCAGCGAACTGCTGAAGTTCTACAAACGTCCGGCGGCGGGCACTGTGGCGCAATTGCTGCAGAACAACGGGTACTGATCGGCGTCTGACGCGACACCGCGTTATCGTTCTTCGCGAGCAAGCCCGCTCCCACAGTTGACCGAGTTCTATCAGGAGAATGCGGTCAATTGGTGGGAGCGGGCTTGCTCGCGAATGCTTTTAGCGGCCGCAGCTGAATTTAAGGGTGAATTAAGTTGCGCCGGTTAACCTGAGCCCACTTAAACAGATCACCCAAGGAAAGACGCTTATGAAAACCCTCACTGCCCTGTTCACCGCCGCTGCCCTGACCCTCACTGCCGGCATCGCCCAGGCTGACATCCGTGTCGACCAGATCCCTGAGCTGGTCAAAAGCGGCAAGATCAAGCCACTGGAAGAAATGAACCAAGAGGCCTTGAAACTGCATCCGGGCACGACCATCACCGACACCGACCTGGACAACCACTTCAACGGTTACGAATACGAAGTCGAGCTCAAAGATGCCAAAGGCGTTGAATGGGACGTGGATTTCGATGCCACCACCGGCAAGGTCCTGAGCAACAAACAAGACACATAATCCCCCCAATCCCTGTGGATCACCGCAATCCCTGTAGGAGCGAAGCTTGCTCGCGAAGGCGGCACCACATCCAACAACAATGAGCCTGACTCACCCCAATCCCTGTAGGAGCAAAGCTTGCTCGCGATAGCGGTGAATCAGGCAACATCAATGTTGGCTGATCGTCCGCTTTCGCGAGCAAGCTTCGCTCCTACAGGGGTTGGCGGTGAATTTAGAGAACGCACGATCTCCGGGTCGTGCGTTTTTTTGTGCCTGCTCGGCGCCAGGGTGGCTAGAATCCGCTCACGGCGTTCAAGCAGAGAACAAGAAACATGGAAACAGCGGCAGCAGACATCGCCACCATCGGCCGGATCAGTGCCGTGCCGGCGATTCTCCAGGTGATCCGGGAAATGACCGGCCTGCGCTTTGCCGCTGTGGCCCGTGTTACCGAGGATTCATGGACGGCCTGTGCCGTGCTCGACCAACTGGATTTCGGCCTCAAGGTCGGTGGCGAGCTGGATCTGGTCACCACCCTGTGCCATGAAATCCGCCAGGCCCATGTCTCGGTGGTGATCGACAAGGCCAGCGAAGACCCGCTGTACCACGACCACCACACCCCGCGCCTGTACCAATTCGAAAGCTACATCTCGGTCCCGGTGTTCCGCACCGACGGGCGTTTCTTCGGCACCATTTGTGCGCTGGACCCCAACCCCGCCGAGCTCAAGGCCAGCGCGATCCAGAGCACCATGGAATCGTTCGCCCGGGTGCTGTCGCTGCAGATCGAAGCCGAGGAGAACCTGCAACGGGCCGAAACCGCGTTGCAGCAGGAACAGAAAATCGCCGAGCTGCGCGAACAGTTCATCGCCGTGCTCGGCCATGACCTGCGCAACCCGCTGTTCGCCATCAGCGCCTCTGCCGAGATGCTGCGGCGCAAGTTCCCCAACCCCGCCGGCGACAAACTGGTCACGCACATCCTCACCAGCACCCGCCGCGCCGCGCAATTGGTGGACGACGTGCTGGACTTCGCCCGTGGCCGAATGGGCAATGGCATCCCGCTCACTATCGCGCCCTGCCCGGATCTGGCCGACGCCTTGCTGCATGTCATTTCAGAGATCCAAAGCGTTTACCCGAATCGGGTCATCCACGCCTCGATCAGCCCTTTGCCGAACATCCCTTGCGACCGCGAACGCGTCGCGCAATTGCTGTCGAACCTGCTGGCGAACGCCATCGTCCACGGCGATCCCCAGGGTGATGTGGAAATCAGCGCGCAGGTGGATCAGCACGGTTTCAGGCTGGCGGTGAAAAACCAGGGGCAGATTCCCGAAGAGGAACTGTCCCAACTGTTCCATCCCTACTCGCGCCCGACCGACGATTCGACCCGGGCGGGATTGGGCCTGGGCCTCTACATTGCCAGCCAGATTGCCCAGTCCCATGGCGGTCAATTGCAGGTCGAGTCCACCGCGCAAACCGGCACGCAATTTACCTTCAGCCTGCCGCCAGCGGTTTAAGCCGTGGTGCTGACCATCGAACCGGAGGTGCTGCCGCCCTCCTCCTGCAACGCCTGCAACAACGCCGCCGTGGCAGTCTGCAACGAGCCCGAGGTGGCGGAAATCTGCGACTGCGCGGCGGCCACGTCAGCAGCCTTGGCATCGGCGCTTTCCTGCTTGGCCTGAGCCGCTTGCAACTGCTGTTGTTGTTCCTGCAATTGCTTCTGCAACTCGGCAATCTGCTTGCGCAGTTCTTTTACCGCATCGGATTCAGAGCTGCTGCTCGAACTGCCGCCCCCCGCCGCCGGTGCGCCGCCGCTTGCCGAGGTCTTGCTGGTATCGCCGGAATCGGTGGCAGTTGCCGTCGCTGACGTGGTGTCTTCGGTGCTGTCGCTGATCGAGGTTTTGCTGGTGGGTGTGGAAAGGGTCTGGTTGATCGAAACCGAGGTGATGCTGACCATGGGACTTGTCCTATGTGGGTTCAGGTTAACCCCATCATCGACATCCGCTGGTCGCACTTGAGATCGACTGTGTACCGGTTTGGTAAGCGAACCGGTACACAGTCGTTTTGCTTAAGCGCTCAGGCGCGCCGTCACTTCATTCAATTGCCCGGACAAGCCGTGCAGGTTGTGGCTTGCCGCTTCGGTACGCTGCACGTTGTCCAGGTTGGTACTGGCAATCGTGGTGATTTCGGTGAGGTTGCGCGAGATGTCTTCGGCCACTGAGGTCTGCTCTTCGGCAGCGGTGGCGATCTGGCGGTTCATGTCGCGGATGGCTTCCACGGCGTGGGTGATGCGCTCCAGCATCGCGCCGGCCTGGGTCACTTGCTCGACACTTTCTTCGCTGCGGGACTGGCCGCTTTCAATCGCCTGGGCCGCATCCACCGCGCCGGTTTGCACGGTCTGGATGATCTGGTTGATTTCGATGATCGACGCCGCCGTGCGCTGGGCCAGGCTGCGCACTTCGTCGGCCACTACCGCAAAACCGCGTCCGGCTTCACCGGCACGGGCCGCTTCGATCGCCGCGTTGAGCGCCAGCAAATTGGTCTGCTCGGCGATGCCGCGAATCACTTCCAGCACCTTGCCGATGCGGCCACTGTCGGTTTCCAGACGACGGATAACCGTGGCGGTGTTGGCGATTTCGCCGCGCATCTGGGTGATGGTGTGAATGGTGCCCTGCATGACTTTTTCGCCTTGCTGGGCGGACTGGTCGGCATCGTCGGCGGCACGGGCCGCGTCGGCAGCGTGACGCGCCACTTCCTGGGCGGTGGCGGACATTTCGTTCATCGCCGTGGCCACTTGGTCGGTGCGGTTGAATTGCTCGTTGGTGCCGCTGGCCATCAGGCCGGCGATGGCATTCAACTCGCCGCTGGCGCTGTCCAGGTCCTTGGCGCTGCGCTGCAAACGAGTGAAGGTTTCGGCGAGGAAGTCGCGCAGGGTGTTGGCGGCCATCGCCAGTTTGCCCAGTTCATCCTGACGGGTACTGGCCACACGGTCGGCAAATTTGCCTTGGCTGAGTTGCGCCACGTAATCGATCAGTTTGCGGATCGGGTCAACCAGGTTGCGGTTGATCAGCCACAGGCTCAACAGGCCGATCAACAGACCTGAGGCGAGCATCACGATAATCCCCAGCATCACCGTGCGCTCGGCTCCGGCGCTGATCAATGCCGATTGCTCAGTGCCCTGCTTGCGCAGTTCGCCGACCAATTCGCTCATCTGATCACTGGTGGCGCGGTCCACGCCTTTGACGGCGGTGTCGCCGGCAGTCGGGTCGGCACCGGCGGCGACGTAGGCATCGCGACCCTTCTGGTAGGCACTGCCCAACTGACGGTGTTCGTCACGCAGGCGTTCGATGCGGGTCTTGAGCTGGCCATCCAGGCCTTTCTGGCTCGCCAGTTCGCCGAGGATGCCCTGCACGTCGCGCTGGCGGTCTTCGAATTGCTTCCAGTATTTGTCCAGGTCCGCCGGTTGCTTGCCGCGCAACAGGACGTTTTTCCACTCCTGAACCTGCACCTTGAATTGCAGGTTGGCCTCATCGATCAATTGCGAGGTGTGCAGCGGTCCGTCGATCAGATTGGCGTAGCTCTGTACGCCGCTGGACAGGAAATGAAAGCAGGCCAAAGCGATCAGCAACATCGCCAACAGGCTGCCGCCGAGCAACGCGAGGATTTGGGCTCTCAGGGATTTTTGCAGCATCGGATGATACTCATGACAGGAAATAGGCACGCCTGGTTGGGCGTGAAAGACGTCCAAACTTCCCTGTCTGCGGTCCCGGTTCGTGGCCGGGGCCGCGCAACCTAACATCTGCGTCATCGGCGTGCCAGAGCGGTTCTTGAATCAATTCCGACCACTGGTAAAGGTCACTTTTACGGCGCCACGCAACCGTCACAAAACCGTCAAAACGCCTTGCGATGATGTCCGGTAGCAATCGCCCTAGCTCCCGTAGCAGCTGTCGAGCGGAGCGAGGCAGCGTTCGGCGACGAAGTCGTCGCAAAATCAGCCAACGCGGTGTTTCAGATAGACCGCGTGCTCAGGTTTGACGACGGCTTCGCCGCCGAACGCTGCCTCGCTGCGCTCGACAGCTGCTACGGTCCAAGGTGCTACGTTGCTATAGCCGAACGCCCCTCCCAGCGAGACCTCATGAACCACAGCATCGATCACACTCACCGCGACACTGACTTGTTCGGCCTGCTTTACGGCTTCCGTTTTCGTCCCGGTGAGCGTGGCCGGGAGATCGATTCGGCCGAGGCGCTGCGCTGTTTGCAGCAACCGGAAGACAGCGACGAATTTCTCTGGCTGCACCTGAACCTGGCCCACGCCGCGTGCGAGCGCTGGATGAAAAGCCATCTGGAATTGCCCGAGGAGTTTTTCGAGGCGTTGCACGAAGGCTCGCGCTCGACGCGGATCGAACACGTGGATTCGGCGTTGCTGGCGGTGGTCAACGACGTGGTGTTCAACCTCAGCAGCATGGTTTCCTCGGATGTGTCGACGCTGTGGGTCTGCGCCCGCAGCAAGTTGATCATCAGCGCCCGCCTGCAACCGCTGCACTCGGTGGATAAGTTGCGTTCCTCGGTGAAGGCCGGCGAGTGCTTTCGCTCGCCGCTGGAGTTGCTGGTACATCTGTTGCGCGATCAGGGCGAAGTGCTGACGCAGATCGTGCGCAAGACTAGCCAGAGCGTCGACCAGATCGAAGATGAATTGCTGTCGTCACGGCTATCGACCAACCGCGCCGAGCTGGGCGCCAATCGTCGGGTGCTGGTGCGCCTGCAACGGCTGCTGGCGCTGGAGCCGGGGTCGTTGCTGCGCCTGCTCAACCGGCCGCCGCAATGGCTGCAGAAGGAAGACGTGAAGGAGCTGCGCAAGTCCACCGAGGAATTTGCCCTGATCATCAACGACCTCACGGCCCTGGGTGAGCGGATCAAACTGTTGCAGGAAGAGATCGCCGCCAACCTCAACGAACAGAGCAACCGCACGCTGTTTACCCTGACCGTGGTCACGGTGCTGGCGTTGCCGATCAACATCATTGCCGGGTTTTTCGGGATGAACGTGGGCGGGATTCCGCTGGCGGGGGACCCGGAGGGGTTCTGGATTCTGGTGGCGCTGGTGGCGACGTTTACCGTGCTGGCCGGGCGTTGGGCGTTTCGTAAGCGCCAGGATTATTAACGCACCCCAATCTCTGTAGGAGCGAGGCTTGCCCGCGAATGGAACGCCTCGGTCTATCTGAATGACCGCGTTATCGTTCTTCGCGGGCAAGCCTCGCTCCTACAGGACGTTGATCGTTCCCACGCTGTTGATCGTTCCCCACTCCGCGCGGGAACGATCATTACAGGACGGGTGGTTATACAAAAACCGCAAACACTGACCCACCGCAGTCTCTCTGTCACATTTTGAAACGATCATGGGCGACACTCCTTCCCTCCTCAGGATTGTCCGTGATGGCTACTCCTTCCTATACCACTGCCCAGGCGCCCGCCAGCGGCAGCAGCGCCAGACCGCAGCTCAATAAAAAACCCGGCCTGTTCACCCTGGTGATTTTCTTCGGGGTACTGGCCAGCGGGTTGTTGTTCACCGCTTACAGCCTGATGCACGACATGCACGAACTCGGCACGGTGGTGACCACCTGGACGCCGTTCCTGCTGCTCGGCGTGGCATTGCTGATCGCCCTCGGGTTTGAATTCGTCAACGGCTTCCACGACACCGCCAACGCCGTGGCCACGGTGATTTACACCAACTCGCTGCCGCCGAACTTCGCGGTGGCCTGGTCCGGGTTCTTCAACTTTCTCGGCGTGTTGCTTTCAAGCGGTGCGGTGGCGTTCGGCATCATCGCGTTGCTGCCGGTGGAACTGATTCTGCAAGTCGGCTCCTCCGCCGGTTTCGCCATGATCTTCGCCCTGTTGATCGCTGCGATCCTGTGGAACCTCGGCACTTGGTGGCTGGGCTTGCCGGCCTCGTCGTCCCACACGTTGATCGGTTCGATCATCGGCGTCGGCGTGGCCAACGCCCTGATGCATGGCCGCGATGGCACCAGCGGCGTGGACTGGGCACAGGCGACCAAGATCGGTTACGCGCTGTTGCTCTCGCCGCTGGTCGGCTTTGGCTGCGCCGCGCTGTTGCTGCTGGCCTTGCGCGCCTTCGTCAAGAATCGTGCGTTGTACAAGGCACCGGAAGGCGACGCGCCGCCGCCATGGTGGATTCGCGGTCTGTTGATCCTGACCTGCACCGGCGTGTCCTTCGCCCACGGTTCCAACGACGGCCAGAAAGGCATGGGCCTGATCATGTTGATCCTGGTCGGTACTTTGCCGATGGCCTACGCACTGAACCGCACCATGCCCGCCGATCAGGCGTTGCAGTTCGCCGTCGTGGCCGAAGTCACCCAGCAAGCCCTGGTGAAAGCGTCGCCGCAACCGGCCCCGGCCGATCCGCGAGCGATTCTTTCCGACTACGTGCGCAGCAAGGAAGCCACGCCACAATTGGTCCCCGCCCTCGCCGAACTGACCGGCCGTATCGGCGCCGAGGTCAAGGGTTACGGTTCACTGTCGAAAGTCCCGGCCGAGGCCGTGGGCAACGTGCGTAACGACATGTACCTGACCAGCGAAACCATTCGCCTGATGGACAAAAACAAGGTCGGCAACTTCGACGCCGACACCAGCGGCAAGCTGCAATTGTTCAAGCAACAGATCGACAACTCCACACGCTTCATTCCGCTGTGGGTGAAGATCGCCGTGGCCATCGCACTGGGGCTGGGGACCATGGTGGGCTGGAAGCGCATCGTGGTGACGGTCGGTGAGAAAATCGGCAAGACCCACCTGACCTACGCCCAGGGCGCGTCGGCGGAAACCGTGGCCATGCTGACCATCGGCGCCGCCGACATGTTCGGCTTGCCGGTGTCCACCACCCACGTGTTGTCCTCAGGGGTCGCCGGTTCGATGGTCGCCAACGGCGGCGGCTTGCAGATGAAGACCATCCGCAACCTGCTGATGGCGTGGGTGCTGACCTTGCCGGCGGCGATCCTGTTGTCGGGCAGCCTGTACTGGCTGTTCACCAAACTCTTCTGACCCACCCCGAACCTGTAGGAGCGAGGCTTGCCCGCGAAAGCGGCTTAACATTCAACTCAACTGTTGACTGACACACCGCCTTCGCGAGCAAGCTTCGCTCCTACAAAGGCAAGGCGAATATCCCGGCTCATTTCCCGAGCCGGGATTTTTTTTGCCTGGCCAGTACATTTCGTCGCTATTTCTGCCAATTAAGTCTTTATTGACCTGCCAAGCGATGGATCGCACTTCAGTTTGCTAACGTGGTGCCGATTCTTAAGAGACTCGATGCATTCAGGAGTGCGACCCGTGAATCTGTACATCAATCAGCTTCAGAAAAAAGCTGACTTCAAAGAAGCCATCTACGCCGGCGACATTTTCTTGAACACTGAGCTGCGTGCCGCCAAAGAACTGTGCGCGTTCGCCCAGGAAAGCATCACCGCCGCCTTCAACGGCGAGACCCACCACCAGGCCCTGCACACCCTGATGCCGGTGGAAGAATTCGTCGTACTGGTGACGCGCCTCAAGGGCCAGTTCACCAACAGCCTGCGCGCCAAGGAATTGATCCTGAGCTTCATCGATGAAATCGGTATCGATCCGCGCGAGTACATTTTCGACGTGCCGCGCATCCGCGTGGTGCCGAACTACGAATACCTGCACGCGGGCGTCAGCTATGCGTACAAACCCCATCGCGATACCTGGTACGGCAGCGTCGATTGCCAGATCAACACCTGGATGCCGGTGCACACCATCAGCCCCGACCAGACCATGATGATCAACGGCGGGTACTTCGACGTACCGGTGAAGAACACCTCCAGCGAATGGAGCCTCAACGACTGGATCAGCAACCAGCGGCACAAGGCCAAGGAGAACCTCAAGGAGGAAGCCCGGGTGCATCCGGTGCCCCTGGAAGCGATCAACAGCGCCTCGGAAGTGCGCGTGGCCGGCAACACCGGTGACATGCTGATCTTCTCCGGCTCGCATTTGCATGGCACTGTGCCAAACCATACGCAACAGACCCGCTTCAGCGTGGACTTCCGCCTGATGCACCTCGACGACCTCAAGCACAAGCGCGGCGCGATCAACGTCGACAGCGCCTGCCCTGACGTCGGCGCCGGTTTCAAAGACTATTTCCACGCCCACGACTTTTCGAATTTCCAAGGAATCCAGCAATGACCAAGCGTCGCATCACGCCCGCCGAGGCCCAGTACAACGAAACCCGTGCCAACGTCCTGAAACGGGTCGATGCCGAGTACGTGGCCGACGCGCCGTTCGTCTTCGCCAACCGCATCGGCGTGACCGCTGCGCTGTCGCGCATGGAGCTGTTCAAGAAAGTCGCCGAAATACCGGGCGCGATCATCGAGTGCGGCGTGTACAAGGGCAACTCGCTGATGCTGTACATGCACTTGTCGATGATCCTGGAACCGTATGCGATCAACCGCTCGATCATCGGCTTCGACACCTTCGAAGGCTTCCAGAGCATCGACAAGAAAGAAGACCCGGCGGACGTCAACGAGACCATGTTCTCCGACACCGACCAGTCGCTGATCCAGGACATGATCGACGCCAACGACCTGCTGCGCCCGGTCAACCGCATCCCGCGTTGCGAGCTGGTCAAGGGCGACATCGTCAAGACCGTGCCAGAGTGGGTCAAGACCCGTCCGGACCTGGTCGTGGCCATGTTGATCCTCGACACCGACCTGTACGAATCGACCAAAGTCGCCCTGGAAACCTTCCTGCCGTACATGCCCAAAGGCGCGGTGGTGGTCCTGGACGAAGTCGCCTACCGCAACTTCCCCGGCGAAACCAAAGCCCTGCGCGAAGTGCTGGATCTGAACAAAATCGAACTCAAGCGCCTGCCGTTCGATTCGTGCGTCGGCTACTTCCACGTCTAACGCCTCACCCCGGACCTGTAGGAGCGAAGCTTGCTCGCGAAAGCGGTCTAGCAGTCAACATGTACGTTGAATGTTAAGCCGCCTTCGCGAGCAAGCTTCGCTCCTACAGGGGATTTGCTGTGGACACAAAATTTGTGCTCGACAGCAATCCCCTTGTGGGAGCGGGCTTGCCCGCGAAGGCGGTGTGTCAGTTAACGTTAATGTCGACTGACACACCGTATTCGCGAGCAAGCCCGCTCCCACAGGTCAGTGGGTTGCCTGGATAACCTGTTCCAGCCAATCCATGAACGCCCGCACCCGCAACGGCAGATGCCGCTGCCGCGCATACAGCAATGACACGTCCATCGACGGCGCTCGCCATTGCGGTAGCACTTCGACCAGTTCCCCCGTGAGCAGATACGGCCGCATGCCATGCAACGGCGCCTGGATCAAACCAAACCCACCCAGGCACGCCGATTCGTAGCCATCGGAGTTGTTCACCGTAATGCTGCCGGCCATCGGCACGCGCCGCGTCTGCCCCGCGTCCTCGTACAAAAACCCTTCCGAACGCGAGCCCAACACCCCGACGTAATGCACCAGCCGATGCCGGGCCAAATCCTCGAGATGTTGCGGCACGCCGAAACGTTCCAGATACGCTGGGCTGGCGCAGTTGACCATGGAAAACTCGCACACCCGCCGCGCCACCACCGACTGATCCGGCTGCGCCCCGACCCGCACCACGCAATCAAACCCTTCGCTGAGTAAATCAACCCGGCGGTCGGTGCTGCTGATTTCCAGTTCCAGGTGCGGGTGCCTGGACATGAATTCCGGCAAGCGCGGCATGACGAATCGGCGAGCCATGATGCTCGGCATGTCGATGCGAATCCGCCCGGCCAGCGACGCCTCGTCCTGCTTGAACAGGCCTTCGATTTCATCCATGTGCGACAGCAGATCCTTGCTGCGTTCGTACAACACCAAACCATCCTGAGTCGCCTGAACCTTGCGCGTGGTGCGTTGCAGCAGGCGCGTGCCCACCAGGGTTTCCAGAGCCTGGACGTGTTCGGACACCGTGGACCGGGGCAAGCCCAGACTCTCACCGGCCAGGGTAAAACTCGACATTTCGCTGACACGAACGAAAGTGCGCAGCAGTTCCAGTTTGTTCATGGGTCCAACCTTTATTGTTCGACTTAACCGACCAGTGATTCCGATTTCCTCCTGTTTATCACCACGGGCCGGATAAATAAACTTCCTCACATCGCTCACCCACCGCTTGAGGAAATCCCATGAACCGTAAAATCGCATTGATCACCGGCGCCAGTCGCGGCCTGGGCAAAAGCACCGCGCTGCACTTGGCTGCCCAAGGCATCGACGTCATCGGCACCTACAACAGTCGCGCCGATGAGGCCCAGGCCCTGGTCGCCGAAATCGAAAGCCTCGGCGGGCGCGCCGCCATGCTGCAACTCGACGTTGGCCAGAGTGAAAGCTTCGCCAACTTCAGCAGCGAAGTCGCCAAGGTGCTGAAGAACCACTTCGATCGTCAGCACTTCGATTTCCTGGTCAACAACGCGGGGATTGGTGTGCACGCCAACTTCGTCGACACCACCGTCGAGCAGTTCGACCTGCTTATGAATATCCATTTCAAAGGCCCGTTCTTCCTGACCCAGAACCTGCTGCCGCTGATGAATGACGGCGGGCGCATCGTCAATATTTCCAGCGGTCTGGCGCGCTTCAGCCTGCCGGGTTATGGCGCGTATGCGGCGATGAAAGGGGCGATGGAAGTACTGACCCGCTACCAGGCCAAGGAGCTTGGCGCACGCGGAATTGCGGTAAACATCCTCGCACCGGGGGCCATCGAGACTGATTTCGGCGGTGGTGCGGTGCGGGATATCGCTGCGGTGAATCAGATGGTGGCGAGCAACACCGCGTTGGGGCGCGCCGGTCAGCCGGATGACATCGGCGCGGCGATTGCGCTGTTGCTGTCGCCGGGCGGCCAGTGGATCAACGGCCAGCGCATCGAAGCGTCGGGCGGGATGTTTTTGTAGGAGCAAGCGGTGCGGCGATCCGACTTGCCCGCGAAGGCGGCGCCACATTCAACATTGATGTGACTGACACACCGCCATCGCGTGTAGGAGCGAGGCTTGCCCGCGAAGGCGGGGGCACATTCAACATTGGGTGTGACTGACACACCGCCTTCGCGGGCAAGCCTCGCTCCTACAGGTCTACCTCGCCAGTAGTTGTTTGAGCACGGTCAACAACTCGACCCGGCCCTTGCGCGGTTCACCTTCGAATTCGATCCAGCCTTCGTTGAAGCCATCGATCATTTGCATCCGTGGCAAGGGATGGCGCATCCCCTGACTTTCGAACAGGCCCTGCCAGGTTTCCCGTGGCACCACGTGCATGCGCACCGGTTTGCCCAACAGCTCGCTGAAACCGGCGCCCAATTGCAGCGGCGTGATCCGTTGCGGGCCTTCCAATTCGACAACGCGCTGGCCATTCCAGGTTTCCAGCAACAGCTCTGCAGCAACCCGACCGACGTCGGCGGTGGCGATCATCGGCACCGGTTTATCCAGCGGTTGCAGGAAACTTGGAATGCCCCCCGAACCGACCGCGTGCTCGACGTCCCACAGGGCGTTTTCCATGAACCAGGCGGGGCGCAGCAAGGTGACCGGCAACGCCAGCGAACTCAGCCCTAGCTCCAGAAGGCGCAATTGATTGAGCAAGTTCGGCTGGGAAGCCTGGGCGCCGATGGTCGACAGACCCACGACTTTGCCGGGCCGCGCCGTTTCCAGCGCCGAACGAATGTTCTCCACCACCTGCCGGGTTTCCGGGAAGCCTGGGGACGGATCGAAGTTGGACGGCATCATCACGAACACCCCGACCACACCGGTAAACGCCTTGGCCATCGCCTCGCGATCATCGACATCGGCCACCGCCAGTTCACAGCCTTGCCCGGCCCACACCGCGCCTTTATCGGCGCTACGCACCACGGCGCGCACCTGATGCCCGGCGGCCAGCAACGTCCGGGCGACCGCGCCGCCCACTTTCCCGGTAATGCCCATGACTGCGTACATCAGTTGTTCTCCTGCTGGATGGCGACGGTTGTCGCGATGGGCAGATTATTGAGCCGTGGGCCGACATTCTCCGATAGCATGAATGTCATTGGACAAATGATCCGGAGTCATCAATGAGTTTCGACGCAAGCCTGGCCAGCGGCATGGGCGTGTTCAGCGCGGTGGTGGATGGCGGCAGTTTCGTGCGGGCCGCCGAGGCGCTGGAGCTGACGCCATCGGGTGTCAGCCGCGCCATCGCCCGGTTGGAGAAACGCCTGGGTATTCGATTGTTCGACCGCACCACCCGCACGGTCACGCTCACCGATGAAGGCCGGCGTTTTCATGGCGAAATCGCCCCGCTACTGGCCAGCCTGGAAGAAGCGGCGAACTCAGCCTCGAACAGCGCCACCCAGGTGCGCGGGCGCTTGCGAGTGAACATGGACCCGTATTTTTCACGGCTGATCCTCGGGCCGAAACTGGGGCAGTTCATGGCCCGTCATCCGCAGTTGTACCTGGAGTTGCAAACCCGCGACCAACTCGGCGACATGGTGGCGGACGGCTTTGATCTGGCGGTGCGTTTCGGCCATCCGCAGTCTTCGTCGTTGGTGGCGCGCAAATTGTTGGAAGTGCGAGTGCTGACCCTCGCCTCACCGGCCTATCTGAAACGCCATGGCCGACCACTGGCGCCGCTGGACATGGAGGACGAGCGCCACACCTGCGTGCAGTTCCGCGACCCACAAACCGCCCGGCCGTTTGGCTGGGAATTTCATCGGCCGGGGCGTGCGGTGCTGCATGTACAGCCCCATTGCCGGTTGTTGGTCAATGATGTGGGGACGTTGCACAGCGTTTGCGAAAGTGGGCAAGCCATCGCTCAGGTGCTGGACTTGGGGATTGCCCCGGCGTTGACGGAAGGACGGTTGGTGGAGTTGTTCCCGGACTGGCCGGACGAGCGATTTCCGCTGTATGCGCTGTACCCGTCGCGGCATCTGCCGGCGGCGAAGGTGCGGGCGTTTTTGGAGTTTGTCAGTGAGTTGTGTGACGGCTAACCGCAGCCCCTTGTGGGAGCGGGCTTGCTCGCGAAAGCGGACTGTCAGTCGACATTGATGTTGAATGTGCAATCGCCTTCGCGAGCAAGCCCGCTCCCACAGGGATGGTGGTGTTCCATGCTTTGCAGTCTTAACGCAGCGCCCGCCCCATCAACATCCGCTCGCGCACCACGTCATACCCCCAGTGGTAAACGTAGGTGTACGGCAGGAAGAACAGCAACACGCCGATGTCGAGCAGGAACGCCTGCCACAGGCTGATGCTCAGCCACCAGGCAATCAGCGGTACGCCCATCACGATCAGCCCGCCCTCGAACAACAGCGCATGCACCACCCGCACCCAGGCGTTGCGCACGATGGCGTAGTGCTTGAGCAAACGGTCGAAAAACCCGTTGAACACCACGTTCCAGCCCAGGGCCAGGGCGGCGATCGCCACGGTGGCGACGCCCATTTCCAGCATCGGTTTATCCATGACCCAGGCCAGCAGCGGAGTGCAGATCAGGACGGCCAGCAGTTCGAAACCGATGGCCTGGAAAATACGTTCAGTAATGGATTTGTTGGCGGTCATGGCCAGACTCCCCTGAGTGACTGTGGTTGCCATGATCTGGCAGCGCACCGATACTTCATAATCAATAACCATCGATCAAGGCGATAGTTCATGGCCTCACACGAAGTGTTGCTGGCGTTTGTCCAGGCCGCGACCCAAGGCTCGTTTTCCGCAGCGGCGCGCAAACTGGGGCGCAGTCAGTCGACCGTCAGCGCGGCGGTGGCGAGCCTGGAAATCGACCTCAACCTGACCCTGTTCGACCGCAGCAGCCGCAAACCGACCCTGACCCCGGCCGGGCACGTGATGCTGCAACGGGCCGAGGAAATCCTCGCCGCCACCAGTCGCCTGGAAATGACCGCCAGCCAATTGTCCCAAGGGGTCGAGGCGAAGCTGACGGTGGCGATTTCCGACACCTATCAGTCCGACCGTTTCGAAGCGGCACTCAGTGCTTTCGAACAGCGTTATCCGGACCTTGAGTTGGAATGCCTGATCGCCGAATGCGATGACCTGGTGGCGCTGGTGCAGCGTGGTCGAGCGAATGTCGCCTTCGCTGAGATGCAGGACAGTTATCCACCGGATCTGGTCAGTTCGACCGTCGACGAGCGCACGGAAATCGCCCTGTTCGTCGCGCAAACCCACCCTTTGGCGACGCTGAGCGGGATCGATCAGGACGTGTTGCAACAGCACCGGGAGTTGCGCCTGGCGACCATCGTCAATCCCTATGAAAGCCGGGCGAAGGGCCGGGTCTGGTCGGCGCCGAGTTACCTGATGCTGCTGGAAATGGCCCAGGGCGGCTTCGGCTGGGCGCCGCTGCCGCGCTGGCTGGTGGGGCGGTTTGGCGCGGGTTCGCTGGTGGAACTGCAAGTGCGGGGCTGGCCGAAGCCGGTGTATGTCGATGCGCTGTGGTCGCGGCTGCATCCGCCGGGGCCGGCGGGGAGTTGGTTATTGAGCAAAATGTTGGAATAGCGGTGCGGCCATTCGCGGGCAAGCCTCGCTCCTACAGGGGATCACCCATAGTCTGTAGGAGCGAGGCTTGCCCGCGAAGAGGCCAGCAGCCACAGCGCACCTCTCGAATCATTCCAAATCCCTGAGCCGCCCCTCGATAAACCGCCGCTCCGGCTCCTGCTGCGTCAATTCCAGCGCTCGCTGATACGCCGACCTTGCCTCTTCCACCCGGCCCAACTGCCGGCAAAACTGCCCCCGCGCTGAATGCGCCAGGTGGTAATCCTGCAGCTCGCCCCGGGCCAGAATCCCTTCCACCACCGTCAACCCCGCCAGCGGCCCATCGCGCATGGCCAGCGCCACCGCACGGTTCAGCTCGATCACCGGCGACGGCACCGCCCGCAGCAGCAAATCATACAAACCCACAATCTGCGGCCAATCCGTCTCCCCCGCCGTCGCGGCTTCAGCATGCACCGCCGCAATCGCCGCTTGCAGGCAGTAAGGCCCGAAACGCCGCAAGGTCAGCGCCTGCTCCACCAACGCGCAACCTTCGGCAATCATCCGGGCATCCCACAACGAACGGTCCTGTTGATCCAGCAGGATCAGTTCGCCGTTTTCAGTACTGCGCGCCGGACGTCGGGACTCGTGCAACAGCATCAATGCCAGCAACCCCATCACCTCAGGTTCAGGCAACAATTCCACCAACAAACGCCCGAGACGAATCGCTTCGCGGGTCAGTTCGGCGCCGATGGACGCCGAGTAGCCTTCGTTGAACACCAGATAAATCACCCGCAACACGCTGTCGAGGCGCTCGGGCAATTCGCTCAGCGACGGCACTTGATAAGGGATTTTCGCGTCACGGATTTTCGCTTTGGCGCGCACGATGCGCTGGGCGATGGTGGCCGGCGCCGAGAGGAAGGCGCGGGCGATTTCTTCCGTGGTCAGGTCGCAGACTTCCCGCAGGGTCAGCGGCACTTGCGCATCTGCCGCGAGGGCCGGGTGACAGCAGGTGAAGATCAGGCGCAGGCGATCGTCTTCCACGTCTTCGTCACTCCAATCGGCCTGCTCCAGCGCTTCCAGTTGAGCGATCAGCAGCGGCCGCGACGCCTTGAACCGCGCCCGCCGGCGCAACACATCAATCGCCTTGAAGCGCCCGGTGGACACCAGCCAGGTGCGCGGGTTGTCCGGCACGCCGTCGCGCTGCCAGCGCTCGACCGCGACGAAGAACGCCTCGTGCAAGGCCTCTTCGGCGAGGTCGAAATCGCCGAGCAAACGGATCAGCGTCGCCAGGATTCGCCGCGAGTCTTCGCGGTAAACCTGCTCGACCCGCGCCTTGACCGACTCAGCGGACATCAGTCCGGCATGCCTTCGGTCACCAGCGTCACCAACCGATCAAGACTTTGCCCCCAACCGTCATGGAAACCCATGGCCTCGTGAGCCTGGCGATCCTCTTCGCTCCAGTGCATGGCGCGGGCGGTGTAGAGGGTGTTGCCGCCCTGATCTTCGAGGGTCACTTCGGCGCTCATGAAGGGTTTGCCCGAGGGAATCCAGCCGGGGATAAACGCATCGGTAAACACCAGCCGCTCCGGCGCGACGATTTCAAGAAACACGCCCATGGTCGGGTATTCGCTGCCGTCCGGGGCGCGCATCAGGGTGCGAAACTGGCCGCCGACCCACAGGTCCATTTCGCACTCCGGCGTGGTCATGCCGTGGGGCCCCCACCATTGGACGAGCAAGGCCGGCTCGGTCCAGGCGCGGAAAATCTTACGGCGTGGCGCGTCGATCAGACGGCTGATGGACAGTTCGAATTCGGCAGGCTGTTTTTTAAAGGGTTGCGGGCTCATGCAGATCTCCTGTTTGTTTTTGATTGTTCAGGGATTCAACTGGCGAACGGGACGCACCTCGACACAGCCGACCCGGGCCGCCGGGATGTCACCGGCAACCTGGATCGCTTCGTTGAGGTCCTTGGCATCGATCAGGTAGAAGCCGGCCAACTGCTCCTTGGTTTCGGCGAACGGGCCATCGGTGATCGACAACTTGCCGTTGCGCATACGCACCGTGGTGGCAGTCTGCACCGACTCCAGCGCCTCGGCGGCGATCATCCGGCCACTGCCCTGGATCGACTCGGCGTAGGCCATGCATTCGGCGTCCTCGGGGCTGTCGGGCAGTGAGTGCAGCGCCTGCTCGTTGCTGTAAACCAGGCATAGGTATTTCATGGGGCTCTCCGTGATCGGCTGATCAACTATGGCTGCTGTTTGGCGTTATGGCTGCTTTTCCGACGATCAGGGTTTCAGGTCGAACAGCGCAGCGCCGCTGGTCATGTCGAACGGTGCCGACCAGTGCTCATGGACGATCTGCCACAGCCCTGCCTCTTGCCGGTAGCACTGCGTGACGCGCATCCAGCAGGCCTGGGTTTCGCCCTTGTCGTTGGTGCCGCCGCAATGGGCCAGCCAATGGGCGAAGGCGATTTCCTGGGACGGCGCGATATCGATCTCATGGAATTCGAAAATGTGCGGGCCGGGGCACATTTCCATGCAGGCCTGCCAGTGCGCCCGGTACGCCGCTTTGCCCTTGAATTGCAGGGCCTTGACCGCGTCGAAGGACACGATGTCGTCGGCGTACAGGGCCATGACTTTTTCCACGTCCTTGATGATGACGGCCTGACGATAGTTTTCGATCAGGTTATGGATTTGGGTTTGAGCGTGCATGGTGCTTTCTCCGTGGTTTTTGTTGGGAAGACACCTCTAGTCGTTCGGCGTAACGTTGAATCGACACCTGAAATAAAAATAATCCAACTACGCAAACTCGCTAGAATTCGAGGCCCGTTTGCAGTGGAAAAAGGACACTCCCGTGACAGCTCTACTCGTGCCTTACGAAAGCCTGAACGCGCACCAGTGCCGACAGGTCGAGGCCATCGAAGTACACAAAGAACAAATCAAGTTCTCCGGCGACATCCACGGTGCGTTGCACACCTTGCTGTCCAAACCCGGTCCCGGCGTCAAAGGTTTTGCCTTGCTGGTCGAGGACATCCCCGTCGCATTCCTGCTGCTCAAGCGCCCACCGGCACTACCGGCCTGGGCAAATGAACACAGCGCCACGTTGCACGCCTTGCAAGTCGATCAACGCGCCCAGGGCAAGGGGTATGGCAAGGCCTGCCTGCAAGCGTTGCCCGATGCTGCGCGCCAGGCGTTTCCGGAAATAAAGGGGCTGGAGTTGTCAGTGGACGCCGACAACGAAGCGGCCATCGCGCTGTATGCCAAATTTGGCTTCGTCGACAGTGGCGAGGCGTACAAGGGCCGCATCGGCTACGAACGGCGGATGGGCCTGGTTTTCTGAATCGTTGAGGGAAAAACGATGGTGAATTCAATCGAAGCACTGGAGGCCATCTACGGCCAACCCCATGACCGTGCCGTGCGCAAGCAGATCGCGTTTTTGAACGAGGACTATCAGGCGATGGTCCGCGCTTCGCCGCTGATCATCATCAGCTCGGTCGGCCCGGATGGTATGGACGGTTCGCCTCGGGGCGATGCGCCGGGTTTTGTGCGGATCATCGATGAGCACACCCTGGCGATCCCGGATCGTCCGGGCAACAACCGCATCGATACGCTGCGCAACGTAGTGCTCGATTCACGGGTGTCGCTGCTGTTCATCATTCCGGGGATTGGCGAGACACTGCGGGTCAACGGCACCGCGCAGATCAGCGCCGAACCTGAGCTGCTGGAGAGTTTCGCAGTCAACGGCAAACCGGCGCGTACGGTGATGCTGGTGACGGTGGACGCGGCGTATTTCCACTGTTCGAAGGCGATTGTGCGTTCGCAGCTGTGGAACCCGGAACGCTACCTGGACCGCTCAGCCCTGCCGACGGCGGGGGCGTTTCACAAGCGGCTGAATGATGGGCAATTTGATGCCGAGACGTATGACCGAGAAGCGCCGGCCAGGGTGCGCGATAGCCTTTACTAGCAATTGAGATCTTTCGATCGCCTTCGCGGGCAAGCCTCGCTCCTACAAGTCCTGCGCGAATCCTGTAGGAGCGAGGCTTGCCCGCGAAGGCAATTTCAGCCGCACCGAATCAATCAGAGCTCAAGCACCATCTCATGCCAAGCCATCCCGCCATGGTCGGACGCCGACGGTTTGATGTAGGCAAACCCGAACCCCGCATACAGCGGAATGTGCCGCTCCTTGCACATCAAATGGATGCTGGCCTTGCCCATCCCGCGCATCCGCTCGATGAATTCGCCCATCAAGCGTTTAGCCAGACCCTGCCCCTGATAATCCGGGTGGACCACCACCGACATGATCACCACATGCGGGCCTTTCGGGTCGTGGCCGATCAGTTCCTTGAACGCTTCGTCTGACATTTCCACTTCAAACGCCGCACCGGAATTGATGAAACCGGCCACAACGCCATCGACGTCTGCCACGATGAAACCTTCGGGCCAGGTGGCGATGCGGGTGGCGATTTTTTCCCGGGTGGCGGCTTCGTCGCCTTCATAGGCCACGGTTTCGATGGCGAAGCAGCGGTCCAGGTCGACGGGGGTGACGTGACGGATAACGGTGTTCATGGCGGCTCGGATTCAGCGTTGGAAAGGTGGGAGATCATAGAGGAATAAGGTGTTCATATCGATCACCGTCGGCGCCGTAAAGCCTGCGTATAGGCGCTTTCATTGCTCCAGGATTCGGCCTATTGGTGTTCCCTGTCTCTGATCATCAATAGGGGGAATACGTCATGAGCAGCGTTCAGATCGGTCTTCTTATGCTCTCGGGCATCATCGCGTTTGGCTTTGTCACCCTGTCCATCGACCTGTTGCGGGCGCGACGGCTGAAGCAGGGTAAATGACAAGTCGAGAGGCGGACGTGCAGTCCGCCTCTCGCTGCGATCATTCGGGTTTGAGCGGCAGCCAGATTTCCAGCACACCGGTTTTGAGCTTCGGGTTGAAGTCCTCGCTGTAGCGTTCGAACTCCGGGGCGTCCGCCGCTGCGCGACCGGACTGTGGCAGCCAGGTTTTCCAGATGTATTGAAAGGTCTGGGGCAAGGTGTCCAGCGATCCCTTGTGCTCGAACACTGCGTAATGTTGCGGCTGAACCTCGACCCAGCGGTACTTGTCGGGCAAATCGTCGAGCTTGCTGATTTCCACGCCGGCGATGTATTCGAACCCGCCCATGCCGTCGGGATTGCAGCAAATACCGTAGGTCACTTCGCTTTTCTGCCCCGGAATCTTGCCGATCTCGGGAATGAATTTCTCCCAGAGTTCGGGAATCTTCTTCGACGTTTCCTGGGTAAATCGTCCGCCAAGCCCGGCAATGAGCAGGAAGTGCCCGCTTACAATGCGTGGCTCGGCCGGTTTGACGTGTGTTTGCTCATCCATGACTCAACTCCTGGAACAAAAAAGTGGGTTCGGCTGGGAGTATAGAAGCCCTGCCCGATTCTCCCAGTCACAGGCCTGGAACCTGCCCGGCGGCAGCCTTGCCGATGAACTCGTTGTAGCCCGATAGAATCACGTACACCGCGAAATAGCAGAAGATCGCTGCCGATGCCATGTAGGAGTAGCGCAGCAGCTTGTCCCCCAGCAACTTGCCACCGTGGCTTGCGGCGAAGCACAACGCCACGCACCAGAGCACCCCGGCGCAGAGAAAACCGCCGAGAAACAATGCCGAACTGAGGGCGCCACCGCCACCGGAACGCGCGATCAGGGTGCCGCCCACCGCCGCGAACCAGAGAATCGCGCTGGGGGAGGACATGGCGAGGAAGATGCCGCGAAAAAACTCACGCCGATGGGAGTTGTTTCCTACCTCCGCGCCTTGGGCCAGCACCGCTTCGTGGTGGATCGCCGAGTAGATCATCTTCGCCGCGAAGTACAGCAACAGCGCCGAACCGCCGATCCACAGGACCCAGCGCACGGTTTCGTATTGCAGCAAAACGGTCATCCCGGCCAGGGCCAGCACGGCGTAGATCAGGTCGCCGACACATGTGCCCAACCCCAGGGCAAAGCCTTGAAAATAGCCGCGTTGCATCGCCAGGGTGATCATCGCGATGTTGGCCACGCCGATATCCAGGCACAGCGAAAGGCTCAGCAAGAAGCCACTGCTAAATTCCATCAACCGATTTCCTTCGGACAAATTTGTTTACATAGTCGCTGGACAGTGTGCCACATCAGCCCTTACATTCCGCCACAGGCCACCGCAGTGGCCAGCGTCGCTCGGACGGTTCCGGGCGCTCACGTTATCCGAGGCACCAATGGCTAACCCAGGTTCGCCGCGCCGCTTTGCGCGCATAGATCGACTCCCCCCTTACGTATTCAACATCACTGCCGAGCTGAAGATGGCCGCCCGTCGTCGTGGCGAAGACATCATCGACTTCAGCATGGGCAACCCTGATGGCCCGACCCCGCCGCACATCGTCGAAAAACTGGTGACCGTCGCCCAGCGCGAAGACACCCACGGTTATTCGACATCCAAAGGCATTCCGCGCCTGCGCCGGGCGATTTCCAACTGGTACAAGGATCGCTACGCGGTCGATATCGACCCGGAAACCGAAGCCATTGTGACCATCGGTTCCAAGGAAGGCCTGGCGCACTTGATGCTGGCCACCCTCGACCAGGGCGACACCGTGCTGGTGCCGAACCCCAGCTACCCGATTCACATCTACGGTGCCGTGATTGCCGGCGCCCAGGTGCGTTCCGTGCCACTGATTCCGGGCGTGGATTTCTTCGCTGAACTGGAAAGCGCCATTCGCGGTTCGATCCCGAAACCGAAAATGATGATCCTCGGCTTCCCGTCGAACCCGACCGCGCAATGCGTGGAATTGGACTTCTTCGAGCGCGTCATCGCCCTCGCCAAGCAGTACGACGTTTTGGTGGTGCACGATCTGGCCTACGCCGACATCGTCTACGACGGCTGGAAAGCCCCGTCGATCATGCAAGTGCCCGGCGCCAAGGACATTGCGGTGGAGTTTTTCACCCTGTCCAAGAGCTACAACATGGCCGGCTGGCGCATTGGTTTCATGGTCGGCAACGCCGAACTGGTCAACGCCCTGGCGCGGATCAAGAGTTATCACGACTACGGCACCTTCACCCCGTTGCAAGTTGCCGCGATTGCGGCGCTGGAAGGCGATCAGCAGTGTGTGAAAGACATCGCCGAGCAGTATCGGCAGCGTCGTAACGTGCTGGTCAAAGGCCTGCATGAACTGGGCTGGATGGTCGAGAATCCGAAGGCGGCGATGTATGTCTGGGCGAAGATTCCCGAAGCGTATGCGCACCTGGGCTCGCTGGAGTTCGCCAAGAAAATGCTCGCCGAAGCGAAGGTTTGCGTCTCGCCGGGCGTAGGATTCGGGGAATACGGGGATGATCATGTGCGCTTCGCGCTGATCGAAAACCAGGATCGGATTCGTCAGGCCGTGCGTGGGATTCGCGGGATGTTCAGGGCGGATGGATTGGTCACCAAAACCAGCGCCTGACCCATTAAACACCCACAAAAAAACCGCATCGCTGCGGTTTTTTTGTACCTGATCGCTACCCGATCGTTCCCACGCTCCGCGTGGGAATGCATCCCGTGACGCTCCGCGTCACAGGGGACGCGGAGCGTCCATGGCGGCATTCCCACGCAGAGCGTGGGAACGATCGGTGTGAGGCGATTAGACGAACAGCGACAGCAGCAGGATAAAGCCCAACGCGACCACGGACAGGATGGTTTCCATCGCCGTCCAGGTCTTGAAGGTTTCGGCCACGGTCATGTTGAAGTACTGCTTCACCAGCCAGAAACCGGCGTCGTTGACGTGGGACAACACCAGCGAACCAGCACCGGTGGCCAGCACCAGCAGCTCACGGTTCACACCCGGAATCATCCCCACCACCGGCACCACGATGCCTGCGCCAGTAATGGTCGCCACGGTCGCCGAACCGGTGGCCACACGAATCACCGCCGCCACCAGCCAGGCCAGCAGGATCGGCGAGATCTGTGCGTTCACCGCCATGTGGCCGATCACGTCACCCACGCCGCTGGTCACCAGCATCTGCTTGAAGCCACCACCGGCACCGATGATCAGGATGATCGCGGCGGTCGGCGCAAGGCTCGAATCCAGCAGTTTCAGAATCTGTTTCGAACCGATGCCCTGGCGATGGCCAAAGGTGTACAGCGACAACAGCAATGCCAGCAGCAGCGCCGAAATCGGGTGACCGATCAGGTCCATCCAGCTGCGGAAGAAGTGCCCGTCCGGCAGCGCGACGTCGGCAAAGGTCTTGAGCAACATCAGGAACACCGGCAACAGCACAGTGATCAGGGTGATGGCGAAACTCGGCAACGTGGCGGATTGCGGCTCGCGGGCCAGTTGATCCACCAGTTCCTGGTTGGCATGGCCCGGGATGTATTTGGCGATGAACGTACCGAAGATCGGACCGGCAATGATGGCGGTCGGCAGCGCAACGATCAGGCCGTACAGAATGGTTTTACCGATGTCGGCACCGAACACGCCGATGGCCAGCAACGGGCCCGGGTGCGGTGGCACCAGGCCGTGTACCGCCGACAGACCGGCCAGCAGCGGGATACCGATCTTGATGATCGACACGCCGGTGCGCCGGGCGACGATGAACACCAACGGGATCAGCAGCACAAAGCCGATTTCAAAGAACAGCGGAATGCCGACCAGGAACGCCGCGAACATCATCGCCCATTGCACGCGCTCTTTGCCGAACGCGCGAATCAGGGTCTGGGCAATCTGATCCGCCCCGCCCGACTCGGCCATCATTTTGCCGAGCATGGTGCCCAGCGCGAGGATGATCCCGACAAAACCGAGCACACCACCAAAGCCGTCCTGGAACGCTTTGAGAATGGTGCCCACCGGCATGCCGGAGGTCAGGCCAAGGAAGCCGGCGGCGATGATCAGGGCAATGAACGGGTGCAATTTGAACTTGGTGATCAGGACAATAAGTCCGATCACGGTAACCACTGCATCGAGCAGCAGGAACGACTCGTGGGACATGCCAAACATTAGGGGTGTCTCCTGATTGTTGTTGTTATTAAAGCGGGTAATTCGCAAGGCATAAGGACAGCGCTATCTCTTCGAGGAAAACTCATACCGCGAGTTTCAAACCGTGTTCAAGCCACCAGACATGCGCCTGCCTGGCCAATTGCTCGACGCTATGGTTCGAAGCATCCAGCGCCAGGGTCAACGGCTCGCCAACAGGGGATTCAAGGGTGGCGAACTGGCTGTCGATCAAGGTCGATGGCATGAAGTGGCCGGGACGGTGGGACACACGTTCGGCGGCGACTTCCGGGGTCAGCTCAAGGAACACGAAGCCCAGGCCCGGCAAGGCACTGCGCAGCACTTCGCGATAACTGTGTTTGAGGGCCGAGCAGGTCAGCACCGGGCGTTCGCCCTTGGCATCGACGCGGCGCAGTTCGTCGCACAGGCTGTCGAGCCAGCCGGCACGGTCTTCGTCGTTCAGGGGGATACCCGCGCTCATCTTTTCGATATTGGCGGCAGGGTGGAAAGTGTCGCCTTCAATGGCAGTCGCGCCGCTGAGCTGGCACAAGGCCTCGCTGACGCAAGTCTTGCCACAACCGGCAACGCCCATGATGACCAGGGCGGTGATGGGATGATTCATGAAACACCTCAGCGCGCAGACAGCGCTACCTTTGCAAGTTATGACACTGGATCAAAAGTAGAAGTTGCCGACGCCTTCTTGTCATTTTTGTGGGTTGCAGCATGTTCGCTCCCAATGCCAAAAAGCGAGGTTCAGGCAAAACTCGCTCACGCATTTGCAGCTGCTTCGGGACAGCGCTACCTTAGTGCCTTGAATTTTGTTTGGCAAGCCGCCCCGATGACCACCCCTAAAAACGATAAAAATACACGCACCACTGGCCGCCCTACCCTCAACGAAGTCGCACGCCTGGCCGGCGTCAGTCCGATCACCGCTTCCCGGGCTTTGCGCGGGGTCAGCACCGTGGCCACCGAACTGGTGGAAAAAGTCCAGAAAGCCGCCGCCGAACTCAACTACGTCGTCAACCCCGCCGCCCGCGCCCTGGCCTCGGCCCAGAGCCATTCGGTGGTGGTGCTGGTGCCGTCGCTGTCCAATCTGCTGTTCATCGACACCCTGGAAGCCATCCATCAAGTGCTGCGGCCCAAGGGCTTTGAAGTGCTGATCGGCAACTTCCACTACTCCCGGGATGAAGAGGAAAACCTGCTGCGCAACTACATGGCCTATCAGCCGCGTGGTTTGCTGCTGACCGGTTTCGACCGCACCGAGAGTTCGCGGCGGATGATCGAGGCGAGCAACATTCCTTGCGTTTACATGATGGAACTGGACAGCGCCGCCGGGGTTAACTGCGTCGGCTTCTCCCAACTGGCCGCTGGCGAAACGGCTGCCGAACACCTGCTGTCCCGGGGTCGCAAGCGCCTGGCTTATATCGGCGCGCAACTCGATCAACGCACGTTGTTGCGCGGCGAAGGCTTCCGCAAGGCGCTGCAAAAGGCTGGTTTGTACGACCCGGATCTGGAAGTGCTGACGCCCCGTGCGTCTTCCGTCGGTTTGGGTGGCGAACTGTTCCTGCAACTGCTGGCCAGCCATCCCGATGTCGATGCGATCTTCTTCGGCAACGACGACCTGGCCCAAGGCGCGCTGCTGGAGGCCATGCGTTGCGGGATCAAGATCCCGCAGCAAGTGGCGATCCTCGGCTTCAACGACCTGCCGGCCTCGGCGCACATGGTCCCGCGCCTGAGCAGCATCAACACCCCCCGTGAAGCGATCGGACGGCGGGCTGCGGAGCAGATGTTGACGCTGATGGCGGGCAACACCGTGGCTAAACCGGTGCAAGACATGGGGTTTGAGCTGAAGGTGCGGGAAAGCACCTGACGTAGAGCGCGCCGAGCACACCTTTTGTAGCAGCTGTCGAGCACCGCGAGGCAGCGTTCGGCGGCGAAGCCGTCGTAAACCCTACACTTACGGTTTACCTGACACACCGCACCGCCTGATTTTGCGACGGCTACGCCGCCGAACGCTGCCTCGCGGTGCTCGACAGCTGCTACAACGGTTTAGTGGTCAGTCTTGTGGGTCGAGGTTATCCAGCGCTCGATTTTGATCGTTCCCACGCTCTGGTCTGCACCCCAAAAGTTGGATACAACTGATGGGGTGCAGACCACTCCGCGTGGGAATGCAGCCCGGGACGCTCCGCGTCCCATCCAAAGCCGAACGCGGAGCGTCCGTTGAGGCATTCCCACGCAGAGCGTGGGAACGATCTGCGACCGGTCAGTCTTGTGGGTCGAGGTTATCCAGCGCTCGATTCACCGCCATTTCCGCCGACAGGATGATCTGTGCGATACCCAGCGCGGTGTTGCGATGAGGGTTGTCCAGTAAAGTCGCGAAGTCATTGATCATGACATTGGCCGAAGCCAGGGATTCGCAGGCGTGGGCCAGCAGGGTTTCGTTGTTGAGGTCAGTCGAGATGCTGAACATGGGACTGATTTTGCGCGGAGGGTTGGGAGTCGGTTTGAACATGGTGATGCTCCTAGAGTAATGGAGCTGCCACGATTCGCTGCGAACGAAAAGGGGTGGCAGCCGTACGCGGGTCGCAGACCGGGACTCTAGAACCCAGTAGACCCGAAGGTCTCCCGCGCACAGCCGCCATAACGTGAACGGATCACGAACGGTGGACGCTATGCGTCTAGAGATACCCGGGCTGCGAAACCCGACCGCTGAATTGGCAGCGACACGGGAACAATAAATTCCGGGCACCCAACGCACAAGCCGGCGGATTCTGGCGTAGTTGTAGGCAATGGAGCAAGAAGCTGTAGCCTTTTGACACCTGCTGAAACCGCTTTCCTACAGCCATCTCCTACACCGCACTTGATGATCGTTCCCACGCTCCGCGTGGGAATGCATCCCGGGACGCTCCGCGTCCCATCCAAAGCCGAACGCGGAGCGTCCGTTGAGGCATTCCCACGCAGAGCGTGGGAACGATCAGGCTGCGGACATAAGGCTGACGAAGGCCAATGCGCCTTTCTGCAACGGCTGCACCACCGACAACGGGAAATTGCCCCGCACTCGCACGGTGAAGCGGCGCATCGCCCATGCCGTGGGTTTTCAACTAACCTTGATGGTGTTCCTCATTCCGTTGATCGCCTGGTGGATGAACATCAGCCTGGTAGAAGCGTTCTTGCTGGACTTGGCCCTGATCCTCTTCATCCCGTGCTACACCTTCGCCTTCAACTGGTTGTTTGATCGCACGTCTGGTTTGCCAGCGTCGGCGCTGCCGGATCCCGCTTAGTGGTAGATTCCCGAGGCGTCGATTCGCTAAAGGAGTAGCTCCATGGAACATGCACTGAAGATTCTCGGTAAGGCGTCGTCCATCAACGTCAGAAAAGTCCTGTGGACCTGTGAGGAACTGGGCGTTGCCTACGAGCGTGAGGATTGGGGCAGCGGTTTTGCCTCGACCCACAGCCCCGAGTTCACCCGGCTCAACCCCAACGCCCAGGTGCCGGTGATCATCGATGACGCCGGTGTGCTATGGGAGTCCAATACGATTTGCCGTTACCTGGCCGGCAAGCACCACAACCACGAATTGCTGCCCACTGAACCTGCGGCCCGCGCACGGGTGGAACAGTGGATGGATTGGCAGGCCACCGAGCTCAATCGGTCCTGGAGCTACGCGTTCACTGCGCTGGTGCGTAAAGACCCCGAGTTTCAGGACCCACACCAGATTGCCGTCGGCATCAATGACTGGAACCACAAGATGAGCATCCTTGAGCATCAGCTTGCGGCGACCAAAGCCTATGTCGCCGGGCCACGGTTCAGCCTCGCGGATATCGTGATCGGTCTGTCGGTCAATCGCTGGTTGATGACGCCGATGGAGCGACCGGACTTTCCTGCCGTTGATGAATATTTCCAACGGCTGGCACAGCGTCCTGGTTTCCTGAAACATGGCTGCAATGGGTTGCCGTAGCCTTAAAGAGATGAAGCTGGCAATGAGTAACTGTGGCGGGCCTGATTAAGCGGATCCCCCCCTTCCCAAAAAAGAGAGATACATGAACGGACTCAACGTACTGCTCACCGGTGCCTGCGGCAGAATCGGCAAAACTTTTTTCGAAGCCTCGAAGGACCGTTACACCTTCCTGTTGACCGACCGCGTCGAACCCGACTTCCCCGTCGAGACGCCCCACCGTTTCGTGCGTCTGGACATGGCTGATCCCAAGGCCATCGCAGAAGTGCTGAACGGCATCGACGTTATCGTCCACCTGGCCGGCATCCCTCACGCCACCGCGACCTTCGATGAGTTGTTGCCCAATAACATTCTGGCCACCACTTACCTGTTCGAAGCAGCGGTGGCGGCCGGTTGCAAACGGCTGGTGTTCGCCAGCAGCGCGCAGACCATCGAAGGCTATCCGGTGGACCGGCAGATCACCCCGGGCATGCAGGTCATGCCGGCCAATCTGTATGGCGTCAGCAAATGTTATGGCGAGGCGTTGTGCGCGTTTTACGCCGCCAAACGCGGGCTCTCGACCATCGCCATTCGCATCGGTGCCTTCGAATTCCCGGACCGCCACGAACTGACCAACGCCCGGGACTTGAGCGCCTGGCTCAGCCCTCGGGATGCGGTGCAACTGCTGCAACGCGCCGTGGAAGTCGAAGGCGTTCAACACCTGATCGCCCACGGTATTTCCAATAACCGCTTCAAGCGTCTGGACCTCAGCGAAACCACGCGGGTGTTGGGTTATCTGCCGGTGGATGATGCGTTTCGGGAGTTTGATATACCGATCGCGCCATAAACCCTTAAAACCTGAGCCGTTAAGGCAAGAACTCAGCGAATCTCGTCACAACACCGCAAAGATTCGCAACCATTTATTTCCGATAGCAGGCTAAGCTTCCTCTTCAACAAGAATTGGATCAGCCCATGCCTGCTCACTCCCCCGCCGCTGTTCAAACGGACGGTATCGACCCCGTCCGCGCCGCCCAGATTTCCGCTCGCATTGACCGACTGCCCGCCGTTGCCACGATCTGGAAACTGGTGGCGCTGCTGTCGATTGGGGGGTTCTTCGAACTCTACGATTTGTTCCAGACCGCCTACATCAGCCCCGGCCTGATTCGCGACGGCATCTTCGCCACCGGCAGTCAGGGGGTGTTCGGTTTCTCCGATCAGGCTGCATTTGCTTCGGCAACTTTTCTCGGATTGTTCCTCGGCGCGAGTCTGCTGAGTCCCTTGGCCGACCGTTTTGGCCGCCGGGCGATTTTCACCTTTGCGCTGATCTGGTACACGGTCGCCACCGTGGCCATGGGTGTGCAGAGTTCGGCGCTGGGCATTATCTGCATGCGTTTTCTGGTGGGGATTGGCCTGGGCATCGAGCTGGTGACCATCGACGCCTACCTCTCGGAACTGGTGCCCAAACGCATGCGCAGTTCGGCGTTTGCCTTTGCGTTTTTCGTGCAATTCCTATCGGTGCCGGCGGTGGCGTTGATGTCCTGGTGGCTGGTGCCGCAGGACCCGTTCGGGGTGTCGGGCTGGCGTTGGGTGGTGTTGGCCAGCGCGGTGTTTGCGCTGTTTATCTGGTGGCTGCGCTCGCGCTTGCCGGAGTCGCCGCGCTGGCTGGCGCAACATGGCCGTTTTGATGAGGCGAGCCGGATTCTCGACAGCATTGAAGCACGTTGCGTGAAAGATCAGGGCAAGGCGCTGGACGAACCGGAACTGGCCGCCGTGGACATTCAGGGTCAGGGCCGATTCGCCGATATCTGGCAGCCACCCTATCGCCGCCGGGCGTTGATGCTGATCGTGTTCCATGTGTTCCAGGCCATCGGCTTCTTCGGTTTCGGCAACTGGTTGCCGGCGTTATTGTCCGGCCAGGGCGTGAGCGTGACCCACAGTTTGATGTACGCCTTCATCATCACCCTCGCCTATCCGCTGGGGCCGTTGCTGTTTGTGAAGTTCGCCAACCGCTTCGAGAACAAGTGGCAGATTGTCGGCTCGGCCCTCGGCGCCATGACCTTCGGCACGCTGTTCGCCCTGCAAACCAGCGCAGTCGGTTTGATCGTCTGCGGGGTGATGATCACCTTCTGCAACGCCTGGCTGAGCTTCGCCTACCACTCCTACCAGAGCGAATTGTTCCCCACCAACATCCGCGCCCGGGCCGTGGGTTTCTGTTATTCGTTCAGTCGTTTGTCGACGGTGTTCAGCAGTTTGCTGATCGGGATCTTCCTCGAACACTTCGGCACGCCGGGGGTGTTGGCGTTTATTGTCAGCAGCATGTTGATCGTGATGATCACCATCGGTTACTTCGGGCCAAGAACCCGCAACCTTGCGCTGGAAAACATTGCCCACCGCTGAAGCGGTTGCCGTCTGCCGCCCAGCGGCAATATCTGACCGCTGCCACTGTTGAATCGCCCCGTAAATAGGGGCTTTCAGCAGCGGCACGCTAATTGCTCCTACAGACTCAACAGCAATTACCTACAGGTTTATCCATCATGTTGGTCAGTGCCCATCAAGCTTCCATCGTTCAAAAGACCCAGCGCACGGACATGGACCCGACCACGGCCGCCGCGAGCGCGCTGTACAGTGGTTTGATCCAGAACGCGCAAAACACCGTGGCGCAAATCAAGCAGGACAGCACCAACGCGCAGTCCTCCGGCCTGAACGCCGCCACCCAGCAAGTCAACTCGGCCAGCACCATCAGCGACAACGTTGACGAAGCGTTCGCGAAAACCCGCGTGGGCCTGCAAGCCTCCGTGCCGGACGATAACAAGGCCAAGTCCACCGACAGCGCCGCGATGACCGACTTCAAGGACTACATGAGCAAAACGCCGGAGCAGCGGCTGCGCGATAGTATTCTGAAAGAGATGGGTATTACCGAAGACCAGTTGCAAGCCATGCCACCGGCGCAACAATTGGCCATCGGCAAAGAGATCGCCGAGCGTCTCCAGGACAAGATGAAACTGGCCCAGGCTGACAAGGAAAATGGCAGCACTGAAAAGCCTGATGGGCCGCAAGTGGTGGATAAGTTCCTGGCTTCGCTCTAAGCCCAACGCATAACACCTGTGGGAGCGGGCTTGCTCGCGAAGGCGTCGTGTCAGTCAACCGAGATGTTGAATGTATTGGCCTCTTCGCGAGCAAGCCCGCTCCCACATTGGGTTGTGGTGATGCGGGTATCAATTCAGTTGCAGGGTTGAGTTGAACTGGCTGATCGCATCCACCACATGCCGCGATCCCTGCTGAATCTCCAGAATCACCTCCCCCGCCTCGTTCGCCAGTTCCACGCCTAACCCGGTGCGGCTCAAACTCGACTGCATGCTCGACACCGCACTCAGCGACAGGTCATGGTTCCTGCGCACCACATCAACGATTTCCAGCGTCGCCTGGCTGGTGCGTGCCGCGAGGCTGCGCACTTCATCCGCCACCACGGCAAAACCACGCCCATGCTCCCCGGCCCGAGCCGCTTCGATGGCGGCGTTGAGTGCCAGCAGGTTGGTCTGGTCGGCGATACCGCGAATGGTCTGGACGATGGTGCCGATGATGTCCGACTGTTTGCTCACTGCGTCGATACTCAGCGCCGCTTCGTTGAGGTCGCGGGAAATGTCCTGGATGATCTGCACCGTTTGCTGAACCACCTGGGAGCCTTTCTGCGCACAGGCGTCGTTTTGTACCGAGGTGCTGTGGGCCGATTCCGCGGCGGTCTGCAGGGTGGTGACTTGCTGGGTGATGTCGCTGGCGAACTTCACCACTTTGTACAACCGGCCCTTGCTGTCGAACAACGGGTTGTAGGACGCTTCCAGAAACACCGTATGACCGTACTTATCTTTGCGCTCAAAACGGTGCGAGTGATATTCGCCGCGATTGAGTGAGGCCCAGAACGCCTTGTACTGCGGCGACTCAGCTTCAGCGCGATGACAGAACAGGCTGTGATGCTGGCCGATCACTTCGTTGAGCGAGTAATGCATGGTTTTCAAAAAGTTCTCGTTGGCGGTAATCACCCGGCCGTCCGGGGTGAATTCGATCACCGCCATGGAACGCCCGATGGCCGCGAGCATGCTTTCCTCTTCGTGCTCTTTGTGGACCCGAGCGGAGATGTCCGAGGCGATTTTCATCACACTTTTCACCTGGCGATCCGGCCCGAACACCGGCATGTAGCTGGCTTCCAGCCACACCTCGCGACCGGCCTTGTTCAAGCGCAGGAAAGTGCCGCTGATCGGTTCGCCACGGGCCAGGTCACGCCACAACTTGGCGTATTCCTCGCTGCGATAGAACGCTTCTTCACAGAAGATCCGGTGATGTTTGCCGCGCACTTCTTCGGCGCTGTAGCCCATGGCGGCGCAGAAGTTGTCATTGGCGTCGAGCACGATGCCGTCAGGGCTGAACTCGATCATCGCCATCGAACGACCGACCGCCGCCAACTTGGCGTTGGCCTCGCTCAACGCACCGTTGAAGCGCTCGATCTCAAGCAGGTCTGCCTTGTGATGTAGGTTAAACATGGTTCTATCACCTTTAGCGCGGTCTTTTTGATTGATGCAGGAGCAAGACTTGCCCGCGATGGACGATGACGCGGTGTGTCAGGTTCGGCGCTATCGCGAGCACGCTTTGCTCCTACAGGGGAAATGCCGGGAGAAAGTTCTCGGTCATTCCAGATCCACCACTACGTTCCACGGAACAGGCACACGCATCCCGCCAAGGGCAGGATTTGTCAGGTGATAAATGATGTTCAATCGGAGTGTCCATGCAGCGACGCTCTTATCAAGACATCCTTCTCTTGATAGCCCGGTCGGGCCAACCCTAACGTTTTGTTAAGTAACTCCATTTACCGGACGGCTCCTTGTTGTTCAGTGTCGGTGCCTTGGGTTGCGCACTCTGCGGCGTGTTTCACGGGGGCTCACCACTCGGTCACGAACCATTCATTTTCGTGACTGAAATAGAGAGTCATGAGTGAGCATAGCCAGTGAAATGACGGGCGCAATGCCATTAGTCGGCCAGAAATCAGCACAAAATCGGTTCAGCGTCACCTGCCGATCATTGATCCGCGAGCATGCCCAGCAGTGCTTGTACGGCGACCGAAGGTGCCTCTCGGGTTCCCGTGACCAAGGCAAACTCGCGAATGATTTGCGGTGTAATCGGAACCACCCGTAACCCCTGGCGATTGGCCGGCAGTGTCATTTCTGGCACCAGGGTTACGCCGATGTTTTCCCGCACCAGGGTAAAGGCACTGCTCCACTCCCGGACCTCGACCCGGATATCGCTCAGTTGCAAACCGGCGTCGGCGGCCAGGCTGCGGGCATTGGTCGAACAGCCTCCCGTGGCGAGCACAAAAGGTTGCGTCACCAATTGCGCCAGGCTCAGGCCTTCATCGTGTGCACCCCGCGCCAAAGGATGGCCGCCGGGCAGCACCGCCACCCAGGCATCGCGTCCCAAAACTGCAGCATTACGTTCCGGCGCCGGGTTCAATACCACGCCGACGTCCACCAACCCGGCGTCGAGCAGGGTTTCCACTTCATCGTCGCTGACCTCCAGGGCCACCACCTGAATGCCGGGGTAGAGCCGATTGAACCGGCGCAACAGTGGCGGCAGGAACGTAGCCAGCACCATGGGAAAACTGGCCAGGCGAATGCTGCCGCGCTGGACGTTTTTTGCGGTATCGACGGTGCTGCGAATGTTCTCCAACGCGCCAAGCATGGTCCGCGCCTGCTCGATCACCGGCAGGCCGATGGCGGTGGGCAGGGTCTGGCGGTTTTCCCGGCTGAACAGTTGCACGCCCAGGGTTTCTTCGATCAGCGCCAGCGCCTGGCTGGCACCGGACTGGGTCATGCCGACCCGCTCAGCCGCCCGGGTGATGTTGCCGGTATCGGCCACCGCCACCACCATGCGCCAGTGCATCAGATTCATCATGGCAGTAGCTGTCCTTATGGCAGTTTTCTGGAAGATTAATTTTACGAAGCCCGGCGCGCACTATGACACTGGCGCAAATCTCCAACCAGAGCCCTGCCCATGAAGTTGTACTACGCCCCTCAAGCCTGTTCGATGGCGCCGCACATTGTGTTGCGCGAACTCGATCTGCCGTTCGAATTGATCCGTGTCGATAACCGCACCAAGCAAACCGCCGCCGGCGAAGACTTCCTCGCCATCAACCCCAAGGGCTACGTCGCGGCGCTGCAACTGGACAACGGTCAGGTATTGACCGAAGGCCCGGCGATCCTGCAATACCTGGCAGACCTGCGGCCTGAAGCGAACCTGGCGCCGGCAAACGGCAGTTTCGAGCGGGTACGGTTGCAGGAATGGCTGAACTTCGTCTCCACCGAGATTCATGGCGGGCTTGGATGGCTGTTCAATGCGCAATTTCCCGACGAGATAAAGGGGTTGATCAAGGCGAAGTTGTTCAAGCGGTTTGCGGTGTTGGTGCGCACGCTTGAGCGCCAGGATTATTTGATGCCGGAGGGGTTCAGTGTGGTGGATGCGTATTTGTTTACGGTGCTGCGCTGGGCGGTGGGGTTTGGGATTGAGTTGGAGGAGTGGCCGGCGTTGGCGCGGTTTCAGGCGCGGGTTGGTCAGCGCCCGACAGTGAAAGCGGCGTTGGCGGCGGAGTTGGTGTAGGGCGTTAGGCCGCCTTCGCGGGCAAGCCTCGCTCCTACAGAACGCGCGATCCTGTAGGAGCGAGGCTTGCTCGCGAAAGCTATCTAATTAACACCACAAAAACATCAGAAAAGACCTACAAACTCCCGCTCACCTTGGTCGCGACGTCCCCCGGCACCCAGCCCTTCCACACCTGCGGCTGGTCCCGCAAAAACGCCTCTGCGACCTGGCGCGGTGGCTGGCGTTTTTCGCTCATCTGCGCCAACGTCTGGTTCAGCAGATCAATCGGCAAATCGACTTTTTCGAAGAACGCCACCAGGTCCGGGTACTGGGTCTTGAACGGCGCCGACACGCCAATCGCCAGGCTTGCCGGCATCGAACGGGTGCCTTTGGGGTGCGGGTTGTTGGCGTCGGCCAGGGTCTTCCAGGCTTCGGCATCGAACGCCGGTTCTTCGAGTTTCACCAGTTTGAAGCGGCCCAACAACGGCGTCGGCGACCAGTAGTAGAACAGCACCGGTTTGCCACGGCGGATCGACGACGCGACCTCGGCATCCAGCGCCGCGCCGGAGCCGGTGCGGAAGTTCACGTAGTCGGCGGTCAGGTCATAGGCCTTGAGTTTCTGGCTGTTGACGATTTCCGAAGTCCAACCGGTGGGGCTGTTGAGGAAGCGGCCACGGCTGGGGTCTTCCGGGTCGCGGAACACGTCTTTGTAGCGCGGCAAATCGGCCACGGATTTCAGCTCCGGGGCCAACGGCTTGATGCCGCGTTCCGGGTCGCCCTTGATCACGTATTCCGGCACCCACCAGCCTTCGGTGGCGCCTTTGACCGTGTCGCCCAGACCAAACACTTTGCCCTCGTTCGAGGCCTTGACCCACGCCGGACTGCGCCCGGCCCACTCTTCGCCGATCACCTGGATATCGTTCTTGGCCAGCGCCGCTTCGAGGCTGACCGTGCTGCCCGGCAAGGTGTCGGTCGGGTAGCCGTAACCTTTCTCGACGATCAGGCGCAGGACTTCGGTGATGAAACTGCCGCTTTCCCAAGCGATGTCGCCGAAGTGAATCGGCGCGGTTTTTTCACTGGCGGGCGCCTGGGTGGCGACCAGGCTCAGGGCCAGCAGCGAACTGCCGAGCAGGGTTTTGATCGATCTCATGCGGACCTCTGGGTCGTTCTATTTAGGGGTTCATTGGCGCTGTGTTGCGCACACAAGGCTTGGGAGCGGGTCATGTAGACGCTGACCGAACGCTGGGAAATGCCCAGCTCGGCGGCGATTTGCGGGTAAGTCAGGCCATCGATGCGCGACAACAGGAACGTCGCCCGGACCTTACCCGGCAAGCGGTCGAGGCTGCGGTCGAGGCGGTGCAGGGCCTGGGTCAGTTGCAGCAGCACTTCCGGCGATTGCACTTGATCGGCATCGGCGTGTTGCAGTTGCTCCAGATGCTCGCGCTCCAGATCGCGACGGCGCCAGAGCTGATAGATCAAGCGTTGGGCGATAGTGGTCAGCAAGGCGCGGGGCTCGCGGATCGGCGTCAGCCCTGGGGATTCGAGCAATTGGGTGAAGGTTTCGGCGGCGATGTCTTCGACGCTGGCGCTGGCGCCCAACTGCCGGCGCAACCGGATGCACAGCCAGGCGTAATGCGCGCGGAACAAGGCGTCGACGTGGTTGCGATGGGAAAGGTCGGCGCCGGACATAGGGGCTCCTGGGGTTAGGGGTCGCTGAATGTCCGGTGATCCGGTGGCGCGATTCTAGCGGGGAGCCTTATTCTTTAATAATACTTAAAAGGCATTTTTATATTCTATTTAGACATTTAGATGAGTTGCGTCAGTTCGATTGCTTTCGCGGGCAAGCCTCGCTCCTACGGGATCGGTGATCGATTCTGTAGGAGCGAGGCTTGCCCGCGAAAGCGTTCTGACTGGCAACGAAAATCCCTGTCTATTAACGCAACCGCCCATACCCCAACGCCTCGGCTTCCTGCTGATAATCAAGCACCACCTGATAGTCGCTTTCCGTCGCGGGCAATACCTCTTGCAGACCGAGCACCTCAGCGACTTCGGGCAATTCTTTCAGGGTCTCGTTCATCACCCGCCGAAGCGCTTCGACCTGCTCATCCGTAGCACTCGCCACCGTGATGTAAGGCAAAGTCGGGCTAAACGCACTGCGGGCAACCACGCGCAAACCGGCCACTTCTTCCTCGGCATGCCGCGCCAGGTAGGCGAAGGTCACGCTGTCGATGGCGGCCAGGTCGGCCAGGTCTTCGCGCAACCAGCGCAGGCTTTCGCGGTGGCCGCCACTGATGCCGACATTGGCAAAGAACTGACCGTCGCGGTGCAGCGGCGCGAGGCGATGACGCAACAGGTTCATGCCGCTGTTGGAGCCTTCGTCATTGATCACCCCGCGACTACCGAGAAAGGCCGGCAAGCTGCGGCGAGGATCGTCGGCGCGACACAGCAACAGGCTGCAATGATTGCCGCCGTTGCTGTCCGGCAATTCATAACGCGGGCGCCCGACGACCCGGACTTGATCACGCAGCAGGGTCATCAGCGGGTAGCCGCAGGTTTGGGTCAGCAGCAGGTCCGGGGAAAGCCAAAGCTGTGGCAACGACAGGCCGACGGCGCTTTGGCGGGTGCTGCCGAGCCGTTCAAGAATTCGTGTCAGCCAGCGTTCGTTGGCCAGACGGATCGGCTCGGGGGCGATGTACATCAGTAGTTCGGCGAGGTGTGCGGTCATCTCAAAAACTCCCCTACAACAAAGAACCCCTGTGGGAGCGGGCTTGCTCGCGAAGGCGGTGTGTCAAATGACATCTAGGGTGCCTGAAACACTGCATTCGCGAGCAAGCCCGCTCCCACAAGGGGATCTGCGCTAATCAATGAAATGGGTGTTGTGGGCTGTCGATTGCCCTCAACCCATGCTGACGCCAAAGCGTCCCATATCCCTGCACCAAAAACCCGCCACTGCGCGCCAGCCATTGCTCGCGCCGGGCCTGATAGGCCTTGGGCAGGTCATACCACGGCAAACCCGGCAAGTCGTGATGCACCAGGTGCAGGTTGTTGTTCAAAAACAGCCAGCTCCACGGCCAAGAGGCTTCATTGAGCACGGTGCGTTGCTCGGGCTGGGCGTTGGGGCGGTGTTCATAGTAGGAGCGAATCATGGCAATCGACAGCGCCGGTACGCTGATCAGCAGCAGGTAATGCCACACCGGCAACACGCTGAAATGGGCGATGAACGCCAGCATCAACACGGTGAACGCGCCGTGGGTCAGCCACATCAGCCAGGCCTGGCGCTCGCCCGCCTTCAGGCGTCGAAGTTCTTTGCGGGCCAGGGCTTGCAACGCCATGGGCGCGCCAATCATCACGCGCCCGAGCACGGTTTTATTCAGCCAGTGCAAGGCTTGCTGGAACACGGAGCTGCGCTGCCAGTGCTCGGCGGTGAGGTAACGGCTTTCCGGGTCGCGACCGGGGATGGTCAGGTCTTCGTCGTGGTGATGCAGCAAATGACTGTCGCGGTACAGGGTGTAGGGAAACCACACCGCGAAGGGCGCGTAGCCGAGGAATTTGTTCAGGGCCAGCCAGCGGGTGGGATGGCCGTGGAGCAATTCGTGTTGCACCGACAGCCAGAGCACCACCAACGGAATCAGCAACGCCGTGCTCCACCACAAACCCAGGCGATGACTGTTCAGGACAATACTCAACCAACCTGCGTACACGCCGATCAGCAACAGCCAGGTCGGCCACTCGGTCCGAGCGGTCAGGCGATGGCGCAGGTTGTCGATTTCTGCTCGATGGGCGGCGTCGAAGTAATGGGGCATGGCGTTGCTCAGAACGGGACGTATCCCTCTCTGTGCAATGGCGGGGGGAAATCTTGCAGATTATTTTTTGGTTTAACGATCGTTCCCACGCTCTGCGTGGGAATGCAGCCCGTGACGCTCCGCGTCACTGGACGCGGAGCGTCCCTAGAGGCATTCCCACGCAGAGCGTGGGAACGATCAGCAGGGTGACTTGGCTTTTAGTGCCCGAACACATCCACCTTCTTGGCCTTCTTGTCCGCGCGCTTTTCATCGGCGGTTTTGGCCGGTTTTTTCTTCGCTGCTTTCTTTGAATCCATGCCTTTGGCCATGATACGTACTCCACTCATACGGGATGTGAAGTCAGGTATACACCTATCGCGGCGCTCGCGTTCTTTTATAATCGCCCACCCTGCCAAACGACAGCCAACGCCCATGCCAGACACTCAATACACCCTGCTCGACGAGCCGCTCTGGCCGTTGATGAACAAGTTTTACCGCGCCCACCAATCGCCGATGAAAGCCGTGCGCGAGGCCCGACTGTGGGTGGCCCGGCGCGGGGAGATTGTCGCGGCCTTGTGTTTGCGACCGGTAGCGGGCGGCCATTGGTTGACGGGGTTGTTCGTCGATCCGGCGTGTCGTGAACAAGGCATCGCCGCCGCGTTGATCGCCGAAGCGGTCAAGGGCCTCGACAGCCCGGTCTGGTTGTACTGCCATCCGGATTTGCGCGGTTTTTACGAGCGCCGGGGTTTTACGTTTGATCCACAAATGCCCTACGCCATGGTCGAGCGCCTGACCCGCTACGCCCGCAGCAAACCGATGATCGCCATGGGCTTAGAACCGTTGGTGAGGTCGTCCAGCAATAATGTGTGATCGGCCATCGAGGGCTGCGTGCTAGCCTCGGGGTCGACTTCGACTTCGCCAGGATGCTCCATGAAACCTGCCCTACTCGCTTTGACCCTGACCGCCCTGCTCGCCCCGGTTCTGGCCCACGCCGCCGACACCAAACCCGTCTCCGCCGAGCAATACGCCGAGGTGCTCAAGGGCACCTGGCGCGCGCCGCAGAACGTGGTGCGCGACGTCTACCGGCATCCGCAGCAGACGTTGCAATTCTTCGGTCTGCGGCCGAACCAGACTGTCATCGAAATCACCCCCGGCAGCGGTTGGTACAGCGAACTGCTGGCGCCGCTGCTCAAGGATCACGGTCAGTACATCGCCGCCGTGCAGGCGCCAACCGTCAGTGACTACGCACGCAAAAATGAAGAAACCCTCAAGGCCAAATTCGCCGCCTCCCCGGCCCAATACGCCAAGGCCCAAGTCGCCGAGTTCGATCCCAAGGCCCCGGTACTGGGAAAACCCGGTTCCGCCGACACGGTGTTGACCTTTCGCAACGTGCACAATTGGGTGCTGGCGGACACAGCACCGGTGATGTTCGAGTCGTTCTTCAAGGTGCTGAAACCGGGCGGTGTGCTCGGTGTGGTGGATCACCGGGCCAAGGATGGCGCGTCGCTGGACGACATCAAGCACAGCGGCTACCTGACCACCGCCTACGTGGTGAAACTGGCGACCGACGCGGGGTTCAAGCTTGAGGAGAAAAGCGAGATCAATGCCAATCCGAAGGACACCAAGGACTACCCGGAAGGCGTCTGGACCTTGCCGCCGGCGTTGACGTTGGGGGAGAAGGACAAGGCCAAGTATGTGGCGATTGGCGAGTCGGACCGGATGACGTTGCGGTTTGTTAAACCATTGAAGTAAACACACCTCCACTGTGGGAGCGGGCTTGCTCGCGAATGCGGTGTGTCAGTCAACATCATTGTTAAATGACACACCGCATTCGCGAGCANNTTAAATGACACACCGCATTCGCGAGCAAGCCCGCTCCCACATTGGGTTCTGTGGTGGGTTTGGGTTAGTCGTCCACGTTCGGATCAAGGTCCGGAAACATCACTTCGGTAAACCCGAACTTGGTGAAGTCGGTAATCCGCGACGGGTACAACCGGCCAATCAAATGGTCGCATTCATGCTGCACCACCCGCGCATGAAACCCCGAGGCGATTCGTGTGATCGGCTGCCCCTTGGGATCAAAACCTTCATAACGAATGTGCTGATAGCGATCCACCGCACCCCGCAAACCCGGCACCGACAGGCAACCTTCGAAGCCCTCTTCCAGGGTCGGACTCAGCGGCGTGATCAGCGGGTTGATCAGGATCGTCTGCGGCACGGCTTCAGCGTCAGGGTAACGTTCGCTGTGCTCGAAACCGAAGATCACCAGTTGCAGGTCCACGCCAATCTGCGGCGCGGCCAGGCCGACGCCGCCGACGCTTTCCATGGTCTGGAACATGTCGTCGATCAGTTGCCACAGCTCGGGGCTGTCGAACATTTCAGCAGGGACTGGCGGCGCGATGCGCAGCAGGCGCTCATCGCCCATTTTCAGGATTTCACGGATCATGTTCAGGCTTCGTCAGTGTTCGGCTTGAGCGAGTGGTCCCGTCCCAGTCCCGAAATGTGGTGTTTGGTTGCTTGGTCGTGCTCGCCGGGGACCTTTTCGCCAGGGTCCTTGCCTTCGGTCGACATGTGTTCGATCACCGCATTCATCTCCGCGCCGAGCAACAGCACCGCCGCGGAAATGTAGAAGTACAGCAACAGCACGATGATCGCGCCGATACTGCCATACATGGCGTTGTAGTTGGCGAAGGTCTTGACGTAAAACGCGAAACCCAACGACGCGCAGATCCACACCACCACCGCCAATACCGAGCCGGGGGTGATGAAACGAAACTCCTGGCGCACGTCAGGCATGACGTAATAGATCAACGCCACCGCGACCATCATCAGGATCACGATCACAGGCCAGCGGGCGATGGTCCACACCGTGACGATGAAGTCTTCGAGCCCGACCTGCGCGGCAATCCAGCCCATCACCTGCGGCCCGAGCACCATCAGCGCGGCAGCGGCCAGCAGCATGCCGGCGATGCCAATGGTGTAGAAAATCGACAACGGAAAGCGCTTCCACACCGGGCGGCCTTCGACCACGTCGTAGGCGGCGTTCATCGCGCTCATCATCAGCCGCACACCCGAGGAGGCGGTGTACAGGGCGATGACGATACCGATCGAAAGCAAACCACCCTTGGATTGCTGGAGCTGGTCGATCACCGGGTTCACTTGTTCCAGGGCCTGGGGCGGCAACACCAGTTCCGATTGCAGGCGCAGCCAGGAGAAGAAGTCCGGCAGGTGCAGGAAACCGATCAGGGCAATCAGGAACAGAATGAAGGGGAACAGCGAGAACAGCATTTGATAGGCCAGCGCCGAGGCGTAGGTCGACATTTCATCGTCAATGAATTCTTTGACCGTGCGCACCATCACTTGGTGGATGGGCAGGCCTTTCATGTCCGGGAAAATCATAAGCGTCTCCTTTCGCCGCAAAAGGGTTGAAGTCGTGGCGACTCAGGGGCCGTTTTCTACATCAAAGTAGCCTACTTGGCGACTTTGAAACAATTTCGTTATTTAACCGGTGGGGCTGACACAAAAACGGCCATCCGCGGATGGCCGTTTCTTTACTGTCTTCAAAGGCCGAATCACGCCTTGTCGACACCTTTCTTGATGGCGTCCTTGGCTTTGCCCACGGCTTGCTGGGTTTCGCCTTTCTTCTCCTGGATTTTGCCTTCTACTTGCAACTTGGTGTTGTCAGTGGCCTTGCCGACGCCTTGCTTGACGTTGCCGACCGCTTCGTTTGCCATGCCTTTAACTTTATCGCCAGTGCTGCTCATGGTGTTTCTCCTGTGAACATTTCATCGGGAAAGTCGTCACAGAAAGATTGACCGGCGGCGTTTGGGCGGAGTTTCATTTATTTTCACGGCGTCATTTCATCGCCGATCAAAGGTTGGGCTTTATGTTTGCCCTGCAACCCCCGAGAATGCGCAACGTATTCAGGCCTTGGCGCTGAAGATCCAATCCCGTAGGAATGTTATGAAACTCGATAAAAAGCAGGCCATTGCCCGCAGAAACCAGGAACTCGGCGGTGCTGTGCTTGGCGTCAACAACTGCCATTTCACCGAACTGAACCGCAACCGCAACATCTGGTGGTTCGACATCCCGGTGGCACGTTTGGCCGTTGGTCAGTACGAGTGGGTTCACCTGCTGATGCACACCCCGGACACCGACGAACTGCTGCACCTGAAAGTGCCGACGGTGTTCCTGCGTGAAAAACTCGAAGGCCTGGTGGTGCGCAACGAGGGTAAGCGCAAAGCCGCCCTGAGCCTGGAACTGAGCGCCGACAAGGACTCGTACCTGCAGGACATGCGCCCGGCGGGCACCAACGTCAACTTCGCGCCGTTTCGCCTGTAAAAACACAAAGATCGCAGCCTTCGGCAGCTCCTACATTGATCGTCCCCACGCTCTGCGTGGGAATGCAGCCCGGGACGCTCCGCGTCCCAACAGCGGACGCAGAGCGTCCATTGAGGCATTCCCACGCAGAGCGTGGGAACGATCCGTCAGGCACAAAAAAGCCCCGCATCTGCGGGGCTTTTGTTTAGGGGCTTATTTCTTCACGCCCAGCTTCTTCAGCTCTTCGTCGCGCAGTTCGCGGCGCAGGATCTTGCCGACGTTGGTGGTCGGCAGTGCATCGCGAAATTCCACGGAGCGCGGGACCTTGTAGCCGGTGACGTTGGCGCGCATGTGCTCCATCACCTGTTCCTTGGTCAGGGTCACGCCCGGTTTGGCGACGATGAAGATCTTGATCGCCTCCCCCGACTTCTCGTCCGGCACGCCGATGGCCGCGCATTGCAGCACGCCCGGCAGGGTCGCGAGCACGTCTTCCAGTTCGTTCGGGTACACGTTGAAACCGGAGACCAGAATCATGTCTTTCTTGCGATCGACAATGCGCATGTAGCCATCGGGCTGGATCAGCGCGATGTCGCCGGTCTTCAACCAACCTTCGCTGTCGAGCATTTCATCGGTGGCGTCCTGGCGCTGCCAGTAGCCCTTCATGACTTGCGGACCTTTCACACACAGCTCGCCGATTGCGCCCAGGGGCTGCTCAACGCCGGCATCGTCGATGACTTTGCACTGGGTCGACGGCACCGGAATCCCGATGGTGCCGATCTGGATGTGCTGGATCGGATTGACCGTGGCCACCGGGCTGGTTTCGGTCATGCCGTAACCTTCGCAGATCGCACAACCGGTCACCGCTTTCCAGCGCTCGGCGGCGGCCAGTTGCAGGGCCATGCCGCCGGACAGCGTGACTTTCAGCGCCGAGAAATCCAGCTTGCGGAACGCTTCGTTATTGCACAGCGCCACGAACAAGGTGTTCAGGCCAACGAAACCGCTGAACTTCCACTTCGACAGTTCCTTGACCATCGCCGTCAGGTCGCGCGGGTTGCTGATCAGGATGTTGTGGTTGCCGATCAGCATCATCGCCATGCAATGAAAGGTGAAGGCATAGATGTGGTACAGCGGCAGCGGCGTGATCAGGATCTCGCAACCTTCATTGAGGTTGGAACCCATCAGCGCCTTGCACTGCAGCATGTTGGCGACCAGGTTGCGGTGAGTCAGCATCGCGCCCTTGGCCACGCCGGTGGTGCCGCCGGTGTATTGCAGCACCGCGACATCGCCGCTGTCCGGGTTGGCTTCGGCCACTGGCTGGCCGTGGCCCTTGCTCAGCACGTCGTTGAACTTGACGGCCTTGGGCAAGTGATACGCCGGGACCATCTTCTTCACGTACTTGATGACGCTGTTGATCAGCAGGCGCTTGAGTGGCGGCAGCAGGTCGGCGACTTCGGTGACGATGACGTGCTTGACGCCGGTTTTCGGCACCACGGTCTGCGCCAGGTGAGCCATGTTGGCCAGGCAGACCAGGGCTTTGGCACCGGAGTCGTTGAATTGGTGTTCCATTTCCCGCGCGGTGTACAGCGGGTTGGTGTTGACCACGATCAGCCCGGCGCGGATCGCACCGAAGACGGCCACCGGGTACTGCAACACGTTGGGCAGTTGCACGGCGATTCGATCACCGGGCTGCAAGTCGGTATGCTGTTGCAGGTAAGCGGCAAAGGCACCGGACAATTCGTACAGTTCACCGTAGGTGATTGTCTTGCCCAGGTTGCTGAATGCCGGTTTGTTGGCGAAGCGTTGGCAGGACTGCTTCAACACTGCCTGAATATTCGGATACTCGTCTGGATTGATGTCGGCAGCAATCCCGGCAGGGTACTTATCCTTCCAAAAGTCTTCGATCATGGAAGCCCACTCCTCAGCAACGCGAATTCATCACCGCATTTGATGCGATTATTATTGGTGTGTGTTTTTGATTGGTGAGTCTGGCTTTTATATAGGCCGAGAAGTCACAAAAGCGCGCCGAGAGTAGCAGCTTTGCCAAGGGCCGACTAGAGCCAAAAGCGGCCTCTACAGTCACTTTCATGACTCAAGAATAGCAAGCAGTCATTTTAGAGCAAAAATTCTATACACCCCTTGGAAGCCCTTTAAATCGGGCTTTTCAGCCCTTAAAAGCTTCGCGGGCAAGCCTCGCTCCTACAGGTATCGCGTCAATGTGAATGACGGTGAACCTGTAGGAGCGAGGCTTGCCCGCGAACGCGCGGAGCGCGGCCATCCAACGATCAGGCGATATCGCGCAACTCCCGCCGCAATATCTTGCCCACCGGCGTCATCGGCAACGACTCACGCAACACAATGTGCTTGGGCACTTTGTACGCGGTGAAGTTTTCCTTGCAGTAGGCCTTCAACTCTTCAAGGCTGACTCCCGATTCCCTGGCCACCACAAACAACTTCACCGCCTCCCCCGAACGTTCGTCCGGCACGCCGATCACCGCGCAGTTGGCGACTTTCGGGTGGGCCATCACTACGTCTTCGATTTCGTTCGGGTACACGTTGAAACCCGAGACGATGATCATGTCTTTCTTGCGATCGACAATGCGCACGAAACCGTCCGGGTCGATCACCCCAATGTCACCGGACTTGAACCAGCCCTCGGCATCCAGCACTTCGGCGGTGGCGTCGGGTTTCTGCCAATAGCCCTTCATGATCTGCGGGCCCTTGATGCACAACTCGCCGCGCTCGCCCAGCGGCTGCTCGACGCCTTCGTCGTTGATGATCTTCAACGTGGTGCCCGGCACCGGCAGGCCGACCGTGCCGATCCGGGATTTATCGCCGTAAGGGTTGGTGCAGGCCACCGGTGAGGTTTCGGTCAGGCCATAGCCTTCGGTAATGCGGCAACCGGTGAGCTGTTCCCAGCGCTCGGCCGTGGCCTTGACCAGCGCGGTGCCGCCGGAGTTGGTGAGCTTGAGGCTGGAGAAGTCCAGGGTCTTGAAGTCCGGGTGATCCATCAGCGCCACGAACAACGTGTTGAGCCCCAGCAACGCCGAAAAGCGCCAGTTTTTCAGCTCCTTGATAAAGCCCTTGATGTCCCGTGGATTGGTGATCAGCACGTTGTGGTTGCCGGTCACCATCATGCACATGCAGTTCGCCGTGAACGCATAGATGTGGTACAGCGGCAACGGCGCGATCATCACTTCCTGGCCTTCGCGTAGCAGCGGCTGGCCGTCATTGCCGAACTGCCCCAAGCACGCTCGCGCCTGCTGCATGTTTGCCACCAGGTTGCCGTGGGTGAGCATCGCGCCCTTGGCCAGGCCGGTGGTGCCGCCGGTGTATTGCAGCACGGCGATGTCGTCGAGACCGACCTTCAGTGGCTTGATACCCAGGCCCCGGCCCAGGCGCAGCGCGCTCTTGAAGGAAATCGCCTGGGGCAATGAATAGTCGGGGACCATTTTCTTGACCTTGCTCACCAGGGTGTTGACCAGCCAGCCCTTGGCGGCGGGCATCAGGTCGCCCATCTTCGCTTCGATCAAGTACTGGATGTCAGTGTCGGCCAGCACTTCCTGGACCTTGGCCCCGAACATGTTCAGGTACACCAGCGCCCGGGCACCGGAATCCTTGAACTGATGACGCATCTCCCGCGGGGTATACAGCGGGTTGGTGTTGACCACGATCAGCCCGGCGCGCAAGGCACCGAACACGGCAATCGGGTAATGCAGGACGTTGGGCATCTGCACCGCGATGCGATCCCCCGGCGCAAGATCCGTGTGGGCTTGCAGGTAACCGGCGAACGCGGCGCTGTAGCGTTCCAGTTCGGCGTAGCTCAGGGTCACGCCCATGTTGCTGAAGGCCGGGCGATCCGCGAATTTCTTGCAGGAACGCTCGAACACCTCGATCACCGACTTGTAGGCCCCAAGATCGATGTCCAGGGGTACGCCGGCCGGGCGTTTGTCATTCCAGAAATCAGGTTGCATTGTTCTTGTCCTCTTTACCTGAATCTATCCGGGGCCACTTCTGTCATTTCTGAAAAGCAAACAACGAAAAGCGGAGCTTCACGGACACTAGCAGTTATGGCCAATCAGGCAAATATGGCAAACAGCGTCATAGATCGTGTGAATCTTCCTAGGACGGTGTGGCCTGATCAGACGGCAAGCGTGGGATGCGCTATACAATGCAACGACATCGTGCAAAGGAATCGCCATGATCCACGACACTTTCTGGCTGACCGCGAGTGACCACAGCCGCCTCTTCGTCAACCAGTGGCTGCCCACCCCGCCGCTGAAAGCCGTGATTCTGCTGGCCCATGGCATGGCCGAGCACAGCGGTCGCTACGCCCGGCTGGCGGAAAAACTCTGTGATCAGGGCTATGGCGTCTACGCGCCGGACCTGCGTGGACATGGCAAAACTGCCGAAAACGGCACCCTCGGTTATTTCGCCGATGACGATGGCTGGTGCAAAGTCGTTGGCGACCTGGCCAGCCTTAACCAGCACATCGGCCAGCAACACCCCGGAGTGCCGATCGTGCTGCTGGGCCACAGCATGGGCAGCTACATCGCCCAGGCTTACCTGCTGCACCACAGCGCCAGCCTGCACGGGGCGATCCTCAGTGGCTCGAACTTCCAGCCCGTGGCGCTTTACCGCGCAGCGCGGCAGATTGCTCGCCTTGAACGGCTGCGCCAGGGGCCGAAGGGGCGCAGCGCGCTGATCGAGTTCCTGTCCTTCGGCTCCTTCAACAAGAAATTCAAACCGGCACGCACTCAATTTGACTGGCTGAGCCGCGATCCGGCGGAGGTCGATCTGTACGCCAACGACCCACTTTGCGGCTTCCGCTGCACCAATCAACTGTGGATCGATTTGCTGGGCGGCTTGCAGCAAATCAGCAAAGCGTCCAATCTCGCCCAAGTCGATCCGGGCCTGCCCTTGCTGGTGATGGGTGGCGAATGTGATCCGGTGAGCGAAGGCAAGCGTCTGAAAGATCTGGCCCATGCGCTAAGGGCGGCCGGCAGTCAGAACCTGCAATTGAATATTTACCCGCAGGCGCGTCACGAACTGTTCAACGAGAGCAACCGCGATGAAGTAACCGCCGACGTATTGAACTGGATCGCCCAGGCCCTCAGCCACCGCCGCCCAGCCAGAACCGAATAGTTTTTCGAATCGTTTTTTTGTGGATTTTTTAATTCGTCACAGGAATTGAGACAGATGACCCAGGTTACCAACACCCCTTACGAAGCCCTTGAAGTCGGCCAGACCGCCAGCTACAGCAAGACCGTTGAAGAGCGCGACATTCAGTTGTTCGCCGCCATGTCCGGCGATCACAACCCGGTGCACCTGGACGCGGAATTCGCGGCCGGCACCATGTTCAAGGAACGCATCGCCCACGGCATGTTCAGCGGCGCCCTGATCAGCGCGGCCGTCGCCTGCGAATTGCCTGGCCCGGGCACGATCTATATCGGCCAGCAGATGAGCTTCCAGAAACCGGTGAAAATCGGCGACACCCTGACCGTGCGTCTGGAAATTCTCGAGAAACTGCCGAAGTTTCGCGTACGCATTGCCACCCGCGTGTTCAACCAGCGTGATGAGTTGGTGGTGGATGGCGAAGCGGAGATCCTGGCACCGCGCAAGCAACAGACCGTGACCTTGCCGACGCTGCCGGCGATCAGCATTGGCTGAGGCTCCTTCGGAGCCATTCACGAGCAAGCCCGCTCCCACAGGGGAGCTTTGTTGAGCACAAATGCTGTGTTCACTGAAGATCTACTGTAGGAGCGGGCTTGCTCGCGAATAGCCTCCCCCCGGACTCATGTCTGGCACCGAATCCCAGGCATAAAAAAACGCCAGTCAAACTGGCGTTTTTTATTACAGCGACGAACGCTTAAGAACGAGCACGCGCCTGGTTACGCAGGGCTTTTACCTGATCGTGATTGCGTTGCACGCCGTGGTACTGACGCTCAACCAGGTCGCGAATCCCTACCAGATTGTGTTTGTTGATTTTTTCCAGCGCTTCCTTGTATGCCTTCAGCGCGTGGTCTTCACCGCGTTCGGCTTCGTTCAGTACGGCTTCTTCGTCCTTGCCGGTGAACATGGCTTTCACATCGACCCAGCGACGATGCAGGTCACCGCTGACGCTGGTCGAAGTTTCCGGATCGCCGCCCATGGAGCGCACAGCGCTTTGCAATTCGGCAGCCGCTGTCGCGCAATCGGCGGAGCGTTGCACGAACAAGGTTTTCAGTTCTGGATGCTTGATGTCTTCAGCGCAGGTCTTGAACCCTTCCTGACCGTCTTTGCTGGTTTCAATCAGGTCGTTGAGTACAGAGATGGCTTCTTTATTCACGTCGGTCATTTTCAATTCCTCGCGGTTTGATGAAAGATGCAATAGCTATTGCAGCCTGCATGCCAGCTTTGAATTGAATATTTATTCCTTATTTTTCAATCATTTAACTTTGACTCTGAAATCTGTATCCGCGTTATTTGCATGATCTGTCATTTGGCCTGCATGCAGAATGCCTGTATTTTCGAGGGCTGTTTGAATCAAGACGACCGATTGATGAATCCTGAAAAGCTCGAACTGCTGATTACCCGCGAAATGCCCTTCGGCAAATACAAAGGCCGCATCATCGCCGACCTGCCCGGCCCGTACCTGAACTGGTTTGCACGGGAAGGGTTCCCCCACGGCGAACTCGGCGGACTGCTGGCGCTGATGCAGGAAATCGATCACAACGGCTTATCGGAACTGCTCGAACCGCTGCGCGCCAAACATGGCAAACCTGCGCCCCGCCACTGAATTGACTGAGTAACCCATGCCCGAGAACACCCGCCGTGCCCGTGATGAAGCCTTCTGGCAAACCTTTGCCGATCGTTACGCAGTCGAACCCGGCCCCATCAATCTGGAGAACGGTTACTTCGGACGCATGTCGCGCACGGTGGTCGAGGAATATCAGCGCAACATCGAGCTGATCAACCGCAGCAACTCAGTGCATGTGCGCCAGCGTTTCGAGAAGATTGAAAGCCTCGACATCCGGGCGCAGCTCGCCGAGATGATGGGTGTGCGTGCGCACTCCATCGCCCTCACCCGCAACGCCTCGGACGGCCTGCAATCGTTGATCCGCAACTACAACCGCTTGCAGCCCGGCGATCAGGTGCTGTTCTGCGATCTGGAGTACGACACGGTCAAGGGCGCCATGCGCTGGCTGGCCCGTCATCGCGGCGTGGAAGTGATCGAAATCGATCACCAGCACCCGGCGACCTTCGACAACCTGCTGGCGACCTATCGCGAAACCTTCGAGCGTTATCCGCGCCTCAAGCTGATGGCCCTGACCCACGTCACCCACCGCACCGGCCTGGTGATGCCAGTGCAGGCGATTGCCGCGCTGGCCAAGGAATACGGGGTCGATGTGATCCTTGACGGCGCCCATGCCCTGGGCCAGATGGAATTCAATCTGGAAGCCCTGGGCATCGCCTTCGCCGGCTACAACCTGCACAAATGGATCGGCGCCCCGCTGACCCTGGGTTTCATCTACATCGCGCCCCAGCGCCTGGCCGACATCGACCCGGACATGGGCGAGATGCATTTTGCGATCAACGACATCCGCGCCCGCACGCCCTACAGCACGCCGAACATCCCGGCGCTGATGACCTTGCCACTGGTACTCGAAGAGCATCAGGCCATGGGGGGTTCCTCGGCCAAGGGCGCACGGCTCAACTACCTGCGTAACCGCTGGGTCAACGCCGTGCGAGACCTGCCGGGCATCGAAGTCATGACGCCGGACGATCCGCGCCTGTATTGCGGCATCACTTCAATGCGTTTCACCGCGCATGCCGACCAGCAGGTGATGGTCGAGCGGTTGCTCAGCGAGTACGACATCTTCACCGTGGTCCGCAGCGGTGCCGCCAGCGGACCGTGCATTCGCATCACCCCGGGGCTGACCACCACGGCCGCCAACATCGACCGATTGGCCCAGGCCCTGACCGAACTGAGCTGACGTCTACACCGTGTACTTGTCGAAGTCTTCGGGCCTGATCTGCGTCGACACTGCAAAAGTATCGATGCCGATGGTCAGGTGCCCGAAGAAACCGTCCTCGTAGGAGTCTCGGCCGATGCTGTGCACCATCAGGGTCGACGCTTCACCGCCCATGTTGGCGTAGTACTCGTCTTGAGCGTTGGTCGGCGGCGCCAGCGTCCGCCCGCGATAGGCCTTGGCATTCAGCACCGACCGTGAGGCGACCTCTGGGAAATACAACTGGCCAACCCAGGCGACATGCCGTTCCTCCAGATAATTGTTACCGCCGGTGATCCGCACGGCGACGTGAAGGTGCAGCGCACGGCCGGCATAGAACCCCGGATAGATCGTGGTAAAGCGCACGACGCCATTGTTGTCGCTGAATTGCCCGCCGCGCAGGTAGGTGTCGTCATCGGTGCGCGGGATCGAACCAATAGCGTCGGCATCAACTTCCTGGTCCGGGTTGACCTTGCTCCAGCCCGAATACGTGCCTCGGGCATTGCAGTGCCAGATATCCACCAGGGCGCCACTAACCGGCTCGCCGGTCATGGCATCGACAATCACCAGCCGCAGCACCAGCGGAAGGCCGTCCTGGCCTTCGCTGATGTTTCTGCGGATGAGCTTGGGGTTGCGGAAATAAGGGCCGGCGATCTGTTCCGGGGAGAGCAGGCAGACGGGTTCGCGGGGAGCAGCAGAGGTGTAATCCATGAGGTTCTCTCTTCCATAAGATGCTTCAAGGATAGAGAGAGATGCCGGGCGGGAGGCGGTAACTATGTATCGGCAAATGTTTATGTGTGGGAGCGGGCTTGCTCGCGAAAGCGGTGTGTCAGTCGATGTAAATGTTGAATGTCAGTCCGCCTTCGCTGTAGGAGCAAAGCTTGCTCGCGATGAACGATAACGCGGTTAACCGTTGCACCGCGGTGATGCCATCGCGAGCAAGCTTTGCTCCTACAGGGGCATTGTTTGCAGGCAAAAAAAAACGGTGCACCGACCAAGCGCACCGTAAAGCCGTAGAACACACAACGAAGTGTCTGGTAATTACTAATCCAACAGCATCAGTCCAACAGCGCCAACGCCTCGGCGGTGCATTCCTGAATGCGGGCCCAGTCGCCGTTCTTGATCCACTCCGGATCAAGCATCCAGCTACCGCCCACGCACATGACGTTTTTCAACGCCATGTAGCTTTTGATATTGGCCGGGCTCACGCCGCCGGTCGGGCAGAATTTCACTTCGCCGAACGGGCCGCCCAAGGCTTTGATCGCCGCGACGCCGCCGCTGACTTCCGCCGGGAACAGCTTGAAGCGGCGGTAGCCCAGACCATAGCCTTCCATGATCCCGGAGGCGTTGCTGATGCCGGGCAACAGCGGGATCGGGCTGTCGACACTGGCCTCGAGCAGGTCACGGGTAATGCCCGGGGTGACGATGAACTGCGAACCGGCGCGCTCGGCGGCGGCGAGCATGGTGCGATCCAGCACAGTGCCGGCACCGGTCACCAGCTCCGGACGCTGCTCGCGCAGGATCTGGATGGCTTTCAGGCCGAACTGCGAGCGCAGCGTCACTTCCAGGGCTGTCAGGCCACCGGCGGCCAGGGCGTCGGCCAAAGGCAGGACGTCCTGTTCGCGAGCGATGGTGATCACCGGCAAAATCCGCGCCTTGGCGCAGAGGCTGTCGATCAGGGCAACTTTGTCCGCCATGGAAACGGTCGGGGATGTGTTTGTCATAGCGGCTGATCCTTGGCTCATGGGCACCAGTAAATCTCTAACGTAGGTTGCAGAAACGCGCGAATCGGCATGGCAGCGACATCGTCACTGGCCAATGCGGCACTCAAAGTGGTCAATTTGGACTGACCGGAAATCGATAGAACGGTGGTCTTGGCCGACGCCAGCAGCGCCCGGCTCATGGTCAGGCGCTGATGGGGCACAGTCGGCGCCAGCATCGGCCAGCAACGGCGCGTGCCGTCGACTTTCAAGGCCTCGGCCAGGTTCGGGCTGTTGGGGAACAGCGAGGCCGTGTGACCGTCATCGCCCATGCCCAAAATCAGCACGTCGATTGGCGGCAATTCCGCGAGCAAGCGATCCGCCTGCTCCGCTGCCAGTTCAAGGTTGGCGGTGGCGCTATAAAGGCTCAGAAACTGCGCCTTGGCCGCCGGGCCTTGCAGCAGATAACGCTTGAGCAGACCGGCATTGCTGTCGGCGTGTTCCACCGGCACCCAGCGCTCGTCAGCCAGGGTCACCACGACCTTGGACCAATCCAGCTTCTGCTTGGCGAGGTTCTGGAAAAACGCGACCGGGCTGCGGCCACCGGACACCACGAGGGTCGCGCTGCCGCGAGCGTCGATGGCATCGCTCAATTGCTTGGCCACATTCAGCGCCAAACCATCGGCCAGCAACACCGGGCTCTTGAACTCATGGGCATTCACGCCCTGAGGCAGTTTCAATTCAGATATCGCCATACCACGACCTCCCATCCCGCGTGATCAGTGCAATGGAGCTCATTGGTCCCCAGGACCCGGCCGCGTACGGCTTGGGCGCGTCACCGGATTTTTTCCACCCGGCGATCAACTGGTCACACCACTTCCACGCGGCTTCGATTTCATCTTTACGGACAAACAGGTTCTGATTGCCGCGCATTACTTCCAGCAACAACCGCTCGTAGGCATCGGGAATCCGTGCGCTACGCCAGGTGTCGGAAAAATTCAGCTGCAACGGACCGCTGCGCAGCTGCATGCCTTTGTCCAGGCCTTGTTCCTTGGTCATCACACGCAGGGAGATGCCTTCGTCCGGTTGCAGGCGGATAATCAGCTTGTTGCTGATTTGCAGGCGCTGCTCCGGCGCGAAGATGTAGTGCGACGGCTCCTTGAAGTGGATGACGATCTGCGACAGCTTCTGCGGCATACGCTTGCCGGTACGCAGGTAAAACGGCACGCCGGCCCAACGCCAGTTGCGGATGTCGGCACGCAGGGCGACGAAGGTTTCGGTGTCGCTCTGGGTGTTGGAATTCGGCTCTTCGAGGTAGCCCGGCACCGGTTTGCCTTCGCTGTAACCGGCGATGTACTGGCCGCGCACCACTTGGGTGGTCAAGCCCTCAGGGCTGATCGGCGCCAGAGCCTTGAGTACTTTGACTTTCTCGTCACGGATGCTGTCGGCGGAGAGGTCGGCCGGCGGGTCCATGGCGATCAGGCAGAGCAGTTGCAGCAGGTGATTCTGGATCATGTCCCGCAACTGGCCGGCCTTGTCGAAGTAACCCCAGCGGCCTTCGATCCCGACTTTCTCGGCCACGGTGATTTCCACGTGGGAGATGTAATTCTGGTTCCACTGGGTTTCGAACAGGCTGTTGGCGAAACGCAGGGCGATCAGGTTCTGGACGGTTTCCTTGCCCAGGTAGTGGTCGATGCGGTAGGTGCGGTTCTCCGGGAAGAACTGCGCCACGGCGTCATTGACCTTGCGCGAGGATTCCAGGTCCGAACCGATGGGTTTTTCCAGGACCACCCGGGTGTTTTCGGCCAGGCCGACCTTCGACAGGTTTTCGCAGATCGCGCCATAGACGGCGGCCGGCGTAGCGAAGTAGGCAATCACGCGCTGGGCGCTACCGGCCTGTTCCGCGAGGGCGACGTAATCCTCTGACTTGAGGAAATCGACGTGCAGGTAAGTCAGGCGGGCAAGAAAACGTTCGAGTACGGCCTCGTCCAGCTCCTTGGCATCGACATAGCGGCGCAGCTCCGAGGCGATGAACGCCAGGTGTTGCTGCTCGCTGCCGGGTTCACGGGCCAAGGCGATGATGCGCGAGTCCTCGTGCAACAGGCCGGCGCCGTCCAGTTGATAGAGGGCAGGAAACAGCTTGCGCAAGGCCAGGTCGCCGAGGGCGCCGAACAAGGCAAAGGTGCACGGTTCAACCGTAATCGAAGGCATGATGTTTGTTCTTTTATCAAGTTAAGCTACAAATACCTTTTTTCAAGGCATCACTCAAGGGAAAATGTAGTAATAACCACAACATTTTCGCAAAATACAGATTCCGAGTGGTGGTCGGTCGGAGCCATCAGTAGGATAGGCCACCGTCACGGGCCGCATCAAAGGCCCTTTTTGCATAGCAGAACGCTTTGTTGGCGTTGCTGACTCAAGGAACATCTATGGACCGCGTGCGAAATTTACTGGAACAGATCCAGAATCGCCTTGAAGACCTGAACAAGGCCGAACGCAAAGTCGCCGAAGTGATCCTGCTCAATCCACAGCAGGCTACCCGGTTCAGCATCGCCGCCCTCGCCCAGGCCTCCAAGGTCAGCGAGCCGACGGTCAACCGTTTCTGCCGTTCATTCGGCGTCAGCGGCTACCCGGAACTCAAGCTGCAACTGGCCCAGAGCCTGGCCAGCGGTGCGGCGTATGTCAGCCGGGCGGTCGAGGCCGATGACAATCCTGAAGCCTACACCCAGAAGATCTTCGGCAGTGCCATCGCGTCCCTGGACAGTGCTTGCCAGGCCCTGGACCCGAACCTGATCAGCCGCGCCGTCGATTTGTTGATCCAGGCCCGGCAGATCCACTTCTTCGGCCTCGGCGCCTCGGCCCCTGTGGCGCTGGATGCACAGCACAAGTTCTTCCGCTTTAACCTCGCGGTCACCGCCCACGCTGACGTGCTGATGCAGCGCATGATTGCGTCGGTGGCGCACACCGGCGAGTTGTTTGTGATCATCTCCTACACCGGCCGCACCCGCGAACTGGTGGAAGTGGCGCGCATCGCCCGGGAGAACGGCGCTTCGGTGCTGGGTTTGACCGCCGAGAACTCGCCGCTGGCCAAGGCCAGTACCTTGAGCCTGAACATTCCGTTGCCGGAAGACACCGACATCTATATGCCGATGACTTCGCGGATTATTCAGCTGACGGTGCTGGACGTATTGGCGACGGGCATGACTTTGCGTCGCGGGGTGGATTTCCAGCCGCATTTGCGCAAGATCAAAGAGAGCTTGAATGCGAGCCGGTATCCGGTGGGTGACGAGTTTAATTAACCCGATATCGATGTCGCCTGTTTCTACCCGATGTAGAAACGGGAACATCCTTTACAAACGAAACCGGGGACATCCTTTACGTTTTTGTGGG
>NZ_MOBP01000001.1:43465-605118 GCF_003732665.1 Pseudomonas frederiksbergensis | reverse complement strand
CGCGGTTGCTCAAGATCGGCTTGCCGGAATTGATGCGACTGCGCAAAAAGTAGCCAACACACTAATACCCTGTGGGAGCGGGCTTGCTCGCGAAGGCGTCGTGTCAGGCAACATCAATGTCGACTGACACGACGCCTTCGCGAGCAAGCCCGCTCCCACATTAGATTTGTGTTGGGCCGTCAGGCGGAGATGATTCGATTTTTGCCCTGGCGCTTGGCTTCGTACATCGCCGCATCCGCACGGGCAAACAGGCTGTCGAGGCTTTCGTCCTCGGGAGTGAGGCTGGTCAGCCCTTGGCTGACGGTGATGCCGAAGGTCTGGTCGTCGTGGCTGAAGCTCAGACGCTGAATCTCCCGTTGCAGGCGCTCGGCCACTTGCATGGCCATGTCCGGCGCGCAGCCCGGGAACACCGCGGCAAATTCTTCCCCACCAATTCGCCCGAAAAGATCCCCCCGGCGCAGCGCCGCCCGACCGCTTTCGGCGATGCGTTGCAGCACGGTGTCGCCGCCCTGGTGGCCGTAGGTGTCGTTGACCACTTTGAAGTCATCGATGTCCAGCAGTAGGAACGCCAGTGGCGCGCCTTGTAACTTCGCCTGTTCAAATTCGCGGTGGGCGCATTCGAAGAAGTGCCGGCGATTGCTGCTTTGGGTCAAGACGTCGGTGGTCGCCAGGCGTTGCAGCTCGGTTTCCATCTGCTTCTTTTCGGTGATGTCCTCGGCAATGCCGACAATGATCACCGGTTGCCCCGGTTCGGCCTGACGGTTGATAAAGCACTTGTCGCTGAGCCAGCGCACTTCACCGTCGGCCGCGATGATGCGGTACTCGCGATCTTCGACGGCTCCTTTGTCCAGCACTTCGGCCAGGCTGCGTTCGGCGTAGTCCAGATCGTCGGGGTAAATGCTGTCGCGCCACTGGTTGTAGTCGGCCAGTAGCAGGCCGGCGGAACGGCCGAAAATCCGTTCATAGGCGGGGCTGACGTAGAGGACCTGACGGGTTTCCCAGTTGAAGGCCCAAAGCACGGCGTTGACGCTCACCAGCAGCGAGCTGAACAGTTGTTCGCGTTCGCTCAGGCGTGCGACTTCACCTTGGGCATGCATCAACGCCATCAGGGTTTGCGCGGCCTCGGGCCACTGCGGGTGGGATGAGTCTTGTAGGTTTTTGGTGACCATCGGCACAGATCTCAAAGGGCGTGCGCCGCTCGAGTGTCGAAAGCGGCCACTACGTGGGCCCCTTATCGATTATTTCTTGTGCCACAGCAGGCGCTGTCACGCTTTGGTGGGAAATAATTGATAACAGGTCTCGGCCCGCCTGGATGGCGAAGTGTCTTTGAGATAGGGGATTTGGAGCTTAGTTCCCGGCTTGGGTGGTGAGGGAGGTGGCTCCCGCCGGGCGGTACTGGCGACGCGTTTTTTCAGTGAAAGAACGCGTCGTCAGGTTTTGCGTCTGCTGCGCAGCCGAGCGGGAGCGAGCTCCCTCGCCACAGGGCACCCCTCGGCAGAGGGTCAGACGGCGGCAGGGCGCAGGGAGTAGGTTTTGAGCTGGTCGGCGAAGTCGCGCAGGGATTGAATCCCGCTTGCTTCGGCTTCGTGTACCCAATCCTTGATGGCGGCAAGCATGTCGTGACCATTTGAGCTGGTCTTGACCCAGATCTGCTGCAAGGCCAGGCGTTTCTCGTAAATTACCTTCAGCGCCTGGCTGTGCTCGAGCATGTTCTGGATGCGGATATGGTGTTTGTCATCCAGCAGGCTGGTTTCCCGGGAGAGCAGACGCTTGGCGCGGTGGAATTGGTGACGGACCGAGTGATCGACCTTCTCCAGCTCCTGCTTGACCAGTGGCGCGATGACCAATTTGCGGTACTGGGCCATGATCTGGAAGCGGTTGTTGAGGATGGCCATGGCGGTGTCCATGTCCAGGCTGCCCTTGCCTTCGACCCGGTGGGCGATCGGCGCAACCCGCTGGACCTTGGCCAGGCGGAAGAAGCAGAAGACTTGTATCCAGGCCCAACCGAGGTCGAATTCCCACTTCTTCACCGACAGTTTTGCCGAGTTAGGGTAGGTGTGATGGTTGTTATGCAGTTCTTCGCCGCCGATCAGGATGCCCCAGGGCACCAGATTGGTCGCCGCATCGCGGCATTCGAAGTTGCGGTAGCCGATGGCATGGCCCAGGCCATTGACCACGCCGGCAGCCCAGACCGGGATCCACATCATCTGGATGGCCCAGATGGTGATGCCGATGGTGCCGAACAGCAGCAGGTCGATGACGCCCATGATCGCCACGCCCAACAGCGGGAAACGGCTGTAGAGGTTGCGTTCGATCCAGTCTTCGGGGCAGTTCTTGCCGTAGATGCGCAGGGTTTCCGGGTTTTCCGCTTCTTCGCGGTACAACTCGGCGCCCTTGCGCAGAACGGTGGAAAGACCCTTGATGACCGGGCTGTGCGGGTCATCAACGGTTTCGCATTTGGCGTGATGCTTGCGGTGGATGGCGGTCCACTCGCGGGTGTTCTGCGCCGTGGTCAGCCACAGCCAGAAGCGGAAGAAATGTTTCAGGCCAGCATTGAGCTCCAAAGAGCGATGGGCTGAATAGCGGTGCAGATAAACCGTGACGCCAACAATCGTGACGTGGGTCATCAGCAGGGTGACTGCCACCAGTGACCAGGGCGACAAGCCGAGAAAACCTTCGTACCACATAGGCTATAGGGCCCTCGATAAATAAAAAAACAGCCGTTGCATTATCACTAAGCCCACAGATAAAACCAGTCGCCCTTTCAGATAAGAGTGGCTGGATGTTTCTTTAACCTATAATTCCAACCCTTTTGTAGGGACATGGACGGCCTGATGACAGCCACATACCGCGATGCCTTGCGTGCAGCGCTGCTTTACCTGGTGCTTTCAGTAGTCTGGCTCCAGTTCAGTGGTTATTTATTGAACAGTTTCTTCGATAGCTCCCACGAATTGCTGCGATGGCAACTGATCAACGGTTACGCCTGGGTGCTGCTCAGCGCCGGGTTGATCTTCCTCGCCCGCGCCCGATTGTTCCGCTGCCTGGGCATCGGCGCCAAATTGCGCGAGCGCAGTGAAGACCGGGAGCGCCTGCGCCAGGCCGCCGCCGTGTTCGATTGCACTCGCGAAGGGGTTCTGGTCACCGACAGCAAAGGCCTGATCGTGCATGTGAACCGGGCGTTTATGGAAATCACCGGTTACCAGCGTGATGAAGTCATCGGTCAGCAACCGAGCCTGTTCAAGTCCGGTCACCACCCGCCAGCCTTCTATAAGGCAATGTTCGCCATGCTCGGCAGCGTCGGCGAGTGGAGCGGAGAAATCTGGAACCGGCGCAAAAGCGGCGAAATCTATCCGCAATGGCAAACCATCCGCATCATCCATGACGATCTGGGCCAGCTTAGCCATTACGTGGCGGTGTTTTCGGACATCAGCGCGATCAAAAACTCCGAGCATGAACTCACGCACTTGGCCCACCACGACCCGCTGACTGATCTGCCCAATCGCCTGCTGTTCACCGACCGCGTCGAGCAGGCGCTGACTTCGGCGCAACTGCACAAGCGCGGCTGCGCGTTGCTGATGATCGATCTGGATCACTTCAAGATGATCAACGACAGCCTCGGGCACAACATCGGCGATCAACTGCTCAAGGCTGTTGCCGGACGTTTCAAAGGCCTGTTCGCGCCGGGCGTCACCCTGGCGCGCCTGGGTGGCGACGAATTCGCCGTCCTCGCCGAGAACTGTCCGCAACTGGTGCAGGCCGCGGCCCTGGCGCAACGGATCATCGATGGCCTCAAAGAGCCGTTCGAGATCGACGGCCATCAGTTGTTCATCAATGCCAGCATCGGTATCAGCCTGTTCCCCAGCGACGCTTTGAGCGCCGAGCAACTGCTGCGCAACGCTGACTCGGCGTTGTTCAAAGCCAAGAGCGCCGGCCGCGATGGCTACGCGCTGTACACCGAAGAGCTGACGGCCCATGCCCAACAGCGGGTCGAGATCGCCTTCGAACTGCGCCGCGCTCTGGAGATGCAGGAATTGCGGGTTTACTACCAACCGGTCCACGACCTGAAAACCAGTCGCCTTATCGGCGTCGAAGCCTTGGTGCGCTGGGAGCATCCCCTGCGCGGGTTGATATCACCGGCGGAATTCATCCCCGTGGCCGAACGTACCGGGCTGATTTCCGAGATCGATGCCTGGGTCATGCAGCAGGCCTGTCGGCAAATGTGCCAGTGGCAGCAGGCCGGCGTGGTGCTGTCGTTTGTCGCGGTGAATGTGTCTTCCCGCTTGTTCGCCCGCCGTGAGTTGTATCAGCAGGTGGCGCAGGTGCTGCACGAAACCGGCCTGGACCCGGCGTATCTGGAATTGGAAGTTACCGAAAGCGCGGTGATGGACGATCCGGAAGTGGCGCTGGAACAAATGCATCGCTTGCGTGAATTGGGCGTGCGGCTGGCCATCGATGACTTTGGCACCGGGTATTCGTCACTGCTGCGGCTCAAGCGCTTGCCGGTGCAGAAGCTCAAGATCGACCAGGGATTCGTCGCCGGTTTGCCGTGGGACGAGGATGACGGCGCGATTGTGCGGGTGATCATCGCGTTGGCCAAAAGCATGGGGATGCAGGTGCACGCCGAAGGGATCGAGCAAGTGGAACAGGCGGGGTTCCTGCTCGAACACGAGTGCGATCTGGGGCAGGGCTACTGGTTTGGGCGGCCGGTGCCGGCAGAGCAACTGGATTGGGCACGGGCTCCCGTGATTGGTTGATTTTGTGGCGAGGGGGCTTGCCCCCGTCGGGTGGCGAAGCCGCCCCAAAATGTCTGATACACCGCGCTAGCAGAATTTACGACTGCTTCGCAGCCGAACGGGGGCAAGCCCCCTCGCCACAGGGTTTTGTGGGGCTTTCAAAAATGTGAAAACCCCCGCAACCCCTTGTCCCATCAAATAATACTTTCTGGTTATATAAACATTCTTAAATAGTCTTTTTAAGAATATCCGCGCCTATCTACTATTGCCCTCACGCCGCAAGCAGTGCCGCCACTGCCAGGCAACCTCTCAGTCGAAGGAGCAGCACCATGAGCGCATCCCTACGTAGCGTTGACAGCCAGGACGAAGCAACCATTTTGCGTGAGATCCAGAGCGCCCTGCGCGACCTGCGTTTCGGCGCGGTGGAGATCACTGTGCACAACGCCCAGGTGGTCCAGATTGAACGCAAAGAGAAATTCCGCTTGCAGAACCCGGCTAATAAACCGAGCTGAAGCAAAAAATCAAAAGATCGCAGCCTTCGGCAGCTCCTACGGGGGATTGATGTAGGAGCCTTCGAAGGCGGCGATCTTTAAACCGGCAACCGCGATCCCAGAAACCCATAAGAAAAGCCAACACCAACAGAATTCCAGGAGCTTTCACCATGTCGTCGATTCGTCATTTCGCTTTGGCCGCGCTGGCCAGCGCCCTTTTTGCAGGCTCCGCGGTTGCCAAGGATTACGAGCTGCTCAACGTGTCGTACGACCCGACTCGCGAGCTGTATCAGGACTACAACGCCGAATTCATCAATTTCTGGAAGAAAGACCACGCTGGCGACACCGTGAAAATCCAGCAGTCCCACGGTGGTTCGGGCAAGCAGGGTCGTGCGGTGATCGACGGCCTGCGCGCCGACGTCGTGACCCTGGCCCTGGCCGGTGACATCGACGAAATCGCCAAACTCGGCAAGACCCTGCCGGCTGACTGGCAGACACGCCTGCCGGATGCGAGCACGCCTTACACCTCGACCATCGTGTTCCTGGTGCGCAAGGGCAACCCTAAAGGCATCAAGGACTGGGGCGACCTGGTCAAGAACGACGTCTCGGTCATTACGCCGAACCCGAAAACCTCCGGCGGCGCTCGCTGGAACTTCCTCGCGGCGTGGGCCTATGGCCTGAAAGCCAACGGCGGTGACGAGGCCAAGGCCAAAGAATACATCCAGACCCTGTTCAAACACGTACCCGTGCTGGACACCGGTGCTCGCGGTTCGACCATCACCTTCGTCAACAACGGTCAGGGCGACGTGTTGCTGGCCTGGGAAAACGAAGCGTTCCTGGCGTTGAAAGAAGACGGCGGCGCGGACAAGTTCGAAATCGTCGTGCCTTCGCTGTCGATCCTCGCCGAGCCACCGGTGGCCGTGGTCGACAAGAACGCCGAGAAGAAAGGCAACGAGCAGATCGCCAAAGCCTACCTCGAGCACCTGTACAGCCCGGCCGGCCAGGAAATCGCCGCGAAAAACTTCTACCGTCCACGTGACAAGGACGTAGCGGCGAAGTATTCCAAGCAATTCCCGACCCTGGACCTGGTGACCATCGACAAAGACTTCGGCGGCTGGAAAACTGCCCAACCGAAATTCTTCAATGACGGTGGCGTGTTCGACCAGATTTACCAGGCGCAGTAACTTGATTTGAGCCACACACGAGCCTCAAGCTCAGGCGCATGACATGTGGGAGCGGGCTTGCTCGCGAAAGCGGAGTATCAGTCAACATTTTTATCGACTGACACGCCCTCTTCGCGAGCAAGCCCGCTCCCACATGAATGCGTTTAGCGGATCGAAATTTTCAACCAAGGACTTTTATGTCGCGTCGTATCTCCCCCGTCATACCCGGCTTCGGGCTGACGCTGGGCTACACCTTGGTGTACCTCAGCCTGATTGTGCTCATTCCACTGGCGGCCATGTTCGTACATGCCGCCCAGCTCACCTGGGATCAGTTCTACGCCATCGTCACCGCGCCTCGGGTGCTGGCGGCGTTGAAGTTGAGCTTCGGCACCGCGCTGTATGCCGCGATCATCAACGGCATCATCGGCACGCTGCTGGCCTGGGTGCTGGTGCGCTACACCTTCCCGGGGCGCAAGATCATTGACGCGATGATCGACCTGCCGTTCGCCCTGCCCACCGCCGTGGCCGGTATTGCGCTCACTGCGCTGTACACGCCGACTGGCCTGGTCGGGCAGTTCGCTGCGGACATGGGCTTCAAGATCGCCTACACCCCCCTCGGCATCACCCTGGCGCTGACCTTCGTCACGCTGCCGTTCGTGGTGCGCACGGTGCAGCCGGTATTGGCCGACATTCCCCGTGAAGTCGAAGAAGCCGCGGCCTGCCTCGGTGCCAAGCCGCTGCAGGTGTTCCGCTACATCCTGGTGCCCGCGCTGTTGCCGGCCTGGCTGACCGGTTTTGCCCTGGCCTTTGCCCGGGGCGTCGGCGAGTACGGCTCGGTGATTTTCATCGCCGGTAACATGCCGATGAAAACCGAAATCCTGCCGCTGCTGATCATGGTCAAGCTCGACCAATACGATTACACCGGCGCCACTTCCATTGGCGTGTTGATGCTGGTGGTTTCCTTCGTCCTGTTGCTGCTGATCAACTTGCTGCAGCGGCGCATCGAAACCCCATAAGGAGGCGCGAACCATGTCCCAATCGTCTATTGCGGCCGCCTCTTCGGCCAACGCCGCCCGCCGTGGCAGTGCTACGTCGCGGCGCATCCTGATCGGCCTGTGCTGGCTGGTCTTCACTCTGTTTCTGCTGTTGCCGCTGTTCATCGTGGTGTCACAAGGCTTGAAAAACGGCCTGGGCGCGTTCTTCACCGCGATCTTTGAACCGGACGCCTTATCGGCGCTGAAACTCACGGTGATTGCCGTGCTGATTTCGGTGCCGCTGAACGTGGTGTTCGGCGTCAGCGCGGCGTGGTGCGTCAGCAAGTACTCGTTCCGTGGCAAGAGCATGCTGGTGACCTTGATCGACTTGCCGTTCTCGGTGTCGCCGGTGATTGCCGGTCTGGTCTATGTGCTGATGTTCGGCGCCCAGGGCCTGTTCGGGCCGTGGCTGCAGGATCACGACATCCAGATCGTCTTCGCCTTGCCGGGCATCGTGCTGGCGACGATTTTCGTCACCGTCCCGTTCGTGGCCCGTGAGCTGATCCCGCTGATGCAGGAACAAGGCACCCAGGAAGAGGAGGCCGCGCGGCTGCTCGGCGCCAATGGCTGGCAGATGTTCTGGCACGTCACCGTTCCCAATATCAAATGGGGCCTGATCTACGGCGTGGTGCTGTGTACCGCGCGGGCGATGGGTGAGTTCGGTGCGGTGTCGGTGGTTTCCGGGCACATTCGCGGGGTGACCAACACCTTGCCGCTGCACGTCGAGATCCTCTACAACGAATACAACCACGTGGCCGCGTTCGCCGTGGCGAGCCTGTTGCTGATCATGGCGCTCTTCATCCTGCTGCTGAAGCAGTGGAGCGAAAACCGTATTAACCGCCTGCGCGCCAGCGCCGCGGAGGAATAATTCATGTCGATCGAAGTGCGTAACGTCAGCAAGAATTTCAACGCGTTCAAGGCCCTGAACGACATCAGCCTGGACATCCAGAGCGGCGAACTTGTGGCGCTGCTCGGCCCGTCTGGCTGCGGCAAGACCACGCTGCTGCGGATCATCGCCGGCCTGGAAACCCCGGATAAAGGCAGCATCGTGTTCCACGGCGAAGACGTGTCCGGCCACGATGTGCGCGATCGCAACGTCGGTTTCGTGTTCCAGCACTACGCCTTGTTCCGCCACATGACGGTGTTCGACAACGTCGCGTTCGGCCTGCGCATGAAACCGAAAAACCAGCGCCCGAGCGAAAGCCAGATCGCGGTCAAAGTCCACGAACTGCTGAACATGGTGCAACTGGATTGGTTGTCGGATCGCTACCCGGAGCAACTGTCCGGCGGCCAGCGCCAGCGAATTGCCTTGGCCCGCGCCTTGGCGGTGGAACCGAAAGTACTGCTGCTCGACGAACCCTTCGGTGCACTGGATGCCAAGGTTCGCAAGGAACTGCGTCGTTGGCTGGCGCGGTTGCACGAAGACATCAACCTGACCTCCGTGTTCGTGACCCACGACCAGGAAGAGGCGATGGAAGTGGCGGATCGGATCGTGGTGATGAACAAGGGTGTGATCGAGCAGATCGGTTCACCGGGCGACGTCTACGAAAACCCGGCCAGTGATTTCGTTTATCACTTCTTGGGCGATTCGAACCGTTTGCACCTGGGTGACGACAAACATGTGCTGTTCCGTCCCCATGAAGTGTCGCTGTCGCGGCATGAGCTGGAGGATCACCACGCGGCTGAAGTGCGGGATATCCGGCCGTTGGGTGCTACGACTCGGGTGACATTGAAGGTGGAAGGGCAGAGCGAATTGATTGAGGCCGAAGTGGTGAAGGATCACGACAGCCTGGTTGGGTTGGCCAAGGGTGAGACGTTGTTCTTCAAACCCAAGGTTTGGCAGAAAGTCGCCAACATCTAAGGCAAAAGCTTCGCGGGCAAGCCTCGCTCCTACAGGGGACCGGTGTTGAGCACAAAATTTGTGGCCAACCCAATACCCTGTGGGAGCGGGCTTGCTCGCGAAAGCGATCTAAACAGCAGCACCCTTCGAATTGACCCGCACACCCCCCACTCGCGCCTCAATCTGCTCCTTGAGGTCCCGCCGCAACCCCAGCAAAAACGCCAACTCCACCACCACAAACAACGGCCCGACAATCAACCCCGTCACATCATCGACAAACGCTGGCTTACGCCCCTCGTAATGATGGCCGACAAACTGAATCGCCCAGCCAATCACAAACATCGCCACACCGCTGCTGAGCCAGATCATGGTGCTTTGCTGCGCGAGTATTTGCCCTGCCCAAATGCACAGGCCCAGCAACACCGTCATCAGTACCCCGAGGCGCAGCTCCAGGCGCAGGTAAAACCACGCCGACGCCAGCGCCACCAGCACCGCCGGTGAAACCCAGCCGCCGGCCCACTGCGGCCGCGACAGCAAAACCGCCACCGCCACCACAATCAGCGGAATGCCGATAAAGTGGCTGGCAATGTTGCGCGGGTCACGGTGGTAGGCGGCGTATTGACTGAGATGGTCAACGAGGCTTTTCATTGTTATTCCTCCTGTAGGGTGACTGATCATGCCCCGGGTCCGGCGTTCGCTCTGTCAGCCAGGCGACAATTTCCAGGAGTCTTCATGGACATGCAGGTTTGGCGTTCGCGCCTGATGAGTGGGCAGTGGTTCAGTCATTTACCCGTTTCTTTACAGGATAGTCTGCTGGCAGCGGCCCGCGTGCGGCGCTTGACGCCGGGGCAACGGCTGTTCAAACGCGGCGATCCGCCGTGCGGTTTGTACGCGGTGCTCGAAGGCACGGTGCGCATCGGCGCGGTGAGCGAGCAGGGTAAAGAGGCGTTGCTGAGCCTGGTGGAGCCGCCGCACTGGTTCGGCGAAATCTGCCTGTTCGATGGCCAGCCCCGCACCCACGATGCGTTTGGCGCAGGCCAATGCACCTTGCTGCACATCCCGCAAACCGCGCTGCTGAAGCTGCTCGACGACCAACCACTGTACTGGCGGCAACTGGCCCTGCTGATGAGCCAAAAACTGCGCCTGACCTTCATCAATCTCGAACAGCTCAGCCTGATGCCCGCCCCGGCTCGCCTGGCCCATCGCCTGCTGATGATCGCCGAAGGTTATGGCGAAATCGACCCGCCGCGCCGGGTGCTGCAACTGCCCCAGGAGCAACTGGCGTCGATGCTGTCCCTGTCGCGCCAGACCACCAACCAGATGCTCAAGGAGCTGCAGGGGCAGGGGATTATCGGGTTGGGCTACGGCGAAATCGAAATCCTTGATGCCGAACGGCTCCGAGCGTTGGCCACAATCTAACCGCAACCACTGAACCCCTTGTGGGAGCGGGCTTGCTCGCGAAGGCGGTGTGTCAATCGACATGGATGTTGGCTGACACGACGCCTTCGCGAGCAAGCCCGCTCCCACAAGGAATGGCGTGTGCTGAAAGTTTGTGGTGGGCAACCGACCCGAACACGCCTAGCCTGTACCCCTGATTAATCGAGGTGTGCCATGCGTGTCCTGTTAGTGGAAGACGAACCCGAAACCGCCAAACTCCTGGCCAACGGCCTGAACGAGGCGAGCTATTCGGTGGATGTGGCGCTCAACGGCATGGACGGCCGGCGCTTCATCGAATCCGGCGAGTACGACCTGATCATCCTCGACGTCATGCTCCCGGGCCTCAACGGCTGGCAGCTACAGCAACAAATCCGCAAACTCGGCGAAACCCCGGTGCTGTTCCTCACCACCAAGGACGGCATCGAAGATCGCCTGCGCGGGTTGGAGTTGCATGAGGATGATTACCTGCTCAAGCCATTTTCCGTAAATGAACTGGTGGCGCGGGTGCGCAAGTTGTTGCGGCGGGATCGGGGGCGCTGAGGTTTTTGCGCCGTCCGGGCTATCGCCTTCGCGGGCAAGCCTCGCTCCTACAGGTCAACGCTATCTTCACGACTGGCGCATGACCTGTAGGAGCAAGGCTTGCCCGCGAAGAGGCCAGTCCAGACAACACACCTCCCAAACCCGTCACCGCAACCCATCCCGAAACTGCCCCGGTGTCATCCCCGTCCAGCGTTTGAACGCCCGGCTAAAACTGCTGGTATCCGCAAAACCCAGCAGATAACTGATTTCACTCAACGAACACTGCGGATCGCGCAGGTGCAGCAGCGCGAGGTTTTCGCGGCTTTCGTTGAGCAGGGTGTCGAAGCGGCAACCCTCGTCCGCCAGGTGCCGTTGCAGGCTGCGCAGGCTCAGGTGCAGGGTCTTGGCGATGTGTTCGGCGCTGGGTTCGCCTTCGGGCAGTTGTTCCTCGATGGCGTCGCGCACTTTGCGCTCCCAGGTCAGGGGTTTGAGCTGGGCGAGGGTGCGTTTGAGTACGGTTTCGTTGTGTTCGGCCAGTTCCAGGTTGGCGTCGTCCAGGTGGCTTTCGAAGTCCACCAGGGCGAATTCCAGTCGGTCTTCGTCGGCGGAAAAGTGCACCGGTGAGCGAAACACTTTGTGCCATTGGTGCGGGTCGGCAGGTTCGGGGCGGCGCAGGTACACCGCCAGCGGTGCGTAGTCGCGGCCCAGGCGATTGCGGCATGTGCGCACGTAGATCGCGGCAAAGGCGTCGATGGCTTCGAAGGCCGGGGCCGGGTTGCCGGGCGGGACTTTCAGGCGAAAACGGTAGCGGTCGTCGCTGCGGGTCAGTTCCAGTTCCAGGGCATCGCTGACCACTTGGTGATAACGCACGATGCGCTCGAACACCTCCCGCAGACTGCCGCTGGCCACCAGCGCATATCCGAGGGCGTGGAAGGTGGTGGGGCTGACAAAGCGCGACACCCGCAAGCCAATCGCCGGGTCGCCGCTGACCTGCACGGCGATTTCCCACAGGCGCGTGGTGTTGGACAACGGATAACGGGCGTTAGGGTCGTCCATCAACTGCGGGTCAAGCCCCGCCTGTTCGCACAGGGCGGTGCTGTCCAGGCCCAACGCATCGAGTTGCTTGCGCAGGGCGCGGGTCCAGCTGGCGAGGGAGGTCGGTTCAGTCATGCTGATTGGCGCTTCCGGTCAACAGGTTGGCGTTCACGGCTACCGTCTTGTGGGGCATCACAAGGCAGGATGTGACCATCAATAACCAGAGGATGGAAGCATGGACCGTACTTCTGCAAGTCCCCAGCGACTGAATGCAGCCCAGCGATCAGCACATATTCGCGAAGTGGTGCTGGCCCGGGGCGTCGAATTGCGAAAACACTACCCGATTCTCAACCATCAGGACGCCTTGGGCGCCGGCATTCTGGCCTTTGCCCTGGCCGGGATGATCGGTTCGGCGGCGCTCTACATCACCGGGCACATGGCCTGGTGGGTGTGCCTGTTGCTCAACGCATTTTTTGCCTCGTTGACCCACGAACTGGAACACGACCTGATCCACAGCATGTACTTCCGCAAACAGCGGGTGCCGCACACCCTGATGATGGGCCTGGTCTGGCTGGCGCGGCCGAGCACCATCAATCCGTGGATTCGTCGGCATCTGCACCTCAACCATCACAAAGTCTCCGGCACCGAAACCGACATGGAAGAACGGGCGATCACCAACGGCGAGCCCTGGGGCATCGCGCGGTTGATGATGGTCGGTGACAACGTGATGTCGGCATTCATCCGCATGCTGCGGGCCAAGACCTGGGCGCACAAAGTCAGCATCATCAAACGCACCTTGAAGGTTTACGCACCGCTGGCGTTGGTGCATTGGGGCGCGTGGTACGTGTTTCTCGGCTTCCATGCCGCCAATGGCATCGCGTACCTGATGGGCACGCCGATTGAATGGTCGGCGACCACGTTGTCGGTGATGCAGGTGATCGACATCGCGGCGGTGGTGATCATCGGGCCGAACGTGTTGCGCACTTTCTGCCTGCACTTTGTCAGCTCGAACATGCATTACTACGGTGATGTGGAATTGGGCAATGTGATCCAGCAAACCCAGGTGCTGAACCCTTGGTGGATGTGGCCGATGCAGGCGTTCTGCTTCAACTTCGGCAGCAGCCACGGGATTCATCATTTTGTGGTGAAGGAACCGTTTTACATCCGCCAGATGACCGTGCCGGTGGCGCATAAGGTCATGCGCGAGATGGGCGTGAGGTTCAATGATTTCGGGACGTTTGCGCGGGCGAATCGGTTTGTGCGCAAGGAAGAAGTGGTGGGGGAACAGGTGCGGACAGTCAGGGCTTGATGGGCTGTGGCTGATGGCCCCTTCGCGAGCAAGCCCGCTCCCACACTGGATCTTCGGTGACCACAATGATTGTGAGCAACCGAGATCCCCTGTGGGAGCGGGCTTGCCCGCGAAAGCGTCGGCTCAGGCAACATCAATCCGGCTGAAACGGCGACTCACTCAAGATCACCCCGGTTTCATCCACATACCGCTGCCAATGCTCGATCAGCGTCGTAAGTTTGTCCGGCTGCAACAGCGCCAAATCATGAATCTCCCCCGGATCACTCCCCAGGTCATAAAGCTGCCAGGTCGCCGGCCCCACCGGCCCGGGGATGTACACCGCTTTCCACTGCCCCTGCCGAATCGCCCGTCGCCCGAACAATTCCCACCCGGTGACGGTGTGTTCGTCATGCACCTGCGCCGTTTCGCCGGACAGAAACCCCAGCCACGATTTGCCGCGCAGTTCCGCCACGTCCTTGCCACGCCAACGCTTGCCCGGATGGCGCACACCGGCCAGGTCGAGAATGGTCGGCGTGATGTCCATCACCGTGCCAAACCCATGGCTGATCTGGCCCTTGAGCGAGAGTTGCGGGTAGTGCACCAGCGCCGGCACGCGAATCCCGCCCTCGGTGGTGAACGCCTTGAACAGCCGCGACGGCGCGGTCGCGACCTGGGCCCAGCTCGGTCCGTACCAGACGTATGAGTTGGCGCGGCCGATGTTGTCCAGGCTGTTGTCGTAATGCTGATTCAGATACGTCAGCAGCTCCGGGCCGAATTTCGGGAAGGCTTCCAGCAGCGCCCCTTCGGCGCCGTTATCGGACATGAACAGGATAAACGTGTTGTCCAGTTGCCCCTGTTTGCGCAGGTAATCGACGACGCGCCCGATGTTCCAGTCCATGCGCTCGACCATCGCCGCATAAACCTCCATGGCCCGTGCGGAAACCTGCCGTTGTTCGTCGCTCAAGGCGTCCCATTGTGCGTTGAGCTGGATCAGCGGATGCGGTTCGACATCGGCGTCGATCAGCCCCAGGGATTTGAGTTTTTCCAGACGCTCAAGTCGCAGCACTTCCGGGCCGGCGTCATAGCGGCCACGGTATTTCTCAACCACATCGGCCGGCGCCTGCAACGGCCAGTGCGGCGCGGAAAACGGCAGGTAGGCGAAGAACGGTCGGGTCTGATCCCGCTCCTTCAGGTACTGCAACAGCTTGTCGCCGAAGGCGTCGGAGGAATAAAAATCCTTCGGCAGTTCATCCACGAACCTGTCGTCTTCGATGTACAGCGCCGGGGTGGATTTCAGCAGCCCCGGCGTCTGTTCATCGTAAGTCGGTTCAAAACCGTAGTGGTTGGCGGCGCCGGGCAGCAGCGAAAACGAGCGCTCGAAACCCCGCGCATGCGGCGCCAGTTCAGCAGTCAGGCCCAGGTGCCATTTGCCGCTCATCAACGTCTGGTAACCGGCCTCGCGCAGCAGTTCCGGCAACGCCACCACGCGGTCGTTGAGATGACCTTCGTAACCCGGTTTGCCGATCAGGTCCGGGGTCAACGCCTCGGCCATGGTGCCGATGCCGGCGATGTGGTGGTCGGTGCCGGTGAGCAGCATCGAACGTGTCGGCGAGCAGGTGGGTGCCGTGTGGAAATCGGTCAGGCGCAGGCCGTTGTTGGCCAGGGCATCGAGGTTCGGCGTGGCGATTTCACCACCGAACGCGCCGATGTCGGAGAAGCCCAGGTCATCGGCCAGGATCACCAGAAAATTGGGACGTTGCGGCATCAAAAATCTCCTGTTCAGCAGGCAATGAAGGACAGCGGCAGGTCGCGGATCTGCACCGGCACGGTCGGTTGGTAGTGGTCGTCGCTGGTGAGCTCGTGCAGCAGCTCCTCGCGCAATTGGTGGAAGTCGAAACTGCTGCGCTGGCGCGGGTGGGGCAAGGCGATGTCGACCACTTGCTTGATGCGGCCGGGACGGGGCTCCATGACCACCACGCGGTCGGCGAGGAAGATCGCTTCCTCGACGTCATGAGTCACGAGGATCGTGGTGATTTTTGCGCGACTGCGAATCGCCAGAAGCTCGTCCTGCATCTGTTGGCGAGTCAGGGCGTCGAGGGCGCCGAAGGGTTCGTCCAGCAGTAGAATCCGTGGGCTGGCCACCAAGCCGCGAGCGATCGCCACCCGTTGCGCCATGCCCCCGGAGAGCTGGTGCGGATAGGCGCGGGTGAAGTCTTTGAGGCCGACCAACTCGATGAAATCCTCTACGCGTTTTTGCTTTTGCTCGGTGCTTAAAGGCTCGTTGACCAAGCCCAGGCCGATGTTGTCGGCCACTGTCAGCCACGGGAACAATCGATGTTCCTGAAACACGATCCCACGCTCGCCACCGATGCCGCTGACCGCTTTACCGTCCACGGTAATCTGCCCGCGAAACTGTGTGTCGAGCCCCACCAACAGCCGCAATAAAGTGGATTTTCCACAACCGCTGGAGCCGACAATCGCGACGAATTCGCCCTCGGCGATTTCCAGGTTGAATTCGCGAATGGCCTCCAGTTCAAAGCCGTCGACATCGAAGGATTTGCCCACGTGGTTGAAGCTGACAATCGGTGCGTTCATGCGTGTCTCCAGCGGGTCGCGCGGATTTCCAGGCGTTGGCCGATAAGGTTGAGCAGGGCGCCGGTCAGGCCCACCAGGAGCATGCCGGCCATGATCAGGTCCATGCGCAGCAGTTGTTGCGCGCCGATCATCTGGCTGCCGATGCCGCCGTTGGACGGCATGAAATATTCGGCGCCGATGGTGCCGAGCCAGGCGTAGATCAGGCTCAGGCGCAGGCCGGCGAAAATCCCCGGCGCGGCACCGGGCAAGACCAAGCGACGCAGGCGCTGGCCGAGATTCAGGCGCAGCACTTGCGCCGCTTCATTGAGTTGCGGCGAGAGGTTGGCGACGCTGCGTTGGGTGGCGATGAACAGCGGGAAAAACGCGGCGAGGGCGACGAACACCCACTTGGCCAACTCCCCCAGGCCGAACCACGCGGTTAGCAATGGCACCCAGGCGAAAATCGCGATCTGGCGGATGGCGGCGAGGGTCGGGCCGAGCACCCGCTCACTGGTGCGCGACAGTCCCAGCAGCAAGCCCAGCGCAAACCCGAGGCCGCCGCCCAGCAGCAGACCGCCGAGGGTGCGGCCCAGGCTCAGGGCCATGCCGCCGAGCAGCGTGCCATCGAGCAAGCCGTGCCAAGTGGTTGCCAACACGGCCAACGGGCTGACCAGAATATTCCCGTCGATCCACTGCTGATCCGTGGTCACTTGCCACAACACCAGCAGCGCCAGCGGCAACAACCACGGCTGCACTCGCTGCCAACCGGCATAACGCGGCCCGCGACGAATTTCGGCGGTGGCCGGATGCGGCCAGTGCACCAGTTTTTTGTCCAGCAGACCGATGCCGCGATCCATGGCCACACCGATAAAACCGATCACCACGATGACCACGAAAACGATGTCGAGCATGAACAACTGCCGCGCCCAAACCATCAGGTAACCGATGCCTTCGCTGGACGCCAACAGCTCGACCGCCAGCAACGAGGTCCAACCGGCGGCCAATGCCAGCCGCACGCCGGCCATGAACGCAGGGAGCGCGGCGGGCAAGATGAGGCGGCGGATCAACAAGCGGGTGGGCAGGCGCAGCACGGCGGCGGCTTCACGCAGTTTGGGTTGTGCATCCCGCACGCCGACCAGCGTGTGCAGGGTCACCGGCACCACGATGGCCTTGACCAGCACCACCAGTTTCAACACTTCGCCGATGCCGAAAAACACCATGAACAACGGAATCCAGGCCAGGGTCGGCACTTGCGCCAACCCGGCGAACGTCGGGAACACCAAACGTTCCAGACGCCGACTGAAACCCAGCGCCGCGCCCAGCACGGCACCGGCGCTGACCCCGGCGAGCAAGCCCCAGAACAGGCGTTGCAGGCTGATCCACAGATGGCTCCACAATTCGCCCTGGGACAGTTCGACCGCGCTGTTCCACACCAATGAGGGCGCTGGCAGGATCTGCTCGCTCATCCAGTGATTGCGGCTGGCCAGCCACCACAGGGCGAACAGGCTGATCGGCAACAGCCAAGGCAACAGGCGTTGGCTCAGGCTGGGCCACAGGCGCCGACCGTTGAGCGGCGGGGCGGCCAGCGGCAGGCTGAGAAGGGAAACACGGGCCATGGATGACCTCCGTTGTCGGGTTGCAAAACTGGCCTGCCCTTGTGGGAGCGGGCTTGCTCGCGAAAGCGTCAACACATCCAACATTGATGGTGGCTGACACTCCGTCTTCGCGAGCAAGCCTGCTCCCACAGGTTTTAGGTGTATGCAAAATCGATCTATAAAAAACTTAATCAATACTATTGAGAGATAAGCCAAGCCATTTAAGGCCTCCAGGCCACACGCATCCAATGCATTCGAAGAATATTTTCGATGCTGTTTATGCATACCCGCCCAAGACCCCCGCGTTAACTGGCATAGATCCAAAAGCTATAAAAATGTGAATTTATAGTATTTAAGTGCTGACCCCGATTCAGCCTACGTTCTGCTCCTCAACGCCGTCGCCACCAGGAGCCACACCCATGAATCGTCCCTTCAAACGTGTCATCAGTCTGTTCGCCGTTCCGGCCCTGGCGGGGTTGCTGGCGTTCACCGCCAACGCCGACGAACTCAAGGAAATCAGGATCGCCGTGCCCGACCTTAGCGCCGGCACCCAACACAGTGGCGGCGGCATCGCGGATGTATTGCGCGACCAGCAGATCTACGAAAAAGCCTTCGCCGATCAGGGCGTCAAGATTCAGTGGAGTTTCTTCAAGGGCGCCGGTCCGGTGATCAACGAAGCGTTCGCCAACGGTCAGGTGGACCTCGCCTATCTGGGTGACCTTGCGGCGATCATTGGCAAGTCCAACGGTTTGGACACGCGGCTGCTCAGCGCCTCCGCACGCGGGGTGAAACAGTATCTGGGCGTGGTGCCCGGCTCGGGGATCAAGACGCTGCAAGACCTCAAAGGCAAACGGGTGGCGATCTTCCGTGGCACCGCTACGCAGTTGTCGTTCGATGCGGCGCTGGCCAGCCAGGGTTTGAGCGAGAAGGATGTGAAGGTGATCAATCTGGACTTCAACGGCGCGGTCGCAGCGTTGGCGGCCAAGCAGATCGATGCGTCCTGGGGCAGCTCCGGGCTGACCGCATTGCAAGCCAAGGGCCTGGCCGAGTTGCCGTTGAATACCAAGGATTTGGGAGGGGCGGGCAGTGTGCAGGCTGTGTTGGTGGGCACCGGCAAGTTTGTCGACGAACATCCCGACGTCGTGGCGAAACTGCTGAAGGCGCAACAGCAAGCAGTGGACTGGCTGACTCAGGACAGCAACAAGGATGCGTACATTCAGTTGGTGTCAGGGCTGGCGAGTTACCCGCCGGTGATTCTGCAGCAGGATTTGCAGGATCAGAAATTGAGCGAAGTATTCCCGTCGACCCTGGACCCGGTGTTCCTGGGGAAATTGCAGGATGCGGTGGATCTGGCCTCGCAGCAGAAGCTGATTCGCAAGCCGTTCAAGGTGAAGGATTGGGTGGTGCCGGAGTTGGCTGCTGCCAAGCTCTGAATCTCTAGCGTCTGTGCGGGCCTCTTTGCGAGCAAGCCCGCTCCCACATTGTTTCTGCGTCGTTCACAGAACCCATGTGGGAGCGGGCTTGCTCGCAAAGAGGCCCTAAACCGCGACGCTAATCTCTTGTTTATCCACCGCCACCAACGTCTCAATCATCGCCCGCGCCGCTGGCGACAACCGGAACCCGGTGCGGCTGACAATCCCGCACCGCGCATTCATGCTCTCGACGTTCTGCGGCAAATTACGCCAGTGCAGCAGCACCAGCGAACCCTGGGCAATGTCCTCGACAAACGCCTCTTCGGTGCCGATGCCAATCGCATTCGACTGCAACACAATCTTCACCAGCGCCGGGAAGTGCTCGGTCTCAATGGTCGGTGAAAAATCCATCCGCCCACTGAGGTTCGCCAGCAATTTGCGAATGCCCGGCGGGATCAATGTGGTCGCCAGTGGATAGTCGAACATGTCGTTGGTCGACAGGCTGTCCTTGACCAGCAACGGATGCCCCGGCCGGCAGAAAAACACCCCGCGCTTGGGGGTCAACGCCTGGGTCTGGAAGTTCGGGTCGGCTTCGAAATGGCGGATGTCGGCGATGAAGAATTCGATCTCTTCGCGGCTCAGGGCGCGGCTGAGTTTTTCCCAGTTATCCACCTGAAAACAGGTGCGCACTTTCGGGTGAGCATTGATGAACTGCGCCACCGCATCCGGCACCAGTTTCACCGCCGGCGCGGGGCCGCAACCGAAGCGCAGTTCACCGGCGTCGAGCTTGGTCATCTGCGTCACCTCGGCGCTGAGCAGCGCCGCGCCTTGCACCAGGGTCAGGGCATGTTGCAGCACCACCTGGCCTTCAGGTGTCGGGCGCAAATCCTTGTTGCCACGGTCCACCAGAACACAGCCGAACTCTTGCTCCAGCCCTTGGATACTGCGGCTGAACGCCGGTTGAGTGATGCCCATGGCGTCAGCCGCACGGACAAAACTGCGGTGTTCGTTGAGGGCGATGAAGTAGCGCAACTGGCGAAGATCCATATGCTTTTGCGGCATCCTAAAAATAGCTCGAAGGCATTTGCGACGAAGGTTGCTTGAGGTTTTAAATGCAAGCTCTTATTCCGTCAACGAAGCATGTGAATATCTATTAGACCTAAATTGAATATAGATAGAGCAATGCTTAGTTGCCGTTCAACCGTCAGCAGTCCGATCGAGGGTCTACCCATGAGCAATGCCGCTTTAGCTGTAAAACCCGCTGTTCACGCGCTTGAAATCCATCCGGTGGCCGGTCGGATCGGCGCCGAGATCCGTGGCGTGCAACTTTCCGGTGAGCTGGACGCCGGCACCGTCGAAGCCATCCAGCAGGCGCTGGTGCAGTACAAAGTCGTGTTCTTCCGCGAGCAGACCCAGCTCGACGATCAGAGCCAGGAAGCCTTCGCCCACTTGCTCGGCGAACCGGTGGCGCACCCGACCGTGCCGGTGCGCGACGGCACCCGTTACCTGCTGGAACTGGACGGCGCTGAAGGCCAACGCGCCAACTCCTGGCACACCGACGTGACCTTCGTCGACGCCTACCCGAAAGCCTCGATCCTGCGCTCGGTAGTGGCCCCGGCATTCGGCGGCGACACCTTCTGGGCCAACACCGCCACCGCCTACAACGAACTGGCGCCGGAACTGCGGGAATTGGCGGACAAACTCACCGCCGTGCACAGCAACGAATACGACTACGCCGGCGCCAAGCCCGACGTGTCGGCGGAGAAGCTGGAGCGCTACCGCAAGATCTTCACCTCAACCGTCTACGAAACCGAGCACCCGGTAGTGCGCGTGCACCCGATCAGCGGCGAGAAGAGCTTGTTGCTGGGGCATTTCGTGAAACGCATCAAGGGTTACTCCCAAGCGGATTCAGCGCACTTGTTCGGGCTGCTGCAAAGCCACGTCACGCGTTTGGAAAACACCGTGCGCTGGCGCTGGAAGGCCGGTGATGTGGCGATCTGGGATAACCGATCCACCCAGCATTACGCGGTGGATGACTATGGGACGCAGGACCGGATCGTGCGGCGAGTGACGTTGAAGGGGGAGGTGCCGGTTGGAGTGGCGGGGCAGCGCAGCCAAACCATTAAAGGCGCGTAAAACACGGTCCCCTGTGGGAGCGGGCTTGCTCGCGAAAGCGGTGTGTCAGTCAACATTTTTACCGACTGACACTCCGCCTTCGCGAGCAAGCCCGCTCCCACAATTTGATTGGGTTACCACACGCCGATTTGGACCAGTTTCTCGGCTTCCGGCTCGCCATAACGAAACCGCTGCCCGCGCAAATCAATCTCTTGATGACTGATGGTGGTGCGCCGTTTCAACCCGCGCACCCACTCAAACAGATACCCCGCATGCTCTTCGCGAACGGCGGCAAACGCCGGGTCCGCGCCCAGATCGCGCAACTCCTGCGGATCGTTCAGCAGATCAAACAGCTGCGGCCGAAACCCGTCATACGCCAGATACTTCCAGCGCTCGCTGCGCACCATGGTCATGCGGCAACGGTCGATCGGCTGCGCCAGACGCTCCCGCGCCGGGGCCTGGAAGGCGTAGTCGTATTCGCTGATCGCATAGCGGCGCCAGTCGGTCTCCACTTCGTGCAATAGCGGAATAAGTGAGCGTCCTTCGAGCCGATGTTCAGCGCTCGGCAAACCCAGGGCTTCAAGGAATGTGGGCAACGCATCAATGGTTTCCACCAGCCGATCATCCACCGACCCCCGGGTGATATCCGCCGCTACACGCGGGTCGCGCACGATCAACGGAATCCCCACCGCCGGCTCCAGCAAAAACTCTTTTTCCCCCAGGTAATGGTCACCCAGGAAATCACCGTGATCGCTGGTGAACACAATCAGCGTGTCGTCCCAGCGACCATTGCTCTGCAGAAAATCGAACAACCGCCCGAGCTGATCATCGACCTGTTTGATCAGCCCCATGTAGGTCGGCACCACGTTCAAGCGCACCTCGTCCTGGGAAAAATTCAGGCTTTCTTCATGCTGGCGAAACGCGTTGTACACCGGGTGATCGCTCGCCTCCCCAGCCGCTGCGCGCACCGGTTCAATCACCTGCTCGGCGCCATACAGCGCGTGGTACGGCGCCGAGGCGATGTAGGGCCAGTGGGGCTTGATGTACGACAGGTGCAGGCACCACGGCTGCGCGCCTTGCTCGGCGATGAAGTCGATGGCGCGGTCGGTGGTGTAGGCGGTTTCGGAATGCTGCTCGGGGACGCGTGCGGGGAGATGGGCGTTGCGCATTTTCCAGCCGCTGAGGATTTCGCCATTGGCACCTTGGGCGGCATTGGCCCAGTCGTGCCAAGGGTTGCGACCCTCGAAACCGTGCTCGCGCAAGTAATGGGTGTAGGGCGCGGACTCGCGTTTGTCGTCGAAAATCGGGTCGTCGGGGAAGATGCCGTCGTGGCGGAAAAAGGCTTCGAAACCGACTTCGTTCAGCACTTCGGCTTGTTCGCTGGAGGGATTGATCGCCAGCCGTTGCAAGGCATCCAGATTGGGTGTGGCGTGGGTCTTGCCCACCAGCGCGGTGCGGATGCCATGGGGGCGCAGATAGTCGCCGATGGTCAGTTCTTCCAGGGGTAACGGCACGGCGTTCCACGCCACTTGGTGGCTGCTGACATAGCGCCCGGTGTAGGCCGACATCCGCGACGGCCCGCAGATTGTGCCTTGGGTGTAGGCGCGGCTGAAACGTACACCGGCGGCGGCCAGGCGATCGATATTCGGCGTGTGCAAATGCGGGTGGCCGTAGCACGACAGGTAATCGCGGCGTAGTTGATCGCACATGATGTACAGCACATTGCGCACAGGGTTTGGGGTGTTGGGCATGGGGTTCACCGATCAAAAGACAGGCGAGGGTTTTCGCTGGTGGGGCGGGGTTGAGGCAAGTGCATTTGGGGAATGGGGTTTATGCAGTGGGTGCATCGGTGTTTGATCTGGCCTCTTCGCGGGCAAGCCCGCTTCCACAGGAGAATGCATTCCAATGTGGGAGCGGGCTTGCTCGCGAAGGCGTCCGATCAAACGGCCAAATTGTCGAGCGAACACACCTCCTCATCCCGCTGATCAATCTCCTTGATCTGCGCAATCATCGCCTCGGCCAACGGCGACAAGCGATACCCGGCGCGGCTGACGATCCCGTACCGCGTGTACAGCTCTTCAAGATCATCCGCCAACCCATCAATCTTCAAACACACCAACTCACCCTTAGCCAAATGCAGCGCATCTGAATAAGCGCCGACAATCCCGATGGCATCCGAACGCATCACCACGCTCAGCAGGCTGTAGCTGTTTTCACATTCCACATTCGGCGTGAAATCCGGGCGGCCGCTCAAGTCGACGATGACTTTGCGCAGGTTCGGCGGGCGAATGCTGACCGCCATCGGGTAGCTCATCAACTCTGCAGCAGTGACGCTTTCGCGCCCCGCTAATGGATGCCCGGCACGACAGCAGAAATGCCATTTGCGCGGGCGCAGGCGTTGAGTCAGGTAGTCCGGGTCGGCTTCGAAATAGCGGGTGTCGGCGACGAAGAATTCGAACTCCTCGCTCAGCAGGCGCTTGCTCAGGCTCTGCCAATCGTCCACCTGGAACTGCACTCGCGCTTTCGGATAGCGCCCGATAAAACTGCCGATGGCTCGCGGGATCAACCCCGCCGCGGGCGCCGGGCCACAGCCGAAGCGCAACTCGCCAGCCTCCAGACCGTTGAACTGGCTGATCTCGTTGGCCATCTGCTGCGCGCCGCTGACCAACCGTCGCGCATGTTCGAGCAACACCTGGCCCTGTTTGGTCGGCGCCAGGTCCTTGCGTCCGCGATCCACCAACTGACAACCGACGCTGTGTTCCAGGGCCTGGATGCTGCGGCTGAAGGCCGATTGCGAGAGGTTCACCGCCAAGGCGCCCGCGACAAAGCTGCGCTGGTCGGCGAGGGCGATGAAGTGGCGGAGTTGGCGCAAATCGATATGCATTTTTCACATAAAAAATATCGGGCGAATGCATTGGATATGCATCAGGTGGATTCCTTATAAAGGCAATCTCTTATGCAGTAAATCTTTGTAAAAACATAAAAAAATAACTTAAAAGAATATGCATTGTTGAATGTCACTGCGTTTTTTTTGACCAGGAGCCGCCCCATGAGTCCGTTGAACCTTGCCTCGCCCCTCTCGCCCCGACGGCTCAAACGCCTGCCCCTGGCCCTGTTGCTGGCGGGGAGTGCCCAGGCTTATGCGGCTGACAGCACGACGCCGGAAGCGGCGCCCGCTGGCAAAACCACCGCTGACAGTTCGCAACTGGAAACCGTGACCGTCACCACCCGCCGTCGCGAAGAAAGTTCGCAAGACGTGCCGACGCCGATGAGCGTGGTCAGCGGCCAGGCCCTGGAAACCCAGCGGGTCTATCGCATCCAGGATTTGCAGCAACTGGTGCCCAGCGTCAACGTCGCCTACATGCATGCACGTCAGTCCAGCGTGTCGATTCGTGGCCTCGGTAACAATCCGGCCAGTGACGGTTTGGAAGGCAGCGTCGGGCTCTACATCGACAACGTTTACCTCGGGCGGCCGGGCATGGCGGTGTTCGACTTGATGGACATCGAACAGCTCGAAGTCCTGCGCGGTCCGCAAGGCACGTTGTTCGGCAAAAACACCACCGCCGGGGTGATCAACATCAACACCCGCGCGCCGTCGTTTACCCCGGAGCGCAGCATCGAAACCTCGGTGGGCGAGGACGGTTACTTCCAGACCAAGGGCACGATTTCCGGGCCGTTGAACGACGAACTCGCCGGGCGTTTTTCCGCGTATCGCAGCCGCAGCGATGGTGACATCAAGAACGAGTTCAACGGCCATGAGTTGAACGGCGGTTCTCGCGAGGGCTTGCGTGGGCAGTTGTTGTTCAAGCCCAACGAGTCGTTCAACCTGCGCTGGATCGGTGATTACAACGAAGAGGATTCCAGCGCCGGCACCCGTGTGCTGTACAACACCGGGCCGACCATCAATGGCGTCAATCTCTACGAATCTCGGGCCGCTGCGGCGGGGGCGACGCTGGTCAATGGCTCCCACCGCAAGGTCAACCTCGACAACGATCAACACGTCACCGTGCATCAGGGCGGTACGTCGGTGGAGGCCAACTGGACCTTGCCGAGCGACTTCACCCTGACCTCGATCAGCGCCTATCGCTGGTGGAATTTCACCCCGCGCAACGACGATGGCCTGAACGTGCCGGCGAGCTACAACGCCGGGGTCTCGGTGGAAGATAAGCAGTACTCGCAAGAGTTTCGTCTGGCGTCGCCCAAGGGGGAATTCTTCGATTACGTGCTCGGCGCCTACTACTTCGGCTCGGACCTGGACAACAAATCCTTCGCCTATTACGGCCCGCAAGCGGACATCTGGAACGGCACGCCCCGTGGTGCGCTGGCCAACGTCGATAGCGTCGGCAACGGCCATATCGAAACCAACAGTTTTGCGCTGTTCGCCCAAGGCACTTGGCACCTCACTCCACGGCTGGACTTCACCGCCGGGGTGCGTGGCACCTATGAAGAGAAAAACGCATGGGTGACGCGAGATGCGCCACTCGGCGGCGCGGCGGTGACGGGCGCGGCGGCCACCGCCAGACGCGGTCGCGCCGGGGCTTATGACTCCGGGGATTTGAATCAGTACAGCTCCAGCCCTTCAGGCTTGCTGAACCTGAGCTACCGCTTCACCGATGACTTGCTCGGGTACGCGACCCTGTCCCACGGCGAAAAATCCGGCGGCGTAAACCTCGTGGTCGGTTCCGCACCCACCGCAGGCGCTGACTCGTTGCTGATCGGCACCGAGCGCGCCAACAACGCCGAACTCGGTTTCAAAAGCACCCTGTGGGACAAGCGCCTGCAACTTAACGCCAACCTGTTCTGGACCCAGGTCAACGCCTACCAGACCAACGCCTACGACGACGTCAACCGCGTGCAATACCTGACCAACGCCGGCTCCGTGCGCTCTCGCGGCGTGGAAGTCGAAAGCACGATCATCCCGTTGCGCGGCCTGACCCTCAACCTCAACGGCTCCTTCAACGACGTCAGCTACCTCTCCTATAAAGATGCACCGTGCCCGCCGGAAGTCAGTTTGCAGCCCGGCGCCCCGGCCTCTTGCGACCTCAGCGGCCACCAAGTGGTCGGCGCCTCGAAATGGATCGGCAACGCCAACGGCGAATACAAATGGAACCTGAGCAACGGCTTCGAAGAGTACGTCACCGCCAGCTACGCGTTCCGCTCCAAAGCCGTGGGTACGGTGGAGGATTCCGACTACGGGCAGATCCCGAGTTATGCCGTGGTCAACTTATCCACAGGCCTGCGCGGCGACTTCAATCAGGGGCAGTGGGATGTATCGCTGTGGCTGAAAAACGCGTTCGATAAAACCTACTACACGACGCTGTGGACCGGTGGTAACGGCGGTTATGAAGGCTTGCTGGGCACGCCTCGGACTTTGGGGCTGACCGGTCGCTATGACTTCTGAGCCGGCTTAGTCTTCATGGAAGTAACGTTTGAATTTTTCGGAATAACTTATAAAGACTCTGCATAGTTGATATCGCATTTTTGTCGAACAATAAGTGTGTTTTGCCGTGGACAACAAACGATTGTCGAACCATGCTCAGTTTCGTGAGTTTCCAGGAGGAAACTTGCTCTCATCGGAAGACACTTATTTAATAGATAAAGGAAGTCGAACCATGTCGAGCATTAATGGTACTTACGTAAACTCGAACTCTGGCGCCAAACTGGTCATTACCGATGGTAATGACTCGAATGGCACCTTCAGCGGCAAGCTGAGCCAGGGCGGGGTGAACTACGATGTCGCTTATGGGCACTATCACTTCCAGAACAGCACCGGCCAACCGACCATCATCACCCTCACCGGGCTGAATGACGGCACCGGTTATCAAGCCTGGACACTGTTCTCGCCGGATCACAATTATTCCCGACTACGGGCCGCGGGCTCGCGCACTAACTTCGATGGTGATGTCGTGACGTTGGGGGGTGAATTCCTCAAGCAATAAAACATTGCTGTAACGAACAACAGGCTGATGCATTGAACATGCATCAGCCTGTTTTTGTTTGTGGGCGATATACGCTGTAGTTAGTTGTAATGCCTACTACTTTCCTCATAAATCGATGCTTTCCGAGAATACTTTCAATGCTTGAAAAGCATCGTTTTCCCGACGCTCCGCTGTAAGCCTTGTACGGCGTGGCTTTGACGAATTTGACTACTTTTCATATTCGATCTGGATCTATCCATAACTTCAAAGATTACTTTAAGAGATAAGCGTCTGGCCCAATGATTGGCCTGTCGATACGCCTCGCGGGGGATTCAGTGCGGGTGTGTCGCGTTTTTTGTAGAGATCGCAAAGAGACCGCAGGGAGTTAATCAATGGGCAATGTCCAGACCGCCGCCGGCGCACAAGAGGTGCTCTGGCGCCAGGCGCCGAGTGGCGAGTTGGTCGACCTCGGCCGGGTGCATCGCGTGCCGTTGGGTCAGTTGCGTTTGCAGCGGGCGCCCAAGGGCATCCTGAGCCGGCGCGAGGCGATCCTGCTCGGCGTGCTGGCGTTGCTGGTGCATGGCGCGGTGATCTATTGGGTCAACCAGCAACCGATCAAAGAACTGCCGATCGTGCCGCCGGAAATTCCGCCGATGACCATCGAGTTCTCGCGCCCGGCGCCACCCGTGGTCGAGCCGCCACCGCCGCCACCTCCACCGGTTCAACAGGTGGTCGAGCCTCCGCCGCCGGTGGAAGACGAACTGGCCGTGAAGCCGCCACCACCCAAACCGATTCCTAAACCAAAACCGGTCGCCAAACCTGTACCGAAGCCGGCACCTAAAGCCGTTGAACAGCCACCGGCGCCGCCACAACCGACAGCGCCGGTCGCCGCTCCAGCACCGCCCGCGCCACCAGCGCCTGCACCGGTGACTCCGGCCTCGGCCAACGCCGCGTACCTGAAGAACCCGGCGCCGGAATACCCGTCCCTGGCCCAGCGTCGCGGTTGGGAAGGCACGGTGTTGTTGCGGGTGCATGTACTCGCCAACGGCAAGCCGGGTGAGATCCAGATTCAGAAAAGCAGTGGTCGCGATCAGCTCGACGAGGCCGCGCTCAACGCGGTGAAACGTTGGAGTTTCGTGCCGGCCAAGCAAGGTGATGTCGCCCAGGATGGTTGGGTCAGCGTGCCCATCGATTTCAAGATTCATTAAACCGAAACCAATTTCGCGCAAAAAATTTACACGAGGGAATACATCATGACGTTACTGGCCTCTCCACTTGAATCCATCGAAAGCGCGGTGATTTGGCTGCTGGTGGTGTTTTCCGTTGCCACCTGGGGTTTGGCATTGCTCAAGGGCGTGCAGTTCGGTCGCCTGAAAGCCCAGGATCGCAAGTTTCATAAACAGTTCTGGGCGGCGTCGAGTCTTGATTCGGCGGCGGAGTTGAGCGAGACCCAACCGGGTGCTGCGGCCCGCGTGGCCCAGGCCGGTTATGCGGCGATCCAGGTTGGTGAGGCGCCGGCCACGAATGATTTGAGCCAGGCGATCAACCATCAGGATCGTCTGGAGCGTGCCTTGCGTCAGCAGATCGTCCGCGAGCGTCGTTCGCTGGAAACCGGGCTGGCGGTGGTTGCGAGTATCGGCAGCACCTCGCCGTTCATTGGTTTGTTCGGCACGGTGTGGGGAATCATGGAAGCGTTGAAAGGCATCAGCGCGGCGGGTTCGGCGAGCCTCGAAACAGTCGCCGGGCCGATTGGTGCAGCGCTGGTTGCGACCGGTGTGGGTATCGCCGTCGCGGTGCCGGCGGTGCTGGTTTACAACTACTTTTTGCGTCGTTTGAAACTGACGGCGGCGGACCTGGATGACTTCGCCCATGACTTCTACAGCCTGGCGCAGAAGAGTTCGTTCCGCCTGTTGATTCACCCGACCTCGCACAAAGTAGTCGCCCAGGGCGGCGCGCAGAAAGTGAAGGAGGCGTCCTGATATGGCCTTCTCCACGCAAGACAGCGATGAGGTGCTGAGCGAGATCAACGTGACGCCGCTGGTGGATGTGATGCTAGTGCTGCTGGTGGTGTTTATCGTCACCGCACCGCTGCTGACCAACGCGATCCCGATCAACCTGCCCAAGACCGAGGCCGTGGCCCCGGTGGAGCAGAAAGACCCGCTGGTGGTGAGCATCGACGGCGCGGGCAAGTTGTTTATCAACAAGGATGAAATCCAGCCGGACTTGCTGGAGTTCAACCTGAAATCGGCGAAGGCCAAAGACCCGGAAGTGCGCGTGCAATTGCAGGCCGATGACGGGGTGAACTACGGCGAAGTGGCGCGGGCCATGGCGTCGATCGAGCGGGCGGGGATTACCAAGTTGTCGGTGATTACCGCGCGTTAACAGATTTCAAGTTTTCCGGGGCCGTCTCCTTGGCAGGGTGCGGCCCTTTTTTTATTCCGCGAAAGATACCACCCCGCCAAACCCTGTGGGAGCGGGCTTGCTCGCGAATGCGGTATGTCAGTCACTATCAATGTTGTCTGATCCACCGCTTTCGCGAGCAAGCCCGCTCCCACAAGGGATCGTCTCTATATTCAATTAAGGTCTTAATAAATAGCTTCTTATTCCTTAACGAATATAACTCTCGTCCCTATACTCGATCAGGAACAGACACGCAGCAGGAGAGCTCCCCCATGCGCAACGAATCAATTCGCTACCTGATTGTGCCGGGCTGGCAAGGATCGCCAGAAGATCATTGGCAAACACATTGGCAGAACAGCCTGCCAAACAGTGCGCGAGTAGAGCAGGCCGATTGGCTGACGCCGCGCCGTGAAGACTGGGTCGCGGCGCTGGCCGAGGCGATTGCTGCCGACAGCACGCCGGTGATTCTGATCGCCCACAGCCTGGGTTGCATCACTGTCGCCCATTGGGCCGCCACGGCGCCCGTGCAATTTTTGCGTCAGGTGCGTGGGGCTTTGCTGGTCGCGCCCGCCGACGTCGAACGCCCGGCCTGCTCGCCGGCCCTGCGTAACTTCGCACCGATTCCGACCACGTTGCTGCCATTCCCGAGCCAGGTCGTCAGCTCCGACAACGACAGCGCCGTCAGTGCACCCCGTGCGCTGGAACTGGCGCGCAACTGGGGCGCCGAGGCGGGCATCCTGGCAGGTGCCGGGCATATCAACGTCAAATCCGGTCACCAGCGTTGGGAGCAGGGTTTTGCCTATCTCTATCGCCTGCAAAACCGCATGGAGCATCACGCCCTGCGCCGCGCCTGATTTCTATTTTTTCAACGCCCCCGTCTCCCGGCGGTTTTGGGCGGGAGTCTGCCATGAGTTTTGAAGCCTTCGGTCAGCCGCTGCTGACCTTCCCCGACGCCGAAAAAAGCCCCCTGAGCATCCGTGCCAAAGCGCTGGTGTTCGTCGATCCACGCTCGCGGCAGTTGCGCCAGGAATTGGAGCAACTGGCGCCACGCGCCATTTCAGTATTGATTCGTGGTGAAACCGGCAGCGGCAAGGAATTGCTCGCACGGCACATCCACCGCGCCAGTGATCGCGGTGGCTTGTTCGTGTCGGTCAATTGCGGCGCGATCAGCCCGACCTATGCCGATGCCGAATTGTTCGGTTATGCCGCTGGCAGCTACACCGGCTCGGCCAGCAGTCGCGCCGGTTGGTTCGGCTCGGCGAATGGCGGAACGCTGTACCTGGATGAGATTGGCGACTTGCCGTTGCCGATCCAGATCAAATTGCTCTCGGCGCTGGAAAACCACGAAGTCACCCGCGTCGGCGCACACCAGCCGAGCCCGGTGGACGTGCGCCTGGTCGCCGCCACCAGCATCGACCTGGCCCAAGCGGTGGCGGCCGGGAAATTCCATGAACGGCTTTATCACTACCTCAGCGAAGGTCAGCTCGAATTGCCGGCGCTGCGCGAGCGAGTGGGGGACATCCTGTCTCTGGCTGAGTACTTCCTGGGCATCTACAGCCAACGCCTGGACCTTCCAGTGCCGCTGATCAGCGAAGCCGCGCAACAGGTGCTGGAGGCCCATAGCTGGCCGGGCAATACCCGGGAGCTGGAGAACGTCATTCACTTTGCGCTGCTGGTCAGCACCGGGGATGAGATCCTGCCGGAGCATTTGAATTTGCCGGAGGTGCCTGCTTCGTTGCTGCAAATCGAGCGACAAATCGCGCAAGTCAGCAAAAGTGGCACGGCTGCCGAACGCTCGGCTCTGAAGGACCTCCTCGAAAGCCTGAGCCAAACGCTGTAACCCCTGTGGGAGCTGGCTAATGTGCGGGCCAGAGCTGTATGAACAAAATGGAATATCAAAGTGAATAAAAGATATTGTTCGGGAATAAAAAATCCCGGTATTGTCCGCTTCACGCCAGCGATAGCACTTCACTGGCACACGTACTAATTAGCCGTCGCCACTGGCGACCGTGATTTTCGATAAGGACACTGCATGAAAAAGGTTCTGTTGTTCACCGCACTGGCGGCTGCCCTGACTGCAAGCCTGGCCCAGGCCGGCGAGAAACTGGTGGTTGCGGCGACCCCGATTCCACACGCCGAGATTCTGGAACTGATCAAGCCAACCCTCGCCAAAGAAGGCGTGGATCTGGAAATCAAGGTTTTCACCGACTACGTTCAGCCGAACGTGCAGGTTGGCGAGAAGCGCCTGGATGCCAACTACTTCCAGACCCTGCCGTACCTGAACAGCTTCAACGAAGGCAAATACAAAGCCGACAAGGATAAGTATCTGGTCACCGTGATCGGCGTACACGTTGAACCGTTTGGCGGCTACTCGAAGAAATACAAATCCCTGGCCGAACTGCCAGACGGCGCGACCATCGCCATCCCGAACGAAGGCAGCAACAGCGGCCGTGCCCTGATCCTGCTGCAGAAGGCTGGCCTGATCGAGTTGAAAGACCCGAAAAACGCGGTCTCTACGCCGAAAGACATCGCCAAGAACCCGCACAACTTCAAGTTCAAGGAACTGGAATCGGCCCTGCTGCCGCGTGTACTGGACCAGGTTGACCTGGACATGATCAACACCAACTACGCGCTGGAAGCCAAGCTGAACCCGACCAAAGACGCGCTGATCATCGAAGGTGCAGATTCGCCTTACGTGAACTTCCTGGTCGCCCGCAAGGACAACCAGAACAGCGACGCCATCCAGAAACTGGCCAAAGCCCTGACCAGCCCGGAAGTCAAAGCGTTCATCGAGAAGAAGTACAGCGGCGCGGTACTGCCGGCGTTCTGATTTGACGCAGCTTTAAACCCCTTCAAGGTTTCAACGCCGACGGCTAACACTAGCGTCGGCGTTTTTGCGTGCCTGCACGAAACCCCTGTAGAAGGGGGGGTACTCACACCGCCGACCCTCCTGTGGGAGCGGGCTTGCTCGCGAATGCTGTGTGTCAGCAACATCAATGTCGACTGACACACCGCATTCGCGAGCAAGCCCGCTCCCACAGGGATTTGGGTGGACCGGGGGATTTAGGCCGCCTGCGCCTTCAACGCCCTGCGCAACGCCACCAGCAATTTCACGATGTCCTGCGGGTCCAGCCGCTGCGGTGCTTTTACGTCAGCCACTTTTCTCTTCCTTGTGATGGTTTGGCCGGGAGTGTGGCCAAAAGCTGCGGGTCCTTGGAGGGTTTTCCGGAAAAAAAGATCCTTCCTACAGCGCCAAGGAAAATAGTCGTCTTCCGTTGCCGCCGCAAATCCACGGGATAGTTTTTTGCGTGATATCAATATGCTTTAACGGTATTTAAATTCTTCTTTTTATACCTTTAAAGTCGGTGCCTGCCGGGTGGTTATCCACCGCCCATGGACTGCACCACCGTCGCTTACCGAGCGACGTCCAGGATGTTCAATGACCTTCGATTACGCTTTTATCCTCAGCACCCTGCCGGCGTTTCTCAAAGCCGTGGGCGTGACGCTGCAGGTTGGTTTCATAGCCATCGGCACCTCGCTGCTGGTGGCGCTGATCAACGCGACGATCCTAGTGTTCCGCACGCCTTACCTGCAGCGCCTGGTCGGGTTGTATGTGGAACTGGCGCGCAACACCCCGCTGCTGATCCAACTGTTCTTCGTCTACTTTGCCCTGCCGGCGCTGGGCATCAGCGTTTCCGGGTTTGCGGCGGCGATCATCACCATGACCTTCCTCGGCGGCGCCTACCTCACGGAAGTGCTGCGGGCGGGGGTGGATGCGGTGCCACAAGCGCAACTGGAATCGGGCCGCTCCATCGGCTTGTCCCACGGCCAATTGCTGCGCTACGTGATCCTGCCCCAAGCCGGGATCCTCAGCCTGCCGTCGCTGTTCGCCAATTTCATTTTCCTGCTCAAGGAAACCACCGTGGTCTCGGCGGTGGCGGTGCCGGAGATTCTCTACACCACCAAGAGCTACATCGCGCTCTACTACAAAACCTACGAAATGCTCGCCGTGCTGACGCTGATTTGCGTGCTGCTGTTCTTGCCGCTGTCGCTGTTGCTCGGCCGTCTGGAAAGGAGGCTCCAGCATGGCCAGTTCGGGTCTTGAGTTGTTGTGGGTGTCGTTGCCGCAATTGGGCAAGGGCGCTGCGCAAACCCTGTCGATTTCCTTCCTGAGCATCGCCATCAGCACCGTCGGCGGCGTGCTCTACGGCGTGTTGCGCACGCTGAATTCGAAATGGCTGAACGCGGTCCTGCGGGTTTACCTGGAACTGTTCCGGGCGATTCCGGTGCTGGTCTGGTTGTACCTACTGTTTTTCGGCCTGCCGATTTTCTTTGGCCTGAGCATTCCGAGCTTCTGGTGCGCGGTGCTGGTGCTGTCGCTGTGGGGCGCCAGCGAGGTGGGCGAAGTGGTGCGTGGCGCGTTGCTTTCATTGCCTCGCGGCCAGCGTGAGGCGGGGCTGTCGATTGGTCTGGATGGCCCGCAACTCTATGGCTACGTGCTGCTGCCCCAGGCGTTGAAACGCATGACGCCGCCGACCATCAACGTCTACACACGAATCATCAAGACCAGTTCCCTGGCGGTGCTGATCGGCGTGGTGGACGTGATCAAGGTCGGCCAGCAGATCATCGAACGCACCTACGAATCAGTGCTGATTTACGGCGCACTGTTCCTGTTTTTCTTTTTCATCTGCTACCCGCTCTCGGCCGCCTCGCGCGTGCTGGAGCGGCGCTGGACGCAAGCATGAGCGCATTGATCGAGTTCAAGGGTTTCAACAAGTTTTTCGGCGAGCAACAAGTGCTCAACGAGATCGACCTGAGTGTGAAATCGGGTGAAGTCATCGTCATCCTCGGCCCCAGCGGCTGCGGCAAAAGCACCTTGCTGCGCTGCCTCAACGGCCTGGAAGTGGCCCACAGCGGCAGCCTGACCTTCAACGGTCGCGAGTTGCTGGACAAGGGCACCGACTGGCGCGACGTGCGCCAGCAGATCGGCATGGTGTTCCAGAGTTACCACTTGTTTCCGCACATGAACGTGCTCGATAACTTGCTGCTCGGTCCGGTCAAAGTGCAAAAGCGTGATCGCCGCGACGCCCGCGCCCAGGCCGAAGCGCTGCTCGAACGCGTCGGTCTGCTGGACAAGCGCGACGCCTTCCCGCGCCAGCTCTCCGGCGGCCAGCAGCAACGCATCGCCATCGTCCGCTCGCTGTGCATGAACCCTAAAGTGATGCTGTTCGATGAAGTCACCGCCGCCCTCGACCCGGAAATGGTCAAGGAAGTGCTGGAAGTGATTCAGGGCCTGGCCCGTGAAGGCATGACCCTGTTGATCGTCACCCACGAAATGGCCTTCGCCCGCGCCGTGGCTGACCGCATCGTGTTCATGGACGCCGGGCGCATCCTCGAACAAAACCCTCCCGAGCTTTTCTTTACGAACCCGCAAACCGCACGAGCGCAGCAGTTCCTGGAGAAATTCTCCTACGTCGAAGCCCTGCCCAAAAAGACTCAAACAAAGGAACTGGAACTGCTATGAAAACTGCCAAGTCTTCACTCTTTTTACTGCCGCTGCTCGGCCTCGCACTGCTGGCCGGTTGCAACAAATCCGAAGAAGCGCCCAAGCCAAAAGTCGCCAGCGAAAGCGCCGCGCCGGGCAGCTACCTGGACAAAATCAAGGCCCGGGACAAGTTGATTGTCGGCGTCTTCACCGACAAGCCGCCGTTCGGTTTTGTCGATGAGGCCGGGCGCTATGTGGGTTTTGATACCGACATCGGCCGTCAATTTGCCAAGGATTTGTTGGGCGATGAAAACAAAGTCGAATTCGTCGCGGTGGAGCCGGCCAGCCGGATTCCATTCCTGCAAAGCGACAAGGTTGACCTGATCCTGGCCAACATGACCGTCACCCCGGAGCGCAAGGAAGCGGTGGAATTCACCAACCCGAACCTCAAGGTTGCGGTGCAGGCCCTGGTGCCACAAGGCAGCTCGGTGAAAAACCTCGATGACCTGGCAACCCGCACCACCATCGTCACCACTGGCACCACCGCTGATATCTGGCTGACCAAGAATCATCCGGACTGGAAACTGCTGAAGTTCGAGAAAAACTCCGAGTCCCTGCAAGCCCTGGCCAATGGTCGTGGCGATGCTTACGCCCAGGACAACCTGGTGCTGTTCAGCTGGGCCAAGCAAAACCCTGGCTACCGCGTGCTGGCCCAGACTTTGGGCGCCGAAGCACCGATTGCGCCAGCGGTGAAGAAGGGCAACATCGAACTGCGCGACTGGGTGAATACCGAGTTGGCGAAGTTGGGTGAAGAGAAGTATCTGCTCAAGCTGTACGACCAGTACGTGCGTAAAGAACTGAGCGATGACACCAAGCCTGAGAGCGTGATTGTCGAGGGCGGGAAGTGGCAGGGTTGATGCTCTGACCGATGCGGTGATCTTTCGAGCGCCTTCGCGAGCAAGCCCGCTCCCACAGGAGTTAGGTGATCCCCTGTGGGAGCGGGCTTGCTCGCGAAAGCGGTCTATCTGACGCCGCTCAATCCGGCCAATTCCACGCCGGCTCATCCAGCATCCGTTGCCCGACGATCCCGGTCTGGCCCAGGGTCTTCTCCAGCACAATGCAATTGCACTCCGGGTCTTGCTGCAACGCCGAGATCAACCGTCGGGCATGGGACACCACCCACACCTGGCACTGTTCGGACGCACGGATGATCAGCCGCGCCAACGCCGGCAACAGGTCCGGGTGCAGGCTGGTTTCCGGCTCGTTCAGCACCATCAGCGATGGCGGCCGGGGCGTCAGCAGTGCGGCGACCAGCAGCAGATAACGCAACGTGCCATCCGACAATTCCGCCGCCGACAACGGCCGCAACAACCCTTCCTGATAAAACTCAATCGCAAACCGTCCACCCTGCAACGGCGCGATGTTCAAGCGTGCGCCGGGAAACGCATCGCTGATGGCTGCTTGCAACGCCTCGGGATCGCCGATTTCGCGGATGGTCTGCAACGCCGCCGCCAGGTCACGACCGTCGTGGTGCAGCACCGGCGTGCGTGTACCGAGTTGCGGTTGGCGTACCGGTGCGTCGGCGTCGCTGCGAAAGTGATCGTAGAAGCGCCAGCGGCGGATGAATTCGCGCAAGTGCATGACTTCCGGGGAGGTGCGAAAACTGCCGACCTGATCGAACAGGCTGTCGAAATTCGGCGTGTGTTGCGCCAGCACATCCCAACTGCGCCCCTCACGGGCGCGAATCATCGGGCCTTCGCGGTCCACCAGCAGGCTGGCGGGGCGGTAGACGGGGCCGGACCAGATGCATTCCTTTTTGATTTCCGGGTCGAGGGAAAAGTAAGACAGGGTCTTTTCCGGCAGCCCAAGGGCAATCGAATAGCTGAAGTCTTCACCAACAAACCCCAAGCGCAGGCGTTTGACGCCCTGGCGCACGGTGGCCTCGATTGGCACTTCACCGTTGCGCATGCGTCGGCTGATGGTTTCCGGCCCGGCCCAGAACGTCGAATCCAGTCCGCCCTCACGGGCCAGGGCATTGACCACCCCGCCCTGAGCGGTTTCCGCCAACAGGCGCAAGGCGCGGTAGAGGTTGGACTTGCCGCTGCCATTGGGGCCGGTAATCAGGTTCAACCGACCCAGCGGGATTACCAATTTATTGATCGAGCGGTAATTGGCCACCGCGAGGGTTTTGAGCATAAGAGCTTCCTGCTGCATAGGCGGCCAGTTTGCCTTATTGTCGGCCCCATGGAGATCCCCTGTGGGAGCGGGCTTGCTCGCGAAAGCGGTCTGTCAGTCAACATCTCTATCGACTGACGCGGCCTCTTCGCGAGCAAGCCCGCTCCCACAGGGTTTGCAGCAAACCCATGCAGGCGTGGAACCCTGTTCTAAGCTCACAGTCGTATCGTCACTGGCACGTTCGTACAACGCAAAGGAGTCTGCATGGCGGGTCCCGGATTGAAAATAATGATCGGCCTGAGCCTCCTTGCGACGCTGGCCGGCTGTGGCGATAAAAAACCGGTCGAGAAAGACCTGCCGCGCGTCTTCGTGCAAGCGGTGAAACCCGCGGATTACGCCGCTTCGGTGACCCTCACCGGCGACGTCCAGGCCAGGGTGCAGACCGAGTTGTCGTTCCGCGTCGGCGGCAAGATCATCCAGCGCATGGTTGATGTCGGTGACCGGGTATCCGCCAAGCAAGTGCTGGCCAAGCTCGATCCGAAAGACCTGCAGACCAACGTCGATTCGGCTCAGGCCCAGGTCACCGCCGAACAGGCCCGGGTCAAGCAGACCGCCGCCGCGTTCGTGCGCCAGCAAAAACTCCTGCCCAAGGGCTACACCAGCCAAAGCGAATTCGATGCGGCCCAGGCTGCGTTGCGCAGCAGCCAGAGCGCCCTGACCGCCGCCCAGGCACAACTGGCCAACGCCCGGGAACAACTGAGCTACACCTCGCTGATTTCCGAAGCGCCGGGCATCATCACCGCGCGCCAGGCCGAAGTCGGCCAAGTCGTGCAAGCCACCGTGCCGATCTTCAGCCTGGCCCGGGACGGTGAGCGCGACGCCGTGTTCAACGTCTACGAGTCGCTGCTGGCCGCGCCGCCCTCGGACAAATCGGTGGTGGTCAGCCTGCTCGATAACCCGGCAATCAAAACCACCGGCACCGTTCGGGAAATCACCCCGGCGGTGTCCGCGCAAACCGGCACCGTGCAAGTCAAAGTCACCCTCAACGGCTTGCCCGACGGTATGCAACTCGGCTCTGTGGTCAGCGCAACGGCCAAGAGCCCGGGTAAATCCGCCGTCGAACTGCCCTGGTCCGCCCTGACCAAAAACCTCAGCGACCCGGCCGTATGGCTGGTGGACGCCGAGGGCAAGGCGCAACTGCACAATGTCACCGTCGGTCGTTACCTGACCGGCAAAGTCATCATCAGCGGCGGCCTGGAGGGTGGTGAAAAAGTCATCATCGCCGGTGGCCAGTTATTGCACCCGGGAATGAAAGTGGAAATCGCCGAGAACACTTACAAGGATCTGGCACCGGGAGCCGACCAATGAAGCGCCTGATGCTGTTGACCACCGGTTTGCTGCTGGTCGCCTGCTCGAAAGAAGAGCCACCGCCGGAGCCGGTACGGCCGGTGCTGTCCATCGAAGTCAAAGCGCTGAACGAGGAAAGCCTCGGCCGTTTCGCCGGCAGCATTCAGGCGCGCTACGAAAGCAATATCGGCTTTCGCGTGCCGGGCCGCATCGCCAGTCGTAACGTCGATGTCGGCAACGAAGTGGAGAAGGGCGCCTTGCTCGCCACCCTCGACCCCACCGATCAGCAGAACCAGTTGCGCTCCGCCGAAGGCGACCTGGCGCGGGTCCAGGCGCAATTCATCAACGCCCAGGCCAGCGCCCGACGTCAGCAGGAACTGTTTGATCGCGGGGTCGGTGCCCAGGCGCAACTGGACATCGCCCAGACCGACCTGAAAACCACCCAGGCCTCCCTCGACCAGGCCAAGGCTGCGGTGGATCAAGCCAAGGACCAACTCAACTACGTGCAACTGCGGGCCGATCACAAAGCCGTGGTCACCGCGTGGAATGCCGAGGCCGGGCAAACGGTCACCGCCGGCCAACAAGTGGTAACCCTGGCGCAACCGGACATCAAGGAAGCGGTGATCGACCTGCCGGACACTCTGGTCGATCAACTGCCAACGGACGTGGTGTTCCAAGTCGCCGCGCAACTGGACCCGAGCATCACCAGCACCGCGACCATCCGCGAAATCGAACCCCAGGCCCAAAGCGCGACCCGTACCCGTCGCGCCCGCCTGACCCTGGCGGATACGCCGCCAGGCTTTCGTCTCGGCACGGCGATCAGCGTCACCCTCAGCTCGGCGATCAAACCGCGCCTCGAATTACCGGTCAGTGCGTTGCAAGAAGTCGATGGCAAAACCCGAATCTGGGTGATCGACCCGCAAAACCAAACCGTTTCCCCACGGGACGTCAGCCTGATCAGCCGCACCGATTCAACGGTGGTGCTGGCCGATGGCGTGAAGTCCGGCGAGCGGGTGGTCAGTGCCGGTGTGAACAGCCTGAAGCCTGGGCAAAAAGTCAAAGTCGACGAGGGCAGCCCACAATGAAAGGGAGTTTCAACCTATCCGAATGGGCCCTCAAACATCAGTCGTTCGTCTGGTATTTGATGTTCGTCGCGCTGCTGATGGGCGTGTTCTCGTACATGAACCTGGGCCGCGAGGAAGATCCCTCGTTCACCATCAAGACGATGGTCATCCAGACCCGCTGGCCCGGCGCGACCCAAGAGGAAACCCTCAAGCAGGTCACGGATCGCATCGAGAAAAAACTCGAGGAACTCGATTCCCTCGACTACGTGAAAAGCTATACCCGACCCGGTGAGTCCACGGTCTTCGTGTACCTGCGCGACACCACCAGCGCCAAGGACATCCCGGAAATCTGGTATCAGGTGCGCAAGAAGATCAACGACATTCGCGGCGACTTCCCCAAGGGGCTGCAAGGGCCGGGGTTCAACGACGAGTTCGGTGATGTGTTCGGTTCGGTGTACGCCTTCACCGCCGACGGTTTGTCGATGCGCCAGTTGCGCGATTACGTGGAACAGGTTCGGGCGGCGATCCGCGATGTACCGGGGTTGGGCAAGGTCGAGATGGTCGGCGAGCAGGATGAAGTCCTGTACCTGAACTTCTCCACGCGCAAACTCGCGGCGTTGGGCATCGATCAGCGCCAAGTGGTGCAGAGCCTGCAATCGCAAAACGCCGTGACCCCGGCGGGTGTGATCGAGGCCGGGCCGGAGCGGATTTCCGTGCGCACCTCCGGGCAGTTTGCCTCCGAGAAAGACCTGGCCGACGTCAACTTGCGGCTCAACGACCGCTTCTATCGTCTCGCCGACATTGCCGACATCAGCCGTGGCTACGTCGACCCGGCGACCCCGCAATTCCGTTTCAACGGTCACCCGGCCATTGGCCTGGCGATTGCGATGAAGAAGGGTGGCAACATCCAGGAATTCGGTAAGGCCCTGCACCAGCGCATGACCGACCTGACCGCCGACCTGCCAGTGGGCGTGGGCGTGCACAACGTCTCTGACCAAGCCGACGTGGTGGAAAAAGCCGTGGGCGGCTTCACCAGTGCGTTGTTCGAAGCGGTGGTGATCGTGCTGATCGTCAGCTTCATCAGCCTCGGCGTGCGCGCCGGGTTGGTGGTGGCGTGCTCGATTCCCCTGGTGCTGGCGATGGTCTTCGTCTTCATGGAATACAGCGGCATCACCATGCAGCGGATTTCCCTCGGCGCGCTGATCATCGCCCTCGGCCTGTTGGTGGACGACGCGATGATCACCGTGGAGATGATGGTCACGCGCCTGGAAATGGGCGAGACCAAGGAACAAGCCGCGACGTTCGCCTACACCTCGACTGCTTTCCCGATGCTCACGGGGACGCTGGTGACAGTAGCCGGGTTTGTGCCGATTGGCTTGAACGCCAGTTCCGCCGGTGAGTACACCTTCACCCTGTTCGCGGTAATCGCCGTGGCGATGCTGGTGTCATGGGTGGTCGCGGTGCTGTTCGCCCCGGTGATCGCGGTGCACATCCTCAGCACCAATGTGAAGCCGCACTCCGCTGAGCCGGGCCGCATCGGTCGGGCGTTCAATGGCGGCATGTTCTGGGCCATGCGCAACCGTTGGTGGGCGATTGGCATCACCATCGGCTTGTTCGTGGCGTCGGTGTTTTCCATGCAGTTCGTGCAGAACCAGTTCTTCCCGTCCTCGGACCGCCCGGAAATCCTCGTCGACCTCAACCTGCCGCAAAACGCCTCGATGGACGAGACGCGCAAAGCCGTGGACAAGCTCGAAGCGACGTTCAAGGACGACCCGGACATCGTGCGCTGGAGCACTTACATCGGCGAAGGTGCGATCCGTTTCTACCTGCCTCTCGACCAGCAATTGCAGAACCCGTACTACGCGCAACTGGTGATCGTCAGCAAAGGCCTGGAATCGCGCACGGCCCTGAGCCAGCGTTTACGTGAACGGCTGCGCAAAGATTTTGTTGGCATCGGCAGCTACGTCCAGGCCCTGGAAATGGGGCCTCCGGTGGGGCGGCCGATCCAGTACCGGGTCAGCGGCAAAGACATCGATCAGGTGCGCAAACACGCGATCGAACTGGCCACTGAACTGGATAAAAACTCCCACATCGGCGAGATCATTTACGACTGGAACGAGCCGGGCAAAGTCCTGCGCATCGACATCGCCCAGGACAAGGCGCGGCAATTGGGGCTGTCGTCGGAAGACGTGGCCAACCTGATGAACAGCATCGTCGTCGGTTCGCCGATCACCCAGGTGGACGACGATATCTACCTGATCAATGTCGTCGGCCGCGCCGAAGACGCCGAGCGTGGTACGCCGGAAACCCTGCAGAACCTGCAAATCGTCACGCCGGGCGGCACCTCGATTCCGCTGCTGGCCTTCGCCACCGTTCGCTATGAACTGGAGCAACCGCTGGTGTGGCGCCGCGACCGCAAACCGACGATCACCATCAAGGCTGCGGTGCGCGACGAGATCCAACCGACCGATTTGGTGAAACAACTGCAACCGACCATCGACAAATTCGCCGCCGGTTTGCCGGTGGGTTACAAGGTCGCCACCGGTGGCACCGTCGAGGAAAGCGGCAAGGCCCAAGGGCCGATTGCCAAGGTTGTGCCGCTGATGCTGTTTTTGATGGCGACCTTCCTGATGATCCAGTTGCACAGCGTGCAGAAGCTGTTCCTGGTGGCCAGCGTCGCGCCGCTCGGGCTGATTGGTGTGGTGCTGGCGCTGATCCCGACGGGCACACCGATGGGCTTCGTGGCGATTCTCGGCATCCTGGCGCTGATCGGCATCATCATCCGCAACTCGGTGATTCTGGTGACGCAAATTGAGTCGTTGGAGAAGGAAGGCGTTGAACCGTGGGATGCAGTGGCGCAGGCGACGGAACATCGTCGCCGGCCGATTCTGCTGACGGCGGCGGCGGCGAGCCTGGGGATGATCCCGATTGCCCGGGAAGTGTTCTGGGGGCCGATGGCCTACGCAATGATTGGCGGGATCATCATTGCGACCTTGCTGACGCTGCTGTTTCTACCGGCGCTGTACGTCGCCTGGTACAAAATCCGCGAGCCGAAGAAAGAAGCGCAGTAAGCACAAACCCTGGGGGAGCGGGCTAGCTCGCGAAAGCGGTTCAACATTCAGCATCGCTGTTGTCTGACCCGACGCCTTCGCGAGCAAGCCCGCTCCCACAGGGAAATGCGGCTAACTGTAGGAGCGAGGCTTGCCCGCGAAGGCGTTCTACAATTTCCCAACATTTTACTGACCGACATTTGTGTCCCGGTTGCTTACCCTCCCTGCTCTTGACGCAGAAGGGACACCCCAATGCCGCCTCATCTTCGCAATCTGTTGCTGATCTGCACCTTACTGTTCTCGCCTTGGGCCCTGGCCGAAATCGTTCTGGAAAACCCGCAATGGCGTGTCGAACTCGACCCTGCGACGTTGGCGATTCGCGCTACGCCAGCACAGGCGCAAACGGTTCAGGCCTCTGCGGGTGTCGCCGCGCACAAGGTCAGCCATGTTGTGCAAACCAACGACCGCATCGACTGGCAATGGGACGACGGCACCTGGACCCTCAGCGCCAGCCTCGATCAGCGCGATCTCTCCCTGTCCATCACCGCCCGCGATCCGGGTGAACTGATCTTCCTCAAACAACCGGGCAGCGCCATGGGCAAAGGCCTGATCTGGCCCCTGGCGGAAGGGCATTACGTACCGGCCGGCGATCCGCTGTGGCAATCCTTTCTGCTCGATCAGGGCGAGTTCAACACCACCCAGGACCTGAGCCTGCCGCTGTGGGGCGTCGATCACGGCAGTTTCACGCTGAACTGGCTGCTGACCAATCCCTACAACAATCGCATGACCTTCAGCGCCGAGGGCAAGACCCTGGCGCTGGCCGCCCGTCATGAATTCACCTCGCTTGAACCCGGCATGCCGCTGACCTTCACGCTGTCGTTGGGTGATGCCGACCCGCTGGCCGGCGCCAAGCGCTATCGGCAATGGCTGATCGACAACGGGCAATACGAATCCTTGAACGACAAACTGCTGAAAACCCCCGATGCGAAAAAGCTGTTGGGGGCGAGTCATGTCTATTTGTGGGGCAACGACCTGCTCGGTCCAGACGATGTGCGCAGTTGGCCGGCATTGTTGAAACTGCTGCGGGGCCCGGGTGCATTGGCCAGCGAATTACGCGACAGCTTCGACGCTGAAACCCGACAGATCCTGAACCGCGCCCAACCGCCCCTCGACCGTTATCAGCAAACCACGTTGCTGCGCAGCCTCAATGGTGCGCTCAACCAAAAGGCGCGAAGTGGCTGGCAGGCAGTCGCCGAGCCGGACATGCAAAAACTCGCTGACGGGTATGGCCGGCTGCGCACGGAAGTGGCTAAAGCCTTTGCCGAAGCGTTGACCCCGACCCCTGAACGTTGGGGCAGCACCTTGTCGCGGAGAACGTTTGAGCAGTTGCAAGCCGCTGGCTTATCGCGCTTGTGGTTGGGGCTCGGCGAGGGCTGGGAGGGCGGCCTCTGGCATCCCGAAGCAGTGCGCCAAGGCGTGGCGGCCGGATATCTGGTGGCGCCTTACGACTCCTACGAAACCGCGTTGACCACCACTGAAAATCCCGACTGGACCACCGCACACCTCGGCTCCCGCGCCAACCTTGAGTGTGCGATTGTCCTGAACAGCGGCGTGTTCAAAAGCGGTTTCCAGCAGTCCGGGCATTACACCGATCCGCGCTGTGTGCGGCCGTTGCTTGAGGCGCGAATCCGCGCCGTGCAGGCGAAGGCGGGGTTCAACAGCTGGTTTCTCGATGCCTACGCCACCGGGATGGTCTTCGACAGCTATCGCCCCGGCGCCAGCATGACCCAAGCGCAAAATGCCGAAGGCAATATCGACGCTTCGCGCTGGGTCAACGAGACGTTGCAACTGCCGGCGGGCTCCGAGGACGGCAACGCCACCACGGCGCGGGGCGTGCTGTTTGCTCACGGCATGCAGACCCCGGTGATCGGCTGGGGCGATCCGGACATGAGCAAGAACCCCAAGTCGCCGTATTACCTGGGTCGCTGGTTTCCCAATGAAAGGCCCCAGGTTTTCTTCAAAACCGTACCGCTCAAGGAACCCTATCGCACCGTGCACTTTGCTCCGCAGACACGCTTGCCGCTGTATCAAGCGGTGTTTCACGGTTCGGTGATCACCACCCATCATTGGTTGTTCGATAGCCTGAAGTTGAGCAATGTGCGGGCGGAGAATGAACTGATGCAGTTGCTCTATAACGTGCCACCGCTGTATCACCTGAGCGCAGATACGTTGCAGCAGCGGTTGCCGGTGATTGCGCGGCAGGATGATTTTTTCCGGCCGCTGCACGAACGACTGGCGACTGAAGCGATGACGGATTTTCGTTGGTTGACGGAGGATCGCCTGGTGCAGCAGACGACGTTTGCCGATGGCACGCGGTTGGTGGCCAATTTCGATAAGCGCGAGCGTGAAGTGGGAGGCCAGGCACTGGCTCGACAGAGTATCTCGGCGTTTGGTGTGGACGGGACGTCGGTGAACTATCAGATTTCTTCGGCGCCCTGAACACCTTCGCGGGCAAGCCTCGCTCCTACAAGAGCACCGCGGTCAACTGTAGGAGCGAGGCTTGCCCGCGAAGGCGTCGGCACTGGCTACACAGGCTTACGCCAAACACTCGCCAACCAAGGCTGCTGCTCCAAAGGCAACCCCGCCGGGCGGTAGTAATGCTCCAACTCCACAAACCCGGCCTCGGTCAGCAATGCCTGCCACGCCTGCAAATCGTGATAAGCCCCATACCGTGGCCCATTCCAGCCTTCCTGGTTTTCGCCACGGGGATTGGAACTGAACAACACCCCACCCGGTTTCAACGTGGCGTGCAGTTGTTTCAACACCCGAGGCAATTCCTGGCGCGGGATGTGAAACAGCACCGCGTTGGCAAAAATCCCGTCAAAGCGCTCCGCCGGCAGATCCAGCTTCAGAAAATCCTGCTGCCAGACCTCGCAACCGCTGTCCTCCCGGGCCATCTGCGCAAATTTCTCCGAACCGTCGAGGCCGACGGCGGTGTGGCCCATGCGCGTAAAAGTCTGCAAGTCCCGCCCCGGCCCGCAGCCAAAATCAAGAAGGCTGAACGGCGCCTCACCCTGGATGTGCCGCAGCAAGGCATCGATGTTCTGGCTCACATCGTGATCACGCGTCCCTTCGCGAAAACCTTCGGCCACCGAGTTGTAATGGCCCAGGGTGGTGGCGGTGATTTTCTGGAGGTCGTCGGGGGTCTGTTTCATGGGGGGCTGCGCAGGCAATGGGGATTTGCCGAATATACGCCATCAATCTGGGGGCTGCTTCGCAGCCATTCGCGGGCAAGCCTCGCTCCTACAGGTTTTGTGTCGATTCTCGATCCTGCGATCGACACAAAACCTGTAGGAGCGAGGCTTGCCCGCGAAGGCGATATCACTGACGACTCAGCCCTGTTTCATCCCCAGGCAATCAATCGAACGATCAGTCATCGCTTTGGCAATCTCCAGCAAATGCCAAACCGAAAACACCATGGCACGTTCTGCTCCTTTGAGCTGGTCACCGCACTGATACGCCGTGACTGAGGCACAACGCAGCAAATCCGCGACGTAGAGTTGGGTGTCTTCAAAGCTCACATCGTCACTGACGTTGTAGAAACGCAGTTCATCGGGGGCCGAAGGCTGTTCGCCGGTGAGGTAGAAATCGATTGCACGATAGAGCGCGGATCGGTCTCTGAGCGGGGCGTCGGTTTCAGGTGCGTTGGAGGGTGGATCGGGAACGGATCTTTTCATGGGCGTTGCTCCTATTGGTACAGAGGAGCCGTCACTCTTCGCCTACTAAACGTTGGGTGGCGGCTGTACGCAGGTTAGTAGGCCGGTCAATAGGAAAACCGGTGCACCCGAAGATGCCCCACGCACAGCCACCATATTCAGCATCCGGCAAAGTGCCGAACATGAGCATGAATGCTATGCGCCTATTGTTCCGGGCTACTAAACCCGATCACTGATGAGCAGTGACGGGCCGAAGACTAGTCACCGGATTTGGCAGGCGCAAGCGTGCGAAATGATCTAGGAAATGTCCTGCAAATGAAAGGGAACGGGCCTGCTGGCACTCTGATTTTCTTGTACGAAAACTTCCCTTCGCGGGTCGGTGATGACTTACGGCAGACGAGCTTTTGTGGCGAGGGGGTAAACTCCCTCGCCACAAAAGCCCCTTCACCCACAATAGGTGTTCGCAACTTGCCTAGCGTTTGTTGAGGCCCCGTGCGAGGCGATCGCCACCGAGTTGGATGATGGCCACCAACACCACCAACAACACAATCACCGTCAACATGATCTGGCTGTCAAAACGCTGATACCCGTACCGATACGCAATGTCCCCGAGCCCACCGGCACCAATCGCCCCGGCCATGGCGGACGAGTTGATCATCGTCACCAACGTAATGGTGAAACCGCCAACAATCCCCGGCAACGCCTCAGGCAACAGCACATGCCAAACGATATGCCAGCGCCGGCAACCCATGGCCTGCGCCGCTTCGATCAAGCCGTGATCAACCTCACGCAAACTCACTTCGGCAATCCGCGCAAAGAACGGCGTGGCGGCAATGGTCAGCGGAACGACGGCCGCCCAAACACCGTAAGTGGTGCCGACGATCAACCGCGTAAACGGAATCAGCGCCACCATCAAAATCAGAAACGGAATCGAGCGAAACAGGTTCACGAATGCGCCCAGCACGCGGTTCAGCGTTGGTGCTTCGTAGATCCCGCCCTTGGAACTGGTGACCAGAATCACCGCCATCGGAATCCCCACCAGCAATGCGATTAACGACGACACGCCCACCATCAGGAAGGTGTCGATAAAGCCCTGAAGCAAGCGATCAAACCACATAACCCAGCACCTCCACCTGTTGCGCCCAGTTGCCGGCGCGTTGACGCAGTTCCTCGGCGCCCAGGGCCGAACCGGCTACCGCCAACAGCAGTTGCCCAAGGGCATGCCCCTGAATCCGCTCCACGCCGCCCTGAAGCAACCGCACGCGACCCCCGAGGGCGGCGAACAATGCCGCCAGGTCCGGTTCATCCGTCGCGCTGCCCGTGAATTGCAAACGCAGCACGACGGCCGCCTCTGCGGATTGGGGTTGAGCGCGCAAGCGGCTTTGCAATTCTTCCGGCAAGGCGTGTTGCAGCGGCGCGAGCAAGGTCTTGCTGACCTCATGCTGCGGGTTGCCAAACACCTCCCACACCGGGCCTTGCTCAACGACGCGGCCGTGCTCAAGCACAACGACGCGGTCGCAGATATCGCGGATCACCGCCATTTCGTGGGTGATCAGGACGATGGTCAAACCGAGGCGCTGATTGATCTCGCGCAACAGGCCGAGGATCGATTGCGTGGTCTCAGGATCGAGTGCCGAGGTCGCTTCATCGCACAGCAAAATTTCCGGGTCATGCACCAAGGCGCGAGCGATGCCGACGCGTTGTTTCTGCCCGCCGGAAAGCTGCGCCGGATACGCCTTGTGCTTCTCTTGCAGGCCCACCAGTTCCAGCAGTTCACGAACCTTTTTTTCGCGCTTGTCCTTGGGCACACCGGCGACTTTCAGCGGCAGTTCAACGTTCTGCCAAACCGTCTTGGCCGACATCAGATTGAAGTGCTGAAAGATCATGCCAATGCGCCGACGCAGGGCCACCAAGCGGTCTTCATCGAAGTCACCGATGTCCACCTGATCGATCAATACTCGCCCGGTGCTCGGCTGTTCCAGGCGATTGATCGTGCGAATCAGCGATGACTTGCCGGCGCCACTGCGGCCGATGATGCCGAACACTTCACCGCGCTGGATCGCCAGGTCGATGCCGTGCAACGCCGCCACCGGACCTTGCTGGCCGTTGTAGGTTTTGCCCAGGCCGATGAAGCGCACGTGGGCGCGATTCAGGTCCGGGCGCAGTTCAGTCTGTTCGGCTTTCTGAGGCTCTGGAATATCCAGTCGCCGTTGGATCGCGGCCGTCATTTTCAGCTTTCCCAACCGGCTTGATAGAGCTTGCCGTGGGCTTTATCCAAAGCGGCGCGGACGGCCGGCGAATGCTGGTAGATGTCGACGAATTTGATCAGGCGCGGGTCGGTTTTGCTTTTTGGCTGGATCACGAACTGGATTACGTATTCCTTGTGGTCGAGGCCGTCGAACAGCAGCGCCGAGCCGGCATCGAAGGTTTTCGCCAGGCGGATATAGGCCGGGTAGCCCTGGACCAGGTCAGCGTCGTCGTAGGCACGAACCAGTTGCACGGCTTCGACCTGGAGGATTTTGATTTTCTTCGGGTTGGCGGTGATGTCTTCTTCGGTGGCCTTGTAGCCCACGCCTGGCTTGAGGGTGATCAAGCCTGCTTTAGCCAACAGTTGCAGACCGCGACCGCTGTTGATCGGGTCGTTGGCAATGGCGACGCTGGCGCCCTCTGGCAGCTCGTCGAAGCTTTTGTATTTCTTCGAGTAGAGGCCGACGTTGTTGATGATCCCCGGCGCGAACGGCACCAGGTCAAACCCGGCGGCAGCCTTGGCGTTTTCCAGGAACGGGATGTGCTGGAAGTAATTCACGTCGATGTCACCGGCGGCGAGGCTGACGTTTGGCGCGATCCAGTCGGTGAACTCCACCAGCTCGACTTTCAGGCCTTGTTTGGAGGCTTCTTCGACGGCGGCTTCCAGCGGGATGGCGAACGCGGCGGTGGTGCCGACTTTGAGCGGCGCTTCGGCGGCGAATACCGCCGAGCTGAACAGGCCGAGGGCCAGGGCCAGTGCTTTGACTGGGTGGGTTAGAAGTTTCTTGGTCATGATGGATTTCCAGTCAGTGCATAAATGTTGGGTGTTTGGGTCGGCCTCTTCGCGAGCAAGCCCGCTCCCACAGGGGAATGCATTCCAAATGTGGGAGCGGGCTTGCTCGCGAAGCTTCTAGCGGCGAAACGCGGAGCCCGTGTGTTGCTCCGGCAAATGCGCCTCACCGTGAAACAGCTTCTCGCGCAGGCTGCCGCTGTCGTAAGCGGTCTTGTACGACCCACGACGCTGCAACTCCGGAATCACCAGATCGATGAAATCCACATAGCTTTCCGGGGTAACGATCCGCGTCAGGTTGAAGCCATCCAGCCCGGTTTCGGCGATCCACGATTCCAGCTCATCCGCCACTTGCTCAGGCGAACCCACCACGGTGATGTAGCGGCCACCCAGGGCGTGTTGTTCGAGCAATTTGCGCCGGGTCCAGTCGTTGTTTTGCAGATTCTTGGTCGCCGACTGGATCGCGTTGCTCTTCACGTACTGGATCGGTTCGTCGATCTCGTACTGGGAAAAATCAATCGCAGTAGACGCCGAAAAATGCGCCACGCCGGCCTCGGCACTGGCGTAGCTCAGGTACTCGGCGTGCTTCTTCCAGGCAAGCTCTTCGGTGGCGCCGACGATCACGTTCAGGCCCATGAACACCTTGATGTCCTCAGGATTGCGCCCGGCCTCGACCGCACTGGCGCGGACCTTGTCCACTTGCACCTTGGTCGATGGTTTGTTCTGGCCGCTGATAAACACGCACTCGGCGTGACGCCCGGCGAACAGCAAGCCGCGATCGGAACTGCCGGCCTGGAACAGCACCGGCGTGCGCTGCGGCGACGGCTCGCAGAGGTGATAACCCTCGACCTGATAGAACTCGCCCTTGTGCTCGACCTTGTGCACTTTTTCCGGTTGGGCGTAGATCCGCTGCTTGGGATCGTTGAGCACCGCGCCGTCCTCCCAACTGCCTTCCCAGAGTTTGTAGAGCACCTCCAGGTATTCGTCGGCCTGGTCGTAGCGGCGGTCATGTTCGACTTGCTCGCTCAGGCCCATGGCCTTGGCGGCGCTGTCGAGGTAGCCGGTGACGATGTTCCAGCCGACGCGACCGCGACTCAAATGGTCGAGGGTCGACATGCGCCGGGCGAACAGATACGGCGGTTCGTAGGTCAGGTTGGCGGTGAGGCCGAAACCGAGATTCTTGGTGACGGCAGCCATCGCCGAAACCAACAGCAGCGGGTCGTTGACCGGCAACTGGATCGACTCTTTCAGCGGCACGTCCACCGAGTTCTGGTAGACGTCGTACACGCCAACGATGTCGGCGATGAACAACCCGTCAAACAGTCCGCGCTCCAGCAGTTGCGCCAGTTCGGTCCAGTATTCGATGGTTTTGTACTGGGTGGACGTGTCCCGTGGATGGGTCCACAAACCATGGTTGATGTGCCCGATGCAGTTCATGTTGAACGCATTGAGCAGGATCTTTTTCTTGGCGTCGGCCATCAGATGGTCCCCCGCAGCGGCGGGTTTTCATCATTGAGGTAGTAATTGCCCACCGCGTGATACTTCCAGCGCACCGGGTCGTGCAGGGTGTGCACCCGGGCGTTGCGCCAGTGACGATCCAGACCGTGTTCGATCAGGGTGGCCTGGCTGCCGGCCAGTTCGAATAGCGTAGTGCCGGCGGCGAGGGAGATTTCGGTGCTGATGGCCCGGGCTTCGGCGACGGCAATCGACGCGGCGGCGACGGTCTCGGCGTTCATGTTGGCCTGGGCCTTGTCGAGGAATTCGCCGGAGCGTTCCAGCAGGGCTTCCGTGGCGTGCAAGCGAATCGCCAGGTGGCCGAAGCTCTTGATGGTCAGCGGGTCATCGACGGCTTTTTCATGGGTGGCGTCGATCCACGGCCGGGTTTTGGTGCGCACGAAGTGCAGGGCATCTTCGTAAGCGGCGCGGGCGATACCGGTGTCGATGGCGGCGTGGAGAATCTGCGCCAGCGGGCCGACGGTGGTCGGGCGTTCGAAAGCGCTTTGGAACGGGATCACATCTTCGGCGGATACGTAGACGTCTTCAAACACCACCGAACCGCTGCCAGTGGTGCGCTGACCGAAACCGCTCCAGTCGTCGATCACGGTCAGGCCTTTGCTGTTGTGCGGCACGAAAGCCAGTTGCTGCACGCCGTTTTCGTCCACGACGGAAGTCGGAATGCGCTGGGCGTAAATCGCCCCGGTGGCGTAGAACTTGCGGCCATTAATGCGATAACCATCACCGTCGCGGGTGAGGCTGGTGACGCGGTCATGGGCGGTTTTGGTGCCGAGTTCGGCGAGGGCATTGCCGAAACGCTGACCGGCCAAAACTTCGGCGTAGAGGCGTTTTTTCTGCGCTTCGCTGCCGTTCACGCGGAGCACTTCGAGGGCGTAGAAATGGTTCTGCGGGATTTGCCCGAGGGAGCCGTCGGCCTGGGCGATCAGGGCAATGACTTTGGCCAGGGTGACGTTGGACACGCCAGCGCCGCCGTATTCCTTTGGCACGCTGATGCCCCAAAGGCCCGAGCGGGAAAACACTTCCAGTTCCGGGTGCGGCAAACGGCGTTCGCGGTCGCGCAGGGCGCTGTCGCGTTGGAAATCTTCGGCCAGGTCACTGGCGACGATCAGGGCTTGCTCATCGCTGGTTATGACCGCGACGTGGTGAGAAAGAGTCATGTGTTTCTCCAGAGGTCTGGTCGTTAAATCCAGGAATGGCGAGCCGGCAAAGTACCGTTCAGGTGGTAAGTGCCGACGGCGTAGTACTTCCAGCGCACCGGGTCGTGCAAGGTGTGCACGCGGGCGTTGCGCCAGTGACGGTCGAGGTTGAATTCGGCGAGGGTGGCGCGGCTGCCGGCCAGTTCGAAGAGCTTTTCGCTGGCCAGCAACGAGATCTCTGTGGTCAGCACTTTGGCTTCGGCCACGGCAATCGAAGCGCGGGCGGCGGATTCGGCGGTGAGCGGCGCGGCGTTGACTTGATCGAGCACTTGCCCGGCCTTGCGCAGTAGCGCTTCGGCGGCGTGCAGTTCGATCTTCAATTTGCCGATGTCGGCGATCACATACAGATCGTCGCTGGCCCGTTCGACCTTGGCGTCGATCCATGGACGGGCGCGGGTTTTCACAAATTCGATGGCGTCGTCGATGGCGCCGCGAGCGATGCCGGCGTCGATGGCCGCTTGAATCAATTGCGAGACGGCGCCCTGGATATTCGGGCTGTCGTTGATCTTCCAGTTATCCACCACCAGCTCGGCGTCGACCCGCACGTTGTTGAGCAAAATGGTGCCGCTGGCGGTGGTGCGCTGGCCGAAACCCGACCAGTCATCGACGATGCGCAGCCCCGGCGTGCCACGACGGACGAAGGCCAGCACTTGCTTGCCGTCGTCGTTCAGCGCCTTGACCGCGACCCAGTGGGCGAACAGCGCGCCGGTGGAGTAGAACTTCTGGCCGCTGATGACAAAACCGTCGCCATCCGCCGTGATCCGCGCCTTGAGTTCCAGGGTGTTTTTGGTGCCGCGTTCCGGCCCGGCATTGCCGATGCGCCAGCCTTCGAGCACGCTTTTGAATAGCTGTTTTTTCTGCGATTCAGTCGCGCTGCCGAGCACCAGGTTCAGGATGCCGAACTGGTTCTGCGGGATCTGCCCCAGCGCCGGGTCGGCCGCAGAAATAATCGCGAACACATCAGCGATGGTGACGAACGAAACCTGCGGGCCGCCGTACTCGCGCGGAATGGCAATGCTGCCCAGGCCGCTACGGGTGAACTGTTCGATTTCCGACCACGGCAACTTGCGCTGCTGGTCACGTTTGGCCGCTTGCAGACGGGCGGTTTGCGCCAGCTCATGGGCAGCCTTGATGGCTTGTGCGTCGTTGCGCAATACCTGCGCGGGCAACAACAGGGGGGCGATATCCAGGTCACTCTGGATAGTGGCTTCTGCCAGACTGGACATCAGTGCCGCTCCTTGGCTGCACGCAATGCCCTGGCGATCTGCACTGGGGTGATTGTGTTCCGGACCATACCTACCTCACATTTCATGAAAAACGCCGCGATGGTGGCGGCGAACGAAAAACAAGAATGTCCGGTGGTCCGGTGTATATACCCTAAGCGTGTGTAAATAATTAATAAACTAACTTTTGGGAATATGCATAGAAGGGCGTCTGTCCGCAGGGCAACAGTTGTTTGTGGAGCAACAGCTGAACCTGAATAGGCCCCCCTGTGTGGGAGCGGGCCCCCTGTGGGAGCGGGCTTGCTCGCGAAAGCGGTGTGTCATTCAACATTGATGTCGACTGACACGGCCTCTTCGCGAGCAAGCCCGCTCCCACAGGGTTGGTGGTGGTTTTACTTTTTGCGGGATTCGGCGGCTTTGAGTTCTTCTTTCAACGGCACTTTCAGGTAGGGGTTGGCGCAGCCGATCCTCAACATTCGCGGCGGTGCCCAGCGTGAGTTGTTGCCCACGCGGTCGAGGATGCAGTAGGTCACTTCCAGCCTCAGGTCTTCGCCCGCTTCGAGAATGATCGCTGGCGGCACCCAGACCTGGATCGGCTGACCGATGTCGTTCGCCTCGAGTTTGGGCAGGTCCATGCGCACATCGCCCCACCGCAGGGTGATTTCGTCGTCGACGGCCATGTTCAGGTAAGGCTCGATGGTCAGCGGCACACCACGTTTGATCTGGTTCGGGTTGACGCCATGGCGGCGGATGGTCTCGGGCAAATTCACCGGGGCCAGGCCCTGGTTTTCGTCGCCGGACACGGCCGGCGACTGGCCGCCCGGGCAATCGAGCTTGATCTGCACCCGGGTCGTCAGTGACAGCGCCGGGTCTTGTCCGACCTGCATGACGCGGTAGTGCACGTGTGAGGTGCCATTGATGACAAAGCTCTCGGGCACTCGCAGTTGCACAGGTTGATTGATGTCGTCGACGATCAGGGCTTTTGAGGCCACGTAGCAGTTGTCCCAGTACAGTTCGATCAGGTCGCCTTCGTCCATGCCGGGGTAAGGCGCGACGGCGATCAGCAAGTGGGCGGCCGAGGTGATGTTGATGCCGCTCCTGTGAGATTGCGCCAGGGTCGGGGCCGCAAGTTCGGGTTTGTTCGAGATGCTCGTCATGGGTTTCTCCTTGAAGCCTTGCAGCGAAGTCCGTTTCTGGAAGTTCAATAGGCGTGAATCACCGGGCAACAAAAAGTTCGTGTTAATAACGAATGAGTCGGGATGATTGGCGCCTGTTGCAGACTAGATAAGAGTGCGCCGGAATAGGTGTCAATAGAGTTTGTTAGTTGGGTGATGGATTCAGTGTTATTCAGAAAATTCCTACGCGACGCAGTTAATAAACGCCATCGTACTGTCGAACTTTACCCCGGTTTCTCCCGGTTTGACGTATCGGGTGCGCTGACCCATTGAACCGGGCGGTTCGGGTTAATGGCGTATTTTAGGCAGGAGGAATCTGTTGCAGAACATATATATGTACGGCAATCAGGCAGGCAAAGTTGTATAGGTGGATTCGAGAAGTGGGCGTTTTAACGCAGAAGGGAACTGTTACTTCCGTCCATGGAAGTTAACAAGATTTAAATCATTTTTTCAGTTGTGCGAGTTGTTGAGGAACTTGCTGAGAAACTGCCGGGTCCGTTCTTCTTTCGGATTGGCAAACAACGCCTTGGATTCGCCTTGCTCGACGATCACACCCTTGTCGAAAAACACCACGCGGTTCGCCACGTCCCGGGCAAAGCCCATTTCGTGAGTGACGATGACCATGGTGCGGTTCTCTTCGGCGAGGCTGCGGATGGTCGCCAGCACTTCACCGACCAACTCCGGGTCGAGCGCGGAAGTGGGTTCATCGAACAGGATGACTTCCGGCTCCATCGCCAGCGCCCGGGCAATCGCCACACGCTGTTGCTGGCCTCCGGAAAGGCGTCGCGGGTAAGCGTCTTCCTTGCCCGCCAGACCCACCCGGGCGAGCAGCTTTTTGCCCAGGGCAACGGCTTCGGCATGGGGGATTTTCTTCACCACGATCGGGCCTTCGATCACGTTCTCAAGGGCCGTGCGGTGCGGGAACAGGTTGAAGTTCTGGAACACGAAGCCCACGTGCTGGCGCAGACGTCGCACCAGGCCCTGCTGCTGGTTCAGCGGGCGGCTGCCATCGATTTCGATGTCGCCGACCTTGATCCGGCCGCTGGTGGGTTCTTCGAGGAAGTTCAGGCACCGCAGGAACGTGGTCTTGCCCGAGCCGCTGGGCCCGATGATCGCCACGACCTCGCCTTCCTTCACTTCCAGATCGATGCCGTTGAGCACCACTTGACCCTTGAACTGCTTTGTCAGTTTTTCCACGACAATCATGGGTCAGGACTCCTGGTCATGCCGATTGACCCGCTCTTCCAACTTGTTCTGCAGGTGCGAGAGCGCCGTGGCCAGAATCCAGTAGATGAGGGCGGCGGCAAGGTACATGGTGAAGACTTCGAAAGTCCGGGCGGTGATCAACTGTGCCTGACGGAACAGTTCCGGCACCTGGATGGTGGCGGCCAGCGCGGTGTCCTTGACCAGCGAAATGAAGCTGTTGCCCAGCGGCGGCAGGGCCGTGCGCATCGCTTGCGGCAGGATGGCCCGGCGCAGGGTCTGCGCACGGGTCATGCCGATACTTGCGGCGGCTTCCCATTGGCCACGCTCGATGGAGCTGATCGCGGCACGCAGGATTTCGCAGGCGTAGGCGGCCATGTTCAGCGAGAAGCCGATCAGGGCGGCCGGCAGCGGATCAAGTTCGACGCCCAATTGCGGCAAGCCGTAATAGATCACGAACAGTTGCACCAGCAACGGCGTGCCGCGAAAGAACGACACGTAGATGCGGGCCAGCCAACTGATCGATTTGAACCGCGACAGGCGCATCAACGCCAGGCCGAAACCCATCACCAGGCCGAAGAACATTCCGCCCAGGCTCAGAATCACCGTGTAGTACGCGCCCTTGAGCAGGAAGGGCGCGGAGTCCAGTGCGAGTTGGAAAGCTTCTTCCATTATTTAGTGACGTCAGTCTGGAAGTATTTTTCCGAGATCTTGGCCAGGGTGCCGTCGGCACGCAGCTCGTCGAGGGCCTTGTTCACTGCAGCCAGCAGTTCTGGCTCGCCTTTGCGCAGGGCAATACCGGATTCCTGACGGGAGAATGCCTGGCCGGCAGCCACGGTTTTCGGTGCTTTCTTGGCGTATTCAAGCGCCGCCAGACGGTCGATCAGGATGGCATCGGTACGGCCATTGTTCAGGTCGGCGAACTTGGTCGGATCATCGTCGTAGGTGCGCACGTCAGCGCCCGGCACATTGGCCCGGACCCACTGTTCGTAGTTGGTGCCAAGGCCTACACCGACTTTCTTGCCAGTCAGGTCGGCGGCTGTCTTGATGTTCAGCGCGGCTTCCTTGCTCTTCAGCACCAGCGCCTGAATCCCGGAGATGGTGTACGGCTCGGAGAAGTCATACTTCTTCTTGCGCTCGTCGGAGATGGTCACCTGGTTGACCACCAGGTCCAGACGCTTGGATTCCAGAGCGGCGAGGATGCCGTCCCACTTGGTTGGCTGAATCTTGGCTTTAACACCCAGCTTTTTGGCCAGGGCTTCGGAGAGCTCGACTTCGAAGCCGGCCAGTTTGCCGTCGGCGTCGACGAAACTGAACGGTGGGTAAGTGCCTTCCAGGCCGACGTTGATCACGCCTGCGTCCTTGATTTTTTGCAGCTGCTCACCGGCAACCGCTTGCCCCAACAGGCCGGCGCTCAGTGCCAGGCCCAGCGAACCTACCAGCAGGTTGCGACGTAGTGCGGAAAAATTCATGACAAGCCCCTGTGTTTTCTTATGGAAGACGCTATTAGGAATGTTGGCAAAATCGGGATTTGAACGATTGCGATATCCTGCCCTAAAGCAGCTTATGCGTCTCGCGCCAAATTCGCCTGCGGCGCGACTATATGATGCTGGCGTTAGATAGGAAAATACTAAATATAGATTTTATTATTCTTTTGTGGAATATGTGATGCATGATCGTTCCCATGCTCTGCGTGGGAATGCCTCAAGGGACGCTCCGCGTTCCAATGGGACGCGGAGCGTCCCGGGCTGCATTCCCACGCGGAGCGTGGGAACGATCGGTCGACTACAGAAAGTCTTTGTAGGCAAACAACGCCGGCGCCCCGCCGGTGTGCAGGAAGATGATCGGGCCGTCATCAAAACGCCCACGGCCAATGCCATCGAGCAACCCGGCCATGGCCTTGCCGGTGTACACCGGATCGAGCAGCAACCCTTCCTGACTCGCCAGCAACTTCACCGCTGACAGCGTCCCGGCATTCGGCTCGCCATAACGTGGGCCGAAGTATTCGTCCCACAGTTCAACCTTGAAACGCTTCGGCAGGCTCACACCCAGCAGCTCCGCCGTGCGTTCGGCCAGGCCCTGGACTTTCGGCCGCTGATCTTCGTCGCTGCGGGACACCGTCACGCCAATCACGGGCAAATCCGGGAGTACTTCATTCAGTGCCAGCGCCAGGCCGCTGTGGGTCCCGGCGCTGCCCGATGCCAGGACCACGGCGGCAAAAGTCAGGCCGGTGTCCTTGATCTGTTCCGCCAGTTCCAGCCCGGCGCGCACATAGCCCAGCGCGCCCAAGGCATTCGAGCCGCCAATCGGCACCACGTATGGTTTCTTGCCGTTGTTGCGCAGGCGATCGGCCAGGGACTGGAGTTGGTCGTCAGCGTTATCGAGGTTTTCCACCAGCTCGACCTTGGCGTCGAACAGATCCAGTAACAGCCGATTGCCGTTGCCTACATAGTTGGCGTCGTCGGTGCCCAGCGGATTTTCCAGCAACGCCACGCAACTCAGGCCAAGCTTTGCCGCGATGGCGGCGGTCTGGCGTACATGGTTGGATTGCAGCGCGCCGGCGGTGATCAAGGTATCGGCGCCCTGGGCCAGTGCATCGGCGGCCAGGTATTCGAGTTTGCGCAACTTGTTGCCGCCCATGGCCAGCGGCGTCAGGTCATCGCGCTTGACGTACACATCGCGGCCCAGCCACGTCGACAGGCGTTCGAGTTTTTCCAGGGCGGTGGGATGGCCGAGCAGGTCGAGGCGGGTAAAGCGGGCAAGCGATTGTTTGATCATGGGTCCGTACTGGCGGTGGAGGATGACAGGACTATAGGCACGCCTATTTGCAGGGGCAACCGCCAATCGCTTATATCCGAATGTATTGATCACAGCACAATTGGTTCTTAATTCGGCTCCGAGCCCTTGCCGTAAAGTAATCGCCGTCAGCGCGGCCAGACAGTCCGGCCGCCCGTGTGGAGTTTTTACCGTGAGCGAGCGTTCCAGCCATTGGCAATTGCAGACCATCGTCAGCCAACTGCGCACGGCGCGGGATCAGTGGCGTGCCCAAAATGGCCGCGCCAGCGGCGAGCAGGGCGGTCGCGAGTTGCCGTCCCGGGCGGCGATGGCGGAGATTCTCGAAGCCCTGTGCGGTGCGTTGTTCCCGATGCGTTTGGGGCCGGTGGATTTGCGCGAAGAGAGTGAAGACTTCTACGTCGGCCACACCCTCGACGTCGCGTTGAACGCATTGTTGGCCCAGGCGCGGCTCGAACTGCGCTATGCCGCGCGCCACAGCGACCAGGCCGATACCGAGGTCGAGGCCAGGACCATTTCCATCATTCAAGACTTCGCCCTCGCCTTGCCGGGGCTGCGCAGCCTGCTCGATACCGACGTGCTGGCGGCCTATCACGGCGACCCGGCGGCCCGCAGTGTCGACGAAGTATTGCTGTGCTATCCGGGGATTCTGGCGGTGATTCACCATCGCCTCGCCCACCATTTGTACCGCGCCGGGTTGCCGCTGCTGGCGCGGATCAGCGCGGAAATCGCCCACTCGGCAACCGGCATCGACATTCATCCGGGTGCGCAGATCGGCCGCAGCTTCTTTATCGATCACGGGACGGGTGTGGTGATCGGTGAGACCGCGATCATCGGCGAGCGGGTGCGGATTTATCAGGCCGTGACCCTGGGCGCCAAGCGTTTCCCATCGGATGAGGACGGGCAGTTGCAGAAGGGCCATCCGCGGCATCCGATTGTCGAGGACGATGTGGTGATCTATGCCGGGGCAACGATTCTCGGGCGGATTACCATCGGCAAGGGCTCGACCATAGGCGGCAACGTGTGGTTGACCCGCAGCGTGCCGGCGGGGTGCAACCTGACCCAGGCGAATTTGCAGCATGATGATGGGACGCAGAAGTAAATCCCCCACCTGATCGTTCCCACGCTCTGCGTGGGAACGCCTCCACGGACGCTCCGCGTTCGGCTGTTGATGGGACGCGGAGCGTCCCGGGCTGCATTCCCACGCAGAGCGTGGGAACGATCTTTTGACACTGAACGAATCCCCCACCCCCCGCGTCATACCCTTCCTTGAGCTAGCGTACAGAACGTACCGCCGAGCCCTGGGATTAGTCCTTAGCACTCTATTCATGTTTAACTTGAACGCTCATTCAAGTTAAACCGCCGGTTTGCTGCCCGCTCACAACAGGAGGCTTGCCCTTGCCGAGTCCGTTTCTGATTGCCCTGTTTCATCCCCTTGAGGTGCGCTGTTCATGAGTGCACCGTCCACCATTCCAAGCGGCCAGGTCCGCATGAATCCGCCGGTGTTTTACTTTGCGGCGGGTTTCATTCTGTTGTTCGGCATCGTTGTCATGGCCTTCCCGAAACAGGCCGGTGCCTGGTTGCTGGAAGCGCAAAACTGGGCGGCCAATACGGTCGGCTGGTACTACATGCTCGCGATGACCCTGTATCTGGTCTTCGTGGTGGTCACCGCCTTGTCCGGCTACGGCAAGATCAAGCTCGGTGCCGACCACGACGAACCCGAATTCAGTTACCTGTCCTGGGCCGGCATGCTGTTCGCCGCCGGGATCAGCATCACGCTGTTTTTCTTTTGTGTGTCCGAACCGCTGACGCACCTGGCGCAGCCGCCCCAAGGCACCGCCGGCACGCCGGAAGCGGCGCGGCAGGCGATGCAGATTCTGTTTCTGCACTGGGGCCTGCACGGCTGGGGCGTGTTCGCTTTTGTCGGCATGGCCCTGGCTTACTTTGCCTACCGACATAACCTGCCGCTGGCCCTGCGTTCGGCGCTGTACCCGCTGATCGGCAAGCGCATCAACGGCCCGATCGGCTACGCAGTGGACGGCTTCGGCATCATCGCTACGGTGTTCGGCCTCGGCGCGGACATGGGCTTCGGCGTGTTGCACCTCAACTCGGGCCTGGACTACCTGTTCGGCATCGCTCACACCCACTGGATTCAGGTCGGCCTGATCACGTTGATGATGGGCGCGGCGATCATCGTAGCGGTGTCCGGCGTCGATAAAGGCGTGCGGGTGATGTCCGACATCAACATGCTGCTGGCCTGCGCGCTGCTGCTGTTCGTGTTGTTCGCCGGCCCGACGCAGCACCTGCTCAACACCTTGATCCAGAACATCGGCGACTACCTCGGCGCGCTGCCGATGAAGAGTTTCGACCTTTACGCCTACGACAAACCCAGTGACTGGCTCGGCGGTTGGACGGTGTTCTACTGGGCCTGGTGGATTGCATGGTCGCCGTTCGTGGGCCTGTTCATCGCCCGGATTTCCCGGGGCCGGACCATTCGCGAATTCGTCTTCGGCGTGCTGCTGATCCCGCTCGGTTTCACCCTGGCGTGGATGTCGATCTTCGGCAACAGCGCCATCGATCAGGTGCTCAATCACGGCATGACGGCGCTGGGTATGTCTGCCATCGATAACCCGTCGATGACCCTGTACCTGCTGCTAGAAACCTATCCGTGGAGCAAGACTGTGATTGCGGTCACGGTGTTCATCAGCTTCGTATTCTTCGTGACGTCCGCCGACTCCGGCACCGTGGTCCTCTCGACACTGTCCGCCAAGGGCGGCAACCCGGATGAAGACGGGCCGAAATGGCTGCGGGTGTTCTGGGGCGCGATGACCGCGCTGGTGACCAGTGCGCTGCTGTTCTCTGGCAGCATCGATGCGCTGAAGTCGGCGGTGGTGCTGACCTCATTGCCGTTCTCGATGATCCTGCTGCTGATGATGTGGGGGCTGCACAAGGCGTTCTACCTGGAGTCGCAGAAGCAGATCGCGCAGATGCATTCTCTGGCACCGGTGTCCGGTTCCAAGCGTGGCGGCTGGCGTCAGCGCTTGAGTCAGGCCGTGCATTTCCCGTCCCGGGATGAGGTCTATCGCTTCCTCGAAACCACGGTGCGTCCGGCGATTGAAGAAGTGACGGCGGTGTTTGTCGAGAAGGGCTTGAACGTGGTCGCTCAGCCCGATCCGGCGAACGACAGCGTCAGCCTGGAAATCGGTCATGGCGAGCAGCATCCGTTCATCTACCAGGTGCAGATGCGCGGCTACTTCACACCGTCCTTCGCCCGTGGCGGCATGGGTTCCAAGCAACTCAACAACCGTCGCTACTACCGGGCTGAAGTGCATTTGAGCGAGGGCAGTCAGGACTACGATCTAGTGGGTTACACCAAGGAACAGATCATCAACGACATCCTCGACCAGTACGAACGGCACATGCAGTTCCTGCACCTGGTTCGCTGACCGGGAGCCGGTGGCGCCTAGGCTCTGTTCAACACCATGAACAGAACCAGCGCCGCCACCGGCACGCTGAACACCACCGTACCGACCACCAGTTCCGAACTCACCGGCTGCCCGGCCGTGACCACCCCCACCGCGCCGTTAATCACCGTCAATGCCAGCCACAGGAAGACGAAACTGTAGGTCAGCGTCTGACGACTGAAGCCAACCCGCTCGCCGATATAAAGCATCAGCGCCAGCAGGACCAGGCCGAAGAAAATGATGATGGTGGTGTGCATGGGGTGTTCCGCCTGTTGGTTGTGTGTCGCCTGTCGGGCCGCAATCGCGAGCAAGCTCGCTCCCACAGTTGTACGTTGTTGTTCACCAGTTTAGTGGTCGCTGGAGATCCAGCGTGGGAGCGGCGGTGTCAGGCGCTCTCACGCTCAATCACCCGACACTCCAGCAGGTTCAAACGCTGCACTTCATCCTCCACCGGCAACACACCCAGACTCTCCAAAACCCTCGTCGCCGCGAGCACGCCGATTTCCAGGGCCGGTGGTTTGATGGTGCTCAAGCTCGGCAGCAGCATTTCGGCGAAGGGGTAATCGCCGAACCCCATCACCGCGCAGTCTTCGGGGATTTTCAGGCCCGCTCGTTGCCCGGCCAGCAAGCCACCGGCCGCCAGATTGTCGTTGGCGAAGATGATTGCATCGGGGCGGGGTGAGGCGTTCATCAAGGCTTCCATCGCCTGCTTGCCGGCCTCGAATGGCGCGCGATCCGCATCCGGGGCGAACACCCACGGTTGCAGCCCCAACTCGCGGACCGTCGCCGCGTAGCCATCGCGCCGCTCCAGCGCACTGAGGTCCCCCGGTGCGCTGTTCTGCACAAACGCAATTCGCCGATAGCCCTTGCCATGCAGATACCGCGCAGCCGTCACGCCCACTTCAAAATGCGAAAAACCAATCTGCAATGGCTCGCGCTCAGGTTGGTAATCCCAGGTTTCGATCACCGGGATATCGGCTTCGGCGATCATTTTTTCCGTGCCGGCGCTGTGGAAGTGGCTGGTCAGCACCAACGCCGCCGGCGACCAACCGAGGAAGGCCCGTACGGCGCTTTCTTCCTGTGCGGCGCTGAAGTAACTCGACGCCAGCAGCAGTTGATATCCATGGCGACTGAGGGTGTCGCTGAAGCCCTGGATGGTGTTGGCGAAGATCGGCCCGGAGATGTTCGGGATCACCATGCCGACGATCCTGCCCCGCGCTGACGCCAGCCCGCCGGCCACCAGGTTCGGCACATAACCCAGTTCCGCGACCACCGCCGCAATGCGCTCGCGCCGTTCAGGCGACACCTGTTCCGGTTGATTGAAATAACGCGACACGGTGATCGCCGAAACCCCGGCCTGCCGCGCCACGGTATTGAGCGTTACACGGCCGGCGCCACGGCGTTTGCGGGGTTTGTCTTCACTCAAGTGGCGATCCCTCTTAAAAACCAAAACGCATATAAAAGTAATTTTTCAGTATTGGACGGTCTATGTCCGGCTTGCCGATACTGGCGATGTTAGCGCTAACAAAGCGTTCTGTCTGCTACTCGCTCGAGCGAATGCCCAAGACACATTCACAGGCGCTGTCTTCGCAGAAGGGCGGCGGTTCAGGGCAATTTTTCGAGCGGGCAGACCATGCACAGCATTCCTGGGGAATCACACAAACTGGCGTTATCCATTCGCGCCGCCACACCACGCCGACCGCATCTGGGCTGGCTGCTCGCCGGGTTGACCGCGTTGCCTGTGCCCGGGGCTTTCGCCGCCGACAGCACGGACCAAGAGCCAACCCTCAAGTCCGTCACGGTCACCGCCACCCGCCGCGAAGAGTCGCTGCAGAAAGTCCCGGTGGCGGTATCGGTGCTCGATGGCGAGCAACTTGAGCGGGACAACCGCAACGGCGTCGCGAGCATCGTTCAGCAGGTGCCGTCGCTGAATTTCCGCACGGGTGCGTCGAACAAGGACACGTCACTGTTCGTGCGCGGCGTCGGCACCATTTCCACCTCGCCGGGCGTCGAGCCGACCGTGGCCACGGTGATCGATGGCGTGGTCTACGCCCGTCCGGGCCAGGCGACCCTCGACTTGCTGGACCTGGAACGCATCGAGGTCCTGCGCGGCCCTCAAGGCACGCTGTTCGGCAAGAACGCCTCGGCCGGTGTGCTCAACATCACCAGCAAGGCACCGACCGCCGAGACCCATGGCTACATCGATCAGTCCTACTACAGCGGCAACGAAAGCCGCACCCGGTTTGGCCTCGGCGGCAGCCTGATTCCGGACACGCTGAAGGGCTCGATCACCACGCTGTTCGGCAGCTACGACGGCAACGTCGATAACGAGCACAACGGCCAGGAGGTCAACGGCTACAACCACAAAGGCGTGCGCGGCAAACTCGAATTCACGCCGAATGACGACCTGAAGTTCACCTTGATTGCCGACTACATGCAGTCCCACGACGACGCGCCCAACGGCGTGGTCAGCAAGTCCCTGACCCCGGCGTTTGCCAATGCCTTGAGCCCGGTGCGGGCCTCCAGCGACAACCGCGACATCAACACCGACACTCGCACCCACGTCGATGACATCAACAAAGGCCTGTCCGGCCAGCTCGACTGGAACCTCGGCGATTACACCCTGACTTCGATCACCGCATGGCGCGGCTGGGACAACACGCAATATCAGGATGGCGACCGCCTCAGCACGGTGACGGCGGCGTTCCCCGGCACGGCCGACAAGGGTGATCTGTCCTTCGACCAATACTCCCAGGAGCTGCGCCTGGCCTCGCCGAAAGGTGAATTCCTGGAGTACGTCGGCGGCCTGTTCTACATGCACGGCAAGGATGAGGAAACCTATCAGCGCACGCTGACCACCCCGTCCAGCATCAACCGTGGCGTCGCCGATTACGGCACCACCAGCGACAGCTACGCCGTGTTCGGCGAAAGTACCCTCAACTTCACCTCGAACTTGCGTGGTATCGCCGGCCTGCGCTGGACCCACGACGATCTGGAATACGATCACCGCCGGGTTTCCACCTCGGCCACCACCGTCAGCGGCATTCAGCCGGGCACCAGCAGTTCCGGTTCGGTGGACGAGGACGGCTGGTCCGGGCGGCTCGGCGTGCAGTACGACTTGAGCGATACCGTCACCACGTACCTGACCTATTCGCGCGGCTACAAAGGCCCGGCCTACAACGTGTTCTTCAACATGCAGCCAAGGGATACCGAGGCTCTGAAACCGGAGACCTCCAACACCTGGGAGGCCGGGATCAAAGCCACCTCGTGGAACAATCGCCTGACCACCAACCTGGCGGTGTTCCACAGCGATTACGACAACTACCAAGCGAACTTCTTCGACACCGTCGCCGGGCAAGTGGTGACCCGTTTGATCAACGCCGGCAGCGTCAGCACCGAAGGCGTCGAACTCGATTACGCCTTGCAAGCGACCCAGCAACTGAAGTTCTCCGGCGCCCTGGCCTACACCCGTGCGCGCATCGACGAATTCGCCTGCCCGGCGGGCGCGGCGGCCTCGTGCAACGTCAACGGCAAGCCGCTGCCGTTCAGCCCGGACTGGAAAAGCTACGTGCGCGCCGACTACACAATCCCGCTGGATAACGGCCTGGATGTTGAATTCGGCACCGACTACAGCTGGCAAAGCGAGGTGCAGTACGACATCAGCCAGAACGTCGACACCAAGCAGGGCGCCTACGGTTTGTGGAACGCCAGCGTGGCCCTGGCCGACTACAGCAACGGCTGGCGCGTGGCGTTGCTGGGCAAGAACCTCGCCGACAAGTCCTACTCGCCGTTGCTGGCCAGCGGCGGCAACTACATCTACCGCGCCGTGCCACGGGACGATGAGCGCTACTTCGGTGTGCAACTGCGCAAGGACTTCTGACATGGCTCGACAGCTCAAGCTTGGCGCGTTCCTGATGGCTACCGGGCACCACGTTGCCGCCTGGCGGCATCCCGACGTACCCGCCGAGGCCGGACTAGACTTCGCCCACTACAAGCACCTGGCGCAGATTGCCGAAGCGGCGAAGTTCGACGCGTTGTTCATCGCCGACAGCCTGGCCGCTCCAACCGGAGCGATTGCCAGCCGCATGGCGCGCTCAGACCACTTTGAACCCCTGACGTTGCTGTCTGCATTGAGCGTCGTGACAGAGCGCATCGGGCTGATCGCCACGGCCACAACCAGCTATAACGAGCCGTACCACGTAGCACGAAAGTTCGCGTCTCTAGACCATCTTTCAGGGGGGCGCTCGGGGTGGAATCTGGTGACTTCGGACAATGCCGCCGAAGCGCAGAATTTCGGCCGCAGCGAGCATATCGGCCACGCCGACCGCTACCGCCGGGCTCGGGAGTTTCATCAGGTGGTCACCGGGTTGTGGGACAGTTGGGAAGATGATGCTTTCGTACGGGATAAGGCCAGCGGTACGTACTACCATCCGGAAAAAGTACACCTCCTCGATCACGTCGGTGAACACTTCAGGGTTAAAGGTCCGCTGAATGTGGCGCGCTCGCCCCAAGGGCAACCGGTGATTGTGCAGGCCGGCTCTTCCGAACTCGGTCGCGAGTTGGCGGCACAAACCGCCGAAGTGGTGTTCACCGCGCAGACCTCGTTGGCCAATGCCCAGGCGTTTTATGCCGACCTCAAGGGGCGCTTGAGTCGCTACGGTCGCAGTGCCGACTCGCTGAAAATCATGCCCGGTGTTTTTGTCGTGGTCGGGCAGACCGAAAGCGAAGCCCGGGAGAAATATGAAACGTTTCAGCAATTAGTCGAACCTGAGGTTGGCGTCGCATTACTTGGGCGTATGCTGGGCAACTTCGACTTGTCGAAGTACCCGCTGGACGGACCGCTGCCGGAGTTGCCACTGACCGAAAGCGGTCAGCAAAGCCGTCAAAAGCTGCTGACCGAACTGGCAGGCCGGGAAAACCTCAGCCTCGCCGAGTTGGGCCGCAAGATCGCCGGTGGCCGTGGGCATTACAGCCTGGTGGGCACACCGGCGCAGATTGCCGACCGCTTGCAGCAATGGTTCGAACAGGGCGCGGCGGATGGCTTCAACGTGCTCGTGCCGCACCTGCCGGGCGGGCTGGAAGACTTCGCCAACGGCGTGGTGCCGGAACTGCAACGGCGTGGGTTGTTCAGAACAGAGTACGAAGGCCGGACCTTGCGCCAGAACCTTGGGCTTGCCCGGCCAGGCAATAGATTTGCGTAACACCCTGTAGGAGCGAGGCTTGCCCGCGAAGGCAATCTTGAATACGCCTTCGCCAGCAAGCTTGGCTCCCACAGACTCCAGACAAAACAGACAAGAGAGGATTCGATGACTTACACCGCTGCCGAAAACCGCTATGACTCTATCCCGTACCGCCGCGTAGGCCGCAGCGGGCTGGTGCTGCCGGCACTGTCCCTGGGGCTGTGGCACAACTTCGGCGACAGCACGCCGATCGACACCCAGCGCTCGTTGCTGCGCACGGCGTTCGACCTGGGTATCAACCACTTCGACCTGGCCAACAACTACGGCCCGCCGTACGGCAGCGCCGAAATCAACTTCGGCCGCCTGCTGCGCGAAGACTTCAAGCAGTACCGCGACGAGCTGATCATCTCCAGCAAGGCCGGTTGGGACATGTGGCCAGGCCCTTACGGCCAGGGCGGCGGGTCGCGCAAATACGTGCTGGCCAGCCTCGACCAGAGCCTGCAACGCCTGGGCCTGGACTACGTGGACATCTTCTATTCCCACCGCTTCGACCCGGACACTCCACTGGAAGAAACCGCCAGCGCATTGGCCACTGCCGTGCAACAGGGCAAGGCGCTGTACATCGGCATCTCGTCCTACTCCGGGGTGAAAACCCGCGAAATGGCTGCACTGCTGCAAGAGTGGAAAGTGCCGCTGTTGATTCACCAACCGGCCTACAACCTGCTCAATCGCTGGGTGGAAAAAGACCTACTGGACGTCACCGACGAACTCGGCGCTGGCGTGATCGCCTTCACCCCGTTGGCCCAGGGCCTGCTGACCGACAAGTACCTCAACGGCATTCCAAAGGATGCGCGGGTTAATCGTCCGGGCGGTGGTTCGTTGCAGGAATCGCACCTGTCCGAAGCCAACATCGCCCACGTGCGCGGGCTCAACGAAATCGCCAAGCGCCGCGGCCAGAGCCTGGCGCAACTGGCGTTGGCCTGGACCCTGCGCGACCCACGCGTGACCTCGGCCCTGATCGGCGCAAGCCGGCCGGAGCAGATCATCGAAAACGTCGGAGCGCTGAAGAACCTGAGCTTTAGTGCGGAAGAACTGGCGGAGATTGACCGGTTTGCCCAGGAGGGCGGGATCAACCTTTGGGAGAAGCCTTCCACCGCTGAATGACTGAGCACTGATCGTTCCCACGCTCCGCGTTGGAATGCCTCCCGTGACGCTCTGCGTCACAGTGGACGCGGAGCGTCCATGGCTGCATTACCACGCAGAGCGTGGGAACGATCAACGGCTGAGTAAGTGTTCGCGCCGGATCTTTCGGCGCCTGTCATATCGCCTTCGCGAGCAAGCCCGCTCCCACATTTGGAACGCATTCCAAATGTGGGAGCGGGCTTGCTCGCGAAGGCATCAGCTCAGGCACTGCAGGCATTAGGGATTAGCGAAAAAACGGCACATCCCCCAACACCGTCGCCCGCTGCATCACCCGCCGCGCCGGGCGGTAGTCGTCCACCGCGTAATGCTGGGTCACGCGGTTGTCCCAGAACGCTATGTCATCCTTCTGCCAACGCCAGCGAATGGTGAATTCCGGCCGCGTGGCGTGTGCAAACAGCAGCTTCAAAATCGCCTCGCTTTCCGTCTCCGACAATTCATTGATCTTCGACGTAAACCCTTCATTGACGAACAACGACCGACGCCCGCTCACCGGATGCGTGCGGATCACCGGGTGTGACAGTGGTGGATTCTTGCGTCGGGCTTCTTCCCACTGCGCCAGCGCCTCAGGCGTGTTGCCGTAGCGTTCGAGCGGGAATGAACGGGTGAAATCGTGCGTCGCAGTCAGCCCTTCGAGCAAGGTTTTCATCGGCGCCGACAACGCCTCATACGCCGCAATCCCGCTGGCCCATAACGTGTCCCCGCCAAACTCCGGCAGCAACTTGGCGCTGAGCACCGCGCCCATGGCCGGGGTCGGCAGGAAGGTGACGTCGGTGTGCCAGATCGCGTTGTCGCGCACGTCGGTGACGGCGGTGTCGAGGATCAGCACTTCCGGTTGTTCCGGCACGTTTGGGTAGATCGGGTGAATGTGCAGGTCGCCGAAATTCGCGGCGAAACGTGCCTGTTGTTGCGGCGTGATCGGTTGATTGCGGAAGAACAACACCTGGTGCTTGAGCAGCGCTTGTTCGATGGCGTCACGCAGTTGCGCAGGCAGCGGCTGGCTGATGTCGACGCCGCTGATTTGCGCGCCGAGGGCCGAGCTGAGGGGGATGATGGTCAGGGTGCTCATGATCTTTCTCTTCAATCCTGGATGCCGAGCTTTTTGTGGGAGCGGGCTTGCTCGCGAATACGGTGTGTCAGGCAACATGGCTGCGACTGATGTACCGCTTTCGCGAGCAAGCCCGCTCCCACATGAATGATTTTTAGTGGGCCTGGCCGTGCCACGGCACCAGTTTGCGTTGCAGGGCGCGCAAGCCCATTTCCATGGCAAAGGCGATCAGGGCGATCACCAGAATCCCCAGCACCACCACATCGGTGACCAGGAACTGCGCCGCCGACTGCACCATGAAACCCAAACCGCTGGTAGCGGCGATCAGTTCGGCAGCGACCAGCGTCGACCAACCCACGCCCAAACCAATCCGCACCCCGGTCAAGATATCCGGCAGCGCGCTCGGCAGAATCACATGCCGAATCAACTGCGCCCGGGTCGCGCCCAAGGACTGTGCGGCGCGCAATTTGGCCGGGTCGACCGTGCGCACGCCAGTAGCCGTGGCGATGGCAATCGGGGCGAAGATCGCCAGGTAGATCAACAAGACTTTCGACAACTCACCGATGCCGCACCAGATCACGATCAGTGGCAGGTAAGCCAGCGGTGGAATCGGGCGGTAGAACTCGATCAGCGGATCGAGAATCCCGCGAGCGATGCGGTTGTGGCCGATGGCAATCCCGACCGGCACGGCGGTCAACACCGCGAAACCAAGACCGAGGCCGATGCGTTTGAGGCTCGCACCCAAGTGCTGCCACAAGGTCGAATCCATATAGCCGGTAGTCGCCAGCAGCCAGCCTTTTTGCAGCACGGCGGACGGCGGTGGCAGGAACAGCGGTTCGATCATGCCGGTGGCGGTGACGGCCCACCAGATGAACACCAGAGCGACCAGCGTCAGCACGCTGATCCAGCGGGTGCTCACACTGCGCCGCACCGGAATCACCGTCGAACCGGGTTTAACCGTCACGGCCGGAATTTCATAGCTGCTCATGCGCGCTCCTGCCGCGTGGCGGCGCTGCGTTGGGAGAACACTTTGGCGAGGACGTGTTCGCGGGTTTCGATAAAGCGCGGGTCGGATTTGATCGCCCGTGCCGACTCACCGGCGGCGTAACGCTGACCGAAGTCCAGGCTCAGGCGCTCGACGATTTGCCCAGGATTCGGTGCCAACAGAATCAAGTCAGTGGCGAGGAACACCGCTTCTTCGATGTCGTGGGTGATCAGGAACACCGGTTTGGCGGTGCGCTGCCAGACTTGCAGCAACAGCTCTTGCATCTGTTCGCGGGTGAAGGCATCGAGGGCGCCGAAGGGTTCGTCCATCAGCAACACACGTGGATCAGCGGCGAGGGCGCGGGCGAGGCCGACACGTTGCTTCTGGCCGCCCGAGAGCTGCCAGATGCGACGGTTTTCGAAACCGGAAAGGTCCACCAGCGCGAGCATTTCCCGGGCGCGGATCTCGCGTTTGTCTTTGGAAACACCTGCCAGTTCCAGACCGAATCCAACGTTGGCCAGCACGTCCTGCCAGGGCAGCAGCGCATCGTCCTGAAACACCACGCCACGTTCGGCGCTCGGGCCTTTGACCGGCACGCCATCGAGGGTGATGCGCCCGGCGCTGGGTTCGACGAAACCGGCGATCAGGTTCAACAGCGAAGTCTTGCCACTGCCGGACGGGCCGAGGGCCACCAGCAATTGCTGGGGCCCCAGGCTCAAGGAAATATCCGCCAGCACCGGTTCCGGACTGCCGGGGTACTGTGCGCTGATGCGCTCCAGCTGTAGCAAAGCCATCGCGGTTAACTCCGATCAGTTGGTGATGTATTTAGAGCTGACGTACGGGGCGTAATCCGGCAGCACGGCCTCGACTTTGCCTTGTTCCTTCAGGAACGCGGCGGTGTCGGTGATGGCTTTGGTGGTCGGTGCGCCGAGGGTGATCACTTGATCAGCCGCCAACGGGTAGACGTTGCCTTGCAGCAGCAATGGAATGTCGGTGGCTTTGGCCCCGGACAGCTTCACCAGTTTGTCGACGTTGGATTGGTTGGCGAGCCAGGCTTTCGGATCCTTGCGGTAGTCGGCGTAGGCGTCGAGGGTCACTTTGGCGAATGCGGTGACGATTTCCGGGTGCTTCTCGGCGAAGTCTTTACGCACGATCCAGGCATCGAAGGTCGGTGCGCCGAACTTGGCCAGCTCGCCGGAGGTGATCAGCACTTTGCCGTTTTCCTTGGCTACACCGAGTGCCGGGTCCCAAACGTAAGTGGCGTCGATATCACCGCGTTTCCAAGCGGCGACGATGGCCGGCGGCGCGAGGTTGAGGATGGTGACTTTCGATGGATCGATGTTCCAGTGCTTCAGCGCGGCCAGCAGGCTGTAGTGACCGGTGGACACGAACGGCACGGCGATTTTCTTGCCGATCAGGTCCTGCGGGGTCTTGATCCCGGAACCGTCGCGAGCGACCAGCGCTTCAGCGGCGCCGATCTGGGTGGCGATCAGGAACGTTTCGACCGGGACTTTGCGGGTGATTGCGGCCGTCAGAGGGCTGGAACCGAGGTAGCCAATCTGCACGTCGCCGGAAGCGATGGCGGCGATGATGTCGGCACCGTTGTCGAATTTGCGCCAGTCGATCTTGGCGTTGGTGGCTTTTTCGTACGCGCCGTCGGCCTGGGCGACTTTGGCCGGGTCGACGGTGGTCTGGTAGGCGACGGTGACGTCAGCCGCCTGGGCAAAGAAACTCGCCGCAGCCAAAGACGCGGCCGCCAGGAGGCGAAGAGGGAAATTCAGTTTCATTGGAGAAGCTCCTTGTCAGGCGACCGAGGATCGGCGTGAAAGGAGACTAAATGATATAAGAATCCGAAAATAAATAACTTTTTCGAATGAGCTTATGAGCGGAAAATTCTAAGCACTTCACCAGATCGTTCCCACGCTCTGCGTGGGAATGCAGCCCGTGACGCTCCGCGTCACTGGACGCGGAGCGTCCCTTGAGGCATTCCCACGCAGAGCGTGGGAACGATCAAGACACCGCCTTCGCGAGCAAGCCCGCTCCCACAGGGAACCTGCTTTGCAGGTTAGTTACTAATCGCCAGAATGCTCGCCTGATACGACCCGACAAACACATCGAAATCGCCGACTTCGTTCTGCTCCAGTTCCGCCTGTTCGGCCAGCGAGGAACGCGCCCGCGCTTCAAACTTCGCCTGTTCCTCAACGCTCAACGGCTCACTGCGGAAGTACTCCGCGTGTACACGGCTCTGGCGCAGGGAGAACTGGGCAAAGCTTTCCTTATGCTCGGCCATCGCCGCCAATACTTGGGCGGACGGGGTGCGGGACGGATCCTTGACCTTCTCCAACTGCACGTCCAGCGCCTTGCTGTGGGCATCGCCGCCATGGCTTTGATCCAGCAACGCCGCCAGCGGAGCAATCTTCTCCAGCAATTCGGTGGCCCATTCCTTCAGGTCCACCGGTTGACCGTCGCGCTGCAATTGCAGGCCCGGACGGCGACCTTCCTTGACCACGCTGAGGAAGTTGGTGGTCGCGTTGTTGCAGGTGTTGGCGGCCAGCAGCGGGCTGTCGTTCAGCGCGCAGTACAGCAGGAACGCGTCGAGGAACCGCGATTCCGTCAGGTCGATGCCCATCGGCAGGAACGGGTTGATGTCCAGGCAGCGTACTTCAACGTACTGGATGCCACGGGCCACCAGCGCCTGGATCGGCCGCTCGCCGGTGTAGGTCACGCGTTTCGGGCGGATGTTGGAGTAGTACTCGTTTTCGATCTGCAGGATGTTGGTGTTGAGCTGAACCCACTCACCGTCCTTGTGCGTACCGACTTCCACGTATGGCGCGTAAGGCGTGGCCACCGCTTTGCGCAGGCTGTCGGTGTAGCTGACCAAATCGTTGTAGCACGGCGTCAGGCCGGCCTGGGCGTTGCTCTGGTAACCGAGGTCGCTCATGCGCAGGCTGGTGGCGTACGGCAGGTATAAGGTGTCCGGATCAAGTTGTTCCAACTGGTGCGAACGACCGCGCAGGAAACCGGCATCCAGCGCAGGAGAAGCACCGAACAGGTACATCAGCAGCCAACTGTAGCGACGGAAGTTGCGGATCAGCGCAATGTAGGCCGACGACTGATAATCGCGGTCGGTGCCAACAAAGCCTTCGGCTTCCTTGAGCAGCGGCCAGAGCTGTTCCGGCAGGGAAAAGTTGTAGTGAATCCCGGCGATGCACTGCATGGTCTTGCCGTAGCGCAGGGCCAGGCCCTTGCGGTAGACGTACTTGAGCTGACCGATGTTGGACGTGCCGTAATAGGCGATCGGGATGTCTTCCTCGGCCGGCAATGGACACGGCATCGATGGACTCCACAGAAACTCGTTGCCGAGCTTGCTGTAGGCAAAACGGTGAATGCTGTCCAGACTCGCCAGGGTGTCTGCCGGGTCGGGCAGGGCGGGCGTGATGAACTCCAGCAGCGATTCGGAATAATCGGTGGTGATTTGTTCGTTGGTCAGCGCGGAACCCAATTCTTCCGGGTGCGGCGTTTGCGCCAGGCGACCTTCGCCGGTCACGCGCAGGCATTCACGTTCGATGCCGTGAAGGCACTGTTCGAGCAGAGAGAGGTTAGCGCGCTCGCCGAGCAGAGCCAGGCGGCGGTTGAGAAGTTCGCTCAAGTTGGATTCCTTCACGCGTCAGTCGCCCCAATATGGGGGTGGGCAAGACGGTCTACAAGGGTGAAGTTAAAACTGGCGTTTTCGCCTGGTTTTGGAACGAGCCGCAATCAATGTGGGAGCGGGCTTGCTCGCGAAGAGGGAGTGTCAGTCAACACATGAATTGCCTGATACACCGCCTTCGCGAGCAAGCCCGCTCCCACAGGGAATTTCGGCGCTACGGTCACAGCGCTGAAATTAACTCAAAATGATGGCTTTCATCTACAGGACAGCGAACGTGCCTTGCGCTTTTGCGACCAGTTTGTCGCCCTGCATCACGTCGGCTTCGACCACCAGCGTGCGACGGCCCGGATGAATCACCCGCGCCGTGCACATCACTTCGCCCTCGGATACGGCGCGAATGTAGTTGATCTTGCATTCGATGGTCGCGCTCTGCTGGTCAAAGCCGTGGGTGCTGGAGCAGGCCAGCCCCATGGCAATGTCCACCAGACTGAACAACGCCCCGCCGTGCAGCTTGCCGCCGCGATTGCGCAGTTCTGGCTCAAGTGCCAGGGCGACTTGCGCCACCCCGGTTTCCAGGCTGTGCAAGCGACAGCCCAGCAGCTTGAAAAAAGCGCTTTCGGTCAGGCCGGCGGGGATCTCCATTAGCGTTTCTTCAACTGCTTGGCGTTGGCGAACAGCGAAGCCATGGCGTTGTTGGCCGGGGCCGCTGCCGTGGTTTCCTTGCGCGGTGCGTTGTTCTGGGATTGGCGCGGGGCCGAACCCGGACGTGCACCACGGGCACCGTCGATTTTCTCGCCCGGGGTGTCGCTCATGCGCATCGACAGGCCGACGCGTTTGCGCGGGATATCGACTTCCATGACCTTCACTTTCACCACATCACCGGCCTTCACCGCTTCCCGTGGATCCTTGATGAACTTCTCCGAAAGCGCAGAGATGTGCACCAAACCGTCCTGATGCACGCCGATATCGACGAACGCGCCGAAGTTGGTCACGTTGGTCACCACGCCTTCGAGGATCATCCCCAGTTGCAGGTCCTTAAGGTCTTCGACGCCTTCCTGGAACTCGGCGGTCTTGAACTCGGGACGCGGGTCGCGGCCAGGTTTTTCCAGTTCTTGCAGGATGTCGGTGACCGTTGGCAGACCGAAGGTCTCATCGGTGTACTTCTTCGGATCGAGGCGCTTGAGGAAGCTTGCGTCGCCGATCAACGAGCGGATATCACGGTCGGTTTCAGCGGCAATGCGCTGCACCAGTGGATAGGCTTCCGGGTGAACCGCCGAGGAATCCAGCGGGTTGTCGCCGTTCATCACGCGTAGGAAACCGGCAGCCTGTTCGAAGGTTTTTTCGCCCAGACGCGCGACTTTCTTCAGCGCCGCACGGGTTTTGAACGCGCCGTGCTCGTCGCGGTGGCTGACGATGTTCTGTGCCAGGGTCGCATTGAGGCCGGAGATGCGGGCCAGCAGCGCCACGGAAGCGGTGTTCACGTCCACGCCCACGGCGTTTACGCAGTCTTCGACCACCGCGTCCAGGCCGCGCGCCAGTTTCAGCTGCGACACGTCGTGCTGGTACTGGCCGACACCGATGGATTTCGGGTCGATCTTCACCAACTCCGCCAGCGGATCCTGCAAGCGCCGAGCAATCGACACCGCGCCACGGATCGACACGTCCAGATCCGGGAATTCCTTGGAAGCCAGTTCCGACGCCGAGTAAACCGATGCACCGGCCTCGGACACCATGACTTTGGTCATCTTCATCGCTGGGTATTTTTTGATCAGCTCAGCAGCCAGTTTGTCGGTTTCACGGCTGGCGGTGCCGTTGCCGATGGCGATCAGGTCCACGGAGTGCTTGGCGCACAGGGCGGCGAGGATCGCGATGGTCTGGTCCCACTTGTTGTGCGGCACGTGCGGGTAAACCGTGGCGTGATCCAGCAGCTTGCCGGTGGAATCGACCACGGCGACCTTGCAACCGGTGCGCAGGCCCGGGTCGAGGCCCAGGGTGGCGCGCGGGCCGGCCGGGGCCGACAGCAGCAAGTCGTGCAGGTTGTGCGCGAACACGTTGATCGCTTCGGTCTCGGCGCCGTCGCGCAGTTCGCCCAGCAGATCGGTTTCCAAATGGGTGTAGAGCTTGACCTTCCAGGTCCAGCGCACCACTTCGCCCAGCCATTTGTCGGCGGCGCGGTTCTGGTTCTGGATGCCGAATTGCTGGCCGATCATGCCTTCACACGGGTGCATGGTGCCCGGCAACTCGTCGCCGACTTTCAGCGCCGAGCTCAGAATGCCTTCGTTGCGGCCACGGAAAATCGCCAGCGCGCGGTGCGATGGCATGCTTTTCAGCGGTTCATCGTGTTCGAAATAGTCGCGGAACTTGGCGCCTTCCTCTTCCTTGCCGGCAATCACGCGGGCACTGAGGGTGGCTTCCTGCTTCAAGTAGCTGCGCAGTTTGTCCAGCAGGCCGGCGTCTTCGGCGAAGCGTTCCATCAGGATGTATTTGGCGCCTTCCAGGGCGGCCTTCACATCGGCCACGCCTTTTTCGGCGTCGACGAAGCGTGCGGCTTCGGCTTCTGGCGTCAGGCTTGGGTCGTTGAACAGGCCGTCGGCCAGCTCGCCGAGGCCGGCTTCCAGGGCAATCTGGCCCTTGGTGCGGCGCTTCTGCTTGTACGGCAGGTACAAGTCTTCGAGGCGGGTCTTGGTGTCGGCGAGCTTGATGTCGCGTTCGAGTTGCGGGGTCAGCTTGCCTTGCTCCTGGATACTGGCCAGGATGCTGATGCGCCGTTCGTCGAGTTCTCGCAGGTAGCGCAGGCGTTCTTCCAGATGCCGCAACTGGATGTCATCGAGGCTGCCGGTCACTTCTTTCCGGTAGCGGGCGATGAAGGGAACGGTAGAGCCTTCATCGAGTAGCGCGACGGCCGCTTCGACCTGTTGTGGGCGTACACCGAGTTCCTCGGCGATGCGGCTGTTGATGCTGTCCATAAAACCACCTGACAAATTGTGAAAGCAGGCTCGCAGGCGCAGGGATAAAGGCCCGGCGAGTCTGGTTGAGCGGCCTGGCCTGCGCCGCTGCCTGGGTCAAAAGGCATCCCGTTGACCCGTGAAATCGAACAATTACTGCGCCGGCCGTGAAAATAAAAAGCGGCCACCTACAGTGACGATCAGACGTTGCCTGACACAAAACGCCGCGCATTATAACCAGCGTTCTGTCATTCGGGGGCATTGCACCCTGTAGGCAGAAATACCGGTTTTCTGGCGGTGAAGGAAAAATCTGCTAACAATGCACACGGTGCGTATAACGGCAGCTACGCCATAATGCGCGCCGAGCTAAAAGGAGCATCTAATGAGCAGCACTGCAAACAATGCTGAAGGCGAAAAAATTCTTATTGTTGATGACGATCCAGGGCTGAGCAGCCTGCTGGAACGCTTTTTCGTCAGCAAGGGCTACCGTGCCCGCGCCGTACCGAACACCGAACAGATGGATCGCCTGCTGGCGCGTGAAGTGTTCAACCTGGTCGTCCTCGACCTGATGTTGCCCGGCGAAGACGGCTTGACCGCCTGCCGCCGCCTGCGCGGCGCGAACAACCTGATCCCGATCATCATGCTCACCGCCAAGGGCGATGAGTTGAGCCGGATCAAGGGCCTGGAACTGGGCGCCGACGATTACCTGGCCAAGCCGTTCAACCCGGACGAGCTGATGGCGCGGGTCAAAGCGGTCCTGCGCCGTCAGGCCGCACCCGTGCCGGGCGCACCGGGCAGCGAAGACGAAAGCGTGACTTTCGGTGACTACGAACTGTCCCTGGCCACCCGTGAACTGAAACGCGGCGATGAAGTGCACATGCTCACCACCGGTGAGTTCGCGGTACTCAAGGCCTTGGTCATGAACGCCCGTCAACCGCTGACCCGCGACAAGCTGATGAACCTGGCCCGTGGCCGGGAATGGGATGCCCTGGAACGTTCCATCGACGTGCAGATTTCCCGTCTGCGCCGGATGATCGAGCCCGATCCGTCCAAACCGCGTTACATCCAGACCGTTTGGGGCGTGGGTTACGTGTTCGTTCCGGATGGCGCCGCCACCAAGTGATCGGCGATTTGTAGGAGCGGGTTTGCGGACGACGTTGTCCGCAGACTCGCGATCCGCAATATGCGAGCATCGCTCGCTCCTGCAAGTGTGTAGCGGTTATCCATGAAAACCCCCGTTTGGTTCCCCCAGAGTTTCTTCTCCCGCACCCTGTGGCTGGTGCTGATCGTCGTCCTGTTTTCCAAAGCGCTGACCCTGGTTTATCTGTTGATGAACGAAGACGTGCTGGTGGACCGTCAATACAGCCACGGCGTCGCCCTGACGCTGCGCGCCTATTGGGCCGCCGACGAAGAAAACCGCGCGAAGATTGCCGATGCAGCGACCTTGATCCGGGTCGTCGGCGCTGGCGTGCCGGAAGGCGAGCAACACTGGCCGTACAGCGAAATCTATCAGCGGCAAATGCAGGCAGAGCTGGGGGCCGACACTGAAGTCCGATTGCGCATGCATTCGCCGCCGGCGCTGTGGGTCAGGGCGCCGAGCCTGGGCGATGGCTGGCTGAAAGTGCCGTTGTACCCGCATCCGTTGCGGGGCCAGAAAATCTGGAACGTACTTGGCTGGTTCCTCGCCATTGGCTTGCTGTCCACTGCTTCGGCGTGGATCTTCGTCAGCCAGCTCAATCAACCGTTGAAACGTCTGGTCTATGCCGCAAGGCAGCTCGGCCAGGGCCGCAGCGTGCGCCTGCCGATCAGCGACACGCCGAGTGAAATGGCCGAGGTTTACCGTGCCTTCAACCAGATGGCCGAAGACGTCGAACAGGCTGGGCGCGAGCGCGAATTGATGCTGGCCGGGGTGTCCCATGACCTGCGCACGCCGCTGACCCGTTTGCGGCTGTCTCTGGAATTGATGGGCGATCACAGCGACCTCAGCGATGACATGGTGCGCGACATCGAAGACATGGACGCGATTCTCGACCAGTTCCTCGCGTTCATTCGCGATGGTCGTGACGAGTCGGTGGAAGAGGTGGACCTGACGGACCTGGTGCGCGAAGTGGCTGCGCCGTACAACCAGAACGAGCAAAAGGTCCAGTTGCGCCTGGAGCCGATCCAGCCGTTTCCGCTACGGCGGGTATCGATGAAACGCTTGCTGAACAACCTGATCGGCAACGCCTTGAACCATGCCGGCAACGGCGTTGAAGTCGCGGCTTATGTGTCCGGAGACACCAGCGCGCCCTATGTGGTGCTGAGCGTGATGGATCGCGGGGCGGGGATTGATCCGTCGGAACTGGAAGCGATCTTCAACCCGTTTACCCGGGGTGATCGGGCACGGGGCGGGAAGGGAACTGGTTTGGGCTTGGCGATCGTGAAGCGGATTGCTTCGATGCATGGCGGGAATGTTGAACTGCGTAACCGGTCCGGGGGTGGGCTTGAGGCTCGGGTGCGGTTGCCGCTGGGGTTGATGTTGCCGCGGGATGCGGTTTAAGAGATCGATAGGGGTGCTGAGAGTCAGGGCCTCTTCGCGAGCAAGCCCGCTCCCACAGTAGATCGTGTGGAACACTGATTTGGTGTTCACCGCAGATCAAATGTGGGAGCGGGCTTGCTCGCGAAGGCGGTCTACCGGCCACCTAAAATTTTAGGTTCTACCCTTAGCCCTTGCCTTTGGTGCGCGTCATATTCGGCCCACCATTTTTCTCCAAATGCTCAATGATGATCCCCGCCACATTCTTCCCTGTGGTGGTTTCAATCCCTTCCAGCCCCGGCGACGAGTTCACTTCCATTACCAGCGGCCCGTGATTGGAACGCAGGATATCCACACCCGCCACCGCCAGCCCCATCACCTTCGCTGCCCGCAACGCAGTCATGCGTTCTTCCGGGGTGATCTTGATCAGGCTGGCGCTGCCGCCGCGATGCAGGTTGGAGCGGAACTCCCCCGGCTTGGCCTGGCGCTTCATCGCCGCGATCACCTTGTCACCGACCACGAAACAGCGAATGTCCGCGCCGCCGGCTTCCTTGATGTATTCCTGGACCATGATGTTCTGCTTCAGGCCCATGAACGCTTCAATCACTGACTCCGCCGCCGTCGCCGTTTCACACAGCACCACGCCGATGCCCTGGGTGCCTTCCAGCACTTTGATCACCAGCGGCGCGCCGTTGACCATATCGATCAGGTCGGGAATGTCATCCGGCGAGTGGGCAAACCCGGTGACCGGCAAACCGATCCCCCGGCGCGAAAGCAATTGCAGCGAACGCAGTTTGTCCCGGGAACGGGCGATGGCCACCGATTCGTTGAGCGGGAACACCCCCATCATTTCGAACTGGCGCAACACCGCGCAGCCATAAAACGTCACCGACGCACCGATCCGCGGGATCACCGCATCGAAACCTTCCAGCGGCTTGCCGCGGTAGTGGATCTGCGGCTTGTGGCTGGCAATGTTCATGTAGGCGCGCAAAGTGTCGATCACCACCATTTCATGGCCACGCTCGATACCGGCTTCGACCAGACGACGGGTGGAATACAGACGCGGGTTCCGCGACAGCACAGCGATCTTCATGCAACACCTGTGGAAGAGGTAGATACCGGGAACACCGGCTTGTCTTGTACATATTTAATCCCCGGATTGACCACCAACTGGCCGTCGATCAGGGCTTTGGAACCGAGTAACAGGCGATAGCGCATGGACTTGCGGCAGGCGAGCGTGAACTCGACCCGCCAGACCCGATCACCGAGGGCCAGGGTGGTGCTGACCACGTAGCGCATCTGCGCGTGGCCATTGGAGCTCTTGATGGTTTTCATCGTCACCAGCGGCGCCTCGCAGCGGCGGTGGCGCAACTGCACCACCGTGCCCAGGTGCGCAGTGAAGCGCACCCATTCCTGCCCATCGCGCTCGAAGGTCTCGATGTCGGTGGCGTGCAGGCTGGAGGTACTGGCGCCGGTATCGATTTTTGCCCGAAGGCCCGCGACTCCCAAATCCGGGAGCGCCACCCACTCGCGCAGACCGACAACGGTCAAATGGTCAAATGTCTTCAATATGAAAAACCAACGATTAACGCTTCCAGGCCTCAGGTGATACCGGAGGCAACGCTTTGAATGCAGGTTTGGCGAACCAGTAACCCTGCATCAGAAATATTCCACAGTCCGCCAGGAAGTCCCGTTCACCGGCGCTCTCAATGCCTTCGGCAATGACTGTAACGTTCAACTCTGCACAGATTGTGACAACCCCCCGAACGATAGCCTGACGAACACGGTCACGATCGACATCGCGGATCAGCGCCATGTCGAGTTTGATCAGGTCCGGTTGGAAATCAGCCAGCAGATTGAGCCCCGAATAACCGGCACCGAAATCGTCGATGGCGGTCTTGAAGCCGAATTCGCGGTATTCACGCAGAATATTGGTCAAATGGCGATAGTTATCTACGTGCTCACTTTCCAGGGTTTCGAAAATCAGTCGGTTGATCGGGAAATTATGTATTTTCGCCGCCTCCAGAGTGCTGCGAATGCATAGCTCTGGACGATAGACGGCGTTGGGCATGAAGTTGATCGACAAGTGTGTCTGCATATTAAGATTGGCCGCGCCTTCGATGGCGCGGGTCCGGCAGAGCTGGTCGAAACGGTAGCGGTTTTCTTCTGTAACCTGATCTAACACGGACAACGCGCCTTCACCGGCCAGGCCGCGGACCAGAGCTTCGTGGGCGAAAATCGATTGGTCCCGCAGGTCGACGATGGGTTGAAAGGCGAAGGCAAAATCGAAACCCAGCGCCTCGCTTTGCTGGCAGCCCTGGCACCCGGCCTTGGGCGAAGTCACTGAAGACGGAAATATAGTCACTCGATCACTCCATGCCGGTGATCCGGCCGAGAGCCCATTCTAGCTGGCGGGCTGGGTTCTTGCGTCCGACGCAATCGGTAGTACAGTTCCGACTATTGGCAGAGAGAGGAATTCAGATGGCGCAAAAACAGGAAGAGGACGACAAGGTCCGTCTCGATAAATGGTTGTGGGCCGCGCGTTTCTACAAAACCCGTGCGCTGGCCAAATCGGCGATCGAGAGTGGCAAGGTGCATTGTCGCGGCGAACGTTGCAAACCGGGCAAGGAGCCACGAATCGGCGATGAGTTTCAGATCCGCGTCGGGTTCGAGGAAAAGACCGTGGTGGTGCAGGCGCTGTCGATAGTGCGCCGTGGCGCGCCAGAAGCGCAGACTCTGTATGCCGAGACCGAAGCGAGCGTCGCCAAGCGCGAAGCTGCGGCAGCGATGCGCAAGGCCGGCTCGTTGGGCGTGAGCACCGATGGCAAGCCGAGCAAGAAACAGCGGCGGGATTTGTTCAAGTTTCGCGGGAGCAGCAACGACGAGTGAGTCAGTGATTTATGTGTTGATTGATCTGACGCCTTCGCGAGCAAGCCCGCTCCCACAGGAGAACGCATTCCAATGTGGGAGCGGGCTTGCTCGCGAATGAGTACACCAAGGTGTATCAGGCGCTACGCACCACACTCATCCGCGAAACCACCGGCAATTTCCCCAGTTGCGCAAACAGCGGTGCCGTCACTTTCAGGAAAAACGCTGAGACGTGGTACGCAAACGGGGTGTAGTAACCCCAGCCCAAGGCCCACACCGCCAGCAGCACGCCGCCGATGTAATCGTCCTGGCCCCAATGGGCGCCGGCCACCAGTCGCGGCATCATGAACAGCAGCGCCAGGCCCCAGATTGTCAGTGTCTGCCCGGTGCTGCGGCTGAACACCGTCATGAACAGTGCCCAAATCAGCAGCACCGAAGCATGGTCGCCGGGGAAGCTCTGGCTTGAGCGATCCTTCAGTTGCCACGTTTTCTCAAGCTCGGGAAAGTAGTCGCTCATGTGCACGGCGCCGCTAATCATCATCGACGGACTGCTGTGCTGCCAGTCCATGTAGTCGGCGAGTTTCGAGAACAGCAGGCGGATAAACAGCAGCAGCAACAGAATCGCCAAAAATCCGAAGAACGCCCGGCGTACATCAATGGCATCAAAAACCCAGTCGCCCTTGATCAGCAGCGTCAGCAAAATCACCCCGACCACCGCATCGAACGGGCGCAGACTTGCAATTGCCCAGATGTGGAGCCATATCGGGTTGCTGGCCAGCGGCGCGTTAAGCAGGTGAAACAGCCACTCGTCGAAAATCACGCACAACATCTGACCGGTGGGCCATAACCAGAATGCCAGCAGCGCCAGAGGCACCACATTGCACAGTACCAACCGGCGGAGGTTCCACCTTGCTTGGAACAAACCCGGATTGTTCATAAAATGCCTCCAATGGCTGAACATTGCGCACCAAATCAGTGCTGCAGAGACGTAATTGTCACTTCTTGTAACTAAATTGTCATCACTTCAGATACCCAGACCTATGACCGATCTACCGGATTCCGACTTCACCCAACGCTTCATCTTCGATGACAGCGACACCCGCGGCGAGCTGGTGGCGTTGGAACGTAGCTATGCCGAAGTACTGGCCAAACACCCCTACCCAGAGCCTGTCGCGCAACTGCTGGGCGAACTGATGGCAGCGGCATCGTTGCTGGTGGGCACCCTTAAATTCGATGGACTGCTGATCCTGCAAGCGCGTTCCGATGGACCGATCCCTTTGCTGATGATCGAGTGCTCCAGCGAGCGCGAAATCCGTGGCCTGGCCCGTTACGAAGCCGACCGGATCGCCCCCGACGCGACCCTCGCCGACCTCATGCCCAATGGCGTGCTGGCGCTGACCGTCGATCCGACCCAGGGCCAGCGTTACCAAGGCATCGTTGACCTCGACGGCGACACCCTGTCCGAGTGCTTCACCAACTATTTCGTCATGTCCCAGCAAGTCGGCACGCGCTTCTGGCTGTACGCCGATGGCCGCCGCGCCCGTGGTCTGTTGCTGCAGCAATTGCCTGCCGACCGTCTGAAAGACGAAGAAGAACGCGCCGCCAGTTGGCAGCACATCACCGCGCTGGGCGGCACCCTGACCGCCGACGAATTGCTGAGCCTGGATAACGAAACCGTGCTCCATCGCCTCTATCACGAAGAGCAGGTGCGCCTGTTTGATGTGCAGAAACTGCGCTTCCGTTGCAGTTGCTCGCGCGAACGTTCTGCCAATGCGCTGGTCAGCTTGGGTCTGGAAGATGCCCAGTCGCTGGTCATCGAACATGGCGGGAATATCGAGATCGATTGCCAGTTTTGTAACCAGCGTTACCTGTTCGATGCCGCCGATATCACTCAATTGTTCGCTGGCGCGGGTGTCGATACGCCGTCAGATACCCGGCACTAAAACGGTTCAGCGCAGGTAAATTCACTGGTTAGCGCCGGAATAACGCCGTTACGACGGGAGGGCCCTACTATTTTTGGGCGTTTCTGGCATAATCCGGCCCACTTTTTGTCGCGGTAGTAGTGCACGACTTTCTACTACAAAACGTTTGGAGCACACTCGGCCACTGGCCGACGGGGAATCTCATGACGCAAGCCAATAACGCCGTGTACACCGATCTGAGTGTTGATGATCTGGTAAAAGAAGCTCTGAGTCGCGGTGAGGGCGAGCTTGCCGATACCGGCGCGCTGGTTGTTCGCACCGGTCACCGCACCGGCCGCTCGCCAGTCGATCGGTTCATCGTTGACGAGCCTTCCACTTCGGCTTCCATCGCCTGGGGCCCGATCAACCGCAAGTTCCCGGCCGACAAGTTTGATGCCCTGTGGGCTCGTGTCGAGGCGTTCAACAATGCGCAAGAGCATTTCGTTTCCCACGTGCATGTAGGTGCGTCCGAAGACCACTACCTGGCCGTGAAGATGACCACCCAGACTGCCTGGCAGAACCTGTTCGGTCGTTGCCTGTTCATCAACCCGGCGCAGTACAACCCGGCTGGTCGTGACGAATGGCAAGTGCTCAACGTGGCCAACTTCGAGTGCGTGCCTGAGCGTGACGGCACCAACTCCGACGGTTGCGTGATCCTCAACTTCGCACAGAAAAAAGTGCTGATCGCCGGCATGCGTTACGCCGGTGAAATGAAGAAAGCCATGTTCTCCGTGCAGAACTTCCTGCTGCCGGCCTCCGACGTGCTGCCAATGCACTGCGCCGCCAACATCGGCGAAGCAGGCGACGTGACCCTGTTCTTCGGTCTGTCCGGCACCGGCAAAACCACCCTGTCCGCTGACGAAAGCCGTTACCTGATCGGTGACGACGAACACGGCTGGGGCGAAGGCGTTGTCTTCAACATCGAAGGCGGCTGCTACGCCAAGTGCATCGACCTGTCCGAGAAGAACGAGCCGGTCATCTGGAAAGCCATCAAGCACGGCGCTGTGCTGGAAAACGTCGTCATCGACGACGCCAAGCACGCCGACTACGCCGATGTCAGCCTGACCCAGAACAGCCGCGCCGCCTACCCGCTGGAACACGTTGCCAAGCGCTCCGAGAAGAACCTCGGCGGCGAGCCCAACGCGGTGATCTTCCTGACCTGCGACCTGACCGGCGTTCTGCCGCCAGTCTCGATCCTCAGCGAAGAACAAGCGGCCTACCACTTCCTGTCCGGCTACACCGCACTGGTGGGCTCGACCGAAATGGGTTCCGGCAGCGGCATCAAATCCACCTTCTCCACCTGCTTCGGCGCACCGTTCTTCCCGCGTCCGGCTGGCGAATACGCAGAACTGCTGATCAAACGCATCCGCGGCTTCGGCTCCAAGGTCTACCTGGTCAACACCGGCTGGACCGGCGGCGGCTACGGCGTCGGCAAACGCTTCAACATCCCGACCACCCGTGGCGTGATTGCAGCGATCCAGAGCGGCGCGCTGATCGGTGCTGAAACCGAACACCTCGACACCATCAACCTGGACGTGCCGTTGGCTGTTCCTGGCGTTGAGACTGGCCTGCTGAACCCGCGTAATACCTGGGCTGACAAGGCTGCTTACGATGAAGCTGCTAAAGCGTTGGCTGGGTTGTTTGTTGAGAACTTCAAGAAGTTTGAAGTGAGTGATGCGATTAAAGCGGCTGGGCCTAAGTTGTAAAATTTGGTTTAGCGAAATGAAAAGGCCGCCCTTTTAGGGCGGCTTTTTTTCAGGTTCTTTTTCTGGTTCTGGTTAATTCTATGTCGAAGTCTTTGATGATTTTTATATCATTCTCAATTTCTTCACTATTAGGCATGGTTTCGTATAAACCTGGTGCCGTATCGTGTCCTTTGAATAGGGTGCTGCACTTGGACATGGCAGTTTCAATTAAATTGATATCATTATCACAGATATCTTGCAGCCGTTTGAGTCGGTTGGTCTGAATGGCCCTGCCGAAACGTTCCACGACTTTGTTTAGCAGCTTCTCCTCAACAAGTCTTTCCCATGCCTCTCTTAAATAACCATAAAACGATCCAGCGCTACTGTTGTACTCGATTTCGCTAACTAGTTCTATTTTTTTAAGCTGACGGAGCATTACCTCTAATTGGGTTATTCTTTTAGATGTCGGCAGTGCATCCCAAGGAGGTGAGTTTCTAACTATGCCTGAATTTTTTAAGCTCCGATCAAGACTTGAAATTTGAATGTTTTGATTGTCGGTTATTTCAGCCTCTTCGAGCAGTAGTTTAAGGAAAATTATTTCATGGGTGAATATAATTACTTGTCGTTGTGTTGACTCTTGAATCAATCTGCGGGCAATTTTTTGTCTCCATTTATGATCGAGAGAATTTACTGGGTCGTCGAATATAACTCCGGACTTACGATTGTCCGCTTTTAGCTCAGCTAGTACGCTAGCAAGAGCAAGACATTTTTGTTCTCCTTCACTTGCAATTTCGTGAACGTTTATCAATTTTGAATCTGCCAGTGCTATTTTAAATAGTTGCGCTCCGTTGCTATTTCTAGTATTGGCACTAACGACGTAGTTGGAGAAACCTAGCTGTTTAAGTTCTGCAGCGAAGTGCTCTTTTAGGGAGGTTGTTAAATAGGTTTCGCTTATTGATGAACTAAGTGATGTGATGCTTCGTGGGTTGGTTTGATTTTTTATTTTGGTATAAGCTTCGAGCTGTTTTTGTCTTTTTATCTCTAGTTCAAGTGTGGGTTTGTTGTCTTTGACTGTTTTCTTAGAGTTTATTTCTTGAACAGTATTTTGTTTTTCTAAGTATATTGCTTCCAGTGCTTTGTCATCAACTACTGCTATTAGTTCTTTGTTTATATCTTCGTTATATTTGATGAGGTCGTCTAGCGCAATCGGCGTGTAATCAAATGATTCTTTTTGTATTTGTTGAATGTTGTCGCTAAGAAGAGTGTTTTTTCGGCTGTCAAATGTATTCTTCAAGTTTTTTATATTGTCGGAAAAATTCAATATTTTTTTATCGAGTTCAGTTATTAATGCATCATAAGGTGTTAAGTCGAATGTGGTAGATGAAATAGCCAAGCGTTTGTCAGATAGAGATTTTTTTGCAACGTCTGCATTCGTTTGGGTTTTATCTTTTGTATAGGTTTCAAACCGCTCTAGTCGTGCACCACTTGTCTCAGTAATTATTTGAAGACAAAGTGGGCAGTTATCATTTGTTTTAGGAGGGAAGGGCGCCTGAGTCTCAGAACTGCTAATAAATAACTCTGCCGCACGCCAAAGTGATTTCCATACTTCCGATCCTACATTGTCAACGGGCAAGTCGGAAAAAGCGTAAGTTCTTGCTAGTTCGGCGGCTTCGAAAGTGGTTTTTTTGTTGTTCAATAATGTAGTGTATTCTTCAAATAGACTCTTGGAGTTTATAGATTGCGCGGCTTTTAATGCGGAAATAAGAGGCGTTATTGATTTTAGCCTGATATTAAGACTTTTTCTAATTTCGACAGCGGTTTTGGTTTTTAGGGTTAATAGATCAGAATTAATGGTTTCTAGATCGAGAAGCTCTTGATCTGTAACGCACTGAGCGTCAAGCTGAGGTAGAGTTGTGGCTGCTGATATAGACGAAGCAAATTTTCCTGAAATTGTATTTTTGTCGAATATCGGCAATGGCAAAGGAGTTCCATATGTTTTGATTTTATCTTCAGCAAAACTTCGTATTTGATTATTGGCCAATACAAGTTCGTCTAGTAGATGCAAGCCGGCAGGTCGATAATCTAATACACCTTCCTTTTCTAGATAATGGAAAGCCGACTTTGAGTCAAAAACACGTATTGATTTTAAATCGGAAATTTCTTCACCCTTGTACTCCCAGTCCACTTCCGAAACAACATCATCGCTTACTTGATATGATATTTTTGCAGATAGGCGGGAGGGCTGTAATTGAAATGCGTTACCGATGACCGTCGGTTTTTCTCCCCTAGTTAAACATACATTTTTTAGTATTTTTGAGAGGCTTGATTTTCCTGAGCCATTATCCCCATAGACCACGGTAAGCCCGGTTTTTGAAAACTCTAAAATTTGATCGCTTGCGAGAGCTGATATATTCAGCGTGGGGCCCAGTGACTTAAGTGTTACGGCCTTCTCTTCGAGTTTAAAGCCATCTGACGAAACAGGGGCGGCGTAATCTTCAAATAGTTCTACAATATCTCCAAACCCAGCCTCCTTTCTAGAAATTTTATAAAGTAGAGTATGATCTTCAGCCGTTAAATTCTGTTTTTCAATCAATAATCTTATTGCATGCCTCCACCATATAGGCCTAGCGGGCTCATTGATCCAATCTACGATCTTAGCTATTGCAGTCATTTGTTTGCTCCGATTTATTTTTATAAATTATATGTCGGTATGGTTTGGTGATAGTGAATGATTATCCTTTCATAGTTGATGCCCCTCTGTAGATAGGGACGTTTGTCTGTTGGGTGAATAGTTTTGGGGGGCACGTCCCCGGAATTTTTGAGTAAAAGATGGATGAGCCGATACAGTTATATGAAGCAGAAACGATACGTTTCCTTGGCAATAAAAAATTCTGATGGTTGAGGGCGATACAAAATGCTGTAGGTTGACGAAATGCCATTTAGATTGATGCTTTTCGTCCTGAAGCATAATTCATCCTTGGTAGGCTATTTATGAGTTCAAATTGTTATGAACTCATTCAGATTTAGTCTGATTGGCATCATATAGCTAGTACTGAGCGACGAGAGGTGGGACGACTTTCGTCGTAGGTTCCTGGAACGTGATAAATGTTGGCCATTTCAACAGTTGTAAAAAGACTTCAGCCGTCCAAGCTCCGATAAGCCAGTCGTGGTGTGATCTAGCCAATGCCACAATCCGCCGTACTTGCTATGGGTTGTTCTCTGGCTGCTTATTTTTTCGCAAATAAAGCTGCAAATTTATGTGTATCCAGTGGGAAATCGTCCGGATCAAATCCACGGTATTCTGACTCGCTAATAACACAACCTGCCTCAGAACCGGATGGTTTGCCTACCTTGGTAGCAATGGTGTTTTGTTCGCGCTTAGCTTTTTTGGTCTTTGGGCGAGGGGCTCGACTTAGCTGAGCGTCTTGCAATCGACGTCCCATCTCGTCGGATTCGGCAATCTTGTTCAGGTCTTGCTCCAGACTCAATACCTGCATAACCGACAGATACGCCCCCATCGTCACTCCAGCGCCACCAGACTCCAGTGAACGCAAGGTCATGACAGACATGCCCGCCCGCTCTGCCACCATTTTGGCGGTCAGCCTTCGACGTAAACGAGCCAGTTTCAAGCGTTCGCCTAATTCGGTAAGCAGTCTTTTGGTTCGAGGAAGCAGTGGCGCTGTTTTTCTAGCCATGCAGCTAATATTCCTTCACTTCTGAGGTGGTAGCGCCAGAATAATTGCAGTTATGCGGGCCTGTTGAGTCGCAACACCTGCTTTACTGGCCTTCCATTTCCTGTGTATCCCAGCGTTGCGATTTGACTGCTTGGTAAAGCATGCCAATGGTCAGCGGGACTTTATCGCTGCGTCCCTTTGCCCGACGCTTGAGATGCACATCGAATCCTTCCGGCTGGAAGTAGCGGTAGGCGTCGTAGTCGATGAAGTCGATACCGAACTGTTCTTCCAGGGCTTCCATCAGGTTTCTGGCATCGGCGCCGTCGCAGCCGAGGTCGAAGTTGATCGAGGTTGTGAGGCTGATGGTTTTGCGTTCGGGCAGGCCGAGTTCTTCGTGCAGCAACTGCATGAGCAGGTGCATGGCGTGGTCGTCGGGGAAGTTGGGGGCGAGGTTCATTGCGGGGGTGTCCGGTTGGGCTTGATGGATCTTATTGATCATCAGGCTTGTTAGGAAGGGTGGGAGCAGATTGCGACGGTTTGTCTTGTTGGTATTTGGTGAGCACTTCGTCTCGCGCAGGCAGTGGCTTGTCGAGGTCTGCCGGTGAGGTGTCGAAACCGGCGATATGCAGGCTGGCCAGATAATTAGAGCTGCGGACCTTTTCGTAGTAATCCTGTTTACGTTTGAGCGTGGATTCACTCATTGTGGTTGTCTCGGGTTCGAGTGCTCGTCTTGACTTTCAGCGTTAACGCGCATGATGAATGTCCACGTTTTATGGAATGTGGACGGTCGTAAAAACGACACCATGAAGAGTCAAGACTTTTGATTATTCCTTCGTTCCGCGATCAAGCGATGATGAGTCTTACGACTTTCTCTGACTTGCAGCGTATCAACATGGAATTCACGGGAAGCCTCACGCTCACCGCGTAAGATTTCGTTCATCTGTCGCACGCTTTCCATCAGCTCTTCAAAAAATTGGCTCATGGTTTTCTCCAATGTTTGATGAGGGCTCTCGATGTTCCAGGCAACGAGCAGTTGATGAGCCTGGACCAAGAGCCCTTAAAACTTAGGGATACCTATCGGTTGACCTAGTCACGGCCAATGTTGTCTTGCATGCAGTATTCGCATTATTTCTACCGATCTAGCCATGACCACATAGACCATCACGTAATTCGGTGTCGCGACTATTTCGTGAGTGCCGAGAATTTTGCCCTTTCTATAAAGCTTGGGATGCTGGCCTGCTTGCTCTGCTTTGAGATCAAACACTTCGTCCAAAGCAATGGCCGCATCAGGGTTGTCTTGGCAGATATATTTCATGATGTTGTCCCGGTCAGTCACCGCCGAGGGGCGCCAAACTACCCGCATCAGCGGGCTCGTTGACGTATGGCTTCACGTTTGGCAGCAAAGATTCGGCGGACCTCTTCGTCGCTCACGCTTGGCCGGGGATCATCGATACTGGCTTGAACCTGCTTCCTAAACCATTCGTCGTAAGCAGGTGCATCGTGAACTTGCTTTAACGCCTCGGAACGGTCAGGGCGAGAATAGGTTTTTACTTGGAGGGGATCATAGCCAGAGGTATCGATATCGAAATGGCAGATGCCTATTCCTTGCAGATAGATCACTAGGGTTTCGAGTCGCTTGAACAGGCGAATTTGCTGACTGCGTTGCGCTGCCAGGGAGTGTGTTTGTGATCCATGTTGAACCTGAACCACCCACCCACCTTGCTTGGCGAAAATGTGAGTGGCGGTTACAGCGCCGCGTTCAACCAGTTTGACGAGTGCAGTGTGATCGATCGTTTTGGTAGTCATCAGAAGGAGCCCATGGCTGACAATTGGCTCACATGCTACGCAATCAATAATAGTTTGCAATCTTCTGTCTCCATTAAGGATGTAGGAATTGGTGTCCTTTTTTCGTGGACCGCCAGCGCTCAGCGAGGCTGGCAAGCCACTTCAGTTCGGTGTTTTAGGTCGGGGCTTTCCATCCCATCATGCGTTGCTGGGCGACTTTGAGCAGGTCGCAGCCGTCCTGGTTCAGGAGGTAGAGCGCATGGGTGATGTGGGGGATGTCTTCGACGTCGCCGTGTTTGAAGCAGATGCAGTGCAGGGTTTTGAGGAGGTCGCTGGCGGCTCGGACTCGCTGGAGGGCGGCTTCGAGGATGTCGTGGGGGTTGGCCTCTGTGTCGATGATCAGGGGCGGGGAATCGGTGAGGTTGGTTTGGAGTGGGCGGTAGCGATCAGTAAACGGAATCGTCATTGTATTTATCCTCAAATGCTTCGAATGATGCCGCCATCATCGTGACCAAGCGATGGGAGGCGGACTGTGTTCGGGTTGGTCAACCGGTGAGGATTAATACGCATACCCGGCACGCCCGGAGGCGTCCCAAACACAGCCACCATATAGCGTGCAGACACTTGAGGTGCCGGCAGCATACAACGGAGGCTGATGCGTATCTATCCGGGTGACCAAGCCCGAGTCGCTGATTTTGCAGCGACGGTCAGAACTATAGGGGTGGCCTACCAAACGCCGATAGAAGACAAGGAGTCCCTGCTCGTAGGAATTGGACGAAGCTTTGATAGGGCGTTGCCTACAGCTTTTTTCCCTGTCGCAATTTTTCCCTTTTTATGGCCATCAATTGTCCGGCGCGCTTCGCAGGTGCACCTCGTTATCGTTCATTCGCGGGCAAGCCTCGCACCTACAGGGGGTGTGGTTCGGGGGTGGTGGTTGGCAAGCGTTGTCGGGTGATTTCGAGCAGTTCGTTGCCGTCCTGGGTGAGCAGGTACAGGGCGTTGACGATGTTGGGAATGTCGCTCGGGTCGGCTTCTTTGAATTTGTGGCAATAGAGTGTCTCAAGCAGGCCGCTGGCGGCGCGGATGCGTTGGCGGGCGGCTTCGAGGATTTCGTGTGGGTCGGCCTCGGTGTCGATGACCATAACGGGGGTGTCGCTGTAGCTGGATTTGAGCGGATGAAAGCGATTGGTCAGCGTGCGGGGTGTGTTCATCGGGGTTGCTCCTGTGTGAAATCACGGCAGGCCGAGACACCGTTTCAGCCGCGCCGCAGACTATAAAAGCGCCATGGGCGGCGCGGCAATATGGCCATGATGGACAGGACTCGTAGGGGTTTTACTCGTGTTGTCGGACCGTGCCTACGCGTTCGCCGAGGGTTTTCAGGGAGAAACCTTTGCAGGTCAGATTTCCTACGGGTTTTTCAGGCGTTGCGCAGCCATCCCCTGTATCGGGTGCGCCAGATCATGTAGGGCGTTTCCAAGCGTCTGACCCACGCTCAACGGGCTCATGCGGCTTGGGCGAGCATGAGCCGGTTGTTTCAGGAGCAGGTTGGTGCGAGGTCAGCCAGCGACGGTAGTCTGCGCAATGGAATGCACGGCAAGCATCGGTGGGAGGTCGGGGAGTTGCCCGCATCCGCTGAGCAGCAGCGCGGCAACAAACAAGGTGAGAAGAGCAGTGCGGGGCATGGTCGTTCCTTCGTGGGAAATCCGCGTACATCAGGCGTCCTGCCGTGATGTGCAATGCGCGGACGGTGGTGAGTGAGGGCGAACCATACCTTCAGATCCAGCGTCGCCGCGAGGGCCAAAAGTGTTTCGTTTGTTTCATCCTGTGGCAAAGGCCAAGGGCGCCAAGGCTGTATCATCCCGTATCGTTTTGGTCCCGACCTTTTCTCGACTCGCTGCAATCGCCGGCTAGGCTTTTGGCATCGCAGCAGTCAACGGAGTGACAGCCTATGCATAACACCCTGGAACAGGTTTTCGGTTATCCACAGTTTCGGCCCGGCCAGGAGGCAGCGGTCAGCGCGGTGTTGGCCGGGCGCTCGGCGGCGGCGATTTTCCCCACCGGTTCGGGCAAGTCCCTGTGTTATCAATTACCGGCGCTGCTGCTGCCGCACCTGACGTTGGTGGTGTCGCCGCTGCTGGCGCTGATGCAGGATCAACTGGCGTTTTTGCAACGCCACGGCATTTCGGCAGGCAGTATCGATTCGGCGCAAAGTCGCGATGACGCCAGTGACGTGATGGCCCGGGCCAAGTCGGGCGAGTTGAAAATTTTGATGATTTCCGTGGAGCGTCTGAAGAACGAGCGCTTCCGCAACTTTTTGCAGCAAGTGCCGATCTCGCTGCTGGTGGTGGACGAGGCGCACTGCATCTCGGAGTGGGGCCACAACTTCCGTCCCGACTACTTGAAGCTCCCGGACTATCAACGCCAGTTCAACATCCCCCAAGCCTTGCTGCTGACCGCCACGGCGACGCCCAAAGTGATCGCAGACATGGAGGCGAAATTCGCCATCGCTCCCGAGGACGTGGTGACCACCGGTTTCTATCGGCCGAACCTCAACCTGCTGGTGGAGCCGGTGCGCGGCCAGGACAAACGCCGCCGCCTGGTCGAGTGGATGAGCCAGCGTCCCGGCCAGCCGAGCATCGTCTACGTCACCCTGCAGAAAACCGCCGAACACATCGCCGAGCACCTGGGCCGCAACGGCATTCAGGCCGAGGCTTATCACGCCGGTTTACCCCATGAACAACGGGAAGGCATTCAGAAACGCTTCATGGGCGGGCAGTCCAATTGCATCGTCGCCACCATCGCCTTCGGCATGGGCATTGATAAGAGCGACATCCGCAACGTCGTGCATTTCGACCTGCCCAAATCCATCGAAAACTACAGCCAGGAAATTGGTCGCGCCGGGCGTGACGGGCAGCCCTCCGATTGCCTGGTATTGGCCAACCGCGACAGCCTCAACGTGCTGGAAAATTTCGTCTACGGCGACACGCCTGAGCTGGATGGCATCCGCTGTGTGCTCGACGAGTTGCAGGCCGCCGCGCCGGAAGGGCAATGGGAGTTTCTGCTGGGGCCGTTGGCGGATCAGAGCAATATTCGTCAATTGCCGCTCAAGACCTTGTTGGTGCAATTGGAACTGCGCGGGATCATCGCCCCGCGCTACGCCTATTACGCGGAATACCGTTTCAAATACTTGCAGGAGCCGGAGGCGTTGCTGGCCCGTTTCGAGGGGGAGCGCAAGGATTTCGTCGCGGCGATTATCCAAACGTCCACGCGCGCACGGACCTGGGCGACGGTGAATTTTGATGCGCTTTACGAGCAGCATTCAGCCGAGCGCGATCGGGTGGTCAAGGCCCTGGATTACTTCCAGGAAAAGGGCTGGGTCGAGCTGGAAAGCAAGCAGATGACCGAGGTCTACAGCCTGCTGCAAACCGGTTTTGGCCCCCAGGCTTTGAGCGAAGAATTGCATGCCTATTTCACCCGTCACGAACAAACCGAGATCGCACGGATTCACGCGATGCTGGACCTGTTCGCCACCGATCATTGCCTGGGTTATAGGTTGGCCGAGTACTTCGGCGACGAAAATGCTCCTCGCCAGTGCGGGCATTGTTCGGTGTGTCACGGGGACGTGGCGCGATTGCCAGCGCCGCCGGAATTGGCGGCGCTTGTGGATAAAAACTTTGAAGCGCTGTGTGGTGATTTTATCCACAGGCATGAGCAGTACACCGGGAGCCTGCCGTCAGCGGAACGGGTGACGCGTTTCCTCTGTGGGATCAGCGTGCCGTTGTTCACCAAGCTCAAGGCGCGGACGATTCCGGGGTCAGGTGCGCTGGAGGATTATCCATACGCCGAAGTGCGTGAGTGGGCCCAAGCGCATCTACCCAGTTGAAACACCAACCCCTTGTGGGAGCGGGCTTGCTCGCGAAAGCGGTGTATCAGTCGAATTCAATGGTGGATGAAATACCGCATTCGCGAGCAAGCCCGCTCCCACAGGGATTTGAGGCGTATGTGCGGGCGCATCCATCCGCTGAATGTCCCCCATCACAGGAATAAATTTCAAAAAGCCGTGGCGGCTGACTATGGTGAAGGCAGTCTTTGGATCGCCAACAAGAGAACAACAAATGAGCCAGACGCCGTTCAATATTCAGCGCGCCGCCGTGATCGGCGCGGGCACCATGGGTCGTGGGATTGTCATGTGCCTGGCCAATGCCGGGGTGCCGGTGCAGTGGGTCGATAACAATCCGCAGATGCTGGAGCAGGCATTGGCGGCTGTCGCCGACACCTATGCCCACAATGTGCGCCAGGGCCGGATCGATCAGGCCGAAGCCGACGCCCGCCTGGCGCGAGTGACCAGCGCGGCAGATTACGCGGCGATTCGCGATGTCGATCTGGTGATCGAGGCGGTGTACGAAAACCTCGAACTCAAGCAGAAAATCTTCCGCGAACTCGACGGTTTGCTCAAACCCCAGGCGATTCTGGCCAGCAACACTTCGGCGCTGGACATCGACGCGATTGCCGCCGCCACGCGTCGCCCGCAACAAGTGCTGGGCCTGCACTTCTTCAGCCCGGCGCACATCATGAAATTGCTGGAAATCGTCCGCGGCGCGCAAACCGCCCCGGCGGTGCTCGATGCCGCGCTGGATCTGGGCAAACGCATGGGCAAAGTCAGCGTGGTGGCGGGCAACTGCCATGGGTTTATTGGCAACCGCATGCTCAATACCTATGTGCTTGAGGCGCGCAAGATGCTGCTGGAGGGCGCTTTCCCTTATCAAGTAGACGCGGCGCTGCAAGGTTTCGGTTTTGCCATGGGGCCGTTTCGCATGTACGACGTGGTCGGCATCGATCTGGGATGGCGTGCCCGCGAACTGGCTGGCAAAGGTCAGGATTCGCCGGAGGTTCAGGTCGACAATCGTCTGTGCGAGTTGGGGCGATTCGGTCAGAAAAGCGGCGACGGTTATTACCACTACGAGCCGGGCAGTCGTCAGGCTGAGCACGATCTGGAGGTCGATGCGCTGGTGTTGCAGGTCAGCGAGGGTTTGGGCTTCCAGCGACGTGAGATAAGCCCTGAAGAGATCCTGGAGCGCTGCTTGCTGGCACTGGTCAACGAAGGGGCGAAGATCCTTGAGGAAGGCATTGCCGGGTCGGCCCATGACATCGATCTGGTTTACCTCAATGGCTATGGCTTCCCGGCGGGTAAGGGCGGGCCGATGGCCTGGGCGGATCAGCAAGGGCTGGCGGATATTCATCAGCGGTTGCTCGCGCTGGAAACGCGGCAGGGCGATCAGTGGAAACCGGCGCGGTTGATTGGGGAGTTGGCGGCGGTAGGGAAGGGGTTTGCTGACAAGTGAGTGATGCGGCGTCTGTGAGGGCGCCTTCGCGAGCAAGCCCGCTCCCACAGGTGAAATGCGATCAACTGTGGGAGCGGGCTTGCTCGCGAAGAACGATAACGCGGTTTTAGCCTTAGACTTGCCCACCAACCCCAGGAACCGACACCCATGTCCAACCCGATGCCCCAACGCACCGACTACCCGCACTTCCAGCCCATCACCACCCGCTGGCACGACAACGACGCCTACGGCCACGTAAACAACGTCACCTACTACAGCTTTTTCGACACCGCCGTGAATACCTACCTGATCGAAGTCGGCGGGCTGGATATCCATAACGGCGAAGTGGTGGGCTTCGTGGTGAGTTCGGCGTGCGATTACTTTGCGTCCATCGCGTTTCCGGATCGGATCGAGATCGGTCTGCGGGTCGGTAAGTTGGGTAACAGCTCCGTGCAATACGAACTGGCGGTGTTCAAGCAAGGGGAAGACGAGGCCTGTGCGGCCGGGCGCTTCGTGCATGTGTTTGTGGATCGGGTGTCGAATCAGCCGGTGTCGATTCCTCCCGAATTGCGCGGGGCACTGGAGCGGTTGGTGGTTTGACGGGCAAAAAAAAATCGCAGCCCTGGGGCTGCGATTTCTGATCTACCTGACCGCGAAGCCGTGCCGGCCTCAGCGATGACGATAGTATTTGTGATGCTTGCGGTGGCCATAGGCATGACCGCGACCCCGGTGATCGTCACGGTAGTAACGACGGTCATCACGGCCACGATAGGAACGACGATCGTCATCCTCATCGCTCTTGTTGCCCATGTAGTTACCCAACGCGCCACCGGCGCCACCGCCGGCTGCGGAGCCGATCAGGCTGCCGGTGCTGCCACCGAGGCTGCGCCCGACCACGTTACCGCCCGCCGCGCCCAACGCACCGCCAATGGCGGCTTCGCCACGGCTGCGTTTATCTGCGCCGACTGCGCTACCACCCGCGCCGCCCAGGGCCGCGCCAATGGTGGAACCTGTATTGCCGCCTAGTGACTGACCGACGACTGAGCCCAAAACCCCGCCCAATGCGCCGCCCACGCCTGCTTCGGTGGTGCCTCCGGCAGAAGCGAAACCACTGGCCAGGCTAAGGGACAACAAGAGAATCGAGGAGAACTTCATAGAGGAACCTCAAGGGGATGACGGCGCGATCCTGAGGCTGTGTCCTGATTGTGACAATCGAATTCCGACGAGTAACACGACTTGTACACAATTCTATAAGTTGCTGTTTTTTGGGCGGAACTTAAGGGTTTTTCGCCGGTCTTTAGCTACTTCGGACAGGCCGTTTCTTTGCAGAAACGGCCTTTTTTGTGGGCGATTGGAAAGTGCTGGCTTCGAGATATCCGGTGAATGGTCTACCGCTTTCGCGAGCAAGCCCGCTCCCACAGGAGGAATGCGATCCACTGTGGGAGCGGGCTTGCTCGCGAAGAGGCCGGACCTGCCGCCGCATCAGGCCGACTTGGCGAAAATCAATCCCGTCTCACTGGCCATTTCCAGCCGGATCGCCACGAACTTCGACGTCGGCGTATGGCTGCCATCCCCGGTGCTTTCCAGCGGCACCAATGGATTCACTTCCGGATAGTAAGCAGCAGCCTGTCCCGCAGGAATATCAAAGGCCAACAGCGTGAAGCCCTTCACTCGACGCTCCCGGCCATCGTCCCAGATTGAAACGATGTCGGCCTTCTGCCCCGGTTTGAACCCCAGGCGAATGATGTCCGCCTCGTTGACGAACAACACATCCCGCTGACCCTTTACCCCGCGATAACGGTCATCCAGGCCATAAATCGTGGTGTTGTACTGATCGTGGGAACGCATCGATTGCATGATCAGATCCGGCAACACGCCGGTGGCGCGGGTGCGTTCGTGCACCAGGTCTTTGGGTAGCACGTTCGGACGGAAATTGGCTCGGCCCGACGGGGTGTTCCACTTGCGTGAACCGGCGTTGTTGCCGAGGTAGAAACCACCCGGATTCTTCACCCGCTCATTGAAGTCGCGGAAACCCGGGATGGTGTCGGCGATCAGGTCGCGGATGCGGCTGTAATCGGCCACCAGCCAGTTCCAGTCCACCGGTTTGCTGCCCAGGGTTGCGGCGGCGATGCCGGCGATGATCGCAGGCTCCGAGCGCATCTGGTTCGACAGTGCCTGCAACTGGCCGTTGGAGGCGTGGACCATGCTGAACGAATCTTCCACGGTCACCGCTTGCGGGCCTTCGGTCTGGATGTCGATGTCGGTGCGGCCCAGGCACGGCAGGATCAGCGCGTCTTTACCGTGGGCCAAATGGCTGCGGTTGAGCTTGGTGCTGATTTGCACGGTCAGGTCGCAATTGCTCAGGGCCTGGAAAGTGCGCGGGCTGTCCGGGGTGGCTTGGGCAAAGTTGCCGCCCAGGCCGATGAAAACCTTGGCGCGGCCGTCGGCCATGGCGTGAATCGCCTCGACCACGTTGTGGCCGTTTTCACGGGGCACCTTGAACTGGAAGCGACGCTCCAGGGAATCGAGGAACGCCACCGGCGGACGCTCGTTGATGCCCATGGTGCGGTCGCCCTGCACGTTACTGTGGCCACGCACCGGGCACAGACCGGCACCCGGCCGACCGATGTTGCCGCGCAGCAGCATCAGGTTGGCGATTTCCTGAATGGTCGCCACCGAATGGCGATGCTGGGTAATGCCCATCGCCCAGCACATGATCACGTTCTTGCCTTTGGCGTACATGCGCGCCGCTTGCTCGATGTCCACCAGGGTCAGGCCGGACTGCTCGACGATCTGCGCCCACGGCGTGTCGTCGATGGCGCCCAGGTACTCCAGCACGTTGGCGCTGTGTTCATTGAGGAAGTCGTGATCGAACACCGAAGGCTGGCCGGTCTGCTGTGCTTCGCGTTCCCAGTGCAGCAGGAATTTCGCCATGCCGCGCAGCAGCGCCATGTCGCCACCCAGCGCCGGACGAAAATACGCGGTGTTGGTCGGCTTGTCGCCGTTGGTGAGCATTTCAATCGGGTGCTGCGGGTGCTGGAAACGTTCCAGGCCGCGCTCTTTCAGCGGGTTGATGCACACCACCTGAGCGCCGCGCTTCACCGCTTCGCGCAGGGGTTCAAGCATCCGTGGATGGTTGGTGCCGGGGTTCTGGCCCCAGACAAAAATCGCATCCGCATGTTCGAAGTCGTCGAAGGTCACGGTGCCTTTGCCGACGCCGACGCTCTGCGCCAACGCGACACCGCTGGCTTCGTGACACATGTTCGAGCAGTCAGGGAAGTTGTTGGTGCCGTAGGCGCGCACGAACAATTGATACAAGTAGGCCGCTTCGTTGCTGGCGCGGCCTGAGGTGTAGAACTCGGCCTGATTCGGGCTCGACAGGCCCTGCAAATGTTTGGCGATCAAGGCGAATGCCGCGTCCCAACTGATCGGCTTGTAGCGATCAGTTTCGGCGTCGTAGCTCATAGGCTCGGTCAAACGACCCTGGTATTCGAGCCAATAGTCACTCTGCTCCAGCAATGAACTGACGCTGTGCTTGGCGAAGAATGCGCCGTCGACACGCCGTTTGGTCGCTTCCCAGTTCACTGCCTTGGCGCCGTTCTCGCAGAACGCCACCATGCCGGCTTCCTTGGAATCGCCCCACGCGCAACCGGGGCAGTCGAAGCCGCCGTTCTTGTTGGTCTTGAGCATCATGCGCAGGTTTTTCAGCGCGTTGTCACTGGTCAACCAGGCCCGGGCCACGCTGGCCAGCGCGCCCCAGCCACCGGCCGGGCCTTTGTAGGGCTTGTAGCGCGGAACGGGTTTCTGATCGGCTTGATTGTGTTGACTCACGCTTGATTCTCCATCGCTGGGCTGTAGACCCGCGGTGCACTTTTCTGCGGCAGGTGGATGAGATTGAGGTTGTGACGACGGGCCCATTGCACGGCAAGGCCCGTGGGCGACGACAGGCTGACGAGGGTCTGGATGCCTGCGCGCAGCACTTTCTGGATCAGTTCGAGGCTGCAACGGCTGGTGACAATTGCCAGGCCGCCGGCAGTCGGGATGTTCTGGCGGATCAGGCCGCCGATCAGCTTGTCGAGGGCGTTGTGTCGGCCGATGTCTTCGCGACCCAGCAACAATTCGCCCTGGCCGTTCATGAACACTGCGGCATGCACCGCGCCGCAATGCTGGCCCAGGGGCTGGAACGCGCCGATGCGTTGGCGCAGGCCCTCGAGCCATTCGGCGGGCGGCAACGGCGCGCCGGGCAGCACTTTGAGATCGGGCAATGCCTGCTCAACCGCTTCCACACCACAGAGCCCGCAACCGCTGGTGCCGGCCAGTTGCCGACGCTGCTGCTTGAGGTTCCAGAACGCTCGGTTGGCGATGGTCACTTGCGCGTATTGCGCCGAACCCGAGCCGCTGAGTTGCAGGTCATAGATGTCGGTGGCGTCTTCGATGATGCCGCTGCCGAGGCTGAAACCGACGATGAAGTCTTCCAGATCGGTCGGCGTGACCAGCATGACAGCCTGGCTGATGCCGTTAAAAGCGATCGCTAACGCGACTTCCTCGGCCAGCGCGGTGCTGTCCGATTCGCTACCTTGAAGGTCGCTGTAACTGTATGTCTGGCTTGCGTCTGGCGCGGGCGTTTCAAGTGCGGGCGCCGCGCTTGCAGGGCGCTTGGCGTTCATGGCATCACCGACAGTTTGATCAGCTCTAAGCCTAGGCGCGTCAACATGTCGCGTCTAATCACTAGTACTGATGTACCGATAGATGACGTCGATCAAGAACCCGTCGGTGATTTCTGATAGATCGCAAAACAGGCTTCCGCCAACGCCGAGCGCGGGGCACTGCGGCGCATGATCAGCCCCAGCCGGCCGAGGGTTTGCGCGTTTTCGATGGGTTGCAGGCGCAGATGGTCGGTGAGGTTTTCCAGGCCGCCGTCCAACGGCATCACCGCGCAACAGAAGCCGCCGTGCACCGCTTGTAACAATTGATGGACCGCGTCGGTTTGCAGCAACGGTTGTGGGGTCAGGCCGCGACTGTGGAAGTTGTGGTCGATGGATTGGCGAAAGTGCATGCCACTGGTGAGCATGCCCAGGGGCAGTTCAATCAGCGATTCCCAACTCAGCGGCGCCTCGCCGAAGGTGTAGAAACGCTGATCGTAGAGCAGGCCCATGCGGGTTTCGTTGAACGCCAGGGAGTCGAAACGCTCGCCGTCGAGACGATCCAGGTAGGACACGCCGAGGTCCAGGCGATTGTTCGCCAATTGTTCGAGGATCTGCTCGGAACTCAGGGCCGACAGTTCGAAGCGCAGGTTCGGGTGTTCGGTGTGCAGGCGTTGCATCAGGGGCAGCGGGTCGAAGCTCGACAGCGGCACCACGCCCAGGCGCAACGTACCCACCAGATTGCCGCGACACGCCGCCGCCTCGGCTTGCAAGCCGTCATAAGCCGCCAGCACCGTGCGCGCCCAGGCCAGCACCCGCTCGCCCGGCGCAGTGAAGCCTTCGAAGCGCTGGCCGCGATTGACCAGTGGCAGCTCCAGTTCTTCTTCGAGGCTGCGCAGGCGCATGGACAGGGTCGGCTGGGTGATATGACAGCGCGCGGCGGCTTGGCCGAAGTGCCGGGTTTCGTCGAGGGCGATGAGGAATTTGAGCTGCTTGATGTCCATCTTCGCTCCAGGGCGCGGGCAGGGTTTGCGATTCTAGCGCTTGCGCGGGGTGGGGTCATTGGTCGGGTTGGAACCGGGGTCTGTGGGCTTGGTCTAGTCTTTTGCGTCTGGAACCCAAAACCTAAGGAGAGTGCACCATGAGTATTTTTAGCTTTGTGAAAGAAGCAGGCGAAAAGCTTGTCGATCTGCTGACGCCTGGCAACGCCAATGCCAGTGAGCAGTTGAAGGAACACATCAGCAAGGTCGGCCTGGGTAACCCGAATGTGCAGGCCACGGTGGATGGCGACAAGGTCACCGTGACCGGCGAGGTCGGCAATCAGGAAGAGAAGGAAAAGATCCTGCTAGCTGTGGGCAATATTGCCGGGGTTGGCAGCGTGGACGATCAAATCACCGTGACCGGGCCGGTGGTCGTAGCCGCGAAGTTTGTCACGGTAGTGAAGGGCGACACCCTCAGCGCAATTTCTCTGCGCGTGTATGGCGATGCCAACAAGTATCAAAAAATCTTCGATGCCAACAAACCGATGCTCAAGGACGTGAACAAGATCTATCCGGGGCAGTCATTGCGCATTCCTGAGTAAGCTCAAGACCGCTTTCGCGAGCAAGCCCGCTCCCACATTGATCTTCAGTGAACACAAAATGTGTGCACGACGAAAATCCAATGTGGGAGCGGGCTTGCTCGCGAAGCAGACGACTCGGTCTAGAGCCCTGCAATCAACTCCCGATAATCGACCACCGCCGCAAACTCCGCCGTGTCCTTCGGCCCTTTGCGGCTGTCCGGTTCGCTCACGGCCAGCAGATGCGCCACGCCAAAATTGCGCGCACTGCGCAGGATCGGCAATGTATCGTCGATAAACAGGCTGCGCGCCGGATCGAAACCGATGTCCGCCTGAAGCGCATCCCAGAACTGCGGGTTTTCCTTGGCGAACCCGTAATCGTGGGAGCTGATCAACCGCTCGAAATACGGCGCCAGTTCAATCCGCTCCAGTTTCAATGACAGCGAATCCCGGTGGGCATTGGTGATCATCACCACGCGCTTGCCGGCCTGCTTGATCGCCGCCAGGAAGGTGTCCGCATCCGGGCGCAGGGCGATCAGGTGCGCGGTTTCCAGTTTCAGTTCGCGTACCGGAATTTTCAGCTCGGCGCTCCAGAAGTCCAGGCAGTACCACTGCAACTGGCCGGCGTTGCGTTCGAACAGCGGCTGCAATTCCATTTCCGCCATGGCCCGGCTCACCCCGTGCAACTCGGCATAACGCTGGGGCAGGTGTTCCATCCAGAAATGGTTGTCGTAATGCAGGTCCAGCAGCGTGCCGTCCATGTCCAGCAGAACGGTGTCGATGTCGCGCCAGGGCAGCAGGGACATAAAAAACTTCTCCAGCGGTAAAAAAGATATCCGAGGTAAACAATCAGGATAGGCCGGGTATAGTAACCCGTTCACGCCAAGGAGCCGTTTATGCGCCAGAAACCCACCGTACTCGCCCGCGAGATCGTAGCCACCAGCCGTTTATTCTGCGTCGAAGAGCTGAAACTGCGCTTTTCCAATGGTGTGGAGCGCACTTATGAGCGTCTGGTCGGCAAGGGTGCCGGGTATGGCGCGGTGATGATCGTGGCAATGCTCGATGCAGACCACGCGGTACTGGTCGAAGAGTATTGCGGCGGCACCGATGCCTATGAATTGTCTTTGCCCAAAGGCTTGATCGAGCCTGGCGAAGACGTGCTGGCGGCGGCCGAGCGTGAGCTCAAGGAAGAAGCCGGGTTTGGTGCGCGACAGTTGGAACATTTGACCGAGTTGTCGTTGTCCCCCGGTTACATGAGCCAGAAGATCCAGGTGGTATTGGCCACCGATCTGTACGAAGAAAGCCTTGAGGGTGACGAGCCCGAGCCGATGCGGGTGGACAAGGTCAACCTGCGCGAGCTGTCGGGCCTGGCCCAGAACCCGCAGTTCACCGAGGGCCGTGCCTTGGCGGCGCTGTATCTGGCCCGCGACCTGCTGACTCAACGTGGGGTGTTCCTGCCATGAATTTCCCCCATCCGTTGATGGCGCCGGTGGTTGAGCTGGCGTTGAAGGCTGGCGAAGCGATCCTGCCGTTCTGGCGCACCGGCACTGCGGTGACCGCGAAGTCTGATGATTCACCGGTCACCGCCGCTGATTTGGCCGCTCACCATTTGATCCTCGACGGGCTGACGGCGCTGGACCCGAGCATCCCGGTGCTGTCCGAAGAAGACGCCAACATCCCCCAGAGCGTGCGCGCCGGGTGGCAGCGCTGGTGGCTGGTGGACCCGCTGGACGGGACCAAGGAATTTATCTCCGGCAGTGAAGAATTTACCGTCAACATCGCGTTGATCGAGCAGGGCCGTGTGGTGTTTGGCGTGGTGTCGATGCCGACCAACGGGCGCTTCTACGTCGGCGGCGCCGGATTGGGCGCGTGGCGCGGTGACCAAGGTGCGACACCGTTGCCGATCCAGGTGCGCGAAGCACCGGCGGCGGGCGAGGCGTTTACCGTGGTGGCCAGTCGTCGGCATTCCAGCCCTGAGCAGGAACGTTTGCTGGCCGGACTTAGCGAAAGCCTGGGTGAATTGCAGTTGGCGAATTTCGGCAGCTCGCTGAAATTCTGCATGTTGGCGGAAGGGGCGGCGGATTGTTATCCGCGTCTGGCGCCGACTTCCCAGTGGGATACGGCAGCGGCGCAAGGCGTGCTGGAAGGGGCCGGCGGTGAAGTGCTGGATCTGAGCGGCGCGCCGTTTTGTTATCCGGCGCGGGAATCACTGTTGAATGAGTTCTTCTTGGCGTTGCCGGCGAAGGCTGCCTGGCGCGAGAAATTGCTGGAGCTTGCACGCGGATAGAACCGTCCTTGTGGGAGCGGGCTTGCTCGCGAAAGCGGTGTGTCAGTCAGCATAGGTGTTGAATGTGATGGCCCCTTCGCGAGCAAGCCCGCTCCCACAGGGTTTGCGCGTTCCTGAATTAACGGTGCAGGACGTACTGCCCGGTAAACGTCACCGCACTTTCCTCACTCGCCTGATTCACAATCTGCGAATGCAGCGTCAACCGCGCCCGGCCATAACGTTTGTACATCGCCAGAAACTTCTTCCAGACCACTGCCCCCGGCGCCTGGCAAATCGCGACGGCATCGGTGGTCACCGGCAGCGGGTAATGGATCTGCCCTTCCTGAATCACGATGTGCCCGTCTTCAATCCCTTCTTCGCGCAAGCGCAAATGCAGCCAGCCCCAACCCGCCAGCACCGCGCCGCAGTACAGGCTGCCGCCAAACATGGTGCTTTTGTGATTGACGTTGGCCTCCAGCGGCAAATGCAGGCGCAGTTGCTGGTCGTGCCAGTCGAGCACTTTGAGGCCCATGTCCCGCGTCAGGGGGATGTCGTGGTGCAGGATCGATTCCAGGTGACGACTGTCGCGGCTCATGCACGGGTCTCTTGTTTGAAGATGATGGTTTGACGGTAGCTCAATCGAGGTCGTCGGTGTGGCTATGGGCGCCGCCGTCGGCGAAGTTCAGCCCGTGTTTGCGCAGCTTGTCGTGCAGGGTTTTGCGCGGAATGCCCAAGGCCTCGGCGAGGCTGCGCACCGAACTGTGGGAACGCGCCAATTCGGCGGCAATCAGGGTTTTTTCGAAGTTTTCCACCTGCTCGCTGAGCCCGCCGCTGACCACCCCGACCGTGGTACTGACCCCGCCATCCGGTGCGCTGTTATCCAGTGCCAGTTCCAAACCGAGGGCAAAGCGTTCAGCGGCGTTTTGCAGCTCCCGGACGTTGCCCGGCCAGGAGTGACGCAGCAGCAAGGCCCGTTGCCCCGGTTGCAGTTCATGGGGCGGCAAACCGTGGCGGGCGCTGGCTTCGTCGGCGAAATGCTGGAACAGCATCAACGCATCTTCGCCCCGCTCGCGCAGCGGCGGAATGCGCAGTGGCGCGACGTTCAGCCGGTAATACAAGTCGGCACGGAACCGGCCCTGATCGGCGGCCTGGCGCAGGTCTTCCTTGGTGGCGGCGATGACGCGGATGTCCAGCGGGATCAACTGATTGCCGCCGAGGCGCTCGACCACTCGCTCCTGCAACATGCGCAGCAACTTCACTTGCACATCCAGGCTCATGCTTTCGATTTCATCGAGAAAGAGTGTGCCGCCGTTGGCGAATTCGAACTTGCCGATACGGCGTTTTTGCGCGCCGGTAAACGCGCCGGGCTCGTGACCGAACAACTCGCTTTCCACCACCGATTCGGCCAGGGCTCCGGCATTGATCGCCACGAACGGGCCGTTACGCCGGCTCGACAAATCGTGCAGCGCCCGGGCCACCACTTCTTTGCCGGCACCGGTTTCGCCAAGGATCAGCACGTCGGCCTTGGTCGCCGCCAAGGCCCCGATTTGCTCGCGCAAACGCAGCATCGGCGCCGACTGCCCGACCAATCGGGTGCTCAGTTCATTGCGGTCGCTCAGGGCCAGACGCAGGCTGCGGTTGTCCAGCACCAACCGGCGCAGGGCGAGGGCGCGGCGCACGCTGTCGAGCAGGGCGTCGCTGGCGAAGGGCTTTTCCAGGAAGTCATAGGCCCCGGCGCGCATCGCCTGCACCGCCAGCGGCACATCGCCGTGACCGGTGATCAGCAGCACCGGCAGCTCTGGGTCCTGGGCATGCAGTTCGGTGAGCAGTTCGAGGCCGTCCATGCCCGGCATGCGGATGTCGCTGACCACCACGCCCGGCCAGTCACGCTCCAGTTGCCCGGCCAGGCCCTTGGCTTCGGCCAGGGGCAGGATTTTCAGGCCGGCCAGGTCCAGGGTCTGGCTCAGGGCCTGGCGCAAGTGCGGATCATCGTCGATCAACACGACCTGGATGCGGTTATCGATGGTCATGCACTTCGGTCCTCGGACGGTTGCAGGCTTACACCCGGTGCGCCGGCGCGTAGCTTCAGGGTAATCAGGGCGCCACCCTCCTTGTGGTTGGAGAACGACAATTCACCACCGAAGGCGCGCATCAACGTATCGCAAATCGCCAGCCCCAACCCAAGGCCCTGGGTGCGGGTCTTGGTGGTGTAGAAAGGTTCGCTGGCGCGACCCAGGGCTTCCATGCAAAACCCCGGGCCGTTGTCGCGAATGTACAGGTTGACGCCATCGGCGGTGGATTGGGCACTCAACCAGAGTTTGCGCGGCGGACCTTTTTCGGTCAGCGCATCGAGGGCGTTGGCCAGCAGGTTGCCGAGCACCTGGCGCAAACGGGTTTCCCCGGCCTCGACCCACAGCGTGGCGGCCGGCAGGTCGCGAATCAATTCGACTTCCATGCTGCGCCGCCGCTTGGCCAGCAACGCCAGGGCATCGTCCAGCGCCGGTTGCAGGGCCACGCTTTCCGGGGCGTGGCGATCGCGGCGGGCGAAGGCGCGCAGGTGGGCGATGATCGAGGCCATGCGCCCGGTCAGTTCACTGATCAATTTGAGGTTGCCCCGGGCATCGTCAGTGCGCTGGTGATCGAGCAGCACTTCGGCGTTTTCCGCGTAGCTGCGGATCGCCGCCAGCGGCTGATTGAGTTCATGGCTGATGCTCGCCGACATCGTCCCCAATGCCGACAACTTGCCGGCCTGCACCAGATCGTCCTGGGCGCGCACCAGTTCCTGCTGGGCCTGTTCGCGTTCCAGCACTTCCTGTTTCAGGCGCCGGTTGAGGCCTTCGAGATCGCTGGTACGTTCGGCCACCCGGCCTTCCAGTTCGCGGCGGGCCTTGGCTTCGAAGGCGATCCGCTCCAGATAATGGCGACGGCGCTGCATCATCAAACCGAGCAACAGCATCAACACCAACAGCGTCGCGCCGCCGATGGCCACGACCGTGCGTACCGGGCGGTCGATCAAGGTGCGGGGCGCGAGGATGCTGACGTTCCAGCCGGTTTCCGCAATTGACTGGGTCTGGGTCAGCCAGGCGTTGGGGTTGAGTTTCAGCGGTTTGGGATTGCGTGTCGGGTACGGCTGGATCGTGCCGATGGCTTTGTTCTCTTCGTCACTCAAGACGCGGGTGGAGCGAAAACGCCACTCGGGTCGCGAGGTGAGAATGACCACGCCGTTGTGATCGGTCAGCAGCAGTTGTTCCGGGGTTTTGCCCCACAGGCTTTCGGTGTGATCGAGATCGACTTTGACCACCAGCACGCCGATGACTTTCTCGCCTTCGCGCACGGCGGCGGCGAAGAAGTAACCGCGTTTGGCCGAGGTGGTGCCCAGCCCGAAAAAGCGTCCGAGCCGCCCGGCCATGGCTTCGCTGAAATACGGCCGGAAGGAAAAATTGCGCCCGACGAAACTGTCGTGCTTGTCCCAATTGGAGGCCGCCAGGGTTTTGCCACTGGTGTCCATCAAATACATGACTTCGGCGCCGGTCTGGGCGCTGATGTTTTTCAGCAAGCGGTTGGCGTTGCCCTGGGTGACGCCATCGTCGGGGGCACCGAGTACGGCGCGCAGGGCCGGCAGGTCGCCGAGGATCTGCGGCAATACTTCGTAACGGTGCAGGGTGCCCAGCAGGTTGGCGACATAGAGGTCGAGGGTCTGGCGGTTCTGCCCGGCCAGTTCGCTGCGGTAGTAACGCTCGGCCAGATGCTGCAACGGCCACAGCAACGGCGCCAGGCACAGGGCAAGCAGGGCGAGGCTGCGCCAGCGGGGTCTGCGGGGGAGGGTCGGAGTCATGGGCATCGGCATCGGGCGCCTGGGGGGACAGGCGCATTATGCCTAGGGTTGCGGGCGCAGTCTGCGCAACTGCGGCCCCGCACTGCTGAAGTGAAGATTCAGACAGCGATTCAGGAAAAGACTTCAGCGTCCTTGAACAACGCGGCAGCCGCATCCTTGCCCGACAGTTTTGGCGCTTCATCCAGTTGCCAGTCGATGCCCAGGTCTGGATCGTCCCAGCGAATGGCACGCTCGGCCGACGGGGTGTAGTAGTCGGTGGTTTTGTAGAGAAATTCGGCGAACTCGCTCAGCACCACGAAGCCGTGGGCGAAACCTTTCGGGACCCACAGTTGGCGATAGTTGTCGGCGGAAAGACGAACGGCGACCCATTTGCCGAAGTGCGGCGAGCTGCGGCGAATGTCCACCGCCACATCGAGCACTTCACCGACGGTGACGCGAACCAGCTTGCTCTGGGTATTTTCCAGTTGGTAGTGCAGGCCGCGCAGCACGCCTTTTTGCGAGCGGGAATGGTTGTCCTGAACGAACTGCGTATTCAGGCCGGTCGCTTCTTCGAAGGCCTTGGCGTTGAAGCTTTCGTAAAAAAAGCCACGCTCGTCACCAAATACCTTGGGCTCGATGATCAGGACACCGGGCAGGTCGGTGGTGACTACATTCATAAAGTTTCTCCAGTGATAGACGAAGATGGCGGACATTCTTGCGCAAAGTGCTGGCGCGCGCGAGTGCGGCGATGTCTTTTGCCCGGTGCCGATCAGGGGAGGGGGGTTGCGTATCGGCCGCAGCGGTGGCGATATAAGCGCCTAATAAAATCTCAGGGGTCGTTGTATGCCGCTCTCCACGTTGATTCACCGCGCCAGTTTGCCCAGCCCGCAAGTGTCTGCGCAGCAAGCGCTTGAGCTGCTGCAACGGCATTACGGCCTGAGCGGCACCTTGCAGGCGTTGGGTAGTCAGCAGGACCTCAACTATCGTGTGGACAGTGAGCGCGGCCGCTTCGTCCTGAAAATCTGCCGGGGTGACTATGCTGTCCCGGAATTGCAGGCCCAGCACGCCGGGCTCAAGCATTTGGCCGAACAGGGCGATGTGCAAGTGCCGCGAGTGATCCCTGCCACCAGCGGCGAAGACTTGCTGTCGCTGGAAGTCGGCGGCCAGGCGGTGCATGTGCGCCTGCTGGATTACATCGAAGGCCAGTCACTGACCCACCTCGATCATCTGCCGGGTGCGGTGGTTGCCGGTTTTGGCCGGCTCTGCGGTGAAATGGACCTGGCCCTGGCCGGTTTCGACCATGTTGGGCTCGAACGCACGCTGCAATGGGACGCCCGCCACGCCAGTGCCTTGATCACCCATCTGCTGCCCGTCATTCAAGATGAGCGGCAACGCGCATTGCTGGCCGAGGCTGCCGAACACGCCGAGCGTCGCTTGCTGCCGTTGGTGGCGAAACTGCCGGTGCAGGCGATTCACATGGACATCACCGACGACAACGTGGTCTGGCAGCGGGATTCGCTGCGCCAGTGGCAGTTGCAGGGTGTGATCGATTTCGGCGACCTGATCCGTACCTGGCGCATCACCGACCTGTCGGTGACCTGCGCGGCATTGTTGCACCACGCCGATGGCGATCCGTTCTACATTTTGCCGGCGGTCCGGGCCTATCACGCGGTCAATCCGTTGCAGCCTGAAGAGCTGCAGGCGCTGTGGCCGCTGATCGTGGCGCGGGCGGCGGTGCTGGTGCTCAGTGGCGAGCAGCAGGTCAGCATCGATCCGGGCAACCAATACAGCCGCGACAACCTGACCCACGAGTGGGAAATTTTCCGCGTCGCCACCTCGGTGCCGCTGGAGCTGATGGAAGCGGCGATTCTGAGCGCTGTCGGCCATGCCTTGCCGAGTATTGGCAGTGAAGGTTTCGCGCCATTACTGCCGAGCCTGGTAGGGCGCGACTTTGCCTTGATCGACTTGGGCGTACTCAGTCCACATTTCGAGGCCGGTAACTGGGAGCAGGAAGGGATCGATCAACGTCTGCTGACGGAAGCGGCGGCGGCCCACGGTTTGGCGGCCAGTCGTTATGGCCAGTACCGTTTGTCCCGCACCCGTCCCGACAGCGCTGCTGAGCCGGAAACCTGCCCCTTGCACGTCGAGCTGCGCGTGCCCCACGGCACAGCGGTGGAATCGCCCTTTGCCGGTGTTGTTCACCAGCCGTCGGCGGGGGTGTTGCAACTCGACGGCCCGCAACTGAGCGTGCGCCTGTGGGGTGTGAGGCCGTCGTTGCATGTCGGCGCGGCGCTGGTCAAAGGCCAGGTGCTGGGTTCGGTCAACGGCCCGCTGATAGTGCAGTTGTGCCGGGGGGCTTCGTTCGATGCGCCGTTGTTCTGCACGCCTTCCCGCGCCTTGGCCTGGCAGGCGTTGTGCCCCTCACCGGCGGTGCTGCTCGGGCTTGCGTGTGATGCCGAGGAAGAACTCGATTCCCAGACGTTGCTCGCCCGGCGCGAGGCCAGTTTCGCCCGCACCCAGAAGCACTATTACGTCGACCCGCCGCGCATCGAACGGGGCTGGCGCAATCACCTGATCGACATGCAGGGCCGCTCTTACCTCGACATGCTCAACAACGTCGCAGTGCTCGGCCATGGTCATCCGCGCATGGCTGCCGTCGCCAGCCGTCAGTGGTCGCTGCTCAACACCAACTCACGGTTCAACTACGCGGCGGTGGCCGAGTTCTCCGAGCGCTTGCTGAAGCTGGCACCGGACTCCATGGATCGCGTTTTCCTGGTCAACAGCGGCAGCGAGGCCAACGACCTGGCGATTCGCCTGGCCTGGGCCTACAGCGGCGGGCGCGACATGCTCAGCGTGCTGGAGGCCTACCACGGCTGGACCGTGGGCGCGGACGCGGTGTCGACCTCGATTGCCGACAACCCCAAGGCTTTGAGCAGCCGCCCGGACTGGGTGCACCCGGTCATCGCGCCGAACACCTATCGCGGCGAATTCCGCGGCCCGGACAGCGCGCCGGACTACGTGCGCAGCGTCGAGCACAACCTGGCGAAAATCGCTGCGCAAGGACGCAAGCTGGCCGGTTTCATCTGCGAACCGGTGTACGGCAATGCTGGCGGTATCTCCCTGCCGCCGAATTATCTGAAACAGGTGTATGCACTTGTCCGCGCCCAGGGCGGTGTGTGCATCGCCGATGAAGTGCAGGTCGGCTATGGCCGCATGGGCCATTTCTTCTGGGGCTTCGAGGAACAAGGCGTGGTGCCGGACATCATCACCATGGCCAAGGGCATGGGTAACGGCCAACCCTTGGGCGCGGTGATCACCCGCCGGGAAATCGCCGAAGCGCTGGAGGCCGAGGGCTACTTCTTCTCCTCGGCTGGGGGCAGTCCGGTCAGTTGCCAGATTGGCATGGCGGTGCTGGATGTCATGGAAGAGGAAAAACTCTGGGAAAACGCCCAGGTCGTCGGCGGTTACTTCAAGGAACGGCTGGAAGCGCTGATTGATCTTCATCCGCTGGTGGGCGCGGTGCATGGTTCCGGTTTCTACCTGGGGGTCGAGCTGATCCGCAACCGCGAGACCCTGGAACCGGCGACCGAAGAAACCACGGCGCTGTGCGATCGTTTGCGCGAGCTGGGGATTTTCATGCAGCCGACGGGGGATTACCTGAACGTGCTGAAGATTAAGCCGCCGATGGTGACTTCGCGCCGGAGTGTGGATTTCTTTGTCGACATGCTCTCCAAAGTGCTGGCCGAGGGCCTGTAAACCCCAGCCCCCCCCTGTGGGAGCGGGCTTGCTCGCGAAGGGGCCGTGTCAGTCACCATCAGTATCGCCTGGCACACCGCTTTCGCGAGCAAGCCCGCTCCCACAAGGACTGTGTACATAATTCGATTGTTATCGGTATTTTCTGGGATGTTTTAGATGGGTGGCTCTTTTATGGCTTCTAAAGCCGATATTTATCGGCTATAAAGTCGCCATTGCCTACCAATAAAAAGACCCAGGAGATGATTCATGAGCCGTATCGTTACCGTCGCCGCTACCCAGATGGCTTGTTCCTGGGACCTTGAAGCCAACATCGAGACCGCTGAAAGGCTGGTCCGTGAGGCCGCGGCCAAAGGTGCGCAGATCATTTTGATCCAGGAATTGTTCGAGGCGCCGTACTTCTGCCAGAAGCCGAACCCGGATTACCTGCAATTGGCCACGACCGTTGAAGACAACGTTGCGATCAAGCATTTCCAGAAAGTCGCCCAGGAACTGCAAGTGGTGTTGCCAATCAGCTTCTACGAACTGGCCGGCCGCGCGCGTTTTAACAGCATCGCGATCATCGATGCCGACGGTTCCAACCTCGGGATTTATCGTAAAAGCCACATCCCGGACGGCCCGGGCTACCACGAAAAGTATTACTTCAACCCGGGCGATACCGGCTTCAAAGTGTGGAACACCCGTTACGCGAAAATCGGCGTGGGTATTTGTTGGGACCAGTGGTTCCCGGAATGCGCGCGCAGCATGGCGTTGCTCGGCGCGGAAATCCTGTTCTACCCGACCGCCATCGGCAGCGAGCCCCACGACAAGACCATCTCGTCCCGCGACCACTGGCAACGCGTGCAGCAGGGCCATGCCGGCGCCAACCTGATGCCGCTGATTGCCAGTAATCGCATCGGCAATGAAGAGCAGGACGGCTACGACATTACCTTCTACGGCTCGTCGTTTATCGCCAATCAATTCGGCGAAAAAGTGCAGGAACTCGATAAAACCGAAGAAGGCGTGCTGGTCCACAGCTTCGACCTCGACGAACTGGAACACATCCGCAGTGCATGGGGCTCGTTCCGTGATCGGCGCCCGAACCTATACAATGCGCTCAAAACCCTCGACGGTTCCCTGGAGTCCTGATCCTGATGACCACTTTAAACAGCACCCCACGCGCCGACGGCTTCTACATGCCCGCCGAGTGGGCGCCGCAAACCCAGACCTGGATGATCTGGCCCGAGCGCCCGGACAACTGGCGCCTGGGCGGCAAACCGGCGCAAGCCGCGCACGTCGCGGTGGCCAAGGCCATCGCCCGCTTCGAACCGGTGACCGTGGCGGTGTCCGCTGGCCAGTACGAAAACGCCCGCGCCCGTCTCGACGTGCCGAATATCCGCGTGGTCGAGATGTCCAGCGACGACGCCTGGGTTCGCGACACCGGTCCGACCTTCGTGATCAATAACAGCGGCGAAGTCCGTGGCGTGAATTGGGATTTCAACTCCTGGGGCGGTTTTGACGGTGGTTTGTACTCGCCGTGGAACCGTGATTCCCAGGTTGGCGGCAAGATCCTCGAGATCGAGCGTAGCCAACGCTACCGTACCGAGGGCTTCGTGCTCGAAGGCGGTTCGATTCACGTCGATGGCGAAGGCACCCTGATCACCACCGAAGAATGTCTGCTCAACCGCAATCGCAATCCGCACCTCAAGCGTGCCGACATCGAAGCAGTGCTCAGCGCGAATCTGGCTGTGGATAAGATCATCTGGCTGCCGGACGGTCTGTTCAACGACGAAACCGACGGTCATGTGGATAACTTCTGCTGCTACGTGCGCCCGGGTGAAGTACTGCTGGCCTGGACCGATGACCCGCAGGACCCGAACTTCCCGCGCTGCCAGGCAGCGATGAAAGTGCTGGAAAGCAGCACCGACGCAAAAGGTCGCCCATTCACGGTGCACAAGATGCCGATTCCGGGGCCGCTGTACGCGACGGAGGAAGAATGTGCCGGCGTTGATCCGGTGGACGGCACCCAGGAGCGTAATCCTACCGTCCGTCTGGCCGGTTCCTACGTGAACTTCCTGATCGTCAACGGCGGCATCATCGCGCCGAGCTTCGACGATCCGCTGGACGGTCCGGCCAAGGAGATTCTGCAGAGCCTGTTCCCACAGCACGAAGTGGTCATGGTGCCGGGCCGCGAACTGTTACTGGGGGGCGGTAACATCCACTGCCTTACTCAACAACAGCCCGCGCCGCACCACGAGTGAGTGGGGTTGTAACAGCTTGAGTTGATTGCATATTCAAGCAAGCAGCGATTGCCCCGCACCGCTTGAGAGAAAGCCCGCAGCCCGTCAGGACCGCGGGCTTTTTTGTATCCGCTCATCGACAGGTCCGGGACATTGGCACAGCTCTTGTATCTGTCATGGTGCAAAACAGGGAGGGGAGAACTGCGATGTTCTGTCATAAACCTTGGATAAGTTAGCCGCTCACAAACCGGGAGAGAGCGCCGAGATGAACGCCGAGATGAACGTAGTGAGCGAGCGGGCAATGCATCCCCTGGCAGTCAATGGCGAATCGCTCCAGATCCTTGCGCACTGGTTGAAGTCCAATGGAACGCGTCAGATCAGGGAACCTGATCCGCGCCGGATGATGATCGAGCGCTACCCCGCTGGTTTATTCAGCGAAGCGGAGCTGGAAGCGTTGTGGGATGTGATGGAAGGATAAGAAGAAAAACAACGGATTGATAAAAGCGCTGCCGGGAAGGCGGCGCTTTTTTATGGGCGAAGGTTTTGTGTTCACCGCAGAACAAATGTGGGAGCGGGCTTGCTCGCGAAAGCGGTGTGTCAGTCAACACCATTGCTCAATGACACACCGCTTTCGCGAGCAAGCCCGCTCCCACAGGTTTGATGTGGTCCAAATAATCCAGGGCATTCGACCGATTCATGAAACAGACTGAAAGCCATTCCGGCGTTTTTCCGAAACGGTCTGAGGACTAGTCTGCGGGCATCCATTTTCCCTCGATTGTTGCCGGAGCCTTCCGATGATCCTTCACTACATTTACGACCCGTTGTGCGGCTGGTGCTACGGCGCTAAACCGCTGGTGCAAGCCGCCCAAGCCGTGCTGCCGGTGATCGCCCATGGTGGCGGCATGATGACCGGCGCCAACCGCCAGACCGTTTCGCCACAACTGCGCAACTACGTGATGCCCCATGACCGGCGTATCGCCGAATTCACCGGCCAGCCTTTTGGCGAGGCGTATTTCGAAGGTTTGTTGCGCGACGAAACCGCTGTCTTCGATTCCGCACCACCGATTGCGGCGGTGCTGGCTGCCGAGCAGATCGCCGGCCGTGGACTGGAATTGCTGGGGCGTTTGCAGTCGGCTCATTATCTGGAAGGGCGCCGCATTGCTGACGAAGCGGTTCTGCTGGAACTGGCGAAGGCCATCGGTCTCGAACAGCAAGTTTTCCAAAGTACTTTTCAAGAAGCCGACACCGAGCGTCACATCAAGGAAACCCGTGCACTGTTGGCCAACGTCGGCGGCCAAGGCTTCCCGACCTTCGCCCTGGAACACAACGGCCACTTCACCTTGATCGACATCGGCCCGTGGCTGGGCAAGCCTGAAGCCTTTGCCGCCTGGCTGAGCCAATCGCTGCCCGGCCAAGGCTCGGAGTCAGAATTTCAAGCCTGTGGCCTCGACGGCTGCATTCACTGAATTCCCGCGAAACCGTGCAACTGACGCTAAGCGATAACTGATTTCTTAGACGATTTTTGCCTATTCTCAGACGATTCATGAAATTGACACATGCTTGAGGGCGGGGATAGGATTCGCGCCAACGCCTGTGGCCAACCGCCACGACTCACAAAACAATAAAAGGCCCGCCGCGATTTTTCGTGGGCGGGCCTTTTTGTTTCAGGGTGAAAAAAGAGCGCAACAGCGCCATTTCAGCCGTTCGGCACAGCGCGTATCAACCGGTATAAGGAAAAGAACAAATGTTGAATAAGCGAATCAGCCTGATCGCTCTGGGGATGTTGAGCGCTACACAGGCCATGGCTAACGACCAGGCCGAAGCCAAGGGATTTGTTGAAGACAGCAGCCTAAAAGTGCTGCTGCGCAATGCCTACATCAATCGTGACTACAAGGACGGCAACCCGGACAGATCCGAGTGGGGCCAAGCCGCCATCGGTACGTTCTCGTCCGGTTTCACCCAAGGCACCGTCGGTGTCGGCGTTGACGCTTTCGGTTTGTACGCCCTGAACCTGGAGCGCAGTGAAGATCGCAGCGGTGCCCAGGGCATCGACTTCTTCAAGAAGGGCGACAGCGGCAACCCGGCCAACGATCTGTCCAAGGGCGGCGCAGCCGTCAAATTCCGCCTGTCCAGCACCACGCTGACCTACGGCGACCAGATGCCGGAATTGCCGGTGCTGAGCTACGACAACTCGCGCCTGCTGCCAGAAAGCTACACCGGCACCTTGATCACCTCCAAAGAGATCAAAGGCCTGGTCCTGAACGCCGGTCGCTTCACCGCCGAATCGCGCAAGAGCGCTGAAGGCCGTGATAGCGGTGGCTTGAAGTCGATCAACGTGTTGGGCGGCAGCTACCAGTTCACCGAACAGTTCAAGGCTGCGGTCTACGCCTCCGACGTCGAAGACGTGCTGAAGAAGCAATACGTGAACGCCAACTACGTGCTCCCGATCGACAAGGATCAGTCCCTGACCCTGGACTTCAACGGCTACCGCACCAAGCTGGACAATTCCTACGTCCGCGAAAACGGTATCACCGGCGACGACAACAAAATCTGGAGCCTGGCCGCGACCTTCGCCACCGGCCCGCACTCGTTCACCATCGCGCATCAGCGCAGCACCGGCGACAGCAACCTGGGCTACGCCTACGGCGGCTATCAGAAAGATCAGGGGCGTGTCGGCGACGGTGGCAACACCATCTACCTGGCCAACTCCTACTGGTCCGACTTCAACGCCGAAGACGAACGCAGCTGGCAACTGGGCTACGGCCTGGATTTCAGCGCCTTCGGTATTCCGGGCCTGAGCTACAACGTCGCTTACGTGCGCGGTGACAACATCACGACCTCCACCAGCGAGGGCGGCACCGAGCGCGAAATCTTCAACCAGTTCAAGTACGTCGTGCAAAGCGGCCCGGCCAAAGACCTGAGCGTGAAGTTGCGCAGCTCGATCCTGCGTGTGTCGCAGAAATCCAGCGAGTACAACGTCAGCGGTAACGAACTGCGTGTGTTCGTGGACTACCCGATCAACATCTTCTGATGATCGGCTGAGTTAAAAAACTCAATAAAAAACCCCGACTGGCTCGGGGTTTTTTTTGCCTGTTTTATGGTGAAAACGTTCTAAAAGCGCTTTTTTTGGCATAAAAATGCCGATTCAAGCGATCTTTTTATGGCGCTTCAAGCAACGCTTGAGATGCCTGAAATTCTTTCTCATGGACGCAAATCCTGCACCTAATAGATTAGGCCGCTCAATGCAGCGGAGACTCGTAATGATCGTTTTAAACAGAGAAGTTGGCGAATCGCTAAGACGCGACAAATTTGTCAACGTCCAGGGTGGTGACTTCAATCTCTACGGTCATTTTGCCGACTTCGTTCGCCTGACCAAAAGTTGGGAAAACATGGAGCCGGACAGCTACTACGGCCAGGCCGAATCCGGTATGCGTTTCCGTCGTTACAGCGACTTCGAATACAACCCGGTGACTCGCGAGCTGACGCAGTTGGAACACCGTGCCTACGTGCAATCGAAAGCCAACAACAGCTACGTCGGCGGCATGATTCGGCACTTCCAGGATTTCTCCGATGAAGTGATTAATTCGCCGGTGATGCGCAGCCTCATCGACATCGACTTTGAAGTGTACAAAAACGTTCTGCCGCCGGAGTTGCACGACGAGATCTGGCAATGCCAGATCCATCAGATCCGCATCGAGATCAAACCGGGCAAGCAACTGGAAATCACCCCTGAAGGTATTCATTGCGATGGTTACCCGTTCAGCGGCGTGCACTTCTGGGGACGCAATAATGTGGAGGGCGCTGAGAGTCGTCTTTACAGCACCCATGAAGAACAGTTGGCCTCGACGACCTACCAGGAAATCCTCGACACCACCTTCTTCCTCGATCGCGATATGCGCCACTACGTGACCCCGGCGCGCAATGTCCATTCCCACGACATGGCGTACCGGCAAATTCTGGCGATTTCATTCTCGCGGCCCGGGACCGCTTTCGACATTGTTCGCTGAACAGCTCGACCCCATGGACAGCGCCTCGGCATCAGTGATGCTGTGGCGGGCCAATGCCAAGGATGCGCTGCGCCTGGAGCGCTTTTTCCGACAGTTCGACGAAGTGTCGTTCTGCGAATGGCAGGACGCCAAATGCCTGCGTGGTGTGTTGATGCAGAAGACCACCACCGCGTACCTGGCGCTCGACCTCAGTGGCGAAGTGGTTGGCGCGGTGCTGGGCGGTATGCTCGGCAGCCGGGGCACGATCAACCACTTGGCGGTGAGCCCGCAATATCGCGCCCAAGGCGTTGGCCAACGCCTGGTGGAAGCGGCTTCGGCGGACATGAAACGCGTGGGCGTGCTGCGGATGTTCCTGTTCGTCGACGATGCTAACCTTGCCGGCAAGCGTTTTTGGACTGCCCAGGGTTTTTGCGAGCCGCGTGGCGAAACGACTTTTGAGAGGGACCTATGAATGAGACGTCCAGCAGCCAGCCGCTGATGGTCGAGCCGCAACCATCGCGCACCTTTGCAGAAGCCAGCCCGGTGGTGGCCGGTTACTTCACGGTGTCGTTTGTGTTTGGTTTGATGGCCGTCAACGCCGGGTTGCCCGTGTGGTTGCCCGTTGCGATGTGCCTGTTCGTGTATGCCGGCGCTTCGCAGTTCGCCGCGTTGGCGCTGATCTCCAGCGGCGCGTCGCTGACCACGATTATCCTCACCACGTTCTTGATCAATGCGCGGCACATGCTGATGTCGGTCTACATGGCCAAGGCCTTGCGGGCGTTGGGGCTCAGCCGTTTCGAGCGCTGGTGTTATGCCGGTGGCCTGACCGATGAGTCGTTCGCTTTCCACAGCGTGAAACTGGGCAGCGGCGCGCCGGTCAACGTGCGTTACCTGATCGGCTTCAACCTGTTTTGCCACACTTCGTGGGTGCTCGGCGGCTTGCTCGGGGCGATTTGCGCGCAGTACGCCTCGCACCTGATCAAGTACCAACTCGACTACGCCCTGACCGCGATGATGCTTTACGTGCTGGTGTCGCTCTGCAACACCCGCAACAAGCTGATCGCCGCAGCGGCTGCGGTCGCCTGCATGGGGGCCTTGAGCCTGGTTGGGAGCTCGCCGTTCAACGTGTTTATCGCCACATTCGTGGGCTGCGGGGTGGGTGTATGCCTGACCAAACGTTCCTGATTCTGGTCGTGGTGCTGATGATGGCGGTGACCTTCCTGCCGCGTGCGCTGCCGCTGCAAGTCAACACTGACCACTGGCCGCCCTTCGTCGCCCGGGCGCTGGAATACCTGCCGGTGGCGATCGTCGCTGCGATCAGCCTTACGCCCTTGTTGATCAAGGACCAGCATGTGCAGCTCGATCGCCCGGAATTCTATGCCGCGATTCCGACGTTGTTATGTGCGTATTTCAGCAAAAACCTCTTTCTCAGTGTGGCGGTTGGGACGGCTGCGTACATTGCGCTCGGTTCGTTCATGTAGGCGCAGGTCGACCACATCGCTCAAGGCCTGGCCCGAGAGTTCAGGGTTATTGACCGCCAGCCGCACTTCGAGGAAATCCTCGAAATCCGGGAAAATGGTCAAGCCATTACGTTGGGCCGCGTCGCGGGACACCATGCCGATGCCATCCATTTGCGGGATCAGCGACAGGGTGAGGGTTTCGCTGCAGGAGTAAATCGTCCGTTGGCCGGTGTCGTAATTGCCCAGGCCCGCGTCGAGAAAGCGCAAAAAGCTGTGGGAATACGGACAATCATCCGCCGGACGAACCTGAAGCTTGTCGCCCAGCAACACCAGCGGATCGTTCTCCTGGCCGCAGTGCGCGCCGACCACCTGAACGTGCACATCCGGCAGCAAAATGCTCGGCAACCCGGGCTTCTGCGGGCCGATCAACACGGCCAGGTCGAAGTCTTCATTTTTCAGTTTGCTGAGGTTTTCCATCGACTCGGCGTAGGAGAATTCCAACTGATGGTCAGGAAACACCTCAAACAGGCGTCCGATCATGCGCCGATTGAAATCTTCCGACAGCGTGGTATTCAACGCCACCTTCAGCGTGCGCTGCCCCGGCACCTTCAGCGCCGTGACTTTCTCTTCCATCTGTCGCGTGGCGACCAGAACCTTGTCGATATAAGGCGTGAGCTCCGTGCCCTGCGCGGTCAGGGTCAGGCCCTTGTTGGAACGTCGAAACAGGCGAAAACCGAACTGCTCTTCGACCTTGTTCAACTGCGCGGCCAACGCCTGCACCGTCAAACAGGAATGCTCTGCCGCCGCCGACAACGAGCCGGTCTGCACGATGCGCATGAGGTTGCGTAAGGTTCTGCTATCCATGGGGTAATGCCCTCTAAAGTGGGCTGGCAATTGTTGTGTACTTAGCGGCCGATCCTGCGCCTATGCCGGCTATATTCCTGCACCTGAGCATAGTTGTCGCGGGTTTAGTAGCGAATTGATTCCGCAGCCGATGGCTGGAGGGCTACACAGGATCGGGGTTTTTGGTGGTGGTGGGGTGATTGGGATCAAAAAAGCGCGGGAGGTGTGCGACTTTTCGGTTGGGTGAATGAAGGCTCTTTATTCGCTTATGGATTAAATTCACATATTCATCCGTATCTGTACTAGTCTGACTTTAGACATTGCTACGGAGGCGATCCCATGCCTATCTCATCACCCGCCCTCAGCCCACAGCAACAACTCGACTCCCCAGAAGCCGGCCGTGTCGCGCTCAAGTTCTTCTTCAACCTCATGGAGCGTTGGGGTTGCAGCGCCGAGCAGCAACGCACGTTGCTGGGCAAAGTCGGCAACACCACGTTCTACAAGTACAAACACCTACCGCCGAACGTGCGTTTGCCCCACGACACTCTGGAGCGCATTTCCTACCTGATGGGCATCCACAAAGCGCTGAGCATCATCTTCAGCAACAGCCGCGAGCGCGCCTACAAATGGGTCAGCAGCCCGAACACCGCCGCGCCGTTCAATGGCCAAACCGCGCTGGACTACATGCTGGTCGGCCGCGTCGTAGACATCGCTGATGTACGCCGCTACCTCGACGGAGTGCGCGGTTGATGGCGCCGGAACTGGCCGATCCGCAGTGGCCGCGGGCCTATCGGATCGTTAACAGCTGCTTCCCGCCGATCTCGTTGTTTGAAGACGTGCTCGATCCGGAAGATTTGCCCACGGCGTACGCCCTTGAAGCGCTGACCAATGATCGATTGATGGAAGAGGCTGGCGTGCTTTCCCGGGTGCGACCCGAAGACCGAATCTCCGGCCCTGGTTCCACGCCGGTGATGGCCGCGTTCACCCACATCGGCAAAACCAGTCGCTTCACCGATGGCACGTTTGGCGTCTACTACGCCGCTAGCAGCCAAGCTGCCGCCATTGCCGAGACGAGCTATCACCAGGAACGATTTCTCGCTGCGACCAATGAGCCAGACCTTGAGTTAACCATGCGCACTTACGTCAACAAGGTCGTCAAACCGCTGCATGACATTCGCCAGAACTATCCGCAGCTTCATGATCCAGACCCGACTGCTTACGGCCCGTCCCAGGCGTTCGCCCGGCAACTTCGCGAAACGTTGTCCTGGGGGTTGCTCTACAACAGCGTTCGGTTGCCTGGGCATGAATGTGTTGCGGCGTTTCGACCGCCAGCGGTGTCGATTCCGAAGCAGGGGAAGCATATTCGGTATGTTTGGAGTGCGAGTAGTGGGAGGATTTCGTTTGTGTTTGAGGTGAGTGAGGTTTGAGTGGAAGGGACAAAAATTGTTAGATCTTGAGACTGCTTGGCCGGTTTCTAATCGTTTTTAAGCAAAAAGTCAGTTTTGTAATCGTTTTTGAGCATCTGAAATCGTTTTTATGTGGTTGATTGAGCTTTTTGAAACTCACGAATCGTAAAGAAAATTCAATTCAAGCTGCCTTGATAATCGTTTTTATGCATTTGTACCGAAAAATAATCGTTTTTATGCAGAGAAAATTAATTTTGAGCGTTACTCTCCATTTATAAGGCTTTTTAATTTGTCCGAGCTTTTAAAAGGAGTGTGACCGTGAGCGAGTTTCCCGCAGACCCTATCGGTGCAGCCTGGCTAGCGACGACATTCGCAGTCTTGCCGATGGCGAGGTTGCCAGTGTTAAGTCAGGTCGGTAGTCGGCGGTTCACTCAGGTCGAGGATGGGTTTCGTCTTGAGACCTACCCGGAAAATATGCGCCCCGATCCGGACCTACCCTCCCATCTGCAATTTCACCTGCGGCATGAAGTTCTAAACCTTGAGTTTCTGACCCGACTGCTGACGAAGCTCGGTCCTTCATCGGTGCAGGGTTGGTTGAATGCCGAGCCTACGGGTCAATATGCGCGCAGGGCGGCTTTCTTGTTCGAGTGGCTCACTGGTCAGCAGTTGCAAGTGCCAGATCGAATAGGCGGTAACTACGTAGATGTTATCAACGCCGATCTGATGGTAGCCGCGTCACAAGAAGAAGCGGTAAAAGTCCCGCGTTGGCGAGTGAACGACAACCTGCCCGGCACGAGCTACTTCTGCCCAACCATCGTCAAGACAGAGGCTGTGAAATCAGCCGCCAACCTCGATGTTCCTCAGCTCTTTAGTCAACTGACCGCAGAGTTTGGCGAAGCGCTGCTGCTCCGTGCGGCGGCGTGGATGACGCTCAGGGAAAGCAAAGCCAGCTTCGCCATAGAAGGGGAGGCGGATCGTTCGACTCGCATCCAGCGTTTCGCCGATGTCATGGCAAGACGCACCGGCCAGGGAGAATTGCCGCTGACAGACTCAACACTGGCGGAGATGCAAAAAGAAATCCTGGGAGACGTCACAACACTGACACGCCTGGGAATTCGCCAGTCCCCCGTATTTGTCGGCGAGACAGTCCGCTACCAGGAAATCGTCCATTACGTCGCGCCGCCAGAGGAAGATTTGGAGCGCATGCTGGAAGGCATTCGCGTCTTTCTGAATCGCACCAAGGGCCAATCCCCGGTCATGCGCAGCGCAGTAACCGCGTTCGCTTTCGTCTACATCCATCCGCTGGCCGACGGCAATGGCCGAGTACATCGCTTCCTGATCAACGATATTTTGCGTCGTGACGGTGCCATTCCAGATACGGTGATTCTTCCGATTTCAGCCGTTATTACGGACGACTCTGCGGAGAGGCGCCTGTATGACAGTGTGCTGGACCAGGTTTCAAAACCGTTGATGCAAGGCATTCGTGATCAGGTAACGTTCGCCAGTACCCGCACGCAATATCCCGACGGCGTGGTCTCAAATATTGAATTCACCGGCCAGAATCAGGCCCGCCCGATGTGGCGCTACCCGAACCTGGGGCCGCATGTGGTTTTCATGTCCAACGTCATTCGCCGCACCATCACCGAACAGATGCGTGAAGAGTCGCGGTATCTACGCAGCCACATAAAGGCCAGGCAGGCGATCAAGGAAGTCGTCGAGATGCCTGATCATCAGGCTGACCGGCTCTTGCGATCCATGGAGCAGAATGAGGGCAGGCTGAGCAACGTATTAGCGAAGGAAATGCCAGTGCTGACGCGCCCGGAAATTTGGTCTGCGATTGCTGAAGCGGTGGCTCAATCCGTACGGGAGGAGGAGCCGATAGACAGTAGCGTGAGTGATCGCTACCACCCCACCCACCCAGCCAGTCGGTAGATGACAGACTCAGGTTGCAACCCTCCCAGCCAACACAAATTGTCGATTTGCTCAGGGAGCGTCAGAGTGGACGTAGAACGAAATCAGTTTCTGCAGGATTTACTGGAATCTGTGCGTGAGATGAAGGCGAGCCAAGTCCTTCCTCCCGCCAAGATAGAGAAATTAAACGGCACATGCGTCGTCGTCAGCGGCAGGTCCCCAGGACGTGTCGCAAACGCTGAGAAGCAACGACGCATAATCGAGTGAACTACATGGAAACGGGGCTGAATCCTGCAGTCAGCGCTGAATTTTAAGTCCCAGTCATTGCCGTATCGATCATGATTATTTGATCTTGCTCGTTGTTAGCTCGGAAACGCGCGAATCGGTCACGTCTAACCTGTTTGCGACCTCGATCTCTTCTACGCTGGAGCTTTTGATGCCATCCATGATGAGTATCGAACGCTCCATTTCCGTCGCCATCTTGCTGGCGACGTTCTCGTTATGCGTGACATGAAACGGACTATCAAAGTATTGAATTGCCATAGCACTTTCCCATTTGTCGATAGCATTTTGAAAAATGGAGCTTGGCCGATTCAACATTTTTGACGCAAACAGTTCTAGCGCCTGCCGCTGGCGTAATCATTACACCAAGTAACTAATGAAGTACCCACCCCCACCTTTATCCCCCTGACCCAACCCCCTACATTCTTCTCCAACGCCTCCCCATCATCCCGACGGGGCAGGTCACTGGAGATTCCCTCATGCCTTTCGTAAGCGTTCGCATCACTCGCGATGGCGTTACCTCGGAGCAGAAAGCTCAGGTGATCGCCGAAATCACTGAAACCCTGCAGCGCGTCCTGAAGAAGGATCCGCATCTGACCCACATCGTGATCGAAGAAGTCGACACCGATAACTGGGGTTACGCCGGTATCTCCACCACCCAGTACCGCAAGCAACTGGCTGAGGCGGAGGGCAAGTCATGACCGCGACCGTGTCTATCGATTTCATCTCCGACGTGGTGTGCCCGTGGTGTGCGTTGGGTGCGACGGCGTTGGAGCAGGCGATCGAGAACGTGGCCGGTGAAGTGTCGGTCGAGCTGACCTACAAGCCTTTCGAGTTGAACCCGGACATGCCGGCAGTCGGCGAAAAAGCCGTCGAGCATTTGATGCGCAAATATGGACGCACCGCCGAAGACGTCGCCGCCGGTAAAGCGATGCAGATCGCTCGCGGTGAGGCCATCGGTTTCAAGTTCGATCTGGAGAAACGCAGCCACTTCTACAACACGTTTGATGCGCATCGGTTGCTGACGTGGGCGTTGCGGGAAGGGCGGCAGGTCGCACTGAAGAAAGCCTTGCTGCGTGGCTATTTCACTGACGGCCAGAACCTGAGTGATCGCGAGACGCTGGTTCGACTGGCGGCGGAAGTGGGGCTGGACGCGGCGGCAGCCCGCGAGGTGTTGGCATCCGGGGCGTTCGCCACGGAAGTGCGTGATCTTGAGGAGTTCTACCGCGAGCGCGGCATTAACTCGGTCCCGGCCATGGTGCTGAACGGTCGTCACCTGGTGTCCGGTTCGCAGTCGGTTGAGTACTACGAACAGATGTTGCGACAAATGGCACAGGCGCCTGTTGAAGCCTGATTAATCACCTATTCAAACCATCATTTATTAGTTGAGGTTCATCATGAGCAATTCGAAAAAAGTCATCGTTATCACTGGCGCTTCCCAAGGTCTCGGCGCTGGCATGGTCAAGGCGTTTCGTGAACTGGATTACAAAGTCGTCGCCACTTCGCGTTCGATCAAACCGTCCACTGATCCGGACATTCACACAGTTGCCGGCGACATCGGCGATCCGGCGGTTGCCCAGCGCGTTATCCGTGAAGCGATTGAGCGTTTTGGTCGTGTAGATACGCTGGTCAACAACGCCGGGATCTTTGTCGCCAAGCCATTCACCGCTTACACCCAGGAAGATTACGCTGCGGTGCTGTCGGTGAATCTGAATGGCTTCTTCTACATCACCCAACTTGCGATTACCGAGATGGAAAAGCAGGGCAGTGGTCATGTGGTCAGCATCACCACCAGCTTGGTGGACCATGCGATTGATGGTGTGCCTTCGGTACTGGCCTCGTTGACCAAGGGTGGCTTGAATGCGGCGACCAAGTCGCTGGCGATTGAGTACGCCAAGCGTGGGATTCGGGTGAATGCCGTGAGCCCTGGCATCATCAAGACGCCGATGCATGGCGAGGAAACCCATGAAGCGTTGGGCAATTTGCATCCGGTTGGGCGGATGGGGGAGATCAGCGACATTGCGCAGGCGGTGGTGTACTTGGACCGTGCGAACTTTGTGACCGGCGAGATTCTGCATGTGGATGGTGGGCAGAGTGCGGGTCACTAAGACCTGATTTTACAAACTGCAGAAACAACAAAGCCCTCGCAGAAATGCGAGGGCTTTTTTTTGTCTGGTGCCAGCAACCAAACGTCCAGGCTTTCGGGTGGACTGCAAAAATCAGGTGTGGACACTTTGTGGACGTTTTCACGATCTGTCGTGACGGGCGTCCGAATCTCAGAAACAAAAAAGGCCCACCTTTCGGTGAGCCTTTCTCGTTACTGCGTATGGTGCCGGCACCAGACGAACGGTATGTTTCGGGGAGGCTAGGTTTTTCGGGCGTCTGGAGTTCGGTGGAAAATTTTACGTACCCCAACTAGTAACTATAAATAAATCAGCTATTTATGGTCGTCAGTGGAATCGAATCCGGGATTCATAAGGCGTTAGCACGTTATCGGCCTGCAGATAAATTATCCAGAGCAGCGTATAGCTCGGTAAACCTGCTGAGGTTGAACGTCGCCGACTATTACCGCCATGCTCAGAATCAGTTAGCGGCGAAGTCGTCGACTCAAACTGAGTCCGCTAACTCGGACTGGAGTTACTTAAACGGTGCAAACACCGCGTGCTGGAGGTCACTGTAGAGACCACTCTAGGCGATCAAAACTGGACTCCGAAATTCCATTTAAGAGTGATATCCGGTGTGGTTACCTTGTTTCGCAGCAATTGCATCGCTGAATCAGCAGCTTTAAAGCAATCATCAGGCAGGCAGATGGCTGTGACGGGCTGGTGCATCAGCACATTTCGTACACGATCTCGGAGATCATCTATAGCTCCATATTGAGCAGAGCTAATGATACTGTCTTTTTCTAGGTCAATCAGTATTTCATACATTGTAGGTTTTTTGGTGTTCTTACCTTTTGCTTTTAGTAGCCATAGTTCTTTAGCTACAGACTCGATCACAAACCACAGCATTGTAAACGAACCTCTAAAATCGTGATTCTGATATGCAGATTTAGCCCTGGCAATGAATGCAAGACGTTTAATCAATACTGGATCGTCAACGGCTGTTTCAAATTGTTGTAGGGCAGTGCTTATGGTAGCTTTTTTAACCTTGGTAAAATTCGACCATGTTCCAATGTCGTGATGGGCCACGCGAGCCCCATCCATTACTAAAGATGTACATCTTGCAGCCATTAGAGATATGTTGTTTGAATGGCTTTTTCGCACAGGTATGCCTCCCCTAAACCCAACTCGACAAGTATTTGCAATTGAGACCGCGGAAAAAGAAATTTCACCGGAGTCCAGGCATTTTATAGACTCTGACTCTATGAATAACTGCATTACATTTGCATAATCCATATGCTCGTCCCACCACTGAACGGCCTGATTTATTTGGTCTGGATCACTCATTGGCGGTCTTGTTTTGGCAAGTTCCGTCATTCGAAGGAGCATCATTCCATCAATACATACAGCCGCAGCGAATTTTTCCGCGTGATGCCAGATGACAGGTTCCGGAATTATACCTCTAAGTTTTTTACGCTCGACTTGGTCATCAAAATCAATCCATTCCTCAACCCAAAAGCCTTTCTCATCGTAGAATCCAATAAAATCTTCAATCCCATCGTTAATCCATTCTAAGTTCAAAATTAACATCCTTAAAAATTTACGGGTGAAAAATGGGGGTAGACCACGATTTTCGTTCTTGAATTGAAAGCGTGGTCTGACCCCTTATTCCGCATGGATTCTCCACGCAGATAACGCGTGTAAAGAGTCTTTGAGTGATCAGCGATTCAGAACCTTGCTGATGTCGACCAACTTTTTTCCGTTACTCTTGGTGAGGTTGTACATTTCGGTAATCAACGTATCGATTTCGTCAATCAAGTCTGCTCGCTCTGCCTTGGTTGTACTATTGCGCAAGGTGTTAAGACGATTGGTAATGATTCGCTTCTTACCTAGCAAGCTGTAGTCCTTCACATTTTCGTAGATTCCCCAGTAGTCGTAACTTGGGTACTTCAGTGCGATTTCTGAGATGTTTACGCCGCTTTCCAGCAGTTGATTCATTTCTTTCAGTTCGTGTTGCGCAATGCTCATCAGCGTTTACTCGTCCTTGTGACAGCGGGTGGGGCGCTCGCCAAAACGGATAGAGAATAACCAGCCAAGATAGAGAATTGCCACCTTTTTGATATCGCTGATATAGAAACTTTGTGAGTGCTCAGGAAGGTATTGTTACGAATTCATTTGCACCAGCAGATTTAGATAGCAGGAGAGGCCGATCATGCAGAGAGTGTCGGCAGTTTCGAGAGGGAGTGTCAGGCTTGGGGGGCGCGTGGTCTGATGTCTAAGTCGTCAAATTTATAGCGGGGTATTTGATCAGGGGGTGGTGTCGCGGACAGGAGCAGCCATTCAATGTGTCTATTAAGTCAGGGGCGATTCAATACTTTTTCTCAGGTTCTCGCTAGCGTAGGAGTTAGCTGACGGAAGCTGTCTGCTTAGGCGAAGGGTTAGAACCTTCTGGCGTTAGGATAATAAGCCGAGCATCAATGCCGCGGACCGTAGTTTCGATTCGATCCATATCACTAGGGGCGTCAGGTAAGTACAACAAAATGCCGTTTTTAATCCCACTGATGAGTAGGTAATGCTCAATTTGCGCGATGACGTTCTGGTAATTATTTCGCATGAGGCGCCGCTTGAGTTCGATAATCACGCGCTCGTCACCGCGTTCAATCAGCAGATCTGCACGAAACGGCTTATCGGCGTCCAATCGCGCTTCGGTTTGCACCGATAACTCGGGAGCGGCGGAGGAAAGGAACCCGTGAAGAGCGCCAACGACTTGGGATTCACTTACCCTATTAAAGGATGTGGTAACAGAAGTCATGTACATGGCGCAGAACTGTGATATGAGTTCCGTCACCCGGACCAAAAGGTCGGCGTTAACCGTTGCCGCCAAATTAGACGCTAATGCACCCTTTTGAGCTTCAGCATCCGCCTGTGACCGCATGTAGGCAAGCCGCTCAGCGATTTGATCTAGAAGCAAACATGAAAAAGCTGAGACAGATACTATGGCAAGGAATGCCTCACTTTCATCAAAGTCTAATTTGTAGTCATGCGTTGAAGGATTGCGCCACTCGGTTCTATAGTTCGTCAGTTGACTAAGGACTCTAGTCCGGAATATGTTATTTTCTTCAAGATAGTTCTCTATGTCGTACGGACGCTTCTTTGCCGGATCCTGACCTGCGAGAACTCGGTAGGCCTCTTTTATACTTCCTTCGAACGCTTGATTAGTTCGATAAATAGAGTCGGTAAATGCAGTGTCGTCTTCACTGTCTTGGCCGCGAGATAAGTGTCTGAATGCTGTTTCTATGTGCAACAGCACAGACTTTAGCCCTGGGACATAATCGCCCTCATCAAGGACGTCGATCTTCTTTCGCAATGTATCAACTAAGTCCATGTCTTCTTGATCTTATGGTCTAACGTTTAAGCCAACGAGCAGCCAAAAGCGTAGCCTTTGGCTGCTCAGCGGACAAAGTTATCGACAGTTGAACGCCAATTATTCGAAAAAAGAGCGGCACGATTCGAGGTCCATATATTTTTCTGCTCGTGTTGTAGGTAGCACCTTACGGAATCACGTGCCTGGTGTCCATGGTCCACTTCCGGTCGATTGTGTTGAAAAAGTCTAGCATAGTTTCGGCAGCAGAAAAGTATGCGCCTAAGATTGAAATTTTTACTTTCGGTATCGGTTGCCGGACTCGATTTCACGTGGCAGCGTCCTAACAAGACGCTTTCATCGTTCGATCTTCTGGTCGTTTCAGAAAATCGACTTTTTCAATAGAATCGGCCAGAAGCTGCCATTCGTGATGTTCAATCGTCAGCGAAGTCCGAAGAGCTGATACCGGCCACTTGATTAGGGGCTCAATAGAACCCCCCACAGGAGATGCTCACGGATAGCCATAATTTCACGCAAGACATTCCTAACGTACTTCAGAGCGCAGCGGGCTCGAAGCCATGCCACTTAGCTGAGTTTAGATAACGGGCATGACCCGCGATGGGAACTCCTAACCGTGTCCTAAGCTTGTCCAGTTCTTGTTTGTTGACTAACTGAGTTTTAGAGTCTGAAGATGTGCTTATTTCTGCGAGGTGTTTTAAAGCCTCTTCAACACCCTGAGACATAACTGGCTTATAGATTTCAAGATAACGGAAGGTTGCATGTTTATGCTCATCATGACCGTAAGGTCCTTCGTGGATAACTCTAACAAGAGAGTATTTTGCTTCAATTAATGGCGTTGCAATGTGCTGGGGGATTCCAGACTCTGCAAATTCCTCCCTCAACTCTCGATGAAGGGCATCTACTTGTTCACGCCCTGTTCTAGACTTAAACCAAGTCATGAAGGTTCCAAAGTGGCGGGATTTTAAATACCCACGAAGGTCGTAAATTAAGTCTTTATCAGTTGAGGATTTTTGTTCAGACTGAAACTCAATATTATCAAGCACCGTCCTAGCGTCTTCATGGAATTTTATTACACCTCCGAAAGGTGCAATATATTCCTGCCGATGACGATTCCTTACTAGAATAATCTTCCCCTCAAATTCATATCGTACCAAACAAGCCATCGAGATACGAATGTCCTTCCTGAACAAATACATATAGCTTTTGACTAGAGGGGCTAGATGGTCATTGTGTTTAAAACAGGCCTTGATCAAAGCCAGAATGGCTCCTGTAGGTGTTGGAACGTCCATATTTTCAAACTCATCTGTTGGATTGAGCAGCTAAAATAATGCTAAGGGCGCGCACGGCTCACTTCATACGCTTCCTTCAATCGCACAAGGGCTAAACTTGAAGGAAAAAAAGGCTTATGAAGAGATCATTTTCCGTGTTTTAGTCAAGCCTTGACCGGACTAGCGTCGCTGACTTTCTCATGAACGAGACGGAACAGTTCGGCCTGATATTTGGCGTCGTTCAAAGCGTCATGATCCCCTTGAAGGGAAGGGAGTACGTTCTTATCGATGGAGCTCGATTTGGTGTCGTACCAACTGCATCCTGTGGCTCCCATAAACAGAGCTTTGATATCCAGTGCAGTGAATCCAAATGGGTTCTCTCCGTGGTATTTCAAGAAATAGTAATTCACGAAAGACCAATCGAAGGGAGCATTGAGACCCACGAAGACCGGCGAGCAATTTTCTGGGACGTTCTCTGCAATCCAGTCTGCAAATTTTGCCATGGCCTCCGCAGGTGGTAGCCCATCTTTTTCGGCCTGTTCCAGGGTCAAACCTGAAACATCCAAGGCCGCCTTAAGTGCTCGGTCGGTAATCGGCTTAAGCATTACAGTAAACTCAATCTCGGGCTGATATGCCAGACATGCCCCTACAGTAAGCATGCTGTGCTCACTGACGACGGGACCAGCGGTCTCGATGTCCACCGAAATAAAGACTTCTCGTTTTTGGCTCATTTTTTTACTCCGGTCAGCGGTAATTGAGTCATCCTGCCATTACTGGCGAAGGCTGGATATCACGAGCGGCCTGATGAAAATGCTCCACCTTCAGCGGCGAGTCGGGAAACGCTAGCGACACTGCAGCTGGATAGAGGCGGGTGCGGATATCAGAATATGTCCACGCAGGCTTACCGTCTTTGGCGGCAGTAGCGTTTACAAGCTTGGTCACTTCGCCTGCGGAAATATCCATATCGGAAAGATCCTTGGTGAACAACTCATGGCGCTCAGCATCTGAGGGACGTAGAAATTCCTCAACTATCGACGCACGCCGTAGCACAGCCGCATCCAGTGCGCTTAGCCGGTTCGTGCAAAGGATGGCGAATATTCGCCCTCCATGGTCGCGAAGATTATCAATGGCCTGGATCAGCGTGTTAACGCCAACTTTGTCCTCATGATGGCTATGCTCCTGGCTGCGCGAAGCGCCAAGGGAGTCACCTTCGTCAATGATCAGAAACGCGCGGCCATTCCCCTTTCCGATTGACTTGGAAATTTCGTCGAACGCCTGCGATATCAAGGTACCCATCTCACCGACTTTGCCGGTGCCGCGGACCTTGTTGCTAAGCTTAAAGAGTATGGCATCTTCAATTTTTGCGTCACGTGCCAAGCGGTTTGCGATTGCTTCGGCGTTTGCGGTCTTCCCGGTACCAACATCGCCATGGAAGATTGCCAGCGGATATTGGTCAGCAAGCAGACCGACGACCGTTAGTACCTGCTTGTGATGTTTTTTGCTCCATTTTTCGAGTTCATCTGCTTGCAGTAAAAGTTGCAACTTTTTCTGAACTCGCAAGTACCGAGCTTCGAAGCCAAGAAGCTTGCTAGCTAGCGTGTCTAATTGCTTGTCCGGAAGGTCTTTCCTTACCTCGAATACAGCTGAATTACTCATACAAAATCATTCCTGTTTACGCCAAACCCATTGCTGCTGTACCCGCGCTCACCTGAGATTGAAAGGTTGGTGTGGCTGGTGTCCGCAGATGTTGAACCCCACGATATCTTCAGAGGCATTTTGGCTACCTGCTCGAGCTCTGCCCAATAACTATCGGTGGGGGAAAGCACTATGCGAATCTTGCCATCTGGGGTTGCAGGCCATAGGACCCCACCGGGTCTTCTGGTACCAGACGCTCCCTCGTTTTGAAACTGATATTTGACAGCCACGATTTCCTTTTCCGCAGCGGACATCAGAGTGACATCAACTTTATTCAGATAGTTTTTCTTAGCAAGCAACTCGATGTCATAGGCATAATTTTTCGCCACGTCTTCGGTCATCGCTTTTGTGCTACCGGCAATCATCATCAGGTCTGCCTTAATGCTACTAACGACCTTTTCTACATCAGCGACCGTGTAGGTAGTGGTCTCAGTACTCGAGTAAGACGCGGTCATCTTTAATCCCTTATCTTGAAGCGGTTGCCGAAAATCTCTTTCCAGGTTGCTTCGTCTTGTTGAGTAGATGCGTAATGCGCAGTTTCCCAAGCGTCATAGGCGGCCAGGGAAATCTTCACCTTCTCGTCTTCTGTGATTCGCGAAGCGACATTGTTTTCGTGGTTGGCCGGATCAACGATCACCACAGGATCTGAAAACGTCTTTTTCGTCTTACCGTTGTTTTCCGGAAAATCGATTCGCTCACCCAGCTTCGTCTGAGCGATGTAACCTAGAAATTCGCGAAAGCGCAGTTCGATGCTCTGAGCCGGCCCATCACGATCCAGCAAGTAAGCCAGGATTAGCTCAATGTGGAACGATTTCAGCCCAGGTGGATTCGCAAAATTTTTCCAGCGCTTAGCCATTCGAACCAAGGTGCGGTAGTGCTTATCCGTTTTCTTCCTATCGCTGACAAATTGAATGTGGCAAGGCGCACAGGTCAGGTTTTTTTCCTTCGTGTCCTTGTCGAACTGCCAACCATGGTCAAGGTTGGTCTCGTCCTGAATGACAGGTACCACGTCGACGCTTAGACCACTTTTCACAAATGTCACAGTTGCCGCGCGCCGTTGGATCTCGAAATCTTCAACGTCTTTGGTGGGATATATCTTCAACAGCAAAGAGTGGATCAGGTCGTTCAGGCTGTCGCTCGTCGCTTTATCGAGACTCTGGCCGCTGATGTAGAACACTACGTCGACGTCGATAGGGTCTTCTGTGGTCTTGGTCAAGATGGTGTATTTCGCAAACGAACCCGCCTTGACCACTCTCGTAATCTTTAAGTCGGACTGGGCTATGACGTGCTTGCGCAGTTCGATAATGAGATTATCGACCTGTCCGTGGTACTCCGTCCGCTTTGCAGCCGAAAGCCGCAACACGTTGCTGTCGTAGTATTGGAGGTTTGAGTTTGTCAGCGACATTTGTTCTCCCAGTTTTTATTGGTCAATGACGCGGTTAGTTTTGGCATTAAGAATTCAGCGACAGACCACAGGCGATGTAGTCAACAGTGACTGCAGCGGCGGCCTGTGAAGCCCAGTGATGGAACCGACTGTCTTTCTTCGAGTCTCCGAAGTCGCTGATGCCGCGAATCATCAACACCGGCTTGTTATGTGCTTCGCAAGCCGCGAAGACCCCGGCGCCCTCCATTTCGGCCACTTCAATTTTTCCGTGCAATTCGCGCAACTGAAGAAATTTTTCAGGGTCACGAATTAGCCACTCCCCGCTTGCGACGGTTGCCGACTTAGGGACGACGCCTTGCGCCACTTTAGTGCCCTTGGTACTCGCAGGAAGGACAATATCCATACGCTCGTATATGGGAGTAAGACGCGCCGTCAATCCGGCAGGATTGGATAGGTAACTCGCGAGATCTTGGCGAACCCGGAACGCCAACCTTGTCATTTCAGGTCGGGGCTCAATCACGCCATTCGCCAACACGGCCTGCCCGCCATAGGCGACGATGCGCTCTGCTATTACCACTTCCCCTAGAGCACACTTTTTGCGAATGCCGGCCGCAATCCCCATCATCACCACATTATCGGGACTAAATTCAGTGAGCAGCGTCGCAGTCACCACGGCTGCATCGACGTTGCCAGCATTTGCAAAGCACGCAACCATGCAGCTAGCTACTCCACCATCTCGGCGAATAACCGGCGCCTTCCAGGTGTGAAGGCCTGAGGTTGTGGTAATAGCGACCGCATCTTCAGCAATGCCAAGGGCCTGCTTCGCAGCTGCAAGCTCGATCGGTAAAGCTGTCAACACAAGTACGTCTGGCGGCAGCGCCGAAATTCTCGCCTGCTCCTCCTCAAAAAAAATGTTAACAATCCGCTTGGCGATATCGGAAATTGGCAGCACCGGTTCTTGAAGAGAAAGTGAAGGAAGCCTTTTTACAACTGTGTTTCCAGAGAACGGCATGTAGTTCAGAGGTGTGGTTCGAAAAGACCTCAGTACGCCAAGAGCGCCTTCACCGTCCTCACTGTTTGCACCCAGTTCCAAGTCTAGTGGTAGAACGGGAGCTGACTTTTTTATCATCTTCCGAGCTCTATCCACTACCCCCTTACCGCCACCCAAGACGACCATCAGCGTGGCATGAGCCACCTGCTCATCGCCCACATTGCCGCCGGTCACGATTTCCTCGTCCATTGGAACTAGCTCTGCTACTCCTCGAGCAATCATCCCGTTCAAGAGGTCGCGTTGCTCTCGGCTGGCTTTCGTTTTCAGCCTTTCATGAGAGGCCACAACCTTTAGTCGCGGCTTTTCGTGCTCACCCGGGAAGACCTGATTGATGGCCTGAGCGACCGTCCAATCAAAGAGAAGAGGCTTGTTGTCGGCATTGACTGGTTCGGCGGCGAAATACGCTACGAAACCTCCTCCACCCGCGAGGGCTTCTTTGACGAAGGCATCGACAAATTCATGCGCCTTGTCGATCTGCGTGTTATCGGTGGCAGTTGAAATACTGCCTGCGAGAAGAATCCAGCTATTGGCAAGTGCAAGGGGGGCGTTCATCAGCGGTACCGTTTGAATTTTGACTGCTCTCCAGCGCGTTTTAGAGAAGCACGCAGCTGATCCTTTGTTTTTTTTTGCGCAGCCGAATGCTCAGGCCTTCCACAAATTTTATGACGCGTGAATGTGCTCAGTAAGCGAGATTTGGCGTTGGGTGAATAAAAGGAGTGGAAGGGTTTCAGATCAGAGCTGCGGCATTTATTTGATTGCAGCGCATCGCTATCGCGCATGTACCTGCCATCACGCAAATCGTGAATGGATACGGCTTGATGATGAATCTTAGGGATAGTTCGCAAATACGGGGCTAAACGCTCTGCTGTGAGAGCCCGTCTTCTTATGGCTCTGCATGTCGTGGCCATCATGTTTAATTCCTTCCCTGGTGTCATCTGAGCCCATGCTTAATAAATGGGGTGGCTAAAGGCCATTTTCAATGGCTGTGTGGAAATTTGATATGGCACCAGGCTTTAGCGGTTTAGCGGTTTAGCGGTTTAGCGGTTTAGCGGTTTAGCGGTTTAGCACGGTTCGTTCATTCAGTCTGGCACTCAAGATGCCGAGGTGAGGAGGAGTCCATTCCATTGCTTCTGGCCGTTTTCTGACCTTAATTTAGCGGTTGAACTGCCAGGATTTTCCTAGGCGATAAATGAGTAATTGCGTGGTCAGCAAATAGTAATAGCGCGTCGATTCAGCGTGCTGGTTTAGGTGGTGGTTCAAAAACCACGCAAGGTGTTTTCTCTGCCAAGTCCATGGATTCTCGCGCTGCCAGCGATCAGCGATGGCTGCTTGAATAGTCTTTGCCTGGCGAAGGTGGCGTTGTCGTGTTGCAGGTGATCCCGCCAGCACGCCCGTTAGAAACAGCTCCATATCGAATGGTTTGCTCATGGTCGGCCGCCGATGTACGCCGAAACTACGTCGATACGACCGTGCCCCAGCTCATAGCTCATTTGTGCGCGTGCCTCCTGATCGAGGCGCCGATCGAGCTGGCAGCACCTGCCACCGTTGATGGGGGCGAGATGCTGGGTGATTTGCTCGTAGCGTTCGCACGCATAGGCTGCCCGCAATTCGTGGAAGCCTTTGAGGTTGTGCGTATGGAGGACCTCCCGTGCGGGGCGGACGATTCCCCGTTGGAAATTAAGGTAGCTTTCGTTCGGTGCTAATAGGTTGCGACCGCCAAGCGGTAAGACCTGCTCGGCATATCTGAGTGCTTCGCGAACATGGTTATCCACCATGATCCAGCGAGGTGCTGTTGCTCCGCCGCGGCCACCTTTGGTGCCGTCCTGGATGTTGATCCTCCCGAGTTGCTCGGCTTGCCGTTGCAGTCGAGGAAGGTCGGCCAAAATCGCCTCACGCAAACTGTCGCGCATCGTTGAAGCCTGGCCCATGCTCCGACCGACACCAGCGTACAAACGCCAGCCACCGATCACTGTGCGCTTTGACCGTCCCGTAATGCCCACCGCCAAACAGATCTTTTAGCGCTTGCGGCCCGGCGTAGCTCAGTTGCCGGCCATAGCCAAAATTGCGCCCATCTCGTCTACCGACCAATGCCATGATCAAACGCCTCTCGAAGCTAAAACTTTTAAAACTTTCCCCACGTCATCCCGCCACGAATGTTGAGTGTTATCAGGGATCGAGGCCCCTGCGACCTGTGAGGGTTGTCCACTAATGCAGGACTGGCGGCTCGTTACGACCGGGAGCTTGGGCATCTCATGATCTGGCCTCCTGAACACCTCCGAAGAGGTGGGCGGGTGGAGGCTGCACTGGCTGACGAGACCAGCGCCGCGAGATCCTGAGTCGGGTGAAGGCAGTGAGGCGATGACTGGGGTATGCCTGACTGTCAGTCAGGTGCAGTCCATTCCGTGGACTGCGGCACCATCATCTGCATCGCTGTTGCTGGTGACTTCGGTGTTTGTCACGCCGATTGTCACGAGGGGGAATACCGCAAAGCCTTGTAGGAGGTGGGCTGCAGCAGCGGTAGGAGCGCCCGTCTCTTTCCGGAAGAAAGAGACGGGCGTAGGTTGGTGCAATGAAATGGCCAAGCGGATAGGTTGTTGCAGGGCAGCTATAAAGGGGGATGAGTTGCCGCAGTGGCACTCTGGTAGAAGTAGGCATCCATCACATCGCCGTGACCGTGCGAGCCGCCGGACGCTAATCGCCTATTGGACAGCCATCAAGGACTGTATAACTTGAGGGGGCTACTTCGGTTGCGTTCATTGGCAACTTTTCCCAAGCGGTATTAGCAGCTATCTCAGCTGTATTGTTGTTCATAAAGAGCAATGAGATGGCTGCGATTGGTGTCGTCGATTGGCCAAGGGGCATGAATCTCGACCAGGTCAAATTCCATTTGTTCAGATTTGGCTAGCTCAACGATTTCTTCGTCTGAAAGCTCTGCGTATTCAGGCCATTGGTCGATGAGTTTTCGCGCATTTGCTACGGTATTTTCCTCGGTCTCGCCAACGAAGAGCTCTTCGATTTGAGTCATCCCGTAGGTAATCATGTAGAAGCTCATTGGTTCTCCAGCGGTAACGGTCCAGTGGGTAGAAAGTAGTCATTTGCCTGTTCTGAAGCTCAGAATCAGAGCGCGGGTTACCTTTTACCGACAATTCCAGATGGTTAGAAGCGTTGGTCTAAAACGTGAAACATCTGGAAAACAAAAAAGGCCCACCTTTCGGTGAGCCTTTCTCGTTACTGCGTATGGTGCCGGCACCAGGAGTCGAACCCGGGACCTACTGATTACAAGTCAGTTGCTCTACCAACTGAGCTATACCGGCGTGTTAGGGCGACGATTATAGCGATTGCGTTGGTTCTGTAAACCCCTGAATTCAGACTATTTTTACTCGAGCCCCAGGTTACCCGCGAACCAGTGCTTTCCTGAGTTTCTGAATCGCTTTCCAGGCCCGGCTATTTTCCATCGCACGCACCTGCGCTTCGGCGTGTTCAGCCCGTTGCAGGGCGGCGGCGAGGTGCTTTTCGGTGGCGCTGACCGGATAGCTGAGCGCATGCCCCTGGCACAGTTGGAAGTTGTCCAGGTTGCACGGCGGAATCTCGAACGCCGGTTTGAGGTCGATGTGTTCGTTGGCCAGGAACCAAGTGTTGATGCCGTCGAACAGGATGGCCTGGTAGCCGGCGTCGGTGACGAGGTGTTCCCAGGTGTGGTCGCGGGCCCATGGGGTTTCGATGAGGATGATCCAGGGGCGCCAGGTGGCGAGGTCCATGCCGCGCAGGACGGTTTCTTCGTGGCCTTCGACGTCGATTTTCAGGAAGTGGATCGGGCGATTCTGGGCGTATTGCTCACAGATGGAGGTGAGGGTGCGGGCTTTGACGGTTTGGCGGTGGATGTCCATCCCGAGGGCAGTGCGCTCCTGGGCGGTGGCCGGGTCGACGGTGGAGAGGCCGGTGCCGGGGATGCCGTAGAGGATGAGGTCTTCGGTGCTGTCGCTGGCCACGCATTGCAGGTTGGTGTCATTTGGACGTTGTTGGCACAGGGCGTCGTAGTAGTGCTGCATCGGTTCGACATTGATGCCGGTCCAGCCACGGTCGTGGAAGGCTTTGGTTACGGAGTCGTGGGTGGGGTCGTTGGCGCCGATGTCGATGTAGAAGCCGTTTTCGAACTGTTTGAGGGCGCGCCACAGGCGGATGTCTTCGAAATTCTGGGCGTAGGAAATGAAGGTCAATGTGGCGTCCTGTCGGTGGTTCGTGGCCGCGCTTTCGGCGCCCTTGGCGTCTTGTATAACAAGGGTGGATGCCGGGCGCAATTTTCCGCTGATGAGGTCCGGAATTCGGCGGTTATGTCCTTTCGGTTGAATGCTTATGCACAACGGGATCGCTGATTCGCTCGATCAACGGCGCTTTTGTGGACTCGTTCTCATTTGTTCGCAAATCCCTGTTTTTAGGGTTTTTTATTTATATGTACGAAAAATGAACAGTTCTGTTTCAGGCGCGAAACAGCGTATTTATTGGATCCACGAGAATTTCATCAACAGAGTTATCCACAGGCTGCGACTGTTTAAGCGCGTTCAGCCAAGAGCAGGAAATTACGCGGTGTGAGCGTGGTTACACAGAAGGTGCCGAGGCGAACGGTGTAACCCTGTTCAGTCAGGAAAAGTGCCCGATCAAGTACCAGCCATAGCTCCAATGGGCGTCGGAAAAGTCCACGCAACAGCTCCAGATTGCGCACTTCGGCGAGTCTTTGCCAACCGGCGGCTTCGAGGGCTGGCCAATCCTGCGGGCCGATTGTGGATAACTCTTTCAACGCGGCCAAATGATGGCAGTAGTCGGCGAAGGGTTTATCCAGCCAGGCGCTGGGCAGGGACGGCGTTGGCAGGTATTCGTCGATGCCGCGCAGTTGCCGTTGCAGCAGGTCGAAAGCCAGGCGCCGGGCCATGGAGGTGTCCCGTTGGCGTCGGACTCGAGCACCAGCGGTGACGGTTTCGCTCATTGGTAGCGCAAGATCTTCGAGGGATAGCTGTAGGTCGGATCGCATGCCCGCGGAGGAAAGCGCCTCATAGGTAGTCAGGCTGATCCGGTTGTAGCAGCAAGGCGCGATAGCCAGTTGCTTGCAGCCAAGAGCGCTGGCGAGCTGAATTAGCCGCACATGCAGATCACCGCAGGCATGCAGCGCTACCGGCGTGTGTTCAGCACTTAATAAGGAAGCAGCGTCAGCCGCGAGCACATCGTGCTCGACATGCAGTGCATGCAACTGATGATGCTGGCTGAGTGCCTGACCACTCGAAACCAGCGCGGGGTCATATTCCAGACACGTCAGTTGCTGCCCGGTTTGCAGCAGGCGCCGGCCCAAGTGTCCTTTGCCCGAACACCAATCCAGCCAATGCTTCGATGGTGCAGCGAACGACAAGCAACTGGCAAACGCCTCGATCTGCTGCCATTTGCGCCCCGGCACATCGACATTCAATCGATGCCCGGCCACTTCCAGTGCATGCCCCGGCAACTCGCCCACCGAACTCAGCTCAAGTGACAACGCCGCCAATGAAGCAAAGGGCTCCGGCGCCTCCAGCAAGCACGGTTGGTTATGACTGTTTTCTGCCTGTTCCAGCGAGCGCCCGCGTAGCCAGGAAGACAATGCTGGGTAGGACGTTTCCCAAGGAAGCCGCAGATAAGTAAACGGCCGAGGCTTCCACAGCGCCTGATGCTCTATCAGAAAAGCATCCAGCGCGGTGAAGCGGGCGAGTAGGGCCTCGCCCGTCAGCACGCAGGAAGAATCAGCGCCCCTGGCAAGCATCGACGCGCAGCCAGCGCTCCAGCAGCTTGAAGCCGCGAACCAGCACGTAAGCCATCAACAGATAGAACATGCCCGCTGCGAAGAAGATCTCCACTGGCAGGTAGGTCCGGGCAATGATGGTGCGGGCCATGCCCGTCAGCTCCAGCAGGGTCACGGTGCTGGCCAGGGCGCTGGCCTTGAGCATCAGGATCACTTCGTTGCTGTAGGCCGGCAGGCCGATGCGCGCGGCACGGGGCAGGATGATGTAGAACAGCGCCTTGGGCTTGGACATGCCCAGCGCCCGCGCCGCTTCGATTTCACTCGGTGGAATCGCTTGGATCGCGCCGCGCAGGATCTCAGCGATATAAGCCGCCGTGTGCAAGGTCATGGTCGCCGTGGCGCACCAGAACGGATCGCGCAGGTACGGCCACATCGAACTGTTACGCACCGCATCGAACTGCGCCAGGCCGTAATAGACGAGGAATAGCTGAACCAGCAACGGCGTGCCACGGAAAAAGAAGATGTACGCGTAGGGCAATGACCGCACGTACCAGCGCTGCGATGAGCGGGCGATGCCCAGCGGAATCGCCAGCAGCAGGCCGGCGATCACCGCGATAGCCACCAGTTCCAGGGTTAGCGTCGCGCCCTGAGCCAGTTTCGGCAGCCACTTGATGATGACTTCCCAGTTCATGAGTTGCTCCTCGCGAAGCCGCGGGCGGCGCGTCGTTCCAGGAAGTACATGCCGGTCATGGCCAGAATGGTCAGGCCCAGGTACATAAAGGCAGCGACCATAAAGAAGGTGAACGGTTGCTTGGACACGGTCACACCGATTTGCGCGTGACGCATGATTTCTTCCAGGCCGATCACCGACACCAGCGCGGTGTCTTTCATCAGGATCATGAACAGGTTGCCCAGGCCCGGCAGGGCGATGCGCCACATTTGCGGCATGATCAGTCGGGTGAAGATGCGGAATTTCGACATGCCCAGGGCAATGCCGGCTTCACGGTGACCTTTAGGGATCGCCAGGATCGCGCCGCGAAACACTTCCGTGGCGTAGGCGCCGAAGCACAGGCCCAGGGCGATCACGCCAGCGGCGAAGGCGTTAAGGGCGAGGTCGGGATTGCCGAAAAACTCGCCCAGGGCACGCATCAGGTTGACGGTGCCAAAGTAGATCAACAGCACCCAGAGCAATTCCGGTATGCCGCGAACCAACGTCGAATAAGTGCCGCCCAGCCATTGCAACGGCTTGTGCGGGGAAGTCTTGGCCAAGGCGCCGAGCAGACCGAGCACCAGCCCCAGGCACAGGGCCGAGAGGGCCAGTTTCACAGTCATCAGCGCGCCAGCGGCGAGCGCCGGGCCGAATCCGTAGAGGTCGATAATCATGGGGTTCTTTTCAATCGCGGCAGGCAATGCCAAGGACTGGCGCCGTCAGCGAACGGCGCCGGCCAGGCAGGTCAGAATCAATAGATGCTGAACGGGAAGTACTTGTCGTTGATCTTCTTGTAAGTGCCGTCCTCGACGATTTCTTTCAGGGCCAGATTCAGCTTCGCGCGCAGGGTGTCGCCTTTACGTACAGCGATACCGATCTTGTCGCTTTCTTCAACCGGGTCACCCTTGAATTCGTAAGGGCGGCCAGCGTCGCTTTTCAGCCACTCGTAGTTGACGTACTTGTCCGCCAGGATGCCGTCCAGACGACCGGAAGTCAGGTCGAGGTAGGCGTTTTCCTGAGTGTCGTAGAGTTTGACTTCAACGCCTTCCATGTGGTCTTCCATCCAGGTGCCGGCGAGGGTCGCACGCTGTGCGCCGATCACTTTGCCTTGCAGGGAAGCCTTGTCGGTTTTGAAATCGACGTCTTTCTTGGCGATGAATTGCAGCTTGTTGGAGTAGTACGGGTCGGTGAAGTCCACCGCTTGCTTGCGCTCGTCGGTGATCGACATCGAGGAGATCAGGAAGTCGAACTTCTTGGCGTTCAGGGCCGGGATGATGCCGTCCCAGTCGGACGTGACCACGGTGCAGTCGACTTTCATCTTGGCGCACAGGGCGTCGCCGATTTCCTTGTCGAAGCCGACGACATTGCCACTGGCATCTTTATTGTTGAACGGCGGGTAGGCCGCTTCGATGCCCATCTTCAAGGTCTCGGCCATGGCACCGGCGCTGAAGGCCAGGGTGACGGCGGCTGCCAGGAAGATCTTTTTGAAGTTCTGCATGCGGGTAGCTCCGTTAGCGGTTGCTGGACATGAATTGTTTGCAGCGTGCCGAAAGCGGGTTGTCGAACACCTGCTGTGGCGATCCTTGTTCTTCTACCAGGCCCTGGTGGAGGAACACCACTTCGCTGGAGACCTGACGGGCAAAGCCCATTTCGTGGGTCACGAGCAACATGGTGCGGCCTTCTTCGGCCAGGGCGCGGATGACATTAAGTACTTCCTGGACCATTTCCGGGTCAAGGGCTGAGGTGGGCTCGTCGAACAGGATCACCTTGGGTTGCATCGCCAGCGTGCGGGCAATCGCCGCCCGTTGTTGCTGACCTCCGGACAATTGCGCCGGGTAGGCGTGGCGCTTGTCGGCGATGCCGACCTTGGCCAGCAAGGCTTCCGCGACTTCGATGGCTTCGGCTTTGCTCTGGCCGAGCACGCGACGCGGGGCTTCGATGATGTTGTCGAGCACGCTCATATGCGGCCACAGATTAAAGTTTTGAAACACAAAACCAATCTCGCTGCGCAGGCGATTGATCTGTTTGCCATCGGCGGCAACCAGTTCGCCGTTCTTCGCGGCTTTGAGTTTGAGTTCTTCGCCGGCCACCAGGATTTGGCCCTGGTGCGGGTTTTCCAGCAGGTTGATGCAACGCAGGAACGTGGACTTGCCGGAACCGGAGGAACCCAGGATCGAGATCACATCGCCGTCGCGGGCGGTCAGCGAGATGCCTTTGAGCACCTCAAGCTGTCCGTAGCGTTTGTGCAAGTTGCGGATTTCAAGCGCGGGCGTGGCCTCAGCCATGTGCGTTCCTCATAGTATTTCGCTCCTGCTGTTGGCGGCCTTCCTGGCGAGGCGGCCAAGCTAGCATAGCGTTCGAATGGCAGCCAACAGCGCTGCGGGCGGTAAACGGATGGTGTGTGGCAGGTTGTCGCATCGGTGGAGCAGTGTGTCGCGCTGCTATCAACCGAACAGCCGTTTGAACCAGTCGGCCCGAGGGTGTTGCGTAAAAAAGGGCGCGATGGTGCCAGCTTTGACGGGGTGTTGGAAGCGCTAACCGGCCAAACGTACCTGATCTGCACTTTTATTGTGCGTCACACATTTTTTCCGTGTGTTTCTGGTGCGCTGATTCGTTCTACAAGTGGGTCGCTGGGTAACGCTCTGGCGAATTGCCATTAATCTCAATGACTTGCGATGACCGGCCGGTCAAGCGGAGAGCCGCGGTTCTGGGGACTCTGTAACATTTTGGCGCAATTATTGCGTGCAGAATACGGAACGCCCCGTTGGATTCTTTTTACGAGAAAGAAATGCCAGACGCGGTGGACTGAATCGCTTTCTTTGCAAAGGTAGTTTCAATGAGCAGCACCCAAAGCTCTAATGGCCTCGAACAGGGGCTCAAACCGCGTCATGTGACCATGTTGTCGATCGCCGGGGTTATCGGCGCCGGGCTGTTCGTCGGCTCGGGTCATGCCATTGCCGCCGCCGGTCCAGCCGTGCTGCTGGCCTACGCCGCTGCCGGCGCACTCGTTGTATTAGTCATGCGCATGCTCGGCGAAATGGCCGTTGCGTCGCCGGACACTGGCTCCTTCTCGACTTACGCCGATCGCGCGATCGGGCACTGGGCCGGTTTCACCATCGGCTGGTTGTACTGGTGGTTCTGGGTGTTGGTGATTCCGCTGGAAGCTAACGCCGCCGCGACGATCCTGCATGCCTGGTTCCCGAATGTGGCGATCTGGGCCTTCACCCTCGTTATTACTTTGCTGCTGACGGTGACCAACCTGTTCAGCGTGAAGAACTACGGTGAATTCGAATTCTGGTTCGCCCTGGTCAAGGTCATCGCGATCATCGGCTTCATCGGCCTCGGCATTCTGGCGATTTTCGGCTTCTTGCCGAACAGCCAGGTCAGCGGTGTTTCGCACCTGTTCGACACCCAAGGCTTCCTGCCAAATGGCATGGGCGCGGTATTGGGCGCGATCCTGACCACCATGTTCTCCTTCATGGGCACCGAGATCGTCACCATTGCCGCCGCGGAATCGAAAAACCCGGGCCAGCAAATCTCCAAGGCCACCAACTCGGTGATCTGGCGGATCGGCTTGTTCTACCTCGTATCGATCTTCATCGTCGTGGCCCTGGTGCCTTGGAATGACCCGGTTCTGGCCGCCGTCGGTTCCTACCAGACTGTGCTTGAACGCATGGGCATCCCGAACGCCAAGCTGATCGTCGACATCGTGGTGTTGGTGGCTGTGACCAGTTGCCTGAACTCGGCCCTGTACACCGCTTCGCGCATGATGTTCTCCCTGGGCAAACGCGGTGATGCACCGGCCGTTTCCCAACGCACCAACAAAAGCGGCACGCCGTACTGGGCCGTGATTCTGTCCACCGGCGCTGCGTTTGTCGCGGTATTCGCCAACTACGTGGCCCCGGCCGCCGTGTTCGAATTCCTGCTGGCCACCTCCGGCGCCATCGCGTTGCTGGTGTACCTGGTAATCGCCATCTCGCAACTGCGTATGCGCAAGCAGCGCATGGCACGCGGCGAAAAAATCGCCTTCAGCATGTGGCTGTTCCCGGGCCTGACCTACGCGGTGATCATCTTCATCGTCGCAGCCCTGACCATCATGCTGTTCCAGGAAGCCCACCGCGTAGAAATCCTCGCGACCGGTTTCCTGAGTTTGCTGGTCGTGGCGGTCGGCTTGTTCGTGGCTCGTCGTCGCAAACTGCAAAAGGTTGGCGCGGTGGTGTTGAACTGATTTACACCGCGTAATGCAAAACGGCCGCTGTCAGTGATGACTAGCGGCCGTTTTTGTTTCCAGGCAGTGATCAGGCGGGGTGGACCCAATCCTCGACACGTAGGCCGGGCACACGTGCAAACTCACGAATGTTGTTTGTTATTACGGTGAATCCACGTGATCGAGCGTGGCCGGCAATCATCTGATCGTAAGGGCCAATCGGCGTTCCTGCCTTTGCCAGCTCTGAACGAATCATTCCGGTGTGAGCGGCGGCATCGTTATCGAAAGGAAGGATCTCTAGGCGGGCAGCAAAACCTTCAACGACAGCGAGGTTCTTTTCCGGCGCAGCGGACTTCTCTGCACCGTAGATCAGTTCCATCAGCGTAATTGCACTGATGCACAACTGGCCGTGATGAAGATTAAACGCCTCTCGTACTACTTGGGGTTTGTTCTTGATGGTGAAAATGCAGATGTTTGTATCGAGCATGAACTTGATCATTAGAACGACTCACGCTCCTGATCGACGGGTTGTTCGCGGTCGGTCATGAAATCGGTACTCACACCTTCTCCATCGAACCAGCTATCCCAGGCTTCTCCGGCAGGGGTGATAATTCGAGCTCTGCCGATGGCGATCACATCAACTCGTTTCACATCCTCTGGCATCGCTACCGCCTTGGGGAGGCGAACGGCCTGGCTTCGGTTGCTCATGAAAAGGGTGGTTTGTTCCATTTTGACCTCCTGCTCTTTTGCTAGCGTCGTGAGTCCAAAGGATAGTTTTCAGTTGGGATATGTCAATGGGATATACGTGGAAGGTGACGAAGGGTCTATCGGTTTGTAGCTTCAAAAAAAGCCGCTGTCACTGATGACAAGCGGCCGTTTTTGTTTCTACTCAAAGGCTGATCATTCAGCCTTTTCTTCCTGCGCATCCAGCGACTCACGATAGCTGTCCAGCGCGGTGCCGAAGTCGGAAATGAATTGTGGGTCGGTCAGCCAGGCCTGGGCGGTGTCGCGGTCCATGCCGTCAGCCCACATGCGGTAGTCGATCAGCATGTCGGCGGCCAGGTGGGTGGCGGCCATGGCTTCGTTGTCGGCGTTTTCCATGTCCAGCAGTTCTGGATGGTCGCTGATGATGTCGGCGAGGTTCGTCAGCAGGGTCAGCAGCATGTCGTTGCGGCCGATGGCTTCGGCGTCGCGCATTTTGCTGAACATCGCCAGGGTGTATTCCGGGATCGGCTCGCCGATTTCGCCCATGTCATCGTCCAGCTCGGCAGGTTTACGGCCGTGGATGTTGATTTGCTTGGCTTTGATTTTGGCGCGTTTGGCGCGTTTCTGTTGCTTGTTCAGGGATGCCATGGGGACTCAGTTCGGTTTCTGTTGGGTTTGGGCTGCGATGGCGTCAGACGCCGCCACGTAGTCAGCCTGGAAGGCTGGGGATTCGATCCACGCCAGGGCGGCGGCTTCGTCCACTTCGGCGGACCACTGGCGATACTCGATCAGTGCCGCGAGGATGAAGTCTGTCGCTGTTTCCTCGCCTTCCTGCTCCAGCACCAATGCGAGCAGCGGGTGCTCAAGAAACGCCGCGCACATGGCTTGTTGGCTGATCTTTTGCGCGTCGATCATTTCTTTGAACAGTTCGGTCAGGTCCACCGATTCGAAGTCGATGCGATCATCGTTCGGGTCCAGCTCGACCGGCGCAGCGGCGCGTTGGGTGCGGTTCTGCTTGGCCTTGGTTTTGGCACGGGTGGCGCGTTTTTGCTGCTTGTTGGCGGAGGCCATGGGCGTGTTCCGTATTTCGTTGAGAGGGCAGGTCACTCAGCCGCGTGGCACTCGCCGCCCGGGGGTATAGGGGGCCAGTTCGCCGTTTTGCAGCCAGAACAATGCAATGGGCCATAGTGTGGCTTGGTATGGGCTTCGAAAAAAGGCGAAATGTCCGACTTCTTCTTCGCCGATGTCTTTCGGCTCGATTCGCAGATGGGTGGTCGTGCCGCCGGTGAAGTAGCCGAGCAGCCGCTCGATGGCCGGGATGGTGCCGTAAGGATCGTCGCTGATGCTGATCGCCAGGGTTTTCGCCGTGACATTGGCGAACGGCAGTCGCCTGTGCCTGGCATGGATCACGCGGCCGCTGGGGCGCTTCTCGTAACGCGAGGTGGGCGTGCTCCAGTCGCGAACGACGCCGGCAGGTGTGTCTTCCAGCCAGCCGAGGCGTTTGCCGGGGAAGTAGCCGCAAACCAGCGTTACCAGTGGCATCACCACATGCCACTTGCCGAACATCCGCCAGCGATGGGCCGGCGCATAGTCGCGCCAGTAGGCGAACTGCGCGCCCACCGTCACCAAGTGCCGGATCAAGTGCCCAGAGGCTCCCAGGCCCGCCGCACAGCCGCCAAAGCTGTGGCCGACCACATCGATGGGCTGGCCGGGGAAATCCCGTTGGGCGCGCTAGAGCATCGCTTCGAAATCCAGCGCGCCCCAATCGGACCACGTGGCGTCGAGCCCTTTCAGTGATGCTGGCCGCGATTCGCCAATGCCGCGGTAGTCGTAGGTGATGACGTCGAAGTTATTGGCGAACAGGTAGTCGGCGAAGCGCGAGTAGTGGCGGCAACGGACTGAGGTGGCGGCGTTGATGATCACGACCGGGCGATTTGCGTCCGGGCGGGCGTGTCGCCAAGTGAGACCTCCGAGGATATAGCCGTCAGCGGCGGGTTCCTTGAAAGGAATGCCGGAAGCAGATGGCGCCAACGCTGTTGGCGCCAGTGCGGATGTGTCCTGCAAATTCATCGACTTCGAACCTTTGCGGATAGCTGCCAACGATAGTCTTCGTGCCGCTTGTGAACAATCCGTCAGCGCTAATCATGTTTGCGGGTTGAGTAATCGCTCTTCAATTGCAGCCCGCTCTCGGTCCAGCTCTGCCCGCAGTTCATCTTCACTTGGCAGCACCAGTTTGTACTTGCTGGCAAACAGTTGTTCGTTGCCCTGTAACACCGAGTAGCGCACCACTGATTCGTTTTTCCGCGCGCAAAGAATGATGCCCACGGTCGGTCCGTCTTCATCGCTGCGCTTGAGGTCGTCATACATGCGCACGTACATGTCCATTTGCCCGACATCCTGATGGGTCAGTTCACCGCGCTTGAGATCGAAGATGACAAAGCATTTGAGCAGGTAGTTGTAGAACACCAGATCGATGTAGAAGTCTCTGCCTTCGGTGCTTATGCGTTGCTGGCGGGCGACAAAGGCGAAACCCTTGCCAAGCTCCAGCAGGAAGCCCTGCAGTTGCTCGATGAGGGCTTGTTCAAGTTCGGTTTCCAGAACGAGCCCTGCATTGGGCAGGCCGAGAAACTCCAGCATCACGGGATCCCGGACGAATTCCCGGGGGCTTTCGGCCATCGCATGGATGTTGGTAGCGGCTTCCTCCATGACGGGAGCCTTGTCCCGACTCATCAGCAGGCGCTCGTAGTAGAGGGTGTTGATCTGCCGTTCCAGGGCCCGGCTTGACCAATTTTGGTTGGCGGCTTCGTCCATGTACCAGTTGCGTGCTTTGTCGCTGTCGACTCGTAGAAGTCGGCGGTAGTGGGTCCAGCTCAATTCGTGACGCAGTGCGTCACAAATTGGGAATGCTTGATAGAACAACCGCATGTAACGAAGATTGGACGCATCAAAGCCTTTGCCAAATTTCGCAGTCAGATCTTTGGCCAGCGTCGACAGCAACTGCTTGCCATACACCGCCCGCCGAGCGCCTTCCTGCTCGAACTCGACAATATGCCGCCCAATCTGCCAGCAGGTTTGCACCTGAGCGGTATCGACTGCCCTCAATACGTTCTGTCGTGCCTGTTGAATCAGTTCGCCAAGTTCGCCAAGCAATGACGCAATGTGTGGGTCTTGCGTGTTGTCGGGTGTAACTCTGCTCATGAAGTCTTCCGCCGTTGTATGAACTGGCGGAAAGCTTGCCAATTACGGCCCTGTCAGCGATGCCGGGCGTTGCCGAAAACCTGGAAGGAAATGCCGATCTGATTTGCAGGAACCGGTCGATTGTTTCCTACGTTTGAGGAATACAACGCGTAGTCCTATTCGCTGTGCCCTTGGATTCGAATCAATCTAAAACTGAGCACCCTGTCAGAAATCTAAAAAGGCGTAACGATTGGGTTCTTCCGAACCCGGGAGTCGCCATCATGAAATACGTCCTTTCATTCATGTTGCCCATCGCCGCTGTTGGTGCGTTGATGTTTCCCGTCATGGCCCGTGCCACGCCGGCGGGTCCTGTAGACAGCACCGGAGTGCAGATCCAGCAGGAACAGCAGAATGGGATCAATTACCTGTCGGGAGGCATTGGCCTGGATGAGTCGCGGTTCATTCAACAAAACCATGGCTACAACTTGCGCATGAGTTTCTCCGTCGGCCCGGCGAATGAATACATTCCCTACGTGGATGTGGTCGTACAGAACGCACAAGGACACACCGTATTGACCCTGAACCAGGCCGGTCCTCTGGTCTACGTGCAACTGCCCGCCGGTCAATACACAGTGGTCACCACGCGCCATGGCCAGGAGCGGCGCAACACCGTGGACATCGGCAGCGGTCCTGCCCGTGAACTGAACCTGCACTGGAGCGGCGATCAGTACGTTGGCTCCTGACTGAAAAACGCACATACAAAAAAACCGCATGACGCGGTTTTTTTGTGTGGTTGGTGCGGGGCTTATTTTCGTCGCCGAGGCTTTTCGGGTGCTGCGTTGATCTTGCGAACCAGCCAAATCGTACCCACGCCCATCGCGGTCAATACGAAAACCCAAAAGGTATGGCCGATGATCGTGAACCAATAGTGACGCGGCCGCTGTGCAAAGCTGTAGACGTCATAGGACGCGCCGCGACTCATATTGCTGATCCGTCCCTCGATCAAGCCTTCAATGACCATGTAGCCAAGCAGGCACGCGGCAACGATCACCATGACGCTGACGAAGATCAGCAGCCATTCGGTGTGACCTGTCGGTGGCGGCGGGTGGGGCAGGGGGATGCGGGTTTTCTTCTGGCTCATGGTTTTCACGTTCCTTGTGACAACGCTTATCTGGCTTGCTCGTTAGCGAGCAGAGCTATTCTTCATCTTCAGAAAAACCTGCTGTGAACTCGGTAATCGCGTCAATCTTGGCCTGAGTAAAGTCCTTAATCACGTCAGGCCTCGTAAGCCACTCGAAGGTTTCGGCCTCCGTTGCACCATGGGCCCACTTGCGATAATCGACCACAATGCATCGACAGAGCACTGCCATTGCTTCTGAAGGGTCTTCCGATTCGGTGAGCTCTGATTCGAGTTTGTGATTAAGCGCAATCAAATCAGCGAGAGAAGTGTACAGAGCTACGAAAAATGCTTTACGGCTGCGTTTTTCTGCTTCCCGAAATTGAGCAAACAGTTGCTCGAACCACTGGATCGAGCCAATGTTTTCAGGACGACTATTAGGCCGTGCCGATAGGGGTATGCTGCGTTCCACGCGCTGTTGTTTGGCTTTTATTTTGGCGCGTTTTGATCGCTTTTGTAGTTTCGTCGGGGATGCCATTGGATTCAGTCCTCTTTGCAAAGGAAATCCTATTGATTAAAGCTCATAGCTACCGCCGTTAAGCCTTCCGTCTGTAAAAAACGTCGTAGAAGAAAGGCCGGCGTGGCGCTCGATCAAATCACAGGCATAAAAAAACCCTGAATCTTGCGATTCAGGGTTTTCGGTATTTGGTGCCCAGAGACGGAATCGAACCGCCGACACGGGGATTTTCAATCCCCTGCTCTACCGACTGAGCTATCTGGGCAACGGGGCGCATTAAACTGGTTTTTCAGGGGGTCGTCAAGAAAGTTTTCAAAAAAATTTTAATTATTACCGTCGCTTACGTTCCGACCCCCGATAAATCGGGATTATTCAGCCGGCGGAACGTAGCCTTCGGCCTGGGCGTATTCCTCGCCGGAAAAGAACTTGTCCATCTCGCCCTGAAGATATTTGCGGTCTTCGGCGTTCATCATGTTCAGGCGTTTTTCGTTGATCAGCAGGGTTTGGTGTTTCTGCCAGTCGGCCCAGGCCTTGGCCGAGACATGGTCAAAAATGTCCTGGCCTTTTGCACCAGGGAACGGGGCGCGCTCCAAGGCGGGCAATTTTTCTTTGTACTTGCGGCACATGATGGTGCGGGTCATGACGACTCTCCTGCGTTCAATACGGCGGCCGCGCGTTCGAGCAAGGTTTTGACCGGGGCGGCAAGGCCCAGGCGCGGCGGGGTGGCGAGGTTATACCAGAGCCAGTCGGCCTCGGCCACGTGATGGCCGGCCTCCTGGACCTGAACCAGCCAGGGTTCGATGGACAACTGAAAGTGACTGAAGGTGTGCACCAGGCTCGGCAGCGCTTGTTGGCTGCCCAGTTCCAGTGAGTGCTGGGTGGCGAGGTGTTGCAGGTCGTCGAGGTCGTCGAGCTCCGGCAAACTCCACAGACCGCCCCACAAACCCGTGGAAGGGCGACGGTAAAGCAGGATCGCGCCTTCGCCGTTGGCGAGGATCGGCATCAGCGTGCGCTTCTGGGGCAGGGCTTTGCGCGGCTTGGGGATCGGGTAGCGGGTTTCCAGGCCGAGCATGTGCGCTTCGCAGCCCTTCTCCAGCGGGCAGAGCAGGCAACTCGGTTTGCTGCGGGTGCAGAGCGTGGCGCCCAGATCCATCATCGCCTGGGTGTAGGCGTTGACCCGATCATGGGGCGTAAAGCGCTCAGCGTTGGCCCAGAGCTGTTTGGCCACCTTCGGCTCGCCCGGATAACCCTCTTGCGCGGTAAAGCGCGCCAGCACCCGTTTAACGTTGCCATCGAGGATCGGCGCCCGCAGGCCCATGCTCAGGCTGGCGATGGCGCCGGCCGTGGACAGACCGATGCCTGGCAACTCCATCAGTTTTTCCACATCCCGGGGAAACTCGCCGCCGTATTCAGCAACGACGATTTTCGCAGTCTTCTGCAAATTGCGCGCACGGGTGTAGTAGCCCAGGCCCGTCCACAGGTGCAGCACTTCGTCTTCCGGCGCGGCGGCCAGGGCTTCGACCGTCGGCAGCGAAGCCATGAACCGGTCGAAGTAATTCAGCACGGTGCTGACCTGGGTTTGCTGCAACATGATTTCCGAGACCCACACCCGATACGGGGTGATGCCCTGTTGCCAAGGCAAATCGTGGCGGCCATGGCGGTCGTACCAATCCAGCACCGCCGATGAAAACTGCTCGGCTCTCATCGCTTGAACAGCCCCTTCAACGCGTTTTTCAGCTCGGGGCTGACTTTGTCCCCGAGCTTCTCGTCGATTTTGTCACTGAGCTTTTCGCCCGCCAGTTTGGCGGCGACCTGGCCCATGCGCTCGTTATCCACGCGGCAAGCCTTGGCCCCGAGTTCCAGCGGGCCACGGCAGCGCAGCGGCCACTCGATGCCGACGAACTTCTCGCCAACCTGGCAGGCCGGATCAGGCATGGCGCTGGTGTCGCCTTCGACGATGATGCCGACGCGATAGTCCATGCCCAGGACACGCAGATCGACGTCGCCGTCACCATTGACGGTCATGCCGGGGATGCGCACTTTCATGTCCGGATTGCTCGCCACGCCGTTACGGAAGGTCAGGTTGCCCTTGAGCTCCTGGAATGGCGTGTCCTTGCCGCGCGGTTCGCCGCTGAGGGATTTGCGGTTCAGGGTGGCGATGCCTTTGCACAGTTGCTGCTCAAGGTTGGCGTTGAGCAACACGCCGTTGTTGATCACGAAACTGGCGTTGCCGTTGAGGGTTTCGATCAGCGCTTTCTGGCTGTTGCCGGTGCCGGTCAGTGCGCTGTTGAGCGTCACCAGACCCTTCACCGGCGGATTCTTGCCCTGGCTTTCGAGGATTTTTTCCACCGGCACCTTGGTGATGCGAGTCTGCATGCTCAGCGCTGGCACTTGCTGGCGCACATCCAGCGTGCCCTTGGCTTCGAAGTTGCCGTTGTACAGGTCGCCGCGCAGGTTCTCCAGGGTCAGTAGGCCGCCCTGGCCGGTGGCCTTGAGCGCCGCGTTCTGGATCGGCAGTTTGTCGAGGGTCAGTTGGCCGAAGGTCAGGTCCGCATCCACGTCGAGTTTGGCCAGGCGTTCCACTGGCAACAGGCGTTCGCTGCTCCACGCGCCTTTGGTCGGTGACTCCGGCAACGGCGTGCTGCCCGCGCCGGCCATGGCATCGGCTTCGGTGCTGGCCACTTCGGCCTGACGCACTTGCGTGGCGCTGTTGGCTTCGGCGGATTTTGGCGGCAGGTAACGGTCGACGTTGAAGGTGTCAGCCTTGAGGATCGCCCGCAGGGATTGTTTGGCGAAGTCCTCGACGGCGATACGGCCGCTGAAGGTGCTGTCGTCGACTTTCAGGTTGATGTTGTCGAGGGACAGGCTGGTAGGCGTCCCGGCGAGACGGCTGACCAGCTCGACTTTACTCAGGCTGCCCTCGGCCATGGCCGGGAGTTTCTGGCCGATGCTGTCGACGAACTTGGCCAAATCAAACTGGGCAATCGACAGCCCGCCGTTGATCTGTGGCGTCTTGTCGAGGTCGTTGACCTTCAATTCACCCAAGGCGCGCAACTGGTTGGCGGAGATCTTGATGCCGGTCCATTCGGCGACGTTGGCCGCCTTGTCCAGCAGCAACTGGCCCTGAGCGGCGAAGGTCATGGCCTTGCCTTGCAACGGATCGCCGGTCACTTCGCCCGACAGTTTCATGTCTTCGAACTGGTAGCGCTGGAGGGCGCGGGCAATGCGTAACTCGCCGTTCAGTTCGGTGCGCACTCGCAGCGCCGGTTGGTTGGCGGACAGAAACGCGGTGAGTTTGAGCGGAATATTGGTCGAGTCGTGGACCGCGCCGGTGCTCATCTGGATGCTTTCGGCGCTGTAGATCTTGCCGGTTTTTTCATCGTTGTATTCAACCCGTGCGTTGTTCACGGTCAGGCTGTCGATGTCGAGGCGGATCGGTTGTGGCGGTTTTTCCGTGACTACGGGGGCTTGCGGGGCAGGCTCTCCAGCGGGAACGGCGGGCGGGGTGTCGCCAGCGTTGGCCGGGGCCGGGATCTTGCCGATGTCTTCCCAGTTGCCGTGGCCATCCTTGTCGCGGTTCAGGCGCAGGTTCAGGCCTTCGACGCGCACGTCGCTCATCTGCACTTCACGGCGCAACAGCGGCAGTACGCGAACTGACAGGCCGAGCATCTGCAAGTCGGCAAACGGTTCGGTGGGTTTGACCAGGGTCGCGACACTGGCTTCGTGCAATTCCAGGCCCAGCCACGGGAACAGGCTCCAACCGATGTCGCCATTGAGCGTCAGCTCGATGTGGGCCTTGTCGCGGGCAATCTGGCGAATCTCGTCTTTATAGTCGTTGGGATCGAAGAGGTGGGTCAGGGCAAAGCCCAGCGCCACAATGATCAGCAACAGCCCGAGAAGTACCAGACCCAGGATTTTGCCGAACGCTTTCATGGGCGAGTCCTTGTAGTTAGTCGAATTCGAAATTTAGCCGGGGAGTATAGCGCTCCGAAACTGACGACCGGTCAGTTCATATGGGCAGTACATCCAGAGGCACGTTCAGTTTGGCTGCCAATGCCTGGGCTTCCAGGTGCCCGGCGGGTGCCAGCAGGCGCAATGTGGCGCCCGACTGCGACGCCATTTTTTGCGCTTCGTTCACCAGACGCTCCGCGACCCCACGGCGACGGGTAACTTTTCGCACGCAAATTTGGGACAAATGCCAGACGTCCTGTTGGCGTTGCAGACGCGCCGCGCCCAGCAGCCGATCATTGAAACGTCCGGCAATCATTGAGCCGTCCCGCAGGCAGCCTTCGATCAACTGCACCTCACCGGCAAACGGTGCAAACAGCCAGTCCGGGGCGTCGCGGTAGATTTTCTGCAGGTCTTGCTGATCCTGATAAGTGGCTTCATTCAGCGGCTCGACTATGATCGGCATGGCGGCTCCTGTCAGATGGGTACAGATTTCGACCTGTAGGAGCTGCCGAAGGCTGCGATCTTTTGATTTTTTTAACGGATGAAAAGATCAAAAGATCGCAGCCTTCGGCAGCTCCTACAGGGAAAGAGATCGGATGACATACAAAAGGTGATATCAGTTTGGTTTTTCTGTCACGAGCAAATGGTAACCTCTCCACGTTCGTCCGTCCTTCTGCGACGTAACGTCGCGCCCAAATGGAGCTTCACCCAAGAAAAAGTCATGCCTGCGTGCATATAAGGCTGAGGGTGAGGAGTGGCTGGCGAACCATACTAATAATTGGGGGATACACAATGAGCACGAGCATCACGGCGGACGGCGTCATAGCCGGCCAGCCCGCGTTCCTGTCCAAGGAACGCATCATCGCCAAGCCCGGTTTCAACCGTTGGCTGGTTCCACCGGCCGCGTTGGCCATCCACCTGTGCATCGGCATGGCCTACGGCTTTTCGGTGTTCTGGTTGCCACTGTCCAAGGCTCTGGGCGTCACCGCTCCGGTCGCCTGCGCGCCGGACATGAGTTTCATCTCGCAAATCTTCTCGTCCCAATGCGACTGGCCGATCTCGATGCTCGGCTGGATCTACACCCTGTTCTTCATCTTCCTCGGCTGCTCCGCAGCGATCTGGGGTGGCTGGCTGGAACACGCCGGGCCACGCAAGGCCGGTGTTGTATCGGCGCTGTGCTGGTGCGGTGGCCTGCTGATTTCGGCGCTGGGGATTTATACCCACCAAATTTGGCTGATGTGGATCGGCTCCGGGGTCATTGGCGGTATCGGCCTGGGCCTGGGTTACATCTCGCCAGTCTCGACCCTGATCAAGTGGTTCCCGGACAAGCGCGGCATGGCCACGGGCATGGCGATCATGGGTTTCGGTGGTGGCGCGATGGTCGGCGCTCCGCTGGCCGCAGCCTTGATGAGCCACTTCGCTTCGCCAACCGGCGTGGGCGTATGGCAGAGCTTCCTGGTGATGGCCGCGATCTACTTCGTGTTCATGATCGGTGGCGCACTGTCCTACCGCGTTCCGCCAACCGGCTGGAAGCCTGAAGGCTGGACCGCTCCGGCGAAGAAAGTCGCGAACGCGATGATCACCCACCGCCACGTTCACGTGAACGTCGCGTGGAAAACCCCGCAATTCCGTCTGGTTTGGCTGGTGCTGTGCCTGAACGTATCCGCCGGTATCGGCATCCTCGGCATGGCTTCGCCCCTGTTGCAGGAAGTGTTCGGCGGTAAATTGATCGGTGTCGACCTGCCATTCGGCAAGCTGGACGCCGGGCAACTGGCCTCGATCGCAGCGATTGCCGCCGGTTTCACCGGTTTGCTGAGCCTGTTCAACATTGGTGGCCGGTTCTTCTGGGCGTCGTTCTCCGATTACCTGGGTCGTAAAAACACCTATTTCGTGTTCTTCGCTCTGGGCTTTGCTCTGTACGCGTTGATCCCGAACCTGGGTCACCTGGGCAACGTTGCGCTGTTCGTGGCGGCGTTCTGCATCATCCTGTCGATGTACGGCGGTGGTTTTGCGACGGTTCCGGCTTACCTGGCTGACCTGTTTGGTACGCAAATGGTCGGCGCGATCCACGGTCGTCTGCTGACGGCGTGGGCGGCGGCGGGCGTGTTGGGTCCGGTGTTGGTGAACTACCTGCGTGAGTATCAGCTGAGCATCGGCGTTGAACGTGCCGCGGCTTACGACATCACGCTGTACATCCTTGCCGGTCTGCTGGTGCTGGGTTTCATCTGCAACCTGCTGGTGCGTCCGGTGGCCGACAAGTACTTCATGACCGACGCTGAACTGGCTGCCGAACAGGCGCTGGGCCACGACAAGGGTGCTGACAGCAGCACCGTGCTGGAGTGGAAAGCAGCGCCGGGCAGCAAGCCGTTGGCGATTGCGGCGTGGCTGGTGGTGGGGATTCCGTTGGCATGGGGTGTTTGGGTGACCCTGCAAAAGACGGCGGTTCTGTTCCACTAAGGTGTTCATGGGCTGACAACATCCAGCCCTGAATAAACACCGACCCTGTGGGAGCGGGCTTGCTCGCGAAGAGGGAGTGTCAGTCGACATAAATGTTGGCTGATACTCCGCATTCGCGAGCAAGCCCGCTCCCACATTTCGTTTTGTGTTGCCTCAAATGGCTTGTATGGACATGTCTACCCGCGACAGCCGGGCGTTCTATCCGTCAGCCATATCACCTCTCGTGTTTCTGTTTCGGCCCCGCGCCCCTATAATGGCTGCCTTTTTCGCCCAATGATTTTGCGGAGCTGGTGATGGCCGAACGTAAGGCGTCTGTCGAGCGCGACACTCTGGAAACCCAGATCAAAGCCTCGATCAACCTGGATGGCACCGGAAAGGCCCGATTTGATATCGGTGTTCCTTTTCTTGAGCACATGCTGGACCAGATCGCCCGTCACGGGCTGATCGACCTGGATATTGTCAGCAAGGGCGACCTGCATATCGACGACCACCACACCGTGGAAGACGTTGGTATCACCCTGGGTCAGGCCTTTGCCAAAGCCATCGGCGACAAGAAAGGCATCCGTCGTTACGGCCATGCCTACGTGCCGCTCGATGAAGCACTGTCGCGCGTGGTGATCGACTTCTCCGGCCGTCCTGGCCTGCAGATGCACGTTCCCTATACCCGCGCCACCGTGGGCGGCTTCGACGTTGATCTGTTCCAGGAATTCTTCCAGGGCTTCGTCAATCACGCCCTCGTCAGCCTGCACATCGACAACCTGCGTGGCACCAACACCCACCACCAGATCGAAACCGTGTTCAAGGCGTTCGGCCGTGCATTGCGCATGGCGGTAGAGCTGGATGACCGCATGGCCGGGCAAATGCCGTCGACCAAAGGCGTTCTGTAATGCAGACGGTCGCGGTTATCGATTACGGCATGGGCAACCTGCACTCGGTGGCCAAAGCCCTCGAGCACGTCGGTGCCGGCAAGGTCTTGATCACCAGCGATGCCAGCGTGATTCGCGAAGCCGATCGGGTGGTTTTTCCCGGTGTCGGTGCGATTCGCGATTGCATGGCGGAGATCCGTCGCCTGGGTTTCGATTCGCTGGTGCGTGAAGTCAGCCAGGACCGTCCGTTCCTCGGCATTTGCGTCGGCATGCAAGCCTTGCTCGACAGCAGTGAAGAGAACGATGGCGTGGACTGCATCGGCCTGTTCCCCGGCGCGGTGAAGTTCTTCGGCAAAGACCTGCATGAAGACGGCGAACACCTGAAAGTCCCGCACATGGGCTGGAACGAAGTGAAGCAGACGGTGACTCACCCGCTGTGGCACAACATCCCGGACCTGGCGCGTTTCTACTTCGTGCACAGCTACTACATCGCTGCCGGCAATGCGCGGCAAGTGGTGGGTGGCGGTCACTACGGTGTCGATTTCGCTGCCGCGCTGGCCGATGGCTCGCGTTTCGCCGTGCAGTTCCACCCGGAGAAGAGCCATACCCATGGCCTGCAATTGCTGCAGAACTTCGCCGCGTGGGATGGTCGCTGGTAAATGGCCGTCAAGAAATCCAAACCGCCGATCCTGACCCTCACTCCCGAACAGGAGAACGAGGCCAATCACAAGATCAAGCGGTTTATGGAAGATCGTTTCGAACTGGACCTGGGTTCGTTCGAAGCGGCGGAAATCCTTGAGCTGTTTACCCGCGAAATTGCGCCGCACTATTACAACAGAGCGATTTTCGATGTGCAGACGCACCTTAAAGAAAGGTTCGAAAGCATCGAAAGCGACCTGTGGGCGCTCGAGAAAAACTGATTTCCGAGCGAAGCTGAACAATCGAATTTGAAGGTTTGCCAGATGCTGATTATTCCCGCTATCGATCTCAAGGACGGTGCCTGTGTTCGTCTGCGCCAGGGCCGCATGGAAGATTCCACGGTGTTCTCCGATGACCCGGTGAGCATGGCTGCCAAGTGGGTGGAGGGCGGTTGCCGTCGTCTGCATCTGGTCGACCTGAACGGCGCGTTCGAAGGCCAGCCAGTCAACGGCGAAGTGGTCACCGCCATCGCCAAGCGCTACCCGAACCTGCCGATCCAGATCGGCGGCGGTATCCGCTCCCTGGAAACCATCGAGCACTACGTGAAAGCGGGCGTGAGCTACGTGATCATCGGCACCAAAGCCGTGAAAGACCCGGCCTTCGTGGCTGAAGCTTGCCGCGCATTCCCGGGCAAAGTGATTGTCGGCCTCGATGCCAAAGACGGTTTCGTCGCCACCGATGGCTGGGCTGAAATCAGCACCATTCAGGTGATCGAACTGGCCAAGCAATTCGAAGCCGACGGCGTCTCCGCGATCGTTTATACCGACATCGCCAAAGACGGCATGATGCAGGGCTGCAACGTCCCGTTCACCGCCGCGCTGGCCGCTGCCACGCGCATTCCAGTGATCGCTTCGGGCGGTATTCACAACCTCGGTGACATCAAGTCGCTGCTCGACGCCAAGGCGCCGGGCATCATCGGCGCCATCACAGGCCGCGCGATTTATGAGGGCACGCTAGATGTTGCAGAAGCCCAAGCCTTTTGTGATGGCTACGCGGCCAGCTCCAAGCTCTAAGCGGCAAGCTACAAGTTAACAGCGCGACCGCGATCCGCTCTTACTTGCAGCTTGAGGCTTGAAGCTTGCAACTCTTAATCGGAGATTAAGCCCATGGCGTTAGCCAAACGCATCATCCCTTGCCTGGACGTGGACAACGGCCGGGTCGTCAAAGGTGTGAAGTTCGAAAACATCCGCGACGCCGGTGACCCGGTGGAAATCGCCCGTCGCTACGACGAGCAAGGCGCCGACGAGATTACCTTCCTCGACATCACCGCCAGCGTCGATGGTCGCGACACCACGCTGCATACCGTCGAGCGCATGGCCAGCCAGGTGTTTATCCCGCTGACCGTGGGCGGTGGCGTGCGCACCGTGCAGGACATCCGCAACTTGCTGAATGCCGGCGCGGACAAGGTCTCGATCAACACCGCCGCCGTGTTCAACCCGGAATTCGTCGGCGAAGCGGCGCAGCATTTCGGCTCGCAATGCATCGTCGTCGCTATCGACGCGAAGAAGGTCTCCGGTCCGGGCGAAACCCCGCGCTGGGAAATCTTCACCCACGGCGGGCGCAAACCGACCGGTCTCGACGCCGTTGAATGGGCGAAGAAGATGGAAGGCCTGGGCGCCGGTGAAATCCTCCTGACCAGCATGGACCAGGACGGCATGAAAAACGGCTTCGATCTGGGCGTCACCCGCGCCATCAGCGATGCGCTGGGCATTCCGGTGATCGCCTCGGGCGGTGTCGGCAACCTGCAACATCTGGCTGACGGCATTCTCGAAGGCCACGCCAGCGCGGTGCTGGCGGCGAGTATTTTTCACTTCGGCGAATACACCGTGCAGGAAGCCAAGGCCTACATGGCCCATCGCGGCATCGTGATGCGCTAAAACCGATACAGGCCAGTGGACAGCATGGCGGGCTCAAGGCACTCTTGGGCACGCCATGGATTCCGGTAGCCCGACATGCTCAAACGTCTATTTCTTGTCCTCGTCAGCGCCTCCGTGCTGCTCATCAACGCAGCCCGCGCCGAAGAAAGTCCAGCCACCGACCTGGTGCTGCTGACGGAAAACTTCCCGCCCTACAACATGGCGAAGAACGGCAAAAACTTCGCTCAGGACGAGAACATCAATGGCATCGCCGTGGACATCGTCCGCGAGATGTTCAAACGCGCCAACGTCACCTACAGCCTGACCCTGCGTTTTCCCTGGGAGCGAATCTACAAGATTGCCCTGGAAAAACCCGGTTACGGTGTGTTCGTGATGGCGCGGTTGCCGGATCGCGAGAAGCTCTTCAAATGGGTCGGCCCCATCGGCCCGGATGACTGGATCATGTTGGCCAAGGCCGACAGCAAAATCACCCTTGAGACCCTGGAACAGGCGCGCAAATACAAGATTGGCGCCTACAAGGGCGACGCGATTGCCGAGACCCTGGCCAAGCAAGGGTTGAAACCGATTGTGGTGCTGCGCGATCAGGACAATGCCAAGAAGCTGGTCAGCGGGCAGATTGACCTGTGGGCCACCGGCGACCCGGCGGGGCGTTATCTGGCGCGCCAGGACGGCGTGACCGGGCTCAAGACCGTGCTGCGCTTCAACAGCGCCGAGCTGTACCTGGCGCTGAATAAGGAAGTGCCGGATGAGATCGTCGCCAAGCTACAGGCGGCGCTGGATCAGATGCGCAAGGACGGCGTGGTGGACGAGATCATGGCGCGATACCTCTGACACCACGCTATTCAAATGTGGGAGCGGGCTTGCTCGCGAATGCGGTGTGTCAGCCAACATTCATGTCGACTGACACTCCCTCTTCGCGAGCAAGCCCGCTCCCACAGTAGTTTTTGTGGTGTGGCTGATTACCGGTACACACCATCCTTCCCATGCGCAGCCGTCGCCCGATTGCTGCGCACGCTGATCATCATTTTGATGTCGATCCAGTCGATGCCCTGAGCCTTCAACTTCGGCAACTCACGCTCCAGCACCGCCAGTGTTTGCGGATACGGATGCCCGATCATCACCGCCGAACCCTGCTTGTGCGCCAGGTTTATCGCTGTCTGCAACTGCGTGAAGATCGCGGCTTCCGTGCGCTCGTCATCCAGAAACACATCCCGTGAAACGCTCGCCAACCCGATCTTCTGCGCCTCAGCCGCCCCGACGGTTTGCGCGCTGGTGCGGCTGTCGACGAAGAACTTGTGCCGACGCTGCAAGTCCGCCATCAGCCACGCCATGGCCGGTTGTTGTGCGGTCATGCGGCTGCCCATGTGGTTGTTGATGCCGGCGGTGTAAGGCACAGCCTTGAACGCGGCGTCGAGGCGTTTTTGCAGCTCTTCGATGGGCAGGTCGGGGTGCCAGGCGAACGGGCCGGTGGCCGGGTCCATGGGCATGTGCAGGATGACGATTTTGCCGGCGCGATGGGCTTCGCGGGCGAATTCGGCGGCGTGGGGTGTGTCGGGCATGATCGCCGTCGTCACCGGGCCGGGCAGGGCGAGCACGCGACGATCCCGGGGCAGGTTCTGCCCCAGGTCATCGATGATCAGTGTCAGGTAAGCCTTGTGTGGCGTCGGCTTGGCGGGTTCTGCGTGAGCAGCGCCCGCCAGGCAACACAACAAACCGAGGATGAACCGCAGGCGCATCTCAGCGACCGGAGGTGATGCTCAGCCCTTTGAGCAGGCTCAGGGCCTGGGCCAGTTGGTAGTCGTCATCCTGCGGCATCGCTTTGGCTTTGCTGCTGGACGTCGGCTTGTCGGCGCCGCCGTTGCCATTGCCCAGGTGACCTTGCAGATCGGCTTCCTTGAAGTATTCGCCGTCCTGCTCGTTGGTGATCTTGGCCTTGCGCACTTCGATGTCCGGCACGATGCCCTGGGCCTGGATCGAGCGCCCGTTCGGCGTGAAGTACAGCGCGGTGGTGATCTTCAGGGCGCGGTCGTTGTTCAGCGGCAGCACGGTTTGTACCGAGCCCTTGCCGAAACTGGTGGTGCCCATCAGCACGGCGCGTTTCTGATCCTGCAACGCACCGGCGACGATTTCCGAGGCCGAGGCGCTGCCGCCGTTGATCAGCACGACCATCGGCACCGCTTCGCTTTCGTCTTTGCCGGTGGCGGAGAAGCGTAGTTCGGAGTTGGCGATGCGACCCTTGGTGTAGACGATCAGGCCCTTGGTGATGAAGTGGTCGACCACTTCCACCGCCGCTTGCAGCACGCCGCCCGGGTTGTTCCGCAGGTCGAGGATGATGCCGTTGAGCTTCTTGCCGTTGTCCTTGCGCAACTTGGCCAGGGCCTTGGAAACCTCTTCGCCGGTCTTGACCTGGAACTGGGTGATGCGGATGTAGCCGTAGCCGGACTCCAGCAGTTGCGCCTTGACGCTCTTCACCTGGATGGTGGCGCGGGTCAGGGTCACGTCGAACGGCGTGCCGCCATCGCGCACCAGGGTCAGGGTGATCTTCTGGCCGATCTTGCCGCGCATCTTGTCCACGGCTTCGGTCATGGTCTGGCCGCGAGTAGGCGCGCCGTTGATCTTGACGATGAAGTCGCCGGCCTGGATGCCAGCCTTGGAGGCCGGGGTGTCGTCGATGGGCGACACCACTTTGATGAAGCCGTCTTCGGCGCCGACTTCGATGCCCAGGCCGCCGAATTCACCGCTGGTGCTTTCCTGCAATTCAGCGAAGTCTTCCGGGCCCAGGTAGGCGGAGTGCGGGTCAAGGTTGCTGAGCATGCCCTTGATGGCATTTTCCAGCAGGGTCTTGTCGTCTACCGGCTCGACATAGGCTGCCTTGATCCGGTCCATAACCTCGGCAAAGGTGCGCAACTCTTCCAGGGGCAGTGGCGCCTTGGTGGTTGCAGCGGTGCCCGCAGGTGCAGGTGCTGGCGCAGCCGCCGGAGCAGGTTGAGCGGCAAACGCCAGCGGCGCGCCGATCACCAGGGCGATCGTCAGGGCCAGCGAGGTAAGGCGGGACAAATGCAGCATGTCGAACGAACTCCTGAATTAGATGCAGTGCTTATCCTTGCGCACGACACCATTGCGCTGGATCACTCGGGTGACCCTGCTGACGAATTGCGAAATACAGCGCTGGTGTGTCCTGCCCGCCACTGTTACCGACAGTGGAGATGGACTCACCGGCTTTAACCACATCACCCGCAGACTTGAGCAGCGTCTGGTTGTGACCATAAAGACTCAAGAAACCGTTGCCGTGGTCCAGAATCACCAGCAGCCCCGCGCCGCGCAACCAATCGGCGAACACCACGCGCCCGCCATGAACGGCATGCACCTGGCTGCCGGCGGAGGCGCTGATCATCACGCCGTCCCACTTGGTCCGGGCATCGTCGCCGCGGCTTTCGCCGAAGCGCGCCAACAGTCGACCATCAACCGGCCATGGAAGTTTGCCGCGGGCTGAAGCAAATGCGCCGCCGAAGGTCTCGCCTGAACTGGAAACCAGTGCGCCAGGTGTCGATTTAGGCGGTTTGCGTGGGGCATCAGTATTGGCGTCGGCCTGTTCCTGAGCCTCACGTAAACGCTTTTTTTCGGCTTCCTGCTGGGCGATCAGCGCTTTTTGCCGCGCTTCTTCCGCCTCACGGGCCTGACGGGCCAGGGTTTCTTCAATAGTTTTAAGGACTTTAGACAGGTCTGCCTGATCCTGCTCGCGGGTGGCGAGCTTCTGATCGCGAGCCTTTACGTCGTCGTTGAGCTTGGCCAGGACTTTCTGGCGCTCCTGACGGACCTTGTCGAGTTCGTCACGCTGGCTGTCGAGACTGCTTTTCTGTACCAGCAACTGCGCCTGCTGCATGGAAATGTCTTTTTCGACGTTGGCCAGTTGGCGCAGGGTTTCGTTGAAATTCTTCAACTGCTCCAGGCGGGCCTGGCTCAGGTAGTCGTAATAGGTGAGGGTGCGGGCGAATTTTTCCGGGTTTTGCTGGTTGAGCAGCAGCTTGAGGTACTCCTGACGGCCATTCTGATAGGCCGCACGGGCCTGGATGGCGATCAGTCGTTGCTGTTCAATGCGCGCGCTCTGGAGTTTTTTTTTCTCACCATCGAGTCGCTGCAGCTCGGATTCGCTTTTCTTCAGCTCTTTTTGCAGGGCATCGACCTGCTTCTCGAGCTTGCCCATCTCGGTTTCGGTGCCCTTGAGGTCCTTTTGCACACCGGATTTTTCTTCCTGCAGCTTGCCCAGCAGTTTCTTCAGCTCGGCAATGTCCTGACGCGTGGCGTCCAACTGTTGTTGGGTTTGCGCGCGCTCGTCAGCAAAGGCCGGTTGGAGCAGGCAAGTCAGAGCGAGGGCTATCAGGACGCGAAGCATAGAGGCGGGTGATACCAGGGAAAGGGACGGCCTAGTATGCCCGCCAAGCGCCGCAAAAAAAATGCCCATTTCGGGCTGTGTGATAACTGGAGCAAGTTCGGCAGCAAAAACACCGCAAAACCAATGTGGGAGCGGGCTTGCTCGCGAAAGCGGTGGGTCATTCAACATTGATGTCGATTGACCTATCGCCTTCGCGAGCAAGCCCGCTCCCACAGGGTTTAGCGGTGTTTGAAAGAGCCGATCAGACCAGAATCGAAGTCCCGGTCATTTCTTTCGGTATTTCCAGGCCCATCAACATCAGCATGGTCGGTGCCACGTCCGCCAGGACGCCGCCATGGCGGACCTTGAAGTCACGCTTGCCGACGTAAATGAACGGCACCGGCTCGGTGGTGTGGGCGGTGTGGGCCTGGTGGGTTTCTTCGTCGGACATTTTCTCGCAGTTGCCGTGGTCGGCGGTAATCAGCGCTTCGCCGCCGACTTTTTCCAGGGCATCGACGATGCGGCCGACGCACAGGTCCAGGCATTCCACGGCTTTCACCGCCGCTTCAAGGTTGCCGCTGTGGCCAACCATGTCGCCGTTGGCGTAGTTGACGACGATCACGTCATAACGCTGGTTGTCGATGGCGTCGACGATGCGGTCGGTGACTTCCGGCGCACTCATCTCCGGCTGCAAGTCGTAGGTGGCGACTTTTGGCGACGGGATCAGGATGCGCTCTTCGCCCGGGAACGGTTCTTCGCGCCCGCCGGAGAAGAAGAAGGTCACGTGGGCATATTTCTCGGTTTCGGCGATGCGCAGTTGGGTTTTGCCGTTCTTCGCCAGGTAATCGCCCAGCACGTTTTCCAGGCTGCCAGCGGCGAAGGCCGACGGCGCGGGAATGCTGGCGGCGTATTGGGTCAACATCACGAAACCGGCCAGTTTCGGCTGGCGTGCGCGTTCGAATTCCTTGAAACCGTCTTCGACGAACACGCGGGTCAGTTCGCGGGCGCGGTCGGCGCGGAAGTTCATGAACACCACGGCGTCGCCGTCTTCGACTTTCACTGGCTCGCCGATGGAAGTGGCTTTGACGAATTCGTCGCTCTCGCCACGCTCGTAAGCGGCTTGCAGACCTTCCTGGGCGGTGGCGGCGTTGAATTCGCCCTTGCCGTCGACAATCAGGTTGTAAGCCTGGGCCACGCGGTCCCAACGATTGTCGCGGTCCATGGCGAAGTAGCGGCCGACAATGCTGGCGATCCGGCCTTTGCCCAAGGCCTGGAAGGTCGCATCGAGCAGTTCAATGGACGACTGGGCGCTTTTCGGCGGCGTGTCGCGACCGTCGAGGAAGGCGTGCAGGTAGATTTTCTCGGCGCCGCGCTTGAAGGCCAATTCGGCCATGGCGACCAGGTGATCCTGGTGGCTGTGCACGCCGCCGTCGGACAGCAGGCCCATGAAATGCACGGCTTTGCCGGCAGCGACCGCTTTATCCACGGCAGCGCAGATGGTCGGGTTCTCGAAGAACTCGCCGTCGCGGATCGATTTGGTCACCCGGGTGAAGTCCTGATACACCACGCGGCCGGCGCCGAGGTTCATGTGGCCGACTTCGGAGTTGCCCATCTGGCCGTCTGGCAGGCCGACATCCATGCCGCTGCCCGAGATCAGACCGTTCGGCACGGTGGCCGACAGACGGTCCAGTACGGGCTTCTTGGCCGAGTACACGGCGTTGGCTTCGTGGCTCTCACTGTGACCGAAGCCATCGAGAATAATCAGGACCAAAGGTTTAGGCGTGGTAGTCATGGATTCCACTCGTGGCTGAGTTAAAAAGAGGGCGATGGAAAAGGGAGTGGCAAGTTTAGGACGTGTTGACCCTCAATTGCGAGTCGCGTTTGCCCTGTGAGCGTGCCAGGCAAGGCGCGGGACGTGGGTAAGGGTCGTTTCCTTGCCGAGTCCCGCAACGCAGCATGGCGCGCTCACAGGGCAAACCCGGAGGGCCACGCCCCGTAAAGCGCAATCCGTCGTTATTCGTCGCTCATTTGAAACGCCAAACCTCACTCCTCATGCCTAGTCTTGCGATTTACGGGGCGCGGCGCGACTCGCAATTGAGGGTCAACACGTCCTACAGCGAAGTTCCGACCGCGTCACCGCCGGACGGGGTTTGGCCCACCATATGGGCTGTGTATACTGGCCCACTTTTCACGCCCTGGAACCACCTTAAATGCTTGATCACCTGATTGCATTTGCCACCACCCACTATTTGCTGGCCGGTATCTTTGTTGTTCTGCTGGCCCTGCTGATCGCCCATGAGATGAAAGGTGGCGGTCGCAGCCTGAGCACCGGCGAACTGACCGGGCTGGTCAACAAGGATGCGGGCGTGGTGGTCGACATTCGCTCGAACAAGGATTTCGCCGCCGGCCACATCGTTGGCGCGCTGAACATCCCCCACGACAAACTGACCGCTCGGGTCGGCGAACTGGAAAAGCACAAGGCCAAGACCATCATCCTCGTCGACGCCATGGGCCAGACCGCTGGCACCCACGCCCGCGAGCTGATGAAATCCGGCTTCACCGCCGCCAAGCTGTCCGGCGGGATTTCCAGCTGGAAAGGCGACAACCTGCCGTTGGTGAAGTGATATGAGTAACGTCGTCGTCTATTCCAGCGATTACTGCCCTTACTGCTCGCGAGCCAAGTACCTGCTCGAGAACAAAGGCGTGGTCTTCGAAGAGATCAAGGTCGATGGCAAGCCGCAGGTGCGCGCCGCAATGGCCCAGAAGGCCGGGCGCACGTCTGTGCCGCAGATCTGGATCGGCGAGCGCCATATCGGCGGTTGTGATGATTTGTTTGCCCTTGAGCGGGCCGGTAAGCTCGACGCGATGCTCAAGGCCTGAACGCCTCCCTTATAAGACCCCAAGATCAGAAAGGATCTGAGATGACTGACCAACAGAACACTGCAGCTAGCGAAGAAGAAACCGCACCGCAATTCTCCTTGCAGCGCATCTACGTACGCGACTTGTCCTTCGAAGCCCCGAAAAGCCCGGCGATCTTCCGCCAGCAGTGGGAACCGAGCGTCGGTCTGGATCTGAACACCCGTCAAAAGGCTTTGGAAGGCGACTTCCACGAAGTCGTGCTGACCTTGTCCGTGACCGTGAAAAACGGTGAAAACGGCGAAGTGGCGTTCATCGCTGAAGTGCAACAGGCCGGGATCTTCCTGATCAAGAACCTGGACGACGCTTCGATGAGCCACACTCTCGGCGCGTTCTGCCCGAACATCCTGTTCCCGTACGCTCGCGAAACCCTGGACAGCCTGGTCACCCGTGGTTCGTTCCCGGCCCTGATGCTGGCCCCGGTGAACTTCGACGCGCTGTACGCACAAGAACTGCAACGCATGCAGGCGGCTGGCGAGACTCCAACCGTTCAGTAACGGTCCTGAGTCAAAGCAAGTCCAATGTGGGAGCGGGCTTGCTCGCGAAAGCGCTGTAACAGTCAACGATGATGTTGAATGTTATGGCCCCTTCGCGAGCAAGCCCGCTCCCACATTTGTTATGTGTGTTATTTGAAGCCGAGTTGGCGCCAGCCTTCGTAAACGGCCACGGCTACGGTGTTCGACAGGTTCAGGCTGCGGCAGCCTTCGCGCATCGGCAGACGCAGGCGTTGTTCGCCGGGCAGGGCGTCGAGCACTTCGGCGGGCAGGCCTCGGCTTTCCGGGCCGAACAGGAAGGCGTCGCCCTCGGCGAAGCTGGCATCGTGGAAGGGCCGCGAGCCCTTGGTGGTAAACGCGAACAGCCGTGGATGGCCCAGGCTTTCCAGGCAACTGGCGAGGTCGGCGTGGCGTTGCAGGGTGGCGTACTCGTGGTAATCGAGGCCGGCCCGGCGCAGGCGCTTGTCGTCCATCTCGAAGCCCAGCGGTTCGATCAAATGCAGGTGGCAGCCACTGTTGGCGCACAGCCTGATAACGTTGCCGGTATTCGGCGGAATTTCTGGTTGGAAAAGGATGACGTGAAACATGCACGGCTCCGAAGGTAAAGATGAGCGGCATTCTACGCCGCCCGTGGACAACCGTTCGAAACTATTCCCGCGGGTGATCGGCTCTTTGGCGATTGTCGGGGTGATGGTCGGGTTGATGATCGGTCGCCTGACCACCCCGGACCCCAGCGAATTGCAGCAGGTCGAGGTGACCGGCGATGGGTTGGTGGTGTGGTTCAACAACGAACCCAAGACCCACGGCGAGGTGGTGGACGGCAGCGTTGCGTTGCTGTTCGGCGCCGAAGGCAAGGCGCAGAAGGGCCAGCTCAAGCTCAACGGCAAAGACGTGAACTGGCGTGTGCGTTTGAGTGATGGGGGATTGTTGCTGACGGTGGTGGCGGCCCGGCCTCTGCAAGGCGAGTGGGCCGGTAGCGAGGTCGACGACCGCTGGCGGCTGGAGATCCATCTCCGGGAGCAATAAAAGAGGGAATCCCCGGCCTGCCTGTACCAAGGTTCCCAAAACGGCAAGGACTCGCGCATTGCGTGCAAGTCCCGGTGTAAAGAAGGAACCCCTGACCTGCCTGTATCAAGGGCCCCAAAACGGGGTGGGCTCGTCGCCAGTGCGGTGTGAGCCCGATGTAAAGAGGGGAATCCCCGGCCTGCCTGTACCAAGGTCCCCGAAACCGGGTAGTGAACTGAATCACTGAATGGACTATTGCAGGGGGCGTGCCAGGTTTTAATAAGTTGAAACAAAAAGGCGTGTGGATGCGCTGAAAGCCCCGTTATTCGGGGCTTTGCCGTTTTTGTAGAGTAGGTTTTATTGCGAAGGAAAGCGGGATTTGCGATCAGTTGCTGTGCGCGATTGCGGTTCACGGTGCATTGCGGCGGTGCACGAAGCTCTGGAAAGGTGGGAGCGAGCCTGCTCGCGAATGCGGTGGGTCAGGCAGAAATGATGTTGGATGTGCCGGCCCCTTCGCGGGCAAGCCTCGCTCCTACAGGTGATGCGCCGATTTTGAAATGGCGCAAACCCTGTAGGAGCGAGGCTTGCCCGCGAATGGATCTATCTAATGGCGAAGATTTGAAGGCTGTTTAACCCTCTTCCACCTCATCATCATCCCCACCATCGACCTTCATCCCCAGTTCCTTGATCTTGCGCGTCAGGGTATTACGCCCCCATCCCAGCAAAACTGCGGCATCGCGGCGGCGGCCGGCGGTGTGTTTGAGGGCGGTTTCGATCATGATTCGCTCGAACGCCGGTACGGCGCTGTCGAGCAGGCTCGACTGGCCGCGAGCCAGCGCCTGATCAGCCCACTGGCGCAGCGCTTGCTCCCAATTGGTCACCGGCGCCGAATCCTGCGGCAGGTTCAGCAGTTCCGGCGGCAGGTCGCTGATGTGCACTTCGCGACCCGAAGCCATCACCGTGATCCAGCGGCAGGTGTTTTCCAACTGACGAACGTTGCCGCCCCACGGCAGGTTCTTCAGGTATTCCTCGGTTTCGCTTTTCAGCAGCTTCGGCTCCACCGCCAGTTCTTGCGCGGCGCGGCTGAGGAAGTGCTTGGCCAGGGTCGGGATGTCTTCGCGACGGTCCGACAGGCGTGGGATGTGAATGCGGATCACATTGAGGCGGTGGAACAAGTCTTCACGGAATTTCCCGGCGTGGACCAGGGTTTCCAGGTTCTGGTGGGTCGCGGCGATGATGCGCACATCGACCTTAACCGGCGTATGACCGCCGACGCGGTAAAACTCGCCGTCCGCCAGCACCCGCAGCAAACGGGTCTGGGTGTCCGCCGGCATGTCGCCGATTTCATCGAGGAACAACGTGCCGCCGTCCGCCTGCTCGAAACGCCCGCGACGCAAATTGGCCGCGCCAGTGAACGCGCCTTTCTCATGGCCGAACAGCTCGGATTCCATCAGGTCTTTGGGGATTGCCGCCATGTTCAGCGCAATGAACGGCGACGCCGCCCGTGGGCTGTGGCGGTGCAGGGCGTGGGCCACCAATTCTTTACCGGTGCCGGATTCGCCGTTGATCAGCACGGTGATGTTGGAGTGGCTCAAGCGCCCGATGGCGCGAAACACTTCCTGCATCGCCGGCGCTTCACCGATGATTTCCGGGGTGCGGGTCAGCGCGACCGGGACTTCCAGGCCTTGTTGTTCCTGGGCGTGCTGATTGGCGCGTTTGACCAGGGACACTGCTTCGTCGACATCAAAGGGTTTTGGCAGGTATTCGAACGCGCCGCCCTGATACGAGGCGACCGCGCTGTCGAGGTCGGAGTGGGCGGTCATGATGATGACCGGCAGCCGTGGGTGTTGTTCGCGAATCCGCGCCAAGAGGTCCAGGCCACTGGCCCCCGGCATGCGGATGTCGGAGATGATCACGTCCGGCTGCTGGCGCGCCAGGCGGCTCATCACGCCATCGGCGCTGTCGAAGCTTTGCGTGGTCATGCCTTCTTGCTGCAGGGCCTTTTCCAGGACCCAACGGATAGAACGGTCGTCATCGACGATCCACACGGTTTCACTACGGCTCATGTCGATGTGGCTCCTTGTTCCAGTGGCAGAAAGATCGAGAACGTGGTGTGGCCTGGGTGGCTGTCACACTCGATCAGGCCCTGGTGCTGGCTGATGATGTTCTGGGTAATGGCCAGGCCCAGCCCTGTACCGTCCGGGCGGCCGCTGACCATGGGAAAGAAAATGGTTTCCTGCAAATCCGCAGGGATGCCCGGGCCGTTGTCGATGATCTCGATCTTGGTTACCAGGCGATGGCGCACGTGGCCGATGGTGAACTGGCGCATGGCGCGGGTGCGCAGGCTGATGCGGCCCAGGCGCAGCTCGTTCTGGCTGCTGATGGCTTGCATCGCGTTGCGCACGATATTGAGCACGGCCTGGATCATCTGTTCGCGATCGATCAGGACGTCAGGAATGCTTGGGTCGTAGTCGCGCACCAAGGTGATGCAACCCTGGCTTTCGGCCTCGACCAACTGACTGACCCGCTCCAGCACTTCGTGGATGTTGCACATGGCCAGGGACGGCAGCTTGTTCGAGCCGAGCATGCGGTCCACGAGGTTTCGCAGGCGGTCGGCTTCTTCGATGATCACGTTGGTGTAGTCGCGCAGGCTTTCTTCCGGCAGCTCCCGGGCGAGCAATTGTGCGGCGCCGCGAATCCCGCCCAGTGGGTTCTTGATTTCGTGAGCGAGGCCGCGCACCAGCATCTTGCTGGTTTCCTGCTTCGACAACTGCGCCTCTTCCTTGGTGATCCGCAGCAAGCGATCACGGGGATGGACTTCCAGCAGCAGCAGGGTGTCGCCATTGCTCAGGATCGGCGTGACCGCGTAATCAACAGTCAGGGTCTGGCCGGTGAGGGCGGTGAGCATCGCTTCGCGCTTGGTGAACGGGTGCGCCTGTTCAACCGCTTGGCGCAGGGAATTCAGCGCTTCGGTGGATTCGGTGAACAACTCACTGATGAATTGCCCATGGCTGCGCTGGCCGCTGATGGCCAGCAGCATCTCCGCCGCCGGGTTCATGTACTCGAGGCGCAATTCGGCATCGAGCAGGATGGTGGCTGTGGTCAGGTTGTCGAGTAATAGTCGATGCAGTGCGTCGCTAATGGTCATCCGGACCTCTTTTGGAGCAGGGGCGCGCCCACGAACTGAGCGCTGATGCGGGGAAAATGCAAAAACCAAACCAAAGCTCCGAAAAGAAGCGTTTAAGGCCTGAAACGGGCGTTTAGCGCTCGATCGCGTGGCGTTCTGCCAGCTTTCGCGGGTACTTTCGAACCAAAATGGGTTTCGATGTGGGTACGGTGCAAGCGTTTGCACCAATATAGTGCGCAAACCTGAACGGCGTCAGAAGAACTTGAAGAAGGGGTTTTTTTCTTCGGGAGGTTTGTCTTTGAGCGGACATTCCGGCCGTTGGCCGTAGTCGGTGAGGGTGCAGGGCTTGACCTGGCGCTTCTGCGCCAACGAGATGCGCAGCATGTGGAACGGCTGATTGGCCGTGCGTTCGACGGTGCGACCCTGCTCATCGAGGATTTCCACCGACAGGTTATGGCTGCCACGGTCGAGATTGCTCAAGGCGAACACCGGACTGAGGCCCGGCTCGGCGGTGGGCTGGCCGTCGAGTAACAAACGGTAGCGATGCCCCGGTTGCAGGCCGGGTTCGCTGGTAACGCTGACGATCACCTCGCCGGCGCTGCTGCGGATTGTCGCGTCCGGTTCCGGCACCAGCACCCGCAGCATGTCGTAGTGGAACAACGGCTTTTCTTCGGCTTTTTGCGCGGCGATCACCGGCGCGGCTTTGGTCGGGTTGGCCGACATGCGATTGCTGGTGGCCAGCGGTACGCGCTTGGCATTGCCTGGGCGCGGTTGATCGGTGAAGACCCGATTGCCCTGGGCATCGACGTAGGTATAGACGTCAGCCAACGCCGTCAGGCTGCCGAGCAACAGCACTGCGCCGATCAGCCAGCGGCTCAAGGCGTATGCACCCGTTGCACGTTGAAGGTCACGCTGGGGCTTTGCTGGACGACACTTTCCCCGTTGATCACCTGAACCGCGAGGCTGTGTTCGCCGCGATCAATGTTCACCAGTTGCAGAATGGGCACATTGCTCGGCTGGCCGTAAGGTTGCTCGTCCAGCAACAGCCGGAACAGATGCGGCCCTTGCAGGCGCGGTTTGATCAGCACGTTCACCGTGAAGGTGCCGTTGTTGGCGCGCAGGGCTTCGGTGGTGGGCAGGCCGGTCAGTTCCAGCACCTCGTAGGCGTTGCGCGATTGTTCGCGGCTGTTGGCTTCGGCAGGAGGGGCGGGCGGCGTCGAGGGCGCGACACTGTTGAGCGGCGGCAACTCCACCGGCTGCGCCTTGACGCCATCGGGCGGTTGATTGCTGTAGGCGGTGTTGCCATTGGCGTCGGTGTACTTATAGATCTGCGCTGCGGCGGGCAGGGCGATCAACAGCAACATCAGGAGAAAACCACGACCCATAAAATTGACCGCAAGCGAAGGCGTTGGGTTGCAGCATAGGTCAGTGGCGGCGGTTGGCCCAAGTTGTAAACATTTTGGAATGGAAAAGCAGGATCAAAAGATCGCAGCCTTCGGCAGCTCCTACAGGGTGTACGCGTTCAAACGTAGGAGCTGCCGAAGGCTGCGATCTTTTGTGCTTGCCCACAAAAAAGGCCTCCCGAAGGAGGCCTCTTTTTGTCACGCCGCTTTCGCAGGCGCTACCGGATCAGCAGCTGTAGTACAGCTCATATTCCAGTGGGTGTACGAAGGTGCGGACCTTGATTTCTTCTTCGCTTTTCAGAGCGATGTAAGCGTCGATGAAATCGTCGGAGAACACGCCGCCCTTGGTCAGGAACGCACGGCCCTTGTCCAGCTCTTCCAGGGCTTCTTTCAGGCTGCCGCAAACTTGTGGGATCTCTTTCGCCTCTTCAGGCGGCAGGTCGTACAGGTTTTTGTCAGCTGCGTCGCCAGGGTGGATCTTGTTCTGGATGCCGTCCAGGCCAGCCATCAACAGTGCAGCGAAGCCCAGGTACGGGTTGGCTGCCGGATCCGGGAAGCGAGCTTCGATACGGCGAGCGCGAGGGCTGGACACGTAAGGAATACGGATCGAAGCGGAGCGGTTACGCGCCGAGTAGGCCAGCATTACCGGTGCTTCGAAACCTGGGACCAGACGCTTGTAGGAGTTGGTCGACGGGTTGGTGAAGCCGTTCAGTGCTTTACCGTGCTTGATGATGCCGCCGATGAAGTACAGGGCGGTGTCGGACAGGCCGGCATAGCCTTCGCCAGCGAAGGTGTTCTTGCCATCTTTGGCGATGGACAAGTGAACGTGCATACCCGAACCGTTATCGCCATACAGAGGCTTAGGCATGAAGGTCGCGGTACGGCCGTAGGCATCAGCCACGTTGTGTACGCAGTACTTCAGGGTCTGAACTTCGTCAGCCTTGGCGACCAGGGTGTTGAACTTCACACCGATTTCGTTCTGGCCAGCAGTTGCCACTTCGTGGTGGTGAACTTCGATGGTCAGGCCCATTTCTTCCATGGCGTTGCACATGGAGGTACGGATTTCGTGGTCATGGTCGAACGGCGGAACCGGGAAGTAGCCACCTTTGACGCCTGGACGGTGGCCGCGGTTGCCGCCTTCCACGTCCTGGTCGGACATCCACGAACCTTGTTCGGAGTAGATTTTGAACATCGAACCGGAGATGTCGGACTTGAACTTAACCTGGTCGAAGATGAAGAACTCTGGCTCCGGACCAACAAATACGGTGTCGCCGATACCGGTCGACTTCAGGTATTCCTCGGCACGCTTGGCGATCGCACGTGGGTCACGGTCGTAGCCTTGCATGGTCGAAGGCTCGATCACGTCGCAGACCAGGATCAGGGTCGGCTCTTCGGTGAATGGGTCGAGGACAGCGGTGCTGTCGTCCGGCATCAGGATCATGTCGGAGGCTTCGATGCCTTTCCAGCCAGCAATGGAGGAACCGTCGAACATTTTGCCTTCTTCGAAGAAAGCGTCATCCAGCGCGTCGCGAGCCGGCATGGTCACGTGGTGCTGAGTGCCTTTGGTGTCCGTGAAGCGCAGATCAATCCACTTGACGTCATGATCTTTGATGAGTTGAACCGACTTCGACATAGTGTCCTCCGGGTGGCTTCGGGCTTAGTAGTGGATGCCCTTAGAATGTGGGTGATGCCGGCGCGAATACTCTGCCAAGGCAACCTGCCTCACAAGGGAGCAAATTGCATGCCAGTGCCCCACCATGGGTTTTTTGCCCCAATATCACGCTTATAGACGTGCAAAGCGTCGCAAAGCTGAAATAAGCGCCCTGTAATGTAGCGTCTATTTCCACAAATGACCTGTTTTGGTGCGCGGAAAACCTTCTGCATATTAACTGGTTAAACCTTGAGCAATTTCCGCTATAATCCGCGCCCCCCTTTTTCGGCTGGCCCAGCGCGCGCTGTTTTCATGAAACTAATCGTAAAAGTCTTCCCCGAGATCACCATCAAGAGCCGCCCGGTACGGATGCGTTTCATCCGCCAGTTGGCCAAGAACATCCGTGCCGTGCTCCGCGATCTGGACCCGGCTGTGGTGGTGAACGGTGTGTGGGACAACCTCGAGCTGGAAACCCGCGTCACTGAGCCCCGGGCCCTGAAGGAGATGACCGAGCGCCTGAGCTGCATGCCGGGCATCGCGCATTTCCTGCAGGTCGATGAATACCCGTTGGGTGATTTCGACGACATCGTGGCCAAGTGCAAGCAGCACTACGGTGATGCACTGGCCGGGAAGATCTTTTCGGTGCGCTGCAAGCGCGGCGGGCACCACACCTTCACATCTATGGATGTGGAGAAATACGTCGGCAGCCAGCTGCGTCGTCAGTGCGGCGCCGCCGGGATTTCCCTGAAAGAGCCGGAAATCGAAGTTCGCATCGAAATTCGCGACCAACGGTTGTATGTGATCCACAGCCAGCACAACAGCATCGGCGGTTATCCGCTGGGAGCGCTGGAACAGACGCTTGTACTGATGTCCGGCGGCTTTGACTCGACAGTCGCCGCCTACCAGATCATGCGCCGTGGCCTGATGAGCCATTTCTGCTTCTTTAACCTGGGCGGCAGGGCCCATGAACTGGGCGTCATGGAAGTCGCGCACTTCATCTGGAAGAAGTACGGCAGCTCCCAACGCGTGTTATTTGTCAGTGTGCCTTTCGAAGAAGTACTGGGAGAAATTCTCGGGAAAGTCGATAACAGTCATATGGGCGTAGTTTTGAAGCGTATGATGTTGCGCGCTGCGTCGAAGATTGCCGATCGGCTCGATATCGATGCGCTGGTCACCGGTGAGGCGATCTCCCAGGTTTCGAGCCAGACGTTGCCGAACCTGTCGTTGATCGACTGTGTGACCGAGAAGCTGGTCTTGCGCCCGCTGATCGCCAGCCACAAGCAGGACATCATCGACCTGGCCAACGAAATCGGCACTGCCGACTTCGCCAAGCACATGCCGGAATATTGCGGGGTCATCTCGGTGAACCCCAAGACCCACGCCAAGCGCAACCGCGTGGAGTACGAAGAACAACAGTTCGACATGGCGGTCCTCGAGCGTGCGCTCGAAAACGCCAAACTGGTGCCGATCGATCGCGTGATCGACGAATTGGGCCAGGACTTGCAGATCGAAGAAGTCAGCGACGCTCTGGCGGGCCAGATCATCATCGACATCCGTCACCCGGATGCCGCTGAAGACGAGCCGCTGGAACTGGCTGGCATTGAGGTACAGACGATGCCGTTTTATGCATTGAACGCTCGTTTCAAGGAACTGGACCCTACTCGCCAGTACCTGCTGTATTGCGACAAAGGCGTGATGAGTCGCCTGCATGCCCACCATTTGCTCAGTGAGGGGCATGCCAATGTGCGCGTTTATCGACCGAGCTAAGTGCCCGGGGCTGTTTGCCTGTGGCCTGCGTCACCGGCCCCCCGACGCCGCCGTCAAGCTGTAACGGCTTTGCCGGACTCTACTGTTAATCGCTGCCAAGACTTGTCAGCACACCGAATCCTCTGATCGAGATACACAAGTGATCGAAAATCTACGCAACATCGCCATCATTGCTCACGTTGACCATGGTAAAACCACCCTGGTAGACAAACTCTTGCGTCAATCCGGCACCCTGGAGCGCAACGAGCTCAACGACGAGCGCGTGATGGACTCCAACGACCAGGAGAAAGAGCGCGGTATTACCATTCTGGCGAAAAACACCGCCATCAACTGGAACGGCTTCCACATCAACATCGTGGACACCCCGGGCCACGCCGACTTCGGCGGCGAAGTTGAACGCGTAATGTCGATGGTTGACTCCGTTCTGCTGCTGGTTGACGCTCAAGACGGCCCTATGCCGCAAACCCGTTTCGTGACCAAGAAGGCTTTCGAAGCCGGCCTGCGTCCAATCGTGGTGATCAACAAGGTTGACCGTCCAGGCGCGCGTCCGGACTGGGTTCTGGACCAGATCTTCGACCTGTTCGACAACCTCGGTGCTACCGAAGAACAGCTGGACTTCAAAGTCGTCTACGCCTCGGCCCTGAACGGCATTGCCGGTCTGGAACACACCGACATGGCTGAAGACATGACCCCGCTGTACCAGTCGATCGTCGACAACGTACCTGCGCCGAAAGTCGACCGTGAAGGTCCGTTCCAGATGCAAATCTCGGCACTGGACTACAACAGCTTCCTGGGTGTTATCGGCGTTGGCCGTATCGCTCGTGGCCGCATCAAGCCGAACACTCCGGTTGTCGCTATCGACGCCGACGGCAAGAAGCGTACCGGTCGTATCCTGAAGCTGATGGGTCACCACGGTCTGCACCGTATCGACGTTGAAGAAGCAGCTGCCGGCGACATCGTCTGCATCAGCGGCTTCGACCAGCTGTTCATCTCCGACACTCTGTGCGACCCACTGAACGTCGAAGCGATGAAGCCGCTGACCGTTGACGAACCAACCGTTTCCATGACCTTCCAGGTAAACGACTCGCCTTTCTGCGGTAAAGAAGGCAAGTTCGTGACGTCCCGTAACATCAAGGAACGTCTGGACAAAGAACTGCTCTACAACGTTGCCCTGCGCGTTGAAGAAGGCGACACCGCCGACAAGTTCAAAGTCTCCGGCCGTGGTGAGCTGCACCTTTCGGTACTGATCGAAACCATGCGTCGCGAAGGCTTCGAAATGGGTGTTGGTCGTCCGGAAGTGATCATCCGTATGGTTGACGGCGTTAAGCACGAACCGTACGAAAACGTGACCATCGACCTGCCGGAAGAATCCCAAGGTTCGATCATGGAACAGATCGGTATCCGTAAAGGCGACCTGACCAACATGGTTCCGGATGGCAAGGGCCGTGTGCGCCTTGAGTACAACATCCCGGCTCGTGGCTTGATCGGTTTCCGTAACGAGTTCCTGACCCTGACCTCCGGTGCAGGCATCCTGACCTCGATCTTCGACCGTTACGACGTGATGAAGTCCGGCGACATGTCCGGCCGTCAGAACGGCGTGCTGGTTTCGGTTGCTACCGGTAAGGCTCTGACTTACTCGCTGGAAACCCTGCAAGCTCGCGGCAAACTGTTCCTGGGTCACGGCGAAGACGTGTACGAAGGTCAAATCGTCGGCATCAACAGCCGCGACAACGACCTGGGCGTCAACCCAACCAAAGGCAAGAAGCTCGACAACATGCGTGCCTCGGGTAAAGACGAAACCATCGCTCTGGTTCCGCCTATCCGTTTCACCCTGGAACAAGCTCTGGAATTCGTTCAAGAAGACGAATTGTGCGAAGTCACTCCTAAGTCCATCCGTCTTCGTAAGAAGATCCTGGGCGAAAGCGAGCGTACCCGCGCTGCCAAGAAAGCCGGTAACTGAGTCTCGACTTAGTTAGCAGCTAAAAAAACGCCCCCGACCGCAAGGTCGGGGGCGTTTTTGTTTGTCTGGGGGTTGTGCGGTGTTTGTGCTGGCCCCTTCGCGAGCAAGCCCGCTCCCACAGGGGATGGATGGCGACACATAATTTGTGTACGGCACCGATCAAATGTGGGAGCGGGCTTGCTCGCGAAGGCGGCCTGTCAGTCGCCGCAGGTGTTAAAACTTCTCGAGGGTGCGGCGGCTGGCGCTGGTCTCACGCACCACTTCTTTGGGCTTGTAAGCGCAATACCCCGGCCGTGGGCCGATTTTCGGGTGGTTGCGGCAAGTATCCGGGCGCTTTTCATAAATAGTGCACAGACGGCTCTTACGATCCAGGTACAGGCAATCGTTGTTGCTCATGCGCTGGAGGGTGAAGATCTCGGTCTTCTGGCTGTAGCGCTCGACGATCCCTTCCTTCTGCAAACGCTTGGCGATGTTCTTCGCCGGTTCGCCGCGCTCGAACTCGTCGACGATGCCGATGCGGATCAGATCCTTGATCTTGACCTCGACCGGCAAGGTGCAGCAGCTCGACACACAGGAGCCGCACATCGGGGCAGAATATTTGGCCCAGGTATCGAGGCGGTCGATCTCCGCGGCGGCGATCAGGTTGGACTTCATCATCGGTTGTTACCAGCGTGTGCATCAGGGCGCGCGATCATACCGGGACTGGTGGATTTTTGAACAACCTTTCGCCAGATTTTTTCGAGCAAGCCGAAAAATCACCGTTAATCCGGCACGGCCCCTGCATTCATTCAGGTACATGACAATGTAATGCCGACCTATCTCGCACTATCAGGGAAAACTGCCGAACCAGAGCCCCCTCCGTCTGTCAGACCGTCTAGGCTCAACAACTCCACGCTCGCTCGAGGTCCTATCGATGACTCAAGAACCACTTGTTCGCGAAGCAGAGGTGGCCGCATTTCGCGATGCCGTCTTGACCAAACTCACCTACGCGGTGGGCAAAGACCCGGATCACGCCTTCGACCACGACTGGTTCGAAGCCATTGCCCTGGCGGCGCGCGACCACATGGTCGAGCACTGGATGGACCACACCCGGCAAATTTATCGCAAGGGACAGAAACGGGTTTACTACCTGTCCCTGGAATTCCTCATCGGCCGTTTGCTCTACGACAGCCTGAGCAACCTTGGCCTGCTCGACGTTGCCCGTGAAGCGCTGACCGAACTCGGCGTCGACCTGGAACGCATCCGCCTGCTGGAGCCCGATGCGGCCCTGGGCAACGGCGGCCTCGGTCGCCTGGCGGCGTGCTTCATGGAAAGCATGTCGACCCTCGGCATCGCCGGCCATGGCTACGGCATTCGGTACGAGCACGGCTTGTTCCGTCAGGCCATCGTCGATGGCTGGCAGCAGGAACAGACCGAACACTGGCTGGATTTCGGAAACCCGTGGGAGTTCGAACGGCCAGAAGTGGTGTACCCGATCGGCTTCGGTGGCGGCGTCGAAACCGTGACCGACGACACCGGCAAGACCAAACAGGTCTGGACCCCGGCGGAAACCGTGCGGGCGATTGCCTACGACACTCCGGTGGTCGGCTGGCGCGGCGCCAGCGTCAACACCCTGCGCCTGTGGCGTGCTCGCGCCGTGGAAGATCTGCACCTGGAGCGCTTCAACGCCGGCGACCACTTGGGCGCCGTGGCCGAGGTCGCCCGGGCCGAAAGTATTTCCCGGGTGCTCTACCCGGCGGACAGCACCGAAGCCGGCCAGGAATTGCGCCTGCGTCAGGAATACTTCTTTGTTGCCGCGTCCTTGCAGGATTTGTTGCGCCGCCATCGCAACATGCACACCTCGGTATTGACCCTGGGTGATCACGCGGCGATCCAGCTCAACGACACCCACCCCTCGATTGCCGTGGCCGAGCTGATGCGTCAACTGGTCGACGTCTACGACGTGGCGTGGGACGCTGCGTGGCAGGTGACGGTCGATACGCTGTCGTACACCAACCACACCCTGTTGCCGGAAGCCCTGGAAACCTGGCCGGTCGGTTTGATGGAACGCATGCTGCCACGGCACATGCAGATCATTTACCAGATCAACGCCCAGCACATCGATTCGCTGCGGGCCAAAGGCATCCACGACTTCGACGTGCTGCGCGCAGTGTCGCTGATCGAGGAAGACAACGGCCGCCGCGTGCGCATGGGCAACCTGGCGTTTCTCGGCTCCCACAGCGTCAACGGCGTGTCGGCGCTGCACACGCAACTGATGCGCAAAACCGTGTTCTCCGAACTGCACAAGCTCTACCCGGAGCGGATCAACAACAAAACCAACGGCATCACCTTCCGCCGCTGGCTCTACCAGGCCAACTCCGAACTGACCTCGATGCTGGTCGATGCGCTCGGCCCGGACTTGCTGGATAACCCGGAAGAGCGGCTGCTCGATCTGCAGCCCTTCGCCGAGAAAGCCGCGTTCCGCAAGGCCTTCGCCGATCAGCGCTTGCACAGCAAAAAAGCCCTGGCGTACCTGATTCATGAACGACTGGGGATCGCGGTCAATCCGGCGGCGATGTTCGACGTGCAGGTCAAACGGATCCACGAATACAAACGCCAGTTGCTCAACCTGCTGCACACCGTCGCGCTGTACCAGGCGATTCGTGCCGAGCCGGAAATCGACTGGGTGCCACGGGTGAAAATCTTCGCCGGCAAGGCTGCGGCGAGTTATCACCAGGCCAAGCTGATCATCAAGCTGACCAACGACATCGCCCGGGTGGTCAACAACGACCCGACGGTGCGCGGCTTGCTCAAAGTGGTGTTCCTGCCCAACTACAACGTCAGCCTGGCGGAAAGCATCATTCCGGCGGCGGATTTGTCGGAGCAGATTTCCACCGCAGGCTTCGAGGCCTCGGGCACCAGCAACATGAAGTTCGGCCTCAACGGCGCGCTGACCATCGGCACCCTCGATGGCGCCAACGTGGAGATGAGCGAGCGCATCGGCGTGGAGCACATGTTTATCTTCGGCCTGAGCGCGCAACAGGTGGAAGCGCGCAAGCAGAACCAGGAGTTCAACGCGACGCCGGACATCGCCGCGTCCCATCGCCTCGGCGATGTGCTGCAAGCGATTCGCGGTGGGGTGTTCTCGCCGGACGATCCGTCCCGCTACTCCGGGCTGATCGACTCGCTGATCGACTACGACCGCTTCCTGGTCTGCGCCGATTTCGACTCCTACTGGGACGCGCAGATGCGCGTCGAAGCGCACTGGCACGACTCCCAGGCATGGTGGCGTTCGGCGGTGCTGAACACCTCGCGGATGGGCTGGTTCTCGTCGGATCGGACGATTCGTGAGTACGCCACGGAAATCTGGAAGGCTTTGGAGTAACTTTTAGCAATAATTGCGAGCAAGGCCCAACGGACGTTGGGCCGGATCGATATACTAAGCGCCAGTTTTGCCGGATGTTTCAGTGGCGACTGCGCGAATGCTTTCGCGGGCAAGCCTCGCTCCTACAGGTTTTGCGTGTGCCATGGATTGGGCCACGACACATAACCTGTAGGAGCGAGGCTTGCCCGCGAAGACGTCAGCGCAGACGACGCCAGGCTTCTGGACTTGCCCGCCAATGGGCCGCTTAGGGATATCGACCATGCAATGGATTTTCATGCTGATTGGCTTGGTGCTGGGCTGGATACTCGATGAGTCGTTCAGCGATGCGCTGTTGGGCGCGCTGCTCGGGTTGGGCATCGGCCAGACCATTCGCATTGTCCGTCTGGACAAGCAAGCCGCCGAGCAGCACCAATTGCTTGAACAGACGCAGGTGGCGCTGAATACGTTGCTGCAACGCCTGATCTCGCTGGAGGGTTCCGGCGTCAAAGCCGCTGAAACCAGCCAGCCGCCCATCAGCGAACCCGTCGCCACCCCTGAATTCATCCTCGACGAAGTCCACGTCGACATCCCCATCAAAGCCCCCGCCGAGTCTCCGGACCTGGTCTGGGAACTCCCGCCCGAACTGCAACCGATCACCGCAACCGCCAGCGAAGCCAGCCGTCCGCTGCCGGCCGATGTCTGGACCCCGGAACCGGTCGCCCGCGAACCACGCAAACCAGCAGCGCCCCGCGAACCCAACGTGTTCGACCGTGGGATCAACAGCGCCCGCAATTGGCTGTTTGGCGGCAATACCGTGCTGCGGGTTGGCGTGGTGCTGTTGTTCCTCGGCCTGGCGTTCCTGCTGCGCTACGCCACGGAAGGCATGGTAGTGCCGATCGAGATGCGTTACGCCGGTGTTGCCGCCAGTGCCTTGGGCCTGCTCGGCCTGGGCTGGTGGCTGCGCCATCGCAACAACCATTACGCATTGATGTTGCAAGGCACCGGGATCGCCGTGTTGTACCTCACGGTGTTTGCGGCGATGCGCTTGCACCCGTTGCTCGACCCGACAGCCGCCCTCGGCCTGCTGGTGGCGGTGACGGTGTTCTCGGCGATTCTGGCGATTACCCAGGATTCCCTGGCCCTGGCCTGCGCCGCTGCATTGGGCGGTTTCGCCGCGCCGATTCTGACCTCGACCGGCTCCGGCAACCATGTCGCGCTGTTCAGTTACTTCGCTTTGCTCAACACCGGCATCCTCGCCATCGCCTGGTTCAAGGCCTGGCGCCCGCTCAACCTGATCGGTTTTGTCGGCACCTTCGGCATCGGTTTCGCCTGGGGCGCGCGCTCCTATACGCCGGAGTTGCTGTGGAGCACCGAGCCGTTCCTGATTCTGTTCTTCCTGATGTACCTGGGCATTGGCCTGTTGTTTACCCGACGCAAGTTGCTGGAGATGACCGATGCGCCGGCAGACGACAGTCGCCAGGCGCTACTGCACTGGTCGGCGCGCAAGGGCGATTACGTCGACGGCACGATGCTGTTCGGGCCGCCGCTGGTGGGCTTTGGTTTGCAGTTCGCATTGGTCCAGCATCTGGAATTCGCCGCCGCGTTCAGCGCGTTGGCGTTGGGCATGATTTACATGGGCCTGGCCCGCGTGTTGATGGGCGGTCGCGCGTTGCTGCTGGCGGAAACCTGCCTCGCGTTGGGCGTGATCTTCGCCAGCCTGGCAATCCCGTTGGGCCTCGATGCGCGCTGGACCGCTGCGGCTTGGGCGGTGGAAGGCGCCGGGATCTTCTGGCTCGGCCTGCGTCAGCAACGACCGTTCGCCCGGGCCTTTGCCTTGTTACTGCAATTGGGCTCGGCGCTGGCGTTTCTCAGCAAATTGCAGCCCGGCGAAGGCAGTCTGCTCGACGGTTCCTGGCTGGGCGCGTTGATGCTCGGCGTCGCGCTGTTGTTCAGTTTCTACCAATTGCGCAAGGCCTTGCCTGAACAGACTTCACCGTGGGAACGCCAGGGCCTGCCGGTGTTGGCGTGCCTCGGTTTGACCTTCCTGTATCTGCTGGCGCCACTGTTTTTCCTGACTCACGGTACGGCGATCAGTTGGGCGCTGGCCGGGCTCGCGACGCTGTTCGTCGGCCTGCGCCTGCAATCGCGTACGTTCCTGTTCACCGCGTTTGCTGTGCAGTTGCTCGGTGGCGCGTTGTTCCTGCTGCGGCTGAAAGGGGCGAGCGATTCGGCGACGGTGTTCAGTGCTGGTTGGAGCGGTTTGCTCAGTGCCTCGCTGATTGGCCTGGCGTTGATCGCCGGCATGCTGATCGCGGCCCGGGACGAGATGGTGCGCAACGATGCACGGTTGCTGCGCGGCTTGTCGGTGATCCTGCTGGCGGGTCTGGTGCTGATCAACCTCGCGGTGTTGTTCGTGCTGCCGTGGCAAACCGCGAGCGCGGTGTGGGCCGCCAGCGGGTTGTTCATCATCTGGCTGAGCTTGTACCTCAAGCAGCGCATGAGTTTTGTTTTCGGCCTGCTGTTGCAGGTGATCGGTGGCGCGGCGTTCCTGTTTGCCGGGCCGGATCTGCTGGGGCCGTTGGCGAGTGAAGGATTGAAGCCTCTGGCCCACAGCGGTTTCTGGACGCCGCTGGTGCTTGGGTTGGCCGCACTGGTTGGTGCGTGGCGCTTGCAGTTGGGCAATCACGCTTCGGCATTCGATGCGTTGAGCTTGAATCGCTTGTCCGAATTGCTGCTGGTGTGGGGCGCGGGTTGGTGGGCGCTGGCGTGGATCAGCGAGGTGCTGCGCTTTGCGCCCCAGGATCTGCAAGCGACGCTGCTGCTGGCGGTCGCGGCGCTGAGTGTGGCGTTGTGGGCAGTGTTGGCGCTGCGGCTGAAATGGTCGGCGCTGGGCTTGCTCTGCACCTTGTTGATTCCGGCGGCGGGCCTGGTGTTGGCTGCCGCGTGGCATTCGCGTTATCACCCGGCGGCCAACTTTGGCTGGCTGGTGTGGGCGGCGGTGTTTGTCGTGCACTTCATCTCCCTGCGACGCCTGGCGCCGAGGCTGCCGGCACGCGCCCTCAGTACCGCCCATGTGCTCGGCTGCTGGCTATTGCTCGGCGTGCTGGCCCTGGAGCTGCGTTATGGCTTGCTGCTGTTGTCCGAGCAGTACAACGCCTGGCGCTGGTTGGGCTGGGCGATTCTGCCGAGCCTGTATCTGGTGCTGGCCGCTGCGCCGCGTGCCTGGCCGTGGCCGGTCTCGGCGTATTCCCGCGAGTATCGTGTGTATGCCGCCGCACCGCTGGCATTGCTGATGCTCGGCTGGTTCTGGCTGGCGAACGGTGTCAGCGACGGCGCCGCCGAGCCGCTGCCGTACGTGCCGCTGATCAACCCGTTGGAGTTGGGCCTGCTGTTTGCGCTGTTCGGTGTTTATGTGTGGTCGCGCAGTGCGGTGAAGCAGTTGGCGATCCGCCAGGACACTGCCGACAACGCCGCGCAACTGATCGCCGGGGTCTCGCTGTTTGCCTTCTTCACCGCGCTGGTGAACCGCACGGCTCACCATTGGGGCGGCGTGCCGTTCGAGTTGGATCAACTGCTGGTGTCGATGCAGGTGCAGGCCGGTCTGTCGATCGTCTGGACCTTGATGGCGCTGGGGCTGATGATCGGCGGCCATTTGCGCCATCGCCGCGAAGTGTGGCTGATCGGCGCCGCGCTGATTGGTGTGGTGGTGGCCAAGCTGTTCTTTGTCGAGTTGAGCAACCGTGGCGGACTCGCCCGGATCGTCTCGTTTATCGGCGTGGGCGTGTTGCTGCTGGTGGTGGGCTATTTCGCCCCGCTGCCGCCTAAACGCGTTGAAGCTGAACCGGAGGCTGAAAACCCGGCCCCTGAAACCGAAGGAGTGTCGTCTTGAGTCAGAAGCTGAACCTGGGTTGGTTGGGCGCTGTTGCGCTGGGCATGGCGATGTCGGCGGCGGCCCAGGAAAAACCGTCGGACTTCAGCACTCAGGTGCCGTTGTCCGTGAGCGGCGAGGGGCCGTGGTATCGCCTGGAACTGCCGCTGAGCGTGCAATTGAACGCGCGGCAGACCGATCTCAGCGATGTGCGCGTGTTCAACGCGGCTGGCGAACCCCAGGCCTACGCCCTGGCCCGGGAAACCGCGCAATCCGCCGAGAATCGCACCACCACCGACGTGAAGTGGTTCCCGCTGTACAACTCGGCGGACGCCACCGAGCGCGCGCCGAGTGTGCGGGTGCAATCAAGCGCCAACGGCACGCTGGTGGAAGTGCAGCCATCCACTCAGTTGGAAGCAGGGGAAGAAGTGCTGCGCGGCTGGTTGCTCGACGCCAGCGCGATCAAGGCGCCGCTTCAGCAGTTGATCCTCGACTGGACCAGCGAGCGCGACGGCTTCCAGCGTTTCAGCATCGAGGCCAGCGACGACTTGCAGCACTGGCAGTCGTGGGGCGAAGGGCAGGTGGCACGCTTGTCGTTTGCCGACGAGCGGGTCGAGCAACATGAAGTCGGCCTGCCGGGGCAGTCGGCGCGCTATCTGCGACTGCTGTGGACTACGCCGCAATCGGCGCCGACCCTGACCTCCGCACAACTGGAAAGCGCCAGCACCCGCAGCCTGCCGCTGCCGTTGGTCTGGTCGCCACCCTTGGCCGGCACCAGCGTGAAGGCTGGCGAATACACCTGGCAATTGCCGATGGGGCTGAATGTCGAGCGCCTGCAGGTCGAGCTGAATCAGCCCAATAGCCTGGCGCCGGTGACCTTGTCGGGTCGCCGTGAGAGCAGCTTGCCGTGGCAGCCGCTGAGCGGCGGTTTGCTCTATCGCCTGACCCAGAATGGCCAGGACGTGGTGCAGAACGAATTGCAGTTGTCGGGGCAAACCGTGCAGCAGTTGAAACTGACCGTGGATGAGCGCGGTGGTGGTCTGGGTGCAGAAGCGCCGACGGTGAAATTTGCTGTGCGCTCGACGCAAGTGGTGTTCCTGGCGCGGGGTGCCGGGCCTTATACGTTGGCGCTGGGCAGTGCGACGGTGAAGACGGCAAACCTGCCGTTGTCGACATTGATCCCGGATTACAGCCCGGCGAAGTTTGCGACGCTGGGCAAGGCCACGGTCGATGGCGCGGCGGTGGTGACGGTCGCGCCGACAGCGGTGGCGGCGGCGACGGCGGACACCCACTGGAAGAAATTCGGCTTGTGGGCGGTGTTGTTGCTCAGCGTGCTGTTTTTGGCGGTGATGGCGGTCAGCCTGCTGCGCAAGCCGCCCGTCAAACCTTGAGATTGTTCGGCGCTGCGCGCCGTTCGCGGGCAAGCCCGCTCCCACATTTGAGCTGTGTTCAACGCAGATCCACTGTGGGAGCGGGCTTGCTCGCGAAAGCGGTTTATCTGCCGGCAAAAATGTTCAATTTGCCCTCGATCCTCAAACCCCATCCGTCCCGTTTCGAACTACGCTCAACCCCGCACATGAACTCTATTGGGCGTATCACGTCTGATAGGAGGAAATGCGCCTCGACTCGCGTTAAACTGCGCGGGTTTTTAGCCCCCCCATTCCACCGGAGCCTTCCATGTCCCGCGTTACCCTGAGTCGCTATTTGATTGAGCAGACCCGTAGCAACAATACCCCTGCCGATCTGCGTTTCCTGATCGAAGTGGTGGCGCGCGCCTGCAAGGAAATCAGCCACGCCGTCTCCAAGGGCGCCCTCGGTGGTGTTCTGGGCAGCATGGGCACTGAAAACGTCCAAGGCGAAGTGCAGAAGAAGCTCGACGTGATCTCCAACGAGATCCTGCTCGAAGCCAACGAATGGGGCGGTCACCTGGCCGGCATGGCGTCCGAAGAAATGGACAATGCCTACCAGATCCCGGGCAAATACCCGAAAGGCGCGTACCTGCTGGTATTCGACCCACTGGACGGTTCGTCGAACATCGACATCAACGCCCCGGTCGGCACCATTTTCTCGGTACTGCGTTGCCCGAGCGAATACCTGAGCCAGAACGAAGCGCTGAACGAAAAAGCCTTCCTGCAACCAGGCACCGAACAGGTCGCCGCCGGTTATGCCATCTACGGCCCGCAGACCATGCTGGTGCTGACCCTGGGCGACGGCGTGAAAGGCTTCACCCTGGACCGCGAAATGGGCAGCTTCGTGCTGACCCACGAAGACATCACGATCCCGGAATCCACTCAGGAATTCGCGATCAACTCGTCCAACCAGCGTCACTGGGAAGCCCCGGTACAACGCTACGTCAGCGAATTGCTGGCTGGCGATGAAGGCCCGCTGAAAAAGAACTACAACATGCGTTGGGTGGCCGCGATGGTCGCCGATGTGCACCGCATCCTGACCCGTGGTGGCTTGTTCATGTACCCACGCGACAGCCGCGAGCCATCGAAGCCGGGCAAACTGCGTTTGATGTACGAAGCCAACCCGATGTCGTTCCTGGTCGAACAGGCTGGCGGCGCATCCACCGATGGTCACCAGCGCATCCTCGACATCAAGCCCGATGGCCTGCACCAGCGCGTAGCGGTGTTCCTCGGCTCGAAAGAAGAAGTCGCACGCGTCACGGCTTACCACAAGGAATAAACCCATGACCGCGCCCTGGCAGCCGTTGCTCGAATGGTGGTTCGGATCAGCCGAAACCCCTGACGACATTAAGGCTGACAAGGGCAAGTTATGGTTCGGCAAGCGCGACAGCCAGGACCTCGAAGCGCAGACGCGTTTCGGGGACTGGGTCGAGCAGGCACTGGCCGGCGGTTTGACCGACTGGGCGCAACGCCCCGAAGGTTGGCTGGCACTGGTGCTGCTACTCGATCAACTCCCGCGAATGATCTTTCGCGACACTCCCAAATCTTTCTCCGGTGACCTCCGGGCTCAAGCTCTGGTGGCACAAGGCATCGCCGCGGATTTTGATCGGCAGTTGCGACCGATTCAGCGGGTGTTCATCTATCTCGTGTTTGAACATTGCGAGAATCTGGCGGTGCAGAACGAAGCGGTTTCGCGGTTTATCGATTTGGTCGCGCAGCAGCCTGAGGCTGAACGGGCGGTGTTCGCCGATAATCTGGATTATGCCGAGCGGCATCGGAAAGTGATTGCGCGGTTTGGACGGTTTCCCCATCGCAATGCGGTGTTGGGGCGCGAGTCTACGGTTGAGGAGATTGAGTTTCTTTCAAGGCCGGGTTCCCGGTTCTAACCGATCGTTCCCACGCTCTGCGTGGGAATGCAGCCCGGGACGCTCCGCGTCCCATCCAGAGCCGAACGCGGAGCGTCCGAAGAGGCATTCCCACGCAGAGCGTGGGAACGATCAGTGCCTGTAGGAGCGAGGCTTGCCCGCGAAGGGGCCTTCAAATACACCCTAGATACGGAAACTACCCACCAATTGCTTCAACCGCGCCGCCTGCTGCTCAAGGTCGGAGCAAGCGCGCAAGGTCGCCTGCAAGTTCTCCACGCCTTCCTGGTTCAGCGTGTTGATTTCGGTGATGTCGACGTTGATCGATTCCACCACAGCGGTCTGTTCTTCGGTGGCGGTGGCCACGGATTGGTTCATGCCGTCGATCTCACCGATACGCTGAGTCACGCTGCCCAGGCGTTCGCCGGCCTGGTTGGCGATGCCGACGCTGCTTTCGCTCTGGCGCTGGCTGTCGGTCATGGTGCTGACCGCTTCCCGGGCGCCGACTTGCAGTTCTTCGATCATCTTCTGCACTTGCTGCGCCGAATCCTGGGTGCGATGGGCGAGGTTGCGTACTTCGTCGGCCACGACCGCGAAACCGCGTCCGGCTTCACCGGCACGGGCGGCTTCGATGGCGGCGTTGAGTGCCAGCAGATTGGTTTGCTGGGAGATGCTGGTGATCACTTCCAGAATCTGCCCGATGTTCACCGTGTTGCTGTTGAGCGTCTCAATGTTGCCGCAGGAGTCGCTGATCTTTGCCGACAACTGCTGCATCGCCGCGATGGTTTTATCCACCACCTGTTGACCGTCTTCAGCCAGGGCACGGGCGTCGCTCGAATGCTGGGAGGCGAGGGCGGCGTTCTGGGCGATTTCCTGGGCGGCGGCCCCCAGTTCGTTGATCGCGGCGGCCACGCTGCTGGTGCGCGAGGCTTGCTGGTCGGAGTTGAACATCGACGAGTTCGATGCCGCCACCACACGCAGGGCAACTTCGTTGACCTGGCCGGTGGCCGAGGCCACTTCGCGGATCGAGGTGTGGATCCGCTCCACGAAACGGTTGAACGACGTACCCAAGGCACCGAATTCATCGTGGCCGTGGATGGTCAGGCGCTTGGTCAAATCGCCTTCACCTTCGGCGATGTCATGCATGGCGCGGCCCATGGTCAGCAGCGGTTGCATCAGGAAGCTGATCAGCATGCCCAGCAGCGCGATGATGATCACCACGGCGATGACCATGGCAATGATGGCCGAGGTGCGGAATTCACTGAGCATCGCGAACGCCGTGTCCTGATCCAGCACCAGCGCCACGTACCAGTCAGCCGACGGCACGCCGTTGACGTGGGTGAAGGAGATGAACTGCGACTTGCCGTCGACTTCGACTTCCTTCATGCCCGGGCTGACCCGTGGCGCGCCGTTCGGGTAGGCCTCGGCCAGGGTCTTGAGCACCAGTTTGCTGTCCGGGTGGATCAGGATCTTGCCATCGGCGCTGACGATAAACGCATGGCCGTGACCGCCGAAGTTCAGCGAGTTGATGATCGCGCTGACGCTGGACAAGTCGATGTCCGCGCCGGCGACGCCGATCATCTTGTTCTCATGCTGCACCGGCGTGGCGACGGTAATCACCAATTTGCCGGAGGACGCGGCGATGTACGGTTCGGTGACGATGGTCTGCCGGGCGCTGTCGGCGGCCTTGTACCAGCCACGGGCACGGGGGTCGTAGTCGGCGGCACGGTTGCCTGCCGGGATCGAGGTCATCACGCCTTCGGTGCTGCCGAAGTAGCTCAACTGGAAATTGCCGGTGTAGGCCGGCAGGTCAATGGCGCGTTTCAGGCTGGCGGGAGCGCTGCCATCCACGGCAATCTGCTGCGACAGCGATTGCAGCAACTGGATGCGGGCTTCCAGCCAGGTCTGGATGTTGCTGGTGGTCAGGCTGCCGAGCTCCTGCATCGAGGACTCGGTACTGCTGCGCAGGGTCTGGCGCTGGCGGTAGTCGTTGAAGAGGATGAAACAAGCGAATGCAACGGCCACCACGAGGGCGGCAGCCAGCAAGATCTTGTGGCTGAACTTCATGTTTCTGGTCATTAGGTGAACTACCGCAAAAGGGCTGGTCAACGAGGGAGCGGCAATTTGCCACAGTAGCGGGCTTTGCGCTGCCTCTATTTCGACTGACCAGCGCCAAAGATTAGGCGTTATTCAGCGAAAACCGACGAATTACCCAACGGCGCGACAAAGTGGCTGATTTATCGGCAGATGCCAGACGAGCGGCCCAATAAATAGCCGGGCGGTCGGGGAACCAGATCGGGGTTTTCTCTTCTAAGCTTCAGCTTGGCAGCCATGCCAATCCCCTTCCGTCCCAGGAGCTACACCATGTCGCTGCGATCCATCGCCTTGCTCTCGTTCTGCGTGTTGTTGGTCGCATGCAGCAAGGTCAACCAGGAGAACTACTCCAAGCTGTCGGCCGGTATGGCCAAGGCCGAGGTTGAAACCTTGCTGGGTAAACCCGCCGATTGTTCGGGCGCGCTTGGCATGTCCAGTTGCACCTGGGGCGACAAAAACAGCTTTATCAGCGTGCAGTACGCCGGTGACAAAGTGCTGATGTTTTCCGGCCAAGGCCTGAAGTAAACCGGGGCTACGCGCCCACGGGAGAAAAACAATGAAGCGGTTATTGATAGTTCTTTTCGCCGGCCTGGTATTGGCTGGCTGCGCCTCTTCTGGCGTAGATCCGTTGGCGCCCAAGACCGTCAACAGCGTCAATCTCAAGAAGTACCAAGGGACCTGGTACGAGTTGGCGCGGCTGCCGATGTATTTCCAGCGCAACTGCGCGCAATCCGAAGCCCATTACACCCTCCTGCCGGACGGCAACGTGGCAGTGCTCAACCGCTGCCTGACGCCGCAATGGCAATGGGAAGAAGCCAAGGGCACGGCCTGGCCACAAGTGCCGGGCAAGACCGACAAACTGTGGGTCCAGTTCGATAACTGGTTTTCGCGTTTGATCCCGGGTGTGGCGAAGGGTGAGTACTGGGTGCTTTACGTCAGCGACGACTACAAGACCGCCATTGTCGGCGACCCGAGCCGCAAGTACCTGTGGCTGCTGTCCCGGACCCCGACGGTCAACGGTGTAGTGCGTGAGGAACTGCTGAGCAAGGCGCGACAGCAGGGTTACGACACGACGCGGCTGATCTGGCGTGCGACGGATACGCAAATGGCCAAGACCTCGAACTGACGGTCAGCGAAGACCCTATGTGGGAGCTTGCTGTGGCGAGGGAGCTTGCTCCCGCTTGAGCGCGAAGCGCTCACAGGATTTTAGGCCTGCTTCGCAGTCCAGCGGGAGCAAGCTCCCTCGCCACACAAGCCCGCTCCCACAGTTGTTTCCGGTGTTTAGCCCAGGAGGTCGCGCAGGACTTGGGTGAATGCGCGGTTACTTTCTTCTTCGCCCGCATGACGCCCATCACGCACAACCCACTGGCCATTGACCAGCACATCGCGCACCTGGCGATCACCACCAGCGAACAACCAGCGATTCAAGATCCCGTCGCCACTGGCTGTCGCCAGGTACGGATCGTCGCCATCGAGCACCAACCAATCCGCCCGCTTGCCGACTTCCAATGCACCAATCGGCTGACCCAGTGCCTGGGCGCCGCCATCCAATGCTGCGTCGTACAGCGTGCGCCCGACCATCGGCTGATCCGCGCCATACAGACGATTACGCCGCTGATCCCGCAAGCGCTGGCCATATTCCAGCCAACGCAATTCTTCCACCACGCTCAAGGACACATGGCTGTCGGAACCAATGCCCATGCGCCCGCCCTGGGCGAGGAAATCGACCGCCGGGAATATCCCGTCGCCGAGGTTGGCTTCGGTGGTCAGGCACAAGCCAGCGATGGCGCGACTCTTGGCCATCAGCGTGACTTCTTCCGGGTTGGCGTGGGTCGCGTGGACCAGGCACCAGCGCTGATCGACTTCGGTGTTTTCGTACAGCCATTGCAGCGGACGGCGGCCGCTCCAGCTCAGGCAGTCATCGACTTCTTTCTGTTGCTCGGCGATGTGAATGTGCACCGGGCACTGCTGGTCACTGGCGGCCAGCACTTCGCTGATCTGCTGCGGGGTAACCGCGCGCAACGAGTGGAAGCACAGCCCCAGCGACTGCGCCGGTTGCTGCGCCAGGATCGGCTGCAAACGCGACTGAAGCTTCAGATAGTTTTCGGTGCTGTTGATAAAGCGCCGCTGGCCATCGTTCGGGGTCTGGCCGCCGAAACCGGAGTGGCTGTAGAGCACCGGCAACAGGGTCAAACCGATGCCGGCGGAACTGGCGGCCTGGCTGATGCGCAGGGCCAGTTCGGCGGGGTCAGCGTAAGGCTGGCCGTTGGTGTCGTGGTGTACGTAATGAAATTCCGCGACCGAGGTGTAACCGGCCTTGAGCATTTCGATGTACAGCTGACGAGCAATGACGCCGAGTTGCTCCGGGCTGATTTTTCCGACGAGGCGATACATCAAATCGCGCCAGGTCCAGAAACTGTCGTTCGGATTACCCGCTACTTCCGCCAGCCCGGCCATCGCTCGCTGGAAGGCGTGGGAGTGCAGATTGGGCATCCCCGGCAGCAGCGGACCGCTTAGCCGTTCGGCGCCATCTGCATTGGAATCGGCCTGGATATGGGTCAACACGCCATCGGCGCTGACCTCAAGACGTACATTGTTGGCCCATCCACTAGGCAGCAGCGCGCGTTCGGCAAAGAAGGCGGACATGGTTCAGCACCCCATCGTGTGTTATTTGTATATACATATACAGATGTTTGCCTGCTCGGTAAACTCCGGCAAGCTATGTGGCTCGTGTGGTCAGTTCGTCAGTTCAAGTTCGGATGCCGGAAATTCAGAGCCAAGGCGCTGCGACGAGTCATAGCTGGCTATGGCGAGGAGCAGCAACGCAGGATCTGGATTTCCGGCGCCGAACTTGACTGACAGAACTGACCACACGAGCCACATTACCCTCACCAAATGAACAAGGATTAACCGTGCCGACTCCGCCTGCAGTGTCACCGTTGGCCGCGAACATGGGCGACAGTCCGGCGCCCTTGTACGCCCGCGTCAAACAGATGATCACCCAGCAAATCGACAGTGGAAACTGGCCGCCGCACTACCGCGTTCCGTCGGAAAGCGAGCTGGTCAATCAACTGGGTTTCAGCCGCATGACCATCAACCGCGCCCTGCGCGAGATGACCGCCGACGGTCTGTTGGTGCGCATGCAAGGTGTCGGCACCTTCGTCGCCGAGCCGAAAAGCCAGTCCGCGCTGTTTGAAGTGCACAACATCGCCGATGAAATCGCCTCTCGCGGCCATCGTCACACTTGCAAGGTCATCACCCTGGAAGAAGAGGCCGCCGGCTCAGAGCGCGCGCTGGCCCTGGACATGCGCGAAGGGCAGCGGGTGTTTCATTCGCTGATCGTGCATTTCGAAAACGACATTCCGGTGCAAATCGAAGATCGTTTCGTCAACGCGCTCGTGGCCCCGGACTACCTCAAGCAGGACTTCACCCTGCAAACGCCTTACGCCTATTTGAACCAGGTCGCGCCGCTGACCGAAGGCGAGCATGTGGTTGAGGCGATCCTGGCTGAGGCCACCGAGTGCAAGTTGCTGCAGATTGAAAAGGGCGAGCCGTGCCTGCTGATCCGCCGCCGCACCTGGTCCGGCCGCCAGCCCGTGACCGCCGCCCGTTTGATCCACCCCGGTTCCCGTCATCGTCTGGAAGGTCGGTTTCATAAATGAATCAAGTGAAGTTGTTACGCGCAGTTGATTACCCACGCATGCCCTGGAAAAACGGCGGTGGCAGCACTGAAGAAATCACCCGCGATGCCGGCACGGGCCTCGACGGTTTCGGCTGGCGCCTGTCTATTGCTGATATTGGTGAGTCGGGCGGCTTCTCGACATTCGCCGGCTATCAACGGGTCATCACCGTGCTGCAAGGCGAGGGCATGACCTTGCGCGTTGACGGCCAGGACACGCGCCCGTTGTTACCGCTGGACCCGTTTGCCTTCAGCGGCGAGAGCCAGGTCTCCTGCACCTTGCTTGGCGGGCCGATTCGCGATTTCAACCTGATTTATGCACCCCAGCGGTATAGCGCACGGTTGCAGTGGTTGGATGGTGAGCAGCGGTTTTTCAGTTCGGCGGGGACGGTGCTGGTGTTCAGTGTCACCGAGGCGCTGGAGGTGAAAGTCGGTAACAGCGACGCACAACTCGGTCGGCATGATTGCCTGCAACTCGATGGTAATGCGGGTCTGCTGGAAGTTTCCGTCAGCGGCCAGTGCTGTGTGATCGAGCTGATCGCACGCTGATCCAACTGTTTAGAACATCTCTGTGGCGAGGGGGCTTGCCCCCGTTGGGTGGCGAAGCCGCCCTCGATGTTCGCATCAAATTTTGCGACTGCTGCGCAGCCGAACGGGGGCAAGCCCCCTCGCCACAAAAAGCGGTCCCTCCTGTTCCCCGAAGCGCACCACTTTGTTACCGAACGCCCCAGCGTGGCGCAAAACCACGCTCAAGTAACAGCCGCCACGCCCCCGCAAAATCCCCGCGAAAAATTTCATCTTCCGCAAAACCCTTGATCTACAGGCTTTCCAGCCCGACCAAAACTTTTCTTGAATGCCCATCCAACAAGTTGGCCGCTTGATTGCATATGCTTGTATGTACAAGTAAAGACGTATGCGTATGAGTCGACCGAGACTCCTCGCAGCGTCCACTGATTCGCTTGTGGCGCAACGACGCGCACAGGCTGGCTTGCCCACTGCCAGGGTTGGTTTGAATTGATCGCTGAGGAGTCTTTTTCGTGACTGACAATACCCAGAAACCTACCAAGTACCGTGACGTAGAAATCCGTGCCGCCCGCGGTAACAAGCTGACCGCCAAGAGCTGGCTGACCGAAGCGCCGCTGCGCATGTTGATGAACAACCTCGACCCGGAAGTCGCCGAGAACCCTAAAGAACTGGTGGTTTACGGTGGTATCGGTCGTGCGGCGCGTAACTGGGAGTGCTACGACAAGATCGTCGAAAGCCTGACCAACCTGAATGACGACGAGACCCTGCTGGTGCAATCCGGCAAGCCGGTCGGCGTGTTCAAGACCCACACCAACGCCCCACGCGTGCTGATCGCCAACTCCAACCTGGTGCCACACTGGGCGAGCTGGGAACACTTCAACGAACTCGACGCCAAAGGCCTGGCCATGTACGGCCAGATGACCGCCGGCAGCTGGATCTACATCGGCAGCCAGGGCATCGTCCAGGGCACCTACGAAACCTTCGTCGAAGCCGGTCGCCAACACTACAACGATGACCTGAAAGGTCGTTGGGTCCTGACCGCCGGTCTGGGCGGCATGGGCGGCGCTCAACCTCTGGCCGCCACATTGGCCGGCGCCTGCTCGCTGAACATCGAATGCCAACAGGTGAGCATCGATTTCCGCCTGAACAGCCGTTATGTCGACGAGCAAGCCAAAGACCTCGACGACGCTTTGGCCCGCATCGAAAAATACACCAAGGAAGGCAAGGCGATTTCCATCGCGCTCCTGGGCAACGCGGCTGAAATCCTGCCGGAACTGGTCAAGCGCGGCGTGCGCCCGGACATGGTCACCGACCAGACCAGCGCCCACGACCCGCTCAACGGTTACCTGCCGGCCGGCTGGACCTGGGAAGAGTACCGCGCTCGCGCCAAGACCGAGCCTGCTGCCGTGGTCAAAGCCGCCAAGCAATCCATGGCCGTGCACGTTAAAGCGATGCTCGAATTCCAGAAAATGGGCATTCCGACCTTCGACTACGGCAACAACATCCGTCAGATGGCCCAGGAAGAAGGCGTGGAAAACGCATTCGATTTCCCAGGCTTCGTACCGGCTTACATCCGTCCACTGTTCTGCCGTGGCATCGGTCCATTCCGTTGGGCTGCTCTGTCGGGCAACGCTGAAGACATCTACAAAACCGACGCCAAGGTCAAGGAACTGATCCCGGACGACGCCCACCTGCACAACTGGTTGGACATGGCCCGCGAGCGCATCAGCTTCCAGGGTCTGCCGGCACGTATCTGCTGGGTTGGCCTGGGCCTGCGCGCCAAGCTCGGCCTGGCGTTCAACGAAATGGTACGCAGCGGCGAATTGTCCGCGCCAATCGTGATCGGTCGCGACCACTTGGACTCCGGTTCCGTGGCCAGCCCGAACCGCGAAACCGAGTCGATGCAGGATGGTTCCGACGCTGTGTCCGACTGGCCACTGCTCAACGCTCTGCTCAACACCGCGAGCGGCGCGACCTGGGTTTCCCTGCACCACGGCGGCGGCGTCGGCATGGGCTTCTCCCAGCACTCGGGCATGGTGATTGTCTGCGACGGTACGGACGAAGCGGCCGAGCGTATTGCTCGCGTGCTGCACAACGACCCGGCGACCGGCGTTATGCGTCACGCCGATGCGGGTTACCAGATCGCGATCGATTGCGCCAAGGAACAAGGCCTGAACTTGCCGATGATTACCGGTAAATAACGCAATACCTGTGGGAACGCTTTATGTGGGAGCGGGCTTGCTCGCGAAGAGGCCGGCACATTCAACATCTGTGCTGGCTGACCCACCGCTTTCGCGAGCAAGCCCGCTCCCACAGGTAAAGCGCAACCAGACGAATTTCCATAACAATCCACAGAGGTTGAATCATGGCTGTTAACACCGATCGTGCAAGCAACAAACCGTTGATCGAGAAGCGCTCGATTGACTACATCCCGGAAGCGGAAAGACACGGTCGTCTGTTAAGCCAGTTCACCCTGTGGATGGGTGCCAACCTGCAAATCACCGCGATTGTCACCGGGGCCCTGGCCGTGGTGCTGGGCGGTGATGTGTTCTGGTCGTTGATCGGTTTGCTGATCGGCCAATTGCTCGGCGGTGGCGTGATGGCGTTGCATGCGGCGCAAGGGCCCAAGCTTGGCCTGCCGCAGATGATCTCCAGCCGGGTGCAGTTCGGGGTCTATGGCGCGGCCATCCCGATTGTGCTGGTGTGTCTGATGTACCTCGGTTTCACCGCAACGGGAACCGTGCTTTCCGGCCAGGCGCTGGGCCAGTTGTTTGGCGTCAGCGACAGTGTCGGGATTCTTATCTTTGCCAGTGTCATCGTGCTGGTTACGGTGCTCGGTTATCGGGTGATCCATTGGATCGGCCGTATTGCCAGCGTCATTGGCGTGATTGCCTTTGTTTATCTGTTCAGCCGTCTGATGAGCCAGGTTGATGTTGGCGCACTGTTGCAAATCCGCCACTTCAGCTGGAGCAGCTTCCTGCTCGCGGTGTCGCTTGCGGCATCCTGGCAGATCGCCTTCGGCCCCTACGTGGCTGACTATTCGCGTTACCTGCCGAGCAAGACGTCCTCAGTGAAAACCTTCTTCGCCGCTGGCGCCGGTTCGGTCATTGGCGCACAAGTGGCGATGGTCCTTGGCGTGTTCGCCGCCGCCTCGGCCAACGGCCAATTTGCCGGCCACGAAGTCGCCTACATCGTGGGCCTGGGCGGCACGGGTGCCACCGCTGCGTTGCTGTATTTCAGCATCGCGTTCGGCAAGGTCACCATCTCCACGCTGAACTCGTACGGCAGCTTCATGTGTATTGCGACGATCATCAGCGGTTTCCGTGGTGATCTGAAAGTAACGCGCTTGCAGCGTCTGGTGTTCGTGCTGGTCATCGTCGGTGCCGCGACCCTGATGGCGTTGCTCGGTCAGCACTCGTTCCTCGGTGCGTTCAAGTCGTTCATCCTGTTCTTGCTCGCCTTCTTTACGCCCTGGAGCGCGATCAACCTGGTGGACTACTACTGCATCACCCGCGAGCGCTATGACGTGCCGGCACTGGCCGATCCGAACGGTCGCTACGGCCGTTGGAACATCCTTGGCATCAGCGTCTATGTGTTCGGTGTGCTGGTGCAATTGCCATTCATCTCCACCAAGTTCTACACCGGTCCGCTGGTCGCGGCCCTGGGTGATGTGGATATTTCCTGGATCATCGGCCTGGTGATTCCCGCCGCGCTGTATTACGTGTGCGCGAAAAAATGGCACAGCGCTGTACCCGATCATCTGATTCTGCCAGTCGAGCAGAACAGCGAAGCAGCACCTAAAACAAGCGGGGCCGGTCGCGCTGCGGCGCAGGCCTGATTGGACGTGGACAGGGCTGGATGCCTCTTGACTGCCGTAAGCCAACTCATGATTAGGAGCGTCACTACAATGAAATCGAACAAGACCCTGCTGACCACATTGCTGTCCATGGGCCTGCTCGCCAGCGCCGGCGCCACCCAGGCTGCCGGTTGGTGCGAGTCGGGCAAACCGGTGAAATTCGCCGGCCTGAACTGGGAAAGCGCCATGTTGCTGACCGACGTGCTGCAAGTCGTGTTGGAGAAAGGCTACGACTGCAAGACCGACAGCTTGCCGGGCAACTCCATCACCATGGAAAACGCCCTGAGCAGCAACGACATCCAGATCTTTGCCGAAGAGTGGGTTGGCCGCAGCGAAGTCTGGAACAAGGCTGAGAAGGCCGGCAAAGTCGTCGGCGTCGGCGCTCCGGTTGTGGGCGCAGTGGAAGGCTGGTACGTGCCGCGCTACGTGATCGAAGGCGACGCCAAGCGCAAGCTGGAGCCGAAAGCGCCGGACCTGAAAAACATTGCTGATCTGGCCAAGTACGCCTCGGTGTTCAAGGATCAGGAAGAGCCAGCCAAGGGTCGTTTTTACAACTGCCCGGCCGGCTGGACCTGTGAACTCGACAACAGCGAAATGCTGAAAAGCTACGGCCTGGAAAGCACCTACACCAACTTCCGCCCAGGCACCGGCCCGGCGCTGGATGCGGCGGTGCTGTCGAGCTACAAGCGTGGCGAGCCGATCCTGTTCTACTACTGGTCGCCAACCCCGCTGATGGGCCAGGTTGACCTGGTCAAGCTCGAAGAGAAGCCAGGCGTCGACAAGCGCGTGACCATCAAGGTCGGCCTGTCCAAGACTTTCCACGAGCAAGCCCCGGAACTGGTGGCCGTGCTGGAAAAGGTCAACCTGCCGATCGACCTGCTGAACCAGAACCTGGGGCGCATGACCAAAGAGCGGATCGAATCGCCAAAACTGGCCAAGATCTTCTTGAAGGAACATCCTGAAGTCTGGCACGCATGGGTGAGCGACGACGCAGCCAAGAAAATCGACGCGGCCTTGTAGGTTGAGCCTCTCCGACTGTCGGCAACGGCAGTCGGACGCTTGATCGCAACCCCTTGATTGAGAGTCTCTTATGTTTCCCGAAAGCTTTACCTTTTCCATCGCCGACTGGGTCAACGGTTGGGTCGATTCGCTGGTCACCAACTACGGAGACGTGTTCCGGCACATCTCCGACACCCTGTTGTGGGCCATCGTCAATCTTGAAGGCATGCTGCGTGCGGCCCCTTGGTGGCTGATGCTGGCCATCGTCGCGGGCGTGGCCTGGCATGCGACCCGTAAGGTCGTGACCACGGCGGTCATCGTCGGCCTGCTGTTCCTGGTCGGCGCGGTCGGCCTCTGGGACAAACTGATGCAGACCCTCGCGCTGATGATGGTGGCGACGGTCATTTCGGTGCTGATCGGCATTCCCCTGGGCATTCTCTCGGCGCGCAGCAATCGCCTGCGTTCGGTGCTGATGCCGCTGCTCGACATCATGCAGACCATGCCGAGTTTCGTGTACCTGATCCCGGTGCTGATGCTGTTCGGCCTGGGCAAGGTCCCGGCGATTTTCGCTACCGTGATCTACGCCGCGCCACCGCTGATTCGCCTCACTGACCTGGGCATTCGCCAGGTGGACGGCGAAGTGATGGAAGCGATCAACGCCTTCGGTGCCAACCGTTGGCAACAACTGTTCGGCGTGCAACTGCCGCTGGCCCTGCCGAGCATCATGGCCGGGATCAACCAGACCACCATGATGGCCCTGTCGATGGTGGTGATTGCCTCGATGATCGGTGCCCGTGGCCTGGGCGAAGACGTGTTGGTGGGGATTCAGACCCTCAACGTCGGACGTGGCCTTGAAGCCGGTCTGGCGATCGTGATTCTGGCAGTGGTGATCGACCGCATTACGCAAGCATATGGTCGGCCACGGCATGAGGTGAGCAAATGAACGACGCAACCGTGAGCAAAATCGAAGTCAAAAACGTCTTCAAGATTTTCGGCAACCGTTCCAAGGAAGCGCTGGGCATGATTGGCCAGGGCAAGACCAAGGATCAGGTGCTGGCCGAAACCGGCTGCGTGGTCGGCGTGAATGATTTGTCGTTGAGCATCGGCACCGGTGAGATCTTCGTGATCATGGGTTTGTCGGGTTCCGGCAAATCGACCCTGGTGCGCCACTTCAATCGCCTGATCGACCCGACCAGCGGCGCGATCCTGGTGGACGGCGTGGACATCCTGCAATACGACATGGAAGCCCTGCGCCAATTCCGTCGCCACAAGATCAGCATGGTGTTCCAGAGCTTCGGCCTGCTGCCGCACAAGACCGTGGTGGACAACGTTGCCTACGGCCTGAAAGTGCGTGGCGAGAGCAAGCAAATGTGCTCCGAGCGTGCGCTGCACTGGATCAACACCGTGGGCCTCAAGGGCTACGAAAACAAATACCCGCACCAGCTCTCGGGCGGCATGCGTCAACGTGTGGGCCTGGCCCGCGCCCTGGCGGCGGACACCGACATCATCCTGATGGACGAAGCCTTCAGCGCCCTCGACCCGTTGATCCGTGCCGAGATGCAGGACCAGTTGCTGGAACTGCAAAAGACCCTGCACAAGACCATCGTCTTCATCACCCACGACCTAGACGAGGCCGTGCGCATCGGCAACCGCATTGCGATCCTCAAGGATGGACGCCTGATTCAGGTAGGTACGCCGAGAGAGATCCTGCACTCGCCGGCGGATGAGTATGTGGACCGGTTCGTACAGCGGCGGGCGGCGGTGGTTTAAGAGATTTGCGGTGTCTGTGCTGGCCCCTTCGCGAGCAAGCCCGCTCCCACATTTGGAATGCGCACCCCTGTGGGAGCGGGCTTGCTCGCGAAGAGGCCAGTAGAGCTGCATCAATATTCAGGTAGTACGCACGAGGTCAAAGATGTCCCAGGCTGAAAAAATCGTTATCGCCGACGCCCCGCTGCGTTGGCAGGATGTGGTGGCCGTCGCCCGCCATGGCGCGCAGCTTGAGCTGTCGGCCGAGACCTGGGCGCGGATCGACAATGCCCAGGCGATCGTGCAGCGCATCGTCGCCAGCGGCGAGCGTGCGTATGGCGTCAACACCGGCCTCGGCGCCTTGTGCAACGTCTCGCTGAAAGACGAACAACTCAGCCAACTGTCGCGCAACACCTTGCTCAGCCACGCTTGCGGCGTCGGCGCACCATTGGCCGACGAACAGACTCGCGCCATCATCTGCGCCGCGATCCGCAACTACAGCCACGGCAAATCCGGCATTCATCGCCGGGTGGTCGAGGCCCTGCTGGCGCTGCTCAATCGCGGCATCACCCCGCAAGTGCCGTCCCAGGGTTCGGTGGGTTACCTGACCCACATGGCCCACATCAGCATCGCGCTGTTGGGTGTCGGCAATGTCAGCTATCGCGGGCAGATCGTTTCCGCGCAGCAAGCCCTGGCCGAAGAAGGCCTGGAGCCGGTTCAGCTCGGTGCCAAGGACGGTTTGTGCCTGGTCAACGGTACGCCGTGCATGACCGGCCTGAGCTGCCTGGCCCTGGCCGACGCGACGCGTCTGGTGCAATGGGCCGACGTGATCGGCGCCATGAGTTTCGAAGCCCAGCGCGGTCAGATTGCTGCGTTCGATGCCGAAATCATCGCGCTCAAACCGCACCCGGGCATGCAGCAAGTCGGCATCAACCTGCGGGCGCTGCTCGATGGCAGTGAAGTGATTGCGTCGAGCAAAGGCATTCGCACTCAGGATGCGTTGAGCATTCGTTCGATTCCGCAGGTTCACGGCGCCGCTCGCGATCAGCTTGAGCACGCCAGGAAGCAGATCGAAACCGAACTCAACTCGGTCACCGACAACCCGATGCTGCTGGGCACGCCGGACAATTTCCGGGTGATGTCCCAGGCCAACCCTCACGGTCAATCCGTGGCGTTGGCGGCGGATTTGCTGGCGATGGCCATGGCCGAAATCGGCTCCATTGCCGAGCGGCGTCTGGATCGCTTGATCAACCCGCATGTCAGCGGTTTGCCGGCCTTCCTGGTGGCCAATCCGGGGGTTAATTCCGGGATGATGATCGTCCAGTATGTCGCCGCGTCGTTGTGTGCGGAAAATCGCCAATTGGCGCAACCGGCAGTGCTCGACAACTACGTCACCTCGGGCTTGCAGGAAGACCATTTGAGCCTGGGCACCAACGCCGCGCTGAAGCTGCACCGCGCCCTGGAAAACGTCACGCAGATCCTCGCTATCGAGTACTTGCTGGCGGCCCAGGCGTTTGAATTCCTCAAAGAACAGCGTTTTGGCGCTGGCACTGATGCCGCGTGGTGTCTGCTGCGTGAGCGCGTTCCGGCCTACGACCAGGACCGTTGGTTGGCGCCGGATATCGCCGCTGCTGCCAGTGTGTTGAAAGACCCGATTTTGCTGCACAAGGCTTTACCCAAACTGAACTGAAATCCACAACACCAGCGTGCCAAGGCGCGGCTCTCCAAAAGCGAGACGCGACGGACAACGGACATCTCCGGAGCGTCTGGTGAGCTCATAACAACTCTCAAAAGGAGCACACAATGACTGCGCTTAACCTTGTTCCCGGCCAACTGAGCCTTGCCCAACTGCGTGATGTTTACCAGCAACCGGTGAAACTCACCCTCGACAACAGCGCCTCGGCCCAGATCGAAGCCAGCGTTGCCTGCGTGGAACAGATCCTCGCCGAGAACCGCACCGCGTACGGCATCAACACCGGTTTCGGCCTGCTGGCCTCGACCCGCATCGCCAGCGAAGACCTGGAAAACCTCCAGCGCTCCCTGGTGTTGTCCCACGCCGCTGGCGTCGGCGAGCCGATCAGCGATGCACTGGTGCGCCTGGTCATGGTGCTCAAGGTCAACAGCCTGAGCCGTGGTTTTTCCGGGATTCGTCGCGTGGTGATCGACGCGCTGATCGCCCTGATCAATGCCGAGGTTTACCCGCACATTCCGTTGAAAGGTTCGGTTGGCGCATCCGGTGACCTCGCGCCTCTAGCCCACATGTCTCTGGTGCTGCTGGGCGAAGGCAAGGCGCGCTACAAGGGCGAGTGGATGGAAGCTACCGAAGCGCTGAAAGTCGCCGGCCTGACGCCGCTGACCCTCGCGGCCAAAGAAGGCTTGGCGCTGCTTAACGGCACTCAGGTGTCCACCGCTTATGCACTGCGCGGTCTGTTCGAAGGTGAAGACCTGTTCGCCGGCGCCCTGGCCATCGGTGGCATGACCGTTGAAGCGGTATTGGGCTCGCGCTCGCCGTTCGATGCTCGCATCCACGCCGCCCGTGGCCAGAAAGGCCAGATCGACGCCGCTGCCGCTTACCGCGATTTGCTGGGCGAGCGCAGTGAAGTCTCCGCCTCCCACGAGAACTGCGAAAAGGTCCAGGACCCGTACTCCCTGCGCTGCCAGCCGCAAGTCATGGGCGCCTGCCTGACTCAGTTTCGTCAGGCTGCCGAAGTGTTGGCCGTCGAAGCCAACGCCGTCTCCGACAACCCATTGGTGTTCGCGGCTGAAGGCGACGTGATCTCCGGCGGTAACTTCCACGCCGAGCCAGTGGCCATGGCCGCTGACAACATGGCGCTGGCCATCGCCGAAATTGGTTCCCTGAGCGAGCGTCGCATCTCGCTGATGATGGACAAGCACATGTCGCAACTGCCGCCGTTCCTGGTGGCCAATGGCGGCGTGAACTCCGGCTTCATGATCGCCCAGGTGACCGCGGCGGCCCTGGCCAGCGAGAACAAGGCGTTGTCCCATCCGCATTCGGTGGACAGCCTGCCAACTTCCGCCAACCAGGAAGACCACGTGTCGATGGCCCCGGCCGCCGGCAAGCGTCTGTGGGAAATGGCCGAAAACACTCGCGGCGTGCTGGCGGTTGAGTGGCTGGCGGCGTGCCAGGGTCTGGATTTGCGTGAAGGTCTGAAGACGTCGACCAAACTGGAAAAGGCCCGCGCCATCCTGCGTGCTGAAGTGCCGTTCTACGAGAAGGACCGGTTCTTTGCGCCGGACATCAATGCGGCCAGCGAGTTGTTGGCCACCCGCTGCCTGAATGAACTGGTTTCGGCGAAGTTGCTGCCTAGCCTGTAATGGCCCCTTCGCGAGCAAGCCCGCTCCCACAGGAGTGCGCATTTCCCTGTGGGAGCGGGCTTGCTCGCGAATCGATTTTGAATTTTGTGGAGACTAAGGGATGAAAACTCTCTGGCAACACTGCCACGTCGCAACCATGGCGCAAGGCGTCTACTCGATTATCGAGGATGCGGCCATCGTGACGTCCGGTGCGCACATTGAGTGGATCGGCCCCCGCGCTGAACTGCCGTCCGGCGAATACCCGGCGGTCAACGATTTGAAAGGGGCCTGGGTCACCCCGGGCCTGATCGACTGCCACACCCACACGGTGTTCGGCGGTAACCGCAGCGGTGAATTCGAGCAGCGCCTGCAAGGCGTCAGCTACTCGGAAATCGCCGCCGCCGGTGGTGGCATCGCCAGCACCGTGCGCGCCACCCGCGCCGCCAGCGAAGACGAACTGTTCGCCAGCGCCGCCAAACGCCTGAAAAGCCTGCTGCGCGATGGCGTGACCACGGTCGAAATGAAATCCGGCTACGGCCTCGATTTGGCCAGCGAGCGCAAGATCCTGCGGGTCATCCGCCGCCTCGGCGCCGAACTGCCGGTGAGCGTGCGCAGCACGTGCCTGGCGGCTCACGCCTTGCCGCCGGAATACAAGGATCGCGCCGACGACTACATCGATCACATCTGTGCCGAAATGCTCCCGGCCCTGGCCGCCGAGGGCCTGGTGGATGCCGTGGACGCCTTCTGTGAATACCTGGCGTTCTCGCCGGCCCAGGTCGAGCGGGTGTTCGTCACCGCACAAGAACTCGGATTGCCGGTGAAACTGCATGCCGAGCAATTGTCGTCCCTTCACGGTTCGAGCCTGGCCGCGCGTTACCACGCACTGTCCGCTGATCACCTGGAATTCATGGACGAAGACGACGCCATCGCCATGGCCGAGTCCGGCACCGTCGCGGTGCTGCTGCCCGGCGCGTTTTACTTCCTGCGCGAAACCCAATTGCCGCCGATGGACGCCCTGCGCAAACACGGCGTGAAAATCGCCATCGCCAGTGACCTTAACCCCGGCACCTCGCCGGCGTTGTCGTTGCGCCTGATGCTGAACATGGCCTGCACCTGTTTCCGCATGACCCCGGAAGAAGCCCTGGCCGGCGCCACCATTCATGCCGCCACAGCGTTGGGCATGGCCGACACCCACGGTTCCCTGGAAGTGGGCAAGGTCGCGGACTTTGTGGCCTGGCAAATCGATCGTCCCGCCGACCTGTCGTACTGGCTGGGCGGCGACCTGGAAAAACGCGTCGTGCGCCATGGCGTCGAATCAAGCCTTTAGGAGAACAGTTGTGGATAAGGTTCTGAACTTCAAACAAGGTCGCGTGCCGCTGCTGATCAGCATGCCCCACGCCGGCCTGCGCCTGACCCCGGCGGTCGAAGCCGGGTTGATCCCCGATGCACGCAGCCTGCCGGATACCGATTGGCACATTCCGCAGCTTTATGAATTCGCCGCCGAACTGGGCGCCAGTACCCTGGCCGCCGAGTACTCGCGATTTGTCATCGACCTCAACCGACCGTCCGACGACAAACCGTTGTACGTCGGCGCCACCACCGGTTTGTACCCGTCGATACTGTTCGACGGTATTCCATTGTTCCGCGAGGGCATGGAGCCGTCGGCGGCTGAACGTGCGACTTATCTGGAGCAAGTGTGGACGCCGTATCACAGCACCTTGCAGAACGAACTGGCGCGCCTCAAGGCCGAGTTCGGTTATGCGTTGCTGTTCGATGCCCACTCGATCCGCTCGATCATCCCGCACCTGTTCGACGGCAAACTGCCGGACTTCAACCTCGGCACCTTCAACGGCGCCAGTTGCGATCCACAGTTGGCCACGCAACTGGAAGCGATCTGCGCCCGGCACACCGATTACAGCCACGTGCTCAACGGACGCTTCAAGGGCGGCCACATCACCCGCCATTACGGCAACCCGGCCAAAAACATCCACGCAGTGCAACTGGAGCTGGGGCAGTGCACCTACATGGAAGAGTTCGAACCATTCCGCTATCGCCCGGACCTGGCAGCGCCGACGCAGGTGGTGCTTAAGGAATTGCTGGAAGGGTTGTTGGCCTGGGGCCAGAAGCACTACAAAGGCTAAAACCTGACACATAACCCTGTGGGAGCGAGCTTGCTCGCGATGGCGGACTGACAGACAACATCAATGTTGAATGTTATGGCCTCATCGCGAGCAAGCTCGCTCCCACAGGTTTTCATTTGCCTTGATATCTGATCGAGGCTGTCGCCACCGTGCAAATCTCGGTCGCTACAGTTCGCTTTTACCCTCTCGACGCTGCGTAATGTTCGGGTCACGGTGCATGAAGACACCGGCTCCCAACAATAATCTGCCGCACGAGAAAGCCCTCCATGACAAGCACCAAAGGTTTGTTCACCCGCTGTCTCTCAATCCTCTGCGGCACCGCTCTTCTGAGCACCAGTGTCCTGGCCAGTGACGATTCGTCCTGCAAGGCCGTGCGTATGGGTGTGGTCAACTGGACCGATGTGATCGCCACCAGCGGCATGGCCGATGTGCTGCTCAACGGCCTGGGCTACGAAAGCAAGCAAACCAGCGCCGTGCAGCAAATCATCTTCGCGGGCATCCGTGACAAGCGCCTCGATATTTTCCTGGGTTACTGGAAACCGGCGATGGACAAGAACATCGCCCCGTTTGTCGCCGCCAACCAAGTCAAAGTCATGGACAAACCGAGTCTGGCTGACGCTCAGGCCACTCTAGCCGTGCCGGAGTACGTGGCGGCGGCCGGTCTTAAGACCTTTGCCGACATTGCCAAATTCAAGGACCAGCTCGGCGGCAAGATCTACGGCATCGAGCCGGGCAGCGGCGCCAACACCACGATCAAGACCATGATCGAAACCAATCACTTCGGCCTGAAGGATTTCAAACTGATCGAGTCCGGTGAGGCCGGCATGCTCGCCGCCGTGCAGCGGGCGGTGAATCGCAAGGAATTCGTGGTGTTCGTCGGCTGGACCCCGCACCCGATGAACATCAACATGAAAATCACCTACCTGACCGGCAGCGAAGACGTCTACGGTCCGAACGAAGGCGCCGCGACTGTCTCTACGGTGACCGCCCCGGATTACGCCGAACGCTGCCCGAACGTGAATCGCCTGCTGCAAAACCTGACCTTCACCGCGTCCCAGGAAAGCCAGTTGATGGTGCCGATCATGGAGCGCAAAACGCCCCAAGACGTGGCCAAGGCCTGGTTGCGGGATCATCCGGAAGATCTGCAGCGCTGGTTGGCGGGTGTGAACAGTTTTGATGGCAAGGATGGCGTGGCCACCGTACAGGCCAGCCTCAAACCCTGACACCAGACGCAAATCCCTGTGGGAGCGGGCTTGCTCGCGAAGGCGTCGTGTCAGGCACCATTGATGTGGACTGACACACCGCTTTCGCGAGCAACCCCGCTCCCACAGGGGACCTCATGTGTATCCATCATTCTTGATCGGCAGGCCCATGGCTCCTTATCCGCTTTCTGACCAAATGTCGGCCTTCGTCGCGAAAACCCTCGGCTTCAACAGCACCGACAGTAGCCTCACCGGGTTGCGCCAGGCGTACAGCGAAATGTGCCGGGCATTTACCCCAACCCGTCCCGCCGGGCTTGAAGTCACCGACTTCACCCTCGCGGGTGTGGCGGTGCGTTCCTATCGGCCGCCGGTGACGCCACCGACCAGCGGTTGGCCGTGTCTTCTGTATTTGCACGGCGGTGGCTGGGTGGTGGGGGATCTGGAGTCCCATGACTTCATCTGTGCCGAACTGGCGTCCGTCACGGGTGCGATGGTGGTGGCGGTGGATTATCGGCTGGCGCCCGAGCATCCGTTCCCGGCGGGTTTTGAAGATTGCCTGAAGGTCTGGCGGTCGCTACGGTCTGGGCCGTTCTGGTTCGACCCCGAACGCATGGTCGTGGCCGGGGACAGCGCCGGAGGTAATCTGGCCGCCGCTCTCTGCCTGGCCTTGCGCGATGCCGGCGAACCGTTGCCCACCGCCCAGGTGCTGATCTATCCGGGGCTGGGTGGCGATCACCACTTGCCGTCCCGCAGCGAGTGCGCCGATGCGCCCCTGCTCAGCAGCAGCGACGTGGATTGCTATCACGCGCTCTACTTGCGAGGCACCCCGCAGCCGAGCGCTTATGCCATGCCGTTGCTCGCCGAGGATTTCAGCGGTTTGCCCCCGGCGTGGATCGCCGTGGCGCAATGGGACCCGCTACGTGACGACGGGGTGAGCTACGCCCAGCGACTCAATGCCGCTGGCGTGGAGGCTGCGCTTTATTACGGGGAAGGGCTGGTTCACGGCTGTTTGCGAGGTCGCGGGCAGGTCGCCGAGGTGGACCGGCTGTATGAAAACCTGTTCGGGTTTCTGGCTGACAGACTCTGACGTTGCAAGAGCATGCTCATTGACGTAATTCGGGTTTATGATGCCGGACGGCAGAATAATTGAAGTCCCCCCAGGGATGACCTCGACCCCTTACGGAGCGTGCAATGCAGACTTTGTACCCGCAGATCAAACCCTACGCCCGGCACGATCTGGCCGTCGATAAAACCCACACGCTGTATGTCGACGAAAGCGGTTCACCGGAAGGATTGCCGGTGGTGTTCATCCACGGCGGCCCCGGCGCCGGATGCGATGCACAGAGCCGCCGGTACTTCGATCCGAACCTGTATCGCATTGTCACCTTCGACCAGCGCGGCTGCGGTCGCTCCACGCCCCACGCCAGTCTTGAAAACAACACCACCTGGGATCTGGTCGCCGACCTCGAGCGCATCCGCAAGCACCTGAACATCGAAAAATGGGTGCTGTTCGGCGGCTCCTGGGGTTCGACCCTGGCGCTGGCCTACGCGCAAACCCACCCGGAACGCGTGCATGGCCTGATCCTGCGCGGGATCTTTCTCTGCCGCCCGCAGGAAATCGAGTGGTTCTATCAGGCTGGCGCCAGTCGTCTGTTTCCCGACTACTGGCAGGATTACATCGCGCCGATCCCGCTGGACGAGCGCGGCGACTTGCTCACGGCTTTCCACAAGCGCCTGACCGGCAACGATCAGATTGCCCAGATGCACGCGGCCAAGGCCTGGTCCACCTGGGAAGGCCGGACCGCGACCCTGCGTCCGAACCCACTGGTGGTCGATCGCTTCTCCGAGCCGCAACGGGCGCTGTCGATCGCCCGCATCGAATGCCATTACTTCACCAACAACGCTTTCCTTGAGCCAAACCAGTTGATCCGCGACATGGGCAAGATCGCTCACCTGCCGGGTGTGATCGTGCATGGCCGTTACGACGTGATCTGCCCGTTGGATAACGCCTGGGAACTGCATCAAGCCTGGCCGAACAGCGAGTTGCAGGTGATCCGCGACGCCGGCCACGCCGCGTCCGAACCGGGTATCACCGATGCCCTGGTGCGTGCCGCCGGTCAGATGGCCCGGCGCTTGCTTGATCTGCCGCCCGAAGAAGCATGAAGGGCCTGCTGCAGCGGGTGCGTGGCGCACGAGTCGAGGTAGCGGGGGAGGTGGTTGGCGCTGTGGACCAGGGTTTGCTGGTACTGGTGGCGGTCGAGCCCGAAGACACCTGGGCCAGCGCCGACAAACTTCTGCATAAGCTGCTTAACTATCGTGTATTCAGTGACGCGCAGGGCAAGATGAATTTGTCCCTGGCGGAAGTCGGCGGTGGGTTGCTGCTGGTCTCGCAATTCACCCTGGCGGCCGATACCAAGAGCGGGTTGCGCCCCAGTTTTTCCACGGCGGCGCCTCCGGCCCTGGGTGAAGAACTATTCGACTATCTATTAGGGAAAGCGAAAGAGGTGCATGGCACTGTGGCATCAGGTAGATTCGGCGCGGATATGCAGGTGCACTTGGTCAATGACGGCCCGGTAACCTTCCTGTTACAGACCTGAATGCCCCTGAAACCTGCTTTTAAGGGCATTTCGACTGAAAACAGGGGTTTTTCGCGATAAATACTTTGTTACCCCTGATGCGTTGTAACGCGCCCTACTAGATAATCGCGCGCTACGGGGATCAGCGTTCGTTGGCCCATTTTGACTTAGGTAGAGACTTGCCCGGAACCTGTTGGGGAATCATTTAGCCCCATAGGAGTCGGAACAATGCTCGCCAACCTGGCATATAGATAGCTGGCCGTTGGTTTTTTGATCTGTTTTCGGCGAGGGTTGCTCGTGATTGTTAGTCCCTGTAATGCACCAAAATTGTCTGCCCAACGGTTCCGAAGCGCTCTGGTAGCGGGCTCTGCACTGCTGTGCCTGCTCAGCGCCGGCCAGCTTTGGGCATTCAACCTGGATGATGTGTCGGTCAAGGCGAAAGAGCTGGCCGGGCAGAAATACGAAGCCCCGCGCAGTAACCTGCCGAACGAATTCCGCGAGATGAAATTCGCGGACTATCAGAAAATTCGTTTCCGCACCGAAAAAGCCGAGTGGGCCGATCAGAAAACCCCGTTCAAGCTTTCGTTCTATCACCAGGGCATGCACTTCGACACCCCGGTGAAAATCAACGAAATCACGGCCAACACCGTCCAGGAGATCAAATACGACCCAAGTCGTTTCGATTTCGGCGATGTGAAGGTTGATCCTAAAGCCACCGAACAACTGGGTTATGCCGGTTTCCGTGTGCTGTACCCGATCAACAAGGCCGACAAGCAAGACGAAATCATGACCATGCTCGGCGCGAGTTACTTCCGCGTTGTCGGCAAGGGTCACACCTATGGCTTGTCCGCTCGCGGCATGGCCATCGATACCGCATTGCCGTCCGGCGAAGAATTCCCGCGTTTCACCGAGTTCTGGATTCAACAGCCGAAGCCGGGTGACAAGCATCTGGTGATCTTCGCCCTGCTGGATTCGCCGCGTGCCACCGGTGCTTATCGCCTGACCCTGCGTCCGGGCAGCGACACCGTAGTCGACGTCAAGGCCAAGATGTTCCTGCGTGACAAGGTCACCAAGCTTGGCGTTGCGCCGCTGACCAGCATGTTCCTGTTCGGCGCCAACCAGCCTTCCAAAGTGCTGAACTATCGTCGCGAACTGCATGACTCCAGCGGTCTGTCGATCCATGCCGGCAACGGCGAGTGGATCTGGCGCCCATTGAACAACCCGAAACACTTGGCGGTGAGCAACTTCGCCATCGAGAACCCGCGCGGCTTCGGCTTGCTGCAACGTGGCCGTGACTTCAGCCACTACGAAGACCTCGACGACCGCTACGACAAGCGCCCAAGCGCCTGGATCGAGCCAAAAGGTGATTGGGGCAAGGGTTCTGTAGACCTGGTGGAAATTCCGACCGCCGACGAAACCAACGACAACATCGTTGCGTTCTGGAGCCCGGAAAAACTGCCTGAGCCTGGTCAACCGCTGGACGTTGCCTATCGCATGCACTGGACCATCGACGAAGCCTCGATTCACGCCCCGGACAGCGCCTGGGTCAAACAGACCCTGCGTTCCACCGGCGACGTCAAACAGTCGAACCTGATCCGTCAGCCGGATGGCACCGTTGCCTATTTGGTGGACTTCGAAGGCCCGTCCCTTGCAGCATTGCCGGAAACCGCCGATGTGCGTAGCCAGGTCAGCGTTGGCGACAATGCCGAACTGGTCGAGAACACCGTGCGCTACAACCCTGACACCAAGGGCTGGCGCCTGACGCTGCGCATGAAGATCAAGGATGCCGGCAAGGCCACCGAGATGCGTGCGGCACTGGTCGAGAAGATCCAGCCTGAAGACCTGGCCAAGTCGTTGGTGCCTTCATCCAGTTCCTCTGTTGCCAAGGCCGACAAGGTCGCCGCCAAGCAACAGGAGAAAGCGGACAAGGAAGCCAAGGACGCCAAGCAAGTGGACGCCAAACAGGCCGACGCCAAGCCTGTTGCCGATACCAAGGACAAGGACAACAAAGACGCCAAGCAGCCAGCCGCTGCCGACGCGGCCCCAGCCACACCGGAATCGACAGAGACTGAAGAAGTCCTGACCGAGACCTGGAGCTATCAGTTGCCTGCCGATGAGTAATTCTCAAGTACGGCCAGAGACTCTGTCGGAGTATCTGGCGCATTTACCGATGACCGACGAGCAGCGCGCGGAACTCGCGGGCTGCCAGTCCTTCAGTGAACTGCATCAGCGCCTGTCGTCCTCCACGTTCGACGCGCCGACCGAGGCCGCCCAGGCTTCGGTGGGCAAGCGCCTGCTGCTCAACAGTGCCGAAGAACTGGAAGAAGCGGAAATGCTGGCGGTTGACGCCAGTGGTCGTGTGGTACTCAAAGCGACCCCGCCGATCCGCCGCACCAAAGTCGTGCCGGAGCCATGGCGTACCAATATTCTGGTACGTGGCTGGCGCCGGCTTACCGGCCGTACCAATCCGCCGGCCCCGCCGAAGGATGAACGTGTGCTGCCGGCGGCTCGCTGGCGCACCGTCGGTTCGATCCGCCGCTACATCCTGCTGGTGCTGATGCTCGGCCAGACCATCGTTGCTGGCTGGTACATGAAAGGCATCATGCCGTACCAGGGCTGGTCGTTCGTCGACCTCAACGAGGTGCTGCATCAACCGCTGCTGCAAACCGCCACGCAAGTGCTGCCGTACGCGCTGCAAACCAGCATCCTGATCCTGTTCGGGATTCTGTTCTGCTGGGTGTCGGCCGGTTTCTGGACCGCGCTGATGGGCTTCCTCGAGTTGCTCACCGGTCACGATAAATACCGTATCTCCGGCAAAAGCGCCGGCAACGAGCCGATTGCCAAGGACGCACGCACCGCACTGGTGATGCCGATCTGCAACGAAGACGTGCCGCGTGTATTCGCCGGTCTGCGGGCGACCTTCGAGTCGGTAGCGGCCACCGGTGACCTGGATCGTTTCGACTTCTTCGTCCTCAGCGACAGTAACGAAACCGATATCTGCGTCGCCGAGCAACAGGCCTGGCTCGACGTCTGCCGCGAAGCCAAGGGCTTCGGCAAGATCTTCTATCGCCGTCGTCGCCGTCGCGTTAAGCGCAAGAGCGGCAACCTCGACGACTTCTGCCGTCGTTGGGGCGGTGACTACAAGTACATGGTCGTGCTCGACGCGGACTCCGTGATGAGCGGCGAATGCCTGACCAGTCTGGTGCGCTTGATGGAAGCCACGCCGGACGCCGGGATCATCCAGACCGCGCCACGTGCGTCGGGCATGGACACCCTTTATGCGCGTATGCAGCAGTTTGCTACCCGGGTGTACGGTCCGCTGTTCACCGCCGGCCTGCATTTCTGGCAGTTGGGTGAATCCCACTACTGGGGCCACAACGCGATCATCCGCATGAAGCCGTTTATCGAGCACTGCGCCCTGGCGCCGTTGCCGGGTAAAGGGGCCTTCGCCGGTGCGATCCTGTCCCACGACTTCGTCGAAGCTGCGCTGATGCGCCGTGCCGGCTGGGGCGTGTGGATTGCCTACGACTTGCCGGGCAGCTACGAAGAACTGCCGCCGAACCTGCTGGACGAACTCAAGCGTGACCGTCGCTGGTGCCACGGTAACCTGATGAACTTCCGCCTGTTCCTGGTCAAAGGCATGCACCCGGTGCACCGTGCGGTGTTCCTCACCGGCGTGATGTCTTACCTGTCGGCGCCGTTGTGGTTCTTCTTCCTCGTGTTGTCCACGGCGTTGCTGGCGGTGAACACGTTGATGGAGCCGCAGTACTTCATGGAGCCGCGACAGCTGTATCCGCTGTGGCCGCAATGGCATCCGGACAAGGCCGTCGCGTTGTTCTCGACGACCATCGTGCTGCTGTTCCTGCCGAAATTGCTGAGCATCATCCTGATCTGGGCCAAGGGCGCAAAAGAGTTCGGTGGCAAGTTCAAGGTGACGTTCTCGATGCTGCTGGAGATGTTGTTCTCCATGCTGTTGGCGCCGGTGCGGATGATTTTCCACACCCGTTTCGTCCTCGCCGCGTTCCTCGGCTGGGCCGCGACCTGGAACTCGCCGCAACGTGACGACGACTCCACGCCATGGAGCGAAGCGGTCAAGCGTCACGGCCCGCAAACCTTGCTGGGCTTCTTCTGGGCCCTGCTGGTGATCTGGCTGAACCCAAGCTTCCTATGGTGGTTGGTGCCGATCGTCGGTTCGCTGATGCTGTCGATCCCGGTGTCGGTGATTTCCAGCCGTGTCGGCCTGGGCCTCAAGTCCCGCGACGAGAGCCTGTTCCTGATCCCTGAGGAATACAATCCGCCACAAGCGCTGCTGGCGACCGACCAGTACACCCACGAAAACCGTTATCACCAGTTGAAAGACGGCTTCATCCGCGCCGTGGTCGATCCACAGCAGAACGCCCTGGCGTGCTCGCTGGCGACGTCCCGTCACGGTCAGGCCGAGCCGATCGAGTGGTTGCGCGTCGAGCGGGTTCGTCATGCGTTGAAGGTCGGGCCTGCCGGGCTGAACAACCATGAACGCCTGCAACTGTTGAGCGATCCGGTGGCATTGGGTCGCCTGCACGAGGCGGTCTGGAACGAAGGCCACGCCGAGTGGCTGGATGCGTGGCGGAAATCGGTGAAAGCCGATCCCCATGCGCCGCTGCTGCCGCTCAAGCCATTGAGCGCACAGCCTCAGTTGGCATAACGAAAAGCCCCCGCTTCCTTCAGAAGCGGGGGAAGCCTTAAAAGATCGCAGCCTTCGGCAGCTCCTACGGACGTACACCGCGTAGGAGCTGCCGAAGGCTGCGATCTTTTGCTTTTGCGGCCCCGCAAGAACCAACAAATCCAGCGTAAACCCTTGTGCAAACAACCCAGTACGTTAGGATCCGTCCCCGAATTGGTGCGCCCGGACAGCTTTCTGTTCGTATCTGCCGGTTTTCCAAGGAAAACCCGCCGATTGCGCGCCTCACAACGCAATGGTTTGGGGACTTGATGATGAAGAAGTATCTGTCGATGCTGCTGGTCGGCGTCACGGCATTGGTTGCAGTCAACGCGGCGCAGGCCGGGGCCATCGATGACGCGGTCAAGCGCGGCACGCTGAAAGTCGGCATGGACCCGACCTACATGCCGTTCGAAATGACCAACAAGCGCGGCGAGATCATCGGTTTCGAAGTCGACATCCTCAAGGCCATGTCCAAGGCCATGGGCGTGAAGCTGGAGCTGGTGTCCACCGGCTATGACGGCATCATCCCGGCGTTGATGACTGACAAGTTCGACATGATCGGCAGCGGCATGACCCTGACCCAGGAACGCAACCTGCGCCTGAACTTCAGCGAACCGTTCATCGTCGTCGGCCAGACCCTGCTGATCCGCAAGGAGCTGGAAGGCACCATCAAGTCCTACAAAGACCTGAACACCGACGAGTACCGCATCACCTCCAAGCTCGGCACCACCGGCGAGATGGTTGCCAAGAAGCTGATCTCCAAAGCCAAGTACCACGGCTATGACAACGAGCAGGAAGCCGTGCTCGACGTGGTCAACGGCAAGGCCGACGCCTTCATCTATGACGCCCCGTACAACGTGGTCGCGGTGAACAAGGTCGGCGCCGGCAAACTGGTGTTCCTCGACAAGCCGTTCACCTACGAACCCCTGGCCTTCGGCCTGAAGAAAGGCGACTACGACAGCCTCAACTTCATCAACAACTTCCTGCACCAGATCCACGAAGACGGCACCTACGATCGCATTCATGACAAGTGGTTCAAAGACACCGCTTGGCAGAAGGACATGGAATAAGGGCCCGGTCAGCTAGACCGCGTCGCCCTCATTCGCGAGCAAGCCCGCTCCCACAATGGGAATGCGTACTCCTGTGGGAGCGGGCTTGCTCGCGAAGACGGCCTCCCTGGCGACACAAAATCCGGAATCTTCAAAGCAAATGAAACATAAAAAATCCCAACTGCCCTGGCACGTCCTGACCGTGCTCGTGCTCATCGGTCTGGCCGGCGCGTTGTATTACGCCACCTCGCTGATGTCCTACGAATGGCGCTGGAACCGCGTGCCGCAGTACTTCGCCTACCACGCCGAAGAATCCCAGCGCGCCGCCGACATTTCCACGGTCAGCGAACTGGTGCGCCAGGGCGACAAGGCCGAAGTCACCCTGCGCAATGACGCTGGCGATGAGCAGCACCTGAGCGTCGACGAAAACAGCCTGCAAGTCGCCCAGGGCGATGACGTGGCAGAGGGCGACGTGATCGGCGTCACCCGGCATTGGGCCGCCGGTCCACTGCTGTGGGGCCTGTGGACCACGTTGTGGCTGTCCGTGGTGTCTGGCGTGCTCGGGCTGTTGATCGGCCTCGCTACGGGCCTGTGCCGTCTCTCCAACAACCCGACCCTGCGTGACCTCTCGACCATTTATGTCGAACTGGTGCGCGGTACGCCGCTGTTGGTACAGATCTTCATTTTCTATTTCTTCATCGGCACGGTGATGAACCTGTCCCGGGAGTTCGCCGGGATCGCCGCGCTGTCGCTGTTCACTGGCGCCTACGTGGCGGAAATAATCCGCTCCGGCGTCCAGTCCATCGCCCGTGGCCAGAACGAGGCCGCGCGTTCCCTGGGCTTGAGCGCCGGCCAGTCGATGCGTCATGTGGTGCTGCCGCAAGCATTGAAACGCGTGTTGCCGCCACTGGCCGGGCAGTTCATCAGCCTGGTGAAAGACACGTCGCTGGTGTCGGTGATTGCCATAACCGAGCTGCTGAAAAGCGGTCGCGAAGTTATCACCACCTCGTTCTCGCCGTTCGAAATCCTGTTCTGCGTGGCCGGGCTGTACCTGTTGATCAACCTGCCGCTGTCGAAAATCGCCAGCCGGCTTGAGCGGAGGCTCGCGCAAAGTGATTGAAGTCCGCGATCTGGTAAAAGTCTTCGACACCCGTGGCCAGGTGGTGCGCGCGGTGGATAACGTGTCCACGACCGTGGCCAGGGGCGAAGTGCTGGTGGTGATCGGGCCGTCCGGCTCCGGCAAATCGACCTTCCTGCGCTGCCTCAATGGCCTGGAAGAGTTTGATTCGGGCTCGGTGAGCATCGACGGTTTGCAACTGGCCGACCCGAAAACCGACGTGAATGCCTATCGTCGGGAAGTCGGCATGGTGTTCCAGCACTTCAACCTGTTCCCGCACATGACCGTGCTGGAAAACCTCTGCCTGGCGCAAAAAGTCGTGCGCAAACGCGGCAAAAAGGAGCGTGAGGCCAAGGCCCTGGCGTTGCTGGAAAAGGTCGGTATCGCGCAGAAGGCCAATGAGTTTCCGTCACGCCTGTCCGGCGGTCAGCAACAGCGTGTGGCGATTGCCCGGGCGCTGGCCATGGAACCGAAGGTCATGTTGTTCGACGAGCCGACCTCGGCGCTGGACCCGGAAATGGTCGGCGAAGTGCTGGACGTGATGAAAACCCTGGCCGTGGAAGGCATGACCATGGTTTGCGTGACCCACGAAATGGGTTTTGCCCGGGAAGTGGCGGATCGGGTGTTGTTCTTCGATCACGGCAAATTGCTGGAAGATGCCTCGCCGGCCGAGTTCTTCGATGCGCCGAAGGATCCTCGGGCGCAGGCGTTTTTGCGGCAGGTTCTTTAGTCGCGTTGTCTGTCAGATCGCTTTCGCGGGCAAGCCCGCTCCCACAGTGGATCTCGGTTAAGCACAAAAAATGTGTTCACCGAAAATCTAATGTGGGAGCGGGCTTGCTCGCGAATGGCATCACCTCGGTCCAAAGCCAGCCGAGGCCTCTGAATCGCCTTAAACCTTGAACCGCCCAACCAACATCTGCAAATGCGTCCCCAACCGCGCCAGCTCAACGCTGGACGCCGCAGTCTCTTCACTCGCCGCCGAGGTCTGCTCGGACACGTCGCGCACGTTCAGTACGCTGCGGTTGATCTCTTCGGCCACGGCGCTCTGTTGCTCGGCGGCCGCAGCAATCTGTTGGTTCATCGACTGGATCGCAGACACCGTGCGGGTGATGCTTTCCAGCGAGCCCCCGGCGCGGCGAGTCAGTTCGACGCTGCTGTCGGTCAGGCTGCGGCTGTTGTCCATGATGGTCGCGACTTGCTGGGTGCCGGTTTGCAGGCCAACGATCAGCTCTTCGATCTCTTCGGTGGACTTCTGGGTGCGCTGGGCCAGGCTGCGGACTTCATCGGCGACCACCGCAAAACCGCGTCCGGCTTCACCGGCACGGGCGGCTTCGATGGCGGCGTTGAGCGCCAGCAGGTTGGTCTGTTGCGCCACGGACTTGATCACGTCGAGCACGCTGCCGATCTTGTCGCTTTCGCGTTTCAGATCGCTCATGGCGACGGTGGAGTTGCCGACTTCGATGGCCAGGCGTTCGATCTGGGCGATGGCTTCGCCGACAACCTTGTCGCCTTCGCGGGCCTGCTGATCGGCGGCGAGCGCCGCTTCAGACGCTTCCTCGGCGTTGCGCGCGACTTCCTGCACGGTGGCGGTCATTTCGTGCATGGCGGTGGCCACCTGATCGGTTTCCACTTTCTGGCTGTTGACCCCGGCGCTGGTTTGCTCGGTCACGGCGGACAGCTCTTCGGCGGCGCTGGCGATCTGCGTGACGCCATCGCTGATGCCGCCGATCAACTCGCGCAGACCCAGGGTCATGCTCTGCATGGCACGCTGGAGCTGGCCGAGTTCGTCTTGGCGTTCGGAGATCAGGTTGTGGGTCAGGTCGCCAGCGGCCACGCGCTCGGCGACTTTCAGGGTCTGGCTCAATGGAATGACGATCTGGCGGGTGATCGCCCAAGCGGCGAGCAAGCCGAAGGCCAGGGCGAGGACGGTGGCCATCAGCAGCAGGTTCTTGGCGTGGGCGGCATCGGTGTCACGCACGACGGTTTGCGAAATGGTCAGTTTCTTGCTGAGTTCGCGCAGATTGTCGCCTTGGTCAGCCATACGCTTGAGGGCGGCAGCGCTGGCGACCTGAGAGTCGCGGTACTGGCTGACAGCGGCGCGGTAGGCCTTCAGCGAATCGGAGGCCTGTTGCAGGTTGGCGCTGAACTGTTCCGGCAGTTTGGCCGGCAGGCTTTCGAGGTTTTTCAGGGCGTTATCGATGGCGTCCAGCGCAGGCTGTTCGGCCTCGGTCTTGGCGCTGTAGGTGTAGCCGCGGACCTGGAAGCGCGCTTGCTGGATCAGCTTGCTCAGGTCGATCACGCTATTGAACTGGGCGACGCTGTCACCTTGCAGCAGTGCCTTCTCAACCTCAGACACCTTGGCCACGGCGTTGTCGGCGGTGGCGCCGAGTTTGCTGCGGGCATCTTCGCGGTTGGCACCGGCCTGGATCATGGCGGTGAAGGCTTGCCGGTACTGGCTGACGCCGGCCAGTTGCTGGTCGATCATCGCGACGTCGGCGGGTTGCTCGATCATCTTGCGTGCGGTTTGCAGGCCGGCTTCGATCTGATCCAAATAGCCGTTGACCGCGCTCGGGCCTTGTTCGCCACGGCGCATTTCGTAGTCCAGGCGCGCCACGCGTAAATCCTTGGCCAGCTCATTGATGCTGGCAATGAACCCGAGCTTGTCGCCACGGCTCATCACACCCGTCAGCCCGGTCCAGCCGGTGAACGTGATCAACAAGGTCAGGAGCAGGACGAGACCGAAGCCGACACCCAGTTTGCGATTAACGCTTACGTTTCCCAGTTTCTCGGCTAGCCAACGGTACATGCTGCTACTCCCCTCGGACCACAATTTGGTTTTATGGGAGCTGTATCGGCGCGCGAGCGGGAATCTGTAGCGCAGCAACGCGAATTACCGGGCGCGACACGCACCTGTAGGAGCTGCCGAAGGCTGCGATCTTTTGACCTTGGCTGCGGTGAGCGCGACGAAGATCAAGATCAAAAGATCGCAGCCTTCGGCAGCTCCTACAGAGGGAGATGTGTTGAGTTAGAAGAGGCGTGCCAGCAGGGCGGTGACGGCGGTTTCGACGCGCAGGATGCGATCGCCCAGTTGCACCGGATTCAGCCCGGATTTGCCCAGCAATTCGATTTCATAAGGAATCCAGCCACCTTCGGGGCCGATCGCCAGCGTTACCGGTTCGTCCAGGCCGCGAGGGCAGGGCGGGTAATTTCCGGGGTGGCCGACCAGACCGAGGGTGCCCTCGGTGATTCCGGGCAGCCGGTCTTCGACGAACGGCTTGAAGCGCTTCTCGATGACGACTTCCGGCAGCACGCTGTCCCGGGCCTGTTCCAGACCCAGGATCAACTGCTCGCGAATCGCCTCGGGTTCCAGGAATGGGGTCTGCCAGAAGCTCTTCTCGACGCGATAGCTGTTCACCAGCACGATCCGTGGCACACCCATGGCCGCCACGGTCTGAAACACCCTACGGAGCATTTTCGGGCGTGGCAGAGCCAATACCAGGGTCAATGGCAGCTTGGTCGGTGGCGGTTGATCGAGAACGACGCGCAATTCAGCTTCGTCGGCGTCCAGGCGCAGCACTTCGGCCGAACCCATCAGCCCGCCGATCCGCCCGACGCGCATGCTGTCGCCCACTTCACAGCGGTGGACTTCCTGCATGTGGGTCAAGCGCCGATCACGCAGGATCACCCGGTCGACCGCAATGAAATCGGCTTCTTCGAGGAGCAGCAGGTTCACGGCTGGGTCGCTGGCGGCTGGTCGTTGTGATCGTCAACCGGTTGGTCATCCCGGTGCTCGCCGCGCTTGCTGACGAGGCTGCCGAACAGGATGCCGATTTCAAACAGCATCCACATCGGTACGGCCAACAGCGTCTGGGAGAAGATGTCCGGCGGGGTCAGGATCATGCCGACCACGAAGCAGCCGATGACCACGTACGGGCGGATTTTCTTCAGGTATTTGACGTCGACAACGCCAATCCATACCAGCAGCACCACGGCCACCGGGATCTCGAACGCCACGCCGAAGGCGAAGAACAGGGTCATGACGAAATCGAGGTAGCTGGTGATGTCGGTCATCATTTCCACGCCGGCCGGGGTGGCGGCGGCGAAGAATTTGAAGATCAGCGGGAACACCAGGTAGTAGGCGAAGGCCATGCCGGTATAGAACAGCAGGATGCTGGAGACCAGCAACGGCACGGCAACGCGTTTCTCGTGTTTATACAGACCCGGTGCGATGAAACCCCAGATCTGATGCAGGATCACCGGGATCGCCAGGAACAGCGAAACCATCATCGTCAGTTTCAACGGCGTCAGGAACGGCGATGAGACGTCGGTGGCGATCATCGTTGCGCCGACAGGCAGGTACGCCCGCAGCGGTGTCGAGACGAAGGTATAGATCTGCTGGGTGAACGCGAACAACCCGGCGAAGATGATGAAAATCGCCGCTACACAACGCAGCAGGCGAGTACGCAACTCGGTGAGGTGCGAAACCAGCGGCATGTGCTGGTCGTTTTCAGGAAGTTCGCTCATGGGGCTCGCGGCGGCAGTGTTGGGTCATGAGGAGCGGGAGCGATGGGCGCCGCCGCAGGAGCTACAGGTTCTACGGGTGTCGGCGCGGGGACAACTGGCGCAGGCTCGACGCCGCCCATGGTAGGCACCGGTTCAGTGCCCGGCGCATGAATCGTCGGCTCGACCACCGGTTCAACCGGCTGCACCGGCGTCGCTTCCTGCTGGGTCGGCGTGAAAATCTTCCGCGCCTCCTGTTCCAGCGACAGAATGTGCTCGTTGTGCAGTTGCCGACGAATCTCGTCGGCACCGATTTCACGTTCAACTTCCTGTTTGATCGCGTTGAAGCTGCGCTTCAGCCGCCCGATCCACAGACCGGCGGTGCGCGCAGCGCCCGGCAAACGCTCGGGGCCCAGCACCAGCAGGGCAACGAGGCCGACGAGCAGCAGTTCAGAGAAGCTGATACCAAACATTAGTCTGTGCTCACACGTCTTTGCGGATCGGCTCTTCGACTTTCTGTGCCTGCACGTCGATGGTGTGCGGCTGGTTCAGTGGCGAGGTCGTGGTTGGTTGAGCAGGTGGCACCGGTTGCGCCGGGGTCACGGTTGGGTCAACCGGCTTCTCTTCGTCGTTCATGGCTTTGCGAAAGCCCTTGATCGACTCGCCAACGTCAGTGCCGAGGTTTTTCAGTTTCTTGGTGCCGAACACCAGCACCACGACAACCAGGATGACGATCCAGTGTTTCCAGTCAAAAATGCCCATGTTGCTGCTCCTCTCAAATAGTTATTCAGGCGGACGGACGCGAGGCTTTCTCGGCGTGTCCGGACAGACCGAAGCGACGGTCCAGTTCATCGAGCACAGCCTGTGGATGCTGCCCCAGTTGGGCGAGCATGACCATGCTGTGGAACCACAAATCGGCGGTCTCGTAGATCACGTCGCTGCAGTCACCGCTGATGGCGGCGTCCTTGGCGGCGATGATGGTTTCGACCGACTCTTCGCCGACTTTTTCCAGAATCTTGTTCAAACCCTTGTGGTACAGGCTGGCGACATACGAGCTGTCGGCGGCGGCGCCTTTGCGCTCTTCCAAAACCTGCGCCAGACGCGTGAGAGTGTCACTCATGTGTGTGTCCTGCGGAATAGATGGCATGCGGATCTTTCAGCACCGGGTCGACGGTTTTCCAGTCGCCGTTTTCGAAGACGCGGTAGAAGCAGCTCTGGCGGCCGGTATGGCAGGCGATGTCGCCAATCTGCTCGACCATCAGGATGATCACGTCGGCGTCACAGTCCAGGCGCATCTCATGCAGGGTCTGCACATGGCCGGACTCTTCACCCTTGCGCCACAACTTGCCACGGGAACGTGACCAGTAAATGGCGCGGTTCTCGGCAGCGCTCAGTTCCAGCGCTTCGCGGTTCATCCAGGCCATCATCAGGACGCGCCCGGTCTTGTGATCCTGGGCAATCGCCGGCACCAGTCCGTCAGCGTCCCACTTGATCTCGTCCAGCCAGTTTTTCATCTTCGACTCCGACAGCGGCCCGACACTTCATTAGTCGGGCAGGCGTTCAAACAGTGTGCCAGCGTGCGATGGCGCTGGCTATCGGCGAACGACCAGATACAAACCGACAATCATCATGATCCCGGCCGGCCAATGGCCGAGATCGCTCAACGGACCACCGGCCGCGAGTACCGCGCCACCGCCCAGGTGCGCGCAACCGAGCAGGCGCAGGAACCAGTCGTCCTTGCGCCGATGCCACGGCGGTGGCGGGTCGTAGGCGTGGGGCTGGGACATGCGTTCCAGCAGGTCGCGGGCCATGTTGGCCAGGTGCGGCAGTTGCTCGAACTGGCTCTGCACGTTGCCGAGCAAGGCTTTCGGGCTGACGCGCTCGCGCATCCAGCGTTCGAGGAACGGTTGGGCGGTGTTCCACAGATCCAGGTCCGGGTACAGCTGACGGCCCAAACCTTCGATGTTCAACAGGGTTTTTTGCAGTAAAACCAGCTGCGGCTGCACTTCCATGTTGAAGCGCCGAGCGGTCTGGAACAGGCGCATCAACACCTGGCCGAAGGAAATATCTTTTAACGGTTTTTCGAAAATCGGCTCGCAAACGGTACGAATCGCCGCTTCGAATTCGTTGAGCTTGGTTTCCGCCGGGACCCAGCCCGAATCGATGTGCAACTGCGCCACGCGCCGGTAATCGCGCTTGAAAAAGGCGAACAGGTTGCGCGCCAGATAATCCTGGTCTTCCGGGGTCAGGCTGCCGACGATGCCGCAGTCGATCGCAATGTACTGCGGGCTCCACGGGTTGACGGTGCTGACGAAAATGTTGCCCGGGTGCATGTCGGCGTGGAAGAAGCTGTCGCGGAACACCTGGGTGAAGAAGATTTCCACGCCCCGTTCGGCGAGCATTTTCATGTCGGTGCGCTGGTCGGCCAGGGTCGCCAGGTCGGTGACCTGAATCCCGTAGATCCGCTCCATCACCAGCACTTTCGGCCGGCACCAGTCCCAATAGACTTGCGGCACGTACAGCAGCTCCGAGCCTTCGAAGTTGCGCTTCAACTGGCTGGCGTTGGCCGCCTCGCGCAGCAGGTCGAGTTCGTCGTAGATGGTTTTTTCGTAATCCTGGACCACGTCCACCGGGTGCAGCAGACGTGCATCGGCCGAAAGTTTTTCAGCGGCACGGGCGAGGATGAACAGCCATGCCAGATCCTGGGCGATGATCGGCTTCAGGCCCGGGCGGATCACCTTCACCACCACTTCTTCGCCGGTTTTCAACTGCGCGGCATGCACCTGCGCCACCGAGGCCGAGGCCAGCGGTTCGACGTCGAAACGGCTGAAGACTTCGCTGATCTTTTTCCCGAGCTGCTCTTCGATCAGCTTGATCGACACTTGCGAGTCGAACGGCGGGACGCGGTCCTGCAGCTTCATCAGCTCATCGGCGATGTCTTCCGGCAACAGGTCGCGACGGGTGGACAGAATCTGCCCGAACTTGATGAAGATCGGCCCCAGGTCCTGCAATGCCAGGCGCAATCGCGCGCCACGGGTCAGGTCCAGGGTTTTGCGCGGGAACCAGCGCCACGGCAAGGCATAGCGCAGCGCCAGCAGAAACCAGGGCAGCGGCAAGGCGAACAGCAGGTCATCGAGGCGGTAGCGGATCACGACGCGCTGGATGCGCAACAAACGGCGGACGGCAAGCAGCTTCATGCGTTATCGCTTGGGTCGAGGGATCGGGAAAGGCGCTCGAAACGCGCCTCGAGACGTTCCAGATCGAGTTTGATCTGGTCCAGTTCACTGAAACGGGCTTCGGCTTCGCGCTGACCGACGAGGGTGCGCGATTCTTCGGCCAGGTATTCGCCCAGATTCTGGTTCAGGCTGGCGAACCCTTGCTGGTAAAAGCGTGCGCGGCTGCGCAGGTGACCGCCGACCAGTTGCGTGGCCAGCGGGCCGAGCCAGCGCGAGAGTTCGTACTCCCAGTCCAGCTCAAGGTCTTGCAGGATGGCCGCCAGTTCCAGCAGCACGCCGCTGTCACCGTCAAGCTCGACGTCCGGCCCATGCAGCACCGAGGTCTTGTCCTTGCTCAGGGCCAGTTTCAACAGGCTCGAGGCCGGTGCACGCAAGGTGCAGTCGGCGCCGGATTCCCATTGGGAGGCGAGCATCAGGCCTTCATCGCTGGGCAGGATGAACAATTGCAGCGCCGGGCTGCGGCAATCGACGGCAATCACCCGGCCGCTCAAATGTGCCAGGCGCGGCAGCGCGGTACTGTCGAGACGCAGCACCCGGTTCAGGCCGAGTTCGACGCTGGCGAGCAGGCCGGCCAGCAACATCAGGGCTTGATGCCGCGGTGCAGGGCGACGATGCCTGCGGTCATGTTGTGGTAGGTCACGCGGTCGAAACCGGCCTCGACCATCATCGACTTCAGGGTTTCCTGATTCGGGTGCATGCGGATCGATTCGGCCAGGTAGCGATAGCTTTCCGAGTCGTTGGTGATCAGCTTGCCCATCAGCGGCATGAAGGCGAACGAGTAGGCGTCGTAGGCTTTGGACATCAGCGCGTTGGTTGGCTTGGAGAACTCCAGCACCAGCAGGCGACCGCCGGGCTTGAGCACGCGCAGCATCGAACGCAGTGCGTCTTCTTTATGGGTGACGTTGCGCAGGCCGAAAGCGATGGTCACGCAGTCGAAGTGGTTGTCCGGGAACGGCAGTTTTTCCGCGTCAGCCTGAACGAATTCGACGTTGCCGGCCACACCGAGGTCCAGCAGGCGGTCGCGACCGACCTTGAGCATGGATTCGTTGATGTCGGCCAACACCACCTGGCCGGTCGGGCCGACGAGGTGCGAGAATTTCTTGGTCAGGTCGCCGGTGCCGCCGGCAATGTCCAGCACGCGGTTACCGGTGCGAACGCCCGACAGTTCGATCGCGAAACGCTTCCACAGACGGTGCATACCGCCCGACAGGAGGTCGTTCATCAAGTCGTACTTGGCGGCTACCGAGTGGAAAACCTCAGCGACTTTTTCCGCTTTTTGGCTTTCCGGAACGTTTTTGAAACCGAAGTGAGTGGTGGGTTCGGCATCGCTGCCTTTGCGCTGATCAGTCATATCGCTGTCACCAGAAGAGAATGCGGGACATTCTAATCCCGGTGGCCTGCTTTGTCTTGGCAAGGCTGAAGGTAAGATGTAGAACCGCCGGGACGTTTTGACGCAGCAGCGGTCAAGATGCTTCAGGAAAGTATCCATCAAGCAGGAGTCATTCGATGGCCCGAATTAGTGTTGAACGTGCCCACAGCCTGGGCAAGGAAGCGGCTCGCGAGAAGGCCGACCTGTTGGCGCAGAAACTGTCCGAGCAATATGGGCTGGAACCGTCGTGGTCCGGCGACACCCTGAACCTCAAGCGTTCGGGCGTGAAAGGTGCGGTGCTGGTAGGCGAGGATTCGATCAAGGTAGATGTCGAGCTGGGCCTGATGATGTCGGCCATGAGCGGCATGATCAAATCGGAAATCGAGAAGGCCCTCGACAAGGCCCTGGTGTAACCGGCATCGATTTGCGAATGCATTCCCTGTGGGAGCGGGCTTGCTCGCGAAGGCGGTGTTTCATTCAACGATGATGTTGACTGATCCACCGCTTTCGCGAGCAAGCCCGCTCCCACATTTGTGTGTGGTGTGGCCAAAGGTTTATGTCAGTTGTTAGGGTGCCGTTTCTAATTTTTCTCCCTACTTTGTGCATGAGCCCGACACTTTCGCGGGCAGTTCCTCAAACCTTCTGCGCGTGAGGTGCACCATGGCCAAAGTTATTTTGAAGAAAAAAATCGACGCATCGACTAACGCCCTGCAAGACGTCAGATCGTATGCCCGCAAGATCTGGCTGGCAGGCCTGGGTGCCTACACCAAGGTTGGAATCGAGGGCAGCGAGTACTTTCAAGAGTTGATCAAGGCTGGTCAAACTGTTGAAAAGAAAGGCAAAAAGGTAGTCGAGGCAAAACTCGAAGCGGCCAATGCCGAGATCGATGAAGCCAAGAGTGAAGTGAGTACTTTCAAAGGCAAGGTCGAAGTGCAACTCGACAAGGTCGAGAAGGCTTTTGACTCGCGTGTCGCAAGTGCCTTGAATCGTATCGGCATTCCGTCTAAACATGACGTTGAGACACTCTCTGCTAAGCTCGATGAGCTGACGGCATTGCTCGAACGTGTCGCGCGTAAATCTTAAGGAGAACGGGATGGCTGGTAAAAAGAATACTGAAAAAGAAGGCAGCTCGTGGATCGGGAAAGTCGAAGACTACTCCCGCAAAATCTGGCTGGCTGGTTTAGGCGTGTACTCGAAGATCGACACTGACGGCAGCAAACTCTTCGATACATTGGTTAAAGACGGCGAGAAAGCCGAGAAGCTCACCAAAAGCGCTGTTGGCAAAAAAGTCGACGCCGCCAAGGACTCCGCTTCCTCGGCCAAGTCGCGCATCAGCGGCGTGAAAGACCGCGCACTGGGCAAGTGGGATGAGCTGGAAGGGGCTTTCGACAAGCGCCTGAACAGCGCCATTTCGCGCCTCGGTGTACCGAGCCGCAACGAAGTCAAAGCGCTGCACAGCAAGGTCGATACCCTGACCAAGCAAATCGAAAAACTCACCGGTGCCAAGGTTGCGCCTGTTGCGGCGAAAACCGCAGCGGCCAAACCTGCTGCTAAAACTGCGGCCGCCAAACCGGCAGCCAAAACCGCCGCCAAGCCACTGGTGAAGGCCGCTGCCAAAGCAGTTGCCAAGCCTGCCGCTAAAGTCGCTGCCAAAACCGCTGCTGCTAAACCGGCCGCCAAGGCCGTTACCAAAGCAGCCGCCAAACCGGTCGCCGCCGCCAAGGCCGCAGCCAAACCTGCGGCTAAACCGGCTGCCAAAACCGCAGCGGCCAAACCTGCAGCCAAGCCAGCGGCAAAACCTGCAGTGAAGAAACCGGCAGCACCAAAAGCCGCCGCGCCAAAACCAGCAGTGGCTGCCGCCAAACCGGCAACCCCGGCCACCTCAGCGAATTCCGCTGCAGCGCCGACCCCTGCTGTGACCCCGACTGCCGCGCCAGCTCCATCGACGCCAACCAGTCAGTCCTGATGATCGTTCCCACGCTCTGCGTGGGAATGCCTCAACGGACGCTCCGCGTTCACTGCGGCAGTGACGCAGAGCGTCACCGGCTGCATTCCCACGCGGAGCATGGGAACGATCACGCCCGGCCTGCAAAGGTCGGGCGTTTTTTATGCGCGATTCCATGAACACCGCAGATCCCCTGTGGGAGCGGGCTTGCTCGCGAAAGCGGTGTGTCAGCCACCATAAATGTTGAATGACCCAGCGCATTCGCGAGCAAGCCCGCTCCCACATGTTTAATCGTGTTCTTCCAGGTATTGCAGGGCTAATTGCTCCGTCGCAGCCTTGATCGGCGGCAGCAAGTGCGGCGCCACCAGCATCATGATTTGGTACACCACCAACCTCACTTCACCCTCGCGATCCAGAATCCGCTGATAGTCCAGGGAAAACAGCAACGTCATGGTGATCTGTTCCACCAGTTGCCCCAACGCCTGGGTATCGCTGACTAACTGCCCTTGAGCCTTCAACCGTGCCAGCAATGACGCCAGCGTGCGCTTCAACGCATTGAGCAAATTGCGGATGCCCTTGGCCAGTTTCGGCAGGCGCCCGGCCAGGTTCGACAGGTCCTGGAACAGGAACCGATAGTGCGCCAGGCGCTCGACGATCAAGTGCAGGAACAGCCAGTAATCTTCGGGGTTCAGTTCAACATCAGGCGGCGGATCGAGCAGTGGCGCCAGTTCATTCTGGAAGCGGTCGAACAACCCCAGGATCAGCGGCTCCTTGCCGTGGAAGTGGTAGTAGAGGTTACCGGGGCTGATCCCCATTTCGTTGGCAACTTCCATGGTGGAAACGTTCGGTTCGCCCTTGTTATTGAACAACTGCAGGGCACATTCGAGGATCCGGTCGCGGGTTTTCATCCAGTCTTCTTAATGGTCGAGTCAGGCCACGGCCGGTGCCGGCCGTGGTGGGTTGAGCGTCAGCGCACGCGCACGTAAGTGCCGGGTGCGGCTTCCATCGGTGGATAGTTCTGGTTGCCGAGGGCCATGTGGGTTTCTTTTTGTGCGCCGGAGCGTTCCTGGATCCAGGCCAGCCATTGCGTCCACCAACTGCCGTCGGTTTGCTTGGCGTCGTAGTACCAGGCCCGTGGGTCGCTGCTCAGTTTCGGGCTTTCGATGAAGTTGGCTTTCGGGTTCGACGGCGGGTTGAGGATGCTCTGCACATGCCCGCTATTGGACAGCACAAAGCGCCGCTCGCCGCCCAGCAGCAGGGTCGAGCGATACACCGCATCCCACGGCGTGATGTGGTCGTTGATGCCACCCACGCTGAAGCTGTCGACCGTGACCTTCTGCAAATCGATCGGGGTGCCGCACACCTCAAGACCGCCCGGATGACTCAGCGGGTTGTGCTTGAAGAAGTCCAGCAAGTCGCCGTGGAACGCTGCGGGCAGGCGTGTGTTGTCGTTGTTCCAGTAGAGGATGTCGAACGCCGGTGGCTCCTTGCCCAGCAGGTAGTTGTTGACGAAGTAGCTCCAGATCAAATCGTTGGGGCGCATCCAGGCGAACACTTTGGCCATGTCGCGACCATCGAGCACGCCTTTCTGATAGGAGCGACGCTTGGCCGCCTCCAGGGTTTGTTCGTCGGCGAACAGGGTGGCGGGGCTGTCCATCTGGCTGTCGAGCAGGCTCACCAGGTAAGTCGCGCTCGATACACGGCGCAACTGCCGCTTGGCCTGTAGATGGCCCTGCAATGCGGCGATGGTCAGCCCGCCGGCGCAGGCGCCCATCAGGTTCACTTCCCGGGCGCCGGTAATTGCCCGGCAGACGTTCATCGCTTCTTCTACCGCTTCAACGTAGGTCGACAGCCCCCACTCGCGATGGCGCACATCCGGGTTGCGCCAACTGATCATGAAGGTTTGCAGGCCATTCTTCAGGGCGAACTGGACGAAGCTGTTGTGTGGGCTCAAGTCGAAAATGTAGTACTTGTTGATCTGCGGCGGCACTACCAGCAGCGGTTTTGAATACTGTTTTTCGCTCATCGGCTTGTACTGGATCAGCTCCAGCAGCTCGTTGCGAAACACCACGGAGCCGGTAGTGGTGGCGACGGTTTTGCCGACCTCGAAGGCTTGCTTGGTGACCTGCCGGGGCAAGCCATCGTTGTGCAGGAAGTCATCGATCAGGTGCCCGACCCCGCGCACCAGGCTGTGGCCGCCGGAGTTGAATATCTCCTTGATCGCCAGCGGATTGAGCAAGGTATTGGAGGGCGACACAGCGTCGTTGAGCAGGGCGAAAGCGAAGTGGGCGCGGGCGCGATCGTCCGGGTTCATGTTGCTTTCGTCGATCCAGCTTTTGACCTGCTTCTGCCAGCTCAGGTACGCCTGCAAACTGCGCCGGTAAAACGGGTTGAGGCTCCATGACGGGTCGGCAAAGCGACTGTCATGCGGGTTGGTCGGATGCAGGGTTTCCCCCAGCAGCACACGACCCAACTGGCCGCCCAGTTTCAGGGCGTGCCGGGCACTGTGCACCGGGTTGCGCAAACCGTGGGCGGCCACGCTGCGCAGGGTCGAAAACAGATCCCGACCGCGCAGGCCGGTAATCGCACTCTGTGCGTTGATGAACGCGGCGGGAGTGGGCAAAAACTCCCTCGCTGGCTTTTCGCGCATGAATCAACACTCCTTCGTCTTCAGGCCAAAAACAAACACACCGAACCAGAACACCATAGACGCTGTAACGGGTTGTTGCGCGGCGCGGCGTCCTGCCGCCCGATATAGGGCTGTTTAACCGCCCAATGGCGACGGTTGCGGATGCATGACCGCGCGCTGACGTTCTTCCTCGAGGAATTTCATGATGATCGGTGCCACCGCTTCGGCCCGGGTAATCAGGAACAGATGCCCGTCATCGATGATGTGCAACTGGGCGTTGGGAATGCGCCAGGCGAGCATGCGCATGTTGATCAGCGGGATCAGCGGATCGTCGTCGCCGGCCAGCACCAGGGTCGGCTGGTGGATCTTGTGCAACCAGTGAATGCTGGTCCAGCCGAGGCCGGCGAACAGTTGCCAGTAGTAACCGAGCTTGCCCGCCGAGCGCACCTTCGCCGCATGGCTGGCAGCCAGGGTCGGGTCGCGGCGGAACGAGCCGCCGTAAATCATCGGCGCAATGCGAATCACGTGGGACGGCTGAATGTAGCGGCGGGGACTGGCCATCATCCACAGCACTTTCGGTTTGCCCGGCACCATCACCGCACCGGCGGCGGTGGCGGCGAGCACCAGTTTCTTGCAGCGCTCGGGGTAGTCATAGGCGAATTGCTGCGCCAGGGCGCCGCCCCAGGACACGCCGATCACGTTGACTTGTCCGTAGTCGAGATAGTCGAGCATCCGTGCCGTGAGTTTCGCCAGCCCCGGAAAGCGATAGGGGCGGTTCGGCGTCGACGAGCCGCCGACCCCGGGAACGTCGAAGGCAATGACCTCCAGGTCCGGGTCCAGCGCCGCGACGAACGGAAACACCAGCTCCAGGTTGGCGCCGATGCCGTTGAAAATCAGCAAGGGCGTCAAGTGAGGCTTGCCGGGGCGTACCGCGGTGCGGAGGGTCTGGCCATCCAGGTCGACGGTACGAAAAATGAACGGTTGCGGCATGCTTCAGGCCCTGTGGGTTAATTCATCCCCGCCCCTCTGTAGGAGCGAAGCTTGCTCGCGAAAGCGGTCATTCATTCAACGTTAATGTCGACTGACCTGACGCTTTCGCGAGCAAGCTTCGCTCCTACAAGGTGGTGGGGTGTGTCAGTTACCGCTCATGTACGTAAGTGCCCGGCGCAGCTTCGCCGGCGGTGTAGGTTTTATTGCCCAGGACCGTCGGGGATTTCTTCAGCTTGCCCGAACGCTCGGCCTGCCAGGCCTGCCAATGCAACCACCAGGAATCGGTGTGCTTGGTGGAGTTCTCCTGCCAGTCCTCAGCCTTCAGCGGCATCTCGGTGCTGGTCATGTAACGTGACTTCGGATTACCTGGCGGATTCAGAATGCTTTGGATATGCCCGCTGCTGGACAGCACGAACTCGACGTTGCCGCCAAACAATTGCGCCGACTTGTAGCAAGACTTCCACGGCGTGATGTGATCGTTGGTGCCGGCCAGGGAAAAGATATCGGCGGTGACCTGCTTGAGGTCGATTGCGGTGCCGCACACTTCCAGGGCGTTAGGGCGAATCAGCGGATTGCTCTTGAACATCTCGATCAGGTCGCCGTGGAACGCGGCCGGCAAGCGGGTGGTGTCGTTGTTCCAGAACAGAATGTCGAACACCGGCGGCTCGTTGCCCAACAGGTAGTTGTTGACCCAGTAGTTCCAGATCAGGTCGTTGGGGCGCATCCACGCGAAGACCTTGGCCATGTCGCGACCTTCCAGCACGCCGGCCTGATACGAATGGCGCTTGGCGGCTTCGAGGGTCTGCTCGTCGACGAACAGGGCCACGTCGCTGTCCAGGGTGGTGTCCAGCACGCTCACCAGCAGGGTCAGGGCGTTGACCTTCTTCTCGCCGATCGCCGCATAGTGGCCCAGCAGGGCGGTGCAAGTGATGCCGCCGGAGCAGGCGCCGAGCATGTTCACGTCTTTGCTGCCGGTGATCGCCATCACCACGTCGACCGCTTCCTTGAGCGCCTCGATGTAAGTGGACAGGCCCCACTCGCGCTGTTCCTTGGTCGGGTTGCGCCAACTGACGATGAAGGTCTGCACATTGTTGCGCAGGCAGAAGCGCGCCAGGCTCTTGTCCGGGCTCAAGTCGAATACGTAGAACTTGTTGATCTGCGGCGGGACTACCAGCAATGGGCGCTCGTGCACCTGCTCGGTGATCGGCCGGTACTGGATCAGCTCCAGCACGTCGTTGCGAAATACCACTGCACCTTCGGTCACGCCCAGGCTCTTGCCGACTTCGAACGCGCCCATGTTGACCTGGCTCGGCATGCCGCCGTTGTGCACGATGTCCTTGGCCAAATGGGAGAGGCCGTCCAGCAGGCTCTTGCCGCCGGTTTCGAAGAAGCGCTTGACCGCCGCGGGGTTGGCCGCACTGTTGGTCGGGGCCATGGCTTCGGTCATGAGGTTGATCACGAAGTGCCCGCGGGCGACGTCCTTGGGTGACAGGCTGCTGTCGTCGATCCAGTCGTGGAGTTCCTTGCGCCACGCCAGGTAGGTTTGCAGATAACGTTTGTAGAGCGGGTTCTGGCTCCAGGCCGGATCGTTGAAACGACGATCATCGCCCGGCGGTTGCAGTTCGGATTTGCCGAACAGCACGTTCTTGAGTTCGAGGCCGAAATGAGCGACATGCTTGACGCTGTGAATCGGTTGTTTGATGGCCTGCCTGAGCACCATCCGAGCAGAAGCCAGTAGATCTTTACCACGCAGCCCAACAACAGGATTAAGCCCCAGGGTGTTTTCCGAGGCTTGATACTTCAGGTCATCGTTGTTCTTGTTACTCATCTACGACGCTCCATTGTCCTGAGACGAGTACCCGGGGCCAGCCGTGTAGTCACACAACCAATACCAGGTACTGCTGCTCGGGTGACCGTTAATACTGCATCGCTGCTTTTTCAACACAACGAGCACTGCAGGGAACTTGCCAGTTCCATTGGTTACCCGAGTTTAATTTTTTTCGCAAGCGGGCCGATCCTCGACGCCGCAGCGGAGCATTCAAACAGATGAAATTAGAAAATGCCCTCTAAAGAGCAAGAGGCCTGACCTAGAGCATCAGCTTGACGATGGACTGGCTCGGGTCGCGGGTTTTGCCGGCCGCTTTAAGCTCGGCAAGATAATCGTTCCAGAGGTCTTCCTGGCGCACCGCCAACTGGTACAGATATTCCCAGGTGAACAGGCCGCTGTCGTGGCCGTCATCGAAGGTCAATTTCAGTGCGTACTGACCGGCCGGTTCTACTTTGCTCAAGCCGACGGCGATCTTGCCAAATTGCAGGATAGGTTTGCCGTGGCCCTGGACCTCGGCGGAAGGAGAGTGCACGCGCAGGAACTCGGCGGGCAGGTGAAATTCCTCGCCGGACGCGTATTTCAGCGACAGGGTTTTCGAGGCTTTGTGCAGCTTGATGTCGGTGGGGAGTTGGGTCATGACCTGGAGTCCGTCTGTGTGGGAGACCTCGGTTCAAATGTGGGAGCGGGCTTGCTCGCGAAGGGGTCATAACATTCAACATCAATGTTGAATGTCAGACCGCTTTCGCGAGCAAGCCCGCTCCCACAGGGTCCGCCATGTAAGTATGGCTTACAGGATATAACGGGACAGGTCTTCGTTCTGCGCCAATTCGCCCAGGTGGCTGTTGACGTACTCGGCGTCGATCAGGATCACCTTGTCATCGTGGGCGCTGGCCAGGTCGCCGGCGCTGAATGACACTTCTTCCAGTAGACGCTCAAGCAGCGTGTGCAGGCGACGGGCACCGATGTTCTCGGTTTTCTCGTTGACCTGCCAGGCGATCTCGGCGATGCGCTTGATCCCGTCCGGCTGGAACTCGATGGTCAAACCTTCGGTTTTCAGCAAGGCGCAATACTGCTCGGTGAGCGATGCGTGCGGTTCGCTGAGAATGCGCTCGAAGTCTTCCGGGGTCAGCGCCTTCAGTTCAACGCGGATCGGCAGACGACCTTGCAGCTCAGGCACCAGGTCGCTCGGCTTGCTCAAATGGAACGCACCGGAAGCGATAAACAGGATGTGGTCAGTCTTGACCATGCCCAGTTTGGTGTTGACGGTGCAGCCCTCGATCAGCGGCAGCAAGTCACGCTGCACGCCTTCGCGGGACACATCGACGCCACCGGAATTGCCGCGTTTGGCGACCTTGTCGATTTCGTCGATGAACACGATGCCGTGTTGCTCGACCGCTTCCAGGGCCTTGGCCTTCAACTCTTCGTCGTTGACCAGGCGCCCGGCTTCTTCGTCGCGCACCAGTTTCAGTGCTTCCTTGACCTTGAGCTTGCGACTTTTCTTTTTGCCCTTGCCCATGTTGGCGAACAGGCTTTGCAACTGATTGGTCATCTCTTCCATGCCCGGCGGCGCGGAGATATCGACGCCCGCCATTTCGGCGACTTCGATTTCGATCTCCTTGTCATCCAGCTGACCTTCGCGCAGGCGCTTGCGGAACAGTTGGCGGGTGTTGGAATCGGTCGGCGATCCGGCGTCTTCGTTGCTGAAACCCATGCGTGCCGGTGGCAGCAGGGCGTCGAGGATGCGATCTTCGGCGGCGTCTTCGGCGCGGTGGCGAACCTTGGTCATTTCCTGTTCGCGTAGCAACTTGATCGCGGCGTCGGCGAGGTCACGAATGATCGACTCGACGTCACGGCCGACATAGCCGACTTCGGTGAACTTGGTCGCTTCGACCTTGATGAACGGCGCGTTGGCCAGTTTGGCCAGGCGACGGGCGATCTCGGTTTTACCGACACCGGTCGGGCCGATCATCAGAATATTCTTTGGTGTTACTTCAACACGCAGCTCTTCCGGCAGTTGCATCCGGCGCCAGCGGTTACGCAGCGCGATGGCGACGGCGCGCTTGGCATCGTCCTGGCCGATGATATGGCGATTGAGTTCGTGGACGATTTCACGGGGAGTCATGGACATAGTAATTGGCGGTCCTCTGGCAAAAGTGAGCCGTGGCACTAAGGCCTAAACAGGCTTACTCGGCGAGGTCCTGCTCCTCAATGGTGAAGGTGTGGTTGGTGAATACACAGATGTCGCCGGCGATGCCGAGCGCGGTTTCGACGATTTCCCGTGCCGACAGGTCGGTTTTCTTCAACAGTGCGCTGGCTGCCGCTTGAGCGTAGCCGCCACCGGAACCCATGGCGATCAGGCCTTCTTCGGGCTCAACCACGTCACCGTTGCCAGTGATGATCAGGGAAGCGTCTTTGTTGGCGACCGCGAGCATGGCTTCGAGGCGGCTGAGGGAGCGGTCGGTGCGCCATTCTTTGGCGAGTTCTACGGCGGCGCGAACCAGGTGACCCTGATGTTTCTCAAGCTGGCCTTCGAAACGCTCGAACAGGGTGAAGGCGTCAGCGGTGGCCCCGGCAAAACCGGCGATGACCTGGCCGTGGTACAGGCGACGAACTTTCTTCGCGTTGCCTTTCATCACGGTATTGCCGAGCGAAACCTGGCCGTCGCCGCCCATGACGACTTTGCCGTGGCGGCGAACTGAAACGATGGTGGTCAAGGGAGAGTCTCCACGCAGCGGGGCGAAAATGCCTTATGCCAACTCATATGGGGGTGGTGGAGATTTTTTCAACTGTAGGCAGCGGCGGGGGACGAGCGGTGTTAAGCGGGGGAGGGTGTGTTGTTTGTTCTGGCGCCTTCGCGGGCAAGCCTCGCTCCTACAGGTTTATGTCGTTCGCATATACGGCGAACGGCGCATTTCCTGTAGGAGCGAGGCTTGCCCGCGAAGAACGATCACGCGGTACTGCTGACGAAATCAGCGGCTCTGGCGTTGTTGTAACAACAGGTTGCTGAAACCGCTGCCGGCCAGTTGTTTCTGGGCGGTGGTCAGTTGTTCGCGGTTGCTGAACGGCCCGACCAATACGCGATACCAGGTCTCGTCCTTGACCATGCCGGACTCAACCGCCACGGCTTGGCCGAGCAGGATAATCTGCGCCCGCACTTTGTCGGCATCAGCCTCTTTGCGGAATGAACCGGCCTGCAGGAAGAACTTGGTCACCGGTGCCGCTTTCGAGACCGGAGGCGGCGGTGGCGGAGTGATCCCGGCCAGCGCGGCCTGGGCCCGTGCGGTGTCGATCTTCGCCGCTTGCTCTGGCGTCACCGGGGTAGTCGGCACCGTCGGCACTTGTGGCGTCGGCAGGGTTTTCTCCGGCACCGCGTCCGGCGGCACGATCACTTCCGATTCCGGCAGCAAGGTATAGAAGTCGTACTTCGGCTTCACCGGTTGCGTCGGGCTCGGCGGGGTCTTGTTGGCCTCGGCGATCTTGCTGGCTTTCTGCTGCTCGATCTTCTCGCGCTTGACGCTTTCGCTGCCCTTGCCCGGCTCCAGCTTCATCAGGAACACGATGAACGCGCCGACCGTCAGGCCGATGGCCATCCACAGCCAGCCCGGGATCGGCTGCTTGGCAGGAGCGGTGTAACGACTGGCGCCACGCTTGGGTGCAGGTTTTTTCTTGGCAGCCAACTTACATACGCTCCAGAGTTTCCAGACCCAAGAGTTCCAGGCCTTGCTTGAGTGTGCGGCCGGTCAGCGCGGCGAGGCGCAGACGGCTCTGCATTTGCGCCGGGGTGTCGGCGCTGAGGATCGGGCAGTTCTCATAGAAGCTGGAGAACAGGCCGGCGACATCGTACAGGTAGGTGCAAAGGATGTGCGGCGTCCCTTTGTCGGAAACGTTGTTCAGCACTTCGCCGAACTGCGCCAGTTTGGCCGCCAGTTCGTGTTCGTGCGGTGCTTCGAGAACGATCTGGCCTTCGACTTCGCTGAAGTCCTTGCCGAGCTTGCGGAACACGCCGGCCACGCGGGTGTAGGCGTACAGCAGGTACGGCGCGGTGTTGCCTTCGAAGTTGAGCATCAGGTCGAAGTTGAAGCTGTAGTCGCTGGTGCGATGCTTGGACAGGTCGGCGTATTTCACCGCGCCAATGCCCACGACCTTGGCGATGTTGCGCAGATCGTCTTCGGCCAGCTCCGGGTTCTTCTCTTTGACCAGGGTGTAGGCGCGGTCTTTGGCTTCGTTCAGCAGATCCACCAGCTTCACGGTGCCGCCGTCACGGGTCTTGAATGGACGGCCATCGGCGCCGTTCATGGTGCCGAAGCCCATGTGTTCCATTTCCATCGGGTGCGTCACGAAACCGGCCAAACGGGCGACCTGGAACACTTGCTGGAAGTGCAGGGCCTGACGCTGGTCGACGAAGTACAGCGCACGATCAGCCTTCAGCTTGCCGCTGCGATAACGCACGGCCGCCAAGTCGGTGGTGGCGTAGAGGTAGCCGCCGTCGGCCTTGACGATGATCACCGGCAGCGGATCGCCGTCGGCGTTCTTGAATTCGTCGAGGAACACGCACTGGGCGCCGTTGCTCTCGACCAGCAGGCCGGCGGCCTTTAGGTCGTTGACCACGTTGATCAGGTCGTCGTTGTAGGCACTTTCGCCCATCACGTCGGCCATGGTCAGTTTCACGTTCAGTTGTTCGTAGATTGCCTGGCAGTGGGACAGCGAGATGTCGCGGAAGCGCGTCCACAGCGCCAGGCACTCGGCGTCGCCGGCCTGCAACTTGACCACCAGGCCCCGGGCACGGTCGGCGAATTCTTCGGATTCGTCGAAGCGTTGCTTGGCGGCGCGGTAGAAGTTTTCCAGGTCCGACAGCTCCTCACTGGTGATCGGGTTTTCTTGCAGATACGCCATCAGCATGCCGAACTGGGTGCCCCAGTCGCCGACGTGGTTCTGACGGATCACGGTGTCGCCGAGGAACTCCAGCACCCGGGCCACGCCGTCGCCAATGATGGTCGAGCGCAAGTGGCCGACGTGCATCTCTTTGGCCAGGTTCGGTGCCGACAGGTCAACCACGGTGCGCTGCACCGGACCGGACTTGCGCACGCCGACGTGCTGGTCGGCCAAAGCGGCGTCCAGGCGCGAGGCCAGGGCGTCGGTGTTCTGGAAGAAGTTCAGAAATCCCGGGCCGGCGATTTCGGTCTTGGTGACGTTTTCGTCGGCGGGCAGGGCGGCGATGATTTTTTCCGCCAGGTCGCGGGGCTTCATGCCTGCCGGTTTGGCCAGCATCATGGCGATGTTGCTGGCGAAGTCGCCGTTTTTCTTGTCCCGGGAGTTTTCCACCTGGATCGCCGGCGACAGGCCTTCAGGCAACACACCTTCGTTGACGAGTTGGGTGATGGCTTGTTGGATCAGCTGGCGAATGGTGTCTTTCATGGTGTTCTCTTTCGACCGCAAGCGCGGCGGCGCCTGGATGCGCTAGTGGAAAAACTGGGCATTATCCGTGGCATGGACGTGCTTGCCAACTATAGCGGGCAGGTTAGGGGTATGTGGTGACTATTCGGGCCTCTTCGCGGGCAAGCCTCGCTCCTACAGGTTATGGGTCGTTCGCATCATTTTCGATCGACACATAACCTGTAGGAGCGAGGCTTGCCCGCGAAGGCAATCGCCTGATCAATACAAATCGACGGGATCGACATCAAGAGACCACCGCACCGCCCGCCCACTCGGCATCTGTTCCAGCATCAATAACCAACTACTGAGCAACCGATGCAACGGCGCCCGGGCCGTGGCCTGCAACAGCAACTGCGCCCGATAGCGCCCGGCACGACGCTCCATCGGTGCCGGCACTGGCCCGAGCAATTCGATACCGCTCAGATTCTGCTCAGCGAGCAATCGTTCCGCCTCGCTGCACGCCTCATCGAGGAAACCTTCGGCCTGCCCCGGTTTGTGTGCTTCGGCCCGCAGCAGCGCCAAATGCGCGAAGGGCGGCAGGCCGGCAGCGCGGCGTTCGCTCAGAGCCTGTTCGGCAAAGGCGAAGTAACCCTGTTCGGTCAGTTGCACCAGCAGCGGATGGTCAGCCAGGTGGGTCTGGATGATCACTCGGCCCGGCTCTTCGGCCCGGCCCGCGCGACCGGCGACTTGCACGATCAACTGCGCCATGCGCTCGCTGGCGCGGAAGTCGCCGGAAAACAACCCGCCGTCGGCATCCAGAATCGACACCAGCGTTACCCGTGGGAAGTGATGCCCTTTGGCAAGCATCTGCGTGCCGACCAGAATGCACGGCTGGCCTTTCTGGATGGTCGCGAACAGTTGATTCATCGCGTCCTTGCGCGAGGTGCTGTCGCGATCGACCCGCAGCACCGGCACATCCGGGAACAGAATCGCCAAACGTTCCTCGGCGCGCTCGGTGCCCGCACCCACTGGCCGCAGATCGACCTTGCCGCATTTCGGACAGTGCCGGGGCACGCGCTCGACATAACCGCAATGGTGGCAGCGCAGTTCGCCGGAGCGCTGGTGCACGGTCATCCGTGCATCGCAGCGCTGGCATTCGGACATCCAGCCGCAATCGTGGCAGAGCAGCGTCGGGGCAAAACCACGGCGGTTGAGGAAAACCAGCACTTGCTGGCCGGCGGCGAGGGTCTGACCGATGGCTTGCTGCATCGGCCCGGAAATGCCGCTGTCCAGCGGACGACTTTTCACATCCAGGCGCAGGAAGCGTGGCTGCTTGGCGCCACCGGCACGCTCATTCAGGCGTAAGAGGCCGTAACGACCGGTGTAGGCGTTATGCAGGCTTTCCAGCGAAGGCGTGGCGGATCCTAGGACAATCGGGATGTTTTCCTGCCGCGCACGGACCAAGGCCAGGTCGCGAGCGTGGTAGCGCAGGCCTTCCTGCTGTTTATAGGAGCCGTCGTGCTCTTCGTCGATGATGATCAGGCCGGGGTTTTTCATTGGCGTGAACAGCGCCGAACGGGTGCCGATAATAATGTCGGCATCGCCGTCCCGGGCGGCGAGCCAGGCTTCCAGGCGTTCGCGATCGTTGACCGCCGAGTGGATCAGGGCGATGCGTGCGTTGAAACGCTGCTCGAAGCGCGCCAGGGTCTGCGGGCCGAGGTTGATCTCCGGGATCAGCACCAGCGCCTGCTTGCCGGCTTCGAGGGTTTCGCGGATCAGCTGCAAATAGACTTCGGTCTTGCCGCTGCCGGTGACGCCGGCCAGCAGAAACGCGTGATAACTGTCGAAACCGGCGCGGATCGCTTCGTAGGCGGCGCGCTGCTCGGGGTTGAGCGGCAACTCCGGTTGAGCCAGCCAATGTTCGTGGCGAGCGCCGGGAGCGTGCTTGCGGATTTCCACTTGCACCAGGTCTTTGGCCAGCAGCAGGTCGAGGCTGTCCTTGCTCAGCATCAGTTTGCTCAGCAACTGATGGGCGACGCCGTGGGGGTGCTGGGCCAGGGTCGCCAGGGCTTCACGCTGGCGCGGGGCGCGGGCAATGCGCGGATCATCAAGGCTGGCTCCGGGGGCGGCGGACCAGAAGCGTTCCTGGCGGGCCTCGGCCAGTTCGCCCTGGCGCAACAGCACCGGCAACGCCCAGCTCAAGGTGTCGCCGAGGCTGTGCTGGTAATACTGAGACGTCCACAGGCACAGCTTGAACAACGCCGGCGGCAGCGGTGGCGTGGCATCGAGCAGGGCGATGGCCGGCTTGAGCTTTTCCACCGGCACTTCGCTGGTGTCGGTGACCTCCACCAGAATCCCGATCATCTCCCGCCGGCCGAACGGCACCCGCAGGCGCATGCCCGGTTGCAACTGGGCGCGCAGGACTCCGGCCGGGGCACGGTAATCGAACAGGCGGCGCAGGGGCGATGGCAGGGCGAGGCGCAAAATGGCGTCGGGCACGCGGGGGGATCTCTTTGAGCAGGCAATAAATGAAAGGCTGTGCGCATAACCTGTGGGAGCGGGCTTGCTCGCGAAAGCGGTGTGTCAGATGACATAAATAGTGACTGACACGCCCTCTTCGCGAGCAAGCCCGCTCCCACAGGGATCGTGTTAAGTGCCGGGAGCCTAGCAGACGACCGGTTTAAGCGACAGCTTGCGTGATTGGCATTGTCTGGTAGAATCCGCGGCCTAATTACGTGCGGTATTCAACAATGGTGTTGAGTGGCGGCACGCTAGCCTGAGGAATACATCATGAAAGCCGATATCCATCCAACATACGAAGTCACCGCAGTTACCTGCAGCTGTGGCAACAAGTTCGAAACCCGTTCGAACCTGGCCAAGCCTCTGGCGATCGACGTATGCAACGAGTGCCACCCGTTCTACACCGGTAAGCAGAAGACTCTGGATACTGGCGGCCGTGTACAGCGCTTCGCAGACCGTTTCGGTGCCTTCGGCAAGAAACCTGCTGCTGCAGCAGAGTAAGGTTCAAAGGCCCTATGGGCTTTTCCTTGCTAATGAAAAAGGCGTCCCTCGTGGGCGCCTTTTTTGTGTCTGCGATTTGGCTTTGCGGCGCTCAGGCCTTTTGCCCGACGCCGAGCGGTTTGACGCCAGTCGCGGTGCAGCGGGTGGTAGATGGCGACACCTTGCGCCTGAGCGATGGCCGCAGTGTGCGCATGATCGGCTTGAACACCCCGGAGCTGGGCAAGCAAGGCCGCAGCGACGAACCGTTCGCCGTGGCGGCGCGCAAACGCCTGGAAGCGTTGGTGGCCGCCAGCAACGGCCGGGTCGGTTTGCTGCCCGGTAAAGAGGCCAGGGATCGCTACGGTCGTACCTTGGCCCATGTCTACAGCGCCGACGGCGCCAATCTTGAAGCGCAAATGCTCGCCGAAGGCCTGGGTTTTCAGGTAGCGGTAGCGCCGAATGTCGATTTGGTGCGTTGCCAGCAAGCGGCGGAACGTGCGGCCCGGCAGGCCGGCCTCGGCCTGTGGCGGCAATCGCCTGTACTGAAAGCGGAGCAGATCAAGGCCTCCGGTTTTGCCGTGCTCAGCGGTCGTGTCAGCAAGGTGCAGCGCAATCGCGGCGGGGTTTGGATCGAGTTGCAGGACGCGGTTGTATTGCGTGTTGCACCCAATTTGCTGGATCGGTTTGATGTCGCCACGCTGGAGCGACTCAAGGGCAGGCGAATCGAGGCGCGAGGCTGGGTACTGGATCGTTCGCGCCGTGGTGGACTCAAGGAGGGTCAGCCACGCTGGATGTTACCGTTGAGTGATCCGGCGATGCTTCAGACGGGCCGCTGATAAAAAATTGTAGACATTTTTTAAATCGATTGTGAACAGTCTATCCCTTGTGTTCAGCGGCTCTTGGCCCAAAGTCGTAGGGCAGGGCGCTTGACAGGGGTGACCGGTCAGTCTTGTAGGGACTTTGCGACACGCGTATCCTCGGCGGTCCGTCTGTCCAACAGTAAAAAGCGGAATGCCCACATGTCTGATTTGAAAACTGCCGCTCTCGAATATCACGCCCATCCTCGTCCAGGGAAGCTGAGTGTCGAGCTCACCAAGGCCACCGCTACCGCCCGCGACCTGTCGCTGGCTTACAGCCCCGGCGTAGCCGAACCAGTACGCGAAATCGCCCGCGATCCTGAACTGGCCTACAAATACACCGGTAAAGGCAACCTGGTTGCAGTCATTTCCGATGGCACCGCGATTCTCGGCCTGGGTAACCTCGGCCCATTGGCTTCCAAGCCAGTGATGGAAGGTAAAGGCGTGCTGTTCAAGCGCTTCGCCGGCATCGACGTGTTCGATATCGAAGTCGACTCCGAAAGCCCGCAAGCCTTCATCGACACCGTAAAGCGCATCTCCATCACCTTCGGTGGCATCAACCTGGAAGACATCAAGGCACCTGAGTGCTTTGAGATCGAACGCGCCCTGATCGAACAGTGCGACATTCCGGTGTTCCACGATGACCAGCACGGCACCGCGATCGTGACCGCCGCCGGCATGATCAATGCCCTGGAAATCGCTGGCAAAACCCTGGCCGACGCCAAGATCGTCTGCCTGGGCGCCGGTGCGGCCGCCATCTCCTGCATGAAATTGCTGGTGAGCATGGGCGCCAATATCGAAAACATCTTCATGGTTGACCGTACCGGCGTGATCCACTCCGGCCGTGACGACCTGAACCAGTACAAGGCTGTCTTCGCTCACGCGACCGACAAGCGCACCCTGGCTGACGCCCTGACCGGTGCAGACGTGTTCGTCGGCCTGTCCGGCCCGAACCTGCTGAGCGCTGAAGGCCTGAAGTCCATGGCGGCCAACCCGATCGTGTTCGCGTGCTCGAACCCGGATCCGGAAATCGCCCCGGAACTGGCTCACGCCACCCGTGACGACGTGATCATGGCCACCGGCCGTTCGGACTACCCGAACCAGGTCAACAACGTACTGGGCTTCCCGTTCATCTTCCGCGGTGCCCTGGACGTTCGCGCCAAGCGCATCAACGAAGAAATGAAAGTGGCCGCCGCCAACGCCCTGCGCGAACTGGCCAAGCTGCCGGTTCCTCAGGAAGTGTGCGACGCCTACGGCGGCATCAAGCTGGAATTCGGTCGTGAGTACATCATCCCGAAACCAATGGATGCCCGCCTGATCACCGTGATCTCCGATGCCGTAGCCAAAGCCGCCATCGAGACCGGCGTAGCGACCCTGCCGTATCCGAAGAACTACCCGCTGAAAAGCGTGGATGACGTGTTCAACGGCTAAGTCGTTGTAGCGCTTCAACCGAAAAGCCCCGGCTCGTAGTGAGCCGGGGCTTTTTTATGCCTGGGAGTTTTGCCGCGTCAGTGCCGGCCTCTTCGCGAGCAAGCCCGCTCCCACATGGGAATGCGTTCTCCCTGTGGGAGCGGGCTTGCTCGCGAAGACGGCTTTATATTCGACATGATTTGATCGTTCCCACGCTCTGCGTGGGAATGCAGCCCGGGACGCTCCGCGTCCCTGCTCGTAGCCGAACGCGGAGCGTCCGTAGAGGCATTCCCACGCGGAGCGTGGGAACGATCAGCCCCGCTCTTCTCTCGAAGGCGGGGCTTTTGCGTCGCGCTACCGGATCAGAACAAATCGATCGGCGCCGCTTCGTCCGCCGGCAGCGGGCTGCCCGGCGCGGTGCCGTTACCCAGTTCGTTGACCGATGGTGGCGTGTCTTCGGCCTTGAACAGCTCGAAGTAGGCGCCTGGTGTGCTTGGCGTGGCCGCACGACCGCTGACCGGGTCAACCCGCAGGCTGAGGATGCCTTCCGGCTCCGCTTGCGTGTGTGGCGGCTTGCCTTTGAGCGCGGCGCCCATGTAGTTCATCCAGATCGGCAGCGCGACGGTGCCGCCGAACTCCTTGCGACCCAGGCTTTCAGGCTGGTCGAAACCGGTCCAGACCGTGGTCACGTAATCAGCGTTGTAACCGGAGAACCACGCATCCTTGGATTCGTTGGTCGTACCGGTCTTGCCCGCGATATCAGGACGGCCCAGGGCCAATGCACGACGGCCGGTCCCGAGCTTGATCACGTCCTCCAACATGCTGTTGAGGATGAACGTGGTGCGGCCATCGACAATACGCTCGGCCAGGGCCGGGGTTTGCGCCACTGTGCCTGGAGCGGTTGCCGCTTCGCCCGGGGTCGCGTTGACCGTGAACGGCTGCGCGGCCGGTGCGGCCAGGCCTGCGGTCGCCGCGCCACCCTGGGGCACGCTCGGCGGGTTGGCGACGAACAGCGTGTCGCCGTTGCGACTTTCGATCTTGTCGATGATGTACGGGGTGATCTTGTAGCCGCCGTTGGCAAAGGTGCTCCAACCGGTGGCGATTTCCATCGGCGTCAGGGTCGCGGTGCCCAGGGCCAGGGACAGGTTGCGCGGCAGATCCTGCTTGTTGAAGCCGAACTTGCTGATGTAGTCGATGGTGCGGTCTACGCCCAAGGCCTGCACCAGTCGGATCGACACCAGGTTACGGGACTTGTACAAACCTTCGCGCAGACGGATCGGGCCAAGGAAGGTGTTGGTGTCGTTCTTCGGACGCCAGACCTTGTCCAGGTACTCGTCGACAAACACGATCGGCGCGTCGTTCACCAATGTGGCGGCGGTGTAGCCGTTATCCAGGGCGGCACTGTAGACGAACGGCTTGAAGCTCGAACCTGGTTGGCGCTTGGCCTGCAAGGCGCGGTTGTAGTTGCTCTGCTCGAAGGCGAAACCGCCGACCAGCGAGCGAATCGCACCGTTCTGCGGATCAAGGGATACCAATGCGCCCTGGGCCTGCGGAATCTGGCTGAACTTCAGCGAGTTGTCCGGCTGGCGCTGCACGCGAATCAGGTCGCCGACCTGGGCCACGTCCGACGGCTGCTTCGGATTGGCGCCCATGCTGTTGGTGTTCAGGAAGGGCCGTGCCCACTTCATGCTGTCCCAGCTGACGTGTTCGTCGCCGGTGCGAGTCATCACTTGCACGCCGTTCTTGTCGACCTGGGTGACGATGGCCGGCTCAAGGCTGCTGATGGTGCGCTGTTTGGTCAGTTCGGTGGCCCAGGCCTCGCGGGTCTTGCCCGGCAGGCGGGATTCGGGGCCACGATAGCCGTGACGCTGGTCGTAGGTCATCAAACCTTCGTGGACCGCGGTGTTGGCCATTTCCTGCAAGTTGCTCGGCACCGTGGTGGTGACGCGGAAACCTTCGGTGTAGGCGTCGCTGCCATAGCGACCGACCATTTCGGCCCGGGCCATTTCAGCGATGTACGGCGCATTCACTTCCGGGGTCGGCACGTGATAGCTGGCGTTCAGCGGTTCGTTGATCGCGGTGGTGTAGTCGGCTTCGGTGATTTTCCCGAGCTTATACATGCGCCCCAGGATCCAGTCGCGGCGCTCCTTGCTGCGGGCCGGGTTGGCCAGCGGGTTGAAGCGCGACGGGGCTTTAGGCAGGCCGGCGATCATCGCCATCTGCGCCAGGCTCACATCCCGAATCGATTTGCCGTAGTAGACCTGCGCCGCCGCCTCGATGCCGTAGGCGCGGTTACCCAGATAGATCTTGTTCACGTACAACTCAAGGATTTCGTCCTTGGTCAGCTGCCGCTCGATCTGCAAGGCCAGGAGGATTTCGGTGGTTTTGCGCGAGAAGCTGCGTTCGCTGGTCAGGAAGAAGTTCTTCGCCACCTGCATGGTGATGGTGCTGCCGCCGGACTGGATGTGCCCGCTCTTGACCAGTTGAGTGGCCGCGCGCATCAGACTGCTCGGGTCGACGCCATAGTGGTTGGCGAAGTTATCGTCTTCAGCACTTAGTAACGCATTGATGAAATTGGGGGGAATGTCGGCGAACCGGATCGGAGTGCGGCGCATTTCGCCAAATTCTGCAATCAACTTGTTGTCGCTGCTGTATACCCGTAGAGGAATCTGCAACTGAATGCTTCTCAGCGCCTCCACGGACGGCAAACCCGGACTAAGGTAAAGATAGGCGCCACTGAGACCTAAAAGCAGTCCGCAGAAAACGGCGACGATGGACCAACCGAAAAATTTCAGCAGACGAATCAAGGCGTTTGGACATCCAGGGCAAAGAATGAATTTGGCGTCAGGGTCTCGACTACATAGAGAAAGACCCGCGCTGGCAGTAAAAGCGGAAAAAAACGCTGGGCATTATAAGCATTTTTCCGCAGGGGGCGTCATTGGCGCTTCTGTCAAGACGGGGTGATTGAACGCAATACACATTACAGAGTCCGTAACTCACGGATAGTCATAGGGAATTGGTAGTGCTAGGACTCTTCAACAAAAAGACCAGAACGGTTCTGGGGATCGACATCAGCTCCACGTCGGTGAAGCTGCTGGAGCTGAGCCGCCAGGGCGACCGCTATCGCGTCGAGGCTTACGCAGTGGAACCGCTGCCGGCCAGCGCCGTGATCGAGAAAAATATCGCCGAGCTCGAAGGCGTGGGCCAGGCCCTGTCTCGCGTGCTGCTCAAGGCCCGCACCGGCATCCGCAATGTCGCGGTGGCCGTGGCCGGTTCGGCGGTGATCACCAAGACCATCGAGATGGACGCCGGGCTCTCCGACGACGAGATGGAAAACCAGCTCAAGATCGAGGCCGACCAATACATTCCATACCCACTGGACGAAGTCGCCATCGATTTCGAAGTTCAGGGCGTGTCGGCGCGCAACCCTGAACGGGTCAATGTGCTGCTCGCCGCCTGTCGGAAAGAAAACGTCGAAGTGCGCGAGGCGGCCCTGGCCCTGGCCGGGCTGACCGCTAAAGTGGTGGATGTCGAGGCTTACGCACTTGAACGCTCCTTCGGTTTGCTGGCGACCCAACTCGCCTCCCATCAGGAACGCCCGACCGTCGCGGTAGTGGACATCGGCGCGACCATGACCACCCTGAGCGTGCTGCACAACGGCCGCATCATCTACACCCGCGAGCAATTGTTCGGCGGTCGCCAGCTCACCGAAGAAATCCAGCGCCGTTATGGCCTTACCGTCGAGCAGGCCGGGCTGGCGAAGAAGCAGGGCGGTTTGCCGGACGACTACGTCAGCGAGGTGTTGCAGCCGTTTCGCGAAGCCCTGGTGCAACAGGTTTCGCGCTCATTGCAGTTTTTCTATGCGTCCGGCCAGTACAACTCGGTCGATCATATTTTGCTGGCTGGCGGCACGGCTTCGGTGCCCGGGCTTGATCGATTGATCGAGCAGCGCCTGGGCACGCCGACCCAGGTCGCCAACCCCTTCGCCGACATGGCCCTGAGCAGCAAGGTCAACGCCGGTGCCCTGGCCAGCGATGCGCCGGCCCTGATGATTGCCTGCGGTCTGGCCCTCAGGAGTTTCGACTGATGGCGCGGATCAACCTTTTACCCTGGCGCGAAGAACTGCGCGAAGAACGCCGAAAGCGCTTTTTGCTGGCGTTGGTCGGCGTGTTGGTCGGTTCGGTGGGGCTGGTGCTGATAGCCGACCAAGTCATCAGCGGCGCCATCAACCAGCAAGTGGCGCGCAACGATTACCTGAACAAACAGATTGCCGTGGTCGATGAACGGATCAAGCAAATCAGCGAGCTCAAGGCCCGGCGCCAGCAACTGGTGGAGCGCATGCGCATCATCCAGGACCTGCAAGGCAACCGGCAGATCAGCGGGCGGATTTTCGACCAGTTGGCGCGGACCCTGCCGGACGGCGTGTATTTCACCGAAGTGAAAATGAGCGGCAAGACCCTGTCCATCACTGGCGCGGCGGAGTCGAACAACAAAGTCTCAGAGCTGATGCGCAATCTTGACGCCTCGGACTGGTTCGACGCGCCGAGCCTGACCGAGGTCAAGGCGACGACCGCCGGTCAGCTGGACCAGGCGAATGTGTTCCAACTGACCGTTCGTCAGACCCAGCCTGCCACGATGGAGGTCGCCAAATGAGTCCATCCGAATGGTTCGACGGCCTGCGCAAGATCGACATCAACGACCTGGACACCAACAACATCGGCTCCTGGCCGCCGGCCATCAAGGCGCTGGCGGGTATTCTGCTGATGGCCGTGGTGCTGGGCCTGGGTTACAACTTCTACATCAGCGACCTGGAAAACGAGCTTGATCTGAAACGCGCTGAAGAGTCGACGCTCAAGGACCAGTTCGCCAGCAAGGCCAGCATGGCGGCCAACCTGGAGCTCTACACCCAGCAGATGAAGGAGATGGAGAACTCCTTCGGCGTCCTGCTGCGACAATTGCCCAGCGACACCGAAGTGCCCGGCCTGCTGGAAGACATCACCCGCACCGGCCTGGGCAGTGGCCTGGAGTTCGAAGAGATCAAGTTGCTGCCGGAAGTCACCCAGCAGTTCTACATTGAGTTGCCGATCCAGATCACCGTCACCGGCGCCTACCACGACCTCGCGACGTTCGTCAGCGGTGTGGCCGGGCTGCCGCGAATCGTCACCTTGCATGACTTCGATCTGGCGCCAGCCAATCCCGATGGCGGCACGAAGCTGCGCATGAGCATCCTCGCCAAGACCTACCGCTATAACGACAAGGGGCTGCAAAAATGACCCCTTTTCGTTGCATCTCGACAGTGGTGTTGCTGGCCGGATTGGCCGGTTGCGGCGGTGACAACAGCTTCGGCGACCTGGACGCGTACATGAACGAAATGCGCCTGCGTCCGCCGGGCAAGATTGAACCAACCCCGACATTCCGGTCTTACCCCACATTCACCTACAGCGCCGCCAACCTGCGCAGCCCGTTTTCCCGGCAGGTCAAATTTGACGTGGCCGGCCAGAAACACGGCTCGCGCAACGTTAAGCCTGACCCCAACCGGGTCAAGCAATACCTCGAAGGTTTTAACATCGAGCAGTTTGAAATGGTCGGCACGATCTCCAATGCCACCGGCTCCTTTGCGCTGCTGCGCGGGGCGGGCGGTGTGCACCGGTTGAAAGTCGGCGATTACCTGGGGCGTAACGATGGGCGGATCGTCGCCATCAGCGGCTCGCAAGTCGATGTGGTCGAAATCGTTCCCGACGGCGAAGGCGCCTGGCTGGAACGGCCACGGACCATCCCTTTGAAAGAGCACTCATAGTGGAACTCGAATAATGAACAGGATTTTCTCAACCCTCGGTATTTCGCTATGGATAGCGCTGCTGTCGCCGATGGTCCAAGCGGCCACTCTCAACGCGCTGGATGTCGCCGCGCTGCCGGGTGACCGCGTCGAGTTGAAGTTGACCTTCGACGGGCCGCCACCGCCGCCCCATGGCTACACCACCGAGCAACCGGCGCGCATTGCCCTGGATCTGCCGGGTGTGGTCAGCAAACTGGCCAGCAAGAATCGCGACCTGGGCGGCGGCAATGCCCGCAGCGCCACCGTCGTGGAGGCCAAGGACCGCACGCGCCTGATCATCAACCTGACCCAACTGACGCCCTACAGCTCCCGGGTCGAAGGTAACAAGCTGTACGTGGTTGTCGGGCAAGGCGCAAAAAGCACGGCATCCAAGCCCGTCGCCCCGCGCGTCGCAACCGCAACCCCGGCCCCGGCGAAAACTTACGCACCCGTGAGCAAAGCCATTCGCGGCGTGGATTTCCAGCGCGGCACCCAGGGCGAAGGCAATGTGGTGATCGATTTGTCGGACCCATCCATTGCCCCGGACATCCAGGAGCATGACGGCAAGATCATCCTCGGTTTCGCCCGGACCCAATTGCCTGACCCGTTGCGCGTGCGCCTGGACGTCAAGGATTTCGCCACACCGGTGCAGTTCGTCAACGCCAGTGCCACGGGAGATCGGGCGGTGATCAGCATCGAGCCTGTCGGCGCCTACGAGTACTCGACCTACCAGACCGACAACAAACTGACCGTCAGCATCCGCCCGGTGACCCCCGACGACTTGCAAAAGCGCAACGCCGAACGGTTTGCCTATACCGGCGAGAAGCTCTCGCTGAATTTTCAGGACATCGACGTGCGTTCGGTGCTGCAACTGATCGCCGACTTCACCAACCTCAACCTGGTGGCCAGCGATACGGTGCAGGGCGGCATCACCTTGCGTCTGCAGAACGTGCCGTGGGATCAGGCGCTGGACCTGGTGCTGAAAACCAAAGGCCTGGACAAGCGCATGATCGGCAACGTCCTGCTGGTCGCGCCGGCGGATGAAATCGCCGCCCGTGAGCGCCAGGAACTGGAATCGCAGAAACAGATTGCCGAGCTGGCGCCGCTGCGTCGGGAGCTGTTGCAGGTCAACTACGCCAAGGCTGCCGATATCGCCAAGCTCTTTACCTCGGTGACCAGTGCCGAGGCCAAAATCGACGAGCGTGGTTCGATCACCGTCGACGAGCGGACTAACAACATCATCGCCTACCAGACCCAGGATCGCCTCGACGAGCTTCGGCGGATCGTCGCGCAACTGGATATCCCGGTGCGCCAGGTGATGATCGAAGCGCGGATCGTCGAAGCCAACGTCGATTACGACAAGAGTCTCGGTGTGCGCTGGGGCGGCTCGGTGCAGAACAAGGGTAACTGGAACACTTCGGGTGTCAGCAACGGTTCTTCCACCACCATCGGCACGCCGGGCAGCACCAGTACCAACTCGCCGTTCGTCGACATGGGCACGGCGGGTAACACCTCGGGGATCGGCATCGCCTTCATCACCGACAACGTGCTGCTCGACCTTGAATTGACGGCGATGGAGAAGACCGGCAACGGCGAAATTGTCTCGCAGCCCAAGGTGGTCACCTCCGACAAGGAAACCGCGAAAATCCTCAAGGGCACCGAGATTCCCTATCAGGAAGCCAGCTCCAGCGGCGCCACGTCGGTATCGTTCAAGGAAGCCTCGCTGTCCCTGGAAGTGACGCCGCAAATCACCCCGGACAACCGCATCATCATGGAGGTCAAGGTCACCAAGGACGAACCGGATTACCTCAACAAGGTCCAGGACGTGCCGCCGATCAAGAAAAACGAGGTCAACGCCAAGGTGCTGGTCAACGACGGCGAGACCATCGTCATCGGCGGGGTTTTCTCAAATACTCAGAGCAAGGTTGTAGATAAGGTGCCATTTCTGGGCGATGTGCCGTATCTTGGCCGCCTTTTCCGGCGTGACGTGGTTTCGGAGAAAAAATCCGAGCTGCTGGTATTTCTCACTCCGCGTATCATGAACAACCAGGCGATTGCTGTGAGTCATTGATTCTGTGCGAAATTTGATTCTTGTTGGACCGATGGGGGCTGGAAAAAGCACCATCGGCCGGTTGCTGGCCAAAGAGCTGCGCCTGCCATTCAAAGATTCCGACAAGGAAATTGAATTGCGCACGGGCGCCAATATCCCGTGGATCTTCGATAAAGAGGGCGAGCCCGGCTTTCGTGATCGCGAGCAAGCGATGATCGAAGAGCTGTGCGCCTGCGACGGCGTGGTGCTGGCGACTGGCGGCGGTGCAGTGATGCGCGAAGCCAATCGTCGGGCGCTGCATGCCGGGGGGCGCGTGGTGTATCTGCACGCATCCGTCGAGCAGCAAGTCGGTCGCACTTCCCGTGATCGCAATCGTCCGCTGTTGCGCACCGCCGATCCGGCCAAGACCCTGCGTGACCTGCTGGCGATCCGCGATCCGCTTTATCGGGAAATCGCCGATCTGGTGGTGGAAACCGATGAGCGGCCGCCGCGAATGGTCGTGCTAGACATCCTCGAACGCTTGCAGCAACTTCCGCCCCGTTAAAGCGCGGCGCGAAATGCGCTATCCTCGGCGTCCTGTCATGGCCGCCCGAGGTTGTGGCGGATGGCTATCAAACGGCGTTACACCAGCAGGCGCCGCGCACATTTGTTAACTCAAGGCAGGACGCCTGATTCCATCTTCACTGTGGGGACACATGCAGACACTCAAGGTCGATCTAGGCGAGCGCAGCTACCCGATTCATATTGGCGAAGGTTTGTTGGATCAGCCCGAGCTGCTGGCCCCGCATATTCGCGGGCGGCAAGTGGCGATCATCTCCAACGAGACCGTGGCGCCGCTCTATCTCGAACGTCTGACCAAAAGCCTCGCACAGTTCTCCGTCGTCTCGGTGGTGTTGCCCGACGGCGAAGCCTTCAAGACCTGGGAAACCCTGCAACTGATTTTCGACGGCCTGCTGACCGCCCGGCACGACCGCCGCACCACGGTCATCGCCCTCGGTGGCGGCGTGATCGGTGACATGGCCGGTTTTGCTGCCGCCTGCTACCAGCGCGGCGTCGATTTCATCCAGGTGCCGACCACACTGCTGTCGCAAGTCGACTCTTCGGTGGGCGGCAAGACCGGGATCAACCATCCCCTGGGCAAGAACATGGTCGGCGCCTTCTATCAGCCCAACGTGGTGCTGATCGATACCGCCACCCTCAATACCCTGCCGGCCCGCGAACTGTCTGCGGGCCTGGCCGAAGTCATCAAGTACGGGCTGATCTGCGACGAGCCGTTCCTCACCTGGCTCGAAGAAAACGTCGATCGCCTGCGCGCCCTGGATCAGGTCGCCCTGACGTACGCTATCAAGCGCTCCTGCGAGGCCAAGGCTGAGGTAGTGGGCGCCGACGAAAAAGAAACCGGCGTGCGCGCCACGTTGAACCTGGGGCACACCTTCGGCCACGCCATCGAAACCCACATGGGCTATGGTGTGTGGCTACACGGTGAAGCGGTCGCTGCTGGCACCGTAATGGCGCTGGAAATGTCCGCGCGCCTGGGCTGGATCAGCGAACAAGAGCGAGATCGCGGTATTCGCCTGTTCCAGCGTGCCGGCCTGCCGGTCATCCCACCTGAGGAGATGACCGAAGCCGATTTTCTCGAACACATGGCAATTGACAAGAAAGTGATCGACGGTCGTTTGCGCCTGGTGCTGCTGCGCCACATGGGCGAAGCGGTGGTGACCGACGATTATCCGAAAGAGGTTCTACAGGCCACGCTGGGAGCGGATTACCGCGCCCTGGCTCAGCTTAAAGGTTAATAAGATCCCGATGACTAGTTTGCATGCCGACGAGGCTTTCCTCGGCCATTTCCAGTTAAGTCATGACCCTTTTGCTCCACGGGTGCCTGGCTTCAAATTCTTCCCGGCCCAGCGCAAACCGGTGCTGGGGCAACTGCATCACCTGGCCCGTTACAGCCAGTTGCTGCTGGTGGTCACTGGCCCGCAAGGCAGCGGCAAGACCCTGTTGCGCCAGGCCCTGGTGGCCAGCACCAACAAGCAGTCCGTGCAAAGCGTGGTGGTTTCCGCCCGTGGCGCCGGCGATGCGGCGGGTGTGCTGCGTCAAATCGCCCAGGCGCTGAACGTGGCCCAGGCCGAAATCGGCGCGATCCTGTCCCAAGTGGTGCAGCTCGCGCTGACCGGACAGGAAGTCTATTTGCTGGTGGACGACGCCGAACAACTCGATGAATCCGCCCTGGAAGCCTTGATGGCCCTGGCCGCCGGTGCACCGGAGGGTCGCCCTCATGTGTTCCTGTTCGGCGAGTCGTCGCTGATTGCGCAACTGGAGGCGTTGAGCCTTGAGGAAGAGCGCTTCCACGTCATCGAATTGCAGCCCTACACCGAAGAAGAAACCCGCGAATATCTGGACCAGCGTCTCGAAGGCGCCGGTCGGGGTATCGAACTTTTCACCGCGGATCAGATCTCTGATATTCACGAAAGCTCCGACGGTTGGCCTGGCAACATCAACCAGGTCGCCCGCGATGCGATGATCGAAGCCATGATTGCCAGCCGCACAGCGGTTAAGCGTCCAAGTATGGGGTTCAACATGCCGAAGAAACACGTATTGGCGATTTCCGCCGTAGTCGTGGTCGCGGTAGCCGCCGCCTGGCTGATGCCGGGCCGCAGCAAGACACCGACCACCGGCGCACCGGCCAACGAACAGGCGCAGTTGCCACTGGGCACGCCAAAACCTAACGCTGCCGGGGGCGCGCCTTCGGTGGAGTTCGCCGGTAACACGCAACCGATGCCGTTGCCGCTGGTCGGCCAGCAGCAACCGGTCATGCGCAGCCCACTGGCCGAAGCGGCCGGTGGTATCACTGAAGGCGACGACGGCGTGCCGGTCGAAGGCTCCAGCGCTACACCGCCGACTGTGACCACTGTTGCGCCGCCTGCGGGCATCCAGCCTGGCCCTGCGCCGACGCCTGCCGCCAAACCGGCCCCGGCACCGACCCAGGTCGCTACCGCCAAGCCAGCGCCTGCGCCAGTGGCCAAACCGGCGCCAGCGCCAGCCAAGCCTGTGGTCGCCGCCAAACCGGCCGAGAAGCCGGTTACCGTGGCCAAGGCTGCCGGTGGCACCTGGTACGCCGGGCAGCCGACGAGCAACTACGTGGTGCAGATCCTCGGCACCAGCTCCGAAGCCACTGCCCAAACCTTCGTCAAGGAGCAGGGCGGCGAGTACCGTTATTTCAAGAAAGTGCTGAACGGCAAACCGCTTTACGTCATCACCTACGGCAGCTTCGCCAACCGCGATGCAGCCGTTACCGCTATCAAGGCCTTGCCAGCGAAGGTTCAGGCTGGTAAACCTTGGCCTCGCTCCGTCGCCAGCGTCCAACAGGAACTGGCTACAGCTCGCTGATGATTCGGCGGCCTTACCCAGGCCGCCTCTCCCGGCACCTCAAAATATTCCGCAAGCGCATGCCGCCTCTACAGGCCGCGTGCCTTGTGGTGTCTGCGTCATAGTGGTCTTTGAGTCGTTGCGGTCAAAATTAAAAAAGTTTTGACTAGCACAGCATATCGCTTTAAACCTTTCACAAATGCGACATAGATTTGCGACATTTCGTCGTCAAATTTGTGAGCGTAAGTGTCGGTGTGTACAATGACCTCCCTTTTGCCCCCGCAAAGCCGACGTACGTTCGGCGTGGATGGCAAGTGGTTGAATTGAAAAGAAATTTGCCTCGAAAAGAGGCAGCCTGGTGAGAAAGTGTCTATGAAAGCAGGTCTGTACCAACCAGATGAATTCAAGGATAACTGTGGTTTTGGCCTGATAGCCCATATGCAGGGCGAGCCCAGTCATACCCTTTTGCAAACGGCCATTGAGGCCCTGACCTGCATGACCCACCGCGGTGGGATCAACGCCGACGGCAAGACCGGTGACGGTTGCGGCTTGCTGATTCAAAAGCCGGATGTGTTCCTGCGAGCCATTGCCCAGGAAACCTTCGGCGTCGAGCTGCCCAAGCAATATGCCGTGGGCATGGTGTTCTTCAACCAGGACCCGGTGAAAGCCGAAGCCGCTCGCGAGAACATGAACCGCGAGATCATTGCGGCCGGCCTGACCCTGGTCGGCTGGCGCAAAGTGCCGATCGACACCAGCGTCCTTGGCCGTCTGGCCCTTGAGCGCCTGCCGCAGATCGAGCAAGTGTTCATCGCCGGCGAAGGCCTGAGCGATCAGGACATGGCCGTCAAGCTGTTCACCTCCCGTCGTCGCTCGTCCGTGGCCAATGCCGCCGACACCGATCACTACGTCTGCAGCTTTTCTCACAAGACCATCATTTATAAAGGCCTGATGATGCCGGCGGATTTGACCGCCTTCTATCCAGACCTCAGCGACCAGCGCCTGCAAACCTCGATCTGCGTGTTCCACCAGCGCTTCTCGACCAACACCCTGCCGAAATGGCCGCTGGCCCAGCCATTCCGCTTCCTCGCCCACAACGGCGAGATCAACACCATCACCGGTAACCGCAACTGGGCCGTGGCCCGTCGCACCAAGTTCACCAACGACTTGATGGACCTGGAAGAACTCGGCCCATTGGTGAACCGCGTGGGTTCCGACTCTTCGAGCATGGACAACATGCTCGAGCTGATGGTCACCGGCGGCATCGACCTGTTCCGTGGCGTGCGGATGATCATTCCGCCTGCGTGGCAGAACGTCGAAACCATGGACCCGGATCTGCGGGCGTTCTACGAATACAACTCGATGCACATGGAACCGTGGGACGGCCCGGCCGGCGTAGTAATGACCGACGGTCGCTACGCGGTGTGCCTGCTCGACCGTAACGGTCTGCGTCCAGCGCGTTGGGTCACCACCAAGAACGGTTTCATCACCCTGGCCTCGGAAATCGGTGTCTGGAACTACCAGCCTGAAGACGTGATCGCCAAGGGCCGCGTAGGCCCGGGCCAGATCTTTGCCGTGGACACCGAAACCGGTCAGATCCTCGACACCGATGCGATCGACAACCGCTTGAAGTCCCGTCATCCGTACAAGCAATGGCTGCGCAAGAATGCCCTGCGCATCCAGGCGACCATGGAAGACAACGACCACGGTTCGGCTTTCTACGACGTCGACCAGCTCAAGCAGTACATGAAGATGTATCAGGTCACGTTCGAAGAGCGCGACCAGGTGCTGCGTCCGCTCGGCGAGCAAGGCTACGAAGCCGTTGGCTCGATGGGCGACGATACGCCGATGGCCGTGCTGTCCCAGCGCGTGCGCACGCCGTACGACTATTTCCGCCAGCAATTCGCGCAGGTGACCAACCCGCCGATCGATCCGCTGCGCGAAGCCATCGTCATGTCGCTGGAGATCTGCCTCGGTGCCGAGCGCAACATCTTCCAGGAGTCGCCGGAACACGCCTCGCGCGTGATTCTCAGCTCGCCGGTGATTTCCCCGGCCAAGTGGCGTTCGCTGATGAACCTCGATCGTCCGGGCTTCGAGCGCGCGATCATCGATCTGAACTACGACGAAAGCGTCGGCCTCGAAGCGGCGATCCGCAACGTTGCCGATCAGGCTGAAGAAGCCGTGCGCTCCGGTCGTACCCAGGTTGTATTGAGTGACCGTCACATTGCCCCGGGCAAGTTGCCGATCCACGCATCCTTGGCCACGGGTGCAGTGCACCACCGCCTGACCGAAAAAGGCCTGCGTTGCGACTCCAACATCCTGGTAGAAACCGCCACCGCTCGCGACCCGCATCACTTCGCGGTCCTGATCGGTTTCGGCGCCTCGGCGGTCTATCCGTTCCTGGCCTACGAAGTGCTGGGCGACCTGATCCGCACCGGCGAAGTGCTGGGCGACCTCTATGAGGTGTTCAAGAACTACCGCAAAGGCATCACCAAAGGTCTGCTGAAGATCCTGTCGAAGATGGGCATCTCGACCATTACGTCGTACCGCGGTGCGCAGTTGTTCGAAGCCATCGGCCTGTCCGAAGAAGTTTGCGAACTGAGCTTCCGTGGCGTGCCGAGCCGCATCAAGGGTGCGCGTTTCGTCGACATCGAAGCCGAGCAAAAAGCCCTCGCCGCCGAAGCCTGGAGCCCGCGCAAGCCGATCCAGCAGGGCGGTTTGCTGAAGTTCGTCCACGGTGGCGAATATCACGCTTACAACCCGGACGTGGTCAGCACCCTGCAAGCCGCTGTGCAGCAGGGCGACTACAGCAAGTTCAAGGAATACACGGCGCTGGTGGACAACCGCCCGGTGTCGATGATCCGCGATTTGTTCAAGGTGAAGACCCTGGACACGGCGCTGGACATCAGCGAGATCGAACCGCTGGAATCGGTGCTCAAGCGCTTCGACTCCGCCGGCATCTCGTTGGGCGCCCTGTCGCCTGAGGCTCACGAAGCCCTGGCCGAAGCCATGAACCGCCTCGGTGCGCGTTCCAACTCCGGCGAAGGCGGCGAAGACCCGGCGCGCTACGGCACCATCAAGAGCTCGAAAATCAAGCAGGTTGCGACCGGCCGTTTCGGTGTGACCCCGGAATACCTGGTCAACGCTGAAGTGCTGCAGATCAAAGTCGCCCAGGGCGCCAAGCCCGGCGAAGGTGGTCAGTTGCCAGGGGGCAAGGTCAACGGTCTGATCGCCAAGCTGCGTTATGCAGTGCCGGGCGTGACCCTGATTTCGCCGCCGCCGCACCACGACATCTACTCGATCGAAGACTTGTCGCAGCTGATTTTCGACCTGAAACAAGTCAACCCGAAGGCCCTGGTCTCGGTGAAACTCGTGGCAGAAGCGGGCGTTGGCACCATCGCTGCCGGTGTGGCCAAGGCCTACGCGGACTTGATCACCATCTCCGGCTACGACGGCGGCACCGGTGCATCGCCGCTGACCTCGATCAAATACGCGGGCGCACCGTGGGAACTCGGCCTGGCCGAAACCCACCAGACCCTGCGCGGCAACGACCTGCGCGGCAAAGTCCGGGTACAAACCGACGGCGGCCTGAAAACCGGCCTCGACGTGATCAAGGCTGCGATCCTCGGCGCTGAAAGCTTCGGCTTCGGCACCGCGCCCATGATCGCCCTGGGCTGCAAATACCTGCGCATCTGCCACCTGAACAACTGCGCCACCGGCGTCGCCACTCAGAACGAGAAGCTGCGCAAGGATCACTACATCGGCACCGTCGACATGGTGGTGAACTTCTTCACCTACGTCGCCGAAGAAACCCGTGAGTGGCTGGCCAAGCTGGGCGTGCGTTCCCTCGAAGAGCTGATCGGTCGTACCGATCTGCTGGAAATTCTCGAGGGCCAGACCGCCAAGCAGCAACACCTGGACCTGACCCCGTTGCTCGGCAGCGATCACATCCCGGCAGACAAGCCACAATTCTGCCAGGTCGACCGCAACCCGCCGTTCGACAAGGGCCTGCTGGCCGAGAAAATGGTCGACATGGCCACCTCGGCGATCAACGACAAGAGCGGTGCTGATTTCGAGCTGAATATCTGCAACTGCGACCGTTCCATCGGCGCACGGATCTCCGGTGAAATTGCGCGCAAGCACGGCAACCAAGGCATGGCGAACGCGCCGATCACCTTCCGCTTCAAAGGGACGGCCGGTCAGAGCTTCGGTGTGTGGAACGCCGGCGGCTTGAACATGTACCTGGAAGGCGACGCCAACGACTACGTCGGCAAAGGCATGACCGGCGGCAAACTGGTCATCGTTCCGCCGAAGGGCAGCGTCTACAAAACCCAGGACAGTGCGATTATCGGCAACACCTGCCTGTACGGCGCCACCGGCGGCAAGCTGTTTGCCGCTGGCACCGCGGGCGAGCGTTTCGCCGTGCGTAACTCCGGTGCCCACACCGTGGTGGAAGGCACTGGCGATCACTGCTGCGAGTACATGACCGGTGGTTTCGTCTGCGTATTGGGCAAGACCGGTTACAACTTCGGTTCAGGCATGACCGGCGGTTTCGCCTACGTGCTCGATCAGGACAACTCCTTCGTTGACCGGGTCAACCACGAACTGGTGGAAATCCAGCGGATCAGCGGCGAAGCGATGGAAGCCTATCGCAGCCACCTGCAACGCGTGCTGGACGAATACGTCGCGGAAACCGACAGCGAATGGGGTCGTAACCTCGCTGAAAACCTCGATGACTATCTGCGTCGTTTCTGGCTGGTCAAGCCCAAGGCTGCCAACCTGAAATCGTTGCTTTCCAGCACCCGTGCCAATCCGCAGTGATATGCGCCTGAAGAGTTTGATGAGGTTTTAACAATGGCTGAACGTCTGAATAACGACTTCCAGTTCATCGATGTCGGGCGCAAAGATCCGAAGAAGAAACTGTTGCGTCAACGCAAGAAAGAGTTCGTGGAAATCTACGAACCCTTCAAACCCCAGCATTCGGCCGACCAGGCCCACCGCTGCCTGGGTTGCGGTAACCCGTATTGCGAATGGAAGTGCCCGGTGCACAACTTCATTCCCAACTGGCTGAAACTGGTGGCCGAGGGCAACATCCTCCAGGCTGCCGAGCTGTCGCACCAGACCAACACCCTGCCGGAAGTGTGCGGCCGGGTGTGCCCGCAGGATCGTCTGTGCGAGGGTGCCTGCACCCTTAACGACGGTTTTGGCGCGGTGACCATCGGTTCGGTGGAGAAGTACATCACCGACACCGCGTTCGCCATGGGCTGGCGCCCGGACATGTCCAAGGTCAAGCCGACCGGCAAGCGTGTTGCGATCATCGGCGCAGGCCCGGCCGGCCTGGGTTGTGCCGACGTGCTGGTACGTGGCGGCGTGACCCCGGTGGTGTTCGACAAGAACCCGGAAATCGGTGGTTTGCTGACCTTCGGCATCCCCGAGTTCAAGCTGGAAAAGACCGTGCTGAGCAATCGTCGCGAAGTCTTCACCGGCATGGGCATCGAGTTCCGCCTCAACACCGAAGTGGGCAAGGACGTGACCATCGAGCAACTGCTCGAAGAATACGATGCCGTGTTCATGGGCATGGGCACCTACACCTACATGAAGGGCGGCTTTGCCGGCGAGGACCTGCCGGGCGTACATGACGCGCTCGACTTCCTGATCGCCAACGTCAACCGCAACCTGGGCTTTGAAAAGTCGCCGGAAGATTTCGTCGACATGAAAGGCAAGAAGGTTGTGGTCCTGGGCGGCGGCGACACGGCGATGGACTGCAACCGCACGTCGATCCGCCAGGGCGCCAAGTCGGTGACCTGTGCGTATCGTCGCGACGAAGCGAACATGCCGGGCTCGCGCAAAGAGGTGAAGAACGCCAAGGAAGAAGGCGTGAAATTCCTCTACAACCGCCAGCCGATCGCCATCGTCGGTGAAGACCGTGTCGAAGGCGTGAAAGTGGTCGAGACCCGTCTCGGCGAACCGGACGCCCGTGGCCGTCGCAGCCCTGAGCCGATCCCGGGTTCCGAAGAGATCATCCCGGCGGATGCCGTGGTCATCGCCTTCGGCTTCCGTCCAAGCCCGGCGTCGTGGTTCGAGCAGTTCGAGATCCAGACCGACAGCCAGGGCCGCGTCGTGGCCCCGGAGCAGGGTAAATACAAGCACCAGACCAGCAACCCGAAAATCTTCGCCGGTGGCGACATGGTTCGCGGGTCTGACCTGGTGGTGACGGCGATCTTCGAAGGCCGCAATGCGGCTGAAGGGATCCTGGATTACCTGGAGGTCTGATCGCTTTCCTGAACTGGAATGCGATCAAAATGTGGGAGCGGGCTTGCTCGCGAAGACAGTGTAACAGTCAGTATTGATGTCGACTGACACACCGCTTTCGCGAGCAAGCCCGCTCCCACATTGGTTTCAGGGTGTTGCGAATACCGGATTTTCACCGCGACAAATTGACCCGATAGACAAAAGGCTGACCTGCAACCGTGCCTTTTGCGTCGCGCTCTGAGAAAATGCCCGCACTTTTTTTCCGGATGCCGACATGACTGCCCTGAAGAACGACCGTTTCCTTCGCGCCCTGCTCAAGCAACCCGTAGACGTCACGCCGGTATGGATGATGCGTCAGGCCGGTCGCTACCTGCCGGAATACCGCGCCAGCCGCGCCAAGGCCGGTGACTTCATGAGCCTGTGCATGAACCCGGAGTTCGCTTGCGAAGTCACGATGCAACCGCTCGACCGCTACCCGCAGTTGGACGCGGCGATCCTCTTCTCCGACATCCTGACCATCCCGGACGCCATGGGCCAAGGCCTGTACTTCGAAACCGGTGAAGGCCCGCGCTTCAAGAAAGTCGTCAGCACGATGGCCGACATCGAAGCCCTGCCGATCCCGGATCCGCACAAAGACCTCGGCTACGTCATGGACGCTGTCAGCACCATCCGCCGCGAACTGAACGGCCGCGTGCCGCTGATCGGCTTCTCCGGCAGCCCCTGGACCCTGGCCACCTACATGGTCGAAGGCGGCTCGTCGAAAGACTATCGCAAGACCAAAACCATGCTCTACGACAACCCGCAGGCCCTGCACTTGTTGCTGGACAAGCTGGCTCAGTCGGTCACCAGCTACCTCAACGGCCAGATCATGGCCGGCGCCCAAGCGGTGCAGATCTTCGATAGCTGGGGCGGCAACCTCTCGGCAGCGGCGTACCAGGAGTTTTCCCTGGCCTACATGCGCAAAATCGTCAGCGGCCTGATCCGCGAACACGAAGGCCGCAAGGTGCCGGTCATCCTGTTCACCAAGGGCGGGGGACTGTGGCTGGAAAGCATCGCCGATGCCGGCGCTGATGCGTTGGGCCTGGACTGGACCTGCGACATCGGCAACGCCCGCGCCCGCGTTGGCAACAAAGTCGCCCTGCAAGGCAACATGGACCCGACCGTGCTCTACGCCAAACCAGAAGCCATCCGCACCGAAGTCGGCCGCATCCTCGCCAGCTACGGCAAGGGCAGCGGGCACGTATTCAACCTGGGTCACGGGATTACCCCGGAAGTCGATCCGGAGCATGCCGGCGCGTTCCTGCGTGCTGTGCATGAACTGTCGGCGCAGTATCACGAGTGACCGTCGCCCGAAAATGAAAACGCCCGGCTTATGCCGGGCGTTTTTGTTTGGGATATCAGATCGTACGCGGTCAATGTGGGAGCGGGCTTGCTCGCGAAAGCGGTTGAACATTCAACATTGATGTCGACTGACCCACCGCTTTCGCGAGCAAGCCCGCTCCCACAGGGTCTGTGTCAGGCTTTTACATTGCCTAGTGGCGGCAACTTCGCCAGCTTCAACGCCACCAACAGCGCAATCACCAGCAACCCGCCGATAAACAACCCAATCCCGTTCCACCCACCAAGGTGCCAGAACACGCCGCCGGCCGTCCCGGCAATACTTGATCCGGCGTAGTAGCTAAACAGATACAGCGAAGACGCCTGCCCCTTGGCCTTGATCGCCCGCCGCCCAATCCAGCTACTGGCCACCGAGTGCGCGCCGAAGAAGCCGAAGGTGAAGATCAGCATGCCGATGATCACCAGCGGTAGCGGCGTAAACAGGGTCAGCGCCAGGCCTGCGAGCATCAAGGTGATCGTTGCCCACAGCACTTTGCGCCGCCCCAGTTTGTCCGCCAGCGAACCGATTTTCGCCGAGCTGTAAATCCCCGACAGGTACACCACCGACAGCAACCCGACAAAGGCCTGATCCATGTTGTAAGGCTCGGCCAGCAGGCGATAGCCGATGTAGTTGAACAGCGTGACAAACGCGCCCATCAGCACAAAGGCTTCGAGGAACAACAGCGGCAGGCCGGCATCGCGAAAGTGCATGGTGAAGCCGTCGAGCAGACTGCGTGGGTGCATCGAACGAGCGCGGAAGTTGCGGGATTCGGGAAGGATTTTCCAGAACACCGTCGCCGCTATCATTGCCAGGCCGCCGATGACCAGCATCGCCGTGTGCCAGCTTACGAAGTCGATCAACACGCCGGTAATCAGCCGTCCGCTCATCCCGCCGATGGCGTTGCCGCCGATATACAGGCCCATCGCCAGACCAATGTGCTGCGGATGAATTTCTTCGCTCAGGTAAGTCATGGCCACTGCCGCCAGACCGCTCAACGACAACCCGATCAGCGCCCGCATGATCAACACGCCTTCCCAGCTCGGCATCATCGCGCTGGCCATGGTGCACAGCGCTGCGGCGAACAACGCGGTCACCATCACCGGTTTGCGCCCGACCCTATCGGAAATCGGGCCGGTGATCAGCAGACCGATGGCGAGCATGCCCGTAGCCACCGACAGAATCAGGCTGCTCTGCGCCGCGTTGATCGAATACTCGTGGGACAGCAGCGGCATCATCGGCTGCACGCAATACAGCAGGGCGAACGTCGCGAAGCCGCCGGAGAACAGCGCCAGCACCGTGCGCATGAACATCGGCGTGCCTTTCTCGATGTAGATCTCGTTCAGCTCGGCGACGACATCGTCCAGCGCAGTGGGCGTAACTTCATGGGCGAGTGGGGCGACAGCAGTTTTCACTTCGGACCTCGGGAGGGCGCAGCCGGTCAGGCAATGGAAAAAAGCATATAGCTGCCTAACGATTCAATCCAATATATTATTCGACCTGTTTAAGACGTTTTACGACCTAATGGAGTTTTCATGGAATTGCGCCATTTGCGCTACTTCATCGCCGTCGCCGAAGAACTGCACTTCGGCCGCGCCGCCCAGGTGTTGGGCATCTCCCAACCACCGCTGAGCCAGCAGATTCAGGCATTGGAAGCCGAGGTTGGCGCACGCCTGTTCGAGCGGACCAATCGTCGGGTCGAACTCAGCGAGGCCGGTCGGCTGTTTCTGGAAGAGGCGCGGCTGGTATTGGCCCAGGTCGATAAAGCTGCGGATGTCGCCCGTCGAGCGCAACTCGGTGAACTGGGCGAGTTGAAAATCGGCTTCACCTCCTCGGCGCCGTTCAACTCGACCATCCCCCAAGCGATTTTCTCGTTTCGCCAGCGCTTTCCCGCTGTGCACCTGAACTTGCGGGAGATGAGCAGCACCCAAGTGGCCGACGCGCTGGTGGATGAGTCGATCGAAGTCGGGATCATGCGACCGCTTGGGTTGCCGGATTCCCTCTGCGTCGTGGAACTGATGCGCGAGCCCCTGGTGGCGGTGCTCAGTTCCAAGCATCCATTGGCGAACGACAGCGAAGAAGGCCTGTTTCTGTCAGCCCTTGCCCTCGAACCTTTCGTCTTTTTCCCACGCAGCTATGGCAGTGGTCTGTACGCCCAATTACTCAGCCTGGCGCGAGATGCCGGGTTTAGCCCGCACTTCGCCCAGGAGGCCGGCGAGGCGATGACGATTATTGGATTGGTGGCGGCGGGGCTTGGGGTGTCGGTGCTGCCGGCGTCGTACCAGCGGATGAGGATTGATGGCGTGGTCTACCGGCCATTGCTTGATCCGGAAGCGGTATCGGCGGTGTGGCTGGTACAGCGCAAGGATCAGAAGTCGCCGATGGCGAAGGCGTTTGTGGAGTTGTTGACGAGGAAGGTTGAGCCGTTAACAGTTTGACGGCTTCGCCATCATTCGCGAGCAGGTTCGCTTGCTCCAGACCATACCCTGGCCTGAGCGTCTCAAGGATGGGACATTTGAGGTAACGGATATGCCTTAGTGATTTAGCCATTTCTTGAGCAAAATCGATTTTTTTTTCGATGAGTGCAATGGATGACACTTCGATATCAGCCTAAGGAAGGCAGCGTGCTGATTTGCGACTTCAGGGGGTATGAGATCCCCGAGATGATCAAGGTCAGACCTGTTGTCGTGATACGCAAACACAGGACCAATAGCCTACTGGTGACCGTCGTGCCACTGAGTACCACCGCCCCGGACAGTGTGTTGGACCACCATCTGAAGCTCGCGAGTCATCTGCAGGGTGCCAGTCCGATTTGTTGGGCAAAATGCGACATGGTTGCGACAGTGAGTCTCTCCAGGTTGGATCGGATCAAAAGCAGGGATCGCCAGGGAAAGCGCGTTTATCTCATTTCACAACTTGCAACAGATGAGTTTTTTGCGATCAAAGCTGCGGTGCGCAGTGCTCTGGGCCTGTGATGTCATCAGAAGTGGCACGACACGGCGAATTGCCAGCGGTTGTCGCTCGTTCAATTTAAAGCAATACTGCGGGCGTTCCCGAAAGGGGCTTGTGAGACTCTGAGGATCCTGGGTAACCAGCCATCGCAGAGCCAGACAGGTGAAGGGCGATGACAAGCCGACCTGTTTGTGAAGGGGCGCCGAAAGGCGCCCTTTGTCGTTTCTGGCCTTACTGAACCTTCGCCAAATCCCCTTTCAACGCAACACCCGCCATGATCGCCCCGGCGTGGCATTCATAGTTGGTGGCGTCTTTGCGTTCATTGCTCTTGTAGAAACTCACGATGTTGGTCACGGCATTGGCGCCGGCGCTTTTGGCCGCTTGGTGCAGGCTGATGATAGCCGATTGCGCGACCCATTCGCAGGCGACTTGGTCGGTCTTGTTGAAGGCGTTGGTTTTCTTGTTGGTGACCGAGCCGGCGCTGACGATGGTGACGTTGCCGGTCGGGTTGTGGCCCGCCAGGTAGAACTTCACGCTGCCGTCGATTTTGCCGGTGCGGGTGGCTTCGGCGACGGCTTTGTCGAAGGGCAGGTACACGGCGGTGTCACGGGCCTGGCTGACGGCCGGCAGGGCGCAGATCAGCAGGGTGGCGGCGGTAGCGAGTTTCTTGAAGTGCATGGAGGTCTCCTTGACCCGGATTAATTCGGTTACGACCAGCGGCGGAAGATCAGCGAAGTGTTGACGCCGCCGAAGGCAAAGTTGTTGTTCATGACGTATTGGTTGCTCATCTGCCGGAACTCGCCGCGCAGGTAGTCGAGCTTGCCGCAGTGCGGGTCCACTTCGTCGAGGTTGAAGGTGTGGGCGTAGAGGTCACGGTTCATCATTTCGATGCTGAACCAGGACTCCAGCGCGCCGCAGGCCCCGAGGGTGTGGCCGAGGAAGCTCTTCTGCGAGCTGATCGGCATGTGTTCGCCGAACAACGCACTGGTGGCCAGTGTTTCTGCAATGTCGCCCTGTTCGGTAGCGGTGCCGTGACCGTTGACGTAGCCGATGTCCGACGGCTGCAAACCAGCGTCTTCCAGGGCCAGTTCCATGGCCCGGCGCATGGTCGCTTGCTCGGGGCGAGTGGTGTGCTGGCCGTCGGCGTTGCTGCCGAAGCCGACCAGTTCGGCGTGGATGTGCGCACCGCGTGCTAACGCGTGTTCGAGTTCTTCGAGCACCAGCATGCCGCCGCCTTCGCCGATCACCAGGCCATCGCGGCCCTTGTCGTACGGGCGTGGGCTGGTTTGCGGCGCGTCGTTTTTCAGGCTGGTGGCGTAGAGCGCGTCGAAGACCATGGCTTCGGTCGGGCACAGTTCTTCGGCGCCGCCGGCGAGCATCAACGGCAAGCGACCGAACTTGATCGACTCGTAGGCGTAGCCGATGCCCTGGCTGCCGCTGGTGCAGGCGCTGGAGGTCGGGATCAGTCGGCCGGTGAGGCCGAAGAAGATGCTGATATTCGCCGCCGTGGTGTGCGGCATCATGCGCACGTAGGAGTTGGCGTTCAGGCCTTCGGCCACCGAGTTGAGCAGCATGTTGCCGAATGCCTTGATCTCGTCGGTGCTGCCGGTGGACGAACCGCAGGCGACGCCCATGCGTCCGTCCTTGATCGATTCATCGCCCAACAGCCCGGCGTCGGCCAGTGCTTGTTCCGCCGCGCCGACAGCGAGCCGGGAGACGCGGCCCATGCTGCGCAGTTGTTTGCGGGTCCAGTGGCTCGGGACTTTGAAGTCGTCGATCGGCCCGGCCAGCCGCGTATTGAGTTCGGTGAAGCGATCCCACTCGTCCATCCGGCGAATGCCGCTGCGGTTGGCCGCGAAGTTGCCGGCGATGGTCTCCCAATCGCTGCCCAGTGAGGTGATGCCGGCCATGCCGGTGACGACGACGCGCTTCATCAGCACAGGCCTCCATTGACGGCCAGAACCTGGCGGGTGATGTACGAGGCTTCCGCCGACATCAGGAAATTCACCGCGCCGGCCACCTCTTCAGGGGTGCCCATGCGTTGTGCGGGGATCATTTTCATCAGTTCTTCCACCGGCACGTTTTCGTCGAGCATTGCGGTGTCGATCAGGCCGGGTGCGACACAGTTGACGGTAATCTTGCGCTTGCCCAGTTCGATCGCCAACGCTTTCGCGGCGCCGATCAAACCGGCCTTGGAGGCGCTGTAGTTGACCTGCCCGCGATTGCCGATCAACCCGGAAACCGAAGTGATGCAGACAATCCGCCCGGCGGCGCGACGACGGATCATCGGCATCATCACCGGGTGCAGCACGTTGTAGAAACCGTCGAGATTGGTGCGCATCACCACGTCCCAATCATCCTCGCTCAGCGCTGGAAAAGCACCGTCGCGGGTCAGCCCGGCGTTAAGCACCACGCCGTAATAGGCGCCGTGGGCTTCGACGTCGGCTTCGAGAATGGCTTTGCAACTGGCGCGGTCGGACACGTCGAATTGCAGCACGCGAGCATTGCGGCCCAACGCCTGAATTTCGCCTTGAACGGCGATAGCCTCGGCCAGCCCACTGCGGCAATGCAGCACGATGTCGTGCCCGGCCTGGGCCAGACGCAATGCGATAGCGCGGCCAATGCCACGGCTGGAACCGGTGACCAGTACGGATTCAGTCATCACTCGACTCCTTGGATTTCTTGAAGGTATTGCGCCGCTTGCGGCGGGCGGTACACGTTGAGCCGGGCGGTGGCGTGGATGCCGGGCGCGTTGATGTGGCATTCGAACACGCCCATGCCGCTGTCGTCTTCCAGGGAGCGCACACCGTGGATGGTCAGTTCGGTGCCGGCTGGGAAGTGTTCCACATTGCATTCGAATTTGCGGGTGCCGAGCAAAAAGCCCAGTTCCACCGCATCGCCACGGGCCCGTGCATGGCAACCGGCGTAGGCGGCCACGCTCTGGGCCATCAGTTCGATGCCGACCCAGGCCGGCAGGCTGCCGTCGGGACGGTTGAACAGGCCACCGGGCTTGACGGTGAGGCGGGTGTGAATCTGCTCGTCATCGAACGACAGGATCTGCTCGATGAGGATCATGTCGCCAGCGTGAGGCAGCAGTTCGGCGAGCGGCCAGTCAATCATGGGGCGTCTCCGATAATCAGGCTGACGTTATTGCCACCGAAGGCAAACGAATTGCTCATCAGGTAGCGGGGTGCAATGGACGCCAGGCGATGGGCCGGGGTCACCCAGTTCAGTGGCGGCAGGTCGGGGTCGGGCTGGCCGTCCCAGATGTGCGGTGGCAGGGCGTGCTCGGGGTTGTCCGCGCTCAGGCTCAACCAGCAGAACGCCGCTTCCAGGGCGCCGGCGGCGCCGAGGGTGTGGCCGGTCATCGGTTTGGTCGACGAGCAGGGCACACCGTCCGGGAACAGCGCCGCGACCGCCAGGCTTTCCATGGCGTCGTTGTGCTGGGTGGCGGTGCCGTGCAGGTTCAGGTAGTTGATCTGCGACGGTTGCAGGTGGGCGCGGGCCAAGGCCTTGTGCATGGCCTGCTGGGCGCCACGGCCGGTGGGTTCCGGCGCGGAAATGTGGTGCGCATCGGAACTGGCACCGCTGCCGAGCAGGGCAATCGATGGGCCATCGCCGGCACTTTTGCTCATCAAAAACAGCACCGCCGCTTCGCCGATGTTGATGCCGTTGCGGTTGACGGAAAACGGATTGCAGCGCTGCCCGGACACCGCTTCCAGGGCCGAGAAACCATTGAGGGTCAGCTGGCACAAACTGTCGACGCCGCCGCACAGCACCACGTCGCACATGCCCAGTTCAAGCAAGCGCTGAGCACTCATCAAGGCCCGGGCGCTGGAGGTGCAGGCCGTGGAAATCACATAGGCCGGGCCGCTCAGTTGCAGCCAGTCGGCGAGGAAATTGGCCGGCGCGCCGAGTTCCTGTTGCTGGTAGTCGTAGTCGGCGGGGAACTCATGCTCGCGAATGTAATGGGCAAGGCCGCGACTGGCTTCGTCGATGCCCGAAGTGCTGGTGCCAAGCACAATGCCGATGCGCTCACGACCGTAGGTCTGGATCGCCCGGTCGATGTCCGGACGAATTTGCAGCGCCGCTTCCAGCAGCAGTTGATTGTTACGGCTTTGCTGGTCGGCCAGCTCCGGCGGAATGGGCGCCAATTCACCCTGAACCGCCGCCACCGGCAACGAACGTTCCGCCACCCAACCGGCCTCATTGCGCATGCCGGAGCAATCGCCGGCAAACAGATTGCGCGCGACTTCCTGCTTGTCGCGACCCAAGGCGCAGATCACCCCGAGGGCGTTCAGCCAGACGGTCATGGCGTGTCCCCGCTCAGTGGCGTGACTTGGTATTTAGGGCCTTTGGGCAGGTTCAATTCAAAACTCATGGGGCGTGAATAACGTACATCCCAATGCTCTGGAAGAGAGCGTTGCCCGCCATGTTGCCAGGCAGCGGGATAGTTGTTCTGCAACTCGCCTTCAGGCGTCAACGCGAACAGCAGCGCGGCGAACAGCTCTCGTGCTTCCGGATTGGGCGGCAACAGACCATCGGCCTTCCACTCACCGTCGATCAGCTTCTGCCGGGCCTGGGGAATGCCGAGCAAATCCATCATCGACCAACGCAGGGCCGGGCCTTCCTGCTGAATCACCAACACCCAGTCCTGACGATCATCGGCCACCAGGCGCTGGATGTGCAATTGCAGTGGCAGCGCCAGGGTTGGGCTGTGCTCGGGCAGCGGGGCGCGGCTGGCGCAGGCGCTGAGCAACAGAACGAACCCGAGCAGCACAAATCTCAGCAACACCACAAACCCTGTGGGAGCGGGCTTGCTCGCGAAGGCGTCGGAACATCCAACCCATTTGTTGACTGACCCACCGCTTTCGCGAGCAAGCCCGCTCCCACAGGGGTTCCCACAGATTTGTTGAGTTGCGCTAGACATCAAACAACACCTTCAAGCGGCTTGCGCGCCACCACATTCACCAGCGTCTCTTCCCGCTGGCCAAAGGGTTTTGGCTTACGCAAACCAAAGCGTTCAAGCAGACCGAAATCCGTGGCGCGGCTCCACCACAAATAGGGGTACGACACGTTCTGCGGGCCAAACTCGAAACCCTGCTGGCGAATCATCTCCAGATACCCGGCCGCGCTCTTTTGCACGTGCATCGGGTGGCGGAACAGCCAGCGGATCACCCACGTATCAATGTAAGCCTCGGTGGACTCGGCGAACAGCAGATAGCCGCCGGGCTTGAGCACGCGGTAGAACTCCGCCAGGGCCTGATCCTGCTCCACCAGATGATGGAACGTCTGGTGGCAGAACAGCAGATCAACACTGGCATCCGCCACGTTAAGCGTCGCGCAGTCACTGCCGATCAACTCAACCTCCATGCCCTGACGCGCCGCTTCCTCAGCGCTGAGATTCAGGCTGTGCGGGTCGGCATCCACGCCAATCAACCGCTGGGGCGCAAAGGTCTGACGCAGGTACTGGAACGACTTGCCCTGGCCGCAACCGGCATCCAGCAACACCGGGTTGCTCGGCAACGACTCGCTGAACAAAGCGCGCAAATCATTGATCGCTACCCGCAGTACATGGTGTTGCCAGGTGTGGCTGCGCAGGAACCAGAAACCGAATTTGGTCTCTTCGACGTAGTTGTCGCTCAAGTAACTCATGTGGCATCCCTTGCACAGATTTCCGAAATCACCTTCAACCGGCGCTTCGCTTCGCTGACGAACGGGTTGCGTTCATCCCAGGCGTAACCGGCGAGGATCGAGGCGATCATGCGGCGGATATCGTTGGAGCTGGCTTCGTGGAAAATCACGTCCTGGAAGGTCCCGGCGTACCAGCCTTCGACGTAGCAGCGGAAGGTGTCGACGCCGCGTTTCAGCGGCTCGGCGAACTCGGTCTGCCAGTCGACGCTTTCGCCCTGCAACTGGCGATGCAATACGGCGGCGGCCATGCTCGCCGAGCGCATGGCGATGGTCACGCCGGAGGAAAACACCGGGTCGAGGAATTCCGCCGCGTTGCCCAGCAGCGCAAAGCCCGGACCGTGCAGGGTTTTGACGTTGGCCGAGTAGCCGCCGATGGTCCGCGCCGGGGTGTCCCACACCGCGTTGTTCAGCACGCGGGACAGGCTTGGGGTTTCGGCGATGAAACCGCGCAGGCACGCGTCCAGATCATCGGTGCGGCCGGCGAAATGTTCCGCTGCGGCCACTACGCCCACCGAGCAACGACCGTTGCTGAACGGGATGGTCCAGAACCAGATATCGCGATGGATCGGGTGGGTGGTGACGAGGATTTTGGTGCGGTCGAACGTCGGGTGTTCGATGTGATCTTCGACGTGGGTGAACACCGCTTGGCGCACCGGAAAGTTCGACGGCGCTTCCAGGTCCAGCAAGCGCGGCAATACCCGGCCGTAGCCGCTGGCATCGAGCACGAAATCGGCTTCGATGCGGTACTCGCTGCCGTCCTCACGCAACACCTTCAGCTGTGGTTTTGCCTGGCTGAAATCGGCGCTGACGATGGCTTCGCCGTAGCGCAATTCCACGCCTTGCAAAGCGGCTTGATCCGCCAACAGTTTGTCGAAATCCGCGCGCTGCACCTGGAACGTGGTCGGTTTGCCGTTGCTGAAAGTGTCGCCAAAATCGAAGGCGCTGTACTGCTCGCCCCAGGCGAACGCCGCACCGGTTTTTACCTGGAAGCCGGCGCCGTTCACCGCGTCCAGCATGCCGGCCTCTTCGACGAAATCCAGGCAGTGGGACAGCAGGCTTTCGCCGATGGAAAAACGTGGGAAATGCTGGCGCTCGATCACCAGTACATCGTGACCCTTACGCTTGAGCAGTGCGGCGGCGATGGCCCCCGAAGGTCCGGCACCGATGACCACGACCTGACGATATTCCATTTCAACGGTTGGCACGTGGACTCCTTGCCGGGGCGGCGATATTCAGCGGGATTCGGTGCATGCCGGCCAGTGCCGGCAGCAGTGTCGCGATCAGGCCCATCAGCATCAGCGCAAAGTACAGCGCCGGGCTGATGAGTTGTTGTTGCAGCAGCAGGTTGAGAAAGACGATCTCGCTCAACCCGCGAATATTCAGCAGCAGGCTTTCGCGCCAGCGGCTGGCGCCCTCAACGGAAACGCCGGCCCAGCCCAGACCGAGCCAGTTGCCGAGCAATTTGCTGGCAATCGGAAAGAGCAGCAGCGCCGCCAGTTGCACCCAGCCAAGACTGGCCATGGCCGCATGCACATTGATCTGCACGATGCCGAAGGTGAGGATCAGCGGTATGGCGATCCAGGTTTGCAAACGATTCATCCACCGCGCCGGCAACGGCAATACCAGCGGCACTTTCAGCGCGGCCATGCACAGCAGGTAACCGATGCCGAAAATCAGCGCGTTGAGCTTGAAGTGTTCGGCCACCACCAGCAGCGCGAAGAAGCCGCCGCTGTACAACAGCGGTTGGCGCAAACCCAGCAACCGAAAGAGCAGCGGCAGGCATGCGCCGGCCAGTGGCAGCAGCAGACTGCTCAGGTGCAGGCTGCCCTGGGCGAAGCCGAACAGGGTCCAGCAGGTGAGGTCGATCAGGATCGCGGTTTGCACCAGGCGCCGGGTGGCGTCGGGCGGGTAGTTGATGTGCCGCAAGTACAGATACAACACCGGAATCGCGGTAATGGCGAACACCAGACCGACCGCCAACGAACTGAGCCACGACTGCGGCGGCAACAGCCACACCGCCGTCGCTAACCCGCAGGTGAACGGCAGGCAGAAACTCGGCAGGGCGATTTTCAGGCTCTGGCGATCCAGTTGCAGGTCGATGACGTCGCTGAGGATGTGCCCCAGCAACAAGGCAAAACTCAGGCTGTAGAGGTTTTTCAGCCACACCGGCGAAATCAGCTCCGCGCCGCTGAGTTGCCAGCCTGGTTCGATCCAGAAATACATCAACAACGGCAAACCGAAGGTCGCCAGCAGCAACTGGCTGACAATCGGGATCAACCCGAAATGCCGGCCGACCCGGGTGGCCACGGCGAACATCCCCAGGGCCATGGCCCAAAATAGCGCGATCATCATGCTGTCTGCTCCGCAACCGGGAGGGCTTGGACGTGACGTCCTGCCCACGGCGCCAGAATGAAACTGAACGCCAGGCCCAGGCTCACCGACAAACCGAAGTTGCTCACCGCCGGGGTACTCGAAACGGCGAGCAAACCGAACGACAGCCAAGTGGTCAACGCCGCCAGCAAGGTGCCCAGCAGGCTCACTGCGGCGCCGCCGACCTGTTCGCGCATGAGGATCGCGTAATCGACGCTGATCGCCGTCACCAGCAGCAGGCCGAACAGGCTGAACAGCGTCAGCGGCTGGCCGAGCCAACCGAGACTGGCCAGGCTGCACAGCGCGGCGAGCAGCGGCAGGGCGACGATTCTTAACGCGCCGCTAAGGCCGAACGGCAGGATCAGCACCAGCACGATCAGCACGCAGGAGGCGAGTTTCAATTCCGCCGCGCTGATCTGGGTTTCAGCGAATACCTTGTTCAGTTCACCGAGGCGATCCACCAGTTCCACCCCCGGCAAGTCCAGGGCCTGGACCCGCAGCAGCGACGGGTTGTTCAAGCCTTGCAGGCTGACCATGGCCGCCACGCCGCCGTCATCGGTCGGCCCCAGCCACAGGGGGCGATAGGGCTCGGCCAACGGCCCGGCCAGCGCCGCGTCGATGTCTTCGGTGGGCAATGCTTGCAGCTTGATCAGCTCGGCTTGCAGTGCTTCAACCGGTACGCCGACGTCGAGCAACGGTTGCCAGAATTGCGGCAATTTGCTCAGGGCATCGCGCACTTGTTTCTGTTGGCTCGGCTGACTGACCAGTTGATTGAGGGACAGAAAGCCCTGGAGTTTGTCGAGGTTGACCAGTTGCTCCAGGCGATCGCCCAGGGCGTTTTGACGTTCGAGCAGTTCTTGCTGATTGGCTGCGCGGATCAGGAAAAACTGGCTGGTGGGCTGGTAACCGGTGATGCGTGCGATGGCCTGGGCTTCGTCGGTCAGGTGTTGCGGCATGCCGACCCATTGCCGGATGTCATTCCGGGTGCTGAGCTGCAACAGACCGCCGACGCAGAACGCAATCACCAGCGCCAGCAACACCGGCGTGCTCGCCCGTTTGAGCAGCGACTCTCGCAGGTTCACCAAAAACTCGGCAACCCGCAGCGGCCATTGCGCCGGGCGCAGGTTGGCGCCCTTGAGCAGCGCCGGCAACAGGCACACCGCCGACAGGTAAGCACCGAGCAAACCGGCGGCGGAGAACACGGCGATTTGCGTCAGGGCCGGGAACGGGGTCCAGGCCAGCGCGAGGTAGCCGATGCAACTGGTGATCAGGCTCAGGGTCAGCCCCGGCAGGGTCAGGCGCAAGGCTGGCCAACTGTGCCAGGGTTTCAGGCTCCAGCTCTTGGACAGGTAATGCAGCGGGTAGTCGACTGCGACGCCGATCAGGCTTGAGCCGAGCACCAGCGTCATCACATGCATGTGCCCGAACAGCGCCACACACGCCACGCCACCAAACAGCATGCCGACCAGGACCGGGACAAAGGCGAGCAGCACCCGCAGTCGACGGAAGGCCAGCAACAGCAGCAACAGGATGCCCAGCGTGGCGCCGCCACCGACCCAGGTCATCTCCCGTGTCGCTTGCTGCTGACCGTTGGCCGCGTAGAGCAAACCGCTGGCGGCGAGCAATTGCACATCGCCCTGGGCCGCTTCTTCGCGGCTGTGTTTGAGCAGGTCGGCGACTTGCAGCGGCAGGTTCATGTCGAAGGCGTTGCCAGTGGTGCGCGCCCGCAGCAGCACCCAACTCTTGCCGTTGGCATCGGCGATCAAGGCGCCGCTGCCGATGTCCAGTTGTACCGCGCCGTGTTGCGGCTGGCTGTTCTGGATACGCCCGGTCAGGCCCAGCCAGTCATCCTGGCTTGGCACCAAAGTGAAACCGGTGAAGGGGTCGAACAGCGCTTGCACCCGTTGCTGGACAAAGGCGTCGGGGTGCTCGATCAGTTGTTGTCGATCCTCGTCCGAGAGCATCGCGAGGCGACCTTGCAACAACTGCGTGCGCAGGGCCGGCAAGTCGGCTTGCAGGGTCCACTGGACCTTTTCGAACAGACCGCTGGCCTGCCACTGCTCGCCAAGTTTCTGCGCCATGGCCACTGCTTGCTGGCGATCGGTGTGGCCCACCAGCACCAGCATTTCGCGGTTCAGCGGTTCTTGCATGCGTTGTTCGGCGCGCAGTTCCAGCGCGTCCGGCGCCGTGCCTGGCACCAGTTCCATCAAGTTGGCCGACAGCGGAGCGCCGTCACGCCATTGCCAACCGGCGAGCGCGAGCACCGCCAGCAGCAGGATCAGGAACAGCCGTGGGAGCATCCGTTCACTCGGCAAAGTCATGTTGCTCCGCATCGCTCAAGGGTTGTGCGCTAGTGCTGTCCTGCATGCGCAACAGGGTGCTGTCACCCTGGGTTTCCAGCAGTTCGATGGTGCTGACCAGTTCGCCGCCGTCAATGTTGATCTGATTGAACACTTGCTTGAGCAGCATCGAGCGTGGGGTCAGGGTCAGTTTCCATTTCTGCGCGTCGCCGCTCAGGCTCAACTCGAAATCTCGCTGCAAACCGCTGCTGTCGCCCTGAAGCACGGCGAGGAACAACCGGTTCTGCTCGGCCCCGGCGCTCTTGCCCGGCAACAATTGCCAGCCGCTGGCATCACGCCGGGCGATGCCCTTGGCGCTGATCCGGTAATCCTGTTGCAGCGGCGTTTTCAGCAGCCACAGCAAACCGTGGTTTTTCGCGAGGACAAAAGTGCCCTTGCTGACCAGTGGCTGGGGCAGGGCGCGCAGGTGTTTTTCCTGGATGAAGTGGCCGTGGATCACATCCGGCCTGGCCAGTTGATCGCTGAGTTGTTGCAGGTCGAAGGCATTGGCGAGCGATGACAACCCGAGCAGCGTCAACGCAGCCAGACACTTGATCGCTGAAAAATGTGGCGAGCGAGCTTGCTCGCGCTGGGCTGCGAAGCGGCCCCAAAAACCTGCCAGCCAGTGCCCGGATAGTGAGTGCTGCGCACTCAAGCGCGAGCAAGCTCGCTCGCCACAGGGGACTGTGTTGGCCTCAGAAGCGGTGTCGATATCGGTGTTCATGGCAGCATCCTTTCGACGGCGTCGGTGAAGACCTTGGGCGAGGCCAATTGCATCTCGCGGCTGCTCATGTCGACTGCGACCTGCACTGAGCTGGCGCGGGTCAGGCGTTCGCCGGTGTGCAGGTCGCTGATCAGGTAATTGATCTTCAAGCGGTTTTCCCACTCCACCAGACTGGCGCGCACGTTGAGCGTCTGGCCGAACACCGCACCGCGCACGTAGCGCAGTTGCAGGTCGATCACCGGCCAGGCAAAACCCGACTCAACCATCGCGGTGTAGTTGTGGCCGAGCTTGTCCAGCAGCGCACACCGGGCGACTTCCAGGTATTTGACGTAATGGCCGTGCCACACGACGTGCATGGTGTCGACGTCGAAGAACGGCACGAGGATTTCCGTATCGGCGTGAAGCACTCCCTTGCTACGCATGCAGCCTCCAGTGTTGCTCGGCGATTCGTTTCAGGCACAGGCGCAGTTCGCTTTCCAGGGCGCGGTCTTCGATGACCGGCGGGAAGTCCTTGGCCAGTTCTTCGTGCATGGCCGCGAGTGATGGCGGCAGTGGTCGCGCATCTTCGGCCTGACTGCGCAGCCAGACGCCTTGATTGGCGGCCAGCAGGGTCGCGGCGGCGACCTGTTCGGTCAGCTCCAGCACACGGACTGCATCGCGAGCGGCGATGGTGCCCATGCTGACTTTGTCCTGGTTGTGGCATTCGGTGGAGCGTGAAAACACGCTGGCCGGCATCGTATTTTTCAGCGCTTCGGCGGTCCAGGCACTGGTGCCAATCTGCACAGCCTTGAAGCCGTGGTTGAGCATCGCCCGGTCAGCGCTGGCGCCGGACAGGTTGCTCGGCAAACCGTGGTTGTAACGTTCGTCCACCAGCAAGGCGAGTTGGCGGTCGAGCAAGTCGGCGACGTTGGCGACGAGGGTTTTCAGGCTGTCCATGGCGAACGCGATATGCCCGCCGTAGAAGTGCCCGCCGTGCAGCACGCGTTCGGCTTCGGCGTCGATGATCGGGTTGTCGTTGGCGCTGTTGAGCTCGATTTCGATGAACGAGCGCAGCCAGTTCAGGCTGTCGGCCAACACGCCGAGCACGTGGGGTGCGCAACGCAGGGAATAGCGATCTTGCAGGCGATGCAGCGGCGCGGTCGGCGCGTCGATGGCCAGATCCTTGCGCAGCCACGCGGCGACTTGCATCTGCCCCGGATGCGGCTTGGTGGCGAATAGGCGTTCGTCGAAATGCTCCGGGTTGCCTTGCAATGCCACCACGTTCAACGCGGTGATACGGGTGGCCAGTTGCAGCAGGTAATCGGCGCGGGCGAAGGCCAGGCACGCGATGCCAGTCATCACGGCGGTGCCGTTCATCAGCGCCAGGGCTTCTTTGGGGCGCAACACCAGCGGCGTCCAGCCGAGTTCGCGATGCACGTCGGCGGCGTCCCGGCGTTCGCCACGGAACATCACTTCGCGCTCGCCGGACAGGGTCGCGGCGACGTAGGACAGCGGGGTCAAATCACCGCTGGCGCCCACCGAGCCTTCTTCCGGAATCAGCGGCAGGATGTCGTGTTCAAGGAAGGCTTGCAGGCGTTCCAGCAACTCCACGCGCACCCCGGACACGCCGTGGCAAAGCGACTGCAAACGCGCCGCGAGGACTGCGCGGGTGGCTTGGGCGTCGAGCAGTTTGCCCAGGCCGCAACCGTGAAAGGTGTACAGATGACGCGGCAAGGCTTCGACGTGATGCAGCGGCACGGCGACCACGCAGGAATCGCCGTAACCGGTGGTCACGCCATAGATCACGCCTTCCTTGTCCAGCAGGGAGTCGAGGAATCGCGCGCCCTTGGCGATGCGCTCGCGATAATCAGGGTCGCCCTGCAACCGGGTCGGCGCCTGACGGTTGGCCAGGGCCAGCACGTCTTCGATGCGCAAAGGGAGTTCGCCGAAGGTTACCGGCTCAAGCGTTGGCGTCGTCATCGGTCTTCCAGAAAGGGTAAAAGTTGAACCATTGTTGTGGCGCTTCAAGGCAATAGTGACCCAAGCGTTCGGCGTAGCGGGAAGCCCACTGATGAATGACCTGTTCGCGGTCGCTGCGCTTCCACGTCACGGCCTCGGCGAAGGGTTCGAGGGTCAGTCGATAATCACCGGTCGGCTTCTTCAGGCACAGCATCAGGTTGACCTGGCATTTGAGCAGACCGGCGAGCAGCCACGGGCCTTGGGGGAATGCCGCCGGGTGGCCGAGGAAGTCCACGGTCACACTGCGCCCGCCATGCAGCGGCACGCGGTCGCCGGCAATCGCCAGCCACTCGCCGCGCTCCAGGCGTTCATGCAGTTGCAGCATGATCACCGGGTCCAGTTCGCTGACCTGAATCAGCCGCAGATTGCTCGCCCCGGCCTCGCCGAGCAGACGGTTGAACTGCTCGGCGTGCTTGGTGTGCACCAGCACGTTCATCGTGACCTTCTCGCCGATCTCCGCCAGCGCGCGGCAGACTTCGAGGTTGCCCAAATGCGCGCCCACCAGCATCTGCCCACGGGTGCCGCGCAGTTGCGTGCGCAGCAGCGCCGGGTCGACGATTTCGATTTGTTCGATGCGCAGTTTGCCGTTCCACACATCGAGCTTGTCGAGCATGGAATCGGCGAAGGCCATGAACTGTCCGAAGACGCGCCAGTGGGTCGGGCGCAGTTCCGGGCGAGCGCTAAAATCGGCGAGGCGTTGCTGGTATTGCCAGGCGCTTTTGCGGGCGCTGCGGCCGAACAGGAAGAAGTACAAAACGATGCCGTACAGCAACGGGCTCAACAGCCGCCGGCCCAGCACTTTGGCGCAGAGGGCGGTGAATTTCATCAGCCAGAAGCTGCCGCGTTCCTCGCGGTCGGCCCAGTGTTTTTTGTCGGTGTTCACGGTCATGCTCGCCACCGCCGCCAGAGGATGACCGGAGCGCGCAGCAACATGCCGAAGAACAGCCGGGTGTGCATGCTCGAAATCAACACGTTGTCGTGGAACAGGCGAAAGTGCGAGACGCCGTCCAGCGGGTAATGAACCCTGGTTTGCAGCCACTGCATCGGCAGATTGCGCCAGGCCAGGCGCACCAGAATGTCCGAATCGAAATCCATGCGCTTGCCGATTTTCGCCGAGCTGATCAGCGCCAGGGTCGGCGGCAACGGATAGACGCGGAAGCCGCACATCGAGTCGCGAATCTGCAACGACAGGGTGTTGATCCACACCATCACGTGGGTCAGGTAGCGCGCATACAAACGGCCCTTGGGCACGCTGGCGTCGTACAGCGGATAGCCGCAGATCACCGCTTCGGGGTGGGCGTGGGACGCTTCGATGAAGGTCGCGACGTCGGACAGGTCGTGCTGGCCGTCGGCGTCCACCTGCAAGGCGTGGCTGAAACCCAGGCGTGCGGCTTCACGAAAACCGGTCATCACCGCACCGCCCTTGCCTTGATTGACGGTGAGGCGGATCAGGTAGGTGTGGTCCCGGTGTGCCAGTTGATCGAGCACTTTGGCGCAGGACGGAGCGCTGGCGTCGTCCACCAGGATGCACGGCAAGCCTTGGGCGAGCAGGGCGTCGACCACCGTGGTAATCGCGGTTTCGTGGTTGTAGACCGGGATGATGGCGCAGGGGTTATGCATGGTTGCGTACACCTGAGGCACTGAGGCGTCTGCTTCGCGAGCAAGCCCGCTCCCACATTGGATCTGTGTGGGAGCGGGCCTGCTCGCGAATGAGTGCGCAGCACTCTCCAAACTCAGGCATGCGCCACCTCCAGCACAATCCGCCCACTGGAGCAGGTGGCGGTGTCGTTGCGGAAGGTGAAGTACAACTTGCTGCGCTCCGGGTCGAAGCGCAGGTGCAGTTGGATTTCGTCCCCCGGACGCACCAGTTGCTGGAATTTCAACACTTCCATGCCGGCGAAGGTGCTCGGCAGGTCCATCAATTGCTGGCCGAGGCTCAGCGCCCAATCTACTTGCACCACGCCGGGCAGTACCGGCGCCTGGGGGAAGTGGCCGCTGAAATAAGCGAGGTCCGGCGGCACGGCCAGTTGCAGGCTCCATTCGCCATCGGTTTGTGTCTGTTCCAGCACGTCCGGGCCCTTGGGGCGCGGCGCGAGCAGCAGCGCTTCGACGTCGGCCTGGGGCAGTTTGCCCTGGGCGTTCAGCGGCAGTTGGCGCAGCAGGCGCCAGCGTCGTGGCAGGGCCAGGGCTTCGCAATGCTGGCTCAGGTGCTGACGCAGTTCCTGGGTGAGGGTGCGCCGCCCCTGATTGCGCAGGGCATGCAGCCCTTGTTGGCTGAGCACCAAAAGCGCCCCCAGGGAGGCGCGGTTTTCCTGAACCACGCCGAGGCGCGCTTCGGCGACCCAGTCGTGGGCCATCAGTGCCTGTTCCAGCATCGGTAGCGAGATACGTTTTTCTTCCAGTTTGACGATGCGGTCCAGCCGTCCCAGTAACTCGAAACGGCCATCGGCGGCGATCCGTGCGGCGTCAGCGGTGTGTTCGATGTGGCCGGCAGGCAAGTAGGGCGAGGCGATAAGCAGCGCGCCGTCGTTGTCCTGGCTCAGCAGCACATCGGTGAATGGCTGCCACAGCGTTTGCCCCTGGCGCCAGGCAATGCCGCCGGTTTCCGAGCTGCCGAGGATTTCCGTCGGCCATTGCTTCAGGCGTTCGAACAGGCTTTGGGCTGCTTCGGCGGGCAGGGCACCGCCGGAGGAAAATACCCGGCGCACCGCGCTCAAGGCTGGCCAGTCGAGGTTATCGCCCATGCGCTTGAGCAGCGCCGGGCTGGCGACCCAGGCAAACGCCGGATGTTCGCGGCTGGCGCGCTGCAAGTCTTCCGGGAAGGCCAGTTGCTTGCGCACGAACGACCGCCCGGCACACAACGGCCAGAGCACGCGGAACAGCAAACCGTAAATGTGCTGGGTGGCGACGCTACCGATGATGCAGGCCCGGCCCAGGTCGGCGCCCCACAACTGCTCCAGCGCTTGGACTTCATTGGCCAGTTGCCGCAAGGTTTTGTCGATACGCTTGGGTTCGCCGCTGGAACCGGAGGTGCACAGGCTCAACTGACAGCGATCCAGATCCAGCGCGGCAGCGGACATCGGCTCATGCTGATAATCGGCAAGGTGGGCGTCGTCGGCCTGATCGGTCAGCCACAGGTCGACTTCATTCAACCAGCGCTGGCGGGTCTGGGCTTGCAGATCGGCGGGCAGCAACACGCTGACCCCGGCGCGCCAGGCGCCCAGCAGTGCAATCGCCAGCTCGGCGGCGTCTTCAAGGTGCACGGCAATGCGCCGCACACCCTGGGCTTGCAGGCCGGCGGCAAGGCTCAGGGCCTGTGCGCACAATTGCCCGTGATTCAACGCCGGTTCGGCCGTCACGGCACGTTCCGGCTGAGCCTTGAGCAGCAGTTGCTCAAGTGATATCCAATTCATGGGTGGCCTCGTACCCGTTGTCGTATAAGCCATTCAATGGCAAACATCAGGCCGATCAACCCGTAGGAGATCAGGCCGGTGTACAACATCCACCAACTCAGCGGCGCCCAAAGGGTCAGCGCGGCGGCGCACAAACCGTTGCAGAGAAAAAACACACTCCAGGCCACCGTGACCTGGCGGGTATACACGATGGCCTTGGCCGGCAGTTGCGGTTCACGCAAACGGGCCAGCCGTTCGGCCATCGGCGGGCCGTATTTCAGGCTCAGCCCGAACAGCGCCAGCATGAAGCCGTTGATCAGCACCGGATACCAGCGCAGCAGTTCAGGGCTGTCGAACACTGCCAGCAGCAGGCAAAAAATGATGGCGATGATGGCCATCCACAGGCTGCCGGGCCGCCGCACACCGCTCAGCGCCCGAGCCAGCCACAGGCTGCCCAGCAGCAGACCGAACTGCCACGGGGCGAAGTGCTCCATGCCGAAATACACCGCGAAGGGGTACAGCAGGCCCGCCAGCAGCAGGCCGAGGCCGATCAGTCGGCTCATGCGGCCGGTTGAACCAGACGGTAGACCGCCTCGACCACGTCGCTGACGGTGCGCACCGATTTGAATTCTTCGGCGGCGATTTTCTTGCCGGTCTGGCGCTTGATGTGGTCAATCAGGTCGACGGCGTCAATGCTGTCGATCTCCAGATCCTGGTACAGGTTGGATTCGAGGCTGATGCGCTCGGGGTCCAGCTCGAAGAGTTCGACCAGGGCATCGCGCAGGGTGTTGAAGATATCGTCACGAGTTTGCATGGTCCGGTCTCAAGCTGCCTGTTTTGCAGTGACGAACGCCGCAAGGCTCGCCACGTTGGAGAAGTGATTACGCGTGTGCTTGGCGTCGGCATCGATCTTGATCCCGTACTTTTTCTGGATCGCCAGGCCAAGTTCCAGGGCGTCGACCGAATCCAGCCCCAGGCCTTCGCCAAACAGGGTCTGGTCGTCGCCGATGTCGTCGACGCTGATGTCTTCGAGGCCCAGGGCATCGATGATCAGCAGTTTGATATCACGGTGTAGATCGCTCATCTTCGGCGAGCTCCTTAATAAAGTAGTGATGCAAGTAATCGTTGAGCTTGCGCGAAGCCTGGGGGGCTGGCCCCAGCGCAGCGAAGGCCTGTGGGTCTATATCGGCCCCCACACGGAAACTGAAGTGCACGCGGCGTTTTGGGATGCGATACCAGGGCTCGGCCTTGGTCAAAGTGCTCGGGCTGACTTTGATAACCACCGGGGTGAGGATTTTCGCACCGCGCAGGGCAATGGCCGCGCCACCCCGATGAAAGGCCGGCGGCTGGCCAGGCTGGGTGCGGGTGCCTTCGGGGAAAATGATCAGGGTCTGGCCGCTTTTCAGGGCGTCGGCGGCGGCGTCGAGCATGTCCATGCTGCCGTCGTTGCTGATGTATTCGGTGCGGCGCAGCGGGCCACGAGTGAAAGGGTTGTCCCAGAGACTCTGTTTGACCACGCAGTTGCTGTGGCGCACCAGGCCGATCAAAAACACCACATCGATCAGCGACGGGTGATTGGCGATGATCATCTGCCCCGGACGCCCGAGTTTTTCCGCGCCCTGGATGTCGTAGGTCAGCACGCCGGTGCGGGCCATGAAGCGGACAAAAAACCAGAAACAGCGGCTGACGATTTTCCGTGCTCGCAGCCGATGGGCCAGGGCATCGCCGGGCAGGCAGCCCAGTAGCGGGAAAACCAGCAGACGCAGGCACAGCCCGCCCAACCCGAACAGGGTGAAGCTCGCGGCGGTGGCCAGCAGGCGCCAGTAGTAGGCGTCGCGGTTTTTATCGATTACGGGTTGCGTTGCCAGGTCCATACACGATTTTTCCAGGCATGTTGGCAGGTTGTTTGCTGGCCGAGCAGGGTACGCAAGAGATTCAGGGCATGGGGCCAGTGAGCTTTGGACAATCCGTCGGGGTTGCTGTTCAGGGACAGCTGCCAGTCATTCCCGGGGGTGAGCAGCAGACCGACCGCGTAAGGGAAGGGCACATCGTCGATCCAGGTCGAATAGGCTTCAGGCGGTTGTTCTTCAGTGACCACCAGCAACACGGCGGGCGCGCCTTCCGAAAGCAGCGCCGCAACCTCAAGCATGCCGTGTTCAAGCCCATCGCCAGCGGCGGCGAGAGCAGTCATTTCGCTGGTTTCGCCGCGCATGATCGACCACAAGCCGATAATCGCGTTATGTACCGAGAGGCTGAATTGGGTCGGGGACAACGGCTGATCCGCCGCCAGGTCGCTGAGAATATCGAAGGTGCGCGGGGTTTCGCCGTGCCGGGAAATAAAGACCAACGGTAGGTCCTGCCGACCATCGGCCAACGGCCAGCCGACACTGAAGGCCATCCGCGCCAGGCGGCTGAGTCGTCTGCGCTGCATGGCCGGCAGAAACGATACGTCGGGGGCGGCATCGCTGCACGGGAGCACGACCGGTTGTCGGCTCCAGGCCTGCCAATCGTCCACGCTTTCGAGCCCAGGGGCCCATGCGCGCCATTGGGCGATGTTGAAGTTGATCACAAAGATTCATCCCGCCCCTGCGGGCTTTCCTTGACGTGGTCAGACGCTAAAACAGCGCCCGACCGTACGTGGCGCTTAACGCCGAGTGGCGCGCATTATCCCGGTGCGACGGGCGTGTAGCAAATACTGGTTACACTTTGCGCAAACGAATGTACCGTTTGGTCCGCGAAAAAGCTGTCGTATGGCCATTATCCACATCGGCGCGGGCCAGTCTGTCGGTTCTGTCTGCGATCACCGCGTGAGTTCGCCGCTTTTTTCATCAGGAGAATGCACCTGACTGTGTAGTCCCCATGCCTGCGAGGTAGCTAAGCGACGCCGTGGACTACTACACTCGGTCATTCTTTGATACACGGAGGTTTTGACATGCGGCGCGTGGTGTTCAATCAGAAGGGCGGTGTGGGTAAGTCCAGCATCGCCTGCAATCTGGCAGCGGTCAGTGCCAGCGAGGGCTATCGCACCCTGTTGGTGGATCTTGATGCCCAGGCCAACTCCACTCAGTACCTCACCGGCCTGACCGGCAATGACATCCCCATGGGGATCGCCGATTTCTTCAAGCAGACCCTGTCGTCCGGGCCGTTCTCGAAGAAAAACCAGGTGGATATCTACGAAACCCCGTTCGAGAACCTCCACGTCATTACCGCCACCGCTGAGCTGGCCGACTTGCAGCCCAAGCTTGAGGCGAAACACAAGTTCAACAAGCTGCGCAAATTGCTCGACGAGCTGAGCGAAGACTACGACCGGATCTACCTCGACACTCCGCCAGCGCTGAACTTCTATGCGGTATCAGCATTGATCGCCGCTGATCGTGTGCTGATCCCGTTCGACTGCGACAGTTTCTCTCGTCAGGCGCTATACGGTTTGCTGGCGGAAATCGAAGAATTGAAGGAAGACCACAACGAAGGCCTGGAAGTCGAAGGCATCGTGGTCAACCAGTTCCAGGCCCGGGCGAGCCTGCCTCAGCAAATCCTCGACGAACTGATCGCCGAAGGTTTGCCGGTGTTGCCGGTGTACCTGGGCAGCTCGGTGCGCATGCGAGAGTCGCATCAGGCGAATACGCCGCTGATCCACCTTGATCCGCGACACAAACTGACCCAGCAGTTTGTCGAGCTGCACAACCTGCTGGAAAACGCCTGATTCCCGCAGGCAACACCGAACCCCTGTGGGAGCGGGCTTGCTCGCGAAAGCGGTGTATCAGTCAATGTTGATGTCGACTGACACTGCGCTTTCGCGAGCGAGCCCGCTCCCACATTTTTGATTCGGGGTGGCTTCAGATTCCCTGGCTACGCAACCAACTCATCAACTGCGGCAACGGGAACGCCCCGCTCTGGCGCGCCACTTCCCGGCCGTTCTTGAACAGAATCAGACTCGGAATCGAACGAATCCCCAACTGCGCCGACAACTGCTGATTCGCCTCACTATCGAGCTTGGCCAGCCGACACTTGCCCGCCAACTGCCCCGCCGCCTGTTCGAACACCGGCGCAAACGACTTGCACGGCCCACACCACTCCGCCCACACATCCACCAGCAACGGCAAATCGCCCTTGATCTGACTGGCGTAATCACCTTGCTTCAATTCGAACGGCTTACTCAGCAGCACCTCAGCCTTGCAGCGGCCGCATTTCGGATGGTCGCTCAGGCGCTCGGCGGGGATACGGTTGAGGCCGTTGCAGTGGGGGCAGGGGATGAGTAATGAGTCGGACATGGCGCGCTCCATAAGAGTGAGTAATCAATGCAACTGATTTGGAGTTGCGCTTCTTGTTTATCAAGCAGTAGGTCCAAGGCGGGAATGCTGCGTGTCGCAAATACTCACATTTTCCTGGCGATCGACGGGCAATCGATGGCTACGCTGGAAGCAACTTCAACCTTTATCGTTCTTGATTTGAGGAATTCGCGTTGCTTTCATCTGCGTGCTACTTTTGTTGCACTTGTCGAGGCATCGACATCCCACACCTTTCGGATTGGAGTGATCTCATGTCCGTGACTTCCAAAATACGCCGCCAGGGCGGTGCCGCCGTTATTACGCTCCCGCCAACCTTGCTGAAATTGCTGCATCTTGAAGTCGGTTCTCAGTTGGAGCTCAACGTGGTCGATGGCGAGTTGATTGCTCGCCCGGTTGTGCAAATAACCCGCAAGCGTTACAGCCTTGATGAATTGCTTCAGGGGTCAGAAGAACTGGCCGAGTTGAACGAACAGACAGCATGGGCTCGCGATGGTGATCCTGTTGGCCGGGAGTTGGGTTAATGGTTCGTCGGCAGGCCCCGCAGCGGGGCGATGTCTTTTGGATTGACCCGAACCCGGTGGCCGGGAGAGAAATGATGAACCGCCATCGTTTTGTTGTGATCACACCAAGGGAAATCAATGCGCTGGGCGTGAGCATGACCGTGCCCGTGACCAGCGGCGGGAGTTTTAGTCGAAACTCTGGTTTGGCGGTGGTCGTTACCGGTCACGAAACAAACGGTGTAGCTGTGTGTAACCAAGTGCGCAGTTTTGATATTGAGCAACGTGTTCGAGACGGCTCAGCCAAGTTTATTGAACGCCTTGATGACGTAACGATGGCAGACATCGTTGCCCGCGTCGTCAGTGCTATTGATCCACTGGATTGATCGGCCATCACGACGAACAACTAATCTCCAGATGCTTGCCCCACTCCGGAGGCCGCTCGGCGTAACTCTCCATTCCCGCCTGTTCCACAAACGGATTGCTCAGCACCGTGTGCAGGCGGCGGACTTCGGCATAGTCGCCACTCTCCGCCGCATCGATCGCTTTCTGCGCCAAGTAATTGCGCAGGATGTAAAGGGGATTAACCGCGTGCATCCGAACCCGGCGTTGCTCCTGATCAAGCGAGCCTTCACGCGAAACCCGAGCAACGTAGAGCTCACCCCATGCATCAAAGCCCTTGATATCGACAAAGTCATCGCGCAATCGGGCGACGGCCAACTCGGGTGATTCATCTCCGAGGCGGCGGAAGAACAACGTGTAATCAACGCCGCTGTTCTGCATCAGTTGCAGCAAACGCTCCAGCAGTTTCTGGTCGTCGTCTTCGGCGGTGGTCAGGCCGAGGCGGCGGCGCATCAGGTCGAGGTAGTGGGCCTGGTACAGCGGCAGGTACAGGCCGAGGGTTTCGCGCAGGGCTTCGACGCTGATAAATGGCGTCAGGGCCTGGGCCAGGGCGCTGAGGTTCCACTGGCCGATCGGCACCTGATTGCTGAAGGAGTAGCGGCCCTGATCGTCGGAGTGGTTGCAGATGAAGTTGGCGTCGAAGTCATCGAGGAAGGCGAACGGGCCGAAGTCGAAGGTGATGCCCAGGATCGACATGTTGTCGGTGTTCATCACCCCGTGGCAGAAGCCATAGGCCTGCCACTTGGCGATCAGCTCGGCGTTGCGCTCAACGATCTCGCGGAACATCGCCAGGTACGGTTCCGGTTGTTCCAGGCATTCGGGGAAGTGCATGGCCAGCACGTGCTCGCCGAGTTCTTTTTGCTGTTCGGGGCGCTTGGTGTAGTAGAAATATTCGAAATGGCCGAAGCGCACATGGCTCGGTGACAGGCGCAGGACCATGGCCGCCCGTTCCTGTTTCTCGCGCCACACCGGCGTGTCGGAGCCGATCACGCACAGGGCGCGAGTGGTCGGGATGTTCAGGGCATTGAGCGCTTCGGAGGCGAGAAACTCACGGATCGAGGAACGCAGTACCGCCCGTCCGTCGCCCATCCGTGAGTAAGGCGTCTGGCCGGCGCCCTTGAGGTGCAAGTCCCAGTGTTCGCCGGCCTCGTTGTAGACCTCGCCCAGCAACAAGCCGCGACCGTCGCCCAATTGCGGGTTGTAGGAGCCGAACTGATGCCCGGAATAGACCATCGCCCGTGGCTCGGCTTCGGCCCAAAGCTTGTGGCCGCCGAACAGTTCGGCGAACACCGGGGTCTCGGCCACGGCCGGGTCCAGGTCCAACAGCGCCATGGCGGCGGGGCTGGCGACCACCAGTCGCGGATTCGCGATGGGCTCCGGTAGCACGTGGGTTGAGAACGCATCGCCCAGGCGGGCGAAGCGATTGTCGAAGGTCAGTTCGTCGAGGGCTTTCAACGGCCATCTCCAGCAGAATGTCCGAGCATTCTGCTAGGGATAAGGCGGTTAGTCGAGTTTGGTCTCGGGCGGCTCTTGCATCGGGTCGTCGCGCAGGGCTTCGTGGGGCGCTTCGCGGGAGAGGATGGTTTTGTTCTCTTCCTCGACCGGCACCAACTTGTATTCCTGGCCGTGGAGGTTCTTCAGGTACACCTCCATCTGCCGGAACGAGATGTTGATGTGCTGCTTCTTGAACTCATGGTTGATGAAGCGGTTGACCTCATCGAGCACCGGGTTGCGGTCGCCGAGGTCGCGCACATGCATGCGCAACTCGTGGTCGAGGGTGCTTTCGCCGAAGTTCAGGAAGTACACGTGGGGCTCGGGTTCCTTGAGCACTCGCGGGTTTTCCCGGGCCGCTTGCAGCAACAGCGACTTGACCAGGTCCAGGTCCGAACCGTAATCGACGCCGAGCTTGAGGGTTACCCGGGTGATGGTGTCGGTCAGGGACCAGTTGATCAGTTGCCCGGTGATGAACGTCTTGTTCGGGACAATGATGTCCTTGCGGTCGAAGTCGGTGATGGTCGTGGCGCGGATGCGGATCTTGCTCACCGTGCCCGACAGGTTGCCGATGGTGATGGTGTCGCCGATCCGCACCGGGCGTTCGAACAGGATCATGATGCCGGAGATGAAGTTGGCGAAGATCTCCTGCATCCCGAAGCCGAGTCCCACGGACAGCGCCGCCACCAGCCATTGCAACTTGTCCCAGCTCACGCCGAGGGTGGACAGGGTCGAGACGAAACCGACGCCGGCAATCACGTAAGACAGCAGCGTCGTGGTGGCGTAGGCGCTGCCCTGGGCCAGATTCAGCTTGGACAGCACCAGCACTTCCAGCAAACCGGGCAAGTTGCGCGCCAGGGCGAAGGTGATACCGATGATGATCAGCGCGCCGAGCATGTCGCCGATGCTGATCGGCACCATGCTCATGTTGGCGCCGGTGCCGCTGGTGTATTCGTAGAGGGTGACGTTGTCCAGGTACGAGAACACCGAAATCAGGTCCGACCAGACCCAGTACAGCGCCGCGATGAAACCGCCGAGCAAGGCCAGACGGATCAGGCGCAGGGACTGTTCGTTGACCTTCTCGATGTCCAGGGTCGGCTCTTCGATCACCGCTTCGCCATCGCCGGCCTCTTTGGCAGCCTGGCGTTTGGCCAGGGCGCGCTGATAGGCCAGGCGCCGGGCCGCAACGCTGAGACCACGGACGAACGTGGCTTCGATCACCAGCCAGAACATCAGCAGGTACAGGGTGTTGATCAACCGGTCGCTGAGTTTCAGCGCGGTGTAGTAATAGCCGAAGCACACCGCCACGAACAATGCGACGGGCAGGACCGTGAACATGACCCCCACGGCCTTGCGGAACAGCGAAGCGCTTTCATGGGTCGGGCTGCTGATCAGCAGGCGACTGAGCAACCAGGCCATTAAGGCATAACAGGTCAGCACCACCGGCATGCCGAGCACGTCATCCGCCAGTGCCGCCGGTTGCAGTTCAGCGACCGCCACCACCGCCACCAACGCCATGACCACCAATCCGAGACGTCGAACCCAACCTTGCAGGAACTCGACCTGGGGTTTTTCCCAACGGAAATGCAGTTCGGCCACTCCACCCGGCGCGAGAATCCGGTAAGCGGTGTAGAACACCAGCCAGGCCTGGCCCATCTGGATCAGTGCCGCGCCCATGTTGGCGTTCTGCCCGCGGGCGTCGATTTGCAAGGCCAGACCACACAAGGCCAGGCCCAGCGCCACCGGCATCGCCAGCAGGATATTGATCAGGATCGCCTGGGGCGTGTGCCACTGGCTGTCACGCTTGAAGTGGCCGATGTCCTGGTGAACCTTGTTCAGTCGGGCATACAGACTTTTGCGTCGCCACAGCAGGGCGCCGATCAGCAACACCAACGGCAGGAACAGCAGCGGTCGCTGGATCAGACCATCGCTCAGCTCGCTCAGGCTGGACGTCCAGGGCAGGGTGGTGACCTGCCGTTGCAGACGTTCCGGCACGCCGCGCATCCATTCCAGGTCCAGCGGCTTGTTGCTCGGAATCCAGAACATCTGCTCGTCGAGGGTCGCCCGCAGGCTTTGCGCGGTGCTGAGCAATTGTTTCTGATTGAGTTGCAGGGTGATGGATTCGTTGAGCACCGCGCTCAGTTCGCGGTTCAGGCGTTCCAGCAGGTCGGCGCGGGTGTTGGCCAATTCCAGCAGGTTCTTGCGCAACTGCGGGGTGACTTGCTCTGGCGGTTGGGTCGCGAGCAGGTTGTCGACGTACGCGGCCGGGTTGCTGAGCAGTTCCCGTTGCTGGCTGACTTCAAATTGATACAGGCGAATGTCGGCAATCTGGTCCGCGAGGTCGCGGTCGAGCTTTAGGCGCGGCAGGGCCTGTTTCTGTTTATAGAGAATCTTCGACAGCAGCAGGCTGCCCTTGAGTACGTTGATTTGCTCGTCCAGGGCCGAATCGCTCTGGGTCACGCTGTCCAGTTGCTGCTTGGTTTGCAGGTTCTGCTGGGTGACTTCGTTGAGGCGGTCGGTGCTTTTGAGCAGGTAGTCGGAGAGTTTCAGGTTCATCGCGCTTTCAGTGGCCAGCAAGCTGCTGCTGCCGGACTTCTGCGCTTCGATGGACTGTTGGGTCACGGTCTCTTGGGACTGGGCCAGGCGCTTCTGGTTGATCAGGGTTTGCAGCTCCTGGATTTCCTGATCCTGGCGCGCCACTTTTTCCGAGAGCAAGTCGTGCTGGCTGTTGCCCAGATCCTGCAACTGGCTGTTGCCGGCCAATTCCTGGCGGCGCAGCGGGATCAGGGCATTCAGTGCCGCGAGTTCGGCGTTGAGCTGGTCACGCTGTTCGATGCTCAAGGTCTTGCCGTTGTCTTTGCCGGCCTTGAGGATGTTGTTGATCTGCTGGATGCGCGTCTGGCTGCTGGCGATCTCGGCCTGGGCGCGCTCGGGGCGGGTCTGGGCGGTGATGATCAGGCTGTTGGCCTCGGCCAGGGCTTTTTGCAGCTCGCCTTGCTGGGTGGAGCGGTCGGTCAGCATCTGTTCGAGTTGCTGGATCGACGAGTTGGCGTAGCGCTGCTCGATCGGCGCCACTTTGGTGGCCTTGAGCCGGGCCAGCTCACGCTGATTCTCGATGTTCTGCTTGGGCGCGGTGGCCAGTTGCTGCTTCAGATCGATCAGTTTCTGATCGTAATCGCTCTTGTTGGTGAGCTGGGTCAGCGTGTTCTGCAGAATCGATTGCAGGGCTTTCTGGTCAGCTTCCGGCAGTTTGCGCTCGGCAATCCGGTCCAGGCTTCCCTGCACGGCTTCGCTGGACGGCGGTTCGCCGGCTTGCAACGTACCAATGGAGAGACTCAGGCCCAACAGGGCAATGGCGAACAAAGAGCGCAGGGTTGGCATAGAGACCGATCGAGCTAGGTGAAAAGAATGGCAGTTTAGAGGAACAACCCGGGGCCCGGGCGACTTCCTTCGGGGAATCTGACGCCCACTTTGCCGATCTTGTTCCCTTCCATGACCGCGACCGTCCAAATGGTGTTGTTCCACTCCACCTGGTCACCCACGACCGGCGCGCCGCCGACCTTCTGGGCAATGAAACGGGCCAGGGACATGTCCGGATCGATGCCTTCGACTTTCAACCCGTACAGGGCAGCAACCGCGGCCAACTGGGCGTCTCCTTCGAGAACGAAGTCGCCAAAGAACCGCAAATCCAGACCCCGTTGCGGTGCCTGGCTGAACAGCTTTCCAAGGGCTGGGAGGTTGTGTTCATGGCCGATCACGCAAAGCAAATCGTCGACTTCCAGCACCGTACTACCCGACGGATGGAGCAGTTGCTGGCCACGAAACAGTGCCGCGATCCGGGTGCCTTCGGGCATTTTCAGTTCGCGCAGGGGCGAGCCGATGCACCATTTCTCGGCACCGAGGCGATAAACGAACAACTCCCACTCGCTGGTGACATGGACTTCCAGGGCCGAGCGGGAGATCGGTGCCGGCTCCGGCGGAACCGTCACCTTCAACAATTTGGCCACCCACGGCAGGCTCGTGCCCTGCACCAACAACGACACCAACACAATAAAGAACGCGAGGTTGAAGTAGAGCTGGGCATGGGGCAGCCCGGCCATCAGCGGGAACACCGCCAGAATGATCGGCACCGCGCCGCGCAGGCCAACCCAGGAAATAAAGGCCTTTTCGCGACCGTGGAAGGCTTTGAACGGCAGCAGGCCGACCATCACCGACAGCGGCCGTGCGAACAGAATCATCCACAGCGCCAGGCCCAGGGCGGGCAGGGCGATCGGCAGCAGGTCGTGAGGCGTGACCAGCAGGCCCAGCACCAAAAACATGCCGATCTGCGCCAGCCAGGCCATGCCGTCGAGCATATGCAGGATGCCGTGGCGGCTGCGCACCGGGCGGTTGCCGATCACCAGCCCGCACAGGTAAACGGCGAGGAAACCGCTGCCATGCAAGGCGTTGGTCAGGGCGAACACCAGCAGGCCGCCGGCAATTACCAGGATCGGGTACAGGCCGTTGGCCAGGTTGATGCGGTTGACCAGTTGCAGCATGACCCAACCGCCGCCGAGGCCGATCACGCCACCGATGCCGAATTCACGCACCAAGTGGCCGAGCAGGCTCCAGTGCAGGCCGGTCTGGCCGCTGGCGAGCATGTCGATCAGGGTCACGGTGAGGAACACCGCCATCGGGTCGTTGCTGCCGGATTCGATTTCGAGGCTGGCGGTCACCCGCTCGTTCAAGCCCTTGCCGCCCAGCAGCGAGAACACCGCTGCAGCGTCGGTAGAGCCGACGATGGCGCCGATCAGCAGGCCCTGGATGATGTTCAGGTTGAACAGCCACGCGGCGGCCATGCCGGTCAGCCCGGTGGTGATCAACACGCCGACCGTGGCCAGGGACAACGCCGGCCACAACGCCACGCGGAAACTCGCGACCCGGGTGCGCAAGCCGCCATCGAGCAGAATCACCGCCAACGCGAGGTTGCCGACCAGATAGGCCGTGGGGTAGTTATCGAAAATAATGCCGCCGCCATCGACGCCAGCGGCCATGCCCACAGCCAGGATAATCACCAGAATCGGGATACCGAGGCGGGACGAAAGGGAACTGACCAGAATGCTCGCACCTACCAGCAACGCGCCGATCAAGAACAGGCTGTTGATGGTCGTCGCATTCAAAGGCAGTACTCCAAAAAGCTGAAAGGCGGGCACAAACTGACCATGCAGTCTGCGTGCCAGCGATTCTAACCTGTTGAAATGTGATGCTGTCAAAAAGGTTTTGCAGATCAAAAGATCGCAGCCTTCGGCAGCTCCTACATTGGATCAGCGTAAACCTGTAGGAGCTGTCGAGTGAAACGAGGCTGCGATCTTTCCGGCAGTGATGCGATCTTTGTTTAGAGGCTAAACCGCCCAACCATGTTGTTCAGGTCCAGCGCCAGGCGCGACAGCTCACTGCTGGCCGCACTGGTCTGATTCGCCCCGGTCGCCGATTGCACCGACAGATCACGAATGTTAACCAGGTTGCGGTCCACTTCACGGGCCACTTGCGCCTGCTCTTCCGCCGCGCTGGCGATCACCAGGTTGCGCTCGTTGATTTCGACAATCGCACTGTTGATCGTGTCCAGCGATATTCCGGCGCCACGGGCGATGTTCAGCGTCGACTCGGCGCGCTCGGTGCTGTTGCGCATCGAATCCACGGCGTGTTCGGTGCCGCTCTGGATGCTGCCGATCATGCGTTCGATTTCGCTGGTGGACTGCTGGGTCCGATGCGCCAGGGCACGAACCTCATCCGCCACCACCGCAAAACCACGCCCTGCTTCACCGGCACGGGCCGCTTCGATGGCCGCGTTCAGGGCCAGCAGGTTGGTCTGGTCCGCCAGACCGCGAATCACGTCCAGCACCTTGCCGATGTCCCGGGATTCGTTGGCCAGGTCGCCGATCAGCGTCGCGGTGCTCTGCACATCGGCGCTCATGCGTTCGATGGCGCTGACGGTTTCCTGCACCAGGTCACGGCCGTCACCGGCAGAGGTGGTGGCGTTTTTCGAGGCTTCGGAGGTGCTCACCGCGTTGCGGGCGACTTCTTCCACGGCGCTGGTCATTTCGTTGACCGCAGTGGCGGCCTGTTCGATTTCGTTGTTCTGCTGGGTCAGGCCCCGGGCGCTCTCGTCGGTGACGCTGTTCAGCTCTTCAGCGGCGGAGGCCAGTTGCGTGGCCGAGCCGGAAATCCGTTGCAGGGTGTCGCGCAGCTTGTCCTGCATCTTCGACATGGCCAGCAACAGGCGACCGGCTTCGTCTTCGCCATCAACGGTAATCGGACGGGTCAGGTTGCCCTCGGCGATTTCTTCGGCGGCGCTCAAGGCATTGGCGATCGGCTTGGTGATGCTGTTGGTCAGCAGCCAGGCAAACAGCAGGGTCAGGCCGGTGGCGATGACCAGCAGGGTGATGACCAGATTAAAGGATGACGAATACTGGTCGCTCGCGCCTTTGTTGGTATCGGCGACCTGCTGGGTGTTGATCTCCAGCAGCTTCGCGAGGGCATTGTTGACCGCCTCGGAGTTGGCCAGCAGTTCGGTGTTGAGCATCTTGCGCAGGTCATCGATCTGATTGTTGCGCGACAGGCTCTTCATCCGGTCTTCGAGTTGACGATACTGCGCCAGCAACTGCACGTACTGATCATAAGCCGCACGCTCCTGCGGGCCGTCGATCAGCGGTTCGTAGACCCGCTGGGCATCGCGGATCTGCTGGTTGCGCACGTCAAACAGCTCCATGGTCTTCTGCTGCACGTCCGGTTCGCGGTTGATCAGCAAACGGTAGGACAGCACCCGCAGGCGCAGGGTCAGTTGGGTGAACTCGTCCAGGCTCTTGATGCTCGGCACGCTGGCATTGGCGATGTCTTCGCCGGCCGCGCGGATCTTGCTCATCTGGTTCAGGGCGAACACACCCAGGATCAGCATCAAGGCGCCAATCAGCGCAAAACCGAGGAACGCCCGCGGCGCGATATTGATATTTCGAAGGGACATGGTGTTTACCGGGAAAAGCGCATCCGTGCGGGGCTGAGACTGCTGTATGAGTGACTTATCGGTTCTACGACTAAAGTCTTGAGCCCCTGCGCGTATTTGTCGCACACAGACTGCGGCGACGAAGTGCAGGAACCAGATCCGCCAATCACAGTCTTTAAAACTCGCGAGGAACGTCGCCCGCCAGGAAAATCAAGGCCTTGCGCCCCAATAACCCTGGCATCCGTGGTGACTTTTCTTTATCGTACGCGCCCTTTGAAAAAGCTTGGAAAATCAAAATGTTGGAAGCATCCCTGAGTCAATTGGAACAACTGGTCAGCGACCTGGTGCAACAGAACCAGAGCCTGCTCGGCACCAACCAGACCCTGAGCGCCGAACTGGCCCAGGCCAAGGATGAAAACGAAAGCCTGCAACTGAGCCTGATGGAACAGGAAGAGAAACAAGGCGCCACTGCCGCCCGCATCCAGGCCCTGGTTGAGCGCGTCAGCGCCGGCCCTGTCAACGCATGAACCAGGGCGCCGCAGGGGTAAAAGTCGTCTCGATCCTGGGGGAGGACTATTCGATCAAGGCGCCGGCCGGGGAAGAGCAAACCCTGCTGGACGCCGCGATGATGTTGAAGGCAGCCCTGGCCGACACCAAACGCAAATATCCGACGCTGATCGGAGACCGCCTGTTGGTGCTGGCGGCGATGAATCTGTGCTCCCAGCAAATTGAAATGAAAAAGCAGCACCAGCAGGAACTCGACCGTTACCAAGAGCAAGTCAGCGCCACGGTTGAAGTGATCGCCAAGACGATCAATCAGGCCTGAACGGCTTTGCGCACAACCAAAGAATAAATTGTCGTTTGCGTTGTATACAATCGGCACGGCTGTTGCAGTGTTTCAGCCTCTTATTCTTTGGGGGTGCTCCATGCAGTTCTGGCGACGCAGTATTCAATGGCAGTTGATCCTGAGTATGGGCACCGCCCTGCTGGTCAGTATTCTGATCGTGGTTGGCGTTTATACCCTGGTGGTCAACCGCCTCGCCCAGCGCTATCTGGTCGAACAGGCGCTGCCGTCGAGCATCGAAGCGATGCGCAATGACATCGAGCGCATCCTCGTGCAACCCCTCACCGCCGCCAAGGACATCGCCAGCAACAGCATGGTGCGCGACTGGCTGGCCGCGGGTGAAAACAGTGCCCAGACCGACACGTTCGTGAAGTACCTGGAAGGCATCCGCGCCGAGCACAAAGCCTTTACCGCGCTGATCGTTGGCACCGCGTCCAACCACTACCTCACCGAAAAAGGCCTGGACCGGACCCTTAGCCGCTCCAACCCGAAAGACGCCTGGTTCTACTCATTCCTGGACAGCAACCAGCCGCGCACCCTCAATATCGACAATGACACCGCGACCGGAGAATTGGCGCTGTTCATCGACCTCAAGGTCGAGCAGGCCGGCAAAGTCGTGGGCGTTGCCGGTCTGGGGCTGAGCATGAAAGAGCTGTCGGAGCTGATCCACAACTTCAATTTCGGGGAGCGCGGCAAGGTCTATCTCGTGCGTTCCGACGGTTTGATCCAGGTTCATCCCGAGGCGCAATTCAGTGGAAAGCGCACGTTGGCCGAGCAAATCGGCGCCCCGGCGGCGCAGGCAGTCATGGGCCAAAAAACCGCCACCAACAGCGTATTTACCCGCGATGGCGAAGATTTTCTGGCATTGAGCCTGCCGCTACGGGACCTGGGCTGGACCCTGGTGGCCGAAGTGCCCCAGTCGCAGATCTACGCCGAAGCCCGCCGCGCCATGTGGACCAGCAGCGCAATCGGTCTGGCCGTGGCGCTGGTGTGCCTGATGCTGGTGGTGTTGCTGGCCCGTGGGCTGGTGCGGCCGATTCGTCAGGTAACAGCGGCGCTGGTAGCCATCGGTAGCGGTGGTGGAGATTTGACCCACCGGTTAGATTCCAGCCGCGCCGATGAACTGGGCGACCTGGCTCGCGGCTTCAATCGCTTCCTGGAAAGTCAGCGCGACATGATTGGCGAAGTGCTGTCCACCAGCGAGCGTTTGCGTACCGCCGTCGGCCAAGTGGCGAAGGTGGTGGACAACACCGCCGAACGCTCCGGGCGGCAGCAGGAAATGACCGACATGGTGGCCACCGCCGTCCACGAGATGGGCCTGACCGTGCAGGAAATCGCCCAGAATGCCGGCAATGCGGCAGTGGCATCGCAAACTGCCCGCGATGAAGCGCTGCAGGCGCGGGAAGTGGTGGGCGGCTCGATCCGGCATATAGAAAGCATGTCCGACGAAATCGGCGTCGCCGCCACGGCAGTGGGCGAGTTGGCCCATCAAGTGGCGTCCATTGATCAGGTGCTGGCAGTGATTCGTGGGATCTCCGAGCAGACCAACCTGTTGGCGCTGAACGCCGCGATTGAAGCGGCGCGGGCCGGGGACATGGGCCGTGGCTTTGCGGTGGTGGCGGATGAAGTCAGGACGTTGGCGCGGCGTACGCAGTCGTCCACCGATGAGATCCAGCAAATGATCGGCAACCTCAAGCAAGGCGCGGAAAATGCCGTGTCGTCCATGCACTCGGGACAAGCGGCAACGGGTACGGGGGTGGAATCGAGCCAACGCACCGGCACGTCATTGACGGCGATTACCGGGCAGATCGAGCGTATCAGCGACATGAACCATCAAGTGGCGACGGCGACGGAAGAGCAGTCCGCCGTCACCGAAGAGATCAACCGCAACGTGCAGGGGATTTCCGACCTGGCACGGGCGACGGCGGGGGAGGTCAGGGCTTGCCGTGAGGATTGTCAGATGTTGCAGCGGTTGGCGGATGATTTGGCGCGGCAGATGGGAGGGTTCAAGTTGAGCTGATGTGTCGTCAGTGCGGGCCTCTTCGCGAGCAAGCCCGCTCCCACAGTTGACCGCGATCAACTGTGGGAGCGGGCTTGCTCGCGAATGGATTTCAGCAGCGCTACAGGTCTCCAGTCAGAACCACTCATCCTGCATGCTCAGGCACACATCATCCCGCGCCTCAAGAATCGCCAACTCATGGTGGCAACCCGGCACTTCCCACGTCAGGAAATACCGCGCCGCCTGCAGCTTGCCCTTATAGAAGCTCACATCCGCCGCATTGCCCTTGGCCAAGCCTTCCTCGGCGCGAATCGCCTGTTCCAGCCAGCGCCAGCCAATCACCGTGTGCCCGAACACTTTCAGGTACAGCGCCGAATTCGCCAGGCTGCTGTTGACCTTGCCCTGGCCCAGGTCCGTCAGCAGGCCGATGGTCACGGTTTGCAGACGCGCCACCAGTTTCTCCAACGGCTCACGCAGCGCAGTTAACGTTTCATACGCCTGGGCGCGCTCGGCGGTGTTGGCGATCAGGCTGATCAGTTGCTTGAGCCCCGCGCCGCCGTTCTGCGCCAGTTTGCGCCCCAGCAGGTCCAGCGATTGAATGCCGTGGGTGCCTTCGTGGATCGGGTTCAGGCGGTTGTCGCGGTAGTACTGCTCCACCGGGTATTCGCGGGTGTAGCCGTGGCCGCCGAGAATCTGGATCGCCAGTTCGTTGGCCTTCAGGCAGAACTCCGAGGGCCAGGATTTGACGATGGGTGTCAGCAAGTCCAGCAGCTCATGGGCCTGTTTGCGTGCATCTTCGGTCTCCAGGGTCGTGGTGTCGTCGAACAACCGCGCCGCGTACAGCCCGAGATCGAACGAACCTTCGACGTAGGCCTTTTGCGTCAGCAGCATGCGCTTGACGTCGGCGTGCTGGATGATCGCCACCGGTGCGGTGTTTGGGTCTTTGCTGTCCGGCACCCGGCCTTGCGGGCGCTCGCGAGCGTATTCCAGGGAGTACAGATACCCGGCGTAACCGAGCATCACCGCGCCCATGCCGACACCGATCCGCGCCTCGTTCATCATCTGGAACATGTAGCTCAAGCCATGATGGGGCTTGCCCACCAGATAGCCGACACACTCGCCGTTATCGCCGAAATTCAGCGCGGTGGAGGTGGTGCCGCGCCAACCCATCTTGTGGAACAACCCGGCCAGCAACACGTCGTTGCGTTTACCGAGGCTGCCGTCATCGTTGACCAAAAACTTGGGCACGATAAACAGCGAAATCCCCTTCACCCCGGCCGGTGCGTCCGGCAACTTGGCCAACACCATGTGCACGATGTTTTCTGACAGAGGATGGTCGCCGCCAGAGATGAAGATCTTGTTGCCCTTGAGTCGATAGGTGCCGTCAGACGCCGGCTCGGCCCGCGTACGAATATCCGACAGCGACGACCCGGCGTGGGGTTCGGTCAGGGCCATGGTGCCAAAGAAACGGCCGTCGATCATTGGTTGCAGGAAGCGCTGCTTCTGCTCCTCGGTGCCGAAGCTTTCGATCAGGTTCGCCGCGCCCATGGTCAGGAACGGATACGAAGTCGACGCCGCGTTGGCGGACTGGAAGTGCGCAAAGCAGGCCTGGGACAACAATGTAGGAAGTTGCATGCCGCCAGCGTCGAAACTTCGCGCGGCATTGAGGAAACCGGCTTCGAGGAACGCATCCACCGCCGGTTTCACCTCTGGAATCAGAATCGCCTGACCGTTCTCATAGCGCGGCTCGTTCTCGTCGCCCTTGCGGTTGTGCGGGGCAAAGAACTTCTCGGCGATGCTGCGGGCCGTGCCGATGGCGGCGTCGAACGTCTCGCGATTGTGCTCGGCGAACCGCTCACGCTGGGTCAGGCCCTCGGCATCGAGGACTTCATACAGCTCGAAAGCCAGATTGCGGGAACTGAGCAACGTCTCGGACATGTCGGCCTGCCTTTTCTTGGGGATGGGCCGAGTCTAGGCGTGGGAATAAAGGCTGAACAGGATGATTGATGAGCGTGATGGTGTGGTGCGGGCACCGCTAATCAAATGTGGGAGCGGGCTTGCTCGCGAATGCGGTGTGTCAGTCGACATCAATATTGACTGTTAAGCCGCATTCGCGAGCAAGCCCGCTCCCACAAGGGTTTTGCATTCCAGGCGCTTGATCGTTCCCACGCTCTGCGTGGGAATGCAGCCCGGGACGCTCCGCGTCCCCAAACGGCGTGACGCAGAGCGTCACAGGAGGCATTCCCACGCGGGAGCGTGGGAACGATCAGTGGTGTGTCAGCCGATGGTCATCAGGCTCGCATTACCACCCGCCGCAGCGGTGTTAACGCTCAACGCCCGTTCAATCACCAACCGCTCCAGCGCAATGTTGGTCTCGCCTTGGGACAAGCCATGAACCCCGACAATCGCGCCGGCACGCTTGGCCACTTGCTGGCACACCGCCCGCAGTTGATCGGAATGGCCATGATGCAGGACCGCATCAAACACCACTTCGTCTTTGTTCCAATCGGAAACCAGCTTGATCCGCGCCTGAATGTCCTTCGGCAAGCGTGCGAAAAGTGCTTTGGTTACGTCAGCTTCCGGCCATACCGCCGAACCGCCCACCGCCAATACCGCCGCCAGTTGCGTCAGCAGGTCGCCTTCGACTTCCGCCAGGCACAACACGTGTTCCCGCGGCAGGATCGCGTAGCTGTTGCGCTCACCGGTCGGGCCAGCGAGAACACGGGTGATCCCGCTTTGCGATTGCGCTGCGAACTGCACGCACAGGGCGCTCAGGTCGGCAAACTTGTTGCTGTCGGCCCAGGCTTGCAGGGCGGTCAGCGGCTTGCTCATGGCATCGCGCAAACGCACATCCGGTGCTGCGATAGCATCACCGCGAGCGAAGGATTGTTCGATTGCATCCGTAGGACGTGTCGACAACAAACGGTACAGATACAGCGGACCACCGGCCTTAGGACCAGTACCCGACAAACCTTCACCGCCGAACGGCTGGACGCCAACCACGGCACCAACAATGTTGCGGTTCACGTAGACGTTACCGGCGTTGACGTTATCGACCACCTTGGCGATGGTCTCGTCGATCCGGGTGTGCACGCCCAGGGTCAAGCCGTAGCCGGACGCGTTGATCTGGCCGATCAACTGGTCGATGTCTTTACGCTTGTAGCGCACCACGTGCAGCACCGGGCCGAAGATCTCCCGTTGCAGTTCGTCGAAGCGTTCCAGTTCGATCAGGGTTGGCGTGACGAAGGTGCCGCGTTTGACCTCTTCCGCGTCGGCGATGGCCACCTGGTACACGCTGCGACCTTTGTCGCGCATGGCCTGGATGTGTTTCTCGATGCCGGCCTTGGCTTCGGCGTCGATCACCGGGCCGATGTCCACGGACAGGCGCTCAGGGTTGCCGAGGCGGCATTCCGCCATGGCGCCCTTGAGCATTTCGATGACACGATCAGCGGAATCTTCCTGCAAGCACAGCACGCGCAGGGCCGAGCAGCGTTGACCGGCGCTGTCGAAGGCCGAGGAAACCACGTCGATGACAACCTGTTCGGTGAGTGCCGAAGAGTCGACGATCATCGCATTCTGGCCACCGGTTTCGGCAATCAAAGGAATCGGACGACCTTGCGCATCCAGACGACCCGCGACATTGCGTTGCAGCAAACGAGCGACTTCGGTCGAACCGGTGAACATCACGCCCTTGACCCGATCGTCACCGACCAAGCGAGCGCCAACGGTTTCGCCACGGCCCGGCAGCAGTTGCAACACGCCTTCCGGAATCCCGGCTTCAAGCAGCAAGCGCACGGCTTGAGCCGCCACCAATGGGGTTTGTTCCGCAGGCTTGGCCAGTACCGGGTTGCCGGCGGCGAGGGCAGCAGCGACTTGGCCGCTGAAGATCGCCAGCGGGAAGTTCCACGGGCTGATGCACACCACCGGACCCAATGGGCGGTGGGCGTCGTTGGTGAAATCGTTGCGCGCCTGTACCGCGTAATAACGCAGGAAATCCACGGCTTCACGCACTTCGGCGATGGCGTTGGCGAAGGTCTTGCCGGCTTCGCGAGCCAACAGGCCCATCAGCGGCTGGATTTCACCTTCCATCAAGTCGGCGGCACGTTCCAGGATCGCGGCGCGTTCGGCGGGCGGGGTGGCCTGCCAGATCGGTGCGGCGTTGAGGGCGCACTGGATCGCGTTGTCGACGTCTTCGACAGTGGCTTCTTGAACATGACCGACGACGTCACGCAGATCCGACGGGTTGAGCACCGGCGCCGGGGTTTCAGTGCTGGAAGCGCAACCGAGCATCGGCGCGGCTTTCCAGCTGTTGTGGGCAGTGGCCAGCAAGGCACAGGACAGCGACGCCAAACGATGTTCGTTGGCCATGTCGATGCCGCTGGAGTTGGCGCGCTCGGCACCATATAGATCACGCGGCAGCGGGATGCGCGGGTGTGGCAAACCGAAACCGCCTTCCGCCGTCGCCATGCGCTCGATGCTGGCCACTGGATCGGCCACCAGCGCCTGAATCGAGATTGACTGATCGGCGATCTGGTTGACGAACGAGGTGTTCGCGCCGTTTTCCAGCAGACGACGTACCAGGTACGCCAGCAGTGTTTCGTGAGTGCCGACCGGTGCGTACACGCGGCACGGACGATTCAACTTGCCTTCGGAAACTTTGCCTACAACCTGTTCGTACAGCGGTTCACCCATGCCGTGCAGGCACTGGAACTCGTACTGGCCGGGGTAATAGTTCTGACCGGCAATGTGGTAAATGGCCGACAGGGTGTGGGCGTTGTGCGTGGCGAATTGCGGGTAGATGACTTCCGGCACCGACAGCAATTTGCGCGCACATGCGATGTAGGAAACGTCGGTGTACACCTTGCGGGTATAGACCGGATAGCCTTCGAGGCCTTCGACCTGGGCGCGCTTGATTTCGCTGTCCCAATACGCGCCTTTCACCAGGCGGATCATCAGGCGATGACGGCTGCGACGAGCCAGGTCGATCACATAGTCGATCACGTACGGGCAACGCTTCTGGTAGGCCTGGATCACGAAACCGATGCCGTTCCAGCCAGTCAGTTGCGGCTCGAAGCACAGGCGTTCCAGCAGATCCAGCGACAGCTCGAGACGGTCCGCTTCTTCAGCGTCGATGTTCAAGCCGATGTCGTATTGCTTGGCCAGCAGGGTCAGGGACAGCAGGCGCGGATACAACTCATCCATCACGCGCTCGTATTGCGCACGGCTGTAACGCGGGTGCAGGGCCGACAGTTTGATGGAAATGCCCGGGCCTTCATAAATCCCACGACCGTGGGAGGCTTTGCCGATCGAGTGAATGGCTTGTTCGTACGAGGCCAGGTATTTCTGGGCGTCGTGTTCGGTCAGTGCCGCTTCGCCGAGCATGTCGTAGGAATAGCGGAAACCCTTGGCTTCGAACTTGCTCGCATTGGCCAGGGCTTCGGCGATGGTTTCGCCGGTGACGAACTGCTCGCCCATCAGACGCATGGCCATGTCGACGCCCTTGCGGATCATCGGCTCGCCGCTCTTGCCGATGATGCGGCTCAGGGACGAGGTCAGGCCGGCTTCGTTATGGGTGGCGACCAGTTTGCCGGTCAGCAACAAGCCCCAAGTGGCGGCGTTGACGAACAGCGACGGGCTGTTGCCCAGGTGCGGGTGCCAATTGCCGGTGCTGATCTTGTCGCGGATCAGGGCGTCGCGGGTGCCTTTATCCGGGATGCGCAGCAGCGCTTCGGCCAGGCACATCAGCGCAACGCCTTCCTGGGACGACAGGGAAAATTCCTGCAACAGGCCCTGAACAATCCCGGCACGGCCACCGGCGCTTTTCTGGTTGCGCAGTTTGTCGGCAATCGAGGAGGCGAGCTTGTTGGTGGCTTCGGCCATCGCGGCAGGCAAGCGCGCCTGCTCGATCAGCATCGGCACCACTTCCGGCTCAGGGCGACGGTAGGCGGCGGTGATCGAGGCGCGCAGGACTGATTGCGGCAGGATGCTTTCGGCGAATTCGAGGAAGCACTGATGGGCGTGATCCGTCGGCGCATCGACGGCGTCGTCGGAATCCTTGGTCAAACCGCTCAGCTCGGTCAGGGTTGCACCACCCTCGAGTTTTTCCAGGTAATTGAAAATTGCCTGCTTGATCAGCCAGTGCGGCGTGCGATCAATCGAGGTCGCGGCAGCCTTGAGGCGCTCGCGGGTTGGGTCGTCAAGTTTGACCCCAAGGGTGGTGGTAGCCATATTTTTATCCTCATGTTTGCCACGACCGCGTGGCATCAGCTGGCCGCAAGATTAGCTGTGCGCTGGTCGAGGTGCAACCGGGTGCAACCCTTTTTTGTCGGAATAATAAGCGGCTCGTCAGGAATTAAATTCCGGTACGAACGTACCGCTCCTGCTTGGTGCTTTTACTTCTAGTAACAGAGCCTGACTGCGCTAAAAGGGAGCAAAAAACAGTCTTTTTCCGTTTATTTGGTGTAGGTGCAACTGATTCTCAAGAAATGGGTTGCACCTTATTTGCGTTGTTGAATAGGATTCGCGCCCAAGGTGCAACCGGTCAAAAAAGACAGGTGCGCCGGCTGATGGCTTTCCTGGGGAAACATCAGTCATAAATGCGCGGGGCTGGAAACCGTCTGAACAAACAGTGTCGTTTGTCGGCGTTTCACACTTCGCCGCTACATAAAAACAAAGCCAGGGCAGCATTCGAATGAGCGTAAGCAATCCAACCCTGATCACCTTCGTGATCTACATCGCAGCAATGGTGCTGATCGGCTTCATGGCCTATCGCTCCACCAACAACCTTTCTGACTACATCCTGGGCGGTCGCAGCCTGGGCAGCGTGGTGACTGCGCTTTCCGCCGGCGCTTCCGACATGAGCGGCTGGTTGCTGATGGGCCTGCCGGGTGCCATCTACATGTCCGGCCTGTCCGAAAGCTGGATCGCCATCGGCCTGATCGTCGGCGCCTACCTGAACTGGCTGTTCGTCGCCGGTCGCCTGCGGGTGCAGACCGAGCACAACGGTGATGCGTTGACCCTGCCGGATTACTTCTCCAGCCGTTTCGAAGATAAAAGCGGCCTGCTGCGGATCATCTCCGCCATCGTGATCCTGGTGTTCTTCACCATTTATTGCGCTTCCGGCATCGTGGCCGGCGCCCGTCTGTTCGAAAGCACCTTCGGCATGTCGTACGAAACGGCGCTGTGGGCCGGTGCTGCCGCGACAATTGCCTACACCTTCGTCGGCGGTTTCCTCGCCGTGAGCTGGACCGACACCGTACAAGCCACGCTGATGATCTTCGCCCTGTTGCTGACGCCGATCATCGTGCTGCTGGCCACCGGTGGCATCGACACCACGTTCCTGGCCATCGAAGCGCAGGACCCAAGCAACTTCGACATGCTGAAAAACACCACCTTCATCGGCATCATCTCGCTGATGGGCTGGGGCCTGGGCTACTTCGGCCAACCGCACATCCTGGCGCGTTTCATGGCGGCGGATTCGGTCAAGTCGATTGCCAACGCCCGTCGCATCTCCATGACCTGGATGATCCTGTGCCTGGGCGGCACCGTCGCTGTAGGCTTTTTCGGCATCGCCTACTTCTCGGCCAACCCCGGGCTGGCGGCACCTGTGACCGAAAACCACGAACGTGTGTTTATCGAACTGGCAAAAATCCTGTTTAACCCATGGGTTGCCGGTGTGTTGCTGTCGGCCATCCTGGCGGCGGTGATGAGCACCCTGAGCTGCCAGTTGCTGGTGTGCTCCAGCGCCTTGACCGAAGACTTCTACAAAACCTTCCTGCGCAAAACCGCTTCCCAGGTTGAACTGGTCTGGGTCGGCCGCGCCATGGTGTTGCTGGTGGCGTTGATTGCCATCGCACTGGCCGCCAACCCGGAAAACCGTGTACTGGGTCTGGTCAGCTACGCCTGGGCCGGTTTCGGTGCTGCGTTCGGTCCTGTCGTACTGATTTCGGTGATCTGGAAAGACATGACCCGCGACGGCGCGCTGGCCGGGATCCTGGTGGGCGCGATCACCGTGATCGTCTGGAAGCACTTCAACGTGTTGGGCCTGTACGAAATTATCCCGGGCTTCATCTTCGCCAGCCTGGCGATCTACTTCGTCAGCAAAATGGGCGAGCCAACCCGTGGCATGCTGCAGCGCTTTGCTGCGGCCGAAGCGGATTTCCGCCTGAACAAGTGATGCTTTAACTCCATCGCTTGTATGAAAGCGGCCCGTCTCCTTTGGAGGCGGGCCGTTTTTTTTGTTTGCACATTGCCCAAGGTATAGAAGATCCCTTGTGGGAGCGGGCTTGCTCGCGAAAGCGGCGGGTCAGCTTGCATCAATGTTGATTGTTGCACCGTATTCGCGAGCAAGCCCGCTCCCACAGGGTCGGTGGTGGTTTTTGAAGGAAATGTCTGTAGCCAAATGCACCAATTCTTGAAGGACAATTCCCTAAAAAAGTAGGGCAAATCTGATTTTCCTGACCTCCACTCAACACCCCTTGTCGCTCATGCAGAATCGCCCGCCTTCATTCTGCAGAGACACATCGGATGTTCGCGCCTGCCAATCAACCGCGTTTCACGTTGACCCTCGACGGCGTCCAGAATGAGCTCAAGGTGCTTGAGTTCACGGGCAAGGAAGCCATCAGCCAACCTTTCCGTTTCGACCTGGAACTGGTCAGCGAACGACCGGATCTGGAACTTGAAAACCTCCTGCACCGTCAGGCGTTTCTGAGTTTCGATGGGCAAGGTTCCGGTATTCACGGTCAGATTTATCGCGTCGGCCAGGGGGATTCCGGTAAACGTCTGACACGCTACCAAGTGAGCCTGGTCCCGCGTCTGGCCTACCTCGGGCAGCGCTTTAATCAGCGGATTTTCCAGCACCAAAGCGTGCCGGCAATCATCACGCAAATCCTCAAGGACCACGGCATCCAGCGTGATGCCTTCGATTTTCAACTGGGCAGTGACTACCCGGAGCGCGAGTACTGCGTGCAATACGCGGAGAGCGACTTGGCGTTTATCCAGCGCCTGTGCGCCGAGATCGGCATTCACTACCACTTCCAGCACGACCCCGACGGGCATTTACTGGTGTTCGGCGACGACCAGACAGTGTTTCCGCGTTTGCCCGAACCCACGTTGTACCTGCCCGGCAGCGGCATGGCGGCCAGTGCTCCGGCGATCAAGCGTTTCAACGTGCGCCTGGAAACCCGGACTACAGCGGTTACACGCCGGGACTACGACTTCCACAAACCGCGTCTGCCACTCGAAAGCCGCGTCGACAGCGAACACCGCCCGGTGCTGGAGGATTATCACTTTCCCGGTCAATTCACCGACCGCGAGTCCGGCAAACAACTGACCCAACGAGCCCTGGAACGCCACGGCGCTGATTACCGCCAGGCCGAAGGTCGTAGCGATCAGTCGGCGTTGGTCAGCGGACATTTCCTGCACCTGAGCGAACATCCGCGCCAAGCCTGGAATGACCTGTGGCTGATCACAGAAATCGAACACCGTGGCCGTCAGCCGCAAGTGCTGGAAGAGTCCGTCACCGACGACGGCGAATTCCAGGGCTATCGCAATACCTTTCTCGCAACGCCTTGGGACGTTTCCTACCGCCCACCACTGGGGCCGGACAAGCCGCGCATGCTCGGCTATCAACCGGCCGTGGTCACCGGGCCGATCGACAGCGAAATCCACTGCGATGAATTTGGCCGGGTCAAAGTCCAGCTCGCCTGGGATCGTGACGGTGAACTGAACGAGCACTCCAGTTGTTGGCTGCGGGTCGCCACCGGTTGGGCCCACGACCGCTACGGCAGCGTATTGATACCCCGCGTCGGCATGGAAGTGCTGGTGGGTTTCATCGACGCCGATGCCGACAAACCGCTGGTGATGGGCTGCCTGCCGAACGCCGCGACACCCGTGCCGCTGGACCTTCCCGCCGACAAAACCCGCAGTATTTTCCGCAGCCAGAGCAGTCCCGGCGGCGGTGGCTACAACGAACTGCGCATCGAGGATCGTAAAGGCGCCGAGGAAATTTACCTGCGCGCCCAGCGAAACTGGACCCAGCACGTGTTGAATGATCAACAGGTGCAAGTGGATAACGCCCGCAGCATCGTCGTATCCGGCACCGCTCGGCATGAGCTGAAGGCTGATGAACAACGCATCACCCACGGCCAGCGCCAAACCGAAATCCGCCAGGACGACCACTTGCTGGTGACCGGCGATCGTCACATCCGCGTCACCAGCCAGGCCCTCAACGCCAGTCAGCAATTCCATGTCAGCGCCGGCCAGCAAGTGGTGATCGACGGCGGTGCAAGCGCAACCATTCAGGCGGGCGGGCAGTGGATCAACATCGGCCCGGGCGGGATTTTCAGCAGCGTGCCGATCCAGGTCGGTGGGGCGCCGATGGCGGCCATGGCGGCGGCACCGATCTCCCCGGAGGCTCTGCTAAAACTCACCGCGCCCCCGGCCCCGGCGATGCTCAGTACGGCGCAAATAATGACCTTGAAAGGCGATGCGCCGTTTTGTGAGGAATGTGAACGTTGCAAGGATGGGATGTGTCCTGCGCCGAACACATTTAGTGGTGCGCCAAAGGCTTCATCCACTGCGCCTGCTTCAACCGTCGAACCGGGTTTCCACATCGTCGAGCAGGGTATGTCTCGGTCTGCACTTGAGTCGATATTGTTTCCACAGCCTGAGCCAGCGGTGCTGGAGAAATTCAGAAACCTTAATCCACAACTCTCCAACTTCGCCAAACCCGGACAGTTGATTGTCCTCAGTGATCCGCGCAATACGCAATGCACTCGCGAAGAAGCCTTGCTAATGGAGGCTGCGCAAAAAGTTGATGCGGCGCTTGAGCCGTTGAGCGATGCCGAGGCGGAGTTTATGGCGCGGCATCATGGGGAGATTGAGTCGTTTCTATCGCAAGGGTCGACTGGGGTTGGGATTGGTGCGGCGATGTTTGGCAAACACCTGGGCAACTTATCAACCACTCTTCAGGAACTTGAGAAGTTGCATCAGCGCACGTTTGACAAGCACGGAAAGCTTCAGGGGGCGGAGTTCTTTGCTGAGCGAAAACGATTGATGACACAACTTGATAACAGCCTCGGGCCATTGGTACGTAAAGGTGTAGGTATTGCCAATCATCCAAAACTGAAAAGCGCATTGGGGATTTCCAGCCGCAGCCTTGTTCACCACTGGAGTAAGGCAGGGGCAGCGGGAGGGATTCCGGGGTATGCGACTCATGTTGATGGGGTGAGTAAGGCCAGTAAAGTGATCAAGATTGGGGGCTGGGTTGGGGTCGGTCTACAAGCCTCTGCGTCTGGAATCAAGGTTAAGGAAACTTGCAAAAGTGGGACCGAAGAGGCTTGCAGGAAAGTGATGTTCACAGAGAGCGGAAAGTTTGGTGGGATTCTCGCGGGTGGAGCTGCAGGCGCTGCGATTGGAGGCTCAGTGTGCGTCGCTATTGGAGCAGGTACGTTCGGGGTCGGAGGAATCGCCTGCGGACTTGTATTGACTGGATTAGGCTCCGCTGTTTTGGGTAACGAATTAGGGGACTTGGGAGAGCGAGGAGCGGAAATTTTGTATGAGGTGACAAAGTGAGAGCTAATCCTGAAATAGCCTTCTTTTTAAGTGGTCTAGTTTTGATCGTTCTTATCTTGTTAGTTTCATTGGCTATGTTGTATCTCGCGTATTTTTGTGCGGCGGATATATTGAAGCATTTTAGCAACTCGCCAGCTGTTGTTGATAAAAAAAGCTTATTGGGGTGGGACCCTGTTGGGCGCTTTCTTTTTATTAGCCGCGTGGGCGCCCTCTTGGTTTTCTCGAGAAAATATTTGAAGAATGGGGAACTCGACTCGAACGACTATGAATGCTTTCCAGTTGGTCTGCGACGGAAAATTGTAATCGTTAATGGATTGATGCTGGTACTAGGTACTATTTCCATAATTGGCATAATCACCGGTAGATTCAGCGGCTGGTTAACGTAGTTTTTTTGTGCGTAAAGCATTGTTTTTTGAAAAAGTTAATAACTCATTTAAGCGTTGGGTTTTATTGCTTTAGAAGAATATTCCTATTTGATTGTTGTTTTAGATAACAGCGCATTCGATTCTTTCGGGCGCTGCACGAGCGTTCGTCATGAATACAGCAACTCCCAGCCAATGGCTGCAACTTCGGCCGCTAATGGTTGATGAACAACTGTTCGCAATTTTCAGTAATGCCAGCGCGGCTGAGCCGTTCAACGCCTGGCAGCGCTCGATCGCGGCTCAAGCGCCGAGCCCGATCTGGGCCGAAACCGCGTATGCCGAGTGGGAAGAGGTGATGCCCTTTGTGGGAATCGTCGCCGCTGATAGTGAGTTTCTGGAGTGGGTCGCCAGTACCGAGTCTTGCGATTGGGGGTGGCTGGCGGTTTCTTCCGCGAGCCCTGAGGCGTTGGTCGAGCACTTTCGCTCCCTCACGCAAGCGCTGCTGCCCAATGGCGACACGGTGTTTTTCCGGTTTTGGGACGGGCGCTATCTGCTGCCGATCCTGCAATCCACCGAGGTCGATGCCGCACATCTGCTGCCAGTCATTGGGCGTTGCCTGATCAATGGCCAGCCGCTCGAAATCGGTGGTCGCGCACGCAAAAGCTCGCAGGTTTTCCCGTGGTGGCAAGTCCCCGAAGCCCTTCTGGAACAGCTCGCCGCGCAGTCGGCCGTCACCCGCATCAACAACCTGCTGAAGTGGCTGAGTGAGGACCGTCCGGACCTGTTTGAAGCTTTTTCCTACAGCGTTTTGCGACGCAAAGTCGCGAATTTTCTTGAGGCGCCGGAGCTGCCACAGGCACCGAAACAAGCCCTGCTGGACTACCTGATGGCGGAGTTGAACTGATGGATCAGATCGTGCGCATCGAGCAGGAGCTCGACAGTTTTCCGAACACCCTTTCCTTATATCGCGAACAACTAAAGCACTGGTTCAGCCGGACGGCAGACAGGGCGAGTCATGCAGCGGATTTGCCGTCGCTGATGGGGATGGAGCGGATCGTCCGGTTCGGCAATTCCAGCACCACCGTAAGCACTGGCGACGATGACTTTATCTCCACCGTCGTGCAGTGCCCGAAGGGTGGATTGCTCGAGATCGAGAGCAAGTTCGAATCGGTCTATGACATCCCTGTAGGAAACATCCAGGTCGATGTGATCGCGGCGGATGGCGGGAAGGTGACGCCGGTTACGCTGGGTGAAAACGGCAAAGGGACATTCAGAGGGGAGGAGGGGAAGTTCTACCGCATTCGCGTGCATAGCGAAGTTACACCGCAGCAAGTGGATGAACTGTTCTCTTCCTACGGTGGGCTGACGAAGGAACTTGAACAGTGGCTGCGTGATGAGTGGCAGACGTTTAAACCGAAGTGGTCGGAATCTTCGTCGGCGGCTGTAGGCAATGGAATGCTCGCGGGCAGTTGGGCGGCCATCGAGGGTGTATGGGACGGCATTAGCCTGCTTTCGGAGATTCTCAAGGACCCCGGCAAGTTTGGTGAGCGGTTGGGCGAGAGCGCCGCAGCGCTTCACGACCTCGCGAAAACCGCACCCAACGTCATGGAAAAAGCCCAACTGCTGGCCAGTGACGAAGCGGCGCTGTGCCTGTTGGTGCGCAGTGCCAGCCTTTGGTTGGACATGCTGCCGCCGAGCGAAATCGCCGGCAAAACCGCCGAAGCCGTGTCGACCTTTATCGTGGAGCTGTTGATCGACATCCTGATTGGCATCGTCCTGACGTTCGCCGCGGTAGGGGCCGGTATCGCTTATCTGACGATGCGCCTGGCCAATCGAGCCGCGCAATTACTCAGCGCCGTGCTGCGTCTGGTGAAGGCGATCTTCACGATCATCAATAACTTCATCAGCTACGTCGACCGCTACAAAAAAGTCGCCGCCCGGGGCATCGCGGCCGGCATGAAAAAAGGCCGGATGCGGTTGAACTGGAGCGCCCGCCGCAACGCTTCACTAAAGAAAGACGAGCACCACGACGACGCCTCCAGCCAAGCGAAAAACCCCAACGGTGACAGTGCCGATTGCGGGCCTTTGACCTGTAAAAATGGCTGCCCGGTGTCGATGGTCACCGGCGAAGAATTGCTGACGTTAACCGATGGCACCCTCGACGGCGTGCTGCCCTTCGACTTCACCCGGCTCTACCGTACCAGCGCCGCGGAAATCGACAGCGGCCTCGGTTTCGGCTGGAGCCACAGCCTGGCCCATCGTCTGGAAATCGACGGCGAACAGGTCCTCTGGATCGACCACGAAAACCGGCGTACGACATTTCCGCTGCCGAGCAGCGAGCGCCCGGCCATCCACAACAGCCTGTCACGCGCCGCGATTTATCTGGGCGATGAGCCCGAAGAACTGATCCTCGCCCAGGCCGGTGAAGAAACACGCTTTTACCACTTTAATAACGGTTTTCTGACAGCAATCAGCGACGGGTACGACAACCACTTACGCATCACCCGCGACCGTCAGGGCCGCATTCAACGTCTCGACAACGGCGCCGGCCGCGCCTTGTTGTTGCGCTACGTGCACAACCATTTAATTGCCATCGATTACCAGCAATTCCGCCCGGCCCAGACGCTCGGAGAGGCCTGGCACACCGAGCAGACGCTGGTCAGTTACGACTACGACGAGCGCGGTCAACTGATCGCCGCCATCAATGCTGCCGGCGAAAGCGAGCGTTATGACTACGACGATCAGCACGTCATCCTGCAGCGCCAATTGGCCGGTGGGGCGAGTTTCTTCTGGGAGTGGGAAAAGTCCGGCAAGGCTGCGCGATGTGTCCGGCATTGGGCGTCGTTTTCGCAGATGGACACGCGTTACGTCTGGGATGACGAGGGCAGTGTCACCGTCAAGAACATCGACGGTAGCGAAGAGATTTACGTCCACGACGACCGGGCGCGGCTGGTGCGTAAGGTTGAGTTGGATGGTGGCGAACACCTCAAGTCCTACGACGAACAGGGACGATTGATTGCCGAGCAAGACCCGCTCGGTGCGATCACCGAATACCGCTACGACGAAGTCGGACGCCTGGTAGCGCTGATTCCGCCGGAAGACGAACCAACGGCCTACGAGTATCGCAACGGTTTCCTACATGCGCGTTATCGCGGCGAAGCGGTGTGGACCTATCGGCGTAACGCCCAGGGCGATGTCACCGAGGCGGTCGATCCGGACGGGCAAGTCACCCATTACTACTACGACGTTCAAGGGCGGTTGCTGACGATCCGCTATCCCGACACCAGTCGGCACATCTTCGCCTGGAACCGGTTGGGGCAACTCGTCGAAGAAACCTTGCCGAATGGCGGGCAACGAAAGTTTTCCTACGACGTCATGGGACGGCGGATTACCAGCCTGGACGAACACGGCGCTGTCACCCGTTACCAATGGGACGCCGTTGGCCGACTGATTCAGACGACGCTTCCTACAGGCGCCACCCGCGCTTTCAGCTACAACGCCTACAACCAGGTCACCGCCGAACAGGACGAACTCGGCCGTATTACCCGTTACGAGTACGCCGACGACCTGCATTTGGTTAGCCGCCGGATCAATCCCGACGGCACCCAGCTGAAGTATCGCTACGACAACGCGCAACTGCTTCTTACAGAGATCGAAAACGAATCCGGCGAAAAATATCGCCTGGACTACACGCCGAACGGATTAATCCGACAGGAAACCGGATTCGACGGCCAACGCACGGCGTATGCCTACGACCTCAACGGGCAACTGCTGGAGAAAACCGAGTTCGGTGATGACGGTTCGCAGTTGGTCACCGGTTACGAGCGGGATTCGGCCGGGCGCCTGTTGGTCAAGACGCTGCCCGATGGCGTCAAGGTCCAGTATCGCTACGACAGCCTTGGCCGATTGGTCGCCGTCGATGATGGCCAGGACCATCCGCTGGAATTCGGCTACGACAAGCAAGACCGGTTGATCACCGAGCACCAGGGTTGGGGCACGCTGCGCTACAACTACGACGCCTGCGGCCAACTCAAACGCCTGCGCCTGCCGGACAACAGCAAACTCGACTACCACCACGCCAAGGGCGGCGCACTCGCCGCCATCGACCTCAACGGCGCTCGGCTTACCGCTCATCAATTCCAACTCGGTCGTGAACAACAGCGCCAGCAAGGCCTGCTGCTCAGCGAATATGCCTACGACGAACAGGGACGTTTGAAGGCTCATTCCGTCAGCCAACGGCAACAACCGCTGTATCGCCGCGATTATGCCTACAGCGCCAACAGCAACCTCGACCACATCGCCGACACCCGCCACGGCCAGCGCAACTATGCCTACGACGCCCTCAACCGCCTGACCCACGTCCGCCACACCCGCGACGACCCACCGGAAAGCTTCGCCCACGACCCGGCAGGCAACCTGCTGATGCAGGACCACCCTGGTTTAGCGAGCGTTAAAGGCAATCGCTTGTTAATGCAGGGCGACCGGCATTACGACTACGACGCCTTCGGCAACCTCATCCGCGAACGCCGTGGCACCGCACAAAAACTCGTCACCGAATACCGCTACGACTGCCAACACCGTTTAGTCGGCGTCACCTTGCCCGATGGAAGCTGTGCGAAATATCGCTACGACGCCTTCGGCCGCCGCATCGCCAAAACCGTCGACGGCAAAACCACCGAATTCTTCTGGCAAGGCGACCAAGTCGTCGCCGAAAGCAGCCGCGAGCATTACCGCAGCTATGTTTACGAACCCGGCACATTCCGCCCACTGGCCATGCTCGACGGCAAAGGCCCACGCAAAGCCTGCCCGTTCTACTACCAACTCGACCACCTCGGCACACCGCAAGAACTGACGGACTTTGGTGGCGAGATTGTTTGGGCGGCAAAGTACAGCGCTTACGGCAAAGTCACTCGCCTGACACACGGGGCCGGTGAACAACTTGAACAGCCATTGCGGTTTCAGGGGCAGTACTTTGATGTTGAGTCAGGCCTGCATTACAACCGGCATCGGTACTATGATCCGGGTGTTGGGCGGTATCTGACGCCTGATCCGATTAAGTTGGCGGGTGGGCTGAACCAGTATCAGTACACGCCGAATCCGACGGGGTGGGTTGATCCGTTGGGGTTGAGCGGGAATTGTCCGCCGCCGAATAAATCGGGTTGTACGGTGCCGGGTGATACGACTGGCGCTAGGGTTGATGAGGGTGAGCCGGCGCTGCCGAAGATGACGGCGGAGCAGCGGAGGGCGCGAATTGATGAGTTGGCGGAGGCGAATGCGTACCGTCGTTTGGATGAGATGGAGAAGGCCACTCCAGGTGCTCATTTTCTAGAAAAACATGGTAAACAGACTAGTTTATCGTCGCAACGTGAGCGGGTAATAACCGGACGCAACCCAACAACGGGAATTATTGAAAGGTACACAAACGGAAGAAGGGCTGGCCAGCCAAAGATACCTAGTGCTGCGACACGTTTTATTAGTTACAGAGATCAGTTGAATGCCATTCATCGTGCTCAGCTGATATTTAGGCGAAATGGCCTTGCGGCATCTAAGGAGCCAATGAATATGGGTAAGCAGATAGGCGAGGGGTACAAGCGAAGTGGCGTAGTCTATGGTAAGCAAACAAACGCTATCGTCATACTGGATAACGCTGGTGCTCCTATAACTACGTACGCGGATTTTTGAATATGAAACGCCCCCCTAAACTTTCTATTTTACGTGGACTGCTTTTTTTGTTCGATATTGACAATGTTGACAGCGTTGAAAGAGAGGAAATCATAGCGTCCAAGGATGTTAATGACGAGGCAGAGTTGGCTGAGCTGTTCGACATTCTTATGAGACCAGAATTCACTACCTATAGTGATAGTGATCGTGCGTGGTATATCGATACATTGGTTTACTATTTGGAGGGAGAGGAAAGTTTTGATTCCGTTTTTGAGAAATTGACAACCTATTTTGACGATGAGGTTGAAGATCAGCGTGAATTTATGCGCGTCCTTTTGGAGTGCCTATTGCGATATCAGTCTGAGATGAAATAAGAAAAATATATAAATCTGTCTCGTTTTTTCTGATTTTTTAGCTCGGTTTGAAAGAGACTATGAGGAAATATTTGCGTTGCTTGGAACGAAACGCAAATAAAAGATGCTCGTGGCTTTTTCGTCGATATTTATAGATTGGCTGGCGAAGAATCGAAAGAAGACCTTAGCAAGGCGAGTCTTGAAGATTAATCAGTTTGGTGAAATAGATATTCCGGTTTTTTGAGCTTTGTCATGACTAGACTGTTTACCTGGGTAGGATTTTGTTTGTGTTGAAAGTTATTGAAGAAGAGAAAGTTGAGTCATTGCTTGAGCGAATGGATGATGCAGGCTGCGTTTTTAACTTTGTGGTGCTCCTTGCTGAAAATTGTGTAAAGGTCGATGAATCAACTCATCGGCAGGCCTTGGTTAGGCTTCACGAAAAACTTATGAAGGAGTCGTGGGATTGGCATAACGAATTAATAAAAAATCCGGAGTATGTGAATCCTGGTGACCCAGCTATCAGTTGGGAGTTGGATAAAGCCGTTGCTACTATTTTGGACGGAGAAGAAATACATAATCTGGTTCTGACCGAAGATTATGTACGAGGGCCGCTTGCGCTTTATGGATATTTCCGAGAACCGCCCTATGGTACAAAATTTAAGGGTGGCGAACCCGAAGCACAGGAGCTTTTCCATGAGTGGCGGCAAACTCTTGGTCTCGAAGAACAGGACGGTTTGGTTGTAATAAACTGGGTTAAAGGGTTTAAGCGGGAATGGCTTGATAACGATGATGCGATTCCGGGGCGTGAGTCTTGGAGTGACTATTTCGACGCGGGCTTGGAGTGGTGGGGGGTGTGGTGTCTGACGATCTGGAATCCCAAACGTCGGACGCTCAGCGCACTGATCGCCAGCACAACAGATTAAACAGGTGATGTTTAAAATTTCTGTGATGACTGCGAAATTTCTGGGCAAGCCCATCGGAAGTTTCCTTCAAGTCGTGGCGGCTTCCATGAACTGGTGCGATGGGAGATCCGTGGATAGTCTTTGGCTGTCGCTGCGAATGCAGTGGCAGGGTGTAGGAACCCTTAGGTATTCACCGCGCATCTGCGCTGTCGTCTGATTGCGGCACTTAATTCGTGTCCGTAAGATCGTTCGCGGCGGTTGTGCGCGGGACACGCTTCGGCGTGGCTGAGTTTGGTGGGTACCTCAGTTTCCTACTCCCGCGCACGGCTGCCACCCAAGCCCGTAGGAAAGGCCGTTGGTAGCTTCAATTTATCCACCAAGGTCTAAAAAATATGAAAACCCTTCACCCCGACCCACCCTAAGAAAAACCAGTCTCCCACCCCGATAACCGCTACATGGCACTCACCAGCAATTGCTGTGAAATGCCGACCTTATTTGTCGACACCCACGCCCCGCTCGATGTTTTGTATGACGCTGCCAACTATCGAATCCGTGCCGTTACTCAGGTGTTGGAAAACTTGTCCATGCGCGATTCCATCGAATGCGAGTCCTTCATCCTTAGTGACTTCGCGTTGCTCTGCGCCATTCCGTTGCGCGACGGGTGTGATGTGTTGGATGTGATTGGGCGGCGGTTGCGGGCTCGGTCGCCGGAGTAGCAGCGAAGAGCTTTTGTGGCGAGGGAGCTTGCTCCCGTTCGGCTGCGGAGCAGTCGCTGAACCGAGCGCTGCGGTGTGCCTGGCAAGTCTGGGGGCTGGTTTTGGGGCGGCTGCGCAGCCCAACGGGGGCAAGCCCCCTCGCCACAAGGGCAAGATCAAAAGATCGCAGCCTTCGGCAGCTCCTACGGTGATCGTTTCCATAGAACGGGGTCGCGATTACCGTGTGGGCTGCCGCTCGGCCACCAACCCCTGACGTTCGGCTCGGTACAAGGTAAACTTCCCGGCCTTCGCAGGAGCAATCATGAATTATCGTCACGCCTTCCATGCCGGCAATCACGCCGATGTGTTCAAACACCTGACTTTGACCCGCCTCATCGCCCTGATGTCGCGCAAGGAGCAGCCGTTTGCCTATCTCGACACTCACGCCGGTATTGGTCTGTATGACCTGCAGGGCGATCAGGCGAGCCGTACCGGTGAGTATCTGGAAGGGATCGCGCGGTTGTGGGATCAGCCGGATTTGCCGGCGCTGACCGCCGATTACATGAAGGTGTTGCACGACATGAACCCGGATGGCCAGTTGCGCTATTACCCGGGGTCGCCGGAGTTGGCGCGGCGTCTGACGCGGCCGCAGGATCGGGTGATGCTCAACGAGAAGCACCCTGAAGACGGTTTGCTGCTCAAGGACAACATGGCCGGTGATCGTCGGGTGAAGGTTCACCTGGGCGAAGGCTGGCATGTGCCTCGCGCGATGTTGCCGGTGCAGGAGAAGCGGGCGGTGATGTTGATTGATCCGCCGTTCGAGCAGCTCGATGAGATGCAGCGTTGTGCGGCGTCGCTCAAAGAAGCGGTAGGGCGGATGCGTCAGACCGTGGCGGCGATTTGGTATCCGGTGAAGGACCAGCGCCTGTTGCGTCGTTTTTATCAGGATCTGGCCGGCTCCGGCGCGCCGAAGTTGTTGCGGGTGGAGTTGTTGGTGCATCCGCTGGATACGCCGAACAGCCTGAACGGTTCGGGGTTGGCGATTGCGAATCCGCCGTGGGGGCTGGAAGAGGAATTGCGTGAGCTGCTGCCGTGGTTGTCCCAGAAACTGGGGCAGACCCAGGGTGGGTGGCAGATGGATTGGCTAATTGCGGAGTAGCAGCGGTAAGTGGCAAGCGGCAAGCGACAAGTAAAAGCGATTAGCGCTGGGCTTTTGCTTGAAGCTTGAAACTTGCCGCTTGTAGCTATCCTTAGATCGGGCAAACCACGCCCGTGCCGCCAATCCCGCAATACCCTTCAGGGTTTTTCGCCAGGTACTGCTGGTGATAAGCCTCGGCGAAGTAAACCGTCGGGGCTTCGTCGATTTCGGTAGTGATGGTGCCTTTGCCTGCCTTGGTCAGTTCAACCTGGAACACTTGTGCGCTGTGCTTGGCGGCGGCCAACTGGTCCGGGTTGGTGGCGTAGATCACCGAGCGGTACTGGGTGCCGATGTCGTTGCCCTGGCGCATGCCTTGGGTCGGGTTGTGCAGTTCCCAGAACATTTTCAGCAGCTCGTCGTAGCTGACTTTCTCCGGTTCGTAGACCACCAGCACCACTTCGCTGTGGCCCGTCAGGCCGGAGCAGACTTCTTCATAGGTCGGGTTCGGCGTGAAGCCGCCGGCGTAGCCCACCACGGTGCTGACCACGCCTTCGCGCTGCCAGAACCGCCGCTCCGCGCCCCAGAAACAGCCCAGGCCGAAGATCGCGAAATCCACGTTCATGTCGAACGGGCCCAGCAACGGCGCGTCGTGGACGAAGTGTTTTTCCGGCAGGTTCATCGGGGTTTCACGGCCAGGCAGAGCTTGTTCTTTAGTCGGGAGCACGTTTTTGTTCACCAGAATTTCCGAGCGCAAGACCATCATCAGTCCCCTCAGTCAGGTTGAATGTAAATTGTCAGACACGCAGTTTGCCCAATTATCCCTGTGGGAGCGAGCCTGCTCGCGAAGACGGCATGACATTCAACATAGAGGGGACTGACACACCGCTTTCGCGAGCAGGCTCGCTCCCACAGGGAATGCGGTGTGGTTTCAGGCCAGAGGGCCACGCGGGTAGCGTTTGAGCTTTTCGATCAGCTCGGAACCCGGGATCGGGCGGTCGAACAGGTAGCCTTGGCCGACGTCGCAGCGGTGGCGGCGCAGGAAGGCCAACTGCTCGGCGGTCTCGATGCCTTCGGCCACGACCTTGAGTTTCAGGTTATGGGCCATGGCGATCACGGCGGAGGTGATTTCCATGTCGTCCTGGTTGTCCGGGATTTCGTGGATGAAGCTGCGATCGATCTTGATGATGTCGATCGGGAATTTTTTCAGGTAGCTGAGCGACGAGTAACCGGTGCCGAAGTCGTCCATGGCCAGGGTCAGGCCCAGACGCTTGAGCTGGTCGAGTTGCAGGTGCGTGTCCTCGGTGGCTTCCAGCAGCAGGCCTTCGGTCAGTTCCAGCTCCAGCAGGTTCGCCGGCAGCGCTTCTTCCTTAAGGATGCTGGCGATGGACGCCACCAGGTCCGGGTCGGAGAACTGCTTGGGCGACAGGTTGATCGCCACTTGCAGGTTGCCCAGGCCAGCGGCGGTCAGTTCCTTGCTCATGCGGCAGGCCTGGCGGGCGATCCACTTGCCGATCGGAATGATCAGGCCGGTTTCTTCCGCCACGCTGATGAACTGGTCCGGGCGGATCATGCCTTTTTCCGGATGGTTCCAGCGCAGCAAGGCTTCCATCCCCAGCAGGCGACCGCTGCGCAGGCACAGCTTGGGCTGGTAGAACACGTCCAGCTCGTTCTGGGTCAGGGCGCGGCGCAGGTTGTTTTCGACGAACAGCTTGTAGCTGGCCTCGGCGTTCAACGCTTCGGTAAACACCTGAACCTGATGCTTGCCGTTGGCCTTGGCCTTGTGCAGGGCGAGGCCAGCGTTGCGCATCAGCGTCTGCGGGTCGCGGCCATGCAGCGGCGCACAGGCCAGGCCCACGGAGCCGGTGACGCTGATCAACTGGTTGTCGACGAACATCGGTTTGTCGAGGGTCGCCAGCAATTGGTTGGCGACTTGCTGGCCGGCCGAGAGGTCGGTGTTGTCCAGCAATACGGCGAATTCGTTACTGGCGAAACGCGCCAGGCTGCCGCTAGGGCTCAGGCTGTTACGCAGGCGCCGGGCCAGGCTGATCAGCAGTTTGTCGCCGGTCTGGTGGCCGAGGCTGTCGTTGATCCGCTTGAAGTTATCGATGTCCACCAGCAACAGGCTGATCGGCGTGTCGGTGTCCCGGGCGAAGCGTTCATCGAGGTTGCGGATAAACGCCGGGCGGTTGCCGAGGTTGGTCAGGTTGTCGGTGTAGGCCAAACGCTCGATGCGCTGCTGCGCGAGCTTGGTCTGGGTGATGTCTTCGTAGATGCCGATGTAGTGGGTCAGTTCGCGGTTGTCGCCGTAGACCTTGGAGATCGACAACTGGCCCCAGTACGGTTCGAGGTTTTTGCGGCGGCTCTTGAATTCGCCCTGCCAACTGTTGCTCTTGGCCAGCGCCGAGGGCGCGTCGAACAGCAATTCGCTGAGGTTTTCCAGCGCCGGCAGTTCCGACAGGCGCTGGCCGTGGACTTCTTCGGTGCTGTACTGGGTGATCGCGGTGAAGCTCGGGTTGACGTATTCCACCACGCCGTCGCAATTGACCAGCAAAAAGGCGTTGGCACTTTGCTCCACCGCACGCTGGAACAGGTGCAGGGCGCTGGTGGCGGTGCGGCGGTTGTGGTTGTTGATGACCTGGGCGAACTGGTCCGCCAGCTCACCGGCAAAGGCGATTTCGTCCGATTGCCAGGCGCGGGTGACGCCGGTCTGTTCCAGGCACAACACGCCGACCACCTGGCCATCGACGCGGATACTGGCGTCAAGCATGGCGTTGACGTCCCGTGGCCGCAGGCTCTCGGCCATGTCCCGGGTGCGCGGGTCGCGGATCGCGTTGTGCGCATCGATGGCACGGCTGGTGTGCAGGGCGTCGAGGTAGTCGGGGAAGCTGCTGGCGTCGATCGGCTCCGGCATCAGGTATTCCTGAGTGGCGCGGTGATACGACGAGATCGGCACCAGCGTCGAGCCTTCGAGGTTCCACAGGCTGGCGCAGTCGATTTCGTAGATGTCGCAGGCGCAGCGGGTGATCAGCTCGGCGGCTTCTTGCAGGGAATTGCCGGAGCTGTAGCGCTGGCGGGTCAGCAGCAGGATCAGGTCTTGCTGGGCGCGCACCCGGTCCAGATGCTGCAATTGTTCCTGCTGGGCACGCTGGTTGAGTTCCAGGGCGATTTGCAGGCGCGAGTTCTGGGTTTCCAGGTCGAGGGCCGGCAGCAGCGGCTCGTTGTCGAACAGGCCATCCACCACCATCAGGTAGCCGCGCAGCAGGTGTCGATTGTGTTGTTTGTAGGCTTCGCCCAGTTCCAGCAGGCTCAACGTGCCGGCGGCGGTGTGCAGGGTATAGCGGATCAGGTAATGCGGGCTGTCGGCGAGTTGCAGCTGGATCGCGTCATGCAGTTGATAGCGCGCTTCGGGCTCCATCAGGCTGGCGTAGGGCGAGCCGACCAGGGCGCAGAGCTCCACCGCCGGCAGGCCGAACTGGCGTTCGCAATTGGGATCGAGAAACAACAGCGCCCAGCTTGCTTCATTCAGCCGTTCGAAACGCAGCATGCCGAGCCGCGAGGGCACAGGCAACTGCGTCACTACCTCGGCCACCATACGGCTGGCGGCATCGGGTTGGCTTTTCATGGGGGGGAACTCGCTTCGAATATGCTGATCGCGCCGGGCTCTCGCCCTCTTAACTGTTGCCTGCGGCAAGGTTGCATCATTGCGGCACCGACTGACAAGAGACATGAAGGCCAAGTGCTATAAGAATATGTCGGCAGGAGGCAGGATTTCTCCAATGAAGGGGTGAAAGTAATGGTTTTGGCTGAAAAGATCGCAGCCTTCGGCAGCTCCTACATTGGGATGGCGTACACCCTGTAGGAGCTGCCGAAGGCTGCGATCTTTTGATTTTTAACGCAATGGAATGCCAATCGACTGCAAAAGCTCGCCCTCCCGATCATGGTAATTGACCCGAATCTGCTCAGCCTCAACCACCAGATGCGCGAAATTATCCTGGCTCACCACCTTGCTCGTGAGCGCATGCCGATAATCGCCGGCCGCCGTGTGCGCCAGTGGCTGATCCAGGATGAACGTCGATTCCCGGGCATACGGCAGCAGCTTGCTGTTGCACAGCGGCGATGACACGACGGTATGCACCTCGAAGTCCGGGTCCTCGCTGTGGGTCAGACGACTGGTCAGGGAACCGTGGACATCGCCGGAAACGAAGACGACGTTGCGGATGCGGTGTGTACGAATGGTCTCCAGCAACCGCAGGCGTTGTTCCGGGAAGGCTTTCCAGGCGTCGTCGCCGAGGTTTTTACGGTCGGGATAAAACATCACGCTGGTGACCACTAATTTCACCCGTGCCGGGCTGTTGATCAGCCATTTGAGCAACGCGTGTTCCTGTTCTGCATCGAGGATGCGTCGATCCTCGGCGGACAAATTGCGCCGGGTTCGGCTATCGGTAACAAACCATTCAATATCGCCGTCGGCAAACTGATACCAATATTGTTCCAGTTTTCGGCTTATTTGCCCGTTACTCAATAGTTCATGCGCAGGGCTGTGGCTGGCTTGATACAGCTCATAAGCGGCGATGGCATTTTCATACAAGTCGTTATCACTTGCGCTTTTATTGGCGGGCCAGTTGTCTTCAATTTCATGGTCGTCAAGGATCATGTAAGTCGATGTGCCAGACATTAACTTTTGTATGTTGGGTTGTGAAAAGGCCGCCCGGTATTTACTGAGGATCTCCTTGTATTCCCGGTCAGGGGCAATGCGATTCAAGTCATCGACATAGATTTGATCCCCGGTCATCAGCGTCGCACTGATCGGCGGATCGGCCTGTTCCGCCAGATGCGTGATAGAGGCAAAGATCCGGTCGCCCAAATGCGGCATCGACGCAATGCCGGCAGTCATGCGCAGATACCGGCAAGACCCGACGATATAGGCCCGCGGCAGTGCGCGCTGGCTGGAGCGAGTGCGAAAACGATAGATCTCCCGCGGCCATTGCAGCGGCAATTCCTGCACCGTTTCCACGGTATGCACCGGGTTCATCGGGCTGAACCAACCCGCCTGGTATTCGTATTCGGTATCTTCTCCCAGATTATTCAGCGCAATGACATCGCACCGGTCGCGCAACAGTGACAGTTTGGCAAACACGCCTTTAGTCCAGCGTTCATCGCCCAGGCGCCGATAACGGATGCCGGCAAATACACTGTCGCTATGCTGAGAATCTCCGCGCAGAAAAATGCGCGCGTGGTTAGTTGTAGTGTGGCCAATAATCGGGCCGACAGTCGGTTTAAACATATTTCGAATCCGTTCGAAGTAGTGCTAACTAAGCTATTGATGGTGTCAAAGTTCAGTTTGAACTTTATGCAACTAAGACTAGTTACTGGCCGGCAAAAAATATCGGGCCGAAAGGGACTGGCGTTGTGGGCAAGTTCAGCCACAGCTGTAGGAAGCTGCCAGGGTTTTTCCGAGGCAAAAAAAAGCCCCGCCAAATTGGCGGGGTTGAGGTACGAGCGTGGCGCTCGGAAATCGTCGAACGCAGCAGGCCCTCCGGTGGCGGAGGGCCCGCTGGTGTTACAGCAGGATGGTGCGGATGTCGGCCAGCAGGCTGCTCAGACGCTGGGTGAAGCGTGCCGCAGCGGCGCCGTTGATCACACGGTGATCGTAGGACAGCGACAGGGGCAGCATCAGTTTCGGCTGGAAGGCTTTGCCGTCCCAGACTGGCTGGATGGTTGCCTTGGAAACACCGAGGATCGCCACTTCCGGCGCGTTGACGATCGGCGTGAAGCCGGTGCCGCCAATGTGGCCGAGGCTGGAAATGGTGAAGCAGGCGCCTTGCATGTCGTCAGCGGTGAGCTTCTTGTCGCGGGCTTTGGCGGCCAGCACGGCGGCTTCGGCAGCCAGTTGCAACAGGCTCTTCTGGTCGACGTTCTTGATGACCGGTACGAGCAGGCCATCCGGGGTGTCGACTGCGAAGCCGATGTTCACGTACTTCTTGCGGATGATCGCCTTGCCGCTAGGTGCCAGCGAACTGTTGAAGTCCGGCAGTTCCTTGAGCAGGTGCGCGCAGGACTTGAGCAGCAGCGGCAGGATGGTCAGCTTGACGCCAGCCTTCTCTGCAACGGCTTTCTGAGCGATACGGAACGCTTCCAGGTCGGTGATATCAGCCGAATCGAACTGAGTCACGTGCGGAATGTTCAGCCAGCTGCGATGCAGGCTCGACGCGCCGATTTGCATCAGGCGAGTCATCGGCACTTCTTCGGTTTCACCGAAGCGGCTGAAGTCCACGACCGGAATCGGCGGGATGCCCGCACCACCGGTTGCGCCAGCCGCAGCGGCCGGTGCTTCCTTGGCCTTCTGCATCATGGCTTTGACGTAAACCTGCACGTCTTCTTTCAGGATGCGACCGTGCGGACCGCTTGCGCCAACCGCGTTCAGCTCGACGCCGAATTCACGGGCCAGTTGGCGAACAGCCGGGCCGGCGTGAACCTTGGCGCCAGGCTTGGCCGGTGCAGCAACCGGTGCGGCGGCTACCGGAGCAGCAGGTGCCGCGGCGGCTGGAGCAGAAGCGGCAGGTGCGGCAGCAGCGGCCGGCGCCGGTGCAGCAGCAGGCGCAGCGCCTTTGACTTTGAGCTTCAGGATCAGGTCGCCCGTACCGACTTCGTCATCCAGCTTGATGGAAACGCTTTCCACCACGCCAGCGGCAGGCGATGGGATTTCCATGCTCGCCTTGTCGGATTCCAGGGTGATCAGCGACTGGTCGGCGGTGACGGTGTCGCCAGCCTTGACCAGTACTTCGATGATCTTGGCCTTGCCCGACGAGCCGATGTCCGGGACGTGAATGTCCTGAACGCTGTCGGCCACCGGAGCAGCAGGCGCGGCGGCTGGGGCAGCAGCGGCTGGAGCCGGTGCAGCCGCCTGAGCTGGCGCGGCAGCAGCAGGGGCCGCAGCACCCGCCACTTCCAGGTCCAGGATCAGGTCGCCAGTGCCAACTTCGTCATTGAGCTTGACGCTGATGGCCTTGACCACGCCAGCGGCAGGCGATGGGATTTCCATGCTTGCCTTGTCGGATTCCAGGGTGATCAACGACTGATCAGCCGCGACGGTGTCGCCGACCTTGACCTGGATTTCGATGATCTGGGCCTTGCCCGCCGAACCGATGTCCGGCACGTGCACTTGCTGAACCGAAGCAGCAGCAGGCGCGGCAGCCGGAGCAGCGGCGGCAGGTGCAGCCGCAGGTGCAGCCGCAGGTGCCGCTTCAGCCTTGGCGGCCGGCGCAGCAGCGGCAGGCGCAGGGGCCGCCTCAGTGGCACCTTCGACTTCCAGCTCCAGCAGTTCGTCGCCTTCTTTCAGGCGATCGCCCAGCTTCACTTTCAGGCTCTTGATGATGCCGGCCTTCGGCGCAGGCACTTCCATGCTCGCCTTGTCCGACTCAAGCGTCAGGATGCTCTGGTCGGCTTCGATACGGTCGCCGACCTTCACAAAAAGTTCGATTACTTCACCTTCACCGCTGCCGATGTCAGGTACTCGAATGAGTTCGCTCACAGATTGTCTCCTCAGCAGTCCAGTGGGTTGAGTTTTTCCGGGTTGATCCCGAACTTGACGATAGCCTCGGCCACCACCTTAGGTTCGATATCACCACGGTCAGCCAAGGCTTCCAGGGCTGCCAACACCACGAAGTGACGGTCGACTTCGAAGAAGTGACGCAGCTTTTTACGGCTGTCACTGCGACCGAAACCGTCGGTGCCCAGGACTTTGAATTCCTTGGACGGGACCCACTGACGAATTTGTTCTGCGAACAGCTTCATGTAGTCGGTAGACGCGATGACCGGACCTTTACGGCCGTTCAGGCACTCTTCGACGTAGCTCAGCTTAGGCTTCTGGCCAGGGTGCAGGCGATTGGTACGCTCTACGGCCAGGCCGTCGCGACGCAGTTCGTTGAAGCTGGTAACGCTCCACACGTCAGCGCCGACGTTGAACTCTTCACGCAGGATCTTCGCCGCTTCACGGACTTCACGCAGGATGGTGCCGGAGCCCATCAGTTGAACGTGGTGCGCCGCTTCGCGGGTGTCTTCTTCGAGCAGGTACATGCCCTTGATGATGCCTTCCTCGACACCGGCCGGCATGGCTGGCTGCTGGTAGGACTCGTTCATCACGGTGATGTAGTAGAAAACGTCCTGCTGCTCTTCGGTCATCTTCTTCATGCCGTCCTGGATGATCACCGCCAGCTCATAGCCGTAGGTTGGATCAAAGGTGCGGCAGTTCGGGATGGTGCCGGCCAGGATGTGGCTGTGACCATCTTCGTGTTGCAGGCCTTCGCCGTTGAGCGTGGTCCGGCCGGCGGTGCCGCCGATCAGGAAGCCACGGGTACGGCTGTCGCCAGCGGCCCAGGCGAGGTCGCCGATACGCTGGAAGCCGAACATCGAGTAGAAGATGTAGAACGGCAGCATTGGCTGGTTGTGGCTGGAGTACGAAGTACCGGCAGCGATGAAGGAGCTCATGGCGCCCGCTTCGTTGATGCCTTCTTCGAGGATCTGGCCCTTCTTGTCTTCTTTGTAGAACATCACCTGGTCTTTATCGACTGGCTCGTAGAGCTGGCCGACGGAGGAGTAGATGCCCAACTGACGGAACATGCCTTCCATACCGAAGGTACGGGCTTCGTCCGGGATGATCGGAACGATGCGCGAGCCGATTTCCTTGTCCTTGACCAATTGCGCGAGGATGCGCACGAAGGCCATGGTGGTGGAAATTTCACGGTCGCCCGAGCCGTCAAGGATCGCCTTGAGGGTGTCGAGTGGCGGCGTCGGCACGCTGATGCTCTTGGCGCGGCGCTGTGGCACGAAACCGCCGAGGGCCGTGCGGCGCTCGCTGAGGTAGCGGGCTTCGGCGCTGTTTGGCTCTGGCTTGAAGAACGGCAGGTTTTCCAGCTCTTCGTCGCGTACTGGAATGTCGAAACGATCGCGGAACAGCTTCAGGCTTTCAACATCAACCTTCTTGGTGTTGTGCGCGGTGTTCTTCGCTTCGCCGGCACCGGTGCCATAACCCTTGATGGTCTTGGCCAGGATGACGGTGGGTTGTTCTTTGTGGTTGACCGCTTCGTGGTACGCCGCGTAGACCTTGTACGGGTCGTGGCCGCCACGGTTGAGTTTCCAGATCTCGTCGTCGGACAGATCAGCAACCATAGCCTTGAGTTCTGGCGAGTTGAAGAAGTGTTCACGCACGAACGCGCCGTCTTTGGCTTTGTAGTTCTGGTACTCGCCGTCGATGACTTCGTCCATGCGACGTTGCAGGATGCCGTCGACGTCTTTGGCCAGCAGTGGATCCCAGAAACGGCCCCAGATGACTTTGGTCACGTTCCACTGAGCACCGCGGAACACGCCTTCGAGTTCCTGAATGATCTTGCCGTTGCCGCGAACCGGGCCGTCGAGGCGCTGCAGGTTGCAGTTGATGACGAAGATCAGGTTGTCGAGCTTCTCGCGGCCAGCCAGGGAGATGGCGCCCAGGGATTCCGGCTCGTCACACTCGCCGTCGCCCAGGAAGCACCAGACTTTCTGCTTGCCTTCAGGGATGAAGCCGCGGGCTTCCAGGTACTTCATGAAGCGCGCCTGGTAGATCGCCTGGATCGGGCCCAGACCCATGGATACGGTCGGGAACTGCCAGAAGTCAGGCATCAGCCATGGGTGCGGGTAGGACGACAAGCCGTGACCGTCGACTTCCTGACGGAAGTTGTTCATCTGGTCTTCGGTGATGCGACCTTCCATGAACGCACGGGCGTAAACGCCTGGCGAGGTGTGGCCCTGGAAGTAGATCAGGTCGCCGCCGTGTTCGTCGGTCGGGGCCTGGAAGAAGTAGTTGAAGCCGATGTCATACAGGGTGGCGCTGGAGGCGAAGCTGGAGATGTGACCGCCCAGGTCCGAATCTTTCAGGTTCGTACGCATCACCATGGCCATCGCGTTCCAGCGTACCAACGAGCGAATGCGGCGTTCCATGAACAGGTCGCCAGGCATGCGTGCTTCGTGGGTCACAGGAATGGTGTTGCGGTATGGCGTGGTGATGGCGTAAGGCAGTTGCGAACCGCTGCGGGTCGCCAATTCGCCCATACGGGTCATCAGATAGTGAGCGCGGTCTTCGCCTTCTTTGTCGAGAACCGATTCCAGGGCGTCCAGCCATTCCTGGGTTTCGACGGGATCGAGGTCTTGCATGGCTTGCTCCAGGGCGGAAAGGCTTCCAGAATCGGTTGCCTGAGTTTGCGACTGGCCTTGTGGGCAGACGATATAAATTCTTGGATTGCCGAGAGGTTGTTCCGGCGGCGTGTAGTTTTACTACAAATCAACGGGCATTTCAGCCTTTCGAATGTATAGACGAGTAGTAAAACTACAGATGAATGGCTTGTGGCCTCCGGCTGCGTTGTGAGAATAATCGTTAAGGTTGGTCTTTTGCCAACCAGAAAAGGTGAAAGCTTGATGTTGGCTGCCAAAATAAAAGAAATTTCAGCTATTTCTAACCTTTGTTCGACAGTCGGTCACGTAGCGTGTTTTCAAGAATCACTACATGCAGCCCCTCACACGCCGATCAAGGATAGACCATGACCCTGCCTTCGCTTGCCGAACTGCCCGCCATTCTTGAGCCGTTGGTCAACCGTGCCGAGCAGTCGTTCCGTGGGGCCGTCGCCTTATTGGATGACGACCATGGCCTGTCGGCCTGGACGCCTGAACGCTGGGCGCAATTCGCCCGGGTCGCCGCCGCCAGCGACTTCGTGATTGAACAGAGCGTGCGTGACCCTTTGATGTTGCTGGCGCTGGTGCAGTCCGGCGAACTGGATCGCGCCTTCGCCCCCGGCGAACTTTGCGCGCAGATTGCGGCGGCCGTGAACGCCGCTGAAAGCGAAGACGACCTCGGCCGCGTCCTGCGCCGCCAGCGCACCCGCCAGCAAGTGCGGATCATCTGGCGCGACCTGACCCGCCAGGCCGATCTGGTCCAGACCTGCCGCGACCTCTCGGACATGGCCGATGCCAGCATCGATCAGGCCTATCAGTGGTTGTATTCGCGGCATTGCCAGCAGTTCGGCGTGCCCACCGGCCGACGCAGCGGCGAGCCGCAGCAAATGGTCATCCTCGGCATGGGCAAACTCGGCGCGGTGGAGCTGAACCTGTCGTCGGACATCGACCTGATCTTCGCCTACCCCGAGGGCGGGGAAACCGTGGGCGTGAAGCGCTCGCTGGATAACCAGGAATTTTTCATTCGCCTCGGCCAGCGTCTGATCAAGGCCCTGGACCCGATGACCGTCGACGGTTTCGTGTTCCGCGTTGATATGCGCCTGCGCCCTTACGGTTCGGCCGGTGCGCTGGTGCTGAGCTTCAACGCACTCGAACAGTATTACCAGGACCAGGGCCGCGACTGGGAACGCTACGCGATGATCAAGTCGCGGGTGGTGGCCGGCGATCAAGTGGCCGGCGCGCAATTGCAGGAAATGCTGCGTCCGTTCGTTTACCGCCGCTATCTGGACTTCTCGGCCATCGAAGCGCTGCGCACCATGAAGCAGTTGATCCAGCAGGAAGTGCGGCGCAAAGGCATGGCCGACAACATCAAACTCGGCTCTGGCGGCATTCGTGAAGTCGAGTTCATCGCCCAGGCGTTCCAGTTGATCCACGGTGGCCGCGACCTGAGCCTGCAACAACGTCCGCTATTAAAAGTGCTGAGCACACTGGAAGGCCAGGGTTACCTGCCGGCACCGGTAATCGCCGAGTTGCGCAACGGCTACGAATTCCTGCGTTACACCGAACATGCGATCCAGGCGATCGCCGACCGCCAGACCCAGATGCTGCCGGACGGCGCACAGGATCAGGCGCGGATTGCTTTCATGCTCGGCTTTGCCGATTGGGACGCGTTCCACGAGCGGCTGATGTATTGGCGTGGCCGGGTGGCCTGGCACTTCGCTCAGGTGATTGCCGATCCCGATGAAGAAGAAGGCGCTGAGGCAGAAGTGGTGGTCGGCGGTGAATGGCTGCCGTTGTGGGAAGAATCCCAGGACGAAGAGGCCGCGTGCCGGCAGTTGGAGCAGGGCGGCTTTGCCGATGCTTCCAAAGCCCTGAAAACCTTGGCCAGTCTGCGCGGCAGTCCGCAACTGCGAGCGATGCAGCGTCTGGGGCGCGAGCGCCTCGATGCCTTTATTCCGCGACTGTTGGCCCAAGCGGTGGAACACGCCAATCCGGACTTGGTGCTTGAGCGGGTGCTGCCACTGGTGGAAGCCGTGGCTCGACGTTCGGCTTATTTAGTGTTGCTCACGGAAAACCCCGGCGCCTTGCGCCGTTTGCTGACCTTGTGCGCCGCGAGCCCGTGGATTGCCGAGCAAATCACCCGCTTCCCGCTGTTGCTCGATGAGTTGCTCAACGAAGGCCGCCTGTTCAAGCCACCGTTGGCGCCGGAACTGGCCGCCGAATTGCGCGAGCGCCTGACGCGAATCCCCGAGGATGACCTCGAACAGCAAATGGAAGCCCTGCGCCATTTCAAACTGGCCCACCGTTTGCGCGTCGCCGCCTCGGAAATCGCCGGCAGCCTGCCATTGATGAAGGTCAGCGATTACCTGACCTGGCTCGCAGAGGCGATCCTCGAACAAGTGCTGGCCCTGGCCTGGCGCCAAACCGTGGCCAAATACGGCACGCCCCTGCGCACCGATGGCACTTTGTGCGATCCCGGCTTCGTGATTGTCGGTTATGGGAAGGTCGGCGGCCTGGAATTGGGGCATGGTTCGGACCTGGACCTGGTGTTTATCCACGACGGTGACCCCCAGGCGGAAACCGATGGGCCGAAGCCTATCGACGGGGCGCAGTTCTTCACCCGGTTGGGGCAGCGGATCATTCACTTGCTCACGGCCCAGACCAACTCCGGTCAGTTGTACGAAGTGGACATGCGTTTGCGGCCGTCCGGTGCGTCCGGGCTGCTGGTGAGTTCCCTGGGGGCGTTTGCCCGCTATCAGGAAAACGAAGCCTGGACCTGGGAGCATCAGGCGCTGGTGCGGGCGCGGGTGCTGGTGGGCAGTCAGGAAGTCGGCCAGGCGTTCGAGAAGGTTCGGGCGGCGATTCTGGGCAAGGCCCGGGATCTGCCGACCTTGCGTCAGGAGGTCAGCGAGATGCGCGCCAAGATGCGCGATAACCTCGGCAGCAAGAGCACCGCCGCCGGCACCGGGGCAAACGCCTTCGAGGCCACGGCGCCGTTCGATCTCAAGCAGGACGCCGGTGGTATCGTCGATATTGAATTTATGGTGCAATACGCGGCCCTGGCGTGGTCCGAACAGCACCCGTCATTGCTGCGCTGGACCGACAACATCCGCATTCTGGAAGAGTTGGAAAAGGCAGGGCTGATGCCCGTCGAAGACGCGAGCCTGTTGCGCGAGGCCTATAAAGCCTACCGCTCCGCCGCCCACCGACAGGCCTTGCAGAAGGACCCGGGGGTGATCCCGGGCGATCAGTTCGCAGACGAACGGCGCCAGGTGTTGCGAATCTGGAAAGAGATGGGGTTAAGCTGAAACAGATAGTTGCAGCACCAAATACCCCTGTGGGAGCGAGCTTGCTCGCGATAGCGGCCTGACAGTCACCATCGATGTTGGATGTGATGCCCTCATCGCGAGCAAGCTCGCTCCCACAGTAGAACTGCGCTGTCTTAGAGATAGATGGCAGCTAAGCTACACCGCACTGGATGTGCACCAATACCCAATGTGGGAGCGGGCGTGCTCGCGATAGCGGAGTGACAGTCGACAGTCATGTTGAAGGTGATGACCCATCGCAAGCAGCCTTGCTGCCACAGTGATTCTCGAGGCGGGGAGGCGTATGCCTCCCCGGTTCGTTTTTGGAAACCACATGAAAATTCTGATCGTTGGGCCCAGTTGGGTCGGTGACATGGTGATGGCGCAGACACTGTTTCAGTGTCTCAAGCAACGCCACCCGCAATGCGAAATCGACGTGCTGGCCCCGGAGTGGAGCCGGCCGATCCTGGAGCGCATGCCCGAAGTGCGTCAGGCCTTGAGCTTCCCGCTCGGCCACGGTGCCCTTGAGTTGGCGACCCGTCGGCGCATCGGCAAATCCCTGGCCGGCCAGTATGACCAGGCGATCCTGCTGCCCAATTCCCTGAAGTCGGCGCTGGTGCCGTTCTTTGCAGGCATCCCGAAACGCACCGGCTGGCGTGGCGAGTTCCGCTATGGCCTGCTCAATGACGTGCGCACCCTGGATAAAGAACGCTACCCGTTGATGATTGAGCGGTTCATGGCCCTGGCCTATGAGTCGGGCGCCGAGCTGCCAAAACCTTATCCACGCCCAAGCCTGCAAATCGACCCGGTCACCCGCGAGGCCGCGCTGGCCAAATTCGGCCTCGCTCTGGACCGTCCGGTGTTGGCCCTGTGCCCCGGCGCCGAGTTCGGCGAGTCCAAGCGCTGGCCGTCCGAGCATTACGCGAAAGTCGCCGAAGCGAAGATCCGTGAAGGCTGGCAGGTCTGGCTGTTCGGTTCGAAAAACGATCACGCGGTGGGCGAAGACATCCGCGCGCGGCTGATTCCCGGTTTGCGTGAAGAGTCGGTGAACCTCAGCGGCGGCACGTCCCTGGCCGAGGCCATCGACCTGATGTCCTGCGCCGACGCCGTGGTCTCCAACGACTCCGGCTTGATGCACGTCGCCGCCGCGCTTAACCGTCCGTTGGTCGCGGTCTACGGCTCGACCTCGCCGGGCTTCACCCCGCCGCTGGCCGAGCACGTCGAGATCGTGCGCCTGGGCCTCGAATGCAGCCCGTGCTTTGATCGCACCTGCCGCTTCGGCCATTACAACTGCCTGCGTCAGTTGGAGCCGCAACCGGTCAACGAAGCCTTGCAGCGGTTGCAGGGCACTGTGGTCGAGGTCAATTAGTTTGCGGGTACTGTTGATCAAGACTTCATCGCTGGGCGACGTGATTCACGCGTTGCCAGCGTTGACTGACGCGGCGCGGGCGATCCCCGGCATCACGTTCGACTGGGTGGTGGAAGAAGGCTTCGCCGAGATTCCGACCTGGCACCCGGCTGTGGGCAAGGTGATCCCGGTGGCGATCCGGCGCTGGCGCAAAAACATCTGGCAGACCATCAAGAGCGGCGAGTGGAAACGCTTCAAACAAAGCGTTCGCGCCACTAAATACGATTTGGTGATCGACGCCCAGGGCCTGCTGAAAAGCGCCTGGCTGACCCGCTACATCAAGGCCCCGGTGGCCGGGCTGGACAAGGATTCGGCACGCGAACCGATGGCCGCACGTTTCTACTCCCGGCGTTTGGCCGTGGGCCGTGGCCAGCATGCGGTCGAGCGAGTCCGTCAGTTGTTCGCGCTGGCCTTGGGCTACGACTTGCCCAAGGGCCTGGGCGATTACGGCCTGAACGTCGAGCGTCTGGTAGAGCTGCCGCGCAAGAATCCCTACGTGTTGTTCCTGCACGGCACCACGTGGGACACCAAGCACTGGCCCGAAGCCTACTGGCGTGAACTGGCCGAGCGTGTCGGCCACCTCGGCGTGGCGGTGAAACTGCCCTGGGGCAACCCGATCGAGAAGGCCCGGGCTGAGCGCATCGCCGCCGGTTTCCGGCATGTCGAAGTGCTGCCCAAATTGAATCTGGCCGGGGTCGGCAAAGTACTGGCCGGCGCCCAGGCCTGCGTGGCCGTGGACACTGGCCTCGGTCACCTGGCCGCCGCGCTGGACGTGCCGACCCTGTCGCTGTTCGGCCCGACCAACCCGGGCCTGACGGGTGCCTATGGCAAGGCGCAGATTCACATCGCCAGCGACTTCCCGTGCGCGCCGTGCCTGCAAAAGAAATGTACGTATCAACCGACGGCCGAAGACGCCCGTCAGTTTGACCTTAAACGCGAGTGGCCCCTGTGCTTCACGCGTCTGAATCCCCAGCGTGTCGCCAGCCGACTGAGCACGTTGTTACTGGCTGAGGAGCTGCGCTGATGCAATTGGCTTTTGTCCTTTATAAATATTTCCCGTTTGGCGGTTTGCAGCGCGATTTCATGCGCATCGCCCTGGAGTGCCAGCAGCGCGGGCATCAGATTCGCGTCTACACGCTGATCTGGGAAGGCGACGTGCCGCCGGGCTTCGAAGTGCTGGTGGCGCCGGTCAAGGCGTTCTTCAACCATCGGCGCAACGAAAAGCTCAGCGAATGGATGGAGGCCGATCTGGCCAAGCGTCCGGTGGATCGCCTGATCGGCTTCAACAAGATGCCGGGCCTGGACGTCTACTACGCCGCCGATGGCTGCTTCGAAGACAAGGCGCAGAACCTGCGCAACTCGCTGTACCGGCGCTGGGGCCGCTACCGGCACTTCGCCGAGTACGAGCGCGCGGTGTTCGCCAAGGACGCCAAAACTGAAGTGCTGATGATTTCCGAAGTCCAGCAGCCGTTGTTCATCAAGCATTACGACACGCCGCTGGAACGCTTCCATTTGTTGCCGCCGGGCATTTCCCAGGACCGTCGCGCGCCAGCGAATGCGGCCGAGATTCGCGCCGAGTTCCGTCGTGAGTTCAAGCTTAAGGATGACGATTTGTTGATGGTGCAAATCGGCTCCGGGTTCAAGACCAAGGGTGTGGATCGCAGCCTCAAGGCACTGGCAGCATTGCCCGCTGATCTGAAGAAACGCACCCGGCTGTTTGTAATTGGCCAGGATGACCCCAAATTGTTCCAGATGCAGAGCGCCACACTGGGGCTCGGCGACAACGTGACGTTCCTCAAGGGCCGCAGCGATATTCCGCGCTTCCTGTTGGGCGCCGACCTGTTGATCCACCCGGCGTACAACGAAAACACCGGCACGGTGCTGCTTGAAGCGCTGGTGGCCGGGCTGCCGGTGCTGGTGAGCGCGGTGTGTGGTTACGCCCATTACATCGCCGAGGCCGATGCCGGCCTGGTGCTGGACGAACCCTTCGATCAGGCGCAGCTCACGCAGTACCTGACCGGCATGTTGAATGACGCGCAAGCACGGGCGGCCTGGAGCCGCAATGGTCTGGCCTTCGCCGAGACGGCCGACCTCTACAGCATGCCGCAACACGCGGCCGATGTGATTCTGGCGGAGCACGCTTAATGAAGTTGATGCTGGCTGAACCGTTCAAAAGCCTGTGGGCCGGACGCGACCCGTTCGCTGAAGTCGAAGGCTTGCAGGGCGAGGTGTACCGCGAGCTCGAAGCGCGCCGGACCCTGCGCACCGAAGTGGACGGCAACGGGTTTTTCGTGAAGATCCACCGTGGCATCGGCTGGGGCGAGATCTTCAAGAACCTGCTCACCGCCAAACTGCCGGTGCTCGGTGCGGGCCAGGAATGGAAAGCCATCCAGCGCCTGCAAGACGTCGGCGTGCCGACCATGACCGCCGTAGCTTATGGCGAAAAGGGCAGCAACCCGGCGGATCAGCATTCGTTCATCGTCACCGAAGAACTGGCGCCGACCGTCAGCCTCGAAGATTTCAGCATCGATTGGGTGAAGAATCCGCCGCAGCCGAAGCTCAAGCGTGCACTGATCGCCGAAGTCGCACGCATGACCGGCATGATGCACCGCGCCGGGGTCAACCATCGCGACTGTTACATCTGCCACTTCTTGCTGCACACCGATAAACCGGTGACGGCGGACGACTTCAAACTCTCGGTGATCGACCTGCACCGCGCCCAGACCCGCCCGGCGATTACCCAGCGCTGGCGCAACAAGGATCTGGCGGCGCTGTACTTTTCGGCCCTGGACATCGGCCTGACCCAGCGCGACAAAATGCGTTTCCTCAAGGGTTACTTCCAACAGCCGTTGCGCCAGATTCTGGCCGAGGAAGCGGCATTGCTCAGTTGGCTCGAAGGCAAGGCCAATAAGCTCTATGACCGTAAACAGCGATACGGGGATGCGCTCTGATGCCGGGTTGGAAACTGGAACCTGCTTATAGCGATTTGGCGGAAGATTTTGGCAGCCTTGAAGCGGTGTTCGCGCTCAAGGGCGAGCGCCTGACACGCGACCCGTTGTCCGAGGTCATCCGTGTCGAACGCAATGGCGTCAACTATTACGTCAAGCGTTACGTCGGTGCCGGCAAAGGCCTGCGTCGCTACCTGGGCAAGCCTCGGGTCAAGGCTGAATGGCAGAATCTCAAGCGCTTCGCCAAGTGGGGCATCCCGACCGCCGAAGTGGTGGCCTGGGGCCTGGAACGTCGCGGTGCGGCATACGACCGTGGGGCGATGATCACCCGCGAGCTGCCACACACCGAAGACCTGTCGGCCCTGGCTGACCGGCATGACCCGAAACTGGCGGATCGCGCCTGGGTCGACGGTGTCAGTCGCCAGTTGGCGGGTTACACCCGGACCATGCACGACAACCGTTTCACCCATAACGATTTGAAGTGGCGCAACCTGCTGATCGATGACGAAGCGAAGCTGTTCCTGATCGATTGCCCCAACGGTGATTTCTGGCGCGGCTTCTGGCTCAAGTACCGCATCACCAAGGACCTGGCCTGTCTCGACAAGGTGGCCAAATATCACCTGTCGGCCACCCAGCGCCTGCGCTTCTACCTGCAATATCGCGGACGGACCCGGCTCAACGCGGCCGACAAAAAACGCATCCGGCACGTGGTGAGATTCTTCGAGGGACGCGAATGACTGATTTTCTGGCCGCTGAAGACCGTGCGCTGCTTGAGCGCCACGGCCTCGGCACCTTCGACGCCCTCTGGGCCAAGCAGCTCGACGCGGTGGACGAGCCCAACACCGCTGGCGGCGGCTGGAGCAGTGTGTTTCGGCTGGACCTGGAAGGTCAGGGCTTTTACCTCAAGCGCCAGAGCAACTACCTGACGCGGACCTTGCATGCGCCGTTCGGCGAGCCGAGTTTTGCTCGCGAGTTTCGTAACATCACCCGCTATCAGAAGATGGGCATCCCGGCACTGCAAGCGGCGTTCTTCGGTGAGCGCAAAGTCGATGGCGAGGTTCGGGCGATTCTGCTGACCCGCGCCCTGGATGGCTGGGATGACCTGGATTCGCTGTTGCAGCGCTGGTCGGACCTGAGCGCGGCGCAGCACTCGGCGATCCTGCAGGCCTGTGGGCAACTGGCCCGGCGCCTGCACGGCGTGCGTCAGGTTCACGGCTGTTTCTATCCCAAGCATATTTTCCTGCGGGCCACCGGCGACGGTTACCAGGCGCAGTTGATCGACCTGGAAAAAACCCGGCCGTTACTGTTCGGCCGGCGTGACCGAATCAAGGATCTGGAACCGTTGCTGCGTCGAGCGCCGGAGTGGACTGAAAGCCAGTTGCGCGAATTACTGGCGAGCTATGTGGATCAGTCCGGCGACAGCTCGTTGGTGGACACGTGGGTCTCGCGACTCACCGCACGACGCAGTCACAAGGAGACGCGTTGATGCGTTTGTCCGAACTGAAAAACGCCGGTCGCAGCCCGAGCCTGCCATTGAACATCCCACTGGCGGATGCCGCCGGACCTGCCGAGCTGCAACTGTTGAGCCTGCTGCGGGTGTTGCCGGGGCAGCGTTATGTCGGTGCCGGTGTCTGGCGCGGCCGCCCGGTGCTGGCCAAATTACTGGTGGGCAGCAAAGCGGCGCGGCACTTTCAGCGTGAGCGCGATGGCGTGCACTTGCTGGCCGATCAAGGTCTGACCACGCCGCAATTGTTGGCGGATGGCTTGAAGGACGGCGAGGGCGGTTGGTTGCTGTTCGATTTCATCGAAGGCGCCGAAAGTCTTGGCGAAACCTGGAAACAGGTCGAGCACTTGCCGGTACTGGCGGACATGCAAGGCGCGGTGTTGGCCGAGGCGTTGGGCGCGATCGGCCAAATGCATCGCAGGGGCCTGTGGCAGGAAGACCTGCACCTGGACAACCTCTTGCGTCAGCGCGGTCGGCTGTACCTGATCGATGGCGGCGGCGTCTGCGCCGAAACCCCTGGCCAGCCGCTGTCGCGTCAGAAAGTCCTGGAAAACCTCGGGGTGTTTTTTGCCCAGTTGCCCAAGTCGCTGGAACCGTTTACCGAAGAATTGCTGGTCTATTACCTGTTGAGCAACGGCGAGCATGCGTTGCCGATGGAAGCGTTGCAGAAGCAGATCGACAAGGTTCGTCGCTGGCGTTTGAAAGACTTCCTGATCAAGTGCGGCCGCGAATGCACGCTGTTCAGCGTCCAGCGCGGAGCGTTCGGCTTGCGGGCGATTCGTCGCGAGGAAGAAGCGGCGATGGTGCCGGTGCTGGAGCAGGCCGATGCCTTGCTCGATCAGGGCCACTTGTACAAAACCGGCGGCGCGGCGAGTGTCGGCAAGGTAGAGGCGGGCGGGCGCACCCTGGTGATCAAGCGCTACAACATCAAGGGTTTTGCCCATTGGCTCAAGCGCTTCTGGCGCCCGAGCCGCGCCTGGCATTCCTGGCGCGAGGGCAATCGCCTGGTGTTCCTGGGGATCGCGACGCCGAAGCCACTGGCCGTGCTGGAAAAGCGCTTCCTCTGGTTGCGCAGCCGGGCTTATCTGGTGACCGAGTACTTGCCGGGGCCGGACATCATCGAGCGGTTTGCGCCGTATGTTGAGAGTGGTGCCGCGCCGGAAAATGAATTGCTGGCGCTGGATCACCTGTTCGCCGAACTGATTCGCGAGCGGATCAGCCATGGTGATTTCAAAGGCCACAATCTGTTCTGGCAGCAGGATCGCTGGGCGCTGATTGATCTGGATTCCATGTGTCAGCACGCCTCGGCAAGCAGCTTTGCCCCGGCCTATGCGCGAGATCGGGCGCGGTTTATGCGCAATTGGCCTGAGAGCAGTGCGCTGTATCAGGTGATCGATCAGCGTTTGCCCAAAGACATCTCCAGCGCTGCCTGAATCGCCTTCGCGAGCAAGCCCGCTCCCACATTGGGAATGCATTCCTCCTGTGGGAGCGGGCTTGCTCGCGAAGAGGCCGGCACATTCAACCCAAAATCCCCGGTCGGTCATCGGAGGACAAGTTCTTACGAACAGTCCTACATGATCTACAGACCCCATGAACTGTGCCCTCTACACCCCCAATGCTAGTTTGCCTGACGTTCCCCAAAGGCAGATTCAGATGAAGAAAATGGCGGTTGTACTGGGCGCATGTTCCCTGGCCTTATCCGGCTGCGGCACCGCCGTAACGGTGCTGCAAGACGATGCCGATGCCGCCCGCGGCCTGCGCAAACAAAAGACCTACTGCCAGTCCATCCCCCGGGTCTACAGCGGCCTGGCCTATGACTTTTGCGTATTGAACGCACCACCCGACCCCACCGGGTTTCTGGTGCCGCTGGTGTTACTGGATTTGAGCCTGTCGGGCGTGCTGGACACGGTGGTCTTGCCGTACACGATCTATCGGCAGGGCGTTGACGGCAATATCGCGATTTATTGGCGCGTGGGGCGTGGGTAAGGAGTCGGGAAGTGAGGATGGGGCAGAATTTCCCATGCTCAGAAAGCGAAAAGCCCCGATGAAACTCACCGAGGCTATGACGCCGACCAGGATCTCCCAATCCACTTGGGCCTAAGCCTATGTCGAGGCCCTTTGTCTGTCAACGCGCGACCCCGCCGCTTCCCGCTAGAGGTTTGCCAGCGCTTTTACGCTATAATCCCGCCCTTTAGCTGTCTCTCGCCCCTTGCGAGGGCACATTAATTTTTGAGGCGCTTGTCGCCTGAATGCAGACTAAAGAGGCTAGACCCCTGTGGCATTGACGATTCTTGGCCTGTCCGGCGCCCTTAGCCATGATCCTTCCGCAGCCTTGTACATCGACGGCAAGTTGGTCGCGGCGGCAGAGGAAGAGCGCTTCGTACGCGATAAACATGCAAAGAACCGCATGCCCTACGAATCGGCGAAGTTCTGCCTCGAACAGGCAGGCATCAAGCCCTCCGACGTTGATGTGGTGGCGATTCCGTTCGCGCCGATCAGCCTGTTCGGCAAGGCGCGCTGGCACTACGCCAAGCGTTACTGGTACGCCCCGGACCGTGCGCTCGACGCGATCCTGATGGGCAACCGTCGCTACAAGCGCTATCGCAACAAGATCGTGTTCTGCCTTGAGCAACTGGGTTTCGACCCGAAGAAAATCAAGATCGAACCGGTCGAGCACCACTTGGCCCACGCCTCCAGCGCTTACCACTGCTCCGGTTTCAAAGAGAAAACCGCGATCCTGGGGATCGACGGCAAGGGTGAGTACGCCACGACCTTCTTCGGTTATGGCGAAAACGGCAAGATCCACAAGATCAAGGAATTCTTCGACCCGGACTCCCTCGGCGGCCTGTACGGCGCGATCACCGAGTTCCTCGGTTTCGAGATGCTCGACGGCGAGTTCAAGGTCATGGGCATGGCGCCATATGGCGACCCGAGCAAATACGATTTCTCGCGCCTGGCTTCGTTTGAAAACGGCGAGCTGGTGATCAATACCGACTACGCCAACGTCATCGGCCTGCGTCGCTATAAAGAGAAGGGCAAGGGTTTCTACTTCTCGCCGAAACTGATCGAGTGGCTGGGTCCCAAGCGCGAAGGCGACATCGCCGACGAGCCGTACATCCACTACGCCGCCAGCATGCAAGCATTGTTCGAAAAGATCTCGCTGCAGATGATCGACCACTACCTGGGCGACGTGCTCAAGGAAACCGGCAAGCTGGCCTTCGCCGGTGGCTGTGCGTTGAACGTCAAGCTGAACCAGAAAATCATCGCCCGCGACGACGTCACCGAGCTGTTCGTGCAACCGGCGTCCGGCGATGCCGGCACGGCGGTGGGGGCTGCTGCCTACGTATCCCACGCCCGTGGCGTACCGGTCGAGAAGATGGAACACGTCTACCTCGGCCCGTCCTACAGCAACGAAGACGTGATCGCCGCGTGCGCCCGTCACCCGAGCAAGCCGACCTGGCGCAAGCTCGAGAACATGCCGGAAAACATTGCCAAGATCATGGTCGACGGCAACCCGGTGGCCTGGTTCCAGGGCCGCATGGAGTTCGGTCCGCGAGCCTTGGGCGGCCGTTCGATCATTGGTTGCCCGAGTGCGACCGGCGTGGCTGACCGCATCAACCATCAGATCAAGTTCCGCGAACGCTGGAGGCCTTTCTGCCCGTCGATGCTCGACACCGTGGCGCCGCAGATGATCAAGATCGATCACCCGGCACCATTCATGACCTTCACCTTTGAAGTGGCGGAAGAGTGGAAGACCCGCGTGCCGGAAGTCGTCCACGAAGACGGCACGTCCCGGGCCCAGGTGCTCAAGCGTGAATACAACCCGCGCTATTACGACATGATGAAAGCGCTGGAAGTGCTGACCGGCAACGGTGTGTCGCTGAACACCTCGCTCAACCGCCGTGGCGAGCCGATGATCTGCTCGCCGACCGACGCCCTGAACATGTTCTTCGGCTCCGACCTGCAATACCTGATCATGGAAGACATTCTGGTGGTCAAAGAAGGTGCGGACGCTTATGACACGCTCGGCTGAGCGCCATGTGCTGCAGTTCTGCCACGGCTATGATGGGCCGTTCCTGGACTGCGCCCGGCAATACGCCAGCCTGTTCGCGGGGACCGGCTATCGAGTGACCACGGTCTTTCTGACCGGGGCCGCCGACAGCGAAGTCGCCGCGGGCTGCGCTTCTGATGAAGTGCTGTTCATGGAATACAGCTCCAAGGCCATTCGTGGCTTGAAGCTGGGCGCCATCGGCGATCTGCGCAAGATCGCCGCTTCGCGCAATTTCAGTTTTTGCATCGCCCATCGCTTCAAACCGATCTACATCGCCTTGCTCGGCACCTCGTTGCCGGTGATTGGCGTGCACCACGCGTTTGACGACTACAAACGCGGCACGCGCAAACTGTTCGCGCATATTTTCCGCAAGCGTCTGAGCCTGCTCGGGGTATCCGATGCGGTGCGCGACGACATGCGCCAGTGCCTGCCGAAATGGCCGGCGGCGCGGATCCAGACGCTCTACAACCGCATCGATGTGCAAGGCTTGCAAGTCACGCAGGTGTCGACTCGCGAAGCCCGGGAAACCCTGGGTCTGTCGGCGGATGCCTGGGTGGTCGGCAACGTCGGGCGGCTGCACCCGGACAAGGATCAAACCACGCTGCTGCACGGTTTTGCCGCGGCGTTGCCGGGGTTGCCGGGCAATAGCCAACTGGTGATTCTCGGTTCCGGTCGCCTCGAGCAGAGCCTCAAGGACCTGGCCCGTGAACTCGGGATCGGCGATCGCGTGCTGTTCCTCGGCCAAGTGCCCGAGGCCCGGCGCTACTTCCGTGCTTTCGATGTATTTGCCTTGAGTTCCGATCACGAACCGTTCGGCATGGTGCTGCTCGAAGCCATGGCCGCTGGCGTGCCGTTGCTGGCGACCGCGTGCGGTGGGGCGAAGGAAGTGGTCGAAGGGGTGGGCATTCTGTTTCCGCTGGGCGATGCCGAACACTTGGCGCAAGGGCTGCAGCATTTGGCCGCGATGGACGAACAGCAGCGTCGCCAATGCGCCGAGCTGATGCTCGACCGCTTGCGCGAGCGCTTCAGCGACCGCGCGGTGCGCGACGCTTTCTGGCATTTGCCACACGTTACCGAACTGGCACAGAGGGGCTGATGCTCAACCGATTTCAAGGCTGGCGCGAACGAGGCTGGGCGTCGGTTGACGCCTCGACTTATGCCGATGCCTGGCAGCGTTTTGGCGGCAGCGTCGCGACTCACCCAATGGTCGTCGAGCGCCTGGCGGCACTGGCGCAGATTCCGGTGCGCTACCTGGCCTGGGAGCAAAACGGCGAAGTAAAAGCCGCGATCCCGACCTGGGGCCGCGACCTCGCGCTGTCCAAGGACGTGCTCAAACGCAGCGGTAAAAAAGGCCTGTTCGACCTCGGCAATGCCGAGTTGATCTTGCCCGCCGCCGCCGATGCCCAGGCCCCTTTGCGTCATCGCGGGCGTTATCTGTCGGCGCTGAACGAAGGCCGCTTCACCGGCATCAAGTTGCAAACCGAACAGCTGGCCATGGCCCGCACCCCCGAAGAACTGTCGAAGAAATTTCGCTACAACCAGCGCCGCGAATTGCGCCTGCTGGAAGAGGCGGGCGGGGTGGTAAGGCCGGTCAGCGAGTTTTCCAGCGGCGAGCTGGCGGCGATCTACTGCGACCTGTTCCAGCGCCGCTGGGGCTTCCCGGCCACCGGCGCGGCGCGCATGGGCGAGGTGATCGAGTTGCTGCGCGAGTTGCTGATCGGCTCGGTGATTTTCCTCAACGATGCGCCGATAGCGATTCAACTGGTGTACCGCGTCGAAGCACCGCAGTGGATCAGCGTCGAGTACATCAATGGCGGCGTCGACCCTGAAACCCGCGAGTTCAGCCCTGGCAGCGTGCTGAGTTTCCTCAACACCCAAAGCGCCTGGGAACACGCTCGAACACTGGATAAACCGCTGCGGTTTTCCTTCGGTCGGGCCGACCGTGAATACAAGGACCGCTGGTGCAATCCTGTGCCGGTCTTCACCGTATGAGCCAGCCTATGAGTCGCAAACAGCAACTGCTCAAGCGTCATCGCCGCAACAAACGCATCGGCCTGCTGATCACGCTGGCGCTGTTGATCGTCATGGGTGTGCTGGTGGCCTGGTGGTTGCCGCCGGTGCTGGCGGTCCTGGGCTGGATCGCCCATGAGGCGTGGTTCGCCGACCATTTGTTTTATTCGCCCAAAGACGATTACCAATACAGCTTCCCGCCCTACACCCAGCGGCCGAAGGTGCATCTGGTGGGCGAGCATCTGCGGCTGGATGAAGGCGTGATGCTGGTCGATGACGCGACATTGGTCCTGGCGCTGCGGGTCAAAAGCACCTGGCTGGGACGTTTTATCGACCCGGTGATCGAGTTGGCGGGCGGTAACCACCCGGACCGACAAACCTTCGAACGCGGCGTTGACGGCCTGCGCTACTTGAACCTTACGGGGCAGTCGCACGTGCTGTCCCAAGGACAGTTGCGTTTGCGTGGGCGCTTCTGTCGGTTGCTCGGCGAACCGGTGCTCTGGGCCTTTGAACAACCGGATTACCACCGTCAGCGGGTCATGGTGATAGCGCCCCACGCCGACGACGCTGAACTGGCGGCCTACGGTTTGTACAGCCAGGCCAATGAAGCCTGGATCGTCACGCTTACCGCCGGCGAGATCGAAGCCGAACACTATCAGCAGATGGGCCTGAACAAGGTTGAAGCGGCGCGGCTCAAGGGCCGTTTGCGCGCCTGGGACAGCATCGCGGTGCCGCGTTGGGCTGGCGTGCCAGAAGCGCATTGCGTGCAGTTGGGTTATTTCTGCCTGCAACTGGCGGCCATGCAAGCGGCGCCATCGCAACCGATGGGATCGCGGGAAGCCGAGTTGGGCGACACCCGCCTGTTTCGCCAGTTGAACCCGTTCACCTTGCCCGGCGACGCCGACGGTGCGCCGACCTGGAACAACCTGCTGGCCGACCTGCGTGAAGTGCTGCTGCGCGCCCGCCCGGAGGTGATCGTGCTGCCGCACCCGACCCTCGATCCACACCCCGATCATATCTGCGCCCAGGAAGCCGTCCTCGAAGCGCTCAAGGGCCTGGACTGGCAGCCGACCCTGCTCGGTTACGCCAACCACCTGCACGACAACGATCGTTGGCCAATGGGTGATGCCGGCCATGGCATCGCGTTGCCGCCGGCGTTCGATTCGACCCTGGCGATGCAACCGTGCTGCCTGCCGATGTCGATTGAGCAACAGCGCGACAAGGCGATGGCGTTGGGCATGATGCATGACCTGCAACCGCCCCTGCCGTTCAAGCGGCGTTTGCGCCGCTGCATACAACGACTGCTGGCCGGGCGCAGGCCGCCCATTTATGGCGAAAACGAGTTCTTTCGCAAAGCCGTCAGGCGCCATGAATTGTTGTGGGTTTTGAAGCAAACGGATACATCTGCACAGTAAAAATGAAGCATGGCTCGGTTTAGCATGGCGGCAAATTAAACAGCCGCAGTGACTTTTGTGTGATGAACCCAAGCCCGCGTATTCTTTTTCTGATTCCTTATTTCGGCCAATGGCCGTTCTGGATGCCGTTCTTTCTGGAGAGTTGCAGGCGTAACGCCGATATCGACTGGTTGCTGTTCAGTGACTGTGGCACGCCCGACAACCTGCCGCCCAATGTCACCGTTGAAGCCATGGCCTTCAGTGATTATTGCGCGCTGGTGTCGCGGCGCTTGAGTATCGACTTTGCGCCCACGGCCGCTTACAAGCTGTGCGATATCAAGCCAGCGTTGGGACACATTCATGCCGACCGCTTGCAAGGCTATGATTTCTGGGCGTTTGGCGATATTGATCTGGTGTATGGTGACCTGCGACGTTATTTCACGCCGCAGCGACTGGCCGGTTATGACCTGTTCTCGACCCATGAGCGGCGGGTTGCAGGGCATTTGTGCCTGATGCGCAACACTGCGCGCAAGCGTGAGCTGTTCATGCAGATCAAGGGCTGGCAAAAGCGTTTTACCGATCAAGAGCATCATGCGCTGGACGAGGGGGCTTTCAGCCGTATCTTCCACTGGCGCAAGAATTTTCCCGAGCCTTTGTTCACTCTGGTGGGCAAGCTCAATCCGTGGCGTCGCCGCAGCGAATTCACCGAGGCATTCAGTACGCCGGGTGGTTGCATCAAGTGGCATGACGGCACGGAAAATTTCCCGCGCCGCTGGTATTGGCGCGATGGCTGTTTAAGCAATGATCGCGATGGCGATCGACGGTTTCCGTATTTCCATTTCGTTTGCTGGAAGCGCAACGAGTGGTCACGGTTACCCCAACCCGATCCGGCCGAGGTCAGGCGCATCGCCGCCGAACCGGTCTGGGTCATCGATGCGACTGGTTTCCACGGGGAGAGTTATGAGTCAACGGTCAAAGGTTCTGCAACTGCAGCCTGACTACAACGTCAAAGCCCATGATTTTGCCGACCTGGCAGAGCAGATCGTCAAGGCACTGCCGAATGATCGCTATGAGGTGACTGCCGCGTTCCTGCGCGGCAAGCCAGGGCCAGGCGAGGCGGTGAGCCGTGCCGACCGTTCGGTGTATTTCGAATTTTCCGACAAGTCCCTCAAAGGTATGCGTCTGCGCGCCATGTGGGAGCTTTACAAGTTCTGCCGTGCCGAAAAGTTCGACGTGGTGATCTGCAACCGTTTCAAACCCGTGAACATGATGCTGACCCTCAACCGCTGGTTGAAGGTGCCGCTGTGCATCGGCATCTCCCATGGTTTTGGCGAGTACGACCGCTTTTACCGGCGCCGCCAGACCCAGCGCCTGATCGATCGCCATTGGCGCTTCGTCGGCGTCTCGCCGGCGGTCAAGCAATACCTGCTGGACTGCGGGTGTGGATTTACCGACCAGAACACCTACGCCATCACCAACGCCATCGACATCGAACAGGCCGAAGGTTTGCAGCACAGCCGCGAGCGCGCCCGTGAATTGCTGGGCATTGATCCCTCGGTTCGACTGATCGGCGCGCTGGGCCGTTTGGTGCCGGTCAAGGGTCACACCTACCTGTTGCAGGCCTTTGCTGCGCTCAAGGACAAATACCCGAATACCCAACTGGCGATCATCGGTGCCGGCCGCGAAGAAGCGAAACTGGCCGCCGAGATCGAACGCCTGGGCCTGACGGGTCGTGCGCACCTGTTGGGGTTCAAGGAAATCGCCCTGCAGTACATTCGCGCCTTTGACGTCTGGACCATGCCGTCCCTGGCCGAAGGCCTGGGTCTGGCGCTGCTCGAAGGCATGAGCGGGCATTTGCCGGTAATCGCCTCGAACGTGCCGGCCATGTTGCCACTGATCGAAGGCGCCGGTGGCCTGGCGATCACGCCCAAGGATGTGCCGAGCCTGGTCGCGGCGCTGGATAACTACCTCGCGCTGTCGGATGACGAACTCAAGGCCAAGGGCGAGCAGGCGTTCCGTTACCTGCAAAAAGAACATGACATCGAGGTGTTCCGCCAGGAATACCTGAACCTGATCGACTCCGGCCTGGAACAGGCCCGCAAGGAACACAAATGAACGACGCGCAACCCATCGTCACCGTCATCATTGCGTCGTACAACCACGCGCCCTATATCGAAGAAAGCATCCTCAGCGTCATCAACCAGACTTATCCGAACATCGAATTGCTGGTGGTCGATGACGGCTCCAAGGACGACAGTGTCGAGCGTATCAAGGCCTTGCAGGCGCTGCATGGCTTCGACTTCCGGGTCCAGGAAAACCAGGGCCTGACCAACACGCTCAATGGCGCGATCGCCCGTTCCAAGGGCAGCCTGATCGTGCCATTTGGTTCCGATGACATCATGTTGCCGGAGCGCATCGCCACCCAGGTGGCGTACATGGATGGCAAGCCCGAGGTGGGCATCTGCGCCGGCAACATCGAACTGATCGACGCCGACGGCAACCTGTACCCAGAGAAACGCCAGCGTCGGGATGTGCCGTTCCGTCGTCTGGACTTCGATGACATGTTCCTGGAGCGCAAGCCCTATCCGCCGGCGCCGACGCTGATGATCCGACGTGAAGCGCTGGACAAGGTGGGCGGGTTCGATCCGAACATCCGTCTGGAGGACTTGCTGATCGAGTTGAAGGTGACCCGTGCCGGTTACTTCATCGATGGCCTGAACGTGCTGATGGCGCGCTATCGCAAGCACGCCACCAACTCCTACAAGAACCACCGCTTCATGATCGACAACATCCTGCGTTCCTACGCGCTGTTCAGCGACCATCCGCTGTACGACGAGGTGCGTTACAAGTTCTTGAGCTCGATGTTCCTGAAAACCGCCAACCGCGATCGCAAACTGGCGCGGGAGCTGCTGGCGCAGATTCCGTTCAAGGCCTGGAACAAGAAGACCTGGCGGGGTCTGGGGCGGCTGTACTTTTCGCCGCTGGAAAAGGACTGAGTCCGTTCAGGAGGATCGCTCGATGTTATCGAGCGGTCCTTTCCCTCAGGTTCTTCGTCATCCGGCCCTGACGCAGCCATAGCAAGAAGTGTTTGCCGGCGTTGATGCCGGGCTTCTCGATGTACAGGAAGGTCAGGCTGCTGATGATGATCAGCAGGCAAGCGCACAACGCCATCAACGGCAGGAAGACCCAGGTTTCACGCGCGTCGATGGCTAGCATGTGGGGCAGACGCTGCACCATGACCCAAAGCAGGAAACCGTGCAGCAGGTAAGTGCTGTAGCTGATCTCTCCCAGCCAGCGGATGCTGCGTGGCTGCAAGGCGCCGAAAAGTGTGTGCCCCGATGCCACGATCACGAAGAAAACCGACATCAACAGCAACGGCATCAGGCTGAACGCGCGGCTGAAGGCAGTAAAGGCAATCGTCAGCGCCAACAGCGCGATGATGCCCGCCAGTCGCGTTTGACTCCAGGCGACCAGTTGCGGCCGACGGACCCAGTACGCGGCACCGATGCCACCGAGGAAACTGGCCAGAAAGTGTTTCTTCAGTGAGTGTTCCCAGCCGACGACCTGGTACAACGCGTAGATGCCGATCAGGCACAGCACCACTTGCAGCCATGTGCCGCGATAGATGAACACCAAGGCGGCCAAGGGCAGGGCCAGGTAGAAAAACACCTCGTAGCCCAGGGTCCAGGTGACGTTGGAAATCAGCATGCCGGTCTGGTGGTATTGGTTGATGTCTGGCCGATCAAAGGTCAGCCACGCCAGAATCTGCCCGGCGAGCTGGAAGCCGGACTCCTTCAACTCCCAGTTTTGCAAATGGAAGACTGAGACAAATACCAGCAGCATCAGCGGCAGGTACAACGGGTACAAGCGAAACAGCCGGGATACCGCAAAGGCCAGCCAGTCGTGGTTACGCCCCTGCGCGAGCAAGCGGCTCCAGAATAGAAAACCGGTGATCATGAAAAACAGCGCTACGCTGCCCTGCCCAAGCTGCGAGTAAAAGTTGCTCGGCGGAAAATCAATCACACCGGTACGCAAAAAGATCCAGGTAATGATCGAGTGGTGCACGAACACACCAAAGGCCAGATAACCGCGCAGGCCATCGATGCTGGCGTAGCGACTTTCACCGGAATGCTGCAAGTGCCGAGCGATTTTCGGAACGGCGCGCAACAGCAGTGCGGCGGTCACGATGGCCAGCAGGTAGGCGGCCAGCGCAATGAGTGGGTTGATTTCAGTCATCAGTGAGCCCGGGCCGGATTGCTGGCGGCCAGCACTTGCCTGTGCAGGTTATTTACGGCGGATTTTGACGCCGTCATGGCGTATCCCTGGAGCAGTGCCTCGAAATGGTCCTCGAACAACCAGCGCCGATCCTCGGTGTAGCGTTGCATGTGACGCAAGTTGCGCTGGCGCAGGGACAGACTCAATGATGACGGGTAGATGCGCATGTCGGCCAGATCGATCAGGCCGAACTCGCCATCCCCCAGCACCAGTACGTTGCCCAGGTGCAGGGAGCGGAAGTAAACGCCTTGCTCATGCAACTGGGCCATGAACTTGCCGAAACGCTCCACCAGGGCCTGGCGCACCGCTGGCGCGGTAATCCCTTGCAGGACCTGGCGCAGAGTGTTGCCCGGCAGTGGCGCGTAATGCACCGCGGTGCTGCCGTCGTCGAGACGGTACAGACCCAGGGTCCGGGGGGTTGGGATGCCCAGATTGCGCAGTTGCTCGCTGTTGATGGCGAATCGTTCGGAATAGGGATTGAAACTCCCCGAGGTGTACCAGCGACGGCGGCGGAACAGTTTGAGAAAACTGCCATCGGCCAGGCACAGCACTTTCGGACCCAGGCCATCTTCCTCGATCACCAGGGCGTCGACCGTCATCTGCTCGAACGCTGCCGGCGCCAGCGTTTCAACCGGCATGGCCAGCAAGCGCCTGGCCCGTTGGTTGATGCTCAGCGCAGCGATCAGCGCCAGGGGAATCCACAGCAGGAACCAGTGCTCCTTGGGCCGGGAGATGATCCCGCCGCCCTCGGTCAGGCCTGCACCGATGCCGAATATCAGCCAGGTCGAGGCGACGATAAACAGCGGTTGGACGCGATAGCGCCAACTGCTCAGCAGTCCCCAGGCCTGAAAGAACAACCAGGGCAACAAGCCGAAAATGCCGACGTAATAGAGCACGCCAAGCGCAAAGTTATGGGGCTCTTGCAGGGTGTAGCCGACGCCGGGGTCGAGTGCCAGGCTAGCGTTGTAGCCATGGCCGATCCACGGGTGTTCGGAAATTCGCTGCAGGACCATCTGCCAGATTTCGAGGCGAAAGGAATCGCCTCGCTCAACGATCATCCGCGAAAACAGCACGCTGACCCCTAAGCCACAGACAGCCAACGCTGCGAGCAAGACGATTGAGCGACGATTCCAGCAAATGAAACTCAGCCATAGTGCAGCCAGTGTCAGAGCCACCAGTGGGGTTCTGGAACCGGTGGCGATTACCGCCGCGAACATGATGACCATCGCCGGAAGGCTGAGCCAGAGCATCTGGCGACGCTTGCAGGTCATGCTCAGGCTCAACCAGTAGGCACAGAAAAAGCCGAAGATATGCGAGCTGAGCAAGGGGTTGTCGAACGCGCCGCCGCCGATCAATCGCAGGCCCGGCTGATAGATATGCGCAAACATGTACAGGTTATAGAGCGTAGCAATCAGCCCGACGATCGCGGCACTGAACAGCAGCGGCTGGATGATTTCGCTGCGGTGGCGCACCAGCAGGTACGATCCCGCGAACAACAGCAGCGTATGCAGCGCTGGCTTGAACTGACCGGGGATGCTTTCGTCATTCGGTGGTCCCCAGCTCAGGCTCAACAAGGCCCAGACGGCAAACAGCAGCAGCGCGATGAACACCGGTTCGCGCAGCAACTCTTTGAGTTCCCGCGGACGCAGGCAAAGGGCGATCAACGCTGGAATGCTGAACAACCCATAAAACAGCTTGTGATGAAGGCTGCGTCCCGGCAAAAAGAACAGCGCGCACAGGAGTAAGAGATAACCCAGTGGAAGAATCCACAGGCAAATGAAATCGAAGATTCGATTGGACGTGCTGTTGAAACCGCTGAGTTGCATGCTGAGAGATTCAATCCTGAAGTTGATCGGCCATTTCGGGGTGATGGCTATTTGATGCTGAATGCAGCGCCTAACAATAACAGCCTTTATGCGTTTGCCAGAACCCTGAAGAAGCTGTGCTAAAGTCAGCGTCCTTTTTATCGACAATCGCGTGATATGACCGACTCCAGTCTCTCCGCAAGCCCATCGAGCTTGAAAATCTACTTCCGTCTGCTCGGCTATGTCCGGCCGTACATCAGTCTGTTCCTGATCAGCATTGTCGGCTTTCTGATTTTCGCTTCGACGCAGCCAATGCTTGGCTACATTCTCAAGTACTTCGTCGATGGCTTGTCCAATCCTGAAGCCGTGCTGTTTCCGACGGTGCCTTACCTGCGCGACCTGCAACTGCTGCAGGCGGTGCCGCTGCTGATCATCCTGATCGCGGCGTGGCAGGGTTTCGGCTCTTACCTGGGCAACTACTTCCTGGCCAAGGTTTCCCTCGGGCTGGTCCATGACCTGCGGGTGCAGTTGTTCAATAACTTGCTGGTCTTGCCGAACCGGTACTTCGACAAGCATAACTCGGGTCATCTGATTTCGCGTATCACCTTTAACGTGACCATGGTGACCGGGGCGGCCACAGATGCGATCAAGGTCGTAATCCGTGAAGGCATGACGGTGATCTTCCTGTTTGCCTCGTTGCTGCTCATGAACTGGCGCCTGACCCTGGTCATGGTCGCCATCCTGCCGCTGATCGCGGTCATGGTGCGCACTGCCAGCAAGAAATTCCGCAAGCAAAGCAAGAAAATCCAGTCGGCCATGGGCGACGTGACCCACGTGTCTTCGGAAACGATCCAGGGCTATCGCGTGGTCCGCAGCTTCGGCGGCGAAGTCTACGAACAGAAGCGCTTCCTGGCCGCCAGCCAGGGCAACACCGACAAGCAACTGCGCATGACCCGCACCGGCGCGATCTACACGCCGCTGCTGCAACTGGTGATCTACAGCGCCATGGCGGTGCTGATGTTCCTGGTGCTGTACCTGCGCGGCGATGCGTCCGCCGGTGACATGATTGCCTACATCACCCTGGCCGGCCTCCTGCCCAAGCCAATCCGCCAGTTGTCCGAAGTCAGCTCGACCATCCAGAAAGGCGTGGCCGGTGCCGAGAGCATTTTCGAGCAGTTGGACGTCGAGCCGGAAGTCGATACCGGCACAATCGAGCGCGATGCGGTCAGCGGTCGCCTGGAAGTGCGCAACTTGAGCTTCACCTACCCGGACACCGATCGTCAGGTTCTCAACGACATCAGTTTCTCGGTTGAACCGGGACAAATGGTGGCGCTGGTGGGGCGCTCGGGCAGTGGCAAGTCGACGCTGGCCAACCTGATCCCACGCTTCTATCACCACGACAAGGGCGAAATCCTGATCGATGGCGTCGAAGTGGAACAGTACAAACTGCTGAACCTGCGCAAGCACATCGCCCAGGTGACCCAGCACGTGACGCTGTTCAGCGACACCGTGGCCAACAACATCGCCTATGGCGATCTGGCCGGCGCACCCCGTGAAGACATCGAAAAAGCGGCGAAAGACGCCTATGCCATGGACTTCATCGCACAGTTGCCCGAAGGCCTGGACACTCAGGTCGGCGAGAACGGCGTGTTGCTGTCCGGCGGCCAGCGCCAGCGCCTGGCGATTGCCCGGGCACTGCTGAAGAACGCACCGCTGTTGATCCTCGACGAGGCCACCTCGGCCCTCGATACCGAATCGGAACGGCACATTCAGGCGGCACTGGATCAGGTCATGAAAGGTCGGACCACCCTGGTGATCGCCCACCGTCTGTCGACCATCGAGAAGGCTGACCTGATCCTGGTCATGGACCAGGGCCGGATCGTCGAGCGCGGCACCCATGACCAGCTGTTGGCGCAGAATGGCTACTACGCGCGCCTGAATGCCATGGGCCTCGATGCCCCGGCAGAAGACATCGCCTGATGGGTAACGAGGGTGGACCTGTTCCACCCTCGTTCATTCGGTGGACGTGCAATGCGTCCGCTGATTTGTATCCGCTTCCTTACCCTTCTTGACCAAACCTGAATAAAACTCCGTACCGCGCTTGTTAAGGTTCCTGAACGAACTTTTGACTTCCATCGAAGGGGCCATCCCCGTCGCGCGGGTACTGCCATGTTGCAACGCTATCTCTGGAAACTGTTGCCCAAGCAGCAGCGGGCCTTTCTGCTAGGGCGCCTGTCGGTCGTGGACCGCCAGGTGGTGAACAAGTCGATGTCGGCCAATCTGCAGTTTCCCTCGTCCTTTGCGCAGCGAGCCTGCCTGTTCATTCACGTGCCCAAGTGTGCCGGCAGCAGCGTATGTGCGGCGCTGTTCGACGACTGGAGCCCCGGGCATCTGCCGTTGTACTGGTACGAGCAGCAGTTTCCCGAGCAGTTTGCCGCCAGTTTCAAGTTCGCCTTCGTCCGCGACCCCTTGGAGCGAGCCTACTCGGCCTACGCTTTTCTACGGGGCAACGAGTTGGGGAAACGCGACCACGCCGCGCAGAAGTTGGTCCGCCAATTTCGCGATTTCGACGACTTTGTGGCGCGCTGGCTGCATCCGGAGACCATCAGCCGGCAACTGCATTTTGCCGCGCAAACGGATTTTCTCAGGGACTCCCTTGGGCATCTGGCCCTGGACTTCATCGGTTATCAAGAACACCTGGCACGGGATTTCGAGCTGGTGTGCGAGCAGTTGAAGCACCCGGTGCTACTGCCCCATGTCAACAGTTCGCAGCAGCGTCAGCCAAGGCTGGCCCGTGATTTCTGTTCGGTTCGCACCCGTCGCCTGGTGCGTCGGGCTTATCAGCGCGATTACGAGATGCTCGGCTATGAATAATGCCCGATCGATGTCCACGCCGACCCCGGCGATCCGCCCTTACGGCTTGTCCCTGTCGAGGGAAGCCCGGGCCGCGCTCAAAGCGCAGCGCCCGCGCTGTATATGGTTGACGGGGTTGTCCGGGGCGGGAAAGTCGACGCTGGCCAATGTTTTGGAGCTGCAGCTCAATCAAAGCGGTTTTCACACCTTCATCCTCGATGGCGACAACCTGCGCGGCGGCCTGTGTAGCGACCTGGGGATGGGGGCTGATTGTCGCCGGGAAAATATTCGGCGTATGGCCGAGGTGGCGCGGTTGATGGTCGATGCCGGTCTGATTGTGATTGTGGCGGCGATTTCGCCATTCCGCGCCGAACGCGAGGCGGCACGACGGCTGTTTGCCGAGGGCGATTTTGTCGAAGTGTATGTGAGCACATCGTTCGCGGTTTGCGCGCAACGGGACCCCAAAGGTTTGTATCAGGCGGCCCTGCAAGGGCGGATCAAGGACTTTACCGGCATCGACAGCCCGTATGAGGCGCCGCTGACGGCGGAGTGTGAGATCGACACCCAGGATCTGGCGCTGGAAGACGCCTGCGCCCGGTTGTCGGCGTTTCTGTTCAAAAAATGAGCAAAAAACCCTGTCAATTCATCCTGTTGCAGCCGTCGCGCAAGCCTGCGCCAACCCTGTGTTAATATCGCGGCCCTGTTCATTTTGTATGTGGGTTGCTCCATGAAGTTGTCCATGCCGCGATTCGATCAAGCCCCTGTCTTGGTGGTCGGCGATGTCATGCTCGACCGTTACTGGCATGGTGGGACCTCACGGATTTCCCCTGAGGCGCCGGTGCCGGTGGTCAAGGTCGAGCAAATCGAGGACCGCCCGGGCGGTGCCGCCAACGTTGCCCTCAACATCGCCGCCCTCGGGGCCCCGGCCTCGCTGGTCGGCGTGACCGGCGACGACGAAGCCGCCGACAGCCTGGCCAACAGCCTCAAGGGTGCTGGAGTGCGAGCGTTGTTCCAGCGCATCGCGCACCAGCCGACCATCGTCAAACTGCGGGTCATGAGCCGCCACCAGCAATTGCTGCGTATCGACTTCGAAGAACCGTTCGCCACCGACGCCCTGGCGTTGGGCAAGCAGGTCGACGAATTGCTCGAAGGCATCAAGGTGCTGGTGCTGTCCGATTACGGCAAAGGCGCGCTGAAAAACCATCAGGTGCTGATCCAGGCCGCCCGTGCCCGTGGCATTCCGGTGCTGGCCGATCCAAAGGGCAAGGATTTCTCGATCTATCGCGGTGCGAGCCTGATCACCCCGAACCTCAGCGAGTTCGAAGCCATCGTCGGCGGCTGCGCCGATGAGCACGAACTGGTGAGCAAGGGCGCAACTCTGATGCACGACCTCGACCTCGGCGCCTTGCTGGTGACCCGTGGCGAGCACGGCATGACCTTGTTGCGCCCGGATCATCCGGCGCTGCACCTGCCGGCCCGTGCCCGTGAAGTGTTCGACGTGACCGGTGCCGGTGACACGGTGATTTCGACCCTGGCGGCCGCGATTGCCGCTGGCGAAGAACTGCCCCACGCCGTGGCCCTGGCCAATCTGGCGGCGGGCATTGTGGTTGGTAAGTTGGGGACGGCGTGCATCAGCGCACCGGAACTGCGTCGCGCCATCCAGCGTGAAGAAGGTTCCGAGCGCGGTGTGCTCGGTCTCGAACAGTTGTTGCTGGCAGTCGATGACGCCCGTGCGCACAACGAGCGGATCGTCTTCACCAACGGCTGCTTCGACATTCTGCATGCAGGCCACGTGACCTATCTGGAACAGGCCCGGGCCCAGGGCGATCGTCTGATCGTTGCGGTCAACGACGACGCTTCGGTGAGCCGCCTGAAAGGGCCAGGTCGTCCGATCAACAGCGTTGACCGGCGCATGGCCGTACTGGCCGGTCTGGGCGCGGTGGATTGGGTCATCAGCTTTGCTGAAGGCACCCCGGAAAACCTGCTGCGCGAGGTCAAGCCGGACGTGTTGGTCAAGGGCGGGGATTACGGGATCGACCAAGTGGTCGGCGCGGACATCGTCACCGCTTACGGCGGCACGGTGAAAGTGCTGGGGCTGGTGGAAAACAGCTCGACCACCGCGATTGTCGAGAAGATCCGCAATAACTGACCCTGGCTGCATTCCCACGCGGAGCGTGGGAACGATCAAACATCAAAAGATCGCAGCCTTCGGCAGCTCCTACGGGTGTACACATTCCCGTGTAGGAGCTGCCGAAGGCTGCGATCTTTTGCTTTTGATTTTAAGAGCCGACTTTCTTGCGCGGCACGATTTTCTTCAGCAATTGCTTGGCCTTCCCCCGCAACCGCGCCAACCCAGAATCTTTCCCTGGTGGTGCCAGCCCTTGCTGCCGCACCCAATCCTTCCAGCGAATCCGCTCATCGCGTACCAGCCAGCCTTCCTGCTTGGCAAAGCTCTCGGCCAGGTACAACCCGCGGGTGCTCGCCGGGTACAGTTGATCCTTCTTCAGCGTATAAAGCTCAGCCATCGGCTGGCCATCCTGCAACGGCATCAAATACAGATCGGGACGCTTGCGATCCAGTCGCGCCACCAGTTGATCACCTTCCAGGCGCTCATCTACATGGAACAGGCTCAAGGACTTGGCTTCTTTGGGCACGTCCAGGCGCAGGTCGTAGATCAACTGCAACGAAGCGGTCGGCAAGTGCACGTAGGCCCTGGGCCGTTCGATCAACTGCATGGCGGCGCAACGCACCGGCCGCGCCGAGCCGGACAGTGGCGTCAGGCGAAACGGCAGGGCTTCGCGATAATGCAGGGCGGAGGAGTAGGGCGCCGGCAGCCAGGTATCGTTGAAACGCCCGCTGAGCCAGCCTTCCGGGGTTTCCAGCAGACACTCTTCGGCAATCTCCTGGATCGCCGTGTGCAGCGGCAGGTTCAGTTCGTGGGCCGGGACGTAACCGGAAATCAGCTTGAGCACCACATCGCCACGGTCCTGTCGGCGCTGGCGCACCAGCACCCAATAATCACGATTCTGCCAATGCAGGGTCAGGCGCACCGAAACCCCGAGGTTGGCCAGTTCCAGGGCAAAGCGCTCGGTGTCGGGCACCGCCACCGGGCGGCGTCGTTGCAGGGTCTGGGAGAAATTCAGCGGCATCCCGACGCTCTGGTAACTCAAGCCTTCGGGAGTCGCTTCGACGTACAACGGCAGGGTCTTGAAGTTGCTCGGGTTCTTTCTAATGAGCGTACGCGGCATGTCGGCTCCTGCTTAAGGCCGCGTGGGCGGCGTCAGTTACTACGAAGGACCTGGGCAACGGTCGCGACGTTGTGGGCGAGGTGCAGCGGATTGATGGTCCCGACAATAGCACTGGCAACACCCGGATGTTGGAACAACAACTCGAAGCTGGCGCGCACCGGGTCGACGCCGGGGCTCAGGCACACATGACCGCTGGCAAGGGCCTTTTTCACCAGGATCGCTTTGCCGTGGACAGCAGCATAGTCAATCACGGCTTTCTCGCTCAGTTCGTTCAGATTGTAGGTGACCATGGCGCAATCACCCTGTTCCAGAGCCTTCAAACCGCCCTCGACGGTTTTGCCGGAAAAACCGAAACCGCGAATCTTGCCTTCGCGCTTCAACTCGGCAAGGGTCGAGTAGACTTCGCAGTCGGTGAGGATCGTAAGGTCGTTGCCGTCGGAGTGCACCAGCACCAGGTCGATAAAATCCGTTTCCAGACGCTGCAGGCTGCGCTCTACCGACAATCGGGTATGGGCGGCGCTGAAGTCGTGGCTCGACTGGCCATTGACGAATTCTTCACCGACCTTGCTCACGATCACCCACTCCTGACGCTGGCCGCGCAGCAACGGGCCGAGACGTTCTTCGCTGCGGCCATAGGCCGGGGCGGTGTCGATCAGGTTGATGCCCATGTCCCGGGCGAGTTTAAGCAGCATCCGCGCTTCGTCATCGCCGGGGATCTGGAAGCCGTTGGGGTATTTCACGCCCTGGTCGCGGCCCAGTTTTACGGTGCCCAGGCCCAGGGGCGAAACCAGCAGGCCGGTGCTGCCCAGTGGGCGATGCAGGTCGTGCAGGGTTTGTACGCTCATGGCAGCAGTTGCTCCCAGGCAGGGACGCCCATCGGTGGTTTTGGCAGTTCGGGCAGCGGCGCGGCAGGGCCGGGCTGAATGCCGTCCCGGGCGAGACTGGCGATCACGCGGTCGGCGAAGTCCGGCGCCAGTGCCAGTTTGGTTGGCCAACCCACCAACAGCCGCCCCTGTTCGGCGAGGAATGCGTTGTCCGGACGAGTCAGGCCTGATTGCAGCGGTTCGGCACGGTCCACGCGCAAGGTCGCCCATTGCACGGTGCTGAGGTCGATCCACGGCAGCAACTGCCCGAGTTCTTTTTGCGCGGTGGCGATTTGCTCGGCGGGCTCGCGGGCCACGCCTTCGGCTTCGGCGATGTCGCCACCCATGTACCAGACCCATTGGCCATCGGCGGCCGGGTGAGTGGTCACGGTGATGCGCGGTTTGGTGCCGCCGCCCAGGCAATGGGCGTACAGCGGTTTGAGGCTCGGGCCTTTGGCGATGATCATGTGCAATGGTCGGCGCTGCATGGCGGGCTGAGTCAGGCCCAGCGCTTCAAGCAACGCGGCCGTGCCGCCGCCGGCGCTGAGGACGATGCGTTGGGCGCGGATCTCGCGGCCATCGACTTTCAGGCCAACCAGAATTCCGCCATCCAGCAACGGTTCGATAGTCTGCCCGGCGAGCAAGCCGTCACCCGCCAGATCCGCCAGGCGCTGGATCAGGCTCGGCACGTCGACCACCAGTTCGGCCAATCGGTAAACCTTGCCCTTGAAGCGCTTGTCTTGCAGCGCCGGCGGCAGTTGATCGCCCTTGACCTGATCGACCCGACCGCGCACGGCTTTGCTGGCGAAGAAACTGGTGAGGTTGCCGGCGATCGTGCCGGGGGACCAGAGGTAGTGAGCTTCGGACAACAGGCGCACGCCGCTCAAGTCCAGTTCGCCGTCACCGGCCAGAGCTTCACGCCAGCGGCGCGGCATGTCGGCAATGGCTTCCGAGGCACCGGTCAGAGCGCCATGCAGCGCGTACTTGGCGCCGCCGTGGATGATGCCCTGGGACTTCACGCTCTGCCCGCCACCGAGGCTGGCGCTTTCCACCAGCACGGTCGAAAAACCCTGGCGGCGCAGACGCGCATTCAGCCAGAGGCCGGCGACACCAGCGCCGACAATCAGAACGTCGGTGGAAATAACGGATGGCATGCAGCGACCTCAGTGATCAAGACGAGGGCGCAGTATACAGACTCGTTGCGGAGGGGATTTGTCGGCGACTAATCGGGTGTACACAAAACTGTGGGAGCGGGCTTGCTCGCGAATGCGGTGGACCAGCCAACATCATCGTTGAATGATCCACCGCATTCGCGAGCAAGCCCGCTCCCACAAGGGATTGTGCTTGGCTTTAGTGCCCGGCGGTTTTGGAGAAGAGTTGAATCACTACGACGCCCAGGACGATGAGCCCCATCCCTAACATCGCCGGCACGTCCAGCTTCTGCCCGTAGATAAACAGCGCCGCCACGCTGACCATCACAATCCCCATCCCGGCCCACACCGCGTACGCCACGCCCACCGGCACGCTGCGCACGACAAGCGTCAGCATCCAGAAGGCGATGCCGTAGCCGACGATCACCAGGATCAGCGGCAGGGGCGTGCTGAAGCCTTTGACCGCTTTCATCGAAACAGTGGCGATCACTTCGGCGCAGATGGCGATGGCCAGGTAGTAGTAGGCGGTCATGGGGTAATCCTCGAATGAAGTGTTGCTCTCTGAGGTCGGCATTCTAGAGATTCTCCAGATGCGGTAAAGTCATTACCTATCTGCTTAAGAGATGGGTTGCGCCATGAACATGCAATGGAATCTGGAACAGCTGCGTTTGTTTGTCAGCGTAGCGGAGCAGCGCTCGTTTTCGGCGGTGGCGCGGGATCAGCGCAAGGCGCAGTCGGCGGTCAGCAGTTCGATTGCGTTGCTGGAGGAAGACCTGGGCGTGAGCCTGTTCGACCGCAGCAGCGGCCGCCAGCCGAAGCTGACCGAAGCCGGCGCTGCCCTGCTGGAGGAGGCGCGGGAGGTGCTGCGTCAGTGCGAGCGCCTGAACGGTCGGGCGTTGGCGATGATGCGTGGGCAGGAGGCGCGCATTCGCCTGGCCCAGGATGAAGCCATGCCGTTCCAGCCGGTGATCGACAGCCTCGATGCCCTGGCTGATCAATTCCCCAGCCTGGAGGTGCAATTGTCCAACGGCACTCAGGGCGACGTGGCGCGCAAGCTGTTGGAGCGCCGCGCCGATCTCGGGCTGCTGTTCTACCACGATCAGATTCCCGAGGCGCTGGAGCGGCGGGTGCTGGGCAGCATCGAAATGGTGACGGTCTGCGGTATTGGTCATCCAATGGCGAAGTTGAAGGACGTTGATTGCCAACAACTGGCCCAACATCGGCAATTGCTGATGGCGGCTCAATCCAGCGTTTATCCCGGCAGCGAACCGGCCAGCCCCCAGGTGTGGCGCGCCGACAGCTTCTACGTTATCGCTGAATTGCTGATGCGCGGCCTCGGCTGGGCCTGGCTGCCGCGCAATGTGGTGCAGTACGCCGGGTATCAGAATCAGATGGTCGAATTGGTCAGCGAATGGACCCCGCCGGCCTTGGTGGTGGAGCTGGTGTGGCGGCGCGACGAACCGCTGGGTCCGGCCGCGCGTTGGTTGGCCGAACGTTTTGCCGTGCACTTGCAGGCGATCGGCTTAAAAACCGATAAACTCCGCCGCCATGAATAGAACTCTCTACACCGCGCTGTTTTACCTGGGGCTGCCGTTGGTAGCGATTCGGCTATGGCTGCGTTCGCGCAAGGCGCCGGCGTATGCCCAGCGCATTGGCGAGCGCTTTTCCTACGGCTTGCCGACGATGCAGCCGGGCGGCATCTGGGTGCACGCCGTGTCCGTCGGCGAGAGCATCGCCGCCGCGCCGATGATCCGCGCCTTGCTGCAGCGTTATCCGATGCTGCCGATTACCGTGACCTGCATGACCCCGACCGGCTCGGAGCGCATCCACGCCCTGTTCGCCAACGAGCCGCGCATCCAGCACTGCTATTTGCCCTACGACCTGCCGTGTGCAGCAGCGAGGTTTCTTGATCGGGTCCAGCCGAAACTGGCCGTGATCATGGAAACCGAGCTGTGGCCCAACCACATTCACCAGTGCGCCAAGCGCGGGATCCCCGTGGCGCTGGCCAATGCGCGACTGTCCGAGCGTTCGGCCAAGGGCTATGGCCGCTTTCATAAACTGACCGGACCAATGCTCGCCGAAATGAGCCTGTTCGCGGTGCAGACCGAGACCGAGGCCGAGCGTTTCCGCAAGTTGGGTGCGCGTCCGGAAACCGTCGAAGTGACCGGCTCGATCAAGTTCGACCTGACCATCGACCCGCAACTGCTCCTGCGCGCCGCCGAACTGCGCGGGCAATGGCAGGCGTTGGAGCGTCCGGTGTGGATCGCCGCGAGTACCCACGAAGGTGAAGACGAAGTGGTGCTGGCGGCCCATCGCCGATTGCTGGCCAACCATCCCGATGCGTTGCTGATCCTGGTGCCGCGTCATCCGGAGCGCTTTAACTCGGTGTTCGAACTGTGCAAGCAGCAAGGTTTTGCCACGGTTCGGCGTTCCACCGGCGAGCCGGTCACCGCCGATACCTCGGTGCTGCTGGGCGACACCATGGGCGAATTGTTGTTTCTCTACGCCTTGGCCGATAGCGCGTTTGTCGGCGGCAGCCTGGTGCCCAATGGCGGGCATAACCTGCTGGAGCCGGCGGCACTGGCCAAGCCTGTTTTAAGCGGGCCGCACCTGTTCAATTTCCTCGAAATCGCCGCGCAGTTGCGCAGCGCCGGGGCGTTGGCCGAGGTCGATGATGCCGAAGGCTTGGCGGTGGCCGTGCAGCGGTTATTTGAACTGCCGCGAGATGCGCAGCGGATGGCAGAGGCGGGGTTGAAGGTGATGCGCACCAATCAGGGCGCGTTGCAGCGGTTGTTGGATGGACTCGGACGATTGATCGACCGTTAGACCGAGTCGTCTTCATTCGCGAGCAAGCCCGCTCCCACATTGGGTCTGCAGTGAACACAAATTTTGTACGACGCAGATCCAATGTGGGAGCGGGCTTGCTCGCGAATGCCGTTTGCTTTTGCTGTCAGGGTCTTGCTTTAAGTTGTTCCGCCGCTGCTTTGGCCAAGTCCGGTGGCAAGAAGTCCTTGTCCGGGTTGTAGTCAGCCTTGAGGTAACGCGACAAATCCTGCAAGTCCCCCGGGTTCAACGTGCCCGCCGCTTGCTTCAAGCGCAGGTTGTCGAGGATGTAGTCGTAGCGGGTGTTGTTGTAGTTGCGCACCGAGGTGTACAGCTGACGCTGGGCATCGAGCACGTCGACGATGTTGCGCGTCCCCACCTGATAACCGATTTCGGTGGCTTCCACCGCGCTCTGGTTGGAGATGATCGACTGCTTGCGCGCTTGGACCTGTTCGACGTCGGTGTTCACCGCGCGATGCAGGTTGCGGGTGTTTTCCACCACTTGCCGACGCAGTTGTTCGCGCTGTTGCTCGGTCTGGTCAAGCCGTGAATAGGACTCGCGCACCTGGGAGTTGATCAGGCCGCCGCTGTAGATCGGGATGTTCACTTGCAAGCCGACGGTAGTCTGCTCGACGTTGCCGCCGTAGGGCTGGCCGAAGGCGCTCGGGTTGCTGAAACCCAGGGCGTCGTTGTCACCCTTTTCGTATTTGGCCACCGCATCGAGGGTCGGCGCGTGGCCGGCCTTGCGTTGCTTGAGGGTTTCTTCGGCGGCGCTGACCGCGTAATTGCTGGCCAGCAGATTCAGGTTCTGTTTGGCGGCGGTGTCGACCCAGGCCTTGGCGTCGTTCGGCGCTGGCGGCAGGATCGGCAGCGTATGGACGATGCCCTGGATCGAGTTGTACTGACGGTTGGTCAGTGTGATCAGAGCTTCGAATGCATCATCTACCTGGCGCTGCGCAAGAATGCGGTTGGCCCGGGCGGTGTCGTAGCTGGCCTGGGATTGCAGCACGTCGGTCTTGTCCGACAGGCCGACATCGAAGCGTTCGTTGGACTGGTCGAGCTGACGCTTGAACGCTGCTTCTTCAGCCTTGGTCGAGGCCAGGTTGTCCTGGCTGCGCAGCACGTTGAAATAGCTTTCCGCCGATTGCAGGATCAGATTCTGTTCGGTAGCCGACAATTGCAGCGAGGCTTGCTCGTTGACGTCCTTGGCAGCCTGGAACTGGAACCAGCGATCAGCGCGAAACAGTGGCTGGGCCAATGTCGCCTGATACGAATGAGCATCGCGGTTGGCGGTGCCCGACGGCTGGTCGAGCTGGGTGCGCACCGAGCTCAGGTTGGCCCCGCCCGACAGGTTCGGCAGCAGGCCGGCGCGGGCCTGGGGCACGACTTCTTTCTGGGCGCCATATTGGGCGCGTGCGGCGGCCAGATCGGCGTTGTTGTCCACCGCTTCCTGGTAGACGCTGACCAGGTCGGTTTTGGTGGATAAGGGCGCTTCTGCTGCCCAGGCCATTCCATTGGACGCACAAGACACGGCAAGGGCCAGTGAGAGTTTGCGCAGCATGAGGCCATCCCTAAAAAATTACGCTGATAATTTGAGCGCCAAAGGTACGGCGCGGCCTGCACAGCGTCAAGGCGCGGCAGGGCGTAGCGAGTGTAGTTGTGCGCACGTTCGGCAACAATCCGTTAATTGCGCCATTCATCACGGTGTTTACACCGGTGTTGGCGTTCTTCGCCCGTTGTGTCTAGACTGGCCGGGTTCTTGTCGGGGTGCCTTGCTATGAGGCTGAGATCGAATAATTTCGGATCCCGTTGAACCTGATCAGGTTAGCGCCTGCGTAGGGAACAAGATTTCTCGTCACCCGGCGAGTCCTCTTGTGCTTCGTCCGGGATGTTGTTCGACAATCGACAGTCGACAGCCCTCGAGCACAGAGCACAGCACCAACAGCAATGTCATGGCTGATTGGTCGCGTCCATTCGTTACAGGTTCACTCCGACAAAATTCCACTGCCTGGATGCTGTCTGGAGAGCCCGTGATGACGATAAAACTAAAAAACACTACGAACCTGAGTGATTCGGCCCAAGTCGATCAACAGTCGATTCAGCCGTTTACCCGCTCGCAAAAAATCTATGTGCAGGGCTCTCGCCCGGACATCCTCGTGCCGATGCGCGAAGTCAGCCTCGACGTGACCCCGACCGAGTTCGGTGGCGAGATCAACGCGCCGGTGGTGGTCTACGACACCTCGGGTCCGTACACCGATCCCAACGTCATCATCGACGTGCGCAAAGGGCTGGCCGACATTCGTTCGCCGTGGATCGAAGCCCGGGGCGACACCGAACGCCTGCCCGGCCTGAGCTCGAACTTCGGCAAGGAACGCCTCGCCGATCCGGAGCTGACCAAGCTGCGCTTCGCCCACGTCAACAACCCGCGCCGCGCCAAGGCCGGTGGCAACGTCACCCAGATGCACTACGCCCGCAAAGGCATCATCACGCCCGAGATGGAATTCGTCGCCATCCGCGAAAACATGAAGCTCGAAGAGGCCCGTGCCGCCGGGCTGCTGGACCAGCAACACGCCGGTCACAGCTTCGGCGCCAGCGTGCCGAAAATCATTACCCCTGAATTTGTCCGTGAAGAAATTGCCCGGGGTCGCGCGATCATTCCGGCCAACATCAACCACACCGAACTGGAACCGATGATCATCGGCCGTAACTTCCTGGTGAAGATCAACGGCAACATCGGCAACAGCGCCCTGGGTTCGTCCATCGAAGAAGAAGTGGCGAAACTGACCTGGGGCATCCGCTGGGGCGCGGACAACATCATGGACTTGTCCACCGGCAAGCACATCCATGAAACCCGCGAGTGGATCATCCGCAACTCGCCGGTGCCGATCGGCACCGTGCCGATCTACCAGGCCCTGGAAAAAGTCGGCGGCGCCGCTGAAGACCTGACCTGGGAGTTGTTCCGCGACACGCTGATCGAGCAGGCCGAGCAGGGCGTCGACTACTTCACCATCCACGCCGGCGTGCTGTTGCGCTATGTGCCGCTGACCGCCAAGCGTGTGACCGGCATCGTCTCCCGTGGCGGTTCGATCATGGCCAAGTGGTGCCTGGCGCACCACAAAGAGAGCTTCCTCTACACTCATTTCGAAGACATCTGCGAAATCATGAAGGCCTACGACGTCAGCTTTTCGCTGGGCGATGGCCTGCGTCCGGGCTCGATTGCCGACGCCAACGACGCCGCGCAATTCGGTGAGCTGGAAACCCTCGGCGAGCTGACCAAGATTGCCTGGAAGCACGACGTGCAAACCATGATCGAAGGCCCTGGCCACGTGCCGATGCAGTTGATCAAGGAAAACATGGACAAGCAGCTCGAGTGCTGCGACGAGGCGCCGTTCTACACCCTCGGCCCGCTGACCACCGACATCGCGCCGGGTTACGACCACATCACCTCCGGTATCGGTGCGGCGATGATCGGCTGGTTCGGTTGCGCCATGCTTTGCTACGTCACGCCGAAGGAACACTTGGGCCTGCCGAACAAGGATGACGTGAAGACCGGGATCATCACCTACAAGATCGCGGCCCATGCCGCCGATCTGGCGAAAGGGCATCCGGGGGCACAGATTCGCGACAATGCCTTGAGCAAGGCGCGGTTCGAATTCCGTTGGGAAGACCAGTTCAACCTGGGCCTCGATCCGGACACCGCCCGCTCGTATCACGATGAAACCCTGCCGAAGGATTCGGCCAAGGTCGCGCATTTCTGTTCGATGTGCGGGCCGAAATTCTGCTCGATGAAAATCACCCAGGAAGTCCGCGAATACGCGGCCAACCAACGGATCGAAACCATCGACGCCGAAGTCGCCCAGGGATTGGCGGACCAGGCGGAGCGGTTCAAGCAGGAAGGCAGTCAGCTGTACAAGAAGGTTTGATCTGACCTGCAGCGCCGCACTGGCGCTGCTCTTGTAGGAGCGAGGCTTGCCCGCGAAGGCGGCGTGTCAGTCAGCATTGATGTTGAATGTGATGACGCCTTCGCGGGCAAGCCTCGCTCCTACAGAGATGGCGGTGATCAACACAACAACAAATGTCCCTCTGAGATAACACCCTTGAGCATTCAACCCAGCACTTATTCCCCTGACATCGCGGTGCCGACTGACAAACGTGTCTTCGGCGGCCGCGATCTGTTTTCCCTGTGGTTTTCCCTCGGCATCGGCCTGATGGTCTTGCAGACTGGCGCTCTGCTCGCGCCGGGCTTGGGCCTGTCCGGCTCGTTGCTGGCGATTTTCCTCGGCACGTTGGTTGGCGTTCTGCTGCTGGCGGCGGTCGGCGTGATCGGCAGCGACACCGGTCTGTCGTCGATGGCCGCGCTCAAGCTCAGCCTCGGCAAACGGGGCGCGAGCCTGCCGGCGGTGCTGAACCTGCTGCAACTGATCGGTTGGGGTTCGTTCGAAATCATCGTCATGCGCGACGCCGCCAGCCTGCTCGGCGCCCGGGCCTTCAGCGAAGGCAGTTTGCTGTCCAACCCGCTGCTGTGGACTTTGGTGTTTGGCGCCCTCGCAACCTTGCTCGCCGTCAGCGGTCCGCTGACGTTCGTGCGGCAGATCCTGCGTAAATGGGGCATCTGGCTGCTGCTGGCCGCATGCATCTGGCTGACCTGGAACCTGTTCGCCAAAGCCGATCTGGCCGCATTGTGGGCCCAGGCCGGTGACGGTTCGATGCCGTTCGCCGTGGGTTTCGACATTGCGATTGCGATGCCGCTGTCCTGGCTGCCGCTGATTGCCGACTACTCGCGTTTCGGCAAACGCGCGAAAAACGTCTTCGGCGGTACGGCGTTGGGCTTCTTTATCGGTAACTTCTGGCTGATGAGCCTCGGCGTGGCTTACACCCTGGCATTCGCGCCGAGCGGTGAAGTGAATGCCTTGCTGCTGGCGCTGGCCGGTGCTGGCCTGGGGATTCCACTGTTGCTGATCCTGCTGGATGAATCGGAAAACGCCTTTGCCGATATTCACTCGGCGGCGGTGTCCAGCGGGATTCTGTTGCGCTTGAAGGTCGAGCATCTGGCGTTGGCGATTGGTGTGATTTGCACATTGATCGCCTGTCTGGCGCCTTTGGCCCAGTACCAGAATTTCCTGCTATTGATCGGCTCGGTGTTTGCGCCGCTGTTCGGCGTGGTGCTGGTGGATCACTTCATCTTGCGCAAACGCAGTGCTCAAGTGGCGTCAGCCGCGTTGCGCTGGCCGGCGTTGCTCGCCTGGTTGGGCGGGGTGAGCACCTATCATTTGCTGGCTAATCTGTATCCGGATGTTGGCGCAACCCTGCCGTCACTGGTACTGGCAGGGCTGCTGCAACTTGTGCTCGGTCGAGCCTTCAGTTACGGCCGGGAAACAGCTCGGGCCTGAGAATGCCGTTGAGGCGCGGGTAGGGGATCTTCAGTTCGATGTGGCCCAGTGCGTAAGGCGCGATGGTGCTCACTTCGTACTTGAGGATCACCCCACCGTAGGTCAGCGCCACGTTCTGGGTTTTCTGGAAATGCCAGTTCTTCAGGAAATCCGGCTCCTGATCGAGCTTGGTGCTGATCAGCCAACTGTTGTGCGCCACTTGCGCGGCTTTCCAGAACGCCTCTTCCTGGCCCGGCAGCAACATATCCGACAGGGTCAGCACTTTGTGCTGCTGGCGCGAATAGTTGATGAAGCTGCGGCCCGGGGTGCCATGGGCGCCGCCGGTGTCTAGGTAGCTGGAAAACTCAACGATCACCAAGCCGTCATGCTGCTCCCGTACCTTGGCCTGCAAGTAGCTGCTGGAGCGTGGCGCTGCGCTGCGCAGGAATTGATCGCGGTAGGCGGCCAGGGTCGGCGCTGCCGGGGCATCCGGGGTGCGGGTCAGTTGCAGCAGGTTTTTTTCGACGATGCCGTCCAGCTGTGGCTCGGCCGGGAATTTCAGCGTATCGATGTTCACCAGCGGGCAGTCAGGCGTGGTGCAACCCGGTTTCAGTGTTTCCGAAGCATCGCGGGTGGTTTCCAGCGGCGTACGGTAGTTGGGTTGGAACAGGCTCTGGCAAGCGCCCAGCGTCAGGGCGATAGCGGCCACGGAGGCGATTTTAAAAAGCGACATGGGCGTCCTTCATAAAACAGGGAAAGGCGAAAAGTTACCGCTTCGACTGTCAACGAAGCAGTCAGTTCGCCACTAAGCTAATTAGAGTTGGTTTCGCCCTCACCGTCTATCCCGATGACGGTAAAGGGGCTGCATCAAACAGCAACGGCGCGTTAGGATGGCGCGAAGTCGAGGTCGCAAGTAACAAAAAGGAGCCTCGTAACGGATTCGCAGTAAAGAGGATTGTCATGACTGATTTTGCCAACGCCATTCCGACCACCGTTGAAGTTGTTCGACGCGAGCAGTGCTACGCGGGCTTCTACAAGCTCGATCGCCTGCATTTGCGCCATGAATTATTCGCCGGCGGCATGAGTCGCGAGATCAATCGTGAAGTGTTCGTGCGCCACGATGCGGTGTGCGTATTGCCTTACGATCCGCAGCGCGATGAAGTGGTGTTGATCGAGCAGTTCCGGGTCGGCGCCATGGGCAAGACCACCAACCCGTGGTTGATCGAGTTGGTCGCCGGTCTGATCGATAAAGACGAAGAACCGGAAGAAGTTGCTCACCGCGAAGCGCAGGAGGAAGCTGGGCTTGTGTTCGGGGCGCTGTGGCCGATGACCAAATATTTTCCATCGCCCGGCGGCAGCAACGAATTCGTGCATTTGTACCTGGGGCGTTGCGAAACCAACGGAGTAGGCGGCCTGCATGGACTGGCAGAAGAAGCGGAAGATATCCGCGTCACGGTCTGGGCGTTCGAAGATGCGCTGCAAGCCGTACGCGACGGACGAATTGCCAACGCGGCCAGCATCATTGCTTTGCAATGGCTTGCTTTGAACCGCGCTGAAGTGAGGGGGTTATGGTCGTAAACAAGCTGCGCGATCGGTATCGGGTGGACCTCGTGGGGCTGCAAGCCTCCTGCGAGGCCAACTACGCGCGCCTGATGCGACTGTTGCCGGACATGCGCAGCGAACCCGAGGCCCGGCGCATTGCCGTGACCCAGGGCGACCAGATGCTCGGCGTGCTGGCCCTGGAAGTGCTGCAAGTCAACCCGTACACCACCACCCTGCAAGTGCGTCAGGAACACAGTTTGCCGTGGCTGCCGGTGCCGCAACTGGAAGTTCAGGTCTACCACGACGCGTGCATGGCCGAGGTTGTCAGTGCCGAACATGCAAGACGCTTCCGGGGCATCTATCCTTACCCGAACGCCGCCATGCATCAGCCGGATGAAAAGGCGCAGCTCAATCTGTTCCTGGGGGAATGGCTGAGTCATTGTCTGGCGTGCGGGCACGAGTACGCGGTTGTGCGATAGATGTGAACTGCGTCCGGTTCACACGTTTCCTCTTTTGACCTTCCCCCAGCATAATTGCGGCCTCTATCCAACTCCGTGATGCAGCCCTGGGAGAACGCCTTGCCGAGCGTATCCACATTGACCACCGCCGATCCGGCGTTGCTGGTGCAAATCTCCGACAGTCACCTGTTCGCTGAGGCGGACGGTACGTTGCTGGGCATGAATACCCGCGAGAGCCTGCAAAAGGTCATCGAGTTGGTGCGCCGGCAACAGCCGCAGATCGATCTGATCGTCGCGAGTGGCGATATTTCCCAGGATGGGACGCTGGAGTCCTACCAGCAGTTTCGCGACTTGACCCGACAACTCGACGCTCCGGCGCGCTGGATTCCTGGCAATCACGATGAGCCGATGATCATGGCTGAGGCGGCTGTGCAGAGTGCGCTGCTGGAGCCGGTGGTGGACATCGGCAACTGGCGGGTGACCTTGCTCGATTCCGCCGTGCCGGGCTCGGTGCCGGGGTATTTGCAGGATGAGCAGTTGCAGTTGCTGGCGCGTTCGTTGAGTGAGGCGCCGGAGCGGCATCATCTGGTGTGTTTCCATCATCATCCGGTGTCGATTGGTTGTGCGTGGATGGAGCCGATTGGTTTGCGTAATCCTGAGGGGTTGTTTGCGGTGCTGGATCGGTTTCCCCAGGTGCGTGCGGTGTTGTGGGGGCATGTGCATCAGGAGATTGATTTGGATCGCAACGGTGTGCGGTTGATGGCTTCGCCTTCGACGTGCATTCAGTTTGAGCCTGGGAGTGAGGATTTCAGGGTTGGGGAGCAGGCGCCGGGGTATCGGTGGTTGCGGCTTTTGCCTGATGGGCTGATTGAAACTGGGATTGAGCGGGTCACCGGTTTCGAGTTTACGGTTGATTACGGTTCCAACGGTTACTGAGACTTGGCGGCCTTTGGGCCGACCATGCTCTTGGTTGGTGTACATATCCATTTCTGCGGTAACGGCGGCTGGCGGTTTCGCCCTTACGGCGAGGCACTTTTTTCAAACGCCAAAAAAGTACCCAAAAAGGCTCGCCCCGGCGTCCGGCCCCTCGCTGAGGCTCGGCGTTCCTTCGCTCCGGTGTCCATCTGGGGGCATCGCCTCCGGTCGGCTTCGCTTCGACCTCCTCTCGATGTGTGCGGCTTCGCCGCACGGCGCTGCGCGCCCACCCCCAGATGAACACCTCCACTCAGCCTCCCGAAGGGGCGGGCAGAGCAAGATCAAGATCAAGAGCAGGCGAGCTAACGCTCGGCCTAATGAGTGGTGAAGAGCCGGTAGGTGTATGCCGCTCCGCTTCTGCTTTTCGTAGGAGCGAGGCTTGCCCGCGAAGGCGGCCTGACAGCCAACCAACCTCTCCCGAACATACCCAATCAAAACTGTGGGAGCGGGCTTGCTCGCGAAGACGTACTGACAGCCGCCCATCTCTCCCAAATGTACTCAATCAAAAATTGTGGGAGCGGGCTTGCTCGCGAAGGCGTACTGACAGCCAACCAACCTCTCCCGAATGCACTCAATCAAAACTGTGGGAGCGAGCTTGCTCGCGAAGGCGTCCTAACAGCCAACCAACCTCTCCCAAATGTACTCAATCAAAACTGTGGGAGCGAGCTTGCTCGCGAAGGCGGCCTGACAGCCGCCCCACCTCTCCCGAATGTACTCAATCAAAATTGTGGGAGCGATCCTGCTCGCGAAGGCGTCAGTCTTGGCACCCTGAGCGCTGAGATATCCCCGATCCCTCCGTCTCGCTGTAAACTGCGCCTCTTTACCCGACGCTCAGGGAGTTCAAATGTCCGGTTCGATCCTTTATATCCACGGTTTCAACAGTGCTCCGGCCTCGAAAAAGGCTTGCCAGTTGATTAGCGTGATGGGGCGCCTGGGCTTGAGCGACCGGTTGCAGGTTCCGGCCTTGCATCATCACCCGCGTGAGGCCATCGGTCAGTTGAACCGGGCGATTGAGGAGCTGGGGCGGCCACTGCTGGTCGGCAGCTCACTCGGCGGCTACTATGCCACTCACTTGGCCGAGCAGCATGGCCTCAAGGCCCTGTTGATCAACCCTGCCGTCAGTCCGCACCGGATGTTCGACGGGCATCTGGGGACGCAGAAAAACCTGTATACCGATGAAACCTGGGAATTGACCCACGACCATGTGACGGCCCTGGCCGAGCTGGAAGTGCCGGCGCCCCGGGACCCGCAGCGTTATCAGGTGTGGTTGCAGACCGGCGACGAAACGCTGGACTACCGCCTCGCCCAGCAGTATTACCGAGCCTGTGCCTTGCGCATCCAGGCCGGCGGCGACCATAGTTTCCAGGGTTTTGCCGGGCAATTGCCGGCCATGTTGAGTTTTGCCGGCATTGGCGCAGATTTGTATCAGGCGATCGATTTCACCGCTCTGTGAGTCATCGCCCCTTATTTAAACGAACACTGACGACGAGACCCCATGGCCACTCCCAGCGCTAGCTCTTATAACGCAGACGCCATCGAAGTCCTCTCGGGCCTCGACCCGGTGCGTAAACGCCCCGGCATGTACACCGACACCAGTCGGCCGAACCACCTTGCCCAGGAAGTCATCGACAACAGTGTCGACGAAGCCTTGGCCGGGCACGCGACTTCTGTGCAAGTCATCCTGCACGCCGATCACTCCCTGGAAGTCAGCGATGACGGCCGGGGCATGCCGGTGGATATTCACCCGGAAGAGGGTGTTTCCGGGGTCGAGCTGATCCTCACCAAGCTCCACGCGGGCGGCAAGTTTTCCAACAAGAACTACCAGTTCTCCGGCGGTTTGCACGGGGTGGGTATTTCCGTGGTCAACGCTTTGTCGAACGAAGTCCGGGTGCGCGTAAAGCGTGACGGCAACGAATACCAGATGACCTTCGCCGACGGTTACAAGAAAACCGAACTGGAAGTCATTGGCACCGTCGGCAAGCGCAACACCGGCACCAGCGTGTTTTTCGCCCCGGACCCGAAATACTTCGACTCACCCAAATTCTCCATCAGCCGCCTCAAGCACGTGCTCAAGGCCAAGGCTGTTCTGTGCCCGGGGCTGTTGGTCAGTTTTGAAGACAAGGCCACTGGCGAAAAAGTCGAATGGCATTACGAAGACGGTTTGCGTTCCTACCTGGTGGATGCGGTCAACGGCTTCGAGCGCCTGCCGGACGAACCGTTCTGCGGCAGCCTGGCCGGTAATAAAGAAGCGGTGGATTGGGCGCTGCTGTGGCTGCCGGAAGGTGGCGACAGCGTGCAGGAAAGCTACGTCAACCTGATCCCGACGGCCCAGGGCGGCACTCACGTCAACGGTTTGCGCCAAGGCTTGCTCGATGCGATGCGCGAGTTCTGCGAATTCCGCAGCCTGTTGCCACGTGGCGTGAAGCTGGCGCCGGAAGACGTCTGGGAACGCATTGCCTTCGTGCTGTCGATGAAGATGCAGGAACCGCAATTCTCCGGTCAGACCAAAGAACGCCTGTCGTCCCGTGAAGCGGCGGCCTTCGTCTCCGGTGTGGTCAAGGACGCGTTCAGCCTGTGGCTCAACGCCAACCCGGAAACCGGCATGCTGCTGGCGGAACTGGCGATCAACAACGCCGGCCGTCGCCTGAAGGCCAGTAAAAAAGTCGAGCGCAAGCGCATTACCGCAGGGCCGGCGCTGCCGGGCAAACTCGCCGATTGCGCCGGGCAGGACCCGATGCGTTCCGAGCTGTTCCTGGTCGAAGGTGATTCCGCCGGCGGTTCGGCCAAGCAGGCGCGGGACAAAGAGTTTCAAGCGATCCTGCCGTTGCGCGGCAAGATTCTGAACACCTGGGAAGTCGATGGCAGCGAAGTGCTGGCCAGCCAGGAAGTGCACAACATCGCCGTGGCCATCGGTGTCGATCCGGGCTCGGCCGACATCGCCCAGTTGCGCTACGGCAAGATCTGCATCCTCGCCGACGCCGACTCCGACGGTCTGCACATCGCCACGCTGCTGTGCGCGTTGTTCGTCCAGCATTTCCGCCCGTTGGTGGATGCCGGTCACGTCTACGTCGCCATGCCGCCGCTGTACCGCATCGACCTGGGCAAAGAGATTTACTACGCCCTGGACGAAGCCGAGCGCGACGGCATCCTTGATCGTCTGGTGGCCGAGAAGAAACGCGGCAAGCCGCAGGTCACCCGATTCAAAGGCCTGGGTGAAATGAACCCGCCGCAGTTGCGCGAAACCACCATGGACCCGAACACCCGGCGCCTGGTGCAACTGACGCTGGAAGATTTCGACGCCACCTCGGAAATGATGGACATGCTACTGGCGAAGAAACGCGCCGGTGATCGCAAGTCCTGGCTGGAGTCCAAGGGCAACCTGGCCGAGGTTCTGGGCTGATGCGGTTTGGCTTCGCCCTGGCGTGTGCGTTGCTGCTGGTCTCGGTCACGGCGTCTGCCGAGCCGGCGCCGGAGCTGCGCCTGTTGTCCGAACATGCCGTCGATGGCATGCGCGGCGGCAATCTGTCGGGGCTTGCCGAGTGCGGCATGGAGCTGTGGACGGTGTCTGATCGGGAAGATGATCAAATCTATCGCCTCGACATGACCGCCAACATCTGGCAGGCCGAAACCGTGCGCATCGACGTGCCGCCGGTGCCCGACAGCGGCTTGCCCTGGGGCTTGAGCTCACGGACCTGGGCGGCTTCGCTGGTGCGCGGTGGTGACCTGGATTTCGAAGGCATCACCTGCGACAGCGCCGGCAATCGCTACATCGTCAGCGAAGCGCATGCCGCCGTGTTGCAAGTGACCCCGCAAGGCACTGCATCGTGGCTGAAGATCTCGCCGTTGCTGGTTCGCGAAGCCCGGGCCAGCGGCATGCTGCTGAAATTCAATGCGCTGTTCGAAGGGCTGGCGATCAATCCGGCGGGTGACACCTTGTGGTTGGCCGCCGAGCGCGAAAGCCGTGGGTTGCTGCTGATCAAGCGCAAGCAAACAGTGTGGGATTGCGATGGTCGCTGCGTGCTGCTGAGCGAAGCCGGCAAGGAAATGCAGCCGGCACAGTTTCCCAACGCCAAGGCTGTGTCCCGGGATTTCGCCGACCTGTCCTTGTTCAACGGCAAGTTGTTTACCCTTGAACGCAACGCCTTCGAAATCTGTCGCCGGGATGCGGTGACCGCCAAGGTCGAGCGCTGCTGGTCGTTTGCTGACGAAGCCTTGCAGCCCAACCGTCGATATCCACAGGCTTACGGCTTGGCGGAAGCGCTGGTGGTGGACGCCGACGGTGCCTGGATCGGCATCGACAACAATTTCGGTGCCCGCGCCGATGGCGAGGTCCGCCCGATCGTCTGGCGCTTCGCCGCGCCTGAAGGTGGCTGGAGCGCCAAGCCATGAGCCAGCAACCGCCGGGCAAACGCGCCGGTCGGGTGTTCATGATCCTGGCCTGGTGCGCCGCATTGTTTTTGGCAACGCGGTTTTTCGGGCAGTGGGAACAGCGTCAGCAAAACCCCAATGCGGTGGTCACTTCGCAGCAGGGCGAAGGTTTTGTCGAAGTGAAACTGATGGGCAACAGTCAGGGGCATTTCGTCGCCAGCGGCCAGATCAACGGCCAGCCGGTGGATTTCATGCTCGATACCGGGGCGACCGATGTGTCGATCCCGGCCAGTCTGGCCGAACGGCTGAAACTGGAGGAGGGCTTTGGGGTGACCCTGAGCACGGCCAACGGTTTGAGCCAGGGTTACCGAACCCGCATCGACCGGCTGCAACTGGGCGATATCGTGCTGCGTGATGTTCGCGCGCTGGTCGCGCCAGGACTGGATGGCAATCAGGTGCTGCTCGGTATGAGCGCACTGAACAAACTTGAATTTACCCAGCGCGGTGGCACCATGCTGCTGCGCCAGACAACGAACCGATGAGGCCCGCATGAGCGACTCCCTTGATCTCAGCCTGGACGGTGTAGAGCGCCGGTCACTGGCTGACTTCACCGAAAATGCCTACCTCAACTATTCCATGTACGTGATCATGGACCGTGCCTTGCCGCATATCGGCGACGGCCTGAAACCGGTACAGCGGCGCATCATCTATGCGATGAGCGAGTTGGGGCTGGATGCCGATTCCAAGCACAAGAAATCGGCGCGTACCGTCGGTGACGTGCTCGGTAAATTCCACCCCCACGGCGATTCGGCGTGCTACGAAGCCATGGTGCTGATGGCCCAGCCGTTCAGCTACCGCTACACGCTGGTGGACGGCCAGGGTAACTGGGGTGCGCCGGATGATCCCAAGTCCTTCGCCGCCATGCGTTACACCGAAGCGCGGCTGTCGCGTTATTCCGAAGTGCTGCTCAGCGAACTGGGCCAGGGCACTGCGGACTGGGGCCCGAACTTTGACGGCACCCTCGAAGAACCCCTGGTGTTGCCGGCCCGTTTGCCGAACATCCTGCTCAACGGCACCACCGGCATCGCCGTGGGCATGGCCACCGACGTGCCGCCGCACAACCTGCGCGAAGTTGCGACGGCGTGCGTGCGTTTGCTCGATGAGCCCAAAGCCACGGTCGAACAACTCTGCGAACACATCCAGGGTCCGGATTACCCGACCGAAGCGGAAATCATCACGCCCCGCGCCGATCTGCTGAAAATGTACGAAACCGGCAAGGGCTCGGTGCGCATGCGCGCCGTGTACCACGTCGAGGACGGCGACATCATCGTTACCGCGCTGCCGCACCAGGTGTCCGGTGCCAAGGTGTTGGAACAGATCGCGGCAATGATGCAGGCCAAGCCATCCAAGGCCCCGCAAATCGCCGACCTGCGTGACGAGTCCGACCACGAAAACCCGTGCCGGATCGTGATTATTCCGGGCGCACGCAAAAACTTTGATCACGATGCGTTGATGACCCACCTGTTCGCCAGCACCGAGCTGGAGTCGAGCTATCGGGTCAACATCAACATCATTGGCCTGGACGGCAAGCCACAGCTGAAAAACCTGCGGGCGTTGCTGGTCGAGTGGCTGGAATTCCGGGTGCAGACCGTGCGTCGTCGCCTGCAATTCCGCCTGGACAAGGTCGAGCGTCGCCTGCACCTGTTGGACGGTTTGTTGATTGCCTACCTCAACCTGGATGAAGTGATCCACATCATCCGCACCGAGGAACACCCGAAAGCCGCACTGATCGCCCGTTTTGCGTTGAGCGAAATCCAGGCCGACTACATTCTCGACACCCGTCTGCGTCAGTTGGCGCGACTGGAAGAAATGAAACTGCGTGCCGAGCAGGATGAACTGCTCAAGGAACAAGCCAAGCTGCAAGCCCTGCTGGGCAGCGAAGCCAAACTGAAGAAACTGGTGCGCACCGAGCTGCTCAAGGACGCCGAAACCTATGGCGATGACCGTCGTTCGCCTATCGTCGAACGCGCCGAAGCCAAGGCCCTGACCGAACACGATCTGCTGCCAAACGAGAAAGTGACCGTCGTGCTGTCGGAAAAAGGCTGGGTTCGCTCGGCCAAGGGGCATGAAATCGACGCTACCGGCCTGTCGTACAAGGCCGGGGATGGCTTCAAGGCCCTGGCGCCGGGGCGTTCCAACCAGTATGCGGTGTTTATCGACTCCACCGGCCGCAGCTATTCGGTGCCGTCGCACACCTTGCCATCGGCCCGTGGCCAGGGCGAGCCGTTGACCGGCCGTCTGACGCCGCCGCCAGGGGCAACCTTTGAATGCGTGCTGATGCCGGAAGACGATTCGCTGTACGTGATCGCCTCCGACGCCGGTTACGGTTTCGTGGTCAAGGGTGAAGACTTCCAGGCAAAGAACAAGGCAGGCAAAGCGTTGCTGAGCTTGCCGAACAACTCGAAAGTCATCCTGCCGCGCCCGGTGGCCGATCGCGAGAACAACTGGCTGGCTTCGGTCACGACCGAAGGTCGCCTGCTGATCTTCAAAATCAGCGACCTGCCACAATTAGGTAAAGGTAAAGGCAATAAGATCATCGGTATCTCCGGTGAGCGGGTTGCCAGTCGCGAAGAATATGTCACGGACATCGCCGTACTGCCGGATGGCGCCACGTTGGTGCTGCAGGCCGGAAAACGTACCTTGTCACTGAAGGCGGACGACCTCGAACACTACAAAGGTGAACGTGGACGTCGTGGTAACAAATTGCCACGTGGCTTCCAGAGGGTAGATGCGCTGCTCGTCGAAAACCTCAATTAGGCGTGCTAGAGGCGCGGATCTACGATTTAACCCGTAGATCGGCGCTTTGCCGCTGGAGTCGGAACGCATATTCACGGATGATATGGCCTTTCAAGCGCCGGCGTGGCCGAGCGTTCTTCATATTTATTGAGTATTTTCACTGTGGTTAGCCTTGTGGCAACCACCTGGATGGGACGATGACTGCTCTGCGCCTTCCGTTAATTTTGATGCTCGCTGGGGTTCTTGGCCTGGCGGGTTGCAGCGTTCACCAACCGGTGTCGCTGTATCAGCTGGACAGCGGAAGTCCGGCTCAGCCTGCGCAAAGCGCGGGCATGGCTGTATTGCTGGGCCCGGTCACGATTGCCGACTATCTGCAACGTGAGACTTTGCTACAACGTCAGCCGGATGGCAGCCTCCAGGCGTCGGCCGATGGTCGCTGGGCGGGTAGCCTTTCCTCGGACATCGATCAATTGCTGTTGCGTCAGGTCGCGGGTCATCTGGACAGCCAGCGCGTAGTGCTGGCGCCGGCGACATTGGGGTTCGCCCCGGATGTGCAGGTGCTGCTGACGATTACTCGCCTGGACTCGGGTGAGTCGCAACCGGCGATCCTGGATGCGCAATGGCGTTTGATCGACCGTCGTGGCCAGGTTCGCGATAACCGCATCATTCACCTGCAAGAACAACATGCGGGCGGGACGGCGGCACAGGTCCAGGCCCAGGGTGTGTTGTTGCAGCGTCTGGCCGAGCAATTGTCCGTGGCGCTCAAGCCACTGGCCAACCAGCCGCCGATTGCCGAAGCGCCGCGTAAAAAGGAGCCCAAGCCTGTAGCGCCGGCAGCGGAGCAGGACAAGCAGCCGAAGATCCCGATGGCTTCGCCGATTCGTACTGATATGGAAGTGTTCAGGTTCTAAAGCCTGGATTGATCCGACACAAAGCCCACATTGATGTGGGCTTTGTTGTTTCTGTGGGTTGGAGGTCTCTATTGCCTGTGCCGGCCCCTTCGCGAGCAAGCCCGCTCCCACACTGGGTTTTGGGTGGATAAACCTTGCTCCTACAATGGACCGCGTCCGTCTGGACAACTCGATCACCTGTGGGAGCGGGCTTGCTCGCGAAGAGGCCGAGACAGGCAACAAAAAACCCGCAGACGAGTGATCATCTGCGGGCTTCGTTGTAACGCTGTTAAGGCTTACGCCCGGCGTTCGTGCATCCGCGCCAGTTGCCGTTCCAGCATCGACGGATAAGGCTCCATCAGCCGCTCGACACAGCAAGCCCCTTCAGGGCTGGCGATCGGCCGGATCCGCGCACGCTGGCGGATCAGGGCGTCGTCGCCAATCTTGCGCTCCACCAGCAGCAGGTTGCGGCTGTGTTGCGACAGGGCCAGGGCGTCCTGGGCCGACTCGGTCAGCAACAGGTCAATCTGGCTCAGGCCGAACAACTCGTCGCCCAAGGTCAGGCCCAGTTGCAATTGCAGGGTGATGCCGCTGTCGGCGACTTCAATTTGCAACTGGTGGCCCAAGGCCCGCAGCAACTCGCCGCAGCAGATGGCGTTGGTCAGGTAGTCGTCGCCGCTGTCTTCGGTGTGGAACAGCATCAGCGTGCTGCCATCGTTCAGGGTGTGCAGTTCGCTCTGATACAGCGAAGCGGCCTGGTCGAGGCAATCGCGGTAGCGCTTGAGCAATTCCTCAAGGCGCGTGCGGGGCAGGCGACGCAGTTGATCCTGGGCACCCAGTTGCACCGCCAGCACCGCGCTGTGCTGTGGCACGTTCGAGATCACCGGTTTGGCCACCGGTTTCGGCGCAGCGTCGGCCGACTCGTCGCGCAGGTCGGCGAACGCGTCATCGTCGTCATCGTCTTCGACGGTGCTGACACTGCGCTTTGGCGCAGGTTTCAGGCCGGCCACAGGCTTGGTTTCATCAAAACTCGGATCCCGCAGATTGCGCACTTCGAAGGCTGGATCAACCTCTTCATCGTAATCGGCGTCGTCGAACTCAGGTTCCGGGACGGGCTCAGGCTCGGCCGGTTCCGGGGCGAAATTGGCGTGCAACTGACGGGCGAGGTCGCCGATTTCATCCTGGCGCTCGGTGGCCGGGGTGTATTCGTCGATGTTGCGCAGCCATACCCGCAATTGCATGAGCGGTGTGGAGATGTGCCGACCCAGGCGCAGGCTCAAGGCCAAAGACAGGGCCAGCAAAATCGCACTCAAGATGCCCATGCTTTGCAGGCTGATGGTCATCGGCTGCTGGAACTGGTCCATGTCCAGGCTGATGCGCAGTTGCCCGGCGGTCACGTCCTGGAAGGTGATTTTGCTCTCATACATGCCTTCGGCTTCGCCCAACAGGCTGTGCTTGGGGCGCTGGCCGGACTCGGCGAGGATGCGGTTATCCACGCTGTAGATGGCGGCGTGGGCCACCAACTTGTTTTTGGTCAGGTTGTTGAGCAGCACGTTGAGGCTGAGGATGTCGTTGGACACCAACAGCTCGGTGGCCGAGGTGGCGGTCTGCGTGGTCAGGCTTTCGCCCAGCGCATCGGCCTGCTCGTGCATGGCCTGCTTGAACTGCAATCCCATCACACAGGCATAAATCACCAGGGCCAGAGCGACCAGGATCACGTTATGGCTGGCAATGCGCAATGCAATCGGTACACGGCGGTGGCGCAGTGCCCGGAAGATCAGCAGGAAGAAGTTATCGGTTTTTACTGGCGTGGGCCGGTTCACTTGAGCTCGGCTCTTTTGTCCGTGAAGTTGACGCGCAGTATAGCGACAGGCCCTAGACCGGCAAAGCGCTGACGGTGCCCGATGGTCACTGAAAGTGGGTAGAATGCGGTTTTTTTCCACCTGCGGGGGTGCGCCTTGCGCGAAATCGTCCTGATAAACATCACGGGAGTCGACCGACCGGGTCTGACTGCGGCCATTACCGGCGTTCTGGCCCAGGGTGGTGTGAACATTCTCGACATTGGTCAGGCGGTGATCCACGACACCCTGTCGTTCGGCATCCTGGTTGAAATTCCTGACACCGAGCAGGGCAAGTCAGTGCTCAAGGACATCCTGTTCAAGGGCTACGAGCTCGACCAGCAGGTGCGTTTCACGCCGGTGTCCGAAGAGGATTACCAGCAGTGGGTCGGCAACCAGGGCAAAAAACGCCACATCGTGACCCTGTTGACCCGCAAAGTGACCGCCGGGCAATTGCAGGCTGTGAGCTCGATCACCGCCAAATATGGCTTGAACATCGACCATATCGATCGTTTGTCCGGGCGCATGCCCCTCGACACTCCGGCCGACAAGGGCAAGGGCTGCATCGAGTTTTCCGTGCGTGGCGAAGCGGCTGATCCCCAGGCCCTGCGCGCTGAGTTCCTGAGCGTCGCCCAGGAACTGAACGTCGACATCGCCTTTCAGGAAGATTCGCTGTTCCGCCGCAACCGGCGTCTGGCGGTGTTCGACATGGACTCGACCCTGATCGAAGCCGAAGTCATCGACGAACTGGCCAAGGCTGCCGGCGTGGGCGATCAAGTCTCCGAAATCACCGAACGCGCCATGGCCGGCGAACTGGACTTCCGCGCCAGCTTCAAGGAACGCCTGGCCTTGCTCAAAGGCCTGGACGTCAGCGTGCTGGACTCCATCGGTGCTTCCCTGCGCCTGACCGAGGGCGCCGAAACACTGTTCGCCGAACTCAAGCGCCTGGGCTACAAGACCGCGATCCTGTCCGGCGGTTTCACCTACTTCGCCAAGCAATTGCAGGCCAAGTTGGGCATCGACTACGTGTTCGCCAACGAACTGGAAGTGGTGGACGGCAAGGTCACGGGCGTGGCGGTCGAGCCGATTGTCGATGCCCAGCGCAAGGCGGATCTGCTGAAGGAACTGGCGCACAAGGAAGGGTTGCGTCTGGAGCAGACCATTGCGGTCGGTGACGGCGCGAATGATTTGCCGATGCTGGCGATTGCCGGGCTGGGTGTGGCGTTTCGGGCCAAGCCGCTGGTCAAGCAATCGGCGAAGCAGGCGATTTCCACCCTTGGGCTGGATGGGGTCCTGTATTTGCTGGGCTTCAGGGATCGTGATGGGCAGCTCTGAGTTCTTGGTTGCCTGAGCGGGCCTCTTCGCGAGCAAGCCCGCTCCCACATTTGATCTGCGTCGATCACAAAATCAATGTGGGAGCGGGCTTGCTCGCGAAGGCCGCGCCTCGGTCTCACTGACTCACAACGACTTCCACAACGAATCAAAATCCTCTTCCGCCCCGACCACGCCGCTCCCCGGGTTGTTTTCGCTTTTGCTGGCCTCAAGCGAACGGTAGGCAAACTGGTTGAAGCTGTTGGTGCTCGACACCCGTCGATCCAGCCCGGCGCGGCGTTCCTGGCCGTTGGTGTTGATCAGCACCTTGTTGCCTTCCTGGAACGGCAGACGCGGGGCCAGCAGGGTGGCCGGCAGGTCAATCGCACTGATGGCCGGCAGCAATAAGCCCCGCAGATACTGACTGTGATCGTCCCGGGTGCGCACCAGTTGCAGGCCGCAAGGCTCGGCATACGGCGCGACCTGCTCGATGCCCATTTGCGTCCCGCCGCCACGCACCTGACGAATCCAGCGCACCACGGCGATGCTCCAGCCCTGGCCGGCAGAATCTTCGACCCCGACCATTTCCCCGGCCTGTAGCTCGGGCGGCACGGCGCCGGGCCATGCCAGGCAATAACCGCCGGGGCTGTGATTGATCACCGGCAAGGCGTAGGTCGGGAAATGCTGATTGCGGTCGGCGGCCTCGTGGCTGTCGTCGTTCTGCAGCGTGGGGTATTCGATTTCTTCGTAGGGCAGCAGGGCGTCGGCGCTGCCATTGGGGGCGGCGTCGAAGGCTTGGCTCCAGCCGTCCTTGCCTCCGGCGGTCGGAGTTGTTACGGCAAATTGCGCCAGTCGCCCGGCGGGGTTTTTCAGGATGTCGCTGAACGAACGCTGCCCGCCCAGGTAAAAATGCAGTGCGCTCATGCCCACGCACAGGGTCAAGGTGCCATTGCCGACGGTGCGCTGAAAACTGCGCTCGGCGGCCTGGCCCCAGGCGGCGTGCAAGTGTTGCAAGGTATCGAGGTTCAGCCCGGTCGGGACGGGTAACGTGGTGTCGGTCGGATTCAGCAGCCGGGACTCGATGGCGGCCACCAGCGGCTGCGGATCAATCCCCAGCAGACTCGCCTGCTGCTCGGCGCGGAACTTGGCGCGATAGCGCGGCCCGGTATCGAGCTCCGGTGCCACCGCAAACAGCTCGTTGCCGGGTTTTCCGGGTTGCAGCTTGATCCATTTGCTCCAGGGTTCGAGCACCTCGGCGAGCCGGGCAATCTGGTTCTGACGCAGTTGATTGCAGCGCGAGGCGCCCAACAGCAGGGCGGCCACGTAGGTCTGCTCGATGCTCAGGTCCGGCGTCTCGCTGGCCAGTTCATCGCGCACGCTGATGTTTTGCAGCCGATGCTCGCAGCCAATTCGATACAGCTGATGCAGCTCCAGCCACACCCCTTCCGGCACCGGGCAATACAGCTGCGTGGCGCGGATCAGCGGACCGTTCAGGCAATGGATCGCCCGTTGCAACGCCTGGGTCAGCAGCGGCGCACGATCCTTGCTGAAACGTGGCGAGATGCGCAGCACGATCTGTTTGTAGCCGATCGCCAAATGGCTTTGCAGCGCCTGGCACAGGTTGGCGATCTTGCGCGAACGCTCGTCGAGGACAATCGCCTGATGCAGGAAATGCCGCTCCAGGTGCTTGCAGACGTAATACACCTCGGGTCGCAGCAGTTCGAGCAATTGCAGGCGATTGTCGCTGGGGGTCAGCAACTGATTGAGTTCGCTCAAGCCTTGATACAACTGGCGAGCGGTTTCGCCGATATTGGCTTTGGGAAGGTTGGCGATCCAGCGCTTGAGGTCGCGTGGTGTGGGTTCGCAGAAGGACAGGCGCAGGGCAGCCGGAGTCGGTGCGCGCAGCAACAGGGGGGGATTGGTTTCATTCATGCCGTGGAAAAACTCCAACCGGGAAATGGGCAGTGAATGACCTGACTGTAGCAGTTATGGCAGATAACGGTGTTTCGGCATGCGCGCCCCTGTAGGAGCGAAGCTTGCTCGCGAAGGCGATCTTAAGGACGCCTTCGCGGGCAAGCCTCGCTCCTACAGGGACGGGGTCAATCCCACGAAAATCATTCGCGGGGTTGAATCAACGGATTAAGCGTTCGGCAAACCCAACGCCTGACCCATTTGCACCGGCGACGTCGCGCCCAGCCCTTCAACCCATTTCACCTGGTCCGGCCCAAACAGCACGACAGCCGTCGAACCCAGTTTGAAGCGACCCAGTTCCGCGCCTTTCTCCAGATGAATCGGCGCACGGGCGGCTTCGTCGTAGCGGAAGGTTTTCAGCTCGCGTTTCGGCGGCGTGACCAGCCCGGCCCACACGGTTTCAATCGACGCCACGATCATCGCGCCCACCAGCACCACGGCCATCGGGCCGCGCTCGGTGTCGAAAATGCACGCCACGCGCTCATTGCGGGCGAACAGTTCCGGGACGTTTTCGGCGGTAGTCTGGTTGACCGAGAAAATCCGGCCCGGGATGTAGACCATTTCGCGCAGGGTGCCGGCCAGCGGCATGTGCACGCGGTGGTAGTCCTTCGGCGACAGGTAGATCGTCGCGAAATCACCGCCCATGAACGGCGCGGCATTCGCGGCATCGCCACCCAGCAGTTCGAGCACGCTGAAGCTGTGGCCCTTGGCCTGGAACACTCGACCGTGTTCGATCGGGCCGAGTTGGCTGACCGCACCGTCGGCCGGGCTGAGGATCGCGCCCGGGGTTTCGTCCAGCGGACGCGCGCCGTCTTTCAAGGCGCGGGTGAAGAACGCGTTGAAGTGCTCGTAGGCGGTCAGGTCTTCGACCAGCGCCTGGGACATGTCCACCTGATAACGCTTGGCGAACCACGCGGTGAACGCATTCTTGAACCAGCGCACACGGCATTCGGCAATGCAGCCGGCCAGTCGCGAGAGCAAGTGATGGGGCAGCAGGTATTGGCTGAGGATAAACAAACGCTTATTCATTAACTGTCCTTAAAAATCTTAAATCTCTACGGGGGTGTCGGGATGGTTGCCCCATTCGCCCCAGGAGCCGGCGTAGCCCTTGACCCGCGGATAACCGAGGGACTTGGCCACTAGATAAGTGAAGCCAGAACGGTGGTGAGTCTGGCAGTGGGTGATGATTTCTTTGTCTTTGGTGATGCCGAGTTGTTCGAGGATCTGCGGCATGTCAGTGCGGATGCGCAGGTGGCGCGACTGATCCATGCCAGCGGTCCACTCAAAATTCACCGCGCCCGGGATGTGCCCGGCCTTGGCCGCGAGGACTTTCTCGCCGGAGTACTCCAGCGGCCCCCGGGCGTCCCAGATCGCCAGGTCGGCGGCGCCGAGACGGCTTTGCAGGTATTCGCGGGTGGCGGTGGGTTCGTCATGCAAGGTCAGTTTGACCGGGCCGCCGACCGGCGCCGGGACCTGGATCGACATTGGCAAGCCCGCCGCCAACCAGGCCGGCAGGCCACCGTCGATGTAGTGGTACTTGCTGTGGCCGATGACATCCAGCAACCAGATGAAACGCCCGGCCCAACCGCCGCCTTCGTCGTCATAGACCACGTAGACCGCATCTTTGTTATGCCCAAGTTCGCCGAACAACGCTTCGAGCGCCGCTTGCGGCGGCATCAGGCCTGGCGCCGGCGCTTGACCCAGTTGCGTGCGTTTCGGATCGACAAACCGCGCGCCGGGCAGATGCCCTTCGGTGTAGCGGGCGCTGCTGGTCAGGTCCACCAGAATCAGATCGCGGGCGTCGAGGCGCGGGAGCAAGTCGCTCGGCTCGATCACCAGCGGCAAGCCAGAGAAGTCAGACATGTGAGGTCTCCAGGGCGAAAAAGGGAGGATTGTAGCGCAGCATCATTGGCCGCGGCTGCTAAAGGTACTCAGTGCCTTTTCAACGCACTGCGCGGTTTTGCCGAAGGCTTGCACGGTGATTTCCGAAAACGGCCCGCCGCCCTGGTCCGCCACCACAATCATGATCACCCGACCATTATTGACCAGCGAGCGCAGCAGCAAGTGTTCGCCGCCGAACTGCGAGCGCAGGCTGGCGGGCAGCAGGGCCGAGAACTGGGCGTTGTTGGCCGGCGTCAGGCGTACTTGGGCCTGCTGCGAGAGCAAGCGTTGCAACACGCTGCTCTGGCTGACCAGGAAATTCAGGCCAGCGGCTTCTTTCGGCAACCCGGCGGTCTGGTGCACCCGCAGATTGGCGTGGGTGCGATCGGCCATCAGGATCATCACCCGGCGCATGCCGCACGCGACCATCGCATCCCGGGCCGAGGTGGTCAGGTGCATCGCGTTGGTGAAACGACTCGGCTCCACCAGCAGTTCGGCGCATTGTTTGCGCCACTGGGTCAGGTCTTCAGTGGTCGGCGCGGGTGCCGGCAGCAAACCGGCGTGGACGCGGTTCATGCCCCAGGGCCACAGCAGCGAAACCGCCGGGTGCCAGAGGTCCGGCATGGCATGTTGGCGGGCGCTGTTGGCGGCCTGTTGGTGCAACTGTTGTTGCACTTCATCCATCGAAATTTGCAGGTAAAGGCTGGTCAGGTACTGCCAGCGTTCACTGTGCGGACAGTCCCAGGCCTGTTGCGCCGACAGCGCCAGACCATTGGCCAGCAGCACGGTGTTGGCCGGCTGATTGAGCCAGCGGCGCAAGGTCGGATCATCATCGAGTCGGTTTTGCTGGCGTAACGGGTGCTCGCTGTCGCGGGCAATGCGCAGGACTTTCACCAGCTCCCGTTGCTCATTGAGCAGCAGGCGATAACCCTGTTGCACCCAGATCGGCAGCCGCCAGGCATCCACCAGCGCCAGGCAGATTTCCAGCAGGCGTACACCGAACAACTGTTTTTCGACCTTGCGCGCCGGCTCGCCTTTATGGATGACCCGCAGCTCCCATTCTTCGAGCAAGTGCGGATGCGTCAGCGCCATCGGCCACAGCGGCGAGAGAAACAGCAGACTGCCCCAATGGATGTCCTGCCACAGCCGCGCCAGCCGGTTGGCGAAAAAACCGTTGGCCTGTTGCGACGCGTGCTGGCTGATCAGTTGCAACTGGCGCAGGGCCTTCGGGATCTCGGATTGCGGCTCGGCGGGCAGGCGCGCGAGCAGTTCCTCGGTGCGTTTGAGGCCGAGGCGATTGAGCGCCACATCGAGGTTTTCCGCCGGCTCCGTCATGCTGCCGTGGGTGTGGCGGTTGGCCTCGCGAATCACGCTCAAGGCCAGGGCCGGGCTTTCCTGCATCAACTCGGCAATGTCGCGCAGCGAACTGCGGTTATTGCGAATGGCTTTGCAGACACGGTCATGACTCTCCTGCGGAACGGGCAGACGCACGCCATCGAGAAGCTTGACCCAGCCTTCGAGATTGATCGGTTTTGGAGTTGGAACGTTCGTTTCGTTAGCCATGGCTGGACGGGATCATCATTGGCTTTAAACACGCCCGGCGCGGGCTAAATTGGCTTTTCGCCTGAACTGGCTATAGTCTGGCGCAGTTTTGCCGATAAGTAGAAGAAGAGATTTTTTAACTTCCGAATATGACCTTGAACCCGACTCAGTAAGTGCTCTCCTACCTATGGCTAAATTAATCGGCATCATCGTCGTATTCGCGAGCGTGCTCGGCGGATACGTGCTGTCCCATGGCAAAATCGCCGCCCTGATTCAGCCTTTCGAGGTGATGATCATTGGTGGTGCGGCCCTCGGTGCATTCCTGCAGGCCAACCCCGGTTACATGACCATGCACGTGCTCAAGAAATCCTTGGGCATGTTCAGTTCGCGCTTCAGCCACACCTTCTACCTTGAAGTGCTGGGCCTGATCTACGAGATCCTCAACAAGAGCCGCCGCGAAGGCATGATGGCCATCGAAGGCGATATCGAAGATGCCGCCGCGAGCCCGATCTTCGCCAAGTACCCGACCGTGCTCAAAGACGAACGCATGACCGCGTTCATCTGCGATTACCTGCGCATCATGTCCTCCGGCAACATGGCTCCCCATGAGCTGGAAGGCCTGTTCGACATGGAACTCTACAGCCTCAAGGAAGACCTCGAGCACCCGTCCCACGCAGTGAACGGCATCGCCGACGCCATGCCGGGTTTCGGTATCGTCGCGGCGGTACTCGGTATCGTGGTGACCATGGCTTCCCTGGGTGAAGGCGACCAGAAATCCATCGGCCTGCACGTGGGTGCGGCACTGGTCGGTACGTTCTTCGGTATTCTCGCGGCCTACGGTTTCTTCGGCCCGTTGGCGCATTCCCTGGCCCACGATGCCAAGGAAGAACTGAACGTCTACGAAGCCATCAAGGCTTCGCTGGTAGCCTCGGCTTCCGGCATGCCGCCCTCGCTGGCGGTGGAGTTCGGTCGCAAGGTTCTGTACCCCGCGCACCGTCCAAGCTTTGCCGAGCTGGAACAAGCCGTTCGCGGTCGTTAAGCCATGGAAAATAATCAGCCGATAATCATCAAGCGCGTCAAGCGCATCGCCGGCGGGCATCACGGGGGCGCCTGGAAAATCGCCTTCGCTGACTTCGCCACGGCGATGATGGCGTTCTTCCTGGTGTTGTGGCTGCTGTCCACCGCCACACCGGAACAGAAGATCGCCATCGCCGGTTACTTCAAGGACCCGGTCGGCTTCTCCGAAAGCGGCACGCCGTACATCATCGATTTGGGCGGCACACCGACCCTGGCGCCGGAGAACACCCTCAACCCCGAGGTGAAATCCCAGCCGCAGCCGGACAAAGTGACCGTCGATACCGAACAGGTCGAAGGCATGGCTGAACAGGTCGAGAAAGAACGCCTGGAATTGCTGCTGCAAGAATTGCAGAACAAGGTCGAAGAGAACCCGCAACTGCAGAAGTTCAAGGACCAGATCCTGTTCGAGATCACCCCGAACGGTCTGCGTATCCAGATCATGGACGCGGATAACCGGCCGATGTTTGACTCGGGTTCGGCGCGTCTGAAACCGTATTTCGAAGACATCCTGCTGGCCATGGCCGACACCATTAAAGCGGTGCCGAACAAGATCAGCATCAGCGGCCACACCGACGCCAAGCCGTACTCGGGCACCGGTGATTTCGGTAACTGGGAATTGTCGGCCAACCGCGCCAACGCGGCTCGCCGTGCATTGGTGGCTGGTAGCTATCCGGAGTCGCAAGTGGCGCGGGTGGTGGGTTATGCCTCGTCGGCGTTGTTCGACCGGGAGAACCCGTTCAACCCGGTCAACCGTCGTATCGACATTGTTGTGCTGACCAAGAAGGCCCAAGCGGCTATCGAAGGGGCGCAAGGGGCTGATCCAACGACGACGCCGGGGCAGGGCGCTCCGGGTGAAGCGCCGAATGCGCCAGCGACGCCGGTTGATCCGAATGCATTGCCTGCGGACAAGCAACCGGTGCCGGCCCATGAGCTTCGCGAGCGTCTGAATCTGTTCGAGGACGCGGCGCCGAAGCCGGGTGATCCAGCCAAACCGGCGGGACCGCCGAAGTGACGTACTGAGCCGTAACAATCAAGCCGACAGCGATGTCGGCTTTTTTGTGCGTCATTCATTTTCATCGCAGACACGGTCCCTGTAGGAGCGAGGCTTGCCCGCGAAGACGGCCTGTTAGCCGCCCCATCTTTTGCAGATATACATCGACCAATTGTAGGAGCGAGGCTTGCCCGCGAAGACTGCCTGATAGCCGCCCCATCTTTTGTAGATGTACATCGATCTACTGTGGGAGCGAGCCTGCTCGCGAAAGCTTTGTGTCAGGCGCTGGGGATCGTGAGGGTTGTGTACATATCCATTCCTGCGGTAACGGCCGCCTAGGGTTTCGCTCTTACAGCGAGTCACTTTGGAAAAGCCCCAAAGTAACCAAAGCGCTTTTGCCCCTGTCGTTCGGTGCCTCGCCCAGGCTCGGCATGCCCTCGCTCCGGTCCTGCTCCGTGGGCCCGCCGCCATCGGCCATCCATGGCCGGGGGCGGCTAACCCGGCATCCATGCCGGGTTGCCCACTACGCAGAACCTCCACTCGGCCTCTCGAGGGGGCGAACACCGCAACAGCGCCGCGAGGCGGCCTGATAGCCGACCTGGCTCGGGCGCGTGCGTTCTCCTTATCCATTTTCAGCGTGGGCACGATGCCTGTAGGAGCGAGGCTTGCCCGCGAAGACGGCCTAATAGCCGCCCCATCTTTTGCAGGTGTACATCGATCAACTGTGGGAGCGGGCTTGCTCGCGAAAGCTTTGTGTCAGGCGCTGGGGGATTTGGGGCTGTGTGCAGATCCATTCCTGCGGTAACGGCCGCCTAGGGTTTCGCTCTTACAGCGAGTCACTTTCGAAAAGCGCGAAAGTAACCAAAGCGCTTTTGCCCCTGTCGTTCGGTGCCTCGCTGTGGCTCGGCATGCCCTCGCTCCGGTCCTGCTCCGTGGGCCCGCCGCCATCGGCCATCCATGGCCGGGGGCGGCTAACCCGGCATCCATGCCGGGTTGCCCACTACGCAGAACCTCCACTCGGCCTCTCGAGGGGGCGCACATCGCACCGCGAGGCGGCCTGATAGCCGACCTGGTTGTCGGGTGGGTCGCGTTTGTCTGTCGGATGCGTTTTGCTGGTGAGATTGGTAGTTGTAGGAACGGTCTGAAATTGCGTTCCGGGGTTCTCAGTCGTGTGAACATCTGCCTATAGTTTCGCCCGTTGCTGCCAGTGCGGTGACCGATCTTAGCCGGTCGAATTACAGATGAAATCTCTCGACAGTCAACGGAGTTTTGACCCATGGCTAAGTACCACCCGCTCCAAGGTAATTTCAGCGTTGGCCCGACGCTGTACATCGACACCGAAGCCAAAGTCTCTGACCTCCTCGAAACCGCCACCCACCGAATCAAAGCTGCCCGCAATCTGCTCAACAGCGTCACCTGCCTGTGTGTCAAAGACGCTGAAGGTCACGATCTGGAGCATTTCGCCAATGCTGCGCATATGTTGATTCAGGATGGCTGTGACGCCTTGGATGCGTTGGGCTGGAAGCTGGAAAAAGCAGTACTCTGAAAACAAGAAAGCCGCGAGATGATCGCGGCTTTCTTGTGTGGCACTTAAACCCCTGTGGGAGCGAGCTTGCTCGCGAAAGGGCCATCAGCTTCAACATTTCTGTTGACTGACCTACCGCTTTCGCGAGCAAGCCCGCTCCCACAGGTTTTGTGTCGGCTTAGTAACTAGTCTCCGGCAAACTCGCAATAATCGAGCGATAGCTGTTCATCCGCTGCTGCTGAACACGCCCATCTTCCAACGCCTTGAGCAACGCACAACCCGGTTCACGATCATGCTTGCAGTCACGGAAACGGCAAGTACCGATCAAATCATTGAACTCGATAAAACCAGCTTCAACGTCAGCGCGGCTAACGTGGCCGAGGCCGAATTCACGAATACCTGGGGAGTCGATCAGTTCGCCGCCGCCGGGGAAGTGGAACAACCGCGCGGTCGTCGTGGTGTGGGTGCCCTGGCCGGACAGTTCGGACAGCGGACCAACGCGGGTTTCGACTTCTGGCAGCAGGCTGTTGACCAGCGAGGATTTGCCGACGCCGGACTGGCCGACGAATACGCTGATGCGTCCGTCCAGTTGTTCCTGCAGTTGCTCCATGCCGTTGCCGTGGTGGGCCGACACTTCGAGCACCGGGTAGCCGAGCGTGCGGTAGACCGCGAGCAAGGCATTCAGGGCCGGGGCGTTCTGTTCGTCGATCAGGTCGAATTTGTTGAGCAGCAGCAGCGGACGAATCCCGGCGTGCTCAGCAGCGACCAGATAGCGGTCGATCAGGTTGGCGTGGGGCTCGGGCAGTGGGGCGAAGACGATGACGATCATGTCGACGTTGGCCGCTACGGGCTTGAGCTGGCCACGGCTGTCCGGGCGGCAGAGTTCGGTTTTACGCGGCAGTTGCGCCACGATAACGCCGATGCCTTGATTGCCGGCACGCCAGACCACCTGATCGCCGGTCACCAGCGCAGGCAGGTTGGCGCGCAAGTGGCAACGGAACACTTCGCCGGCCAGTTCGCCTTCAAGGGCTTCCACTTCGACCTGCACACCGAAGTGCGCGATCACCAGACCCGTCTGTTCCGGCCCCAGGTCGCCGCCCTCAAGTGCCTCGACAGCCGAGGACTCGCGTTTGGCGGCGCGGGCAGCGCGTTCGCCCTGAATTTTTTCGATGCGCCAGTTTTGACGACGATTGAGTTGGCGTTTGGCCATGGGTGTTCCGTATCAAGAATGCAGCGATTAGGTAAAACGGCCGCGAGTTTAGCACGCCCGGCCACTTGCCTAGGCTAAACTGCGCAGCATTGCCTAGGAGCCGACACATGCAAAACCCGCAGAATCTGATCTGGATCGACCTGGAAATGACCGGTCTGAACCCTGATACCGACGTCATCATCGAGATGGCGACCATTGTCACCGACAGTGACCTGAACACTCTGGCCGAAGGCCCGGTGATCGCGATCCACCACAGCGACGAGATCCTTGCTGGCATGGACGAGTGGAATACCCGTCAACACGGCGGCTCGGGCCTGACACAGCGGGTGCGCGACAGCCGCATCAGCATGGCCGAAGCCGAAGCCGAAACCATCGCCTTCCTGGAAAAGTGGGTGCCGAAGGGCAAGTCGCCGATCTGTGGCAACAGCATCTGCCAGGACCGTCGCTTCCTTTATACGCACATGAAAGCGTTGGAAAGCTACTTCCACTATCGCAATCTCGACGTGTCGACGCTCAAAGAGCTGGCCGCACGCTGGGCGCCGGACGTGCGCGACAGCTTCCAGAAGGGCAGCACGCACCTGGCGCTGGACGATATTCGCGAGTCGATTGCTGAGTTGCAGCACTACCGCAAGCATTTCATCAAGTTTTGATTCGGCGGTGCCTGGGCCGGCGCCTTCGCGAGCAAGTCCGCTCCCACATGTGGAATGCATTTCTCTGTGGGAGCGGGCTTGCTCGCGAAGGCGTCCGTCCAGCCACCCACAATATGATGGCAGGCGATTCTGGTCCGCCCTCTTTTGGTGCCGCGACTAAATGGCTAGACTGCGCGCCTTCCTGCCAGGACCGCCGCCATGTTGCTGATGCTCTACCTGATTGCCATCACCGCCGAAGCCATGACCGGTGCCTTGTCTGCCGGCCGTCGGGGCATGGACTGGTTTGGCGTGGTGCTGATCGCGTGCGTCACGGCGCTGGGCGGCGGCTCGGTGCGCGACGTGCTGCTCGGCCACTACCCGCTGACCTGGGTCAAACACCCGGAATACCTGATCCTGACCTCGGTCGCGGCGATGTTCACGGTGTTCGCCGCCCGCTGGATGCGCCATCTGCGCTCGCTGTTCCTGGTGCTCGACGCCGTGGGCCTGGTGGCATTCACCCTGATCGGCTGCATGACCGCGCTGGAAATGGGCCACGGCATGTTGGTGGCGTCGGTCAGCGGCGTGATCACCGGGGTGTTCGGCGGCATCCTGCGGGACATCTTCTGCAACGACATCCCGCTGATCTTCCGCCGCGAGCTCTACGCTAGCGTCTCGTTCGCGGCGGCATGGTGCTACATGCTGTGCATCTATCTGCAATTACCGGGGGAGCAGGCGATCTTGATCACCTTGTTCGGCGGGTTCTTGCTGCGGTTGCTGGCGATCCGGTTTCATTGGGAAATGCCGAAGTTCGTCTACAACGACGAAGCCTGATTTCAGCTAAGCGCTAATGTTCTCTGGATAGGCGCAAGGTAGAAATATTCTGCATAAGACGTCGGGTGGTTTGCTAGGCGTAAATGGGGTAAAAAGGCCTTAAACAGGGTAACCCATTGCTGTATTACCCTATTAATAATTTATTACCCTATTTAGCAGATAAGCTACCTATGCAGTCACTCACCCCTGATTTCCTCTCGAAGCTACGCTACAACGGATCGCAGGTCGCAACACTGCGGGCTCTTGGAGAATATCGAGGAAAACAGCAATTATTCGTTGCTCAATCTCCAGAGGTTCTCAATGACCTGAAGCAGTTGGCTGTCATCGAGTCCACTGAGTCATCAAACCGGCTTGAAGGTGTTGTCGTGACGCCTGCCCGGTTGAAATCTCTAGTCGTCAAAAATGCTGAACCTAAAAGTCGCTCCGAGCAAGAAATTGCAGGTTATCGAGACGCGCTTTCTTTGATTCATGAAGCAGCAGAGGGGATGCCAATTTCCGAAGGTGTCATTCGACAGTTGCACAGCATGCTTTACCGCTATCTGCCACAGGATGGAGGGGAGTGGAAAGCAACGAACAACGACATTATTGAACGTCATCCTGATGGCAGCTCACGCATTCGCTTCCGGCCTGTCGCGGCGCATCTGACACCTATTGCGATGGTCGAGATGGTTACTCAATATCGCAAAGCCTTGGATCAGAATCAGGCGGACCCTCTGGTCTTGGTTCCTCTTGTCATTCTGGACTTTCTTTGTATCCACCCTTTCTCGGACGGTAATGGTCGCGTGGCCCGTCTGCTCACATTGCTGCTGCTTTATCAGTTTGATTATCGAGTTGGACGTTTTATCAGCCTTGAGCGGATCTTCGAGGACTCAAAAGAAAGTTATTACGAAACGCTTGAGGTCAGCTCCCAAGGCTGGCATGAAGGCCTGCATAATGTTCAGCCATGGCTCGACTATTTCTGGGGCGCGCTGCTTCGGGCTTATAAGGAGTTTGAGGTCCGTGTAGGCACGATTGAAAAACGCCACGGAGGAAAAAGTGATCGAGTACGTGTGGAAGCGCTGAAGCGCTTTTTGCCTTTTTCAATTACCGAACTTGAAGAGGCATGCCCTGGCGTGAGTCGCGATACGGTGCGTATAGTTTTGCGTTCATTGAAGGCTGAAGGACTCATTCAGTCGACAGGAAAGGGGCGCAATGCCAAGTGGATAAAGTCATCTGGTGTTGATCTACGTACGTGAACCGATTTAGTGGCCCCGTTAAAAGGGAGATACAGCGTTGTCAGCGCGTTGTTCGTGTTGCTTCAGTGCCCATTCGACGTGTTCACGCACCAACTCCGACGGATATTCCCTGCGCGCCTTCAACGCCTCCAACACCGGAATACTCGACGGCGCATTGCCCAAGCCCACCGCCAGATTGCGCAACCACCGCTCATAACCCGCCCGGCGAAGCGGCGAACCTTCGGTACTGCTGAGAAACTTGTCTTCATCCCACATGAACAATTCAGCCAACTCGGCATTGTCCAGATTATGCCGAGGCTTGAAGTCGCTTTCCCCGGACGGACGGGCGAAGCGGTTCCACGGGCAGACGATCTGGCAGTCATCGCAGCCAAACACCCGATTGCCGATCAACGGTCGCAAGTCTTCCGGGATCGCGGTTTTCAGTTCGATGGTCAGGTAGGAAATGCAGCGCCGGGCGTCCAGCACGTAGGGGCCGACGAAGGCGTTGGTCGGGCAAATGTCCAGACACGCGGTGCAGCGGCCGCAATGTTCGGTTGAGTGGGGCGGGTCTTCCGGCAGTGGCAGATCGACAAACAGTTCACTGAGGAAGAAGTAACTGCCGGCCTTGCGATTCAAGACCAGGGTATTTTTGCCGATCCATCCAAGACCAGCCTTCTCGGCGATGGCTTTTTCCAGCACTGGGGCGCTGTCGACAAAAGCGCGGAAGCCGAAGGGGCCGATCTCGGCCTGAATTTTATCGGCCAGTTGTTGCACGCGTTTACGGATCAGTTTGTGGTAATCGCGGCCCAAGGCATAACGGGAGACGTAGGCTTTTTCCGGTTGGGCGAGTAATTGCGCCATTTGCGTGTCGCCGGGCAGGTAGTCCATTCGCAGCGACACTACACGCAAAGTACCCGGCACCAGTTCTTCCGGGTGCGAGCGTTTGCTGCCGTGGGCGGCCATGTAGTCCATTTCGCCGTGGTAGCCGGCTTCGAGCCAGCGTTCCAGATGCTGCTCATGCTCGGCGAGGTCCAGGCCGCTGATGCCGACTTGCTGAAAGCCCAGCTCGCGGCCCCAGTCCTTGATGGATTGGGCGAGGGCGGGCAGGTCTGTAGTAATAGCGGGCATGAGACGAGAGAAACCGGAGCTGAGGTGCGTATAATTCTGCCAGACATCGGAGCCCGAAGACGCATGCCGCACACTAAAGATGATTTACCCGACGCGCTGTACAGCGCCGCGCAAGTGCGAGGGCTCGATGCGAGCCTGATCGCGGCCGGCACGCCGGGCTTCGAATTGATGCAGCGAGCGGCGCGGGCGACGTGGCGGGCGCTGGTCCGGCAGTGGCCGACGGCCAACGAACTGACGGTGCTGGCCGGTCACGGCAACAACGCTGGCGACGGTTATCTGGTGGCGGTGCTGGCCCAGCGTGCCGGTTGGCAAGTGCGGGTGCTGGCGGTGGGTGATCCCAAGCGATTGCAGGGTGATGCGGCACGGGCTCATGCCGAGGCCTTGAGCGAAAACGTAATCATCCAAGCCTGGACCGACACCGAGTTGCGCGGCATCGTCCTCGATGCCTTGCTCGGCACTGGTCTGAGCGGTGAAGTGCGTGAGCCCTACGCCAGCGCCATTGCCGCGATCAATGCCAGTGGCTTGCCGGTGGCGGCGGTGGATATCCCTTCGGGGCTGTGCGCCGATACCGGTCGTCTGCTGGGCGTGGCGGTTCGGGCGGATCTCACCGTGACGTTCATCGGTTTGAAGCTGGGGCTGTTCACCGGTGATGCGGCGGATGTGGTCGGTGAGTTGGTCTTCAACGATCTGCACGCAGATCCGCAACTACTTGAGAGCGCAGCGATCAGCGCCCGTCGTCTAAGCGCCGCTAACCTGCCACGCCTGGCCCCTCGACCACCCACCTCCCATAAAGGCAAATTCGGCCATGTGCTGCTGATCGGCGGTGATCGCGGTTTCGGCGGCGCGATCCTGCTGAGTGCGCAAAGTGCGCTGCGCAGCGGTGCGGGCATGGTGTCCGTGGCCACCCGCAGCGAACATGTGCCCGCCGCGTTGGCGAGAATCCCGGAAGCCATGGTGTTGGGTACTTCGTCGGCCAATCAGTTGATGGGATTGTTGGAAAAAGTGTCGGTGTTGGTGGTCGGTCCGGGTTTGGGGCAGGGGGCATGGGGTAAAAGTCTGTTGTCAGCAGCCGCCAACGCGCCGTTGCCGCAAGTCTGGGACGCCGATGCGCTGAACATGCTCGCCGAAGAACAGGTGAAACTGCCCGCCGATTGCATCATCACTCCGCATCCGGGCGAAGCGGCGCGGTTGCTGGGAATCAGCACCGCAGGCGTGCAGGCCGATCGCCCCGCCGCCGCTCACGCATTGAGCAAAAAATATACAGCAGTAGTCATTCTGAAAGGCGCCGGCAGCCTGATCGCCAGTCCCGATGGGCGGCTGGCGGCGTGTCACCAGGGCCATCCGGCGATGGCCACTGCCGGTCTGGGCGATGTGCTGGCCGGTCTGGTCGGCGCCTTGCTCGCCCAGGGCATGAATGCATTCGAGGCCGCGTGCCTGGCAGTCTGGCTACACGCCAATGCCGGGGCGCAACAAGGTAAATCGGGCCGTGGGCTGGCGGCCAGTGATCTGATTCCAGCCATTCGTCAGTTGTTGGAGGAGCAAGCACCGTGTCTGAAGTAACCCTGTACCTGGCTGATGAAGAGGCGATGACCGCATTCGGTGCACGCATAGCAAAAACCACTCAAGGGCACGGTCTGATTTTTCTCGAAGGCGACCTGGGGGCGGGGAAAACCACGCTGTCCCGGGGCATCATCCGTGGCCTGGGGCATGTGGGTGCGGTAAAAAGTCCGACCTTCACCCTGGTCGAGCCCTACGAGATTGGCGACATTCGCGCGTTCCATTTCGACCTGTATCGACTGGTCGATCCGGAGGAACTGGAATACCTCGGCATCCGCGATTACTTCGACGACGACGCTATGTGTTTGATTGAATGGCCCCAGAAGGGTGCAGGCTTTTTGCCAAAGCCCGACCTGACCATTACCATTAGCCCGCAAGACAGCGGGCGTTCGCTGAAAATTTTGTCCCAGGGCTCGCGTGGCGAGTCGTGGTGTGCCGCTTTGGCATTGGAAACCAATTAAATGATGGGGTCAGGTATGCGCTTTCGCGCGATGGTAGCTGCCGTAGGGTTGTTGTTTTTGGCGGTGACCGTCGACGCTGTGGCCGAAACGAAGGTCAACAGCGTTCGCCTGTGGCGAGCTCCGGATAACACACGGCTGGTGTTCGACCTCACGGGGCCGGTGCAGCACAGCGTTTTCACCCTGACCTCGCCGGATCGGCTGGTCATCGACATCAACGGCGCGACCCTCGGTGCGCCGCTCAACGTCAACGCCTCCAATAGCCCTATCACCGCCATGCGTTCGGCCCAGCGCACACCGACCGACCTGCGGGTGGTCATCGACCTGAAAAAAGCCGTCACACCGAAAAGCTTCACCCTGCCGCCGAACGCCCAGTACGGCAATCGCCTGGTGGTGGACCTGTTCGACAGCGCCGAAGCCGCCGCCCCGATTCCGCCGCCACCGACCAACGTTGCGACCGTGGCCCCGGTGCCGGTCACCCCGATCGATCCTCCGGTGAAACTGCCGCCGGCTCCGGCGGGCAAGCGCGACATTATTGTGGTGATTGACGCCGGCCACGGCGGCGAAGACCCGGGTGCCTCGGGCTCTCGCGGTCAGCATGAAAAAGACGTGGTCCTGGCCATCGCCCGTGAATTGCAGCGCCAGGTCAGCGGCATGAAAGGCTTCCGCGCCGAACTGACCCGCACCGGCGATTACTTCATCCCGCTGCGTGGCCGTACCGAAATTGCGCGCAAGAAAGGCGCCGACCTGTTTGTCTCGATCCACGCCGACGCCGCACCGTCTGCGGCAGCTTTCGGAGCCTCGGTGTTTGCCCTGTCGGATCGCGGTGCCACTTCGGAGACCGCCCGTTGGCTGGCCGACAGCGAAAACCGTTCCGACTTGATCGGCGGTGCCGGCAGCGTCAGCCTCGACGACAAGGACCGCATGCTCGCGGGCGTGTTGCTCGATCTGTCGATGACGGCTTCCCTGACCTCCAGCCTGAACGTTGGCCAGAAGGTCTTGAGCAACATTAGCCGCGTTACGCCGCTGCACAAGCAACGGGTGGAGCAGGCCGGGTTTATGGTGCTGAAATCCCCGGACATTCCGTCGATCCTGGTGGAAACCGGCTTCATCTCCAACTCCAACGAAGCCACGAAACTGTCGACGGCCAGCCACCAGCAGGCATTGGCGCGCTCCATCAGCGCCGGTGTTCGCCAGTTCTTCCAGCAGAACCCGCCACCGGGCACTTACATTGCCTGGCTGCGTGATTCCGGCAAGATCGCCCAAGGCCCCCGCGACCATCGCGTCAGCCCCGGCGAGACCCTGGCGATGATTGCCGTGCGTTATCAGGTGTCCCCGGCGACCCTGCGCAGCGCCAACAATCTGAAAAGCGATGAATTGAAAATCGGCCAGACCCTGACCATTCCCGGCACAGAACTGGCGGCCAAAGAATGAATCAGGCGCTGAACAACACGGCTCGTATCGAGCTGCTCAGCCCGCGACTGGCGAACCAGATTGCCGCCGGTGAGGTGGTCGAGCGCCCGGCTTCGGTGATCAAGGAGTTGTTGGAAAACAGCCTCGATTCCGGTGCCAAACGCATCGACGTCGATGTCGAGCAGGGTGGCGTCAAGCTGCTGCGGGTGCGCGACGACGGCAGCGGCATTTCCGCCGATGACCTGCCGCTGGCCCTGGCGCGACACGCCACCAGCAAGATTCGCAACCTCGAAGACCTCGAACAGGTGATGAGCCTCGGGTTTCGTGGTGAAGCCCTGGCGTCGATCAGCTCCGTGGCGCGCCTGACCCTGACGTCCCGCACCAAGGACGCCGATCAGGCCTGGCAAGTCGAAACCGAAGGCCGGGACATGGCGCCCCGGGTGCAACCGGCCGCTCACCCGGTGGGCACCTCGGTGGAAGTGCGCGACTTGTTCTTTAATACCCCGGCCCGACGCAAGTTTCTCAAGACCGAAAAAACCGAATTCGATCACCTGCAAGAAGTGATCAAACGCCTGGCTCTGGCGCGATTCGACGTGGCGTTCCATTTGCGCCACAACGGCAAGACCATCCTCAGCCTGCACGAAGCCCATGACGACGCGGCTCGCGCCCGGCGTGTGGCGGCGATTTGCGGTTCGGGGTTCCTGGAGCAGGCGCTGCCGATCGAAATCGAGCGCAATGGCCTGCATTTGTGGGGTTGGGTCGGGTTGCCGACGTTCAACCGCAGCCAGGCGGACTTGCAGTATTTCTTCGTGAATGGCCGTGCCGTGCGCGACAAACTGGTGGCCCACGCGGTGCGCCAGGCCTATCGCGACGTGCTGTTCAACGGTCGTCACCCGACCTTCGTGCTGTTTTTCGAAGTCGATCCGGCGGGCGTTGACGTCAACGTGCACCCGACCAAGCACGAAGTGCGTTTCCGTGACGGGCGCATGGTTCACGATTTCCTCTACGGCACCTTGCACCGCGCCTTAGGCGATGTGCGGCCCGAAGACCATCTGGCCGCGCCGGTGGCGACGGCCATTGTCCGACCGACCGGCATCGATGCCGGTGAGTTCGGTCCACAGGGCGAAATGCGCCTGGCGGCGAATGCGTTGCTGGAACAGCCTCAAGGGCAGCCGACCTTTAATACGGCCGCAGGCTCGGGCGTTGGCGCCGGTTATCAATATCAGTACACGCCAAAGCCTCAATCCGGCGTGCCGGTGGCGGAAGCTCAAGCGGCGTACCGCGAGTTTTTCGCACCGCTGCCCGAAGCCAATGCGGTCGCGCTGCCCGCCGGGCAGGACGATATTCCGCCGCTGGGTTACGCGCTGGCGCAGCTCAAGGGCATTTATATCCTGTCGGAAAACGCCCAGGGCCTGGTGCTGGTGGACATGCACGCCGCCCACGAGCGGATCATGTACGAACGCCTGAAAGTCGCCATGGCCAGCGAAGGCCTGAGCGGCCAGCCGCTGCTGGTGCCCGAATCCCTGGCCGTGAGTCAGCGCGAAGCCGATTGCGCCGAAGAGAACGTCGCCTGGTTCCAGCGCCTGGGCTTTGAGTTGCAACGCCTGGGCCCGGAAACCCTGGCGATCCGGCAGATTCCGGCGCTGCTCAAGCAAGCGGAAGCCAATCGTCTGGTCAGCGACGTGCTGGCCGACCTGATGGAATACGGAACCAGCGACCGGATTCAGGCGCACCTGAACGAACTGCTCGGCACCATGGCCTGCCACGGCGCGATCCGCGCTAATCGGCGCCTGGCGATACCGGAAATGAACGGCCTGTTGCGGGACATGGAAAACACCGAACGCAGCGGTCAATGCAACCATGGCCGACCGACCTGGACCCAATTGGGCCTGGACGATCTGGACAAACTGTTCTTGCGCGGTCGTTGATGAGCCAGCTCCCTCCAGCGATTTTCCTGATGGGCCCGACCGCTGCGGGCAAGACCGACCTGGCCATCGAGCTGACCAAAGTCCTGCCGTGCGAGCTGATCAGTGTTGATTCGGCGCTGGTCTATCGCGGCATGGACATCGGCACCGCCAAGCCATCGAAAGAGATCCTGGCCGAATTTCCGCACCGCTTGATCGATATTATCGACCCGGCGGAGAGCTATTCAGCAGCGGATTTTCGTCGTGATGCCCTTGAGGCGATGGCCGAGATCACTTCCCGAGGCAAAATTCCGCTGCTTGTAGGCGGCACGATGCTCTACTACAAGGCTTTGGTCGAAGGGTTGGCGGAAATGCCGGCGGCCGATCCTGAAGTTCGTGCACAAATCGAAGAAGAGGCTGCAAGCCTTGGCTGGCAAGCCCTGCACGATCAATTGGCAATCATTGATCCGGTGTCGGCGGCGCGAATTCACCCGAACGATCCTCAACGTCTCAGTCGAGCGCTGGAAGTTTATCGTGTGAGCGGTCAGAGCATGACCGAGCTGCGGCTCAGACAATCTGCGCAAAGTACTGAAGCAGCCGCTTCGGGACTGCAACAATTGCCCTATACTGTCGCGAACTTGGCCATTGCACCGGCAAATCGCCAGGTGCTGCATGAGCGCATTAAACAAAGATTCACAATTATGTTGGAACAGGGATTCATCGACGAGGTCGTAGCCCTGCGTACGAGAAGTGACCTGCATTCAGGGTTGCCGTCCATACGCGCTGTAGGGTATCGACAAGTCTGGGATTATCTGGATGGCAAGCTGACGCAAGCCGAGATGCAGGAGCGTGGAATCATCGCCACGCGCCAATTGGCAAAGCGCCAGTTCACCTGGCTGCGCAGTTGGGCTGATTTACACTGGCTGGACAGCCTCGATTGCGACAATCTGCCACGCGCCTTGAAATACCTTGGGACCATCTCCATATTGAGCTGAGTCCTTGCAATTGCCGTCTATCCTTGGGGGTGTGACGGCCCAAGCCATCTGAATTACCTATTTTTTATATTGAATCCTTAAAGGAGTGCGGCACATGTCAAAAGGGCATTCGCTACAAGACCCTTACTTGAATACTTTACGTAAAGAGAAAGTTGGGGTGTCCATCTACCTGGTCAACGGGATCAAACTGCAAGGCACGATCGAGTCTTTCGACCAGTTCGTCATCCTGCTGAAAAACACCGTTAGCCAGATGGTTTACAAGCACGCTATCTCGACAGTGGTGCCGGTTCGTCCAATTCGTCTGCCTAGCGCAACCGAATCCGAAGCGGGTGACGCTGAGCCAGGTAACGCCTGATAGGAGTCTCCTTTGTTCTTTGAGCGCCACGGTGGTGGTGAACGAGTGATCCTCGTTCACTTGGATGGACAGGACCCTGAGGCGCGCGAAGATCCGCAGGAGTTTCAGGAATTGGCTAATTCGGCTGGCGCCGAGACCGTCGCGTTTTTTAACGTGCCGCGTCATCGGCCAACTGCCAAGTTCCTGATTGGCAGCGGCAAGGTCGAGGAACTGCGCGACCTGGTCCATGCCGAAAAGGCCGATCTGGTCATCTTCAATCACATCCTCACGCCCAGTCAGGAGCGTAACCTCGAACGTGTTTTCGAGTGTCGCGTGATCGACCGTACCGGTCTGATTCTCGATATCTTTGCCCAACGCGCCCGTACCCATGAGGGCAAGCTCCAGGTCGAACTGGCCCAGCTTGACCACATGAGCACGCGCCTGGTTCGCGGCTGGACTCACCTTGAGCGTCAGGGTGGCGGTATCGGTATGCGTGGTCCGGGTGAAACCCAGCTGGAAACCGACCGCCGTTTGCTGCGGGTTCGCCTGCGACAGATCAAGGGTCGGCTGGAAAAGGTGCGCAGTCAGCGCGAACAGTCGCGACGCGGCCGTTCCCGTGCGGATATTCCTACCGTGTCCCTGGTGGGCTATACCAACGCCGGCAAATCCACGCTCTTCAATAACGTGACCCAATCCGACGTGTACGCGGCTGACCAGTTGTTTGCCACGCTGGACCCGACCTTGCGCCGTCTGGAAATCGACGACCTGGGGCCGATTGTCCTGGCCGACACGGTGGGTTTCATCCGCCACTTGCCCCACAAACTGGTCGAGGCATTCCGGTCTACGCTCGAAGAGTCGAGCAACTCGGATCTGCTGTTGCACGTGATCGATGCGGCCGAACCGGATCGCATGTTGCAGATCGAGCAGGTGATGGTGGTGCTGGGCGAGATCGGGGCCCAGGACTTGCCGATCCTCGAGGTCTATAACAAACTCGATTTGCTTGAAGGCGTTGAGCCACAAATCCAGCGCGACGAAAACGGCAAGCCCCAGCGGGTCTGGCTGTCGGCGCGTGATGGCAGTGGTCTGGAATTGCTTGAGCAAGCCATTGCCGAGTTGCTGGGCAGTGATTTGTTTGTTGGCACCTTGCGCTTGCCGCAACGTTTTGCTCGACTGCGTGCGCAGTTTTTCGAACTCGGTGCGGTGCAGAAAGAAGAACACGACGAAGAAGGTGTCAGCTTGCTGGCTGTTCGCTTGCCTCGGGTCGAGTTGAATCGACTGGTCAGCCGCGAAGGCCTGCAACCGATGGACTTCATCGAGCAACACACTTTGCAATAAAAGCCTGAGAAAGCGGTTGTGCCGTGGTGACAGGCATTCTGTAGCATTGGTCGGCGCGCCGTGGGTGCGTCTTTGCTTTATCAGATGGAGAGCGCTATGGCTTGGAATGAGCCGGGTGGCAACTCGAATAATCAGGATCCTTGGGGTGGCAAGCGCCGCAATAACGGCGACCGCAAGGGACCACCGGATCTCGACGAGGCCTTCCGAAAGCTGCAGGAAAGCCTGAACGGGTTGTTCGGTGGTGGTAAAAAACGCGGTGACGACGGCGGTGGTTCGGGCAAGAGTGGCGGCTTCGGCGGTCTGCTCGGCATCGGCCTGGTCGTGCTCGCCGCTGTGTGGCTGTACAGCGCGGTCTACGTCGTCGACGAGCAGGAGCAAGCCGTGGTGCTGCGCTTCGGCAAGTACTACGAGACGGTAGGCCCGGGCCTGAACATCTACTTCCCGCCGATCGACAAGAAGTACATGGAAAACGTCACGCGTGAGCGTGCCTATACCAAGCAGGGCCAGATGCTGACCGAAGACGAGAACATCGTCGAAGTGCCGCTGACCGTGCAGTACAAGATCAGCAACCTGCAGGATTTCGTGCTGAACGTCGATCAGCCGGAAATCAGCCTGCAACACGCGACCGACAGCGCCTTGCGCCATGTGGTGGGTTCCACCGCCATGGACCAGGTCCTGACCGAAGGCCGTGAATTGATGGCCAGCGAAATCAAGGAGCGTCTGCAACGTTTCCTCGATACCTATCGCACCGGTATCACCGTTACCCAGGTCAACGTTCAAAGCGCAGCCGCACCGCGTGAAGTCCAGGAAGCCTTCGATGATGTGATCCGCGCCCGTGAAGACGAGCAGCGTTCGCGCAACCAGGCTGAAACCTACGCCAACGGCGTCGTTCCGGAAGCCCGTGGTCAGGCCCAGCGCATCCTTGAGGATGCCAACGGTTACCGCGACGAAACGGTTTCGCGTGCCAAGGGTGAGGCGGATCGCTTTACCAAACTGGTCGCCGAGTACCGCAAGGCCCCTGAAGTCACCCGCGAGCGTCTGTACCTGGACACCATTCAGGAAGTCTTCACCAACACCAGCAAGGTTCTCGTGACCGGCAACAAGAATGGCCAGAGCAATCTGCTGTACTTGCCGTTGGACAAGATGATCGACAGTGGCCGCAGCACCAGCGCACCGGTAACGGGCGCAGCAGCCAGCAGCAATGAAGCGAATGCGCGTGCAGCCGCTGATCTGCAACAACAGCAAGCACGTACCAGGGAGAGTCGCTGATGAGCAATAAATCGCTGATCGCCCTTATTGTCTGCGTCGTCGTGGCGATCGCAGCCTGGAACTGCTTCTACATTGTGGGTCAGACCGAGCGTGCGGTAATGCTGCAATTCGGTCGCGTGGTCCAGACTGATGTTCAGCCGGGCCTGCATGTGAAAGTGCCTTACGTTAACCAGGTGCGCAAATTCGACGCACGCCTGATGACGCTGGATGCACCGACACAACGCTTCCTGACGCTGGAAAAGAAAGCTGTCATGGTCGATGCCTACGCCAAGTGGCGCGTGAAAGATGCCGAGCGCTTCTACACCGCGACATCTGGTTTGAAGCAGATTGCCGACGAGCGTCTGTCCCGTCGTCTGGAATCGGGCCTGCGTGACCAGTTTGGTAAGCGCACCCTGCATGAAGTGGTTTCCGGTGAACGTGACGCGTTGATGGCGGACATCACCGCTTCGCTGAACAAGATGGCGGAAAAAGAGCTGGGCATCGAAGTTGTCGATGTTCGGGTCAAGGCCATCGACCTGCCGAAAGAAGTGAACCGCAGCGTGTTCGAACGTATGAGCACTGAGCGTGAGCGTGAAGCTCGCGAGCACCGCGCCAAGGGTAACGAGCTGGCCGAAGGCATCCGTGCCGACGCCGATCGTCAACGCCGCGTGTTGCTGGCCGAAGCCTATCGTGAATCTGAAGAGGTTCGTGGTGATGGTGATGCCCAGGCTGCTGCGATCTACTCCAAGGCCTACGGCCAGGACCAGGAGTTCTACGGTTTCTACCGTAGCCTGCGTGCCTACCGTGAAAGCTTCGCGAACAAAACCGACGTCATGGTCCTGGACCCAAGCAGCGACTTCTTCCGTTACCTGGAAAAAGCCAAGCCTTGATACAGCGTTGACCTGAATCATCACCCCGCCTGGCGGCTAAAACCTCGGGCGGGGTGATCCTTTGGGAAAACGTGTGTATGATGCGGCAGCCGGGAAATTCCCGGCTTTTTTGCGTCTGCACGTTTGATTGTGGTTTTCAGGCAGGCGCCCGAGTTGAATGACTCGACAGGTTTTTCGAGGAAAGTGATTGGCGAAGCCGGTTTCGGCTTTTCGCCACGTCGTCCATGCGCGTGCTTTGCGCATGGGCCAGGCATTTTCTGCTTCACTCAAGGCTCGCCCAACGGCTGGCCGCCCGGATCATAGGGGAATGGCGTAATGGCAACGGTAGACCGCTGGCTGCTGCCAGATGGCATCGAAGAAGTACTGCCACCAGAGGCGGCGCGCATTGAAGTAGCGCGTCGCCAGGTGTTGGATCTGTTCCAGAGCTGGGGTTACGAGTTTGTCGTGACTCCCCATATCGAGTACCTGGAATCCCTGCTGACCGGCGCGGGCCAGGACCTGGATCTGCGTACCTTCAAGGTCATCGACCCGCAATCGGGCCGGCAGATGGGTTTCCGTGCCGACATCACGCCGCAAGTGGCGCGCATCGATGCGCACACCCTGCGTCGTGAAGGTCCGAGCCGTTTGTGCTACGCCGGCAGCGTGCTGCATGCGCAGCCACGGGCCTTGTCATCGTCCCGCAGCCCGATCCAGTTGGGCGCCGAGTTGTACGGCGATGCCAGCCCGAGCAGCGACGTCGAAGTCATCAGCCTGATGCTGGCCATGCTGCAACTGGCCGATGTGCCGGACGTGCACATGGACCTCGGTCATGTCGGTATCTACCGTGGCCTGGCCCGCGCGGCCGGTTTGTCCGGTGAAGTCGAGCAACAGTTGTTCGATGCGTTGCAACGCAAGGCTATCGACGAGGTCATTACCTTGACCGAAGGCTTGCCTGCCGAGTTGTCGGGCATGCTGCGGGCGCTGGTCGACCTGTGTGGCGGTCGTGAGGTCCTGGGCGCTGCCCGTGAGCGTCTGGCCAATGCGCCGGCGCCGGTACTGGCGGCACTGGAAGACCTGTTGGCGATTGCCGATCGGCTGTCCGCGCGTTTCCCGGAATTACCGCTTTACTTCGATCTGGGCGAGTTGCGCGGCTACCACTACCACACCGGTGTGGTGTTCGCGGTGTTCGTCCCGGGCGTTGGCCAGTCCATTGCCCAGGGCGGTCGTTACGACGACATCGGCGCCGACTTCGGTCGTGCCCGTCCGGCAACCGGCTTCTCCACCGATTTGAAAACCCTGGTGACCCTGGGGCGTGCTGAAATCGAGCTACCGTCTGGCGGTATCTGGATGCCTGACAGTACGGATGCGGCACTCTGGCAGCAGGTTTGCCAGTTGCGCAGTGAGGGTCAGCGTGTCGTCCAGGCTTTGCCTGGGCAACCATTGGCCGCCGCCCGTGAAGCGGACTGCGACCGGCAATTGATTCAGCAGAACGGGCTTTGGCAAGTATTGCCGCTGGCTTCTTGAGTTTTCCTGCCGGCGGCTGCCGGCACCAAGTTTGCGCGAATGAGGACAAGTGTTATGGGTAAGAATGTCGTAGTCCTGGGCACCCAATGGGGTGATGAGGGCAAAGGCAAGATCGTTGATCTGCTGACCGAACATGCTGCCGCCGTAGTGCGCTACCAAGGTGGCCACAACGCGGGTCACACCCTGGTGATCGACGGCGAGAAAACCGTCTTGCACCTGATCCCGTCGGGCGTGCTGCGCGAAGGCGTGCAGTGCCTGATCGGCAACGGCGTGGTGGTTGCACCGGACGCTCTGCTGCGCGAGATCATCAAGCTGGAAGAGAAAGGTGTACCGGTGCGCGAGCGCCTGCGTATCAGCCCTTCCTGCCCGCTGATCCTGTCCTATCACGTTGCGCTGGACCAGGCGCGTGAAAAGGCCCGTGGCGAGCTGAAGATCGGTACAACCGGTCGCGGCATCGGCCCGGCTTACGAAGATAAAGTCGCCCGTCGCGGTCTGCGCATCGGTGACCTGTTCCATCGTGAGCGTTTCGCCGCCAAGCTGGGCGAGTTGCTGGACTACCACAACTTCGTCCTGGTCAATTACTACAAAGAGCCAGCCATCGACTTCCAGAAGACACTCGACGAGTGCATGGAATACGCCGAGCTGCTCAAGCCGATGATGCTCGACGTCACCGCTGAGCTGCACGAGCTGCGTCGCGCTGGCAAAGACATCATGTTCGAAGGCGCCCAAGGCTCCCTGCTGGACATCGACCACGGTACTTACCCGTACGTCACCAGCTCCAACACCACCGCGGGCGGCATCGCCACCGGTTCGGGTTTCGGTCCGATGTATCTGGATTACATCCTCGGCATCACCAAGGCTTACACCACTCGCGTCGGTTCGGGTCCGTTCCCGACTGAGCTGTTCGACGACGTTGGCGCGTTCCTGGCCAAGCGTGGCCACGAGTTCGGCGCTACCACCGGTCGTGCCCGTCGTTGCGGCTGGTTCGATGCCGTCATCCTGCGTCGCGCAATCGACGTCAACAGCATCTCGGGCCTGTGCCTGACCAAGCTGGACGTGCTGGACGGCCTGGAAACCATCAACATCTGTGTTGGCTACAAGAACCAGGATGGTGCAGTGATCGACGCACCGACCGACGCCGACAGCTACATCGGCCTGGAGCCCGTGTACGAAGAGATGCCAGGCTGGACCGAATCTACCGTTGGTGCCAAGACCCTGGAAGAGCTGCCGCAAGCTGCTCGCAACTACATCAAGCGCGTTGAAGAGTTGGTCGGTGCGCCGATTGACATTATTTCGACGGGGCCGGACCGCAACGAAACCATCGTTCTGCGTCATCCGTTCGCTTAATAAGTCTTTGATGTAAAACACAAAGGCCCCTCATTTGGGGCCTTTGTCGTATCTGTCTGTCAGACGGCACGACCTTTGCTGTGATGTTGATTAAAAGCATCGCTTCCGATGCGCCATCAATTTAATGGCGCCAAGCAGAGGGATTTTAAGTGTCAGCCATTCTCTCACTGTTACAAAGCCGTCTATTGCGGCCTGTGTTCGTTACCCTCGGTATCGCCCTTTTGGTGCAAGTGCTGGTTGCGGTCGCCCTGACTCGGAGCACGGTCACCGCGTTGGAAGCCGACTTGGGCGTGCGCCTGGGGGCTGACAGTCAAAAGCTCTCCGGTGAACTGGAGCAGGCGGGGCGTGAAGTCACGTCGAGCCTGGACAGCCTGTCCACCAATACCCGTCAGCGCCTCACTGCCGGTTTGTCCTCGCGTCTGAAGGACGAGCAGGCGCAGTTGCGTGGGACTTTGGAAAAAGACCTGAAGGACTCCGCCAACGATATGGCGCAGCTTCTGGCCTCGGTTGCACCCCGCGCCATGTGGGACAGCGACGTTCCTACCCTGTCCGAATTCGCCCGCCGCGCCCAGCGCAATCCCAACGTGTTGTTTGTGATCTACGACGACGCCACCGGACAGCACCTGACGCGCTATCTGAACCGCGAGAACCCGATCAACAAAGCGCTGCTGGAGAAAGGACAGGGCGAGCGCGCATTGGACAAAGTGCTGGATGCGGCGAAGAACGATCCCTCGGTCTACTACATCGAAGCTTCGATCAGCCCCAATGGCGTGGAAATCGGCAAGGTCCTGATGGGCGTCTCCACGGCTTCCGTGGAAGTCGATCTGGCAGCCCTGGACAAGCGCTTCTCGGCGCTGATCGCCAGCAGTGATCAACTGGTCGGCGACAGCCTCAAGGGCGCGGCGGCGGATAGCGCAGCGGCGATGGGGGCGCGTCTGAAGTCGGCGCAGTCCACCGCGTCGCAAATGCAAGCCAATACCACCAGCACCGTGCAGGAGGCGGCGGGCACTTTGCGCTGGCGCATCGGCATGGGCCTGGCGGTGGTGGGTTTCGGCGTGTTGCTGTTGCTGGCCGTGGTGCTGGGTCGTCGGGTAGTCAATCGCCTGAAGCTGCTGATTGCGGCCATGGATGATCTCGCGGCGGGCGAGGGCGACCTGACCAAGCGTGTGCAGATCAACAGCAAGGATGAAATCGGCGACATGGCCTCGGCGGTCAATCGCTTTGTGGATAAGTTGCAGCCGATCGTGCGCGAAGCGGGCGATGTCGCCCAGCGTACCGGCGTGGAAATCGGTGCGATGACCCTGCGCAATGCCGGGGCCGATAAAGCGGCGGGCATGCAGCGTGATGAAGTCGCCGAAAGCCTGCGGGCATTGTCGCAAATGGCTGACGAAGCCCAGTCTGAAAGTCATGCCATGCAAGCAGCCTTGCAGCAGGTTGTGGATATCCGCTCGGCCACCGATGAGAACACCCGGACCTCGGCGAAGGTCGGCAGCCTGATCGAGGCGCTGGCCGGGCAGGTCGATACCGGGGCCAAGGTGATCGAACGCCTGGCGCAGCAAAGTGAACAGATTGAAGTGGTGTTGACGGTGATCCACGGGATCGCCGAGCAAACCAACCTGCTGGCGCTGAACGCCGCCATCGAAGCGGCCCGGGCAGGTGAAACCGGTCGTGGATTTGCCGTGGTGGCGGATGAGGTGCGGGCGCTGGCAAGCAAGACGCAAAGTTCTACTGGCGACATCCAGGCGCATATCGTCGCCTTGCAGCAAGGCGCGCGAGAAGCTGTAGCAGCGATTGGTCAGGCAGGGCGCCAGGCCAGTGAAGGTTTGCTGGTGTTGCGTGACAGCGCGCGGTTACAGCAGTCGGTTCAGGCCTCGGTCGAGCAAGTGCATGCGGCGATTGGTTTGGCTACTCAAGCAGCGGCGCATCAGGCGCAAGGTGCGCAAGCGGTGCGGGGGCGGGTCGAGACCATTCATGCGCAAGCTGAGAAAGCGGCTCAGGCAGTGGTGGAAACCACGGCCAGCGGCAAAGTGCTGGATGGGTTGGCGGCGCAGTTGAAAGCGAGTCTGGGGCAGTTCAGGGCTTAGGATTTGTGTTGATTGGGCCGACGTCTTCGCGGGCAAGCCTCGCTCCTACAGGGTTTGCGCAAGTCCTGTAGGAGCGAGGCTTGCCCGCGAAGCTTTTCAGCGGCTCAAATACATCCGGGTAGTCAGCAGGTAAACCGGCAACCCCGACACCAAAATCAACAACGCCGCATAAGGTGCCGCCGCCGCAAATTCCACATTCGCGGTATGCGCCCACACCTCTGTCGCCAGCGTGTTCAACCCGGTCGGGCTCAGCAGCAGTGTCGCCGTCAATTCCTTCATCGCATCCAGAAACACCAGCGCAAACGCCGCGCCCAATGCCGGGAAGATAATCGGCAGCGTCACCCGGCAAAACGCACTGAACGACGACGCGCCCAGCGTGCGCGCCGCCTCTTCCAACTGCGGCGCAGCTTTGTTCAGCGCGGTACGAATCGGCGCCTGAGCCAGCGGCAGAAATAGCAGCGCATAAGCGATCAGCAGCAACATCGACGTCTGGTACAGCGCCGGCACGTAGTGCAGGGCGAAATACACCAGGGTCAGCGCAATCACCAGGCCAGGGAGCGCGTGCAGCAGATACGGCAAGCGCTCGGCCCAGATTGCCAGTTGGCCTTTGTAGCGCACCACCAGCAAGCCCACAGGCACCGCCAGCACCAGACACAGCGCTGCACCGCCGAGAGACAGTGCCAGGGACGACAGCAGTGCTTCGCTGATCGCCGCCACCGGGAACGCCGCCGAGGAGCCAACCGCCAGCCAATACGCGAGCATCCCCAGCGGAATGCCGCTGCCAATGATTGCCAGCGCCAAACAATAAGCCTGCCCGGCGACAGCCCAAGGCCCGAGGCGAACCTGTTCGGCATGCCGCGCCGCACCCTGGCCGGTGCGCACGTGTCGGCCCTTGCCGCGAACCCGCAGCTCTAGCCACAACAGCACCAGGCACAGCGCCAACAGCACCGCCGACAGCATCGCCGCATTGGCGTTGCTGAATTCCAGTTCGAACTGTTGATAGATCGCCGTAGTGAAAGTTTGCAGGCCGATGATCGACAGCGCGCCGAACTCCACGAGCATGTGCAGCGCAATCAGCAGCGAGCCGGCCAGTAAGGATGGCCAGAGCAGCGGCAGGGTGATCCGGAAAAACACACCCCAGCGATTCTGCCCCAGGGTGCGGGCGGACTCTTCCAGGGACGGATCAAGGTTGCGCAGGGTCGCCGCCACCGGCAGAAACACCAGCGGATACTTGGACAGGGTCATCACCAGAATCGCCCCGCCCAAACCCTCGAAGTGCGCGCTGAGGGAGACCCAGGTGAAGCTGCTGACAAACGCCGGCACGGCAAACGGCAGGCACAGGATCACGCCCCAGATTCGCCGGCCCTTCAGATTGCTGCGCTCCAGCAGCCAGGCCAGCGATAGGCCGATCACGCCGCAGGCCAGGGTCACGCCGACCATCAGTGACAACGTGTTGCGCAGCAGGCCAAACACATACGGCCGCCATAGCAGATGCAATGCTTCGGCCCAGCCTGCTTGCCAAGTCTTGAGCCCGACATAAGCCAGCGGCAACAGGCTGAGCACCACCAGCAGCAACACCGGCAGCAGCAACCAGATTGACGGCCGTTTGCGCCGAGGCACGTAACTCGCCTGCGCGGCGGAAGCGGATAGCGATGCGCTCATCAGTTCAAGCCAACGTCACGTTCCAGGTCCAGGGCTTCTTCGGCATTGCCGAGGTCGGCCGGGGTGACTTTCGGCGCTTCCAGTTCGCTGAACGGCTTGAGCCCGCGATCCGATTCCATGCCTTTGTGCAGCGGGTATTCGGCGGTGGTCTGGGTGATTACGCGCTGACCTTCTTCGCTGGCCATGTAGGCGAGCAATTGCTGGGCTTCTTGTGGATGTTTGCTGGATTTCAGCACGGCAGCGCTCGACACCGTGATCAAGCCGCCGACGTCGCCGCCGGTGAAATAATGCAGTTTCGAATCGAGCTGGCCCTTTTCACGCTGTAAGGCGAACCAGTAGTAGTTGTTCACCAGCACGGTGGCGACTTCGCCGTTTTCCACGGCTTTCAGCGCAACCATATTGTTGCTGTAGACCTTGCCGAAAGCGCGCAGGCCGGTCAGCCATTCTTCGGCGGCGTCCATTCCGTGAGTCTTGATGATCGCCACGGCCTGTTCCTGGAATGCGCCACTGGTCGGTACGAAACCGACATTGCCTTGCCATTTGGCATCGGAGAATTCCATCACCGACTTGGGCAGGTCTTTTTCGTCGATCAGTTTCGGGTTGAAAGCGACCACGCGGACCCGGGCGGTGATGCCGATCCAGGTGCCATTGCCGGCCACGTAGTCTTTCGGCAGGACGGCGAGGGTGGTGGCGTCGGTCTGGGCCAGCAGGCCTTGTTCACCGAGTTTGTTCAGCGGCGGCGATTCTTCGGTGTAGATCACATCGGCGGGGGAGCGGTCGCCTTCTTCGACGACCTGGCTGGCGAGCTGGTTGCTGCTGCCCTTGCGTACATTGACGTGAATCCCGGTCTTGGCTTCGAAGGCTTTGGCGACTGCATCGCCGACTTCCTTGTGTTGGCCGTTGTAGAGCGTCAGGGACACCGGATCGGCGGCTTGGGTGAGGGGAGTGGCGAGAGCCAGGCCGAGGAGGGTAAAGGTCAGGCCTCGGCGCAGGGTATTTCGAAACATCATTCGCAGGGTTCCTCACTGTCGCATTGCAAAAACTTGCAACAATGATAAACGATATTGTTTCTCAAGTGCGTCTTGAGGGCAGGATAAGGCCCTGCCAGAGCGGCGGCTGTCTTTTGGTTATGCACAAACCCTGTGGGAGCTTGCTCGCGAAAGCGGTGTGTCATCCAGCATCAATGTTGCATGACACGACGCCTTCGCGAGCAAGCCCGCTCCCACAGGGGGTTGATGTTGACTGGAAAGTTTTTGAAAGGCAGAAACGCAAAAACCCGCTTTCGCGGGTTTTTGTGAAATTCCAGATCGACTCTGAAATTTGAATTGGTGCCCAGAAGAAGACTCGAACTTCCACGACCTTGCGGTCACCAGCACCTGAAGCTGGCGTGTCTACCAATTTCACCATCTGGGCAGTATCAGCAACGTCACCGCTGTTGATGTGGCGCACTATACGGAGAGCTTTTTAATCTGTAAACCCCTGATTTGGTTTTAATAAATCAGAAGCTCTGAATGCAAAAAACCCGCTTTCGCGGGTTTTTGTGTGAGCCTTGAAATTGATCTAATCTCAAGCTCGAAATTGGTGCCCAGAAGAAGACTCGAACTTCCACGACCTTGCGGTCACCAGCACCTGAAGCTGGCGTGTCTACCAATTTCACCATCTGGGCAGTATCGGCAGCGCTAGTGCGTCGTCGATGGCGCGCACTATACGGAGCGTGTTTTTAACTGTAAACCCCTGCCATGAAAAAAACCTGGAAAATTTCGCCAATGGCATTTAATTCAGCTTCGGGGTGTCGATAAAGGGCTTTAGATAGGCTCTCATAGCCTGAAATTTCCCGTTTCATTACGCCTATGCCAAACTAACCCGCATATAGACAAGGTGAAAACTCTCTAATGGCCGATTGGCAGTCCCTCGATCCCGAGGCCGCTCGTGAAGCGGAAAAATATGAAAACCCTATTCCTAGCCGCGAACTGATCCTTCAGCACCTTGCTGATCGAGGTTCGCCTGCTAACCGCGAGCAGTTGGTCGAGGAGTTTGGTCTGACCACAGAAGACCAGATCGAAGCCCTGCGTCGCCGCCTGCGCGCCATGGAGCGCGATGCTCAGCTTATTTACACGCGTCGCGGCACTTATGCGCCTGTGGATAAGCTCGACCTGATCCTGGGCCGCATCAGCGGTCACCGTGACGGTTTCGGCTTCCTCGTCCCGGACGACGGCAGTGACGACCTGTTCATGAGCCCGGCGCAAATGCGCCTGGTGTTCGACGGTGACCGAGCCCTTGCCCGTGTTTCCGGCCTGGACCGTCGCGGTCGCCGCGAAGGCATGATCGTCGAAGTCGTTTCCCGTGCCCACGAGACCATCGTCGGCCGTTACTTCGAAGAAGGCGGTATCGGCTTCGTGGTTGCGGATAACCCGAAGATCCAGCAGGAAGTGCTGGTCACCCCGGGCCGCAACGCCAATGCCAATATCGGTCAGTTCGTCGAAGTGAAGATCACTCACTGGCCGACGCCACGCTTCCAGCCGCAAGGCGACGTGGTTGAAGTGGTGGGTAACTACATGGCGCCGGGCATGGAAATCGATGTCGCCCTGCGCGCATACGATATCCCGCACGTATGGCCTGAGGCGGTGTTGAAAGAAGCTGCCAAGCTCAAGCCTGAAGTCGAAGAGAAAGACAAAGAGAAGCGTATCGACCTGCGCCATCTGCCGTTCGTGACCATCGACGGTGAAGATGCGCGAGACTTCGATGACGCGGTGTATTGCGAATCCAAGCCAGGCAAGCTGCGCCTGTTCTCCGGTGGCTGGAAGTTGTACGTGGCAATTGCCGACGTCTCCAGCTACGTGAAGATCGGTTCGGCGCTGGACAACGAATCCCAGGTTCGCGGTAACTCGGTGTACTTCCCCGAGCGCGTCGTGCCGATGCTCCCAGAGCAGTTGTCCAACGGCTTGTGCTCCCTGAACCCGCATGTCGATCGCCTGGCCATGGTTTGCGAGATGACCATCTCCAAAACCGGCGAGATGACCGACTACTGCTTCTACGAAGCGGTGATTCACTCCCACGCCCGCCTGACCTACAACAAAGTCAGCGCGATGCTGGAAACGCCGAAACTCACCGAAGCGCGTCAGCTTCGCGGCGAGTACACCGACGTTCTGCCGCACCTCAAGCAGCTTTACGCACTGTACAAAGTGTTGCTGGGCGCTCGTCACGTGCGTGGCGCGATCGATTTCGAAACTCAGGAAACCCGGATTATCTTCGGCACCGAGCGCAAGATCGCCGAAATCCGTCCGACCGTGCGTAACGATGCGCACAAACTGATCGAGGAATGCATGCTCGCGGCCAACGTGGCCACTGCTGAATTCCTGAAGAAACACGAAATTCCTGCGCTGTATCGCGTGCACAACGGTCCGCCACCGGAGCGTCTGGAAAAACTGCGCGCCTTCCTCGGCGAGCTCGGCCTGTCCCTGCACAAAGGTAAGGACGGCCCGTCGCCGAAGGATTACCAGGCTTTGCTGGCGAGCATCAAGGACCGTCCGGATTTCCACCTGATCCAGACCGTCATGCTGCGTTCGTTGAGCCAAGCGGTGTATAGCGCCGATAACCAGGGCCACTTCGGCCTGAATTACGAAGCCTATACCCACTTCACCTCGCCGATTCGCCGCTACCCGGACTTGCTCACGCACCGGGCGATCCGCAGCGTGATCCATTCCAAGCAAGACACGCCGCACGTTCGCCGTGCTGGCGCGATGACCATTCCGAAAGCGCGGATCTATCCGTACGACGAAGCGGCCCTGGAGCAACTCGGCGAGCAGTGCTCGATGAGCGAGCGCCGTGCCGACGAAGCGACCCGCGACGTGGTGAACTGGCTCAAATGCGAGTTCATGAAAGACCGCGTGGGCGAATCGTTCCCGGGTGTGATCACCGCCGTGACCGGTTTCGGCCTGTTCGTCGAGCTGACCGACATCTACGTCGAAGGCCTGGTGCACGTCACCGCGCTGCCGGGGGATTACTACCACTTCGATCCTGTGCACCACCGCCTCGCCGGTGAGCGTACAGGTCGCAGCTTCCGCCTCGGCGACACCGTTGAAGTGCGCGTGATGCGCGTTGACCTCGACGAACGCAAGATCGACTTCGAGATGGCTGAAAAGACCATCAGCGCGCCGATCGGTCGCAAGAAGCGCGGCACTGAAGCCACTGCACCTGCGGCTTCTGCTGCAAAAACAGGCGCCAAAACCGCTGCAGAACCGGCCCCGGCAAAAACCGGCCGTCGTCCTGCCAAGGAAAAAGCGCCCGAAGCCTATCGCCCAAGCGATGCGGCGGCAAAAAATGCCGAGCTGCGCAAAAGCCGTGAACTGAAACAGGCGTTGCTGTCTGAAGCGAAAAGCGGCGGTAAAGCGGCGTCTGGGGGAAAGACCGGACGGTCGGCGCCTGAAAAGGCTTCCGGCAGCAAGCCGAGCAAACACCGTAAAGGCCCGCCGAAAGCGGGCTCGGCCCCAGCCAAAAGCGGCGGGGCGCGTAAACCTAAGGCCAAGTCATGAGTCAGTTGGAAAAAATCTACGGCGTGCACGCGGTAGAAGCATTGCTGCGTCACCACCCCAAGCGCGTCAAGCAAATCTGGCTGGCTGAAGGCCGCAGCGAGCCGCGTGTACAGGCGCTGATTGCACTGGCGAGCGAAAATCGTGTGCCTGTCGGCAACGCTGAGCGTCGTGAACTCGATGCCTGGGTTGATGGTGTGCACCAGGGCGTGGTGGCGGACGTGAGTCCGAGCCAGGTCTGGGGCGAGGCAATGCTCGACGAGCTGCTCGATCGTTCCGAAGGCGCACCGCTGTTGCTGGTGCTCGACGGCGTGACTGATCCGCACAACCTCGGCGCTTGCCTGCGTTCGGCCGATGCGGCCGGTGCGTTGGCGGTAATCGTGCCGAAGGACAAGTCAGCCACCCTGACCCCAACGGTGCGTAAAGTGGCCTGCGGCGCGGCGGAAGTGATTCCGTTGGTCGCTGTGACCAACCTGGCGCGCACCCTGGAAAAGCTCAAGCAGCGCGGCTTGTGGGTGGTCGGTACGGCGGGCGAGGCTGAGCAGAGTCTGTATCAGCAAGACATGACCGGCCCGACCATCCTGATCATGGGCGCCGAAGGCAGCGGCATGCGTCGCCTGACCCGCGACCTGTGCGACTACCTGGTGCATCTGCCGATGACCGGCAGCGTCAGCAGCCTCAACGTTTCCGTGGCGACTGGCGTTTGCCTGTTCGAGGCCCAGCGCCAGCGCAGCGTCAAGGCTGCCGGAACCGGCAAAAAGTCTTAAGTCAGACTCGATCCAAACTGTGGGAGCGGGCTTGCTCGCGAAGAGGGAGTGTCAGTAGGCAGAAATGCTGTCTGACACACCCTCTTCGCGAGCGAGCCCGCTCCCACAGTGGTTTGTGGGGTGGCGAAAATGGGTGAGTGAACGAACTGTTCAAATAATCACCAATTGCCTTGCACCTCTCCTGTCCCTTCTCTACAATTGCGCCCCTTGCTGTGACGGCAGGCACGCATGTGTCTATCGCAAGCAAGTCCATAAGTGTCATTCACTCCTTGTCTGACCGTTTTTGAACGGCAGGCTACAACCCGTAAGGAGCATTCATGCGTCATTACGAAATCATCTTTTTGGTCCACCCGGATCAAAGCGAGCAAGTCGGCGGCATGGTAGAGCGTTACACCAAGCTGATCGAAGAAGACGGCGGCAAAATCCACCGTCTGGAAGATTGGGGCCGTCGTCAACTGGCCTACGCAATCAACAATGTTCACAAGGCTCACTACGTGATGCTGAACGTTGAATGCACTGGCAAGGCCCTGGCCGAGCTGGAAGACAACTTCCGCTACAACGATGCAGTGATCCGTAACCTGGTCATCCGTCGCGAAGAAGCCGTTACCGGCCAATCCGAGATGCTCAAGGCTGAAGAAAACCGCAGTGAGCGCCGTGAGCGTCGCGACCGTCCTGAGCACTCCGACGCCGAAGGCGTTGACAGTGATGACAGCGACAACAGCGATAACGCTGACGAGTAATCCACGGACCTTTTGAGGAGCCTATTACATGGCACGTTTCTTCCGTCGTCGTAAATTCTGCCGCTTCACCGCTGAAGACGTGAAAGAGATCGATTACAAAGATCTCAACACTCTGAAAGCCTACGTATCCGAGACCGGCAAAATCGTTCCAAGCCGCATCACCGGTACTAAAGCACGTTATCAGCGTCAGCTGGCCACCGCTATCAAGCGCGCCCGCTTCCTGGCCCTGCTGGCCTACACCGACAGCCACGGCCGCTGAGACCGGGCAGTCGACACGTAGCAAAGGATTGAATGCATGCGCGCCATAGCTGAGTTCATCATGCGCGGCCGTATGCAGGCCACTCTGGTAGTGGCTGGATGCGCAACGTTGCCGTTGTTGTATTGGTTGGGTGCTGCCGCAGGTTGCCTTGTGCTCCTGCGGCGCGGATTGAAGGACGCCATAGGCGTACTTGCTCTGGGACTGCTGCCGGCCTTGGTCTGGTGGCTTTACTCCGACGACCCACGGGCACTTCTGGTGCTGCTGGGGTCTTCGGGCCTTGCGTTGGTTTTGCGCGCAAGCGAGTCCTGGAACCGCGTGCTGCTGGTCAGCATAGCGATGGGAGTGGTGTTTGCAGTGGTGCTGGGGACAGCTTTTGCTCCCCAAATCGAGATGCTGGCGCAGGCCTTGATAAAGGTCATGCCGTCGCTACTCGGTGATGTCTACCAGAAGTTGTCGGTAGATGAGCAAGCGCGTTTCGCGTCCCTGATTGCACCGGTCCTGACCGGCCTTATAGCGGCATTGTTGCAAATCGTCAGTGTGCTGAGCCTGCTTGTCGGGCGCTACTGGCAGGCGTTGTTGTACAACCCGGGTGGTTTTGGTCGCGAGTTTCGCGCCATCCGATTCCCGCTGGGGCTGGCGATGTTACTGCTGGCGTTCATGCTGCTGGGACCGAACTTCGGTTCCCAGTTGGCGATGTTGACGCCGTTGTGCAGTGTACCGCTGGTGTTCGCCGGGCTGGCCCTGATCCACGGGCTGGTGGCGCAAAAGCGACTGGCCAGGTTCTGGCTGGTGGGGTTGTACGTGACGCTGTTGCTGTTCATGCAACTGATCTATCCGTTGCTGGTGGTCTTGGCCATCGTCGACAGCCTGATTGATTTTCGCGGTCGTCATGCGTCGAAAGACGCCGATAACGCGAACGGTGAAGGTTAAAAGTTAAGAGGATTTTCACATGCAACTGATCCTTCTGGAAAAAGTCACCAACCTGGGCAACCTGGGTGACAAAGTGAACGTTAAGGCTGGTTACGGTCGTAACTACCTGCTGCCTTACGGCAAAGCTACCGCTGCGACCGCTGCCAACGTGGCTGCGTTCGAAGAGCGTCGCGCTGAGCTGGAAAAAGCCGCAGCAGACCGTAAGACTTCGGCTGAAAACCGCGCCGCCCAACTGGCTGAGCTGGAAGTGACTATCACTGCCACCGCTGGTGACGAAGGCAAGCTGTTCGGTTCGATCGGTACTCACGACATCGCTGATGCACTGACCGCCTCCGGCGTTGAAGTGGCAAAAAGCGAAGTTCGTCTGCCGAACGGCACTATCCGCAACGTAGGCGAATTCGACGTAGCCGTGCACCTGCACGCCGAAGTTGAAGCCACCGTACGCGTTGTCGTGGTAGCAGCTTAAGCAGCACTTGTCGGCTGGCACCCTCAGGTGCTTGCCGGTAACATCGGGCACGATCCTGTTTACAGGTCGTGCCCTTTGTCTTTCTGCAGTTCCTGATTTTCACACTCCTTATTCAACAAGTGGCCATGAACGATATCTCCGCTCCTGAGCAATACGATCTGCAAACCGCTGCCCTGAAGGTGCCGCCGCATTCCATCGAGGCCGAACAGGCCGTGCTCGGTGGTTTGATGCTGGACAACAACGCCTGGGAACGCGTGCTCGATCAGGTCTCGGACGGCGATTTCTATCGACATGACCACCGCCTGATCTTCCGGGCAATCGCCAAACTGGCGGACATGAACTCGCCAATCGACGTCGTGACCCTGGCCGAGCAATTGGACAAGGAAGGTCAGACCTCGCAAGTCGGCGGCCTCGGTTACCTCGGCGAACTGGCAAAAAACACACCGTCCGTCGCCAATATCAAGGCCTATGCGCAGATCGTTCGTGCACGGGCGACGTTGCGACAGTTGATCGGCATCGCCACCGAAATCGCCGACAGCGCCTTCAACCCCGAAGGCCGCTCGGCGGAAGAGATTCTCGACGAAGCCGAACGGCAGATTTTCCAGATTGCTGAGGCCCGGCCAAAAACCGGCGGCCCGGTGAGTGTGAATGACCTGCTGACCAAGGCCATCGACCGCATCGACACCTTGTTCAACACCGACAACGCCATCACCGGCCTGTCTACCGGTTATACCGACCTCGACGGGATGACCAGCGGCCTGCAGCCGTCCGACCTGATCATCGTCGCCGGCCGTCCGTCCATGGGTAAAACCACCTTTGCGATGAACCTGGTGGAAAACGCCGTGTTGCGCAGCGACAAGTGCGTCCTGGTTTACTCGCTGGAGATGCCAGGCGAATCGCTGATCATGCGTATGTTGTCGTCCCTGGGCCGCATCGACCAGACCAAGGTCCGGGCCGGTCGCCTCGACGATGACGATTGGCCGCGCCTGACCTCGGCGGTCAACCTGCTCAACGATCGCAAGCTGTTCATCGACGATACGGCGGGTATCAGCCCTTCGGAAATGCGTGCGCGGACCCGACGCCTGGTGCGTGAGCACGGCGACGTGGCTTTGATCATGATCGACTACCTGCAATTGATGCAGATCCCCGGCTCCGGTGGCGACAACCGGACCAACGAGATTTCCGAAATCTCCCGTTCCTTGAAGGCCCTGGCCAAGGAATTCAACTGCCCGGTGGTGGCGCTGTCGCAGCTCAACCGCTCCCTGGAGCAACGGCCGAACAAACGCCCGATCAACTCCGACCTCCGGGAATCCGGAGCGATCGAGCAGGATGCTGACGTAATCATGTTCGTGTACCGGGATGAGGTCTATCACCCGGAAACCGAGCACAAGGGCATCGCCGAGATCATCATCGGTAAACAGCGGAACGGCCCGATCGGCACGTCGCGTCTGGCGTTCATCGGTAAATACACCCGTTTTGAAAACCTGGCGCCGGGCAGTTACAACTTCGACGACGAATAACAACCTGTGGGAGCGGGCTTGCTCGCGAAAGCGGTGTACCAGACAACATCAATGTCGCCTGACACACCGCTTTCGCGAGCAAGCCCGCTCCCACAAGGGTTATGCGCAATTTCCGACCATAGCCGTCGGAATTGGTTATTTTTTGTGCTATATTCCGCGCCCGCGAAATTCAATGAAAGCCAACACCGGTTATCGACATGATGCAAGCAGCCAAGCCGTTATTTGACTATCCCAAGTACTGGGCCGAATGTTTCGGGCCAGCGCCATTCCTGCCCATGAGCAGGGAGGAGATGGATCAGCTTGGCTGGGATTCCTGCGACATCATTATCGTCACCGGCGATGCGTACGTTGACCATCCGTCGTTCGGCATGGCGATCATCGGCCGGCTGCTGGAGTCGCAAGGCTTCCGCGTCGGGATCATTGCCCAGCCGAACTGGCAGTCCAAAGATGACTTCATGAAGCTCGGCGAGCCGAACCTGTTCTTCGGTGTCGCGGCCGGCAACATGGACTCGATGATCAACCGCTACACCGCCGACAAGAAAATCCGTTCCGACGACGCCTACACCCCCGGTGGCCTGGCGGGCAAACGTCCGGACCGTGCGAGCCTGGTCTACAGCCAGCGCTGCAAGGAAGCCTACAAAAACGTGCCGATCGTGCTCGGTGGCATCGAAGCCTCCCTGCGCCGCATCGCCCACTACGATTACTGGCAGGATCGGGTGCGCAACTCGATCCTGATCGACGCCAGCGCCGACATCCTGCTCTACGGCAACGCCGAGCGGGCGATTGTCGAAGTCGCCCAGCGTCTGTCCTACGGTCACAAGATCGAAGACATCACTGACGTACGCGGCACCGCGTTCATCCGTCGTGACACGCCGAAAGACTGGTACGAAGTCGATTCCACGCGCATCGACCGTCCGGGCAAGGTCGACAAGATCATCAACCCGTACGTCAACACCCAGGACACCCAGGCCTGCGCCATCGAGCAGGAAAAAGGCCCGGTTGAAGACCCGGAAGAAGCCAAGGTCGTACAGATCCTGGCCAGCCCGAAGATGACTCGCGACAAGACTGTGATTCGTCTGCCATCGGTCGAGAAAGTCCGTGGCGACGCGGTTCTCTACGCTCACGCCAACCGCGTGCTGCACCTGGAAACCAACCCGGGCAACGCCCGTGCGCTGGTGCAGAAGCATGGCGAAGTCGACGTCTGGTTCAACCCGCCGCCGATTCCGATGACCACCGAAGAAATGGACTACGTGTTCGGCATGCCTTACGCACGGGTTCCGCACCCGGCGTACGGCAAGGAAAAAATCCCGGCCTACGACATGATCCGTTTCTCGGTGAACATCATGCGTGGCTGCTTCGGTGGCTGCACCTTCTGCTCGATCACTGAGCACGAAGGCCGGATCATACAGAACCGTTCCGAAGAGTCGATCATTCGCGAAATCGAAGAGATCCGCGACAAGGTCCCAGGCTTCACCGGCGTCATTTCCGACCTCGGCGGCCCGACCGCGAACATGTACCGCATCGCCTGCAAGAGCCCGGAAATCGAATCCGCGTGCCGCAAGCCGTCGTGCGTGTTCCCGGGCATCTGCCCGAACCTGAACACCGACCACTCGTCGTTGATCCAGCTTTATCGCAGCGCCCGTGCCTTGCCGGGTGTGAAGAAGATCCTGATTGCGTCCGGCCTGCGCTACGACCTCGCGGTCGAGTCGCCGGAATACGTCAAGGAGCTGGTGACCCACCACGTTGGTGGTTACCTGAAGATCGCCCCGGAACACACCGAGGAAGGTCCGCTTAACCAAATGATGAAACCGGGCATTGGCAGCTATGACAAGTTCAAGCGCATGTTCGAGAAGTACTCCAAGGAAGCCGGGAAAGAGCAGTACCTGATTCCGTACTTCATCGCCGCTCACCCGGGCACCACCGACGAAGACATGATGAACCTGGCCCTGTGGCTCAAGGGCAACGGCTTCCGTGCCGACCAGGTGCAGGCGTTCTACCCGTCGCCGATGGCCACCGCCACCGCGATGTACCACTCGGGCAAGAACCCGCTGCGTAAGGTCACTTACAAGAGCGACGCCGTGACCATCGTCAAGAGCGAAGAGCAGCGTCGTCTGCACAAGGCGTTCTTGCGTTATCACGACCCGAAAGGCTGGCCGATGCTGCGTGAAGCGCTGACTCGCATGGGCCGCGCCGACCTGATCGGGCCGGGCAAGAACCAGTTGATCCCGTTGCATCAACCGGCCACCGACAGCTACCAGAGCGCCCGTCGCAAGAACTCGACCCCGGCAGGCAGCCATAAAGTGGCGGGGGAGAAGACCACCAAGATCCTGACCCAGCACACCGGTTTGCCGCCGCGTGCCAGTGACGGTGGTAATCCTTGGGACAAGCGTGAACAGGCCAAGGCTGCGGCGTTCGCCCGCAACCAACAAGCGGCCAAGGATCGTAAGGATGCGGCTAAAGGCAAGGGGCCCAAGCCTGCGCGTAAGCCGGTAGTGCCGCGCTAAGCGTCGCTTGAGCTGAACAAAACGCCAACCTTCGGGTTGGCGTTTTTTTTTGCCTGCAGATCGATCGTTCCCTCGCTCTGCGTGGGAATGCCTCCAGGGACGCTCCGCGTCCAGTGACGCAGAGCGTCACGGGCTGCATTCCTACGCGGGAGCGTGGGAACGATCATCCAGATTTTGTGTTGGGGTCACTGGCCTCTTCGCGAGCAAGCCCGCTCCCACATTTGATCTCTGTTGTTCACAAATCATGCTTCCACCACCGATCCCCTGTGGGAGCGGGCTTGCTCGCGAAGAGGCCGGTACAGCCACTGTAAATCCTGGCTGACACCCCGGACCGCCACATTTGCGTGCAATTGGCCCAAACCAATTTCCCGCATCGCCCGATTTTGGTGCTGTACTGCCTTAAGCAATCTATGAAAGCGCCAGCGCTGCGCGATGGCATAAGTCTTGCGCGCTGTCGAATACGCTTAAGGCTCGCAGGAGGCACGCCGTGTCGATTCATGTCGCATTGCATCACGTCACGCATTACCGCTACGACCGCGCCGTTGAGCTCGGTCCGCAGATCGTTCGCCTGCGCCCGGCCGCCCACAGTCGCACGCGGATTTTGTCCTATGCGCTGAAAGTCTCGCCCGAGCAGCACTTCATCAACTGGCAGCAGGACCCCCAGGGCAATTACCTGGCGCGTCTGGTGTTCCCGGAGAAAACCGATGAACTGCGGATCGAGGTCGACCTGCTGGCGGAAATGGCGGTGTTCAATCCGTTCGACTTCTTCCTCGAGCCCTACGCGGAAAAGATCCCGTTCACCTACGCCGCCGATGAGCGCAAGGAACTGGCGCCATACCTGGAAACCTTGCCCCTGACGCCGAAGTTCAAGGCCTACCTGGACGGCATCGACCGCACGCCGCTGCCCAGCGTGGATTTCCTCGTCGCCCTCAACCAGCGCCTGAGCGAAGACATCGGTTACCTGATCCGCATGGAGCCCGGCGTCCAGACGCCCGAACATACCCTCGAACACGCCTCCGGTTCCTGCCGCGACTCGGCGTGGCTGCTGGTGCAATTACTGCGCAACCTCGGGTTGGCGGCGCGGTTTGTCTCCGGCTACCTGATCCAGCTCACCGCCGACGTCAAAAGCCTCGACGGCCCTTCGGGCACCGAGGTGGACTTCACCGACCTGCACGCCTGGTGCGAAGTCTACTTGCCCGGCGCCGGCTGGATCGGCCTGGACGCGACCTCAGGGCTGTTTGCCGGTGAAGGACACATTCCGTTGGCGTGTAGTCCCGATCCGGGCTCTGCGGCACCGATCAGTGGCTTGGTGGAACCGTGCGAGTGCGAATTCACCCACGAAATGTCCGTGGAGCGGATTTGGGAAGCGCCACGGGTCACAAAGCCCTACACCGAAGACCAGTGGCTGGCGATCCAGGCACTGGGCCGGCAGATCGATGCCGACCTGCTGGAAGGCGACGTGCGCCTGACCATGGGCGGCGAACCGACCTTCGTTTCAATCGATGACCCGGACGGCGCCGAATGGAACACCGCCGCCCTTGGCCCGGACAAGCGGCGCCTGTCCGCCGAGCTGTTCCAGCGCATGCGCAAGCACTACGCGCCCAAAGGCCTGGTGCATTTCGGCCAGGGCAAGTGGTATCCCGGCGAGCAACTGCCGCGCTGGTCGCTGAACTGCTATTGGCGCCGTGACGGCGTGCCGATCTGGCACAACAGCGCGCTGATCGCCGATGAGCAGGAAGACTATGGCGCCGATGGCGCACTGGCCGGGCGTTTTCTCGCAAGTGTCGCCGAACGCCTGAAAATTCCCACACGCTTTGTGTTCCCAGCCTACGAAGACAATTTCTATTACCTATGGCGCGAAGGCGCGTTGCCGCAGAACGTCAGTGCCGAAGATTCGCGTCTGGAGGAACCGCTGGAGCGGGCGCGACTGCGCAAAGTCTTCAGCCAGGGCCTGGACAAGGTCATCGGCCAGGTCCTGCCGCTGGCACGCACCGCCAAGGGTGATCAATGGCAGAGCGGGCGCTGGTATCTGCGCGAGGAACATTGTCGGTTGGTGCCGGGGGATTCGCCCCTGGGTTATCGCTTGCCGCTGGCTTCGCAACCCTGGGTGAAAGCCGCGGAGTATCCGTTTATTCATCCGACGGACCCGAACCAGGCGTTTGCGGAGCTGCCGGACACCACGCAGCTACAAAATCACGGGCAACCGAAAACCGCCGATGAGCGCGAACCGAAGATCGACGAGTCCGCCGACTGGCTGACCCGCACCGCGTTCTGCGCCGAAGCCCGGGATGGCCGCTTGTACCTGTTTATGCCGCCGCTGGAACGGGTCGAGGATTATCTGGAACTGGTCGCCGCCATCGAGGCCACCGCCGAGGAATTGCTGTGTCCGGTCTTGCTGGAAGGCTATGAGCCGCCGAGCGATCCGCGCCTGAGTAACTTCCGCATTACCCCGGACCCGGGCGTGATCGAAGTCAACGTGCAACCGTCTGCGACCTGGGACGAATTGGTGGAACGCACCGAGTTCCTGTACGAAGAAGCACGCCAGACCCGACTGACCACCGAAAAATTCATGATTGACGGCCGCCACACCGGCACCGGCGGCGGTAACCATTTCGTACTGGGTGGCGCGACGCCGGCGGACTCGCCGTTCCTGCGTCGTCCGGACTTGCTGCGTAGCCTGATCAGTTACTGGCATAACCACCCGTCCCTGTCCTACCTGTTTTCCGGGCTGTTCATCGGCCCGACCTCCCAAGCGCCGCGAGTGGACGAGGCGCGCAACGATTCCCTGTATGAACTGGAAATCGCCTTCGCCCAGATGCCGAAACCGGGGGAAGAATGCGCGCCGTGGCTGGTGGATCGACTGCTGCGCAACCTGCTGATCGACGTCACCGGCAACACCCACCGCGCCGAGTTCTGCATCGACAAGCTCTATTCACCGGACGGCGCCACCGGGCGTCTCGGTTTGCTGGAGTTGCGCGCTTTTGAAATGCCGCCCCATGCCCGGATGAGTCTGGCCCAGCAGTTGTTGCTGCGGGCGTTGGTGGCGCGGTTCTGGCGCGAACCTTATGCACCGCCGAAACTGGCGCGCTGGGGCACCGAACTGCACGATCGCTTTCTGTTGCCGCACTTTATCGAACAGGATTTCGCCGACGTCATCGTTGATCTGAATGCCGCCGGTTATCCGGTGCGGGCCGAGTGGTTTGCCGCGCATCTTGAGTTTCGTTTTCCGAAGGTCGGCGACTATGCCGTCAGTGGTATCGAGCTGGAAGTGCGTCAGGCCCTTGAGCCTTGGCATGTGCTGGGCGAGGAGGGCGCGGTCGGCGGCACGGTGCGTTATGTGGATTCGTCCCTGGAGCGTTTGCAGGTCAAGGTTTCCGGTCTGGCACCGCAACGTTATCTGCTGACCTGCAATGGCATTCCGGTGCCGTTGCAACCGACCGGTCGGGTCGGCGAATTCGTCGCCGGCGTGCGCTTTCGCGCCTGGCAACCGTCCAACTGTCTGCAACCGACCATCCCGGTCCACGCGCCGCTGGTGTTCGACCTGCTCGACGCCTGGATGGAGCGTTCCCTGGGCGGCTGCCAGTACCACGTCGCCCATCCGGGCGGGCGCAACTACGACAGCCTGCCGGTGAATGCCAATGAGGCGGAGAGCCGGCGCATGGCGCGATTCTTCCGAATCGGACACACCCCAGGGAAACTTCCTACACCCAACGTGACGATTAACGACGAGCTGCCGATGACGCTCGATTTGCGACGTTTCTAAGCCCTACACGACGCTCGGATTTTTCGTATATCCGAGCGTCATGAGCCTGCGTTAGTCTGACCGTTCTTTGCTGTCTGCCGAGCTTTCCATGCCTGACCTGCTTGACCGCTACCCGCTGACGGCGGGCACTTATCACGAACTGCTCGACGACAACGGCGCGGTACGTGCGCACTGGCGTCGGTTGTTCGACCAATTGCAGCGCAGCACCCCGGCGCAACTGGTGCAGCGCCAGGCCTTGCTGACCCGGCAAATCCAGGAAAACGGCGTGACCTACAACGTCTATGCCGATCCCAAGGGCGCTGATCGTCCGTGGGAGCTGGACTTGTTACCCCACGTGATTGCGGCTGATGAGTGGCAGCATTTGTCCGCCGGGATTGCCCAGCGGGCGCGGCTGCTCAATGCGGTGTTGGCGGATTTGTATGGTCCGCAGCGGTTGATCGCCGAAGGGCTGTTGCCGGCTGAATTGGTGTTCGGGCACAACAACTTCCTCTGGCCCTGTCAGGGCATTGCACCGCCTGACGGGGCTTTTTTGCATCTGTATGCCGTGGACCTGGCGCGCACGCCCGACGGTCGTTGGTGGGTCACGGCGGATCGGACCCAGGCGCCGTCCGGTGCTGGTTATGCGTTGGAAAACCGCACCATCGTGTCCCGGGCCTTTCCCGAGTTGTACCGGGATTTGAAGGTGCAGCACCTGGCCGGGTTCTTCCGCACCTTGCAGGAAACGTTGGCCCGCCAGGCCCCGAGCGACGATGACGCGCCGCTGGTGGTGTTGTTGACCCCTGGGCGGTTCAACGAAAGCTATTTCGAACATTTATATCTGGCTCGGCAATTGGGTTATCCACTGGTGGAGGGTGGCGACCTGACCGTTCGTGACGCCACCGTCTACCTGAAAACCCTGAGCGGTCTGCGCCGGGTGCACGCGATCATGCGCCGCCTCGATGATGATTTCTGCGATCCGCTGGAACTGCGCACCGACTCGGCCCTCGGTGTGCCGGGGTTGCTGGAAGCCGTGCGCCAGGGCCGGGTGCTGGTCGCCAATGCCTTGGGCAGCGGCGTACTGGAGTCGCCGGGGTTGCTGGGCTTCTTGCCAAGGATCAATCAATTCCTGTTCGGCGAAGAACTGATCCTGCCGTCCATCGCCACCTGGTGGTGCGGCGAAGCCCCGGTACTGGCCCAGGCGCTGGAAAAACTCCCGGAGTTGCTGATCAAACCGGCGTTTCCGTCCCAGAGCTTCGCACCGGTGTTTGGCCGTGATTTGAGTGAAAAACAGCGCCAGGCCCTGGCCGAGCGCATGCAGGCGCGACCTTACGCCTATGTCGCGCAAGAACTGGCGCAGTTGTCCCAGGCGCCGATCTGGCAGGCCGAGGACGGTCAATTGCAACCCCGGGCGATTGGCATGCGCGTGTACGCGGTGGCCAGTCGTGATGGTTATCGCGTGTTGCCCGGTGGTCTGACCCGAGTCGCCGCCGAGGCCGACGCCGAAGTGGTGTCGATGCAGCGCGGCGGCGCGAGCAAGGATACGTGGGTGCTGGGTGAACGAGCGCCGAGCGGCGAGCAGTGGAAAACCCAGCGCACGATTGGTGTTCATGATCTGGTGCGGCGCGATCCGTACCTGCCGTCGCGGGTGGTGGAGAACCTGTTCTGGTTCGGTCGTTATTGCGAGCGCTGCGATGACAGTGCGCGGTTGCTGCGGGTGATGCTGGCGCGGTATGTCGACGGCGATGATCCGCAAGCGCTGGAGGCGGCGGTGGATCTTGGTGAACGCCTGCATCTGTTGCCCGAGGAAGGCGAGTTGCCGGAGCGCCTGCTCGCCGCACTGCTCGGCGATGATTGGCCGTTCAGCCTGCGTTCCAACCTGCAACGTTTGCAGTGGGCGGCCTCGCAAGTGCGCGGCAAGCTTTCCCGGGAAAACTGGCAGGCGCTGGTGGAGTTGCAGCGCGAGGCCATGGAGCTGGAAACCGAAGAACCGGATTTCGGCGAGATGCTGGATTTCCTCAATCGCTTGGTGATGTCCCTGGCGGCGCTGTCCGGTTTTGCCCTGGACGACATGACCCGGGATGAAGGCTGGCGCTTCCTGATGATCGGCCGGCGGATCGAGCGCTTGCAGTTTCTCAGCGCCAGCCTCGCGGCGTTTCTGCGCGGTGCCGGCGCGTTCGATCAGGCCGGGCTGGAATGGCTGCTGGAGTTGGGTAACAGCAGCATCACTTACCGCTCGCGGTATTTGGCGGTGGCGCAGCTGATTCCGGTGCTCGACCTGTTGCTGTTGGATGAGCAGAACCCCCATGCAGTGCTGTTCCAGTTGAAACTGGTCACACGGACCTTGAAGCGTCTGAACGACGATTTCGGCGCCCCCCGCGAGGCCGGGTTGCCGCGATTGGTGGAGCGCTTGGCGCATTTCGATTTGGGTTGCCTGGAGGACTCGCTGTTTGGCGAAGCCAGCATCGAGGCCGCCATCGAAGGCTTGGCCAATCTGCTGCAAGAAATCGCCGACGCCAGCGGCCAGGTTTCGGATCGCCTGGCGTTGCGCCATTTTGCCCATGTCGATGATGTCAGCCAGCGCACGGTGTCCGTCTGATGAATGCCCGTTACCAGATTTTCCATGACACCCATTATCACTACGACAGCCCGGTGTCCCTGGCGCAGCAACTGGCGCACCTGTGGCCGCGAGCTTGTACCTGGCAACGTTGCACCGCCCAGGCGTTGCTGATCAGCCCGGAGCCGACAACCCGCCGCGATGAACTGGACGTGTTCGGCAATCCGCTGACCCGCCTGGCCTTCGAACGGCCCCACGATGAATTGCTGGTGAACGCCGAACTCACCGTCGAAGTGCTGGCCCGACCGATCCTGGATTTCACTCAATCGCCAGCCTGGGAACAAACCCGCAATGCGCTGACCTACAGCAGTCAGCCGCTTTCCCCTGAGTTGCTGGAAGCCTGCCGCTATCGTTTCGAGTCGCCGTACGTGCATTTGAAGCGCAACTTCGTCGAGTTCTCGGAAAACTGTTTTCCACCGGGCCGACCATTGCTGTTGGGCGTCCAGGCGTTGATGGAAAAGATTTTCAGCGAATTCACCTTCGATGCCGAGGCCACACAGGTCGCCACGCCGCTGGTGGAAGTGCTGGAGCGGCGGCGTGGTGTCTGCCAGGACTTTGCGCACCTGATGCTCGCCTGTGTGCGCTCCCGGGGTTTGGCGGCGCGCTACATCAGCGGTTACCTGCTGACCCAGCCGCCGCCAGGCCAGCCTCGGCTGATCGGCGCCGACGCGTCCCATGCCTGGGTCTCGGTGTTTTGTCCGGTGCTGGGCTGGGTGGATTTCGACCCGACCAACAATGTGCAACCGGCGCTGGAACACATCACCCTGGCCTGGGGCCGGGACTTTTCTGATGTGTCGCCGTTGCGTGGGGTGATTCTGGGGGGCGGTAACCATGACCCGGAAGTCCGAGTCACCGTAATGCCACTGGATTAACCGAAATCCCCCTGTGGGAGCGGGCTTGCTCGCGAATGCGGTGTATCAATCGACATCAACGTTGTCTGGCACACCGCTTTCGCGAGCAAGCCCGCTCCCACAGGGATTGGATGCTGTCAGCGAAAAGGAGGAAATCCGATGTTCCCGGTTTCAATCAAAGGCGTCCTGCAATCCCCCGAAGGCCTCATCGTGCTGATGCTCAACGAGCGCGACGAATGGGAGCTACCCGGCGGGCGAATTGAGTTGGGCGAAACGGCAGCCGACTGCCTGGCTCGGGAAATCTCCGAGGAACTGGACGTCGAGGTGGAGGTGGGAGAGCCGCTGGATTCGTATCTGTTCGAGGTGATCCCCGGCAAACACGTATTCATCTCGACCTACCGCTGCCAGTTGCTGGGCGGTTTTGTGCCGAAAGTCAGCCATGAACACAAGGAAATCGGGCTGTTTGATCCGGAGGATTTGCCGGCCAACTTGCCCAGGGGGTATCGCGATTCGATTGGTAAAGCGTTGGGCCTGTGAGGGTCAGCAGCGGGGCTGCTGACCCTGGACACAGATCCGGTGAGCCTGATCAGATCATCGGGCCCTGAGGGTCTCAGGCGTCGGGCGCCTGATCTTTCGGTGCTTCAACATCATCTTCTGCCGTCACTTCACCTTCTGCATCCGGGTTCAGTGCTGCTGCTTCTTCTTCAGCTGTAGCTTTCTTGCGCTGAAGCTTTTCCTCTTTCTTCTGCTCCTTGGCCAAGTCTCTCTGACGTTTGGCGAAGGAATAATTAGGTTTAGCCATGGGCGATCCTCTTGGGTCGAAGGTGAGGTTGAGCGGCGCATATTCTGCCCTGTATCGGTGCCTAGCCGTTAGCTGGGTTTTTGCTCGGCCCATTTTGGCAGGACCGAGGGTCGCCAGGCGTCCAGTGCATCGATCAAGGTTTGCGGCGATTCGCTCACTTGCAGCATGTCACGGTGTGGTGCGCGAACGAAGCCTTCGCCGACGATATGATCAAGAAAAGCCGTCAATTGGCCATAGAAACCGTTTACTTCGAGCAAACCGAGGGGTTTGCCGTGGTAGCCGAGCTGGCCCCAGGTCCAGACTTCGAACAGTTCTTCCAGGGTGCCGAGGCCGCCGGGCAGCGCGATGAATGCGTCGCTGAGTTCAGCCATCCGCGCCTTGCGCGCATGCATGCCGTCGACCACTTCCAGGCGGGTCAGGCCGCTGTGGCCGATTTCCTTGTCCTTGAGGCTTTGCGGGATGATGCCGATCACTTCACCGCCCGCCGCCAGTGCAGCATCGGCGACGATCCCCATCAACCCGACGGCGCCGCCGCCATAGACCAGGGTCAGCTTGCGCTCCGCCAATGCTCGCCCCAGGGCGACAGCCGCTTCACGATAGGCCGGGTTGGTGCCGGTGCTGGCACCGCAAAATACACAAACGGATGCGATAGACATGCCTTACTCCAGGGTCAGGATGGCCACAGAGTAAAGGCACGCACGCATCGATCCAAGGCTTAAACCTCGCGTTGAGGTGTTTCGTAGGTGCCGCTGGCGCCACAGGCGTAGGCGGCAAGCAAACTGCGCAGTAAGCTGTTGATGGACATGACAGGCGCTCCAGATAAGGGATGACCACCTGAGGATAGGGCCGGACCAGAGGCCTGGCTGTTAGATTGTTTCGATGAGTGTCATAGCTGGAAAGTTGTATACAATTTTTGATTCAAGTCATAGGAACTTGCGAAGTTTTCAGGCAGTCTTCTGTCCATTCGCGATTCGTTAACCCTGCCTTGGAGATTCACCATGTTTGCCAAACTTGTTGCGGTATCCCTCCTGACGCTGGCCAGCAGCCAATTGATGGCTGCCGAGTGCAAGACCACCATCGACTCCACTGACCAGATGTCCTTCAACACCAAGGCCATCGAAATCGACAAGAGCTGCAAGACGTTCACCGTGGAACTGACCCACTCCGGCAGCCTGCCGAAAAACGTGATGGGCCATAACTGGGTGCTGAGCAAAGAAGCCGACATGCAGCCGATCGCCACCGCTGGTTTGGCCGCCGGCATCGACAAGAACTACCTGCCGGAAGGTGACGCACGCATCATTGCTCACACCAAAATCATTGGTGCTAAAGAGACAGACTCGGTGACTTTCGATGTGTCGAAGCTTGATGCTGCTGAAAAATACGGTTTCTTCTGCTCGTTCCCTGGCCACATCTCGATGATGAAAGGCACGGTTACCCTGAAGTAAGTCGGGCCACCGCGTTATCGTTCTTCGCGAGCAAGCCCGCTCCCACATTGGTCCTGTGAACACCGGTCCAGTGTGGGAGCGGGCTTGCTCGCGAATAGGCCTTGCGCATCGATAAATGCCTGGGCCAAAGAAAAGCCCGCTGAGGATCAACTCCTTCAGCGGGCTTTTTTTGTTCACACATCAAGGCGCAAACGGCATCACCCGCTTGTGATGGGTCTTCCTGTACGTATCGCAGATGATCTTGAACGCTTCCTCCCGCACCGCCTCGCCATGCAGGAACGCATCAATCTCCGCATACGTTACGCCATGGGACGCTTCGTCCGGCTTGCCCGGCGACAGGTCTTCAAGGTCCGCTGTCGGGACCTTTTCCACCAACGATTCCGGCGCACCGAAGCTGCGGGCAATCGCGCGGACCTGGTTCTTCACCAAACCGCTCAATGGCGCCAGGTCGCAGGCGCCGTCACCGAACTTGGTGAAGAACCCCATCACCGCTTCCGCCGCGTGGTCAGTACCGATCACCAACCCTTGGGCCGCGCCGGCGATGGTGTACTGGGCAACCATGCGCATCCGCGCCTTGGTGTTGCCGAGCACGAAATCCACCGACACCGCATGCTTGCCTTCGAACGCCGCGACTTCACTGGCCAGGGATTTGACCGCCGGGCCGATGTTCACGGTGTGACGCTCGTCCGGCGCGATGAAATCCACCGAAGCCTGGGCGTCGTGTTCATCGAACTGGGTTTCGTACGGCAGGCGCACGGCGATGAACTTGTAACTGTCGTCACCGCTGCGGGTGCGCAATTCGCGCATGGCACGCTGGGCCAGCAGGCCGGCGGTCAGGGAATCGACGCCGCCGCTGATGCCCAGCACCAGGGTCTTGAGCCCGGAATTGACCAGACAATCCTGGATAAAGGTAATCCGCCGGGCGACTTCAGCCTCGAGGGCCGCTTGATTGGCGAACGGCGGCTGAACCTTGAGCTGATCAGCAATCTCACGCTGTACGGCTTGCATGAATTCACTCCTTGCTTGGAATACTGGAAAGGGCAGGTACTTTGAAAACGTGTCGCAAATAGGCGACGAAATTCGGGTCTTTGCAGTGAGTCTTGCCGGGCTCATCGGAGATCTTCGCCACCGGTTGGCCGTTGCAGGCGGTCATTTTAAGCACGATGCTCATCGGTTCAACACCCGGAATGTCACAGGTCAGGTTGGTGCCGATGCCAAAGCTGACATTGATCCGACCGCGCAATGCACGGAATATTTCCAGGGACTTGGGCAGCGTCAGGCTGTCGGAGAACACCAGGGTCTTGCTCATCGGGTCGATGCCGAGCTTGTGGTAATGGGCGATGGATTTTTCCGCCCACAGCACCGGGTCCCCGGAATCGTGGCGCAGGCCGTCGAAGAGCTTGGCGAAATACAGGTCGAAATCGCCGAGGAAGGCATCGGTGGTGATGCAGTCGGTCAGGGCGATCCCGAGCAGGCCGCGATACTCGCGAACCCAGCAATCCAGCGCGGCAATCTGACTGTCGATCAGCCGCGGGCCGAGTTGTTGATGGGCCATGATCCACTCGTGGGCCATGGTGCCCAGGGGTTTCATGTCCAGCTCGCGGGACAGGTGCACGTTGCTGGTGCCGACGAAACGTCCGGGGAAATCGTGCTTGAGCACGTTCACCACTTCTTCCTGCACGCGGTAAGAAAACCGACGCCGGGTGCCGAAATCGGCGACCTGCAACTCGGACAATTCGTCACTGCTGGCGTTGGCGGTCAGCCAGTCAAACTTGCGGTAGAGCTGCTCGCGGGCCTGTTCAAGGACGACTTCACGGTAGCGATAGCGGTTTCGCACTTCACTGACGATCGCCAGCATCGGCACTTCGAACAGAATCACATGCAGCCACGGCCCGCGCAGGCGGATGAACAACTCGCCATTCTCGATGCCGGTATGGACGTAACGCAGGTTGAAGCGGAACAAGCCGAGAAAGCGCAGGAAATCCGGTTTCATGAAGCTGATGCGCTCCAGGAAACTCAACTGGTCGGCGCTCAGGCTCAACTCGGCCAGGCGCTCGATCTGGTAACGGATCTCCGCCAGGTACGGGCGCAAATCCTCACTGTTACGGCAACGAAACTCCCATTCGACTTCCACGTTAGGGTAGTTGTGCAGCACCGCCTGCATCATCGTCAGTTTGTAGAAGTCGGTGTCGAGCAGGTTCTGCACGATGCGATCGCCGAATACGCTCTCGCTCATAAGGGAATCTCCAGGCTGGCCGCGGCCCGTGGTCGCGACGTTTCAGCTGTATCAATGAATGGGGCTAGTGGCGCATATCGGGGGTACGGATTGCCAGCGTTTTTTTAGGCGCAGGAGATCCCTGTGGGAGCGGGCTTGCTCGCGAAGGGGCCAGTACATTCAACATCGATATTGACTGGCCCATCGCTTTCGCGAGCAAGCCCGCTCCCACAGGGATGGTGTGATGCATCAAATTTGTGGGGTGTCCGGGCTATCAATCTGCTCCAACATCCATTTCACAAAGTCCCGCACTTTGGGCACTTCCGCCGAATGTTCGGGGTAGGCCAGGTAATACGCGTCGGAACTCGGCATCGCATGCTTCCACGGAATAACCAGTTTGCCGTCGGCCAATTCCTCTTCCACCAGAAACCGTGGCAACAGTGCCACGCCGCAGCCAACCTGCGCGGCACGGATGCACATATAAAAGGTTTCGAAGCGCGGGCCGTGGTAGCTGTGTTCGGTGTGATAGCCCTGGCTGTCGAACCAGTCGTGCCAGGCCTGGGGCCGGGAGGCGTTTTGCAGCAGGACCAGGTCGGTGAGTTGCGTCGGGTCGGTGAACGGCGTGTCCGGCAGGCTGCCCGGGGCGCAGACCGGGACCAGCTCTTCACCAAACAATTTCAGGCTTTCGGTGCCAGGCCGCGAGCCTTGGCCGAAGTAGAACGCCAGGTCGCTACGACCTTGCAGCAGGTCGTCGGCTTCCTGCTCGCTGCACAAATCGAGGTGAATAGACGGATGACGCAGGCGCCAGCCTTTCAGGCGCGGCACCAGCCAGCGGGCGCCGAAGGTCGGCGGCGTCGACACGCGCAGGACTTCGGTGTCACCGCCGTAGGAACGCAGGTAGTGGGTCGACATTTCCACCTGAGTGAGGATCTTTCGTACCTCGACCAGGTACAAATCGCCGGCCGGGGTCATTTGCAGGCGTCGGCGCACCCGGCGGAACAGCAGGTGCTGCAGCAGCTCTTCGAGTTGCGCGACCTGTTTGCTGACGGCGCTCTGGGTCAGGTTCAGCTCTTCGGCGGCCCGGGTGAAGCTCAGATGCCGGGTCACGGCCTCGAAACACTGCAGGGCGGTGATCGACGGCAAGTAGCGTTTATTCAGCATGGGTGGTCCTTTTTCTTGTTGCTCTATGCTTTTCTTTTACCGACAGATGCGAAGCATGAATAAACGGAATGATATCTCGCTTAATGGTCGTTTGTTGGCTCGTCTGAGTGGCGCTACAACTACAGGTCTGATCAGCCGTGATATTCCGGCTGCACGATTTCCGTTTTTTGCTTGAGGAGTGACCCATGGTTGCCGCATTGCTTGATCGTCTTGGTGTGAACCCGGCCCTGTACCAGAACGGCAAAGTGCCGGTGCATTCGCCGATCGATGGCAGCCAGATTGCCAGCGTGAACTGGGAAGGCGCTGCCGAAGTCGAGCAGCACATCAGTCGCGCAGATCATGCATTTGAGCTGTGGCGCAAGGTCCCGGCACCGCGCCGTGGCGAACTGGTGCGCCAACTGGGCGACATTCTGCGTGAATACAAGGCTGATCTCGGTGAGCTGGTGTCGTGGGAAGCCGGCAAGATCACCCAGGAAGGCCTGGGCGAAGTTCAGGAAATGATCGACATCTGCGACTTCGCCGTTGGTCTGTCCCGTCAACTGTACGGTTTGACCATCGCTTCCGAGCGTCCTGGCCACCACATGCGCGAAACCTGGCACCCGCTGGGCGTTGTCGGCGTGATCAGCGCGTTCAACTTCCCGGTCGCGGTCTGGGCCTGGAACACTGCGCTGGCGCTGGTCTGCGGTAACCCGGTGATCTGGAAGCCGTCGGAAAAAACCCCGCTGACCGCCCTGGCTTGCCAGGCACTGTTTGATCGTGTGCTGAAAAACTTCAGCGACGCACCACCGCACCTGAGCCAAGTGATCATCGGCGGCCGCGATGCCGGCGAAGCACTGGTCGATGACCCGCGTGTCGCGCTGATCAGCGCTACCGGCAGCACCCGTATGGGCCGCGAAGTGGCGCCGAAAATCGCCGCACGTTTCGCTCGCAGCATCCTCGAACTGGGCGGCAACAACGCGATGATCCTCGGCCCAAGCGCCGACCTGGACATGGCCGTGCGCGCCATCCTCTTCAGCGCCGTCGGCACTGCCGGCCAGCGTTGCACCACCCTGCGTCGCTTGATCGCCCACGAATCGGTGAAGGAAGAAATTGTCACCCGCCTGAAGGCTGCCTACGCCAAGGTCCGCATCGGCAACCCGCTGGAAGGCAACCTGATCGGCCCGCTGATCGACAAAAACAGTTTCGAAAACATGCAGGAAGCCCTGGAACAAGCCTTGAGCGAAGGCGGCCGGGTGTTTGGTGGCAAGCGTCAACTGGAAGACAAATTCCCGAATGCCTACTACGTGTCCCCGGCCATCGTCGAGATGCCGGAGCAAAGCGATGTGGTGTGCAACGAGACCTTCGCCCCGATCCTCTACGTGGTCGGCTACACCGATTTCAACGAAGCGATGCGCCTGAACAACGCTGTACCCCAAGGCCTGTCTTCGTGCATCTTCACCACCGACGTGCGTGAAGCCGAGCAATTCATGTCGGACGTGGGCAGCGACTGCGGCATCGCCAACGTCAACATCGGCCCGAGCGGCGCGGAAATTGGCGGCGCGTTTGGTGGCGAGAAGGAAACCGGTGGCGGTCGTGAATCGGGCTCCGATGCATGGCGCGCCTACATGCGTCGCCAGACCAACACCGTGAACTATTCGCTGGAGCTGCCGTTGGCTCAGGGTATTACGTTCGACTAAATCTCGAGTCAAGCGATGATCCCCTGTGGGAGCGGGCTTGCTCGCGAATGCAATCTGTCAGTCGACATTGATGTTATCTGACACACCGCTTTCGCGAGCAAGCCCGCTCCCACATTGGAATGTGTGTGTTGGTTAGGTTTCTGATTGGAGTCTGGCAATGCCGTTACGCGAAGAGTGTCTGTGGGAAAAACTGACGCCGCAAAGGCCCGACAATACGGCGCTCAAGGGTGAAGTGAAGGTCGATGTCTGCGTGATCGGCGCCGGTTTCACCGGTCTGTCGGCGGCGGTGCATCTGTTGGAAGCAGGTAAAAGCGTCTGCGTGGTGGAAGCCCATCGTGCCGGCCATGGCGGGTCCGGGCGCAACGTCGGGCTGGTCAACGCCGGGATGTGGATTCCACCGGACGAGATCGAAGCCGGGTTCGGCGAAGCGGTGGGCAGTCAGCTCAACCGCATGCTCGGCGCCGCACCGTCCCTGGTGTTCAGCCTTGTGGATAAGTACAACATCGATTGCCAGTTGCGCCGCGAAGGCACGCTGCACATGGCGCACAACGCCCGTGGCGAAGCGGATTTGCGCAGTCGTGAAGAACAATGGAAACGTCGCGGGGCACCGGTTGAGCTGTTGACCGGCCAGGCCTGCGAACAAGCCACCGGCACCAAAAAGATTGCCGCCGCGTTGCTGGATCGACGTGCCGGCACCATCAATCCGATGGCTTACACCACGGGGCTGGCCAATGCGGCGCTCAAGCTCGGTGGTCAACTGTTCGATCATTCCCCGGTGACCCGACTCGAACGTCAGGGCCAAAAGTGGTCAGTACAAACCGCCCAGGGCTCGGTACTCGCCGATCAGGTAGTGATCGCGTCCAACGCCTACACCGAAGGCGACTGGACCGAGCTGCGGCGCAATTTCTTCCCCGGTTATTACTACCAAGTGGCTTCCGTGCCGCTGACCGAAGAGGCGGCGCAGCAAATCCTGCCTGGTGGCCAAGGCTCCTGGGACACCCGCCAGGTACTCAGTAGTGTGCGTCGCGATAAAGACGGGCGCCTGTTGCTCGGCAGCCTGGGCAACGGCAATCAGAAACCGACCTGGTTCCTGAAAGCCTGGGCCGATCGCGTCCAGCAGCATTACTTCCCCTACCTCAAGCCAGTGGAATGGGAATGCACCTGGACCGGCCGCATCGCTTTCACCCCGGATCACCTGATGCGCCTGTTCGAACCGGCGCCCGGTTTAGTGGCAGTCACCGGTTACAACGGCCGGGGCGTGACCACTGGCACGGTGGTCGGCAAAGCCTTCGCCGACTATTTGTGTAACGGAAGTCCTCAGGCGCTACCGATTCCGTTCGCACCGATGCAGCCCGTGGCGGGCGTCGGCCTGCGCAGTTGTCTGTACGAGGCCGGTTTTTCGCTGTATCACGCAGGCCAGTGCTTGCGGATCGTGATTTGATTGTTGAAATGTGTTGCTGGACGGGGCGCTTTTTCGCGTAGCGACTAGCCTGTAATGGTGCGGGTTGTAGCAGTACCGCACCAGCAGTGTGCACTTCGGTGACGCACGTTGTTACAGGCTGGTTGCACGTCGTTTGGTGCCGCGGTTGCAATGATGGCGCGTGCGGGTTGCGCCTTTTAAAAAATATGGTTTCACCTCCCGCGGTTTAGACGGTTGCACGCCCAATGAAAATGGGATCGAAACAGTCGAAATAACAATAAAGCAGCGACTTTTTTCAGAATAAAAAACCGATGGCACGGCCCTTGCTCTGAGCAACCAGAGAAGTCGCAGTGCCAACTAAAAAAAAACCTTGGAGCACCACCTCATGTCCCAGACGTTTTACAAGAAAGGCTTTCTGGCCCTCGCAGTGGCAACTGCGTTGGGTGTTTCTGCGTTTGCACAGGCTGATGTGAAAATCGGTGTGGCAGGTCCAATGACTGGCGCCAACGCGGCATTTGGCGAGCAGTACATGAAGGGTGCACAGGCAGCAGCCGATGCCATCAACGCATCGGGCGGCGTCAACGGGGAAAAAATCGTACTGGTCAAGGGCGATGACGCCTGCGAACCGAAACAGGCTGTGACGGTCGCCAAGGACCTGACCAACCAGAAAGTCGCTGGCGTCGTCGGCCACTTCTGCTCCTCGTCGACCATCCCGGCCTCCGAGATCTACGACGAAGCGGGCATCATCGCGATCACCCCAGGTTCCACCAACCCACAGGTTACCGAACGCGGCCTGAGCGCCATGTTCCGTATGTGCGGGCGTGACGACCAGCAAGGCATCGTGGCTGGCGACTACATCGTCGACGTGCTCAAGGGCAAGAAAGTTGCCGTACTGCACGACAAAGACACCTACGGCCAAGGCCTGGCGGATGCCACCAAGGCCCAGTTGATCAAGCGCGGCGTGACGCCAGTGCTGTACGAAGGCCTGACCCGCGGCGAGAAAGACTTCAGCGCCGTGGTCACCAAGATCCGTGCGGCCGGTGCCGACGTGGTCTACTTCGGCGGCCTGCACCCGGAAGCCGGTCCACTGGTTAAACAACTGCGTACCGAAGGCCTCAAAGACGTGAAATTCATGTCCGACGACGGCATCGTGACCGATGAACTGGTGACCACCGCTGGCGGCCCGCAATACGTCGACGGCGTGCTGATGACCTTCGGCGCCGACCCACGCCTGCTGCCAGACAGCAAGACCGTGGTAGACGCTTTCCGCAAAGCCGGCACCGAGCCTGAAGGCTACACCCTGTACGCCTACGCTTCGGTCCAGACCCTGGCGGCTGCTTTCAACGGCGCCAAGTCCAACACTGGCGAAAAAGCCGCCGAGTGGCTGAAAGCCAACAAGGTCAAAACCGTGATGGGCGAGAAGGAGTGGGACAAGAAGGGCGACCTGAAAGTCTCCGACTACGTGGTTTACCAGTGGGACAAGGACGGCAAATACCACCAGCTGGAAAAACAGAAGTGATATGAACCATTGATTGCCCGGCGCCATGTGCGCCGGGCATTCAAAGAACATGTCCGTGCAGTACCTGTCTTTTCTCGTAGAGCTGCACACAACCGTGTTGCACTGGCGGCTGAACCCCGGTCCGTTGCAACCCGCTTCTGTGCAGTCTCTCAAATGCGTGAGATTGCGTTATGGATGGTATTTTCCTGCAGCAACTGGTCAACGGCCTGACCCTCGGGTCGGTCTATGGCCTGATCGCCATCGGCTACACAATGGTCTATGGCATCATCGGCATGATCAACTTCGCCCACGGCGAGGTTTACATGATTTCCGCTTACCTCGCGGCAATCAGTCTGGCTCTGCTGGCTTACTTCGGTATTGAATCCTTCCCGCTGCTGATGCTCGGCACTCTGGTCTTCACCATCGTCGTCACGGCGGTGTATGGCTGGGTCATCGAGCGCGTCGCTTATAAACCGCTGCGCAACTCCACACGACTGGCACCGCTGATCAGCGCCATCGGTATTTCCCTGATCCTGCAAAACTATGCACAAATCGCCCAAGGTGCGCGGCAACAGGGTGTGCCAACACTCCTGACTGGCGCATGGCGCGTGGATGTCGGCACTGGCTTCGTCCAGCTGACCTACACCAAGATCTTCATTCTGGTCGCAGCGTTCGCCGGGATGGCCCTGCTGACCTATGTCATCAAGTACACCAAGCTCGGCCGCATGTGCCGCGCTACCCAGCAAGACCGCAAGATGGCCTCGATCCTGGGGATCAACACCGACCGCGTGATTTCCTACGTGTTCATCATCGGTGCAGCGATGGCGGCCCTGGCTGGCGTGCTGATCACCATGAACTACGGCACGTTCGACTTCTACGCAGGCTTCGTCATCGGGATCAAGGCGTTCACTGCCGCGGTACTCGGTGGCATCGGTTCGCTGCCTGGGGCGATGCTCGGCGGGATCATCCTCGGGATCTCCGAGTCGCTGTTCTCGGGCCTGGTGAACTCGGACTACAAAGACGTCTTCAGCTTCTCGCTGCTCGTTCTCGTTCTGGTCTTTCGGCCCCAAGGCCTGCTCGGCCGTCCTCTTGTGTCGAAGGTGTAAGCGATGTCTTCAACCACTAAAAAAACCATTGATCTCAAAAGAAGCCTGGTTGACGCGATTCTTGCCGGCCTCGTTGCCCTGATTGTGTTCGGCCCGATTGTCGGCGTAGTCCTCGACGGCTACGGCTTCAACCTGCAACCGACCCGTGTGGCGTGGATTGTCGCCATCGTCATGGCTGGCCGTTTTGCCCTGAGCCTGTTCCTGCAAACCCCCAAGGGCCTGAAAATCCTCGAAGGTTTTGAAAGCACCGGTTCCGGGGTTCATGTACTGCCGCCCGATTACAAAACCCGTTTGCGCTGGATCGTGCCACTGGTGATCGTCATTGCCGTGGTGTTCCCGTTCTTCTCCAACTCCTACCTGCTGGGTGTGGTCATCCTCGGGTTGATTTACGTGTTGCTGGGTCTGGGGCTGAACATCGTGGTCGGCCTGGCCGGCCTGCTCGACCTGGGTTACGTGGCGTTCTATGCCATCGGTGCCTATGGCCTGGCGCTCGGTTATCAATACCTGGGGCTGGGGTTCTGGACAGTGTTGCCGCTGGCGGCGATCACCGCTGGTTTGGCCGGTTGCATCCTCGGTTTCCCGGTACTGCGCCTGCACGGTGACTACCTGGCGATCGTGACCCTGGGCTTCGGTGAAATCATCCGCTTGATCCTCAACAACTGGCTGTCCCTGACCGGCGGCCCGAACGGCATGCCGGCACCGTTGCCAACCTTCTTTGGTCTGGAATTCGGGAAAAGGGCGAAGGACGGCGGGGTGCCGTTCCATGAGTTCTTCGGCATCGCCTACAACCCGGATGTGAAGTACTACTTCATCTACGCGGTGTTGTTCCTGGTGGTTCTGGCCGTGCTGTACATCAAGCATCGTCTGGTCAAGATGCCGGTCGGTCGCGCCTGGGAAGCCCTGCGTGAAGACGAAATCGCCTGCCGCTCCATGGGCCTGAACCACGTATTGGTCAAGCTTTCGGCGTTCACCATCGGTGCCTCGACCGCCGGTTTGGCGGGTGTGTTCTTTGCCACCTACCAAGGCTTCGTCAACCCGACCTCCTTCACCTTCTTTGAATCGGCCCTGATCCTCGCCATCGTGGTGCTCGGCGGCATGGGCTCGACCATTGGCGTGGTCATCGCTGCCTTCGTGCTGACCGTGGCCCCGGAGCTGTTGCGCGGCTTCGCGGAATACCGCGTGCTGCTGTTCGGCATCCTGATGGTGTTGATGATGATCTGGCGACCGCGCGGCCTGATTCGGATCAGCCGTACCGGTGTGACCCCGCGTAAAGGAGTAGCGCCATGAGCGAAGTCGTACTCTCGGTCGAGAAGCTGATGATGCACTTCGGCGGCATCAAGGCGTTGAGCGATGTCAGCCTCAAAGTCCACCGCAACTCGATCTTCGCCCTGATCGGCCCCAACGGCGCCGGCAAGACCACCGTGTTCAACTGCCTGACCGGGTTCTACAAGGCCTCCGGCGGCAAGATCGAACTCAGTGTGCGTGGCGAGAAAACCAACGTTATCCAGTTGCTGGGCGAGTCGTTCAAACCGGTGGATTTCGTTTCGCCGAAATCCTTCCTCAGTCGTCTGTACTACAAGATGTTCGGCGGCACCCACCTGGTGAACCGTGCCGGTTTGGCGCGGACCTTCCAGAACATTCGCCTGTTCAAGGAAATGTCGGTGCTGGAAAACCTGCTGGTGGCCCAACACATGTGGGTCAACCGCAACATGCTGGCCGGCATCCTCAACACCAAGGGTTACCGCAAAGCCGAAAGCGATGCGCTGGACCACGCCTTCTACTGGCTGGAAGTGGTGGATCTTGTGGACTGCGCCAACCGTCTGGCGGGCGAGCTGTCCTACGGTCAGCAACGTCGCCTGGAAATCGCCCGGGCCATGTGCACCCGGCCGCAGATTATTTGCCTCGACGAACCGGCCGCCGGCCTCAACCCGCAGGAAACCGAAGCGCTGAGCGCGATGATCCGGCTGCTGCGCGATGAGCACGATTTGACCGTGGTGCTGATCGAACACGACATGGGCATGGTCATGAGCATTTCCGACCACATCGTGGTGCTGGACCACGGCATCGTCATCGCCGAGGGCGGGCCTGATGCCATTCGCAACGACCCGAAAGTGATTGCGGCCTACCTGGGCGCTGATGAAGAGGAAGTGGTGCTATGAGCCAACCCATCCTCGAATTGAAGGATCTGGACGTGTTTTACGGGCCGATCCAGGCCCTGAAGAAAGTCTCGCTGCACATCAACGAAGGCGAAACCGTGAGCCTGATCGGCTCCAACGGTGCCGGCAAGTCGACCCTGCTGATGTCGATCTTCGGTCAGCCCCGGGCGGCTGACGGGCAGATCATCTATCAGGGTGTGGACATCACCCACAAGTCGTCGCACTACATCGCGTCCCATGGCATCGCGCAGTCGCCGGAAGGGCGGCGGGTGTTCCCCGACATGACCGTCGAGGAAAACCTGCTGATGGGCACCATCCCGATTGGCGACAAGTACGCCAAGGAAGACATGCAACGCATGTTCGAGCTGTTTCCGCGGCTCGAAGAGCGACGTACCCAGCGGGCTATGACCATGTCCGGCGGCGAACAGCAAATGCTCGCCATCGCCCGTGCGCTGATGAGCCGGCCCAAGCTGTTGCTGCTGGATGAGCCGAGCCTGGGCCTGGCGCCAATCGTGGTGAAACAGATCTTCTCGACCCTGCGGGAACTGGCGAAAACCGGCATGACCATCTTCCTGGTCGAGCAGAACGCCAACCACGCGCTCAAGCTGTCGGACCGGGCTTACGTGATGGTTAACGGTGAAATCCGCCTCACCGGTACTGGCAAGGAGCTGCTGGTGAACGAGGAAGTGCGTAACGCTTATCTCGGCGGGCATTGAGTTCGCAGTTGTAAATACCAAGCCCCGGCGAGAAATCGCCGGGGCTTTTTTACGCCTCCAATACACCACCATCCCCTGTGGGAGCGGGCTTGCTCGCGAAAGCGGTGTATCTGTCACATTGATGCCGAATGTGCCACCGCCTTCGCGAGCAAGCCCGCTCCCACAAGGGGCCGCGTCGGGCTTTCTGGAAATTGTGGAAAACAATATTCGCAAGCTCTGAAACCGCGACATAAAGCCGCTGCAAATAGTTGTTTTGTCACAGTTTTGACTTGTCCCCGTTTGCTGTGGAGCTGGCTGTGAATAACGTGGGAGTAGCTGGCTGGACGCCTTTTAAACCGTGGGTTTCAGACGGATGGTTATTTTTTGATCAGGCGTTTTTCCGGGACTGAAGACTGCCGTTGTCAACCTTTTTGTTGCTGGTCAAAAGCGCCGGATTCAGCAGTGCCAGCCTGTGGATAAGTCTGTGGTTAAACTCTGGAAAGACTCGGCTGAGGGCCGTCGTTGCTGGCTTGGCGCCATCGTCGGGGTGAGGGGGTAATCGTGCAAAATGCCTTGGGGCTACACGGCGCACCTGCGAGGGTCAAGCAAAAAACTTTCTGTGCTGCTCGCAAAGCCTTATACACAGCGGCTTGCAGCTTTTGCACTTGCCCCCAAAGACTGTGGACCGGCCTGTGGATAACGTGCGCGCACATGGCTGCAAGCCACGGTGGGTAAGGCGCCGCTTCGGCTGGTTGTTTTTTGTACAGAAAACACCGGGGAACGAGGTTGCCGGTCAGCGCCGCGCCGGGCATGCTGGCGGCTGATTTTCTATTCCAATGGCTGCCGAGCAGCCGAAGCAAGGAGAACACGATGTCCAACACCCTGTTTATCACCGGCGCGACGTCCGGTTTTGGCGAAGCCTGTGCCCGTCGTTTTGCTGAAGCGGGTTGGAAACTGGTGCTGACAGGCCGTCGTGAAGAGCGCCTCAACGCCCTGTGCGCCGAGTTGTCGAAGCAGACCGAGGTCCATGGCCTGGTGCTCGACGTGCGTGATCGCAAGGCCATGGAGGAAGCGATTGCCAACCTGCCGCCATCCTTCGCCAAGCTGCGCGGGCTGATCAACAACGCCGGCCTGGCCTTGGGCGTGGACCCGGCGCCCAAGTGTGATCTGGACGACTGGGACACCATGGTCGATACCAACATCAAAGGCCTGATGTACAGCACTCGCCTGCTGCTGCCGCGACTGATCGCCCATGGCCGTGGCGCCGGCATCGTCAACCTCGGCTCCATCGCTGGCAACTACCCGTACCCGGGCAGCCACGTGTATGGCGCGAGCAAGGCGTTCGTCAAACAGTTCTCCCTGAACCTGCGCTGCGACCTGCAAGGCACGGGCGTACGCGTCAGCAACATTGAGCCGGGCCTGTGCGAAAGCGAATTCTCCCTGGTGCGTTTTGCCGGTGATCAGGAGCGTTACAACGCCACCTACGCCGGTGCCGAGCCGATCCAGCCGCAGGACATTGCCGACACCATTTTCTGGGTTCTCAATGCTCCGGCGCACATCAACATCAACAGCCTGGAGCTGATGCCGGTAAGCCAGACCTGGGCCGGGTTCTCCATTGAGCGTAATGGTGGCAAGGCGTAAGACCGCGTTAGCGTTCTTCGCGAGCAAGCCCGCTCCCACATTGGAATGCGTTCCCTTGTGGGAGCGGGCTTGCTCGCGAAGAGGCCAGAACGGCCAAAACAAAGCATAAGGTAGACTCCCCACCCAACAACCCCACCGCACCCCGCGGTTCCCAGGGTTTTCAGAGGAGGCTACGTGAGTAACCGAGGTGAGCAGTCACTGCTCAAACAATCGACCATCCTGATGTTCGCCGTGGCGATCGCCGGGATCGTCACCGGTTTTGTTTCGGGTGCCCAATCCATCCTGTTCGATGGTTTTTTCTCGTTGATCGCGACCTTTATCAAGGTCCTGATGCTGATCACCGCCAAGCTCATTGCCAAAGAAAGTAATCACCGCTTCCAGTTCGGCTTCTGGCACCTGGAGCCCATGGTGCTGCTGATCGAAGGCAGCTTCCTGTTCCTGATCGCGATCTATGCCTTTCTCAACGGCGTGTTCGGCATCATCAATGGCGGCCGCGAGATCGAGTTGGGACTGGTGATCATCTATGCGGCGGTGTTTACCGTCGTCGAGTTCGCGTATTTCTTCTACGTTCGTCATCGCAATCGCAAGCTCAAATCGACGCTGATCCAGTTCGACAACATCAGTTGGCTGGTGGACGCGATGTTGTCCGTGGGCCTGCTGGTGAGTTTCCTCACGGCGCTGCTGCTCAAGTCCCAGGGTTACGGCGAGTGGGCGGTTTACGTCGACCCGCTGATCCTGATTCTGCTGGCCCTGAGCATGCTGCCCCCGGCGTTCAAGATCCTGCGACCGGCGCTACGGGATGTGCTGGGGATTGCCCCGGATAAACTGAACGACAAAGTGCGCCAGGTGATGGACGCGGCCAAGGTCGAGCATGGTTTCGACGACTACAGCTCCTACGTGCAAAAGCACGGACGGGCGCGGTTTATTGAGATTCATGTGGTGTTGCCGGCGGATTACCGACTGGAAAGCGTGGGGCAACTGGACGTGCTGCGCGAGGATATTTCCGCGAAGCTGGGCCAGGCGGATGCGGCGCGGTGGCTGACCATCAGCTTTACCGGGGATCGGAAGTGGATTGCGTGATTAGACGGTGACCGATTTGAGGGCCTCTTCGCGGGCAAGCCTCGCTCCTACAGGATTGCGGCGTACACAAAACCTGTAGGAGCGAGGCTTGCCCGCGAAAGCGATCTCGAACTCAGCGCAAATATTCAACCAACCCGCGATAACAAGTCGCCAAGTGATAAGGCGTGGTCGACGGCATGTCCTTGCGGCTGACTTCACCTTCCTCATCACGACACTCATACCAGCCACCAGCATGCAGAAACCGCTGCTGCAACGCCTGCAACTGGCGCAGCACAGCCGCTTCGCTGTCCGGGCGCAACGTCAGCGCCCGCAGGTATTCAGCCTGGGCCCAGATCCTTTCGGTGCCATCCTTCGGGCAGCCTTCAAGATCGAGCATCGCCCGCACAGCACTTGTCTGTGGATCGACACCCAATTGCTCAGTGAGCGCAAAGGCCCGGTCCAGCGAGGCATGCAGCTTCGAGCCCCGCAGCAACGGCGAGGATGCCAGCAGGAAATACCATTCGAACTGATGCCCCGGTTCAAACCAGTTATCCACAGCCCCCAGCGGTTTTTCCATCAGTACACCGGTCTGCGGATCGACGAATTGCTGCTGCATGGCTGTGCATAACTTGATGAGCGCGGCTTGGGCGCCTGCGTCTTCGCGCACAGACAGGGTGGCGAGGAAGGCTTCGGCCAAATGCATCAGCGGGTTTTGCAACGGTCCGGTCTGGAGCGAAGCCCAGTCCCGGTCCAGGCAAGCTTCGTACAGACCGTCGTCCGTGGCGAAGCGTTGGGCCACGACTTCCAGCGCGGCATTGAGCACTGATTCCACCAGCGGCTCGCGAACCTTGTCCCAGTAATGGGCGCAGGCGAACAGGATGAAAGCGTGGGTGTAGAGGTCTTTGCGCTGATCCAGCGGCGCGCCTTGCGGGTCGATGCTGTAGAACCAGCCACCGTGCTCGGCATCGTGGAAATGCTGCTGCAAGGAACGGAACAGCGCCGCTGCGCGTTCTTCGGCCGCCGGCACCTGGCCGATCAGGCTGGAAAACAGATACAACTGCCGGGCGCAGGCCATGGCGCGGTAGCGTTGCGGCGCCAGCGGTTGATGCCCGCCGTCCAGCGCCTCATAGGGCAGCGCCATGCCGGCGTTCCAGCCGGGGCCTTGCCAGAGTGGCACGATCACATCCTGGAAGTGCTGTTGCACCGAAGCGAACAGGGCGGTCAATTCAGGCTGGGAGGCAGAGCGGGAAGCATGGGGCATTGGCTGGCGTCGTCACGGCAGGGGCGATTGCGCGACATGGTAGCAGAGAGGCCGGCTTGAGAGAGGCGGTGTCTGTCAGGCCGCCTTCGCGAGCAAGCCCGCTCCCACATTGGTCTTGCATACGCAGATCTACTGTGGGAGCGGGCTTGCTCGCGAAGGGGCCTTCACAGGCGCTCGAAATTCAACCGGCCAACAACCAAACCCCGGTCGCCGCCGAAGCCGCCCCCGCCACGCGAATCAACGGCGCCGCCGCTTGAGGCAGCACGCGAACCACCGCATAACCCAAGCCATGCAACGCCGCCGTCGCCGCTACGAAACCAGCGGCATATGCCCAAGGGCTCGACATATCCGGCAACTCCAGCCCATGGGCCACGCCATGGAACAGCGCAAACAATGCCGTTGCCCCAACCGCCACGCTCAACGGTGGACGCACCGCCAATGCCACCGCCAGACCCAGCGCCAATACCGACGCAGCAATCCCGCTTTCCAGCGCCGGCAGGTTCAGCCCTTCAAACCCAAGCAAACCGCCGATCAGCATGGTGCCGACGAATGTGCAGGGCAGCGCCCAGCGTGCCGCGCCTTTCTGCTGCGCGGCCCACAAACCCACCGCGACCATCGCCAACAGGTGATCGATGCCGCCAATCGGGTGGCTGATGCCGGCGATCAAACCGTTGTCGCCGTGGCCCGGGTGGGCGAAAGCGATGGCGGGGGTCAGCAGCAGGGCCAGGGCGCCCAGGATGCGTTTCAGTGTCATGGATAAGCTTCCTTGTTGATAAGTCGTGATCAGGCTGCGGTCAGCAGGCCCTGGCGTTCGATAAAGGCGATGATGTCTTCCAGGCCCAGGCCGGTCTTCTGGTTGCTGAAGACGAATGGCTTGCCGTTGCGCATGCGCTTGGTGTCGCTGTCCATCAGCTCCAGCGATGCACCGACCAGGGGCGCGAGGTCGACCTTGTTGATCACCAGCAAATCGGATTTGCAGATCCCCGGCCCGCCCTTGCGCGGCAACTTGTCGCCGGCCGAAACGTCGATCACGTAGATGGTCAGGTCGGACAGTTCCGGGCTGAAAGTCGCCGAAAGGTTGTCGCCACCGGACTCGACAATGATCAGGTCCAGCCCCGGAAAGCGCCGGTTCAACTGGTCCACGGCTTCGAGGTTGATCGAAGCGTCTTCGCGGATCGCCGTGTGCGGGCAGCCGCCGGTTTCCACGCCGATGATGCGTTCCGGTGCCAATGCTTCGTTGCGCACCAGAAAGTCGGCGTCTTCGCGGGTGTAGATGTCGTTGGTCACCACCGCCAGGTTGTAGCGGTCACGCAGGGCCAGGCACAGGGCCAAAGTCAGGGCGGTTTTGCCGGAGCCGACCGGGCCGCCGATGCCGACGCGCAGGGGTTGTGTGTTCATATGCTTCTCCAAAATAAAGGGCCCTAGGAGCGAAACAAACGGCTGTACTGGCGCTCATGGGCCATGCATGCCAGGGACAGGCCGAAAGCGGCGCTGCCATAGTGTTCGGGGTTGATGCGGGTGGCGTTGTGCTGGGCTTCTTGCAGCAGCGGCAGCAGTTGACTGGTCAGGCGCTGGGCGGCTTGTTGGCCCAGGGGCAGGGTTTTCATCAACACCGCCAATTGGTTTTCCAGCCAACTCCAGAGCCACGCGGCCAGGGCGTCTTGCGGACTTATCCCCCAGGCGCGGGCGGCCAGCGCCCAGCCCAGGGCCAGGTGCGGTTCAGGACGTTGTTCAAGAAAGGCCCGGGCTGGCGCATCCAGTTCCGGCAAGCCGTTGAGCAGTTGCTGCAACGAATAGCCCATCTGCCGACTCTCCTGATGCAACTCGCGGGTTTCGCGGCTGGCGCGATGTTCTTCGCAGCGTTGCAGCAGTTCAGCCCAGTTCTCTTCTGCGGCGGCCACGCAATGGGCGAGCAGCAACGGCGCTTCGAAACGCGCGAGGTTGAGCAGCAATTGATCACTGATCCAGCGCCTGGCGCTGGCGGCATCGGTCACCCGACCGTTATCCACCGCCATTTCCAGACCCTGGGAATAGCTGTAGCCGCCAATCGGCAATTGCGGACTGGCCAGGCGCAACAGCGCCCAGGCTGGGTTCATAGGCGTACGCCGAACTGATGCAGTTTCGGCGGGTAGTTGAAATCTTCGTCGCCGTGCCGCGAGTGATGATGGCCGCCGCCATAGGCGCCGTGTTCCGGCTGGAACGGTGTTTCGATGTTATCGACCTTGGCATCCAGCTGTTCGAGCATGGCCTTGAGCACGTAATCGTCGAGCAAACGCAGCCAGCCGTCACCGACTTGCAGGGCGACGTGGCGGTTACCGAGGTGATAGGCGGCGCGGGTCAGTTCGAAGGCATTGGCGCAGGTGACGTGCAGCAGTTGTTCGGGGCGGGCGCAGACGCGAACGATGCGGCCATCTTCGGCCTGCAGGCATTCGCCGTCATACAGCGGCGGCTGACCACGCTCCAGAAATAATCCGACGTCTTCCTGCTCGGCACTGAAACAGCGCAGGCGGCTTTTGCTCCGGGCTTCGAAGGTCAGGTGTAACTCGGCGGCCCAGACGGGTTGAGGGTCGATTCTGCGATGAATCACCAGCATCGGAAAGCTTCCAGCAAAGGACAATGCTCAGGCTAGAGCAAGGGGCTTGCCAATCGGGGCGATGCGTAGGAAAACCCTGTCGGAGAGTAGTAGTTGTTGCAGGATGTTGCGGGGTTTTGGGTCAGATTGGTGCGTGAAGGATTCTTCATGCACCAAATGTGGGAGCGGGCTTGCTCGCGAAGGCGGCATAACATTCAACATCTACGTTGACTGACAAGCCGCCTTCGCGAGCAAGCCCGCTCCCACAGGGGTTATTCGGTGCTTCCCAAACCTTGCCAGTGTTTGAGGCCGATAAAGATGAAGCGCAATTGCTGCGTAATCTTCGCCTGGGGCGTCAGGTGTTCCGGCAACGCTTCAAGCGGCGGGTCGATGATGTCGGGCAGGGTGGCGAACACGCTTTTCACGATCAGGTCAGCCATGACGCTCAACCCGTCGATATCCAAGTGTTGCAGCTTTGGCATCAGCGACAGGTCGCAGGCGAGGTCAGAGCTGATGTCTTCGCGCAAGCGGCCAATGGCCTGGCGCACCGGCATCGAGCCGCCGTACTGCTCGCGGGCGAGAAACAGGAATTGCGAACGGTTGGCGCTGACCACATCGAGGAAGATCCGCACCGAGGCATCGATGATGCCGCCCATGACGAATTCGTTGTGGCGTACCAGGCGAATGGTTTCGCGGAAGGTCTGGCCGACTTCGCTGACCAGCACCAGGCCCAGTTCGTCCATATCGGCAAAATGCCGGTAGAAACCGGTGGGCACGATCCCGGCGGTTTTCGCCACTTCGCGCAGGCTCAGGCTGCCGAATCCTCGGCCGGACTCCATCAAATGGCGAGCGGCGTCCATCAGGGCACTGCGGGTCTGTTGTTTCTGTTCGGCGCGGGGCAGCATCGCAAGGGTGTTTTCTGGACAGGACAGCGGCGCACTCTAGCAAATCGGCTTTGCCGGCGTCGAACGGGGATCGGGGGGCGGGTTCAAGCGAGGAAGTTGCGTGGCGCTATAAAAGTCAAAAGCCCAATCCAGGGATTGGGCTTTTTTTCAGGGCCGCCATGGGCTCAGCTCACAGCGCTGTTGCGTTCGATTACACGGTCACCACCACCTTCAGCAAGGGTCTGGCCTTGTGGAGTGCGGTCCGAACCATCAGCAGCGAGGGTCTGGCCTTGTGGAGTGCGGTCGGAACCGTCAGCAGCGAGGGTCTGGCCTTGTGGGGTGCGGTCGGAACCATCAGCAGCGAGGGTCTGGCCTTGTGGAGTGCGATCCGAACCGTCAGAAGCCAGGGCTTGACCTTGTGGGTTACGGTCCGAGCCATCTTGAACCAGACCTTTTTCTTCTAAGCGGTTACGACCGTTTTCGGCAAGGGCTTGACCTTGTGGGGTGCGGTCCGAGCCATCTTGAACCAGGCCTTTTTCTTCGAGGCGGTTACGACCGTTTTCAGCCAGGGTTTGACCCTGTGGAGTGCGATCCGAACCATCGGCTGCGACGGTTTGGCTGAATACGGAGTGGCTGGTTTTGACTTGCGGTGTGGCCTGATCAGCGGCTGGCAGAGCAAAAGCGGTGCTGGCTAGCATCGAGAGGGTCAGGCTAAGCAGTAATTGGCGTTTCATGATGGGTTGCTCCTTGGGAGGGCGATAAAGTGGGTACGAGGGCAATGCTACTCTCGATAAGTCGATATAAAAGTTCATAAACGCAATGGTAATAATCAACAGAATTGATTGTTCCGTGCGGAGGCTCTAGAACGGGCCTCTCCGGCGACCGGTTTTGCACCGAGGTGGGTATTTTCGACCCACTCGTGCCGCACAAAAGTGCGGGGACGGTAACGCTGGAAGCGGGCGCACTTTGTCGGCGGCCGATTATTTGAGCGTTAAGAGGCATTTTCAGTTAAACCTGCGAGCCGTTTTCCAGTCGTAGCTTCATGGCAGGCCGGTTCTGGCCTAACGTTTCAAAACGTGCGTCGCAGTCAGGCGCTCAGTCGTATTCAGGAGCCCTGTGCAATGACGCGCACTTCAAAAATAATCAGCTGGACCCTCGCCACCCTTGTTGTCCTGCTGGCGATACTGGTTCTGGTCATCGTGTTCTTCGATTGGAACCGGATCAAACCGCCCCTCAACGCCAAAGTCTCCGAAGAGTTGCATCGCCCGTTCGCCATTAATGGCAACCTCGCGGTGGTGTGGCGGCGCGAACTCGATGAAGGTGGCTGGCGCGCCTGGGTGCCGTGGCCGCACGTGGTGGCCGAGGACTTGAGCCTGGGCAACCCGGACTGGTCGAAGCAGCCGCAGATGGTCACCCTCAAACGCGTCGAGTTGCGCATCTCGCCGCTGGCGTTGCTGGCCCAGCGCGTGGTCATTCCGCGCATCGACCTGACCGAGCCCAACGCCGACCTCCAACGCCTGGCCGACGGTCGCGCCAACTGGACCTTCAAGTTCGACCCCAAGGACCCCAACGCCGAACCCTCGAACTGGGTGGTGGACATCGGCGCCATCGGTTTCGACAAGGGCCACGTCACCCTCGACGACCAAAGCCTGAAAACCCAACTCGACGTGCTGATCGACCCGCTCGGCAAACCGATCCCATTCAGCGATATCGTCGGCGACAAAGCGGCGAAAACCGCGCTGGAAAAGGGCGGCGCACCCCAGGACTATGCCTTCGCCTTCAAAGTGAAAGGCCAATACCACCAACAGAAACTGACCGGGGAAGGCAAGATCGGTGGCCTGCTGGCCTTGCAGGACGCGGCCAAGCCGTTTCCGCTGCAAGCCCAGGCCAAGATCGCCGACACCAGCGTCGAGCTGGCAGGCACGCTCACCGATCCGCTGAACCTCGGCGCGCTGGACCTGCGCCTGAAACTCGCCGGCAGCAGCCTGGCCAATCTTTACCCATTGACCGGCGTCACCCTGCCGGACTCGCCGCCCTACGCCACCGACGGCCACTTGACCGCCAAACTGCATGACCCCGCCGGCGCGCAGTTTCGCTACGAGGGCTTCAACGGCAAGATCGGTGACAGCGACATTCATGGCGACCTGGCCTACGTCGCCAGCCAGCCACGGCCAAAACTCAGCGGCGCGCTGGTCTCCAATCAATTGCTGTTTGCCGACCTTGCGCCGCTGATCGGCGCCGATTCCAACGCCAAGCAAAAGGCCCGTGGCGGTGAAAGCAAGCAACCGACGGACAAGGTGTTGCCGGTCGAGGAGTTCAAGACCGAGCGCTGGCGGGATATGGACGCCGATGTCGAATTCACCGGCAAACGCATCGTCCACAGCGAGAAACTGCCGTTCACTGACCTTTATACGCATCTGGTGCTGACCGATGGCTTGCTCAGCCTGGAGCCCCTGCGTTTCGGCGTGGCCGGCGGCAAGCTCGACGCGCAGATTCGCCTCAATGGCCGCACCGAACCGTTGGAAGGCCAGGCCAAGCTCACCGCTCGCGGTTTCAAGCTCAAGCAGTTGTTCCCGACTTTCGAACCGATGAAAACCAGTTTCGGCGAATTGAACGGCGATGCTGATATCGCCGGTCGCGGCAACTCGGTGGCCAAGTTGTTGGGCAGTTCCAACGGCAAGCTGAAAATGCTGATCAACGATGGCGCCATCAGCCGCGAGTTGATGGAACTGGCGGGGCTCAACGTCGGCAACTACGTGGTGGGCAAGATCTTTGGCGACAAGGAAGTGAAGATCAATTGTGCGGCGGCGGACTTCGACATCAAGACCGGCCTGGCGACCACCCATTTGTTTGTGTTCGATACCGAGAACGCGATCATCTACATCGATGGCACCGCGAACATGGCCACGGAACAACTGGACTTGACCGTCACCCCGGAATCCAAGGGCTGGCGTCTGATTTCTCTGCGTTCGCCGCTGTATGTGCGGGGCAAGTTCATCAAACCGGATGCCGGCGTGAAAGCCGTGCCGCTGATGCTGCGCGGGGCGGGGATGGTGGCGCTGGGCGTGATCGCCGCACCGGCGGCGGGGTTATTGGCGCTGGTGGCGCCCAGTGGTGGCGAGCCGAACCAGTGTGCGCCGTTGTTGGAGCAGATGAAGGCGGGCAAGGCGCCTGTGACCGTTAAGTCAACCAAGTGATTTTCGGCTTCTATTAAGACGCCTTCGCGAGCAAGCCCGCTCCCACAATGGATCGGTGTTCACAGATCTAATGTGGGAGCGGGCTTGCTCGCGAAGGCTGCCCGACAGGCGCTACAAATCTTTCAGAATGTCGGCCATATCATCGGCATGCTCTTCTTCCTGGGCCAGGATGTCTTCGAAGATGCGCCGGGTGGTCGGGTCTTTTTCGCCGATGTACTGGATGATCTCGCGGTAGCTGTCGATGGCGATCCGCTCGGCGACCAGGTCTTCGTAGACCATTTCCTTGAGGTTATTCCCGGCCACGTACTGGGCGTGGGAGTTTTTCGACAGCAGGTCGGGGTTGAATTCCGGCTCGCCGCCCAGTTGCACGATACGCTCGGCCAAGCGGTCGGCGTGTTCGGCTTCCTGGGTCGCGTGTTCGAGGAATTCGTCGGCGGCCACGTGGGCCTTGAGGCCGTTGGCCATGAAGTAGTGACGCTTGTAGCGCAACACGCAGACCAATTCCGTGGCCAGCGATTCGTTGAGCAGGCGCAGCACTTCTTCGCGGTCGGCGCTGTAACCTTCGGTCACGGCACCGTTTTCGACGTTCTTGCGGGCCCGCTCGCGCAGGGTGGTTTTATCAGACAAATGCATGTCGCTCATCTCGATCTCCTGGAGGCTAATCCGGTTTGCGTCACGCCTCTGAGGACGTGATCGCTACTTAAGGTGTGAGTGATGAGCGTTGCAGAAAGTTTTATGTAATTGAGCCAGCGGTCAGCCTCTGTTGATCTGGATCACGCAAGGTGTGCCCCGACAGCCGCGCCTCTTCACGCAGCCATTCAAAAAACGCCCGCACCGGCGGGTGCCGTTCGCGCCCGGGCACACATAGCGCGCTGTAACCGGCGCCATCGACCTGAACCTCGCCCTTGTAAGCCACCAGCAACCCGCTGGCCACGCTTTCGGACACCAGGATATTGCTCGCCAGCACCAGCCCTTGCCCGGCAATCGCCGCTTGCAGGGCGTAATGCTCTTCGTCGTATTCGCGCACGGCCGGTTGTCCGCTCAGCCAGCTCTCGCCCGACTGCGCACACCACGCCTCCCAGCCATGGGCGTAAAGCTTGGAGTTGTGCCAACGCACGCTGATCAGCGTGGGCACTCGACTGGAAGCCAATGCGACCTGTTCGGGAGAGCCATATACACCGAAGGATTCGTCGAACAGGCACTGCCCATACAGGTTCGGGTAGTCGCCGAGGCTGTAGCGCAGCACCAGATCGACGCTGGCGTCTTGGTGCAGATCGATGACTTCGCAATGGGTGTCGAGCCGCAGGCTGATGTTCGGGTGCCGGGCATAAAAACGTCCGAGTCGTGGCACCAGCCACAGCGCGGCGAACGCGGCGGTGGTGGAGATCGTCAGGCTCGCGCCGCTGCGTTGCGGGCGCAGGGTGTCGACGCTTTGCGCCACTTCCAGCAAGGCGCCGTGCAGGCTCTGGAACAGACGCTCGCCGCCATCGGTGAGGCGTACTTGCCGGGGCAGGCGTTCGAACAGGGCAATGCCGAGCCAGCTCTCCAATGAGCGGATCTGATGGGAAATCGCCGTGGGCGTCACCGAAAGTTCTTCGGCGGCAGCCTTGAAACTCAGCAGGCGCGAAGCGGATTCGAAGGCGCGCAGGGCGGTCAGCGGTAGCGAGGCGAACATTCAATACTCCACGGATGAAATGGATTCATCCTGACTGATTTTTGCTCATTTGAGCGAAGCAGGAATAAGCCGCACGCTGCAAGCCACAAGCGGTTTGAGTGTAGTCCTTCAGGAGAATCAGATGAGCACAGTTCTTGCGATTCATGCCAGCCCCCGTGGTGAGCGTTCCCACTCCCGGCGCCTGGCCGAGGTGTTTTTGGCGGCGTGGCAGGCCCGTCATCCACAGTCGCGGTTGACCCGGCGTGAGGTCGGGCGGGCGTCGATTCCTCCGGTCAACGAGGCGTTCATCGCCGCTGCGTTTTATCCCGAGCCCGAAGCCCGGCCGTTGTCGATGCAGGCTGACCTGGCCTTGAGTGATCAACTGGTGGGGGAATTGCTCGGCCACGATCTGCTGGTGATTTCCACGCCGATGCACAACTTCAGCGTGCCCAGTGGCCTCAAGGCCTGGATCGATCAAATCGTGCGCCTCGGCCTGACCTTCAATCACACCCTGGACAATGGCGTGGCGCAGTACGCGCCGTTGGTGCAGGGCAAAAAAGTGCTGATTGTCACCAGTCGCGGTGGCTTCGGTTTCGGGCCGGGCGGAGAGTTGGAGGCGATGAACCACGCCGACACGCTGCTGCGCACGGCGTTGGGTTTTATTGGCATCACCGACATCACAGTGGTCGCCACCGAGGGTGAAGAGTCGGCCGAGCGGACGTTCCAGGTTTCCGTTGCCGAGGCCGAACAGCGTCTGTTGGCGCTGGCCAGGGAGTTCTAAATGGCCTGGCTGTTCTTGCTGATCGCTGCCGGGTTCGAAGTCACCTTCGCCATGGGCATGAAGTACGCCGAAGGCTTCACCCGGCTCTGGCCGTCGGTGATCACAGTCGTGGCAGCGGTGGGCGGGATTTATTTCCTGACCCTGGCCATGCGCGAGTTGCCGGTGAGCATCGCCTATCCGATCTGGACTGCCATCGGTTCCCTGGGCACGGTGTTTCTCGGGTTTGCGTTGTTGGGCGAAAGCCTGACGGCGCTGAAACTGGTCTCGGTGGGGCTGATCGTGGCAGGGGTGGTTGGGCTGAAGTAACGCGGTTGTCATAGACTGGTCATCTTCGCTGGCGATGCTTGGCGGATGTCTTGCATCCCGCCTTGCGTCACCTCACCGATTACAAGGATGTCCGCCCATGTCGCAAGGTTCCGCCACGCGTTACCCGTTGGTGCTGGTCCCGGGAATGCTCGGGTTTATCCGTTTGCTGCTCTACCCGTACTGGTACGGAATCATCTCGGCGTTGCGCCGCGGTGGTGCGGTGGTGTTCGCGGTGCAGGTATCGCCGCTCAATTCCACCGAAGTGCGCGGCGAGCAGTTGCTGGCGCGGATCGACGAGATCCTGCGGGAAACCGGTGCCGAGAAGGTCAACCTGATCGGCCACAGCCAGGGCTCGTTGACTGCCCGTTATGCCGCCGCAAAGCGCCCGGACCGGGTCGCTTCGGTGACCTCGGTGGCCGGACCCAATCATGGTTCGGAACTGGCGGATTACCTGCACAAGCACTATCCGGCTGACAGTGCCAAGGGGCGTTTGCTCGCGTTTTTACTGCGAATCATTGGCGCGTTGATGAGCCTGATGGAAACCGGCTATCGCGGGCCGAAACTGCCGGTGGACATTCATGCGTCCCACGAATCCTTGACCACGGCAGGCGTGGCGCTGTTCAACCAGCAATACCCACAGGGTTTGCCTGAAACCTGGGGCGGGCACGGGCCGGAAGAGGTCAACGGCGTGCGTTATTACTCCTGGTCCGGGACCTTGCAACCGGGCAAGACCGATCGTGGCGGCAATCTGTTCGACGGGACCAATCGGTTTTGCCGGTTATTCGCCACGACCTTTGTGCGGGAAAAGGGGCATTGCGACGGGATGGTCGGGCGTTACAGCTCGCACCTGGGGACGGTGATTGGTGATGAATACCCGATGGATCACTTCGACATCGTCAATCAGTCGCTGGGGTTGGTGGGGAAGGGCGCGGAGCCGGTGCGGTTGTTTATCGAGCATGCGGCGCGATTAAAAGCGGCGGGGGTTTAGCCGGTAGACCGCGTCATCGTTCTTCGCGAGCAAGCCCGCTCCCACAAGGGAATGCATTCCAAAGGTGGGAGCGGGCTTGCTCGCGAAAGCGTCGGTTCAGGCAACGCCAATCCTGCGGCCCAAAACGGTGGTCCACCGCTCCGAAAGAATCACCCCACCCAACGTCAACACCCCACCCACCAGGTGATACAGCGCCAACTGTTCATGCAGCACCACCGCCGCAATCAACGCGGTCATCACCGGCAGCAGATTGAAAAACAGCGTGGTGCGGCTCGGGCCCAGGCGCACCACGGCTTGCATCCACGCCAGCGGCGCAATCATCGAGGCCAGCAGGCAGGCGTAGAGCACCAGCGGAATGTTCTGCTGCGTCAGGCCGGTTTTCGAGGAGACCGCGAACAGCGGAAACAGCACCACCACCGCCACCAATACCTGCAAATACAGCAACACCAGCGGCGGCAGGCGCAACTGCCATTTCTTCAGCAGCGTGCTGTAGATCGCGTAGGCCAGGGTCGCGATCAGCATCATCGCATCGCCCAGGTTCACCCCGTGTTCCAGCAATGAACTGAGACTGCCGGATGACACCACCACCAGCACGCCGGCGAACGACAGCACCGCGCCGGCCAGGGCGCCGGCGGTCAGGCGCTGGCCGAGGCTGATAATCGCCATGGCCAGGGACATCAATGGCATCAGCGACAGGATGATGCCCATGTTGGTGGCGGTGGTCAGGCTCGCCGCGAAGTACGCCAGGCTCTGATAGACCGCCATGCCGAGCACGCCGAGGATGAAAATCTTGCCCAGGTTCGGGCGGATCAGTGGCCAGTGGGCGATCACCGGTTTGAGCATGAACGGCGTGAACAGAATCCCGGCCAGCAGCCAGCGATAGAAGCCGATCTCGGCGGGGAAAATCGCGCCAGCCGACATTTTGGTGATCACGGTATTGCCGGCCCAGATCAGAATGGCCAGCAGGGGATAAGCGTATTGCATAAGCGGAAAACCAGAGCGTTGATGAGGGGCAATTATCCGCTTGTCTGGATGCAAGCCTATACTCCAATCCAGACAACCTGCCCCTGATGACGGACAGCATGACCCGCAAACACATCGATCTGCTGGATTTCAGCGAACTGCCGGCCCCGGTGTACTTCCGTTACGCCGACTTCGACACCCACGAATACGCCTCGGCCCACCGCCATCCGTGGGGCACGCTGGAGTATTCGTCCAGCGGCGTGTTGCACATGGAAATCGGCAACAGCCGCTTTATGTCGCCGCCGCAGTATGCGGTCTGGGTGCCGCCGCACACCGAGCACAGTTTCTACAGCAACCAGCCGATCAACTACCGTGCGGTGTGCCTGGCGCCATTGCTGTGCCGGGACTTGCCGCAACAGGCCTGCACCCTGGCCATCAGCGACATTCTCAAAGCGATCCTCAAGGACTTCGCTGCCCGGGACGTGAAGATTCCCGAGCGCGAAACCGATGTGCGTTTGGCGCAAGTGTTGGTGGATCAACTGCAACAAGCGCCCGAGCACGCCTGTTATCTGCCTTACGCCAGCAGTCCGGGGCTGCTCGGGATACTCGAAGCGTTGCAGGCCGAGCCGGGGGATAACCGGCCATTGGCAGATTGGGCGGCGCAGATTCATGTCAGCGAACGCACCCTGGCCCGCCAGTTCGTGCGGGAATTGGGCATGAGTTTCGGCGAATGGCGGTTGCGCCTGCGCTTTCTCGCCGCCATCGAAGCGCTGGACAGCCCACGCAGCATCCAGGAAATCGCCTTCGACATGGGCTACAGCACCGGATCGGCGTTTATTGCGATGTTCGCGCGCCAGGCCGGGTGCACGCCGGAGCAGTATCGACGCAGTCATCTCGACGGCAGGAAGGTGTAACAGCCTTTGTCTACACTTCAGGGCGAGGCCGCATCCATCGGTGCGGCAACAAGGAGAAAACTCCATGAAGATGTTGCGTGTCCCTTTGTTGATGATCGGTTTGCTGCTCTGCTCCCAGGGCTTCGCCGCCACGGCCCAACAGAACAAAATGACCACCTGCAATGCCGACGCTACCGCGAAAAGCCTCAAGGGCGATGAGCGCAAGACATTCATGAGCACCTGCCTCAAAGCCGCCCCGGCGGCCAATGACGCGAAAGTCCTGACCCCGCAGCAAGAGAAAATGAAGACCTGCAACGCCGACGCCAAAACCAAAGCCCTCACGGGCGATGCGCGCAAAACCTTCATGAGTGATTGCCTGAAGAAAAAATAAGCCGTCGGGATAAACACGATCATTGTGTGGGAGCGGGCTTGCTCGCGAATGCGGTGTAACAGTTAAGTTGATGGCGACTGACACACCGCTTTCGCGAGCAAGCCCGCTCCCACATTGGATCTATGTTTGCCGGACTCATGTGGGAGCGAGCCTGCTCGCGAAGAGGCCAGTCAGGGCACTGCAAAAAGCCGTCAGTCCCCCGACCAAGGTCGACCTACACAATCCCTAGTGCTGGCCCCGGATCGCTGGCAGACTGCCCATCCTTTTACGCCGTTCGTTTTGAGGCTGTATGCCAACGTTTTCTCAACGTCACGTCTTGCTGTTAATCAGTTGGGTCATCATCTTCGGTGGATTGCTGCTGGTCATCCCGCTGCGCCTGTTACCCAGCCTGCTGGCCGGGCTGTTGGTGTTCGAACTGGTCAACATGCTCACGCCGCAATTGCAGCGGCTGATCGAAGGCCGCCGCGCCCGTTGGTTGGCGGTGGCGTTGCTGGGCACTTTGGTGGTCAGCGTGCTGGCGCTGATCTTTGCCGGCGCTATCAGCTTCCTGTTGCACGAAGCGGAAAACCCCGGCGCTTCCCTCGACAAATTCATGCACGTGGTTGACCGCGCCCGCGGGCAACTGCCGCCGTTCATCGATGTTTACCTGCCGGCCAGCGCTGCCGAATTCCGTGTGGCCATCGGCGAATGGATGAGCAAACACCTCAGCGACTTGCAACTGGTGGGCAAGGATGCGGCGCACATGTTCGTGACGTTGCTGATCGGCATGGTGCTGGGCGCGATCATCGCCCTGCAGCGCGTGCCCGACGTGACCAAGCGCAAGCCGCTGGCCGCCGCGTTGTTCGACCGCTTGCACCTGCTGGTCCAGGCGTTTCGCAACATCGTGTTCGCGCAGATCAAGATTTCCCTGCTCAACACCTTCTTCACCGGGATTTTCCTGGCGGTGATCCTGCCGATGTTCGGCATCAAGCTGCCGCTGACCAAAACCCTGATCGTCCTGACCTTCCTGCTCGGCCTGCTGCCGGTAATCGGCAACCTGATGTCGAACACCCTGATCACCATCGTCGGTCTGTCGCTGTCGATCTGGGTCGCGGTGGCGGCGTTGGGTTATCTGATTTTTATCCACAAGCTCGAATACTTCCTCAACGCCCGCATCGTCGGCGGGCAGATCAGTGCCAAGTCGTGGGAGTTGCTGTTGGCAATGCTGGTGTTCGAGGCCGCGTTCGGCCTGCCGGGGGTGGTGGCGGGGCCGATTTATTACGCGTATCTGAAGAGTGAGTTGAAGTTGGTGGGGATGGTTTGATTGGGTAGATGATCGTTCCCACGCTCCGCGTGGGAATGCCTCAAGGGACGCTCCGCGTTCCAGCTCTCGAATGGGACGCGGAGCGTCCCGGGCTGCATTCCCACGCAGAGCGTGGGAACGATCATGCGGTCGAATGTGGGAGCGGGCTTGCCCGCGAAGGGCGCGACCCGGTTTCAGATCAATCCATCGACCCGTAACGCTTCATCGCCTCAATCGCCAAACCACTGCCGATGCTGCCAAAGATATTCCCTTCCACATGCCGCGCATTCGGCAGCATCGCCGAGACGCTGTTGCGCAGTGCCGGGATGCCGCTGGAACCGCCGGTGAAGAACACCGTATCGACCTGATCAACCCGCACGTTGGCATCGTTGAGCAGTTGCGTGACGCTGTTGCGCACGCGCTCCAGCAGGTTGTCGATGGCGGATTCGAACAGGGCGCGGGTCAGTTCCACGCTCAGGCCTGGCTCGATGCGGTCCAGCGGCACATGGCGGCTGTCGGCGTGGGTCAGCTGGATCTTGGTTTCTTCCACTTCCATGGCCAGCCAGTGGCCGGCACGCTGGTCGATCAGCTTGAACAGGCGATCAATGCCGCCGGTGTCTTCGATGTCGTAGCGCATGCTGCCCAGGGCCAGGGTCGACTTTTGCGAGTACACCGAGTTGATGGTGTGCCAGGTCGCCAGGTTCATGTGGTGGCTGGTGGGCATGTAGGCGCCGCTCTTCATGCGGCTGCCGTAGCCGAACAGCGGCATCAGGCCTTGGAGGCTCAGTTGCTTGTCGAAATCGGTCCCGCCGATGTGCACGCCGCCGGTGGCGAGGATGTCGTCGTGACGGTTGTCGTGCATGCGCCGCTCAGGGGACAGGCGCACCAGGGAGAAGTCGGACGTACCACCGCCGATGTCCACAATCAGGACAAGCTCTTCTTTTTCGATGGTCGACTCGTAGTCGAACGCGGCGGCAATCGGTTCGTACTGGAATGACACATCCTTGAAGCCAATGGCGCGGGCCACGTCCACCAGGGTGTTTTCCGCTTCCTGGTCGGCCATTTCATCGTCATCGACGAAAAACACCGGGCGACCCAGCACCACTTCTTCGAACTCGCGACCGGCGGCGGCTTCGGCGCGTTTCTTCAACTGGCCGATAAACAGGCCGAGCAGGTCCTTGAACGGCATCGCCGTGCCGAGGACGCTGGTGTCGTGCTTGATCAGCTTGGAGCCCAGCAGGCTCTTGAGCGAGCGCATCAGCCGGCCTTCATAGCCTTCCAGGTACTCGTGCAGCGCCAGCCGGCCGTACACCGGGCGGCGTTCTTCGATGTTGAAGAAGACCACCGAGGGCAGGGTGATCTTGTCGTCCTCCAGCGCGATCAGCGTTTCCATGCCGGGGCGCAGCCAGCCGACGGTGGAGTTGGACGTGCCGAAGTCGATACCACAGGCACGGGCTGGGGATGCGTTTTTCATGTCTTTCGAGTTCCGGTTAAAAAACGGCCGCGCAGTGTATGCCAGTGCGGCGAAGATTCGAAGGCCGACTATCCGCTAAATCACCACGAATAGCGCCTTGATAAGCTGGCCCGATGCCCCAAACTTGTCTGCATCGACCCTGGCAGCCATTTGGCGGTCGCAAGAACCGCCCGCCGCTGCCGATAAACTTCTGATGCGCTGCCCGGTCACAACCTTGAGATCGGTCAACCTGGTGGCTGCCAATGAGCGCATGCTGCTGGGGTAGCGGCGCGATTTTGATAACGGATGGTGATCCTTAGATGGACTTCAAAGACTATTACAAGATTCTCGGTGTGGAACCGACCGCTGACGATAAGACGATTAAAGCCGCCTATCGCAAGCTGGCCCGCAAATACCACCCCGACGTCAGCAAGGAAAAGGACGCCGAGGCCAAGTTCAAGGACGCCTCGGAAGCTTATGAAGCGCTGAAAAGTGCGGACAAGCGTGCCGAGTACGACGACTTGCGCAAATACGGCCAGCACGGCCAACCGTTCCAAGGCCCGCCAGGCTGGCAGGGGCGTGGTGGCGGCGGTGGTTTCGGTGGCGGTCAGGACACGGGCGATTTTTCGGACTTCTTCAGTTCGATCTTCGGCAACCGTGGGCCTGGTTTTGGGGGTGGAGAGTCGCGTCGCAGTGCCGGACGTCGAGGGCAAGACGTGGAAATGGAACTTGGAATTTTTCTGGAAGAAACCCTCTCGAACGAATCGAAGAAGGTCACCTTCCAGGTGCCGCAATACAACGCGGCCGGCCAGCATGTGAGCAACACGCCGAAAAGCCTGAACGTGAAGATCCCGGCCGGTGTGACCGACGGCGAGCGAATTCGCCTCAAGGGCCAGGGCGCTCCGGGCACCGGTGGCGGCGCCAATGGCGACCTGTTCCTGATCATCCGCTTCGCGCCGCACCCGAAATTCGATGTGGAAGGCGAGAACCTGATCATCACCTTGCCGCTGGCCCCATGGGAATTGGCGTTGGGTGCCGAAGTGGCGGTGCCGACCCTGACCGGCAAGATCAACCTCAAGGTCCCGGCCGGCAGCCAGAACGGCCAGCGCATGCGTGCCAAGGGCCACGGTTTGCTGAACAAGAAGGGCGAGCGTGGCTTCCTGTTCGTGCAGCTCAAGGCCGTGATGCCGAAAGCCTCGGACGATGAGGTCAAGGCCTTGTGGCAAGAGCTGGCGAAGAAAGCTGCGTTCGACCCAAGGGAAAACTTTTGATCCGCTAGAACCCTGGAGCTACTGACAATGAGCAGTCCCCTGATCGTTCATCTGGACATGGCAGAATTCTGTGAGGCGACCGACCTGTCGGACGTCTACGTGATCGAAATCGTCGAACACGGCATCCTCGAACCTCAGGGCTCCGCGCCCAAGGACTGGCGTTTCAACGATTACGAACTGATCCTGGCCAAACGCGCCGCCAAGCTGCGGCGCGATCTGGAGCTGGAATGGGAAGGCGTCGCGCTGGCGCTGGACTTGCTGGAAGAAGTGCAGCAACTGCGGGCTGAAAACCGGATGCTCAAGCAGCGGTTAGGGCGGTTGGTGGTTGAGTAGCTGTTTTGAAGTTTTTGTGGTGATTGTTCTGACGCCTTCGCGAGCAAGCCCGCTTCCACCGGGGATTTATGCACACCGCAAACCCTGTGGGAGCGGGCTTGCTCGCGAAAAACGATAACGCGGTCTGCCTGATTCAAACCTTCCTGGGCAACACCACCGTAAACAACGTCCCATCCACTTCATTGGACGTGACCTCGATCGTGCCCTGATGGGCATTCACCACTTCCTTGACGATAAACAGCCCCAGGCCAAGGCTGGTCGACGGCTGCCCGAGTTCTTCATCGGCGCTGCGCACCAGAGGATCGAAGATCGTGGTGATCGCGTCTTCCGGGATCGGCACGCCATAGTTATGCACCGTCAGGCGCACGGTTTCGACCTCGCCGCTGAGCACCACCGTGACATCGTGCTTGTTCGAGCCATGCTGCAACGCATTGCCGATCAGATTTTGTAGCAATTGACTGATTCGCCCGGCATCCCAAGTGCCGCGCGTATCGCCTTGCACGGTGATGGTCGGATCGCATTCGGGATTGCCGGCGCAGGCCTGGGCAATCGCTTCGTGTGCGGCATCGGCCAGGTCCATCGGTTTCGGTTCGATGGGCAGGCTCTTGCCCAGGCGACTGCGCACCAGCTCCAGCAAATCGCTGACCATCGCCGCCATGTGTCGGGTGCCGCGCTTGATGTGGTGTGCACAGGCCAGGGCATCGCCTTCAAGCTTCGTTTTGCGCATCAGCATCTCGGTGGACATGCTCACCGCTTGCAACGGTGCGCGCAGGTCGTGGCCGAGGATCGCCAGGAAAATATCCCGGGAATGATTGACCTGATCGGCATAGGCCGCCGTCGATTCGGCCAGGGCTTCGTCGATGGCTTCGTTGAAACGGATCATGTCCTGAAAATAAGCCAGGTCCGGGGATTGCAGGCTGTTGACCCACAACCGGATCACGCACGCGCGCAAGTGACGGAATTCGGAGGTCATCTGTACCAGGTCAAACCCGACGTTGTGCCGCAACTCGCCATGGCTGGCGGCGGCCTTATCCAGGCTGGGGGTTTTCTCCGGGCCGTCGCCCTTGGCCTTGGCGGCCTGCTCCTGGGCGGTTTGCGCAGTATTCATGTCCCGTGCGGCGGCCAGCAGGATGGCGCGGGCGTGATCGCGCAGGGTGACGCGATCCAGGTTGTCGTCAGGCGTGATCGCGCGAGCGAACTGCTCCCATTCATCGACGACACGATCGACCTCTACCACGATGAATTCGCTTAAGCGCATGGAGCGGAATCCTGAGCAGTGACGGCGGAAAGTGACACGCATCTTAGCGCCTTCCCGGTCAGGGAAACACCGCACAAATGGAGAGGCGCCCGGTGGTATTTATATATAGCCGGGTTTTGGGATTGTGGGGTGCCCGGGCATGTACACCCACTCCCTGTGGGAGCGGGCTTGCTCGCGAAAGCGGTGTGTCGGGCACAGTGATGTTGACTGTGCTGCCGCCTTCGCGAGCAAGCCCGCTCCCACAATGGTTTTTTGTGGGGTGTCAGAACAGGAAGTAACGCTGGGCCATGGGCAGGGTTTCTGCGGGTTCGCACCACAGCAACACCCCATCGGCCTTGACCTGATAGGTCTGCGGGTCGACGTCGATGTTCGGCAGGTAGTCGTTGTGGATCAGGTCGGTTTTCTGCACTTCGCGACAACCTTTGACCACGGCGATTTTCTTCTTCAGGCCCAAGGCTTCGGGCAATCCGGCGTCCTGCGCAGCCTGGCTGATAAACGTCAGGCTCGTGGCATGCAGCGAGCCACCGTAGCTGGCGAACATCGGGCGGTAATGCACCGGTTGCGGCGTCGGAATCGAGGCGTTGGCGTCGCCCATCAGGCTTGCCGCAATGGCGCCGCCCTTGAGGATCAATGTCGGTTTCACGCCGAAGAATGCCGGGCGCCACAGCACCAGGTCAGCCCATTTACCCACTTCAATCGAGCCCACTTCATGGCTGATGCCGTGGGTGATCGCCGGGTTGATGGTGTATTTGGCGATGTAGCGCTTGGCGCGGAAGTTGTCGTTGCCTTCGCCGTCCTGGGGCAGCGGGCCGCGTTGCTTTTTCATTTTGTCGGCGGTCTGCCAGGTGCGGGTGATGACTTCGCCGACCCGGCCCATGGCCTGGCTGTCGGAACTGATCATCGAGAACGCGCCGAGGTCGTGGAGGATGTCTTCGGCGGCAATCGTTTCGCGGCGGATGCGGCTTTCAGCGAAGGCCACGTCTTCGGCAATGCTCGGGTCCAGGTGATGGCAGACCATCAGCATGTCGAGGTGTTCGTCGATGGTGTTGCGGGTGAACGGCCGGGTCGGGTTGGTCGAACTCGGCAGCACATTCGGGAAGCCGCAGGCCTTGATGATGTCCGGCGCATGCCCGCCGCCCGCGCCTTCGGTGTGGTAGGTGTGGATGGTGCGGCCCTTGAACGCGGCGAGGGTGGTTTCGACGAAGCCGGATTCGTTGAGGGTGTCAGTGTGGATCGCCACCTGCACGTCGTACTGATCGGCGACGGTCAGGCAGTTGTCGATACTCGCCGGGGTGGTGCCCCAGTCTTCGTGCAACTTGAGGCCGATGGCGCCGGCCTTGACCTGTTCGATCAACGGCTCCGGCAGGCTGGCGTTGCCCTTGCCGGTGAGGCCGATGTTCATCGGGAACGCATCCGCTGCCTGGAGCATGCGCGCCAGATGCCACGGCCCGGAGGTGCAAGTCGTGGCATTGGTGCCGGTGGCCGGTCCGGTGCCGCCGCCGATCATGGTGGTCACGCCGCTCATCAGCGCTTCTTCGATCTGCTGCGGGCAGATGAAGTGGATGTGGGTGTCGATGCCGCCGGCGGTGAGGATCATGCCTTCCCCGGCGATGACTTCGGTGCTGGCGCCGATGGCGATTGTCACGTCGGGCTGCACGTCCGGGTTGCCGGCCTTGCCGATGCCAGCGATGCGCCCGTCCTTGAGGCCGACGTCAGCCTTGACGATGCCCCAGTGATCGATGATCAGGGCGTTGGTGATCACCGTGTCGACCACTTCGGCCGCGAGCAACTGGCTCTGGCCCTGGCCGTCGCGGATGACTTTGCCGCCGCCGAATTTCACTTCTTCGCCGTAGGTGGTGAAATCTTTTTCCACCTCGATCCACAACTCGGTGTCGGCCAGGCGCACCTTGTCGCCGACGGTGGGGCCGAACATGTCGGCGTAGGCCTGTTTAGAAATTTTCATGTGCTTGCCTTGGGATTCAATGATCGTTCCCACGCTCTGCGTGGGAATGCCGCCATGGACGCTCTGCGTCCGCCGTTATGTGACGCGGAGCGTCACGGGATGCATTCCCACGCAGAGCGTGGGAACGATCGGTCAGTCGAGGTCACCCATGATCCGCCCGGCAAACCCGAACACCCGCCGATGCCCGGCCAGGTCGACCAACTCAACCTCGCGGCTCTGCCCCGGCTCAAAGCGCACGGCAGTGCCGGCCGGGATGTTCAGGCGCATGCCTCGGCTGGCGGCGCGGTCGAAGGTGAGGGCGTCGTTGGTTTCGAAAAAATGGTAATGGGAGCCGACCTGGATCGGCCGGTCGCCGCTGTTGGCCACCTTCAGGCTAATCGTGCGACGGCCAACGTTGAGTTCGATGTCGCCGGGCTGGATCTGGTATTCACCGGGAATCATCCATTCACTCCTTGCAGAATCTTGTAGTAGAGAGCGGTCGGCCGATAGTTGCCGGCGGGGTCGCAAGCGTAATCGGGGATCTCGCCGGCGCGGGTGTAGCCCAACGCCTTGTAGAAGTCTTCGGCGGGGGAGCCGGCCTCGGTGTCGAGGTAGAGCATGCCGCGCTTGTGCTGGCGGGCAGCGAGTTCCAGGGCGCTCATCAATTGCTGGCCCAGACCACGGCGACGGGCGTGTTCACGCACCAGCAATTTCTGCACTTCAGCGCGGTTCAGGCCGTTGGCTTTCTGGCACAGGGTCAGTTGCACGCTGGCTTGCACCTGCTCGTCCTTGACCACCACCCACAGCAGCACATTGCCCTGGTTCAGGTTGGCCTGGACCTCATCGAAGTAGGCTCGGGCCTGCGTGGCATCGAGGTCGGCCATGAAGCCGACGCTGGCGCCGTAACCCACGGCGTCCAGCAGCAAATCGATCAAACCCTGGCGATAGTGCGCAAAGCTTTCAACATTCACGCGGCGCAGTTGGGCGGCGTTCATCGAGTGTCACTCCTTGTTGGCGATTGGCGGCTCCGCGCCAGGATTGAGGGTCAGTTGCATGAAGGTCAGGTCCAGCCAGCGGCCGAACTTGGTGCCCACCTGGGGCATTTGCCCGGTGATGATAAAACCGGCGCGTTCATGCAAACGGATAGAGGCGGCATTGCCGCTTTCGATGGCGGCGACCATCACGTGCTTGTCGCAGCCTTTGGCGCGTTCGATCAGCTCGGTCATCAATTGCGGGCCGAGGCCGTTGCCGCGCTGGTCGCTGCGCACGTAGACCGAGTGTTCGACGGTGTGGCGAAACCCGTCGAACGGCCGCCAGTCACCGAATGAAGCGTAGCCCAGTACCGCGTTGTCACCGTCGACGATCACCAGGATCGGATAAGCCTGGGCTTGCCGGGCGCTGAACCAGGCCTGGCGGTTGCCCAGGTCCACGGCCTGTTCGTTCCAGATCGCGGTGGTGTTGAGCACCGCATCGTTGTAGATGTCGCGGATCGCCGGCAGGTCGGCGTGCAGCGCATCGCGAATCAGATAAGTCATGGCGCGGCCTCAAGCGATCGGTTGGTGGACGGTGACCAGTTTGGTGCCGTCGGGGAACGTCGCTTCGACCTGGATCTCCGGGATCATTTCCGGGATGCCTTCCATCACTTGTTCGCGGCTCAGCAGGGTAGTGCCGAAGTGCATCAGCTCGGCCACGGTGCGACCGTCACGGGCGCCTTCGAGCAGCGCGGCGGAGATGTAGGCCATGGCCTCCGGGTAATTGAGTTTCACGCCGCGAGCCAAACGCCGCTCGGCGACGAGGCCGGCGGTGAAGATCAACAGCTTGTCTTTTTCGCGTGGGGTCAGGTCCATCGTTGGAATCCATCTGGGCAGATAAAAAAGGTATTCGGATCTGTAAACACACAACCCCTGTGGGAGCGGGCTTGCTCGCGAAAGCGGACTTACATTCAACATTTTTGTTGCCTGACACACCGCTTTCGCGAGCAAGCCCGCTCCCACATTTGGATTGTGTTTCAGGTGCTCCATATTCGTGGTGGGACGGCTTCTCGGCCAAGCAGCGCCGGCCGCAGCAATCGCCACAAATCAATAAGCCAACCCCGTGCCAACAACGCCTCACTGGCCAAACACCGCGCCACCAAAAGCCCCGGCAATTGAGTCAGATCCCCGCGCACGTCATGGGGCAGCGAGCGGCAACGTTCCAGCAAATCGCTATCAATCTCCCCGGTCACCAGCAACGTCGCAAACACCGGTTGCCCATCCAGCCCAATCGGTGAGTCGAGCAAGCCATCGTTCCCGACAATGCGCTGACGTTCGTGCCAGAGCAACTGGCCGTCGCGGCGGATGTCCAGCCTGGCCTGGAAATGCCCGACATCGAAACGCTCGCCGCTGGCCGGTCGACCCAGCGCCACCACGTCCCAATAGAACAACCGGGCATCGCCTTCAAGGTTGATCGAGGTGCTGAGTTCGGCCTGGGCGGCGCTGAAGATAATCGTCTCCTGGGGCAACCATTCCAGTGTCGCACCGGCCGCCACGTTCAAGTCCAGCTGCTGATAAGCGGGACCGGTGGCGCGATACCACTTGGCGGCACCAGGGCTGGTGATTTGTGCCCAGGCATCGGTGCCGACGCTGGCGCGGATGTCCAGCCGATCACCGCCAGCAATCCCGCCCGGCGGATGCACGATGATGTGCTGGCAGACCTCTGGCCCTTCGGCGTACAGGTGCTTTTGCACCCGCAGCGGGCCTTGATGCCGGCGCAAGACCGGGCGTGTGCTGTCGCCGAAACGGGCATAGCCCAGCTCTAGCTCGGCGTGCCAGCTCGGGGTAAACAGGACAGTGGGGACAGGTAAATTCATGATTTCTAATTATCGTTAGGACGCTACAGGTTAGATCGTAACCAGTCCGCGCACACCTTCGGCTTCCATATTTTCACCGCGACCCTGTTGCACAATCTCACCCCGGGACATCACCAGGTATTGATCGGCCAGTTCGGCGGCGAAATCGTAAAACTGTTCCACCAGCAAAATCGCCATGTCGCCCCGGGCCGCGAGCTTCTTGATCACCGCGCCGATTTCCTTGATCACCGACGGCTGGATGCCTTCGGTGGGCTCGTCGAGGATCAGCAGGCGCGGGCGGCTGGCCAGTGCGCGGCCAATCGCCAATTGTTGCTGCTGACCACCGGACAAGTCGCCGCCACGGCGTTGCTTCATTTGCAGCAGCACCGGGAACAGCTCGTAGATGAAGGCCGGGACTTCCTTGGCTTCGCTGCCGGGGAAGCGCGACAGGCCCATCAGCAGGTTTTCCTCAACCGTCAGCCGTCCGAAAATCTCCCGGCCCTGGGGCACGTAGGCGATCCCGGCGTGCACCCGTTGATGCGGCTTGAACGTGGTGATCGGTTTGCCTTCCCAGTTCACCGCGCCTTCCTTGGACGGCAACAGGCCCATCAGGCATTTGAGCAGGGTGGTCTTGCCCACGCCGTTGCGCCCGAGCAGGCACGTGACTTCGCCGACCTTCACCTCAAACGAGAGACCGCGCAGGATGTGGCTACCGCCGTAGTACTGGTGCAGTTTTTCGACTTGCAGCATGTCCAGAATCTCCTCAAATCCCCCTGTGGGAGCGGGCTTGCTCGCGAATGCGGACTTACATTCAACATTTGTGGTGTTTGACACACCGCTTTCGCGAGCAAGCCCGCTCCCACATTGGGTCGGTGTTTACAGGTCTAGCGGCCGAGGTAAACCTCGATCACGCGCTCATTGTCCTGCACCTGTTCCAGCGACCCTTCGGCCAGCACGCTGCCCTGATGCAACACCGTGACGTGGTCGGCAATCGAGCCGACGAAGCCCATGTCGTGTTCCACCACCATCAGCGAATGCTTGCCGGCCAGGCTTTTGAACAGCTCGGCGGTGAATTCGGTTTCGGCGTCGGTCATGCCCGCCACCGGCTCATCGAGCAGCAGCAATTGCGGGTCTTGCATCAGCAACATGCCGATTTCCAGAAACTGCTTCTGACCGTGGGACAACAACCCCGCCGGTCGATTGACCGAGGTGGTCAGGCGGATGGTTTCCAGGACTTCGGTGATGCGATCTTTTTGCTCGCCGGTCAGACGCGCCCGCAGGCTGGCCCACACCGATTTGTCGGTTTTCTGTGCCAGCTCCAGGTTTTCGAACACGCTCAAGGCTTCGAACACCGTCGGCTTCTGGAACTTGCGACCGATGCCGGCCTGGGCGATTTGCACTTCGCTCATCTGCGTCAGGTCCAGGGTTTCACCGAACCAGGCCTTGCCGTGACTAGGGCGGGTCTTGCCGGTGATCACGTCCATCAACGTGGTCTTGCCCGCGCCGTTGGGGCCGATGATGCAGCGCAGTTCGCCGACGCCGATGTACAGGTTCAGAGCGTTCAGCGCCTTGAAGCCATCGAAGCTGACGCTGATGTCTTCCAGGGTCAGGATCGTGCCGTGGCGCGTATCAAGACCGGGACCGACACTTTGGCCGAAGCCGATGTTGTCGCGGCTGGTGCCGGCGTCCTTGTTGGGCTCTACCGGGAAAAACACAGGTTCGAGCATGAATTCCGCCGTTGGTGTGATTCTCATTGTTCGCCCCTTTTCTTCAGCAGACCGATCACGCCCTTGGGCAGATACAAGGTCACGATGATGAACAGGGCCCCGAGGAAGAACAGCCAGTATTCCGGGAACGCCACGGTGAACCAGCTCTTCATGCCGTTGACCACACCAGCGCCGAGCAACGGCCCGATCAGCGTGCCGCGACCGCCCAGCGCTACCCAAACCGCCGCTTCAATCGAGTTGGTCGGCGACATTTCACTCGGGTTGATGATCCCGACCTGCGGCACATACAGCGCACCGGCCAAGCCGCACAACACCGCGCTCAACACCCACACGAACAGCTTGAAACCACGGGGGTCGTAGCCGCAAAACATCAGGCGGTTTTCCGCATCGCGCAATGCGGTCAACACCCGGCCAAACTTGCTCTGCGCCAGGCGCCAGCCGATAAACAGGCTCGCCACCAGCAACACCACCGTGGCGAAAAACAACACCGCGCGCGTCCCCGGTTCGGTAATGCCAAACCCGAGAATCGTGCGGAAATTGGTGAAGCCGTTGTTACCGCCAAACCCGGTTTCGTTGCGGAAAAACAGCAGCATGCCGGCGAAGGTCAGGGCCTGGGTCATGATCGAGAAATACACGCCTTTGATCCGCGAGCGGAAGGCGAAAAAGCCGAACACCAACGCCAACAATCCCGGTGCCAACACCACCAGACACATGGCCCAGAGAAAGCTGCTGGTGCCAGTCCAGTACCACGGCAACTCGGTCCACGACAGAAACGTCATGAATGCCGGCAAGGCATCGCCCGAGGCCTGGCGCATCAGGTACATGCCCATGGCGTAGCCGCCGAGGGCGAAGAACAAACCGTGCCCGAGGGACAGCAAACCGGCGTAACCCCAGACCAGATCGAGGGCGAGGGCGACGATGGCGTAACAGAGGATTTTGCCCACCAAGGTCAATGTGTAAGCCGAGACGTGGAACACGCTGACGGGCGACAGTAGCGACATCAATGGCAACGCCAACAGCAGAACAAGAATCACCGCACCCACGGCGATCGTGACTCTCGGTCCGGCCTTTTGTGTAGCGGTAACGAGCAGGGGCTGGTTCATCAGTCGATCACCCGTCCTTTCAATGCGAAGAGGCCTTGCGGACGTTTCTGGATAAACAGAATGATCAGCGCGAGGATCAGGATCTTGCCAAGTACGGCACCGATTTGCGGTTCGAGAATCTTGTTCGCGATGCCGAGGCCAAACGCCGCCAGCACGCTACCGGCCAACTGGCCGACACCGCCGAGCACCACCACCAGAAACGAGTCGATGATGTAGCTCTGGCCGAGGTCCGGGCCGACGTTGCCGATCTGGCTCAACGCCACGCCACCAAGGCCGGCGATGCCCGAGCCGAGGCCGAAGGCGAGCATGTCCACCCGCCCGGTCGGCACGCCGCAGCAAGCGGCCATGTTGCGGTTCTGGGTGACGGCACGCACGTTCAGGCCCAGGCGCGTCTTGTTCAGCAGCAGCCAAGTGAGGACCACCACAAACAGCGCGAAGGCGATGATCACGATGCGGTTGTACGGCAGCACCAGATTCGGCAACACCTGAATCCCGCCCGAGAGCCACGCCGGGTTGGCGACTTCGACGTTCTGCGCGCCGAACAGCAAACGCACCAACTGAATCAGCATCAGGCTGATGCCCCAAGTGGCGAGCAAGGTTTCCAATGGACGGCCATAAAGGTGACGAATCACCGTACGCTCCAGCGCCATGCCGATGGCGGCGGTGACGAAAAACGCCACTGGCAGGGCGATCAGCGGGTAGAACTCGATGGCTTGCGGAGCGAAGCGCTGGAACATCAGTTGCACGACGTAGGTCGAGTAGGCGCCGAGCATCAGCATCTCGCCGTGGGCCATGTTGATCACGCCGAGCAGGCCGAAGGTGATCGCCAGGCCGAGGGCGGCGAGCAGCAGGATCGAGCCCAGGGACATGCCGCTGAACGCCTGGCCAAGCAATTCGCCGATCAACAATTTGCGTTTGACTTGAGCCAGGCTGGTTTCGGCGGCAGTGCGTACGCCGGCATCGGCTTCGACGCCGGGTTCAAGCAAACCTTCGAGGCGTGTGCGGGCCAGCGGGTCGCCGGTTTCGCCGAGCAAACGCACGGCGGCGAGGCGCACGGCGGGGTCGGTGTCCACCAGTTGCAGGTTGGCCAGGGCCAGGCTCAGGGCGGCATGGACGCTTTCATCTTTTTCGCCAGCCAGTTGCTGGTCGAGGAATTTCAGCTGCGCCGGTTTGGCGCTTTTCTGCAATTGCTGCGCGGCGCTCAAACGGGTTTTCGGGTCGGCGGCGAGCAATTGGTGGCTGGCCAACGCGGTGTCGATCAGACCCCGCAGGCGGTTATTCAGGCGCAGGGTTTTCGGTTGGCCGTCGATGGTCAACTCGCCTTGTTGCAGGGCGTTGATCAGTTCGACACGGGCCGGATCGGGCTGCGCGGCCCAGGTTTCCAGAAGCTTGGCTTGCTGCACCGGATTGGCGGCGACGAAGTCTTCGGCGTCGCTGGCGTGGGTGGCCATCGGCAACAGCAGCGCGAGGGCGAGGATGAGGCGGTAGAGGGCGGTGGGCATAGAGAGTCGCCTTGCGCGGACATTGTGGGAGCGGGCTTGCTCGCGAATGCGGTGGGACAGTCACATTGAGGTTGGATGTGCCGCCGTCTTCGCGAGCAAGCCCGCTCCCACAGGGAGTTGTGTCAGGTCCGGGCTCCGTGCCCGAGCTCTGACATCCAGTGGCTTAGTTGCTCTTCACCGCATAATCCGGCTTCTTGTCGTTACCCGCGATAAACGGGCTCCACGGCTCGGCACGGATCGGGCCTTCGGTCTGCCACACCACGTTGAACTGCCCATCCGCTTGGATCTCGCCGATCATCACCGGTTTGTGCAGGTGGTGGTTGGTCTTGTCCATGGTCAGCGTGTAACCCGACGGCGCGGCAAAAGTCTGCCCGGCCAGGGCTTCGCGGACTTTATCGACGTCGGTGGACTTGGCTTTCTCCGCCGCTTGCGCCCACATGTGGATGCCGACGTAGGTGGCTTCCATCGGGTCGTTGGTCACCGCTTTGTCGGCGCCCGGCAGGTTGTGTTTCTTGGCGTAGGCTTTCCAGTCAGCGACGAATTTTTTGTTCTGCGGGTTTTCGACGGACTCGAAGTAGTTCCACGCCGCGAGGTTGCCCACCAGCGGTTTGGTGTCGATGCCGCGCAGTTCTTCTTCGCCCACCGAGAACGCCACCACCGGTACGTCGGTGGCTTTCAAGCCCTGGTTGGCCAGTTCTTTATAGAACGGCACGTTGGAGTCGCCGTTGACCGTGGAGATGACCGCTGTCTTGCCACCGGCCGAGAATTTTTTGATGTTGGCCACGATGGTCTGGTAATCCGCATGGCCGAACGGGGTGTAGACCTCTTCGATGTCCTTGTCTGCCACGCCTTTGGAGTGCAGGAACGAACGCAGGATTTTGTTGGTGGTGCGCGGGTAGACGTAGTCGGTGCCGAGCAGGAAGTAGCGCTTGGCGCTGCCACCTTCTTCGCTCATCAGGTATTCCACCGCCGGGATCGCTTGTTGGTTCGGCGCGGCGCCGGTGTAGAACACGTTCGGCGACATCTCTTCGCCTTCGTACTGCACCGGGTAGAACAACAGGCCGTTGAGTTCTTCGAACACCGGCAGTACCGATTTACGTGACACCGAGGTCCAGCAACCGAACACCACGGCCACTTTGTCCTGGGTCAGCAACTGCCGGCCCTTTTCGGCGAACAACGGCCAGTTCGACGCCGGGTCGACCACCACCGGTTCCAGCATCTTGCCGTTCACACCGCCCTTGGCATTGATCTCGTCGATGGTCATCAACGCCATGTCTTTGAGGGACGTTTCGGAGATCGCCATGGTCCCGGACAGGGAGTGCAGGATGCCGACCTTGATGGTCTCGGCGGCCTGGACCGTCCAGGTCATGCCCATCGCGGCAATGCTTGCCGTGAGTGTGAAAGCCTTGATCAAGCTGCGACGCTTCATTGTGCGATCTCCATGAACATTAGTATTTTTTTGATTGGCAGAGGCGGACTACTGACAGGTCTTTAGCAAGGGCTGTGCCTGGTCGGGTTTTGGCAAGGAAATGTCGTGTTAGAGCGGTTGCGAGAGGACGGCGGCGCACCAGCAAGGCACGTCGAGGATGCGCTGGTGCGCCCGGATGCGCCAGATTGGGGCGACAGCGATAGATATGTACCGCACGGGGTGCTTTGGGAATATTGATCATGCGGGCTCCTCTTCAGGCGAGTTGCGTATGGACAGCACATCAATTCCTTCCTTGCCCACCGATGCCGTGGGTTTTGCGGCCCTGGGCCCGGCCTTCATCAGCGCGGACGATGCGGCGTACTGGGCGCATCAACAAATCGCTCAACCGCGTGATCGCGCGTGCGGCGCGGTGATTGTGCAAAGCGGCGACGGCATGTACCGGGCGACGCTGCCAGTCCCCGGCAAGCACACACTGTTTTTCGACTTCGATGATCTGTTGACCAAAGACCCGGCCACCCGGCAATACGTGGTGCCCGAGGGTTATGTAGGGGTGGCCTATTTCGTGTCCCACGCGGCCGACCATGCCGAGACCCGGCGGGTGCACCCGGACTGGACCGAAGAGCAGATCACCCTGTACCTCGGCTTTTTCTTCTTCGGGCATTTGTTGAGTTTTGCCCAGGATCCCGGCCCCTATGGGGAACGCCATTACTTGTCAGGGCCTGACGGCTCACTGATCAAGTACGAATCCACGGCGCCGGACCGGGAACGGCAACTCTTCACGCCCGGTGTCACCCGCCCTGGGCCCTTCAGCGATATCGAACGATTGATCCAGCAGTTGGCGCGGATCGGCACCTTGCGTGTGCTGATCGCCAATACGGTGTGGGGCGCTCGGGCAGGCACCGTGCCGGACACCTGGACCCTCGGCAAACCCGTGCGCAGCATCAGCATAAAGGACGAAATCACCTTCTTTGCCCCGGTCGCCAATCACACAAGTCAGGCGATCATTGCGGCCGGCAGTGCGCAACGCCTTGAGCCGAACGTGCGCTACCTGGGGTTTGTCCTGCGGGCCGCCGGCAGTCGCGAGCGGATCGCCACCTATCCGATAGCGTCCACCAGCGCGACCATCGACATGATGCGCATGCTGCACTTTGACGATATCAACCAGCTCAAATTGGCCGCTCCGCTGGGTTACGAACTGGACGGCGTGTATTTCATCTCTCGCGCCGACACCACCGACAGCCTTCAGGAACCTTGGCTGTACGAGCAATTCTTCGCCCCGGACGAACTGGCGGACGGCCTCCGTTTTGCTCATGAAAACAGTCATCGGCGCCAGTACGGCGATGAATTGCGGGTGTACACCTGGACGCGCGATGGGGCGGTGTTGCAGTACGAACCGGCGCTCACGGTGGCGGAACAACCGCTCAGGGACAGCGCTTCCTTCAACCGGCAATTGAGCAGCGGCGCGCTCAAGCCTTCGGACTATGTGCGCCAAGTGGCGAGCCATGGCGAGCTGTCGGTGATCCACGGCAGCCCGTTGTGGGATGTCGGCGGGCGTGTCGGCGCCGGGTGGCAGCCCTACGCCGGGGCACAACGTTTGAGCCCGGTGTTCGTCACCGCCGATGACGCGGCGCGGTTTGCCCACCAGACCATCGGCAGCCTGCGTGACCAGGCGTATGTCGGGCTGATCCTGCAATCGGCGGATAACGGCTTTGTCGCGACGTTGCCGGTGCCGGCCTACGGCCCCCGATTTACCCTGGATCGACTGTGCCCTCGGGATAACACCGGTGCGCCGCTGGTGCTGGCGGCCGGTTACGCGTTGCACGGAATGTACGCCTCGCGCTGGCAGGGCGATGCCCGACACAGCGAGGGTAGCGAAGCGGCGCAGATGTTCACCCGTGACGACGTTCGTTTATTGCTGGACAGCCGCAACGCGGTCAGCGTCGCTTATCTCTCCGGGGCCGCCGACAGCTTGCTGGCCTATCGCGAAGACGAGCGCGGGTTGAGCGCTCGTGCGCGGTTGAGCGAGCGCCTCGCGACGGATCCGCTGCCCGTGTCGGACTTGATGGCGGAACTGGCGGCCAGCGGCGAACTGCAGGTCATTGTCGGCAGTGACCTGTGGGGCGAACGCGGTCGGGTGTTGGGCGGCGGTGCGCAGAAACAGGCACTGGCGCCGAGATTGGGGGCAAGGTTCGCCACGGCGGAACTGGCCGTGCTCGACGCCCGCCAACGCGCCCGTGGCGATTATCGGGCGGCCAGCGGCGGGCTGGGTTTTATCCTCAAGCACAAGACGCGGCAGGAGTACGTGGCCACCGAAACCGTGGCGGCCAAGGACTTGAATCGCTTGAGTCAGTCGAGCGACTTTGGCGCCCCGGTACTGATCGACGAGTTCCGCACCCACTGCGTCTATTACGCCGCCAGTTGGCTACCACGAGGCCTGTCGACCGCCGATGCCTGGTTTGCCCGGCACTTCATGGCCCTGAGCGATCTGTTCGCCGCACTTTACGACGACCAGGGCACGCAACGCCTGACTCATCATCAGGACCTTTCGCTGTACATCGCCACCCTCGACGGTGCCTTGCTGCGCTACCGCTATTCAAGCACTTCGACATTGTTCGACCTTGCGCAGGGCGGCACCGGGGCCGGGGATTTACTGGCACTGATGAGCCGTGACACCGCGCCCTATTTGTCGGTCATGGGCCGGATCGCAACGGGTGGCGAGTTGCAGGTCCGGGTCACCAGCGAATGTTGGGACGAGCGGGGGGCGGTGTCGGCGCAATGGAAACCTTTTGCCCTGATTCAGCGACGTCAGCTCAGCCCAGTATTTCTCTGGCAGGACGATGCGGTGCGCTACGCCATGACGCGGATCGGGCAGGACCGCGAGCGGGTTTACGCTGGCCTGGTGTTGCGCCGTCGCGATGGCCGGTTTGTCGCCACCCTGCCGGTGGCGGTGGATGTCGAAGACTTTGCACCCAACTGGATTCGCCTGGATGAGCTGGCGGACCAGGGCCTGTTTCTGGCCGGCAGTACGGTGGTCGCTCGTTATCATTCGCGGCGTCGGGTCGAGCCGGTTTTCGCCTTGTCCAGTCAGCAGCGAGCGCTGTACCTGAATCTGTTTTCCACTGATTTTCTGGCGGCCATTGTTTCGACGCCGATCAGTGGCACGCGCCTGTCTCCGGGTGACGAATACCTGATCGGCCTGGATGGCAGCCTGATCCGTTACCGCCATGGCACGGGTCCATCGGCACAACAACTGGCCCAGGCGCTGGCTGTGCCCAGTGTGTTGCAGCAACGGCAAACCCCGTTGGAATTGCAGATGCGCAGCGGCACGCTGAACCCCAGTGATCTGGTGGATCGGCTGGCGAAGGCCGGCCAGTTGCAGGTGGTCGAGGGCAGTGCGGTGTGGGGCAGTCCGAGGCGCGTGATGCAGTGGAGCGTTCCCGATCTTGCCGTATCGACGTTGCAGCGATTTGCGGTGGCCGAACCGGCGTTGAGTCCGCTGTTCAGCCAACTCGATGACGCCGCCCGTCATGTGCATCGCCTTGCGCAAAACGGTCAGCGATTGATGTTCGGCTACTTCCTCAAGTCGCTGACTGAGGCGAGTTATGTCGCCACGTTGCCCGTGGTGGCCAGTGACGGTGCGCTGACGGTCGAGCGGGTGTTCCCACACGGTTTGCTGCCGTTGGGGTTCGCGGTGCAGGGGTTGTATCTGCTGGCGCCGACCCCTTCGGCAGCCGACCCGAGCGACCTGCATCGCAGCTTCGTCTCGGTGCGGGAACTGACCCGGGCGCTGGATGCGTTGCGGGTGTCCAGTGCCCAAGGTGTCACGTATCACGGACTTTATCTGTCCTGTGCCGACGGCGCGTTGTTGCACTACAGCGCCAACCGCCTCGCGGCCGAATGGGCCAGTTTTCCGGCCACCCATGCGTATGACATTCAGCTCCAGTCCGGGGCCGAACCGCTGATCGAGTACGTGCGCAAACTGATCAAGAGCGGCGGCTTGCGGGTGCTGGCGCGCAGTCGTTATTGGTCGCCATTGCGCGTGGACGCCAACGGCGTGAAAAGCGGAATCGGACTGGTGCGCTGGCCACGGGAAAAGCGGCTGGCGCTGGGGCCGCTGTTCGCCCATGCCGACGATGCTGCCCGGGATGCCGGAAACCGGCTCGGGCCGTTTACGGGCAAGCAATACCTGGGCGGTGTCTTGGTGCAACCGAATGTCGATAGGTGTGTGGCGATCGAACCGTTGGAGGATGGCCCCGAAAGCGATGCGGCGGCACGTCTGTTTTATTCGGGGCCCGGCGGGCCGATTGCGCCGGTCAGCGGGCCGGGTGCAGTGCCCTTGCCGATACCCGAATTCCCCGACGGTTTCAGGCTGGGCGCGGTGCATCAGTTCTACAAAATCACCCGGGTGATTAATCAAACCACTGAGGAAGAGCGGCAGTTGCTGAACAACCTGGCACTCGCCGATTTGCGCTTCAGTGTCGACGTGTTGAAAAAGAATGCGCTGCCGGGAGCGTGTTGTTACCTGAGCAGTCGCGGTGGTGCTTTGCTCAAGTTCACGCCCAACTACACCGCGCAGGAAACGACGCTGCTGGATGAAGATCCGGGCGCGGGCGTCAGTCGTTTCTTCAAACTGTTGACCAACATCAGCAGGCTGCAGGTCTTGGACATTGATGGGTATTGGCAGCGTCCGGGGCGGATCAGGCCGGCGCAGGTGCCGTACCCGGTCGTGCCGCAGGAGCCAAAGCACGACGAGCTGTAAAGGGGTCGCTGAGCCTCTGGCAGCAGAGGCTCAGCGCCGGCGCATCAGGCCAATGAAAAACAACCCGCCAATGGCCGCAGTAGCCACGCCGATGGGCAGGTCTTCCGGGGCGATCAGGGTGCGGGCGGCGACATCCACCCACACCAGGAAGACACTGCCGAGCAACACGCACACCGGCAGCAACCGCCGGTGCTCAGCCCCGACCAGGCGTCGGGCAATGTGCGGCACCATCAACCCGACAAACCCGATGGAACCGCTGATCGACACCAGCACCCCGGTCATCAGCGACGCAATCAAAAATACCCGCAACCGCACGGTGCGCGCATTGAGTCCGAGGGTCACCGCCGTCTGTTCACCGGCCATCAACGCATTCAATGGCCGGGCCATTCCCAGCAACAACACCAGACCCAGCAACACGCTGGCGGCGGGCACCGCGAGCAACTCCCAACGGGCCAATCCCAGCCCGCCAAGCATCCAGAACATCACCGCCGAACTGGCGCGATGATCGCCCATGAACAGCAGCAAATTGGCAATTGCCATCATCACGAACGAAACCGCCACGCCGCATAACAGCAGCCGATCACTGTCCAGCCGCCCATTGCGATTGGCGATCATCAGCACGATCAACATGCTCGCCAACGCGCCGATAAACGCCGCAATCGGCAGGGTCAGCAGGCCGACAATTTCACCGACATGCAGCACCACAATCACCGCGCCCAACGTGGCGCCAGAGGTGACGCCAAGCAGGTGCGGATCGGCCAGTGGATTACGCGTCACCGCTTGCAACACCGCGCCGATCAGCGCCAGCCCGGCACCGACCAATGCCCCAAGCAACATGCGCGGCACACGGATCAGCCACACGATATGTTCCTGGCCCGCCGCCCAGTCCGGCACGCCGACAGTGAAGAGTTTGTGCAGCAAAATCCGCCACACCACGTCCACCGGCACCCGCGCCGGGCCGAAGCCCAGGGACACCACGCACGATACGAGCAACAGCGCGCCGAGGGCGGTCAGCAGCAAGGCGTAGCGACGGTCGATCATTCGCCGTGGAACCCTTTGGCCAGGGTTTCCACCGCCAGCACGTTGTCGATCCCCGGCGTGGCCTGCACGTAGGGGATGACGATAAAGCGCTGGTTCTTGATCGCGTCTACGGATTGCAGGGCTTTGTTATTGAGCAGGAATTGCTCTTTCTGCTCGGCGGTGACTTCGCCGTAGTCGACGATCACGATCACCTGCGGGTTGCGCTCAACCACGTTCTCCCAATTGACCCGCGTCCAACTGGCCTCGACATCATCGAGAATATTTTGTCCGCCAGCCGCGTCGATCAGCGCTTGCGGCATGCCCAGGCGCCCGGACGTCATGGCCCGGTCTTCGCCGCTGTCGTAGAGGAACACGCGAGGCTTGTCCGCCGGCAGATCCTTGCGCACGGCGGCGACTTGCGCCTGCATCTCGGCGATCAAGGTAATGGCGCGGTCCTGCACGTCGAAGATTTTGCCGAGGTTGCGCAGGTCGTTGTAGGTGTCTTCCAGGGTCGCGGCCGGGCGCTTCATCACGAAGGCGCAGGACTCGGTCAACTCGTAGACGTTGATGCCCAGCGGTTGCAGGGTTTGCGGGGTCAGGTCACCGCCGACGCGCATGCCGTAGTCCCAACCGGCGAAGAAGAAATCGACGTTGGCGTTGAGCAGGGTTTCCACCGACGGGTACTTGGCTGCCAACTCCGGCAAACCGTCGAGCAGCGATTGCATATCCGGGGTTACCGACTTCCAGCCACTGACGCCGCTGTAGCCGACCATGCTCGACTTGAGGCCGAGGGCGAGCATCATCTGGGTCATGTTGATGTCGTGGCTGACCGCGTGTTTCGGCGCTTGCTTGAACGTCACTTCGCGGTTGCAGCTCTGGACAGTCAGCGGGTATTTCGTCGCTTCGGCGAAGGCCGGAGCACTGCCCAGCAACAGGGCGAGGCACAGCAGGGAACGCACAGTCATGGTTGGGTTATCCAGGTGATTCGGGGGTAGCCGTGGAGGGGGTGATCGTCGATCAGTGCTTCGACGCCGAATACATCAAGCAGCAGCGGGGCAGTCAGGACTTCTTTGGGTGTGCCGCTGGTGACGATACGACCGTGGTTGATCACGTAGAGTCGGTCGCAGAAAGCGGCGGCCAGATTGAGGTCGTGAATGCTCGCCAGGGTGCCGATGTTCAGGCGTTTGACCAGTTGCAGTAATTCGAGCTGATAGCGTGGGTCGAGGTGGTTGGTCGGCTCGTCGAGGATCAGCAATTGGGGTTGCTGGGCCAGGGCGCGGGCGAGGATCACTCGCTGTTTTTCACCGCCGGAGAGGGTGGCGAAGGCATGGTCTTCGAAGCCTTTGAGGCCGACGGATTCCAAGGCTTGAGTGGCGAGATTCCGGTCCTCCAGCGTGTCACCGTCGAACAGACCTTTGTGCGGCGTGCGACCCATGGCGACGACTTCTTCGACGGTGAGGCCGAAGGCATCGGGAAACTCTTGCAGCACGACGGCGATGCGTTGAGCGCACCAGCGTGAGGACTGTTTCCAGACGTTGTGGTGGTCGAGTTGGACCTCGCCGCTTTCCGGTTTGCTGAAGCGATAGGCGCAACGCAACAGGCTGGTCTTGCCGCTGCCGTTGGGGCCGATCAACCCCACGAACTCACCGGCGGCCACGTGCAGGGAGGCGTCACGCAGTTGGAACTGGTGATGGCAGTGGCCGTGGCCCAGGGGTGTCCAGGCGAGGTTGGTGAGGTTCAGCGCGGTCATGCATTTACTCTGAAATGTTTGGTGTGGCTGATGGCGCCTTCGCGGGCAAGCCCGCTCCCACATGTGACCGTATTCCAAATGTGGGAGCGGGCTTGCTCGCGAAGGGGCCCTTGTATCAAAAGGTGTAATCTGCGGTGACGAAAAACGACCGCGGCTCACCGAGGATCCACTGCTGGCCCTCATTGTATTGGCTTTGCGCATACTGCCGGTCAAACAGATTGTTCACCTGCAACCCCAGCGTCGTATTGCGCAGCGCCTGCCAGGACAACGTGGCATCAACCACGGTGTAGCTCGGCAACTCATTCTGATTCGCCATGTCCGCAAAACGCGCATCGACATAACGCACGCCAGCCCCGGCCTTCAGGTCATCGTTGATGGCTTTGCTCAGCCACAGATTCGCCGTGCGCCGTGGCACGTCTACCGGGCGATTGCCGTTGCGCGACACCGCTACGCCACTGACCACTTCTTCAAAATCGTCGTACTTGGCTTTGACGATGGCGGCATTGGCTTGCAGTTGCCAGGCGTGTGGCAGTTGCAGATCGAGGCTCGCTTCCAGGCCATTGGACGATTGCTGGCCGACCTGTTGCTTGAGCGTCGGGTTGCCCGGGTCGTCGGTCAGCAGTTTCTTTTTGACGATGTGGTACGCCGCCAACGTGAACTCGCCGCGCTGATCCCAGAACAGTTGCTTAACACCGATTTCGGTTTGTTTGGCGATGGCGAGGTCGTATTGCTGCTGGCTCGGGCTCAGTGAAATCAAGCCGCCGACGCCGTCCGTGCTGGTGGCGTACTGGCCGTAGAACGAGGTGTCCGGGGTCAGCGCGAATACCAATCCGGCTTTCCAGTTGTTGCCGGTCAGGGTCTTGTCGCTTTGGCTGTCATCGATCAGGTTGGTGCGATCCACATGCACGTAGTCGCGGCGCACACCGGTCACCACGGACCAGCGCTCGCTCAGTTGCGTGCGGTTTTCGGCGAAGACAGATATCTGCTTCGTCGTGGATTGAAACTGACTGCGATACGGATCAGCACTTTCAAAGCGACCCGGTTGCGGGTGATACAGATCCACCGGTTGGCCGTTCGGCAGCACGTCGTTAAACGGTGAATTGCTGTCGAGCTGGAAACGGATGCGGTTGTAATCGACGCCGGTGACGGTCTGGCTGTCGAGGCCGAACAGGGTGTGTTTGAAGGTGAAGGTCTGGCGATCACCGACCTGTTCCTGGGTGTGGCCGATGCCGAAGTAACCGCTGCGGCTGAGTTGTTGGGTGTCGCGGTTGAAGTTGTAGTTCTCGGCGTTCTGCCAGCGACGCTGGGCCTTGAGGTAATACAACTCGTTGCTCGAACTGACGCTATCGGAAATCTGCCAGTCGCTGGTCAGCCGTGTCCATTGATCGTTGTAGTGCTGTTTGTCGTTGCTGAAGTTGTAGTTCTTGTCCCGCAGGCTTTCCTTGAAGCGGCCATTGATCAGCGGCGTGCCGAAGTCGTTCATTGGCTTCTGATCGCCGTAATCGTGGGACAGAGTGAACGACAAATCATCAGTCGCCTGCCAGCGCACGGCGGCGCTGATGAAATCGCTGGCAGAATCGCCGCGATCGATCCAGCCATTGCTGCGCAGGCGATTGAGGTTCAGGCGATAGCTCAGGGTGTCGGTCAGCGAACCGCCGCTGTCGAAGGCTTGCTGCTGACGGTCGTAGGAACCGTAGCCGACCCGCAGGTGGTTTTCGATTTCGCCGTCGAAGGGTTTTTTCGGGATCACGTTGACCACCGCACCTGTCGCGCCTTCGCCGTACAACACCGACGCCGGGCCGCGCAGCACATCGATGCGCTCCACCGACCAGGTGTCCACCGGGAACGTCGCGGTGCCCATGCCGGTGTACATACGGTTGCCGTCAAACAACTGCATCACCGAACTCTGCCCGGTAAAACCTCGCGCCTGCAACGACGTGCCGCCATCCCCCGGCGTGCCGGTGCGACTGATGCCGGTGCTGCGCGATACCGCGTCCTGCACGCTGCGATCGCCCCGGGCGCGAATCTGTTCGCCGGTCAGGCTCTCGACACTGGCCGGGTTTTCCATCGCCGTGAGATTCAGGCGCGAACCGGCGGTGGTCGGCGTGTTCAGGCTGACGGTTTCATCGTCAACGGCGGTGGCGGTGATGGTGCCGGTGGGCAATGTCAGCGCTTGCGCCTGGGCGTCGTTGTTCAGGGCGAGCAGGCAAAGACTGGACAAGAGGTACTTGTTCATCGGGGCGGTGAATCACTTCTGCAAAGAAAACCCGCAACATTCCTGTTGCGGGCGGGGCGGTGCATTTGCGTTATACAGTAACACTAAAAATCACCGAGAGATAAGCGCGCGAAGTCTACAGATCCCTCTAATGCGCGCATCTCGGTTGATTCATGATGAAGGTGAGGCGGATTCAGGTTGGCGATTGAAGCGCGACAACAGCAACCGATCCAGCCCCCACACCACAATCAGCGAAGCCCCCACCAATGGAAAGATCACTGCCAGCGCCAGCATGATTGCCACCCCGGTTTTCCATTTCGGCAGGTCATGGCGCAGCGGCGGCACGCCGAACTTGCCGTCCGGACGACGCTTCCACCAGATCACCACGCCGCTGACGGCGCTGAGCAGAATCATCAGGCAGATCAGCAGCACCACAATCTGATTGAACGCACCAAACATCTTGCCTTCGTGCAGCATCACGCCGATTTCCGTGGCGCGGGCGACGCTGCCGTATTGCTCGAAACGCACATCGGCGAGGACGTCGCCGGTGTATTGATCGACGTGCAGGGTGGCGTCGTTGCGTGGGTCATCGGCGAACACGGCGATGGTGAACACGCCGGTGGCGGTGGTCGGCAGGGTGATGCTGTAACCCGACTCGACCTTGCGTTGTACGGCGATGTTTTGTACGTCTTGCAGGCTGATGGTCGGCGCGGCGGGACCGGCCGGTGCGGCACCGTGGGCCATGTGTTCGGCGTGGTCGCCGGACATCGGCATCGGCGTGTTTTCCATCGCCCAAGGCACGGTCTGGCGGGTGGCGCTGTTGAGGCTGCGGGCCTCGACGTCGGACTTGGGCACGTTGTCCCACATCGCCGCCGGGAAGGTGTTCCAGACCTCGGCGTATTGCTTGCCCCAGAAACCGGTCCAGGTCATGCCGCTGAGCAGCATCACCAGCAAAAATGCCGCGCCCCAGAACCCGGTGACCGCATGCAAATCACGCCACAGCACGCGTCCGCGACTGTTCAGCCGTGGCCATAACACGCCGGCCAATTGACCTCGTGGCCACCACAGGAAAACCCCGGACACCACCAGCACCACGCCCCAGCCAGCGGCCAGTTCCACCAGCCGATCACCGACGGTGCCGATCATCAGCTCGCCATGGATCGCCCGGGCGAGGGCTTGCAGGTTTTTCTTGGCGTCTTGCTCGCCGAGGATGTCGCCGTGATACGGGTCGATGAAGACGTTGAGCTCATGCCCGTCGTTGATCACCACAAATTGCGCGCTGCGCTCGGCGTTGACCGGTGGCAGGTATTGCTTGACCTGACCCTGTGGATACGCCGCTTTCACCCGCTTGAGCAGGTCATCGGCGGACACCGTTTGATGCCCGGCGGGGACGTTCATCAGGCTGCCGTACATCAACGGATCGAGTTGTGGTTTGAACAGGTAAATGAGACCGGTCAGGGCCAGCATGACCATGAACGGTGCGACGAATAAACCGGCGTAAAAATGCCAACGCCAGGCCAGGTTGTAGAAATTCGGTTTGGGCTGTTTCATCGGTTGTGCTCCGCGTGGCTTGGTTCTGTTTGTTGTTTATTTGCGGTTCCTTCGCAACCCATCGCGAGCGAACTCATCCTTCAGGTTTTTGCGCTGTCCCTGTGGGAGCGAGCCTGCTCGCGAAGCTTTTAAAAACTCATATCCACCTTGGTCCAGAGCGTGCGCCCCGGTTCTTTGATGGCTTGTGGATCATTGGCCGGGTAGCCGAAACCGGCATTGCCGGCCAGGTTCAAATGCTCGGCGTACGCCTTGCCGAACAGGTTGTCGACGCCCGTGCTGACCTTCCAGTTCTTGTTGATGCGGTACGCACCGTTCAGCGAGAACACGCCGAAACCCGAGCTCTTGTCGAAGTCCTTGCCGACCACGTTGCCCTTGTTCTGGTCGATGCGGTTCTGCGCCGCGACCACACGCCACAAGGCCCCGGCGCTCCAGTTGTCTTCGCTGTAGGTCAGGCCGAAACGTGCATCCAGCGGCGGCATTTGCGGCAGTGCCTTGCCGTCGCTGCTGTTCTTGCCCCAGGCGTAGGCCAGGGTCGCGTCGGCTTTCCAGTTCGAGGTCAATTTGTAAGCGGCACCGAGTTCGCCACCCATGATTCGCGCATCGATGTTCTGCGCTTGCGAGGTCGCGCCCATCATCCCCGGCGTGTAGTCGAACAGGATGTAATCGCGCACCTGACCGACGTAACCCGAGGCCCAGGCTTCGAGGTCGTCGGTTTTGTATTGCAGGCCGAAGTCGAGCTGGGTGGTTTTCTCAGGCTTGATTGAATCGAAGGCATTCACCGAACCGGCGGGGCCGGAGTCGGGGGAAAACAGCTCCCAGTAATCCGGGAAGCGCTCGGCGTGACCGAGCCCGGCGTACAGCGTGGTCGGGCTGTCTGCCAGGTCATGCTCGTAACGCACGAAACCGCTGGGCAGGGTGTCGGCGCGGGTTTTGTCGGCGGTCGGGTTCGGCATGCTCATCATTCCGGCATCGGTGGTCTGCCGAAAATCCTTGGCGCTCGCGCGGTCCACTCGCGCACCGGTGATCACGCGATCGCGGTCGGCGGCGTACCAGGTCAGTTCGCTGAACACGCCGTAGTTATGGAAGTCGGCGTCCTTGGTGTAGGGCAGGTCCTTGTAGGTGTCGATGCCCATGCTGCTGCGTTGGCGGTGTTCGTTGGTCTGCGCGTCGAGGCCGCTGATCAATTGCACATCGGCCCAGCGCCAGGTCGCCTTGATCCGCGCCCCGAGAGTGCGGCGGTCGACGTTGGCAGCCATCGGCCCCGCCATCATCCCGGTGCCGGACGGCGTGCGCAGGGTGTAGTTGTCCATCACATGGTCGGCGTAGTTGTAGTAGACCTGCGCCTCGATCTTATCCAGCACATCGCCGATGTTGGACTTCTCGAACCGCAGGCCCAGGCTTTCGCGCTTGAACTGCGAACCGTCCATGCCGCGCCCGGCGTAACGTGCTTCGCCATCGCCCTTGCCGGCGTTCAGTTCCAGCAAGGTGTCGGCGTCCGGGGTCCAGCCCACCGCGACGTCGCCGTTCCACTTGTCGTAGCGCGACGCCACGGTGTCGTTGTTGCCGTCCTTGTAGTCGTCGGAATGGGCGGTGTTGCCGATGACTCGCACGTAGCCCTGCGACCCGCCAGCAGCGGCATCCACCACTTTGTCGAAACGGCCGTTGGAGCCGGCCAATACGCTGGCGTTCACCCGGGTGCCGAGTTCACCAAAGTGCTCCGGCTCGCGGTCGAAAAGGATGGTCCCGGCGGAGGCGCCCGGGCCCCAGAGCACGGTTTGCGGGCCTTTGATTACCGTGAGTTTGTCGTAGGTTTCCGGGGAAATGTACGAGGTCGGCGCGTCCATCCGACCCGGGCAGGCACCGAGCATCATGCTGCCGTTGGTGAGGATGTTCAGCCGCGAACCGAACATGCCGCGCAGCACCGGATCGCCATTGGTGCCGCCATTGCGCACCAGGGCGAAACCGGGGATGGTTTTCAAATAGTCGCCACCGTCACTGGCCGGCACCGGTTGGCGCGGGTCCTTGGGGTTGGTGACGATGGTCAGCGGCGAACTCGGGGCGATGGCGGTAATCACCGTCGGGCTCAGCTCTTCGGCGTGGCCGGCGTGGTCGTCGGCCAGCACCATCGGGGTCAGCAACACGCCGCAAAGGACAGCGGTGGCGTGGGTGTAGATAAAGCGTGTGTCAGCAGCAAACCTGGACATGACAATTTCCATCGAACAGTCGTAAACGACACGGCCGGCAGCGTGCGCAATCCCTGTGGGAGCGGGCTTGCTCGCGAAGGCGTCGTGTCAGGCGACATGGATGCTGACTGACACTCCCTCTTCGCGAGCAAGCCCGCTCCCACAGGTTGCGATGGCTATCTTTTAAACCGTGTGAGATCGGGGTGGGTGTTTACGAGGTGATCGGCGGGGCGCGGGTTCGGGCACCGGGAAAGATGGGTTGCCGGGCGTGGCTCAGGCGGATGGCAGGCGTGGTGAAGGTCGTTACGTGTGGTGTATCGAATGCGGTGAATGTCTGCCCGCCGGTGAGCGCCGGGCAATTGAACAGCAGGCTGCAATAGCCGCATTTTTCCCAGAGCGCGTGGTGTTCGGCTTGCGGTGGGCAGTGTTCTTTAGCCTGCTCCCCATGGCCGTCCATACTCATGTCCATCGACATGCTCATGGACATGTTCATGGACATTGGAGCGCCCTGATCCATCGGCATCGACTGAGAAATCAGTGGGCCGATAAAGATCATCAACATGGCGAACAGGCTGATCCAGCTGCCGCGGGTCAGTCCTGATGACTGCCGGCGGTGTGCGGATGATCTGGCGCTAAGCGGGCGCATGGCGTTTGCGGCTCAGTCGATTACTGGGCGTGGGCGTGCATCTGCATGTCTTCCGGCGGTTTTTTCTGCACCGAGACTTCCACCGTGACATTGCCGGACTTCTCGAAATGCAGGGTCAACGGGAAGCGCTTGCCGTCGCTCAGCAGGCTGCGGTCTTTCAGATTCACCAGCATCACGTGATAGGCCATCGGCGCAAACGTGACGTTGCCACCGGCGGGGATTTCTACGCTCGACACTTGCTGCATCTTCATCAGGTCGTTCTGCATCACGTGCTCATGCAACTGCGCTTCGCCCGAAATCGGCGAGTCAACACTCAGCAGTCGGTCAGGGGTTTTGCCGTTGTTCTGAATCACGAAATAAGCCGCGACGGTCGGCGCGTTCGGTGGCAGCTCTTGCGACCACGGATGGGCGATTTCCAGCTCCCCGGCCTTGTATTCATGGGCATTGGCAAAACAGGCAGGCAGCAGCAACGCGGCCAGGACGATGAGTTTGTTCAACATGGCAGTTCTCCAGAACGATTCAAAACGCAGGTCAATTGCGAGAAGGAATCACACCAGAGGGGAAGCGCGGGGGTTGAGGCTCGGCCATTGCTGGCGCGGGGTTGGCGTATCGAGAACGGCGACGGGCAGGCTGCGATTGGCCTCGAATCGCGCGAAATACAACTGCGGCACATGCCCCGGCAACGCCACCAACGGCGCGGAACCCGAGCAGCACCAGCAATGCTGCATGTTGGAATGATCGTCGTTTTGCGGGGTTTTCTGTTCCAGCGTGCCCAGGGAAATCGCCACCATTTTGGTGCCGCTGGACGTGCAGAAACTGCCCCACAACAACTGTTCGGCGGGTGACTTCGCCGACTGCGCCATCGCACCGGTCATCGGCATGGCGAGCATATTGAACAGCACTGCAAAGCAGGCGATCCAGGCAAATGCGAGCCGTTGTCGGGACATGGGACAGATCCGGTGGGTGGGCGATCAGGCGCGGCTATTTAGCCTGATCAGGGCCGATAAGTAAAAAAGCGGCGTGCGGTGTGGTGTCGCAGCGCCTCATTCAACAGGAGCAAGAACCTGCGAGCTAGTTCTGGCTGACCGTTATGAAAGAGTGTAGCGACTTCGATTCGCAATGCCTGGGCGAATTGCGGGTCTCTTTGAATTCTTGCGCGAATGAGGTGTTTGACGTCCATGAGCGCCACACGATTGAGGCTCCCATCGCCTGGGTCTTCAACTTCACAAGCCTGGATGTAGTTGCACATATCGGCGGGTGACAGGAGAAACTCCTTGATATCGAAACGGGAGAATTTTTCGGGCATTTGGGGCTCCGGCACTTCAGTTAAAGTGCTCGAAAACATACCGGTTGAAGTCTGACTAAGTCAGTCGGCTGGTTTTGATGATGCTGTGCGTAAGGTCCTGTTGATTTGTAGGCTTTAGCCTTGTGTCGTCAGTCAAATTGCCTTCGCGAGCAAGCCCGCTCCCACAGTAGATCTACAGTGTTCACGCGATCAGTGTGGGAGCGGGCTTGCTCGCGAAAGCGGCCGATGCCGTTCGCAGTTTTCAGCGCAATCCACGTTCTTTCAGCGCCCGCAGCACTTCATCCACAGCCCCAAACTCCCGATCAACCCCCGCCAACTCCGGCCGCTTCAACACCAACACCGGCACCCCACGTTCCCGCGCCACTTCCAGTTTCGGTTCGGTGGCGGTGCTGCCGCTGTTTTTGCTGATCAGCACATCGATCTGCCAGCGTTCGAACAGCTCGCGTTCACCTTCGAGCAAAAACGGCCCACGGGCGCCGATGACTTCGCAGCGTTCGTTGCCGGGGTAAATGTCGAGTGCGCGCAAGGTCCAGAATTGCTCTGGCGGGATTTCGTCCAGGTGTTGCAAGGGCTCGCGGCCGAGGGTGAACAGTGGTCGGCGGAAGGGTTTCAACGCCTCGATCAGTTCAGCCCAGTCGCTGACTTCCCGCCAGTCATCCCCAGCCTGTGGTTGCCAGGCTGGACGTCGCAACGCCCAGCACGGGATGCCGCTTAATTGCGCGGCGGTCGCGGCGTTGTGGCTGATTTGCGCGGCGTAGGGATGGGTGGCGTCCAGCAGCAGTTCGATGCCTTCATCGCGAATGAACTGCGCCAGACCTTGCGCGCCACCGTAACCGCCGACGCGCACCTGACAGGTCAGATCCGTCGGCACGCGACCAACGCCCGCCAGGCTGTAAATGTGTTCCGGCCCCAGCGTCCGGGCGATGGCCAACGCTTCTGTCACGCCGCCGAGTAACAACACACGTTTCATTGAAAAGCTCCTGCATGCCCGACTATCCCGCCCTGGCGATCAATGGCAAACACCTCGACTTGAACCTGGGTCGGCACCACGCTGCGGGCGAATTGCAGCGCGTGTCGGCACACTTCATCACCCAACGCGATGCCGGCTGCACTGGCCATGGCCAATGCCTGCTGACTGGTATTGGCCTCGCGAATCGCTTGTTGCAACGCCTCATCGGCGCCAATCGCCGCCGCCCATTCGGCCAGTTGCGGCAGGTCGATGCTGGAATGGCGACTGTGCAAATCCATGTGCCCGGCCGCCAGTTTGCTGATCTTGCCGAAGCCACCACAAATGCTCAGTTTATCCACAGGCACTTTGCGCAGGTGCTTGAGCACTGCGCCGACGAAGTCGCCCATTTCGATCAGGGCGATTTCCGGCAGGTCGTAGACCCGGCGCATGGTGTCTTCGCTGGCGTTGCCGGTGCAGGCGGCGATGTGCAGGTAGCCGTTGGTTTTGGCGACGTCGATGCCTTGATGGATTGAAGCGATATAGGCCGCGCAGGAAAACGGCCGGACGATGCCGCTGGTGCCGAGGATCGACAACCCGCCGAGAATCCCCAGGCGCGGGTTCATGGTTTTCAGCGCAAGGGCTTCACCGTTCTCGACGTTGACCGTCACTTCGAAGCCGCCGCTGTAGCTCAACTCTTCGGCCAGTGACGTCAGGTGCTCGGTGATCATCTTGCGTGGGACCGGGTTGATCGCCGGCTCGCCGACGTTCAGTACAAGGCCGGGCCGGGTCACGGTGCCGACGCCACGGCCGGCAATAAAGCGAATGCCGGGTTCGGCGCCCAGACGCACGTGGGAATAGAGCAGCGCGCCATGGGTCACGTCCGGGTCATCCCCGGCGTCCTTGATGGTTCCGGCTTCGGCGCCGTCGTCCATCAAGCGGCAGAACTCCAGGCGCATCCGCACCTGCTTGCCCTTGGGCAAAACGATCTCTACCGCGTCCGCCGTCGCGCCACTGAGTAACAGGCGTGCGGCGGCGAGGCTGGTGGCGGTGGCGCAACTGCCGGTGGTCAGGCCGCTGCGCAGGGGCGCGGGTTGTTCGGCGGTTTCGTCACGCATCGAGCGGCTTCGTCACATCAAGCAAGGTAATCGGCAACGCCTGGCGCCAGGTATCGAACTCGCCCAAGGGCTGGGCCTGGGCGATGTGGATGCGGGTCAACTCACCGCCGTGCTGGTCGCGCCAAGACATCAAGGTCATTTCGCTCTGCAGGGTGACGGCGTTGGCGATCAATCGGCCGCCGGGTTTCAGCGCTGCCCAGCAAGCATCGAGTACACCGTCGCGGGTCACGCCGCCGCCGATGAAAATCGCGTCCGGGCGCTCGAGCCCGGCCAGGGCTTGCGGCGCACTGCCGCGAATCAGTTGCAGGCCCGGAACACCCAGCGCCTCGCGGTTGTGTTCGATCAACAACTGCCGACCGTCATCGGCCTCGATGGCCAATGCCCGACAACTTGGGTGAGCGCGCATCCATTCGATGCCGATCGAGCCGCTGCCGGCACCGACGTCCCACAACAATTCGCCGGGTGTCGGCGCGAGGCGGGCGAGGGTGATGGCGCGCACATCGCGTTTGGTCAGTTGGCCGTCGTGCTGGAAGGCTGAATCCGGCAAACCGGCGAGGCGCGACAGGCGTGGGGTGGCGGGGTCGGCGACGCACTCGATGGCGATCACGTTGAGATCGGCAATGCCTGTGACGGTCCAGTCGCTGGCAAGCCCTTCGATACGTCGCTCGGCCCCGCCGCCCAGGTGTTCGAGGACGGTCAGTCGGCTCGCCCCGAAACCCCGTTCGCGCAGCAATTGAGCGATGGCCGCCGGGCTCTGCCCGTCATTGCTCAACACTAACAACCGCACGCCGCTGAACAGCTGCGCATTCAGCGCGGCAATCGGACGAGCCACCACCGACAGCGTCACCACCTCCTGCAACGGCCAGCCCATCCGCGCTGCCGCAAGGGAGCAAGAAGAGGGCGCCGGCAGGATCAGCATCTGTTCGGCAGGCACTTGCCGCGCAAGGCTGGCGCCGACGCCAAAGAACATCGGGTCGCCACTGGCCAACACGCACACCGCTTCGCCATGGCGCTCCAGCACCGGAGCCAGGGAAAACGGGCTCGGCCATAACTGCCGCTCGCCACGAATACACACCGGCAGCAAATCCAGTTGGCGCTGGCCACCAATGATCCGTGAAGCGCTCAGCAGCGCCCGTCGGGCGTTCTTGCCCAGGCCCTTGAAGCCGTCTTCAGCGATGCCTATTACTGTCAGCCAGGGTGTCATGTCGTATCTCAACCAGAAGCGTATTTTTTAAAGTCGGCATGATAACGCGGTCATCAGGGCCTGACGCTTTCAATTGTGCATTGACATTGGGAGTGGCGTTATTGGCTTTGCGCCTGGCCCGCCCGAAATCCGATGTACAACATTGATGGTTAACTTGCTAAATGTTTGTTGTTAGTTTGGCGGTGTTGCAAGTTATTAATTACTCGTTAGAGCAGTCAGGAGACAGTGTGATCATGGAAGAAGTTGTATTAAGTGGCGGGCCTGTGAAAGAAGTTGCACAAGATGGGCAGGGTTCTTCGAGCCAGGATGTCAAAACCTTGAAGTCTTCGAGTGTCAGGGTCGGCTTGGGTTTATCAGAAGAAACCGACGGGCAAAGTGCCTCGATGGTGCAAAGTAATGTGATGAGTTTTTTTGCGGGTTTATCGAAAGAAGACAAGCGTTTTGTAAAGGACAGTATTACGTATGCTGAGTCACGGGCGGATGCCAAAACCAATCGCAAGCGCTATCCAGCGGATTGGTTTGAACACTATACCGGGACGTTATGGTCCATTGGCTGGGTTATTGAAGGTCAGCCCGTGGAAAAGATCGATAAACAGTATCGCGGAAGCCTGATGGACGCGTGGGTAGACGTCATGAAATCGAATATCAGCGCTGACAAGTTAAAGGCAAGCCTGCAGGCGGTATCGATGATTGAAAGCCATCAGGATACGAGTGAAGCCTTCAATGGGAGTATTCGAAAAGACGGCGATATGCGCGTGTTGCCGATTTCGATAACCGACGATAAAAGAGTTGAGCTCTGGGTCTCCGATATGCGCCTGATTGTCAGTTCGTGGAGTACCGATTATCTGTTCTGGAAAATTAAGCACACCCTGTCTCAACTGGATATTAGAGCGCAGCGTTTTACGATCGGTCGTCGGGACATGGACGCTAGCCGGGCGGAGTTACGACAAGCGGTGGAGCAATTGGACGCCATCGAGTTTAATTTTCCGGTTTGAAAACTGGCCCCGTGTAGCCCGTGGCCAGAGTCCGTCCTCAAATATGTCCAGAGCTGAATACGGCCGGTGATGAGATGGCTGCGACGGTATTCTGCCCGCCGGCTTTTCATGCTGGGGGGCAAAGCAGGCATAATGGCGGCTTTTCGCCCCTCAGGCACTCCCAGCCAGCCGGTCACCCCTTGAACGAACGCCCGATGTCTACCGCCTTACGCCCCTCGGCCTGCCCGGGGTTGCTGCGTATCGTCCAGGCATTGGACGGAGGCATCTGCCGGATCAAGTTGAACGGCGGCTCGATCAGTGCCGATCAGGCGGAAGCCGTCGCCCATGCGGCGCAGCGCTTCGCCGGCGGCGTGATCGAGGCGACCAACCGCGCCAACCTGCAGATTCGCGGGATTGGCCGTGAAGAAGCTGCGTTGATCGACAGTCTGCTGGCCGCCGGGTTGGGGCCACGCACGGCGGCGGGCGACGATGTGCGCAACCTGATGCTCAGCCCGAGCGCCGGGATTGATCGGCAGATGTTGCTCGATACGCGACCGTTGGCCGAACAGATCCTCACCAGCCTGCAAAGCCATGAGCGTTTCCACGGGTTGAGTGCCAAGTTCGCCGTGCAACTCGACGGCGGCGAAGGGTTGGCGATGCTCGAACATCACCATGACCTGTGGTTGAGTGCCGTCGAGCACGATGGCGAGTGCCTGTTGGCGTTCGGCCTGGCCGGCTGCCCGACGGACGTTGCCCTGGGCGCGGTGCAACTGGAGCACGGCCACGCACTGGTGATCGCAGTGCTCGATTTATTCCTTGAACTGGCGCGCCCCGAGCAGACCCGCATGCGTCATTTGCTGGCCGAATACCCGCAGGCCGGTTTGGTCGCGCAACTGGCTGAACGTGTGCCGCTACGATCCGTCATTCGTGTGCCGCGCACTTCAGGCGTCCTGCACATTGTCGCACATCCACAGCGTGAAGCCGGTCGCGTCTATATCGGTGCAGTGCCTCCCCTTGGCCGGCTCGATCCCGCCATGCTCCGGGGCGCCGCACAACTGGCCCGGGAGCAGGGCGACGGCACGCTACGCTTCACGCCGTGGCAAAGTCTGCTGCTGCCCAATATCCACGAAGACAACGCCGCCGAAGTTATCCACAGCCTGGAAAACCTCGGCCTGCGCTGTTGCGCCGACGATGCCTTGGCCCATGTGATTGCCTGCACCGGTTCCGCCGGTTGTGGCAAAGGCTTGGCCGACACCAAAAGCGATGCCCTGCAACTGGCGGCGTTGCTGCAACGCCACGGCCAGGTTCTCGATGTGCACCTGTCTGGCTGCCCGCGTTCTTGCGCCGCCGCGCACATTGCACCCATCACCTTGCTGGCGGTTTCACCCGGTCACTACGACCTCTATTTTCGCGATGCAGCGCTGCCGGGTTTCGGCGCGCTGCACGCACGCAACCTTACTATTGAAGCGGTCGCGACCTTGCTCGACGCCCGCTCACGGAGCCCCCTAGATGCTTGATTACATTCGCGACGGTCAGGAGATCTATCGCAACTCCTTCGCGATCATTCGTGCCGAGGCCAACCTCTCGCGCATCCCGGCCGACCTGGAAAAACTCGCGGTGCGGGTGATCCACGCCTGCGGCATGGTCGAAGCCATCGACGGTCTGCAATTTTCCGAAGGCGCGGGCAAGGCCGGGCGTGATGCCTTGGCCGCCGGCGCGCCGATCCTGTGCGATGCGCGAATGGTGTCCGAAGGCGTGACCCGCACGCGCCTGCCCGCCAACAATCAAGTGATCTGCACCCTGCGCGACGACAGCGTGCCGGAGCTGGCCCGCGAGCTGGGCAACACCCGTTCCGCCGCCGCGCTGGAACTGTGGCGTCCGCACCTGGAAGGCAGCGTGGTAGTGATCGGCAACGCGCCGACCGCGCTGTTCTACCTGCTGGAAATGCTCGACGCCGGCGCCCCGAAACCGGCGCTGATCCTCGGCTTCCCGGTGGGCTTCGTCGGCGCCGCCGAATCGAAAGCAGCGCTGGCGGCGGACAGTCGCGGTGTGCCGTTCGTGATCATGCAAGGCCGGTTGGGCGGTAGCGCCATGGCCGCCGCCGCTGTCAACGCGCTCGCCACGGAGATCGAATGATGCAGCAGCCTGGACGCTTGATCGGCCTGGGCGTCGGCCCCGGTGATCCGGAACTGATTACCGTCAAAGCCCTGCGCTTGCTGCGCGAATCGCCGGTGGTGGCGTACTTCGTCGCCAAGGGCAAAAAGGGCAATGCGTTCGGCATCATCGAAGCGCACCTTGTCGATGCGCAAAACCTGCTGCCGCTGGTGTACCCGGTGACCACCGAAGCGTTGCCGGCGCCGCTGTCCTATGAGCAGGTGATCAGCGATTTCTACGACACTGCCGCCGAGCAATTGGCGCAACACCTGGATGCCGGCCGTGACGTGGCGGTGATTTGCGAAGGTGATCCGTTCTTCTACGGTTCCTACATGTACCTGCACGATCGCCTGGCCGAGCGTTACGTCGCCGAGGTGGTGCCGGGTGTGTGCTCGATGCTCGGCGGCGCTTCGGTGCTCGGTGCGCCGTTGGTGTATCGCAATCAGAGTTTGTCGGTGTTGTCCGGCGTGCTGCCCCATGACGAGCTCAAGCGACGCCTGGCGGATGCCGACGCCGCAGTGATCATGAAGCTGGGGCGCAACTTTCCCAAGGTGCGGCAAGTGCTGGAAGACCTCGGTCTGGCCGGGCGCGCGCTGTACGTCGAACGCGCAACCATGGCCAACCAGAAAATCGTCCCGCTGGATGAAGTCGAGCCGATGTCTTCGCCGTACTTCTCGCTGATCATCGTGCCCGGTGAACGGTGGCAAGGGTGATCGGCCGTCCGGCTCCGGCGATTGTCATCCTTGGCAATGGCAGCCTCGCCACGGCGCGGCGCATTCAGCAACGCTACCCGAACGCCGTGATCCACGGACTGGCCGGGCGGGTTGAGGGCGCCGACCGCGACTATCAAGAGTTCGGCACGACGTTGCGCGAGCTCTATCAGCAAGACACACCGATCATTGCCCTGTGCGCCGCCGGCATCGTCATCCGCACTCTGGCGCCGTTGCTGCTGGAAAAGGGTGCCGAGCCGCCGGTGCTGGCCGTGGCTGAAGACGGTAGCGCCGTGGTGCCGCTGCTCGGCGGTTTAGGCGGGGTGAACGTGCTGGCGCGAGAGATCGCCGCCGCGCTGGACGTCGCCGCCGCGATCACCACCAGCGGTGAATTGCGTTTTGGCACTTGCCTGCTCAACCCGCCCAGCGGTTATGCCTTGGGCGATCTGGAGTTGGGCAAGCGCTTCGTTTCTGACCTGCTCGCGGGCGAATCGGTGCGTATCGAAGGCCCTGCGCCATGGTTGGATGCGGCGCAGTTGCCGGAAGACCGACAGGCGCGATTGGCGATTCATGTCGGGCATGCCGAGCGTCAGCCGAGTGCCAATGAGCTGCTGATTTACCCGCGTAATGTGGTTGTGGCCGTGACGGCGGGAACGGCTGATGCCATTCGTGCCGCGTTGCGTGAAGCCAATATTGCGCTGCAATCGTTGGCCTGTTTGCTGAGCGATGAGCGCGAGATGGCCAACCCGTCATTGCGTGAAGCGGCGCTGGAACTGGGTGTGCCGCTGCGTTTCAGCGCCCGGTCCGGCACTGTGTTTGAGCTGGCCCGAAGTGTCGCGCCGTCGCTGCTCACATCCATCGACATCAACGACTCGATGGCCATTGCCGTCGCCGCCGAACCTGTCGATCCACTGCTGATCGGTCGCCCGCGTGGTCGTCTGGCCGTGATCGGACTCGGCCCCGGTGCCGCCGAACTGATGGTGCCAGCGGTGAAAGCCGAACTGGCCCGGGCCAATGACGTACTGGGTTACGAAACCTACGTGCGCATGGCCGGGCCGTTCCGCGCCGATCAGGTGATGCACTGCACCGATAACCGCGAAGAGATGCAGCGTGCCCGCCACGCGTTCGAACTCGCGGCCCAGGGGCGTTCGGTGGTGGTGGTGTCGTCCGGCGATCCGGGCGTGTTCGCCATGGCCGCCGCAGTGCTCGAAGCCTTGCACGAATCGAGCGATGCGAACTGGCATAACGTCGACCTGGAAATCCTGCCCGGCGTCTCCGCGTCCCTGGCCACCGCGGCCCAGGCCGGGGCACCGCTGGGGCATGACTTCTGTGTGATGTCGCTGTCGGACAACCTCAAGCCGTGGGCGATCATTGAGAAACGCCTCGACCTGGCGTCCCAGGCCGATCTGGCGCTGGCCTTCTACAACCCGATTTCCCGTTCCCGTCCGTGGCAATTGGGCCGTGCGCTGGAGATCGTCGCGCAACACCGCACCGCCGACACACCGGTGGTGCTGGGCCGTGATATCGGCCGGCCGGGCCAGACATTGCGTGTGACCACCCTGGGCCAGTTGACCCCGGACCAAGTGGACATGCGCACGATGGTGCTGATCGGTTCGTCCACGACGTGCGTGTTCCCCCGCGCCGAGGGGGGCGAGTGGGTCTACACGCCGCGCTGGTATGGCGACAAGCCTGCCGGTTAAGTCAAAACGCCTCTTCGGAGGCGTTTTTTTTATCCGTCGCAAAGTTATTTGTTCATCGGGACGTTGCCGTTTCGACCTTGGTGCGTGCCTTGGCTTATTAGTTTGTGTTGTGACAGTGTTTTTGATCACTTGTTAGTTGCTTATACTTTGTTTTTGAAATGTTTTGTTCTTCTTGTTAAGTTGAAGTTGAAGCGCGGGGTGCGTTAATTTTCTCGTCGAGCCGGAGTTGGCTCATATCTATCTAAAAGGAACTTTGATTATGAATAATGTACCTGATGTAAAAATGACTGAAGCCGAAAGTCTGGCATTTATCGAAGACTGCATGGAAACTTGCATGCCGGTTATCCAGGCATTGGCGCCCCGTCAAACAATGCGTGCGGCAGTGGATTTGCCGATTGATCGAGATAAATTGAATGCGGCCATTTCTAATACAACTTTGATTGGTTTTCCCGAAGGTATGAGTCGCCGTTACAAGACCATTATCAAGCGGACTCAGTTTTTTGCGGACCTTTCCGCTGAAATCAAATATCCAAAAAAAGACCAGCAGGTTCTGCGCTGGGAACACTACGTCCTGGGTATGAGGGCGATGGGGTGGACCAAAATGAACGCGTCTTACACGGGTTATGAGTCCGAATACAGTGGTCTTAGCATGAGCAATATTGTTCTCGATATTGTTCAGGCAGCCATTGGTGGCGCGGCCGGCACCACCGCTGCTGTCTTGAAAGCGGTCGCGAACAAGACGATCGAAGGCTTGGCGAAGAGCCCGGAAGCGTTGAAGTTGTATGAGAAAAACGGCCAGAAAGCCTATGGCGCCTCGATGGGGGTAATGACCGTGGCACAGGACGCCGGAGAAGATGTCTGGGCCGCACTGGGAACAACTTCCTATTTCTCTGACGCCGGTAATAAAAAAATAGTCTTCTTCGACAAAATGCATGCCGGGGCACAGGTGTACCAAGGTAAAGCCACTTTTACTATTTATGAAGATGACTACACATCCAAAAAAGAAGCGGCAGCCAATGCGTTCTTTGAAGCCGCAGACCAGGCGCTGGAACTGGAGTTCGGCATCAAGTAATTTTTTGGAAGCCAAGCGTTAACGCGCTTGGCTTTTTTTCCAAGAGGAAATTAAAGATATGGACAGTCACCGTTATGTCAGTGGCGGCAGTGTTTTGGTTTTGTCTCCAGTGCTGGGAAGTTCGCAGCGTGATGACGTTACGGCATCTACGCTTTACATGCAGTTGGCGTCAACTAATAAGCATCCGGAATTTAAAGACTTTGACCTGTGGTGCGAAGTGTATTCAATATTGCTGCGCCGGCTGCATTTTAATGTTTTGGGAACGGCGGGGGATGTTTATACATTAGGGCGAGAAGGCCACGTATCGGTTGCCAGTGTGATCGACAACGCGTTGGAACGTTTTTTTTCGCGTGAGCAAATAGCGTTAATACATCCGGCCCTGCAATCTCTTTCCACTGGTGCTTCAAACTGCACGAGCCTGCAAGTTCTGACGCGGCACGCTGTGGAACCGGTGATTGGAACGAGCGAGTCAACGGATAGCCAGGGCCTGACCCGAATCCGGCTGCAAGTTGGCCTTGTCGACGAAACCGCGACGTTGAAGATGCTCAGGATTAGCTTTGCAGTCGCCGAGCCGTTGAGCTCAAACTTTATGAGTCAACAGTTTATGGCTGACCGGATCAGGGGCAGCGTTCATCTATCGTGCTTTCAGGCCCAGCTAACTGATGAGTACGAAGATTTCTCCCGATCAACGGTGCTGTCGATACTCGGTACGCGGCGCGAAGACGAGATTGTGGAACTGCATTGATCTCTTCTACACCGCTCGCGACCGGTCAAGGCGCCCAACGAGGCGAGGTGCCAGCGTCAGACAAAACGTCTACGGCACCAGGTAACCCTTCACCCCGGTAAAAATAATCTGCGCCGCCAATGCGCACACAAACAACCCCATCAGTCGGCTGACAATCTGCAAGCCCTGATCACCAAGAATCCGCTCGATGTGGTTGGACAAATAAAGCACCACCCCAACGGTGAAACTGGCCAAGGCAATGCTGAGAATCGCGGTGAGCTTGTCATCCCAATGCGGCTGGCTTACGCCCATCACCAGCAGCGCACCGATGGTGCCGGGGCCGACAGTCAGCGGGATGGTCAGCGGCACAATGGTCACGTCCTGCTGCACATTGTCGGTCTGCACCACGGCCTTGCCCTGGGCCATGCCCAATGCCGAGATGAACAGCACGCTGCCGGCGCCGATGCGAAACGCATCCACGGTAATGCCGAACACGCTGAATATTACCCGCCCGAACAAGTACAGCAGGACGCTGGACACCAGGGTGGCGAGCGCCACTTTCCAGGCCAGGCGACGTTGCTCCTTGCGCGAATAACCACGGGTCAGGCTGATAAAACAGGACAACACGAAGAACGGGCTGTAGAGCACCAGCATCTTCAGGTAAACACTGAACAACACATGGAGCATGGTGCTAGCTCACTGGCGAGGGAAGTCGAGGCGGAGTCTATCAGGCGCCATGGCGTCTGTCGGCTCAGGACGCTGGCGTCGTGACCCGGTTCTGCTGATCGCGCTCGGCGACCCAGTGCTCGATCAATTCGCGCAACTGCGACAACTCCACCGGTTTGGCCATGTGCCCGTCCATGCCGGCCTGGCGCGCACGCTCTTTGTGCTCGGCGAGGATATGCGCGGTCAGCGCCACCACGGGGGTGCGAATCCGCTGGTTACCGACTTCCCACGCCCGCAACTGCTGGGTGGCGGAGAAACCGTCGAGGATCGGCATTTCGCAGTCCATCAGTACCAGGTCGTAGCGCTGGGCCTTCATCGCCTGCAAGGCTTCCTCGCCGTTGCTGGCGGTGTCCGGTTGCAGGTTGAGCTTGCCCAGCATGCCGCGAATGACTTTGGTCGAGATGCTGTTGTCTTCGGCCACCAGGATCCTGAAATCGCTCGGCACCTTGACCGGCAGGGGCGGGCCGGCGGGCAGGTGATGGGACACGGCCAGGCCTTTGTTGCGCTGGTTCAGCTCGTCCGCCAGGGTGGTCTTGAGGGTGTAGCCGGCCACCGGTTTGGCGAGGATGCGCTTGATCCCCGAGTTGCGGGCGATGATCTTGCTCGGCGCATTGCTGATGCCGGTGAGCATGATCAACAGGATGTCGTGGTTGAGGCTCGGGTCTTCCTTGATCTTGGCCGCCAGTTGCATGCCGGTCATGCCGGGCATGTTCTGGTCCAGCAGGACCACGTCGAAATAATCACGCAGATGCGCCTTGGTGCGCAGCAACGCCAATGCCTCTTTGCCGGACGGCACGGCACTGACATTCAGGCCCCAGGCGCTGCATTGCTGCACCAGCACTTTGCGGCAGGTGTCGTTGTCGTCCACCACCAGCACCCGTGCGCCTTGCAATGGGCTGTCGAGGTCGGAGGTCGGGTGTTCGAGGCGATCAGGGTCCAGCGGCAAGGTCAGCCACAAGGTGCTGCCCTGGTTGGCGCCGCTCTTGATCCCGAACTCCCCTTGCATCAGGCGAATCAGTTGTCGGGCGATCACCAGCCCCAAATTGCCGCCCAGGCGCGTGGCCGAGAGGAAGTGCTTGCTGTGCAACTCGGCGTGCATCAGTGCATCGCGCTCTTCGGCTTCCATCGGCACGCCGCTGTCCTGCACGGCGATGCGCAGGCGCGGTTTGGCGCTGCGTTCGTCGAGGGCGACGACGATCAGAATCTCGCCTTCGTCGGTTTTCTTCAGAGCGTTTTCCAGCAGGCTCAGCAGGGTCTGGCGCAGGCGCGTCGGGTCGCCGCTGATCACCCGTGGCACTTGCGGCTGGATAAAGCTGATCAGCTCGACGTTCTGCTGTTCGGCCTTGGCCCGGAAAATACTCAGGCAATCTTCGATCAGGGCATTGAGGTCGAACTGCACGTCGTCCAGTTCGATCTGCCCGGATTCGAGCTTGGAAATGTCGAGAATCTCGTTGATCAGGGTCAGCAATTCATTGCCGGCGCTGTGGATGGTCTGCACGTAATCCCGCTGTTTGACCGACAACGGTGTGCCCAGCAGCAACTCGGTCATGCCCAGCACGCCATTCATCGGCGTGCGGATTTCGTGGCTGATCTTGGCCAGGAATTCGGCCTTGGCGTTGATCTCGGCATTGCTGGCAGCCAAGTCGCGACTGACGCTGAAACGGTCTTCGGTGATGCTGCGCTGGCGTTCGCCCAGGGCAATGCTCATCAACAGGCCGCTGATGCAGATGAAGGCCAGCAGGGTGATGATCAGGCCTTGCGGCGCTATCAGGGTCAGCCCCAGCAGTGCCGGGAGGATAATTAACGCGCCGATGTTGAACACCACCATCGCCGCCACGAACAGCCGCGCCGGGCGATAGCCCTTTTGCCAGTGAAAGGCGCTGACGAACAACATGCTCAGGCCGGCGAGGGCGACCAGGGCATAGGTGATGATGTTCAGCGGCAGGGTGTTGACGAACAACAGGAGCAACCCGCTGACCACGGTGAACAGGATGTCCCCGAGCAGCAGTTTGTTCAGCGGATGCGGACCCAGCGGCGCGAAGAAGCGGTAGGCGAACATCAGCCCGCAGGGCGCCGTCAGCAACAGGGCGAGGTAAGCGCCGGGTGTCTGGATCGCGTGCCAGTTCGGCAGCCACGGCCCGACCAGGTTCAGCAGCAGGATCAAGCTGAGCATCAGCAGGAACTCGCACGCCGCCAACCACAGGCTACTGCGCGAGCGGGTGTAGGCGTACCGCACGATGTTGTGCAGGATCAGCATCGCGATGCAGCCGAACAGCAGGCCGTAGATCAGCGTGAGGTTCTGGTTGGCTGCGGTCATCACCGCCGATTGCAGGGTGATGTAAGGCCGCAATTGGTGTTCGGACACCAGTCGCAGGTAAACGTCGAGGGTTTTGTCGCTTTGCGGCAGCGGCAACATGAAATCGCTGCTGGGCAACGGCCGATCAGCCTGGGGCTGTTGGGTGCCGGTGTTCAGTTGCTCGACCAGCTTGTCGCCGTCCAGCACATACAGATTGAGGTGCGACAGGTCCGGGGCGAACACCCGCAGCAGTTGTTCATGCTTGCCAGGGGCCAGGCGGAAACGCAGCCATAACGCACCATCGGGCTCGGCTGCGGTGAGGCGGTCGAGTTCGATGGGGCTGAATTGATTGGTGAAACGTGCGGAACGGATGTCGCTCAACGCCAGGTCGCCCTGTTCGTCGAGCAATACCGACCAGCCACTGCCTTGCGCGGCCTGGGCCGGGAGCATGCAGAGCAAGGTCAACAGAGTGACGGTAAGACCTATGGCAATCCTGAGCCAGCGCACGGCGAAATCCCTTCGTAGGTTGATGCCAGAATATAACTATGCGCGGCGCTGGAATAGTCCGGCAAGGGCCCCGAGCCCTTGCCTGGCCGAATGGCTGGCCTATTCCTGATTTTCGCCACGCTCGCGGGCAATGGCACGGTAGCCAATGTCCTTGCGATAGAAGCTGCCTTCCCAGTCGATCTTCGCCGCCAGCTTGTAAGCCTGCTGCTGTGCAGCATCAACGCTGGCGCCCATGGCCGTGGCGCACAGCACCCGACCACCGGCCGTCACCACCTGACCGTCCTTGAGCGCAGTACCGGCGTGGAAGACTTTACCTTCCAATGCCGCCGCTGCATCCAGACCGTTGATCGCCACGCCTTTAGCGTAGTCGCCAGGATAGCCGCCCGCTGCCAATACGATGCCGACGCTCGGACGTGGGTCCCATTGCGCTTCAACTTTGTCCAGGGCTTGCGCCAGGGCCGCTTCGACCAGCAATACCAGGCTCGACTGCAAACGCAGCATCACCGGTTGGGTCTCAGGGTCGCCGAACCGGCAGTTGAACTCGATGACTTTTGGGTTACCGGCTTTGTCGATCATCAGGCCGGCGTAGAGGAAACCGGTGTAGACATTGCCTTCGTCAGCCATGCCGCGCACGGTTGGCCAGATCACCAGGTCCATCACGCGTTGATGCACTTCGGCGGTCACGACCGGGGCAGGGGAGTAGGCACCCATGCCGCCGGTGTTCGGGCCGGTGTCGCCGTCGCCGACGCGTTTGTGGTCCTGGCTGGTGGCCATCGGCAGTACGTTCTTGCCGTCGACCATGACGATGAAGCTGGCTTCTTCGCCATCGAGGAATTCTTCGATTACGACACGGGAACCGGCGTCGCCAAAAGCGTTGCCGGCGAGCATGTCGCGCACGGCGTCTTCGGCTTCAGTCAGGGTCATGGCGACGATTACGCCTTTACCGGCGGCCAGGCCATCGGCCTTGATCACGATCGGTGCGCCTTTTTCACGCAGATAAGCCAGGGCCGGCTCGATCTCGGTGAAGTTCTGGTAGTCAGCGGTCGGGATCTTGTGGCGCGCCAGGAAATCCTTGGTGAACGCTTTCGAACCTTCCAGCTGGGCAGCGCCAGCGGTCGGGCCGAAGCAATCCAGGCCACGGGAGCGGAACAGATCGACAACGCCGGCCACCAGCGGGACTTCAGGGCCAACGATCGTCAGGGATACGTTCTTTTCGGCGAAATCGGCCAGTTGCTCAAGGGCCAGCACGTCGATGGCGACGTTCTCGCACTTGGCTTCGATGGCGGTGCCGGCGTTGCCCGGAGCCACGAAAACCTTCTGCACACGCGGATCCTGAGCCACTTTCCAGGCCAGGGCGTGTTCACGGCCACCGCTGCCAATGATCAAAACATTCATTTCAAAAACCTCAAATTCTGTAAGGCGCTGCAGTAGCGCTTTATGTGGGAGCGGGCTTGCTCGCGAAGACGGCGGCGCATCCAGCATCAATGTGACTGAAAGACCGCTTTCGCGAGCAAGCCCGCTCCCACATTTCGATCAAGTTGACTCAGTGACGGAAGTGGCGCATGCCGGTGAAGACCATGGCGATGCCGGCTTCGTCAGCCGCGGCAATCACTTCCGCATCACGCATCGAGCCGCCCGGCTGGATCACTGCGGTGATGCCGACCTTGGCCGCATTGTCCAGGCCGTCGCGGAACGGGAAGAACGCGTCGGAGGCCATCACCGAGCCTGCCACTTGCAAACCGGCGTGTTCAGCCTTGATCGCGGCGATACGAGCGGAGTTCACGCGGCTCATCTGGCCGGCACCGACACCGATGGTCTGGCGGTTCTTGGCATAGACGATGGCGTTGGATTTAACGTACTTGGCGACTTTCCAGGCGAAGATCAGGTCGTTGATTTCCTGTTCGGTCGGGGCACGCTTGGTCACGACTTTCAGGTCATCGGCGCTGATCATGCCGACGTCGCGGCTCTGTACCAGCAAACCGCCATTGACGCGCTTGTAGTCCCAGGCAGCGGCGCGATCAGCCGACCACTCGCCGCAGGCCAGCAGGCGCACGTTGGCTTTGGCGGCGACGATGGCGCGGGCTTCTGCGCTGACGGATGGCGCGATGATCACTTCGACGAATTGACGCTCGACGATAGCCTTGGCGGTTTCAGCATCCAGCTCGCGGTTGAAGGCGATGATGCCGCCGAACGCCGACTCGGTGTCGGTGGCGTAGGCCAGTTCGTAAGCCTGGCGGATGCCGCCTTCAGCGTCCGGGCTGACCGCAACGCCGCACGGGTTGGCGTGCTTGACGATCACGCAGGCTGGCTTGACGAAGCTCTTTACACATTCCAGCGCGGCGTCGGTGTCGGCCACGTTGTTGTACGACAGCTCTTTGCCTTGCAGTTGGGTCGCGGTGGCGATGCCGACTTCGGCAGGCTTGGCTTCCACGTAGAACGCTGCGCTCTGGTGCGGGTTCTCGCCGTAACGCATTTCCTGAGCCTTGACGAACTGGCTGTTGAAGGTGCGCGGGAATTCGCTGCGACCTTCGGTGCTGAGTGTTTCAGCGGCCTGGTTCACGGTGCCCATGTAGTTGGCGATCATGCCGTCGTAGGCCGCGGTGTGTTCGAAAGCCTTGAGCATCAGGTCGAAACGCTGAGCGTAGGTCAGGCCGCCGGCCTTGAGGCTTTCCAGGACGTTGGCGTAGTCGCTGGCATTCACCACGATGGCCACGTCTTTATGGTTTTTGGCTGCCGAACGGACCATGGTCGGGCCGCCGATGTCGATGTTCTCGATGGCGGTCGGCAGGTCGCAGCCTGGCTTGTTGATGGTGGCTTCGAACGGGTACAGGTTGACCGCAACCAGGTCGATCGGCTTGATGCCGTGCTCGTTCATGATCGCGTCGTCGATACCGCGACGACCAAGGATCCCGCCGTGGATTTTCGGGTGCAGGGTCTTGACCCGACCGTCCATCATTTCCGCGAAACCGGTGTAATCCGCGACTTCCACTGCGGCAACACCGTTGTCGCGCAGCAGCTTGAACGTCCCGCCGGTGGAGAGGATCTCGACACCCAGGGCTTCAAGCTCCTTGGCGAATTCGAGGATCCCGGTCTTGTCGGAGACGCTGATCAAGGCGCGGCGGATCGGCAGGCGGGTAGTCTGGTCGGTCATTTCAATTTCCATCAAAAGCAAAGGAGTCAGCAAAAAAGGCGACCGGTTTTACGCGGGCGCCTTTCTGGTTTGATTGAATGCTTACAGCAAATCGTACTGCTTGAGTTTCTTGCGCAGCGTGCCTCGGTTCAGCCCGAGCAGCTCGCTGGCCTTGGTCTGGTTGCCCTTGACGTAGTTCATCACGCATTCGAGCAGGGGAGCCTCGACTTCGGAGAGCACCAGGTTGTACACATCCGTGACGGCAGCGCCTTCAAGGTGGGCGAAATAATTGTGCAGCGCCTTCTCGACACTCCCGCGAAGGGTCTGACCTTCTTCGCTCGGCGTATTGAGGTGCTGTTTCAAATTCACGTTGTCGCTCACGGGTGTTGTTCCACTCACTAAAGTCTCGGTCATCATCGTCATGCGGCCACCCCTTCTCCGTCCCCTGTCAGGCTCTTGTAACGTTCGGCGAAGAACTCCCGGACGTTGGCGCATTGTGTTTCCGTACCATCCAAACGATTGAAGTGGGCGCGGAACTCCCTGGCGCCCGGCAGGGTTGCGAGATACCAGCCCACATGCTTGCGAGCGATGCGTACGCCCATCACGTCTCCATAGAAGGCGTGAAGCGCGGCCAGATGCTCAAGCAGAATACGTTCCACCTCGATCAACTCCGGTGCCGGGAGTTTTTCGCCGGTACGCAGAAAATGGTCGATCTCACGAAAAATCCATGGCCGCCCCTGGGCGGCCCGGCCTATCAACAGGCCATCGGCACCGGTCGCATCGAGCACGTACCGGGCCTTCTCGGGTGAATCGATGTCGCCATTGGCGAAGACCGGGATCGACACCGCCTGCTTGATCGCGGCGATGGTGTCGTACTCGGCCTCGCCGGTGTAGAGGTCGGCCCGGGTGCGGCCATGGACCGCCAACGCCGTGATGCCTGCCTGTTCGGCGATCTTCGCCACGGTCAGGCCGTTCTTGTTATCCCGGTCCCAGCCCGTGCGGATCTTCAGCGTGACCGGCACATCCACCGCAGCCACCACGGCCTGCAGGATCTCGGTCACCAGTGCTTCATCTTTCAACAGCGCGGAACCGGCGGCCTTGTTGCAGACCTTCTTCGCCGGACAGCCCATGTTGATATCAATAATCTGTGCGCCCAGTTCCACGTTGGCCCGGGCCGCGTCCGCCAGCATTTGCGCATCGCCACCGGCGATCTGTACCGAGCGTGGCTCGGGATCACCTTCGTGGATCATGCGCATCCGCGATTTGCGGGTGTTCCACAAGCTCATGTCGCTGGTGACCATTTCCGAGACTACAAGCCCTGCGCCCAGTCGCTTGCATAGCTGACGAAAGGGCTGGTCGGTGACCCCCGCCATTGGGGCGAGGATCAAGCCGTTGTGCAATATATATGGACCGATGCGTACCGCCGACATAGGACTTCCCTGTTGTGGGGCCGGATCATTAGAGTTCGAAAAAGGGTTGGCATGATACCCGCTCTCGATGACTGGATAAAGGCTGAATTGAACAAAATCTGAACAGTTATTCTGTTATCGCCAGCGGTTTGGTCCGAGCGGGGGCAGTCAGAAATCCGCCGTCAATCCCTGAGCACTGAAGCGTTTCACTCGGGCGAATGGAAGCTCAGGCTGTAGTTCACCGCTTTAGGGCCTGGATCGAGGATGTCCAGCGCGATGTGGATCGGCGTCTGTGGTGGCATCTCCGCCATGCCTTCGAGGTCACCGTTCAGATACTCGCCGGGTTTGAAGCGACGACTGGCGATCAGGTGGCCGTTGAGGTCGGCGAAGCGCAGTTCCAACAGCGGGAAGGGTTGGGAGAACGCTGCGCGGTTATAGATGATGGCATCCACCACCAGCGCGCCGCTGAAATCCGGGTGACTGCGCACCACCAGGTTGCTGCTTTTGACCTTGGCGATGTCGACCTTGGACGGCACCGTGCAGCCGATTTGCGGGCACAGTTGCTGGAACCACGGACGGTATTGGTCCTGGCGCGCCAGTTCGTCGAAATGATAGGCCACGTACTGGCCAGCGAGGCCGGCGGCCCCCAGCAGGATCAGCACCAGCCAGAAAAACCGTCGGCCCCAGGGCGAGCGACGCTTCTGCCAATCGAGTTGCAGCGGGTCGTCGGTCAGGTCGAGCAAGGCTTCGTCACGTTCGGTCGCCTCGCTGCGTTCGTGTCGCTTGCGCAAGGGAGCAATCGGGGGCCGGTCGTCGTCAGTGATATCGGTGGCCGACAGACGATCATGGTGCAGGGGCATGTCGAGTGGATCATTCAGGCGCAGTTGCGGCACCTGGGGCTCGTCGTCCAGCTCAACCGGTTCCAGCGAGAACGAAGGTTCAGTGCGCGAGTGCTTGCCCGGATCTGCCTGCGTTTCCCGCTGGTCGGCTTCGACGGCCTGGGCGCGATCAGCCGCCGATTCGCTGAAGAGGCTGTCGGACCAGGGTTCATCGTCATGCTCGACAGAGTCGCGGCGCGCGCTGAGGCCGTTTTCGCGGTGCCGGCCAAACTCCGTGGTCGGCTGGATTTCCCGCTGTTCGAGCCGGGCGAGTTCCTGGTCCAGGTCGAGGCTGTCCAGATCCATCTCGGTGGCGGACCACTGCTTTTGGCTGATGGCCCGTACCGGCGGCTCGACGATGGCCGGGGCCACCGGTTTGACGGCTTCTTTGCCGGCCCGTTGCTCAAGCAGTTGCTTGGCGGCGTTGAACACCTGCAAGCAGGAGCCACAGCGAACCACCCCACGGGCCACGCTCAATTGAGCATGGCTGACGCGGAAGCTGGTTTGGCAATGCGGGCACTGGGTGACGAAGCTGTCGGTCATGCGGCGATCCGGATTATGCAGGCGCTCATTCTAGCGCCGACGGCCAGTGATGCGCACCCAGCCATCGCGATTGGCAATCGGGTCCAGATCGAAGTCCTGGGCATAGGCCTTTGCCACTTCCTCACCTTGTTCGGCGAGGATGCCGGACAACGCCAGGCGACCGCCGGATTTGACCAGGCTGGACAATTGCGGCGCCAGGGACACCAGCGGCCCGGCCAGGATATTGGCGACCAATACGTCGGCCTGAACCTGCGGCAGATCTTGCGGCAGGTACAGCGGGAAGAGTGCTTCGGCAATGTTGTTGCGCCCGGCGTTGTCGCGGGAGGCTTCCAGGGCTTGCACGTCGATGTCGGTGCCGACGGCTTCATTGGCGCCCAGCAGCAGGGCGGCGATGGCCAGGATCCCCGAGCCGCAGCCAAAGTCCAGCACGTTGCAGTCCTTCAGGTCCTGGCCGTCGAGCCATTCCAGGCACAGCGCGGTGGTCGGGTGGGTGCCGGTGCCGAACGCCAGGCCCGGGTCCAGCAGCAGATTCACGGCGTCTGGCTCAGGAGCGGCGTGCCAGCTCGGGACGATCCACAGGCGCTCACCGAAACGCATTGGCTGGAAGCCATCCATCCAGCTGCGTTCCCAGTCCTGGTCTTCGATGATTTCGCTGTGATGCTCGGGCAGCGGGCCGCCGGTCAGCAGTTCCATATGGGCCAGGACGCTGGCGGCTTCGGTGCCGTCCTCGAACAGGGCCAGCAGATGGGTGTGCGACCACAGCGGCGTGGTGTTGAGTTCCGGTTCGAAGATCGGCTGGTCTTCGGCGTCCATGAAGGTCACCGACACGGCGCCCACTTCAAGGAACGCGTCTTCGTAGGTTTCGGCTTGTTCTGGGCTGATGGCGAGACGGACTTGCAGCCAAGGCATGGCGGGCACCTTTGAAAAATATTGATTGCAGCCTAGCGGGCTGCGAGAAGCGCGCAAGTTTACGCGAGCGCGGGGCAGAAGACGACCGGATTGCTGTGATCAAAGGCCCAAGGCCTTGTTCCCACAGGCTGAGGTCCAGCGCCCTACTTGTTTCAGGGAATTACCTCGCCGCTCTGGCGGAAAGGGCCTCTATGTAACATTTTCCCGCAAATGGATTATTGGGCTCAGGGGTTCCCCACTGTCTGGGGCTGCCAAGCAGCAGTAGGTTATTCATGGAAGAACATCTATTTATCCGGGGTCAGGTGGCCGGCAAAGACCTTGATTCGATTCGGCTGGCGGACATTCAAGTCAAGGGCGACGCGGGGGATCGGGCGCTCATCGAAGCGCTGATCGACAGCCTGTCCGGCGCCATTCGCCGGGACACCTTGCGCTATGAAATGCCCGACACCTTTGCACTTCCGGCGCACTGCATGTTGTGGCAATGGCTGGATGTTTACCTCAAGGCTATCCAGCACACGGAATTCGTGACCTGGGCAGCGCAGCATCATCTGGACCTCAAGAGCCTGCGGGTACAGGGCGGCACCTTGTATGTGAACGCCGTTGACGCGGGTGTCACGACCCCACGGGTCATGGCGTTGCACGATGATTCCGGTTGGTGGCAGGTGGCCGGCCCCATCAATGCCGTCGCACAGATCATCGACCCGGCCGGCATCGACCCGTTTGGTCTGCGGGACCCGTCCACAGCCTCCAGCCAGGCGTTTTCCTTGGGCGCGACCCTGGCGTTCCACGGTTATCCGCTGCCGGCCAATCGCCCCCAGGCCCATGTGCTGGTGGATGAGTTACGACGGCTGTCGGGGTTTCCCGTGATCGACAGCAGTGGCCATATTTCTACCTCTGTCTCGGTGGAGCAGGCGGAACAGCTCAAGGACTGCGCGAAGCTGGCCAGCGAGTTGGAAAGGGCGCTGCAGGATCAGTCCGAGAGCAGCGAAGAGTACGACTTTCTGGAAACCTATCGACGGCGCATCAAGCTGGACTCCGGTTCGATGCTCGCGCAAACGATGAATTCGGCGCTGCGTTTGCTGCAAGGCCTGAGCATCAAATTGAATGTCGGCAGAATGACCGCGCCCACCGGGTACTATTTTTCCCGGGTCGACCGGGCCCTGATGGAGATTGACCGTTTTTCCGTTCCGCAAGCCGTGGCTGCCGAGAGGCTCGCGGCGCCCGAGGTGGCCCGCGATTTACTTGAGCTGGCGGCGCAGGCGGAAAAACTCGGTTCGGACGTTCACTCCGATGGCTGTTTCAGCCTGGCCAATGTACTGAGGGCCTACGAGCGAGAAACACCGGCGAATGCCACCGAGGTCCGTGTGCTCGCCGCCACCCTGAGGCAGGCACCGGATTCGTTGACACCCTACGTCCATGCGTCGGCCCATTCCGCTGCGGCACTGCTCAGGCATCGGCGTTACATCGGCTTGCTCAATAACCGCTACCTGATGGGCTATAAGCTGCAAGTCTTGAGCGGCGCCCAAGCGGATGCCGCGGCGGTTTCCACGGCGGGGCTCAATGCCTACATCGATCCTGATTCTCCGCTGTCGGAACTGACCGAAGTGGGCAAGACCGAGCTGTTGGCGGTCATGGCGCTCGATGAGTTCAAACAGCTGATGACGACCCGGCAGATCGATCCCGCCGGGCATGTGCTGGTGAACGGTTCCGGCTATGTCGGTGCCCGCAAGCTGGACGGGACCTGGATAGATCTGGACAACGTTGTGAAGGCAAGCGCGGTGCTTGCAGGCAAGTTCCAGTCCCTCACCTTGATCGCTGCGCGATTGGGCGGCGCCCTGCGCTCCAACGGCGATGTCACCCTGGAACAGATGCTGAAGTTTTACAGCCTCGCACCGCCCGTCACGGCTGAAGATGCCCGGATCATGGCGCTGCGTCTGCGCGCGGTGCCGTTGCGCCCGCAATCGGCGCAGGAGTATTGGAATGCCCTGGGCGGCACGTTCGCCTCGGTATCGTCGCCGTTGTTGTCGCGCCGCTTGCAGATCATCGAAGAGCCTGAGCATTTCATGCCCCGGATCGGTACGTCGCTGTATTACTGGGCGGCGCTGAAGAGGGCCGAGGTCACCGTGGTGCTTTCAGCGGCGCAACGCCAGCAGGTGCGCGATGCCGTCGTGCAATTCATGTCCGGGATCAATGGCTCGTTATTCGACTACCTGGCACAGAAGCCAGTCAGTGGTAAGTCCCGCGAGAGCGTGCGGGCCGGGGCCGATCTCTTGATTTCGCAGATGCTCGCTTGCCCACGGGCGCAGCAACTGGCTGACAGGTTGACCCGCGCCGTGACCTGGCAAGGGGACCAGGCCCGCAATGCAGTCACCCGAGCCGGCCGTCACTCGCTGGTGCTGGCGGCAGCGATCCTCAGCCTTGATCCGCAGGCGGGGCAGAACAGGAACACAATCGCCGGGATCAACCTGGCCGACGAGCAATTCTGGGCGGACAGCTACGCCAATCTGCTGGCGATCATCGAGACCAGGCTGGTGGCTAATCACCGGTTGAGCGCCGAAACCGCACCGCTGGCGGCGCATCTGCTGCTCAGTGGCGTGGCCCCGGAGTTCCTGGTGCGCGATATCCCCGAGCAGATCGCCTACATGACCAGCCAGGTCTGGGTGCACTTCAAGCACTGTGTCGCCTATCTGGAAGGGAAATACCCGGGTTCGTCCCGCCGATTGTCGTTCGAAAACATCATGAGCGGCGAGCGGCTGAGAGCGATCAAGCCGGGATACTGGAGCTTGAGAGAGTTTTCCGGCCCGGTGATTGACTGGGCGAGGGCCAACGGTCTGCTGCCGAATAACGGCGAGGTGTTTACGCCGGCGGAGTTCTCCACGGCGAAAGCCGCCCTGTTGACGCAGTTCGATGGGCTTCAATCGGCGATTGCAGCGCTTCATCGGGTTGACGCCACGCGCCGGGAATCGGCCCTGGCGGATCTGATGCGGGTGTTCCCGGGGAATGAGCGGTTGGAAATGAAGGTCTTGGCGCGACAGTCGGAAACGTCGAACGACGAGCGAGTGACCGGGACGGCGCAGGAGCAAAACGTCGAGCGGGTTTCTTGCGTCGACTTGCACCTGGCCGGGCAATTGGTCTCGGATTCAAACCGTTGGCACTCCACGCTCGAGGCCCTCGATTTCTCGGTCATGGCCCAGCGTTTCCATTTGCTGGGTGACGTCAACCGGAGCTATGGCCAGGGTTTCATCGCTCGAGACAGCGAGTTGTGGACGACCTACGTGCGGGCGCTCCAATACAGCGTGTCGTTGATGTCCCTGAGTCAGCGCAAACGCCTGGAATATGGAGCGTTGACGCTGTTCTTGGTCGGTCAGTCGGTAGCGGGGACCGTCACGAAAGGGCGTTTTGGCGTCCTGGTGCTGTGCCAGCACCCGGCCTATGCCGATTGCGCCTACGAGTTTTTCCCACGGCAAATGACCGTCGTCGAGCGCACGGACTTGAATGCCCGGCTGCTATCGGTGAATGGCGAAACGGTGACTGGGGGCACGGCTACGCAAAGTCTGCCAACACCATTGCCCCTCGACTGGGTCGCTTATGACCAGGGGGAAATGCCCACGCCTGACGCGACCTCAACCGTCATCCTGGAAAAATTTGGCCAGATCAGCCCCGTACTCGACCAGGCTGCGGCGGATGCCAGTCTCCTGAGCGTGCCGCAAACCATGACCTCATTCCGCATCCGCAGACTCGCCATAGAGGTCCTCAGTAACACGCTGTTCGCCGCGAGCCTGGGGCTGCGTGCATCGGCAGGTAACGCGATAAGTCTGGAGGATGCGATCAAGGGGCGCGACCCCTGGGCCGACTATCTCAAGAGCATGGCGGTCCATGAGGCTATGGCGGTGTAACCCGCAGGGATAACTCGCAAGGCAGAAACAACAAAGCCGCTCGAAAGCGGCTTTGTTGGTCTGGCTCACATCTTGATGTTAACTCCCTGGATTTTTGGCTTTGAGCCATTGCAGTCCTTTGTTCGTCACGCGATAGCGTTGTAATCGACTGTTAGGTTGTTCTGGGAGCGTCATTTCAATGACCCCGGCAGCAATGGCCGGCAGTATGTAGGCCTTGCGGAAGTGGTCGGCGTTTTTCAGGCTCATAGAAGCTTGAAGCTCCTGTCTGCTCATTTCGCCGTCGATCACCTTCAGCAAAGCAGCGACTTCCATGGCGACTTCCATGGTGACTTCCATGGTGACTTCCATGTTCGTTGTATCAGTGCTCTGTGATTGAGGGTGTGCGGGCAGCCGCACGACATATGAAATCCTGTCGTCGTCGGTTTCAAATAGCGGCGCGGGCGAGCCGTTGGCAGCCATGACCTTAAGTATTTTCGGAATCCCGGTCGAACGGCCCTCGGTCAGGTCCAGCTCTTTCAGGAACTCACCAATTCGCCGGTTGCGGTAACGGCGGCTCACGGCGCGACCGGTTCGTAAGTCTTCCAGGCGGATTGAGCGATCGGGTCCGGGGAAGCTCAAAATCACCAGTTCCTCATGGCTGATGCGGACCTCGATCGGTTCGCGTTCCTCATAGGACCGGTGATACACCGCGTTGACTAACGCTTCTTCAATCGCTGCATAGGGGAAATTCCAGACTCTTGTCGCCTCGGCACTGTCCGGGTGTTTGATAATCGTTTGATGCAAGTAATTACGTTGGATGTAGGCCAGGGCTTCGCGGGTTATGGTCGCCAGAGGGCCTTTGAAGATTTTTTCGTCAAAGCGGTCGCCACCAGCGCCTTCAGGAAACCACAGCACATCTATCTGCGTGCCGGGAAAGAATCGGTCCGGGGCGTTATTGAAGAACATCAGGCCCACATTTTTGGGCCACGGAGATTCGGTTGGGCCGCCCACCACATTCATTTGCCGGCCCAATGCCTCTATAGACAGGTTGTCAGCATCTTGCGCGAGGGCACTGCCAATTTCTTGCAGGAAAGTTTGCATCAGCGCTTTGGACAGGTCGCCGATACGCGCGCTCTGATGGAAGCGGTCATCGAAAGGCACCTTGGCAGCCAGGCTCAATAGTTCCTGTTCTATTTCGCCCTTGGCTTCAACTGTGCTGGTGTAGCGGCGGATGTAGTAGTGCAGGCTCCGGTGCTTGGCTGTCACCGCAGCCGGGGCTTTGTACGGGCGATTCTGCCCGCCCGGGGCCCACAAGACGATCAGTTTGCGGCCTTCTACTTCTTCCACGCTCAGAACTGGAAAATAGGCAGGTTGAATCGATTGGCAAGCTGCCAGCAGTTCGAGCTGGATTTTGTCGAGCACCTGATCAGTCAGCCCCTGGGGAGGGAAGATCGGCTGGCCGTCGGCGTCACAATCTTGCCCAATCACCACATAGCCGCCGCCCAGATTTTCAAAGTCATTGGCGAAGGCGCAGAGCGTGCGAATGATCGGGTCAGGATTCCACCCCGTTTTGTATTCGATTCGCTCGCTCTCGACGGTCCGCTGGCGTAGGAGGTCGTTGAGATTGATGGGCAGTTTTTCAGACATAGGCAGGCTCTGGTTCGTCAACGTTGCGTTGATTAGGGGGCGATTATAGCCAGCCCCGACAGACGAATAACTGACAGTTAAATTGGATGAAACCTCCAGAAACAACAAAGCCGCTCGAAAGCGGCTTTGTTGGTCTGGATCACATCTTAATGCTGGTTAGCCAGCTTGTGTTCCAGGTAGTGGATGTTGATTCCACCTTTGCAGAAGCCTTCATCGCGGACCAGGTCGCGGTGCAGCGGGATGTTGGTCTTGATCCCGTCGACAACGATTTCGTCCAGCGCATTGCGCATGCGCGCCAGGGCTTCGTCACGGGTTGCGCCGTAGGTGATCAGCTTGCCGATCAACGAATCGTAGTTCGGCGGAACGGCATAGCCACTGTACAGGTGCGAATCGACGCGAACGCCGTTGCCGCCTGGAGCGTGGAAATGCTTGACCGTGCCTGGGCTTGGCATGAAGGTTTTCGGGTCTTCCGCGTTGATCCGGCATTCAAGTGCGTGACCGCGGATGACAACGTCTTCCTGGGTGTACGACAGCTTGTTGCCGGCGGCGATGCTGAGCATCTCCTTGACGATGTCGATGCCGGTGACCATTTCCGAAACCGGGTGCTCAACCTGAACGCGGGTGTTCATTTCGATGAAATAAAACGCGCCGTTTTCATACAGGAACTCGAAAGTACCTGCGCCACGGTAGTTGATGTCGATGCACGCCTTGACGCAGCGAGCGAGGACTTCGGCGCGAGCTTTCTCGTCGATGCCCGGTGCCGGCGCTTCTTCGAGAACCTTCTGGTGACGACGTTGCAGCGAGCAATCACGGTCGCCCAGATGGATCGCATGACCCTGACCATCGGAAAGAACCTGGACTTCCACGTGACGTGGGTTGGTCAGGAATTTTTCCAGATAGACCATCGGGTTGCCGAACGCCGCGCCTGCTTCGGAGCGGGTCAGTTTGGCCGAAGAGATCAGGTCTTCTTCTTTATGCACAACGCGCATGCCGCGACCACCGCCGCCGCCTGCGGCTTTGATGATCACCGGGTAGCCGACTTCACGGCCGATGCGCAGGGCAGTTTCTTCGTCTTCCGGCAGCGGACCGTCGGAGCCCGGAACAGTCGGGACGCCGGCAGCGATCATGGCGTGCTTGGCCGAAACCTTGTCGCCCATCAGGCGAATGGTGTCGGCTTTCGGGCCAATGAAGGCGAAACCGGAGTTCTCGACCTGTTCGGCGAAATCGGCGTTTTCCGCGAGGAAACCGTAGCCTGGGTGAATGGCGGTAGCGCCGGTCACTTCAGCGGCGGCGATGATTGCCGGAATGTGCAGGTAAGACTTTGCAGCCGATGCCGGACCGATGCAGACGGATTCGTCCGCCAGACCCAGGTGCATCAGCTCTTTGTCTGCCGTGGAGTACACGGCGACGGTCTTGATGCCCATCTCTTTGCAGGCACGCAGGATCCGCAGGGCGATCTCACCGCGGTTGGCGATCAGAACTTTTTCCAACTTCGCAGTCATCAAAGTCTCTCCGCGGTTCAAACGATGGTGAACAGCGGTTGGTCGTACTCAACCGGCTGGCCGTCTTCGACGAGGATGGATTCGATCACACCGCTGGTTTCAGCTTCGATGTGGTTCATCATCTTCATGGCTTCAACGATGCACAGGGTGTCGCCTTTCTTCACGGTCTGGCCGACTTCAACGAAGGATGGCGAGGACGGGGAAGATTTGCGATAGAACGTGCCGACCATAGGTGAACGGGCAACGGTGCCGTTCAGTACGGGTGCGGCCGGAGCAGCAGGGGCGGCGGCAGCCACCGGAGCGGCGGCAACAGGTGCCGGGGCCGGAGCGTGCATTGGCGCTGGAGCGTAGTACTGCTGAGCCGGGGTCTTGCTGTGACGGCTGATGCGTACGGACTCTTCGCCTTCCTTGATCTCGAGCTCGTCGATGCCGGACTCTTCCAGCAATTCGATCAGTTTCTTAACTTTACGGATATCCATGAATCATCAACTCCCAAGGGTCGGTCAGGGGCGTTCAACGCTTGTTGTTCAAGCCGTTGCCTGTCTTTCAAGTTGCTCTAGTGCGGCCTCCAGGGCCAGTCGATAACCGCTGGCGCCAAGGCCGCAGATCACTCCCACCGCTACATCGGAGAAGTAAGAGTGATGGCGGAAAGGTTCGCGTTTGTGCACGTTGGACAAATGCACTTCGATGAATGGGATGCTCACCGCCAGCAGCGCGTCACGTAATGCGACGCTTGTGTGTGTAAAAGCTGCTGGATTGATCAGAATGAAGTCCACACCTTCGCTGCTGGCAGCGTGGATGCGGTCAATCAATTCGTACTCGGCGTTGCTTTGCAGGTGCAGCAAATGATGACCGGCCTCGCGAGCACGGCGTTCCAGGTCCTGGTTGATCTGCGCCAGTGTCGTAGCGCCGTAGGTGCCCGGTTCACGGGTGCCGAGCAAGTTCAGGTTGGGTCCGTGCAGAACCAGTAGCGTCGCCATCTGCTGTTCCTTGTTATCTGTGTGCAATTGTCAGAACCCGGCGACTATGCCGCAAAGCCTTTGTGACTGTCCAGTTCTATGCAATAGCCAGCACGATGGCCGATGTTTGCGCGAAATATATGACCGAGTGATTAAATCCGGTCATTCGCTTTGTCGACACGTTCGGCGAAGTCTTTTGCATTGATCTCGCCGATTACCCGCACATCGGTGCGCTCGATGCCGTCTTCATCGAAAAACATCAGCGCCGGAGGGCCGAACAATGTGTAGCGGTCGAGCAGGGCGCGTTGCTCGGCGTTGCTGGCGGTGACGTCGAAGCGAATCAGGCGATAACCCTTGAGCCCTTCCACGACTTTGGCGTCGTTCAGCACTTGGTGTTCGATCACTTTGCAGCTGATGCACCAGTCGGCGTACCAGTCCAGCAGCAGTGGGGTGCCCGATGCTTTCGCTTCGGCGAGGACGCGATCGAGGTCGCCAGGGGTGGTGACGGTTTGCCAGGTGCCGGTGTTTTGCGTCTGTTCGGTGGCTACGACAGTGCGTGGCTGGCCAATGGGACTGAATGGATCGGTCTGGCCGCTGAATGCGCCGTACCAACAGGCCAGGGCATAAAACACCAGGAACATCCCCAGCAATTGCCCCAGGCGTTTTCGAGGAGGTTTGTAGACGAACTCCAGTGCGCCCATGAACAAACCGACGCCGCCGGCCAGTAAACCGATCAACAGCAAGGTGATCTGGCCCGGCAACACTCGACTGAGCAATCCCACCGCCAGCCCCAGCAGCAGCACGCCAATGGCGTTTTTCACATAAACCAGCCACGGTCCGCTTTTCGGCAGCCAGGCTGCGCCGCCAGTGGCCACCAGCAACAGTGGCGCGCCCATGCCCAGGCCCAGCACAAACAGTTTCAAACCGCCGCCCAAGGCATCGCCGCTGGCGCTGATGTACAGCAACGCACCGGCCAGGGGCGCCGAGACGCAAGGTGAAACCAGCAGGCTGGAAACCACGCCCAACACCGCGGCACCCCACAACGAGCCGCCTTCGGTGCGCCCGGCAATCCGGTCCAGTCGGCTGCTGATGAAGTGCGGCAGTTTCAGTTCGAAGACGCCGAACATCGCCAGCGCAAATACCGCAAAGAACATTGCGAACGGCACTAGCACCCAGGCCGATTGCAGGCGTGCCTGAAGATTGAGTTGTGCGCCGAACATCCCCATCAACGCGCCGAGCAGGGCGAAACACGCCGCCATCGGCAGTACGTACGCCAAGGACAGATTAAACCCGCGCAGCCCGCCGACCTGGCCGCGCAACACTACGCCGGAGAGAATCGGCAGCATCGGCAACACACACGGGGTAAACGTCAGGCCCAGGCCGGCGAGGAAAAACAGCGCCAGTTCGCGCCAGCTCCAGTTCGCCACGGTGGGAGCAGACTTGTCGGCGATAACCGCACCGTTGCCATCAATGCTCAACCGCTCGGTTTCCGGCGGATAACACAGGCCTTTATCGGCGCAGCCCTGATAAGTCACCGCCAGGGTGAACGCCCGTTGATCGGTGCGCGGCAATTCTACGTCCAGAATGCCGTGGTAGACCTCGACATCGCCGAAGTACTCGTCGTGCTTCTTTTCACCGTCGGGCAGTTGCGCCGCGCCGAGCACGACATCGACCGGATCGGCGCGAAACTGGAAGCGGTGACGATAGAGGTAGTACCCCTCGGTGGCGACGAAGCGCAGCTTGATTGATTGCGGCGTGCTCTCTACCAGGCTCAATTGAAAGGCTTCGCGCACCGGCAGGAAATCGGCGCTGTTGTTGATCGAGCCCAGGGTCGAACTGGGTCGACTGTCCAGCAACCCGGTGGCGGAGGCCGGCAGGGCTAGGACTAATAGCAACAGGCAGAGCAAGCGGCGCATGACAATCTCGCGTATCGGAAGTGGGGGCATGATAGCGGACAGTCGGCGGGTGTGCAGGGCCTGGAATTTTATGCTGCTTGTTCTGGCGTCTTCGCGAGCAAGCCCGCTCCCACAGGGGAACGCATTCCAAATGTGGGAGCGGGCTTGCTCGCGAAAGCGGTGTATCAGACGCGGAAGGCCTGAACGGCCGTGTGAAGTCGCCCGCCCAACACCAACAGATTCTCCCCTTGCTCGCGCCCTTCACCAATCCTCAGCAAGTTATCCCCACCCAACTGGTGAATTCGCTCGCTGTGATCGCGGATCTCACTGACCGCGCCACTCTGCTGCGCCGTGACATCGGCAATGCGCACCGCCGTGTCGGCGATGGTCTGGATCGCGTCGACGATTTTATCCAGCGCGCCGTCAGCGTCTTGTGCCTGATTGGCCGTGGCTTCGGCGTGTTCGACCTGGGCGCGCATGCCTTCCACCGATTGCCGGGCGGCGGTTTGCAGGCCGGCGATCAAAGTCTGGATTTCGGCGGTGGCGCCGGCGGTGCGTTGCGCCAGCGAGCGAACCTCTTCGGCGACCACTGCAAAACCCCGGCCCATCTCCCCGGCGCGGGCAGCTTCAATGGCCGCGTTCAGGGCCAACAGGTTGGTCTGGTCGGCAATCGAACGGATCACGGTCAGCACGCCGCCGATGGTCGCCGACTCTTCGGCCAGGTGTTCGATCATCTGCGCGTTGCCTTGCACCTCGCCCACCAACGCATGCAACCCGGTGAGGCTCAGGCCGATCACTTTCTGCCCATGCTCCACCGCCAACCCGGCATGACGGCTGGCGTCGGCGGCCTGGCTGGCATCGCCGGCCACTTGTTGGATGGTGGCTTCCAGTTCACCGAGGGAATCGCGGATCAGCGCGGTGTCGCCGGCCTGATGTTCAGCGCCGCTGTGCAGGTCGTTACTCAGTTCGGCCAGGGTGCGGCTGCTGCCGGCAACCTGTTCGGCGTTGAGGCGAATGGTCCCCACCAAATCCACCAGATAGGCGCGCAAGCGATTGAGCGAGGCCTGGATGTCATGCAGCTCGCGGTTGGTCTTGCCCAACTGGATGTCCTGGCTGAAGTCGCCTTCGGCCCAGGTCGACAGCGCGGGCGCCAGATTGGTCAGGGTCCGGGCCAGGCGGCGTTGCAAGGTGTCGATCAACAGCGCGATCAGCAGGATCAGGCCGATCATCAGCCCTTGCATCAAGCGCACTTCGCCCTGGATCTGCCCGTGTTGAGCGCGCACCACCGGCTCCAGACCGGCGATGGCTTGCTGCACGGCGGCGATTTTCAGGTGGGTCGCGGCGCTCAGGTCGGTGCGTTTCTGGATCTGGTCACGGGTACGCGCCAGTTCGGCGGGGTAGCGGGTAAGCAGGCTGTTGAGTTCACGCTTGAGGCCGACGCCGGCATCTTCGGCCACGGCTTTTTCGGTGTTTTCCAGACCCATCATCGCGTTGAAATCGTCGGCGCTCGATTCCGCGCTGGTCGTCACGCCGAGCAGCGGCAAGGCATCCAGTTGCGTCGCTTGGGCGCGAATGCTGGTGACTTCGCGCTCGACATCGGCAGCCAGTTCACTGCGGCCGCTGCTGACCAGTTTGTCCCGGGCCAGGGACAGTTTGCCCAAATGCTGGGAGGCGGCGAGCAATGGCGTCAGGTACGTCGCGTTGCTGCTGGCGTATTGGCTGAGCTGATCAAGGCTCGCACTCAATTCCCGTTCAGCTTGCAGCAACAATGCTTGGGGATCGCCGGCGAGTTTGCCGGCGGCCAGCAGGTCAGTCTTGCTGAATTCTTCCAGGCTCGACAGGCTCGGGCGCAAGGTGTCGGCCAAGGCCGGGGGCAGTTCGGTGAGTTCTTTTTGCAGACTGTCGATGGCCTGGCTGGCGCTGCTCAACCGCAAGGCATCGCCGCTGGACAGGTAATCCTCGACATTGCGCGCCACTTCATTTTGAAACTGCTGGGACAGTCCCAGGTAGCGTTCCATCAATAGATAGGGACGCTCCAAGGCCTTTTGCGACCACCACAATGTGGCGCCGAGGGCGACGCACACGGCGACCAGCAGGAGAGTATTGAGATTGGTCAGCAGCTTCAGGCGCATAACGGGTCTACCAACGGCAGAATGGTAAGCGCCTGAATTTATTGCGTTTGTGTTACAGGGTTATGACCGACTCGGTGGATTCCGATGAAAAAGTGGCACTTTGCTTTGACGCCCGCGCCGCTTGCACGCGGTTGCGTCCGGCGTCCTTGGCGCGGTACAGCGCCTCGTCCGCCTGGCTGGCCATCATCAGGCTGTCGGAATCTTCGCGCAGCTCCACCACCCCGGCGCTGAAGGTGCACCAAAGGTCCTGTGGCTGTGCCGGGTAGTGAATTTCGGCAAAGCGCTGTCGGATTTCGTCGAGCACCTTGTGGGCCGATTCGACATCGGTGTCCGGCATCACGATGGCGAACTCTTCACCGCCATAACGGCCAATGAAGTCGGTCTTGCGTAGTCGCTGCTTGAGAAACAGCGCCAGGCTCTTGATCACCCGGTCGCCCATGGGGTGACCGTGGCTGTCGTTGACCCGTTTGAAGTGGTCGATGTCGAGCATCGCAAAGCTCAGCGGCTTGTTCTCGCGGCGGGCGCGGAACGAGCAGTCTTCGAGCAATTGCAGGATATGGGTGTGGTTGTACAAACCGGTGAGGCTGTCGCGGACCATCCGTGCTTTGAGGTTACGGGCACGGGCGGCGCGGTTGCGCACGGTGGTGATCAGGTGCCGGGGCTTGATTGGCTTGGTCAGGAAGTCATCGCCGCCCTCGCTCATGGCGTCGAGTTGCTTGTCCAGGTCGTCTTCGGCGGACAGGTAAATGATCGGCACGCTGACATAGCGGTCGTTGTGGCGGATCACCTTGGCCAGTTCCGTACCGGTGCAGGCTGGCATGTACATGTCGAGGATGATCAGGTCGGGCTGGAAATCCGCGAGTTCGGCCATGGCCTGGATCGGCTCGATCAAGGTCCGCGTGACGATCCCGGCGCTGTTGAGCAGGCGCTCGGTGTGCAAGGCCTGGGCGCGGGAGTCGTCGATGATCAACACTTTATAGGGTTCGTACTGGGCGACGCAGGTCAGGACTTCGATCTTCTCCAGCAGGCTCGACGCTTCGAGGGTGCCGGTGAGAAATTCCTGGCCACCGGCGCGCACAGCGGCCAGGCGGGTCGGCGTATCGGTTTCGTGCAGGCTGAAAAACAGCAGCGGCAGCGGTTCGTCGAGGCCGACCTGGGCTTCGGCGGCCAGTTTCAGGCCGATGCCGGGGCCGCTGAAATCCACGTCCATGACAATCGCCGCCGGCAGGCGCTCGACCATCGAGGAGCGGAACGCCGACACGCTGTCCAGGGATTGGGCACTGAGCCCGAAGAATTCCAGTTGCTTGGCCAGCCGCTCGGCCCGGTCGTGATCCTGCAACATTACATAGATCGGTTTGCGCAGCGGCGGCAGGAACGTCTGGTCCAGTTGATCGCCGTGACGCAGGCCGGTGCGGGACAGGCGTTGCATCAAACGGTTGAGGTCAGTGATCAGGCCGCTGCTAAGGCGTCCGCGATTGGCGTCCACCGCTTCCAGGGACTGGCCGATGTGGCGTGCCAGTTGCGAGTGTTCCGGTTGTTCGAAGCGCTCGGCAAAACGCAGCAGGCGCAGGTTGGCCTCGCTGAGCTCGGATAAATCGGTGGTGGACCACTCGCTGCGTTGCAGGCGCTGCCATATCTCAAGTATCTGACGTGCCTGATGAATTACCCGCTGGGCAAAGTGGTGCTTGAGGCGCTCACGGCTGGGGTCTTCTGGCTCGGTCATATCCTGACTACTAGTTAGGGTGCATGCTGAGATCGACTGGTGGCTCTATGCTAGCACCTCTTTTCGATCACATGAGTGTCCTGCATCAATAATCTGTAAAGCGACATCATTCAGTTTCTGACCAGGCGGTCGAGAAGGGTCTTTGTAGCAGCTGCCGAGCCTGCGAGGCTGCGTTCGGCTGCGCAGCAGTCGTGAAATCAGGTCGTGCGGTGTTTCATGAAGAACTGGCACTCAGGTTTTACGACGGCTTCGCCGCCGAACGCAGCCTCGCAGGCTCGGCAGCTGCTACAAGGCTGTGCTTCATTTATAGTGGCGCCTCGATCGATGCGATTGTATGGCTCGCTGTTTCCCGCAGGATTCAGGTGCGGTAAAAAGCGGCACGATGGCGTAGGGTTGTGGTCGAACCGATGAACTCAAGTGATTGAAAGGATATCGCCATGCTGGACTGGAAGAACCGCGCGGGCAGCGCACCTGAACGTGCCGCTGAACCGAAATCGGCCACCCGCAGCTACGTCAGCGGCCTGTTGTTCAGCCGGGCGCTGGCCACCCTGATTGCCATTTACCTGTTGGTGACCATCGGCCTGGGCTGGTACTGGAGCGAAGAGCCTGCGCTGTTCCCGGTCCAGCAAAATGCCCAAGTGGCGGCGGAGAAGGATGGCCGGCAGATGGTCGTCGGTTACACCACGGTGGAAACCCTCAAGTCCGTCGCCGGTACGTTGTTGAACAAACCGGGCGGCTACATTTCCAACGACCGTTTCCCGCCGGGCCTGTGGATGGACAACATGCCGAGCTGGGAATATGGCGTGCTGGTCCAGGTCCGCGACCTGACCCGTGCCCTGCGTAAAGACTTTGCCCGATCGCAGTCGCAGTCGGCGGAAGACTCGGACCTGGCCAAGGCCGAGCCGCGTTTCAACTTCGATAACAAGAGCTGGGTGCTGCCATCCAGCGAGTCGGAATATCAGGAAGGCATCAATTCCCTGAGCCGCTACCAGGCGCGTCTGTCCGATCCTGCGCAGAAAAACGCCTTGTTCTATGCTCGCGCCGACAACCTGAACAACTGGCTGGGCGATGTCGGCACCCGTTTGGGTTCGTTGTCGCAACGGCTGTCGGCCAGTGTCGGCCGGGTCAAGCTCAACACTTCGCTGAAAACCGAAGTGGTGGTGCCGGGCCAGGTGCCGCAGGTTGACGAGGAAATCGTCGAAACCCCGTGGATGCAGATCGACAACGTGTTCTACGAAGCTCGCGGTCAGGCCTGGGCCTTGTCCCACCTGCTGCGCGCCATCGAAGTCGACTTCGCCGACGTATTGGCGAAGAAAAACGCCACGGTCAGCGTGCGCCAGATCATCCGTGAACTGGAGGCTTCGCAGGAACCTGTGTGGAGCCCGATGATCCTCAACGGCAGCGGCTTTGGCGTATTGGCCAACCATTCGCTGGTCATGGCCAACTACATTTCCCGGGCCAACGCGGCGGTGATCGATTTGCGTCAACTGCTTAACCAGGGCTGAGTCATGGTCGATAACGCCAGGGAGGCCGCCCATCGCGCGGCCTCCGATGCCGAACAGATCGCCTGGGTCGACGAGCAGGACAACCTGCTCGGCGGCCTGGTCCGCAGCGACTTGCGCGAACGCGGGCTGATCGGGCGCGGCACCTACATCATGCTGTTCAACTCCGCCGGTGAACTCTGCGTGCACCGTCGCACCCTGAGCAAAGCCATCTATCCCGGCTACTGGGACGTGGCGGCGGGCGGCATGGTGCAGGCCAACGAGAGCTACGCCGAGTCCGCCGCCCGTGAGCTGGAGGAAGAACTGGGGGTGAGCGGTGTGGAACTGACCGCCCATGATCATTTTTTCTTCGAAGACACCGGCAATCGGCTGTGGTGTTCGGCATTTTCCGCAGTGTGGGACGGCCCGCTGATCCTGCAACCGGAAGAGGTGCTCGAAGCGCGCTTTATTCCCATCGATCAGGTGATGCTGGAAATCCAGCAAAAGCCTTATTGCCCGGACTCTTTGGCCGCGCTCAAGCGTTATCTGAAGGCGCAGCAAACAGACGTCGCAAAGAAGGCATAAATTGGCGCCGATTGGCTCTTAGCAAGTCGGCTTTTTGCCGTTACACTGCGCGACCTTTTCAAGCTGAACCTGCGGTGCCTGCGTAGGAGCTGCCGAAGGCTGCGATCTTTTGATCTTGATTTAACGGCAATATCAAAAGATCGCAGCCTCGTTGCACGAGACAGCTCCTACGCAGAGTTGTAATGGTTCAGTAGCGCTGCCCCTGCCTGAGTGGGGCTTCGCGGTCGATGGCACTTGCCCAAGTGCCGCGACCAGTCTTTGTCCTCCCAAGAGGATTGCCGGTGGCCAAAAAAGCCGCATCCTTCGCCGCCCTTGGTGGCCTGGTATTTTCCACCGACGCAGGTCGTCATTGCCCGGATTGCAGTAAGCCGGTGGACGCCTGTATCTGCAAACAGACCGTTATCCCGGCCGGCGACGGCATTGCTCGCGTGCGTCGCGAAAGCAAGGGCCGTGGCGGCAAGACGGTGACCACCATCACCGGCGTGCCGTTGGCCCTCGACGAGCTCACGGCCCTGGCGACAACGTTGAAGAAACGTTGCGGCACCGGCGGTGCGTTGAAAGACGGCATCATCGAAATCCAGGGCGATCACGTTGAGCTACTCTTGGCCGAACTGATCAAACTGGGTTTTAAAGCAAAGAAGTCCGGCGGCTAGCAGCCTCTGTGAAAACCACCCTCGGCTTGATCCGGTCCTGATTCCCTTCGGGTCCGGCGTCGCCTACATGGTTTTCACAGAGCCTGTTCTGACTGGTTTCTAAACTCACTGCGCTCAGCGAGGTCTATCCCCTCGTTGACGAACCGTCATTTTCATTCTTTAGACTGCGCCGGCCTGAACCCAGGCGACGCTCTATGACTTCTTTATAGGGGACTTCAATGTCCGTAAGACGCACACGCAAAGACGATGGCAGCCAATGGACAGTTGCGGACAGCCGCAGTGTTTACGGGATCCGCCATTGGGGGGCCGGATATTTCGCGATCAATGACGCCGGTCGCGTCGAAGTTCGTCCGAACGGTCCGACCAGTTCGCCTATCGACCTGTTCGAGCAAGTCGACCAGCTGCGCAAAAGCGGTTTGTCCTTGCCATTGCTGGTGCGGTTCCCGGATATCCTGCAAGACCGCGTGCGTCAGTTGACCGGTGCCTTCGATGCCAACATCGAACGCCTGGAATACCAGAGCAAGTACACCGCGCTGTACCCGATCAAGGTTAACCAGCAAGAAGCGGTGATCGAGAACATCATCGCCACCCAGGACGTGTCCATCGGCCTGGAAGCCGGCTCCAAGCCTGAGTTGCTGGCCGTGCTGGCCCTGGCGCCGAAGGGCGGCACCATCGTCTGCAACGGTTACAAGGACCGCGAGTTCATCCGCCTGGCGCTGATGGGCCAGAAGCTCGGCCACAACGTGTTCATCGTGATCGAGAAAGAATCCGAAGTTGAGCTGGTGATCGAAGAAGCGGCCTCGCTGAAGGTCAAGCCACAGGTCGGCCTGCGCGTGCGCCTGTCGTCCCTGGCTTCGTCCAAGTGGGCGGACACCGGTGGCGAGAAATCCAAGTTCGGTCTGTCGGCGGCGCAATTGCTGTCGGTGGTCGAGCGTTTCCGCGCTGCTGGCCTGGATCAAGGCATTCGCCTGCTGCACTTCCACATGGGCTCGCAGATCGCCAACCTGGCGGACTACCAGCACGGTTTCAAGGAAGCGATCCGCTACTACGGCGAGCTGCGCAACCTCGGCCTTCCGGTGGACCACATCGACGTCGGCGGCGGCCTGGGCGTGGACTACGACGGTACGCACTCGCGTAACGCCAGTTCGATCAACTACGACATGGACGACTACGCCGGTGTCGTGGTCGGGATGCTCAAGGAATTCTGCGACGCGCAGAGCCTGCCGCACCCGAACATCTTCTCCGAGAGCGGCCGTTCCCTGACCGCCCACCACGCCATGCTGGTGGTGCAAGTCACCGACGTCGAGAAACACAACGACGACGTGCCGCAGATCGACAACAAGGAAGCGCTGCCGGAAACCGTGCAGTGGCTGGTTGACCTGCTGGGCCCGACCGACATCGAGATGGTCACCGAAACCTACTGGCGCGCCACGCACTACATGAGCGACATCGCCACCCAGTACGCCGATGGCAAGCTGACCCTGGCCGAGAAAGCCCTGGCCGAGCAGTGCTACTTCGCGGTCTGCCGTCGCCTGCACAACTCGTTGAAGGCCCGTCAGCGTTCGCACCGTCAGGTGCTCGACGAACTCAACGACAAGCTCGCCGACAAGTACATCTGCAACTTCTCGGTGTTCCAGAGCCTGCCGGACACCTGGGCTATCGGCCAGGTATTGCCGATCCTGCCGCTGCACCGTCTCGACGAAGAGCCGATGCGCCGTGCGGTGCTGCAGGATTTGACCTGCGACTCCGACGGCAAGATCAAGCAATACGTCGACGAGCAGAGCATCGAAACCAGCCTGCCTGTGCACGGCCTGAACGAAGGTGAAGACTACCTGCTGGGGATCTTCCTGGTCGGCGCTTACCAGGAAATTCTCGGCGACATGCACAACCTGTTCGGTGACACCGACTCGGTGAACATCTACCAGAACGCCGACGGCAGCGTGTACCACGCCGGTATCGAGACCCACGACACCATCGAAGACATGCTGCGCTACGTGCACTTGTCGCCGGAGGAGTTGATGACTCACTACCGCGACAAATGCGCCAGTGCGCGCATCACCGCCGCCGAGCGGACCCAGTTCCTCGACGCACTGCGCCTGGGCCTGACCCGCTCGTCTTACCTGTCTTCTTGAGGTAAGGCACTGCTTCCACCGGGTTGTCTGAAAATGTACTCCGCGCTGCGGAAATTTCAGATGACCTGGTGGGACGCTTCCCGCTTTCCAAGCGAAATGACTCACAGCAACGGCTATTACAGCGATGTAGTCTTCTTTTCGCGTAGGTCATTTCCTAAGTTGTATTTCGGCACTCTACTCGGCCATGTCTCTCAGCGAGAATCCCCGGCCGCCCCTCCTGTAGAGAATCGCCGATGTTCTATCCAGTCAACGAGCCGTCCTTTCGGCTGGATGTAGCGGGCCTGCCCGACGCCTTTGAGGTCCTGGCCTTTACCGGCACTGAAGCCATCAGCGAACCGTTTGTGTTCGAGGTGGACCTGTTGATCAATGACCCGACCCTGGACCTTGCGAGCCTGCTTTATCGTTCGGCGTTTTTGCAATTCGAAGGTGTCGGCAACGGTATCCATGGGCAGTTGCATGAACTGGTCCAGCGTGAGCATGGCGTCTTGTCCCGGCTGTGCCGTGTGCGTCTGCGGCCGAAACTGGCGTGCCTGGGCCAGCGTTTCAGCCAGCGTATTTTCAGTGGCCGTTCGGTGCCGCAGATTCTGGCCCAGGTGCTCAAGGAGCACGGGATTGCCGGCAAGGATTGGCGTCTGGAATTGAATGACGATTACCCGCCCCGGGATTTCTGCACGCAATACCGCGAGTCGGACCTGCAGTTTTTCCAGCGCCTGTGCGCCGAGGAACGCCTGCACTACCACTTCGAGCATTCCAGGCGCGGCCACTGCTTGGTCGTCGGGGATGGTCAAGGGCCTTTCAGCCGTGGGCAAACCCTGGTGTTGCAGGCTGAAAGCGAGCTGGCGGCGCAGTGCCGGTTCGAGGTTCAGGTCGGGGTGGCGACGGTGCCGATGGCCGAGGGCCGGACCGGCCTGACGACCTTGCGCAGTGGTCAGTTGATGCCCCTGGCCGGGCACCCGGTCAGCGAGTGGAATGATCTGTGGCGGTTGATCGAGATCGAGCATCAGGGCGGTCAGGATCCGCTGTTTACCTACTCCAACACAATCCGTGCCGTGCCGTGGGAAGCGCCCTGGGTGGCGACTCCGGAACCCATGAAACCACGCATGCTCAGCCTGCAAAGGGCGTGGGTGGTCGATGTCGAAGAAACGCAACCCGATCCGTCGCGCCCCGTGGCTGTGCAGTTCGACTGGCTCTATCAGGGCGAGGGCGCAAAAAACGGTCATTGTTGGCTGCCGTTGGCCGCCGATCTGCAAGGCTCGGCCGTTTCACAATGGCGGGCAGGGGCGGAGGTGGTGGTCAGTTTTATCGAGGGGGATCCGGATCAACCGCTGATTACCGGTCTGCTTCAGCGCTCGCCCATTGCAGAGGTCGTTGAAGTGTCACCTCCCGTGCGGCCAGAACCGGATGCTTTGCTGGCCTTGCTGCAAACCAGCGAACCCCTGGTGTTGCTGTGCCTGCTGCCCGGCGGCGGCAGTTACAGTCATTGTCGACAGGGGGTGTGCACCTGTCGGGCGCTGATGCAGTTTGGCCAGAGCGGTGCGGCATGAACGGCGTGCAGACGCCTGACCCGGTTGCACAATGGCTGCTGCTGGACGTGCCGGGTGCGCCCCGGACGTCCGCCACCTTGCTCGGGCAATTGAGCGATGTGCGCTGGTCCTGGCTATTCGAGGGCACCGAATGGCATGCCTTGCGCGAACGGGGACCGGCGCTGGTGGATGTGCGGGACAGTCCGGCGCTGCTCGAACGTTGCTACCGCGAGCCGCACGCCTGGCAAGGCTTGCTGCTGTTCAGCGAAGCCTCGGCAGCCGTATTGCTGGAGCATTTGCGGCGCATGCTCACGGTAACCCTCGGCCTGCATCACCGGGCGCTGCTGAGCTATTACAACCCGCACTGCGCCAGCTACTTCTTCGATGCCTGCGATGCCGAGGAACTGAGTCGCTGGCTTGGCCCGATCAGCCAGTTGCGCTGGTTCGGTGGCACCTGGGCCGACCGCGCGATTGGCAGCCAGGGCTGGCAGCAATTGCTCAACCCCGGATTGGCGGTAAGCCCGCTGGCCTTCGAAGAAAACCTCAGCCTGCGCCAGCGGGAAAAATTGCAAACCTGCCTGCTGGAGCAGCATGCCTGGCATTGGAGTCGATCCACCGGCACCGATTACAACCGCTTGTGGTCCCATGTCCAGGAAGGCCTGGTCCTGGGCTTCAGCGAACGGCCCGTACTGGATGACTGGTTGTGGCTACGCTTGCAGTGTCCCGGCGCGTTGCCGACGCAGCCCTTGCCGGGGCGCACCCAACAGGAACGACTCGATTACCTGCGCTATCTGTGGCAGGGCGATCAACCCTGAACGAGAGGATTCATCGATATGGCGAACGCAATCCGGCGACTGTTCAAGGTGTTGATCAGCGGTGTTCTGTTGATTGTGGTGGAGGCGTGTTCGCCGTTGAAAATGCTCAATGCCCTCACTCCCGACGGCACCTTCGACAAGACCGAAGGCATTGCCTATGGCCGTGATCCACGGCAGAAACTCGATGTGTACGTGCCCCGGCATCCCGCGCAAAACGCTCCGGTGGTGGTGTTTTTCTACGGCGGCAGTTGGAACAGCGGTTCGCGCAGCGATTACAGTTTTGTCGGCGAGGCGCTGGCGTCCCGAGGGATCGTCGCGGTGCTGGCGGATTATCGGTTGTACCCACAGGTGCGTTATCCGTTGTTTCTCGAGGACGGCGCCAACGCGGTGGCCTGGACCCATGAACACATCCGCCAGTATTCCGGTAACCCCCAACGGTTATTCCTGATGGGCCACAGTTCCGGCGCCTACAACGTGGCGATGCTGGCGCTGGACCCGCAGTGGCTGGGGGCGGTGGGCATGTCGCCGGAGGATCTCAGCGGCTGGATCGGCCTGGCCGGGCCGTATGATTTCCTGCCGATCCAGAATCCTGAGGTGCGCCCGGTGTTTTTCTGGCCGGATTCACCGCCACAATCCCAGCCGATCAATCACGTCAGTCGCGGCGCGCCTCCGGCCTTGTTGATGGCATCGAAGGACGATGATGTGGTCAACCCGACCCGCAACACCGGCGGTTTGGCGAGCAAACTGCGGGCGGCCGGGGTGCCAGTGCAGGATCGCTATTATTCCCGCACCAGCCACGCCACGCTGGTGGCGAGCCTGTCCCGGCCCATGCGCGGTTTGGCCCCGGTGCTGGATGAGGTCGCGGCCTTCGTCAAAGCCCCGCCGACTCAGTGAGCGCGGCCGGCAAACCAGCCATCGTTCTTGCGCAGATACCAGGCGAATGCGCCGAGGGTCAGGCTGCGCAGCACCATGAACAGCAGGAAGGTTATCCACAGCCCATGGTTGCCCAAACCTTGCAGCGCCCAGGCGAACGGCAGTAACAGCACCACGGTCAGCAGCATGCCGTTGCGCATTTCCCGGGCGCGGGTGGCGCCGATGAACAGGCCGTCGAGCAGGTAGCTCCAGACCGCGAGCAGCGGCAGGGCGGCGAGGTAGGGCAAGTAGATGAACGCGGTGTCGCGCACGCTCTGGATGTTGGTCTGCATCTCGATGAACAGGTGCCCGGCGAACAGGAATAGCGCGGCGAAACCCAGGCTGGCGATCAACGACCAACCGGCGGCCACGACCAATGAGCGGCGCAGGGCATCGCGATCCCGAGCACCGATGGCGTGACCGCACAGGGCTTCCACGGCGTGGGCCAGGCCATCGAGGGCGTGGGCGGTCAGCAGCAAGCCATTGAGCAGCAGCGCATTGGCGGCGACCGTGGCGTCCCCCAGTCGAGCGCCTTGCACCGTGATCAGGAAAAACACCGATTGCAGGGCCAGACTGCGGATGAAAATGTCGCGGTTGACCGCCAGCAACGGGCGCCAGCTCTGCCACAAGGCGAGGGCGGCCCAGGCGATGTGGCCGGGGTAGGCGCGCAGGGCCTTGCGGGTCATGAACATGCCGATCAGGGCGCCGGTCCACTCGGCAATTACCGAGGCCCGGGCGGCGCCGACCACGCCCCACTCCAGGCCGAGCACGAACCACAGGTTCAGTGCGATGTTCACCAGGTTGGTGCCCAGCAGAATCGCCAGCGGTGCTCGGGCGTTCTGGGTCCCGAGGAACCAGCCCACCAGCGCATAACTGGCCAGCGCGGCAGGCAGGCCGAACAGTCGGGTGTGGAAGAATTCCCGGGTCAGCTGATCCAGTTCCGCCGAGGGTTGCATGAAGTGCAGGGCCACGCCGCTCAACGGAATCCCCGCCGCCCCCAACACGATGGCCAGTCCCATCGCCAACAGCAGACCCTGCAACAAAATCTGCCGCAACGCCGCGCCATCCCCGCGCCCGGCAGCTTGTGCCGCGAAACCGGTGGTGCCCATGCGCAGGAAACCCATGCCCCAGGCCAGGAAGGTATACAGGCTGGCACCCACCGCAACGGCGCCCAATTGATGGGCATGGGGCAGGTGGCCGATGACGGTGCTGTCGACCAGCGCCACCAGCGGTACGGAAATGTTCGAGAGGATCATGGGCGCGGCGAGGGCCCAGACCTTGCGGTGGGTCGGGCGGTCGCGCCAGTCGGCGATCAGGTTGGACATGCAGGCTCCTTGGGGAGCGGGCATTGTAACGACACATTTGGAAACTGCAGCGATCCATCGTGGGAGCGGGCTTGCTCGCGAAGGCTGACTGACATCCGACATTTAAGTTGCCTGATACACCGCTTTCGCGAGCAAGCCCGCTCCCACAGGGGATTGGCGGTGTTAGTGGATGATCCAGCTAAGCAACCAAAGCCCAAGTAACAACCAGATGATCCCCATGATGATCGACGCATTCATGAACGCCCGGATCGCCGACCACAGCAGCATCAGCCCGAGGATCAGCGCGATGATGCTGATGATCGAGGTGTCCATGCCCAGCGCCCGGGACAGCCCTTCGACAAAGTTGCCGCCGGCGTGGCTGAGGATATTGAACAGGCCGCTGAGGCCGTCGACGATAAAGCGGATGACCGAACCGAGTGCCTGGCCGAGCCATTCAAAGAAACTTTCTACCTGCATGTGGGCGTCCTGATGAAAGTGGTGGCAAGGTTGCCGCGCCAGACTTGGGCCGCGGATCGTGGTGCCGAGTTCCCTGATGCCGGGAGCGTGTGAGTATGGCGCAAAGTCTCAGGTCTGTTGATGAACCCTGTAGGAGCAAAGCTTGCTCGCGAAGGCGGCTTAACATTCAACATCAATGTCGCCTGATACTGCGCCATCGCGAGCAAGCTTTGCTCCTACGGGAGAAGGCCTTGCCTTCACCCTCCATCCCCCCGAAGCTATACGCCTTCAGGAGAGCCCGATGAACCTTGTTGAACTGACCGAACGCCTGCACGCCATCCGCGACCGCAATGACTGGCGCCAATTTCACAGCCCGAAAAACCTGGCCATGGCCGCGAGCGTGGAAATGTCCGAGCTGGTGGAGATTTTCCAGTGGCTGAGCGAAGACCAGTCCCGGCAATTGCCCGCCGACAAACTGGCCCACGCCGGGCAGGAAGTCGGCGACATCGTGCTCTATCTCTTATTGCTGTGCAGCGAGTTGGGGTTGGACATGAACGAAGTGGTGCGCAGCAAACTCGCGGACAGCGAACGGCGGTTCAGCTGATGAGCGACCGTCATTTCGATCAGTTGGCGACCCGTTTCGCGGAAAAAATCTACGGCGGGGCCAAAGGCGCGATTCGCCTCGCGGTGCTGCAAGCCGACCTGGCGGAAACCTTGCCGGATCGACCGCTGCGCGTACTGGATATCGGTGCCGGCCTGGGGCACATGTCGCTGTGGCTGGCCCAGCGCGGGCATGACGTGACACTCGCCGAACCGGCCGCACCGATGCTCGAAGGCGCCCGCCAACGCTTCGCCGACGCCGGTCAGACCGCGACCTTCATCCAGGCGCCGTGGCAGGATCTGCTCGGCCAGCTCACCGAACCCTACGACCTGGTGCTGTGTCACGCCGTGCTGGAATGGCTGGCCGAACCTCACGCGATTCTGCCAGTGCTGCATCAACTCACGACCAAGGAGGGCTGGCTGTCCCTGGCCTTCTATAACCGCGACGCACTGATCTACCGCAACCTGCTCAAGGGCCACTTCCGCAAGATGCGCAAGAACGACATGGCCGGCGAAAAGCAGAGCCTGACCCCGCAACAGCCCCTTGATCCACGGGAACTGGCGGCGCAACTTGAAGGGATGTGGCAGGTCGAAACCCAAAGTGGAGTGCGGGTTTTTCACGATTACATGCCGGTGGAATTCCAGGCCCGCGCCGAACTGGTGGACTTGCTCGAAATGGAACTGGCCCATCGTCGTCACCCAAGCTTTGCCGGGCTTGGGCGCTATTTGCACTGGATCTGTCGGCCGATTTGATCGGAGAACGAAATGAACACGCGTTCAGGATTGCTGGTGATGTGTCTGGGGTTGGCGGCCTGCCAGGGCAGCAACCCGTATGTGGCGACGTCCAACCCCTTGCCGCCGGCGCCACCCCAAGCGGCGAACACCTTCGACCGCAGTGCCTACCCGGCGCCGCCCCGTGATTACGGGCGTTACCGCAGTTGGGCCTGGCTCAACGGACAATTGCCACCGGGTTCGGCCTGGGCGGATTCGGCGCAAGTGGCGGAGGCGGTGAGCAATGCCCTCGACCAGCGCGGCTTGCGCCCGTTGCACGACAACCGCCCGGCGGACCTGTTTGTCAGCGCCAACCTGCACCTGGAAACCCGCTTGCGTCAGGTCCAGGACGACTATGGTTATTACGGCGGTGGTTATGGCGGTGGTTATCACCGTTATGGGGGTGGCTACGGCATGTACGAGACGGTGCCGATCGTGCGCACCTATTCGGAACAGGTCGTGGTGGTGCGGGTCGATCTGTTCGACGCCGGCACCGGTCAACCGGTATGGAGCGCCAGCGCCGAGACCGGCAACCAGGGCAATCAGAGCCGGCGCGCGGATGCGATTCGAGAGGCTGTGGAAAAGGCCATGTCGGCGTATCCTCCTAGTTAGCTTCTTGTAGATAAGAAGCATTACGCAGGTTCATGTCTTCAACCGGAGAACAATCATGTTCCGCCCTTTTGCTTTACTGGCCGTGGCCCTGCTGCTCAGCGCCTGCGCCGCCAACCAGGTCAATCATGACTTTGATGCCAGCCGCGACTTCGCCGCCTATCGCAGTTGGAGCTGGAAAGAACCCGCCCTGCAATACCGCCCCGATGATCCGCGAATCAAGAGCGACCTGACCGAACAGCGGATTCGCCAGGCGGTGGCCGATCAACTGGATCAACGGGGCTTGCGCCCGGCGGCTGCGGGCCAGAAGGGTGATGTCAATGTACAGGCCTACCTGATCGTCGAAGACCGCCAGCAACAAGTGACCACCAACTACGGCGGCGGTTGGGGCAACCCATGGAACGGCTACTGGGGCGCGCCGATGTACAACGAAACCCGCAACATCACCTACAAAGTGGCGACCATCCAGATTGACCTGCTCGACGGCAAGGACGGCAAACTGGTGTGGCGCGGCAGCGACGAGCAAATGCTCAGCCGAACCCCCAACCCGGCAGACCGCAGCAATGCCGTACGCGAAACCGTAGGCCGGATCCTGGCCAACTACCCACCCCGCTAAACACCGCAACCCAATGTGGGATCTGCGGTGACTGACAGACCGCCATCGCGAGCAAGCTCGCTCCCACAAGGGGTCTGTGCCGTATGCAGATTCCGCGTCCAAGAAGATCCACTGTGGGAGCGGGCTTGCTCGCGAAGACGGCAGCACATTCAAAATGGATATGACTGACAGACCGCTTTCGCGAGCAAGCCCGCTCCCACAAGGGGGCCGCGCCCTACGCTGATTCCGCGTCCAAGAAGATCCACTGTGGGAGCGAGCTTGCTCGCGAAGACGGCAGCACATTCAAAATGGATATGACTGACAGACCGCTTTCGCGAGCAAGCTCGCTCCCACAAGGGATTTGCGCCGTATGCTGGTCCCGCGTCCAAGAAGATCCACTGTGGGAGCGAGCTTGCTCGCGAAGACGGCAGCACATTCAAAAGAGATTTGACTGACCCACCGCGTTCGCGAGCAGGCTCGCTCCCACATTGCTTTGTGTGGCCAGCAACCTCGCCAACCCTTGTCTACACTGCATTTCACCCAAGGAGGCAGCACAAGGTGTGCGCCGGCGAAGGAGTGCGCGATGTCGCGGTTTCGCGGCCCGGCCCGGCAACGGGGGGCGATCGGTTTGATGGCGGCGGTGACCCTCGGGCTGGCGTTGCTGTTGATGCTGCTGGTGGTCGACACCGGTCGGCTCTACATGGAACAGCGCAAATTGCAGCGGGTGGTGGACACCGCCGCGCTGGAGGCCGTCAGCCGTGGCGGCACCTGTCTGCCGGGGCTGACCGCCGCCAGTTACGCCGGCCAAAGCGCCACGCGCAATGGCTTCACCGTCGACGCCAGCAACACCCTCGCCACTACCTGCGGCACGCTGCTGACTGCCGCCACCGGCCTGCGCACCTTCACCGTGGATGCCACCCAGGCAGCGGCGATCAAAGTCGTCGCCAGCCGCAGCGTCACCACCAGTTTTGCCAGTGGTGTGCAGGCGTTGGTCAGTGGATCGTCGGTCAGTCTCACGACCCAGCTCAATGCCTCGGCGGTGGCGGCGCTGCCGATACCACCGTTGGCCCAATTGACCATTCGCAGCACCTTGCTCGACGTCAACTTGTTGAATGGAAGCACCTCTTCCCTGGGACTAGGCACAATCAACTTGTCCGCCGCCAGTTGGAACGGTTTGCTCGCGGCCAACATTAACCTGCTCAATTTTATGGACCAGCTAGCCGTTGACCTGCATGTCACCGCAGGTGACTACACCCAACTGCTGGGTGCCGATGCAACCGTCGGGCAGTTGCTCCAGGCTGCCGCGACAGTCGCACGTCTAAACGGCGCCACAGCGGATGTGCTAGCCGGGTTCAATGGGCTGATAAGTGCAGTCGTCAGCCCGACCAAAGTGCACTTGGGCGACATATTGAATCTGCAGACTGGCACCACCTCTGCTGGTCTGAATGCCAGTTTGAACGCGCTGCAACTGGTCCAGGCCTTCCTCGAACTTGGCAACAGCAAGAGTGCCGTGGCGGGCACCATTCCAGTGAATGTGCTCGGGCTTGGCCTCGGCGCTACCGCAAAGATCAAAGTGATCGAGCCTGCACAGTTTTCCGTGGTGGGTAACCCCGCGCTGGCCAAAGTTGCGCCACTGGGCGCCAATCAAATCTATGTGCGTACCGCCCAGGTTCGTGTGTTGGTCACGCTGGATTTGTCCTTGGTCACCAACCTGATCGGCGTCGTCACCAACACCTTGTCCGTTGTCACCGGGCTATTGGGGCTCAATCTCTACGTATTGCCCAACCCCAACCTGGACATCAGCCTTGAAGCCGGGGGCGGCAGCAGTTACGTCACCGATTACACCTGCCTCAGCGATACCAACAAAAGCCTGACCGCCACGACCACCACCACCGTGGCTGAGTTGCGGGTCGGGCGGGTCAATTCGGACTGGGCTTCGTCAACGGCCCCCATGAGCGTCACGCCCCTGACCCTGCTCGACATCCGGTACGCCGGCGTGCCCTTTTCCGGGGGTGGCGCCGAGTTGAAAATCGACAGTCCAGCATTACAAACCAGTGCCAGCACCACGTTTATCAATCCGCCGAAAGTCGGGTTGGACCCCTCGAACCCTCCTTATACCCTGACCGCCTCCAACGCGATTGCCGGCATGTCGCAAGCCGTCAATGGCGTGCAACTAATCGTCCATACGCCAACGTTCAGCCCCAGCCCCTTACTGGCGGTGGTCTTCGGTACGTTGAATACGCTGGTCAGTGGCGTGCTGACGCTGTTGACCACCACCCTGAATTCGATCCTGAGCCCGCTGCTGGATAACCTGCTCAATACGGTGCTGAAAACCCTGGGCATCGAGGTCGGGAAAATCCAGGTGGGCGCCAACCTGAGCTGCGGCCAACCCGGCAAAGCCTACTTAGTGATCTGATCGTCCGGCACCAGCGGCAGCTCAATGCAAAACCGCGCCCCCTCCACCGAGTTGCTCACACTCAGCCGCCCACCCATGTTCTCGACGATGCCGTAACTCACCGACAACCCCAATCCAGTGCCGACCCCCACCGGTTTGGTGGTGAAGAACGGCTCGAAAATCCGTTCCAACAACCGTGGGTCAATCCCGCCACCGTTGTCCTCGACCCACAGCCGCACCCACTGCGCATCCCGTTCGGCGTACACCGAAATCCACGGCTTGAACTCACGATCCCCTTCGCGCTTGCTCAGTAACGCATCCCGGGCATTCACCATCAGGTTGATCAGCACCTGCTCCAGTTGATCCACATACCCGCGCACCTGCACGGTAAACCCGGTCTCGCTGACCCGCAGGTCGACGCCTTTGCCGCGCATGCCTTCGGCCAGCAGCGACAGCGTGCCTTCAATGGCCTCGACCGGGTTGAACGGGTGTTGCTCGATCTCCGAGCGGCGGCCGAACACGCGCATATGATCGACGACCCGTGCCGCACGCTGGACCTGGGCGTCGATGCGGTTGAGCTTGTCGGTCAGGTAGTCGATTTGCACATCGCCATTGCCCAGGCGCTTGAGCACGTTGACGATGGCCATGCGCATCACGTTCAGCGGCTGGTTGATTTCGTGGGCCAGCCCGGTGGCCATTTCGCCGAGGGTGGCCATTTTGGCGCTTTGGGTCAGTTGTTGCTGGGAGCGCCGCACTTCGGTGTTGTCGCGGCCCACGGCCTGGACTTCCAGCAAGCGCCCCTGTTCGTCGAACACCCCGCGATCCGACCAGACCCACCACGCATGCTCACGCCCCGGCAGTTGCAGGCTGATTTCGGCGGTGCTGACCGGGACCTCCGGGGTCAGCAGGCTCAGGCGCTGGACAAACGCCTCGCGCTGTTCCTCCGACATCCAACTGCCCAGGTTCACACCCGGCAGTTGATCGGGCTCACATTCCAGGTACATCGCCAGCGGCCGGTTGCCGAAACTCAACGTCAGGTCCGGGCGATAGCGACAGATCATCGCCGGGGAGTCTTCCACCAGAATCCGATAGCGCTCTTCGCTCTGTTTCACCTGCTCAGCGGCCAGGGTCGCTTCGGTGACGTCCAGCCACAGGCCCACGGCCTCCACCGGCAACCCGAGGTCATCGCGCAGCAGTTTGGCTTCGTCGAGCAGCCAATGGTAATTGCCGCGACAGTCACGCAGTCGATAACGCGCACGCACCGAGCCTTCGCGCAGCAGGTGGCGGGTGCGTTCGAAGTAGCGGTCGCGATCCTCGGGATGCACCCGTTCGATCAGCGCGGCGGCATCGCAGTTTTCCAGGTTCCAGCCGAGCAACGGTTGCAGGCTGGCGCTGAAAAACGTCGGGTGCAGCGCGCCTTCGACGTAGCGCTGGACGTAGATCACCGCCGGCGAACTGGCGATCAGGTTGTCCAGTCGCGCATGGGCGGCGGCGGTGTGTTGTTGCTGGTTCTTGATGTCGCTGATGTCGAGCATGAAGCCCACCAGTCGCCGACCGTCGCCGGTGCCGATGGCCTGGCCTTGCAGGCGATACCACAGCGGATGCTGCTCGCTGTCGCAACGGTGCAGGCGCACGCACAGGGTCAGCGGTTCGTCGTGATGTTGCAGCGCGTGCAGCCGACTGCGCAGCTCTTCGCGGTCGGCGGGATGGATCTGCATCAGCCAGTCCTGGAGCGTCAGCCTGGACGTTTCCAGGTGCAACGTGGCAGCGAGGGTCGGTGCCAAGAGGATTTCATTGGCGCCGAACACCTCCCACCAGCCCGTACCGAGCAAGGCTTGCAGCGACTCCATTCGCTCCAGTTGCAGGTGATGGTGTTGCTCGCGCAATCGACCGAGCAGGGGCCCGGCCAGTGCGCTGACCAGCAGCAACCAGTCGCGATCACCCAAGTCTGGCGCGTGCTCCTGCACCGGGTAAAAACCGCAGAGCAGCCACGCCGCGACACCGTGGTCATCGCTGTAGGGCACGGCAAATCCCTCGGCATTGCCGAACAAGGCTTGTACGCGCAGGTGTTCGTCGAGGCCATGACTGATGCCCAGACGCTGGGGCGCGGAGCCGTTCAAACTGTCGAGCACGGTGCCCAGGCGCTGCGCGTTGTGCCACAGCGATGGCGCGTCATGGGCGCTGAACTGGCAATGGATTTGCCAGCCATCCTCCTGTTCATCGAGCAAGGCCAAGGCGACACAGGGGATGTGCCAGCGCTGGGCGATGGTTTGCAGTTGTTCGCTGACGATCACCGACAACCGCGCCAGGCTGCACGCGCGCAGATGCTCGCTGATCTGCCCGGCCACCACCTGGCATTCTTCCCGACTGTGGGCCTGATGGCGTTCGAGCAACAGGTCGCCGATGTCCATCAACTGCAACAGCCAGCCGCCGGCCGAGGGTTGCACCCAGCCGCGCAGGTGCAGGGTCTGGTCGGCCAGGCCGAGGAAATCCAGGTCCAGGCTCTGTCCCTGCCAGTCGCCGGGCTGGCCTTCGATCACCAGGCTGCTGTGGGCCAGCACGTAGCGGTGCAGCGGCAACGGCTGGTCGTGGGGCGGTTGTTGGGCCAGGGAATGTCGGAGCGGGCCGGCCATTTGCAGCACATGGCCGTTGTCGTCCAACTGCACATGCAGGCCCAGGGCTTGCACCGGCAACGGCTCGGGCGCCTCGATGGCGGCAAGGGTGGGGCGCTTGAGCAAGCGGGCGAACAGCTTATCCCCGGAGGTCAAAATTGCAGACTCGAGGTGGCGCTCAGGTTGGTCGGCAGGTTCGGCACCGTCCCCAGCCCTGGCAACACCAGAAACGGAATGACCTGATTCAGCTTGCTGGTGGGGTAATTGACGCTGACGGTCAGGGTGCCTTTGCTGGTGTCGTAGACCGCACTGGTGTCGACGCCGATCACCAGGTTCAGCGCGGTGGGCACCCACGACAATTGCTGTTGCAACGTGGCGTTCGCGGTGTTCTGCACCACGGTCGCATAGCCAGGCGTGTTGGGATCGACCGCCACACTGCGACGCACCGCTTCGGCCGTGGCCTGGTTGAACGACTGCATCAAAACGAATGGCAGGCTGTAGCTCACCAAACCGTAAAACACCGCGAAAAAGATCACGAACACCAGGGCGAACTCAATCGCCACGGCGCCTTTTTGCTTGCTGGGGAGGCCTGCTTTCATGAGTGCGTCTACCCTGACAATCACTGCGTAATATCAGCATAGAATCATTCAGCCAAAACGGACGGTTTTTACCGGATGCAGAGCCTTGTCTTGATTATCTGGCTGACCCTGTGCGCCGTGCAGGATGCGCGGCAGCGACACATTGCCAATGCCCTGACATTGGGTGCCGCCGGGTTGGCGCTGGCTTATCTGTTGTTGACCGGCAACACCTGGCTCGGCGCTGAAGCGGAGCAGGGCGGTTGGGCGTTTTTGCTGGCGCTGGCTTTCACGTTGCCGGGCTACGCGATGAAGCGAATGGGTGCCGGCGATGTGAAATTAATGACAGCTTTGGGCCTGGCGACAGACGGTATGCACCTGCTCGGGGCATTTATCGGTGCTGGCCTGGCGAGTGCCGCGTGGTTGCTGTTAGCGCCAAAAGTCTGGCTCCATATGAATCAATGGCTTAGGGGTAATGTTCGATATTTTAGCCCAGAATCGTCAAATAAGCCGCCATATGCTCCGTTCGTGCTGGTAGGCTTGGTGTGTACGCTCGTTTGGATCCATTAGTCGCGGCGGGCCGCTAGTTCTATGTACATAGTCGGAAAGTACGTCTACTTTCCAATTAGAGTAGTTATACAACTTGTGGCTACTAGTACAGGAACGGTCAGCTTTGACCTGACATGGAGTGGCACGTGAACAAGCTTACGTCTGCGGTAAAAGTCCTTGTGGTCGATGACCAGCCCCTGATTGTCGAAGAACTCTGTGAATTCCTTGAAAGCAGCGGTTATCGCTGCGTTCCTTGTGAGTCCAGCACCCAAGCCCTGGAACGCTTCACCCAGGATCCGGACATCGGTCTGGTGCTGTGTGATTTGCACATGCCGGACATGGACGGCATCCAGCTTGTACAAGAAATGCAGCGGTTGTGCGGCCGGCATCGGGCGTTCGAAGCGATCATGCTCACCGGCCGCGCCGACAAGCAGGATGTGATCAAGGCCTTGCGTGCCGGCATCGCCGATTACTACCAGAAGCCGATCGACCTGGATGAATTGCTGGAAGGCTTGCAGCGCCAGGAAGTGGCGTTGCAGGAGCGGCAGAAGGACGTGCAACTGGGGCATTTGAATCAGAAGTTGCAGTACCTGTCCGAATCCATCGATGACCTTTATCAAGACCTGGACAAGGTGCGTCGCAGTCCGCGTTCGTCTACCGGGCCTGGAGATTTTGTGGTCAGCGACGCCAACCAGGACGAAATCCCACCGATCTTCAATCAGCTCTCGCCCCGGCAACTGGACGTGGCGCGGCTGGTGGGCAAAGGGCAGACCAATTATCAGATTGCCTGTGAGTTGGGGATTACCGAAAACACCGTGAAGCTGTACGTGTCCCAGGTGTTGCGCCTGACCCATATGCATAACCGCACGCAACTGGCACTGGCGTTGTCGCCGAGTAATTCGGGGATGTGGCAGAGAGTCACCGCCCACTGATTTGACTGAATGCACCTCGATCTAAATGTGGGAGTGGGCTTGCTCGCGAAGGCGTCGTGCCAGTTGACCTATAAGTTGAATGACACACCGCCTTCGCGAGCAAGCCCGCTCCCACGGTGGATTTTCGGCGAGCACCGTATTTGTGAGCGACACCCTACTTGCTGATTTCAATCTTCCCCCCCGCATCCGGGTCATACAGATCCGGAATCTCATACCGATACTTCCTCAACCACCGCTGCATCGCCTCTTCCCGTTCCGCCGCGCTCGCGGTTTGTGGAGTTTTGGAGGCGGCTTTGTTGCGGCTTTGCAGCACCAGCCAACCTTCGGTTTCCGCCTGTTGGGGCGAGGACGGGCCGGCGTCGATGGCCATGGCGATCAGGGGGAGTATCAACAGGCTCAAGCCGAATAATTTGATCATCGCCAGCTCCTATTTAACGGACGTCGGTTGGGTATCCGTCACCGTCGCCACTTGATCACCCGCCGCCGTTTTGCCTTTGACCGGCTGCTTGAGTTTTTCCGCCCGGGCCTGGGCGTCGGTGAACTGTTCCGGGGTCAGGTGTGCGCGGCTGACCACTTCCGCCGCTTGCTGCCAGTTGTCCTGATACAACAGCAGCGTCACCAGATTCGCCGCCGCAAGGTTGTCGTGTTGCTTGAGTTCGATGGCGGTGAGGAATTCAAAACGCGCATCGTCGAGCCGCAATTGATTGAGGTACACCACGCCCAGGTCATTGCGAATTTTTTCGTCGGTGGGCGCCAGGCGAGCGGCGCGTTGCAGATGGGCCTGGGCCTGTCCGTAATCTCCGCGAGCCGCGAATAACTGGCCCAACCCTTGTTCGGCATCCGCCGACAGGCATGATCCCAGCAGGCTGCGATACAGGGGTTCCGCCTCGCTGCGCCCCAGCAAGCGATAGACCTTGGCCTTGCGCAACCGCACTTCGCTGAGGTTGTCGGGCAGGCTCTGCAAGTTGGCCAGGCTGGCGTGCAGCTTGCCGTCGTTGGCCAAGTCATCGGCCAGGTTCAACGCCAGTTCCTGATCAGAACTCAGCTTGCTGCAACTGGCCGGCGACAGCATCGCCGACCACGGCGCCTGGCCGTCGGTGGCGCAACCGGCGAGCATCAGCAGGCTCACCACAGCAATCAATGCTTTCATCATGTTCCCTCAAAAGGTGCGTTACTCAGCTGGCAAACGCCCGGGTAATCGCGGTGAACCCGGGGCCGGCCAGGACGATCAACAGGGCCGGAAACAGAAACAGCATCATCACCACGGACATCTTGGCCGACATTTTCGAGATGTATTCCTGCAGCCGCGTCAGGCGCCGATCGTCGAGCAGTTGCTTGAGCGCCAGCAGGGATTTCATCGCGCCGCCGCCCTGGTGAATCAACTGCTGCAAGATCACGCAGGTGTCGCTGAATTCGTCCACCGCCAGCATCACCGCGGCCTTGTGCAATTCCTGGCTGAGTTCCAGGCCGGAGTCGACGCGGGTCAGGATCAGGCGTAATTCGCTGGTCAGCTCGGGCAAGAGTTTCTGCCCTTCGGTGCTGAGCACCCGCAACGCCTGTTCGACCGCCATGCCCGATTCGAAGAGGATGCGCAGCAGGGGGATGAAGGTCGAGATTTCCACGGCGATGGTTTGCTGCCGACGTGCCGCGGCGTAGGCCAACAGGCGTTTGGGCAGCAAGTAACCCATGCCGGTGGCCAGCAGCGGCACGATCCAGCCGTTGGCCGCTTGCGGGAAAAACACTTCCCGCAGGAACAACCCCAGCCCCAATAGCAACAACGGTGTGCCGATCTGGCACGCGGCGTACACCGCCCGCTCATTGGCGCGGCGCCAGCCCAGGCGGCCGAGCAGGTTCTGGGTTTCGCTGTCGATACTGACCGAGCGCTGGCCGAAACGGCTGTTGCCGAGCGCCCGCAGCCAATTGCCGAAACGGTTCTCGCGCACCAGTTGCCCCTGCAAGCGCTGGGTCACCAGGCGCACCCGGCGTCGTGCTTGCAGCAGGTGATTGACCACCAGCAGCAAGGCCCCGAGAAACAGCATCAGACTGGCCAGCAAAACCATGTCAAACACTCCGCAACATGCGCCACAGTGCCAGGCAGCCGAACACCTGCAGCACCACGGCGACAATCAACATGACCTGGCCGCCCGAGTCATGCCACATGCCGAGCATGTAGCCGGGGTTGGTCAGCATGAAGTAACTCACCAGAATCATCGGCAGCGACCCCAGCACCCAAGCCGTCATCCGCGTTTCCCCGGTCAAGGCGCGCAATTGGCGGGCACCCTGGTCCCGTTCGCGAATCAGTTTGATCAGGTTCTCCAGCAACTCGCTGGCGTTGCCGCCATAGCGATGATTGACCTTCAGGCCCAGGGCAAACATGCGCAGTTCGTCCTGTTCATAGAGCTCGGCGAAATCGCTCACGGCGTCCGGCAGATTCACCCCAAGCTGCACGTTGCGCTGCACCCGGCCCATGGCCCGTTTCAGCGGATCTTCGCTGGATTCGATCCCGCCCATGACCGCGTCGGCCAGGGTGCGTCCGGATTTGAGACTGCGCACGGTGTAGTCCAGCAACTGCGGCAACTGCTCGACCATGCGTTTGATCCGGCGGCGAAACAGCCATGAAATGTACAGCCGCAGCAGCAGTGGCGGCGCGAGCACAACCGTGAGCAAACCTATCCAGTCGGCGAGCAGATAACCCAGCAACAGCGCCACCGCCCACAGGGCCAACCATAGGCCCAGACGCTCGGTTGGACGACCCAGGCCCGCACGCAAAAACATCCGCTCAAGACCCACCCACGTGGTTTTCTGCGCCGTCAATTGCGGCTGCCCCTGGGCCAGTCGACCGAGCACCCGTTCGTTGCCGGTCTTGCGGATGCCGTGCAAAAACAGCCACCCCGAGAGCCCGAGTAGCACCACGCAAATCAGACTGAGAATGAGCGGGACAATCATGCTGGATGCTCCATGGAATCAGCCCAGGCTCGACTCGTGACGCAGCTTGTCACCCGCCGGGTTGACCGCTTCGCGCAAGAAGCCGAAACCGGTACGGCGGTCGAGGCGGAACAGGGTGTTGGTGACGTACACGTCCTCGCGCACACCCACCACTTCCACCACTTCGCTGACACAGCGCCGGCCATCGGGCATGCGCGTCAGTTGGATGATCACGTCCAGGGCCGCGCAGATCATTTGCCGCAAGGTGCGCTCGGCCACCGCGCGGCCGGTGAGGCCGACCAGGGTTTCCAGGCGCAGCAACGCATCCTGGGCGTTGTTGGCGTGCACCGTACTCATGGAGCCGTCGTGGCCGGTGTTCATCGCGGTGAGTACGTCGAGCACTTCGACGCCGCGAATCTCACCGAGGATGATCCGGTCCGGGCGCATCCGCAGGGCGTTGCGAATCAGGTCGCTGGCCTTCACTTCACCGTGGCCCTCGGCATTCGGCGGCCGGGTTTCCAGGCGCACGACATGGGGGTGACCGAGTTGCAATTCGGCCACATCTTCGATGGTCACCAGCCGTTCGTGGGGGTTGATCAACTGGCTGAGAATATTCAGCAACGTGGTTTTACCCGTGCCGGTGCCGCCGCTGATCAGGATGTTGCAGCGTTTGCCGACGGCGTTTTGCAGGAACTCGAAAATCGCCTGGTCGATGGTTTGCATCGCCATCAAATCGCTGCTTTTGAGCATGTCCTTGCGAAACTTTCGAATCGACAGGCACGGCCCATCCAGGGCAATCGGCGGGATGATCGCGTTGACCCGGCTGCCATCGGGCAGGCGCGCATCGACCATCGGCGACGACTCATCGAGCCGCCGACCGAGGGGCGCGAGGATGCGCTGCATGACCCGCTCCACATGGTGCGCATCGATAAACCGCAGGTCGCTCAGGTGCAGCACCCCGTCCCGTTCGATGAACACCCGATGCGGGCCGTTGACCAGGATTTCCGTGACCGCGGTGTCTCGCAGCAACACTTCCAGCGGCCCGAAACCGGTGAGTTCGTCGACGATTTCCTCGGCCAGTCGCTCCATTTCATAGCGGGAAATCGCCAGGTGCAGGCGGGCGATGTATTCGGCGACCTTATCCGTAACGAACTGCGCCAGCAGTGGCCGCGAACCTTCCAGCAGGTTTTTTCCCGACTCTTCGATGGCATCGATGATGTAGCGGTGCAGCACCAGTTTCAGGCCTTCATGGTCGGTGTTGCCGGCGGCGCTACGGGAAGGTGCGCCGAAGAGTTTTTCGCTCATGAGGTGCCCCTCAAACGATCAAGCCAACCGGTCTTGGGCTTGGCCAGGCCTTCGGAGCGCTTGGCCAGACGTTCGCCGAGGGTGCGCAGGCTTTGCGTGAGTTTTTCCCGAGGCGCCAGTTCGAACAGGGTCACGCCCTGGTTCTTGGCGTTAAGGCGCACTTCCGGGCTGTAGGCCAGCACCGCGATCACTTCCAGGTTGAAGGTCTTGCCGAGGGTTTCCGAGTCCGGTGCGATGTGGCCCAGGTAGCGGTCGATCAGCAAGCGCCCGTGGTCAAGCTTCATGCCTTTTTCCCGCCACAGGTTGAGCACCGCGAGGTTGCGCCGGCAGTCGAGGACATTCTGGTCGCTGTACCACAGCAACTTGTCGCAATGGCTGACAAAGGTGCGCAGGGCTTCACTGTCCGGCTGGCCGGTGAGGTTCACCACGATGTGCTGGAAGTGTTGGCGCAAGGCGCTGAGCAGCATGTACAGCTCGGCGGCGCTGGTGCTTTCCAGGGGCTCGTCGTTGCTGGCGTAGGCGAGAATGCGCAGCCCCGCTTCGGCGCTGGTGAAGGCGCTGTCGATCAGCGTCGCATCGAGACGGCGCAAGTGGCGCAGGGCATCGCCGAAGTGGAACGAACTCTCCAGCCCCAGCAAGGCCAGGCTGTCGCCCCGGGGCAGGCCGAGGTCGATCAGCAAAGTTTGTTGCCCGCTCTTTTGCACCACCAGCGCCAGGTGATTGGCCAGCAGTGCGCCGTCGCCATTGCTCTGGGTGCCGTACAACACCGTGAGGCCGCCCAGTTGCGTGTTGGTGGTCACGGGCGGCAGGCGTTTGCTCAGGCGCCGCACCAGCCCGGCGACCTCGCTGGAGCGCGAGCCATAGGCGACGAAATCCCGCGCCCCGGCGCGCATGGCATTGAGCACCAGTTGATTGTCCATGCCATCGCCGAGGGCGACGATGGCGAGCATCGGCTTGGCTTCCAGCGCCCCTTCGATCAACGCGCTCTGGGCCACCACGTGTTCACGGTCGAGGCCGACGAACACCAGGCTGGCGAAGGTCACGTCCACCAGTGCCAGCAATTCGTCGAGGCTGCCCCCGCCGGCGCTGACCACTTGGCCGAGGGGCGCCAGGGCGCCTTGCAGCCACTCAAGATCGGTGCTGTTGCGGGTGATGGCGAGGAAGGTCTGGCTCAGGCTCTGACTCATTGCGACAGTCCGCTGCGTTTGTCGAAGTTACCGTTTTCGAGGAAGAACATGCGATAGAAATTCGGGTCGTAGTTGCGCAGTTTTTCCCCCGGCAACGACGGCAACTGCGCCTCGGCGGCCAAGGGCTGAACCAGGTGCGGGGTGACGATCATCAGCAGCTCGCGCTCTTCGCGCTTGATCTGCGAACTACGGAAAAAAGCACCGAGGACCGGGATGTCGCCCAGCCCCGGAAACTTGTTCACCTGGGAACTGTTGGTGGTGCTGATCAGGCCGCTGATGACGAAACTCTCACCGTCGGCCAGGGAAATACTGGTATCGGTGCGGCGGATGGTCAGGGCCGGCACGGTGGTGCCGGCGATGTTCACGGCGTTGCTGAAGTCCAGTTCGCTGACTTCCGGCGCGACCTTCAGTGCGATGCGATTGTGGCTGATGATGGTTGGCGTCAGGGTCAGGCGGATGCCGAACTCCTTGTACTCGATGGACACGTTATCGCTGCCGGCACTGGGCACCGGGATCGGGATTTCACCGCCGGCGAGGAAACTTGCGCTCTGCCCGCTGAGCGCCACCAGGCTCGGCCGCGCCAGGGTGTAGGCAAAGCCGCTGCCCTCCAGCGCGTTGATGATCATCATGGTTTTGCCGCCGATCCAGGAGAAGTTGAACAGGCTGTTGTCCACCGGCAACTTGGGCGTCACCACACCGTCGATGGCCGGCAACGTGCCCGGTGCTCCGAACAAAAAGTTGCCGCGAGTGCCGATCAATGAGGCGGTGGCTTCCTTGAGTTTGGTGCGGCTGACTTCGACGAAGCGGATGTCGGTTTGCACCTGTGACGGCAGTGCCGTGTCATCCGACGGCAGCGTGCTGGCGCTGGTCAGGGCCGCCGTGGCGCGGCCCTGGACGAACACCATGCTCTGCCGAGGTTCGCTGGCGCAGGCGGTCCAGATCATCAGGCTGGTGGCGCCGGGCGCCATGCCGGTCAACAAAAACGCGCTGCTGCCGTTGGGGTGTACGTCGGCAATTTTCGGATCGCCGATGGCCAGGCGAGTGATTGCAACGGGGGATTGCAGGTCCTGTTGCAAGCCTTCACCGATCTCGATCACCGGTGGCAAACGCCCCAGCGCGGCGCAATTGCCAGTCACCGCAAACGCGGCTTCCATGGGCAGAGCTATCAGCATCAAGGCCCAGAGCACGGGTTTGAAGGTCGGCATGGAACGACTCTGCATGCAGCGGCATCCTTGATCAGTCATGGGGTTTGTTGGGTGAGCTGATTGCCGCGAATCACTTCGATGGCACGTCGTGGGGCTGCGCCGCTGGCGGGACCTTTCGGTGCGCCGCCGAGGGCCAGTTGGGTGAACTGGAAGAGCTGGCTGTTGGCGCTGTCGAGCTTGCCCGGCGCCTGGTTTTCGCCGGCCCAGTACTTGGCCAGGCGCTGCTCTTCGCTGCTGCGCACCGCCAGGCGCAAAGTGCCGACCTGGGTCGCCAGCATCAACCGGCTCAAGAGTTGTTCGGGCACGGCCAGCACCACCGTGCGGGCGGCGATGCGGCGTTGCTCCTGTTTGAGTTTGTCGTCGGCGCTGAGGGCCGGGCTGGCGGGTTGACCGTCGTTGGTCAGACCGTATTGCTCACCCACGCCGAGCACGCGCATGGCCGGCACGACGATCTGCGCGGATTGCTGCAAGTTGCTGGTGTCCTGGCGCAGGAACAGCAGCACGTCTACATAGTCGCCGGGCGCCAATTGCCCGGCAGCCCCGATCACTTCATCCACGGCCACGGCGAGCGCGCGCTCATCACTGCGGATCATCCGCGCCAGGGTGCCGCCGGCCTGGAAGCTGTCATCGCTGAGCCAGGTGCCGGCGCTCAGGTGGCGCCAAGGCGTGCGGCCGATCGCCTGGTCGAGATTACTCAGGCTGCCGGCGGGGGCGCTGCGCAGTTTTTCCACGGTCAGGTCGGCGGCGGTCAGCGGGGTGAACGGCGGCACGTCGTGGGTCAGCACGACCACTGGCTGGCGGGTCTGGTCTTCGGCGGCGGCGACGGTTTTTTCCACCGTCACGGCAGCGGTCGGCGGGGCAACTGGAGCCGCAACAGGCAGCGGCTGACGACTGAGCACCAACCCCCAATAGCCGACAAAAATCGCCCCGAGTAAAAGCAAGCCGGCAAGGCCCATGGTGATGCGACTGTTCATGACGGCTCTCCCTTTCCCGCTGCACTGACAACTCGCCATTCCTGACAAGGCGTCTTCGCAATCAGGCAGCTATGAACATGCAACTATTTCGCTATTTCCACGCTAGTCGATCTAATTCAAAACGCCATTACGCACCGAAAATATCTATACAAAAGTATGAGAAATGAACAAATAACGAGTCTTTTTTGCGGGCGGATTCTGACTAATCCTTTGTGATTAATCCGTTCTTACAGTTGTTGCGCGGGGGTTTGTTGACAATGCTTTGGTGGCACGGTGAAAGCCTGTCGCAGTACCGTTTCGTCGGCGCCAGAGGCGCGAAGGAGTAGACGTATGATTCTCGAATATCTGTTGCTCAGAGCCCGCTTGTTCTTCAAAAGTACTGAAGGCGCATCGGCGATCGAGTACGCGATTGTGGTAGCCATGGTGGCGGTGGTGGTCGTGGTGTTTGTGTCGCCGGTCAGTACCAAGGTCTACAACATTTTCAGCGCTGTTCTGACTTCGCTGGGCGGCACGGCGCCGACCAAACCAACGCCTTGATCGAGCTGATTCGCCCATCAGTGATGCCCGTACATTCGTCACCCGTTTTTGCCACGGGATGACACGTTCGGGTGCTGGCGTGGTGTTTGGATTGTTGTTGTCTGGCTGCCGTTGGCACGAAGGAGAACTTCCATGCTCTTTGAATACTTGATGGCGCGGGCGCGTCTGTTCCTGAGTAATACCGAAGCGGCTTCGGCCATCGAATACGCGATTGTGGTGGCGATGGTTGCGGTGGTGGTCGTGGTGTTTGTCACGCCCATCGGCGGCAAGGTTTTTGCGATTTTCAACAACTTGATAATGGCCCTGGGCGGATCGTCCCAGACCGCGCCGGCGCAAACGCCTTGAGCACGGCGGGCTGCGCAGGATGAATGACACGCTACACTCGGTTCTACATTCAGTTTTCAGGTGCAGCCCATGAATCCCTCTTCGCCACCACGCCAACAGTTGCTTCTGGTTGACGACGAAGAGGACGCGCTGCTGGAGCTGGCGGAACTGCTCGAAGGCGAGGGCTTCACCTGTTTTACCGCCACCTCGGTCAAGCTCGCCCTGCATCACCTGACCCGCAACCCCGATATCGCCCTGGTGATCACCGATCTGCGCATGCCGGAGGAGAGCGGCATGTCGCTGATCAAGCGCTTGCGTGAACACACCTCGCGCCAGCACTTGCCGGTGATCGTCACGTCCGGGCATGCGGACATGGAGGACGTCAGCGACATGCTGCGCCTGCAGGTGCTCGACCTGTTTCGCAAGCCCATCTACCACATACGGTTGCTGGAGACATTAAACAACCTGTTTCCGCAGGCTCATTCACAATCCCTGTGACAGACCCACCGCTTTCGCGAGCAAGCTCGCTCCCACAGTTGATCTCCAGTGAACCTTAATCCTATGACCGCCACAGCCCCCCTGTGGGAGCGGGCTTGCTCGCGAAGAGGCCGGCCCATTCAACATCCCATTGCCTGACCCACCGCTTTCGCGAGCAAGCCCGCTCCCACAGTTGATCTCCAATGAACCTTAATCCTATGAGCGCCACGGCCCCCCTGTGGGAGCGAGCCTGCTCGCGAAGTGGCCGGCCCATTCAACATCCCATTGCCTGACCCACCGCTTTCGCGAGCAAGCCCGCTCCCACAGTTGATCTCCAGTGAACCTTAATCCTATGACCGCCACGGCCCCCCTGTGGGAGCGGGCTTGCTCGCGAAGAGGCCGGCCCATTCAACATCCCAT
>NZ_MOBP01000001.1:0-43236 GCF_003732665.1 Pseudomonas frederiksbergensis | reverse complement strand
ACCCACCGCTTTCGCGAGCAAGCCCGCTCCCACAGTTGATCTCCAGTGAACCTTAATCCTATGGCCGCCGCAGCCCCCCTGTGGGAGCGGGCTTGCTCGCGAAGAGGCCGGCCCATTCAACATCCCATTGCCTGACCCACCGCTTTCGCGAGCAAGCTCGCTCCCACAGTTGATCTCCAGTGAACCTTAATCCTATGACCGCCACGGCCCCCCCCTGTGGGAGCGGGCTTGCTCGCGAAGGCGGCCTGCCAGCCACCACATCCCTACAACTGATAACTGAAACTCACGCTATAGCGCGGTCGTCGGTTGAACGTATCCAGCGCCTCATCCGACATCGGCTTGGCCGCTTCCAGCGCGATGTTGTAGTACTTCGCATCGCCAAACCGCAGCCCCACTGCCGCTGAAGACAGGTTGTTGCCCTGCACCGCCAACTGGTTGAACCAGGTCTTGGAGCGGTCCAGCACCACATAGGGTTGCAGCACTCGCACCCAGTTGCCGTCACGGTTGAAGCTGTAGTTCACCTCGTACGCCACCCCCCAACCCTTGTCGCCGGACGCTTGGTCGTCCGGGTAGCCACGGCCGAAATTCTGCCCGCCGAACACTGCGCGCTCACTGTCGGGCAGGGTGTCGTCGCTCCAGTACAACGCGCCCGAGAGCACGCCTTGCCAGTTGTCGAAGAACTTGTCGCTCTGCACCCCCGATAACCGCACACGCAGGAAATTCAGGTCCACGTCGGCATTGGTTTTCGCCCCCATGCTGTCGAGGCCTTGATAAACGCCACCACTGAGAATCCGCAGTTGCCGGGCATCGGCCTGGCGCCAGTCGCTCTCGAAGGCGAGGGCGCGGATGTCGGTGCGCACTTCGACGCTGCGCGGATCATCGACCACGTCGTAACGGGTTTTGTCGTTGACCGCATACAGCCGCGCACCGGCGCTCAATTGTTCCGTCGGCGAGGCAATCAACGGGTGACTGAAACCGATGGAGTAGCGATCGTTTTCCCGGTGCGGCTTGAGTTGCAGGCCATTGTCGAGCAGCACATTGGTGCCGGGATCGGCGCGATAACGCGAGGCGGACAGGCTCAGTTGCGTGCCCTCGGCATTGAGGAATTGGGCATAGTCCAGGCGGTAGTAATGTTCATCGTCATGCCCTGGGGGAAACAGGCCGCTGAGGGTCAGTTGTTCGCCCATCGCCGTCTGGGAATTGCTGCTGACCCCAAGCAAGGCCTGGGTGCCGTTGCGGTTGTCTTCGGTGGTGCTCAGGCTGCTGGTGAACGGTTTGCGACTGGCTTGCACCGCCAGGTACGCCGCGCCATCGGTGGTGCCCGGCGGCGGCACTTGCGCTTGCAAGGTGACGCCAGGGATGCGGCTCATCAACGTGGTGTAGCGCTCGAACGTCTTGCGCGTCAGCGGCCGTTCGGCCTGGAGCTTGGCCACCAGTTTGTCCAGCAGGCCTTTTACCCGCCCGACGTCGCCCTGCACCTGGTAATCCTTGATGTAGCCCTCGACCAGCACCACCCGCACCACGCCCTGGCTGAAATCCTGTTGCGGCAGGAAGGCGTAGGACAGCAAGTAACCGTCCTGTTGATAACGACGGGTGATGCCTCGGGTGGCTTCGATCAAATCGGCGAGGCTGGTTTCATGGCCGAGCAACGGTTGATACAGCGTCGCCAGTTCGTTGAGCGGGTAAATCGTTCCGCCTTCGATCTGCACGGTTTTGATGGTGACTTTCGTGTCCATCATCAACGGCTGGGCCGCGGTCGCGCCGGGTTCCGGCACTTGCAAGGGTGCCGCTGTCGGGCGGTAAGCATCGGCGGGCAGGTTCGGCACGGGGAGGTTGCGGATGGTTTCGTTACTGTTGAGAAAGCTCGGAAGGGTATCGGCGAGGGCGAAAGAACTGATGCTCAGGCACAGCAGGGAAGCCATAACGCGCATAGGACACTCCATGGTCATATCGCAACATCCCGTGGGTCGTCAGCTGACTGAACCAGAACCGCGAGGTGTCTTGCTCCAATAGAAAAAGCGGAAGACTCCTTTGAATCTTCCGCTTCCAACCAAGCGTAGGCGTTGCAGGTTAGGCCGTCGAATCGGCCAGGTGCAATTTCAGCGTTTGTTGCCGGTCAGGCCACCCAGCAGGCCGCCAATTCCACCGCTTGTGCCGGTGCCGGTGCCGCCAGTGACCAGCCCGCCAACCGCGCCGACCGTGGCACCAACGGTTGTGACCGTGTTGCCGACAGCGGCCACCACCGGGTTGGGCGCTGCGGCGGCGACGGTACTGCCGACGTTACCGACGGCGCCACCCACCTGGGTGAGCAAGCCGTTGACCGGTGCGCCGAGGCCAGTGGTGGCGCCCACTTGTTGAGTCAGCGTGGTGACGCTGCTGGTGACGGGATTCAGTGCCGTGCCCACCACGGCACCGACGCTGGCGAGCGGCGCGGTGGGGGTGAGATTCGGTGCGCTGGAGCCACCCAATGCGCCGCCAATCGAAGCGACGGTGCCGCCGACTGCGCCGAGGTTGACGCCGCCGGCGCTGACGACCGGGTTGGTATTGCCGGCATTCAAACCAGCCCCCACATTCGCCACGGCACCGCCAACGGTTTGCAGCAGTCCCGAGTTGCCCAGCCCGCCCAAGCCACCGGTGCCGCCTGCTCCGGTGCTGGACGTTGTCACCAGGCCACCGGCAGCGCCCGCCGTGGTGCCAACGTTGGTCAGCGCAGTACCGGCGAGGTTGGTCACCGGGTTGCCATCGCCTGCCGCCGTGACTTTACCGCCCAGCCCACCGACGGCATTGGCGACGTTGTTGACCAAGCCATTGAGTGGTGCGCCCAGGCCGGTTGCACTGCCGACTTTGCCGGTCAAGCCTTCGGCTAATGTCACTACCGGCACCAGGACCTTATTGCCGACGCCGTTGCTGAGGGTGCCCAAAGGTCCGCTGCCGGTGGCGACGTTCAGGGTATCGCCGAGCATGGTGACTTTTTCACCGACACCGCCGAGTACCGGGGTGACCTTGCTGACGATGCCGCCAACCAGTGGCACCGTACTGGTGGCCGTGGCCAGTTTGCCGCTGATATCGGTCACGCCGGTGCCGACATCAGACACGACGTTGCCGACGATAGCGGTGGTTTTGGTCACGGCTTGCGGGTCGCTGCCGAGTTTGCCCAGGCCCGTGTCCAGGCCGCCGCCGATGCTGTCGACGACATTGCCGGTGGTGTTGACGGCGCTTTGCACCACGCCGCCCACGACGGGCACGCTGGAGGCGGCATCGCCGATAGCGCTGACGCCATTGCCCACGCCGCTGACGGTTTTGCCCAGGTCAGACACCACAGTACTGGTGACCAGTGGCGGGACGGTTGTGCCGCCCGTTCCACCTGTGCCGCCAGTGCCTCCGGTTCCACCGCCGGTGCCACCGGTGCCGCCCGTTCCGCCGCCCGTTCCGCCCGTACCACCGGTTCCGGCAGTCCCGCCAGTGCTACCGGTGCCGCCAGTCCCGCCAGTGCTACCGGTCCCGCCAGTCCCACCTGTACCGTCGGTGCCACCCGTCCCGGCAGTTCCGCCACCGGTGCCGTCAGTACCACCGCTGCCGGCGCCGCCGCTACCGGTGCCCGCCGCACCCGCCGCACCGTCGGAGGAACCGCCGGACGTGCTGTGATGACCGCCACCGCCGCTGCTGCAACCGGCCAGGCCGAGGGAGAGGATCAATGCCAATGCTGTTGCCGATTTGCACCACACTTGAGTTTTCATGAGAGTGATTCCTTGCACCTGTTACAACGACCGTTGTCTTCGATGGCTTGCCGATCTGGTGCCGGCAATGCCTTCGTCCGTTGTGCACATCAAAATCCCAGGGGCGGTTTCGGGCCATTCTCAAGTTGGTATTAACGCCTTTATATAGAGGCGCAGAGATGCTGCCTAAGGGCTAATACCTTGGGTGTAGGGCGTGAGGGGAATTCGTTTTAAATCAAGGGGGAGGTTTTTGACGCAGGCGGGCGATGGCGGGGGAGAACACTTAAGTTATATACACAATTAACCATGTCTTTCCGTCACCTGATCGTTCCCACGCTCTGCGTGGGAATGCCGCCAGGGACGCTCCGCGTTCCGCTTCCGGATGTGACGCGGAGCGTCACGGGATGCATTCCCACGCAGAGCGTGGGAACGATCATTAGCTTAAGCCACCGGCCGCCAATGCCCGACCATATGTTCCAAGTCACCGGCACCGAGCAATTGCAGATCCCCGCTGGACGCCGCCGCACTGGCCAGCAATGTCACTTCACTGGGCAGGCGCACCGGTTTGCGAAATTGCACCGCGATCTCGACATTCGCCGTCGGCAGATGATCCGCCAGCGCCGCCAGGGTGCGGGCCTTGTTCCACAGTCCGTGGGCAATCGCCGTAGGAAAACCGAACAACTTGGCGCTGACTGCACTGAGGTGGATCGGGTTGTAATCCCCGGACACTTTGGCGTACTGCCGGCCAATGTCCGCCGGGGCTTTCCAGCGCGCCACTTCGGTCAACGGGAGCGTCAGCGCCAACTCGTCCTCCACCGGCTCGCCGTCGAGTTTGACCCCGCGACACAACATCTGGCTCTCAGCTTCCCAGAGCGTGCCCAACTGATCATCCAGGGTCGTCACCAGATCGAAGGTCGCACCTTTGGCGTGGGGTTGCAGGTTCTGCACCTGCACGCTGACCCGGGCACGATGCACGCCGCCCATGGGGCGCAGCACCCGAATGCGATTGCTCAAATGAATCAGCCCCAGCAACGGGAACGGAAATTCCTTCGAGGTGAGCAATTGCATCTGCAAGGCAAACGCCAGCACATGGGGATAAGTCGGCGGCAGCAAGCCGTTGTCGACGAATCCGCAGACTTGGCGATAGGCCGCCAGGCGCTTGGGGTCGACATCCAGCCAGCAACGCAAACCGGTATCGGGCAGCGCGGTGCCAGTGATTTTTCGCCGCACCGCCGCCCGCACGTACAACTCGGGCAGGCTCGGTTCGCGGTTGAGTGTGTGCCAGTCGGTAATCATCGCTACGCCCCCAAGACACTTTGCCCACAGACCCGCAACGCTTGCCCGGTGAAGGCGCCGGTGCCCGGTTGCGCGAGCCACGCGACGGCTTCGGCGACGTCTTGCGGCAAACCGCCCTGGCCCAAGGAGCTCATGCGCCGCCCCGCTTCACGCAGGCCGAATGGAATGTGCGCGGTCATCTGGGTTTCGATAAACCCCGGTGCCACCGCGTTGATGCTGATGCCGCGCTCAAGCAGCAACGGCGCCCAAGCCTGGGCCAGACCCATCAATCCAGCCTTGCTCGCGGCGTAATTGGTTTGCCCGCGATTGCCGGCGATGCCGCTGATGGAGGCCAGCAGAATCACCCGGCCGTTGTCGCGCAGGGTGCCGGCGTCGAGCAGGGCCTTGGTCAGCACTTGGGGGGCATTGAGGTTGACCGCGAGCACTGCGTCCCAGAATTCCGGGGTCATGTTGGCCAGGGTTTTGTCGCGGGTGATGCCGGCGTTGTGCACCACGATGTCGATGCCATCGGGCAAGTGCTCGATCAACTGCGCGGCGGCGTCCTCGGCGCAAATATCCAGGGTGATGCTTTGCCCGCCGAGGCGTGCGGCGAGGGCTTCGAGGTCAGCCTTGGCCGGTGGCACATCGAGCAGGATCACTTCGGCGCCATCCCGGGCCAGGGTTTCGGCAATTGAAGCGCCGATGCCGCGTGCGGCGCCCGTGACCAGTGCCTTGCGCCCGGACAGAGGCCGGGTCCAGTCCTGCACCGGCGTGTCGCACGCCTGCAAACGAATGACTTGCCCGGACACGAAAGCGCTTTTGGGCGAGAGGAAAAACCGCAGCGGCCCCTCCAGTTGATCCTCGGCGCCTGCACCGACATAGATCAGTTGCAGGGTGCCGCCGCTGCGCAACTCTTTGGCCAGGGAACGGCTGAACCCTTCCAGGGCACGCTGGACGCTGGAAGCGATCGGGTCGCTCAGGCTTTCCGGCGCCCGGCCAAGAATCACTACGTGCGCGCTGTGATCGAGGTTTTTCATCAGTGGCTGAAAGAACTCGCGCAGTTGCTTGAGCTGATCGGTTTGCACCAGGTGACTGGCATCGAACACCACGGCTTTGAGTTTTGGGCCGTGGCCGGGAATCCACGCAGTGGCCAGGGACGGTTCGGTGCCGTAGCTGTAGATCGCGTCGGTCAGGCGATTGGCAAACACGCCGATATTTTCTGCCAATGGGCCGCCGCCAATCAGCAGCGCCCCCTCGACAGGCCGCAGGCGCCCGGCCTGCCAGCGTTCCAGACGCACCGGCGACGGCAGGCCCAAGGCCCCGACCAGACGGTGGCCGATGGACGAATTGGCGAAGTCGATATAACGGTCTGACATGGAACGCTCTCCGGCAGCTGGGGTTCAAAGTGTGGACCACGAATGGCGATCAGTCGTTCGATCCACGAGATAAGGCCTACGCTTGAACACAGCAGAGTAGGACATTAAGGGCAACACATTCCCCTTGTGGGAGCGAGCTCGCTCGCGATAGCGGTCGGTCAGCTGCATTTATGTCGACTGAAACTCCGCTATCGCGAGCAAGCTCGCTCCCACAGGGTTCGGTGGTTCAATCGGATCTTTTCAAGGAGCTTTTCATGACTCAGCTGCGCCGCGTCGCGATCATTGGCGGTAACCGTATTCCTTTCGCCCGTTCCAACGGGCCGTACGCCACCGCCAGTAACCAGGCGATGCTCACCGCAGCGCTCGAAGGCTTGATCGAACGTTTCAACCTGCACGGTTTGCGCATGGGCGAAGTGGCGGCGGGCGCGGTGCTCAAGCATTCCCGGGATTTCAACCTGACCCGCGAATGTGTGCTCGGCTCGCGGCTGTCGCCGACCACCCCCGCCTACGACATCCAGCAAGCCTGCGGCACCGGCCTGGAAGCGGCGCTGCTGGTGGCGAATAAAATCGCGCTGGGCCAGATCGACTGCGGCATTGCGGGCGGCGTCGACACCACGTCCGACGCGCCGATCGGCATCAACGAAGGCCTGCGCAGAATCCTCCTGCAAGCCAACCGCGCCAAGACCACCGGCGACAAACTGAAAACCTTCCTGCAACTGCGTCCCGGTCACTTGATCCCCGAGTTCCCGCGCAACGGCGAACCGCGCACCGGTCTGTCCATGGGTCAACACTGCGAGCTGATGGCCCAGACCTGGAACATCCCCCGGGCCGAGCAGGACCAACTGGCCCTCGAAAGCCACCAGAAACTCGCCGCGTCCTACACCGAAGGCTGGCACAACGACTTGATGACGCCGTTCCTCGGCCTGACCCGGGACAACAACCTGCGCCCGGACCTGACCCTGGAAAAACTCGCCTCGCTCAAACCCGCGTTCGAGAAAAGCGCCAAAGGCACGATGACCGCGGGCAACTCCACGCCGCTTACCGACGGTGCGTCGCTGGTGTTGCTTGGCAGTGAGGAATGGGCGAAAGAACGCGGCTTGCCGATCCTCGCGTATTTGCGCGATGGCGAAGCGGCGGCGGTGGATTTCGTCAACGGTGCCGAAGGCCTGCTGATGGCGCCGGTCTACGCCGTGCCGCGCTTGCTGGCGCGCAATGGCCTGACCTTGCAGGAATTCGACTACTACGAAATCCACGAAGCCTTCGCCGCCCAGGTGTTGTGCACGTTGAAAGCCTGGGAAGACCCCGACTACTGCAAAACCCGCCTCGGCCTCGACGCGCCCCTGGGCTCCATCGACCGCAGTCGGCTCAACGTCAAGGGCAGCTCATTGGCCGCCGGCCACCCGTTTGCCGCCACCGGCGGGCGCATCGTCGCCAACCTGGCGAAGTTGCTGGACGCGGCGGGCAAGGGCCGGGGCTTGATCTCTATCTGCGCGGCGGGCGGCCAGGGCGTCACCGCCATTATCGAACGCTAAGCCTCACCGCAAAGCTGAAAAAATGTGGGAGCGAGCCTGCTCGCGAATAGGGCGTATCAGTCGACCTCTATGTTGAATGACACACGCAAACCTGTGGGAGCGAGCTTGCTCGCGATAGCGGTAGGTCAGTGACATTAATGTTGACTGATTCACCGCTATCGCGAGCAAGCTCGCTCCCACAGTGGATTGTGTTTGTCAGGGCGGGCAAGTTGGCCTAACGTCGCGTTATCTGCCGCCCCGCGACACAAGGCCCCGCAATGACGTCCAACGGACAACTTTCCCTCGAACGCTCAATCCCGGCGCTAACCGCCTTACCGCGCCCATTGTTCGCCCGGGTCGAAAGCCTCAACGCCGGCTCCTGGACACCACCCCACCGTCACGATTGGGTGCAGTTTTCCTACGCCATCAGCGGCGTGCTCGGGGTGCACACTGCCGAGGGCAGTTTCTTTGCGCCGCCGCAGTGGGGCATCTGGATTCCCGCCGATCTTGAACATCAAGTCGTGACCTCAATGCGCGCCGAGATGCGCAGCCTCTATGTGCGCCGCGAGGATTGTGAGTGGGCGGACAGCCGTTGCCGGGTGCTGGAAGTGACGCCCCTGGCCCGGGAACTGATCAAGAGTTTCTGCCTGCTGCCCGTGGAATATCCCCAGGGCGACAGCCCGCAAGCGCGGCTGGTGAATGTGTTGCTGGATCAGTTGGCCGGTTTGCCGGAGGTGGAGTTTTCGCTGCCGTTGCCCCGGCATGAGCGTTTGCTCGGGTTGTGCAATGAGCTGATCGAAAACCCTGAGCAGCACGTGACATTGCAGGAATGGGCGGGACGCTTGGGCACCTCGGAGAAAACCCTGATGCGCCTGTTTCAGCGTGAAACCGGACTGAGCTTTCGCGGCTGGCGTCAGCGCATGCGGCTGCTGTCGTCATTGAGTTTGCTGGAGGAGGGCGACAGCGTGACCAATGCGGCGCTGGGGTGTGGGTATGACTCGACGTCGGCGTTTATTGCGGCGTTCAGGGGGTTGTTCGGGTTTACCCCGGGGGAATTGTTCCGGCAGTAACACCGCAGAACCAATGTGGGAGCGGGCTTGTTCGCGAAAGCGGTCTGTCAGCGCCATTGATGTCGGCTGACACTCCCTCTTCGCGAGCAAGCCCGCTCCCACAGGGGATTTTCGGTGTTGTCGAGATCAGGTTCTAAAGCGCCGAACCAACCCATCCAGTTCATTCGACAACCCGGCCAGGCTCTGGGAATCCAGACGCGCCGAGTTCGCCAGTTCCGCCACCAACTGCGCATCGCCATGAATCTGGCTGATGTGCCGATTGATCTCTTCTGCCACCGAATGCTGTTCTTCCGCCGCCGTCGCGATCTGCGTGTTCATGTCGCGGATCACGTCCACCGATTCGCGGATCTGCCCGAAGCTGTTGCGCGCCTCACCGATGCGACTCACCGACTGCTGCGACACCTCCAGGCTCGCATGCATTTGCTGGGTCACCTGGCTGGTGCGCTTGGCGAGGTTGCCGAGCAAGCCGTCAATCTCCGCCGTGGAGTCGGCCGTGCGTTTGGCCAGGGCGCGAACTTCATCCGCCACCACCGCAAACCCGCGACCTTGCTCACCGGCCCGTGCCGCTTCAATTGCAGCGTTCAGCGCCAGCAGGTTGGTCTGTTCAGCAATCGAGCGAATGGTCCCCAGGATCGACTGAATGTCATTGCTGTCGCGTTCCAGTTGCTGCATCGACTGCGCCGAGGATTCGATTTCCTGGCTCAAGCGATCCACGCTGGATACCGCGGCATCAATTTGCTGCTGACCTTCGCGGGCCTGGCGTTGGCCACTGTCGGCCGATTCGGCGGCCTGGCTGCATGACCGGGCGACTTCGTTGGCAGTGGCGACCATTTCGTGGAACGCCGTGGACACCATGTCCACCGCTTCACGCTGGCGCCCGGCGGCTTCGGCCATGTCACTGGAGACTCGGGTCGAGCTCTGGGAGGTGGCGAGGATTTTATTCGCGGCGCCGCCGATGCTCTGGATCAGGTTGCGAATCGCCGCCAGGAACTGGTTGAACCAACTGGCCAGTTGCGCGGTTTCGTCACTGCCACGGATTTCCAGGTTCTTGGTCAGGTCGCCTTCACCTTGGGCGATGCCTTCCAGACCGCTGGCCACGCTGCTGATCGGGCGCACGATAACGCGGGCGAAACTGGCGCCGACGATGGCGAAGAACACAGCCAACACGGCAGCGATGATCGCGATCAACCAGGTCAACTGGGTGGCCGAGCTCATCACATCGGTTTGCTTGATCAGACCGATAAAGGTCCAGCCCAGTTGCTCCGACGGCCAGACGTTGGCCATGTAGCGTTCGCCGTTGAGCTCCACTTCCACCAGGCCTTTGCCGGCCTTGGCCAATTGTGCGTAGCCTTCGCCGAGGCTGCTCAGGGCCTTGAAGTTGTGTTCGGGTTGTTTCGGATCGACCAGCACGGTGCCGCTGTTTTCCAGCAGCATCAGGTAACCGGTTTCGCCGAGTTTGATCTGTTTGACGATTTCGGTGAGCTGCTTGAGCGTCACGTCGATGCTGACCACGCCGCCGTTGCTGCCCAACTTGTTATCGATGGTGCGCACGGTGCTGACGTAGGACGCGTCGTCCTGGGCCCAGTAATAGGCCTCGGTGCGGAACGGCTTGCCCGGCTTGGCCTGGGCGGCTTTGTACCAGGGACGCTGGCGTGGGTCGTAATTATTGAGCTTTGCATCGTCCGGCCAGGACACATAACCACCCGCCGCGGTGCCTACGATGGCGTAGGCGTAGGACGGGTGACTGTTGCCCAGGTCTTGGAGCAGCGCGAAGACTTTTTTGTCCATCTCGCCTTGGGGAATGCTTTCGGCGTTGGCGGCCATGTAGGTCTTGAGGCTGTCGTCGGTGCCCTTGATCAGCGGCTGGGATGCCAGGTAATCGACGTTCTGGCTGATGCCGTCGAAAAATAGCTGCATGGCATTGCTGACCTGGCGAATTTCGCGGCCGCTGCCGTCGACGAAATCGTCCTTGGCGTCGCTGCGCAAGTTCAGCACGACCAGGGTGGCGACCAACACCACCGGTAAAGAGGCGATGATTGCAAACGCCCAGGTCAACTTCTGTTTGATGTTCATCCGCGCTCCAGATTTTCTTGTTGGCCCACGCAGTGCAGATGACTCGCGGATTATTGGCAGCCGAAAACGTTGTTGATCCACTCGGCTCCTTGAGTGCGACATCGTTGTTTTAGTCGGGGACGATTGTCAGACAAATCCTTTTCTCTATGAGGACTTCGGCTGAAAAAGTGGGAAATTGAGGCTCGTTGAGAAAAATCCGACAAATAGATGGAATCCGGATGTCAGCTTCTGTCGCAAATGCCCGCGCATCCCTTCGCCGACGCGTGTCGGCGGCTCGGCTATGATCTCCAACGGTCATTGATCGGCAGCGGATTTGCCGGGTAAATTCGGCACATTGTGTGCATCTGCAATGTTCATAGGTCGGCAACCCCTCCCCGAGGCGCGAGGATTGCCGTATAACGAATGACTTTCGCGTGTTTGGTAATAAAGGACCCACAATAAAAGCTGATGAAGACTCCAAAACGCATTGAACCCCTGATCGAGGACGGTCTGGTCGACGAGGTGCTGCGCCCACTCATGAGTGGTAAAGAAGCAGCTGTTTATGTGGTGCGCTGCGGTAACGAGCTACGTTGCGCGAAGGTCTACAAGGAGGCGAATAAACGCAGTTTCCGCCAGGCGGCCGAGTATCAGGAAGGCCGCAAGGTACGCAACAGCCGACAGGCCCGGGCAATGGCCAAGGGTTCCAAGTTCGGCAAGAAAGAAACCGAGGACGCCTGGCAGAACGCCGAAGTGGCGGCCCTGTTTCGTCTGGCCGGCGCCGGTGTGCGGGTGCCCAAGCCGTATGACTTCCTTGAAGGCGTACTGCTGATGGAGCTGGTGGCCGACGAATACGGCGATGCCGCGCCGCGTCTGAACGACGTGGTGTTGGAGCCGGACCAGGCCCGCGAGTACCACGCGTTCCTGATTTCCCAGATCGTGCTGATGTTGTGTACCGGTCTGGTGCACGGTGACCTGTCGGAGTTCAACGTGCTGTTGACCCCGACCGGCCCGGTGATCATCGACTTGCCGCAAGCGGTGGATGCGGCGGGCAACAACCACGCGTTCAACATGCTGGAGCGGGACGTGGGCAACATGGCCTCTTACTTCGGGCGGTTTGCGCCGGAGTTGAAAAAGACCAAGTACGCCAAGGAAATGTGGGCCTTGTACGAAGCCGGCACCTTGCACCCGGCCAGCGTATTGACCGGCGAGTTCGACGAGCCGGAAGAGCTGGCGGACGTAGGTGGCGTCATCCGCGAAATCGAAGCGGCACGCCTGGATGAAGAGCGTAAACAAGCGGTGCGCGCAGCCGACGATGCGCCACCGAGCAAAACCGAAGAACCGCCTCCGCCCTGGATGCAGTGATCGGTTAACGAAAAACCCGGCCCAGGCCGGGTTTTTTGTGGCCGCCCAACTCCCATGCACCAAAGATCCAACTGTGGGAGCGGGCTTGCTCGCGAAAGGGCCGGCACATCCAACATCACCGTTGACTGACACACCGCTTTCGCGAGCAAGCCCGCTCCCACAGGGGATCAATGGTGTCCACAATAATTGTGTCCACCGCCAAACCAGTGTGGGAGCGGGCTTGCTCGCGAAGGGGCCGGCACATCCAACATCCCCGTTGCCTGACACAACGCTTTCGCGAGCAAGCCCGCTCCCACAGGGGATCAATGGTGTTCACAGCCATTGTGCCCACCGCCAAACCAGTGTGGGAGCGAGCTTGCTCGCGAAGAGGGCGGCACATCCCACATCACCGTTGCCTGACACACCGCTTTCGCGAGCAAGCCCGCTCCCACAGGGGATCAATGGTGTTCACAATAATTGTGTCCACCGCCAAACCAGTGTGGGAGCGGGCTTGCTCGCGAAGAGGCCGGCACATCCCACATCTCCGCTGACTGACACACCGCTATCGCGAGCAAGCCCGCTCCCACAGTTGATCGATGGTGCTCACGGTAATAGTGTTCGCCACCAACCAGTGTGGGAGCGAGCTTGCTCGCGAAGAGGCCGGCACATCCCACATCACCGTTGCCTGACACACCGCTTTCGCGAGCAAGCCCGCTCCCACAGTTGATCGATGGTGCTCACGGTAATAGTGGTCGCCGCCCATCCAGTGTGGGAGCGGGCTTGCTCGCGAAGGGGCCGGCACATTCAACATCTCTGTTGGCAGACTGAGCGCTTTCGCGAGCAGGCTCGCTCGCACATACTCAGGCCCTTTGTAATGCCCCACACTCAAGGACTGAATGTGAACTCCACCCGCAACGCCCATCTGATCATCACCGCCCGCCTGATCTCCGACTTCGGCGCGTTCCTCAACATGGTCGCCCTGGCCACTTACGTCTATGTGCTGAGCAACAGCGCCATGAGCGTGGCGATTTTCCTTGCCAGTCGCGTCACTGGGGGGATTGTTGCCAGTCTGATCGGCACGCCGTTCTACCGTCGCGTGGCCGGGCGTTTGCCGTTGATTGCCTTTGACCTGCTGCGCGCCGGGGTGCTCGGCTTGTTGCTGATTGTGCCGGTCGCCCAACAAGCGTTGTTGCTGCCGGTGATTGCCTTCGGCCTGGGCTTCGGCAATTCGATGTTTGCCATCGGCCTCAACAGCCAATTACCGAACCTGATCGACCGCGAGCACCTGCTCAAGACCAACGCCTGGATCACCTCGGCGGCGTCCATGGCCATGGTCGGTGGCAGTCTGGTGGCGGGTCTGGTCGTCGCCGCTTTCGGTTTTGAAGTGGTGTTCGCACTGAACGTGGTCACGTACCTGCTGGCTGCGCTGTTGATCGTGCCGTTGCGTTTCCGCGCAGCAGCAACGAACGCTGAAGTAAAAAACGAGCGAGGAGAATGGTCGGCGCTGCTGCAAGGCTTGCGCAGCGCCCCGGTATTGGCGGCGATGCTCGCAGTGGCCATGGCAGACACCTTGGGCAGCGCGGCACACAACGTCGGTTTCCCGATCATCTCGCGACTGCTGACGCCGGAATCGGCCAGCACCACCCTGGGGCTGATGCTGGCGGTCTGGGCCAGCGGCAAACTGATCGGTGCGCGAATCGCCAGTCGCCTCAAGGGCTCGGACAACATCAACCTGGAGCGGCGCTTTTTCTATGGCGTGCTGCTGATGTCCTGCGGCTTCATCCTGATGTTCCAGCAGCAGACCCTCTACGGTTTGCTGCTGTTCTCGTTGCCCGCCGGGTTGGGTGACGGGTTTTCCGAAGTCGGCCTGATGTCGCGCCTGCAACGGGAGCCGGATCACCTGCGCCTGCCGATCTTCAGCTTTCTGACGTTGCTGCAAATGACCGGGTTCGGCATCGGCATGCTGATCGCCGCGCCGTTCTACGCCTGGTGGACCCCCGGCGCGGTGGTGGCGTTGTTCCACGGCATTCCCCTCACCACGTTGTTGGTGGTGAAAGGCTTGTCCCTCAGGCGCGGCCAGGTTCGGCGCAGCAACCCGACGCCAGCTCCTTGAGGATCGGGCAGTCGGGGCGGTGGTCGCCGTGGCAGTGCTCGACCAGATCCTGCAAGGTGTCGCGCAACTGGCCGAGTTCGCGGATCTTCTGGTTCAGCTCGTCGATGTGCTGACGGGCCAAGGCCTTCACATCGGCGCTGGCCCGTTGGCGGTCCTGCCACAGGGTCAGCAACTTGCCGACCTCTTCCAGGGAAAAACCCAAGTCCCGCGAGCGCTTGATAAACGCCAATGTGTGCAGGTCGTCATCGCCATACACCCGGTAGCCGCTGTCGGTGCGATGGGCTGCTTTGAGCAGGCTGATGGACTCGTAATAACGGATCATCTTCGCGCTCAGGCCGCTGTGGCGGGCCGCTTGGCCGATGTTCATCGGTTGTCCTCCAGATCCTTGGGTTTCCAGGTTTTCAACAGTAGCGCATTGCTCACCACGCTGACGCTCGACAGTGCCATCGCCGCGCCGGCCAGCACCGGGTTGAGGAAGCCGAACGCTGCCAGCGGAATGCCGATCAGGTTGTAGACGAAGGCCCAGAACAGGTTCTGGCGGATCTTCGCGTAGGTCTTGCGGCTGATCTCCAGCGCCGCCGGCACCAATCGTGGATCGCCGCGCATCAGGGTGATCCCGGCGGCGTGCATCGCCACATCGGTGCCACCGCCCATGGCGATGCCGATGTCCGCCGCCGCCAGCGCCGGGGCGTCGTTGATGCCGTCGCCGACCATCGCCACCACGCCGGTTTTCTTCAGTTCGGCGACGGTGGCGGCTTTGTCCGCCGGGAGGACTTCGGCGTGAACGTCGGTGATGCCCAGTGCCTCGGCGACGACTTTGGCGCTGCCCCGGTTGTCGCCGGTCAGCAAATGGCTGCTGATGTTGCGGGCGTTGAGTTGCTGCACCGCTTGCAGGGCGCCGGGTTTGAGGGTGTCGCCGAAAGCGAAGAGGCCGAGGACGCGGGGTTCGGGGCTTTGCTCGATCAGCCAGGACAGGGTCCGGCCTTCGGTTTCCCAGGCTTTTGCGGAGTCGGCCAAGGAACCGGCGCTCAAAGCGCTTTCTTCCAATAGACGTCGATTGCCCAGCGCCAACCGACGACCGTCGAGCGTACCGGCGATGCCGCGTCCAGTCAGCGATTGGCTGTCAGTGACATCCGCCACGTCCAATCCGCGTTCGGCGCAGGCATCCAGTACTGCCTTGGCCAACGGGTGTTCGCTGCCCCGTTGCAGCGCGCCGGCCCTTTGCAGCAGGGTGGCTTCGTCGCCATCAAGTGCACTCAAATGGGCGATACGCGGCGCACCGGAGGTCAGCGTGCCGGTCTTGTCGAACACCACCGCGCTGACTTCATGGGCGCGTTCCAGCGCTTCGGCGTCCTTGATCAGAATCCCGTAGCGCGCCGCCACGCCGGTGCCGGCCATGATGGCCGTCGGGGTGGCCAGGCCAAGGGCGCAAGGGCAGGCAATCACCAGCACCGCGACGGCGTTGATCAGCGCCGTTTCAATCGGCGCGCCGTACAACCACCAACCAATTAACGTCGCCAGGGCCAAGACCAACACCGTCGGCACAAACACCTGGCTGACTTTATCCACCAGTTTCTGGATGGGCGCCTTCGCGGCCTGAGCGTCTTCCACCAGACGAATGATGCGCGCCAAAACGGTTTCCGCGCCGAGGGCCAAGGTGCGCACCAGCAACCGGCCTTCGCCATTGATTGCGCCGCCAGTCACTTTGTCGCCGGGTTGTTTCGGCACCGGCAGGCTTTCGCCGCTGATCAGCGCTTCGTCGGCGTGGCTCTGGCCTTCCACCACTTCGCCGTCCACCGGGAAACGTTCGCCGGGTTTGACCATGACCAGATCATTCAGGCGCAGGGCGCTGATGGCGACGTCTTGTTCGCGGCCATCGATCACTTGAATCGCCCGCTCTGGACGCAACGCTTCCAGTGCGCGGATGGCGCTGGCGGTCTGGCGTTTGGCGCGGCTTTCCAGGTATTTGCCCAGCAGCACCAGCGCAATCACCACTGCCGACGCTTCGAAATACAGATGCGGCATGGGACCGGCGGCGGTGGCCCATTCATAAAGACTCAAGCCATAACCGGCGCTGGTGCCCAGAGCGACGAGCAAATCCATATTGCCAGCCCCGACGCGCACGGCTTTCCACGCCGCGACGTAGAAGCGTGCGCCGAAGATGAATTGCACCGGCGTGGCCAACGCGAATTGCACCCAGGCCGGGAGCATCCAGTGCACGCCGAAGGGTTGCAGCAGCATCGGCAACACCAGCGGCAAGGCCAGGGCGATGGCCGCGAGCAGAATCCAGCGCTCGCGTTTGAGCCGGATTTGTTGGTTGTCGGTGGGGTGTTCGATTTCAAAGACGCTGGCGCTGTAGCCAGCCTTGGTCACGGCGGCGATCAGGGTCTGCGGATCGATGTGGCCGAGCAATTCGAGGTGGGCGCGTTCGTTGGCCAGATTGACGCTGACGCTTTTCACCCCCGGCACCTTGTTCAGCGCCCGTTCGACCCGACCGACGCAGGAGGCGCAGGTCATGCCGTCGATGCTCAATTCCAGGCTTTGCTGCGGCACGCTGTAACCGGCCTGCTGCACCGCGTCCATCAACGCCGGCAAGCTGTCACTGGGGGCCTGGATGCGTGCCTGCTCGGTGGCGAGGTTGACGCTGACGGCGGTGGCGCCGATGACTTTGCTCAAGGCACGCTCGACACGCCCGGCGCAACTGGCGCAGGTCATGCCGGCAATCGGCAGATCGAAAGTGGTGGATTCGGACATCGGTCAGGCTCCCTGTAGAAAGTGCCTACAGGATCAACCTTGCCATGCGGGCAAGGTCAAGCGCCAATCTACAATCGCTGCATGCCAAATGTGGGAGCGGGCTTGCTCGCGAAAAGTGGTGTGATAGTCGACATCAACGTTGACTGACACACCGCTTTCGCGAGCAAGCCCGCTCCCACATGGGGGTGGAGGTCAATATTCGAGAGCGGCGGGTTTTAGGTACATCCCTTCCTGCGTCATCGCAATCCGGAACTTCAACACATCCCCGGCCTTGAGGGTGATGTTCTGCGAGCCCGGCGCGAGTATGCCGGCATTGCAGCCCGGCGCCTGGCCCGGCAGCAGTTTAAGGCGCAGGGACACATTGCCCGGCGGCAGGTTGAACGAAGTGCTTTGCTCCTGGAACAGCCGCGCCGACAGTTGATCCTGGATGTACACGCCGATCTCGCAGGAGGTCGCGACTTCCAGGCGCTCGCGGGAAATGATCAGGACGCCGTAGTCTTCCCCGGCGGCATTGGCCGAAGGCAGGGTGGCGAAAAGGCTGAGGAAGCCGAACAGGCTGAGAGCTGACCAGCGCATGGCTGAATCTCCTGAGGTCGAGTCATTGATGCCGCAGCTTGGCCGAGCGCGACGCCGAATGCCAGCCCGGCAGTTTATTCCAGAACTTGACCTTGCCATGGTGGCAAGCTCGAGACTGCCGGCCGTGTCATTAAAAAGCCTCACTCAAGGAGTCATCCCATGCAAGTGTTCAACGTTCAAGGCATGTCCTGTGGTCACTGCGTTAAGGCCATCACCCAAGCCGTCCAGGCAAAAGACCCGGCCGCCAGTGTGCGGGTGGATCTGGCGGCGAAAGAAGTCGGCGTCGATAGCGCGTTGACGGCCGAGCAGGTGATCGCCGCCATCACCGAAGAAGGCTACGACGCCAAAGTCGCCTGAAGCCGATCACAAATCCCCCTGTGGGAGCGGGCTTGCTCGCGAAAGCGGCGTATCAATCGCCATCATCATTGACTGATCCACCGCATTCGCGAGCAAGCCCGCTCCCACTTTGGTTTTGCATTCATCTTGAGGGTTTTTAATAGTTAGCGACCTATCGGATTGTCCAAGGCGTCCCCGCGCAGCTAGACTGTCGAGCCTGCCGACCCACGCCCCAATGGATGCCTGATGAACTTCCGTACCATTCTGATTCTTGGCGCCCTGACCGCTTTCGGTCCGCTGGCGATCGATTTCTACTTGCCGGCGTTCCCGGCCATCGCACAGTCATTCGGCACAGACGAAAAACACGTGCAAATGACCCTCGCCGCGTATTTCCTCGGCCTGTCCATTGGTCAGTTGCTGTACGGCCCTGTGGCGGATCGGTTCGGGCGGCGGATTCCGTTGTTGACCGGCGTTGGTCTGTTCACCGCCGCTTCACTGGCCTGTGCGTTTGCGCCGAACCTGGAATGGTTGATGGGTGCGCGCTTCATCCAGGCGCTGGGTGGTTGCGCGGGGATGGTGATCTCACGGGCGGTGGTCAGTGATAAATGCGACGCGGTGGGCTCGGCGAAGGTCTTTTCGCAACTGATGCTGGTGATGGGCCTGGCGCCGATCCTGGCACCGATGCTCGGCGGGCTGTTGGTCAACACCACCGGTTGGCAGTCGATCTTCTTGGTGCTGACCGGGTTCAGCGCCCTGGCCGCACTGGCCGTGGCCCTCGGTCTGCCGGAAAGCCTGCCGGACTACGTGCCGCGCCAACCATTGAAAGGCGCATTGCGTCAGTACGGCCGGTTGCTGGCCGATCCGGTCTACCTCGGCCATGCCCTGACTGGCGGTCTGGCCGTCGCTGGCATGTTCGCCTACATCTCCGGCTCGCCGTTTGTCTTCATCAAACTGTATGGCGTGCCGGCCGAGCACTTCGGCTGGCTGTTCGGCACCAACGCAGCGGGCTTCATTCTAGTGGCGCAGGTCAACGCGCGACTGCTGGCCAAGCGTGGCCCGGCGTTCCTGCTGGCACGTACGGTGTGGATTTACCTGGGCGCAGGCCTGACGTTGCTCGCGGTCAGCTCGCTGCACACCGAACAACTATGGCCGCTGCTAATTCCATTGTTTGTCTGCATCGCCAGCCTCGGTTGCATCCTGCCCAACGCCTCGGCCTGCGCCATGAACGGGCAGGGCGCACGCGCCGGCAGTGCGTCGGCACTGCTCGGCTGCCTGCAATTCAGCATCGCCGCCGGGGCGGCATCGCTGGTGGGTTTGTTGCACGATGGCAGCGCCATGCCGATGGCCATGGTCATCAGCCTGTGTGGAGTTCTGGTGGTGAGCGTGGCGATGCTCACCCGGCGTTTGCAAAATGCCCGGGCGTTGGCCCAAGCCGAAGTTTGAAGGCGGGATTAGCCAGCGGCACGCTGCTGGCGGTCGGGAATCTGATGGGGGGCGAGAAGTCGCGCTTCCAGGGTACGGGTGAAGGCGCGCGCTTCAGCTTCGCTGCGGAACGTGACAGCGTGTTGGTCGAGACGAACTTGCCACTGGGATGTTGCCACTTCTTTTATCAGGATCTTCATTGCTGACCTCCTTAAGTAAAAGATTGTGTCGCAGAGGTTTCGATTGTAGACCCGAATACGATCGCATTTGTGACAACGGTCAACCTTCAGACTGACGGTGCAAAATTGCTTTTGTAGGAGCGAGGCTTGCCCGCGATGGCGATCTTGAGGGCTCCATCGCGGGCAAGCCATGCTCCTACGGAAACGTTTAGAAACCTTCTAATACAATTTTGCCCTTGGCCTTGCCACTCTCCAGCAGTTCATGAGCACGACGCAGGTTGGCCGCGTTGATGGTGCCGAAGTGTTCGCCCACCGTGGTTTTCAATGTCCCGGCGTCGATCAGCTCGGCGATACGGTTGAGCAAGTTGTGCTGCTCGATCATGTCGGCCGTCTCGAACAGCGAGCGGGTGTACATGAATTCCCAGTGCAGCGACAGGCTCTTGCGCTTGAGCTTGGTAATGTCCAGCGCCTTCGGATCATCGATCAACGCCAGTTTGCCCTGGGGTGCCAAAGCCTCGACCAGTTGATCCAGATGCTCATCGGTCTGGGTCAGGCTGGCGACGTGGGTCACGTGCTCGACGCCGGCACGTTTGAGTTCTTCGCTCAGCGGCTGGCTGTGATCGATCACCAGGTCGGCGCCCAACTCGCGCACCCAGCTCTGGGTTTGTGGACGAGACGCGGTGCCGATCACCTTGAGCCCGGTGAGCTGGTTGGCCAGTTGGGTCAGGATCGAGCCGACGCCACCGGCCGCACCGACGATCAGCAAACTCTGGTCTTCATCGGTTTTGCCTTCGCGCACTTGCAGGCGCTCGAACAACAATTCCCACGCGGTGATCGCGGTCAGCGGCAGCGCGGCGGCTTCGGCGAAACCGAGGGATTTGGGCATATGGCCGACGATGCGTTCATCCACCACATGCAACTCGCTGTTGCCACCGGCGCGGGCGATGGAGCCGGCGTAAAACACGTTGTCGCCAGCCTTGAACAGGGTCACCTCGCTGCCCACTGCCTTGACCACACCGGCCACGTCCCAGCCCAGCACTTTGGCGGCGCCTTCTTCCGGCTGGACGTTCTGCCGGACCTTGGTGTCCACCGGGTTGACCGAGATGGCTTTGACTTCCACCAGCAGGTCGCGAGGACCGGCGACCGGTTCTGGCAGTTCGATGTCTTGCAGGGAGTTGGCGTCGCTGATCGGCAGGGAGGCGTAGTAGGCAATGGCTTTCATAAAGGGCTCCGGAGGTAATAAAGGAAGGAATCAGACCAGGGTGCGCAGGCGCTTGAGGTCGAAGTGTTCAAGAAAGTCGCCGGCCTTGGTGCGGAAGTTCTGGATATGGGCGCTGGCGTCGTGGGCTTGCAGGGCTTCGTCGCTGGCCCATTGTTCGATCATGTAGAACGCCAGCGGGTTGGCCAGGTCCTGGTGCAAATCGTATTGACCGCAACCGGCCTCGGCGCGGGTCGGCTCGATGAGTGCCCGCAGGTGCTGTTCGAGAGCGTCTTGCTGGCCGGGTTTGGCGATAAGGGTGGCGATGGCGGTAAACGGCTGGGACATGTTCGACTCCTGACGCTGAGTGATTTTCGATGGGACAGATGATTGGCTATTTCCCGGCAAGATAAAACCCGCTAAAAGAGCAGTCTCTTTCAATATTTTTTTGATAATCGAGGCTGACGATGCTGCGTTTCGATGACTTGCAGTTGTTTGTCCGGGCGGCGGACCTGGGTAGCCTGTCGGCGGCGGCACGGGTGATGGACATGTCGGCGGCGGTGGCCAGCGCGGCACTCAAGCGCATCGAACAGCAACTCGGCGCACGGCTGCTGGCCCGTTCCACCCGCAGCCTGCGCCTGACCGCCGAAGGCGAGGGCTTCCTGGAATATGCCCGGGCGGCCCTGAGTAATCTGGACGAGGGCCGGCGCTTGTTGGCCAGCGGTCAGGATCAGGTCAGCGGGATCTTGCAGCTCTCGGCGCCTTCGGATTTCGGGCGCAACCTGCTGTTGCCGTGGCTAGATGAATTCCAGCGCGAACACCCCAAACTCACCGTGCGTCTGCTGTTGGGCGATCGCATCGCCGACCTGTTCCGCCAACCGGTGGACATCGCCCTGCGCTATGGCGAGCCGGAAGATTCAAGCCTGGTGGCGCTGCCCATCGCCCCGCAAAACCGTCGCGTGCTCTGCGCATCGCCGGCGTATCTGGCCCGACACGGCGAACCCCGGCAACTGGAACAACTGGCGCAGCACAATTGCCTGCTGTTTATGCTCGGCAGCCGGGTTCACGATCACTGGAGTTTTCACGACGGCAAGCGCGAAGTCAGTTTGACGGTCAGCGGTGACCGTTTCAGCGATGACGCCGATGTGGTGCGCCTGTGGGCAATAGCGGGCGCCGGGATCGCCTACAAGTCCTGGCTGGATGTGGGCGCCGATGTGCTGGCCGGTCGCTTGAAAGTGCTGTTGCCGGAGTTGCTGTGCGAGCGCGCACCGCTGAATTTGCTGTGCGCCCATCGCGCACAATTGAGTAAGCCGGTGAACCTTTTGCGGGAAATGCTCGCCAGCCGATGCGCGAAGTTGAGTAGTCAATTTCCGTCGTTGGCGGCCACTGATCAATAGTCGCAGGCAAATAGCGAAATTTCTGTCAGGAACTATCACCACCCACGGCCTCTCAAGGGCAGGAACCGACGGTCAACCCGCTTATACTAGCGCCCGCCCCATGCCTGCACCGGCGCACTGGCCCGGACGCATTTACGCTCGCCCGCGAGTCGGTCCGGGTTGCTTGACGGATCACGCCACGGGGGTGGCTTGCCTGACCCGGTTTATGGCGGTTTTCACGTCTTGGCCGACGACACATTACTGGTCAAGATGTCTGTGAGCAGTAGACGAAACGATTCAACAGGGAGTGAATACATGGAACATGCACCTTGCATCAGCCAGATCGCCACGCTGCTGGCTGACCCCAAGCGCAGCGCAATGATGTGGGCCTTGATGGATGGCTCGGCGCGGCATACCGAAGAGCTGGCCCTGGCGGCCGGGCTGTCGCCGTCTTCGGCCAGTGCACACCTGGGGCGTTTGTCCGCCGGAGGTCTGTTGAAAGTCGAAGAGCGTGGACGCAAAAGGTTCTTCCGCCTGGCCGCGCCCGAAATCGGCGCTGCCGTGGAAGCGCTGGCCAGCGCCACCCTGGCGAGCAAGCCACGGGAGATTCCGGAGACGCTCAAACGCGGCAACCCCATGGTCAAACGCCAGTCGGCGCCATCGTCGCTGTTGCAAGCGCGGCTGTGCGATGACCATCTGGGCGGCACCCTGGCGGCGGACCTGTACCAGCGCTTGCTGGATGCCGGCTGGATTGAGCAGTTCGATCAGCGGGTCGTCGTCACCCTCAAGGGCTCTACGCAACTGGCCAGTCGCGGGGTGTTCATCCAGGCCCTGGCCCACCGCAATGCGCAAATTGCCTGCGCCTGCCCCGACTGGAGTGAACGCCGTCCGCACCTGGGTGGTTCGTTGGGCGCGGCGTTGCTGCAGTTGTTCATGCAGTCTGGCTGGTTGACCCTGCCCAATGATTCCCGTGCCCTTCAAATCACCGCGACCGGGCAGCGTGAAGTCCACCGCTTCGCCAAGGAAACCGAGCTGGAAATGGCGTTGTAGACGCATCGAGACCGACGTCTGAGGCCTCGGGCGTCGTTCAGGGTTGCGGGCAGGTCGCATCCAGCAATAACCCCCAGCCGCTATCGCGCACACTCGATCCGGGGACTTTCGGACGGGGGAACAGGGCATGGAAACACGAGGCTTCAGCGCGGCAGAACGCTTGGAACGGCTGCCCATCAGCGGCTATCACCGCATCATTTTCATCATCATCGCCCTGGCGTTTTTCTTCGACTCCATGGACCTGGCGATGATGACGTTCCTGCTCGGTTCGATCAAAACCGAGTTCGGCCTGAGCAGCGCCCAGGCCGGGTTGCTGGCCAGTTCGAGCTTCTTCGGCATGGTGGTCGGGGCGTCGTTGTCCGGGATGTTGGCCGATCGCTTTGGGCGCAAACCGGTGTTCCAGTGGAGCATCGTGTTGTGGGGCATCGCCAGTTACCTGTGCTCCACGGCGCAGAACGTGGAAACCCTGACGCTGTTCCGGGTGCTGCTGGGAATCGGCATGGGCATGGAGTTTCCCATTGCGCAGTCAATGCTTTCGGAACTGATTCCGGCGAGAAAACGCGGGCGTTATATCGCGTTGATGGACGGCTTCTGGCCCTTGGGTTTTGTCGCAGCCGGCGTGCTGTCGTACTTCCTGCTGCCGGTGATCGGCTGGCGTGACATCTTCCTGGTGTTGGCAGTGCCGGCGGTGTTTGTGTTGGCGATTCGTCTCTTCATTCCCGAATCACCGCGCTGGCTGGAACAGGCCGGGCGCCATGCGGCGGCGGACAAGGTGTTGCTGGGCATTGAAGAGCGGGTCCGTCGATCCTTGGGCCGTTCGGATCTTCCCGAGCCGATTCGTTTGCCTCGGGTGGCGAGTACGCCGGGCACGTTCTTTTCCGCGTTGCAGCAAATCTGGTCGCCGCTGTACCGCCAGCGCACGATGATGATCTGGAGTGTGTGGTTCTTCGCGTTGCTCGGCTTCTACGGCTTGACCTCGTGGCTCAGCGCCTTGCTGCAGCAGTCGGGTTTTGCCGTGACCCAATCGGTGTATTACACGGTGCTGATTTCCCTCGGCGGGATTCCCGGTTTCCTCATGGCCGCGTGGCTGGTTGAACGCTGGGGACGCAAACCGGTGTGCATCGTGACGCTGCTGGGTGGCGGGGTGATGGCGTTTCTGTATGGCCAGAGCGCGGTGTTTGGCGGCAACGTCGGGCTGTTGATCACCTCGGGCCTGCTGATGCAATTCTTCCTGTTCGGCATGTGGGCGGTGCTCTACACCTACACGCCGGAGTTGTACCCGACCTCGGCACGGGCCACGGGCTCCGGATTTGCCTCGGCGATTGGTCGCGTGGGTTCGTTGCTCGGGCCATTGGTGACCGGGCTGGTGTTCCCGATTACCGGGCAGGGCGGGGTCTTTGCCTTGGGGGCGATGTGCTTTGCGATTGCGGCGGGGGTGGTGTGGGTGTTCGGGATGGAGACGCGGGGCAAGACGTTGGAGGAGTTAACTGAAGCAACACCGATCTGAACATGTGGGAGCGGGCTTGCTCGCGAAGGCGGTGTGTCAGCGACATAAATGTTGACTGACACTCCCTCTTCGCGAGCAAGCCCGCTCCCACATGGGTTTATGCGGTGAGGCTTATGGTTTTACCAACCGCGCATCCAGGCTGTTCTGCGCCAGGCGCTTGGCCTGATCCTGGGTCATGCCCAGGTCGGTGTACAGCGCATGGAAGTTCTCGGTGACATAACCGCCGAAGTACGCCGGGTCATCGGAGTTCACCGTCACGTTCACCCCACGCTCCAGCATGTCGAGGATGTTGTGCTGGGACATGTGGTCGAACACGCAGAGCTTGGTGTTCGACAGCGGGCACACGGTCAGCGGGATTTGCTCGTCTATGATCCGTTGCATCAAGCGCTCGTCTTCGATGGCGCGCACGCCATGGTCGATGCGCTGGATTTTCAGCAGGTCGAGGGCTTCCCAGATGTACTCCGGCGGGCCTTCTTCGCCCGCGTGGGCGACGGTCAGGAAGCCTTCGTGGCGGGCACGATCAAACACGCGCTGGAACTTGCTCGGAGGGTGACCCATCTCCGAACTGTCCAGGCCCACGGCCACAAACGCGTCGCGGAACGGCAGCGCCTGGTCGAGGGTTTTCTGCGCTTCGTCTTCGCTCAAGTGGCGCAGGAAGCTCAGGATCAAACCGCTGGTGATGCCCAGTTGCTGCTCGCCATCCTTCAGCGCAGCCGCGATGCCGTTGAGCACCACTTCGAAGGGCACGCCACGGTCGGTGTGGGTCTGCGGGTCGAAGAACGGTTCGGTGTGAATCACGTTCTGCGCCTTGCAGCGCAACAGATAGGCCCAGGTCAGGTCGTAGAAATCCTGGGAGGTGCGCAACACGTCGGCGCCCTTGTAGTACAGGTCGAGAAATTCCTGCAGGTTGTTGAAGGCGTAGGCCTTGCGCAGGGTTTCGACGTCGTCCCACGGCAGGGCGATCTTGTTGCGTTCGGCCAGGGCGAACAGCAACTCAGGCTCCAGCGAGCCTTCCAGGTGCAAGTGCAGTTCTGCCTTGGGCAGGGCGTTCAGCCAGTCGTACATGTTCGAATTCTCATCAGGTGCAATAACGGCATTCTACAGATGCTCGCTGCAATAATTGGTAAAACCTGACCAGACGGTTGATCAAACCGCTTGGGGTTCACGGCGATAGGCGTAGGTATCGGCGAAGCGTGACAGCAGGAATTCGGCGCAGGTGGTTGTGGGATATTTCGCCGAGCCCACGGCATCCTGGCAACCGGGCAGGCATTCGATGAGCGTGTCCGGGTGCGGCTCGGCGAAGAACGGCATCGAGTAACGGTCCACGCCCAATGGGCTGATCACCCGGTGCGGGGTCGACAGGTAACGGTCGTTACTCCAGCGCGCCATCATGTCGCCGAGGTTGACCACGAACGTGCCTTCGATAGGCGGCGCGTCGATCCATTCGCCGTTTACGTTGCGCACTTGCAAGCCCCCGGCGGCGTCCTGGTAGAGCAGGGTGATGCAACCGTAATCGGTGTGGGCGCCGGCGCCTTGCTGGTCTGCGGAACTGGCGGTGTGGCACGGCGGGTAGTGAATCATCCGCAGTACGCTGACCGGCTCGTTGAAGCGTGAGTCGAAAAAGTCGCGCTCGATGCCAAGCGCCATCGTCATCGCCCGCAGCAGGGTTTGGGCGAGGGCCTGCATGTCGAGGTAATGCTGCTCCATCAGCGTTTCCCAACCGGGCAGCAACGGATGACGATTGGGGCCGCGCAATGGCTTGTTCGCCAGCACGTCAGGGTGATCCGCCGGCAGGTGCAGGCCCATGTCGAAGGTTTCTTTCAGGTCGCTGGGTTTGCTCGGGTCCAGTTGCTCGGTGGCGATGGCGCCGTAGCCGCGATGGTGGGTGGTTTGGGTGATGTCGATCTTGAGCTTTTCAGCGGCGGGCAGGGCGAAGAAGCGGTGGGCGTGGTCGAGCACGGTGTCGATGCGGGCGGCGCTGATGGGGTGGCCCTTGATATAGAAAAAACCCCAGTCGCGGCAGGCGCGGTCGATTTGCGTGGCGATGGATTGCCAGGCGTGTGCGTCGTCGGTGTAGAGCGGTGCGATGTCGATGATGGGGAGCTGATTCATGCGCAGTCCTTAAAAACGCTGAAAGTCCAATGTGGGAGCGGGCTTGCTCGCGAAAGCGGTGTATCAGCAGTATTGATGTTGACTGACACGACGCCTTCGCGAGCAAGCCCGCTCCCACAGGGGGATTGTGTATGGAGTGAAGGACTACTTCGGGATTTCGGCCTTCATGCCTTCAACGTAGTAGTTCATCGACGCCAGTTCCGCATTGGTGGCCGTCACCCCCGCCGGGATTTTCTCGACCCCGGCCTGATCCTTGATCGGCCCGGTGAACGGATGCAGCGCACCGCTCTTGATGTCGGCAATGATCTGCTCGGCTTCGGCTTTCACCGGTGCAGGCACCAAATCGCTGATCGGCAATTCGACCGTGCCTTCCTTCAAACCGCCCCAGTAATCCTGGGATTTCCAGGTGTGGTCGAGCACGCTTTGGGTCGCCTGAATATAGTGCGGGCCCCAGTCGTTGACGATGGAGGTCAGAACCGCTTTGGGCCCGAAGTGCTGCATGTCCGAAGCGTAGCCCACGGCATACACGCCACGCCGTTCGGCCGCCTGAATCGGCGCCGGGCTGTCAGTGTGCTGGAACACCACGTCCACGCCCTGGTCGATCAGGGCGTTGGCGGCATCGGCCTCTTTGCCCGGATCGAACCACGAGTTGACCCACACCACTTTGATCTCGGTGCCGGGGTTGTATTTGTTCAGGGCCAGTTGAATGGCGTTGATGTCGCGGATCACTTCCGGGATCGGGAACGAGGCGATGTAGCCGATCTTCTTGGTCTTGGTCATCTTCGCCGCGAGGAAGCCGCCGACATAGCGCCCCTCATAGGTGCGCGCCAGGTAAGTGCCGAGGTTCTTGTCCTGCTTATAGCCGGTGGCGTGTTCGAAGGTCACCTTGGGGAATTGCTTGGCGACTTTCAGGGTCGGGTTCATGTAGCCGAAAGAGGTGGTGAAGATCAGGTCGTAATTGTCCTTGGCCATGTTGCGGATCACCCGCTCGGCGTCGGCGCCTTCGGCGACGTTTTCCACGTAGTTGGTGGTGATCTGCGAACCGAACTTCTCCGCCAGCGCCTTGCGCCCCTGTTCATGCTGATACGTCCAGCCGTGGTCACCGATCGGGCCGATATAGACGAAGCCGACTTTCAGCGGGTCGGCGGCACTGGCGGTCAGGCTGGCGCTCAGCCCCATCGCCACGGCAACGGCGCACAACAGCTTCTTCAACGGACGTTTATGCATGAACTCGAACTCCATTTTGTTTTGAGGATGGCGAGGTCAATGCAAATTGCTGACCAACAGGACAACAAAACATTCGAAACCGCGTTACGGCCTTCGCGGGCAAGCCTCGCTCCTACAAAAGCGACGCGAACACCGCTCCTGTAGGAGCGAGGCTTGCCCGCGAAGAGGCCCTGACGGCTAGCGCAGAACTATCCCGGTGCACGCTTGCCAATCCACGCCATCCACTGGTGCGCTAAGGTGTAACGAAACGTTAGCGCCGCCCCGCAGTCAGTAGCTCATCACCCTGGTTTCGCTCCACTGTGCAAAAGGCCCGCAATGCTCACACTCCTCAAGCAAGAAAAATTTCTGTTGCTGGCCGTTATCGCCGCCGTCGTCGCGTACCCGCTGGAGCCGTGGATGCTGCACAACGGCCAACCCGTTGCGCTGGCCGCCGGGCTGGTGCTGATCGCCTTCATCGTCGCGGCGTCCATGCGCGTGGCTCATCACGCCGAGCTGCTGGCGGAAAAAGTCGGTGACCCCTACGGCACGATGATCCTGACCCTGGCCGCCGTGCTGGTGGAAGTGGTGATCCTAGCGATCATGATGAGCAACGAAGCCTCGCCGACCCTGGTGCGTGACACGATTTACTCGGCGGTGATGCTCGATATCAACGGCATCCTCGGTCTGGCCGCGTTGATGGGTGGGATCAAGCATGGCGAACAGTCCTACAACGACGACTCGGCGCGCAGCTACAGCGTGATGATCCTCACCGCCATGGGCGTTTCCATGGTGGTGCCGGAGTTCATTCCCGAGGCCAATTGGAAGGTTTATTCGGCGTTCACCATCGGCGCGATGATCGTGCTCTACACCTTGTTCCTGCGCATGCAGGTCGGGCCGCACAGTTATTTCTTCAGCTACAGCTACCCGGAAAAACGCCGCAAGAAAGTCCCGGAGGAAGAATCTGAACCGGTCAATGTGCCGCTGAGTATCGCGACGCTGGTGTTTGGTGTGGTGGTGATCGGCGCCTTGGCCGAGGTGATGTCCAAGACCCTCGACCTGGGCCTGGAAGGCACGGGCGCGCCGCCGGTGATCACGGCGATCCTGGTGGCGGCGATTTCTGCGGCACCCGAGATCTTGACCGCGTTGCGCGCGGCGTTGGCCAACCGCATGCAGTCAGTGGTCAACATCGCCATGGGCGCGTCGCTGTCGACGGTGATCCTGACCGTGCCGGTGATGGAAGCGATGGCGCTCTACACCGGCCAACCGTTTCAAATGGCGATGACCCCGGTGCAGACGGTAATGATTTTCCTGACGCTGATCGTCAGCGCGATCAACCTCAATGACGGGGAAACCAATGCCATTGAGGGTATGACGCATTTTGTGTTGTTTGCGACGTTCATCATGTTGTCGCTGCTCGGTCTCTAAAATCACCACAAAACCGCTGTGGGAACCGAATCAAAATGTGGGAGCGGGCTTGCTCGCGAAGAGGGCGTGTCAGTCACATCATCATCATTGCCTGACACCCCGCCTTCGCGAGCAAGCCCGCTCCCACATTGGACCGCGATCGACTTAGGTGCCGGCGATCAGTTGCCGAGCCGCCTGGCTGTGATCCGCAATCAACCCCTTCAGATCCAACCCCTCAACCTGTCCATCAATCACCCGCCACTTGCCGCCGATCATCACTCGATCCGCCCGATCCGCGCCGCACAACAGCAGCGCCGACACCGGATCATGGCTGCCGGAGAAGCGCAGTTCATCGAGCTTGAACAGCGCCAGGTCCGCCTGCTTGCCCACCGCCAGTTCACCAATATCGGTACGCCCGAGCAAACTCGCCGAGCCCTTGGTCGCCCAGCCCAGAACCAATTCCGGGGTGATCTTCTGGGCGCCATAGCGCAGGCGCTGGATGTACAGCGCCTGACGGGTTTCGAGCATCATGTTCGACGCATCGTTGGACGCCGAACCGTCCACCCCCAGGCCCAGCAACGCACCGGCAGCGGTCAGGTCCAGGGTAGGGCAGATGCCAGACGCCAGGCGCATGTTCGAGCTCGGGCAATGGCAAATCCCGGTGCCCGCCGCGCCGAGGCGGGCGATTTCGTCGGGGTTGAAATGGATGCCGTGGGCCAGCCACGTACGCGGGCCGAGCCAGCCGACGCTGTCCAGGTAATCCACGGTGCGCAGGCCGAAGCGCTGCAGGCAGAAATCTTCTTCGTCGAGGGTTTCCGCCAGGTGCGTGTGCAGGCGCACGTCGAGTTTGTTCGCCAACTCGGCGCTGGCGGACATGATTTCCGGGGTCACCGAGAACGGCGAGCATGGCGCCAGAGCGATCTGGATTTGAGCGCCGTCACCGCGCTCGTGGTACTCAGCGATCAAGCGCTGACTGTCGGCGAGAATCACTTCGCCTTCCTGCACGGTTTGCTGCGGCGGCAGGCCTCCGTCCTTTTCGCCGAGGCTCATGGAACCGCGAGTCAGCATGGCGCGCATGCCCAATTCGCGAACGCTTTCGACTTGCACGTCGATCGCATTTTCCAGGCCTTCGGGAAACAGGTAATGGTGATCGGCCGCCGTGGTGCAACCGGACAGCAGCAACTCGGCCAACGCGACTTTGCTGGCGAGGGCGAGTTTTTCCGGGGTCAGGCGCGCCCAGACCGGGTACAGGGTTTTCAGCCACGGGAACAACGGCTGGTTAACCACCGGCGCCCAGGCTCGGGTCAGGGTCTGATAGAAATGGTGATGGGTGTTGATCAGGCCGGGCAGGATCACATGCTCGCGGGCATCGAAGACCTGTGCACAGGGCGCGGAGGGTTGCTGGCCGGCGGCGAGCAGTTCAACGATCACACCGTCTTGCAGCACCAGACCGCCACGGGCATCGAGGCCATTGGCAGTGAAGATCGCGAGGGGATTTTTTAACCAGGTACGGGTCGCAGGCATGTTGGCCGGCTCCTCTGAAAGTTGGGTTCAGGTTAGCCAGCTCAGTGATTACCCTGTCTGCTGATCCAGGGTCGCCGCGGGGGACGAGGTGCGGAGTTTCAAACAAAAGTGCGTTATGGGCAAGCCCGGCCCGACCTGTGGGAGCGGGCTTGCTCGCGAATACGGTGTGTCAGTCGCCATTAATGTTTGATGACACACCGCCTTCGCGAGCAAGCCCGCTCCCACATTGAAGCTGTGCGGGTTACCAGGGAATGGTTTCACCCTTGTAGTTCACGAAGTGATGACCGCCCTTGCCGGTGTATGCGTTCACCTGGTCCACCAGTCCACGGGTGCTGGTTTCCACGTCGATGTCAGCCCCTTCGCCGCCCATATCCGTCTTCACCCAACCCGGATGCAACGACAGCACGGTGAGTTTCTGCTCGCCCAACTGCGTCACAAAGCTGTTGGTCATGGAATTCAGCGCTGCTTTGCTGGCCTTGTACAACGCCAGTTCCGGCGCGTCGGGCATGGTCACGCTGCCGAGCACCGAACTCATGAACGCCAGCACGCCGCTGCCATCGCGAATCTGCCCGGCGAAACGCTGGGCCAGGTTGATCGGCGCCACGGCGTTGGTGAAAAACAGTTGCCCGACTTCGGCCAGTGTCGCGCCACCCGGCGTTTGAACATCAGGTCCTTTGACCCCGGCATTCACGAACAACAGATCAAACACTTCGCCCTTGAGTTGCTGGCTCAGCGCGATGACGGCCTGCTGATCATCCATGTCGAGTTTTTCAATCCGTACCTTGCCCAGCGCTTGCAGCGCCTCAGCCTTTTGCGGGTTGCGCACGGTGGCGGTGACTTGCCAGCCGTCGGCCAGCAGGGTTTTTACCAGGCCGAGGCCCAGGCCCCGGGAGGCGCCGATGATGAGTGCGGTTTTTGCCGTGGACATGAGTGGCTTCCTTGATAAATGAGAATCACGGATTTAATGGACAACGTTGACCGAGCCGTTGCTGCAACTCGTTGCGCAATGCGCCGAGTTCGTCCATTCGGGTTTCGATCAGCTTGAGCTTGTCTTGCAGCAGTTGCGTGACGGCGCTGTCGGGGTCAGGCGACTGCCACAACGCGGCGACGCTGTTGCCGATCTCGCCGAGGGTAAAGCCCAGCCGTTGAGCGGTCTTGATGTACAGCACCAGTTGCACCATGTCCGCCGGATAGTCGCGATAACCGTTGGCGCTGCGTTGCGCCGCGATCAATCCGCGCTGCTCGTAGAAGCGCAACGTGTCGCGGCTGACGGCGCTGGCCTGGGCTAATTCACCGATGCGCATCATGACGTCTCAGAAGGGCTTGACCCTGGAGCATACTCCAGGCTTTAGCCTGGTTGCTCCCTGAATTTATGGAGCAACGCCGATGTGGACGTCAACGCAATATCGCCGAGTGGTGAAAGGCAGCGCCTGGTATGACTTGATCGTGACGGCGGCGTTTGCCACGCCGTGGAGTTTTGCTTTGCTGCATGGCGCGCTGTCGGGGTTGAGCCAGGCGTTGGATTTGCCGGGTGAGTTGCCGGTGTTCGAGCCGATGCACATGTTGATGGCGAATCTGTTGGGGTCGATTGTTTGTGTGTGGGCGGTGTTGCGGATTCGGGATCCGCAGCAGGTGTTTGGGCGGTATGACGCGGTTGGGAGATTTCTGTTTGCTACCTGGCAGTTGTACGCCTTGCTTCATGGTGCGAGTTCGTTATTGGTGGTTTTTTTGATCTTTGAATTGGCGTGGAGCGTGGTTCAGGTGTTGCCGGTTCGGATGCCTTCGCGAGCAAGCCCGCTCCCACAGGGAACTGTGTAAACCCGATCCATTGTGGGAGCGGGCTTGCTCGCGAAGAGGCCCGCACGGTCGCTGCTAATGCCCCGCCTGCCACGGCTGCCCCAACGACACCGGCGCATACAACCGCGTGCGCACCGCATCCCGGGACAACAGCACCAACACCACAATGGTCGCGACATACGGCAGCATCGCCAACAAACTGGAAGGAATCGCCAGCCCCAACCCCTGCGCCACCAGATGCAGGATGCTGGCGAGCCCGAACAGGTACGCCCCAAGCAACAACCGCCACACCCGCCAACTGGCGAACACCACCAGCGCCAGGGCAATCCAGCCGCGCCCGGCGCTCATGTTTTCGGCCCACATCGGCGTATAGGCCAGGGACAAATAAGCCCCGGCCAACCCGGCCATCGCCCCGCCAAACAACACGGCCAAAGTGCGCACTCCGAGCACCGGCAACCCCATGGCACTGGCCGCATCCGGGTTTTCCCCGACCGCTTGAATGATCAGCCCGACACGACTTTTCAGGATCACCCAGGCCACCAGCGCAAACAGCGCGAACGACAGGTACACCAACAAATCCTGGGCAAACAGCATCCGCCCGATCAGCGGAATCTCACTCAAATACGGAATCGCCAGCGGCTCAAAACCCGCCAGCGGTTTACCGACCCACGCCGCGCCGACAAAGGTCGACAGGCCCACACCAAAAATCGTCAGCGCCAACCCGGTGGCCACCTGATTGGCGTTGAACACCAGCGCCACCAACGCGAACAGCGACGACAACAGCATCCCGGCCAGCATCGCCAGCAACACGCCGAGCCACAGGTTGTCGCTGTTCAGGGCGACGATAAAACCGATCACCGCGCCAAACAGCATCATGCCTTCCTGGCCCAGGTTGAGGACGCCGCTTTTCTCGCAGATGAGTTCGCCCAGCGCCACCAGCAGCAACGGCGTGCCGCAACGGACCATGGCGTAGAAAATATTGCTCAGCAGATCGATATCCATCACAGCGCTCCTGCGGTTACGGCGGTGGCGGGTGCGCGGCGCGCCCAGCGCACATTCAAACGGGGTCGGTAGAGAATCAGCACATCACTGGCCAGCAGGAAGAACAGCATCATCCCTTGGAACAATTGGGTGATGGCTTGGGGCAGATTCATGCTCATCTGCGCGCTCTCGCCACCGATGTACAGCAGCGCCATCAGCAGGCTGGAAAACAGAATGCCGATGGGGTTGAGCCGCCCGAGAAACGCCACGGTGATCGCCGCATAGCCGTAACCCGGCGAGACTTGCGGCACCAATTGGCCGATCGGCCCAGTCACTTCGCAGACCCCGGCCAGCCCCGCCAGACCGCCGCTGATCAACAGCGCCAGCCAGATCAAACGCTTCTCGCGAAAGCCGACAAACCCTGCCGCACGCTTGTCCAGGCCGAGCACTTTGATCTGAAAGCCGACGAAGCTTTTCTGCAGCAACACCCACACCGCAACCAACGCGAGCAGGGCGAAATACACCCCGGCATGCACCCGACCGTCCTCCATCAACAACGGCAAACGGCTGGCATCGCCGAACATCGCCGACTCGGGAAAGTTGAACCCGGCCGGGTCTTTCAACGGTCCGTGCACACAAAACAGCAGCAGGTTGAGGGCGATGTAATTGAGCATGATGCTGGTGAGGATTTCGTTGGCATTGAAACGGGTACGCAACCACGCCGTAAGCCCGGCCCACGCCGCGCCGGCCAGCGTGCCGACCAGCAAAATGAACACCAGCGCCCAGCGGCTTTGCATGTCGATGATGTTCACCGCCAACGCACTGCCGGCCAGGGCGCCCAGCAACAGTTGGCCCTCGGCGCCGATGTTCCAGATTCGCGCCTGATACGCCACCGCCAGGCCCAGAGCGCAGAGCAAAATCGGCAGGGCTTTGACCAGCAATTCCGATACGCCATACAAATCGCTGATCGGCGCAATCAGCAAGGTGTGCAACGTCAGCAACGGGTCGTGGCCCAAGGCGATAAACAGCAATGAGCCGCAGCCCAACGTCAGCACCGCCGCCAGCAACGGCGAGCACCACAACATCAGGCGCGATTGCTGGCCACGGGGTTCGAGTGAAAGCAGCATGTGAATCTCCGTTAAACCGTGGCGGATGCAGGTGAGTGAGGGGCGTCGAACTGGCCGGCCATCCAGCCGCCGACGTCGGTCAGCCGGGTGTCGACGGTGGCCTTTAGCGGCGACAATCGACCGCTGCACAAGGCGCCGAGCCGGTCGCAAATCTGGAACAGTTCATCGAGGTCTTCGGAAATCACCAGGATCGCCGCGCCGGCATCGCGCAAGGTAATCAGTGCCCGGTGGATGGTTGCGGCGGCGCCGACGTCCACGCCCCAGGTCGGGTGCGCGGCCACCAGCAATTTCGGCTGCTGGAGGATTTCCCGGCCAAGAATGAATTTCTGCAAATTGCCGCCGGACAGGCTGCTGGCCGGGGTCTGGGTGTCGGGCGTCTTCACCCCGAAGCGGCGGATGATCTCTTCGGCCAGGGCTTTGACTTTACTGCGCCGGATCAAACCGTTGCTCACCAACCCTTGTTGAAATGCCGTGAGCAGGGCGTTGTCGGCCAGGCTCAATTCCGGCACCGCGCCATGGCCCAGGCGTTCGGCGGGCACGAAGGCCAGGCCGATTTTGCGTCGGGCATCGGGGCGCAGATGGGCAACGGCTTGTCCTTTGAAATGGAGGGTGGCTGCGTCATTGCGGTTCAGCCGTTGTTCACCGCTGAGCAACGCCAGCAACTCATCCTGACCGTTGCCGGCAACTCCGGCGATGCCGACAATTTCGCCGCTGCACACTTGCAGATTGATGTCCTTCAACGAGCAACCAAACGGGTCCGGGTTATGCCAGGACAACCCAGTCACGTTTAAAAATGCCTCACCACCGACCACCTTCGGATAGTCAGCAATCAACTCTGCCGCTTCACCGACCATCAACCGCGCCAGTTGTTGATCCGAGCATTCGGCCGGCACGCAATGCCCGGCTACCCGCCCGCCACGCAACACCGTGGCGCTGTGGCACAAGGCGCGGACTTCGCCGAGCTTGTGGCTGATAAACAGAATGCTGCAGCCCTCGGAGGCGAGTCGGCGCAGGGTGACGAACAATTCGTCGGCCTCTTGGGGCGTCAGTACCGAAGTCGGTTCATCGAGGATCAGCAGGCGAATGTCCTGCATCAGGCAACGAATGATTTCCACGCGTTGGCGTTCGCCGATGGACAGGCTGTGGACCAGTCGCTCCGGCTCCAGCGCCATGCCGTAGCGTTGGGACACTTCGCGAATCTTTGGCTCAAGCTGTTTCGGCGTGCCGGCCGCCGCACCCATGGCCAGGGCAATGTTCTGCGCCACGCTCAGGGTTTCGAACAGCGAAAAGTGCTGGAACACCATGCCGATCCCCAAGCCCCGGGCCTGGGCCGGATTGCGCATGGCAATGCGTTGCCCTTGCCAGATGACTTCGCCTGAGTCGGCGTGAGTGACGCCGTAGATGATCTTCATCAGTGTGCTTTTGCCCGCACCGTTTTCGCCGAGCAGGGCATGGATTTCACCGGGAGCAATGCTCAGGTCGATGGCATCGTTGGCCAGGCAACCGGGGTAGCGTTTGCTGATGTTGCGCAGTTGCAGGCGTGGGGTGGGATCGGGGTTGGGCATGACTGGCTCGGTCGCTTGAAGTTATGCCTGTGGATAAAGCAATTTTCTGGCCATTGAGTCAGGAATTTCGTAAAGCCATGCTGATCAAGGGCTTTGCGCGTCATCGAGGAAGTGTTGCGTCGTTGAATCAAGCACCAGATGAGGGCAAAACCGTTGATCAGGCTCCGGTTTTGCTCGCGGGGTTTTGATCAAAAAACGAGCAGTCGGCCGCAAGCTATGCCGGATATGGGGCTGAGCCACTCATGAACGGGTTATCCACAGGTTGCTCCACAGTATTTGTGCGCAAGCGTAACGCTCGGGCATAAGCACTGAGCGGCTATCTTCTAAAGGACATAAACCGCGCTAACTATTTGTTTTTTCGTGAAATTAGAAAATTTGGTGGCACTTTGGACGAAAAATGAACAAAGCCCGCAAAGCCGCATGACAGAAGGGTTACAGCCGAATGTACTCAGGTTATCCACAGCCGGGTGCACAGCAGATGTGGGCAAGTGTCGAGCGGTGTGGAAAAGATGAATGCCCCAAAAGATTGCGGCTCTATCGCTCCAACAAAATCCGCCCGCGACTCAAATCCGCCAGTTGCAATTGCAGCGTCTCGATTTGCGCCTCGCCAATCGCCAATTTCAAATCCACACCGTTAGCGGTAAAGGATTCCTCCACCACCAACCCGCCCAGTTCTGCCACCCGTAACTTCACCAGCACCAGCTCGCCAAACCCACAGGCACAACTCACCGGCACACGGCTGATCAACTCAACCTTGGGCGCCCCTTGCAGGCATTTGTTCGCGCCGCCGCCGTAGGCTCGGGCCAAACCACCGGTGCCAAGTTGAATGCCGCCGTACCAGCGAATTACCAGCACCGCGACCTGATCGCAATCCTGCGCTTCGATCGCCGCCAGGATCGGCCGACCCGCCGTGCCGCCAGGTTCGCCATCGTCGTTGCTGCGGTACTGGTCGCCGAGCTTCCAGGCCCAGCAGTTGTGCGTGGCGTTCAAGTCGCTGTGCTGCTCGATGAACGCCTGGGCTTCGGCCGGGCTGCTGATCGGCCCGGCGAGGGTGATGAAGCGGCTTTTGCGAATCTCTTCGCGGTATTCGCAAAAGCCACTGAGGGTAAAAGGCATAGGCTTCTTAAATAGTGGGTGTCAGGCCGCAGCCCTTGAGGATGATGCGGATCAGGTTATCGCCGGCGTCTTCCATGTCTTGCTTGGTCAACTTGGTGCGGCCGCTGACCCGGCAGATCTGTGTGGCGAAGTCGGCGTAATGCTGGGTGCTGCCCCACAACAGGAAGATCAGGTTGACCGGGTCGACCGGGTCCATTTTGCCGGCGTCGATCCACGCCTGGAACACCGCAGCCCGACCCTGGAACCAGGCGCGATAGTCCTGGTTGAAATACTCGGTCAGGCACTCGCCGCCGCTGATCACTTCCATGGCGAAGATTCGCGAAGCTTGCGGCTGGCGCCGGGAGAATTCCATTTTGGCGCGGATGTAACGGGTCAGCGCTTCGGCGGGATCGTCTTCGGCGGTCAGCGTGTTGAAGGTGCTGTCCCACAATTCGATGATGTTGCTCAGCACCGCCACGTACAACCCAAGCTTGTTGGTGAAGTAGTAATGCAGGTTCGCCTTGGGCAACCCGGCATTCAAAGCGATGGTGTTCATACTGGTGCCTTTGAACCCGTGTCGGGCGAATTCATCTTCGGCGGCTTTGAGGATCGTCTCTTCGTTCTTCTGACGAATGCGGCTGGCAGGTTTGCCGCCGTGGGCGGGGACTTCAAAGGTCATAGGCACTTCCGAAATAGTCTGTGGGTGCAACCAATGCGTTGATAGCGCACCCACAGGTTTCAGACAAGTGCCGACACGATAAAACCTTGCCCTTGTAGGAGCGAAGCTTGCTCGCGAAGGCGTCAGGTCAGCCAACATCAATGTTGAATGTCAAGACGCCTTCGCGAGCAAGCTTCGCTCCTACAGGTTTTGTGTTTTCAGCGGGTGGCGGCCAGGCTTTCGAGGAAGCTTTCCAGCACCAAATGCGGGCGACGGCCCTTGCGTGTGACCGAAGCGAGGCTCAAGTCATAAAAACGCACGGTGGGTTTGAGTGCGCGCAATCGGCCCTGCTGGACCCAAAGGCTGGCGTAGTGATCCGGCAGGTAACCGATGTAGCGGCCAGTCAGGATCAGGAACGCCATGCCTTCGCGGTCCGAGGCGCTGGCGGTGCAATTGAGCGCCTGGTAATGGGCCTGGATCTCGGCGGGCAGGCGGAAGGTCGGGGCGATGGCGTCCTGGCTGTTCAGGCGTTCGTCGTCCAGTTGCTTGTCATCGACATAAAACAGCGGATGGCCCACCGCGCAATACAGCAGCGAGCGTTCGCTGTAGAGCGGTTGGTATTCCAGCCCCGACAACGCACTGGCCTGTGGCACCACGCCAACGTGCAGGCGTCCGTCGAGCACGCCTTGTTCGACTTCATTAGGCGCGATCATGCGGATCTGGATTTGCACATCCGGCCCGCGTTCCTTTAATTGCGCCAAGGCATGGGTGATGCGCATGTGGGGCAGGGTGACCAGGTTGTCGGTCAGGCCGATGGTCAACTCGCCGCGCAGGTGTTGATGCAGACCGTTGACCTCGGTACGGAAGCTTTCCAGCGCACTTAATAGCTGCAATGCCGAGTGGTAGACCTCGCGGCCCTCTTCAGTCAGGGAAAAACCGGCGCGACCGCGTTGGCACAGGCGCAGGCCGAGGCGTTGTTCCAGATCGCTCATTTGCTGGCTGATGGCCGAGCGGCCGATGCCCAGCACCGATTCCGCCGCGGAGAAGCCGCCGCACTCCACGACGCTGCGGAAGATCCGCAACAGGCGGATATCAAAGTCGCTGACTTGTGCCAGCGGATCGGGGCGTCGAGTGCTCATAAGTTTAGTGAAGGCCTGACTGAACGTTAGAAGAGTTGGATTTCACCGACTTTATCCCCGTGGCAATTTAGCTGCAAGAACGCTTTTGATCTCTACGCCGCTTATTGCCCTGCGAGGTTTTAATCATGAACTTGCCCGAAAACGCCCCGTCTTCCCTGGCCAGCCAGCTCAAGCTTGATGCGCACTGGATGCCCTACACCGCCAACCGAAATTTCCAGCGCGATCCGCGACTGATCGTCGCCGCCGAAGGCAGTTGGCTGACAGACGACAAGGGTCGCAAGGTCTACGATTCGCTTTCGGGCCTGTGGACCTGCGGCGCCGGGCACACCCGCAAGGAAATCCAGGAGGCAGTCGCCAAGCAATTGGGCACCCTCGATTACTCGCCGGGCTTCCAGTACGGCCATCCGTTGTCGTTCCAACTGGCCGAGAAGATCACCGACCTGACCCCGGGCAATCTGAATCATGTGTTCTTCACGGACTCGGGTTCCGAGTGTGCGGACACCGCGGTGAAAATGGTCCGTGCCTACTGGCGCCTGAAAGGCCAGGCAACCAAGACCAAAATGATCGGTCGTGCCCGTGGTTACCATGGCGTGAACATCGCCGGCACCAGCCTTGGCGGCGTGAACGGCAACCGCAAAATGTTCGGTCAGGCGATGATGGATGTCGATCATCTGCCGCACACCCTGCTGGCAAGCAATGCTTACTCCCGTGGCATGCCGAAAGAGGGCGGTATCGCCCTGGCGGATGAGTTGCTCAAGCTGATCGAATTGCACGACGCTTCGAACATAGCCGCGGTGTTTGTCGAGCCAATGGCCGGCTCCGCTGGCGTACTGGTGCCGCCTGAGGGCTACCTCAAGCGTCTGCGCGACATCTGCGATCAGCACAACATCCTGCTGGTGTTCGACGAAGTGATCACCGGTTTCGGCCGTACCGGTTCGATGTTCGGCGCCGACAGCTTCGGCGTGACTCCGGACCTGATGTGCATCGCCAAACAAGTCACCAACGGCGCGATCCCGATGGGCGCGGTGATTGCCAGCTCCGAGATCTATCACACCTTCATGAACCAGGCGACGCCGGAGTACGCGGTGGAATTCCCCCACGGCTACACCTACTCGGCCCACCCGGTGGCGTGCGCCGCTGGCCTGGCGGCACTCGACCTGCTGCAAAAGGAAAACCTGGTGCAGAGCGTGGCCGAGGTCGCACCGCATTTCGAAAATGCGCTGCACGGTCTGAAAGGCTCGAAGAACGTTATCGATATTCGTAACTACGGCCTGGCCGGCGCGATCCAGATTGCCCCGCGCGATGGCGACGCAATTGTGCGTCCGTTCGAAGCTGGCATGGCGCTGTGGAAAGCCGGGTTCTATGTGCGCTTCGGCGGCGACACCCTGCAGTTCGGCCCAACCTTCAACAGCAAGCCGCAGGACCTCGATCGTCTGTTCGACGCGGTTGGCGAAGTGCTGAACAAGATCGACTGATTCGACAAAAGCCAAACCGGCGCCCCTCGATGGGCGTCGGTGCACAAAATTTCAGGAGTACCGCATGAGCCTCATCCCGCATTTGATCAATGGCGAACTGGTGACCGAAGACGGCCGCACGGCTGACGTGTTCAACCCGTCGACTGGCAAAGCCATTCATAAGCTGCCATTGGCCAGCCGCGAAACCATTCAGAAAGCCATCGACGCGGCCAAGGCTGCATTCCCGGCCTGGCGCAATACACCGCCGGCCAAGCGCGCCCAGGTGATGTTCCGCTTCAAGCAATTGCTGGAACAGAATGAAGCGCGCATCGCGCAGTTGATCAGCGAAGAACACGGCAAAACGTTGGAAGATGCGGCGGGTGAATTGAAGCGCGGTATCGAGAACGTTGAGTTCGCGTGCGCAGCGCCGGAAATCCTCAAGGGCGAGTACAGCCGTAACGTCGGCCCGAACATCGATGCGTGGTCGGACTTCCAGCCGCTGGGCGTGGTGGCGGGCATCACCCCGTTCAACTTCCCGGCGATGGTGCCGTTGTGGATGTACCCACTGGCGATCGTCTGCGGCAACTGCTTCATCCTCAAGCCGTCCGAGCGTGATCCAAGTTCCACGCTGCTGATCGCTCAATTGTTGATCGAGGCCGGTTTGCCTAAAGGTGTACTGAGCGTGGTGCACGGCGACAAGGCCGCGGTGGATGCGTTGATCGAAGCGCCTGAAGTCAAAGCGCTGAGTTTTGTCGGCTCGACACCGATTGCCGAATACATTTACGCCGAAGGCACCAAGCGCGGCAAACGTGTGCAGGCACTGGGCGGGGCGAAGAACCATGCGGTGCTGATGCCGGATGCAGATCTGGATAATGCGGTCAGCGCACTGATGGGCGCGGCCTATGGTTCCTGCGGCGAGCGTTGCATGGCGATCTCGGTGGCGGTTTGCGTCGGTGACCAGGTGGCGGATGCGTTGGTGGCCAAATTGGTGCCGCAGATCAAGGCGCTGAAAATCGGTGCCGGTACATCGTGTGGTCTGGACATGGGGCCGCTGGTTTCCGGTCAGGCTCGGGACAAGGTCAGTGGCTATATAGTAGACGGCGTTTCTTCGGGGGCGACTCTGGTAGTGGATGGTCGTGGCCTGAGCGTGGCCGGTCATGAAGAGGGGTTCTTCCTGGGTGGTTGCCTGTTCGATAACGTCACGCCGCAGATGCGCATCTATAAAGAAGAAATTTTCGGGCCGGTGTTGTGCGTCGTCCGGGTCAATAGCCTGGAAGAGGCGATGCAACTGATCAATGATCACGAATATGGCAACGGCACCTGCATCTTCACCCGTGATGGCGAAGCGGCGCGGTTGTTCTGTGATGAGATTGAAGTCGGGATGGTTGGTGTGAACGTGCCGCTGCCGGTGCCGGTGGCGTATCACAGCTTTGGTGGCTGGAAGCGTTCGCTGTTCGGTGACTTGCATGCTTATGGTCCGGACGGTGTGCGTTTCTACACCCGCCGCAAGGCTATTACTCAGCGCTGGCCGCAGCGGGCAAGCCATGAGGCTTCGCAGTTCGCGTTCCCTAGCTTGTAAATAGAAGGGGAGAAGGCCGTCCCCTTGGGGCCGGCCTTCGCGTTTTCGGGGCTTTTCTGACTGATATGACAGAATTGTGAAATTAGGTGTTGACGGCAGATTCTGGAAGTCTATAATTCGCCCCACTTCCGGCGCAGTCGAAACGGAAAACTCCTTGGTAAACAAAGAGTTATGTAGGTTTCGGCAGTGAGTTGCTTCAGGTCATCGAAGCGCGAAAGGGGTTGAAAAAGAGGTGTTGACAGCAGCGAGTAACGCTGTAGAATTCGCCTCCCGCTAACGAGAGATCGAAAGCGCAAGTGGTTGAAGTTGCAAAGGAAACTTTGAAAACTTCTGAAAATAACCGCTTGACAGTAACCGGTGCTGCTGTAGAATGCGCGCCTCGGTTGAGACGAAAGGTCTTAACCAACCGCTCTTTAACAACTGAATCAAGCAATTCGTGTGGGTGCTTGTGGAGTCAGACTGATAGTCAACAAGATTATCAGCATCACAAGTTACTCCGCGAGAAATCAAAGATGTAACCAACGATTGCTGAGCCAAGTTTAGGGTTTCTTAAAAACCCAAAGATGTTTGAACTGAAGAGTTTGATCATGGCTCAGATTGAACGCTGGCGGCAGGCCTAACACATGCAAGTCGAGCGGCAGCACGGGTACTTGTACCTGGTGGCGAGCGGCGGACGGGTGAGTAATGCCTAGGAATCTGCCTGGTAGTGGGGGATAACGCTCGGAAACGGACGCTAATACCGC